>CAWFAY010000021.1:0-88437 GCA_963813905.1 uncultured Acidobacteriaceae bacterium | reverse complement strand
TGACTATTGAATAATATAGTGACATTTTCTTGATCTCGTGCTATGGTTTGGGCATGGGAAATCCGGCCGGAGTTCGGCGAGACTTTCAGGCACTTGAGCAGCGGCGGATGCAGGCGGCGCGGCTGCTGGAGAAGGGGTACAGCCAGTCGGAAGTGGCCCGACGAGTGGGAGCGCACCGGCAGTCGGTAAGTCAGTGGGCGGCCGAGTTACGCGAGAACGGCCGCGCCGGGCTGAAGAAGGCGGGCCGTGCTGGCCGCAAGCCACGGTTGAGCGTGGAGGATCTGGGCAAGATCGAGCAGGGACTCAAACGCGGTCCGGAAAGCCTGGGCTACGAGACCGGATTGTGGACCACCAACCGTGTCACCCATTTGATCGAGCAAGAATGTGGGATTTCCTACCATCCCTCGCAGGCATGGCGCATCCTGCGGCAGTTGGGATGGAGTTGTCAGCGTCCGACGGGCCGCGCCTTGGAGCGGGACGAAGAGAAGATCCGGCGGTGGAAGCAGAAGCGCTGGCCGGAGTTAAAAAAAAGGCCAAAAACGAAGGTCGCACGATCGTCTTCATCGACGAGAGCGGGCTGAGCGAGCGTCCCCACCGCTGCCGTACCTGGGCACCCCGCGGACAGACCCCCGTGCTGCAATACCACTTTAATTGGAAGACCTTGTCGGCGATAGCGGGCGTAACCTGGTGGAACTTTTACTTCCGCCTGTTTCCGGGAGCAATCCGTAGCCCGCAAATCATCCAGTTCCTCGCTCATCTGCTGCGCCACATTCCTGGCAAGCTGCTGATCGTTTGGGACGGACTGCCGGGGCACCGCAGCCGTGCCGTCTGGCAGTTCGTACAGCAACAGAGGGGGCGTCTGTGGCTGGAATATCTTCCCGGCTATGCTCCAGAACTGAACCCAGTGGAGTATCTGTGGTCACACTGGAAGCAGCACGAATTACCCAACTTCTGCCCCACGACCTTTGGACAGTTGAGCGATTCCGCACGCCGAGCGTTGCGTCGGATGCGCCGTCGGCCCACCTTGGTCTGCGCTTTCTGGGAACAAGCAGAACTCTTTCCGCTGTAACTATATTATGCAAAGGTCAATAGGTGTTCCGCCGATCTATTTTTTATTTATTACACTCTTTTCCTTTATCAGTCTCAACCATTCTATTTATTACAATAAATGTCTAGTTATTTCTGGTGTCCAAATAGGGGATATTACCCGATCAAAGAAGCCATCCAGAGGGCGATTGGGCTAGCTTACCCAACGGGCCTCACCACCAGACTAAGTTAGACGCTGGCTAGGTAAAAAAGAGTCAACTTTTTTGAAACTATTCTATAGATCGCCCGTCTAACTCTTGAGGTTCGGAAGTTTTCCGGCACCATGATAGCCCCGGCGGCATTGCTGCCAGTGGTAGGACAATAAACCAGATATACTAGACGGTAGTTAGCACCGACTTATAAGCCCATTGCTGAAGTAATGGCAAAAGCTAACAACGAAGGCTAAATAATGCGTGATATCAGAATTCCATTGCAGGGGGTGTATGAACTGCAATGACGATGCTATCGAAGCAAATCAAGACCTGAAGTTTGGAACATGCTCCGCTCTGTTAGCTACGAGCGAAGCGACGATTCCAAGAAATACAATCCACAAGCCACACACTGGTGAGCACCCGTCTACACTTCAGACGGAAGAGAATCCTCCATTCCAGCTCATCACCCCTCCACATTGCCATACGTGCGACTGTGGCGCTGTGTTTCTATGTGAGGCGGAAAAGTGTGAGCCGGAAGAAGAGCAACAATGCGAGTACTGCGAAATCTGGCGCATGAATGCAGGAAACCGTCTGGCAGACAATCTGGATGACCAAGCGGTGCTTCGAGAGGTCAGAAGACGAGCAAGCTAACATGCCATCCCGGCAAGTGCTGAGAGGACTTTAGACAGAAAGGAGGAACGTGCTTAGTGACCATTACAAGGTTCAACCAGAACCACTTATCAACGACACAGAGGCCGCCAATTTTCTTGGTGGTCTGCATCCGAAGACGGTTCAACGACTGGCCCGACACGGAGAGATTCCGCATTATCGAGTTGGAAAATATTACCGTTACCGTAAGAGCGAGCTGAATGATTGGCTTGTGCTACATTCAGTGGGCCAGATTAACCCGCCTGCCTCACCTCGAAAGAAGACGATTCAATGAGGCAAAGGCGATATCAGAAAGGCTGTTTGATTCGTGAAAAGAGGAAGGCCAGCCCAGATGTTTGGGTCTTCAGATGGAGAGATGGGCAGGTCAATCGCAAGGAGATAGTAGGTACTGTGGAGCAGCTCAAAACGAAAAGCGCAGCGCAGAAGGCGTGCGAAGCCCTTCGCAGGAACGCGAACAGGGAAACACGTTCTCCCCGTACTGTGGCGGAACTGGTTGCCCACTACCAGCAGTACGAATTGCCGAATAAGACGCCCTACACGCAGGAAGTCTACCTCGGTTATCTGAAGACATGGATTTTGCCGAAGTGGGAGCAGTACTCTCTGTCAGACATTCACGCCGTTGCTGTAGAGGCGTGGCTAGGCACATTGTTATTGGCCAACGGTACGAAGGCAAAACTGCGTAACCTCATGCGCGCGCTATTCAGTCACGCGATGAGGTGGGAGTTCTTCATCCACAATCCGATTACGCTTGTTCGTCAATCAGCTAAGCGAGTCCGTGTCCCTGATGTACTGACGACTGAGGAAGCTTGGAAAGCTGCTTTCAGAACTGCGCGAACCGTGGCGTACTGCAATCTACGTCGCCGTCACAACCGGGCTGCGAGTGAGCGAGCTACTGGGCCTGAAATGGAGTGACGTTTCTTTTGCGACTGGTGTGATTCACCTTAGTCGCGGAATAGTACGTCAACATATTGGCGAGATGAAGACTGAGGCAAGCCAGAAGCCTGTACCAATGGACAAGGGACTTGCTGACGTATTCGCTCATTGGCGTGAGATGGCCCCCTACAATCAGGAGGGGGATTACATTTTCGCCAGTCCACACAAACACGGCACGCAACCTTACTGGCCGAATGCCGCGATGGAAGACCATATTAGGCCAGCAGCAAATCGAGCAGGAATCCAGAAACGAATTGGCTGGCATGTTTTTCGTCACACATTTGGGACACTGGTAAACAGCAATGGAGCAGACGTTGCGACGACTCAGGCTCTCATGCGTCACGCAAATGCGAGTATCACTATGGACAGATACGTCCAAGCCGTGACACCTGCAAAGCGAGAGGCACAGTCGCGAGTGGTGCAAACGATTCCGTTCCCAAACGTTCCCACGCTCTTGACGGAAGCGGCTGTAACTGGTTGAATAAAAAGGCTGGGGCGCTTAACTCAGCGGTAGAGTGCCATCTTCACACGGTCGCCATCCACCCACCGGCTGTTGACTCTAAATAGGTTAGATGGGGTTAACAACGGGAGATACCGGTATAGTTGCCCGTATTTGGTACACGGCGGCGGCACAGAGGCGGTTCACGAGGCCACCGCTTTCCGCCGCTTGCCCGACTTGCTGGTACAAACAGCCGCGCCACTGACGACGGCTGGCGGGCGTTGTTCCCTGAAATGCGCCAAAGCTTTTTTTAAAAACTCGTTCTCCATCGTCATCTGGCCGATCTTGCGCTCCAGTTCGGCCACACGCCGCTCGTCGTTCTGGGTGGGCACCCCCGGCGGACGACTCCCTTTGCCGGGAAAGGCGGCTTCTCCACGCGCCCGCCACTCCGCGCGCCAACGTTCCAACAGCTTGGGACTGACTTCCAGACGCCGCGCCAACTGCCCGCCACTCTCGCCGTCGTCCATCTCCCAATCGCGGTTGACCGGGTGGTAGAACAGTGTGGGCAACAGGCGCTGTAGGGCCGGCGTCATACGGGCCGCCACGGCATATTGGGTAGGGCGCCATTCCAGAGCGTCGAAGATGGGATTGCCGCCGAAACCGGCATCGGCCTGCACCCGCAGCTCACGAATGTCGGCCGGAACATTGGTAAAGCAACCCTGCAACAGTTCCGGGCCACCGTCCCAGGTGCTGGCATTGCCGGGGCGCAGTTGGGCGTCCCACAGGTAGGAGGAGTTGGCTGACGCTCGCCACTACAAAAGATCCTTCTACCTCTCTGGCACGTCGAGTGCCAACATTCTCTGCCTATACTCTTGTCATTCCGAACACGATTCCCTAGCATCTAACGAAAGAAAGCCGGCCTGCAAAGTTGGTGCCGGTGGTTACCGTTTTTTGAACCAATGCATAATGAACAGGGGGCCCGACTCGTATTCGGTTCGGTGTGCGAGGCTCCGCCAGTACGGAGATGCCTAAAGAGCCGCGGAGGGTTCCCACCGTCGTGGACGGGTTCATTGACGGCCCACCGTGTACGGCCCCGCGGGTCGGCGGTTTTCTTAGCTTTCAGCTATCAGCCATCAGCTCTCAGTGAAGCGATTACCCCCAAAGTTTTAGGCAGAGACGATATTTCGGCCAGACGAAACTCTGCAGATTCGGTCTTAGCTGATGGCTGATAGCTGAAAGCTTGCCGCACCGCTTCGCCCCTCCGCAACGTCTAAAATAACAACGTGTTCCCCCGACTCATCGATTTCGGCTCATCTTCGTCCTGCCGACCTACGGCGTAATGGCCGCCTTGGGCCTCATCTTCGGCCTGATGCTCATTGTTCATCTGGGCCGCCAGCAGGGTCTCGATCCTGACAAGCTCTGGAATCTCGGCATCATCGCCGTGTTATCCGGCATTATCGGCGCCAAAGTGCTGTTCATCTTCAACGAGCTCGGGTACTACCGCGAGCATCCAGGCGATACTCTTCAGCTTCTCGACCCTGCAAGCGGGCGGCGTATGGTCCGGCGGAGTGGTGCTGGCACTGATCATGTGCATCTGGTACATGCGCCGGAACGATATGCCGATCTTGCGGACGTGCGATGTGTTTGCGCCGGGCATGGCGCTGGGACATGCCTTCGGACGCGTGGGCTGTTTTGCCGCCGGATGCTGTTATGGCAGGGAAACCCACGTCCCTTGGGCTGTCACCTTTCACAATCCGCTGGCGAACGAGATTGTCGGCACACCGCTGGGCGTGCCGCTACACCCGACCCAGCTCTACGAGATGGTGGTCGAGCTGGCGAACTGCCTGTTCCTGGTGTGGCTGATCAAGCGCAAGAAGTTCGAAGGCGAAATTATGGGGACGTATCTCATCATCTACGGCGTCGCACGGTACTTCATCGAGTTCTTCCGCGGCGATCCTGGGCGCGGGCAGTTCCTGGGCTTCATGACCACCACGCAAGCGATTTCGATTTGCCTGGTCATCGGAGGCGGGCTGCTGTGGATGCGGCGCGCGCCGCTGCGTCCGCCGGCTGCGCTGGAACCAGCGCGCTAAGCGCGTTCACCACCGAGACACAGAGGCACAGAGATTTCGGGAATCAAGACCTTATTCTCCTCTGTGACTCGGTGTCTCTTGTGGTTAATACTCTTCTCACCTATGCCCTCGTCTTTTCCGATGACCATCATTGTCGCGCCCGAGGCGGCCGGGCAACGGCTTGATCAATTCCTTGCAGCGCAGTTGCCGGATACAAGCCGTGCACGGGTACAGCAGCTAATTTCGGAAAGCAAAGCTCTAGTCAACGGCTCACCCGCCAAGCCGTCACTCAAACTGCGTGGTGGAGAAGAAGTCACCGTTCTTGGCGATCCAACATTGCCGCCGCTGCGCGCGATAGCCGAAGACATACCGCTCGACGTCATCTACGAAGATGCCGACATTGCCGTCGTCAACAAGCCCGCCGGCATGATGGTTCATGCCGGAGCCGGAGCTACCGACGACGAGCGCAATCGCGGAACGCTGGTCAATGCGTTGCTCCATCGTTTTAGCAAGCTGTCGGAGGTCGGCGGCGAGCTGAGGCCGGGCATCGTGCACCGCCTGGACAAAGAGACCAGCGGCCTGATCGTCGTTGCCAAAAACGACGTAGCCCATCGCAAGCTGGCGTTGCAGTTCTCTGGACGGAAGGTGAAGAAGCGCTATGTCGCGCTGGTGCACGGCTGGCCGGCGAAGGACAGCGGCACGATCAACGCGGCCATCAGCCGCGACGTGGTCCGGCGCACGCGTATGACAACCAAGGGCCGAGCCGGGCGAACGGCCGTCACGCATTACGAGGTCAAGCAGCGAATCGAGTCGCCCTATGGCAAATTTGCGCTGGTCGACGTTCGCATCGAGACCGGACGCACCCATCAGATTCGAGTGCATATGTCTTCGATCGGCCACCCCGTCGTGGGAGATTCGTTGTACGGTGCAGCGCGTGAGCTGCGCGTGTCGGCGGCGTGGAGAGCTTCGAGAAACCGAGCGCAGAATGTCAGTTCTGCATCCGCATCGGCAGACGTGTCGAAGGCTGTGCCAACCGTGCTCAGCTTCAATCGCAACTTCCTGCATTCAGCCGCCATCGAATTCACGCATCCCAGAACCGGCGAGCCGCTTTCTTTTGCAGCGCCTTTGCCGGACGAGCTGCAGAGTTTCCTGGCCAGCCTGGGCGGGGAAGTACCCGCGCCGCAGCGACTATAATCAGTTTCGAATGAACAGATTTTTCATCCTGCTCCTGCTGGCCGGCTTATCGGCAGGCCTGGCTGCGCAGGACGCCTCCCAGCCGCTGCCTTCGGCCCCGTCGGCGAGCAAGTATCCACCCAAGCAGGTCACGCAACCGCAGACCTCGCCTGCTCCGGCGGCCGGCGCAGAGCAAACGCCAACCAACCCGGCGGCTACGACAGGCGCGAGCGCCTCGGCGGCGCCTGCGAATGCTGGTTCAACTTCCAGCACTTCGGCGGCATTACCCGGCGGCGCAGCCACTCCGCCACCGTCCGAACCGGACGACGTGCCGCTCACCACCATCACCAAGCGCGTCGACGAAGTGAACGTGGTTTTCACCGTCACCGACAAGCGCGGCAAGTTCGTGAAGGACCTCAAGCAAGGCGATTTTCAGGTGATGGATGACAGCCGGCAGGGAACGATCCGCTCGTTTCGCAGCGAAACCAACTTGCCGTTGCGGGTGGGCCTGCTCATCGACGCCAGCAATTCGGTGCGCGATCGTTTCAAGTTCGAGCAGGAAGCCGCGATCGAGTTCCTGAACCAGATCATCCGCGCCAATTTCGATCGCGCCTTCGTCATCGGCTTCGATACCACGCCCGAAGTAACCCAGGACTTCACCGACAACACGGAGGCGCTGGCGAAGGGCGTCCGCATGTTGCGACCCGGTGGCGGCACCGCGATGTATGACGCGATCTATTACGCTTGCCGCGACAAGATCATGGCCTATGACAAAGGGACGCGGGCTACGCGGCGGGCCATCATTCTGCTGAGCGACGGAGAAGACAACCAGAGCCGCGTGTCGCGCGAAGAGGCGCTGGAGATGGCGCAGAAGGCCGAGGTCATCATCTACGCCATCTCGACCAACACCAGCGGCATCAAGCTGCGCGGCGACAAGGTGCTGGAGTACTTCGCCGAGCAGACCGGCGGCCGCGCGTTCTTCCCGTTCAAGATCCAGGAAGTGTCGGACGCCTTCTCGCAGATTCAGGACGAGCTGCGCAGCCAGTACGCCATCTCCTACAAGCCGCCGGACTTCCAGTTCAACGGCAAGTATCACAAGATCGACATCCTGGCCGACAACAAGAAGTACAAGGTGCGCGCGCGCAAGGGATACTACGCGCCAACGCAGTAGCAACTTACTTTCACCACGGAGGCACGGAGACACAGAGGGAACCAGAGTCTCTGTACCTTTGTGACCTGTGAGTTGTTCGCTTGGGCGACCCCTGCGCGCCTGATCTGCGTCGATACCGTGACTCAATACCTCTGTCATTCCGAGCGGAGCCGAGGAACCTGCAGTTTGTGCGCGCCGCCGACAGCGATTCCCAACTGTTAACTGCTTGTGTATCCAAGCCTCACAACTGGCAACCGACAACTGGCCACCGACAACTGATATACCCCCCTCCCCCCACCCTACCTCTAAAATCTTGAAATGATTGAGACGTTTCGAAAGAGGCCTCGCAAACGGTTGCGTCTCTTTCCTTCCGCTTGCTCAAGCCAACACTGTGCGCTCACTGTCGCTGATGCGCCGTGCGTTGTAACGGAAGTCGAACTCACTCAAGTAACGATGCAAATGATGGCTGCCAACCTGATGATAGGTGCCATAGATGCCGCGTTTCAGCAGGGAGAACACGCCCTCAATTGTGTTCGTGTGAATCAATGGCTTGCCAGCTTCCTTGCGGGAATACTCGCCATGGCTGTGATTCACAACGTCATGGCTCGTGAAACGCGCAGCCAATCCATCGTAGGACGCGAAGTTGTCCGTCATGATGAAAGAGCCAGCGTTCAGGTTCTTCACCATGATCGTTTGCAGGTTGTCGGCAGTCACGCGCTCAACGTGGAAAGAGCGAACGTCACCATCGCGCTTCACCAGCGCAAACACCTTCTGTTTGTGGCTGTACGCATCGGGACGGCCTTGACCGCCCATGTTCCGGCGCTTGCCTCCGACATAGGTTTCGTCAGTAATCTTGAATGCGTGAGACTTAGAGCCAAAATCTTACAAAGATGGGACTTAGCTCGATTAATTGCACCAGACACGGTGCAGAAGAGATTTTGATCAGTAACTAAACGGTTAACCTGAAGCAAGCCTTGCGGCATTACCCAAACGTCCTAAAGAGCCGTCGCCCGGAAGCCCCGGCGCGCTGCGGACACACAACTCCCGCGCCCACCAAGGCGAACGTAGCAGAGAAGTGGAGAGGGCGCAAGTTACGAAGGTAATCGAGTCCGCTCAGTGGACCTTGAATCGCGCCCGAACCACGGGCAAGTCAAAGTGATCAAGGCCTCACAAGAAGGTGACGGGTCAACTTCTCTCTGTTCCACTCATCGAAGCACTTTATGAAATCCACCTGCCCCAGAGGGTTGAGAGTCATAAGACGGGCACACTGCAAGCGAAATGATGCCAACTGTGCCGCCGTCGTCGCATCACTGGGAAATGTATTCAGCAGCGCCTTAATAGCAGCGCACTTGGTTTCAGGAAGTAGCGGCTCGACAGACATCCTCAAGATGACTTCGGCAAGGAGCCGGAATGCGACACTTCGGTTACTCAACGGCAGAGGCTCAAAGGCGCGGATCATTTGGCGCGTTGGAAATGCGTCCACCGACCCGTTGGATACGCGAATAGCCGCGATCATGACTGCGCCTGTGAAATGTGTGGCCTGATAATTAAAACCGACCAACTTCGCGTATGCCTCGTCGACAACCCCCCGGTCGATTAAGCCGAGGTTTGCGAGGTGCTCCAATATAGCCTGAGTCCATACGTGCTCAGCCCCGAGCTCCGTCTTGGCGACCTCTCCGGCTCCGAAATCATCGGTCCACCAGATATATCCTGGTGACAGAGAAAGCAACGCAGATTCTAGTCCATACCGACCGAGGACTCCCTCGAGTTGTTCGCGCCGTTCAGGCATCAAGGCCGCGAGCTGAGGGACGGGAACAACGTTCGCGTTTCTTTCGATGCATTCCATCCATTCTTCAAAGGCAGCCTTCTGTTTCTCGGATTCCTCTCCCGTTATTTGTGTGATGTAGTGCTGGCCCTTCTCGTAGTACATCGTTCCATGCGCTGCGCTGAATCGTGATTGGGCTCTCAGCTGCTGCAGCTCCGTGAATGTTGCCGGTGAGAGAATGAAACGGAAGGCAGTGCTCGATAAAACTTGACGGGTGATTCCCAGCAAACGCAAGGTGGCGAGTGCGGTCAGATCAAGAACAACGGTGCTCTGAGTTTCGAGAGTTGCTAACGCGTTTGCCAAAATTTCAATCTGCGGCGGTGCGCATCGGACAAATTCGTCTTCAGGGATAGCAAGGTCTAGTAGTCCCTCGTAGGCACTATGGCCCAAGTGGTCCCCGTACATATGAAAGGTCACAGAAGCTGACCTGTAGATCTCCCGAAGCTTTGAGACGGTATCGGATTTGGCCTTGACCGAATCGAGTATTGGCTGGAGATCTGCGGCAGTCAAGTTCTCCGGTGGAGGAACATGCATCCTGTGAATGACGCTCTGACCCCCAAATTTCAGCTGCATTTGCTCGCCGATAGCTTGAAATCGGCGCGTATATTTGTTGAGGATTTGTACGATCTTGCCGGTTCGGTTGCAGAGAGGGCTCTTCGCAAGAACAAACGAATCGCCTACCTTCTTTCCTAGCAGCTCTTGTGCGATGTCGGATTGTGCAGGTAACTCTTCGAATTCGCTGTTAGGTTTGCCGGTGTCTTCGATTACGAACCAACCGACAGCAACATCGTGTTCGGCATATTGCACCGCACTTCCAATCTCGACCTTGTCCATTACTGCTGGTATATCCTCTGAGCGGCTTCCCGAGACCAAACTCGAGAGGTAGGCTTTATGCGCCTCGAGTTCGGAATAGTGAGCCCGAAGAAGACGATAAGCGTAGTCGACCGCCAGTTTTCCCTGACCGTGCCATTGAAGAACCTGGACAACCGCAACGGCATAGCGCATCGGAAGATCCTCCGGACGCGGGAGAATCTCTTCAGAAACCGGGACGAGGTCGTTCTGGCCGTAGCGCATTCCTACAATCGCGAGCCGGAGCTTCGCTATTCGGTGGGTGGGGTTTGCGCTGATGAACTCCTGAAGTCGACTAATCGCTTTAGGAAAGTCGTACTGCTCCAGATATTGCGCCTCGAATTCTACGAAATCCCATTCGCGTACGCCGCGCTCGTAAAGCGCTTGACAAGTATCCAAAATGACTTCGTCCTGCTTCAGACGGGACGCACAGTTCAAGAAAAGACCCACGTCAAAGTTCGGCGTCTGAGCGTTGAAGAGCTCTTGTAGCAGCGGCAGAGCATCGGAAAGACGTCCGGCCTCCATAAGAATGCGGGCGAGGAAGTCCGCAGCGGAATGAGTGTCCGTGGGTTGCCTTGAAGCGATCGCGTCGTCCAAAAACTGCCTGGCTTCACTCTCGAGAAATTGTTTCAGGGCAGCATATCCCTGTACCGTCGACACCACCATCGGCGAAGCCGCAACCTCCGCCCGCGTGACGTAGTTCGAGACCTCCGCAAAGCGCTTTGCCCTTACAAGTGCTCTAACCGCGCCGATGGTGACCGGATCGATGAGTTCACGATTTAGATGCTCAACTTTTGCGGTGCTGAACACCTCGAAGGCGCGATTGACGTCCTGTTCGGTGCCACGGCCCATCAGCGCCTGTCCAAGCATGAAGCTAACGTTTGGAACCGAACCGGCTTGCGTATAAGCTTCTTCCAGGATGCGGATGCCTTCATCCAAATTTCCCATGCTAATCGAAGCCTGGGCCATAGCCAGTCGTCCATGTAATTCCGTCGAATCTGCGCCAAAGGATTCGCGGGCAAGACGAGCAGCATCGTCTTTGCGCCCCTGGATGAGAGCAATGTCTGATTTGAGTGCAAGCGCCTGCGCCTTCACATATGAGACGCCCTCAATCTGCGCGGATAAGATCGCATCATCGGCAGCTGCAATTGAGTTGACAAGGTTCGTCTCTTTATCTTTTGCTTTGAGAGGCGCGATCGTGCGCTCAGCCATTGCGACTCTGGCGAAGTATGCCTCCGCAAGGAGGAGATGGGC
Source organism: uncultured Acidobacteriaceae bacterium (assembly GCA_963813905.1). GTDB lineage: Bacteria > Acidobacteriota > Terriglobia > Terriglobales > Acidobacteriaceae > CAVVDY01. The sequence continues at coordinate 76,838 of CAWFAY010000021.1, read as the reverse complement.
GTGCGACCATTTTGGTTTGTCTGCTACGGCATCTTTTGCATGTTCAATGCCACGATCGATCAAGCCGCCAGCGATGGCTCTTCTGCAGAGGGCTGAAGCAACCTCGGCATCTTTGCGCATATGGCGGGGCGTAGCATCAAGAAGCTCTTCATATGTTTTCTCTGGAGGCGCGGATTGAATCCATAATGATCGAAGGCGAGTGGAATTTGGGAAGCGGTCGACCGCGGCTGACGACCTTTCCCGTGTCTCCTCCTCTTGAAGGAGCAGATGGTAAGCCAGTACTTCGTTGGCGGCTGCCAGTTCGTCATCGGGTCGAAATGGTTTAGCCTCTAAGAAGTAGCGTGCTGCTTCGGTGCCTTTACCAAGCATCAAACTCGCCGCGCCAAGGTTGGTAAGAATGCGAAAGCGGTGCCAGTCAGATAATTCACCGCCCTTCGTTTGCTGTATCCGGTTCAAAAGTAGAACCGCGATCTGAGCATCGCTGGACGTGATGCGCGTGCGAGCGTCGTCGATTAGCGCGTCTATTTCGGTTGTTACTGAAGTCGATGTGACGGATTCTGTAAGCTTGGCAATGTAGTCCAGTTTGTAATTTACAGTCGCCACTTCTTCTGAGCGGAGACCACCGTAAAACTGCTCCTCGATGTCTGGGTACTGCCTGATCAGTTCAGTGATTTTTCCCCAAGCGAACAGTTCAACGGTAAAAAGACCCGCGGCCCTGTGTTCTTGATTGATTGCTTGTATGGCCAGTTGCGCCGCACCCGATATCTTGCCTGTAGTCAGGATGGCATAGTGATCGAGCCTTGACGGGAACCTTCTAGCTTTCTGTACCTCCTCACGTATCTCCGAGGGTTCGAGTGATTTCCACTGTTCTTTGAGCTTGCATTGCGCTGCGTAGAGTGGGCTCTCGCCGAGAGAGTCGAATATGTCCACGCCAAACTGTTCCTCGCCCTTCTTTGCAAACAGCTCAAGGCCAGGCCGCGACCAGTGGCGCTTCAGCACAGCTAAGCACAGCTTCTCGAATGCGACTTCCGATTCCGGCGGATTGATTGTGTATGGGTTCATGTGAGCGGACGACCCCTTCCTGAGGGATGAAAATTTCATGACCACATTGGGGTACGCAGCCAGTTTAGTATCCAAAACAGAGCTCGTGGAACGAGATTGATGGTCTGGCCTCTGGGAGGTTTGCATCAGGTCAAGCTTTCAGCCGGGTTCTATAGAAGGGGATGTCAAGAGAAAACACTTCACCCTCGGCGGCAGAGAGGGGTAGTTCTCTGGCATCCAGCCCCTTGGAATGAAGCGTGGAGTGCTGCGGCGGCAGGTTGCGAATCGTTTTCAGGTCCACGTTACGGCGTCGTTCAGCGGCTGAGGCTGCGCAAGCCACATGGGGGCTCAATGGCCAACCATGGTTCTATCTGAGACTCGCCCGCTTGGGGCGGCGCTATGGCTTTGTTGGGTTATCCGAGGGAGCATATGGTGCCCCGTGAGACTTGGTCCGAATGCGACGGACGCTTAGCCTAACCCGGCTAGGATACTTACCCTCGAACCCGAGCGCTCAGCGCGAACTACAACGCGGAAGCAAATCCGCTTGGTCCTGTCGCTGCGCGCTCAAGCCGCATGTAGCTTCAGATACTCAGCGTCGAACGGCTCTCCTTTCTTCCAAATGTGTAAAGTGATGGCCGCAATTTTGCGTGCCAGGGTGAGCCGAGCCAGCTCGGGCTTCATTCCCTTTAATAGAAGGTTTTCGTAGAAGCCGCGAAACACTCCGCTGCTGCCGCTGGCGGTGGTGGCCGCACTCTTAAACAGATTCTTGAGATCGTGGTTGTGGTTGAGGTTCAGTCCGCGAATAAACACCGGCTTGCTCCGCCGCCGCGGCTCGCCGTTCACCATCTGATAGTCGGCACTGCTGCGGGTTTCCAGCGCCAGCCCGCAGTAGGCCCAGAACTGTCGCTTCGTGCGAAAGCGATGCGGCGTTTGCACCCGCCCGATGAGCAGCGCCACGCGTATCGGACCCAGCCAGGGAATGGAGCGCAGCAACCTGCTCTCTTTATGCTTGCGGCATTCCACGATCAGCTCGCAACGAGCTTCGCGGCGCAACTGCTGCAGCAGATCCAGCTCTTGATAGAGTCGCTGTGCACGCTGCTGCAATCCCGGCTCCAGCAGCTGCGCTAAGTAGTCTTCGCGATGGCGTGATCCGTAAGGTTTCTCGCCGGCACAAGCAATCGCCTGGCTGCGATACAGCGCCTTGATACGGCCCATGGTGCGGGTGGTGTCTTCGGTCAGCGCGGCTCTATAGAAGGGGATGTCAAGAGAAAACACTTCACCCTCGGCGGCAGAGAGGGGTAGTTCTCTGGCATCCAGCCCCTTGGAATGAAGCGTGGAGTGCTGCGGCGGCAGGTTGCGAATCGTTTTCAGGTCCACGTTACGGCGTCGTTCAGCGGCTGAGGCTGCGCAAGCCACATGGGGGCTCAATGGCCAACCATGGTTCTATCTGAGACTCGCCCGCTTGGGGCGGCGCTATGGCTTTGTTGGGTTATCCGAGGGAGCATATGGTGCCCCGTGAGACTTGGTCCGAATGCGACGGACGCTTAGCCTAACCCGGCTAGGATACTTACCCTCGAACCCGAGCGCTCAGCGCGAACTACAACGCGGAAGCAAATCCGCTTGGTCCTGTCGCTGCGCGCTCAAGCCGCATGTAGCTTCAGATACTCAGCGTCGAACGGCTCTCCTTTCTTCCAAATGTGTAAAGTGATGGCCGCAATTTTGCGTGCCAGGGTGAGCCGAGCCAGCTCGGGCTTCATTCCCTTTAATAGAAGGTTTTCGTAGAAGCCGCGAAACACTCCGCTGCTGCCGCTGGCGGTGGTGGCCGCACTCTTAAACAGATTCTTGAGATCGTGGTTGTGGTTGAGGTTCAGTCCGCGAATAAACACCGGCTTGCTCCGCCGCCGCGGCTCGCCGTTCACCATCTGATAGTCGGCACTGCTGCGGGTTTCCAGCGCCAGCCCGCAGTAGGCCCAGAACTGTCGCTTCGTGCGAAAGCGATGCGGCGTTTGCACCCGCCCGATGAGCAGCGCCACGCGTATCGGACCCAGCCAGGGAATGGAGCGCAGCAACCTGCTCTCTTTATGCTTGCGGCATTCCACGATCAGCTCGCAACGAGCTTCGCGGCGCAACTGCTGCAGCAGATCCAGCTCTTGATAGAGTCGCTGTGCACGCTGCTGCAATCCCGGCTCCAGCAGCTGCGCTAAGTAGTCTTCGCGATGGCGTGATCCGTAAGGTTTCTCGCCGGCACAAGCAATCGCCTGGCTGCGATACAGCGCCTTGATACGGCCCATGGTGCGGGTGGTGTCTTCGGTCAGCGCGGCATAACTGCGGCCCAGTTGCTTCACCGTCGCCGAGCTGTCCTGGCCATGGTAGACCGGCGACAACATCCCGGCGCGCAATAACTCGGCCAGCTTGCCGGCGTCGATGGCATCGCTCTTGTTGCCCGCCTTCAGCAGCGCGTTCTTGCGCGGATTGCACACCACCAGCTTGGTCACGCGCCGCACCAACAGATCGTAGAGCCAGGCGGAATGCGCGCCTTCTTCGAAGGTCACATGGAGGGTGCCGCGCAGCCCAGCGAAGAAATCCACGATCGCCCGCGCCTGGGTAGCTAGCACACATTGCATCACCAGCTTGCCCTCGTCATTCAGCACCGCCACGCTGATGGTGCTCTGGTGGACATCCAGCCCGACATACTTGATGCTATTCATCAGGGTGTTCCTTTCCTTTCGGCTTGGTTACTGCTTCGCACAGCAATCCAGCCTACCGCGAGAGGGGCGCCCTTCTACAATGCGTACCCCACGTTCACGTCCCTCATTTGGACGTTAACGTGGGCGGAATACCACGTCCGACGGGTGGCCCACATTTGCCCTCGGTTGGCAAATGTGGCGTCCTACGGTGCCGCCCCTGAGGGGCTCACGACTCTTGTGGGGGCGCGTTCCCAGCACTCCCGTGCTGGGCTATGAATTGTGTCGTCCTTTGGGCTCGCGATGAGGCTGCTCCTCAACAACCCAACAACCACAATACCGGCGCTTGTTGGGGACCCCAGTGAAGGGGCTCTGCATCAAGCCTGGTTCTATAGAAGGGGATGTCAAGAGAAAATACTTCACCCTCGGCGGCAGAGAGGGGTAGTTCTCTGGCATCCAGCCCTTGGAATGAAGCATGGAGTGCTGCGGCGGCAGGTTGCGAATCGTTTTCAGGTCCACGTACTGCTTCGTTCGGCGGCTAAGGCTGCGCAAGCCACATGGGGGCTCAATGGCCAACCATGGTTCTATCGGAGACTCGCCCATCATGGAGGACTCGGGTTTTTATGATTGCCCACCCAGGACTTATGTCCTGGGCTACGGTTGTGCCGTCCCGCTTCGCGGGACTGGAGACTAGAGCATTTTCGGAGAAGGCGTAGACCAACTTCCCTCAGGGGATAAAGCCCGGCTGCGTTGATGTCACGTGCGGCACGGCTGAAGCCGTGCCCTTTCAAGGCAAGAGGCAGACTACATTGACTGTGAAACTGCCATAAATTCGCCGATAGATCTACCCGGCTCATGATGCGCGTGCCTCTCTCTCTGCGCCGTTCCGGGCCTCGATGGCCTTGACGGAGTTTTCAAACGCCTTTTCCAAAACGCGCTTGCCGATGGTCCCGAGCACGAAGCCGAGCAGCCGTCCCTTGAGATTCTTGCCGTCGCGTACGACGACCACATCGATGTCAGTCAAACCATCGGGACGTCGTTTGAAGGTGTAGGTGTGGCCGGACGCGCCTCCCCACGTGTTGGAGTCGGTCGTCGTGAGGACGACGTGGTTGGGATCGGACCAGTCGTAGTGCAGGCGTTCCCAGATGCCGCCCGAGCCTTCGGTGAGGTCGGCCTGCGAGGGGCCACGGTCATGCACCTTGAGGTACTCGTCGGCGCTGTTGCCAAAAAGCTTGGAGCGGCCGGGACCGAAGTCGGTGAGCCCGGCGACGTACTGCTCGGGGGTCGAGGTGGTTGTCTGGTGCAGGTAGATCGTGGACATGCGTGCTCCCTTCCGCTTCCCGAAGCTGCCTGGGATTCTGAGTCTAGTTTTGATTACTCCGGTCGCTACTACTCATACTGGCTTCTTCAGCTAGGCGGCGACGAATTGCTGTCCGCCGTCGATGTCATAGGTTGCGCCCGTGAGGGCGGTGTTGGTCATGATGTGTACGGCGAGCGCGGCCACGTCCGCTGGCCCGACGACGCGTCCGATGGGAAGCGTGGTGCGAAGCTGGTTGCGACGTTTTTCGAGCTGATCGCCCAGCAGTTCCGCGGACAAAGGCGTGTCCACGAATCCCGCGGCGATGAGGTTGACTCGCACCGGCGCGATTTCAAGCGCCAGGTTAGCAGTGAGGGCGGGGAGCGCAGCGGTGACTGCGCCAGCGATGCTCATGCCGATCGCGGGGCGTCGACCACCAGTGCCGCCCATGAAGATCAGGGTTCCTCCCGGTCGCACTTTGTTGGCTGCGTTGCGCGCGACGTAAAGTGCCTGCAAGAGGTGCTCGCCGATAAGATCGCGAATCTTCGAGAAGTCCATATCGGCGAGGCGTCCGTAGTAAGGCCGACCGGCTGTCACCATCACGTGGTCGATGGTCGGGAGGTCACGGAAGAACCGATCAAGAGCAACAGGATCCGCGGCGTCGAAGGCCGAGGTACTCAGGGCATCAACCTCACTGGCAGCCTGCTGGAGGCGCTCGGCATTCCGGCCCGTGAGGATCACCTTGGCCCCTTCTGCACGCGCACGGCGTGCCGTTTCGAATCCGATGCCAGCGCTACCGCCGATCACAACAAGGGTCTGCCCGAGGAGTTCCGGTTCACGGTGAATGGGAGAGGGGATAGTTGCGGTGCTCATGGTCCCTCCGATTCGGCTAGTATACTTCTCGCTACGCTGCCAGCAGTCCGAACCAACAACGCCTTTCCAACGCGGAAGGACTAGGCTTAAATATATGGCGTCCCTGCGGTCGGAAAGCAGCGGCATGATCGAGAGGGGCTTGCAGATGGAACAGAGACTCACGTCGTGCCAACTATGGTCCTGAGGACTTGGCAAGCAATCGACGAACTTTTTGCCGGGGAATCCAGAACAACAGGAAACGACGTGTGGACATTCATCAGAAGGTCGCGATCGCGATATCGACGCGGGTACATCCACTTTGCGGGACTGCTCGTCGCTACTGCTGTCCTGACCGCGGCGTGCTCGACTAAGCCGAGTCCATCAACGCAGAGTGCGTCAGCCCCTGCCACGTCGTCCGGGACCAGTGCGACTCCACCGCCGGGCTCTACCGCCAGTTCGCCGGGTCTCAAGCAGATCGACCGGGCCGCGCTGCAGACAATGGTGGATACCACCACCAAGGAACTCCTGATCCCGGGCGCCGTGGTTTTGTTGCGCACGCCCCAAGGGGAGTTCGCCGTCACCTCCGGCACCACCTTACTGGGCGCAAAAATTCCGCCCCGCGCCGACACCCACTTCAGGGCTGCCTCTAATACAAAGACGATGACGGCCGCGGTGATCATGCAGTTGGCCCAGGAGAACAAGCTCAATCTCGACGATCCAGTGTCGAAATATGTCCCGCGCGTGCCTAACGGCAACCGCATCACCATCGCCGAGCTGCTGGAAATGCGCAGTGGTCTCTACAACTACACCGATGCTCCCGAAGTTTGGAAGAGCATGGACCGTGACCCGGCCAGGGTTTGGTCCCCGGCAGAATTGCTGGCGATTGCTTTCGCGCACAAACCCAACTCTGCGCCTGGTACAGCCTACGAGTACAACAACACCAACTACGTGCTGCTCGGCGTCATTGCCGAGAAAACCGATGGCAAGCCGCTGGCCAGGTCGATGCAGGACCGGTTGTTCGGGCCCCTGCATTTAAGAAACACCGAACTTCCCGCCGCTGCTGTAAACACCATCCCCGAGCCCTACTCACACGGCTACCTGTATGGCAGTGCCTCGGTCGCCATGGTGGGGGAACCGCCTTACTCGCCTGAGATCAAAGCCGCTGCCCGGGACGGCAAGCTCCTGCCCAAGGACTTCACGGACGTGAACCATTCGTTTGCTATGGCGGCTGGGGCTGTCATCTCCACGGCCGACGATCTCGCCAGCTGGATCCAGGCACTGGTTGCCGGCCGCGTGCTCAACGCCGCCTATCAGCGCCGCTGGCTCGACAGCTTGCAGCCCGAGGACCCAAGCAAACCCAAAGGTCAACAATACGGGTATGGCATCAGCGAAATAATCTGGGGACCGAATACTATTTATTTTCACGGTGGCGAGACCCCTGGCTTCAATTCGTTCATGGGTTATGACCCAAGTAACCAGGTGACGCTCGTGGTCTGGACCAATCTGACCGTATCGCTGGATGAGAAGCCCACAGCCAATGCCATTATGTTGAAGGTGCTCGATCAGATCTACACAGTCTCACCGTTAGCGCCTGCTCCATCATCTACTGTCAGCCATTAGTGTCTGGGCTATCCATTGCGGCTGAGGGATCGCTGTCATGCCGCTTGCTCCTCGCCACGCACATGCGCCGCGCCGCGTCTGGCATGACTCGGGAGGAATCCGCAAAATTTACTGAGCCGGCACCCCGCTCTGCGGCACTGAAATTGCATTCAGTTCAAATAACCGGGGACCGTGAAGTCATGGGGGCCAGTACCGACTCCCATCGACGCGCGCCAGAAGTCGGCTTCTGGGAGCGACAAATCGCCGTTACGCTCACAACTCTCAGCTCTCAGCTAGCCGTTGTTCATGTCGTCCCCGAGGGACTCGGGTTTCTTGATAATCGCCTACCCAGGACTTACGTCCTGGGCTACGGTTGTGCCGTCCTGCGGACTGCGTTCGATAGGCCGAGGCGAGGAATGACCTACCCGACTCATTACCAACTCGATCAAGAGCAGGTCCCTTGCGCAAATGAGGCTTGCTCGGGATGACACCCAAACTGACCACTACCGAATTACAATAACTACGCATGACCGCGCGCCTGATCCTACTTTTCCTCTTCTGCAATCTCGCTCTGTTGGCGATGTTCGGCTGTTCGAAGCAAGACTCTGCCCCGGCAAGCGCAAGTGCCAACGAGGCGAAGGCCGCGCCTATCGCCGCTGCTGATCCGCAAACCAGCAAGGTGGAAGCCATCAACGACGTTCCTTCTGACAGCCAGCGGCCAAACATCGACGGCAACAAAGTGATGCAGTACGTGAAAGAGGTCGTGGCCATCGGCTCGCGTCCGGTGGGCAGCCCGGGACACGCGAAGCTGGAACAGCTCATTCACTCTAAACTGAAGGGCGACCAGGTGGAGGATGACACCTTCACCGCACAGACGCCCGCGGGCAGCTTCAAGATCAACAACATCATCGCGAAGTTTCCCGGCAAGAAGGACGGCATCATCGTGGTGGCGGGGCACTATGACACCAATTATCCTCTGCCCAAGAGCTATGTCGGCGCCAATGACGGCGGATCTTCCACGGCGTTGTTGCTTGCGCTTGCCGACCACTTTCGCAGCAAGCCGCCGGACGGTTACAGCGTCTGGCTGGTGTGGACGGACGGGGAAGAGGCCTTCGTGCACTGGAGCGACAGTGACAGCCTGTACGGCACGAAGCATCTGGCGCAGCAGTGGCAGCAGGACGGCACCGCGAAGCAGATCAAGGCGTTTCTGCTGGTCGACATGATCGGCGATGCCGACCTCGACATCCAGAAAGAAACCAACTCAACTCCATGGCTCAGCGAGCTGGTATACAAGGCGGCCAGCAATCTCGGCTACCAATCGCACTTCTACCAGATGGAAGGCGCGATCGACGATGACCATCTCCCGATGCTGAAGGCGGGGATTCCTTCGGTCGATATCATCGATCTGGATTACGGATACAACAACGCCTACCATCACACGCCGGAAGACACGATCGATAAGCTCAGCCCGAAGTCACTGGCCATCGCGGGTGACGTGGTGCTGGAGACGATCCGGCTGCTCAACGGGCATTACTAACAGGATGATTCTGAGGCACTCCTCGTTGTTACAACTTTGGGCAATCGAATCCGCACAACAGAGCCGCATTCCGTAGCCTTCGGTCCGCGCAAAGGAATACCTGGCCTTTCGGAGCATCGTCGCACCAATCCAGCGCAGCTGCTAACTGCAAGCAGTCCGCCGCTCGCAAATCGTACACATCTACCAGATGCGCGGCTCTCGTCTGAACCTTGTCGGTGGGATGAACAACTAACCACAGATCCGCCAACCTGCCGGCAGATTTTTTTGCCTTATTCCATTCGTCGACGGTGATTTGATTGATCCGCAACAGCCTCGCTAACGCGCTCGCAACCTCGACCGGTGCGGCCCACCATACTACGGCCTCGTAAGTCTTGAAGAGCGCAGAAGCTCGCCCAGTGAAGGGTTGGTGGATACAGAGTGGAACCAAGGCGCTTGCATCCCAGAACGCCGACGCTCGCGTCATCGATCCTCGCGTTCCTCGCGCCAGATACGTTCCATCACCTCAGCGGAAACATTGCCTGGGGGGCGAGGCCAGGAGATGTTTGCGCGCCGCCTCTTGCGTGGCGGGCTAAGTCTTCCCTCGGCGATCAACCGCTTTTCCTGTTCAGAGAAGTCTTCTAAAAGGCAGGGCACGATGCGGGCGATCGGCTTATTGCGATCACACACCAAGACCTCTTCGCCGTTCCTTACAAGTTCCAGGTGTGCACTCAGCTTTGCCTTGAGCTCGCCGATCTTTACCGTTCTCATGTCCCCAATCCTATCAGACGTGACCAAGTTGGTCATATTGGAAACTTAGAGACTCGCCGCCGCAGAATACATAGCAGCACGCGGGATCCGGGATACACTGTTTTCCTTCGATTCTTCTTTCGGAGATCGATCATTATGCCGCGAGGTAACATTCCACGCCAACCGTCAAGAGCCGGACTCCAGGACCGGGTTGCGCGTCCTGCCACGAAGCTCGCCAACACGAAGCTCGACAAAGGGAAACGATCGCAAGCGACGAAAGCGGCGAGGAAGGCCAGGGGTGCGCCATCCACGCCTGGGATTGGCTCGAGTGGGAAACGTCAGCCGACGAGTTCTGCAAAAAGCAACGCTTCGGGCGGCGCTGCGCCCAAGGGCTACAACCCCATCGCCCCGGCGAGAGTAAACGAGATCCTGAAGCGTCTTGACGAGCACTATCCCGGCGTTACCTGCGCCCTGCACCACAACAGCGCGTGGGAGCTGCTGGTCGCGACCATCCTTTCGGCACAGTGTACAGACGCTCGCGTCAACATGGTGACGCCGGTGCTGTTCAAGAAATACCCCACGCCTGAGCACTTCGCCGCCTTACAGCCAGAAGACCTGGAAGACGACATTCGCTCCACTGGATTCTTCCGCAACAAATCGAAGTCACTAGTGGGCGCCGCGCGGAAGGTGGTAGGGGACTTCGGCGGAGAGGTTCCCCGGACCATGGACGAGCTCCTGACTATTCCCGGCGTGGCGCGCAAGACGGCCAACGTTGTTCTTGGCACCTGGTACAAAATCGCCGATGGCGTGGTCGTCGACACTCACGTGCAACGCATCTCGCGACGTCTTGAGCTGACGAGAAATGAGGATCCGCGGAAGATCGAGCAGGACCTGATGAAGGTCATCCCGCGTGCTCGGTGGATTGACTTCTCCCACCAGATCATTCATCACGGGCGCGCACTCTGCATCGCCCGCAGGCCAAAATGTGCCGAGTGCCCGCTGGAAAACATCTGTCACGCCGCCGACAAGACCTGGAGCACGGAGGAGATCCACAAGAACGCGAAGCCGTGAATTAAGCAGGACATTGAAGGGGGCCCCGCTAACTCCGTGCTTTCCGGCCGAACTCGCGATAGATCTGTTCAAGCTGCTTGGCCAATTTCAGATCGAGATGCGAAATCCGGGAGTCGATGTCCCAGGTTGAGAGATACACGGTGACGCTGCGCCACTGATTCTCCCAGCGAGGATGATGCTGCAGTTCGTCGATCGGCTTTACGGCTGCGACCATGAAATCCATCGCGTCGTGGAAGGTTCGAAAGATGAATGCCCTTCTCAATTCCTGGCGTGTCTTGGGATAATCACCCGGTATGAGGCTCTCAACCTGCTCCCACCCAGGCGTTTCAATTCTGCGTCGATCTTGGCGGGTGTCAGCGGCTTCACCTTGACCATTCGGTCGGGAGCAGGCACTTTCGGCTCATCCCTAAACCCGTGAACCTCAACCATCAGGCGCACCAAATCGTTCAAGTCGGAATCCCAACGATCCTCCCTAAGGCTGTGAGCCTGAATAGACAGCAAGCCGGACAAAGAGGAGGGCAGGCCCTCCTGGTCAGGCAATTTCGTATTCCCGCCCACCAGTATCGGGACTATGGGTTTCCTGACCTTCAAGGCTGTTTCCAACTCAACCCTTACCCAGTCATCGGGAATGTCCAGCCTGCGTTTTCCGTACCGATCGGCGGCCTTGAGCCACTTTGGGCCGATGAGGGCCAGGACGACGGTAGCGTCGGCCATCGAATCGCGCAGACGCTTCGGCCACCGTTCTCCGGCGGAAATACCGGAGCGATCCATAAATACAGAAGAAGCGCCTAACCGCATACGCAACTGGGAGTGCAGTCCGAGCGCAGCCTGTTGTGCATCGGAGCGCCGATAGCTGATGAAGGCCAGAGGCGACGGCATGGCGTGCATTATCACCCTGCCATAGCTTGCGGTCAATTTGTTCTGAACCATGCCACTACGCGAACTTAACCCGTGCGCCTAGTCCCTTGTGTCGGATTGCCCTCGCAGGCCAGCCGCACAACCTCGCGGTATGCCGTCATTGCTTCGCGCCGACTCACGCTCCTTGGCCCGGCACCAATTACCACCGCCACCGATCGCAGGACCATACCTTTAATGATCCCGAGGCGCAACACCAACAACTTCGTCAGCGACCAGTGTTTGCGCGCGTAACGCAGCATGTTCGCGTACCAATAAAGCTGCTTCTGCGCAAAGCTTAGCTTGCTTACGCTATGGGCGCCGGAATGATAAAATCGTGCCGCTGGGCAGTACACGATTCTCCCGCCGGAGTCGATGAGACGCCTGCACAAGTCAACATCCTCGAACCACACCGGAGTGAACTGCGTATCCATGCCTCCAACTGCCTCCCATGCTTTGCGGGTGACCGCAAGGCAGGCACCGGCGGGTTGCTCGACCTGCTGCACCTTCGAATAGTCGGCATCGAGACAGCGGTAACGGCGATTGCTGGGATTCGAGGGCCAGATCTGGTTCACCAGCAGGACCTCACACAGCAGACTTCCCAAAGTAGGAAGTCGGCGAAAGGCGAAGCCGCGTTGCGCTTCTCCGGAGGCATCCAGCAATGCGCCGCCGGCGGCAGCGGCCGCATGCGCGCTTATGCAGTCGATCAGCGCCATCACCGCACCCGGCTCCGCAATCGCGTCAGGATTCAACACGAGCAGAACGTCTCCGCTCGCGGCCTTCACTCCGTGATTAACACCCGCCGCAAACCCGACATTGCGCGAAATCCGCAGTAGCTCTACCGGATGATGGAGCTGAAATGCCTGAACCCGTGCGACGGTGTCGTCCTGCGAGGCGTTGTCCACGACTACGATTTCGCACTCCTCGTTGGCCAAGGCCTGCAGGCACTGCGAGATGCTCCCGGCTGAGTTGTAGGTCACGATGATGGCCGAGCGGCGGGGCATCGAAGAAGCCGCATTATAATCGTCGCTTACGTAAACCAGTGCCCGACCGCGTTCGCGCGGAGTGCGTCAGTTTGAATATGGATACGCGCCTTTCGCGCGCCGGCGCGAATCGGCACGCCCAGATCCCTCGCTTCGCAAAAGAGGCTTGCTCGGGATGACACTCAAACTCTCCCACTCCTCGCGTTCGCGAGTTCATCCGAGACCCGAGTGGACATCCTTCAGACCTCACTACCCGGAGTCGTTCTCATCAAGCCAAGAGTCCATCAGGACCCCCGCGGATTTTTCATGGAGACGTATCGCGCGGGGGCGCTAGCGGAGGCCGGCATTCACGACCGCTTTGTGCAGGACAATCACTCCCGCTCGGCGCGTGGCGTGCTGCGCGGACTGCATTATCAATTGCAGCATCCTCAGGCTAAACTCTGTCGGGTCACATCTGGCGAGGTCTTTGATGTCGCAGTCGATGTGAGGCTGGGGTCGCCTACGTTTGGGCAATGGTTTGGAGCAATCTTGTCGGAGGAGAACAAGCTTGAAATCTACGTGCCGCGTGGCCTTGCCCATGGATATGTGGTGCGCTCCGAGACTGCCGACTTCCTCTACAAGTGCAGTGATTACTATGACGCCTCCGACGATCACGGCATTCTGTGGAATGATCCTGCTCTCGGTATTCCCTGGGACACGCCGACGCCGATCCTTTCAGCGCGAGACCAGCAGTTCCTTCCGCTGGCCGATGTAGCGCGAGAGATGCTGCCGAGGTACCAAGCGTGAAGCTGCTTGTCACCGGCGCTACCGGGCAGATTGGCTGGCAGTTGCAGCGCACACTGGCTCCGTTGGGAGAAGTGATCGCGCTGTCGCGATCTGATCTCGACTTGTCCGACCCCGACCACGCAGCAAGTGCAGTTCGCAACCTTCGACCCGACATTCTGCTGAACGCCGCGGCGTATACCGCGGTTGACAAGGCGGAAAGCGAACCGGAACTCGCACATAGGGTGAATGCCGTCTCACCGGGGCGCATGGCGGAGGAGCTGGCGCGGAGCGGCGGGCTGATGATCCACTACTCAACCGACTATGTCTTCGACGGTACGAAAGCTGAGGCTTACACCGAAGAAGACGCTACCGGGCCGCTCAACGAATATGGCCGAAGCAAGCTCGCCGGGGAGCAGGCGATTGCGGAGAACGGTTGCGCTTATATCATCCTGCGCGCCTCGTGGGTGTACGACACGCGCGGGAAAAACTTTCTGCGCAGGGTGCTCCGGTTAGCGCGGGAGAGGCATGAGCTGCGCATGGTCGATGATCAGCAAGGAGCGCCTACGTGGGCCCGTTCGATTGCCGAAGCGACAGCAGCCATTATCGCGAAGTCGAGCGATAGGCGGGGCGCACGAAGCTGGCAGCCGACCGGCGTCTACCACCTGACGGCTGCAGGCTTCGTCACCTGGGCCGGATTCGCCCGGGAGATACTTGAAGCCTACGACGAACTGCTGGCGTGGCCGGCGGATTCCGGCGAGTTTAGCGGTCCTCTGCTCGCCAAGCGGGTGGTTCCCATCAGCAGCTCTGATTTTAAGGCTGCGGCTCCTCGTCCCTCGAACTCCCGGCTATGCAACGCCAAGATTAAGCGGGATTTCGATCTGAGCCTTCCCGACTGGAAGCAGCTCCTGCGCCTTGCCATGCTGGAGACAATTCGCTGATAATTAACCGGGATTTCTTAGTTGTCTGCCGAAATTATCGTTTCAACCTCATTGCACCTGTCCTTATCAGCCAAGAAATCAGCGCGATTCAGCTTTGAGTGCGGGACCTGAAGGAGATTGATGAAGGGCATCATACTGGCTGGTGGTATTGGCTCCCGGCTGTATCCGCTGACGCGGGTTACCAACAAACACCTCCTTCCGGTGTACGACAAGCCGATGATCTTTTACCCGCTGCAAACGCTTATTGATGCGGGAGTGCGCGACATCCTGATTGTCACTGGCGGGCAGAACGCTGGTGATTTCCTACGTCTGCTGCAGAACGGTAAGGAATTCGGATTGCAGCAGCTCAGTTTCGCGTACCAGGAGGGCGAAGCAGGGATTGCCGACGCGTTGCGCCTGGCCGAGCCGTTCGTCAACGGTGAGAAGATTTGCGTGGTGCTGGGCGACAATATCATCGAAGGCGACGTTCGTGAGGCTGCCCAGCGTTTCGAACGGCAAGCGAAGGGCGCCATGGTGCTTCTGAAAGAAGTCCCCGATCCCGAGCGCTTTGGCGTGCCGGTGTTCGAAGGCGAGCGAATCATGCGAATCGAAGAAAAGCCGCAGCAGCCGAAGTCGCCCTACGCCGTTACCGGCATCTACTTCTACGATGGCACGGTTTTCGACCGCATCCGTAAGTTGAAACCCTCGGAGCGCAACGAATACGAGATCACGGACATCAACAACAGCTACATCCGGGAAGGCACGCTGAGCCACTCGGTCATGCAGGGCTGGTGGACGGACGCCGGCACCTTTGAATCGCTGTGGCACGCCAGCAACATGGTCCGCGAGAAGGCGAAACGCGCAGACAAGGCCCAGGTGGAAGGTGAGCCATGAAACTGGTCGTAACCGGAGGTGCGGGTTTCATCGGCTCAAACTTCGTACATCGCACCCTGGCCGCCCACCCTGATTGGAAGCTGCTGGTAATCGACAAGCTGACCTACGCCGGCAACCTGAGAAATTTGGAATCAGCGCTACCGTCGGGCCGCTGTGATTTCGTTCAAATGGACATTTGCGCCCTGGCAGTCATCGATCTGCTGCGTGGCTGTGACGCGGTTGTGCACTTTGCCGCCGAAAGCCATGTGGATCGCAGCATTGAAGATGCTGCCGCCTTCGTGCGCACCAACGTAGAAGGCACCTACAACCTCATTCAGGCTTCCCGGAGCGCGGCCGCTCCCAAATTCATCCACGTCAGCACGGATGAAGTCTACGGAAGCCTGGGGGAAGATGGCGAGTTTACAGAAGACTCGCCGCTTCAGCCGAACAGCCCTTACGCTGCTACCAAGGCAGCTTCTGATCTGCTGGTGCTGGCTTACGTGCGTACCCATAATTTCCCGGCGATCGTAACCCGCTGTTCCAACAATTACGGTCCGTATCAATTCCCGGAGAAGTTCATTCCCCTGATGATCGCGCAGGCTACGGAAGGCAAGCGATTGCCGGTGTATGGCAAGGGCGCCAACGTTCGCGACTGGCTTCACGTCAGCGATCACTGCGACGCGCTGGAGATGATTCTGCTGCGAGGCCGTCTCGGCGAGGTATACAACATCGGCGGAGGATGCGAGATGCGCAATCTCGATGTTGCGCGACAGATCCTCAAGAAGCTGGAGCTATCGGAGGAGCTGATTGAGTTCGTGAAAGACCGCCCGGGACACGACCTGCGCTACGCTCTGAATTGCGATAAGCTGTCGCGGGAGACAGGCTGGCACGCCAGAATCTCCTTTGACGAAGGTTTGGCGCAGACGATTGACTGGTATAGCAAGAGCCGGCCCTGGCTGGACGAGGTCCGCTCCGGATCGTATCGCGAGTACTTCGACCGCCACTACCGGCGACGGGAGAAAACCTTCGCGGACTAGGGCCGGCGCCTCGCTTGCGACTATACGCAAAAGGACGGCGTGTCAGCCGTCCTTTTGACCCTTGTTTCGATTGTTATGGCTCCAGCACGTGCTTTGCGGAATCGCCTCGGAACGTCATCTCTTGCAGGACATGCTCGTTCTTCGCGTTCTCGGTATAGCGCTGCTCTGTCTTGGTTGCCTTCTCGGCTAACGGCACCAGGTTGCACTTTGCTTTCGCTTCGCCCTTGGTGCCGGCGATTCCCTTGAAAACCATGATGTGCTCGTTGCCGTTCATCTGGTGCAGCACCTGATATTCGCCGGCGGGCAGCAGGGTGCCACCTACAATCGTCGGGCTGCTAAAGACGATGGTCTGCTTGTTCGCAATGCCGAGCGGATTGTCCGTCGCCTGAACCAGAGCTGCCGTGCACAAAATTAGAGCAATCGTCGCCATCATGACGAACCAACGTTTACGCATACTTCCTCCATGGAGTGGCCCGGACTACGGGCCTTATGAGTTCAGTATTAGTTTAGAAACAAGTACTTAAAGCTGCTGTGAGCCAGGTCACAGAGGGATGTGAGTGCGAGGGAATCGGGTGGCCGCGGCGCTCGTGGCTTTTCTGAGACGACATCTGTTTCCAATACGATACAGCCTCCAAAATGCCACAGCCCCTTGGATTGAGCCAACTCGGCCGGCGAAGCCGTCCCCAGGTAAACTGAAGGCGAGAGCCGGATTGCCTTAGGCAGAATGGCTAAAGGCGAACCAACATGGAACGGCCAAATCACCTGAATATGAAAATTTTGGGTCGTTTTGGCCAATTTCGCGATATATTCCTATGCAGCACCTTCGTCTCCAGTTGACTCAGACATCGCTGCTCATTGCTCGAATCTGCGCCGCGAACGAACCTGATCCCAGACCCATTTCGGAAGGAGTTGTATGCGTTTCCGCCGTCCAGTTCCGGCCTTTAGTCTCATCGCTCTTGCTGTGAGTTTTCTCGTACTTGCTGTCAGCAGACCTGTATTTGCTGAAACCGGGGAGTCGCAACCGCCGGCCCAACAGCAGAGCGTCGTATCGCTGACCATAGCACCCAATCCCGCGGTGGTCGGGCAGACCGTCACCTTCACGGCCCATGTCACGGGAGCGATCGGCATTGTGGGCGCGCCCACCGGAACCATCACGTTTCAGAACGCTTCGATGCAGCTAGGTACAGCAACTCTGGATTCAAAGGGTACCGGCACCTTCTCGACCTCTTCGCTTGCGGAGGGGATGTACCCAATCGTTGCAATGTATAGCGGTGACGCCAATTTCACCTCGTCGACCTCGACGGTGGTTATCCTGGACATCGTTCCGGTGGGCTCGCAAAACTCCAGTACGACGACCTTGAAAATCGCTCCTAATCCTGCGATGTTGGGGCAAACCATAACTTTCACAGCCAAAGTCACGGGCGGCTCCGGTCTTATCGGCGGGGCTACCGGAACCGTCACCTTCTATAACGGCACGACGCAATTCGGAACGGCGACCCTGGATTCCTCCTTCAGCACAGCAACCTTCACCAGCTCTTCTTTTGACATCGGCACATATAGCATCACTGCGGCGTATAGCGGCGATGCGAACTTCGCACCCTCATCCTCGCCAGCAATGTCGCTTGTCGTCGTTCCCATGGGTACACTGACGCCCACCACGACCACCCTGACCAGCTCTGCGCCTAACACGGATTTCGGAACGCCCGTTATCTTTACCGCCACCGTGAGCGGCGGTTTCGGGAGTAGTCCGACGGGAACGGTGGACTTTCTTGATGGAACGACCACGCTCGGCACGGGTACGCTGAGTAACGGGAGGGCGACGCTTAGCACCAGTTCGTTATCGGTTGGGACCCACTCCATTACCGCGCAGTACTCCGGGGATTCCACCTTTGCAGGCTCAACCTCCACTGTGCTGATAGAGACCATCAACAACAGCAGTACACCCACCTTCATCCTTTCCATTAACCCCAGCACAGTGACGGTGAAGCAGGGGAACAGTGGAACGGCGACGATTACGCTAACACCTTCCGGCGGATTCAACCAGGAAGTCACGTTTATCTGCTCGGGCCTTCCGCTCTATGCCCAATGCAAGTTCACGCCGCCTACAATCACGCCTGACGGCACCAACAGTTCCGTCACGGTCGTAATGACGGTCACCACCAATGTCTCAACCGCGCTGCTCAGGCGGCCGATGTTTCATCGGGGAGGCCCGCTGCTGGCTGACCTGGTGGCGTTCTTCTCGGTGGGATTGCTGGGTCTTGTCCAGGTGGGAGTGCGCCGAAAGAAGCGAAGTGGGCGTCGCGCGAAAGTCGTAACCTGGCTATTGCTCTCGCTTTGTGTCCTCGGGGCCCTCTGGCTCGTGGCCTGTGGAGGAAGCAGCAACAGCAATGTAATGACACCAACAGGGATGACCAATGTGACCGTAGCGGGCTCAACGTCCGCCGGAGCTCAGACCACCAGCTATACATTGATCGTGCAATAGCCGTGTGGCGGCCCGAGTGCCTCCGGGGCCTAGCTCTCATCGGTCTGCGATTCGTAAGGACGGCTTGGAGCTCGCCCCGGTACTACTGTTTGCTGAGCAGCGCCGCGTGGCTTCGGCCAATCTTCGGACGAGACCTGAGGACGAGGCCGTAGCTCGCGGCATCTTGGATTTCCGCTTCGAAGACCTCGCTTGTCACGTGCCCGGCAGGTTCGGCGAGGAGAATCGTCGCGCCCGGCCTGGATGCGGCTGCCACTTCGCAGAAGAACTTCCTGGCGTCGGGAAATTCGTGCACCACGGAAAACGCCAAGGTGAAGTCGACTCGGCCTTGAAGATCAGCGATGCCCATCGACTCCGCCGGCGCGAGGCGAAGATCGAGCCGATCGAGAACCCTCGCTTTGGTGGCACGGCCTTTCAGGCGGTCGAGCATCTGCTGCTGTACATCAACGCAGACCACGCGTCCCGACGGCCCGACCCGCTTGGCCAACTCCAGCGTAAAGAAGCCCATACCGGGGCCGGGCTCCAGCACGATCATGCCTTCGCGAATGTAAGGATCCAGAATGGGTCCCGGCTTTTGCAGCCAGCGTCGCACCGGGCAGATCAGCCAGTAACCCAGCCACCACGGGCAGACTTTGTGTGCCATGAACCTATCTTAGGAGCGCGGTCTTGTTTGGAAAGAGTTGTCTTCCGGAATGTTACAAGCAGTGAGTCGAATCAGGAAAAATCCCGCCGCCGAAGTTTTCGAATGAGGAAGGAAGGGGGGCTCGCGAGGCTCCTGCCACTCGACAGACGTGGGGTAGGCTAGCTTTAAACTTGGCGCAAGAAGCCGTTGCTCGGCGGCTTTGAAGAGAATTCATATCTCGGGAGGGAGGCGGAGAGGGGGCTCCGCCTGAACCTCTAGACAAGGCGCTTATCCTTTGAGCCGCCGACTCAACTTACCCAACACAGCCAGTGCGCCGCCGCCCAACATGACGAGGGTAGAGGGCTCGGGCACGCCAGTGGCGGTGATGCTTGCATCGTCCACAAAGGTAGTCCAGTTGGGATCAGCCCCCCAAATCGAAAAGCCCATAAGAGTCTTTCCCGTATTTACGTTCGACGTGACATTCTCTAACGTCCATACATTTGCTGTAGGGAAGACGACAAATTCTTCGTCCGAACTATCCGTATAGAAAAAGTCAATCGCGTCAACTCCTGCCTGGCTATTGACCCAGAAGGAGATGTTTGTAATCTGTGAGCCTGGCGTGGGAGTGAAATCCTGACGAAGCTCGATGTTGCCGATATCCATCGCGCTGTACGTGCCGGAGTGCGGATTCGTAGTATTTACGGTCCACGTCTGGCAAGTTTGACCGCAGAAGTTCCTCGCGTTATACCACGGGGAAAGCACTCCACTTTCGAAGTCTCCGTTCGACAAGAGCTCGGTATCAGCCAATGCCGACCCGGAAACCAAGACGAGAACGGCGAGACAAAGCAGGATTCTCTTCATAGCAACCTCCTCCATTGGGTGAGATATGGCTTGTTGTTGTGGTGATTGAGCAGGCGTACGCACCGAGCCTCTTCCGAACTACCCCCTGCTTCGCCGGAAGCGCTCAACGGTGCAGCGGACTATAGCGCGGTTTGATGTTCTGTCAAGAGTGGCCACTATGGTGGTAGGGACTCGAATCTACCGGTTCTTAGGCGTGATAGCTGAGAGGCACCAGCGAACGGCGAAGAGCGGCCTCTATAACTTCTGTACGCGCTGCACTTCACGGACGCCGGGAATCTTTCTCACACCGGCGATGATGCGCTGCAGGTGAACCACGTCGGCTATGTCGACGATGATGTCGACGGTTGCATGGGTCTCTTCCGTGTTGGCACCGATATTGCGGATGTTGGTGTTTGCGTCGCTGATAACCGCGGTGATCTGTTTCAGCATGCCGGGCCGGTTGTCGCAGAGCACAACCAGCTTGGCCGGATAGCCGGTAGCCCATGGCGTGCTGGCGCTGATTTTGCCTTCCGAACCCCACTCTACCGCGATCCGGCGTTCGGGCTCGTACATCAACGTCTCGACGTTAGGGCATGACTTGGAATGAACCGCTACGCCCTTGCCGCGCGTCACGTATCCAATGATCTCTTCGCCGCGAATCGGATTGCAACAGCCCGCCCGGTAGACCATCAGGTCGTCGTGCCCCGTCACTTTGAGCGGCGCGACGTCACCACCGAACACGCGTCGCACCACGCTGGTGAAAACGCCCGGGTTTTCGGGTTCGCTGGGCTCGTTGGAAGAGTTCGTGGTCTGCTCGCCAGGAACCAGATGGGCAAGGATGACACGCGCGGAGAATTTCCCGTAGCCAATCGCGGCGAGCAGGTCGTCAGGACGGCCAAGGCCGTGTTCGCCCGCAACCCGCATCAGCTCGTCATCGTTAATCTCCTTCATCGAGACGCGGTACTTGCGCGCTTCCTTTTCGATCAGCTTCCGGCCGATCTCGATAGCGCGCTCACGCTGATGAATGTTCAGCCAGTGCTTGATCTTCTGCCGGGCGCGCGCCGACTTAACAAAGCCCAGCCAATCGCGATTGGGATGGTGGCCCGTCGCGGTGAGGATCTCGACGATGTCGCCGGAACGGAGCTTATAGCGCAAGGGAACGATGCGGCCGTTCACCTTGGCTCCCACGCAGCTATGACCGACTTCAGTGTGAATGTTGTAGGCGAAATCGATGGGCGTGGCCTCGCGCGGCAGAATGACGATCTTTCCCTTCGGGGTAAAGCGTATAAACCTCTTCGGGGAACAGGTCGATCTTGAGGGTCGACATGAATTCCTCGGGGTTCTCAACGTCGCGCTGCCACTCGACGACCTGTCGCAGCCATGCCAGGCGCTGCTCATCGCGTGCCGAGATGGGGCCGTCTTTGTATTTCCAGTGCGCGGCGATACCTTCTTCCGCCGTCTTGTGCATCTCTTCGGTGCGAATCTGGACCTCGAAAGAATGGCCGTTATCCGCGATGACGGTGGTGTGCAGCGACTTGTAGAGGTTCGGGCGCGGCATCGCAATAAAATCTTTGATCCGCCCGGGTACAGGCCGCCACTGGTTATGGATAATGCCCAGCACGGCGTAGCAGTCGTTCACCGACTGCGTGATGACGCGGAGAGCAAGCATGTCGTAGATCTGGTCGACTGAGATGTGCTGCCGCTGGAGCTTCTGCCAGATGCTGTAAATTCGCTTGATGCGCGCTTCCACGCGAGTCTGTATGCCGGCTTCCTTGAGCTTGCCTTCGATGATCTTCTGCACTTCGGCAAGAAACGCTTCACCCTCTTTGCGCCGCGATTCGATCGCTTCCTTCACCTGCTGGTACGAAATCGGATCGACGTATTGGAAGGCGAGGTCTTCCAGTTCGCCGCGGATCTTTCCCATGCCCAACCGGTGCGCGATGGGGGCATAGATTTCCTGGGTCTCGAGAGCGATTTTTTGCTGCCGATCCGGTGACAGATGTTGCAATGTCCGCATATTGTGCAACCGGTCGGCGAGCTTGATCATCACCACGCGAATGTCATCGACCATGGCCAGCACCATCTTGCGAACGCTCTCCGCCTGCGCCTCTTCGCGCGAGGCGAATTCCAGCTTGCTGATCTTGGTGACGCCCTCCACAATGTGAGCGACCTGCTCGCCGAACTCGGCCTTGATCTCCTCCACCGTCACCTTGGTGTCTTCGACGGAGTCGTGCAGCAGGCCGGCGACGATCGCGGTAGTGTCAAGGCGCATCTCAGCCAATACCGCGGCTACTTCGAGGGGATGCACCAGATATGGCTCGCCGGAAGCGCGAGTCTGCCCGGTGTGATGTTCGAGAGAAAATTCGTAGGCTTTTTTGACCAGGCCCAGGTCGTCGTTGGGGCGGTACGCGCGGATTTTGCGCAGCAAATCGCGAAAGCGAGTTACCGTTAGAACATTGGTCGCGATGGCTTGGCGCAAAGTCGCCATGACCGATTATACGGCACCTGAGACTCTGGGTTTTGAAGCAGTTTTGCAACACCAAGCTTGCTGGAAACTGTAAGCAACATTCAATGCGAGTATTGATCAGTGGCGCTTCGGGCTTCATCGGCAGCGCGATTCGCAGTCGATTAGCGGAGCGGAGGGACGAGACCGTAGCACTGGTCCGCCGTTCTGCAGGACTGGGCGAGGTGCAGTGGGCTCCGGGCCATGCGCTCGAACCATCATCGTTGGCCGGTTTTGATGCCATAGTCCATCTGGCAGGAAAGAACATCGCTGGACGCTGGTCGGAGAAGTTCAAGCAGGAGGTGCGGGACAGCCGAGTTCAGGGCACTCGTACTCTGACCGCAGCGGCAGCAGAATCATTTCGTCGCACCGGCATGCCACGCGCCTTTATCGCGGCTTCTGCCATCGGTTACTACGGCAACCGCGGCGATGAGCTGCTAACCGAGGCAAGCGCTCCCGGGCGAGGCTTCCTGCCCGAAGTATGCGTTGCGTGGGAAGCTGCTGCCGATGCAGCGCGTGAAGCCGGCCTGCGCGTGGCGCACATGCGAATCGGTGTAGTGCTCGCAAAAGATGGCGGAGCGCTCCCACCGTTGATACTTCCATTTCGGCTCGGGCTGGGTGGCCGCATCGGCGATGGCCGGCAGTACTGGAGCTGGGTATCGCTCGAAGATGTTGTCGGCGGCTTTGACCTCGCACTTCGCGACGAGGGCCTGAGCGGTCCGGTGAATGTGGTTTCGCCAAATCCTACACGGGTTTCTGAGTTCGTTCGTGCGCTCGGCGAGGTGCTTCATCGGCCAACGTTGCTGCCACTTCCGGCATTTGCGGTGCGAGCTATCTTGGGTGAGATGGGCGAGACTCTGCTGCTCGATTCTGCGCGGGTGGTGCCCGAGAAACTGCAGGCAGCCGACTACCCGTTCGCCTATCCCGAGCTGGTGGCGGCGCTACAGGCCGCGTTAGGTGAGTGACCGATATTCCAACAAACTCGGGTAATTCGGGTTTTTGACCGGAGTTTTCGGCCAGCCCTTGTTCGCTTCTTCCAACCTCCCTATAAGTCGCTGAATAATCAAGGCTTACATTCATGTATGCCATGCTTTAGCCAGCCTCAAGTGTGATACAATCAATTTGGATCGTTGCGCTTATAAGTCATTGAAAAATCTAGGACTTGAGGGTTGAAAGCAAGTTAGCCCTCAGCGGCGGTCCCTGTGTGATTTTTGCTTGCGAAAAAGTAAGCTCGCGAGCGGCGAAATGGAGCAGGATGGCCTCAAGAGATTCTGGTGCTGCCGCAGCACCCAACGGCAAGAACACCCCCGAAGAAACAAATCAGAAGCCGCAAAAGAACGGAAAGAACGGTAACGGTCACACTGATGGCGAGTACACGGCTGACTCCATCAAAGTGCTCGGCGGCATGGAAGCCGTGCGCAAGCGCCCCGCCATGTACATCGGCTCAACCGGTGACATGGGGCTGCATCACCTCGTCTACGAAGTGGTCGACAACTCGGTCGATGAAGCGCTGGCGGGATTTGCCGACCGTATCGACGTCACCATTCACATCGACGATTCCATCACCGTAATCGACAACGGTCGCGGCATTCCAGTGGACGAAATGGATGTCGACGGCGAACGCCTTCCCGCCGCTCAGGTCGTGATGACCGTGCTGCACGCCGGAGGAAAGTTCGACAGCTCCACCTACAAGGTGTCCGGCGGACTGCATGGCGTCGGCGTATCGTGCGTCAACGCGCTCAGCCATCAGCTTGATCTGGAGATCTGGCGTGATGGCTCGGTGTGGGAGCAAAGCTATTCCGCCGGCGAGCCGACGACGAAGCTGACGAAGACTGGCGCGACCAAAAAGCGCGGCACCAAGGTCCACTTCGTTCCCGACAAGACGATCTTCACCGTCACCGAGTACAACTACGACACCCTGGCGCAACGTCTGCGCGAGATGGCCTTCCTGAACAAGGGGCTGCTGATCACGCTTACCGACGAGCGCACCACCGACACGAAGACCGGTGAGGCGAAGCACGCGGAGTTCAAGTACAACGGCGGCATCGCTGAGTTCATCAAGCACCTGAACCGCGGCAAGAGCGTGCTGCACGACAAGCCGATCTACATGGAAGCCGAGCGCGACAACGTGGCCATGGAGATCGCGCTGCAATACAACGACGGCTACTCGGAAACAGTCTTCAGCTTCGCCAACAACATCAACACGGTGGATGGCGGCTCGCATCTTTCGGGATTCCGCACTTCGTTGACCCGCACGATGAACTACGCCGGGCAGCAGCTTGGACTGTTCAAGGACGTGAAGGAGAATCTTACCGGCGAAGATGTGCGCGAAGGATTGGTTGCGGTGGTGAGCGTGAAGCTGTCGCAGCCTCAGTTTGAAGGGCAGACCAAGGGCAAGCTCAACTCCGACATCGCCGGCACGGTTCAGGCATTCGTGAACGAACGCCTGGGCGCGTTCTTCGAGATGAACCCGACAGTCGCGAAGAAGATCATCAACAAGGCGATTGAGGCTGCACGCGCTCGCGAGGCCGCGCGCAAGGCCCGCGACCTTACCCGTCGCAAAGGCGCGCTCGACGGCGGAGGCCTCCCCGGCAAGCTGGCCGACTGCTCCGAGCGCAGTCCCGAACGCTGCGAGGTCTACCTGGTCGAGGGAGAGAGCGCCGGTGGAACCGCCAAGCAGGGTCGCGACCGCCGCTTCCAGGCGATCCTTCCGCTGAAGGGAAAAATCCTCAACGTTGAGAAGGCGCGCTACGACAAGATGCTGGGCCACGAAGAAATTCGCGCCATGATTACGGCGCTGGGCACCGGCATCGGCAAGGAAGACTTCGATGCTGCCAAGCTGCGCTACGGCAAGATCATCCTGATGACCGATGCCGATGTGGACGGATCGCACATCCGCACGCTGCTGCTGACCTTTTTCTTCCGGCACATGCAGGAGCTCATCAAGCGTGGCCACGTCTACATTGCGCAGCCGCCGCTCTATCGCATCAAGAAGGGCAAGTTCGAGCAGTACATCAAGAACGACGCCGAATTCGTGAAAGTCATGGTGAAGCGTGCGGCCGACGGAATCGTGGTGCGCTATGGCGAAGGCGCAGCCACGCTGGAAGGCGCTCCGCTTGACCAAGTTCATGACCACGCTGAACGACTACATCAGCTTCTTCGACAAGGTTGATAAGCGCATACGCGACGAGCGCATCACCGAGGTGCTGCCCAAGGCTCGACCTGGTGAAGCGTGTCGATTTCGAGGGCGACAGCAAGACGCCTCCGAAGAAGATCCTCGATCTGGAAAAGGCGTCTGAAGGCCATCGCCAAGGAACGCGGCATCAAGTCGGTGGAGAAACGCTTCGAAGAGGAGCACAGCCTCTGGGAAGTTTCATTCGTCAATTCGCAGGGAGCGGAGCACGTTATTAACTGGGAGCTGGCGTCCACGCCCGAGTACCGGCAGATGATGTCGAAGTACCGGCAGATTGCCGAGTATATGCAGCCGCCGTACTTCATCGAAACCGTGAAGAAAGAATCGGCGAACGCAGCCAAGGAAGAAGAACTCAGCGATGCCGAACGCGCCGACATGGAAAAGGTCGAGCAGAAGGCGCCCAAGGCTTCCAAGAAGAAGGCTGAAGCTGAAACCGTAGAGAAGCAGACGGTGCGCGAGCTGTTCGACTACGTCCTCAACGAGGGCCGCAAGGACTACACCATCCAGCGCTATAAGGGCCTGGGCGAGATGAGCTCAACCAGCTATGGGACACGACGATGGATCCCGAGCGGCGCACCCTGCTGTCGGTGAAGCTCGAAGACCTCACCGAGACAGAGACCATCTTCACCACGCTGATGGGCGAAGACGTCGAGGCACGCCGCAAGTTCATCGAAGAGAACGCGCTGGACGTGAAGAACCTGGATATTTGAGGAAAAGACGCGATTCGCTTTTCGCTTTTCGCCAGATTGCCCCGGCCTTAGCCGTTCGCAGTAGTTGGTATTTAGCACGTTAAGTTTCGGAATGAGGTTAACGGCCAAATGCCAATTGCTAAGTGCTAAGTGCCGACTGCGAAGAGCGAAAGGCGAATAGCGAAGAGCGGCCTTTCTATGCCCTTTCCCATCAAAACCTGCGTCATCTGCGGCGATGAGTTCGAGCTGAAGCCCGGAAAGCCGGGTTTTGCGAATCGCTGTCCAAGTTGCAGCGAGCCTGAAGAGCAGCAGGCCGGCGAGCGCAGCGTGGATGCTGACGAGCGCCGCAGCGAGTCCGAAGTCAATGCCGAGCGGCGGCGCGTGATTCGAGATCTGCTCTATCGCAAGGACAGTTAAGGGCCCAGGCCCCAGTAGAGCGGATGACGGTTGCAGACGGCTCTACCGCTTTTTCGCCAACAGGCAATGGGCGCCGTGCGAAGCGAGTGCCTGGTCAAAGGTCACCAGAATGCCCTCTGCTGCTTCAGCAACGGCAAGCAGCCAAGCATCCGCCCACATTTTGGGAGACACCGCCCGTGTAGAGGTCCTGTCGCGAAACTGCTTCTCTACTTCCGGCGGTTCGGAAACGGACATCACACGCTCGTCGTCGTAGAACCGATCATAGACTCGCCAAGCCTCGGCCATGCTCAACGGCTTGCCGCCCATGACATCAGCGTTGGTCATCAGACGGAGAAGCCCGAGCTGCGTGAACCGGGAAAACGCGACGTTCCCGGATTCCTCTTCCCACCAGCGCCTTGCAACGGCGGCATGAACATGTTCAGGCGCCGCGATCGCAAGCCATACGTTGATGTCAGGGAAGTTCAATAAGCTCATAGGCCTGTTCGTTGGTAACTGAAATGCGCCGCCCGGCAGGACGGATCAAAGGGGGATCCAGACTGAGCCGTCGCTTGGGACGAGTTGGTTTGGCTTCCTCCACAGCGCGCTCAATTCCCGCCAGGATCAGTTTGCGGGCAGAACAGCCTTTCCGGGCGGCAGCCTGATGAACTCGGCGGTGAAGATCGCGCGGTAGGTCAATAGAGGTACGGATGGCATTGGACTTCATGACCTCGATTATTGGCCTGCGACTTAAATAAGTCAACCTCGGTTGGCGTGGCCGGGGCGTGGCCGGCTCGCAAGCGTGTACGCCTGATGATCAGTCGATCTTCACCGCTTTTGCGATCATGCGCTCGTAGCGCCGCCAGGGAACCATGCGCCGCATCCACACCTGTACCTTCGCGTCAGGGCCGATCAGGTAACGCAGCTTGGGATTGGGATCGTTCGCGACCCGCAAAATGAGCTGCGCCACCTCGCGCTGCGTCGCGCCGATGTTTGGCGCTGCCTTTTACGAACTCGGTGAAGCGGCGGCTTCGCTCCTTATTGGGTGAGTTCTCGTCCAGAGCGCCTTTGGCGATCACCACATTTCGCTCCCAGATGTCGGTGTCGTAAGCGCCCGGCTCGATCACGGAGACGCGGATACCGAGCGAATGGGTTTCGATGCGCAGCGACTCGCTCCATCCCTCAAGCGCAAACTTCGACGCGCAGTAGGCACTCAGCAGCGGATGGCCGACCCGTCCTCCCACTGAGGTGATGTTGATGATGTGGCCGCTGTTCTGCCGGCGCATGATCGGCAACACTGCTTTGCTCATGGCGACGTTGCCGAAGAAGTTGGTCTCCAGTTGATGGCGCATCTCGTCGAGACTCATATCCTCCGCGAATCCGGCGACCGAGAAACCGGCATTGTTCACCAGCACGTCAATGCGCCCGTGATCGCGAGCGATCTGCTCGACCGCACCGGGCAAGCGTGTCGAACTCGCGTGACATCGAGCCGCCGTAGATCCAGCCGATCGCGCACCCCGGCCTTCTGCGCCGCCTCTTCCAGCCGTCCACTGCGGCCAAGATCGCGCATGGTGGCGACCACGCGGTACCCATTCGCGGCGAATTCAACCGCCGTAAGCAGCCCGATTCCGCTGGAGCTGCCGGTAATAATTGCGACTTTCGGCTCTGCCATGGCTTATCCGGTCAATCCCGCAGGTCGCGGCACAATGCGTCCCACGTGCCATTCGGGGGAGTTGGTTTGCGCTGTGCGGTTCAATACGAGAAGATTATAAGTTTGTACACACTCTATAGAACGGAATGGTAGGAATGCCGAAAGATTCATCGCAAAGCAATAATAAGTCCGGCAAGACGGAAATCGCTCCCGCGAGCGGCAAGTTGGGCATCATGATCCCGGGCATGGGTGCCGTTGCCACAACCTTTGTCGCCGGCGTGGAAGCGATTCGCAAAGGGATCTCGCAGCCCCATCGGTTCGCTGACCCAGATGGGCACCATTCGCCTTGGCAAGCGCACCGACGGCCGCTCACCCAAGATCAACGACTTCGTTCCCCTCTCCCAGCTCAACGACCTGGTCTTCACCGGATGGGACATTTTTGAAGACGATATGTACGCCGCCGCCGGAAAAGCCGGCGTGCTTGACCGCTCGTTGCTGGAGCAGGTGAAGCCGTTCCTTTCCTCCATCAAGCCGCGCAAGGCCGTATTCGACAAGAACTACGTCAAGAAGCTCGACGGCCCCAACGTGAAGAAGGGCAAGAACAAGATGGAGCTGGTCGAGCAGGTCCGTCAGGACATCCGCGACTTCAAGCAGTCCAGCGGCGCCGAGCGGCTGGTGATGATCTGGTGCGGGTCGACCGAGACGTTCATCGAGCCGAGCCCGGTGCACCAGAGCGTCGAATCGTTCGAGAAGGGCCTGCGCGGCCAACGACGAGAACATCGCGCCGTCGATGATCTACGCCTACGCCGCGCTGAAGGAAGGCGTACCGTTTGCCAACGGAGCTCCCAACCTGACGGTCGATATTCCGGTGATGCACCAGCTTTCTAAGCAGAACGAAGCGCCCATCTGCGGCAAGGACTACAAAACCGGCCAGACGCTGATCAAGACGATCCTCGCGCCCGGCTTCAAGGCGCGCATGATCGGGCTGAACGGATGGTTCTCGACCAACATCCTCGGCAATCGCGACGGCGAGGTGCTGGACGATCCCGGCTCCTTCAAGACGAAGGAGGAGTCGAAGCTCTCGGTGCTGGAGCACATCCTGCAGCCGCAGCTCTATCCCGAGCTCTACGGCAACATCTATCACAAGGTGCGGATCAACTATTACCCGCCGCGCGGCGATAACAAAGAGGGCTGGGACAACATCGACATCTTCGGCTGGCTCGGCTACCCGATGCAGATCAAGGTCGATTTCCTCTGCCGCGATTCGATCCTCGCCGCGCCCATCGTGCTCGACGTGGTCTTGTTTCTGGATCTGGCAAAACGCTCCGCCGAGCTGCGCGGCCTCGGCATTCAGGAGTGGCTGAGCTTCTACTTCAAATCGCCGATGACGCCGGAGGGGCTCTACCCCGAGCACGACCTGTTCATCCAGTCGATGAAGCTGAAGAACACCCTGCGCCACCTCATGGGCGAAACGATGATCACGCACCTCGGGCTGGAGTATTACGACTAGGTGGTAGAGCGGCGCTTCAGGCGCCGCGTCCGCGAGAGTGCTAGTCATCTTTCAAAGGTCCTGTCCGATGCTGACATCGGACAGGACCTTTGAACATGTTGGGCTCTCGGGACGCGGGCCTGAAGGCCCGCTCTACCCCTGCTCGTTGCACTCCCCCTCTCCCCCCTTTACAATCGCCCGTTCGGACGAAACCTCATGTCACTGAACAAAGTAGTAGCCAATGCCGATGAAGCGGTGCGCGACATCCCTGACGGCGCGACCATCATGGTCGGCGGCTTCGGGCTGTGCGGCATTCCCGAAAACCTCATCGCCGCCCTGGTTCGCAAAGGCGTCAAGGACCTGAACACCATCAGCAACAACGTTGGCGTCGATGAATTCGGCCTCGGCCTGATGCTCGCCGCCGGCCAGATCAAGTCGCACAAGGGCAGCTATGTCGGCGAGAACAAGCTGCTGGAGGACATGGTGCTCAC
This sequence comes from uncultured Acidobacteriaceae bacterium, assembly GCA_963813905.1. GTDB lineage: Bacteria > Acidobacteriota > Terriglobia > Terriglobales > Acidobacteriaceae > CAVVDY01. The sequence goes on along the minus strand of CAWFAY010000021.1, from coordinate 46,212 downwards.
CGGGCGCATTGACTTGGAACTCATCCCACAAGGAACGTTTGCTGAGCGCATTCGCGCGGGCGGAGCGGGCATACCCGCTTTCTACACGCCGACGGGTTTTGGAACGGTGGTCGCCGAAGGCAAAGAGACGCGTGAGTTTCATGGCCGTCCCTACGTGCTGGAGCGCGCGCTGACTGCCGAGTTTGCGCTGATCAAAGCCTGGAAGGGCGACAAGTGGGGCAATCTCATCTATCGCAAGACGGCGCAGAATTTCAATCCCATGATGGCGACCGCCGCGAAGATCACGATTGTCGAGGTTGAGCATCTGGTCGAGCCCGGAGAAATCGATCCCGACCAGGTGCACACACCCAGCATTTACGTACAACGCATATTTCAGGGTGAGAACTACGAGAAGCGCATCGAGCGGAGAACGTTGAGAAAAGCATAAGAAAGACGATTCACCACAGAGGCACAGAGGGCACGGAGAATCTGGATTCAAATTACCCGCTGCAGACTGCCCGGCTTGCCGGGGGCCAATGAGATAACTGCATGGTGAGTACAAGCATCGGGCCCCAGCTTAATATCCGATTTGCTTTCCTCGTGTTCTCCGTGCCTCTGTGGTGAGCGGTTTTTTATTGCGGATCTGAAGGAGCTTCACATGGCTGAAGTCCCCACTGCCAAGCAGAAAGACACCGACAAACGCGACCGCATCATTCGCCGGGTTGCGCAGGAATTGCAGGACGGCTTCTACGTCAATCTTGGCATTGGTATGCCCACGCTGGTGGCGAACTGCGTGCCTCCGGGGATCGAAGTTGTGCTGCAAAGCGAAAACGGCATGCTCGGCGTGGGGCCGTACCCAATGAGCGGCGACGAAGATCCCGACCTGATCAACGCCGGCAAAGAGACCGTCTCGGAATTACCCGGCACCGCGTTCTTCTCCAGCGCCGAGTCGTTTGCCATGATTCGCGGCGGCCACGTTGACCTGAGCGTACTGGGAGCGATGGAAGTGGACGAGGAAGGAAACCTGGCGAACTGGATGATCCCCGGCAAGATGGTCAAGGGCATGGGCGGAGCGATGGACCTGGTCGCCAGCGCCAAGCGCGTTGTGGTCGCCATGGAGCACACCACCCGTGATGGCGCTCCCAAGATCCTGAAGCGCTGCACGCTGCCCATCACCGGCCTGCGCGTGGTCGATACCATCGTCACCGAGATGGCCTACATTCGCGTGACCCAGACCGGACTGGTGCTGGAAGAGGTCGCCCCCGGCCTCACGCCCGAGGACGTCCAGGGTGCAACGGAAGCCCCTCTGATCGTCAGCCCGCAAACTCAAGACTATGCAAATTTAGCCGCAGCCAACACTATTCCGACACCCGCCATCCATCTGAGCATGCTTAAGTGGACGCTCATCTGCGCCGTACTGGCGATCATCTTCGGAGTGCTTGGATTTGGCGGAATCGCAGCCGGCTTCGCGGCCATCGCAAAGGTCCTGTTCGCGATCTTTTGCATTGGCGTGATACTCACGCTGATTCTCGGCGTTACCGTCTTTAAAGCTGTCACCTAACTCTCGGCGGCTTCGCGTCGCAGCAATCCATTTGACGGGATAGGTGTGTGCGCTAAGCTTCCCGTCTATGCGATTCATCGATCGACAAGAGGTCGCCCGGCGGCTTACCTACGAGAAGTGCATCCCCATCGTGCGCGATGCCATGATCGCCTTCTCGCACGGCCAAACCAGACAACTGCTGCGCTCGATCATTCCGCTGGCAGAGGGCCGCATGTTCGGCGTCATGCCGGGCGCCATGGGCGAGCGGGCCGTTTTCGGCGCGAAACTTATCAGCGTTTTTCCAGAGAACTTCGCCCGCGGCATTCAATCGCATCAGGGACTTGTAGTCCTCTTCGATCCCGAGACCGGTGCGCCGGTTTGCGCAGTTCACGCGGGCGAGATCACTGCAATTCGTACAGCAGCAGCCAGCGCCGTCGCCACTGACGCTCTGGCCCGCAAAGATGCACGGCGGCTGGCGCTGCTCGGCTATGGCGAGCAGGCCGTAACTCACGCGCGCGCGATCGCTAAGGTTCGCCGACTCCAATCCATCGCGGTCTGGGGGCGCTCGCCCGAGCGCGCACATGCGTTTGCGGAGCGTACGCAGACCGAACTGAAGCTGCCGGTGACTTCTGCGCCAACGGCCCAGAAGACAGTAGAGGAAGCTGACATCATCTGCACTGTTACCGCCGCTGCCGAACCGATCCTCAAAGGTGAGTGGGTGAAGGCGGGCACTCACGTGAACGTTGTCGGCTCGGGCTTTGCGGGCCCAGCAGAAGTAGATAACGATCTTGTCGTCCGCAATCACGCTTCTTCGTGGATAGCCGCGAAGGCGTTCTCCATCAGGGCGCCGAATTTCTTCGTGCCAAAGCCGCGGGCCTTATTACCGACGATCACATCGTGGGCGAGATCGGTCAGGTTCTGGCGGGCGAGATCGAGGGTCGCCGCTCAGATGACGAGATCACCGTCTACAAGTCTCTCGGCCATGTGGTCCAGGATCTGGCGAGTGCATGGGCGCTGTATTCCGAACAGGATTAATAAGCAGAAATCGTCCGGACAACTGCGGCGCTACCGATTGAATGGATATTCCTGTACCCAGTGGAACCCTCGGCTCACGAGCAGGAGCTTCCCGCGATCCACGAGTTGCAGCTCCATTCTTTCTTTGTGCCCATCGATTTCGCCGTCGAGGACCAGGCGATCAGGCGCGGGGCGTGCATAGGTGAAGCTCGCCTTCCAGTTTGGGTCGTCGTTCTTTGTGAGCTTCAACGTGTTGTCTTTGGTGTCGATGGACGCGCCGAAGCGAGCAAGCGACTCGTCCATCTTCTGGAAGGCCGTCCGGGTCGGCACATCGAAAATCACGCGCCGCCAGCGGTCATGGTCGCTCATCAGGGCGGGCCGGGGCTGCCCATCGACCGTTAGCTGCTCAACATTCCAGATGCCGTAAAGAGCCGACTTAGGGCTGCCCCCACCGTACTGATGCCATAGGATCCAACTTCCGTAGGCGTTCATGCCCATCAGCCAGATGCCAAACACAATCTGCACGACTACGGCTATGCGGTTGGCGCGAGGTGTCGCAAACAGCGGAAACTGCGTGGAAGGCCGAACCGGGCGATTCAAGAAGAAAAGATCGAGCAGGCGCTTGATGTCGGGCGCGAGCAAGAACAGCGAAAGCAGAATGAGATGGAAGGAGAAAAGCTTGACCGGCACGTCGTAGGTCATGTTCAGCATGAAAACCTGCGTCATGTCAGCCAGGCAGATCAGCGCGCCCAGCATCGTGGTGCGAGGGAGGAAAAGAAGAATTCCACCCAGCATCTCGGCGCAGCCGGCAAAGACCTCGTACGCCGGTGACGCTCCGATCGACGCCCACAGCACTCCCATAGGCGACATGTTGCCGAAGGGCTCCATCAGCGTGTAGAGCCGCGGAAACGGCATCTGCAAGGGAACCGCTTTCGCCCAGCCGTAACCCAGCATCTGTCCCGCAAGAAAAAAACGGATGAACAGGCGAAACCACTTGTAAGCCGTGGCGTAGTTCTCGCGCTTGCGGTCGAGGGCCGACCAAATAACCGTGGCCAGTACGGCGACAATCAAGATGCAGAACTGCAAAACCCAGTCGTAGGTTTTGTCGCCGCTTCCGCTAGCCTGATACACCAAGGGCTGCGACACGTGGAACACATGATCCGCGGTCCAGAAAACAACCTGCCGAATGGGCCACAAGGTGGAAGGATCAGGAGTATCTATGTTCGGCAGCGGGATAAGGCCGGTTAGCACCTGGGTCAGCAAGCAGAACAAGCCGAAGTAAACGAAACAGAAGCGGAATGCGATGCGGGTCGCCAGGCTCCAATGCGGCTTCTCGTCCGTTATGCTCGTGGCCTGGCTCTGAAGCTGAACTCCTTGTGCGCTCACCGGGACCTCACCCCCAAATGACTTGCAATGGGCAGGCATTATAGCCCGGATTGAGGCCGATCCTGTGCACTCCGCGACCATCTGCTAAATGTGCTGAGTTGCAGGCTGCGGCCCAGTTGCTTATCATCCGTGACATCCATGCTCAAATCTCTGGGTTTGCCTTTTACGCTGCTCCTGACAACTTCGCTGTTTGCACAAAGCCCCGCGCCTTCCAAAGAAGTGCAGGCCGCTTCCGCCGAGTCTTACAAGCTTTACGTTGATCTGCATGAGCATCCTGAGCTGTCATCGCATGAGACGCAGACCGCAGCGAAGCTGGCATCGCACCTGCGCAGCCTGGGCTACGACGTGACCGAGAACGTTGGCGGGACAGGCGTCGTCGCAGTGATGAAGAATGGCGCTGGGCCGACGATCTTGCTGCGCACTGAACTGGACGCGCTGCCGGTACCGGAGAAGACGGGCCTTCCTTACGCGAGCAAGGTGACGGCAAAGGACGATAGCGGTAAGGAAGTGCCGGTGATGCACGCCTGCGGTCACGACGTACACATGGCCTCGATCATCGGTACAGCCGAAGTGATGGCCGAAAGCAAAAACACCTGGCACGGCACGCTGATCCTCATCGGACAACCGGCAGAGGAGACAATCTCCGGCGCAAAGGCGATGCTTGCCGATGGGCTGATGACGAAATTTCCCAAGACCGGATGTGATGGTTGCGCTGCATGTGGGCAATGGTCTGCCGGCAGGAAAAGTGGGCGTAACGCCAGGCTATATGTCTTCCAATGCCGACTCTTTGCGAATCACCGATCTTCGGAAAGGGTGCGCACGGCTCAGCGCCGGAGAAATCCATCGATCCCATCGTGCTGGGAGCAAAAATCGTGCTGGCGTTGCAGACCATCCCTTCGCGCGAGGTTAAGCCGGGCGAGCCGGTGGTGGTCACCGTGGGATATTTCCAGGCAGGACTGAAGAACAACATCATTCCCGATGAGGCCAAGCTCGGGCTGACAGTTCGCACCTACGATCCCAATGTGCGAAAGCACGTGCTGGCATCGATCGATCGCATTGTGAAAGGCGAAGCAGAAGCAACGGGCGTAACGAAGCTTCCGGAGGTTGTGCATGATGAAGCGACCGACGCGGTGTACAACGATCCTGCGCTGGCCAAGAGCATGACCGCGGTGCTGGTGAAGGCGCTGGGCAAAGACAACGTCGAGCAGGAGCCGCCGGCCATGACATCGGAAGACTTCTCCTACTTCGTGGAGCAGGGCGTGCCGGGATTCTACTTCTCGTTGGGCGGAGCCAACCCGCAGAAGTATGCGGAAGCGAAAGCTTCAGGCGAGATTCTTCCTTCCAACCACTCGCCGCTGTTCGCTCCCGACGCGAAGCCCGCAATCGAGACGGGTATCACGGCGGAGGTTGCGGTGTTGCGCAGCTTGCTGAACACTTCTCCTGCGGAGCTACGTCAGTTAACGGCGAGCGCAGGGAAGTAATTACGCGGATCTCAACGGCCGGGACCTGCTATCGAAGCGCCGCTTCCATCTCTTCCGCCATCTTGAGCAGCGTAGTGACTGTTCTCAAATTGCGGCCTGTCACGGTCGTCTTCAATATCTTGTCCATCGAGGCCCACGGAAATTTCGACCGTCCCATACCGTTCGGGAAGTAGATAAAGATTTCGCGGCCTGCGATATGCAACTCCTCCGGGTCAGGCGGAATTGCTCGCAGCGCGGCCAGCGCCTGCTTGTCCGGCGTATCCGCCAGGAAGGACACCAGCAACAGGCCCGGATTAATGCCGTCGCGCTCAGCGAAGGGGTTACGCTTCACCGTCTGCTTCAGTTCCGCCGTAGTGCGCAAAACAACTCCCGGCCGAAACCCGAAGGCCTCTTCAATCGCGTCCTCGAGAATCTGTGCTTTGAGGTTCTTGTCTTTCGTACCGAATACCACATTTCCGCTCTGCACGTAGGTTCGCGGGTCCTGAAATCCCAGCCTGCGATAGAGATCGCGCAGAGCGTCCATCTTGATCTTGTTGTGCCCGCCGACATTCACTCCGCGCAGGAACGAAACATAAACCTGCATAAGCTTCTTCCCGAAAATAGGAAAGGGAGCGGCTTCAAACCCACTCCCTTCGAGAATTGAAACACCCGGTCTGAAACTAGACGGTCACCGGCTGCTTCACCGGCACCGGCGTCAGCCAGCCGTGACGGTCGTCGATCTTGCCGTTCACGATGTTGTAGAACTCGCTGCGCAGTGCCTTGGTGATCGGCCCGGCAACGCCCTTGCCGACGGTGATCTTATCGACCGACCGTATGGGAGTGATCTCGGCTGCGGTGCCGCTGAAGAAAACTTCGTCGGCGATGTACAACATCTCGCGGGGAATTACCTGCTCGACGGTCTCGATCCCGAGGTCCTTCGCAATGTGCAGCACGGAATTGCGGGTGATGCCGGGCAGGACGCTGTTTCCGATCGGCGGCGTGCAAATCCGGCCTTTGTGTACTACAAACACGTTCTCGCCAGACCCTTCACTCACGTAGCCGTTCACGTCAAGCGCAATGCCTTCGCTGTAGCCGTTGACGATGGCCTCCATCTTGATGAGCTGCGAGTTCATGTAGTTCGCGCCTGACTTGGCGATGGCCGGCATGGTGTTGGGAGCGATGCGCGTCCACGACGAGACGCACACCTCAACCCCATCGTCATCACTTGCGTGGCCAAGATACTTGCCCCACTCATAGTTGCAAACGTAGACCTCCGTCGGTGAGTTGAACGGATTCACCCCCACCTGGCCGTATCCACGCAGAATGATGGGGCGCACGTAACACGGCGCAACCTTGTTCGCCGCCACCACCTCGACCGCCCCACGACACAGCTCGTCGAGTGAGAAGTCGACGTCAATGCGGTAGATCTTGCACGAATCCAACAGCCGGCGCATGTGATCTTCGAGGCGGAAGATCGCCGGACCTTTCTCCGTCAGGTAGCAGCGTATGCCCTCAAAGACGGCGGAGCCGTAATTGACCACGTGCGACATCACATGCAGTTTGGCGTCATCCCACGGGATCAGACGCCCGTTATGCCAGATGAAATCTGACGCTTTGATGGCCCTAGGCATGAAAGGCTCCTTCGTGAACAGAATTTGGCAAGTCAGGCAGTAAGCCTGAGGGTGTTTCGCTGGAACGTGCTTCGGCCAGAGAAGCGGAGAGTTCATCTCAGGGCTTCGGCGCAATCCGGAATTATAAATGAGATGTTGGGGAACCGCCCCGGGTGTTTTTTTCTCTCCAAAGCTGGAATCCGTAGTCTGTAGCCGAGTGATTTTAGGGCATTGTTTTCAACGTGCCCATCCCGTATCCTGCGACCAATGGCGGAATCAGGTGGAGTTATGGAAGCGACGATTCAGGCCGAGTTCAGACTCTTCGGTACTGTGAAACAAGAGGGCGCTTGGTATATCGCATACTGCCCGCCTCTCGATCTGAGCACGCAGGGCCGAACTGAGGATGAGGCCCGAGCTAATTTGATCGAGGCATGTGAGCTGTTCGTTGTCAGTTGCTTCGAGCGCGGTACATTCGAGCAGGCGCTGCGCGAGCTTGGATGGCATGTCGTCCACGGTGATATTGCGAAGTCGGCGCAGCCGCTGACTTCGTCTCCCGAAGGCGCATTCATTTTCGCCGTACCAGTGCCGTTCGGCCACGAGAAAACCGCATGACGCCGAGGCTTACCCCGGTTCCCTGGGGAAGCTGGTCTGTGTTTTTGAACAAGTGGGCTACAAGGTCACCGGTCAAAAAGGGAGCCACATCAAGTTGGAGAAACCCGGTTCGGCTCGGCCGCTGATTATTCCGAGATACCCAGAAATCGGACTCGACATCATCACAAACCTAATAAGGACAGCAGGCATTACGCGCGAGGCATACCTGACGTTGCTTCAGAATTGCTGATCCCGGTCCGTTGGCTGGCTTCGCTGGTTTGGCCGCTTTCCCTGACCCGTGCTATTCTCTTAAGCGTAACAAGATACGATTAAAACGTAGGAGCGCACCCGATTCAGTGTTAGCACGAGAGAAAAAATCCGCCCTGATTGACCAGTATCGCACTCACGATACCGACACTGGTTCCCCCGAGGTCCAGATCGCGATCCTGAGCGAGCGTATTGGTGAATTGACGGAGCATTTTAAGACGCATAAGAAAGACCATGCCTCCCGGCGCGGTCTGCTTATGATGGTGAGCAAGCGTCGCGGCCTGCTCGACTATCTCAGAAAGTCCGATACCGAACGCTACAAAGCCGTTATTCAGAAACTCGGCATCCGCAAGTAAGCTGTTTGCCAGCCGCTGAAGTACTGCGCCTCGAAGCGTATTCTGTGTCACCTTCATTTCCCGGCACGTGCCTTTTTGGCCGCTTGCCGGGAACGGACTCATGCGTCTTCCGCCATGGGCAATTTGAGCCATATCGGCCCGCGGGCCTCCGCGCGCATCTCAGGGCGCCACTTGCGCACCTGAAAGCGCACCGGGAGACTCTTGCCCCGCCACAAACCTCTCTATATCTCTCATCCGCCGGGCCTGCCATACAGAAAGCAGCCTTCCCTGGCAGCGGCCCGGCGGAGCGCCCGGAATCGATGGTTGCGCTTAGAAAAGGAATTTCAAGAAATGAAGCATGAAATCAGTGTTGAGCTGCATGGCGGAAAGTCCATCAGCTTCGAAACGGGAAAATTAGCCAAGCAGGCCCATGGGTCCTGCATTGTGCGCATCGGCGACAACGTGGTCCTGGCCACCGCCTGCGCCAACGCCGAACCCCGTGAGGGAATCGACTTCTTCCCCCTCACCGTCGATTACCGCGAGTACACCTACGCCGCCGGACGCATTCCGGGCGGCTTCATCAAGCGTGAAGGGCGCCCCAGCGAGCGCGAGATTCTCACCAGCCGCCAGATCGACCGCCCCATCCGTCCACTCTTCCCTGAGGGCTTCCGCTGCGAGACTCAGGTTATTGCCATGGTGCTCTCCGCCGATACAACCAACGATCCCGACGTCGCCGGCATCAACGGCGCTTCGGTAGCGCTCAGCGTCTCCGATATTCCGTTCCACGGTCCCATTGGCGCGGTGCGCGTCGGCCGCTTGAACGGCGAGTTCGTTATCAATCCCACCTATGACGAGCAGCGCGAAGGCACGATGAACCTGATGGTGGTGGGCACCGCCGACGGCATCGTGATGATCGAGTCGGGCGCGCGGGAAGAGTCCGAAGAAACCATCGTGCAGGCCATCGAATTCGCCCACGAGCAGATCAAGAAGATCTGCGCTGCCATCAGCGACCTGCAAAAGCAGGCGGGCAAGCCGAAACGCGCCGTACGAGACGCCGGTCATCGACGAAGCCTACATCAGCGAGCTGCGCTCCAAGTACGGCGATCGCCTGCTCGACGCGGTGAACACCGAGAAGTATCCCAAGGCCGAGAGCTACGGGCTTATCAAGGCGCTGAAGGACGAGTTTCTTGAGACATTCGAGGACGAAGATGACGACGGCCGCAAGAAGGGTAAGAGCTACTTGGAAATGCTGCGCGAGCGCAGTCTTCCGCGAGCAGGTAATCAAGGAAAAGCGTCGTCCCGACGGCCGCAAGTTCGATCAGATTCGCGATATCTGGATTGAAGTCGGCGTGCTGCCGCGTACTCACGGCTCTGCAATTTTCACTCGCGGTGAAACCCAGGCGCTGGTCACCACCACTCTTGGGCACCGCCGACGACATGCAGCGTCTGGAGGCCTTCGAAGGCGAAGCCAAGAAGCGCTTCATGCTGCACTACAACTTCCCGCCCTTCTCGGTGGGTGAAGTAGCCTTCCTGCGCGGAGCCGGCCGCCGCGAGATCGGGCACGGCGCACTGGCCGAGCGCTCCATCTCAGCTGTGCTGCCCGATCAGACAGATTGGCCGTATGCCATGCGCGTTGTCTCCGACATTCTCGAGTCCAACGGCTCGTCCTCAATGGCGACGGTCTGCGGCGCATCGCTGAGCCTGATGGATGCCGGCGTTCCGCTGAAGGCCTCGGTTGCTGGTGTTGCTATGGGCCTGGTGAAGGAAGGCGAAGAGTACGCCATCCTTACCGACATCGCAGGCGCCGAAGACCATTACGGCGACATGGACTTCAAAGTCGCCGGCACGCGTGACGGCATTACCGCTTTGCAGATGGATATCAAGGTCATGGGCATCACGCCGCAGATCATGCGCGAAGCCCTCGACCAGGCTCGCCGTGGTCGTCTGTTCATCCTCGACAAGATGAACGATGTCATCACCGAGCCACGCACCAAGATCAGCGAATTTGCTCCCCGCTTCTATACCTTGCAGATCCCGCCGGACAAGATTCGCGACCTGATCGGGCCTGGCGGCAAGGTCATTCGCGGCATCATCGAGCAGACAGGAGTGAAGATCGACGTCGAAGACAGCGGCAAGGTCAACGTCTCGTCGAGCGATCAGCAGGCGGCCGCCAAGGCCATCCAGATGATCAACGACATCACCGCAACGGCCGAAGTCGGCAAGACCTACCTCGGCAAAGTCACCCGCCTGGCGGACTTCGGCGCCTTCGTCGAAATCCTTCCGGGTACTGATGGTCTTCTGCACATCAGCGAAGTTGCCGAACATCGCATCAAGGATGTCCGCGACGAACTGAAAGAGGGCGACCAGGTCCTGGTGAAGGTGCTCGCCGTCGAAGGCAATCGCATCAAGCTGTCGCGCAAAGCCATCCTCAAAGAGCAGCGCGCCAAGATGGGCGGCGGCGAGGCAGCCCCCGAAACTGAGGGCGGCGGAGTCGTTACCTTCGAAGGTGGACACGAAGCCGCCGACGTCGAGGAGCCGAGCTTCAATCGCGAGCATGATCGCGGTGGAGATCGGGGCCCACGCCGCGACGGCGGAGGCCACCATGGCGGACGCGGCGGACGTGGTAATGGCGGTGGCCGGGGCGGCGATCGTGGCCGTGGTCGCGGAGGCAGCCGGCACTAACACCACAAGACGGTAACATTCCAAACCTACGATCCCCCGCAGCAATGCGGGGGTTCTATTCAGCGTTCGCTTAGACTTGGTATCCCTGCTCGCTCTGGCCTTACAATGTGGGAACGTGGCGTCCGGCATCTTCAGCAAAATTTTCGGATCGCAGGCAGGTTCGGGACCCGACAATCGTCTGGGCTCGGGTCAACGTATTTCTCGTCGCTCCACCGGCTTTAACGAGTTCATCAAATACATCTCTAAACAAGAAGACCTGAGGATCCTCGACCTCGGCGCCACCTCGCCCGCCAATATCACTTTCATGACTGGGCTGGGCCACAAGTTCCATCAGGAAGACCTGCTGCGCCTTTCCGCGGAGAAAGATCTGCTCGTCTCGAACGGCAACGGCGGCACCGTTTTCGATACCGAGAAGTTCCTGCGGGACAACCTCAACTTCGAGCGGGAGGAATTCGATGCCGTTATGTTTTGGGATTTGGCGGACTACTTACCCGAGCCGCTGGTGAAGCCGGTCATTGAGCGGGTTCACGTGGGAATGAAGCCCGGCTCCATCCTGCTCGGCTTCTTTCACACCAAAGATGCCGGTCCGCAGGAACCGTTCTACCGCTACCACATTGCCTCGAAAGAGGCTGTCGACATGCAACCCGGTGAGTCGTTCAAGCTGCAACGTGTCTTCGCCAACCGCCACGTCGAGAATCTCTTCCGCGACTTCGCGTCCATCAAGTTTTTTCTCGGACGCGACAATCTGCGCGACGTGCTGGTGATTCGCTAGGCTACGCGAAGCTCGCCCTCATCCAACCCGCGTTTTTCTGATCACGTAGGGTAGAACTCCAGGAATTCGCAACATCTGCATAGCGGCGGGTCGGGCGATTTCGGGCAAAGAGAGCAACCTGCGAACGCGGGTTGATGCCGCGATCAGTGGAGCGAAGTGCTGCCGGTAAACGGCTTCGTATTCCTGGCAGGCGAGTTCCAACGAAGCTTCTCCGTCAATAACAGGACGCACACACTGCGCTGCGGCTTGGCCGCTTCTTAGGGCCAGCGAAATGCCGTCTCCGGCGAACGGATCGATGAAGCCGGCGGCATCCCCCGCCAGTAACATGCCGTCCCGCACGCAGTCTGGCTTGCGGTACAGAACGGGCGCTGTGCTCACGGGATCGGTAATACGTTCCCACTGTTCCGCTCTGGCCTGAAGCTGCGGCGAGCGGCGGAAAACCGCTTGCAACGTAGTCGCCGAGTCGGAGCGCACCAGCGCGCAAACATTGACGCTCTCGCGCGACACCGGCTGTACGCCACAGTATCCGTCATCGAAGAAATAAAGGTCGGTGCTCAACGAAGGATCTCGCTCGCGATAATGCGCCTTCAGTCCAATCCGCTTGGGTCCGGCTCCTACCGCACTGGAATCCGAAAACCGTGACCAGCGCCCGGTGCACAAGACGACAGCTTCGGCTAAGAACTGTCCACGCTGCGGTAGTCACCGTGAATGGCCCGCGCCCGTCGATCGTCAGCACTTCGCATTTCGCGTGAGCAGAAACCCCCGACTGCTGCGCGCACTCCCACAGCAGAAGGTCCAGCACCGTGCGTGGAATGCTTAGCCCCGGTGGTTCAATGGAAGTTTCTGCCATGTGACCGGACGCGAAGATTCGCGCCCGAGCAATCGCCGGAGCCCCTCGCAGGACCTCGTCCGCCTGCACATGTCCGCGCACAAGGTCACGCAGAAGCCCGAGTGACTCTGCCGAGACGAATTCGCCGCAGACCTTCTGCCGGGGAAAGTCGCTGCTATCGAACAGCACCACTGAGGCACCGTTGCGCGCAGCGGTGATGGCAGCCGAAGAACCCGCCGGGCCGCCGCCGACGACCGCCAGATCGTAATGCGCGCGCGCTACTTCCACAGCAAAACACCCATGCGATAGAGATAGTGTTTTGAGATCTCAATCCGTCGCGCAGCGGTTCGGCTTACGATGCTTCGCATTTCCTCCAGTGTATAAGCCTGGCGAACCGACGCTGGGGCGTCGTGCCAGGTGAGGCGGCTGCGAAATAGCGGCAGTCCCGCGTAGGTAAGTGCAAGATGCATGCGGCTGCGAATGACATCGTTGATCAGAACGGCGACAGCAGCGACGCGCAGCGCCTCGGAGGCGACCCGCTCTAACATCTCGGGTTTGAAATGATGAGCGACTAAGTTAAGCGCCACCACATCGAAGGCCCCGTCGCGAAAGGGAAGTTGCGTGGCGTCTGCAGCCACCGCTGCAACTCCGCTCTGTGGCAGATGCGAGCTGACGCGATCGAGCAGAGTGACACGAAGTTCGATCCCTTGCAGCGCGAGCCGCTCGCGGGCTGTGATCGGCACCTTTCCATTCCCGGCGCCTACTTCCAATAGAGTCAAAGAGCGGCGGTGGCATGTTTGCGCAATCCGCCGCAACAACTGAATTGTCGTCCGCGTTCCGCCAAACCAATCGTTGATGCGCTGCAGGTCGCGCAGCGATTGCGCTATCTCAGCCGGCGTGCCGAGATCTTCGTCAAGCAGTTCAGGAACTGGCAGGCGTCGCATGAGTGAGATGGAACTGGGGTGGTCGCCCTGTTAGCCTATCGCAAACCATTTTGGAAGCGCACTACTCATGCGTGGCACCGGGAAGCCAAGAGTTGGCAGCGGCCATCGCAGCACCGCCGAGAGAAATCTCCATGAGCAGCTGTTTGGCCCTACGTAGCCGAACTGGCGAGGCAGGTGGTTTGGTAGCCCTGGATGGACAAGGCCGCTAAAATGCAAGCCCGTTTTACTTAAAAAAAATAATCTCTCCAATGAGAAAGCCGTAGTATACTTTCCGACCCAGAGTTCAATAAACATTCTGGCGTGCAAGGAGGAAGACCTGGCCATGGATAACGGCAAGACTTCGCCATCGACTAATAACTCATCCACTATCGATCGCCAACCACGATTCGTCCGCTGGCGTAGTGCGGTGGCGGGTTCTTGCGCCGTTTTATTATTGCTGGTTCTTGGTGTGGCACAAGCCATGGCCGATGCCACTTACGACTTGGAGACAGACTGGAGCAATTCGAACAATCCGAACGGCGTGTGGGCTTACCGGCAAGGCTCGATTGACCTGCCGTACCAACCTAATCTCGGCAATGCCTGTTGCGGCGGCCCTAGTTCTGGCATCGGCGGAGGTTGGGCGCCGGGTCAGGTGGGAGGGAATTTTCTGCCGTTCTGGGTGCAGGCAATCGGTGACAACAACACTTCCGGCTTTCTGAAAGGCGACATCCTGATTCATAGTGTAGACCCTTTCAATGGGAACCCGGGGCTTGGGGAAGCGAATGTCACATGGACTGCTCCTGCGGCAGGCACGATCAACATCAGCGGCGACATCTTCTATGCACAGTTCCCGCTACAGAGGAGCAACGATTATTTTTTGATGCTGAACGGGAACACGCTAGCCAGCGGAACGGTGAACTATGCCAATAGTGATCGAAACCACCCGTTGATGTTTGGTTCGGATGACTTATCTGTGAATGCCGGAGACGTGGTTGAGTTGCTGATTGAGCGCACGCCCGGCCAGTCGCCCGGCTCCATAGATGGGTTGAACCTAACCATTACGGAGAGCGTGCCAGACCCCGCCAGCATGCTCTTGCTCGGCACAGGGTTAATGGGAGTCATAGCCAAAAGGCGAATACTTGGCTGAACCTCCCAACCTCAACTGCATATCGTGACTCATATATTGGCTGCTTCCAAAGTAGCGGCCAATTTCTGTCTCAGGTCTGCGGCAATCTGTTGGCCGTGAAAGCGGCCATTTTCGATGAATATTTCGCTGGTTCGCATGCCGGCGACAATTACGCCCGCCAGATAGATGCCAGGCACATTGCTCTCCAGCGTCTGCGGATCGACAATGGGCTTTTTGTCGGCATCGCCGCGCAGCTTGATTCCCAGGCTGCAGAGAAACTCAAAGTCGGGATGATAGCCCGTGAGTGCGAACACGTAGTCGTTGGCGATCGTGACCTCGCCTTCCGGCGTGTTCAGCACAACGTGGTCCGGCGCAATCTCGCGGACCGTGCTGTCGAAATATGCCTTCACCTGCCCGGCCTTGATGCGGTTCTCGATGTCTGGCTTGATCCAGTACTTTACCGATGGACTAATGCCCGGCCCCCGATGCACCAGCGTCACGCGCGCGCCGTGGCGCCACAACTCCAGCGCGGCAATTGCGGCTGAGTTCTTCGCCCCGACGACTAACACATCAAGCCCGAAGAAGGGATGCGGCTCGCGATAGTAGTGCATGACCTTGGGCAGCTCTTCGCCCGGCACCAGCATGTAGTTTGGCCGATCGTAGTATCCGGTCGCGACGATCAGCTTGCGGGCGTGGTACTCGCGATTGCGCCCATGCATGTCGGTGGTATGAACGACGAAGTCGCCATCGCTGCCTTCCACGCGCTGTACCGGCTCATACTGACGCACGTCGAGCGCGTAGTGTTCAGCGGCTTTGCGATAATACTCCAGCGCTTCCTGGCGGGTAGGTTTCTGGTTCGGGCTGGAGAAGGGAAGGTCGCCGATCTCCAGCAATTCGGGCGTGGTGAAGAACGTCATGTTGCTGGGATAGTTGAATAGCGAGTTCACCAGGCATCCCTTGTCTATGTTGACCACAGTGAGCCCGGCGCGCTTCACATCGATACCGCAAGCCAGGCCCGTCGGCCCGGCACCGATCACAACCACATCAAAGCGCTCGGGCGACAGGGCAGCGTTCGATCCGCTCTGGGACATGGAGATAGGATATCGTGCTGGAGGCGAGTCTGCCGCGACACACTGTCCCGTGATTTTGATCACCGACGCGCAGCGATATATCGACAAGAGTAGAAAACGGCGCAGCGCATTCATAATCCGGGCAGACGAACCGCGGGCGCTAGGTTTCGCGGAAATCGGTCGCATCGGATGGTTCCATTTTGTAATCTGTAAAAGGTTACGCATACGAAACCGCGCGCCCTCCCCGAGGCACTCATGACCGTTATCAAGCAGCAAGACTTTATCCAGAGCGTCGCTGACGCGTTGCAATACATCTCGTACTATCATCCGGTTGACTTCATCCAGAACCTTGCGCGCGCCTACGAGAAGGAGCAGTCACCTGCGGCGCGCGATGCCATCGCGCAAATCCTCATCAACTCGCGCATGTGCGCGGAGGGGCATCGCCCCATCTGCCAGGACACCGGCATCGTGACCGTGTTCCTCAAGATCGGCATGAAGGTGCAGTGGGACGCAACCATGAGCGTCGAGGACATGGTGAACGAAGGCGTGCGCCGCGCTTATCTGCATCCCGACAATGTGCTGCGCGCCAGCATCCTGGCCGACCCGGCGGGTGCGCGTACGAACACCAGGGACAACACGCCTGCCGTGGTGAATATGACCGTGGTGCCCGGCGACACAGTGGAAGTGACGCTCGCAGCCAAGGGCGGAGGCTCGGAGGCGAAGTCTAAGTTCGTCATGCTGAATCCGTCGGACTCGATAGTCGACTGGGTGCTGAAGACCGTCCCAACCATGGGTGCGGGTTGGTGCCCGCCAGGGATGATCGGCATTGGCATCGGCGGCACAGCCGAGAAAGCCATGCTGCTGGCCAAAGAATCGCTTATGGACCCGATCGACATCCAGGAGCTGATCGAGCGCGGCCCATCGAATCGCGCAGAGGAGCTGCGACTGGAACTCTACAAGAAGATCAACGCTCTTGGCATCGGCGCGCAGGGTCTCGGCGGATTGACGACTGTGCTCGACGTCAAAGTGAGGGACTACCCAACACACGCTGCCAATCTGCCGGTCGCCATGATTCCCAACTGCGCCGCCACCCGCCACGCGCACTTCGTGCTCGACGGCTCGGGCCCGGTGGCGCTGGAGCCGCCGTCACTTTCCGACTGGCCTGACATCACCTACGATCCCATGGCGTCCGGCGCTCGCCGCGTGAACCTCGACACGGTGACGCGTGAGGAAGTTGCCACCTGGAAGCTCGGCGATGTGCTACTGCTGAACGGCAAGCTCTTGACGGGCCGCGACGCCGCCCATCAGCGCCTGACCGAGATGCTAAAGCGCGGCGAACGCCTTCCCGTCGACTTCAAGAACCGCTTCATCTACTACGTTGGTCCGGTCGATCCGGTGCGCGACGAAGTCGTTGGCCCCGCAGGCCCCACCACGGCGACGCGCATGGACAAGTTCACCCGCCACATGCTGCAGCACACCGGACTGCTCGGCATGGTCGGCAAGGCCGAGCGGGGTCCCATGGCGATCGAAGCCATTCGCGATCACAAAGCCGTGTACCTGATGGCCGTTGGCGGGGCGGCGTATCTCGTATCCAAGGCCATCAAGAAGTCGCGCATTGTCGGCTTTGACGACCTCGGCATGGAGGCGATCTACGAGTTCGAAGTCGAGGACATGCCAGTGACGGTTGCCGTCGATGTGCACGGGAACTCGGTGCATGAGTCTGGGCCAAAGGAGTGGCAGGCTAAGATCGCGGAGCTGGTTGGTATCGGGTAGGGAGGCTGAAGTACTCCTTTCCTGGCATTGCTGTAGAACTGGGTGGAGTACCGCTTCAGCGGTACATATTAGGCAATGGTTAAAGAGGGCGGCTTTAGCCGCTGAGGTGAAGATTGACCATCCCGCATCGCGGGCAAACCAGCGCATCCACTTATTTCATTACTGCCGGCATTTGCAGCAAGATGCGTTTGCTCCAGCCGCAGCGAATGGCTGAGCTCTTCTGCAATACACTGTTCGAAAAGCGTGCAACCAACAAGTTCCTTCTTCACGCCTTCATCGTGATGCCAAATCACGTCTACCTTATGATCACAGTCCCACCGGACTCAACCTTGGAACGCACCATGCAACTGATTAAGGGAGGATTTTCGCGGGAAGCAGGCAAGTTGCTGTCGCTTGCTCACCCGTTTTGGCAAAAGAGTTTTTTGACCGACGTGTGCGCGATGCAGCCGAACTCGAGAACTTCCGCGAGTACATCCATCAGAACCCGGTCGTCGCACGGCTGTGTGACGCCCCGGATGAATATCCATATTCTTCTGCAAACCCTCGTTTTGCCTTAGATGATTTACCGCAGCGGCTGAAGCCGTTATCTGAGAATGCTGCGGTGCTGTACCGCTGAAGCGGTACTCCACCCAGCAGCAGAGGAGGGTGTCTGCCCTGACGCGAAACTCCGCCCCGCCGACACTGCCGCGCTGTCATCTTCCTGTGCTAATCTCGGCGCAAGAGCCTGAGGATGAGCCTGAGCGACAGCGCAGGGCAGCAGCTTGCGAGCGAATCGAGCGTACCGCCCGTCGTAATTCCCGCGACCGTTCCGCCCGATCTTGCCGCGCTGCTGCGCTACTTCTGCACTGCGACCACTCTGCACGATCGGCGGTCGTCATTTGTGCAAATCGTCCGCTGTACCCGCGTGGGCGATGGGAAGAGCCGTGAACTCAGCCGTCTAACAACCGTACTACGAATCCTCGAAAGCGACTCTGGCTTGCGCTCCGCCGTCCAGCAGTCGCTGGGCAAGCTGCTGGCTGAGCTCGACTCGCTCTCGCTCTTCGCTGAGATCGGGCTGCCTTCGGTACATCCGTTTCCCACCGAGATTGTGCGCCGCCTCGTCGGCCGTGTGCTCCCCTCGGCGCGGCGCGATACCGATGCCGCCAAGCTCCTGATGGACCTCTACGGCGACGAGAACGACGTACGCCGTTTCACGGCGCAACCTGTCGAAGTATTACAGCGAACAGTGGCCGTGCTCACTCCTGAGGACGATCCCGCGTTCTGGGAGCGGCAACTGCGCGACCTGCACGAAGCCATGCGACTGCTGGCGGCGCGTATCAGCGGGCTGGGGCTGGCGCCGGAGATGCGCGACCGCAGCGGCACTCACGGCATTGCGCGTTCGCCTTTCTATGAGCTGACCCGCAAGACCGATGACCTCGTTTCCGGTATCGGCACGCCCGAGGTGCCAGCTTGCTTAGACGCGTGGAAGCAGGACGTGGCGCGCTGCCGCCAGGAGATGGAAGAAGTTTACGGCCACATGGAGTCGGAGGGCATCAGCGTCGAGCTGGTCTTTGACTTGAAGACCATCCAGGCCTGTCTGCAGCGCATGGAGTCGATAGCTGCTGTGCTCACGGCGACGGACTCCCACGCGCGATTGACGGCTGTGCACGCCCTGTTGGGGCGACTCGAGGAAGGCAATCTCGACGACAAGCGCATCTCGTCACTGCTGCGCGAGAACCTCAACCTGCTGGCGCGCAAGGTGGTGGACCGCACCGGCGATACCGGCGAGCATTACATTGCAACCAGTCGCGCCGAGTACCGCTGGATGTGGCGCGCAGCCATTGGCGGCGGCCTGCTCACCGTCTTCACCGCCGCCATCAAGATGCGCATTGTCGAAGCCCACTTGCCGCTGTTCTTCGAAGGCTTCGCGGCGGGTACGAATTATGCCGTCAGCTTTATCCTGCTCCAGGTCTTTGGATTGGTGCTGGCTACCAAGCAGCCGGCGACGACAGCGGCGGCATTCGCGCGCATCATCCGCGACAACCCGGGACAGGAGCGGTCGAGCAAGTTGACGGAGTTCGTTTCTCGCATCACCAGCACGCAGTTAGCAGCCGCGTTGGGAAATGTGCTTGCTGTCTCAGCGGGAGCGGTCGTCTTCGAGTGGCTCTACAAGCTACTGTTTGCGCATTCTTACCTGGCGCGCGAAAGCGCCTCGCACGTTTACGAAACCCTGCATCCGTTCAGCTCCGGCACGGCCTTCTACGCCATCGTCACCGGCGTCATTCTCTGGCTGGCCGCGCTGGCTGGAAGCTGGCTGGAGAATGCCGCGGTCTATTACGACCTGTCTGAAGCCATCGCGCAGCATCCTCTCGGGCTGCGCTTGAGCGAGCGTGCCACGAAGAAGTTCGCTAAGGTGGTGCGGCACAACATCGGCGGCTGGAGCACCAGCATCGTGCTGGGATACCTGCTCGGGTTCACTCCTGTGCTGGGCGTCGTTCTTCGGTATTCCTCTGGATGTCCGGCACGTGACCCTTTCCACCGGAACTCTGGCGCTGGCCGCCGCGCGCTTTGGAACCGCCAGCCTCGGAGATCGCTGGTTTCTCTACGCGGTGGAAGGAATCGCCGTGGTGTTTGTGCTGAACCTGACGGTGAGTTTCATGATTGCGCTCTACGTTGCGCTGCGCGCCTACGATATCGGCCTACGCGAGCAGTTGCGCATGCTTCGCTCGGTGGTGACGGAAGGGCTGCGCTCACCGCTGCGTTTTATAGTGCCGCAATTCTCCGAGACTATCGGCCCGCCATCAGGAGCTGCGTCGGAAGAAACGCATTAACTCATGACGAGGATTGCGACCCGACCAGGCGATGGACTACCGCCCGGGATACGGCTGTGGCTGCACGGGCCGGCGATTGTTGCGGGTAACCAACCACCAGATCAGGACGATGATCAGGATCACCGGGATCAGCGGAACGATAATCAGCAGCGGGAGAACGTAACTGCCGCCCTGCGATACGACTTCGCCTTTCACTTCCGCGCTGGGATCCCGCGACAGGCCGCCGCCGACGGTGACGACATCTCCGTTGACTTTTGCGTTTTCATTTAACCGGACGCCGCCGCCGACGGCCACTACGTCTCCCCTGACCTCGCCTTCGATCAGGATGCTGCCGCCGATCGAAACCGCGTCCCCGCAGCTGCCGGCTACGCGGATCGAACAGCCGATGCAGACTACGTCGCCGACCTCTTCGCCCTCATTGATCGAGATGCTGCTGCCGAACTGCACCCGGTCGTTGCCCGAGCCGGACTTGGCCGACGCCGGCAGCACGCCCGCCACAAACAAGAAGATGGCGAACAGTATGAAACCCAGTCGGTTTGTCATGGCAGCCCCCCTCAGCGGGATATCCAGATTATGCCGGTTGCGCGGGAAACACAATTCTCACGGTGATATGTACGTTACGAGTGCGCTGGAGGTTCCCGGGGTAGTAGAACCGTTTATCGCAGAGGTCACAGAGGACACCGAGAAACACTTAAGTCTTTAACCTCTGATTCTCCGTGCCCTCCGTGTCCTCAGTGGTGATTAGCCTGTCCTACGTTTCCAGCGTGTAGCGCTCGGCCGCCAGCCGATACATGCGGCGCCAGACCAGGCGATTGATCGTCACCACGACCATCGCCATCACCACCGTCGAGCCCAGCAGCAAGGCGAAGTTGCCGGCATCGGTGGCGCGCGAGATCACCGCGCCCAGGCCGACCGTCGTGTAGGTCTGGTCCTTGAAGCGGAAGTACTCGGCCACGATGCTGGCATTCCATGCTCCGCCGGAAGCCGTCACCAATCCGGTCACGAGATAAGGGAAAATTCCCGGCAGAATCAAGGTGCGCCAGCGCTGCGCCGAGCTGAAGCGGAACAGCGTCGAAGCTTCTTTCAAGTCGGTGGGGATCGCCATCGCTCCGGCAATGACGTTGAACAGGATGTACCACTGCGTGCCCAGCAGCAGCAGCACGATGGAGCCGAGTCCCAGTCCGCCGCCGATGCGAATCAGCATCAGCAGCACGATGGGGAACAGCGCGGTCGCCGGAACGGACGCCGCGATTTGCGCCAAAGGCTGGGCGATTCTGGCGAGCCGCGGATTGAAGCCGATGGCGACGCCGACGGGAATCGTCCACAGCGACCCGATCACTAACGCAACGATCACGCGGAGAAAGGTCGCTCCGGCGCCTTCCAATATCTGCCGGAAATCCTCGCGGGTCAGTCCGGCGAGCATGCCTCCCGCACGGATGACGGCGAAGATAATTGCGGCGACGGCAAGTGAGGCGATCATTCGCCCGGTCCAAACCTTCCAGGTCTCCGGCTGGGCCTGCTGGGAAGACGTGGCGTGCTGGTGGGCGAAGCGCATCTTCAGGTACTCGCGCGTCGGGTTGACGATCCGCTTGCGCAGCCGCGACAGCGCGCGCGAGCCCTCGATCAGGTTTAGAAACCACGACTGCGGCGCGTCGGTGCTCTCGACCTGCTCGATCTTGAACTTCTCCGCCCACGCGATCACCGGGCGCCACACGATCTGGTCGAGCAGGACGATGACCGCAATCATGGTTGCGATGCCCCAGAGAATGCTGCGGGTATCGCCGTGCGCTGGCGGCGGTTTGCAGATACGATCCCAGTCCGGGCAAGCGAAAGTCTTTCGACCCCAGCACGAACATCTCGCACGCCATGAGGAAGAACCAGCCGCCGGCGACCGACATCATGGAGTTCCACACCAGGCCGATGGCGGCGTAAGGAACTTCCAGCTGAGTGAAGCGCTGATACCAGTTGAAGCGATAAATGGTGGCGGCTTCGCGCATGTCGCGCGGAATGCTCTTCAGAGACGAGTAAAAGCTGAACGCCATGTTCCAAACCTGTCCGGTGAAGATGAGCAGGATGGCTCCTAACTCGACCCCGATCTGGTGATGCGGAAACAAGCGCCACCATGGCCAACATCACTCCCGGAAGAAAACTCAGAACCGGGATCGATTGCAGAATGTCGAGCAGCGGGATCATGATGCGCTCGGCGCGGGCGTTATAGGCTGCAACGTACCCGTACACCAGGGTAAAGGCCAGCGAGAGGAAGTAGGCAATTGCGATCCGCAGCAGCGAGTAGGAGGCGTAAAGCGGCAGCATGCGCGGATCGCGCGAGATCTCAACGTGAGGATTGAACGGCCCGAACCAGCTTCGCGCCAGCACCACGATGCCGTAGAACAGCGACAGGCCCGCCGCGAAGATGATGAAGTCGGTCAGCACCGACCAGGTCTTGCGCGGGCAGAAGCGACCAGGGACCCTTGCCGAGGATGCGTACCGGTTGCCAGAGATCGCGCGCCATTCCTTGTCTTATTTGTCCGGGGCTGCGGCAGCGAGTTCGGAGTCTTCGCGATGGAAGAGGCGGCCGGTCTCGGAGTCGTAGTCGAAGATTTCGGCGTAGCGTCCCCAGTTCAGGACGGTATCGAACTGGCGCTCGACTTCGTCGCGAGCTGAAATGTTCGTCGAGAATGTCGCGGAAGAATTCCTCGCCGATCGCGTGATCGCGCTTGGCGTGCAGAGTGTTCTCGATCAGGCGCAGGATGGCAACGTTGTTCAGCGCAGCATCGCGGAACAGGCGCTTCTGTGATTGAATATCGGCTTCCCCAAATTCGCGGCCTTCCGGCGTGATCTCGACATCGCCTTCGTTCACCTTGGCGAAGCCGAGAATTACCGCCGCGTCAACAATGGGCAACAGGTCGTCGACGTCCATGGCCAGTTCGTCGGCAGTCTTGTAGAGATCGTCGCGCCCGCCGCGGTCGGCAAGCAGCTCCAGGAATCCGGCAATGCCGCCGGGACGAGCGTGAGGCAGCATCTGGAATTTCGTGCGCTGCCGCTCCTGTCCGTTGCCGCCGACAGCCGCTGCTGTCCTGGGTGCAGACATTTCCTCTTCCGGCTTGGTCAGTGCCTTGTAGATGTAGTCGACGTAGGCGAGAAATCTGGGCGACTTGCGGTCGCGATATTGCGGGATGTCGATTTCAAAATCGGTGCGGATGCGCGCCGGATTACGTCCCAGCACGATCACGCGGTCGGCCAGCAGCACAGCTTCTTCAATGTTGTGGGTCACGATGAAGATGCAGGTGGTCGGCATCTTCTTGTTGAGCCACAACTCCAGCAGCTCGGAGCGCAGGTTCTCCGCCGTCAGCACGTCGAGCGCAGAGAAAGGCTCGTCCATGAACAGCACTTCGGGCTCGACCACCAGCGCGCGTGCAAATCCCACGCGCTGCTTCATGCCACCGGAGAGTTCCTTGGGGTAGGCGGTTTCAAATCCATCGAGGCCGACGGTGTCGATCATCCGCAGCGCGCGCTTGTGGCGCTCGATCGCGGCCATGCCACGCGCCGCCAAAGGCGCTTCCACGTTCTCGATTACGGTGAGCCAGGGAAACAGGGCGAAGCTTTGAAAGACGATGGAGACGTGCGGAATCTCTCCTGCCATCGGCTTGCCGTGCCACAGCACCTGCCCCGAAGACGGAGTGGACAAGCCGGTAAGTATGCGCAGCAACGTCGATTTGCCCGAGCCGGACGGGCCGAGCAGCGCGATGATCTTGCCCGGGGAAACTTCCAAGTCCGTAGGCGCGATGACCTGAATGCGATTGCCGTCAGGCTGTGCGTAGTATTTCTCCACGGCACGCGCTTGGATGATGGAATCCGGCAAGGCTGCTCCCGTTGTCGATCTGAGATTCAAGTGTATTGCCGGGGCTGTCACCGCACAATCCGGCAGTGCGAAGAGAAAATGAACGTAGCGTTAATTACGAAGACGAAATTGCGAGGAGGGGTTGGGCAAAACTGGTCTACACCGCGGCATTCATTTGCTTGTCGTTTTCATCGCCGGGCACAATAGAGGGTTCGTTACCAGGGCTGGCGACCCGAGCCGGCTGCGCTACAGAGGTCTCCGAAGGCTCGGTCGCGTCAGCACCAGGTTCCACTTTCTTGCCGCGGCTGTTGCGATAGCTGTACTCGAACCACGCCGCAACGGCGCCCAGTACGGCGACTGTGATCCAGTTCATGGGTCTCCTGAAGCAGTTAGGATGCGGCGAGGGCAACGGCAGATGCTACGGGACGAGAGCGGTTGTACGAGGAGTTACTGAACGCGTTTAACGCATATTGCGGCTTCCGTTCCCGAATTCCACGCTCTTCTTCTACAATGAAATAGAGTGTCAGCACGCCCAGTGCTGCTTTCGGGACGGCATTTCGCCGGGCATTGAGCATCAATCGACAACAAAGGGCTTGCAGGCTGTAAGCAGTGACTCCGAGTTCCAGGAGCTGCCGTGAAGAAAATCGGAATCATCTTCGGGATGGAGACCACCTTCCCCCCCGCTCTAGTGGAGAAGATAAACACCATGGGCGAGCCGGGGATTCAAGCCGAGCTTGCCCAAGTAGGTGAAGTCCGCATGGCCGAGCCGTCACCGTATCACGTCATTGTTGACCGCATCTCGCACGACATACCGTTCTATCGCGGTTACCTGAAAAACGCGGCGCTTAGCGGGACGATCGTCATCAACAATCCGTTCTGGTGGAGCGCCGATGACAAGTTCTTCAACTTCGCCCTCGGACACAAACTCGGCGTCGCGATCCCGAAAACCGTGCTGCTTCCGCACAAGGAACATCCCGCCGGCACCACCGACCGCTCCATGCGCAACCTGCAGTTCCCCATGCCTTGGGACAGCATTTTCGGCTACGTCGGATTTCCCGCGTTCCTCAAGCCCTTCGACGGTGGTGGCTGGAAAGACGTTTACAAGGTCAACTCGCCGGAGGAATTCTTCCACGCCTATGATCAGTCACGCGATCTCTGCATGACCCTGCAGACCGGAGTGAAGTTCAAAGAGTACTTCCGCTGCTACGTGGTTGGGCAGGAGAAGGTGCACATCATGCAGTACGACCCCTCCGCCCCCTTCCACGAGCGGTACGTCAAGAATCCACCTCCCGTCGACCCTAAGCTGCTCGAGCGCGTCGAGCGCGACTGCCTGACCCTCTGCCGGGCTCTGGGTTACGACCTCAACACGGTGGAATTCGCCTGCGAAGACGGCATTCCTTACGCGATTGACTTCATGAACCCGGCACCGGACGCGGACGTCAACTCCGTTGGCCAGGCAAACTTCGATTGGATCGTGAACACGGTTGCCGAGCTGGCGGTTGCCAAGGCGAAAGCACACACCGGTGAAGGGCGCGACTACCGCTGGAGCAGCTTTCTAAGCGGCGGGCCGGGACAAAAAGAACTGGCTAAACCTGCGGGAAGGGGCTAATCGCAATGAGTCGGCCGAGCCTGAGTATTGGCATCGAAGAGGAATACCAGACCATCGATCCCGAAACTCGCGATTTGCGTTCGCACATTGCGTCGGAGATTCTGTCCAAGGGTAAGCTGGCGCTCAGCGAAGCGATCAAGCCTGAGATGCACCAGTCGGTCATCGAAGTCGGGACCCGCGTCTGCAGGGACATTCAGGAAGCGCGGCAAAATATTCTGGAGCTGCGTCGCGAGGTGATTACTCTCGCCTCCGAGCATGGCATGTTGCTGGCAGCAGCCAGCACCCATCCCTTCTCCGACTGGAAGACGCAGGAGATCTACCCGGATCCGCGCTATCACCAGGTGCTGGAGGACATGCAACTCATCGCCCGCGCCAATCTCGTTTTCGGGTTGCACGTCCACATCGGCATTGAAGACCGCAACACCGCCATCCACATCATGAACTCGATGCGGTATTTCCTGCCGCACATCCTGGCGCTATCGAGCAACTCGCCGTTTTGGATGGGCATGCTGACGGGGTACAAATCATACCGATGCAGGGTTTTTGAGCGTTTTCCCCGCACTGCCATACCTGATGTCTTTGCCAATTGGGCAGAGTATGAAACTTTCGTTAACCTTCTGGTCAAGACGCACTGTATCGACAACGGCAAGAAGATCTGGTGGGACATCCGGCCGCATCCATTCTTTAACACCTTGGAGGTCCGCGTCTGCGACATCCCCATGCGGCTCGATGAGACCATTGCCATCGCTGCACTGATTCAGGCAACCATGGCGATGCTGTACAAACTTCATGCGTCCAACAAGAGCTATCGCATTTACGGCCGCGCGTTGATCATGGAAAACAAATTCCGCGCCTCGCGCTACGGGATCGAAGGCAAGCTGATCGACTTCGGTAAAGAGGAAGAGGTTCCGCTGAAGGACCTGATGATGGAATATCTTGATCTCATCGGTGACGAAGTGGATGAGCTTGGCTCGCGTGAGGAGATCAACTATGTCCACCGGATGCTTGAGATGGGAACCGGCGCCGACCGCCAGCTCAAGGTCTTCAAGGAAACCGGCGATCTTAAAAAGGTTGTGGATTACATCGTGGCGGAGACCCGTGAGGGAGTTTTCGAGACAAGCGCGGCGAGGAAGTAACTTTTTACTTGTCGTCGCGTCATAGCGCGCACAGTTTCAGGGCCGCTTGGTACAATTCAGGTTTTGATTTGCGATACTGCTCCTGCTCCGTGAAGAGGAAATTCTTTGAAACAATCCGTTCTCACCGACCTCACCAAGACACCCTTCGATCCTGAACTTTCTCCCGGCGCCCACAACGCGGTGAATACCTGTCTGCGTATTCAGCCCTCGGAGAAGGTTACCGTCATCACCGATAATGACACCCGCGAAATTGCAGCCAGCCTGGTACACGAACTCGGGGCAGTGGGAGCGCCTTTCAACTCCTTCGTGCTCGAAGATGTTGCGCCGCGGCCGCTCACCGGACTGCCGGCCGAGATCGCCGAGGACATGGAGACCAGCCAGGTCAGCATCTTCGCGGTCAGGGTGCAGCGCAACGAGCTGAAGTCGCGAATGGAGATGACCGACATCGTCAACCGCCGGCGCATGCGTCACGCGCACATGGTCAACATCAATCGCCAGATCATGCTGGAAGGCATGCGCGCCGACTTCAATCAGGTGGACGCGCTTAGTCGCAAGGTCATGGATATCGTGACGCGCGCCCAGAAAATCACGGCAAAGAACCCGGCGGGCACCGAGCTCACCGCCGACATGAACCACGATTACAAGTGGATCAAAACCAGCGGCATCATCAGTCCTGACAAGTGGGGCAATCTTCCCGGCGGCGAGGTCTTCACTACGCCCGGCGAAGTGAACGGAACCTACGTGGTCGACGGCGTGGTAGGCGACTACCTCTGCGAGAAGTATCAGGACCTGGAGCGCCAGCCGCTGACCATCCAGATGAAGAAGAACCGCATTACCGAAGTGCATAGCGATAACAAGGAGCTGGAGCGGGAATTCTGGGACTATACGCACACCGATGAGAACAGTGATCTGGTCGGCGAGTTCGCTATCGGCACCAACCTGGGCCTGAAACATGTCATCGGGCAAATCCTCCAGGACGAAAAGTTTCCCGGGCTGCACATAGCGTTCGGTAATCCTTACGGATTCCATACCGGCGCGAATTGGTACTCCAGCACGCACATCGACGTGGTGGGCACGCACTTCGATATCTGGGTGGACGGACAGCAGATCATGCAGAAGGGCGAGTTCCTCATCGAGGCTTAGGTATGATTCCGGCGTTGCGCGAGGAGTTCAACCGGAACTTCACGCCCGCGAAATACCAGAAATTACTCGAATCGCTGGACGAGATTTCGGGGACGCACATTGAGTATCGCGTCTCCGAAACTCCGTGCTTTCTTCCCAAGCCGCTGGTCGATCAGATGTCGGACTATGGTCGCGACCTCATCCTTCAGCTGGTCAACAATCCCAATTACCGCAAGCTGTCGGACGCTAGCGTCCCCGCAAAATATAACGTGCCCAATGAACCGGCGCTCCCCATGTGGGTGGCAGTCGATTTTGGGCTGGTGCGCAGGCGTGGCGGCGAGATTGAGCCCAAGCTGGTTGAGTTGCAAGCCTTTCCTTCCCTCTACGGTTATCAGCCGATGATGGCAGAACAGTACATCGAGTCGTATGGCCTCCGCCAAGATCTGGGCGTCTATTTATCTGAATACGATCACGGTTCTTACTGGGCGCTGATGCGTAAGCTGATCGTCGCCGATCACGATCCCGAGAACGTCATTCTGATGGAGATAGACCCGCAGCATCAGAAGACGCTGCCCGACTTCAACATCACCCAGCGTAAGCTGGG
The DNA here is from genome assembly GCA_963813905.1 of uncultured Acidobacteriaceae bacterium. GTDB lineage: Bacteria > Acidobacteriota > Terriglobia > Terriglobales > Acidobacteriaceae > CAVVDY01. The sequence continues at coordinate 17,733 of CAWFAY010000021.1, read as the reverse complement.
TATCGCGGTCGTCGACATTCTGACGCTGAAGAAACGCGGCCAGCGGCTCTACTACACGAAAGAGGGGCGTGAAGTTGAAGTCCGTCGCATCTACAACCGCTGCATTGTGGATGAACTGGAACGCAAGGATATTACCCTGCCCTTCGACTTGCGCGAGGAACTGGATGTCGAATGGGCCGGACACCCCAACTGGTACTTTCGCATCAGTAAGTTTTCTATCCCCTACTTACAGCACCGCTGCGTGCCGCGTACGTGGTTCGTCGACGAGGACCCGGTCGTTCCGAGCGACAACCAGAATTATCTGCTGAAGCCGCTGTATTCCTTCGCGGGCGTGGGAATCAAGTTCGCGCCGACGGAAGCGGACATTGATGCCATTCCCGCCGGCCAGCGCCACGATTACATACTGCAAGAGCGCATGCGATTTGAGCCGGTGATCGCGACGCCGCACGGCCCCACGCAGATGGAGATCCGCATGATGTACGTCTGGCCTGAAGGCGGCAAATTGACGCCAGTGCTACCGCTCATCCGCATGGGGCGCGGCATGATGATGGGCGTCGACCACAACAAGAATCTGGCGTGGGTAGGCAGCTCGGCGGCACTTTGGGTCTGAAGTCCCAGCATTGTCATCATCACGAGCGCCCGATGCGTGCTCCCTCGTATGTGAAGTCCGCGAAGAGACTGACAACTCCAATGAGCAGGACGAAATGCAATGCCTTCGAGGAACGTGCTGCGCTTCCGGGTGAGACCATATCGAGTTTATTCGCAGAGGTGCTATGGCTGTTGCTGGTGTCCGCCTGCTAGCCTTCAGCGAACACCTTGAGTTCTTCGCGAAGCGTGGCCAGCCGTTCCAGTTCGCTCGCAACCGCGTTCGTACCAGCCGCCATCATCTCCCGAGCTTTTGATAGAGCTTGCTCGGCGCTGGTGCTTACCTCACGAAGCCGCTTGCGAACCTCGGATTCGAGCCGCAGACGGCTCTCGACCACCCTCTGCTCAACATCTCCCTGCACGCGCGAGGCGTTGGTGTCGAGGAGCTGTTCGAGAAAGTACTCGGCGTCTCTCTGAAACCATCGCCGGACCCGCAATACTCCCATCAACGCGTCGAGAGAATAGAGCAACGGCGAAGCCGGTTGTGCAATGGTGATCATGTCGTGAAAGAAAAAACGTGACCGAGTGCGGAAGCCTTGTTCAGCATCAAGCGATCTCGGCAGATGCGAAAAGTCAGCTGCCTGCTCCTCCGAGATGCTCTGGAGTAGCCCATTGACAAGCGCCACGAAGCGCTGGGTTGCAACAGCATAGAGTTCCTCTGCCTGCGTTTCTTCCGCATCGAGCCAGGGCATGACGTGGCGTCGCGCGACGCTCTGGGTGAGAGCCATAAGCTCGCGACGACGCTCAGGACCGAAGCTCGCGTGAACGGAGCGCGATTCCAGGCCGAACTCTTTTTTCGCCGTCGGAAGTGTTTGCCTGAAGAATTCTTTGCGCCTAGCGAGTAGCGTGTTCGACAGCCTCATCTGCTCGGCGGAAAATAAAGCCCCCAGATCGCGCAACGATTGCTCGGCTTGGCCCACGGTAAGTCGAAGTGTGGCGATTCGCTGCTCAGAATTCGCGATCGGCTCCTGCAATGCGCGAATACGCTCTTCGACGGATCGAGTCAGCGAGGCCGAGAAGCGGCGCGAGCCGCGCTCCGCTGCCGAACGGGTCATCTGCTGCCCCGATTTGCTGGCGAGCCCGCCGAGGTCCGCGACCAGCGCTTCCCAATCATCCTGCTCCGGCAATTTATTCAGTTTGCTAAGCGCACTGACCTCGTAGATACGTTGAACAGGCTTCTTCAGGCGAGATGCTAGCCCGAATTTCTCACCAGATGATCGATAACTGAGCCAGGGGTCGGATGGGGCGGCCGAGAGCGATCGGTGTAGGCGGCAGGGAGTGGTTAGCGGCAGTGGTGCACGGGTGATGGCCAAGGCGGTGGCTGGAGGCGACATTTTTGGGCGCGTGGAGACCGCAACTGCCGCCCGCCTGAGGTTGGCACAACCGCCGCGCTGCCCTCAACAGCGCAAAGCCGACCAGGCCGCGGCGAACAGCGCTTTCCAGGGATATGCGCGGGGATAACGCAGATAGATACGGCGGGCGCTGAGGCGCACCTCGGCGGCAATCTTGAGCAGCCGCAGTCGGATGGTGTTCACCTGGGCCCGCGCCCACACGGTGCCCGCCAAGGCCAGCCGCCGCAGAGCGTGCAGCAGCACATAGGCCAACGACGACAGGTAGAGCCGCAACTGGTTGGCGCGCAGGGTGGCGGCGCTCATGCGATCGGCGAACAGACTGAGCTGCTCCTTGATGCGGTTTTCCATCTCGCCGCGGGCGCAGTAGAGCTGTTCATAGAGAGCGCGCGCCTCCCACTCTGTGGGACTCAGCGAAGTCACCACGAAGCGCGGGTTGGGGCCTTTGTCGAGATACTCGGCCTTGGCCACCACGCGGCGGGCGCACGACCAACTGCTGCGCGTCTGATAGGAGAACTCGCCGAAGACGCGGGCGGCTTGCTGCGTCTTTTGGTGTTCGCGCTGGGCCGCGGCCATGAGGGCGGCGATTTCCGCCTCCAGCCGCGAGTTGCGCGCCAAGCCGAAAACATAGTGCACGGGCTCAGCTTCGCACCAAGCCATCAGCTCCTCGCGGCAGAAGCCGGAATCGGCGCGCAGAATGATTTTCACCTCCGGCCAGCGCTGCCGAATCTGGCCCACGATGCGTTTCACTTCGGCGAGCGCGCCTGCGCTGGCGTCCTGGTTCGAAGCCCGCTGGCGGGCGCACAGTAGATGCTCGCCGCAGAAGATGTACAGCGGCAAGTAACAGTACTCGCCGTAGTAGCCGTGGAAGAAGCGCGCTTCCTGCTCGCCGTGCAACGGGGTGTCGGTGACATCCAGATCGAGCACGATCTCGGCTGGCGCGGTCGCGTGCGCTTCCAAGAAAATATCCACCAGCAGCGTGTCCAACTGCTCGGCCGAGTAGCTGATCTTGTGATAGCGATCGGCGGCCGCCGCCGGCGTCAACTCCATGCGGTTGAGCGTGCTCTTGCCGGCCAGCGGTGATTCCAGTTCGCGCTGGCCGGCCAACACGGCCAGCAGGGGATCGTGGCGCAGTTGCTCATGATCGTTGAGATCTTCATAGCCCAGCGCCAGCCCGTAGACGCGCTGCGCCAGCATCTCGCCCACCGGGTGCTCGACCCGTGCCGGGTCCCGCCCATCCCGAAAGCAGGCCGCCGCCCGCGCGAGCAAGCCGATCTTGCGGTTGGTGCGGCGCAACAGCAGGCCGCCTCCGTCGCTGGTCATGCGGGCGCCATCGAAGTTGGCTACCACCCGCCGCGAAAAATGATCTGCAAACGCGAACGATTCTTGCGTACACTCTGTCATGAGAAAGGCCGTTTCTTTTTCGGGCATCGACTTCGTTTCACACCGCAGTTATGCCTGAAAAGACGGCCTTTTTCTACTGTGAATTACTGGTGGTTGTTTACTACTGGTGAGAAATTCGGGCTAGAACTTTTATGGCAAAAGCTGCGGCTTGCTGACGTTCGGAGGCGGAAACGCGATCGATCTTGTTGAGCACAACTACGATTTCATCCACATTTGCAGCAACCGCTTCGATCAGCGCCAACTCCTCCCCGGAGATTGGCGGATCGGCTCCGACTACGAGAATCGCAGCATCAATCTGTGGGATGAAATCTTTGGTGGTTTCGGTATTGCCCGCGAAAACGGAGCCGATTCCCGGCGTATCGACCAGGCACATCCCGGAGGCAAGTAACGGAGACGGCAGAAAGACCTCAACGCCTCCAACCCCCTTCGTATTCTCAGGATTCAGTTCCTCCGTGACATACTGTGCGAGATCGTCGGGCCTGACTGCCCGCCACTTATCGTCAATGAGAACACGCGCCGTGCGCTGGTCCCCGTAACGCAGGACGGTGGGTACCGTCGTCACGGGTACCACGCCGGTTGGTAGTATTGGCTCGCCTACCAAGGCATCCAGCAGGGTCGATTTTCCGCGCTTGAACTGGCCGATACAAGCCACAAAGAAACGCCCTTCACTGATTCTCGCTACGAGCTGACCCACATCGGCAGCAATCGAGGTTTCCCCCAGTTGCTCGGCAATCTGCGACAAACGCGAAAGTCCCTGAGCGTCGACTAGGCCTGTGGCCTGAAGAGTCGGGATCGGTTCTTGCTCCAGATTCGGCATCGCCTTAATTATTGTTTTTATAGTATAGTGCGCTACCATCGCGAGTTTGTAGTCGATATACAGAGGAGTGACCTTGATTCGACCGTCGTGCGAGTACTTCGCGGATTTGGCCATGCGGATCATCTGCTGCATGGCTCCAGGATTGCCAGCGCTAAACTCCACGATCTTTTCCAAACATTGGGTGATGTTCTCCGCGTGAAGACGTTCCTTAGCGGCGCACCATGCGGCAAACGCGGCGGCAGCTTCAGGATCGAAATTGCGTAGAGACAATTTCTCCTTGCGATCGGGGAACAACGGCAGAACGAAACCTGCATCTTCCATGTGATCGGAGCGAGAAACAGCCACGACCGGCAACGAGCAGCTCAGTTTCAGCTCACGGATTGCTGCGGCCAGTGCCTGCGATGGACGTAGTAGGTGATCCGCAACAATGAGGTATTCCGAATTGCGTAGTGCATCGCGCACTAAGCCCTTAAGAGCAACAGCGGTTTTCGTTTCAACAGATTTGACTCCCTGCCAGCCATCGGCCAGCAGCGCCTCGGCTAAGTTCCGATAGAGAACCTGCGGAGTTTGATTCTGAGGGCTGTACAACACCTTGGGAAAATCGGGGCGTAGCACCGATAACAGCAGCGTCTTTCCAACTTCGGCGGGGCCGTGAAACAGGAAGGAGCGCCGGGCTGCGAGGCGGTCTCGGAGTTGATGCATTTCCTCCTCGCGACCGAAGACCGACGCAAGGCGCGGCGGCGGGTCGCTTTTCGATTCGAGATGATAGCCAGCGTTCATGATTCCTGCGGATGTTGCCCTTCCTGATGCACGTACTTGATGACCTCGACATCAGACATTGCGATGAGCCCTTCGGAAACCATCTGGTCCAGCGTTGGAATCAGCCGCTGTATGTTTTCGTCTGTATCGATGATCTGGACCAGAATTGGGGCATCGGGGGAGAAGTGCAGGAGGTGCGACTTCCGGATTCTCGTGCTTGCTCCGTAGCCGCGGATACCTCGATACACGGTCGCTCCCGCAATGTCGAGCTTGCGACAACGCTCCACGATCGCTTCATACAACGGCCGGCCTTGCCACTGATCGTCTTCTCCAAAGTAAATGCGCAGCATCTTGGCTTTGCCTTCGAGTTTCATTTCTGCGCCTCCTGTGTCTCCGGCAATGGCTGAAGGTGCGAGTACTTGATGACGTCCACATCCGAGAGAACAACCAGACCTTGCTTTACCATCTGGTCGAGGACAGGAAAGAAAGCCCGCAGCTTCTGCTCCGTGTCCACGACCGTCAGCAGAATGGGGGCGTCGTGCGACAAGTTCAGCGTCGAATCTTTGTGTATGCGACGATTCGCCCCGTAGCCGAGAATTCCGCGATAAACCGTCACGCCGGCAATATCGTTGGCGCGCAGCGCCTGCACCAATGCCTCGTGCAGAGGTTTGCCGTTCCACCGGTCGTGCTCGCCGATCAGGATGCGCATCATCTTCGCCCGGCTTTCGAGCTTGACTGCGGGTATGTCGGGCTGCTCTTTCTTGCCCGGTGGTGATGGACGAATGACGGTTGTGTCGTGAACCTCGATCAAACCCTGGCAGGCAATCTCTGTTAGCTTGGGCAGGACTTCCTGTACTCGCTCAGGGCTCTCGATGAACTCGATTTTGATCGGCATCTGGTCCGCCAGATCGACCAGTCTGTTGGTATGTAGCTTGTGGTCGGTTCCGAAGCCCGCGATGCCGCGTGTGACGGTGGCATCTGAAATTCCTCGGAAGAAAAGATAGTCGAGGATGGCGGCATAGCACGCGGTTCCGTGATAGGTCTGGCCTTCAATTACGTAGACCGTCACTTTCTTAGCTGGTCCAGTGTTTAGCACTTTGTCTCCTAGCGAGTTACGCCCCTTTGCGCGACGAGGAACTCGGCGACATGACCCAACACTCCGCCGCCACCCCTCTCGCCGCGCCGCACTTTCACATCGAACTCTTGCAGCTGTGCTTCCAGCTCCTGCTTGTTGCTGGCAAGGATGCGCCGGATCATTTCAGCTTCCGACGTGGGTAGTGTACTCAGCAATCTTTGTCCGTGAAAAAGACATACCGTTCCGTACTCAGTTACCCAGCTGCGGAAATTTTCGTGCTTTAGCTGGCGGGAGTACTCTGCCATCTTGTCGTCTTCAAACTGGCGAAGCGTCTCGCACCAATCGCAGGTATGCAGGGGACCCGAAGCCAGTGTCTCAGCAGACGTGAGCATCGCACGAAGAATCGGAACGGCCTCGGCGGCGGGAGACGCGTGGGCCAGCGACCAGGCGTGAAAATTGCACAGCTTTGCCGCCGGGTAGCGATGGGGAGCGTCCACCATCGCGTTCTGAAAAACGCGCGTCAGAGTGCAGATTGGACACACGCCGCGAGCCAACGCCTGCACCATTGGAGCATCTGGAGAGAGAGCAGATTGTGCTTTCATACGAATACTCGTCCTAGTGCGGCACCGGCCCAGACAGCCACAAACCCGATTACCAGGCTCAGCACGACATTGAGCAATCCGGTCATCGGCTGGCCGTCCTGGACGGCCCTCAGCGTTTCATACTCAAACGTTGAGAAGGTTGTGTATGCGCCGATAAATCCAATTGGAATCAAATAACGCCAGTACTGGCTTGCGGTGCTCCTGGCGAGCAACGCCAGACTAAATCCGATCAAGAACGAGCCACTCACGTTGATAACAAACGTTCCATAGGGGAAGCGAATCCCAAGCCGGCCCCCTATGTAAGTTCCGATTGCGTATCTGGCGATTGCGCCCGCAAAACCTCCGATTCCAACCGCGACGTATTTAAGCAAAATCTATGTTCCTCTCTCTTTCAGTCGTGCTCACGAAGCAATCGCTTCATTCGGGACTTCAGGTATATCGAAACCGAAAATCTTGGACAGTGCCTCGAAATCAGACCTCAGCTGCTCGGGATCGACGCTCGCCTGTCGATGGAGCAGGAGCCGCACCAATTGAGCCCGATAACGGTTTGCAAAGCTATCGAAACGGCGTTCGAGTTCAGAGCTCGCATTCATTCCCCAGGCATAAAGCAGGCGAGAAAAGCTCTCTAATGCCTGATTCAGCGCGCTCTCGTTGGCCAGCAGTTTGCGCTTTGCCAGTTGAATTCCAAGCTTTCTTCCGAACTGCGCCAGCCGAGGCCGGGCCATCAACTGCCTCTGACGATTCAGGTGCAGCACGGGCATTTCGGCAGCTACCTGGAGGTCTTCGGCAGTAGGTGCCTCAGCCCTTAGCAGGGTGGCGGTCCGCAACAGCTCTTGATGCAGTTCTTCCTGCAGCTGGTTGAGCTCGCCTCGGACCTCGCGGGCGACTTCGCGGGCGACCTCTCCGGCTACGCTTCGAAGCACATCGCCGAGGTCCGCTTCCCGCTGGGTAAGCCACGTCGCCGCGATGGTTTCGGCGGCCTTTTTGATAATGAATGGCCGAAGCGCCGGAATCTCATCCGTAGTGCGACGGAGGTCGGCATGAAATGTCTGCAACTGACCGGCATTGCGTCGCAACGCGAGGTCCACCTCCTCCAACTGCTCGCGCTCTGACGCTGGCGGTTGCGGAGAAAAAACCATCAGGTCGAGGGCGGAACGCACGCTGCCGGCAAGCAATAGCGTTTTTCTGGTCAGCGACTCTTCAAGAAGGCGTTGCTTGCGTTCGTATAAGGGAGCCACTTCTCCCGCAAACCATCGCTCCAGCAAGGCTACGTGGCTGGCTACGACGCTTACCGGATGCACCGGCAGCTCGGCGCCGAATTCGTTCTGCAATTGCTGCTTGATATAGGTGATCTGCTGTTCGAGATCGCGCTGAGAAAGGAGGTCCGCCTTACTCAAAAGCACGCTCGTCGGCGTTGAAACCTGGAGCAACGCCCGAACGATCTTGAGGTCATCGGGAGTAAGCGTCGATCCCGCATCCACCAGCACGATGCCGGCATCACAGCGAGGAAGGTACGTCAGTGTTTCGGTCGCGCCACTAGTGGCCAGCGATCCGATGCCAGGAGTATCGACGAAGATAGTGCCTTCACCGAGACGCTTTGATGGGCACAGCACCAGAATCCGTCCTACGCGGTTGCGGTTCTGAGGGTTCAGGCGCTCATCGACAAAGTTGGCTAACTCTTCGACTCTGTGCTCACTAACACCGCGCCCTTCCTGCGACACTCTCACAAGTGGTTTGGGGCCGTAACTTATTCTTGTCGGGACGGCCGTGATAGGGGTCACTCCCACCGGCAGCAGGTCGGCGCCGATCACGTGATTCAGCAGGGACGACTTTCCGCTACTGACGCGCCCGAACACAGCGATTTCCAGCGCTGTTTCCTGTGCCCGGTCAAGCAGCATATTCATCGTCGGCCGAAACTCGGTCAGTCCATTCCGGTCGATGATCTCGGCCAGAGTCCGAACCGAGGCAACATCCCATCCTTGCTGCGCCAGCTTTTCGACTCTCTCTCGCAGGTCGCCGGTTGCGGGCCGGGAGATGCATTGAGCTAGCTCGTTGACCACAGACTCCAGCTCGGCAACGATGCCGTTCAGGTCGGCGGCGCCCTCTTCGGAGACGGGACCATAGCCCCGCATATAATGCGGCGCGAGTTCCGCAATGGCTATGTCTATAAAGGTGAGATTGACATGAATGGGATGCGCCGCTGAGATGTGAGGCTGCTCCGGCGCGAGTGACTCTCCCGCGAGCACCTGGAGCAGTTGCCCACGAATTCGAGCAATATAGTCTTCGACGGTCTTCCGCTGAATGGGCGTGATATCCGCGACGTAACTGGGGAAGACGCTCTTTGACGCTGCTGCGTTGAGCGTGGCTTCGATATCGCCCAGCAGCTTATCAATGTGCTTGCAGGTGATCAGCAGCCGCTGGCGCTGGCTGGCGTTCAACGTGATGTGGGTGCCGGGCACTCTAAATCTCCCCGCCAGACCGTTTTTCAGATGCGAGTATCCAACGGAGCAAACGGGCGCGCGTTGCCTGGTTAGCGTTTTGCAAAGCAGCAGCGCTGGTCAGGTCTTGAACGATAAGCGGTTTCGCTTCGGTGAAGTACTGCAGTGAAATCTTCCAATTCCTGTTGTGAACCAGGAAGGCTCCTATGATGAGCTGCGCAACTGTGCCTACGACGATCTCGGTCAGAGCCGTCGAGATGTGGAACCAGATCGCAAGCAGAGTTGCAACCAGTGCGAGTCCAACCCAAAGCGCTGCCAGTACCCACACGTTCTCCATGGAACGTTGCTCCTAGATTTTGCTGGGAAGCTTGCCGGGGACATAACTCCGCGACAAGTCTTCCTTGTCAGGAGTCATCATCTGTCCCGGTAAGCGGAAGGACAGCGGTTGGGGGTGAACTCCTTCACCTTTGTTTGATGTTCTACAAGTCTTTCATAGCTCAGCGTCGCGGCATAAGTCAAGCATGACGACATGCACGCAGTCGTACCTGCAGATGGTGCTATCGAGCGACTCGGCGTCTGAACAGCCACTGATGGATTCCGGCAATTGCGAAGTACCCTGCAATCCCAAGAATCACATACCACGCTGCTCCTCCACCACCTGCACGAATCTGCACCGCACAATACCGAATAGCCCGCCTGCGTTCCGAGGACGCCAGTTCGCAAGCACGGGGCTTGACCAGACGAGGAGGCAAAGGAAGGAATAAGGCCGCCCAACTCGCCGGGCGATCGGCATTTAGCGGAATCGGCAAACCTCGAAAAATGAGGCGGTTGCTTCGCGGGACAGCTTATCCGAAAAAACAACGGCCCGAAGACGGAAAGTTTACCAGTACAAACGTGCTGGATGGCAAGCATGGAGTGGGAAATCCGGGCAACGGCCGGGTACTTGATCCCGAATCGCAGCTACATCCCGGTCGAATGGCAGGTGCGAAAGCATCATCAGACTAACCATTTCCAGACTTGCTAAGAAACTCATTTGCAGATGAATCGACAGCAGTGAGGACACTTGGATAAATGCCGAGGGAAGCTGCGTGTGCCTCGGGGAGGGTACCTGATGTCGGAGTAGTTGTAAGAAGTTTGCAGGGTTTTCAAGTAAAGGCAGAAATGAACATATCTGACCGAGCGGAATGGAGAAGATAGCGATGGTTACCAGCAAAAGAGTAGGTGGCGAGGTCGAATACAACGACGGTGAGTTCGCAGAGGTTCAGACCTTCGGAATTGAAGGAATCGAAAGGGATCTCCTGTTAGAAACGATCCAGATCCATCGTGGGGATACCGAGGATACGCCGGAGGAATTTCAGCGCCGGTTCCCGATCGGCATGAGGTTCACCATCTTGACGACCACCAAAATCGAAGTGGGTGCTGCGTGAGGTAATCGTGGTGAGGCATGGCAGTCCGCGAGTTAGTTGAGTGCCTCGAGCAGGCGTTGAGGGAAACGAGATGATCACGAAGAAGCAAACTCTTTACTGGCAAGCATGAGCGCGTGCCGGGCAAGACTAGGAACCTACCCCCACCGTCTGAACGGTTGAGAACGGAGCGGAACTAAGGGATGAACGCGATATGCAAAGCGACAACGAACGCTGGTGAGCTACACGATATGAGGAGTAAGGAGCAAGCGCAAGCAGACACCCGGCAGCCGTCTAAGGCGCTTGCGCAGACACCAGGCGCCCAGAACCTGGATGGGCCGGGAGGCGACATGCCTGACAGACCGGCTCGGGTAAAGGCAGAAAACGCTCCGAGTGATCTTCGGGAAGTATTCGTGACGACGGATAGGGACTTAGCCGCGGTTCTGGCGCTACAGGTAGCCGCCACCCTCGGGGATGTCACAGGCGGCTCCTGGATTCACGATAGCACCAGAGCGGCAGTCCGCTCGGTTGGAGCCCGTGACGGCGTGGAGGACCTTTTGGCGGTGCAGATGGTCGGTGTTCATAACTTGGCGATGAGAGCCATGGCGAACGCGGCAGCGAAAGGACAGAGCGCGCAAGGGTTCGAGCTGTACACGAATTGTGCCAATCGGCTGCTGCGCACTTACTCGGCGCAGGTGGAAGCCCTCAAGACATATCGCAGTAAGGGAGAGCAGAAAGTAGCGGTCGAGCACGTCCATGTTCATCGTGGCGGACAAGCCATCGTGGGGCCCGTCAATCACAGTGCGACCGGGGGAGGGGGTGGGGATGATCAAAAAGATTAGCGATGAACCCCATGCAAAGCGGCGTGGATGGCTGAAGAACGGCAACCCGACCGGAGATCCCACAACAGCGCCACGATGCGGCGCTAGGACGCGCAAAGGAACGCCGTGCCAATGTCCAGCAATGAGAAACAAACGGCGGTGTCGTATGCATGGCGGCGCCAGTACAGGCCCACGTACACGGGACGGCTTGAGCAAGTCAAAGCGGGCCACATGGAAACACGGCCGATACTCCGCCGAGGCGAAGCAAGAAGCGAAGCTACTACGCCAGTTACTGAACGAATGTCAGGAACATTGCCGCGCTATGCGATGCACCTAGGACGGGTTTGACAGTCGACTTAGAGGAGGGCCCTGAATGGGGCCCGCGAAGCCGATTTGCTGAAAGATCGACTGACACGACTGGAGAGGTCTCACCGCAGAACCACGGCAGACCAAGACTGCATCTGCTTCCCGCCCGATGGGCCTCTCCTTTTTGGAATTGAATGCTGAAATTGAAGCGGCTCAGCGGGAGCGCGAGGGCATGGTATACGCTGATTTGCGGGTGGTGACTTCTCACGCGGCAAGGTAACAAAAGCCGCGATTCTGGTCGACATTTAGGCTCTTGGGCTATGAAAAAGTTACAAGAACGCGCTATCAAATATTGGACGACTAGTCGTCGCCGTTCTTGGGTCCCGCGACCCGGGCCCGCACCTCCCGATGTGCCCTTTATCGCGCTGGCAGAGCGCGACAGCCATGTCCGGTGAGTAGCGCCGAGAGCAGAACTCACGGTTGGTCAGAGCGGTGCGAGGTTCGCGGCGAAGATCCCGCATTCGCATAAGGTCGTTGTGCTCGAATTGCGTCGGCGCAGGTTCCGTCCCCGCCAGCGCGCGCTCCAAGATGAATGATTGCATACTCATGCCGGCTTGGGCGGCCGCCATCTTGATCCTGCTCCTGGTGGCAGGTCAACGCTTGGACGAATCCAGGGCATCAGCGTTCCAGTGGTACGGGTGCATTAGGATTGCGCCCGCGAGTCGCTGGTCTGCGATCTTGCCAGCGCCATCTGCCGGTTCGTGGCTACCATCTTGAAATCATCGCAGACGACGGCGCAACTCATGGGTATATTTATACCATCGCCAGAACAACTGCCGAACGCTGCTAGGCAGTTGGTAGTGTCTCAGTTTGAAACTGAGACACTACCAGGCAGTTTTATTTGACGGTTGGAATGGCAGCAATGGCGGCGGGTCTCCAACGAACCAAGGCATTGTTCGCGGTGAGGTTTCGCAGCTACGCACCTAAGAGACTTTTGCAAGAGATCGACCCGAGATGCGCGCAGAATCCACAGACTGGCGAGAAAAGAAAGAGGCGGCCCTCTCAGCCGTTGACTGAGCCATCCTGACAAGGCTCCGCGCTGAACGTGCAGGCCGAAAAGCGAAGCGCGAGTGGATGACGCGCCGCGGGCTGAAGCCTACAAGGGCCCAGGCGGTCTACCGCGTTCAAACTGACGCGATAAACATCCCCGAGTGGGCCCAGCAGCGTGCAATTTCTGGCTTCTCTCGGGAAGCCGATGTTATTTGGGTCAAGCAGAGAAGCGTGGCCAAGATGATTGCGGAGTACGATCGCGCCGCCGGCGGACACCCTAGCATCCACGAACATGAAGCCCGCCGCTGTCCGCTGTGCGGCCTCTGGCATCTCGGTCTTCGGGCCCGGATGTTGCGTGAACGAGAAGAGGCGGCACGACTCAGTCCCAAGCCACTCGAACCCTGCAGTATCTGGTGCCAGCCGGTGAAGGAACTGGCGCGTGCTCTGGTCGCGCATCGAAACCGAACACACACTGACGCTGCCCGACGGCCTTGACCGGATTCGAGCAGGGGTTTTGAGTGTAATCGCCTGTTAGCGACAGCTATCTTCAAGAAGACTCTCGCTACGACCCGGAGCCCATCGCCAGAGCAGACAACTCATGGTAGTATCTCGCCCGGTAAGGGACGCGACCCGCAATGCATCAACCCCTTCGAATTGAAGCAATTCTCGTGAGAAGAGGAACACAATGAAAGTTGCTCGCATTATCAATTTAGCCCTGCTTGCGTCGGTGCTAGGCGCGAGCATAGCCAGCGCCCAGAGCTGGACACCTGTAAATGCAGCCCCCATAGCGGTCGGCCCCCTGCTACAGCTGCGTGACGGCAGAATTCTGGCCCACTCAGACCAGGGCGGAAATGCCAACTCCTGGTACATCCTTACGCCCGACAGCACGGGCCACTACGAAACCGGCACTTGGAGCGGTCCTTATAACATGCAGTCCGGCTACTCGCCGTTCTTCTTCAGCAGCGTCGTGATGCTGGACGGCAAGACGATCCTGATCGAGGGCGGCGAATACAATAACGGCATCAATGACTATACCGCGCTGGGATCCCTTGGCACACTTACTCCGTTCGGCGGCCTGACTTGGGTTGCCAACGCTCCGCCGAACGGCTGGAACGGCATCGGCGACGCGCAGAACGTCCTGCTGGCGAACGGTCAGTATCTGCAGGCGAACGTCGGCCCACAGACCGCCTACTACAATGGCCCGAACTCCTGGACCGCCGGCCCGAGCGTTCTGATGCAAGGTAACTCCGAAGCCGGTTACACGGCGCTGCCTAACGGCGACGTCCTGATGGTTGACAACAAGGAAAACCCCACTTGCGGTGCGAGCGACAAGAGCACCGAATACCTCCACAACGGCACCTGGGTCTGCGGACCGCAGACCACGGTTCAGTTGTGGCGGGGGGCTGAAATAGGTTCTGCGGTGTTGTTCTATCCCAATGCCAATCACCCGCAGGGTGGCGTCTTCCAGTTCGGTGGAAACGTGACGGCTACGAATGTACTCGACATCGCGTCCTCACCTGGTCGAGTGGTCCGAACCCGGCACCCTACGTCCAACCCGACGGTCCGGGGGCCCTGGAGCCGAACGGCTTGGTGCTAGAGCAGGTCGCCCTTGGCGTGAACGCTCCCGGCTGCCAGTTCACAGAGTACGATCCGGTCGCCAACACCTTAACCAACACGGTCAACAATGCTTATTGCCCGCGTGATGATTCGTTCGAAGGCCACCTGATGATCTTCCCCACCGGCCAGATCGGTTCGGTCGACTTTGACACGACTATCTACCTTTACAACCCGAAGCCGGGCGTGGTAAGCGGCGTTGCTCCGACGATCATCCCCGCGAAGCTCGTGTACCTGGGCGGTTCGAAGAACAACATCCTGTATGGCATCCAGCTCAACGGCTTGTCGGAAAACAATGCTTACGGCGACGACTACCAGGCTGCTACCAACTATCCGCTGATCCGCTTCACCAACAGCAGCGGGCAGGTATACTACGGCTTCACGCATGATGACAGCTCCCACTCCATCGCTCCGGGTACGATCAGCTACACCAAGTTTGACATCAACCCCGCGACGCCTCCGGGAACGTACATGATGCAGGTGGTCACAAACGGCATCGGTTCGAACCAGGTGCAGGTTAAGATCCGCTAAACTTTACTGATTCACTTCAATGCCATGTCCTTGCGGACATGGCATTTTCTTGTCTGCGGATATACTGAGCGGAGCGAGTGAATGAGATGAACTGGCGGCAATCTGAGTGGGTATCGTTCGACTGCTACGGCACGCTGATAGATTTTTGGGAGACCGGTATCCTGGATTACTTGCGTCCACTGCTGCGCAAGATTACGACTTGCATTGATTGGCTTCTTTTCGTTCTTCTCAGGGGTAGCGCTCCTGTTTGTCGCACTGCGAAAAGGCTAGGGGCACCTTGAAGCGTTGAAAGCAATTAGTTGGCGAGAAATCCCCATTACACTCATTGACGCCGCGCGGGGAGCGATTATCCTTCTCTGCGAGGCTTCCGCATGTCCCTCAGCCCGCGTCGCAGCTCAGCGAGCAGGTCAGCCTCGTTTTCGTGCGCGATGTGTACTGGCTGCTTGTACCCTGACTCTCGGCCAAGCCAGCGGCTCAGTTCCTCAGGTAAGGCAACCGTGTTCCGTCCCTGCCGTCTGCGCGAGCTGTGTGCACTTAGGGATTGTGAAATCGCCATGTGATAAGTAATCCCGGCCGTAGATTGCGCGACCCGATAAGGACCCGAGGGGTTAACCATCAAGATGCCGAACACGGCCTGGTCTTGTAATGACGAGGTAAACTAGGGGGGTAGGGGGGTACTTGAAGTTTGGCGCTTACGCCCACCGATTGTAGTGTTCCCGGAAAATGACCTATTCCCTAATGATTTCAAAAAACGAGGAGACCTTCCTTGGGGGGATGCGGCAGCGGGCGGCGCCGGAGCAGTAACTCCGACACAACTTCAGACTGTTGCCAGATTGATGTGCGCCGCTGGCAGCGTGAGGGATTGCTGCAGGCTGGACAGTGCTTTGCTCGGCAATGGACGCAAAATTCTGAGGTGCTCAACGCCATAAATGTCAGGACGGAAGCCGACCACTTGATCCTGTCACATTGGCGTCCTAGCTACTTTCCGGCGCAAAAGTGAGCCGGGGGAGCCTCCGGAATCCAACCGCAACCCAAGCTGAAGGTGTCAGGACGCACAATTTCGAGAAAGTTCTTGCTTTTTGAGCTGAGATATGTTTCATGTATAAGCATGAAACAAAGTACTTCGCAAAACATCTCCAAACAGCGTACTGAGCTGATCCGTGACCTTCCCGACGTGAGCGACATCCTCCGCGGCTCGCTGCTGCAACGGACCATCCGCCACCGTCAGGGGTGCCCGAAGTGCGAACGCGGAGAGGGGCATCCGGTGGCGGTGCTGGCTGTTTCGTACCCTGGTCCACGGATTCGCCAGGTCAGTTTGCGCAAGGAACAGGTTGCTGAGGTGCAACGGCAGCTGGAGAACTTTCAACGGCTCAAGGCAGGACTGGAACAGATTTGTGAGCTCAATCAAAAAGCCTTGCGTCCAGAGACAACCGGTGCGAAGTCTCGGAGGCGCCACCGTGATTGATCTCCGCCGCCAACAGCATAGCTTCGGCGATGGGTTCATCCGCGAAACCGTCGACGAGTTGTGGGAAGGCTGGATGCGCCATGCCGACGACATCCTGGCCGACGAAGAGCTATTGGAGATTGTCCATCACGCTTTGCAACGCCGCCGCCCACACAGTCGCACGCACGGTCGGCCAGGTACGCCTGCGGAAGTGGTACTCAGGATGTTGCTCCTGAAGCACATTCGGGACTGGAGCTTTGCCGACTTGGAACGGGAAACGCGCGGCAATCTGCTGTACCGCGAGTTCACCCGGGTCGGAGCCGAAAAGGTGCCCGATGCCAAGACCCTCGGGCGGCTGGCCCAGGCCTTGGCCCAGAGGTCATCGAGAAGATCCATGGCCGCATCGTTGCGCTGGCGCATGAGCGGGCTGTCGTTAAGGGACGCCGCATGCGCGTGGATACCACGGTGGTGGAAACCAACATTCACTATCCTACCGACAGCGGGCTGATGGAGACGGCGTACGGGTGCTTACCCGCCGATGAAGAAGGTTTCCGAGATCGCCGGTAAAGCCGGCACCAAACTACGTGATTGTCGGCGGAGCATGCAGCATCGCTTGGTAGAGATTGGCCGAGCGACTGGCAGCAAAGGCAAAGTGGCCCTGGAGAAGGTCAAGACGATTTATCGCAAAGTAGTGGAAGTCACCAGCCGTTTCGGGGCCAGGCCAAGAAGTTCTCCGCCGAGATTGGCCGGGGTATTAAGCACGCAGCGGAGGTCTACAACAAGTGACGTTCTACGGGCTGCGGGGCGAACTGGATGTGTTTGTTGCACTCGTGCAGCAAGTGATTCACCAGACCAAGGCGCGCGTGTTTGGTGGCAATACCCGGGCAGAGAACAAACTGGCCAGCATCTTCGAACCCGACACGGAAATCATTCGCAAAGGCAAGGCCAGCAAGCCCACCGAATTCGGCAGATGGTAAATATCCAGGAAGCCGAGAATCAGATCATCACGGCCTACGAGATCTATGATCAGCGGCCACTGGACCGCGATCTGTTAATCCCCGCGGTGGAGACCCATGAAGAACGCCTGGAGCGGGTGCCGGACTTGGTTGCTGGCGATGCCGGTTTCTACTCTGCACAGGGAGAAGCCAAAGTCCAGGAAATGGGAGTAAAGCGGGTGTCAATCCCGACCACTCTACCAAGAGCGCCGAACGACGACGGCACCAAAAACAACGCTGGTTCCGCAAAGGGCAAAAGTGGAGAACGGGCTGCGAAGGCAGAATCAGCATACTCAAGCGGCGGCACGGCCTGAACCGTTGCCGCTACAAAGGAACTGCGGGAATGAAGCGATGGGTCGGGCTCGGGGTGATCAGCCATAACCTCATCAACATAGGCCGAGCCCTCGATCAGTAGCGGTTTTCCATCCCACGCCGGCATCGCCGGCTCTCGACTTCCCTAAAAACCGACTTTTGCGCCGG
>CAWFAY010000020.1:0-225638 GCA_963813905.1 uncultured Acidobacteriaceae bacterium | reverse complement strand
GAAAACAAAGATGGCAAATACGTGAAGGCCTCGGAGCAAAGCTGTGCCGCGGCCCTGGCGAACGCCGAGCTGCCTGAGAACCTTCGGCTCTTCGTGCCCGATCCCAGCAGTACCGATTCCTACCCCATCGCGACGTTCTCGTGGGTACTCCTTCGCAAGTCCTATCCGAACCGGCAAACCGCCGATGCGCTGAAGACCCTCTTCCAGTGGTCGCTCCAGGACGGCCAGCACTACGCGACCGAACTGGGCTACGTTCCACTGCCGAAGTCGGTGGCCGACAAGGCACTCGCCGCCGTGAATGGCATTTCAGCGGGCGGCAGCTAGACTAGTCGCGCGTTCTTGAGAAGCAAAATCGCGATCGAGTCCCGTAGGGACGACAGACGCCCTAACCGGCTGGGTCGGCTTTTCATTTGCGCCGCCGCCGGTTCCGTTGACATAATCTGCGATATTCTCGCTATCAGGAGAGCCATTGATGCATCACCGGGAACTGAAAACTGTGAACGACGCCGACGGAATCCCCGTCCTTGAGATCGTGATGGAGGGTGACAAGGTTACGATCTACGAAGCCGACGACATGGACCGCCAGATCCGTTTCCCCGTCTCCCTGTTGCCACACCTCACCGAACACCTCAAGGGGCTCAAGTAGGGCGCACCCGCGCAGATCCGCAAGAACAGGCTCCCGTCGGCAGTGATCCAGCGGATGCCCGGGAATTCTCCCGCAGCAACAATCGCAATTCAGTCGTGGCCTAAGCCGATCCATCCGCTGGTTACAGGATGAGGTATCCTTAATGGTGGGCGCCATCGAAGTGCTTGTCCGCGCCACCCGCCGTTCACTTCTTCGATCTCCGTACCTTGACATACTCGATCAGTGGCATGCCAAAGAAGTCGCGAACGCTTCCGGAGCGGTGGAAGCCACCTTCGTCGAAGATCATCGCCCGTTGTAGAGGTTCTGTCATATCGAGAGTGATTCGCCGGCATTTGATCATCTCAGCTTCGGCGCGCTCCAGAAGTTGGTCTGCAATATCGCGCCCCTGGCACTCCGGCCGTACCGCCATACCTCGAAGGTGCCCTTCGGCCTGGTCCAGGATTTTGTACGCAACCGTACCGACCATGCGTCCCGATCGATCAAGGGCGACCAGCACAGTCATTTCCTCGAGCCGGCGAAGCAAAGACTCTCGCGTAAGCACGGTGTCTTCGTACGCGGGAGCTGAGTAGGCTCGCCGGTAGGGCTCGAACGCGGTTCGAAGACACTCCAGGATGTCGTCGCATGAACCAACGTTGCTCGCTGGATAGTTATGGCTTCAGCCGATGACATGGTGTTGTATGCGTTTCTTGGATGGGTGCGTGACCGTTCGGGTTCCACACATTTTCGTCCCAGGTTTTTCCGAGTGTTCGAAAACTATGGGTTTGAAGGTGTCTTCCGGACGAGCGATGCCAGAATGCCACGCGAACCATCGGCTAAATTTACAGCCTGACAAATCTTTGACTTCGAAGTTACCAACCCGTGAAATCGAAATTCCCCTTCGCTCGATCAATATCTCTGTCCATCCTTGCATTGTTACAGTGCTGCATAGCCGTGCAGTCAGAATCACATGGTGGGCAGAGGAGCACACGATGAAGAGCAACTACCGCAGACTCGTAGCGTGGCACTATTTGTTTTAGCGCTAAATACCATGGTCCTGGCGCAAGACTTTACTTCAAGGTACACCTCAATATTCCCTTCAGCTTCTACGCCGGCGAAAGATGTTGCCGGCCGGGCAGTATACCTTCGCCCTGAACCGCACGAACTCTAACATCGCGATTCGCGGCGAAGACCAGGCCGCCGGAGCCTTCCTGTTGGGATCGCCCAACAGCTTTTCCAATGGCGGGCTCGCGACCTTGACCTTCCGTACCGACAACAACGGTAGCTACCTGCTGGAGAAATTCCAGGGTCCCGACTTCGGCTTTGCCTTCGCAGACCATAAGACCGGCGCGAAGGTAGCAGCCGACAAGCCACAGAACCAGCCGAACCACGATACCCAGGTCGTGATTGCCGCGATGATCGAGTAGACGTTTGCCAGGCTGAAGCACGGGTCGGCGTCTTCTCGAAAACGTAAGCGGGGAAAGATATTTGACTGCGCCCTTGGTGGATTTGGTAGTGTCTCAGTTTCAAACTGAGACACTACCTGGATTTGGAATGAGTCCCTGAACGGGTTCGCGCCATTATTTGGTCATCGCCTCCGCCACTTTCCGAATTCCTTCCGCCACAGCAACAAAGGCCTCCTCCGGATCGGGCCATGACTTGCATGGTTTTCGGTGGTTGGTAACACCTGGAGTCTGGCAAAGGGAAGAATTGACCATACACACGGGCGAATGATGATTGGTATGGTGGTGGCTATCCCAGCATCGTGTCTCTTCAGAGCCTTTGTCAATTCCAGATCGTAGCAATAGTCAGAGTTGATGAAGGCAGAACTAATGAGCAGCAGGATAAGCTTGGCGGAGTTGAGGCGTTTATCGATCTCTCCCCGCCAATCAGCACCGGCCGTAATATCCCGGTCGTGCCACTCGGCGATCAGATTGGCCCTCTGCAGCGCCTTTAAATGTTCACGCAACTGTTCGAGATAAGGCTTTTCATCTTCGTGAGCATATGAAATGAAAACTGATACTTTACTCTGAGCTGCCTGGTCCGCCTTTGGCAAGTGTCCGCCTCGCGGAGATGTGGTAGGCAGCGACGCTGTGGACGGCGCGAAGGGGAGTGTGGTCGCATGCCTGGCTCTCTCAGGAACGTTCGCGCCAAATTCTTCGAAGAGCCTGAGGAAATCGTCCCGTTGCATTTTGCCGAAACGATCGAGGAAAAAAATCGTGCATCGGATCGGTCTGGAAGAACTCAGCAGCCGAGGAGCGATTACATTCGCCATTTCCACTGCCACGTCTTCATAGGCAAAACCGGCAAGGCCGGCTCCGATGGCCGGAAACGCAATGGAATGTAGACCGAGCAAATCTAGTAAGTCGAAGCACTTTGACACCGCCGTGCGCAAAATAGCCGCAGGCGAGAGATCAGTATCGCCTATGGTAATTGCGTGGAAGACGTATTTTGCCGGTAGTCGGCCGGCCGTTGTTACGACGATATCGCCTACCTGGGCGGGCACGCTCTTGGCTGCGTCCCGGAGGATCTCCTCGCCGCCAGCTTGCCGTATCGCATAAGAAACGCCGCCGCTCATGCTGATATGGGCGTCATCCGAACTTACGATTGCTTCTGCATCGGTCTCAGTAATGCTTCCGAACGTCAGCGTGAGGTTAGAGGTGGCGAAGCTATACGAGCGGCTCTTGACTGGAACGCTTTCCGCCATGCGCTGCCCCCCTTGGCATCTATGTTGTTCCGGAAACTGATTGTCTCCGCCTGGGATAGATTATTGCGGCGCCAATGGACTAACCGAGGCAAGAAAACGGACAGAAAGCGTGGCACTTCGCCTGGGTCGCCCAGAGTTGCTGCATGGTATTACGCCACGGAACGGCCTGCGGGACAAGCCAATTCTCCATCTAAGCCCCAAAATGAAGCTATAGCTACCAAAGACAAAAGGCGCGGATCGCGCCGCGCCTTGCCGGTAGGGCCCTGCAATTCGTTCTACGGTTGCGCCGAGGACCCACCCGGCAGTGCATCTTTCACCGTGCCCAGCTCATGTGGCGAGGCTATGACGGCGGTATCGGGATTCAGCAGGTCTTTATGGTCGGGCCCCAGGCCGAGTTTGATGAGCGCACGCGAATCGGGCGTTACCTTGGTCTGCCAACCGTTCGCTTCCTGGTACCGCGTCATGGCATCCTTGCTCTCCGCGTCCCACACGCCCGAGGGCTCGCCGGTCAGATAATGCTCACGGATGAGCGCCGACTGAATTTCCCGGGTGCGCTCTTCGCCGATGGTGCGCTGCCCATGCGAGCGCGCTGATACAGTCTTCTTCTTGCTGGAGTGTTTGCTGTTGTGCGCCGATGTTGTATGAGTGCTGGTGTGGTGCGAAGTCGAGTTGGCGCTGGCGGGATGTTTGCTGGTGGTCTTGTGTTTGGTGCTGGTCGTGGCGGAAGCGGTGACGGTCAGAAGAAGCAGTGTCAGGAATGTCGCAGTAATACCCAGGTTATGAATTCTCATTCGCGATCCATCCTAAAATTGAAGATATAGAATTCTTGCACGAACGCGTCATTGTAAATACCACGCGAATCGGTGGGAAGAGCAAACTGAACTTTTCTCTCCCAAAAAGGAACTGCGGCCCAAAGTCATCATAGCCCACTTCGATGCTTTGAGCCGCTGCTCACGTTACCGTACTGTTAACCAACTAAGCCCTTTCAGAGTAGCTGGTTAGGGAAGCGTCCCTCCCATAAAGACGGTTCCGCCCTGCGGTCCCGACCCGCGCGGGCGCACCAGGAAGACCACGTCCTGCCCGCCCTTCATCTGACTTTGAACGCGGCGGAAGTCATCTTCGCTGTTCACCGGCTGTTTATTAATCTCCAGGATCACGTCGCCCCGGCTCAGCCCGATGGTGTCGCAGAAGCCGTCGGGCTTCACCTCCTGGACCAGCACGCCCTTGTTGTTCGGCAACTGCAGCCGGTCGGCCATGTCGGGAGTAATGTTGCGGACCGTTATCCCCAACTTGCTCTCCTGCGGCTGGGCCTGCTCTTCTCCGCCCTCTTCCTCACCCAGGCGGCTGGCGAACAGCTTGGAGCGGTCCGCGATGGTCACGCTGGCGGTCTCGGCTTTGCCGTTGCGCATGTAGCCGATCTTCGCCGTAGTGCCCGGCTTCAGCCCTGAGATCTCAGAGACCAGTTCGTCGCCGCTCTTTACCTCTTTGCCATTAACCGTGGTGATGGTGTCGCCAACTTTGAGCCCGGCTTTCTCCGCCGGCCCGTTAGGCGTGATGTCCGCGATGGTTACACCGCTGCTCACGCCATACACGCGAGCCACAGCCGGATTGGGGATGGCATTGAACTGCACGCCGATGGAGCCGCGCGATACCTTGTGTTCCGGCCCGATCAGCTGGTTGTAAACCGAGACGACAGTATTCGACGGCATCGCGAAGCCGACACCCTGATATCCTCCCCCACTGGTATAAATCGCGGTGTTGATGCCGATGACCTCGCCATTCATGTTGACCAGCGGGCCTCCGGAATTGCCCGGATTGATGGCAGCATCGGTCTGGATGAACGACTGGAATTGGCGCTGCGGAACGATGTTGCGGCCGCGCGCCGAAACGATGCCCGCTGTCACCGTCTCTTCCAGCCCGAAGGGACTCCCGATGGCCAGCACCCAGTCGCCCACCTGCATGCTGTCGGAGTTGCCCATCTTGGCGAAGGGCAGACTCTTGCCCTTGGTATCGATCTTGATCACCGCCAAGTCGGTTTCTTTGTCGGTGCCGATCACTGTCGCGTCATAGGTGACGGTCTCAGGATCGTTCATCAGCTTCACCCGGATGCGGTCGGCGTTCTCCACCACGTGGGCATTGGTTACGATGATGCCCTTGCCGTCCACGATCACGCCCGAGCCCAGTGAGCGCTCGCGCAGGTCTTGCCCGCCATCCGGGCCGCCCGGCATCTGTCCGCCACCCTGCCCGCCGAAGAAGCGGTCAAAGAAGTCCTGAAACGGATTGTCCTGGTCGCCACCGCCATTGTCATCCGGACCATTTGGATTGCCGGGGATGGCGCGTCCACCACGACGGTGCGGGTTCTTGATCGTCGACTCAGTGCGGATGTTAACCACCGCCGGCTCAAGTTGACGCGAGATCTGCGAGAACTGCGACGACAGTTGTTGCGGCGACGGGACAGTCAACGGCGCCACATCGCTGGTCGACGCCTTCTCTTTGCCTTTGACTCCCGCCGATACCACAGTGCCGATCAGAATGCCCAGCGAAAGCGTCGCCAGGATTACCAGGGTCGAGCCGAAGCGATTAGCCTTCATCCGCTGCCGCAAACCCGTTTCGTGCGAATCCATCGAGTGCCCTCCGGCTGTCCAAAGCCCAAACAAAAATTATACCGTTCTTCGGCGATGCCGGTTTCTGAGCATTCCGCCCGCTAAGCAGGCGAGTTCCCGGGAATCCAAGTTCCACGCCATTAGACGCAATCCGAGCGCGTGGGGTCACCATGAGCACAGGGAGGCAGGTTGGTAAGCAGTGGGGACCGGCGCGCGGCGCTTCGGCGAGCGCACATCGCGAAGCCGATTGTCTCGAAGAAACACAGGCAATCGGAAGTAGATCTGCCGGGTTAGGTCTTCGTATTCGCGATACTGAACCCCGGGTGCCCACTCATTTCTTCGGTTGGAATGTGTGGGAGTCAGGGCTGCGCTACGACGTCACCTGACCTGAGTGAACGCGAAGCGTATAGACAGCAGACGCTCCGCTGACCTGAGAGTGACGTCGCCTTCTCCCAACCGAACGCGCCGGACAAGGATCGCCGGTTCTGTATCAAGCTGTTACTTGCTAGATTATCTGCTCAATCCTGCTACTGCCGACGATATATGTTACCCGATGCTTGCAAGTCTCTGATCTTCGGTTCCCCAAGGCTCGTTTGATAACTTCCATGTCTGAGTTGGCGATTAGTGGTGGGCCTTGCCAATGTGGCTAAGTTCTTCTAAAGTAACGGACGGCGCCGGAATGGGGTTCCCGGCTTCCCTCCTGTCCCGCAACATTGTCTTTTATTTTTCAGGCTTTCGAGCATTCGGGTCCTGGAATCGCGCTACTACAGGTAAGCCTTGCATGAGCAACTCAAAATCGGCCAGTACACCCTGGTACGCAAGATCGGACAGGGCGGAATGGCTGAGGTGTGGGAGGCTCGCCATGTCCATCTCGGCAATCGCGCCGCCGTCAAGTTCCTATTCCCCGAGTTTGGCGGAAACCAGGAATTACAAGAGCGTTTTCTCAATGAAGGCAAACGCCAGGCCCAGCTTCAGCACCCCAATATTGTTCCTGCCATGGATTTCCTTCTGGTGGAAGGGCGCAGCTATCTGGTCATGCAGTATGTGGAAGGGCAAAGCCTTGAAACCAGGTTGCAGGAGCCAAATCCTCCACTGAGCCTCGAGGAAATCCACACTATCTCATGGGATGTGCTGAGCGCTCTGGATTATGCCCATTCGCTGGGAGTGGTGCATCGCGACGTCAAACCGGCAAACATCTTGCTGGATAAGAGTGGCCGCACCCTGCTCACGGACTTCGGAATTGCCAAAGCGCTTCGCGAGGAGGGCAGCGTTACCCTGACAGGTACCTCCATGGGCACGCCGGACTACATGAGTCCGGAGCAAATCCTGCAACCTAAGCTGGTGGACGCGCGCTCGGATGTTTACAGCTTCGGCTGTGTGTTGTACGCAATGCTGAGCGGGAGCCCGCCGTTTAGTTCCGAGGGCGCAACCGCGTTCTACATCCAGGACCGCCATGTCCGGGCCGCTCCCCCGCCACTGGTTTACCGCAACTCCGACGTCCCACCGGCAGTTGGGGACGTGGCGCTCAAGTGCCTGGAAAAGGACCCAGCGCAGCGTTTTCAGAGCTGCGGTTTGGTCATCACCACACTAGACGCCGCGATAACTGGGAAAGTCCACGATCCTTCTCCTCCCGCTCCTCCCGCCGTTCCCGCGAAGAGCTTTAAGAAATATATCGTGGCCGGTGTGGCTGCGATCGCCGTGCTTGCTGGTTTGGTGTACTTCTTAAGCGCCTCGAAGAAGGACCCAGACCTTGAGCGGTTGCTGCGAAAGTCCTGGGTGAACGTGCCTTACAACGACCGTGATTTCTCCGACCCCAACTGCATGCAAGACCCGGAGTGCAAGGCGAGGAAGGCGCAAGCCGAGGAGTTGATCGCAGTCAAGGACTGGCATCAACTGCCATACGACAGCCCGTTCTTCAAGGATTGCATGAATTATCAGCCCTGCCTGGACGGAAAGGTGTATGTGGACAGGCTACTGGCCGTCCACGATTGGTCTCATGCTGACCAGCAACTGATGTCTGACTGCATGAGCTATCCGCCATGCGTGCAGGCGAAGAAGATATCGCAGGTGAAGCCGGCGGTGAAAAAACCGGCGGGCGACGGGACCGAGAACAGCTTGCCGGATTGTTGCAAGAATGCAAGTAATCCCGCAGCTTGCAGGAAAACTAAGACCGAGATGGGCATACACGATTGCACTTCGCCAACGGACCAATAGTTGAGCCTTAACCACATTGTCCATTGAGTTGGCCTGCATGGAGGGTGGCAGCGGGCCGGCTGCGAAGTGTGTTGCGGAATCCTGAAGAATCATGGGCTCTTGAGCAGACTGTTGCCGGTTTTGCGCTTTCATTAGTAGAAGGCACGATGAAGTTCTGCAATCGAAAGGAAGGTATCCATGCGATCAGTCAAAACGGTTCTCCTGGTGATGTCTGTCCTCGCGGGTTTGTTGAACGCTCAAACCCGCCAGCCTGCGGCCGCAGCGCCGCCTGCGAAGAAGGCGGCCGCCACTCCGGCGGCGAAGAAGCCCAAGGCGCCTGCGGCCGACACCCGTTACTACGGAGCTGTCGATCTGGGCTCGAAAGGGACAAAAGCGTCCTTGTATTCCTTCGTGATGGAAGAAGACGGACCGAACGCGGATGTGGTTTTCGGCAAGGTCATCAACACCAAGCTGGTCAGCTCCATGAAAGATGGGCAATTTACCCAGGAGGGCATTGCCGATGCCGCCGACGCGGTGAAACAGGTTGTTGACGCCATGAAGGCCGAAGCGGAAAAGCGGCAGATCACCGTGGACATCTACTATGTGGTGGGTAGCAGTGGCGTGGCCAAGGCCACCAACAAGCAAGACCTGGTAGCCGCAGTCAAAGAGGCTACGGGAATTGATATGGACTTCGTGGATGCTGCAACTGAAGGCTATTATGGCTTGCTGTCAGCGGTTCCAGCGATCCGCCGCTCTGTCTCAATGTACGTAGACATCGGAAGTGGCAACTCGAAGCTGGGCTGTCTTGTGGGAGACACGACGTTTAAGAACTTCAAGAGCGCGGAGATCCCATATGGTTCGGTATCGGGACGCAACGAGGCGCTTAAGCGGGACCCGAAAGACGTCGACGCCGGAATTGCGTCAGTCATGTCTGACGTGACCGACGCTTACGAGAAACAAAGCCGGGATATCCCATGTCTGCGGAACCGGCAGCGAATCTACTGGAGTGGCGGCGCTGCTTGGGCGACCGCGACATTTACTCATCCTGAGCAAGAGATGAACGGCTGGGTGACTATTACGAAGCACGACCTGGATAGATTTCTGGCCCATCTGAAGGACGGCACCTGGAACCAGAGGAAACCTGTTCTTACCTTCCCTAAAGACATGCCACTGGACAAGCAGCAAGCTATCCGTGCGAAGGCGGCAAAAGAGTGGGACAACGTCCAGAACGTGTTTGTTCGGGAAGATCTGCTCTCCGGGGTTTCTATAATGAAGGCGGTTTTGGACTCCAGCAACCCTTCGGCGACGATCCGATTTGTACGTGGCGGCAACTTCATTTACGGATACGCGTTGGAGAAATTCAAGGAAGGTAACGCTAAGAACGGCCCGGCTTAATTTTGCCACGCCTAATGGGCTGGAGAGGGAACTCTCCGGCCATCTTTCGTTTGATAGCCTTGAAGCTGCTGTCATCGGATGGAACCTGCTCGGCGCAATAGTGGATCTGTGAGATCCCTTTAGATCCGTGGCTAACGTGGTTTTCTTGGGGGAGCTATTTCCCCTCGTACACCGTCTTCCCTCCCACCACCGTGCGCAGCACCTTCGTCTTCAAAATCTCCGGCGCCGCAACTTTGGTGAGGTCGCGGTCGAGCACCACGAAGTCAGCCAGCATTCCCGGAGCCAGCGTACCCTTATCCTTCTCCATGAATTCAGCGTAGGCCGCGCCCGTGGTATAAGCCGCCAGCGCCTGCGTTTATCGTTACCTTCTGCTCGGGAAAATACGTCTTGGTTCCCGCTTCGTTCTTGCGCGTCACTGCCGCATACACTCCGCGAAACGGCGTAATCGGTTCGACCGGATAGTCGGTGCCGAAGGCCAGCCGCACGCCGTTGTCGAGAAACTCCTTCCACGGATACGACGTCTTCGCGCGCACCGGCCCGATGCGCGACTCAGCCCAGTTCATGTCGGTCAGCAGATGGTTGGGCTGTACTGACGCGATGACGCCCAGCTTGCGATACTGCGCAAACTGATCGGGCGCGATGACCTGGTCGTGCTCGATGCGAAGCCTGAGCTGCTGCGGATCCTTCCCTCCCGGCAAGTCTTTTTCACGCGCGTTGCGCTCGGCTGCGGCAAAGGCATCCAGCGCCATTTGCGCCGCGCGATCGCCGATGGCGTGAAATCCCAACTGAAATCCCGCCGCCACTCGCTCGACCGCCATCGCATTCAACTCAGCCTGCTTATACTGCGGCAGGCCTGAGTTGCCCGGATCATCCGAGTACGGCGCCAGCAGCGCTGCCGTGCGCGAGCCGAGCGAGCCATCCATGAAGCCCTTCAGCATGGTCGTGTGCAGCATGGGGTCATCAGCCGGGTGATGGACGCGATGCTTCTCCAGCAGATCAACCGGATCGTTGAAGCGTAGCCACTCGCTGATCCGCAGCGTGAGCTTGCCCTCGCCCTCCATCTCTTCGTAGACGAGAAACTGCTCCCAGTCCGAGTTGTCCTGCGCCGAGGTGACGCCAGAGCGCGCGGCATCGGCCAGTGCCAGCTCGGCCGCACGGCGGCGCTGGGCAAGTGTTGGTGGAGGCACCTTGGAGAAGATTAACCCCTGCGCCGACTCGCGAATGATTCCCGTGGGCTGCCCCTGCGCGTCGTGATCGATCGCGCCGCCCTGCGGAGGCGCCGTCTGTGCGGTGATGCCTGCGGCCTGCAACGCCGCCGTATTGGCGACGGCGATGTGCCCGTCCACGCGGATAAAGATCGCCGGATGGGCGCCTGTCACCGCGTCCAGCTCCTGCCGCGTGGGCAGTTGTTGACCCGGCCACAACGTGTGATCCCATCCGCGGCCGATTATCCAATCCCCTGGGGCCGCTGTCTTGGCCGCCGACGCGATCCGCTGCTGCATCTCCTGCAATGATTTGGTGCCCACCAGGTTCACGTTCATCTGCTCGAACCCGCCCGACTGAAGATGGCAATGCGCATCGTTGAAGCCCGGCATGACGAAGTGCCCTCCGAGATCGATGACCTCGGTGTGGCTCCCCTTCAGTTTTCGAATGTCGTCGTTCGTACCTATGGCAACGATGCGGCCATCGCGCACCGCTAAAGCCTGCACGCGCGCCGGTGTCGCCTGGGTGTAGATGTCGCCGTTGACAAAGATCGTGTCGGGCGGAGTGGCGTTCTTTGCAGCATCAGTGGCCATGAGGTTCAAGGGAAAGAGCAAGGCTAGGACAGCGATAAGAATCATCATGAGCTAATCTGTCGGCACAAATTGCTTTGTATCATCAATCCGGCGTGAACGACGTTTCAGAGTATCAGAGGGCGAAGTTGGTTGGTCCGGCGCAGGATGTCGTCGGCCAGCGCCTGCAACATGGAGGATTCACGCAATCGCAGGTGGGACGATTCTGCGGGCGGGTGAGTTCGCCGGGCAGCAAAAAGAGTTTGTAGCGCAGCTTAGAGAGGTCAGCCGTTGCCAGGGATCGGGCAGACAGAGCCATTGGAAGGCGGTGACGAGATTGTAGGCGAGGCGAATGATTTCTAAGAACAGAGCGTTGGCCTCGAACGAGCGGGTGGGGATTTTGCGCAGCGCATAATCCTCCAGCAACTCGCCGAGGCGCGGCTCGATGGCGGCCCGCGCGTCGTAGAAGTGCCAGACGCCCAGCGGAGTGAGCGAGAGATTGGTGACCCAGGCGCGATAGACATAACGGCCCAAAGCGAACAGGGTGGGTTGCTTCTCCTCGGCGGAAAGGAAGCGGCGCGCGACCACGAAACGACGGGCCCGCGACCAACTCTGCGGACGATGTTGGAAATCGGCCATCTCCCAATGGCGGTTGACCTGGGTGTAGCGCAGTCCCGGCAGCAGGCGTTGCAAAGCCGGGGTCATGCGGGCCACAACCGCATACTCGGCGGGCCGAGATTCGAGGGCGTCGAAAACGGGATTCAAACCGAAACCGGCATCGGCCCGCACCCGCAGCTCGCGGATATCAGGAGGAACATTGGCGAAGCAGGTATCGAGCAGTTGGGGACTGCCGTCCCAGGTTCCGGCGTTGCCGGCGCGCAGTTCGGCATCCCAGAGGTAGGTGGAGTTGGCTTCCACGCACAGCAGCGGGTTGTAAGAACGCTGCCGCGATAACGCGGGTTGTAGCCGACTTCGGCCCCGTCCTGATGTCCAAAGACGGTGACCACGGTGCTGTCGAGGTCGAAGATCAGGCGAGAACGGTGGTCGGGTAGGTGGATGAACTTTTGCAGCAGTCGATCGTTTACGCGATGAAGCTGTTCCCAGAACTGTGGCGGTGCATGGAGTAGAAAGCGGCGCAACGTTTGCGGATCAGGGAAGCTGGGCAGACCGGTCAGGTACTGGAAGGTGCCGTTGGAACGCAGGAATGACGCGGTTTCGAGGCGATCCAGGCCCAGCACAATGGGGTAGATCAGGGCCAGCATCATCTGGGGAACGGTATAGCGGCGGTTGCGCCTGGGATAAACTAGTTGTTGGGCGAGAACATGTCGCAATTGCAGCACTTGCAGAAATTCGCGAAAGAAATAGACGCCACCGAAGTGCGTGAGACCAGCATGATTACAGGAGATTCTTAGATTTCGAGGCGATCTGCGCATTCCGACACTTACTTCACCAAAAGTTAGGTAAGTGTCAGAGTATCAAAATCTAAGTAGAACACTGATAAACACAGCCCTCGGCGCATCCTGGAGACCCGAGAATGCGCCGGATCCAGGTATCAGGGCACGGCTTCAGCCGTGCCGTCGCGAGCTTTTTTGATTTGTCATCCCGAGACGGCTTCAGCCGGCCGAGGGACCTGCAGTTTGTGCGCGTAAACAAAAACCTCGCCCTCATCCAAGATCCCTCGCTTCGCTCCTCATGACAAACATGAAAACAAAGGACTTAGCGACACGAACATACCTGACGCACATGAGCGCGAAATGCCAAACTTAGGCGGCAGGGCAGCTTTATCTCGGTATGCGTTCGGTCGTCGCTCGTTCTTTGTAGTCGGCGCACTCCTCGTCATAACAATTGTAATGTTCGCAGTGATCCCACCCGAGGTTAACGTTATGCGTGCCGGCTGGGGGAGGAGGGACTTCCGCACCCCTGGTTACGTGCAGCTCGTAGCAGAACTCCGTGAGATGCTTCAGGGTATCGTCGAACACATCCCAGTATTCCGCCCAACCCCAATAGAACATATGCTTTCCCTCATCTCTGATGGCGACTATCATTCGATTGGGGATTGGCTGACCGAAAAGGTCGAAATCGGATTTAGGTCCGAGAACCGTTCGGTTGTATGTGTGAGGCAATCCCGGTTCCCAGTAATCCGGAAATGTAGGGTCAGGGGTAGGGGAGTCCCCATAGCTGAAGCTGACGTGCATTCTGAGATTCTTGGTTGGAGTAGTTCCAGAGTTAATTGCCTTGAAAATGAATTCGGTAGCAACCTCTCCGTTAGCGAAGGCAGACTTCGGCTCGCCTGTGTCGAAGAAAACGAAAGCCCTTTGGACAGATTCAAGAGCCTTCCGATTAAACTCATTGGCGCTCCTCAAAGCCTGCCATTGGGCTATGGAAACAACGGCATAGACGAAGGTAATTCCAGCCGTGATCCACAATGGCTTTCGATTTCGCTTGTGTTCAAGAGCTTCGCCGGACTTATCTGTTTCGGGGTTAGCTTTTATGTTTGCAAGAAAGCCTTTGATGTCATGGATTCCGGAAAGGATGCGCTTGGTGTCGCGCTCCTCGTGCTT
Source organism: uncultured Acidobacteriaceae bacterium (assembly GCA_963813905.1). Lineage (GTDB taxonomy): Bacteria > Acidobacteriota > Terriglobia > Terriglobales > Acidobacteriaceae > CAVVDY01. Next base: position 211,785 of record CAWFAY010000020.1, on the reverse strand, counting down.
AGTTTCATGTTTATGGTCGGATGGCTTTTGCTCTGGTTTAATGGGCATATCACTGGACTTGAGGGTGTAAATTGAAAGCAGAATACAAAGAAGGGCCGGAAGCAAGAGAAAACTTCGAGCGGGCACTGACGAAGATTTTTCGGCAACAATTTTGGGCTTGTCATTACAGTCTCAACCCCGCAAAGCGCAGTCGGCTGCTCAGGATGACAGATCATAGGGAATGCGTACGGCACGACCAAGGTCGGGCCCTGACGCGGACCATTCCAAACCGTGCTATTCTTCCACCCCGCTCATCGCCAGTGTCAGCAGCAGAATGCGCTTCAGCCCCAGATCGCGGCCCACGGGATCGTACCACTCGTTGACCGTATGCGCCCCTCCTCCGCTGCCGCCCCCTCCGATGGCCAGGGCCTCGCGGCCCAGCGACAGCGGAATGTTGGCATCGGTCGAAGCACGCTGAATTTTGGCCACGTTGCTGAGCTGAGCGTCGACCGCGCGAATCGTCTCCAGCAGCCGCGAGTCGAGCGGCAGGTCCGCAGCGGGCCGGTCGCCGATGATCTTCACCTCGCCGCTAAGGTTCTCTTTGCGGTTGCGGCTGGGTATTGCGGCGATGACCTGGTCGACGGCATCACGCAGGGCACGCTCCAGCTTGTCCAGCTCCTCGACGGATGACGAACGCGTGTCGACCCGCATCGTGGCCACTTGCGGGATCGAATTCACCGAGGTGCCTCCCTGAATGGTTCCGACGTTGTAAGTCGTCTTCGGCGCGGTTGGGACCGGCGTGTGGGTGAAGTGCTCGATGACTCGTGCCAGCGCGACGATGGGATTTGCCACGCCAAAGTCGCTCCAGGAGTGACCACCCGCGCCGTTGATGCTGACCTCATAGCGGCGGCTGCCCAGCCCCTCGGCGATGATGGTGTCGGTACCGGCACCATCCACCGCGATCAGCGTTGCGATGGAATCCAACCAGCGACGCTGCTGAAAGATGTGGCGCATACCGCGCAGGTCGCCTTCACCCTCTTCACCGACGCTCCCTATAAAAAGGATAGGAGCGGCGTTCGCAATCGGCGCATCGCGCATCGCACCCGCGATTGCCAGCAAGGCGATAATGCCGGAGCTGTTGTCGGAAACTCCCGGTCCATAGAGCTTGCCTGCCTCACGCTTGACGGTGATCTCGGTCCCGGCGGGAAACACCGTATCGAGGTGCGCGCTCAACGCGACAAATGGCATATCGGCGGCCGTCCCAGGGCGAATGCCGAAGACATTGCCCAGCTCGTCCTGGTGCACCTCACTCAGGCCCAGCTCTTCAAAGCGAGTCCGCAGCCATTCGCCGCGCGCGGCTTCTCCCCAGGGGGGCGCCGGAATGGCAGTAACTTCCAATTGCCGATCTTCCAGCTCGCGGCTATGCGAACGAAACCAAGCGAAGGCTTCGTGCACCGATCCCATCTCGGCCAGCTGAGCTACGTGTTGTTGGACGGAGCGCGTCTTACCGGAGAGGCCTTCACGAAACAACGCGCGGGCTGGCGGGCCGAGGGGCATGGCGAAGCTTCATGGTAATACGGGGTAGGCGCCAGGCCCAACCGGGTCACTGGTGATAACGGCCTGGATCAGGTTCTGTAGATTCGATCGAGTACGCAGCTTCGGTCACCTGCTCGGAACGTTATGTTGAAGTGCTCAAAAAAGCCTGACATCCCTAACAGTCCTGCAACCGGCAGCGCGTCTTTGAAACCCGCCTTGACTAACACTGTACCGCCGGGAATAACCAGAGCGACATCGCTCAAGTAAAGCTTCTCAGCGCCGCCAATACCCAAGACTTCTTCAGTGTCACAGGTGGAGAAATCCACGCCCAAGTACTTTCCGATTTCCGAGTGAAACACGCACCGGCTTGCGCCGGAGTCGATCACCGCTTCAAATCTCTTGCTGCGCGGAGCGTTTGGACTTACCAGGGCGATTTGGACATCCAGTGTTGCACTGTAGAGATAAGAGCCTGAACCATCCGGATAGCCTTTGTAAGGTATGATCAGCGGGTTCACCTGGATCAAAGCGACAGCGGCGCCCACTTAGGTGGAACTTTCAAAATGACAGGATCGTCAACCCCCGCTCGCTCACTCTTTTCCACGACCTCTGCATAGGATTGACCGGTCGCGATCACCTTCGCCTCATCCTGCGAGAGTGCAATCCAAGCTCCCGGCGGAGCAGAACGAAGAGCTTCAAGGCGGGCAGACTCTGCTGACGACATAGCCTCATCGTACACCACGTCAACCTGGCACTGATCGCCAAATCCTGTACAAGAGCCGCAACAAGCCAGTTCAGTTGACGCCTACAACAGCCACCCTCAAGATAGAGGCTGGGCAACTTCCGGGGAAACCGCTTTGCACCTCTCCTGGCAACTACGATTGCGAATCCGCTTCTTCCTCATTGCCGCCCTGCTGGGAATAGCAGCCGGGATGTTCGTGCTTTTCCCGTTAAACGAATTCGTCTACTTCAAGGAATACGGTGGACCGGGCTTTACCAGCGGAATCGCATTCGCCACAGCACAAGTCTCCGCAGCGTTGCATGGGGGCAGGCCGAAGAAAACCGTCTTCTACGGGCTTGCCGGAATGGTGCTGAGCCTGTCGGCAGCAGCGGTGTTTTCTTCGCTCGCTGAGCGCCAGCGCGAGATTGCTCGGCTGAGCAGCGCGCTCGAAGGCGACCTGCGCGTCCTGATCGCCAAGGGCGAAAGCTCCGATCTGGAATTCAAATCGTCGTTTCGCTGGGACCTGAAGGAGAACAAAGTCAACCGCGCGCTGGAGAACGTGGTCCTGAAAACGCTTGCCGGATACATGAACGGCACCGGCGGCACGCTGCTCATCGGCGTGGCCGACGACGGCTCCATTGTCGGCATCGAGAACGACTACAAGACGCTGAAGAAGCCGGACCGTGACGGCTTCGAGCAGGCGCTGATGACGTCGGTCGCCACGCAGCTCGGCGGCGATGCCTGTCACAGCGTGCAGATGCTCTTTCAGTCTGTCGAGCAGAAGGACGTGTGCCGAGTAATCGCCGCACCCGCGCATCGCCCAGTCTACCTGCGCGCGGGTGAGACTCCCAAGCTCTACGTGCGCACCGGCGTCAGCACCCGCGAGCTCAACGTGCAGGAAGCCGTGAACTACATGGACGCCAGGTGGAAGCGGTGAGCGGGTGGGGCTTTGTCGCTCGCAGCTTGGGGAAGGGTGCCGCCCCTCCGGGGCTTTGGCGGCTTAAAGGGCTGCTACCCCAGCGCTTCCGCGCTGGGCTCCAATTGTGTCGGGAGATGCGTGCACTAATTCCAGCCCAGTGCGGAAACGCGTGAAACAATTCCAGCCCAGTGCGGAAGCACTGGGATAGCCCGTGAGAAAAAGGCTCGCAGCCCCTTCAGGGGCGACACTAGTTATCCATGAACAACGGCTACACTGACCTCCCGCCCGGTAAGCTTGCGGCTGTCGTGACCTACCTGGAAATGCGCACTTCTCCGCCTGCCGCTTTCTCTCCCACATTGTCGGACTTCACGATCCGCCGCGTCACCGTGCCCGATCTCGACTGGTATCGCCGTCTCTACCGCGAGATCGGCGGGCCCTGGCTGTGGTTCAGCCGCCTGCGCATGACGGATAACGAGCTGCGCGCTATTCTGCACAATCCCGCGATCGATATCTTTGTTCTATCCCACAATGGGGTAGATGGCGGCTTGCTGGAATTTGAGCGCCGCCGCATGCCCGACATCGAGATCCTGTATTTCGGCGTCACGCCCGCGCTGATTGGCAAAGGCGCGGGACACGCACTGCTGGAGCACTGCCTTCCGCTGGAGTGGGCGCATCGGCCGAATCGCATCTGGCTACACACCTGCTCATGGGACCACCCCAAAGCGCTGGCGTTTTATGTCAAAGTCGGATTCGTGCCGTACAAACGTGGGCTGGAGATCACCGACGACCCTCGCCTCACCGGCGACCTGCCGCGCGACGCCGCGCCAAACATCCCGATTCTCTAGAACGGGCGTTGCACGTGCTGTTCGCCGATGACCTTGCCCGCATGGTCAAACCACACGACTTCATATTGCGGACGAAAGATCGAGTAGTAGTAGCGATAGACGTACTCGTCGGCGCAGGAGCGCGGCGCCAGCGTGACCGAGCCGCACTCGCCCTCGCGCGAGGGCTCGCCCAGCAGCTCGCGCACGGTCTCGTTAGGATCACCCAGGTTGATGAGCGCGGCATCGTGGTCGAGCTTCTGGTCGTGATGGTAGGCCCAGATACCCGCGGCGACGAGCAAGAGCGCGACGACGAGGAAGAAGACACGAACCATCATCTCAGGAGACTCTACCACCAAGAGGGAGTTTTGAAGAGGCACCGTGCCGTAGCTGTGCGCTCCTCTTTTCTGTGTGTCATCCCGAGTGTCACATGGGCCTGCGGCACACCCATAGGGATGAAAATCGGATCACTCTCGCGGCGGTACGATAGAGCCGGGGTGGAAGGGTAAAGGCCGTCGTCGCTTGGGATGAGTTGAGACCGTTCCCGAGTGTGACCTGGAACACGCTCTTGAACCAATGAGTGTGACGCCACCCCGAGCCCATGCATCGGCAATTGCTGGGGCTGTACCTGCAACGGCTGCAGTTGGTGGAGGAGCAAAGCCAGCAGCTCCATGGCCTGATCGCGCAGGCCATGCAAGCCCATCAGGAAGCGGTGGTGCGACTGGCGGAGGTGCCCGGTTTCGGTGCTGACTCGGCGCAGCAAGTGATTGCGGAAGTGGGCGCGCAGGCCAGCACGTTTCCCTCGGCCGCACAGTTGACCTCGTGGGTGGGAACCTGCCCGGGGCAGAACGAAAGCGCCCGAGCAGAACCAGAGTAGTCGTTCCGCCAAAGGCAACAAGTTTATGCGGCGAGTGCTGACCGAGGCGGCGCAAGCCGCGGTGCGAACCAAGGGAAGCCAATTCCAGGTAGTGTTCCGGCGCCTGCTGCCACGACTGGGCTACAAGCAAGCCCTGTGGGCGATTGCTCACCGCCTGTGCCGCCTGGTGTGGAAGATCTTGCATGAGGGCGTGAGCTATATCGAGCACGGCGTCGCACGAGACCCCAAGGCGCGCCAGCAACGCGCTCGGGTCCTGACTCGAAAGCTCCGCCAACTCGGCTACAAAGTTGAGATCACGCCGCTCGCCCCGGCCACCGCGCCGGCGTGATTTTCGACGAGCGACTAGCGGTTCGAACGGGGTGGAGCCGTGCTTACCCCTTCACCTGAATCTTCGAGAACGACAGGATAGCGCGTCCTGAGGTCGGCCGGCCGAAGGTGGTGGCCGGGCGGAACGTGGTGAAGATCAGCACGTTCTTTAGATCGGCGGGCAGCGACTTCATATCGTCGGGGCCGGAGAGGATGCGATAGTCCTGCACGCGACCGTTAGCGTCGACGTAGGCCTCGACCACCAACGCATCGGCGTTGGAGAGCCCGGTGGCCATCTCGAAGGGAGCGAACTGGAGTTGAGGCGGCGTATAGAAGGCAGTCGGAATGTCATTGGCCGCAGAGAGCTGTCCGGGGTAATAGAGGAAACTTATGAGCAGGCCGAAGATGATGATTGTGGTGATAAGTCCGGCGGTCGCCGGAACCATGATGGCGTTGAAAGCATTCTGCCATCGGACCAGCAGCGACTCCCAGCGCGGCCGGCGTCCGTTCGCCAATTCCAGAGAGAGGGCGACTCGAACCCGCAACGCGACTTCTGGGGGAGCCGGCTTGCGTCCGAGCGAGCCTACGAGCTTCTGGGTTTGACGCAGAGATTCGTATTCAGCCGAGCACTCCGCGCAGCCTTCGATATGCTCACTCATTTGCGCGAACTGGCTGCGCGTGACCGCACCGTCCAGATACGACGACATGAGCCGCTGAACCGCTGAGCATTTCATGGCAACACCTCGGCTTCCTGTCCCCCGAGCGTGCTTTGTTTGGGCAACTTGCGCCGCTTCGCCGCACAACTCACGCCGAATGCCGGCATGTGCCGCTCCAGCCGCTTGCGTAGGGCGTCGCGTCCCCGCACCAGACGAGATTTTACGGTTCCCAGCGACGCGCCCATGACTTCCGCAATCTGCTCGTACGACAGTTCTTCGATATCGCGCAGAATCACCGTCGTGCGGTATGGTTCGGGCAGGCCTCGCAGTTCCTGCTCCACGCGCTCTTTCAGCTCTTCGTCGTAGACATTGTCCAGCGGCGATTTACCATCGTCGACCAGCAGGTCCTTGATGCCCAGCGCCTGCTCCCCACCGAGGTCGCTCCGGGGTTCGATCGACGTCTCTTTCACTTTGTGCCGGAAGTGCCAGCGGCGCTGATTGGAAGCTTCGTGCAGGGCAATTCGGTAAATCCACGTCTTCAGGCTGGAGTCGGCGTGGAATCGCTTGATGCCTCGAAATACTTTGATGAAGACTTCCTGCGTGGTATCGGCAGCGTCGGAGGGATCGTCCAGCATACGGTATACGAGGCTATACACCGGCTGGTTGTACTGTGCGATCAGCCACTCGAAGGCCGCTTCCGATCCGGCCTTTAACTCAGCCACGATCCCGGCTTCTTCGGTGCGGACCCCCATCGCACTCGCGAGGTTGCTCAATGTGGTTACTCCCGCCATGGATCCCACGGCGTCAATCTCATCATAATGAGTTCACGAATTCGTAACAACTCCGTTGCGGATTCGTTCTTGACGCTCCTCCTTAACGAACGTGGGCCCTCACGCGCCACGGGGCGCGGATTGGGGGAGGGCCACCTTTATAGACCCCGCGCGGCTCCCGATTGTTCCCAAATCGGTGCAGCAGCACCAACGTTACTCACACTGAAGTTGTATCCAAAGGTCAATGTCCTTGCGATCAGGTACTCTGCTGCGTTATAAGTGCGCCAAGGTTGCATCACGACATTCAGGAGCCCCATGCCCTTCATTGAACGGTTATGCCTTGTTACCCTTCTGGCCATACTCTTGATACCTCGCGTGCTCCACGCGGCTGGAGCCTACGGAGCCCCGATTGATCCTGCCGAGCTGCAGATGAAGGACCTTCCAGAGCAGCCCGGCGCACCGGCCTGCGTCCTGTTCCACGAAGAAACCGACGATGATCTGAAGCACTCTCATTTCATCTATACGCGGATCAAGGTACTGACGGAAGCGGGCCGAAAGTACGCCGACGTTCAGATTCCCTATTTCATCTATCTAAGAGCTGAACTGGGAATCACCGACATTCAGGGCCGCACGGTACACAGCGACGGAACCGTTGTTGAATTCAAGGGTAAGCCCTTCGACAAGACGGTAATTCGGAGCAAGGGGATCAAGGAGCAGGTGAAGGTTTTCTCCCTTCCCGATGTTCAGGTGGGAAGCGTTCTGGAATACCGTTACACGTTGGACTACCACTCGCACGCATTGCTCCCTCCCCAGTGGGTGATACAAAGCGAACTTTTCCAGCGCGAGGAACACTTCCGATTTGTTGCCTATCAGGATCTGGTTCAAACCGGGCGCGACAATGTCCGCGCGGGAGTTGCCTATACATGGAAGCTACCGAAGGGCACCAGCCTCAAGGTCTCGCAGGGACATGTTTACGATCTCGAGATTGCAAATGTTCCGGCGTTTGTTGAAGAAGAACACATGCCGCCCAGCGAGACCTTCAAATATTCCGTCCGCTTCTACTATGGGGCGGGCAATGCGGACCAGTATTGGAAAGAAGAGGGCAAGTATTGGCGGCAATCGGTCGAGCAGTTCGTCGGCAAGCACGGTAATGTCAATGATTCGGTAGCCAAGGTTACGGCACCCGGCGACCCGCCAGAGCAAAAGGCAAAGAAGATCTATGCCTATGTCTCGACCCTCGACAATCTGAGCTACAAGCCAAGGCTCAGCGAAAAAGAGATGAGGGCGCTAGATGTGAAGGAGCGCAGTGTCGACGACATCCTGCGTCAGCAGGCGGGCACGCAACGGGAGCTCACCTTGCTCTTTATCGCGATGGCTCGAGCCGCCGGCATCCAGGCGTACCCAATGTGGGTCGCGGATCGCAACCAGGGCATCTTCGACAGGAACTATCTGAGTACCGATCAGCTTGAGGCCTACGTCGCCGTCATCAACCTGGACAATAAGGACATTTTCCTCGATCCGGGAACGAAATATTGCCCTTATGGCCTCTTGTACTGGCCGCACAGCGATACAGCGGGCCTAAGAGAAAGTGGCGGCGGCATTGAACTTAGTCAAACCCCAATGCCCGCCTACACAAACGCAATCACGAAGCGCGTGGCGCGGCTTACGCTGAATGATCAAGGGAACCTGGACGGTATCGTTGCGATCGGCTACATCGGGCAGGAGGCGCTCTTGCGTCGAATCGAGGGCTCAAAGACCGATGAGGTGGGTCGGACCAAGATTCTTGAAGATGAGATCAAGAGCTCTTTGCCGCAAAATGCGGAAATCACCGTAACCAAAGAGCCGGACTGGGAGAGCGTTGAAAAACCGTTTGTTGTGGACTACAAGATCTCGACTCCAATTCTGATATCCGGCCGCAAGCGGGTTCTGCTTCCTACAAACATATTCCAATTCAATCGGCCGGCTATGTTCACTCATAATGAACGGCAATATCCGGTATACCTTGACTATCCCAGCCGCGAGATCGACGACACTCGAATCAAGCTTCCGGACAGTCTGCAGGTCGAGAACCTGCCGGCGGATGAAAACGATCGACTGGAATATGCATACTACAAAGTCGATCGCAAGCAGGAAAAGAATGAGCTGGTGATCACACGCGATTTCGCTATTAATACACTCCTCTTTCAACCCACCGACTACAGAACCCTCAAGGGCTTCTACGACAAAATAAAGGCAAGCGATGAGCAGCAGGCGCTATTGAAACAGGTGGCCCATGTGGCGCAGAACTAGGCGGGGATTTTGTCTGTGCCTCGGCTTTGCCGCCTGGCTGCTGTGTGCGTGGCCAGTATTCGCCAGCACTCCGGACTGGGTGCAACAGGCCGCAGCCAGGACTGCCGGAAGCTACCCCGCCGAGACAAATGCCGTCGTGTTGCTCGACGACGAGTCGCTCACTGTTACCGGTCCGGGGCAGGCTGAGGTCAATCATCGCCGCGTGGTGCGCATACTTCGTCCAAAAGGGCACCAGGAAGCTTTCTTTCGGGTCCACCTCTCGCCGGGAGACAAGATGCAATACCTGCATGCCTGGAGTATCGATAATGCCGGCAGGCAGTATGAGGTGAAAGAAAAGGAATTCATCGAGGTGAGTCCCTTTGCGGAAGAAATGTACAGTGATGTGCATTACCGCGCCACCGAAGCCCCAGCGGGTAATCCGGGGAGCATCGTCGCCTTCGAATATTCCGTCAGAAGACAGCTGTGGATGAACCAGTGGTCCTGGTTCTTTCAGGAAGACATTCCGGTCGAGGAAGCGCGACTTACCGTGCAACTGCCCAACGGCTGGGAATACAAAGACAACTGGGCCAACCATCCGTTTCAGAAGGCGGCAGAACTGGGCCCGAACCGCTGGCAGTGGCTGTGTCAGAACATGGACGGCATACCTGACGAGCAGCATAGTCCAGTCAGGGAGGCGCTTGCGGCACACATGGAGGTTGCGTTCTTCGACCCATCGGCGGCTTCCAATCTGGGATCGTGGAAAGCGATCGGTGACTGGTACTACAAGCTCACAGCCGGACGCCGCGACGCAACTCCGGAGGTTTCGGCGAAGGCCCGGCAGTTGACTGCGAATGCAACCACTTTCGACGCTAAGCTGCGGGCGCTCACCACGTTCCTCCAGTCGGAGGTACGTTATGTGGCCATAGAGATCGGCATTGGGGGTTATCGGCCACATCCGGCTCCGGAGATCTACCGGATGCGTTACGGTGATTGCAAAGACAAGGCCACGCTGTTGAGTGCGATGCTCAAAGAAGTGGGCATCGATTCGGACTACGTTCTGGTGGACACGGAGCGCGGTGTGGTGAAGCCTGAAGTGCCTGCTACCCTGTTCAATCATGTGATCCTGGCAATTGCCCTACCCGCGGATGTCCCGGCAGGGCAATACCGAAGCGTTGTGAAGACGGCTTCGGGCAGGCCTTATCTGATCTTCGATCCAACCGACGAGTACACGCCGGTGGGCGAGCTGAGAAGCGGATTGCAGGGCAATTACGGATTGTTGGCCGCGGCGTCCGGTGGCGAGTTGATCAAGCTGCCGGTCGAGTCGCCCGATACCAACCGTGTCGATCGCGAAGGCAAGTTCACCTTGCAAGTCGATGGCTCTATCACCGGCAACGTCACCGAGCGGATGACGGGAACTCACGCGTCGCGTCAACGTGCTTATCTGGTTCACGAAAATGAAAGCGAGCGAGCGAAGGCGCTCGACCATTATCTTGCGGCATCGCTGAAGAATGCCAGCGTCCAGCAATTGAAATTTGCTGAAGTTGGTGCCCGGGAGAGAGACCTCACGGTGGAATACCAGGTGGTCGCTGCCGGCTACGCTCAGCGTAGCGGCTCTCTGGTGCTGCTGCGCACGCGGATACTCGGCGAAAAGGCAATTGAGGTGGAGTGGGCCAAGCGGAAGCTTCCCATCCAGCTCTTAGGGACGACGCAGGAGAAGGATACCTTCGAGATTCAGTTGCCGCCGGGATACACAGTCGACGATCTGCCCGACCCCAAGCAGGTAGACGTCGGGTTTGCCAGTTACAGCAGCAAAATCGAGGCCAGTGGTTCGACCATCCGCTATTCGCGTGAGTATGTTGTCACCGATCCCTACATCGGCACGGATAAGCTGGCCGACCTTCACAAGCTGGAAAACGCCATCTACGACGACGAATCGGCCACGGCCGTCCTGAAGAAGACGCAGTAGAGCCGCGGCTGAAGTCGTGCGCCCGAGCCATGCTACTGCGGAGTCGCAGGGTTGGCTGAAGTGCCGCTCGAGGTCCCGGGACTTCGAGTATCACCGGCGGATGGCTTGGTCGCTTTCTTCTTGTGCCCGCTTGTGCTCTTTTTGGCGGGCTCGCTGTCATCGACCACCACCTTCTTGGGCGGCGGGGCGGTTTTCGCCGCGGCCTGCAACGTATGCACCTGGCTGCGAAGCTGATCAATTTCCCCCTGCGTGGAAACGGTCAAGCGCTCAAGCGACTCGCCAAGGTTGCGCCGGACGCTGTCTATCGCCTCGAGCTGCTGAGCCAGGCCTTCGTAGTCGCTCTTGGGACCGAAGGCGCCGGCCGACTCGGTCAGCGAACTCATGACGTCGTACAAGGCGTTCAGATTGCGATACAGCTTGAACTCCGCTCCAACATCCTGCGGCGCCGCGCGCACATTGGCGATCATGCCCGGCAGGGCGGATTTCAGATTTCGCTGAATTGACTCCGCGTTGGACTCGGCCTGTCGCTTCGAGTTGCCATCCGCTTTCCACTTGTCGATTCTTAGTTGGGCAATCGCGGTATTGGTTGCTGAGCTTGCGGCTTGTAACCGATCGAGGTCGGAGAGCAGCGGTGTCATCGAGTAACTTCCCGCCGATTGTGGGGAGCCCGTATTTGGCGCAGCGCCAGAAGAGCTTGCTGGCGCTTGCGCCGCCGCAACCATAGAGCCCGAGAGCAGCAGCCCCAAAAGCGCAGAGAGTCGCATCGGGTGTCTCCTGGCCAGAGCTGGTTTCTTGCTTTTGGAAGCGGCAGGTATGCTCACGAGAATACTTCGATGCGAATCGGGGCACAAGCGGCAGAGCGGCTCAGATAACCCAGGCGGCCCGAAGATTGCCCGTGCCTGTCTCCTGGCTTATTGCCGCAGGATTATTGTGAACCCGATGAGCCCCGTTGCTGTTGCGCAGAAAGATCCAGGCACCCCACAGTGAAACGGCCAGCAATGTGAGTGCAATCATGACTACGACCGGCGATTTCAGGCCGCCAGGGACAAGAGACATCATACCCATCATCGTCACCTGACTTTGTGATGCGCGCCGTCGGCGTGGGGATACGGGCTGAAGGCCGAGGTTTGACTCCGGTGTTCGCGTGCGAGAGAATACCTAAGGCGCGTTGGTCAAGCGCCGTTTCTTGCAGAAAGTGGGCCTGTGGCGCAGCTGGGAGCGCGCTTCCATGGCATGGAAGAGGTCGTCGGTTCGATCCCGACCAGGTCCACCAAATTCCTCAACAAGTTACACCGGGCGAGTGCTCGCAGGCGCGACATTTGTGTCATGGTTTGTGTCATAACCCGCCGTTTTGGTGCTTGTGGCAAGGGCTTCCATCGCGTTTCGCTTCGCTTCCATCCGAACGTGGCTGTACCGCTCCAGCATCCGTCTGCTGACGTGCCCGGCAATCGCCATGATGGTGGAATCCGAAGTCCCGCCTTCGGCAAGCTGAGTGATAGCGCAGTGCCGGAGATCGTGGAACCGGAAGCCGGGCAGCCCTGCTTTCTTCGTCAGAGTCCGCCAAGCTGACCTCCAGCTCTTGACGTGGGTAGTTGGGTCGAACGCGGTGACGTTGTAACCGATCACCTTCTTGCCGCTGAATGTGAACTTGGGCACGAAAGCCGCGAAGATGTAGTGTGACGATTCGACCGGGCCGAATGACTCTGCTCTCCGACGGAGCCGGGCCAGAGCCGAAGCCGCAACGTCAGTGAGCGGCACTACTCTTTCTCCGGCAGCCGTCTTGGACGTGCGAATGGTCAGAGTCCGGGCGAACAGGTCAACATCTGACCATTGGAGTGCCTTCAATTCGCAGCCCCTCGCTGTCGTATTGAGGCAGAGAATCGCCGCCAGGTAAGCTGTTCCCCATTCGGGGCGCATCACAGCCGTCTTGAGAAGCCGCTGCTTGTCTTCCTCGGTTAAGGCTCGCCCAATCGTGTTCGGCTCTTTCAGCGGGCGTATATCGTCAGCAACACGCGCCCAGAGTCGCGCTCGCTTCATGACACGGCGCAAGATGCCCAACTCTGCGTTGAGCGTGGCGGGGCCGACTCCCTGTTCTGCCCTCCAGGTACGGTAATCGGTGATTCGCTTCGCCGTGATCGCCTTGAGCGGTTCCTGTTTGAAGTAGGCTCGCAGTTGCACCAGGAGCTGTTTCTCTTTCGCTTGGCTGGCAGGTGCCAGCTCCAGCTTGCGAGCGCCGACGTAGTCGTCGGCTGCCTTTCCAAACGGCTGCCGGGCGAGCGTTGTGGAGTTTTGCGTCAGCTTCCCCTCAGATGCCTCGGCTATGAGTTGTTTCTCTTTGGCTTGGGCTTCTCGCCAGTCCTTCGTTCCGAGGGACTGCCGGAAACGCTGCCCGTTAACGACGAAGTGGCAGTGCCACGTCTTACCGCGTTTTACGAGTGACATTGTTTTCGATCCCTTTCTCCTTGGGTTTGCTCGTGGCTTTCTTCTGGCTTTTCTTCGCTCGGTTGTCGCGCCACCACTTCAAGGCGTGCTGACGCTGCTTCTCGGCTTTGCATATCTCGGCATCGCAGACAGTTTGGTCTTTCCTCTTGGCTATAAAGTACGGGCTGGCGCAATTAGGATTAGAGCAGACCTTGAAGTGGCCCCAATGCTCAAACACTCCCTGAATCAACAGAGGGTGAAGTCCCCTCGTGTCCGGTACTAGAGTGCGCCCTGGAAGCCAGCAGACAAACGGGACGTAGCCGCCTGGTAGCACCCACTGTGAATGTTCGTAACCGCGTTCCTCCGCAAAAACCGCAGTGGCCCATCTTTCGGAAATGTCCTGTTGTGCTTCTTGCTCTCTTTTCAATTGTCTCGTCCTATAAAGCCATTGCTGCCCGTCAGAGGGCCGCCAAGAGAGCCAACCATTCAGAATTTCGTTTGCCAGCCAATCGGGCGGGAGGTGCGATTCCGCGTCTTCAATCCACCACGTGACGGAGTTCAGTCGCTCAGCACTGTCCATTCGCCAAATCCTGCGAAGCTCGTCGCCGATTCGGATCAGGTCGCCGGGTTTCTCCGGCCACAACTTGGAAGCCCACTTTCTCCAGAACCACTGGACCCGAACTTCTCCTTGAACATTGGCGAGATCAAGCAATAATTGGCGCCTGACCGGATAGGACTGAGACAGTAGCTCACTCCCGGCGGACTGCATTGTATGTTCCACAAACTGAGCAAGCCGTTTGGTCATCTGCTCGGCAAAAGAGAGATGCCTCTCTGGAGCCGCCGAGGGCACAGTGGCAGCAGCCGGTTTTGTTTTGCTTCCTCGCTGCACTTTTGCCGCACGCTGTGGACTAGAGACTTTTGGCTTGCTCCGTTGCGCCATCATCGTCCCCTCCTGCTTTAGTACTTGATGTCTTCAATGACTATAGCGCAATATTAGGGCACTGCAAAGCAGAAAAGGGGCTTCCGATGCAGACCACTCCCGCTGTGCCGAGACTCATGGACTTGAATGAATTGGCGGCACTCTGGAGAGTATCGCCGCACACTATCCGCGCATGGGTTCAACAAAAGAGGCTGACTCCAACGAAGATTTGCCGGCGCTTACTCTTTCACCCCGACGAGTGCGCTCGTTTCTTGGCGGCCGGGAATCGCGGAAAGGTGCTGTAGCGTGCCAGAAGATGCTTTTCGGTTTGAGTCACTAACGCTATGGAGAACTCCTCCGAAACCGTGGTTCTAGCAACCGTTCTGATGAACCCAGCGGCCCTTTCGCAGGCGGCTGACATGCGACCTTCGGATTTCTCACTGGCCGCGCACCGGGCGATCTTCACTCGGATGCGTGATCTGGACGCGGCTGGCTCGCCCATCGACATGATTGCGCTGTCGGCAGAGCTCGACCGGCACGGCGAGCTCGAGTGCGTCGGTGGTGTGGTCTACCTCTCGTCGCTGATCGACAGCGCGGTTGAGCGACCAGATATAGGATTCCACGTGCGGCGTGTTCGGCAAATAGCAGGTGCCCGCCACGCTGCTATCGCTGCCGAGGCGATCCACACTCATGCACAACAGCCCGGCGTAACCTTGAGCGCACTTTCGAGAGCGCATCGAGGAGCTGGGACGCAGTATTGCCGAGTTTGAAGCCGGCCCGCGGTCCATTCGCAGCTTCGCTGATATCCCCGACATCATGGAGATCAGCACTGCTTCCGCTGAGTGGATCGTCGAGGGCATGTTTCCGCGCAAGAGTTTGATCTTGTGGGCAGGGGCCGATGGGACCGGCAAGACTTATTTAGCCAAGAAGTTGGCAATCGAAGTCGCGCTGGGCGGCGAGTTCTTGGGCCGGCCGTGCGGCAAGGACGATGTGCTCTACCTCGACTATGAGAACCCCGACCACGAAGTCAGGGCAAGACAACAAAAGATGGCCGGCGGTGCAGTCCCTGGATTGAGAACGTGGGGCGTCTGGCTTGAGCAGCAACCGCCCGCGATTGGAGACCCGCTCTTATTAAGAATCGCGGATGAGAGCAAGCCGCTAATCGTCATCGACCCTTTCCGATACGCGCACTGCTCGGAAGAGAACGACTCCACCGGAGATGACGCCGATCATGAAGCACCTGCGAAGCTACGCTTCGGCTGGAGCAACCGTCGTGATCCTGCACCACCCGGCAAAGTCGGAGGGGTCCAGTGGGCGGGGCTCGTCGGTTATTCGCGGCGCGGTTGACGTTGCTTACCTGCAAGAACTCTCGCAGGAAAGCGGTCTGATTACTCTACGGTGCCTCAAGAACCGCTTCGGTGACAGACCCGCGATCACCATCAAACAGAATTTGAGACCGGGCGCTTCGAGGTGGTGGAGTCAGTCTTCGGTGCAGAGCGCCGTGACCAAGTTAAAGTGACTCGTGGGCTGATCGAAAGCGAGCCTGGTCTCACTCAGACGGCTATAGTGGAGCGCCTCAGCATCGGCAGGACTAGAGGCTTTGAATTACTGAAACGGTATGACGGGCAAGAAGTGGTGGAAGCGGCCCGGAACTCGAAATTCCTGCTGCTACTACCCCATCACCGATACCGGTACCAACCGGTACCCAGTACCGCCGGTACCTGTATGACTGCACCGGTACTGGTACCACCTTATAGGTGGTACCGGAGTACCGGTCAGAAGTACCAGCGAACACAATGCCCCGCTAGGATGAGCGATGAACCCAACTAAGAATTGGCGAGAAAAGAAAGCGGCGGCCCTCTTAGCCGTTGACGAAGCGATCCTGACGAAGTACCGGGCCGAACGTGCAGGCCGAAAAGCGAAGCGCGAGTGGATGACGCGCCGCGGACTGAAGCCTACAAGGGCCCAGGCGGTCTACCGCGTTCAAACTGACGCGATAAACATCCCCGAGTGAGCCCAGCAGCGTGCAATTCCTGGCTTCTCTCGGGAAGCCGATGTTATTTGGGTCAAGCAGAGAAGCGTGGCCAAGATGATTGCGGAGTACGATCGCGCCGCCGGCGGACACCCTAGCATCCACGAACATGAAGCCCGCCGCTGTCCGCTGTGCGGCCTCTGGCATCTCGGTCTCCGGGCCCGGATGTTGCGTGAACGAGAAGAGGCGGCACGACTCAGTCCTAAGCCACTCGAACCCTGCAGTATCTGGTGCCAGCCGGTGAAGAAACTGGCGGGTGGTCTGGTCGCGCATCGAAACCGAACACACACTGACGCTGCCCGACTGCCTTGACGCCGGATTCGAGCGGGGGTTTTGAGTGTAATCGCCTGATTACGCCAACAATCCCCTAATGCTCTAGTGAACCTGATGGAAAGACGAGCATCGCACGGCAAGAAGCCAACCTCAGTTGCGTAGTCAAAAGGAAAGGGCCGCCCCACTGCCAAAGTTGCGGCCCTTTTCAAGCCCTCAGGGGTTCAGGGGTTTGCCCCATTGGGCTGCATCCCTCTGATAACCCCTAGCGCGTTTACGCAAATACATGGAGGTGCATTGCGTCTCGCGTAGTAGTATCCACGGCAACGAATGGACTGGCAGTGACGGCGGTCACCGGTCTCAGTGTCATCTCCTTTCATGTTCATTACGCCAGCAATTCTCGCAAGCACTCCGGCTTGGCGTCTGGTTGCAGGATTGTGAGTGTAATCGCTGTTCACAACAGTAGTCACCACAGACGACTAATGAAACTCTGGGCCTGTTAGCCGCTTCCGGTCGAGCAGGGATTCCCAATTCGGGAATTACCTTGCGATTCTGTCTCAAGTAATTCATCGCTTCCCGCAACTTGTGGTAGTAACTTCGCTCCCCGAAGAGCAGCTCCCCGCTGCGGAAGCGCAACACCCCCTGAGACGAACGGCCCTGCTAGTAACTCAACTATTCGTAGACTCTTTAACCAACCAAACCCCACTAGCACCCAACCTACCAATTCGACGCACTGGAGGTGCATGATGCAGTCCTATCGCTCTTTTCCCTATCCTGCATCGCCTGAGTTGAAATCCATTACCCTTCCCGCGGGTGGAGCGGTGCAATTTCTAACGTTCGTGTTGTTCGTCTTCTCTCTTTGCCTATTCCCGAACTTGGCCACGGCACAGTCGCCGCATATTTATGTTGTGCCCCAAGTTGGGCCTCCCACAAGCCAGGCACAAGTGGTAGGCAACGGATGGGTGGGACAATGAGTGCTAACGCCTGATTACAACAGTTGCTTCAAAGGAAAGGGGCCTAGCGGAAGCATCCGGGGCCTCACCGAACCGGCGAGCTAGCGACAACAACCGGGGGGCCGCGAGAAAATTTGCTACGAACTTCGCGCGTTCTGGCCGCCGCCAACTGGAGAGGGCATTGGCGGAATGGCGAAAGCGCTCGGTTGCCATCGCTATCGTTCTCGAGACTACTGTAAACAACGAACGTTGGAACAGACCACGCTCACGCGAACCGAGTTGGAAGGGACGCCGTTAGTGACTGTCTGGAAATCGTACATTCCAGCAGGCATGGACGGCAGATCGAAATGGGTGTACCCGAGATTAGTCGGCGCGATGGAGTGCACATTGGGTCCGGCAGGCCCATCATCGTGCGTGAACGCGTAATAGACATAGCCGGGGCTACAGGTGTTGCCTGGCGTGTTCACACAAGTGAGGCGAGCTAACGGGAAGTTGGTGTCGGACTGTTTGTCATCTCCGTAGAAGTTGTTCTGCGACATGCCGTTCAGCCGGTAGCCATACACGACGTTATTCATAGAAGCGCTGGCCAGCTTGGGGGTCGTCAACGCAATGGAAGCAGCAAGGGGGTAGCTTTGTGCAGGCACGCAGCTGTTGCACGTCCACGTGGCAATCCCCGGCGCAGGGTTGTAAACCTCCACGTATAGATTGAATGCCGTGAACATGATTTGGCCGGTGGGCAGGATCATCAGCATTCCGTCGTAGGAGGTATCGTGTGACGGCGGCGTGCAATCCGCGGGCTGCGGAATCAGACTCGTCGTAGTGTTGGTGAGCGTGTTCGTATCGGGATCGTACTCCAGGAAATAGCAGCCGTTCTGGAACAGTCCCGGGCTATACATGCCCAACACCTTGCCATTAGGCTCAAGCGCGCCCGGGCCGTCCGACTGGCTGAGGTTGGCATCGGGAACGGGGCCGGCCGACCAGCTGTTGAGCGCTACGTCATAAATTGCAGTGACATTCTTGGTGCCGCCTACCTGGAAGACCTTGTTGTTGTACATCATCACGCCGGAACCCAGCTCCTCGTCGCCGCCGTAAAGCAGTACCGGGATGGACGGCCCGCATGACCACGATCCAACGCCGGTCACCGGATCGGTGACGGTGTACAGCTCGGAGCTCTGCGTCGGGTTCGAACAAGCGCTAACTCTTTTGGTATCGACCATCAGCACTTGGCCGTTGGTCAAGAGCGTGTAACCGGATTCGTCGGTGGTCGCCTGCAGTACGTTGCCGCTGGGTATCCAGGAGTTTGGACCATTGAAGATGGCATTCTGCTGTCCGTTTGCCCGTTGCAGCAACTCGACTGCAGATAAGCTCCGTTGAACAGGATCACGCCCGCGGCGTCGCCTATATTAGGCCACCCTGTAGGCGGGCTGTTGGAGGTAAATTTGATCCCGCCGGTGAAGGCAGCATAGGTTCCAATCACACCCAGATTGGTGAAGGTCCCAACATTGGCGTTGTACTCTCCGCCTTCGAGGATGATCTGGCCACATTGATGGCCGGACGGGCAGTCCGTGCTACTTCCGTGGTTAACTGCATTCAATAGCGTCTGCGAGCTGAAGTACAACGGCTGATAGGAGACGTCCAGATTGCCAGCCGGACTCCATGTTCCGTTGACATAGCTGCCGTAGGCATCGGGAGTCAGGTAGTACCAATCGGTATAGCCCCAGTTGAGGTTTCCAGTGCCATTCTCGTGGTGCACGAGAATGCGGCCGTCCCGAAGCTGGAGCATAGCGCCCACCCCGTCGAAACCTCCGACAGTGACAGGCTGATTGGTTAAAGGTGTCCAGGATTGCGCGCTAGCGATTCCGCTACACGCCAGCGCAAGGATGGAAGTTGCCGCCAAGATTTGAGAAACCTTCATAGTTGGTTCCTTTCCCGAAGCTATATATGGATAGTTAGCCGTAGGCTTTCCTCAGGTTGATCTTGCGCTCGGGAGTTGCGCCGGTTTAGCCGGATGACAGTGGGGGACATCGTGCCCGGTCTGCGATGAACATCATTTGATGGTAGATCAGGAGCAGGCCCAAACAGCACGGCGCTGTGCACTTCATATTCTCTCCCAGCTTCTCTCCCAGCGGGCGCTTGCAAAAGAAGAGTTGCGCAGAACTGAGTTTACAACGGCTTCCGACTAGCAAGGCTTCCTGCTAGCGTAACATCGCCATCACACTCATTGGCGCCGCGCGGGGAGCGATTATCCTTTCTCTGCGAGGCTTCCGCATGTCCCTCAGCCCGCGTCGCAGCTCAGCGAGCAGGTCAGCCTCGTTTTCGTGCGGGATATGCACTGGCTGCTTGTACCCCGACTCTCGGCCAAGCCAGCGGCTCAGTTCCTCAGGTAAGGCAACCGTGTTCCGTCCCTGCTGTGTGCGCGACTTTGTGCACTTAGGGATTGTGAAATCGCCATGTGATAAGTAATTCCGACCGCAGACTGCGCGACCTGCTAAGGGCCGCAGGGGGGTTAACCGTCAAGGTGCCGACCACGGCCTGGTCTTGTAATGACAAGGTAAACTAGGGGGGTAGGGGGGTACTTGAAGTTTGGGCGCTCAAGCCCACCGATTGTAGTGTTCCCGGAAAATGAGCTGTTCCCTAATGATTTCAAAAAACCAGGAGAACTTCCTTGGGGGGATACGGCAGCGGGCGGCACCGGAGGAGCAACCCGGACACAACTTCAGACTGTTGCCAGATTGATGTGCGTCACTGGCAGCGCGAGGGATTGCTGCAGGCTGGACAGTGCTTTGCTCGGCAATGGACACGAGATTCTGAGGTGCTCACCGCCATAAATGTCAGGACGGAAGCCGACCACTTGATCCTGTCACATTGGCGTCCTAGCTACGATGCTTCCTGCGCGGACCTGGAATACGCCGTTCGGCTCGAATGGACACCATGCCATTACGGTGGAACGAGGGCCTGGTTTCACTGTCCCACGAGCGGCTGTGGAAGGCGCGTGGCGATCTTGTACTTGGGCGATGCTGTCTTCGCCTGTCGCCACTGCTATCAACTGGGGTATCAGAGCCAAAGGGAAGCACCTTACCTGAGGACCATCTATCGCGCACAAGCGATCCGGATCAAGCTTGGTGGTTCCGCCGACCTTAACATGCCGTTTCCCTGGAAGCCCGAAGGAATGCGCTTGAGCACTTACCAGCGGCTTCGTCACCAAGCCGAGGAGGCAGAAGCGCGTTCCTGGCCCAAATGGTTCCCTCGTCACAATCTTCCAGTTCAAGTCCGCTGACCCTCGAAGCCGTATCCCGTGACGCAGTGAGCCTCTGAGATGAGCGGCACGACGGAAAAAGCCCAGCCGTCCAACGTTGGACAGGTCGAGCGCGTTTGCTCGGTGCGTGTGAACAATTTCTTCCTGATGGTGTTCCGCACTGCACCGCGAGGGTGGCGGCGACGAAGGAAACGAGCAGGGCATCAGTGAGAGGACATGCGTCGGCATTATCCAGGGATCCGCCGATCATCCGTACACAATCCAGTCTCAGACTTCTTCCTCGACTGAAGAGGAATGTGGGATAACTTAGTTCAAAGGCGGCGATTATGCAGCAGCGTACAACCAGAGTCAATGCATCGGAAGAGACCATCAAGATTGGTCCGCTAGGGATCCGATTCCTGCTAACCGGCGAAGATACCAACGAAAGTGTCTCGGTGTTCGAGGTCCTCGTCCCGGTCGGGCAGAAGCTGGCGGCGCCGGCCCACATGAACGATGCGTACGAGGAGGTTCTCTACGGTATCGAGGGCATACTCACCTGGACGGTTGACGGCACGCCCATCGAGGTGGGCCCAGGGCAGGCGCTGTGCATCCCGCGAGGCGCTGTGCACCGCTTTGACAATCTGGGCAACGAAGATGTGAAGCAGCTAGCCATCATATCCCCGGCGATCATGGGTCCCGCGTACTTCCGGGAAGCCGCCGAAGTAATCGAGGCCGCCGTCGGCGGTCCGCCCGATCGAGCGAAAATGATGGAGGTCTTCCGTCGTCATGGCATGACGCTGGCTGCACCGCCGCCTGCTAAGTAGCGGCCCGGCTGCTGTGGCTTCACTCGCCACCGCCCGTCACGAACGGCTCGCAGCAGCATGATCGGCGGCCTGTTTCCATAACGAGTGAGGACAGGTTCAGCATGACGTTATCCCGTCATAATCAAGCATGAAAACGGCGGTGCATCCGCTCCTCAGTGTCAACAACTTGCGGCCTTTTTCAAGGGAGGCCATCTCGCTCCCTATCCCGAAACGAGAACAGCGGCCTACCCCGAGCCCAGTCGCAAGCCACACTTTCGTTTTTGCTTCTTTGAGATGGACGAAGTGTAAGTGGCCGCCTGTGTCACCAGCCACGCCTGCGGTAATTGAAACGCGCGGTGGCCTTCGGGAATCACATGCCTCCGAGAATCACACCGCGTGCAGATGTTGAAGAATGCTAGAATACGCCCCAATGTGGCAGGCGAGGCTGCTCCAGGAGCGTCCACGAACGGCCACCGCATTGCGTAAATGGCTAAGTACGTATTCCACGAATATCATCTCGACGTCGCTGAGCGGCGCCTTGTTCGCGGCAAAGAGGAGATTCGCCTGCGGGGCAAACTGTTCGACACGCTTTGCGTGCTGGTGGCGAACGCCGGGAAACTGGTTCGCAAGGACGAGCTGATACAGGCGGTTTGGCCGGACACGATTGTAGAAGAGAACAACGTGGACCACTGCGTCTCGCACCTTCGAAAGGTCCTTCGCGGCAAAGTCAATCAATTCATTGAAACAGTTCCGCGACAGGGATACCGATTTGTCTGTCCTGTGCGTACCCAGAATGGGCTTGAGCTTCCCATTAATATCCGCGACGGCCGACGGTGGAACTCGCCCGAAATGCCCCCGCAGAAGATCAGCTCCTTCGTCACGCAGGATGGAGTAAACATCGCTTATTCGCAGTGCGGAGCCGGGCCGCCGTTGGTTAAAGCTGCCAATTGGCTAAACCACCTGGAGTTCGAGTGGCGCAGTCCCATCTGGGCACACTGGGTCACGGAGTTGACTAGGCGCCATACACTTTATCGCTATGATGAGCGTGGTAATGGCCTTTCCGACTGGGACATCGAGGATTTCTCGTTTCAGGCTTGGGTGCGCGATTTCGAGCAATTGATCGACACCATCAAGCTCGACAGGTTTGCCCTTCTTGGAATTTCACAAGGGGGAGCCGTGGCCGTGTCCTACGCTGCGCGGCATCCCGTCATCGTGATAATGAGTTCATCAAAAGGCGGAACCCAGCCGGCCCCTCCTGCTCAAAGGCGATTAGCATGAGGCACTTCGACAGGTTTGGGAAAAGCCGTCTTTGGCTATAGCCAATGGTGCGATCTTAGGCTATCACTAATGCTCCAGGGATGGCAATCGACATTTGCGAGCAGTTCGGCGCCAATCTCCGCCGGATTCGTCGCAAAAACAGATTCACCCAAGAAGAGCTAGCGCACCGTGTCGGAATGGACGTGAGTTACTTGAGCGAGTTGGAGAATGGGCGAAAAGAGCCCTGTCTTAGGAAGATGAAGGAGATGGCGCAAGCTCTCGGAGTGCCCCTGGCTCAATTGCTCCGTGGAGTATAGAGACAACCGCCGGTATGCAGCGGACAGAAGGCTGCCAATTTGTGTCGCGGTTTGTGTCATAACCCTGCTCTCCCTACTGAAATTGGTCTATGTCGAAGAGTGTCGCTGCGTACCAATCAAGAGGCAACAAACGGCGATCAAAGCCCCATGAACACTGCCTCTCTGTATCACTTGGTGTCGTTAGTTGTCTCTAACGCTATACTGCGTTGAGCGAAATGGCATGGAAGAGGTCGTCGGTTCGATCCCGACCAGGTCCACCAAATCAATCGTCAGCCTTTCGTCACCATCCTGATACAACGACTCGGCAAATACCTCGCGTACCGCCCGGCGGAAATTGACGGTAGCCTAGAACAGCTTCCGGCGTCGAGCCCATCTGAGCCAGGTTATGCTGCCTCCGAGCAGCGCGACACTCGGGGGCTCGGGAGCAACGGTGTTCAGGTCGCCCGCACCACTTCCGTCAGTGCAACCCCCTTTTTGAAAGCACTCCAGTTTTATGGTGCCGCTTGAATACCATCCGTTGTTCCATGAGCCCTCAAAGCCTAGGAACAGCTCAGTCTCGGGTCTATAGCTTCTACAGTCACCTGTGCAGAAGTGGCTATTGAAGCTGCCTTCCAGGGAGCCGGGACTTAGATAATAGACTTGCGAGGGATCACCGACAGAAAGATACGCAGAGAGTGTGCCGTCGCCAAATGTACCGTAGATCTCGTTCTCGCACTGGTCGTTAGAGCACGAAGCGCTCTCTTGATAGTTGACGACCGGCGCGGAAAAGAAAACATTGAGGACCGCGAGCTCACCCCACGGTTGACATTGTCCTGAACAGATCCCTCCAGCGTTGCCGGAGACAGTCATCGAATCGAATTGAGAGCTTCCGACCGCATAGAAGCCAAAGTCGTCAGCGTGGGCCAGCGGCGGAACGGTGCCGAAGCCAATCAACCCGAATATCAGCGGGATCGCAAGTATCGTCGGCCTCATCTCTCCTCCTGGGGATCGTTCAGGTACGTGCTGGCGTCAGCTTCCGTTCAGAACACCTTGAAAGCGTTTCTCAACACCTCAAAGAGCTAGCCATGAGTTATCCTCTCGCGCAGGGCAGCGCTTTTAGCCCAGGCTTCCCAGTGATTGTAGTGCGAAATGGCAATCTGCGCATGCGAGCTGGCTGTATCCTAGTCGCCTTTGGCTTGATGAAACAACGCAGTGCGCTCGTGGATCAACGCGACATCGTGGACAAAACCGTTGGCTTCCGCCGAAAGTCAGAGCTGCTTTGTAAGCCGCAGAAGGGTCGGAATTGCCTTGTCCAGCATACAGCTCGGCACGAATGGGTATTTTTCTGAAGCATTCGAAGCAGCGGAGGAGACGAAATATCAAACAGCCAGCGTTTGAATGCCGGAAAGCTCCTCAGATCCTGGGCGAAGGTTGCGACCTCATTTCTTGGTAGATAAATAAGCAGCCCTTCGCGCACGACAAGAGCCCGGGTGGCCTCGGCGTTCAACCGGCTGAAGAGAACGCGCCGGGTCTCAGCATCCGCCAGATCGGCGCGCACTCGCTCCAGGGAGCACACCGGTTTCTCATCCTTGAGCACACTCTCTTTGTAGTCGAGGATGTCGGGCAAGTCGACCTCTACCCATTTCAGCGAGGCGGGCAGGTTCATGCGATATAGGGGCGTGTATCCAGACCGGCTGCCAGGTTCACGACCATGTCGGTGCCCCGCGCAATTTGTTCGCTGATGATGCGGTCGAACAGGTAGGTGCGAGTGATCCACGCCCACGTGCTCTTCTCGTGAAAGGGCGTGGACTTGGCCATCTGCTCGCCACGTGCGCCAGCCAGTCGACGGGCGTAGGGATCGTGAAACAGAGGGTCCTTGCGTTCGCTCTCCCGCGCCCGAAAAACCGCCGACCAGCGGGCGGTATCGGAGATATGTTGGATGCTGGGCTCAGCCATACGGCCCACTAGTTTAGCGCAGGATCTCGCCCTAGGTTTGTCATCCTGACGCAGCCAGGGACCTGCTCTCATGAGTGGGAGAAGAAAGGCTGCATCTTGGCGTCACTTATTGGATGCGATTTTAGCCAAGCTCTGACTTCTTTTTGCGCTGCGCGCGAGAGCAGGTCCCTCACTGCGTTCGGGATCACAAACAAAGAAAAAGGCGCGGCTACAAGGGGGTTGTTCTCAGTCCGCGAAGACCGGAGCTTCTTCCTCGACGGCTTTCTTCTTGCGCCAGGGAATGTGGTTGAGTATCCAATCCTGGAAGCGGTCAAGATAGATGTAGACCACCGGCGTCGTGTACAGCGTCAACATCTGGCTGACGATAAGGCCGCCGACGATGCTGATGCCCAGCGGGCGTCGCAGCTCCGATCCCATGCCGTGGCCCAGCGCCATGGGCAACGCTCCGAACAATGCCGCAGCCGTTGTCATCATGATTGGACGGAAGCGCAGCAGCGCCGCTTCATAGATGGCTTCCGAAGCGGTTCTGCCCTGGCGCTCCACTTCAAGCGCGAAGTCGATCATCATGATTGCATTCTTCTTGACGATCCCGATCAGCAGGATAATTCCAATCAGAGAGATGACATTCAGTTCCATGCGGAAGAGGAGCAGCGCCAGCAAGGCGCCGGTTCCGGCAGAAGGAAGCGTCGACAGAATCGTGATGGGGTGAATGTAGCTTTCGTACAGAATGCCCAGCACGATGTAGACCGCGATCAAGGCGGCCAGGATGAGCAGCGGCTCGGAGGACAGCGAGTCCTGAAAGGCTGCGGCTGTTCCCTGAAAGCTTCCGTGAATTGTAGCCGGCAGCCGCATATCCAGCTCGGTCTGCTCGATGATGCGGGTCGCCGCACCGAGAGACGCCCCGGGAGCAAGATTGAAAGAGATCGTGACCGAAGGGAACTGACCCTGGTGATTCACCGTAAGCGATGTAGCTGCCGTGCCGAAGTGAGCGAAGGCCGAGAGCGGCACCTGTGCCCCACTGGATGTGA
The DNA here is from genome assembly GCA_963813905.1 of uncultured Acidobacteriaceae bacterium. GTDB lineage: Bacteria > Acidobacteriota > Terriglobia > Terriglobales > Acidobacteriaceae > CAVVDY01. The sequence continues at coordinate 185,799 of CAWFAY010000020.1, read as the reverse complement.
TGACGTAAACACTCTCCAGTGCGGAGGGCGTCATCTGATACTGCGGGTCGACTTCCAGCACAACATGGTACTGGTTCAGCGTCTGGTAGATGGTCGAGATCTGACGCTGGCCGAAAGCGTCGTAGAGAACGTTATCAATCTGTGAAGGCGTTATGCCGAGCCGCGCCGCCGTATCGCGATCGATAATGACATTCTGCTCCAGACCGTTGACCTGCTGGTCGCTGTTGACGTCCTTCAGCATGGGGACGGCTTTGAGTTTCTCCAGCAGCTTCGGCGCCCATGCATACAATTCCTGCAGGTCCTCGCCGGAGAGCGTGTATTGATACTGCGCGTTGGATATGCGGCCGCCAATCTGCATTTCCTGATAGGGCTGGAAGAAAGCGCTCGCTCCGGCAACATGCTGCAGTTTGGGTCGCAGGCGGTTGATTACGTCGTCTGCGGTAATCCCCTTGCGCTCGCTCAGCGGCTTCAGAATTACCCAGATACGCGCCTGGTTTTGTGCGCCGCCACCGCCCACGGAGGCGAGCACGTGCTGCACCGCCGGGTCCCGCTGCACAATGAGGATGAACTGGTCGACCTTCAGCTTCATGGCGTCAAACGAGACGTCCTGGTCGCCCATAACAATGCCCTGAAGCCGGCCGGTGTCCTGCTGGGGGAAAAAGCCCTTGGGCACGATCACGTAAAGGTAAACGTTCACGAAGACCGTAAGTATCGTGATCGCCAGTACCAGCCGCTGGTGCCGTAATACCCATCCCAGCGAAACCTTGTAAAAACGATTGATCCAAACGAAGCCGCGCTCGCTCATGCGGTACAACGCGCCGTGCGAGCCGGGATCATGCGCCTTCAGAAAACGCGCGCAGAGCATGGGTGTAGTGGTGAGGGACGCTACCAGTGACACGGCAATGGCAGCGCTCAAGGTCACCGCGAATTCGTGAAAGAGCCGTCCGACGATGCCGCCCATCAGCAGGATAGGGATGAACACCGCGATCAGCGAGGTGCTCATCGAGACCACGGTGAATCCGATCTCGCGCGCGCCTAGCAGGGCCGCTTCGTAGGGCGGCATCCCCCCTTCCACGTGGCGCATGATGTTTTCCAGCACCACGATGGCATCGTCCACCACGAATCCGGTGCAGATGGTGAGCGCCATCAGCGACAGATTGTTGAGCGAGTAACCGAACAGGTACATCGCTCCGAAGGTACCGATAATAGCCATCGGCACGGCGACGCTGGGAATCATGGTGGCGCGAAATTCGCGAAGGAAGACAAACACCACCAAGCACCACCAGAATCACCGAAATGATCAGCGTGCGCTCTACATCGGAGACGGACGCCCGCGTGGTGATGGTGCGATCGAGGCCGACCTGCAGGTGAATGGATGGCGGCAGCGAAGCTTGAAGAAAGGGCAGAGCCGCGAGGACATGATCGGCAGTGGCAATGATGTTCGCCCCCGGCTGGCGAAACGCAACCACCAGCACGCTGGGTTTTCCGTCGAAACTGCCCGCATTGTAGACGTTGGAATACGAGTCGCTTACCGTGGCAACGTCTGAGAGCCGCACCGGCGATCCATTGCGATAAGCGATGATAAGGTTCTGATAGTACTTCGCCTTCTTCAGTTGATCGTTGGTGTGCAGGATCCAGCTCTTATCGCTGTTTTGCAGCATGCCCACGGCCTGGTTTACGTTCTCGGCGGCGACCGCAGTGCGGAGGGATTCGAGGCCGATATTCAGCTTGTTCAGCAGGTTGGGATTGGCTTCGATGCGCACGGCCGGTTGCGAAGATCCCCAAACAAATACCTGCCCGACCCCTTCAATCTGGGAGAGCTTCTGGCCCATGATGGAGTCGGCCGCGTCGTACATCTGGTCTTGCGTCATGGCGTCGGAAGTCATCACCAGGATGATCACCGGCGAATCGGCAGGATTGATTTTGCGGTAGGTCGGGTTGCTCGGCAGATCGGCAGGCAAATAGCTTCGCGCCGCATTGATCGCGGCTTGCACATCGCGTGCCGCCGCATCGATGTTGCGGTTCAGATCGAACTGCATGGTGATGCCGGTCGAGCCAAGCTGACTGCTCGACGTCATCTGGTTGATTCCCGCAATACGGCCGAACTGACGCTCCAGCGGAGTTGCCACTGCCGAAGCCATGGTCTCGGGGCTTGCCCCCGGCAGCGACGCTCCTACGGAAATGACGGGGAAATCAATTTGCGGCAGCGGCGAAACCGGCAGGTTGGCATACGCGAGTCCGCCCGCAAGCAGCAACGCAAGCGTTAGCAGCGTGGTCGCAATCGGGCGTTCGATGGCGGGCTTGGAGATGTTCATCTCAATCTCCGAGTGCTTCCGCAGGCTTGTGCGCGCGCATGCGGCGCATGGCTTCCGCCAGTCGGTCGAACCACAGATAGACAACCGGCGTGGTGTAAAGCGTCAGCAACTGGCTGACCAGCAGGCCGCCAATAATCGTCACGCCCAGGGGACGCCGTAGCTCCGACCCGGTGCCGCTGCCCAGCGCAAGAGGAACCGCGCCGAACAAAGCAGCCAATGTAGTCATCATGATAGGCCGGAAGCGCAGCAGGCACGCTTCGTAGATAGCGTCCACCGGCTTCTTGCCTTCGCCGCGCTCGGCCTCGAGCGCGAAATCGATCATCATGATGGCGTTTTTCTTCACGATGCCGATCAGCAGGATGATGCCGATCAGCGCCATCACCCCCAGATCCATGCGGAAGATTTGCAGCGCAATGATCGCGCCCACTCCGGCGGACGGCAAGGTCGAAAGAATCGTGATGGGATGGATGTAGCTCTCGTACAACACGCCCAGCACGATATATACGGTGACGATGGCGGCAATAATCAGCCAGCCTTCATTGGCCAGCGAGGCCTGAAAGGCGCGCGCCGTGCCCTGGAAGCTGCTCTGAATGCTCGGTGGCAGGCCAATCTCGCGCTCGGCGTCGTTGATGGCGGTCACGGCTTCGCCCAGCGAATAGCTCCCGCCAAGATTGAACGAGACGGTCACCGCAGGAAACTGTCCCTGGTGATTCAGCGACAGGGCGCCCGCGCCGGTCTCGAAATGAGCTATGGCGCTCAATGGAACCTGGCCGCTGGCTCCTGGCACGTAAATGCTCTTCAGCGCATCGGGATCGTCGCGGTATTGAGGATCGACCTCCAGCACGACGTGATACTGATTCAACTGGGTATACATGATTGAGATCAGGCGCTGGCCGAAGGCGTCGTAGAGCGTATTATCCACCGCCGCCGCACTGACTCCCAGGCGGGACGCGGTGTCGCGGTCGATCACCAGCCGCTCTTCCGCCGCCTGATTCTGCTGGTCTGTGGCAACATCGCGGAGCTGCGGCAGGGTCTTCAACTTCTCCACCAGCTTCGCGGTCCAGATCCCCAGTTCCTTGGGGTCGGCGTCCTCCAAACTGAACTGATATTGGGTCCGGCTGACACGGTCTTCGACGGTCAGGTCCTGCACCGGCTGCATGTAGAGCGTGATGCCCTCAACCCCCGCGACTTCCTGCTGCAGGCGCTTGATGATGGTGGTCACGTCGTCATCGCGCTCGTCCCGCGACTTCAGGTTGATCTGGATGCGGCCGCTGTTGGGCGTGGTGTTGGTGCCGTCGACACCGATGAATGATGACAGGCTTTCGACGTCCTTGTCTTTCAGGATCGCCGCCGCCAGCGCCTGCTGGCGTTCGGACATAGCAGCGAACGAGATACTTTCACGAGCATCGGTGATGCCGGTGATCACGCCCGTGTCCTGCACCGGGAAGAAGCCTTTGGGCACCACGATGTACAGCCAGATGGTTGCAACCAGGGTCGCAATCGTCACCAGCAGCGTCGCCGTCTGGTGCTTCAGCACGAACTGCACGGTGCGGCCGTAAAACGCAATCGTTTTGTTGAAGGCATTTTCCGACCACTCATAGAAGCGTCCGTGCCTGGCCTGATCGCGCTGGCGGAGCAGCAGCGCACACATCATCGGCGTAAGCGTCAGCGAGATGATGGCCGAAATGAGAATCGTGACCGCCAGGGTGACGGCGAACTCGCGGAAGAGCCGCCCGACGATGTCGCCCATGAAGAGCAGCGGGATCAGCACCGCGATCAGCGAAACCGTCAGCGATACGATGGTGAACCCGATCTGGGCAGAACCTTGCAGCGCGGCTTCCAGAGGTGTGTGGCCCTCTTCGATGAAGCGCTCGATGTTCTCAATCATCACGATGGCGTCATCCACGACGAAGCCGGTGGAGATCGTCAACGCCATCAGCGAGAGGTTATCGAGCGAGTAGCCGAGCAGGTACATCACGCCGAACGTGCCAACCAGCGACAGGGGCACCGCCACGCTGGGAATGATCGTCGCCGACAAGGTGCGCAGGAAGATGAAGATCACCATCACCACCAGCGCAATGGTCAGCATCATTTCAAACTGAACGTCGGCTACGCTGGCGCGAATGGTGTTGGTGCGATCGGTAAGGACGGCAATCTTGACCGAACTCGGCAGGTTGGTCTGGAGCTGCTTCAGGCGCACCTTGATGCTGTCGACAACCTTAATGATGTTCGCGCCCGGCTGCCGCTGGATGTTCATGATCACCGCCGGAGTGGTGTTCATCCAGGCGGCCTGATTGGCGTTCTCCGGGCCTTCAATCACCTTCGCTACGTCGGAAACGCGAACCGGGCCGCCGTTCTTGTAGGCGATGATGGTGTCGGCGTACTGCTTGGGATCGAAGAGCTGATCGTTGGCGCCGATGGTGTACGCCAGACGGTTGTTCTGTAGCTGCCCCTTCGCCTGGTTGACATTCACCTGGCTAATGACGGTGCGCAACTGCTCCAGGCTGAGACCGTACGAAGCCAGCGCTGTGGGATTGGCCTGGATCCGTACAGCGGGCTTCTGGCCGCCGCTGATGGTGACCAGTCCTACGCCCGGAAGCTGCGAAATCTTTTGCGCGAACGTAGTGTCGGCCAGGTCCTCAACCTGAGGCAGCGGCACGGAATCGGAGGTCAGTGCCAGGGTGAGGATAGGCGCATCCGCCGGATTCACCTTGCTGTAGATCGGTGGGGCAGGCAGATCGTTCGGCAGGTATAGCTGGGCCGCATTAATCGCTGCCTGCACTTCCTGCTCGGCGACGTCGATGTTCTCATCCAGGTTGAACTGCAAGGTGATGATCGAGGCGCCGAACGCGCTGCTGGAGGTCATCTGGCTCAAGCCCGGCAGCTGCCCGCACTGGCGCTCGAGCGGCGCGGTAATAGAAGACGCCGTGACGTCGGGGCTCGCGCCTGGATAAAAGGTGACAATCTGAATGGTCGGGTAGTCGACCTGCGGCAAGGCGGAAATCGGCAACTGCCGGTAGGCAACGATGCCCACCAGCAGCAAGCCGGCCATCAGCAACGACGTTGCGATCGGCCGGATGATGAATGGCCGCGAAATACTCATGACTGCGAGCCTGTGTCCCCGGTGACCTGTGCGTTCCGCGACTGTCCACCTTGCTGCGGCGTCTGCGGAACGACTTTACTTCCCGCCTGCAATTTCTCCTGGCCGTCGGTGACAACCCGCTCCCCGGCTTGCAGGCCCGACGCGATCACAACCGTGTTGGCTTGGGTCAGCGCCACCTGTACCGGCTGCATCTTTACCGTATTGTTAGCGTCCACGACATAGGTAAACGTGCCCTGCGGACCACGCTGCACGGCGGCCGCCGGAGCGGTAATGGCATCCTTGCGCGTCTCCAGCAGCAGATGCACGTTCACGAACTCATTCGGCCACAGCGTATTCTCGGGATTCTCAAAGATCGCTTTCAACTTCGCGGTTCCCGTGGTGGGATCGATCTGATTGTCAATCGTCAGCAGCTTGCCGGCCGAAAGCTTGGTCTGGTCGTCGCGCCCGTACACATCGACTTGCAGCGGCGCCTTCCGCATCTGTTGCAAGACGGACTGCAACTGGTCCTCGGGAAGGGTAAAGATGACTGCGATGGGATGCAGTTGGGTAATCACCAGCATCGGCGTGTTCGATGCCGCCTGCACGTAGTTTCCAGGATCAACCTGGCGCAGGCCAACCCGCCCATCGATCGGCGATGTGATGCGGCAGTAGGTAAGGTTGAGCTTCGCACTGTCGATGGCAGCTTTGTCAGAGGCGATGGTGCCTTCATACTGGCCGAACGACGCTTGCAGTGTGTCCAGGTCCTGCTTGGCGATGACGCCGCTCTCGTAGAGAGCTTTGTTGCGTTCATACTGCGCCTTGGCATTCGCCAGAGCCGCTTCGTCGCGCTGGAGATTGGCTTGCGCCTGAGCCAGTGCTACCTGGAAAGGACGCTCATCGATCACGATGAGCAGGTCGCCTTTGCGAACGTCCTGGCCCTCCTGGAAGTTGACCTGCATGATCTGGCCGTCAACCCGGCTCTTGAGAGAGACGGTATTGAATGCCTGTACGGAGCCAAGCCCCGTCAGGTAAACCGGGAAGTCGCGCTCTTTGACCGTAGCCACGCCTACCGGCACGGCCGGCGTCGGGCCACCAGCCCTGGCACCTCTGCCGTTACCGGCACTATTTCCTTTTTGGCAGCCGACCAGAACTGCACATATAAGGATGACTATCGCAATTCCTATGACTCCGCGACGCTTCAACGTTCCTCCTAAAGGCTCACAACTTCCAGGCGCAGGGACGGTTACTTAGAGGCGCACGACACCACTGGAAGGGAACCCGGTCTCATCAATATCATTGCCTTAGGTATTAGACCGGAACAGCCGACCCCAGGGCCGTTAAGAGAGGGTGAAGGAAGGTAAAGTTTTGTGAAGGCTAATCGTACATCTCGAAACACTTCTTCACCACCGCCCCTGCCCGGAAGAGGCAAAATAAAACCCATGAGGCGCCTGCTCATCGTCGACGACGATCATGGACTGGTGAGCCTGCTGAAGCGCTTCCTGGAGGCGGAAGGCTTCACGGTCGATACCGCCTATGATCACGCGGACGGTCTGAAGGCGGCGCTATCCAGCGAACACGAGATCGTCATTCTGGATGTGATGTTGCCTGGCGGCTCGGGATTCGAGTTACTGAAATCCTTGCGCCAGGAATCGGGAGTTCCGGTGCTGTTGCTCACGGCCCGAGGCGAGGCGGTGGACCGTATTCTGGGCCTCGAGATTGGAGCGGACGATTATCTCGCCAAGCCTTTCGATCCCCGCGAGCTGGTGGCCCGCATTCGTGCCATTCTGCGGCGCACCCAGGAGGGCGGCCCCGCAACCATGCGCGGCGAGGTGGATGAGATCCTGAGCGTTGGGGAGATCGAGATGTCCATGGCGACTCGCACCGTCACCTGTGCCGGGCAGCCAATCGATCTCACCTCGGTTGAATTCAACGTACTTGAGTTGCTGCTGCGCCACGCCGGGAACGTGGTCACCCGCGACCAGATTGCCGAAGTGGCGCTGGGCCGTCCCCTGAACACGTTTGACCGCAGCGTCGACGTCCACGTCAGCCGCTTGCGCAAGAAGCTGGGTAGCCTCGCGGGAAGCGACGACCTGATTCGCCCCATTCGCGGCATCGGGTACTTCATGCCCGCCTCGACTCCCGAACGGAGCCGAACGTGAACCGGCGGCTCTTCTGGAAGATTTTTCTGCCCTTCTGGGTGGCGCAGGCCCTGCTTCTGGGGGCGCTCTACCTGCGCCTTCACGTTCGATTGCATTCCGAACGTCCCTGGTGGATTCAGCCTTCTCGGCAGGTGATGCCTGAACTGGGGCGCGATGCCGCGGCCGAATATGAGCGCGGCGGCCAGCCTGCGCTTGACGGTTTTCTGAATAGTATTTCGATAAAAAACCGGGCTTGCTATTGGCTTCTGGACTTCGATGGAAAGCAACTGGGAGCCCGTCCGGCGCCTCCCGACCTTCAGGCCCATGCCAGGCAAGCCGTGGCCAACGGCGGCTCCGTACGCATTGACGATGATTCGGTTTCCGTTGCCAACATCGCTACTCCCGAATCGCGATACCTCCTGGTGGCGGAGTTCGTTCCCCCGCCGCTCTCGGAGCGCGTCCCGGGTGACATCCTGTGGACGCTGAAGCTGGGCACCATCGTTTCGGCATTCCTCTGCCTGCTCATCGCTCATTACCTGAGCAAGCCCATCGAACGGCTACGTAAGGCGACCAACGAGCTGGCGCGCGGCAATCTCGACATTCGGGTCAGCCGCTATATCGGAAATCGGCGCGACGAAATCGCCGAACTGGTTCGCGATTTCGATTCCATGGCGGATGAGCTGCGCAAACTCATCCAGAGCGAGCGCAACCTGCTCAGCGGCGTGTCGCATGAATTGCGTTCGCCCATCGCGCGCATTCGTCTGGCATTAACCCTGGCTCGCGGCGCCGACGCCCGCGAACGTCGCGAGATGCTCGATCGTATCGAGCAGGACACCATCCAGCTCGATTCCATGCTGGAGAAGATTCTCACCGTAGCTCGACTGGAAGGCGGGCAACACAAACCGAAGTTTGAGGATGTCTCGTTGCGTGACATTGTCGAGAACGTTCTTCACGACGCGCGCTTCGAGGCCACCGCCGTTGACGTTGATATCCGCTTCGACGACGGCGCCGAGGTGAACCTGAGCGGCGACCCTGACCTGTTGCGTAGCGCGGTTGAGAACATCGTGCGCAACGCAATCTTTTATTCCGGCGCGGGTGGCCAGATCGACGTCGCGTTGCGGCGCGATAACGGCACGGCGTTGCTCTCGGTACGCGACAACGGGCCCGGTGTACCCGAGGAGTCGCTGCCTCTGCTCTTCAAGCCGTTCTATCGCGTCGACAATTCGCGCGGTGTTTCCACCGGAGGCATGGGCCTCGGGCTGGCTATCGTGCGCAACGCCGTGCTGGTGCACGGAGGGACGATCACGGCGCACAACGTCGCGCCGCACGGGTTGCAAATCGATATCTCGCTGCCCGTTGCGCCGGCAAGCTCTCAGCCGCGAGTGCCGTCGCTTTCGGTGGCCACACCGGCAAATCCGGACGCGTAATCGCGAGCACTTGAACCAGGCTGCGGCCTCGAAGCCATGGCAGCCGGCCTTTGCCCTTCGAGTCCGAAGGACGGCCATAACTCAGCGCCGCTTCAACACGTTGCAACGACCGGGTTGGCCCACACATTCGCGGCCTTCGAATGCGGCCGTTCAAAACGTTAGATTGGGACACCCAGCAGCTCTCATCGGTAAGAAAAACTGTCGCCCACGCCTTGCGTCTTCTTGCAGCAAAAACTGAATCAGCTTATGCTTTTGAACCTAGCAAGAGGCCGCCGAGGGCCACAGGGCGCTGCAGGATGCATTTGCGGTGTCATCGTGCGCCGTGGCCGTGTTAGTCCGCCACTTCGCTAGAAGGAGCAAGAAAATGTTCAAGTACATTGCTCTAACCGCAGTAGCTGGAGCGCTCACCCTGGGTGCCCCTGGTACATCCTCACCGACCACCACCGGATCCTGGCAGGTGGATCCGCGCCACTCCGATGTGCAACTCGTTACCGACGGCACGACGGACTACGGGAAAACCAAAATCAACTTCACCTACGGCTTTACCAGGGTCAACGGGCTGGTGAAACTCGACGAGGCTGACCCGGCCAATTCCAAGTTCGATCTACACATGTATCCGGCTACGGCGATGGCGCCTCCCATCGAAGAGGATGGAGATTTGAGGAACCGTTGGCTGGCCGATCTGGCCAACCATACCTTGATATGTTTCCACTCCAAGAAGGTCACACGTAGCTCGGACGGCAAGCTGCAGGTGACGGGCGATCTGGTGCTGACTCGAGTCGACCGCAACGTCATGCTGAATCCGGGCGAGGATTACTCCGGACCGGTGTACGGGCCTCCTATGATCCATCGCGTTACTCGGGAGGCCACTTTTGTCTTTGATGTCTCCGCCGCTGCCAATGGTGGGCAAAAGGACGCTGGACCTCAGGTATCCGGTTCCACGAGCATGACGCGCGAGAGCTTTCCTCCGCTGGTGAAAGCCGTTCTCGCCACGTATTGGCCGCCGGTCGTCCAGGACAGGAAGTGTGAAGTCGTTTCCGGTGGCAGTGAGGACTATCGAGGTGCTCAGTGCACGGGAACATTTATGGAGGCTTTCGGCTTACCTCCGGCGCCAACTCAGGCTGGAGAAGATTATCCTGGTTTCACGAATTACAGCGCTGTAGTTGGAAAGCAGCTGACAATACTGCTCCACATGCGCCTGGCACGACAGGGTGCGCGAGCACAGATGGCCAGCGGGATGTGAGGGAAGTCTGTTCTCACAATGTTCCCGTGTTTGCTGCGGGAACAAGTTTCTACACCGAGTACGCCAGTTCGACGCCCAGTATTGATGTAAGAAACTAGAGGCCCAAGTCGCTCAATCCGGAGTGGTCGTCAGGACGGCGCCCAAGCGGCCAATGGTACTTTCGGTCTGCTTCGCTGATCGGAAGGTCGTTGATCGACGCATGGCGTACGGCCATGAGTCCATCGTCGTTGAACTCCCAGTTCTCGTTGCCATAGGAGCGATACCACTGCCCTGAGTCGTCGTGCCATTCGTACGCGAAGCGCACGGCGATGCGGTTGCCGGTGAATGCCCACAGCTCTTTGATGAGCCGGTAGTCCAGCTCCTTGGCCCATTTGCGCGAAAGGAAGGCAATGATCTCTTGGCGTCCGTTGGCGAACTCCGAACGGTTTCTCCATCGGGAATCGACCGCATAGGCCAGAGCCACTTTCGCCGGGTCGCGAGAGTTCCAGCCATCTTCGGCAAGACGCACTTTTTGAATCGCACTCTCGCGCGTGAACGGAGGCAAAGGTGGACGGGTTGTCATTGTTGCCGTTGCCATGATTTTCTCCTTGGGGGCTTGGTGGAAAGCGTCGCCTCACATTGTCAGAACAACGCGGAACTGTGCCTTGCCGCTCATCATCCGGTCATATGCCTCTCCCGCCTTTTCCAGAGGATAAGTTTCGATCATGGGGCGCACGCCCGTTAGCTCGGCGAAGCGCAGCGTGTCTTCGGAGTCGGTGGGTATGCCCGACGCCCAACCTTCAATCGTCCTGCTTCCAAAGATCAGCTGCAGCGGGTTAACCACAATCGGATCCAGGGGCGCACCGATCACCATCATCCTGCCGTTCGGGCCCAGGCCGTCGACGAGTTCCGACATGGCTTTCGCGCTGGGGGCGGTCGCCAGGATGACTTTTGCGCCACCCAACTTCTGTAGTTCCTGCGCGGCGTTCGTAGCCTGGCTGTCGATGTACACATGCGCGCCAAGCTGCTTGGCAAGCTCTGCATTCTCAGGCCCACGTCCGATGGCGGCTACTTTGTATCCACACTTGTTCGCAAATTGAATTCCGAGGTGGCCCAGGCCGCCGATACCCTGCACGGCGACAAGGTCTGGAGGCATCGCGCCGGCGTGGCGCAGTGCATTGAAGGTGGTAATACCGGCACAGAGCAGCGGGGCGGCTTCGGCGTCCTTCAGGCCATCCGGCACCGATACCAGCGCTTCCATGGGAGCGATCATGTACTGCTGATATCCGCCGTCATAGCTGACACCGGCGATCTTCATGTTGACGCAGTTCATGAAGTCTCCGCGGCGACACTGGAGACACGTCCCGTCGTGGCCGCCGTGCCAGCCGACGCCAACGCGTTGTCCCTTTTTCCACTCGGAAACACCCGCTCCCAGCTCGTCGATAAGGCCGACCACTTCATGTCCCGGGACCCGGGGATACTCAATCGGCATCAAGCCCTCTTTGGTGATCACGTCGCTGTGACAAACGCCGCAGGCTTGCACCTTGATGCGCACCTGCCCTGCACCCGGCTTGGGAATGTCGCGCTCAACGATCTCGAAATCGGCTCCGGGCTTGGAAACCTGGGCCACCTTCATTGTGGCTACTGCGACCGTTGTCGTTGCCATAACTCCTCCTGTGAACTCTCTCTCTGCCGGCAGATGCGTCATACGATTGAGCTGTCCCGCGTCGGGCTTCAATTATTTCTGATGGAGAATGCAGCGTTTGTCGTGAGCGTGGCTCAATTTTGTGCAAGGAGGGCGGAACGCCGCGGGGCTGGCGGAGAGCGTTTTGTAACGGAACAGAAGGAAAACCCCCACCCAACCAGAGGAACGAAGGTTTGATGGGGGTACCCGGCAACCGAGGCTTAGTGCCCAGGGTAACCGTCGCTGAGGGTCCTCAGAAACGCCACGATCGCCGCCTCCTCTTCCCGCGTGAGTCCGAGGTTTCCGAGCTCCTCGTGATTCACGTTTTGCGCATATTCAGGCGGGGGCCAGCATGTTACTCCCTCGCCGGCGGAAGAATCGGGCGCGCAGGTAGGCAGTACGTCGCGCGTGTTGTAAAAATGCACGATATCTGCCAGAGACTTGAAATATCCGTTGTGGCCGAAAGCTTTCACAAACCAGGAATAGGGTCTTTGGTCGACATTGCGCAGCGTCGGCACTTTCTCTTTCCCAAGGTTCGATTCGTAAATTGCGGGCGGCAGTCCGCTGCCCTGTAAAAATCCTCCCAGTCCAACGTCGATGAAGTTTGGATTTTGGTTATAGACGGGGTTCTCCGGATTCTTTGGGACGCCAAGATTGTCGTAGGTGTAGTCCGTAAATAACGGCCTCTCTCCGTTGCTGAGGTGACAGTTGGAGCACTTCGCCTTGCCTTGAAAGAGATCATATCCTTGGCGCTCCACGGGAGTGAGCCGGGCCTTGCCTTTGAGGTAATAGTCGAATTTCGAGGTGAACGCATTCACCTGGGGTGAATCTTCGAATGCCGCAATGGCAAGCGCGATTTTATTGTATGTAAGGTCCGATGTGTTCCGGTCCTGAGGGCTGAGCGCCACATGGGCTCCTTCCGCTCGGCACACGGACTTGACATCGTCAGGCCAGGAAATGGCGCAGGCATCGGCGCCTATCACTTTCTGGAACTGCTTCGAATACGCGCCGGTGCAAACCCGGTATACGACACACGCGGAGTCGGGCAGAGCCATTTCGGCAGGGTTCAGGAAAGGACCTTGCGCCTGGTCGGCGGCGGGATTGCCCAGTCGCGCGCCAGTCGCGCGGCCATCCCAGAAGTTGCCGCCAGTCCAGTCTCCCTGGTCGTCCAGATAGAGAATCGGGCTCAGCGTCGCGTATGCGGCGGATGGCGGCTTGCGGTTACCGAATCGCCCGGATATCGAACCCTCATATACGGCGCCATGAGCGTTAACCATGCTGATCGGGCCCGTCCATCCGGACTCCGCAGCATGGCAAGCAGCACACGCCTCGTTTTGCCGGATGGAAAGCGTCTCATCCAGGAAGATGGCTTTGCCAACCTTCTGCACGTCATTGAGTTTGGGACTTTGGGCGAGAACTTGGGAGCAACATAACACCACAGCACAAGCGGCAGTAAGAGTACTGAGGCGGTATACATAGCCTAATCTGAACATCACAGTCCTCCTTCGCATACCGGTATCGGGCGTGCGCCGCTTGGTGAGGGCCGACGCGCTCGATCCGGAACGTGACCCATAGTAAGCAGAGTGCTGTGCTGGGGCTAGGAGAAGAGTCACCTCCGGAGGTGACTGCTATCACCATGGGGCTGGGCCTACCAGTTACCAGCCCTGAATTCGACGCCAAGCGGGACGCCACCCCGCTACGACTTCAACAGGTGGAGTCACTCTGTTGTGTCAAGGAATTTGAACGCCCAGTAGTGGGCTACAAGTAGCCCACTACCGAACGCCTTGCGATCTCAAGCTGCTGGTGTGAGCACGCGGAGCCGCGGTGATGCTTCTGCGTCATGAAGTTGCTCTGACAAAACTATTACAGTCCCGCTCGGCTTAAGTTGTTAGTCTGAGATCGACCCGTGCTAACAATTCATCGCCCTGCCCGCGCGAGAACTGTCGCAAGCACGCACAAATTACGTATTCAAGGATCACATGCTTCGTAAAGACAAGCTCAACACCTCGACTGTCGTTGTCATGGCGCTGTTTCACGTCGGCGCGCTTGCCGCGCTTTTCATGTTTAGCTGGAAGGCCTTTTTTGTTGCGCTCTTTCTGTACTGGGTGGCCGGCAGCCTCGGCATCGGGTTGGGCTATCATCGCCTGCTCACGCATCGCGGCTATAAGTGCCCGAAGTGGTTCGAATACTTCGTGACCGTCTGCGGCTGCCTGGCGCTGGAAGGCGGGCCGGTCTTCTGGGTCGCCGTGCATCGGCTGCATCACCAGATCACCGACAAGCCGGGCGATCCGCATTCTCCGCGCGACGGCGGCTTCTGGGCGCACATGGGCTGGATCATGAGCGGCGAAAGCCTGCATAATGCGAACGGCGACAAATTGCTGCCCTACGTTCCCGACCTGCGCAAAGACAAGTTTCACATGTGGATCAGCAAGTATCACTACATGCCGATGATTGTGCTCGGCTTCGGGCTGCTGGCGATTGGCGGCTGGCCCATGGTGATGTGGGGCATCTTCCTGCGCACGGTCTTCCTGCTGCACTCCACGTGGTTTGTAAACTCTGCCACACACATGTGGGGCTCCAAACGGTTTGCTACCGAAGACGACTCGCGCAACCTGTGGTGGGTGGCCTATGTGAGCTTTGGCGAGGGATGGCACAACAACCATCACGCGCATCCGCAGTCGGCACGGCATGGCCTGGCATGGTACGAGTTCGATTTGAACTGGTACGCGATCAAGGCGTTTTCTTGGCTGGGAGTGATTTGGGACATCAAGCTGCCGAAGCTGCGCTCGGCGCGCATTCAGCCGGTTGTCGCGCCCCAAGCTACAGAGGAAGCGTTGGCTGCCGCGGCTGCCGGGGATTAGGCGAGTCTGGAGTAACAGAAGTGAAGACGGCGTCCGGAAGGGCGCCGTCTCTCTTGGTCAGGGGCTCGGATCAATGAGCTATCAAATCTTCTTCCCGGTCATTCGTCGGTTCGGGGGGAGTCTCGATGTCGGCTATCTCCTGCTTACGATGTGAAAAGAAGTAGGCGGCGAGCAGAGACACCATCAACAGCGCTCCTACCACCATGAAAATGGCGAAGTACACCAGCGTGCGAACCGAACTGAGCGCTTCGCTCTCGCTTTGGCCGACCATGACGAGCCACGCCAGGTTGGGATAGATGGGCGTCAGTCCGATGTCTGCAAAGCCGACCAGCCGGTTTCCCCCAGGCAGGGTTGCTACCAGATAACCCGCCTGCCGTCCTTGCAGTGTGCCTAAGGCATCGCGCACCGCGCGATATTCTTCCGACTTCATATGCAGAGATGCGTCAACGTTGGGGGCACTGATAACCGTTCCATCTTCGCGTACCAGCACGGTCGCCAGGGTTCGTCCAGCCTGGTCACGGTGCAGCATCGAGAAGAGCGGAGAAACGTCGACGAAAGCGCGCACCGCACCGATAAATCGTTTTGAGTTTTCGTCAAAGACGGGCACGCCGATGTCGAGATAGGCCGTCTTGCTGGTTCGGTCATACTGGACGTCAGTGACGTAGAGTGCGCCCTTGCCGTCCGCGAATACGCCTTGCCAGAAGGCCTCGTCGAGAGGGGCATAGTGAACGGGCTTGTCGGTGGCGGCAACCGGCACGCCGTTTTCATCCAGCACCAACAACTTCAAGAAGCGTGGGTCGAGCTCGCGATGCTGCCGCAGGCTGGCGGAAGCGCGCGACGAGAGAATGCCGGAAGCCACGGTGTCGGCTTGGGGCGTCTCCCAGTTCTTCTCAATCTCAGAAATTTGGGACCCCTTCGCCTCCTCGTTGAGACGAGCCCAATTGTGGTTCGAGGATTGGATCGCATCCATAATCGCCTGCTGCGATGCAATTCCAGCGATGCTGGTGACGCGATCGTTGATGAAACGATAAGCCGCGTAAGCGTCATTCTCGGCCATGTTACGGAACAGCGTTCCCGTATTCTGCTGCACGACGTTGTAGCACTGCGTCGTGAGATAAAGGCCAATGAAGTTGAGAGGTACGAGAACAACGATGAGGATGATAAGGAGTTTCTCTAGCGAGAAACGGACTTCGAGTGCCATAGAGGCCTCCTTCGAGGAGGAGATCGGCGCTACGTCGTGCCTTCTCGACCGGCTTGGCCGCCAAACGGCGCCGCTGTCGAGGCCTAGCCACTCGAGGGTCGAGAACCTAGCGAGCCGTGAATGCCACAAGCAGAACCAAAAGCAAGGCCGATGCGAGTAGCGCGAACATGAGCCCGAAATTGTTCAGCCCAAGAGCTGTCTTCGGGTGGATGGGATGTAGTCGCACAGAACCTCCTCGTGCCAATGCGAGCCATGCAAGAAAGGTGCTATCGCAGCGGCTACCCTGTGCAAGGTTCGGTCGAGTCGTGACGGAGCGATTTCGGACTTCGCGTGGTGGGAATGAGTTCCGCGAACGCAGAACCGGCTGTCACAAACGCCACGGCGCCATTATCAGTGTAGGCGCAGGAGAGGGGATTGTCAGTGATAACGGTCACGCGAGCGATGTCTGAGCAGGAGCAACGCGCCGGTGGCGCCAGCATCACTTTTGCATAAGAACAACTCTTCCGCTCTCTACGACTGCCGAGTCGATCCGCAGCGGCAGCTTGAAGGTTGTGGTGAGTCCTACATTGGGGTACTTCGGCTTGATATAGCGATCGACAAAGAACTGCAGGGCCATCTGCGGAATCTCGATGCCGTCGAGTTCTACGCGCTGAACGGTGATCGTGCCGGTTCCATGGGTTCCGCTCGCCTGCGCGATGAGGTGCACATCGTGCACGCCGGTGAAAACGGCCAACAGCGGATTCTTCGAGCGGGATTTCTCGGTGATGGCGTCGAAGTCGACTTGCGCGTGGCCGTCCAATGTTCCAGGCTGGGCGGTGACTTTCAGGCCGCTGACCCCCTTTGGCAACTTCACTCCCCCCTCGGCGAAGTAGGCGTTGGCTTCGTCCTGCGTAATTTCAGTCGGCTTAGGATCGGGCTTCTCACGCGCGGCGTTCTGCTTCAGATAGGCAATCTTCTGCTCCATGCTGCGATACGCGGCACTGTGTTGTCCCTGGTCTTGTGCGGCCAAAAGAGTGGCGGCAAAAAGCAGGAGAAACAGGGCGGGCCGTGGCAGGACTCTCATCGCAATTGGGCCTGGGCGGAGGACGCCGGAACCGCTTCCACCGTTGGCTGGTCCAGCGACCCGGCGATGACGTAAGACGGGCCGCCGGAGCGTTGCAGGCGGAAGTTCAGGGTACGGTCATAGGTTGCGATGCCCTTTACGTCGTAAACCACGCCGCCAGTCTTCAACTCACAATTGTCGAACGAAAGTTTCTCCTGTCCGATATTGAGAATGCCCGCCAGGCTGGAGAACGTAAGCGGCGCCGGACGGCCTTCCAGCGCAAGTTTGCGAAGGGAGCCACCGGTCCAGGTGAAGTCAACTGATCCCGTCGCCGAGCTTAGCAGGCTGGCTGCATCGGTGCCCTGCATCGCGATGGCATATTTGGCGAGGGTCTGGCCGGTGGCCCAGTTTTCGTGCATCAAGGTAGAGAGCTGGTCCATGGAGATCTTTTGCAATCCGCCGCCGCCGGAATACCGTGGTGGAGACTGGGTAAAGTCGCCGGTCCACTTCCCGTTATGATGCCCGCCGAGCAGGTCGGAGCGTAGGATATCGAGTTCGACTCTGCCCCCGTTCATTGTCACGTGGCCCTGGAAATTGTCCGCCGTCAGGCGGTCCAATTGAAAGTGCATGATTTCGAATTTGCCTTCCGCGCGCAGCTTTAGCAACGCGTCCTGATGCTGCTCTCCGATGGCGAGCAGGTGATACCAGGGCTGCGACCTGGCAGCGGGATTCAGCAACTGATTCACGCGTGCCAGCGATAAGCTCGTTGGTATGCAGATCGAAGTGGATCACGCACGTTTCCGGGCTCGTGCAGTGGAGAGGGAAGTGGGCACTACCCCCGATCGCGGGCCCTTTAGCAAAGCTTCCGGAGAACGAGCCGACGTTCACAGCCTGATTAGCGATCGTTGTCTGGGCAGAGTCAATGTGGAGCGGCTCGTTTACTCCCTGGAGCTCGGCGGAGACGTCGTGTAACTGCATTTCACCCGCAGTGACCGGAGCTGAGAATCCAGCCCACTCGCCCGCGAGATCAAGCTCAACGTCAGCCTTTCCCGCTAATCCGATGCCGGGCGTGCCGATTCCAAACGCGCGCGCAACCTGCACAAGCCGGGTCAACTCTGCCTCCCCGCTGATCGTGGCGCGATAGTTTTCCTCGTCGAAGAATCCGCTGACGACGGCGGGGGACGCCGCGCCCATGGGGAGGGAAAAAGGACTGACCAGCAGAGCAAAGCCTGCGGGCGGAGAAGCGTGCACACCAGACTTATGTCGTTGCACGGCGGACGGAGACCGAGACGGAGCGGTACCCGGTACGGTGAATTCCATCTCTCCGATTTGCAAATCATTTCCCAGAACGCCGGAGTGTAATGCGACGTGGCTGGTGCGTCCGCCTCCTGCCCATCTCGCGGGCTCCTCCGGTGTCTTTCGCACTTCGAATGCCGCATCGGCTTCTCCGCTGGCGTTGAGGTCCAGCGGCAGGTCTTTCTTGACGTGACGCGCCAACGCCACGATGCGATCCATCGGGACTTGCTGGGCCGTAAGGGCGATCTGATATGAATCCAAGCCCCAGTTTTTCGCGCTGCCGGTGATGCGCAAGATTCCGGGCTTGATAGGGGATTCGCAGAGGACGTCGTTCATCGAAGCGTCGCCGGCGGAAAAGGTGCCGGTGCAATGAGCGTGGATACGCAACGGTTGCCCCAGCGCGATGTCGTAGCGGCGAAAATCGTCGATATTAGCGTCCAGAACGACGCTTAGAGCGGCGGGCGTGCCGGTTAGGTTGGCTGAGGCGCTGGTACCGCCGCGCCAGCCGCGATCGCGCCCATAGATGAGTTTGGTGATCTGCCCGAGTTGGCCCTTGGTGAAGTCCACCTTCAAGACCACAGGCATGTCGCGAAGCTGATCGGCGCGCTGAAAGCGGCCTTCCACGCGAAGCATTCCAGTGTCGCTGAGGGCGAGGTCGGTGCGCATAGGCTTCGCCAGCAGGCGCACTCCCCATTCGGTTTCCGACTCACGCCAGAGCGCGAAGTCAGCGTCAGTGAACGAGAAAGCTTTCTTCACCCGCCCGAGCTTGAAATTGATGCGCCCGCCGGTCGCTTCAATGTAGGGGAATCGTGGACGCACTTCCGGCCGCCGCGCCGTGGTCGGGGCGGAGGAGACCTGCGATGTCCGCTGGATCAACTCCTCGACATTCCAGTGGCCGTCGGCGCGCCTCACAAGATTGAGGCTGGGATTGTCGATGGCAAGCGTGCCGATTTCCAGGCGCCCACGCCACAAAGAGGTCAGCCGGATGTACGCAGCGACCTCGTCGGCGCGCAACATCGATTCGGCTCCGTATTCAGGGTTGTCGGCGACTACGAAGCCGGACAGCACCAGGCCCGGCCGGGGCAGCAGCCGCATCGATATTCCAGAGGCGGAGACGCTACGTCCCAAGGCCCGGCTGATCGACTCCACAACCCTGACACGATAGCGGCTGACGTTGATCCATGGCGGCACCAGCGCGGCCAGTAACAGAATGAGAAATACCGCCCACAAGACAAGTCCGCCATAGCGGCGCGGGTGATCGACGGGCAGGGTCGGGGTGCTGGGAGCGGCCACTAGTGCACCACGTGCAACATCCGAGACCACCGTGTCTGGTCGAAGAAGTGGATGACGATGCGGAAGAAAAACCCTATGCGGTCCGCCAGCGAGGTGCGCAGGTATTCACCGCGAGGAGTTTCAAACGACCAGTAAATAAACATGGGCGTGCCGATTACATTCTCGCGAGGGACGAATCCCCAGAATCGGCTGTCGAGGCTGACATCGCGGTTGTCACCCATGGCGAAGAGGCTGTCGGGCGGCACGACCAGTTCGCCGTTCTGCAGATGTTCGGATAGAGTCAGCCGCCACTCCGGGCTCAATTGGTCGGACAGGCTGGGAGGGATCTCGGGGAAGTTGTCGCGATAGCCGTTGTAATCTCCCTGGCGGATGACATACGGCTCATCCAGCTTCTCTCCGTTGCGGTACACCTCGCCGTTCTGAAGGTGGATACGGTCGCCGGGGGTTCCAATCACCCGTTTCACTACGTACAGCCCTGCCTCCGCGGGCGAGATAAAGACGATGATGTCCCCGTGTTTCGGATTGCGATACTTTAGCAGAGGACCAACCCATTTCGTGACTGGTGCAAAAAGAACGCGGTTCACGAAGACGTGATCGCCGATGAGCAAAGTATTCTCCATCGAGCTGGATGGGATCTCGAAGGCCTGAAGAACGAAGGTGATGATGAACAGGCCCGTCACCAGCACAACGGCAATCGAAGCGATGAACTCAGGAGTGGTCTCCTTCTCTTTTTGCGGTTTGGCCGTTTTCTCAGCCGCGGGGGGAGCGACAGGCTTCTTGGCGGCGGGCAGAGTCGTTCTTGCCATGGGTCGTCTAGTGTCCTTCTCGGCGCTTTAGTGGGGAACGCGGAACATGCGGTCCCAGCGTAAACCCTTGAAAGATTGAACCAGGCTATAGGCCAAAGTGGAAAGTTTATCAGACTGCGCGGGCCCTTCAGCCGCAGAGTGATCGCGCGGCATCGACCAGTAAATGATCAGCGGACGCCCAACGACATTTTCGGCGGGAACCAGCCCCCAATATCGCGAATCATAGCTGTCGTCCCGATTGTCTCCTAACACGAAATAGTAACCTTGCGGCACGATGAGCTGTCCATCCTCGACCAGTTTCCTCGCCTCAAGGAACCACTTCGCTGTCGTCCGGTCGCCGAACTGGCCGCCGTTCGGGAAGTTGTCGCGGAATCGGTCATGCTGCGCCCAGTTGAACTCCGCGTAGGAGTCGGGCTGCGGCTCCCCGTTCACATAGACATGCTTATTGATGAGTCGAATGCGATCGCCGGGGATCCCCACCACGCGTTTGACGAAATGCTGCTGCGGATTCACCGGGTAGCGGAAGACAATGATGTCCTCGTGCTCAACCGGACGGTAGGGAAGTAGCCATCCCCAGAAATGCGAGTGCCCGTAATGCGCCTTGTCCACCAGCAGGTAGTCCCCGATGAGCAAGGTGCGCTCCATCGACTCGGAAGGAATCTGAAATGCTTGAACAATAAAGGTGACAACGAACACCGCGATCACGACCGTGATTGCCAGTGACTGCAACGTATTGACGTGGTGAGGGCGGAGCCTTGGCTTGGGTACGGGAGCCGGCATAGGCGGCTCGGACGATGCATAAACTTCGGGCTCGGTGCGGACGTCGCTCATGGCTGGCTGGACGATTCGGCGCTGGGACTACTGGCGTCCGCCGCAGAACCTCTCATTATCGATTCTAGGCGTTCGAAGGCTTGCTGCGCTGCCTTTTGCTCGGCCACTTTCTTGGAATTTCCTTCCGCGTGGCAGACGAATCCTGCATCATCGTCGCCCGTACCTCCGACGTGGACCTCCACTGTGAAGAGTTTGCGGTGCTCAGGCCCCTGCTCGCGCACGACGACATAGCGCGGTTGCGGACGCCCGTGGGAATGAGCCGACTCTTGTAACGCGGATTTGTAGTCCATGATTGGCAGCCGGCCTTCGCCGATCTGTTTCAGGTAGTTCAGTTCCGGCTCAAGAATGCTCCCGACAATGAAGCGATGGGTCGGTTCGATTCCGGCGTCCAGGTAGATGGCTGCGATCAGCGCCTCCAGCGCATCGACCAGCAAGGTGGTCTTGCCACGGCCGCCGCTCTTCTCTTCGCCTTTGCCAAAGCGCAGATAGTTGCCGATTTCCAACTGACGGGCTGGCCGGATCAGTTCACGTTGGCTGACGATGTGCGCCCGCAGCTTTGACAACTCACCCTCGCCATATTCCGGGAAACGTCGAAAGAGTTCCTGGCTGATCACAAACGAGAGCACGGCGTCCCCGAGGAACTCCAGTTGCTCGTTGTCCCGGTTGTTGGCTGGCTTGTGCGGATCAGTCTCGGATGCGGCCTGCGCTTCGAGTTCGCGTGCGAAGGACGAGTGCGTGAGGGCCTGTTGCAGCAATTCGGGACGCTGGAAGTGGTGGCCCAGGGCTTGTTCGAGCCGTGAAGGATCGCTGGGGTGAGAACTCATAGTTGGGCTAACGTTTGAGCCGGTGCGGCAGTATCAGTGCGGTTGCGGCTGGACTTGCGGCAGAACATGCTTACTGTTTTCCAGGGGCGCTCACCACTGGAGCACCCAAGAACTGCATGAAGTCTTGCATCTGATCGGCAGGAATATATAGCTGAAGAGAGGAGCCTCCACCGCTCACGAAAAAGTTCCCAAACGATTTGGTTGCGAGCAGTCTATTGTTGACGTTTCCCGAAGCGAGGGGAACATCCTGTTCGGCCTTGCCGCCATATGCCGTGCAGGTCAATGAACCTACTGAGATTGGAGCCCATTGACCGCCCGTGGAAGTGCCGCCCGCCTGCATGACGTTCTTGAAACTGCAATGAACGACTTCCGGCATTTTCACAAAACCCGGCGGTGGAGCGTTTGCTCCGGGCGCTGCCGCGCCTCCCGGTGGATTGGCTGCCGAAGTCGTCGCTGGCGGCGGCGTGGCGCCCGGCGCGGGGATACTCGGCTCAGCGCCTTCACCCACCAGCTTCTGCAAGCGCGTTTGCTGCTGCTTTGCCAGAGTCTGCTCAACGCTGCCCTGCTGCGAATATTGCAGGGCCTTGTTGGCGTTTACCAGCGCCTCGGCGTATTTCTTTTCGTTGTCCTGTGCCACCGACAAGCGCAGATAGACGCGCGCGCTCGGCTGCGCCTTTGAGATGTCGGCCGCCGTTTGGAAGTTGGTTTCGGCGCCGGCGAAGTCCTGCTTCTGCATCGCGATCACGCCCAAGGTCTCGTAGGCGAGCGCCAGAATGCTGTTCTTTACTGCCTGCACCTGCGCTTCCGAAACGTTGGGAGGAATGTGCAACCCGGTGTTGATGTTGTCGATGGCCGCCTGCGCATCCTTGGCGGCCTCGGCGTAGCGCTGCTCTTTATCCAGATCGTTGTCGTGGGTGACCTCTACCAGCGCAGATGCGACGTGGATGAGAGGGTTGGGGTCGTGCGGGTCGATGGCGACCGCCTTTCGTGCGGCCTCAATCTCTTTGTCGGCTCTGTTCTGTTGCGCAAACCCATTCATGGCCTGCACGTAGAGCAATTCTTTCAGCTCACTTTCGGGATACTTCTGAGCGAACTGGTCCGCAGCCGCCAGAACCTGGTCAGGGTTGGTAAGTGCAGCTCCGGCCTTGTAGGCGTCGAACTCTTCCTTGGTCTTGGCCTGGGGGGGCCTGTAAGGCGTGGATGGCTGAGGCGTCGCCGTCTGGGGCGTAGCCTGCGCGGGCGCAGGAGTGCTCTGCGAAGGCGTGCCGGCAGTCTGTGCCAGCGTCGCGGCAGACGCGAGCAACACCAGACAAACTGCCAATCGGGATCTCATGGATTGCATTCCTCGCCTGTTCCTATCTTATTGCGATTGCGGCTTGGCCGCAGGAGGCTCATAAGGGGCTTTCAACCCACGCTCGGCGGCAGCCTTGGTGTCGGCTGATGCGTCGCCCGTGTCGAGCGCCGCCTTGTACTGTACGAGAGCGTCCTCGCGATCGTCCTGCAAATCGAGAATGCGTCCCAGGTAAATGTGGCACCAGGCAGCGACGCGCGGGTCTTTGGCGGCTTGCAGCGACTTGGCAAAGTTGTCGCGCGCGTCCTGCATGTTGCCGCTCAACACCGCCACCCGTGCCAGCACGAAGTACGCTTTGGCTGCATCCTCGTTTGCCGCCAGCGCTTCGTTGGCTAGCTGCGCCGCACCTGCTGGATTTCCGCTGGCCAGCGCTCGCTCTGCCTGATCCACTTTGGAAAGTGTGGCCGGCTTGGCAGCCTGCATCACCTCCGGTTCAGCCGTGGAGGCGAACTGTATTCCCGACGCGTGTCTTCGCACTTCGGCCACATCAATACCGTGCAGCCAATCGGGGAAGGCGTCCTTCAGCCCCGTCTCCTGCTTCTCGAATGCCCGCAGTTGATCGTAGAAGTAGCCGGTCAGGACAAACCCCTCGGATTCCGCCCGCTTGACGATAGCCTGCCGCTCCTGCTCGGGCAGCTTGGGATCGAGCGGCGTGCGCGCCTCAATAGCACGAATGAGACTCTCGATGATCAGCAGGCCTACATCTTCCTTGTACTCTTGCGCCATCGGAGCCTGCTGCACCGAGGGCAAAATCGGCTTCACGCGGTCGAGGGCGGTGGCGCGCTTGGCAATGAGCGGATCGAGCACGAAGTGCAGGTAGGCATGGCGAAGCTGCGCGATATGGATATTGTCGCCCTGGGGAGAAATCACCATGTAGTACAGCTCGTCGCGATAGTCGCGCGAATTCACCTGTCCAGGCGAGAGCATAGGCTCCAGATAGATGGTGTAGCTGCGGCCGGGATCGGTGGCTAACGGCATCCGTAGATACACATCGGTCGCAGTGATCATCTTGGCGACCGGGTCGTGATACTGCTCAATCAACTCTTCATATTGGGGCTGATGCTTGAGCCAGATGGAGTGCAGCTTCGCCGCCGCTGGCGTAGCTCTTGAGCAGCGGCGTAAATCCCAGCACATAAGCCGCGTCATCCGGCATGTCGGCTTCCTGCCACTTGGGAGTGAAGTCGGGCGGATTGCCGACGTTCAGCGCCAGTGAAACGTACTGCGCGACATCGTGCGCCGTATCGTTTTGCCGGTGCTCGCGATAAAAGCGGCACATGGCATCGGCTGCGGCGGCAGCCTGGGGCAACTCGCTCGCCTTCACCAGGTCAGTGCGCACCTCCTGCCGAATGGGCGAAGACGCCGCCAGTTCCTGATCGTACCCGCACACGTTGAGCGCGGAGACGATGCTGAATAGGGTCTCATTTACATCCAGAGTAGCTTTGGTCGGATTCTCCGCAGCACAAGGCAGCGCCGCCAAAATCAGCGCGGAAATCATTGTCCGGAGAGAAAAGCTCAGACGAGCCTCCTGAAGCAATCTCGGCAGGGAAGCGGCATTGTTCAGTGTAAGGTTTCCGCCGCAAGCGGTGCAAATCGTCGACTGGAGCGCACGCTGGTTGGCGAGCGGGAACAGGTTACGTACGACATGACGATTTAGTACTCGTAACCGTATAGGTTTCGGTTCACCGATCGATTCACTCAGAAAATACTTCGTTTCCTGGAAGCCGGTTTCTGGCCAACTTCGTGTCGGCAGACCACGGGTCCACAATCATTGGTCGACTTCGGGAGGTTTTCTTCTCTTGACGACCAACGGCCGTTTCACGCGATGCGGTATTACTTTCATCAATTGAATCAATTGTCGAATCGTTGGTCATCCGTGCCGCAGCAACTGGCCGCGATACCCTACTTTTTTGGCCGCGACTCCGGCGGCACCATTCCCGCTACGCGGTAGTACACCACCAGTTGGCCATAATGCTCGGCGGAATGTTCGATGAGGCCGTAGGCGAGATCCTGCAGCGGAACGGTGCGTCCGCCCTCCGGTTCCACAACCATCTCCAACATTCCTTTGTCCCCTTTTTCCTTGATGGCGGCCGCACCATCGGCGAACGATTTCTTGACATAAGCCACGACAGCAGCCTTCGTCTTGTAGTGTTCACGAGACTCGTCATCCGTGGGCTTCTTTCCTTTGGCAACATCTGTGTACAGATCATTAGAGCCGGCTACGTGCAGCAACTGCTCGGCAAAACTGCGCTGTGCCGGGGTGGGCTTGAAGTCGTACTTGTCTTCCGGGAAATCCTCCGCCATGACGATAAGCTTGCGCCCGATCTCATTCCAGGAAGAGAGCAGTGCGGCGGACGGTCCTAACGTCGGCTTGGATGCTGCGGCGTTCTGCCCGACGGAAGGCAGTGCTAAGGAAGCAGTGATCGCGGCGATCACGATGAAGTTAGTCATGTTCTTGTCCTCCTCCTTGTCTTATACGCATTGGATCGAATTACCTCAGCAGGGAAAGCGTTTATTCTCGAACTTTATCCGTTAGATTGCCTCCGAAATTTCCGCTAACCTTCTCTCTGTTCGCCCGTCTACGGCAGCGCCATGACGAAGTACACCCTTCAAGTCAACGGCCGGGCTTACCAGGTCGAAGCCGAGCCTGATATGCCCCTGTTGTGGGTGTTGCGCGACCTCTTGCAACTGACCGGTACCAAGTACGGGTGCGGAATCGGGGTGTGCGGGGCTTGTACGGTTCATGAAGACGAACGGGCCATGCGCTCTTGCCAAGTCACAATTGCTGGCGCCGCAGGGA
Organism: uncultured Acidobacteriaceae bacterium; assembly: GCA_963813905.1. Lineage (GTDB taxonomy): Bacteria > Acidobacteriota > Terriglobia > Terriglobales > Acidobacteriaceae > CAVVDY01. The sequence goes on along the minus strand of CAWFAY010000020.1, from coordinate 159,629 downwards.
AAAAGTACACCACCATCGAAGGCCTGGCCGCTAATGGAGATCATCCCTGTCAGCGCGCGTGGATCGAAGAAGACGTGGCGCAGTGTGGATACTGTCAGGCCGGTATGGCAATGGCCGCCGCAGCGCTATTGCTCGAAAAGCCCCATCCTACCGATGCCGATATTGACGCCGTTATGTCGGACATGGTCTGCCGCTGCGGTACCTATCAGCGCATCCGTAAAGCCATTCACCGCGCCGCAACCGATGGGAGACAATCGTGAAGACCACCCGTCGCACATTCTTGCAGACAATTGCAGGCGCCGGACTCGTTTTGGCGATCGATGTACGAGCCTTTGTCGCAGCTAGCGAATCCGTAGACTTCGAACCCAATGCCTACATCCAGATACGTCCGGATAACGTCGTTCGCCTGTGGGTCACGCGCACAGAAATGGGCCAGGGCGTACGCACGACGCTTCCTATGATGCTGGCTGATGAACTCGAAATCGATTGGTCGCAGATTCAACTGGAGCAGGCCTCGACCATCCCTCGCTTTAAGGGCATTCGCCTGCGGACCAGCGGAAGCGGCAGTACGGTTGGTACGTACAACGCGCTGCGCAAGGCGGGGGCCACAGCCCGCGTCATGTTGATTGCTACCGCTGCCGAAAGATGGGGCGTCGAGCCGGCCACCTGCCGCGCCCAGGCGGGAACCGTGGTGCATCCAGCAAGCGGTAGAAAGCTGACCTACGGCGCGCTCGCCGAAGGCGCTGCTCATCGTCCCGTGCCTGAGAATCCTCAGCTCAAAGATCCCAAAGACTTCCGCTACATCGGCAAGCCCATGAAGCGCACCGATGGCCCCGCCATCATGAGCGGCAAATCCAGGTATGGGCTCGACACTCGCGTTCCTGGCATGTTGTACGCCGTCGTGAGGCGCTGCCCGTATCTCGGGGGAAAGGTCGCCAGCTTCGACCGAACCAAAGCGATGGCGGTGCCCGGTGTGCGCTACGTCGTCCCCATCGAGACTGGCCTGGCGACCGGCGTGGCGGTGGTGGCTGATCACACCTGGGCAGCGATGAAGGGGGCTGACGCACTCGAAGTAACTTGGGATCCCGGCCCCAATCGCAACTTCGATTCCGATCAGTTTCTCCAGCAGATGGAAGAGGCCCTCAATGAGTCCGGATACTTCGTCCGCGGCGACGGCGACGCCGACAAGGCGCTGCCAGCGGCAGCCCGCAAAATGGAAGCCGTGTACGAGTTCCCCTTCCAGGCGCACGCTCCGCTAGAGGCGATGAACTGCATAGCCGATGTGCGCGACGGTTCGTGTGAGATCTGGGCGCCCACACAAACTCCGACCACGGCGCAGGAAGGGACTGCCAAGCAGCTCGGACTCCCGCTCGATTCCGTCAAAGTCAATATCACTCTGACCGGCGGCGGATTTGGGCGCCGCCTCTTTGTGGACTATGTTCCCGAAGCAGTCGAAATTTCCAAAGCCCTCGGCAAACCGGTCCAGGTGGTGTGGACGCGCAGCGACGACATGCGTTTCGGCTTCTTCCAACCTCCCAGCATAGTGCGGATCACCGGGGCCTTCGACCATCACGGCAAGCCTCTGCTGTGGATGCAGCGATCAGTAGGTTGCGATCTTTCCATGTTCGGCTTTCCCAACGAGAAAGAGTTGGCCGACCCGCGACACTACTTTAGTGACGGCAGCCCGTGGGGTTCGTTCGACAACCCTTACAACTTCCCCAACCTCCAAGCCGATTTTGTGCGCCGGAATTCGCCTGTGCCCACGGGACCGTGGCGGGCGGTGGAGTATCCCGCGCAGGTTTTTGCGCGAGAGTCTTTTGTCGACGAGATGGCACACGCCGGCGCGCGCGATCCGCTCGACCTGCGGCTGGAGCTGCTTCAGCCCGAAGATATCTTGAAAGTTGGCGATGCCAAGATTGACCGCGGGCGGCTCATCGCGGTCCTCAAACTTGTGGCCGACAAATCCAACTGGCGTCAGCCGACGGCTTCTGTTCCCGGTCGAGACTGGGGACGCGGCCTGGCTTGCAATGTTTATTCGGACGACTGTTTCATAGCGCAGGTTGCCGAGGTGTCAGTCGGAAGAACCACCGGCGACATTCGCGTTCATCGCGTGGTGTGCGCCATCGATTGCGGCCGCATCATCAACCCGCTGGGCCTTGATGGTCAGGCGGAAAGCGGCATCACTTGGGGACTTACAGCGACCCTGCATGGTCGGATCGATTTCAAGAACGGTACTGCGGTCCAGGAAAACTACGTCGACTATGAGGTCATACGCATGAACGAAGCGCCAGTGATCGAAACCCACCTTATACCTTCCGACCTGCCGCCTGGAGGCTTCGGAGAGACGGCCGTACCTCCTATTGCGCCGGCGGTAGCGAATGCGATCTTCGCGGCAACGGGAAAGCGCATCCGAAGACTGCCGATCACTCCCGCGAAGCTAAAAGCCTAGGGATGCTAATACCGATAGAGGCACAAGGTTGCGTCCTTGTCGGATTGCTTTCTAAAGATATTCGCGGCGAAAACGGGCAAACAGCACCTGGCTGAATAGCGGAAGATCAGGGCACCGGTGGCAAAAGGGGGGCAAAGCACCGGGGCGTACGCCCTTCTGCTCACCAATGGTTCGAAGTGGAGAGGAGCCAGAAGCCCTGTTCGAGGAAGTGTGCTGTTGAAGTCTGCTTTTGCCTTGATCTCCTGGAAGCCGGTTTCGGGCCAAGTTCCTGCCGGTCGACAACTCGCCCAGACTTTTCACCCTCATTGGCTTATGCTTCGTTAGGTTTATGCTTCTAGCCACGGAAAGTTGTTTGAGGGCGATCAACGGCGCCGCGAGGTGAGCGGGCCTGTGGCGTCCACAGAGCTCAGCCGACAGGACGCACGGTGATAGGAATCACTGACTGAACGCCGGCAAATGGTCAATATAAAGCGATGTGCCTCTTAAGTTTCCGGGAGCCTCCCGTCATGAAACACCCCTTCGAAAACGAGCGATTGTTGAGGTGGCTATTTCCGTTTCTTGCTGTTCTCTTAGGCTCCGGATGTACGGGGAACGCTGCGGGAGGGGGCGCCGGGGGGCGTCCGCCAGCGCCCGTAGTAGTGGCCAGTGTCGAGCAGCGGGACATTCCGCTGCAAATCGCAGCCATCGGGAATGTCGAGGCCTATCAAACGGTGCAGATTCGATCGCAAGTCAATGGTCAGATCCAGAAGATCTTCTTTAAAGAAGGCGAGGACGTGCGCGAGGGCCAGCTGCTGTTTCAATTGGACAAGCGACCTTTCCAGGCGGACCTGGAAAAAGCCATCAGCCAGATGAAGCACGATCAGGCGCAGGCGGAGAATTCGCGCCTTCAGGCGGAACGCTATTCCGGGTTGGAGAAAGAAGGCATTGTCTCCCACGAGCAGGGTGGCCAATTGAATGCACAAGCCAAGGCCGATTCGTCGGCGGTCGACGCGGACAAAGCGGCAATCGACGCTGCGCGAATAGAACTGCAGTACACAGATATCGTCGCTCCCATCACTGCACGCGCGGGAACGTTAATGATCAATTTAGGCAATCTGGTGAAGGCCAACGATACTCCGTACCTGGTGCAGTTGAACCAAGTCACTCCGATCTACGTCACTTTCTTTGTGCCGGAGTCGAATCTTGACCGCGTGCGGCAACGTTTCTCCTCGGGCCAACTCAGGGTCCTCGCATACCCCAAAGGCCAACCCGATGCTGCGGCGGAGGGACGGCTGACGTTCATTGACAATGGCGTAGACACCACCACCGGAATGTTCAAGCTGAAAGCCACGTTTCCGAACCAGGACCGGCGGCTGTGGCCCGGCGAATTTGTGGATGTTGCCCTTGAGCTCTCGACCCAGAAGAATGCCATGGTGGTGCCGACCAAGGCGATTCAAACTGGACAGCGAGGCGAATACGTCTATGTGGTAAAAGCGGACAGCACGGCGGAAGCGCGGCCGGTCAGGACGGCAGGGGTGTATCACAATCTGACGCTGGTTGCGGACGGACTGAATACCGGCGAGCAGGTGATTGTGGACGGTCAATTGCGCGTGGCTCCGAATGCGAAGGTGGTGGTGCAGAGTACTGTTCCTGCGGGCCAGGCGGACTCGACTGCAGCGGGCCACTCCGGTGGAGGCGGGCTGTGAACATTTCGAAGATCTTCATCCGGCGGCCCATCATGACCACGCTGGTTATGGCCGCCATTTTGATCTTCGGCATCTTCGCGTATCAACTGCTGCCGGTCAGCGACCTGCCAAATGTGGATTTTCCGACGATCCTGGTGAGCGCTTCTCTACCGGGCGCGAGTCCAGATACCATGGCTTCTTCTGTCGCTACGCCCCTGGAAAAGCAATTCTCGACGATCGCCGGCATCGACTCGATGACCTCGACCAATTCCCTGGGACAAACCAGCATCACCATTCAGTTCAACCTTAGCCGGAGCCTCGATGGCGCTGCGCTGGACGTGCAGGCAGCCATTACCGCGGCGGGCGGTCAGTTGCCTCCGCAGATGCCAACCCCGCCTACCTTCCAGAAGGTGAATCCGGCGGATTCGCCCATCCTCTACCTGGCGTTGAGTTCGCCGACCATGAAGCTGTCGGACATCGACGAGGCCGCCGAGACCACCATCGCCCAGAATGTCTCGATGGTGAACGGCGTGGCCCAGGTTATGGTCTACGGGGCGCAGAAATACGCCATGCGGGCGCAGCTCGATCCGAGTGCTCTGGCTTCGCGCCAGATCGGCATCGACGAGGTCAGCGCCGCGCTGCAGTCCGGCAACAGCAACCTGCCTACCGGCACCCTCTACGGCCAGAACCATACCTTCACAATCTTGTCCAACGCGCAGCGCATGAATGCCTTACAGTTCGGGCCCATGGTGGTGGCTTATCGCAATGGTTCGCCGGTCCGCCTGAATGAGCTCGGCCGCGTGATCGATAGCGTACAGAATGACAAGACCGCTAGCTGGTTCAACGGGACCCGCGCCATCGTGCTGGCCATTCAAAAGCAGCCCGGGACCAATACAGTGGCTGTGGTTGACAGCATTAAGAAGCTGCTGCCCAGGCTGGAAGAGCATACTCCCGCCGCGGTTCACATCGACACGCTCTATGACCGTTCGGTCTCCATTCGCGGGTCGGTGAACGATGTGAAGTTCACTCTACTGCTGACCATTGCCCTGGTCATCCTGGTGATCTTCATCTTCCTGCGAAACATCTCAGCCACCATCATCCCGTCATTGGCTTTGCCCATGTCCATCATCGGTACGTTCTCCGTGATGTACTTGCTGGGCTATAGCCTGGATAATCTTTCCCTGATGGCGCTGACGTTGTCCGTCGGATTCGTGGTGGACGACGCCATTGTGATGCTGGAGAACATAGTTCGCCACATGGAGATGGGCAAGCGGCCGATGCAGGCCGCGATGGAGGGCGCCGGCGAGATCGGCTTCACCATTCTTTCCATGACGCTGTCGCTAGCTGCGGTCTTTATCCCGCTGCTGTTCATGGGCGGAATTATCGGGCGTCTGCTGCATGAATTCGCGGTTACGATCGGCGCCGCAATCCTGGTTTCAGGATTCGTATCCCTGACCTTGACCCCAATGCTTTGCAGCCGATTTCTTCGTCACCAACCGGCTGCGAGCCACGGACGGCTGTACAACCTGGGAGAGCGCGTTTTCGCAGGCTGGCTGCGGGGCTACAACGTCAGCCTGAGGGCGGTGTTGCGGCACAAATTCGCGACCCTCATGGTCTCGTTCGTCCTGATCGGCCTCACCTTTTATCTTTTCACCATCTCCAAGACCGGTTTCATTCCTGACGAAGATCAGGGTCTGGTATTCGCGTTCACCGAAGCGCAACAGGGCATTGCATTTCAGGACATGATGCAGCTGCAGCAGAAGGTGGCCGACGTGGTGCGGCTCGATCCCAGTGTCCAGAACACCATGTCGTCGATCGGCAATCCAATCAACCAGGGCCGCATCTTCTTTCGGCTGAAAGACAAGAAGGACCGCGTCAATCACATGAGCGCTCTGGAGGTCATCCAGGAGCTTCGTCCCAAGGTGTCGCAGATTCCCGGCCTGAATGTGTTCATGCAGATTCCGCCAACCATTCGCATCGGAGGATCGCTGACCAAGTCGCAGTACCAGTACACACTGCAATCGCCCGACACGGCGCAGCTTTATCGGGATGCACCCAAGCTGGAAAATGCTCTTCACGCATTGCCGCAGTTGCAGGACGTCACCAGCGACCTGCAAGTGAGCAGCCCACAGCTCACCGTCGAAGTAGACCACGACAAAGCGTACGCACTTGGATTGACGCCCGCACAGGTTTCCGACGCTCTCTATTCCGCTTACGGCACGCGTCAGATCAGTACCATCTACACGCCGAATAACGAGTACTACGTCATTATTGAGTTGCTGCCGGAATTCCAAAACAACCCTGACAAGCTGGCGCTCCTGTACGTTCGGTCTGGCGCGGGTAAGATGATTCCGCTCGACACGGTTGCGAAACTGGTTCCTTCCGTTGGTCCACTGACGGTGAATCACCTGGGCCAGTTGCCGGCCGCCACCATCAGCTTCAATCTCAAACCAGGAACAGCCTTGGGAGACGCGACCAAACTGGTGGAGCAGGAGTCAGATCGAGTACTACCCGGAGATATCCAACGCACCTTCCAGGGAACGGCTCAAGCTTTCCAGAATTCGTTTACTGGCATGGGATTGCTGCTGTTGGGGGCCATCCTCGTCATCTACATTATTCTTGGAATCCTGTATGAGAGCTTCATTCATCCCCTGACAATTCTTTCCGGTTTGCCTTCCGCCGGCGTGGGTGCGCTGCTGACGCTCCGGCTCTTCCACCAGGAACTGAATCTCTACTCCTTTGTTGGGATCATCATGCTGATCGGCATTGTGAAGAAGAACGCCATCATGATGATTGACTTTGCGCTGGAGGCGGAGCGGGGCGAGGGAAAGAGCCCGGAGGAAGCTATCTATGAGGGTGCACTCATCCGCTTCCGTCCGATCATGATGACGACTATGGCCGCCCTTATGGGTACCTTGCCTATCGCCATTGGCTTCGGGACAGGAGCTGATTCGCGGCGCGGCTTAGGTCTGGCTGTCGTCGGAGGTCTGCTGTTTTCGCAAATCGTTACTCTCTACATTACGCCGGTCTACTACGTGTACCTCGACAAGCTGCAAGCGAGGTTCCGGAAAGGGCATGACGGGCGGGAAACTGGCGTCCGTCCAGAGGAGAGCATCGATGATGTTGCTCTGGTAGGACATGACCGCTAATTCGCCGTGAGAGTGTGACTCAGGGAATTGACCGGTGCGAGACGCAAACCCTTCCACTTGTCCAGAGGTCCTGTTCCCAGAAGATGACGTGAGATTGTCGAGCGAGCGCCCGTTTCCGTATTACTAGCGGGAACCTACTAGGATTCTATCGAGAGTGCTCAGGCGATGAGAGTTCTGAGTGATGCAGAGAGGTGGGCCGCCTGAGCACTGGCGATAGAATCGGTTGAACGGAGCCGCCGCCAAAAACTATGCGTTTTGAATGGCAGTTTGGGGTTGGGGTGTGGTGGGTAGCAGGTCGGGGCGACAGCCGGAAATACCTATATTCGCCAAGCTGGTGAGCGCGGACGGGCTAGGAAAGCCAGGGATGCGACGCGATGTGCGCACGGCAAGCCCCTGATTGAGGCGATTGCCGACACTGCTACCTCGGCTAACACGGCAGGGCAGCGCGGGAACCAGGTCTTGTAATAAGAGGATGGGGATCATGAAGAGTTCTCCGCTTGGGGTGGATCGGGCAGCCAGTCGGAAAGCTGGGCAGGGGAAAGCGCGGCAATGACCCGCATGACGCCGCGATGACAGTTTGGGCAGAGGTGAGCGCAGGGTGCAGCGGGTGGCGGAGAAGCAGCGTGCAAGTGGGAACGGCAGAGCTGCAAGAACTTGCTACGGTGGCGATTGGCGAGCAGGCCGAAGTAGCGGATGCGCACAAACCCGGCGGGTAGGACATGCAGCAGGAAGCGGCGGAGAAACTCATCGGCATCGAGGGTCATGGTACGAGTCTGGCAACCATGGGCGTAGTCTCGCCAACGATAGCTGATTCTGCCGTCGGCCATGGAAATGAGGCGGGAGTTGGCGATGGCAATGCGGTGGGTATAGCGGGAGAGATAGGTCAAGACCTGAGCGGGTCCGGCAAAGGGACGCTTGGCATAGACTACCCAGTTGCGGTGGGCAGCAGTGTCCAGCAGAGCGGCAAACAGCTCCGGTGATTGGAGAGGAGCCAACTGACCAGCGAGGGTGAGCTGGTGTTTTCGAAAGGCCTGCTCCAGGGTATCCAGAAACTTTCCGCGAAACACCGGACTCAAGACCTTGACGGGCAGAAAGAACTTGTCGCTGCACGCAATCCAGCGCCGATGATCGTGTGAGAGTCCCCCGCCCGGCACCACACAATGCACATGAGGATGATGCAGGAGAGTCTGCCCCCAGGTATGGAGAATGGCGAGAAACCCGATCTCGGCACCCAGGTGTTGGGGATCGGCGGCGATCTGTAGAAGGGTCTCGGCCACCGCCCGAAACAGTAAGCCATAAACCAGAGCCTTGTTCTGCAAGGCCACGGGAGCCAGGACATGAGGCAGGGTGAATACCACATGGTAGTACGGAACTGGCAACAGCTCGGCGGAGCGCTGGGCCAACCAGAGCTGCCGTGCTGCCCCCTGGCACTTGGGACAGTGTCGGTTCAGACATGAGTTATAGGAGATGGCTTGCTGTCCACAGCCATCGCACTGGCGGAGGTGGCCGCCGAGTGCGGCAGTCCGGCAGGCGGCAATCGCACGCAGGACCTTGAGGTGCAGGAAAGTCAGCCAGCGGCGATGCCGCTCCACGAACGCTGTGCCATAGCTGCGAACAATGTCGGCCACCTCCAGGGGTGGCCGAATCATTTTTTAGAGCGCTCCTTGGTCAAGCTCAAGGAATCCAGAGGGCTGGCGGTAGCCCGCACGTGTTTTTGAGAAACGTGCAGGTAGCGAGTCGTGGGTTTCAGGCTACTGTGACCCAACAGTAACTGGATGGTGCGAAGGTCCGTACCTGATTCCAGCAGATGGGTGGCGAAACTGTGGCGCAGCGAATGCGGAGAAACCTTCTTGGTCAGACCGGCTCTGCGGACGGCATTGTGAAAAGCCCGGCGCAAAGCGTTGCAGCCGACGGGTTGGTCTGGGTTTTTGCCTGGAAAGAGCCATCCCGTAGGTTTCTTCCGCCGCCAGTACTGGCGCAGCACTGCGAGTAAAACCGGGGACAACATTACCACTCGGTCTTTGCTGCCCTTGCCTTGATGGATCGTGATGGTCATGCGTGCCGAGTCGATGTCGGGCACCTGCAAACGGGCGACCTCGGAAATCCGCAAGCCCGCCGCGTAGATGGTCATCAGCACCGCTCGCGTCTTCAGATGCGGTGGTGCCTGTAACAACCGCGCTACCTCGTCCTGGCTGAGGATCTCGGGTAACTGCTGGGGCTCACGCTGGAAAGGAATGTCCTCGAGGATGAAGGGTTGCTTCAGAGTCTTGACATAGAAGAATCGCAACGCGGAAACGAACACGTTGTAACTCGACCATGCCAGCCTTCTCTGCTTAATCAGGAATAACTGAAACTGACGAATGTCGTCGGCTCCGAGCTGATCGGGAGAGCGATGGAAGTGTTGAGCAAACTCGGTTACACACCGGAGGTAAGAACGAATGGTTGCAGGAGAGTAGTTTCGCCGCTGGAGTTCTTCCAGCATGCGCTGTCGCAGATGGGTCATAACGCCTCCTATGCGTGACGACCCCAATTTATGCCCTCAAACGATCGCGCACTTTCTGCCGCGATAGCGGCTTCGTTCAACAGGCCATCTCACTCACAATCCCGAAATAAGACGCTGGCGCGGATTGCGAGTGACACGACGATTTCGCCACAGCAATGCCTCGCAAAATGCCTCTGCCGTCTGGGCTAAGCGCCTGGTTTTGGTTGGTAAGGGCGATTACGCCGACGCGTGTTCCATCACTTTGCGCACCGCCGCGATGGTATCGTCAATGTCCCTATCCGACAGTGTGGGATGGACTAGAAACATCAGGCTGGTGTCACCCAGCTCGCGCGCGACCGGCAGGCGATTCACGGGGCGTAGTCCGTTGAACGCTTTCTCCAGATAAATCTCGCTGCAACTGCCGGAGAAGCACGGGATACCCTCGGCGATGATCGCGCTTAGAACGCGGTCGCGGTCCCAGCCTGAGGCGAGCAGCTCCGGCCGGACAAACGCGTAGTACTTGTAATAGGAGTGGAGGGTGTCGGCGGGCGGTAGCGTCGTCCGCAGCGCCGGAGTCTCGGAGAAAGCTGCGTTCAACCGTTCGGCATGATGGCGACGGACTGCGACCTGCGTGTCCAGCTTGCGCAGCAGCGCGCGGCCGATCGCCGACTGCATCTCTGTCAGCCGCCAGTTTGTGCCGAACTGTTCATGCAGCCAGCGGAATCCCGGGCCGTGCTGCCGCCGATAGACGGCGTCGTAGCTTTTGCCATGGTCCTTGAAACTCCAGGCGCGTTCCCAATACTCCTCATTGTCGGTGGTGACCAGCCCGCCTTCGCCGCCCGTGGTCATGATCTTGTCCTGACAGAACGAGAACGAATTGAAATCGCCCATGCTGCCGACGGGGTGGCCTTTATGTCGCGCACCATGGGCTTGCGCACAATCTTCGATGACCTTGAAGCCATGCTCGCGCGCCAGCTTCAGAATCGGGTCCATATCGCAGGGCCAGCCGGCAAGGTGAACCGCTATGATGGCCTTGGTTCGCGGCGTGATCACCTGCCGAATAGTCTCGGCCGTGACGTTCTGGCTATCGCGGTCCACGTCCGCCATGACCGGGGTGGCGCCGCGCATCACGACGCAGCTTGCCGAGGCGATGAAGGTGCGGCAGGAGGTGATGACTTCGTCGCCCGGTCCGATTCCCATGGCCAATAGCGCCAGTTCGAGACCGACTGTGCCGTTTGCGACCGCGATAGCGTATTTCGTTCCGACATATTCCGCGTATTCGCGCTCGAACTGGCGCCCCTCATCCCCAGTCCAGTAATTAACTTTGCCCGACTCAAGCACTTGTGCTGCCGCCGCTCGCTCTTCCGCTTCGAAATATGGCCAAGGGGAGAACGGTGCGGAGCGTACCGCCGTGCCGCCTTCGACGGCAAGTTTCGAAGACGCTCCCCGGTCGACCGCGACGGAGGTGGTGGACATGCAAGACTCCTGTGCTAGAGATGTGTCCCTGAATTATGCCACTAGAGTGCAGGCAGCACGTCACTTTTGTTTTTCTCCGTCGAATGCCGCGGATTCCCAGCTGCCTTTAGAGCTTCTTGGGGTGGGACGAGTCGTTTCCCACTTTGAAACGCATTGTGCGATGAGCCTGGCGGGGAGCTTGTTTCGCTGTCTCCGCAGGATTAGCATCCGAATTGACGGGGCCAGGTCACCGGCGCCGCGGCGAATCCATCCTTCCCAGCGGTACCCCGACCTGCCTCACCGGACGCTTCCTCCGGAGGGCGACCATGAGCAACGCACCTTTCAGTTTCCGGCGGCTTGCCCTAGACCAGGGCTCGCTTGAGCTGACCGAAGAGTACATACGCCTGCGGGCTTACCAAATTTACGAACAGCGCGGCCGGGAAGACGGCCACGATCTGGAGGATTGGTACCAGGCAGAAGCCGAGATCTTCGGCAGGAAGCCCGCGACGTCCGCCGAGCAGAAGGCGAAAGAACCTGAGGCCGCATCCGCCAGTGCCGCCTGATGAAAGCGGCCCTGATCATGCCACTAGTTCGGCTGTTTGGTTTTCGGAGGAGTAGGTCGATTTGCGCTTTCAGCGGAGCTTCCCCACAAGAGCGCGGCTGATATCCGCTGGGCGGTGGCCTCGTCGAAGCTCTCGAGGATCAGCAAATCGCTGCCGCTCTGGTCAACGTATACTCGATCTGATTCCGGCCCCATCGACGATTGAGAGTGGTACATTATGGCGCTCTCGGCCGGAGGGGCTGCTGGTGCGCTGTTGTGTTGCGGCCACTGCGGGTACCGTTTCGGCGTATATTCCTGGTAGACTCTCGCGAACTCTGCCGCCGTCTCCGGCGAATCCCACCGCGACAGATACAGCAACGCTATCTGATCTTTCGGCGCGCTCTTCGCATGTGCTGCCAAATAGTACCCGCCCCGCCAGTGCTTATAGATATCTTTTGGATCTCTGTCGGGGGCATACTGCTTGACCAGCAGGTAAACATCGAACTCTCCCATTCCCCCAAAGTCATAGCGCTCGTAATTGGGCCCGACCAGCTTGTCGAGATCAGGATCTTGAGCGGCTCGATCACTTCATTCTTCAGATACGTGTCCGGCTCCATGATCTGCCGGGTGGTGGCGGGAGGTTTCTCGAGCGCGCCGGCGAAGGCTGCGTCTTTGCCTTCGTGCTCGAGCACGTAACGTACGAAATCGGAGCCGAAGGTGTATGGCATCAGCAGCGACTCGCGCAGATACATCGGGGCAGCCGTGAAGACCGGCGAGTCGGCGCTGTCCCCCATGCCGGCGCGCATGGCATCCACGACCTCAGGGGCCTTGAGAACGTCAACGCCCAGCGGAGCCAGCGAGTAGTCGAGGAACACGATCATGGCCTGCCCTTCGGCTAACGCCTCGCGGGCCGCCTGCGCCTCTTCCACTACCTCTTCCTGATTGTCGGGAAGCGGCCTGTCATCTTTGGCTCCCGCCAATTCCCATTTTTCCAGACCGACCTTCTGGTCCTGCAAGGCGTGCGTCAGCTCGTGGGCGAGCACCGGCTTTTGCTGGTCAGGAGGAACCCAGTCGAGCATGTCCACCGTCTTCGTCGTCGGGTCGTAATAAGCGGCTACCTGTTCGCGCAGCAGGCGCAGGTATTCTCCACGCAAATCGTAATTGGGCGGCAACAGTCCGAACTTGGTCAGGATGGCCTGCGACCGCTCGAGCCTCTGGGTATCCTTGTCCTCCCGCATGCGCTTTTCGACGTAGCTCGCGACCGCCTGGCGCGTGATGAGCTTGCGCTTGACGGAATGCCGGATGGGCAGCCCGGTATCGTTGCTCGCGAAGTGCAAAATCTCGTCGACGGAACGAAATAGCTCGCGGGCCTGCTGCTTGGTGATCGGACCGGCTGGAGCTTCTGATTGCTCCTGTTTCCCGCTGCCGGGCTGCGGAGCCGACGGCTTCTGTCCTTCGACCTCGCTTCCCGCGCCGGAGGCCTCGTTCGCTCCGTCGCTCCGTCCTGCACCAGGTTGCGGCGGAGATGACGGAATAGCAGGAGCAGGGGGTTGCTGTGCCGGAGGCGGTGGAAAAGGCCGCGAACCTTGTGCCGGAGTCGGTGGCGCTGGCGGCGAATCTTGTGCCCACACTGGGGTGACGACAAGGATCAGCAGCAGAATCGAGCAGAAGAGATTCTTAAGCGGAGAGCGGCCGAGTGCGGCTAAGCAGCGTGCTGGCATCAACAAGTTTTAAGGATACATGAGCAGCCCAGCCGCTACTCGCTTCCGTTTCGGCGAAGCGCGATCAGCTCTTGTCCCGCAGCACGGTGCGAATCAGCTGGATGAATCCGACAATCGACCCGAAGACGATGCCGGCAATCGTGAGCCAGTGGGTGTGAAAGAAGTAGTCGCCCAGTTTGCCTAACAGCAAACCTACAACTACAGCAGCGGGGATGATGAAGGCTATTTCGGAATAGCGCGCCCAGGCGATGGCTGTGCTCTGCAGGTTCTTGGGGTCCCGCTGATCATCAGGCATAGGGGAAAAGCGTACCACGCCCGGCAACGCCGTGGGCCGGCTGCTGCATGCTGGTTGAAATGCGCTGTCGCCGGCAGAAGCCTAGTGAGGATCCTTAGCACCTTGACACTTCGTCATGATGGCTGACCGGAGACGGCCCCGCAGATCGTCGGGCAATTCGTAGAGAGACGAGTCCCGGTAGATCTCAATGGTCATCTTGGTTGTGTTGCAGATGACGTAACAGTTGTGGCACCACTGAAGATGGTCTTCCAATTCCGCCTTGGTCTGGGCGTCCATGGTGTCGTCGAGGTAATCGGTTAGCTCCTTAAGAAATTCAGAGCAGGTCACTGTTTGCCATCTCCACCAGCACGATTTTTGAAGTACTTGCTCAACCGCTCTCGCAGCTGCAACCGGGCGCGAAGAAGTCGTGACTTCACAGCCGGAATACTTAAGTCCAGCGCGTCGGCGGTTTCTTCGGTCGAAAGCCCTTCCACGTCGCGCAGAACAAATACCGTCCGAAAACTCGGCGGCAATCCCTGAATCGTTTTGCTCAGGATCTCTTTTAATTCGCCCTGGCCATAAAGCTGTTCCGGATTCGGAGCCCAGTCCGCGACCTCGCGCGGCATGGAATCCTCTTCCGTCTTGATGTCCTCATCGAGCGACACCATGCGCTCGGGACGGCGGCGACGCAGGCGCATGAGCGCCTCGTTTACCGCAATCCGCACCAGCCAGGTATAAAACTTGGATTGCTCCTGAAAATTCTTCAGGTTCTGGTACGCCTTTAAAAAGGCGTCCTGCACCACGTCTTCCGCGTCTTCGCGGTTTTGCGTGATGTGCTGCGCAATCCGGAAAACATTGCGGTCATACCGCCGCACCAGCTCCTCGAAGGCGCTGATGTCGCCAGCTTTTGCCGCATGGACTAGCGTACTTTCGTCGCTAGCCTGCATCTCTACGTTTGGTTGGATGGTTCCCATTTCTTTGCAGATTCAGGATTTTAACAGGGCAAGACAATTTCTGCTGCCATTCTAACCGTTTTACAGACCATTTTGGGATAGACGGCAGGACAGTCGGGACGAGCACTATGTCTGATTCCGGTCGGCTGCAACCGCTGACGAGTGGAGGGCGGGGACGGAGAGATAGCGACTAACGAGCCCTGTTGAGCAACGGTTGGAAGGGGCGCGGCTGCAGCCGCGCCGATGATGCCGTTCTTACTGAGGCTTTAGCCTCTGGGGGTCTGGCCTGCCCGCCATCGGTAACAAGTTCTGGCAGCGACTGAAGTGGCATCAATTGGATACATACTCGGCGCCCCTGAAGGCGCGCCCCTTCAGTTCTGGATTTCTCCGGCGAATCTCCAATGTCAACGCGGCGATCTGATTGCGCGCCCGGGAAATCGCGCTACACTGAACTGCAGTGAGTTCCTTCGTCCGCGCCTTAGCACGTTTCCTGACGTTCTGTTTGCTGGTCCAAACCTTTGGGCTGTCTGCCCTTGCGACCACGACGGGATCGTCGACGTCGCATGCCAGTTCCACCTCGAGCAAGAAGAAGTCGTCGACTGCGTCGAAAACCTCGAAGAAAAAGGCCACGGCCTCCAAGAGTCATAAGCCGCGTGCGAAGGCGTCGATGGCCCGGGCGCAGAAGTTGCAGCGGACTTTCGTGGCCTCGAGTGACTTGCGGCCTATGGCGCGCCAGTTGATCCAGTTCCGTACACCTGCGGCTTACGCTGGCGTGCAGAGCTACGCCAACACCCATGCCGGAACCGAAGCCGGCGCATTAGCGTGGTTTGCCATCGGTTACGCGCATTATCTCGACGCGCAATATCCGGCGGCCATTGCCGCCATGCAGAAGGCTGCGCCGAAGATGGGTGAACTGGGCTGACTACACGTCATTCTTCATCGGCAACTCGTATGTGCTGAGCAACAACCCCGAGGCCTCGTTCACTTATCTGCGAGATTTTGCGGCGCGTTATCCGGACTCGATCTACGCGCACGATGCCGTCATCGCGCACGCCAAGGCGTCTGCTGGCTGACAATCGTCCGGCCGAGGCAGTACATCTGTTGCAGAGCTATGGCGGTTCCGGAGTCGAAGCGGAGTTTTATCTGGCGAAGGCTTATGAAGCGAGCGGCCAGAGCCGCGCGGGCAGCCGAGCTGTTTCGGCACATCTACTACGACTACGCGACCAGCTACCTTGCCGATGACGCCGCGGCGGAGCTGAAGAAGATTCCCGAGGCCGAGTTCCTGTCCCGCGCCCACCTTCGCCGACCACCAGACGCGCGCCGCGCAACTCTACAAGGGACGGCACTACTCTGAAGCGGCCAGCGAGTACAAAGCCATGCTCGACATGGCTCCGGCGAACATGCGCTCCGACGTGCTGATTCAGTACGCGAATTCGCTGATCAAGACGGGGCAGAATCGCGAGGCCGCTTCGGTGCTCGACCGCATTCCCGATGATGGCAGCGAGGCCTCAGCGGAGAAGTGGTATCAGCGGCTGGAGTTGGCGCGCAGCGCTCAGGACGACGCCAAGATTCAGGAGATCCTGACCTACATGCGCACCAACACGCCGCACTCGCAGTGGCTGGAGTCGGCGCTGATGTCCACCGGCAACATGTACCTGCTGCGCAAGGACTACGACCGGGCGATCGACTACTATCGCGAAATTCAGGAGCGCTTCCCGCAAGGGGAGAAGGCGTCGTACGCGCATTGGAAGTATGCCTGGCTGACGTATCGCCAGGGTCGCAACGAAGAAGCGAAGAAGGCCTTCGCGCGGCAGGTGGAGCTCTACCCGTCGAGCGCTGAGGTGCCTAACGCGATGTACTGGCGGGCGCGGCTGGCGGAAGACGATCACGATACGGCGCTCGCACGCGCTTACTACCAGCAAGCTTTCGGAGCGCTATCGCAACTACTATTACGGTGTGCTGGCGCGCAAGCGGCTGGCGCTGATGCCGTCCACCGCGTCCGGCGAATGTGGCCGCATTGCAGCAGATCTCGCCCGCCAAACGGTACGAAGGCGAAGCGCTGCGCACCTCACCTCCGGCCGACGACCTGCATTACAGCCGCGCCAAGCTGCTGGAGAATGCCGGCGCGCTCGACCTCGCGGTTCGCGAATTGCAGAACGGAACGACCGACGGGCCATCCTGGGAGATGGTGGAAGTCGCCCGCATGTACACCGCCGCAGGCGAATACTTCCGCGCTCTGCAGGCGTTGAAGCACTGCGTCTCCGGCTATTTCGCCATGGAGATCGAGTCAGCTTCCGTCGGAGTACTGGCAGGGACTGTTTCCCGCGTCCTTATTGGGATTCGCTGCGTCGAAATGCCGACGAGAACGGCCTTGATCCCTACCTGGTGTCGGCGCTCATTCGCCAGGAGTCGGAGTTCAACCCCAGCGCGGTGTCGCACTCCAATGCGCTGGGGCTGATGCAACTGCTGCCGGGCACTGGCAAAGGCGAAGCCAAGCAGCTTGGGCTGAAGGGCTACAACCAGGATTCCCTATTCGATCCCAACATCAACATCGAGTTGGGCACGCGCTACTTTCGCAAGATGGTCGACCACTTCAACGGCCAGGTGGAGTACGCGTTGGCCGCCTACAATGCTGGCGACAGCCGCGTGGAGGAATGGCGAAGCAGCCGGCAGCTATCGCGATATTGACGAGTTCGTGGAGTCGATCCCGTTCACCGAAACTCGCGAGTACGTGCAGGCCATCGTGCGCAATGCCGAGGTCTACAAGCGGGTATACGGGACGCCGTAAGGGCAGTTGTCAGTGGCCAGTTGTCGGTGGTCAGAAGATTGAATGGTGAAAAGTACCGAGCGTCGCGAGGCCCGGAAAAGCGACAGAGCGCTCAGTGGCGACGGTAAAGCTTGCCGGATTAGGCTGGACCTTCCAGGCCCTCGAGCCGTTGCTCATGTGAGCGCACGATTGCGGTGAGGTCGCCTACAATCGTGATGAGCTTGGACAAGCGCTCGTCGGTTTGCTTGCCTTGTTCTGCTAGTTTAGCGATCTGCTCGAAGTTCTGCGCGATCTGCTCGTCGTGCTTTAATTGCTGCTCATAAAGGCGATGCAGCGCGGCCAGGAAATCTTCCGGTTCGAAGGTTGGCATCCTTGTGTCCTGTTGCGATTGTAAACCCGGCGCACTGGTTGGTGGTTGCCAATGAAGACCCTCGGCATCGTCGGCGGGCTCGGCCCGGAATCCACCATCGATTACTACCGGTCGATCATCGCGCTTTATCGGCAAAAAACCTTTGGTGAAGGCTACCCGCCGATGGTCATTGTCAGCCTCGACGTCGACAAGGGACTGCGCCTGCTCGGTGACAATCAACTAGAAAAACTGGCCAGCTATCTCGGGGGCGCGATTCGCCAACTCGCAGCCGCGGGCGCAGACTACGCCTTGATCTCCGCCAACAGCGGTCACATTGTTTTCGATCAGGTGCGCAGCGCCTCACCCATTCCGCTCATCAGCATCGTGGAAGCTACCTGCGACCAGGTCAAACGCCACGGCTTGAACCAGGTCGCGCTTCTCGGCACCCGATTCACCATGAGTGGCCGGTTTTACCAGGAGGTTTTCGATAAGGCCGATATAGCACTGGTCACGCCAACTGCGGAGGAACAGGCCTACGTTCACGACAAGTACGTCAACGAGTTGCTGTTGGGGAGATTCCTGCCTGAGACTCGCGAAGGTCTGCTACGAATCATTACGGCTCTGAAGGAACGCGATCACATCGAAGGGGTTGTTCTTGCGGGAACGGAACTGCCCTTGATCTTGCGCGCACCGTTGATCGCGGGGCTGCCCGTGTTCGATACGACGCAGATTCACGTAGCTGCCGCGGTGGAGGAGATGTTGACGTAGCTCGGCGGGAGAAGGGGGTCGGTTCCTGTACCTCGGTGAAGTCATCTCCGGCAATTAACTTCTGTGGTTTGCTGATTTGTGCATCCTACCCGTTGTGGTAGGTGCATGAAAAAGAAAGAAAATCGAGCAAATTTCTTCCGGAAGCACTCCTTAAGCCTGGCGGCACTTGGAGTGGTAATTCTGCTGATCGCCCTTTATACCAAGTCCAATCCTTCGACTCACCTGGGATCCTTTTTTGGCAACGCCATCGCGGATTGGACGGGCGTCTGCGTGACCATCATCGCTACCAAGTACCTTTACGAGCGCGGATCGCGTGAGAGCAAACAGCCGAAAGGCAAATCGCCTTCGCCGGTCGAAAACCTCATTCGCGAACATTCGCTCACGCTGTTTCTGTTGATGACCGGAGCCATCTGGGTCGCGCTGTTCTTGCACATGACCCCTGACAGCCGCTGGGGGCAAGTGGTGGGCAACGTCGTCTCCGAGTGGACCCAGATTCTAGGACTGGTGCTGCTGACCAAACGTCTCATTGAGGTTGGCTCGAAGGAGAATTCGAGCTAGCAGTAGAGCCGGCCCCTCATAAGGAAAATGGCAAGACACAGAGCGAAAGGGAAGAGCGAAGGGCAAATCGCTGCAAAAGTCGCCCGGTTCCAGTTTTCCTGAGGAGCTGAATACTGACGGCTGATGGCTGATCGCCTCCTACCCGCTGCTCTTTACCGCTTCGCTGCTGGGCTTTGCGAAAAGAATCTCGGCCACCAGAAGAATGGCCCCAATCACGATTGCGCTATCGGCGACGTTAAATGCCGGCCAGTAGTATGTGCCAACGTGGAAGTCGAGAAAATCGACAACATGCCCGGCCACTACTCGGTCCCAGAGATTGCCGAAAGCGCCGCCCAGGATGAGCGACAGGCCTACCGTCATCGTGCTCACGGAATGGCTGTTCTTCCACAGCAAGATGGTGACGATGATGAGAGCGATCAGGGAGAACGTTACCAGTGCCCCGACTTTCCAGTGCGCGGTCGACTCGGCGAACAAGCCGAAGGCCGCTCCTGTGTTCTCGACGTGAGTGATGTGGAAGAAGCCGGGGATCACGGTGAGCGAATCGTGCAACGGCAGGCTGGCGGAAACCGCCCACTTGCTGATGCGATCCAACAGCACCACCAGGGCCGCGATCAGGAAGAAGTACTTGCGCAACGTGTAGTTCCGGTTGGCTGGCTCGTTCATGCTGAAATCGAAAACTTTGAAACGTTGTTGGCGGGGCATACGGTACTCTGTCCGCTAGTTAGACGCCCCGGACCGTGAGAAAGAAGCATGTGACGGGCAGAGCTGACCTTTAGGTCAGCGTCCCAGCGCCCTCCGGATTTATTCCGGTTGTCGGCTGGCTTCGCCAGCGGGCAACCTGAGAGTTTGAGACGGCCGTACTGACGCGGCGCTCATGAAGCGCCGCTCTACCACACACACACGCTGCGCGCTCCCTGAACCAAAGCGCTATCTCCAGTCTCCCGCAGAACGGCGCTGCACCGCTCACACACGGATGGGTATTCCTTATCTTCGCCGACATGGGTCGAGTAGTTCCAGCAACGCTCACATTTCTCGCCCGGGGCCCTGGCCACCGTGATTTTCAGCGGGGCATCTCCGTTCACGGCGGCCGCCTTCTCCAGCACCACATCGGACACGATGAAAATGTAGCGCAGCTCGCCGCGATAGCGGTCGAGCACGGGAAAGAGGCTCTCCGGAGCTGAGAGGTGCAGCTGCGCCTCCAGCCCGCCGCCGATCAGCTTCTCGACGCGCGCCGCTTCCAGCGCCTTCAAGGCCTCGCTGCGAACACTCAGCAAAGTGTCCCAATCAGCTTCAAGCTTTGCCGCGTCGAAGCCAGCCGGCAGCTCTCCGGTCAACTCGCTGCGGCTCGGGAAACTCGGTGAGGTGAACGCTGGGCTGGCGGCCTGCGACCTCCGGCATGAAATCCCAGACCTCTTCCGAAGTGAACGTCGTGATCGGCGCCAGCAGCCGTACCAGCGCATCGCCAAGTCGATAAAGCGCAGTCTGTGCCGAGCGTCGCGCCTGCGACCTGGGAGCCGCCGTGTACAGGCGGTCCTTCAGGATGTCGAAGTAAATGGCGCTCAGGTCGACGATGCAGAAGTCCTTCAGCCGCTGATACACCCGCTGAAATGTGAAGCTCTCGTAATGGCCGCGCACGTCGGCGGTCAGCTCGGCTGCGCGCAGCAGGAAGAACTGGTCGAGCGGATTCATCTCGCCAAATTCCACGCTGTCGCGCTGCGGATCGAATCCTTCGAGATTGCCCAGAATGTAGCGGAAGGTGTTGCGAATCTTGCGATAGCTGTCGGCGATGCGCTGCATCAGCTCGTCCGTCGCCATCACGTCCTCGCGGAAGTCGACCGAGCCGACCCACAAGCGAACGATCTCCGCGCCAAGCTTGTTCGGCGATTTCGACCGGGTCCACCGTGTTGCCCAGCGATTTCGACTGCGCGCGTCCCTGATCGTCAAGCACCCATCCCTCGGTTCCGCAGCCGCGATACGGCGACGCGCCCTTGGTGCCGACCGCGCAAAGCAGGGAAGAGTGGAACCATCCGCGATGCTGGTCGCCGCCTTCGAGGTAGTAATCGGCGGGCCAGGGAAGTCCCGGCTCGTGGCCGAGTACGGCAGCCTGGCTGCATCCCGACTCGAACCACACATCCAGAATGTCCATCTCCTTGCGGAACTTTCCCGAGCCGCACTTGGGACACTTCGTCCCGGCGGGGAGAATCTCCTCGGCCGAGCGCTCGTACCAGGCGTTGGTGCCTTCGCGCCGCACCAATTCGACCACCGCGCGGTTGCACAGCCTTGTCGTTCAGGAACTCGTTGCAGCCCTCGCACTGGAAGACGGCGATGGGCACGCCCCAGATGCGCTGGCGCGAGATGCACCAGTCGGGACGGGTGGCGACCATGTTGTAGATGCGCTCTTCGCCCCATGCCGGGTCCCACTTTACCTTCTGGATCTCTTCCAGCGCACGGCTGCGCAGAGTGCCACCGGGAATCTTGCCTTCCATGGCGATGAACCACTGCTCGGTCGCGCGGAAGATCACCGGATTATGGCAACGCCAGCAATGCGGATACGAGTGCTCGATCTTTTCGTAGCCGAGTAACACGCCGCGGCTCTTCAGCAGCTCGACGATCGGCTGGTTGGCCTTGAAGATTTGCAGGCCCTCGTATTCCGGCAAGCCGTTGCGCAGGATGCCGGCTTCGTCGACGTTGCAATGCAGGTCGAGCCCGTACTTCACGCCGGTCATGAAGTCGTCGGCGCCATGTGCAGGAGCCGTGTGCACCGCGCCCGTACCGGTATCCATGGTGACGTAGTCGCCGAGCACGCCGAGCACCGGTGCGATCGAGGAAGGGATGAGCAAAGGTCGCGCGTTCCAGCTTCGCGCCAGGGAAGGTTGCAATCTCTTTCGCATCGCCCAGATTGCACTTCTCGATCGTCTGCTGCGCCAGCTCTTTGGCGACGATGTAGATCCACTCGCCGGTATCGAGCGCGACGTAGGGATGATCGGCGGCAAACGTCACCGCCATCGACGCGGGCAGCGTCCACGGAGTGGTCGTCCAGATGATCGTGGCGACGTTCTTCTTGCCTGCCAGCGCCGGGTCGACGTTCGCCCGGATCGCTGGTCATGCGCATACCGCACCCAGATGCTGGGGCTGGTGTGCATCTCGTACTCGACTTCGGCCTCAGCCAGCGCGGTCTTGTCGTGCACGCACCAGTAAACCGACTTCAGTCCCTTGTAGACCAGGCCCTGCTCGTAGAAGCCGTACAGCGTCTCCAGCACGTAGCTCTCGTAATCGGGATACATGGTGGCGTAGGGGTCGTCCCAGCGGCCGAAAACCGCCAGGCGCTTGAACTGCGACCGCTGGAGATCCAGATACTTCTGCGCATAAGCGCGGCAGGCCTCGCGCACGTCCAGCGGATCCATCTCCAGCTTCTTGCGGCCCAGATCGTTGTCGACCTTGATCTCGATGGGCAGACCGTGGCAGTCCCAGCCAGGCACGTAGGGCGCGTCGAAGCCGCTCATGGTGCGGGACTTGACGATGAAATCCTTCAGAATCTTGTTGAGCGCGGTTCCCAGATGGATGGGCCCGTTGGAGTACGGAGGCCCGTCGTGCAGGACGTAAATCGGCTGCCCCTTGTGTACTTCGCGGATACGCTCGTAGATCCGCATCTCCTCCCATCTTTCGAGCAGTTTAGGCTCGTTTTGCGGCAGGTTCGCCTTCATGGGGAAGGCGGTTTTGGGCAGGTTCAGCGTCGCTTTCAGGTCGAACGGCACTCCCGGTCTCTCCATCCCTACAAGAATCAGTAGAATCGAAGCAGGTATCTTTCATTCATTATAGGGTGGCTGAAGGCGTCCGCCATTGCTCGAAGGCTGATGGCTAGCCGTTTGTGCGCCGCATCCGTCGAACGATTGACAAGATGATTACAACGGTGTGGGAAGCTCTGCATCTAAGTGTGGGAATGCCGAGTCACAGGTTCAGCAACTCGCGGCTGCAACGAAGACGGAACCTTCGCGCATCTTGCGGGTTCTAAGTATGGATACCTTGGCAAAGCACGTGCTTAAGTTGATCGAGCAAGGCTCCAAACTGGGATTTTGAGGAAGCAAACGAGTTTATGGCGAATCAGGCTCTGATTTCCCCTCCCGAGCGGCGGGAAGAAGAAGTGGCCCAGCACGGCATGGCGCAGCAGGACGAAGAATTACACCTGCTTGCCGCGTACGACCGCCAATGAGTCCCTCTGGACCTCGTTGCAGGACAATGTTCGCGCCGTATTCTTCCCAGACAAGCTTCCGCCACTGCGCTTGACGTCGCGGCCGGTTGCCGGTGCGCGACATCTGGGGCGAATACAACTACAAGAAACAGAGCGCCAGCGTCTCGCTGGTGGTGCACATCCTGCTGGTGGCCGGGCTGATCGGCCTCTCGATTTGGGGCGCGCGCGCCGTGAAGAACATGCAGAAGCCCCAGGAGACGGTCACGCTGATCGCTCCTGATCTCGATCCGCAACTGCCGATAACGCCCAAGAAGAACCAGACCATGGGCGGCGGCGGCGGCGGCGGCGACCGCGACAAGCTGCAGGCGCCGAAGGGCAAGCTTCCCAAGCAGGCAATGGAGCAGATCACCCCTCCGGCGATGGTTATCCGCAACGATAACCCGAAGCTTCCGGTTGAGCCGACCGTGGTCGTTCCTCCGCAGATTAAGCTCGCTAACAACATGCCGAACCTTGGCAATCCGATGTCGCCCATTCCTTCGGGGCCACCTTCGAACGGCACCGGTAGCGGCGGCGGCATCGGTTCTGGCTCGGGCGGCGGCGTAGGTTCCGGAACCGGTCCAGGCGTTGGTCCTGGTCGTGGCGGCGGAATCGGTGGCGGCGTCTTCCGCGTGGGTGGCGGCGTTTCGGCTCCGCGCGCGTTGGATACTCCTGATCCGGAGTACTCCGAGGAAGCACGCAAGGCTAAATACCAGGGAACGGTGCGTTCTTTGGCTGATCGTCGGTCCTGACGGCAAGCCGCGCGACATCAAGGTCGCGCGCGCGCTCGGCATGGGTCTGGATCAGAAAGCCATCGAGGCGGTGCGCAACTGGAAGTTCGAGCCGGCCATGAAAGACGGCAAGCCGGTTGCGGTGCAGATCAATGTCGAAGTGAACTTCCGGCTTTACTAATCATTGGTTTCTTGCAACATCGTGGCTTGATTCTTCGTATCATACGATTAGAAGGATCAAGCCATGTTTACGTTTCTTGCTGTGGTGTATCCTGCTGATCTTGTGCTGGCCGGTCGCACTCCTTTTTCTCTTCCTGTATCCCTTGGTTTGGCTGTTGCTGCTTCCGTTCCGGATTCTCGGATTCGCCGTGGAAGGTGTGCTGGAGTTGATTAAGGCGATCATCTTCCTTCCGGCGCGGGTGCTGAGCGGACCCAGAAGGGCGTAAGGCTTCAACTTGGGTTAACTCCATAGTCGGAGTTATAATTCTCCATATTGGAGATCTTCCATGGCTGTTTTGTCCCAACCTGTTGCCGGATTCAGTGCGCAAGCAGCGGCCAATTTGGCCGACAAGCAAGTCCAGAAGCGTCTGAGCCCGGCCGCCCGCAACGCGTTCTTCAAGATTGCCGGCACCTGGAAGATTCGCGACGAAGAAGCCAAACAACTGCTCGGCGGAATCTCCAACGGGGCGTTTTATCAGCTAAAGGCCGGCGAAGCGAAGACACCTCTCGATCAGGATCGCCTGATGCGAGTTTCGCTGCTGCTGGGTATTTTCAAGGCATTGAACACGCTCTACAGCCGAAGGCTGGCCGACGCGTGGATTTCCTCGCCGAATACCAACCCGATGTTTGGGGGCGAGACCCCGCTGGCCTACATGCTTAAGGGCGGCCAGCCGGCGATGCTGCGAGTTCGCCAGTTGCTGGATGCGCGGCGCGTTGCCGGATGAAGCTGCCTCCAGCGGTTCGACTTCGACAGGACGACACCCATCGGCTGGTTCCCCGCAGGTACGCGGTAGATGAGCAACGCCCGTTGCGCCGGCTAACCGACGAAGGCAGCGAGCTCGATGCCCTTACCGATCTTGAGCGCGCAACTGACAATCGTGTACTCGGCGAGTCGGGACTGCTGCCCGGCATCGGGCTTCACGAACTGGTCTTCGGAGTTCCTTACGCGCACATCGTAAATGCCGCCTTTACTTACGCTCATCCGGCCGGCGGGCGCTTCAATGGCCTGGAGCGGGGCGCATGGTACGCCGCGTTTCGACTGGAGACCTCACAGGCGGAAGTGGCCTTTCACCGTAGCGGGGAGCTTCAGGAAATCCGCTGGCCCTCATCCCGAGGTCTTCGAATGCGTCGAATATTTGCGCTGATTTTCGTGCCGAATTTCACGACATTCGCAGGCGAGCCGAATTCCGCGACTGCCTCGCGCCTGACACCTACACCACCTCACAATGGCTCGCGCAGGCACTTCTGGAGCGAGGATCGGCGGGAATCGTGTACCCCAGTGTCAGAGAGGAGACCCACGGCGATTGCATCGTTTGTTTCCGGCCGGCGCTGGTCACGAATGTTCGGCAAGGCGTTGCGCTGACCGTCACCTTCGAGAACTACCTGGCAGAGCCGACGTTTGTTGTGCATCGCTGAACTCACTCGGCTCTAGAATCGCCTCATGTTCCGCACGCGCTTCGCCAAAGACATCGTGACCGAATTTCTGCCTCCCGCCCGCCCGCGCAAGCGCCAGCGGGTCATCATTCTTTGCGACGGCATGCCCGGCATTCCGCGCAAGCAGCCGCTCGCCGACTGGCTCGCACAGAAGGGCTACTGGGTGTTCTATCCCCGTTATCGCGGAGCATGGGAAAGTGGCGGCGAGTTTCTCGCTCGCTCGCCGCATGAAGACATCCTCGATGTTATCGACGGCCTGAAGAGGCCCATACGCGAAGCGGCGCACGGCAAGAAATTCACGGTGAAGCCGGATGAGGTTTTCGTCATCGGCGGCAGCTTCGGCGGAGCAACCGCCATCCTCTGTTCGCTCGATCCGCGCGTGAAGCGTGTCGTCGCGAACTGCCCGGTGGTGGATTGGTCGATCCTGCACAGCGCGTTGAAGGCCGAGACGGCTAATCCGAGCTACGTTGCTTACGTTCGCGAAGCGTTCGGCCACGGCTATCGCCTCTCGGAGAAGAACTGGAACAAGCTCTACAGCGGGAAGTTCTTCAATCCCATTCATCACGCGAAGCGAGATCGATCCGTCCAAGATCATCATGTTTCACGCAAAGGATGATCCCAGCCATTCCGTGGCGAATCGGTCGACAGGTTTGCAAAGAAGACGGGCGTGAAGCTGAAGCTCCTCGCCCGCGGAGGGCACATCAAAACCGAATTCGTCGTGCAGAAGTACTGGCCGGAGATCAAGAGGTTCTTCGAGCGGGATTGAGCGCGCCATAGGAGTCCAGAGCAACCGAGATGTAATGTAGACTTCTAACACTTGGGAGAAGCTGCCATGGCTGGAACAGAAATCATCGTCAAAAACCCACAGGTGCTTGGGGAACTCCGGTATTCCGAGATACACGAGTTCCCTTTCAGGCCTTGTTCGATTACCTGGAGGGTGGGCAGACTCTCAACGAATTTCTTGACGACTTTCCTATCGTAACCCGGGAAGCCGCAGTGGCTGCACTCGAACAGGCGAAAGCAACCCTGGTAGAACACTTGGGATGAGAGTGCTGCTCGACGAGTGCCTTCCTAGGAGACTGAAACTCGGCTTTCCTGGGTAGTGCTTGACAGTTCCCGAGGTAGGTTTGAGTGGAATCATCAACGGGCGCCTGCTAACTGAGGCGGAGCGCCTTGGATTTGACGTCTTGGTGACTATCGACCAGGGATTCCAGTATCAGCAGAACCTTTCCGCTCGCAAGATCGCGCTCATTCTGCTGCGTGCGAAAAGCAATCGGCTTATCGACCTGCTGCCCTTGTCGCAAGAATGTGAGGTGCGGCTGCGCGAGGTGAGATCCGGCGAGGTGCTTACCGGCGGTTCTTAGACTCCGCATTGACAACTATCTCCCGGCGTTCACCCCAAAGAACTCTTCCACCCTTTTCAACTCCGTCGTTCGCGAATACTTCGGCAGGCTGTCGAGAAAGATGCGACCGTACTGCTTCTTCAAGATTCGATTGTCGAGCAGGCAAAGCAGCCCGCGATCGTGTAGCGAGCGGATCAGCCGGCCAAATCCTTGTTTCAGTGCAATGACGGCGCTCGGGACCTGATATTCGACAAACGCATTACCCCCAGCTTCGTCGATGGCCCTGATTCGGGCCGCTACCACCGGATCGTTGGGCACGGCGAAGGGCAGCCGGTCGATGATGACGCAACTCAACTGCTCTCCTTGCACATCCACGCCTTGCCAGAACGACGATGTCGCGAACAGAACGCAGTTCGGCGTCATGCGAAATTCTTCCAGCAGCGCATTCTTCGGCGCTCTGCCTTGCAGCAGCACCGGGAACTCCAACTCGCCCAGCAGCCGCTCGTACAGCTGATTCATGAGCGCATAGCTGGTGAACAGACAAAAAGCTCGCCCGCGCGTGATCTCCAGCAGGCGGCGCACGCGTTGCGATGCCGCTTCCAGAAATTGTGGCTCGCGCGGATCGGGCATGTCGGGTGGAACATACAGCAGCGCCTGGCTCGGGTAATCGAAATGCGAAGGGACGATCAGTTCGCGCGCGTGCTCCACGCCTAGTCGCCCGCGAATGTAATCGAAGCCCCCACCGACCGCCAGCGTCGCCGAGGTCAACACAGCTGAGCTGAGATTCTCGAACAGCGTAGTACGCAAGATGTCGGAAACCGTGATCGGCGTCGCCTGCAGAAACACATTCTGCTGACCGCCACTGCTGCCGCGAAAGCCGCGCCGGTCGCCTCGACGCTCGATCCAGAACACAGTGTTGCGCTGGTTCGATTCCAGAATGAAGCCCAGTTGCACCCGCAGCTCCTCCACCCGGCGCGACAGGTTGTGGACTTCTTCCGGCTTGTTGGGAATCGCCTGCAACTCGGTGTAGAGGTGCATCAGCGTGTTCTGCAACCCGAGATACTCGTCGCCGTTTTCTTCCAGAAATTCAGCGCGATTCTCGAAGGCAAAGCGGCCTTCGCCTGGAGGAATCAGCGAGAAGAAAAACTGCGAGCGCTCGCGCACCCGGCTGCATGCTCCCAGTACATCGACCGCCAGCACGTTGGCGCGGCGCAGAGTCTGATCGACATCGCGCAGCAACTCCTCGACGCGAACATTCGACACCGAGATGCCGAAGTAGTCGGTCGGCAACATCTTCCAGTTCGTGTGCTTCGTCGAAGATGACGATCGCCGGCCTCGGGCAACACTCCCGCATCGGCTGCGAAGTCGGCCCCAGCTTTGATCGCAAGGTCCGCGCAGAAGAGGTGATGATTGACGATGATGATGTCGCTCTCGGCCGCGCGGCGCCGCATCTCGGTAATGAAGCAACGGTCGAACTGCTGACACTCCGAGCCGATGCAGCGATCGGTGCGCGCGTCGAGCTTGCCCCATAGCGGGCTTGACTCGGGCAGTTCGGCCAGCTCGGAACGATCGCCGGTGTCGGTGATCTTCTCCCAGTCGCTGATGATCTTGAAGTGGCTGATCTCTTCCAGCCCGTTCAATACCGGCTGGTCGGCGAGATCGTAGAGCTTCTTGCGGCAAAGATAGTTGGCGCGGCCTTTCATGTAGCAGACGCGCAGTTCGCCCAGATGCTGCGAAAGGAAGGGAACGTCCTTGAAGTAGAGCTGTTCCTGAAGTGTCTTGGTTCCGGTCGAGATGATGACGCGCTTGCCGGAGCGAATCACCGGCAACAAATACGCCAGCGTTTTGCCGGTACCGGTGCCGGCCTCGACGATCAGGTGGCGTCGCTCCTCCAGCGCCTGCTCGACTGCTTCGGCCATCTGCAATTGCCCCCGCCGAAACTCGTAAGCCGGATGCGTGCGCGCCAGCAGGCCTCCGGGACCGAAGAACTGGTAGAGCGTCGGCATGGACGGGCCGGACTGGGATGGGGAAGACACGGTGAGAGAGAAGTAATCCCTATAATAGCCGTTCGGAACATCGCTGCTGAAAGGTCCCGTGAAGCCCCGCCACCAATTCGAAAAGAGCAACGCCCATGGCGGTCCAAGAACCGCGGTTGTGGGTACCCTGGCCATCGTTGGCCGACCCAATGTCGGCAAGTCCACGCTGTTCAACCGGCTGGTCGGCTCACGGCGCGCCATCGTCGGCGATGAGCCCGGCATCACGCGCGATCGCCTATACGGCGAGGCTGAGTGGAGATGGCCGCGCACTGCGCGTCGTCGACACTGGCGGCATCATGCCCGAAGACAAAGAGTTCATCCCCTCGGAGATCTTCCGCCAGGCGCGAGTCGCACTCGACGAAGCAAACGCAATTGTCATGGTGATTGACGGCCGCACTGAGCTGGCATCACCCGACATGGAGTTGGCGCGTCTGCTGCTGCGCACCGGCAAGCCGCTGGTGCTTGCGGTGAACAAGATGGACACGCCGAAGCTGGAGCCGTACGCGGAGGAATTTCGCCGGCTTGGCATCAAGGAACTGATTCCGATCTCGGCAGAGAACGGGAACGGCTTGGCCGAGTTGCTGGACTACGTGTTGCAATTCATGCCCGAGACAGAGGAAGAAGAAGAGGCAGAGCCGGCACCGGCGGTGGCTGAGGCCGAAACCGCCGAGAGCGGTTCCGAAGCCGAACCTGAAGAGCCGGAGCCGAGAGAGACCAAGGTCGCCATCATCGGGCGTCCCAACGTCGGCAAATCGACCCTGCTGAATGCGCTTACCGGCACCGGCCGCGCCATCGTTTCGCCCATCGCAGGCACCACCCGCGATGCTGTCGATGAGTTGGTCGAACACGACGGCAAAACCTATCGCTTCATCGACACCGCCGGTATTCGCCGCAAAGGAAAGACGGAATTAATGGCCGAAAAGCTGTCGGTTGTGATGGCGCGCAAGCATCTGGAAGCCGCCGATGTATCACTTGTAATCATCGATGCTGTCGAAGGCATAACCTCCAGTGATGCCACAATTGCCGGTTACGCGCACGAAAGCGGGCGTTCGGTGATCATTGTCATCAATAAATGGGACCTGGTTACCACCGCGCGCACTGACGGCAAGCCTCCGGCCGAGCGTTCAATCTACGAAGAGCAGGTGCGGCGGCACCTGAAATTCCTGTCATACGCGCCCGTCGTATTTGTATCGGCGTCGACCGGGCAGAACGTCGACAAGCTCTATTCGACACTTGAGCTGGTCGCGCGCGAGCGGCGCAAGCGCATTGGCACGGGAGAGATGAACCGATTCCTCAGCCACGTTGATTTCGAACGTGCTTCGGTGCCGATGTCGAAGCGAGTGAAGATCTTCTACATGACGCAAAGCAACGTCGCGCCGCCGACCTTCATTCTCTTCACCGATCGCGCGGTGAAGCTGCACTTCTCCTACGAACGTTTTCTGGAGAACCAGATTCGCGCGGCGTTCGGATTTGTCGGCACGCCCATCTGGATCAAGAACCGCGCGCGCAACGAGCCAAAGGGCAAGCGCTAGGAGCGGCTTATTGCGCTTCGCCTGCACTCTGTCGCTGTGCCGCGCGGCGGAGAGGTACGCGCCCAGCAGCAGCAGCATGCCGCTGATATACGACCACATGATCAGGGTGACCGAAACGGCGAACGGGCCGTAGACCTCCTGAAAATTCAGCCAGGGCAGCAGAAGTACGAACAAGTACTTTGCGGCCTCCGTGAGCAGCCCCATGATGATGGCAGCGGGCAGCACGGCACGCGACCGGCACGTGCCCGTTCGGCAGCAAGCCAATAAATCAGGAAGTAGATGGCGATGGCGGCGACGATGGCGGTTACTTTCAGCACCACATACTCGGTCACCCCGAAGACGAGGCTGTGGTCGCCGATCATCAACCCGAGATGCTTCAGGTTCTGCGCCGTCGCCGCGACGGAGAGCAGGGCGAGCGTGACGCAAGCCAGGGCCAGGCCCAGCGCCACGACCGTTCATCAGATAAGAGCGGTTCTTCCTGAATCCCCAGATATTGTTGAGCGCCACCTCAAGCGGCATGAAGATGCCGGTGGAAGTGATCAGCAGCATGACGAGCGATAGCGCCTGGCCTCGCCCTCTCACGCTTGCCAGGAACTGCAAATTACGAATGACGAAGTCCTGATTGCTCGGCAGGTATTGCCGTACCAGCTCGATCAATACGTTGTACATGTCGATCGAATGAAAGACCCGGCGGGTGATGGTCAGCAACAGGACCAGGAAGGGGAAAAACGACAGGATCGCGTTAGCCGCGACTGAGAAGGCATAGGTGTGAACTTCGGTCCGCAGCAGATAGCGCAGCGCCGGCACACCATAGCGGCGCAGGCGGCCTACCACATTGTAGGACGGCGGCTCGGGTTCGTGGAAATGTTGTGCGTCATCGGCTTCCAGCAGCCGCTTAGCCGCCGTGCCCGGGGGCAGGGAGTCGGAGTTCGGTTCAGCAGTGGCGCCTCCGGTCGGAGCGGCCGATGCGACCGTCGTAGTGGTAGAGAACGAGCGCGCCTTGAGGTTCTCGGTTGGGGATGCTGCGGGCTTGTCGCTCATTCGTACTTCTATGCTAGCAGAGGTTGCGCGCGTGATTCGGCTCCGAAGTGGTCCGGTGGGTGGGAGCGACGCCACCCTTTTCCGAAGCCGCTGAACCGGAACTCTGCTAACCTTCGGGGCAATGCAGGTCTTCCTCTCGCACAGCACGAAAGACGCGGACTTCGTCGAGCGGCTCGCCCTCGCGCTTGGGGACAACGGCTTCACGCCCTGGCGCTGCGAAGTGGACATCGACAAGGGCGAGAACTTCGTAGCCCGTATCAACGACGGATTGGCGGAATCGCAGATCGCCCTGCTGGTCTGGTCGCCTGACGCAGCGCGCTCCGGCTGGACGAAAGAGGAATGGACCGCAGCCCTGCTCGGTCGCGTTGAAGGCCAGAAAATGCGGCTCGGGCTGATCATGCTGCGCGAGCACGCCGACTATCCGCTGCCGCCGCTGCTACGCACCACCAACTACATCGATGCGCGCTGGGACCAGGCAGCCGGCATCCGCGACACCATCACGTGGCTGAAGGGCAGGCAAAACCTGCAGCGGCTCTCGGGCAGCAAGGCCCCGGTCTATCTTCCTGAATACCGTCCCAAGGATTTCGTCGGCCGCTCGGCGTATCTCGCAAAACTAAGCGACGCGTTCTTTCCCGAGCCGGGCAAGTTTCTTCTGTATGGCGAGCCCGGCTCCGGCAAGTCAACCATCGCGCTGCAATTCGCCTGGGACGCGCAGAAAGACCTCGACGCCGTCATCTGGCAGACCTGCGGCCAGCGCTCGCTCGATGCCATCACCGCCGAGCTGGTCGAGCGCCTGCCGATTGACGTGAAGACGCTTCCGCCTGACAAGCAGCGCGAGGCGGCCAAGACGTGGCTGCGTGAAAGGCAATCGCTGCTGATTTTGGATGACGTGTGGCTGAACGAGAAAGGTGTCTTTGAGCTGGGAGAACTCGAGCCCGGGCCCGCCTGTTCCGTGCTGTACACGTCGCGGATGCACAGACTGCCCGAGGTTGTGGTCAGTCAGTCGCTTCAAGTTGATAAGTTTAGCGATAACGAATGTGAGCAACTATTCCGAAGGTTGCTGGTCCCAACCTTCTCCGAAGAGGAAGTCGATCGAAATCGCGATGTCCTTCTGGGTTTCGCCTGCTCGGTTGACATGCTGCCCATCGCAGTTTCCGTAGGCACGTGCCTGCTGCTTGGGATGGAAGCGACTCCTCTGGGCGAAGGCGCGCTCACCCTGCGCGTGGACGACCTCGTCGATGGGGTCAGGAGCGATGACAACCGGCGCAATGTACACGCTCTGTTTCGCAAGGCAATGGAGTCACAGCCTGAACGCGAACAGAAGCTGCTGGCGGCGTGTGCGGCGTGCGTGCAAGAAGGTTTCTGGCTGCCACTCGCGGCGGAGATCGCCGAAATTGACCTGCCTGAAGCCCGGAAATCAGCGAACCAACTCGTCGGCTCGTCACTGCTGCGCGTCGTTGATCGCGAACGACAGCGTTTCCAGATGCACGCGCTGCTGCGCGATGAGGCGCGGAGAAAGGTAGGCCCGAACGTCCTGAAGACGCTGCAGGAGCAGCACGCGGTGGCGCTGGAGGAGTTGTTCAAGGATTGGGAGAAGCGCTGGCAGGAGTGTCGGGAGTGTCTGGAGGAGACTATTCCCGCGGCCGAGGGTCTACATCAGCAAGGAAGGAGCGCATGGCCGCTGGTGTATTGGGGTTGGGACCTCGGCAGACGGACCGGAGAGCTTGACGTGGCGTTGCGCATCATGCAGCAGGAAGAGAAATGTGCGCGAACCAGCGGCGACCGCGGCATTCTACAGGCCAGCTACGGCAACCAGGCGCTGATCCTGAAGGCGTGGGGGCGGCTGGAGGAGGCTCTGGCCCTGCACAAAAAGGAAGAGGCCATCTGCCTGGAGCTGGGCAACAAGGATGGACTCCAGATCAGCTACGGCAACCAGGCGCTGATCCTGAAGGCGTGGGGGCGGCTGGAGGAGGCGCTGGCCCTGCACAAGAAAAAAGAAGCCATCTGCCTGGAGCTGGGCAACAAGGATGGACTGCAAGCCTGCTACGGCAACCAGGCGCTGATCCTGAAGGCGTGGGGGCGGCTGGAGGAGGCGCTGGCCCTGCACAAAAAGGAAGAGGCCATCTGCCTGGAGCTGGGCAACAAAGACGGACTGCAAGCCAGCTACGGCAACCAGGCGCTGATCCTTGATGATTGGGGGCGGCTGGAGGAGGCGCTGGCCCTGCACAAGAAAAAAGAAGCCATCTGCCTGGAGCTGGGCAACCGAGACAGTCTGCAGCGCAGCTACGGCAACCAGGCGCTGATCCTATACGAATGGGGGCGACTGGAGGAGGCGCTGGAGCTGCACAAGAAGCAGGAAGTAATTTGCCTCGAGCTGGGCAACAAGAATGACCTGCAAGGCAACTACGGCAACCAGGCGCTGATCCTGAAGGCGTGGGGGCGACTGGAGGAGGCGCTGGCGCTGCACAAGAAGGAAGAAGCCATCGGCCTGGAGCTGGGCAACAAAGATGGCTTGCAACTCAGCTATTGCACTCAGGCAAACATTCTGCGGCAGTGGGGCCGTCTGGATGAAGCGTTAAACCTTTACAGGAAACAGGAGACCATCTGTCTGGAGCTAGGTAGCAAGTACGGCTTGGGTTATTGCTACTGGAACTGGGGCCTGCTGGCGCGCGCCCAGGGCGATCACGCGACCGAAAAGCAGAAGCTGCAGCAGGCTCTCGCCCTCTTCACCGAACTCAACATGCCGCGCGAGCGCGACGCGGTTCAGGCCGAGCTGGACGAGATCGATTCCGAGTAGGTATAGCGGACCTTCAGGTCCGCGTCCATCGGATTCCAGGAAGTTTGGGGCGCTCTTACCCAGCTCCATCCAAGGCAGATGAGCGTACGCAGCTCTGAAGCGACGCTCAGCCTCTTCGTCTACTGTGACCCCAGGACTACAAATCGCCGGATCGAACTGCTCACAACCGCCTGTGAACTAAGCCCTTGCGAAAATCCTGAGTTCCTGCGATTATTCTCTGCTTCCCTCAGGATAGGTCGGAGGGGGAAGCTTCCGGCGCCAAGCTGGAATGCGGATTTGGGTTGATGTTTCTGTCAGCAGTGAAAATTCTCGCATTGTATGGGCAGCAGGATGTGCTTCGATGCGCACGCATCGCTCCCTTCGGCACCTCCCATAGTCCTTCCCCCATTGCAGAAGTACTGCGAGCTGAGCGGCAACCCTGGTTTAAACGGAAGCGTTTCCCGGCGACGTCGAGACGTCTCTCGCGCGTGCTCTCAGGGTCGCGCGTGCGTCCGCCGAGCAGGGGTATCTCAGGTTGTTTAAGTGTGCGAAAGGAGTCAGTTGTGAGAGAGAAAGGTACAGTCAAGTGGTTTAACGGAGCCAAGGGCTACGGATTCATCCAGCGCTCTACAGGCGAGGATGTGTTCGTGCATTTTTCCGCGATCCAGGAGAACGGATACCGGAGCTTGAATGAGGGCGAGACGGTGGAGTTCGACCTCACCAAGGGTCCCAAGGGCTTCCAGGCCGCTAACGTCGTACGCGCTTAGGACGTCTCCGCGACGGCCTGTCTTCGTCACGCCACTTCGGACAGCGAAGACTTCCAATTAGCGCCAACCACTGAACCCTCCCGAAAAGGAGGGTTCTCTCGTTTGCCGGCGACGCCGACTCCTGACCAACGGACCCCAATTTCGAAGGAATTCTTCAGTTGGCCTTCGCCCAGTGCAACTACTTCGACAGCGGCGGGTTTTCCCTGTAGGCTGTCTACTCCCCCCGCGGCGGGCAGGCTGTCATGACTTTTGTAATACGGCGCAGCGCGCTGTTCCTCGTTGTTGTTGCCTTAGCTCCCGCGTTTGCCCAGTCTTCACCTGATCCAGCAAATCAGGCGCCCCCAGTCGCCGCTACAACCGTCGACCTGCCGGAAATCTCCACCCAGGAGCAGGCTCCATCCTTTCAGGTAAAGGTAAATCTGGTTGAAGTTCGGGTAGTGGTGCGGGACAGCAGTGGCAAAGCGGTAGGGAATCTCAAGCAAGATGACTTCGTCCTGCTGGACGACAAAAAAGCGCAGACAGTGACGCGGTTTTCCATCGAGCGCAACGAGCTGCCGTCGGCAGCGTCGGCTCCGCAAACGCCCGCGGCCGGGAACTCGAATGAAGTCCGCTCGCATCTCGCCGGATCGTGGCGCCTGGCGTATCTTTTCGACGACTTCAACTCGACACCAAACGATCTTACAAATGCGCGCAAGGCGGCCGAGCGGGCGATCGACTCGCTAGCTCCGGGTCAGGCTCTGGCGATTTTCACGCTATCAGGACAGGGTACGCAGGATTTCACCGCCGACAGGGAGCGTCTGCGCGCGGCTGTACGCCGGTTGCAGCCGAGACCCCAAGCTGGATCGGGCCCCGGTGCCTGCCCTCCGATCGACTACTACATCGCTGACCAGATCGTGAATTGCAAGGACGTGCGCGCTCTGGACGTCGTCACTGCCGAGGTACTTGCCTGCCAATTCGAAGGTCACGCCAACAACGCAGCAGCGGTAATCGCGCGGCAAGCGGCCGACCGCGAAGTTAGTCTCGGCGAGTCCCAGGACAATCTCGCGTTACACACGCTCAACGATGTTGTGCGACGAATCAGTTCCCTCAACGGGCAACGCACCATGGTTTTATTGTCACCGGGATTCTACGTGAGCACGGTGCAGCAGCCTGCAATGACGGATGCTCTCAATCGGGCGATTCGGGCCGGTGTGATCGTAAATACTCTTGACCTGCGAGGGGCAGCGCCAGGTCCGATCTTCGGCACTGATATCAGTGAGAAGGGATCTGGGACTTCCATCGCGTCGGCCGATATGCTGCGGTACAAGCAGAGCGCAACCTCGGCTCAATCCGATCCCTTGATGCAGATGGCCAATGCGACCGGCGGCAGATACTTCCACAACAACAACGATTTTCCCGGCGGCTTGGCGAAACTGAGTGCACCACCAGAAGTTTCCTATCTGCTGGCGTTCAATCCGCAAAATCTGAAGAACGATGGCAAATTTCATACCCTGAAGGTCGAACTGACGCAGAGCTCCGGCCTCACGGTTCAGGCGCGCAAAGGCTACTACGCGCCCAAGCCGAAAGAGTCCGGTGAAGAAGACGCAAAGCGGGAGATCGCTGAGGCGGTTTTTGCCCAGAACGAAATCCACGAGCTGCCACTGCGGGTACAAACCCAGTTCTTCCGCTCCGGCGACGATGCCGCCAAGCTTTTCGTACTGGTACACGTTGACGTGCGTCAAATGCAGTTCCACAAGGCCGATGGCCGAAATCTGAATGAGCTTACGATAGTTTCGGCGCTCTTCGACCGCAACGCGAACCTGGTGGCGGCCAAGAGCAGCACAGTCAAGATGCATATCAAGGACGAAACGCTCGATACCAAGCTGAATTCGGGTATTACCGTGAAGAGCAATTTCGACGTGAATCCCGGCAATTACCTCGTGCGTGTCGTGGCTCGGGATGAGCAAGGCAAGATGCTCACCCAGAATGAAGTAGTGGATATTCCGTAGTTGTAGGAGGCCCTCATGATCTCCCGTCGTTCCTTCTGGACAGCCATTCTGGTTCTGTTAATCGCGGTTTGCGGCGGTTCGCGGGTCGCACCGGCCCAGCAGCCCAACGAGCAGCCCGCCAATGTGGCGACCACGACCATCCGGGCGGAGACGAGACTGGTCCTGGTGGATGTGATTGTCACCGACAAGAAGGGCGCCTACATCCACGATCTTGAACAGAGGGACTTCAAAGTTTGGGAAGACGATAAGGAGCAGACGATCAAAACTTTTTCCTTTGAGCACGGCGCCGCACCCAGCGAGCCGACCAAGCGTAACCTGGTGCTGTTCTTCGACGACGACTCCATGAATCCGCCTGACCAGGCAAGAGCCCGTGCGGCGGCTGCCAAATTTATCGATATGAATGCCGCGCATGGCCGCTACTTCGCGGTCATCGACTATGCCGGCACGATGCGTGTCACGCAGAACTTTACCGACGACACCGCGCGATTAAAGCAGGTTGTTGGAGAGGCGAAACTCTCGACTGCGAACCTGAATGCCTCGCTCGGTTCACCCGTTTTCGCCAGCTACGATGCCTATACCAACCGAAATGTTCTGCTGGCACTGCGCAGCGTGGCCCGCAGCATGGGCACGCTGCCGGGGCGCAAGAGCCTGGTGTGGCTGACCTCCGGCATGGCGATGACTCCCGATATCCAAGCTGAGATGACCGCCCTGATTAGCGTTTGCAACCGCTCCAAC
This sequence comes from uncultured Acidobacteriaceae bacterium, assembly GCA_963813905.1. GTDB lineage: Bacteria > Acidobacteriota > Terriglobia > Terriglobales > Acidobacteriaceae > CAVVDY01. The sequence continues at coordinate 121,672 of CAWFAY010000020.1, read as the reverse complement.
GTTGCCGTGTATCCCCTGGATGTTCGCGGTCTGACAGGCCCGATCCAGGGCCGCCAGAGTCGGCCTCTGCTTCGGGGCGAGGATTTGGAGTTCTCTTACGCCCGGTTCGACGCCAGAGACGACGAAACTCCGCGGCTGGTCTACGTGGCTCAGAAGGGTGGAGCCGGGGGAGGCGGAGGCAAGACTGGAGGCACCACCGGAACCACCGGCAACGCAGGCGGCCGTCCAACGGGCAACACCGGAAAAGGTACCTATAATCAGCCCTTTAATGCAGTTCCATTCACCAACCCGGTGAATCCGCCGGGGACAACCATACTGCCGCCCTTACAGGGGTCTGTGTCCACGACCCAGCAAATACTCTATTCGGTGGCCACAGGTACCGGCGGATTCGTTATCGCCAACAGTAATGATCTGCTGGCCGGACTGGAGAAAATAGGCAAGGACTCGAGCGAGTATTACGTTGTGGGATACACACCGCCCTCGCCTGAAGATGGCGCATGTCATGCGCTAAAGGTGAAGGTGGACCGTTCAGGAGCGCAGGTGCGCGAGCGCACTGGCTATTGCGCGGTCAAGTCTGCGGACTTTCTGGCGGACAAGCCGATCGCCAAGCAACTGGAAGCTCACGCGCTCGGCTCCGAAGCGGGCGACATTGCCGGCTCGGCTTCGGCGCCGTTCTTCTACACCTCTCCGGGAACAGCCCGCGTGAATCTTGCGCTTGACCTCGCTGGCCGCTCGATTACGTTCAACAAAGAAAAGGGCAAGTATCACGCGACCTTGAACGTCCTGGGAGTTGCGACCAAGGCCGACGGCACAGTTGCTGCCCGTTTCAGCGACGCCGTCGATCTGGAACTCGATAAGAAGCAGCTTGATGATTTTGCAAGTAAGCCCTATCACTACGAGAACCAGTTCTACATCGCGAGCGGGCAATACAAGCTCAATATCGCGGTAAACGCCGGCGACAAGTACGGCAAGTTCGAGGTCCCGCTTGTGGTCGATCCCTACGACAAGGCTCAGTTCAGCATGAGTAGCCTGGCCTTGAGCAAAGAGTTCCACAAAGTCAGTGACATGTCTGAGAACCTGGACACCCTGTTGCTGCAGGACCGCACCCCACTCGTGACGCAAGGATTGCAAATAGTTCCCTCCGGCGGAAATACGTTCAAGAAGTCGGAGCGGGCAGCCGTCTACCTGGAAGTTTACGAACCTCTGATCGCTGATTCGAATCCTCCCAAAGTTACGCTGAAGCTCAATATTCTCGACGAGAAGACCGGTAAGTCGGAACTCGAAGCAGGCTTTCTCGATACCGGCGCTTCTGTCGTTCCCGGCAATCCGGTGATTCCGATGGGCGTGCCGCTGCCCATCGGTAGCCTGCAACCCGGAACCTATATCGTTGAGTTAACCGCTACCGACTCGGCGGGGCACTCGACGGCAGCACGCAAGGCAACATTCACGGTCGAGTAGGCATACCGGTCCCGAAAGGCCAGCGCGGGTTCACGAACAGCTCTCGTTTGACCTGCGCCAAAGTGCATCCACCACGTGCAAGTAGCTTCTTGTCACATCTATGCGTCACAACTATATGCAGTGTGCATATAATGTGCGCGTATGGCTGAAGAAGAATCTCTCGACGCGCTTCTACCGCTACAGCCCACGTCGTTCCACATCCTGCTGTCGCTGGCGGATGAAGATCGGCACGGCTACGCCATCATTCAGGACATTGCCCGGCGCACGAATGGCGAGATCAAGCTGAGTGCGGGCACGCTCTACCGCTCGATACAACGACTGCAGGAGCAGGGGCTCATCGTCGAAACCAAGGCCAGGCCTGCGCCCGAAGATGATGACGAGCGCCGCCGGTACTATCGCATCACCCCGTCGGGTAAAGCCGCCGCGCAGGCGGAAGTGAGGCGATTGCGAGACCTGCTGAAAATGGCGCGGTCGTGCGGTGTGGTGCCGGGGACAATCTAATGAAGCTCTATCGACTGTTGCTGCACCTGTATCCGTCGTCTTATCGCGCCGACTACGCCGAGGAGATGTGCGCCGTGTTTGAGCAGGAGCTTCGCCTCAGTGGCGGACCGTTGTCGAGGTGCTTGCTCTGGCTGGCAGGGGTGGTCGACGTCGTGTCGAATGCCGCGGCAGTGCATTGGGAGATCGCAAGGCGCGACATCACATATTCTCTGCGTTCGCTCAAGCGCTCGCCCGGATTTACCGTAACCGCGCTGCTGCTGATTACCATCGGCATCGGAGCGAATGCCGCGATCTTCACGCTGGCGGATTTCGTCCTGGTGCGCCCGCTGCCGTTTCCTCATCCCGAGCGCCTGGTCGAAATATGGGAGAAGCACAAGGGCTACTCCCACATGGAACTCTCACCCGCCAATTATCGCGACTTCAAGACGCCCAGCACGTCCTTCCAGGACATGGGAGCCTATACCAACTTGAACTCCAAGAACCTGGTTGGAGTCGGCGAGCCAGTGAGAATCGACGGCGCCACTGTGACCGGCAACCTGTTCGCGGTCTTACAGAAACCGGCCTTGATTGGACGCAGCTTTACCGAACACGACGATACCCCGGGTGCGCCGGGAACCGTGGTTTTGAGCTATGCGCTCTGGCAAAATGAGTTCAGTGGCGATGCCGGTGTTCTGGGGAAGACGATCTTTCTCGACGGCGAACCATACGCAGTGATCGGCGTAATGCCTCCCGATTTCCACTTCCCCGACCGGGAGATTCAGTTCTGGACCACCTTCCGATTTGAGGAGGACGCCTACAAGGACCGCCAGAATAACTACATCATCGGCATCGGCAGGCTGAAGCCCGGTGTCTCGCTGGAACAGGCGCGCACGGAGATGAGCCTGATCGCTGCGCGGTTACGGCAGCAATATCCCAAAGAGAACGAGAACGTCGACGCCAACGTCGTTTCCTTGCGGGACGAGCTGTCGACACAATCGCGGCTGTTGCTGATCACGCTGTGTGGCGCTGCGCTGTGCATGCTGGTGATCACTTGCGCGAACCTTGCGAATCTGCTTCTGGTGCGTTCACTGGCGCGGCAGAAGGAGCTTTCCATTCGCATATCGCTGGGCGCGGACCGGCGATACATCGTGCGGCAACTGCTTTCGGAGAGCGTGATTCTCGGCGCAGTTGGAGGTGCCGCTGCAGTTGGACTGGCGTTTGCCGCGCTGCCTCTGCTGTCGCGGCTGGTGCCCAATGCTCTGCCTGTCGAGCAGGTTCCGCCGCTGGACGTCCGCATGTTGTTGTTCGCGCTTTGCCTCACTGCTGTGACGGTAATCGCTTTCGGAATCGCGCCTGCTTTACGCGCCTCGCGGGCTGCGGGCCTCAGCGGCCTTCGCGAGGGCGTACGTACGGGCGGCACTGGACATCATCGCGTACGGTCGGCGCTGGTCATCGCCGAAGTCATTACCTCGGTCGTTCTTCTCACTTCGTCGGGCCTGCTGATACGCGCCTTGTGGAAGGTACAGTCTATCGATCCGGGATTTCGGACCGACGGCATCCTGACCATGCGCACCGAACTGCCGTCGCCAAAGTACGAAAAAGTAAGCACCCGTGAGCAGTTCTACAACAAGGTGCTGGGCGATATTCGCAGCTTGCCGGGCGTGACCGGCGCCGCCTACACCAGCGGACTGCCCATGCGCATGATGGGCGGCATCTGGCCGGTTATCGTGGACGGCCGCTCGGAGCAGAATCGTTCAATAGGAAACTCCGCGAGCCTGCGGTTTACTACTGCTGACTTCTTCTCGACCCTTGGGATTCCGATCAAACAAGGGCGGCCTCTTAGTGACCGCGACACCGCCGACCGGCAGTGGGTCGCGGTTGTCAGCGAGTCATTCGTGAAGCGCTATTGGCCTGACGAGCAGCCTCATCGGACGCCACTTCACCTTTGGCCTGCATGATCGCGAAGTCGTCGGCGTGGTCAGCGACATCCGCGTGCGCGGGCTGGAACAGCGCAGTGAGCCCCAAGTCTATCTGCCTTACCAGCAGGTGCCGGATGGCTGGTTGATCGGCTATGTGCCGAAGGACCTAATCATTCATGCGTCCACGCCGCCGGAGAATCTGGTGCCTGCAGTGCGGCGGATCATTTCCAACGCAGACTCGCAGCAGCCCATCTCCAACATACGTACGATGGAGCAGATCGTCGCCGGCCAAACCGAGTCCCGCTCGATACAGATGCGCGTACTGATTACGTTCACAGCGCTTGCCATTCTGCTAGCCGGATTGGGCATCTACGGCTTGTTATCGTTCACCGTCTCACTGCGACAGCAGGAGCTCGGTATCCGCATGGCGTTGGGTGCCGACCGCGGAGACATTTCCACCATGGTGTTGCGGCAGGGAGCCGTGTTGGCTCTCTGCGGCCTGATCCCGGGGCTCGCATTGGCTTATCTTGCCGCGAGACTCCTGCAGAGCCTGCTTGCAGGAGTCAAGCCGGGGGATGCAACGACATTTTCCATAGCAGCCGCCCTGTGCCTCATAACCACGTTGCTGGGAGCATTGGTCCCCGCGCTGCGCGCGGTTCGAATCGACCCGAGCTCCGTGATGCGGACGGAGTGAAACGCAGCAATTAGCAGTCAGCTGTTAGAAGCCATCTCATGAACGAGGTTTGAAAGGGCACGGCTTTACAGGCTGCGGGAAACTCGAATTTCGGGTAGTGCTGGCCTTCAGGCCAGCGTTTACGCCGTTGAAAATACCGGAGGGCTTTAGCCCCCGAGGTACCTCGCCCAGACTTTTTCCGCAGCCTGTTTAGCGGTGCCGCAACCAGCCCCCAAACCGAGGGTCTCAGCCCCTGAGGTATCTCGGTCACGCAGCTCAGGAGATCTCTTCTACCAGTTAGCAAAGGTACGCGCCGACATTTGTTGCTTGTTGCGGGTATTCGCAGTACGATTCTGCGGCATGGCTGCCCGCGCATTGGCGCTGCTTATCTTTCTGTTTTCGCTCGGTATCAGCACGCATGCCGAGGTCCTTTTCTACGGCGGCGACTACAACGCGGTCTTCTGGTATTCCAACTCGCTCTCCAATGAGAACGATGCCTCTGTTCATGGCGATCCGTATGGTTCGGCGGTGTATCAGAACTTTGTGATTCCTGCCGGCCAGACTTGGCAGGTTACTGCGCTGTTCAGCAATGACATCATGACCATCGCCCCGATGTCGGCATACTGGGAGATCCGGACGGGCGTCTCCGGGGGCAGCGGCGGAACCCTGCTGTCCTCGGGCGCGGGAAGCGATTCCTATCGTCTGAAAGGCGCCTACGGTGAATACACCAACACCGTGAACGGGTTGAATCTTACTCTTGGACAAGGGATGTATTGGTTTACCGTCGTACCCGAGGCTCCTGACCAGCAGGGCCGGTCGTATAACACGAATACTTTCGGCCAGAATTCGGTCGGCACCCAGATCACCGACGAACAGTACTTCAACTCGCCGTTCTACGGCTACAACTTCACCCACGCCGGTGACATCGGCATCTTCCCGATATTTTCCAGCGGCGTAGTCGGGACGTTGGTTCCCGAGCCGTCGAGCATAATCATGCTGGGAACCGGTGTGTTGGCATTAGCGGCGAAAACGCGCTCGCGGAGAAATAGATGAAAATCAGGGTTATCTGCTATTTGGGTCTGATGATGGTCATCGGGTCGATCGCCTGGGCCCAACCTACGCCTTCGTGCGCTGGTCCGGGAAAAAGCCTGCTCACCAATTGGGCGCAGTTTCACTCCGACCCTTGCCACACCGGCTATAACCCACATGAGTCCGTTCTAGGCCCCACCAGTGTTGGAGGTCTCGTCCTGAAATGGAAGTTTGCGACACACAATTTTGTGGATTCGTCGCCCGCAGTAGTGAACGGGGTGGTGTATTTCGGCTCGCTTGACAGGAACCTATACGCGCTCAACGCGAGTACGGGAACGCTCCTGTGGAACTACACCACATCTTCTTTTGTTTATGGTTCGCCGACGGTGGTCAACGGGGTGGTGTACATCTCCTCCAGGGACCGCTACCTGTACGCCCTGAATGCCAACACCGGAGCGCTGGTATGGAAGTACGCCACAATGGGGCCTACCGATTCTTCGCCGGCAGTGGTGAATGGCGTAGTGTACGTCACGTCCTATCAGACTGTGTACGCCCTGAACGCCGCCACCGGAGTTCCCCTGTGGCAGTATCTTGCGCAGGACTACATTGAGTACTCGCCGGCAGTAGCCAATGGCGTGGTATATGTTGGGTCTTCTGCGGGCAATGTATATGCGTTTAATGCCACTACAGGAGTGCTCCTGTGGCAGCACAGCACTGGGTCCGGAATCGGTTCTGAGCTGGCGGTGGTCAACGGCGTAGTGTACTTTGGGTCTTTTGACCAGAACGTGTACGCCTTGAATGCCGGCACGGGAGCGTTGCTGTGGAAGAATGCGCCCGGCGGTCCTATTGAGTCAGCGCCGGCGGTAGCTAACGGCCTGGTTTATATCGGGTCTGACGACCATTTCGTGTACGCCTTGGACGCAGCTACGGGAGCGCTGCGGTGGAAGTTCGAGACCGCCGATGCGATCAGGTCATCGCCGGCGGTGGCGAACGGGCTCGTCTACGTTGGGTCTGGTCAGCCTGCTATCGGGAATGACTGGTCTGCACAGACGGACTTTTTCCCTCACTACATTTACGCCCTGAATGCTGCGACCGGCGCTCTGCTGTGGCAGGACGCCACCCAGAGTTCCATCCAGTCTTCGCCGGCCGTGTCCAATGGAATGGTGTTTGTCGGATCGGACGACTTTAATTTTTACGCCTTCGGCCTGCCGAACTAGTGAGGAACACCCCAGTCGGGCTGAACCAGAATGTGCCACGAGTCGTGAGCAGGTTTTGTACCTGCAAATAACTTAAAGACCGTCAGGCGTTTCGCGTTTTGGCTTTTCCGCGATTACCATGGCTGTTCGCGCATCGAACAGAACCATGAGCTTTCCACGATCGAGCGGCATACTTCTACATCCCACCTGCTTGCCGGGCCCGTATGGCATTGGCGAACTCGGGCCTGAGGCACACCGTTTTGCCGACTTCCTGCGTGACGCAGGCCAGAAGATCTGGCAGGTTCTACCGCTGGGTCCCACCGGCTACGGCGACTCGCCGTACCAGTCCTTTTCGGCGTTCGCCGGCAACCCGCTGCTGCTCTCGCTCGACGTGCTGGTGGAGCGTGGCTATCTGAATCACCGGGATCTGGAGAACCGTCCTCTGTTTCCCGCCGACCACGTCGACTTCAATCGAGTGATCGAGTGGAAGTTGCCGCTACTGAATAAAGCGTATGAGGGGTTTGTCAGCTCAGGCGCCGATCGCGAAGCTTACGGGCGCTTCTGCGGGAAGCACGCGCGGTGGCTCGATGATTTCGCTCTGTTCATGGCGCTGAAGCAGCAGCACAACCTCGTGATGTGGACGCAGTGGGGGCCGAAGTATGCGCTGCGCGATGCGGCGGCGTTGGATGACGTGCGGTGTGACTTACACGACGAGATCGAGCGCCAGAAGTTCATTCAGTTCGAGTTCGAGCGGCAATGGACGGAACTCAAGGCGCATTGTGGCCGCAATGGAATACGACTTATGGGCGATGTGCCCATCTATGTTGCGCTCGACAGCTCCGATGTGTGGGCGCATCCGGAAATGTTCGAACTGCTGCCCGACGGCACGCCGCACGTCATCGCCGGCGTTCCTCCTGATTACTTCAGTGCGACTGGGCAGTGCTGGGGTAATCCGATCTATCGCTGGGAGCAGCACGCGAACCAAGGCTACGCTTGGTGGATCACGCGCTTCCGGCGCTCTCTTGAAATGCTCGACCTCATCCGGCTCGATCACTTCCGCGGCTTTGAGGCGTATTACGAAATTCCGGGCAGCGCCACTACCGCCGTGAACGGCACGTGGGTAAAGGGTCCTGGCGCAGCCCTGTTCGAAGCGCTGGAAGACGCTCTGGGCAAGCTGCCGATCGTCGCGGAAAACCTTGGCGTCATCACGCCTGAAGTTGAAGCCTTGCGCAACCGGTTCGCTTTCCCCGGCATGGCCATCCTCCAGTTCGCGTTTGGCAATGATCCGCAGGCGCCCGATTTCAAGCCGCATAACTATTCGCATCACCTGGTGGCCTATACCGGTACGCATGACAACGACACCATCATGGGATGGTGGCACAGCACTGGCGCAGGCGATAGCACACGGACCCAGGAAGATGTTGCGAACGAGCTCAACTATGCCAAGCGCTATCTGAACACCGATGGCAGCGATATCAATTGGGTAATGATTCGAACCCTGATGGCCTCGGTCGCCGACACGGTTCTGTTTCCTCTGCAAGATGTTGTCGGCGCGGGCAATGAAGGCCGGATGAATTTGCCGGGTACGGCGTCAGGCAATTGGCGCTGGCGGTTTCGAAGCGGCGATTTGTTGCCGGCGATGGCCGGGCGGCTGAAAGAGATGGCGGAGACGTACGAGCGGTGAGCGCGCGATCAGAGAAGTTCCAGAAACTCGTCAACGGTGAGGCTGGCGGCACGAATGAGGGCACGAAGGGTACCAACCGACAACTCGTTGTGCTGTGGAATGGTGAGATTTACCCGAATGCCGGACTTTGTCATCAAATGACTACCCTGCTGCCTCGCAGGTTGCCACCCAGCCTTCCTGAACGCCCTTACAGCCTCTGCACCGGAGATGTTTTCCAGCTTCGCCATCTGTACTCATTAACCTCAAGCGAGGTGGTACTTTTTACCGCGCAGTTTAGCAAGCAGAAATTTGGGAAGAGATTCGCCGCCTCAAACTGCGACGACGATGGGCGTCCGACTTGAAGGAACGGTTTCGACCGCTTTCTGATCTTCGGCTGCAAGCCAGACGGTGATGGCCTCTTTGATGTTCTCCAGCGCTTCTTTTTCGTCTCGGCCTTGGGAAACGCATCCCGGCAGAGCCGGACACCCAGCGACAATCCAACCGTCCTCGGCCGGTTCTAGTACAACGTGAAAAATCATCGATCAGCTCCCCTCCACATTCTATCCTTCCACTGGGCAACGACGGCTTTGTAAGTCCTGCAATCGAGAGTTGGATTGATGTTCGGCGAGCGGCCAGGTAGATTTCTCCCGAGATGATCAAGCTCCAGTCTCTGCGACTGCCCCCACAACAACGACGTTTCTGCCCAGGCACGGTGTCCTGGGAATCCCTCTAAGTCTTTGTGGCTCTGATGTGTTACGCGGACCCTTACGCAATGAATGGTGATTCATTTATACTGGCCGGTTTGCTAGTAGATTCTGAATCGGCAGTCGTGACCCCGAGGACCCTTGTGAAAATCCTGGTTTGCATGAAGCAGGTACCGCAGAAGGATGCGCCGCTAAAGCTCAACGAAAGCGGTACGTGGATTCGCGAAGACGTCTCCTATGAAGTGAACGAGCCCGACGCCTACGCTTTGGAAGAGGCGCTCCGCCAGAAGGAAAAACACGGCGGGGAAGTCGTGGTAGTGACCAGCGGCCCGGCGCGCGCGCAGCAGGTCTTGCGCGAGGCGCTGGCCAAAGGCGCCGATCGCGCTATCCACCTTCAGGGCGACGAGTTCGCTTCGCTGGACGCTTTCAATACGGCGAAGGCCATTGCCTCGGTTACGAAGGACGAAGGCTTCGACCTGATTTTCACGGGCCTGCAGTCTGACGATTACGGCTTCGCCCAGACCGGCGTCGTACTGGCGGAACTGCTGGGATGGCCGCACGCCACCATCATTATGCATATCGAGAAGAACGATTCGGGTATTCGCGTGAAGCGCGAGCTCGAAGCCGGATTCTTCCAGTTTGTCGATATGCCGCTGCCGGCGGTGCTCACCATTCAGTCTGGCATCAACAAGCTGCGCTACGCCACGCTCATCGGTATCAAGCAGGCCAAGAACAAGCCCCTGAAGAAGGTCGCCTTCGATGAAGTGAAAGCATCGCTGGCCGGGAATTTGCAGAAGATTGAACGGCTTTACCTCCCCCAGAAGACGAAGCAGACCGAGGTCATCGAAGGGCCTCCTGGGGAAGTCGTCAAGAAGCTGGTGGAGAAGCTGCGCAACGAACTGCGCGTGATTTGACCAGCGGCGCGGCCCTGATGGCAGGGCTGCTTACCTTGCTCTTTGAAACGTACGCAAGAATCACCGGGTACCCGTCGCCCTCGCGAGTTGGCATCTAACCTTCTGAAGTTGTCCGCATGGGAGGTTAGGTTATGCCAGGTTTTGAACGCGACCAGTCGGCGATTGACAACACGGTCGAGAACCGCCGATTAGGCTCCATCATGCTAACTGCGGGCTGGACTCTGTTGTGGTTCGATGCGATTTTGCTGATCTACGTTTTCATCAGCTTTCGCGACGGTTCCTACTTCTGGCCGGCGTGGGTGGCGATTGAAGGGATTATCGGTCTCGCGCTTGTGATTGCTGGCACGCGCTATCGGCGAACCATCGGGGCCACGCGGCTTGGCCGGCGCGATATGGCAGGCATCGAGCGCGCGCAGCGACGGGAAGAGCAGGAAGAAAAGCACGTCGCATAAATCGCCGTAGCTTGGCGGCAGAGTTTGGGGTAGTTGAGGGTGGCACATCGCTAGAATTGGAGGCGATCATGCCATCGACAGAAGAAGGCCGTGAGACTGGCTCAGCCCTCATGGTAATGGGCTGGGTGTGCGTGCTGTTTGCGTTGCTGGTGATGTTTTTCAACCCGGCTGCGATTAAGCGCGGAGAAATTGGAATAGAGTTAATCGCGGGAACGCTAACCGTGGTGGGCTTGCTGATGAATCTGATTGGCTCGCGCATCCGCGCCCGCAACCGGTTCTAATGTTATCCGTTCTTTTTTACCCTCGATAGAAAGACTTATTTATGGCAGACATAATCCTGGTGGTGGCAGAACAGCGCCAAGGTCAACTGAATCGTGTTTCATTCGAAACTCTCACCGGCGCGCAGGCCATCGCCGCCGATACTGGATGGACGCTCGAAGCCGCAGTCGTAGGCAGCGGCGTCTCCGAAATTGCTGCCGAGCTGGCGAAGGTCAAAGTCGCTAGAGTGTTCGACGTTGAATCGCCCCTGCTCGAGCCTTACACGCCGGACGGATTCGTTGCAGCTCTTAAACAGCTCATCGACCAGAAGCAGCCCAAGCTGGTGCTGATGCCGCATACCTACCAGGTCCGCGATTTCGCTCCCAAGTTGGCGACCGCTCTTGATCGCTCGCTCATCAGCGATGCCACGGGCTACAAGTACGAAGGCGGCAAGCTGCTGTTCATCCGGCAGATGTTCCAGGGCAAGTTTGCCGCGGACGTATCCTTCGCCGGAGATCCGCCGTATTTCGCGACATTCCAGAACGGCGCATTCCGCGGGGATAAAGTCGAAACGGGCGCTGCGCCCGCTCCAGTCGAAGCCGTACAGGTCGATATCGGGGACAAGGTAATTCGCAACAAGCCGGACGCTCCCTTCAAGGAAGCCAAGCAGGCGGTGGATCTTACCCAGGCTCAGGTCATCGTGGCGGTTGGGCGCGGTATCAAGGAGCAGAAGAACATCGAGATTGCCAGGCAATTGGCGGAGGCGATGGGCGGCGAAATAGCGGCTTCGCGTCCCATTTGCGACGCGGGCTGGCTGCCCATGGATCGGCAAGTTGGATCGTCGGGTCAGACGGTTGCGCCCAAGCTTTACCTGGCGTTGGGAATCAGCGGTGCGATCCAACATGTTGTGGGAATGAAAGGGTCGCACACTATCATTGCCATTAATAAGGATTCGGAGGCCCCGATCTTCGAGATTGCCGATGTGGCAGTTGTCGGCAACTTGTTCGAGATCGTGCCTCCGCTGATTGAAGAAGTCAAGAAAGCCAAGGGTGCGTAGTTGATCGGTTAGTGCACTTAACCGGCGGACACCCTGGATTCATTTGCTGTCCTGCTCGCTCTTCAGATTGCTGTCTGCGTGTTTCGTCGAAGATGAAGTGAAGGTCGTATCGCCTGGTGTCTGGGCGAAGCGGATCAGTGCGCGTGCGCCGACGGTTTACGGAACCGCTGCTGGGCGAGGCCGCGTATTATTCAAGAAAGGCAAGTCATGATCGTCTTCCGTAAGCCACTGCCCGAGATCGAACGGCCCGTAATGGAAGCCGATGTCGTCATCGTGGGCGGAGGTCCCGCAGGCATGGCCTGCGCCTTGCGGCTGTCGCAGCTGGTTGACGAACACAACACCAGGCACCCGGAATCTCCCCTTTCCAAAGAGAACATCTACTTGCTCGAGAAGTCGCGTGACGTTGGCGCGCATTGCCTTTCGGGCGCGCTGCTTGATCCGCGCTCGATGCGCGAATTGCTTCCCGGCTTCGAGAAGGAAGCTCCGCTGGATGCGGCAGTTGTGAAAGAAGCCGTCTACTTCCTGACGCGGACCGGCAAATTCAAATTCCCGATTACGCCTCCGCCCATGCGCGACCATGGCAACTACGTCATCTCCATCAACAAGTTCGTAAAGTGGCTTGGCAGCAAGGTGGAAGAGGCGGGCATTACCGTCTTCACCGGATTCGCCGGCTCCGAGCTCCTGTTTGAAGCGGGGCGGGTGGTTGGGGTGCGCACCGACGACAAAGGCGTGGACAAGAGCGGCCAGCAGAAGAGCAATTTCGAACCGGGATACGACCTCCGCGCCAAGGTCGTGATCCTCGCCGAAGGTACCCGCGGCTCGCTCACCAAGCAACTCATCGGACGCTTCCAACTCGATCAGGCGCGCAATCCGCAAACCTACGGCGTCGGCGTCAAAGAGCTGTGGGAAGTTCCCTCCGGCCGTATCGCTGCCGGCGAAGTCATCTACACCATGGGCTATCCGCTGACCTTCAACGAGTACGGCGGCGCCTGGATCTACGGCTCCAAGGACAACATCGTCTCGCTCGGCTTCGTCACCGGCCTCGACTATCGCGACCCTCGTCTCGACCCGCAGCACGTCTTGCAGGAGTTCAAGAAGCATCCCTTCATCGCCAAGCTGCTCGAAGGCGGCAAGATGATTCGCTATGGAGCCAAGTCGCTGCCATACGGCGGCTGGTGGTGCATTCCTGCCATCGCCGGTGACGGCTGGATGATCCTGGGCGACTCCGCAGGCTTTCTCAATTCGCAGCGGTTGAAGGGCATTCACCTCGCCATCAAGAGCGGAATGCTCGCTGCCGAGACCGCTTACGATGCCATGGCGAAGAACGACTTCTCGCTCAGCGTTCTCGAAAAATATCGCGACCGCGTCGATAACAGTTGGATCAAAACCGAACTCTGGCCGGTGCGCAACTTTCACCAGGGGTTCGAGAGCGGTTTCTTATCCGGCATGTTCCACGCCGGCATCCAGCAGTTCACCGGAGGACGCGGCCTGCGTGAGCATTACACCAATCATGCCGGACATCGCCGTTTGCGGCACCTTGACAATCTTCCGGCGGATGGCGGAGCGGAAGCCAACATCATCGGCGCCTCTAAGGGCGACGGCAAGCTGACCTTCGACAAGCTTACCGACCTCTACCACTCCGGCACCAAACATGAAGAAGACCAGCCGGCGCATCTCGTCATCCATGACACCGACATCTGCAACGAACGTTGCGTTCGCGAGTTCGGCAATCCCTGCAAGAATTTCTGCCCGGCCAACGTCTACGAAATGGTCGAGGCGACGGACACGCCCAGCGGACTGCAGATCCACCTGAATCCATCCAACTGCGTTCACTGCAAAACCTGCGACATCATGGACCCCTACGAAATCATCACCTGGGTTCCACCCGAGGGCGGCGGCGGGCCCAACTACGACGGGATGTGAGAAGCAGCAACTAGCAATTAGCAACTAGCCATTAGCTAACGGTCGCGAGCCCGGCTTTGTCTTGTCTGGCCACTGACCACTGACAACTGGCCACTCCCCAGGTACCCCCCTCCCCCTCCGGCTCGTAAAATCTTGATTCCATTGGGGCGGCGGAAAAGTTTGTCCGCAAAATCTTGAGCCCGTGAGACTTACAGGCAAAATCTTGGAAACAAACGGGTTATTGTCGCTGTCGCTATTCCTATCGCTCGTTTTCGCCCTTCGCCTTTCGCTTCGGAGAGCTGCCGACTTCCAGACCACCAGCCACCAGCTTCCAGCCGCCAGCGCCGACTTTCAGCCGCTACATGCTGATTGCTGGTTGCCGAACGTGTCGTGGGTGGCTTGCTGCTCACCCCTAACGCCTCCGATAGGGCGCTCACGCGCGAAAAAATGTTATGCGTGATCCTTTGTTTTCTTCGCTGTAGCGCAGTTTTCGCCGCAAATTCCTGAGCCCGCGAGGCTTACAGGCAAAATCGTCATTTCAAAGAACTTAGCGGGATTCGCCCCGCGGGACACGCTTCGCTGTCCTCGGAGACAGTTTATGAGTTGCTGAAGTGACCTGCACGGGAAAACTGCGGAGCTGACGTTACGAAGGTCGTAGAAATTCCCAGAATGGGAATGACGCCCGTCCAGGTCGTGAGAGCCTTGGACGGGCGGCTTGGCAGTTAGGGTAGCAACGAAATCCAGAGATACCCATGGTTAACCGAGTTATTGTCGATGTAGTTGCCGGTTACCAGCCCTGAATCGATGTTGTCGCCTCCCTGGGTACCATCTCCGCGGCGCGTCCCGGCACCCGGAGCATCCAGGATCTTAAATGTGCCTGCGACAGATCGAAGAAATCCGTGCGATACGTTGGCCGAATCTATGTAATAGCCAAAGACCACGCCCAGATTGTTGTTATTCGCAGCAAAAGTGCCCTGGCCTGAGGCCGTTCCTGCGCCCGGGACATCGAAGGAGGTAATAGCTCCAGTCGGGATCGCGGATGAAAGCGTGTGCGACATTGTTCGCGTCTATCCCATATCCGACGATTTGTCCGGCATTATTGATGTTTGTAATCCAGGTTCCTGTTCCCACTGCTCCGGGAACATCGAACATCGTGATACCGCGCTGAGGATGAGCGAACATAACCGTGCGCTACATTGTTGCCATCGACCCAGCGGCCTGGGATTACCCCGTTATCGTTTAGGCATCCGGGACAGACGAAAGTGCCTTGACCGGACGCTGTGCCTGCGCCCTCCACGTCAAAGTAGGTGATGTCCCCTTCTGGTGAGCGGTCAACACCGTGGCGAACATTGTTCGCATCATCAAAAAATCCGGACGCTCTTCCCGACGCGTTAATGTTATGGAGCGGAGGAAGATTGAGTGGTAAAGCTGCCGTCAGGCGCGCGGACGAAACCGTGCCTGACGTTGTTGCTGTCCCAGAACCATCCCACGATCGTGCCGTTGGGGCTGATGCCGTACCCTAAGGTTCCTTGATTGAAACCAGTGCCTGCTCCCGGAGCGTCAAACGTGCGCAATGCTTCCATCGAGGCTGATTAAGAAGCCGTGAAACACGTAATGTTGGTCAACGAAAAACCCAGTGACCGCTCCGCTATCGTTCATGCCGTGCGGAATGGTGCCTTGGGAGGACAATGTGCCCGCACCCGGCGCGTCGAAGGGGACGAATGTCCCGCCATTGGCGGGGCGAACCGCCAGACCTGACTGCGCGGAGGCAGCGATTGTGATCGCGACGATGGCGCAAGCCACCAGACTCAGAAATATGTTTGAAATACGATTGGTCATTGGAAATCTCCTTTCGAACAGGTGCGCTCCGGCACCTGGGTTGTGGACAATGCTCTATGGGTGAATCCCCACGTTGGTCGGCCGACCGGATGTCGGCGCGATGTTTCAGAGTTTGCCGGGGATAAGCCGAACGAAGTCGATGCCCTGCGCATAACTTTTCTATCTTGAATCAGCGGCTTTAACTTGTGGGTGATCCGGGCAAGTCGTTGAGACAACGACTTCAAATCAGAGCTTTGCCTTCCGTCGGGCCCGGTAGTACCATCGCCGCACACATCAAAGTGGGATGATGGAGCAGGCGCTGCAAGGGCGGGTGCGGTTTGGTCCCTTCGAGCTCGATCCTCGAGCGCGGGGAGCTGCATCAGAACGGTCAGCAGCACGGTGCTTGCAGGAACAGCAGCTCAAAGTGCTGCTGATGCTGATCGAGCGCGAGGGCGAGCTCGTCACTCGCGAGGAGATCAAGAAGAAGCTCTGGCCTAACGACACCATCGTCGAGTTTGACTTCGGCATTAACAGCACAATCAAGAAGCTGCGCGGGCTGCTGGACGACTCGGCGGACCATCCGAATACATCGAGACCATCGCCCGGCGCGGCTATCGGCTGATGGTGTCCGGTGGAGTGGGTAGGCTCTGCGCGATGATTCTTCGGCGGAAGAATCCTCCGGTTCAGCGGATGGCTCGGGCGAGAGCATCGAGTTCTGACACTGAAAGCTATTCCCAAAGCCAAGCTGAAAGTCGGGCGCCTGACCGGCAAGGTCGTCTCGCACTACCGCGTGCTGGAGGTCATCGGCGGCGGGGGCATGGGGCTGGTGTATCGCGCCGAAGACCTGAAGCTGGGCCGCGCCGTGGCGTTGAAGTTTCTGCCGGAAGAGGTGGGCGACGATCCCAAGGCGCATGAGCGCTTCGACCGCGAGGCGCGCGCCGTCTCGGCGCTGAGCCATCCCAATATCTGTCCAATCTATGAATTTGCCGAGCATGATGGGCAGCCCTTCATCGTTATGGAATTGCTGCAGGGTAAGACCCTGCGCGACCATCTTGCCGCTGGCCGCTTCCGGCTGACCGAACCCGAAGGCCTGGAGATTGCGATCCAGATTGCGTCGGGGCTGGAAGCCGCGCATGAGAAGGGAATCATTCATCGCGACATCAAGCCGGCCAACATCTTCATCACCGAGAAGAATGTGGCGAAGATTCTGGACTTCGGGGTGGCGAAGGTTCTTTCGGTCGTTGAAGAACCTGAAAACCCCCACCCCGGCAACCGAAGCCGGGATGGGGCACCCGAGGGGAAGGGGCGCGGCTTCAGCCGCGCCATTGAGGCCTCGGCCCAAGATGGGCGTGGGGATCAATCCCTCGCGGGATTGATCCCCACGCAAGATCAAATCAACGATAGTGTCGGCACGGCTGAAGCCGTGCCCCTTCAAAACAATGCCCAACGGCGCGCCTGAAGGTGCACCCCTTCCCAAAGAGACCACCCTTACCCGCACCGGGATGAAGCTGGGCACGGCGGGATACATGTCGCCCGAGCAGATGCGCGGCGAGCCGCTCGACGCGCGCACCGACATCTTCTCCTTCGGCCTCGTGCTCTACGAAATGGCTACGGGCGAGCGCGCCTTCACCGGCGAGACAGAAGCCATCCTGCATGAGGCAATCACGAACCGCGAGCCGAAGCCAGTACTGTCGTTGGCGCCCACGGTGTCGCAAGGGCTGGCCGGTATTGTCGACAAGTGTCTGGAGAAGCGACGGGAACAGCGGTTTCAAGCAGCGACGCAGTTACGCATCGCTCTAGTCGAATTGCAGCGCGCTGAGTCGCCTGCTTCGCCCTCAATGCCAGGGGACGCCGAACGAAAGAGCAGGCGCAAGGGCTGGATTGCCGGGCTGGCAACCGTCGCGATTCTGCTCTCAGTTGTTGCTGCCGTCTTCTACCGGCGCGCGCACCCAACCATCAAGCTCACGGACCAAGACACCATTGTTCTGGGAGACTTCGCCAATCTTACCAGCGACCGCCTATTTGATAACTCATTTATTGATGCCCTTGAAATAGGAATTGGGGCAAACGCCATTCCTCAATCCACTGTCAAAGGAGAAGGTCTCGCAAGTTCTGAAAGCGATGAAGAAGCCTCCCGACGAGCATCTGACTCCCGCCATAGCGCGAGAAGTCTGCCAACGGACCCAGAGCGCCGCCTACGTGACGGGTTCGATTTCCGATGCAGGCAACCAGTACCGCCTTGAGCTCAACGCTGTCGATTGCAAAACCGACCGCACAGTGGCGAGCGCCTCATCGCAAGCCGCACAGCAAAATCAAATCGTCGCGAGGTTGGGTGATGCCGGCTACAGCTTGCGCGAAAAGCTGGGAGAGCCGTCGGCATCGCTACAGAAATACAACAAGCCGTTGGCTGAGGCCACGACAGCTTCCGTCGAGGCGCTGCAACTTTGGAAAGTATTCGATACGCATTACGGGACCCCGGAGGCGATTTCGGACATGAAACGCGCTACCGAACTGGATCCAGAGTTCGCCCATGGCTACCTTAGTCTTGCCCAGAGTTACAACATCCTCAGGCTATCGGATCGCAGGGACCAGAACCTTGCCAAAGCATACCAGTTGCGCGAGCGTCGTCTTAGCCATCGCGATCAGCTCCAGGTGGAATTTGAATACTATATGTCAGTAACGGGTGAGTACGACAAGCTTGTCGCGGCGTCGGAGCTAGCGATTCAGGAATTTCCCCGATGGTGGCCACCGCGCAATCAGCTCGGCCGTGCGCTGAGCTGGCTGGGAGACTATGAAAGATCGGGTGCCGTACTACGTGAGGCGCTCCTCCTCCGTCCGGACGCCCTGCCGGCCTATTCGAATCTCTCCAGGTGCTATGTCGCGATGGATCGCCTGCAGGACGCAAGAGTCGTTCTGGATCAAGCTGAGGCGAGAATTCCTGACAAGTGGCAATTGCGAATGATCCGTTATCTCGTGGCATTCTTGCAGAACGACCGCAAAACTATGGACGAAGTGGTTCGATGGGCAAAGAACAAGCCTGACGTTGCGGACTTGATGCTGAAGGAACAATCTGAAACGGCAGCTTATTACGGACGAGTGCGCGAGGCCAGCGAGTTCATGGGGCAGGCGGCAAACGCGGCCGTAAAGACCGGAGCATTTGAGAGGGCCGCCGATTGGAAGTCGATCGAAGCCCTGCGGTCGGCCAGGGTTGGCGAAACCGCTCGGGCGCGAAAACTGGCACAAGGAGCCGTGTCACCCAACTCAAGCCAGCAGGCGAAGCTCATGACAGCAATGGCTTTTGCCAAGGCGGGAGACACAACAAGTGCGCTGCAGCTGGTACAACAACTTCGGGAGAAATATCCGCTGAACAGCTTGCTACGCGACCGCGATCTGCCGTCGATTCAGGCCGAGATTTACTTACAGCAAGGCCGGCCGGATCTAGCCATCGCGGCCCTTGAGCGAGCGGTTCCGTATGAACTGGGCTGGTCGCAGCAATTTGCGCTCGATTCGGTCTATGTTCGGGGTGAGGCGTACTTGCAGGCGGGAAGGGGACAAGAGGCGGCGTCTCAGTTTCGCAAGATGCTGGATCATCCTGGGCTACTTGCGAATTCAGTGAGTGGCCCGCTGGCTCGTCTGCAGCTTGGCCGCGCGCAGGTGATGATGGGCGACAAGGAAGCCGCGCGCAAGTCGTATCAGGACTTTCTCACTCTCTGGAAAGATGCCGATCCCGACATTCCCATCTACCGGCAGGCCAAGGCGGAGTATGCGAAGTTGATGAAGAGCCGTCAGCTATCAGCCGTCAGCCATCAGTAAGACAGTTGTCAGTGGTCAGTTGTCGGTTGTCAGTAAACCCGAGCCTCCAGCTGCCAGCTACCAGCTGAGACGTCAGCTATCAATAAGGACAAAAGAACAGATCCCTCGCTTCGCTCGTGATGACAACGAAACCGCCAGCGCGCGCCCTACTGCGTGAGGCGAAGCAGGATCTGGGCGGCGATGGTCTGGAAGACTTGCTGAAGTTCCGCTGAGCACTGCGACGAAGGGCAATTTTTGGCGAAGACGGCCATCCCTACCGGCTGCGAGGAATCGTAGCTGAGGCTGGCGGGATCATTGGCGATCTGCTGGAGGAAGGCGTCGTCCACCTTCGAGCCCAGGCCGATGGAGTACAGGTACATGCCTTCGGCGCGCATGGCATTGGCGGTTTGCAGGACGCGATAGCGCGCGTCGGCGGCGACGTTGGTAGCTGTGAACGCCTTGGTCGTTCCATCAATGGCTGAAGTGAAGCCCGCCAGGTTCTTCAGACAAAAGTTGGAAGGGCTCCATGTGGGATGCGAGCCGCTGGTATAGGTCGCGAGCGAGCTTCCGGTCGTAGGACTGAAAAATTCGATCGTGTTGCCGCTGTCGTAGCCGCCGTAATTGTAAAGAGTCATGGTGCCGTTGCACGAAAGGGTGTCCTGGATGACGTTGGCATAGCCGTCGGTGAAATATACCGCAACCTTCACCACATTCTGCCCGGGATCGACCGGCACACTTTCGTTTTGAGACTTGGCAAGAGTTATCCCTCCCGGACCAAAGGTGCCGCCGGTGAAGTGTCCGCTCAGAGCGTTTGCGGCATTGGTGATGGGGGTGATGAAATTGGTGTTGATGGCTACATCCACGGTGGCGTTGGAGGCGAAGCTGACCATTGCCACCTTGTCCTGTGCGTTGTCGAAATAGTTGACGAAGGTCCCTACCGCGGGCGGCAGCGCCGCCGCTCCGCCATTGGTCTGCATGGAGCCGGAGCGATCCAGGACCACGCTCATGACCAGCTTGCCGCGTGTGGCTTGCGCGCTGTCGCTTACCGGCAAGGTTCGATAATCCGGCAGCAGCGCCATGAATTGCGTCTTGATGGATGCCGTGGCGTTCACGCTGACGAACCTCTGTCCATTGGCGTCGGTGGCAAAGTTTACGACAACATTCGGAGGGGACGCATCCAGCGAGGTCGAGCGGTAGTTCGCATTGAAGGTGTTCAGCGCCAGCGAGCGCGCCGTGTCCTCCCCTTGCGACAGGTTGCGCATCGCAGTCAGGCAGGTGCCGTCGACGGCTTTCGAGAGCTTGGCCTTGGTGACGTACGCGAATCCTATGTCGACCGCCAGGCCCAGTGCCAGGATCAGCGACGACAGCGCCAGGGCGAACAGCACCAGGGTCTGTCCCCGATCCTCGCGAAGATTAGCGAGCTTCGGCCGGTGTCTCACGTCAGCGCTCCTCGTCAGTAATAGCCAATGTCATACAGTTGCGACGGCACGATCGTCGCGTTGAGAAAACTTCCCACCGGCGTGATCGAGTGGTAGGTGTAGAACACCTCGGTGATGAACACGGTTTGGCCTACCTGGGGAGTGGCGTTGGCGGGCAGCGTCACCGTGCTGCCGATCGGAGCTTCCAATCCTGCTGGCGGCGGCCAGTCCCCCCAGCGCGGATTGGCCCGTCAGCTTCAGCACATTGTTGTTGTTGTAGACGGAAGAGACGATGACGCGTCCGTGGCCGGCGAAATCCAGAGGAGACGACGCTGCCATCACCGCCGTTGCCGTGTCTGACAGCGTGGTACCGCGTGAGGCCAGCGCGCATCCTTCTCCCGTGAGGTTCACGATCACCTGGCCCACGAACAGGGCGCGGCTCACGTCGATCACTCCAAACATGATGATGAACAGCACCGACGCACACAGAGCGAACTCCATCAGCGCCTGGCCGGACTCCTCCCTTATCTGCTTCGCCGGGTTCGGGCCGTGTCTGGGTCGCGAGAACATGTTGGCCTCGTCAGTTACTGTTGCCGGGAGGAAATGGCTCATTGCGGAAGGTCGCGGAGACCGTGGTTGTATAGGTGCCGTGGCTGAAGTACTGCCCGACCAGCGCCGTCATCAAAGGCAGGTTCGCTGTCAGCGAGATGGTGACCGTATCGCCGGGCCCGCCGGCGTTGTTGGCTCCTCCGACTACGCTGGAAATCTGGATGTTGGAAACGTCCAGCCCCATCGCCGCCTGCTGGGCGACCTGGGTGATGGATGCCGAGCGAGAGAGCTTTTGACCAGGATGGTTAGGATCGAGCAGGTGATTCCCTGTCATGGCATAGCGTCCCGCCTCGCGCACTGCATTCTGCAAGGTGATCTGGCCGTACATCAGGCAAGCGAATTCGAAGCAGCCGAAGATGACGGTAAACAGCAGGGTCGCCACCACGGCGAATTCCATCGTGGCGCTGCCTTCCTCGCGTAACCGCAGCCGCTTGCAGCCTGAGCTCAGCCCGGGCCGGGTTGCAGCCGCCCGCGCAGCATTCGTTTCGCCATCACCGTGAAAGCTGGTCATCTACGCCCTTCATCGGCAAAAGGCGCTGAAGCTTGAGGGCCCGACTCAGGGTTGCCGCTCAAATACTACGGCGACGTTGTCCTGGTAGATCACCTTCCAGCCGGGAGAGTTGCGAAGCAGGTACGACAAAGGTTTCTCGCGCGCGAAGAGTACGTAGCGGATCTGGTGCTTACGCAGCAACTCCAGCGAGTTCTTCAGACCCATGATGTCGAGGTAGTCGGCGAATATGCCCCGGTATTCGAAGATGTCGACCCGCGAGTCCACAAACACCGGGATCTGGCGCGCATTCCAGATCAGGTAGCCGCCCCAGTCGTAGTCGTTCAGCACCCGGTCGTGGATCGCAACCGAGTTCAGATAACTGATTGCAGCGACTGGATATTCCTCGACGATGCCCGAGCTTAATTGCGCATTCGAGGGCACTTGCCACGCCACGATCGCCGCCATGGCGCCGATCATCGCGAGATTCAAGCCGGCCTTGCCCGCCGTCGTGGCCTGCCCTCCAAATCCGCGCAGACTGAGTTCTCTTGCCAGCATCGGCGTGACGATGATTGCCGCGAGAAAGAGGAATCGCGTATATGTCATCGCTGAATAGAAGGCGACCAGGAGGAAGAGAACCTCGTACAGCAGGAAGCGGCCCCGGCGAATCAGCGCCAGCACCAGCATTCCCAGGATCATTGCCAGCAGCAGCTTTCCCCGAAGCGCATGAAAGTCGGGACTCTGCCACTCTTCCACGTGGCTCACATTCAGCTTTTGCCGGAATGCCAGATCGAAGGGATAGAACACCAGATGCCATCCATAAGGATTGAGGAAGAGCGCGGTCGCGGAGCAGCCGATAACGCCGACAAGCTGTTTGATCTCGGGCACGCTGCGGCGAGCCGACTCGATTCGTCCGGCATGGACATTGCAACAGCCGGCAACGGCAAAGGCGATCAGCAGCGCGAACCCGATCAGCCAGGAACCGTGAGTGTTCACCCACAACCCGAACAGCAGAGGAAGCAGCCAGAGCAATCGCGGTCGCGAATCGTACATCTCCAGAATCAGCAACTCGAGCCCAAGAAAAATCCAGCCGAACAACAGGGTTCTCGGACCGAACGACACTGTCGCCAGTGGAATCGCGAGGCCGCAGGCGAGGGCTGCCGCCTTGTAGTCCTGGGCTCGCAGATACGACAGCCGGTAAAGCAAAAGGAAGATGGCGACCAGCGCCAGCGCCATCACCAGGTACAGACCCCGCAATCCGAAGCACCGCCACCCGAGGTAGTAGGGAATCTCTCCCAGCCACTCGTGGTTGATCCACGCCGCCCCGGGCACGGTGTAGGAATAAGCGTCGGCGCGAACGAAGCGTCCCAGGTGAAGCAATTCCTGGGCGTTACGCAGGTGCCACCAAATATCCGGATCGGCAATGCTGCGGTTAGCGAAGATCACGACGGTGGTGACCAGCGCCGCCCCGAGCAAGGCAGGAAAGCCGGCCAGCACGTGCCATCGGCCAGGCAGTTGTGCGACAGGCCGCGCGGAGAGAAGAGGATCGAGGGTGTTGGAAGCGGCCATCACTGCGCTCATCGGCGCAAATTCATGCAGAGATTATGTTCTTCGCGGCTCAGCGAAGAACCTTCACCACAAAGACACGGAGGCACCGAGATTTGAAAAATCAGGAATTCTTTAATTTCCTCTGTGTCTCGGTGTCTCTGTGGTCCTTTTGATTAACCCGCAAAGCAAATGCAACTCCCCTCATGCTCTCGTCACGGTTGCCGATAAAGCAAGCAGGCCCATGCGGGAAACCGGGGGCGCAAGAGCTCACGGCGGCATAGCCGCCGGAGCGAAGGGAGAACATGCATGTTGAGCAAGGCCACAAATGCCTGGCGCAGACTGCTGCGGGATGAGTCGGGTCAGAACATGATTGAGTATGCGCTCGTAGCGGCACTCATCGCGCTGGGAGCCATCGTTGCCATGCAAGGGGTGGCGACCTCGCTGAGCACAGCGTTCAGCAAGGTATCCAGCCACCTGAACGCGTCCATCACATAGGCTTCACGTCGCAGTTCCGGCGCCAGGGGCCATGCCATTGGCAAGGCCCCTCCGCCGGTAACCGAGCGGTTGCCTATAAGGAGACTCACAGCTGGCGCAATCGAATCAGGTCAACCATGATGCCCCCGTCCACCAACCCGTACTCGCTTGCAGGCGGAGCCTGCTTCGCCCTCGCCGGCGCCGCCTTTGATCTGCGCTGGCGCCGGATCCCCAACCGGCTGACCGGCGCCGCCATCCTCACCGCTCTGGCGGTCAATACTTTGATGAATGGAATGCGAGGGCTTCTCGACTCGCTCGCCGCCTGCCTGGTGGCTGGGGCGGTGTTCGCCATCATGTTCTTCATGGGCGGCATGGGCGGAGGCGACGTCAAGCTGATGGCCGCCATTGCCGCATTCGCCGGATTGGGCCGGCTGACAGAATTGCTGCTGGCAACCGCGCTGGCTGGCGGTGTGTTCGCCGTGGCGACAGCCCTCGTCCACGGATCACTCGGCGCCACCCTGCGCAGCGCCTTCCGCTGGGTGTGGCCGCGACGGATGGCGGAAGACACTTCTCCCGACGGTACCCGGCATCGGCTTTATCTGCCGTACGGTGTCCCGATCGCCGTCGGCGCTCTGTTGACGTTCTATAGCGGGGTGCTTGCATCATGAAGGCCAAGCGCATCGTCGTTGCTCTCCTGCTGGCGCTGCTGATCTCCGGCTTGTGCACGTTCTTGCTGGCGCGCCGGGTAATGCGGCATGCCGCCGGCCGTCCCCAGACCCAGCCCTACGTCACGGTCAACAAGCCTGTGCTGCCCGGAGAAGTACTGAAAGCTGAAAACCTCTCGCTGATGGATTGGCCGGTAACCTTGGCGCTCCAAGGCGGCTACGCCCACACCGACGAGGTTGTGGGCAGGGCGGCGATGTATCCCATTACCCCTGGGCAGCCGGTACTGGCCGCCTATCTGGCAGCGCCCGGATCAGGCATCGGCCTGACCGCGAAGATTCCTGAGGGCATGCGCGCCACCGCGCTGAAATCGAATGAAGTCAGCGGCGTGGCCGGGTTCCTCTATCCCGGATCGCACGTGGATGTGCTGGTCACCTATCGCAACGAAGTCTCTCCCATTCCGATGACGCAGATTGTGTTGCAGGACGCGGAAGTCCTGACGGCAGGCCAGAAGATCGAACCCGATCCCCAAGGCAAACCGGAAACCGTCAGCGTTGTGACCCTGCTGCTCACCCCTGAAAATGCGCAACGCGTGGTCCTGGCCAGCACCCAGGGAACGGTACAGTTTGTGCTTCGCAACTCGGCCGATCACGCCACCGTAGCCGACGCGCCTATCGATCTGCGGGAGCTGTCGGGGGTCAAAGCCGAAGCACCGGCAAAGAGCGCCGAAGCCGCGGCACCTCGTGTGAAGTCTTACAACGTCGAGACCATTGCCGGAGACAAGCGGCAGGTCGCGAGCTTCAACCAGCCGTGAGCAATCCCGTGAAACGAAAAAGCCAATTCGCGCAGCTTCTCCTGGTGCAAGCGCTATTGTTGATGGCTTGCCTGGACCTCCGCTGCCAGACCCCGCCGACCCCGGCTGCGGAGATTCCGCAGCCGACGCAAAGCTGTTCCGCAAGCCGTCGCGCCCGCCAGCAATCTTCCGGGTCTGCAGCCGGTGGCGCAGCCGGAGCGTCAGCCGCTGATCATCTCCGTCGGGCACTCGACGGTGCTGCGAACACAACAGCGTCTGCGGCGGGTCTACGTCAGCAATCCTGCGGTGATCGACTCCATCACCGCGAGCCCCCATGAGCTGGTGTTGACGGCGAAGGCCGGCGGTTCCAGCAGTGTGGCGGTGTGGACCGAGGACGGTGCTACCAGCCTCTACGATGTGCTGGCGGACCTCGATCTCAGCGAGCCTGGCAAAGCGCTGCACCTCGCCTTTCCCGGGGAGCAGATCGAAATCGAGAGCCAGGGTGGACGGCTGCTGCTGACCGGGGTTGCCAGTTCGCCGGCCGTTATCGATGCGGCGCTGAAGCTGCTGGGCTCGTATTCCAAGGACGTGGTCAGCTCGGCGCAGGTCCTCCTGGTGCATACCCCGCAGGTGCAACTGAAGGTAAGAATCGCGGAAGTCGATCGCACCAAGCTGACGCAGTTTGGGATCAACATCCTGAGCGGAGGCAAGACCCAAGCCGTCACCCAGACGCAGCAGTTCGGAGCCGTGGGGTTGCGCGACGACGGGGCCCTCGGCCTCTCCGACCTGCTCAACATCTTTGTCTATAACCACGACATTGACGTGGGCGCAATCATCAAAGACCTCGCAGCAGAACCAGGTGTTGCAGGTGCTGGCGGAGCCGAATATCACGGCGCTAAGCGGCCAGACCGCTCATTTCCTTTCGGGAGGAGAGTTCCCCTTCCCGGTGATCCAGGGCTCCTCCGGCGGGTTGACCAGCATCACCATCCAGTTTCGGCCCTTTGGCGTGCGACTCGACTTCACCCCCATAGTGAATCCGGACCACACCATTCGTCTGAAGGTGGCGCCGGAGGTCAGCGCGCTCGACTACACCAACGCCGTCACCATCTCGGGCTACACCATCCCGGCAATTTCGACCCGCAGGGCGGAGACCGAGATCGAGCTGCAAGATGGGCAGAGTTTCGCCATGTCAGGGCTGCTGGATCGGCGCACCACGGAAAAGCTGGGCAAGATGCCGGGCATCGGTGACATTCCGATTCTTGGCGAATTTTTCAAGTCGCGCGACATCAACAAGTCGTTTACCGAGCTGATGGTGATTATCACGCCGGTGCTGGTGGATCCCCTGACCACGCCGGTGCCGGTGCCGCCACTGCCCAAAGAAGCGGTGCCCAACCTCAATGGCGAACAATTCGACAGCTCGCTCAAGTCGAACCACAAGCAGCCGAAGGAACCAGTAACGCCGCCTGCTGCGGAACACTAAACCGGAGATCGCGTGAGCAGCAAAAATTCCAATGCGACGCGCAACGGACTGTGCGTCCTGACCGTCTGCGCCGACTCGGCCACCATCGACGACGTAATGCGCGCTACCTTACAGGTATTCGCGGCCCAGTTTGTCGGCGGCCTGACCGATTACCTGAATCGCACCGCCAATCTCGACATCCTGCAGCGCGCCCAGGACAGCGAAGCCTGTCTCTGCGTCATCGACTTCGATCGCGACCGGGTCGAAGCGGTGCAAACCGCCAAGGCCCTGCAACAGATGTTCGGGGCGAGCATCACCATGATCGCGCTCAGCGAGCGCGCCGACCCCGCGTTGATCCTCGACGCCATGCGCTCGGGCTGTAACGAATACCTGGTCAAGCCGGTGAGAATCGAGCAGCTCTCGGACTCGCTGGTGCGCTTGCAAAGCCGCTGGTCAAGCAGCGAGAAAGCCTCGACGCTGCGCGGTGGGATCCTGGCGTTTCTGGGCACCCGCGGCGGCGCCGGCGCAACCACGCTGGCAGTCCACATCGCCACCTTTCTGGCCCGGCTGCATGAACGCCGGGTGCTGCTGGTCGACCTGCACTCGCAGCTCGGACATGTGGGACTGTACCTCGGTCTGCCGGGCAGCCGTTACGATTTCCCGGAACTGGTCCGCAACGTTGGCCGGCTCGACTCCGCCCTGCTCTCCGGCTTTGTGGCGCATCATGAGAGCGGCGTGGATGTACTGCAATCGCCCGACGTGCTGGACAACGCCGTAGAAGCGGCGGTTGACGATGCGGAGCGCGCGTTGCTGTTCCTGCGCGGGCTTTACGATTACGTGATCTTCGACTGCCAGCGCAGCTTCAGCGGCGCCAACCTGGCGGTCATCGACCATGCCGACGAGCTCTACCTGATTGCGACTCCTGATGTACCCGCGGTGCGCGACCTGTCGCGTTGTGTCGATCGCCTGATCCAGTGCAACATTTCGCCCGGCAAGTTGAAGGTGGCAGTGAACCGGTACTGTTCGGTAGGCGCCGTAACCCTCCAGCAAATCGAGAAGGCCATTCGCCAGCCGATCTCAATGACCATACCCAACTGCTCGAGCGAACTGATTCGCGCCATGAACACCGGAACGCCGCTCGATCCCCAGAGCAAGTCGGAATTTGTTTCGCAACTGCGCAAGTGGGCTGGGTCGCTGGTTCCGGGGGCAAACCTGCCCGAGGCGGGAACGGCAGTCCGCCCAGGGTGGCGCATTCCGTTCTGGGGCTCGCTGAAACCGGCTAGTTGAGGGCTGAACCATGGCAACCGCGCAAACCGTCATTTCGCATCGCGTCGCACTCCCGCAAGACGGCCGGCCCCAGAAGCTGTTGCTGGGCCGGGCGCAGCAGGAGGTCAAGTCGGCAGTACACCGCGAGCTGCTGACCCGCATCGATCTGGAGAAACTCGATTTTCTCGACGATCCGCGCGCCCGGCAAAGCCTGCTGACCATGATCCATCAACTGCTGGGAGAGCAGGCGACGCCGCTCAGCGTGGTGGAGCGCGATCGCATGGCGCGGGAGGTGCTCGATGAGTTGTTCGGGCTGGGCCCGCTGGAACCGCTGCTTCAGGACCCGACCGTCAACGACATCCTGGTCAACACCCATAGCACCGTGTACGTGGAACGCGCCGGCATCCTGGAACGCACCAGTGTGGCCTTCAAGGACAATGCCCACCTGATGCACATTATCGACAAGATCGTCTCCGCCGTAGGCCGGCGGATCGACGAATCGTCGCCCATGGTGGATGCGCGGCTGGCCGACGGATCGCGCGTGAACGTCATCATCCCGCCGCTGGCGGTTGATGGTCCGCTGCTGTCCATCCGCCGTTTCGGCAGCACTCCGCTTACGGAAGACGACCTGATCGCCAACCGCGCTCTGACCCCGCAGATGCTCGACGTGCTGAAGTCGGCGGTGCGGGCGCGGTTGAACATCGTCGTTTCCGGCGGTACCGGAGCCGGGAAGACGACCTTCCTCAACGTGCTCTCCGGATTCATCTCCGACCGCGAGCGCATTGTGACTATCGAAGATTCGGCCGAGCTGCGCCTGAAACAGGCGCATGTAGTGCGCCTGGAATGCCGGCCTCCGAACGTGGAAGGCAAAGGCGCCATCCGGCAGCGCGAGCTGGTGATCAACGCTCTGCGTATGCGTCCCGATCGCATCGTGCTGGGCGAGGTGCGTGGGGAAGAAGCGCTCGACATGTTGCAGGCGATGAATACCGGACACGACGGCTCGGTCACCACGGTTCACGCCAACAGCCCGCGCGACGCCCTCTCCCGTATCGAGACCATGTCGCTGATGGGCGACCTCATGCTGCCCGATAAGGCGATTCGCGCCCAGATTGCGTCGGCGGTCAACGTCATCATCCAGATTTCCCGTATGAGCGATGGCTCGCGCCGCGTGACTCATGTCACCGAAGTGACCGGCACCAGCGGCGATGTCATCAGCTTGCAAGATATTTTCTTATTTGAAAAACGCGGCGTTGGACCGAATGGCAAAGTGCTGGGACGATTCTACTCAACCGGCATCGTGCCCAAATTCGCGGAGCGGCTGAAGAGCGCGGGCGTGCCGTTTTCTCCCTCGCTGCTGGAGCACACGCTGGAGGTTTAGGAAACCATGTTCCTGATGATCGCAGCGTTTCTTCTGGTGCTGGTGCTCAGCTTCGTTTGTCTGTTGCTGCTGACCCGGCCATCCTCGGTCGAGAAGGCCATCGATTCCCGGCTGTCGCAGATCCACGTCCTGGACGACGTGTACCTGGGGCAGGGAGTTCCTGCCATCTTCAAGCAGACGAAGTTAAGCGAGGTCGGCTGGATCGACGGTATCCTGCAGCGTATCCCGGCCGCGCACGCGGTAAAGAATCTGCTGACCCAGGCAGGCAGCACATGGAGCGTCGGCCAGGTGATTCTTGCTTCGCTGGTCACGGCGGTGGCGGGATATCTGATTTGCTCGATCTTCCTGCCGCTCAAGGCGCTTACCATTGCTGCCGCCCTGGGCGCGGGCGCCCTGCCCCTGGTTTTCCTGCGCGGCAAGCGAGAGCGGCGCATGAAGAAATTTGATCGCGCGTTGCCCGGCGCACTGGACATCGTTGCGCGCTCCTTGCGCGCGGGGCACGCGGTGAGTGCCGCTCTGGAAATTGTGGGCGAACAGGCGGCGGAGCCGGTGCGCTCCGAATTTCGTACCCTCTGCCGTCAGCAGAACCTCGGCCTGCCCTTCCGTGAGGCGGTGTTGAACTTGCTGGAGCGCGTGCCCTCCGCCGACCTGCAACTGGTGGTTACCAGCATGCTGGTGCAGAGGGACACCGGCGGCAACCTGGTCGAAATTCTTGACCGCACTAACCAGGTGATGCGGGACCGGATTCGCCTGGAAGGCGAGGTACGGGTGTATACCGCTCAGGGACGCCTCACCGCCTGGATTCTCGGCCTCCTGCCGGCCTTCCTGTATGTGATGTTGCGCCTGGCCAACCCGGCCTACATGCGCATCATGACCACTGATCCGACCGGGCAGAAGCTGCTTATGGGCAGCGCCACCATGATCCTGTTTGGTTTCCTGGTGATTCGCCGAATCGTGAAGGTGAAGTTCTGATGAGTTCCCCGGCACTGCTCGCCATTGCTTTCACGGTCTCGCTGTTTTGCGCAGCCGGCATGACGTACGTGCTGTTGAGCAACCGCTCCTCACAGCAGCGCATTCGCCGAGGGCTGGAGAGCGCAGTACGGGAAGGCCAGCAAACTGATCCCGCTGCCACCGGTCCGCTACCGCAGCGCGCGTTGAACTGGGTCCGGGTGAACCTCAGCTTTCACAACCCGGCAAAGCTGCGCGAGAACCTGCGCCAGGCTGGGTTGCGTGCGGAGTGGCACGCGGGTGCGTATCAGGCTACTCGCCTGCTTCTGCCGTTGCTGGCGCTCGCAGGCAGCACCTTCCTTCCGCAATTCGGTTTCTTCGGAGCCGCCACCCTGGTGCTGCTCGCTTACCTGTTGCCTGACCTGTGGCTGAACAGCATGATTCGGGGGCGCCGGCAGAAGATTCGTCTTGGCCTGCCCGACACGCTGGATCTGCTGGTGATCTGCGTCGAAGCCGGGCTGGGGCTGGACCAGGCGCTGAACCGCGTGGGGTCGGAGCTGGCGATTCGTCACCGGGCCATGAGCGAGGAGATCGCACAGATCAATGTGGAGCAGCGCGCCGGCAAGCCGCGAATCGAAGCCTGGCGCAGTATGGCGCAGCGCACCAAGCTGGAAGAGACCGAGGCCTTTGTCGCCATGCTCTGGCAGAGCGAGCGCTTTGGAACTCCCATCGTGCGTGCCCTTGCCACCTTCGCCGAGTCACTACGTACCGCACGGCGGCAGCAGGCAGAAGAGCTGGCCGCGAAATCTACTGTGAAACTCATTTTCCCGCTGGTGCTGTTCATTTTCCCCAGCATGTTCATTGTGCTGATTGGGCCGGCGGCGCTGAACATTATGCACAACCTGGGAGGGCTGTTCGACTAGCGCGCACTGCCGTTCCGAGAACCATTCTGAAAGGAGACCTTCATGGATACCGTTACCCTGATCCGAGTCGCGGCGGGCGTATTGTTCGTCGTCATTGCGTCGGTACTGGTTTACCGCAAAAAGAAACTCGCATAACTCCTGGTGGGACGCAAATGTTGCAACTGCCAATGCTGACCATCGTCGACCAGACTTCCGGCGCCGTAGTGGGAGATCAGATTCGCTTTGCCAATACCGCATTGGCCAGGCTCATCGGACTGCTCGGCGCCGTGAAGCTCCATCCCGGAGAAGGATTGCTGCTGGCGCCCTCCTCCGGCGTTCACACCTGGGCCATGTCCTTTCCCATCGATGTCGTCGCTGTAGATCGTAGCTGGCGGGTCCGTCGTGTTTGGGAACAGGTGCCGCCGTGGCGGGTTCTCTGCCCGTCTCCGGCCACCCGCATGGTGCTCGAGCTACCCGCCGGCAGGGCAGAAGAGCTGCGTCTTCGTTCAGGCGACCAGCTAGCATTCACGCTGCATTCCTGAGCAGAACGTTCTAAAATCCAGTACGGTTTAATTTCCAGCGCGCAGTAGCAATCGATATCACTGATCGGGAGCGTAGTGGAGGATGCTCTCTATCCAGCGGTGTGCCTGTTGACACATACACGGTGATGGCGAGTCGCTCATGCAGATAAAGGCTGTCCACAAATGCCTCGCAGGTCATTTGTTCGCGTTGGTTGCCTGTGGCTGCGCGCTGGGTCAAACGGCGCCGCCCACTCCTGACCGGCCCTGGAATTCGCCTGCCGCGCAGCAAATCCGTACCTTTTCTAGCGGCGTTCCTCAACCACCGTTCGCGATAGATCCGAACAAGTCCTACTCCCTGCCGGAGCTGGTCGATCTTGCCGAACAACACAATCCCGCAACGCGCTTTGCGTGGGAGCGTGCCAAATCGCAGGCCGCAACTCTGGGAATTGCGCGCAGTGATTGGTATCCGGTTGTGAGCGCGGTTGCGGCCGCACAGGTGCAGCGCTTTGCGCTGTTGTTTAACACCAACTTCATCCGGCAAACCGTGTCGAACGTCCAGCCCGCCCTGATGCTGAATTACACCATCCTCGATTTTGGACGGCGTTCCGCCCGGGTCGAGGAGGCGAGCGCGGAGCTTCTCGCGACAGACTTCGGCTTTAATGACACGCATCGCCGGATCATCTATCAGGTCGAGGAAAGCTACTATCGCGTGCTTAGCACAGCGGCGCAACAGCAGGCAGCCGAGGCCAGTCTGCTGAACGCGCAGACGGTGCAACAGTCAGCGGAGGACCGCCTGAAGAATGGACTGGCAACGCTGCCGGATGTGCTAGAGGCCCGCAGCGCGACTGCGCAATCACAATTCGATTTGCAATCGGCGATTGGGTCCGCGGAGATCGCGCGCGGCGATCTGGCAACCGCGTTGGGAACTTCGGCGACCATCTCCGTCAAGATCGAACCGGTTACCTCGCTGACGACTCCGGACAGCATCGAGGGAACTGTCGAGCAGCTTATTGAGCGAGCATTGCAGCAGCGGCCCGACCTGATGCAGCAGGTTGCCGAGCTTCGCGCTCGGCAGGCGGCGGAGAAAGAAGCAAAATCCGCTTACTATCCGACGCTGAGCGTCAACGCCCTTGCGGGTCCGCAGGCGTGGTATGGGTTTCAAGAGCAATTTCCGGCCGCCTCAACCACTTTGCTTACCGGTTACGCCGGCGCCACGCTCAACTGGATCATATTTGATGGCGGCGCGCGCAGGAGCGCTCTGGCTCGCGCCGAAGCCGACAGCCGGGCAGCCACAGCGCAGATCAGTGTCACACGGAACCAGATCGCCGACGAAGTGTGGCGAGCGTATTCCAATGTGAAGACCGCCTTCCGGCAAAGGGAAGCAGCCACTGCGCTGTTGCAGGCTGCCGAGCAGTCGTACGATGCTGCGCTGGAAGCCTACAAATACGGAGTCCGCAATTTGCTCGACGTGACGGCGGCGCAGCGGGCGCTCGCGCAGGCGCGAAGCTCCGACATCGGCGCCCGAACCCAGGTCCTCACCAGTCTTGCGGAACTCGCGTTCCGTACTGGAGACTTGCTGAATTCGGCGACAAGGCAGAGCAAGCCATGATCAACTTCAGACCAAGAACGATCGCGCGAATTGCGCTGTTGTGCTCTCCCTTGCTGCTGCTGACGGGCTGCCAGCAGGCGCCGGCCTTCAACGTTCTGGGATCGTACTTTCCCGCGTGGCTGTTCTGCCTTGCATTGGGCATCATTTTGACGGCGGTAGCGCGCGCTGTTCTGCGCAAGTATGATCTCGCCGCGGCGCTTAGTCCGCCGCTGCTGATGTATTCATGCCTGACGGCGCTTTTTACCTGCGCACTTTGGCTGATTTTCTTCCGCTCCTGAGGAGAGCTTGAGATGAACGACAACCCAACCGCGACCGAAGCTTTAGCTCGCAAGCTCAAGATCGCGATTCTCGTTGCGACCGCGCTGACGGGGATGCTTGTGCTGTATATCCTCAACTACTATCCCCGGACCGACACCGGGGTGGTGTTCGCCAACTATATCGGCATTGCGCCTCAGGTGGATGGACCGGTCACGCACTTTTACGTTCGCGAGAATCAGTACGTGAAGGCGGGCGACCTGCTGTTCGAGATCGATCCTCGTCCTTATCAATACGCCCTTGGGCGGGCAAAGTCGGAACAGCAGATGTTGGAGGGGCAGATTGTCGACGAGAGTCGCACCATCGCCTCGCAGCAAAGCGGCGTGTCGGTTTCGCAGGCCAACACCCACAGCGCGCAAGCCGACTTAAACCGCTATGCAGCGGCGGTGGACGAGGCGCAGGCGGATGTCCTTAACGCCCAGCAGGGAGTGAGTCGCGCCAATGCCGAGTGGCTGTACGCCAACAACAATCTCCATCGCGTGGAACCGCTGCTGGCGAAACAATATGTCACCGTGGACCAGGTTGACCAGGCACGGACGCTGGATGTGGCACGATCAGAGGCGCTGAAGCAGGCGCAGTCGCAACTGAAACTCTCGCAGGCGCGCCTGCAATCAGCCCAGGCACAATATGAGCGCGCCAAGGCAATGGTCACGCAAAGCCAAGCACAACTGGAGCAGTCCCAACATGCCGTCACCACGCTGGAGCCTCTGACCGCGCAACGCGGCGCGCGCCAATCCGCTGTACAAACCGCCGAGTACAACCTGAACAATTGCAAGGTGTATGCCCCGTTCGATGCGCGCGTGACCAACCTCATCCTCTCCGAAGGCGCCTACGCACACACCGGCCAGCAGATGTTCACGCTGATCGACGCGCGCAACTGGTGGGCGATTGGCAATTTCCGCGAGACACAACTCAGGCACATCGCTCCCGGAATGAAAGCTGATGTCTATGTGCTTTCCCGGCCGACGGTGCGCTTTCACGGCACTGTGGACAGCGTCGGCTATGGAGTGACGCCCTCGACCCAGGTCATCAGCAATCTCGGCACCGGCCTGCCGGATGTGGAGCGCACGCTCAACTGGGTGCATCTGGCGTCGCGTTATCCGGTAAGGGTCCACATTACCGAGCCTGCCTCGGACTCGCTTCGTCTGGGCGAGACGGCGGTCATCGTCATTCGCGGATACTGACGTGGCCACTCTGCAACAACTCCGCATGTTACTTCGAAGCCGTCGAACTGGGTCTGGGAGTTCCTGCGCGAGGAACTGGCGCCTTATCCGCAGCGCGTTCAGCTGGTTGGGCGCATGGTGCTGGCGGCCACTCTCACCATGATTATCGGCATGGCCTTCCGCATTCCCTTCGGTTTTCAGGGGCCGGTCCTCGCCCTCTTCGTTTCTCGCGAGAGTCCGCGGGCGACGATTAAATCCGTGCTGACGATGGCCGTAGCCACGCTGTTAGGGGCGACTTTCGTTCTCGCCACGGCGCCCTTCTTCACCGTAGGTCCAATTCCGCACTTCATCTGGGTTGGCTTCGCGCTGTTCATCGCGTTCTTTGCGCTCAGCACGGTCAACAACTATATCGGCGTGCTGTTGTTCGCATTGGTCATCGTAGTGGCGCTTCCTTTCTGGGACCGTGCGGTGACTGCAGAAACCAACGTAGTCGACACCTTGTGGCTGGTCTGGTCAACACTGGTAGGGGTATTCGTCACGGCTCTGGTAGAGCTTGCTTTCGCACACCTTCGCCCGGGCGATAACGTGATCTTTTCCGTGTCAGACCGGCTGGCGGCGGTGGAGGGCGTGCTTCGCTGCTATGCGAACGGCGAGCCGGTGAACGCCAATGCGCAACGTCAGATCAATCGCTTCGCCATGCTGGGCACGTCGCTGGCGCGGCGTTACTCGGAGCGTTCGGGATTCAACCTGCCATACGTTGCACAAGCGGGCGGTGTCATCTCGCTGGTGGGCACGCTGGTGGATACCACGTCGAGCCTCACGCAGCTTGCGATCAGGCCCGACGATCGAGACCGGCAGAGGGCAGGTGAACTCGCCGATAAGGTCGCCCAGCTCCGCAGCGAATTCCTCGACCGTCAGACGCCGGCGCCAAGTTCCTCCAAGCAGGTGGATTCGGAAGCGTCCGGCATGCCGCTACTGGCCGAATTGGAACAGACGGTTGCGCTAATCCCGCAGGTCTTCGCAACTCCGGCGCCTCAGCCCGAAGAAGAGACGGCTCCAACCGCGGCGCCGCTCTTCGCCCATGATGCCTTCAGCAATCCGGCGCATCTGCAATTCGGCGTGAAAGGTGCTCTGGCAGCGATGATGTGCTATGTGTTCTACACGTCGGTCAACTGGCCAGGGATTAGCACCTCAGCAGTAACCTGTGTCTTCACCGCCCTGACTACGATTGGGGCCTCACGTCAGAAGCAGGTGCTTAGGTTCGGTGGCGCAATCGTTGGCGGATTCGTGTTTGGAATGGGGGCACAGATTTTCATCCTGCCCTATATCGATACGATTGTTGGGTTCACGGTCCTGTTCGCTTTCGTGACTGCGATTTCCGCATGGATCATGACGGCGAGCCCTCGGATCTCGTATTTCGGGGTGCAGATTGCCGTCGCGTTCTACTTCATTCATCTCCAGAGTTTCAACTTTGAGACGTCGCTGGTCACTGGTCGTGATCGTGTGGTCGGAATTTTGGTTGGGCTGTCTCGCCATGTGGCTCATCTTCGACCAGTTATGGGGAGCTCCCGCCGGCGTCGATATGAGGCGATCGTTTATTGCCGGCATTCGCAAACTCGCGCAGCTTGCCCGTGAGCCCGACGTGGGTGATCGCAAAGACGCCATCCGACGCTCCTACGCTTTAGCGCAGACGATCAACACAAACTTTGACCAGACGAGGGCTCTTGCCGATGGCGTGCTCTTCGAGTTTGGGCGTTCGCGGTCGGCTGATTTAGCTTTCCGCGAGCGAGTCAAGGAATGGCAGCCGCAGCTGCGGGCGATTTTCCTGCTCCGCGGCGCTGCCATCCGATATCGGCTCGAGCTTCCCGGCTTCGAACTTCCACAGCGGGTGGTAGCCGCGCAGGCAGAATTTGATAACGCGATATCAGCCACCCTGGATGATATGGCGAGCCGGCTCGAAGGCAGTACGGTCACAAGCTCTGATCGCATGCCTGCCGCCCTGAATCACCTGGAGGAGGAAGCGCGCGCGTCGGAGGAAACCTCTTCGTCGCATTTGAAAGACTTCATGGCGCTGGCCAGGACAGTCGGGCGGCTTGCAATCTCCCTGGCGGAAGACAGCGCCAAAACGGGATGAGTCGGTTCCAACTTAGGTGTTTCGGCTAAAACCAGTTCGCTGCAAGAACTCCTACAGAGTAGGAGGTTCACCCGACGGTGGAAATTTTTCTGCCTGTGCCATAGCCTCTCGTGCATCCCGTCCTGTCAGCGCTTTGTACCACGCGGGATGATGCGTCCACGCCCAAGCTTCGCTCACCGTGCCCCGCGTCATCGCCTGAATCGTTCCCGGCTCGCCGAAGGTGCTGAGATAGATGTGGAAGAAGATCCCAAACAACATGATCAGCGCGGAAATATCGTGGATCACGTACGAGATCGAAACCAGCACCCGCCCGAAGACGGTGGGGTACCACATGATGAATCCGGTGATCACGTAGGCGATGCAGCCGCATACGATCTCCCAGAACTGCAGCTTCTGGCCGCCATTGAAGAAGCCCGTCTCCGGCGACTCCACCGAATCGGTGCGGGTGACGTACTCCTTGATGTGCTTCATCCAATGCGAATCGGATGGAGTCCACGTCATCACCTGCCACCAGTTCAGTGCCTGAAGCGCAAAGAAGAACACGAACGCCAGGCCGAACCATGGATGCAGGAAGCGCGTCATGGCTCCGCCGCCAAATAACGGAGTGAAGAAGCGGAAGATCCACGGCAGGTAAATCCCGAATCCCGACAGCAAGGCGAGGAAGAAGAAGATGCCGACCATCCAGTGCAGGAAACGGGTGTAGACCGGATGGCGCATCAGCTCGCCGGCGTAAATTACGGTCTTGCCCAGGCGGTCGATAGCGTTGGGGCGGTGTTGGAAGCTGTTAACGGAGGTCGCCATTTAATCTCCTCCTGATGTTGCGCCACCGGCTGGTGGCGGATCGATCCTCTTAATCGGAGGAGTTGGCTGTGTCCGGCGCGGGCCTTCGAAGACGTAGTGCATCACCACGCCGACAAATCCGAGCATAGCCGCAAACAGCCCCAGCGGCTTGAACACGTCCTTCCACACCGTAAACGCCAGCGGGATGCGTGGGATTCTTGGGCAGCGCTCCGTACGCCTCGGGCTTGTTGATGTTGTGCAGGACGTAGATGACGCTGGTGCCGCCGATCGATTCGGGATCGTACACGCCGGCATCCTTGAACCCGGAGACATCACGCAATTGTGTGGCGCGTTTCTCGGCGAGGAACTTCATGTCCTCTTTGGTGCCGAAGTGCAGGCAGCCGGTGGGACACGACTTGATACACGCCGGCTCCAGGCCAGCTCCCACTCTGTCAGAGCATAGGGTGCACTTGTAGACCTTCTTGGTGGTTTCGTTGAACTTCGGAATATTGAACGGACAACCGGAGATACAGAAGCGGCAGCCAATGCAATTTTCCTGTTTGAAGTCGACGATGCCGTTGGAGTACTGCACGATCGCGCCATCGGCCGGGCAGGCGCGCAGGCATCCAGGATCGGCGCAGTGCATGCACTGATGCTTGCGCATCAGCCAGGCGAAGCTGCCGTCCTCGTGCTGGTCCTCATTGAACTTGATGAGGTTCCAGTAGTTCCAGTCGGTGTCGGGCATGGTCTGGTAGGTGTTGTCGAAGTGCGTTGTTTGGAACGGCATGTCGTTCCATTCCACGCAGGCAACTTCGCACGCCTTGCAGCCGATGCAGGTCGTGGTGTCGATCAGCTTGCAGACTTTGTCCTGGCGCTGTGTGCCCTCGCCAGCTATCGGCCCCGGGTGGGCCGAGATTTGCTGGATACGAAGTGTTCCGCGATCACTCATCTCGTGCCCTCCTTTAGACCTTCTCCAACTTCACCAGGAATCCTTTGAATTCCGGGGTGTACGCGTTGGGATCGATAACGGTTGGGGTCAGGCGATTGGCTGGCATCAGAGAAGTCCTGCCCTCGCTTTCGGAAATTCCTTTGAAGCCCCAGTGGATCGGAACGCCGATCTGATAGAGCTTCTTGCCGTCCACCTGCATGGGCTTGATGCGTTTGGTCACCATTGCTTTGGCGATGTAGTCCGCGCGAATGCTGCTGACCTTCACTTTCTCGCCGCCGGTAATGCCCATTTCGTTGGCCAGCTCGGCCGGTATCTCGACGAACGGCTCCGGCACCAGCTCAACATTCATGGGGTTGTTCTTGGTCCAGTAGTGATAGTGCTCGGTAAGCCGGTAGGTGGTGCAGACGATGTTGTAACCTTCATCGCGCTTGGCGTACTTGTCGAGTGGCGTATGTGAACTTCTTCACCACCGGGTTGTTCGACTGCTCGGGATGAAGAGGATTGGCAATCGGGCTCTCGATGGGCTCGTAGTGTTCGGAGAAGGGCCCGTCGGTGACGGCGCCAATAGGAACAAAGATCCGCCCCACGCCCTCCGGATTCATGATGAACGGGCCCATGTGGTCACTGGGTTTGGAATCGGGCTTGAAGTCGGGAACGTCATTGCCAACCCACTTCTGCGCCGTCTCGTTCCACCACACCTGCCGGCGTGAAGGATCGTACGGCTTACCCGTCAGATCGCAGGATGCGCGGTTGTACAGCACGCGCCGGTTCATCGGCCACGACCAGCCCCAATTGGGATAAATACCCAGGCCGGAAGGATCTTCCGTACCGCGCCGCTGCATCAGCGGTCCGGCCTCGGTCCACGACCCGCAATAGAGCCAGTTGCCAGATGAAGTCGTGCCGTCATCGCGCAACGCGGCGAAGCCCGGCAATTGCTGCCCCGCCTTCAATGAGAGATTGGTCTTCTCATCGCTGATATCAGCTATTGCCTTACCGTTAATCTCTTTCGCAACCTCTGCCAACGACGGACTGGTAGGAATCGTGTAGGTCCACGTCGCATTCAGGATAGGATCGGGGAACTTG
Source organism: uncultured Acidobacteriaceae bacterium (assembly GCA_963813905.1). Taxonomy (GTDB): domain Bacteria; phylum Acidobacteriota; class Terriglobia; order Terriglobales; family Acidobacteriaceae; genus CAVVDY01. The sequence goes on along the minus strand of CAWFAY010000020.1, from coordinate 81,858 downwards.
CCGCCCTCCTTCTTATAGAGCTCGCGAATCTTGAGGAAGATTTGCGCCAGGATGTCCTGGTCGAGTCTGCATTGTCCCGGCGGCGGAAGCGCTGTGTGCTTCCATTGCAGCCATCGCGCCGAGTTGACCATGGTGCCGTCTTTTTCGGCGAAGCCCGCGCCCGGCAGGCGATAGACGGTGGTGTTGATCTGCTTCATCTCCTCCGGCTGTGGTACCCGGCGCCTCCCAGAACGCGCTGGTCTCATCGGGATAGATTTCGCAGACCACCAGGAAGTCAGCCTTCTTCAAGGCGTCGATATTCTTCTTGGAATCGGGACCGATCATCACGCCATTCATGCCGAAGGCAAAAAACCCCTTCACGTTGCCCTCGTACATGTCGTTCCAGTTTTCCACCCAGGAATACTTGCGATCGATCTTGGGCAGGTAGTTGAACGCGAAATCGTTTTCCTTGGTCGCCGCAGGTCCGTACAGCGCCTTCAGGAACGAAACCGTGAACTTCGGCGTGTTCGACCAATAATTGAACGACTCCCACTCGCCAGGTTTGGATGGCTTGGGCGTCACGCGTTCCAGATAGGTTTTCAGGTCCTTGTCGGCTGGAGCCGGCATCTTCGAGATAGCCGGGAAGAATGTCGAAGATCCCGGCCATGTCGGTCGCACCCTGAATGTTGGAGTGCCCGCGCAGTGCATTCACGCCGCCGCCGGCGCGCCCGACGTTGCCCATCAGCAGTTGCAGCATCGCAGCGGTACGGATGATCTGCGTTCCGAACGTGTGCTGCGTCCAGCCGACGGCGTAGATGACCGTCGCCACCTTCTTCATGTCTCCATCCTTGCGGATGGACGTGAACATGTCGGCAGCCTTCAGGAACTGCGCCTGAGGAATACCGGTGATGCGCTCCACCATCTCCGGCGTGTAGCGCGAGTACTGCTGCTTCAGGAGCTGGTAGACGCAGCGCGGATGCTGCAGTGACAGATCGTAGGCGACGTTCGGGGGCGAGGGATGGAGGGCCACCGGGGCCCTTGGCTCCGGCTGGGCCTGCTGCCTGATGGCCGTGCCCTTCGGGGAACTCTTCGCATCGCTTCCCCCGGATGCCGATGGAGTGCTTCCCTGCGCCTGTCCGCTCTTAGGGCCGCTCTCCGTCGTGGTCAGCGCGACGGGCACAACCTTGCCGGTCTCGTTGCCGCCCTCCTGATAATTCCAGGTGGCCTTGTCGTAGGTCTTGGTTTCGAGGATCGAAGCCGGAGAACAGTCCGTCTTCGGGAAGCTTGAATCCATCCTTGATAATGAAAGCGGCGTTGGTGTAGTTCACCAGATATTCGTGGGCGACACGATTGTTCTGGATCGCATAATTGATAACGCCGCCGAGAAAGGCGATATCGCTGCCGGCGCGAATCTGGCAGAAGAGATCGGCTTGCGACGCCGTGCGGGTGAAGCGCGGATCGATCACGATCATCTTGGCGTCGCGATTGCGCTTGGCTTCGACCGCCCACTTGAAACCGCAGGGATGGTTTTCGGCCGGATTACCGCCCATGATCAACATCATGTCGGTGTTCTTGATGTCGATCCAGCCATTGGTCATGGCCCCGCGTCCGAAAGTTGGTCCCAAACTTGAGACCGTGGGGCCGTGTCAAACCCGCGCCTGGTTTTCCAGGCGCACCACCCCCATGCTCCGCATCGTTTTCACGACGAGGTAATTGAACTCATTGGTATCGGTGCAGCCGCCGGTGAATGCGACCGTCTCGCAGCCGATTCACCGTGTTGCCCTTGGCGTCGGTCTCGATGAAGGTCGCGTCGCGCGTCTTCTTGGTCCACACGCGCGATCTCGTCGATGGCCTGGTTCCAGGAGATGTCCTCCCAATGGTCGGAGCCGGGACGCCGCACCTGCGGCTTCAACAGACGCCGCTCGTTCTGGATGTCCTGCTGTAAGCGACGCGCCCTTGGGACACAGCGTGCCGCGATTGATCGGGTGATCCGGGATCGCCCTCAACGTGTACTACCTGGGGCGTTACGTTCTTGGCCTTGTCGCCAATGGTGTGGATGATGACGCCGCAGCTCACCGCGCAATATGGGCAAGTGCTGCGCGTTTCCGTGGTGCGCGAGATTTTCAGGCTATCGGCCTGCGCCAGGATCGGCTGGGCATCGAAGCCGAAAACCGTGATGCCGACCGCACCAGCTATGCCAGTCTTGAAGAATGCTCGTCTAGACGCATCCATGGGTCAGACCTCCTGGGAGAACCATTGGGACAAGCAAACGTGCAGGATGAGAAGCGCGAAAGGACGCGCAGAACAGCTCCGGCTAAGGCAGCGGAACTTGTGAGTAGTGTTCGATTCATCATGTCGCCAGCCTTCCGGCTGCGGCCACGAACCCACATCGTGAGTAAATCGATAGGAGCCTACACCTTCGAAACGAGAGTGGTCAATGCGAAAAATGACGGTGGTTTAGGAGGCCTTCATTTGGACAATGCGGGTCAGAATCCCAGCAGATTTAGCTGAATTTTGTGGTAGCCATGCTCGGCCGCCCACAGATCCAGCGCGACGGTTGCCATCTCGTCTACCTCAGGAACCATGAGACCATCCACCGTCATGTCAAACGATTTCAGGTAAGCCTTGCAGGTGTCGCAGGCATCGACGCGAACTGCTATCGGATCGTCCGGCGAATATCGTGGGAGTTTGAAGGGGTCCACTTCGTCGCACACCGGACAAACGATGCGCCGGTATTCCCATTCCGTAAGACAAAGCGAGCAGGCCAGATGACGCTTGCCCCCATCGCCTTCGGGACGCAGCACCGCCAACTGAGGCGCGCTGCCGCAAATTGGACACGAGGACCCAGGGTACCCCACCGGCACGGTAAGCCGCGAAGCGAGGAAGTCTGCGTGCGTCTGAAAGAGAGCGCGAGCGAAGAAAGACGATGGCGCATAAGACGCGGGCTGACCGTCACGCAAAAACTCGATCAGGATCTGTCGCTGGTTCGCCTCTCCGGCACTACTGATTCGCTTCGCCTCCTCAGCCAGCTTGGCCGTTCCCTCCTTCTGCACGATCCTCAGCAACGCCGGCAGCCACCGCATGGCAAGCTCCACATCGAGTTGCTCGAGCAGGGAAACGTCATTCGCAGGCTGAGGGGATGCTGGCGATTCTAGGCTTTGCGCCATCTGCTGTTGTAGAGCGAGTACGTGTCCATAAAACGCGAGCACCTGTGAACTCGACGGGTTCCGGTCGAGCAGATCTTCTGCCCGCCGTATACGTTTGTTCCAGGTGGTTCGATTCGTCATCGGAATTGACTCGCGAGTTTCCCGGGGCGGTGCTCAAGAGCGCGTAGCTTTGTATTGCCGCTCGTGAATCGTATCAGGAAGGATGGTCGCGCGAGACGATTATCGCAGAGTGAGAAGATGGGGCTTGTCTTCATGGATCAAACATCACTAGCGACAGGCCAGCGCCACTCGGGACGAAGCAGCGCCGCTAGCGACGAAGGCAGCGCCGTTGGCGCGAAATAGTCTAGCCCAGCACGGAGCCGCAGGCGTAGTGCTGGGTAGCGTACCTGAAAGATCCCAGAGTCGCGTAGCGACGGCACAATCCCCACACGGCTCATCGATCAAAAATCTGATCTTGGAAATCTACGACTCGCGCCGCGCGTCCTCTTTCGCTCCCGGCAGCGCACAACTCTTGCCCTTTCGCGGCCAGACCGGCCGCGCTGCGGAGCGTCAAGTGGAAACACCGAGCTTCGGCAGTACCCACTGCGTAAGCACGATGTAGGCTGCGGCAAACAGAATTATCCACGCCCAATCCGGCAAGTGAAATCCCATCACAGGCATACTTCTATTATCCGCTCAGCGCGCCATCTGCGCACGCGCCACCTCGTCGCTTGACTTGAATCCTGCCTTGGCCAGCATCCACATGCCCGGGCACCAGTTGGTGAAGGCCGACTGCAACAGGTTCAGCCCGACGAATGCGGTAAATAAATACCAATATGGACTCACCCAGTGTCCCAGAGTGAGCGAGAGCAAAACTAACGCTCCCGCCATCAGCCGCAAACCACGTTCGATTGTCATACGTAAGCCTCCTCGGAAGGTACCGCAGCGGAGTCGCCTCCGGTTGCGTGCCTCTTGTGTTTTTCCACGATGTAGTAGAGCACCGGCACCGCCATGCGCGAGAGTAGGGTCGAAGCCACCTCGCCCGCCATCAGCGAAATTGCCAGGCCTTGAAAAATCGGGATCGAAGAGGATCACGCTGGCGCCGACCACGACCGCCGCGGCGGTCAGCAGCATGGGACGGAAGCGCACCGCCCCGGCATCGACCACCGCTTGTTCCAGCGGCATGCCTTGCGTGCGGCGCAGTTCGATGAAATCGACCAGGATGATCGAATTGCGCACGATGATTCCCGCGCCCGCGATGAAGCCGATCATCGAAGTCGCCGTGAAGAACGCGCCCATCAGCGCGTGCGCCGGCAGGATGCCGACCAGCGTCAGCGGAATCGGCGCCATGATCACCAGCGGAGTAACGAACGAGCGGAACCAGCCGACGACGAGGACATAGATCAGCACCAGCACCGCGGCGAACGCCAGCCCAAGATCGCGAAACACTTCAATGGTGATGTGCCACTCGCCGTCCCACTTCATCGAAAGACGGGTAGTGTCCGTCGGCAGGACGGCGTTGTAGACCTTGATCTTGTAGCCGCCGGGCCCACGCAATTCGTCAATCGCCTGGTTCATCTTCTCGATCGCATACACCGGGCTCTCTTCCTCGCCCGCTACATCCCCGAGCACATAAACAACGGGAAGCAGGTTCTTCCGATACAGCGTCGTATCGATCGTCTTTTTCTCGACGTCGGTCAGCTCGCCGATCGAGACCTGCCCGCGGGTGCCCCATCCTTCTGCGCCCGTCGTTGGCCCAGAGAGTGGGACTCCACTCGGCAATCGCAATTGTTGTAGCGACTCAATGCTGGAGCGGTCGGCGCGGCTGAGTTGCACGCGAATAGGCACGTCCTCGCGCGAGTTGGGAACATGCAGCAGCCCGGCGTTTGTGCCGTCCAGACCGATCTGGAGGGTTTTGCTTATGTCGGCGGCTGCAATCCCATGCAGCGCCGCCTTATCGAGATCGACTTTGAGGTCATACTTCGTCTGCGGGTCTTCTACGTACCAGTCCACGTCAACCACCCCGGGCGTGGTCTGAAAGACGTGCTTGATTTTCTGGGCGAGCGCGATCTGCTCCTGGTAGTTGGGGCCATACACCTCCGCGACTAACGTCTCCAGTACCGGAGGCCCGGGCGGCACTTCGGCGACTTTTATGCGCGCGCCGTAGCGATTGCCGATCGCGACCAACTCAGGGCGCACGCGCTTGGCGATGTCGTGGCTCTGCACGCTGCGCTCGTGGCGGTTCAACAGGTTCACCTGAATGTCGGCCTGGTTCGCGCCGTGCCGCAGGAAGTAATGCCGCACCAGCCCGTTGAAGTTGTAAGGACCCGAGGTGCCGGCATACACCTGATAGTTCTCGACTTCAGGCTGCTGTCCGAGGTATTGCCCTAGTTCCTGCGCCACTCGCGTGGTCTGCTCCAGTGTGGCACCGTTAGGCATGTCGACGATCACCTGGAACTCGCTCTTGTTGTCGAAGGGCAGCATCTTCACCTTGACCAGCTTGAAAGCCACCAGCGAGCAGGCGAGCAGCAGCAGAACAACAACACCGCCGAGAAATATCCAGCGCCTGCCTGCACTCTCAATCAGCGGGTTCATGATTCGCCGGTACACGCGCGTGGTCCAGCCCTCGGCCTCGTGCTTGTGACCGTCGCCGGAGGCGTAATGCCTGAGCAGCCGCAGTGCAGCCCAGGGCGACACCACGAACGCGACGATCAATGAGAACAACATCGCCGCCGATGCGCCGACCGGGATCGGCCGCATGTACGGGCCCATCAGGCCGCGGACGAAGGCCATCGGCAGGATGGCCGCGATGACAGCGAACGTCGCGAGTATCGTCGGATTGCCAACCTCATCGACCGCTTCGACGGCAACCTCGGAGAGCGGGCGTCCTCGACTCGACGGTAAGCGGAAATGCCGCACCACGTTCTCGACCACGACAATCGCATCGTCGACCAGAATGCCGATGGAGAAGATCAGCGCGAACAGCGTGACCCGGTTCAGCGTGTAGCCGAAGAGGTAGAAGATGAACAGCGTGAGCGCCAGCGTGACCGGGATGGCAATCAACACCACCCCCGACTCCCGCCAGCCGAGCGCGAGCGCGATCAACAGCGTGACCGAAAGCGTGGCCAGTAACAAGTGCTTGAGCAGTTCGTCGGACTTGTCCTTGGCGGTCTCGCCGTAGTTGCGCGTAACGGTGACGTTCAAGTCCTGCGGCAGCAGGTAGCCGCGAAGCTGCGCGACTTTATCGAGTGCCTTCTCGCTGATGATGGTTGCGTTGGTGCCTTTGCGTTTCGCCAGCGTGATGGTCACCGCCGGGTATTCGCCGCGCGGTCCGGATTTCGCAGCCCCGGCAGCATTGGCGTAAAGAACGTAATCCTGCGGCTCCTCCGGGCCATCGACGATTTCAGCGGCTACATCACGCAGATAAACCGGCTTGCCCTGATAGACGCCGACCACGACCTGCCTTAGATCATCCGCCTTGCCGAGGAATCGCCCGGCTTCGACCTGGAACTCCTGATTGTCCTGGGCGAAGCTGCCGGAGAGACTGCGGGCGTTGGCCTCCTGAAGTTGCGCAGCGACGGCGCCGGCCGTCATGCCATAGGCGGCAAGCCGCTGTGTGTCGAGCACAACCCGCACCTGCCGCGGCAGTCCGCCGATGATCTTGGTCTCCGAGACATCGTCGATGTCCTTGAGTTGGTGCTCCAGTTCACCCGCGATCTGCCGCAGCCGATAGCTGTCGTAATGTTCGCCCCAGAGCGTCAGCGCGAGGATGGGCACATCATCGATGGAGCGCACCTTGATAAGAGGTTGCGAAACTCCTTGCGGAATGCGATCGAAGTTGGAGTACAGCTTGTTGTAGGTCTTGACGATCGCGTCCTCTTCTTTGGTGCCCACGTAGAAGCGGACGACCAGCATGCTCATGCCGGGCTGCGAAATCGAGTAGACATACTCCACGCCGGGCACTTCGCGCAGCAGCCGCTCCATCGGAATGGTCGCGCGCTCCTGCACCTCGGCCGGCGAAGCGCCGGGCATGCTCACCATCACGTCGAGCATCGGCACAACAATCTGCGGCTCTTCTTCGCGCGGCGTCATGAGTATGGCAAACGCGCCGGCCAGCAGCGCGCCGGCGATGAACAGCGGTGTCAGCTTGGAGTTGATGAAGGTGCGCGCTACCAGCCCGGCAATGCGCAGCGGAGTCTTCGGCTCAGACATGGAGCGATCTCGTAAGGTGTCTTTGAAGGGGCACGCCTTCAGCTATACTCACAGGACAGGTAGAGCTGGCCTTTAGGCCAGCGTCAGAACGGGTAGAGCTGGCCTTCAGGCCAGCGTCCACGCGATCGAAAATTCTAGCGGGCTTTAGCCCCTGAGGCATTTCAGCCATCATTGCGCCCCCACACGCTTGCCGGCCAGCTCGCGCTCGGCAGGCTGTGCGACAATGCGCTCGCCACTGTCGAGTCCCGAGAGCACTTCAATATCGTTGCCGTTAGGCTTGCCTAGCGTGACGTAACGCAAGGCGGCGATCTCGTCCTTGCCCACGACGTAGACTGCGTCGAGCTGTCCACGATGAAGCAGCGCCGTCTGCGGAACCAGAATCGATTCGCGCTCGCCGCGCGGGAAACGCGCCCGGCCAAACAATCCCGAGCGAATCTCCACCCCATCACGCGCAACCCCGGCACGCGATGGGGACCCCGATTGCGAATCGGCCGGAAGGTCGATCTTCACTGTGAAGGTCCGGCTCGCCGCATCAGCCGCAGGCACAATCTGCACCACCTTGCCGGTAAGCATCTGCCCGCCGAGCGAGTCGAGCACCACGGGAACGCTTGCGCCCAGCCTGACCACACCGATCTGGCTCTCGTCAACGTTGGCTTCGAGCCGGAAGTGGCTGGGGTCTTCGACGACCAGCAGCGGAACTCCCGGCGCGGCCATCCCTCCAGCATCAGTTAGTTTCGCAATAACTAAACCATCGAAGGGAGCGCGGATCTTCGTAAAGCCAACTGCAGTGTTGGCCTCGGCAACCCCAGCTTCCGCCTGGACGCTGTTGGCGTGGGCGGCATCGCGACGCGCCTTGGCCGCTGCCAGCTTCGCTTTCACTTCGTCGTATTCATGCGGGCTCACCGACTTCTTGTCATACAGCATCTGGTAACGCTGCATGGTCGACTCGGCCAGCGCATAGTCGGCATCGGCCGCCGCGATGGCCTGCTGCGAGGCCTGCAATCCCGCCGTCGCGCTCTGGTAAGCGGCGCGTGGCTGGGCTTCGTCAATCGTGATGAGCACCTGCCCGCGACGAACCGCATCGCCTTCATGCACGTTGACGCGGGTGATGGTTCCCATCACCTGGCTGGCGAGCTGGGCCGACTGCGCCGCCCGCACCGTGCCCGTGGCCTCGATGTAGTCGGGGACTGCCGTGCGCTGTGCAGTGAACAGAGCGACGCCGGAGATCGTCTCCGGGGCGGAAGCGGGTGTCGATTTTCGACTTGAACACGCTGTGAGGAAAACGACGGTGACCATCGCGATGAGAGCGACAAATCTCGGGTAGAGCGGGCCTTCAGGCCCGCGTCCCGGTACCCCGATATCCTGAGCGGGCTTTAGCCCGCGAGACGTCTGCCTTTCGTACGACACGGAGTGCCGCCGGGCTGAAGCCCGGCTCTGATCAACAACAGTCGCCATGACGCGAGCCTGAAGGGCCGCACTACCCGAGCTCTGGCAAATGTCCACGTCTCTCATTGCGTCACCACCGGAGAGCTCGGGCTGAGGGTTCCTGTCGCCAGCTCCACGCCGGCATAACTGGTTTGCACGCGGTAGACGGCGTCCCAGTAATCCACCTTGGCGCGCTGAGTGGCCTCTTGTACTCGCAGCAGATCCGAGATCGTCGTCAATCCGCCGTCGTAGCGGTTCTGATTAATGCGCAGACTCTCTTCTGCCTGTGCGACAGCGCTGCGCGCCACGCCCACCTGTTGCCGCGCCGCGTCGTAGTCGTAATAGGCCTTGCGTACCTGGAGCCGTATCTGATCGCGAAAACTGTCGCGCATGGCGGTTGCCTTCTCCTGCATGGCTTTCTGCATCGCGAGATTGGCCCGCTTGCTGTCGCCGTCGAAGAGGTCAAACTGCAACTCCGCGCCGGCGATCCAGTTGTTGCCGCCATTCCATCCTGGCGTGGGACTGTCCGTCTCCCACGAGCCGTAGACGTTCAGCCGCGGCGCGAACGCCCCCTTCGCCATCGAGATGTTTTTCGCCTGCGCGCTGCGCTCCGATTCCACGTGCTTCAAGTCAGGACGCTTTTCGATGGCAACGGTTTCCAACTCGGCAACCGAGGGCGGCGAGAAGGTGCGGTCGGCAAGGGCTTCCTGCGGTTCGAATAAGCTGTCGGACGAGACGCCGATCGCCAGCGCGAGTTGTGTGCGCGCCAGCGAAAATGCGTTCTGCGCTGCGATGAGCTCTTGCTTGCGCGATGCCGTCGCCACCTGCGCGCTCAGCAGGTCCGACTCCACCACCATTCCGCTTTCCACGCGCGCGCGGCTGCTGGCCTCGATCGCCTGTGCTGTCTCCAGCCCCGCCTCCGCCACTTGCACCTGCCGCTGCGCGAGCAGAGTGCCGTAGTATGCCTGGACCGCCTGATACACCAACTCCTGGTCGCTGCGGTCGAGCTGCTGCTCCGCCGCCTGCTTCATGTACTTGGCGCGACTGACGCCGTACCAGCTTTGCAATCCGTCGAATAGGCTCCACTGACCGGAGAAGCGGCTGGAGAAGTTGCTGATGGGCGTCGGCGTGTTGAGCTGGTTCAACGCAAAGTCGGCCAGGGTGAAGTTCTGCTGGCGCAGGCGAGAGCCAAACACAAATACCGGATCGTTACCGCGCATCGCGCTTTCCGTAAAGGTAATCTTCGGCATGAGCGGCGCGCGCGCCTCGCGCACCGCAGCGCTCCCGATTCGCAGGTCAGCCATCGCGGCCTGGTGCAGCGGATTCTTCTCCAGCGCCATGCTGACGGCTTGCGGCAGAGTCAGCGGAGTTATGGTCTGGGCTGAGGCGAGCGAGCACGCAAAGGCGACGACCATCGCCAGCAAAGCAAGCTGCGGCAGAACGAACGCTGCCCTTTGCCGCGCTGAACTTGTCGCCGCCCAACGCGGCGGTGTATGCGACGCGGCCATCCTCACGCCTCGACCAGGGCGGCTTCCATGACCGGCACAATTTCAAACGAGGTTTGTAGTTCGGCGCTTTTCTGTACCATCGCACCCACCGAGCAATACTTTTCCTCCGACAGCCGAATCGCGTCTTCCACCGCCTCCGGCAAAACATCAACCCCGGTGATGACGTGGTGTATGCGAACGACAGTGAAGACCTGCGGCGGCGTCGCAGCCTGGTCAGCTTCGACCGTGACTTCGTAGCCGGTGACCTGCTGGCGCTTCTTGCGCAGAATGCTGATGACGTCAAAGGCGGTGCATCCGGCAAGTGCGATGGCGACGAACTCGATTGGTTTCGCGCCCGTGTTGCCGGCGGCGTCGTCGAGAAGCATATGGTGGCCGGTACCGCTGGTGGCTACAAATTGACGATGCGTGCCTTGGGGCCGAGTAAGCGTGACGCTGGCAGATATCATTGCGTTCTCCGTGTGGCCGAGGGCTTAACAGCCCATTACATCGGGCCACAGGAAGAAACGCAGTGACGCGTGATACCGTTACAGGGATTTTTTGGTTGGGTGCGAGCATTCCCGGAATGGGAATGGGAACAAGCTGAGGACAAAGAGGTTAGCCGACACCGCACCAACGCAAGAGGAACGCCGGACGCATCTATGCGCGGCGAAAGTCTACCCTCGCAGCACTGCCCGCTTCGTTTCCAGCGCGCTGACTGCCTGCCGATATTTGGTTACCAGGTCGCGGCGCAGCTCCTCGGCGCGATGCGGCCGGCAGCGTGGCTGATACGAGCGGCACTGTTCCACCGCCTGCTTCAGGCTGGCGAGAAACGCCTGGCACGGCTTGCATTCATCGATGTGGCGGTCCATCTCGGTACATACCGCATCGTCAACAACTCCATCCATGTAATCGGAGAGCGCGGCGAAGAGGCTGCGGCATAGCGGCTCGCGCGCTTCAACAGCAGCCGCTGCCTGCAACCGGAAGGCCCCCGGCACATCCCCCTTGGCAACCTCGGCCAGGTAGCGGCGAACCAGCAATCGCGCCCGATGCAGGCGAACCCGCACCGTGCCCGGGCGCAACCCCGTAATCTGCGCAACCTCATCAGTGGTCAGCTCTTCCATGTCGTGCAGAACCAGCACCATGCGGTACGCCGGAGGTATGGCCAGCACAGCCTGCCTCAGATGTTCGGCGGTTTCGCGACGCAACGCGACCGACTCGGGCCCGGGCGCGTTACTTAGCAGTTCGGCCAGCTCCCGGCCGTCGGGCATCAGCTCGTCGAGCGAGATGTTTTTCGTCGCGGAATTCTTGTCGCCGCGCCGGTTGCTGATGCAGCGATTGCGAGCGACTTTATACAACCACACCGCCAGCGCGCGCGAGCTCTCAAACTTCGGTAGATGCGGAATCGACTTGAGCAGCACCTCCTGCATGGTGTCTTCCGCGTCCTCGGGGTGGCCGCAGACTTTCATGCTGAAGGAGTACACGGTGTTCTGTAACAGGGCCAGCGCTTTGTCGATGGAGTCGGGACGATTGCGGATCAACTCCAGCGCTTGCTCCACAGCGGCGGACATACCATTAGCTTAGACGATGTCCATGAGCGCGGCCAACGTTCAGCCTCGTCGCGTGAGCACGTCCACGCTCCAACTCGAAAAGATAGTGTCTGCTAACCGTTCCGATAGTTCGCGGGGCATTCTTTCACACGCCGGATTAATTCAACCCCTCAAGTACAGGTTCCAAGCAGCTGAAATTATGGGGTTAAGACGAGATGCACTCGGCTGGTCGAATGCCGCACTTCGGCTTGGCACTGGGCTTGCACTTACTTCTGGCGTCCGCCAACGGGTCTCAGCCGAAAGGTGAACGCCAGTACGAAGATTGCTACTCCTGTACCAGGTTTGCAAGGCCGACCTCCAGGGGTATGCAACTGCGCGAGTCCAGGCTGGAGGAGGAGCAAGCGTTGGCCGGCAATGAGACTTGCGCGCCGCAAGAGGTGGTTGTCCCCCTCCGATAAACCAGCCTCTTACCCAGAGAAGCCCGGAGCATAACCCCGCTCCGGGTTTCTTTTTTCGCAAAGAGCCGCTGGAAATCTCCACACGCGGGCGCCCACTGATTCGCGGTTTTCGAATGAGCGGACGGGCGAACCGCACTCAGCACCAAACCTTGCCCGCCCATACCGTAGAATCGCAGATTCATGGCGGACTTCATTTCTCCGGGCGCGAGGCCTGAGCGGCTATCGTCGCGCTTGTTGCGCAACCTTCGGCCCTCGCATCAGCACAGTGCCTTTTCCGCCACTCTGCTGCTGATGGCTTCTGTCATGCTGGGCCGCGCCATCGGGTACCTGCGCGAGATGTACGTCGCCTGGGCCTTCGGCGCCGGACCGAAGACCGACGCCTACGTCGCTGCCTTCACCCTGCCCGATTTCCTGTTCTATGTGCTGGCTGGCGGCACCGCCTCTATCACGTTCATCTCCATCTACGCCCGGCAGATCTCGCAGAAGCGTGACGCCGAAGCGCAAGAGGCATTCAACTCCACCATCACCATCATGACCGTGGTGATGATCTTCGGCACCATTCTGGTGGAGATCTTCACTCCGCAGTTTGAGCGCTGGATGTTTCCTCACTTCACGGCCGAGCAGATGCAGCTCTGCGTCTACCTGACCCGCATCCTGCTGCCCGGACAGATCTTCTTCTACGCCGGCGGCGTAGTTTCGGCGGTGCTGTTGTCGCGGCGGATGTTTCTCTATCCCGCGCTGAGCCCGGTGTTCTACGGAGCGTTCATCATCCTGGGGGGATTGGTCGGCGCGCACCGCTTCGGGATCGCTGCTCTGGCCTATGGAGCGCTGGCCGGCTCGTTCGTTGGTCCATTCCTCATTAACGCCATCGGCGCGTTCAACTCCGGACTGCGCTATCGCTGGAACTTCAACTGGCGCAACCCGGAGTTTCGCGAATGGGTGCGGCTCAGCATTCCGCTGATGCTGGGCGTGTCGCTGGTTTCGGCCGACGACTGGATCCTGCGTTACTTCGCTTCCGGCGGCGCTGGCGACATCACGCGCCTCAACTACGCCAAGCGGCTGTTTGCGTTGCCCATCTCGATTCTCGGGCAGGCGGCCGGGCAGGCCTCGATGCCGTTCTTTGCCAAGCTGTTTGGCGAGGGCCGCCGGGCCGACTTCGCCGACAGCGTCAATAAATCGGTGTACCGCATCGCCGCTGCCGCCATGCTGTCAACGGCACTGATGATTCCGGCGGCGCTGCCCTTCGTCGACATCGCGTTCCGGCGCGGCCGATTCACCTTCAGCGACTCACTTTCCACATCGGTGTACTTCGCGTGGTTCTCGCTGTCACTCGCACTATGGTCGGCGCAGGCGCTGTATGCGCGCGGCTTCTACGCGGCCGGCAACACGCTTACCCCCATGGTCGCGAGTACCGTCGTCACGGTTGCGTCGCTGCCTGTCTATGCCGCGCTGTTCCGCAACTTTGGAGTGACCGGGCTGGCCATGGCGTCTGACGTCGGCATTCTCATGCACACCGTGACGCTGGCCTGGCTGTTGCAGCGCTCCGACCTGGTTCGCTTACGCGGGCTGCCGTGGAGCGAGCTAGGCAAGGTATTCGCAACCGCACTCTTCGCAGGCGCATCCGCCTATGGAGTTTCGCGCGTGGTGCGCATCAACGGCACTCGCGCTGCTGACCTGCTCGCCATTGGCCTGATGGGTCTCACCTGGCTGACGGCAACGCTCCTCGGCCTGTGGGTCACCCGCTCCGACCTGCCGCTGGAGTTGCTACGCCGGCGCGCTCCCGCTACTCCGACGCTCATTACGCCCGAACCCATGGTCGACCGCACCACCACCGGAGGGGTGGAACCGTGATGGCAGTGGTCGATGGCCAGACGGAAGTTCAGCTATCAGCCGTCAGCTATCAGCTATCAGCCGTCAGTCCTTGGTTGTCGGGCTGCTGACGGCCTGCGTGCGTTCCTTGGACGCCTGTTGGCGAGAGGGTGGTGTCGACGCTGTTGTCTAACCGTTCGCCACCCGATGATGTGGTTTGAACTGACAGCTGATAGCTGAGAGCTGAGAGCTTCTTTTGAAACAACTCCGTCCGCTGCTCCGTATCACCAGCAGGGATTTCCGACCTCGAGGAGGTTTTCATGTTCTGCGATCGATGCGGTACCGCCCTGCAGCCGGAGCAGCGATTTTGCCCGCGATGTGGTAGGCGGTTTTCCGACGGGCTGGTAATGGCACGCTCCTCCCCCAACCGCGTGCAGGAGCACGTCCGCCTGGTGGGTATTTTGTGGCTGGCACTCTCCGCCTTCAACGTGGTTGCCGGCTTGGTTTTGCTTATGGTCGCCACTGAGTTGATCCCGCACATACAACAGTCGGGACAAGCCGGTTCCGATTTCCCTGGCGAGTTTCTGACCACACTCCTGGGGGTGATTGGCCTTACCATTCTGATCAAGGCGGTTGCGGGGTTTGCCGCGGGCTATGGACTGCTGCGACGCGAACCCTGGGGGCGCATGCTGACGCTGGTCCTGTCGTTCCTGGCGCTGTTCAACTTCCCCTTGGGAACCGCGCTCGGGATCTACAGCTTGTGGGTTTTATTTCCTGCCGAGTCGGAGCGCGAGTACGAAGAAGCCGCCCGCGCAGCAGAAATGGGGTAAGCACGGCTGGCGGGGTGAGGCGGCCGCGATTTTAGAGGGCACTCCCGAAACGACGAGAAGCGTGTGCCAGTACGCAATATTGATTCTTACCTACCCGCCCTTGACTCCCCTCGCTCGCACCCGCTAGCTTGCCAGCATGGCTGAGCCGCGCATCGTCACCTTCACCACCGACTTCGGATTGCAAGACGCTTTTGTCGGCATCATGCATGGCGTGGTGCTGAACATCGAGCCGGCAACGCGCATCGTCGACGTCTGCCACTCTGTCGGGTCTTATGACATTCTCGACGGCGCATGGACTATCGCGCAGGCGTATCGCTTCTTTCCGCCCCGCACCGCGCACGTCATCGTCGTTGATCCGGGAGTGGGCAGCGAGCGCCGGCCTATCCTTGCCGAGACGGAGAACTATGTCTTCGTCGCTCCCGACAACGGAGTACTCTCCATGATCGAAGCGCGCGAGCCCAAGTTCACGGTGCGGCACATTACGGCGGAGCGGTATTTCCTCAGCCCGGTGAGCCAGACCTTCCATGGCCGCGATGTTTTCGCCGCCGTCGCAGGTTGGCTGAGCAAGGGCATCGGCCCGGCGGAGTTTGGTCCCGAGATCACCGACCACGTTCGCCTGCCTCTGCCGACGGTGGAACGCATCGGCGACAACAGCCTGCGCGGCGTGGTGCTGAAAGTTGATAAGTTTGGAAACCTTATAACCAACATCGGCGAGCAGGAGGCGCCCGAGCTGTTCGCGGCCAGCGTGCCGCCGGTCAGCATCCTGGTCTCGGGGGAAACGATCACTCGCCTGTGCAAGTCCTACGCCGAAGCAGCCGAAGGTGAATACTTCGCCATTATCGGCAGCTCGGGATACCTGGAGATCGCTGCGCATCAGGCCTCGGCCGCCCAGAAGCTGAGTGCCGATGTGGGCAGCCCGGTAGGGGTAGTGCTTGGCGGGTAGTTTATGGCCATCGTATAGTGACTATGGTTGTTTCTGAGGAGGGACGCAGTGAAGCGCATGCCCGCCGCGGAGTTCAAAACGATGTGCCTGGCAGTGATGGACAAAGTGAATTTAACCCGCGAGCCCGTGATCGTAACCAAGCACGGTAAGCCAGTTGTGAAGGTGGTGCCCGCCGAGCCACTCGACGACGATATTTTTGGTTACATGCCTGGCAGGGCAAAGGTGGTTGGTGATCTGATCGAACCGGCGGCTGCTTCTGACGAGTGGGAGAGCCTGCGCTGATTCCTCTAGATACCCACTCTTGCTGACGAGGTTTCCCGAGATCCGGCCGACAGGCTGATTGCGGCCACATCAATCGTTGAGGCTCTCCCATTGGTGACAGCCGACGAGAGGCTACGGCAATCGGCACTATTGCAAACCATCTGGTGAGGCGACGTACCCGTGCCTCCAGTTGACGGGGAACGATCTCGCCGGTCACCCCGTATGTAACCGTAGAAAACTATGAACCTTTTCAGACGCTCGCTCGCCCTCCTGCTTCCCGCCGTTCTCACAGCCATCGCGTTCGCACAGCAAGGGGAGTCGCCTTTGCCCCAGATGCCGGCCGACATACCGAAAGATGCGACCGTATGGATGTTGCTGATCGACAAAGTCCCCGCGGGCCAGGATGCGGTGTGGACAACGCCGGATGGCGCGGTGCACGAGTTCTTTCAGTTCAACGATCGTGGACGTGGGCCGAAGACCTATTCCACGTATCGCTTCGACAATCGCGGCATCGTGACCTCGGAAGAGACGCATGGCAACGATTACATGAAGAACGCGGTCAACGAGACGTTCACTCTGAATGACGGCGTCGCTGCGTGGAAGAACCAGGCCGAAGACGGACACGAGAAAGATGCCGCCGGACGCTTCTTCGTCGGGCTCGATGCCGGTCCGGCGAGTGGGTACTGGTTGGCCCAGGCGCTGCTGAAGAACGGCGGCAAGCTGCCGCTGCTGCCCGGAGGCGAAGCCAGCATTACGACGTTGCAGACCGTTCCGTTGGAACCCGGCGGCAAGAAAGTGACTGCTACGCTTTACGCAATTGAGGGGCTCAGCTTCGCGCCCGTATACCTCTGGCTCGACGACCAGCACGATGCCGTCGCCGCCATCGACGGCACGTCGGGCTTTATGCGGCAAGGCTTTGAGAGCAGCCAGGAGGCGCTTCTCAAAGTTCAGGACGAAGTTCAGAACGCGCGCGCCGCAAGTCTTGCGAAGCAGCTCATCCATCATCCCACCGGCGACGTCGTCATCACGAATGTCGCGGTCTTTGACTCCATCAACGCCAAGGTCCTGCCGAAGCAGCGCGTGACGGTGCATGGCGAACGTATTGCATCAGTCGGGGCGGAACAAGGTCAGCCGACTCCTTCGAGCGCGCAGGTTATCGACGGCGGCGGCAAGATGCTGCTCCCGGGCCTCTGGGACATGCACCAACACCTTTCCGCCGACAACGCGTTTCTCGACGTCGCCGCCGGCATCACGACCATTCGAGATTTAGGCAATTCGATTGAGGACCTCGGAAAGCTGAAGAAGCACATAGAGGCGGGTGAGCAGGTGGGGCCGCGCATTGTTCTCGCGGGATTCATCGACGGCCCCGGACCGTATGAAGGTCCCATCAAAGTGTTGGCGGCAACTCCGGAAGAGGCGCGGCAGCGGGTTGACCATTACGCCGACCTCGGTTATGTGCAGATTAAGATTTACAGCTCGGTCAAGCCGGAGCTGGTGCCTGTCATCATTGAGGAGGCGCATAAGCGTGGACTGCGCGTCAGCGGACACGTGCCCGCCGGCATGATCGCTTCACAGTTCGTGCTCGATGGCGCGGACGAGATCCAGCACATGAACTTCGTCTTTCTAAACTTCATGGGCGATGTGAAGGAGACTCGGACGCCCGCACGCTTCATTGAGCCGGGCAAGCGCGCCGCCGGAATCGATCTGAACTCAGCGCAGGTGAATCAGTTTATCGAGCTGCTGAAGCAACACCACACGGTGATCGATCCCACCATGGCTGTCTGGGAAGCGACTTATGTTGACCGGCCAGGCCATGTGGCAGCGGCAGACGTCACCATCTTCGACCGGCTGCCACTGCAGGCGCAACGCAGCTCCAAGCTGGCGGCCGAGGCCTTGCCAACTCCTGATGCAGCGACCGACCAGCTCTATCGCGCGTCGTACGCCAACATGGTGCGTATGGTGAAGAAGCTCTATGACAACAACATCACAGTTGTGGCCGGCACCGATATGCAGATGGGATATTCGCTGCACCGCGAGCTTGAGATTTACAACCAGGCCGGCATTCCCGCTCCCGAGGTGCTGCGCATGGCGACCTACACAGCGGCGAGGATTATGAAGAAAGACGGCGAACTCGGCTCGATCGCTCCGGGGAAGCTAGCGGATCTCGTATTGGTCAATGGCGACCCGACCGCGAACATCAGCGACATTCGCAAGATTGATACCGTCGTCAAGGGCGGAGCATTGATGTATCCCACCGAGCTGTATCCGGCCATGGGTATACAGGCGAAGTAACACCGGAGCGTCGGGCACGATCATTTGTGAACGAGTCATCGTCAGGCACCTACGTGGGATAGACTCGACGCGCTCGAAACGGCATCATGCTTGTGCATCTCCCGGTCTGCTGATTCTCTTGATTGGCGGCCATTCCTGGCGAATGCCGATCCGCAAAGGAAAACATGAGCATCTTTGGTGTCGCGTTTGAGCCCTACGTCGGTCCGTGGGTTGGTGATGGGCCGGTCTTCTACAACGTCTACACGCTGGATCAGGTAATCCAGCTGCTGAAGCCGATCGCGCAGCACTTCAAACTGATCACGACCTACGGCCAAGGCACGTTCGTATGGCAGGGCAAGCCGAACATCCAGGATGCGAACCGTCTGAACATCGAAGCTGCGGCCAGCGTCGGTCTGAGAGTATCGGCGGGTTGTTATCAGCAGGGCGCGAACTCCCAGGGCGACTCCATCAATGTCGAGTGGACGAAAACCGAGATCGATTACGCCATCCAGCAGGCCAAGAGCCATAACAATGTCGTAGAGCTGGTTATCGGGAACGAGTGCCTTTGGGGACCGAACTCGACGCAGGCCATCATCGACCTCATCAATTACGCGAAACAGCAGCGTTCTCCGCTGACGGCGGCGAACCTGCCCATCACCACGCGCCAGCAATGGGGCGTGCTCGGCGGCGTTGACAATACCAGTCCGAACTACGCACCCATGCGGCAAAAGCTGCTGGCGCTGATGGCGGCTTGCGAAAGTCATGTCTACGCCAACATGTACGCCTATTTCGACAAGGACATCGCGAGCAAGATAGGCCAGAACCCAACCCAGTCGTCCTTCACCCAGGTAGTGACGGCCAGCATGACGAATCAACTATCCGGGTTGAAGAAAGCGTTCTCGAACCAGGGCGTGGGGCTTGAAATCCGCATTGGTGAGACTGGTTGGCCAACCCAGGGCTCGCAAGCGGACCAGCCCGCATTCCTCGCGAATCCGACGAACGCCCAGTGGCATTACGCAGCCATAACGAGTTGGGCGTCGTCCAACAATGTGAAGACCGTTATGTTCGCGGCTTGCGACGAGCCTTGGAAGGGACCGGCCGACGGTTCCAACAGCGAAGCATTCTTTGGCGTCTGGAAGGCCGACGGCACGGCCAGCGACCGAGGACACTACACGCTGAATGGAGCGACCCAAAAGTACAACATCGGGTAAGGACAACTTCCTGTCGCCGTTGCGTACCTCAGTTTAGAAACTTATTTACCTGCCGCCCAAGCCATGCCGTCAGGGCCGCGGCCGGTGGCGATGTCTCCCGTCTTGCTGAGAGTCTTGAGATCAACGATGGCGACCTTGCCATCGGCGGTCAGGGCCACGTAAGCGCGCGAGCCGTTGGGGACGATCAAAATGCCGGCGGCTGATTTGCCCAGTTTCACGCGCTTGACCACCTTGCGCGAGCTTGCATCGATCACCACCAGGTCGCCGCTTCCAATGTCCGAGATCAGAACGAGCTTGCCGTCGGGCGTGAACTTCAGCCGGTTCGAGTGCTTGGTTCCAACGTCAAGCGTCTGCACCACTTTCTTCGCGGCGACATCGATCACGCTTACTGTCCCATCGCCGGCATTCGCCACCCAGAACTCTTTGCCGTCAGGCGAAAGGTCGCAGCCCTCGGAGCCCTTGCCAACCGGAACAACCGTCTCCGTCCACTCTTCCGGCCCTGAGGTTCGCTCGATTATGTTGACGCTGTTGGACTGGGTGTTCGCCGTGAAGATGGTCTTCAGCCCCTTCGCCAGCACGATCATGTGAGTGCGGTTTTGTCCGGTACCGAGCAGCCAGTCGACTTTGAGGCTTTGCGGGTCGAGTCGCGCGATGGCCTTGTTCAGCTCGGCTGTGAAATAGACCTCGCCGGCGGCGAATTCGATGCCGTGCGGTCGCCGTAGCGGGCTGATGTCGATGCGTGTCTCTTTGCGTGTACTGAGATCGATGACGGACAGAGTATTTCCCGGCTCGTCCGGCTGGAACGGGCCGTAGTTGGTGACATATGCGAAGCGGCCGTCGCTCGACGCCGCCACTTCATGCGGAGCGTTGCCCGTAGGCGCACGGCCCACGATCTTGTTCGTGGCCGGATCGATAATAACCAGCGTGTTGTCGTCCTTGTTGAGCACCAGCAGCGTGGGCGAGGGGAGCTGCGCGCAGAGAACGAGAGCGTTCGTACACACGACGGCAAGAATAAGCAGGCGAAACAAGAGATGTTTCATAGGGCGCTCCGGAGAACCGGGATTCAAGCATTCGCTACAATAAGGCGTTCCAATGCCGATTGCGAGACTAAACCGAGACAAATTGCGCCGACTCTCGGAGGAGAGGCTCCAAGAAGCACAGGCGCTCCTGCGAGAGCGAATGTGGACGGGGGCTTATTATCTCGTCGGCCTGGCAGTGGAGTGCGCGCTAAAATCATGCTTGGCGGGTGCCGTGAAGGAGCACGACTTCCCTGACAAGGAGTTCGTAAACCGGATGTACGTTCACCATCTGACCAAGCTGTTTGAGCTGAACACGGCGCTTTGGGACCAATTGCAAGCCGACATGAAGCTTGACGGCAAACTTGCGATCAATTGGGACACCGTCAAGGATTGGGATGATAGTAAGCGTTACGAGATCGTTGACGAGTCGTCGGCGAGGGCTCTCTTCGATGCTGCGACAGAGCCTGGATCGGGCGTACTAGAGTGGATACGACGGAAGTGGTGACATGGCATACCTGGAAGCTTTGACTGCGCCGGACATTGATTTCGGGACTTCGTTGTGGCGGGCGCTCCGCAATACTAACCAGTTCCCTTTCAATGGGGTCTTCTGGTTGTTTGAGCCCGAAACGGACGAGTGGCGTTTGATGATTGCAACTCCTAGACTTGATGTAGTGGGTCCAAAGAATGCCTACACCGAATTGGCAGAGGTGACAAAGAGCATTCCGGGAAATAACCCTCAACTCCGGCGAATTCAGCTCATCAGTCCCAAGCACCCTTTCTATCAGGCGCTTCGTACAGTGTTCGGTCAGAAGGCATCCGTGGAAGGCACTCGCTTAGGCAATACTCAAATCGGGGGCACTTACATCGACGACGCTTATCTGTACGAAATTCGCTAACCCCTATTCGTACCGCAGCGCCTCCACCGGATCGAGCCTCGAGGCGCGCAGGGCGGGCACCATTCCGCTGATGACTCCCACGAGCAGCAGGACGGCCGCCGAGCCCATCACCGCCATGGCGGAAATGCGCAGGTGAATGTCGCCCGCGCCGGAGGTGTCTTCGAACAGCGGTCCCAGCATGGGCAGCGTCGGCAGCACAGCCGACAGCAGGTACGAGAGGCCAATGCCGATGACGCCGCCCAGCAGCATCAGCATCATGGTCTCGGCGAGGAATTGCAGCCGGATATGCCATTTTCGCGCACCGAGCGCCCGCCGCAGTCCAATCTCGCGGATGCGCTCATCCACGGAGACCAGCATGATGTTCATTACGCCCACGCCGCCGATACCGAGCGTCAGTGCGCCGATGAACAGCAACAGCACCTGTAGACCGATCGTCAACCCATCGATGACAGGGCGAAACTCCTCGCGGCCGAACATCTGGATCGCCTTCTTGTCAGTAGGGGAGAATTGCTGTCGTTCGGCCACAGCAGCGAGCACCTGCGCTTCTGCCTTCTTCTCGAACTGCGGCGCCACCGGCTCGAAGATCAGCACTTGCGGATAGCGCGTGTTCCAGATGTCGCCCGCCGCCGAGAACGGAATGAACACCGAGCGGTCGTCGCTGGTAAAGTAGTTCGACATTTGCAGCTTGCGATCCATGATGCCGATGACGGTAAAGCGCACACCGGCGATTTGCACGGTCTCGCCGACGGCATTACGTCCACTGAACAGCTGCTGCTTCACACGTCCGCCGATAAAAGCGACGCGCCGTTTTTCGACTTCATCGCTGGCGCTGATCCAGCGGCCCTCGGCAGGAACCTCGTTGCGCATCTCGCCGTACTCGGGACACACGCCGCGGATGGCGGTATTCGCCAGGCGGTCGCCGTAGGCGATAGGAAGGAACTTCACCGCCTCCAGGCAGGCATGCTTCACCAGAGTAGCCTGTGCTCTCACGGCTTCAAGGTCGGCGAGTTCAAATCTCACCTTCTTGCCGGCGCGCTGGCCCCCGGGCTGCTCGCTGGTCTGCTCGGGCCAGCAGGTGACTGCGCTTTTGCCGAAGGCTTCAAAGGCGTGCACCAGGACATGCCGAAAGCCGCTGCCATAGGCAATGAGCAGTGTAACCGCCACAATGCCCCACACGATTCCCAGCATGGTGAGCAAGCTGCGGGTGCGGCCACGACGCAGTGCGATCCAGGCTTCCCGCAGGATTTCGCCGCTGATGGCGAGGGCACGCATCCAGATCACCCAAGAACCCGGACAAATTCCGTCGCGGTGATGATCTGTGTCGCCTTGTGACGGCGGAGCGACAGCAAACCGCCTTTGTCGCCCGTCACCAGGTAGTCGGCCTGGCCCGCCTCTGAAAGCGCAAGCAGGTAGTCGTCGCTCGCATCGGGCGAGCGCCTCACCCGCGGCAACGATTCGATTTGTTCAGATAGTCTCCTGACCTGATTTACCAGTCGTCCGGCTTTGTGCGGCTCTATCAATTCGGCCACCCGTGGTTTTTGCAGCGTGGCCCGTATTTCTTCGAGATGGTCGGCGCAACTTATGAGCGTAAACTTGCCATCCTCCCATGCGTCATAAATCGCTGCGGCATGGCCTGACGGGGAAATCAGCGCCGAGACAAGAATGTTGGTATCGAGCACCACGCGCATCAGCCTTTCCGGCCCTTCCCTTTGCCACCGCGTTCGGCGCGAACCTCGCGGAGCGCATCGTCGATGACGCTCTGCACATGCCCGGGATCAACACCGGCGTTTCGTAGCCTGATGTCGTGCACCGTGCGATGAAACACGCGCCAGCGCACGGCCTCTTCGATGAACTTCGAGAGGTCACCTTTTTTCATCCCCTGCGCACCAAGAAATGTGCGCAGAGTAAGGTCGGTCTCCTTCGAAACTTTGATGTTCCAACGAACGGCTTCTTCCATTCAGCACCTGCACACCTAAGTATATAAACACCTATACACCCATTTTAGTACATAACCCCTACCCTCCAGCCTCGTAGCGCAGCGCCTCAATCGGATCGATGCGCGCTGCCTGTTGCGCCGGATACATCGCCGCCAGGATTGCCACCGTTCCCAGCAGGCCGACGGACAGCAGCGCCGACTGCCAGGTCGGCTGCAATCCCGCGAAGTATTGCGGCATCGGCATCAGGTTGAAGAGAGCGCAGAAGCCGAAGGAGATTGCCATTCCCACGCCGCCGCTGACCAGTACGACGATGATGGTTTCCACAAAGAACTGCATCATGATGCTTCGCGACTGCGCCCCTACCGCCTTGCGCACACCGATCTCGCGGGTGCGTTCGCGCACCGCGACTAACATGACGTTCATCACGCCCAGTCCGCCCAGAAACAGCGTGGTAAAGCCGACGGCGCCGAGGAACGCCTTCATTCCGTTGGTCATGGTTTCAAAGGCCTGCGCCTCTTCGATAGTGTCCCAGACATTGGCCGCTTCCTTGTCGTGACGATCGAAGTTGTAAACCTGCGCCAGCGCGGCGATGACTTCGTCCTTGCACGCGGTGTGCTGCCCGACCGACTTCGGCGTCACCAGCAGGCGATCGAGCCCGTGCGGCTTGGCCGGAGGCTTGTTGGGAAAATCACTATGAATGGCCGTGTACGGGATGAAGATCTTGTTGACGTCGAAGCCGTCGTAGCTGGAGTCCTGGTCCTTGGCCTTCATTACGCCGATGACCTTGTAAGGAATGTCATCGAGGTAGACGTTCTCACCGATTGCATTGCGGCCGGCAAATAACTGCTTGCGCACTTCCGTGCCCAGGAACGCGACACGACGGCCATCGGCCACATCGTCCCAGTTGTAGAAGCGTCCTTCGCCGACTTCGACGGAGCGCACTTCGGCAAACGGAGGAAACGAGCCGGCAACCATCTGCGCGCTCGCGTTGTAGTTACTGTGAATGCGGACATCTTTCTGGCCGACTTCCGGCAGGACCCACTGGCAGTCGGGCGATTGCTTGGCTATCTGCCCGATATCAGTGTCTAGAAACTCGATGCGCCGCCCTGCGCGGGCCCCTCCCGCCTGAAGACTGGTCCGGCCCGCGAATATGATCATCACGTCCTTGCCGAAATTCTGCGCGACCTTCGCCTGTCCTTCCCGTAATCCCTCGCCCGCCGCGACCATCAGCACGATGGAGATGACTCCCCACGCAATGCCAAACATGGTCAGGGCGGTACGCAGTTTGTGGCCCCACAGGGTGTGAAAAACGTCGCGGATGAGATCGCGCAACACCATAAGGATCAGGAAGACAGTACCCGCGGCCCATTCCGCGCAGTCAGGTACAAAGGGTTATACGGGATGCAATAGCGATTGGTTCTGGCGGACGACGTGAAAAACTTAAACCGCGGATGGTCGCGGATTTCGCGGATCAGAAGAAACTCGAGGTGAACTCTCTGATCCGCGTTCATCGGCGTGAATTCGCGGTTGCTTTACCACGACCAGCAGTGGTCGGCTATCCCCGCCGCATGGGCTGGAACAGCGAGAACACCGCGCCCTGCGGATCGGCCAGGATCGAGAAGCGGCCGACATTCTCCAACGTTGTCGGGCCGAAGTAGACGTTCGCTCCCAGCGATTTGGCTTTGTTGGTCAGGGCGTCGCAGTCGGACGTATGGAAGTAGATGAGCCAATGCGGCGGCTCCCCCGGTTGGCGCGGCCGCGCCGGAGGAATTCCCCCAATGAAATGTTCGCCGTTCTTGATGTGGAGATAGCCTCCGTCCGGATCATCCTCACCTTTTTCCGGGTGCCATCCGAACAGCTGGGAGTAAAACTCGGCGGCGCGCTGCGGGTCGTCGGTATTGAGATCGGCCCACGAGAAGCTGCCCTCGGCTCCAACCACTCCCATGCCAGGGTTCTGCTTGGCCTGCCACACGGCGAATACTGCACCTGTCGGATCCATCAGGACGGCCATGCGTCCGTAATCCATCACGTCGAAAGCATCTTTCAGAACGGTGCCGCCCAGTTGGGCTGCTTTCTTAACGGTGGCGTTAGCGTCCGCGACTGCCACGTACACCAGCCAATTCGGCGGAATTTTCATCGCCACCTGGTCAGGCATCAGCGCGTAACCGCCACCGATGGCTCTTCCTCCCAGGCGGAACATCGTGTAAAACGCATCGGGACCCATCGGGCTATCGTCGGCTGTCCATCCGAACAGGGAAGTGTAGAACTTCTTGGCGCCCGCCTGGTCACTGGTCGCCAGCTCGATCCAGGCAAACATGCCGGGAGCGTGGGACGGAATGTGCTCTGACATAGGAATCCTCGCGATCGTAGATTAGAAGAACGCGCGTATTTTACACCGCGTCGCTCTCTCCGATTCGTCAGCGGCGATACCGCGATTCAGCAATCGTCGTACTGTAAGTTCCGCATCGAGTTACCGAACTCACGTCACCACGCCCTATGACCGCAATCACAGACCCTCGATTACAGAACAGGAAACCATAGACAGTCGCAGTCAACCCGCCCGGTGAATCACGCAGTCCGGGTAGAGTGTCGGGGAGATCAAGCTCCACGACCGTTCGCGACCACGACCGAAAGTCGTTGCCGATGTTCGACGATCCTCGGGAAGGGCGGTATTGCGATGGCGAACCGAGCAACGCGCTCTTGCGCTATGCCAGTCACGCGAGCACCTGACCGGCACGAGGACAATTTTTCATAAGGAGACCACTGTTCATGAAACGTAGCATCATCGTAGTACTGACCGTTATCGCACTGCTTTCGATGTCGTGCGTTGCCTGGGCCGCCGAAGACGGCGCAGCCATTTACAAAACCAAGTGCGCCGCCTGCCATGGTCCGGATGGGGCCGGCAAAATCGGTCCTGCCGTTAAGGGAACGTCCCTGAGCGAAGCCCAGATTGCCGACCTTCTGACCAAGGGCGCTACCGGCAAGAAGGCCCCGCACGCAAAGGCCGTTTCCGGTTTGACTCCGGATCAGGCGACTGCAGTTGCCACCTATGTGAAGAGCCTTAAGTAGCCACCCGTGGGTTTCTGGAAGAGCCGGCCTCGTGCCGGCTTTTTCTGGCCGACTCCGGACCGTTTTTTAGATGACCTCCGCCGGAATCTGTAATGAGAATTGACTCGCCGTCCAGACGGTTGGAGTAAGTACCTGTCTGCGTGAAAATTCTTCCCGCAACTTTTCTTTTTCGAAACAACCACCCATGTTTCGTGCTGCAATCAGCTGCAATCAGCTTGACTTACCGCTGAAATCCGGCTTACCCTCCAACTCAGTCAAGTTCCTCCCGTAAGCAATCGTTGTACTCAGAGCAAGCAGCCACTTGCGTCAGATGCGTAGTGAGTCGTTGCCCTGTCCCGGCGCGTTAGGGAACCCATTCCAGCTCGCGTGGGTGAGCCGGCTGTGAGCTGCCGAACCGCGGCTCGTCGCGAATGGGAGTGCATTGCATGTTAGGAGAACCGAAGCGGGACAACCAAGGCGGCGGGGAGTTTTCTGGCTGTGTTCCGCTAAACCATGCTGAAGCCGTTCGCTGGCTCGCGTATTACACCATCCCTCGACACGAGAAGGCGGTAGCCCGGCAGTTCGAGTGCCGCTCCGTCGATTATTTCCTGCCTCTGGTTCGGCAATCGCGAAGCTGGAAGAACGGCGTGCGCGCTCAGGTCGAACAGCCACTCTTTCCCGGCTATGTGTTTGCCCGGCTGGAGCCGAAGCTCTACTTCAAGGCACTGAGTGTTCCCGGAGTGCTGTCGGTCGTGGGGCCGACCCGCAATCCGTCGATTCTCGACGATGAGGAGATCGCAGTCGCTGCGTGCTGGACTGGCTGAGCGCAACAGCCGGCCTCATCCCTTCCTGGTTGTCGGACAGAAGGCCCGCATCACTAGCGGCGCGTTTTGCCGGAAAAATCGGCATCCTCGTCAAAGAGCTTACCAAGGTGCGCGTCGTGCTTACGGTCGAGGCCATCATGAAGAGCTTCTCGGTCGAGGTGAACGCCGATGAGCTGGAGATGGTCAGCTAAGCCCGCCTAGTGAATCGGATAAGGCGGCTGTTTTTCGTAATCCTGGCCGTACTTGTTCTTGTGATTTACCGCCAGGCTGGGCGCGGCCAGCACGGTTACGGGATCGAGGCGCGCGTTGGCCGTGGAAACCGTTACCCGGTGTTGCAACTGTTTCAACTGCTCGGGCTGCGCACTTTCATACCAGACCGAAAACTCGTACTCTCCCGGCGGTACGCTGTCGATGGCGTAGTCGCCCGCCGCATTCGTGGTCGCGTAGTACGGCGTGGTCATCACCATGATGACGGCGCTCATCTCGGGATGAATGTTGCAGAAGATGTAGGACGGTCCCGGCCGGGTAAAGCGTACCTCTTTGGACGAGCCGCTCTCGTACAGGCCTAAATCGAAGCGCGTTCCCTCGTACACCGAAAACACGTTGTGAAAGAACGGGTCCTCGTTAGGAAAGAGCACGGCGGACCCAATCGGCACCACCAGCAGGTGCGGGGAAAAATGCTTGTTCTTCTGGACGAGCCGGAACACCTTTTCCGGCGGCTTGGGCGCTTCGCCCTTGGTCGGCGTCAGCCAAACCACCGCACCCGCGGCCGAGCGAGCGGGTTTTCCGTTTTGCTGGATGATCACTTTTCCCGACACGGTCTCCGGCTGAGCCCACGCAATGCAGTTCGCGAGCAGCAGCACCAATACCAGCCGGCTCTTCATCAAAACGCCACTCCTACACCCAGATTAATGTGTTCGGCGGTACGCGTCTGCCCGCTGAAGAGCACGGTGTTCAGATGGCGGTACTCGAGCGAAAGCAGCAGATTGGAGCGCGGGCGATCGATCACGTTAACCATTGTCGTCCAATTGCGCAGCACCGGCTGATAATTAGGATCGCCGTTTCGCAGCAGGTCGGCAGCAAACGGGCTCTCCTCGCCGAACGCGCCATTCACCTCCCACTTCGACGCCGGCTTGAACTTAAGCTGCGACCATCCCCCTACGGTGTTCACGCCGATAACGCTAGCATACGGGTTATTCTCCGCTCGGTGTATAGACGACGCTAGTACCAATTGCGCCCCACATGCCCCCCAAACCGAGCCCTCGGTGCAGTTCGCCGGACAACGCCCAGCGTTCCCCGAAGGGGAGGGTCCAATCGAGGGTGGCGGCCCAGGCGTCGATCACGCGGTCATAGCCGTAGTTCTGGCGCGCAAAGTAGCCTCCGTAGCCCACGGTAGCGACTTGCTTCCCGATCGGGAAGTCCCAACTCTGCCGGGCGGCAATGCCAGGCGTACGCGACAACTCGCCCGCTTCCGGCGCGCGCAGGTAGAAGCTGGCCGGCGCTTCTCCGTCGAAGGGATCGAGAACCCCAAACTGCAAGTGCGGCTTCACCTTCTCCGACAACTCCCAGGTGCGCTCGGCAACGATTTGCGGCGTCCAGGTCCAGAGGTCGCCCGAGTAAGCGAACTCCGGCGTGCCGATCGCCGCCAGGGTTGTGGGCGACAGCGGCGAAATGAACGGCTTGTCCTGGGCGAAGCGCAGCGACCACTTGCTCCAATCGAACGAGATATCGGCGGTGCGCAGGTGCGCCAGGCCGAGAACGTAACCGTCCAGGGTGCGGGTGAAGCCTCCGTAGAAGTCGAACTGCACCGAGGCGCTGGTGCGGGCTCCGCCGACCTCCGGTCCGAAAGCCTGCAAGGTGAACAACGTCTGGCGGAAGGTCGCGCCAACGTTTCCCCCGGGCTGCCCAGGCGGAGTCGGTAGGGCGAGGTTGGGAACGCTGATGGTGTTGACCGTTCCACGATTCACGAAGGTGTTGAACAGCGCCAGGCCCGACAGTCGAACGCGATACTTCGATCCACTCTCGACCTTGGTCTGGTAGAGCGTGGCCACGCGTGACTCGGTGACGTTCTCATCTTCGCGTAGATCAGCCAGGGCGTGCGCCGTATCGGCATCGCCGGTCGAGCCGCCTGCTTGCGCAGCCGCCTTGGCGCTTTCCAGCTCCGTCCGCAAGCTGTGGATCTCGTCCCGGCAGGCCTGCACCTCGGAGCGCATGGCCTGCAGCGAAGAGGTCAAACTGCTCGACTTCCTGTTGCAGTTGCTGCATGTCGACGGACGAGGAGGTCGCCTGCTGTGCCATCAGTGACCCAGTCGCAAAGCAGGAGGCCCAGGAGAACGATGCCGGCTCGGTTCATAGTGCCCTCACGTCGATATTCGAAGTGGCAGAATGTTAACTCACATCGATAAAATCTTCGCAACATGGATGCGCCGCCGCGAACTATCTTCCACGTTGACATGGACGCCTTCTTCGTCTCCGTGGAAGAGCTCTACGACCCATCGCTGAAGCACAAAGCGGTGGTGGTCGGCGGAGCCGCCAACGAGCGCGGGGTGGTGGCGGCCGCGTCCTACGAGGCACGCAAGTTCGGCGTGCATTCCGCCATGCCGCTGCGTACCGCGGCAAAACTCTGTCCTCACGCCATCTTCGTGCCGGGCCATCCCGAACGCTACCGTGACTGTTCGGAAAAAGTTTACAAAATCCTTAACCGTTTCTCGCCCAAGCTGGAGATGGTCTCCATCGACGAGGCCTATGTCGACATGTCGGGCACGGAGCGGCTCTATGGACCGCCGTTGCGCGCGGCGCACCTGCTGCACCTGGCGATCAAAAGCGATACCCAGTTGAACTGCTCGATCGGCATTGGCACATCGCGGCTCATCGCGAAGGTCTGCTCCGACCAGGCCAAGCCCAACGGCGTGCTTTGGATCCAGCCCGGCTGCGAGGCCAGCTTTCTCGCGCCGCTGGACGTTCGCAAGATTCCCGGCGTCGGCAAAGTGATGGAGAAGCGGCTGGAAGAGCAGGGAATCCGCAAAGTGGGCGACCTGGCGGCGCGAGAGGAAAGCTGGCTCAAGCAAAACTTTGGCGCGATCGGATTGGCGCTGGCGGGCAAATCACGCG
Source organism: uncultured Acidobacteriaceae bacterium (assembly GCA_963813905.1). Lineage (GTDB taxonomy): Bacteria > Acidobacteriota > Terriglobia > Terriglobales > Acidobacteriaceae > CAVVDY01. The sequence goes on along the minus strand of CAWFAY010000020.1, from coordinate 51,444 downwards.
GAGTGGATGCGGGCGGCTGGTTCGACGCCGATATCGGCGAAGAGGAAGGCCCCAAGTCGGTCAGCCATGAGCACACGTTCTCGCGCGATACCGCCGACGCGCAGGTGCTGGAGTCCATGCTGGCGCGCTTGTCGGAGATGGTGTGCCGGCGTTTGCGCGAGCAGCAGATGCCCGCCCGCACCCTGCAACTGAAGCTTCGCACCTCCGACTTCCACACCATCACGCGGGCGCGAACCGTTCCCCAGCCGACCACGGTGGACTCGGAGGTATTTGCCGTGATCCGCGAGCTGTTCCGCGAAAACTGGAAGGGCGAAGCGGTGCGTCTGCTGGGCGTTCATGCCTCGCACTTCGACACCGAGAGCGAACAGTTGAGCTTGTCAGGCGCGGGCGCGCACGATAAGTGGAACCAGGCGCTCTCTGCCGCCGATCGCCTGCGCGAAAAGTTTGGCGAGAACGCCGTCTCGCTTGCCGCCGGCATGAAGGCACGCTTCCGCGAGAAGACGCATGAAAATCCCGCGAGCCTGCCGGGAAAGAAGCGGAAGCCTGACAGCTAAAGCTGGTGCCGTCTGTTGCATGTACCGCTCATGTGTTGTCATCACGAGCGCAGCGAGGGATCTGCTCTCGCCGGCGGCGCGAACAGTGTCGCCCGTCAACGAAGAACAGATCCCTCGCTTCGCTCGTGATGACAAAAAGAAGAGCGTGATGAAGACGAGTGGGCGATTGCCTGCGAGCCGGTCTAGTACAGCGGAGGCTCGCCCGGAGGGCGCGTCTTCCAGCGGCGATGCACCCACAGCCATTGGTCGGGATACTTGCGGACATAGCCTTCGATCACGCGATTGAACAGTGCCGTGTTGGCGATTGCGTCAGCTTCGCTGTCGCCGGTATTGACCAGCTCCAGCGCGGCATCGAACTGCACGCGATACTTGCGCAGCTCCGGGTCCCAGATGGTGAACGCCGGAACCACCGCCGCTCCGGTGTGCAGCGCCACCCGCGCCACGCCGCTGGCCGTGCAGGCCAGGATTCCAAAGAACGGCACAAACACGCCCTGCGGAGGCGTCATGTTGGTGTCCATCAGAACGCCCACGGTTTCGTTCCTGCGCATGGCGTGCAACAGTCCGCGAGCGAAGTCCTGCTTGTTCACCACCGTATTGCCGTGCTGCGTCCGGTAGCTCGTGACCAGATCGTCGACGTAAGGATTGTCCAGCGGCCGCACGACGATTCGGATCGAGTGCCCCTGCAAGCGAGTGAAAGAAAGAACCGACCTCCCATCCCCCGAAGTGCGCGGTGAGCAGCAGGACGCCCAGCCCGCGGCGCTCAGCCGCCTCGAAATTTTCGAAGCCCTGATAGACGGCGACCTGCGACGAGTTGCGCACCGTGTAATAGGGGAAGAGGCAGAACTCGGCCAGCAGCCTGCCCAGCGAGGTGTACACGCCCTTCAGGATCTTGCGGCGTTCCTGCGCCGATTTTTCGGGAAAGGCGATTTCGAGGTTGCGCTGGCCCACCCGCCGCAGCCGGGGATAGCAGTAGTACATCAGCCGTCCCAGCAGGATGCCGAATCCGCGTGCCACCGGACGGGGCAACACACCGACGACCTGACCAGAACGGCCAACGGTGCGTATTGCAATCGATTGAGCATCGCGGGCACGTTGACGGTAGCACCCGCAGAAAATCAGTGTCAAACACGGAACTCGACAAATTCGAGAATGATGTGATCGATCTATTGCCCGCCCTTGCCTTGCCGTTGGATGGTGGAACCGGTAGGGGAGCTTCCGTGCCAGCGGCTTGGTTGTTGTCGCCGGAAGCGATCGACGACGCTGCGTTGCTCGCTGCGTATCAGGACGCGGCTCGTTGACAGCATTGCCAGTGCCCTGTTCATTTAGCGCACTGATGTCGAATGGCTTGCATCTGGACCACGACAAATCATGCCGTCCACAAATATGGCCCTTGATTATTTCGCGGTTTCTCTTTAAACTCCCGGCACCTTCACAAGCCGCCGATTGCGGCACGAAGCACGGCCGTCAGCTAACCAATCGAGGGAGGAAGACATGTCCGCGAAACACATCCTTCTTGGGGTTTCGAGTTTTCTTCTTTTGGGCACCTTCGGTCTCGCGTCTCCGCTGCAAATTACCAACGCTGACTTTTCCGCAATTCCCATCGTCTGCCCCTTGGGCTACTCGTATCAATCGTTCGGTGGAGATTGCAACAGCAATCCGCCGCAGCAGGACTTCAATCACACGCCCGGGTTTGGCTGGACCTTCTTGCTGGTCAGCGGCAATGGGTTGACCGCGCCGAACAGTCCGTTCAATCCACCGGACTTCACCGGCTTGCCGTTCACGCAGGCGGCTTTCCTGCAAAATGAAGGATCGGACGTCTATCAGGACATTGACGGATTTTCGGCCGGCGTGAACTACATGCTGAGCTTCTACGTCGGCTCGCGCTACGACAATGGGAATGACGGCAATCAGACAGTGCAAGCGCTTATCGACGGCAACGTGATCGGGACCTGGGCGCTGGTGAGTTTCACTCCCTTTGAACTTGAGAATGTTCCGTTCTCTGTGGCAACCGATGGAGTGCACAGGCTAGAGTTCAGGGGCATAGTGCCAGGAGACCATACGGCTTTCGTCTCCGGAGTTTCTATCGACGAAGTGCCGGAGCCGGCGTCATTGACGCTGACGATCGCGGGAGTGTTGGGAGTGATCCATCGACTTCGGCGACAGACCAGCTAAGTCCGCGCGCAGCAGTACCGGGCACTATCTACTAATCGGTACAAGCGCCGGGGATGGGTGGCCCACATTTCCCGTCTTTTGGGAAATGTGGGAACTACGATTCTTCCTCTCACAACCCCTCGCGCTCCGAACTGCTTCCCACTCCCACATTTGCCAACCGAAGGCAAGTGTGGGCCACCCGGCCCTGAGCTATGGCGATACGCCCTTGGCAGCTGGATTTCAATTGCGTCCGTCGCCTTTGCGGGCGTCGCAAGCGAAGAGTCTCAGTGCAACTGCGCACTCATGCTCTTGTCTCTACCCGCCCCAAATACCTCAGGATGGAGATACTTGCCACGCTCCTGGTCTGCCTTTTGCTCTTCCACCGGAATGCGGTGGACGTTGGCGTAGGCGTCCTGGCGAATGCCGGTCACCTGCCACGACACCTTTACGCCAGGCTTGTTCGTCTTGATGATGAAATGGTTGTCTCTGATTTCCTTGGCGACGATCGCCTGAGCAAACTGGCCGATGACGGTGAGCTGATAGCGGAAGTCGCGATTTAAGGCCTGGAAATAGTCGGGCAGAGCCACGGTTGCCCGGCCGCGTTTGTCAGTGGTGACATTTCCGTTGTAGACGTCCATCATGTCGGGACTCTCGACGAAGGAATGAGAGAGGTACTTATTGGCCGGGTCGAGCGGGATGGTCGATCTTGAACGAGCCGCTGCCTTTGGTCAGATTGCCTGTGACGTTGAGGTTTCCCCAAAGTAGCCGTTGCCGCTGGCGTCAACTGCGAAAACCTGGCTGGTAGTTGCTACCCGAGAGGCCTTGCAGGACAAGGCCAGATCCAGCATGAGCAACAAACTGACCGGCTATACCATTGGGGCTCTCGATGAACCCTACGACTCCGACTGGATTACCGTAAGTCGCGCTCGCATGCCCGAAAATGGCATTCCCGCTTGGACTATCGGATTCACCGAAGACACCGAAAGCGTTGCCGGAAGTAGCCCGGGCGTAGCCTAAAACCCCTGCACCGAAGCCAGTGCTAGAGGTCGCGCCATAGACGCCATAGGAATCTGTCGCCGCGGGGTTGGTAGCATTCCCGGAGACCCCAATGCCGTTTTCACTGGCACTCTGACCGTACACCCCATTTGTGTGGCCGGTAGAGGCGCTAGCACTCCCGTTGACGCCACTGCCGCTGGTGCTGGCGCTGGAACCGATGACGCCACTTGTGTAGCCGGAGGTAGCGCTGGCGTTCCCATTGACACCGGCTCCGCTGGTGCTGGCATTCTGGCCAGATACGCCATTTGTGGTTCCGGAAGTAGCGGTTGCGACTCCGAGACCCCGCTCCGCCGGTGCTGGCACTCACGCCATACACGCCGATCGTGCCACCGGAAAGGGCGTCGGCGAACCCAGCTACGCCAACCCCGCTGGTGCTTAAACTGTCACCCCACACGCCATACGCAGGGCTGCCGGAGGCAGCGGTGGCCATACCACCCACTCCAACCTAGTTAACGCTTTCTCCCCACACGCCATATCCGTTGACGCTGTCGGCCCGGCCATAGACACCAGTCGTGAAGCCACTGCTTGCCGTTGCGTAGCCTGACAGTCCGTAATTTGGACCCGTCCCGCGAATACCACCCGTGTAGTTACTATTCGTGGGACCGGCCACAACGTCTAGCTTTGCTTGCGGAGTAGTCGTGCCAAGCCCCACATTGCCACCGATCTGATATAGTGCCGAGTTTCCCAGGGCGTCACTGCTTGTCCAGATGGGGACGAAATTTTTTGTGCCCGAGCCCGTGATAGGCGACTTCGTCGGCGCACTGGCACCCCCGGACTTGGGAGAGACTTGCAGTGGCGTTCGGCGATGCTTTGGCTGCAATCCCGGGTACGCCACCGGGATTCGCTTGCACAAATGCCGACGCGGGCAATCCGCCCAGAGTCTCAGCTTCATGCGCTTTGAAAGCGTAGGGCACGCTCACCAGCAGCACACGCGCCTGCTCTGCGCTGGCCCTGAACCTGCACTCCCAGAAAGCGCTGTTCGTGTTCAGAAAACAATTCTGCGGGCATTCCTTCAGACTTGGTGCTGCCCAGCATGATGCTGTATTGTCCGGCAGCGTCCGTGGTTACGTTGCAGACTTCAGTCCAGAGAGCGACCCCGCCATCCTGTTGTTTGTAGATGGCGAAGGTAACGCCCACGGTTTGGGAGGCACGCACAGCGCCGTCGGCGTCCTTGAGAACTCCGCCATAGCGAATGAGATTGGGAACGGAACTGGTGGTGGGCTGTTGTGCGACTTGGTCTTGCGCGAACGCCGATACGTCCGCATGTAAGCAACAGCGCAAGCACAGAAACCATAACTACTGACAAGCAAGCTTTGGTTTTCATATATCCCCTCTCTTGACTTAGGTTCGCAATGTTGCGGTTGCCGCAACGCCCTTATAGGCACTGCGAGATCACTTCACCCCGCCTGAAGGCTGGCCTCCGCCCTTTTGCCAGCGACCCACGAACGAATTAGTCCAAACGAAGACAAACAATCACTCTCCCGCTCTAGAGCAAAGTTCGAGCGGGCAAGTAGCATTTGAGTGCGCTTTAGTCTGTGCGGAATGGCAAGTGGGCGCACGGGCCGAAGCGCGGGCCGACAGCGAGTCACAGTTTCGCCGATTTCGTGATTGTGCCTGTGTTTGTGGCCTAAGAACCGGACCGATGAGAGGTGTGCCGAGTCGCGTGCCCGGCTGCACCGGTCATTACAGAGTTGCTAGTAGGGGCATGAGTTTTATTCAACGTCAATATGGGACTAAACCTTTTCGACTGTCAAGACCACGGAAGTGGCGTCAACCCTCAACTTGACCGTCGGCGGCTTAAGAAATTGCGGAGTACTCCATGCAGAACGCCACAGATTCGTTCTTGCCCATTTAGAGTGCGCCGTCCAACTTTTGCCTGGACGGGATTGGTTCGCTTCTACTGCCCGCCCTTGCCTGGAGGCAACGTCGCTGGCGCAGGTGCCTCGTTCGCTGTCGGCTTACTGGAAGAGTAAGGAGCTGCGGCCGGGGATTGAGTTGGTGCCGCATTCGTTGCAGGCTGCGCCTGAGCAGGCTGAGCTTCCGGCGCCATCATCATCCCACTCATATCATCGGCGGAGTTCGCCGATGAAGTTGCGCTGGGATCCGCATTGGCGGTCGTGTCCGCTGCCTCCGTCTTGGAAGCTGAAGATGTTGTCGGAGCTGCGCTCGCGGCTGAGGCCGTGGCCGCCGGAGCTGCGTCGGTTGCGACAGCAGTCGTCGCGGTAGCGCTCGTCGCAGGTGTGGCTGTCTCCACTGGTGTGGCCGTCTCCGCCGGCGTGGCAGACGCCGTCGCCGCCACGTGCGAACGCGGCGTGGGCGCGTACTTCTCCACCGTCTTCAGAAACGACTCGGCCTCCGGAGGAGCGGGAGTCTCGCCGCTCAGAATCGTACGGAACGTCAGCGGCTTGCGGTAAAAGGCCTGCGTGTCCCCATCTGCCTGATGAACCACAGCACCGCTCACCGACACTCCAAGAAACAGTCCCCGGGCCCGCGAGTAGGTCAAGATCTGCGCGCGCATCGTCAGGTCGGTCATCGCTTGTGCGTCGCGCCCCACAGGGCCTGCCGCGGCCGACGCATCGCCGCCCAGCTTGAACTTGCTCGACAACAGGTACTGCATGCCATCTGCGGTGCGGATGATCAGCACCAGATCGCTCGCCTGTCCCCCCGCCTGGAAACCAAAGCTACCGCCTTCCATCTTGAAGAACACCGGCGCGCTCCAACCCGTTCCGGTACGGCAGGTGGCTACGCCTTTGCCATAGTTCGCGCCGAAGATGAAGCTGGCCTTCAGCATCGACGGCACGACCGCGATGCACTTGGCGCCGTCCATGATGGCGTCGGGGATTCCGCGGTCGGGCGCCGACATGATCTGCGTCAGGATGACACCGGAAGTTTGCAGGCGATCAATGTCGGCTTCGCGCTGGTCGGAAGCATACGTGGCGCAAGCGATCAGCAAAGTCGATAGTAGAACGAGCGTCTTCATAACCACACTCCCGGTCGAGAGAATCGGAGGCCGAGTTCATCTTATGTCGGTTTCGAGAGTTAGACCGCTGGGATCGCGGGTCGAGAGGTTACTCTCTAGTGACGCCATGCGGAGCGCAAACGAAGGCCGGAGCCGCGGCATCGCATTCCTTCACCAACAAAAACGAAGGGCCGGATTCGGGGACCCTCGTACCCGTTTCCAGCCCTATCTCCCAGGTTCTGTGGTAGGTGAATACAGTCTGCCGCGACGGTCACTTTTTTGCAAGGTAACGATAGGGTAGTGCTAGATGTCCGAATGGACACTGCTGAACTTCCCTTTAGTAACCTAAATCTCAGTTACTCTAGCGGCCCAGTCCGCTCGAAATCCGCTAGTTGCAATTGAACAGAGGGTTGGTGACGGCATGTACCGAAAGAGCAATGCGGTTGTCTACCCCGGCCTTTTTCATCAACCGGCTGATGTGCAATTTGACGGTGCGCTCTTCAATACCTAACTCAAAGCCGATCTCTTTGTTGGTATGGCCGGCCACCAGCAGCTCCAACACCTGCCGCTCGCGCTCGCTGAGATTATCGGGCGTGGCGGCCCTCGGGTTGGACGTCACCCGGTCGATGAATTTCGAGAGAATGCGGCGAGGCGCCCAGATAGAACCCGACTTCACCACCCGGAGAGCTTCCTTGTAATCCTCCGCCGGAGCTGCTTCGTCCAGATAGCCCTTCACTCCGGCCGAGATGGCGCGCAGCATCGCTTCGTCGGAGGTCGACGGGCTGGTCAGGATCATCTTCACCTCTGGCCGGAGGCTGCGAATCGCGGCGATGGCATCGAACACCGACCCGAGACCATGCGATCCGATGAGCACAACCTCTCCCGGCATGGGTTGAGCCAGGTTTTCGGGTTCGACTTTGTGAACCGCAAATTCGCCCTCGGCTTCCAGAACTGCGCGGAGGCCCACAAGACGGAGCGGGTCATAACCCAAGACGGCGACGTTGATTCGTGAAACTTTTTTGCTAAAGGCTGACAACCGGGGGGCACCTTCGAGAGCTACTGTAGAACAACTGTGGTGTAATAGCTTGCCCCTAAAGTGGCATTTATAAAAATTATACACTTAAAGTAGCGCCGCTAGTCTTCTCAACGCCGAAGCAACCCGCCTGCAGTTCACATCTTCGCTAACAAATGAGGTAAAGTTCTACCCACTTGGCCAGGAGGAGAGATGCACAACTTCCAGCTTTGTTTAGTTCTGTTTGTGGGCAGTATCGCTTGTGCCACTCTTGCCGGTGCGGCGCCTTTACCCCAGAATGCCACTAACTCTCAGGCGCAGCAGAGCGGAACCCAGGACCAGTCGATGTCTGCCAACGAGACGCTTAGTCCTGAAAGTCAGGACCGGCTGATTCGCGAGGTACGGCATGAGCTCATCATGCTGCCCCACTACAACGTCTTCGACAACCTCACCTTCGGCATCAACGGAAGGACCGTGACGCTCAACGGCCAGGTCGTGCAAGCGGTGACGAAGTCCGACGCCGAGAATTCGGTGAAGCACATCGAGGGCGTCGAGAAGGTGATCAACAACATCGAGGTGCTGCCGCCTAGCAACCAGGACGACCGCATCCGGCGTGAGCTCTATCGCTCCATCTACAGTTACGGTCCGCTCTTCAAGTACGGCAACATGAGCGTACCGCCCATTCACATCATCGTGAAGAACGGCCGGGTCACGCTCGAAGGAGTTGTAGATTCCGAAGCCGATAAGAACTACGCCACGGTGCGCGCCAGTCAGGTGCCGGGAACGTTTGCGGTGACCAACAACCTGCGTGTCATCAGCAGCAACAACCAGAGCAGCAAGAAGAAGAAAAAGTAGTCACTTCGCCATTGATTGTAAGGCAGATATGCCTTACCATGATGGTTGGAGTTGATTGTCCATGGCGATGCTAACGATTACCGCAAAGGGCCAAGTGACGCTAAAGCAGGAGTTGCTCAGACATCTGGGCGTCGCTCCCGGAGACAGAATCGAAATCGACAAGCTATCGGATGGGCGGATCGTGGTTCGAGCTGCTGCTCAGGACGGTTCGATGGAAGACTTCATTGGCTGCCTGTCGCAAAAGAAAGGGCCGAAATTCACGATTGAGGAAATGAACCACATCACGGCTCGCGGATGGGCAAAGGCAAAGTGAGGATCACCGCCGACACCAACGTGCTGGTCAGAGCTGTTATACAGGACGACCCGAAGCAAGCACGTCAAGCGGCGCACATTCTGCAGCACGCCGAGTTGGTGGCTGTTCCGGTTCCCGTTATATGCGAGTTTGTGTGGGTGCTGCGCCGAGGATACAAGAGATCTGTACCCGACATCTCCGACGCGATTTGTCGCCTGATGAGGAGCGCCAACGTCGTCATGAATCGACAAGCGGTAGAAGCAGGACTGTCGATACTCGATGCGGGCGGCGACTTTGCGGACGGTGTCATCGCATACGAAGGCGATTGGCTGGGCGGAGAAGAATTCGTTTCGTTTGATTCGAAAGCGGTCGCTGTGCTGCGATCCAAGGGTGGACGCGCCCGCTTGCTGTCATAGAGAACGACATCGCGCGGGTGCCCCATCCCGGCTTCTGTTGCCGGGGTGGGTGTTCAATCCCACCCCGGCAAACCCGGCCCGAGTGGGGCACCCATAAACGATCTTTCCATCCTCCGCCCCTCCGGACTCGTCTATATGTAAGCACCCGCTAGAATATTGCCCAGGGCGAATGGCTTCTATCCACGAAGAAGAAGTATTAGGCAAAGCGTATGACAGCAGGCTGATGAAGCGCCTGCTCGGCTACCTGCGCCCGTATCGCTGGCAGGTCGTGTTCGCCCTTATCGCGATCGTGCTCAAGGCGGGCGCCGACGTGCTCGGTCCGTACCTCACCAAGGTCGCGATCGACAAGTACCTCGCCAATCGCACTGAATCGCATTCTCTGCTTGACCGCTTCCTCAGCAGCAATCCCATGCGCGGCATCGCCCAGATTGCGGCGATGTATGTCGGCATCCTGCTCTTCAGCTTCGTGCTGGAGTTCGTCCAGACCTACGTGATGCAGTGGGCCGGGCAGAAGGTGATGTTCGACCTGCGCAGCCAGATCTTCCGCCATCTCCAGCGACTGCACGTCGCGTTCTACGACCGCAATCCTGTGGGCCGCCTAGTCACCCGTGTCACCACCGATGTGGACGCGCTGAACGAGATGTTCACTTCCGGCGTGGTCTCGATCTTCGAAGACATCTTCGTGCTGATCGGGATTCTCGTGATCATGCTCAACATGAGCTGGCGGCTCGCCCTGATCACCTTCGCCGTGCTGCCGGTAATCTTCTTCGCCACCAGCCTCTTCCGCAAAGCAGTGCGGGAAAGCTATCGGCGTATTCGTGTCGCCATCGCGCGCATCAATGCCTACTTACAGGAGCACGTCACCGGAATCGTCGTGCTTCAGTTGTTCAACCGCGAGAAGAAATCGTACGAGCGCTTCAAAGACATCAACCGCGTGCACATGGACGCGTACAAAGACGCGATCATGGCCCACGCGATCTACTATCCGGTGGTCGAAGTTCTCTCCGCCATCGCCATCGCGTCCGTGATCTGGTTCGGCGGCGGACAGGTCATCCGGCAGGTCGTCACCTTGGGCGTGCTGGTAGCGTTCATGCAGTACGCGCAGCGCTTCTTCCGCCCGATTCAGGACCTGAGCGAGAAGTACAACATCCTGCAATCGGCGATGGCGTCAAGCGAGCGCATCTTCAAGCTGCTCGACACCCCGGCCGAAATCGTCACGCCCATTCATCCCAAGTCGCCGGCAGGCGCGGGGCGAATCGAGTTTGATCATGTGTGGTTTGCCTATCGCACCATGGCGCAGGCAGCAGAAGAAGCCGCGCGCAAGGGGGAAGCGCTGAAGCCGGCGGATGCCGAGGCGCGGGATGAGTTCGACTGGGTGCTGCGCGATGTGTCGTTCAGCATCGACCCGGGCGAGACGGTAGCTTTCGTCGGCCACACCGGCGCGGGTAAAACGACCATCATTTCGTTACTGCTGCGCTTCTACGACGTTCAACGCGGCGCCATTCGCATGGACGGAGTCGACATCCGCGATATGGACCTCGCCGATCTTCGCCGCCGCTTTGGGGTCGTGTTGCAGGACCCATTCCTGTTCTCGGGCACGCTGGCCGATAACATCCGTCTCGGCTCGAGCTGGATTCACGACGAGGCCATCGAGAACGCGGCCGAGCAGGTGAACGTCGCCGACTTCATACGCTCGCTTCCCGGTGGCTTTCGGAAGAGGTGCGCGAGCGTGGCAGCACGCTGTCGACCGGCCAGAAGCAGCTCATTTCGTTCGCGCGTGCCCTGGCGCACAATCCCAATATCCTAATCCTCGATGAAGCCACTTCCAGCGTCGATACAGAAACCGAGTTTCGAGTTCGCGAGGCGCTGACCCGCATGGTTGAGGGACGCACCTCGATCGTCATCGCGCATCGCCTAAGCACGATTCAGCGTGCGGACAAGATTGTCGTCATGCACAAGGGAAGAGTCCGCGAAATCGGTTCCCACCAGGAGCTGCTGGCCCAGCGCGGCATCTACTGGAAGCTGTATCAGTTGCAATACAAAGACCAGGAAATTCCCGCGGTTGCCCTCACCACTCCCGAGCCCTCAGGCGTGGCATTGGGCGACGACTAGCGTCGCGTCGTTTGTCCGTCGGTTGACATCCAGTGCTAACCGTCTGCCCCTTCTGTCATTTAGACGATGACTTACGAATGACATTCTTCTGAGGTTGCGAGTGTTGAGATTGCCGACAAAGGCGCGCATTGTGCTGCTCATGCGACCGAAGGAGGCCGGCAAATGAAAGGGCAACTAACCAATTTCAAGCTGATTCACAACCAAGCACCCATTTCGCGGCTGGCGGCGCGATGCGTCCAGGCCAAGGCTCCCGGCGACGCTTGGGCTTGTGCTTCGCCGCAGCCCTCGAAGCCTGCCTGAGGGTCAGCAAATCGCCGCGCTACTCCGGTGAAGAAGCCGGGTTATCATGTGCCGAGATAATCGGTATGTGTGGCCTCCTTGCTCGGGTCAGTGTCGTGTTAGTCGCCTGCTCTATTGCATACGGGCAGGCTGCTAAGACCGCTTCGCCAAAATCTGCCGGCACCTTCTCAACAACCTCGCGCAACGTTGTTCTGGATGTCATCGTCACCGACAGCACCGGCAAGCCGATCCATGGCCTGAACGCACACGACTTCACCGTTCTGGAGAACGGCACGGCTCAGCGCGTGAAGGGCTTTGAAGAGCACCGGCCGGACGCGGAACCCGCGAAGGCGTCCGCACCGCCAAGTCTCCCGCCCGACACTTACACCAACTACATATCCAGCCGCGAGCCCGGAGCGGTCAACATCATCCTGTTCGATTCGCTCAACACCGATCGACTAAGCCTAACGTCAGCTCGGCAGCAACTGCTGTCGTATTTGAGCAAGCTTCCCGACAACGCTCGCGTTGCCCTGTTCACCCTGGATGGTGAACTGCACCTGGTTCACGGCTTCACCGATGATAACCACGCGCTGGTCGAGGCGGCGCAGCGGCTCTCTTCCACACCCAATCCGGCCATGCGCAAGGCGCGCGACGTTACCGAGGAACTCGCTGAGGCCAGGAGGGTGGGTCCCAGTCGGCGGACTTATGCCGTGCTGTCGAGATTCTTGTGGAACGAGTACGACTCGAAGGCCGAGTCGCGCACCGCGACCACCATGGAAGCGCTCAATCAGTTGGCGCGCAGCCTGGCGGTTTTTCCCGGACGCAAGAACCTGATCTGGATCTCCGGCGGCATTCCCTTCGACCCCAACGACACGGCTCCGCAAATGCAGAAGACGGCTGCGCTGCTGGCCGCGACGCAGATCGCGGTATACCCCATCGATGTGCGCGGCATCGCCTATCTGGGGGCCGATGGAGCCTCTTACAGCGAGGACGTCTTTGGCGGGCCTGGAGGAGACTACAGTGACCGCTCCGGTCAAAGAGAAGAACTGTCGCAGGTGCACGAGACCATGCTCGACATAGCCCACCTCACAGGCGGGCACGCCTACTTCAACAACAACGACATTCCCGGGCAGATTCAGGACATTGTCCAAACCGGCGCGAGCTACTACACGCTGGCCTATCGTCCCGAGAACCAGGAGTGGAATGGCAAGTTCCGCAAAGTGACGGTGAAAACGTCGCAGCGGAACGTGAAGGTGCGCTGCCGTCCCGGGTACTACGCTGTGGCAGACCCGTTCGGCTCGCCTGACGTCGATCGCACGTTCTCGCTCGCCATGCAGCCCGGCGTGCCGCCTTCTACGGCACTGGTAATGCAAGCCAGGGTGCTTCCTCCCGACGCGCCAGGCAAAGCGACGCAGATCGACTTTCTTGTCGACATCCACGATCTCCAGTTCCTGACGTCGGCCGATCATCGCCAGCAGCCAAACCTGATGTTCGTGGCGGCAGCGTGGGACGAACAAGGGAAGCCGCAGGGTAGTGTTGCGGGCAACTATTACCAGATTCTGCACCCCGCCGACCTGCAAGTACTGCTGCGCACCGGGTTGCGCTTGCAGCAGCAGCTTCCGCTGAAGCCGGGCAACTATCAGCTCCGGCTGGGACTGGTCGACCGCCTCTCGGGCAAGATGGGCACGATCGACGTGCCGTTGACCGTAGGGCCGAGCTAGAGGATCCGCGGTTGGCGATTGGCCTTTGGCTTTTAGCTTTTCGCTCTTGGCCCTTGGCCCTTGGCCCTTGGCTCGATCTCCCTCACGAGTGTCATCCCGAGCGCAGTGAGGCGCAGCCGAACGCAGTCGAGGGACCTGCAGTTGGCTCCCACCTCTCTACACAGTTGCGGGTGCCCCATTCCAAGCCGTGTCATCCCGAGCGAAGCCGAGGGACCTGCAGTTGGCTCGCAGCTCTCTACACATTGCCGTCAGCGAGTGACGCCCACTCTTCCTCCACCCTGATCGAAGCCACCGGCCTGCGCGTGCCCAGGAAAATCTTCTGGCTGATGGCGGCGCGTTGCGGTATCACCTTATTCTGGACGTCATTGGCATCGATGTCGTGGTCCAGGCGGTACTGGAAGATAGCGGCTCTCGCCTGCAGATACTGCTCCTCGCTCAGCATGATCGGGAGCTGGAAATCTTCGTCGTGAATCCGGAGCGGCCTTTGGCGGCGGGGAGCGGTTGCAGGCGCGCTGCTGCCATCCTCGGGTGCGGGAACTGCATCGCTCGGCTGCTCCTCCGAGGTGACCACCGCCGCGCTGTTGTCTTCTTCCGGGGGCTCCGGCACGCGCAAATTGGCCGTGCTCTTCTCGTCGAGTTCATAGTCCTGCTCAAAGCTGTCGTAACGATTGCAGATGGCGACGGTGTCTTCTTGCTTGGCGTCTTTGGCCATGTTGCGCAGATTGCTGCTGGCGGTCTGCAAGGCATAGAGCACCAGGCCGCCGCGCTTGGCGTCGAGCGTGCCATTCAGCAGCGCTTCCGTCACCTGCATCAGCGCCAGTTGAATCGACGCGGCATCTTCGAGCAGCGGCAACTCGATCGCCGGAGGTTGCAGGCCGTGGGCGGCATAGCGCTCGAGGCGCAGCCGCTGTCCAATGTGGCTGAGGTGGAAGAAACAGTAGTTGCGGCCGCGCATGGCAGGCGATCCGCAGAAGTGGCCGTTGGCTTTGACGTGTTCGCACTGTCTGGTTGTCATGAGTGCTCCGTTAGTAAGCTGTCAGCTATCAGCCGTCAGCTTTCAGTAAAATCGTTGGGCGAGTTCTTCTTTCTGACAGCTGATAGCTGACAGCTGACGGCTGTACCCCTCCCCGGGGTACCCCGTAAAATCTTGATTCCATTGGGCTGGCGAAAAAGTTGGTCTGTAAAATCTTGAGCCCGTGAGACTTGCAGGCAAAATCTTGAAAAGAACGGCAGTTGCGGGAGGAAAAAGGACGCTCTTCGCTTTTCGCTCTTGGCTGGAAGCTGGCGGCTGGTAGCTGGTAGCTCTTGGTTTTCTGACGGCTGACGGCTGATAGCTGACACTCTCTTGCGGCGGCGGCCCCGAGATACACGTATCCTCTCCCTCCGGGCCCCCAGAGGAGATCACTCTAGTGCAGATCGCCGAAGCCGCGCTATGACGTGCATCACGTCAGTGTGTGATAAGGGAACTGTGGGTCAGTTGCGAATTCCCTTGACTGAAATGGACAATCCCGCGTCCTGGTTGCAGATCTGTGGCTGTGAGTTTTGCGAAAACCGTCGGGGATCGAGACATTAGGCCGCAGGCCGGGATGGTGTGAGCCCGGCGCGTGAGCGCCGGGAACGGTGGGATTTGCAAACCTGAGCCGCGCCAGCGGCGCGATCAGACGAGGTGCCGCCGCTGACGCGGCTCGCATTCACCTAACCGACCCTACCCGGCGCTGACGCGCCGGTCTCACCCCATCCCGCCCTGCGGGCTGAATTTGGAACTGTTGATCAGTATTGCTGAGTTGCGAAACTTGGAGTGTGTCGAGGGTCCATCTTTTGGACGTTGACGTCGGTGCGGTGCCGCCCGAGAGTCAACGGCTAGTTTCTCGATCCGATGAGAGGATCCCGGCTTAGCCCAACCGAAGGGCGAACCTGGGGCACCGGGCCGTCACCTATACACAGCCCTCAGGTCTTGACACTCGTCTATGTGGGCGTAGACTTGCTACGCCATGACGTCGCAAGGACTTTATACAATTCTCACATTGATTGACTCGCTTGACACTAGATTATCCCTGCAAAAGAGCCTTGAAGCCATCGGGGCAGCCCTCAACGAACTCGTAAGTGCGCCAGCGCAACCGCAACAACAAAGCGCCTTGGCGACAGCACTTGCGGCATTCGAAGCCGCCGCCGCGAAGCTTCCGGATTCCATCACGCCGTCCCAATTCTTAAGTATCAAAGACATGGGCGGAACAGAGTTTTTCGATCCGGAGATTGCGGAGAAGGTTAAGGCGTCGATTCAGTCAAATGCCATGACTCCGTCCGTGGCCCGAGATTTTGTACAAGAACTGAGTACTAGCCCGAATTTCTCACCAGATGATCGATAACTGAGCCAGGGGTCGGATGGGGCGGCCGAGAGCGATCGGTGTAGGCGGCAGGGAGTGGTTAGCGGCAGTGGTGCACGGGTGATGGCCAAGGCGGTGGCTGGAGGCGACATTTTTGGGCGCGTGGAGACCGCAACTGCCGCCCGCCTGAGGTTGGCACAACCGCCGCGCTGCCCTCAACAGCGCAAAGCCGACCAGGCCGCGGCGAACAGCGCTTTCCAGGGATATGCGCGGGGATAACGCAGATAGATACGGCGGGCGCTGAGGCGCACCTCGGCGGCAATCTTGAGCAGCCGCAGTCGGATGGTGTTCACCTGGGCCCGCGCCCACACGGTGCCCGCCAAGGCCAGCCGCCGCAGAGCGTGCAGCAGCACATAGGCCAACGACGACAGGTAGAGCCGCAACTGGTTGGCGCGCAGGGTGGCGGCGCTCATGCGATCGGCGAACAGACTGAGCTGCTCCTTGATGCGGTTTTCCATCTCGCCGCGGGCGCAGTAGAGCTGTTCATAGAGAGCGCGCGCCTCCCACTCTGTGGGACTCAGCGAAGTCACCACGAAGCGCGGGTTGGGGCCTTTGTCGAGATACTCGGCCTTGGCCACCACGCGGCGGGCGCACGACCAACTGCTGCGCGTCTGATAGGAGAACTCGCCGAAGACGCGGGCGGCTTGCTGCGTCTTTTGGTGTTCGCGCTGGGCCGCGGCCATGAGGGCGGCGATTTCCGCCTCCAGCCGCGAGTTGCGCGCCAAGCCGAAAACATAGTGCACGGGCTCAGCTTCGCACCAAGCCATCAGCTCCTCGCGGCAGAAGCCGGAATCGGCGCGCAGAATGATTTTCACCTCCGGCCAGCGCTGCCGAATCTGGCCCACGATGCGTTTCACTTCGGCGAGCGCGCCTGCGCTGGCGTCCTGGTTCGAAGCCCGCTGGCGGGCGCACAGTAGATGCTCGCCGCAGAAGATGTACAGCGGCAAGTAACAGTACTCGCCGTAGTAGCCGTGGAAGAAGCGCGCTTCCTGCTCGCCGTGCAACGGGGTGTCGGTGACATCCAGATCGAGCACGATCTCGGCTGGCGCGGTCGCGTGCGCTTCCAAGAAAATATCCACCAGCAGCGTGTCCAACTGCTCGGCCGAGTAGCTGATCTTGTGATAGCGATCGGCGGCCGCCGCCGGCGTCAACTCCATGCGGTTGAGCGTGCTCTTGCCGGCCAGCGGTGATTCCAGTTCGCGCTGGCCGGCCAACACGGCCAGCAGGGGATCGTGGCGCAGTTGCTCATGATCGTTGAGATCTTCATAGCCCAGCGCCAGCCCGTAGACGCGCTGCGCCAGCATCTCGCCCACCGGGTGCTCGACCCGTGCCGGGTCCCGCCCATCCCGAAAGCAGGCCGCCGCCCGCGCGAGCAAGCCGATCTTGCGGTTGGTGCGGCGCAACAGCAGGCCGCCTCCGTCGCTGGTCATGCGGGCGCCATCGAAGTTGGCTACCACCCGCCGCGAAAAATGATCTGCAAACGCGAACGATTCTTGCGTACACTCTGTCATGAGAAAGGCCGTTTCTTTTTCGGGCATCGACTTCGTTTCACACCGCAGTTATGCCTGAAAAGACGGCCTTTTTCTACTGTGAATTACTGGTGGTTGTTTACTACTGGTGAGAAATTCGGGCTAGACGGTCCAAATTCCTGTCCACTGTAAGAAGCGCCCGGCAAAGCCTTCAGCAACTAGGTATCAGAGAATCGGGACCAGAGCCCGGAGGGGCCGATGTTTCGTTTCTAATTCCGCGTGACATGTTCGATAACAAGCTCAGCGGATTCGCCAAAGAACTAACGTTCATTAGCCGCCTGATTCAGGACTTCAGTGAGGCCCTGACCGGTGACGCTCAGCCGGCCGAATTGGAACAACTATCGTCGTCAATTCCAACGGTGGCCGTTTTAGCCGGAGTTACCGTTATTGGGACGATCGCTACCGTCGTGAATAAGTTCTTGGACGCCTGGCTAAAGGTCGAGAAGATTCGCAAGATGCGAGGCGACTTGGCCGATATGGGCCTCAAGGGGGCCGCCGTAGATGAGTTGACTGAACACATCGAGAATACCGTCGATGAGGTTGTGGAGGAATCGTCCGAATTGGTCATGGCCGGATACCAAGGCAACAACGAGCGGCGGAACGAGCTGACAATCGCCGTCAAGCAGGATGCCCGCAGGTTGTTTGGGCAGATTGAGCGCGGGTTAACTGTGGAATTTCGAACCAGGCCGAACGAAAAAGACGACGAGACTACCGCTAAGGCGTTAAAGGAGATTTCCAAGCTTGCCAGCCAGTTACAGTTCCCGCCCGTCGCTGCCGAACCACTGTTGCTCGAACCTGCGGAAATTCTTGAAGGGGACCTAAAAGCCGTCAGGTATTCGAGGAAGACAACGAGCCATAAATCCACCACCTCAAGAAAGGAGACCGCTAAATCCGGCGTCCCTGAAAGCGATGATTAGGACGGGCAGGTCGACGGCGGGAGGGGTGGCCCACATTTGCAAAGCGACGAGTGGTCCAGAATTGCCGGATGCCCAGGTTCGCCCCGTCTTTTGGGCTAACCTGGGCATTCACTAAATTTCAATCCTGAACAATATACCCTTAGTTCGTGGGTGGTGTGTGACCCTGCCGGTCCGAGGTTAGGCGTCCAAAGGAAGGCCGCGAACCTGGGCTGCCCGGCGTAGAATTGCTGGTTGCACGAAGATAACCGGCGATTCCCCAACCTTTAGCGTCACCGTTTGATCTGAGATCACGGGGCCGCTCTTGAGGAGGCGGCAGTTCATGGACTCTTCTTCGCCGATCGGTGTCTCCGACGAGAACCTTAAGGAACAGACAGCGCGGGTGCTGCGCTGCGTTGAGTGCAACAAGCCCAATCCAGCCGGCAATCGTTATTGTGGTCAATGCGGGGCAGAACTTGGGCACACCTTAGATGAGACCGTGCGGAAGAGGGGTTTTCGTGACCGGCAAGCGACCGAGATGGAGGTCACGGAGGCCGTCGCGGAACGTTTAATAAAATGGGTAAAATGGCTGGGAATAATAGCTGCTGTTCCACTCACACTATTTGCCCTTGCGCTAGGCAAGGGGTACGTGGACATCCGTGCGACTGTGCAGGAAGGGAAAACTGACATTGCGACTGCCGTCCGACAAGCCAAGACGGACATTGATGAGGTAGCGCGGGCGACGCCCGGACTTAAGGCACAAGTGGCGCAGTTAAGGTCGGACTTCAACCAATATGAACAAGTGGTCTCACAGACGAAGTCTCAGTCACAGGAACTCCAACGCCTTCAGGACCGTGTGAATGAGCTAAACCGCAACCTTGACCTGTCCCTTGCGCAAGCCAGAAGCACACAGCAAAGTCTGCGTGCCGTAACCTCAGTAGTTGCTAAGTCGAACTCATCAACTCCTCTCGTCAGCACAATCAACCAGCCCAACTTTTCCGATACCATTAAGATTAACGGCTTCAATTTCGGTGCTCAGCAGGGACACATTTATGCGCGGCTTACGTCGTTATCCAGAGCAATCCTCCCGCCGGACAACCCGGGGGGCTGCCGAAGTCGAGGCGAGTATTCTGAGTTGGTCTGACACCGAAATAACGGCGCGCGCTCCATCCGTTATGCGGGGAATAGGTGGGATAGGAACGTCTTTTGAAGGCTCCGTTCAAACGGCTAGCGGCCAGAGGTCAAATTG
The DNA here is from genome assembly GCA_963813905.1 of uncultured Acidobacteriaceae bacterium. Classification (GTDB taxonomy): domain Bacteria; phylum Acidobacteriota; class Terriglobia; order Terriglobales; family Acidobacteriaceae; genus CAVVDY01. Next base: position 31,982 of record CAWFAY010000020.1, on the reverse strand, counting down.
GGTGTTGATTACTAGATTGGGTGTTGATTAGGCGGGTGGACGGGTGGCCCACAATTGCCTTCCGTCGGCAATTGTGGGATGGCGAAGCGGGCTGTAGCGCGATCATTTGATAGGAAGCATCGTAGCTCCCACATTTCCCAACCGAGGGGAAATGTGGGCCACCACGAATCCAAGCTCGAAGAGCGGGACAATCTGTAGCCCAGGGCGGGAGCCCTGGGTAAGCGATCCCCTTGAATATTCCAGAGCCCCTTCAGGGGCGGCACAATTCTGTCGTCCCAACGGGACTGTTCGTTTCTATTAATGGCCCCGTTTCCCAGCACTCCCGTGCTGGGCTACAGATTGTTTCGTCCTGCGGACTGGACCGACGGGTGATCCGCAATTGTGGAGATGGCGAAGCCGAAGATCCCACCCAAGCCAAAAGACGGCTTGGATGGGGCACCCGCCGATCCTTCGAGCGGGAAGCATCGTAGCTCCCACATTTCCCAACCGAGGGGAAATGTGGGCCACCCACCGGAGAAATCAGTGGGGCACCCGCGCTCGTTCTCTTGCTTCTGTGTTTCACGCCGTTGCCGCCTTTGCGGAAGAAGCAAGAGAATTTCGCGGGCGCGCCACCGGCTTGGTATGGTTACCTGCATGGCGAAGCCTGAACATCTCGCAATCCTCAAAAAGGGTGTCGAGCAGTGGAATAAGTGGAGGGAAGAACACCCTCAGGTAATGCTGGACCTAACCGAGGCGGAGCTCAGCGGGGTGGACCTCCGCGGGGCGAACCTCGGCAGGCGCGCATCTTGGCTCGGCGGACCTCACCCTGGCGAACCTCGGCGGGGCGAACCTCAGCGGGACGTTCCTCGGCGGGGCGGATCTCAGCGGGGCGGACCTCAGCTGGGCGGACCTCCGCGCGGCTTACCTCAATAGGGCGAACCTCATGCGGGCGAACCTCCGCGTGACGGACCTCAGCGGGGCCGACGTCACTGGAGCGCTACTCGCTTATAGCTTCTTTGCCAATACGGATTTGAGTGGAACCAAAGGACTGGAACACTGCAAGCATTTCGGTCCCTCTACTATAGGCATAGACACTTTCTATCGATCCCAGGGCGAAATTCCCGAAAGCTTTCTGCGCGGTTGTGGCGTGCCCGAAGTATTCATCAACTATGCGCGATCGCTGGTCGGCCAGCCGATCGAGTTCTATTCCTGCTTCATCAGCTACTCCAGCCACGATCAGGCTTTCGCGGAGCGCCTCCATGCCGACATGCGTGCCAAGGAATTGCGCTGCTGGTTCGCGCCGGAAGATCTCAAGATCGGCGACCGATTTCATGAGCGCATTGAAGAATCAATTCGCGTGTTCGATAAGGTGATGATCGTTTTGTCGGAGGCTTCGGTCGAGAGCCGCTGGGTGGAGCGCGAAGTGAACGCGGCACGTGAGCGCGAGAACCGCGAGAACCGCACGATACTTTTTCCCATCCGCATTGACGATGCGGTCATGAACGCACCCCAGCCCTGGGCGGCGGATATCCGGCGGACGCGGCATATTGGGGATTTCACCCAGTGGAAAGATCATGACTCATATGAGAAGGCGTTCGAGCGGCTACTGCGCGACCTAAAAGCTACGGAGCGCGCGTCAGAACAACCGGGCAAAACGTCGTTCAGGGGCTGAAGCCCGAAGTCTGTAAGAATGCAGACGGGTGGCCCACAATTGCCTTCCGTCACTTTGGAGGAATTGACTGGTTTGTTACTTAATAGTAAAGTTTAGCGCAACACGCACCTCCCCGTGAGCCGTGGCAGGTGCTGTCCTTAGGAGGAACCCACCCATGGCGAATATCCAACCAAACCGGTACGTCGTGCACAGCAACGACGGGAAGATCAAAGTCGACTATGAGACTTCCAGCTTTATTGGCCAACCTGTATTGAACCTCACCCAGGTACCGGGTCCCATCCGGCACTTCGCGGGTTCTCAGATCCGCAGGCTTGAAACAGAGGTCGGCATATTGGTCACCGTCACTACGCAGATGACGGTGGACACCGGCTCGACCTCGCTGAGCCTGCTGATTCCGGCGATAACTCTGAGCGCCACCTCCGATCATCAAAAGTTCACCAGCGAAGCCATCGTCACCACTCACTCCGGTCCGAACTCGGTTCCGGTCAATGGAGTTCACGAAAAGTATCAATTCATTCCACTGCAGGGCGAAGCCACCTTTGTTTTCGCCTTGATTGCGCCAATGCTGGCCACCTCAGCGACAGGATCGTAATACCGCCCCAGGCACTAGGCCCGCCTGCGACGGGTGGCCCACAATTGCCTTCGGTCGGCAATTGTGGGGTGGCGAAGCAGGCTGTAGCGCGATCATTTGACTAGGGAGCATCGTAGCTCCCACATTTCCCAACCGAAGGGAAATGTGGGGCCACCCATCGGGGCGCAGGGGCTAAAGCCCGAACGCATAGCAATGCCGGAACGGCCCGTCTAAACAGGCTGCGGAAAAAGTCGAGGGCTCGGCTCGCTCGCGGACTGAAGTCCGCTCGCGATAAGAAAAATAGAGGGGCTTTTCGGCACGACTGAAGTCGTGCCCTGACGCGAATTCGTCGCAAAGCTCGGGTTTTTCCGCAGCCTCTAAAGACCCTGATACTCAGATCACGGCGTGAAAACGACGGTTTCAGAGTATCAGAGGGCGAAGTTGGTTGGTCCGGCTGCAGGATGTCGTCGGCCAGCGCCTGCAACATGGAGGATTCACGCAATCGCAGGATGGGACGATTACTGCGGGCGGGTAATCACCTTGGCACCAAAAAGAGTTTGTAGCGCAGCTTAGAGAGTCAGCCGTTGCCAGGGATCGGGCAGACAGAGCCATTGGAAGGCGGTGACGAGATTGTAGTGCGAGGCGCATGATTTACTAAGAACAGAGCGTTGGCCTTTGAACGAGCGGGTGGGGATCTTTTCCACCAACTTGCATTATCCTCCAGCAACTCGCCGAGTGCGCGGCTCGATGGCGGCTCCGCGCGTCGTAGACAGTTGCCAGACTTGTCGTTCCCTTTGTAGTCGAGCCACAGATGGTGACACCAGGCGCGATAGACATAACGGCCCCAGTAAAATCTTCGAACAGATATGGGTTGCTTCTCCTCGAGCGTAAAGGCGGGCGTCTCCGCGACCACGAAACGACGGGCCCGCGACCGATTCTGCGGACGATGTTGGAAATCGTGCCATCTCCCAATGGCGGTTGACTGGCTGTAGCGCAGTCCCGGCAGCAGGCGTTGCAAAGCCGGGGTCATGCGGGCCATTCAACCGCATACTCGGCGGGCCGAGATTGAGGGCGTCGAAAACGGGATTCAAACCTTTGAAACCGGCATCGGCCCGCACCCGCAGCTCGCGGATATCAGGAGGAACATTGGCGAAGCAGGTATCGAGCAGTTGGGGACCTGCCGTCCCGACGGTTCCGGCGTTGCCTTGGGCACGCAATTCGGCATCCCAGCGTAGGTGGAGTTGGCCTGATCCAGCGTGCACAGCAGCGGGTTGTAAGTACTCTTGCCAGCGATAACGCAGGTTGTAGCCGACTTCGGCCCCGTCCTGATGTCCAAAGACGGTGACACGGTGCTATCGAGGTCCCCCGTCAGCGAGAACGCTGGTCGGGTTGTTGGATGAACTTTTGCAGCAGTCGATCGTTTACGCGATGAAGCTGTTCCCAGAACTCTGGCGGTGCACGAGTACCAGCGGCACAACGTTTGCGGATCAGGGAAGCTGCAGACCGGTCAGGTACTGGAAGCTGCTGCGGTTGGAACGCAGGAATGACGCGGTTTCGACGCGCGCATCCAGGCCCAGCACAACGGGGCAGATCAGGGCCAGCATCATCTAGGGAACGGTATACGGCGGTTGCGCGTGGGATAAACTAGTTGTTGGGCGAGAACATGTCGCAATTGCAGCACTTGCCGAAATTCGCGAAAGAAATAGACGCCACCGCAATGCGTGAGTCTTCACCCGCGATGATTGAACAGGCGATTCTTGATTCTCGAGGTCGATCCGCGCATTCCGATCACTTAACCCTTCGCCTTGTGCAAATTAGCTACGTGTCAGATTCCCCCACCACTTTTTCAGCAGCCTCTGATAAACCGTGCCCTGACGCGAATCGTCGCAAAGCCGAGTTTTTCCGCAGCCTCTAAAGACCCTGATACAAAGCACCTCGGATTTATCCCAGGGTATCGATTTCCCGCAATAAGGCCGGCTTTGGCCGCGGCCCATCGGGGCTCCAGCGCTAAAGCGCTGGCGAAGAATCGACACCCTTTCCCCCGCATGAATACGGGGGCTTCCACCATCGCCAGCGCACAGTGATTCCCTTGGGAAGGACTGCAGGTCCCTCGACTTCGCTCGGGATGACAGCGAAGAAAAGCAGGTCCTTCGCTTCGCTCAGGATGACAAATCAGCAACGGCTGATAGCTGACGGCTGACAGCTGATAGCTGATAGCTGACAGCTGGGACGTTGACACCCGAGTCCCACCCAAGCCAAACGATGGCTTGGATGGGGTACCCGGCCATGCGCTTACTGCTGTACTGCGTTGATGATCGGTTGCGCGCTGGTCGTCATGATGAGGATTCGCTGCGGCGACAGCGACGCCTGGATGTATCCGATGCCGACTACGTTGTTATTGGCGTCCATCAGCGGGAAGCGTCCGCAGGTGTTGAACGAGATCCCGGCTTGCCCACAGGAAGCCATATCAACGTTGTAGGTACCAGTGAGCGTGAGCCCCATCGTGGTCCCACCGGGACCGGTCGTATCATACGTTTCCGTCACGCCACCTTTGCCGTCTGCCGTGTAGATGTCAACTTCCACGTTTTGAGTCGGCACGAAGGGAGCCAGTATCGTGCCTCCGGTATTCACATTCACGAACGACGCGTTCGATTGCTGCGGAGGCCGCTGCTGTTCCATCTCGCCATAGGTAACGTTGGCGTCCGTCCCCAACAGGAAGCCGCGATCGGTGGTGGCAATATAGAAGATTGGAGAGTTGGACAAGCCTGTGAAGGTGGTGCGTCCGGTGCCGGTCACGGCGTAAGTTCCCGTAGGTTTGCTCTGGGTGAGCGTTCCCCCGGTATTGTCGTCGATGGTAGCGAAGAAATTGCCGTTTGCGTCGAGAGAAAACGCCCCTAGCGACGTCTCCGCAGCGGCGGAATCGCCCGGCGTGACCGCCGTCAGCTCGGTTATGCCGTTGCCGTTGAGGATGGTGTTGTTGATCGGTATGAACGTCGTTTGCTGGATCATCGTGTAGAGGATCAGCGGGGTTGAGTTCTGAACCTTGTCAGTCCCGATGACGATCAGGTTCGAGTCGTTGACGTAGTAATAAGCAAAGCCGCTGGTGACAGAGGCGTCCGAGGAGAAGGACAAGGTTCCTCGGCCGGTGGTCGCGTTCGCCAGCCCAATAGTGCCGGTGAAGCCGTTGTTGGTACTTACCGATCCGTGGTCGTTGTAATCCAGGACTCCGCTCTGTATCGTCGAGGCCGTCCCAGACGCCCCCGCCTGGAGATTGAACGTGCCGCCAGCCGCATAACGGTTGTCGGAAGGATCGGCTCCGTAACCGCCGAAGACCCAGTTCCCCATAGAGTTGGTTAGGTCAGTCGGAACCGTACCCTGCTGCTGGAAGGTCCCGGATCCGTACTGTACGGTCTTGCCATCACCGTTCTGAATGAACGACCAATACCCGGCCAGAGAATTCGCAATCTGGTAACTTCCTGTCCCCACCGAGCCTCCCGGCCCAAACATCAGCGACATGGTGCCGTGGCCCGTAGAGTCGAGGGTGTAGGTTCCTTTCAACGCAACATTCGTATTGACGCTGCTGGTGCTCATGATGTCGGTCACACCGCCAGTGATATTACCGGTGCCGTCAGAGACAAAACTGCCGGCCTGTAACACCAGCTTGCCGTTGTTGAAGCCTCGGAACAGGAAAGCATAGTTGCCAGACAAACGCGCCACCGCTCCGCCAACGGTCAGTACCAACGCCTGTTGTACCGTGACCGCCGGGTTCTCCGCGTCGGTAACCTGTACCGTGATATTGGAGGTCCCTTCGACGGTTGGGGTGCCATAGATTACGCCGAAGCTGGGATCCAGCATGAGGCCGGCGGGCAGCGTTCCGGAAGTCAGCGCCCATGCGTAAGGCGAGGCGCCGCCCGTGGCCGTCAAGCTGACCTGATAGGGCACGTTTACAGCCGCCAACTTCAGGCTTGTCGTCGTGATGCTCAAAGGAGCGTTCACGGTCAGCTTCAGGGCAGCGGTCGCAACTGCCGCGACCGGCTTCTGCGAATCCGTAACCTGGACCGTGATGTTCGAGTCGCCGGTTACGCCGGTGCTTCCGCTGAAAGTTCCGTTCGAATTGAGGCTGATGCCGGAGGGCAAGGTGCCGCTGACGATCGCCCAAGTGAATGGGCCCATGCCCCCAGTTGACGTCAACGTCGCACTGTAGGCCTTGAAGGTGACCGCTACGGGTAAGGACGTGTTCGAAACGTTCAGCGGCAGGACGCTGACAGGGACGCTTTTGCCACATCCCGGGAGAAACAGCGCCAAATAACCGGCCATCGCCACAAAGAGTACTGCTTTACGCAAATTCATAGGAACCCCAACCAGGTACGGCCTTTGAGACACGGCGCCACCACTCACTCAAACCGGCTGCCCCGACTGAATTTGCGGAGTGCTGGTGCGAATGTCAGAGTATCGCAAATCAGGCTCTTTGCGGTAGTCCCGGGCCAGAAAAGACCGGGGTTAAGGCCCAGTTCAAGACCCGCCGAGGGCGGCTATAGAGTGGAGATTTCTGTTACCGGGAAGCTTCGCTGCCTGGCTTCGTGCAAGAAGTGAGCGGTCACGTCATCGTCGCCGCGAGACTCCTGGTTCCAGATGACCAGTGCCGAAACCGACGTACCCAGCTCCGCCGCAAGCGCCGCTGCCTTGTCCAGCAACCTGCGGTTGATCTCCAGGTAGCCTTCCTGGCCCGTAGGCAGTTCCAGCACTTCCACCTGAGAGCTCTTCAGAACTTGGTCGTAGATTGGGCCCCAGTCTCCCGGGCGATCCGTAACCGAGGAGTCGCGAAACTCTTCCGGCGAGGACGGCAAGAGCACGTAGCGCTGTACCCGGTCGTTTGCAACCGCCTGGAGCACCAGCAGGTCGGCTCCACAAGCGCCGGAGGAGACGACTGCGGACGGCGTCTGCTGTTTCAAAAAGTCCTCCAGCTTCGCGCGTACATCCGGTACGTTTCTCTGGGGAAACCGCTCCGTCGCTGCATCAGCAGCGTCGACCCGGCGTCCGGCAGCGACGATCACCGGCCCAGTCTTTTGCGACGGAATTTGATTCGTGCTCATCTCGCGTTGGAAGCCTCGACCAAGACTAGGCGACACTATACTTTAAAGGTGGCATTGGTTGCTTGCTACGGAAGGGACAAGACCGCGCATTTGATTTTGCTGTAATGTGACTCACGCTCAGCCTGCGAATCCACAGCAGTGTATTCGCAGGCGGCCCTGCATAGCCATAAATCTGTAAAAATTCAACTCTATAAACTCATGAATCTTCACCTATCGACAGCTAGGAACATAGAAGGGTAATTATCCCTTGACATCACGTACAAATAATGACATACTCTTAGTCATGGCACGCAGAAAGTTCGTACCGATGAAGGTTAAACAGACGATTCCAAAAGAGTTGCGCTTCACCATCGCAGACTTCAATCGCCGCTTTCCTGACGATTCGGCCTGTTTGGATGAAGTTATGAAGATGCGTTACCCGGATGGCATTACCTATTGCGCCAAGTGCGAACAGGAACGCAAGCATTACCGTATTGCGGGTCGGCCTGTATACGGATGCGGCCATTGCGGAACGCAAATCTCGCCAATGGCGGGAACGATCTTCCAGCACTCTTCCACATCGTTGCAGACGTGGCTCTATGCCATGTACCTGATGGCAAGCACGCGTTGCGGCATCTCCGCGAAACAGATTCAGCGCGAGACTGGCGTGACCTACAAAACCGCGTGGCGCATGTTTAAACAGATTCGCTCGTTGCTCTCCGAGCCTGAGATGCAACTGGGGGGACTTAGCGTCGAGATGGACGAAACCGGGGTCGGAGGCACTACGCGCCGCCTGAAACAGCCGAAGAAGCCCAAGCAAACCGTGTTTGGCATGGTTGAACGTGGCGGACGCGTTAAGGCCATCGTCGCTGACAATCGGAAGAAAGCAACCTTGATGCCGCTTATAAAGCAATACGTCATGCCGAAGTCGATGGTATTCACCGACGATGCTCCGGTGTATGACGATCTGGGGCATCACGTCAACGGGTATGTTCATCGGCGCATTCGTCATTCGATGGGCGTCTATGTTTTGGGCGATGTTCACACGAATACGATTGAGGGTTTCTGGTCGCTGGTTAAGCGTGGAATCGGTGGCGTTTACCATGCTGTCGGAGCCAACTATTTACAATCGTATCTCGATGAATACTCGTTCCGTTACAACCGTCGCCACAAGGGAAACCTAATCTTCAACGATGTTTTGGACCGCGTTTCTGAGCTTGCGGTTGAGCGGCCTTCCGCAAAATCTGGTCAAACGCAGCCTCGCTAAGGGGCTGCATTTTATTCTCGGTTTTCTCAAGCGGCTTGAGTATCTTTGTGCTGCTCTTCTGTTCGCTCATGTGGGTAATTCTACGCCATGAAGCAATGTGCCTTTTGTCCGCACGAAGGTAAACTTTCGCTAGAACATGTCTTTGGGGATTGGCTCAATCCGCTATTTCCCGGACAAAAAATATTCACACTGTTATCGCCTTCGGGGGAAATCGTCCATCGCTCAGTCAGGGATACCATCAACTGGAAAGCAAAGGTCGTCTGCAAGAAATGCAATGAGACCTGGATGAGCGAAATTGAGAACGAACATGCTAAGCCCACATTGACGCCCCTCATAACCGGAGAGGTCGATATACCGATAACCAAAGCTAAAGCTAAATCAATTGCGCTTTTTGCCTTTAAGACCGCCGTTGTCCTTGACCATGCCCAGCGCGATAGGGTGCCCTTTTTTCCTTTTCGTTTCAGGCGCGCGTTCAGAGAGGGACACTTTATCCCCCCGTTCGTGCGGGTCTGGATTTGTGGCTTTGCGGACAGAAGCCATGGCCAGAGTATCGGGGTCTATCACAAAGGAACCATACCACCCGCCTACCCGCTGGAGATGTACACGTGTACTTGCTCCATTGGCCATTTTGCGTTTCAAGTTCTGGCGGTCAAGCAGATCAGAGCAGCCGGATTGAGATTGGAACCCTCGATTAAATTCGACCGTCTGTCTGTACCTTTGTGGCCTGAGGTTCTCCCAGGGTTTATATGGCCAGCCGCCGAGGTTATCCGATCGCCGGAGGAGTTGCTTTTGTACGCCCAGCGCTGGATAAACAGCACCGTCACTATGTGACCGCCTATTGTTTAATTCTTTGGACAAAGCTAATCCCGAGTAGAACAATCTAGCAAAGGAGAATCCGTAAAATGGCCAGAACTCTCAGCCTTCTCATGAACAGCGTGGTCACAATCAAAACCGGGGAAGGAACTTACCTCGGAACAGTGTCGTGGGTAGAAGATTCCGGCGTCTGGATCATTCCGACCCCGACTTTCGCGAAGTCCGACCTCCCGCCACTTGGGAAGATGTCAATCTTTTTCCCGTTCGCACAGATGAATTGGCTCGCCGTACCCGACTAAGTGCAAACATCCTTGCCAAAGCTCGCAGGGTACTGTCGTCCTGCTGAGCGAGGAAATCCCCGTCTAGCTGGCATGGTCTCTCATGTGTTTTAAGCTGCCCTGTCTCTTTCATTATTAGTTGATTAACCTCCGTGATGTCAAGGGATAATAGCCCATAGAAGTATAGGACTCGTAACCCAACGGCGTACAATGACTTAGTATTCGAGGAAGTCCCATGAGAGGGGTTTCGCCCCGCATTTTGTTTGCCTTTCTGGTGCTGTTCACCTTGGGCGGAATGATCGCCCAACAGACGGCCTCGCACCAGCGCAAGACCAGTACGCCCTACACAGGGGACCTCTCCATCTTCGAGTCTCCAGGCCGCGACCAGCGCCTGCACATCGACCAGGTATTGGACGCCCTGGCTATCACGCCGGGCAAGAACGTGGCTGACATCGGAGCCGGCTCGGGTTGGTTCACAGTGCGTGCCGCGAAGCGGGTCACCGGCAGCGGTATGGTTTACGCAGTCGACATCAATCCTGAAGCCGTCAAGTACATCGATGAGCGCATTGCCAAAGACGGCGTACATAACGTGAAGACCATCCTCAACAAACCGGACGACCCGCAACTCCCCGCCGGCAGCATTGACGCTGTTCTTCTTCTGAAGACCTACCACGAAGTGGCGAAGCCGGTGGCGCTGATGCGCAACCTGCGCCCGGCACTGCGTCCCGACGCTCGCATCGGCATCATCGACCGGAACGGTGATGGATCCGACCACGGAGTGCAGAAGAGCGTCGTGGTGCAGGAGATGCAACAGGCCGGCTACGAACTGAAAGACGAGAAAGACGGCCTGGTAAAGGACGACCATGTGGACTACTTCCTCATCTTCGCGGCGAAGTAGGTGAGTGGCTTCGAGTCCGCAAGTAGTGGGTCAGCTTGAATAAGGATGCGCGCCTTTCGCGCGCCGGCGCGAATCGGCGCGCCCAGATCCCTCGCTGCGTAAATGAGGCTTGCTCGGGATGACACCCAAACCGACCCACTACCCGTCCGCAAGGGCCGTGGGATTCCTGCTAAACTTCGGCGTACTCTCGTAGACGGAAAACCAACGTGCTGCTGGAACTGCGAGTTGACAACTACGCGGTCATCGAAAGCGTTGCGGTGCAGTTCGCGGCCGGACTCAACCTATTGACCGGCGAAACCGGCGCCGGGAAGTCAATCCTCATTGATGCGTTGCATTGCTGCTGGGCGATAAGGCTTCCGCCGACGCCGTTCGCCATGGCGCCGACAAGAGCGTGGTCTCCGCGGTCTTCGATGCTGACTCTAAAGCGCTCGACGTGGTGCTCGCCGCCAACGGCCTCGACGCAGCCGACGAGCAACTCATCCTGCGCCGCGAGATTGCCGCCGCCGGCAAGGGACGCGTGTTCGTGAATAACCAGCCGGCGACGGTTGCGGTTTTGAAGCAGCTTGCCCCCCACCTGGCAGTGATCCACGCGCAGAATGAAGCGGTGCTGGCCTTCGATGATGCTTGCCGCCTGGGATTGCTGGATGCATTCGCAGGCGTCGACATCGGCAAGTCCGCCGAAGCCTACGACCGCTGGCGGCAGGTGAAGCAGCGTATTGCTGACCTGGAGCGTGACGAGCAGGAGCGTCTGCGGCTGCTGGATCTTTGGAGTTTTCAGTCGAAGGAGATCGCCGCGGCACGCCTCGAACCCCATGAAGACGAGAAGTTCGCAGCCGAGAAGCGCCTGCTGGCCAACGCGGAGCGCATCCACGCTGCGGCCACGGGAGCCTACGACGCCCTATACGACAGCGACGCATCAGCGGCGGCTTTGCTGCGGAACGCCGCCAAACAAGTGGAAGAGCTGTCGCGCTTCGACGAGCAGTTTCGCCAGGCGCTCTCTCAGCTCGAGTCGGCACGTATCACGGTAGAGGACGTCGGGCTGACCCTGCGAGAGTACGCCAACGGCATCGACTCCTCTCCCGAGCGGCTGGCGGAGGTCGAAGACCGAATGGCCGTTCTCGATCGCCTGAAGCGGAAATATGGCCCTTCGCTCGACCAGGTGATCGCCTTAGGCGCGGACCTGGAGCGCAAGCTCATCGACATGGAGAACAAGGACGAAGTGTTGCGCGGTCTGCGAGCTGAGCTGGCAAAAGCGGCAGAGGAGTATCTCAAGGTCGCGCGGGCCATTTCGCGTCAGCGCTATGACGCGGCCCGGCAGTTGGAAAAGCAGGTCGAGAGCGAGGTCAACGAACTCGCCATGAAGGCCCGATTCAAAGCTGAAACCAGTGGCTCGGATGACGAGTCGAACTGGAGCTCGCGCGGATTCGATCGGGTGCAATACCTCGTATCGGCGAATCCGGGTGAGCCCCTGGGCCCGGTGGAAGAGATCGCGTCCGGCGGAGAACTGTCGCGCGTCATGCTCGCGCTGAAGACCAGCATTGAGGCAGGCCCGGCCGGACGGTCGCGGCGGAATGGCGGGGCAAAGGCTGGCGCGCATCGCACGCTGGTGTTTGATGAAATCGACAGCGGGATTGGGGGGCGCGCTGCCGAAGCTGTAGGCAAGAAGTTGAAGCAGCTCTCACGCACCGCCCAGGTCTTGTGCGTGACTCACCTGCCGCAGATTGCCTCGTTCGCCGACCAGCACTTCGTCATCGAAAAGCGCGAGGTGGCCGGGCGAACCAAGACGTCGGTGCGGGCGCTTGATGCTCGGGAGCGCACCGAAGAATTGGCGCGCATGATGAGCGGCGCCAAGCTCACCGAAACCTCCCTCAAACACGCCGAGCAGATGCTCAAGGCGAACCGGTAAATGAATGGGTATCCCATTTGGGCATGGGTGCCCCATCCCGGCTTCGGTTGCCGGGCTGGGGTGGTTCGAAGTCCCACCCGGGCAAAACCGGCCCGAGTGGGGCACCCAGGCACCCTGGCACCCTATTGAAGATCACTTCGATCGGATATTCTGTTACACGCATGACTGCCTTCGTACGCAACGTACTGCTGGTATTCGCGGCGCTGTTCCCCATCGTGAATCCGGTGGGCATGGCGCCGATCTTCGCCAGCATGACCTTCCCTTACAGCAGCGACGTGCGGCGCACGATGGCGATGCGGATCGCGATTAACGGAATGGTCCTGCTGATAGCGTCGATCTTCATCGGCTCCTACATCCTGGAGTTCTTTGGCATTAGCATTGCCGCTGTCCAATTCGGTGGAGGGCTGGTGGTTACGGTCTCCGGTTGGCGAATCCTGAATAGCCGCAGCGATGTTGCCGAACGGCAGACTGATGCTCCCGACAACACCACCGAGATCCTTTCCAAGGCTTTCTATCCCCTGACGTTGCCGCTCACCGTGGGTCCAGGCTCCATCGCGGTGGCAATCACGTTGGGCAGCAACGGCCACTCAGAGACTCATTTGCAGTTGATCCTCACCTCGCTGGCCGCCGTGCTCGGCAGCGCACTCATTGGATTGTCCATTTACCTAAGCTATCGATACGCCGACAAACTAGAGACCTTTCTGGGCAATACCGGGACAAGCATCCTGATACGGCTGTCTGCGTTTATCGTGCTGTGCATCGGAATCCAGATCATGTTCAACGGGCTGGAATCGTTTTACAAAGAGGCGATCCGCGCCGCTGGGTGAAGGCGGATTCTAAGATCACGCAATCATTGCCTGAGCGCGTTCGCGAATCACTGCGCTGCGCCACCTCACCAAGTAAAATGTCAGCATTGTGAAGCTGGGTATCGATTTCGGGACGACGCGCATTGTGGTCGCCGCTGCCGACCGCGGTAACTACCCGCTGGTGAGCTTTGAAACGCCGGACGGACAAGCGCGCGACTGGTTTCCGTCGGTCGTGGCCGTCTCCAACGAGCGCCGCGTCTATGGCTGGGAGGCACTCGACCAGCACGGGAAGCCCGGGTGGACGTTGGTGCGCTCGCTGAAGCGTGGGCTGAAGACCGCCGGCCCTTACACCGAAATCGAAGTCGATGGCCATCGCCTGAACCTCTTCCTCGTCATTACCGAGATGCTCAGTGCTCTCCGTCGCGAGTTAGTCGAGCGCTCCACCCTCAAAGCTGACGAGAGCACAAAGCTGCAAGCGATGCTCGGCGTGCCCGCGAACGCCAACAGCAATCAGCGCTTCCTGACAGAAGAGAGTGCGCGGGCGGCTGGCTTCGAGGTGCTTGGCCTGTCGAATGAGCCTTCGGCAGCGGCGATTGAGTTTGCGCACGGCAGCAGCTCGGAACGCAAGGGCCGCGACAACGCCAGTCTGCTGGTGTACGACCTTGGCGGCGGAACCTTCGATGCCTCTCTGGTGGCTCTCGGCGATAAAGAATATTCGGTGGTTGCGTCCGACGGCATCACTGATTTCGGAGGGGAGGACTTCGACGAAATCCTCGCTGAACTGGCTCTCGATGCCGCCTCCGTTTCCGAGGCTGAGCAGGATGCACTGACCGATGGCGAGCGCTTCGTCTTGCTCGAGGAATGTCGGGAAAAGAAAGAGGCGCTGAATCCCAACAGTCGCAGGGTGACAGTGGACCTCGGGCGAGTACGCGAGGCCTGGACAGAGGTTTCCATTCCGGTCGACGACTTCTATGAACGGTGTCGCCCATTGATTGAAGACTCGCGGGCCGTGGTCGAAAAGCTGATCGCTGACTGGCCGGAGAGTTCCGTCGATACCTTGTACCTCACCGGCGGCGGTTCTGAGTTGCCGCTGGTCGCGCGTATTCTGCGCGAGGAGTTCGGACGCAAGGTGAAGCGCTCGGCGTACATGCGCTCGGCGACGGCGATTGGCCTGGCCATCCGCGCCGCCGGACACGAAGAGTGTGTGGTACATGAGCAGTTCACGCAGAACTTCGGGGTCTGGCGTGAAGCCGATGCCGGCCGGAACGTTGTGTTCGACGTGATGTTTCCACGGGGCAGTAAGCTCCCCGCCAAAGGTCAGGAGCCGTTGCGCATCGTGCGCACCTATCGGCCGGTGCACAATGTAGGACACTTCCGCTACCTGGAGTGCTCCCATGTCGACTTGGCCAATCAGCCCCATGGGGAGATCAGCAACTGGGATGAGATTCGGGTGCCCTTCGATCCCGCGTTGCGTGGAGCAACGGAATTACCTTTGCATCCGGAGCGATGCTTCGCGCCCGGAGAAGGTCCCCTGGTAGAAGAAGAGTACAGTTGCGACAGCAGCGGTCAATTGAAGGTACGAATTTCCGACAAGTCGGCGGACTATGTTCAGGAGTACCGGCTCGGCCATTGGTCGAAGGACGGCGAGCGGCCGGCGAAGAAGCGGAAAAAGAAGTAGCTAGCAATTAGTAACTCGTAGCTGGCGACAAGCGACCGAAGTGAAACGGCTTACCAATTTAGGGCAATTGACCCGACAAAGATCCGCGCTTCGGGAGGTTAGGAATACCATGATCGACAAGAGTTCCAGACATCGGAAGATAGTTGGCAACTTTGGGGAATATCTCGTCTGCAATTGGCTGTCCCGTTCCGGGTTTGAAGTTTGCGTTGTGGATCACACCGGAATGGACCTTATCGCCTACAACCGACAAACGAAAGAACGCTTGGGCATCACAGTAAAATCGCGAAGCCGAGTTCCCCGCACCGAAACTGGAAGCGTTTACATATTCAGGGAATCCAAGGACGATCGCCAAAAGCTGCTGGACGCATGCCAGGCTTTCGGGTGTGAGCCGTGGGTAGGGGTTTACGTTGAATGCGAGGATGTTGCTGATTTGTTTCTCACTAGCCTAGCAAACTATGAGCGGAAGTATGCCCTAGGAGAAAAAAGAGAGGTTCACGGTTGGGGGATGACTGAAAAAAAGGTGCGTGAGTACATCGCGGATGTCGAAGTTAAACATATAGGAATGAAGTTTACAGCCCACAATTGGTGGAAGAACATTCCATTTCCGAGCGAGGCTGTAACATTATAGCTGAACAAGGTATATTGCTGCTCAACTTAGCAACTAGCGGCAACGATCAGAGGTGATGCGGTTGGCAAAAAACCGGCTAATTGCTAGCTACTAATTACTAATTACTCTTATTCATGCCCAAAATTACTTTTCTCGAATGCAGCAAGTGCGGCGAACGGCTCTCTGCCGATCAGCCGCGGAACGTTTGTCCGAAAGATGGCGGCCCGCTCTATGTGCGCTACGACCTCGACGCCATTCGCAAAGACAAACGCTCGCGCGACGCAGTAGCCAACGGGCCGAAGAGCATGTGGCGTTACTCGGCGGTGCTGCCTGACGTCGATCCCGTCACGCTTGGCGAGGGCATGACGCCGCTGTTGCGCAGCCGCGCTCATCCCAACCTATGGATCAAGGATGAAGGCCTGAATCCGACCGGCTCCTTCAAGGCGCGCGGCATGAGCATGGCCGTGACCATGGCGCGCCATTATGGACTGAAGAAGCTGGCGGCGCCTTCTGCCGGCAACGCAGGAGGCGCGCTGGCTGCGTACGCCGCCGCCGCTGGAATCGCAAGCTATATCTTCATGCCCAAAGACGTTCCTCTGGCCAACCGTCTCGAGGTGGAAGCTTCCGGTGCGCATCTCACGCTGGTTGACGGGCTGATCAGCGATTGCGGTCGAATGGTCGCCGAGCGCAAGGACAAAGAGGGCTGGTTCGACATTTCGACCATGAAAGAGCCGTTCCGCGTCGAAGGCAAGAAAACCATGGGCTATGAGGTGGCCGAACAGTTCGGCTGGGAGCTCCCTGCGGCGATCCTTTATCCGACGGGCGGCGGAGTTGGGTTGATTGGAATGTGGAAGGCGTTCGAAGAGATGGAGGCCATCGGTTGGATCGCTTCGGGCCATCGGCCGAAGATGATCTGCGTGCAGACCGCCGGCTGTGCGCCCATCGTGAAAGCCTTCGAAGAAAAGAAGGACACCGCCGAGATGTGGCCGAACGCGCACACCATCGCCGCCGGCCTGCGTGTTCCCAAGGCGTATGCGGACTTCATCCTGCTCGACATCATGCGCAAGAGCCGCGGAACGGCTATCGCAGTTACCGATGAAGAGTTGATGACGGGTGTGAAAGAGCTGGCGTCGAGCGAGGGGATCTTCGCCGCTCCCGAAGGCGGAGCCGCCCTGGTGGCCTACGAAAAGCTGGTGAGTAGCGGCTTCCTCAGCAGCGACGAACGCGTCGTGATGTTCAATACGGGTTCGGGATACAAGTACATTGACTCGATCGCGAAGTATTGGGGAATCGAACCGTTCGACGGTGAGCCTATGCTGCCGGCCTCAAGAAGCATGGGCGGAATCATTGGGCCGTTTTGAAAAGCGGACTCTTTAACTCAAAGACAAAGCGTTCGAGTTCAGCGTCGCCTCTCGCCAGCGGTCGCCTGCTGGGTTGCCGGAGCTTCGTTCTTCAATGCCGCAGCATGACGCGGAAGTCGCACCAGGAATACCGAACCTTCCCTCGACGTCTTCTCCAGTGAAATCTCGCCGCCATGGTCTTCCACAATCTTCTTGGCAATGGCCAACCCCAGCCCGGTGCCATTGGTTTTTCCTTCACTGACGAACGGCTCGAACAGCGACGAACGAATCGACTCGGGAACACCGCTTCCGTTGTCGGCGACCCGGCATTCGAGCTGCTCTCCGCTGTCGGCGATCTCGACCGGCAACCCGGCAATTGCCATTGGAACTGGCCTCGCACGCGTTCAGCAGCAGGTTGAAGAACACGCGCTCCAGCTTGCGCGGATCGAAGACTCCGCCGGCCGTCCCATGCTCGTGTATCTCGATGCTGATATCGCGGAAATCAGGCGAAGCGTGTACCGACTCGGCGGCCTTGCGAACAACCTTGCCCAAGTCCGACGGCACCGGCATAACACTCGGCTTCTCGCGCGAGATCTCCACCAGTGAGTCGATCAGCTCCGTCATCTGGGAAGCGCCGCGACGAACCTCCGAATAGATCTCTTCGCGGTCGAAGTTGAGCTCGTCCACGTTGTACAGAAACTCCGCATTGGCCACCACCGCGGCGAGCTGATGGCGAAGGTCGTGGGAGATCGATCCCGCCGCGCGCCCCAGGGCAGCCAGGCGCTCGGCCTCCAACTGCTTGCGCTGCGATTCCAGCAACTGCCCGCGCATGCTGTTGAACGCGGAGCCCAGCTCGGCCAGTTCGGCGCTGCCTCGTGGCTGCAACGCGTAGCGATAATTTCCATCAGCCAGGGCGCGCACCGCCGCTACCAGAGACTCCAGCGGCCCGGTGATGGCGCGCGAGATCAGCAACACCAGAACAACCGCGCCGAACACCGCGATAGCGCCGAGCACAAGGATCATCTGGTTCAAGCGGTGCAAAAGCGTGTCCCAAGCTGCCAGAGGAAGTAACAGGTAGCAGCGGATCGGGAACTTCCGAGCTCGCCGGAAGCTCGATACTGGCGACAGCATAGTGGCGATCTCCCAGCCAGACGTCCCGGGTCTCGCTCCTGTCGTTGTAGATCTTCTCCAGTTCAGCGCCGTCGAATGGCTGGGTTGAGGCGAGGGCCACGCTTCCCGCGGTCAGCAGCACCTCGCTGCCGGCGAAGCTGCCCAGTTGCTTGGCAACCGAGTCGTCGATACGTTTACCGATCGCAAGATACCCGAGCGCATTGCTCTCCTGTCCTGCCCCGGCAATGATGGGATGCGTCACGACCAGGTAGATGTCATTTCCAGCACGCCAGAGGCCGAGTCCCGTTGTTGCGCCGCTGCGATTCGCGCAGCAGCTTAGCGGCAGCGGCATTGCTGATGCTGGGGCCGTTTACGTGGATGGCGACAACTTCGCCGTTCGGCCATGCCAGCAGAAGAAGGCCGGTATCGGAGAGCTCCCAAAACCTACTGGAGGCATCCTGGATGGTGGCGCGGTCGGGAGCGGTCATCAGCGACTTGAGGGGGGGAAGCTCCGCCAGCAGAGCAGCCGACCGTTCCAGCTCGGCGCTTTGCTGATTTTGAATCCGCACGAAGTCCCCAACCGAAGACTCGGTGGCCTCGGAAATCTGCCGCGCCACTTCGCTTCGCACCGCCTGACGAATGACAAACAGGCTGGTGCCGGCAAGGGCGGCGAAAATGGCCACCATTGCCAGAAGCAGTTGCGTTCGCAGGGTCAGTCTTGGGATGGTGTCGTCCTCGTCAGGATGCGACAGCCTCGGCCGCCATCACGAATTTATACCCTACTCCGTGCAAGGTGAGAAAGTGCCTGGGGTTGGAAGGGTCAGCTTCGAGCTTTTGCCGCAGCCGAAGTATGTGGTTATCGACGGTACGGGTCGATGGATAATTGTGATAGCCCCAGACCTGGTTGAGCAGGTCGTCGCGCGAGATCACGCGGCCGGGATGTTCGAGGAAGTACTTCAGCACGCGAAACTCCTGCGCGGTCAGCGTCACCTTTTGCCCGGAGCGCATGACTTCCATGGCATCGCAATGGACCTCGACGTCGGCAAAGCGGAACTGATGCTGGCAGGCTCCTCTTTGGCGACGGGAGTTTCTGTGCGCCGCATGGCACGACGTACGCGCGCCAGCAGCTCTTTCGGGCTGAAGGGCTTGGTCACGTAGTCATCGGCGCCAAGCTCCAGCAGCAGAACTTTGTCGTCCACCTCGGCATTCGC
The DNA here is from genome assembly GCA_963813905.1 of uncultured Acidobacteriaceae bacterium. Lineage (GTDB taxonomy): Bacteria > Acidobacteriota > Terriglobia > Terriglobales > Acidobacteriaceae > CAVVDY01. The sequence goes on along the minus strand of CAWFAY010000020.1, from coordinate 12,774 downwards.
GCTCAGCACGATGACCGGAATGTTGGGCGCCAGTGCCTTGAATTCGCGGCACAGTTCCCGGCCGTGAATGCCCGGGAGTTTCAGGTCAAGCAGCACGGCGTTGGGAGCGCTGTTCGCGAAAGCTGATCAGCCCGGCGATTCCGTCCGAGGCAACATCCACCTGATACCCCTCTGCGGTAAACGCCCGTTGCAGCGCGCGCTGCATAGCCTGGCTGTCTTCCACAATCAGTACCTTGTCCATGGTTGAAACCTCATGCGCCGAAGACTGTCGCTAATAGTAGTACGGAAATCGACTCCGTCTGGGATGTAAAAAAACGTCCGACCGGAGCCGGAGCCTGCTGAGCAGTCCGGCTCCGGCCGAACGCCCCTGTGCGATCAGGAGACCGGTGTGTTTGCTGCTAACCCCCGTCAGCTTGGCCGAGGAAGGTAGTGCAGCATGTGGCAACGGCGTCCACTGTAGAGAAGGTAGTTCGGCAACACTCGCCGGTTGTCACTGCGGTGTCTCGCGCCAGTCAAATTGTCATCGCGAGACTTCGCACTGGAAGCTTGTATAGGAAGCCTAACGATTGAGCTAGATCGAATGATCATGTCGTTCAGCCGGGTCGGATACTTGTTCATGATTTCGCCTTTTGTCTTGCCCGACGATGACGGTATCGGAATGGCGGAAGCCGCCCCAGCCTGGGTCGTAAACACCAGGCTCGCAACTGAACGTCATCCCAACTTTCAGCACCGTCTTGTCGCCGTCGGCGATCCAGGGCGATTCGTGTCCTTCCAGTCCGATGCCGTGTCCGGTGCGATGCTTGAGGAACTGCGCAGTAGCCCGCCTTGCGAATCTGATCGAGGCTCATCTTGTCGACCTCTTCGGCGACCATGCCTTCTTTCAGGTTCTCTGCGCCGGTGTCGTGCGCGGCCAGCATGGCGTCGTATAGCTTTTTGGCGTGATCGCTCGGCTGGCCGACACAGAATGAGCGCTCGCACTCTGTGTTGTAGCCGCCAACGGTTGCTCCGAAGCTAAGGATAAGGGCGTCGCCCTACTTAGCCGATCCTTGCTGGGAACGGCGTGGGGAAAGGCCGAGCGCTTGCCGAAGGGAACCAGTCCGCCGAACGGCGGCGAGATGTCAACGCCCACCACCGATGTCAGCTCCTTCGACATCTTGTCAGCCACGGCATCGGCCGTCGCCTTCAGGATCTCCTCCTCGGTGACGCTGCCATTGGCCTCGATGTAGGCACGCCCGGCTTGCACTGTGTAGTCCGCGAAGTAGATGGAGCGCCGCATGACGCTGATTTCGTCCGCGTCTTTCACCCAGCGCATCTGCTCCACGATGTCGCCTGCGTCCACAAACTTCGCCTTGGGAGCGCCGAGCTGCATTTGCGCGCGGCGCGAAGGAGTACACTCCTCAATCGCCAATGGTGCCGCCAATGCCGCGCGCGGAGATGCGCTCGAAGATCCAGCGCACCCGGTTTACCGGGCCGGGATAGTCGAAGTAGGCTTCGTAGTCCTTCACCCACCAGAGCTTCACTTGGTCGGACTCAAGCTCGGGGATGAACAACGCCGGCTCGCCGGACGCCGGAATCAGCACCGCCAGTGGGCGTTCGGTAGGAAGGTGGAAGTATCCGGTCGTGTATACCACATTGTGGGCATTGAGCAGCACCAGCGCATTCAGCTTGCGCTCCGCCATCTTTGCCTGCACCTGCTTGATCTTCCGCTGGTACCATTCGGGTGGCAGGCGGTCAGGTCCCGGAGGAGCAGGGAAGTTGGTCTTGATCTGCAAGGCGTGCGTTTTGCCAAACGAGGTCGCTGACGCAGTGATGCTGAGGGCTGCGGCTCCGGTGGCAGTTTTCAGGAAAAGGCGGCGAGAGGAAGGACCCATTGGTTCGCTCATAGGGCAACCCTTATATCGCTGTGGTGGCTCAGGGGTCAAGCGGCTGCCAGAGTTGCTCGGCAGGTGCAGCGGTCCAAGTTCCTGCTTGTAATTGTGCGCGAGACGACTACAATTCGCGTGGTTTCGAAACTCAATACCAGGACAACGGTAAGAAAGGACGACATGCGTCGCTCAACTACTTCGTCTCGACTTACAGTCCGTTGGAGCGCCATCACGCTTCCTACACTTGGGCTGCTCATTTGTTCGATTGCTTCGACTTGCGTTGCCCAGGACGCGGGGCAGGTGAAGATCGTGAACTCCTGCAAGTACAGCCTCACGTTCAACTCCACTGGCCCACAGATAGGAATGCTGGCGCCCGGCGCTAGCAAGACGATTCCCATTTCGTCATTCAATCAGGGCGGGCAGAACCGCATCATTCCTTATCCCAACCTCGACGACAATGCATGTCCTAACTGCGACGGCTGGACCGATCTGGGTGGACCTCCGGGCACCAAGCAGCGCGAAGGCTGGATGTGGGAAGGCAACGATGCCAAGTATGCTGCCTATTGCAATCCCAGCCTTAGCGGACGCGGCATCTGTGCCTTGCAGCACAACTGCTGCGGAAAAGGCATGGTGCAGGACGGAACCTACGGCACACACTTTGAATTCACGCCGAAGGGGACGCCCACCAATGACTTCGTCAATCTGAGTACCAACTACGGCTCGGGACCGCACAATCCGCCGAAACTGTGCGGAAGTCAGGGAGCAAATCCTGATGATTGCGTCGACAAGGCAGCGGTCATCTTCTACAACGTGCCGGTCGAATGGAAAACGAATCAGAACTGTTCATTCTCTTCGAAGGGCACGCAGGTGACGGGCGGGAAGTGCTTTGCCGCAAGTTGTCCGGATGCCTACCAGCATCCGACGGACGACAAGCAGGTGGCGTGTCCGGTGAGTGGCGGCCGCGGCTACGTCGTGACCTATTGTCCCTCTGGATCGAGCATGCCGAATCCGAAGTAATTCGAAACAAAACAAAGCCCCGTCCAACTGAGACCAACCGTGGACGGGGCTTCCTCACCCTTAGTCGAATAGCTTCGGGTTTAGTCTCGGGAGTGCGCTACCTCCAGTTCGCGCGTCGTGTACTCGCCTTCTTCCAGCACGGCTCGTTTATCGAACGAGTGGCCGGTCACCAGCCCCAGCACAAACCAGCCGAGCACCAGCGCCCCGAAAGCAAACAAGGTGTCGCCGAACATGCGCATCCAGCGTAGCCGGGTGAGTGTCGGCGTTTGCAGGAACTCAGCCGAGCGCGCGTACCAGGTGCCGTATTCGACCGAGGCCCAGGCTTGCATCAGCCCCACCGGCAACATGCTCAGAAGCACCATCAATGCCAAGCCAATGTTGATGGACCAGAAGGCGATGAACAGCGGCCGCTCGCGCCACTTCAAACCCGGACGTAGCGCGCGCAGGCAGAACAGCATGAGCCCCAGGCCCAGCATGCCGTACACCCCGAACAAAGCGGTGTGACCGTGCACTGGGGTGAGGTTGAGGCCCTGCACGTAGTAGAGCGCGATGGGCGGGTTGATCATGAAGCCGAACAGGCCCGCGCCCACGAAGTTCCAGAAAGCCACGGCGACAAAGAAGTTGATTGGCCACTTGTAGGCGCTAACCCATGCGCTGTCTGAGGTGCCGCGCGAGAGGCGAATGTTCTCCCATGCCTCGAAGCCGACCAGAACCAGCGGCACGACTTCAAGCGCGCTGAAGACCGCCCCCAGGGCCAGCACTATGCTGGGAACGCCCGTGAAGTACAGGTGATGGAAGGTACCGATGATGCCGCCGGAAAGATAAATCACGGTGGAGAACAGCACAGCGCGCGTACCCGTCGACACCGACAGCAGCTTCAGGCGAGTGAACAGGAACGCGATGACTACGGTGGCGAACACCTCGAAGAAGCCTTCGACCCACAGATGTACTACCCACCAGCGCCAGTACTCGGCGGTGATGAGCGGGCTGCGCTGGCCATACATGAGGCCGGCTGCGTAGAACACCGGGATGGCGATGCTCGATACCAGGAAGAGCATGAGCAAGGAATGGTTCTCATCGCGGCGGGCGAGCGCCCGCTTCAGACCGCGCCACATCAGCCACAGCCAGAACACCAGTCCAACGAAGAGCAGGATCTGCCACACCCGGCCGAGGTCAACGTATTCGTAGCCCTGCGCGCCAAACCAGAACCACAGGTTGCCGAGCTTCTGCTCGATGCCGAGCCACTCGCCGGCGAGGGAGCCGACAACCACTGCTACCACAGCGACAAACAGTGCGTTCACGCCGAAGCGCTGGCCCTTCGGCTCGACGCCGCTTACCGCCGGAGCGATGTACAGCCCAGTCGCCAGCCAAGACGTGGCGATCCAGAAGATGCCGATCTGCAGATGCCAGGTGCGCGCAACTGAATACGGCAGCCACTTCGCAAGCGGGATGCCATAGAAGCCGCCACCCTCGACAGCGTAGTGGGCAACGATAGCTCCCAACCCAACCTGCACCACCCATAGTGCGGCCACAACGAAGAAGTACTTCACCGTCGCTCTCTGGGAAGGGGTCGGATTCAACCCGAGCAGCGGATCGCGGCGCGGCATCATACCGGTTGAGGGCTTGTGCTCCTGCGCGCCGAAGTACCAGACCATGCCCCCCACTGCCGCCAGCAGCAGCACGAAGCTGATGACACTCTACACGATGGTTGCGCCGGTGGGGCGATTGCCGATGAGCTCTTCGTGCGGCCAGTTCTGGGTGTAGGTGACCTCCTGGCCGGGACGGTTCGTGCTTGCCGCCCACGCCGTCCACCAAAAGAACGTGGCCATCTCGTGCTGCTTGGTAGCGTCGGTCAGGGCGCCGGCGGGAATGGCATATTCGTTCCGACCCTTCCCATATACATCAGCGTAGTAAGCAGCCAATTCACTGAATGCGGCGGCGCGATCCTGATCGAGAACAATAGTGTCCGTTGCCGCGTTATAGGTGTTGCGTCGGGTAAGTTCGGTGAGGCGGCCTTGCAATGCGGCGCGTGTTTCCGCTGGAGCTGCGGCGTAGTTGGCGAATCCTTCCGCCTGCGCCCAGCGGTTTAGCACGATCTCCGATTGACGATGCAGATAATCGGCGCTCCAGTCAGGAGCCACATAGGCGCCATGTCCCCAGATGGTGCCGATCTCCTGACCACCTGTGGATTGCCAAACGTTTTGACCATTGCGGATGGTCTCGCCCGTGAACAGCACCTGGCCATCGGCGTTAACGACTTTCGAAGGAATCGGGGGAGCGCTGTTGATGGCCTTGTAGCCCACGCCTCCCAGTACAGCGAACGAAATCAACATGACCACGCCCAGCGCGATCCAGAGTTTCTTGTATTGCATTTATAAAACTCCTGAGAATGAAATCCCGGGGCTAGGGCCCCTCAAGTTATGTGGCATCTGGACGGCCTGGGTGAAGCCGGGTCCTTTCAAAGCCGGTCAAGTGCATGGCTATTGCTTTTCCAATGCAGCTGCGCGTGGGAACAGAATGTTGTTTTCGAGATGAATGTGCTGGTGCAGGTCGGCTTCAAAGCCCTGCAGCGCCTCATACAGCGTGCGGTAGCTGATGCAGGCGTCCGCCGGCAATTTGTACTCGCTGGTTATTGATCGCAGCGAGCGCAGAGCATCGCCGGCGCCATCGTGTTCCTGCATCATCATGCCAATCGGATTCATCACCGTGCCGAACATCGCCGGTGGCGCGGGCTCGCCGGCCAGTACGCTCTCTTCCATTCGTACGACGTAAGGAAACAGAACCTGCTCCTCCTTCATCAAGTGGAGGCTGAGTTCCTGGCTGAGCGCGGAGAATACTTCCTGCACCTGCAGCAATTCCGGGTGGTTCTTGCCGTGAACGCCGACAACCTTCTGCGTGAGCGCCTCGATGCGCGGGCACTCGCTGCGAACGAATACGTGGTGCGTGGAGGTAATGTGAGCGATCAGGTCAGCCAGTGGCTGTTCCTGCCAGTTTTCTGTTGTCGGCGATTGAGCTGCCTTGGCTGCGCCTTTCTTCAGACGCGCTAATGCTTCTTCAACTGGAATCTTGGCTTCGGCACAGGCTTCGCCCAGCGTACGGCTGCCGCCACAGCAATAATCGATTCCCAGTTTCTCGAATTCGCGCGTCGAGCCGGGGAGCTCGGCTGCGATCTCGCCTACCGTCTTCGTGGTTGCGATTGCCATTTTCATACCCTCCTGCGAGCCGCCGGTCTTGCAGCGGGTGTCGCGTTACAACTGCAGACTAGAGGAGCGCAGCAGGGGCGGCTATGACTTCAGTCACGGGGGGCGAGCTTTCTGCAGAATTTCTTTTTTGCGTGCCTGAGACTTTGGTCACTGTCACAGGTCTGCTGTGCTGCTCGAATGGAGGCATGAAACCGAAAGAGTTTGCCATCGACTTCGCTGAGCAGCCATACATCGTGATCTGGGAGGTGACCCAGGCCTGCGACCTGGCATGTGTTCACTGCCGCTCCTCCGCCCAACCCAAACGCAATCCCTTCGAGCTATCCACGGATGAGGGAAAGCGGCTGATCGACGAGATCGCCGAAATGGAAGTGCCGGTATTCGTGCTCACCGGCGGTGATCCGATCAAGCGGCCTGACCTGTTTGAGCTGATCGAGCATGCAGCGAAAGTAGCCGTGAGAGTCTCCCTGACGCCCAGCGCGACTCCGCTGCTGACGCGCGAGGTGGTACATCGCTTAAAGCAGAGTGGACTGGCCCGGCTGGCAGTGAGCCTTGACGGTTCGAATGCCGAAGTTCACGACGCGTTTCGCGGAATGTCGGGCTCGTTCCAGCGGACGATGGAAGCCATCGAATGGGCGAACGAAGTCGGGCTGCCGGTACAGATCAATACCACGTTCAGCCGCCGCAACGTTGACGACTTCGAAGAGATTGCGGCGCTGATCGAGCAGAAGAAGATAACGCTGTGGAGCGTCTTCTTCCTGGTGCCAACTGCAACACGGGCTACAACCCGAATGAGTTCATTCTCAGCCCCACTACGGTCGGAAACCTCGCACTAAAGTGGAAGTACACGACTGGGGGAGTTATTGCCTTTTCTTCGCCGGCGGTGGTACAGGCGTGCTCCTCTGGCACTCCATGACACAATGGACTGCACCCCAAAAATGAGACACGGAGTTAAGGGCCAACTACATCGAATGGAGATGAGGTATGGAATTGGCCCGAACTGTATACAGCCGTGATTTAAAAATCTCTGCCATGCGAGCCCTGGATGCGGGCGAGAGTGGGGGACATGTGGCGCGGCGTCTGCAAGTGAGCCCCAAGCTGTTGGAGCGCCCGACCCATGAACTCACGGACGAGAATCGGTGACAGGGACACCTTCACCCCACCCTTTCGCAAAGGACGCGAAAGGATGGGGCACCCATCTCGTAGAAAGATGAATGTGTTCAAAGCGAAAGGGTGGCCACCCGCCCACTACACGCCCACCTATTCCTCGTGGCTGAACCAAATAGAACGGTGGTTCGGACTCATCACCCAGCGCGCCATCCGCCGCGGCTCTTTCCGCAGCGTCAAGGAACTGGTGGCCGAGATCGATGCCGTCGTGCAGCACTACAACCGATCCAGCCGCCCCTTCGTCTGGACCGCTACCGCCGACTCTATCCTGCAGAAGATCGCCCGACATTGTTTACGTAGTTTACGTATTTCGGGGGACAGCACACTAGAGCCCGCAAGGCCGGTCCACATCCGCCACCATGGCCGGTGTCTGGCCGGTGTTTAGCCGGGCTGCTTCACTCCCTCGACAATCAGGAAGTCCGATCGTTCCACGCGTTCGACGTCGGGGATTCGACTCGTCCGGAACTGCATCCGTTCCACGGATGAAAAGCCGCTGTTCTCGAACATCTCTCTCAGTTGCACTTCGTCGAAGTTCCACTTGTGCGTGTGCCCCATGGAGCCCAGCCATCGTCTGCGGGTACAAATCTCGTTGAAGAAAAGCTGGGTGTGCGCGATCAGAGGTTTGGCTTGCTGCTCCGCCCTGGGCTTGGCCATCTCCTCGTTGTAGATCTCAAGATACCTGCCCCAGAAGGTCGGGCCGTCCGGAACGCATACCCGCAAGACACCGTTGGGCTTCAGGACGCGATAGCACTCTTTCGTAAGCGCGTAGGCGTCAGCATGCTCGAAGTGTTCCCAAAGCTCGCCGGCATAGATGCAGGCTACCGAGTTGTCCGGATATGGGATGCCTTTGAACAGGTTCGCCCATGTGGTCTTACTGCTGAAGTCCGAAGCAGGAAACACGCCGAGCTTCACCATCATGTTGTCGAACCAGCTCAGCTTGCTCGACAGGAAGGCGCGATTGCTGCCATCGATGTTGATCCAGCCCGCTGGCTGAACCGGGCCGCATCCCAGGTTCAGCTTTGGGCCGCCGGGCAGTACAATGGTATCCATCAGTGGTTTCGTTACCTCCCATATAAGGGATCTGCCCAAGCCGGGCAGCTCAGAGTAGCAGGAAGCATGATAGCCGATTGGACGGGTGGCCCACCCTTTCGTCAATAACTCGCACGATTCTTAAAGTGTGGGTGCCCCACCCTTGTCCCCTTCGGTTGGGGACAGGGTGGGAGAAAAGCGCGCCGTCCACGTCACAGCCTCTTCGCGGCGACTGAGAGCAGAATGCGTCCGTGCCGGTCAACCTCAAACCTTATCAGCAGGCTCAAACGCTTCACTTCATCACCTTCAGTTGCTATCGCCGGCTGCGTGGATTGAAAACTGCACATGCACGGCGCATCTTTGAGCAGGCCCTGGAACGGGTACGCCGCTGGTATGGTTTCTACGTCACAGGTTATGTGGTCATGCCCGAGCACATTCATCTGCTGATGAGTGAGCCGGAGCGCAGCACGCTGGCCGTGGCCATTCCGATGCTGAAGCAGATCACGGCGAAGAGTTTACTTCCCACCCTGTCCGCAACAACGGTGGACAAGGGTGGGGCACCCATCTGCATAGACAGGTGAATGTGTTCCAAGCGAAAAGGTAGGCCACCCGGCCAAACGGTACGCGCTACAACTTAGAATGGGTAGATGCGGTTCTAAGTTCTACTCAGCAGAGGTGAGGCGCGCGCTTCGTGAAACGAGCACGAGGTTTTTTGGGGATCGCAATTCGACTGGCATTGGCGTGGATGCTGCTGCCATCCGCTCTTCATGCGCAGTACCTTGCCTACTCTTTTAAGGCAAACGCCAAAACCGGCAAACAGCTTTACAAATCGGCCTGCGCCGCCTGCCACGGCAACGACGGCAAAGGCGCTCCCCAAAGCCTGACCGTCTTCGAACGGCCCTCGAGTTTTCCCGACTTCACGCGCTGCGACCAGACCACCGCAGAGACCAACACGTCCTACAAGGCCATGATTTCGTATGGCGGCCCCAATCGCGGGTTCTCGCAGATCATGCCCGCCTTTCACGAGGCGCTGAGTTCGGAGGAGATCGACGACATCGTCGCGTACCTGCGTGAGTTCTGTCCCAGCTCGCACTGGCCGCGCGGCGAGCTCAATGTGCCGCGCGCCATTGTCACTGAGAAGGCTTATCCCGAGGACGAGGTGGTGTTGTCTACAGGCATCAACGCGAACGGCACGCCGGGAAATGAAAGCCACATCATTCACGAGCAGCGCTTCGGGGTGCGTAACCAGATTGAGGTCGACGTGCCCATCCTCTTCCAGGACCAGGACCATACATGGTACGGAGGCGTGGGCGATGTCACGCTGGGCCTGAAGCGCGTACTTTTTTCCAACTTGCGCAGCGGTTCGATTCTCAGCCTGCAAGGCGGATTTCTGCTGCCCACGCGGCAACCACCAGCGAGGATTTCGGAAGCGGCACAACCACCTTCGAGCCCTTTGCCGCCTTCGACCAGATCTTCCGCAGCAACACATTCGTTCAACTGCAATTCGGCGCGGACTTGCCTTTCAACACCAGCAAGGCGCCACAGTCGTGGTTCTTCAACTCCGCAGTCGGCCAAAGCATCGCGCCCGAGCACTGGCTGGGCCGCTTGTGGTCGCCCATGTGCGAATTCCTGGCTTCGCGCGACCTGGTAAACGGAGCTTCCAACCGACTGGGACGTGATGCCCGAGATGCAGGTAACCATCAGCAGGCGCCAGCACATCAGGGGAAACCTGGGGTTCCGGGTTCCCGTGAACAACACCGCCGGTCGGCAGAAGCAGGTCATGTTTTACCTGCTGTGGGACTGGGCGGACGGAAGCTTACTCAAGGGATGGTGATGCGGAGAAGCCTTCCAGCACTGGTGCTGATCGCGGCGTGCGTGCTGCTGCCGCTGGCATGCATTGCGTGGCGGGCAGGACGAGCAGAAGGTTGAGTTTCACACCTCGGACCGCTGCATGGCCTGCCACAATCAACTGACCACACCAAACGGGCAGGACGTCTCTATCGGTTTGGACTGGCGCGCCAGCATGATGGCGAATTCCGCGCGCGATCCTTATTGGCAGGCGAGCATCCGTCGCGAGACGCATCGATCACGCCGAGGTCAAAGCGCGATGTGGAGGATGAGTGCTCGGTTTGCCACATGCCGATCACGCGCTATGAGGCGAAGTCACGCGGCGAGAAGGGCGAGGTCTTCGCATTCCTGCCGTTTCCTGCGAAGAGCCGCGAACGCGGCCGAAGCGGAAGACGGCGTGACCTGCTCGGTGTGTCACCAGATCAGCAAAGACAAGCTGGGCACGCGGGAGAGCTTCAACGGAGAATTCGTCATTAACCCGCCTGACGAAAACAATGAGCGACCGGAGTTTGGGCCGTTCGTCATCGACGCGGGACACCAGCTGATCATGCTGAGCTCGACTGGCGGCTTCCGGCCGGTGCATGCCGAGCATATTCGCGACTCGGCGCTCTGCGGCTCGTGTCACCAGCTTTACACCACGGCGCGCGGCGAGGGCGGGAAGGAGATTGGCTCGCTGCCGGAGCAGATGCCCTACCTGGAATGGCTGCACAGCGATTATCCCGACAAGTACAGTTGCCAGCAGTGTCACATGCCGGAGGTGCCCGGAGAGGTGCCGATCAGCTCGGTACTGGGAATGCCGCGGCCGCGCGTACATCAGCACGTATTTGTTGGTGACAATTTTTTCATGCAGCTCATGCTGAATCGCTATCGGGACGACCTCGACGTCGCAGCGCTTCCGCAGGAGCTAACCGCGGCGGCGCAGGGGACGCTTGAGTTTCTGCACATCGCAGGCGGCGAAGCTGGAGCTGCGGAATGTCGAGGTCGCTGCCGGCAAGCTACAGGCCGACGTGTTCGTCGAGAACCTTACCGGACATAAGCTGCCGACGGCGTTCCCGTCGCGCCGCGCATGGCTGCATTTCGTGGTTCGCGATCGGGATGGACGCGTTGTGTTCGAGTCGGGCGCGATCAATCCGGATGGCTCGATCGCGGGCAATGACAACGATGCGGACAAGACGAAATACGAACCGCACTACCGCGAGATCACCAGCGCAGAGCAGGTCGAAATCTACGAAGACATCCTGGGCGACCCGGAGGGCAAAGTCACCACCGGATTGCTGCAAGCGGTGCGGTTATTTGAAAGACAATCGCCTGCTGCCGCATGGGTTTGAAAAGAAGACTGCGGTTGCCGGACGTAGCTGTGGTCGGCGATGCTCTGGAAGACCCGAACTTCATCGGCGGCAGCGACCTGGTACGCTACTCCGTACCGCTCGGCAACGCGCACGGACCGCTCCACGTGGAGGTCGAACTCTGGTACCAGCCCATCGGCTTTCGTTGGGCGCACAACTTGGAAGCGTACGATGCCATGGAGCCGAAGCGCTTCGTGAGCTGGTATGACGCCATGTCGACAGAGACCGGAACGGTGCTGGCGCGGGCACAAATTACGAGATAAGGCTACACCATCCAGATCTCTCCGAACACGCGAACGAAATTGGCGCCCAGCACCTTCTCCGTCGTTTTCGCGGAGTAGCCTCGCTCCAGCAGCGCGTCGGCGATGAGCTCCATCTTACGCGGGGTGTTCAGGTCGGGAATGTACGGAGGCCGGTCTTCGCCGGGAGCGGAAACACCAGCCGCTTTGCGCTTGGCAACATCTTCCTCTACGGCTTTGATGTCGCTGGGGCTAAAGCTCTGGAACGGAACATCGCTGCCCACTCCGACGTGGTCTTCGCCGCAGACTTTGAGGGCGTGTTCCATGTGCTGCATGTAATCGGCGAGCATAGGCTGCTTGGGTGAAGCAGTGAGGAACGGCAGCATGTAAATGCCGATGACCCCTCCCTTGTCGGCCAGTGCTTTCAGCTCGCGATCTTCCTTGTTGCGCGGATGGATGTACACCGCACGGCATCCGGCGTGGGTGATGATGGGCGGCTTCTTGGACGCGGCGATGCCTTCCGCGGTGGTTTGCGTGTTCGCGTGGCTCAGGTCGACGGCAACGCCCACCTCGTTCATTTTGGCGACGGCTTGCCGCCCAAGCTCGGTCAAACCGCCGGTTTCGCCATCGAGACAGCCCACACCAAATGGGGACTTGCGGTTGTAGCAGAGTTGCATGACCCGCACACCGAGACCGCGGAAGAGGGTGATGCGATCGATCTGGTCTCCCAGCGGGCTGGCGGCCTCGAAGGAGTAGATCACTCCCATGCGGTTCTCGGGCTTGCACCGCTTCAACTCGGCAAAGGTGCGGACCTTCGCAAAAACGTCAGGGCGGTCCTCTATGAGCTGATCGGCAGCAGCGATGTCGGCTACGGCCTGCTCGAATGTGCCTGTGGCACCTCCCAGGGTGCTCTTGACCGCCGTGACGCCGGACTCGCGAACGGCCTTGATCAACTCGTCGCGCTCGCTCGCGGGGACAGCGCCAATCGAGGCCAGCGTATTGCAGTCGAGCACGAAATTGTTGCGGTAGAGCGTGGCCGCCTCCGACGAGACCTTCGGTTCGT
>CAWFAY010000019.1:0-73316 GCA_963813905.1 uncultured Acidobacteriaceae bacterium | reverse complement strand
AAAGTAGCTAGACAGGAGCGCCAACCCGTCAGAGCCGTGCTGCTTCAGCTCTCCCCCGAGTTCTATAATCATCCAATATCCGAATGGTGCGAGACGGCTACTATTACGGGCTGGCGTTTGTTGCGGTGGCGGTGCTGGTGGGCTGGATGACGGTTCCGGCGGTCGGCATCGTACCGCTGCTGTTCGCGGCATTCTTTCTGTGGTTCTTTCGTGATCCCGAGCGGCAGATTCCGGCATTGGAAGGCGCGATTGTCTCTCCTGCCGACGGCAAGGTGACCGATATTTCGGTGGTCGAAGTCGATGGCCAGCGTCGCACTCGCATCAGCATCTTCCTGAACGTCTTCAATGTTCATGTGAACCGCTCGCCTGCGGCGGGGACAATCACCGGCGTGCGCTATCAGAAGGGCAAATTCGGCAACGCCATGGGCGCGGTCTCGGCCGAGCAGAACGAGCAGAACATCGTCACGCTGGACACCGAATACGGCACGATGATCTTCAAGCAAATTGCGGGGCTGCTGGCGCGGCGCATCGTGTTCACCAAGAAGGTGGGCGACCGGTGGCCCGGGGAGAGCGCGTCGGGATGATCAAATTCGGATCACGCACCGATGTGATCTTCGCGGCCGGCGCGCAGATGAAGGTGCGGGTGGGCGATACAGTGAAGGGCGGGGCAACCGTGCTGGCCATCGCGCAACCACAAGCTTCTCGGCAGCCTGAGCGCGAGATGGCGGAAGCGCAATGAGCACGCCTCCGGGACGACGCGCGACGGACGAGCCCAGGCGACGGCCGCGAAAGGGGCTGTTTCTCCTGCCGTCGGCGTTCACCGCGGCCAATATGGCGGCCGGATACTACGCGATCTCGCAGTCGATTCTTGGAGAGTTGGGCGGCCACAACCACTTCGATCATGCGGCGCAGGCCATCGGCATCGCCATTGTTTTTGACTTCTTCGATGGCGCAGTCGCACGGCTGACCAACACGGCTAGCGCGTTTGGCAAGGAACTGGACTCGCTGGCCGATGTAATCACATTCGGCGTGGCACCCGCCGTGCTGGCGTGGATGTGGGGCTTTCGGATGCTGCCCCAGAACTTCGATCCTGACGTACGGGCGCGGGTGCTGCAACTGGGCGGGATCGCGACCTTCGTCTTTCTGCTGGCCGGGGCCGCGCGACTGGCGCGCTTCAACATCCAGGTCAATCCGCAGCCTTTGAATCCCGGCCGGCCGGGACGAAAGTATTTTGTGGGGATGCCGATTCCCGCGGGCGCAGGCGCGGTGGCCGCGGTGGTTCACCTGGTCAACGGCGAGCCGTTGTTGTGGTGGCCGCTCGCGATCGGCTGGGCGGTATATGTCTTTGGCATTTCGTTTCTGATGGTGAGCACCTGGCGCTTCTTCAGCCTAAAGGGCGTGAATTTCCGTGAGCAGCAAAACTTCCGCTGGCTGATCGGGCTGGGCGCGTTGATTGCTCTCATCTGGTTTGCATCGCAGTACGCTCTGTTCGTTTTGGCATTGCTTTACATTCTTTCGGGAGTGCTGGCGCGGCTTTCCTTCTTGTTCCGGCGTAGCACGGTGGCGCACGCCCCGCGAGATGAGGCCTCGCACGCATAATGAAGAATGATTCCAAAGCTTCTCCCAGCCATCCGGATGCAGGCGCACCGGGAGGCGCATTCCGCCTGGCGATTATTGGCGCGGCCACATTGAAGGGCCGTGAGCTGAAAGAAGCGCTTTCGGAGCGGAACTTCCCCGCCTACGACATCCGGCTGCTGGACGACGAAGAGTCGCTGGGACAGGTTGATTCCGTCGGCGATGAGCCCACCTTCATTCAGAGCGTTTTGCCGGAGCATCTGGAGAATGTGGACTTCACGTTTTTCGCGTCGGACGAGTCCTACACTCGTAACACATGGCAGCTGGCTCGCAAGACGGGCAGCGACGTCATCGACCTGTCCTATGCCCTTGAGGGAGCGGACGGAGTCAGTTTACGAGCACCATGGGTGGAGCGCGAGCTAGGCGTCACGCCGGCCATCGACTTTGGCGGAGCGCCGGTGGTCATCGCGCATCCCGCAGCCATGGTGCTGGCATTGCTTCTGTTGCGCATTCAGAAAGCAAGCCCGGTGGTGCGTGCGGTGGTTTCGGCATTCGAGCCGGCATCGGAGCACGGTCGTCGCGGCATGGATGAATTGCACGAGCAGACGGTGAACCTGCTCTCGTTCCAGCAACTGCCGAGGAACGTCTTCGATGTGCAGATTGCTTTCAACCTGGTGGACCGCTATGGCGAAAAATCGTTGCCGCCGCTGGCATCGGTCGAGGACCGCATCCGGCGCCACTTTCGGGCGATTGCAGATGACAAGGTCGTGGTGCCATCGTTGATGCTGCTACAAGCTCCGATCTTTCATGGGCACGCGTTTTCGGTTTACATTGAGACCACCAATCCCATGAGGCTGGATGAGGCGAGCGAGGCGCTTGCCGGCACCCACGTTGAAATCGCGCAGGGGTTTGAGGATTCCCCCAGCAACGTCAACGCTGCCGGCCAGGAGCAGATTCAGGTGGCACTGCGGAAAGATCCCGAGCACGCCAACGGCCTGTGGCTCTGGGCCGCGTCCGACAATTTGCGGATCGCGGCAGTGGCCGCCGTTGAATGCGCCGAGAGTATGATCGCCGGGCGTCCTCGCGGGAAGGTGCAGTGAAACGCATGCGCTGGGCATGCTTTGTGCTGCTTGTCGCATGCCTGCTGCTTGGCTCCGCAAGCTGCGGTTATCACACCAGCGGCAAGGCCGTGCGCCTGCCGCAGAACGTGCGCTCTATCTACGTGCCGACATTCACCAACAACACCCACGCCTTTCGGGTGGAGCAGGTCCTGACCGCCGCAGTGGTGCAGGAGTTGCGCAGCCGCACCAACTTCCAGGTGGTGCTTTCCGATACCAATTCGGCGGATGCTACGCTTCGCGGGACGGTCACGTTTGCCGGGACCATTCCATTGACCTACGATTCCCAAACCGGCAAGGTATCGTCTTCGATGCTGCAACTGGGGATGAAGGTCTCGTTGGTCGATCGCAGCGGCAAGGTGTTATGGGAGAACCCAGGCTATCTCTACCGCACGCAGTATGAGCTGTCGCAGGACGCCGCCAGTTTTTTCGAAGAAGAATCGCCGGCATTACAGCGGGTGGCGAACGACTTCGCCAAGACGCTGGTGAGCAATATCGTGGAGGCCTACTGATGCGCAGTTTCGCCGCGTCGGACCGCTTCGTGGCCGATATGAAGTCGCGCAAGCTGGCGCCGGGATACGTGTTTGTCGGCGATGAGGCGTTCTTCCGAAGAAAGTGCCGGGAAGCGATTCTGCAACACCTCGTGCCGGAGGATGTGCGCGAGCTCAGCCTGTATGACATGGATCTCGCCGAGATCGAACTGCGCGAGATTCTGGACCGCGCGCGTACGCCCTCGCTGATGGCCCCGTTTCAGGTCTTCTTCATTCGCGGAGTGAAGAACCTTTACGGGCGGGGCAAACATGAAGAAGAGTTCGAGGCCATCAGGGAGTACTTCGCTAATCCAAATCCCGATGCGATGCTGGTGTTCATCGCCGACCACATCAGCATTCCAGCCGACGTGCGCCGCATGGACATGACGGACAAAGACCGTTACGAGCGCATTCGCGAGACCCTGGGCGAATATTGCCCGGTGCTGGAATTGGCGAGGGTTAACGACGGCGACGCGGTGAGCTGGGCGGTGCAGGCCGCCAGTCTTGAGGACGTGAAGCTCGAGGTTGACGCGGCGCGCGAGCTGGTGGATTCTCTCGGCGGCGACATGCTGATGATCGCCAACGAGCTGGAAAAGCTGGTGCTGTTCGTGGGCGAGAAGAAGCGCATCGGGCTGGGCGATGTGGAGACGCTGGTGTTCGCGGCCAAGCAGCGCTCGTTCTACGACCTGACGGACGCGATCTCCGCGCGCGATCGCGAGCGCGCGCTGGAGGTGCTGGACGCCATCCTCAGCTCGGGCGACGGAGAAGAGGCGGCGATTGGGCATCTCTACATGCTGTCGCGCACCTTCAAGCAGATGCTGGTCATCTTCGAGCGCAATGTGCGCGATTCGCGCGCGCTGTGGCAGGCGCTGTGGCAAGGCTTCCGTCTGCCGCCATTCGCCGCAGAGGACGTAATCCGGCAGGCGCGGCGCTACAAGTCACGGCGCGAGCTGACCAGTGCGATCCGCAAGGTTGCGCGTGCGGACCTTGCGTTGCGTTCCAACGCGGTGAGCAAACGGCTGGTGCTGGAAAATCTCGTGCTTGATTTGACCGCCGAACCGAAGCTTCAGGAGGCAGGCTGGTTGCAAGACGAACTGCCTGTGTAAGCATGGATGTCGACGCGTATCTTAGGCGGATCGGGTACGACGGACCGCGCGAGCCCTCGATTGAAACCCTGCGCAGCCTGCACCGCAGACATCTTTATAGCGTTCCATTCGAAAATCTCGATATTGATCTCGGAGTTCCCATCGTGCTCGAGCCTGAGCGCCTTTACGACAAGATCGTTGTCCGGCGGCGCGGCGGCTTCTGTTACGAGCTGAACGGGTTGTTTTGTGAGCTACTGACGGCCATGGGTTTCAAAGTAGCCATGCTGTCCGCCGCTGTGCGCCGCGACGACGGCGGATTCGGGCCGGAGTTCGACCACATGCTGCTGAAGGTGGAGCTTCCTGATCCCTGGCTGGCGGATGTTGGGTTTGGGGAGTCGTTTCTCGATCCTCTTCCGCTAAGACCTGGTGTGGAGGAGGTGGAAGACGGTCACCTGTTCGGGGTCGTAGCGGAAAATGGCGGCTGGGAACTCTACCGCCGGGATAGCGATGGGATGCAGGTCCCTTTGTATCGCTTCTCGGACGTCGCGCACGAGCTGTCCGAGTATAGGGAGATGTGCTTCTATCACCAGACTTCGGCGGAATCGAGCTTTACGCGGCGGCGCATCTGCACCCGAGCGACACCGGACGGGCGCATAACCCTTGCGGGCATGCGGCTGATTGAAACGAAGAACGGCAGCCGCGAGGAAACGTTACTGACTACCGAAGCTCAACTGCGCGACTGCCTGCGGGAACAGTTTGGGGTAGAGCTGGGCAGCCGCATTAGCTAACGGAAGCTCATGGCCTGACGCAGTCGGCTTATTCATGGGTCCAACTCCAAAGTCAGTTCGCCCACTCGGGTTAGGAACCAGAAGACTTTGGCCCGCTTACAGTCAATGCTATCTTGACCGGCGCTACCTCGACGTCAATGGAAATGTGATCGACCCCCTTAGGAAAGAACTTTGTTCCCCCCTCTGCCTCACCCGCTTTTGTCACTCTGTCAAGCACTTCTTGCAACAACTCTTCCGTCTTCTTAGATGCGGCTCTTACGAGTTCCGCATTTTCGTCATCGGTAAACTCGCGGCTATCGTCGATGATCACCGCCGGATCGAAAGGCTCGTAAGTCGTTCCGTCGACATGCAGCGCTACGGTGTACGGATGGGATCCAAGAGTCGGTGAATGGTGCACCTGCACAGCTATAGCGCCGCCAGGGGTCGTAGAGTGGTAGGGCGGGTTCGCGGTAAACGGATGCTGAGGTGGCATCTGAAAGTCTACCGTGAGCTGACCGTTAGGTGGTTGCGTCCACGTCAGCCACTCGCCCGCTTTGCAGTGGATAGTGGGTGGGTTGACAATAACGCTTCCAGAAGGGCCGGGTGCAACAGAAACTTGTGCCATGCTTAGCTCCATTTGCTAGAAAGGGAATCCGGCATCGTGCCGTTCTGTGTGATAGTCACGGAGTCGTCGATGTCCAGATCTCTAGCTTCCATTTCTCTATGATAGGGACCGTTCCCACTATTCTTACTTGGGTTTTACCTTGGTTTTTACGGTCAGTTTAGTATCATCGATGATGATAGCAGGGTCATGCCCTCCCACCGCCTTATCCCCTTTTGTTACAGTCACAGAATACTTGTAGCACTTGTCGCCCATCTTAACGCCATCAGGCTGGGTCCACTCGGCAGTTTTCGGGGGCGTTGTTCCACCATTGAATTTTTTTCCGCCGTGCACAAAGGGCGAGGTGTCAAAAGTGGTAATGAAGTCATATTGCGTTGTTGAGGTAGGATCGGCATTCCAGTCAATGGTGGTTTTGCTCCTGACACATACATACTGGCCGTCGTTTATGACCTTGTACTCATCATCTAGACCATAGGCATTTCCGTTCTCGTCGATTTGAACTATGCAGACATGAGTGGTTGTCCCGCACCAATGTCCATCGCAGCTGGGCTTGGCCGAGCAGATGTCGTCTGCAATGCAAGCGACGGGTAAGAACAGCAAGACGGCAATGGACAGGCCAATTGCGTGAACGATTCTCACGGTTACCTCCACCAAGCATTTGTTGAATAATGCGTACTGCTATGAATGCCGCGAGGGGTGGCTATCCGTGCTCGGCGGCTTTCAATCGACTACTAACTACGACTGGGTCCCGACTGCTGCTTAAACCAGGCCTGATACTGCGGGTCTTTGCGCAGGGTTGCCAGATCGGGATCATGCTCAATGATCGCCAGCGAGTACCCTGCCTTCGTAGCCTTGTCGAGGGCTTCGAGCGCTTTCTTGCGGTGGCCGATAATCTCATAAACCAGGGCGGAAGTAAAGAGTACTTCGCCATCATTGGGCGCAACCTGGAACGCCTTAGCGAGGTAAGCTTCGGCCTCCCTAGACTGGCCCAAATGGGCACAGTAAAGAGCGGCGCCGCGCAATGCCAGACTGCTGCGGGGATTTACCGCCAGTTCCTCCTGAGCGGCGGTCAGTGCTTTCTGATAGGCTGCGGGCGCTTTCGACGCGAGCGAGGGAATCTGGCGATAACCATCCCCCAGAGTCCGCCACAGGTCGTGCCTGTGTGGAGTAAGCTGGACCGCCCGCTCTACGTATGGAATTGCTTCCGCGTATTTTCCTTCGAACATGTAGGCCGCGCTGAGGTTCGACAGCAAAGCTGAGCTTTCCTTGTAGCCCAGTCCTTTTTTCATCACTGCGATGGCCTCATCGTAGCGGCCCGCTTCCATGTAGACTGCGCCAAGGTCCTGGTATCCCAAAGGATTGTCGGGCTGCAGATCGATCATGGTTTGAAACTGCTGTGCGGCCTTTTCGAAATTTCCCTGCTCGGAATACAGCATTCCAAGGCCTGTATACAGCGACCAATCGCCGGGCCGACGCCCAAGTAGCGATGTGTACTCGTCGATCGCCTCCTTGGTCTTATGCTGTTGCCTGTAAATACCCGCAATACGATAGTTGGCGCGGACCATCGTCGGTTCCAGCGCCAGGGCACGACGAAATTCAGCAATTGCCTCTTCCGCTTCGCCACGATCCATGTGGACCTCGCCCAAGCCGAGATGCGCTACCGCGAGATTCTCATCGATTTGCAGCGACTGGTTCAGGTTTGATACCGCGGGTTCCATCCATTGCGGATCCTTGGTTAGCGCATACTTCGCGGAGTAAGCCTCCCCTAGAGCCGCGTAGGCGAGGGCGTACTTTGGGTCTTTGGCAATGGCCTTCTGGAACAATTCGATTGCATTGTCTACGTTGCCCAGTTCATACCTCGCGCGATACCCGACCCCCTGCTGGTAATAGTCGTAAGCATCAGGCTGATTTGTGTTCCCCCGCTTCAGTTGTTCTTTGACTTCAGGCCCGACCTGCAGGTCCACCATCTCCGCCACGGACTCCCACACCCGGTCTTGCAGCACATCCAAGTCGCCGACCGAGGCGGTCATGATGCGCGAGCCGAGTTGCCGGTGAGTCTTGGCGTCGATCAGGTTCGCCGTTACTTCAACCGAATCCTTGGTTCGCTGCATGCTTCCGGTGATCACCAAATTTACGTTCAGGCGTCGATATGCGTCTTCTACGTCTTTGCGCTTCTTCGCGTCGCTGTATGGAACCACCCAGAAGGCCTTCTGAAATCGTTCCAATTGCGTCAGCTTGCTGGTAAGGGTTTCCCCCAAGCCGTCAGAGAAAGCCTTAGCACCAGGATCGCCGCCGATGCTCTCGAAGGGCAGCACGGCGATGTGTTTCTGTTCAGGCAGCGGATTGAACCAGCGCCGAATTACCTCGCGGCCCATCCATCCCGTCAGACTGAAGGCAATCAGCAGCGCTGCGGCGACTCCGACCAGAGTCTTGCGTGATACCTGAAGTATTCCGGGCTTACCACTTAGCGATGGCTTGCCGCCGTTCAGGGCGTTCCAGACGTCGTCTACCGTCGGGTAGCGATCGGCGGGCTCGTACGCCATGCACTTCTTGACCACGGGCTGCCACTCGGCGGGAATCATTTCCATGGCAGTGCTGGGCTTGCCATCCGGCTGCCTTGACCCCGTGCTGCTTCGGTGGGGCAGCTTAGCGGTGAACATCTCGTAGATGACAACCCCCAGCGCGTAGATGTCGCTGGCAAAGCTCGACTGGCCGTGGAACTGCTCCGGCGCCATGTAGTCCGGGGTGCCCCAGACTTCGCCGTGCAGCGTCGTCTCCATGCCATCGACGCTGCGCGCCAGGCCGAAGTCGGTAACCTTAACCAGGACGTTCTTCACATCCGCGGTCGTCGAGGCCGCGCCGGCCAAGGGCAAAGCATCGGAGCCTGCAGTTCTCTTGTCCACCCGTTCTACGCTGAGGCTCGATCCTGAGGCCGTTCCCGATGGCGCCACAGGATTGGCTGCCGAACCCGAGTCTCCCTTCGCGGCAGCAACGCGTCCCGAATCCGATACCCCTTTGGCGTCGCACAAAATGACATTCGCGCTCTTGAAGTCGCGGTGGGCAATGTTGAGCCGATGGGCCGCGGCCAGCGCCTGGATCATTTGCTGGAGCAGGGGCAGCGCCTCTTCCTTTGATAGCGGCCCGTGTTTGCGGACGCGATCCGCCAGGGTCCGTCCCTGCAAAAACTCCATGGTCAGGAAGAGGAGATCGCCGTGTTCAGGGTGGTCGTGATGGCCGATGTCGTAGATGCGGCAGACATTCGGATGGGTCACCTGCCGGGCCAGCAAAATTTCGCGACGGAACATCTCCAATGCATTGGGCTTTGCCGCCGACTTCAGGCTGATTACCTTCAGCGCAACGCGGCTATGCAACTCCAAGTCCGCGACCTCGTAGACCTCACCCATTCCGCCCTTTGCCACCTTGCACAGCACCCGATAACGGCCGGCAATCAGGTCACCCGGGGAGAAGATGTATGGGTAGGCGGTGGGCGCCGGAGCGTCGGCGGGCGCGGGGGGAAGCTCCTCGGTGTCGGCCTGCGCCCGGTCGAGCAGGCTCTGCACCTGCTGACGGAGCTCCGGGTCTTCACTGGAGATCTGCTGGAGAAACAATTTGCGTTCCTCCGGCTGCAAATCGATGGCGTGGTCGTAGATGGCTTTTACCCGTTCCATGTTGCAACGTCCTAATGCGGAAAAGTCGGAATTGGAGCCTGGCCTGCGGGTGACCTGGCTTTGCGGGAGCGGCGGCTCGGGAGCGCTGGTTAACGCTCTCGAACCATAGCAGGGCGTCAAAATTATACTGCGGAACGCCTACGATAGGTGATTCTAAACGCGAAAAGCTTATCGGTCTCGCGATAAAAAGTTGGAATGGAGGGCTAGATGAAGACCGGGCGAATCGCTACACAAACGCGAGAGAGCGCAGAAATCCACCCCCAAAACGAAATTATGCCGACAGCAGTGTAGTACCGGCTTATGCCGCCTTGGGACCTGCCACTACGGGTGAAATTGCCTCGTGCTGGATGTCTCTGTTACGGACAACTTTCATGGCCTTCCAGTCGTAGGGAAATTCCTTACCACAGTCCAAGCAGACGACGTATGTGCCCGTCAGCGAGGCAGCCGGGGAACGCCGCTTTGCACCTCGGGTACTCATCGGGAAACTGCACCGCTTATGCGAACAGCCGAATACCAGGTCAAATAAACTCATAAGCTCTCCTAAGGGTAGGGGCCTAAGCAGGGGGCTTCTACAAGGGAGGTAACCCGCCTCCAGAGACTTAGATTCGTGGGCTGTTAGAAAGGTTTCGCTAGCTCAAGGTAGGAGTACCCAATTTGGAACTGTTACTTCGTGTGAGGCTAGTAACCTGTTAGCAAGGCCAGGTAGTTATCCTTTGACCTTTTCGGGACGGTGAAACATCTCGACGGCGATCTCCTCTCGCATCAACTGTTTGCGATTACGGTAGTCGTAGGAGGCCTTAATGAACGCCTGGAACAAGGGATGAGGCTCGAGAGGCTTCGACTTGAACTCGGGATGGAATTGGCACCCCAGGAAGAACGGATGGCCTGCGATCTCAACGATCTCGACATAGGTCCCGTCGGGGGTAGCTCCGCTGATGCGCAGGCCGGCGGCGGTGAGCAGGCTCTCATATTCCCGATTGAATTCATAGCGATGGCGGTGCCGTTCGCTAATCTCGCCCTGACCGTAGGCCTGGTGAGCCAGTGAACCCGGCTCCAGCCGGCACGGCCAGGCACCCAACCGCATGGTGCCGCCCAGTTCTTCGATTCCGCGCAACTCACGCAGCTTATAGATGACGCGATGCGGCGTGGCGGGATCGAACTCGCTGGAGTTTGCCTGCTCCAATCCGCAAACGTTGCGGGCAAATTCGATACAGGCAGTCTGCATCCCCAGGCAAATACCAAAGTAGGGAACGTTATTCTCGCGGGCGTAGCGAATGCCCTTGAGCATGCCTTCAATGCCGCGCTTACCGAAGCCGCCGGGCACCAGAATACCGTCCACCGCCTCCAACTGAGTTTGAACGCTCTGGTCCTTCGACTCCAGTCCCTCGGCTTCGATCCAGTCGACCCGCAGCTTCAGGTTGTAGGCGAGCGCGCCGTGGACCAGGGCTTCCTTCAGCGATTTATAGGAATCCTCGTACTCCACGTATTTGCCTACGATGCCGATCGCGACTTCGTCCTTGGGGTTGTAAATCCGCTGTACCAGCTCCTCCCAGCGCGTCATGTCGGCCTGTTTCGCCGGGATGCGCAGATAGCGCTCGACCAGCTCGTCGACTTTTTCGTGCGCGAAGACAAGCGGTACTTCGTAAATCGAAGCCACATCTTTTGCGGTGATGACGGCTTCGTTTTCGACGTTGCAGAACAGTGCAATCTTCGACTTGATATCGTGCGAGAGATAACGGTCAGTCCTACAGAGTAGGATGTCGGGCTGGATGCCGATGCTGAGCAGCTCCTTCACCGAATGCTGGGTGGGCTTGGTCTTCAACTCGCCCGCAGCGGCGATGTAAGGCACGAGTGTCACATGTACGAACAGCGTATTTTCGCGGCCCAGCTCCTGGCGCATCTGACGGATGGCTTCGATAAAGGGCAAGGACTCGATGTCGCCGACGGTGCCTCCAATCTCGATGATCGCGAGATCCACGTCCTGCGCGACTTTCTTCATCGCGCTCTTAATCTCGTTGGTGACGTGGGGAATGACCTGGACCGTCTTACCGAGATAGTCGCCGCGCCGCTCCTTGGCGATGATGGTTTCGTAGATGCGCCCGGTGGTCCAGTTATTGTCGCGGCTGAGCTTGGCGTGGGTGAAGCGCTCGTAGTGTCCCAGGTCGAGGTCGGTTTCAGCGCCGTCGTCGGTGACAAACACTTCGCCGTGCTGAAACGGCGACATGGTTCCGGGATCGACGTTGAGATAGGGGTCGAATTTTTGCAGAGTCACTTTGAGCCCGCGGCTTTCCATGAGGCAGCCGATGGAGGCCGCAGCCAGTCCTTTGCCGAGTGAAGACACAACTCCGCCAGTCACAAAGATGTACTTTGCCGACATTCGTTCCTCTGATTTCCTGGATTATGCAGCTTTAGGATCGGCTCCGGGTACCCCGAATTTCGGGGAGCCTGATGCGCCGTTGCGGCAGCGCGATCAGGGTGGAGCCTGTAGGGGTGCACGATCAATTATGGACAGTTTTTCTCGAGGCTGGCAAGGCTGAGTTGCTCCCGGGTGCAGGAAGTTTCAATACCCGCGTACAAATGCCGAAGGATGAGCGGCTTTGTCTATGCGAAAGGCTGCTGTCGGACCAACTTCGGGCCATGATCCCGAAGCTCGTGAGCCCGGTCGGGAAGGATAAACCGCAACGCAGGTTCCGGATGGCGAACCGGTTCGTGTGCGGATGCGAATGGACCCGCCATTCTTTTCCGCGAGACCTTTACTAATCCACAGGCCCAGCCCGGTTCCTCGCTCGCCTTTGGTGGTGAAGAATGGCTGGAATAGGCGGCTGCGATGCTCCTGCGCAATACCCGTCCCGTTGTCAGCGAAGACAATCCGGACGCCCAGGGCTGGCCTGCCTGCGCCCTGCCGCCAGCGGGCGGCATGCACGATGACCTTCCCGCCGGGGGCCGCTGCTTCCATCGCGTTGCCCAGCAAATTGCTGAAAATCTGATTAACCTCCCCGGGCTTGCATACGATTTCGCCGCCATCCTGGGCGCGCAGTTCGAGTTTCACCCTGGACTGTTCGAAGCGCGGCCGGTAGAGAGACACCAGTTGCTTCAGTATCTCCCGAGCGCTGAACCTGACGGGCTGCGAGTCGTCGCGGTAAAACGACAACGTCCGCTGTACCAGTTGCGATACCCGTCGTGTCTCCTGGTCGGCAAGCTCAACATATTGCCGTGATGCCGGGCTCGCGATCCCGTCCTGCTTGAGCAGATAGACAAGGTTTGTAATAGCGGCCAGAGGATTGTTGATTTCGTGGGCGAGGATCGCAGCCATCTCCCCGGTGGCGGCGCGCTTCTCGGCTTCGACCAGCGCTCGTTGAGCTTGTTTGCGCTCGGTGACGTCGACCATTCCTCCGGTTCGCCCGAACCGGAGTACCTTGCGCGTCCCGTGCGAGGATAGCTTTGGCGTCGACCCAGCGAATTGTCCCATCGGGAAAGTGATGCGGTAGTTCGCAGGCGAATTCCCCGCGCCCGGCGATGAACTCATTCCACTGATGTTGCACCCGGCTTACGTCCTCGGGGTGAACCGCGGGCTTTCCAAGCGTCCAGGGAGGGTTGCACCTCTCCCTGCTGGTAGGCCAGCAGCTTGAAATGGGTCGCAGACCAATAGATCTGACCGCTCTTCAGGTCGGCGTCCCAGGTGGCCGCATTGGCTGCCTCCAGCCCCATCTGGAGGCGTTGTTCGGCGGCGTGTTTTTGCTCAATAGCCTTGCGATGCCGCGATACCACGAACATGATCGCGGTGCTGATCAGTCCGAAGACAGCCAGGCCAAGCCAGGAAGAGGCGGCCCCCGGTGCGAGGCTGCCGACCGGCTGGAAATACAGCAGATCGACGGCCACGCCTCCCATGCAACATGGCGAGAATTCTCCGAGCCGATGCCACCAATCCAGGTCGATATCAGTACGCAACCAAAAAAGAATGCGGAGGGAAAGCGGTCCTGAAGGATGGGATTCAACGAGATTCGTGACAGGGTTGCCAACGCCACGATTGCACAGGCGAAGAGGTATCGCGACCCGACCTGCAGCAGGGTTGCGTTCCTGACGGAAGCACCGCTCCGCGCCAAGAAAGAAGCTCTTGATGGTTTTGGTGAAACGGAAGGATTCTGATCGTGCATGTCCACCCGCTTGCAGATTTAGACCAAAACCGCATCTTTCCGGATATTGATGCGGCTTTGAGGACAGAGTGGCCGAAGCCATACCCCTCGCGTACTCGGATTATTTACAACGACTTGGCGCCGGTCGTTGGCCAATCTCCTTCGCCCGCCGGAAAATGTCCTCGAACATCGCGGCGGTCAGTTTGCCCGTAGCGGTGTTCTGGTTGGAAGGATGATAGGACGCCAGCAGTGTGATTCCGTCCGGCATTTTGTATTCGGCGGCGTGGCCGAAGACGTAGCCGGTTCGGCTGGTGATCACGCCATTGCGTTTGAGGTAACTTAGGTACGCGTCGAAGGCGATTTTGCCCAGCGCGACCACGACGTTCATCTTGTTCAAGATCGCTACTTCGCGGTCGAGGTAAGGAGCGCAGTTGGCCAGTTCCGAGGGCAAGGGCTTATTCTCGGGAGGAGCGCAGCGGACCGCCGCCGTGATGTAGCAGTCGATAAGTTTCAGCCCGTCATTACGGTCCGTCGCATTGGGCTGTGACGCGAAGCCGAGCTTGTAAAGAATGGGATACATGAAATCGCCGGAGCGGTCTCCCGTAAACGGCCGGCCGGTGCGATTCGACCCGTGCGCTCCGGGGGCGAGGCCGAGGATCAGCACGCGAGCGTTGGGATCGCCAAAGCCGGGGACTGGGCGCGCCCAATATTCGTGCTCGCGATAGGCCCGTCGCTTTTCGAGACCCACCTGCTCACGATAGGCGACCAGTCGTGGGCATTTAGTGCAACGGATGATTTCGTTGTTGAGAACGGCGAGAGCGGAAGGCATCACGGCGATTCTAGCCCTTCAGCTCTGGCGCATTCGCTGCCTCTGCATTCTCGCTGCGAAGCGCTATGATTGACCGGTTATGGCAAACAATCGCAGCGGGATTGCGGATCTCGCCTTTTTTCTGGTGCGACTCATCATCGGCCTTCTCTTCGCCTGCCACGGCGCACAGAAGCTGTTTGGAGTGCTGGGCGGCACTCCGCAGCTCGGCCATACGAAGATGATGATCGCCGGAATCATCGAGTTCGGTGGCGGCTTGCTGATCGCTTTGGGCCTGTTCGCCCGAATCGCAGCGTTCATTGCCTCCGGCGAGATGGCCGTGGCTTACTTCACCATGCATGCCCCGCATGGCTTTTGGCCCATTGTGAACAAGGGCGAACTCGCGGTCGCCTACTGTTTCTTCTTCCTGTTCGTGGCCGCCCATGGCGCCGGACCATACAGCCTTGACCGTCGGTTGCGACGCAAGGAGTAGAGTGCTGCTGAAAATACTTGTTCCATCGACCGCAGGGGCTGAAGCCCTTCATGTATTTTAAGCGGCATAACGCTGGCCTGAAGGCCAGCACTACCCATCATCCGAGGGTTTTCAGTGGCGTGCTGGAGTTCCATCGCGTTGCAAATACTTTTACCGTCTTACTTCGGTGGATGCGGCTTTTCTCCTGACCATGTCCAGGCGCTGATCTTCCATGCACCCGCTTGCGAATTCAGAACGAACGTCATCTGCCCTTTTTCTACCAATGGCTTGCCATGCTGCTTGTAGAGATAGGTAGTGGGAATAATCACGTAGGCCACGTCACCCGAGATCTCGGTTCGCGTGGGTGAGCCATATTTCACCTGGCCGTCCGACACACTATTGGCCTGCGCATACTTGTCGTAGTCGGCGGCCCACGTCTGAGGAGCGTTGGGCCCAAACCAGCGGTTGGGAGGGAACTCGTCCACGATCATGACGTCGCCGCTTGCATAGGCGGCATAAGCAGACTTCGTGTCGCCCTTGTTAAATCCGTCGAGGAACTGATGGATAGGCGCAGTCACGTCTGCCGCCGCGGCCGTCAGGGCAGGCACTACCAGGATGCTCACCAGGATTACAAGTATTAGCTTTCTCATCGAATCTCCTTGATCCTTCTTCAACTCTGAGTCTTTTTGAACTGAGCTTCTCTACGTAAGTTGCGAAAGTGGGCGCGCGATGACTACCGATCGAAGCCTTCCCACCCAGTGAACACCTCGGCGCCGAAGGCGGCCGCCATTGATGCGACCTGCGGGCCCGGGTCGCCATAGATTTCCATGCGCGTCGGACTGGCTACCTGCACCATCTGTGGCACGAGTTGTTGTACCGCCGGCCCGGCGAAGTGCGCTGTAATGGCGGCAGCATCGGCATAACCTTCGACCAGGCGGCAGCGCTTGCGATCGGCGCTCAACACAAAGTGGTAGGCGAGCGTGCCTGGCTCCTGCTCGCTGACCGTAACCATCTTCTTCGCGATAGCTTCAAACTCGGCGAACTTGCCTTCGTGGATGTCGAGATCAACCAGCAACCGTATACGGCTCGTACTCATGCGTGTCTCCCTGGGTTGATTTTAGGGGAATGTTTTCCTGCGGACTTCCCTAAACAAGTGACACGGTACCTCACCGCACGCGTGCTGGCCAGGAATCATTTGCAGGGTGGGCAGGCTCCCTAGGCTGCCGCTTCTTTCGCGAGCATTGAACTGGTGCAGCCATCGTCTTCCGTCAGACTGCTACCCACCCAACGTGATCCGCACTGAAGTATCGATCTGCCTTTTTGCTGGACATCTGCCGCAAGCTCCTGCAAACTTGACGCAATTTGCAGGCCATCGGACGGTAAGGCTATGCCTCCTGGTGTCGACAAGCTGAAGCACATCGTGGTCCTGATGATGGAGAACCGCTCCTTTGACCACATGCTGGGGGCGCTGAAGGCGACCCATCCTGCAATCGACGGGCTCACCGGAACAGAAACTAACCCCGACATCAATGGGAAACCCGTGAAGGTACAACCCCGGGCAAAATTTCAGGGTCAGCTCGATCCGGACCCCAACCATCACTTTCCTGCGGTAGACCAGCAGATCTTCAATGGCGACCAAAGCAATCCTCGCGTCCCCAGCATGCAGGGCTTCGTGAAGAGTTACTTCGGCGAGCAGAACAACATCGCCCATTCGCAGATGATCATGTACTATTTCACCCCCGACAAGCTGCCCGTCCTCGCCAATCTGGCTACAGAGTTCGCGGTCTTCAACCGGTGGTTCTCTTCCATACCGGGTCCGACGCTCTGCAATAGGGCCTTTGCCCACTACGGAACTTCGTTCGGACATGTTGGCATGGACATCTTCTATGCCAACACACAGTACAAGAGCATTTATCAGCGAATGATCGACGCTGGCCGCACGTCGAAGATCTATTATTTCGACCAGGCGAGCTCAACTATGGAAGTCGTCAACCTTCTGCAGGACCAGCCGCAAATCTTCGCCCTGTGGAACCAGTTTCTTTCCGACTGCGATCAGGGGACCCTGCCGGACTATTCCTTCATCGAGCCGAACTACAGCGACCACGACAACCATATCGCTTCCGATCAACATCCTGACCACCATGTGCGCCAGGGGGAGCTTCTCATCGCCTCGGTGTACAACGCTATCAAGGCAAACGACGATCTCTGGCAGACTACGGCGTTGCTCATCACCTACGACGAGCACGGCGGCATTTACGACCACGTCATCCCGCCCGCTTGTACGCCCGATGGCTTCGTTGCCCAGCCCAAGGACACAGGTACTCCGGATCCATTCCGATTCGATCGGCTGGGGGTGCGAGTGCCGGCAATACTGGTATCGCCTTGGATCCCGAAGGGTACCGTGGTCGATGGACGCATTTTCGAGCACGCGAGTATCCCGGCAACCGTGACAAGGTTTTTCCTTGGCGAATACGCCCAGCGCTCCCCTCGCGAGAAGGTGGCAGAAACTTTTCACGATCTGCTGACTTCTCCCACGCTGCGCGACGATTGTCCTGACTTTGGAACATAAGCATGTGCTGCCGAAAGGCAGAAAAGCGGGGTCCTGCCATGACTTTGATTCGCGTACCGAAACCTCCAGCCGAGGCACAAAACAAAGACCGGCGCCTCTCGGAGCTGCTGAAAGCCCAGCTCCAGCATTTCCGTCACGTCGAGGAGAGATATTTCGCCAATATCAAGACCGAGGGCGAGGCGGCAAACTACATTCGTCATGTAACCAGCTTGCTGCACCCCGAGGGCGTAGCGGCTGAGGGGAAGCGGGATCCCGTCAAAGCGTCGCTTCTTCAAACAACTGCAGTCGCCCCCGGCAAACCCGAGGCTGCCGTCGTCGTCATCGACCGGATTGCCGCCCGAGCGGAATCCGTCACAGTTGAGCCAACCAGAAAGCTGCAGCCCGGGCCGGCAAAAACGAAGAGCATGAGCAGCAGTGCGCGAAAGAAGTCGGCCAAGAGGCGCCGATAAGGCGGCGCCATGCGACACCGGCTGACTCTCTTATTGTCCTTGATGCTGTGCGGCATTGCCGTGGCGCAAAACACGCCCTCCGCTCCGTCGGCAACGAAACAGGATGAGAGCCAGCTCGGTGCCGATTTTCGAAAGGAGCGCGAAAGGTTCAAGGAGAACTGCGCGAGTTTCAAGGGATTCAGCCTGGGTGCCATCGGCAGCTGCGCCAACCAACTCTTCACCGACCACCCGCTGCACGTCGCCGTGGGAAGCCTTGCGCCGCAAAACGGCATTGGCTTTGGCCCTTCATTTGTCGTCCACAAAACTCCGAACGAGGACTGGCGGATCAATTGGGACTTCGACGGCGTTGTTTCGCCGAATGGATCGTGGCGCACCGGCGCCTACATGAAGTTGATCAACACCAAGGTCCCCGCGATAAAGGTATTGCCCGCTTCGAAGCCGGGTAGCCACAAGAAGCCCAAAGAAATCAACCTGGTCCGCGAATATCCCGTGTACAACGTCTATGGGGAAGGCATCTCGCTGGACAAGATTTACTACTTCGGGGAAGGACCTCAAACCATAACTGCCGGGCGGTCGGTTTACGGAATGGAAGAAGCCATCGTGGGCGGAAACGTCACCTATCCCATTCTGCAAGGTTCAGCTTTGAAACGCCTGGGCCTGGCGCTCTTGGGAGAAGTGGACGGACGGTTTGTCACGATCCGCGGAGTCGGGAACGGCCCCAGCCCGTCGATATTGGCACTCTACAACGACACCACCGCGCCGGGCCTGACCTATCAGCCGGCCACCAGCCAGTTCATTGAAGGTATCCGCATGAAGCCGATTCTCTTCAGCGATCATCTCGAACTGAATTATGTCGCGACCTTCCAGCAATTTGTTTCCAGCTCCAACTACTCGTTTCGCCGGTGGACACTCGACCTCGGCCACGATTTTATTCTGTACGGAAAGTCGGGACTGACCCTACCCAAAGGCGCTAAGGTCACCCATAGCTGCAGCGACAAAAATGGGAACACGATTGCATGCCCGTCGCTCTACGTGGCTGGACAACCTAAGAGCACCAACGGCCCTGACGAATGCGCGATCGACCCGGGCGCAACCTGTCCACCGATTTCGCTTTCGCGGAATCGCGAGGGCACCGCTTCAGTGCGCTTCATCCTTTCGGAATCCATTGTGCCCAAGGGCAATATCGCTCCCTTCTATTTCCAGCCCACCCTGGGCGGATCGGACATCAATGGCAACCTCTTCCTCGGCAGCTACCAGGATTACCGGTTTCGAGCACCCAACCTGATCCTGATCCGGGAGAGCATCGAACACAACCTGTGGGGGCCGCTCGGCGTTGCCTTCCTTGCGGATGAGGGTAAAGTGGCGCTGACCCGCGGCAACGTCAACTTCAGCAATCTGGATTACAGCATTTCAGTGGGCTTCACCCTACGCGCCGGCGGCATGCCTTTCGTCTACCTCATGTTTGCGTGGGGCGGCAACGAAGGCAATCACACCACGACCACGATCAACAATTCGCTGCTCGGCGGCTCGGCGCGGCCTTCGCTGTTCTGACTTCTCTCACAATGGTTGCTTCGTTACAACCACTCTCGTAGGGTCGCTTGTGTGCCTATCACAGAAGAGGCGTTTAGGAACGAGCATTCGAACTGGAAGCGCTCGATAGACGGGATATGCGTGGGGTGGGTGGAGGGACTCGAACCCTCGACAGCCGGAGCCACAGTCCGGAGTTCTACCACTGAACTACACCCACCGTGGCAGGTTGGATTATAGCATTCGTAACCGCCCTTTTAGCGCACCGGGAAGCTAACACCAACTGCCATTCCTCGTGGATAATGGCGGGACGATGCTCCGCTCGCGATCTCGCTTCACCCTTGTACTTGGCTTGTTGGCGGTGGCGTGCCTGCTAAGCCCCACCCGGCTGGCGGCCTGGCAAATCGATCCGCTGACCATCGCTACGGCGTCGCTGCCGACCGGCGAGGCCGGCATTCCCTACCACTTGATTTTGCAGGCCCATGGCGGCGTCAATCCATACACCTGGCAATTGGCCCAGGGCAGCAATCTTCCGCCAGGATTGCATCTGCACCCGCACAGCGGACGCCTCACGGGAACGCCGGCGACGGCGGGCGAATACCACTTCACTCTGACATTGTCGGACGTCAACGCTCCTCCCAACCAGGTGCAGCGCGCGTTCACGCTGGTGGTGGTTGCCGGGCTCACGGTGGAGTGGAAGCGGCCGCCGAAGGTGAGCGGAGTGTGGATCGCCGGTTCCGTGATCGTAGCCAATCACACCGACCAGCCGGCGAACCTGACGGTGGTCGTGGTAGCGGTGAATCAAATCGGACGCGCAACGGCACTGGGCTATCAGCACTTCACCATTCAGCCGCAAGTCGAGCAGGAGATTCCCTTCGGCGCGACGCCCGGCCCGGGAACCTATCTGGTGCGCGCCGACGCGGTTGCACACTTCACCGTCGGCAAGACGACTTTGCGCGCCCACAAAGAGACCGGTGACGGGGAGCTGGTGATTCAGCAAATCTGACGGTGGAACGCCGGCCATGCTCAGCGGCTGGGGAAAAGCGTAACAATACTGGCAGACGGCGGCCGCCGCTCAGAGCGGCCGTTTTGCATTGGCATCGCCCGCTACAACGCTGGTCAGGCCGCCGCCCCCTTGCCTTTATCCAGCGCGACGGCGGGGCTGTACTTCTGAAGTACAAAGACCATGATCACGCCCAGAATTGAGGTCAGCAGGGCATACCACACGATGTCGCGATAATGACCGCTGCGGTCGACGAGGTATCCCGCCAGCGGCGGTCCGACGACGGATGCCGTGCCAAACGCGGTCAGCAAGATCCCCAGCAGCTCTCCCAGGCCGGCGAGCCCGAACATGTCGATCGCAACTGCCGGGGTAAGCGCCGCGACTCCTCCGTATCCAATCCCCAAGATGATGGAGAACAGCACCAGCCCGAGGTGCGAGGTGACGTACATCCAAACGATGCAGCCGGCACAAACACAAACGAAGCTGGCTTGGTAAACCCGCATGATACCCAGCCGCTTGGCAATTGCGTCCATCCCCAGGCGCGACACCACGCTGGCTCCGCCGATGTAGCCCACCAGGGCAGCGGCAGCTACCCGACTCATGCCCTCGCTTTCGGCCAGCGCCGGCAGGTAAACCAGGGCGATCAGGATTGCAGTAGCAGAGAGAACCAGCGCCACATACAGCACGGAGAACCGCGTCGTACACACCTTTTCCCATACCGCGCGATTGCCGCCGTTCCTCTCCACGTTCACCGGCGGCGTCGCCATCAGCAACGCACTGATCAGCAGCAGGGCTCCGCCGGCGATACCGAAGATGGTCATCGCGTGTCGCCAGTCGTAGTCCCGGATGAGCGCAGCGCCGACGGGGGCCGCCGCCAGCGTGCCGCATCCGATGCCGCTGATGGCGATACCCAGGGCCAGGTCGCGGTATCGCTTGAACCACTCCCCGACCGCGGCCGTCGAAGGCACAAAGACGCAGGCCAACCCGGTGCCCACGCCGATTCCGAGGCAGGCGAAGGCCGACAGGTAACTGTGGGTCCGCGCCGTCGTGATCAGCCCTGCGGCCATGAACACGGCGCCGGCCAGCACCAGCTTGCGTGGCCCGATGCGGTCGGCCAGGTTTCCGGTGAACGGGCCCAGGAGGTAAGAAAGGAGGCTCATGAAGGAAAACAGCGTCGACATGACGGCATGACTGACGCCAAACTCGATGCTCATGGGCCGGAGAAATATGCCGAACGTGTACAGCACCCCAAAACCGACAAAGCAGGCGAGAAAACCCGCGCCATCCACCAGCCATGCGCGTGGAGAGTCGAAGAGCGGCGATGAGGAATTGTCCATAGATTGTGTCTTCACGCGGCGGCTTCGCTGGCTTCCGTCTCGGGCGCCGGCTGGGCTCGCCTGAGCACCAACGACGCGACAACCCCGGCCAGCGAAGCAATTAAAGCGAACCAAATGACGTCGCGATAATTCCCGCTGCGATCGACTAAGAGGCCGGCAATGGGCGGTCCCACAACTGCTGCCACACCGTAAGACATGAGCAGGAAGCCGAGCAGCTCGCCGATATTTTCGAGGCCGAAGAGTTGAATTGCCACAGCCGGCGTAAGTGACGCCACTCCGCCGTACGAGATGCCCATCACGACAACGAAGACAACCAGCGCAGGATACGAGTAGGCGAACATCCAGATGACGCATGCCACCGCGACCAGGACGCAACTGAACTGAAATGGAAGGATGGCTCCGATCTTTTCCGCCGCCGCATTCAGCCCAATCCGTGACAACAGGCTGCCAGCTCCGATGTAGCCGACCAGCGCCGCCGCCGAAACGCTGGCGACACCTTCCTTAGTTGCCAGGGCCGGCAGATAGACCATGGTGACGAAGACGGGAATCCCGGTGAGCAATCGGGATAGAAACACCACTAGGAACGGACGACTCCGTACTTTCGCCCAGACTGCGCGACTGCCCCGCTTGCTTTCCACCTTGACCGGCGGCTTGAACATGAACAGCGCGCTCAGCAAGAGTAGGCTGCCGCCTCCTATGCCCTGAATTGTCAGGGTGTTACGCCAGCCGTATTCGCGGATGAGCCATGCACTGAGTGGAGCGGCAACCAGAGTGCCAACGCCAATTCCACTGACTGCAACGCCAATGGCGACAGCGCGCTCCTTCTTGAACCATTCACCCACGGCTGCAAGCGAAGGAACGTAGACGGAAGCGAGGCCCGCGCCGACTCCGATACCAAGACAGGCGAAGGCCACCACGAAGTTGCTGGCGTGAGCCGTAGCGATCACTCCGCCCGTGAAAACCAGAGCGCCCGCCATCATTACCTTGCGGGGTCCGACATGATCGGCCCAGTCGCCGGTGAGCGGACCAAGCAGGTAGCCCGACAGGCTCATGCATGAGAAGAGCGACGCCATGACCGCATGGCCGACTCCCAGTGCCGATCCGATCGGCTTCAGGAATACGCCAAAGGCGTAGAGGAAACCATAGGCAACAAAGCTCGCGACAAAGGCAGCACACGAAACGATCCAGGCGCGCACGGAGTCGAAAGCGGGTGGAGATGAATTCTGCATGTGCCCCAAGGACCGGGAAACCAGCGTCTTCGAAGGATAAGGGGGAACGTTCGGAATGCCAAGAACAATGAGGGCGGATGCGATTCTCCTACATTGTGAAGGGGCGCGGCTTCAGCCGCGCCGAACCGCCCGGGTCTATTTGTGCGCACGAGTTCGTCTGCAATCTCCGTACCTATAAGGAAACGTCAGATATTCATCACGGATACACGCGCGTGGCAGGACCCGTTTCGGTCACTGAGCGCTGCCGAGCCCATCGGGCGAAACAATTCTTAGCCCAGCACGTGAGTGCTGGGGGCGCGGATTTGTTAGTTGCAGAGAGTCCGGAGGACGACACTATTCGAAGATGCTGGAAGGGTCGAAGGCGATGCCGCCACGCGTCAGGAGAGCCATGAATTCATCTTCAAAGCTCCGCTTCGCATGATGACGAGGCTGATTGCGAATATAGCGACAGACGGCTCCAAGACTTGATACGCCGACGGAGAACGAACCATAGCCTTGCTGCCAACCTTGCCATTTTCCGGAGTCGCGTAACCAGTGTGATGAGTTTGCCTTGATCTTTTGTGTCGCTTCAGCCACAGCAATATGTGGTGGCAGTCTTAGTAGAAGATGGACGTGGTTTCGTGTTCCGCCAATCGCGATCGACTTCGCGCCTATGTTCCGCACTTCCCACCCGAATACGCCCAGAGTCCGTCAGAGTTTGAAATGGCGTCCTCGCGATGTTTCGTCGCGAAGACAATGTGAAATAGATTTGCGCTGAATGTGTGCCCCATTTGTCGTCCTCCGGACTCTCTACGATTGATAAATTCACGTCCCCAGCACTCACGTGCTGGGCTCGGAATTGTGGTGCCCTTCGGGCTCAAATCAGGGCAATCTATCCAAAGCTAACGGCCCAACCCTTGCATCGTCTGTGACGAAAAGCCGGAAAGGCTGTGATGATCCACCCCCCATCCCGAATACAATTCCCCTGATGGACTACCCCGCACGGCAAAAGACATTTCAGAAGACACTCGACCGCGAAAGCCTCAGACGGTTTCGTCGTGACCCACCCCGCGAACCTGCGCTATCTTTGCGGCTATACCGGCAGCAATGGGCTGCTGCTCTACCTCGACGGGCGCAAGACGTTCTTCACCGACGGGCGCTACACGCTACAGGCGCGCGAAGAGGTCCGCGGCGTGCGCATCGTGATTTCGAAAGGCGGCGCTGATCAACGACGCCGCCGCCATGATGGGCAAACTTCGCTCGGCTGCAATTGGCTTTGAAGCTGACTTGACGACCGTCGCTGCTGCTGAGCAGATGCGCGCGATCACGCCTAAGCGCATCCGTTGGAAGCCGACCTCGGGCCTGATCATGCGGCAGCGCATTGTGAAAGATGCGGAAGAACTGAAGCTGATCAAGGCTGCGGTTCAACTTGGCGCAAAGGTGTACCTGGAGGCACTGGAATCGCTGCGGCCCGGCGATCGCAGAAGTCGAGGTTGCGGCGAAGCTGGAATATGCCGCACGTCAGGCCGGAGCCGATGCCATGTCCTTCGAGACCATCGTAGCGGCAGGCAAGCGTGGCGCACTGCCGCACGGGCGTGCTTCCAGCGCGTCCATCCCACGACGCGGCTACGTCGTCATCGATTCGGGTGTTATACTGCGCGGTTATTGTTCAGACATGACGCGCACCGTACACGTGGGTCGTGTCAGTCGGATTGAGCGTGCGTGGTACGAAGCGGTGCTCGAGGCGCAATTGGCGGGCATTGCCACTGTCAGGCCAGGTGTCACCGCAGGAGAGGTCGACGAAGCGGCGCGGTCGGTGCTGCGCAAGGCGAAGCTCGACCGATATTTCACCCACTCCACCGGACACGGCGTAGGTCTGGAGATTCACGAGCCGCCACGGCTGGGCAAGGCGCAGGCGGAGAAGTTGGAACCGGGCATGGTCATCACGATTGAGCCCGGCATTTATGTGCCCGGGAAGGGCGGCATTCGTATCGAAGATATGGTGGTGGTGACCGCCGGGGGAGCCGAGGTGCTCACCCCGGTCACCAAAGAACTCATCGAAGTTTAGGCATTGAGACATTCCGGGCGTGGGCTTCCGACCCGATCTGCCAACGAACGTCCTCCTGCCGGAGAATCCGATGAATCAGAAAGAATTGCGAGAGCTCATCGAGTTTTTGGTGGAGAAGGACATTGCCGAGTTCGAGATGGAACGCGGCGACCTGAAACTCCACATCAAGCGTGGTGCAAGTGCGGCCCGGCGCCGGTTTTGCAGGCCGCTCGCAGTTGTCGCTCATGCCGTTCCGGTCGCGCCGGTGCCATCCCCCATTATTGCTGCCAGCGCACCGGCAGCGGCAGCCGAGGGCGTCCATATGCGCCACCTGCAGCATCTGCGAAGGCATCCGAGGAAGCCAATCTGCACGTGGTGAAGTCGCCCATGGTGGGCACCTTCTACGGAGCTCCGTCTCCCGGTGCGCCGCCCTTTATCGCCGTAGGCGACTCGGTGAAAGAGGGCCAGGTGCTCTGCATCATCGAAGCCATGAAGCTGATGAACGAAATCGAAGCCGACGCCTACCGGCGAAATCGTAAAGATCTTCGTCAGCAACGGCGCACCGGTGGAGTACGGCATGCCGCTGTTCGGCATTCGGAAGAGCTGAAGTGGTCAAGCTCTCCGCCAGGCGATTCGCAATATGTCTAACCGAGAGCAGGCCTTCGTTTGGATCGTGGGCCTGGCCTTCGTTTTCGGGTGGTGGTTGCTGTTGGGGCTTGGCAACTACTTCAGCGGGTGGACCTCTTTGGCAAGGCGCTACCCGCTTCATTCCGCCTTCGACGGAACCGCTTGGAAGTGGCAGAGTGGAAGAATGGGGGCATCAAGTTACGGAAACTGTTTGAAAGTCGGTGCCAGTGTATCCGGCTTGTATCTCGCTGCCATGTTTCCTTTTCACTTCAGAACACCGCCGTTGCTGATTCCCTGGAGTGAAGTGAAGGTTTCAAGGAGAGAACGGCCCGCTTTTCTCTCCGTAGGACTGGAACTTGGGCGCGAGCCCAGAATTGTCTTGTGGATTGAATCAGAGCTGGCAGGCAAGCTGAGGCAAGCTTCTGGAGGACTCTGGCCACCCGAACACCAACTGGACTGAATCGGAACTCTGCGCTTCGAATTAATCGATTGCATGTTCAACAAGATCCTGATTGCGAACCGCGGCGAGATTGCCCTGCGCGTCATCTGCGCCTGCAAGGAGCTGGGCATCAAGGCCGTGGCCATCTACAGCGAGGCGGATCGCAACTCGCTCCACGTGCGCTTTGCCGATGAGGCCATCTGCATTGGGCCGCCGCGCCTGAGCGACAGCTATCTCAACGTGCCCGCGGTGATCAGCGCGGCTGAGATCGCCAACGTCGACGCCATCCATCCCGGCTACGGACTGCTCAGCGAAAACGCCAACTTCGCCGAAGTGGTGCAGGCGTGCGGCATCAAGTTCATCGGGCCGCCGCCGGAAGTGACGCGCATGATGGGCGAGAAGGAAAAAGCCCGCGCGGCCATGAAGAAGGTTGGCGTGCCGATCCTGCCGGGCTCCGACGGAATCATCGATTCGGCAGAGGAAGCCGCGGAGTGGGCGCGCACCATCGGCTATCCGGTCATCGTCAAAGCCTCGGCCGGCGGCGGCGGGCGCGGCATGAGAATCATCCGCTCGGCAGAAGAGTTGCCCAACCTATATCACGGCGCGCAGTCGGAAGCCGCAGCGGCCTTCGGCAACGGCGATCTCTACATGGAGAAGTTCATCGAGCGCCCGCGCCACATCGAGTTTCAGGTGCTGGCCGATGAGCATGGCAACGTCATGAGCCTGGGCGAGCGCGAGTGCAGCATTCAGCGCCGCCATCAGAAGCTGGTGGAAGAAGCTCCTTCCGTCGTCGTTACGCAGGAGTTGCGCGACCGCATCGGCGGCATTCTGGTGAAGTCGCTTGCCGACATCGGCTACATGAATGCTGGCACCATCGAGTTCCTGATGGACGAGGACGGCGGGCTCTACTTTATCGAGATGAACACCCGCATCCAGGTCGAGCATCCGGTGACCGAGATGACCACCGACGTGGACCTGGTGAAGTCGCAGATTCGCATTGCGGCCGGGGAAAAGCTGGACGACGTCATCCTGCACAAGGTCTCCTTCCGTGGGCACGCGATTGAATGCCGCATCAACGCAGAGCATCCCGAGAAGTTCACGCCATCGGCGGGCAAGATCACGGCGCTGAACCTGCCAGGTGGAACGGGCATTCGCGTGGATACGGCAGCGTATGCTGAAGGCGTCATTCCTCCTTACTACGATTCTCTGATTGCGAAACTGATAGCGCGCGGCCGCGACCGTGACGAAGCCATCGCGCGCATGGCTCGCGCGCTGGACATGTTCGTGGTTGAGGGCATCTACACCACCATTCCGCTGCACAAGCGCATCATGGCCGATCCGGAGTTTCGCGCGGGGAACATCGACACCAAGTTCATGGAGCGGTTCTTCGCACGGCGGGAAGATGCCGCGGAGTAGGATTGCGTGTGCTCGATCGCCCCCGTGAGCTTCCGCGACTTTACGCCATCCTCGATGTGATGTCGTTTCCCGAGTCTTTGCGCTCCGCCTCGGCAGTCGTGGAGTTCGCGCGCGCGTTGGTGGCCGGTGGGGTTAAGCTAATCCAATATCGCAACAAAGGCGGCGATCTTCGCACCATGCTGAGCCATGCGCGCGAGCTGCGGCGCGCGCTCGAAGGCAAAGTTACGCTGATCATGAACGATCGCGCCGACCTCTGCATTGCCGCCGGATTCGACGGAGTACATGTCGGGCAGGATGATCTGTCGCCGGAGGGCGCGCGGCTCGTGGTCGGGACGGAGCGGATCGTCGGAGTTTCGACGCACAATCTCGAACAGCTAAAGAAAGCTGATGCCAGCCCGGTGGACTACATCGCATTCGGCCCGATCTTCAGCACCATGGCAAAGCAGAACCCGGACCCAGTTGTCGGGCTCGACGGCCTACGCGCCGCCCGCGCTGCGACGAAGAAACCATTGGTGGCCATCGGCGGCATCACGCGCGCGAATGTGAAATCCGTGGTCGACGCTGGCGCCGATTCCGCGGCGGTAATTTCCGATCTCTTGACCTCGCCGCGAAAGTCGGCAGAAGAATTTCTGCGGCAGGATGGTGTAAGCTGCGACAGTTTGGGGTTTGGGGTAGAGCGGGCCTTCAGGCCCGCGTCACAGACCACACACATTTATCAGCGGAATCCACCAAGGCAGGCCTTGGCGGATTCCGCTTAAAATAACGGCACGCGAATAACGCCGGCCTGAAGGCCGGCTCTACCACCATCCGAGGTTCTTTGAGCACCGAAGCGAAAACCATCTCCGCAGCACCCGCCAGCGACAGCGGATTCGTAAAAGGCCTGGGGCTCACCAGCGCCACCACCCTGGTAATGGGCTCGATGATCGGCTCCGGCATCTTCATCGTCTCCGCCGACATCGCCCGCATGACCGACTCGCCCGCGCTGCTGATCGGCGCATGGCTGGTGACCGGCTTCATGACCATCACTGGCGCCCTGGCCTACGGCGAGCTTGCCGCCATGATGCCTCACGCCGGAGGCCAGTACGTTTACCTGCGCGAATCGCTCGGGCCGCTCTGGGGATTTCTCTACGGCTGGACGCTGTTCCTCGTCATTCAGACCGGAACCATCGCGGCGGTCGGCGTAGCCTTCGGCAAGTTCCTCGGCGTCTTCTTTCCGTTCGTCTCTTCCACGCATTGGATACTGCATTTGTGGAAGGTGCCGCCCATTCCCTTCGGACCGATGGTGCTGGGCAACATGGATGTCGGGCTGAACACGCAGAACCTCGCCGCCATCGTCATCGTGATTTTCCTGTCGGTGCTGAACATCTTCGGGGTGCGCACCGGCGCAATGGTGCAAAACGTCTTTACGTTCGCCAAGACCGCGGCTCTGCTGGGCCTGGTGCTGCTCGGGCTTTTCGTCGGGCGTAACGCTGCGGCCATCGTCGCGAACTTCGGCCCCAACTTCTGGCGCAACGCCGGGTGGAGCGCGTTGCATCCGGTGCAGGTCGGAATCGGCGGCCCCATTGCATATGGTAGGGGTGCTGACCATCATCGCCGTGGCGCAGGTTGGCTCGCTCTTCTCGTCCGACGCGTGGAACAACGTGACGTTCACCGCAGGCGAGGTACGGAATCCCCAGCGGAACCTGCCGCTTTCACTGGCACTGGGTACAGGCGCGGTCATCCTTCTTTATGTGCTGGCGAACGTCGTCTACCTGAACGTGCTGCCGCTGCACGGCGCCGCCGATGGGGCGACCATCCTGGCGCGTGGCATTCAATACGCCTCGGAAGACCGGGTTGCTACCGCGGTTATGCAGCAGATCTTCGGCTCGGCGGGTGCGAGCATTATGGCCGTCGCCATCCTGGTTTCTTGCTTCGGCTGCGACAATGGCCTCATCCTCGCCGGAGCCCGCGTCTACTACGCCATGGCGCGTGACCGGTTGTTCTTCCGCCGTGCGGGCGAGTTGCATCCCAAGTACCGTACCCCGGCGCACTCGCTGTTCATGCAGTGCTTATGGACCTGCGTGCTCTGCATCTCGGGCAGCTACAGCCAACTGCTCGACTACATCATCTTCGCGGTGCTGATGTTCTACATCCTGACCATCGCCGGACTGTTCGTTCTTCGCGTGAAGCGTCCCAACGAACCTCGGCCTTATCGCGCGATTGGCTATCCGGTACTGCCTGCGGTTTACATTTTGATGGCCGTGTTCATTGATGTAGTCTTGTTGCGCTACAAACCACAGTACACGTGGCCTGGATTGATCATTGTCCTGCTCGGCATCCCCGTATACTTCGTGTGGTCAAGGCGCAATCAGGAAGGCGCCCGCGCCTGATCTCAAAACTAAAGAAGAGGCATAACTGAATGGCCGATTTGCTGAAATGTAAGCCCCTCGACATGCTCATGAAGGAGGCGTCAGAAACGGGCGAACATAGTCTGAAGCGAGCTCTGGGACCGATCAATCTGATCACGCTGGGCATCGGCGCCATCATTGGCGCGGG
This sequence comes from uncultured Acidobacteriaceae bacterium, assembly GCA_963813905.1. Lineage (GTDB taxonomy): Bacteria > Acidobacteriota > Terriglobia > Terriglobales > Acidobacteriaceae > CAVVDY01. Next base: position 43,384 of record CAWFAY010000019.1, on the reverse strand, counting down.
AATTTTTGTTCTTACCGGATCGGCGGCGGCGCAGTATGCCGGGCCCGCCATTGTGCTGTCGTTCATTCTGGCGGGAGCGGGCTGCGTCTTTGCCGGGCTGTGCTACTCCGAGTTCTCCTCGCTGATTCCGATTGCGGGCTCGGCCTACACCTATGGCTACGCTACGCTCGGCGAAATCTTTGCCTGGATCATCGGCTGGGACCTCATTCTCGAATACGCCTTCGGCGCTGCTACTGTGGCTTCAGGCTGGAGCGGCTATTTTGTCAGCTTCCTGCAGGACTTCGGCATTCATATTCCTCCGCAGCTGACCGCAACGCCCTTCACTCACGTAGGCAATCACTGGGTGCCGAACGTGCTGGTGCAGTACCAGGGACGCTGGGAGCTGCTGACCACCATGGCCCCGATACTGAAGCAAAATGGCGTGGATGCATCGACCTTGCCACAGATGACGGGTGTGTTCAACCTTGTGGCGTTCCTGATCATCCTGCTGATCACCTTAATTCTGGTGATCGGTATCAAAGAGTCAGCCAACTTCAACTCGGCCATTGTGATCATCAAAGTCTCGATCGTGCTCATCTTTATTGGGATTGCCGCTGCGTTCGTGGTTAAGCACCCGGCGCTGGCCGCGGCAAACTGGCATCCGTTCATACCTCCTAACCAGGGGGCATTTGGGGAGTATGGATGGTCGGGCATCGCACGCGCCGCCGGTGTCATCTTCTTCGCCTACATCGGCTTCGACGCCGTCTCGACCGCGGCGCAGGAAGCCAAGAACCCGCAAAAAGACATGCCCATCGGCATCCTCGGATCGCTGGTGATCTGCACCATTCTGTATATTCTGGTCTCCGGGTTGCTCACCGGGATTGTTCCCTACTCGGCTCTGAACGTCGCGGATCCGGTTGCGGTCGGCATAGATGCCACCGGCGTTCGCTGGGGCTCGATTCTGGTGAAGCTGGGCGCCATCGCCGGCCTGGGTAGCGTGATGCTGGTCATGTTGCTTGGCCAATCGCGGGTCTTTTACTCGATGTCGCGCGATGGACTGCTGCCCAAGTGGGCGGGCGCGGTGCATCCCAGGTTTCGCACTCCGTGGATCTCCTCGCTAACCGTCGGAATTTTCGTGGCCGTATTCGCGGCGGTCATCCCGATTGGCATTCTCGGTGAGCTGGTGAGCATCGGAACGCTGTTGGCATTTGTCATCGTGTGCGCCGGCGTTTGGGTGCTTCGGGTCCGGAGACCAGATCTTCCCCGGCCCTTCAAGACTCCTATGGTGCCGCTGGTGCCGATCCTCGGGATCGTGATTTCCTTCGGCATCATGGCCAGCCTGCCAATTGACACGTGGTGGCGTCTGATCATCTGGCTGGTCATTGGAATGGTGATTTACTTCGGCTACGGCCGCCATCATAGCCGGGTGCAGCAGATGGAGACTGAGAAGGTAGCGGGAGATTAACTTGCCTATACGTCGCTTCGGCTCACCTGTTGAGGGTTTCCGCCCAATTTAAGGGCCCGTGTCTCAGATGACCCGAAAACCGAGTGACATGCTCGAAATTTTGCAGTACAGTATGCGGGTTTCAGAATTGCTAGGAGAGAACGATGCTCGCTCGAGCGACTCCGGCGGTCTACCTGCTCGCCCTCATCTGCTTTCTCTTGCCCTTCATCGAGGTCTCGTGTAACGGTCAAAAGGTAGTTTCGCTTACTGGCGTGCAACTGGTTGTCGGGACAACGGTCGGAGGCGGCAGCGGAACGCGCGCAGAGCATATCCAGCCGTCCACTCCAGCGGTGCTGGCGTTTGTACTTGGTCTGTTCGGACTCATTTTCGCGATGATCGGCAAGTGGCGCCGCCTTGTCGTGTCGGGGGCCGCGGGGCTTTTGGCCGGTATCTGCCTGCTTTTTCTGCAGAATGAAGTTCCCTCCGGCGCGCCACCCGAAGCATTGGGGCTGCTGAAGCTTTCTTACGATCCAGCGTACTACGTGAGCGTGTTGCTCTTTTTCGCCGGGGCGGGATTGTGTGCGTTTATGGAATACTCCGGAGGTGCGAAACAAACAACCGGCCCGCCTGTGCCGATGCCCCTGCCGCAAGCCGCACCACTACAGGCGGCGAAGGCAGCCGCCGCAAGTGCCCCAGGCTCATGGCAGCCAGCGAATCCCTCTCTGCCCGCCGGTGCGGCAAGAATCTGTGCCAGCTGCGGATCCGATGTCGATTGGGATGCACGCTTCTGCAGCACTTGCGGCGCCGTACAGTCCTAGAGCGGCCAAATCTTTATTGCCCCGGGAGTCACAAGCGTTTGAGTCCGATGTCACTGAAGAAAACTGCAATTCGCTTGCAGAATGTAATGTAATGACGCGCCTCTCAAGAGGCCGCCGTTCAGCGAGGTATAATCTTTGGTTCCCCCTATGCCTACTACTCAGACTGAATTGCGCCTTGCCAAACGGATGTCCCGCCTGGGCACCGAAACCGCCTTTGAAGTTCTGGTACGCGCCCGCGCTCTGGAAGCGCAGGGCAAGCACATTGTGCACCTGGAAATCGGTGAGCCTGACTTCGATACCCCCGCCAACATCGTTGCCGCCGGCGTCGAAGCGCTGCAGCAGGGCTATACGCACTACGGACCCTCGGCCGGATTGCCCGAGCTGCGCCAGGCCATCGCCGACGATGTTGCCAAGTCGCGCGGCATCGATGTGAAGCCGGACGAGGTTGTCGTCGTGCCCGGCGGTAAGCCGATCATCTTCTTCACCATGCTGGCGCTGATCGAAGAAGGCGACGAGGTCATCTATCCGAATCCGGGCTTCCCCATTTACGAGTCGATGATCAACTTCCTCGGCGCCAAGGCCGTGCCAGTCCAGGTTCGCGAGGACCGCGACTTCCGCCTCGACGTGAACGAAGTGAAAGACTCCATCACCGAGCGTACGAAGCTCATCATCGTCAACTCGCCGCACAATCCAACCGGCGGCGTGATGACGCGCGGCGATATTGAAGACCTGGCAGCGGCGATTGGCGATCGCGACATCATGGTGATGAGCGACGAAATCTACGGGCGCCTGCTGTTCGAAGGCGAGCAGTACAGCATCGCTTCGGTGCCGGGCATGAAGGACCGCACCATCATTCTCGACGGCTTCTCCAAGACCTACGCCATGACCGGATGGCGCATGGGCTATGGCGTAATGCGGCCAGACCTTGCCACCCACATGGCGCGCCTGATGACGAATTCGAATTCGTGCACCGCGACGTTCACGCAACGCGCGGGCATCAAGGCGCTGCGCGATGACCAGAGCGAGCCGGAGCGAATGAACGAAGAGTTCCGCCAGCGCCGCGACGTATTCGTGAAGGGCCTGAACCAGATCAAGGGCTTTTCGTGCCGTCTGCCGCATGGCGCCTTCTATACTTTCCCGAACATCACGCAGACTGGCTGGCCGTCGAAGAAGCTGGCGGATGCTCTGCTCGATGACGCGGGTGTGGCGGCGCTGTCGGGTACGGCGTTCGGCGCATACGGCGAAGGCTACCTGCGCTTCAGCGTGGCCAACTCGATTGAGAACCTGAACCTGGCGCTGGATCGCATCGACCAGTGGACCAAGAAGAACCTGTAGATTGGGTGGACTACGCCTTCACAGCCGTCTTGCGATCCAACATCTTCACGCGCAAGGGGCACAGTTTCGGCTGAGCCCCCATCAATCTATTTATTGGATTTGTCATCCTACTCTATTAGATTTGTCATCCCGAGCGCAGCGAGGGACCTGCTTTCGTGTCTAGCGCAACGGGCGTCATTGATTCCAATGGCTCGCCCCAGTCCTCGGCTAGGTCATCCCATATCGGGTCATCGCGTTGGATCAGCGCAACACGCTTCGCTTGTGTCCAGCTTTTGATCGCTTTTTCGCGTGAATGGCATTCCCGATGTACTGAAACTGCACGTAATACACCAGTCGATTAATTCTGTACTTCTGCGTGAAGCCTTCCATCCCTCCCCGTTTGTGTTGTAACACCCGGCGGAAGAGGTTATTGGTGACGCCGGTGTAAACACGTCGCGACTTGCTGGAGAGGATGTGAACGAAGAAGCGGTGCTCGCGAGGCATTGATGAAACATCGCACGACGAGCGAGTAAGCGTCTGTGACCGACGAACGTGAGAGTGGTGACTACTACTGCGTTGACCATATGAGAGATCGATGCTGGGGAGGGCGAAAGCAGGTCCTCGCTGCGCTCGGGATGACAAGATAGAGAGGCGATAACCACCGAACCAAACGTTATCCGCTGCGCAGCGGGCCTTTCTCGTTGGATATAATCACTCGTTTTGGGGTGAGGAATGTCCGACCAGCGATTTCGTGTTTTTGCCACGTGCGATATCGGCGATGCCGCCATTAATCGCCTGCGTGAGCGCGGCTACGAGGTCGAGGTCTACCCATCTCCTGAGCCACCGCCGAAGAGCCTGATCATCGACAAAGTTCGCGCCGGGATCGACGCGCTTATCACCACGCTGCGCGATCCAATCGACGCCGAAATCTTCGCTGCGGGCAACGGCAAGCTGAAAGCCGTGGCGCAGTACGCCGTCGGATTTGACAACATCAATCGCGCCGACGCCAACAAGTACAAGATTCCCTTCACCAACACCGCTGACGTTCTGACCGAAGCCACAGCCGAGTTCGCTTTCTTCGCGTTGGCGTCTCTGGCGCGAAGGCTGTGGTCAGCGGAAAAGCTCCTGCGCGACAACCAGTGGGGCTACTGGCATCCCTACTTGCCGTTTCTCGGAGACGAGATGACCGGCAAGATCATCGGCATCATCGGCACCGGCCGCATCGGCGAGGCGATGATCAAGAAGTGCGTCGGCTTCGACATGAATATCCTGTGCTATGAAGCCATGGGCCCGAACGTCGATTTCGCCGCCGCCATTCAGGAGGAAATGGACCTACGCTATCGGCGCAAGCTGCAGCGCGAGCACACCCGCATCCGGTATGTCAGCTTGCAAGAGGCGCTCACCCACTCGGACTTCATCAGCATTCACGTTCCTCTATTGCGCGAAGGCGAGAGCGACACGCCGACCTATCATCTGATCAACGAGCGTACGCTGCGTAGCATGAAGCCGACTGCGTACCTGGTGAACACCTCGCGCGGGGCCGTGGTCGACGAAGCCGCACTGGCCAAAGCTCTTAGAGAGCACTGGATTGCTGGGGCCGCGCTCGACGTCTACGAGAAAGAGCCGCTGCCGCCCGACTCGCCGCTGCGCGATCCCGAGATCGCCGACCGCTGCCGGCTGTTTCCCCACTTCGCCAGCGCAGCGAATATTACGCGGCTTTCGCTCGATCCGAACGCCGGCATGGCAGGCCGCTGCGTCCAGGGCCTGATCGACATATTGGAGCAGAATTATGGCGGCGATTACACAAAGATGCCTTATGTAGTCAATAAGGAAGCGTTTCGATAGAGCGAAGTAACTGAAGCAGCCTCAGATTGGATTAGAAGCGCACGCCTGTGGTGCCGATCGTCATTCCCAATGCAAGCATTACCAACATAGCAATTAGGAACCGCCACCAGCTTGCTTTGCTGATCCTGTCTTTGCGGAAAGCCTCGACCGCTATATAAAGCGTCCACATTGCGAAGGCGAGATCTCGCAGCAGAGTCGTGCCTCCGTTGCGGGCCCGATGCAATCCCCAAATAAATACGCCCAGCCACAACACCGTTACAACAATCCATCGCGTTCGCTCGCGACGCGAGTAAGAGATCAACGCTGGATCTGGCGGCGTCAGCGCCCAGCTCCTAAGCTCCGCTCTCAGCGATCTCATATCGAGCAGCTTAACTCCGGATAAGAACGTTTTACAAGCAAATCCGATTCGTCTGCCTGAGCAACATACCCCTCTATATAATGTTTCCCCGGCCCGCTGCACTGGCCTTTTGCACCCGGTACTCGTTTTTCATCATCACAGCCTGTGGAGGAAAAATCAGAATGGCACATGAAGTTCCACCGCTGCCGTACGACTACTCTGCCCTTGAACCCTACATCGACACGCAGACCATGCATCTGCATCACGACAAACACCACCAGGCCTATGTCAACAATCTGAACGCCGCGCTGGAGAAGGCGCCCGAGTTGCAGAAGCTCAGCGCCGAGGAGTTGCTGAAGGGTCTGGAAAACGTTCCCGAGGCCATCCGCAACGCCGTGCGCAACAACGGCGGCGGCCAGGTGAACCACTCCATGTTCTGGGTGATCATGGGCCCGAACGCCGGCGGCGAGCCGACGGGCGCCATCGCCGACGCCATCAAGAGCACCTTTGGCGACTTCAACAGCTTCAAGGAAAAGTTCAACGACGCGGGCCTGAAGCAGTTTGGCAGCGGCTGGGCCTGGCTGGTGCGCGACACCGGCGGCAAGCTGCAAATCATCAGCACTGCCAACCAGGACAATCCCATGTCGCAGGGCTTCTATCCCATCATGGGCAACGATGTGTGGGAACACGCCTATTACCTGAAGTATCAGAACCGCCGCGGCGACTACCTGAAAGAGTGGTGGAACGTGGTGAACTGGCCGGAAGTAAATAAGCGCTTCCAGCAGGCGAAGTAGGAGAGCTGTCAGCCGTCAAGTATCAGGTATCAGTTGTTTGTGAAAGCTTGGGTGCCCCACCCTTGTCCGCGTTGTTGGCGGACAGGGTGGGAGGCACGATACCGCTCACTTCTCCACGAAACGACTTCAGCCGCCCCAGCGCCTGGTCCCATTGCTCGGAGACGAACTCCAAATACTCCTTGGCACCTTCGATCGGTCGCGGATCCAACTCGAACAGGCTCTCGCGACCGTCGCGGATACTCCGGACCATTCCCGCCGTTTCCAACACGCGGAGATGCTTGCTGATCGCCTGGCGGGTCAGCTTCGAACCTTTTGTCAACTGAGAAATCGAGCGTGGCTCGGCGCCCACCAGCTTCGCACCAGCGTCAGTCGCGTCTCATCGCCCAGCGCAGCAAACACCAACGCATGGTCGAGTCGCCTGAGGCCAGCACGTACTATGACGACTTCGTGACATGGGTTTCAATGTTCTGCATCTGCTGGGTCCATCCCCCTTCATTGCGGCGGAAGGCCTCCTCGCGCAGGTCGTCAGGTAATTGGTCGAAGCCCGATTCGGTGAGAGTGAGCAGTGTTCCATCTTTCGTCGGCTCCAGCCTGAACTCCACCAGGGTCGTCGGCGCATTCGAATAGTCCCCGGTGTACGTCTCCTTATCGAATGACCTGACGTGTCCCCAGGTGAAGGAGAACAGCTTCTCCGGCTCCATCTTCTGCACCATCGCCTCCCACTTCAAATACTCATAGCCCGGATAGGTGATCATGCCGCGCGAAACCTTTCCCTCGATGAACGGCCCCTCCAGCTTTACCCGGAACCACTCGCCGAATTCGCGGTAGTCGGTCAGCGCGCGCCAGACGCGAGAGACCGGCGCCTTCAGCTCGATCCGTTTCTCGATACGATCCGCCATATAAGTGCAACCTCCAGGTTGCATAATACAGTCGGCCCGCAGGAAATGCAACCTCAAGGTTGCGCATCACCGCGGCTCATGTAAAATTTGCGGAATTCGCCTCGACTCCTGAAAGGTACTCATGCCACACCCCAGCACTGAAAACCTGCTTGCCGCTCTGCTCGATTCCTGGGATCGCAACAACACCATCCTGATCAACCTGCTTCGCGCGTTGCCGGAAGACACACTGAAACTGCGGCCAATGGAGGGCAGCCCCTCCGTCGGCGAGCTGTTCGCACACATTCACTACGTGCGTTTGGTCTTTGTGTCAGAGGACGCTCCCGAGTTCGCGCGGCCAGTACCGGAGGAGTGGGTTGAGGTGCCCGATCGCGATCGCATGGCCGAGCTGCTCAACGAAAGCGCGAAGACAGTTCGTCGATGCGGTACAGGGCAGGTTGGAAGCGGGTCGCCAAATGGACCTTCACTACGACCATCCCATCCTGCTTCTTCAGCACATGATCTGGCACGAGGGCTACCACCACGGTCAGATCAAGCTGACTTTGAAACTTGCCGGCCGCCCACTCGCCAACAACGACATTGGACCGCTGACCTGGAGGGTCTGGATGAACAAGACGAAGTAGCGGATGTGGGGCTTTGAGCCCGATGTCGTGACGCTGGCTCGAAGTAGGGAGAGGTTCTACTTCACCGGAAAGCAGTCGAGATCGTTGGCAAAGGCCAGAGGGCCGGAATACCGTTTCCTGACTTCCGCTTCGGTCTGCTCTTCTTTTCCCAAAGTTCGCAGCATTCGATGAGATAAGACCAGGCTCTTCACGTGAGCGTCTGCCGCGATTTGCCCGATGACTGAAGGAGGCATGTGAAGGCGCCGCTCGACTCCCGTCGCTCCTTCGGGCACAGCGTTATGCGCGACGAATAGATCGGCGTTCTTGGCCAGACGAACCAGGCCTTCGCCCTCACCGTTCGTATCTCCGCTGAAAACGACACTCTTGCCACCAACCTCTACGCGCCACGCCAGCGCCGGAACTCCGCCGTGAATAACCCGTACGGCGGAGGCAGCGAGATCGCCGCTGCGAAACGCAACCACCGGCGTTGAACCAGCGACGACATTGTGCGGCTGCATCCGGTAACTTCCTCCTTCTCCCGCCACCAGCAGCTCACTCAAATAGCGATACGCCCCGTGGTCTCCGAAGAGATCGGATACAAACTCCGTCGTTGAAGGCATGAAGTCGTTTCCCGGCGGACCATAAATCGGCAGAGGACGTTTACGGTCTTCGAACCACGAGGACTTAATGAGTGCTGAAAAATCGCCGCTGTGGTCGACGTGAAAGTGGCTGAACAGAATCACATCCAGTTGTGACATCGTGGCGCCGCTCTCGCCAAAGCGCAGCGCACTTCCTCCGCCGGCATCGATGAGCACGCGCGGCTGACCGTTCTCCCACACCAGATAGCTGCTGGATGCACGCTTATCTTGCAACTCCGGGCCGCCCGAGCCAAGCACCTGAACGGCGATGCCTTGCGACCCGCAGGATTGCGCATCCGCGTATGGCAGACCCACACCACTCAGCAGAAAGGCGACAAAGCCCCAAAGACGCAGAGATCTTGATCGCATTCGTGTCATATCCGGCTGGTCAGCTCTAGGTTCTCCGCGGAAGAGGTAGCTACATCCACTTTCGCTCGCGATACGCCTTTAGCCCAATCTTGAGCGCGCCCCGCACATCCTTCTTCAATTCCGGAGTGAGCTGCTTGAAATGGAAGCAGGCTTTGCCGTCCAGGTGCTTCAGCAACTCGGGTGACAACTTCGACCTGACGTCATCGCAACTGTAGACGGGAAAGAAGTAGAAGCCAACCGAACCCTTCTGCTGAATCAGTCCGGCAAAATACATCTCGTCCCGCTTGCGCCCGTCGACCACCACCGGCCTTTCGCTGTACAGCTGATAGTCGCGCTTGTTCTTCACCGTGCCAGCGCGCTCAGCAAGTCCCACAGCGTGGGATACGAGGATTGCTTTCAGTTCATCGAAGACCGAATCGAGGGAAGAGGCTTTTGCGGCAGCGGCTTTGGTCGGCATAGGCACAACATAATAGGTCAGCCCGAGGCTAAACCGAGAGACAAATCCGCCCCACTCCAAAAACCAACAAGCGATTGCCAAACCTTGCTGTTGCGGCCCCACCCAATTCGGGAGTATTGTCTTGAGGGCTTGGCCACCCTTAGCACAGCAACCCGGCCTACCAGTCACGTCCCGGCGTGATAGCGGTCACGGCACGAACGCCCGCGCGGGACTGAAATACAGATGGCCCCAACACCACACCGTGGTGCGAGCTTTATCGGCCCAGCCTTCGTAAAAGCAACAAGGTTCCTTAAGGAGGACCTTTTCATATGACAGTCATGACGACGGCGATCAAAACGCCAACCGATTACATCACCGATGTTATGGCCCTGGTTAAGGCCAAGAACCCGGCCGAGCCGGAATTCCATCAGGCCGTGCAGGAAGTGCTCGAGTCGCTGCGCCTCGTACTGGAGCGGCATCCCGAGTACATCTCCGCCCGCATTCTGGAACGCGTGACCGAGCCCGAGCGCGTCCTGATGTTCCGGGTTCCGTGGTTCGATGACCAGGGCAACGTCCAGGTCAACCGCGGTTTCCGCATTGAGATGAACAGCGCCATCGGCCCCTACAAGGGCGGCCTGCGCTTCCACCCCTCCGTCAATCTCGGCATCCTGAAATTCCTGGCCTTCGAACAGGTCTTCAAGAATTCGCTCACCACGCTGCCCATGGGCGGCGGCAAGGGCGGCTCCGACTTCGATCCTAAGGGCAAGAGCGACAACGAAGTCATGCGCTTCTGCCAGAGCTTCATGACCGAGCTGTGCCGCCACATCGGCCCTGACACCGACGTGCCCGCCGGCGACATCGGCGTAGGCGGACGCGAGATCGGTTTCATGTTCGGCCAGTACAAGCGGCTGCGCAATGAGTTTACCGGCGTGCTCACGGGCAAAGGCCTCACCTGGGGCGGCTCGCTGATTCGCCCGGAAGCTACCGGCTACGGCTGCGTTTATTTTGCCGACGAAATGCTGAAGAGCCGTAAGGACACGCTGGAAGGCAAGCTCTGCCTGGTTTCCGGCGCAGGCAACGTCTCGCAGTACACGGTCGAGAAGCTGCTCGATTTCGGCGCCAAGCCGCTTACCTTCAGCGACTCTGACGGTGTGGTATACGATCCCGACGGCATCACCCGCGAGAAGCTGGCCTGGGTCATGGAACTGAAGAATGCGAAGCGCGGCCGCATCCGCGAGTACACCGACCAGTTCAAGAAGGCCGTCTTTATGCCGGCCGACGTGAAGCTGGGCTACAACCCGCTGTGGAACATTAAGGCCGACTGTGCGTTCCCGAGCGCCACGCAGAACGAAATCAACGCCAAGGACGCGCAGAACCTGATCAAGAACGGATGCAAGCTGGTTGCCGAGGGCGCCAACATGCCGAGCACGCTGGAAGCCACCAAGCTGTTCCTCGAGGCGAAAGTCCTCTATGGACCGGCCAAGGCTGCCAATGCCGGCGGCGTCGCGACGTCAGGCCTGGAGATGGCGCAGAACAGCGCTCGCCTCACCTGGACGCGGGAAGAAGTCGACGATCGTCTGCACAAGATCATGATCGCCATCCACAAAAACTGCTTCGAGACGGCCGAAACCTACGGCACGCCGGGCAATCTGGTGAACGGCGCCAACATCGGCGGCTTCCTGAAAGTCGCCAATGCCATGCTGGACCAGGGACTGGTGTAAGCCTTTGGGTGGAAGCACCACGCTTTAGGTGAAGGCGATTGTGCCCCAGGTTCGCGTCCTTCTTTTTGGACGCTAACTTGGGACTATCGCGAACTTGGGTAGAGCGGGCCTTCAGGTCCGCGTTATCGTCGCTTTGAAAGGGCACGGCTTCAGCCGTGCCGATAGGCGCAACTCATAAAACTCCGGGGCTTCAGCCCCGGCTGAACCGCTGAAGCGGGGTGGAGCAATCCACCCCGCGTTTGTGTGTAGACTTACTTATGTACTCTCCGTCCGAAGGAGCTTTTGCATGGGCCTTACGTATATTGAAGGCCTGCTGACCGGCCCCACCGGAAAACAGGCAAGCGTAAACTTCCTTGTGGACAGCGGCGCAACCTACACGCTGGTGCCGGCGAAGGACGTGCAAGCGCTTGGTCTGCAGCCAAAGCGGAGCGTCACCTTTAGCCTGGCTGACGGAACCACGATCGAACGCCGTGTCTCGGAATGCCATCTTGCACTCCCACAAGGCGAAGGGCACACGCCGGTCATTCTGGGCGAACCGGGTGACGAGGCACTGCTGGGCGCGATCACACTGGAAGAATTTGGCCTTGTGTTGAATCCCTTTAACCGGAAGTTGCAACCGATGCGGATGATGCTCGCCTGACGCTTGCGCGTCGTGCCGACGGCAGGCCCGGAGAAGGGAGTCGGCGCATGCTTCTTTTTTTACAGATTAAGCACTTTTAGGCCATTGACACTCGAAATCCCCAAGCCTATTGTTCAATACCTCAACCTCCACTGGGCCATATCACTTATCTGATAAAGCCAGACCTCTTCTGGCCAGCTGATGAAGCGTAGAGTTTGCCGCGAAATCCGCGCTACTCGCTTCGTCGAATTGGGACCCTACCTTCGGAATTCGCTGCTGCTTCGAACTAGAAGGAGGATTCACACGCGCTCAGATTCGAGCAAGATCATGGGCAGTTTTCGCCGTGCAAGCTTATCTGCAGCTCTTTTGTATTGATCGCTTGATCTTGCCGGCAGAACCAGCGTCCTTGGCCTTGATGACTGCAGGCTTGGCTGGCGTTTTGGGTCGCATCCTGCGCGCAGGAATAAGCTGAAACATCTTGACTGTCACTCGGTCTTGCGGCGGGTGAAATCTTCAACTTCATCTAACCCTTGCCTACCTTATGTGCACAACATCGGGGCGGCAAAATAATGTCAGGAGGAATGATGAATTTGCTTCGCATAAAAGTAGTCTTGCTAGTAGTGGCTTTCGCATTCGCCTTGTCGGTTCCCGCGTTAGCCGACCAGGTATTGTGGAACCAGCCCTATGATGGAATGGGTCAGCTTTTCGCATCCCAGAATGACACAAACGGCCTTGGAAACTTCGCTACCACGTACGACAACTTCACCGTAGGGGGCGGAACGACGATCACCCAATTCCAGTGGACGGGTGGCTATTTCAATGGCGACCCAGGACAAATCACAGGCTGGACCATCACCATTTACCAGGACAGCGGTGGCCAGCCTGGAGATCCCCTCCTGTCGAAGCATTACGCTGGCAATGGGAACGAGACTCTCCTAGGGGGTTTAATTTATTCCTACGAGATTGATGACCCTTGGCCCGTGGGATGCAAACCCTGCTGGATTAGCTTCGTGCCGGACCTTGTATTCCCGCCGCAGTGGGGCTGGGCCTCGGGCACCGGAGGGGATGGTATCGCCTACCAGGACTTCTTCGGTGATCGCAGCCAGTTAGGAGCCGACCTGGCGTTCACCCTGATCGGAACTCAGGTTCCGGAGCCTGGAAGCCTAGTCTTACTCGGCACGGGAGTACTGGGCATAGCCGGCGCTATTCGTCGCAAAATGTTCTGAGTTTGACGTACCTGAGCCAAGGGACGAGTGATTAAGCGCATGCCGGGTGGCCCGGGCAAGCATTCTGATTGAGCGAAACACACAAGGGTACCCGTCCCACCTTCGGTTGGTGGGATGGGGATTTTCGTCTCCGAATCGCGCGGAGGTTTCGATTGTTCCGTCCTCCGGACTCGGCACCACAAAAATCCCGCCTTCCCAGCACTCACGTGCTGGGCTAAGGGTTGTCTCGTCCTGCGGACTTCTCACGGCACTCCCTCCGGCGAACGAAACCTGGTCGCGGTGATCGACCGCCGTGATTTTGTGGCCCCTGCATTGGCCTACATCCTCGACATCCTCAATTCAAGATCAATATGGTCGAATAAACCCATGCCAAAACCCCGGTGGCTGGTTTCGCCTAGACCCTCGAAGATCCTTTGTTCGAGATCGATGCAGTCGGTTTAGCCCACAAACAAAAAGCCCCCAGGGCGCTACAACCCCTAGCCCAGCACGTGAGTGCTGGGAAGGCAGGCATTATGCAGACAGAGTCCGGAGGACGACACTAACCGAAGATCTCAGACCTGTCGAACGCAATGCCGCTACGGGTCAAGAGGGCAATGAATTCATCTTCAAAGCTGCGCTTGGCATGGTGTTGCGGCTGATTGAAGATGTATCGACGCACCGCGGCAAGATTCGACGCGCTCACGGTAAACGACCCATAACCTTCTTGCCATCCTTGCCAGCTGCCCGATTCGCGTAGCCACCGCGACGAATTGGCCTTGATCTTCTGCGTAATCGCGGCGACCGAAAAGTGAGGCGGCATCCGCAGTAGCAGGTGTATGTGGTTCGATGTGCCGCCTATCGCGGGTGCATCAACGCCAATGTTGCGTGCAATGCCCGCGACGTATCCCCACAACGCTTGCGGATCAGGGATGGTGTCGGCGCGATCCTTGGTTGAGAAGACTTGGTGATACAGATGGGAACTGTAGGTGTGGCTCAATGTGCCGTCCTCCCGGACTCACCCTGAATGGGCACGCTTTCCCAGCAGTCACGTGCTGGGCTAGGCGTTGGTACGCCCTTCGGGCTGAGCTTCCCCACAGAACCTTGCTCACGACAATAGATGAAAGGACACCTGCGGTTCTGTGACCGCCTACCGTGGTTGCTGTGACTGGCGGCAGGCCCGGGCAGACACTCCGGGTAGAGCGCGCCTTTAGGCATGCATATCGTGCAAACCTACTAATTTGTTTATTGGGGTTCAGGCGCTGAGCATGCTCAGCTCCTGAACTCCAATCTTCTTATCCAGTCATGAAATGCACCGCTGAAGCGGTACTCCACCCATTGCGGGCCCGGTCACCCGGGTAAGCATTCTGATTGAGCAATCGAGGTTGCCTATCCAAACGTCGCTCCGCGTGGAGCTATTCGTTCGCCCGCCAGCTTCTGATTACCTTCGTAACTTGCACCCCTCGGGTGCTGCCGCTACAGTGGAGTTGTGAGCTAAGCGTCGACGTAGTCGTGCTCACTTCGAACCCGGATGGGTGGCGAACAAACGTTCCTTGACAACTTCCTTGACAACTAAGTCGGCGACGGATTTCCAAGTGACATTGTGATAACTAGCCCCGGCATGACAGGATCAATCGGACGCAATTTCTTGAACATAAGTGCTTGCGGCAGAATATTATGCCTGTAACTTACATTAATTTCATGCGCTTGCAGACAAAATTCCGCGCTGTGTCCTGTTTACCTGATTATTTTCAAGAATTTATGGTTACCACTGCAAAAGATTTTTCTTGCAAAATCCGACTCCGCACCAACCCGCCAAGATATTATCGATCAGTAAACTTGCCGAGCACCACTCCGGGCGGGTAGCCGGTGCCCTAGAGCCTGCCCTGAGCTTGTCGAAGGGTTCGCCCTTCGGTTGGGCTAACCTGGGATCCCTGCTGTCCCCGTGCTACTCCAGATCGAGCGCAACCCTCAGAGCAGTTTCAATCCTCTGCATGGAAGCCAGTGCCAGCGTCCCCAGTGGAGGGTAGATCGCCAATTGTTTCTCCACCGTGGTCGGCTGGTCGCACTTCACCCACGAGTCGTGACTCAACCCGCCCTCTCCCGCCTTCAGCCTGGGACGCAGGGAAAACGCCTTGTGCTCGGCGGTCGAGATGGGCAGTACACAAACGTCCAGAGAATGTGCGTTCAAGCTGTCACTTGAAATTACGAGGGCCGGCCGTTGCTTGTCGAGCTCGATCAGGCACACTTCACCCCGCCGGGGATACCAACGTGCGGGCCTGGTTCCTCTTCGCCAGGCTGTCATCGGCGTGACCAGGACTTAAGTCCCGCCTTCTGGAAGGCACGCCGCTCTGGCCGATCGTCAGCCGGGGGCGCGCTGCTGAAGAACTCTGCCGCTTCCTGGTAGAGGCTGGCCTTGCGTTCCGTTTCCAGAGCGTACTTCAGCAACTGGTTGACCCGTTCACTGGCCGAAGCGCTTCCCTTCGTACGCTCAACCTCCGCGAGCACCTCCTGGTCGAGCGAAAAGGACCGAGTTTTTCTGACAGCAGACCGCACCGGAATCGTAACCATAGGGCTATTGTGATTCCTATTAGGTTTGCTGTCAAGATACTTAATGGACAGGCGTTCCCGGGGCGAGGTTGTTCCTTCAGTTCGCCCGCTGATAGGACAGGGTGTCGCAGTAGGTCTTCAGGCTTGTGGCTTCTGTCGCAACACACTGTGCAATCATTTTGGAAAATAGAGTTGCGACAATATTCGCTAGCAGACCCTGTGATGTGAAAGAAAGCTCGACCTCTGTCGCTCCATCACGGGATGTAATGCGGTGGTCGGCGACCAGTGCACCGCCTGCAAGTTTCTGCTCCCACGTGAATCTCTGATCCGGAACGTATTCTGTTACCTCGTAGATGGCGGGGCGCAGCTTTGGCTGTAGAACACGGTACCGCGCTCCACGCCCCAATCGTGTGCCGCCAAGAGGTTTGATCTCAATGACCGTTGGGGTCCAATCGCGCCAATGCTCGACATCGGTGAGAATCCGCCAGACCAGCTCCGGCGGCACAGATATGACAACTCTCTCCACTACTCGCATACCGTTTTAGATTGCGCTTCCGGCGTGGCTGAATCACGTTGACAGAGAAGCTCAGTCGTGTTGACTCACAAGACGGAGGCTGGCGGAACACATCTCGAAAGATCACCCTGGGGGGCAATCAAAGTCAAAGATGGATCGATAAGGCAATGACTCTCATTGGGCAGCTCCCATATGCTCCATTCCAACCGTCGCAGCGCGGGAGCAAGACCATCGCGTCTGGCATCTTCGAGCGCAACAGCCGTGTTTCCGAATTCCCTCCACCCACCCGACCCTCGTGTTTATCTCTCTACCAGCTTGACTTCGCCCAGAGGAACCGGAGCAACATCCAGCCAGCGTTCGCCATTGCCCTTCACGAAGGTGATGGAGTCGATGCGGATCGTTCGGCTCTCTTTGAAGTTCTCCCAGCGTTGCCGCGCAACTTCCACAACCTGCTCGGCCTCGGCCGGTGTGTCGGCTTTCACGACGGTGAGGTGCGGCATGTAGGGCCACGGCTCGCAGAACTCCAGGCCATTGACGTTGAATTGGTCGTGCAGCTCGCGCATGCGGTAGGCGCCGTAGGCTACGCGAATGAATGCCGTCGGCGTGGCCGGAACGAAGCTCTCCACGTCGCCCATGGTGATTTCGAACGGCTGGGCGGCGGCACAGACCTCGTGCAAAAGCTTGATCGCGTGTTCTTCGGTTCCCGTCAGCGGGCGAGGAGGAAGGATGGTGATATGGGCATCGGCGTGGGTATGGGAGGGATGAAACTCCCGCCGAAGCTCTTCTACGAAGGTCCCAACCGGGTTGCGCACGTAGGCAACAGCGGCATACAGAAGCCCAGACATGCAGCAAGCATTATACCCTCGAATGGAGCCTAGGATGTCGGGCTGTCTCCCAGCGGCTTTTCCAGTTCGTGATACGCACGATTCACGAACACCTCAAGGAAGTAGGCTTTGAAGGCGGGCAGCCGCTGCTCCGTAAGCGCGATGTCGGAGGCGTAGGTCGCGGCGTTGCTGCCCAGCGCGGCCTGCGTCTCTGGCAGAGAGCGACCCTCAGAGCGGGCCTTATGCACGTCAGAGACAACGTGTTGGAAAAGCTTCAAGTTCTGCCGCAGGTAAGTTTTGTCGCGCTCGACTTCGCCATGGCCGGGAATGATCGCCTCCACTTCCAGTGCGTCGAGTGCCTGTAGAGCTGCAATCCAGTCCTGCGGATAGCTGCCCCCGACGGCAAACGGAATGGGATTCACCAGTATGTCGCCCGTGATCAGGATCTTCTCCTTCGGCAGATAGACGTAGGTATCGCCAGGAGTAATTGCCCTCGCATGCAGCACGCGTATCTCCCGCCCACCGAGGAAGAGCGTGACCGAATCAGAGAACACTATGTTGGGAAAGGTATAGACAACCGAGCGCTTCTGCTGCAGGAAGTCTTCATCGGCGGCCAGCAGCTCACGCATCTCCGCCAGCTGCGCCTCGGAAGTGTGCTTCACCTCGGCAGCAGCGAACTGCTGTTTCTGCTGGGAAATGTAGTTGGGAAGATCGCGCTCCAGGCCGGGCTTGTTCCACGCGACGGCGGTATTAATCATCAGGTCACGGTTCTTTTCCGATGACAGAAACTGAACGTTGGGGTAGGCCGCTTTGAATACCTGGTTGCCGCCCCAGTGGTCCCAATGCCAATGTGAGTTGATAACGTAGAGCACCGGCTTGTCAGTAAGTTTGCGCAGCTCGGCGAGGATCGCCTGCGCGCTAGCCGGCGTACCGCTGGTGTCGAACATCACTATGCCGTCGTCGGTCAGGATGGCGACGGCATTGCCTCCGAAGCCGACGTCACCGTAGCGCGATGTCGTGAACAGGTAGACTCCGTCGGCGACTTTCGAGCTGGTTACCTTACCAAAGTCGGCGCCTTCCGCCGAGTAGGCAAGGGCGATGAGTGCTAGCGCGAAATACAACAGTTTAGGAAAGCTGAAAGTTTGGCAGCTGGCGCGGTGGTGACTCATTTGGAGCAGAAGACTAGCACCCGACGGGTAAGATCGACGAGGGCTTCGTTACGAATGCCGTGCTGAGTGGGCCGGGCCGCACGTGGTGGGGCGTTACGGGGATTGTTATAATGAAGGCTCCGTCGGGGCGTAGCGCAGCCTGGTAGCGCACCTGCCTTGGGCGCACACACGCCCGCTCCGAAGCCTCTCATTGGCTCCAACCGCTTCTAATAAAAACAATAACTTGGGGCATCTGCTTTTCGCTCAAGCAAAGCTCCAGAGGCTCGAATCGAAGGGGTTTTGACACAGTTTCGGTACAGCCGACCAGGGTAAATGTCCATCAGTGCCTATCGCCAGATCATGTCGCCCCAAGCGAGCGCGCCGCAAGAGGAGGACTCCTCAGCAGCCGCTTCAGGGATTCCGACCTACCGATGAAGGACAGCAGTCGTTCAGCATCTACTGGACCTTTTAGGAATCTCAAGGAACGGCCACTTATTGTGCCGTTGTGCCCCAGAAAAAGCTAGGAAGTTCTTGCTACCCGTGAGCACCGGAGTGTACGCACCGGCGACAGCGTCTCCGACTTCTGGATGCCGGCGGGTTGAACTTCCTCGAAGCCGACTTCGGGCTCGTGATCCTTGGTTGAGCGACCTTTGCCGCTTACCCTTCTGCTCTGTTACGCTCACGCCATCACAATGTCAGTCCGTCGGCCGACGCCACCGTCTGAACCATCGCGCGTCTTCATCTCCTACGCCCGCAAAGACGGAGCCCCGCTCGCGCAGCGTCTGCAAAAAGATCTAAAGGAACAGGGCTTCAACGCCTGGCTCGACACCCAGCGCATCCTCGGCGGTGCCACCTGGACGACCGACATAGAACACGCCCTCGACGATGCCGAATTCGTTGTGGCGCTGATGACCTCGGGCTCCTACGTCTCCGAAATCTGCCGTGCCGAACAACTGCGGGCCCTGCGCAAGGACAAATGCGTCATCCCCGTGAAAGTGCAACCCGGCGCCGACGTCCCGCTGCACCTCGAAGCCAAGAACTATCGCGACTTCACAACAAAAAGCAGCTATGGCAAAGCCTTCAAGCAACTGCTCGCCGACCTGCACGCGCGCAACGGCATTGCCCTCAAACCCGAGTTTCGCGCAACCAGCTATATCACCGTTCCGCCTCTGCCGGTCAATTTCGTCGAGCGCCCCGGGGCGCTGGCCGCCCTTCGCGACTCTCTAATCACCGACGAGGGCGGACGCCACATCGCCCTCACCGCCCTGCAGGGCATGGGGGGCATTGGCAAGACGGTGCTGGCGCAGGCCCTCTGCCACGACGAAGTCGTGCAGCAGGCGTTTCCCGATGGCGTCGTCTGGATCACGATTGGCAATGAATCTTCCTTCGATCCGCTGACCCGCATGCGCGAGGTCGGCAAGGCGCTGGGTGACAAGCCCTCGCGCTACAACAATCTACTCGCCGCCAAGAACCAGTACCGTTCCACCATCCGCAAGAAGGCGGCCTTGATCGTGGTCGACGACGTCTGGCGCTCCAGCGACCTGGAGCCTCTGCGGGCGGAGGACTCGCCCCGTTCGCGGCTGCTGTTCACCACGCGCGACGCCAGTATAGCGGCGGCGATGGGCGCCCGCGAGCACGATGCGAGCCTGCTCTCGGAGGAGCAGTCGCGCGAGGTTCTCGCCCGTTGGTCGCGCACAGAAATTACGAATCTGCCGCCCATCGCCGCCGAACTGATCAAGGAATGCGACAAGCTTCCCCTAGCGCTCTCAATGGTGGGCGCGATGCTGCGCCGCAAGCCGACTGCCGTGTGGAGAACCGTTCTTCGTGATCTCCGTAATGCGGACTTGCAAAAGATCAAGGCGGAGTTCCCGGACTACCCTCATCCGAATCTGTTCAGGACGATTCATGTGAGCGTGGAAAAGCTGGAATATACTGCCCGCGAACGCTACATCGCGCTTGCAGTTCTTCCAGAGCAAGTGGCCGCCACTCCGCAGATGCAACAGCGCATATGGGCAGTAGGTTTAGGCGAGGCGGTTGAGACCGCTGAGAGTTTTGTTGGACTGTCATTGGCGCAGCGCGACCAGCCCGAGGGAAGTATCCGTCTGCACGACCTGCAACTGGACTATGTTCGAAGCCGCGCAGGTAGTAATTTTCGGATATTGCACTCCCGACTTCTTCACAACTATAAAGAGGAGTTTTGTTTGCATGGCTGGCATACCGGCCCGAACGACGGATACTTCTTTCAGCACTTGGTGTATCACTTTACGCAGGCTGGGCAGTCCTCCGTGGAGGACGGCAGCGAAACAGTTGAGGATATTCTGACAAATCGGAAATTCATAAGAACCAAGCTCTCAAACGATTTGATCTTCAGTTCAGTTGCGGATCTCAAGATTGTGACAAGACGCCGACAAATACTCACAAAGGCGATCGAGGCCCTGGTTAAGGAGCTCCCCAAAAACAAGTCAGAGGGCTTCTGGCAGAAACTCCGGGCGGCTTTGAATCGCAATTTTGGCCCCTACCGGAAGTGGCCAGAGACTCTAAGAAGAAGTCTTGCAACCAGCGGTAATTTCTATGCGTTGTTGTTTGTGGCGCAAACACTCAGCATGGAGGGTAGGTACGACGAGGGGGCGAAGCTTTACACTTCGATGCTTGGCCTCAGTCTTTCACCTGAACAGTATTCCGCGGCGGTCGTCAGGCTATCAGTGACGTACGAGGAAAGGAAGCAAACGACTCGGGCGCTCCGGATACTAAGAAAACTGGTCGCGTCACGCAGCGCGAGGAAGCGCTACGGCGAAAATTTCTGGTGGGCGCAGTACCAAATAGGCAAGAACCTGCTCTCGAAGAAACAGTATGACCAGGCCAAGCGCGTTCTAGAGAGAGTGCGTCGCCAGTCGAAAGAGGGGTCGCGCCGGACCGCCGCACTCCACCAGCTCGGTGTGCTAGACCTAGAGCAAGGCGACTTTGCGCAGGCCGAGAGAAAATTCAAGGAGTGCTTAAAAGAGCGCGGCAGTGGCCCGACGAATCATCGCAGGGCATTTGAGCATCGCAGGTTGGGCGATGTGTATGCCCTGACTGGTCGCCCTGAAGACGCCGAGAACGAATTCAAGAAAGCGTTGGATATTTCCGAAAGCTGCGGTGACAGGCGATATGTCAAAGAAACAAAGCAAGACAGAGCGAGGCTTCTCGGCGGCGGCCTATCTGAGAAAACACAAACCGGAAACGGTCACTCTGCGTAAACTCTGCACCGAATTAGAAATGAACCGGTGCGAATTGCAAGATGCATTTTCGATACTAAGCGAGGCCCACGAAGGATATTTGGAAATAGTTGACGAAACATCGGCGCGGCCTACAGGGCGAGTCGCGCGTTGGGAGTTGGTACACAGCGCCGGGTTATGGCACGGCTCGGTTGCGGTGCTCGTCGCCGACAGCCAAGGAAGGGTTGCCCTACAGTGTCGCGGCGAATCAGACTCGCACGGCAAGTGGGACGTTTCCGTTGCCGGACATCTAGACGTGGGCGAGAGTGACGTACAAGCAGCCGTCAGAGAGACTCGGGAAGAACTTGGACTCGATATCGACAGTGCAAAGCTAGTACGGGTGGGGAGGCCGTATCAGTACTGGAAAGTCGGCAGCCCAGAAATCACACGCGACAGACACGAATCAGCCAATCAATACGTGTATTGGAAAAAGAACAAGAACCGGGAACGCATAAGTTTATTCGTGGTGAGAGTATCGGAAAGAATGAAGAGGCATATCCGAGGCCCACGCGAGAGTGGGGCGCTTTCTATCGCATGGAAAACGATACAGGAAGCCAATGAGCTTGCGAGCGATAGATCGAGAGAGTGCGCCAGTTCTCTTAAGCAGTTCTTCACTGCCAAAGTAATGCTGCGCCGTATTGAGAAAGTGCTTCGGCAGACCAAGCTCGACTGACCACGTCCTTAACTCAAGTGCGTTCGCCATCCAGTACCACGATCCCGACCTTCAAAATGTCTTGCACGGCCGCACTGCTCGCATGGATTAGAGCATTTCTTAACTTCTCAACCGCCCGGACGAATCATCCGGCGCGACGGAACTCCTGGGGTTCAGGGAGATCAACTCCGCTTGTGTGCGCCGGTTGACACTCAGACCGCCATGTCCTCGAAGCCGGTTCTTCCGTTCTTCCTTCATTTCTCTCAGCGCCCAGCCAGCGATCACGCGTGATTCGGTTAGGTACAACCTGGCATGGCCCCCGCAACGCGTTTCGACAGTCCCGCTGAGTCCTCGTTAGTGGACTGAAAACCAGCTCGCTCCGAATTCTGTCATTCGTCCTCGAAAGCCGTTAGTACCAGGCGGATTAATCTGACGCAACCCGAATGGCTGGCGCTTCGCGCCGGTCCTAGAAAGCGTATAGTATGCGGCAATGGCCACTAGAGGAAAGAGCACAAGTCGGGTCCACGAGCATTGCGATGAGGCTGCCCGCCGTACCGCGCGCCGTTGTCTGATAGCGGCTGATGTCGACAAAACAGTCGTTGAGCAAGGGAGCCCCGAGGAGAGACCTCAATTCCTCACGCTCGTAGCGCCAAAGCTCGTTGTTGCAGCCCAAAATGGCATGAACTTGGCATTCCTTACCGGAAACAGTATGAAGGAACTGTCCGAGCGGTTCCTGAAATGGCTTATTCAGCAGCTTTGCCTCACTGGGCACTTGGAGCTTCTTAGCCAGTTCCATTTCTTCTGTAACTCAGGTGGCGTATACGCGCACTTCTCGGCAGCGGATATTGGAGGAATTATCCGGACGAGCTCTAACGACATGCATGATCATGATGGCGTTTATGGGAGCTTAACTTTCGATGGAGCTGCGGGAAGAGCGATCAAGCCGCAGTTTGTTGACGCCGCGTACATACAACAGTGCCAATTCTCCGATGCCGAATTGAACGAGGTGACTGCTATCTTAACTGAAGAAGCCACCCGGTATCACGGCGTGATCGGCAAGAAGCGCGGAAGCCTGGAGCGATCTTACAACCTCAGCTTGATCCAGGACGCGAATTCTGGCGAGTTCATCCGACCGAAGCCAGAGGTTCGCCCCGTGCAATACGGTACTGGCGACGACCTGAAGCAAGCTGTTGTTCAGGTTACGTTAAAGCCGATTCTCAGTTTTCATCACGCACGGGAGGCTCAAAAGCCGAAATTGGTCGATCTGGGGGACGAACGAGTTTTGTTGACGAAGAGGATTCAAGAAAAGCTTGACAGTCGCGGGTTCCATCACTTGATAGCTAGGCCTGGCGGAAGATCCAGCATTGATGTGACCTTGGACAAACTCGACAAAGCCTACGCGCTCCAATTCATCATAGATCGATTGAACGTACAAGGATCATCGCGGCTTGGTGAAAAGATTGGCACAAATACGATATATTTCGGGGACGAAGTGATTGCAGGCGGGGGAAATGATTACCCCGTTACGAGAATACCGGGCCTGCTGGTGTTTGCCGTGAACCCGGGCCGGGGTCTTGTGCCCTATCTCTCCCGCATTTTCGTTCCATCAAACATCCTGGGCGGGCCTAGCGCAACTGCAGAAGTCTTGGAGGAGCTTAATCGTTGTGCAGAGGAGCTTCAGCGTCAATTCAACTCAGATGGAACGAGAACGACCGCAGTTGAAGAACTAAAGGTAAGGCTGTTTTCTAGGCGAATCAAGCAAAAGATTGAGCAACTGCGGCCGTCAACAGACCATTCCGTTCGCGATTGGCAGGCCCTACACGCCCTCGTGACACTGATGTGCCGCGACGACGAGGCCTCGAAGGAGTGGCTGTCGATCCTAGTGGAAGAGCTAGACGAGATAATGACGCATCTCGCCACTCACAAAATGGGCGCTATCGGTTCGAGCCATCCCGATCACGGTCTCTAGTTTCAGGGAGAAATGTTTCACAGCAGCTCTGAGGTCCATCAAGTTTCGTGCCACGTCGGCGAGTGAGGCAACGAGAACCGTGATTCTGGTCACCAGCTCTGTCATCAATCGCCTTCTCAAAACCGATCAGAAAGGGAATTATGTGCGTCCTCGCTGCGACGGAGTTTATCAAGCTGCTCGACATTGGTGACGGTGCTACGAGTACATCTCTGCTCGGCGGAACAGCCTCGGTGCTGTATGAGCCAGACTGGAGAATATGATGCAACGGCTGCTAATGGTCTCTTCGGAGAATGGACGACGTGGTCGGCGGGAAGGTTGGCGGAATTGGAGATGTAGTGCGAGATGTCCCTCCTGTGCTCGCACGGGTTGGCTGGCAAGTTCAAATCGCGACACCTTCCGATGGGTTCCTGCACCAGATCGCCGGGTCGACCTTGGTGAAGGCTGTGGTCTTCCCCTTCGGGGGCTCGGAGCTAAATGTCAACGTCTATGTGGTTCCCGGGAAGAACCCGCATCCTGGCGTTGCGTCTAAGTACGCGCTGTTTTGCGCTGCGGTTGCCGAAGCCCTCCGCGACAACTTGTTCCAAAAACTCGACTGCATATATCTTCATGACTGGCACGCTGCCTGCCTGCTGATCCTCAGAAAGTACCACCCGAGATACGAGATGCTGAAGCAATTTCGGATGGCGTATACCATCCACAACTTGGCGCTTCAGGGCGTGCGCCCGTTTTCCGCCCATTCGTCGTCGCTGGCGTCTTGGTACCCGGAAGTGCCGCTGGCTGCCTATGCTGAGATCGCCGACCCGAGGTGGCCTAACTGCCTGAACCTAATGGCGGTGGGAATTCGCCTCGCGGAGGTGGTTCACGCGGTTTCTCGTTGCTACGCCAGTGGCGTTTCGTCACGGTCCACGGTGCTCCCGCCGATTGGGTCTTTGCCTCACCCTATATACGAAGGGCAAGCGGCCATTCTGGCCTGCGCAAATGATGAAGAAGTACATCAAGCCGGTCGCATTGGCGCTTGGCCTCCCCAATATCGGCTGGCACAGCTTCCGGCAGACGGTGAGCGCGTGGGGCAAGGAGGCGGGGCTCGAACTGGAGGAGGTGAAAACCCTTCTGCGGCACGAGAACCTCGCCACGACATCCGAGGTCTACGGCGATCTTGGAATGGAAACCAAGCGGAGGATTCAGCGATTCAGCAGCAGCTGGTGAACTTCGTCAAGCAGC
Source organism: uncultured Acidobacteriaceae bacterium (assembly GCA_963813905.1). GTDB lineage: Bacteria > Acidobacteriota > Terriglobia > Terriglobales > Acidobacteriaceae > CAVVDY01. Next base: position 18,238 of record CAWFAY010000019.1, on the reverse strand, counting down.
AGGCCACACCCGTTCAGTAAGGGCGTGTACCCACCTAGCAAACTTATGTGACCCTTATCTGATACCTGGATCCGGCGCATTCTCGGGTCTCCAGGATGCGCCGAGGGCTGTGTTTATCAGTGTTCTACTTAGATTTTGATACTCTGACACTTACCTAACTTTTGGTGAAGTAAGTGTCGGAATGCGCAGATCGCCTCGAAATCTAAGAATCTCCTGTAATCATGCTGGTCTCACGCACTTCGGTGGCGTCTATTTCTTTCGCGAATTTCTGCAAGTGCTGCAATTGCGACATGTTCTCGCCCAACAACTAGTACTTAATTGCGTAAGTTAACGATAGTATTGCGCAACTGCGAACCTTTGACTTCGCGTTTACGCCAGACGAACGGCTTGGCTTTGGGTCCGTAGGCTGCCACGAAGTCTTCAATCGCTTGGCGCAATTGCTCGATGTCGCGAAAAGACGCTCCCCGCAGTGCTTTGCGGCTCAGAATACCAAACCAGACTTCAACTTGATTCAACCAACTGGCCGACGTTGGCGTGAAGTGAAAGAACACGTTGGGATGAGCCGCCAGCCAGGCATCGTTTTTCTTGTGGATGCAGTAATTGTCCAAGATGGCGTGGATTTCTTTTCCCACCGGGAGATCGGCGACCACGCGATCCATGAATTCGAGAAACTCAATTCGCCGCTTCTTGCCAGTCGTCTGCGTATGAACGGCGCCCGTGGCGACTTCCAGGGCGGCAAACAGATTTAAGGTGCCGTGCCGCTTATAGGTGCTCTTGAAACCGCGGACGATTTTCCCACTGTCGGTTTCCACGAATCCCGTCTTCCGCTCCAACGCCTGAATACTCGGCTTTTCATCGACCGAAAGAACCAACGCATTCTGTGGGGGATTCAAGTACAAACCCACGACATCGGCGGCCTTGGCCGTGAACTCCGGGTCCGTGCTGACACACCAACTGCGCTGGCGTGCCAAACATACGCCTTCTTTCCGCAACACGCGCCAGACCGCATGCACCGATGTTTTCAAATGCTTCGCCAGTGCCGGCCCATCCCATACCGCTTGTCCCTTTGGCGGCGGTTTTTCCAGCGTGGCCAGCACTTGCTTGCGAAACTCCCCTGTATATCGCGGCGGTTTGCCCGATCGCGGACGGTCCCGCAATCCCGCTATTCCCTCCGCCGCAAAGCGCCGACGCCAATCGATCACCGTGTTCGGCCGCACCTTCCAACTCCGGGCCACCGTGCTGACCGGCTGCCCTTCCAGACATCCCAAAACGATTCTCGCTCGTTCCACCAATCGCGCTTCTAGCGTACGGCTGTGCGCCCAATCTTCTAAAACCTGGCGATCTTCTCGCGAACATTCCGGTACCGGCGCTGTTCTTGGCAAAGGCTCCCCCTTTACCAATCACATTACGTAATATCCATCACTAATGCAAGTAAGCACTAGTTTATCCCAGGCGCAACCGCCGCTATACCGTTCCCCAGATGATGCTGGCCCTGATCTACCCCATTGTGCTGGGCCTGGATCGCCTCGAAACCGCGTCATTCCTGCGTTCCAACGGCACCTTCCAGTACCTGACCGGTCTGCCCAGCTTCCCTGATCCGCAAACGTTGCGCCGCTTTCTACTCCATGCACCGCCACAGTTCTGGGAACAGCTTCATCGCGTAAACGATCGACTGCTGCAAAAGTTCATCCACCTACCCGACCACCGTTCTCGCCTGATCTTCGACCTCGACAGCACCGTGGTCACCGTCTTTGGACATCAGGACGGGGCCGAAGTCGGCTACAACCCGCGTTATCGCGGCAAGCGTTCTTACAACCCGCTGCTGTGCGTGGAAGCCAACTCCACCTACCTCTGGGATGCCGAACTGCGCGCCGGCAACGCCGGAACCTGGGACGGCAGTCCCCAACTGCTCGATACCTGCTTCGCCAATGTTCCTCCTGATATCCGCGAGCTGCGGGTGCGGGCCGATGCCGGTTTCGGTTTGAATCCCGTTTTCGACGCCCTCGAATCTCGGCCCGCCGAGTATGCGGTTGTGGCCCGCATGACCCCGGCTTTGCAACGCCTGCTGCCGGGACTGCGCTACACCCAGGTCAACCGCCATTGGGAGATGGCCGATTTCCAACATCGTCCGCAGAGTTGGTCGCGGGCCCGTCGTTTCGTGGTCGCGCGCCGCTTCCTTTCCGCCGAGGAGAAGCAACCCACCCTGTTCGCTTTGGGCCGTTATGTCTATCGCGCCTGGGTCACCAATCTCTCGCTCACTCCGCTGGGCGTCTGGCACTTCTACGACGCGCGGGCCGCCATCGAGCCGCGCCTCGGCGAGTTGCTGGAGGATTATGCGCTGCGCAAAATCCCCACCCGCTCGTTCGAGGCCAACGCTCTGTTCTTAGAAATCATTCGCCTCGCCTACAATCTCGTCACCGCCTTCCAATGGCTCTGTCTGCCCGATCCCTGGCAACGGCTGACCCTCTCTAAGCTGCGCTACAAACTCTTTTTGCTGCCCGGCGAACTCACCCGCCCGCAGAATCGTCCCATCCTGCGATTGCGTGAATCCTCCATGTTGCAGGCGCTGGCCGACGACATCCTGCGCCGGACCAACCAACTTCGCCCTCTGATACTCTGAAACCGTCGTTTTCACGCCGGATCTGAGTATCAGGGCACGGCTTCAGCCGTGCCGAAAGGCTTCAATTAAGTATTGGGCTTTAGCCCCTGCTGCCTTTGCTTGGCCAAATAGACGAAGGAATAGGGATATTCCTCAGCCGAAGCAACCAGGCCAGCCTTCACCGGATTCTGCCGTATGTATTCGCGGTGCTGCTCGAAGCTCTCTCGACTTTCAGCCCACACTTCGGAAAATCCACGCTGCCAAACTTCGCCCGAGTAGCCAGTCTCTTTCTTCAGCCGATACGAGAATTCGCCCTTCACCAGCTGCATGGCGCGTTCAATCGTCATATCGCGATCAACCGTGATAAGCAGGTGTACGGCATCACGACGAAGTCGTGAACGCGAAATTTCTTGGCTGCGACATAGGTTCGAAGGACGTCAACAGGGGCATCGCGTTGCGCTCGGATCGCAACAGGCGGCGCCCCATACTCGTATTCGTGGTGACGAAGAACGTTCTCGCCGGGCTAACTAAGGACAGACTCGGGTTTAGCATGTCGAATTGGCTTCATGATTCAGGGGCTAAAGCCCGGGCTTATTTTGAACTTGGTCGGCCCGGCTGAAGCCGGGCCCTGATACAAAGCTTTAGCCGAGCCCTTAACACAAAGCTTTGGAAGGACCAGCGAAGACGAGGGCTCAGCTCAGGTTCCGTGATGGTGAACACACAGCGTTGTCAAATGCTCACTTGGCTTTCGCCGAATCGACTTTCAGATCCCAGCTCAGTCCAGCAAAGCGATCTCGTCGCCCGGATAGATGGTTCCTTCAACCACAACTGCGCCATAAATGCCGGCCTTGCCCTCATGGTCGCGAGCCACGCGCCGCATCACCTCGGGATTGGCTTGGGCAGTGTCGGGATCGAGCGTGATCATCTTGCAGCGAGTATCGCGCTGGACTACCGCGAGCGATGCTTTCGAGCCGATCCGCACTGTCCTTCCGACGAAGTCATCTTCACCGAAGGCTTTTCCGGATCCAAGCTCGACATAGACATTCGCCCGGAAGCGCCGCTTGTCTAAATCGTTTCCCGACTCCTTGCTCAGCTGCCGCACGGTCTGGAGAGAAATGATCGAGACCGGACGGCAATCGGTCAACGCGCGGTGCGATCGCAGCAGCGTTAAATCAACCCCGTCCAGTCCCTCACGCAATATGCGGTTCAGGCGAGGATCATCAATAGCGAGCCGCTCTCCCGCCGGGGTCTCGACGTCGACCATCAGGTCGGAGAAGTCAGCGTAAATCGGCGTCAGCCCCGATCCAAGAGCTTCAGCGTCAGGAAGGTTCGCGCGGTTTCATCGCGCGCTCTGGATTGCGAAACACGGGGCGATACAGCAGCATCGCTTGTTGCTCGCGCCCCGTCAGATAGGGAAACCCCTTGGGCGCCGCCGAACTGTGAAAAGCATAGAGACGGTCGCCATAGACTCCGGCGAAGCCGACGAAGGCCTCGTCCAACTCTTCTCCGCGCATGCTCTTCACCGGGTATCGCCATAAACTCTCGACCTTACCGACAACTTGCATTGCCTCGCTCCATCGCTCAGATAACCTCGCGAATCAAGTCTAGGACAGAACAACACTCACACGAAGCAATAGCTCACCGAATCAAACAAAGGTTGAATGGATAAACCTCGCGTGCGCCAGGTAGGCTGAGTACTCACCCCGGCCAGGTGTCTGGGCTTCCGGATGTTTGGAGTTTCTGACTAAATGACGTGAGTCGGCACAAAGCTGGTGTTGGCGTTTACACCGACAGTAAGAGGATTGGCATACTCCGGGCGTGCTTCATAGAACTCGTGGAAGGTTTGCCCCGTCGCTTCGCCGTACATCTGGAAATACCATCGCGGATCGGGGTTATCCATGCGGTTATCGCCGCGCGCAAAATTTTCCAAGGTAACTCGGTCTTTCCCGCTTCGAGCCACAACCCCTCCGAAGTGAAAGGCCCAGCCCAGGTCGCGATCTTGTCCCGATTTGTAATCGCGAACTCGCTGCTCACCGGTTGGCAGCCGTGCACCTTCACCAATCGTAGCGATCACATAGGCTTCGCCTATGTCTGGTTTTGCGTAGCGATTCGCTCCGTACCACCACGTGTTCCAGTCACCTGAAGACTGCACGTACTCCCTGGCGATGTCGTCCACGTAAGGCCCTATGGCTACATCATTCTTGTGGTAGACCTGCTTATAGCGCCCTCGAGCTGTGGGTGCAAGGCGGGCCGCGACCTCTGCCGCCTTGCCGGAAAGTCCGGTGGCCCTTCCGGGATCAATCCCGGTCACCGCAGCGGCCACAGCGTTGCAGTTCTGCGGGAGTTGATCCGCGGCCCCGCCGTTATAGGTCGGCGTCACGATGCTCAGAATCTTCTGAGACCACCAACCTGTCCAGATCGTAATGGTCTGAGCACCCGGCACCAGCTGAACTCCGGACCCGACATTGGCAAGCTTCTGATTCCCTGCGGCTACCACGGCTGCCGTAGCGTAGAACGCTTTCGGTTGTCGCCCTTGCAGATCCGAATTCTCAATTGCCATTTCGCAGTCATCGGAAACGCGGAGCGACAGCCCGCCGGGATGGTTAACGATGTTGGCGGCGTTCCCACCGATCGCGGCGAGAAATTCAGTCCCGACTCCCCCCAGACCTAGATCTTCCTGGGCGGGGAACGAAGCCCCTCCACCTCCGATCACTACGTAGGGATAGCCGAAGTAGGGCCGCGACGCCGGAGCATTCTGGTAAATCTTCGCCGGAGGTAACACTCTATAGGCCTGAATGGCTCGTGGGGCGTTAACGACTCGAGCCGGGGCTGCGGATCGTTGCGCTGTGGGCTGGACGCCTGCTGGCGGCCGGTTGGCTGGAGGCGCTCCCCTCTTCACCGCCGCCGGTTGAGCCGGTTTGTCAAATGGACGGTAGGCTGGGGGTGCCCCACTCTTTACCACAGCAGCTTGGGCCGGCTTGTCAAAGGGACGATATGGCTGCGAAGCCGTGCTGACGACTCGTGCGGGCGGAGCCGGTTTATCAAACGGTCGGTATGCTGGAGGCGCTCCAGGCTTCACCACAGCAGCTTGAGCCGGCTTGTCAAACGGACGATACGCCTGCGGAGCGGCGCGAACGACTTGTGCGGGCGGAGCCGGTTTGTCAAACGGACGGTAGGCTGGAGGCGCTTCCCTCTTCACCACAGCAGCTTGAGCTGGCTTGTCAAACGGCCGATACGCGTGCGGAGCGCCGCGAACGGCGGGAGCAGGCTGAGCTGGTTTGTCAACCGGCATACGTGCCATCTAGCCTTAATTCGGAGTCTAGGATGCTCCGTGTGGCAAAGTACCAACATCTTAGCATCAACCAGCGCCAATAGACGTGACTCGTCTGGCACATGGCGGTCATCATAACCCTTGCACCTTCGACCCGATGTGCACCGATTGGCTGCCGATTTCGGGCCCGCCACTCGCACTTCAATCCTGGCTCGCCATCACGGTGGTTTGCCTTCTGTTATGCTGGCGAGTTTGACTCTTGGGTGAGGACATCCTTTCTGGCGGGTTCTGATTGAGCGCACAACCTATCATGCTAGTCCACGGCGGCGCCTGGGCCATTCCCAACGACGCCGTCGCAGCGCACCTGCGCGGGGTGCGGGCGGCGGCCGAGTCCGGCTGGAAGATCCTCAGCGCGGGTGGCAGTTCGCTCGACGCGGTGGAAGCCGCCGTCGTCATCATGGAAGACGACGAAACCTTCGACGCCGGGCGCGGGTCGTTCCTCAACATGGATGGCCGGGTGCAACTCGACGCCTGCATCATGGACGGCGCTACCCTTCGTGCCGGCGGGGTGGGATGTGTCGAGCACATCCGCAATCCAGTCCGCGCGGCGAAAAAAATCCTGAGCGAAAGCCCGCACGTTTACTTCGTCGGACATGGCGCGGAGCGCTTCGCGCAAGAGCACGGCATCGACCTCATTTCGAACGATGATCTGATCATCGAGCGCGAGGTACAGCGGTTGAGTGAGGCCAAGAAGCAGGGCTACCTCCAGATGCCTGAAGAGTTCGGAGCAGCCTCGCGGTATCACGACACCGTGGGTGCCGTGGCGCTTGATGCGCACGGCACTATCGCGGCGGGAACTTCAACTGGCGGCACGCTCAACAAAGCTCCGGGACGCGTAGGTGATTCCTCGCTCATCGGCTGCGGCTGCTATGCCGATAACCGTAGTGCTGCAGTCTCCACCACCGGTTGGGGCGAGCCCATGATGAAACTTGTGCTCAGCAAGTGGACCGCAGACAGGGTTGAGGAGGGCATGGACCCGCAACACGCCGCCGAACGTGCGCTGTCCTATCTCAAGAAGCGTCTCAACGGCCACGGCGGCATGATCGTGGTCGACGCCCAGGGACGCTACGGCCTGGCGCACAACACTCCTCGCATGGCCTGGGCCTTCGCAGCACAGGATCGCTACGAATCCGGTATTGATCTTGGCCCCTCCGCCTGAACAATTTTGCGGCGCAATGCGGGCGCCAACGTCAGGAGCTTGGCGGGGAATCCGCATTCGGGGACGATTGCTTGTCGCGGTCGCGCGCGGGTGACTTCTTCACCACGATGATGTAGGTCACCGTGTCCCAGGCATTGTGGATGCCGGTATACAGGAGCATGAGAGCGATGCCTGCAATCAGGAACAGCAAAGTTTCCGGATGCCAGCGCAGCGCAACGCCAGTGAAGAACAACGCCAGGTACGACGCCAGGGGAACCGCTCCGTACCAGCACCAGTCTCCGGCGTCGGGCTTGTATTCCGCATGACGCAAGGCATGGCGGAGCGCGTTGAGAATGTAGAGTGTTCCTGCCGCACCGCAGGCGGCGATGTTCCAGCCGACGCTTCCGATGGTATGCCAGGGAGCGGTGAGGGTTGCCGAGATAAACAGGACGGCGCAGAAATGCACGACCGTCGGCGATCCGAAGGCACGCACCTCAGCCATGCTGCCGGGAGCGCCGGCTTCGGCCACCAACGCCATCACCACGAATTGCAAGCCGGTCAAGGCTCCCGCCGACCCGCCTACGATGAGATAGAAGTTCGTCCAGCCATTCAAGAACGCGATGGACGAGAGCAAACCTTCCGGCATGACGAGTACCCCACAGTTCCAGCGACAAATCTTATCGCGGGGGACGAAGGGAAGTCTTAGAAGGAGCTGTATGGTTGGGTTGGCCCGTAGGGATTTCCCGCGCTTCTGGGCCGCAGTAGTCTCCAATCGCAGGAAACTAGCGCTCGCGTAAGATGGCCTCAAGGTGTTACTTGAGGTTTCTTGCGAAGGGCCTGGCGTCCGTGTTCATTTGCGGATCATTTTAGCGAACAGTGCAAAAGCAAGTGCACGATCGTCAGCCCTCGAGGCACTACCAGAAGCGGTAAAGCCTTTTCAAGGCGAATGCCAGAGGAGCGCCCGCCAGCAAGAGGATCGAAGAGGGTTCGGGCACCGCATTTACGCTAGTGACATCCCCGTTATCGATATGCATTCCGAAAATCCACGCCGTGAAATCGTTATAGTCGAAATCACTGCCCTCCTGCATCGGCAAGTCCTCGAATCCCACAAAGGTACACTGAGCGACGATGATAAAGCACTGACCGTTAGTTAGCGTTTCGGCCCACGTGTGGTTTAGGCCGTCGATGTTCTTACTTAGCTCCGAGCTGTAGTAATCCTGATGCCCATTTGGGTCATTTACGTGCAAAACGAGTTCGATCTGATCTCCGGGTTGCAATTCATCAGCCGGAACCAGATTGGCGAACTGGTATTCGTGCATTTCGGTGTTCAAAAGTGTATTAGCGCCGGTGTAGGCGAGTGTGTTGTCGCGGAAGACCAGCGCGTTTATGGAGCTGGAGAAATCGGCGTGAAAGCCACGGAAAAGCATGTTGACGCCGAACCCGAGAACATTAGCGGTGAAGGTATTTGTCGGCGCGACTACGCCGCAGCTTTGATACTGGTAGGGAGGGGGGTCACTGCAAAACGCGTCGGCGCGAAGCTGGGAGGGGAGCGCGGCCAGAGTGAGTAATATACCGCACGTACAGGCGAAGTTCCGTAGTTTCATTTCGTTCACCTAGCCTTTCTAGCTGCTGAATACCAGGTGGAGGAAAGCCTCTTTGAACCTGTCATTGGCTAATGGTTACTGTTGTTCAGTCCTTCAGTATGATGAACGTGTTTGCCCCTTTCTGGGGTTGCGCACGAGGCGGCGATTAGCAATGCAGATGAGCTGGCCGGCTCGCTCGCGATTCCCCTGCTTAGAACCTCGGCTCGCAGAAATCCCGCAAAAATGCTTGATCCAGCGTTTGGTCGGGGCGAGAGGATTCGAACCTCCGACCCCCTGCGCCCAAGGCAGGTGCGCTACCAGGCTGCGCTACGCCCCGACTCTGTTGCTTCACTGATTCTAAATCACTTCAACCAACGGAACCACGGAGCGATGCCCTCTTTCGGCACGAACTCCGCCAAACTGTGTCAAAACTGTGCCAAAACCCCATCAGTTGACCCTCGCTGTGTCAAAACTGACGCCCTGCTCGTTGGCCTGCCGATTCAGCTTGATTAAGGCTTCGCGCTTCATCTGCAGCTTCATCTGCGAGTACTTCTTGAACACCTTGGCGTCTCCTTGCCTCAACAGCTGCGTAACCCACTCGTCCGCAACGCCGCCGGCACTCAGCCGCGTTGCGTAAGTGGATCGCAGATCGTAGATGCGGAAATACGGAATGCCAGCCCGCCGCAGGGTGGCGTGCCAGACCGTCTTCAGAGTTTTCTGGTGCCCACTCGGATTCTCATCACTCGGAAATAGATACGGACTGCACGGAGAAAGGCGAAGCTGGTCCCGAAAGGCTTCCACCGCCAAGGGCGTCAACGGCACTTCCGCTATTCCGTTGGGCGTCTTGGAATCTGGAATCCAGACCACTGCGTTCTCAAGATCCAGATGTTCCTTTTTCATCGGCATCAACTCCTTGTACACGCGCAGCCCAGTTTCGGTGATGATCCGCACGATGTTGCGCAGGTAATCGGGAGCATGGATCTCGATTCTCCGCTGTTCCGACCACGTGAGATAGTGCGGGCGGAACAAACCCTTCACAGCGACGGGAAATTCGACCCCTGCACAAGGGTTTGAGGGCAGCAGTTTCTTTCTTACGGCGACATTTAGAATGCGCCGCAGGACTCGTAGCTCCTGGTGTACGGTTGCTGGCTTGAGTTCCTGACGCTCGACGTATCCGGCAGCCGTCTTGACGCGCACGCGGTCCCGAAGGCGCTTGCGCAGATACAGCTCGATTTCATCTGCATTCAGATCAGCCAACTTGCAAGACCGAAAGGCATCCTTCAGATGCTTGCTGGCTCGCATGTTGGCGGTGTGAGTTTTGGCAGCGCGCATGGGAGGCTTGGAATAGTTCTCCAAGAAAAAGTCCACCCATCCTCCAAACTCCAGGTGCTCGCCCTTGCGCACGATATCGAGAACTTTGTCGTCGCGGGCATGCAGCCGTTCCCGGAGTTTCTTGTTCGCTTCCTGCCAGTCTTGGGTAAAGGTTGATTCTCGGATGCGCTTTCCGTCACGATCCGGATAGCACATCCAGAGAACTTTTGTACCGCTTCTTTTGTAGACAACACCATCATGTTTCCTGGGTCTTGCCATCTCCCACCTCTTGTCTGAACCTCGCGCGAAACGGCTCGAGATCCGATCGTAAGAAACGGATGTTCCGACCCATTACGCGGAGATGGGGTATCTGCTTTCGCTCCACCCAAAGATACACCGTTTGTATGCTGACCCCCAGATAGATGGCCGCTTCGCGCACCGTGAGGGGCAGTTCCTCACGGAAGAAGGGAGCGCCGGCTTGTACGGCACTATCCGGGCGGTTTTGTTGGATTTGCTTAGAACTCATGCTTCCTCTTAAGCGTTGTTGCGGTTTGTGTCAAAAGCCAAGATGTCCCAGAAAGAACGCGGTAGGCGGTTTCTCGTCCTGGCGTGCAATGATCGGATTTCCCTGGTAGCTTGGGGGCTTGCAAATGGGGGATTCGCCGGAGGCCAGCCGGGGCCGCTCGCGCAGGTCAGCACGAAAAATCGCTAACTTGGTGTCCCGGAAACGGGATAGGCAGTTTCACGGCCAAAGCGTCAGTGCCACTTGGTGAGGGCAGATGCTTCGGCCGATACCGGTCCCAATTATCATCACTATTTTTCACCAATCACACCTTGACTGGACGAAGCTGCAGGTACGCACGAGACCGACGCCAGATCGAATGCCACAAAAGTGTGTGCGCCCATTAGCCCGTGATTCACTCCGCCATGGCCGCCGCGAAATCGATTCCGTCTCCTATGCGCTGCCTTACTTCCTTCAGCCACGCCCTGGGATTGGTACCGTGAATTACGCGCCCTAGGAATCCCAGTCGTTCGGCGGCGTTGTCACGGTTTCGACGAATGCCGTCCTTCGTGATCTTGGTGTACAGGCTGAGGAAGGTCTCCATACTTCGGGGTTTGGCGAAGACGTAAGTCGCGTGGCCGAGCTGAGGAGTTTCGACGACCACCGCTTTCTCAAGATCGAATATGTATTCTTCGCGAAAGAGGTAGACCCGCCGTGCCCGACTGGACAGTTGGCGATAGAAGAACGGGTCATAGTCCGCACGCCAGCTGATCTGTGCGACATCAAAGTCACCGGGGAGACGCAACTCGGAGCACATGAGCTCAAGCTCTGCCTTCTCAAGTGCTTGGTGTTCCAGGCGCAGGCGGATCTGATCCAAGGCCTGTGAGTACTGACCAAAGCGGTGATATTTCGTTCGAGCGGATTCTATTTGTTGCTGGAAATCAGGTGCCAGCTTAACCTCCAGCCGACTTGGTAATGCGGTTTCCCAAATGACAAGATCCCAGTCGCCACTGCGTTTGCGGTATTTGCCAGTCTGTACGAACGTGCCTTCAACCTCGATCTTCGTTCCCAACAGATGTTTCCACTGATTCCACGTGCGATCCCAAATAGTATGCAGAGCCGCTGGATCGAGCCAGAACTCGAGCTTGCGACGCACGTCCCGGCACAGTGCCCGGTCCTCGTAGAAATCACATTTGCGAAGTGGCACATGGAACCGCCGGCGCCGGAGATTTGGCGAAAAAGCAATGATGCGGCGAGCGAAGAAAGTTTGCCCGTCGCGGGAAGGCTCACCGGCCACAAGCAGAGAGCCAAATCCACCGTACGGAAATACGGCAGGGGCGTCGGGGTCGGCCACCAGCTCGTCATAGCAGGCACGTAGTTCCGGCTGACTAACGATGTTAAACGCCCTCTCCAACGCCACTCGCTGGCTGCGCGGGGCGCCAGCCGTTCTCAGTTCCAGGTCGCGTAGCTTAAGCGCAACGCGCAGTTCAGAGGGAGAGGCGTTGGCTGGAATACGCAAGGTCTCGTAGAGCGTCGGATGGTCGCCTCCGTCGCCAGTTTGAGGTAAGCGATAGAAGTAGTCGCGCAGAACCTCGCACGGCAGGAAAACCGTGCTGATGCCAAGCGCTCCATGGTCGACATCAGCCGAAACGAAGAGCTGATTTCGTTTGTCCTGTTTGGGCTGGCTGACATAACCAATTGGCACGTGGTAGAGATAACGGTTTCGGCCGGCACCCGCATTCTTGTTTATCAAGATCTCTGTACCAACGGCATCTTCGGTCGGCAAGGGAAAAGCGAGGTTGTCACCCACAAAGATATAAGACCCAAGAAAACGGGACACCAACAGCTTGGTTCGATTGGCGAACTCACAGACAGCGAGTTTCTCCTGGTGCTGGACGCGCACAACGCGCTCGCGACAGAGTAGGTACCGCCGAAGATGAAATAGAGGTCGCTGAAGGCATACTCTTGGCGCGCATTATAGGGTCGTCTTGCTGAAGCCCAAAACGCGACGTAGCGTGTCCCAGTATGCGTCGTGTAAAATTACGAAACGCCGCTCCGTCAATGCCATTCATGATGTTCTGAAGACTTCTTGATCAGCAGGCCCGGTAGTTGAATCGGTGAGGATTCGTGTCCCAAGGGGAGTAGTATTCGCAGCGGCCCTTCTTGCGGTCGTAATTCCTGTCTCGCGCTACGCCTACACCCGGTTCCGCGACATTCCTGTCAACGAACACATCAATGCTTATAGTCGTTTGGAGCATCCAGAGAGTCCCACGGATCCGCAGATCCTCCTGGCGGAGGCCAATCGCCTCTATTGGCTAAATAATGGGCCAAAAGCTGCCCCGCTGTACGCGAAGGCCGAGAGTCTCTTCGCAAGTAAAAACGATGTCCGAAATGAGATCTACGCAAAGATTGGACGCCTCAGATCCGAAGCTGAGACGATGTCCTTCGTCGACCTTTCGCGACTCCTGAACGACCAGTTGCAGAAGCCGATCATGCGCAACGACCCACGTTTGCGGCTCTGGTGCCTCGCCGCAAAAGGCTACACCGACATTGAGATTGACTATCAGGCAGAGAAGCAAGACTGGTTGCAGGCCCAACAGATCGCAAAGGACCTGGGAGATGACCGATGGGCGACCTGGGGAAACTTCCTGGACAGCTCCTGGTAGCACTGCAACAGCGGCTTTCCTTGGTGTTCCTTTAAGAACCAGCTGCGGTATTTCCTTTCCCGCGGAAAGGTTGTGCAGATCCAGTACGACAATGGCGTAGGGACGATCCGGATCGTCTGGGTCGTCTCTGCCTTTTCTCCAATCGCCAGCAGCACCTCGGCACTGCGCCCTTTTCGCGGAGCGCCGAATCCCTTTACTTGGTTCACTGCTACCGGATTCAGGTTCAGGTGGGTGATCAAAGGGGTTACATCGCCGGGCTGCTGCCCGATAATCTTGGTGCTCGCGTTTTTCAAAATGCCGGGCCCGTGGACTCGCGGTTGAAACTCCGTGCCTACGAAGTCTTCAACCGTTTGGCTGATGCCCCACACACTTGAGTTCCGCTTGCGCGCGGTCCGATAAAGTTGCACTACCTCCGGGGCCAGAGCCGGTGAGTCCAGAAGAAACCAGCATTCGTCGAGTACCGTGATGCTGGGCCGCCCGGTTTTTCCGGTGGCGCGAGCGGCCATAGCAGTCGCGATCAACATGCTCATCGCCGTCTCAAGTCTTGGATCGGAGCTGAGTCCTTCCACGTTGAAGAACAGCCAATCGCTGTCGAGGCGCATCGTTGTTGGTTGATCAAACAGCTTGGCGTAGATGCCGCCTTCGGTCCACGACCGCAGCTTGATCGCCGCCAGGTGCGCCTCATCGATCGTGCGTTGCATCTTCTCGGCGTCACGCCAGTTGGCGAGCTCCTCGCGCAGATCGTTATAGGTCGGGATCGGATTGGAATAGCGAATCGAACAGCGCTTGTAGACACGTACGATCGCATCGGTGAGCACGTTGTCCAGTAGCGACGTGTCTGAGTTATGACTGTCGCCGAGCATGTGGCGGGTAAGATTCTTCAGAAAGGCCGTCTTTTCATTGCTGGGAACATGCTCGCCTTCCGGGAGGTCCCATGGATTCAGGGTCTCTCTGCCATCCAAATCGACATTGATCACACGGCCACCCATCAGGTCGACCAGCGGCTCGTAGGAATCTCCGCGCTCCAGAATCGACACCAGCGGCCGGGCACGCGCCATCATCAACAGCTTGAGCTGGGCGAGGAACGTCTTGCCGCCACCGCTTTTCGCCATGATCAGCATGTTGGCGTCGCCCAGCCCCGAATCGAACGGCGAAAACGGTATGAGTTGGCGGTAGGGAGTTTCAAACAGCATCAACGGGGAATTGGGCGTCCCCTTCCATGGCATTTCCACGGGAAGCAGGTCGGCGGCATGCAGGGTGTCCTATTCCCCAAGCTGGGACTTACATCGGGAAGAAGCGTCCTGGTTATAGGCAGCCCGCATTGCTTCATAGCCTTTGCGGGCTGTCCGGTTGATGTGCGGCCCTTTACTCGTGGACGCACGGTTAAGTCACTCCTCCCGTTCCGTTTGTGATCCAGAACTCGATCAAACGCGTGACTCCTGAGATAGCCAGCAGAGCCCCAGCCGCGAACAACCACCGCCCAAAGCCGCGTCCCGTCAGCCACGACACGACGGCACCCAGGACCGCGCCGCCGGCCCCGACCGGTGCGATGACGTTGCCGATCCAGTTGATGAAGTTCAGGAAGCTGCCTTCCGGTTGTGCGCCGGTCTCTCCTTGAACCGCTACGTTGAATTGCGGATTCTGGCCGAGGTTCTGCGCTGCCACAAACTGCACAATGACCAGCAGCATGATGGCCACCACAATCACAGGTTTCTTCCATCCGAGATCTGCCTCAAATTTCCTCACCAAAGATTTCTCCTTTCCCAGACTGTCGATTGCTTCGCCGCTCGCCGAAATTGGTGGCAGAAAAGTGATCGATGTGGGAGGGAAAGTAGTCGCGAACCAAAAAGCTGTCAAACGGGCGCGAATTCAGCGGGGATGAAAGACCCTCGGATCAGAAAAATGAGTAATGGAGAGAGGAGTAATACCGGGAGCGGGTGTTCAGGAGCGTTCAGGAGCGTGGCTATTGCTGCCCGTTATTGCCCAATTGGGCCCCGCCGCCGCGGACACGCTCGGTGGCCTTTTCAAAATCGGACCAGTTCAGGGGGGCAGTTGATCACTGTTGGCAATTCGATTGAAAGCCAGCCGCTTTGCGGCCGTGCAAATCGCCTGGAGATCCGCTGGCGCCAATCCGTTCAGCCGCTTGGCCACGTCTTCAATGGTTAGCCCTGCTTCCAGTCGAACGCCCTTGAGATAGAGCCCGAGCAGTCGCACTCTTTGTGCAGAGTCCGGAGGCGGGATCAGAATTTTCTCGGAGAACCGGCCGCCTCGGAGTACTCGGGGATCGATGTTGTCTGGATGATTGGTCGTGCCGACAAGAAACACATTGTTTTCCGGCTGCAAGCTGCTGATTTCGGTAAGGAATTGCTCCACGAGTTGGACATCATGCTGAGCCAGGTAGCGGTTGGTTGCCGGCAACAGCCCATCCATTTCATCGAGGAAGACGATTGCGGGACTGTGTTCCTTGGCGCGCGCGAAAACAGCGGCCACACGCTTGACCGAATCTCCGACGCCTCCGCCCAAAACGTTGGCAGCGGTTAGCGGATAGAAGCTGCGCTTAGTTTGGCTTGCGATCAAGCCTGCGATCAACGTCTTTCCCGTTCCTGGTGGACCGATCAACAGCAAACCCGTCGGGATCTGCAACCCCAAAGAATGAGTCCGCGATGGGTCCTCGAGTAGGCGAATGAGGGACTTCAGGTCCTGCTTGACGGGTTCCGCGATGACGACATCGTCCCATTCCACGCGCTCCAACTGTGGCCGATCCCTACCGCCGTTTGCGTACAGAGCCCGTTGCAAATCCTTAGCTTCGATCTTCCGGTTGTCCGTCAGCGCGTAGTTTGCTGCCTGGTCTACTAGTGCTTCGACCGCATGATTATGTAACTAAACTTGTGGCGGGCCCGCTTACGTGTAAACTTCCATTGGATGGTGACCCGATCGCGGTTCATGCGACGGGTCCAGGCCCGAGTTTGCTGGCGCAAGCCAGCGATGTCTCCGATTCGCCGTTTTCCTAAGCATTGCCGGGAAAGCAAACCAACCTCGATCTCCGCCTGGTTCAGCCAGCTGCCATGCTTGGGAGTGTAGTGCGCCGTAAAACGCTTCCACAACCAACCGCCAGCTTCTTCTCCACATCGTTCCACCAGAGCCTTGCGGGTGTGGGTACTCAGGTTGTCCATGACCAGATGGATGGTATCGGCCTGCGGATAGCTCGCCGCGATCTCGAGCAGGTAATCAGCAAACTCGGCCGAGCAACGAGTCGGCGTCACCTTGGTGAAGTGCCGTCCCGCCTTGGGCTCGATCCCGCAAAACACGTTGGCGGTTCCGCAACGCTTGTATTCATAGTCCCGCCGGGCAGCTCTTCCCGGCTGCATCGCCATCGGGGAACGGGTGTCGGCATGCAGCACCACCGGCTTCTCGTCGATGCAGACCACCGGTGCCCGCTCGCAAAAAGGCTTTTCATAGAGCCCCAGCACCTCCTCCATGCGAGCGATGTACTCCTCGTCCAACTCCCCCACGCACCACATTTTTTTCCCGCCACGGCTTCAGGTCGTGGCTTTGCAGCAGGACCCGGATAGTTTCTCGCCCGACTCGTGGTACCAGCTTGCGTTGGATCACCTCTTCGGTCAGCAGGCGCACCGTCCAGCGCGCCCGTCCTGACGGCGGCTGACTGCAGGCCACCGCGATGATGCGCTGTCGCTGCTCCCCATCCAGCGCCGGAGTTGCCCCCGGTCGGGAGGCGTCATATAACGCGCGCTCCAAACCGCCCTGCTGATAACGTCTGCCGATCTGCCACACCGCTTTGGCCGAAAGTCCCAGACTGACAGCCACCGCAGGGGTTGCCTGCCCTGCATCCAATTGTCGCAGAGCCAAGGCTCGCAGCACCGTTCGTACCGGCTGCAACCCGCCGCTCAACAACCGATCCAATTGCTGCCGATCCCGCCTGGAAAGTTGAATCCGGAGTGCTTTGCCTCTTCCCATGCCATAGCTATAAAGCCCGACACCCTCCCCGCCAAGTGTATACATTGATTACTTATCTATGCGGTCATAGCACTAGGGCGCGCAATTTGGCCGCACCGGCTCCCGGCGTCCGGCGCGCGAAGTCCCGCAGGTCGAAGCGTTTCCACGGTTTCTTGCTGAGCTGCGCTTCCAGAATCTTCACTCGTGTGGCTTCGTCTGGAAGATCGACACGCACTTTTATGTCAAATCTCCCTTTCCGAATTAGCGCTTCGTCGAGGCCATCCAGACGGTTGGTCGCGGCCATCAACACAAAGCCGCTGATCGTGCGGTATTGATCGATCGCACTCATCAAGGCCATGGTGATGTTGTTGAACTCACGCCCCGCACCGCCTGGGTCGCTAATGGCGTCCTGCCGCCCGCCTCCGATTGTGTCGATCTCGTCGATAAAGAAGAGGACGGGCTTGCGGCTTGCAGCCTGCGCGAATACTCCCTGGATGTTCTCGCCAGTTGCTCCAATCCAGCGGTTCAGCAGCTTCGGAGCGGATACATATTCGAAGTGCAGCCCGAACTCGCCAGCGGTCGCTCTCGCCAAAAATGTCTTTCCGGTTCCGCGTGGGCCGTATAAGAGGATTCCATTTCTCACCAGCCCATAGCGTTGGTACTTTACAGGGTCCAGATGTCCCTGCACTATCTCGCGTATTTGTTCCTTTGCCTCTTCCATGCCGCCGACATCGGCGAAACACTCCGCTGGCACATTGCGAACCACTTTTACCGGTCGAGATGCGAGTGGACGTGTGGGAATACCAGTTGCGACCAAGACCTTAGCATTCCGTTTAGGTCGCCCCAAAAAAATCCAGAAGAACGAAGCGATCCAGCCTATTGAGGTGACTCCCAAGAGCAGAATCCAAACCGGACCGAGCGGCTTATTCTGCTTAGCTGTTTGAAGCACCGGAGCCCACATCAGCAAGATCACCGAGCCGAGCGCAATGCAGCTAGCCGCAGCGAACTTCAAAGGCTTTTTCAACAACGCCGGCGCATTTCGCAGTGGCCCTCGCACAAGGCCAATCAACCTGCGCGCAATTGATGGGATTTCATCCTGATCGAGTAACTCACATTCGCGAGGGATCGAGATTCCTTGGCAATGCTTCTACAGC
>CAWFAY010000018.1:175000-674786 GCA_963813905.1 uncultured Acidobacteriaceae bacterium | reverse complement strand
TTCCTCTTCGCCATTCTCAAATTATGCGCCTCCTACTTGTATACGCCATGTTCGTGTTAGCGTCTGGCGAAGGATTCAGCCAACACTCGCCCAAAATACCAGATCAACAACCCGCACAATCCGGCACTGCTAGCAAGCAAGAGGCTGTGTCGCCCATCGTGATTAATAATTACGATAGCCGCCCCGAAGAAGATAAGAAATCCCCAGCGGCGGCCCAGAGCGGAGCAGGGCCGTATGGGGAAACATCCCAGATTGGTTGTTGGCTATCGTCGGAATCGCCACGCTGATCGGCGTTTGGAGGCAGGCTACCGCCACTAGGCGCGCTGCGGATGCAACCGAGAAGCGCCGATGCGGCGCATCGAGGGATTGTCTTGCGTTCCGCCGAAACTTGTTATTCGCGGGATACGCCTTGACCTTGGGAATTTCTTTATAGAGCCCCAAGAGCCGACTAGGATTAGCTTTGCCATCGCCAATATCGGAGGTACAAAGGCCACCATAGTTAAAAGTAATGTAACCCTCGAACATTTCGATAAACTCCCGGACATCCCGCCTTACAGTGAGGAGCTGAACGCTCTTGGAGTGTTCGCCTTGGAACCTGGGGAATATCGGGAAACCGAGGTCGCGCAAGGAGCGGAGCAGGGAGCGATTGTCCGCGTCCATAAGGCGTATCTGGAGAGGCACGATATCGCCCTCACCCGAAAACTCTACTTCTTTGGATTTATTGAATATCGGGACGAGCTCGGAATAGTTAGACGGGCTGGATTTGTAGGCGATACGACATTGAAACCGAGCTGTTTCTGGCTGTCGAGAACCCGGATTACGAGTATGCCGATTAGCTGCCCTGTCCAAATTACGATAGCACAGATTGTGAGCCAAGTATATACATGCCAAGCAAAAACCTTGCCGCTAAAATCTTGAGCGCGTGAGACTTAGAGGCAAAATCTTGGAAGCAAAGGGGTTAAAGCCGCCATGCGCCATTCGCTCTTCGCCAGAGGCGGGTGCTATCTCTAACGGTGTCATCCCGAGCGGACGCCGAGCGCAGTCGAGGGGGGAGTCGAGGGACCTGCAGTTCGGCTCGCCGCGAGCTACCAGCTCCCAGCCGCCAGCCCGCTGTATCCCTAATTGCTAGTTGCTAATTGCTAGTTGCTCTCTGCGTCCGATAACGCGCTCACTCGCGAAAAAATATTTTGCGCGATCCCTTGTTTTCTTCGCTATAGCTCGATTTTGTCCGCAAATTCTTGAGCTTGCAAGGCTTACAGGCAAAATCGTCATATCAAAGAACTTAGCGGGATTCGCCCCGCAGGGACACTCTTCGGTGTCCTCGGGGACAGTCTAGGGTCGCTCAGGTGACCTGCACGGGAAAAATGCGATGCGCAGGTTACGAAAGGTTGTAGAGATTCCCGAAATGGGACTTCGGGCCGAGACACCCCACACATTCCATCGGTTGGAATGTGTGGGATCACAGGGTGTGCAGTGCGACGTCACTGACCTACAGAACGAAACCGTTTAGTCTGTCGCGGTGACACAAGGGCTCAGGCGATACTATGGCAACGGCGACCTGCACTTCATAACCTGGAGTTGCTATCGCCCCGCCAGCCGCACCTAGGCATGCAGCGCGGCGCGATCTCCTGCTGCGGGTGCTGGAGCAGGCGCGGCGGCGGTATCGATTCCAAGTCGTGGGCTAGGTCATCATGCCGGAGCACGTGCACCTGCTGATGACTGAACCACAAGCCGGCGATCCCTCGGTGGTGCTGAAGGTCGTCAAAGAGCGGTTTACCCGCATGCTGCGGGCTGGCGAGAGGTTCGCAGGGCTGGTGTGGCAGAAGCGCTTCTATGACTTCAATGTCTGTAGTGCCAGGAAGCGGGTGGAGAAGCTACGCTACATGCATCGGAATCCGGTAACACGAGGATTGGTGAGTACAGCCGAGGATTGGGAGTGGAGCAGCTATCCGGCATATGCTTACGACGAGCAAGGATTGGTGTATGTGGAGACGGATGTTTCGCAGATCAACGTTCATCGAGCCCACTCATTCCAACCGATGGAATGAGTGGGGCACCCGACGTGCGATGGAGATACCTCAAACCTGCTGCGAACACTTTTCATTTGCCCTGGCTCTGCTCCAGCGGCTAAGGTAGTGCCGCTCCTGTAAATCTCATTGTTGCCAGGGCGGCTTCGAAGTACAGTCGCGCCAGACAGGAGACGTTCGTGTTTTCCCAATCGCTTCCCATCAGTTCCGAAGGCGGTCACACCAGCTTCCAGAACAACCTTCCCGATCCCGTCACCTCGGGAAAAGAACTCCCACCTTCAAGTTTGAGCTGGAAAAATCGGAAGGCCGCGTGATGGGAGGCAGCTACGGCAAGGAAGCCACGGTAGAGCAGTTGCCGATCTCGAAAGCGCATGCCGGGGTCTCCATGCGCATGGAGCCGGGCGTGATGCGCGAACTCCACTGGCATGCCACGGCGGCGGAATGGGCTTTTGTCACCGAGGGGATGGTGCGAACCACGGTGATCGATCCCTCAGGGCTGCTGCGAGACCAATGACTTCGGGCCGCGGCGATGTCTGGTATTTTCCCCGCGGCCACGGCCACGTTATCGAGACGCTGGGCGACAAGCCCTGCCACTTCGTGCTGGTCTTCGATAACGGCTACTTCTCCGAATTCGGAACGTTCAGCATCACCGACTGGCTCGGCCACGCCCCGAAGGAGCTGCTCGCCAAGAACTTTGGATTGCCGCCGGAGACATTCGACAATTTCCCCAAGAAAGAAGTCTATTTCGCCAAGGGAAAGTCCCACCGGCGATCGCCGCCCCGCCGCTCCAGGGTTGGAAATCGCCACCGCTCACGCACAAGTACAGCCTGCTTTCGCAGAAGCCCTTTGAAACCTTCAAAGGCGGACGGGAGTGGCGGGTGGATGGCTCCCAATTCCCTATCTCCACTACCATGACGGGCGTCGTTCTAGAGATGGAGCCGGGGCGCTTCGCGAACTACATTGGCATCCCAATGCGGCCGAGTGGCAATACATTCTGAGCGGCCAATTCAACGTGACGCCTGTTTGGCTCGCAAGGACGCTGGCGCGAGGAGAGCTCAACCAGGGTGACGTCGCCTACATACCGCAGGGCTTTGGTCACTCCATTGAGAATGTCGGGAACGACAAGGCGCGCATCCTGATCGTCTTTAACAACGGTCACTACCAGACCATTGATTTGTCACAGTGGATTGCCGGGAATCCGACCGATGTCCTGGCCACCAACTTCTGTCAGGATCGCTTCGGTCTTCGAGAGGTTCCCGCGCAAGGACGTGTTTCTGACGAAGTAAGCGCGGGCAATCAGAGGGAGCAGAAGGTCAAACAGTGGGGCGCCCACTCATTCCTTCGGTTGGAATGAGTGGGGCATCCGCCCCGGGCCCAAGCGCTACGTTCCTCTAGTTGAACTGGACATCCGGCTCCAAGAGCAAGATGCCGATTTTGGGACTGTCAGGAGGGCCCCCGACAAACCAGACGATCTCAAAATCGAACCGCCTGAGGACAGTTGACGCTAACCCGAATGTATGCGTTTACGCCACTGCCAATAACCACCGCGTCGCACGGGCCGGGAGGCGGATTGTTAGGCTGGTTAGGCATGTCGAACATGGTGCAGCTAAGTGCGTTCGGCGCGATGGAATGTGAACTGTCATCATGTGTGAAGGCGTAATACACCTTCCCGTTGACCTTACTCGTGATGCGAACTAGCGGGAAATTTGTATCACCCTGGTAGTCATCACCATAGGCGTTATTCTGTGTTAAGCCGTTGAGATTGTAACCACACACTCGATTATTAGTGGGCGTCAGCAATGTCGAAGAGAAGAGAGGAATCGGACGGGCTGCATCGACAACTCCCGGAGCTGGGGTGTAGACGTAAACCTGGTCGCTGAAATCGGTGAACATTATCTGCCCCGTCGGCAGGATCATCAGGTGTCCTACAAACGACGAATCACTCGGGCAAGCCGGTGGATTCGGAGCGTCCGAGAGCGTGTTGGTAGTAGGATCGTACTCGACGAACTTGCAGCCGGCCTCGAAAAGTCCAGGGCTCAGCATACAAGTCTTTGCCGTTGGGCTCCAATGCAGCTGGCCCATCCGCCTGATTGAAGCCGTTAGGCACAGCCCGGCCGACCAGGTATTGGTCGCCACGTCGTAAATTGCGGTCGCCGATGGTAGTCCTCCGAATTGAATTACCCTGTTGTTGTACATCAAAACTGCCGCACCTAGCTCATGGTCTCCCGCCGCCCACAGTTGGGTCGGGGTTTGCGGGCCGCAGGTCCACGTACCCGTGTTCGATCATAAAATTCAGAGCTTTTGTTGCTTCCACATGCGGCGAATGCGTCAACCATGAGGACCTTGCCGTTACCTAACAACGTCCAACCCGCCTCGTCGTTTGTTGCCGCATTAACTGAGCCGCTCGGGATCCAAGAATTGGACCAGTGAAGAGCGCGGTCTGCTTTGTGCAGCAGTTCGCTTGCAGCAGTTGGCCGTTATCCAGGAGAACACTTTGCGCATCGCCGATTGTTGCCCATCCGGGGGGCGGCGCATTGGCGGTCCAGGTGATGCCACCTCCAGGAGCAACAGTTCCGATTGCTCCCAAAGTGGTCCACACTGACTGGCCAAAGTTGTACTCCCCGCCCTCAATGACAACCTGCTTTCCATTCAGCAACACCTGCGAGCTGAAGTAGAAGGGGGCATAGTTGGCCGGCAAATGTCCGCCCGAACTCCAGGTACCATTGATATAGCTTCCACTAGAGTCGGGAGTCAGAATGTGCCATGCTGTGGCGTCTCCGTCCTGCTCCTCATGTACCAGGATCCTGCCGTCTCTTAGCTGGAGCATGGCGCCAACGCTTGCTCCAGGGCCATTCGCCAGAGCGCCCACGTCTGTGCGCTCGCCGTACACGCTAGAAGCAGCAATCCGATCTGTGCAAGTCCAAATATCCAGCGGTATTTCATGCTTTCCTCCATTTATGTGGTCAAAACAGTGATCTGAATCCGGGAGATGTATTCAGGTGGCAATCTTGTTCAAAGCGCCGCCAGTGCCCTGGTACACGGTTTGCGTACCGCCAGGGTCGGAACGCATGAAGACTACTTCGCCTGCGTCGCTGACGTTGCCGACCTAGTAAGAGTAACCCGCAGGACTGCTGTCGACGAGCGTGAAATGTATACGACCCCAAGTCTTGGGCTGTAGCCACATGACTGAAGAACACAACAGCCAGGGCAGCAGGTGGCCAGCCACGTCCTACTTTGAAGGGTAGCGTCCCTGCACAAGGCAATACCTGAAAGGCGTGATCCGGTTCGCCTTCGTGATGCTTCTCATACGCATTTCCTCGCAGTCTCGACGCTATGCACCCAGTCTCCAAGACTTCCCCGACATCACGCCCAAGACGTAGTTACCACGACATCATCTGAATACGACCGCGTCTTTCTAGACTTGCGCTGCGCATAGCTGGCATGCACAGGTCAGTCAATTAATGACTACAAAAGTTCCCCTCCCAGGTAGAGCGAACTTTGGGCGGGCGAATAGCTTTATCTGCGTTCAATCGGTCCGCAATAACGAACAGCGCACGAGCCGAGCGGGAAGTCGACACTATACAGCTAACGAATTGGCTTGCTGCAGACCACCTATCCTGAAAGGCGATCTGTGTCGTTCTTAAGAAGGGAGCCCATGAAGCCGCTTATGACTTGACTATCTCCAAGGGAACGGCCTGGTACTAACCTAATGAATTAGAGCCTGTGTTAGCGGGCCTACAAACGTAGCCTAAGTGCAGGGCCGATGAAGGATGCGTCCGGTCAAGTGCCAGACGCCATCGATCATTTACAGCACTCGATAAAGAAAGCAGTCTTAATTCGTGCGTCGCGGTAGTATGGCTGCTCAGTAAGGCAGGTTAATATTAGGTTAATTTTCCACCATGTCAAGACCACGGAAGTGGTGGGCGGGCGGTTGGCCGTGTATTTCTAAACTTCCTGCCGTTGGAACACGGCGGGTGACCCACCCTTTCCAGGCTAATCGTTCGTTAGTTTACTAAACTGTGGGTGCCCCATCCTTTCCCTTCGTTTGGGAAAGGGTGGGAGACCTCACTCCCTTCAGTTTCTCGAAAGGACAATATCCTTCACCCGACCCTTTTCCAACTGCAGGGAAAGGATGGGGCGCCCGCGGAAGCTCTTCGATTCGATCTATTCTCCATCGTCAACCCACGCGCCCACTCGTTCCCGGCCAGCGTTTCAATTCGGTCTCCTTTGCATTTTCCGGGAACGGCCAATTCATGAGTCACGTCTCAACGTGATGGCCCTCACTGCGTCCTTGCAGATTTGGGAACAACCTCTAAGCAGAACGAGCCGAAACGAATCTGGTGAGCCGATTTCCTCCTTCGTTCGGCGAACGCGAAGCGAAGATTGCTTTGCACGGCTGACTTTCTGCAAGGGAAAGGAGCGTCCTGCGCATGTCAGTGGCAACCACGCTCGACACGGCGGAAAAGGTCTTTATCGACCAGAGCATCGTTAAGCTTAGCGGCCGCCCTGGAGCGGTATTGGGAATCCTTGAAGCCGTCCAGGAACGCAACCGCAACAAGTACCTGCCCGAAGATGCTCTGCGCTACATCGCCCGGCAAATGGAGATTCCGCTCTCCCGGATGTACAGCCTTGCTACTTTCTATGCGCTGTTCAACCTTCAGCCGCAGGGCGACCACACCATCTGCATCTGCCGCGGTACCGCATGCCACACGCGCAATTCGCGCAACCTTCTGCAAAGCCTGCGGCTCGACCTCGGGCTTGAGCTGGATGACAGCGGGCAAGCCGGCGATGCGGACAAGCTCAACATGACCAGCAAGGATGGCAAGTTCACCATTCGTACCGTGGCCTGCTTCGGGCAATGCGCGCTGGCGCCGGTGGTTGAAATTGACCACCGCATTTGCGGCCACGTCAACGAGCGGAGCCTGCAACGCGAGGTGCGCGCCTTAGACCGGGAAGGTGAGTGATGCAGCGTATCGAGGACATCGGCACCTTCAATGCTGTTCGCGAGTCTGGGATGAACAAGCTGACGCCGCCGGTGCCGCGCATCACCATCGGAATGGGAACGTGCGGCCGGGGAAATGGCGCTGAAGGTCTTTATCACGCGTTCACGGAGGCAATCGACCGCAGCGGGACCGCAATCTACCTGGCCGGCGTCGGGTGCTTCGGCGCGTGCTATCAGGAGCCGCTGGTCAGCGTCCATGTACCCGGGCAGCCGCTGCTGCTTCTGCGGCGGGTGCAGGCCCACGACGCTGAACGCATCCTGCATGATGTCGTCTCGGGAAATGTTCCGCCCGACCTGGTTTACTGCAAGATCGAGGAATGGGACCACATCACCGGCTCGGTGCGCTATGGCAGAGGGTATCCGGAGATACCCAATTGGAACGAGGTGGCTTTTTTCAAAGGCCAGAAGAAGATCGTTCTGCGCAACTGCGGGCTGATCAGTCCTGACGACATTGAGGAATACATCGCGGTCGGAGGCTACCAGGCGCTCTACAAAGCGCTCATCGACGCCAAGCCTGAGACGGTAATTGAACTCATCAAGGCATCCAAGTTGCGTGGCCGGGGTGGCGCAGGATTTCTCACCGGCAACAAATGGGAGTTCCTGGCCAAGGCCAAGTCCGATCAGAAGTTCATCATCTGCAATGCGGATGAAGGCGACCCCGGCGCCTACATGAACCGCAACGAAATCGAGAGCGACCCGCACGCGCTGCTGGAGGGCATGGTCATCGGCGGCTACGTGATGGGCGCCACGCAAGGCATCGTTTACGTTCGGGCCGAATATCCGCTTGCGGTACACCGGCTCAACCGCGCCATCGAGCAGGCCCGCGAGTATGGCGTACTGGGCGAGAACATCCTGGGTCGCGGTTTCAAGTTTGACATCGAGATCGTCGAGGGTGCCGGCGCCTTCGTATGCGGCGAAGAGACCGCGCTGATCGCCTCCCTGGAAGGCGACGCCGGCCGGCCGCGCCCGCGTCCTCCGTTTCCCGCTCAGCGAGGCCTGTGGGGAAAGCCCAGCAACATCAACAACGTTGAAACCTGGTACAACATCGCGCCCATCGTGATGAAAGGTGCGGCCTGGTTCAGCGAAACCGGCAGCACGAAAAGCTCAGGCACGAAAGTCTTTTCGCTGGTCGGCAAAATCAACAACACCGGCCTGGTTGAGATGCCGCTCGGCACTCCGCTGAAGACCTTCGTCTATGACATTGGCGAAGGCAGCGCACCCGGACGCGAAATCAAAGCTGTGCAAACCGGCGGCCCTTCCGGCGGGACCATTCCCAACGAGATGTTCGATACCCCCGTGGACTACGAGAGCCTGGCTCAGCTCGGCTCCATCATGGGTTCGGGCGGCATGGTGGTGATGGACGAAGACATCTGCATGGTTGACGTCGCCCGCTACTTCATCGAGTTCACCAACTCCGAGTCCTGCGGGAAGTGTGTGCCCTGCCGGGTTGGGCTCAACAAAGAGCTGCGCATTCTGAACCGCATTACCACCGGCTTCGGCCGGATGCAGCACCTCGAAACCCTGGACGAGCTCAGCCGCTACATTCGCGAGTGCTCGCTTTGCGGACTCGGCCAAACCGCGCCGAATCCCGTGCTCACCGCCATGCGGCACTTCCGCCAGGAGTTCGAAGACCACATCGTCTCCGGCCGCTGCCAGGCAGGAGTGTGCGAAGAGCTGGCACTCTCACCTTGCGAGAATAGCTGCCCGCTGCACATGAACATCCCGCGGTTTCTACAGCTTTATAAAGAGGGCCGGCTGGAGGACGCCTTCGATGCCGTCATCTTCGACAATCCCCTGCCCAGCTCGACCGGCCGGGTGTGCCAGCATCCCTGCGACAACCGTTGCCGCCGCCAGACCATCGACAACGCCGTAAACATGCGAGATGTGCATCGGCACATCGCGGACACGGTGCTGCTGTCCGACCGCTTCGATAGCGCTGTCGGCCGCGTGGCCTCGCGAGCTCTGGAGCCGACAGGAAGAAAGGTCGCCATCGTGGGTGCCGGGCCGACCGGCTTGACCGCCGCCTTCTATCTGGCGCTTCTGGGACACGATGTCACCGTCTTTGACCCTATGCCCGAGCCCGGCGGCATGCTGCGCTTCGCATTACCCGAGTATCGGTTGCCGAAGTCGGTCCTGCGTCGCGAGATCGAGCTGATCGAGCGGCTGGGTGTGAAGTTTGTGCTCAATACGCGCGTGGGTACAGACATTTCGCTCAACGAACTCGACGAGCGCTACGACTCGGTCTTCCTCGCCATCGGAACCTGGAAAGAGTCATGGGTGTACCTCCCGGGAACAGAACTGAAGGGTGTCTATCCCGCCCTGCCACTGCTGGAAATGGTCTCCAAATCGGAGAGCGTGCCGATCGGCAAGAAGGTCGTCATCATCGGAGGCGGCAATGCCGCAATCGATTCCGCCCGCACCGCGGTTCGCATGGGTGCGGAAGTGACGGTCGTCTACCGGCGCGAACGGAAGGACATGCCGGCGATCGAAGAAGAGACCGCAGCCGCCGAGGAGGAAGGAGCGCGTTTCATGTTTCTCGCAGCTCCTCACCGCGTGATTGGCGACGCCAAGGGTAACGTCCGCGGGCTGGAGATTGTGAAGACCTCGCTCGGCGAGTACGACACGTCGGGACGGCGCAAGCCGATTCTGACCGATGAGGTACGGCGGATCGAGTGTGACTCCGTCATCCTTGCGGTCGGGGAGTCCGTGGACCTTGACTTCGCCAAGGCATCCGGGCTGCGCATTAAGGAGCACGGCACCATTGAGGTCGACCACTTTTCGCTGGAAACCAGCCGTCCGCGCTTCTATGCCGGCGGCGACCTGGTTACCGGCGCCTCGAATGTTTCGAACGCCATGGCCTATGGCAAGCAGGCGGCGCAGGCCATCGACAAGCAGTTGATGGACGTCGATCGATGGGAGCAACTGTTCCCTGCCATCCGCTATGAGCAGACCGCGCCCAAGGAAGTCAGTGAGAGCCGCAGAAATCTGCCGCATCATCTGCGGGTCGAAAAACGTGCCAACAGTTTCGCCGAGGTTGTCGCCGTCCTGAGCGACGAGCAAACCATGGACGAAGTCTGCCGCTGCCTGCGCTGCGACGTCAAAGCAGCGCCGTCGCGCTAGATAGGAGATGAGTCTTGCCGCCGAAGAAAATCTCGATCCGCATCGACGGAGAAATGGTGAACGCCTGCGAGGGCCAGACGATCCTGGAAGCAGCGCAGGGTGGCGGGAAAAGCATTCCGACGCTCTGCTACCTCAAGGGGTTGAAGCCGGTCGGCGCATGCCGCGTGTGCATGGTCGAGCTATCTGGCGTTGACCGGCTTTTCCCGGCATGCACGACGCCGGTCCAGGACGGCATGGCGGTCATCACCAATTCGCCGCGACTGGCGCGCTATCGCCGCATCACCATCGAACTGTTGCTGGTCGAGCGCAACCATGTCTGTGCGGCATGCGTCTCGAATGGCCATTGCGAGTTACAGGACATGGCGTATGCGTTCGGGGTCACCAACGTGCGCTTCGCCTACAACTTTCCGCGCCTGCCGGTGGACCTGTCGCACCCTCGCTTCGTACTCGACCACAACCGTTGCATTCTGTGTACCCGTTGTGTCCGCGTGTGCGCCGATCTGGAAGGCGCACACGTCTGGGACATCTGCAACCGAGGGATCCACGCACGACTCGTCTCCGAGCTCAACGCCAGGTGGGGCAACGCCGGAAGCTGCACCAATTGCGGCAAGTGCGTGCAGGCATGCCCGACCGGGGCCCTCTCGGAGAAAGGGAAGAGCGTGCAGGAGATGGTCAAAGACGCCGGCCTCATCACGTCATTGGCGCACCAGAGAGGACTACAGGCATGAGGAAGGTGAAGATTGCCACGACCTGGCTGGATGGCTGCTCCGGCTGTCACATGTCCTTGCTCGATCTCGATACGGCATTGATTCCCATCGCCCGCAAGATCGACTTGGTCTACGGGCCGCTGGTGGACGCGCATGAGTTTCCCGACGAAGTGGATATCACCTTCATCGAGGGAGCGGTGAGTACGCAGGAAGACGTGGAGAAGGTACAGCAAATCCGGCAAAACAGCAGGATTCTGGTTTCGCTGGGCGATTGTGCGGTCACCGGCAATGTTGCCGCAATGCGCAATACGGTTTCCGTGAAGAAGCTGATGCAATCGGTGTACGTGGAGAAGAGCGACCGCGATGCCGCCATTCCCAAAGAGAACCTGCCGGCGCTCTCCCCCTTATGCCGTCCAGTGCAAGACTTTGTAAAGGTCGACATCTCGGTCCCCGGTTGTCCTCCGCCGAGCAAGGTCATCGGCCAATTACTCGACAACCTGCTCGACAACCGCAAGCCCGACGCGGTCATGAAGCTGAGATTTGGATAGGAGCCGCGATGCAGCGTATCACCATCGATCCCGTCACCCGCATTGAGGGTCACGCCAGGGTCACCATTCAACTTGACGACAATGGCTCGGTTGCCGACACCGAGTTTCAGGTGACCCAGGTCCGCGGATTCGAGAAATTCGTCGAGGGTCGTCCTTATTACGAGATGCCCGGCATTACCTCGCGCATCTGCGGCATTTGCCCTATCAGCCACCAGTTGGCATCGGCGAAGGCTTGTGATGCGATCATGGCGGTCCGTCTCCCCCCGGCTGCCAAACTGCTGCGCGAGGTCATTCACTGTGCGCAGTTCTTTCAGTCGCATGCCTTGAGCTTCTTCTATCTCTCTGCTCCTGACTTTCTTCTCGGCATGGACGGCGATCCCGCTA
This sequence comes from uncultured Acidobacteriaceae bacterium, assembly GCA_963813905.1. GTDB lineage: Bacteria > Acidobacteriota > Terriglobia > Terriglobales > Acidobacteriaceae > CAVVDY01. The sequence goes on along the minus strand of CAWFAY010000018.1, from coordinate 662,998 downwards.
CCCGGAATGTCTTCGGGCTGATTGAGGCCAACCCCGATTTGGCGCGCTCCGGAATCGAGCTGCGCAAGTTTGGCTTGCAGGTGATTGAGGCGCTGGCCGAGGAGCGCGTGCATCCTTCCTGGATTGTGCCGGGAGGCGTGAAGTCGCCGCTCACCGCGGCCGTACGCGACCGCATTCTGGCCGGCATTCCGGAAGCCGCGGCCGGTGTCGAGAAAGCGGTGGAGCTGTTCAAGGGCACACTGGAGAACTTTCGCGAGGAAATCGACGCTTTCGATTCCGCGCCCAGCATGTATGCCGGACTGGTGGACCGCCGCGGCAACCTACAGCTTTATGACGGCCTGTTGCGTTTTCGGGATGCGGAAGGCGAGATCGTGCAGGACGGGATCTCCAGCGAAGAGTACGCGAGCTATATCGGCGAAGCGACTCTGCGTAATTCCTATCTCAAGGCACCGTACTACAAGCCTGCCGACTATCCACAGGGGATGTACCGCGTAGGCCCGCTGGCGCGCCTCAATACAGCAGATCAGCTCGGCACTGCCCGCGCGGATTCCGAGCTGCTGGAGTTTCGCCAGCGCTTTGGACGCGTGCCGCACTCGGCGTTCCTCTATCACTATGCGCGGCTGGTGGAGATGACCTACGCGCTGGAGCGCATGCAGCAGCTGTTGGACTCGCCCGCGATTTTGGACACGCACGTTCGCGCTACAGCGGGCGTCAACTCCCCCGAGGGGGTCGGCATCATCGAAGCTCCGCGCGGTCTGCTGATCCATCACTACAAGGTCAACGACGAAGGCGCCATCGTCTGGGCCAATCTCATCGTGGCCACCGGGCACAACAACCTGGCCATAAGCCGCGGCGTGTTGCAGGTGGCGCGGCACTTTGTTCATGGAGAAAAGATTGAAGAAGGCATGCTAAACCGGGTGGAGGCGCTGGTTCGCGCCTATGATCCCTGCCTGAGTTGCTCCACCCATGCCTCAGGACATATAGCGCTACAGATGGAATTGCGCTCGCCCGACGGCGCACTCGTCGACGAGCTTCGGAGCACCTAAATGCCGGACGTGCTGATCCTCGGATACGGCAACACCCTGCGCAGCGATGACGCGCTCGGAGTCCACGCGGCCCACGCGCTCCAGGACTTCTATCGCGACGACGCCTGGGTTCGAGTTCTGGCCACATCGCAGCTATCGCTGGATATCGCCGAAGACCTCTCGCAGGCGCAATTTGTCCTTTTCATCGACGCCACCGAAGGCGGGCCGCCCGGCGAGATTCTCAGTGAGCCTCTCGCGCCTGCGGATGACAACCCCCGTTTCACCCACCATTGCACGCCTCGCAGCTTGTTGATGGCGGCCAAGCGACTGTACGGTAACGCGCCGGCGGCGGTCAGCCTGACCATGGCTGGCGCTTCAAGCGAAGTTGGTATGGGGCTCTCCCGCGAGATCCAGAGCCGGCTCCCCTACCTGCTGGAACACGCCAAAAGCATCGTCTCCCAGTGGCGGCTCCACGCCGCGGAGGATAAGGTTTCGATCCGCAGCGCGGACGCTCACGAACGCGAGCTACTACCGCGCTGATGGCTCCTGCAGCGGATTAAGCGACCAGTTCCTTCTTGTGCACGATCTCCGGTCTCGTACTGCGCTCGTCCCCGGGATCGGTGACTCGCTGCATCAACACTGCGGCGATCGCCATGAACACTCCGCCGGCAATCACTGCCGCCAGCCGATTGTTATGCAGGACGTGCAGCATCACCCATCCAAAAAACAGGGACGCCATGATCTCAGGAAGCACAATGAAGAAGTTGAAGATCCCCATATAAACCCCGGTTTTCTCCGGCGGCAACGATCCTGCCAGAACCGAATACGGCATGGCCAGGGTGCTTGCCCAGGCGATGCCCACGCCTGTCATCGACAGCAGCAACAGGCCCTTGTCGTGGATGACTGCGACAGAAAGTAGGCCCAGCGCTCCGCACAGCAGGCACAGACTGTGCGTATTTTTTCGGCCAATCGTTTTCGCGATCCAGGGCAGGAAGAAAGAGAACACAAAGCATACCGCCGAGTACATCCCAAAGCAGATCCCGGCCCACTCCACGCCGCGGGTGTATACCGGAGAGGTCTGATCGGGAGCGCCAAAAACGTTCCACGCCACGGCCACCGGGAAATATAGCCACATGCAGAACAGGCCCAGCCACGTCAGCAGTTGCACCGGGGCGAGCTGCCGCATGGTCTTTGGCATCTGGCGGATGGCTTCCAGTATCTCCTCCACGTTGGCCAGGATGCCATTGGATTCCGCCCTGCGATCGCGAAACGCCTCCATATCCTCGGGCGGATATTCCGGGGTGGTGATGATCGTCCATAGTACGGCTGCCAGAAAGGCAGCGGCCCCGATATAAAACGACAAGCGGACGGTAAGGGGAATCGTGTGTCCGGAAACACTATTCGCGAGATGGAAGTAGTTGCTGAGTATCCACGGCAACGCTGAGGCGACCACCGCACCCAGACCGATAAACAAGCTCTGCATGGCGAAGCCGCGGGTACGCTGCTCTTCCGGCAGCAAATCGGCGACGAAGGCGCGGAAAGGCTCCATGCTGATATTGATGGAAGAATCCAGAATCCATAACAGCCCGGCGGCCATCCATAGTGCCGAGCTGCGCGGCATGAACACCAGAGCCAGCGAACTCAGGATGGCTCCTGCCAAGAAGTACGGGCGGCGGCGGCCCAGGCGGGTCCAGGTGTGATCACTGGCATTCCCGATGATGGGCTGCACCAGAAGGCCGGTAAGCGGGGCTGCCAGCCATAGGATGGGAATCTGGTCGGCACGGGCGCCAAGGTACTCATAGATGGCGCTCATGTTAGCCATCTGGAGTCCCCAGCCAAACTGAATGCCGAGGAAGCCGAAGCTCATGTTCCAGATCTGCCAGAAGCTCTTAGGAGACTTATGCATAAATATTCACTGACGGTAGCGCCAGGCGCATCTTCCCGGAGCCGCCGGGTCGAAGGCTATTGCGCGCGGCCTCCCGATGTCAACAAGAGTGTAAAGAAAATAGTTTGCTAGTTTGCAAACTTCAGTTAGTATCCAAGAAAACATCACTCTGAACCGTGAGGAAAATCACATCCAGCGATTTTTAACGGTTGGACAATGAGTTTCAAGTAAGGGGTTGCCGGGTCGTTTCACACAGGACGCAATGTAGTTCTCTCAATAACATTCGTTCTGTCGGCCACATCCGATTTGGGGAGAACCGTCGCGGACCTAAAGCGGCGGATTGCCGTGTACTATTCGCTTATTCAGTCGCGAGTGGGTGCGCCAGGCGTAAGAGGGTTGAGCACAAACTCGGGCCGAACTACCTTCCTTCTGTCTCGAAGTTCAATTCGTTCCACCAAAACCACAAACGAAAGGTTGGATACTGCGATGAAGGGGTTGAAAGTGTCTCGTCTGTTGGCATTGCTGGCTCTACTGAGCGTCCCGGTCTTGCTGGTGGCTCAGTCGACCAACGGCGTCATATCGGGGACCATTACCGACAGCACGGGGGCTGTCGTTTCCGGGGCAACCATCGACGTAACAAGCAAAGCAACCGGGCATACCCTCACTGTAACCAGCGGGGGCGGGGGGGATTACGTAGTCAATGCACTGAAGCCGGGCCAATACCAGGTCCAGGTCAAGGCTGCGAACTTTGCCAGCGTCACGCAGGACGTGACCCTCCAGATCAGCCAAACCCTGCCATTGAATTTCGCCCTGAACCCGGGCGCAGTCACCGAGAACGTGGTGGTAACTACGGAAGCGCCGCTGGTCGCAACCCAGACCTCAGATCTGGGTGACGTCATCACCGGACGTCAGGTGGTTGATCTTCCGCTCAATTCCCGCAACTTCACACAGTTGGCAACCTTGGTACCGGGCGTGACGCGTGGTTCCAACACCGTTGGTGACGCTACCGGCGGAAACGGCAACGCCGAAACCTATCGCTACAACAGCAGCGGCGGCGCAGCCCTGGTCGTGAACGGACTCCGTCCACAGGCGAACAACTTCCTGCTCGACGGCTTCGATAACAACGAGTCGCTGGTCAACACCATCGTTTTCTTCTCCGCCCCCGACGCCATCCAGGAATTTCGCGTGGAGACCAACGTGGCGCCTGCTGAATTCGGACGTGCCGGCGGCGGCATTATCAATGCCGGAATCAAGTCGGGCACCAACCAGTGGCATGGCACATTGTGGGAATTCTTCCGCAACAGTGCTCTCGATGCCACCCCGTGGCAGCCCCAGCAGAACGCCAAGAAACCTTTCGTTCCACCAAAATCAATTCGGCGCGGCAGCCGGTGGCCCGATTTTCAAGGACAAGCTGTTCGTCTTCGGGGACTACCAGGGATTCCGCGCTTCGGCACCCGCCAGCACGGACTACGCGACGGTTCCGACAGATCTGATGCGCAGCAGTGGTTACACCAACTTCTCGGAACTGCTGGGCGAGGGGATTCACATTATGAATCCTCTAACGGGTCAGGCGTTCCCGGGCAACATCATTACCATTCCGCTGAATCCGGCGGCGGTTAATTATCTGAATGCTTACCCGGCTACCCAACTGCAACGCGGCGACCAATTCCAACTGCCACGATCTCACTCAGAACTACACCGTCACTCGTCAACCGGACCCAGACGATCGATGACTTCGATGTCCGGGGCGACTGGATCATCGGCAAAAAGGATTCCACGTTCTTCCGCTACAGCTACGGCAATGACAACCTGACAACCTCGTCGCGTCTGCCGAATCTGCCGGCCGGTTTCGGTTCGGGTACGAACCCGAACAAGCCCTGGAGCGCGGTGCTGTCTGAGACCCACACCTTCAATCCCAACCTGCTTAACGACTTTCGTTTCGGGTTTATCCGTACGAATTTCGGCTACACCCCGCCTTTCTTCAGCGAGCCTGTCTCCGCCAATTTGGGCATCGTGAACGCCAACGTCAACGCGCTCGGTCTGCTGGATCCGCAACTGTTCGGTGGCGCGCTGATCGGCGGCTTCAACAATCAGTTGGAATACACGGGCGACTACGGACCGTACCAGGTACCGCAGGACACCTGGCAGTACGCCGATAACCTGTCGTGGGTCAAAGGCAAGCACAACTTTAAGTTTGGCGCTCAACATCTTGCGGCGGCAGGTCAACTTCTTCCGGCCTCTCACTGGCAAGGGCTACTTCTTCCTATGCGGCAACGGGCAATCGCCCAGTATCACGGGTATGAGGTCACCGACCTGTTGATCGGTTTTACCTGCAACTACCAGGTTGGGCCGGCGCTGGGTGATTCTCAGACTCGCAACTGGGAAAACGGCTTCTACGGCCAGGACGACTGGCGCGTGACGCCCCGTCTCACCCTCAATCTTGGACTTCGCTGGGATGTCATCACCTGGCCGGTCGAGAAGAACAACAACCAGGCGAACTTCGACATCTTCACGGGCAGCTCCAAATCGCCGGCCAGAACGGCAATTCGCGCAGCTTCGTTGACACTGCTTACAAGAACTTCGCCCCACGCCTCGGTTTCGCCTATGACCTGTTCGGCGACGGCAGGACGAAGATCAGCGGAGGATACGGTATCTTCTACTTCATCGATCGCGGCGGTATCAACAACCAGTTGGCCCAGAACCCGCCGTTCAGCGGACAGGTCAACTATAGCTTCGCCAACGGCTATCGCGTAACCTTCACCGGGCAGGCGCCGCAAGGAACGAACAACGCCGATGGCACCTGTGCGACCAGTTGCGATCCGGTTGGCGCTACCATCCCCTTGCCGTCAAAGGGCCCCATCGTGGTGGACTTGAACCATCCCACCAACGTCGCCATTTCGGTGGCAACGCTACCGTCCAATGTCACACCCAATGTTCAGGAGTGGAACCTGGATTTCGAACGCCAGATTGGCACAAACATGACGTTCAATGTTGCGTACGTCGGCAACAAGGGCACGCACCTGGTTACCTACTACGACTACAACCGGCAGCAGTACAACACGCAGCAATGTAGCGTGACTTCCCCCGGAGGCTGTAACTTCCCGGCTCTGGGTGCCATCAACACCCAGGCGACGATCGGCAACTCGACCTACAACTCGTTGCAGACCAGCTTGAACCGTCGCTTCACCAACAACCTGCAGTTCTCGGCGAACTATGTCTGGTCGCACGCGATCGATGATTCGCCAGGCGCGTTCGACACCTATCAGATCAATAACCAGACACCGGTCAACTACCGCGATTTGGCGGCGGAGCGGGCGACCTCGAACATCAACGTCGGCCAGCGTGTCGTGGTGACAGGGCTCTATGCTCTGCCCTTTGGCCGTGGACAGAAGTACGGTTCGAATTGGAACGGCGTCGAAAATGCGATCGCTGGTGGCTGGCAGCTCAACCTGATCTTCCAGGCCCAGTCCGGAACTCCGTTCGATGTGCTCTACAACGGAGGTAGTCCGACGGTACGTCCAGACCTCGTCGGTGATCCACACGCAAACGTGCCCCAGGGTTATTACAACTTTAACCCCGCGGCGTTTGCTGCGGTTCCCAAGGACAGTTCGGGCGTAGTGACTCGCGCCGGAACCACCCCGCGCAATTACCTTACCGGCCCTGCATACAGCAATGTGGATTTGTCGACCTTCAAGGACTTCAAGTTCACGGAGCGCTATGTCCTTCAGTTCCGTGCGGAGTTCTTCAACCTGTTGAACCATCCCAACTTCGTCAATCCGACCTACAACTTTACCGACGGCAATTTCGGTAAAACTCTGATCACTCGTCTGGCCAGCGAGCGCCAGATTCAGTTTGCGGCGAAGTTCTTCTTCTAGTCGCTGCAACTGGTAAGGTAACGGGGGTGGGAGGTCTCCCACCCCCAAATTATTGATTCCCAATTTGCGGCCTAGCGAGGTTTCGGCGGAAGTCTACTGAGGAACTAGCCCGAATTTCTCACCAGATGATCGATAACTGAGCCAGGGGTCGGATGGGGCGGCCGAGAGCGATCGGTGTAGGCGGCAGGGAGTGGTTAGCGGCAGTGGTGCACGGGTGATGGCCAAGGCGGTGGCTGGAGGCGACATTTTTGGGCGCGTGGAGACCGCAACTGCCGCCCGCCTGAGGTTGGCACAACCGCCGCGCTGCCCTCAACAGCGCAAAGCCGACCAGGCCGCGGCGAACAGCGCTTTCCAGGGATATGCGCGGGGATAACGCAGATAGATACGGCGGGCGCTGAGGCGCACCTCGGCGGCAATCTTGAGCAGCCGCAGTCGGATGGTGTTCACCTGGGCCCGCGCCCACACGGTGCCCGCCAAGGCCAGCCGCCGCAGAGCGTGCAGCAGCACATAGGCCAACGACGACAGGTAGAGCCGCAACTGGTTGGCGCGCAGGGTGGCGGCGCTCATGCGATCGGCGAACAGACTGAGCTGCTCCTTGATGCGGTTTTCCATCTCGCCGCGGGCGCAGTAGAGCTGTTCATAGAGAGCGCGCGCCTCCCACTCTGTGGGACTCAGCGAAGTCACCACGAAGCGCGGGTTGGGGCCTTTGTCGAGATACTCGGCCTTGGCCACCACGCGGCGGGCGCACGACCAACTGCTGCGCGTCTGATAGGAGAACTCGCCGAAGACGCGGGCGGCTTGCTGCGTCTTTTGGTGTTCGCGCTGGGCCGCGGCCATGAGGGCGGCGATTTCCGCCTCCAGCCGCGAGTTGCGCGCCAAGCCGAAAACATAGTGCACGGGCTCAGCTTCGCACCAAGCCATCAGCTCCTCGCGGCAGAAGCCGGAATCGGCGCGCAGAATGATTTTCACCTCCGGCCAGCGCTGCCGAATCTGGCCCACGATGCGTTTCACTTCGGCGAGCGCGCCTGCGCTGGCGTCCTGGTTCGAAGCCCGCTGGCGGGCGCACAGTAGATGCTCGCCGCAGAAGATGTACAGCGGCAAGTAACAGTACTCGCCGTAGTAGCCGTGGAAGAAGCGCGCTTCCTGCTCGCCGTGCAACGGGGTGTCGGTGACATCCAGATCGAGCACGATCTCGGCTGGCGCGGTCGCGTGCGCTTCCAAGAAAATATCCACCAGCAGCGTGTCCAACTGCTCGGCCGAGTAGCTGATCTTGTGATAGCGATCGGCGGCCGCCGCCGGCGTCATTTCGCCGAAGAATCGTGCTTTCTCTGTCCATGGATGCCGCTAGCTATCGAAAGCTTATGAAAACTATCCGCAGTCCACGCTTCATCTGCCGTACATGCATCGCCCTGCTTCTGCTTGCAACCAGCTGCCTTGCCCAGCCACAAATCACCAAGGTCGAGCCGCCGAATTGGTGGACGGACTACGCTTCACCGGTGATGGTCCTGCTCTACGGCGACGGCCTGTCGGCGGCAAATATCACCGTCGACTATCCCGGCGTTAGTGTGCAAAGAGTCGAGGCTCAGCCTGATGGAAAGCACGCATTCGTCTGGCTGGACATCGCGCCAAGTGCAAAGCCCGGGACGGTGAGAATTGCTGTCAGCACTTCATCAGGCACAACGAACGCCGAGCTCCCTCTGCTGGCGCGGCAGCCGCAGCAGGGCAGATTTCAGGGCGTCACTCGCGACGACGTGATTTACCTCATCATGCCCGACCGCTTTGCCGATGGTGACCAGTCCAACGATATGCCGCCGGGCGCAGCACCGGGAACCTACAACCGCGGAGCGCCAAAAACCTATCACGGCGGCGACCTTAAAGGAATTACCGAGCACCTTGGTTATTTGAAAGATCTCGGTGCAACCACGCTTTGGCTGAATCCGCTATATGACAACGACGACTCTACCTCCGACTACCATGGTTACGGCGCAGTCGATCTCTACAAGGTCGAAGACCACTTCGGCAACATGGCCGATTTTCAGCAACTCGTAGTTGCGGCCCACGAACAGGGACTGAAGGTGCTACTGGATATGGTACCCAACCATGTCGGTCCCAACCATCCCTGGGCTAAGTCGCAACCCGCACCAGGATGGCTGCATGGCACGCCTCAAAACCACATTAATACCGACTACGAGTACCCGCCCATTACCGACCCTCATGCGGTGGAGAAGAACTACATCAGCGCGCTGGATGGCTGGTTCGCCAACGTGCTTCCCGACCTTGCGCAGGAAAACCCGCTGGTTGCGCAATACCTCCTCCAGAATGCGCTTTGGTGGACGGAGAGCAGCGGCATTGACGGTTTTCGCATCGATACCTTTCCCTACGTTCCACGTACTTTCTGGGCTTACTACCTGAAGGGCTTGTTCGATGTCTATCCCAACTTCTTTACGGTCGGCGAAATCTACAATACAGAACCCACGGTGACTTCCTATTGGGCAGGTGGTCATCGAGGTTTCGACGGCGTGGACACGCTGCTTACCACGCCGTTTGATTTTCCAATGCAGGATGCGATCAACAAGGTCGTGAATCAGGGGCAGTCGGCGAAAGCGATTGTGAATGTACTGCGGCAGGACCGCCTCTTCCCGCACCCCGAAATTCTGGTCACGTTCATTGGCAATCATGACATGCCGCGCTTCATCACTCAGGCGAGTGGATCGGACGACAAGTTGAAAGCGGGCTTCTCGCTGCTGGCGACTCTGCGCGGCATTCCCCAGATTTACTATGGCGACGAGATCGGAATGGCGGGGCGCGACGATCCCGACGATCGCCACGACTTCCCTGGCGGCTTCCCCGGCGACCAACAGAATGCATTTTCGCCAACCGGCCGCACTCCCGAGCAGCAGGAGATCTATGCTCACCTCCAGGCCCTGCTAAAGCTCCGTCGCGAGCACATGGCCTTGCGCGAAGGGGTGCAGAAGCATGTCATCGTCGCCGACGATTACTACCTCTTCACCCGGGAGACTGCGGGCGAGCGGTTGCTGGTCGCCTTCTACAAGGGCGCTGCTCCGAAGAGCCTGACTGTCGATCTGGCCGACACGTCCATCGCAGAGGCGAAGAGTGTAACGCCTCTGTTCGCAGGTTCGGCAGCGACTCTTGCCGGCAAACAGCTCACTCTGCAACTTGCGCCCATGAGCGTCGCGATCTATCGGATAGACTAATCGCTGCGCCATAATTGCAACGTCGAAAGGCCTCGACTCTGCGTCTCTTCAGAAAAAAAGAAAAGCAGGAACATCGCATCATGCGCCAGGCGCAGCAACGCGCCGGTGCGCTGGTCCCCGAGTATCACCGTCCCACGCCCGAGTGTCCGCATCCTGAGCGCTGGAGCATGTACGACTCCATGACCGCCGAGGTCGAGGTACTGGAGTTCCTTCGTACCCTGGTCACCACCATCAAGCCGGAGCTTGTCGTCGAGACCGGAACGTTCCTCGGCGTTAGCACCCTGTGGATCGCCGAAGCTCTGCGCATGAACGGCTTCGGACGCATCGTCAGTTGCGAGTACGATCCGCAGGTTTTTGCTGCGGCGAAAGAGAAGATCGACGCCTCGGAGTTTCGCGACCTCATCGATCTGCGCAACGAATCGAGCCTCGAGATGAAGGTCGATGGCACCATCGACCTGTTCTTCAGCGACAGCGACATGCCTATCCGCGAGCAGGAGGTGCGGCGCTACCTGCCGCAAATCTCGCCCTTCGGACTGATCCTGATGCACGATGCCAGCTCGCACCTCAAGCAGGTCCGCGATGCGGCGCTCAAACTCGAAGCTGACGGACTCATCTCCGTCGTTCTGCTGCCCACCCCGCGCGGACTGGTCGTCGCCCAAAAGCGCCAGGGCCGCTGCTGACCGGGCGGCGCCTGCCCCTGTCACGTTTCTGTTTCTGGGACCAGAACAAATCCGAATTGAAAGGCCAAGTGTTGCTTCCTTGGTATTTCCGTGGAGAATTGAGTTCTCGCCTGCGCCGCGGGGGTACCCCCTCCCCCCGGGGTATCGCTAAAATCTTGATTCCATTGAGCCGGCAGAAAAGTTGCCACGCAAAATCTTGAGCGCGTGAGGGTTACAGGCAAAATCTTCCAAAGACGGGATTTAGGTCGATTGACTGCACCAGACACTGTGCAGAATGGAATTCGGTGGGTAACGAAACGGTAAACCTGAAGTAAGCCTTGCGGCATTCGCCAAACGTCCTGATGAGCCGCGCCCCGAGCCCCCAGCGCGTGCGAGGCACACAAATCCTCTGCTCACCAAGGCGAACCTAACAGAGGAGCGCGGGAGGCGCAAGTTACGAAGGTAATCGCGCAGACGACGTGCTCTCCCATTCATTCCAACTGAAGGAATGAGTGGGGCACGCATTATAGAAGGGCGCCCCTTTCGCGGTAGGCTATGGTTGCTGTGCGAAGCAGTAAACCAAGCCAACACGAAAGGAACACCCTGATGAATAGCATCAAGTATGTCGGGCTGGATGTCCACCAGAGCACCATCAGCGTGGCGGTGCTGAATGACGAGGGCAAGCTGGTGATGCAATGTGTGCTGGCTACCCAGGCGCGGGCGATCGTGGATTTCTTCGCTGGGCTGCGCGGCACCCTCCATGTGACCTTCGAAGAAGGCGCGCATTCCGCCTGGCTCTACGATCTGTTGGTGCGGCGCGTGACCAAGCTGGTGGTGTGCAATCCGCGCAAGAACGCGCTGCTGAAGGCGGGCAACAAGAGCGATGCCATCGACGCCCGCAAGCTGGCCGAGTTATTGCGCGCCGGAATGTTGTCGCCGGTCTACCATGGCCAGAACAGCTCGGCGACGGTGAAGCAACTGGGGCGCAGTTATGCCGCGCTGACCGAAGACACCACCCGCACCATGGGCCGTATCAAGGCGCTGTATCGCAGCCAGGCGATTGCTTGTGCCGGCGAGAAACCTTACGGATCACGCCATCGCGAAGACTACTTAGCGCAGCTGCTGGAGCCGGGATTGCAGCAGCGTGCCCAGCGACTCTATCAAGAGCTGGATCTGCTGCAGCAGTTGCGCCGCGAAGCTCGTTGCGAGCTGATCGTGGAATGCCGCAAGCATAAAGAGAGCAGGTTGCTGCGCTCCATTCCCTGGCTGGGTCCGATTCGCGTGGCGCTGCTGATCGGGCGGGTGCAGACGCCGCATCGCTTTCGCACGAAGCGACAGTTCTGGGCCTACTGCGGGCTGGCGCTGGAAACCCGCAGCAGTGCCGACTATCAGATGGTGAACGGCGAGCCGCGGCGGCGGAGCAAGCCGGTGTTCATTCGCGGATTGAACCTCAACCACAACCACGATCTCAAAAATCTGTTTAAGAGTGCGGCCACCACGGCCAGCGGCAGCAGCGGAGTGTTTCGCAGCTTCTACGAAAACCTTCTATTAAAGGGAATGAAGCCCGAGCTGGCTCGGCTCACCCTGGCACGCAAAATCGCCGCCATCACTCTACACATTTGGAAGAAAGGAGAGCCGTTCGACGCTGAGTATCTGAAGCTACATGCGGTTTGAGCGCGCAGCGACAGGACCAAGCGGATTTGCTTCCGCGTTGTAGTTCGCGCTGAGCGCTCGGGTTCGAGGGTAAGTATCCTAGCCGGGTTAGGCTAAGCGTCCGTCGCATTCGGACCAAGTCTCACGGGGCACCATATGCTCCCTCGGATAACCCAACAAAGCCATAGCGCCGCCCCCAGCGGGCGAGTCTCAGATAGAACCATGGTTGGCCATTGAGCCCCCATGTGGCTTGCGCAGCCTCAGCCGACGAACCACGCCGTAACGTGGAAGAGAAAACCAGAAAACCCTGCCGCCACATAGTCCATGCCGGCAACAACTGGGACTGGATGCCAGAGAACTACCCCTCTCTGCCGCCGAGGGTGAAGTGTTTTCTCTTGACATCCCCTTCTATAGAACCCAGCACACGGCTATAGCCAAAATCCGGCACCACTTCGCGAGCAACGCACGCTCTGCTTTGACGAATCACACTCGATATCCCTGCTCGAAGCAATGCAACCCCAAACGATGCATTGGAAACAACGACGGAAGCGCTGAGCTGATCGCTTCCTGGAAGGTGAACTATGAAAACTATGATCGGTGTGTGGATAGCAGCCTTTGCGCTGGTCTGCACTCTGGGACTGGCCGAAGCCTTTGCCGCCCCGGCCTCACACATGGCCTACGGCAAAACCGCTGAAGTAACCGGATGCCTGCAACAGGGTCCCGTCGCCAAGGAGTATCTGATCCACGGCAATGACGGCACCACTTGGGGAATTAACGAGCATGATGTTTACCTGAACCACTACGTCGGCGAAGACGTCACAGTTGCCGGCGACGTAATGCGGCCAACGGCAAGTGAACGGAAGGATGGAGGTGCGCACCACTACATGGAGGCCAGGGACGTAGCAGTAGACAGCCAACACTGCCAGTAGGCAGCCGCAAGGGCCAACCACCCTTCAGCGACTAGATCCTTGATAGCTCTGGCATCGGCTTGCGTTAATTTCGCGAACAATGCCAGGAAGGTAGGATCGCCCGGTCGATAGTGCAAGCCTTCGAGGCCGGCACCTTCGCCGTTCCAAAACGCCGGGATGCGACTCACGGCAAAGCTATGAGTTGCATCCCAGCAACGGATGAAATCGGCTTAGTCCCCAAGGGATAGTGAGTGAATACTCTTCTCATGCGAACAACTCTGTGATGTAAACAAAAATCCCCACCCAACCAAACGAAACCGAAGGCTGGATGGGGCACCCGACAATGTTTTCTCTATTCAACCTGCTTGCCCGGGCCGCCCGCCCGGGACGGCTCGGCTGAGCTAGGGCAAAGCCCTCGGTCCGCGTTGCTGGTTTTTCCTTGCCTTTGAGAACTTCCTGATGTACTGTTCCGGTCACCTACCTAATCGTTACCGATCCCAGATAGAAAGGCAGGAGGCACTGCCATGGGCCCAGTGGACCTGGTCAAGTTGTCTCCGCTTATGCGGCGCACCGCCGGCAAGCGGGAAACTGTGATCGGCCTGATCGATGGCCCGGTCAACGCCTCCCATCCCGATCTCGCGGGCAGCAGCATCCAGGAAATTCCGGGCAAACTTCGCGGGACATGTTCGCGGGCCAGCAGCATCGCGTGCATGCATGGGACTTTCGTTGCGGGCATCCTGTCTGCCCGGCGCGGGTCGGCAGCGCCGGCCATCTGTCCCGACTGCACGCTACTGGTACGCCCCATCTTCACGGAAAACAAGAATGACAATGGGCAGACGCCGAGCGCAACTCCGGAAGAGCTCGCGACGGCCATTACCGACGTAATCGGCGCTGGCGCGAACGTCATCAACCTCAGTGCTGCCCTCACCAATCCATCGTCGCGGGGAGAGCGCCAGTTGGAGCAGGCTCTGGATTACGCCGCCCAGCGCGGAGTGCTCGTGGTCGCAGCGGCTGGAAACCAGAGCAGGGTAGGCAGCTCCGCCATTACGCGCCATCCCTGGGTAATTCCGGTTGTCGCCTGCGATCTTCAGGGGAGGCCCACAGCGTTGTCGAACCTGGGCAGCTCTATTGGTCGCCGGGGACTGGCCGCGTCGGGAGAAGACATTGTCAGCCTCGGGACCGACGGCAAGCCGCAAACCTCCGCTGGGACCAGTGCCGCTGCGCCGTTCGTCACGGGCGCGATTGCCTTGCTCTGGTCGGAATTTCCCAGCGCCAGCGCTGCCCAAATCAAGTTAGCGGTGACGCAGGCCGGCAAGTCGCCGCGCCGCACCATCGCCCCGCCCCTGCTGGATGCCTGGGCGGCCTATGAAGCCATGAGCGGGAACTAGGGAGAGAGCAGGATGAAGAAACAGCGCGAATCCCAGCCCGAGAAGAGTGAACGCCCGGCCCATCGCGTGCGGCTTCCGGGATTTCTCGTCGAGGAGGAAATTGGCCTTGGAGACGTGATCAAGAAAACGACTTATGCCATGGGCATCCAGCCCTGCAGCGGATGTGAGAAGCGCGCCGCGGCGCTGAACCGCTGGATGACCTTCTCTCGATATCAGTGACAACCCCCAACCTGGTTCTGAAGGAGGAAACGATGGAGCAATCTCACAGCGAAGTTCAAGAGCAAACCGTAAATGCATCGCCAGTTCGGGATGATCCACCCCCAGCCGTCGCACCTGCTGCCAAGCCGGCCCAAACTGTTTCGCCGCAAGCCTGCTCGACCTGCGGGACGGCGCCCGCCGCCAACGGCAACAACAACGCAGCCACCACTCCCAACTACGTTTACGCCATTGGCAGAATCGAAGCCCGCTTCCCGCGTCCTTCGGTGGAGAAGGAATTCGCCCAGGCCACTGGCCGGGCTGACACCGCGGGGCTCAGCGACCGGCAGGCACTTCAAAAAGTCCTGTCGCAGCGCCAGAACCGGTATTTGACCCGCCAACTCTGCTGGGTCATGACCATCGAAGGTCTGGAAACCTACATCCTGGTTCCGCGCGACCCGGCGGACGTGGACCTGCTGGTGGAAGCATTGCGTGCTACGCCCAGTCCAATGGATCTGGACTGCGTGATCGGGGTTCAGGGACCCATAGCCCCGCCGACGATGTGCAACGGGCTGATGGTTCCCATCGTCGTTTTCGACCAGATCTATTCCTTCGACCGCGACTCGCTGATCAAGGCGATTCCCAAACCGGAGAAGACAACTGCCAAGGAGTTTGCTCCGGCGGCCGAGGAACTGTTCGACCGAATCATGCAGATGGCCGACAATGCCGGCGCGACGGATGAGCATCGCGCGCTGAACTATCTCGCTGTGCGTTACCAGGCCATCTATGCCAACGCTGCCGATGCCTTTGCGCGCAACGCTTCGTTGACCGGCGTGGACGTACAGCCCTCGTCGTTGAGCAGTACGCGCAACATTGTCGATGTGGTCTTCACCTATACCAATCGCAATACGGATGTGGACGAGCAGTTCTTCGTGCGCGTGGACGTGACCGAGGAATTTCCGTTCCTGGTGACGAAGCTGTCGCCGTGGTACAGCCGCTAGGAAAGGCTGTACTAACGCAGGTTAGAGCCTGGGACCAAAGGAGGACAGGATGACGTTGGCAGAGAGCTGCGCGCGCAGTGCGACCCGAAAATCCCTTCCTGGTCCACCAGGCTGGCGCCGCAATACAACAAGTAGCTAGGAGTGGTTAAGGAAATCAGGAAGGAGAAGAAGAAATGCAACTAACACCGGGATTTACCGCGGAACTTACGCTATCCAATTCTAGGACCCTCCTTCGTATGCGGGCTTCGGATACGAAAACTTGGGCAAACCATGGTGTGACTATGGCGGTACAATGTTGTCCGCCCGGGTTTGATACGACGGGCTGCAAACAAGAGCCCCCACCTCGCGATTGCACCACGACCGGCTGCCCGAGGGGCTTAGTTTGCTGCGACTGCACAATTACCCATTGCACCACCCCGG
Source organism: uncultured Acidobacteriaceae bacterium (assembly GCA_963813905.1). GTDB lineage: Bacteria > Acidobacteriota > Terriglobia > Terriglobales > Acidobacteriaceae > CAVVDY01. The sequence goes on along the minus strand of CAWFAY010000018.1, from coordinate 646,774 downwards.
CCCAGTGCAAAAGAGAGTGCAGCCAGTGATGTAGTCAATGCCAACCCTCGAGCCGTGTGCCCAACCCTTCCGCCACTGTTGCGGAGGGTGGGGACCTGTGCTTGAGGGGGTGGACGTGACGGAGCAGTTTTCCTTCCCGGTCACGAAGATGTCGCCGGGTGCCCCAGCCTTTCGCCTGCGTTTGGCGGAGGCTGGGAACCGGGCAAGGGCCTGCTTGGGTGTGGTAGCGCCGCCGATGGCAACCCCGATTTGGTGGACAAGTGCTTCTTGCGGATCGATGTGACCGACCAGTTTCCGTTCCCGGTGACCAAGCTGTCACCGTATTATGACCGGGAAGAACCGAAAATTTGAACAGGAGGTAGAAAAATGAGAATGCCAGGATTCGAAGCGGAAGCTTCCCTATCTAAGGGTTTTCAATGGAGAAGTGCGGACTCTAGAAACTACGCGACGTTGGCGAAGTCAATGGTGCAACCTGCGTTGCTTCGTGGCTGTCTTCTGAACTGCGAACAGGTCTGCGAGGGCGACTTGATCGGAGCCTGTATGCCGTGGTGCATTTGCCGCTGCCATGGCGGAAAGCACTGTGGGCTTCCTAGCTACTTTCCGGCGCAAAAGTGAGCCGGGGGAGCCTCCGGAATCCAACCGCAACCCAAGCTGAAGGTGTCAGGACGCACAATTTCGAGAAAGTTCTTGCTTTTTGAGCTGAGATATGTTTCATGTATAAGCATGAAACAAAGTACTTCGCAAAACATCTCCAAACAGCGTACTGAGCTGATCCGTGACCTTCCCGACGTGAGCGACATCCTCCGCGGCTCGCTGCTGCAACGGACCATCCGCCACCGTCAGGGGTGCCCGAAGTGCGAACGCGGAGAGGGGCATCCGGTGGCGGTGCTGGCTGTTTCGTACCCTGGTCCACGGATTCGCCAGGTCAGTTTGCGCAAGGAACAGGTTGCTGAGGTGCAACGGCAGCTGGAGAACTTTCAACGGCTCAAGGCAGGACTGGAACAGATTTGTGAGCTCAATCAAAAAGCCTTGCGTCCAGAGACAACCGGTGCGAAGTCTCGGAGGCGCCACCGTGATTGATCTCCGCCGCCAACAGCATAGCTTCGGCGATGGGTTCATCCGCGAAACCGTCGACGAGTTGTGGGAAGGCTGGATGCGCCATGCCGACGACATCCTGGCCGACGAAGAGCTATTGGAGATTGTCCATCACGCTTTGCAACGCCACCGCCCACACAGTCGCACGCACGGTCGGCCAGGTACGCCTGCGGAAGTGGTACTCAGGATGTTGCTCCTGAAGCACATTCGGGACTGGAGCTTTGCCGACTTGGAACGGGAAACGCGCGGCAATCTGCTGTACCGCGAGTTCACCCGGGTCGGAGCCGAAAAGGTGCCCGATGCCAAGACCCTCGGGCGGCTGGCCCAGGCCTTGGGCCCAGAGGTCATCGAGAAGATCCATGGCCGCATCGTTGCGCTGGCGCATGAGCGGGCTGTCGTTAAGGGACGCCGCATGCGCGTGGATACCACGGTGGTGGAAACCAACATTCACTATCCTACCGACAGCGGGCTGATGGGAGACGGCGTACGGGTGCTTACCCGCCTGATGAAGAAGGTTTCCGAGATCGCCGGTAAAGCCGGCACCAAACTACGTGATCGTCGGCGGAGCATGCAGCATCGCTTGGTAGAGATTGGCCGAGCGACTCGCAGCAAAGGCAAAGTGGCCCTGGAGAAGGTCAAGACGATTTATCGCAAAGTAGTGGAAGTCACCAGCCGTGTCGTGGGCCAGGCCAAGAAGTTCTCCGCCGAGATTGGCCGGGGTATTAAGCACGCAGCGGAGGTTCTACAACAAGCGACGTTGGACGGGCTGCGGCGCGAACTGGACGTGTTTGTTGCACTCGTGCAGCAAGTGATTCACCAGACCAAGGCGCGCGTGTTTGGTGGCAATACCCGGGCAGAGAACAAACTGGTCAGCATCTTCGAACCCGACACGGAAATCATTCGCAAAGGCAAGGCCAGCAAGCCCACCGAATTCGGCAAGATGGTAAAGATCCAGGAAGCCGAGAATCAGATCATCACGGCCTACGAGATCTATGATCAGCGGCCACTGGACCGCGATCTGTTAATCCCCGCGGTGGAGACCCATGAAGAACGCCTGGACCGGGTGCCGGACCTGGTTGCCGGCGATGCCGGTTTCTACTCTGCACAGGGAGAAGCCAAAGTCCAGGAAATGGGAGTAAAGCGGGTGTCAATCCCGAACCACTCTACCAAGAGCGCTGAACGACGACGGCACCAAAAACAACGCTGGTTCCGCAAAGGGCAAAAGTGGAGAACGGGCTGCGAAGGCAGAATCAGCATACTCAAGCGGCGGCACGGCCTGAACCGTTGCCGCTACAAAGGAACTGCGGGAATGAAGCGATGGGTCGGGCTCGGGGTGATCAGCGATAACCTCATCAACATAGGCCGAGCCCTCGATCAGTAGCGGTTTTCCATCCCACGCCGGCATCGCCGGCTCTCAACTTCCCTAAAAACCGACTTTTGCGCCGGAAAGTAGCTAGTCAAGCGGGGTAAGGCCCTGGGGCGTGAGTTCGAATGTAAAAGGGACCAAAACGGCCGGCGGTGCCCGGGTGCTCCACTCGTTCGCGGCGGGTGGCCCACCTTATCATTTTTGCTTTCGGGTGCCCCATTCTACCGAACGCGAAGCGGAGGTAGGGTGGGGCTTTTCGGTTGAAAGTTCGGAGATAGGAGTCGAAGTCAACTACCCCACCCTAGCTCGTCCGACGATCACTCCGTGCTCGTCGGCGCGAGCTAGAATGGGGCACCCGATAATGTTTTCTCTATTCAAGCTGTTTGGCCGGGCCACCCGCCGCGGCACGTTATCAGTTTTCGCAGCCCCACATTTGCCAACCGAAGGCAAATGTGGGCCACCCGGCCCGAGCTAGAATGGGAATCTGTGACGTGAAACGAAAATCGCCGCCAACCAACCGATGGTTGGACGGGGCACCCTCTTGTGTTTTAACTGCTCAGAGTGCTTGCCCGGGCCACCCGGCCGATCCCACAATTGCCGACCGATGGCAATTGTGGGCCACCCGTCGTGCATTCCGTCCCTGTCTCGAGGCCATTTAGCGTTGCAACAATAGCACCCGCCTTGATGCCAGCGACAATGGAGGCCGCGATATGGTAGGTTGCCGGCATGAAGAAGCCGGTTGCAATTCTCCTCGACCTATTCTTTAGCCTTACTTTCGCCCTCGCTGCGGATATTTCGATGTTTCGCGGCAATCCAGAGCATACCGGCGTGGTCGCCGATTCGGCGACGCCGAAGGGAGGCGCGTTCATGAACCCCAAGTGGCGCTTCCAAACCGGCGGCAGAATTCGATCGTCGGCGGCGCTGGCAAATGGAGTCCTTTACTTCGGAAGTGACGACGGCTATTTGTATGCGCTGAAAGCTGGTGATGGGGCGCCGGTATGGAAACTCAAGACGGGCGGGGCAGTGGCGTCGTCTCCGGCAGTGGCAAAAGGATTGGTTTATTTGACAAGTCGCGATGGAGTATTTCGCGCGGTGGAAACTAGGTCCGGCAACGTAAAGTGGACACTCACCACTGGGCCGGAGTTGCCGTTTCAGGGCGGATGGGACTGGTTTCTTTCGTCACCTGTCCTGTCCGATGAAAGTGTAGTCTTCGGCGCTGGCGACGGATTTGTCTATGCGCTCGATGCGTCCTCCGGCAAAACGCAGTGGAAGTTCAAGACAGCAGGACGGGTGCGCGCGACTCCGGCGATTGCCAACGGGATTGTTTACGCCGGCAGTATGGATGGGACGTTGTACGCGCTCGATCTGAAATCGGGAGAGCTGAAATGGAAGTTCAAGACGGAAGGAAATCAATACTTTCCTTTGGGCGAGATTCAGTCGTCTCCAGCGGTCTCGGACGGAGCCGTGTTCTTCGGAAGCCGCGATGGGCGCTTGTACGCGGTTGAAGCGCAGACGGGAAAACTGCGGTGGCGTTACGACAATGATGCCAACTGGGTGATCTCGTCACCGGCTGTAGCGGACGGATTGGTGATCGTGGGAAATTCCGACGGCGAATACATTCACGCCATCGACGCGCAGAGCGGCAAGGAGAAGTGGCGATATGACACGAAGATCAATGTGATTTCGTCGGCTATCGTAAGCGGCGGCACGATTGCGATCGGCGATTTCTACGGCAGAGTCTGGTTCCTCGATCTGAAGACGGGCAGGCCCAAGTCTTACTACTATTTTGAGGAGCGAGTTAACGCGTCGCCGATCGTGAGCGACGGTGTCTTGTACATCGGGTGCGAAGACTACAACTTCTACGCATTTCAGTGAGGGTTACTTTCTTCGATCTAGCAGGTGTTTCGCCGCAATTCGCCGTGGCAGAAGCCGGGTTCTATAGAAGGGGATGTCAAGAGAAAACACTTCACCCTCGGCGGCAGAGAGGGGTAGTTCTCTGGCATCCAGTCCCAGTTGTTGCCGGCATGGACTATGTGGCGGCAGGGTTTTCTGGTTTTCTCTTCCACGTTACGGCGTGGTTCGTCGGCTGAGGCTGCGCAAGCCACATGGGGGCTCAATGGCCAACCATGGTTCTATCTGAGACTCGCCCGCTGGGGGCGGCGCTATGGCTTTGTTGGGTTATCCGAGGGAGCATATGGTGCCCCGTGAGACTTGGTCCGAATGCGACGGACGCTTAGCCTAACCCGGCTAGGATACTTACCCTCGAACCCGAGCGCTCAGCGCGAACTACAACGCGGAAGCAAATCCGCTTGGTCCTGTCGCTGCGCGCTCAAACCGCATGTAGCTTCAGATACTCAGCGTCGAACGGCTCTCCTTTCTTCCAAATGTGTAGAGTGATGGCGGCGATTTTGCGTGCCAGGGTGAGCCGAGCCAGCTCGGGCTTCATTCCCTTTAATAGAAGGTTTTCGTAGAAGCTGCGAAACACTCCGCTGCTGCCGCTGGCCGTGGTGGCCGCACTCTTAAACAGATTTTTGAGATCGTGGTTGTGGTTGAGGTTCAATCCGCGAATGAACACCGGCTTGCTCCGCCGCCGCGGCTCGCCGTTCACCATCTGATAGTCGGCACTGCTGCGGGTTTCCAGCGCCAGCCCGCAGTAGGCCCAGAACTGTCGCTTCGTGCGAAAGCGATGCGGCGTCTGCACCCGCCCGATCAGCAGCGCCACGCGAATCGGACCCAGCCAGGGAATGGAGCGCAGCAACCTGCTCTCTTTATGCTTGCGGCATTCCACGATCAGCTCGCAACGAGCTTCGCGGCGCAACTGCTGCAGCAGATCCAGCTCTTGATAGAGTCGCTGGGCACGCTGCTGCAATCCCGGCTCCAGCAGCTGCGCTAAGTAGTCTTCGCGATGGCGTGATCCGTAAGGTTTCTCGCCGGCACAAGCAATCGCCTGGCTGCGATACAGCGCCTTGATACGGCCCATGGTGCGGGTGGTGTCTTCGGTCAGCGCGGCATAACTGCGCCCCAGTTGCTTCACCGTCGCCGAGCTGTTCTGGCCATGGTAGACCGGCGACAACATTCCGGCGCGCAATAACTCGGCCAGCTTGCGGGCGTCGATGGCATCGCTCTTGTTGCCCGCCTTCAGCAGCGCGTTCTTGCGCGGATTGCACACCACCAGCTTGGTCACGCGCCGCACCAACAGATCGTAGAGCCAGGCGGAATGCGCGCCTTCTTCGAAGGTCACATGGAGGGTGCCGCGCAGCCCAGCGAAGAAATCCACGATCGCCCGCGCCTGGGTAGCCAGCACACATTGCATCACCAGCTTGCCCTCGTCATTCAGCACCGCCACGCTGATGGTGCTCTGGTGGACATCCAGCCCGACATACTTGATGCTATTCATCAGGGTGTTCCTTTCGTGTTCGGCTTGGTTTACTGCTTCGCACAGCAACCATAGCCTACCGCGAAAGGGGCGCCCTTCTATAATGCGTGCCCCACACATTCCATCGGTTGGAATGTGTGGGATCACAGGGTGCGCAGTGCAACGTCACTGACCTGCAGAATGAAACCGTTTAGTCTGTCGCGGTGACGCGAGGACTCACGCGGTACTACGGCGACGGTGATCTGCACTTCATCACGTGGAGTTGTTATTGCCGCGAGTAGCACCTGGGCACCGCGGCGCGGCGCGATCTCCTGCTTTCGGTTGAAGGGTTCGGGGATGTTGAGGGAGTCAACGTCAACTACCCCACCCTAGCTCGTCCGACGATCACTCCGTGCTCGTCGGCGCGAGCTAGAATGGGGCACCCGCCTCGCGTCCACTCTGACTCAATCTCCACTACACCCGGCCGGTAAGCATCGGCCGTTGTGTCGATATGCCGGCTCACTGCCCTGTGTGCGCAAATTCATAGCATCCCGGCCGGAACAGCGTTAGTATTCCCTCGAAAACAGATACTCCGCGCAGGCGCACAAATCAGGTCCTGACGCGAAGCGGAGGTGTGATATGCGTCTTCCGCAATTTGTGTCTATCGTCGTCGTCCTCTTCTCCGTTGCCGCCTTCGGCCAGAACACCCGCATCACCATTCCTGCGGGAACGCCCGAGGACAAAGAGCTCACGGCGATTGCCGCTGAGCCTGATGCTGCCAAACGGGCCGCTGCCTACGAAGACTTCATCGAGAAGTATCCCGACGACAAAGCGGCCGTGGCCTATGCGGAGTGGCAACTCTCGCAACAGTACCTGGCCGCCGGCGACAAAGCGAAGGCCCTGGAGTGGGGCGACAAGGCATTCCGGGACTATCCCAACGATCTCGACCTCATCGTCTCGGACACCAACGTGGCCATGGCGATGAAGGACAATGCCAAGACCGTCGAGTACGCGGTCAAGGGCGCCGCCGTGTATCGTTCCATCACCGAGCCGCAGCAACAGGCGGCGGTGAAATCGAGCTACGACTTTCTGGAGACCGCCGCCTACAACGCGATTGCCTCTGAGCAGGACCCCAACCAGCGCATGGACTTCATCGAGAAGTTCACGCCGGCGTTTCCCAAGTCGCAGTTCGAGCCGCAGGTGGCACAGCTTGCCATGTACAGCTTGCAGCAACTCAACCAGCCACAGCGATTGCAGGCTTACGCCGAGAAGACGCTGGCTACCGATCCTGACAACGTTCCCACGTTGCTGATGCTGGCAAACTCCTATGCCGGCGAACCGAAGGCAGGCGGCGAAGGCGGCAGAGTATGCGGAGAAGGTGATCAAGCTCGTCGGTCCCAACCCCACCGACAAGACGCAGAAGTCATACGCCGGACTGGCGTACACGGCGCTCGGCAGAGCTGACCTGAACCGGGAGAGAACATCTTCTGCCGTGACGGAGTTGAAGACCGCGGTGGCGCTGCTGCAAGGCGATCCCGCCGACCAGCAGGTCGCTCTCTACTACCTTGGATATGCTTCGGCCAAGCTGAATCGCAAGGCGGAGTCCATCGCCGCGCTGCAGAAGGCCGCCGCGATCAAAGGCCCGTATCAGGCTCCCGCGAAGGAGATGCTCAGCAAAGTCGAAGCTGCGGGGAAGAAGTAAGGCATCGAAAAAATCCCTTCTATGCTCGAAAACATTAATTTGAAGAAGAAGCTCTCCCGGGAAGAATACAAGCGTATCGTCCCAGCTTTGCAGTTGCGTCTGTACGACTTGGAAAAAGCATGCTGGGACAATGGGATCCCCACCGTCATTATTTTTGAGGGATGGGACGCGGCCGGCAAGGGAACGACAATATCGGCTCTGACGCAGCGACTGGATCCGCGCGGCTTCAAACTGTATCCGATCACCGCTCCGCGAACCTATGAACAGCAGCGTCCGTGGTTGTGGCGTTTCTGGCTCAAAGTGCCCAACCGCGGAGAGATGGTTATCTTCGATCACAGCTGGTATGGCCGCGTGCTGGAGGAGCGGGTCGAGGGAACCACTCCGAGACAGTCGTGGAAGCAGGCGTTCCGCGACATCACCGAATTTGAGCGCATGCTGGCCGACGACGGCACCGTAATTCTGAAGTTTTTTCTGCATATCAGCAAGAAGGAACAGTGGAGACGTTTCGAGATGATCCAAGCCGACCCGATGGAAGCATGGCGCGTCACCAAAGAGGACTGGGCCCGCCACAGAAAATATGCCGAGTACCTTGCGGCTACAGAGGAGATGCTGGAACTCACCGAGTCGGAATACGCACCATGGACCATCGTCGCAGCCACTTCCAAGTCGTATACCCGGAAGTGCGTATTCGAGGCAATCATCGGCGCCGTTGAGAAACAGCTGGGCACAAAGGCCCCTCCACGCGTGGATGTTTCCCTAGAGGCATCCAAAGACGCCGAACTCCGTGCCGCGATGGATGCCTTGAGCGAAGGCAGGCTGTGATGCTGGAGACGGTGGATCTTACCTGCACTCTCGATCGCCAGGCCTATGTGCGCGAAGTAACGCGCCGCCAGATTCAATTGCGCGAGTTGGGCTATCAGGTCTATCTGCAGAAGCGGCCCGTCATCATTCTCTTCGAAGGCTGGGACGCGGCAGGCAAGGGTGGCGCGATCAAGCGCATCACCGAGAAGCTTGACCCTCGCGGCTACGTCGTCTATCCCATCAGCTCACCTCATGGCGAAGACCGAACCCGGCATTATCTTTACCGTTTCTGGAGACGACTTCCGGAACGAGGACAAATCGCCATCTTTGATCGCTCCTGGTACGGCCGGGTCCTGGTGGAGCGCGTGGAGGGATTCGCCTCGGAAGCGGAATGGAAACGGGCTTACAAAGAAATCAATTCCTTCGAACGGCAACTGCGCGACTTTGGAGCCATTCTGGCGAAATTTTGGATTCACATCTCGCGCGAGGAACAGCTTCGCCGCTTCGAAGAGCGCAAAACCATCGGGTACAAAGAGTGGAAGCTGACCGATGAAGACTGGCGCAATCGCGAGAAGTGGACCGCTTACGAAGAAGCGGTGGAGGAGATGTTGGTCAAGACCAGCACTGCCACTGCGCCATGGACACTCGTCGAAGGCAACGACAAGTATTGGGCGCGCACCCGGGTCTTGGCGAAGCTGGTGAAAATTCTCTCTTCCGGGATGGCCTACGAGCCGAATGATCCACTACGTCGGCCTCCAAGAAGCAAGAAGTCGTCGAAAGCGTAAGCGCGGTCTCAAGAAATGAGGGGACGCGTCGAATGGCGGTTGCGCGTTAGATCGCGATCCATCCCGCACGAATCGCCAGCAGACTCGCCACCGCGACGACGATCCACAGCAGCACGCCTTGCAACAAGGGCCGTGGTCCCACTTTCTTCAAAGCTGCAGGGGAAAGCGTCGCTCCAATCAGGAACAAAGTGAAGATCAGCATCAGCTTCCCCAGGCTGCTGAGCAGGTGATAGAAGCGCGAATCGGGAAATAGATAGGTGTTGGCAACCGCGGCGAGGCAGAAGAAGAGGATGAACCACGGCCATTGAATGCGCGTCTTGCTGCCCTTGGCGACGGCGGTTGCGACCGTTACGGGGACGATCCATAGGGCGCGCGCCAGCTTGACGGTTGTACCGATGGCGAGCGCGACCGTGCCATACTTCGCGGAAGCACCGACGACGGAGCTGGTGTCGTGGATGGCCAGCGCCGCCCACAGTCCGAACTGTGTCTGCGAGAGCTTCAGCCAAGTTCCGATTGCCGGAAAGGTCAGCAGCGCAATCGAGTTCAATAGGAAGATCGTGCCCAGCGAGACTGACATCTCGTCCTCAGTCGCGCCGACGACAGGACCGACGGCGGCAATCGCGCTGCCTCCGCAAATCGCGGTGCCGGTGGAGATCAGAAACGATGGCCGCTCGTGTACCGACAGCACTTTGCCAATCAGTGTCCCCACGATCAGGGCAAAGGCGATCCCCACGGCCGTGTAAACAAAACCGCTCCTGCCCGCCCGTATCACCTGCTGCAGGTTCATGCCAAACCCTAAGCCGACCACCGCCGCCTGGAGCAGGTACTTCGATATTTGGCGCGACTCTCCCGGATAAGGATGCGTGGCAATGGCGCCGAACGCGAGCCCCACGAGCAGCGCCATCGGCGGTGACGCCCACGGCGTTAGACAGAACAGTAAGCCTGCAAGGAAAAGGATTTTGGACTTCATTCAGGATGGCAGGAACGGCAATTTGTCATTGTACAGAGTCGATTCGAGCGAAATGGCGAGTGCCCCTAAGCCACAGGTCGAATGCGGACGGAGCGGTTAACTAAAATGGGCCCGCTGCCAAGGAGCGGTGACATTTCCTTGACCTCAGGCCCATTCGATCCTGGATTGGATCGGAGGTGATACTTATATGTTAGCCCCAAGGCCGCGAATGTCAACGGTAATCCCATAACCCTTTTGCTTCGTACGATTTGCAATTCTATCCGAATCGCTCAAGTCGGACAGTCAGCGGCCAATGCCGCCTTCCCGACGTGCTACACTCCCGGTTCTGATCATGGCACCCGTTTTTGAATTGACCGCCGCTCTGCTTCTCGGCGAACCGCAGAGATCGGGCACAACCGCACCAGCCGGCGGTCTTCTGCACTATACGTTGCCCCCTGACAAGCTGGCGCAGGCCTATGCTCTGTATCGCATCGACGTGGCGCTCTACTTCATTACGACGCTATACGTCTTTGTCGTGCTGTGGCTGATGCTGCGTACAGGTTTCGCAGCTCGCCTGCGTGACTTTGCCGACCGTGTCTCGCGATTTTGGCTGGTGCGGGCTGCCCTCGTGATCGCTCTATTCTCCGTGACTCTGGAGCTGCTCCAGCTTCCCTTTTCACTCTATCGTCACCACATTAGCCTGCAATACGGATTGTCGGTGCAGCAGTGGGGCTCGTGGTTCGGCGATTGGGCGAAGGGATTGGCGCTCAGCCTGGTGGTGGCGATCATCTTAGGCTGGGTCCTTTACGGCGTACTTCGCCGAAGTCCACGGCGCTGGTGGTTTTACTTTTGGCTGGCAACGATACCGTTTCTGCTGTTCGCCATTTTCATTCAGCCGATCCTCATCGATCCCCTGTTCAACAAATTCGAGCCGATAACCGATCATCATCCCGAACTGGTGGAGCAGATCGAGCGCGTGGTTTATCGTGCCGGGATGGACATTCCGCCTTCTCGCATGTACGAGATGAAGGCCAGCGAGAAGACCAACGAGTTGAACGCGTATGTGACCGGATTCGGCTCCAGCAAGCGCGTCGTGGTGTGGGACACAACCATGCGCCACATGACAACACCGCAGACGCTGTTCGTCTTCGGTCACGAGATGGGCCACTATGTTCTGGGGCATCTGGTGAAAGGTTTCGTGGTTACCGTCGCGCTACTGCTGGTGTTCTTCTACGTCAGTTACAGGATCGCCAATTGGCTTATGCGGCGCAACGGAACCGCTTGGGGTCTTCGCGGCTTGAGCGACTTCGCCTCTGCCCCCATGCTGCTTCTGATCTTCTACGTGCTCTCGTTTCTCGGAGATCCCGCCTTCAATGCCATCTCGCGCCACTTCGAACATCAGGCTGACCAATATGGGCTGGAGGTGATTCACGGCCTGGTGCCGGACTCGGGCCGCACCGCCGCAGAGTCGTTCCAGATCCTCGGCGAACGTTCGCTCGATTATCCTTACGTCGGCAAGTTCGCGGAGCTCTGGTTATGGTCGCATCCCACGATCGCGGACCGCGAGATCTTTGCGCAGACCTATGATCCATGGACCGAAGGCAAGCAACCGGAATTTGTGAAGTGAGAGGCACAATGGCAAGGCTTGTAGTGAAGAGGTACGTGTCAGGCGGGTGTGCGCTGTTTGTGCTGGCGGTGCTGGCGTTGAGCGCGTGCAGCCGCAATCAGGTAACGTCCCTGGAACCGCCTCGCAATTCAGAACCGTTTCGGAGCCCGTCGCCTCAGCCGCATCACAGTTCGGGTGCTGCCTCGGCCGCCAATCACCCCGAGCCTGGACCTGAGGCGACGATCGACGCCGGCCCAAGCACCAGCAGGTTCGACTTCTACGTGCTGGCGCTGTCGTGGGCTCCGGAGTTCTGCGCCAGCCACGAAGACAGTAAAAGCGCGAGCGAATGCGATCCCTCGCGACATTATGGGTTCGTCGTCCATGGGCTGTGGCCGCAGAACGATGACAGTACCTATCCGGTAAGCTGCACGACCGCACCTCCAGTCGCCAACGACGTCGTTCGGCAGATGCTGCCCATCATGCCCGCGCGCGGATTGATCCAGCACGAGTGGTCTACGCATGGCACCTGTAGCGGACTAAGCTCCCGGGAGTATTTCTCGCAAGTTCAGCGGGCATTTGGAAATCTGAAGGTTCCGGACGAGTACCAACACCCGGCGCAAGCCGCCCAGGCCAGTCCCAAAGAGATTGAGCAGGAGTTTGCTGCCGCCAACGGAGCGCCAGCCGATTCCTTCCGGGTGGCATGCAGCAAGGGAGAATTGATTGGAGTGGATGCATGCCTGACGAGAGACTTGCGCTACCGGAGTTGCGGCGACGCCGTACGCGAGTGCCACGCGCGGCAGGTCAGCGTTGTTCCGGTGTCTTAATGCGACGGAGGTGGTGTGGCCGGCTGGGATCGAACTTTGAGGCGTCACGTCCCGCAATCCCCAAGTCCAACCTTCTCGCGTAAGGTCGTCGAAATGGTAAAATAGTCTAGTCAGATGACTAGTCATATTATTCTTGAGATGGGAGCTTGAGAATGGCCAATTGGCAGGTACAGGATGCGAAAGCGCGGTTTAGCGAACTGCTCGACACGACTCTAAAGAAGGGCCCTCAGATAGTCACACGACGAGGTGTAGAGGCCGCGGTTCTGGTTCCAATCGACGAGTGGCGGCGACTGAAGCAGGCGTCCCGTCCTAGTCTCAAGGAGCTTCTGCTTGGGGACGGACCTCGATTCGAAAATATTGTGCCGGCGCGTGGAGGCCTGCGTAGACGCCGTCCCCCGAACTTTCGATGAAGCGTTACCTCCTCGACACCAACGTGGTTTCAGAGTTACGTAAGCCGAGACCGCACGGCTCGGTGGTGGCATGGGTCTCGGGACTACAGCATGAGCAGGCGTATATCTCGACGGTAACTCTAGGTAAGTTACAGGCGGGAGTTGAGCGAACCCGCCGGCAAGATCCAACCAAGGCTAGTGAGATCGAAGGCTGGGTAGATCAGTTGCAAGGAAATTCTCAGCTGCTACCAATGGATGCCATTTGCTTCCGCGAATGGGCGCGCTTGATGAATGGCAAGTCCGACCAACTGACGGAAGATGGCATGATCGCAGCCACTGCTCGCATTTACGGTTTGATCGTCGCCACCCGGAACGAAGGGGATTTTAGACACTTCGCTGTCCCTGTGTTCAACCCGTTTGCGATCCGTTAGCGCCATCGACATGGTAGGGCCGGCTGGGATCGAGCTTGAGGCGTTTACGCGGCGTGAGTGCAACGGGAGCCGCGTGCCGAAATCCCGAGTCCGCCACGGCGGACGAGGGACCTCTTCGCGCGATGAACCGTCGTGACATGGTAGGGCCGGCTGGGATCGAACCAGCAACCCTCAGCTTAGAAGGCTGATGCTCTATCCAATTGAGCTACGGCCCCACATCGACGCACGCCCGTGCGCTCCTTCATTATCGCAAATCCACGGATCAGCTCAGCACTCTGCGCAGAAAGCCCTTCATCCCTACCCAACTCAGTACGGCAAGGCTGATGCTCAGCGCAATGATTGTGACCCATGCGGGCATGTGCGGCAGTGACGGCGTCAGCGTGGTGCGCAAGCCCTCGCTCATGTAGACCACGGGATTGATCAGCACCAGGATCTGAAGCCAGCGCACATTGTGCATCATCGCCCACGGGTAATACACGCACCCGAGGAAGGTGACCGGCACTACGATGATGCCGAACATCAGCGCGATATGTTGCGGCTGAACCGAGGTCCCAATCGTAAGGCCGACGGCGCCCGAAACCAAGCTGGCAAGCAGCACAACGGCGATCAACATGGGCCAGCTGAAAACGTGAATCTCAACCGGGTTGACCGGGATGAAGTACACCAGCGGGAAGATGACCAAAGCAGCCAGAATGCTTTGCAGCGCACTGAAAACGATCTTCTGCATTGCCACCCAGCTCACCGGGAGCGGCGACATCACGCGATCGTGGATTTCGCGAGTCGCCCCAATCTCCATGGAGAGCGGCAGCGCGGTAGCCATGATTCCCTGGATGAAGATGCCGATCGCCAGCAGTCCCGGCAAGATCAGCGTTCCGAAGCTGGCGCCGGCGCTACTTTGAAAGCCCTGGCCGATCTTGGGAAAGAGATAGGTGAACACGAAGACGAACAACAGCGGGTTCATCACCGTGCGAATGATGAAAGCGACCAGTTGCCGTCGCAGCACCGTTAGGTCGCGCAGAAACAGTCCCCAGAAGGCGCGCCACTTCAGTCCGGAATCAGTCACGCAATTCCCTTCCTGTCAGCTTGATGAAGACCGTCTCAAGGCTGGTTTCGCTGACTTTCACATCCTGTAAGCCATCCCCAGCAATACTTACGATTTCTGGCAGCAACCCACCGCGGCCGTTAGTAAACAGGCGCAGGCCGTCAATCGCGCTTTCCACCCCAATGATTCCCGGGACTTGCCGCAGCCGCTCTGCCAAGCCGTCGGTCCGCGCATTTTGCAGGTGCAGCTCGAACACTTTCTGCGCACCCACGCTGCTCTTCAGCTTGCCCGGCTCGTCGCATACCAGGATTTTGCCGTGGTCGATGATGGCCACTCGCTCGCAAAGCGCGTCGGCTTCTTCCATGTAGTGGGTCGTAAGAACGATGGTTATCCCATGTTGTCGGAGTATACGAATGATGTCCCACAATGCCAGACGTGTTTGGGGATCGAGGCCGGCACTGGGCTCGTCAAGAAACAGCACCTGCGGCTCGTGCGCAATGGCGCGCGCAATCTGTACCCTCTGTGCCAGGCCGCCGGAGAGCTGCGCCACGTTCGACTTCTCGCGCTCGGTGAGCTTGAACAGGTCGATCAACTCATGCGCCTTGGCGGTGGACTGAGCGTGACTCATCCCGAAGTAGCGGCAGTGGAAGTAGACGTTCTCGAAAACCGTACATTGCCGGTCGAGAGTATTGAACTGGGTGACCACCCCCATGTAGCGGCGCGCTTCGGCTGGATGCGCCACGACATCGATGCCGGCGATGCGAACCGCTCCACCGGTGGGCAGCGCACGTGTGGTGCAGATGCTGATGGTCGTTGTCTTCCCCGCGCCGTTGGGGCCGAGCAATCCGAAGAGCTCGCCCCGGCGCACCTCCAGGTCGATGCCCTTTACCGCCTCGACCGGCACTTTTCCGGGGTAAACCTTCTTCAGCCCGCTGATTTGGACGATGGTATCCGCTGTGCTGCTCACGAGTCCCCGCTTCAGGATTTGCCCAAGGGAAGTCTTAGCAGTTTACAACGAACCAGCCGCAGCTGAGATTACACTGCTTGTCCGGCCGCGTACCCCGAGGACCATGCCCACTGAAAGTTGAAGCCGCCGAGATGTCCGGTGACATCGACCACTTCCCCGATGAAGTACAGGCCCGGCACCCTGCTCGACTCCATGGTCTTGGCTGAGAGTTCATCGGTGTCCACGCCTCCGGCGGTGACCTCGGCCTTTTCGTAGCCTTCCGTGCCGGCGGGCGTGATCGACCATGCATGAAGCGCCTTGCTGAGTTCGTCGAGCGAAGCGTTGGTGAAGCCGGCTGGAGCGTGCAGTTCGAGCCAGCGGTCCGCGAAGCGGCTTGGCAGCCCGGACCGCAGCGCGTTGCGAAGCGCCGTGGTGCTACGGTGAGAGGTCGACGCGCGAATTGCCGCCAGCGGATCGGAGTCCGGTGCGAGGTTGAGCACGATCGCGCTTCCCGGCCGCCAGTGGGAAGAAATTTGAAGAATCGCGGGGCCACTGAGGCCACGATGCGTGAACAGCAGCTTTTCGCGAAAGTGCCGACCGTCGCTCGCTGCGATGACTTCGGTGGAAATTCCGGCTAGCTCACTGTAATGCTGCCGGTCATCAGCGTCGAAGAGTAAAGGTACCAGCGCCGGCTTGCATGGCTGAATCTTCAGGCCGAACTGCCGCGCCAGATCGTAGCCGAATGATGTTGCGCCGATTTTTGGTATCGAAAGCCCACCGGTGGCAACGACCAGCACGGCCGCGTGAAACGTCACCGCTGCGGCCAAAACTTCGAATCCGTCGTCGCGACGCACTTCGGTGATCTTTACACCCGTGCAAATCTCAACGCCCGCCCAGGCGCACTCCTGCTCGAGCATCGCTACGATTTCGCGTGCCGAACCATCGCAGAAGAGCTGCCCCAGCTTCTTCTCGTGATAGGCAATGCCATGTTTGCGAACCAGAGCAATGAAATCTTCCGGCGTGTAGCGCGCCAGGGCTGATTTGCAGAAGTGCGGATTGGCGGAGATGAAATTCTCAGGGCGGCAGTGCAGGTTGGTGAAGTTGCAGCGCCCGCCGCCGGAGATGAGGATCTTTTTGCCGATTCGTTCAGCGCGCTCCAGCACGGCCACGCGGCGGCCGCGCTTGCCGGCTTCGATGGCGCACATCAGCCCGGCGGCACCGCCACCGAGCACAAGAACGTCGAAGTCGCGCCGCATCCATCACAGTTTCAAGTTTCGAGTCGCAAGTTTCAAGGGTAAGCGGCAGGACAGTCTTCGCGCTTGTCAGGCAAGTTCGCGACGCTGCGATGTACCCGCCTGTGAGCCGAGCGAGGCGAGAATCAGTGTGGCATCATCCGCGAGCTTTTCGTTGGCGTGCGTGCGCACTCGCTCGAGAATCGCCTGATATTGCTCCCTTGGCTCAAGCGCACTCGCGCTCAACAGCGCCTCAAGCAGGCCATCGCTGCCAAACTCAGATGCCTGCCCGTTGGCGGCCTCAGTGATGCCGTCAGTATAGAAGGCAAGGCGGTCTCCCCGGTTCAGCCTGACCTTGTGCACATCGAACTCTCCCCCAATGCCAAGTCCGAGTACGGTTCGCGTGGCCTCCAGATATTCCACCTTGCCGTCGGCACGAAGAACGATTGGGGGACAATGGCCGGCGTTTACATATCCCAGAGAGTGAGATTTAAGGTCCAAAGCGGCGTACACGATGGTGAGATAGTGGCCGTCCTTGAGTTGTTCCTGCAACAGATGTTCGACCTCGCGCAGGATCAGGTCGGGGCTGCTTCCCGACGATGACAACGTGCTGACCGAGGCGTACAGCATCGCCGCGATTAGCGCTCCCGGCGTTCCTTTGCCGGAGACGTCGGCGATGCAGAGGTGCACAGAATCCGGCGTCGGCTGCCACACGCCGAAGTAGTCGCCACCGACAACGCCGGCCGGCAGGCTCTCACCGTAGACTTCGACATCGCCTGCAATCAGATGCCGCGGAGGCACAATCCGAGTCTGCAGCTTCTGCGCATCCTCGCGTTCAAATTCGGAGATCTTCTGCGAGGAGCGCGCATCACGAGCCCGCACCGTAAGCAGGTTCACCTTTTCCAACAACGTCTGGTTGCGCCAGGGCTTTTCGATGAAGTCGTTGGCGCCGGCATGCATTGCTCTCACCGCAAGCTCGACGTTGCCCCAGCCCGTCAGCGCGATGATCGGAAGCGTGCTCTCCAGCTTGCGCAGACACTCGATAAGCTCAAGGCCTTCAATCCCCGAGGTGCTGTCGCGGTGGTAGTTCATGTCGAGCAATGTAATTTCGGGCATTTGCCGTCTGGCAGCCGAGACTGCCTCCTGCGGCGACGAGCACAGCTCGACCTCATAGCCATCGCCGCGCAGCAGCATTGCCAGCGCCTCTCGCACGTGCTCCTGGTCTTCGGCGATCAGGACTCTCGCTTTGGGATTCGGTTCTGTCATTCATCTGCCATTAGTGCAGATCAAATGCCAACCGAGGAAATCTAAGCGGCTGTTTTTTCAGTGGTCTGGGGAGGTGGGAAGATTGGGGCTCGTCCGGAAGCTGCACCCGGTGTCCGCTAATGGACAGGGCGGCAACTTCATTTGAAATCGTTAAGCAGCTATGGCACTCCTGGGCCTCTCGGCCGCCGCGGCAGTCTCTTTGCGGGTGCGCCGCTTGGCCTGCGCTCCGCGCACGCGATGCCGTATCGGACGCTCTTGCAGTAACAACTCGGTCGCTTGCACGCGCGCATCCGAATGGAACCAGTTGCGCACAACCCCCCGGCGCAGGAAGTTTGCGACCGCCAGCAGGCTCATTCCCTGGTGGTGCGCCATCCATTGCCGCACGACGGCGATCGTTCGCGGCGGCGTCCTACGTTCACCGCTGAAATCGATGGCCTCGTAAAAACCGTAACGACCGAGCAAGCCCTTACGATTCATCCAGCGCAGGTTTCTGATCGCTGCTTCCGGATCCACATCGAGCGCCAGCATGGTCGCATACGGGGCGACGACCATGCGCTCTTCTTCCTGTTGCACCGCCAGTGCGGGTACGCCGAATGCCCGATAGCCGTACACGCCGTTTTCATCCTGAACCGCAAATGCGCACTCGGAGACGCCCCACGGAACGCGGTGCTCGGCGGCATACGCTTGCTGGATCGCGACGGCGGCCTCCATACTCCGCTGCAACAGCGTCTCGGGATACCACCGCATCCAGACGGCAGGCAGCAGGTACTCGAACATGGTTCCCGTCCACGAAATCAGGGTCGCGTGTCCGCTATCGACCGTCTGGCTGCGTCCCAGCTGAAACCAGCTCTCCTGCGGGATGTGATCGTTCGCCACCGCAAGAAATGCAGCGATACGCGCTTCCGACGCCAGCAGGTCATAGCAAGCGGCATGCACCTTGCCACTCTCGGCGTCCGATCCGATAGAGAGCAGCTTACGTCGCCGATCGTAGAGGAAGCGGAAATCCATCTCCTGCACCAGCCGCTCGGCATCGGTCGCAATTTGTCGCAGGTCCTTGATCAGGCGCTGGGCGCGCGATTTTGCCGCAGGCAGCATAGAACGCAAGCGGTCGCGAAGGGCGGCCTCTTCGACAGCGTTTCGTCCGCCATGCGCGAGCAGCAGCTTGGCATGCAGCAGATCGATGCACGGAGGCAACTTCTCCAGGGTCAGGTCTTCGCACCACCCCAGATTGCCGAGCGCCGGATTTGCCCGCAGGGCGGCGAATTCCGGCAGCAGCCAGGGCATCATGCCGGCAACCGCGTCGCGCACTTGCTCTGACAGTTCACGAGTTCGGGAATGGAACCAACGCGCGTCTTCGGCGCGTGCGATGCCGTCAGGGATCGCCGGAAGTTCGACTCCCTCCAACAGATGATCGAGCCAGCGATCGTGTCCGTCCTCAAACTTTGCCACCACCCGTTTCGGGAGCAGCTTCATCTCCGCCAGCGCGCACAGGTGGTCAGCGTATCCATCGAAGAGGGCCGGATCGAGCAGAGGACGGTTCAGCAGGGCCCGTGCGCCTTGCTCCAACGTGAGGAGCGACGCCACCAGATTGCCGCTGTCTACGGTCGAGATGAAGCGCGGACGGTCCGGCTCGAGCGTGCGCGTATCGTACCAGTTGAAGAAGTGGCCCCGCTGCCGAGGCAGTTGAAGTGCCGTCGCCATCGTCCGCTTTGTCTGCTCAACGAACGCGGGAACGGTGAGGTAGCCCAGCTCACACGCAACCTGCCGCACGTTGAGAAGGAAGCCAAGGTTGGTCGGCGAGATGCGAGCGGCGACGAATGGCGGCGTCTCGCGGACGTAATCGGGAACCAGCCAGTTGTGCTCTTCGTTGGAGAATTCGGCAAAGTATCGCCAGGTGTGCAAGGCCGACTTCCGCAGAAAGAGCTTGTCGCTGCGCGAGGTTGGGCGGCGCTCCGCTCGCGGTGAGCGATTCAACCAAAGCGACAGCGGCTTGGCACAGGCCCATAAAACCAGTATCGGAAGCGCAACGTAAATTGCCCGTGGGCGCATGAAGTAAACTGCGATGCCCACCACCAGCGATAGGGCGGGCGTCCAGTTGAGCAGGACATCCACTGCACTCTTTTTGTCCGCGGCCTCCGCCTCCGCAGCGGTCTCCCACTCCAGCAGGCGTTCGCGCGACACCGCGCGCCGGTACCACGTCCGCAACACCGCATCGGCCGAAAGCAGCGCCTGGTGGGCGATGAAGGTAAGCGTAAGGAAGATGCCCACGGTAGCGGAGCCGAGTGACACCAGTGCGTCGCGTACCGGAGCCGCACTCAGCGACACCAGCGAGCGCGGGATGGCGAATGCTAGCTGAAACCACGGAGGCACAAACAGAATTGCAATCGCGACCAGCGTCCAATACAACGGCTTGCCGGGCAGAACGGTCCAGCCCAGGAAGAACAACAGAAACGTGCCGGCTTCCACCAGGCTCCGCCGCAAGTTGTCGAGAATCTTCCAGCGCGAGAGAAACGAAATGGGATTCGGTACCCGGCGGCCAGCTTCGTCAGGGACTTTGCCGAGCAGCCAGCTCGCGATTTGCCAATCCCCGCGCAGCCAACGGTGCTTGCGGCGATTGTAAGCGCTGTAGTGTGACGGATAGTCGTCGATGACCTCGATATCGCTGACCAGTCCTGCGCGCGCGTAAGCCCCCTCAATGAGGTCGTGGCTGAGCAAGGCATTCCGTGGGAAGCGATGCTCCAGGACGTGGTGCAACGTATCCACTTCGTAGATGCCTTTGCCGGTGAAAATACCTTCACCATTCAGGTCCTGATACACGTCGGAGATCGCACGCGTGTAGATGTCAAAACCGGTTTGGCCGGAGTAGATGCTCGCCAGCCGCGACTGCGACGCACTCTGCACGCTGATACCGACTCGGGGCTGCAATATCCCATATCCCGCAACGACGATGTTGCTTTCCGGGTCGACGATCGCCCGGTTCAGAGGATGGGCCATCGCCCCCACCAGCCGATGGGCCGTGCCGCGAGGCAATTCCGTGTCGGAGTCCAGGGTGATGACGTAGCGGATTCGCGGCAGCACAGAGACATCGCCGGCTTTCACTGGAAAGCTGTCGTACTCGCCTCGGATCAGGCGGTTGAAGTCGAGCAGCTTGCCGCGCTTGCGCTCCCATCCCATCCACACCCCTTCGCGCGGGTTGTAAATGCGATGCCGATGTAATAACGCAAAGGGCCCCGCACCCTCGTGGGCGTACTTGCTGTTGAGCTTTTCAATCAGGCCTCCGGCAAGATCGACCAACGGATTAGCTTCGTTTGGTTGCTCCTCCGAGTCGGGCATGTCGCTGAGAAGGGCGTAGTGCAGGTTGGGGCCGGAGTTTCCCAGATACCGAACCTCCAGGTGATCCACCAGCTTTCGCACTTGCTTCTCATTCAGCAGCAGGGTGGGGATGACCACCATCGTCAGGCAGTCGTCGGGGACACCATTGGAGAAGTCGAGCTTGGGAAGCAGCCGCGGTTGCAGCAGCGAGTTAGTCAGGTAGTTCATCACCTCGACTGCACTTTGGCTTGCCGGCAACAGCAGCACGAGAATGCCGAAGATTCGTCCCCAGAAGCTGCTGAACAGCCCGTAGACCGGCGTCATGATCGCAATGACGATCAACAGAGTGAGGGCTTCGATTCCGCCCAGGTAAAACTCATCCGGATGACGGCGCAGGAAATTCTGGACGCGCTGCTTCCAGGGCAAGCTCACATCAGCGCGCTGGCGAAGCTCCTCGGCGCCCTCGCCAATGAGGTAATAGCCGACGTGCGCGCGGCGCAAGGCTTGCCCGGGGATTGGTGTGCTGATGCTTTTGTGACTCGATCGCCAGTCGCAGCGCCAACTGCGCAATCTCCAGCTCCGAGCAGTCGGAGTGCTGGGCATATTCGGCAACTGTATTGCGGTAGATCTCGCGGCTGGCATAGTCCATCCGGAGATAGGCTTTGGCTGGATCGGCAGCCAGCACACGATCGAAGACGATGAGCGGCTCCAGCAGTTCCTTCCACGGCGCTTCGTTCACCCCGCGAAGGCTGGTGATAAGCACACCCATTTGCTGCGTCTCGCCGACCTGGCTGATAAGTTTCTCCCCGCGGGCGGCGATCTCTTCCAGCAAAACCAGTTGCAGCGCCGGAAGCAGCAGCCAAAGCTCTTGCATGTTGAGCGGCACTGCCTCCTGAAAGGCATGGACGTAGAGACTGAGGCTGTGGTCGGAATACTGATACTTCGCCACGCGAAGATAGTCCTTTGCCATGGCCAGCACGCGCGGCATCGACGCGCCCTGGCCGTCACGCGCGTGAGGAGCACGCCGAAGGGTCGACGGGTCTCGCTGAAACGTAGCCTGAGTCGCTCGCGGCAGGCGGGCATTATCGTGAAGCCATTGCAGGTCTTCCGAAGCGGCGAGATCGTCTGCCGGTGTCCTCTCAGCCGTTGCAAGCACCGTATCCAGCACCTGAGAGACGGCCGCAAAACGCTTAGCGAAATGGTCCGACTCTTTCAGCGCCGGCATCCAGGTCAGCTGCCGTGACAACTCGCGGCCGCGAGCCGCTATCTCGCGATCCGATTCCTCGGTCGTGGCCGTGGTCGGCTCGGGGTTCGGCAGTTCCTGCACAACGTCGCGATGGTTAGTGTCGATCATGGTCAGCGATAGCTTGCAGCCTGCAATTCGAACATCTCCGCGTAGCGTCCACCGAGAGCGACGAGCTGCTGGTGGCTGCCTTCTTCCGCGATTCGTCCGCCCGCGAGCACGACGATGCGGTCGGCCATGCGTACGGTAGAAAAGCGATGCGAGATGAACAGCGCCATCTTCCCTTCGGTAAGCTCGGCGAAGCGTTCGAACACTTCGAACTCACTGCGCGCGTCGAGTGCAGCCGTCGGTTCGTCGAGTATCAGCAGTTGCGCGTCGCGCAGGTACGCCCGAGCCAGGGCCAGCTTTTGCCATTCGCCGCCTGAGAGGTCGACCCCAGTCTCGAAGCGCCGCCCCAGTTGCTGCTCATACTGCAACGGCAATTTCGCGATCACGTCGTCCGCCAGTGATTTGTGGGCCGCAAGTTCGATCTCGTGCCGTGCCTCCAATGCTTCGATGCGTCCGGTCGCGATGTTCTCGCGCGCGGTCATCTCGTAGCGCATGAAGTCCTGGAAGATAACCCCGATCTCGCGATACAAATCGTCGAGGTCGTACTCGCGCAGGTCAATCCCATCGAGCAGGATCTGCCCTTCTGTTGGGTCGTAGAGGCGCGTGATCAGCTTCACGATGGTGGTTTTGCCTTCGCCGTTCTCGCCGATCAGCGCGACCCGATCGCCGGGACTGAGCGTGAAATTCAGGTTGCGCAGGATGCGGCGCTCACTGCCGGGATACGAGAAGGAAACATTGCGGAACTCGAAGCCGCGCATGATGGGCCTGGGCGCCGGCAACGCGTTCGGCTTCGAGCGTATCGTCGGCTGCATTTCGAAGAACGCGAGCAGATCGGTGAGAAACAACGCCTGATCGGCAACCCCTGAGAGCGTCGAAAAAATCTGCTGGATATTGCTGCTCGCTTGCAGGATCGCTCCAGAAAGCAGGGTGAGCGTGCCCAGCGTAAGCGCGCCCGTGACCGTCCGCCAGATGACGTAGATGTAGGCCGAGTAATAACCCAGCGTACCGATGATCGACAGCAACGCACCCGCAATCAGCTTGCGACGCGAGAGGGCGACATTCTCTTCATAGATTTCATCCGATAGCCGGGTGAAGCGGTCCGTCAGAAACCCGCTAAGGCGAAACAGCTTCAGCTCCTTGGCCGCTTCTTTGCTGCCGCCCAGCACGCGCAGGTAATCCAGTTGCCGCCGGGCCGTAGTCTGGCGGAAGTTCTTGGCATATCCCAGAAACGCAAAGTGAGTCTCACCGACGAACGCGGGCAGAACACCGGCGATAAGCAGCAGCAACAGCCAGGGCGAGAAGTAAATGATGGAGATGGAGAGCGTGATCGTGGTCAATACCTGCTGCACCAGCCGACCCAGCATCTGGATCATCGCCAGGCGATCGGTCGCCTGCACCCGGGCGCGCTCCAGCCGGTCGTAGAACAGCGGATCTTCATAGGCGGTCAGATCAAGCTCGGCGGCGTGGCGCATCACCTCGATGCCGACGTGCCGCATGTACTTGTCGGCCAGCAACGAATCTGTGTAGTCGGTGGCGCGGGTGAGAATGTTCCCCAGCACGGCAATGGCGAACTCAGCCGCTACCAGCCACCACAACAGTCGCGGCACCGGCTGGTGCTTCGCCAAAACCTGGTAGATGTTGTCGATGATGAACTTGCCGACGGCCAGCAAAGCAATCGGCTGCAATGAGGTGAGCACGCGCAGCAAGAGCCCCGCCGTGACCACGCCCCGGCCCGAGCGCCACACAATGTTCAGCACCGGCGGAAGGTTCTTGAGTGCGCTTAAACGCTCTCGCCAACTGCTGGTAAAACTCTGCCCTTGAGCCATGTTCGGTTTGACGGCCCGCTTGCACCGTTCGCATATCTTCAGGTTGGTTTTGAAAAAAATGCCGGATTCCGCTAATAGAGAGATGCAGAAATCGGGAAATCAGTTTGTTAATCGCACGAACTCGACAGTTGAGGAACGCGAAAGATTCGCTGCCACACGGCCAACATCCAATACTGGATGGTTCCTGTTTCGACTCAGAAAATCACTGCACCATGGATTGAGGAAGGCGCATGGGTAAGATTGGCACCGCATTTCTGATTACACTTTCTTCCGCGGCGGTATTCATCGCCTGCGCTTCGGCGCAGAGCAAGGGCAAGAACACTGCCTCTCCGCAGGCCCCTTTTACCGATTACCGCTACGAGAAGCCAGGCGCTACCCACAAGATAACGGCGAGCGACTTGCCCGCTCCGTTTGCGACCAAATCGGCGGTCAACGGGCCAGTCGTGATAGACCGGCCGGCAAACGTTCTGCCGCTTGCGCCTCCGGGATTCAAGGTCGAGCTCTTCGCTACCGGCCTGAATGAGCCGCGCAGAATGGCCACCGCGCCGAACGGCGACATTTTTGTCGCGGAGAGCCACGGCGGAGACATCAAGGTCTTTCGCGGTATTACCGCCGACGGTCGGCCGAAACAGACGGAGACCTTTGTCAGCGGACTCAATCGGCCCTACGGCATTGCGTTCTATCCGCCGGGTCCGAATCCGACGTACATCTATATTGGGAACACGGACTCCATCGTTCGCTTCGCCTACAAAAACGGTGACCTGAAAGCTAGCGGCAGTCCTGAGAAGATCGCCGATCTTCCAGGTGGCGACTATCACTGGACACGCGACCTCGTCTTCTCGCAAGACGGTAAGCGGCTCTTCGTGGGCGTAGGCTCTGATTCGAACATCGATGATCCCGACACTCACCCTAAAGAGAAGAACACCGCGGACATTCTGGTCATAGATCCTGATGGCAAGAACATGCGTGTTTATGCCTCGGGAATCCGGAACGCGGGCGGGGGCCTGGCGATCGATCCGAAGACCGGCGAGCTGTGGTGCTCGGCCAATGAACGCGATGGCTTGGGCAACAATCTGGTGCCCGACTACATCACCCACGTTCAGGAAGGCGGCTTCTACGGGTGGCCCTATTTCTATATTGGCGGCAATCCCGAGCCACGGCTGAAGGGCGCACATCCCGAGTTGAAGTCAAGGGTCATCGTGCCCGACGTGCTCATCCAGGCGCACAACGCGTCGTTGCAGTTGGCGTTCTACGAGGGCAAGCAGTTTCCAGCGGAGTATCAGGGCGACATCTTTTCGTCGCAGCATGGATCGTGGAACCGCGACCCGCGTGTCGGCTACGAGGTCATCCGCGTTCCGTTGCATCAAACTGGCCATGCAACCGGCGAGTATCAAGATTTTCTGACCGGATTCGTGCTTCCGAACGGGCAAGTCTGGGGACGCCCAGTCGGGGTCGCGGTTGCTCCTGACGGCTCGCTCCTGGTCAGCGACGACGGCTCGAACTCCATTTGGCGGGTGAGCTACGTGCGGAAGTAAAGCCGAAGGCGACCGCGGACCAGCGCGGAGAACGCGGATCGTGTTACCTGCGCCGATTCAACATCGGGGTTAAGCCAATTCCGTGCCGTCGCCCAACAGTTCTCTCAACTCCTTCGGCGGACGCGCGGGCGTGTCCTGGTTCGCCGGACCGGGTTCGGCGCTGGCAGGTGTTGCGGCGGCAGAAGAACCCAGCAGATCGTCGAGTGACTCCAGCCACAGCATCTGGGTGTTAAACACGCGACCGAAGTTGCGCGAGGCCGAAGTTGCCACTTCTTCTAGCGAGAGCTGGTGGCCGGTTTCGCGCTCCATCGATGTGACAGCTTTGTCGGTGATGCCGCAGGGAACAATCAGCGAGAAGAAGTCGAGGTCGATGCTGACGTTCAGCGCGAAGCCGTGGGTGGTGACTGCGCGCGAGATGTGTACCCCGATGGCAGCGATCTTGGCCTCAGGTTTGTTGGGCAGGGCGTAGGTCCAGACGCCAGTCAGGCCTTTGATGCGTTGGGCCCCGATTCCGTGGTCGCTGCAAACCCGGATCAGGACCTCTTCCAGCCGCCGCACAAACTCCACCGCGCCAACCTTCGGCTCGAAGCTGCGCAGATCGAAGATGGGATACGCGACGAGCTGCCCGGGCCCGTGGAAGGTCACGTCACCGCCGCGATCGATCTCAAACAACTCGACGCCGCGCCGCGCGAGAAACTCGGGCGATGCCAGAACATTCTCCAGTCGCGCGTTGCGGCCCAGGGTGATGACCGGCGGGTGCTCCAGCAGCAGCAGCGTGTTCTCGATGCTCCCGGCCTTGCGCAGAGTGAGCAGCGTGCGTTGGAGTTCGTTCGCTGTGCTGTAGGGAATCCGGCCGAGGTAGAGAACGTGAATGACCATGGGTGTCCGGCTTTTGGCCCTTGGCTTTTGGCTAATTGCTAACTGCTCGCTGCTAGTTCCTTCTTCACCATCTCGCTTACAACTTTTCCGTCAACCCGAGCGCCCTCGAACTTCGCCATCACGTTCTTCATTACGGCGCCCATGTCTTTCATTGTGGGAGAACCCATTTCAGCGATGGTGGCTTTGACCGCGGCCGCGATCTCTTCTTCGCCCACCGACTTGGGCATGTAAGTCTCAATGATGACGATCTCTTCAGCTTCTTTCTGGGCCAGCTCGTGGCGGTTGCCTTTTTCAAACGCTTCGATAGAGTCCTTGCGCTGCTTGATCATGGTGCTGAAAACCTGCAGCTCTTCTTTCTCGTCGAGCGGCGCGCGCTTGTCGATCTCTTTGTTCTTGAGCGCGGCCTTCATCATGCGCAAGGTGGACAGCCGCAGCTCTTCTTTCTTGCGCATGGCATCGACCATGTCTTTTTGGACCTGTTGGGATAGAGTCATGAGGAAATTATAGAGGCTTATTTATTACTCCTGCCCGTTTGGATTTGTCATCACGAGCGCAGCGAGGGATCTGTTCTTGCTGGCGATGCCCGCGAAGTTGCGTTAGTCGAGCATCTTAGCACTGCCAACCAAGAACAGATCCCTCGCGCAAGGCGCTCGTGATGACAAAAAAAACGACGGCAGCCGGCCATGCATGAGGTGGGCAGTTGCTAGGCGCAAGCTGCTTCTGTAAACTGAAAATGCTTCCTGAACAGCGAGTGTTCACTCGCAGCCTTCCCGTGCCGAAGTGGCGGAATTGGCAGACGCGCATGGTTCAGGTCCATGTACCCGCAAGGGTGTGGGGGTTCGAGTCCCTTCTTCGGCACCAAAAGCAGTTGTCAGCTATCAGTTGTCGGTTGTCAGTTAAGAACTAACTAAGCCTGCGAACTTTCTTCACTCCTGTCAACTAGCGCCGCCAAAACGCCTCACGTTCGAGTCCCTTCTCCGGCACAAATCAGTTGTCAGGCGTCAGTGGTCCGAGGTGTCATCCCGAGCGCAGCCGAGGGACCTGAAGTTTGCTAGCGCCACGAAATTCCGCGCGAAAATCGGAAATGACGCGTTGGGAAAACATTTCATTGCATCACTGCCGCGTTCGCTCCGCCCGCATACTGAATCGCCAGCAGTGTCTCATCATCCGCGCGCTCACCGCCGGCGCGGAACTGCTCGACGTTCTCGCGGCAAGCTTTGACCAGCGTCTCCGGGCAGCAAAGGCCGTTCTGCTGTAACAGCGTTCGAAGCGCCGCGGTACCGTACTCTTCGCCTGCCGGATTCTCGGCTTCACTAACGCCGTCGGTAAACACAACCAGCGTCTGTTGCGGGCTGAGCCGGGTCCGCACCACCGTAAACTGCTGATCGCAGAACAGGCCGAGCGGCAGATCGTTGCTATCAAAGCATTCGACTTGCGATCCGCGCAGAATTAGCGCAGGCAAATGTCCGGCATTGACCAGGTCCAGATTGCCGCTCGCCGAGCTGTGGCCCACAACCAGAGTGGCGTACTGCATGGGCAGCTTGCTTTCGCAGAACAAACGGTTTGCCTGCGATAGCATCTTCTCCAGCGGCAGGTTGAGCGGAACCAGGGCACGCATCACGGCTCGCAAGTTGGCGGTGAGCATGGCAGCCGCCACACCTTTTCCGGCCACGTCCGCGATGATGAAGTACAGCCCGCCGCGATCGTCGGGGATCACGTCACAGTAGTCGCCACCCACAACTCCGGCGGGACGGTAGTGATAGGCCACCTCCCATCCCGGAATCGAAATGTCGGGTGCCGGCAGCAGCCCGTTCTGGATGCGGGCAGCCAACTCCAGGTCGTACTCCAGCGCACGTTGCTGGTTGGGCGTGAGGCAATCGAGGCAAACCGACGTCAGGGGATCGCGCAGGATCCGGTCTTCTTCCACCACGCCGTGGCACACCATACAAACACCCAGCGTGCCGTTGTCAATTCGTTCCAGCGCCTGGTCCACCTGCGCCAGCAGCTCGGTGAGCTGCTCGGAGTCGTTGCGTTCCATGACGCTTTCCAGCCGCTCACGCCGAGCCACAAGATCTCCGCGCACGGTTTGCAGGAAGGGAGTTTCCACGGTCGCCATAATAACCACCTTGTTATTTTTAGACGGTTAGCCACATTGCCAGGATTCACTGTTTCTCGGACTCGTGAGGCAGTCTGAATCCCGTAGCAAAGACCATCGTACAACGGCTGGAAGTCGGCCTCACCCCGATTCTTGCTGGCAAACTGCGAAGAAGGTCTTACCACTGAGGACACGGAGGACACCAATTCACCACAGAGGCACAGGGACCCCGAGAAAATTAAGCATAGATGCGTTTCGGACCGACGGACCTTCATAGCGGCGCCAAGACTCTCGATTCAAAGTGACCTTCCGACCTATCTCCCTCTCTGCCTCTGTGTCTCTGTGGTGAACTGATCATTCCGGTGTCTCCGCGCTTCTGTGGTGAATTTGAGATTTTCGCTGTGAACTCTGTGGCCTCCGTGGTGAACCGTTGCTCGGACACCGTATGCTTCTGAGATGTGGTACGAGACCTATCAGCGCCCTCGCCGAGCAACGCGGGCCGAACTGTGGTGGAGAGCGGGGTTCTTTCTCGCGGTAGTCGCTTTGGTGGGCGCAGCGGCTGCGCTCAGGTGGCACCGCTACACGGGCACGCCGGAATATTCTCTCTCCCAACTCGGCAAGGCCGTGAAGTCGAAGAACTACGGCGAGGCGGCCAAGTACGTTGACGAGGAGCGTATCTCGGGCGACATCGCCCGGCCGCTGACCGATGTGCTGGTGGCGAAGTACACCAGAAAGTTCCAAGACGATCCCTTCCCGTTTACCGAGAGCCGGATCGAGTTGTTGCAGAAGGTGGCGCCGCGCTTCGATGGCTGGGCGCAGATCGGAGTGCGCAATGCGATCCGGCTCCTCCTGAGCGGTAATGGCATCCTTACCGGCTCAACAGGGTTCAAGGCGATCGACGTACACAACTTCTCCGGGCTTCATGTGGTTCGCTCGGAAGCGCATGGCGACCAGGCCGACGTGATCGTCTCGGGATTGCCGCAGCCCAATCCCTTGGACATGACGGAGATTCGTATCCGCATGACGCGCGTGCCGGGTACGCGCTATTGGCGAATTGAGGAAGTACCGGATGCCACGCCGATCTTTCAGAAGTACTTCGGGGAGTAGAAATGCGAAGAGATCTCACCACGGAGGCACGGAGGGCACGGAGAACTTCACTTCACCACAGAGGCACAGAGACCCTGGGGGTTCCAGGCCGAGTCCTTGTCGCACAGCAATACCAGTTGACAGAGGTCTTGGTACAGCTCAGACACTCGTCCGAAGGACGAAACAATTTCTAGCCCAGGACGTGAGTCCTTGGTAGGCTGCATTATTAAACCCGAGTCCCTTCAGGGACGGCACAAAAAGCAGGTCCCTCGCGGACTGAAGTCCACTCGGGATGACAAATCAAAAATCAGATCGGGTGCAGCACGGCTGAAGCCGTGCCCTGACACAAACCGGCAGGCCTGATGAGGAGAGCACTGAGAAAATCCCAATTCACCACGGAGGCACGGAGTATCTCAATTCACCACAGAGGCACGAAGGCACCGAGAAACAGAAGGTTTGCAATGTGGTTCGCCGCTCGACTCAAGTGAGCTTCTTTCTTCACCCCAACATCGCGCTCACCACGTCGTAGCTTGAGGCCAGAGCGGAATCGAGTGCCGCGGGATCTTTGCCTCCGGCCTCGGCCATGTCGGGACGACCGCCACCCGAGCCACCGACTTTCTTCGCGACTTCGGCAATGATCTTGCCCGCCTGCACGCGCGAGGTCAGGTCTTTGGTGACGCCGACGATGAGCGCGACGCGGCCGTCCTGTACCGAGCCCAGCACCACCACGCCTGAGCCGAGCTTGTTGCGCAGGTTGTCGATGAGCGTGCGGAGTTGCGGGCGATCGAGATTGTCGGCGCGCGTGGCCAGGACCTTGACGCCTTTTACTTCGCGCACGTTCTCTGTCGCCGAGGAAACCGACGAGGCCGCCGACTTCATGCGGACCTGATCAAGTTCCTTGCGGAGCTTCTTGAGTTCTTCTTCTCGGCGTTCGAGCTCGTGCTTCAGCGCTTCGGCAGGAGATTGATCGTCGCCCCCACGAACCAGCGTAGCGACAACGTTTTCCAGCTGATGATCCTTGCGGAAGTGGCGTAGCGAGCCTTCGCCGGTCACAGCTTCCAGACGGCGCACGCCACTGGAGACGCTGCCCTCTTTCAGAACCTTGATGAGCCCGATCTCGCCGGTTGCAGCGGTGTGCGTGCCGCCGCACAGCTCGGTGGAGAAATCGCCGATGCGGATGACGCGCACGCGGTCGCCGTACTTCTCGCCGAACAGAGCCATCGCCTTGTATTCGTTGATGGCCACATCGATCGGTACGTCTTCGATAACCTCGACGCGGTCGTTGCGCAGCACTTCGCGGTTGGCGAGGTCTTCGATGTCCTGCAACTCTTCATCGGCCAGCGAGGCGAAGTGTGAAAAGTCGAAGCGCAGATGCCCAGGATCGACCAGCGAGCCTGCCTGCTTCACATGCGTGCCCAACACCTCGCGCAAAGCAGCGTGCAGCAGGTGCGTGCCGGTGTGGTTGCGCATGGTAGCGCGGCGAACCTCGTCGTTGACTTTGGCGTCGACTTTGTCGCCGACATGAATCGTTTGCTTGGCGACAACTCTATGCGCGCGCACGCCCTGCACGGGATAGCTGACGCCCTCGACATCGGCGACCAAGGTGTTGTGATCGTCGGCGTAGAGCCAGCCAACGTCGCCGACCTGGCCTCCGGCCTCGGCGTAGAACGGAGTGTGGTCGAGCACGATCTCGCCGCGCTCACCAGGCTTAAGCTCCTGCGCGCCGATGCCAGTGCCATTCTGCGGCTTGATGATGGCCAGCACCTCGCATCCGGTGGATAACGTCTGGCGATAGCCTTCGAACTCGGTTCGCGGGAGAGATTGGTAAACCGGGCTGGCCGTGGCCTTGGCGCCACCCTTCCAGGAATCACGGGCGCGTTCGCGCTGCGCTTGCAAAGCACGTTCGAACCCCTCCATGTCGAACGTTAGCCCCTGATCGCGAGCATCCTCCAGCATGAAGTCGAGGGGCAAACCGAAGGTGTCATACAAGCGAAATGCTTGTTCACCAGTGATGCCCATACAACTAATCTTGTCCCACCGCTCTTTGAAATTCTCATAAGACTCCGGATTAAGATGCACTTGCAAGCACTGAAAAAGTGCTTCAGGCGAATTGTCCCGAACCCTGATAGCCTCGGCGTGGGCTTCTGGGTGCGTCTTCTTCAATTCCACGAACAGCTTATTCGTCTCAATCAGTTGTCGTTGAAACTTGGCTGCCTGCAGTTCCCTGAACGCGATCCCGACTGCCCTACCGAACTGCTCTTCTTCCGTTCGCAAGCCTGTCGCGACGCGCTCGGCCGAATCAGTCAACTCCGGATACGCGTCTTTCATCATGTCGCGAACCGCAAACACCATCTCAAACAGAAACGGCTTCTCCTGTCCCAACAAGCGTCCGTGCCGAATCGCGCGACGAATGATCTTGCGCAGCACATACCCGCGGCCTTCATTCGAGGGCAGCACGCCGTCGGAGATGAGGAACGTTGCGGCGCGCGCGTGGTCGGCGATGACGCGCAGCGACGCCGCCTGGTGATGCTGCTCTTCGACGTCCTCGCGCTTCATCTCTTCGTCGACGGAAACACCTGTCAGCTCAGCTGCCCGCTTAATCAGCGGCACAAACAAGTCCGTGTCGTAGTTCGAGATCACGCCCTGCAGCACGGCGGTCACGCGCTCCAGGCCCGCTCCGGTATCAATCGACGGCTTCGGCAACAAGCTAAATTTCGACCATGAACCAACTCCTGGGGTCGTTCCCGCTTCGCGGTTGTACTGCATGAAGACAAGGTTCCAGATCTCGACGTAGCGGCCGCATTCGCAGCCGAACTGGCAGTCGGTGTGTCCGGCATCGCTCGCGGGGGGCCCCATGTCGTAGTGGATCTCGCTGCACGGGCCGCACGGGCCAGTGTCGCCCATTTGCCAGAAATTCTCCTTCATCCCCATCGCGAATATACGGTCTTTGGGGACACCGACGTCCAGCCAAAACTGTTCCGCCTCTTTGTCGCGCGGAATATCAGCACCGGGAATGTCAGCTCCTTCAAAGATGGTCACGTACAACTTTTCTGAATCAATGCCGAACCACTCGCGCGAGGTCACCAGTTCCCAGGCATAGGCGATGGCGTCTTTCTTGAAGTAGTCGCCGAAGCTGAAATTGCCCAGCATCTCGAAGAAGGTATGGTGGCGATTGGTGAAGCCGACGTTCTCCAGATCGTTGTGCTTGCCGCCGGCGCGCACGCATTTCTGCGAGGTGGTGGCGCGCGCGTAATCGCGCTTCTCGATGCCGAGAAAGACATCCTTGAACTGGTTCATGCCAGCGTTGGTAAACAGCAGCGTGGGGTCGTTGTGCGGAACCAGCGAGGACGAGTGGACGATCTTGTGCCCCTTCAGCTCGAAGAAGCGCAGAAACATGGAACGGACTTCGGAACCTATAGGTTTGGCTGACATGGTAAGTATTCAGTTTAATTGCGCGGCAGAAGATTCACCACGGAGGCGCGGAGGAAGCTGGGCTCTTCGCTTTTCGCCTTTCGCTCTTCGCCAGACTAGAAGAAAGTCTGCACACGGGTTGAGCAACTCTGGCGAAAGGCGAACGGCGAAGAGCGAACAGCGTGTTTTCCGTGCCTCCGTAGTGAGTCCTTCCCGGCATCCTCCTCGCCAATTGACCGGCGTAGGCGAATCGCCCGATAATCGCAGTGCTCAGCGATTCCCGCTACACAAGGTGGTCCACAGTGAATGCGCAGAACACGAACGATCGCCGTCCTTTCCAGACGGCGGGGGAACGGCTCGACAACATACTGGGAGATGCCTCGAAGCAGATCGAGCAGCAGACGCAGGCCCTCATCGAGTACATCAACGACGAGGTGGTGCCGCTGATTCGCGAGAACTCGAGCAAGGGCCTGCATGTTGCGGCCGACAAGCTGAAAGAGTTTGCCAATTACATGGACGCCAAGAAACAGAACCAGGGATAATTTTGGCGTGCACCGCACACGCCATGAGGCACGTGCCAGATAGCGCCGCTTATTTGGGTTGTCATCCTGAGCGAAGCGAAGGACCTGCTTTTGTGCCGTCCCTGAAGGAACTCGCTGGCCATCTGGCGAACTCTACCCAGCGCTTCCGCGCTGGGCTGAAATTGTTCAGAGCCACTCTTCTTATCGGGACCGCCGGGGGAATCCTCCTGCTCTCCGGCTGCGGGCATAAGAAGACTGCGAGGAACATCCCTCCTCCACCCACGGTTACTCCGAGCACAGCGGCGACCACGGAAGCAAACACGAAGCCTCCCGCCCCCACCACCGAGACCTCCAAGCATCACAAGCCGATTTATGTCGAGACGGGTCTTGCAAGCTGGTATGGACCGCCGTACCACAACCGCAAGGGAGCCAACGGCGAGATTTTCGATCAGAACGCATTGACCGCAGCGCACCGTACATTGCCAATGAATTCGGTGATACGCGTGACCAACGAAAGCACGAAGCACTCGGTCGTGGTGCGCATCACCGATCGCGGGCCCTTCATCGAAGATCGCGTCATCGACCTGTCGCTGGCGGCGGCGAAGGCGGTTGACGTGTGGCGTCCCGGAACGGCAACGGTCAAAATTGAAGTACTCTCGGCTCCGGCGCCGATCTTCGAAGGCGGCCGCTGGTGCGTGCAGATCGGCGCCTTCCAAAGCCAACACGAGGCCCGAAAGCTAAAGGAGAAGCTGCAGGACCACTACCAGAATGCGCAGGTCATCGAATTCACCGGGCCCACGGGCGAATGGGTACGCCTGCGTCCCCCAGGTGACGATAAACACGTGGCGCAAGAGGTCGCGAGCAAGACACACGTCAAAGAAGGCGGCGTCTTCCTGGTGAGGCTCGACTGATTCGCAAGTAACCAGCTACTTATTACCAGACTTTAGCTTTTAGCAATACCCCCGCGCGACTCTCCGCGGTGTGCCACGGCACCGCGGTTCCGTGCAGATCTCGGCCTATACTCGTCGGAGTGAGATCGATCATCGCAGATCACGCGGCCAGCTCCAGCGCTGGCCTGTCCGATGCCATCGTCCGGGGTAGGCGACTGGAATACCTGACGATCGCCTGGAACGCGCTGGAAGCAGCTGTCGCCCTGTTCTCGGGGATCGTGGCGGGCAGCGTCGCGCTGCTTGGGTTCGGACTTGATTCGGTGATTGAGGTCGCCTCGGCGCTGATCCTGCTGTGGCGATTGCAGCCGCATATTGCCGCGGAGCGCCGGGAAATCGCCGAGCAAAAAGCGCATCGTCTGGTCGGGGTTTGCTTCCTGCTACTCGCAGGGTATGTGGCGATTGAGTCTGGCCGTGCGCTCTGGTTACGCTCGGTTCCCGAGCGAAGCATTCCCGGTGTGGCAATTGCCTGTGCCGCTGTCCTGGTCATGCCCCTACTCGGCCGCGCCAAACGAAAGGTGGCGGAACAATTAGGTAGCAATGCCCTGCATTCCGACTCGCGGCAAGCCGATTTCTGCGCCTATCTATCCGGCATTCTGCTGTTGGGCCTTGCCCTGAGCTGGCTGCTGGGCTGGTGGTGGGCCGACCCCGCCGCGGCGCTCGTCATGGTCCCGATCATCGCACGTGAAGGGGTACAGGGACTGCGCGGCAAAGGCTGCGACGAGTGCGGCTCAGCAGGCCATTGATAGACCACAGAGACACCGAGGCACAGAGGGATTTACGCAATTGAAGTTGTGTTTTGTCTGCAATTCGTCGGGGGGAGGCACAAGGCCCTGACGAAGGAAGCCGGACAGCCTTCTTTGAGGTTGGTTCTGCTTTGTATCTCCGTGCCTCTGTGGTAGAGAAACGTTTCGCCCTCAGGTGATTTCCGATATTCTGTTGGGCACTCGCAAAATCATGAGAAGCTCACAGGGTAGACCCACATCGAAGCCGTTCGCGCCGCTCTCCACGCGCTTCGATCATGCTCTGCTGTTCGCCGCTCAGGTACATCGCAATCAGGACCGCAAACGCAGCGGTATTCCATACCTCTCCCATTTGCTGGGGGTGGCTTCCATCGTGCTGGACTACGGCGGCGACGAAGACTTGGGCATCGCGGCGCTATTGCACGATGCCGCCGAAGACCACGGCGGACGCGCCATGCTGCACACCATCGAGCAGCTGTTCGGGCACCGGGTGGCGAAGGTGGTCGACGGATGTACCGATTCGTACGGCGATGAGGACAAGCCCAAGCCGAAGTGGTATCCGCGAAAGCTGC
The DNA here is from genome assembly GCA_963813905.1 of uncultured Acidobacteriaceae bacterium. GTDB lineage: Bacteria > Acidobacteriota > Terriglobia > Terriglobales > Acidobacteriaceae > CAVVDY01. The sequence goes on along the minus strand of CAWFAY010000018.1, from coordinate 610,707 downwards.
GGTATCTGCACCGCGTGCGCAAGGAAGATGCGGAGACGCGCTTCGTCTCGGCGGCGGACAAGCTCTACAACACGCGGGCTATTCTGCGCGACCTGCGGCAGAGTGGCGAATCGGCATTCGACCGCTTCTCGGCGCCGAAGGCCAAGGTCCTCTGGTATTACCGCTCACTGGTGCGCGAGTATCGCGCGGGCGGTGTGACCCATCTACTGAAGCCCCTGCTCGACGACCTGGATCGCGCGGTAACGGAACTGGAGCATTATTCCGGGCTGCTGGCCGACCCCAAGCGAACCATCCGGCAACTTAGACTGAAGAAGTAGTTCGATTAGCAGCACAGAAACCGAGGAGCAGCCTTGTCCGCACCCGAAGCAGAGCGCGTTGCCGATCTTCTGAGAAACTCCAAGACCATCGCCGTCGTCGGCCTGACCGACAGCCCTATTCGTCCGAGCTACGGCGTGTCCAACTATATGCAGTCGCAGGGATATCGCATTATTCCCGTCAATCCGAATGTGCCGGACTCTTTGGGCGAGAAGGCCTACAGGACTCTGCTTGATGTACCGGAGAAGATCGACATCGTGAACATCTTTCGCCGACCGGAAGCGGTGCCTGAGATCGTCGATCAGGCGATTCAGCTCAAGGTGCCGGCGATCTGGATGCAGGAAGGGGTTATCCACGAGGCAGCGGCGGAAAAGGCGCGAGAGGCAGGGATCTTTGTTGTGATGGACCGCTGCATTTTGAAAGAGCACATGCGGTATGGGCGGTAGAGAGCAATTAGCAATTAGCAGCTAGCAATTAGCGAAGGACGATCGGTAGTTAGCAGTTACCACTCCCACTCGGTAGTGTCGAATTCATTTTCCATTGGTTCGAGGAGCAGCGGATCGTCATCGGTGTTACAAGAAGCGAATGCAGCCGCCCAACCATCCCTTGGAGGAGGCTGTTTTCCCTTTACTGTATGTGTCTGCTCTTTGCTATCCACTATTCACCAACCACTAGCCACGTTCTTCAGAATCCCATGATGTTATACCCGCAATCGACGTAGATGGTTTCGCCGGTGATGCCGGTCGCGCCGTCGCCGGCGAGGAACACTGCGGTCGCTGCGACTTCGTTCACATCGATGTTGCGCTGCAACGGAGAGCGCTCCGCCTGCGTCTTCAGCATCTCGCCCAGGTTGCCGATACCGCGCGCTGCCAGCGTCTTGATCGGTCCGGCGGAGATGGCATTCACCCGAATCTTCTGCTTGCCGAGATCGTAGGCGAGATAACGAACACACGCCTCCAGCGCGGCCTTGGCCACGCCCATAACGTTGTACTTCGGCACCACCTTCTCGGCGCCATAGTAGGTCATCGTGAGTATGCTGCCGCCCTCGGTCATCAGCGGCGCGGCCGCTCGCGCAACCGCGACCAACGAGTAGGCGCTGGTATCGAGCGCGATTCGAAACGCCTCGCGGCTGGTGTTGACGAATTCGTCTTTGAGAGCTTCGGCAGGAGCGTAGGCGACGCTGTGCACCAGAGCATCGAGCTTTCCGTAGCGCTGCTTCAGTTGCTCAAAGAGTTGCTCGATTTCTTCGTCCCGGGAGACGTCGCATTGAAAGGCCTGCGAGTTCGGAAGGGCGGCAATCAGGCCGTCGGCCTCCTGCTTGAGGCGCTCGTTCTGATACGTAATCGCCAGTTGCGCTCCCGCTGCCTGCATCTGCTGAGCGATGGCCCAGGCGATGCTGCGTTTATTGGCTACCCCAAACACCACGACGTTCCGTCCCTGCAATCCGTTCGACATCCCAGGCTCCCTCAGGTGGGTTGCTGAAACCATCGAGCATACCATCGCGCGTCGCCGGCCTGAGGCCAACAGGCCAAGAGGGCCGGCTCCTGCCCGGCAGCTTGCGATTTACGCTTCACAGCCTGGGATCCCAGGGCATATACTTGCGTCCGTTTTCCTGGGGCGACGTCGGCCGCTGCTCTGCCAAGCAATGTGAAATGGGCAGGCAACCTGGCCAAGGCTACTGCTTCAGATGTGTACAAACGGAAGGCGCCGGCGTGCTCGTCCGGCGATGCTTCTCAGGGGGTAGCTATGGCGATCATTCGCGATCTGTTGAGCAACCGCACCATCCACTACGTTCAACCGGAGCAGACTGTCTTTGAAGCTGCCAACTACATGGTGCAGTGCAATGTCGGCGCTGTGCCCGTGCTTGACGGCGCCAAGCTGGTGGGCATCTTCTCCGAGCGCGACATCATGAAGCGGGTGGTCACCGAGGCCCGCGATCCCATGACGACCCGTATCTCTGAGGTGATGACCACAGACGTTCACACCGTACCTCCTACCGCGACCTGCCATGACGCAATGGCGATGATGCAGGAATACGCGGTGCGGCACCTGCCGGTATGTGACGGGGCTACGCTGGTTGGCTTCCTGTCGTTGCGGGACTTGCTACGGCAGAAGGTGGACGAAACCTCCGGCGAAGCGGAGACGCTGCGCGCGTACATCCAGACGGGCACGAGCTGATACGCTTTCTCCACTGGAGCCATCGTGGAAAAAGTCAATCTCGCGCATAAGCTGTCCCTCTTCACCGATCACTACAGCCCCAAGATCGTGGGCGAGATCAACGATTCCTACGTCAAGCTGGTGAAGCTTCAGGGCGAGTTCGTCTGGCATAACCACGATGCCGAAGACGAGCTGTTCTACGTAGTCAAAGGCGCGCTGCGCATGCGGGTGCGCGAGAACGGCAGCGAACGCGAATTCATGATTCAGCCTGGTGAGTTCATCATCATCCCGCGGGGCGTGGAACATCTTCCCTCAGCCGACGAAGAGACGCACATCATGCTGCTCGAGCCGAAGACCACGCTGAACACCGGGAATGTGGAGAGCGAGCGGACGGTGCGGGAGTTGGAGACGATTTAGCTCAGAGTCCGCGATTGTCATCACGAGGCCGCTTCGGCCGAGGGATCTGTTCTCGCCGGCAGTGCGAATCGTATTCCCTGAATAGTTTCGGGTGGGGACACGGAGAACAGATCCCTCGCTGTGCTCGTGATGACAAACTTAGAGACTCTCGTGATGCCAGCAAACCCGCTGTTTGCCCGATGACTGTCGCGTCACCCGGTAGGCGCGGCAGTGCCCGCTCTTGCGGACATTCGTTCGGCCAAGGCCTGCCGCTCCAGCATCTGCCGCTTTAGACTGTCGTAGATCGGTTCACTGTTTAGCAACATCGCAACCACCATGGCGGCCAGCGAACCGCCCAGCAGCCCAAGCGTCAGGTCGCCGCGACCGGTCATTTCCACGGTCAACACAATTCCCGTCAGCGGGGCGCGAACACATGCCGAAAACAGCGTCGCCATCCCGACAACCGCGCACGCAACTGCGCTGACGCCAAGGCCAGGGTAGAGGTGACTCATCACTTGCCCAAAGAGGGCGCCGAACGAAGCTCCCAGCACCAGCATGGGAGCGAACAAACCTCCGGGCGTTCCCGCGGCATAAGACCACGGACCGAGAAAAAAGCGCAGCACAAAGATGGCCGCCAAAGCCGGGAGCGCGTAGCTACCTGAGAGTACGGATTGGGTCAGGTTGTCGCCGCCGCCGACGAGGGTGGGAGCGAACCACGCTATCAGCCCGATACTGGCGCCGATCAGCGCAGCCCACTGCACCGAGTTGAGGCGGCCGAGATGATCTGTGAGGCGAAGCAGGCGAACGATGACCCGATTGTAGGAAGCACCCACGATCCCCAGCAGCGCTCCCAACAAGAGAAAGGGCCAGAGCCTCCAGACAGGAAGAAGATTCATCTGAGGCACGGTAAAGTCAAAGTGGTTGCCCATGATCAGCCGCATGGTCCAGACGGCCGTCAACGCCGCCGCTAGCGTTGCAACCAGCAGCCATGGCGTGAAATTCGACGTCAGCTCTTCGAATACGAAAATCGATCCGCCGATCGGAGCATTGAAAGCCACAGCAATTCCAGCGCCTGCGCCGGCAGCATCGATCACCTTCGCATCCCTGTCGTCGCGGATGAGAAAGCGCGACGTCAACATTGCTACCGAGGCGCCCATCTGTGCCATGGGACCTTCGCGGCCCAGGGCGAGTCCCGAGCCGATTGCCACGATACCCCCGAAGAACTTTACCGGCAGTATCGCGAGACCTGCCGGTTCAACCTCACCGGCAAATACCGCCTCTACCCGTTGCAAGCCACTGCCGGCTGCCTCCGGCGAAAAGCGCAGGACCATCAACCGGGCCAGGACCGCTCCAATCGATATCAGCGCAAGAGGAAAAAGCCACCCGATATAGGGCCAGCCATGTGCCCACGCGACGGCTCCGTCCCGCAGCCGGTTTGCCAGCCCGAGCATCAGCTCGAAAAGGCCACCCACAAGTCCGATCAGCAGCCCAGCAACCACGCTGGCAGCGGTAAGCCGGACCACTCGTGAATTTATGACAGGCATGGACTTGAATCGTGCCAGCGATGCTGACGAATTGGTAGTCTACCGTCTGCCGACCGGGACAGGTATCGAGAGACGGGCGTAGGGTTGCTGAACGAACGCGCCTTTTGCTGCGCCGGTACCATATAGAACTACTGCCGGAAGAGGTTTTGAATTGTCATCCCGGGCGCAGCGAGGTCCTCTGCCTTGGCAGCAGTGTGGCGGTGCAACCGAGAGCAGATCCCTCGGGCCAAAATCTGGCGCTCGTGATGACAAGCAGGAAGAGGAATCGGAAACGGACGGACAAGCCTGTCCCTTCAAGTCTGACGAAGATTGCCGGCTCCACCTACGCGATCGCCGGGTCGATCTTCTCCGTGTTGATGCCCAGTTCTCCGAAGACCGCCTGCGCGCGTTGCGCGTCGAACTTGCCTTCGCGGGCGAGCCGCGACACAGCCGCCGCTGCAATTGATTCCGCGTTGACTTCGAAGTGCCGGCGCAAGTGTTGGCGGTTGTCGCTACGGCCGAAGCCATCGGTGCCCAGCGAGACCAACCTGCCCGGCAGCCATGGAGCGAGCTGGTCGGGAACGACCTTCATGTAGTCAGTCGCTGCAATGATGGCGCCATCAGCTCCATCAAGTGCCTGCAAGACATAAGGCCGTTTCTCGGGCTCGGCGGGATGCAGGCGGTTCCAGCGTTCAATCGCCAACGCGTCACGCCGCAGTTCGTTGTAGCTGGTGACGCTCCACACATCGGCATGTACGCCGTACTTCTCGGCCAGCATCTGCTGGGCCCTCAGCGCTTCGTTCAGCATCGGGCCGCTGCCGAAGAGTTGAATCACCGCCTTCTGCTCAGCGACCTTGTACCTGTAGATGCCGCGCAGGATGCCTTCTTCCACACCTTGCGGCATCTCAGGCATCGGGTAGTCCTCGTTGTATGCGGTGATGTAGTAGAAGCGGTCTTCGTTCTGTTCGAACATCCGCCGGATGCCGTCTTGCACAATCACGGCAATCTCGTAGACGTAAGCCGGATCGTAGGCATGACAGGTGGGAACAGTGCTGGCAAGAACCAGACTGTGTCCGTCCTGGTGCTGCAAGCCCTCGCCGGCAAGTGTAGTGCGACCGGCAGTGCCGCCGACGAGAAAGCCGCGGCCGCGCGCGTCGGCAAAGGCCCAGATCATGTCGCCCACGCGCTGGAAGCCGAACATCGAGTAGTAGGTGAAGAACGGAATGGTCGGCACGCCATAGTTGGAGTACGCCGTTCCAGCCGCGGTCATCGACGCCATTGAGCCGGCCTCGGTGATGCCCTCTTCCAGAATTTGGCCGTCTTTCTCCTCGCGGTAATAGAGCAACATGTCAACATCGTGCGGACGGTAGAGCTGCCCCTGGCTGGCGTAAATACCAACCTGGCGAATGATCGACTCCATGCCGAAAGTGCGCCCTTCGTCGGGAATGATGGGCACGACATACTTGCCGACCGCGGGATCCTTCATGAGCTGGCGCAGCATGCTGACGTAGCCCATGGTGGTTGAAACCGCGCGGCCTTTGGAGCCGGCCAGCGACTCAGCGAGCTCGCTCAACGGCGGAGCTTTGAAGTCGCTCTTGACCGGATGACGACTGGGCATGGTGCCACCCAGGCGGCGGCGCTGCTCGCACATGTAAAGAATCTCGGGGCTGTCGTCGGGCGGGCGATAAAGCGCGCCTTTCTTTGCAGCCTCCTCAGGAATGGGGATGTCGAAGCGTGAGCGAAACGCGGTTAGAGCCTTGTCGGCAAGTTTCTTTTCCTGATGGGTTGCGTTGCGGGCCTCGGCAGAGCCCAGTCCGTACCCCTTGACCGTCTGCGCCAGGATCACCGTCGGCTGGCCTTTGTGCTCGACCGCGCGCTTGTAAGCGTTGTAAACCTTCTGCGGATCGTGCCCGCCCCGGTTGAGATAATGCAGCTCCTCGTCACTCATCTCTTCAACGAGCTTGAGCAGTTCAGGATACTTGCCGAAAAACTCCTTGCGGATATACGCCCCGCCACGGGCTTTATAGCTTTGCAACTCGCCGTCGACAACCTCTTCAAACCGCTTCACCAGCAGGCCCGACTGGTCCTTGGCGAACAGCTTGTCCCAATCGGAACCCCACAACACCTTGATCACGTTCCAGCCCGCGCCGCGGAAGGCGGCTTCGAGTTCGTTGACGATCTTGCCGTTGCCGCGCACTGGGCCATCCAGCCGCTGCAAGTTGCAATTCACGACGAAGATGAGGTTGTCGAGCTTCTCGCGGGCGCCGAGGGTGAGCGAGCCCATGGATTCGGGCTCGTCGGTCTCGCCGTCTCCTATGAACGCCCAAACCTTGCGGTCGGTTTTCTCAATCAGGCCTCGGTTTTCCAGGTAGCGCATGAAGCGTGCCTGATAGAGCGCGTTCAACGGGCCTAGTCCCATGGAGACAGTCGGGAAGCGCCAGAAGTCGGGCATGAGCCAGGGATGGGGATAGGACGACAGTCCGGGTGTGTCGCGCAGTTCGTGACGGTAATTCAGCACCCGCTCCAGCGACAGGCGGCCTTCCAGAAAGGCGCGCGCGTACACACCTGTCGAGGAGTGCCCCTGGAAATAGATGAGGTCGCCGGGCTGATCTCCGTAGCTGGCGTGGAAGAAATGATTGAACCCGACTTCGAGCAGAGTGGCCAGCGAAGAATACGTCGAGATGTGGCCGCCGATTCCGGCATCTTCTTTGTTCTGCCGGTGCACCATGGCCATCGCGTTCCAGCGAATCAGGCTCTTGATGCGGCGTTCCAGGGCACGGTCGCCCGGATATGACTCTTCCTCTTCTACGGGGATGGTATTCACATAAGGCGTGTTGAGCTTGACGGGAACGTCGACGCCGCTCTTGCGAGCGTGCCTGACCAGCGCGTCGATCAAGTCTGTGCCCCGCGCTTTCCCCTCTTCCCCGACTACCTGGTCAAAGGCTTCAATCCATTCTGCCGTTTCAGCATTCTGTTCCTTGCCGATCTCATCAACAATTTCAGGACCAGCAGGAAATTCCAAAACCGTGGGATTAGGTAATGCCACATTCACCTCGATAGTAAACGCAAGTGCCGGCGGCTTCAGCCGGCATGAAATAAGTCGTCAGAGACCGGACTATGATCTGGAGTTCCTTCTTACGTGATGCGTCATAGGCCGTTGCGCTTCATTTTCTGAATCGCAACCGACAAGCGCTCCCCACATCCAGCGCTTGGCAAAGGATCGCGCCAAAAGCGACAAAGCCCCCTTTTCAGAGAGGCGGAATCGCTTATTGGATCGTTTGCTATGGCTTGATTTTATCAGGGACAGACCTGGCGGCAGACACACCTATGCCGGACGCGGGAGTTGCCAAGAAACTCCCCAGTGGCTCTGCGTAAGTTACGAGCAGGGGGCGTGGCCGCAGTCGCAGGCGATTTCTACTTCTTCGCTTCCCGCATCCTTGCAGAAGTCGCTGCAAAACTTTTCGTCCGGCCCGACATTGCAATCGCATGGTTCGTGGGCGCACTTGCGTTCTTCCTGCTGGTTCATATCTGTCTCCTACGAGCGTAAAGGGGGACCCGAGTACAAATCGGACTGATTAGCCCCAAGGGTTTCGAAGAGTCTGGGCTCGGGCACCCCGCTAGGGGTGCCCGCACCAATCCTAGAAGGGCTGATTGACCCTTTGCCAGATCGCCATACCGGCGATCACAAGTATGAGCACACCGGAGGCAGCCCCGAAGATCTTAACCACAGGAGCAAGTTTCTGCATGCGAGCCTGAAGTTGCTCTTGCTCAATCCGCATGCTGGAACTGGCTTCGTCCAGGAACAACTGATCGTCTTCGTGCATGCTCAAGGTGCTGCGGTAGATAAGCAGAATGACCAGCACAGCCGTTATCACGGCCCAAATGATGAACAGAGTCATCAGAGACATTTGCCACCTCGGCTCCGAGCAAACCGGCCCCCCTAGGCGCAACGAGCTACCCGCCGGCGTGGGGCCTCACGGCAAACAATTATATCTCTCGGGGGCAAACGTCAAACTCAAATTGTGAGACCACAAGGTTATACAGCAGGGACTCGGCTCAGAGTTGCCGGAGCCGACAGCTCCCTCCCATGCGACCTGAAGGCAAGGCGGCACATCAAACGTATGGGTAAACCGGACCTAGGGGACTCGTGTCCACAGCGGTTTGGTATAATTCCCCCAAGTTTCTAGGAGAGAGAGATGGCCACAACCACTACGACACCGACCGTTCCAAGCACACCTTCCGTTGACAACAAGCCCGTAAACTTCACCCCCACGGCGATCAGCAAGGTGAAGGAAATCATGGCGCAACAGAACCCGGTTCCGGCCGGACTGCGGGTAGGAGTGGTAGGCGGCGGATGCTCCGGTTTCTCCTACTCGATGTCGTTCGAAAACGGCGCCGGCATGATGGATAAGACTTTTGACTTCGACGGTCTCAAGGTTTTCGTGGACGCCACTTCGGTGATGTACCTGAAGGGTGCGGTCGTCGATTACGTCGAGACGCTCGAAGGCGCCGGTTTCAAGTTTGAGAACCCGAACGTTAAGAGCACCTGCGGTTGTGGTTCGTCATTCAGCGTCTAGGGTTTTGGATTCAGGTTCGCCGGCAAGCCCTGTCCCTGCGGCAGGGCTTTCTTGCGTCTGGAACAACAAGAGGACCTTCGGCGGGTTTGCAAAGCAAGGACAATCGGGGCAGCGGCAATTACAATAATGGTTTCCTGTGAAGTGTGCCCGGGCCTGGCTCCGGGGAGAACGGAATGATCCTTGCGTAGACTGCGATATCTTTTCCCTGTTCTGTGTCTGTTGGGGTTGGAACTGGGCTGCGGCGACCAGTATCGCCCTGTGGCGAATCCCATCATCGGGCAGGGCGGTACACCACAGATGGCGCACTTTGCCTTCGTGGTAAGCAGCAACCCCGCTGCCAACAGCAGCGCGCTACAAATCGACGTCTCCGGCGATAGCAATCTTGAAATCCAGCCGGTAGGGACCGGCGCCGTGGCCGAGGCTTTTCTTGCCGGCAACACTGGAGCGTTGTTTACAGCCAACAGCCTGTCTGATTCGGTCAGCGAATTCACCACCTTCACCACGTTTTCGGCGGTCACGACGATAAACCTGCCAGTCGGCTCGAGGCCAATCGCCGTCACCACGGCAAGACCGGGCTCCATGTACGCGCTGAATTCATCGCCGAATGCGAACTGCCCGAACACCGGCTCGGTCAGCGTGATCGATACCAGCGCCCTGGTCGCCACGAGCACGACTTGCGTGGGGCCAGATCCGGTCTCATTCGCCCAGATTCCAAGCGCAACTAAAATCTACATTGCCAACCAGGGCGACAATACCGTCTCGGTGTTTGATCCCCTTTTTGGCAGCGTGGTAGCGACGATTACTCAGGCTATGGGGTTGGGCCTGAATCCGGTGTTCGTCATCCCCAGCCTTGACGGCGGCTACGTCTTTGTCGTGAATAAAGGGGACGGCACAAATCCCGGCAGTCTAAGTATCATTGCCACGGTGAACGATCAGGTTGTCATGAATATCGCGCTGGGAGTCGCACCCACGTTCGCCTACATTGACAGCCATCTCCTGCGGCTGTACGTCACCAACACCGGCAGCAACTCCGTGACCGTCTTTGATCTTTCCAACTTAAACCTGAATAACAATCCTGTGCTGAACACATTAGCCACGGTCAACGTCGGCAGCGAGCCGGTAGGCGTTACCGCCCTGCCGGACGGCACGCGGTTCTACACAGCGAACTCGATTTCCAACGACGTCACCGTCGTCAGCGCCACCAGCTATAGCGTTTTAAAAACCATACCCGTGGGCCAGGACCCGGTGTGGATCACGTCAGAGCCAAGTTCGACCAAGGTGTACACCGCAAATAAAGCCAGTGGCAGCGTAAGCATCATCCAGACCGTGAACGATTCTGTCGTGACCAATATGCCGGCCCCGCCGCAGGATCCCAACTGCACCCAGTCCTGCGTGTTACAGCAACCCAGCATGATCTTGACCTACTAGCACGGAGCAAGCCGATGAGCCGCGTCCTGGTGATTCAAAGCGATAATCCAGTGAGCAAGGAGATCGGCGATGCTCTGGTCGGCTGGGATTTCCCGATCGAGTATGCTGCCGGCCACGTAGACGCTCTCCACAAACTGAGGATGCTGTCCTTTGGCGTGGTCGTGACCAGCCCCGAGAGCACGGTGGAGGAGGACCTCGCTTTGCTTGAGGAGATGCGGGCGATCCGTCCAGGCGTGAAGAGCATCGTTCTGGCACGTCACAGCACGCCGGATGAGGTCATTGCCGCTCTCCGAGCTAAGGTTTTTGCCTGTTTCACTCCGCCGTTTGACGCTTCGGAGATTGCCAACCTCGCCTGCGCAGCGGCCTCTGACAGTGAGTGGCGCGACGACATTCATGTCCTTTCCGCCAGACCTGGGTGGGTTTCTATCCGGGTGAATTGCCGGCTTCTCACCGCCGAACGGGTCATAAACTTCGCCAAGGAGCTGAGCTCTCAGCTGCCCGAGGAAACTCGGGTTGAGATCATCCAGGCTTTTCGCGAGATCCTGCTGAATGCCATGGAGCACGGGGCGGCTTTCAATCCCGAGCAGGTGGTTGAGATCACCGTCGTGCGCACGGCGCGCAGCATGGTGATCTATGTTCGCGATCCTGGAGCGGGGTTCCGTCGCGAATCGCTCGACCACGCCGCCATCGCAGATCCTTCGAACCCGGCGGCGCATATCGCCAAGCGAGAAGCCGAAGGCATGCGGCCCGGCGGCTTCGGGATGTTGATGGCTGCGGGCACGGTGGATGAACTGATCTACAACGAAATCGGGAACGAAGTACTGCTGATCAAGTACCTCGATAGCGCCGCAGCTAGCTCCGGAGCATGATGGCCCCGAAGAAGCGCAAGCCGAAGCCTTTCCGGGCTGCCAAAGCGGTCAAAGCTGCCGCTCGCAAGGTCCTCGGCACGCCTCCGCCGACTCGCACCGCACCCGACAACACCAAGCGCAAGCCATCCCAGGAAAAGCACAAACCTAAATTGCAGGATCTGCTGAGAGACGACGGAGAATAGCTGGGCCAATGGGATCTTAACGGCCGATATCTGCCGGACCGATCTATTGTCTATCGCGTGACTTCCAGATTGACGCTTTGTCCTTCGTAAATCCGCTGCCCGGCGGCAGGTACGGTCCTTATCACTCGCGTACCGGAAAGTACCAACTCCGTAGCAGTGCTGGAATCGCTCTCCTGAGTCGAGATTTTGCCGACTCTCAGTCCTGCCGCAACGATGGCATTGATAACGTCGTCCTCGGAGCGTCCGCGCAGGTCGGGCATCACGAACGACTTTCGCTCCTCGGGAGAAGCCACCAAAATGCTCAGCTTGGGCGACGATACATTGGTGGCATTCGCCGGTGGACTCTGGGCGGCGATCTCATCAGGCGTAGCGCCGTTGATCGTGGCCAAAGCCACCGTACCCATCTCCAGTCCGCGGCGGCGGATGTTGATCTCGGCCGCGCGCTCACTGCCCCCGATGAGATCGGGAATGACGACCCGCTGCGGTCCCATGCTCTCGGCCGCACGCACCCGCCAGCCGCTGCGAACCTGCTCGCCCGCGGAAGGCACCTGCAACATGATGCGTCCTTCAGGAACGTCAGCGCTGTAGAACCGGTCTGCGTCGTCCAGCAGCAGCCCCTGCGCCTCCAGCACCTTCTGTGCCCGCTCCGACGTCATGCCGACTAGCTTCGGCACGGCAACCTGCCTGCCGTGAATTGCGAAACGCATGGCCACCAGTGCTGATACCAGAAAGACAATTACCAGCACCATCAGTCGCAACGTGAACGTCAGGAATTTTCGCATCAGTGCGACTCCGAATCGGTTGGCTCGTGCGCGGCAGTATCCACTTTCTGTGCCAGCGCGCTCGGGGTGGTTGGCGGAGGCGCGGCGAAGTCCTCCGACTCACGTCCCTGCAAAGCAACCCGCATGAAGTCGATCCAGATGGGCAGGGCCGCGGCGGCGCCGGTTTCCTTGTTGCCCAGCGTCTTCTTTTCGTCGAAGCCCACCCAGACGCCACAGGTAATCGAGGGTGAGAAACCGACAAACCACGCATCCGTGAAGTCGTTGGTGGTGCCGGTCTTGCCTCCCAGGGGATGATTTAGCTTGCTGGCAGAGTAGCCGGTTCCGTGCTGTATTACCTCGCGCAGCATGCTGACCATGATTCGCGCCGTGCGCGGACTGATGACGTCCTTCACCTCGGGATAATTTTCTTCCAGCACGCGACCATCGTAATCGGTGACTTTGCGAATGTAGCGCGGTGCGACCCGTACGCCATCGTTGGGAAACGTGGTGAACGCTGCGGTCTGCTCGAACAACGTAATGTCGGCGGCGCCCAGCGCGATCGGCAAATAGGCAGGCATCGGCGCTGTGATGCCGAACTTGCGAGCATAGTCGATCACCGTCCTGATGCCGCCCACCCGTTCGGTCACTTTCAACGCAGGAATGTTGCGCGACTCCGCCAAAGCGTGGCGAAAGGTGATCACGCCTTCAAACTTGCCATCGTAATTGTGGGGAGTGTACGGGCCGGAAGGCGTCGGAAAGCTCACCGGAGCGTCAAGCACCGTGTCGTCGGGCGTAAGCCCTTCGTCGATAGCAGCGGTATAGATGTATGGCTTGAAGGACGAGCCCACCTGCCGCATCGCCTGCGTCGCACGATTGAACTTCGATTGCTCGAAGTCGCGGCCGCCAACCATGGCCTTGATGTCGCCGGTCGAATTGTCGAGCGCCAGCAGAGCGCCTTGCACGCCCGACTCCTGCTCCAGGGAAACGCGACTCTGGGCCCCGTTCAGCTCCTCTACCTTCACGTAAACAACATCGCCACGCGTCAAGAAATCCTGCGGAGACTCACGACGTGTCCACTTGATCTCGGCGGGGCCCAGCAGCGCCTGGTATCCGGCAAATTTCACCGTCGCATATTGCGGAGCAACGTCGGTGACCAGCGCATGAACATAGTTTCCCGGACGGATCTCGCTGTCCCAATCGACATGACGGTAGCTCGCCAGCGTCTCGCCGTTAGCGACGACGTTCAGCAGGTTGCCCTTCCACCCATGTCGCCGCTCGTAGGCTGCCAGCCCGTCGAGCACCGCCTGCTGCGCAGCGCGCTGCATCTCCAGGTTAAGCGACGTGTACACCCGCAGTCCCCCCTCGTGCACCTCGTCGGTGCCGTACTTCTTCTCCAGGTATTGCCGAATCTCCTCCACAAAATACGGGGCGATGTTGTTGTTCTCGCTCTGAACGTGCGTCACCAGAGGAGAGTCTTTCGCGCGCTCGGCTTCTTCGGCGGTGATCTTGCCGTCCTCGAGCATGGCGTTAATCACCAGATTACGGCGGCGCAGCGACCGCTCAGGATTGTTGATGGGAGAATAGTAGTTGGGAGCCTTAGGCAGGCCCGCAAGCACCGCCGCCTCCTCCAGCGTCAGGTCTTTGGCCTTCTTGCTGAAGTAGTAATTCGCGCCGGCTTCGAATCCGTAGACGCCGTGGCCGAGGTAAATCTGGTTGGCGTACAGCGTGAAAATCTGCGGCTTGGTGAAGCGGCGCTCGATCTGGATCGACAGCATCACTTCCTGGATCTTGCGGCGGAAATTGCGATCGGGCGAAAGAAAGAGATTGCGCGCCAGTTGCATGGTCAACGTCGATGCACCCTGGGCTCGGCTGTCGGAGGTCAGGTCGCGATACGCCGCTCCGGCGACGCGCCACGGATCGACGCCCCAGTGACTCTCAAATTCCTTGTCCTCGGTCGAGATGAGGGCGTCGCGCAGCACCTTGGGGAAGTCCTCGTACTTGTCGATGACACGGCGCTGCAACGCAAACTGGCCAATGACGCGGTCCTGATCGTCGTAAAGCTGGGTGATGGTGCTCGGCCGGTACTGCTCCAGCGCCGTTACCTGAGGAAGATCGCTGGAATAAATCAGCAGGAGACCGCAGGCTGCTCCCGCTGCCGCAGTCAGGACCATGAGCAGGACGAAGATGAGATTGCCGACGAGCCGCTGAGGAGATTCCACTACCTGTCCAGATTACAAGACTTCCGGCCCACCTTGTATAGACGAGGAGGGTACCAGTTCAGAGATCGGGTGCTGCTGGACGCTAGCCTGGAGCACTGACAATCGCGATTTGCCTACTCTAACGCTTCCTGTTACTGTTCATCGTTTGTCTCAGCCCAAACATGAAGACAGCCACCCGATTTATCTGCGCCATCGCTCTGTTTTGTGTCCCTGCCCTCGCCCAACTGCCAACCGATAGTCCTGTCGACGTGATTCGACATCCGGTGTGGGCGAAGGGAGTCTTCCTGGGCGGCAGTACGTCGTTCGCCAATACGCCCAGCGCGCAGACGTTTCTCGCCGGTGTGCGCTTCGGCCGCGTGCTGACGAACGAACACGGCAGCAACTTTCTGCGCGGCTCTTTCGAGATGGACGTCGACGTTATCCCGCTCAACGAGTTCTGGTACAACGGCAACGCGCAGTACGCCGCGGCGATCAATCCGTTTATCGCCAAGTGGAACTTCACCAGCAATTGCAAAGTCGCTCCCTGGTTGGCCGCAGTTGGCGGCATCGTCTTCAGCACCAACAACCTGCCTCCCGGCGACACCTCAGTTGTGAACTTCACCAGCGGCCTCGAACTGGGCACGCATGTCTTTCGTGCCGATCGCCGATCCCTCGATCTGGCGCTGAAGGTCTATCACCTTTCCAATGCTTCTATCGGAAACAAGAACCCGGGCATCAACGGCGCCGTCCAGTTTACGGTGGGATATAGCTGGTTCTGAATATCCCTGCGGCCACTCTGTAGAACCGTAGTCGGCGCGGCGCATCTAAGCCGCAGCACGGCTGAAACTGCTCCGCTCGATGAAAACGATTCTGCGACTTCTTTTTCTTGCCGCCGCCCTGCCTCCCGCATCTCTTGCGCAAGAAGCGCCGCATATGGCGTTGAGCCTGCTGCGCGACCCTTCCTGGAGCTACGGCTTTCAGGTGTACGGCGGCACCGCGACCAGGGCCACGCCGTCGATCCCCGGCGCGCCGGGGGGAAGCTATCCCAGCAGTTGGGGCGTTGAGTTTCACCTGGGTCGGGTGCTCACCGGCGAACACGGCGAGAGTTGGCGGCGCGGCACGCTGGAGTGGGACTTTAACGTCATTCCCGTGGTGGAGTACTTCGTCAACGGCCGACCCTACTACATGGGCGGGATTGAGGCGGTCGATCCGCGCTGGAACTTCACCCGTATCAGCAAGCGCTTTGTCCCCTACTTCGGATTCGATGGCGGCATGCTCGTTGGCCCCGACAAATTTCCGCCCGGCGACACCTCCCAGTTCAACTTCACCGCCGCACTCGATCTCGGGGCGCATGTCTTTACGCGACACAGGCAGGCTTTCGACACGACCATACGCTTGCACCACCTTTCGAACGCCGAGACGGGACACTACAATCCCGGCGTGCAGCTGTCGATCCAGTTGATGGTGGGGTACACGTGGTTCTAGTTATCATTACTCGGCCACATCGCCGGGGTGCATTCCGGGCCTCTTCAACAGCGTCATGGAAATATACGCGCCAATCCATGAGCCCAGCGCCGCAAAGCAGACATACACCCAATTGCGCGTATAGCTGATGACGGCGAACGCCGAGAGCAGATACCAGACGCTGCTCCAGGTCGCTGCGGGAAGGCGGCGCCGCGACGAAACGGCGGCGTTGAACATCACATAAACGGCGTCAGTTGCGGCGGTGGAGGCGGCGACGCCGAGGGCGAGCCAGGGATCGATGTGGGGCAAGGGGAATACCTCGAACGAAGTATGCAGGAGGAAACATCCAGTCGGCCACCCATAACCAACTCACGATGGGGGTCTTAATCCTCTGAATCATCCTGCTTCTACCTTGGCCAATTCTGATTTCTTGGCTGACGTTGCGGTGCGAATCATGCGCCGCAGCCGATATAATCAAAAGTTTGCAGTCAGTTCCCCCAGTCCAGCTATCAAAACTCCGGAAGGACAACATGCCGACAGACGTAGTCATGCCCCAGATGGGCGAGTCGATTTTTGAAGGAACCATCACCAAGTGGCTGAAGCAGCCGGGCGAGAAAGTGCAACGTGACGAGCCGCTGTTTGAAATCTCCACCGACAAAGTGGACGCCGAAATTCCCGCTCCCGCCTCGGGCACGTTGCAGGAGATCAAGGTCCAGGCCGGCAATACGGTGCAGGTGAACACGATTGTCGGTGTGATTTCCGGTGATGGCGACGCCGCGGCCGCTGCACCCGCACAGCAAGCACCCTCAGCCCAGACAGCGCCCGCCCAGAGCGCGGCACAAGCCACGCAATCCCAGGCCGCGCAGCCTCCGTCAGGCGAAGAGCCCATCCCGGGTGACCTGGCTGAAGACGAAAAGGAAGGCATGGAGCGCCAGGAGCAGGGCGCAGTGAGCGAAACCGGCGAGCAAGGACGCGTTCGCTCCAGTCCCCTGGTACGCAAGATCGCCAAGGAAAACAACCTCAATCTGGCGCAGGTGCCGGGCACTGGGCTCGGCGGCAGGATTACGAAAGAAGACATCGAAGCCTTCGTCGCAAAACACGGCAAGGGCGGAGCGGCGGCCCCGGCGCAACCTGCGGCTCCTCAGCAGCCAGCGTATGCTCCCCCGGCACCTTCGGCTCCTGCGACGCCCGCTCCCGCCATGCCGGCCCAGACCGGACCGATGCAGCCGGTAGGTGGAGTCACGCCGGGTGAAGTCGTGCCCATGTCGGTCATGCGCAAGAAAATTGCCGAGCACATGATTATGTCGAAGCGCACCAGCGCGCATGTGCACGGTGTCTTCGAAGTGGATGTAACCCGGATCGTGAAGATACGCGAAAGACGGCGTAACGAATTCGAGAGGGCTACCGGACTCAAGCTCACATATACGCCATTCTTCGCGCGCGCGGCTGTGCACGGCATTCGCAAGTGGCCGATCATCAACTCGTCGGTCGAAGGCGAGAACATCCGCTATCACGCCTCGATCAACCTGGGCATCGCCGTGGCGCTCGATTGGGGACTGATTGTGCCGGTGGTGAAGAACGCTGAAGAGCGCAGCTTTGTCGGCCTGCAAAAGGCGATCAGCGATCTTGGCGAGCGCGCCCGCACCAAGAAGCTGAAGCCGGAAGAGGTACAGGGTGGCACGTTCACCATCACCAACCCGGGCATCTTCGGCGCGAAATTCGGAATGCCGATCATCAATCAGCCGCAGGTGGCGATCATGGGGGTTGGCGGCATCGTCAAGAAGCCGGTTGTTGTGGCCGACGCTGATGGCGCAGATTCGATCGCGATTCGCTCGATGATGCACCTCAGTATTGGCTACGATCACCGCATCATCGACGGCGCCGTAGCCGACCAGTTCATGGCCGAGGTGAAGAAGTACCTGGAGAACTGGAACGAGGAGATTCTGTAGCAGTTGTCAATTATCAGCCGTCGGGCTGTCAGAACCGGAGCTTCACCACAGAGGCACGGAGAACACGGAGGAAAGCATTCCTTCTGTGTTCTTCGCGCTCTGTCGCATATCTCTCCAATTACAGTGTCATCCTGAGTGAGGAGCGCAGCGACGAGCCGAAAAGCCTGCCCCGGGCCTGCCGAGGGGCCCTATGGCGTCAGCGCCCTTGTAGAATCTGATTAATTAATCATGAGTGCCTTTTCGGATTTGCCGGGGGAAGCTCACAATACGACGAAAGCCGGCCCGGTGCTGGTAATGCCACCGCCGCCCGCAAAGCCTCCGCGCTCTCAAGTCTGGATGCACCGCATCTGGCTGGTCGTCTTCGTGCTCTTCTGTCTGGAGGTGGGCATCGTTCTTATGGTGGGCCCCTGGACTCGGGCCTGGACGGAGAACTCTCTCAGTACCACCTACCCGGCGTTTCACGAGTTCCTGATGAACGGTTTCGTTCGCGGCGCAATCACGGGGTTGGGGCTGGTGGACTTCTGGATAGGCATCAGCCACGCACTCTCATATCGCGAGACGGCGTCATGAACCGGCAATTCCCCGACTTTCGGGCGCTGCATCGAACCGGATAGCGCTCCTACGCCAGCATGACAGACAAAGACGACAACTCTCCCCGGAAAAACCAGCGCGCTCCGCTGGCCTATGAGAACAAGAGGTTTCTGGACGGCCCTGATGGGCGCCTCCTGCGCATCCTGGCGGAATACCAGGAGCCGCTCTCGCGGTTTCGGCGGGAGCGCATCCAGGACACGATCGTGTTCTTTGGCTCGGCGCGATTTCATAGCCGCTCGGACGCCGAGGAAGCACTGCTGCTGCTGGAGAAGCCCGGCTCCGCAAAGCCGGCGCCGCTCGACGAGCAGGAGCGAGTGATCCGCGCGAAGTCGGACGTTGAGATGGCGCGCTACTACGAAGATGCTCGCGAACTTGCATTCCTGCTCACGAAGTGGACGAAGACTCTAAGCCAGGCGCGCCATCGCTTTGTGGTGTGCACCGGAGGGGGACCCGGCATCATGGAGGCAGCGAACCGCGGGGCCTGCGAAGCAGGCGGAAAGTCGATCGGCATGAACATCAATCTGCCCTTCGAACAGATTCCCAACACCTACATAACGCCGGAGCTGAACTTCGAGTTCCACTACTTCTTCATGCGCAAGCTGTGGTTTGCGTACCTGGCCAAGGCGCTGGTGGTTTTCCCCGGCGGGTTCGGCACCTTCGACGAATTGTTCGAGCTGCTGACCCTCGCACAAACGGAGAAGCTGGCAAAACGGATTTGCGTCGTGATCTACGGAAGAGAGTATTGGAACCGCGTGGTCAACTTCGAAGCGCTGGTCGACGCCGGAACCATCTCGCCCAGAGATCTTGACCTCTTCCAATTCGCTGACTCGCCGCAAGAAGCCTTCGAAAATCTGCGCACTCATCTTGAGCTTCATCACCTCGAGCCGCCCAATCACCGCGAGAAGGAACCGGAAATCGCGAAGACCCGGCCGTAAGCAGGCTGGATGGCGGACCTCGGCCTTTCCACATCGCGATCGATCATGTGTATCGCGGAACCACGACCTCACCGGGCTACAGATGATGGCGATCGCCGTGGAAGGCAGGTAAGCCAAAAAGAAAACCCGTCCAAGCGGAGACGCTCGAACGGGCAACAAGCAGTGTGCAACCTGGTCCGGCTTCGGACTACGGACGAGCGACCGCGAAAACCTGGGGGGCATACTTCGATCCGCCCAGATCGTCATCGGTAAAACCAAACACGAAGAACTGGTTGGGATTGCTGTTCTGCTGATTTCCGTAGTCTTGCAGGAAATCGTTGTCGTTGGCGACCCACAGCGTGTGATAGGTCGTTCCGTTGTAGATCACGTCACCCGCCAGCGCTAGTCCCTCGATCTTGGCAGGGATTTTGTCTGACGTGATGCCGTTGGCGTTCAGCACCTGCACGATGTCCAGGAACAGGGTCTTGGGGACCGCGTTCTTGGCCGCGTCGGTGCCGTTCATGTCAGTGACATCGACCGCGTTGCTGATATCCATCTTGAATACCTGCTTGATTTTGGCGTTCGATCCATCGCCCAGCCCTTTGCCGTCGCGCTCATCAACCAGAAATTCGTGGTCGTTCAGCGCCACGATGTCGCTCACGCCGGACCCCGTGGTCAACAGGTAGGCGTATTCATGCGTGGTCAAGCCCGTGGCGACGTCGATCGTCACGAACCGAAGCAGGTTCTTGGCATCACCCCCCAGGTTGTTGTCCTGGATTAGCGCAGCCTGGATCATGCCCACCAAAGTACGTCCATTCGGCGTAATCGCAAGGCCTTCCATTCCCTTATTGGCGGTGCGGCCGCTGGTGTTCTTGCTGATCTCATCATTACCAACTGGGTACTTCTGCGCCACGTACCAGTGGTCCGGAAGCGTAAACGTGCGCAGGCGGCGACCGGTAGCACGATCGAACTCGTAAACGTACGGGCCGTACTCGTCCGATATGTACACCGAACGGCCGCTGCTGGAGAGACGTATCGATTCCGGATCGAAACGAGCGTCCATCGAGTCGCCCGAAGTAGTGTTGGCGTTGAAATTGTCGGAGCGGCCAGAGAGGTAATAAAGATCGGGACCGTTTTCGCTCGGCGCGCCAGGTCCAACACCCAATCCGTCTCCGGTTCCATACGTCAGCGGCTCGGCGCTATACAAGAGGGTCGTCTTCTGCAACGTCGGTGTAAGCGTGAACGGCAGCGCCGGAGCGTGGCTCAACCCGCTGCGCTGGGTGTTGAGCTGAAGGTCCATCGTGATCGTATCGAAACGGGGAATCCAAGTTACGGTGTCGTCGATCAAGCTGTCGTAAGGAACAGCGTTGGGTCCGCGGTCCGGAACGGCGATAAATGTATTGCCCCAGGCCCAGCCCAGGCCGGAACCCAGGCCCCCCAGCAGGGTCTTGGCAACTCCATTTTCCATGGTGCCCTGAAGGCCGGAGAGGTCGGTGTAGTAGCCGGCGCTGGAACTGGTCAAGGTTCCATTGGCCAGCAAAATAGGGCCAGCGGCAAATGCTTGCAAACTGGTGAATACCGCCGCAGCGAGTGCAAATGCGCTGAGACGCAAGAGTCTCTTATTCATGTTTTCTCCTCAATGAAGTTAGATGGAAGCCCTACGAATGATAGAGACACGATGAGCCGGGCAACTTTAATTTCATGAGAATTCGACTGCACGCGCCACTCGCCTTGACACTGTAGTTGCAGCACTTTATCCTTTTAGTTTGTCTTAGCTGCGCGTCCCCGCCCGTCTGTACCTGCCAGAGTTTCCCGCCAGGAGCTTGGCCTGCCAGACCCGGCTCTGTCCGGCGGTCTTTAACCATGCGGGGCGTTCGTGTTTGACAGAGGAACGCTGAAGACGCCTCCTAGTGAGGCCGTCAGGTGGTGACATGCTGATTCGGGTGAGGGAACTGGAGCTCCGCAAGCTGGAGTTCAATGAGCATCTTCCTCCCGGAGCGGTGGATTTTGGTCCCGACTTCCGCCAGCTCGGCGACTTACACGCCGAGGGCCGGGCGGAGCTGGTAGTCGAGCATCGCGGCCACCGTCAGGATGTCGAAGACATTCGGGTCGTGGGGAAACTGGACGCCAGCATCGAAATTCTGTGCGCCCGCTGCCTCGATCCGGTCGTTCATAAGGTGGTTTGGGATTTTGACCTGCTGTACCGCCCGCAGGGTGTCGACCGGCGAGGCGAAGAGGTCTCAATCAGCGAAGCCGAGACGGAAATCGGCTATTATCAGGGCGAAGGTATTCTCCTGGAAGACGTCCTGCGCGAGCAATTGCTGCTGGCGACTCCGGTAAAGACGGTGTGCCGCGAGGATTGCAAAGGTTTGTGCCCGAGCTGCGGGCGGAACTTGAACCAGGAACAGTGTGACTGTGAACAGCGTGCCGGCGATCCTCGCTGGGCGGCGCTGGGCGAAATCAGGAACAAGCTGCAAAGCTAAATAGCCGACCGTGCGTTGAAGTGACGGTCGAATTGCGAGAGGTTTTCAATGCCTAATCCCAAACGGCGCCATTCTAAGGCCCGGACTTCCAAGCGGCGGGCGCACGATCATTTGACCGCGCAGTCGCTCTCTGAATGCCCGAACTGCCATGAGCGCAAATTGCCTCATCGGGCGTGCTCGAAATGCGGTTACTATAAGGGCCGCGAAGTTATCGAAGTGGAAGAGAGCGCCAGCTAACCCGCTGTCGCCAACATAGATCGCCCACTGGACTGAGACGCTCTGTACGGTTCCGACGGCGGTCTTTCTGGTTTTTGCATGGGTTGCCGATACTGAAAGATGCCAACTACGATTGCCCTTGACGCGATGGGGGCCGATCGGGCTCCTAAGCCTGAAGTCGAGGGTGCGATCCTCGCTGCCCGCCACTATGGCGTGCAGGTTCTGTTGGTCGGACAAGAAAGCGCCGTCCGCGCCGAACTCGATCTCCATCCCGTATGGCGCCGGCTCCCCATCGATGTGGTGCATGCCAGCGAAGTCATCGGCATGCAGGAAAAAGCCGCACAGGCAGTACGTTCCAAGCGCGACTCCTCCATGCGGGTGGGATTGCGCCTGGTTCGCGACGGCAAGGCTGACGGCTTCGTGAGCGCCGGTAATACCGGCGCAGCAATGGCTACGGCCAAGATGGTGTTGGGAGCGCTGCATGGAGTTGATCGGCCAGCGCTGGCAACCGCATTCCCAACGACGCAAGGCACAGCGACCATCCTCATTGATGTGGGCGCCAACGTCGATTCCAAGGCGCAAAATCTGCAGCAGTTCGCCATCATGGGCGACGTGTACTTTCGGACCATCTTTGCCGGCCGTTTCCCGACTTCCGAGCATCCGCGCATTGGGCTCCTCTCCATCGGAGAAGAAGAGAGCAAAGGCAACGACCTTACCCGCGAAGCCTACAAGATGATCAAAGACCTGCCGCTGAACTTCGTCGGCAACGTGGAAGGCCGCGATCTTTACAACGGCAAGGCCGACGTGCTGGTCTGCGATGGTTTTGTGGGCAACGTTGCGCTGAAGATTTCCGAAGGCATGGCTGACGCGGTGCGGTTTCTGCTGAAGCAGTCATTGCAGGCAACGATCACACGGCAGGTCGGATTCCTGTTGTCGCGCCAGGCATTTGTCGATTTCAAGAAGCGGCTGGACTACTCCGAATACGGCGGCGCGCCGCTACTTGGCATCAAGGGCGTTTGCATTATCTGCCATGGCTCATCCAACTCGAACGCGATCAAGAACGCGGTGCGAGTAGCAGCCGAGTTTGCCAACAGCAAGCTGAACCGCGTGATTGAAGAGCGCATCGGGGCTGCCGGAAGACAACTCGAGCTGGACAACAACGGGAAACACGCTGCGGAAGGATCCGGGCCGTTAGCCAGCGACGCTGTATAGAAAAACAATTTTGGGTAGTGCGGACCTGCAGTTCCGCGTTCCACTAGATTCATTGAGGAAGTCGGCTGACGCTAGTTCTTAGGTAGTGAGGCATTGACGCGGCGCTGAATGAAGCGCCGCTCTACCCAGTGATGCTTCCAAACGCACGATGACCCTTCACACTTCTCCCATCGCATTTCTGTTCCCTGGTCAAGGCTCGCAGTCCGTAGGCATGGGCCGCGAACTGGCCGCTCTCTTTCCCGTCGCCAAAGAAACCTTCGACGAAGCCGATGCTGCGCTTGGCTACAAGCTGTCGCAGCTCTGTTTTGAAGGCCCGGAAGACCAGCTTAAGCTGACCGAGATCACCCAGCCCGCCATCCTGACCGTCTCTGTTGCGGCCTGGCGCGTACTGCAGTCGCAAGGAATCACTCCTGCCTACGTCGCCGGTCATAGTCTGGGAGAGTATTCGGCACATGTCGCCGCCGGAACATTTTCGTTTGCCGACGCGGTTCGGACCGTCCGCAGTCGTGGCAAGTACATGCAGGAGGCGGTGCCGGTAGGTGTCGGCGCGATGGCCGCTATCCTGGGAATGCAGATCGATCACATCCGCCAGATCTGCGAGGAAGCTGCAGAAGGCGAAGTCTGCCAGCCGGCCAACCTTAACTCGCCCGATCAGACCGTGATTTCAGGCAACAAGGGGGCCGTCGAGCGTGCGGCCGAGCTGGCAAGGCAACGTGGCGCCAAGCGCGCGGTGATGCTGCCAGTCAGCGCACCATTTCATTGCGCGTTGATGCGGTCCGCGCAAGATCGTCTCCAGCACGACTTGCGCGAGGTTCAGTTTCACGATCCGCAGGTCTCCGTCATGTGCAACGTCGATGCCACTCTCGTCCCAACGGCGCTGCAAAGCCTGGATACTCTCGTTCGTCAGGTGACCGGGGCGGTGCTGTGGGATCGCTCGATACGGCAGCTCGCTACTTTGGGAGTTCAGGATTTTGTTGAGGTCGGCCCGGGCAAAGTGCTCTGTGGACTTCTGCGGCAAATCGACCGCTCTCTCAAGTGCTACAACGTCGAAGACGAAAGCAGCCTGGAGAAGATGCTCAACCATTTTACGCCGGCATCGCCAAAGGCGGAATAGATCGGCTGAAGGAAGACTTCGCGTCAGGGCACGACCTTGGTCGTGCCGACAAACTGCGTTTGAACCATCCGAGTCCCCGACGACACAAGAACAGATCTCCCGACGGCTGAGAAGCCGTCTCGGGATGACAAATTAGGTTTTAAGGCGTGGTCGGCACGATTGGAAGTCATGCCCTGACGCGGATCTCCCTAGGCCCTACTTCAGCGAAGCCAGATCGATCACGAAGCGATACTTCACATCGCTGCGCAGCATACGCTCGTACGCCTCGTTGATCTTCTGAATCGGAGTCAGCTCAATATCCGAAGTGATGCCGTGCTTGCCGCAGAAGTCGAGCATCTCCTGGGTTTCAGCGATGCCACCAATCATCGATCCGGAAAGCTCCTTGCGCTGCGGAATCAGGCTGAACGCAGCCACTGCGAGCGGCTTCTCAGGAGCACCGACCAGCACCAGCGTGCCGTCACGCTTCAGCAGGTTGAGATAGGCGTTGATGTCGTGATCAGCTGAGACCGCGTCGAGAATGAAGTCGAAGGTGTTGGCGTGCTTCGCCATTGCCTCAGGATCCTTGGAGACGACAACGTGCTTTGCGCCGAGACGTTTCGCGTCTTCCGTCTTGTGGGTCGAGGTGGTGAACAACGTAACTTCAGCACCCATCGCGCTCGCGAGTTTTACACCCATGTGGCCCAGCCCTCCGAGTCCGACGACGCCCACCTTCTGTCCCTTGCCCACGCCCCAGTGGCGCAGCGGAGAGTAGGTGGTGATGCCGGCACACAGCAGCGGAGCGGATGCGGCCAGGTCGAGGTTCTTCGGGATGTGCAGGACGTAATTCTCATCGACCACAATGCGCTCCGAGTAGCCGCCATAGGTCATGCCGCCGAGATGTTTATCTGGACTGTTGTAGGTGCCAACCATTCCGACCTCGCAATACTGTTCGAGACCTTCTTTGCAGGCGCTGCAGTGGCGGCAAGAGTCAACGATGCAGCCCACGCCTGCCAAATCGCCTTCCTCGAACTTCGTGACCTTGGAACCGACTTTGGTGACACGTCCAACGATCTCGTGGCCAGGAACAAACGGGTATGTCGTGTTCTGCCATTCATTGCGCGCGGTATGCAGGTCGGAGTGGCAGACGCCGCAGAAGAGAATCTCGATCTGCACGTCGTGCGGTTCGGGTTGCCGCCGCTCGAACGAGAACGGCCCTAGCGGAGAAGTTGGAGAATGCGTTGCAAATCCTTTGGTTTTGATTGTCTTTGAAGTAGAAGATGAAACCACCGGTTCAGCAATAGTTTGTGCCATGATCCTTGCCTTCCTTGGGTATAAGGGGCTGAACGCCCAATGAATTGGTGAGTGCAACAATGAGTGGTGCGAACATCAATAGTTTATGGATGCCTTACAGCCGCGGAAGGCGCAGGAGCCATGTTCAAGAGTTGCGAATTCCGCTTGCGACGCCGCTACTAGCCGCAACTTTGGCCGTGCGTTAACATTGCGCCATGGCAAAGAATACCGGCCAATTCGAAGTTGCCTGCCCGTGTTGCGGAGCGGCGCTAAAGATCGATGCCGCGACCAAGGCGGTCATCGCCCACACTCCTAAAGCTGTTCCCAAGACCTTCAACGATATGGAAGAAGCGGCGCGCGCGATGAAAGAGCAAGAGAGCCGCAAGGAGTCGATCTTCCGCCAGTCTGTAGAGGCCCAGAAGAACCAGGCCGATCTGCTGGAAAAGAAGTTTCAGGAAGCGATGAAGCGAGCGAAAGAGGCTCCAGATACGGGCAAGCCGATCAGGGATTTCGATTTGGACTAGCGGGGGCTGGAAACGACTTACCGATATGCTTTGCTGCGGTGGCATACTGAAGCAATTTCGATCATGTGCTCGCCCCTGCGTTCGAAAACTAGTCGATAGTCCCCACAGCGGAGGCGAAAGCCGATAAGTGGCGGCTGGAGTTTCTTAACATTTCCCTCGCGACTTTTGCTGTAGCGATCAACGCAACTCAGAATCTGCATAGCGGTCTCGCGATCAATGGCGCGCAAATCGCGCTGCGCTTCGGACGACCAGATAATCGCAAGGCGTGATCCCAAAGGCTTGTCCGTCATTCTCCGAGGCCAAACTCGCGCAGAATTTCTTCATGTGGGATCCCCTCTCCGCGCTCCAATGAGGCGCGTCCGCGCTCGATTGCCGCTACTTCTTCCGGGGAGAGCTCTTCGTCTTCGACAGGAAGAGCATTCAAATGGTCTGAAAGGGGTTCAACCATGGCCTCAAGCAGGGTGCGGACAGCCGGGACCTTGTCGCCAGGCAGCATGTCTAATAGTGCGTGGGCTTGTTGGCGCTGTTCTGTGATTTCCGGTTCCATGACTACTTATTGTAAGCCCACCTACGTAAACATGAACTCCTTGGTCTTCAGTTCCCTCACCCGGTCGCGCAACTTCGCTGCCTGCTCAAACTCGAAACGCTTGGCAGCTTCGCGCATATCGGACTCCAGCTTGGCGATGAAGGCGTCGAGCTCTTCCTGTGTCTTGAACTCCGGCAGACCGTCGACTTGGGAGATCAGGTCGGTGTAGTCGGCATCGGCGACAGCTACCAACGACATCTCGAGCGGACGCACGATCGTCTCCGGCGTGATGCCGTGCTCTTCGTTATAAGCCTGCTGAATGGCGCGCCGGCGATAGGTCTCATCGATGGCCCGCTGCATCGAGTCCGTCATCTTGTCGGCATACAGAACTGCGCGGCCATTCAGGTTACGCGCGCAGCGGCCGATGGTCTGGATCAGCGAACCTGCCGATCGCAGAAAACCTTCTTTGTCCGCATCGAGAATCGCGACCAGCGACACCTCGGGCAAGTCCAGCCCCTCGCGCAGCAGGTTGATACCGATCAGCACATCGAACTCGCCCTTGCGCAAGTCGCGCAGAATCTTGATGCGCTCCAGCGTCTCGATCTCCGAGTGCATGTAGCGGCAGCGGACGCCGACCTCGGCGTAGTACTCGGCCAGGTCTTCGGCCATGCGCTTGGTCAGGGTCGTGACCAGCACGCGCTCGCCCTTCTTCACGCGATCGCGAATCTCGTGCAGCAGATCGTCAATTTGTCCTTTCACCGGACGCACTTCCACTTCGGGATCAATCAATCCCGTCGGGCGAATAATCTGCTCCACCACCACGCCCGCCGACTTGGTCAGCTCATATGGCCCCGGCGTCGCCGAAACGTAGACCGCCTGGTTCACGCGACTTTCGAACTCTTCAAACGTCAGCGGCCGATTGTCGAGCGCGCTGGGTAGCCGGAATCCATACTCGATCAGGTTCTGCTTGCGTGAGCGATCGCCATGCCACATGCCGTGCAGTTGCGGAACCGTCTGGTGCGACTCGTCGATGAACAGCAGGTAGTCGCGGGGCACGTAATCGAGCAGCGTCGGCGGAGGCTCGCCCGGCAGGCGGCCGGTGAAGTGCCGGGAGTAATTCTCGATACCGTGGCAGTAGCCCATCTCCTTGATCATTTCCAGGTCGAAGCGGGTGCGCTGATGGATGCGCTGCGCTTCAACGATCCGGCCCTGCTTTTCCAGCTCTGCCTCCCACCACGCCAACTCTTCCAGGATCGAATCGACCGCCGATTTCTTGCGCTCGGGCTTCATCACATAGTGCGTCTTGGGATAAATCGGCAGGCGCGAGTACTTCTGCTTCACTGTGCCGAACAGCGGATCGATCTGCGACAACGATTCGACTTCGTCGCCCCAGAGTTCGATGCGATACGCGACATCTTCGTACGTCGGGAAGATCTCGATGATATCGCCGCGCACGCGAAAGGTTCCGCGGCGGAAGTCGCCTTCGGTGCGCTCGTAGAGGATCTCGACCAGCTTGCTGACGATCTCCTGGCGCTTGATCTTCTGTCCCTTCTCCAGGAACAGCAGCATGCCGTAATAGGCTTCCGGCGAGCCCAGACCGTAGATGCAGCTCACCGAGGCGACGATGATGCAGTCGCGTCGCTCGAAAAGCGACTTGGTCGCCGCCAGCCGCAGCTTATCGAGCTCGTCGTTGATGGTCGCTTCCTTCTCGATGTAAACGTCGCCCGCGGGTATGTACGCCTCGGGCTGGTAGTAGTCGTAATAAGAGACGAAGTATTCGACGGCGTTGTGCGGGAAGAACGACTTGAACTCGTGATAAAGCTGTGCCGCCAGCGTCTTGTTGTGCGCCAGGATCAGCGCCGGACGGTTCAAATTTTCGATAACCTTGGCCATCGAAAACGTTTTGCCCGATCCGGTGACGCCGAGCAGCACTTGATGCTTCTCGCCATCGAACGCACCACGCGTGAGCGCTTCAATGGCGGGTCCTTGATCGCCCTGCGGCTTGTAGGAGCTGACAAGTTTGAATTCCATGTGTCGATGCGCCCGTGTTTACCGGTTCTTCTTACGGGGCGTCAGGTATCAGGTGTCAGGTCTCAAATGTGAGTTTCTGATACCTGAATCCTGATGCCTGACACCCTACAGAAAGCGATTTCGGCGGGTGGGCATCTCTCCATTATAAGGCCGCTTAGAAGAGTCCCCTACGTACGATCAGGTCAGCATATTTCGCACGCAGAGCGATAACGGTGACAGTAGCGGCCACAGAGCCCGCGAAGAGTGAAAGCCCCGTCCTTCAGGACGAGGAAAGCAGCTTGGCTCCGCGTTTCAAGGCACGATTCATCCGCGATTGCCAGCCAGGACCTGTCGCCTTGTAGCTGGCCAGAACATCACGGTCGACGCGGATTGTAATCGACTTCTTAGTTTGGGCCTTTTGTGGCCCACGTTGCCCGCGCTTGCGTTTCGCCGCGAATTCAGCTAGATCGGGATACACCTCTCGGAGAGGCCTCATACCCGCTAATTTCCGACCGGTAAGTGGAGGCGAATCGACGTCATCCCAGTCCTTCGCCGGGATGTCGTTCGGTTTTTTGCGACTGGTCATAATATGCCTTGGCCTCTCGCTCGTTGGCTTTCCTGAGACTAATGACTCTGACCGTCTGTCCACGTTTGGTGAACACCAGCACGTGCAAACGTGCGTCGATGTAGCCGAGAGCGATGTTCCGGGTTTCACCGTAGCTCTTTCGACTATCGACCGCAACTACAGCCGTATCGAACTCGAAATCCGCCACCAAAGCCATATCGATTCCATGCTTGGCGATGTTCGCTTCGTTCTTGTCCGGGTCGAATTCGATCCTTACCATTTAATTGTACATACAAAAAGAGTCGCCGCAACTTTGGCGGAGAGGTGGTCAAATTAGCCGTCTTTGTGCGGCCTACCGCAGCTCTTCCATGCACGCTTCCAGCACTTCGCGCGAGGGGCGTGTTACTTCTTCCGGCAGAGTCGCCAGCGGATGGTCTGTCATGTTGAGCATCTCGAGGAAGTTGGGCGCGGTGTTGTTGATGTAGAGCACGCCGGTCAGCACTTCCTCTTTCGCGGCGGAATCGACCAGCCGCTTGATGGCGAACGCTTTGTCGGTAGGGTCGTAGTCTTCTTCCAGCTTGCGCAGGCGCAGCGACGATCCATCGTGCATGGCGACGTTCACGGTCGTGCCGGGATCGTAGTCGACCGCGATATCTTCGAAGTGCGGAACGAAGTTGATATCGTGCAGCGGCTCCTCATGGTCGATCAGGAACTTGTACGACTTGGTCGAGCCTTCGTGGTCGTTGAAGGTGACGCACGGCGAGACGACGTCGAGCATTACCGTGCCGCGATGCGCCAGCGCCGCCTTCAGCATGGTGTGCAACTGCTTCTTGTCGCCGGAGAACGAGCGCCCCACAAACGTCGCGCCCAGCATGATGGCCAGCGCGCACGTATCGATGGGCGGAAGGTCGTTGATCACGCCAGTCTTCAGCTTGGCGCCGACATCGGCGGTCGCCGAGAACTGGCCCTTCGTGAGGCCGTACACGCCGTTGTCTTCGATGATGTAGATCATCGGGATATTGCGCCGCATCAGGTGGACGAACTGACCAATGCCGATGGACGCGGTATCGCCGTCGCCGCTGACGCCGAGCGCGACTGATCTTCGCATTCGCCAGCACGGCGCCCGTGGTCACTGACGGCATGCGTCCGTGGACCGAGTTGAAGCTGTGCGAGCGGCTCATGAAGTAAGCCGGGCTCTTTGAGGAGCAGCCGATGCCCGACATCTTGATGACGCGCTCAGGCTCGATGCCCATTTCGTAGAAGGCGTCGATGATGCGCTCGGAGATGGCGTTGTGGCCGCAGCCCGCGCAGAGCGTGGTCTTGCCGCCGCGATAGTCGACGACGGTCAAGCCCAGGCGGTTGATTTTGGGCTTCGGTTGAGAGGCCGGCGTGCTCGCCATTTACTTGCCCTCCTGGGAGATGATTTCGTCGGTGATAGAGCGCGCATCGATGGGCAGCCCGTTGTAGTGGCGCACGCTGCGCAGCTTTGGAATTTCGTTGATCGCTATATCCAATTTGATGAGCTGATGCATCTGCGCGTCGCGGTTCTGATCGACGATGTAGACGCGCTTATGAGCGGCGATGAATTCGTGCATCTCGCGAGTGAACGGAAACGCCTTCAGCCGCAGGTAGTCGGCTTTGACGCCGTACTCGTTCTGCAACTGGTCGAGCGCCTCGGTCAGCGCGTGATGCGAAGTGCCGTAGGCGATGATGCCGATTTCGTTGCCCTCGTTGCGGAAGATCTCAGGCCGCGGCACCAGCGTGCGCGCGTGTTCGAACTTGCGCTCCAGCCGATCGAGGTTGTTCACGTAATCGTCGGGACGCTCGCTGTATTGCGCCTTCTCGTTGTGTCCGCTGCCGCGCGCAAACCATGCCGCCGCCGGATGCTCGGTTCCCGGCAACGTGCGATAGCCGACGCCGTCGCCGTCAACGTCTTTGTAGCGGGCGAAGCCTCCCAGCCGGTCGAGGTCTTCCTTCGACAGCACCTTGCCGCGATTGATCGGCGTCGTTGGGATATTCGAACGGCTCCGACATCCAGTTGTTCATGCCGAGGTCGAGATCGCTCATCACGAACACCGGCGTCTGCAACTGCTCGGTGAGATTGAAGGCTTCGCTCGCCATCGAGAAGCACTCGCTGCACGCTGGATGGAATCAGCATGGGATGCTTGGTGTCGCCGTGCGAGAGCGAGGCCACAAAGCCGATGTCGCCTTGCGAGGTGCGTGTCGGCAAACCGGTTGACGGGCCCACGCGCTGGATGTCCCAGATGACGCCGGGAATCTCGACGTAGTAGCCAAGGCCGGCGAACTCCGCCATCAGCGAAATGCCCGGCCCCGCGGTGGCGGTCATGGAGCGCGCGCCGCTCCAGCCCGCGCCCAGCACCATGCCGATGGCGGCCAGCTCGTCTTCGGCCTGAACGATGGCGAAGGTCGCCTTGCCGTCGGGGCCGATGCGGTGTTCCTTCATGTAGTCGATCAGCGACTCAACCAGCGACGACGACGGCGTGATGGGATACCACGTCACCACCGTGACGCCGGCGAACATGCAGCCCAGCGCGGCGGCGGCGTTGCCGTCGATGATGATCATGCCGCTGGTCTTGTCCATGCGCTCGACGGTGAAGGGATCGGCTTTGGTCAGCGACGAAGCGGCGTAGTCATAGCCGGCCTGCGCGGCGCTCCAGTTCAGGTCGGCGGCCTTCTTCTTCTTGGCGAACTGCTTGCGCAGGGCTTTCTCGACTTCGGCCATGTCGAGGTTGAGCAGCTTGGCCACCACCCCGACGTACACCATGTTCCTCACCAGCTTGCGCAGCTTCGACTCGGGACAAACCGCGGCGGTGATCTTGTCGTAAGGCACGGCGTAGAAGGTCAAGTCGGTGCGCAGCTCGTTCAGCTTGAGCGGCTCGTCATAGAGAGCCACCGCTCCCGGCGCGAGCGAGAGCACGTCTTCCTTCGCCGTCTCGGGATTCATCGCGACCAGGAAATCGATCTCCTTCTTGCGCGCGATGTAGCCCTTCTTGCTGGCGCGGATGGTGTACCACGTCGGCAGGCCCGCGATGTTCGACGGGAACAGGTTCTTGCCCGAGACCGGCACGCCCATCTGGAAGATGGTGCGGAGCAGCACGGTGTTGGCGCTCTGCGATCCGGAGCCGTTGACAGTGGCGACTTGTATGCTGAAATCGTTGACGACGGGTTGGCGGCCGGCGCCCGATTCCTCTTCGGTAGGTATCTCCAGTAGAACTGATTTCGGCACGGTTTCCAGTATCTCTTCGAGCTCTTGCGCAATTTCAGCCGGCGGTTGACCCCGGAGACCTCGTCGAATCAGCTGCACCGCGTCGACGAACCTGCCGCACTCAATGGCCAAGGTGGCAGCACTTCGGTGCAATACAGATCTATCGGGCTCGCTATCATACTCGGAGATTATGTTGGCTGCGAGAAACTCGATACTGAACGCTTCCTGTGCCAAGATTCGCGCATGATCCCATTCACCCTTCGCTCTCTCTATAATGGCCTGCTCCGCAAGAGACATCGATTGCCGATGCAGAGACTTAACTTCCTTAAGTACAGTCGGCGTGATAGTGCGTGCCTTCGCGAAAGAGGACGAGCGTTTGTACGCCGTCGCTTCCATCGTTACAGAATCCTGATTCATTTGACTAGCACCCTAGCTCTTGGCCCACTGAACTCTACAATGGCGATGTACCCGGGCAACACCCCGTCTGACCTCGATATCTGCTTCACCTTCATTGCAACCCGAGAGCTAATCTCTGGTTCGCCGCCCGCGAGTATCCCAGAAACCTCAAGGCGAGCCTTGCCCTCGAACAAAAGATCATCCTCGTCACCGAGCCAAAAATCAAACCCGGTTCCTTTGCGAGAGCGTTCCACAACAACGTGACCTGTCTGATCCCTGACTAGGATTATGGCTAGCCCGCATGCGCCAAACTCAGTTGCGTCCTGGAGGTCGTTGTGGGCTTGGATCTGCTGTTTTGTCACCTGCGACCAGCTGACCAGGAACTGGCTGCTAAAGGAGCCATCGGTCAAGAGACGAACCCCGGAATGGTGATTTTGATGCTCGAGACAGACCGCAGCGGCTTCGGCAAAGACGCCCCCAAGTGCCGATGTGACGCCAGGCATCCCGACGGCCAGGGATTGCAAATCACAAATTCGACAGGGGCTAGTCGAACCACTCTCCAACTGGACACCTCAAAAAAGCAAAGTATAACTCCGCCGCGAACTTCGGCATTTCTTATTTTACAGAAGAGACGCTGATCCCATCAGCACCCCTGCAAGGCGAAATAAGAGTAGAATCGCGCGGCGATTGTGGGCTTACGCTCGGATTTGCGGGCAACAAGGACTTGTCATCTTCATGTGTACTCAGCCGAACGTGCCGGGCTACAGATTGTTTCGTTCCTTCGGAACCGGATCGTTACCCAAAACACGAAGGACACCTTTGTCGGGTGGCCTGTGTTTCCGCTCTCGTGCTCGGCATTTTCACCGAGCTGCAGCAGAACCCAGGTTAGTCCAAATGAGGGACGAACCCGGGGCACACTTTATGCAGCGGGCGCTCCGGTCAGCACCTGCTCGCGGATTTCAGCGTCATGCTGCACCTCCGCGCGCGAGGCCGGCAGCGCAATCTCCAGCAGCTCAGGAATCGACTTCACATAGTGCATGGTCAATCCCTGCAGCTGCTCGGGCGTCAGGTCTTCCTGCACATTCTGCCGATTGTCTTCCGGCAGGATGATGTCAGTGACGCCTGCGCGCTTGGCGGCCAGGGTCTTCTCCTTTATGCCGCCGATGGGCAGCACGTTGCCGCTCAGCGTGATCTCGCCGGTCATCGCGGTCAGCGGACGCACCGGCTTATCGGTCAGCAGCGAAACCAGCGCGGTCACCATGGTCACGCCCGCCGAAGGGCCGTCCTTCGGGATCGCTCCTGCCGGCACGTGGATGTGAATGTCGTGGTCGGCGAAGAAGCCCTCGTCGATGCCGAGCTCGCGTGCGTTCGAGCGCACCCAGGTCAGCGCGGCCTGCATGGATTCCTGCATCACCTGGCCGAGCTGTCCGGTCATGGTGAAGCCGCCCTTGCCCTTCATCTTGTTGGCCTCGACGAAGAGCACGTCGCCACCGGTCGGCGTCCACGCCAGGCCGACAGCCACGCCAGAACGCTTGGTGCGCTCGGCAATTTCGCCTTCCACGCGGATCTTGATGCCGCCCAGCATGTCGTGGTGCTGCACCAGTTCGGGCGTCACCACCATCTTGTCGGCGTGACCTTCGGCAATGCGGCGCGCCTGCTTGCGGCAGATGGTGCCGATGGTGCGTTCGAGGTTGCGAACGCCGGCTTCGCGCGTGTAGTGCCGAATGATGAAGCTAATGGTCTCCTCAGGGAACTCGATCTGCTCCTTGGTGATGCCGTTCTCCTCGATCTGCCGCGGGATGAGGTACTGGAAGGCGATGTGGACCTTCTCTTCCTCGGTGTAGCCCTGCAGCTCGATGATCTCCATGCGGTCGCGCAGCGGCTCCGGAACCGGATCCAACTGGTTGGCCGTGGTGATGAACAGCACCTTCGACAGATCGAACGGCACGTCGAGGTAGTTGTCGCGGAAGCTGAAGTTCTGCTCCGGATCGAGCGCCTCGAGCAGCGCCGCGCCGGGATCGCCGCGGAAGTCGCGCCCGACCTTGTCGATTTCGTCGAGCATGAACACCGGATCGTTGGTCTCCGCCCGGCGAATGCCCTGCATGATCTGCCCCGGCAAAGCGCCGATGTAGGTACGGCGATGTCCGCGGATTTCCGCTTCGTCGTGCACGCCGCCCAACGACAGGCGCACGAACTTGCGTCCCAGCGAACGCGCGATCGACTTGCCCAGCGAGGTCTTGCCCACGCCCGGAGGTCCGACGAAGCACAGGATCGGCCCCTTCATGCTCGGCTTCAGCCGGCGCACCGAGAGGTAATCCAGAATGCGGTTCTTCACCTTCTCCAGATCGTAGTGATCGGAGTCGAGAATCTCCTTGGCCTTGGGGATGTCGACTTCGACGCCCGAAGACTTCTGCCACGGCAGCACCGCCAGCCACTCGATGTAGTTGCGGGTAAGCCCGTAATCGGCGGCCATGGGCGACATGCGAGCCAGGCGGCCAAGTTCCTTCAGCGCCTCTTTCTTCACGTCGTCGGGCATGCCGGCCGGCTTCGATCTTCTGCCGCAGCTCCTCGGCGTCGCGCGTGGTCTCGTCCTGCTCGCCCAGTTCCTTCTGGATGGCCTTCATCTGCTCGCGCAGGTAGTACTCGCGCTGCGTCTGCTGCACCCGGTCCTGCACTTCGCTCTGGATCTTGTTGCGAAGCTGCTGAACCTCCAGCTCCTTGGCCAGGTGCTGGTTGATCTTCTCCAGGCGGACGTGGACGTCGGGCGTCTCCAGCACGTCCTGCTTGTCGCGTGTGGAGAGCGACGGCAGCGAAGAGGCGATGAAGTCGACCATGCGGCCGGCATCGTCGATATTCGCCGCAACCGTGGACAGCTCATCCGACAACGTCGGCGAGCCGGCAACAATCTGCTGGAACAGCGTGAGTACGTTGCGCTGCAACGCTTCAATCTGCGCGTTCTTGGGCGCGATGATCTCGGGAACGGTATCCACCGTTGCGCGCATGAACGGCTGCAGCTGGGTGTACTCCGTGACCTTGACCCGCTCCAGACCTTCGGCGAAAACGAACAGGCTCTGGTTGGGCATGCGCACAACTTTGTGCACCACCGCCAGGGTCCCGACGGAGAACAGGTCCGTCGGCTGCGGCGAATCGACCCGCGCCTCGCGCTGGGCCACCACCACAATGGTCTTGTCTTCGCCCAAGGAATTGATCAATTGGACCGAGCTCTCCCGGCCTACGGTAAGAGGCAGCACGGCGTGAGGAAACAGCACCGTGTCGCGCACGGGCAGCAGCGGCAGCGTTCGGGCTTCCGTGGCGTCGTCCCTCAGCTCGGGATCGTTTACCTCTAACTCTTTGTCATTACTGGACATATGACTCCTTGAGTCGATTACACTCAAGTTATAGATGTGCGTTTAGCCGCAAAAGATGCAGTCGAGCCTATCTGCCTCTTTGTCCCTCATCGGCTCAGCCGTTGGTTCTCTGCATCGGGAGGTGCGAACGGTCGAATTGGATCGCCTCAACCGGAGGGCTGATCTCAGAGAGCACAGGATTGTAGTCCCTCCAGTTGGACTCGGCAACCACAAAACAGTCTCAAAAGAGCGGCTTTGTAGTCAGTTACTTCCATGGCTGCGCGCCGTAGTAGTCGCGGTAAGTGCCGAAGACCTTGCGAACACCGATCGTGGTGTAGCGCCCCCAAGGACCGTTTCCGCCGATGTATGCCGGACCAAGATTGGTGTACTGAGGAGTCCAGAGGAAGTGTTGCGTGATACGGATATCGAACCGTTTCGGCAGGTCGATGGCCGCCACCCACGAGCGTTCCATGCCGATCCAGTTCCAGTCCCAAGTGTAGAGGGTCTGCGGCAGGTTCTTGCCGAACGCGAGTGTGGGGGTGAACTCGAATTTAAGGAGATGCAGGAAAGTCCGCCCGAAAGGGTGCACTACGACGTTGCCGCCGAGAAGATAGCGCGCGAACTTGGTACATGGCGCGTTGACGCCGCCATATTGCGGCTGCCCGGCATTGGGGGCGCACAGCCCAGGATCGGGCTCGTTGTGCGGCGGGGCGATGTCGAACTGCGCGTACCCGTAGATCCAGCCGGTGGGCAGGAAGAGCCGATTGTCCCGGCTCTCCGGCGCGGGTTTGGTGGGCGTTTCAGGCGTGGTCTGAGAACTTTCGGCAGATACGGAATTCTTGGGCGGCTGAGGGTTGTCGGTCGTTTGCGCACAGGCAGCACAGGTGAAAGCGAAACAGCACAGAAGGGTCAACAGAATTTTCATGGTTCTCCGCTTCGGAGCAGGGTGGAATCATCTGAACGGAATAAAGGGCAGGAAAACGGCAGCCCCGATCAGCCTTTGTATTAGACAGCAAACAAGACACTTACCACAACGCTATATTTGGGGACCGAGAGGGAGACTGGTGTTGGACGCTGCTGGTGGCCGTCTCTATGGCGCAACGATGGGGGCGGCGGTATTCATACCGATGGAGTTGCTTTTGAGGTCATGCCGTAGCCCTGATTTGTAATAGCTCCGAATGAATCCGACTTCAGTCTCCCCGGCACTCTAGTCCGGAGGACAATTTCTTTTACTTTCGTAAAACATTTCTTGTCTTCTCACAAGTCTCTTTTGCGATTATCCGTGCAGTGGGGGACGTTGGACGCGACGCGGCATATCGTCAAAACAACTCCACGAACAAAGTTAACGCAGAGAGGTTGATCCCGTTGAGAAACATAACGTTGTTCGCTTGTCTTTTGCTCATCAGCCTTGGCGCCAGCGCCAAGATTAATAACATGCCGGCGCCAAATCCAGCCGGTCTCCTGTGCCTAGAGAGCGATTCTCGTGACACGAAGCCCGCCTCTCCTAACCCGCCACCCAGGCCTGCTGGTACTCCCATTATCCGAGATTTGCGTCTCCAGGCTTCTAGTGCCGGCGCGGCAGGGGAACGGAGGGGTGCAACCCCGCAGACCGGGCAGAACGCGCCTCCCACTGTCCGCGATGCCAAGGAGGGACAAGGAAAAATTCTGACTCCACCACCCGCCACTCCCATCATCCGCGACGTCAAGAAGGGACAGGGAAAGATTCTGACTCCGCCGCCCGACACTCCCACTGTCCGAGATGGCAAGGCGGGAGAGGGTAAAGGTGCGACCCCGCAGCCCAGGCCGGCCGAGCCTCCCACCGTTCGCGATGGCAAGGCTGGACTAGGAAAATCTAAGACCCCGCAGCCCGACACTCCCACGATCCGCGATTAAGACAGGTCTGAGCGCTTAGAAGGCACAAACCACTCTCAACCGGCCCCCTAAGCTAATTGGCTTAGGCGGGCCATTTTCTCAGGTCCTTCGCATCGCTTAGGATGACAGCGAAAGAGATGAGGGGAAAAAGAGTTAAGATCAGAACATCGATGTTGCAATCCTTGATCGAAGCCCGTAAGTGGCTGGTCGCGGCCGCCTTTCTCGTGATCGCCATTGTCGGCGTCTCCTATTACGCGGCGAAATTTCGCGTAAAGCCCACACTGCATAACATCCCCAAAGAATTAGGCGTCGACATTAAGCAGACCAGCGATGGTTTCTCGCTCTCGAAGTCGGAGGGCGGACGTACGCTGTACACCATTCGCGCGTCGAAGGCGGTGCAGTTCAAGGCAGGAGGTCACGCCGACCTGCGCAACGTTCACGTCGTGGTTTATGGGCATGAGCACGACCGCTATGACGAAATCTATGGCGAGCACTTCAGCTACGATCCGCAGACCGGAGAGATCACGGGAACAGGCGAGGTACACATCGACATTCAGGGCTATGCCGAGGGGCCGCTTAAGCCTGACCAGTCGCCGCCCGAGGAGCTGAAGAATCCTGTTCATCTGCTGACCCGCGACCTCACGTTTAACCAGAAGACGGGAATTGCGCAGACCAGCGAGGTAGTTGATTTCCGCAGTGCCCAGGCCACCGGGTCGGCGAAGGGAGCTTACTACGACTCGAACAGCAATCAGTTGCAGCTCAAGTCCGACGTACACATCGTAACCACCGGCGACAAAGCGGCCGTCATTACCGGGACCAGCGGCGTCATTCAGAAGGAGCCGCGCCAGGCGATCCTGATGGACGCTCGTATCGAGCAGCCCACTCGCACTCTGACGGCAGACAAAATCACCATGCTGTTTGAACCTGACAACACGGTGCAGCATGTGATTGCTGAAGGCAATGTCCACATCGAAAGCCGCGGCCCGACTGTTGTTGATGTTTACGGTCTCCGCGGGGACGTGAATATGGGAACGAACAACAGCATCGAGCAGGCGATCCTGAACGGAGGCGCGAGGTTCGTTACCCGCGGCGACAACCTGACGCAGGGCTCGGCCGACACGTTCGTGCTCGACTTCGACGATCAAGACCAGCCCGCACGCTTCCATATGGTGAAGAACGCGCGTCTGCACCAGGACCCGCATCCAGGGAAGCCTGGAGTCGGACCGGCAAGCGGACAGCCGATGGACGTCATCGCCGACGCGCTGGATTTTCAGTTGGCCAATGGTAGTGATCTCAAGACAGCGGACACGATAGGCAAAGCGCAGATTGTGATTCTGCCCAGTGCCGCAAAGTCAAAGAGTGGCGACAAGAGCTCGCAGGACATGGCCAACAACACGACTGTGGCTACGGCGGGACATTTCCATGCCATCTTCGGCGACGGAAATCAGATGCAGTCGTTGCACGGCGCGCCGGATTCGCGCATTGTGTCCACCTCGCCCGGTCAGCCGGAAAAGGTCAGCACTGCGGACAAGCTGGACGTCGGGTTTGATTCGGACGGTGGCGTGCAAAAGCTGGTGCAGAGCGGCAACTTCGAGTATCACGAGCCACCGGCCAAGCCTGACACGGGTGGACGGGCGGCGTTTTCCGATAAGGCGACCTACACTCCTGCAGACCAGTTGCTTGTACTCGCCGGTTCACCGCGCGTGATCGACGGGGGCATGACAACGACCGCTAATCTGGTGCGCATGAATCGCGAGAGCGGCGACGCCTATGCCGATGGCGATGTGAAGACGACGTACAGTGAGTTGAAGCCGCAACCCAATGGAGCCTTGCTGGCGACCTCCGATCCGATTCACGTGACAGCGGAACACATGGCATCACGCCAGCAGCCGAGCATCGCGCATTACACCGGCAACGTGCGCTTGTGGCAGGGAGCGAACGTCGTGCGCGCGCCGAAGATCGACTTCGACCAGGACAGCCGCACCATGATCGCCTTCGGTGACCAGCATCAGCGGGTGTTGAGTCTGTTTATTCAAGAGTCCGCCGACGGCAAGCAGACGCCGACCGAGGTGGTCGCCGACAAGCTCACGTACACCGATGCCGAGCGCCGGGCACGATACACCGGCAACGTGCTGGCGAAGAGCGCTGCCAGCGCCATTACAGCCCAGCAAATCGATGTTTACCTGAAGGAAGCCGGAGAGCCGACGACGGCTTCGGCGAAGCCCTCGGCTACGATCATTCCGGGTACGGAAGGCCCGAGCAAAATCGATCACATAGTCGCGCAGGGTAGGGTGGTTGTCACCGAGCCGAACCGCCGAGCCGTGGGCGACCAGCTCGTGTATACCGCGGCCGATGCCAAGTACTACCTAACAGGAAAATCTCCTAGCATTTTCGATGCCACCCGTGGCACAGTATGGGGCGATTCTTTGACTTTCTATAGTCGCGATGATAGGGTCACGGTAGAAAGCAAGCGTTCTTCTTCCACCGTCACTCGCGCACGCATCACGAAGTAAATGCAGACTTTAACGGCTGACGAAATCGGCAAAAGCTATCATGGACGCCGGGTCGTAAACGGCGTAACCGTGCAAGTGAAGCAAGGCGAAGTTGTCGGCCTGCTGGGGCCGAATGGCGCGGGCAAGACCACCAGTTTTTACATCATCGTGGGCCTGATCCCGTCCGACACCGGGCGCGTGCTGGTCGACGACCAGGACATCACCAGTGTCCCCATGTACCTGCGCGCGCGTAACCACGGCATCAGCTATCTGCCGCAGGAGCCCTCCATCTTTCGCAAGCTGACGGTCGAGGACAATATTCTGGCCGTTCTCGAAGCGCAACCACTGTCGTGGCATGAACGGCGCGAGCGGATGGAGAGCCTGATCGAACGCCTCGGCCTGGGCGTCATCCGCAAGAATCGTGGCTATGCGCTCTCCGGCGGCGAGCGCCGAAGAGTGGAGATCGCGCGCTGCCTATGCATCTCGCCGAGCTTCATTCTTCTTGACGAACCGTTTTCGGGAATCGATCCCATCGCGGTATTGGATCTGCAAAACACCATCTCCGGGCTGCGATCCAGTGGGATCGGAATCCTGGTGACGGACCATAATGTACGTGAGACGCTCTCGGTGACCGATCGTGCATACATCATTAACGAGGGAAGAATTTTCCGGGCAGGCACGCCGGAACAGCTGGGAAATGATCCGGAAGTAAAGCGAGTTTACTTAGGCGAGAGCTTCTCGTTGGTTTAGAATCGGCTTAGCGAAACAGCATTACCATGCCTCCTTACAGTTACGGTCCCAGGCTGAACGTCAATGTCTCTCAGAAGCAGATTCTGACGCCTGGGCTCGTGCAGATGGTCAGCATTCTGGCGCTGAACAAGCTCGAACTGAGCGACATGATCAACGCCGAGCTGACCGAGAATCCGGTCCTCGAGGAATTGGAAAACTCAGTCCCGCTGCTGGATGAGGTTTCCGCCCGGGAAGAGAAGATGGACCGCGACAGCTCTCCTGCGGCACAAGAGGAGCAGGCGCTTCCGACCGAAGAAAAAGATCCCTTCGAAGAGATCGATTTCGGTTCCTTCTTCCGCGAGTACCTCGATCCTGGCTTACGCACTTCCATCGAGATGGAAGAGAGCGAGAAGCCCTCGTTTGAGAACTTCCTATCGAAGCCTACGACCCTCTCCGACCACCTTATGTGGCAATTGGGTTCGCTGCATGTGAAGGAAGACGTTCATCGCGCAGCAGAGCTGGTAATCGGCAATCTCAACGAAGAGGGCTACCTCACGGCTACCGAAGACGAGTTGCTGGGACTGATGGATGAGGAC
Source organism: uncultured Acidobacteriaceae bacterium (assembly GCA_963813905.1). Taxonomy (GTDB): domain Bacteria; phylum Acidobacteriota; class Terriglobia; order Terriglobales; family Acidobacteriaceae; genus CAVVDY01. The sequence goes on along the minus strand of CAWFAY010000018.1, from coordinate 568,806 downwards.
ATGGGCTTCGCACGGCCTAACCCGGTCGAACCGCCGATGCCGGGAATCGACCTCCCCTCGGCTTCCAGTTCCTCCGGCACCGGCGATATATTGAACGCGCCCGGCCCAAGCAATATCGAAGCGGAGATGAGCAGTGAGGTCGCCGTAGCGGAAGCGGAGGAAGAGATTCCACAGGTGCGCGCGACAACCGCGGAGTTCGAAGTGGGCCAGGCCAGGCCTCATCTGGTGCCGCCCCGCACCGCTCCGGCTCGCGTACCTTTCAGTCGCGACGCTCTGTTAGAGGCCATCGACCTGGTCAAGCAGTTGGACCCGGTCGGGGTGGGCTCGCGCGATCTTCGCGAGTGCCTGCTGGCTCAACTTCTTAACCTGAAGACGCTGCATCGCAAGAACGGGCAGACGAATCACGTGGCTGAGCAGGAAGCATTGGAAGATGCCATGGTTCTGCTGAGCGATCATCTTCCTGCGTTGCAGAACAAGAACTACAAAGATGTGGCCAAGGCCATCAATCGTCCGCTGGAAGCCGTGATGCGGGCGATGGATTTCATTCGCACTCTCGATCCGCGTCCCGGTCTGCGCTACAACAAGACGGAGACGCGGCTGATCGAGCCCGATGTTGCCTTCGTCAAGCAGGGTGATGAGTTCATCATCGTAATGAACGACGAAGAAGTTCCGCAGTTGCGCCTTAACTCTTCCTACCGGCGTTTGCTGCACCGCGATGCGGCAGAGAAGGACGTGCGCAACTATGTGAAGGAACGCTACAAGTCGGCCATCCAGCTCATCAAGAACATCGAGCAGCGCAAGCAGACGATCCTGCGAGTCTGCAACTCCATCCTGCAGCGGCAGCGCGATTTCCTCGATCACGGCATCGACCAGCTGAAGCCGATGATGATCAAGGAAGTGGCGGAAGAAATCGGCGTGCATCCTTCAACCGTGAGCCGCGCCGTTGCCAATAAGTACGCTCACACCCCGCAAGGCGTCTTCGAATTACGTTACTTCTTCACCGAGAGCGTAAACGGCCCGGAAGGGGGCAGCACCTCGCTGCTGATCCTGAAGCGGCGGGTCAAGAAGCTCATCGAAGAAGAAGACCCCACCAGGCCGTTGACGGACGAGCAGATCACCCGCATCCTTCAGGCGCAGGGCATCCAGGTCACTCGCCGCACGGTCGCGAAGTACCGGGAAGATATGCGCATCCCGAGCACCCACCAGCGCAGAGTGAAGAGTTAGGGCTGTACCGGCGTCCACGGCGTCCATCCGTGAGCGGAATATGGGGTTGGCGGCCGGTTTTAGCGTGACGCCGTCGCGGTGAAAGCCGCCGCGGCCAAAGCGAACAGCAATCAATCAGGCTGCGGCAGGAGGGAGCTCAATGAATATCGAGTATTTCGGAAAGCAGTACGAGATTACTCCCGCAGTTCGTAAGGAAGTCGAATCCGGCCTCAGCAAGCTCATCAAAATTCTCGGCGACAACATCAAAAGCAAGGTCATTCTCACCCTCGAGAAGCACCGCAACATTGCCGAAATCACGGTGACGCGCCGACGCGGGCACCTGGTCGGCCTGGCGGAAGCCACCGACATGATCAGCGCGATCAGCCAGGCGCTGGAGCACATCGAAACCCAGGCGCTGCGTCACAACGGGCGCCGCCGCAGCACAACCCGCAAAGCCAAGGACAAGAGTTGGAAGGAGCCGGTCGAGTCGCAGTCGGAGATGCAGATCGCAGTGGGCGCCAACCCGGCGACCGCCGTTCCGGTGCTGGTCCACAAGTTCCCCTCTGTGTCGCGCACGACGGAAGCCCACCTGGTACATGCCACGGATTCGGTCGCGTTGCGTCCGATGACCATCGAAGAAGCGGTGAAGGAATGCGAGTTTCGCGACCGCGATGTCTTTGTGTTTCGCGATCCCAAGGGCAAGGCGAAGGTGCTGCATCGCCGCAAAGACGGGAAGATCGAGCTGATCGAAGTGCCGTAGGTTCTAGACCGAGAGCTTGCCATGGGGCGCCCCTGCGGCGCCCCTTCCCTTTGCTCTATCACTTCTTCGCCGGAAGGTGTTACAACGTTACTCATCAGTAAGCTGACTTCCTGCTTGCAACCTGCATCGTATGTTCGAGTGAAAGACGCAGGATGTTTACTCGGGGCAGAAATGTTGGAGACAAGATAAAACAACTCTGCGCAATCGCACTCCATCTTATGAATGCGACTCTTAGTCCCTTCGTGCCAGGAGGGACCCTGGGCCGGTAAGCGGCAATCATCATGAAGACCGGACTCAACGCACCCCTGGATCCAACGCGGCGCAGCAACGCGGCGCAGGATTTCGAAACCACCCTCAGGCGCAAGATCGTTGGCCAGGACCCGGCCATTGAGAAGGTCGCCGAAATCTACCAGATGTTCCTGGCCGGGCTGAATCCTCGTGGCCGCCCGATCGGCAACCTGCTGTTTCTGGGGCCGACGGGCTCGGGCAAGACGCGCGTGGTGGAGGCGGTTGCCGAGTCCCTGTTCGGCGATCCCAAGGCATGCATCAAGATCGATTGCGCAGAATTTCAGCACTCGCACGAGATTGCCAAGTTGATTGGCTCGCCGCCAGGATATCTCGGTCATCGGGAGACGCACCCGCTGCTCACGCAGGAAGCATTGGACCAGTGGCACACCGAAACGCTGAAGCTCTCGATCCTGCTGTTCGACGAAATCGAGAAGGCGTCGGACTCGCTGTGGCAATTGCTGCTGGGCATTCTCGACAAGGCCACGCTCACCTTGGGAGACAACCGGCGTGTCGATCTCTCGCAATGCCTGATCGTGATGACTTCCAATCTCGGTGCCAGCGAGATGAACGAGCTCATCAACGGCACAATGGGATTTGCCCAAGCCCCCGCGCAGATGGATGTGAAGCTCGACGAGAAGATCAACCGGACTGCGGTGGACGCGGCGCGGCGAAAGTTCTCGCCCGAGTTCATGAACCGCATCGACAAGATCGTGGTTTTTCGCACCCTGCGCTCCGAGCACCTGCAGCAGATTCTGGAGATCGAGCTTGGCCTGGTGCAGCAGCGGATCCTGCAAGCCATCGGCAATCAGCAGTTCGTCTTCAGCTGTACCAGTAACGTAAAGGAGTTCCTGCTGTTGGAGGGAACCGATTTGAAGTATGGGGCGCGGCACTTGAAGCGCGCTATCGAGCGGCACATCGTGTTCCCGCTTGCGAATCTCGTCGCCACCGGACAGGTCAAGTTGGGCGACTACATCCGAATCGACCTTGATGGGCAAGGAAAGATGACGTTTGTGAAGGAGGCCGAGGGCGCGCTCGTCCCCGTGCTGCTGGAGCGCTATGGCCCGGAGGTCACCCAGGCGGCGGCCGCCATGAAGGCAGGCAAAGGCGCATCGAGTTCACGTGGCTGCGAACTGGGAACAGCGCCCTTACTGGATCGCAAGTAGGCGAACGAAAACGCCTGGCGGTTTATGAAGCCAACGCCCGTTCGAGGGCTTCTCGGATAAATCGAGTGTAGGGAATACCCCGCGCTTTGGCGCGGGCTTTTATTGCTGTTAGTAGGGGCTTCGGCACCCGCATGTTGATCTGCTCATTCTTAGGCTCGAATTCGAACCGCACCGGTTGAAATTGCGAGAAGTCAAGGCTCGACAAATCCTGGTCGAGAAAATTCTCCGCCGCTTTATTGGTCTTTAGTTTCGGGACTCGCTTTTTCATAAGCCGCGATCTACTTAGCGTGCATATGGCGCGCGCTGATTGGCCGAATCAGCTGCCGATCGTCTCTTGTCCGCAACGTGAACGCCACGAACAACGGGCGCCCCGTTTGATTTCGTCCGATTGCGATGAAGCGGTCTTCGCTGTCCGGGCGAATTGGAACGGGCGCAACATAGACATCATTAGTGAACAGCTCCTCAAGCTCGGCAATACTCACACCATGGTTCTGGCATTTCGTGTGGTTACCGGAGTCCCAATCGAAGCCAGTCACGGTGAGCTTCATTAATCGAATAAGCTACACAAACGTATATACATTTACAATTATAAACCGCGGTATATCCTTGGCCTAGGGCCTCTACCTGTGGTAGCAACCACGCTTCGCCAGGCTGGTTCCTTCGAACGCCGCACTTATCGCGCCGGACCCAGACCGGTGCCTAGTCGGCTGCCCCATACAAATTGCTGCGCAAAAGACTTTCCACATTTCTCAGGCTTAGGTATCCTCTTGCCAGCGGCCTAGGCAATCCCTGCGCATCAACCCGTAATCTCGGCCCGAGGACCGCGTCCGGAGCAAGATATGTGGAAACCTACACGCAAGGAAGACGAAAAACCTATGCCGATCCAGGAACCCAGCTCTCCTTCGCCCAGTGCGGTCACGCCAGTGCGCCAGAGCGAGCCTCTGCGGAGCGACCCTCCGCGCAACGTTGATGTCGCGACCATCGGCAAGTCAGTGGTGGTGAAAGGCGAGCTCTCGGGCAGCGAGGACCTGTACGTCGACGGCCACGTGGAAGGCTCGATTACGCTGCGCGGTCAAAGCCTCACCATCGGTCCCAACGGCCGCGTGCGCGCCAATATCGAAGCGCGCAACGTGATTCTTCACGGGCAAGTGGACGGCAACATCACCGCCAGCGACCGCGTAGAGCTCCGCAAGAGCGCGTCGCTGAAGGGTGACATCGCTACCGCGCGCATTGCCATTGATGACGGTGCCTATTTCAAGGGAACCATCGACATTCAGAAGGCGGAAGCGCCGCGCGCAGAAGTTAAGCCCCAGATGATGGCAGCGGCTTCGGCTCCGGCCTCAGCACCGCCGTCTTCTCAACCCTCGTTGCTGGAACCGAAGAAAGCCTGAGCTGAACCGGAAGGCATCGGGGCAAGACCATGGGAGGGCAGAGGCCCTCCCTTTCTCATGGACAGTTTTGAATAGCCGTTCCGCCAAGGCCGAGCAGGCTGCACTGTCAGATCGATGACAACTTCCTACAATCGCATTGCCGGTCACAGCGTTGAGCGGCTGGCGGCGCCAAGTGACGGGGTTTTCGCCATCGCCATGACGCTCTTGGTGCTTGACGTGCGTGTGCCTCGCCTGAGCCGCAATGCCAAATCATCCCCTTCCAACTGAGGGCGTTCCCATGTCCGGACTCCCGGCATAGAGTAGGATTCCAAACATACCCCTATGCGATCGATTTGGTGTAGTGCTGCGGTTTTCCTGCTTGTCGTCTCGACCTCCTATTCTGTGGCTCAGCAGCCGCAAGTTCCCAGTGCAAGCGACTCCGCTGCTGCCGCCACTACGGGTAAGGACGCGACTGCCACGGCGGCGGCGCAGGCTCCCGTGCCTCCCGACTACTCCCAGCAGGCGTTCGTGATTGAGCGCTTTCGCCAGTCAGAGCGATTCGAGAACGACGGCACCGGGCGCCAGGAACAGGAAGCCAGCATAAAAATCATCAGTGAAAGTGGCGTGCAGGCGCTGGGACAACTGAAAATCGGCTATAGCGCGTTCAGCGACAAGCTGGAGATCGTTTACGTCCGCGTGCGCAAGCCGGACGGGACGGTGGTTACGGCGCAGGAATCGGCCATCCAGGACCTCACCATCCCCGACGCTCCGGTCTATACCGACTTTCACCAGAAGCACATCAGCGTGCCTTCGCTGCGTCCCGGCGACACCCTGGAGTTTCGTTATGTGCGGACCATTGTCAATCCACTTATTCCCGGGCAATTCTGGACCAGCTACAACTTCACCGAGCAGGGCATTGTTCTTGACGAGCAGGTCGAGATCAATGTCCCTAAGGACCGCGCCGTCAAGCTGAAGACGCGCCCGGGATATGAGCCCAAGATCAGCGACGAAGGGGACCGGCGGGTTTATCGCTGGAGCCATTCGCACACCACCGAAGACGACACTCTGACAAAGAAGCGACGTAGCGCAGAGGCCCAGGAGCCGCCCGCAATCCAGTTGACCACGTTTCAAAGCTGGGAGCAGCTCGGGGACTGGTATCGGTCATTGGAGAAGGACCGCAGAGAGCCGACGGAGGCCATCAAGGCAAAAGCCGACACCCTGGTGCAGGGCAAGAGCGGCGACATGGCCAAGGTAAAGGCGCTCTACGACTATGTATCGCGGGACTTCCGTTACGTCAGCTTGTCGCTGGGAATGGGGGTTTACCAGCCGCATGCCGCCGCCGAGATCTTGAGCGTTGGTTACGGTGATTGCAAGGACAAGAACACCTTGCTGGCAGCTCTGCTGCAAGCCGAGGGTTTTCAGTCGACTTCGGTGCTGATCAATGCGCTGCGCAAGATCGACCCGGACGTTCCGTCGCCATCGCAATTTGATCATGTCATTACGCGCGTTCCAGTCGACGGGCAGGAGATCTGGCTGGACAGCACGTCGGGCGTAGCGCCATTCCGGATGCTGTCTTTTTCGCTGCGCGACAAAGAGGCGTTGGCCGTGCCTCCGGAGGGCAAGCCCGGGCTGGTGCGGACTCCTGCATCGCTTCCCTTCCCCGCATTCGATCGCAGCAAAATCGACGGCTTGCTGACCGACACCGGCAGGTTGACAGCTCATTTTTCAACCAGCGTTCGCGGTGATCAGGAGATGACGCTGCGATTTGCGTTTCGCCAGATACCCAGCACTCATTGGAAAGAGGTGTTACAGGCGTCGCTCCAGAACTCGCCATTGCGGGGCGCGGAGATCAGCAATCTGCGTGTGGGCGATCCCAGCGACACCGACAATCCGCTCCAGATCGACTACGACCTGACGGTGGCCAATTATTTTGACTGGTCGGCCGCCGAACCCAAACTCGTGCTGCCCATCAGCGGCCTGCGATTGCCGATGGCCGACGAGGACGACAAAGACAAACCGATCAAACTGGGACCTCCGCAGGAAGTGCAGGCGGAGACGACGCTCAACATTCCCATCAAGTACACCGTCAAGTTGCCGATTGGCGTGGACGTAAAGCGCGATTACGCGGAGTATCACTCGTCGTACAAGGTTCTGAACAATACCCTGGTCAGCAGCCGTGACCTGAAGGTTGCAATCTCCGAAATCCCTCCCGACCGGCAGGCTGATTATGCGGCATTCCGCCGAGTGCTCGATTCCGACCAGGCGCAGGTCATACGGCTGGAAAACCAGTCACCGGGAGTTTCCGGGCTCGGCGGCGGAGGCACGCCGAACGATTGGTTTGAATCGGGCGTACAGGCGCTGAATAACCGCAACTTCGATCTTGCCGTGCAGCTTCTGGAGCGCGTGCAGAGCGCCGATCCGGGCCACAAGGACCTCTGGAAATACCTCGGGCGCGCTTATCTTGCGACCAACCAGGACCAGAAGGCGGTAGACGCTTTTCAAAAGCAGATTGCCGCCAACCCCTACGACGAGTCTGCGTACGGCGAGTTAGGTCAGGTCTACCAGCAGCAGCAAAAGTACGATGAGGCCATCGCCCAGTTCAAAAAGCAGATTGAGATCAATCCCCTGGATCCTGCCGCGCATGCCAGCTTAGGCATACTGTATGTCACGCTGAAGCGTTTTGGGGAGGCGGTTCCAGAGTTGGAGAAGGCAGTCTCGGTTCAGTCGAACAATCCGCTCCTGCTGGCCAGCCTGGGCCAGGCCTATCTGGGAGCCGGCCAGACGCAGAAAGGGATGGCGTCGTTCGACAAGGCTATCACCATGGCGCCGTCACCCCTGGTGTGGAACAACGTTGCTTACTCGCTTGCCGAACAGGACACCGAGTTGAAGCGCGCTGACGGTTATGCGGACACCGCCATTAGCGCGCTGGAGACGCAGTTGCGAGATGTGTCGCTGGCAACCCTGCGCTTCGCCGACCTGGTGAACACGCAGATGCTGTTCAACGTCTGGGACACTAAGGGTTGGGTGTTGTTCAAGAGCGGAGATCTGGACAAGGCCGAGGTCTACATCTATCCGGCGTGGCAGGGCACCGAGAGCGGCGCGGTGGCGGAGCACCTTGGCGATATCGCGGACAAGAAAGGCGACCACCAGCTGGCGGTGAAGTGGTATGTGTTGGCGCTGGTGGGCGAGAATCCCAGCACCACTGCACGCGACAAGCTCAAGAATCTCGGGGTTAGCGGCGGCGCACTGGACACTATGATCGCGAAGGCGCGCAACGACCGCATCAGCGAGCGGACCGCTAAGCTGGACGTGACTCAAACCGGAACGGCCGACTTCTTCCTGCTGGTCAGCCCGGGCAAGGTCGAGGACGTGAAGTTCGTGAAGGGCGAAGAGAGCCTTCGCACCTTCACCGAAATGCTGAAGAGTGTCAGCGTACCCATGAAATTTCCGCCGTCTTCGCAGGTCCACGTGGTCCGCCGGGTGAGGGTAACATGCGGCAAAGAGCCAGCATCGAAGACCAAAAAGAACGAGAAAGCGGAGAGTTCGACATCAGGGCTTCCCGGCCCTTGTGTTCTCGAATGGCTGCCCGCGAGTGAAGTACGCGGGCTCGATTAGCCTGCGAGCCTCGGTGGTAGATTTGTTCTAGAGGTGTACTGTGGCAGACCTGAGATACCCGATTGGCCAGTTCGAATGGATTGCGCCAGAAAACGATGCGCAGATGGCGAAGCGGCGCGTGCATTGTATCGACGTGCTCTCCAAGCTTCCGGGGAACCTAGCGGCGTCGGTGAAGGGACTGGATGCAAAGCAACTTGACACGCCGTATCGCCCGGAAGGCTGGACGGTGCGGCAAGTGGTGCATCACGTGCCTGACAGTCACCTTAATGCCTACGTTCGATTCAAACTGGCGCTGACTGAATTTGAACCTGCCATCAAGACCTACAAGGAAGATCTCTGGGCCAAGCTGCCGGATTCCGAGCAGACGCCGGTAGAAACCTCGTTGCACCTGGTGCAGGCGCTGCATGAGCGCTGGGTGACTTTGCTGCGGTCTATGACTGCGGAAGATTTTGCCCGCACGTTGCGGCATCCTGAGCTGGGGGTGCTGTCCCTGGATCGTATGCTGGCGCTTTATGCATGGCATTCAGCACACCATACGGCGCACATTACCGGCCTTCGCGAACGGATGGGCTGGGACTAGGTGCCCACTCAGCGTTAAGATAATCATAAAATCAACAGCGACCGTTCGCGGCAGAGGCCGGCTTCATCTACTCGGAATTGAACATTCTGCCATATTGAGCGTGTCCATTTTCCTAACTGCAATTCATCACACAATTTTGTAGACATGTCCCGAATCGGCAGAAAGACCGCTTAACACTAGTTAACAGTTTTGTTTGCCGCTCGCCGGAACAACGCCACTCGCCACTCCGTAACAGCTACTGGTCAATAATTCACGAAACCTTTCTAGCGCATCGTAGTCAATATCGTAGGTGGTCGTGAGCAGGTTTGGAACTAACACTCTCTACATAGTCAATATCGAATGAAGGAGTCTACACCGATGAAGCGTTTCACAACTCTACTGTGCGGTACCGCTCTCACCCTGATGCTGACAGGCGCCGCCTTTGCGGGAACTGTCTCCAAGACCTTGACTTTTCAAGACCCGGTGCAGGTCAACGGCACAACCCTCCAGCCGGGCGACTATAAGGTCACCTACGACGACACTGCTGCTACCACGCAGTTGACCTTCAAGAAAGGCAAGAAGGAAGTTGCTACAGCGTCGGCGCAAGTGAAACAGGTCAGCACAAAGACCAACACCACGTCAGTCGAGTTCAACAACGAGGGCTCGACCCGTAAGCTGCAGCAGATCCAGTTCGGCGGTTCGACCCAGACACTGGTGCTTTCCGAGAACGGATCCATGGGTTCCCCCGGCCAGTAAGGCTTCAGGGAACAAGACAGAGGGAGGCTGCGGCTTCCCTCTATTGTTATTTTGTTGGTAATCGTTCGCTGCCAGACCGCACTACGCGCCGGCAGCCACCAGTCGGGGCCCACTTCCCTGCATTCGCACCGAGACCAACTTAGAGACGCCGGGCTCCTGCATGGTTACACCGTACATGGTAGGAGCCATGCTCATGGTCTTCTTGCTGTGGGTGATGATGATGAACTGTGTTTGCGAGCTCATGTCGCGGACCAGTTCGGTGAAGCGGCCGATGTTCGCTTCGTCCAGCGGTGCATCGACTTCGTCGAGGATGCAGAACGGGCTGGGCACATACTGGAATATGCCGACCAGCAGCGCGAACGCGGTCAGCGCCTTTTCGCCACCGGAGAGCAGCAACACATTTTGCAGCTTCTTGCCGGGAGGCGATGCCACTACGTCGAGTCCGCTTTCGGCTGAATTTTCCTGATCTGTGAGCCTCATGAACGCCTGGCCGCCACCGAACAACTTGCTGAAGGTGCGGCCGAAGTTTTCATTGATCGCGGCAAACGCCTCTTCGAACTTCTGACGGGAAACGATTTCGATTTCCCGAATGGTGTTCTGCGTGTTTTCCATGGACTCCAGCAGGTCCTTGCGCTGGGTGTCAAGGAACTCGTGGCGCTGAGCCGTTTCCTGGTATTCCTCAAGCGCCATCATGTTCACCGGGCCCATATTCTCCAGGCGGGTGCGCATTTCCTTGTAAGTGTCCTCTTCGGCGTTCAATTCGTCGCCGGCAATTCGCGGCACGGATTCATCGCCCATCAGTTCTTCGCGAGGCGTGCTCAGCTCCTGGACACAAGAGTCGGCCAGGTGCAGCATATCGGAATGCAGGCGGGCCTGCTCAGCGGCAAGTTCGCCGCGACGGTCCCGAGCAGCATCGAGCTCGGCGCGCACGGTCTTCAACTCCTCTTCCAGTTGCGCAAGCCGAGAGCGGACATGTTGCAGCTCCTCGGCGATCTCATGGTCGCGCTGGCGGGCGGTCTCGCGTTCCGCCTCCCAGCCAACGGATTGCTCTGCGAGGCGGACATTCTCAGTGTTGCGCTGTTGCATTTCAGCAGCAGCGGAATCGATCTGGGCTTTGAGTTTTGCAAGCCGTGCTGCAGCCTCCGACGTCATCGCCTCCAGGCGTTGCACGTTGGTGATGGCGCCGCGCCGCCGCTCCTCCAGCGTCGCAACCTGGGCTCGCGCCTCGGTTGCCAACTGCACCGACTGGTCGCGGTGCTGACGTAATTCTTCGAAGCTGCCCTGTGCCGCCTGCAACTCCTCTTCAACGGTGCGCTGTCTCTGCTCAAGCTCGTGGAGTTCTGCCGTTTGGCCGGCGACAAAGGCTTCGCGTTCGGCACGCTCGGAGGACAAGCGCTGCAACTCGCCTTCATAGGTCGACAGCCGCTCGCGAATGCGGGTCATTTCGCCGGCGAGCTGATTCAACGTGTGGCCCGACGTCATGGCCTGACGCTCGGCCTCGCGTTTCTCGTCCTCCAGGCGTTGCAATAATCCGCCAAGCTCGCCGATTTCGCGCGCGATGGCCGCGACCCGCAGCTCCTTATCGCGAATCGCGGTCTCCAGCTCAGCCATTTGCTTCAGGACGTCGCGCAGGTCGCGCTTCATGGAGAGCGGGCCTTCGCTGCGCTGCTTGCCGCCGGTAACGGTGACATTGTGGAAGCATTCGCCGGACTGCGAGAGGAAGAACGCGTCGGGATTTTCCAGCGCCAGCTCGCGTCCGACGTTGGGATCGGGAACGATGTAGCCGTTGCCCAGCTTCGGCAGGATCACTTCCAGCGACTTGCCGAAACCATTGAGCACGCGAATGCAGTCCTTCATCGGAACCACACTTTCGCGTCGCGGACCGCCGTAGGTCACCTCATCCTGGATGAACGAGAACTTGGCCTGCGAGTCTTCCGGATGAACCAGGAAGGTGGCGCGACCGTCAACATCGCTGCGCAGCAGCCGCAGACCTTCGTCAGCGGCATCCCACGACTTCACCACGATGTAGTTCAACTCGTCGCGCAGAAAGTCTTCGACCACGTGCTCATAGCGGTCTTCGACCTCGAGGAAGTCGGCGAGAACGCCAGCTGGAGCGTGGCCTCCGTGAAGAGCTCCCGATTTGAAGAGGCGGCGCACAGATTCGGTCGAATAGCCATGCTCGGCAATGACGGCTTCCAGTGAGCCGCGGCGGCCCATCAGCCCGGCATACTCGGAACGAAGCCCATCGAGGTGACGCTTGCTGTCGTTTTCGGCGCCGCGAAGGTGATCGAGCCGCTGGCGAGTCTCGGTTATGCGCGCATCTAGTTCCGCGACCTGCTGCGTCGCCGATTCGAACTCCAGCCCCAACTGCCCACGTTGGCCGCCAAAGGTCTCCAGTTGCTGGTTGGCCGCTGCGATCTCCGAGTTCAGCCGCTGCGCATCGCGCCCCAGCGCAGCAAGGCGCTCTTCCGCCTGGGTGATGCGGTTGCGAACCGTCGCGCTCTGCGACACAGCCTGCAAAATGTGGCTGCGGCGCTGTTCCTGCCGGCCCTCCAACTGCATCAGGTTGGTCGATGCCGCGGAAGCTTCCGCCTGCCGCTGCTGAAGCTCCGCTTGCGCGCCGTCAACATCGGCGTTCGCCGACTCAAGCGTGGCGCGGTTCGCTTGCAGCTCCTGCTCAAGCTGAGAGAGCTGCTCTTCGTTGGCTGTGATCTCGGCCTGCGCTCCCGCCGAGCGTGCCTCGAGCTCGGCACAACGCTCCTCATTGGTGCGACGCCGTGCCGAAGCGCGATCGAGCTCCATGGCCAGCGTGTTGAGCTGCTCGCGGTTGGCCTGAGCGTCGCGCTCGACGGCATAGCCTCGCTGGGTAAGAGCGCTGTGCTCGGACTCCATCTGCTGCGCCGCATCGAGCTTCGTCTGCATTTCTTCGCTAAGCGCGGTGAGCTGCGATTCAAGCGACGCGGCTTCTGAATCCAACTGCGCGAATTTGCTGGCGAGAACTACGCGCAACTTGGCGCGCATTTCGTCGCGCAGCTTGGCATAGCGCTCGGCCTTGCTCGCCTGGCGTTTCAGCGAATTCATCTGGCGCGTGACTTCGTCGAAGATGTCGTTGATGCGTGAGAGGTTCTGCTTCGCGTCCTCCAGGCGAGCTTCCGCCAGGCGTTTACGGGTTTTGAACTTCGTAATGCCTGCGGCCTCTTCGATGATGGCGCGGCGGTCGGTCGGCTTGCTGCTCAGGATCTGGCCAATACGGCCCTGCTCGATGATGGCGTAGGACTCAGGCCCCAGCCCGGTCCCCAGGAACAGGTCCTGGATGTCGCGCAGTCGGCAGAGCTTTCCGTTGAGCAGGTATTCACTGTCGCCGGTGCGAAAAAGCCTGCGCGTGACAGCGATCTCTCCGGCCTTGAATGTGCGCTTGAACTTGCGGCGGCGAATCTTAAGCACGACCTGCGGAGGTGCGGAGGCGGTGGCGTCTGCGCTTGACTCGGCAGCAGCGGCTTCCTCTTCGTCGCCCTGGCCGGGACGGACTTCCTCGATATATCGATCGGCGTCTTCGGCACTCGCCGCTCGCACTGCCGACTCGTCCCATTCCTCGGGCATGTCGTCCTGGACATCGATCTCAGGCTCGCTGACATCGCCGTACACCACGGGATCGACCAGCGTCAGTGTGACCTCGGCCATGCCCGTCGGTTTGCGATCGCGCGTCCCGGCAAAGATGACGTCCTGCATATTGACGCCGCGCAGCGAACGCGCTGACTGCTCACCGAGAACCCAGGAAATGGCGTCAGAGATGTTCGACTTGCCGCAGCCATTGGGCCCGACGATGGCGGAGACGCCTTCACCTTCGAAACGCAACTCTGTTCGATCGCAAAATGACTTGAATCCCAGGATTTGCAGCTTCTTGATCTTGAGCAACTTCTACTCCTTGCAGTCACCGGGACGCCAACCACTTCGGGAGGTCGTGCCCGGCCGGGAAGGGTGCCTTTTCTGTAGACGCACAGTGCGAGCAGAAGAGGCACCGGCCAGCCGAATCTTGGTTCCCCTCTGCTCAACCAAGGCAACTGTAACGGCCTTCCGGGGGAGGGGTCAAGATGCAAAACCCTATATTTTGTGCCTAGGTTGTGGAAACCACACCATATTGCACCCGAATTGCAGCAGATAGCCGAAAGTCGGTTGTGAGGCATTCTGAGGAAGGTCGGGGAGAGCCGAGAGAGCTTGTATCAGTCTAGGTGCAGCAAGCGGAGGAATCAACCGGCAATCCGGGGGTGGTATCTAGTCGGTCAATCGGAAGTTTGGTATGGCATCCGGAAAAGCAGGTCCTTCACTTCGTTCAGGATGACCAGTCCAAGTATCACTCGGCAGCGATCCTGGCCCGTTGCGCTGGCCGTGGGAGTGCCAGCCATCTCGGAACAGATCGAACCAGCGCAGCATTAATCAGAATGGTTATCAGCGAGGCCGCGAGCGTGGCATGGTAGAAGTTTGCCGTCAGCAGTCCGCTGGTGCGTGCCGCCTGGACCAGAATGAAGGAGAATTCTCCAATTTGGGTGAGCCCGGTGCCGACCAGCACTGCGGTGCGAGTTGGATAGCCAAAAGCGCGGGTGATGGCGGCCCAGATCGCAGCCTTGCCCAACACCACCATCCCGACGATGGCCAGCAAGACTCCGATGTCGGCGAACACACCGCGTGGATTAATCAGGGTGCCGACGGTTACGAAGAAGAGCGCCACGAAGGCATCGCGCAACGGAGTAAGCCGCAGCAGTGCGCGATGCGCGTTTTCCGAACCGCTGATCGTCAGGCCACCGGCAAAGGCGCCAATCGCGAGCGATAGGCCGACCGCTTGCGTCACGGCTGCAGCCCCGAGGCATATCGCCAGCGTGACCAGAAGAAACACCTCATCGCTACCCGTGCCGGCAATCAGGGCCAGAAAGCGAGGCACCAAAAATTTCGCGACGATTGCCAGCGGCACCAACACCAGAGCAGACAAACCTAACTGTTTGCCGAGCGCCAGCAGATGGCTGGGATTGAAGTTCGCGAGCAGCGGTAGAACGATGATGAGCACGACCGTGGCGAGGTCCTCGACTATGGTGATTGCGACCATCAAACGCCCATGGGGCGATTGCAGTTCTCCCCGGTCGATCAGCAGCCGGGACATGACCATGGTGCTGGCGACGGAAATAATCAGCCCCACGGCTAAGCCCGGAAGCGGCCCCCAGTCCAGAATCCAACCCACGCCCGCGCCGAGCAAGCCGCAGGCAACAATTCCCACTGGCCCGCCGACCAGCGCGATCCACTTTACCTGCAAGAGATCCTCGAGCGAGAACTCGAGACCGATGGTGAACATCAGGAAGATGACGCCAACCTCAGCCAGCAACTCAAAGGTGTGCGCCTCGTGAATCGCAGGCCCAGGGGTGAAAGGGCTGATCAGGATTCCGGCGAAGACGTAGCCGAGAATCAGCGGCTGGCGCAGACGCCACGCCAGCATCCCGCCGAGAACGGCGGCGATGAATACGTAGGAAAGCTCCTTGAAAATTTCGGAGTGCGGCATCGGCCCAATTGGGACAGAGTACTACATGCCAGCGGCGGGGTTTTGGTGTCGTTATGCCAGAGGTAGAGCCGGCCTTCACCCCGGCGCATGCGGCAGCCTGCGAATGTGGCAGCGGTTGTCATTCGCAGAATGACAACCGCTGCCACCCAACTGGAAGTGTCGGCATCCACGCGGGCCTGAAGGCCCGCACTACCTTAACTGCGCCCAATGTGAAATTGCCTAGAAGCGGTAGGTGTAGCCGGTAGAAAACTGGAAGTTCCCCTGGTTCACGTAATACTGGTTAGAGATGACTCCCCCGATTTGGGTGAAACGATCGTCGTTGCGATCGGTGAGGTATCGCACCAGGGTTGTTCCCACGTCGAAACGAATGACGGATCGCGATTCGCGGTGAGGATATACCTCAACGATGCCGCCGAAATCCCAGGCGAAGCGCGTCAGGCTGGTGGGATTCGGATCTCCACCACCGGGGAGTGCATTGTTGTAGTAGATGAACCCTGGACGCACCTTGCCGAAGACGCCGACGTGATCAAACTGTTGGCCCAGCCTCACGCCAAACAGTCCCTGCATCATGCTTCCGCTGCCGTGCTGGCCGGGAAGAAAATTCATGGCGCTGTCAAATGCGAACCCGCGGTTGAAGTTGTAGACGAAGGTCGTGCCTGTGCCGGAAAAACCTTCGCGGCAGGTGGTGGGACAACCGCTGGTGAGCACAGGCAGGCTGACGTAGGTGTATTGCGTTCCCAACTCCCAATGCTGCACCGGATCTCCAGGCGGCTTCGGAGGCTTTTGCTTTGCGTGATAGACGAAGTTGTTTTCCGGAGCAGGCAGCATCCAGGGAAACTTGCCGGCAAAGAGCGCGGCCATGCTGCGGCTTGGCTCCAGAGCGCTGCGAAGCACGCGACCGCCCCAGATGCGATGCTCGCGGGCGATTGGAGTAACGATGTAGCGGTCGATCGTGTCTTCACCAAGAACCCAGGCCAGGCCGACGACGGGAGTAATTATGAAATCGGTCCAGCCAGTGTTGTTCGTAATGCCCCCGATTCCGCTGTAGCGATTCACGCCTGCTGAATAAGGCGGTGTCGTCAGGCACGCTTTATTCGTGCCACACCCGATGCTGTAGTAAAAACCGCCCTGGCTGCCTATGGAAGTTTCGCTAAGCGGTCCGACTTCAAACTGCGTTGACCACAGCGTCATCCAGGCGAGGGATTGAAGGCGCGACGTCCAGTAGCCGTTGTGTCTCCCAATTTGCACGAAGCTCTTGGGATCATTCTGGAGGAAAACGCGCCCAAACACCGCCCCCTCCAGCGGATGGCCGACCTCGTTCACCACAAAATCATCGCCGTCGCTCCAGTGATTCAAGTGGTAGTCGGTGAGCGAGACACCATAGTCGTGCCAGAACGGCTTATGTGCGATCAGGTATCGCAGGCCGGGGTCCCACGCCGCTCGCCAGGCGTGCTGAAAAACAGTGAATTCGAGGCTCTGTATGATAGCGGGCTTCCACTGAATTTTGTCCGAAGGAGGACTTGTCAGCGGTTGCGAGCTAGCAACCGGTAACATGCTGTTCGCGCTGGACGACTCCCCCGGCAACAAGTCGGGGGAATTTGGCGACCGCAATGCCTCACTAGGCGCGTCGGGCAATAACGCAGCCTCGGATGGCGCGACGGGTACGCTGGGCTCCGTGTCCGCGAACAGCGGCGCGACCATCGGACTGGCCAGAAACAGTAAGCACGCAAGGGTTCCCTTGAGTGCAGTCGAGGATCGAGATACGACCAATACTGCGCTCCTGTGTGGTCTAAGCTGGGGGGCGCTTATGAAAATACTATAAAACCGCAAGGGAGAGTTCCACAAAAACTCTCCCTTGGATAAATTTGTCCCTTTTTGAAAGTTGCTACTCTCCGAGCTTTTGGAAGAATCGAATGAGGGACTCGATCCCACGGTAAAAGTTCGGGATGTGGAACTTCTCGTTGGGCGCGTGCAAGTTGTCGTCCGGCAGACCCATGCCCATCATAATGCTGGGAATCTTCAGGTCCTTCTCGAACTGGGTAACGATCGGAATCGAGCCGCCCGAGCGAATGTAGACGGTGTCTTTGCCGAATACCTCGTGCATGGCCTCGACGGACGCCCTGGCATACTTATTGTCGGTACTGACGACGCACGCCGGCCCCTTGCTCAGGACTTTGATGTTGGTCTGAATGCCCTTGGGCGTAAGTTTCTTCACGTAGTCGGTGTACTTCTTCAAGATGTCGTCAGGATCCTGGTTTGGCACCATGCGCATCGAGACTTTGGCCGTCGCCTTGGCTGGAATGACCGTCTTGGCGCCCGCGCCGACGAAGCCGCCAACGATGCCGTGAACTTCCAGCGTCGGACGCGCCCAGGTGCGATGCAGCACCGAGTATCCGGGCTCACCGGTCAGGATGTGGGAGCCGACTTCGTTCTTGCGATACTCCTCTTCGTCGAATGGCAGGCTCTCCCAAGCTTTGAGTTCGGCATCGGTCGGCTTCTGCACGTCGTCGTAAAAGCCGGGGATCAGAACCTTCCCGTCAGCACCCTTCAGCTTGCCGATGATCTCGATCAGCCCGAAGATGGCGTTTGGGGCGGCGCCACCATACATGCCGGAGTGCAGATCGACCTTCGAGCCCTTCGCTTCGAGCTCGGTGTAGACCAGTCCGCGAAGGCCAACGCACAGCGTGGGAAGATCGGGCGCGAACAGCTCGGTGTCGGTCACCAGCGCGAAATCAGCCTTCAGCTTCGGAGAGGTGGCGTTCTGCTTCAAATAGGCTTCGATGCTCTCGCCGCCAACTTCCTCTTCGCCCTCGAACAGCACGCGAATGTTGAGAGGCAGCTTGCCATTACCGGCCTTGAACAGCGACTCAAAGGCCTTCATCTGCATCCAGAGCTGGCCTTTATCGTCGACCGCTCCGCGGGCGTAAATGTTCTGGTTGCGCTCGCTGGGCTCGCTCCAGGCTTGTTTGATCGCTTGCGCGTTGTCGCCCTTTACTTCAAAAGCGTCCTTGTTGATGAATGGGGGCGACTTCCACTCGTCGAGTGGCTCCGGAGGCTGCACATCGTAGTGGGCGTAGCAGAGCGCGGTAGGCTTTCCAGAAGCGTGCAGCCAGTCGGCATACACGAGGGGATGACCCTCGGTCTTAATGATTTCGACATTTTCGAAACCGATGCGCTTCAGCTCCTCGGCGCACAGCCGGGCGGCCTTGTCGATGTCGCTCTTGTGCTCGGGCAGGGTGCTGACGCTGGGAATACTCAGGAAGTCTTTGAGTTCGTTTAAGAAACGGCCCTGATTTTCACGGGCAAAGGAGACAGCAGCGGAGGACATGATGGGATTTCTCCTTCCAGGAAAAGAGCTTGCAGAATCCGATTAGCGAGGATGAGCAAACCCCTAAGTATATCGCACGGACGGACAGTGAGCAGCGATTGAAGGCCAGCAATCCCCCTGCATCGGCCAACTACGGGGTGAACCTTCCCGGGCGGTTGCGCGTACCAGTGCTTGTGAGATCAAGGGCGCCCGAGTGGCTCATCGTGATCGGATCAAGCGTGTTCATCTGCATGCTGATCGTGTCTGCCATCTGGGACCCGAGCATTCGCTGGTTGCACTTCTTCCAGGCCTGGATGTATCTCGCTGCCGTGTGGCTGAGCTTCCGCAGGAGTCTTTGGGGCTACTTCATTGGGCTATCCGCTGCGGGGCTGTGGGCCTATAGCAACCTGTTTGTTACCACGTTCGTCGTTAATGGACTACAGCAGCTCACGTTGTGGCTACAAAGCGGACACTCGGGCCGGCCTGATCTGCTGATCGCGGTGCCTGCATGGTTGGCAAACCTGTTGGTAGTGATTGGGTGTGTGTGGGGTTACTTGCAGTTACGGCACAAGGACGTCACAGACTTGGCCAGATTCGCGATAGCCTTTGTGCTCACAACCGGGTTCTTCGCCTTGGACATGGCTCTGTTCCAGCCCCGATACCTCAACCTGTTTCGTCACCTGCTGCATCCGCGGCTTCCGTAGCCTGCGTCCCAACATTTGCAACATGCTATTCACGAAACCCTCTGAGGATCTGAATCGGAGTATTCGTAGCTTCCGAAGCCGCCGATTTAGTGTTAGTTTCAAGGCTCACGCCAGCTCAACTGAAGGAATCCCCGTTCATGAGCACCAGGAGCGCTCCCGACAGCAACAGCACCTACGACCTGGTGGTGATTGGTACCGGTCCCGCCGGCCAGAAAGCGGCCATCTGCGCGTCAAAGCTGCGTAAGAAAGTGGCGGTTGTCGAACGCAAGCGCAGTATCGGCGGCGTTTGCGTCAACACGGGGACGATTCCCAGCAAAACCCTGCGCGAGGCCATCTTGTATCTCAGCGGCCTGCGGCAGCGAACTTTCTACGGCCGTGGCTACGCCCTTAAGGACAACATCTCGATGCAGGACCTCGTATTTCGTGCCGACGCGGTAATGGCACGCGAGATTGAGGTCATCAAGTCGCAACTGCGCCGCAACCGGGTGGCAGTCTACGAGGGCAATGCCCGCTTCCTCGACGATCACACGGTGGAGGTCTCGAGCGACAGCGGATACACGCTGCTGCGCGGCGAGAACTTCGTGATCGCCTGCGGCACCAGGCCGGCGCATGATGCGCAGATCCCGATCGATGGGAGGCGCATCTTCGACTCCGACCAGGTAAACGGATTGCAGGAATTGCCGCGCGAGCTGATCGTCGTTGGCGCCGGGATCATTGGGCTGGAGTATGCCTCGATGTTTGCAGCACTGGGAGTAAAAGTCACACTGCTGGACCAGCGTCCGGTACTGCTGGACTTCGCCGACCGTGAGATCGTCGAGAGCCTGTGCTTCCAGCTTCGGCAGTTCGGAACCGTATTCCGGCTGGGCGAGAAAGTCGTGCAGGTCGGGTTCGACGAAGATCGGGACCGAGTTTTTGCCAAGCTGGAAAGCGGGAAGACCGTCCATGGGTCCGCGCTGCTGTATGCTGTGGGCCGCCGTGCGAACAGTGATCAGATGAACATAGAAGCACTCGGTCTAACGCCGGACGCCCGAGGAAAACTCGCGGTGGATGAGAAGTTTCAGACTTCGGTGCCGCACGTGTATGCCGCTGGAGATGTGATTGGATTCCCGGCGCTCGCCAGCACATCGATGGAGCAGGGCAGGTTGGCAAGCTGCCACATCTTCGGAGTGCCGGGCAATATTCCCCCGAACCTGATTCCGTATGGCATTTACACCATTCCCGAGATTTCGATGGTGGGGCCGACGGAGGAGCAGCTCACTCGGGAGAAGATTCCCTATGAAGTTGGCACCGCTCGCTACGCTGAACTTGCGAAAGGGCAGATGCTGGGAGACGACGAAGGATTTCTGAAGCTGATCTTCGATCCCGTGACTCTCAAGCTCATCAGCGTTCACATCATTGGCGAGCGTGCGACGGAGATCGTCCATATCGGACAGGCCGTGCTCACCATGGGCGGCACGATCGAGTATTTTCGGGATACGGTGTTCAACTATCCGACGCTGGCGGAGGCGTACAAGGTGGCAGCGCTGGATGGGCTGAACAAACTCTAGTACTGTGTGACTAGGCGCTATCCAGCGGGCACGCCGCGGGGCTTTACGTTGGCGCGGATGAACTCGATGATGGAGTCCATCGGCGTTCCCGGCTGAAAGACGGCGGCCACTCCTCCGCTCTTCAGACCTGCAACGTCCTGATCGGGGATGATTCCGCCCACCACCACCAGCACGTCGTCCATCTGATTCTGCTTCAGCAGTTCCATGACCCGGGGGACGATGGCATTGTGAGCTCCGGAAAGGATGCTGAGACCAATCACGTCAACGTCTTCCTGTAGGGACGCGCTGACGATCATCTCCGGGGTCTGACGCAGGCCGGTATAGATGACTTCCATGCCGGCATCGCGCAACGCCCGGGCAATCACTTTCGCGCCACGGTCGTGGCCGTCCAGTCCAGGCTTGGCAACCAGCACGCGGATCTTGCGGTCGGGCATATAGGCCTCGGAGAAAAGCAAATTAGATTACGAAAAGTGCAACCTTGCATGATACCGCTCGATTCCGCTTTGGTCACTGACAACAGGCGCGGCGGCCTGCGACTTTCCGATGTTGCGAATCAGAACGGGAGCGAGAGAAATCTCTCAGCAGAGTTGCCGGACTCATGAGGAGCAGCGCCTCCGCCGCAGATTGGAGTTTAGAATCCGACGAATTTTCAGGATATCAACCAACATCGCGGAGGTTCTCGCCATCCTACCGAAGTCCCGAATTTGAAACTTGGAGGAAGTATGGCCCTTTTCAGCATGAAACTGGAGAACCTCGAGCAGCTCTTCTTGCAGGAGCTGCGCGACCTTTACGACGCGGAAGACCAGATCACCGAGGCGCTGCCGAAGATGATCGAGGCCGCGCACTACCCTCAGCTCAAGAATGCCCTGCAGGAGCACCTGAATGTCACCCGTAAGCAGATCGAACGCTTAGATCAGATCTTCGACATGCTGGGCGAAGATGCTTCCGGCCAGACCTGCAAGGGAATGAAGGGAGTCATCAAAGAAGGCGATGAGATCGTCTCGCAGGGCGGAGATGGTGCCACCGTGGACGCCGGCATCATCAGCGCGGCACAGCGCGTGGAACACTACGAGATGGCGGGTTACGGCACGGTGCGCACTTACGCCGAGCTGCTGGGCCGGCAGCAGATCGCACGTCTGTTGCAGCAAACACTCGACGAAGAAAAAGAAGCCGACGAGAAGCTTACCGAGATCGCGCGTAGCGTGAATATCGAGGCCAAAGCGGCCTAGAGCAAGCCGCAGTTCAAGCGCCGAGGCCCTGCCGCGAGTGGGGCCTTTGCTTTTGCTCCTAATAGTGGCTGCCGCTCGTCGCCGGAATCAGTCTTGGCTGCGCCGTACCGTTGACCTTCTCGGCTCTCCAGATGACCGGCATGCAGGTCGTCTCACGTACAAACTCTGGTGCGCGATCATCATTCGTTTTGAAAATGAAGGCGCGAATCTTGAGGCAGAGGTGGTCTGTACTTGGGCCGCCGCCAATCTGCGTACCGTCGGAATTGCCAACTCCATCCGGAGTCTCCGGAGTTGGTTGGGATACCAGATCCTTGGAGGCGTCTGCTGCAACCGGCACCGCCGCACTAGCGTTCAGCGGGCCAGTGCCGGCGGGAAAGAGAAACAAGGAGAGGAGCAGTAGAGTGTTCATGGGATCCTCCCAGTCGCCGAAGATGTTAGCACTGGTAGGACGCGAAAACCGCAATTTCGTCACGGATGTTCATCGGCCTCCCTCCCAAACGCAGAAGAAATTACACCGCTTTTTCGACAGTGCCGCGCTTGTATTACACCCCGGAGGTCACAGAAGTCACGGAGCAAGACTCTGAGAATTCTTACGAAGGTTTCTCGGTGTACTCGGTGTACTCGGTGTACTCGGTGGTGATTGTTTTGCCGGAAGCTCATTACAGATGGTTTTCGATGGCGCCGCTGTCGGTTCGGCAGCAGTAACTATGCCCGTGTGGCGACGGATCGCTGTTCCCGCTCACGTCGCAAGAGCTCTTCCTTCCGCTCCACCCCCCAGCGATATCCGGCCAAATCACCATTCCCGCGAACTACGCGGTGACATGGAATCACTACGGCTACGGGATTGGAGGCACAGGCTCGCGCCACTGCCCGGGTAGCGGAACGATCGCCGATGGCCTGAGCGATATCGGAATACGAGCGGGTTTCGCCGGCGGGAATCTGCCGCAACGCGCTCCAAACCTTTTGCTGGAACGCCGTCGCCCGGATGTCGAGAGGCAAATCGAAGAACGCCTTCTGTGCCGCGAGACCAGACAAGATGGAGTCAACAAGCTCGCGCAAGGCAGCGTCGTCGCGGCGAATCTCGGCGGCATGGAATTCCTGGCGCAACTCATCTTCGAGCAGCTTGTCATCGTCTCCCAATTTCACGGCGCAGAGTCCGCGCCGGGTCGCAGCCGCCAGCATCTTGCCCAGCGCCGAGTCTGCGATGGTGAAGGCGATGCGCTCTCCGGCGCCGCCCTTGCCGTAGGTTGCCGGCGTCATGCCCAATTGGGCGTCGGAGACCTCGTACAGGCGGCTGGGCGAGCTGTAACCGGCATCGTAGAGCGAGGTCGTAACGTCAGCACCTGCGCGCAACCGGGACTTTACCTGCTGAGTGCGGCGTGCCGCCTGATATTCGCGAGGGCTGAGTCCGGTGGCCCGCTTGAAGAGTCGTTGCAGGTGAAAGGCACTCAACCCGACCCGCCTGCTCAGCTCCTGCAACGTAAGAACACTGTCGGAGTTGTCCAGTAGCTGACGCGCTCGCATCACGTGCTGTGCCTGCTCGGAGACTTGCGTAGGCTTACAACGCAGGCAGGCACGATAGCCGGCGCGCTCCGCCGCTTGTGGCGAAGCGAAAAACTCAACCGAGCCTCGCCGCGGACGCCGGCTGGGACACGATGGCCGGCAGTACACGCCCGTGGTGCGGACCGCGAACACGAATCGCCCATCCTGGCGGGCGTCGCGCGAAAGAATCTGTTGCCACTGTGATTCGGTTTGCATGCTGCAAATCTAGCGCTGAACCGGGACCGTACCTATCCGAGGATTGCGCGCAAAGCAAAATCGAGCAAGCAAGCTAGTCCAGTCACATCACTTCGTGCGCGGCACGGTTGCGGTCCTCTACCAGCCATTACTATAATCCGCCCACAGTCGCGAGTTTGGGAGATACGAGTGCCGGTCGGAACCGCGTTTCACGAGAGAACCTTTCCGCTTTGTCAGAGCCTGAACTACCGGGAATGGTCAGGCTACTACGCGGTCAGCGTTTACGAGACCCATCACGAGCACGAGTACAACGCCATCCGCAATGCTGCGGCGCTGATCGACGTAACTCCGCTCTTCAAGTACCTGATCAACGGTCCCGGCGCGACGTGCTTTGTGAACCGTGTGATCGCGCGCGAAATCAACAAGGTGGCAGTCGACCAGGTCATCTACTGCTGCTGGTGCGATGAAGACGGCAAAGTGATCGACGATGGGACCATCACGCGGCTGGAAGAAAACCGCTATCGCTGGACGGCCGCGGATCCGAATCTGCGCTGGTTTCGCCAGAACGCGATCGGTTTCGATGTTGAGATCTCCGACATCACGGAGCAGGTCGCAGCCCTGGCGCTCCAGGGGCCGACCTCAGGGGCGCTTTTGAAAAGCGTGGCCGAGGCCGACATCGCGAACCTGAAGTACTTTCGCAAAACGTCCGGCAAGATCGGCGGGGTGACAGTCGATATCTCGCGCACCGGATACACAGGCGACCTCGGATATGAAATTTGGATTCCGTGGAACCATGCGGTGTCGGTCTGGGACGCTTTGATGAAGGCGGGCGCCAGCTTCGATATTCATCCCACCGGGATGCTCGCTCTGGATGTCGCGCGCATCGAGGCGGGGCTGATCCTGGCCGATGTCGATTATGTGAGCAGCAAGAAAGCGCTCATCGAGTCGCAGAAATATTCCCCTTTTGAGATCGGCCTGGGCAAACTCGTTCACTTCGAAAAGGACAATTTCATTGGGCGCGAAGCCTTGATCGAGGAGTCGAAGAAAGGTCCAGGCCGGCTCCTCGTGGGACTGGAGCTCGACTGGAACGAGATGGAGGCGATGTTCGACGAAGTCGGCCTCGCGCCGCAGACGCCAAGCATTGCATCACGCATTCACGTCCCTGTGTACAAGCGAGCCAAGCAGGTGGGCAAGGCGACTTCGACGACCTGGTCTCCGCTGCTCAAGCAGCTCATCGCGTTGGCCAGCGTGGAACAGCGCCATGCCAAGCCGGGAACGCAGTTAGAGATCGAGGCTACCGTGGAAGCGGTACGCAAGAAAGTAACCGCAGTGACCCGGCCACTGCCGTTCTTCAATCCTGCCAGAAAGACGAAGACGCCAGTGTAGCCCCACGGCTGGGAATCCGCGAACAGATTGGGCGAGGGTACCAGGCGGTAGTGGTGCCGTTTCAGACGGCGCCACTAACCGTAACAGGCTGGTTGATTTACTTAGCCGCGACTTTATGCTGTTCGCGGTGATAGAGAAGCTGGGCGACCGTCTTATCCATGGATTCGAGCAGGCTCTCAGAAGGTATTTTAGCCCGGGCTTCCTCTAAGGCCTCGTTCCAGTCCTTCGGACGTGCTTCCGACACAGTTTCGCCGGCGAGCAGGGTCCCAGGGTGCGCAACATAGCCGAGCCAGACGATACAGGCAATCACATACCCTCCACTGTTGATGGCAGTGAGAGTACTCCGATGTAAGACCGTCGCGTGTGCCACTGCGGTCGCAAACAGCATGTGAATCGCGGAGAAAAAACCGAACCCCACCGCCACTCCGAACATCACATGCCGGCGTGAAATCCCGAGATATTCGCTGAACATCAACAGGAAGAACACCAGACCGCACAACATCACTCGCACGTTTCGATCTACCATCAAAATCGTGCCAGTCAAGGCATCTACGTGATTATGATTGGTCGCAGTGATTGCCGACATTCCGGCGACGAGCAACAGTACTAGAGCTGCCCAGCGGAAAAGAATCGTGCTCAAATCGCGAAGTGCTTCGAAGGGACGGAACGCATCCCGAAACACCTCCTGTAGGACAAAAAAGCACAGGATTGCACTGAGACTCGCGATCGACCAATAACCGTAGTAATACGTAAAAGGCCAGCGGGCCTGGGCCAGCGTCAAGAATGGATCTGATACAACCTGCAACATGATGTAGTAGAAAAACGCTGGATAATACTGCTGAATCCGGCGTCTGTACATGCACACCAAGACACCCAATTGAAGTATCTGCGCGGCGAACCAAAGCAGGTTCTGTAATGTGAATTGCTGCATGTCCAGATAAGAGAATATCTCTGGAAGGAGGACGCACACAAGCGCGAACTTTATGACCGCACTAAAGTGCCATATCGTAAGTAGACCTTAGTAATACGCCATACCGACTTAGCTCACAATCGTCAGGCCGCTCGCAATGGGCGCTCCGTCCCCGGCAATCACTTGCTGCTGGCTGCTGTCACCACAGTTCTTCCCCGGATAGCAGGTCGGAGCAGGCGCGCCGTCCCCGGCGATCACTTGCTGCTGGCTGCTGTCACCACAGTTCTTGCCCGGATAGCAGGTCGGAGCAGGCGCGCCGTCCCCGGCAATTACTTGCTGCTGGCTGCTGTCACCACAGTTCTTCCCCGGATAGCAGGTCGGAGCAGGCGCTCCGTCCCCGGCAATTACTTGCTGCTGGCTGCTGTCACCACAGTTCTTGCCCGGATAGCAGGTCGGAGCAGGCGCTCCGTCCCCGGCGATCACTTGCTG
Organism: uncultured Acidobacteriaceae bacterium; assembly: GCA_963813905.1. GTDB lineage: Bacteria > Acidobacteriota > Terriglobia > Terriglobales > Acidobacteriaceae > CAVVDY01. The sequence goes on along the minus strand of CAWFAY010000018.1, from coordinate 542,238 downwards.
CTGGCTGCTGTCACCGCAGTTCTTGCCCGGATAGCAGGTAGGGGCAGGCGCGCCGTCCCCGGCGATCACTTGCTGCTGGCTGCTGTCACCACAGTTCTTGCCCGGATAGCAGGTCGGAGCAGGCGCGCCGTCCCCGGCAATTACTTGCTGCTGGCTGCTGTCACCACAGTTCTTGCCCGGATAGCAGGTCGGAGCAGGCGCGCCGTCCCCGGCGATCACTTGCTGCTGGCTGCTGTCACCACAGTTCTTGCCCGGATAGCAGGTCGGAGCAGGCGCGCCGTCCCCGGCAATTACTTGCTGCTGGCTGCTGTCACCACAGTTCTTCCCCGGATAGCAGGTCGGAGCAGGCGCTCCGTCCCCAGCAATTACTTGCTGCTGGCTGCTGTCACCACAGTTCTTGCCTGGATAGCAGGTCGGGGCGGGCGCGCCGTCGCCCGGAAGGACGCTGGCCCAAGCCGGCGCTGTTTGCAACAGGCGTACGTTCGAATCCTTCACGGCGGCAGCGGAACCCGGCTGGACTGAGCCTGTAACAACTGCGAACGCGATGACACTAACTGCCAGAGCACACAAAAATGCATTCTTCATGACATATCTCCCTGGTCGTGGGCAACGACCTTGTTGATGGAACGTTGTTTCTAGTGCGACATTGTGTCGCCGTAGGATGCAGCAAGCGGTGCATTCAGTAACACTGGCGACGAGGCCCCACCCAACGCAAAAATCGCCGTAGGAGAAATTTTTGAGACCGGTTCACTAACGCCGGCTAAAATACCTGCCAGCATCAGACTCGCAAGCGCCGCCGTGAGGGCTCGTTTCATAGTTTCGAATCTCCTATACTTAAATCGAGAGAACTGATTGCCGCCAACTACGGTTAGCCGGGAGGGCTCCGGCCGGAAACGCCGACCGGGCATTATTTTAATCACGTCGCAACGACTCGCCGACTCCAAGTCGGTATACCTGCATTATATGAACGGCTGATACAAAAACCATGACAAAACCATGTGATCAACCAGCGCTATCCGCATCCGGAATGGCGTCGTGTCATATTGGAGAATATCTTGCTTGCGCCTCTCAATCCCTCATTAGAGCTAGAGTATTGCGAAAGGAAACTGCTGCGCGCCGTTTGTATCGAGCGCCGTCGAGATACTAGACCAATAGTCATCATGCTGGTCAAGGCTAAACAGAAATGTACCTCTGTAGTCAAATTACGAAAGCGCTATTACGATAATCGCGCGAACGAATGCGACCGCCAGTCTCAAATTGTGTCCCTATTTGGGACGCGGCCACCGAGCTTCGTGTACCTTGGTGCAGAGTTACATTTCTCTCAGGAGGTCTTCAGAGATGCAACGGACAGCGAGCGCCCATTGGTCGGGCGGCCTTAAAGACGGCAAGGGAACAATCTCAAGCCAGAGCGGTGTGTTAAGCGACACACAATATTCTTTCAGCACTCGTTTTGAATCGGGCGTAGGAACGAACCCGGAGGAACTGATTGCCGCTGCCCACGCGGGCTGCTTCACCATGGCCCTTTCCTCGGAATTGGGTAAGCTCGGCATGACTGCCGAAAGCCTCGACACCAAAGCCACGCTGACCCTGGAATTCATCGACGGCAAGCCAACGATCACGACTTCTCACCTGGAGGTGACGGCACGCATCCCCGGCGCAGATCGTGACAAATTCCAGGAAGCCGCGCACAACGCTGAGGTGGGCTGCCCGGTTTCGCGCGTGCTGAATGCCAAAGTGAGTATGACCGCCACGCTCAACTCCTGAATACTGTCGTCCAGCAGAGAGTCCGCTCATGCTCATGGCTGCTCGCAATCGCGGGCAGCCAACATCTTCTTTGCTCATTCCATCGAAACCTGAGTACGTCGAGATGCGGCTTGCCGCATCCCGGGAGCCCGAGACTTGCAGATCCTGTTCTTCGGACTGACCCTTTCCTCGTCTTGGGGAAACGGACATGCCACGCCTTACCGCGCCCTGCTACGGGCCCTTCATCAGCAGGGTGTGGATGTCGTTTTCTATGAGCGGGACGTGCCTTACTACGCCCAGCACAGGGACTTCGACCGATGCGCTTACTGCGAACTCGTCCTGTACGACGATTGGGAAACGATCCGGGAAAGCGCACTGCGCCGGGCGCAAGATTCTGACGTTGTACTGACAGCCAGCTATCTCCCGGAAGGCGCTCGTATTTCGCAGGAACTGCTCGACCTCGAACGGCCACTGCATGTCTTCTACGACCTGGATACACCGATTACCTTGAACCGGCTGCGGAGCGGAAACGTCGATTATCTGCGGGCCGACCTCATTCCGCAGTTCGATCTGTATCTGTCGTTCACGGGGGGCGACATCCTGCAAACCCTGGAGCGGAACTTCGGAGCGCGCCAGGCTCGGCCGCTATACGGGTGCGTGGATGCTGACATCTACCGGCGGGTCGCTCGTCAGGACAGGTTCTCGTGCGACTTGAGCTTCATGGGAACAAACGCGCCGGACCGCGCGAGTGGTATCCTCGAACTCTTTGCAGCTCCGGCCGAGAGACTACCCGGCCAATCGTTCCTGCTCGCCGGTTCAATGTATCCCACACAATGGACCTGGCCTGCCGGAGTGAGACGAGTAGAGCACGTCGCGGCTTCCGAGCACTCCGCCCTGTATTCCTCGTCGCGTGCGACTCTGAACCTGACGCGCGACGAGATGGCTCAGTCCGGCTATTGTCCGTCGGGGCGCTTCTTTGAGGCTTCCGCTTGCGGCACGCCCTTACTTACCGATGAATGGGAAGGCCTGGAGTGCTTCTTCGATCCCTCGGAGGAACTGATCGTGGTTCGCACCGCTGAGGATGTGGTTCACGCGCTTGAATTGCCTGAGGCAGAATTGGCCCGCAGGGCGGAACGGGCGCGCGAACGTACACTCGACGAACATACCGGCCGGCAACGAGCGAAACAGTTGCTGGATGCCTGTCAGCTCAAACCTGCAATCGCGGAGACATTCTCATGATCGGTGTTATCCCGGCCGCCGGTGCGGGACAGCGCATTCAACCGCTCGGCTGCTCCAAGGAACTGCTGCCCGTGGGCTCGCGCGTCATCCATGGAGTGGAGCGTCCCGAGGCGGTGTCAGAGTATCTGGTGGAACGTATGATCGCTGCTGGTGTGACGGAGATCTGCATGATCATTTCCGCGGAGAAGACCGACATCCTCCGTTACTACGCCGAGCGCGATTACAACGCCGAAATCTTCTACGTGGTGCAGCGGAAACCACAGGGCCTGTGCGATGCGCTCTTCCGGGCGACTCCCTTCGCCAGCCAGCACGACCAAGTGCTGATCGGATTGCCGGACACGATCTGGTTTCCGCAGAACGCCTACCGTCTGCCGCTGGAACGGAACGAGGCCGACGTCAATCTCGTGCTTTTCCCAGTCGTCGACCCGCGCGCCTTCGATGCGGTGGTCTGTGATCCCCAAAACCACGTCGTGAGAGTCGAAGTGAAGCAGGCGGACGCTCACTCACACTGGATCTGGGGCGCCATTACCACCACTGGCAGCGCCTTCCGCGCGTTGCGATCCCTGTGGGAGTCACGGCATCGCGCCGACGAGTATTTTGGGAGCCTGCTGAACGCCTACATCGCAGCCGGAAACTCGGTACGCGGCTATCACGTGGGCGAGAGCTACATGGACGTCGGGACCCTGGAAGGCTACCGGCAGGCACAAGACTTCCTGCGCACTTTGCAAGCCGCCTAATCAGACTTGCGGACGCTTGTCGCGGTGCTAGCTCAGAGACCGGAGGATGTCACGAATTTCCCGATTGATTCGGGCCGCATCCTGGGTGGCCTTGTCGATAAGATCAAGCCACTTCTTGTTCGGTTCTTCCAGTTGCGCCTGGGCAAGGAGGTATGAGGCCTGCATTACCGTTTCGATGGAATTACTGAGGTCGTGCGCCAGGCTGCGCAGTTTGGTTACGGTTTCACTCTGCAAATTGCTAGAGCTCTCCATTGCGGTATGTGGCACCTTTTCTTCTCCTCAACCGAGGCGGGGATAGTTCGATGAGAATTCGACGCAATCGAAGCCGCTCGCGTTGTATTCTGGCCGCACTACAAATTACCACAAACCGGGCAGGCCGCCGCGGAGCCACGGCGCGGCGCTTTCGGCTTTTGTTGGCAATCACTGCTATGATTCCAATACGCCACACTCGTTCTGAGTGACTTTTGATGGCCCGAATCAGCCTTAAAACCAAGCTCGTGCTGGCCATCAGCGGGATGGTATTCGCGCTGGTGGCAGCGTTCTCCTATCTCTACGTTTCCAAAGTTGTGCGTCAGCGCACGGCGCAGGCTTATCAAACCGCCGACTTCGTCGCCAAAGAGATTCTGGAGCGGGCAGGCGACGTAACCCACGTTGATCCTGCGGAGTTGGGAGTTGATCCTAGCTCTCCTCAAGCAATCGAACTGGCGATCAAGGACCGCTTGCAGCACGATCCCGGTCTGCGGTCTCTGCTCAATTCCATCGTAGGCTTTTCCGATATCGTTTACGATGCCGCGATTGCCGATACCAGCGGACGCGCCATTGTTGATACCAACCAGCACCCGGTGAACACTCCCCTGATCAACCGGGACGATTTTGATTCTCTGCTGGGAACCAGTCTCTACAAACAGCTGCAGGTGTTCTACGGGCCGGCGCGGGTATACGACCACCACGTTCCCATCTGGCGCGAGGGTCAGCCCTTTGGCGATATCCGGGTCGGAATCTCAACGGTGCTGTTCAAGCACGAGATTCAACCGCAGTTGATTCGCGCTCTTAGCTTCTCCAGCCTCGCCATCCTGGTATCGCTTCTGCTGGCGGCGGGCCTCTCCAATGTCGTGCTGCGGCCCCTGGAGGCGATTGGCCGCCGCCTTGATCAGATGACGTCGGAGGTGCCCGACTCCGGGCCGGAACCGGACCTCAGCCGAACTGACGAATATGGCGTCGTCAACACTAAAATCGACCGCCTGGGCCGGCAAATCCGCGATGTGAAGGAAGTCTTTACCGCAATGAAAGAGAACCTGGACCAGCTTATGGAGTCACTCCAGGACGGCCTGATTCTCTTCACCCGCGACTGTCGCGTCGTGCTGGTCAGCTCTTCCGCCGTGCGCTTCGTCGGTCGATCGAGAAGTGAAATCCTGGGCCACGCGGTAGACGACATTTTTCGGGCCAACAGCAGGCTGGGCCAACTCGTGCTGGATGCGTTTGCCCTGCGACAGTCCGTGCCACAACGCGAGGTGGAGTTGGAAAACGGTCAACGGGTGCAGATCGCGCTGGATTTTATCTCCGAGCGGGGAGAGCGGATTGGTGCGCTGTTGACAATCCGTGATGCCGAGTCGGTACGCCGCATCGAAAACGAGATCGAGCTGTCACATCGACTGGCGTCGATCGGCAGGCTGACCTCCGGTGTTGCCCACGAGGTGAAGAACCCAATCAATGCCATCGTCGTGCATCTGGAGCTGTTACGGGAGAAAATGCGCGAGGCCCAGCCCGACACGCGCCGCCACATGGACATCATCAGCAGTGAAATTCATCGTCTGGATCGAGTGGTGCAGACCCTGGTCGATTTCAATCGTCCTGTCGAGCTGCAACTGAAAACCATCGATCTGCGACGTGTTCTGGAAGAGGTGGCACAGCTGGCCTCGCCTGAAGCGGCGCAGAACGGAGTTAAAGTCGCCACTCAGCTCGGAACCGAGTCCTTGCCGGTTCTGATCGATTATGATCTCGTGAAGCAGGCGCTCGTCAACGTGGTCTTCAATGGAGTGCAGGCAATGAGCAGCGGCGGCACTCTGCGTTTAACCGCTCGCCGCGAAGACACGGCGGCTACTGTCGAGGTGCGCGATGAAGGTCCCGGTATTCCTGCGGAGATTCGCGACAAGGTTTTCAACCTCTACTTCACAACCAAGAAAACGGGAAGCGGTATTGGGCTGGCGATGACGTACCGGGTGTTGCAAATGCATCACGGTTCCGTGGATTTCGAGACCGAAACCGGGCAAGGCACTACCTTTCGGCTCTGCTTGCCTCTGACGGCTTCAGGAAAGGCCCCTGTCGCTGAAGCGGCCGCCGCCGCCCGTAAGCCTGCTGACCCCTCGCGCGCGCGGTCGTAGATGTAGCATTAGTATCGTAATCTTGCCTGACTGGGATTCTGCCGCCCGCGGCGTCCGGAGCAGGCAAAACAAAAATGATCGGCAAGCGCCAACTCGTCATCGGCCTGCTGCTGCCGCTGCTTGTGTTTGAGCTCTCCTGTCACAAAAAGCAGGCAGCGCAAAAGCCCAAGCTGCCGGGGCCGGCAGAAGCGCCAACCCTGACCCAGACACTGCCGTACGAGATACAGCCAGAGCCGCTGCCGGAACCTCCTCCGGCGAACGCCAAGGTCGGGCCACCGGAGGACGACCAAAAAGCCAAGAGCAAGAAGCACGCGCGATCCGCCGGCAAGAAACCTTCGCCGACGAACGGCGGCGCGCAGGCCAAGACAAGTCCGCCGACTACGACCGAGCCAGCGCCGAACACCGGCGGTGAAACCACCACTGCAGGTCTTCGTCCCCCGGGCAATCCTGCGGATGCGGCAGCGGCCATGGCTATCGGCCCGGACGTAAGCAGCGCAGAAGCGGCACGCGACCGGCAGTCAACCAATCAGTCGCTGGACACTACGGAGAAACAGCTCAAGAGCCTGGAAGGACGCAGCCTCAGTTCCGATGAGCAGGCAATTCTGGCCCAGATAAAGACCTTCATTAGCCAGTCGCGCAAAGCCATCACCGAGGGGGATTATGAGCGCGCATCCAATCTGGCCAAGAAAGCGCAATTGCTGACGGATGAGCTGCTGAAGAAGTAGAGACTTGCCGGTTGTCAGTTGTCAGTTGCCGGTTGTCAGAAGCGCAGATGAGAGTTCCTCCCAGTCTTCCATTTTCTTGGTGAGTTCGGAGCGATATTGCGCTAACAGGTCCGTTTGCCGCTGGGTTTCTTCAGCGCTCACGTAGGATTGCAACTCAAGCTCGCATTGGGCAATTCCCTGCTCCAGCTCAGCGATCGCAGCCTCGATCTGCTGTTGGCGATCCTGCATCTGCTTCAGCTTGATGGGATTGATGCGCTTCTTCGGATTGGCGCCGTTGGAGCCAGCGTCGAGGGAATCCGCTGCTGCCTGCTTGGGTGCGCCGGCGTGATCGTATTTCTGAACATATCCTGGAACGTCCGACAGAGTGGGATAATCTTTTGACAGCTCACCGCCTTCCTCCAGTTGGTTGGAACGCTGCTTGCGCCAGAGATAATCTTCGTAGTTGCCCGGGAAGACATCGACACGCCCATCACCGATCTCAAAGACCCGTGTTGCCAGTTTGTCGATGAAATAGCGGTCGTGCGAGACGAAGACGACAGTTCCGTTGTAGCTTTGCAGGGCTTCCAGCAGAACGTCTTTTGCCCGCATGTCGAGGTGATTCGTGGGCTCGTCGAGCAGCAGGAAATTTGAAGGATGCAACAGCATGCGCGCCAGAGCGTAGCGGTTGCGCTCTCCCCCAGAGAGCACGCCGATGGGCTTGAACGCGTCGTCTTCTGAGAACAGGAAGCAGCCGAGAAGGCCGCGCAGCTCCGACGTAGTCTTCTGCACTGCGACGTCGGAGAGGTCGTCGAGCATGCGGCGGTCGGGGTCGAGTTCCTTGTACTGGTCCTGGGCAAAGTAGTCGGGCTCAACGTTGTGGCCGAGATGCAGTGTGCCTTCCGTCAGCGGCTCGATTCCAGTCAGCAGCTTGATCAGGGTGGATTTGCCAGCGCCGTTCACCCCGACCAGTGCAATGCGGTCACCGCGTTGAATGGTGAAGCTGACATCGCGGAAGACTTCTTTCGGCCCATAGCTCTTCGCAACTCCGGTGCACTCGACGACGGTGCGACCGCTGGGCTTGGGTTGCGGGAAGCTGAAGTGGATCGTCTTCTCGTCCGGCGGAACTTCGATGCGCTCGATCTTGTCGAGCTCCTTGATGCGGCTCTGCACCTGCTTGGCCTTGGTCGCCTGGTATCGAAAGCGATTGATAAACGCCTCAAGCTGCTCGATGCGGTCACGCTGATTCTTGTAGGCGGCAACCAGCGAATCGCGGCGCTCCTGCTTCTGTTGCAGGTACTTCTCGTAATTGCCGCTGTAGACGTGTACGCCTTTGTTCCAGATCTCCATGATCTTGTCGACCGTCACATCGAGGAAATAGCGATCATGCGAGATCAGCACATAGGCGTACGGATACTGGAGCAGGTACTCTTCCAGCCAGTTGCGGGTTTCGAGGTCGAGGTGATTCGTGGGCTCGTCGAGCAGCAGCAGGTTTGGCTTCGACAGCAGCAGCTTGCCCAGCGCAATGCGCATCTGCCATCCGCCGGAGAACTCTTCGGTTTGCCGTGTCCAGTCTTCCTTGCGAAAGCCAAGTCCATCGAGCACGGTACCGACCTGCGACTCCAGCGCGTATCCGTCGCGCATATGGAACTCACCGGAGATGCGCTGGTAGCGGTCAGCCACCTGCTGATATTCGGCGGAAGTGTGGTCGAGTTCCGCCATCTTGTGGGTGAGCTCTTCCATCTCGATTTCGAGCGCGCGCAGATCGTCGAACACCGACATGCACTCGGCGAAGACGGTCCGGCCTTCCAGGCGAAGGCCATCCTGCGGCAGATAACCGAACGTCGTGTTCCGCGCGGAGGTGATGCTGCCATAGTCGAGAGTTTCGATTCCGCCCAGAATCTTCAGCAGCGTGGATTTGCCGGTGCCGTTCGCGCCCACCAGCCCCACGCGATCATGCGGCGTGATGAGCCAGTCAAGATTTTCGAACAGGAGCTTGGGGCCGAAGCGTTTTCCGGCGGAGGAAAGCTGGATCATGAGGTAAAGCTAGTCTCTGTTACCGAGATCTCCATGCATTGCATAACAAAGCGTTCGCGGCCTTGTATCAGGGCACGGCTTCAGCCGTGCCGCAAGCGTCCAAATGTACCTGGGCTTTAGCCCCTGCCTTCTTTTGAAGCGCCAAATGAATGTAGCTATACAGATACGCTTCGGGACAGTCGCTCAAACCAGCCTTGACCGGATTTTCAGCAATGTACTCCTTATGCCTCAAGAAACTCAGGCGATCTTCAACTCGAACTTCTGAAAACCCGCGTTGCCACACCTCGCCTCGATATCCGAATTCCTTTCCCAATCGATACGAAAACCTGCCCTTTATAAGCTGCATCGCGCGCTCAACACTCATCTCTGCATCGACCGTAATCAACAGGTGAACGTGATCGGGCATCACGACGAAGTCGTGAACTACGAACTTCTTTGATGCGACGCACGAACGCAACACGTCGATCAACAGATGTTGCGTTACGTTCCGATTGCAACAGAGCACGTCCCATGCTGGTCCTAGTCGTCACGAAAAACGTGCGGGACGAACTAAGGATTTCGCTCATCTCAGCATTGCGCGAGGGGATTGACATCTGCAGGGGCTAAAGCCCAGTCCTAAACCGAATGTGGCCGGCACGGCTGAAGCCGTGCCCTGATACAAAGCGTGCAAGCGGGCAGCAAGTCCCTGTACAAAGCTCAACGCTCGCCGTGCTCTGTTACGAGTTCGTTCAAAAGCTCGGCTGAAGCCGTGCCCCTTCAAAACACAGCCCCTGACGCTGGCCTGAAGGCCCGCACTATCTAATTGCTCTTCTTCGGCCCTCGGGAGATGCGACCGTCGATCGGCTTGCGGCCGGCAAAGCCTTCGCTGGTGCTGTGGTAGTGCGTGATGCCTTTTTCGCCCAGCTTCCAGCACAGCAGGACGACATCGCCATCCACCATGCACGGGAAATCGAGCAGTCCGATGTCGAGGTCTTTCACCTGCACTCCCGCGGCATCGATTTCGGCGACGGCGTCTTTGGCGGTCTGGACGGCCTTTTCCCGCTCCGCTTTGCGGCGGGCGAGCTTCTCAACATCGACAAAGGTGCCGCCGTTGAGAAATATTCGGCTGCGCAAGGCGTCGAACTCGCCGTCCACTTCTTCGATCAGGGCCTTGGACTGCATGGCCGAGCGCAACAACGACTCCAGCACAGGCAGCAGAGTCTCAGCTTCGGCAAGGGTAAATGTGCGTGGCATATCGGTCTCAGCCTCGCTGGTTTCCAGCGATTGCAATGCCGCCATGTGGCGGGAGTCAATGCGGCGCCGGTGTTCGCGCAAATCGAGCAGGTAGCGCGGAACGCGGCGCAGGTACTTCTCACGTGGACGTTTGCGTATGCGGATGATCACTGTATCTCTAACATCTTATCAAGCGCGACGCGTGCCCACCTCTTTACATCTTGTTGAACTTTGATGGGGTTCACTACATTGCCATCAACCAGGTTCTCCAGCGCCCAGCAGAGATGCTGCGGGGAGATGCGAAACATCGTGGTGCAAAGGCAACCCGAATCGTCCAGGGTCATGATGTGCTTATCGGGAAATTCCTTCGCCAAGTGGTTTATCAAGTGGATTTCGGTGCCAATGGCGAACGCGCTTCCCGGCTTCGCTTGCTTGACGGTCTTGATGATCTGGTCGGTCGAACCGATGCCGTCGGCTTTCTGGCAGACCTCCCAGCGGCACTCGGGATGCACCACAACCTGGATGCCAGGATATTTAGCGCGAACCTTATCGACGTGCTCAGGCAGAAACCGCTGATGCACCGAGCAATGCCCTTTCCACAGGATGACCTTCGCCTTGCGCAGACGCTCGGCGGTTAGTCCGCCTTGCAGCATGTAGGGGTCCCACACCACCATTTCGTCCAGCGGAATGCCGCGGGCGAAGCCGGTGTTGCGGCCCAGGTGCTGGTCAGGCAGGAAGAAAATCTTCTCGTTGCGGGCGAATCCCCACGAGAACGCTGACTTCGCATTCGACGATGTGCACACCAGCCCACCGCGCTCGCCGCAGAAGGCCTTGATTGCGGCAGTGGAGTTCATGTACGTGATCGGCGTGATGCCGTTGCCTTCGTCGTCGGTCAGGCCCAGGGCGATGAACTGCTCCCAAGCGTCTTCCACCTGTCCAATCTCCGCCATATCGGCCATGGAGCAGCCGGCGTTGAGATCGGGTAGGATCACCGATTGCGATGGGCGCGCCAGAATGTCGGCGCTTTCCGCCATAAAGTGCACGCCGCAGAAGACGATATAACGGCCTTCCGCCCTGGCGGCCATCTGCGACAAGCGGTAGGAGTCGCCGGTGTGATCGGCGAACCGTATGACCTCGTCGCGCTGATAGTGATGCCCGAGAATGACACACTCGCGTCCCAATTCCTTCCGGGCGGCCGTAATGCGGGCGTCCATGGAGTTGTCGGGGAGGACGAGATAGTTCTCAAGCGAGCAGGATTGCTGTTCTGTTACAGGTGCCGTAGCCACTTTTATGTCTCTGCCTTCAGTCCCGGCGGCGTCTTCCGTTGTGATCGGAGATGGCACCCCGGAACGGGGATGTTGAAAGCTGACTCGCGGCTCCAGTAGATCCACTGCGCTTTTACGCGCCCGACCTACGGGGATGTTGAAGCAGCAAGTTGACGCTTCTTACAACTCAGCCTATTGGATGTTCTGCCAGCGCCTTCGTTACAAAACCTTAACTGGGGCTTTGGTCTGAGCCCGGTTACGTCACCCGGCGATGTGACAGGAACTCCCGTAGGTATTGTTACGCTGGGATGACGAATGTGCAAGAGGGATGGAGCCGCTGTTCGCTCTTCGCCCTTCGCTTTTCGCCAGATGTTCTGACCAACATTGTCTAGATGTCACGCCGGACGACAGTATGAAGTCAGTATGCCCGTCTAAATGCACGCCAAAGTCTGTATCGCTCTGGCGAACAGCGAAAGGCGAAGAGCGAATAGCGTTCCGCTAGCCCCCGATATGTACCATCGTTCGCGAAGCCGGAACGAAGCCCGGCTCGCCGATGTGGTGGCGTTCTTCCTTCTGATCAACGACCTGATAGATGAAGTCGGTCAGCTCTTTGTCGGAGGCCCCCGACACCATGCGCCCGGCCAGGTCGTGCTCGCGAACCGAGAACAGGCAGGTGCGAATCTTACCGTCGGAGGTAACCCGAACCCGGCTGCAATGGCCGCAAAAGGGATGTGAGACAGGCGCGATGATGCCGATCTCTCCAATTCCATCTTCGAAAACGTAGCGCCGGGCGGTCTCGCTGTCGCTACGACGAATTTCGCGCAGGGGCATGAACTCAGCCATGCGTTGCAGGATTTCTTCCAGCGGCACCACGATTTCGGGCGACCAGACGCGATCTTCTTCCAGCGGCATGAACTCGATGAAGCGCACCACCACGCCTTCCTCGCGGGCGAACTTGCCGAAGGCCGCGATCTGGTCGTCGTTGAAGCCGCGCAGCAGAACGCAGTTCACCTTTACGGGATTTAGGCCGGCGCGTTGAGCGGCATGCACTCCGGCGAGCACCCGTTCGTATCCGTTGGGAACGCGCGTGATGCGCGCGAATCGAACCGGATCGACCGCATCCATCGAAACCGTGACGCGCGACAGGCCTGCGTCAGCCAGCGGCTGGGCCAAGTCGGCGAGCAGGTGTCCGTTAGTGGTGATGGCGATGTCGAGTGCGTCGCCTTCCACCGTGCACATGCGGCCTAGCTCACGAACCATTTCGATCAGGCCATTGCGCAGGAGCGGCTCGCCGCCCGTGAGGCGGACCTTGGTGATCCCGAGTCCTACGAACAGGTGCGCCATACGCAGGTAGTCGGCGATGGGCATTTCAGCAAACTGTGCGCCATTGTTGCCCGAGCGACAATAGACGCATTTGTAGTTGCAGCGATCGGTGATGGAGATGCGCAAATCGCTGATGCGCCGTCCGAATTTGTCGGTTAGAAACACGCTTTTCGCTGTTCGCTATTCGCTTTTCGCCAGAACGTCCCGCAGGGGGCGGCTCTTCCGTTGTTTCTTGCGAACAGCGAAGAGCGAAAGGCGAAGAGCGAGAAGCTCAGTTGTTTCGATTGTGCTGGGAATAGGAAGGCAGAACGCGAGGCACAGAACGCCGCGCGGACCCACGTTTCCTTTCCAAGCACGGGAGGCGTGGACGTTTCCCTCCACACCCTCGGTCCAGCCGTTTACGCTTGCCGCATCAAAACGCCACGTGCGCCTGAAAACGGCGGGACACCGCCGCCGCAACCCTGGGTATGCCGTTAGGCCGCGGAGGTCGGAAACAGTTTCACAATTATAGATGCAGCAGCCGGCTCGATAGGCCGAAAGTCTTTACGGACAGGGCAAGACTACGGTGAAGCGTGCCCATCCGCACCAACAGAGGGCCCTTTGTACACCTGCCCATCTTTCATCACGAACGTCACCCTGCCCAGCGCGTTGATGTCCGTCAGCGGATCGCCGTCAACCGCGATGACGTCCGCAAGAGCGCCAGGAGCAATCACCCCGATCTGCCCCGTCATGCCCAACATCTCTGCCGGACGAGTTGTCGCCGAGCGTAATGCCTCCAACGGCGACATGCCGAACTTCACCATGTAGGGAAAGTCCTGCGCGATGGGCTGGTCCCAGGAGAATCCCCCGACGTCGGTGCCGTAAACGATCTTCAACCCTGCCTGAAGGGCCTTCTTGAAGGACACCTCATGGTCGGCGGCGCGCGCGCGGTCGCGCTTGCCTTCCGGCGTGTTCTCCGGCGACCACTCCTTGTAATAGATCGCGATGGTCGGGCAATACCACGTACCCTGGCGCTTCATCTGCGCGATCTGTGCATCGCTGATCAGCAATCCGTGCTCAATGGAATCGCACCCGCCGTCGAGCGCGCGTTGCAGGCCCTCGCCGCTATAGGCGTGACAGGCAACCTTGCGTCCCCAGCCGTGAACCTCGCCGGTGATGGCCTTGATCTCTTCCAGCGTCAGCGTCGGCTGCGAGACCAGGTTGCCGTCCTTGTCGACCCAGGAGCGATGCGTCATGTAGACCTTGATCCAGTCGGCGCCGTGGTCCATCTGCTCGCGCGCAGCCTTGCGCGCCTGCACTGGGCCGTCGATAATTTGCACGCCCTTGGGCACCTCGATCTCCGGCGCATAGCCTTCGAGCGGATAGCCGCCGGTCGTCGAGATTGCACGGGTCGTGGTAAAGATGCGTGGCCCGGGAATGCGTCCTTCATTCACCGCCATCTTGATGCCGACATCGCCGTAGCCTGCGCCCTCGGTTTCCATGTCGCGAATGGTGGTGAAGCCCTGCTCCAGCGCGCGGCGCGCCGAGACGGTCGCCCGAGCAGCGCGATAGGCCAGAGGAAACTTCAGCAATTGAATGTCGTATCCGCCGAGCGCCGGTTCTTCGCCCTGTAGGAAGATGTGGGTGTGCGACTCGATCATTCCGGGCAGGACTGTAACGCTCGAGAGGTCGATGATTTTCGCTCCTGCCGGAACGGCCGCGCCGCCATCGCTCACGCTCTCGATTCGGTTCCCGTGGATGACAATGACTTGGTTGTGCTTGGTCTCGCCGGAGACGGGATCAATGAGGTTTCCGGCACGAATCACGGTCACGACCGGCGTCGAAGACGGATTTGCAGCACTCTGGGCAAAGCAGTATGCGAGAGCCGCAAAACAGAAAGCGAAAACGAAGAGCTTATTTTTCATAGATTACGTTTCTGGCCGCGCACGAACTCGCGACATTTGGCAAGGATCTTGCCGGGGTTCCCACCCTACTTTTTCGGTTTGTGCTTGGTGGGCGGATGCTTTGCGGGTGCAGTTTTCACCCGTTCGGCAATATCGCTCAAGCGAATTACAGCGGCAGCCGCCGAGTACTGCACCTCTTCTTTTGGATCCTGCAATTGGTCTTCAGCCGCCTTGATCAGCGTGGGATCGCCGCGCTTGGCCAGCGCATTCAGAGCAGCCGCCCGGACAATCCAACTCTTGTTCTGTTCGGCGGCCATGCTCAAAGCCTCCCCGCTCTTGGGGTCGGGATCGTTGGCCAAAGTCAGCGCAGACGCCGCCAGAACAGGAGAAACGTCGTCTTTGCGCAGCATCTTGAACGCCGTCCAGCCTACGCCAGCGAACGGTATGAAACCGATGCCGGTCTCAAAACCGAACTGCGCCATCTTCTGCGGATCCTTGAGCATCTTCTTTTGCTCGTCGAGCAGGCCCTTGCCTGTTTTGGTCTCGCCGGTGAGGATTGCATAATAGACGTTGTAGCCAGACTTGTCGCCCAAGTCGAGCAGGGCGCGCGCCGAAGCCAGGATGACGGTGACATCCTTGTCCTGGAACATTTTGTGCAGCTCGGGAATGGCGCTCTTGGCGCCCATGTTGCCCAGCGCGGCGGCTGCCGGGGCGCGGACCTCGGGGCGCTCATCACTGAGCGCTTTAATTGCCATACGCTCCGCCTCTGGGTCCTGCTTGAGCAGGCCTAAAACCTCTACTGCCTTTGCGCGCTTTTCGTAGCTGGAGTTGGCGACGCCATCGTCAAGAATCGTCCATGCCTGTACCTTGGGGCTCAGGTTGGCATTACTCTTGGGGGCCTCTTGCGCGCCTCCCGCAACGACATAGCTTGATAAGAAAAAACAAACGATAACAACGAATCGATTCACAGTCTCACCCCGCACCAGCAATTGGAAGCAATTGAGCCGACTAGTTTAGGACCCAGACCGATGCCTTCGCCAGTAGATTCGTAGGTTCGTATCTGTGGAAACTCGGCACTCGAAACTGCCTACTCCCCTGATGGGCGGAGGGAAGCAGCCCCATCTGCCGGCTCAAGAAAAGCGAGTTTAGCGCGTGGTCACTGCAAAAAAGCGGCATCTTGAATTGCGAGTCAGTTAACCCCTCTAAAGGCATGATTAACCTTGACATAGGATGATCTCGGAGTTAGCCTTCCGAGGCACAGTCTAAGTTCTACTTTCTTGTGCGTGCAAGCGACTACACGCGTCACGCAAAAGTCGCTTCGCTGGCTTGTCCGCCAGCCACCACCAAGAGAGGGAACGGCGCTTAATTGATTAGGATTTGGCATTTCCTGCTAAAAATCCTCACTTGCCTTCCGGTGTTTGCGCCAACTGGAGAGGCGTCTCACCTAAGTGAGAGTAGCGAAGCTTTGCTGTTTTGGGCCCACAGACAGCCCACCGTTCCTATATCCACAGGTGCTCCCTTAATTTCGCTTCTTCCAGGCAATCCTCGAACAACGACACTTGCGAGAGCAATAGGTCCGCAGTTCTGAACAAAGATTGAGGTAGGGCATGTCCGCCAAGAAAAGGTTGGCTCGGAACATAACCGAGGCGCGAATTATCGAAGCCGCAGTACAGCTATTTGCGCAGCATGGGTTTAAGGGGACGAGTACACGCGATATAGCTGACTTAGCGAACGTAAATGAGGCCACCCTCTTTCGCCACTTCAGCAAGAAAACCGACCTATTTTGGGCGGCAGCTGATTCGCGGCTCAATGGCCTCAAGTTAAACCGTGAACTCCAGCATGGGCTCTCCTCCGATGCGGATCCGCAGACGGTCATTCCCATGATCGTGTCGTTCATAACCGAGAGTATGTTGCAGCGGCCGGAATTGATGCGATTGCTCTACGTTGCAGGTTTTGAGCTTGCTGGTGCTCAGAGACTACTTGGGGAACACCTGGGGCCGATCTTTGACGCCATCAACTCTTATTTTCGTCGCTGCGCTTCCAAGGGGATGATAGAAGACTTTGACCCGATAGTCGCTACCCTGGGACTGGCTGGGGCCGTCGGGGCACACTATACCTTGCAGCCCTTGTTCAGCCAGGACCAGAATCAAAAAAACCCGGAATATAATCGCTTCCTTTTGAATGCTCTTCAGAAAAATTCCGCTCCCGGGCGGCCAGTTGTCTAGCTCTCAACCTCGATAACTCATGCCAATGGTTTCATTTTGTTTCCGTCAACGATGGTCAGTTCTTATGGCATGCCTGCTGCTCTGCCTTCTGGCAGTGGCAGGCACGGCTCAGACAGCAACCCCGGCCAACCCGGATTCCCGCTCGCAATCAACCCAAGGTTCCGACGCAGGAAGGACTCAAAGCTACGTCGGAGAAACAACCGAGAGTTCTGATGTAGAAACGACGCAAGGTCCTACGGCCGAACTTGTGGCTTTCGTGAAGGAACATCCTGAAGTCGCGTCCGAATTGAAGTCTATTCTCGCCATGAGGCTGAGTGAACAGGGCGGCGCGGTGCAACCACAAGCCATTACGGACGAGGTTCTCCTCAACCGCTTACAGTCGGACGTTGTGTTCCGCGCGGATGCGGTCCGGCTGATGAGCGATCGCGGCTTCATCACCGAGCAACAGGCCGAGCGCTGGACTCCAACGGCCGCTAACAGCAACTGGACTCCCACTCCCGCCACCACTACCGGCAACGGGCCTCCAACCGAAATTAACAACAGGCGGCCGGGCGGTCCGGAAGCGACGCAGGGTCTAAAGCCGTCTGAGCGGACGGGTACGACAACCACGGGCATCGCGAATCGCACACAGGCCAACCGGAATATCCCGAACCCCGCCGCTGAGCCGGCTCCCCTATTGCCCAGCACTATTCCCCAGCGCAACCCGTATCCGGGCCTGCCCTCGACCGCCGATCTCTATCGCCAGTACGAGACTGAGAATGCGCCGCTGAAACGATTCGGGGCCAACATTTTTCGTCCCGATGTAGTTGGGCTCACTGAGTTCCCTATGGACTTGCCCGCCGGCCCTGAGTACGTGCTGGGATCGGGCGACGACCTTGTGATCGATGTCTGGGGAGGGGTATCGCAGCGCATCGAGCGCGTGGTCGACCGCGAAGGACGCGTCTCTCTGCCTGAGGCCGGCCCGGTTACCGTCTCAGGCATGACCCTCGCCAGCGCTGAAAAACGCATTCAGAGCGCTCTGGAGCCGCAGTTCCGGGGAACGAAGGTCGACGTTTCCATAAGACGTCTGCGCACCGTCAGAATCTACGTGGTGGGGGATGTTCAACGCCCGGGCGCGTACGACATCAGCTCGCTCTCGACGCCGCTCAATGCGCTTTACGTTGCCGGAGGACCGACCGCATCGGGCTCCATGCGCATCGTTCGGCACTACCGCGGCTCGCAATTGATAAGCGAGATGGACCTCTACGACCTTCTACTGGGCGGCGTGAGGAAGTCGATTGAGCACCTTGAGCCCGGCGATACGATTCTGGTGCCAACCGTCGGACCGCAAGTCGGAGTGGCCGGCGCTGTCCGCCGTCCCGCCATTTACGAGTTGAAGTCCAAGACCGACCGGATTTCGGATGTTCTCGAGATGGCCGGTGGGGTGACCGTCGCGTCGGCACTGGGCGAGGTGAAGGTCGAGAGGGTAGAACCGCACGAGCAACGCGTGACCGTTAAGGTCCCCCTCCAGGCGGCCACAGGGGCCGAAGCTCCGACCGGCAGTGCTTCCGCATTCATGGTGCAAGACGGAGATCGCGTCTACGTCGCCGCGATTGATCCCTACAAGAATCAGACCGTCTACCTCGAAGGACACGTCTATCGTCCGGGCTCGTATCCCTTCACTGCGGGAATGAAAGTGACTGACCTGGTGAAGAGCTATCGCGATGTGCTACCGGAGCCTGCCGCGCATGCTGAGATCGTTCGTTTACAGCCGCCGGATTTTCGTCCTGTTGCCATAGGCTTCGACCTGCTGGGCGCACTCGCGGGTGATGAAACGATTACTTTGCAACAGTTCGATACCGTTCGCATTTTTGGACGCTACGAAATCGATCCGCCGAAGGTCGCCATCTATGGCCAGGTGCTGCGTCCTGGTGAATATCCCATGGGCACCGGCATGACGGCTGCAAACCTGGTAAAGATAGCCGGCGGATTCAACCGCAGCGCCTTTGTAGAGACCGCCACCCTGGCAAGCTATGTAGTGGAGAACGGCCAGCGCGTGGTTACCGATCAGAAAACCGTGCAGATCGGCGCCGCCGTCAATGGAGACTCCGCCGCGGATGCTCACCTGAAGCCCGGGGATGTGCTGACCATCCTGCAGATTCCCGGCTGGAGCGACATAGGCCGCTCTGTCACCATAAAGGGCGAGGTACTGTATCCCGGTAGCTACGGCATCAATGAAGGGGAGCACCTCAGTGCGTTCCTGAAGCGCGTGGGCGGCTTCCGCTCAACCGCCTATCCTGCCGGTATCGTTTTGGAGCGCGAAGAAGTACGAAAGCTGGAGGAGCAAGGCAGGCAAGAGCTGCTCAATCGCCTGGAATCCACTTCGTCCGGGGTCAAGATTTCCCCAAATACTAGCGGCCAGGACCAGGCCGCCATCTTGCAGGCCATTCAGCAGCAGCAACAGCAAGCTATTGCAAACCTGCGTGCCCAGCCCGTGCCGGGGCGGTTGGTGATCAATATTACGGCGAACATCTCCGACTGGGAGAATACTTCGGCTGACATAGCCCTCCGCGGTGGAGATGTTATCCTGGTGCCAAAGAAGCCGAATTTTGTGCTTTCTTTTGGGCAGGTATATAACGCCAATGCAATTACCTATCATCCCGGCAAGACTGCTGCCTGGTACTTGAAACAGGCTGGCGGTCCTACCCAGCTTGCGAATAAGAAAGGAATTTATGTCGTTCGGGCGAATGGCTCGGTGGTTTCGTCAAGCGGCGCCGCTGACTGGTTTTCCGGCGGTGTACTGAGCACCAAGATGCAGCCGGGCGACGTCCTGGTGGTTCCAGAGAAGTTCGTTACCGGTTCCTCTGCATGGAAGACTACCGTAGAAACCGCTCAGTTCCTGGCGACACTCGCCCTTGCCGCAGCCGCTGTAGCTCAACTCTAACTTCGCTGCTTGCCCATCGCTGACATTCATTTGAAGGGGAAGATTGCCAGAAAATATACCGCCAGTCTCATTCCAATAGTTCTCCTATTAATTACGCTGACGGAGGAAATGCAGGCTCAAACTCCTAATCGAAACCAGCCACCACCGGGCCAGTCGCAAACCGCGACCGACGATTCATCTGTATTAAAGGTCGGCTCCTTGCCAAAGTACTTCCTTCAGGATCAGAAAGCCTTTTGGACTCTACCCTCTCGACTTCAGGTATCCGATTTTTCTTTCTTTTTCCCAGCAACCTTTGGAACAGCCGCACTGATAGGGAGCGACACCGCCATCGAGCGCCATCTACCAACGTCGTCCAATACTATAAAGCTCGCTGCGAATGGGTCGACAGCCGGAGCGCTGGCCCTGGTAGGCGTTGGCGGGGGATTATTCCTGATTGGAAAAGCTACCTACGATGAGCACAAACGCGAGGCGGGATTCCTTGTCGGCGAAGCTGCTATCGACGCTTATGCAACCTCGACTGCCTTTCAATACATAACCCAGCGGGAGCGTCCCTTCACCGGCAACGGCAAGGGCACATTCTTTTATGGTGGCAACTCGTTTCCTTCAAATACAGCAGCCGTGGCATGGGCATCGGCGAGCGTAATTGCGCGCGAATATCCCGGCTTTCTAACCAAGCTCCTGGTTTACGGAGCCGCTGGCGGCGTAAGCGCCGGCAGAGTGATAGGCCAGAAACATTGGACCTCCGATGCTGTGATTGGTAGTGCGCTGGGGTGGTACATGGGGCGGCAAATCTATCGCGCCCGAGGCAGCGGGGCAGAAATTTATCCTTCAAATTGGGGTACCTTCGAGAAATCAGCCGAGCAGAAGCAGCCTAATCCCGCCTATATGGGGACAACCTATGTTCCCCTTGAAAGCTGGGTCTACCCGGCTTTCGAACGACTCACGGCTCTTGGATATCTTCCGACCGAGATTCTTGCGATTCGTCCATGGGCCCGCCTGGAATGCGCGCGGCTGGTGCTGGAAGCGGAGGAAACAGCCCAGGGTTCAGAGCTGGAAGATCCAGGGGTGCAGGCAACGGTGAGGGCATTGCGGCAGGAGTTTACACCGGAGCTAACGAATCTTGAGGGCGCACATAATATTGGCGTAGAGCTGGACTCGGCTTATGTCCGCGCAACCGTCATCGGAGGAAGACCCCTGCGCGACGGCTTTAATTTCGCCCAAACCCTTTATAACGATTACGGACGTCCCTACGGCCAGGGTTTCAATACGGCGGACGGCGGTGCGGTGCGAGCCGAGGCCGGACCATTCGCGTTCTATTTTCGGGGCGAATTTCAACATTCTATGTCTCTGCCAAACTACACTCCCGCACAAGCGCAACAGATTGTGCTGACCAATGATGTTCCGTTGCTACCGATCTCGTCCGTACCCACCTTCAACGGCGTAAACCAGTTTCGTCCCATCGAGGCATATGCTGCCGTCAACGTCGCAAACTGGCAAATCTCATTCGGTTATCAAAGCTTCTGGTGGGGGCCGGATTACGGAACTTCGCTCATGTTTTCCGACAACGCGAATCCGGAACTCATGTTGAAGTTTGGGCGCATATCGCCTTTTCAATTCAATGGTCCGTTGGCGTGGCTGGGACAGATTCGTAATACGGCGTTTGTAGGTGTATTGCCCGGCTACCACTTTTTGCGGGGACCTTATCCTCAGTTTCCCGTGTATGGAAACCCATATCAAACCATCAACCCTCTCCCGTACACCTGGGGCGACCGCCTTGCACTGAAGATGTCTCCAAACCTGGAATTAGGCGTCGGTTTATCCGTGATCTGGGCAGCTCAAGGGCGTCCGGCGACCCTGCAGACCTGGCTACATACCTTCAACACAAATGGGAGCTTCCAGACCAATGATCCCGGCAAGCGGTATACCGGCTTTAACGTCTCATACCGGGTACCGAAACTCCGGGACTGGGTAACCTTCTATGTCGATGGCATGGCGAATGACCAGCCCAATCCAATCAATTCCGAAAGGCAATCGGCATGGAACCCCGGACTATACTTTCCCAAGCTCCCTCACTTACCAAAACTTGAGCTTCGGGTAGAAGGAGTTTATACAAACCTGATCGGCTACCCTGGCGTCGGTGAATACTATAAGAATATTCGGTATGCACAGGGATATACAATTTATAACCAGATCATCGGCAGTTGGGTCGGCCGCCAGGGAGACGGCATACAAGCCTGGAGCACATACTGGTTCTCCCCACGCAATAAACTTCAACTAGGCTATCGGCGGCAGTGGGTTGACAAAGTTCTACTGGAAGGGGGTGGGCTGAACGACTTTTCCGGCTCCCTTGAGTGGCTCTTTAAGCGTAGTTTTCAGGTGTCATCGACGGTCCAGGTTGAGCGCTGGAATTTCCCCTTCTTGAGCTCCTCTCCCATGACTAATGTCAGCACTCAGATACAGGTTACCTACACGCCCTCCAAACGCTCTCTGACCGCGCACCACTAGCCCGGACTAGCAACTCAACCAGAGACTATTTTCCATGAGCGATTATTCAAGCTCGGCTGCGTTTCTACCTGAGACGAGAAAGGAGCCTCCTCGGGAACCCGATGCGGCTCGCCATCCGCATTGGATCTTTCGGCTGCTGCGCGACAGCTGGAGGCCGCTACTCTGGACTACCGGAGCCGCAGTTCTGTTCTTCACCCTCATCGCTTTCCTGATCCCCGCCCGCTATCAAGCGGTGGCGCGATTGATGCCTCCGGACCAGTCCGGTTCGGCCAGCACTCTCCTGGGTGCGCTGATGGCGAACGGCGGTGAATATTTTGCCAGCCTGGGGAGTGGGATCCTGGGAATGCATACTTCGGGCGCAACCGTCGTAGGAATCCTGAATAGTCGAACTATAGCGGACGACATTATCAATAAGTTTGACCTGCGCGCGCTTTACGGCAAGAGGAAATACGACGACACGCGGCGAATTCTCCAGAGTCGGACTTCTATAGCCGAAGATAAGAAGAGTGGCATCATAACCATTGCCGTCCAGGATCGCAGCCCTCAAAGAGCCGCCCAGATGGCTCAGGCCTATGTTAACGACTTGAATGGCCGAGTCGCCCAGCTTACAACTTCCTCGGCGCACCGGGAACGGGTCTTCCTCGAGGAGCGCCTTGGAAAGGTGAAACAGCAGTTAGATGAGGCGACTTTGCGACTCAGCCAGTTCTCCAGCAAGAACAAGACCCTTGATCCGCAGATACAGGGCAAAGCGATGCTGGATGCGGCATCCGCGCTACAGGGGCAACTCATTGCCGCAGAGACGGAATTGAGCGGATTGCAGCAGATCTACGGTTCGGAAAATTACCGTGTCAGGGCGGCTGCAGCCAAAGTTGGCGAGCTGCGCGCCAAGCTACGGACCTTCAGCGGTGCGCAGTCGACTGATGCGTCCAAGGGGTCTAATGGAGAACTCTATCCTTCGCTTGAGCAGTTACCTCTCTTGGGCAACACATATTACGAATTATCACGGCAAGCCAAGATAGAAGAAGCTCTCTATGAAGTGCTTATCAAGCAATATGAGTTGGCCAAGGTGGAGGAAGCTAAAGAGCTGCCGTCCATTAAGGTGCTGGACGAGCCCGTCGTTCCGGAGCGTAAGGCCTTTCCGCCGAGACTTCTCATTATTATCGGTGGCACGATACTTGCTTTTGTTTGTGGTGCTGCCTGGTTATTCGCTCGTCAGGTTTGGCTGATGCTGGAGGACAACGACCCGGTGAAAGCCGGGGTGCGCGAACTGTTTTCGTCCTTCTCGCAGGAATGGCGTAAGCCGGCGAATGGAGCGATTCGGTGATTCGGTGGTCTGCAACCGAGGCCATCGGAGCGCCGGTTGAAGCCGTTCTATGAACTGGGTCGCACCCGAGAAGGTACTTATCACTGGAGGGCACGAGACCGGCGGAGTGGCCAGCTTTGCCGAGGCGCTTAGCTGCGGCTTCACTGAAATTGGGATTTCGTCGGAGATCATGCGGCCTGCGACTCTCCTGTCGCGGACTGGAGAACTCCGTAGCAAGCGCATCCTAAAGCTCCTCAGCACCACGGGAATGCTGGCAGTCCCATTTGCCAGGCGGACTATTTGCGTGGCGCACACTGTGCCCCTCGCGAAGGAGCAGGGCTGGTTTAAACTCTTCACGCTGATAGGCTGCTTCAAGTTGACCAATGCCAGTCCGTCGGCGCGCGTCGTTGCCGTGTCTGATTATGTGGCGCTACACCTGGCATACATCTTCAACATCAAAATCGATGCCACCGTGCGCAATCCCTTGCCACAAGCCTTTCTGGAGCCGTTCAACTCTGAAGCACAAGCGCGTCACTACCTGACCTTCGTGGGACGCCTGGTGCAATGCAAGCGCGTGGAACGGCTACTACCACCTATTTGTGATCTTCTCGATGAGGACCCGCAGTTGCGATGCTGTATCGTAGGCGACGGTCCAGAGCGCCGCGCCTTGGAAAAGAGCGTTGCTGGTTATAGCCGGATCGAATTCGTCGGTGAGCGCGACCGCTCTTTTGTGCGCGACCAGCTGCGCCGATCCAAAATCTTTGTATCCGGCGCCGGAAATGAAGGACTGGGGATTGCTTATCTCGAAGCTCTGAGTCAGGGGTGCATCGTTGCCATGCCCGCCACTGGGGGAGGCGTTGAGATCGCGCTACCTAGGGTCGGAGAAAACATTCAATTGCTACCGATCTCGCTGGAACGGCAGGAAGTGCTTGCCACCCTTCGTCGAGCCATGAATATCCATGCCGCGCCACTACCCATGACGCTCTACAGCCCCCGTTCGGTGGCGTCAGCCTATCTGGAGTTGGATCGTAATTTCTTTACGCAGCCGTCAACCTTCAAGGATACAGCCCCGGTTGAGAGTAACAATGTCACGCTACTCGAACGCTCCAGCACGAAATAACCCGCTAACATGGCCGTTCTTGGTCGGTTTTGTGGGCTGCTGTGTCTTGTTTTGGTGGCTACAAAGCTTGCTGCTGTGGCTCTGGCTGGGGTTGGATAGCCCTATCGAATCTAAGTTCCTATGGATCAGCGTTGCGGCCTTGCTTACATTCATACTTGGATATCTTCTGCCAGCCCCCACATTATCCCGCTGGTCAACCTCGTCCACGATAATGGACCGATGCGAAGCATTTGCCTACAAGGCTACTATTCTTCTTGCCGTACCTGCATTCCTGATAGCGGCACGATATTTTGCTTACAGGCTAACCGTATCAAGCTACTTTGAAGGTGAGGGCATCACCTTACCAGAACAGGCAGTACTCTACGTGCACCTTTTTTTCGGGCTTCTGTATATCGGCGCTGTAGAGTATTCCAGGGAGAATAGAAGACGACTTGCGCTAGTAGTGTTTTTGACTGTCGCGCCTCGTTTGCTTGTTTCTTTGGAGTGGAGGCGCTTTTTTGCGGCTCAGGCGATCCTTCCCATCGTCTTTATCGCCATTTCGCGAGGATGGATTACGATCAGCTTCAAGAGGGTTGTTCAACTGGCCCTGCTAGGTCTATTCATCTTGTTTATTCCGGCTCTCATTCGTGGCGACAATGTCTTCGGAGAAGACGCTGAGGGAAACCCGCAAATTGTCAACTATTTTGGGTATATGAATAGTATGTTGTTCTTCCAGGACAATACTGATCTCGCCTATTCATGCTCGCCGCTTCTGGTATCCCTGACGGCCAAAGTGATTCCGTTTGGCGCGCTAGGTATTTGTACCATAGATGTTGGACAGGACAAGAATCTTCCTGCCACTACAGACCGTCTTCTGACAAAGAAGTATAGCGACGATATGATGGCTGGAACCGGCAGTAATTATATGCTTGACCTGTACCTGACGGGAGGGTTGAGCGCGATCCTCATCGGATCGACAGCATTTGGATTTACCTGCCGTTGGTTTACTCAGCTGATAGATCACCGCTCACTTTACGCCGGCATCTGGGCGGAATGCCTTAGTCGCGCGCTGTTGGCACCCCGCGGTAATCTTGGGTACGTATATGAACGAATCCCCAGCCTGATACTCGCCACACTGGCGGTTGTAGCTTTCTCATGGGCGATCGAAGTTCTACGGCACCCGATTTCAGCCGAACTCAACCGAGCGTCCCGTTAACAGGAATCCTAGCTGAGAATAAATTGCAGACATGCCCCTAACTGGTGAATCAGTACTGCGACTCGGTCGTGTAACCCGGCACCTGCCGTGGCTAAAAGGGTTGGGATTAGTACGAAGCTTTTACGATGCGGTTCTGCCGTTTCCAAAGGGACAGACATTCCGCGTGCACGATTTTGATGACGATCTCACCCTGGACGTGGATCCCAGGGACATTATAGGGATTAACGTCTGGCATCGTCCCGGCTTGTTCGAAAAAGAGGAGCGCAAACTTTTTTGTTCCGCGATCCGTCCCGGTTCGGTAGTGCTTGATGTAGGAGCTAACATAGGAATTTATACATTGCTGGCTGCGAAACGTGGGGCTAGGGTATTCGCAATTGAAGCGGACCCAACAAATGCAACAATTCTCCGTCACCATATCACAAGTAATGGGTTCGCGGATTGTGTCACTGTTTTTGAGATGGCCGCCATGCACGAGAAACAGAGCACTACCTTATATCGCGACCCTGCGAATTCCGGCCACTCCAACGTGTTCGATGGTGTCACTGGAATCTCTGTCCTGGGTAATACGATCGATTCGCTTGACCTGCCGCCGATCGACGTCTGCAAGATGGATATCGAAGGAGCAGAGGTCATGGCGTTGCTGGGCATGACACGCACGATTGATCGTTCGCCGAATATCCGCATGTTAATTGAACATTGTGCCCAGTTTGGCCATACCACGGACTTGATGAATCTGCTCCGCTCTCACTTCGCCACGATATGTGTCGCCGGGAAGGGTGAGCTACGCTCCACCGAGAAGCCGCCAAGCTTTTGCAATCTTTGGGCTCTAACTAATCCTCGATAGGTCTGAATTTTTCTAACGTTGATCAGGGTAATATGCGGTCATACGATTCACGGAAGCGTTGTTGCAGGGAGAGGAGAATATGACTCGGGTACTGCGTTTCTTGGGCTACAGGCCGATGGTGATGCTGTTTGATATCACGATCATGGCTCTGGCCTTTGTAGTCGCGCTTGTCTCCTACCGGCGCGCGCTGCCGTCCCTCGGCACTCTCCATGCCGTCGGGTATCTTGTTGGTATAAATGCAATAGCTGTCATTGTGGCATTTCAGCTACTCGACCTTTATGGTAATTGGCTACGGTCGAGTCGCGCTCACCTCGCATATTGTGTAGTGGTCGCCAGTGCATTAGCTTCAGTAGTTACATTAGCCGTAAGTTTCCTGTTAGGTCAGCTAATAATTCCGAGGAATATTCTGATAATGGCGGCAGCCCTGCAGATGGTACTTTTCAGCATATTCCGGCTGTTAGGAAGTACGGCCTATCGGCACTGGTTTGGAGGACGAAAGACGGTAATCGTCGGCGAAACATCCAGGGGCGCGTGGGAAGTGGCAGAAGAGTTTGCGGCTGAGGCCGGCCTGTACTCGATTGAGCGCTGCGTGACCCGGGGCGAGTTGACTCCGACGTTCAGCGCACTCGATGAAGCAGCTACGGTGGTAATAGCCTCGAACGTGCGAGACAAGGAGCAGATTGTATTGCACTGCTTTCGCCGCGCCAAGGAAGTGCTCATCGTCCCCAATCTCTCCGAACTGACCTCGCATGGCGCCGAGGTTCGTGGCGTGCAGGACCTGCTCATTTTCGCAGTCCATCCGCACCGGCTAGGGCCGGCCGAAAGGTTGGTCAAACGGGTCTTTGATCTGCTCGGAGCTTCATTGTTACTCGCGCTTGCCATACCTATATTCATTGCCCTTGCCGTCCTGATACCCGTCACTTCACGAGGACCGGTATTTTATCGCCAGGAACGCCTTGGCAGATACCGGCGCAAGTTCTTTATTCTGAAGTTTCGCACTATGAAGGTTAACGCAGAGAAGTTTACCGGCCCCGTGCTGGCGACCGAGCGGGACCCGCGTATTACGCGGCTAGGAAGATTTCTGCGGGCCACAAAGATCGACGAACTTCCGCAGTTATGGAATGTACTTCGCGGCGATATGAGTCTGGTCGGCCCTCGCCCGGAGCGGGAATTCTTTGTCCATCAATATGAGAAACTCCTGCCGGCATATGAGTTGAGGCATTCTGTTAAGCCGGGGGTCACTGGATTCGCCCAGACCAGTGGACGATACAGCAGCAGTGTCGAACGCAAGTTACACTTCGATCTTCTTTATATTTACCGGTACTCTTTGCTGCTTGACGTCAAGATTCTGTGCCAAACCATCATCGTCATGCTACGGGCACAACAGTCGGCGGGAATAAAACCAACAATGTCGCGCCCGCGAAGTGTCACCGCCAGCGGCCTTCCGAGCAATGAATACATCGCCGAACAGGTCGCCCAATCCGCCAGACGACGCCCCGCTAACCCGGTCTGAGACGGCACCTTCTAATTCACAGCTGCCACTGGACGGGACTGTTCCCGGTGAACTCGTGGACGAGCTATCCCTGGTGTTCACCTTCTGATTCTGCGTCACATACTTCCGGGCAGGTAGCTGGCATTGCGAATTGCTGTTAATGCCGCCCTCATTGGCACACGGCATACTGGAGTTGGGACCTATGTCGTTGGCCTCATCGAATATCTCAGTAATCGTGGACATGAGGTCGTGGTGTATGGTAGCTCACCTCAACTCCCAAAAGGCGCTGGAATAAGGCTGGTCAAAACTTCTCCCAGCCTCACCTTTGACAAAGGGTCTCCGGCCGCCCTACTACGATTTATCTGGAATCAAACCATCCTCCCCATCAAGCTGTGTCGCGACAACGTCGATGTGGTCATCTTGCAAAATGCTGAAGGTCTCCTTTGGTCTCCCGCTCCACAGCTCCTGGTCATTCACGACCTCATCCCTCTCTTATATCCAGAGGAGGCTCCTCGCCTTCACAGCTACTATAAGAGGGTTCTTCCTTTCGTAATCAAGCGTATCTCCGCCTTCGTTGCGGTCTCGCAACATAGTCGAGATGACCTTGTGCGGCAATACAAGCTGGATCTGGCTAGAATTCATGTGGCTTATAACGGATTAAAGCGCGATTTGGATGGTTCCGAAAGTGGCGGTCATAAGCCTGCCGCCTTTCAGGTTGAGCAATATTTCTTGTTTGTAGGGACGTTCGCACCGCGCAAGAACTTAGAAACCGTAACTCGAGCTTTGGCCCAGGTTCGTGAAGCAATTCCGGAGTCACTGGTCGTAGTTGCCTATCCCGATAAATGGACGGCCGCTTATTTGCGCATGGTGAGAGAGTTAGGTTTATCTGACAGAGTTGTTCATCTGAGCGGTCTCAGTGACCAGGAACTGGCCTATCTCTACACTCACGCAACCGCTCTGTTCCTGCTTAGCGAGTACGAAGGCTGCGGCCTTCCTCCGCTGGAGGCGATGCTCGTGGGTACAGCCGCCGTGGTCAGCGATTCTACGGCGTTGGCTGAGGTTGTGGGCGACGCCGCACTCAAAATCAAGGCTCGCGATGTGGATGCAACCGCAGACGCAATGCGAAACCTTTCCACAGATCAACAATACCGGCACGAGTTGCAACGACGTGGCATCCAGAAGGCGCGGAGTTATACCTGGAACCGTACCGGCGCTGTGCTGGATCAGATACTGTCGCAGATTAAGCCAGCCTAAGACTCAAAGATAGCAACGTCGGAGAGTTCTGCCGCCCCGCTGCGTGAAGATTGCTCTTCTAACTGAGTTGTTTCCGCCTAATATTGGGGGCCAGGAAATTAGGTTCGCCGAGATTTCGCAAGTACTCACTAAACGCGGTCACTCGGTCCATGTCTTTTGTATCCGAAATGTTCCAGGCAGCCCGTCCGAAGAAGTCATGGGCGATGTCGTTATACATCGCTATCCTGAGGCCTACGATTACCAGCAACCTTTCTTCAAGTGGTTACGGCGACGTCCATATGCTGTTCTAAGTTATGCGCTGTGGTGCCGACGTATTGATTCGAGCTCTTTCGATTTCTTCATCTTTAACCAGTGGCCCCTTGTCCATATTTTGTTGGCTCGTCCTTCTATGCGAGCGAAGTCGGTCATCGACTGGTGTGAGTTCCGAGACGGAGCGCTGTTCGCCTTCTTTCAGAAGAATCTTCCACGACTGGTGTCAGGAAACATAGCTAACAACATCGCGCTTGCAAAACAACTGCAGAGCTGCTCAGGCAGATCTTTTGAATGTATCCCCAGTGGAATCTACCGCGATCGATATCAATGCGAACTGGCTTCCCAGAGACAGGGCATTCTTTATTTAGGCCGCATCACGGAGCATAAGAACCTGCCGCTCGTACTATCGTCCTACGAATCTTTGCTTTCCAGCGGTTATGTGGGACGGTTACGGATTGCGGGGAGCGGCCCTGCACTATTACGCTTGCAGCACCTCGTCGAAGCCTCGAACGTGGCGGACAAAGTTGACGTTCTGGGTTTCGTCAGCGAGGAGACGAAGATCAAGCTGCTTGCGACATCCGAGGTGCTATTGCTGGCCAGCCGGCGCGAGGGTTTTCCGCGAGCCATAGCTGAGGCTATGGCCAGTGGGTTACCGACGGTTACCGCCGACTACCCTGAGAATGCCGCCAAAGACGTGGTTCGGCAATATAGAATTGGACGAGTTACGGAGCCCTTACCCGAAAAGCTGAGTAGTGGAATCCTGGATGTGTTGGCGGAGTGGGACGTCTATTCAAGATCCTGTTTATCGGCCAGCCAATCTCTAGATTGGGAAGCCCTGGCTGATCGCTTGTTGCAAATTGCCGCTTCCCAGTCGAGGTCAATGTGAAGTCGTTGTCCAAAATTATCGTTACCGGGGGAGCTGGTTTTATCGGAAGCCATCTAGTTTCGCAACTGCTCTCACGGGGACACGACATTTTAGTAATAGACAATCTCTATTCCGGACGCAAGGAATATATACCCGCAGGTGTAAAGCACATAGATCTTGACTTAGCTCACGCCGACGAGTCGACCGTATGCGAGGCGTTTGGCACCTACTGTCCTGACGTCGTAATCCACCTGGCCGCGATACACTACATACCGCACTGCGTCGCCAACCCGGATGAAACATTTCTGGCCAATGTGCGCTCGACCGATGTGATAGTCCGCGCCCTTCACAGTATCTCTACCCGGAAACTGATTGCGGCGTCCACGGCCGATGTTTATCCACTGGTGGACAGAGCGCACCCAGAGAGTGAAGTTCCTGCGCCAAATAATCCTTACGGCCTTTCAAAGATTCGGCTGGAAGAAATCGTGGCAAGTGCGGCCAAGACGAATCCCAATCTCTCATGCGTTGCTCTGAGGTTCTCTAATGTTTACGGCCTCCGCGATACAAATCCGCATGTAATTCCCAGAATTCTCGAACTGCTGCGGAGTGCTTCTCCGGAAATTCGCATGGGTGCTACGGAGACGACCCGCGATTTCGTGCATGTTGACGACGTGGTTAGGGCGATCTGTGCCGCGCTCACTGGCGACTACGGAAAGTACGACGTTTTCAACGTTGGAACCGGCCATGCCACATCGATCCGGCAGGTCTTGCGGATCCTGCAGCAAGCTGCCGGAGACCGCCGGCCTGTGGTGCAGGACAGGGACCTGCTGCGGGCTTATGATCGTCCGTCTCTCACATCAGACATCACAAAGATTGGCCAAGCGATGAACTGGCACCCGACCATCGGCATCGAAGAGGGGCTGACCCGGCTGGTGCAGGAAACTATATTGACACACTCCTGAACTTCTACCCCTCTCGCACTACCTTGTCGATAGGCCGCGCAGCATAACTCGTTCCAAGTTCCTACAACATGCCGCCGGTCTTGGTGGTGAGAATGCTGAGGGCCATTTCCAGGCGCTCGATGGCAGCTTCGAGATCGGGATGCACGTCGAGCTGCTGGCGAAGGATGCTGAGTCGCCGATGGGCCTCTGCAACATGATCGGCCGCCTGAGGCGTTGAGGGTTGATCGGGGCTGTTCGGTTCGCTGGACATACCTACATCTTAGCCCGAATTTCTCACCAGTAGTAAACAACCACCAGTAATTCACAGTAGAAAAAGGCCGTCTTTTCAGGCATAACTGCGGTGTGAAACGAAGTCGATGCCCGAAAAAGAAACGGCCTTTCTCATGACAGAGTGTACGCAAGAATCGTTCGCGTTTGCAGATCATTTTTCGCGGCGGGTGGTAGCCAACTTCGATGGCGCCCGCATGACCAGCGACGGAGGCGGCCTGCTGTTGCGCCGCACCAACCGCAAGATCGGCTTGCTCGCGCGGGCGGCGGCCTGCTTTCGGGATGGGCGGGACCCGGCACGGGTCGAGCACCCGGTGGGCGAGATGCTGGCGCAGCGCGTCTACGGGCTGGCGCTGGGCTATGAAGATCTCAACGATCATGAGCAACTGCGCCACGATCCCCTGCTGGCCGTGTTGGCCGGCCAGCGCGAACTGGAATCACCGCTGGCCGGCAAGAGCACGCTCAACCGCATGGAGTTGACGCCGGCGGCGGCCGCCGATCGCTATCACAAGATCAGCTACTCGGCCGAGCAGTTGGACACGCTGCTGGTGGATATTTTCTTGGAAGCGCACGCGACCGCGCCAGCCGAGATCGTGCTCGATCTGGATGTCACCGACACCCCGTTGCACGGCGAGCAGGAAGCGCGCTTCTTCCACGGCTACTACGGCGAGTACTGTTACTTGCCGCTGTACATCTTCTGCGGCGAGCATCTACTGTGCGCCCGCCAGCGGGCTTCGAACCAGGACGCCAGCGCAGGCGCGCTCGCCGAAGTGAAACGCATCGTGGGCCAGATTCGGCAGCGCTGGCCGGAGGTGAAAATCATTCTGCGCGCCGATTCCGGCTTCTGCCGCGAGGAGCTGATGGCTTGGTGCGAAGCTGAGCCCGTGCACTATGTTTTCGGCTTGGCGCGCAACTCGCGGCTGGAGGCGGAAATCGCCGCCCTCATGGCCGCGGCCCAGCGCGAACACCAAAAGACGCAGCAAGCCGCCCGCGTCTTCGGCGAGTTCTCCTATCAGACGCGCAGCAGTTGGTCGTGCGCCCGCCGCGTGGTGGCCAAGGCCGAGTATCTCGACAAAGGCCCCAACCCGCGCTTCGTGGTGACTTCGCTGAGTCCCACAGAGTGGGAGGCGCGCGCTCTCTATGAACAGCTCTACTGCGCCCGCGGCGAGATGGAAAACCGCATCAAGGAGCAGCTCAGTCTGTTCGCCGATCGCATGAGCGCCGCCACCCTGCGCGCCAACCAGTTGCGGCTCTACCTGTCGTCGTTGGCCTATGTGCTGCTGCACGCTCTGCGGCGGCTGGCCTTGGCGGGCACCGTGTGGGCGCGGGCCCAGGTGAACACCATCCGACTGCGGCTGCTCAAGATTGCCGCCGAGGTGCGCCTCAGCGCCCGCCGTATCTATCTGCGTTATCCCCGCGCATATCCCTGGAAAGCGCTGTTCGCCGCGGCCTGGTCGGCTTTGCGCTGTTGAGGGCAGCGCGGCGGTTGTGCCAACCTCAGGCGGGCGGCAGTTGCGGTCTCCACGCGCCCAAAAATGTCGCCTCCAGCCACCGCCTTGGCCATCACCCGTGCACCACTGCCGCTAACCACTCCCTGCCGCCTACACCGATCGCTCTCGGCCGCCCCATCCGACCCCTGGCTCAGTTATCGATCATCTGGTGAGAAATTCGGGTTAGCTCTCCGCCGGCCCGTATCTAAAGCGTAAGCTAAGACTTTCCGCCGCCCGTTCTTCTGTTCTACGCTACCCAGGTCAGTCACCAAGCGCAGGTGCAGTTCCCTTCCCGACCGCGCCATCCCCGATAGACGCTCGCGTCCCGCGACCCCTTCTTTAGTGGTCCAGCTCAAACCTTCCGCCGCCGTTTTTCGGTTGCATCCGTCAGCCTGTCCTGCCACACTCTGCCAAGTCTGAGCGCTTTTGTCATGGCTGTTCCTGAGAATCCGAAGAATTCAAGTCGCGTAGTGGTGGTTGCTTTGTATGTGCTGGCCGCCCTGACGGTGGGCGCGTTCGGCTATGGAGTGGGCGGACCCAGCGCCCTGCGGGCTGGAATCCTCTACCTACTCGTCGGTTTGGTGCTGGGATGCATCGGGGTGGGCTTTGCGCCGCGCTTTGTGATCGTAGTCGCACTCGCCACCGGATTGCTCGGCAGCATACTGCGCGCCGCGGCGGGCACGGAAGTTTCCTCACTCTTTCCCAAGCAGACGACCGTTAACTATCTGCGAGTGATCCTGACGATTTGCGGTTCCATCAGCTTTGGCGGCGGGCTCTACGGCGGATTCCGCTTCACCAATCATGGCCTGTTCAACTGGATCAGCCGCCTTGTCATTGCGCGGAATGAGCCGATAAGCATCCTCGACACGTCGCCGCGCACACGCCTGATGAAGGAACTCGCACAGCACTTCTACGCTTCTGAACGAGTCTACTTCTCGCTTCTTGCCGCTTTCGGGAGCGCCCTGATCGCCAGGATCGAGATCGACCCCGCACGCCGCTCTCTGGTCATCATCGTGCTGTCGGTGCTGATCACCACTAACCTGGCCTGGCAGTTCGGCGCGTGGCTGAAGCCGCGCATCACCGTGCTCGGAAATATCTTCCGCATCCTGCGGCAGATGTGGGAGGCTCTGGCCGCATTTCTGCTGGGCTACGCTGCGCTGGTGTTTGTGTTTGCATGCTTTTACGCTGCCGCGTGGCAGTATGACCATGTGACCGCGTTCCGCGGGGTTGACGCGGTTCACCATCCCAGCTTCGCTGACTTCATCTATTTCTCGGTGGTCACCATGTCCACCGTCGGCTACGGCGACGTTATCCCCGCTAACGCCATGACCCGCGCCCTGGCCTGCATCGAGGTCGTGCTCGGCATCGGATGGGTCACGGTTGTCTTAAGCGCCGCCGCCGCGCTCGTCCGTCCCAAGGTCGATCTGGTGTTGAGGCGCGAATGGGCCGAAGTCGGAGAGCACGATCCCGACACCGGGACTACGGCAGAAGAGGTCGTGGAGACTGAGGTCCGGAAAGCTGCCGGCTGACACCTACGCTCCTGAGTTCTATTGGTGAGGAGAGAGCGGATTTTGCTGCTTTTCGCGTGCTAAAATTCCTGCATATCTCGCGAGAGAAGTGCCTGTTTGATTGACCTAGCGCCTTCCATTCTGTCGGCCGATTTTGCCCGGC
This sequence comes from uncultured Acidobacteriaceae bacterium, assembly GCA_963813905.1. Taxonomy (GTDB): domain Bacteria; phylum Acidobacteriota; class Terriglobia; order Terriglobales; family Acidobacteriaceae; genus CAVVDY01. The sequence continues at coordinate 507,349 of CAWFAY010000018.1, read as the reverse complement.
TCGCCGAGGACGCCAACGCCGCAATCCGTGGCGGCGGCACGGTGCTGCACGTGGACGTGATGGACGGACACTTCGTGCCCAACATCACGATTGGTCCGCCGGTGGTGAAGTCGCTTCGGAAAGCTGTCGACGTCCCGCTCGATTGCCACCTGATGATCGAACATCCCGATGAATACATCCCGGCGTTCGCCGACGCGGGAGCAAGCTGGATATCGGTACATCAGGAGGCCACGCGTCATCTGAACCGGTCGTTGCAACTCATCCGCGATTGCGGAGCGAAAGTCGGAGTCGTCATCAATCCGGCGACCCCGGTGCAAACGCTCGGCGAAGTTCTCGACATGGTCGACTACGTGCTCGTCATGTCGGTGAATCCGGGCTTTGGTGGGCAGCGGTTTATTCCTGGCGCGCTGGAGAAAGTCCGCAAGCTGGCAACCATGCGCGCTGCCAAAGGCGTCGATTTCCGCATCGAGATTGATGGCGGCATCGATCTGCATACCGTTGGCCCGGCGGTCCGCGCCGGCGCTGAGATACTGGTTGCCGGAAGCCATATCTTCGGCCACGGTAATCCGACCGAGAACGCAGAGGCGCTGTTGCGGGCGGCGCAGGAAGCTACGCTGCTGCGGGCGTAATCGTTAACAGGATCCCAGAGGTGGTTGATGTTTCGTCGCGTAATCGTTGCTGTGCTGCTCGGAACCATGTTGCTTGCGGCCGGCTGCACTAATAAGAAAGTCAAGAATCCCATTGCCAATGTCGACTCCAAGCAGCCCGACAAAGTGCTCTTCGACCGCGCCATGGATGCGATGAAGCACAACAAGTATGACGTTGCGCGGCTAAGCTTACAGACCCTGATCAACACCTATCCCGATTCGGAATACGTCGCCCGCGCCAAGCTGGCGATTGGCGACTCATGGTATGCGGAGGGTGGTTCCGCCGCGTGGACCCAGGCAGAGAGCGAGTACAAAGACTTCCAGACGTTCTTCCCCAACATGCCCGAGGCCGCAGAAGCGCAGATGAAGATCGCGAACATCCATTACAAGGAAATGGAAAAGCCCGATCGCGATTACACGCACGCCAAGCGCGCCGAGGATGAATACCGCCAACTGATTTTGCAGTATCCCGACAGCAAGCTGATACCGGAAGCCAAGGCGCGCCTGCTTCAGGTGCAGGAGGTGCTGGCCGAACGCGAATATCTGATCGGGCACTTCTACTTCGTGCGGGAAAGCTGGCCGGCTGCGATTGCCCGCCTCAAGTCACTCGTCGATACCTATCCGCTCTACAGCGGCGCCGATGATGCGCTATTCGAGTTGGGTGAGGCTTACCAGAAGGAAATCGACGTCTTGCGGGCCTCCAAGCTTACCGAGCAGCAGAAGGGCGGCCTGATCAAGCAATACACGCAGCAGGCGACGGATGCGTATTCGCGTATCATCACGCGGTATCCGCTGGAGCCGCGCGTGGCCGATGCAAAGAAGCGACTGGAGGCGATGAATCAGCCGGTACCTGCGCCCACGCCAGAAGCCATTGCGCAGAACAAGAAAGAACTTGAGAGTCGCGGACACGAAGGCATGTACGGCAAGTTGATGGAGAACTTCCGGCACTCTCCCGACGTCACTGAGGCTGCGTCGGTGGGCGAGCCAACGCTGGTGGACCCCAAACAATCCAGCGCTCCAGATTTCGTGCGCAATGCGGCCACCTCATTGATGACCGGGATAACTGACAGCGAAAAAGCCAACGCTTCATCCCAAGCGGCGAATAACGGTGCGGCTCCTGCGGCGAATGCAGCCGTGCCGCGATCGGATAACACCACTGGCGCGGAGATCCTTCCCTCTACTTCCACCGGCGGTACAACGACTCCAGTGGCCGGGCCGCCATCGCCGAATCCAGCGCTATCACCTGGCGGAGCGCCAGCGAACGGTAATGCCAACAGTGCCGCTACCGATCTCGGAAACGATCTGGCGCCTGCGGCGGGGAGCTCGAATGCGACGCCTGGTACGCAACCAGCGGCGTCTGCGGGCGATCCTTCTACTCCGAGCTCGCCGTCTTCGACCGCCCCCACGGCGAACAATAGCGGGGCAAGCTCCGGGTCAACGGCTGCGGCACAGACTCCGGCGCCTCCGGCTGATACCTCGACCGAGAGCACCTCCAAGAAAAAGAAGAAGCATCTCTGGCCGTTCTAGGCCCTTGAACAGCTTGTAAACTTACGCTCGCCCTCCTGCGTGGAGGGCGAGATTGCGTTAGAGGTGATTATCTTCCGCGTGCACCTGTCGGTGTCCCACCCTTGTCCCGAACGGTTGGCGACAGGGTAGGGGGAACGCGAACGCAAGACCCCTCCCCCTTATGCTTCGTAAAATCTTGATTCCATTGGACTGCCAGAAAAGTTTCCTCGCAAAATCTTGAGCGCGTGAGACTTACAGGCAAAATCTTGGAATCAAAGGAGTTAATGACGCTCTTCGCTCTTCGCTCTTCGCTCTTCGCTCTTCGCTCTTCGCTCTTCGCTCTTCGCTCTTCCGCTCTTCGCTCTTCGCCATTGGCCTTTGTCACCACGAGCCGCCGCGGGGGGCACGGATCTGCTGGGTGCCCGATCCAAGCCATCGTTTGGCTTGGGTGGGATGCGACGGTCGGCACTTGGCATTTGGCCTTTCACGAATTGCTAGTTGCTAATTGCTAGTTGCTCTTTACGTCCGATAATGCGCTAAATCGCAAAAAAGTGTTTGCGTGAATCCTTTATTTTCAATGATATAGCGCGATTTTCGCTGCAAATTCCTGACCCCGTGAGGCTTACAGGCAAATTCGAGATTTCAAAGAACTTACTGCCATGTCCTCTCGGCGGCTGGGCCGAGCACACCTCTTCGCTTCCTCGTGGGTAGCTTAGGAGTTGGAGAATTATGAAGCACGAGAAAAGCTAGGCTGCGGGTTACGAAGGTCGTAGGTCAGTTCCAAAACGGGAATCGAGCGCGGAAGTCTTACATTCACGCGGGGGTTTCTTCGCCTGGGCTACGCCAGAGCGACCTCGTCGATGCATCCTCGCGCTCCTTCAGGTCGTCAAATCGTCTTGATGGTTAGGCAGCACGGTGCTACCATGTTTTGTGCCGAGTTCCAGCTACCCACTGAAGCTGATCAAAGGGCTAATAAAGGACAAGAGCTGGTTCATCACTACGTCAGCGCTGGACGCAGCTCTAGAACTCGGATTCGACGAAGAAGACATCGCGGACTGCATCGTCAACCATCTTGAGGAAACGCACTTTTACAAGACCATGGAGTCGGAAAAGAAACCGGGGCTGATGCAGGACGTATACCACATCACTTACCAGGAACACCGGTTGTACGTGAAACTCCAGGTGAGTCTTGATGCGGTGGTGGTTTCGTTCAAAGAGTTGGATGGATAAGCAAATGAATTGCGTTATTTGTGGAGAAAAGGCCGTAGAGTTAGTCCAAAAGAAAGCGGCGCGGTACCGCGGCGAAACCGTGGAGGTTACTCGCAAGATTTTTCGATGCGAGTCCTGCGACGAGGAGTTTCTTAGCCCGGAGCAGGCCCGCGATCATGTGCGCACGGTGAAGAATGAAGTGCGCAGGAAACATGGTTTACTCGCGCCGAAAAGGATATCGGAGATTCGGAAGAAGTTGAATCTTTCCCAAAGCGAATTGGAAGAATTGCTCAACACCGGTCCCAAGGTCGTCGTACGGTGGGAGAGCGGCAAAGTAATCCAGAGTGGTGGGCACGACAATATGCTGCGGCTTTTGGAAAGTGACCCTTCTATTCTCAAAAGCCTGCGCCGGATTCAAGAACTCCGAACGCAGGAGCAAAAAGAATACAGGTCCTCGACTTCAAACGATCCAGCAAAGGCTGCCAGGTGTGCAGTGTAGATCCACGGCACAGGCTGGGTGGGCCGTGCAAGCTTCGGTTGCTTGCATGGGGATTTTTGTATACTCGCGATTCGGTTGACGGGAAACCTCTGAATCAGGAACTACGGAAATCAAAATCCCCGCCCAACCAACCGATGTGGTTGGACGGGGCACCCTCAGGTGTGTTGACTACACAAGGTGCTTAACTGGGCCACCCGCCAGAAAAGGCGTAGACCGAGTTCCCTCGGGGGCTAAAACCCAGACCGCGTTGATACCACATCCGGCACGGCTGAAGCCGTGCCCTTTCAAGGCGAGAGGTAGACTACATTAACTGTGAAACTGCCATAGGCTCAGGGCAGGCTCTGGGGCACGTGCTTACTTGAATGGCGGCAAGGGACTGGTCGAGGTCGATCCTTATCCGTGGAAGTTCACGGTTCCTGAATCCCACTCATTCCAACCGATGGAATGGGTGGCGCACCCGGCTTCTCAACCTGCAAGACGTCCATTGCGTTCAACAACCCTGTGCTCCGTGTAAACGCTTCGGGGCAAAGCCCCGTGCGACATTGGCTCAATTCCAAGCTGATAGAGCTTATTGAGCAAGTCCTGTAGTAGTTCCTCGCGCCGACGAATCCAGGCGGAAGCGAAGCACCTCCAGAAAATCCAGCCAGACCGCTCAAGCACCCTCTGCCGTTGCATGTCCTCCGCCCACTTGTCTGGACCGTGATATCGGTCACCATCGCATTCAATTGCGAGGCGTGCGTCGTTTGCTCCTTCCACTACTAAGTCGATCCTGTATTTATCAACAGCGATTTGGGGCGTGACGCAGTACCCCCGTTCCGTTATGCAGTCGTACATATTAGCCTCGAACTCGGATTCGCACAGCTTCCGCAAATCTTCAACCTTGACTTCATCACGCATGAACGGAGAGGCGAAATGTGAGATTAGGCTGCGCCGCAACCGGTCGGCTTCCGAGAGCTGTTCCAATTCCACTGATCTAACAAGGTACATGCGATCCTGGGCACGACTGGCTGCTACGTTGAAGCGTTGATTGAAGCTTTCACGGACGAGCGGAGCGATACGGCCTTCATTGGGAGCGCAGACCATCGACAAGAACATGATGCTCCGTTCTTTGCCTTGAAATGTTCGAGCGTCGCCACATGCGACTTGATGACGTTCCATCGCCTCTGGTCCGATCTCTTCGGTCAGCCTCTGCCAAATTTCAAAAGATTGTTTGTCGCCGAGGAGAGAAACAACACCGATTGAACGGTTCTTCAATCGCGGATCATCAGCGATTTTTTTGATTTCGTCCACTATGAATCGAACTTCTGCCCGGTTGACATCGCCATTGCGGAACCCGTCTCCAACGACCACATCAACCAAGGGCGGATCCAGTCGTTCCGACATTCGTGGCCGTCGCAGAGGACGTAGCTCGTGGTTGTAGAACTCACGTTTTGAATACTCTATGATCGGGGGGACACAACGGAAATGCTCTTTTAGCATTACTGTGCTACTCGCGAACACAACTTTACACAAGTCATAGATGGAACGGTCAGGCGCCAATTGTGCCCGGATGATCGGAACCTGTTTCGTCAGGAACCTCTGCATTAGACTCTTGACCTTTTCCTCTTCCAGACCCACAGGGTCTGGTGAGACCTGCTTGTCGTCCCCCACTATCAAGACCTTCTCTGCCCTCAATAACGCTGGCAAAGCAGTCAAATCAGACTGTGACGCTTCGTCAATGATCACCAGGTCAAAGCACCCAAGCTGGGCCGGGATAGACTCCGAGACGCGATAGTGAGACATGATCCAACACGGCACGGCGGGATTGGCCTGTTCCGCCGCATGTCTCGCATCCTGTCGATAGCGCAGTGCCCTTTTACCCGTGCCCTTGCCGATCTTCTGTATGGCATTTAAGTACGCTTGAAGGGCCGCTCGGATACCGGGTGATGCGTTCTCCGCCAATTTGAGCCAGGTACGCTTAACAACAACATCCTTGTACGTCTTCGCCAGTTGATTTTCTAATCTTGTACGCTCGGCGGAAAGCTGCTGAAGACGTTCCTGTTGGTCGATGTGCGTGAGGTGAGTCGAGAGCCGTCGATGTCTCCACGCATTTTGCCAGTCCCCCGGTAGCAGCGGATCACTTATGCCACTGGCCTGAAGCCTCAACGCTTCTGCCCACGAGGGTGCGCCAGACAACTCTATCTGAGCGGTTACATTCTCCACCGTTTCGAGATAAGAACGAAGCGCGTGTATACGGCTTAACTCCTGCATTAGGTCAGACCAACGCTGCTGCACGTCGCTATCGCTGAGTTCAGCATTGCCTAATGAACTTGTTGCAAACTCCCGGATAGCGTCCACTATCGCACCAGCTTTGCCATCTAGAATTCGTAACATCGCTTGTTTAAGATTCCACACCCTACCCAAACGTCGTTTGGAGAGGTGGTGCTGCAACACTTGTTCAAGTTCCTCAAGGGAGGACGTGCCCAACTCGGATTCGACGGCGGCTTTTGCAAGAGGTACGACTTCCCTAGACCGCGCTTTGATCCTGCGTTCGAGTTCGACGCTTGTTCTTACTGTCTCGACGGTCTCGAACATCTTCCCTGCCGCCGCCCCATCCTCAGGCGAGTCCCCGCCAACACCTGGTAAGTTGAGTTCACGGGCAATCGTGTTCCACCGTATTGCCAGTTGCCGCAACTGTTGCTGACAACCGATATACTCCAGCACATGCTCCCAATCTTCAGGAGCTTGCGGCGTCTCTCCAAGCACCTCGACGTTCTCGATGATCCGCTTCTGCTCGGACTTGCCAAAAAATCCGAGTGCGCCGAAAGCCTTTCGTCCTTGCGACAGGTTCCTTATTCCGAGGAGAACCTCTTCGGACAGAGGACCGCTCATCGGCAAGTGAACCGGTCGCGAGAGGAATGCCTGTCGGCGCCCCAAAGCGCTTGCCAAATCTGTACCAAGCTGATCGAGCACCCCGCAGGTCGAATCCAGGGCAGTGCCATTAAGCAACCGCCTTCTAAAACCAGCCCAACCGTCATCTGCATGTGCAACTAATGCGGTTAGCCTTCTCATCTCATGAATATCGGACAGAACGCTTTCGGCCGTAGCGAGGAAACCATCTCCTTCGTCGCTGACTGGAAGCACGTTCCCAGCGGCGACCTCGGCTTCGAGTGCGGCAAGCCGCCTGAGGTCCTGGTGAACATGAAGAATGTCTTCAAGAGTCGGAAACTCGCATACTTCCGGTAATAAAGAACGCAAGTACGCTATATCGCCACCCAGCGCTCTTCGTGCCTCCCTAAGGCGGGCAATGTCTCCGTCACCGAACCGCGGCTGGCAAGTCTGGTCGATGCTCAATTCATCTTGCAACCAGCTGTGAGCATTTGAACGATCGACCACGGCCTTGGCAGCCTCGATTGGGCTAATTCGTTCACCGTCCAGAACGATTGGCTCAAGATTTGCCCTAGCCCACTTCTCGATCTCACGATCCGTAGCGGACAACCTCGCATGTAGGCCGTCGATTGTCTCCTCCAAATGTGCGATCTCTTTTGCCGTGGCACGTCGATCGAGAGATTGGACCTCGGACGCTATCCGATGGATAGCATGTTCAAACTGCTTCATTCCCTCTTGCTCTGATGTCAGTAACGAAATCGCCAAAGGCTTGATGTCGTCCGGCAGCGCATTGCGAAGCACGCCAAGCGCGGGTTCCTTCATAGAGGTGACCAACACTCGCTTGCCATTCGCCAAATAATGGCTAATCACGTTCGCGATTGTGTGTGTCTTACCTGTACCTGGGGGACCTTGAACTACAACGCCGTCGGAGACTTCCAGTAGCTGAACGAGTCGGACCTGTTCATCATTGAACGGCTTCGGAAAGTACAGGTCCGCAGGCTTTTTCTTGCCATCGCCGGGTTCTGGGACGCCAGAGACTCCGCGAAACTCTGGAAGAATCACTTCCGGGTTGGTGTCGCAAGGTTCGGAAACTAGCTGGCGCACCGCCGCTGGCAGTTCGGTCAAAGTGCCTTTTTCTCGCAGCTTGGACTTGAACTTCTCAAGATCGCGAACGAAGGCGTTGTTTTGTCGCGGCCGCGCGAACAGCACCCAGGTATCAGTAACGCACAGCTTGCTATCTGCTTTCGGAAGCGACTTGTTGCCCGCCCAGGTTCGATCCGGCCAGAATAGACCATTCGGATCAAGGAATGTGACTGCCGACCTGAGCAACGGCTCGAACGTTGCTCTATCAAAAGGAGAAAAGGTCGCCGTGCAGTTTGAAAAAAACTCCCTAAATCTTTCCTCCAACGGTGCAAGTCCGGGGTTGTCTACAGACGCATACCAATCGGTCTCAAGCCTCGGCTCTGTGTCGCGTGGCACTATCTCAATAGCTGAAGTAATCTGATTCAGAGAGACTTCAACGGCCTGGGTAATGAGCGGGTATTGGATCGAGGTGTCCTCTGTCTTCCAGATACCGATTCCCACTCCCCAGATAAGCTCAGTCGGTGTTTCCACCAGCCCGCCTTCAAGCTGTTGCCTTAAAGTGAACAGTTGTGCATAAAGCTTTATGACGTCACGTATTTTCTTTTCTTCCGCGGCCCAGGGCTCCCAGACCGACTCGGTGTACCGCTGAAACGCAGCGTGCACTTCCTCTTTTCGTGGATAGTCTTCAAGCATTACCGCACTTTGTGCCTGTTGCTCTGGCTGCGGAGAAGTGAGGCTTGGTCTGACGGTTATTTGTTTCTCGACTTGTATAACGTGCGATTCCGGCACACTGCCCCTCAGCGTGGGGGCTTCTTCGGGACCTTGAGACAATTTGAGCCACGGCCTTAGTAACTCACTAGGACAATCGGGCACCGCTGTTTCATGTAGACGCTCAACCCTCAGCCAAACGTCCACTCCGGTGGCATCGTCCGTTTGGTTGAAGTGCAAGCCCGTGCGGCCCTGCGCCTTATCTTCAAATAGAACAAAGTTATTGTGTTGGCCAACGCTTGCAACTGCCTTGGCTGACAACCGCGCCGACTGTTGAGCGAATTCGATGATGGCATCTAATCGCTCGTGTTGAATTGTCATGTTTTGGGGCGTCAGCGGAGTGTTGCAGGGATTACGAGAGCACTACTTGGACAGTTTTGATATCCCTCGGTGGCGATATTGCTCACAGTCTCTCGCTAGTCTCCGTGGTGCGCTGCTAAATTCTTTATCATTCCGCAACGCAGCACAAGCGTTTTTTGCCCGCTCAACCGTGCTTACCTTGGCTAGGTGCCCCACTCATTCCATCGGTTAGAATGAGTGGGATCAACCGACGGAGGGTGGCCCGAGCGAAGATCACGAGGGTTGCCCGACACATGCTTCGGTGGCTTGCATGGGGATTTTCGTACACTCGGGTACTCGCGACTCGGCTCACGGGGAAGTTCCGAATAGGTAACTCGAAGCCATCTCATAAATGGCGAGGCGAAATCCCTCGGGGGCTGAAGCCCTACGTTTTCCCGGCTCCTTGCGGCACGGCTGAAGCCGTGCCCTGACACAAAGCTTAAATATAAAGCTCAAATAGAGGTCCTTCGACTGCGCTCCCCGCCTTCGGCGGATCGCTACGCTCAGGATGACAAACTTGAGGAGGTGACACAATTCCAGCTTGCCTGGGCGCCGCCGGTATACTTCCGTCATGCAATCAGGCTTGCGGTTCCATCACGTCGGCATCCCTACCAACGTTCCTCGTCCTGGCGAACGCTATCTGCCGGAATACAAGCTCTTCGTCTCAGGTTACGAAACTAGTCCTTACGGGGTGGAGTGGATGCGGTTTGAGCCAGGCTCATCGATTCCAGAGCTGGTGCAGCGCGTGCCACACATAGCGTTCGAAGTGGATGATCTCGCCGCAGCGATCGCGGGGAAAGAGGTCGTCATCGAGCCGAACAGCCCTTCACCGGGGGTGACCGTGGCATTCATCGTCGACAATGGCGCGCCAATCGAATTCCTGCGGATCGAGAAGAATAAAACCTAGTATCGGCGACGCTGCTCCTCCAATTCGGTTGACCAGTCTTTGCAACGCAAACCCTAGCAGGTGCCCCACGTTCGGTCCTTCTTTTTGGCCTAACCCTTCGACACAGGGCAGGCTCTGGGATTCGACCGCACTCCCGGTCCGTGGGTATACCCAATGGAAGCTTTCTTTTGGGTTGAGCGGGCTTACAGATCGAGTCACGCGGTTAATTCTTGATCGACTCCGGCGTCGCCTTGAACGGGCTCACCACCCGAATCCCATCAACCACCTGATTGTTCTGCATGTCTTCGGTCAGAAGGTAGCGGCACGACGCTGCTTTCGCCGACGCCACAATCAACGCATCCCAAAACGAAAACCGATAGCGGTCCTGGATCTTCCACGCCGCCTCGATCACAGCACCGTCGATCTTTACCGGTTGCCACGCCAGCAAGTCGCGTATCTCCGCGCGGGCCTGTTGTTGCGCGTCGGGCCACTTTTTTACCACCTTAGCGTAAAACTCCTCCAGCACCTGGAAGCTCGTCCGTCCTCGCCGTGACGTCCACATCTCGGCTCGCCACAAGCGGGCCGCGTTGTGCTTGGCGCGATCCGCCTCGTCCAGCCCATAGAGGAATACGTTGGTATCAACGAAGATCACGATCGTGCGCCTCCTCGCGCGACGGATACTTCCCGTCCGATTTCAGGAACGGCTTCCGCCCCAGCGCCCGTTTCATCGCCTTGGCATAATTATCCTGCTGCGCCATTCGTTCTTCGAGAATTCGGCCCAGCAGCCGCGAGACGCTAATGTCCTCGTTTGCCGCTTCCATGCGCGCCCAGCGGGCTGCATCTTCTTCCAGGGTGACCGTCACATTTCGCAGCCGATTTTTCATGACACAATGTTAGCGTTACACGAAAACAGTGTCAACGAAGCTCGGGGCGGGTACCGGAAGTTTCCGGAGAGCGACCTATCCTCCGGTTGACGCTAACCTTGAATTTGCTGTAAGTGATGCATTCAACATTATTCCAAAGTTGGAGGTGTACATGAAAAAGTCCGTCCCGGCAGCATCTGCCTCTACCGCAATCGACCAGAAGATCAAGGAACTTGGGGACTGGCGCGGGAAGACGCTCGCGAAAGTGCGCGACGATCATACACCAGGCAGACCCCGAGATCGTCGAAGAGTGGAAGTGGGCCAAGGCGACATCGCCGGGGACTCCCGTCTGGTCCCACGGCGGCATCGTCTGCACAGGAGAGACGTACAAGAACGTCGTCAAGATGACATTTGCCAAAGGAGCTACCTTGAAGGACCCTTCAGGTCTATTCAACTCCAGCCTCGACGGGAATGTCAGGCGCGCCATCGACATCCACGAAGGCGAGAAGATCAATGAGGCGGCCTTGAAGGATCTCATCCGCGCTGCCGTGGCGCTCAATCTCAAGGGCAAGAGCAAGCCGAAGCCCCGGCGAGCCTAGGCTCCCACCCTTTGGCCGAAAGATGGCGAAAAGGATGGGGCACCCGCGCAGCAAGCGCGTCGACTAGCGGGGTGGATTGATTCCCAGGTTAGCCCAACAGAAGGGCGAACCCTTCGGCAAGCTCAGGGCAGGCTCTGGGGCACCGGCTACCGTCGTTCTACATCTTCACCGGTGCGCTCGCCGAAGCGATGCACTGCCATTTGCCGTCCGGCATTTTGGTCCAGGTGTCGACCCAGCGCTCATGAGCGTCAATCGACTTGCCATCCTGGTCGGTGCCTTTGCCACGCCACGCACCGGTTGCGATGGCGGTATCGCCGGAAACGCTTACTTTCACGTCGCTAATCTCGTTGGTCTGCCACTTGCTTTTCTTGGTGTTGTCCAGTACCTTCGACCGGTCGGCCGTGGTTCCATCGCTGTTCAGGCCGACAAAATTCTTCGCCAGCATGGGAGCTATGAGGTCGGGATTACTTGCCTTGCTGGCTGTCGCCCACTGCTGCTCCATACCGGCAACTGTCTTCTCGACCCCGCCCGTCTGCGCTTGAACCGCCACCGCCATCATGGCGACGACAAGACACACCAGCAATTTCTTCATATCTTTCTCCTTAATGTGAATATTTGCTCGGTGGTCGTCAGGCACGACGAATAGAGGGGAGTAATCCTGTGGACTCCGTGAGCGGGGCCATTGTAGCATCAGCCGAATCATAGGCTCTGCTCATTTGCTCCAGGATGGCCCCCGCCAGAAAAAAGGGTAGCGATTACAGACGTGAAAGGAGCCACTGACCCACTGGCGTTTGGGCTTTGACATTATAAATCGACACTTTCGTCCTTGCTGTCAGCAGAAGACCGGCATACTCTTTCTGGCCAGACTCACCAGTCACGTACAGGTCGGAGTAGATTGCCTGCAAGACGTGCAGCATATCGTCGATAAGATCGCCAGGATTGGAACCTCGATTAGCGGCGCGCCAATTTGAGTATAGATCAGCGCGAACAAGTCCTCTGGAAGCATCGCCAGCTGGTAACCGGAGAACTCCCTTCGCATATTCCGGTGTAGGCCCCGGTCCTAGCATCCTATTAAGGTGTCGGCTCAGTATTTTTGCCCCATCCGGTCCATCGGTTTGGGACTGCAGCCAGGTAGCAAGGTCGGACTTTGGAACGGTCTTCAGATCCTGTTGGAGTTCTTTTCTATCCGCAAAATGTTCTCTCTGTTCGGTCCTGGTTCTAGCTGCAAACTGCGTTCGTTTGTCGATGAACTCCTTGACCCTATCCTCGACGATTCCGCTTGCCAGCTTGTCGACTTCTGCCTTGACGACTTTACATTCGTCCTCGTTAAGCAGAGGATCGATCCTGGCGAGGTCATTTTCGAACGCATAGCACTCCTCTTTGAGAAGCTCTCCAACCTCCTTCGAGCAGACGATGTCCAGCTCCATAAGTTTGTTGATCGTAGAGAACAACTTGACGCCGGCGGGGCTACCTGCCTTGCCGACAAAGGTCCGAGCAAGCTCATAGACCGCGTGGGCGCTTAGAACCAAGCTGGCGTCTTTGGCTTTGAGGGCGGAGGCAAAGTCTTCCTCCTTGACGCCCTGCCCGGAAAGATAGGCCCAAATATTCGTATCCGGGTAAATGAGGACCATTATTGTTGAATATTGTAAGCCCTGGCTTCGTTACTGGCAGCGTGCGAAGACGTTAATCGCTCCTTAGTTAGGGGTGTCACGCCTCCTCTGTTGATCCCCTCCGGGCCGGGGAGTCTCCCGGCCATGTTACTCACGAGGCACTCCGGCCTCTCCGTCATATCGACCTAGGAATGTCTTTACCGAAAGCGTAAGCTATTGTCGAAAATGGCAGAGTCTCGTAACAATAGTTGGGATGGCACTGTGGGCGTATTAGTCGCCACGTTCTTTTCCTTGTTGTACTGGACTGGGCTGTGTTGCACTCCGCTGAATCCTCTGCAGCACTTCCAAATATTCGTTGCCGACCCGTTAGAATCAGTCCTCGGACCGTTTTCTAGTCTTGTGATTGCGCCGTTGACCGGCTTATATTGGCTTTTTCCGGCACTAGGAGGGTCACTCATATTTAACTGTGTGGGAGACAAACTGATTCGCGTCAGGCTGTCACTAAGTGCGCTTGCCTTGGGAATTCTATACTTGACAGGCAACAATCTACATTTTAGGGCAGGTCAATGGTACTGGCTGCATGGGTATTTTTGCTGCTACCTGATAGCTTCAGGTTGGCGATTGCCCACTCTTCGGGCAACACACTGGCTCTCATTTGGTGCGCTGTGCCTTGCCATTCTGTCTCGCGCCCGTGTTCCTGCTTGGGTCGTGCTCGACTATGTTTGGGGCGGATACTTGGCATTAGTTGCGATGCTCGCTTTGTCTGTCGATATCCGAGGCTTCGACCAGATTTAGCTTGGGTACGCCCGGAAGACGTTTACGCAAGGAAACATCGGCAGGTGGCCCACCCCGAATCTTTCTCCACCCAGGTTAGCGCAAGAGAGGGGCGAACCTGCGGCACCCGTCATCCAGGCTGTTTGTCCGCCCATGACGGGACTCGGTTCTTGCGCACTTCGCTTACCCAGCACTCACGTACTGGGCTATTGGTTGGGCTATTGCTTGTGTCGTCCTCCGGACTGCGTTTCAGAAGCGGTCCGCCTATTCGCCCCCTTGTTTGACCCCTCTTTTCGCGCACCGTAATATCGAAGATTAACTTCGCACTGAACGGATTGCATGCCGCACGATCTTCCCAAAACCTATGAGCCGGGCTCGATCGAGCCGCGCTGGGCCGAGTACTGGGTCGAGCAGAAGCTGTTTCATGTCGACACGCCTGCGCCGGGCTCGGCACAGCCGACGTTCACGCTGACGCTGCCGCCGCCCAACGTCACCGGCCGGCTGCACATGGGCCACATGCTGAACCAGACCGAGATGGACATCATCGTCCGCTGGCACCGCATGCGCGGCTTTCTCACGCTGTGGCTGCCCGGCACCGACCACGCCGGGATCGCGACGCAGATAATGGTGGAGCGGCAGCTTGCGCAGCGAGGGCAAGAACCGCCGCGACATCGGACGCGAGGCGTTCGTCGAGCGGGTCTGGGCAGTGGAAGCAGCAGTACGGCGGCGCCATCCTGGAGCAGATGAAGCGGCTCGGCGCCTCGGTCGACTGGTCGCGCGAGTACTTCACCATGGCACGAGCGCATGTCGCGCGCGGTGCGCGAGGCATTCGTCCGGCTGTATGAAGAAGGGCTGATCTATCGCGGCAAGTACATCGTGAACTGGTGCCCGCGCTGCATCACCGCCGTCTCCGACCTCGAAGTCGTGCACGAAGAGACGCCGGGCAAGCTGTACGAGATTCGCTATCCGGTGGTGGGCAGCCCCGACGAGTTCATCGTGGTTGCGACGACGCGTCCCGAGACCATGCTGGGCGATACCGCGGTCGCGGTGAATTCGGCCGACGAGCGCTACCGGCATCTGCATGGCAAGCGCGTGATGCTGCCGCTGATGAATCGCGAGATTCCGATCATCACTGACGACCTCCTCGCCAACCCTGAGTTCGGCACCGGCGCGGTGAAGGTCACGCCGTCGCACGATCCCAACGACTTCGAAGCCGGGTTGCGCAACAACCTGCCGCAGATCGAGGTGATGAACGAAATCGCGCAAATGAACGAGAACGCCGGGCCGTATGCCGGGCTCGACCGTTTCGAAGCGCGGCAACGCGTGCTCGAAGACCTGGAGAAGGGCGGCTACCTGGTCGCCAAGAAAGACTACGTGGTTCCGCTCGGGACATGCAGCCGTTGCAAAACCATCGTTGAGCCGCGGCTTTCGACGCAGTGGTTCGTGAAGATCCAGCCGCTGGCCGATCGCGCTATCGAAGCCGTGGAGCAAGGCGAGATCAAGTTCGTTCCCGAGAATTACACCAAGACCTACTTCGAGTGGATGCGCAACATTCACGACTGGTGTATCTCGCGGCAGCTGTGGTGGGGACATCGCATTCCGGCGTGGCACTGCAAGGACTGCGGCGAAGTCATCGTCGCGCGCGAGGCGCCGTCGAATTGCTCAAAGTGCGCGGCAGCCAAGCTCGAGCAGGACAGCGACGTTCTCGATACGTGGTTTTCGTCCGGGCTGCTGCCCTGCTCCGGGCTCGGCTGGCCCGACAAGACTCCGGATCTCGACGCGTTCTATCCGACATCGCTGCTGATTACCGGCTTCGACATCCTGTTCTTCTGGGTCGCGCGCATGATCATGATGAATTGCCACTTCATGCGCGGACACGAGCACGGCGACGTTCCCTTTCGCACCGTGTACATCCATGCGCTGGTGCGCGACGCCGAGCGCCAGAAGATGTCGAAGACCAAGGGCAACGTGGTCGATCCCATCGAGATCACCGAAAAGTACGGGACTGATGCGGTGCGATTCACGCTGGCGATCATGGCCGCGCCCGGCACCGACATCGCGTTCTCCGAAAACCGCATCGAGAGCTATCGCGCCTTTGCCAACAAGATCTGGAATGCCGCGCGATTCCTGTTCATGAATGTCGATCGCGCGCAGGAAGCCGGAGTGTGGTCGCTGGCGGACTTCAAGCGTTCTGCCGCCGACCTCCGCAGGCAAGGCCTGCCGGAGTTTCGCCGTGGCGAGCCTGGAGGATCGCTGGATTCTCTCGCGCTTCAACCGCGTTGCGCAGGAGATCAACGACGCGCTGGAAGCCTATCGCTTCCACGAGGCCGCGCACGTGGTCTATCACTTCTTCTGGGGCGAGTATTGCGACTGGTATATCGAGCTGATGAAGCCGCGTCTGGCTTCCAGCCGATCGCGAGCAGGCGCGCGCGGCATTCGCGAATGTGGTCAGCATCTTCGAAGGCGCGCTGCGGCTGCTGTCGCCGTTCATGCCATTCATTACCGAGGAGCTGTGGCACGCGGTATACGACGGCAATCCTGCCGCTGCAGTCCATCGCGCTGGCTGCCTATCCAAAGGCTGACGAGTCGCAGATCGATACTGCCGCCGAAACCGAGATGGCGATCCTGCAGGACCTGATCGCTGGCGGTGCGCAACATCCGCACGGAGCTGAAGGTCGATCGCAAGCAGAAGCTGCCGATTGAGGTCTTCGCCGACGCAGAAGTCCGCTCCATGGATCGAGCGCGACGCGGAGTGCAGTCGAGCTGCTGGCGGATGTTGACGGCATGAGCTTCGTGGAGTCCTCGCTGGCAAAGGTCGCCGGCGCGCGCAGCACGGCCCGCTTCGACGTTCGCGTGGTCTATGAGCGCAAGATCGACGTCGCGGCGGAGCGCGACCGTCTGAATAAAGAACTTGCTAAACTGTCAGGCGAACTTGGCGCGGGCCAGCGCACAGTTGTCGAACGACGCGTTTCTTGCCAAGGCTCCGCCGCAAGTCGTGGATGGATTGAAGAAGCGCAAAGGCGAAGTCGAAGTTCTGGTGGAAAAAGCCAAGGCGGCGCTGCAAGAGCTAGGCTGCTAGGACCACGTTACTCTAGAGGCTGCAAGTCGGGAGAATACAGGTGGATTGGACAGGCCGCAGGGTTACCGCACTTCTGGAAAACGCGCTGCAGGAAGACCGCGCCACCCGTGACGCAACCAGCCAGGCCTGCATCGATCCGGCAGCAGCGCGCCTCGGCCACCATCATCGCCAAGCAGGACTGCGTTCTTTCCGGCCTCGGCTGCATTCAGCGCATACTCGAAATCTACGCCCAGCTCGATGGCAAGGTCACGTCGCATCCCGATGTTCGCAGCAGTCCCGAAATCTTCGACGGCGTGCGCCTGCGCAAGGGACAGTCGGTTGCCGTCATTCGGCACAACGCGCGCGTGATTCTCGCCTGCGAGCGGCTCATCCTCAACATCATGCAGCGCATGAGCGGCATCGCCACCGCCACCCGGCACTACGTAGACGCAGTCGCCGGAACCAAGGCCACCATCCTCGATACACGCAAGACGGCTCCCGGTCTGCGCTTGCTCGACAAGTGGGCGGTGCGCTGCGGCGGCGGCACCAATCACCGGCTCGACCTGAGCGACGGCATCCTGATCAAGAACAATCACATTGCGCTCGCTGGCGGTGCTGTGCAGGCACTGGAGACGGCGCTGAGCCAGACGTCACAGCGAGCTTGCCGATCGAAATCGAAGTGCGCTCGCTGGAAGAATTCGAGCAGGCGCTGCAACATGGCGCCGAAGCCATCCTGCTCGACAACATGACGCCGGAACAGGTTCGCCAGGCCGTCGAGCGCGTCGCTAAGCTCGACCGCAAGGTCTCGCTGGAAGCTTCGGGCGGCATCAACCTCTCCAACGTTCGCGCCTACGCCGAAACCGGCGTGGACTTCATCTCCATCGGCGCGCTGACCCATTCTGTGCCCGCGGTCGACTCTGAGCATGCGCGTACAGCCGGCGTAGATGGCCATGCCGTTTCCGCCACTTAAGCCCCTCCATTCTGAAGAGAGTTTGGTCCCGGATAAGATCAGGTTATTCGAGGGATGGTCCACGGAAGTACTCCTGAGCTCGCTATTGCCTGGAGTCAAAGATTGCCTGAAAGCTCGCTCCGATGGGACTATACTCGATGGACATCATCGTATTTGCGTGCTTCGCAGGCGCGGAATAGATGTCGACAAACTGCCGCGTGAGGTAGTTACAAAAGAAGAGTTTTAGTATGGCAACGAAACTCTACTGGATCGATGGCACATGGCGAGGCAAACTAGCGATTTCTGCTCGACCTCGCGGCGGCGAGTGGCTGGCCGATGAGATGCAGAATTGGAAGGCATCTGGGATTCGAACAGTCCTTTCTTTACTCACTCCAGATGAGCAAAAAGAGCTGAATCTTGAGGAGGAGCGCCGAGAAGCGCAGAAGGCTGGATTGAGATTTGTTGCGCTTCCAATTCCTGACCTTCAGGTTCCTTCATCCCCCTCGGAAGTTGCGCCGGTGCTCGACGAAATAGACAGTTCGCTGGCATCCGGACATTCGGCGGTTATTCATTGCCGGCAAGGCGTTGGACGGTCTGGCATGATAGCCGCTTCCTATCTGGTGCTCAAAGGCGAAGACCCGGCCTCAGCGGTTCGAATCGTGGAAAAAGCCCGCGGCGTCGCGATCCCGGAAACGCCAGAGCAGCGGCGTTGGATTGACCTGTTTGCTGCCAGCTTGACACACAAGCCATAACCCCTTCCGAACGCTGCCGCTGTTCAAGCAGCCCTTTGCGGCAGATAATTCTTCTATCGCGTCGATCAATCCAATACGAGACCTAGCCCCTGGGGAAAGCGACACGGATTCACGCTTGGGCCGTATCGTCCGCCTACTCATCGACAACGCCACCATCGTCATCAGCGGCACCCGCATTGCCGAGGAGCTCGGGACCAGCCGCTCCGAAGTCTGGCGCGCCGTACAACAGCTTCGCGAGCTGGGAGTGCAAATCACCGGGCATCCCGCAACCGGATATCAACTGAACGCTATGCCTGACCTGCTTCTTCCCGACATACTCGGCCCGCTGGTGCAGGGACATACCATCGGCAACCGCATTCACCACTATTTCAGCGTTGGCTCGACCAACACCGAGGCGATGGACGCCGCGGCCGCCGGGGAACCTGAAGGCGCCGTGTTCCTGGCCGAAGAGCAGACCGCGGGACGCGGGCGTGGCGGGCATAGCTGGGATTCGGCACCTTCTGCCGGCATCTATTGCTCGGTGATTTTGCGCCCGCAACTCGCGCCTGCCGACGCCTTGCTGCTGTCGCTCATGGCGGGCATTGCGGTAGCGGATGCCGTGGAACAGACGACCGGATTGCATCCCGATCTGCGCTGGCCCAATGACGTCCTGCTGAACGGCAAGAAATTCTGCGGCATTCTTACCGAGATGAACTCCGAGGCGACTCGCGTGCGCTATGTCGTCGTAGGGATCGGCATCAACGTGAATCATTCGGCTTTCTCAGCCGATCTGGAACCAATTGCGACCTCGCTGCGGCTGAAGAGTGGCCGCGAATGGTCGCGCGTGGAGCTCACCGCGGCTCTGCTAAAATCGCTCGACAACGCCTACGGCAAGCTGATCACTAACGTTGCCGAGACGCGTACCGCAATATTTTCCGACTTCGAACGGCGATCTTCTTTCGCTCGCGGTCGTCACGTCCGCATTGAAGAGGAACCCGGGTTTGAAGGCATAACCGAAGGTCTGGACGATCGCGGGTTTCTTCGTGTGCGCACCGCAACAGGACTTCGGACGGTGCTCTCCGGCACTGTGCGCGCCATCGGTGGAAAATAAACCATGCTGCTTGTCCTCGACGTAGGCAACACCAACACGGTCCTGGGGGTCTTCGAACCAAAGTCATCCGAAGTACCGCCGCAATACGGCCGGCTGATCGCAAATTGGCGGGTCACCACCATCAAGTCGCAGACCGTCGACGAGTACGGCGTTCTGTTCCGCAATCTGTTCGCGATGAACGGACTGGAAGTCGCGTCCGTGCAGGGAACCGTTATCTCCTCCGTTGTACCGCCGCTGGATTCGACTCTGCGGGAAGTTTGCGAGCGATACTTTCAGATTAAGCCCCTGTTCATCGAACCGGGAGTGAAGACCGGCATGCCGGTGCATTATGACAACCCTGCCGAAGTCGGTGCCGACCGCATCGTGAACAGCGTTGCTGCCTTCGAGAAATACGGCGGCCCATGCATCGTTGTTGACTTCGGCACCGCGACCACCTTCGACGTCGTTTCGCAAAAGGGCGAATACCTGGGCGGAGTCATTACTCCCGGAATTGGCATCTCTGCCGATGCCCTTTTTTCGCGCACCGCACGCTTGCCCCGCGTCGACATTCGCAAACCTGCGCGCGTGCTCGCCACCAATACCGTGAGCAGTGTTCAGTCAGGCCTGTACTACGGATATCTGGGACTCATCGACGGCATTCTTGAGAGACTGATGGCCGAGATTGGCGACCCAGTCAACGTGGTTGCGACCGGCGGCTTGGCTTCCCTGATGAGCGAGAGTTCGAAATACATCCACGAGGTCGACGAGTTTCTCACTCTCGACGGCCTGCGGATCATCTACGAACGCAACCAGGGCCACGCTCGCCGCCACAACCCCGCGGCGAAGGATGAGCCTTCGCGAACCCAAAGCACCGCCGGTGCGGCTGCGAAGCGCGGCTGAGACCAGGGTGGAGTACGCCTTCAGGCGTGCAGTAACGCGACAGGTTTAGAGATATCGGCTTCAGCCGCTGCCGTCCAGTTGAAACGCTTACCTCAGCGGCTAAAGCCGGAACCGATTCAATCTTCATCCTGCACGCCTGAAGGCGTGCTCCACCCGAACGACATTGGATAACTACTTCAACTATTTCACCGAAATCGAAGAGCACTTTCAGAAGCGCCGCGGCACGCTGATGATTCTGTCGCCGCTCGACTGGGCGCTGATGGAGATCTGGAAGGATGCCGGCATTCCGCTTGAGGCGGTGCTGCGCGGCATCGACGCCAGCTTCGAGAAATGGGAACGGCGTCCCCGTCGCACACGCAAGGTGAACGGCCTTGCCTATTGTGCGCAGGAAGTGCTGGCCTCGGCAGAGGAGTTGAAAGACGCGGCAGTCGGGGCGGCACCCACGAAGAAAGCTAATGCAGGGCTGGAGCATGCGACGGTCGCGGCCTTCCTGCGGCGAAACGCCGAAGCATTGAATAACATCACTCTGCCTTCCGCAGCCCAACCGGTCGCCATCGAAGCCGCTCAGACGTCTGCGCAGCCTCGCCGACATGGTCGAGCAAGGCACAAACCTGCCGATGGAGGATCTCGAACGGCGCCTTACCGTAAGCGAAGAAAAGCTGATGGCCATCCTTGCTGGCGTCAACCTCCGACGACACCTTGTTTGCAATCCGCAGCGAAGCCGATCGCGATCTGGCGCCTTATCGCAGCAAGATGACGGCTCCGCAGATCGAGCAATTGCACAAGCAATACGTGCAGAAACGGCTGCTGGAGAAATATCGGATGCCGCGGCTGAGCCTGTTCTATATGTAGGCCGTGTAATGGCTCTTCAGCGCGCTAATACTTCGCCACCTTGGGGTCCACGCGCTCGGCCCAGGCAGTGATGCCGCCCGCCAGGTTATGCACGTTGGTGAAGCCCGACTGGCGCAGGAAGTCGACCGCCTTGGCGCTGCGGCCGCCCATCTTGCAATGGACGACGATCTCGCGGTTGGCATCCAGTTCGCCCACGCGCTTGGGCAGATCGTTCAGCGGGATCAAGTGACCGCCGAGATTGGCGATCTGGTATTCGTGCGGTTCGCGCACGTCGAGCACGAAAATTTCCTCGCCGGCATCCAGCCGGCGCTTCAGTTCTTCTACCGTGATATCGGCCACAGTGGCTGCTGCTCCTTTCTCTTCTCCGCGAATTCCGCAGAACTGATTGTAGTCGATGAGTTCCGTCACCGATGCGATGCTCACCGCATACCGGACACTCGGGATTCTTGCGCAGCTTTAGCTCGCGAAAACGCATGGCCTGGGCATCGATCAGCAACAGGCGCCCAGCCAGCGTCTCTCCTAAGCCCAGTATCAGCTTGATCGTCTCCGTCGCCTGAATCACTCCGACCAGCCCCGGCAGAATGCCCAGCACACCGCCTTCGGCGCACGAGGGCACCATGCCCGGCGGCGGCGGTTCGGGATATAAGCAGCGGTAGCACGGACCACCCGGCATAGCGAAGACGCTGGCCTGCCCTTCGAAGCGAAAGATGGAACCATAAACGTTTGGCTTGCCGGTGAGCACGCAAGCATCGTTCACCAGGTAGCGCGTCGGGAAGTTGTCGGTGCCATCGGCGATGATGTCGAACTCTTGAAATATCTCCACCGCGTTGGCGCTGGTCAGGCGTGTTTCGAACTTGCGTACGTTTACGTTGGGGTTTATGGCCGTAATGCTTTCGGCTGCCGAATCCAGCTTTTTGCGACCGACGTCGGCAGTCGAGTGGATGATCTGCCGTTGCAGATTCGTGAAATCGACAACGTCGAAGTCCACTAACCCAAGCGTACCCACGCCCGCCGCTGCCAGGTAGAGCGCCAGTGGCGAGCCCAATCCCCCGGCGCCTATGCAGAGCACCTTCGGGCCTGCTTGAGCTTGAGCTGCCCATCCATCGCCTACTTCGGGCAGGATCAGGTGGCGCGAATAGCGCAGGACTTCTTCCTTAGTCAGCGAGTCGACACTTGCGACAGCGGGTTCCATCAGCAACCAAATTAACCTATTTCGATGCCGCGGCGCGCTTTTGGGCGCAACGCCTGCAGGCCCCGCGCCACGCGGCGCTTCCGCCCTAGTCACACCCACCTGTGACGGGCATCACACCATGAGGTGCATTGATCGTGTACAAAACATAAATCAGAACGTTGCACGAGGGCTCCGGGGACGGTGGAAAATTTGGATTCGCAAAGCACGGTGAGTGCGGGCCTAATTGGGGAACTGGAGTTAATTGGGCGGCCAGTCTCATTTCGCCAGGGTAACCGCGTTCTCACCGAAGGGGAGACAGGCAAAGGCATTTACATTCTGCGTTCGGGGTCCGCGCGCGTATCCATGTGTTCCCACGACGGCAGGACGATTTTGTTGCGCGAGCTTGCGCCGGGGTCCTTCATCGGGCTGTCTTCCACCTTGAGTTGCGATCACTGCTGTTACTCGGTCGAAGTCACCGGAGCTGCCGAATTTACATTCGTACCGGCCCAAGCGGCCCAGGAATTCCTGCGCTCCCGGCCCGACCTCTGCCTGCAGGTGATTCAGCTATTAGGGCAGGAAATGTCGTCGCTGTGCAACGAACGGGCAATCCTGAATGCCGGCATTAAGCCAGTTCGCATCGAGATCTAAATGTCAGGCGATACGACAGAAGTGGTAGCGGACTACGGCAGAAGGGGTATTCGCAAGTCAAGGTGTGAGTGTAACAATCGCGTTGCTAGCGCAAAAGACACGGTCTCGAGCAGACACGTTTCGCGGTGTTAGCGTCTCCTCCTTGGGTAGAGTTTAGCTTTACCGGTTGGCGGAATTCTGGACCTCACGGTCTTATTCGGATGTGCAACTGGGCGCTGCGCTTCCGTTCGGAATTCCGCCCTTTCTTTTTGTCCCTCGGCTTCAGCTTCCTCCGTTGCAAATCCCGAACCGGCTTAGCTTGTTGTACAACGAGCTGCGCGGGATGCCGAGCCGCTTTGCAGCCTTCTGAATGGATCCGAATTCCTGCGCGAGCACGGTTGCGATGTGAGATTTTTCCATCTCGTACAACGTAAGATTCGCCAGAGACAAGCGCGGCGGTAACTCTTCGAATCTCACCGGGAAAAACTGCAATTCGCGCTCGGTAATGACGTTGCTCTCGGCTACGAGTAACGCGCGTTGCAGCACATTGCGCAATTCACGAATATTGCCTGGCCATGAGTATCTCTGGAGCGTCTCGATCGCCGACCCATCGAGTTCAATTGCGCTACCCTGAGGCGCAATCGTTCGCAGCAAGATTGTTCGCCAGCCACGGGATGTCCTCCGGGCGCGAGCGCAGCGCGGGAACATCCAGCAGGATGATATTGATGCGGTAAAAGAGATCCGATCGAAATCGCCCTTCGCGCACCTCCCGTCCCAAATCGTGGTGCGTGGCGGAGATCAGCCGGACGTCGGCAAAGCGGTCGCGAACATCGCCCAGCCGGCGAAACCGTCCCGTCTCCAGCACCTTCAGCAGCTTGGGCTGGACATGCAAATCTACGTCGCCGATTTCGTCCAGGAACACGGTGCCGTGATTGGCTACTTCCAGCAGTCCCGGCTTGGCCGCGACGGCGCTGGTAAACGCTCCCTTCTCGTGCCCGAACAGTTCCGTTTCCAGAAGTTCGCGATCCAGGCCGGCACAGTTCAAGTCGAGAAATTGCTCGTGGCTGCGAGTGCTGTTGGCATGGAGCCAGTTCGCCAGGACGCCCTTGCCGGAGCCGGTTTCGCCAAGGATAAGCACCGGGCTGTCGCTGACCGCGACCTTTTGCGCCAGATCGCGTAACCGCCGAATGACCCGACTGGTCCCGACAAAAGGATCGATCTCGTCGGGCGCTCCGGGTGTGGCTGCGACCTGCGAATGCTGAACCTCAGGATCTTCGAGGACCGCCGCCCCTGCGCCTCGACGGCTGAAGTGCCGATGCGAGAAGTGGTCGGCCTCGGAAGACGAGCGGGAAAAACCTCCGATTCGTGGACGGGGGCAATAGAGTGCTCCTCGACAGCAACGTGAATGGCGAAGCTCCCGGACGGGGTGAACACCTGACCCGTACCATCAACTAGCTGCCGGCAGCATCAGCAAAATTCGACAACAATGACGTCTGCGTCGAGGGCCGACCTTCAATGCAATCTATCCATCGACAGTGCCGAAGATCTACGTCTTACAATGTGTGATTGACGTCTGAACTATCTGCGACTATTCCATTGATTAATCCTGCCGCTCAGTGATGCAGGTCACAGCCAGCGGTTTAAGAGGTTACTAAAGGGAAGGTTTCGATATGTACCTTTGGACACCTGCTTCCTATTTCATCACCGGAGTTCGCAGCTCGAAGCGCTGCACCATCATGTCGACCACCTCGCGACCGATCTCCAGAGAGGCCGTGGCAGCGGGCGAGGGCACGTTGCACACGTGAATCATGCCGGGAGCGTGCACGAAGTGAAAGTCGTCGAGCAGATTGCCCTGCCGGTCGACAGCTTGGGCCCGCACTCCCGAACCGCCGGGAGCCAGATCGGCCTCTGTCAGTTCGGGAATCATCTTCTTCAGCGCGGCGGCGAAAGCGCTTTTCATTAGGGAGCGATATTGCTCAGCCGCGCCCATTCGCCAATACCTGCGCGCCATTTTCCAAAATCCGCCGAACGACAGGATCTCCACCGCCTCGCCAATATCCGGGCTTGCGCCGCTGTAACCTTCGCGCCGTAAGGCCAGCAGCGCGTTGGGACCGGCTTCCACGCTACCGTTGACGCGACGCGTGAAATGCACGCCCAAAAAGGGGAATCGAGGATCGGGCACCGGGTAGATCAGGTTCTTCACCAGATGCCGCCGGTCTGGGCGAATCTCGTAATACTCGCCGCGGAATGGAATGATCTGCAACTCGATCTGCACGCCGGCGAGCCTGGCGATCTGATCGCTGTAGAGTCCGGCGCAGTTGATGACATGGGTAGCGTGAAACACGCCGGCAGTCGACTCGACTACGTTGGCGGAGCCATCGCGACGCAGGCCCGTGACCTTCGCCTGGCAAATGATCTCTCCCCCGGAATGCGCAATCAACTCCGCGTACTTTCGCGCGACGGCGACATAATCCACGATTCCGGTCGAGGGAACGTGCAGAGCGCAGATACCGTCACAGTGCGGCTCGAACTGGCGAAACTCTTCGCGGCTGAGCATCCTCAGCCCTTCCACTCCGTTGGCAATGCCACGCTGATGCAGTTGCTCAAGCCGGGGCACTTCTTCCGCGCTGGTAGCGACGACCAGCTTGCCGCATTCCTCGAACGGGACGTCATGCTCGCGGCAGAACCGCTTCATCGAAGCCGCGCCGGCCACGCAGTTCTTCGCCTTCAGTGAGCCCGTGCGGTAATAGAGGCCGGAATGGATGACGCCGCTATTGTGCCCGGTCTGGTGCGCGGCAACCTGATTTTCTTTCTCGAGAACGATCAGCCGCATCTCCGGAAAGCGGGTGACTGCCTCAAGCGCAGTTGCCAGTCCCACGATGCCGCCGCCGATAATCAACAGGTCTGCGGAACGATCGGGCATTGAAGCCTCGTTTCTGGTCGACCCACGATTATAGAATCAGGCGTTGGGGCTCACTGGGTTCTGAATCTGGTTTGGCGGCGTTAATTCATTTCAGCAATCAGTGGCAGCCACGGCAATATGAACTCGCATCGCAGTGCCGCCGCCAACGCTTTCCAGGCCAACTGCCGAAGAAGGGATCAACATCGATAAAGCTATGCGAATCCTTGTAACCGGCGGGGCGGGCTTCCTGGGTTCTCACCTCTGCGACAAGCTGCTTGAGGAAGGTCACAACGTCGTTTGTGCCGACAACTTCCTTACCGGCCGCAGGGACAACATCGCCCATCTGGCGACCGAGCCGAGGTTTGAGCTTATCGAACAAGATGTATGCCGACCCTTCGACCCGGGACACTTTGATTGCCTCTTTCATCTGGCCTCGCCCGCCAGCCCCGTGGACTACATGGAGCACGGCATTGCGACCCTTATGGTTGGCTCCCTCGGCACGTTGAATTGCCTGGAACTCGCTGACAAGTATCACGCGAAGTTCCTTCTAGCCTCGACGTCGGAATGTTATGGCGATCCGCTGGAGCATCCGCAGAAGGAAACCTACTGGGGACACGTGAACCCCATCGGCCCGCGTTCGGTCTATGACGAATCCAAGCGTTTCGCCGAGGCGCTGACGATGGCGTATCACCGCTACAAGAAACTCGACACGCATATCGTCCGCATCTTCAACACTTATGGGCCGCGATTGCAGATCAACGACGGCCGGGTGATCTCGAACTTCATGAAGCAGGCGCTTCGCGCTGAAGATCTCACGGTTTACGGCGACGGTCTTCAAACCCGCAGCTTCTGCTATGTGAGCGACGAAATCGCCGGAATCGTGGCGCTCTCCAGGTGCTCTGAACCCGGGCCGGTCAACATTGGCAACTCGAGCGAGTTCACCATCCTGGAATGCGCGAAGGTGGTGCTTGAGGTTACCGGATCAGCCAGCCGGGTTCGCTTTGAACCGCTCCCCCAGGACGACCCCAGGCAGCGCTGCCCCGACATCACTAAGGCAAAGCAACTACTCGGCTGGGAGCCTAAGATCGACCTTCGCGCCGGCTTGCAGCTGTCGTTGGAATATTTCCGCTCCGCCGTGGGGCAGACTGCGGCGGCACAATAAGGGCGTTCTGCGACCGACAACGCCTGCAGAAGTACGTTAATGCGGGCCGTTCACAGCGGTGCTCGCTCTTCCATTTCTGCACGGAATCATCCGTTAGCGGAGGCGACGCTGGAAGGTTGGCATCCGTTGCGGATTGACTCGATTAGCAGACGGCCAAGAGCGAAACGCAAGTCAGCGAGGGCGTAAGTGGGTGGGCACCAGCGTCATCCTCCGCTTTCTTCACCTCAACTCTCGCTTGAGGAAAGCAACACTATGCCCATGCGCCGAGAACCGCCAGCGCCAAGAAGCGCCACCCACGGATTCCGCTTGCCGCTCAGCATCAACCCAACCTTTGGGACGTTACCTCTCCGCAGAGTTTCATCCTTTCGCGGCCGGCATCGCTTACAATGGCGGCGAAGGCCCGCCCGCATCCATGGATGTTGCACGCGATTTCGCTCGGCTTGAACAGGAGATGGCTTCGTGGTGGTACGTCGCGCGTCGCAACCTATTGCGCGAGTTTGTGGGCCAAGCGCTGAACGGGAAACGCGAAGCGCGAATCCTCGACCTGGGCGGCAATGCCGAGCTTGCGTTTGACCAACCTTCGCTCTTCCGCGTTATCAATCAGCAAAGCACGCTCGCAGCTTCGGCCTTCCGGCAACTGCACGGCGGAACCAACCTGGTCTGCTCGGCACCCGATGAGCTCGCATTCGCCAGCAACTGCTTCGACGTGATCGTTGGTGGCGACTTTCTGCAATCCGTCTCTGACGACCGCGCCGCGCTGCGTGAGCTCCGCCGCGTTCTGAAAGATGGCGGGCTGCTGTGCCTGACCGTGCCCGCTTACGCTTTCCTTTGGGACGAAGATGACGAGCGCCGTGGACATTTCCGGCGCTACCGCGCGAGCGAGTTGCGCCGCAAACTGACTACCACCGGCTTTGAGGTACAGCGCGCCTCCTACTTTGTGGCAGCCCCGTTCCTGCCGCTCGTAATCGTGCGCATGGCGAAGAGTATATTTCGCACCTCAGCTACTTCCGGCACTAGCCTTACCAAGCGCGCTCGCTTCGCGAACACCGCTATGACGTTGCTTCTGGATGCAGAACGCCAAGTGCTGCACCACATCAATCTGCCGTTCGGCACTAGCGTCGTTTGCTGGGCGCAGAAGCCACCGCTCGTAGCCGAACGGGTTGCGGTTCCCGCCTGGGAGCGGCAGTGGGTCGCTTCGCCCCGGCTTACGTGGTCAGGGTGATTATCAAGAACTGCTGTGGTTCCGCGTATTAGCCAAACTCGAACAGTGAACAGCTCCCCAACATTGACGGAGATGGTCGGGCAGCCGGATTGCATTGCTCGCATCCGCGCATTTCTGGATTTCTATCGGAAGAACGGCAGTACCCCGGAGCACATTCTCATTGTGGGCGACGAGGGAATGGGTAAGCGAACTCTCGCCACTGCTGTGTCGAAGGAACTCGGAGTGCAGTGGCATGAACATGACGTGTCAACGCTCCAAGTCTTAGGTGACCTTCGCGCTATTCTCACGAATCTCCGTGAACACGAAGTTTTCATAATCAGCGAAGTTTCCCGATTGCGGCCGGTTTTCCGGGATGTTCTCTTGTCGGCTATGAGAACGCACAGGCAGGAAATCGTCATTGGACAGGGCAGTAGCGCACGAACTCACTCCATCGATATCCAGCCCTTCACATTGATTGGCACCGCTACGAAGAAATCCGACTGCGATCCCGATTTACTTAGCGGCTTTTCGCTGGTCCTATCGGTGCAGCCCTACTCCATGGAATCCATGGAACGAATCGCAGAGAGAATAGCCGTACTAGCGAACATCGAAATTGAGCCGCAGGCCAGGAGTCTGATCGCGATCAACTCTAGAGGCTGCCCCCATCAGCTTGAGATACTGATGCAGCGAGTAGCCAGAGCCGTAAAGAAGCAACTAATGACAGCAGAAGACGTTGTAGAAGCATTTGAAGCCTTCGGCATGAGCGTGCATACGAATCCTGCGAGTGGAAGCCCCGTAAGTCTGGAGAACATGTCTGGAGTAGATTTTGAGAGGCTAGTGACAGCCCTTCTCGCACGAATGGATTTTCGCGCCGAAATGACGAAAACCACTGGAGACGGCGGAATTGATATAGAGGCCGTCCTCGATAAGCCGATCACTGGAGGGAAGTACCTTTTCCAATGCAAGAGATATGCACCCGATAATTTGATTGGAGCCGCAACGGTAAGAGAGTTTTACGGGGCAGTCGTAGCAGAAAGAGCCATGAAAGGAACACTCATTACAACGTCTGATTTCACACCACAGGCACGGGTGTTTGCAGAGCGCGTAGGGATAGAACTGATAGACCTGGCAGGGCTTCAAGGACTGCTTTCGCAATTTGGCATGGGCAATTTACTAGAATGACCAGGATGGCTCTTCAAAAGTGGCAGCGTCGATTGAACCGTGATAAGTGATAGCATCACTCGTATGAGTGAGGAGGAGCTGCGCATCTTTGTTGAGCGGTTCATGCATTTTATGAACTTATGGACCGTTTACTCTGACTTTTTATCTTTCAAGTATGTGCCCTCAGTCGATTTCGACGATAGTGATGATCATTCAATCCCACGCGTCCAAGTCACACTGATGTTTATACTGTACGCATTTTTTTATAGCCTAGTGGATGACTCCCAAGATGGGCTTAATGGTTTCAGGATTTGGCGCTCGCGTTTTCCAGAGGAGGAGAGTGCCATCGCGGCTGTTGAAGCGCAGGTGGTTCCGTTCCAAGATAAGCTGCGGGTATTTCGGAACAGGCTCGGCTTTCACGGGAGTCGCACAAGAGCGCACGAGGACCCCGCGCTAGATGTCTTTGCCACGCACACCGGCGGTGAGATTTTCCAGGCGATGGGGAACTTCAAGTCTCTTGGCGCTGCGCTGTTGGCGAAGGCTAATGCGCAGGAGGGGGCGTCGAACTCTAGCCACGAGCGGGCGCGGCAATGGATAGACGCGGTTGCTGCTAGAGCGCGACGGTCATGACAATTCACCGGCTTCACCCGAAGTAGCGGAAGTGCTTCCAGAACTCCGGCCAGCCAGCCTTGGGAGGCCCGCAGACATAGATGTCAGGATGATCGCCGGTCTCTTCGTTGATGACTCCGTACGGGTTCGGAGTGTGTCCGGCGAGGCGACATGACTGGAACTCCTCGTTCATGTACCTACTACTCAGGCCGAGAATGATCACCGTCTGCGGCTCGGGATTGCCGTAGCCGCGCGCCCAGAACGAGTTGACGCCGCTGATCGCCTGCGGCAGTCCATACTGCGGTCCGTAGAGATTGATCGCTCCCGCCTCGCCGTAGTTGGCGCCAAGGATTGCCAGGTGCTCACGCTCTTGCGGCGGCAGCGAATCGCGAATCCGAGCGACCTCCTGCACCAGTTCCGGCCAGCCCAGTTGTTCGCGAAAATCGCCCTGCACCGCATTAACCATTTCCCACCAGCGGGAATGCAAAGGTGCGAGCGGCAACCAAAACGCGGTTGTAATCACAACCTCGAATGCCAGTGCAGCCCACACCGCCCAGCGGATCGCCATCGCCTTGCCACGCTGCATCCCCGCGAGCCAGCCCTCGCCCCATACTGCTCCCCCCGCATACAGCATGGGATAGGCCGGCCCCATGTAGTACCAGCGTCCTCTGGCAATGGTGAACAGCAAGAGCACGGCCACAAACATCCAGCCCACCATCCGGAAGCGCTTGCCGTTGCGCGCAAGCAGGCAGAAATAGAGACCCGCTACGGCGAGCGGAAAGCGTAAGCCCGTGAGCTCCAATTGCTGCGGAAGGAAGTAGGTCGTGCGCCCCTGCCGAATGTCGCGCGCATGAATGTGCTTCAGCATGTCGAGCGAGATGAAGTGGTTCTGCGCCTGCCACAGGACGTTCGGCAGGAAGATCAGTATTGAAAGAGCCACCCCAATCCACAGCCACTTGCTCCTGAGATAGCGTCGAGCATCGGTCAGCAGCACAGCCGCGACAATGCTTAGGGCGAAGAAGCCCATCGTCCACTTCGACAGCATTCCAAAGCCGATGGACGCTCCGATCGCAACCCACCAGCGCGGATCTTCTGTCTTCAGCAGGCGAACGATGAAGTAAGCCGTCATCACCCATGCGAGACAATCAAAGGCGACGTACTGCATCTCGTAGCCGCCGCCCAGGCAGAAAGGGACGGCAGCCACAGCGGCCACCAATTGCGCTCCGCGCCGGCCGCCCATGTCGCGCGCCATCAACCCGGTCAGCACCACAGCAATTGCCTGCGCCACGCCCGCGAAAAACCTGAAGCCGCGCAATGACGTCCCGAACAGGATGAGCGAGATTCGTCCGAAGAACGGTGTCACCGGCGGATACGCTACGTATCCCCACGCAAGATGACGCGCGTCGTCGAGCGTGGCCAGTTCATCGCGATGAACGCCGTAGCGATTGCCGATGATCAGGTGAATGACCACTGTCGCCAGCCCGATGGCGATCAGGATGGCGAGGTCACTGCGAAACGATGTCTCTCTACGAGGCCGGTTAAAGGTGGTTTCTGTGGCCGTGGTTGAGCCGCGCATGATCCATCCCAGGAAGAGAAATTTGTGGCCCTCAGCGATAGAGTGTACGTCGCGACAGACGGTCGGGTTCCCGGCGCTGCGATTGAGTGGGATGACAGTGGCTAACGGGAGAGCATTGGGCTGCGGGTGCGACAGACCGGGCTGCCAATTTTGGCAAAAAGCGAACGTGACAGCGGCCGAAGCATTGGCTACACCGCTTTCAGCAGCATGCAGGTAACGTCATCGTGTTGCGGCGCTGTTCCCACGAAGTTGTCGATGTCACTCATGATGCGCTGCAGCAACTGGGATGGGGACTGCGCCGCACCCGTATGAATGTTGTAGGTCAGGCGGTCTTCGCCGTATTCCTCGCTGCGCGCGTTCTCGGCTTCGACTACTCCGTCGCTGAACATCACCACCCAATCGCCGGGTCCCAACCCTATCGTGGCCGAGTTGTAGGGCGGAGCATCCATAATTCCCAGTGGAATGCCGCCGCACTCCAGCCGCTCCAGGGAACCGGAAACGCGGCGCACGATGGGTGGATTGTGTCCGGCATTGACGTAAGCCAGGGTACGCGCCTGCGGATCGTATTCGGCTATGAACGCCGTGGTGAAGCGCCTGCCATCCTGGCTGTTGGTGCAGGCGTACTGATTCATCTTCCCCACCAGCTCGCTCATGCTCAATGGTGTGGGTGCCAGCGTCTTCAGGCTGGCCTGCACCGTGGCCATCAGCAGCGCCGCTGGGATGCTCTTGCCGGCGACGTCCGCCACCGCGATGAGCCAGGTTGCCGGATGCGCATCGCCACTGCCGCGCGGAAACACGTCGTAATAATCGCCTGCCACCGTGTTAGCGGGACGCGTGGCAAATGCAATCTCCAGCCCAGGAACCGACGGCGGCGTCGACGGCAGCAGCCAGGTCTGGATCTCCTTTGCGATCTGCAAATCGCGTTTCATGACCACGCGATCCGAAACTTCCAGCACCAGCACCAGCAGCAGCAGAGCCGCTCCCCAGAAGTGCGAGTCGAACCGTATCAAGGCGGTGCCGGTATCGCTGTCGAGAGCAACCTGCGTGGGCACGAACATTAGGACCAAGGCCGCCAGCAGCAATATGCGTCGCGCCGGCGAGAGCTTCTCCATCACCGCCCAGAAAAACTTCCCTGCCAGGCGCAGATAGTGCTTCCACTTGGGAACGCCGGCTTCAGGCGTCAAATCGACGTCGGCCGAATACAGCCGATAGCTCGCCCGCGCGTCCGTCTGGAACTGCTTCCAGAGCTGATCCATTTTCACGCCGTCGCTCACCCGCAGCCAGAAGCGCTCAATTCGCGACATCACGGGTTCCACTTTGGCAGTCAGCGGATCGGGCGGGCGGTATGGAGCGCGACCGGTGGCGTTCGTCGACATAGGGATGGCTACGATTATAGGCTGGTTCAATCAAACCTCGACTGTAGTCGGAAAGGCGATCTGAGGACCCGTGAAAATATTCGCCGTGATTCGCAGCCGTGGCAGCGCCTGGGATTCTTCTCAACCCCTGGAAGGCCAAATGGAATGGAAGTCCCACGCGGTTTTTATGGACGCTCTCTTCGTCAGCGGATTCGTACTGCTAGCAGGCCCATTGGAAGGGACCAGCGACGTTCTTCTCATCGTCCGCGCCAACACTCCGGAGGAAATTACAGAGCGATTGCAATCTGATCCCTGGACAACGAATGGGCTGCTCCAAGTTACTCGAATCTCGCCTTGGACTCTGCGCTTGGGATCGCTGGCATCAACCCAACTTCACTGATGGGCGGCTTCTTAGCCGAACGCGCAGGGGGCTTACGGCTTGATCAATGAGTGCCGCGTTACGTTAAATCCTGTATTCGTCCTCGCGATCCAGAGCGTTGAGCAGCCACAGGAAAGGCTCGGGCCCGGCGCTGAGCTTGCCGCTGAAGGGGCTGTCGAGAGAAAAAATCAGGTAAAACGCGAGTCTCACAATGAGGGAGAAGCCCAGCATCAAGCCTGCCCAAACAGCCCAGACATGAGTGACAAACATCCCGTGAAACGCGAACAGAACGAAGGCTCCGGCGATGAGCAGTCCCCACAGCGCGCTCGCCGTATTTCCCTTCGCGCTGCGAAGCCGGTCCCGCCGTGCGTCCAGCCACTGCGCCGTCAGGTCCAGCGCCTGAGCGTAGAGCGTGGACTCGCGACCGTCGGCCGGTTTGATCTCCATGATCGACCGAACTAGCGCGAAG
Organism: uncultured Acidobacteriaceae bacterium; assembly: GCA_963813905.1. GTDB lineage: Bacteria > Acidobacteriota > Terriglobia > Terriglobales > Acidobacteriaceae > CAVVDY01. Next base: position 473,506 of record CAWFAY010000018.1, on the reverse strand, counting down.
GACGTGTCCAACGTGATCTGTTCGACCGGCGTGCGCCCTCGGGTCGCGAGCGCCAGCGCGTCCCAGCGCTCGACTACGCTCTGCACATAAGCCTTCGCCAGCGCGCGCGTCTTGCCGCTCCGCTCCGCCGGAAGCTGGCCGATAATGAATACCAGGTCGGTCAGGGCATTGGCTTCGCAGCTCACCGAAGTGCCCGCGCTGCTGAAGCTCTGCCACACTCCTGAGACGACAAAGGCGATGAGGACTGCATAGATCGTGCCCAGCGTCCCGTAAACCGCGCTGGTCAGCCCCATGTCGAGCTCAAGCCGTGGAACGTTGAACAACGCCTGGGTGAGCAGTGAGACAGCAAAAGCCGCAATGACTGTCGAACCCACGATGACGACGGGCTGCAAGACCGGCGGCATCGACAGAATGTAGGAACGCATCGCTCTTTCCAGATGTTCACGGGTGCACGGGTGCCCCACTCAACCTTCGTTTGGTTGAGTGGGTCTTTGTCATTCTCTCCCCGCGAGAGGGTGGCCACACTTACGACTGCGCCGCCTTTTCCAACTCCGCGATGTCGAGCTTCTTCATGCCCATCAGCGCCTGCATGGCCTTGGGATGAGAGAGGAGTTCGGCAATGCGCGCGGGCACCACTTGCCAGCAGAGGCCGAACTTGTCCTTCAGCCAACCGCACTGGATCGCGCTGCCGCCGGCCGTCAGCTTTGACCAGTAATAGTCGATTTCTTCCTGCGAGTCGCAGCGCACGACGAACGAAACCGCTTCGGTGAACTTGTACATCGGCCCGCCATTCAGGGCGGTGAACTTCTGTCCATCTAACTCAAAGGCGATGGTCAACACCTTGCCTTTGGGATCGTGCTCGTCGGGCATGCGCATCTCATCGAGACGCCGCGAGTTCTTGAAGACACTGAGGTAAAAGTCGACCGCCTCTTCAGCATTGGAGTCGAACCAAAGAAACGGTGTAATGCGAGGGAAATTTTCCAGGGCGCTCATAGCCCATCCACATTGCCCTGTGAGTACTGCGCGCGTCAAGTCGCGGGGTCCGTCAGCCTTCCAGGCGCACAGGAATGCACTCTACGCGCAGCGCAGCTCCGTCCCCCGGCCGCCAGCAATATGCGTCCGCCACCGGCAGATCGCGTACCCAGACGATGTCTGTCTCTTTCACCATCACCGGCCAGAGCGCCCGCTCTGAGACCGGAATCTTGCGCTCCAGGAACAGGCTCTTCAGCTTGTGCTCCCGTCCGCTATAGGCCATGTGATAGCGATCGCCGGGCTGCCAATTGCGCACCCACACTTCGCCACTCATCAGATCGGCCCGCAGCAGTGTTCCCGGATCGGCTTCGGCGGCGAAAGCAGTAGGCACTGGAACAGCCCGGAGGACGCAATCAATCTCCGGAACCTCGATCTCTCCCCGCATTGACAACCGGTAGCGATAGCCTGTCGGAGACGCTTCTTCGATCGGTCCGCGTAGAACCAGGACATCGCCTTCGCGCTCGGCCCGCCAGCCGTTGGATAATTCGGCCCGAGGCAATTCTCCCAATGCGCACAGCCGCAGCCGTTCAATCTGCTGGAAATCGGAAGGAACGCTCAGCTCATCGAGAAGCCGGCGCAGAACGCGCCGCTGCATCGCGTCGGGCACGGCTGCAAGTCCTGCTACCCGGATCGCGTGATCGCCTACGCGTAGGCGGCCAAGCATCTCCCACGTGAAGTAGTTCCAATAGGCCTCGTCCGCGCGGTTGATCTCGGCTGTCTCGCTCAGCACCTGGCGGATATTCGGGTTGTACTCGCGCTCCAGCAGCGGCAGCAACTCATGGCGAACTCGATTGCGGCGAAAACGCCGGTCGAGGTTGCTCTCGTCTTCGCGCCAATCCTGATCGAGGGATTCAAGATAGGCTTCGATTTCGGCGCGGGTTGTGCTCAGCAGCGGTCGAACGAAGCGAATCTCTTTGTCGTGCCCTCGCCGCAAGACGGGATAAATGCCGGCCAGGCCCCTGCTCCCGGCGCCGCGCAGGAACTTCATCAGCACCGTCTCCGCCTGATCGTCAAGAGTATGGGCCGTCGCCACGGAATCGAAGCGATGCTCGGCAGCAACTTTCGTCAGCCAGTCGTAGCGGAGCTCGCGGCCCGCCGACTCCACACTCATACGCTCGGCTGCCGCGTGTTCGGCTACGCTTCGTTGCTCCACGAAATAATCCAGTTTGTGGCGACGCGCCAGGTCAACGACAAAGTGTTCGTCGGCATCCGAATCTCGACCGCGCAATCCGTGGTTGAAGTGCGCGACCGCCAGGACAATGCCTAGCTCGGCCCGCACCTCTAACAGGAGCCGGAGCAGAGCGACAGAATCCGCCCCGCCCGACACAGCGAGGAGCACGCGGTCGCCCGCTCTCATCAGCTCGCAACGGTGAATATAGCGGAGCACCTGATAGCGCATGAACTGATGTTACAGCCGGCGCCATGCCTGGGCCGCAGCGCAGGCAGGCATTTGCCATGAGATTCCCGGCGGATCCTTGGAGGATCTGCCTAATGATTCCGAGCGATTCGGGGCACCACCCAAGCGAGGGGAGCTCGGAGGCAAAACGTCTGAGACTCCCAGCGGTGCGGCTAGCCAGCAACGAGGTTAACAGCAGCTAAGGATAGACAGCGCAGAGCATTAGGTTCGCAACGTACTGAAACAAAAGTCTTTATTAGTCTCCGCAAGAACCTGAAATTCTATCTTGACAATAAGTAACTCATATTTTATGCTTCTTTTGCGCTGACATGAGCATCAAAAGTTAGCGGAAGGCCCTGTATTGTGGCCTTACTTCTTAAGATTTCAATAGCTTGGAGGTTAGTACGATCATGACAGTCTTAACCCGTTGGGATCCTTTCCGGGAGCTCCAGAGCCTGCAGAACCGCATGAACCGCCTGTTCGAAGAGCAGAGTGGCGGCCAGGAAGCGCTGATGACATCGGGTGCGTTTGTGCCCCCGGTGGACGTTTACGAGGACCAGCACGGCATTCAGCTCAAGCTGGAGGTACCGGGTATCGAGGAGAAGGACCTCGACATCAAGGTCGAAAACAATGTTCTGACTGTAAGCGGCGAGCGCAAGTTCGAAAAGGAGCAGAAGGAAGAGAACTTCCATCGCATCGAGCGCCGTTATGGCAGCTTCACTCGCTCGTTCACCCTCCCCCAGACCGTGGACACCGAGAAGATCACCGCCGACTACAACTCCGGTGTGCTGAACATTCATCTCGCAAAGCGTGAAGAGGCCAAGCCGAAGCAGATCAAAGTCAGCATCGGCCAGAAGGCGATCGAGGGCAAGAAGGAAGCCGGCAGCGCCGGCAAATCGGCCAGCACCGCCGCCTGATCACTGCCTACGCTTGCAAATCCAAATCAGCCAGGGAGGCGCAAAGCAATCGCCTCCCTTTTTATTGGGAAGGCCCAGCTATCAGCCGTCAGCTGTCAGCTGTCAGCTCTCAGCCAACGGTTCACTCGCGAAGGATTTTGGGTATCAGGCGTCAGATATCGGGTGTCAGGCATCGCCTGTCGAATCATCCAGATTCGGATGCGCGAATCCGCGAAGGTGCGCGCAGGACTAGAATTTTGAAGTCTGATACCTGAGACCTGATACCCGAAACCCGGTTTTTCTGACGGCTGACGGCTGAAAGCTGACAGCTTTCTTGAGGACACAATGGCAATACGTTGGGACAAACTAACGGTCAAGGCCCAGGAGGCCGTACAGAAGGCGAACGACATCGCCTGGAATACGGCAATCCTGAGGTGCAGCCCGTCCACATATTCGCAGCCCTGCTGCAAGACCAGGAAGGCATCATTCCTCCGCTGTTGGAGCGCGTCGGCCTTTCTCCGCAGACGGCGCTGGCGGAAGCGACACGCGAGATCGGCAACCTGCCCAAACTGTCGGGCGGCGGAGCCACGCAGGCCCATCTCTCCGACTCTGCGACGCAGCTGTTGGAGAACGCCTTCAAAGAAGCGTCCAATTTCAAAGACGACTTCGTCTCTACCGAGCACCTCTTGCTCGGCATCACCAAGCTGAAGCGCGACGCGGCGCAGCAGATTCTGACCCGTGGCGGCGCAACCTACGACAACATCCTGAAGGCGCTGACCGCGGTGCGCGGCAATCAGAAGGTCACCGACCAGAATCCCGAGGCGAAGTATCAGGCGCTGGAGCGTTACGCCCGCGACCTGACCGAACTGGCCCGCCGCGGCAAGCTCGATCCCGTGATCGGCCGCGACGAAGAAGTACGCCGCGTGATTCAGGTCCTCTCGCGCCGGACGAAGAACAACCCGGTGCTCATCGGCGAACCCGGCGTCGGCAAGACCGCCATCGTCGAAGGCCTGGCGCAGCGCATCGTCTCCGGCGACGTGCCCGAGCAGCTACGCAACAAGCGCGTGGTCTCGCTCGACCTGGGCGCAATGCTTGCCGGCGCAAAGTATCGCGGCGAGTTCGAAGACCGCCTCAAGGCGGTGCTCAAGGAGATCGAGGAGTCGGAAGGCAAGATCATCCTGTTCATCGACGAGCTGCACACGCTGGTCGGAGCCGGCGCTGCCGAAGGCGCCATCGACGCCAGCAACATGCTGAAGCCCGCGCTGGCTCGCGGTGAGCTGCGCGCCATCGGCGCAACCACGCTCAACGAGTATCGCAAGTACATCGAGAAGGACGCAGCGCTGGAGCGCCGCTTCCAGATCGTCTTTGTCGGCGAGCCGAACGTCGAAGACACCATCGCCATCCTGCGCGGACTGCGCGAGAAGTACGAAGTGCATCATGGCGTGCGCATCAAGGACTCGGCCATTGTCGCCGCGGCCACGCTGTCGCATCGCTATATCAGCGACCGCTTCCTGCCCGACAAAGCTATCGACCTGATCGACGAAGCCGCAGCCTCGCTGCGCATCCAGATCGACTCCATGCCAACCGAAATCGACCAGCTCGAACGTCGCGCCACCCAGCTCGAAATCGAACGCCAGGCGCTGAAGCGCGAAGACGATCCCAACTCGAAGGAGCGGCTCGCCGCAGTTGAGAAAGAGCTGGCGCACATCAAGGAAGAGTCCAATGCGCTCAAAGCTCGCTGGAAGCAGGAGAAGGAGAGCATCTCGAAGATCCGCGAGATGAAGGAGCGCATCGAGCAGCTCAAGCTCGCCGAGCAGGAAGCCACGCGCAAGGGCGACTACAACCGCGCCGCCGAAATCCAGTACGGCGAGGTCCCCAAGCTCGAAGCCGAGGTGAAGAAGCTCTCGGCGCAGATGGACACCAAGCAGTCGCGCATGTTGAAGGAAGAGGTCGACGAAGAAGACGTCGCCAAGATCGTCAGCAAGTGGACCGGCATTCCGGTGTCGAAGATGCTCGAAGGCGAGGTCAACAAGCTGGTCACCATGGAAGATCGCCTGCGCCATCGCGTGATCGGTCAGGACGAAGCGCTCGCGCGCGTGGCCAATGCCATTCGGCGTTCGCGTGCAGGGCTCAGCGATCCGCGACGGCCGATCGGCTCGTTCATCTTCCTCGGTCCCACCGGCGTCGGCAAAACCGAGCTGGCGCGCGCGCTGGCGGAGTTCCTCTTCGACGACGAGCACGCCATGGTGCGCATCGACATGTCCGAGTACATGGAGAAGCACTCCGTGTCGCGGCTCATCGGCGCGCCTCCGGGATATGTCGGCTACGACGAGGGCGGTCAGCTGACCGAAGCCGTGCGCCGTCGCCCGTATGCTGTGGTGCTGTTCGACGAGATCGAGAAGGCGCACCCGGACGTGTTCAACATCTTCCTGCAGATCATGGACGATGGCCGCCTCACCGACGGCAAGGGCCGCAATGTCGACTTCAAGAACACCATCATCATCATGACGTCGAACATCGGCTCGGTGTACTTGCAGGAAGCGGGCGCCGGACTCGATCGCGTGAATGAAGAGGTCCGGGCCGAGCGCATGGAACGACGCGCACAAGCGCGTGATGGAAGCCCTACAGGCGCACTTCAAGCCCGAGTTCCTCAACCGCGTGGACGACATCATCTTCTTCAACCCGCTGGGCAAGGAGCAGTTGACCAAGATCGTCGACCTGCGGCTGGAAGACCTGCGGCGCCTGCTGGCCGATCGCAAGATCACGCTCGAGCTGACGCCCGCGGCGAAGGAGCTTATCTTCACCGAAGGCTACGACGTACAGTACGGAGCGCGTCCGCTGAAGCGCAGCATCCAGCGGCTGGTGCAGGACCCGCTGGCAATGAAGATCCTCGATGGCGAAGTGCTGCACGGCGACAAGGTCGTAGTGGATGCCGACCGCGCCGGAAAAGGCGCGGGTACGACGGCCGGCAAGCTGACCTTCAAGGTCGCGGCCCGCGCGGCACAGCCGGAGGCGGTGGCAAGCCGGTAAGGGGCGCATCTTTGGTGTATCGGCGGGCTCATGCGCCCACGTCGTCCATGGACGGAGAAGGAGTTCGCTTACGCCTTTCTCAAGGGCAAGCAAAAACCCGCGGGCACTCCGATTCATCCATTGCTATGGGCTGGATTGTTGGTGTGGGGGTGTTTCCCCAAGTCGCGCCAATGCTGCTCGGCCATCTCGACGCCATAATGCTTGGCGGCGGCCTGAATGTTGGCGAAGGCCTGTTCGCGCTCTTCATCGGAGACTCCCTTGACCTGATCAAAGCGTGCCATAGCGTTGCGCACGTGCGAGGCGTCGGTCATGGGCTCCTTCCGTTCTTTAGGAAACGCGTAGACCGAGTCGGGCAGTTCCTTGCGGTCGTCGGTTGAGAGCTCGCCATGTTCGGGATAAGGCTTCCACGTTGCTTTCATTGTTCCTCCTGCGGCCAAGACGCCGTGTGCTGGGCCCATTGCTTAGGATGCCGTCAAGACAGACAAGGCTTACGCATTTAGGCCAGACCGCGTGAGTAGGTTGTCTAGTATCTCTAGGACGTATTTTGCATCCGGCGTGGCGTGTTTCGGATATACGAGCGACGCGGCTGGCATCTAGATTAGCTACGTGCAGCGATACGAAGTATTACTTCGCCGCTAATCCGACTTCCCTGCTCAACATGCAACTAAAGGACTTTGAAAATGGAAATTAAGAGAGCTGGTTCGCAACCTTCAACCAGGGGTCGCTCAGAATGGTTTACCGGCACCGTACGGCTCGACCCGCTGTTTAAGGCGCCCGACCCGGCACTGGTTCAAGGTTCCAGCGTTACGTTCGAGCCGGGCGCGCGTACGGCATGGCACACGCATCCGCTGGGTCAGACTCTCATTGTGACGGCTGGCTGCGGCTGGGCTCAGCGCGAAGGCGGACCTGTCGAGGAGATCCGGCCCGGTGATGTGATCTGTTTCTCGCCTGGCGAGAAACACTGGCACGGAGCCACGCCGACGACAGCGATGACGCATATCGCCATTCAGGAAAGGAAGGACGGCGAGGTGGTCGACTGGATGGAGCAGGTCACCGACAAGCAATATCGGAAGTAGATCGCGTGGTATCGCATTCGCCATGCGCGAACCGGACGACGTTATAAATCAGACCCTGTACCGGCACACGTGCCATGAATTCTATGCCAATACTCGAGTGCAGGAGGTGCACATGCCAGCTCGGAACAATGCTCTCGATACTCTGAAGGACCGCCTCTCCCGATATCGCGAAATCAAGCTCACCGTAACCGGCAGGAAGTCAGGCCGCGCGATCTCGAACCCGGTGTGGTTTGTGTTGGACGATGACAAGCTCTATCTTCTTCCGGTTCAAGGTTCCGATTCACAGTGGTACAAGAATGTACTCAAGAACCCGACGATTCGGATCGACGCCCGCGGCGCAGGGGCTGAGTTTCACGCAGTTCCGATCACGGATGCGAAACGCGTTGCGTCGGTGGTCGAGAAGTTTCGCGAGAAGTACGGCGCCAGTGACGTGAAGAAGTACTATTCCAAGTTCGATGTAGCCGTCCTGGCTCAGGCTCAGTAATGGGTGGTGTCGTCGCAACAACCCTGACGCTATCTGGCTCGTTTCAGGCCGCTCACGCCAAGGGCCGCTGCTACGACTCTCCCTCTCTCTTCTTGATGTGCAGCATCTTCTGCACCTCGGCGATCACAGTGCCCGAGTCGTCCTTTACCTCGACGGTGAAGGTCGGTTCGAGCTTCTCTTGGGTGGTGAGTGACTGGCGGATGTCGTCGAGCTGCTGCTGGGTGAGGCGGAAGCTGGCCCGCACTCTGCCCTTGCCCGGTCGGCGAAAGCGGATTGAGGCCGACTTGTCCCAGACAACGTAGTCGGGGCCGAGGTTCTCGATCAGCATCAGCATGTAGAACGGGTCGGCCATAGAGTAGAGCGAGCCGCCGTAGTGAGTGCCGACGAAGTTGGCGTTCCGGCGGCGCAACGGCATCTCGACGTCGATGGCGCGCCAATCGGGGTCCCAGCGCCTGACGCGGATGCCGGCCCCTAAGAATGGCGGCCAGAAGTTGACCAGGCGGCGAATGTTGCGCTTGAACCAGGCGTTCATGACGTCATTATTATTATCGGCTACAGATTATGGGCTACGGGCCCAGGAGTCCCCACCCCGCCAAACGAAGGCGGAATGGGGCACCCGCAAACTTGTCCCCAAGGATTACTGATCACCCCCTGCTCTCCCCGGGCGTGGAGCGGTGTCTAAAGCAGTAGGGAACTGGAACCGAGGCGGCGGCTCATCCCAAATTGGAACGCAATCCAAGGCGGGTGTTACGGCGTTTTCCCGACAGGCGTTTTTTGTTAAGTCTTGCCTGCGGTTCTGGTTAGCGAAAGAGTTACAATCTGGTTGGGCCGCATTAAGTAAATCCGGCGGCCAAGGCCGGCATCTAACATTTGTTAGGCCGATGGCTGTGTGCGGCTTGGTTCCATAGGAGTAGCGAGTGAATTCGACGGTCAAGACAGTCGTGTTCTGGCTGGTGATTGTTCTATCGGGCGTCCTGCTCTGGCAGGTCGTTAAGGTGGGCAATTCCGGACCCAAAGAACGCGAGATCACTTTTTCGGAGTTCATGTCACAGGTTGACCAGAACAACGTCACCGAGGTGACGGTCATTAGCTCCGAAGTTCGGGGCAAGTTCAAGAACGAGAAAGCGGGCTTCCACGTCAACGTTCCGACGAACTATCCCGACATGTACAAGGTTCTTCAGGACCATGGCGTCAACATCACAGTCAAGGACGTCTCGAACGGAAGCTGGCCCAGCTGGATCCTGAACCTTGCGCCCTTTGTGTTGCTGGGCGCGCTGTGGTTCATCATGATCCGCCAGATGCAGACTGGCGGCAACAAGGCGCTGTCGTTTGGCAAGAGTCGAGCCCGATTGCTGTCGATGCAGCAGAAGAAGGTGACGTTTAAAGACGTCGCCGGGGTCGACGAAGCCAAGGAAGAGCTGAAGGAAATCATCGAGTTTCTGCGCGAGGCGCAGAAGTTTCAGAAGCTCGGCGGACGCATTCCCAAGGGCGTGCTGCTGGTTGGGCCTCCCGGAACCGGCAAGACCTTGCTGGCGCGCGCCGTTGCCGGCGAGGCGAACGTACCGTTCTTCAGCATCTCGGGTTCGGACTTTGTCGAGATGTTCGTCGGCGTCGGCGCAAGCCGCGTCCGCGACCTGTTTGAGCAGGGCAAGAAGAACGCCCCCTGCATCATCTTTATCGACGAAATCGACGCCGTTGGCCGCCATCGCGGCGCAGGCCTGGGCGGTGGACACGACGAGCGCGAGCAGACGCTGAACCAGTTGCTGGTCGAGATGGACGGCTTCGAGTCGAACGAAGGCGTTATCCTGATCGCAGCGACCAACCGGCCTGACGTGCTCGATCCGGCGCTGCTGCGTCCCGGACGCTTTGATCGCCGTGTAGTGGTATCGCGACCTGACGTTCGCGGCCGCGAAGAGATCCTGCGCGTGCATACCCGCAAGATTCCGCTCAGCGATGATGTCGATCTTCCCGTTCTGGCTCGCGGCACACCGGGCTTCTCCGGCGCCGACCTGGCCAACATGGTGAACGAGGCTGCGCTCTGCGCCGCCCGTCAGAACCGCAAGACGGTGCTGATGTTCGACTTCGAGCAGGCCAAGGACAAGGTCCTGATGGGCGCCGAGCGCAAGTCGATGCTGCTCTCGGACGAGGAGAAGAGGGTCACTGCGTATCACGAGGCGGGACATGCGCTGGTCGCCGCCATGCGCGAGCACGCCGACCCGCTGCACAAGGTGACGATCATCCCGCGCGGCATGGCGCTGGGCGTGACCATGCAGTTGCCCATCGACGACAAGCACACCTACACACGCGACTACCTCGAAACGCGGCTGGCCATTATGATGGGCGGACGCGTGGCTGAGGAGCTGTTCCTGAACACCATGACCACCGGCGCGGGCAACGACATCGAGCAGGCGTCGGACCTGGCACGCAAGATGGTCTGCGAGTTCGGTATGTCCCAGCTGGGGCCGATCACTTACGGCAAAAAGGAAGAGCAGATCTTCCTGGGCCGCGAGATCAGCCAGCATCGCGACTTCAGCGAGGACACTGCGCTGAGAATCGATGCGGAAGTGCGGCGCTTCGTGGATGAGGGCTACCAGTCGGCGGTCAACATCCTCAGCGGCAATCGCGACAGGCTGGAGCGGATCGCGATGGCACTGCTGGAGCGCGAAGTGCTCGATGCTAACGAGATGCAGCTGATCATCGAAAACAAGGAGCTTCCGGCGCGCGTGAATCCGAATGCTCCTCCGCCGAAAGACGAAGTACAGCAGGTGCTGAAGCCGGCTCCGGGACAGTCGCAGCCGAACATCACTCCGGGAGAGCGGCCGGCACAGGCGTAAGTTAGTTGTCGGTTGTCAGTGATCAGTTGTCAGTGAAAGAATGGGCGGCCCGAAATGGCCGCCCAAAGTTTTTCCCGGTTTGGCACTCAACGCCTTCCCCCGCTCGTTTCGTCCTTCTGCTCGCGATCTGCCGGTGTATGCTGCTAGCGAATGCAGTGACATGGGGTGAGTGTGGTGGGCGTCCTAGGAGGACCCATGTTCAAACCGCGATTCCCAGCTCTGGCTTTGTTGCTGTTGTTTGCCCTGCCGGCCCTTGGCAAGACCCATGAGAGCACCTACTCCAATCCCTGCAGCGAGCTTTGGCCCGCTGTAAAAGATGTCCTCAGCAATCCGGAAAGCTACACCGTGGTCAGCAGCGATGATGCCAAATGGACGGCATTCTACAACGTAAAGCACCAGGTGCATCTCAGCGTTAGCGGAGCCGTCGCGCAGAAAACGAACCAAGTCACGCTCGTGGCGCAGGGCACCGGCTGCCAGATGCAAGTGGTATCAAGCTTCAGCGGCCTCGCACACGACGACCAGGGAGACTTCAAGAAGCGCGTGGATGAGGCGCTGGCGAAACAAGGAGCGGCGAAACCTACGGAGGCGGCCAAGCCCTAGCTGCCAGCTGACAGCTGACAGCTTAAGGTATCAGGCGTCAGGTATCGGGTATCAGATCTATCTGACACCTGATCCCGACACCCGATCTTCTCGCGTCTTTTTGAGCCGGCAGCTTTCATCGTGCAGCTAATTGTTAAACTGACGGCTGATAGCTGATGGCCAATGGACGAAGAACCCTTTAACGCAGCGGAAGAGTTGGGCGTCGAGTCTCCGTCCCCTCGCCGCGCGCCCGTCCAGCTGCGCAGCCAGCAGACGGTGCAGCGCGTGCTCGATGCGGCGAGCGCCTTGTTGCAGCGGGTTTCGCTGGAAGAGATCACGACGACGCGCATTGCCGAGGAAGCCGGGCTCTCCATCGGCGCGCTGTATCGCTTCTTTCCCGACAAGCAGTCGATCATTGACGCCATCGCCGTGCGCCACGTTGAGCAGTTCAAGGCTGAAGTCGAGCCCCGGCTGATGAACCTCATCGTGCGCGAGGCTGCCAGCCTGAAGAAATTCGACCCAGCAGTCGTGCTCGACGCAGTGGTCGATGCCTACGTGGTTTACCTCGACGCGCATCCTGACTTTCGCACCATTTCGTTTGGGCGCCACATCAGCGCCGCCACCAAGGAGCGCGAAGCTTCGCCTCACGTTGGCCTTCCGGGGTTGCTGAAGAAATTCATCGTGCGCCGCCTCGGCATGGCCGATTCCTCGGAGCTCGACCTGCGACTACGCGTTGTCAGCGAGGCCGGAGAACGCCTGATCGAATACGCCTACGAACAGCACACGCGCGAGGAACGCGACCGCATCATCGCCGAGATGAAGCGCATGCTCGCGCGGTATCTTTTTGCGTAGGGCCGCTGTTCACTTTTCGCGATTCGCTCTTCGCCAGCCAGCCGCCAGCAAACAGCTTCTAACCGGGAACGCGGGTATCAGGTATCAGCCATCAGTTATCAGGTATCAGCCATCAGTTATCAGGTATCAGCCATCAGGTCTCGGTTAAACCCGATGATGCTTGCTCTGACACCCGCCACCTGATGCCTGACACCCAAGCTGGAGGCTGGTAGCTCGTTACCGCGATTCACAGTTCCCGCCACCCGCGCAATCACTTTTTCAAAAAAAACTATTGACATTCCCGGCAAGTAACCGCAACATATGGTGCTAGGCATAGTGCTCATCCAAGTAATAGAGCAGCTATGGCGAACATGGGCGCGAGCCCAACCTTCAGGGAGAAGGTATCCAACAAGGAGGGTTTACACATGCCGGCTAAGAAAAAGGCTGCCAAGAAGGCTGCTCCGAAGAAAAAGAAGAAGTAGTTCAGCGACGAGGCTTTGAGCCTCGTTTTCATTTGCAACCGATAGCGGCCTCCGGTTCTATCACGGAGGCCTTTCCTTTTTGTGTTAGCCTGACCTTCCAATCCCACCCAAGGCAGCTCTTCATTGGCCGTTCTTGACTCTCCGGGAGTACCGCCCAACTCTTCCGCCCCAAGTGCTCGCAGGAATACGGGCAAGCTCAGCTTCTGGCCGCTGGTAATAGCGACGTTCTTCATGGTGTCGGGCGGCACGTACGGAACGGAAGACATTGTTCATGGCGCCGGGTACGGCGGAGCGCTCCTCGTCCTGCTGATCACACCTTTGCTGTGGAGCCTGCCGACAGCACTGATGATTGGCGAGCTGGCGAGCGCGATCCCTGCCGAAGGCGGCTTCTACGTCTGGGTTCGCCAGGCGATGGGCCCCTTCTGGGGGTTTCAGGAAGCATGGCTCTCGCTGGTGGCGAGCATCTTTGACATGGCGATTTATCCCACACTGTTCGTGGCTTACCTGGTGCGGCTGTTTCCCTGGTTCGAGGCGGGACATCGCGGATTGTTGGTCGGCATCGGGGTGGTGATTGCCTGCGCGGCGCTGAATCTGGCAGGAATACGGGTCGTGTCGGTGACCTCGATCTGGCTCTTTGTTCTGCTCTCTGCGCCGTTCGTGGCGATCACCATCCTGGCGCTATACAAGCCTGGAGCGCTGGCGAATGCGGCTAGTCCTACAACGTCACATATCGACATTGTGGGAGCTCTGCTGGTCGCCATGTGGAACTACATGGGATGGGACAATGCCTCGACCATAGCGGGCGAGGTCGAGCGGCCACAACGAACCTATCCTCGTGCCATGCTGGCGGCGGTGGCGTTGGTGGCGCTCACCTATATCGTTCCGGTCGCGGCCATGTCGCTAACCGGGCTTAGTCCTACAGCGTGGGAGACAGGATCGTGGGCAGAGATTGCGGGGCTGCTGGGAGGCCCGGGACTGCGCGTCGCGCTGGTTGCCGGCGGGATGATGAGCGCCTTCGGCATGTTCAACGCCCTGGTGCTGAGCTATTCCCGCCTGCCGTACGCGATGGCGTTGGATGGAATGCTGCCTCCGGTGTTCGCGAGAACCACGCGCCGGACGGGGGCCCCATGGGTTTCAATCGTGGTCCTCGCGGCAGCCTGGGCATTGTGCCTGGGCCTGGGCTTTGAGCGACTGGTGACAATTGACATCCTCATCTACGGGGCTAGCTTGCTTTTGGAGTTCGTGGCGCTGGCGGTTCTGCGCTTTACTCGGCCCGAGCTTCCGCGCGGGTTCAAAGTGCCTGGCGGCAAGGCGGGGGCAATCCTCCTCGGAGTGTGCCCCATGCTGCTGTTGGGATTCTCGGTATATGCCAGCGGGAGCGAACGAATATTGGGGATGAACGCGCTGCTGTTTGGGGTCATTCTGATTGTCGCGGGCTTCATAGCGTATGGCGCGGGCATGTTGTTCAGGAGAGAACGAAAGTTGAAATTGTCATCCTGAGCGGAGCGAAGGACCTGCTTTTCGCGGGCGCGGCATCGGTGCCGGAGAAAGCTGAAATTCACGAAGTGGACGAACATCCACTGGCAACATCCTCGCGATCGGCACGAAAGCAGGTCCCTCGGCGGCTGAAGCCGCCTCGGGATGACAAAACAAAACAGCTCATCGGCCCGACTAAAGTCGGGCCCTGATACAAACCTGATACAAAGTTGACAGGGCGGAACAATGCACGCCTGAAGGCGTGCTCCACCCGAGCTACTCCGCCTTCACCACCAGCAATTGGAAGGTGCCCGGAATTATCGGCGGACGGCGGTCGTTCGGGCCTTTCTCGCCGAATTGCGCGGTGACCAGGTAGATGGTGTTGCTGTCGGGATCGAGAGCCATGGTGCGCGCTCCGCGTGCCGTCGAAACGGTCTGCTTGACAGAGTACTTGTCCGCCGAGTCTTCGTGAATCACCGGCAGTGTGCCGTCGCCGCAGGACATAAAGACTTCCTGGGTGTCAGGGTCGAATCTGCCAGCGTCGACTCCGCCGCCGATGGGAACGGTCGTGATGAGCTTGCCGGAGGCCGCGTCGGTGACGGCCATGACCTTGTTGCCACATCCGGAGAAGAGCCGGCTATGGGCGACGTCGAAGGCAAGGGCGCTGGGTTCTTCGCAACCCTTGAGCGGCCAGTGCGTAATTGCCGTATTGTTCTTGACGTCGATAACGGCAAGTTCGCCCTTGTCCTCGATGTTGACGAAGACTTTGCCCTTGCTGTCGCTGGCGGGAAACTCAGGTTTGCCGCCCAGAGGAATAGTTGCGATCACCTTATCGCTCGCGGCGTCGAGCACGGTCGAGTCCTTGCTCGTGGCATTGAAGGTGAAGACGTGCTTCGAAAAAGGCTCGTAGAGAATGGCATCAGGACGCCCGCCAACCTTGATCTTGTCAGTGACCTTGAGCGTCTTCAGGTCGAAGACGGTGACGGTGTCGTCGCCTCCGTTGCTGACGAAGCCCTTGTTCATCTCCGGCACCAGCGCGACACCGTGAATGCCGGAGAGATCAGGAATGTCGGCAACCTGCTTGAGCGTGTTGGTGTCGACGACCATCACGTGCGTGCCGCGCGTGATGAAGAGCCGATGAGCGCCCTTCTCGTAGGTCATGTAGTCCCATCCGCCTTCGCCGCCAAGCTTCACAGTGTTGACCAGTTTGTATTGCTTTTGGGCAAACGCGGGACTTAAAAGCAGCAGGTTCATCGCAAGCGACAACACAAGAAAGCGATTCATAAGCAGATATCATCTCCTTCGCGAATACACCCTCAACTGACCCAGTTCACGCATCGAAGGTGCTTAACACGGCCAAATTCCCTCTCGTTAGCAGTGTATATGCCAAGTATGTGCCAAGTGATTCGAAGGCGTCGAGCTTGGGCGGCTCAGCCCTTCGCCTTGCCGGCGATGTTGGAAACCGCGTTCGAGAGCGCGTTTTCAGCCGCCGCCTCAAGCCTGCATCCGTAAAGGTATCAAGGCCGGCTCTGCTACTCTTCACCGATGGGCGACTTTAGTCCTGTAACAACGGGCACGGTTACCGTGTTCACCACCGATGGATCATCGCGTAATTTCAGATAGAGGGTTTTCCCGGACGTCGGCGGGACCCGGAGGCTGGTATCAAAGAAGCCCTCCGGCACCTGCACTGCATTTGCGAACTGAGGGTCGGTACTGACCGAATCCAGCAGGAAAAGCTTTTGCCCCACTAGCGTGCATTGCCTCTCCGGCGCGCTCGCGCAGTGAACCTCCGACAGCGAGGGAAGGCGCACGAGGGTTACCAGCGATTGCCAATCACCGGCAGCTCCGGTCGAGTCGACCGCACGACACTTCAATGCCCCGAATGCCGATGATCCCAGGTCCTTGGCTGGATTGAGTACTGCCAGGACCGTCTGCTGATCCTGAAGCGTGAGATTGCCGCTGGACGTCGTCAACTCAGCTCGAAACAGCTCATCGGCAGTCGCCACCTCGATCTTCTCGGTGGGAGCGAATCTCTGCGGTGTGACACTCTTCAAGGCGAAACGCAGTACCTGGTCCTGCGCCATCTCTTCGGGACTGCCCAGCTGGATGCGGGTGTCTTCGTCTGACTGAGGGTTGGTGGCGGGTTCTACGGTTTTGCCGAGTAGCGCGACTTGCGGCCGGGGCGGCTCAACCGCGGCTTTTACCGTAAGGTCGCGACCATCCTTCAGCGTGACCTTCGCCGATAGGTCTTGCCCCGGTTGCAGCTTCGCTGCTGCATCCGGAGAGCCTGCCATCTTCAATTCGTCCTGCTGATTGCTGCGCGCCAGTTCTCCCGGGCTAAAGCGAAGTCCGTTGAGTTCGAGCGCTGCCACTTCGTCGAGCCGCGTGCCACGAAGCATGCCCGTGGCGTCACCTGCGTGTATGGAGAAGGAATCGAGGCGCGCCGACTCCGTATAGCTTTGCAGCGCGACCACGTCGGGATCAGCGACGCCGTACTGCTTCACGTCCATCCTGAGTGGGCCAGGATCGGCGCCCTGCAAAGCAATCTTCAATTGAAGTGTCTCGGGGTTGATCACCTTCCAGTCGGCCTTGACGCTCTTGCCGCTACCATCCTTAACGCTGACGCTCGCAACACAAACGGCCCCCGGGGACTGCAAATGCAGCGCGTCTTCGCGCCCCACGATCAGGGCATTCGCGTCCGAGGGAGCGACGACCCAGGCCGCGTGGCGTGGGTTGCGTAGCGTGTACGAAGGACCGTCGAAGGGCTCGAAACCCCATAGGCCGTGCAACGTGCCGGTCACGCTCTGAGGCAAACTGGCTGCCTGGAGCGATGCGTTATCAACCGTGAATCCGCCCTGCGCCGCGTTCGGCTTTGCCGGGAGCTGGATCTTTTTCCCGGAACTGTCGCGAAGCTCGAGGTTGAAGTTGTGTCCCAACTCGGTGCCGAAGACAAGCGGTGCGCCGTCCGCAGGAAGCACAAGGCCAGGCTTCTGCGCGCAAAAGACTTGCTTCGCGTCGACGGCTTTCAGTGGCGGCGGAGTGGAGCGCCCGATCGGCGGCAGACCGACCACGATGACCGATTTCGGATCGCGAAACGACGGGGGATTGTTCAGCTTCAAATTCAGCGAATCGCCCGCCGGCAGGGCGAGAGCCGGAATGTACTGATATTTGGCAGTGTGGGCGCTGCCCAGAATGCGCACGACATCCACGACCGCGCCGACGTAGGGGTCGAAAGTGCTGCCGGGCATGTGCGGCGTGTTGGTGATTTGCGTCATGAGGTCGACGGACGCCCCCGACGTGAGCATGGCGACCATGCTTTGCGTGTGGGCGTCGTCGAGTACAAGCTGGCCGCTGTCCTGGGTGAGGCACTGCAACTGTTGCGCTGACGGTTTCTCAAAGCACCCCTGATCGACCTTGATGCTGAGGCTGCGAGCCAGCAGATTGGTTCGCGACTGCAAGTCCGCAGCGTCTTCCTGCGAAGCTTCCCGCACAAGTGTGAGATATCGCTCCAGCCGCGCGCGATCCAGGCTGGCTTGCACCAGGTCCTGCGCGGCACGCACAAACGCGCCCGGCTTTCCACGGACGGTTGACCGCAGCGTGCTGAAGTCGCCGCCGGTCTCCGGCGCGAGGAAGATCAACGCTTGCTGCGCCTCCTTGGGCACCTTGACCATTACGCCTTCCTGGCGTACATGCTTTGTCCAGGTTTCGACCTTAGTAAACCACTCCTCGGGCGGAGGATTGGTCGCGCCGCGCAGGAAGGCCACGATCATCAGGTAGTGGGCAGACTGGCTCTCCGGCAGATCGGGATGAATCCAAAGGCGGTCGCCGGGAAGCAGGTTGGGAACCTCACCGATGGGCAGTTCCTTGTCGCCGCGCTCCACGCGCACATCGATCTTCGGGCCGGCGAGATCAAACGCGGCATTATCCGCAAGCGCCAACCCAGCGCTGAGAAGCACAAGAATTAGACAACAACGGCGGGAAACGAACCTCGACATATCTATAGGTATTGGATGCAGAGCAGATGCTAGGAGAGCAGCGCCGACAGTCAAGGGTGAATCTTGCGGCCTCCAGCCGGCATCTGAGGCACTGCTATCACTGGAGGAGTCCTTGAGCACCATATCGCCATGCAGCCATCTGGATCACCTGAAGATCACTCGACCGACGACGCACGTCTGTGAAGCTTGTGTGAAGCTCGGAGATCGCTGGGTCCACTTGCGGATGTGTACCGATTGCGGGAACGTAGGATGTTGCGATTCTTCCAAGAACCGCCACGCCACCAAGCACGCCAAGCACGAGTCCCATCCGCTGGCCCGCTCCATCGAGCCTGGCGAAAGCTGGGTGTGGTGCTACGTCGATGAGGTTGAGGCGGCTGAGCTGCCGGAGTAGTGCGATGAGCGGCTCTTCGACAGCCGTCGAGCCCACCATCTCGACCGATAGCAGCGAAGGTGGTGGAGCGTCGGGGCCGCGTATTCGCTGTCCCCTGTGCGGCTGGCAGCCTCGCGCGCATGATCGCTGGTTCTGCAAGTGCGGCCACCAGTGGAACACCTTCGACACCGGCGGCATCTGCCCTGCATGCCTGTACCAGTGGAAGGACACCCAGTGCCTTGCGTGTGGCCGCTTCTCGCCGCATTCGGAGTGGTACGAGCACAAGGAGTGATGGCTTGCTTCCGTAAATAGTCGGGTTTGCGAAGTTGGCTGAACTGGCTGAATCCAGCCCCGCAAGGGGCGAAAGAGCTTAGCCCAGCACGGAGGCGAAGCCGGAGTGCTGGGTAACCGGGCTTTTGGGCTCGAGTCCCGTAGGGACGGCACCAGCGCCGAGCACCGGTGCGCTAGAATCGAAGCACTCTCGCCGTGCCTTCGCGTCCCGCCAAATCGAAGAAAACTTCCGGTAGCGAAAAATCGGTCTCGAAGGCCACGCTCAAGCTACGCCTGTTGAAGCGCCTGAAATGCACTCTGAAGTACGAGAAGCTGGCGTGGGAATCGGGCGCGACGCTGGTTGCCGGAGTGGACGAGGTCGGGCGCGGATCGCTCTTTGGGCCTGTAGTCGCAGCGGCGGTGATCCTCGATCCCGCTTATCGCATTCGCGGCCTGCGTGACTCGAAGCTGCTGGACCGCGAGCAGCGCGAGAAGCTGGCGCCGAAAATCCGCGAGCACTCGCTAGCGTGGGCGATTGCTGCGGTTGACGTCTCGACCATCGACCAGATCAACATCTACTGGGCTTCGAAGCGCGCCATGGAAGAGGCCGTCTGTAAGCTCACGCTCCGCCCCGACCATCTGCTGATCGACGCTCTGCGCATCAACTTTGATTGTTGCCAGACGCCTATCATTCACGGCGATGCGCTCTCCGCCTCAATCGCCGCTGCGTCGATCATCGCCAAAGTGGAGCGGGACGCGATGGTCAGCGCCTGGGACCCGGTCTATCCCGAGTACGGTCTGGCATCGAACAAAGGCTACAGCACGCCGAAGCACCTGAAGATGCTACGCGAGAAAGGGCCGACGCCGCTGCATCGCCTTTCGTTCGCACCGGTGTGGACGTCGTCGGCTCCGCAGGAGGTGCTGGAATTCATGCTGGAGGAAGAAGAAGAAGCAATTAGCAATTAGCAATTAGCGACTGCTTCAAGGCATGAATTGAAGCGCGCTCTTCGAATGACACTTCATTCGACCTCTCAATTTGCCTGCGTTCACGCCGGGTGCCCCATCCCGGCTTCGTTTGCCGGGGTGGGGATTCGACGCTCCCACTCGGGCAACACCAGCCCGAGTGGGGCACCCAGTTTCTTCCGGTGGTACACTGCTGCCTTCGCGTAATCGTCTCGTAACAACCTGAACCGCACGCGAGCTGGTTCAAAAAGCAGCTCGCCCGCTGGAGGTCCTTGTAAAATGCTCGTCCGAAGACTGAGCGTATTGTCTTTTCTGCATCTGCACTGTTTTCTCTGCCGTCGCGCAACAGCCGGACACGAATAAAGACGAGAACCAATTCCGCTTTCGTTTTGTCGGCCCGCGCAATGGCAATCGCATCGCTTCTGTGGCGGGCATCCCCGGTGACCCGAGCACGTACTACGCCGGCGCTGCTTCCGGGGGCGTATGGAAATCGACCGACGGCGGCAATCGTTGGGATCCTATCTTCGATAAGGAACCGGCCGCGGCGATTGGCGCGCTCGCTGTCGCACCCTCGCAGCCTACGACAGTCTGGGCGGGAACGGGAGAGGCGTGGGCCATCCGCGACGTCGATGTGATGGGCGACGGCATCTACAAGTCCACCGACGCAGGCAAGACGTGGACGAACATGGGCCTGCCGCAATCGGGGCGCATCGGCCGCATCATCGTTCATCCCACCAATCCCGACATCGTGTTTGCGTGCGTGCTGGGCCGCACCACCGGGCCGCAGCAGGAGCGCGGCGTGTATCGCACGACCGATGGCGGCCAGAACTGGGACCGCGTCCTGTTCGCCGACGAGAAGACCGGCTGCTCGGGTTTGTCGATGGACCCGCAGAATCCGCACACGCTCTTCGCCGGCATGTGGCAGGTCGAGATGCACACCTGGGCGGAGCTGAGCGGCGGCCCGGGCAGCGGCATCTGGGTTTCGCACGATGGCGGCTCGACCTGGAAGCGCATTGAAGGGCACGGGCTGCCCAAGTCGCCGTTGGGCAAGATCGATGTCGCGGTCGCGCCGACGAATTCCAATCGCGTGTACGCGCTGATTCAGACCGCGGACCAGGGCTCGGTGTGGCGCTCGGATGATGGCGGCGAGAACTGGAAGGCGGTCAACTATCAGCGTTCGCTGATCGGACGAGCGGGGTATTACATTCGCCTCGCCGTCTCGCCTGCCAGCGATAACGAAGTGCTGGTCGCAAACAGCTCGTTCTACCAGTCGCTCGACGGCGGCCTGAACTTCGAGGAAAAGCGCTGGGGCGGCGACACGCACGACATCTGGTTCGATCCCAAGAATGCCGACCGCTTCGTCATCACCGATGACGGCGGCCTGATCATCACGACGGTACACGGTCGTGGCTTCCATCGCGTGCAGTTGCCGATCGGGCAGATGTATCACGTCGATGTCGACAACCAGGTTCCGTACTACTTCTACAGCAATATGCAGGACGACGGGAACCTGCGCGGGCCGAGCTGGCCTCCGCAGTCGGGCGAGACGGGATGGGACCGCGCCATGGGCGGCTGCGAATCGGGCTTTACTGTTCCCGACCTCACCGACCCGAACGTGGTGTGGGCGACTTGCTACGGAAACAAGGTCACGCGCTGGGACGCGCGCTATCACAAAGGCCGGTCGGTCAGTCCGTGGATGATCACGCTCGACTCGCCGCCCAATACGGTGAAGTACCGCTGCCACTGGACGTCGCCGCTGGCCATCGATCCCTTCGATCACAACACGGTGTATTACGGCTGCCAGGTCGTCTTCAAAACCACGAATGCGGGACAAAGCTGGGAGGTGGTCAGCCCTGATCTTTCGACGCAAGACCCGGCACACATCATTCCCTCGGGCGGCATTGTCGGCGACAACCTCGGGCAGTTCTATGGCGAGGTCATCTTCGCGCTTGCGCCCTCGAAGATTCAGAAAGGCCTCATCTGGGCGGGCACTAACGACGGTCAAGTCTGGTACACGAAAGACGGCGGCGGGAACTGGACGAACGTCACGAAGAACATCGCCGGGCATGCCGCCGCTGGGAACGGTCACCAGCATCGCGCCCTCGACCTTCGATGCCGGCACGGCCTACATCAGCGTCGACTTCCACCTGGTCGACAATCGCGATCCTTACATCTACAAGACGACGGACTTCGGCAATAGCTGGAAGCTGATCACCGGAAATCTGCCGAAGAACGAACTGTCGTACGTGAGGGTCATCGCCGAAGATCCCAACGCGCAGGGAGTGCTGTTCGCCGGAACCGGCAACGGTCTGTACTACTCGCTGAATGACGGCGGCCAGTGGACACCCCTGGAAACCGGACTGCCTCATGCGCCTGCAAGCTGGGCCGTGGTGCAGAAGGAGTTTCACGACCTCGTGGTTTCCACCTATGGACGCGGGCTGTACATTCTCGACGACATCACGCCGCTGGAGCAGATGGCGAAGAACCACTCCGATGCTGCGGCGGTGCTGTTTGAACCGCGGCCAACGTTCCGGTTCACCCACGGCGGCGAGGCCATGTTGAACTACTCGCTCAAAGACAAGCCCAAGGCTGAGGTCGAGCTCGAAATTCTGGACTCGCAGGGCAAGCTGGTCCGCAAGCTCGAGGCGAAGGGGCAGCCCGGGATCAATCGCGTGAAGTGGGACATGCGCTATGAACCGCCAAAGCTGGTCGCGCTGCGGACGGTGGCGCCCGACAACCCGCACATCTGGGACGAGCCTCGCTTCCGCGACGCCGAGTCGCGGCCCATCACACACTGGGGCAGCAAGCCGGCCGAGGTCGGGCCCATCGTCGCGCCTGGGAAATATACGGTTCGCATGAAGGTCGATGGCCAGACCTATACCCAACCGCTCACCATCGTGGCCGATCCACATTCGCCTGGCTCGGAGAGCGACATTCAGCAGTCGGTCGAGACGCTGCTGCGCATCAGCAACGACATCACCCAGGTGTCGGACATGGTGAACCGCATCGAGTGGCTGCGCAAACAGCTTGAGGTGCTCCAGACCATGCTGAAGCCGGAGAAGAAGAAAGAGGCCAGTGCCGCCCAGGCAGTGCCGGCTGAAGAAGATGATGAATATGACGAGGAGCCCGCAACGCGATCCGCCGGCCTTGATAAGGCTGAGGCGAAGCAAAAGGCCGAGCTTCTGAAACAGGTCGAGGACATGAACAAGAAGCTGAAGGCCATCGAATATCAGTTGGCTTCCGAGGCGCTGCTCAACAGCGACGACAAGTACTTCGTCGAGCCCTATCAGCTCTACCTCAACCTGATGTGGCTGAACGCCGACGTGGGCACCGGGGGCGGCGATGTGCTGGGAGGCGCCGATTACGCTCCCACGGACAATCAGTTGCAGTTGCTGAAGCTATACGAGAGCCAGTTTGCCGGCGTGCAGCAGCAGTACCAGCAGTTTATAAAAGACGATCTTCCAACGCTGAACCGTGCGCTGGAGAGCAGCAACGTTGCGCCGGTGGCGGGGGCGGGACTGTAGCCAAAGGCCAAGCGCCAAACCTTAGCCAGCAGCGAGTATCCAAAAACGTGAGTCGGAGAGCGGGTCGGCGAGGCTGGTGAGCAAACCATATCAGAGCTGCGGTTAGATGTCGGCGGTGAACTATCAGTTACACAGTGCCCTGTAGGACGCCTTGACATTCCCGAAGATTTTGCTTGCCAAGGAACCTTCCAGAGCTCACACTCATCTCCTCTAGGATTGCGCGTCGGGCCTCTCAGGCAACTGTTGCAGTTTCCGTATCGTTGGGCGGCGCTGTGCGTGATTTCGTGCGTTCGATTGGGAATTTAGGAGGAAACGATGAAGAAGCTTTGCCTTGTACTTTGCCTCGCGTTCCTGTTTGCCGTGCCTGCGATGGCCGACATCATTATCGGCAACCCGCCGAACAGCAACAATTGCATTCCATTTAGCTGCCGCTCCATTGACAACGGTAACTACGAACAGATCTACAACAGCACAGCCTTCAATGGATCCATTAACGTTGGAGGCATCAGCTTCTACGACACCGTGTTCAACAATGGCCCCAACCAGGGAGTCGCAAACTTGAATTTCTCGCTTTACCTGGCCACCACCGCGCAGTCGGTTCCGGATGGCACCATCCCGAACAACGCCGTTCTGTTTGGCAACTATTCCCTCGACGGCGGCCTCTTTCCCTTCAACAGCGTCTTGAGCTTCACCGGGGCGCCGTACCTTTACGATCCGAACCAAGGTAACCTTGAGCTGATCCTGGAGACCTCCGGTGGCAGTAACCCGAACAGCGGGGTCTTCGTGGCCTTTGACGCGACGGCCGGCGGCCCATTCTCTCGTTGGTGCGGCGTTTGCGGCAACGGTCAGGGATATGGTCTGGTAACCGGTTTTGAGACGGCAGTCCCTGAGCCGGGCACTCTGCTCATGATGGGCACCGGGCTGGTCGGCGTTGTTGGCGCGATCCGTCGTCGCGTGCTGTAAATACAACTTTCTCTAAACCGACGAAAGGCACGGCTCAGAGCCGTGCCTTATTTCTTGTACGCCGTGCATGTTCGACAGCTCGGAGGTGAAAGTCCTCTGACCAACCTGATGGAGGTGAAGGTCTAGCGAAGCGCAAGGGCGTCATCGCGAGGTGGGGTCTGAAGGAAGCGTGGGCCAAATACGCGGGCCGATGAACAAAAACCGGATGATGAGGCCTACGGTGCCGGGCGAGCGGGCAAGAAACCGCGAAGCCCATATCCATCAAGGGCACTGGTGGTAAATCCGGCGGTCGTGCGTGGAAGGCGGTCGAGCTTATCACGGGAGATCTGCTGTGCGTCACGGAATCGTGACTGGGGGCATCGTAAGGTGTTCTGACCGCCCGGCAGAAGTCAGCAGAGGGCGTAGTACTCACGCGAGTGAGGAAGGCCCAAACGATAGGAAGGGTTAGTAGTGCTTGGGTCTCGATGAGGGTAGTGCACTAGCCATCCCGCTTCGGCGGGCCTGGGGTAGGCACGGCGCGGTGAAGCCGCAAAGGATGCTAACCCGAGAAGTGAAACCCACACGGCGTCCCCAAACCCACGAACGTCCGGCCCACCCGTTGACCGGTGGGAGCAACCTATCGAACCGCCGGATGCGGACCCGCATGTCCTGGTGGTGTGGCAGGGGAGGAGAGGCGACTCTCCCCCCTATGCCGATTCTGTTGAGGAATCCGTTGGGCCGCCTGCGAAACAGATTTTTCGGAAGGGGCCAATTCACGACGGCTTCACAGGCTGTCAAGGCGTGAAGGCGTGCTCCACCCCATAGGCTTTCGCTGGTAACTCCGCACCAAAAAACAAGGCCGCCATCTCGGTCGGCCTTATTTCCAAACAATCAGGTTGCGGGTTAGAACAGTTTGCGGCGCAGGGTTCCGGCCAAGCCGAGGATTCCCGTGCCCAGCATTACGATCGTTCCGGGTTCCGGAACGCCGCTGCCCTGAACTTCAAGGTTGGGAGCGAAGACGTTGCAAGCGCCGCAATGGCTCTCTTCACCGTCGGTAACGGTAAAGGGGCCGACGTTGAACGGCTGATTGCTGCCGGCATCGAAGAAGTAGAAGTGGACCTGCCAGTGCGGGTCGTTGAAGCTATGGAAATCGATACCGATGTCATAGCTCTGACCCGACAGCAGCGTGAAGTTGATCGGCAGGTTGTAGAACTGCTCTACACCGTTGCCGGTGAACGTCATATCGGAACCGACCGCCAACTGCGTGGTGCCGGTTCCGTCGTAGACGTAGGCATTGAAGGTTTCGGTCGCGCCGTTGTCGATCTGGCCCTGAATGCCGATCGATGACAGAGTGAAATTACCGGTCATGGTGACGTAGTCGCCGCGGGTGCCGCCGGCCCCATAGCCGAGAGCGTTACCCGTGGGCGGTGTGAGAAACAGGGTGTCGGCGAAGGCTGCTGTGGACAACACGCAGGCCAACGCAACGCACAGAATCGCGAGCCGTTTCATTCGTTTCCTCCTTGAATGCACGCCTGAAACAGAGCCCTTTGCAGGGAGCAACATCATACTCCGGGGTGCAGGATTGCTGCTACGCCAAAAGGTGCCAGTTTGGGATTCTTTCCAGTGGAACCGACTTGCCATCAACTTAGCGCCACTTGACAGGAAGTTTAGCCTGTTCAATAACTTAGCCTTCCCACACAAAGGCATCGAAGACGCGCTTCTCCTCGAAGCCCATCTTGCGATACAGCTCAACGGCATTACGATTTGCTTCCGTAACGGTCAGCGAGAGTTGGGACACATTACGGGCGCTCAGCGCCTGGTGGCTGGCCGCGATGAGTCTCTCGCCGATGCCCAGACCGCGATGCTCGGGCAAGAGACACACTTGCGTGATGTGTCCGACGTCGTGACGGATGCGGGAACAGAGGATGAGCCCGATGAGCGCACGCGACGGCTTGTGAATCGCGACAAAGGAGGAGTCGTTATCAAAGACGCCGCAACCGGGAAAGCGCACGATGTTGTTGAGAAACCGCATGGAGCCGGCGTTGGTGCGATATTGATCGTTGATCTCCGAATCGATGTGGGCGCGATAGGCAGCGGTGATGAGGCCGGCGGCGGTCTGGTAGTCCTGCTCCGTCCAGCGGCGAATCTGAACATCATTCAGCGGACGAGCCGACGGAAGCGACGGTGCATCCGCGCCGGTGAGCTGCAACGACAGGAACAGCCGGCGATAGCGCTGAAATCCGTTGGAGAGGAAGGGATGCCGCAAGCTCTCCGCTGGAGTGGGTGAGTAACTGCGCTTCGATGCGATGCACGCCCGGCGACCCTTGCAGGGTATCGATGACGTGCTCCAGCATCCGGACTTCAATTTCGCGAGCATCTGGGCGCGAGGGAGAAACGAAGAGGTCGCCGATGACTCCCTTGCTGCCTTCGTATACGAAGAAGGAATAACCGATGATGCTGCCGCGATCGACCGCAGCATATCCCGGCAAAATCTTGGCATCGACGTAGCGGAAGATCATTTCCGCGGAGCTGCGGTAATCCCAGCAAAGCGTGCCGCCCCAGGTTGCGACCTCGTCGTCGAGCAGCGATTGCAGGTCCGATGATGCGAAATGCCTGAGATCGAGGATTTCCACGATTATGGCTCCGTCGGCTTCGCGGCAACCAGATAAAAGTCCAGGTGCTGCGGTGCCCAGCCTCCAATACGGGTAACTCGGCGCTGTGGGAGCCGGTATTCAAGCTCCTTCTCCGTTCCAGCCGAGGCTACAACTATATGAGTCTTGTCGGGGATTTCGTTCCTGCCATAGTTCGCGATGAAGTGATTGCGATAGAAGCCCAAGCCATACTCGATGGCGCGCGGCACGTCGTATACCGCGATGTCAGGCAACTGGCCAAGCGCAGTGACCTGCAACGCTGCCTGCACCGGACGTGCCGACTCTAAAGCTTCAATTATGGGAGCTGTCCCGCGAAGAACCATCGCGAAGGCGATCACCACCGGCACCAGGGTCGTGAAGCGCAGCACGCGGTAGCCGCTGGTGAGAAGCGTTGCCACGAACATGGCGAAAGCACACACGGCGAGTAGCGCGGCAACAATCAGCACCGCAGTCGGAAGCGGCAATCGCAACAGCTTGAACGGTACGACCAAAGCGGCGATCAGCAGCGCGGCCGATACGGCGGCATGCAGCAGGATCAGCCACAGGGCCGGCTTGTCGCCCTGCTCTTCGCGGCGGCGTATGAAGTCGGCCAGGAGTATAGTTCCCGCCGGAATCGCCGGCAGGATATAGCCCGGCAGCTTCGACTGCGAAACCGAAAAAAAGATGATGGGGAACAGGAACCAGATGGCGAGGAAGGTGCGTAAATCGTGCTCGCCCGCAGGCTGTTCGACCGAGTAGCTCCAATCGCGAATGGCATCGACTGTAGCCGCGACGACGAATGCGACCCATGGGACCAGTCCCAGCAACACCACCGGCAGGTAGAACCAGAAGGGCTGCGAATGGCGATACAGGTCGGAGGTGTAGCGCGCCAGATTCTGCTGAAAGATGAAGACGTGGAGGAAGTCTGGATTCGCTCTCTGCACCGCGACGTACCACGGCAGCGCCACGACCAGGAACAGCAATACGCCAGCAGGCCACAAGGTCTGCAACAGCAGCTTCCAATCACGGCGAAGGGCGATGAAGATGGCGATGATGACGGCTGCCAGAAATACCGCGACCGGCCCTTTCGCCAGGGTTGCTGAATCCGAGAAGGAAGTAAAACGCCAGCAGCCAGAGGCGGTTTCGCTGCTTGTACCACGCGAACCACGACAGCATCGCCATGGTGAAGGTCGCGGTAAGCGGCATATCCATGCTGGCTCCGCGCGAAAAGCCAATCACCATGGCCGAGCCGGCGGTGATCAGGGCAGCGTCCAGCTGCATGCCGCGATAGAACCGTCGCGCCCAGAAGTAGATGAAGAAGACCATGAGCACGGTCAGCAGGACGGAAGGCAGGCGCGCTGCCCAGTCATGGACCCCGCCGGCCGCCTTGTAAGCGACGGCCGTCAGCCAGTAGTAGAGTGGCGGCTTTTCCAGCCAGGGCTTACCCCACAACGTGGGAGTTACCCAGTCGTGGCGCTGCAGCATCTCGCGCGCCACCTGCGCGTAGCGCGGTTCGTCGGCGCCCACCAGGCCAACCGTCTCTCCGAGGAAATGCGGAATCGAGGCGGAAAGGAAGAGGAATACGCACACCACGATGAGGGTGAGAAGGTCGGTCGAGCGGCGAAGACGATCGCTCGTGGCGGCAGGGATGAAACTCTTGCGACGGGCGGCGATAGCTAGTGCACCTTCAAGTCGTAACCGCGAACTCGAAACTGGCCGAGCACCTGCTCCAGAGCGTTAGGAAGTGGACCCTTTACCGCGCAACCGCTGGCGCATTCGTGACCGCCGCCTCCGAAGGACTCGGCCACCGCAGCAACATTCACGTTGCCCTTGCTTCGCAGGCTCACGCGGAAGTCCCCGCTGGGCAACTCACGGAAGAACAGCGCGACCTCAATGCCTCCGATGGCAAGCGCGTAATTGACCAGCCCTTCGCAGTCTTCCTCGGTCGCGTCACAGCGCTCCATCATCTCCTGCGTGACATGCATCCACACCAGCTTGCCTTCGCGATGTAGGGTGGTGAGGGCCCAGCCCAGCAGCCGCATCTTGGACAGTGCGGCGGAGAAATACACATTGTGCGCGATATGCACCGGGTCGGCCCCACAACGTACCAGTTCTTCCGCCAATTCGAATGTCCGGGCAGTCGTACCAGGGAAACAGAACGAGCCCGTATCGGTGAGCACGGCAGTATAGAGACAGGTCGCAACTTCCGGCGAGAGTTTCACCCCGGCCCGCCTGGCGAGCAGGAAGATCATCTCGGCGGTGGCGCAGGCGTTGGTGTCAATCCAGTTGATATCGGCAAAAGGCCGCGCGGTTGCGTGGTGGTCGATGTTAATCAGGTAATGGCCCTCCAGTCCGCTGAGCCTGGTGCGGGCCACGCCGTCACACTCAAGAATAATGGCGGCCTCAGCGTCGGGAGCTTCGTCGGTACTTTGGAGAACGGAATCGCTGAAGGGCAGGCGGCGATAGATGACGGGGACGCCATCGCTCAGCACCACCGAAGCTTCCTTGCCCATGCTGCGCAAGATCTGGGCGCAGGCGAGGGTCGAACCAACGGCATCGCCGTCTGGCCGCGCGTGCGATGTTAGGAGAAACCGATTTCGTCTCCCGATCTGATTTAGGACTTCGTCCAGCATCCCAGATTATGAGCCCAGCTAGCGCTTCCTCTTCTTGATCCTCGTAAGCAGCTCTTCAATACGATTACCGTGTTGCTCCGACCGGTCAAGTATGAATATGAGTTCCGGTGAGTGGCGCAATCTCAGGTTGGCGACGAGTTGATGCTTGATGTAGCCAGCCGAGGCGGCCAGTCCTTCCATGCTCTCGGCCGCCGCCTTATCATCGCCGTCCACCTGAACAAAGACGCGCGCGGTTTTGCCATCCGGTGTCATTTGCACTTCGTTCACCGCAACCAGGCCGATGCGCGGATCTTCGAGTTCGCCCTCGACCAGCGTGGCAATCTCTTCCCGCAGCGCCACACCGCGACGCTCACGGAGGTGTTTTTGTCCCCTGTTCTCCATCTTTACTCGTTACTGCTGCTGCAACAGGCGAACGTAAGAGCATACGCCTATTTCGCCACAGAATTGGTGACCGGAATCACGAAAGTTAGGTCGCCCGCCCGCCAATTTCTGCCTCGGTGAAAAGATCGAGGAACGAATCGACGACGTCCCCACCGCTATTGTTCGCTACCCGAACGGCGTGGCGTTCGACGTTACGCATTAATTCTTCGAGGTAGGAGCGGGAACTCGAGATGCCAACCACTCCCAACGTGGCGCGTTGCCATGCATCGCTGGGATCAATCTCCGCTACGGCGACATTGAAGTGCGAACGCAAGCCGTCCTTCACGCTGCGGACTACTTGGCGCTTGTCTTTCAGCGAATGCGCTGCTTCAATGCGAATCTCCAGCGTAAGGTAGGCGATCATGTATCAGGTGGAAGCCCACGCATTTATGCGTGGGAAATGGAAGCAATATTTTCCGCGCGCTTTAGCGTCGGAAAGGCCCGGGCTAAAGCCCCGATCAATTATGCGGCTGTTCCCCCGGCTAAAGCCGGGGGCTTCCACCGCTGTAAGGCCCGCCCGAAGGTACGCTCCACACGCGTCGATCTACACCATCGCCTCGGCCGCGACGCGCTCAGTGACGAAGGCCTCGATCACGTCTCCAACCTTGATGTCGCCGTAGTTCGCGATCGAAATGCCGCACTCCATCCCGTTGCGCACCTCGCTGGCATCTTCCTTGAAGCGGCGAAGCGAGCCAACCTTGCCCTTGAAGATCACTACCATGTCGCGCAACAGGCGAACTTCCGAGTCACGCTTGATAATGCCATCCGAAACGTAGCAGCCGGCCACAGTACCGACCTTCGGGATGCGGAAGGTATCGCGCACATCTGCCCGTCCCAGATAGGTCTCCTTGATCACCGGCTCGAGCATGCCGGTCATGGCACGCTTAATCTCATCCTGCAGCTCGTAAATAATCGAGTGCAGGCGGATATCCACGTTTTCCTGCTCCGCCATCTCCTGCGCCTTGCGCTCGGGCCGCACGTTGAAGCCGATGATGATGGCGTTCGACGCCGAAGCCAGCAGCACATCGCTTTCCGTTATGGCGCCGACGCTGGCGCGCATGATGTTGATCTTGACCTTGTCGTTCGACATCTTGGTCAACAGATCGCTCAAGCACTTCGATGGAGCCGCCGACGTCGCCCTTCAGAATGATGGGCAGTTCCTTGGTGCCTGCCGATTTCAACTGCTCCGCCAGGCCTTCCAGCGACACGCGCGAACTCTTTGCCAGTTGCGCCTCGCGCGCCTTCTGCTCGCGGTATTCGGAGATGTCGCGCGCCTTCTCCCGATCGGCAACCGCTACGAGCTGGTCGCCGGCCTGCGGCAATCCTTCCAGACCGAGTATCTCGACCGGAGTAGCCGGAGGAGCGGCGTCCATGGCCGCACCACGATCGTTAAACATAGCGCGGACCTTGCCGAATACATTGCCCAGCACGAAGTTGTCGCCGGTGTGCAGGGTCCCATTCTGTACCAGTACGGTTGCAACCGGACCGCGACCGCGATCGAGCTTGGCTTCCAGAACCGTTCCAGTTGCCGGACGATCGGGCGTTGCCTTCAGGTCCTGCAAGTCGGCAACCAGGCAGATCATCTCCATCAGCAGGTTGAGGTTGGTCTTCTGCTTCGCCGAGACGTCCACGAACACGGTCGTGCCGCCCCAGTCTTCCGGCATCAGCCCACGATCGGCAAGCTGCTTCTTCACCCTGTCGGGTAGCGCATCAGGCTTATCGATCTTATTGACCGCGACGATGATCGGCACCTTGGCCGCAGTAGCGTGGTCGATGGCTTCCAGCGTTTGCGGCATCACGCCGTCATCGGCGGCCACAACCAGAACCACGATGTCGGTGACTTTCGATCCGCGGGCACGCATGCGGGTAAACGCCTCGTGGCCTGGGGTATCGAGGAACACAATCTCGCGGCCATAAGCCGGAGAATTGGTATCGGTAATCGACGACCTTGTAAGCGCCGATGTGCTGCGTGATTCCACCAGCTTCACCGCCGGCGACATTGGTTGAGCGGATCGCGTCGAGCAGGCTGGTCTTGCCATGATCGACGTGGCCCATGATGGTGACTACCGGCGGGCGCGGCACGGCCTGGCTCGCGTCATCGCTGGCGCTGTCGGCAGGCACGTTCTCCTGCGCCAACTGCTCTTCAAAGGTAATGACGTCCGTGGTTGCGCCGAAGTGACGCGCCATATCGGTGGCCAGATCAGCGTCGAGCGTCTGATTGACTGTGGCGAACACACCACGCGCCAGCAGGCGGGCGATGAGGTCCTTGGCACGAATGCCAAGTTTCTCCGCCAGGTCCTTCACGCTGATGCCTTCCGAGATGGTGATGGCTCGCGTGATGGGCAGCGGCTCGCTCGATAATGACAAGCGCGGCGGCGGAACGAAGCCCTTCATCGGGCCTTCCTTCACGCCCCGTGGAACATAACGCTGTCCCGGCCGTCCGGGACGCCCCTGCGGACGTTGACCGGTTGGCGGCGGAGGAGCTCCAACCCCTGGGCCGCCTCCAAACGGAGGACGCATTCCCGGCGCGCCAGTGCGTGTCGGATGTGGTCCACGACGCTCGCCGGGACGCATCGGTGGACGGCCCGTGGGAGCGCCGCCCTGCATGGGAGCACCAGGACGCGGGCGCTGGAAAATCGGCTTGCCACGCTCCGGCATCGCACCGCGGGGAGGAGCACCGGTGCCCGCACTAGCCGTTGGCCGGGGAGCCATTGGTGGCGGCGGCGGCGCAGTGTACACGGGACGCGGGCCGGTCTGCGGAACGATCAAACGGCGCTGTGGGCCGCCAATCGGCTGGCCGGGACGAACGGTCGGAGGCGCAGCCGGTCGTGGCGTAACCTGGTCGGGCGACATCACCGATCCTGGCCGCACCGTTGGGGGCGGAACGCGAGTAGCCGGCGGCGGAACTGCCGGAGTGGAAGCGGCCACCGGCGCGGACGATGCCGCTTCGCCGGAGAACTGGCCGGCTTCCGCGGTCGGCGTTGCTTCGGCTGCGACATCTGGCTCAGTGACGGCGATTTGGTCTTCTATGACCGGCTCGGATGGCTTCACCGCTATCGCGGACTGTACCGGGGCGGCGGGCGGCGTAGCCTTCGGCGGAATAAAGATTGCCGCTGGAGGACGAGCTACCGATTGCGGCGTAATGAATCGCGGAGCCGGCTTGGGCTCGACTGGCGCAACTGACGGCGAAGTGCTGGCGACCGGCGCTGTCGGAGCGTGCGGCTTGGCCGAAACCGCCGAAGGCGGAGCCACAGCTTTGTCGAGGCGGCTGCGGAGCAACTGGAACGGACGGACGAGGCGACACTTGCGGTTGGGCCTTCTGCGTAATCGCCTTCAGCACGTCGCCGGGTTTGGAGATGTGCGACAGGTCGATCTTCTGCCTGAACTCATCCACGGGCGCACTGCTGCGCGAGCTGCGCGTGGCCCCAGGTTCGCCGTGCTGCTGGTAATACTGCTTAACCTTCTCGGCTTCATCGACCTCGATGGAGCTCGAGTGCGTTTTCTTCTCGGCAACGCCGACCTTACCCAGGATGTCGAGGATCACTTTGCTCTTTACCTCAAGTTCCCGTGCCAGGTCATTAATTCTGATTTTTTGCTGCTGATGCATCCGCCGTGATTCCTCCGATTTGTTTCCGTCCCTGTTATGCCGTCATAGCATCCTCACCGTAATTTCCTCCGACCTGCGGCGGGAACCGCAAATCGGGCAACTTCTAATTGCGACTAGTCGCTCAGCCCTGTCTTCTTCGGTCCGGGCAGCTCCTCGTCAGAGATGTCCTCGCGATCCATGGGCGTCTCCGGCCGCTCATGGACTACGACTTCGCCTTCATCGGCCAGCGGAGCATTCTCAATTCCGTCGACAACTTCGGCCTCGAAGTACTGCCCGTCCTCGACCAGCTCTTCCACGCTTTCGTCACCGGCCTCAGCCTCATCGGACAGACCCTCGGTATCGCCGGACATGCCGGCGGAATCCGGGCCTTCTGCGCTCTCGTCGCCGCCGCCTTCCAGCATCTCGTCTTCGGGCAGCGGATTCTCGTCGCTTCCAGCCAGACCCTCGCCCGGCGTAGGCTCGTCCGGCACGACTTCTTCGTCAGCGTCGGGACCGGCTGCGGCCAAGGCTTCCGCTTCCTGAGCAGCCTCTCCCGTGGCTTCCGCTTCGGGAGTGACTTCGGCTGCTGCTGCGGCATCCAGTGCGGAGAAGTAGTTGTTTACCGCGATACTGATCTTCTCCACCGTCTTCGGGCCGATTCCAGGAACTTCCTCGAGTTGCTCCGGCGTCATGTCGGCCAGCGCTTCCACGCTGGTGATGCCCGCGGCATGCAGCTTCTCGACGATTCCCTCCTCCAAATCCGGGACACTCTCCAGAGGCGTGACCTGCTGGGTCATGAGCCCGGACATCGCCTCCTCGACTTCCTGCCGCTTCTCTTCCTCGCTCTTGATGTCGATCTTCCAGCCCAGCAGCTTGGCTGCCAGCCGAACGTTCTGGCCCTTCTTGCCGATCGCAAGCGAGAGCTGGCTGTCGTCGACAATCACTTCGAGGTGTTTCTCTTGTCCTTCGAGGATGGTGACGCGGCTTACCTTCGCGGGCTGGAGCGCCTTTTCGGCGAAGCTGACGGGATCTTCCTGATACTCGATGATGTCGATCTTCTCGCCCCGTAACTCGCGAATGATCGACTGCACCCGCATGCCTTTCATTCCGACGCAGGCTCCGACAGGATCAACATCCTTGTCCTTGGACATCACCGCGATCTTGGTGCGCTCGCCGGCCTCACGCGCAATGGCGCGGATGACGACAGTGTTGTCGTAAATCTCCGGCACTTCGGTCTGGAACAGGTGAGAAACCAGCTCCGGCACCGCACGCGAGACCACCACCTGCGGACCCTTGGAAGCTTTCTCGACTCGCGAAATGACGACCCGGGCGCGCTCGCCGGGGGCAAACGATTCCAGCCGCGACTGCTCTTTCTTGGGCATGCGGGCCTCGGCCTTGCCGATGTCGACAATTACGTCCTGGCCTTCCTGCCGCTTGATGGTGGCATTGATGACCTCGCCGACGCGCCCGATGTATTCGTTGTAAACGGTGTCGCGCTCTGCCTCGCGGACCTTCTGAAAGATCACCTGCTTGGCAAGCTGCGCCGCGATGCGGCCCAGAACGTCAGTCGGCTTATAGGTGCGCAGCTCCCCACCTACTTCAGCCGTGGGATCGATTCGCCGAGCGTCTTCCACTGCGATTTGCAGGTTCGGATCTTCGACCAGTTCCGGGGATTCAACGATCGTCTTCACCGCATAGGCGCGGATCTGTCCGGTTTCCTTGTCCAGCTCGGCACGCAGGGTTTCCTGGGTCTTGTAATACTTGCGCGTGGCGACAACAATGGCATCTTCCACCGCGCTGACCACGATCTCGGGATTAATGCCCTTCTCCCGGCTCAGCGCGTCGATTACGTTGTAGAGTTCACTCGCCATAATTCCCTGCCACCACCTTGCCCAATCACTAAAACTGCGGGTGCCCCACTCATTCCTTCAGTTGGCATGAGCGGGAGCGAAACCTAGAATTCAGGAACCAGGTTCGCCTTCTCGACGTTGCCCAGCTCGATCTCGACGTGCGTCCCAGAGTCCGCCGTCTCGTCCTTCTTCTTCCGGTCCGGAAGCAGCTCCAGCTCAAGCAGGCCGTTGCTGAACGACTTCAATCGCCCCTGGAAGTGACGATTGCCCGCGATCGGATCTCGGGTCGTCACCTTGACCAGGCTCCCCATGAACCGTTCGTAGTCGCTGGCCTTCAGCAGCTTCCGGTCAAGCCCGGGTGAGGAAACCTCCAGGGTGTACGTCCCGCCCGGAACCGCGTCTTCCACGTCGAAAATCGTTCCCGCTTCGCGGCTGAAATTGGAGCAGTCTTCGTGCGTCACTCCACCCGGCTTATCGATGAAGATGCGCAACGTGCGGGCCTTGCCGCCGCCGCGCAGGTCGACATCGACCAGCTCCAGGCCGCTGGAATCAGCCACCCGCTGGGCAATTTCGCGAACTTTGTCGATACCGGCTGCCATTCATTTCTCGGTGCCCCGGTTCGCCTTCCTTTGGCTAACCTGGGGAACTGCTTGCCGAGGGGTTCACCTTCCTCTGGCTAAACTGGCCCCCGCGCCCATACCCTGGGTTCGCGCAAACCGAGCATCAGGCTTTTGGAGCCGCCTGTACTCGCCACATCAGCGAATTGCAGGTGGAAATAAAAAGTGGGCAATCGCCCACCGATGTGCTTCGCCAAATGCTCGGGCGCCCCGCCGGACGGGGGAACCTTAAAACACAACAGTCCCAGATAACTATACCGCGAAAAAGACGGTATTACAACGAAGTAGCGGCCGGTTACGGCCGCCCTCCGCCCCAAATCCAACTATGTGTATTGGATGGCAAATGGGGGCGGAGGATGCAAAGGGGGCTCATCCCGTACGAAGGCCGTTTGCAGATGAACCAAAGCCTCAAGGGCGGGCGTGTGATGCCAGCCGAGGATCCTTCGATGGGCAGGGCAAGACGCTTGTTTTTTGAACGGATTATCGCTTTTCCGTAGCCCGTCTACTGCAATCGAGGCATAATTGCGGCGCTGCCCGAGGTGATGTCCCAACGCTCGGGTCCTTTCCAACATCCCCCAGGAGGAGCCGATGAAGATCATAACGCTCACACAATTCACAAACCTCGCGACCCTCGCGACCCTTCTGGTACCCATGCTTGCCGGCAGCCCGGCGGCGCAGGCCCAAACCTCGACTTCGAACACAGTGACGGCTCAAGAGAGTGCACCACAGTCGCCTCAGATGTGGGAGCTTCCCAAGCAGGGGCCGCCCACCAGTAACGTACTGCTTCAGGGGAGCGGGTTCGATCCTCTTACAGCGATCGACGTCTACTTCGACAGCAGCAAGCTTGCCTCGACCACGACTGACAAGAACGGCTCATTTGGCAATGGCGTCATTACTGCCAACGGAGCTACTTTTACCCGGATCCAAGTGCCGGCAACTGCGCAGCCAGGCCAGCACACCATCACCGCGCAACAGCGTGTTGGACAGAAGTCGGCGCAGCTACCTTTTCTTGTACAAACCGATTCCCCGGAGTTCCGCTTTACCCCGCAGCACACTGGGTTTAACCCCTACGAGAACGTTCTCACCCCCACAAACGTTGGCAACCTGGTTCTGGATTGGAAACACCAAACGGGGAGCGCTATCACTTCTTCACCAGCGGTGGTTGACGGCGTCGTGTACGTCGGGTCGTTCAACGATAATGTGTACGCCTTGAACGCCAGTACGGGAGCAGTCCTCTGGAATTACACCACGGGAAGTTATGTCGAGTCCTCTCCCTATGTGGCCAACGGTGTGGTGTACATCGGATCGGACGACGACAACCTGTATGCCTTGAATGCCGCCTCTGGGGCGCTCCTCTGGAAGTACAAGACCGGCGACGCTGTCTATAGCTCGCCTGCGGTGGCCAACGGTGTGGTGTACGTGGGATCCTTCGACGGCGGTGTGTACGCCTTGAACGCCGGTACCGGAACACTCCTGTGGCGTTACACCACGGCGGGTAGTATCTATTCTTCACCGGCGGTGGCTAATGGCCTGGTATACGTCGGGTCTGCCGATAGTAACGTCTACGCCTTGAATGCAGCGACCGGGGCACTACTCTGGAGCTACACGACCGGGTTTTTCATAGAATCTTCCCCCGCGGTCGTCAACGGTATGGTGTATATCGGGTCCAGCGATCAGAACGTGTACGCGCTGAACGCCGCCACCGGAGCGCTGGTGTGGAAGTTCACCACGGGCTACACCGAGGTCAATTCGTCGCCGGCGGTAGCCAACGGCGTGGTGTACATCGGCGCGTTCGACGGGAATGTGTATGGCTTGAACGCCACCACCGGGGCACTCGTGTGGAAGCAACCGATCGGGTACATTATCAATTCGTCGCCCATGGTGGCCAACGGTGTTGTGTATATAGGGTCCGACGAACAATTCGTGTATGCCTTTGATGCCGCCTCCGGAGCGATCCTCTGGCAGTACGGCCCAGTGAGTTTTGTCGATTCTTCGCCGGCAGTTGCCGACGGCGTGGTGTACGTCGGATCTGAGACCGGGAATCTGTACGCCTTCCATCAGCCGGCGCAATGATGGCGATATCGGGCGAATACTGTTGTAATCGGCCTTATCGCAACTAATCCTCGTGCCGTCCCCTACGGGACTCTCTCGCCGACCAACCTCACCCTGCGTTCCGCTGCGCTCCACGCTGGGCTATCATCACACGCCCTTCGGGCTCAAGATCCGGCCAGTGCGCTGAAAGAAATCTTCAGGACAGCACGCTGCCATAGCATCCTCAGAACGATGAGCAAGGCTGGCCCTATTCGTGCTGTCGCCTGCTCTTCAAGGCGTAATTTGAAACACCACTCCTTGTCCGTAGGTCCCGCCCACCGGTGTGACGCCAAAGTAATTGCCCATGCCATCCGGAGTCAGGCCGTAATTCGGAGAAGCGCCGTCGCCGCTGGCGCTCTGGTGGACATCCAGCCCGACATACTTGATGCTATTCATCAGGGTGTTCCTTTCCTCTTGGCGTGGTTACTGTTTCTCACAGCAACTCAGCCTACCGCGAGAGGGGCGCCCTTCTATAATGCGTGCCCCACCCTTTCGCTCGGAACACATTCATCTTTTTTCTATGGGATGGGTGCCCCATCCTTATCGTCCTTCGTTTGGACGATAGGGTGGGAGTCCACTTCCCTTATCGTCAGCCGCAGCGGAAAGCCCATGCGTTCCCTGCTCCGACCTGTCCACCATGACTCGATCTCGACCACGCCCTCTTCTCCGGTTAAGTAATGGCGAAAGCTGCTCCACTCCCAGTCTTCCGGCCTCGTGACCAATCCACGCTTTACCGGGTTGCGGTGCATATACTTCAGCTTCTTCTCAATGCGCTTCTTCTCCGTGCGCACGTTGAAATCGTAATAGCACACCTGCCAGAAATGTCGGGGCACCCCGCCCGTTCCAGTGTTTGCTCAAAGATGCGCCGTGCATGTGCAGTTTTCAATCCAGGGAGCCGGCGATAGCAACTGAAGGTGATGAAGTGAAGCGTTCCAGCCTGCTGATAACGTTTGAGGTTGACCGGCATTCACGCATTCTACTCTCAGTGGCAGAGATGAGGCTGTGACCTGGACAGCGCGCCCTTTCTCCCACCCTGTCCCCAACCGAAGGGGACATGAGCCTGTCCCGAGCGAAGTCGAGGGAGTGGGGCACCCACAGGTTTAAGAATCGCTTGAGTAATACGGAAAGGTTGGGCCACCCGCCTACCAACAAAATCTCCTCCTCCTTTCCGCCTACTAGCGCTGGTAGTACTCAGGCTTGACTACTAGCGTTATCGGCACGGTTCCCTGCATGGAGGCCACTCATGCTCTCCCGAAAGACATTCGCTGCTGTACAGGCGGCTCTTGCTTTTTCGCTTTTGTTACTGCTTCTCGCCGGCTCTGGCACGGCGCAAAATGCGACCGGCTCTCTGTTGGGTGAAGTGCAGGACGCCACTGGCGCGCGCATAAGGTCGGCCACGGTAACGGCGACTTCCAATGCCTCCGGTGTCTCGCGACAAGCCACGACGGGTAGGGCCGGAGAATTTCGTTTCCCAGACATGAGTCCGGGAAGCTACCACATTGTGGTAGATGCCAAGGGTTTTGCCAAGGCGGAAACCAATGTCAATGTGCTGGTGACCACAACCCGCGACCTGCTGGTAACGGTGCGTCCAGCGCCGGTGCAAGCCACGGTCAACGTGAAGGGCGAGGTGTCCTCCATCACAACCGAACCACTCGATACCACGGATGCGGTCAACGGTGGTGTCGTGACTACCAAAGATCTGCAGGAGATTCCTCTAGCGGCTCGTAGCTTTGCGAACATCGCCTACATGGTACCGGGGACCGAGCCGGTCGAGCCTTCCGATCCGACCAAAGCACGTATCACCGCCGTTTCTACCGGTGGCAGTTCAGGGTTGAACAACAGCCTGAGTGTGGATGGCGTCGACAACTCGGATGACTACATTGGCGGCTTCTTGCAGAACTTCTCACCCGACGTGGTCCGCGAGTTCGCCTTCCAGACCTCGGTACAGAATGCCGACATCGGACGCACGACGGCTGGGGCCGTTGTCATCAGCACCAAGAGCGGTACCAACGATTGGCATGGCGATTTCGCCGTCTTTGAACGCGCTTCTGCCCTGAACGCTCGTTTCCCCATCGAGAATCCGGCGCCCGAACCCAAACAGCCCTTCTCGCGGCAGAACTATGTCGGCACTCTCGGCGGCCCGATCGTGAAAGACAAGCTGTGGATCTACTCCGGCTTCGAGATGGTGAACGAACACGCCAGCATCAACTACAGTCCCGACAGCCTCACTCAATTCAACGCGCTCAATGAATTGGCGCAGGAGGGACTGATCCCCAATACCAGCTCCATCCCGGTTCCACCGTACGTTCGTGTGCCCTATCAGTCGTATCTGGGCGACATTCGTTTTGACTGGGCACAGTCGCAGCGTTCGCAGTGGTTCATACGCTATGCGCTGGACAACTCAACAACCAACAATGCCCTGATACAGCAGGCAACGCTACCCTCCACCGGCGCAACCACGCATTCGAATTATCAGAATGCGGTGATCAGCAATACGTTCACCTTCAGCCCCTCATGGGTTGGAAATCTCACTGTAGGCATGAGCTATCTTCACGGGACTGCAGATCGAAACGGATATCTGGGATTCGCCTTGGCATTCCCGTTCAGCTCCACCTCGAAAACCATCTCTGGTTTCGAAACTTATGGTGACAACCAATTCGTAACCGCGATCACGGCGTTTCCCGTCATTCGGAACCAGGAGAAATATCAGTTTCGCTACGATGTGAGCGGGTCAGTGGGCAGGCACGCGCCGAAGTTCGGCGTGGACTATATCCACGAGCCGGTGTTGAGCGGGTCATTCCCCGGCCAGGCGGAGACGCTCTATACGCTCACGGAAAACCCAACCTTCTACCTGACAAATCCTGACCAGCTCACAGCGGAGTTGAGCTGCCTCCCGCCATTCGACGGCACAGATTGTCAGACGACGTCCACTCCCGCCGGCTACGGCGGCTTCAACCAGAATGTTCAGCGCCTTGGCATTTATGCAATGGATCAATGGCGCGTGTCACCGCAACTGACCATCAACTACGGTCTGCGGTGGGATACGACATTTGGATTATTCCAAGCTAATGGAGTCAACCAGCAATTCAATCCCGCGGTCCAGACGGTGCAGGGACTACAGCTTCCGCTGCCGACTGGCGTGCCGCATGACTACCGTCATGCATTCGCGCCGCGCATCGGAATTGCGTATTCCCCTGACGCCACCGAAGACCTCGTGATCCGCGCAGGGTTTGGGATGTACTACAGCGACCTGGCGCAAAACGGCTGGGCTACAGCATTCCAGGCCGTGAACACACCATCTGCTTTTGCGCCTTGCACGATGCCCGGAGATCCCGGCTGCCTGCCCGGATCCGCGGATGGCGGCGCCGGCGTTATGATCGATCCCAACTACCACACGCCCTACGCCATCCACGCGACAGTTGGAGTCCAGTATCTGTGGCATAAGAACTGGACGTTAAGCGGCGATTACGTTTACGAAAAGGGAGTTCACAGCTACGCCCGGTACGACTACATTGCGGGTTCCACGCTGTTCTCTCCTCTCTTCGCGCAGGATCCGGATACCCAGACGGCGAATGTGCCCGACATTTCTCTATTCAAGTCGGACAATCGCTCCGCCTACAACGCGCTGCTGCTGCGGGTGCAAGGGAACGTGAGCCGCCGCTTTAACCTCACCGCAACCTACACACTTTCGCGCGCCAATACCTGGGGTTGCATATTGGGCGAGCTGTTTGACTATGTCAACGGCGTCTGCAATCCCCTGAACGCCTTTGGACCGGGAGATTACGGGCCGTCGGGTGAGGATGTCGGCAGCCGCTTTACACTGGCAGGGATCTTCTATGTTCCGGGAGGCTTTCAAGTCTCCACGTTGATCCAGGCCGAAGGCGCACGGCCGATTACGCTGACCACTCCGGTTGATGTGAATGGGCTCGGCGATCCAGGCAACGATCGCGCGGTGATCAACGGCGTCCAGACCACACTGGACCAATTCCGCGGCACGCCTTACTTCCAGGTGGACTTGCGGGTGGCGCGCC
Organism: uncultured Acidobacteriaceae bacterium; assembly: GCA_963813905.1. Classification (GTDB taxonomy): domain Bacteria; phylum Acidobacteriota; class Terriglobia; order Terriglobales; family Acidobacteriaceae; genus CAVVDY01. Next base: position 431,468 of record CAWFAY010000018.1, on the reverse strand, counting down.
CCTTCAAGGTGAAAGAGCGCTGGCAAATCTATCCGTTTGCCGAGTTCTTCAACTTGTTCAATCGCAATAACCCAGGCGCCAATTACGTGACCGACATCTCTGCGCTGCCCAATCCGGTGAACGACCTGTCGAACGCTACTCAGGTCTGCTACCCCACCGGATGCGTGCCGATTACCAGTTCAAAGCAGTTTCTGGTTCCCGCCGGAGCGCTCGGCGATTTCTTCGGACCGGGCACCACGGTCGGCATTCCTTTCGCAGCACAGCTTGGCGTGCGGGTTACCTTCTGATCCACAGCGTGGACAGCAGTGCTATTTAGCGCACGGCGTGAGCTTTACCCACTGCCCGGGATTGACCTGCACGGCGTTGACGTACAACGTCCAATGCAGGTGCGGGCCGCTGGAGCGTCCGGTTGTCCCGACATAGCCCAGGACATCTCCCTGCTTCACCGAGGCGCCAGGCTCAACCGCCAGCTTCGACATGTGCATGTAAATAGTTTCGACGCCCTGCCCGTGATCAAGTCCGACGGTATTACCGAGCACCGTAATTAGCTGGGCGAACTTGACCCGGCCGTCCGCGGCCGCGCGCACAGGAGTTCCCGCCGCCGAGCGCAGGTCGACGCCGCCGTGGTAATCGCCGGTGGGCTTGTGATTGCGATAGCGGCGGACACCGAAGGGCGAAATCATGCATCCGTCCACAGGCTCGATGAAGCGGTCCTGCCAGTAGCGCGTGTCAGTGAGGTTCTGGCGAAAACTCGTCAGCAGCTCAACCTCTTCCGGCGAGTTGTGCAGGTTGGCAATGCCGGGCGCAAGGTTCACGTTCTGCGTCGCAAAATGCGCATCGACCACCGTGACCTTCACACTTTGTTCCTGCGCTTGAGCGGGAGACGAGAACGTGATCTCTGAGGGCCCCGGCGCGTGGGTTGCTGTAATCGGCATCAGGCCCAACCAGTCTCCGCTCTCCTGTTTGAAAAGAGGGACGGTTCGCTCGCCCATGCGAGCCGACGCGGTTTCATCGCTACAAGTCAGGCGGACCACGTCGCCTTGGATTGGATTCGCAGGGGAAATGTGGCAGGCCTCCGCTGCAAAAGCGGAGGCCGAAAGCCAGAAGAGCAATGCAAGGTTGAGGACGAAAAGGCGGAACACCCGAACAGTATACGGGTAGACGAAATCTAGTCGCCGAGGATGAACTCCGTCATATCAGGAGCCGTTGCGGCAGCTCCGGGATACTGCGAGAGACCGAGCAACTGCATCATGAACCGCAGCGTGCTGGGATGCTGATACAACTGCACCGGGAACTTTGACTTCTTTGGAGGGTACTGCTGGCGAACATCCGGCCCCACGGCGACCCAGACGATGTGGCCGCCGCCAAAATTCCTGTCACTGGTCTCCGCCTCATCAAAGGTGATGATCAACAGACCGCCGCCCGGAGTGTTGAAGTCAGGACTGTTCAGCAACTGAGGAATGTTGGCTTGCAGCCACGCATCGGCCTGCGCCAGCGTTCCGTTATGCGCGTCGTTGTTCAGATTAGGAACGATGAACCCGTAGTTCGGCAGCGTGTGATTGGCAATGTCCGTGGCCAATTGAGTGAACGGAACCAGGTTCTGCATCTGGTTCTGGTCGCCGCGAACGTCAGAGAAATAAGAACACGGGTTGTGCCGCTCGGCATACAAGCCGCTGTCGCCGCCGGTGTATCCCACAAACGGAATGGACTCGGAGTATTCCTTCCAGGTTTTTCCGGCAGCAATCAAGTCACGCACGACGTTATCGACCGTGACCGTACCCATGTAGCCGTCATTGTTGGTGATGATCTGCCCGGTCGTCAGCATGAAGTAATTGCCGATCGAGGGATGCGTATTCGCGAAGTATCCCTGCGCAACCGAATAACTGTTTATCAGGCTGTTGAGATAAGGCATCTGCTGGTTGCCGAACACGCTGTTCCAGCCATGGTTCTCCTCCATGACGATGAAAACGTGATTGACCTGCACATTGGCAAGATGATTTTTCGGGTTGAGTGTCGCTTGTGCCGCCACGAAGTTGGCGGTGAACAAAAGGACAAGGAACGACAAAACGCTGCGTTTGGCCATGTTTCCCACCTTCTACTATTCGACTAGTGGAGCGGATTATACACACGAGACATTTGCGGTTTGGTGCCCTTTAGTGGTGATCCAGCGAAAATTGCGACCCAGCACCTAGGTGTTGCTGGCCACTAAATCCAACTGCGCGGACCTTGCCCCGCTGTTTACTTTTGCGCAGGGCCTTTGCGGCACCATTCGGCTCGGCCCGGGGTTGGAGGTTCTATTGCATGCCCAAGCTGACGTGCGACAGAACGGCATCTTCTACTCGCGTCAGCTTGTTTTTCTGGTGAGTGGGAAGATGATTGTCCTGCTTGGCAACATACCTCCCGATCAGGTATCCAAACGCTGCGCCTGCCACAACGTCAGATGGGAAATGTTCTCCCGCAGTTACGCGAGTCGCGCTGGCGGTGGTAGCCACGCTGTACATCAGTAAGGCCACCGGCCACTTCGGATACTCATGGGCAATTATTGAGGCGAGCGTCCAGGTGAGTGCCGAGTGGCCTGAGGGAAACGAGCCGCTGCTAAAGTTACCGGAAAAGAAACTGCCGTCACCTCTCGCGGAGTAGGGACGCTCCCGCGCAAAGAGCAACTTGAGGCCGCCATAGAGGATGGCGCTGTCGATGGCGCCTCGCGCAGCGGCCACCCCGGTGTCTTTCGCGTGGGTATTGTCCGTGATAAGTCCGGCGACGAAAATCCCTCCGGCGGAAGCCGCAGTCGAGTACACCATCGCGTTGGAGATGTTGATGCTGTTGTCGTGCCAAGCCGGATTCACCTGGTGCAGTACCGAGACGTCAGTGGCAATGAGGGGCGCGGTAACAGCGGCGAAGAGCAGGTCCCATTTCAGGTTCTTCTTTTGAAGCGGCGCTTGGATGAATGTCAGCTCATCCTTGCCGATGGTCAGTGCGCCATGTCCTAACTCGCTCAGGAACGAATCGGACTCAGTCGCGTTCCCACTCGAGGGAGCGTCGGGCAGTGTGACAGACAGCGCTGGTGCGATCACTCCCGTGTTCGACAAGGCCGGCTGCTGGGCTGAGGCACCGACGGCCAACATTAAGATGAACACGAACCTCCAGCTACGACGAGGCACAATTGCCGGGTACTCGGAAACCGGACCAAAAAAATCTTCGAAAGCTAGAGACATGAGTTGTTTGCCATCCTCGGCGGCAGTCTGCGCTCTGTTGGATTCAGATTTCCGTCCTGCTGCCGCCAGTCCAAACACTACCGGCCCACTTTAGTTGCCACTCAAGCCGCGAGTACCCGATGCGCCAAACCTGCATCCCATAACGGACACCACATTACGCAATCAGGAGACGACAAGAATGAAGAAGATCGCGATCTTGTTGACGGGCGGAGTTTTGAGCTTGGGTCTTATGGTCGGCGCTGCGGCTGCGCAAGAGTCCGCCGGCCACGACATGAAGAACGCTGGACATGAAACCAAGAACGCAGCCAAGGACGTTGGCCACGGCACCGAGACCGCAGCCAAGAAGACCGCTCACACAACCAAGGACACCACCAAGAAGGTCGTACACAAGGGCGCGCAGAAGACGGACGAAGGCGCGACGAAAGTGGAAAGCAAGACGGAGCCGCAGTCGTAAGGGCGGCTCGGATGGGTTGACTTGTACAGAAAGAGAAGAGCCGTCCTGCGCCGACCCTCCGAGCCTTTCCGTTTCGGCTAAGCAGCTTGGGAGAGTGTTTCCTTGCTCAACCACACTGAACGGCCCGCTGGTCAAAATTTGCAGGCTTTTTCAGCATTTGTGCGCTCTGACCCGGCGCTTGTGACGTACGCCACAGACTAGCCGGTTGCCCCTCCGCAAAATCGAATACGGAGGGGAACCGTGTTTCCTATCGTCGAAGCGCGCCCGTTGGCGCGAGGCATCAAGTTATTTGTCGTTAAGGCGCCGCGTATCGCGCGCAAGCAGAAGCCTGGGCAGTTTGTCATCGTTCGGCTCGATGACAGCGGAGAGCGCATTCCGCTGACCATCGCCGATGCCAGTTCTGAAGCCGGTACTATTACCATCGTCGTCCAGGCCATTGGCAAGACCACCATGCTGCTCAGCATGCTGGAGGCGGGCGACTCAATTCTCGATGTCGTGGGCCCGCTCGGTAAGCCTTCTGAAATCGAAAATTTCGGCACCGCGGTGGTCGTCAGCGGCAGCGTGGGAACGGCGATGGCTTATCCCACCGCACGCGAACTGAAGCGCGCCGGGAACAGGGTCATCTCCATCGTGGGCGCCCGCAGCAAGGACCTGCTGTGCCTGGAGCAGGAGGTGCGTGAAGTCAGCGACGAGACGTACATCGTGACTGACGACGGCAGCTACGGCGACAAAGGGTTGGTCACCGACAAGCTGAAGGAGTTGCTGGCCAGTCGCGACCTGAACTACGTTCTTGCTGTCGGACCTGTGCCGATGATGCGTGCCGTTGCGAACGTCACCGCTCCCAAACGGATCAAGACCATGGTCAGCCTGAATTCGATCATGGTGGATGGCACCGGCATGTGCGGTGGCTGCCGCGTGCTGGTCGACAACAAGAGCGAGTTCGCCTGCGTCGATGGGCCGGAGTTCGATGCCAGCCGCGTCAACTTCGACGTCCTGACCCAGCGCAACAACATGTATCGCGAGCAGGAAAAACAGAGCATCGAGCGGTTGCAGTCCGATCCTCAGGCTGAACTGAAAAAGCTGCGCGAAAACATCGCGAGCCACCAGGCCTGCGCGGCCGAGATCGCAGGAGTCAAGTGATGAGCAACAATCCTCTGCCCAACAAAGAGCGCATCAAAATCCCCCGTCAGCGCATGCCCGAACAGGATGCACAGGTCCGGGCATGCAACTTTCTGGAAGTGAACACCGGCTTCACCGCCGAGCAGGCCCATCAGGAATCGCTGCGCTGCATCGAGTGCAACAAACCCGGCTGCATGCAGAAGTGTCCGGTGGCCGTGGATGTGCGCGCCATCATGGATTTCATCGTAAAGGGAGACTATCTGAGTGCCGCCTCCAAGGTGCGCGAGGACAATGCGCTGCCGGCGATTACGGGCCGTGTCTGTCCGGTGGAAGATCAGTGCGAATCAGGATGCGTGCTAGGCAAGAAGGGCGAACCCATCGGCATTGCGTATCTGGAACGCTTCGTCGCCGACTGGGAGCGCAGCTCCGGCCAGTTTGGATTACCCAAGAGCAAGCCTGCCTCGGGAAAGAGAGTAGCGATTGTGGGCAGCGGCCCTGCGGGTCTGGCCTGTGCGGGTGACCTGATCCAGATGGGACATCAGGTGCGCGTGTTTGAGGCCCTGCATGAGTTGGGCGGCGTGCTTGTGTATGGTATTCCCGAATTTCGCCTGCCAAAAGACATTGTGGCCTTCGAGATCGAAACCCTGCGCAAGCGCGGAGTCCTGTTCGAAACCAATGTGGTAGTGGGCAAGACGGTCACGATTGACGAACTCATGCAGGAAGAAGGTTTTGACGCCGTGTTTATTGGTACCGGCGCGGGATTGCCTCGATTCCTTAACGTACCGGGCGAGCATTTCAACGGCATCTACTCGGCGAACGAATTTCTTACCCGCGTTAACCTGATGCGGGCTTATCGATTCCCCGACTACGATGAGCCTCTCTATCCCTGCGAAGGCCGCGACGTGGTGGTGATCGGCGGCGGCAATACCGCGATGGATGCAGTCCGCAGCTCGCTCCGCCTCGGGGCGAAAACGGCCAGCATTCTCTATCGCCGCACGGAAGCCGAGATGCCCGCCCGTGTGGAAGAAGTTCATCACGCACATGATGAGGGCGTCCGCTTCGAAATGCTGGTGAATCCGGTGGAATTCCTGGGAGACGAAAAGGGGAACCTAACCGCGGCTCGCTGCATTCGTATGGAGTTGGGCGAACCCGACGACTCCGGCCGCCGCAGCCCGGTACCGATCAAGGGCTCGGAATTTGTACACCAGTGCCAGGTGGCAGTGATTGCCGCAGGCACAACGGCAAATCCGCTGATTCAGTCAACCACTCCAGGGTTGGCGACGACCAAGCGCGGCTACATCTCCGCTAACGACGACACACTTGCGACGTCGAAGCCCGGAGTCTTTGCCGGCGGCGACATCGTAACCGGCGGCGCGACCGTGATTCTGGCGATGGGCGCAGGGCGAAAAGCGGCGAAGGCCATTAACGAATATCTGCTGGGACCGCAGGCGGAGGCGGTACAGATCGCGACAGCGACAGGAAACGTCTGAGAGCTGGGACGTCCGAGGCTGACAACGACAATTAAGCCGGGGCCGCATTCGAACCGTTGTGGCGCTGTGGTGGGAGTCCCCGCATTTATGCGGGAAGAAAAAACTCAGACATACCACCCAACCCAAGGTGTCCTGTTTGCCAATTCCGCGCGGTGACAACAACAGGAACCGGGCGCCGCGAGCCGGGAACGAAATTAGCCTCGATCTCCCCGCGAATTCCTTCCTCATCGCGGTATGGACCCTGGGGCATGCCATCAACAATTACACGATCGTCAAAGGTCAGTAGTCCCAACTGTTCTGAGGTAATAAAGTATGACTGAGCAGTGCAAGAATGCCTTCTCATCGATGACGCGCGAGGATCTGCTGCGCGCACTGGAGATGTTTGCCAAAAACTGGCTGGCACACGACGGTTGTTGGTTTCTGGCTGCCGAAGAGCGCCTCGGAATGCAACCGGCCATCGAGTTGGATGAGCGCGCGTGGGAGCGCTTTGCGGCCGCCGAAGCACACCGGATTATGACAACCTTTCGAATTCCACAGAACGGCGGCCTCGACTCTCTAGAGAAAGCGCTCGGCCTGCGCATGTACAGCCTGATCAACGCCCAGCGCATGGAATGGTCCGACGATCACAAGCGGCTGCGCTTCTTCATGGACGTCTGCCGCGTGCAGGAGACGCGCAGGCGCAAAGGACTAGGTGATTTTCCCTGCAAAAGCGTCGGAATAACCGAGTTCGAAACGTTTGCCCAAACGATTGATCCTCGAATTCACACAACCTGCCTTCATTGTCCTCCGGACGCCGAGGAAGGCAAGTACTGTGCCTGGGAATTTGAAATTGAGGAAACCGAGTGAGATGCCCGCGCGCCGCCTAGGATCGACCAGGACTTCAGCTTATGACCTCTATCGTTCTTGTCGAGTTCCGTCCTGGCTGGTTGGAGATTCGGCGAGAACTGCTGGAGTCACTTGGGCACCCGATAATTTCTATTGAAGGCCTGTGGGCAGCCAAGCGCATCGATTGCCATCGCTCGGCAAACTCCGCAAAGGTTATAGCGACTGCTGCGCAGGTCAAATCTCCTTCACGCCTTTTGGACAGACAGCGATGCACATCAATTCTTGCCTTCGGCAATTTCCAGGTCGAGAGCAGCGCGCTCACCGTTGATCAGGATTGTCCCCGAGTCGAGCAGTTGTTGTCCCGTGCAATCGTACGCCGCAAAGCACCGCATTGTGCGAATGGGCAGAAAGAACTCCACCGCTTCCGTCACTGAACCATCACTCAGGCGGAGAATGGTACTGAAGGCTACTCCGTCAAAGCTAGCCTCTACCGGCAGAAGGTCCAGTATTGGGCGAACCAGATTTGCTATGTGCTCATCGAACGCGAGCGCAGCCAATTTGTACCTTGATGTTTCAGCCGTCGCATGCAGAGGTGTAGCAAGACTCAATTGCAAGTAAGCTCCCTGACGAAAGCCGACGAAGAGAGGCGCAGCATACGGTAAAAAATGGGCCTCGTGGTCCAAATCGCTCACAATGCGGTTGATGACAGCTTGGTTCTGAGTCTGCAACACATTCAATGCCTCTGGCGTAAGGATGCGAGCAGGCATGCTTGCGGGTTTCAGCAAGCTGGTTGCTACTGTCGAGCTAACCCCATTAGCTGTCGGCAAGGAAACCCTCGTGGTTTCTGCCGCGTTGCTCCTATGAGCTACCGGCGGAGAGTGCTCTAGCTTCCAGTCATCCGGCGGACCGCCGTCTTTCACCCACAGCGTGTACGGCTCACCATTCAGGAATAACTCCGAATCCAAAATGGCTGCCTGCTTCTGGTCGTCGTTGGTCGCGTCCACCAATTTCTGGGCGACGGCGACAGGAATAATCGCCGTAAGGTTTTCGGCGTTTTCCGACACCATCCCCATCGCCGTTTGCCGCACATGATGCGACACCTCGATTGCATAGGCAGAGAATACGGAGTCATCGGGAAAATGAACGACTTCCGCTTTCAGAACGGGCATTATTACGTCCTTAAAAGTCTCCCTGAATCGTGCGTTCGCCTCCATCATCTGGCCTGAGTAGGAAGCGTAGTAATTACCTGTGATTTCAAGTACTACCCGGTGGTTATAGGTATCGAAGCGAATGGAACGCTGGTCGATTTCCGGCATTTTCTTCAAGTCAACATCCAGAATGCGACTCAGGTAGAAGGGATATGGAAAACGATGACCTTCAATCTCGGTACCAATGTCCATGAGTGTTTTAAAATGCCGCTGCTGAAGTCGCCGAGCCGAAGGATCGATTATCTCGGTGGGCGCAAGCACCTGGCTCGTAAGCGGACGCGCACCTACCAATGCCAGAAACAAAATCACGACAACCAACCTGTTCATTCCCAGCATCCTCCTTGTCTCCGGCCATGCCCTGGTGTCACCTGGAAAACGTGAAATCGGCTTCGCCTCTGCCGGAGACGGTAACCGGCTTTGACTCAGGTTTCTCTCCCTGATGCCACGCTACGACTTGGTATTTGCCGTCTGGTACATTGTCGATTCTATAATTGCCGCTATTGTCAACCTGCGTGTAATACGGGGTGGGACTAACCACGATGTAGCCTGACATTTCAGGGTGGACATTGCACAGTAAAGGGACAACGCCGGTCGCAGTGAACTTGTAAGAGCGCTTATCTCCCTTCGGCCAAGTCCCCAGGTTGTGACTCTCTTTCTTATTGCCGCCGACCGACGGCCAGAAGACATTGTGCTGCACCGAGTCATCGTTCTCGAAATCGACGATTGTTCCGCTTTGCACAACCAGGAGCTGCGGATGGAATGCCAGGCCCTGTTGGGTTACCAAAGCGTGCTCCGTCGGAGGGGGAAACGTTTTGCCCTGTATTGCGTCCACATAGACAACAGAAGGTCCCGAGGCGCCGGAAATCTTGCCTTGAATGGTTCCTGCATGCGCGACGGTTGCGAAGAATACAAGTGGCACGATTGCAAGCGAGAATTGGCGGATCATAATTTCTCCCATTTTCAAGATTGGACGGCGTTGTAACGCTAGTAGGCGAACTCAAGTCCCAGAACCAGCGTGTTGGTATGAAACGAGTTGACTGCTACAGGCAAACCATTGATTGGGTTCGTTGCAATCTGGACCGATTGCGAGGGCCTGATTTGGTACTCGGCAACCGCTTTGATGTTGGGATGAATCAGGAATTGCACTGCCGGCGTAAATCGATTCCTGGTGGCACTTGCGGCACCGTTGAACGGCAGTCCGGTGAACCCTCCCGGCACTAGTGCGTTGTGGTAATCGGAATTGGAATTCACTCCGTCATATCGGAACATGATGTACATCCAGGGATAAGCCAGCCATTCCACATCGGCAAAACCACCACTAAATGTCGACGGCGATCCGTGCACAAACCCCACGGTGGTGGCGCCATTTACTGGCAGCGGTACGAGAGTTCCTGTCGCATCTACCGTCAGCAGGTTGTAGTCGTGCCCGTACATATAGAGTCCGCTAAATTGCAAGCAACAGCGATAGTTAAAGGTGAAATTACCACCTACTCGATAGAAAGGCTCGCGAGCTGTTAGGACTGTCGCGGCTCCCTCCAAGGTCTGGCCGGATAACCGTTGAACTGCCCGTCCGTAGAGCCAGTATGTACCTACATTGACGTAGGTGTGGTCTCGCGGACCCATTGAACCAGCTGCCTGAATCGAAGTGCGACTCGCCTGGTCTTTCTCTAGATTGAAGCGATAGTTAAAGCTGGTATATATGTCCTTGAAATTGGCGTCGGAAGCTACTCCCAAGCCACCGTTGTTGCTGCCGAGCGCTTGTGGTACATAGGGACTGCCTGGATTTGAACTCTGCCCTGGGCCGCTGGTATTTTGGTCAATAAATGCGATTGAGTAGTTGTAGCCGCCGGTGTGCCGTCCACCGCTGAATTCGATTCCCTGTCCTGATCCGGCAAGCCGATAGTTGTTGGTAATGTACTGCTGGCTAAATGCGGGATTCACAACCCCAATATTGGCCTGCGTGTAAATGTCGTAGGGACTGACCCATACGGATAACGCCTGCGTGAAGGGTATGGCTAGCTCAAATTGGCCGACCTTCAAGTTCAGCGCGTATTTCGGTAACTTCAGCAACCGCCCTATGTCTACGAAGTTGAGATAGGCTTGGCCCAGGCCGCCATTCGAGTTCGCTCCGGCTACGCTGAGATCATCGTTTACCCAGAAGGCGATGTCGCTGCCGAAATTTCCGGCCGTGAAGATGCTGAACAAGCCGGTTTCGAAGTCAGTGGCCGGAACGAAAGGCGCAGGCATTCCCGGCGGCGCCAACGACTTGAAGTTGTTTCGGCTGCCGCTTGTGTACTGGAAGTAGTTGGTGTAGCGCAGCCCAATCGGCGGAATTCCGGGGATCGTCCCAGGCCAAATGGCTTTTGGCCAGACTTCTGCATTCGCCGGTGCCCCCAGCATTACCGGCGGAATCTTTAGCATTGATAGGTCATCCTTGGGGAACTTGAAACCCGCATCCTTGAATGCCTTGCCAAAGTCATTGAGCTTGGGAAAATCGATATGGCATGTACTGCAACTGGTGCCGTATTGCCGGGCGAAGGCCGGTATGGCATGAGCAAGGCAGGGCATGCAAACATAAATGCCTATGCCTGCGAACCACGCTGTAGTCGTACTTAAACCGCAGAACCGTAGTAGTCGCATAGTAGTATCTCCCCGAGGTTACTTTGAGTACATCTGCAATTCATGATCTAAAAGTTTTTCCGGCATCGGCTGTCCTACTTCGCTTTCGGCAGAGAGGCGTCTGAATTCACTCACCGTGATCGCAAGCCCAGCCATGATGAGCAGACTCACAAGACCGCCCAAAGCCACGACCAGCAGAAGCGACTTTCCGTCGAACGACTCTGTTAGCGGGCGTGTGGCCAGGGGAAAACCGCCCGCGGACAGCGTCGCCAGCCTATACTCGTCAGCCGCCGAGATGAGGTTTTCCTGGGTCGGTTGCGGGGGATACACCATGAGGTACGAGTAGACATCAGCAGCTTCGTCGGCGGTCAGGTAGTAAAAGACGGGCATTCGGCCCCTCTGGAGCATGGAAGGCGTGCCCATCAGAATCGGCGCTCCCTGTGTCACTTTGCGAATAAAGTCGATCTCGTTTGTGCGACTGGTCAAAGTGGCGAGCGGAGGAATGGCATCGTGAAGGATCTCTTCAGGATTGGGATTAGCGCCGGTTGCGTTATGGCAAATGTGGCATGTTGATTTGACAATCAACTCGCCGATGCGCAATGGCGATTCCTGCACGGTGTGCTCGTGTTGTCCAGGCACATCGGCCAATTTCTCGAGGTAGCCTGTGAGTGCGCGTACTTCGGCGTCCTGCAGATAACCGAACGCCGGCATGCTTTCGCCCCCATGATGGAGCCGGTCCAGGATGGCGGTACGTGCTTGCTTGGACATTTGCAAGGCCTGGGCGCGTGAAATGTCCAGGCCATTGCTCCTCATCCGCTCGATTACCAAGGCCGCTGAGGTCGCGCGCACAGGATTGATTACGGAATGAATCTCGGGCGGAGCGCCCAGTCCCTGTTTGCCGTGACAGCCACGGCAATTGAACCGGTAGAGGTCTGATCCACTCAAAGACGCGGTCTGACCTAGTTTGGGCGCCGACAGGCTGGGTTGCCACCGCGGCGAATCATTGCCCGGCGCCGGACCCAAGTCGCCGGTTTTGCCCATGCTGGTTTCATTGAAAGGTCTCTGCAAGTGAGTAAGCCAGCTCTCCCCAGTCACGGGAGTGACATCGTTTATGCGTTGCAACTGCTGGCCCGACAGTGACGAGTTGAGAATGATAATTGCGAACAACGTTGCAGAGCTCAGCAGCACGAACCTACGTCTACTCTGCAGTTGCGCGCCGGGGTTCGTGTAAACACGGCGCTTCCACCAGCTATACGCTTTGTATAAGTTCCTGAAGAAGTGTTGGCCGGTAGCTTCCGTGTTGGCCGACTGCAGCAAACGTTCAGTGCGGCGTGTCACGTTTGGAACCCTCCCCGCTCGATCGAGCACAGCCTATAGGAGAACGGTTCAGCAGTTGCTAGCTAGATGTCTAGGAGTTGTGAAATATTTGTATCCAACATTACAAATACAGATGAGACGCAATATCATTTGTGGGGGCCAGCTGAGGAAACCTCGTGAATGTTACGGGGGGGAAGACGACTACACAGTATGCGTGGGATAGCAGGCTGACATTCGGGTTAATTAATATTGCGGCATGTTTGTCTCGATGCAGTATTCAATATGTCTCCGTTGTAGGTCAGATTCTTATCACTGTAATTGTTATGGAAACGATGCTATATCCGTCAACGCGCTCTACTCCGCAGGAGAGAGGTCTGTGCCTCCTCAACCGTTTCAAGCGGTTGTGCCCCGTTTCTCAAAGTTGCCCGCACCTGCTCCTCGATCCAAGGATAAGTAATAGCCAATCCCTGCTCCAGGCTTACTGAAGGCGCCCACTTTAACACGCTTCTCAGTAGCGTATTGTCGGAATTGCGGCCGCGTACTCCTTGCGGGCCCGGAATATGAACCTTATTAATCCGAATACCCGCAATGCTGGCAATCATCATCGCCAACTGGTTAATGCTGACCATTCGGTCCTGGCCAAGATTCAGGGGCTCCACAAAATCAGAGATCATCAGTTTGTAAATACCTTCCACGCAGTCGTCGATAAAGCAGAAAGACCTTGTCTGTTCTCCGTCGCCCCATATCTCAACCTGGCGATTACCCGTGAGCTTGGCGTAGGCAATCTTTCGACATAGAGCTGCAGGTGCCTTTTCACGTCCGCCATCCCAGGTTCCATACGGTCCGAATATATTATGGAAGCGAACTATATGGGTCTGAATCCCATAATCTCTACGGTAGTGCGCGCACAAATGCTCAGTGATCATCTTTTCCCAACCATAAGCATCCTGCGGAGCTGCGGGGTAGGCATCTGTTTCCCGGAGGGGAGCCACATCCGGTACCTGCTGCCGGTACTCGGGGTAAATGCATGCGGAAGAAGTGAACAGGTATCGCTTCACATGGTTAACCCTCGCGGCTTCCATGGTGCCGAGATTAATCATGGCATTGTTGTGTAGTATTCGGGCATGGTTGCAGGAAATGAATCCCATGCCGCCCATGTCCGCCGCTAAAGCGTAGACATCGTCGATACCGGCCGTCGCCAACAAACAACTGGAGGGCTCGCGAAGGTCAAGCAGCCAATACTCGTCAGCAGCGGTAGCGCAGAATTCGGGATGCTTGAGATCGACTCCTCTCACCCAATATCCCTTCGCCATTAGGAAGCGGACGAGATGATGACCGATGAATCCTCCAGCGCCGGTCACTAACACACGAGGTCGAGATTCGGACATTTGTGCTTCTCCTTGCGCGATGAAGTTGGTACAAACTCTTGAAGTCGGAGACGGGGATGCGGCAGTCGATGGCCCGTGGGTATTTAGCTATGTTGCGCCGACTCCTTTAATTACTGCCGTTGCTGTACGCAGCAGGATGGCTACATCGAGAAAAATGCTGCGATGCTCGATGTAAAACAGGTCGTATTGAAGCCGCTGATGTATGGGCATTGAGCGCGCGCGGCTAATCTGCCAAAGACCGGTGATGCCAGGCCGCACGAGTAATCGCTGGCGTTCTACCTCACCATATTGATCGACAATGAAGGGCATTTCCGGGCGGGGACCTACCAGGCTCATATCTCCCTTGAGGACATTCACTAATTGAGGCAGCTCGTCCAGGCTTAGTCTTCTAAGAATTCGACCGCACTTCGTGAGCCGCGGATCAGAGTCACTGACCGGCGAGCGCTGATACTTGGGAGCATCTGCATGCATCGTGCGAAACTTCCACAACTCGAATGGCTGGCCGTTTTCTCCTATTCTTTCCTGACGGAAGAGAACGGGCCCCGGTGAATCCCACCTGATCAGGGCGGAAATCACTGCTGAGAACGGCAGGGAGACAATGAAGATGATTGAACCCAGCAACAAGTCCAGCGCCCGTTGCCAATCAAGCCACGGCACGAAAGCAGCGCGGCAGCCGATGGTTGCGACAGGTAGGTCATCGAGGTATTCGTACTGCAATTGGGCGGTCCGTACCCGTGGGTCGAGAAGGAACGAACAGCGAAGCTGTAAAGACTCGCATGTTTGCCAAATGCTTGAGCACTCCTCCGGAAACTCCGTCCCCACGACTACCAAGCGCGAAGCGTTGCTGCGTTTGGCCACTGTTGGCAGCTCTTTCCACTCGCTCGCGTTACCGCAGTCGAGATCGTTGAGCGCTTCGAGATCCGATTCATTCTTATAGAGGAGCCCAGCAATTTCTCCATAGGCACTTTTAGTGTCGCTCAGATCGCGCAGCACATCCCGATCGGGCTGAGCGATGTAGAGAAGAATCCGCTCCCGGCGCAACCTCCGCTTGAGTATTTTCCTTGAAGTCGAGCGCTGCAACATCAGCAATGCCAGCGCGGCTGCGGTGGAACCACAGACAGTCGCCTCGAGACGATAGTCGATGTACAGGCATAAAAGTCCTGCCGTGAGCGCGGCAGAGCTAATACCGCGTAGAATTTGCTCAGTTTCGTGAATGTTGAGCGGAGTTGAAGCATGAGAGTAGACGCCTAGGCTGGAAAATAGGAGCGTGCACAGCATTCCCACGGCGAGCGGTCCTGTCCACGCGAATAAGGGACGGATCAGGGAACCATCTGAGGATATGGCAGCGAGGATGCGCTCTGCGACGAGCACCGCTAGAGCAATGGTGACAGTATCGGCAAGGCGCCAAAAGTTTACGCGGCCACTGTGTTGTTTTCCGGCAATTTTGCAGGCCCGCGAAACCGAGCCTATAAGCGTATCGATCCGCGGCACTACTGGATTCGAGGTGGTCATGTGAATAGTTATGTAAGAAGTCGCAGGTTACGCCGGGCCGGACCGCAGTTTTCCAGGCTCGAATTGTCAGCATCGATATCGGCGGATGGGGATGGACCGTCGACACTGAACTGTTTTGCTCGGGCAAGCTGCACGACCGCATAGAAAATAAACTGAGGAATGTTGAATAAGTAGCGTCGCCACAATCTCGATGGCTCCTGAACCAGGCGGTGCATCCACTGCAGGCCTATGCGCTTCACCCAGTCAGGGCTGTCCTTGATTCGGCCAGTATGGAAGTCGAAAGCGGCGCCTATGCCTATCATCAACGTAGCTTTCATCTTCGGCAGGTATTCAGCCATGAATCTTTCCTGCTTAGGAGTGCTGAGGCCCACCCAAATGATGTCCGGCCGCAAGCGGTCGATCTCCATAAGCAAGGCATGCTCCTCGCCCCAAGTCAGGGGCCGAAACGGCGGACAGTAGGTACCAACTATCCTGATGCCCGGACACTTGCTCATCAACACTTCCTGCAAGCGCTCCGCAACGCCCTCATTGCCTCCACACAGGTAGTGCCTGGCGCCGTGAAGTCGAGGCTCCCGCAGTACAGCCAGCATCAGGTCGGGACCGAAGACTCGTTCGATCGAGTGCCCCTGAAGACGCCCCATCCAGACGGTGGGCATACCATCGGGAACCACGAGAAAAGCGTTTCGGAATATCGCGGCTAGATTAGGGTCGCGTCGTGCTTCCATGACGCCATGTACGCTGGTAACGCATACATATCCCTTCTTGCGGTACGTGACAGCCTCGGCGATTGCTTCAACCGCTGTGGCCATGCACAGTGCGTGTACTCCAACCCCCAGCACATTTACTTTGGCGTATGCGCTGCCTCGGATAATCATAGGAATTGTGCAGGCTGACGAGTGAGCCCCATACCGACCCCAGCTTCAACGCGCGACATTGGGTTCATGAGCAGTTGTGAATACGCCGCTATGTATTGGGAACCAATTGCTTCAACAGAGAATCGGGGGTCGGGCACCTTGATACTCCGGGGCTTTCGCAATGCAACCTCACACGCCATTGCCAAAGCATCTACGGGGCTTGCAGCATTCAAATCGAAATAGGAGCAGTCCGGGCCACCCATCTCGTGGAACACTGGAAGGTCGGAGCAGACGATGCGTGCGCCACATTGGAGTGCCTCAACTACAGGCAATCCGAAGCCCTCTACTGCTGACGGTGCAAGAAGTAGATCGCAGTTCGCGTAGAGCCACGCAAGTTCGCTGTCGGAGACACCGTGTACAAGCAGGACGCTCCCCTCGAGAGAGAGTTGGTTAATGGTCTTCTTCATCGAGGCAGTCTCCGGCCCGGGTCGGCCGACCACAAGCAACGCAGTGTCCCGGGCAAGCACACCACTGGCTGTCAGTTGTGCGAACGCCTTCAGTAAAAGTTCAAGGTTCTTATTACGCCGATGTTGTGCAACACAAAGCAGGAATGAACGCCGATCGAGACCGGGCAGCTGGGGACGGCGGACGCTGCAAATACTCGCGAACTCGACGCAGTTGTAAATACGAACCGCCTTTTTGCGAACATCATCGCCGAATAGCGCTATAAGACGGCCCAACGTGCAATCAGACACACACGTTACGAGGTCCGAACCGCTTAGGCATCGCCGTAAACAGATGCGATTACCAAGCACGTTGGGGAAACCGAAATTCTCCGGAACATCGTAGGGATAGAGATCGTGCAACGTGGTAACAACAGGGACCGCGATCCGGTTATGCAGAATCGGCACGGGAAACGAGAGATGAACCAGATCGCCAGCAAGGCTGCTCACTATCCGGGGAAGACCAAACAGGTACCAAAAATTCCGCGCGGACGAGAGGTTCGTGATCTCAATCGGCACAATAGCAAGCTTCGGATCTATGATTTCGAACGCTGCCCCGAAGTAGCCTGCCTGCCACGCACCGATCAGAAGGCTAATCTTCGAGACCTCGTTTCTGGCGGTCAAGCATCGGCAGAGGTTCGCCGCGTGGCGGCAGATGCCCGACGGGCAGGTAGTGCTCGAGAGCGCATTGATAACAACGTGCATGAGCTGCTGAGAATTACAAGTCGGAAGTGAGAGAACGAGACTGCGGAAAATAGCAGCCTCTTACAAGCTTCTCCGAGTAACGCAGTGCCCCGGCGGCGACCCTTAACACGCTAAAGACAAAGTCTCGGGCGAGATCGCCCTTCACATACTCGGACACGGGCGAGTAGTGGCGCATGATCTGGTTGTGCTCCTGGAGTTGCTTGTCGGGAGTGCTACAGGTCTTGCTTGCTTGGTGCAGACGAAAGTCAGCTAACAGCTGCCGCATATGCATGAAACGGTATCCGCGACGCGAAAGGCGAACGAAGAATTCGAAGTCCATGGCGTAGTGCAGGGATTCATCGAGCAGGTTGCCTTCATCCAAAATGCGCCGACGGAAGAAGGTTGCTGTGGTGGGAATGTAGAGAACCCGATGGTACAGCAAGATGAATGGGCTGAATTCAATTTCGCGTCTCACTCGCTGCATGCGGCCATCGGCATCCATCCAGGCATAGTCACCGTAGAGCACGTCAAGGTCGGGGTGCTGCGCGAATAGTGCGGCGACAGAGTCGAATGCACCGGGCCGGTAGCGGTCATCGGAGTTGAGCCATCCGATGATGTCTCCATTTGCGCGCGCAAACCCTTTGTTGAGCGCGTGCGCCTGTCCGTGGTCCGGCTCTGACACCCAGTGAAGGCGGGTCATCTGGTTTCCTTGCGACAGTTCCCGAAGGGCAGCAACAGTCCCGTCGTGCGACCCCCCATCCATAACCAGTTGCTCGCAGTTAGGATATCCCTGCTGCCGGACACTTAGTACGGCTTCACGGATGAAGGTACCCTGATTGAAGGAAGGGGTGATAATCGAAATGGCTGGCAGTCTACTCATGCTTTCGGGAGGAGTGCGTCCTCTCTGGACATGGAGAGTGACAGCGCAGACATTATCCAAAGTGGGAACGAGAGGTCGAAGCGCTCGGTGTCAACCAGTCCGCGAACCAGTGCAAACAACAGCAATGCCGTACCCAGCCTTGCGAGCCTAGCTTGTTGGGTGTGACGCAGTTGGCGGAACAATGCCCAGTACAGTCCTACCACTGCGATTACGCCTAAGACTCCATAGCAAAAGAACTGCTGCAGCAGCTCATTGTGGGCCTGCCACGCCTCGAAATCATGGAATGGCGGCACTACCCAGCGAAACGAGTAGAAGCCGTGGCCAAACCATGGTCTCTCCATTGCGATATCAAGCGATGTAGCCCATATCCAGGTTCTGCCGCTGAGAGTCTCGGCCTGAGTTCCTTGGTTGTATATCTCAGCGTATGCTTCCAGAAGCCCCCAGGAAACGGCGAGTACTATGCCAACGCAAATGCCGATCCTGGCTTTAATCTTGGCTGTCAGAGTGCTCTCCCTGATCATGTAGTAGGCGGCGGCAGCTATGAAAGCCGCAATTGATGCCTTACTTAGGGTGCGCAGCAGGGTTATCGCGAGGGCGGCCCCCGCCCAATTGGCCCAACGGTACTTGTTCGCAAGATAGAAACAGCAGAGTGCAGCCAAAGCAAACTCGAACCCAATCGCGTTGGGATGTAGCAGTTCTTCATCCCCCAGTCGCAGATCAGCCATGGCAGGCAATCGCCACGCCAGGACTGCTACCATCAGTGAGCCGATCACAAATCCGCTCAACAAAGCATCCAGCTCTCCATTGTGTGTTGAGGCGGAAATGAGGAGCGCGATGGTGCCTACGTCCGACGCCATTGCCAGCCAGTATGCGAGAGCGACAGTAATCGAGTGCGTCAAGCTCCAGGCCAAACTGACTAGGACAAGAGCAAGGTAGAACATGACCCATTTCATCGGCGTTGACAGGCTGCAGTCTGGCCTAGAAATCGGGGCGATCATCAACCACCGAGCCAGACTAGCTATGAATAATGCTATGCTGGCGGCAAGTATCACCGTTGTCCCCGCCTCCGGATCGCTACGAAAGAACAGCAGCGTAATGCAGATGCGGAAGGCGAACAGCCAACCAGCTAACAGAGCCAGGCTGCTCCACTTGCCATCTTTTATGCCTGCCAAATTGCCAGCGAGACTAGCCATCAGTGTCAGCTCGGATCAGCGGTCGCGTGTGAGCACAAATTGCCCCAACGCGTAGCGGTGGATCGAGGCGGGATGTTCAAGCGCATGCTTGAGAGTAGTTTCGTACCAAGGACCCCACGGCGTCTTCGTCCAAAAACAGGAATGCTTGATGGCAAATCCGTGGAGCATCCGCGGCAATCGTTCTTTGCCGTAGACTCTGTGCCAGGGAGTGTGAACGGTGTCACAGCCGACCGGGACAGTGACGAGCGCTTCTCCCTGGCGGGATAGGAGAGCGCCGATCTTCATCATGGCTTTCAAGTCTGCGTCAGGATCGGGGGCCGCGCCGTAACGGCCGGCCAGACCGAAGTGCTCCAGGGATGAGCAGGCTATGATGATGTCAAACTCAGGCACAAGATCGACATCGTTGAAGTCCCCTTCGATGAAGTTGAAGCCGTTCAACTGACTGAGGATCCCGGAATCGAGATCAACGCACGTAACGTCATAGCTACGGGCGAGCATATTGGGGAGGATGGGCGATTCTCCGCAACCGATTTCAAGGGCTCTTCTCGGCCCAGCGGGAAGATTGGCGCATATCCAACCCCAATCGATGATCTTTTCTCCGGCGAGATCAAAGCCTCCTCGCGGGGGACGCGGCTCCCCGCGCAACCATGCCCGCACGCCCAGTTCACTATCGAGCTTTCGGGCGAAACGTCCCAGTTGATATCCGAGCTTCACGAGTTCGTGTCTAGTTTCCACCCGCGGGCGCACTCAAGCCCGGAACGGATGGCAGATAGTCATAGTCACAGTTGTGCAATAGGCTGTTCAGCTTGACATACATCAGCCACGTTATTGGTCCGTAGACCAGGCGGCCGAATGCTGCTCCAGCGAGTCCGAACCGCGGAACCAGCAGTGCCATGGTTACCAACATGGCGACCCCGGCCACCAGATTTATGGCGGTGACGTAACGCACATGCCCTAAGGCCAGGAGCGCGTAGTGAGGCGTTACATTGAGCGCCAGGAATCCGGAAGCGAGCGCCAGCAACGCCAGAAGGGAGGATGTGTGCCCAGCAAACGAGGATCCCATCCATGCCGAGAGAAGGCCCTTGCTGAAGAGGACCATCGGTACCGACAACAGCGTAACGGCAGCTACATTGCACCAAAGTGCACTGACTACAATGCGCCTGAAACCACTCCTTGCTGTACTGTTACTGCGGGCGCTGAGGTGAGGAAATAGAAAGTGCAAGCCTGAGGCTACTATCCCGTGAATCGGCTGTGTGGCCTGCGCGCATACGCTGTAGTAGCCAACTTCCAGGGGGCCGAGCAGTGCCCCTATGATGAGCCTGTCGGCCTGGTTAAACGCGACCCCGGATAGGCCCTGCACCGAACTAAAACACGCAAAAGACATTACCGAACGCACTGCTCCCGTGTTCCAGGATGGCAGCAGTGGTACCGAGCCAATATTGACGTGGGTTGAGAATGCAAGTAGAGCCACTCCGCAACCGGATAAGCATAGCGTAGCTGCCATGATGGTAACTATACTGCGGGTATTTATCGCGAGGACCACGGCAATCGCAATCGTCACCAATCGAATCATCGAAGTAATTTGGACGGCAGCTCGATAGTTTTCGAAGGCCCGGAGAACACCTATAGAAATGCTCTCGATCGAGCGCGTGATGAGAATTGCGGCTCCGATCCTGAACGCCTCGACTGCTACGCTGTGCAGGCCCGCATCGATTTTCATGATGTGAACTGTATATGGCGCCAGCACCCACAGCGCGCACGCAATGAGGCTGCCAAGCATCAGATTAATGGTTAGCACTGATCCCATTACCTGCCCCATACCTTCACTATCGTTGCGGCCCCGGTATTCGGAGAGATGCTTCACGGCAGCCTCACCGAATCCTGCTGCGAGGATGTTGCCGGTGCCAACCAAGGCACTTGCCACCATCCAAACACCGTACTGCGAAATTCCGAGGCTCCGTATCAACAGCGGTGCGGCAACCAGCATTCCCAGTGGCTGCGCAAGATAATCGGCAACACCAAAAGCACCATTCAGCAGACCAGCCCTAGCTGCGCGCGAGCTTCTGAGCGTATGGCGAATGCTTTGTACTTTGCGCCGAAGGTTCATGAGGCTGAGTGTCGTTTTACCGTGCTCTTGACATCAAACCTGTGCATGCGGCGGGTAATGGTGCCGAGTACTTCACCTGCAAGGAGCTTCCTTTGGTCGTGCGGAGACACTCGCTTCCAGCGGTCCTCTGCCAGCAATGTGAGACACGTGCCCACCAGTCCGAGTCCGGTAAAGACGATGACGAGAAGGGTGCGAGGCGGAAACGATTTTTTCTCCGGCCAACTCGGCGGATCGATGACGCTGACCCGGGGAATCGACTTGGCTTCTTCTATACGAGCCGATTCGTACTCCGCCGTCAGCATTTCGAAGACATTTTCCTGTACCTTCACTCGACGATACAGGTTTGCCCAGCGCACCCCCAGTATGGGTAGTTGGCGCAGCGGTGGATATAGCTCGCCCTCTATCGGACTATCGTCGCTTGTATCGAGGTTTGTAGGTCCCCCCATCTTTTTCAGGTCTCTCTCTAACTCGGCCACACGCGCACGTGCCGCGCGCACGCGAACGTTATCCGGCGTGTAGATCTGCTCCAAAGACTCCACTTCACTGCGGGCGACGATCATCTGCGCTTGAAGCCTGGCGCTGGCGTCAACCATGGCGCGAGTTTGTTCCTTAATGTCCAAGGCAGCGTTGTTGCTGGAAAATCGGCTCAGATCCTCCTGGGCTTTTTGCAGTTCGGCTTGCACTGTCACCAGTCGCTGCTCAATAAATTGCCGCTCCCGGCGGGCCGCAGATGTACTCACCTTTGTAAGCAACTGGTCCAATTGCTCAAGGTAGGCCTGAGTCATGTCGCGCGCCCGCTGCCGATCATTGTCAGTAACCACGATGGTAATTACGCCGCTCTTCCGGTCTTCAATGATCTCCGTTCGTTTGGCCAGCTTCTTCGCTGCGTCAGTGCTGTACCGCTTCCAGTAGACCCTCTGGAGCTCGAACTGCTCCACGAGGTGTCCTCGCACGGTCGGGCTCTGCAGAAGATCGACAAATAATGCGCCAGAATTGTGCATCCCGAAGAGACTGGAGGCGAGCGCACCCATTCCCGTCGGCATGCCCTTTCCTACAAGGGCGGCCATGAGAGCGGCGGGCCCGCCAGACTGGTCGGGTGGCATGATTCGGGCAAGCGATTGGTACTGTTTGGGAATGCACAACACAAGGACAATGCTCGCCAGCAGCGAAATAAGCGCAGCACGTAACACGATGGTACGTTTCTCCCACAGCAATGCGAGTCTCGGCACCCATGCAGGAGCCCAATCAACAACCGAGGCCACGTGCAGGGCGTCGTCGTGCGTCACTAGTTGCTCGTTGAAAGTTGCCATTAATGGCGCTTCCATCCCGGAGTAAACGTTACCTGCACCGTCGAACTTACGTTTGTCGTGGTCGCGGTGGAGAGGAGCGGAAAGTTCCAGCGCTCATACTGCACGTTCGCTTGCAGCAGGAGGTCGGGACGAATAGGAACCTCGGCGGAAATGCTGGCGTCCTTTATCGAACCCCCTTCCAGGAAGCTGTGGTCAACCCATGCACTGCGATAGCTGGCCTGAACTTTGCTTCGCCCGGAAAACCAGTAGGTACTCCAGACCTGGAAACCGCTTCCTTGTCTGCCGATCCAACTGCCCATCAGTTGGCGCCCATTGGTATATCCGTTCAAGTAGTGAACGTTGAAGTAGAAGAAGCCCGGAAAGAGTCGCTCGGGCGTAAATACTCCTTCAGCCCGCAAATCGAGTTTCGGAACGTGCGGTAGCTTGGGGAGATAAATGCCGGGCGCCCATGCACTGTGAGTAGGATAGGCAACAGGAAAAAGCTCATCGTCAGCGAAGCTGTCGCAGTAGACAGTAAGCCAGTCCTGTAGCCCGGGAATGCGATAGGTGAAATCAAACGCAGACCGCCGATCACCCGGATCATTGGGCCCTGATGAGTTGCCGGTCGAAACCACGCTTCTCCAAAAGGACCCTGTAGTTACCGGAAATCCGGGCCCGCCGAAGATGGATGTACTGGAAAAGCTGAATTCGAAGTTCGGCGTCGGTCTGAAACTGAACTTTCCACCGTGGATATAAGGTTGAGGGTTCAGCGAAACGCCGCTCGTTCCGACTGTTCCCGTAGGCAAATGCACGAATTGTTGCCCTGACAGTTGCCCAATGAAGAACTGCATGCGCATGGGACCGAGCCACTTCAGAAACAGAGGCAGCTTTATCGGACGCACACGGTCATAGCGCAACATCGTAAGTGGAGCCGCATTGTCGCTGAACAACAATGGTCCACCGAAGCTCGGTCCCCACCATAACGATTGCTTGCCGAAGGACAGCTGGTTATTCTTGAAATTCCAAGACACATAGGTATCGAGCAACTGAAATTTCGAAGTACCAGAGGGCGGTGGATCCGACGCGACAGGAGTGAAATCAGCCTGCGCGATGGCTTGTCTCACAGTCGGAGATAGTGTGAGACCAGGGGCTGAGTTCTGGAATTCGGCGCTAAAATACACAGCGAACGCGCCGGCCGTGGCTCGCGCGGCGCCGCCTGCGTACCAGTTGCCTCCCCGGCCATAAGGACGGCCTAGATTGTTACTGAGGCTTTGGGCAAAGTGATAGCTGTCGTTGAGCGGCTCGCCCGCAATGCCCGTGAACCGGGAGTACACCGACTCGATCTGGGAGGCGGAGCTCCCGCGACCTTCTATACGTTGCAGTTCGGGTGCGAACTCGGTTCTTAGATCACGATATAAGCTCTTGGCCTCTGACGGTAGCTCGCCACCACTCAACTCGTCGACCTCCAGTAGTAGTCTCGTGCATTCCATGCGGGTCCAGGGGCGCAAACCCAGAAAGCCAGTCTGTACGAGCCCCAAAGCTTCCAGACGCTCCAATGCCGGATACACCCAACTGTCGAGCGGTACATAGGTGGACGCCATCGAGGAGATGTCCCTGGCTTCAACTGAGGGAGGCTGGGACCGCGAGCTGGCAGAGGTCTGCGCCGGCAGTTCGGGTTTGTGATTGAGAGTAATCACGACCAGCAGCATCCACTTGAAGTATCGGAGCAAACCACTCGCTACAGTGCGCCGGCGAGATGTGCGGTAATCGCGATGGACGATAGCACTTGGGCAGTTGCCAGCATGTTTCTCCAGAGCGTGGAACCGCCGATGATTTTCTGAGGAACGACGACAACATCCCCGGGCCGCATAACTGTGGAAAGAACATTGCCGTTGTACCATTCGTTGGAGCGTCTGCCCACGACCGAACCATTCGAGCGAATGACAAATATCTCCTTCTGATTTGCCATGTCGGTTGGGCCGCCGGCGTGGCGCAGATACCATCCAGCGTTCTTTCCGGGGACAAACGTAATCCCTGTTGCGTTGTAGACTTGCCCGCTCACGAGGACGAAGCTCGGCTTCTTGGGAATTCCGAGCACATCACCGGCGCGAAGTTCGATATCGACGTCGGTATTTTCCCAACTTGCAATGTCAGTGCTGATCTTGATGACGAGCCTTCCCGAGGGCGCTTGGGTGCGCAGCCGCTGCAACACCTGTTGCTGCTGCTGAGCCACAAATTGCAAGGTGGCTGCTTGGTCTCCGCTACCTACTATGCTGGGCGAGACCTTCGCCCCGGCAGCTGTCATCTCAATCTGCCGTACCAACTCACTTCGGCTCTTCTCCTCCAGTTCCCGCACCTGTCCTCGTAGCAGGACGGCGCCGCTGGGATATGAAGTGCTGGTGAAGCCTCCGGCCCTCTTCAGCACGGAGCTGAGCCTCTCACCTTCCTGAATCCCATATATGCCCGGATAAGCGACTTCGCCCTTCAACGTCACCGACGCTCCAATGTCATTCCAGCCGGATAACTGATGGATGGTCAGGATGTCTCCCGGTTTCAACACGGCATCCGCGCTTGAATCTCGATCCTTTACGGCCCTGCCGATGTTGATGACGGTTCGCTGGCTTACAACCTTGTGACCACCTTTGACGCGATAGCTGATGAGGTCCGCGTCGTCGAGGAGAGCGCTACGCTTGAATCCGCCTGCCATGCGTACCAGTTGAGCGGCCGTAAGTCCCTCCGACAAAGGGTAACTGCCGGGCTCAGCGACTTCCCCCTGAATTGTGACGGTGGGCGGGTCGAGTTCGTAGCGACTGTAAACGCGCACGGTGTCGAAGGCCTGCAGGTTGATGGGATCGTTGCCGATCAAAACTTCCGACAAACTGAACTCGATAGTCTCAGGACGATAATCTGGCGGCTGGAGGCGGATAATGACGCCGCGATCGGCTGGTTCCGGGAGCAGGTCCTGGTAGGAGTGCACGACATCGATAAGGCTCATACCGTCGCGGTAAGCTTGCTTGCCCGGCCTTACCACATGTCCCTCAAGATAGATGGCCTTCTCGCTGTATGGCAGGATGGGAGCTACCATAACGCGATCCCCATCCTGAACGAGGAAGGACTGTAATGAACTGCGCAAGGCGTCGGGAGCGCCCGAGTCAGGAACGTTGAGGCTGAGCGAAACCCGATTTTTGTGAGCCTCTATGCGCTCCACCTTGATGGATGCGGTAGCTGCAGAAACGAGAAGACCGCCGCTCATCTCGAGTACCTGGTCAAGACTTACTTCCGAGCGCAGCTCATATATGGCTGGCCGGCGCACCATGCCTGAGATGGTGACTTGTTTCCCGACTGGAGGAATGAGGATGGTGTCCCCGGGTAACAGGCGTTCAGTGTCTTGGCGCATTCCCTTCAGGAGAAATTCGTAAAGATCGATTTCGCGCACGAGGTTTTTACCTCGATAGTGCCGAATTGTGCGCAGCGATCCAGTTGCCGTCGGTCCGCCGGCTGCGTAGAGAGCGTTCAGCGGCGTCGACATCGAGCTAACGTCGTAAGCCCCAGGGCGTTGGACATCGCCTACCACGTATATGCGTATGGTTCGCAAGCGCGTGATAGAAACCTCGGCCCGCGCATTTCTGAATTGCGAGCTCAGAGCATCTTCAACGGCTCTCTGCGCCTGCCCTAAGCTGAGTCCTGCGAGAACCAGCGGGCCCGCCTCGGGAAGCACAATCCTTCCTTGCTGATCGACGGTTCGCGCGAAGCGCTGAGTCATACCACCCCAGAGGTCAATATTGAGGCCATCGCCCGGGCCAAGCACATAGTCAGGGCCGATCGGCAGGTCGAGCGTTGTCTGCTTCGCTTCTCCGCCGCGATTCACAAACACTTCCGAGCCGAATCGGCGCAGCGAGGAAGTCTGCTCCGGAACCTGGGTGTACAAATCGCGCAAGGCCATGAGGTTGTATGGCGACGATCTGCGTAGTACCTGCGATGCTGTCGGGTCGTTTGCTTCCGGCCGATTGTCTGGCTGCTGTTTGTTGGAGGACGGAGGCAGTTGCTGTTTCGTTGCTACTGGCCTTTCTTTGGAGGATGCCGCAACCGTGGGCTCGTAACCCGTGGTTTCACGAGAGGGATAGGAGCGCGGATCGATTTCCGTCGGCAGTACACCTTGCACTTGGCTCAAATATTCGCTGTGCAGATCGTCCGTTTCGTCGTTTTGTAAGGGCGCACGTTGTGTCTGCAATGTGTCATCAACGCTGTAGCCGCGCGCTCGCAGCCACACTGTGATCGTTGAACGCAGTTCCGGGTCAGTAGAGATTCGGCCGAACAACATCTCGTCGGTTATCGACTCTTCCTGGGTAGGTACACCTTGTGCGGTCAGTCGCTGGGCAGCAACTCTCTTCAGTTCCACCACCAACTCTGGTTTCTCGCGAAGCAATTCGATTAAACTGCTCGCGGAAAGACTCATGCCTGAGTTCTCCGAGGTCGCGGCGGTGGCCTCCTCAGCCGCAAGCGAACCAGCAGATGGGGTTTGTTGACCAAAGGCGATACCGCCCTGATCTAGTATCAGCATCATCAAGAGCAGGTGAGACATGGTTGTTCTAAAGATGCTGCTGTTCATCGCAAATCTCTTTGATTGTTTTCTTTGCTTCAGTGAATGGAAATTGACTTAATGGGTAGTCGATCAGGCGGTGCGGAGGGCGAGTACTGGTTCCAAGTCGCATTCGCTGACCTCCACGACAAGCGACCGCATGATTAATTCGATGGATATAACAACGCGTAGTTCCTGCTTGCGCCGGATCAGAATGCCCTCCATCCCGGCCAGCGGTCCGGCAACGATACGCACTTTTTCACCAGCTTTGAGATAGGGATGAGGAACTGCTCTCAGTGTGTCGATCGCCGTGCGAAGAAATTCGATTTCATCATCCGGGATGCTCGTGGGATGCGCAGAGGAGGCTGCCAGACCGACCACACCCGGCAACTGCATGATACTTAGCCTGTCATGGGCTGAGGCTCGCGCGAACAGGTAGCACGGGAACAGAGGTAGTTCCAGGTCCGCATGCACTCCATTCTTCCATCGGTGACGGCAACGGTGCACCGGCAAGAACGTCGTCAGGGACTGGAGCTTGAGACGCTCTTCCACACGCTTCTCGTGGTTTGGCCGTGTTTGCACCGCATACCAGTAGTAACTTGCGTCAGGTTCGGAGCTGACCATGGATATAGTTACCAGCGGGTATTTCGAGCCGCTCTCAAATTCGTTGTTGTTACTTCGGCGTGCCATTGCCCTCATGCGAGGCGATTCCGCCAACACATGGAAGCTCCGCCATGTCACTTAGGTATTTGTGACCTAACCTGAAAACATTAGCTAAGACTCGGCGCTTCTTTCCGCCGCCGGCTTTTCAGCGCTGGCGCGATCAACCCACTAAACCTGCCTGCCGCACACGCAGATTCCAACGCCGCTGCTCCGCCAAATATCGCGCTCCCTCACGAAGATGAAACCGCCCTCTCCGCAGCGCGTACCTGGTACGTGCGGCAAATTGGCGGAAAGAGGAACGGGACATATCGGGCCAAAGGACATGCGGCGGAACGTGCAAGGGGAGCAAGCGCTTCCGGCTGAGCTGATTCCAACTCTGCTGGTCGCTTGAGAGCTCCCTGAGTAGTAGCAGGTATAGCTTGGTTCCAGGGAAATCGCTCAACAGTACGCTGCGCCCGTATTCCTTAATCCATAGCCGCGCCGACGCACGCAGGTTACTGGTCGCGATTTCGTCTAATTCGGGTGGAATCTCGCCGCTAAATGCCTCTTGGCTGAAGGCAGCTATTAACCCGAGTGCACCCGCGGTATTCCTGTCGGCCGCTGCTCTGTCGGATACCTCACGCCACAGTGCGGTATCTCCAGCGTGGGAGCGCAGAAAATTTTCCAGCTCATAAAACCACGAAAGGCGCACCCACTCGCTTAATAGATGTCGATAAACATGGAACACCTGCGCCAGAAACTTGTCGACAGGCCTGAAGTCCGGGAAGCTGAATCCATTCCATTCGTTCAGAGCCGCTCGCTCGATACAATCCTCGCTGACATCAGCTTTTGTAAGCGGCGACGCGAAATGCACTTCCAGCGCGCGCTGGCTTCGCGGCTTGTATAGCTCGGATATTTTCGGAAAACGGTCTTCCCCGGCCTTGAACTCGAGAGTGTCCGGATCCTCGACCGTCAACTTGTATCCAAGTTCTTCGAGTACTGACCTGCATTTATGGGCATCAGCTCGGCGGATCATGATATCGAGATCACATTGGTAGCGCAGTGACAGATCCGGACAATACTCCGGCGAGAGTGTAAAGCCC
This sequence comes from uncultured Acidobacteriaceae bacterium, assembly GCA_963813905.1. Lineage (GTDB taxonomy): Bacteria > Acidobacteriota > Terriglobia > Terriglobales > Acidobacteriaceae > CAVVDY01. Next base: position 402,487 of record CAWFAY010000018.1, on the reverse strand, counting down.
TTGACGTTCACGTAGGGCACCCTGCTTGCGGTGAGGCAGTCATTAACTTTGCGGAACTCTTCAAATTGATCTATCAGACGAGCTTTATTATCTCGCGCGTTCTGTTCAAGACGGCTTAATACTTCGTTGGGAAGGCTGTCATCGAGGTGGGACAGTTTTAGAACATTAAGAAAATAGAGTGCCAGCCCACTGGCATCCAGCCAGTGATAGCTATGCTGCCAGTCACGCGTGTTGATTTTGACTAGCTCCCTCTCCAACGCGCTGGCGTCCGGGCCACGCAGGACGGCGAATACTATTTCGGATGCGCGTCGGACTGTGTGCTTTTCGGTCATTCGGTGCCACGACTCGTGACTGTGTAGCCGGAAGGTATCAGTGGCAATCTCCCTTCTTGTCACGCGGCCATCCCCGGATTGTCATTAATTTGTGAAGATAACTTATAGAATTAAGAAAAGCTCTCACGCGGAGCGCGTTGAATGGTTGTCTGCGGACGGAAGGCTGTGGTCACGATAGAAATTATGCAGAGGGAGATGCCGCCTGCCACCACTTTCGCCAGACCAATGCCCAGCACGCCTACGTACCGCAACAGAGCATAGCCGACTGCCACCGATGCGGCTCCGGCGACGACGTTCACAATCGCAAGCTGGCGAGAGCGGCCAAGCGCTAGCGCTGTGTACTGGGGTACCACGCTTAGGGCCAAAAGACTGTTACCAGCGATTAGGGCCGTCAGCAAACCAGGATACTGCTCCGGAGAAGACTCACCGAGCCATACATGAAGAAGGCGTTGCCCTGAGATCCAAAGTACAACAGACATGGCCGCGATCAGACAAATGGCGACCGCTGACGCTCTTCGATAGCTCCGTTCTGCCGAGTTCATGCCCTCGGGGGCGCCCAGTGCCGCAGTCAGGTTTGGGAATAAAAAGTTGAAGCCAGAGGCGATCACTGCTGGTATGAACTGTGCCACTTGGTTGCAGAGCACATAGATTGCTAACGGAGCAACTCCCAGAAATGCGCCAACCAGCAGGCGATCAGCATGTCCAAACACCACGCTGACGGCCGACTTCAGCCACGTGAATAAACCAAACTTCAATACCTCCCTCACACCATGCACGAGGTGCGATGCAGGCGGCACTCTTACGCTTATGAGTTTAATGGTGATGATCGCCTGCGCAACCAGGCTCGCCGCTTCCACGATCATTGTTGTAAGCAGGATGCTCAACAGCCCGAAGCCATTCCTCGCGAGAGCGACTGCGACTATCATGAGGGTGCTCCGCGACAATACCGTGACAAGCACAACTGGGCGATAGCGCTCGTAGGCACGCGTAGCCGACATGAACACGGCGGCCGGGAAACGTAAGGCGAGAATCAGCCCAGCAATACGAACGGCAGAAATAGCCTCGCGATGAAGCGCTGGTGCGACCTTGAAGACCTTGTCTATCAAGAAGGGTGCTAGAGTGACGACCGTGGCGGAGGCTATGATTCCCAAGACGCAGTTGATAAGCAGAACGGCGAATAGCGAACGATTCACGCCTTCTCGGTCGCTACGTCCACGATGTAAGGCTATGTAGCGTGTCGCCGCGTCCCCAAAGCCTCCGCCCAGGCCTCCAGCAGTCGCAGCAACGGAGTTCACCAGCATCCATGTGCCGTATTGTTGCTGGCCCAGCGACCTTAGCAGCACAGGAGCAGTGGCGAGCATCAACAGCGGCAGTGAACCGAACTCTGCCAGGCTGTAGAAGACATTTTGCCGAACTGGTCCTGGCCGAACGGTCACACAGTACTCCCCTTCAGCAAGGCCTGTTCAGCGGCTTGCACTTGGAACTGCTCGCGTTCCATGGCAATGCGCACAATTAGTTCAAGCAATTCTCCGGACGTGACATGCGGCGCAGCAAAGCCCAGCACCTCCCTACGAGCCCAGTCGACTCCGACCATCGTGCCCGTGCCTAAAAATAGCACCGTTACCGAGCCGGCATTGAGAATAGTGGCCTCATCAGGGTCGTGTGGAGCATCTTCGTCTCGGACCAGACGCCAAACCCACTCCCCGCCAAACGCGCGGAAAGCGTCGTTGATCTGGTCTGAGCGTGCTTCGAACTCCGCGAGAAGGTGCTTACTATTAGTTGACAGTTTCACAACAGTATCGTTGGAAAACCTTGAGTGATATGGAGTGGCGGCGAACCTACGTAGAAGATCGGGTACCGTCGGCGCTATGGTCTTCACGCTCTTGCTCCGAGTAACTGGCGTGAAACGAAGGTGTGCAACTCCTGCGCAGCCTCCTGCGGAGTGCCGTGATGACGGAACCTCCAGCATGACAGCGTCGCGATCTTTTCTTTGATAGCTTCGCGTTTTTCGGCGGCCGTCGCCAGCTGAGCAGGTAGACGTTCTACATTGGAATCAATATAGGTAAGAGCGGTGTCGGAAGATATTTCTACAAACTCAGGATGGTCCTTTGCAGTTCTGTCAAAAAAAACCAGCCATCGAGGCCGGCAAGAGCGCGCCACGGGTATCGAGAAGGTCGCCGCCAGCGACGCTTCATACGCGAGTTCCCCATTCATAGCAACGCACATTGGCTGATTGGTGAGTTCCGGGAAATGTCGTATTGCATCGGGCAGCAATTTGATGGGGACGGATAAACCGTGTGCTTCAATTAGCTGCGAGGCGCAGTTGATGTAGGTCCAGTCGTCCGACACGAAATGGAAACCTCGCTTTGCGAGAGCGACCGATAATGTCGACTTGCCCGCGCCGGAAGGTCCGGCTATCAAAAGTCCGTCACCGTTTATAGAAAGGCAAGCAGAGTGGAACGGAAGTACTCCCACGGCACACCCCAGCACTCCGATGACGATTGGCATCATCCGTTCATGCCAGAAGGTACGGTCCCGCGCCAGACTTCTGGAAATCATCGCCAAAATCTGCCGTTTTTCGACGTCGAAAACAAACAAGTCGAATTTCCCGAAGCTAGCGAACACCAGGTGATGCAGGCCGCGAAAGTGCGGGAGCCGGCTTGGTTCCCCCAGTTCTTCATGAACCATTACCTGCATTTCGAACTCACTACAATCTTGAGGCGCGCTAATTCGGAAGGAATCCAAGACCCCGAGCAGGCCCGAATCGTTGGTTGCAACGGTACACGTGCAGCCTGCAACCTCGAGTACGGCACCACAAGTTAACTGGCTGCCGTCGATGGCAAAGCTTTTCATCTTGTCACCAATTGCAAATCACTCTACTGCATATCTCGTGCGTAATGGACGAGGGGGAAAAACGTCGCAAACCCTTTACAAGCTTGTGACAAGCGTGTTGCGGTGTGACTTTACTGTTTGCCGTGACGGCGTAGGTTTCCAATGTCACGGAAAATCGTCTTCTTCTTTCCTTCATTCGCGAGCACGGAAGCGACGGCCCCGCTCGGGATCCTTGCAGTAGCCACGCCGCTGCTACGAGCGGGGTATGAAGTTTCACTGATTGACTCGACCATCACCCCCAATTACAAGCGCAGGGTGTTGGAAGAGTGCCGCGATGCAATATGCCTGGGAGTGTCGTTGGTGACAGGTCCGATGATCCGCGAGACCGTGGAAATAGCTAAAGCATTGAAGGAATGGAATCCCGATTTCCCCATTGTGCTTGGCGGCTGGCATCCGTCCCTACTGCCCACACAAACCCTGGAAGCCTCATTCGTTGACTATGTGGTTCGCGGGCAAGGCGAGGACGCATTGCTGGAGCTGGTGCAGCATCTGGAAAGCCGTTCGGCTCCCGACCTGATCGCCGGGATTGGCTTCAAACGCAGTGGCAAACTGATCTTTACGCCCGAGCGTCCCCTGCGGGCGCTCGCCGAAATGCCTCCGAAGGCCTATCACCTGGCCGACTTCGATGCTTATGAGCGAGGTTGTGGCCGCAGGTGGGCCATGTACATATCCAGTCTGGCCTGCCCTTTCAACTGCGCATACTGCACGAACGCCGGAGTCTACGGCCGAAAATGGAACGCGCTATCACCGGAGCAGTTCGTTGAGGAAACTGTCGATCTCACACGCCGATACCGCCTGGAGATGTTATGGGTAGTGGACGACAACTTCCTTGTAGACCTTGATCGCGCGCGTGAAATCGCGGCAGGCTTGGTAAACGCGGGTGCAAGTTTCCAATGGAGTATTCAAGCAACTACGAATCTGGTGGCGCGCCTCTCCCGTGAAGACCTGAAGCTTTTACGGCGAAGTGGTCTACATCAAATCTGCCAAGGCGTTGACTCAGCCTCGCCGAAGATCCTGAAGGCCATGAACAAGGATTTTCAGGATTTCGACTCCATCTATGAGAGCGCTACGCGTTGTTTGTCAGCGGGCATCCGGCCATCGTTCAACATCATCTTCGCCTATCCCGGCGAAGGACCCGCCGAACGCCGCCAAACGATTCGTTTCATGATGGACGTGTGCCGGCGCTTCCCCGGCTCCGAATTCTGGACCAACATTTTCACCCCTTACCCCGGTTCTCCAATCATGGAGAACGCGAAAGAGATCGGCATTCAAGTACCTACATCGTTGGAAGGCTGGTCCGATTTCTTCCCAAGATATACGAGGCTTCCGTGGCTCGATGGCCCGGAACATGCGCGCTTGCAGACCATGCGTGAGTACCTGCGCATTGCCTTCGATCGCGTGCCGATTGCAGCGGATCGCCGTGGGCGCTTCACCCGCCTGGCACAGAAATCCATATCCCTGCCTGCACGTTGGCGGCTCGATCGTGATGTATACGCGCTTCCGGTTGAGCTGTGGCTAAACGACAAGTTGAAGCGGGCTTCTGTGTCATCCAAGCCGTCAGTCGATGCTAAGCGCTTGCAACCTTCCGTTCCGCAGGAGGCATGCTGATGCGCGGCAAGGTCATCTTGTTTTACCCGCCGTATGAAGGGCCTCCACTCAGCGCGCCGCTTTGTCTACTGTCTTTAGCCGCGTCGCTGCGACGGGCCGAATTTGAAGTTACCGTGATCGACGCCGCGATCGAGCCCCGGTATCGCGAAATCATCTTGCGTGAAGTGCAAGGTGCATTGTGCCTGGGTATCTCGGTGTTGACCGGGCCCATGATTAACGGAGCGATTGAGGTCGCAAAGGCGGTGAAACGGCTAAATCCTCACTTCCCAGTCGTTTTCGGAGGTTGGCATCCCAGCTTAGTGCCGGAGCAGACGCTATCGGAACCGTTCGTCGACATTGTGGTTCGTGGACAAGGTGATCTGACGGTGGTTGAATTGGCAGAAGCCCTGGCCGACGGACAGTCACTCGCCTCAATACAGGGCATCTCTTGGAAACAAGGTGGACAACAAGAGCGTAATCCGGAGCGCCGGGTACAGTTGCTCGAGTCTCTGCCTCTTCCTGCATTTGATCTTGTCGACTTTGCTGCATACGAGAAAGCCTGCGGGGTTCGGAAGTTGGCGTACGCGACCAGCGTCGGCTGCCCGTATGCCTGCAATTACTGCACCGACATGGTGTTTTACAAACGGCGATTCAACGCATTATCGGCAGAGCGCGTCGTCGGCGAGCTAGCGAATCTCGTACCTCGTTATCGCATTGAAGAAGTTTCGCTTCTCGACTCCAACTTTCCCGTCGATCTTCGCCGCGCCTTGCAAATTGCTCGCGGAATCGTGGAATCGCGCGTGAAGTTCCGTTGGACTTTCCAAGCGTCCACCGATTTCCTGTGCCGAATGAGCGAAGACGATGTGCGACTGCTGGGAGAGAGTGGCGTCTCGCACATGGGGTTTGGAACCGAGTCGACTTCCGAGCCAGTGCTGAAGCTCATGAACAAGCGGCATCAGCGAGTGGACGAAATGTTTGAAACGGCCCGCAAAGCGGCCATTGGGAACATACGCGTGACGTTCAACCTGATCTTCGGGTACCCGGGCGAGACCGAAGCCGATCGCACGATTACCTTCCGCACTATGACCGAAATCGCGCGCCAGTTCTCGAACGTTAGCTTTTCGCCCAATGTCTTTACTCCATACCCTGGAATCCCAATTTGGCCGGAGCTGCGCTCGCTGGGAGTGCACGAACCTCAGTCGCTTAGTGAGTGGGCGGCACTCCCTTTGGGCGCGAATATTCTTCCCTGGCTGCAAGGAAAAGATCGCGACCGTCTGGACAGGATGCTGAACTATTTCCTGCTGCACAACCAGATCTGCCGGAGAAATCGCAGCTATCCATTGGTGCGGCGTGTGGTGCGCCGGGCCGTACTCACTCCGATTCGCTGGCGCCTGCGTTCGAGCAAGTACTCGTTCCCATGGGAATTATGGGTGACCAACGCAACCGAAGAAGTTGTGCGGCGCCGCTCGCTTGTGACAGGCCAGCCATTGCCCAAAGAGACTGCGAACGTATGTTGAAACCGGTGTGAGGCTGAGGTGATTCGTGACGGATGTTTTACTGACACATTCGTACCATCTTCCATATGACCGCAAGCAGGTGCGGAAGATGCAGCCCTACCCACCACTGGGTACCCTCTATGCGGCCTCCAACTTGCGAGCGCACGGAATATCAGTAGCCGTGTTCGACACCATGCTGCAGGATCCCGAGAATTTCCGGGATGCGCTCCACTTTCACCGTCCCAAGTGCGTCGCCATTTACGAAGATGACTTCAACTTTCTTTCCAAGATGTGCCTTACCCGGATGCGCGAAGTGGCCTGGCAACTCAGCGACACGGCACGTTCTTTCGGATCGACCGTCATAACTCACGGTTCCGACGCCAGTGATCATCCCGAAGAATACCTTCAACACGGATCGCAATTTCTGCTGTTCGGGGAAGCGGAAACGCCTTTGCTATCGCTGTGCAGCACGGTGCTGAACAGAGGATGTACGGACGACATCCCCGGTCTGGCAACCTGGGGTCCAGGAATGAGGATTCTTCGCAACCATGTTATGTCTCCGAGGTCGACTTCCTGGATCAATCTTCCATCTCCTGCACGCGACTTGATTGACATTGCTCCCTATCGCAAGGCTTGGATGGGGAAACACGGATATTTCTCCTTGAACATGGTAGCCAGCCGTGGCTGCCCTTACCGATGCAACTGGTGTGCAAAACCCATTTCTGGCGACAGCTTTCACGTGCGCAGCGCCGAGTCAGTAGCCAACGAGATGGCCGAGTTGAAAATTGCGTACGCAGCAGACCATATCTGGTTTGCCGATGACGTGTTTGCCTTGAATCGCCATTGGGTACAGGACTTTGCCTTGTGCGTGAAACGCCGAGGCAACCCAGTTCCTTTCAAAGTCCAGAGCCGGGCTGACCTGATGACGGCCGACACCGTGGAAGCCTTGCGGCGAGCGGGATGCGTAGAGGTATGGATGGGAGTCGAATCAGGATCTCAACGGATCCTGGATGGCATGGACAAGGGACTGAAGATCGAGCAGGTGCTATCCGCTCGGCAACATCTTCTTGATGCCGGTATACGCGCTTGCTACTTTCTGCAGTTCGGCTATCCCGGGGAGACCTGGTCTGACATACAGAAGACGGCCGCACTCGTTCGGGTGACTCGCCCCGATGATATCGGCGTCTCTGTGTCGTACCCTCTGCCGAACACGATGTTCTATCAGAAGGTGCAGGCACAACTCGGCAGCAAGAGGAACTGGATGGATAGCGAGGACCTCTGCGTGATGTTTCGAGCTGCCTATACAGACGACTTTTATCATGCGCTCCGTGATGCTCTTCATGCGGAGGTCGACTCTTGGGCCCGTACCGCCGCTGGGCCAACCAGCTCCCAGGTTGGCGATTTGTGGAAGCGCGTTATTGAGCTGGAGTCGGTCAGCCGAAACCCTGACGCGACTGCGGGCTGGTTGGAAGAATCCGAGAGCCTAGCCCGGCACGTCGTGCCGATTCAGCAACTGCTTTCAGCAGCCAGGGAGGCCTAGATGCCTGACCTTCTGCTCACACATGGATATTTTCTCTACGAGGATCCCAAAGAGCTTCAGATCATGAAGCCGTACGCTCCACTGGGCATTTTGTATCTCTGCTCGCACCTTAGGAGCAAAGGATTTAACGTCGATGTCTTTGACACGACGTTCTCCAGCCGCGAGGAGTTGTTCGCGCATCTTCGTACCCATGAGCCGTCCGTCATCGGCATTTACGCCAACCTAATGACGCGGAAAAACGCGGTCGGAATTCTGGAGGTCGCACGCGAAGCGGGATGGAAGACTGTAGTCGGCGGCCCGGAGCCTGGTGCGTACGTAGACGAGTATCTCGAAGCAGGAGCGGACTTCGTCGTCATCGGCGAAGGCGAGCTTACGATGCAGGAGCTTCTGGAATCCTTGAGGGAGAGTACCGGGGGTTCGTATGCGAAGGTCGCCGGGATAGCCTACCGCGATTCTGCGGGCACGGTGCAATACACAGCACCGCGGAAACAGATTCGGGACTTGGATACCCAGCCTTGGCCGGCCCGAGAGGCTGTGGATATGCACCGCTACGTGCAAACCTGGCGCGAGTCGCACGGCAGAGGCTCAGTGTCGTTCATCACCGCGCGCGGATGCCCCTACAAGTGCCGCTGGTGCAGTCACCAGGTGTATGGACAAACTCACCGCCGCCGCAGTCCATCACTGGTTGTCGATGAAGTCGAATGGCTGCTCCAAAAATACCAGCCGGATATGGCCTGGGTGGCCGATGACGTGTTCACGATTCATCATGGATGGATTCGCGACTACGCGAGAGAGATGAAGCGACGCGGACTGCGGATTCCCTTCGAATGTATCTCGAGGGCAGACCGTCTGAACGCCGAGATACTCGACCTGCTTGCCGAGCTGGGCTGCTTCAGAATTTGGATCGGTTCGGAGAGCGGGTCCCAGCGGATTCTCGACTCCATGGAACGCGGAGTCCAGCTTCAGCAAGTACGAGAGGCTGTTGAACTCAGCCGTGCACGAGGCATCGAAAGTGGGATGTTTCTGATGTGGGGATACGAAGGGGAGGAATTGAGTGACATCGAAGCGACGGTAGAGCATGTGAAACGCTCGAATCCCGACATCTTCTTCACCACCGTTGCATACCCCATCAAAGGAACACCGTATTACCAGGAAGTCGCCGACCGGTTGGTGCAGCTGCACTCCTGGGAAGCAGGGTCCGACCGGGAGTTTCGCATCAAGGGCCGGCACTCACGCCAGTTCTACGAACACGCTGACCGGTTGCTGCGGGACGAAGTGGCGCTAGCCCGCTTGCACACAGATTCCCTCCAGCAAAGTGCCGAGGCGGCTCAGCTTCAGCACAGCATTGCTGCGGCTCGAGCTGCCATGACCGCCTCCTATGCGGAGACCGAGGCATGAACGCGACAACAGCATCTTCGACGCATGCCGCTGGCCGGGCTTTCGACACAGTAGCAAAGGACTACGATCGCGTTTTTACCCAATCATTGATAGGACGCAGCCAACGAGATGCAGTATCGGAGGAGATTGCGCGCACATTCAACCCAGGTGACTGCATCCTGGAACTCAATTGTGGGACGGGCGAGGACGCGCTCTTCCTGTCTCGCAGGGGGATGAGCGTGCTGGCTTGTGACGCGTCGCGAGACATGATTGCCGTCGCAAAGCGCCGTCAAAGCGACGAGGCTCCGGACTCGGCCATTCGGTTCGAAGTTCTACCCACAGAAAGTCTGTGCGACTTAAATCACTCGCAGCGCTTTGACGGTGTGCTGTCGAATTTCGCTGGCCTGAATTGCGTAGATGATCTTGCTGAGTTTGCTCGCCAGTTGGCCGGACTGGTGAAACCCGGCGGCTCCGCCTTGCTTTGCCTATGCACCCGATTCTGCTTTTGGGAGATAGCGTGGTTCCTGGCACATGGGAAGCTTGGAAAGGCATTCCGACGCTGCCGAGGTAGCGCTATGGCGGAACTGAATGGAGTTCCTCTGAGAGTGCACTACCCAACGGTTCGATCGATTCGCTCTGCGATGCGTCCGTGGTTCGTGCTCCGTAGCTGCAAGGGTATCGGAGTGTCGGTCCCACCCTCGTATCTCGAGCCCTGGGCACAGCGCCACCGTTCGGCATTACACCTGATGTGTTCCGTTGACCGTGTTATCTCACGTTGGCCGTGGCTTCGGGTACTCGCAGACCACGTTCTGCTGTCCATGGAGAGAACTCAAGCATGAGCAGGTATGCACAAGCTGCAACATCGAAGTCGAAGAGCCATCCGAGTGGATTCCGGCTGCAATTTCAATGCCCAGGTTGCAAAAATTTACTGGGGGACCTGCCTCACGTAGAACCACACGAGCAATTTGTGGTGACCTGCTCGTTGTGTGACTTCGAACTGGAAGCCGTCAACGGAATCTGGAAAGCTCTTCTGCCAACGAGAGCAGCATATTTCGAACGCTTCATGTCCGATTACCAGGCGGTGCGCGCCGCGGAGGGACGTGGCAGTGAATGCCTGGATTATTACTTATCTCTGCCTTATCGCGATTCAACCGGAGCTAATCAGGCACAGTGGTCCATCCGCGCCCAAACTTTCCGCTATCTTGAGCGCAAAATTCTGGCTCAGCTTGAGGAGCGTCATGGTTCGCTAGCTGTCTTGGACCTCGGTGCCGGGAATGGCTGGCTCAGCTATCGACTCGCGCAGCGGGGACATCGGCCGGCAGCGGTCGATCTCATGACCGATTGCCGGGACGGCCTGGGCGCTGCGCACCACTTCGGGCAGGTTCTCCTGCGGTTGTTTCCCCGTATCCAGGCAGAACTGGACAATTTGCCATTTGCCAGCGACCAGTTCGACGTTGCTATCTTCAACGCCTCGTTTCACTACTCCGAAGATTATCAGCGCACCCTCAGCGAAACCATTCGCTGCCTAAAGCCCGGCGGCGTGGTGATCATCGCAGACACCGCCTGGTATTCCTGTGAGGCAAGCGGAGTGCGCATGATTGCAGAACGTCAATCGGCATTCCTTTCACGATTTGCCACAGCGTCAGATGCAATTCGGTCTCTTGAGTTCCTGACCGACCAGCGATTGAAAGCGTTGGAGGACCAGCTTGGCCTGAGGTGGCAACTGCACTCTCCTTATTATGGGCTTCGCTGGGCCGCACGGCCCTTGCTGGCAAAGCTGCGGGGCAAACGCGAACCCTCGAAGTTCCGGATCTACGTGGCCGAGGTGCGAAAGTGATTATCCTCTTCAACCCTCGCGCCACGCGTCCGAGAAATTGTCGGCTGCCACTCTCCGTTCTGGCGCTGGCCGCCGTGCTCGAAGGCCGGGAGCAATACTGGATCGTGGACGGGAATATCGAAGACAATCCGACGGCAACGATCATCCGTCTGATCGACGAATACAACGTTGAACTCCTCGGCGTAACGGTCATGCCCGGCCCCCAAATGGCGGCGGCGATGGAGGTTAGCCGTGAAATCCGCCGGCTGCGGCCAAAGGTAAAGATCGTTTGGGGCGGGTACTTCGTCTCTATCTATCCTGATGCCGCATTGAATGCTGCGTACGTAGACTATGTTGTCCGGGGCCAGGGCGAAGAGACCTTGCTGGAGTTGATTGCAGCATTGCGCTCGAGGCAGCAGCCTGGAGCCTATCAAGGGTCTTTCGTATAAGGATATCTTCGGGCTTCACCGCCACAATCCAGAAAGGTTAATGCAGGGTCCCGACGCTTTTCCCTGGAGCCCCTTCCATCGCGTTCCGGTCGAGAGGTATTTGCGTCCCTCGTTCTTCGGCAAACGAACGGCGGTACACCAGGCCAGTATCGGTTGCCCGTTTCGCTGTAGCTTCTGCGGGGTACATGCGGCTTATGGCAATCGAGAACGCATGGAGAGCCCGGCCCGCACCGCAGCCATCCTGCAGCATCTCGCTAACCAGTACGGCGCAGACTCGGTCCAGTTCTACGATATGAACTTTTTTCTGCGTGAAGATCATGCCCGTGAGCTGGCCGACCGCATGGCGCCGATTGGAATGCGCTGGTGGTGTGAGGCGCGAGTCGACACCATGTCGAAATATTCCGACACTACGCTTGCTGCACTCCGCCACGCTGGGTGCACCATGATCTTCTTCGGCGCGGAGTCGGGCTCGAACTGGGCACTCAAAGAGATGCAGAAGGACATCACGACCGAGCAGACGCTCCAGGTTGCCGGCCGCATGCATCGCTTCGGCATTATCCCGGAATTTTCCTTTGTCGTCGGCAACCCGCAAGATCCTGAGCGTGACACGCGAGAGACTCTCGCCTTCGTTCGGAAAATTAAGCGGCTCGACCCCAAGGCCGAGATCATCATGTATCACTACACGCCGGTTCCGCAGCGTGGAGCCATGTATGGCAACGTGGACGGGCAGATCTCGTTCCCTACTACGCCAGAGGAATGGGCCACCAGCAAATGGATGGACTTTACTCTACGCATCGACCCAAATACGCCTTGGCTTAAGCGCAAGACTAAACAATTAATCGACAACTTCGAAGTTGTAATTAGCTCGCGATGGCCGACGGTGCAGGATATTCGCGCCCCCAGGTGGAGCCGCTTGCTTCTTAAATCGCTAAGCGCATGGCGCTACGCCTGGCGTATTTACCGATTCCCCAAAGAGCTACGCTGGGCCCACCAGTTAATTGATCTGCGGCGGCCTAAGCAGGAGAGCCTGTGACCATAACAACCAAGGCGCCTGCAGAGGACCAGACGAATGTGCGCTCCGTGTGTGATCCGTTTGCACTCTGGTCCGAGGTCTACGACCAGCAATCCAACCCATTGCTGTCGCTGGAAGAGAGTTTTCTCAATGGAATCTTGCCATCTGTCTCTGGATTGGATGTTGTTGACGTAGGTTGTGGCACGGGCAGGTGGATACAGCTCCTTGCGCGGCAGGCTCCGAGGAGCATCACGGGGATCGACGCCTCCTGCGAGATGCTGGCACAAGCACGGACAAAGGTCGGAGGATCGGCGACTCTACTGCTGGGAGACTGCCTATCGCTGCCATTAGCCAGTGACTCAGCCGATCTGATTCTTGCCTCTTTTGTGTTAAGTCACGTCGCGGATGTCTCCCGTTTTGTGACAGAACTTGCCCGGGTATTGCGTGCGGGAGGTACAGCATTCGTTACCGATGCTCACCCCGAGGCGATCAGAAAACTGGGATGGAAGCGCGCTTTCAAGTATGCCGGTGAAAGCATCACGCTAGAAACTTACGACCGAGCTTTGTTAGAGGTCATCTCAGAATTCGAGCTATGTGGTGCATTCCAGACCGTGTGCATCCTGGAACCCACCTTCCAACGCCTGCAACGCGATTTGCTTCACAAGGCCGGCAAACCGGAAGCATACATGGCTGCGGTTAACCATCCCGCAATCTATGTTCTCCAGGTTCGCTCGACTAGTCGCTCCAGCGGGCGCACAACTGCGAGCTACGAGGCGTCGCGAGCGCGGATCAGCGGTGCCCGCCTCGCATTCGGTCCGCTGGAGAGCGCGACGGCCGAGCTAACCATTGCCAACGGTGTTATTGAGTTCATGGACAGTACAGAGCTCAGCCGCACACAATCCGGCCATTCCCCTGATGAGACTATCGATCTCGCCGGATATCTGCTGCTCCCCGGCCTTATCAATAGTCACGACCACTTGGAGTTTGGGCTCTTTCCGAACCTGGGTTGCGGTCCGTATCAGAATGCGACTGAGTGGGCCATTGATATTCAGAGTCGCGAAGCCGACGTGATTGCGAAGCAACGCCGAATTCCTAAGGACGTCCGATGCTTGTGGGGAGCTATCCGCAATCTTCTATGTGGTGTTACCACAGTCTGTCACCACAATCCGACACTTCCGGAATTCTCTAACCAGGAATTTCCCGTTCGAGTCCTGAAGAACTGTGATTGGGCGCATTCCCTGGCTCTGGATGAGGACGCCGCAGCGAAGTTCGCAAATCGGGAGCACGATGCCCCCTTCATCATCCATGCGGGTGAAGGGGTGGACGAACAAAGCGCCAACGAATTTGTCGAGTTGGACCGCTTGCAAATGCTGAGCGACGGAACAGTGCTGGTGCATGCATTGGCGCTGAATTCCCATAGCGTCTCATTGCTCAATCATCGCGGTACCGCAGTTGTGTGGTGCCCCACTTCCAATACGTTCCTGTTTGGAACGACTCATGGCACCAAAATACTTTCGAGGCTGGACAACGTAGTTCTGGGCAGCGACTCTCCGCTAACCGCCGCTGGAGATCTGCTTGACGAGGTCAGCTTTGCAGGCCAGAAGGTCGGATTAGCGGCCTTTGAGCTCTACCAGATGGTCTTCACACGGTCCGCGCGAGTACTTCGCTTAAGCAACGGCGAAGGTGGTATCCGCCCAGGCGGCGTTGCCGACCTGATCGCCGTGCGCGACACAGGTCGGGATCCTGCAGATACATTGGCCGGTCTGTCCTCATCGGACATAGAGCTGGTGACGCTCGGAGGCCGAGTCCACCTCGCACGGGAGCCAATGCTTCAACGTCTGCCGCGGGATTGGAGGTCTGGACTGGAAGCGCTCGAAGTAGACGAAGAAGTAGTTTGGTTGCGCGCGCCAGTGCAGCGAATGTTTGCTGCCAGCGCGTCCGCGATGGGAAACGAATTCCCGTTGGGCGGGAAGTGGGTCAGAAATGTCGGTAGCAACTGATACTGCGACCACGGCATGCGCGAATACTGCCGACGGCATCGTTGCGGCGTTGCCCATTCTCGTTCTCAATGTGCACAGCCGATGCAACTGCCGTTGTGTGATGTGCGACATCTGGAAGAGAGACGTAACTTCTGAAATCAGGGCCGCGGATTTGGAGCGCCACAGGATGGCGCTTTCTAAGCTGGGCGTGCGGTGGGTAGTGTTGTCTGGCGGCGAGCCCCTGATGCATAGCGACCTTCCCGCACTCTGCACGTTCTTCCGTGAACTGGGGGTGCGTCTCACTCTGTTGAGCACGGGGATACTGTTCGAGCGCCGCGCTGAAGAGATCGCGGAGTTCTTCGATGACGTGGTCGTTTCCGTCGACGGCCCCCCCGAGATACACGATGCAGTTCGCAGGACCCCAGGCTCCTTCCGGATGATAGACAGGGGTGTGGCGCGCCTGCTTGAACTTCGCCCGACTTTGCGGATCATGGCTAGAACCACGGTACAGAAGGCCAATCATAACCGTCTTAATGAGACCGTCGAGACTGCGCACGATATCGGGCTCGCCGGCATTTCCTTCCTGGCTGCTGATCTGACATCGGAGGCATTCAACCGCCCATTATTGTGGCCGGTCGAGAGGCAGAATCCTGTCGCTCTCACAATGAACGAAGTGAGTGGGTTGCGTGATGAAGTTGAACGCATTATTGCAACCCGTGGCGAAGAGATAAAGACTGGCTACATCGCTGAGAATGCCGAAAAACTACGTAGAATTGTGAGTCACTTCAACGCGCACCTGGGACTTGAGGCGCCACGTTCTCCCCTCTGCAATGCTCCATGGATTTCGGCCGTGGTTGAATCCGACGGCGAGGTCCGTCCTTGCTTCTTCCATCACTCCTTGGGAAATGTTCATCAGCGGTCGCTACAGGACATCGTGAACGGCGATGCAGCCATCTCCTTCCGACGCTCACTCGATATCGATAGCAACCCCACATGTCAGCGTTGTGTCTGCTCACTACATCACGCCCCAGCCGATGCGGCGGGTTCGAAATAACGAGGTATCGAGGTTGACCTACCTTTACTACGGACTTAGTTCGGTCTTCGCAAGAATATTGGGATCTTTCCTCAACCATGCGTCACTCCACGATCTTACCGAAAAGTGACAATTTCTTAACCTCATCATGACCCAGTCATGACAACGGTAAGACAACATTTGCCTAGATTGATCGGGTCCACTAAGTCAGAAAACCTTCACAATTTCAGGAGGATATATGCTGGCATCAGCGCCTAAGTCGACGCTTGTTTTCCCTCATCGCATCGCCACCCTAGTCGGCATTGTGCTGCTGTTTGCCATTTCGGCAAGCGCACAATATACAAAGACGAACCTGACGGGCGATTTCTCTGGAGAAGGAAACTTTACCGATCCCCACCTGATAAACGCGTGGGGAATTGCGGCTGTCCGTTCCACCCTCACTGGCAATTTCTGGGTGGCCGATCAAGGCACTGGGGTCGCTACTGTTTATTTAGCCACCGGCCAACCTTTGGGCAGGGTTGTAACCATCCCGCCCGCAAGCGGCAACGGCACGGGCTCACCGGCTGGGTTGGTGGCCAATACCTCGTCGAGTTTCAAAATTACCGAAGGCAACAACACCGCGCCGGCCCTGTTCCTGTTCTCCACCCTGGACGGAACTATCAGCGGTTGGAACCCTGCGGTTGATCCGACGCGCGCGATCATCGCCGTTAGAGCGGGAGCTCTTTACACTGGTTTGGCGATTGCCTTGACGAATTCGGGGAACTTCATTTACGCAGCCGATGCCGCCGGTAACAAGGTGGATATCTATGATGGAAATTTTAATTTAGTCCGCTCGTTCACCGATACTACGTTGCCTCCGGGATATACTCCTTACGGTGTCCAAGTAATCGGGAACACACTCTACGTCACCTTCGCAATCAGCTTCGCAAGACACGGCTACGCTTCGGGTGGCTACGTAGACACATACGATCTGACCGGCGGGTCACAGAAAAGATTAATAGACGACAGTTCCTTGGATCAGCCCTGGGGCGTCGCTTTGGCCCCTGGCAATTTCGGGCCCTTCGGAACCACCCTACTTATCGCCAACTTGGGCAGCGGCACGATCACTGCGTACAATCCCAGCACGGGCGTATTCCTGGGTTCCCTGAAGCAGAACAACGTTCCCATTACCATCGACGGATTGTGGGGAATTACGTTTGTAGCTAGTCCGTCCCTGTCCCCACCGTCGAAGCTTTATTTCACCGCAGGCCCGGGTGGATATACCCATGGCGTCTTCGGCGTGATCACGGTCAACTAGTCAAATAGGGTCGATGTTGTGGGAAATCCCCTAAGTGGGGCGAATCAAGTACTGGAGTATCTCCTGCCGGAGAGTCCTATCTTTCCGGCAGCCCCTACTCCGCGCGATTGAATATGTTGAAAACCTCGGCTCTCTTCCTTCAGAACTCTAGTTTCAGCAGAAACTGGAACTGACGCGGCGTACCTATTCCTATCGGAGTTGTATTTAAAGGCAGATATATCCTGCCGAAGTCGGACGCCGAAATGAGGCCATTCGGGTTAGCAAACTGCCCTCGGTTGGCAACGTTGAACACCTCTGCCCGGAACTGGAGTTGTGCCTGTTCCGTGACGGGAAAGCGTCTGGAAAGCGCCCAATCCGATTGCCAGACCCCGGGACCTCGCAGGAAATTGCGGGAAACATCGCCGAACCCTGAGG
Organism: uncultured Acidobacteriaceae bacterium; assembly: GCA_963813905.1. Classification (GTDB taxonomy): domain Bacteria; phylum Acidobacteriota; class Terriglobia; order Terriglobales; family Acidobacteriaceae; genus CAVVDY01. The sequence goes on along the minus strand of CAWFAY010000018.1, from coordinate 385,263 downwards.
GGCAGCTACCACCTGGGTAGAGCGGGTCTTTCGTCCCGGGGGTGCAAAAAGCCGCGAGGTTGAAAGTCCCGCCTGCCAAATATAAGGGCTGGCCGGGAACTAGGTTGGGACGCTGGGAGCTAGTGTTGCCGTCGGGGCCAGTACCGCTGGTCGTGAGGTTCACGGGGAATCCGGTACGGGCGATGAAGATGCTGCTGATCTGCCAGTAACTAAAAACGGCCCTCACGAAACCGTTTTGAGAAAGGTACGGTTTCCCTGCTCCAAAAGGAAGCTCATAGATGAGATTTGCGTTGAACACGTGGCGGGCGTCAAAAGCGCTGCTCGCACGCTCGCCGCACTGCGCCGCTCCCCGAGGCCGGCAAGAAACATTCTGTGCCGTAATCGAGTCGCCGTCGCCACTTCCATTGGAACCGTCGTCGATGCTGTGGGACCATGTGTAATTGGCCGAGAACAGCAATCCGTGCGAGAAGTTACGCTTCAGCGAGAGCGCTAGCGCGTTATACAAGCTGTTGCCGATGGTGCCTCGCCAAGTAATCTGCGAGTAGGCCGGGTAAGAACGCTGGCCAGTGAGTGGGTCTATGACGTTGACATAGGATAGCTGCAGCAGATGGGTGCCTTTGCTACCTACATAAGACATGGTACCGACGAAATTGGCGGGCATCGCCTGCTCGAGGGAGGCCCCCCACTGAGTCACATATGAGTCTTTGCGATTCCGCTGTTCCGCGCTGGGTGATTGTGTGCCGTTGGCGCAGACTGGATTACCTTGCGAATCCAGGACTATGGGGTAGCCAAGGCCTGGGCAGTTTTTTGGTGTCAGCGCATAACTTAAGACCTCGTTCTTATCGGGAACGTTCTGATCGTCCAATTGGCCGTCCTCGTGGTAAATACCAAAGCCGGCGCGAATGACAGTCTTACCCTCATATTTGGCCGGAGCCCAGGCGAAAGAGATGCGCGGATCGAAATCGCCATAGTTCGGCGGGCCGAAGCTGGCGCCTACGCCGCAGTACCCTTGCGGCCCACAGGTTTCGAAATCAAAAGGATTTCCGCGACCCTGTACCTCGTGAAAAATGCCGAAATAGCTATAACGCAGGCCCAAATTCAGGGTGAAGGTCGGCCTCCACTTGAACTCGTCCTGGATATAACCGAAGAACTGTGTCTTGCGCAGGCCGTTTACCGGATACTCGCCCGTGATACTGGCCCTATTAGCTTGGTTGGCCGCAAAGCTGGTGAGGGAGCTATAGGTGATCGTGCCGAAGGAACTGCTCCCCTGGTTCATCTGTATGCGGCGGACCTCGACTCCGGCCTTGATTACATTTCTTGCCTTGACCCAGGCTAGATCGTCAAGCCAGGAAAACGAATTACCCACGCCGGTGCTGATACGGCCGTTGTTCAGCGAAGTAAGACCCGCCACTGCGATCGCGTAGAGCGATCCGGTCGGATTGAGGAAGATGAGTGTTGGTCGTGCCGCGGTTGAAACCAAACTTGAAGTCGTTGAGCAGGGTCGGAGAGAAGGCGTGCATCAGCGCAATAACGCTATTGACCGGATAGGACGTAAGCTCCTGTCGTTCATCGAGATATTGCCCGGAGCTTGGGGAATAAGGGAGAAAGTAGTCGGCTTCGTCGATGTTGGCCCGCCAAAAAAGATTGGTCGCATCAGAGAAGCGATAATCCAGGCGAAACATCCCCGAGTTTTCCTGGCCCACTTGATCGCCTTGCCCCACGAATTGGGAAACGTCCGGGTTACTTGTAGAGTTCTGCCCCAGGGGATAGGCGTTGATGACGGGCGCAAGACCTGGCGACTTCGCCACTACTTGCGACCGAAAGGCAACGCTGGGCACATACCCGATAAGAGTCTGACCAAGGTCTTGCCGGTAGCCTTCGTAGGCGACAAAGAAAAAGGCCTTATCGCGCACGATGGGTCCGCCCAAGGCCCCTCCGAACTGATTCAAGTGGAAGGGCGGCTGATGGTTTGGATTCAAGGAGTCAATCGGATCCGTGGCATCGAAAGCGTTGTTACGCAAGAAGTCGTAGGCATCCCCATGGAACTGATTCGTGCCTGAAGATGAGGCTGCGCCTACCTGGCCCCCTCCCGTGGCTCCGGTCTGAGCCGTCGCCAGGATGGGGTCGACGCGGATCTCCTGGATGGTATCGAGCGGAATCGCCGCGCGCACGTAATATAGCTGGGACTGATTAATAACATAGGTGGCATCGACGCCGTCGTAGGTATAGTTGTTATCGTCGCGGCCCCTGCCGGCATAGCGAATCGAGCGCTGGTTGCCGGCGCCCGGCCCACCGGCGGTGTCAATCGCTGTTGGAACCAGGGCGGTCAAGGTAGCCCAATTCTGCCCGTTCAAGGGAAGTTCTTGAGCCTGTATGCGTGCAATGCCCGTGTTGAGCGTATTGTTTGTCTGATCGAGCGTTTGCGGGGTGGCCGCAACTTCCACTTGCTCTGTTGGGCCCGCTATCTTCAGCGTTACGTTGAGCGTCCGCGTTGCTCCCAGCTTCTGCACCACATTGTCGAAACGCAGCGACCGGAAATCGCTGTGGTCAAAGGTGAACGGTATACGTTCCAACCGGCAGTTTAGGAAAATAATAGGCTCCCTCGGCGGAAGTCGTGGCCATGCGGGTTAGATTTGTAGCACCATCTATAGCGATAATCTGTACGCCGGGAATCGGCCTTCCTGAGCTATCGGTCACTGTGCCTGTAAGGGCTGTACGATCGATTTGACCATGCGCGGGAGTTAAGAAAGCCATGGCAAAGCATAAAGAACAGCAAGCGAGTAGGAACTTCCGAGTAAGGGTCATAGCGCCTCTGAAGTATCACGACGAGAAATAAAAGCGTGTAGTACCTGAACCGCTAACCGAGCGCTTCCAGTTGAGTCAGTAACGGTTAAGGTAAACCTGCGCCCTTGCAGAAGACGTTATAAGAAAAAGTGCCGACAAGAACCAGACAAAAAGAAATGCACTTCAGTTTACGGGCCGGCTGCCGGGGCATCGACGTGCCGCCCTGGCAAAATGTAGGGAGCGCTGACCGAAGCAACTGAACCACGGCAGAAACAAAAGGGAAAAAGCGCTGCTCCCAAACGGCACTTTTCCCTCCAAAGGAGCACCTGCTATGCGGTTTCACCTGGATTATAAGTTCGCAGATGGTAAGGGAGATTCACGCAAGCGTCAAGGCTTCATGAAAAGCCTCCTATTGGAGCGAAGTGAGGGGAAGCCGAACGGGCGCGCGCATCCTTATTCAAACTGACCCGCTACCTCCAGCCCACCAAGGTTGCGGGCTGGGCGGCACTGTCTCTATATTGAAATCCGTTTCTAAGTTACTGGCAGGGGATGACAAAACTATCTCAATACCTGGTGCTGATCATCGGCGTTCTTTCGCCGCTATTGGCACAGCGTCTTTACTCGCTCGTTTACACCACATTGACACGGGCGAGCAGCAATCGCGAAAAGGATTGGCTGTTTCGTCTTGCCATGTCTTCGCTTGCGATGACCGTGCCATTTTTCGTGACCCTGTTGCTGGCGTTGCGAGGCCGGCGACAACGGGAGCAGGCAGCCACAAGATCGGAGAAGAGGCGCCAACAGCGTTCCACGTCGCGCGCCGCGGCAACGACGGCGAATGCGACTCCGCTGGTTGTGAAGATAGGGTTGGTTGTGGCAGCCCTCTCCTTGCTTCTGCTGTGGAAGCCGATCAGCGATGGCACCTCCCGCTGGAAGCAGCAGAGGAACATGGCGATGCGAGGCGTGCCCGCGCCCGCCTTTGACACCCTGGATATCGACGGGAAAGAGCAGCGCCTGGCTGACCACAAAGGCCAGGTGGTGGTGGTAAACATCTGGGCGACCTGGTGCGGGCCTTGCCGGGCGGAGATGCCGAAGCTGGACCGCATGTACCAGGAGCGCAAGGACCAGGGGCTCGCGGTGTTTGGTATCTCCAGCGAAGACGCTGATCTGCAACGAAGGTATCGGGAGTTGGTGCCAGTTACTTACCCGCTGCTTACGATGAACGGAGAAGTTCCCAACCTGTATCGCGACATCGCAAGGTATCCGGCAATGTTCTTGATCGATCGCGAGGGACGGCTGCAACCTGCGCCGGGACCTGACCAGCCTTTCGAGGAGTTGCAGTCAGCCGTGGATCGCCTGCTGAAACCCGGCTCTTAGTAGGGTGCCATCGATTGCCGTCGACCTGCAGCGGGAAGCATCGACGCGAGCCTACCGCTCGCAGCAGACGCAATCCTGATTTTCTCTCTGCGAGCTATTCCTCGCGCAGGGCCTTGACGGGGTCAAGCGCCGCCGCGCGCCATGCCGGCACCCACGAGGCAATTGCTGCAATCACCAGGAATGCCATGGCGACAGCAACAAAAGTGGCGGGATCCGTGGCTTTCACTCCGACTAACATGGCGCGCATAAGCCGGGTCAGCAAAAAGGCCACAACCAGGCCTGCGACAATCCCGATGGCGCTGAGCCGAAATCCTTGTCCCACAACCAGCCGAAAGATCTTGGATGGCTCGGCCCCCAGGGCCATGCGCACGCCGATCTCAGCCGTACGCTGCCGCACCGCCGTCGTCAGCACTGCGTAGAGTCCCACGCCTGCAATCACTCCCGCAATTACCGCGAAGATTCCAATCAGCAGCAAGGAAAAGCGTGTCTCGGCTTGGGCGTGATCGACCAGCGTTTCGACCGGCTGCATTTCCGTTATCAGAAGCTTTGCATCAACGCCTTTGATGGCGCTGGGGACGGCGTTTGCATAACTTTCGGGGTCGCCGTGAGTCCGAATCGCCCAGGAGTTGACTACACCGGAATCCAGGAAGGCGTCGGCGAAGTAGATCTGTTCGCGTCCCGGCACGGCCAGCGAGGTCTCATGCTGGTGCGCGACTACGCCGACGATCTCCACCGGTTCCGCCTCCGGCGTGCGAATCCGAATCAGAATGCGCTTGCCTACGGCGGATTGACCGGGGAAGGCCTTCTTTGCCAGGGCCTCGTCGATGATCACGACGTTGCGCTTGGGTAAGTTGTCATCGTCGGTGAAGCTGCGGCCCGCAAGCAACGGCACGTGCATGGCTTCAAAGTAGCCCGGCAGCACAATCTGAAAGTCGGTCGCTTGAAACTTGCCGGCATCCGCCCGAGCTTCCTCCGTACCCCAGCGAATTGGGCTGTAGCCCCCCGCCAGCGGAAAAGGAAACGAGGCAGTCACGTTCTCAACTCCAGGGATGGCGCCCAAACGCTCCCGGATTTGGCGTATTTGGACAGCACGTTTTTCAGCCGCCTCTCCGGGAGGCGCCGGAGGGCCCGCGACTTGAAAGGTCAGCAGCCCTCGGGGATCGAAGCCGGGATCGATGCGTTGCAATTCGAGAAAGCTGCGGAACATTAATCCGGATCCGACGAGCAGAACAAAGGAGAGCGCGACTTCGACCATTACCACCGCGCTGCGCAAAGCGCTTCCGCCGAACAGCGCGGCATTCCGGCCGCTACCCCGCAATAGAGTCGAAACCCCAGGCTTCGAAGCGCGCCAGGCCGGCAGCAAACCAAAGATCGCGGTTACGGCCAGACTCGCGACCGCCGTGTATAGGAGCACCAACGAATCGATGTGGATTGTGTCCAGGCGGGGCAGGTTCGCCGGAGCCAGGACGCTTAACTCACGAAGTCCCGTCCACGCCAGAAGCAGACCCAGGAGTGCCCCTGTGAGCGCGATCAAGAACGCCTCCGTCAGCAGAGGACGCAGCAGCCGCCACCGGCTGGCACCCAGCGCCGAGCGCACCGCCAGCTCACGCTCACGCAAGGAGGCCCGCACCAACAGAAGATTGGCCACGTTAGCGCTGGCAATCAGCAGCAGAAAGATGGTCGAGCCCATCAGCGCCAGGATTGCGGGCCGGACTTCGGCAACCATATGTTGGCGAAGGGGCTCGAGATCGATGTAGTATCCCGCGGTTCGGTCGATGAGGAAGTTCTTGCGCGCCTCGGCAGCGACATTATCAGCCGCGGCTTGCGCTTGTTGCAGCGAGACGCCGGGTTTCAACCTGCCAATGGGCCGGATCGAGAAGCCATTGCGATTGGCGGCATCGTAGGCCAGGCGATTGGCTATCCAGATATCAGGTGTAGCTTGTTCGTCCGCCTCCGGCGGGAAGTACAGGCGCACCCCCGGCGCCAGCACCCCGACTACCAACATGCTGGGTTGGCCCGGACCGGTTGGAATGGGATGGCCGAGCATCGCCGCGTTGCCGCCGTAGCGTCGCTGGAAGTATTCATAACTGAGAATCGCCACTTGCGGAAGACGAGGAGGCGGTGGCTGTGCTGCGGCCGGCGCCGTGCCGGCCTGGGCGTCAGGCGCGCCAGCCTGCGCTGCCGCCGGCGCCTGAGGTTGCGGAATTCCGTCATCGTCGTTGAAATCGCGGCCGACCGCGATCCCGGCGCCTACTAGCCGAAAGAAATTGGTGGTGGCGATCGCCTCGCGAACTTGTTCCGGGGTGCCGTCTTCCTGGGAAATGACATTGCGGAACGTGAAAACCCCGCCCATGTCCTCGAACGCGCTCTTTGTGCCATCACGCAAGTCGATATAGTCGGCATTGGAAAATTGCAGGTTACGGACATGGCGCTGGCGTAGCTCCATCCCGGCAATCACCAGACGATCCGGGTCTTTGTAGGGAAGAGGCCGCAACAGCACATCATGGGTAACACTGAAGATGGCGGTGCTGGCGCCGAGACCTAACGCGATGGTTACCACAGCAGTTAGCGTGAACAGCGGGCTCTTGCTCAACACCCGGATCGCAATTGCAATGTCTCGTAGTGCCATGTCGCGGATCTCCAGGATAAGTAAAGGGAGCATGAATCATGCCACAGGCAGCCCGTGCCTGCCCCATCTTTTTCTGTAGCTTGCGACCCGCGACGCCGCCCCGACCCCATTTTGGCGTTCGGAGACGATAGCCGGTGTCCGAAGACGGACAGCCGGAATTGAAAATTCCCTAGCGAAGACGCGAAAACATGAAAGACACCATTGGCCCTCCGCCCCGTGAGGCCGTTGCGAAATTTGTGATTGAACGACGACGCCAGGACAAACCAGACGGTCGTCCCGCCAAGGGACAGCATATCTAAAGCGATTCCCGAATTGCGGTATCTGCCGAACTCGGGTAGAGTGGCGCTTCAGCGCCGCGTCAACTCCGCTCTACCCGGATACACCCACCACCGAACCCAGCGATTTATCGCTCGGAAGGCTTATATGGGAAATCCTGACTCCGCTTCAGCGGACGGCAGTACAAGATTGCCAGAGAGCTGGGCATCTGATTGAATTGAAGCCCGCTTGAGTTTCATTCCCCAATAGGAGCGCCTAATGAAAAAAACCTCGAATGATGGATTCTCTAGACGACAGCTAATTCAGACCGGGCTAACCACAGCCGCCGCCGCTCTTCTGACGGGAGGCTTGGATCTCGCCTTTCCAACAGCCGCACAAGCCCAGTCCAAACTCACACCCGATGCGGCATTGGCTGAGCTGATGGACGGCAACAAGCGTTTTACTGTCAGGCAAGCTCACTTCTTTCGAGCACGACCTCGCCATCCTGAAACAGCACACCGAGGAAAAGCAGGAGCCCTTCGCGGCGGTGCTCTCCTGTGCCGATTCGCGAGTGCCGGTCGAACTGATGTTCGATCAGAGCATCGGCCACGTTTTCGTGACCAGAGTTGCCGGGAACGTGATCACGCCGGAACTCATCGGCAGCCTGGAGTATGGCGCCGCCGTTCTGGGAACCAAGGTGATTCTGGTCATGGGCCACTCCAATTGTGGTGCGGTGAAAGCCACCATGCAGGGCAAAGAAGTCCCCGGGCAGATCAGCTCGCTGTTTCCGCACATCCGGCCCGCTGTCGATCAAGCCGGCACGGATCTCGCGGCGGCAACGAAAGCAAACGCCAAAATCCAGGCAGAGCTGTTGAGCCAGTCATCGACGGTGATTTCCGGCATGGTGAAGTCTGGCAGCGTGAAAGTCGTAGCCGGCTATTACGACGTCGGGAACGGCTCCGTCACGCATTCTGTAGCAAAGCAGCTGCACGATGCCGAGGACCCGCTTACTCCTTCCGCGCGCAACCAGGTACTGTTCGAGCTTGCCGTCCGGCATCTGGTAGATGTTGATGCCCACGGTCTTCTGCGGAAACTTCACCTCGTAGCTCATGTGGGTCATTCCGCCGCGCAGTGAATTCGAGGTCTGCTTGAAGCTCTGCACCTCGCCGAGCGCGGTAAGGCTGCTGGAGTAGTCCTTCAATGCCTGCTCGGTGAAGTATGAGTTTGCATTGTCGGTGAACAGCGCACGATCGATCTTTCCTGCCCTGAGATCGTCAAACACCTTTGCGCACCAGCGCGTCCTGCTTGGGATCGCTGACGTTGGCTGCTCTCCAGAAATCGCTTCCATCACCTGGCGGCCGATTTCGCTGGCTGCTCCAATCGCATCCTGGTTGGTGAAGTACTGCCACGGCAAACTTGTCGTCGGGCAGCACAATATTGTCCGCAACAAATCCCTGGCACTTCACCGCTAGTGCTCCAGCATGCGGTGGCCTTCGCGTGCTGGTATACCCGTCATGCCCAGGCCGTATCTGCGTGCCGACGCCGTTCTTCAGCAGCGTATCCGTCTCCATTGCCAGATAGGACGCAGGCTTCAGCAACGACTCGTTCATCAGCGAAATGTCCCACTTCGCCAAATCGGTTGGCGTCATCGCCAGCTCGCCGGCGGCGAACATCCAGCCCGGCCCTTCGTGCGGAGCAGGACGCAGGGGGCCCAACGCATAGCGGAAGTATCCTTGAGGATCGTCCTCCGGCAGCTTCTTCGCATTGGTATCAAGCGCGCTGCTCATGCCCAGAGGCGTCATGATCCGCTCGCGCAGAAAGCTGAACAGCGGTTGGCCCGAGACCTTCTCGACGATCAATCCGGCGATTACGTAGTTCGTGTTGCTGTATTGCCACTTGGTTCCCGGCTCGAAGTCGAGTGGATTGCGCGCCCACCGGTCGAGAATCTGCTGCGCGGAGATCGGCTTCTCCCAGTCGGGAATCATGTAGTCCTGCGGCGCGTAGTCCTGGTATCCCGATGTCATCGACAGCACCTGGCGAAGCGTAATCTCGTTGGCGCGCGTCAAGTCCGGCAGCCACTTGCCCACCTTGTCGTCGAGCGAGAGCTTGCCTTGCTGTTGAAGCATCAGGACCGCAGTCGCAGTGAACTGCTTGCTGATCGACCCGATGCTGTAGGCCATCTGCGGCGTGGCAGGGACCTTCGGATCAAGCCGTGCGTCGCCATAGGCCTGGACGTAGGCGATCTTCCCATCTTTCACCACCGCCAGAGAAGCGCTGGGCACTCCGGTGGTCTCCAGCACCTTGTGCGCAATGCTGTCGATGTTGGCGCGCTGCTCGGAGGTGAGTGCCGAATCGGGTTGAGCGTGGGCGGCAGAGACGGCCAGCAATCACGACGAACAGCAGCCGCCAAACACAGGAGTGCCTGTTTGAATGCATGATGCGTAATCCCCAAAAGGCAGGAATGCAGGTGCAATCTACACGAATGTCACGGGCGCTGACAACGGTCAGGGCACGGCGCGCGACGGCGTCAGTGTTCTTTTGATTGTTCCTTCGATTGTTCCGGCTCAGCCGCTTCGATACTCGGCGCTTCCTCTTCGCTCGCAGCAGCATTGGCGCTCATCGCCAGCGGGCCTGCGGACCTGCGCTCGATCGGTTGCGGCGTGTAGTTATCCAGTAACTTGCGGTGCATGCTATACAACGCAAGCTCCAGCCGGTCCGCCACCCCGAGTTTGTCATAGATCTTGCGTAGATAGTTCTTGACTACCTGTTCCGTGGTGCCGACCTGCACGGCAATGTCCTTGTTCTTCAGGCCCTGGGTGACTCCGCTGATGATCAGCATTTCTTTCTCGCTGAAGCGCAGCCCCTGCTTGCCGCTTCCCGTCTGCGCCTGGGTGCGATAAGCGTCGATAACCCAGTTGACGCCCTGATTGTCGAGCCAGGTTTCGCCGGCGGATACCTTGCGCACACAGCGGACCAGCAACTCCGGCGACACCGAGCGCGTGAGGATGCCGCGAACGCCGCGGCGCAGGTAGTCCACCGTCTCGTGCTCCGAAGAGCGCTGCGTAACCAGAATGACCTTGGCGCCCGGCAGAGCGCGACGCATCACCTCGGTCACCGCCTCGGCCGGCGTGAGTGACAACCCCGCCTCGAACAGGACAACATCCGCCTCTGTCTCGGCAACCATGGTCAAGGCTTGCGCCAGGCTGTCGGTCTGAGCAATAACTTCCATGTCCGGCTCATGGGCAAAAATCTTGCTCATTCCCGCGCGGAAAATGGCCTCAGAATCCGCAATGATGATTCGGATGCTTTTGGGTTGGGTTTCCATACGCTGTTCTAGTACCTGCGCCCCAGATTACTTACCCGAAACGGTGACCGCCGACCGCACGCAAGCGCTAGTGCGGCTCGAAACGGTATTCGTCAATGGCGACCGCCACGATGCGCCCCGAGCCCTCCGCAGAGCTGCGCACCACGCGACCGTCACATTCCACCAACACATCCTCGGCCGCTCCAAGCGTCTCACCGGGCATGCGAATTGTGAACTGTACTAACGAGCCCACGGCAATCTCTGCCTGGGTGAAAAACAAAATGCCTCCCGCCGAAATGTCGCGCGTCTCTGCCTGGTACTCTTCGGTCGGTGTTCGTAGCGCAACCGACAAATGTAGCGGGAAACGAACGGCATTGCGAAAATCGGTTTTCTGGCCGCAGGACATCCGTTAGCCCTCGTAGCAATACATCCGATGTTCTTCTATGTTACTAAAGTACCACCCAGGTTACTGACTTTGTGAAAAATACGTTGAGAAATCTCGCTCCGTTCCCGAAATGAACCCGTTCCGCTGCTGGAGCGCTGGGAGCGGCTCCATGATCCCATCACGGCACGTGGTTGCGCTAGAGCGTCGGTCATCTCGTAACCCGTTACGTCATAATCAGTCAAGTCTCATCCCATGACGATTAAGACGGTCAATCTCGAGGACGGGTTACCAAGCGTGGAACAGGCTCGCACCCGGCTGCAGTTCGAGATTGACAGTGCGCAAAGCCACGGGCTGAAGCTCCTCAAGATCATCCACGGCTATGGCTCTCACGGAGTAGGAGGTGACTTGCGCATTGCACTTCAGTCTACGCTTCGCAGAATGGCTGCCTCAGGAGCAATTCGCGACTGCATATACGGCGAGAACTGGCGCAAGAGCGACGAGCGTAGCTGGGAATTGTTGAAGCGAATGCCCGAGCTGAAGAGCGATCCCGACCTGGGAAGAGGAAATCGCGGCATCACCATCGTGCTGCTGTGAAGGCGTTCCGCAGCAACCCTCAGTGCTCCCTTTGGGCACGCCGCGCGACCTCCTCTGGTCGCATGCGATTCATGCGCTGCCGCTCACCATGGTATCGGTGCGCTACGCATCTGGACACAAAAGGCGATATGGCGCCGATCAGCGATCTTTTGAATAGCGGTACACGACCAGCGAGATTGGGAGACCCACGCAGATCATGTGTGTCGCAATCGCGACACAGGTGTTGAAAATCGAAAAGGGTCCGCGGCGAAACCTTGAGAGCGGCATGACCACCCAGTACATCACCAGGTACACCGCAACCCCATACCCTATGCCGGAAAGAACCGGCCTGCGCGTGAGGAATGGAACTTCGCGGCTTGCTGCATAGAACACCGCCGCAGCCGAGAACGCGATCAGGAAATGCAGCGCCAGGCCCAACGCGGCAGTTGTCCATCCACCCTGAGACGAATCCCGGCCAAGTAACCCGCTGGCAATACCTTGAAGAATTCGCTCGGGACTGATGCCTCGAGGAAACCATGTAACAAAGGCTGCCGTGATATCCAAAACCCCGCACAGCAGCCCTGCCCAGAAGGTCGCTTTGAAGGTCTGCAGCGGTGCAGCCGATACGCCCGTGCGGGTTATGGAACTCACGTCAGCCGGTGTTGCGATGCTTTAGAGGCGGGCCGCGATCGGCAAGAGACCACGGCCTCCCAGGGTTACGTGCCTTCTGACCAGCTCGCCAGGTACTCTTCCTGCTCGGGAGTGAGGCGGTCGATCTTGATACCCATCGATTCCAGCTTCAGTTTCGCAACTCGCTTATCGAGCTCTTCGGGAACCGGGAAGACCTTCTTCTCCAGCGAAGCGTGGTTCTTCACCAGGTACTCGACCGAGAGCGCCTGATCGGCAAAGCTCATGTCCATCACTGACGGCGGATGGCCTTCGGCAGATGCCAGATTGATGAGGCGGCCTTCGCCCAACAGATTGATCTTGCGTCCGTCGCGCAGCGAATATTCTTCGACGAAAACGCGCGTGGTGCGCTTGCCTGACGACATCTTCTCCAGCGCGGGAATATCGATCTCGACGTTGAAATGTCCGGAGTTCGAGATGATCGCTCCGTCCTTCATCGCCTCGAAGTGCTCCTTGCGCAGCACGCTCTTGTTGCCGGTGACGGTGCAGAAGACGTCGCCGATCTTGGCGGCTTCGTCCATGCTCATCACGCGATAGCCATCCATCACGGCTTCGATCGCTTTTGTCGGATCGATCTCGGTGACGATGACTTCCGCGCCGAGTCCGCGCGCGCGGCTGGCCAGTCCGCGACCGCACCAGCCATAGCCGGCGATCACGAACTTGGCGCCCGCCAGCAGGAAGTTGGTAGCGCGAACGATGCCGTCAATGGTTGACTGTCCGGTGCCGTAGCGGTTGTCGAAGAAGTGTTTGGTATCGGCATCGTTGACGGCGATGATCGGATACTTCAGCACGCCTTGCTTCGCCATGGCGCGCAGACGAATCACGCCGGTCGTCGTTTCTTCGGTGCCGGCGATGATGCCATCGACCACGTCGGTGCGCTTGGTCAGCGCGATGGTAACCAGATCAGCACCGTCATCCATCGTGATATGCGGCTTGTGATCGAGCGCCGACATGATGTGCTGATAGTAGGTTTCGTTGTCTTCGCCCTTGATGGCGAACACCGGGATGTTGTAGTCGCGCACCAGGCAGGCGGCGACATCGTCCTGCGTTGAGAGCGGGTTGGAAGCGCAGAGCGCGACGTCGGCTCCGCCGTCACGCAGCGTGATCGCGAGGTTTGCGGTCTCAGCCGTTACGTGCAGGCAAGCCGAAATGCGCATGCCCTTTAGCGGCTGGTTCTTGATGAAGTCCTTGCGGATGATCTGCAGGACCTTCATCGACTGGTTCGCCCAGTCAATGCGCTTCTTGCCAAGATCAGCCAGTTCGAGATTGGCGATATCGCCGGGTACGCGTGCAGTTGTGGTGGACATAAGCTCCTGTTTGAAAGGGCACGGCTTCAGCCGTGCCGTAGTGTCGCTTCTGATGCTTGTCATCCTGAGACGGCTTCAGCCGTCGAAGGACCTGCTGTTATGTCGTCCCTGAAGGGACTCGGGTTCTCTAACCGCTTACCCGGGGCTTGCGCCCCGGGCTCAAATCATCCCGCCGCTTCGCGGCTATTATCGAATCGCTGCCGAATCCATTCCAGAGCGGAGCTAACTGCAGATCCCTCGCTTAGCTCGGGATGACACAATCAACGCTTCGCGAGCGGCGATTGCAAGTCCATCGCAAGCCGTCCGATGCCAACTCCAACGCCGGCGAAAAGCGAAGAGCGAATCGCGAAGAGCGTCTTTACCTTCCCGCTTTGACCGTCTGCTGCTGGGCGATTCCCGCCTGCTCGCGCAGCGCGTTCGCCTTGTCGGTCTTCTCCCAGGTGAAGTCGGCATCGTCGCGGCCAAAGTGGCCGTACGCCGCCGTCTTGCGGTAAATCGGGCGCCGCAGATCGAGCGACTCCATGATTCCTTTCGGCGTCAGCTGGAAGTTCTTGCGCACCAGATCGGCGATCTTCGCTTCGTCTACTTTCGCAGTACCAAAGGTATCGACGAGCACGCTGACCGGATCAGCCACGCCGATGGCATACGCCAACTGAACTTCCACGCGATCGGCGAGTCCCGCAGCGACGATGTTCTTCGCGATGTAACGCGCCATGTAGCAGGCCGAGCGATCGACCTTGGTCGGGTCCTTGCCGCTGAACGCGCCGCCGCCGTGACGTCCCATGCCGCCGTAGGTATCGACGATGATCTTGCGGCCGGTCAGGCCGGTATCGCCCATCGGTCCGCCGATGACAAAGCGTCCCGTGGGATTGATGTGGTACTTGGTGTCGGCATCGAGCATCTCGGCCGGCAATGCCGCCTGAATCACGTGCTTCAGAATGTCGGCACGCAACTCGTCGGTGGTGACGGTCTCCGAGTGCTGCGACGAGATAACGACCGCGTCGATGCGGACCGGCTTGTGGTTCTCGTCGTACTCGACTGTGACTTGGGATTTGCCGTCGGGCCGGAGGTAAGGGCAGGTGCCGTTCTTGCGAACTTCAGTGAGCTTTTGGGTCAGCTTGTGCGCCAGGAAGATTGGCGTCGGCATGAAGTTGCTGTTTTCGTTGGTGGCGTAGCCGAACATCATTCCCTGGTCGCCGGCGCCGCCGGTGTCGACACCCATCGCGATGTCGCCCGACTGCTTGTTGATGGACGAGATCACGGCGCAGGTGTTGGAGTCGAACCCATACAGCGCGTTGTCGTAGCCAATGGAGGCGACCACGCCGCGCACCAGCGTCTGGAAGTCGACGTAGGCCTTGGTGGTGATTTCTCCGGCGATGACCACCAGACCGGTCGCGGTCAGCGTCTCGCAGGCGACGCGGCTGTAGGGATCTTCCTTAAGGCAAGCATCGAGGATGGCGTCGGAAATCTGGTCGGCAATTTTGTCCGGGTGACCTTCTGTCACCGACTCGGACGTAAACAGGTATCGTTTTTTCGAATGTTTATCTGACAACGGAATTAGCTCCTTGATCCAGGGCGCCGTTTATGGCGCGGGAGACGTTCGGCGGGGCAGAATCTTGCTGCGGCCTTCAAGTCTTCTTGAGGATAGCAACCGCCCACAGGTCTTTCCACATTTTACTGTCAAGCGGCAGAATGGGCCAGTCAAACGGGATTTTCGGCATTGAGGTGGAAGCCTTTTTGGTGGAAGCCCTCCGGATTCATCCGGGGAACCAGATCGTCCTCAGAAATGCGCTTTAGCGCTGGAGGCTGGGGCCACGGCCGAAGCCAGCGTTGGCATGTGACATCGCTTCCCCCCGCATGAATGCGGGGGCTTCACCCCGCGCTATCGCCGACTACTTCTTACGATGCAAGGCAGCCTGAATCGCCAGCAACTGATCGAGCACTGCAGGCAGCAACTTCAAATCCAGCGCGTTGGCCCCGTCCGACTTGGCCGCCGCGGGATTGTCATGCACTTCCATGAAGACGCCGTCGACGCCTGCGGCCACCGCGGCGCGCGACAGCAGCGGGATGAACTCCGGCTGGCCGCCGCTCTCTGCTGCGCCGTCGCCGTCGTTGGCGGCTGAGGGCAGTTGCACCGAGTGCGTCGCATCGAACACCACGGGCGCGAACTCGCGCATGATGGCCAGCGAGCGCATGTCGACCACCAGATTGTTGTAGCCGAACGACGCGCCGCGCTCGGTGAGGAAGACGCGCTCGCCGCCTGCCTCGCGAACTTTCTCGACCGCATGACGCATGTCCCAGGGCGAGACGAACTGGCCCTTCTTGATGTTCACGGCGCGGCCGCTCTTCCCTGCTGCGACCAGCAAGTCGGTCTGGCGGCAAAGGAAGGCCGGGATCTGCAGCACGTCGACCGCTTCGGCGACGCGCGGCACGTCGGCGGCTTCGTGCACGTCGGTGAGCACGGGAACCTTCACCGTCTCTGCCGACCTTGCGCAGGATGCGCAGGCCTTCGTCGAGGCCCGGTCCGCGAAAGCTGTTGATCGAAGTTCGGTTGGCCTTGTCGTAGGACGCCTTAAAGATGTAGGGCAGGTTCTTGCTTCGCGCGATCTGCGGCGATGGCCTCCGCCATCTTCAGGGCGTGCTCTTCGCTCTCGATGACGCAGGGGCCCGGCGATGAGGAAGAGCTGGCCTGAGCCAATGGTGACGTCGCCGACTTGGAAGGGATGGGTCACATTCCCAGCAATGTAGCTACCGCGTGGGCGTCTTTTACATAATCGAGCTTGGCAGTCGAGAACTCTACACCAAGGATATATTTTAAGTTGGTCGGTTCGCCGTAATCCTTTTTGTTAGAAGTCACGAAGATGACCCGGAACGGAAAGCTCGCAGCTGACAATTGCCTGGCAACCTCCAGATAGTGCTCAATAATGCGACAATCAGAGCTGTTGTTGCTGCCTCTGCTTCTACACGGTGGAACCATCGCAGCCATACGGTAAGCTGCACGCCTGTCGCAGACTGCATCCAGCGCAACTATCTCGCTGTTACTCAACAACTCCCCTGAAAGATCATGCAGAGATGACGCAAGAGGTGCTGTCGCCGAGTAATCGCCCTTGTATCGACCGCTCCTAGCCAGATCTGATGCACAGGCGTCCAAAGAGTTCAGGAGCGCCCGGAACTCCGCTTCAACGTCATTTTCATGTTTTCGGAATTCTTGCTCAACAATCTCACTCGCCAAAGACCAGATACCCTTCGGACTGGTAATAGCAGACAACAGCAGTCTTTGTGCTCGGTCTACCGAGCGAGTATCGATGTGGCCCCTGTACACGGCCCGCATGATATCCAATAGCGCGCATGTATCCCATAGAATAACTGGAGCTGGCGACGAAAGGATTTCGCCAACCACGGCGGACATCGGCTTACTCATTGTTCAAACGGCGCAGGAGGTCTCGCCCAAATTCATATTCGACAGCGAGATCTTCAGCTACGTCGTCAGTCCAGCCCTCACTTTCGACTAGCCATTTCGACAACTCGTCGGCATGTAACTTCGCATGCTCTCTGTGTGCAGCGATGATGAAATCCAACCAACGCTTCCGATCATGGGGATGGGAGGAACCGGATGACTTGTTCGCCAACCTAGAAAAACCGCGGAGAAGTTTCGCTGTCTTTTCGGAGAGCCAATGCTCGATATCAACCGTGTAATCCCCAAGATAGACTTGAACGTGTTTGCCCCGTGTGACCGGAAGCAAAACCTCGTCCCTGAAGCTTTCGAGTATCTCGTGGTACTGTGCAGGAGTGAGGCTTGAAACCCCGGTCTCGACTCCGGGTAGCACGTTAGAAACGTATGCCCCTTCTTGCGGCGAGTACGATACCCATACGTCACCAGCAATGCGCCCATTACACGAGTCACAATGGAAGCAATATTGCCGCCAGTTAGATGGTAGCGACAGTGCAGTCTCAGCCTCGTGATTGCGTGACCAGCCTTCTGGCAACTTTTCGCTCAGAGATTCCAAGAACGACTCGAGGTCTTCTTCTCCGGTAATCTTCAAGTCGGCATAGATTTCCAATGGTTCGCCTCCTCTCGAAATCAGTGTTTCACTTTTCGGGGCGATGGAAGAATTCTACCGCAATCTCCTCACGCAAATGCTGGCGGCGCAGGCGGTCCTCTTACAGTGCCTTGAAGATGCAAGGCAGCTTGTTTCCTCGCGAGACCGCGGCGATAGCTTCGGCTTCGGCCATCTTTAGGGCGTGCTCTTCGCTCTCGATGACACACGGCCCGGCGATGAGGAAGAGTTGCCCTCCGCCAATGGTGAGGCTGCCGAGTTGGAAAGACGAACCGGTCAATCTAGGTGCCCGAAGATCGTGAAAAATACGAAGTCGCGAATCTTTGTTTTCAGCAGGTTAGGCCACAAATACATCGCAAAATCTTGAGCCCGTAAGACTTATAGCTAAAATCCTGCAAATAACGAAGTTATATTGCAACCTCCGGGGTGCGCTCTCGGCCGAGCGGCGAAGCCGGGGCACAACATTAAAGACACACATACCCGGCGTCCCTCTGCCGGATATCTTACTCGCGCGGCCCCTATTCCCGAAGCGATTTGGTCACAAAGCCGCGTGACCTGCTGAGGGAAGATAGATTTGACCGCGAGAAATATCCCTGTCGTGCAAGCGTCCAGCTTGGGTATGCTGTCAGTCGACCATGCCCGCCGCCCGATCGGAATACGATGTCTTTCTCAGCCACGCCTGGGCTGATGGCGATCGCCCTCGCCAGATCAAGGAAGCCCTTGAGTCCGCCGGGCTGCGCGTGTGGTTCGACGCTGAGGAGATCAACGACTTCGCTAGCATCACGCGCGCGGTCACCGAAGGGCTGGCGCAGTCGAAGGCGCTGGTTGCGTATTACTCGAAGACCTATCCTCTGCGCCGCGCCTGCCAGTGGGAGCTGACCGCCGCTTTTCTCGCCGCGCAAATCGAAGGCGATCCGCGCCGCCGCGTGCTGGTCATCAGCCCCGAAGAGAAGGCCGACTACATCCATCCCATAGAACTGCGCGACGCCAAGTTTCGCAGCGCGCCCAAGGATAACGGCGCGGAGTTGCAGGACCTCGCGCAATCCATCGCCAAGCATGTCAGCGAACTCGACGGCCCGCTGGCCGACATTCATCCCCTCACCGCGCCCAACTGGTACGGCACCAGTCCGGTGGGCTCGACGCGCTTCGTCGGGCGGCTGGCCGAGATGTGGGAGGTTCACTCGCTGCTACATCGCGGCGATGTCACGCAGATCACCGGCGCGGCGGTGGCATCAGGCGGCATCGGGCAGGTAAGCGGCATGGGCGGCGTGGGCAAGTCGCTGCTTGCCGAGGAGTACGCGCTGCACTTTGGAGCGGCCTATCCCGGAGGCGTCTTCTGGCTGCGCGCCTATGGCAATGACGACGCTAAGACCGCGCTCGGGCCGGAAGGGCGCGAGGCAGAGCGCGATGGCCAAGTTCGGAACATCGCCGGTGAGCTGGGAATCAAGACGCAAAGACTGGATCGCCGCACAAATTAAGGGTGCATTGAAAAGCGAGATCGAGCGCCGTGACAAGCCCTGCCTTTGGATCGTGGATGACGTTCCCAACGCACTGGACGGCGAGGCACTGCGCCGCTGGTTTGCGCCGCATCCGCTGGCCAAGACCTTGCTCACCACTCGCAGCCGCGAATACGGCTCGCTGGCGCACGGCATTGATCTTTCGGTACTCGCGCCGGAGGAGGCGTATGAGCTGCTGACCTCGCGGCGCCAGCCCGCGGGCGCTGAAGAGGAAGAACAGGCGCGGCTGCTGGCGGAAGATCTGGGCCGCCACGCGCTGGCGCTGGATGTGACGGCGTCGGCGCTGCAGAACTCAGTTGCTGCCAAGCCGTTCGCCGACTTTCGCGCCAAGCTGGCACGGCCGGAGAAAGATGCACTCGAACTTGCCGAGGCCCTATCCGACGCGCTGCCCAACGGCCATGAAAAGAGCATTGCGCAAACGTTCTTGCGCAGCATTCGCAGCCTGGGACCGGAGGGCATGGACTTTCTACGCCTGGCATCAGTGCTGGCGGTGGCACCGATTCCGGCGTCGCTGGTCACAGCGGTGTTCGAGCAAGCTGACCAACTTAGCCATGACGACGCGGAGGAGCGCGCGAGCCTGGCATTGAAGCAGGTCACGGCCGCATCGCTGGCCGAGCGTGCGGGCGAGCAGCACGAGGCCCGCTCGGTGCACACCCTGGTCTCGCGGACGGTGCGTTTCCAGGAGAAGGGCTCGCCGGAGCGAACCGGGGCGCTGCGCACAGCGGCAGTCGAGGCGCTACGGGCGGAGATCGCCAAAGTAGCAAAGGATCCGCGCATCCGCGGCGAGTCCGAGCTGCATGTCACGCACGCCCGCCAACTGGTCACTGGCGTCACCAACGTGAACGAAGCCAATCTGCTCGGCTGGATTGCGCGATACGACCACGTAAGGGGCAGTTACGTTTCCGCACGGGCACTGCGCACGCGTGAACTGGAATTCCGTATTTCGGCCCAAGGCGAGGAACATCCCGCAACCTTGACCGCGCGCAACAATCTGGCGCAGACACTGCAAGACCAGGGGGACTTGGCGGGCGCACGGCAGCACCAGGAGCAGGTGCTGGCGGCCTTTCGACGGCTGCTGGGGGAGGACCATTCCGACACTTTGGGGACGCGCAACAACTTGGCCGGCACGCTGAAGGCGCAAGGCGATTTGGCGGGTGCGCGGCAGCAGCAGGAGCAGGCGCTGGCGGGCCTCCGGCGCCTGCTGGGCGAGGAACATCCCGCCACCTTGACCGCGCGCAACAACTTGGCCGGTACCCTGTATGCGCAGGGCGACTTGGCGGGCGCGCGGCAGCAGTTTGAGCAGGTGCTGGCGGCTAGTCGGCGGCTGCTGGGCGAGGAACATCCCGACACCTTGAGGGCTCGCAACAATCTGGCGGTGACACTGCATGCGCAAGGGGACCTGGCGGGCGCGCGCAAACTTGAAGAAGAAGGGCTTGCTATTCGGCGCCGAGTGCTGGGCCCCGAGCACCCCGATACGCTCACCTCTATGCTCAGCGTAGCGACTACTTTGTATGCGCAGGGCGACTTGGCGGGCGCGCGGCAGCAGTTTGAGCAGGTGCTGGCGGCTAGTCGGCGGCTGCTGGGGGAGGAACATCCCGCCACCTTGACAGCGCGCAGCAATCTGGCGCTGACACTGCATGTGCAGGGCGACTTGGCGGGCGCGCGGCAGCAGCAGGAGAAGGTGCTGGCGGCCCGTCAGCGGCTGCTGGGCGAGGAACATCCCGACACCTTGACAGCGCGCAACAATCTGGCGCTGACACTGCATGCGCAAGGGGACCTGGCGGGCGCGCGGCAGCAGCAGGAGAAGGTGCTGGCGGCCCGTCAGCGGCTGCTGGGCGAGGAACATCCCGACACCTTGACAGCGCGCAACAATCTGGCGCTGACACTGCATGCGCAAGGGGACCTGGCGGGCGCGCGCAAACTTGAAGAAGAAGGGCTTGCTATTCGGCGCCGCGTGCTGGGCCCCGAGCACCCCGATACGCTCACCTCTATGCTCAGCGTAGCGCATACTTTGTATGCGCAGGGCGACTTGGCGGGCGCGCGGCAGCAGCAGGAGCAGGTGCTGGAGGCCAGTCGGCGGCTGCTGGGCGAGGAACATCCCGACACCTCCGTGGCTGCTTGGAATCTATTTGGAACACTCCGAGAGTTGGGCGAGCACGTAGACGCGCGCGCCGTACTGGAACGCGACCTGCTCTGGCTGCTCGACCGCGATCCCGCCACCCTTGGCGTCGCCCAGCGGAAAGTCCGCGAGTACGTGGCTGACGTCGTTGGGAAGAAAGAGAGTGGCTAGTGGCTAGTGGCTGGTGGTCGGCGGCCTCCACCATTGTCATCCCCTCCCTTCCCGGTTTGTCATCCCGAACGCAGTGAGGGACCTGCTCCCGCTCGCGGCGCGATCACGCGCGGCGTTGCTGATCGGCGCTGCCCTGCGAAGCCCCAAGGCGGAACTGCAAGAAGCGTCTCCTCCAAGAATCAACCTCATGGTGAATCCACGGAGAGCAGGTCCCTCGCTGCGCTCGGGATGACAATCAGAAAAAGACGAAGATGACAATTCAAAGCTCGGGATGACAATTCAAAAAAAGAGGATGACAACAAAAGAGGACGACAAACACGGCAAAGAGTGGACGACCAAAGAAGGGGCGAACGACAACTGCCGCTCACGCTCGTCCCGAAAACTCTCGCGTTTCGGTTGAGACTTTCACTCGCTCGCCTTCTTTGATGAACAGGGGGACGCGGATTTCCAATCCCGTTTCCAGCCGCACGACTTTGGTGACGCTGCCTGCGGAGTCGCCGCGCGCTCCGGGTTCGGCGTAGGCGACGGTCAGATCGACCTGCGCCGGCAGTTCCAAGCCGATGGGATTGCCGTTGTATTTGTGCAGCTCGATGAGGCTGCCGTCTATCAGGAAGTCCAGCGCGTCGCCGACCATGGTGTCGCTCAAGGTGAGGGTCTCGAAGGTCTCTTGGTCGAGGAAGTGGGAACCGTCTCCGTCGCTATACAGGTACGAGGCTGGGCCGATCTGGAGGTCGGGCTCCTTGAACTTGTCGCTGGCCTTGAAGGTTTTCTCGAAGACCGCGCTGGTAAGCAGGTTGCGCATCTTCAGGCGGACCAGCGTCTGCGCGCCGCGTGCGCTGGGAGTGTTGACCTCCGATTCAAGGCAGCAGAACGGGGTGTTTTCGAACTCGAAGAACATCTTGCGCTTGACGTCGATGGCATCGATCAGGGCGGCCATGCATTCGATTATAAAGTTGGCGCGCTGTCATCACGCCGCGGGCGTCCGACAGATTTGCGGTTTCCCATGTACGGCAAGTGGAAGGCGTTGCTGGGTGTTAATCCTGGCACGGGACCGGGGGTGGGCAACGAACCGTAACCGGTCACTTGACCGGGGGTTGGGCGAGGTGTATACATCCTGCTCATTATGTGATGGAGGTGAAATTCCCCCGGGTAGAAGTGAATCAGGGCTCCGCGGTGTTTCTTGTAGTTCTCGTGATTACGACGGGAAAGGCATCAACAATTCGTTCTCTGAAGGAGGAGCCAAATGAAAACTCGTAACATCGTTATTGCCGTGGCTTTGCTATTTCTGTGCGTGTCCGTAGCTGTTGCGTTGACGTTCGTGTTCTTCACCGATGTCATCGCCACCCCAACAGCACAGGAGACGGATACGTATGGGCTCAACGATAAAGGTGTAATCGCCGGAGATTACGTCGACAGCAACGGGATCCAGCACGGCATGATCCTAACCAGCCTTGCCACGCTTGTTCCGAAGCTAACCACCGTCGACCGGCCGGATTGCTTAACATCCCCTGGCTCAACAACCATCGCCTTTTATGGCATCAATAACCTGGGCGTGGCTGCGGGCTGGTGCACCAATACAATCAGCGTTCAGATAGGATTCACGTACTCCCAGGGAACGTTCACAGACATCAGCATCCCGGGGGCCACAATGGTCAACGCGGTTGGAATTAATGATGCGGGCGACGTAGTCGGCACTTACAAAGACGCCAACGGCGCACAGCATGGGTATTTGCTGAGTGGCGGGAAGCTCACGCCGTTGGATCCGCCGGGCACCACAAGTGGGAACACAGCCTGGAGCATCAACAACGCGGGCGTGATTACGGTGTACGGCATCGACGCGAACGGGAAATATACATCGTTTACCACCGCCGACCAGGGCCAAAACTACAAGCCGTTTCAGGACCCCGACGAAGGGACGATTGGGACGGCAATCCATCAAATCAACAACAACGGAGACATTGTAGGGACCTATTTTGATGCCAACAATGCGACTCACGGGGTGCTGTATCACGCGGGAACTTACAACTCGTTTGACGACCCCAACGGCGTAGGCACTACCCGAGGTGACGGTCTCAACAACGCGCTCGTCTTCGTCGGCCGTTATGGATCTGGCGTCTTTGGCGGCATAGGTTATCAAGGGGTTGCCAAACCGTGAAGTGATTACGCGGGCTGAATTTGCAGTTCGGGGCGACGGGCTTCCCGTCGCCTTTTTAGTTGTACTAAAAGCTGAATACGCGCCTTAGAACTCAATGCAGAGCTCACACCTAACTTGACCGGTAGAGCCCTGCCTCCGCGGGGCTGAAGCCAAAGAGCGTTAGCAATGGTTGCAGTCGGCCCGGCCGGAAGTCGGGCCCGGGGTTCCAGGAAGCAGCTGCCGCCGACTGAAGTCAGGCCTGCTACAAGGCAAGCAATCGCAATGCACGTCGCCGGCTCAGGGTCGCAACGGTCCTGGGGGAACGCTGGCCTGAAGGCCAGCTCTACCATGTTGCGGTAATTAAACTTCTTCCCCATTCGCGATAACCGTGGTACTATGCCGCCGCGGAGTGACTCGGGAGGAGGAACACCCCTATGAAGCATTGCTTTACTCGCATGTTTGTGCTCGTTGCCTGTGTAGCGCTGTGCGCCGGCGTCTCAAATGCGACAGTCGTTCTGGGCGGTACAGCCCAGACCTACGTCGCGCAAGCCCTGCAAACGCTGAACGTGCAATACACCGACGTCAACAGCGAATTCGTGGACCCGACCGGATATGGCGCCGGTGACACAATTATCCTGTCGATCGACGGAGGGAGTGACAGCGGATACGACTACAACAATTTCCTGAATGCCGGCGGACACTTGATTGTCGCGGGCGGCAGCAACTTTGACCCGTATCGCACCTGGGCCGGCAACTACTTCAACATCACCGGTACGCAGAACGGATGGCATACTGACGGGGCCTGGCATAAGGACGGAAACTATCAGCAGACCCAGTTCATGCCGAGCGATTTCACCTTCCAGAACAACAGTGTCACCTTTCACATGCTCGCGTTCTCGCCCACGCAGAACACGCTGCTGCTAGGACACGACGATGACGCGGAAGAGATCGCCGCGATCCGCGGTTATGGCAATGGCGGTTTCTTCTACTACATGGCGTTCGATCCCGGCCCATACTCGGACAACGACTTCGACCAGTCGGGCTGGACCGTCCCCTGGGTTGAGAGTGCGCTGGACGCACAGTCTCCGATTCCTGAACCTAGCACCCTGGTGATGCTGGGAAGCTCGATGCTGTCGCTGGGACTCTGGCGCCGGCGTAAGTAAAAGAAGCTGTAAAGTCATGGAAAGGGGATGCCGTGCGGCGTCCCCTTTTTATTTCGCGGTACTCGGCGCAGTGCAGCCGGCGAAGTCCCCGCCTACTTGTTGATGTCTTGCTTCGACTCTAGCTGCTTCTGCAGCGCGTCGAGCTGCGGCTTGATGTTGTCTGGAGCGCCATTGAACGACAGCTTGATTTGCGAAACTGCCGAGTCGTATTTGCCGTCGCCGGTATCGAGCCGCGCCTGCGCCAGGTGCGAGACCCAGGCATCCGGGTATTTGTTGATCAGCTGGTGGAAAACCGCGAAGGCCTCTTGTGGCTTGTGGTCCTGCTTCAGGAGCTGCCGGCCATAGGCATACAGTTGCAGAGCGCTAGCTTTGGCGAGCGCCTGATCGAGCGCGGTCTTGGCCTCGGCGGTTTTGCCCATGGCATCGAGCAACTGCGACTTTGTCATGTAGTTGTCGAAGCGTTCTTCGTTCTGGATCGACTGGTCGGCGTCTTTCAGTCCCTGCTCGTAGTCGAACTTGGCGGTGAGGAAATACTGCGCCGCGTCGTTCCACGCCTGCCAGTCGTATTGCGGCAATCCGCGGAGCTGCTTTTGCAGGCTGGCTTCGACGGTCTTGTTCACATCGACCGCGATGTTGACAGGCACCGCGACCTTTCCCCAGCTCATGGTGAGCACGGCGGAGTCGGGCTTAAGCTGATCGAAGTCGTAGGTCAGCGCATTGTGTTCGTCGGCTGTACCCGGCTTGACGGTCACGCGCAGCGCGTCTTCGTCCTGCTTGTAGCTGAAGCTGCCCCAGGCGGTCGACATATTGGAGAAGATCACCGTCCAGTCGCCGCTCTCGGCCGGAATCATGTGCAGGCCGTAGGTGCCGGCAGCCAGCGGCTTGCCTTCAATGGTCACCGGATCGGTAAACTTGACGGTGGTGTTCTCGTTGGCTCCGGCGCGCCACACCTGTCCGTAAGGAACCAGGCCGCCCCAAATCTTGCGGCCGTTCTCCAGCGGGCGATGATAGGTGACGGTGATGTCGGTGACGCCGACGCGCTGGGTCACGACCGCGCGCTGGCTTTGGCGCGGCAGGTTCAGTTCCTGCGACTGTGCATGGCAAAAGTCGCAATCAGAGACAGACAGAATAATCCCCAGGGACAGACGCAGGTTTCGCATGGTGTCTCCTTAGTTCGGACGCGTGCCGCGGGCGCGGGCTTCCGAAGCGAGTGGAATGGATTCGAGCCCCAAAACAGCAAACCCGCTATTGGAGC
The DNA here is from genome assembly GCA_963813905.1 of uncultured Acidobacteriaceae bacterium. Lineage (GTDB taxonomy): Bacteria > Acidobacteriota > Terriglobia > Terriglobales > Acidobacteriaceae > CAVVDY01. The sequence continues at coordinate 359,548 of CAWFAY010000018.1, read as the reverse complement.
CGGGTCGGCGGTCAAAGGTAAGCAGGAATGGGACGTTCCGCGCAGGGCTAGGCGAGCAAAGCGGCGTCTATGCGATGGCAGACAGCAAGTGGCGCTATCCGCATCTCGGAGGGAAACGACGGTTTCCGGGCGCTCCTTTTGCCCGGCCTGACCCATCTAATAAATAGGTGGCAAGGGCTCGGCTGGCGGGTTGTGAAAGTACCGTCAATTGCACGGTCGCCGGAGCTGCAAACGGCATTGACTCCTGACTCGAAAACGGGGTTACGCTAGCCGCCAATGGTAGTCTTTCGCTTCGGCGAACATCCCGGCCGTACTCCTTTCACCACGCCAGCACATTGTCATGCATCCAAACTGTCACCGCGCTGCCGGAGATCTTACCGGCACGCGCGACCAACGGTCCTCGGAGGGTAGCACCCGACCATAAATGAAAAAGAACATCGAGATCAGCCCCAATATCGAAACCCTGTTCGGTACCCGCGACGAAAACCTGCGCCTGCTGGAAGACGGCTTGAACGTCACCATCGTCCTGCGCTCCGACTCGATCGAGATCGAAGGCGAGGCCAGCGATGTGGGCCGGGCCCAGCAGGTCTTTACCGACTACGAGCATCTGTTGCGCAACGGATATACCTTCGTGAACGGCGATCTCGGCTCGATGCTGCGCGTGCTGACCACGGACTCGACGGCAACCCTGCGCGGACTGGCCGAGGCGGGCAAGCAGCGCTCGTTCGGCAAACGCAGCGTGCAGCCCAAGAGCATCAATCAGCGGCGCTACCTGGAAGCCATCGAAAAGCACGACATGGTCTTCGGGGTAGGCCCGGCGGGAACGGGCAAGACCTATCTTGCCGTGGCGATGGCGATCTCGGCGCTGGTGTCCAAGCGGGTGAACCGCATCATCCTGGCGCGTCCGGCGGTGGAAGCCGGCGAGCGGCTGGGCTTCCTGCCCGGCACGTTGCAGGAGAAGGTCGATCCCTATCTTCGTCCGCTGTACGACGCGCTGTACGACATGCTGGAGCCGGACAAGGTCGATCGCTATCTGGAGAAGAACATCATCGAGATTGCGCCCATCGCGTTCATGCGCGGGCGCACGCTGAACGATGCCTTCGTGATTCTGGACGAGGCGCAGAACACGACCTCGGAGCAGATGAAGATGTTCGTCACCCGCCTGGGCTTCAACTCCAAGGCGGTGATCACCGGCGACGTGACGCAGATCGATTTGCCCAACGCGCACCGCAGCGGACTGGTTGAGGCGGTCGACATTCTGAGGAACGTCGAAGGCATCCGCTTCTGCTACTTCGACGAGGGCGACGTGGTGCGGCATCACCTGGTGCAGCGCATCATCCGCGCCTACGAAGACGCGAAGGGGCGCAACGAGCAGCTTTCGCTGGCGCTGGACAGCAGGAACGGCAACGGGCTACGCGGCCGCGCGCCGCGGCCGAGACGCCGACTTTGCCGGCGGACGGTCGAGCGCGAGACGCCGCTGGTCGAGATGCCCCCGACGGTCGATCCCGGGCTCCCGGATCGCATTTCCGAGTAGAAGCTTGTTACCATGGAATGGGAGGGCCAGTCGCCCTCCCATTTGTTCTTGAACGACGTGACCGAAATCGAACGAACATCGGAGAAAATCAGCCAGCGCGAGCTGAGCCTGTTTACGGCTAAAGCCCGGCGCACCATTGGGCTGCGACGGCGAGCTGAGCGTCCGCATCACTTCTGTCGCGCGAGCTGCAGGAGCTCAACCGCCGCTTTCGCCGCAAGAACAAGCCGACGGATGTGCTGTCGTTCCCGTCGCTGGCGGGCCCGGGTGGAGACATCGCCATCGCGCGGGAGATCGCCGCGGCAAATGCCCGCATCCTGGGGCATTCGCTCACGACCGAGCTGAAGATTCTCATTCTCCATGGACTGCTGCACCTGGCCGGATACGATCACGAATCCGACAATGGCGAGATGACGGCGCGCGAGTCGCAGCTTCGCCAGGAACTGGGGCTACCCTTTGGGTTGATTGAGCGGACGGAGGAACTGCAGGTCCTTCGGGGGCTGAAGCCCCCTCGGGATGACAAATCGAAGAATAGCCGCTACGGCGCAGCTAAAGCTGCTCCCCTTTAAAGCGTGCATGAACGCAGAGCTGCGCTAAGCGCGGAGGCCGCCGCGCATGAACATTCCGTTATCCATCGCATTACTGGTCCTGATGGCGCTGCTGGCGCTGGTCTCCTACGTCGACCGGCTGTATGCCGAGATGGGCAAGTTTCTCTCGCGCGAATTCCAGGAGAACATCGAGGCCTACGAGCAGCACGTTGAGCCGCGCCTGAAAGTGACGTCGGAGCGGGCGGCGCTTTCGATGGCGATGCTCACGCAGCTCTGCATGGCAGGCATCGGCCTGGTCATCGGCTGGCTGCTGTTCATGGAGAGGCGCTGGGTGGCGCTCGATGTGGTACAGGCCGTGGTCAGCCTGGTATTCATCATCGTGCATCTTCAATCGCCTGCTGCCGTATGTATTCTTCGTGCGCACGCGCGGCGAATGGCTGGTGCATTTTGTGCCGCTGCTGCGCGCACTCATCTATCTCGCCATGCCGGCGACGCTGGTTCTGGGCTTCGCGCTTTCCGTGGCCGCAGCTGACGCGGGAGCATGCCGAGGAGCAGCCCGAGACGTCCGCCGGAGGTGGTTGACGCGCTGATCGAGGCCGGGCAGGAAGAGGGCATTCTGGAAGAAAGCGACCGCGACCTGATTCAGTCGGTCGTCGAGTTCGGCGACAAGACGGTGCGCGAGGTGATGACGCCGCGTCCGGAAATTGTCGCCGTGCCCATCGACACGACGCTGCAGGAGTTTATCGAGCTGATCAACAAGTATCCTTACTCGCGTATTCCGGTGTACGAAGGCGACCTCGATCACATCAAGGGCATCGTCTTCGCCAAGGACCTGTTGCAGCTTACCGACGAAGAAGCCTCGACCAAGACGGTGCGCGACATCATGAAGCCCGACCTCTTCTTCGTGCCTGAAACCAAGCTGGGCAGCGATCTGCTGCGCGAGATGCAGCGCGACAACATTCGCATGGCCATTGCGGTGGATGAATATGGCGGCGTCAGCGGGCTGGTGACCATCGAAGACCTGGTGGAAGAAATTGTCGGCGAGATTCGCGACGAGCACGAGAAGGCCGAGATCGTGAAGGAGAGCGACACCTCGTACGTCTTCAACGGCAACACCGATCTCGACCTGATCGAGAAGCTGCTGGGCGTTCGCCCCGAGGAAAAAGACGCCACCACGGTTGCCGGACTGGTGAGCGAACTGGCCGGACACATCCCCAAGGCCGGCGAAGTCTTCGAAGAGAACGGCCTGCGATTCGAGGTGCTGGAATCAACCGAGCGTCGCGTCGATCGCGTGCGCATCAGCCTGGAAGCCAGCTCTACCGCACAGCAGGTCAAGGCCTGAGATGGCCTTTCGCTCCGGCTTCGTCTCCATCATCGGCAAGCCCAACGCAGGCAAATCGACGCTGCTGAACTCGCTGGTCGGCGAGAAGGTCGCCATCGTCACGCGCAAGCCGCAGACCACGCGCAATCGCATCCTCGGGCATGGTCAACGTCGAGCGCAAGCCAGGACGGCCCGCGGGACAGATCGTGCTCATCGACACGCCCGGCATTCACAAGCCCATCAACTCGCTGAACCGGCGCATGATGAAAGAAGTCTACGACGCGCTGGAGGGCTGCAACCTGCTGCTGCTCATCGTCGATGCCACGGCCAGGTTCGGGCCGGGCGACCAGTTTGTGCTCGAACTGGCGAAGAAGACGGGGCTGCCCGTGTTTCTGCTGCTGAACAAGGTTGACGCCATCGATAAGCAGAAGCTGCTGCCGATGATCGCGCAGTACAAAGAACTGCACGACTTCGCCGAAGTCATCCCCATCTCGGCGTTGAAGCGACAGGGACTGGACACACTGCTCGATAGCGTGATCAAGGCCTTGCCCGAAGGGCCGCGCTACTTCCCCAAAGACCAGATTACCGACCAGCCTGAGCGCTTCCTGGCAGCAGAACTCATCCGCGAGCAGGTGCTGATGAACACCTCGCAGGAGGTGCCGCACGCGACCACGGTCCTGATCGATCAGTACGAAGAAGGCGAGAAGGCTGACGCGCATCGCGGCGACTATTTACGTCGAGCGCGCGGGGCAGAAGGGCATCCTGATCGGCAAGCAGGGCGCGACGCTAAAGAAGATCGGCACTGCCGCGCGGCTGCAAATCGAGCGCCTGCTCAACCAGCGCGTTTTCCTCGAGCTGTTCGTGAAGGTGCAACCCAACTGGCGCGAGTCGCGGACATTCGTCGAAGAAACCGACTGGCGGCGTCAACTGGAAAAGCTCGGCGAGTCGTAACCAAGATCCTTCGCGCTAAACCCGCAATGCATAGAACCAGGAAGTCGCCTGCTGACGGGCACCGGCGAATAGTTGTCCCAAAACCTTCCCCGTTCAATGCACGCGCGCGCCACTCAACCGGCGCACGCTCCCTTCGCCTGCCCCGCTCGACAGCAGGCAACAAACATTTGCTAATATCAATGTTTGCAGCGCCATTGCTGGCGCTTGATGGGGTGAGGGAGAGTTTATGGCTTATGTAATTGCAGAGCCCTGCATTGGGACGAAGGACACGGCCTGTGTCGACGCTTGTCCGGTGGACTGCATCCACCCCAAGAAGGACAGCGATAAGTTTCCGACGGAAGAAATGTTGTACATCGACCCGGTCGAGTGTATCGATTGCGGGGCGTGCGTCCCGGTGTGCCCGGTTTCAGCGATCTTTGCCCTGGAGGATCTGCCGGAGAAGTGGAACGAGTATACCGCCCGCAACGCAAAGTACTTCGGCCGCGAATAACCGCTATGTAGCAAAGGCACACGATGCGTGTGCCTTCGCTTATCCGCTGCTCAAGTAGTTTTCCAGCTCACACTAACTGTTCGATTTTCTCCAGCAGCGTGTCGGGCGGATCGCCCTTGGTGATGAAGGCGTTCGCCAGTTCCAATGCCTCCGGCGGCAGGGAGAAATAAGCGGAAAGAAAGATGATAGGCAGGTCGGGCCGGCGGCGGCGCAGTTCGGCGGCCACCTCGCCGCCATTCATGTCGGGCATGAAGTAGTCGAGCACCACCAGGTCGACTTTGTTCTCATCGAACATGGCCAGGCCCTGGAGGCCGTTACTGGCCGTGAGTACGTTAAAACCGTGAGTCTCCAGCATGATCTTGCGCACCCGTAAGCCGATGCGCTCGTCATCCACACACAACACCGTTTTGATAGCCGCCGGCTGCAACTGGTCAGTCATACTCACCGCTAACATTGATGCCCAATGCCCCCTGTTCGCGCGGGCGAACTAAGGTTATTTCTTGCTTCTGCAACTTCGAGACGAGTAATGAGGCGGCGCACTGTTCTTAGGTGTATCTGACGCTTTGATCCTTGCCTATCCCGAAAACGTGGTAGTAGGAGCTATTTCGCCGCGTTGACCGTGAAAAACCAGCGTGTTACCGTACTTTGTTGCACCATCCTCTGTTGCCCTCGCAGGGCTCCCAAGGATCAGCTTTGGCTCCTGAAACCCAGGCCACTCCCGTATTGCGCAAAACTGCGCTAAACGCCGTTCACCGCCGGCTCGGGGCGAAGATGGTCGACTTCAACGGCTGGGACATGCCAGTCGAGTACCCCCCTGTGGGCGGACTGATGAAGGAGCACCTGGCCGTGCGCAACGGCGTCGGGGTCTTCGACGTCAGCCACATGGGCGACATCCGCATCTCCGGCCCGCAGGCGCTGGAGGCGGTTCAGCACATCACTATGAATGATGCGTCGAAGCTGGCCATCGGGCAGGCGCAATATTCTGCCATGTTGTACCCCGAGGGCACATTCGTTGACGACGTCATCGTTCATCGGCTGGGCGAGCACGACTACCTGCTGGTGATCAATGCCGGCACCCGCGAGAAAGATGTCGACTGGGTTACCCAAAACACCCGCGACTTTGATGTCAAGGTCGAGAACCTGAGCGACGACTATACGCAGATTGCGATTCAAGGGCCGAAGGGCGTCGACACCTTGCAGAAGCTGACCGACGCCGATCTCTCGAAGGTCAAGTTCTACTGGTTCACGCATGGAACCGTCTGCGGCCTGCCCAACACGCTGATCGCCCGCACCGGCTACACCGCCGAAGACGGCTTCGAGATTTACGTCCCCACCGATGAAGCCACCAGCTCGCGCGTCTGGGACGAAGTGATGAAGGCGGGCGAGGAGTTTGGGATCGTGCCTTGTGGGTTAGGCTCGCGCAACACGCTGCGGCTGGAAGGCGCCCTTTCGCTCTACGGGCATGAAATTTCCGAGAAAATCAACGTTTGGGAAGCGCGCCTGGACCGATTCATTAAGATGGAGAAAGGCGAGTTCATTGGTCGCGGCGCGCTGGAGAAAGCCAAGGCTGATGGAGTAAAGCGCACGCTCGTCGGCCTGGAATCCGTTGACCGCGGAATCCCGCGTGACGATTACCGCGTGCTCGACGAGAACGGCTCCGAGATTGGGTATGTCACCAGCGGCTCCTACGCGCCCTTCCTGAAGAAGAACATCGCGCTGGCCTATGTTCCGGTGGAGCGCTCTGCTGTCGATACGGTAGTTGCAGTCGAAATCCGGAACCAGCCGGTGAAGTGCAAGGTGGTTCCGATACCGTTTTATAAACGTCCGAAAAAGGCAACGTAGGTAGTGCTGGCCTTCAGGCCAGCGATCAAAGTTTCTTTATATGTTGTCATCCCGAGCGGAGCGAGGGACCTGCTTTTCGTTCGCCGCTCACATCATCGAACGCACAAGCGGAACTTGCTGCTGAGAGAGGAACGAAATGGCTTATCCCGCGGATTACAAGTACACCAAAGAACACGAGTGGTTGAAGGTCGACGGCACTACCGGAACCATCGGTATCACCGACTATGCCCAGAACTCGCTCGGCGACATCGTGTTTGTCGAGCTGCCCAAGGTCGGGCAGGAGATCACCGCCGGCCAGACCTTCGGCTCGGTTGAGTCGGTCAAGGCTGTCTCCGACCTGTTCGCGCCGGTCTCCGGAACTGTGACCGAAGTCAACGAGGCGCTGAACACCAAGCCCGAACAGGTGAACAAAGACGCGAACAAAACGTGGATGATCAAGGTCACGCTGAAGGACTCCGGCGAATCGAGCAAGTTGCTCTCCGCCACGGATTACGAGAAGTTTGTGGCGGAAGAGGGCGGCCACTAGTAGAAAATAGAGCACAGGGTCGCGATAGGACTTGGAGCATGACCGACTTCGAAGAGATGAACAGTTTTCCGGCTGTCTGGAGAGCATTAGGTCGCTTGTATGACAGCACCTTGGAGACCAGGGCAGCAGTCGAGGAAACCAGGGCGGCTGTGGATGAGCTGCGCAAAGCAGCCGGTCATCTCCTAAACGCCGTTGAAAAACACCAGCAGGTCGTTGAGGCTCATGACCGAATGATTGAGGCTCATGAGCGAATCATCGAACTTAACGAACGCCGGCTCGACCGCACCGAGATCACCGTCGAAGCGATCCTTGAAGACCTGCGCCGTCACCGGGAGGGCCGTCCGCCGCACTAGGTTCGCGCATCACAAAGCCCCGCAGGGGCGACATAGCCCAGCACGGAGCGCAGCGGAGTGCTGGATCTCGGGGGCTTTAGCCCGGCTGACTTTATTGTATGCAACTCATATCCGACCCGGTGATGCCCCAGCCCGGGTACTTCATCTAATTGCTATCGCCCAGAAAGCACAGGTATCCATGCGCTATCTTCCTAAGTCTCAATCTGACCGCGACACCATGCTCGCCGAGATCGGAGCCGATTCCATCGACGATCTCTTCGCCGCCATTCCGTCCGAGTACCGGCTCACCCGCGACCTCAATATCCCGCGCCAATACGCCGAAAGCGAGATCGTGGAGTTCTTTCGCGAGCGCGCCGCCGAGAACGCCCAGGGCTATGTCACCTTCCTCGGCGCCGGCGCCTACTCGCACTACCGCCCGGTCGTCATCGACTCGCTCATCTCGCGCGGCGAATGGTTCACCGCCTACACGCCTTATCAGCCGGAAATCTCACAGGGAACGCTGCAGGCCATCTTCGAATTTCAGTCGATGATCTGCGAGCTCACCGGCATGGACGTGGCCAACGCCTCGATGTATGACGGTTCGACCGGCGCAGCCGAAGGCGCTGATGATGGCCGAGCGCGTCACCGGACGCCGCAAGTCGATCATCGCCACCACGGTCCATCCCGAGTACCGCGAGGTCATCGCGACCTACGCGCGCTATCAGGGAACGCCTATCGCCAACGTCGGCTATGGCAAAGATGGCCGCGTCGATCTCGAGGCGCTCGACAAGGCCATCGACAACGACACCGCGGGCGTGCTCATCCAGTCGCCCAACTTCTTCGGCCTGATCGAAGACGTCGCCGCCATTGCCGACATCGTGCACAAGAAAGGCGCGCTGCTCATCGTTTCAATCGCCGAGGCCGTGTCGCTCGGAATCGTGAAGCCTCCGGCGGAAGCCGACATCGTCAGCATGGAAGCGCAATCGTTCGGCGTGCCGCTCGGCTACGGTGGCCCTTACTGCGGCGTCATCGCTACGCGCGACAAGTTTGTCCGCCAGATGCCCGGCCGTCTCGCCGGCGAGACCCGCGACCGCAACGGCAAGCGCGGCTACGTGCTCACGCTCTCAACCCGCGAGCAGCACATCCGCCGCGAGAAAGCGACCTCGAACATCTGCACCAACCAGGCGCTGGTCGCGCTGATGGTCAACATCTTTATGACGGTGTACGGCAAGGAAGGTCTGAAGGATCTCGCGAAGCACAACCTCGCCAAGGCACACTACGCTGCTGAGCAGTTCAAGAAGAAAGGCGCGAAATTGCCCTTCGACGGCACGCCGTATTTCAACGAATTCGTCGTCCAGACCAAGGGCGACCCCTACGAAATGAATGACAAGCTGCTCAAGCAGCAGATCATCGGCGGCTTCCCGCTGAAGAAGTTTTATCCCGAGCTGGGCAATGCCGCGCTGTGGTGCTGCACCGAGACAACCAGCCGCGCCTCCATCGACGCGGCAGTGAAGGAGGTGGCGTAATGGAGTTCAACGACAAGATCAAGAAAGCCACCACGCACGTTAATCAGAACGAAGGACTGATCTTCGAGAAGTCCTCGCCCGGCAAGAAGGCTTACAAGCTGCCGCCGCTCGACGTTCCTGAAGTCGATGCCGAAGCGCTGCTCGGCAAGCACACGCGCGAAGACCTGGGCAACATGCCCGAGGTGAGCGAGATCGAAATCATCCGCCACTTCACTCGCATGTCGACCTGGAACTACGCCGTCGATTACGGCATGTATCCGCTGGGCTCGTGCACCATGAAGTACAACGCGCGCGTCAACGAGTACGTCGCGCGGCTGGAAGGGCTGGCGCAGGCGCATCCCTATCAGCCGGAGCGCATTTCGCAGGGCGCGCTGCGCATCATGAAGATGCTCAGCGAGCAGCTCATCGAAATCACCGGCATGGACGCCATCACCCTGCAGCCTGCTGCCGGCGCGCATGGCGAGCTTACGGGAATCCTGCTGGTCCGCGCCTATCTGGAGTCGCAGGGCAATCCGCGTAAGAAGATCCTGGTACCCGACTCCGCGCACGGCACCAATCCCGCAACGGCGGCAATGGCCGGCTACGCAGTTGAGAATCTCAAGTCGAATGCCAACGGCATGCTCGATGTCGCTTCACTGGTCGCGCAAGTGAATGAGGATGTGGCTGCCCTGATGCTCACCAATCCCAACACCCTCGGCATCTTCGAGCAGGAGATCCACAAGATTGCCGACGTGCTGCACGAGAAAGGCGCGCTGCTCTACATGGACGGCGCCAACATGAACGCGCTGGTCGGCAAGGTCCGTCCCGGCGACTTCGGCGCCGATGTCATGCACCTCAACCTGCACAAGACGTTTTCCACCCCGCACGGCGGAGGCGGTCCTGGCTCTGGCCCGGTGGCATGTAAGAAGATTCTGGAGCCGTTCCTGCCGACACCCGTCCTCAAAGAAAATTCCGACGGTACGCTGGGATTCGAGTACAACCGCCCGCAGTCCATCGGACGCGTGCGCATGTTCTTCGGCAACTTCGGCATGCACGTTCGCGCGCTGGCCTACATCATGGCCAACGGCCCCGACGGCCTGCGCCAGACCACCGAAGACGCCGTGCTCAACGCCAACTACATCCGCAAGAAGCTGGAAGGCATTTACGATCTGCCGTACAAAACGCCGACGATGCACGAGGTCGTCTTCAGCGACCACCTGCAAACCCGCAAGGGCGTAAAGACCGGCGACATCGCCAAGCGGCTCATCGACTACGGCTTCCACCCGTACACCGTCAGCTTCCCGCTCGTCGTGCCGGGCGCGCTGATGATCGAGCCAACCGAGAGCGAGTCGAAAGAAGAGCTCGACCAGTTCATCGACGCCATGAAAGCTGTTGCGGAAGAGGTCGACGAGTCGCCCGAGATCGTGCTCGAGGCTCCGCACAACACACGCGTCTCGCGCATGGACGAAACCGCCGCCGCCCGCAAGCCGGTGCTGCGCTGGAAACCGTCGCCTAAGGAAGAAGCCAAAGAAGCCGAAAAGCTCGAGGCGGCGACGAAGGGGTAGAATGTTTTGGTTGCCGGGCCTCACTGCGGCTACAGGGCCGAGGGGTGGAAACCAAGTTCAACGATTATTGCGCGACGTTTCGGGGACGGGCTCTGTTCCGCTTGCCCCGTCAAATCGAGATGCCTCGGTTCACAGGTAAGCGTCTGTCGAGTCGATTCAAGTCTTGAGCAAACCTCTGTGCGAGCTCGATGACGGCTGGAAATTCCCCCGCTATGCGCGGGTATGGGATGTCATAGTCAGCCTGTTTACGTTTGTCGTGGATCCTTTTTGCGAGAGTGTAGAGCTTCTGGCAACTCGGGTCCGGGTCGCTCTCGAATTTCTCCCAGACTTGTTTATGCGTGTCGCCATGACGGGCGAACGGGAACCTGTTGTCAATGATCCGCTGCCGTGCAAGGTGGTAAATATAGTAATAGGCTCTGCTAATGGCAGTACGCAGGCAATATTCTTCTGGGCGCTTCGATAGCTCGTTGGCGAGAGTGAAATAATCGGACCAATCGAAGGACTGAGTTGACATCTACACCAGCCGATAGGTGAACGTTAGGGCGCCACGCGCGGGACGGCAGTTCGCTATCCACCATTCATCCTCAAACTGATCGAGGCGCTGAAGGGCATCCCGAGCATCTCCTGGCCACATCGCATCAGCGTACAGGTTCTCCCACCCGTATTCATCGGATGTGGAGCGGAGTACGAATACAGTGTTGCCGAAATGTTTTCTCAAGTATGGAACTGCGTCGATCAGCAGCTGCGGGACGGCACGATGATCGTTCAGAAATTCGAGGACCGAGGCGTCAGCGGCTAAAACGTATAGTTTTCGTACTTCTGCGAGCGCTGCCTGATAGTCCGTCTCGAACTGTCCCATTTGGCGTTCGATGTCTCTAAGAAATGAAGGCTGCCTAGCCGGGGCCTTCGATGTTGCTGCAGGAACGCCCTGTACGCCCTCATGCAACATGGCGTGAATGGGAACGCCCCAGTCGTTGCCCGATGTCTGGTTGTCAAGTACTCCGTTCATCGCTCTTCCTGGACGCCAAGCATGGCAAAAACTTGATCTTCATCGGCCTTGAGTTGATGCGCCATCTGGTCATAGGGCACAGACCCGTCGAACTCGCGCTCAAACCTCAAGAAGATTCCATTTGCGATTTGGCTCGATCCGTCAATTGTTATCTTTCTATTAGCCCATTTAACCACGATTGCCATAGTCACCGCGGGTTGCTTTTCCAGAGCCGCAAGCTGCTGGGGTATGAGCGGCGCCGTAAGCTGGATGAAGGGGAGCGTCTTGGGCTGGATATGCAGGACTATGACAGTCTTTCGCTTTGCTATCTCCGCCTGTGTCAGAGACAAAAGCGCTGAAGTCGCAGCCTCGATTATTTGGACCGTCTCTTCGGCAACCTCCCAGTCCGTACTGTCGCGGGTGAACTTGCAATATGCGGGTCCGAAAAAAAATGAAGACAGTTTCTGCGGGATCTTGAACTTTATGCCCTGCTCAGAGGGCTTGCCCGACTGGAGGATTTCAACGTCATCGACGGTTACATTCCATGGTTGCAACACGGCATAGAGCGCTTGAACAATGTTAACGCGGTCGAGCCACATCTTGATATCAGGCTGCGTATATTCCATCTCTACTTCGAAGTACGAAATGGGCGTTGTGACGCTCTCAGGCATGTTCTCTCCGTATGTAATTCTAACCCGTGACACCATTGTCCGGGTGCTGCCTCACAGGGTTGCCAAAAGCACCCGGCCTGGTGCCTGGTGCCCCAGAGCCTGTCCTGAGCCTGTCGAAGGATTCGCGTCCTTCGGTTAGACGCTAACCTGGGTGCGCAACCGACAAACCCGTCCCCGCAGGGGACAGCATATCTAAGCCCAGCGCCTTCAGCGCTGGGTAGCGGCGTCCATACACCTCGAGTCCCGTTAGGGACGGCACATGAGGCGCGACGCCCGAGACATCTGTCGTCCCATACGCGAGACTCACCCACGACAAACATGCTCACCCAGCATTGAAATGCTGGGCTGAGATATTCTGTCCCGCTTCGCGGGACGGGAGTCAATCCACACACTTGGGAACTCAATGCCAACGATTATGGTGGGCACAGGCAGCGTTTACGAGGGCAGTCTCTAATAAGATCGAACGTGCCCGGTGCCCCCAGGTTCGCCCGTCGTTTGGGCTGACCTGGGATTGTTTACTCGACCCCAAAATAGCGATGCTCAGAGGTGTACAGCACCCACGTTGACGTCCAGAAGATCGACGTGAGCGTCGAACCACCCCCGCCTCCGTTCTTGTCCAACCGCAACTATCGCGGGATATGCCCGATTGACGTTCGCGAGCTGAGTTGTACACTCGCTGGCGCCAATTAACCCGTAGGAAGGGACGACTTCAATGCAAATTCGGACGTTCGTCCTGGCGCTGTGCCTCGCGTGCATGGCGGCCTGTGCAGGATGCGGCGGCAATTCAGGCGGCAGTCCTCCGCCGCCACAGCCGCAGACATCTCTGTCGATCGTAGCTCCCGCCGACAACTCCACTGTGAGCGGCCCGGTCAACATTGACGTAAGCGCGACGAACGTCAGCGACACTTCGCAGGTGAGGGTGCTACTCAACGGCTCAGACGTCACCGGCGAGCTGTCGATATCAGGCGACACATGGAGCGGTACTGTCCAGCCGCCCGAGATTAACTATGGCAAGAACCAGATCCAAGTGCGCTATCAAGACCTGCGGGCCAACTCGAGCTTTATCGTCGACACAGCCTCGGGCGGCAGCGGCGAACTGGGAGCGATGGCCCAGACGTTTCTGGTTCCCATCACCACGCGGGTGTTGCGCAACAATGATCCCATGACAACGACGAACTGGGGCATTCAGGTCGGCAGCACAACCTATTGGGCGAACCCGACTGTCAACTGCTCCAATGGCCCATGCAATCAGGGTTTCCAGATTTTGTTGCTCGATCGCCAGGGTTTGGGCATGGTTTCCAAGACCTCCTACAATGTCGCCAGCCCTCCGGACATTTACTCCTACAGTCCGTTCATCATGGCGCTGGACAGCGCTGTCGCTAACACTCCCGGGTGCGGGCGTGCCGGCTGCATCATGGTGATCCAGAGCCTGTACAGAGTCGGTTATGCCGGCTGTTATTTCAATTCGCAGATCTCGCAGGATTGCGCCAATTACAGCTCGGACGTGCAGCATGAAGCGAATGACCTCACGATGCTGGGCGCGACCGACATCGTCCTCTACTTGAATGATCAGTCGGCGAACGTGGGCTACTCGTTTATTGGCAATGCCGGCAGCGGTTCGACACCCTACAACAAGGGAGGCGCGCAATACGAACGAGCAGGGTGCAGCGACACACGGTATCAGAACTCCGTCGCCATCTGCGACAGCCTGGGGCCGTTCAGCCCATCACAGAATTCGCCCACTGCCCCTGCCATGATCGGCGCAGTCTCCGGCGTGCTCATCCGCGACAACTACAACTCCTTCACCTATTCGCCAAATGCCCCACAGATCAGCTATACCATCGCGACTAGTTCGCTCGCCGGACAGGTGACCAACGCAGTCAGTATCAATGGCAGCACGATGGAAGGCAACGGCTTGTACGTCATGCAGCTGCCGCAAACCTCCCGAGGCGGCTTTCGGCTGCTGATGCTCGATGCCACCGACCCCAGCGGCACCTCCTGCCGGTCGTGCAGCAGCGGTGCCAAGCAATTCGACCAGTTCTTCGACATCGATAGCGGAATCCCGGGCCTCATCACTGCCCTCACCAATGGTGGTACGGGAATCGGAGGCAACTCCCTAGTCTTCCTGGTGAGCCTGGGAGACATCGGCCACAGTGACGAAGACACCAAGTTCTCTCCCATGTGGGATGCCTTGGCGCAAGCAGTGTCACAAATCGGCGGTGACGACCTGACCTTTAAGATCGTGGGCGATAATCATCCGGCATTCAATGCCGACAAGCGAGACGACTACCTGCTGGCCGGCAGGGCCCAGCCGAATGTTTATACGAACACACCGCTGCCGCTGAATGCGCCGGAAACCGGCTATGCCATTCGCCGCCATACCGCGGTAAACGCGGTTTCGCCGACCAGCGTGGAAGGCGTGCTGGTGCAGGATCAGGAGGGCTATTACTTTCCCCGCCTGCAGGGCACCTTGCAGAACATGGTTCCACCGCAGGTGACCTCGCTTACCAGCGCATCGCTGCAGCTCCCTGTGTCCTGGCCTTTCTCCTCGACGCAAGGGCAGCAGAATGCCTACACCTGGATCAGCCAGCAGCTTTGCTGCTCCGACATTCGCGCCAGCTATATCAACCTGAATGTATCTCCGGAGAACTGGCTGACCGAGCTGGAGCAGCTTAGCTATCCCTCCAGCCAGTCGGGAAGTTTCTCGCAGGCCGACTTCGACGACGTGAAGGGACAGCTGGCCACCGAGTTCCAGTACGTCACGGTGGTGCGGAATCTGCAGAGCAACATCCTCGCTCTGTATGAGAGCCAGCAGTCCAACGTTGCACTGATTCTGCAAGAGGCGCAGGATGCGGTGCTGGCCGACATATATCAGGGCAACGAGCCGCCACCGCAACATCCCGACGCCTGGAGGATACTCACCACCGATGTCTTTCCCATCGCCGAGGATTTGGCCGGATTTCTCGGCAACTACGGCAACGCCATCAAGACGGCCTTGGGAGTGGGAACGGTCCTCATCAACAACACCGTCGATCGCACCAACGACGCCTCGGGAAATTCCCAGCTCATCATTTCTCTGGCCGATCAGGAGATTGCCGCTTCCAATCTCGCCCAGTACGCTATCAACCAGTACACCGACAGCCTGGTGACGCTGGGCAACGATTTCAACCGCGTACTCAGCGATTGGGGACGGCTCCGCACCGTGGCCGGCCCCATCGTCTCCGGTCAGCTGCAGTGGGACAGCACCGCCGGAGGTTACTTCCTGCGCGCCTTCAACCTTACGGCCCGGCGCCAGTTCTATCCCACGCTGATGGCCGGCAACCCCTTCTTCTTCGTCACCCACATTCAGTATGGCGATTATCAGTACTACGGCAGCGACGACCGCAATGTGTACAACACTACCGACACCTGCACCCAGAGTGAATTTCACAATGGCCAGGACAACGGCGGGTTCTATAACGGCGACGACCTGCGCGGCACCGCGTGGTATCCCGGTGTGATTCAAAGCTCCAAGGGAGACGGCGCCAATCCAGGAGCCTATTGGTGGAACATCTGGGCGCTAGGCGAGACGCCGGACACGAACGATCAGTGTCCGCTGCCGTCGTATGGCATGTTGCCCAACACCTTCGGCATGTTTGATCCCGTGGACCAGAACAATCCCTCCGCGCTGGGCTTGTGGAAACCGTACTTCTTCCAGCGGGCGGGGCTGAAGCCGATCCTGCATCAGAACGAATATTTCAACAACGTGCCCTAGAATCAATCCGCTAGTGCCCCAGGTTGGCGTCCTTCAGTTTGACGCTAACCCGGGTAAAGCGACCAAGAGGCTTTGTATCAGGGCCCGGCTTCAGGCGGGCCGAAACCGCGCCATTAAACATCACGGGCATGAGTCCCTGCGCAAGCGCAGGGACTCATGCCCAATCTCTTCTCTCTCCATGATCGGCACGCCTGAAGCCGTGCCCGGATACGAAGCATCTGTCGTCCCTACGGGACTCGGGATTTTAGATCAAGCTTTCCCAGCCCTGAAGGGCTGGGCTATCTTCTGCCGTCCCACTTTGTGGGACTGAGCTTGGCCGGGCGGGCGGCCCAGGCTACACGACGCAGGTGTCCCACCCAAGCTGGGTTTGTGGTTGGGTGGGTTTTCGTTTCCGTCAGCAGCGGCTCCCCAGAACCTCTTTCAGGTCGCGCTTCCCGTGCAGAACGGCGACCACCTGCATCGGGACTGTTTCCGGGCGATAGACGATCACATAATTAGGAAATCTCGGGACAGTCCAGAAGCGTACGGGTAACGGGGTGACGTCCTGCCGCTTGGTTCCCATCCGGGGATGTTTCGCCAGCCGGTGACAGGTAGCAAGAATCTCCCTCTCCACCCGGTCGGCCGCGTCTCGATTGTCTTCCGCGATAAACCACCAAATGGCATCGAGGTCTTCTGCAGCCTGAGGCGTGAACTGAATGCGCGCCTTCATCCCTGCGGTTTGGATCGCGCAGCGCGGCGCTTCCGCAACATCTCAAGCGCGTCATCCTCGTCGAGCAATTCGCCCCGCTCGGCTTGCGCAAATCCGGTGGCGATATGCGCAGCCACCTCCTCGCGTTGACTGAGCATCCAGTCCTCTAGACTAAGTTGTTCGCGGATGATCTCGAAAGCCTGATCAAGGACTTCTCCGGCGTTCTGATATGCGCCGGAGCGCATGGCCAAGTCGATTACTCGCTGCTGTTCAGGCTTCAGATCAATCGTCATGCCCTCACCCTAATCTCGACACTACAGACTGTCAAACGATTCCACGTTTACTCTCGACCGTTGGCCCGGGCAACATTCCCAATGGTGCTCTGTCCAACCTTCGGTTCCTTGGGCGGGGATTTTCCTGGGTCTCGCAACGATACATCCCGGGCCTCGACCTGTGATACTCTGTCTCCCGCTCTAGCATTTTCCCCTCCCCACCATGCATCGCCGCGAACTTCTGAAAGGCCTTGCGCTCGCGAGCGCCTCAGCCCTGCTGTCGTCCTGTGCGCCAAAGCGAATTCAGGCTACGCTGCCCATCACGCCGTGCCTGCCGCGGGTCAATGTCGCGCAAGACCGAATCATTCGCTCTATCTGTGGGCTACGTCCCTACCGCCGGTCGGGATTCGTGGTGCGTCCGGAAAAACTTGGCGACACCCTGGTCGTTCACAACTACGGGCACGGTGGCGCCGGGATCACGCTCTCGTGGGGAACCGCAAAGCTCGCTGTCGATCTGGCGGCACAAGGTTACAGCGGGCCAGTCGCGGTGCTCGGCAGTGGAGTCGTCGGGCTCTCCGCCACTCGCTTGCTGCAGGACGCTGGCTTCAGCGTCACCATCTACGCCAAAGATCTGCCGCCCAACACCACATCCAATGTTGCCGGTGGATGGTGGTATCCGGTGACGCTCTTCGAGCAGCAGTTCCGCACGCCTGCCTTCAACGATCAGTTCGCGGCGGCTTGTCGCTACGCCTTCCAGCGCTACCAGACGATGGTCGGGTCCCGCTATGGTGTGCGCTGGACCCGCAGTTACTCGCTGTCGCACAACGCTCCGCTCACAACCGGCGACTTCAGTCCGCAAGGAGTTGTAGGCAGCCTGACTCCGGAATTTCGCTATCTCACGGAAAACCAGACGCCATTCCTTGGCTATGAGTTCGCGCGGCAATTCGACACCATGCTCATCGAGCCGCCCATTTATCTGACGGCGATGATGGAGGATTTTCGGATCGCGGGCGGAAAAGTCATCGTCCGCGAGTTTCATACACCGGAGGAAATTGCGGGCCTTCCGGAGAAGTTAGTCTTCAATTGCACGGGACTGGGCGCCAAGGCATTGTTTAACGATGCGGAACTGATCCCCATCAAAGGACAGTTGACCTTCCTGCTGCCGCAGCCCGAGGTCGAGTACTCGGTGGTCTATGACGGTGGCCTGTACATGTTTTCGCGCCACGACGGAATTCTCCTGGGCGGCACTCATGACGAGGGAGACTGGTCGTTGAATGTGGACGATCAGGTGCGCGATCAGATCGTGGCAAAACACAAAGAGTTCTTCGATAGCATGAGGGCGTGCTAGCAGGCCAGACGGGTGGCCCCGCCACCGCTGTCGAGGGTACCCCCTCCCGGGGATTCTCGTGGGATCGAACATCCCCCCGCTGACGCGGCTCTCGGTTCGTGGGGCTTCGTCCACCCGCCGCTGACGCGGCTCACGGGTCGTGGGGCTTCGTCCACCCGCCGCTCACGAGCCGGGCTAACCCCATCCCAGCCTGCGGCCTGTCGAACCGCGTCGGCTGCCGTGCTTCCCGCAATTGACATCTGATGAGTGTCCCACAGACCCCTGCGCCCTTCGTCTTGACGCTGACCCGAGACGCGAATTCCAAAATGCGGCTAGCCACACGGCAATCGAGATTTGCGGAAGGGCATTAGCGTTATTCCGTCCTCCGGACTGGAGCTACGGCTCAGTTCGACGTCTTGCGGCTCGAAAATAGAGAATTGCCTTTCTTTCCGAGCGCTTTTGAGGGTAGGTTTGAGCATCGCGGAAGCAAGTGAGGTCACGCGGCCATGGCGAACCCTGAACATCTGAAACGTCTTCTGCGAGGTGTTGAAGACTGGAATGAGTGGAGGCATAGGCACCCCCACGTGGGCGTGGATTTGCAGGAGGCTGATCTGCAGGGGCAGGAACTCGTCGTCGTTGACCTGCGTGGAGCAAACCTACAAAAGGTCAACTTAGAAGGGGCAGATCTAAGAAAGGCAGACCTGGGCTCGGGTTTTTCCTGCTTCGAATTCTCACACCTGAAGGTGTGGGCTCCCAGCCTTTCAGAATCGCACGCCTGAAGGGTAGAGCCGCGCTTCAGCGCGGCGTTGAGCGGGCCGGCTCTCCTTTTCCAATCTGCCGTAGGCTTACGCGCAGCCGATAGGCGGAGCGCACGAAGAGCAGATCCCTGGCGAGATCGCCATCGCGACCTCGCCCAGGGATGACAAACAATAAAGAGGCCCTTGACGCGGCGCTGAAGCGCCGCTCTACCCTTAAGAGACCCAATCACGCGGGCCTGACAGCCAGCTCCACCGCAGGTTTATACCGCCTCTGAAGGGGCTCGGGAGGTTGTTGACTCCGTACCCAGCACTCCGCTGCGCGTAGCCCGCTCTGAGCGTAGTCGAAGAGTGCTGGGCTAGACTGAGCCGCGCCTACGGCGCTGGCCTTGTCGCTCCCACCCTTTCGCAAACGACGCGAAAGGATGGGGCACCCCGCATCATCCCGCGGCAACCCGAGCATGCGAACGCCCCTTTGCTTATGGAATGCAGTTGTCGAACCGCAGCTTGACCACCCGCGTGCTCCATGCGTAGGACGCGTTCGCCGTGTAGTACTGGCCGGTGGTTACGAAGGTGCACCCGTCATTCGACAGGCTCATGTTGTAGTAATCGCCCCAATGATTATTGGAGTCGATCTGAGAACCGGTACCATCGATGACGTGCTGTTCCGCGCCCATGGTTCCCAGGGGATCGTCTTTCCCGCGCCCGGTGAACGCGATGGTGGGGTAAACGGAGTCGCCGTCGGTCACCGTGTAGGACATCGCCATATTCCCCATCTTGTCCATGGCGATCGAGCTCATGAAGCGCCAAGTGGCGTCGGGCGAGTAGGTGCCCTGCTGATACACAACAGGATCGGTGCTGCCGAGCGGAGCACGGAACTCATACCAGCGTATGCCCAGCCGACCATTGACACCGACCGCATGGCTGACCACCCAACTCTGCGTTGTGCCTGGGTTTCGCACCGTCGAGCCCACCGTTGCGCTGGGTAAGACGCGATATGCCAGCCGGTACATAAGGCGGTCGGCGAGAGTCTGCAGCTGGGAACCTCCCGGCTCGGGGGCCAATCCCAACCACGACCCGAGTTTGAACTGTGCTACCGAAATGGCGCAAGCTCCGTTGATGCAACTGAATGTCGAGTTGGCCGGGTTGGCCCAGTCCACATGAAACTTGTAGTAGTAAACGTCGGAAACGTAGCCGGTCGAGGTGTTACTGATGCTCCCCATGTAAATGTTAGGCATTCCGTCGGGGGGCAGGCTGTTCGGCGAATCCAGGTCGGAAGGCAGTTGGTTGTCGTCGAACGACGAAATCCGATCGCCTTGGGTGGTGTCGAAAAAGCACACCTGCTGCGCTGCGGGGTCGCCTGCCAGCAGCTTCGCGCGTTCATATGCACAAGGGGTAGTGCCGCGGAAACCTTGGCTGCCGACGTCGTTATGAGAGGTGTAATAGGCGTCAGGCCAGACTCCCAGCTTGCCATAGTCAGATATGTCGGTATCCGCATTGGGAACGGAGAACTCATATGCATACCAGGACCCTAGGGCGTCAGGCGTCTGCGAAATCGCCAGGCAATCTCGCGCGGGCGAAGCCATCACGGGTTCCAGCAGGACCCAGCGATGGGCAATCTTGTCCCATTGCGCGACGGCATCCCCATCATTGCGGACGCCACAGTTGGGCAGACCGCTGAACAGTATATTGCCGTTAACATAGTTCTTATCATCGAACAGCAGGTTGTTGCCGTTCAGATCGAAGACCGTGAACTGATTGTTCCCCCATTGAATGATCTGGGTATCCCCGATGGACAGGTTCATGTCGCTGGGCGTGATGTGGACCCGGTAACCATAGAATCCCTGCCCTAGACCCAGCCAATCCAGCAGCTTCGTGGGAACGCTATCGGCCGCTGCAGTGTTCTGTGCAACCGGGTCCCGGATAATGAACCGGTCATTCTTGCCGTGCCCGCGCCAGAAGGGCGGCTTAGGATAGCGGATTGGCTCTGCGTCTCGGTATCCGAACGGAATCTCCTGGGGTTCTTTGGCAAGCTCGCGAAGCGGAGAAGTGATGACGAATGCAACAGCTTTGGAAACCGTGGGATGGGTCAGCACGTTCCCATCCTGGGCAGACCCGAATACACCACAGCCCAGGCAGAAGATGGCCGCGGCTAGAAAAAAATGAAGGTTTCGCATAGGACCTCACTTATGACCACTCAGGGGAGACTACAGCGAGACGCTCCTGATCCCCCGCTGCAGGTAATCAGGCAGACCGGGTGACATTTGGCCGCCAGTCTGGATTTTGAGCGGTGTGCCCACACTATAAGGACAGATGCACTCCTTGCAAAGAAGAATTACAAAATAGGTAGTAGTTCTTTACGGACGCGAATAGCACCCGCAGCAAGCGTTCCCTGGCAGAGTGCTTTATTTCCGCGCGGACCGGGCGATCCTGCGCGGGAGGATGGCAATGGTGGGGATGGTTTTCGCGCCAACACTTCAGGCAGTTAACGCCGGCAACGAGATCGGGTGAACCCGCGTCACAAGGCGGATGGCCTTCGCAAAGACAAAAAATGAGGCTGCCCTTCCGGACAGCCTCTGAGTTTTGCAAAGTAGCGACCCCTTGCGGATTCGCTAGCAAACAATTACGGGTTGCAATTCGCGAACTTCAGGTTGGCTACACGGGTGCTCCAGTTGAACGAGCTGGTCGTGGTGTAGTACTCACCCGTCGTGACGAAGTTGCAGCCGTCGTTCGAGATGGCCATATCGTAGTAATCACCCCAGCGGTTCGAGGTGTCAGTTTGCGAGCCCCCTCCGTAGTTCAGGAACGTCTCCGCTCCCATCGTGCCCAGGGGATCTCCAGGGGCCCGACCGGTGAAGCAGATGTTGGGAAAGACGGAGCTGCTGGAACAGGTATAGGACATGGCGATGTTGCCCATCTTGTCCATGGCTAGAGAGCTCATGAACCGGTTGGTGGCGTCAGGCTGATACGTGCCCTGCTGATAGACAGTTGGCGTGTTCGAGGTGATTGGAGAACGGAACTCGTACCAACGGACGGCCGTGGTGCCGGCGTTGGTAACGGCATGGCTAACCAGCCAGTCCTGGGTGCGGTTGTCACGAACCGTTCTCTGCGGAGTCGGAGCGGGCAGGATGCGGTACGCAAAGCGATACATCAGACGATCGCTGAGCGTGTCGATCACGCTGCCACCCGGTTCCGGTGCAGTGCCCGCGGCGGGAGTATAGGTGTTAACCGGGATTTTGCAGCCGCCGTTGATGCAGCTGGGGGTAATGCTGATGGAGGGTGCCACCGGATCAAAGTGGACGGGGTAGTAGTAAATGTTCGAATCGGAGGCGAAGTTGTCGACGCTGCCCACGCAGATCGGGTCGATCCCGTTCGGAGGCGCGAGGGGCGAGTCAACATCAGCGCACAGCATGCTGTCGTCAAATAGCGTGCCGTTCGAGTTGTCGAGTAGGCAGGCTCCCTGAGCACTCGGGTCGCCCGCCAGCATCTTCACGCGGTCATACGCGCAAAGCATGACGCCGGCGTAGGACGACAGGTGCGGGAAGTCGTTATGGGTAACGTAGTACCCATTTGGCCAAATGCCGACCTTCGGATAATCCGGGAAGTCAACGGTGTTGTTGAGCGTCGGGAACTGGTAAGTGTAGTAAGCACCAGTAGCGTCGCTGGTCTGCGAGATGGCGAAGCAATCATAGTAGGGGCTGCTGAAGCGGGGCTGCATCATGACCCAGCGATAAGCCATTTTGTCGTACTGGGCAATGATGTCGCCGCTGTTGGTGGCAGAGCACGGACCGCTGGGCCAGAGTACCTTGCCGAGGTTGAAGTGGTTGCCTTGGAACAGGATGTTGTTGCCGAGGCAATCAAACATGGCGAAGGAAACGTTCACCCACTGCACAATCTGGCAGGGGCCCGGGGGGTTCGCATGGGTAGCATCGCCGATCGACAGGTTGGCGTCGGTCGGAGCATCGGGAACTTGATACCCGAAGAAGCCAGTACCTACACCCAGCCAGTCACGCTGGTCGAGCGGGATGGTGTCGGCGAGGAACGACGTCTGAGCGGCGGCGTCCTTCACTGCGGCATAGTTCGTGTTCTTCTGATACTTCTGCAGGAGTGCGGCTTTCGGATGCTGAACCGGCGGAGCCTGGTGGTATCCAAACACCTGATCCTGAAGCTGGTTATTAGTGAGGTCGCGAACCGGTGGTGTGACACCAAAGATCGCTTTGCTAACCTGCCCGTTTCTTAGCTCGTTGTCGCTCTGTGCCGACATGCTGGTAACGCATGCCAGACACAGAACTCCAGCGAGCAACGAGATTGAGATTTTTCTCATTGGTCCTCTCTCCTCGGTCCTTTCAATGCTTATACGCAACTGGTTTTGTATGTGCCGAAGCAACGGTGGTACAGAGACTCAGCAGGGTTCCATATGTATCACCTTCCCAGGGGCGGGTCAACTATCGAGTTCGTAGATTGTGAAATTATTTTTCCCGTAGTTATGTAAATGGAGGTAAGCTGCGCCAAAATATTCGAATCTTGCCGGACGTAGGAAACAGCTGTATTAACCACTAAGTAATTCCTGTATATATATACAAATAGATTGACTTACTATTACCTACATTGTAAATATGATCACGACGATTCGCGCCAGCAGGTGAGAAATGAGGCTGTTCTTGCGGACAGCCTCTTGGGTCTCGGGGGGAGGAGCAGAGCCTTTTGGCAGCCCCATGAAACTACTGCGGGGTGCAATCGGAAAACTTCAACTTGGCCACGCGGGTGCTCCAGTAGAAGGAGGCGGTAGAGGTATAGTACTGACCCGTCGTCACGAAGGTGCAGCCGTCGTTCGCGATGGCCATATCGTAGTAATCGCCCCAAACGTTCGAGGTGTCAGTCTGTGAACCGACGCCCGGAACCAGAATGGTCTCGGCGCCCATCGTGCCCAGGGGGTCGCCAGGAGCGCGGCCAGTGAAGGCGATGGTCGGGTACTGCGAGGAGCTGGAGACGGTGTAAGACATCGCGATGTTGCCCAGCCTGTCCTTGGCCAGTGAGCTAATGAAGCGGTTGGTCGCGTCAGGAGCATACGTGCCCTGCTGGTAGACGGTGGGAGTGGTGTCGTAGATCGGAGCACGAAACTCATACCAACGGACAGCCGAGGCGCCGCCGTTGTTGACCGCGTGGCTGACCAGCCAGTCCTGAGTACGGTTGTCGCGAATCGTTCTCTGAGGGGTTGGGGAGGGCAGGATGCGGTACGCAAAGCGATACATGAGACGATCGCTATTCGTATCGATCACATTACCACCCGGCTCGGGTGCAGTGTCCGCGGCTGGCGTGTAGGTTGCCACGGCAATCTTGCAGGCCCCATTGGTGCAGTCGAAGGTCGAGTTGGACGGGTTCACCGGATCATAGTGGAAGTGATAGTAGTAAATGTTCGAGTCGGAGCTGAAGTTGTCGATGCTGCCTACGAAGATCGGATCGATCCCGTTCGGCGGGGCACTTGGCGAATCAACATCAGCCGGCAACATGCTGTCATCAAACAGCGTACCGTCGGAGTTATCAAGGAAGCACACTCCTGCGGCGTTCTGATTGCCGGCCAGCATCTTCACCCGGTCATAGGCGCAGGGCATGGCGCCGCCGTAGGACTGAAGATTCGGGTAATCGTTGTGGGCAACGTAATAGCCGTTCGGCCAAACGCCGAGTTTCGGATAATCCGGGAAGTCGGTGCTGTTGTTGTAGGTGGGAAATCCGTAAACGTAATAGGCACCCGTCGCGTCGGCCGTCTGCGAGATAGCGAAGCAGTCGTAGTACGGGGCGGTCAAACGCGGCTGGTACATCACCCAGCGATGGGCAATCTTGTCCCACTGAGCAGCCATGTCACCGCTATTGTCGGACCCGCAGTATTTCAAGGGGGAGAACAACACGTTGCCGTCTACATAGTGGTTACCGTTGAACAGCAGATTGTTGCCGTTCAGGTCGAACACCGCAAACTGCACGTTCACCCACTGCACGATCTGGTTGTCGCCGATGGACAGGTTGGCAGAACTGGGAGCATCGGGAATACTGTACCCGAAGAATCCGATGCCTATACCCAGCCAATCGAGCAGGTCGACCGGGATGCTGGCGGGCAGGCTGGCAGTCTGCGCGACGCTATCTTCGACCGCGGCATACTTGGTGTTCTTAGAGAATTGCCGCAGCAGCGCCGCCTTGGGATGCCGGACCGGCGGAGCCTGGTGGTATCCGAACTGCAACCCTGTTGGCTGGTTTCTGACGAGGTCGCGCAGCGGCGGGGTAATGGCGAACTCCGCCTTGCTAACCTGCGGATTTCTTAGCACGTGGTCGCTCTGTGCCGACATGCTGATAGCGCATGTCATCCAGAAGACACCAGTCAGCAACCAGATTAAAGTTGTTCTCACAGACTCTTTCCTCCGATTCTTTCAGTATTTTTTGCCAGTACAGGAAGTCGTTCTCTACAGAACATTTCATAACCGGTAGTAAACTATCAAGCTAGTAACTGCAACGAAGCACGCCATTGGTAACAGCAACTAGGCACCTTAGTCTTATCTCCTGAAACATGAAGTTAAGACGACTCCACCGCCTCCGGTTGACAAGAGGCTTCCACAATCGCGTGCTAAACTCAGCTTCAAGGCTGGCAGATCAGGGCTTGATCTCGATTTGGAACCCGGGCCAGGAGACTCTATTGCCCATTCATCGCAACACCCCAGCGATTATCTGCGTACTACCCGTTACCTTCCTAACACTCTTTGCCGTTCTCGCCGCCTTCACAACCACCATGTTGGCTCAAAGTCAGAATGTGGAGGTTCGTAATGCCGGCGGCGGTCTCAAAGAAGAGCTGGTGCGTAATGCTGCTGGGCAAGTGGTGGAGACCCGTAGCGTCGATGCGAACGGCAAAGTGCGTTCACGCAATACGGTCGACTATCAGGCGGGACACTACGTTCCGGATACAATGACGACCTCGTACTACGCCGACGGCACATCCGTTGAAAACGTATCAAAGGTTACCTACGATCCCAGCGCTAACTTCCTGAGCGAACTTGTCGAGCAATACGATCAGTCGGGCAAGCACGTCAGCGGACACAAGCTGCTGCACGATCCGGTCACCGGAATGTTTCGTTGCTGGAAATGGAATGCCGGATCGATGAAGTACGACCGCGTCGTTTGTCCATCCGGCGAAGAAAGCGGAGAAAAGCCGCCGCCATTGAAACGGCTTACCCAGGACGAAGCCATCAAGATGTTCGAGGCGGCGCGCGCTGCCGCGATGGCCCAGCAAAAAAGCGAGCGTATGACGCCCAAAAATCTGGTCACTCCGCCGGTGACGCCGAAGGAGACGAAGTTTGCTGTGGTGCTGCCGGCTGCGCTGGTTGCTGGCAAACAGGTTTCGGGCAGCGTGGTGGAGAATACACATTACATTCGCCTGCGGCCTGAACTCATCGTCGAAGAAGTCACGCTGTCGCTGCTTCCGGGTGGCAATGCTGCGACGTTGAGCGGATGGCGGATCGAAGTTGCGGGCTCGCAGCCGCAGCGCGCGGACGGTTCGTTCACCTTCACGGTGCCGAGTGGGGCATCGGCCATCGAGGTCAAGCTTTACCCTGAAGGACAGCCTGCCCAGGCTGTAACCAAATCAATAGCCGTGCCAAAATCCCCCTCCGGCAGCAAGCCCAAGTCCGGATACGTAGCTCAGGCGCTCTGCGTTTCCGGCGATGTGTGCCCGATCGGCGGCGTCTTCGACGGAAACGCGACGACCGCTCTGGCATCGTTTGACGAGAAGCCAGCGCCCGTTGTGGCGGAGACCACTGACATGGTCTTCGTGGGCGTGCCCGATGATCTGATGTACGGCGTCAAGCAGTTGCTGTTCAACGAAGGCAACGAGCTTTTGGCATTCCCGGTCGTGGTGGCGCAAATGGAAATTGTTGCCGACGGCGTGACTCTCGACGAGTTTCAACGCGACATCAAGAAGGACGAGCACAAGCTGATTTTCGCGGGGGTCATCGGAGTGCAGAACCTTCCCGAAGACGACTGGACTCCCGGCATGTTTCCCAGGACGAATCTGGAATGGGCGCGCCGCTTTGTGCCCGGCTATGAGGTGCCACGCGAGAGCCATGCTGAACGCGAAGAACGCGAGATGATGGAGAAGCTGGAGCGGCAACAGAAGGGCGAGAAAGCTCCCGCCAAAGAAAAAGAAGAGAAGGTAGGCACGATCGTTTTCTTCGTGAAAAACACGACGCCGGATATCGGTTCCTGGCGCGGCTCGCCGGGGCAGGCCTTCGCTCTTCCGTTGAACCCCGAATCGTTCTCGCAGGGCGACTACCGCTACAAGTTCGTCATCGATGACAGCCAGTCCGGCACGTACCGCATAGATGCTGCCCTCATTCCTTTCGTAGCGCCTGTCCAGGGACAGAAGTTCACCCTGTCGGCGAACGCTTCCACACAATGATTGCAGCAGCCGCGAAAATGCTCCTCACAAACCGCCGGCGTTGGGCGATCCTCGTCGCTCTCCTAGCCCTGGCGGTCCCTGCGTTCAGCCAGTCCGCAGCGTCGCGCGGAACCATCAGCGGCACCGTGACCGATCCGCACGGCGATGTCATTCCCGGCGCGAAGGTCACCATCCGCAACGCCGATCTCGGGGCGGAGCGAGTCATCACCACCAACAACGAAGGCCGCTTTGTCAGCACCCTACTTCCCTCGGGACCTTACCTGATACAGGTTGTCGCCCCAGGCTTCGCACTGAAGAAGCCCGTCCGCCTCACCCTGGGAGTAGGCAGCAGCGTTCAGCTCAATGTGGCGATGGCCATTCCTGCAAGCTCGCAAAGCGTGACTGTGACCGGACGCGGGGCCACGGTAGAGGGCAACACGACGCAGCCGGTTGCTAATCGCACGGAGCCGGTGGTGAGCAACTCGCTCGCGGGCCTCACCGTGACCTATCTGCCAAACCGCGACCGCGACTTCAGCCAGTTCGCTCAGCTTGCCGCCGGCGTCGAGCCCGCGCCGAACTACTCCGGGCTGGTGATTGCCGGCCAGCGTCCCGATGCCGCGACCGCAGCCATCGACGGAGTTGACTTCCACGATCCATTGCAAGGCGGGCAGCGCGGAACGCGCGACACCTCGTTTTTCTTTCCGCAAACGGTAGTGCGCGAGTTTCAGATCGTTCGCGCCGGAGCCACTGCCGAGGTAGGCGACACCAACGCGGGGTTCATCAACGTCGTCACCAAGGAAGGCAGCAACAAGCTGCGCGGCGAAGCCTTCTACATTGGCCGTCCGTCGCCGCTGAGTTCGGCTGATACCTTTGGCCACTCGCTCGACAACGCGCAAAACGAGTTTGGCGGCTCGATCGGAGGCGCTATCAAGAAGGACAAGGCCTTCTTTTATCTTGGCGCGGAGCAGGACTACCTCAACATCCCCTACTGGACGGAGTTTGCGCCGCAGGCTCCGGGCACGCCTGTTCCGTTCTCGCTCAGGGCGCTGCAACAGCAAACCGTTGGCCACAGCGATCCCACCGCACTCTTCGCGCGCACCGATTTCCTGTTGAACACCAACAACACACTGAACCTGCAATTCAATTACAACCGGCTGAACGCCAGCGGACTGGACACAGGCTCCACCCGCAGCCTGGCCACGGCGGACAACAACATCAACCTTACCGGAGACAGCTACTGGGTTCGTGGCACGCTCAACACGCTGTTCGGCTCAACCATCGTCAACCAGGCGCTGGTGCAATGGGCGCGCGATGATCGAAACCTCATACCCAGCTCGACTACTCCTGAATTCGTGATCAACGGCTTCGGTGTCCTGGGCGGCAATAGCCTGTATCCCAACCTGTATCGCTCGGAGAGCACGCGCTTAGGCGACGATCTGGCGATCGTACGCGGCAAGCTGCAACTGCATTTAGGCGGAGACTTCGCGTACGATCCGGGACGCCAGCAGCGCGAGGCGAACCTTAACGCACAACTCGATTACGACTCGCTCGACGCATTTCTAGCTAACGACATTCGGCGGTATCAGCAGACCTTCATCACCGGCAACGACGTTTACAGCGGAGCTGTGCGGGAGTTGGGGCTGTATGTAAATGCCAAGCTCACAGTCACTGATACGCTCACGGTCACTGCCGGCTTGCGCTGGGACGCGCAATGGAATCCGCAGCCCTCGGCTCCAAACCCGGCGATACCGCTGACGACGAGTATCCCGAACGACCTGAATCAGTGGCAGCCACGCCTGGGAATCGCGTGGGCGGCAACTTCGAAGACCGTGCTGCGCGCGTCGGCAGGAATCTACGACGCGCCAACTCCCGCGACCTATTTCCAGCGCGTCTTCACCGACAACGGACTGAACACAACGATAGCCGACAGCTACTACGAGCCGGCATTGCTCGCTCCATTCTCCGGCGGAGGAACGCCACATGCACTATCCGCCCCCCCACCGTTCTTGATGCCAGGGGCGCTGGTGGTTGGCATCGAACCGAACTTCCGCAATCCCCGTTCGTTCCAGGTCTCCGGCAGCGTCGAGCGGCAGATTAACGCGAAGACCACACTGACCGCTGCTTATGTTCATAACAGCACCTGGGACTTGCAGACGCTGGTCAACCAAAACCTCTTTTCTCCGGCTTACGACGCCACCGGCACGCCGATTTTCCCAACCGACCGCCCCGATCCGGCGGTTGGACAGTTACTGGTCAACCGCTCTTCTGCGCATTCTTCTTACGACGGAATGCAAGTGACGGCAGGATTTCAATTGCCACACCGTTCGCAGTTGACGGCAAACTACACGCTGGCGCGCACCCGCGATAACGACTCGAACCTCGGGCCGTTCACCATCAGCTCGCCGCTCGATCCACTAAATCTTGCCAGCAATGCGGCGTACTCCAGCTTCGACGTGCGCAACAGCTTCAACATCAGCGCCATTACCAATCTGCCATACGGCTTTAAGTTCAACCCGATTCTTCTATGGCATTCCGGTTTTCCCTACAACCCGATCATCGGCTTCGATATGCAGAATGACGGCAACGACTGGAACGATCGGGCTATCTTCAATGGACTAGTTGCCCGGCGCAACCTTCTGCGACAGCCCACCTTCTTCAACCTCGACATACGCTTCGTGAAGGACATCAAGTTGAAAGGCGAAGGCCACCACCTCGACCTGTTCATGGACATCTTCAACATCACCGGAGCAGGGAATCGTAACTTTGGTCCCGAGTCGGTAAGCCTTTTTGGGACGTCTTCAACCCCCGTCTACTCCGCTGGCCAAGCGCTCTTTGCACCCGACACCAATCACTTTGGCAGTACCCGCCAAGTGCAATTCACGGTGAGGCTTACAGCGTTCTAACAATCATGGTATGGCCCGCGGAGCGCTCCTTCCGGAAAGGTTGCTGACTTTTGAAACTGCTGATTCTAACTACTACCGCTGGTAGTACTGTCCCCCTCTTGTCTAGTCTCGAAAGTTTGGGGGAACTGTCAGCGTGTCTATTTCTTCGTCTAAGTTAGGCTCGTCACTTCTTGCGGCATTCTTCTTGGCCGTCTTTGCTACCGCAGTAGTGGCGCAAACTATTGACCTTTCAGCCGTGAAAGGCCGAGTCGTCGATCCGCAGGGCAAGTCGATCGCGGGAGCCGATGTCACCCTGAACAACACAGCTACCGGGCTGAACAAGTCGGCGAAGACCAATCAGGACGGCGATTATGCTTTCGCCGGTCTGCCGATCACGGACAACTACGTGGTAAAGGTTCAGGCCACCGGGTTCAAACCCGCCGAACAGCAGAACATCGTGCTGCGTGCCAACCAGGCTGCAGTCGTCAATTTCACGATGGCCATTTCCGGGGAGCAGACGCAGGTCACGGTGTATGGCACACCGGGGTCGGTAACAGTCGACAGCGACCAGGTAACCACGCGCTTTGACGTGGAGAAGATTGAGAGCACACCGATCCTGAATCGCAAAATCACGGCTATCCCGCTGCTTGATTCAGCGGTGCGGCAGTCGCAGACTACCGGCGATTTGTTCATCAACGAAGTACTGTTCGTGATCAACGGCACTGGCCGCCGGCAGACGACCTACGACCTCGACAACACCGACGCCAACGACAGTTGGGGACGGCAGACTATGTTTGCCGCCATCCCGTTCTCCGCCGTGCAGGAGATGAACGTCGACAAGAACACCATCTCCTCCGAGTACGGTCGCAACGCCGGCACAGCAGTGGATGTGGTGACCAAGTCGGGATCGAATGACTGGCATGGCGATTTCATCGGCATGGGCCGGCCGCAGTTCTCCGAGGCCAAGCAGCCGCTGGCGGCGGTGCCGGCGTACAACACGCTGGCCCAAGGCAGCGCTGAGGTGGGTGGGCCCATCGTGAAGGACAAGACGTTCATCCTGGGCGCCTACGAGTACACAAACCAGAACCGCGATGCGGTCATCACTTCGCCGGTGGATCCGGGAGCGATTTACTCAGGAACCTTCAGTCAGAACCTGCTGTTCCTGCGTCTCGATCAGCAGATCAACGCTAACAATCTGCTGACCATCCGTGGCAACTTCGATCGCTTCACCGACTCGAATCCGCAAGACGCGGTCAGCGGCGTGAACCTTCCCACGGTGGCGCGCACCTTCGCGCGCTACACCTACCAGGCGGCAGCGACGGACACGGCGACCTTATCGCCGAACGTGGTCAACGAAGCTCGCTTCGAGTTTCTGCTCGGCTCACCGATTACGCAGTTCTTCCCCGTCGTGCAGGCGCCGCAGGAGTTCGTCTCTGGGGTTTACACCAATGGCGAGTCGCGCATTGCCAACCTGTCGAACCACCAGTACCAATGGGCCGACACCCTGAACTGGAGCAAGGGCAAACACCAGATCAAGACGGGTTTCGATGTGGTGTATTCGTCTTCGGGCGGCTACGGGACGGAGTTTGGCAGCGGTTACCTCGATGGGCGCTTTCAGATCAACTCCGCCTACGCGAAAGTTCCCATCGCGACTCTGCTGACCTACAACCCTGGCCTGCCGCCGCCGGGATCGCCTCCCAAGAGCCCGCCGGTCGCGAGCAGCTTCACGCAGTCATTCGGCGACGCTACCTACAACGAGAAGGAAACTCTGCTGGGGTTGTTCGTCCAGGACAACTGGAGAGTGACGCCGAATCTCGTCGTTAACCTCGGATTGCGCTATGACCTGCAGACCCTGACCGAGGGCAATACCAACTTCTCGCCGCGCGTTGGAATCGCTTACACCTTGAACGGCGGCGACAGGCCGACGGTGATACGGGCGGGCTATGGCATGTACTACACTGAGCTGCCCGCAAACCTGGTCGCTAGTTCCAGCATCAACGGCCCGCAAGGCGTTTTCACCTACACGGTTCAGCCGGGGCAGTTCGGATTTCCGACCACCTTTAGTCCCATCACCAGCATTCCGCCGGGAACCGTGCTGCCGGCGCGCGACATTACCATACTTGCGGGACAGTGCGACTATCTGAACCAGTTCCTGCCGGTTTCGCAGCTCCACTACTGTCCGAACAAACTGCTGAATCCTTATACCCAGCAGTGGAACTTTGGACATCGAGCAACAGATCAGCAAGGATTGGGTGTTCTCGATGGATTACATTGGGTCGCACACCATTCACATCAATCAGCCAATTGATCTGAACTCGCCGGCGGCTGACGTGCGGACAGCACCTGGACAGGTTCGCTCCGCCGCGGCGGCGAATGCTACGCGTCCCATCGTTCCGGTAAACGGCGGATACCGTCAGGTGCTGGCCTATCAGAGCCTGGGCACGTCGTTCTACGATGGTTTGCAAATCGGACTCAAGAAGCAGTTCACCACGCACTTTGCCCTGCTCGCCAGCTACACCTGGTCGCACACCATCGACACTGTCGAGTGGGACGGCACGGGTCAGAACCCGAACGACTATAGCTGTCCGGTGACGTGCGAGAAGGCGAGAAGCCAGCTCAACCAGACCAACCGCGCTTCGTTCAGCGGAACCTACCTGTTCCCCTACGGCTTCACCCTCGGCGGCTACGCTTTCCTGGGATCAGGCTATCCCTACAACGCCACGACCGGCGTCGACAACAACGGCGACGGCAACAACTTCGGACCGCCCGGTAGTAGGCGACGGAGTGGTACCGCGCAATTGGGCTACGGCCGCTCCCATCTACAACCTTGCCGCTTCTTTGCAGAAGAACTTCAAGCTGAAGGAGCGCCTGGGGCTGAATCTGCGCGCGGAAGTGTACAACTTCCTCAACACGCCGATTTATTACAGCCGCAACGGCACGTATGGAAACGGGGCACTCCCGGCGGCAACCTTCGGAACCGCGGTCGGCGGCATCGCCAATGTGGGCGCGCCGCGGCAGATGCAGTTCCTGGCACAGTTCGTCTTCTAAAGTTCGGCCTGGTGCGGCGACGGCAAAGCCGCGGGTTTATATCGCGAGAGACAATCACGGCGAGTGAAGGTGCTCAACTTCACTCGCCGATTTTGTTTGGCTAACGCCAGAGTAGGCAAGTCGTCCCCGTTAGTCCTGGGTTTGGTGAATAAACTTCGGGCCGCCTGGCGCAACGCAATTTCAGTCACGCCACATCCGCGCATTTATTTTGTCTCCTTGGGCACTCCCGCGTGTGGCGAGCTAAGGGCGGAATCGCCGATGAGACCTTGCTGCAAGTTCAAGCGCCGGAGCGGAGGGGGATACCGATTACCGTTCCACCCCGGCGAAGATGCGCGTTTTGCCTTGAAGGGGCACGCCTTCAGGCGTGCCGTACAGGACTCCTGTGCGTTCGGCTTCAGCCGCTGAGGGACTTTGTCTTTCAAGGCGGCTGAAAACGGCGCTCTTGATGCAGCCAAAATCCCTCAGGGGCTGAAGCCCCGCCTTTTATTGCCCTCTACGGCACAGCTAAAGCTGTGCCCCTTCAAAGCAGCAAGACAGAAGAATCTTGGATCGACCTCCCCGTTCGACAAATTGTAATGCTGCCGCCCGCTAAGGTAAGGCGTCTCTCCTCAACGGAGACCGCGTTGAACGCTTCCCGCTTCCCGGAATCGGGGTCGCCAGGAAGCCGAATGAATCCAATGGCGAGTCCGCTGCCCACGACTGGCCAACAATCTGCCCCGTGTCATTGATTTGATAGAGTGTGGTATTAGCAGCTCCAGGGTAATCTATAGTTCTATAAGCGGAACTGCTGTAAGCGTACCCGTGAGCGATTCCGCTTGCGTCCTGATATCCTCCAACGATGTCGCCCGCGCTATTGATACCACTACCATCGGTACTGATTGCCCCAGGGTAATCAAGTTGATGGAAGCTCTGGCCGTCCCAGAAATAGCCGCGTCCACCGCCCTGACTATCAGAAAAGCTGCCGACGATTTCGCCAGAATTGTTGACTGTTCCGGGGTATGTATCTGTCGCTCCAGGATAGTCAATGGTCTGAAAACCGCTGCACCCTTTTACGCGCTGCTTTGAAGGCTCGGAAGCAGTCCGTCTAAATGACCAGTTGCCGAAGGTGGACTGTGCCTGGGCCGGTACTGCAACCTGCGGGGCGGGAGCCTGCAAGCGCTGCCACCCGCCCTGGGGCAGCTCTACTTGACCGCGAGAAGGGACTCCAGCCGCGTCAGCCGCTGCTGCAGTTCTGTGATTTGCCGCGACTCAGTTTGAATTTGCTGCTGCTGGGTATTGATGAGGTCCTGCTGCGCTGTAACTATCGCATGCTGCTTCTGTAGTTCGTTCAGCAGCATGGGAGCGAGCAGCTGATACTTAACCGTGTAGGGCTGACCGTCTTTTTCGTAGGCCACCATTTCCGGATAGACCTTTGCCACTTCCTCGGCAATTAATCCGTACTGCAGGGAGTGCGATCCATCGTCGTACTGAGGTTTGTAAAAGAAAGTCACTGGGCGTAATTGGAAGAGCTTGCTGCTGCTGTCGGCCATGTCGTGGATCTGCTCCTTGAACCGACGCGAAGATCCGCTGGTGCCAAGTTGGCCGTTCGAGTTGATGTAAACGGGCACTCCAGCGTTGTTCACGCCGTAGATGCCGGCGATGTACGCGGCAAATTGCTCGCCCGACTCGCCAATTCGGATGGTGTTACTTTCGGCTTTAATCCCAAAGCCCTGCCAACCGATGTAGATGTCATAGTCGCTTGACTGGATATCGTTACCGGTGTGTCCACCAATAAACACATTATACTTACCGCTGGAGTGCGCGTATGCAGCTTCCTCGCCGAGGAAGGTATTGAGGTCACCATGCGTGTGTCCGACGCCTGCCCAATGTCCAAGGAACGTGTTGAAGGATCCATCAACGTTGTCCAGGCCTGCACCGCGACCAAAGAATGCGTTGTAAGCACCTCCTACGGTGTTTTGTCCCGCACCGTAACCGACAAAGGTATTACAGCAATACACGGTATTACTGTACCCAGCTAAGCTACCAACAAAAACATTTTCATCAGCGTTATTGGAGTAACCCGCTCGCCAGCCTTCGAAGACATTGTCGGTCCCCGATGTATTACTTTGTCCCGCTTCGAATCCGGTGAAGGTGTTGTTGTTTGCAGTGTTGACCAGACCGGCGAACGCACCGGTGAAGGTGTTTTGAGCTCCAGTGTTACCAAATCCGGCGGCGGTCCCAGTAATTGTGTTGTAACTTGCCGTGGTGTTGCTGTAACCAGCCTGATTGCCAGTAGAGGTGTTTGCTATGCCAGTAGTGTTCAGATAGCCGGCTTGATAGCCGGAGAACGTGTTGAACTGCCCGGATCCCACGACGTTGTGGGCACCAGATCCCACGCCTAGAAATAAGTTAAAGTCGCTGGCCCTTCCAATGCCTAGGACAGTGCTGGTGCCGATCTGGTAAGTCGATAGTGCATTGATTGCACCCTTCACGTCCAGCGTTGCCACCGGTGTAGTGGTGCCAATGCCCACGAATCCGCCACTCTGGAAAACTTTGGAATTATTGAGATGGCAGCCGGAGGTCCACATTGGCAGGAAGTTGGTCGTTCCACCGCCGCTAAGGCTGCTACACGGGCTGTTCAGCGGCGGAGCTGATTTACCGGTGTTGGAATGGCTGCTGGAGGATGACGTAATCTGCGAAGGAGGGCCACTGCCGCCCGTCGAACTGGTCTCCTCCGGAGTTGCCCGCAGGAAAGCAGACGGTGGCAAACCGCCGATGGTGGCTGCATCAGACGCCTTAAGCGCGTAGGGAACCGCCACTAGCAGGGCGCGTGGCTGCTCTGCTCCTCCTTGCACCTGCAAGCCTATCCAGCGAGGTTCACCGAAAGCGAACAGATCCTCCGGCAGGCCGCTGTTTGTGGTTGAACCCAGCATTACTGAGTAGCGTCCGCTGCTATCAACCTGCAAGTTCTGTGTCTCCGACCACAAAGGCGTACCGCCCTGGGAATCCTTGTAAATGGAAAACGTCACACTGACCACGCCACTCAGCGGTTTGCCCGCGGAGTCCTGGAGCACACCGCCGTAGTTCACAAGCGGCGGGACGATGAGCGTTTTCTCGCTTGCTGGTGTCGTCTGGCCAAGAAGTTGGAAACTAGAAAGGCAGAGAATTGTCACGGTCACTATGGACCGCATTCTGAATCGCCAACAACAAAGCAGCCGATGTATTGTAGTGATTGAAGCAAAACTGATTTCAGCTTGCATGGTAGTCTCCTTTCAAGAATCGCGATGCCTGCTGGCATCTGTCATTGGGATCAGATCGGACCTAAGAAATTGCTTGCGCCTGGAGATTGGAACCGGGGCCGGTTCAGTCGGATCATGTCCCGATGTTCAGGAGAGAATGGTCTCGGCTGAGTGCGCAGCATTTTATGGCATTCTGACTTTGTGTCAATGGGTCATTGGTGGGGGGGGCATTCGTGGTGGCCTGGCGCAGGGTTTCAGCATGGTGGGAGCCCACACCTTCAGGTGTGGGAATCGGAAACGTCCTATTCGCCGCAAGCCCCTTCAGGGCGGCACAAACAGCAGGTCCCTCGCGGACTAAAGTCCCCTCCTAATGACAAACATGAAAACAAAGGACTTAGGCGGCGCGCTTGCAGCCTTGTCATTCCTGTTTCAACCTGCCCCAGCAGGTCCGTTGCTCGGGATGACAAATCAGAGAGAGAGTTCGTGCGGCACGGCTTCAAGCCGTGCCCTGATGGAAAGCATTAAAGCATTTATGAGATGACTTCTAGCAACTAGGAATTAGCAAGAAGCATTCAGCCGCTAGGGTAGTCCCGGCCTTCAGGCCGGGAAAAACAACGGCGCGCGGGGCGCTCCTTCCCCTCTGCCGAAGGCTGGCGCGCAGCCATGGCGAAGCGGCAAACACCAGATCCCGTTCGCCTGCGCGACCTTGTGATCACAATTCAACAATTCATTTGTTGGCCGGGAGCCTATGGCGGATGGCTGATAGCTACTTTCCGGCGCAAAAGTCGGTTTTTAGGGAAGTCGAGAGCCGGCGATGCCGGCGTGGGATGGAAAACCGCTACTGATCGAGGGCTCGGCCTATGTTGATGAGGTTATCGCTGATCACCCCGAGCCCGACCCATCGCTTCATTCCCGCAGTTCCTTTGTAGCGGCAACGGTTCAGGCCGTGCCGCCGCTTGAGTATGCTGATTCTGCCTTCGCAGCCCGTTCTCCACTTTTGCCCTTTGCGGAACCAGCGTTGTTTTTGGTGCCGTCGTCGTTCAGCGCTCTTGGTAGAGTGGTTCGGGATTGACACCCGCTTTACTCCCATTTCCTGGACTTTGGCTTCTCCCTGTGCAGAGTAGAAACCGGCATCGCCGGCAACCAGGTCCGGCACCCGGTCCAGGCGTTCTTCATGGGTCTCCACCGCGGGGATTAACAGATCGCGGTCCAGTGGCCGCTGATCATAGATCTCGTAGGCCGTGATGATCTGATTCTCGGCTTCCTGGATCTTTACCATCTTGCCGAATTCGGTGGGCTTGCTGGCCTTGCCTTTGCGAATGATTTCCGTGTCGGGTTCGAAGATGCTGACCAGTTTGTTCTCTGCCCGGGTATTGCCACCAAACACGCGCGCCTTGGTCTGGTGAATCACTTGCTGCACGAGTGCAACAAACACGTCCAGTTCGCGCCGCAGCCCGTCCAACGTCGCTTGTTGTAGAACCTCCGCTGCGTGCTTAATACCCCGGCCAATCTCGGCGGAGAACTTCTTGGCCTGGCCCACGACACGGCTGGTGACTTCCACTACTTTGCGATAAATCGTCTTGACCTTCTCCAGGGCCACTTTGCCTTTGCTGCGAGTCGCTCGGCCAATCTCTACCAAGCGATGCTGCATGCTCCGCCGACGATCACGTAGTTTGGTGCCGGCTTTACCGGCGATCTCGGAAACCTTCTTCATCAGGCGGGTAAGCACCCGTACGCCGTCTCCCATCAGCCCGCTGTCGGTAGGATAGTGAATGTTGGTTTCCACCACCGTGGTATCCACGCGCATGCGGCGTCCCTTAACGACAGCCCGCTCATGCGCCAGCGCAACGATGCGGCCATGGATCTTCTCGATGACCTCTGGGCCCAAGGCCTGGGCCAGCCGCCCGAGGGTCTTGGCATCGGGCACCTTTTCGGCTCCGACCCGGGTGAACTCGCGGTACAGCAGATTGCCGCGCGTTTCCCGTTCCAAGTCGGCAAAGCTCCAGTCCCGAATGTGCTTCAGGAGCAACATCCTGAGTACCACTTCCGCAGGCGTACCTGGCCGACCGTGCGTGCGACTGTGTGGGCGGCGGCGTTGCAAAGCGTGATGGACAATCTCCAATAGCTCTTCGTCGGCCAGGATGTCGTCGGCATGGCGCATCCAGCCTTCCCACAACTCGTCGACGGTTTCGCGGATGAACCCATCGCCGAAGCTATGCTGTTGGCGGCGGAGATCAATCACGGTGGCGCCTCCGAGACTTCGCACCGGTTGTCTCTGGACGCAAGGCTTTTTGATTGAGCTCACAAATCTGTTCCAGTCCTGCCTTGAGCCGTTGAAAGTTCTCCAGCTGCCGTTGCACCTCAGCAACCTGTTCCTTGCGCAAACTGACCTGGCGAATCCGTGGACCAGGGTACGAAACAGCCAGCACCGCCACCGGATGCCCCTCTCCGCGTTCGCACTTCGGGCACCCCTGACGGTGGCGGATGGTCCGTTGCAGCAGCGAGCCGCGGAGGATGTCGCTCACGTCGGGAAGGTCACGGATCAGCTCAGTACGCTGTTTGGAGATGTTTTGCGAAGTACTTTGTTTCATGCTTATACATGAAACATATCTCAGCTCAAAAAGCAAGAACTTTCTCGAAATTGTGCGTCCTGACACCTTCAGCTTGGGTTGCGGTTGGATTCCGGAGGCTCCCCCGGCTCACTTTTGCGCCGGAAAGTAGCTAGCAGCCCGCAGGCCGTGACAACATCACACCGACCTGTGACAACGGCGCTTGGTGCTCTCCCTCCTCCCGAATACAATCCCAGCCAATGAGGTTTGGGGAGCGTTGTATGGGCAGGGGTTCCACAGCTAAGCCTGTTGTTTCTAAGATTTTACGTGTAAGTCCCACGCACTCAAGATTTTGCGGCGAAAATTTTCCGGCAGCTCAATGGAATCAAGATTTTACGCGCTGGGTGGGGGAGGGGGGGTATCCCCCCTACAACGACGACCCGCCATTGCCCTAAGGCGCGAAACCCGACGGGAATTTGTGAGGTGTGTCATTGAATCCTTGCTGCCCAGGACGGTATAGTGGCGCGTTCTGATTACTTCGACGTCAACCCTGGCGTCTGCTAAAGTAGGTCCGACTTATGCCTCAGAATTACGTTCCGCTCTTCATCTTCGCTCTCGTCGCCTTCCTGGTCGGCGCCGGCACTCTGCTCATCGCGTCGCTGGTGCGACCGAGGAATCCCTTCAAGACCAAGCTGATGCCATACGAGTGCGGCATCACGCCCTTTGACAACGCGCGCGGCCGCTACACTGTCCGCTTCTATATCGTGGCGATTCTGTTTGTGGTCTTCGATGTGGAGACCATCTTCCTGTTCCCGTGGGCAGTGCAATACAAGCTGCTGGGGCTATTTGGCCTGCTGGAAATGGGAATCTTCCTCGGGATCCTGATCGTCGGGTACATCTGGATCTGGAAGAAGGGCGCGCTGGAGTGGGTGTAGGCCTTCAGGGATGTGCAGGCGGAGGAAACTCCGCTTTCGGAATGCACCGCGTCAGGGCACGACTTCCAGAGGCTCCTGAAAAACTCGGCTTTGCGAAGATTCGCGTCAGGGCACGACCTCGGTCGTGCCGAAGAGCCAAATTCTTATCCTTGTCATCCTGAGCGGAGTGAGTTCGCCGAAGGCGAGCGAACGTAGCGAAGGACCTGCTTTTCGCCCACCGCTCGTTGGTGTTCCATGCAAAAAGCAAACCTCTCGGGAGCTAACCCGAATTTCTCACCAGATGATCGATAACTGAGCCAGGGGTCGGATGGGGCGGCCGAGAGCGATCGGTGTAGGCGGCAGGGAGTGGTTAGCGGCAGTGGTGCACGGGTGATGGCCAAGGCGGTGGCTGGAGGCGACATTTTTGGGCGCGTGGAGACCGCAACTGCCGCCCGCCTGAGGTTGGCACAACCGCCGCGCTGCCCTCAACAGCGCAAAGCCGACCAGGCCGCGGCGAACAGCGCTTTCCAGGGATATGCGCGGGGATAACGCAGATAGATACGGCGGGCGCTGAGGCGCACCTCGGCGGCAATCTTGAGCAGCCGCAGTCGGATGGTGTTCACCTGGGCCCGCGCCCACACGGTGCCCGCCAAGGCCAGCCGCCGCAGAGCGTGCAGCAGCACATAGGCCAACGACGACAGGTAGAGCCGCAACTGGTTGGCGCGCAGGGTGGCGGCGCTCATGCGATCGGCGAACAGACTGAGCTGCTCCTTGATGCGGTTTTCCATCTCGCCGCGGGCGCAGTAGAGCTGTTCATAGAGAGCGCGCGCCTCCCACTCTGTGGGACTCAGCGAAGTCACCACGAAGCGCGGGTTGGGGCCTTTGTCGAGATACTCGGCCTTGGCCACCACGCGGCGGGCGCACGACCAACTGCTGCGCGTCTGATAGGAGAACTCGCCGAAGACGCGGGCGGCTTGCTGCGTCTTTTGGTGTTCGCGCTGGGCCGCGGCCATGAGGGCGGCGATTTCCGCCTCCAGC
Source organism: uncultured Acidobacteriaceae bacterium (assembly GCA_963813905.1). GTDB lineage: Bacteria > Acidobacteriota > Terriglobia > Terriglobales > Acidobacteriaceae > CAVVDY01. Next base: position 318,417 of record CAWFAY010000018.1, on the reverse strand, counting down.
CGCGAGTTGCGCGCCAAGCCGAAAACATAGTGCACGGGCTCAGCTTCGCACCAAGCCATCAGCTCCTCGCGGCAGAAGCCGGAATCGGCGCGCAGAATGATTTTCACCTCCGGCCAGCGCTGCCGAATCTGGCCCACGATGCGTTTCACTTCGGCGAGCGCGCCTGCGCTGGCGTCCTGGTTCGAAGCCCGCTGGCGGGCGCACAGTAGATGCTCGCCGCAGAAGATGTACAGCGGCAAGTAACAGTACTCGCCGTAGTAGCCGTGGAAGAAGCGCGCTTCCTGCTCGCCGTGCAACGGGGTGTCGGTGACATCCAGATCGAGCACGATCTCGGCTGGCGCGGTCGCGTGCGCTTCCAAGAAAATATCCACCAGCAGCGTGTCCAACTGCTCGGCCGAGTAGCTGATCTTGTGATAGCGATCGGCGGCCGCCGCCGGCGTCAACTCCATGCGGTTGAGCGTGCTCTTGCCGGCCAGCGGTGATTCCAGTTCGCGCTGGCCGGCCAACACGGCCAGCAGGGGATCGTGGCGCAGTTGCTCATGATCGTTGAGATCTTCATAGCCCAGCGCCAGCCCGTAGACGCGCTGCGCCAGCATCTCGCCCACCGGGTGCTCGACCCGTGCCGGGTCCCGCCCATCCCGAAAGCAGGCCGCCGCCCGCGCGAGCAAGCCGATCTTGCGGTTGGTGCGGCGCAACAGCAGGCCGCCTCCGTCGCTGGTCATGCGGGCGCCATCGAAGTTGGCTACCACCCGCCGCGAAAAATGATCTGCAAACGCGAACGATTCTTGCGTACACTCTGTCATGAGAAAGGCCGTTTCTTTTTCGGGCATCGACTTCGTTTCACACCGCAGTTATGCCTGAAAAGACGGCCTTTTTCTACTGTGAATTACTGGTGGTTGTTTACTACTGGTGAGAAATTCGGGCTATTGATTCCTGCATAAATAATGTCCTATACTGCTGGTATGCGTCCCAGTGGCAGTCCGCACGAACTGGAGCAGCGTCGTTACCGCGCGCTGGCTCTGCTGCAACAAGGACTCAGTCCGGTCGAAGTCGCGCAACGGGTTGGGGTTGATCGTCGCAGCGTTCGACGATGGAACTCGGCCGCACGCCACCAGGGCCGGCAAGCGCTGGCCGCTCAACCCGCTTGCGGACGGCCGCCGCGACTCAGTGCCGCCCAGCGGCAACGGCTGGAGAAGACCTTGCTCGGGGGCGCGGAAGCGGCGGGTTTCGCTACCCCGCTCTGGACCTGTCCCCGCGTGGCCAGCTGGATCGAACAGCGGTTTGGCATCCACTACCATCCCGATCATGTCTGCCGCCTGCTGCATGCCCTCGGTTTCACTCCTCAAAAACCTGTACGTCGGGCGGTGGAACGCGACCAGGAAGCGATTGGCCAATGGGTGAAGCAGCAATGGCCCGCCATAAAAAAAAGCGTCGCGCTTGAAGGCCTGGCTGGTATTTCTGGACGAGAGCGGCTTTCTGATGGCCCCGCTGGTGCGGCGCAGTTGGGCTCCGGCGGGCCAGACCCCGGTGCTGTACCAGCGGGGCGCGCACCATCGCAAGGGGTCGGCGATTGCCGCCCTGTGCGTTTCGCCGGCGCGTGATGACGTACGTTTCTACTTTCGCCTCCATGCCAGCGATATCGCCGCCGCCCAAGTGATGGCCTTCCTCTCCGCCCTGGATGGCGAACTCGACGCCCCCTGGCTGATGCTGTGGGACCGGCTGAACGCGCATCGCGCCCGCCGCACGCAAGACTTTCTTCTCGCCCGCGGCTGGCCGCAGCCCTGCTACTTCCCCGCCTACGCTCCGGAACTGAACCCGGTGGAGTACGCCTGGAGCTGGCTGAAGAACAATCCCATGGCCAATCGGGCGCACCTCGAGCTGGATGCGCTGGCCGACGCCGCCCGTCAGTCGGCCCGCCGCCTGCAACGCCAATCCTGGTTGTTGCGTTCCTTTATTCACCATAGCCCGCTTTTTTTGCGGCTCAAATAGGACATTACTTATGCAGGAATCAATAAAGCTCACTTGGGATAACAGTGAGAAGCGGGCGTTGTCGGCACGACCGAGGTCGTGCCCTGACGCGAAGATTCGCAACGCCAGCTCTGTTTTCCTAATTGTGCCTTTAACGCGAGCCTGAAAGCCCGCACTACCCATGCGTCAATGCGCGTGGCTGTGCCCGGGCTCGTGTCCCGGGCTGACCGCAATCACGCAGCCGTGGGCAACTTCACACACCACGTGCTCGAATTGAATCGTAGTGTGGTGAATGTGAAAGCGCACCTCTAACTCCTGCCTTATGGTGCGCAGAATCGCTTCGCTCTCCGAGGCCCGCATGTCGTCGATGCCTACGTGACACGAGAGTGAATGGGTGTCGCTGCCGATGCTCCATACATGCAGGTCGTGCACGCTGTTGACTCCGGGGATGGCACAGATACACTCGGCGATGCGGTCAAGGTGCATGCCGCGGGGAGTGCCCTCCAGCAGAATGTTCAGGCTCTCGCGGATGATTCCAATGGAAGACCAGAGAATCATGACGCCGATACCGACCGACAGCGCAGGATCGATCCACGCCTGATGGGTAAGCGAGATCGCGACTCCGCCGGCAATCACCGCCGCGGTCGACAGCGTGTCGCCGATCTCGTGGATCAAGGCGCTGCGCAGATTGATGTCGCGATGCCCGCGCATCAGGATCAGCGCGATGGCGCCGTTCATCACCACGCCCGCGGCAGCCACCCAGATCATCCATCCCGCCTGCACATCGACCGGGCGCAGCAGCCGGTGGAACGCCTCGTACCAGATATAGAACGAGATGAGAACCAGCGAGAGGCCGTTGACGAACGCCGCGAGAACTCCCGCGCGGTTGTAGCCGAAGGTCTTGCGCGCGTCCGGAGCGCGCCCCTGCAGGAAGACGGCGCCCCATGACAGCAGCAGGGCGAAGAAATCAGAGAGGTTGTGACCGGCCTCGGAGAGCAGTGCCAGACTGTGCGCCTGAATGCCGGCAACGACCAATAGCAGGATGTACAGCGCCGTGACCGCCAGGGAGATTTTCAGGACCTTGGACGTGCTCTCCCCGCTGTTGGCGCGTACGTGCATAGTCTCAGTGTAAGAGCGGTGGCCGCCGCGTTCAACCGCCTCGAACCTCAGTAAAATGTCGCCTGACTACGTAGCGAGTCCGTGAAAGGTCGGCCCAACCGCATACTCTGTGGGACTTTCGGTATGGTCTAAGTTTTATAAGTCATTTCATTGGTGTCCGGGGAAGTTGCGTGAGGTCGGCGTAAACGGTTGAGTATCCTTGCGGATACAGGCCGGCGTCAGTGGGAACGATTTCAACTCCCAAGTCGTCCTAACGCCGATCCGGATGGTTGGGGTCGGTGAACTCAAGCAACTCTATGGGTGCACCATTTTCGACGATGAACGCAACGCGCACGCCCTCGGATGGGTTGTTCGGAGCAATCAGAATTTCCCGGCCTACCAGCTCGGACGCAAGGTCACTCACCTCAAAAGCAACATGTGGTACTTGCCTGACCAACTCGGGAATAGGCGCGTCCGCTTCGAACCGCATCCATTCCACGTCATACTCGCTGTTTTCGTGTCCGACGATAAAGGTCTTTAGATGCTCGATGTGGCGCTCTCCCGGCCTCGGTTGGCTGGTAGGAATTCCAATGTGGTGATATCGACGCATTTTCTCGCCTCGATTTCCGATAGCACGAATTCTAAGGCATACTGCGTAGAAGGGAAAGGAAACGCAGCCGTTTTGGGGATAACAGGCTGAGCGGCAACAATGCTGAGCGGCAGCAATGCGGTATGAACTCCGGCCGCACCGTGCTTCAAGGTAATTTGTCCAACCCGCTGGCGGCGACAGCATCAGCGGCACACGAAGGCGATTCCGAAGACGGGGAAGGTGACGAGGGAAACACGGACGGCGCTCAGGAGCGGGAACACTAATTGAAAGAGTAACATCTGATAGCTGATAGCTGATAGCTGATACCTGATAGCTGACAGCTGCCTTTCTACTGCACCTTGGTCGCGGGATCCTCACTCCGTGACGCGATGTATTCGTCGATCACCCGCTCCAGTTGCCCTTGTGCGCGCAGCACATACTCTATGGCGTCGCGCACGGCGCCGTGTCCGCCGTCGTGTTCGGTGACGAAGTGCGCTTCGCGCAGCACTTCAGGACGCGAATTCTTCACCGCGATCGCCAGCCCGCATAGGCGCATTACCGGCAAGTCGATCACATCATCACCGACGTAGCAGACTTCTTCGGCGCGATAGCCGTGCTTTTGGAGGATCTCGTAAAACGCGGATGCCTTGTCCTGCTGGCCCTGGTAGACAATGTCGATCTTGAGATCCCGCGCGCGCAGCGCAACCGTCTCGGAGATGCGCTTGGTGATAATGCCCGCCTTCATTCCGCCTAAGCGCAGCAGCGAGAAGCCGGTGCCGTCGTGCGCGTTGAAGCCCTTGGCTTCCATCATGCTGGAACTGGCGATGCCAAATCCGCCCTTGTCGGCCTGCTGCTCGCGGTGCTCGTGCGTGCCATGTCCTGCCGCCCCAGCGGGCGCGGGAAAGAGGAAGATGGTTCCATCCGTCATCACTCCATCTACGTCGAACAGCATCAGCTTGATCTTGCGCGCGCGTTCATCGGACATGAGGGAATGGTAAATCAGTTGTCAGCTATCAGCCGTCAGCTGTCAGTTTAGATGTACGGGGTTTATCAGGTATTACCTCGCGACGGAGGTCTTGTTCCGATGAAATCTGTTCCGGAGATCTTGCTTTCGCTGAGAGCTGATGACTGACAGCTGATAGCTCGTAACAAGGAAAACCCCTCCACCAAGCAGGGGCGAGTTGCTCAGCGGAGGGGATAGCCGTTGTTCAAACGACCATTCTCAGGGTTGTTAAGCAATCGAACCCCGTCTGCTTCGCGGAGTTTCGGGACCCCGGCAGAGGTCGCAAAACTGTCGCCGCAAATAGCAAGAGGGGCAATCGTTGTCATCCCGCCACCTAAGTAATCAGCCTTGCGCGACAGCCGTTATCGCCAGAAAGTTAGCCGGCACTAACCATTTGGAGACCAAGCCATGAAGCATCGCCCGCCAAATCCTTTAACAAGTTTCCCTCGACACGTTAATTGCCTGATTAACCAGCAAACGCCTTAGTAACCTCCTGAATAGCACCTACGGACCGTCCGCATCTCAGCTCTAAGTGGCGACATCTGTATTGTTTATGGAATTGGTTCCACCTTCGAGGGCGCGACTTTTGGGTTGAACTCCGGTTTGAAATTACCTACTATCGGGAGCAGTTCCGGATCAGGGTGCAACGCTAGCGAGTCCTGGTCCCTGACGTGCTACTGAGACTTGGGATTCGCCAATGATCTTCCCCCGCGCCATCATCGTTCGCGCCGCATGCTGCATTGCTGCTGATTCCTTTCGTGGCGCCGGCGGCAACCATTTCGGCCCATCCCTCGACCCACAGCTCGCATAAGTCATCCAAAATCTCGGAATCGGCGTCGGCCAAGAAGAAGATGTCGGCCAACAAGCACAGCAGCAAGAGTGCTGCGAGCCGCAACCACTCGACGCACACCGTGGCCACGTCGAAGTCCAAATCCAGGCGCCATAAATACTACGAGCGCTTCTCCGCCAGCTCTTTCGCGCTTGATCAGACCGACGGCGATATCACGGCGGGCGAGGATCCGGTGGTTCGCGCGGCGGCCATCGATGCCTTGGGCAACATGAATGGCACGATTGTCGCAATCGATCCCGATAGCGGACGCATCCTGGCGATGGTCAACCAGAAGCTGGCGCTCTCTGCCGGAGCGCAGCCCTGCTCGACGATCAAAGTCGCGGTGGCGCTGGCGGCGCTGAGCGAGAATGTCATCACCAAAGACACCCTGGTGCCGCTCGGCAAGTACTACCGCGTAGATTTGACCACTGCTCTGGCACATTCGAACAACGCCTATTTCGAGGCGGTCGGCCGCAAGCTCGGATTCGAGAAGGTCAGCTATTACGCCAAACAGTTCGGATTGGGTGAGATGGCGGGCTACGACCTTCCCGGGGAACATCTTGGCACCTTCCCCAGCGAAGAACTGGACTCGCGCCTCGGAGGCGTAGGCAAGATGTGCTCCTTCGGCGAGAGCATCTCGCTGACTCCGCTGCAGCTCGGCGCGCTGATGGCTTCCATCGCGAACGGCGGGACCTTGTACTACCTGCAGCATCCAACGACGCCGGAAGAAGTCGCAAACTTCACGCCCAAGGTAAAGCGTCGTCTGGACATTGGTCCCATCATTCCGGAAATCTCCGAGGGTATGTCGGGAGCGGTGGAATATGGCACAGCGCGCTCCTTGCGGACGAGCTTTATTGAAGAGCCTGTGCTCGGAAAAACTGGAACCTGCTCCAAGAACGGCACACGCTTCGGCTGGTTCGGCTCGTTTGCCGACACACAATACGGACGCATTGTGACCGTCATCTTCCTCGAAGGCGGACGCCCCACCTTCGGCCCCAAGGCCGCAGAGTTGGCCGGCCACCTGTACCGCAACCTGTACGACCACGACTTCTTCGCCTACAAGCCGGCTCCGGCGACAGCGCAACGGCAAACTCCGACCGCGACCGAGATGGGAGCGACGCAGTAGGAAGACGCTCTTCACCATTTTCCGTGCCCTGATAAACAAAAACACTGCGCTGCAATTGCTTAACTGCGTATATAGTGTTGGCGTAGACAACCCCAAAGGAAAGCCCTAACCCATGGTTCCTGCGACGCGCACGGTTAGCCAGCCTGTGCGCTCTACCAGCCTCACTAAGATTCTCTATTCGCCGCTGTGGATGGTTCTAATCGGGCTGGCGGTGCGCATACTGTACATAGTCATTGCGCGCTCTTATCGCATCATCGTCTTCGACCCGGGTGCTCCCAACGAAATGGAGCGGCTGGCCTATTCGCTGGCCACCGGCCACGGCTTCAGTTCTCCTTACATCGTCGACACCGGTCCTTCCGCCTTGACTCCTCCTATCTATCCCTGGTTGATCTCGCTGGCGTTTCGGGCCTTCGGGGTGTACTCGTACGGCGCCGGAGTGGTCATGCTGGTGTTCAACAGCATCTGTTCCGCGCTCACCAGTTGGACCCTCTATCGCATTGCGCGCCGCGTCTTCAACCAACCCGTAGCGCTGTGGACGGGATGGGTTTGGGCGTTCTTGCCCTACAGTATTCACTGGGCCGTGACCATCGTTTGGGAGACCAGCCTGTCCGCGTTCCTGCTCAGCCTGTTGTTCATGCTCACGCTGGAGATGGAAGACAACGACAGCCTGCGGTGGTGGACCGGCTATGGCGTGCTGTGGGGAATTGCCGCCTTGACCAATACTGCCCTGGTTGCGTTCCTCCCCATCTCAGGATGCTGGCTCGCCTACCATTTGCATCGTAACGGCAAGCGCACCGTCATACCCGTGCTGTCAAGCGCCGTCGTATTTTGGCTGGTACTCACACCGTGGCTGGTACGCAATTACGCGGTCTTCGGCCAACCGGTTTTCATACGTGACAACTTCGGCAATGAATTCCGCGCCGGCAACAATCCGCTGGCCGAGGGTTGGGTTGTCCGAAACTACAGCGCCGGTTACAGCCCCGCTCTCTTGACCCTGTACCAGCAGATGGGCGAACCGGAGGTCAACGCCGTGCAGGCGGATGACGCGAAAGCATGGATTGCCGAGAATCCGATAACGTTCGTGGTGCTATGCTTCCGCCGTTTCTTCTACTTTTGGGCAGGTGTTCCCCGTACCTGGTCTGGGGCTACCAAGACGGGCATGGAACGGGTGAAAAACTGGTTCTTCCTGGCAACCTCGTTACTTGCCATCGGAGGACTGGTCCTGGCCGTCAGGAGGCGGGTGCACGGCGCACTTCTGTTTACCCTGCTGGTGATCTTCTATCCCCTGGTCTACTACATAACCTATGCGCATGCCCGGTATCGACATCCCATCGAACCGGAGCTGACGATTCTTGCTGTGTTCCTGGTTTGGTCGTTTGCTGCTCGCTTGCGGGCGGGTGGCCGCCCAGGAGAGAAATCACTCGCAAAAACCTGATCTTGCGGATCCTTGTTTTCTTCAGCTTAGAGCGATTTTGTCCGCAAATTCCTCAGCCCGCAGTGGCTTACATGTAAAATCCTGCAAGTAAACGGGTTAACCGACACTCCTCGCCATTCGCCTTCGCCATTGGCCCTTCGCTCATAAAGGTGTCAGGTATCAGTTGTCAGTTGTCAGCTATGGTATGGAGCACGGACCCTGCGACAACTCTAGTTCTGGCCACTGACCACTGACGCGATAACTGGCAACGGATCCCCCCTCCCCTCCCAGCTCGTAAAATCTTGATTCCATTGAGCCGCCGGAGAAATCGTCCGCAAAATCTTGAGCGCCTGAGACTTACAGGTAAAATCTTGCTATCAAACAACTTAGCGGAATCGGCTCCGCAGGCACACCCTGAGGTGTCCTCGGGGGTAGTTTATGAGTCGCTGAACTCATGGGCACGCAAAAAGTGAAGCGTGATAGTTACGAAGGTCGTAGAAAAGTTTCAGAATGGGAATCAGGATCATGCCCGGACCGCTCACTAGCCGCGGCAAGGTTTGCCCTCATACTGATGCCCGTGCAGAGCATACTCGCTGCCATTCCATCGCAAGACAGGGAAGCAGAAGCCCGGACCGCCCACCTCGATATCCGGCCAGCCGCCGACGCCTTTGGTAGCGAGGAACGTCAGCATGCCTGTGCCCTTGGTCAGCAGCTTCCAGGTGCCGTTGGTTTGCTGGCTAACCAGAGCGTAGGACACTCCAACGTTGCCGTAGCAGTCGCTGCTGCCTTCTGTAATTACGGCATCGGGGCGGCTGTCGCCATTGAGGTCGCTCACCTGCTCGATCGCGCCGGGCGTGTAGGAAGGCGAGTTATCGTCGCACGCCCGCCATTGCTTGCCCTTTAAGCGTGAAGCCGGCTGCCTTGAACGCGGCGGCCTCGTCAGCGGGAGAAAGCTTGGTTGCCGAAGCCAGAGCAGGCAGGGAGAACAGTACAACCAGGACCGCTGGAAACAAGACGTTCAGTAGCATCGGAGCTCCCTTCGTATGGAGGAAAGCGCTTTCCCTCTCGAGAAACATTGCTCGGGACAGGCACTTGAGTGCGCCAATTTGTTCGGGACTTTCTTCTTCCCAAATCACAGGGTGGGGAGTATACACCGAAACCCGGCTTCACCGGGTGCGCCGAGCATTCCGGGCTTTGGAATGTGTCGGAGGAGAGAGAAACTCCAGGGAGCGTTGGCGTCGCAGGAAGCTGATCCCACTCATCCCAACCGAAGGAATGATTCGGGCACCCTGGCAAGTCATTGTTCTATTTAAACTTACGTGACAAACAGTGCGGCAAGGGGTTGCAGTTATTAACGACAGATCTGACAATGCGTGTAACTTTTCGAGCACCCTGTAAAAACTTGAGGTGACCGTAAAAAATCTCCGAGCCGTAAATTTTTATACACCAATGTCAGAATCGGGTGTACAGTATTCCCATGACTGCCTTTGAACCGTGGATGAAGTACCCCGATCTCACGCGAGATCGGCTTTCGACCATCCGCATTATTCGCAGGGTTAGACGCGAGACAGTCGCATTGCACGATCCAGAACAAGGCGACGGCCCGTGGTCTCTGGGTTGTCGAGCATACGAGCGCATATGTTTTGCGCTCAAGCAGGCTGCTGGTCAGCACGACTGGCTGAGCGTTCTGCAGGACGCGCAATATCTGGAGTTCAGTTTCGCCATCGGAACAGTACCTTTTCGGTTCTATCGCGGGAAGCCCGACGAACCGCCCGATAACTACCTATTCAAAACATTCGGCGAGTTGCAGCACCTTCAACTGTGCTTAGAGATTGAAGGTCTGCGTCCCATCGACAATATCCTTCGGCTTGCCGTCGAGACAGACGCTACCCGTGAGGTTTCCGCCGTCACGCTCGTCGAGCTTGATGACGCTGGCAACGCTCTGAGCGTATATCCGGTTCCGCTCGATGGCGTGATACAGAACGTGACACCGATTCAGGCTCCTACCGTCGATCTGCCGCCGGTGATAGCGGAACCACTTGCGAACGAAGAAGAAAAGCAGAAGCAGAAGAAGGAAAATGGCTTCGGTTCTGTTTCCTAGCGAGGTCTTTTGGGGTGAACGACTGCAGTTGGCGCGTGAGTTTCGCGGTTTGACGCAGAAGGAACTCGGCGACAGTGTTGCGGCTTCGTGTGCCCTGATTTCGCTTTGCGAGAATGGAAAGAAAAGGGAACCATCCCGCGATTTGGTTGAGGCATGTGCCGATGTGCTCGGCTTCACGCCGGAATTTTCTACGGCCCCATTGAAGAAGTATTTCGCGAAGAAGGAGTGCAGTTTTCGGCACCGCAGCAACCCCCTGAGCGGTTAAAGAGTCAAATTCGCGCACACGCTGCGCCTGATTGTGATGGTGAGATTCAGCGCTTACGTTCCTCATTTAGAGTTTCCCGACGTTGACATCCTGCCGCACATTCGTGCATCATCCGTCGAGGAAGTCGAGATAGCCGTGAGGAGTGCCGGAGGCATTGGGGGAGTCTTCTGTGGACAGTCCAATCGAACACGTCGGCAGAGTTCTGGAACGCGCCGGGGTAATGACTGTTACCCATCTTGTTGAATGAACAAAGGTCGATGCCTTCTACGTTACGGCAGAACTTCGATGATTTTTTTAATCGCTCGATTCCGAGCACATCACGTTTGCACTTTGATATTGCGCATGAATGCGGGCATCTCGTCATGCACCAGGGAATCCCGACTGGCACTGTCGAGACGGAAGCTGATGCGGATAGATTTGCCAGTGCCTTCCTGATGCCAAGGAGGGTATTCAGTCGAGAGTTTACGGTTGCGCCGTTTTCTTGGCCTCATGTTTTCGACTTGAAAAGGCGATGGGGAACGAGCGTAGCAGCAATCGTGCGTCGGGCCTACGACCTGAGCCTAATCAGCGCCGTTGACTATAGGCGGGGATTTCAGTATCTGTCGGCTAAGGGATGGAATAAGGGGGAACCGCAAGAACCACAGTTCCAGGAGCCAGAGTTACTCTCCTCGACGCTGAAGGCGCTCGGAACCAAGGTGGAGCTAACACTTAGCGAGTTGTGCGCTGATCTGAAACTGAAGCCTGAGACATTTCATCAGATCACCGGAGTTGCTGTTCCTTCTCCCAAGGTAAAGGAAACAGAAGTCATTCCGTTCAGGACTCTCGCGTAAGAAATTTGGATGGGTGTAAGGCGATGTGGGCAATTACTCGATAAAATGGGATCGTGGAAGTGTCCGAATTTTCAAAGATCGCTCCCTATCCGACGAACCCTCTTGTCCTTGTCGGTTTTTGTCTGTTCTTGATCTTTGGAGTATATCGCGCACTCTAAAAGCCGGTATCCTCACTCCACTTACTCAAATGCAGTCCTTGGCGGTTGTTGGCCGGCTCTGAAGCATGGATTCCTACTGGCAACTATCGTTGTTTTGCTTGGCTTTGTGTATGCAGCCCTTCGCGACCACGATGGAAAGCGCCGACCAATCACGCAGGAGACCGGCCCATGCTCGTCGAACGTCGCTGGCGATAACAATCAGACCAACACCAATTGTGTTGATGTAAATAAGGGACGTACCAAACAGAAATGAAACTCCTCACAAGGGTTGGTCTCGTGCTCGGTCTCAGTACATCACTTGCATTCTCGCAGGCCAAGAGCCCAATAGTTCAACAAGCTGGGAACTGCTCCGTAAATGTCGCAGGGAATAATACGACAGCATCTTTAGTGTGCAACGGGTTAGACCCGAAGATAGCTGAACAAATACGAAGTATCCTAGGCGGCATCTCACACAATGAGAAAGCGATGCAGAGCTTCTCTAAACAACTGCAGCTTATCCAGCAAGAACTAAATAAGCCTATTCTTCAGATCGAGCAACACAGCGAAGGAGCAAATAGCCCCAACACCGTCAATATCAACGACCGGCCGTTGCCACGTAGAATACCTCCCCAGAAGCGCGCTGAAATCGTCGCGATCTTAGCCCGTAGTCCCGCGAGGGTCAGTGTCTCAGCAATCATGAACAACTCGGAAGCATTTCAGTTCGCACAAGACTGGTATGAATCATTCAAGGCCGCAGGATGGACGATGATGGACGACATAGTACGAACAATTATGATTGTAGGACAACCGGAGGCTGGCATTTTGCTGAAATTCCATGGTGAAACGATTGCGCCGGGATTAGCCGTTGGCGTTCCGAATAACAGTCCTGCTGCAGTAATTGCAGAGAGTTGCGAGGCCTTGAAGGTCCAATCCGTGCACGGGCAGAGATTTTCAGATATGCCGGAGGGCGAGTTCTCATTCGAAATCCACGAACAACCTGAGAACTGATTGTGATAGTTCCGGAGATGACGCTCTGTATGGACGGATGACCCGGCCAACGGACGGGTGGCCCGGCCAAGCACTCTGAGTAGAAAATGAACCCGAGCGTGAGCATTGCCCGAGCCACCCGTCCAAGAAGTATTCTGAATCTTGAAACGGGTAGCGCGGCATTCAAAACCAGCACAAAAAAACGGAGTTACGAAATGAAAGATCTTGCTATAGCGCTGGAGAACCGTCCCGGGGCGCTGGCCGAAATGGGCGAAGCGTTGGGCCGCGCCGGAGTGAGCATCGAAGGTGGCGGCGCATGGGTCGTCAAGAGCTACCGCGTCAAGGAGAGCTGTGAAGGCGCTGGAAGGGCAAGTGAGGGCGAAGCCGTGGCGCACTTCCTATTCAACGATGGAGCTGCGGCGCGCAAGGCGCTGGAAGCCGCGGGCATTCGCGTCCTGGAAGAGCGGGAGGTGCTGGTGCAGCGCCTGTCGCAAACCGAGCCCGGCCAGCTCGGGAAGATTTGCCGGCAGATGGGCGAGGCGGGCGTCAACATCGAGGTGATGTACAGCGACCACGATCACCAGCTCATACTGGTGGTAGACGACATGGTGAAGGGACAACAGGTCTCCGACCAGTGGACGCGGCAGCAGACAAAGTAGACCGTCATCACCCCACCCTTTTCCAACCCCGGGAAAAGGATGGGGCACCCAGCGAGCCAGTCGCTAAAGATTTGCTCTGCCAAGCGAGCCAGGTCCCACATTTGCCAACCGAAGGCAAATGTGGGCCACCCGTCGAAGCCATCTTATAAATGGCGAGGCGAAATCCCTCGGGGGCTAAAGCCCTACGTTTCCCGGCTCCTTGCGGCACGGCTGAAGCCGTGCCCTGATACAAAGCTCAAATACAAAGCTCAAATAGAGGTCCTTCGACTGCGCTCTCCGCCTTCGGCGGATCGCTGCGCAGGATGACAAGAAAAAAGCAGGGCGGTCGGGTGGCGCTAGTCGATAAACGCGACCGACTGTACGCCTGAGACTTCGAAGCGTTTGCGGCAGCGGGGGTTCTTGCAGGCGACGAGGTCGTCGCGGCGCACCATGTAAGAGCGCGCCTTGGCGAACTTGGCGCGGTCGCGCTCGTCGGCGCGCCCGGGAAGCTGGCGCTTCTTGGTGCGCACGAACCAACCCAGATCGTACTCGGCGGCCTCGCGGCAATGGGGACAGTTCAGAGTGAACTTCTTGGTTTCCTGACGCTCTTCGTAGAAGTCACGCTCTTCCATTCCGCCCTCCCGCCGCTGTTGCAGCAAACATTAATTAAAACACAGCGGTGAATGGGCTATCACGACCGAGTGAGGCGATAGCTCCTTGGTATGGTGACTTTCAGGTTTGCGCTCTCTTTGCCGGATGGAGGGAGTATGCCGTGGGGCCATGCCGGAAGCTTTGAAGGGGCACGCCTTCAGGCGTGCCGAACGAAGCTGTCTCAACTCCCGGCTTCAGCCGCTGAGGGTGGTCGCCTTCGAGACTCCCAAGCGAATCACCTCAGGGGCTAAAGCCCAAATCTCGGCCACCGCTGGCGGCACGGCTGAAGCCGTGCCCCTTCAAGGCTTCCGCCGTGGCGGGTTTCGGCAGCCGCCTCGAGGCGTACGGATGACTAGACCCGATTACCGCGTCGTTCGAGCCCCTATGATGCACACCTCAAAACGCGTGCTCCACCCTCGCGTCCTTACGCGTAGTACGCGGCGTTCTTCTCGATAAACTCCGCCTTGTCGGCCGGAACTTCTTCGTTCGGGAAAACGGAATTGGTCGGGCAAACCGGAACGCAGGCGCCGCAATCGATGCAGCCGTTCGGGTCGACCCAGAGTTGGGTGGCTGCCTCGAACTGCTCCTCATCCTTCTTGGGATGGATGCAATCGACCGGGCAAGCTTCGACGCAGAGTTCATCTTTGGTACAGGTATCAACAATCGTGTAAGCCATGAGTGCGTTCTCCGATCAGGTGATGCGTGCCCCGGCCATTGCGGCATCGGTGGCAGCGGCTCTCGCCGCCACTTCCACTGTAGGAAAACGCATACCCGACGGGCCGTGATGTACGTCACTCGGCATTGTGAGTCATGCACGTCACGGGCGGCGGGAATGGCAGGAGATGGCGCACTCCTGGAGCATGGTTTTGGCCTCGCAATTGCTAAAATAGTTAATACCGAGAGCGAAGCAAGCCTTGTCGTGTAACTTTTGCACGATTCTGGCCGACCCGCAGAGCAGCTTTGACATCCAACTCTGGTTGACTGGCTTTTCTGTTTGACTCCACTACAATCGCCGATTCGCTTCGCGATACTCAGAAGGAGCTGGTGAATGCAAGCGCCCAAGCGGCCTAAGGTTTTGGTAGTTGACGACGAGCAAGTGATTGCTGACACTCTGGCCAAGATTCTGGATATCAATGGCTATGACGCCTCTGCCGTCTACAGCGGGCTGGCAGCCGTCGAGAGCGCTCGCGAGTTGCGCCCCGACCTCATCATCAGCGACGTAATTATGCAGGACATGGACGGCATCGAGGCTGCCATCCATATCCGCGACTTCCTGCCTTCGTGCAAGATCCTGCTGTTCTCCGGACAGGCCGCCACCGCCGACCTGCTGGAGAACGCCCGCTCCCAAGGCCACGATTTCGAAATCTTGGCGAAGCCGGTGCATCCCTCGGAGTTGCTGGCGAAGCTGAAGATGGCGGGGTAGAGGGCTCTTAGTTGCTCGCGATCGTCCTGGGCAGTCGCACCTCGATCTCAACCGTCTTTGTTTTCGGGTTCTGCCGGATGGCGGGTAGAGCTGCGTCGGAGTCTAAACCAGGGAACATCTCCAACATCGCCTGCTGAATCTGCTCCATTAGTTTGGGGCTGTACGTGTGCTCTGCGTAGGGGCGCCAGAGTGCCAGCAACTTCTCGGCCTTTTCGGGCGGCCATTCGGCGCGACCACTCAAGACCAGGCTGTCCACGGTGAACTGGGCGCCCTCGTCGGCGGCAACGATGAGGTTGATGGTGCGGGTTTGGTCGTTCGCAAGGGTCTTTGGAACCGGGGTGAAGTTGATGTACCCCCTGTTCCCATACATTTTGTGGATTCCCTCCAGTCCCTTGCGGATCTTTTCCGCGTCGAACACATCGCCGTCGCTGATCAGAAAAGCATGCCGAAGGTCGGAACCGGGAAAGACTTTATTGTCCTTGAATGTGATGCGCTCCAAGCGGTATTGCTGGCCCTCATTGATCCGCAAGGTGACCGAAACACTTCGCTCGAAAGGCGACTCGCTGAGCACCTGCACATCTACCGTGCTCGTCTCCGCTTTGAAGTACCCATCCTTTTGCAGTTCGTACTTCGCGCGCCGGGCAATCTCGTTCGCGGCATCATCCTCGTAATCCTGTTTGCGAATCTCCTGCTCGACCTGCTGCAGATGCTCGGACGAGACCAAGCTGTCATTCGTGACGCTAATCTGTTCGACAATGGTTCGCGGAGATGCCTTAGGCGTTTGGGCTACGAGCAGCAGTGGACACAACAGCACCAGAAGAGCCGTAGGAATACGCATAGGCCTCCTCCAAACGCGCGAACATTATAGGCCGGATATGGCGGCACGGGCGGCTCAAAAACCACGGTACTCGACCCCGTCTTCGCAACCTCGGGAGCCGCCGCCCCGATGCTATAATCCTGTTTTGCCCGACAACTCCGTCCTCATCGCAGGGCGGATGCTTTTGTCTGCGCGGGCCCCCAGGGTGCCCATACAAGCCTTCCTTTGGCTCGCGTGGGAGACAAGACCCCGGGTGCCCCATGCAAGCCTTCGTTTGGCTTGCGTGGGAGGACGAACGTATTCATTCTCTTCACGAGGTCTCTCATGTCAGGCCACTCAAAATGGGCCACAATTAAGCACAAGAAGGGCGCGCTCGACGCCAAGCGCGGCAAGATTTTTACCCGCCTGATCAAGGAAATCAGCATGGCGGCCAAGAGCGGCGGCGATCCGGAAAAGAACCCGCGCCTGCGCACCGCGGTTGCCGCAGCCAAAGCCGAGAACATGCCCGCCGACAACATCAAGCGCGCCATCCAGCGCGGCACCGGCGAGCTGCCCGGCGTCACCTACGAAGAGATCATGTTCGAAGGCTACGGCCCGGGCGGAGTCGCGATCCTGGTCGAAGTCTCGCACCGACAATCGCAACCGCACGGTCAGCGAAATTCGCCACGCCTTCTCCAAGAACGGCGGGAACCTGGGCGCAGCCGGATCGGTCGCCTACATGTTTCACAAGAAGGGCGACATCGTGATCCCCAAGTCGGCGGCGAAGGAAGACGACCTGATGAACATCGTGCTCGAAGCCGGCGCCGACGATCTGAAAGACGATGGCGAAAGCTGGGAAATCCTCTGCGATCCGTCTGCCTACGAGAACGGTTCTGGAAGCGGTGAAGAAGGCCGGCATCACGCCGGAAGTTGCCGAAGTCGGCATGATTCCGCAGAACTACACCAAGCTGGAAGGCCAGCAGGCCAACACCATGATCCGCCTGCTGGAAGCGCTGGAAGATTCCGACGACGTGCAGCACGTCTACTCGAACTTCGACATCGATCAGAAGCAGTTGGAAGAGGTGGCGGGGTAGGGAAGCTTTCAGCTATCAGCCGTCAGCTATCAGCTATCAGCTAAAAGACTCGGGTAGATCAAGACTCGGGTAGAGCTGGCCTTCAGGCCAGCGTCAACGCGCGAAACAAAAAGGGGCTTCAGCCCCCGGCATAACGTCGGCCGCTCTTCGGGGCGGCTGATTTGTCTTGACGGGAAGTGCTTTTCGACGCTCGGTTGTCCTTTCGGATTCAAATCTGGGGCGTTTACGACATGCCCTGTTCTCGCCGACCGAGAGCCAACTTCCGGATAGCCCGTCAACCAGGAGCAATCCGGGCAGAGCACATTCATACGAGATGCCGACTATACATCCTTCTGGTTGGCGAACGGTAGCAGTTACAGCGGATTTACTCTGGGCGCTCCGCGTATTCCGGCCGGGTACCACCATGAGAGCCGAAATCGCAGCCTGATTTTTTGAGACTGAGATTTGAGATTTTTCGGCGGGGCGGCGACCGTGCAGCCTGCTCAGCCCCGCGGATCAAACCGTTGGCCCAACTCGACGACGTGCATCCGATTTTGAGATTGAGTTATGAGACCCTGAAAGGGCTGATTTCATTGGCCTCACGGGGCGTCTCAGAACTTACCGTTTGTGAGATAACGGCATCAAGAAAATGCATCCGTCAACATTGCATTAAACTGTGTTTTAAAATAGTCTATGGAAATTTTCGAGAGATGGCTGGATGAAGGCCGCTCCTGGCACAGCCAAGCGCAGAAGCGTTTTGGCTTGTTTCCAAAGCGGAAACCTACCGAGGAAAGGCTCTTAGAGAAGCTTCGTTCCGCAGCACCTCCCGATGGTGTCAAAATCGTCGGCGCGCTCGCAGCATTATCTCATGTGTCCGAGATGGCGCGGCGCGACGTTGAAACACATCCGCACTGGATGGTCCGCTTCGCAGGATTTTTAACCGGTTTTTGCACGCCCCGCGATCGGGCGGCACTCGATGGCAATTATTGGGTTAAACAACTTGCGGTCAAGCCGAATAACGATTTCGCAAATCTAATAACCGAAAATGAAAAAGACGGTTCCTACTCCTGCTCATCCCCGAAGGCGCATACTTGAGAGCTGGCGGCGATCTTGTCCCCATGTCTTTCCTGCTTCATCAGTATAGGCTCGCTCTCCACCCAGTGACTAACCGCCAGTTCCAGAGATTTCTATTCGACATGAGACAAGATAGATGGGATTGGGGACGTCCCGAGCGAATAGATCATCCAGCGGTAAATATTGGATGGTCGAATGCAAAGGCGTACTGCAAATGGGCTGGCTTGCGGTTGCCCAGCGAGCATCAATGGGAAAAGGGGGCGAGATGGTTGGATGGTCGCGCTTTTTCTTGGGGCAATGAATGGAATCCCGACCTATGCCGAAGCGGCGCAAGCCTTGACAATTTAGGCGGTCCCGCCGGGGGTCTCTTGGGTGGCTTCGCGAAAGTCGTCGAGGAGCTCCCGGTCCGTCTCGCCGCTGGCTTGGGCGATCCAGGTGCCGCCGCACGCGTGGAAGGAATTGATCTCGGAAGCGCCGATGTCTGGAGCTACCCCGATGGCTGCAGCCCTTGGGGCTTGTATCAAATGACCGGAAACGTTTGGGAATGGTGCGAGGATGGGGAGGGAAGTTACCGCGCCGCAAAAGGCGGATCTTGGCATGACGAGGAACCGGCACTTTTCAGGTCGGACAACCGTTTGATGTTGGATGCCGGTGCGCGCCAACCTTATTGCGGCTTTCGGTGCGCTCTGAAGATGGCTTATTAATATGTATTTCCGTTCAAAACAAAAGAGCGGGTACCCACGGTCAACGCCGTTGTGACCGTGGGTCGCTCCTTCGATGCCAAACAAGTGTTGGACTATTTCCCCCACCGCCGGTCTGCAATGGTCACACGTACCCGCGAAAAGCCCACAGTCAGAAATGTGCTGACGTGGCTACCAGCTCCGGAAGCATTGATTTCAGGCCCTTCCAATTTCGTCGCAAAACTTACCCTTTGTGGAACACATGGCCTCGCTGGCGGGCCGGAACGGGACAACGGATCGACCGACTCGATTTCGCTTAGAATCGGAAACGGGAGTGGAAGACGATGAATTCAACTAACGATCTGATAGCAAAGAAGGTGGTTAATGCTCTCATCCCCGATGCCGAGCCAGAAGCCTTTCTTCTAAAAAAACCGTGGCCCGTGGGATTTGTACTTGGCGCTTTTAAAGCATTTTACAAGGGCCTATGGGTGGGTGGCACCCTGTACCTTACCCCATCGTCAATAGAGTTCCGACCGAATGTGATGAATCGGTTTGTGCACAAAGGAGACACGAGCCGAGTCGTCCTGCTTAACGATGTAGTCGATGTCAAGGATCGGTCCGGCTTTACTACCCGAATAGTCGATGTCACATGTCGCAATGGGCCGCCCCTAACCTTCCGTTGCTACGGTGCCAAGCGGTTTGTAGAACAGATCAGGGCTCAAATTGCTCGTTGCTGAGCGTTTCACAAAGGACCCGTTATGAAACAGCGGACGGGGAGTGTGCTTTGAGAGAATCGTCAAAGGAGAAATGTCGGAATGGCCATTCCCGATCCCGTGACAACCGGCGTAGTCCTCGCGGGAGCACTTCAGGCTGCGAAACAGGTGCAAGCCTTCATCGCGGCCGTGACGGGTCACCCCGGCGAAACAATCGGCACGATTCTCGGCAATATGGTTCAGCGGCGCACCGCGAATGCCGAGGCAGTGATCGGCAAGGCGCACTTCACCCTGCTTAATATCGGCGTCACTCCCGGTCCTGTCCCGCTGAACATCCTCCAGCCACTCATTGAAGGTGCGTGGCTCGAAGAAGAAAAATCTATGCAGGAACGCTGGGCAAACCTGCTTGCTACGGCTGCAAACCCGAATGAAGATGAGATTCCACCTTCATTCACAAACATACTGGCCGAATTATCGCCCCGTGTGGCTCGCTTCTTGGATTCGGTATACGATCATGTCGCAGAGTCGGTGCCTAAGGACACTGAGCACGAGGCCGTTGCGTTCACAAAACCGCTCTCTCGCGGAGAACTCCTGAACTCTTACATTACGGATTCGCCCTCGGTGAAGTACTTTCTTCTCGACCTTGACGGCTTGCTTCGGCTACGGCTTTTGGAGAGTGAAGCTCCTCCCCTCAATCGAGATGAGTTTCTTGCCGGTGCTCCGGTTGACGAAGATTCAATCTTTCGGTTGACAGCGCTGGCGTATTTCTTCGTTCGAGCCTGTCGTCCCCCGGCAAAACCGCGATGAGCACTCCCGATCCTGTTACCAACTGGCGCTGTTCTTGCCGGTGTGCTTCAGTGGCAAAGCAAAGGGCAGGTTTTTCATCGCGGCGGTGGAGTCCCCAGCGCCGAAATACAATCGCGCGATCTTGTCGTGTCGCACAAAGAACCCATTGTGAGACGGAAGTGCGAGCGTCGCAATCGGAGCCACTCTGTTTGTCACGCGCTCGCGGACGGCTCGTCGCCTGCTTGAAAGTGTCCGCTTTGGGAAGCGGCGGGCGAACAGCAATCGATACGCCGCGCAGCGTTTACCTTCGTCCTCGATCAACTTGACGGGAAACGCTAGAGCCTTATCGGAAGTGCCCCGGCGTGAAAAAGCGGCGAACGACGCCCCAAGTTGGCAGGCGGGCACTTTCGATAAGGTCGTTTGAAGGAAGCCGCTGGCGCTTGCGGCGGATGCGGTCAGCTATGGGATTTCAATAGCGTTTTCCTTGATAGTGGGACACTCAACCCTGTGCCTTCGCGCCTGATCATCGGTGATTGCATGACGGCCAATCGTAAGGCTTAGCAACTCCGGGCGCAAGGCTTATTCCAGGATTAATCTCAACCAGCGACACGCAGTAGCGTCCGCCGCGCCAGCGGGTTAGTTCAAACGCCCAAACCGGTGAAGTGCCCTGCGATTATGAGTGGATCGTCGGCCACTCTTCCACAATCCGCTAGGGGAAGAGTAGCCCGTTATCGTCCAGCAGGTGCGGTTGGGGCCAACATAAATACGTTGCAGCAAAGAATCCATGCCGTGCCGGCCATGGATCGGAGGGCATCTTGAACTCTTACGTTCCGATGGCGGAGGCCCGCCGTGAAAATCTCCATAATGCAATCAAGGGTCAAATTGTCGTTGTCCAACTCCTCCCTATCCCGAACGGTCGCTTTCCCAGTTCTGGTATTTACGAGATAGCTTCTAGAGCGCCTTCAGGAAGGCCACCAGATCTTCTCGTTCTTGGTCGGTGAACACGAAGCCAAGGAACTGCTCGTAGTGGCGCACAACATCCTCGAGCGTCGCCGCAGTGCCGTTGTGGAAGTAAGGTGCACGCGCGGACAGCGCACGCAGCGTCGGCGTCTTGAAGCGGCCCAGGTCTTTCCAAAGTCCCGTGACGTTGCCCGCTCCAGTGTCTGTGAGTTGGCGCTCTTCGTTGGTCGATCGGTTGCGGAAGGTGTAAAGAGGTAAGTCGGGCGTGCGCGCCTCCGCTGACGCAGTTCCGATGTCGAACAAAGTGTTGTTGATATTGGTGCCGTTATTCGCCGAGTTGTGGCAGCCATTGCAGCTCCGACCGCCGGGATTGACACTGTTGAACAACTGCTGGCCCCGCGCGATCTGCCTGCGGTTCGGATCTGGAGAATTGGTCCAGGCATCGAAAAGGTCGAAGCGCCCTTGCGTCTTTGTCATCTTTGAGAGTTCTTCAGGCCCGCCGCGTGCGCCCGCTGCATTCAGCGGCCCGGCAACGAAAGAGACGGCCTGTGCAGTCGAAAGTGATGTTTCGAAATTGACGATGTCTGCGATGACCTCAGGAGGAGCGGGCTGCCCTTGCTGAGCGCCTGTGATGTTGCGGGTCGCCTGGTTTACCAGTCCGGCAAGCTGATCGGTATCGACCGTGTTGCCGCCATCCCAGAGCACGGTGGCGCTGCCGAGGGGGAAGTTGATCGTCGGTATGACGCGCCGCCACTGCACGATCCGGTTGACGTTCGCGAACCCATGGGGATCATCCACAGCGATTACATCCCATTCCCGGTCGGCGCGTGGAGCCCCGCCCCGACGGAACACCCCTCGCGTCAACATCATGCTGTAATTGGCCCGCCGCGCCTCCACGGTAGAGAGGTCGTTGTCCGGATTGTTGGCATCGAGCGCATTGAAAATAGGGTGCGTGCCACCCGTCAACTCGAACAGCAGGCGGATCGTAGCAGGGTTGATGCTCCACGCATTTTCTGGCGTGTGGCAGGTCGAGCAGCTCCGGCCGTTGCTTCCCTGCGCTTGGAAGTACTCGCCGCTGAGATTGACGAAACCCTGTGTGCTAAAGGTCGCTGCAAATCCGTTTGGGTTCAAAAATGGGAAGTTGTTAGGGAGGGATTTCACGGAGTGCGCCTCGGCCTGAGGTGCGTAGGCAAGCCTGCTCCCTACACCCACGAGCAGCCCAACCGTGACCACCCCAACTCCCAACAGACTACCGAGACGGTACAGCCTGGATCGCATCGTCATATTCTTCTCCTTTTTGGCAGCGCCTTGCTTAGCGCATGAGCGGTGTTTGAATGTGCCATTTGGTATTTGCTTCGGATCGTACGAAAATTTTGCTCACTGCCTAGTAAATCGGGAATGGGAAGCGAAAAGCGACAGGGAGAGACGGAAATAAGATCGTTAGTCTGGTGGGGGGACGTCGGACGAAAACCAGTCCACAGCAGGTCTACCGTATCGCGACGTTCTCATCCGGGCAGAAACAACGGGCGATAGCGGCACCGTGGGGCGATCTCGTCGAGGTCGCCGATTTGCTCTCACTGCTACTCGGAGCGCAGAGCGACTATGGGATCGACTCGGGTCGCGCGCCATGCGGGCAAATAGCAGGCGCTCAACGCCACTAACACAAGGAGCAGTGATATTCCTGCGTAGACTCCCGGATCCATCGCGGTAATTCCAAACAGCAGGCTACGCAGGACCCTTGTAAGTAATGTTGCCCCAACCAGCCCGCCGAGAATGCCTGCCACAAACAGGAATACTCCTTCTCGCAGCACCATGATCAGCACATCTGCACGGTTTGCGCCTAGCGCCATGCGCAGTCCGAGTTCCTGGGTGCGCCGGCTTACCCCATGCGCAAGCACACCAAACAACCCCAGCGATGCCAGGAACAAGGCAAGAAGAGCGTACCCGCCGGTGACCATCGTCAGGGCCCGGCTGGGAGCCTCCTGGGCCGCAAGGCGGTCATCGAGCAGCGCGATGTCATACATCGGCAGAGTAGGATCGAGGCCGGCAACAGCCGACCGGACAGCCGTTGTGACCGCCCCGGGATCTCCATGGATGCGAAGGGCAATCACCAGCGGGCGGTTGGGACGCTGCGGGTAGGGCAGATAGACATCAAGCTGTGGCCCGAGGCCTCCAGGCCGGATGCCGATGGCCGCATCGGAGAGATCGAGCCGCTGGCGCAGCCTTGCGTCGGCTGCAACCCCGACAACGGTGACGTAGTTCTTGCCTCTGCCGATCGGGAGAAAGCGCTTTCCCAGCGGATCCGGTCCCGGCCATGAAGTCCGGGCAGTGCTTTCGCTGACGATGGCCACCTCCGGAGCATTCGCATCGTCGTGCCAGGTGAAGTCGCGCCCGCGCACGATGGGAATACCGAGGTCCGCTAGAGCGCCTGGATTGACACTGTGACGGGCCGACATAACGATACTGCGGGGATCGTCAGGCTGCCGGCCTTCGGGAATTGCCTCAATCACCCACGTAGCGCGTCCCGGCATGCCGGGCCCCCAAACGCTGGCCGAAGCAACGCCTGGAATGCTCTTCAAGTTTTCCAGCAGCGTCTTGGTAAACACGGTTCGACTTGTCGCCTGCGAGTAGCGCTCGGCGTTAAGGTCGAGCCGCAGGGTTAGCAGGTCCCTGGTATTGAATCCCAGATCGATCGTGGTCATCTTTCGCAAGCTCTTCAGCAGCAGGCCCGCGCCCACCAGCAGAACGAACGCCAATCCTACCTCGACGACGATGAGCAACTTGGGGGCCCGGCTGCGCGTGAGACCCGCTCCCTGCCTGCCGCATTGATGCAGCACATCCCGTAAGTCGGTCCGCGAACCGGCCACCGCCGGGGCGAGACCGAACACCAGCAACGTCAGCGACGATGCGAGTAACGCGCCCGCTACCATGGAGCGATCGGGAGTGAATTGGGCCACCGCAGGAAGATTGAGCCGCCCCCAAGCCTGCAGTCCCTTCAGGCCGAAGTATCCGATCCCAACTCCGAGGGTGCCGGCTAGCGCCAGGAGGACCAGGTTCTCCGCCAGCATTTGCCGGACCAGGCGGCCCGGCGTTGCGCCCAGCGCGCCACGTATGGCTAATTCGCGCTGGCGTGCGACCAGCCTCGCCAACAACAGGTTGGCAACGTTGGCGCACCCAATCAACAGGATGAATATCGAGCCGCCAAGAAGCAGCCACAACGGGCTGTAGAATTGCCCGACCAGTTGATCTTTGAGCGGCTTCACGACCAGCGTAAAGCCCGCGTCGCTGGCCGCATATTCCTTGACCAGCCGGCTGTCGATTGCATCGAAGTCGGCCTGTGCGCGTTGCCAGGTCACACCCTGCTTTAGATGACCGACTCCCCAAAGAATGGCAGCGTTGCGATTATTGGGATCGGAGAGTCCGGTCAGCCGGAAAGATAGCCCCAAGGGAAGCCAGGCATCGACGGCTTCGCCGGTGTCCATGGCGCCGGGTGAATCGCGGAAGGTCTCGGCCGCTACTCCAATGACCGTGAACGGCTGCTGGTTGAGATGAATGGTGCGTCCCACAATGTCAGATCTGCCGCCGAATTCGCGCCGCCAAAACCCGTTGCTCAACACGATCACGGGATCGGCGTCGGCCCACCGGTCCTCCTCGCGCCGGAAGATGCGGCCCAGCGCAGTCTGCGCTCCCAGAAGTTGCAGGTAGGACGGGGTGACGTAGTTGATGTTGACGCGGACCGCCTCGCTCCCATCGGTGAGAGCAAGCGCACCAAACGACTGGAATGCTGCAAGCTCATCGAACGACGTGTTCTGCTGCAACATGTCGCGATACGCCGGATATGTGAAATTGCCCCCGCCTTGCGGGAATCCGGGGTAGCCGCGCGATACGAATGCCAGGCGCGGTTGATCGGGATAGTCGACCGAGCGCAGCAGAATCCTCTGCGCAATGCTAAAAATGACGGTGTTCGCACCGATTCCGATTCCCAGCGTCAGGGTTGCGATAACAACGAAGGCCCGCGACTTCCGCAACCCTCGTACTGCAAACCGAAAATCCTGAACGATACCCATCTGACACCTGCCATCACCCCAGCCAGAATCAAGCGCGTATCCATGGAGCTGGTCAACAGCTGAGTGCACGCCGAGGCCCGCTAACCCGAATTTCTCACCAGATGATCGATAACTGAGCCAGGGGTCGGATGGGGCGGCCGAGAGCGATCGGTGTAGGCGGCAGGGAGTGGTTAGCGGCAGTGGTGCACGGGTGATGGCCAAGGCGGTGGCTGGAGGCGACATTTTTGGGCGCGTGGAGACCGCAACTGCCGCCCGCCTGAGGTTGGCACAACCGCCGCGCTGCCCTCAACAGCGCAAAGCCGACCAGGCCGCGGCGAACAGCGCTTTCCAGGGATATGCGCGGGGATAACGCAGATAGATACGGCGGGCGCTGAGGCGCACCTCGGCGGCAATCTTGAGCAGCCGCAGTCGGATGGTGTTCACCTGGGCCCGCGCCCACACGGTGCCCGCCAAGGCCAGCCGCCGCAGAGCGTGCAGCAGCACATAGGCCAACGACGACAGGTAGAGCCGCAACTGGTTGGCGCGCAGGGTGGCGGCGCTCATGCGATCGGCGAACAGACTGAGCTGCTCCTTGATGCGGTTTTCCATCTCGCCGCGGGCGCAGTAGAGCTGTTCATAGAGAGCGCGCGCCTCCCACTCTGTGGGACTCAGCGAAGTCACCACGAAGCGCGGGTTGGGGCCTTTGTCGAGATACTCGGCCTTGGCCACCACGCGGCGGGCGCACGACCAACTGCTGCGCGTCTGATAGGAGAACTCGCCGAAGACGCGGGCGGCTTGCTGCGTCTTTTGGTGTTCGCGCTGGGCCGCGGCCATGAGGGCGGCGATTTCCGCCTCCAGCCGCGAGTTGCGCGCCAAGCCGAAAACATAGTGCACGGGCTCAGCTTCGCACCAAGCCATCAGCTCCTCGCGGCAGAAGCCGGAATCGGCGCGCAGAATGATTTTCACCTCCGGCCAGCGCTGCCGAATCTGGCCCACGATGCGTTTCACTTCGGCGAGCGCGCCTGCGCTGGCGTCCTGGTTCGAAGCCCGCTGGCGGGCGCACAGTAGATGCTCGCCGCAGAAGATGTACAGCGGCAAGTAACAGTACTCGCCGTAGTAGCCGTGGAAGAAGCGCGCTTCCTGCTCGCCGTGCAACGGGGTGTCGGTGACATCCAGATCGAGCACGATCTCGGCTGGCGCGGTCGCGTGCGCTTCCAAGAAAATATCCACCAGCAGCGTGTCCAACTGCTCGGCCGAGTAGCTGATCTTGTGATAGCGATCGGCGGCCGCCGCCGGCGTCAACTCCATGCGGTTGAGCGTGCTCTTGCCGGCCAGCGGTGATTCCAGTTCGCGCTGGCCGGCCAACACGGCCAGCAGGGGATCGTGGCGCAGTTGCTCATGATCGTTGAGATCTTCATAGCCCAGCGCCAGCCCGTAGACGCGCTGCGCCAGCATCTCGCCCACCGGGTGCTCGACCCGTGCCGGGTCCCGCCCATCCCGAAAGCAGGCCGCCGCCCGCGCGAGCAAGCCGATCTTGCGGTTGGTGCGGCGCAACAGCAGGCCGCCTCCGTCGCTGGTCATGCGGGCGCCATCGAAGTTGGCTACCACCCGCCGCGAAAAATGATCTGCAAACGCGAACGATTCTTGCGTACACTCTGTCATGAGAAAGGCCGTTTCTTTTTCGGGCATCGACTTCGTTTCACACCGCAGTTATGCCTGAAAAGACGGCCTTTTTCTACTGTGAATTACTGGTGGTTGTTTACTACTGGTGAGAAATTCGGGCTAAGACACTCTATTCAGGCAATAGAAAGCAAAGACCTTTGCCAAACAGACTGCGTCCCGGCGCCGTAAAACGAGTGTCCGGTTCGGGTTGATATCGTCCCAAAGCGAACACCGCCTCGGTAGTGTTCGGCGCCATGGGGAAGGGCGTGTTCGCTCGGAATTCGCCCGTAAGCTGCGGGACGGGTGATCGCTTGGAGAGCGCCGGCAAGCTTGGCTGCTCTTCGGGCGGCCGATTCCTTTGTGGACGAGTCCGCAATCTGATAGGGGCGGCCAGCCGCGATGGTCAGAAAGATTTTCACGGACAAGCTGCCAACGGCTTACTTCCAGGGTGGACCGTCGGTTGATTAGCAATCACCACGGTTGGTTAAAGAATGATCGGCGTCTGACAACCGTCAATCAGCGGATGAATCGCCCAATTATTCGCGGGATTGTCCACATTTCCGGCGAAAATCACTCCTGTGGTAATGCCCAATTGTCCGCACCAGCGAAGAATGGTTTGCTGGATATGTGCGTCGTCCAAGCCCAAGCCGCCACCAATGTCGCTCGGCCACGTGCCGTCAGGATTGATCGCAGCGGGGGTTACCCCGTCAGCGCCGGGAATAATTAGGCAGGAGTGGACGGCGTGAATTTCGTTCCAGCCTGTGTGCCCCGAGTCGTAGATCCAGTCGCCGGTCACAGCTACGATATTCCCACTCACCAGGTTTCCCGGCTGGCCGTTGAACTCGGAGGTGGGAACGCCACGTGTGCCGGGCAGGAAGATATTTATCAGGCCCCCGAGTCCCAGGAGCGCTGCAAGAATCGCGAGCAGCGTGATGATGGGTCCCGCCAGTGGAACAAGCGTGATCAGCAACAGTATTGCTATGAGGAACGCCAGTATCTCGATGAGAAACTCCCAGAAATCGTGTATTCCGCTGCCTTCAAATTCGCAGTGCAACTGTTTGATATATTTGATATCTGAGGTATAGCCGAGTCCGATACCCGTGATCGCATCGTTGGGCTTGATTAAGACACCCTGGGCAGCACCCTGGTACTTATCAAGATCGGGATCATCGAGGTTGGTAGGGCCGGGCGCCAGCAAAACGCCCATGGTTGCATCGTTGTCGCCGACTTTGCCGGCTGTCGATTCTACATTGGGGTGCAGAATGCCCGTGACAACGCCAATCGCACATACTGGTTGCGGAGACAGGCAGATCAGCCGCCCGTACAGATACCAAGTGGTGATAATGATAAGCGCAAGGTCGGCGGCGATGGCGAGAGAAACGGAAACCACCGACGTGGCGAAAATGAGCCCTGTGGTGATGACGACCAGGAGCACCGAGGCATTTGCTATCGTGTATCCGCTGATCGGAAAAATGTAGTCCTTCGGGTTTACGCATGAAGTATATTTCTCATAAGGCACAGGCATGGCCCGTCTCCTTTCGCACCCTGCTCAAAGCTTTGCAACGTATAGGGTGACTCCCCCCGCATAAAGGTCCTTAGAGCGCACGTTGACGTTAAACGGTGTGGTCTGATTAAAGCCGGCTGGCGGATTGATGCTTACGGCAATGTCGGTTTCATCGCCCGGAGCAAGGGATACCTCCGGAGGAGTGATATCGACCGTCCATCCGGGAGGGATGGGGAAATTGGCCTTGTTGTGTATGGCCTTGACTCGCCGTAATCGCTCGGCAAACGATCCTTTATCAGCGGCAGTGAGCTTTGGCGGACACACGGGCTGCTGCGGTATGGCGTAAGTATCCACCTCGAAAACGTAGTTATTGCTGGTCTTGGTATTGTTTCTCAGGCGGAAGCTGAAATTCGCCGGCGACGTCGCTGGTACGACATCTACATTGTTCTGCCCAAGATTGTTGTCAGGATTGGCGTCATCAGCCCACAGCAGGTTCACCTGAATGCAGTAATGGCCCGGGGTGGGAGGAGTCTTCCATTGCATGGTTGCCAGTGCTGGACAATTAGGAGCGCCCTTAACACCAAGATCGACATGGGTAGTGCCGATCGGGTTGACCACCGTAGATGCTCCAAACGACAGAAAGGCGAAGTCTACCCTTAAATTGACGGCAGGAGCGAAATAGGAATTATTCCAGACATTCGCGTTGATTTCATAAACCGTATCGGGCAGCAGGCTGTGTTCCGGAACCACGACGCCGTTGAGCAGAAGCCAAATGTCGGGATTGTCCCAGGTCACCGGCAGTCCGAGCTTCAGCAGATATTGCTGGGAGTAGATGCAGGGATCCGGCCGGTGGAAAGCCGGGTTGGTGAACGTAGCACAACGGTCGGAGATTTCGTCTTGCTCTGAGTGAGAGAGTTTCTGGTAAGCGCAGAAGGCCTTGATGGCCTCGCAGAAGCGCTTTATGAGTCTGATGATGCCGAGAATCCAACCGTAGGCGAGTCCCTTCAGTAGGCGGGGCAGGACTTCTTTCACGAAAAACTTAAGAAAGTTCATGGTTGGCCCCGGCCAAAAACATTGCAAGAGGCTAATCGCGGATCATCTTCGCCGCCAGCAGCTCACCATCCGTCATCGCTCGATCCTGGTGGTCCGCCTATAAGCCGCGCTTCTCGGAGGCGTAATTCCACCCAATTGCCCAAGTGACGGCCACAAGAAGCGCAAGAACAACGAACTCCCAAGAACCGTTTCCCCCATCGGGTGATAGGCCGAAGAGTTGTTCGATGAAGTGCATCGAACCTCCTGGTGCACAGAATCAGACTGGTGGCGTGTTAGCGGGCGCGAGGACGGATGGCATAGTAAGCGAAGATCTGGAGATAGTCAACCCTACCGCCGACTTGGTGTCAGTAGCACATGATATGTCCGGTTGAGATAGCACGTGATCTGTCCGCTTTGCAGGCGGCGAGAGTAGGAGACCATGGTCAGCATGGCGTCTTACTCGAAGGCCGCGATGGAGCGGGCAATGAAGGTGCAGGAAGTGATTCTGCGGGCCATGGCGAAGAAGATCACCTGGTGGCAGGCGGCCGAGATTATCGGCATTAGCGACCGGTCAATGCGGCGTTGGCGGGAGCGGCTGGAAGAGTTCGGCTATGACGGGTTGTTTGACCGGCGGCGGGGACAACCGTCTCCTAAGCGAGTGCCGCTGGCCACCGTCGAGCAAGTCCTGGGGCTGTACCGCGACCAGTACTTCGATCTGAACGTACAGCATTTCCACGAGAAGCTGGGCGCACACCACGGCATTCACCTGAGCTATAGCTGGGTTAAGGCAGCGCTGCAAGGGGCGGGGATGGTGGCACGCGGACGCCAACGGGGAGTGCATCGCAAACGGCGCGAACGGCGGCCGCTGCCGGGCATGCTGCTGCACATCGACGGCAGCCGTCATCAGTGGTTCCAGGACGAACGCTGGTACGACCTGATCGTGATTCTGGATGATGCCACCAGCGAGATCTACTATGCGCAACTGGTGGAGGAAGAATCGACGGCGACGGTGATGGCCGGGTTGCGGGAAGTGGTCGAGCGCAAGGGATTGTTCTGCGCCTTGTACAGCGACCGGGGTAGCCATTTTTGGCTCACGCCGAAGGTAGGCGGCAAGGTCGATCCCTACCGTCTGACGCAGGTGGGACGTGCCCTGCGCGAGCTGGGAGTGCAGATGATTCCGGCCTACTCGCCGCAGGCGCGGGGCCGCTCCGAGCGCAGCTTTGGGACTTGGCAGGGTCGGCTGCCGCAGGAGTTGCGGTTGCATGGCATCACCACGCTGGAAGCGGCGAATGAGTTTCTGAGCAAACACTACATCGGCGAGTTCAATGGCCGTTTTCAGGTGGCGCCCACGCAACGTGGCACCGCGTTTTTGCCTTGTCCCCGCAAGCCTCTGGACCTGATCTTCTCTCTGCAGTTTGAGCGCACGGTAAATCGCGACAACACCGTCAGCTTTCAGAACCTGCAGTTGCAGATTGCGCGGGTGCAGTGGAGAGGCACGCTGGCCGGCTGCAACGTCATGGTCCATCAACACCTGGACGGAACGATCAGCCTCACCCACGGACCGCACCGGCTGGGCCGTTATCGCGCCCAAGGTGTAGCCCTCACGACCATGCAAAATGCGGCGGCCAAAAACGCGGTGGAAAAGACGCGCCGTGGAAAAGTCCAAAAATCGACTTTCCCCCCGCGCTTGGAAATCCCGCCCAGTGCGCGGGATTCCCACTTTCCCACCGCGATCACGGCGGCTGGATGATGAGGAGAGTCAAAAACCAAAACCGGACATTTCACTTGCTACAAAAAGCGGACATTTTCACTTGCTACGAACACCCTACCGCCGACTTGGTAGTGGTGCAGTTTGATTTCCACAGGCAGTGACGGGTGGTTGCGGAATGTGGCAGGATGAGGCATGGCAAAACGGAAACTCCGCATCGTCCAAGAAACGCCCAAGCTCGGGGTCTGCGAGCGGTGCAACATGCAATTCCCGGCGGCCAAGGGCGATATTCAGAAGCAGTTCGAGGCACACAAGTGCAAGCTCCAAGATTTCGCTCAGAACGCTGCGAGGATCGTCAAGGAAGCGACCGAGGGCAGGTGATCAAAACAGGCTCCCGCCTTTGACCGAATAAGGCGGATAAAACAGGCCAACGATAATCCACGTGCTCGGGTGTGTGTGAACGGTGCCCATGTAAAAGTGAGTGTCGTACTTCTCTATCATTTCCTTCTCGTATCGTTGCCGGAATTTTTCTTCCCACTGATCGCCATAATCAGCACTCCATTTCCGCCATGATTCGCCCATCTCCCAGTCAGTGCAGATCATTGTATGGCTGGTACAGGCGGCGTCATCACACCAAAACTTATACTGAAACTTGAACGGGATTTTTTCGAGTTCTTGTTTCGGCTTCTCCGCGAAGAAGTGCTGTTGGCGCAGAACGGCAAGCTGGGCCTCTGTCCAGGATGGAGTGTCAGGCGTGATTATCAGCCGGTCGATTTTCTTCGGCTTGATGATACCCAGAGTTGGAAAGCCCTTCTCGTCCCTTTGGCGAACGAGGCAGCAGAGGCAATGGGCTTTCAACGGGAGAATGATTTCTTTTCTTGCCTGCCACTCTTTCCCCGGTTCCAGATGTGAAATGATTTTGATTCCGTCTGGGGTGAGTTTGTAACTCTCGGGGCGAGTGTCTTTCGTGGCCTTTTTGAGGGTTAGTTCCACCCATTCATATTTGCGAAATCTCTGATCTTCGGGAAGATAACGCCACGGCACAGGGAAAAGACGAAGCCATTTCCCTTCATCTGTGATTGCCGCTGTACACGATACCTCAACCCCGTTCTTCGCCGGAGACGGGTAAGTGCGGACAACAATCAGTGCCTTTTTCTTTTCTTCTGTTTGCATAGTCGGTTCATAGGTCAAACCCCTTCATGCCCATCTTCTCAAGGGCGAGAGAGAGTCGATGCCTATGGCACTCCTGCGGGTCGATTTCCGTACACATCAGGGCAACGGGATGCTCGACACAATTTAAGAAAAAATGCAGGTTCCGACCCAGAAACGATGTGATTACATGCTGATCGTACCAGTCCCAGATGACTCTGCGATTGCCAGATTCAATCGCTTTTGCCCGTATGTCACGTGGAACGCCAAGCTGCGGAAAGTGAGCATAATCCATCCCGTGTTCCGTAACGATGCGAGCGAGATTGTTTTTGCTCAACTCTGGGCGATACATACTGACGGGGTTCTGGCGAATATCAACCAATGTCCTTACGCTGTTCGCCCTGAGAATGGCTATTAGTTCATCCGTCTTTCTGCCTGTGTATCCAATCGTGAAGAAGTCGGCGCTTTCCGCCGACCGCGTGTCATTCCAATTTACTTTGTTCTCAAGTTGCTGCTTTACGGGGACGGTCGGGAGATTAAGTCTGTGGACCTGTGGCATGTCCACAGTCTATTCCACGCTCCACTTGATGATGCCGTGCTTATCTTTGTTCCGCTTGAGGCCAATGTCGCCCTCAAGACGATGAACCCACTTGTTGTTCGGGAATGCCTGCGGCAGCTTGGCCGTGGTTCTGATTTCAGTCCAGGTTAGTGGGCCTGACTTTTGCAGCGTTTCTCGTATCTTGTCGCGGAAATCTTCATACGTGAGCATCGATGTCGCCTTCCTCGGTCGGTTCCAATAGGGGCTGTGACAACTGGGGCAAACCGATGGTTCTCTCTCGCTGTTCGGAATCCATTCATGGTTGCACCGCTCGCAACGGTAGCCCATGACGGTGATCGGTATTCTTGGCATAACGCCTCTTTGAGGTAACAGTAACATACCCTGAAACATCATATACGAAAATATTATATTGGCAAACATATTACTTGACAATATATTATTTTAGAGTAACATAGTCAGAGTAGAGGGGTTATGAATCGCCTGAGCACTGACAAGCGGGTTCAAGTGGTTTCGGCGCTGGTAGAGGGAAACTCCATCAACGCAATCGTTCGCATGACCGGAGTAGCCAAGCATTCCGTCCTAAATCTGCTCCGCGATATTGGCTGCGCCTCTGCCGCGTATCATCACCGCCATGTGCGTGGCGTGAAAGTGCGTAGACTGCAATGTGACGAAATCTGGGCGTTCTGCGGGGCCAAATCTCGGAACGTGACGCCAGAACAAGAGGCGAATGGTTGGGGCGATGTTTGGACATGGACAGCGATTGATGCAGACACGAAATTGTGCCTGACCTACTGCGTGGGCGACCGCGGCGGCGCAGCCGCTTATGAGTTCATGCAGGATTGCGCGGAACGCATCGTGGGACGCCCACAGATCACCACGGACGCGCACAGGCCTTACCTGAAGGCCATCGAAGAGGCTTTTGGAGCAGACTGCGATTATGCTCAGTTGCACAAAATCTACGGCGCTTCCAATGAGCCGGAACACCGCTACAGTCCTGCAACGTGCATCGGCTGCGACATGAAAACCGTCATCGGCGATCCCGATCCCAAGCACGTCAGCACGTCGTTCGTGGAAAGACAGAATCTGTCGATGCGGATGGGGATGCGGCGGTTCACTCGCCTGACAAACGGGTTTAGCAAGAAGCTGGAAAACCACGGTCACATGGTTGCGCTGTACTTTCTGCATTACAACTTCTGCCGAGTCCACGGCACATTGCGCGTGACGCCAGCAATGCAAGCAGGACTCAGCGATCACGTTTGGAGTGTCGAGGAACTGTGTTCGTTATTACCAGAACAGGAATCTTCTGTGAAGCGGCTTGACAAAAATCTGTTACAGAAAGCACTCGCCAGAGAGTAATATTCCCGCAGAGACAAGAACAGCCCCATTGCAGTGGGGCTCTCTTGCCATTCCTGAAATTTCGCATCGGGAGACGCTTTCCAAAGCGTATCACCGGGAGTGTGTCCGATGCAAAGCCAAATTTTGGAGCCGCCATCAGTGGCCAACATTCTTCCAGATCGTGAGCTTCGCTCCCTGCTCGGGATCGCCATCATCGACGGCTCCCAGGATTGCATACGTGTGAATAGCTACGAAGTTCGTCTTGGGCATAAAGCGAAGTTTGATTCCACTGGCGAAGAAATCGAGATTCCAGACGGGCATTTCCTTCAAATCGAACCTGGTGATTTCGTTTCGGTTGAAAGCTTAGAGCGGTTGGACTTCAGTCGCGAGACGCTCAAATCAGCAGGTAAGAACTGCGGAGTATTCGCCCTGATTACTCCGACCACAACGATGATGCGGGAGGGATTCCTCTTTGCATCAACGAAGGTGGATCCCGGCTACAAGGGGAAATTGAACTGGGCATCCGTAATAGTTCCACTAAGACAGTCAAACTTAAACAGGGAGAGCACCTGTTCAAACTAACGCTGCTGGAACTTTGCGAAAGCGAAATGCCGGATAAGTTTTACGGCGACAGCGAGGCAGATCAGTACCAAAATACGGATGGCATCAAGGAATCCGCCCGTCTCATTCCGGCTGATATTCCAGATCGGCTCGTAGTAAAACGATCAGAGAGAAAGCTCGACCCAATCAAGCAGCTTACACAGGCAGGATATCCCTTCAATCATATCGGCACTGAACTCATAGAGCTACAAGGGAAGTGGGAGGTCGTCTCGAAGGACATCGCGGTCGTCAAGGAGGGATTCGCGAATCTCCAAAGTGCGATTGGGTCGAAAATCGAACACGAGACAGGGACTCTATCAAAGTCGATCTCTGACTTGGGAGAAAAGCTCGACGCCAAGATCAGTCACTCCTTCGCCGAGCAATTCAACCTGTACTTCGATCAACGAATGCAGCGAGTTTTGGGCATCGTTTTGACGCTTTTCACGTTTGTGGGTGCGCTTTATAAAGCCCTGATTCAACCCGCATCGCCCAAGATGCAGGTTATTGGACTGCTTGTGCTGGGAGCGCTATTTTTCGCTGCTACTATGTTGCTCACGAGGCCACGCAAACCAGCAGCCCACAGCTAGCCCGAATTTCTCACCAGTAGTAAACAACCACCAGTAATTCACAGTAGAAAAAGGCCGTCTTTTCAGGCATAACTGCGGTGTGAAACGAAGTCGATGCCCGAAAAAGAAACGGCCTTTCTCATGACAGAGTGTACGCAAGAATCGTTCGCGTTTGCAGATCATTTTTCGCGGCGGGTGGTAGCCAACTTCGATGGCGCCCGCATGACCAGCGACGGAGGCGGCCTGCTGTTGCGCCGCACCAACCGCAAGATCGGCTTGCTCGCGCGGGCGGCGGCCTGCTTTCGGGATGGGCGGGACCCGGCACGGGTCGAGCACCCGGTGGGCGAGATGCTGGCGCAGCGCGTCTACGGGCTGGCGCTGGGCTATGAAGATCTCAACGATCATGAGCAACTGCGCCACGATCCCCTGCTGGCCGTGTTGGCCGGCCAGCGCGAACTGGAATCACCGCTGGCCGGCAAGAGCACGCTCAACCGCATGGAGTTGACGCCGGCGGCGGCCGCCGATCGCTATCACAAGATCAGCTACTCGGCCGAGCAGTTGGACACGCTGCTGGTGGATATTTTCTTGGAAGCGCACGCGACCGCGCCAGCCGAGATCGTGCTCGATCTGGATGTCACCGACACCCCGTTGCACGGCGAGCAGGAAGCGCGCTTCTTCCACGGCTACTACGGCGAGTACTGTTACTTGCCGCTGTACATCTTCTGCGGCGAGCATCTACTGTGCGCCCGCCAGCGGGCTTCGAACCAGGACGCCAGCGCAGGCGCGCTCGCCGAAGTGAAACGCATCGTGGGCCAGATTCGGCAGCGCTGGCCGGAGGTGAAAATCATTCTGCGCGCCGATTCCGGCTTCTGCCGCGAGGAGCTGATGGCTTGGTGCGAAGCTGAGCCCGTGCACTATGTTTTCGGCTTGGCGCGCAACTCGCGGCTGGAGGCGGAAATCGCCGCCCTCATGGCCGCGGCCCAGCGCGAACACCAAAAGACGCAGCAAGCCGCCCGCGTCTTCGGCGAGTTCTCCTATCAGACGCGCAGCAGTTGGTCGTGCGCCCGCCGCGTGGTGGCCAAGGCCGAGTATCTCGACAAAGGCCCCAACCCGCGCTTCGTGGTGACTTCGCTGAGTCCCACAGAGTGGGAGGCGCGCGCTCTCGATGAACAGCTCTACTGCGCCCGCGGCGAGATGGAAAACCGCATCAAGGAGCAGCTCAGTCTGTTCGCCGATCGCATGAGCGCCGCCACCCTGCGCGCCAACCAGTTGCGGCTCTACCTGTCGTCGTTGGCCTATGTGCTGCTGCACGCTCTGCGGCGGCTGGCCTTGGCGGGCACCGTGTGGGCGCGGGCCCAGGTGAACACCATCCGACTGCGGCTGCTCAAGATTGCCGCCGAGGTGCGCCTCAGCGCCCGCCGTATCTATCTGCGTTATCCCCGCGCATATCCCTGGAAAGCGCTGTTCGCCGCGGCCTGGTCGGCTTTGCGCTGTTGAGGGCAGCGCGGCGGTTGTGCCAACCTCAGGCGGGCGGCAGTTGCGGTCTCCACGCGCCCAAAAATGTCGCCTCCAGCCACCGCCTTGGCCATCACCCGTGCACCACTGCCGCTAACCACTCCCTGCCGCCTACACCGATCGCTCTCGGCCGCCCCATCCGACCCCTGGCTCAGTTATCGATCATCTGGTGAGAAATTCGGGCTAGCCCCTGTGGAAATCAAACTGCACCACTACCGCCGACTTTGTTCGTTGGCGGCAATCAGCCAATTAATAGTTCGGCAACGGTCCTGAGTTCGGCAAAGGGTTCGGCGTGGCTTCGGTCTTTGGCGGCTTGGTCGCTTCCATCGTGTCGGTGGCGAACAGCATGAAGTGATCGAAGTTTTCGCTGCGGTGAAAGCGTTTCTTCCCGATACTCACGTAAAGGTCAGCGCTCTTGGGCAGCCACAGATCGGTGCCATGTCGCCTGAATTGCACCGGGCCATAGCTCACGCTGGTGTGTTCGGTGTTCAGGTGGATTTCAGGCACGGGCTTGACCAGGTCCGTTTCCATATGAAGGATCTGGAAGTTATCGGCCGAAATCCATGCCCGTCCCTTAAGGCTGACGGGGTAGAAGTTCTTGCTGACCACGTAGGAGCGGAGCCGGCTGGGCTTGTTGTCCAACTGGCGGAAGTAAACCACCCACGCCGCCTGCCCGTCCCAATCGCCCAGTCCCTCGCAGCGCATCGCGAAATCGTCGCGAAACAGTGGATGAAAGGCGATTGCCAACACCGGCAGGCCGGTGGTAGTTATCTGGTCCGGCATTTCCAGGTTGCCGGAATCGCGATATTCCTGAATACTCAGCGCCCCGTGCGGCGGCTCACTGATGGACACCACATAGTTGTATTCCCGGGTCTCGCGATTCCTGGGTGTTCCCTGAGAAGAGATGTTCTCGTGGACCATGTGCTCGACGGCGGAGAACTGGGCCACGCTGTCGACCAGCAGCTTCGACGGATTGCTGGTCTTTTGAAAAATATTCGCCGGGCACGGCACCCCGGCAGCAACGGTGGGCTTCTGATTGTCGACATCAAGGGGCATGCCGGCCTTAAGAAGCGATTCGGTTCCCCCTGCCAAATCCGGATCACCGATGCTCGCATTTACGTTAGCCGCGGTGCTGCTGAAGCTGCGCGATCAGTTCCTTGGTTGGCGCGACTGCCGCAGCGGCAGGTTCTCCATCGAGATAAGCCTGCAGAACAGGGATCGCAGCTTGATACTGGCCCAGCCCGACCAATGCCTGCCCCAGAATGAGCCGCGCCGACGCGCCTTCGTTGCCGGCATGGTCCACCAGCCATTGCGATTGCTCGCGCGCCTTTTCGAATTGCTTCAACATCAGGTACGACGTCGCGAGCACCTTGCGCGCGGTGATGGAATCGCCGCTACGGGCGACGACAAGGGCTTCGGCTTCAGCGGCGTGTGCGTAATCACCGCGACGGTAATAAAGCTGGCCCAACAGGTTCTGTGCTTGCAGATTGTGAGGATCGAGTTTCGTCGCCGCCAGCAGGTATTCAAGTTCGCGGTCTTCTTCTTTTTGCTGAAGGGCAACGTACGCCAGCAGGAAGTTGATGCTGGAACTCGAAGGATACTGGCGGTTGGCGGCATCCAAATACTTATGGGCCTCCGCAAAGTTGCCCAACTGCAGCGCCTGTACGCCTTTTGCAGCCACTTTGTGGACCTTCGCCGGGAGCTCCCCTGCATCCCCCAGGCTCAAATTCACCGCTGCCGGATCGCGCGCCAAATAGATCTGTTGGCTGGCATCATGTGACAAGTCGGGGATGCTGGCCTCTATCTCCCCCGCCACGTATCCTGCCGCTCCCACCTCGATCAGGTACTTTCCCGGTGGCAGATCGGCAAAGATCGCCTCCGTGCCTCGAGTGGTTTGGAACAGGACTCGGCCCGTGCCTTGATTCGTCACCCTGCACCAAAGACTGCTGCTTTAAGGGTTGCTTCTGTTGGTCAAGGATGGTGACCCGAATCACCACCCCGCGACGTGTGTCTTCAGGCCTGCTGCTGCCCGACGGCGTGTCGGACATGGGAATCGATATACCCTGGTTAGGGGTAACTGGCACGGACTGCGCATGGGAGGGGCGTGGAACTGACAGGACGGCCGTGCCAATCAAAACACCGAGCGATCAGCCGGATGAGCCTCTGCAAAGGACGATCTGAACAAGAACGGGTAACGACGAAAGCGGCCCAAAGCCTCATAAAATCCCCTACCTTCAGAGACAACTAGGAAGGATAGCAGTGGCCCAACGCTGTAACTGTCTCCGGGATGTAAAAACAGCTACTTTCCGGAAACGGACCAATTCGGCCACATAACCCCATATCAGCATACGCCGGCGCTGCTGAATTGGCTCAACGTTTGGGACGGGAAGCACCTGAGAGGTACGAAGGTGGTGAATTTCAGGCGTCGTGCTCTCTCGTCTGCGGCGAATAATGCTGCATCGCTGGTCGAGACGGAGGATACCGAAAGAGACAATGTCCGAGGGCAAGGAAACAGAATGCGTCAAATCCGGGATTTGCGTCGCAAAGCGCCGATCGATCCGATGGCGCCTCGCAGTCTCGCTGCTAATCCGGAGCCGAACGTCATCTGCACCATGGACTCAATCTGCTGCTGGAAGTGCCGGCCGTATCCGTACCACCAAACCTTCGGCACGCTAGGTAGCAAGTCCGAATCGATGTACTTCACCTGGACCATCTCGGCCATGCCCATCTCCCCGTGGGTGCGGCCAATGCCGCTCTGCTTGAATCCCCCGTGCGGCGCCTCGGAGATGCCAAAGCACGAAATCATGTCATTGACCATCACCGTGCCGGCTTTGAGCTGCCGCGCGATGGCTTCGCCCCTTTTCCGGTTGCGCGTCCAGACACTGGCTGCCAAACCGAATTCGCTGTTGTTGGCGAGTTCGATGGCGTCCGATTCCGTGTCAAACGGCGCGACCGGCAAGACTGGCCCAAAGGTCTCTTCCTGGATCACGCGCATATCCGGAGTTACGTCGGCCAGCAGCGTAGGAGCGTAAAAGTTAGGCCCAAGCTCCGTCAGCCTGCGACCCCCAGCCAGCAGGCGCGCGCCGCGTTGCACTGCGTCATCCACGTGCGCCTCCACCGTGCGCAACTGCCGCTCGTTGATGAGCGGGCCCATCTCCACTTCCGAGTCGAGGCCGTTGCCGACGCGCAGTTTGGCCAATCTTCTCCACCATGGTCTGCAGAAACGCTTCGTAGATGCTGCGTTGCACGTAGCAGCGCTCGACCGACAGGCACGTCTGGCCGGCATTCATGAAGGCGCCCCAGAGCGCTCCGCTGGTGGCCACCTCGAGGTCGACGTCGCCGCAGCACGATCATGGGATCTTTGCCGCCCAGCTCCAGCACCACGGGAAGCAGTCGCCGGGCTGCCGTCTCGGCCACCCGTTTGCCGGTGGCAACGCTGCCGGTGAAGATGAGCTTGTCGACGCCTGAGTCGATCAGCGCGGCACCGGTAGGGCCCTCGCCGACCACAACCTGCAGCAGATCCGGGTCAAGCCCCGCTGCATGAAAGAGCTTTTGCAGTTCAAGCGCGGCCAGGGGAGTGAATTCCGAAGGCTTGATCACGACCGCGTTGCCAGTGACCAGTGCAGCGATGGTCTCCACCGCCGGGGTGGAAAAAGGATAGTTCCAGGGCGAGATGATGCCGATCACGCCATAGGGCTCGCGCGCCAGCACGCCACGCTTGGCCTTCATAGCGATATTGCCGTGCGGTACGGGCTGGTCTCGCAGAAAGCGATGCGCCGTTCGCATGCAGAACTCAGCCGCATCGAGCACGACCAGAATTTCCGTTGAAATGGCCTCGACCGTCGGCTTGCCTGCCTCGCGGCAAATGAGCTCCGCAATGTCTCGCGTGCGATCGCGCAGCAGACCCTGGAACTTCTTTACAACCGCGATCCGTTTGGCGACCGGCATCGCCTGCCACCCTGGTTGTGCCGTGCGAGCGCGCCGCACCGCCGCCTGCACTTCTTCAGCCCCGGCGCACGGCAATTCAGCGAGGATTTCCCCGGTAGCAGGATTCGTATCTACGACTGTCGTGTTGCTCAGAACAGCTTGCGCCTCAGCGGTCATCTTCGTGCTCCGCTACTGTATTGCCTCTTTAGTTCAGCCTTCCCGTCGGACGGTTCAGCTTTAGCTCAGCCTTCCGGTCGGACGGTTCGGCTTTGTATCAGGGCACGGCTTCAGCCGTGCCGTAGGCTACCTCCAAAACGCTGGGCTTTAGCCCCTGGGCCGTGCTGAAGAAGCGCAGCGGCTAAAGGCGCTTTCTTCCCGAGCTGTGATCGCCACGGCCGAAGCGTGCCCTGATACAAAACCGGATACGCTGCGATGATAACTGCTCATCTTCTTGAACAGCTCCACTCAGTATTCCACGCTAACCAGGTACAGTCCGCAAGCTGCGGCGGTGGGGCCGGCAGCGCTGCGGTCACGGCATTCCAGAATGTGCGCGATGTCATTGCGCCGCAGGCTTCCCTTCCCCACTTGCAGTAACGTGCCGACAAGATTGCGCACCATGTGGTGCAGGAATCCATCGCCGCGCACAGTGAAGGTGAGCTCGTCGGGGCTTCGCGCCCACAGCGCGGAATGAATGGTCCGGACATTCGAAGGCGCCGTCACCGGTTCGTCGACGCCATCGTCGGGCTGAGCGGCGGCGATCCGCGCGCTTCGATCCGGATCGGAAGCCGCGAACGAAGTGAAGTCGTGCCTGCCGACAATTTGCTCCGTGGCCCGCATCATGGCCTCTTCATTCATCGGGTAAGGATCATGAAACGCATAGCGCGCCAGGAAGGGCGGGCAGACATCTCCGCGAAAGATCCGATATCGGTACGTCTTCGCTTTGGCAGAATGCCGCGCATGAAAGCTCGCCTCCACTGCCTCAGCGGCCGTGATTCGAATCGAGGAAGGCAGGGTATCGTTCAGCGCGGTCATGAGTCCTCGTTCCGGGATCGGCGACTCAATCACCAGGGAAGCGACCTGCCCCAGAGCGTGTACCCCGGCGTCGGTGCGTCCCGAGCCCTGCGGCAAAACATCTTCGCCAGTGATTCGCCGAACGCACTGGGCCAGAGTGCCCTGTATCGTCGGCTGACCGGGCTGAATCTGCCAGCCGTTGAAGTCGGTACCATCGTACGCCAGCGTCAGTTTGAGGTTGCGGCTCACGAGTGCCCATGGGCCTGCGGCCCACCAGAAGAGATAAAAAAATTACACATGTTTTTCGACCGTGATGCGAATGTTTTTTCACCACCGAGATCACAGAGGTCACGGAGGAAGACTCCGAGAATTCTTACAGATGTTTCTCGGTGTACTCCGTGTCCTCGGTGGTGATTGTTTTTCTGGTGGCTCATTACACATGTGTTTCGACGTCGCCGCTGCCAGTAGTGACGGGGTGATTTTCGATAGAGCATGGTGAGGAATGGCGGTGCGCGCCGATGATGCAAGGACCCACGGATCCTGCCGATGACCGGGAAAACAAGTAGCCTTGACTCAGCTATACTATTGTACTTCCTGCAACTTACGAGGTTCGAGTCAACAATATCCTGAGATCCGCTGCCGGCCTGCAATTGAACCTTCGCGAACTCTCCTCCGTATTAGGGATAGGCGACGGAGAATCACTGCAAAACAAAGCCTGCGCGGTCCTGAATGTCATACGGTTTTTGGGAGACGAGGGAATGTCTGTTTCTAAAACGGTAGTGTCAGCGGCGAGGAACATTACGTCGCTGATATTGGCAGCGCTCATGGCGACCGCCAGTTTCGCCCAGGATGCGCCGCAGCAAAGCAAGTTATCGTCCGAGCCGCAAGTGCTCACTCCGATGCCGCAGGCGCCGGCGCCGCAGCACAACGCACATCCCTATTCGGAATTCGACTACACCAAGGGGCAATCGTCGTTTCCCAAGTTCTGGCAGCCGTACACGCCGCGCGACGTTCCACGGCCCAATCTGTCGAACTCGGCGCTGATTGACTCGGTCATCAAAGACGGCAAGATGTATCTGTCATTGAACGACGCTGTCGCCCTCGCGCTGGAAAATAATCTCGATATCGCCATCCAGCGCTATAACCTCGATACCGCGGACACCGACATTCTGCGCACCAGCTCCGGAGCGCCAGCCTTGGGTGTGAACGCCGGCCTGGTGCAGGGAACCCCCGGCGGCGCTACCGGCAGCGTAGCCTCGGGCGGCACGGGAACCGCTTCCACCGGTTCCACCGGCGGGGGCGCTGGAGGCGGTACGGTCGCGGTAGGCGGCGCGGGCGCCGGTGCTGCCGGCATCGTCACCTCCACTCAGGGCATAGGTCCGCCGATCGATAGCTTCGACCCCATCGTCAACGGCACCAGCATCCTTGGCGAGCGGGCCACCACGCCGCAGTCGAACGTGATTTTCACCGGTACCTCGACCCTGGTTCAGAACACCAGCAACGCGAACTTCACCTACAACCAGGGCTTCGCCACCGGCACCTTGCTTACCGTCGGATTCACCAACGGGCGCCAAACTTCGAACGCGTTGTTCAATACCCTGTCTCCGGCGCTGAGCTCGGGCTTCCGGGTGACTTTGCGGCAGCATCTTGTTGCAGGGCTTCGGATATGATCCCAACCTGCGCTGGATTCGCATCGCCCGGAACAACCGCGAAATCATGGATGTGGCCTTCCGGCTGCAGATCATGACCACGGTCTCGCAAATCGAAAACATCTACTGGGACCTGGTCAACGCATACGAGAATGTGAAAGTCCAGCAGCGTGCGCTGGACCTGGCCAACAAAACTCTTTCCGACACCGAAAAGCAGGTGCAGATCGGAACCCTGGCGCCCATCACCGTCGTGCAGTCGAAAAGCACCGTAGCCACGGCGAACCAGAACCTTACGGTGGCTCAGACCAACCTT
This sequence comes from uncultured Acidobacteriaceae bacterium, assembly GCA_963813905.1. GTDB lineage: Bacteria > Acidobacteriota > Terriglobia > Terriglobales > Acidobacteriaceae > CAVVDY01. The sequence continues at coordinate 274,700 of CAWFAY010000018.1, read as the reverse complement.
CAGCTACAACAGTTGCTGATGAAGAATGCCGTCACCCGCAACGTCGCCGACCCCATCCTGGCGGTCGCGCCGGTCATCCCGACCGACACTCTGCAGATCAACGAGCCATTCGAGATTCAACCCGTCGAGGACTTGATCAGTCGCGCGTTGCAGGCTCGTCCGGAAATTATTCAGTCGCGCATCAACCTGACGAACAAGAAGGTCGGCGTGCAGTCGATCAATAGCCTGTTGAAACCCGCTCTCGACGTTTATGCCTTCTACGGTGCTGCCGGTCTCTCCGGCCAGCAGAATCCCCTGTGTCCGCCAGGCGAGGTGGAATGCACCACGACCATTCCGCCCGGAGGCTATGGCAGCGCCTTCGAGAACCTGTGGAACGGCTCGGGGCCAGACAAAGGCATCGGCGTGAATCTCAACGTCACGATCCGCAATCGCCAGGCGCAGGCCGATCAGGTGCGGTCGCAATTGGAATACCGCCAGTCGGAGATTGCCGTTCAGCAACAGGAAAACACTATCGTGCTACAGGTGCGCAACGCACAGTTCACGCTGCAGCAGAACTACGCCGCGCTTCAATCGGCCGTCGCAGCTCGCGATTATGCTCAGCAGAACCTCGACGCCGAGCAGAAAAAGTACTCGCTGGGAGCGTCGACCTCCACCCTCGTGTTGCAGGCCTCCAGTGCATTGACGCAGGCACAGTCCAACGTCCTGGCGGCGGCGACGAATTACGAAAAGTCGCGGGTACAGCTCGATCTATACACCGCCGACACGCTGACCAAGCTGGGCATCGACATGACCGATGCCGAAGCCGGCAAGGTGACGCACCCGCCGAAGGTGCCGGGCGTCGTTCCTAACGATCCGGCCAACCTGACGCTGTCGCAGCCCACCTCGACGCCTCCTTCAGCCGCGCCGATGGCCCAGCCGCAACCGAATCAGCCTCAGAATCCTCCGCAGCCGCAGCAATAGCGCTGCGTCTGTAAATACGGCGTGTCGCTGAATTTTCAGGCGGCACGCCGTTTTTCTGTTTTCTGCTCTTAGATCGCTGTCGGATCACGTGTGTACGGGTAGAGCGTCGCTTCATTCAGCGCTGCGTTAACGCTCCTCATCGCTTGGGTTGTGCATCCCGCTGAAATGCAGCGGGATCTACAACCCTGAATTTGGAACTCAGCCACACGCGGGCCTGAAGGCCCGCTCTACCAGTCTCACAAAAACAGAAAATGCTCTCATCCCTGCGGTTGTCACTCCCTTCCCGCTCTGCGAAACTAAAACCAGCTCCACCAGGACCTATCTGTGCCTACAGCAAGAGAGTTTTCGGCGGGCGGCGTAGTACTGCGCAAAATGCGCAAGCGCTGGTATGTGGCGGTGATCGAGCCGTTTGCCGAGCGACCCAGACGCTCGGTACACCCGCTGCGATCGCGGCGCAACGGCAGCGCCTCGGACCTGTTGGCACTGCCCAAGGGTACCATCGACCCTGGCGAGAATCCGGAGCAAGCGGCCCAGCGCGAAGTGCGCGAGGAAACCGGCGTCCGCGCCGATCTCGTTACCAAGCTCACCGATACCAAGTACTTCTACGTTCGCAACTGGGGAGACCACGCCCGCGTCTTCAAGGTCGTCAGTTTCTACCTCTTCCTCTACCGCTCCGGCCGCATGGGAAACATCTCGCAGGAGATGCGAGTCGAAGTGCAACGTGCCTTCTGGCTACCGCTGGAAGATGGCTCCTTCACGGCTAAGTTACAAGGGAGAGCGCGAGGTCGTGGCTCTGGCGCTGGAATATCTCAAATCCCATCCGGAGCTGGCCGAAGCATGCCGCAAACCCCGCACGTTGAGCGTCACTTCACTTCCGGGGAAGTCGTCCGTGACGTCGTCATCGGCATGTCCGACGGACTGACCGTTCCTTTCGCCTTGGCTGCCGGGCTTTCTGGCGCGGTGGATAACAGCCACATCGTGGTCGTCGCCGGGCTGGCCGAGATTGCCGCCGGATCCATCGCCATGGGCCTCGGCGGCTACCTCGCCGCACGCGGCGACGCCGAACATTATGAGAGCGAACGACAGCGCGAGATCCGCGAGGTGGAAGAGATTCCCGACGAAGAGGCTCGCGAAGTGCAGCAGGTCTTTACCACCTATGGCCTCTCGGCTGAAGAGAGTGGACAGGTGGTGCAGTCGCTGACCAAGCGTCCCAAACAGTGGGTCGACTTCATGATGCGCTTCGAGCTGGGGTTGGAAGAGCCCGATCCCAAGCGCGCTGTCCAAAGCGCCGCTACCATTGCTGCCTCTTACATTGCAGGAGGCATCATCCCACTCGCTCCCTACATGCTGATGCATAGCGCCCACTCGGCGCTTGGCTGGTCGGTGTTGGTTACGCTGCTTGCCTTGGCGATCTTCGGCTACATCAAAGGCCGATTTACCGGTACCCGGCCCCTGCGCTCGGGCCTGCAAACCGTGGTTATTGGCGGCCTGGCGGCTGGGGCGGCGTTTCTGCTGGCCAAGGCATTCTCGTAGCCCAGCGGAGACTCACCACAGAGGCACGGAGGACACGGAGAAAGAAAGAATTTTGCCAGAAGGCATGAAGTTCGGCAGTCTCGCAATGCCTCGGGCTAGGAGATATGTCCTTATATTTCTTTAGTTTCCGAGACTCATTGCCGTCGCTACCCGCGATCTGCCGCACAGCCCTCCTTCTCTTCTCCGTGCCCTCCGTGCCTCTGTGGTGGATTTTTCTTCGCTAGCCTGACGAATTCAGTTGACTGAATGAATCCTCATTCAGTACGCTGTATCTAACTTAATAGGCGCGCGTCGTTGCCATCCTCACCCCACATCTTGCGACGCGCGCTAATTTATTTGTGGGCCGTTAATTGAGGAGAGGTCTCGTGGAGTACCGGCTTAGCCTTCCAGGCAGCTTGCCGTCCGTCTTGGGAATCCATCCCCGCATCGTCATTTCTCATAATCGAAGTTCCTAAACCAGCGCATTGAAGCACTCGGACGTCTATAGCGCCAAACCGGCCGATTTCGGCTGGCGGGCAGGTTGAGCGAATCGCGCCATGCACAGACAGATCAACAAAGTCGCCGTCCTGGGAGCGGGCACCATGGGAGCCCGCATCTCCGCGCACCTGGCCAATGCCGGTGTTCCGTCCTACCTGTTCGACATCGTTCCGCCCGACGCTGACGGCCCGGCCCGCAATCGCATTGCCGCTGCCGGCCTCGAAGCCGCTGTGAAGTCGAAGCCAGCTGCCTTCTTCAAGCCGTCACTTGATTGCCTGGTCACCATCGGCAACTTCGAAGACGACCTCCCCAAGCTGGCCGAGGTCGACTGGATCATCGAAGTCGTCGTCGAAGACCTCAACATCAAGCGCGAGCTGCTGAAGCGCGTCGATGCCGTGCGCAAGCCCGGAACGATCATCACCACCAACACCAGCGGCCTGCCTGTGGCCAAGATCGCCGAAGGTTTCCCTGACGACTTCCGCCGCTGCTGGTTCGGTACGCACTTCTTCAATCCGCCGCGCTACATGCGCCTGCTGGAATTGATTCCCACTCCCGATGCCGATCCCGCGCTGATGCAGACCATCGCTGACTTCTGCGATCTGCACCTGGGTAAAGGTGTGGTGCACGCCAAGGACACGCCCAACTTCATCGCCAATCGCATCGGCACCTTCTCCATGCTGAACGTCATGCGCGTTATGCAGGAGATGGACCTGAGCATCGAGGAAGTCGATGCCCTGACCGGAACCGCAGTGGGCTGGCCGAAGACAGGGACGTTTCGTCTTGGCGATCTCGTCGGACTCGACATCCTCGGGCACGTGGTGCGCAATGCCACCACCAACATCAAGGACGAGCGCGGCGACCTAAAGCTGCCGCCGTTCTTTATGGAGATGCTGAATCGCAAGTGGCTGGGCGACAAGACCAAGGGCGGCTTCTACAAGAAGCAGAAGAGTCCCGACGGCGATCAGCGGCTCGCCCTCGACTGGAAGACGCTCGAATACCGTCCCGCGCAGAAGGTGAAGCTGCCCGCGCTGGAGATGGCGAAGAACGTTGACGACATCCCCGAGCGGCTGGCTATGCTGCTGGCGCCGTCCAAAGACAAGGCCAACATCTTCCTCTGGAGCGTGCTCTCCGACCTGTGGACCTACTCGGCGAACCGCATCGGCGAAATTGCCGACTCGGTGGTCGAGATCGATCGCGCCATGAAGCTCGGCTTCAACTGGGAGTACGGGCCCTTCGAGCTGTGGGACATCGCCGGCGTTCCCAAGACCGTCGAGCGCATGAAGAAGGAAGGCAAGCCGGTTTCGGCTAACGTAGAGAAGCTGCTGGCGTCCGGCAAGACAGCTTGGTACGCCGATGACGCCAAGACCGCCAGCGGACGCGATTACTTCGACATCGTTGCCAGCAGCTACAAGCCGGAAGAAGTTCCGGCAGGCGTGTGGTCGGTAACAGTTGCGAAGAAGTCGAACGGAGTGGTGAAGAAGAACTCCGGAGCCTCGCTGGTCGATCTCGGCGACGGTGTCGCGCTGCATCGAGTTCCATTCCAAGATGAACTCGCTGGGCGGCGACATCGTGCAGATGATCACCTCGACCCTGAAGCCCGGAGGTGCGGGCGACAACTTCGACGCCTTCGTTATCACCAACGACGCTCCCAACTTCTCCGTCGGCGCCAACATCATGATGTTGCTGATGGCCGTCCAGGAAGAAGAGTGGGACGAAGTCGAAATGGCCATCCGCCAGTTCCAGAACATGACCCAGGCCATCAAATTTTCCTCCAAACCGGTCGTGGTCGCGCCGTTCGGTATGACACTCGGTGGGGGGACCGAGATCATGCTGCACGGCGCGGCCCGGCAGGCGCACGCCGAGCTGTACTCCGGACTGGTAGAAGTCGGCGTCGGACTGCTGCCTGGTGGCGGCGGCTGCAAGGAGATGACGATTCGCGCCATCCACAAGGCCACGCACATCCGTCCTCAGGGACGCGGCGAAAGCGTCGAGCTGATGGAGGCGATGAAGCAGGCGTTTGAAACTGTTGCCATGGCGAAGGTTTCCACCTCAGCGGCGGAGGCGCGCAACTACGGCTTCCTGTCGCCCGGCGACAACGTCACCATGAACCGCGAGCGTGTGTTGAGCGACGCCAAAGAGCGCGCGCTGGAATTGGTGCACGAAGGCTGGCGTCCGCTAGCGCCGCGCAACGACATTCCGGCACCGGGCGAGAGCATTCTGGCGACGCTGAAGCTGGGCGCGCACATCATGCGGCAGGGCGAGTTCATCAGCGACCACGAACTGAAGATCGCCGGCAAAGTGGCCGAGGTGCTCTGCGGCGGCAACGTCACCCCGGGCACGCTGGTCAGCGAACAGTACCTGCTCGACCTGGAACGCGAAGCCTTCAAGTCCCTGGCCGGCGAGCGCAAAACACAGGAACGTATCCAGTTCACGTTGAAGACCGGCAAGACGCTGAGGAATTAGGAAGAATTGAACCACGGATTTACACGGATGAACACGGATCGGAAAGGCATCAACCGCGGATTTCTCGCGGAACACGCGGATCGGAATTGAAGGTGGGACAATTCGAGCCCACGGCGGAAGCCGTGGGTAAATGGACGCCAAAAGGACGAACTTGAGCAGGTTTATCGGCGACAAAATTCGAACCCGTAACTGCCTTGTTTTCTGTTAAGTACGTGCAAATAGCTTTAGAACCAATTATGTAGAGCACAAATCATGTCTAAACCATTGATTCTAAACTTTCGCTACACCCAAAAATTCGGTGATCTGCATCATGTTTTGGCTGGCGGCTGGAAGCTGGCAGCTCGGAGCTTAAGAAATGTCTGACGTTGTAATCGTATCCGCCGTCCGCACCCCGGTCGGCCGTGCCAACAAAGGAACCCTGCGCGCCACCCGTCCTGATGACCTCGCAGCCGTCGCGATCAGGGGCGCCCTCGAGCGCGTCCCGCAGCTCGATCCCAAAGAGATTGAGGACGTCATTCTCGGCTGCGCCATGCCCGAGGCGGAGCAGGGCATGAATGTCGCCCGCATCGCCTCCCTTCGCGCCGGGCTGCCAGTCGAGGCCTCGGCCATGACTATCAACCGCTTCTGCTCCTCAGGGCTGCAAGCGATTGCCATGGCTGCCGAGCGCATTATGGCGGGCGGCGCCGACGTTGTCATCGCGGGCGGAGTCGAGTCGATGACCATGATCCCCATGGGCGGGCACAAGGTTTCGGCCAACCCGTGGCTGATCGCGAACTATCCCGACTCGTACCTTTCGATGGGCTTGACCGCCGAGCGGCTTGCCTCGCGCTACAACATCACGCGCGAGATGTCTGACGAGTTCTCGGTCGAGAGCCACAAGAAAGCCATCGCTGCGATCGAGGCGGGCAAGTTCGATGATGAGATTGTGCCTGTCCCGGTCAGCTTCACCACGCCCAACGGCTCGAAGCCCAAGCGCACTGAGATCATCTTCAAGATGGATGAAGGCCCGCGCGCCGACACCTCGATGGAAGCGCTCGCCGCGCTGAAGCCTGCCTTCCACGCAAAGGGAACCGTGACAGCCGGAAACTCATCGCAGATGTCCGATGGCGCGGCGGCTGCGATCGTCATGTCAGCCGAGCGGGCGAAGGCGTTGGGGCTGAAGCCTCTGGCACGTTACGTCGGATTCGCCACCGCTGGCTATCTGCCCGAAGAGATGGGACTGGGCCCGGTGTTCGCGATTCCCAAAGTTCTGAAACGTGCCGGCCTCAAGCTGAGCGACATCGACGTCATCGAGCTGAACGAAGCCTTCGCTGCGCAGTCGCTGGCCGTCATTCAGCAGGGCGGGCTCGACCCGTCGCGCATCAACGTGAATGGCGGCGCGATCGCGCTCGGCCATCCGCTGGGTTGCACCGGAGCCAAGCTGACGGCGACGCATCATCCGCGAACTCAAGCGCCGCAAAGCACGCTACGGCATGGTGACCATGTGCGTCGGCGGCGGCATGGGCGCGGCAGGGATTTTCGAAAGTTTGCAGTAAAGGAAGAAAAACGAACCACAGAGGCACCGAGACACAGAGAAAAGCAGTTAGATGTAAAGGCTGGTACAGGAAGAGATTTTCAGGTGAGCAGCGGCTGTTCGCATGACGAGGTTTTTGCCTATCCGCTCTCTGTGCCTCCGTGCCTCTGTGGTTAAAAAACTTCTGAGATTCACAACCGAGGTTTCCCATGGCAACGACGATCGCAGCTCCCAAGACCAAACTGACGGGCGGAAGCTTTCTGCTCGAAGAACACAACCTGGACAACGTCTTCACCCCGGAAGACTTTAACGAAGACCATCATGATGGTCGCGAAGCTCGCCGAAGAGTTTGCGACCAACGAGATCCTCCCGCAGGTCGAAAAGATGGAGCACAAAGACTGGCAGGTGACTCGCGACTTGCTGCGCAACGCCGCTGAGCAGGGCCTGACCAACGCCGACATCCCCGCCGAGTATGGCGGCTCCGACATGGACAAGGTCTCTTCGGCCATCATCTCCGACTTCATGTCGAAGTACGGCAGCTTCATGGTGACCATGGGCGGCCATAGCGGCATCGGAACGCTGCCCATCGTCTTCTTCGGCACCGAGGCGCAGAAGAAGAAGTACCTGCCCGAAGCTCGCCACGGCTGAAATCGTCGGGCGCGTACGCGCTCTCGGAGAGCACCAGCGGCTCCGACGCGCTCAACACGCGCACCCGTGCGGTGCTGTCGCCCGACGGCAAGCACTACATCCTGAACGGCGAGAAGATGTGGATCACCAACGCGCACTTCGCCGACCTGTTCACCGTGTTCGCCAAAATCGACGGCGAAAAGTTTACCGCTTTCTTAATTGAGAAAGACTTTCCCGGCTTCTCCGTCGGCGCTGAAGAAAAGAAGATGGGCATTCGCGGCTCCTCCACCGCGCCGCTCATCCTGAACGACTGCAAGGTGCCGGTCGAGAACGTGCTCGGCGAGATCGGCAAGGGACACATCATCGCCTTCAACATCCTGAACGTGGGCCGCTTCAAGCTGGGTGCCAGCTGCGTCGGCGGCGCGCGTTCGTCGCTGGTCAACGCCATTGCCTATGCCAAGGAGCGCAAGGCGTTTACCAAGACGATTGCCGACTTCGGCCTCATTCGCGAGAAGCTGGCGCAGATGGCCATCGGCATCTACGCCGGCGAATCCATGGTCTACCGCACGGTCGGCATGATGGACACGGCCCTCGGCCTGGTCGAGAAGAACCCGGAGGAGGTGCGCAAAGCCATTGAGGAGTATGCGGTCGAGTGCTCCATCATCAAGGTCTTCTGCTCGGAGATGCTGGATTACGTGGTTGACGAGACGGTGCAGGTCTATGGCGGCTACGGCTTTGTCGAGGAGTATCCGGCGGAGCGACCGTATCGCGACTCGCGCGTGAACCGCATCTTCGAAGGCACCAACGAAATCAACCGCCTGATCATCACCGGCTGGCTGCTGAAGCGTGCCATGAGCGGACAGCTTCCGCTGCTGCCGGCGATCAAGAAGACGATGGACGAAGTGATGGCCGGCCCGTCAATGGGCGATGAAGCTGAGGGCGTGCTCGCGGCGGAGCAGAAGATGGTTTCCAATGCGAAGAAGCTCTCGTTGCTGATTGCCGGCGCGGCCTCGCAGAAGTACATGCAGAAGCTGGCCGACCAGCAGGAGATCATGGGCGCCATAGCCGACATGGTCATCGAGACCTTCACCATGGACTCCTGTTTGCTGCGCGCGCGCAAGTACGCTGAAGTCAACGGCGAGGCCAAGGGTGCTCTGGTCGCTGCCATGACGCAGGCGTACATCGCGGGCGCCATGGGTCGGCTGGAAGCGGCAGCGAAGAAGGTCATCGCCGCTGTGGCTGAAGGCGACATGCTGCGCACCCAGATGGCGATCGTCCGGCGGCTGATGAAGTATGAACCGGTGAACGTCATCGCGTTGCAGGAACAGATTGCCGCACGCGTGCTGGAGACGGGAAAATACGTAACTGCCTAGTAAAGGTGGAGCATGCCTTAACCAGACTGTTGAAGAACTCGGGATGGCTAAAATCCGCGTCAGTCACGACCCTGGGTCTGGGAAGACTCGCGTCAGGGCACGACTCTGGGTCTGGGAAGATTCGCGTCAGGGCACGACCTTGGTCGTGCCGAAACAGCGTTTATTTTTCGCATCGCAAGCGGACTTTAGTCCGCGAGCGACCCACTACGTCTGTCAGTCTGCCCTCTGTAGCTTTGTGGTGAACGGGCAGTTTCGAAACGGTCCTCCACCAACTTTTCTGCGCTCTTATCACTGAATTCGCAACCGAGGCGGCGCTACGCTGCAGCCATGACCCTCCAGTTCGATAGTGTCTTCTACTACGTCTCGGAGTTGGAACGCGCAGTGGCTTTCTACGAGAACGTTCTCGGATTAAAGCTGCAATCCAAGGATGTGGTGGCGAGGTTTGATGTAGACGGGGTGTTACTGGAACTGGTTCCCACAAAGCATGCCGAAAGATGTGGCGGAACAGGGAACGCCCGGCTTTGCCTTCACGTCGACAACATGAATGCCGCGAGGCACGACCTGATGCTGTTGGGCGTGATGAGCTCAGAGCCTGTCGATGAAGGCCCGGGCCTGCTCTCGTATGTGCATGACCTCGATGGCAACGAGATCTGCCTCTGGGAGGAGAAGAAGACTGGGCCGCAACAGTCCGCTTCCCTGTGGGCTGATTGACAGCAGGATTGTCATTGGCGCTCGGCTCGCCTATAACAGGCCCATGCCACAAACATTGCAGTCATTGGCGGAGTTCACTTCTGCGCGCCTGGTTGGTGATGGCCAGGTCGAAGTCTCAGCAGTCGCCAGCATCGAGGGCGCGCAGCCTGGTGACCTGGTGTTCGTCGAGTCGGAGAAGCATCTGGCGGATGCGCTCGCCTCGCCAGCATCGGCGGTCATTGCCGGAGAGTTCGCGACTGCCGGCAAAGTCGCAAAGCCGCTACTGATCGCGGCGAATCCGCGCCTGGCGTTTGCCACCGCGGCATCGTTGCTGCACGCCAAGCCGCCGCGCGTCGCGGGCATCGACGCAACCACCGTTATCGATCCCACTGCAAACATCGCATCATCCGCCCGGATCGATGCTTATGCCGTTATCGAGACCGATGCCGTCATCGGCGAGCGTACATGGATTGCGGCTGGCTGCTATATCGGTGCCGGCGTCGTAATCGGTGACGATTGCGAGATCTATCACCGCGTGGTGATCTATCCCGGCACTATACTCGGAAGGCGGGTGATGGTGCACGCCGGCGCGGTGCTTGGCTCCGACGGATTCGGCTACGTGCGTGATGAGAAGTATGGCCGCTACGCGAAGTTCCCGCAGATCGGTCAGCTCGTCATCGGCGATTACGTCGAGATCGGAGCCAACGCCACTATCGATCGCGGTGCGCTCGACAAGACGGTGATCGGCCCTGGCACGAAGCTGGACAACCTGGTCCACATCGGCCACAACTGTCAGCTCGGGGCGAACGTGATCATGGCCGCGCAAGTCGGCCTCTCCGGCAGCGTTAGCATCGGCGACGATTGCCTCTTCGGCGGACAAGTCGGCATCGGCGATCATGCCGAGATCGAGGCAGGCTCAATCCTCGGCGGACAAGCAGGAATCCTGCCGCACAAAAAATTTCGCACGCGCGGTGAGGTCTTCTGGGGCACACCGGCAAAGCCTCTGCGTGAATACTTGAAGGAGCTGGCAACCTTAGCGCGCCTGGCGAGAAGAAAGTCTCACCACGGAGGCACGGAGGACAAGAAGTAAGACGGAATGAAAATCTGACAACACTCACCCCTTCCGGCTCTCCTTCAGCTTCTTCGATTTCGCCTCCACGCCTTTGGCCAACTTCTCTTTGTGCGCTTCCAGCTTCCTGGCAACTTCCGCATCGTGCAGCGCAATCATCTGCGCCGCGAGAATCCCGGCGTTTGTCGCACCCGGCTTGCCGATCGCGACCGTCGCTACGGGAATCCCCGCCGGCATCTGCACCATCGCCAGCAGCGAATCGAGACCCAGCAGCGCTGTTGAAGGAATGGGCACCGCGATCACCGGCAGCGTAGTCTCAGCGGCGATGACGCCGGCAAGGTGAGCGGCTCCGCCTGCACCGGCGATGACGACCTCGACACCGCGCGCCTTCAGCCCGCGCGAATATTCGCTGGTGCGCGCCGGAGAGCGGTGCGCCGACGTGATGTCGATTTCATACGGAATACCAAACTCGGCCAGCGCCTTCGCGGCCTCGTTCATGATCTCGAGGTCCGAGTCGCTGCCCATAACGATGGAGACAAGAGGATTCTTATTCATTCTTTAGCAACCTTGATAGCCTCTCCCGGAACTCTGGCGCATGACCGCGCCCCGGATGTGGAATCTTCTCCGTATTGATAACGTTTAGCCCAGCTTCCCTTAATGGCGCAAGACATACATCGTAAACGGTAGCGCAGATGAGGACGGCATGGGTGCCTGGCTCGCGAAGGCCCCTCGATCTTTCTATCAAATCTTCAAGCGAGGCTCTCAGCTGTTTCTTTTTGTCGATCCCCCTCTTCAACGGGGTTTCGCAAGTGTCGATCAGGAAATAACCACCATCCTTGAAGCCGTTGAGATATTCAGGTTTCCTGGGACGGTCGATCTTCGAGGCGTCGCATACAACCTTCATCATTTCCCAGAACAGAGAATCGTGGCGGCGAACATCCTCGAGATAAAAATGGCGTTCAGGGTCGTTCGGAGGAGCCTCGGCTATAAATAGAACTTTGATGTGATCGGGACGATATTTTTCCCGCGCGGCGTCATAGTTTCGCAGGTCTTTTGCGATCATTTTGGATAGCGTCGAAGAACGTTGTCAAAGAGTCTGATGATGCACCTGTGCCGTCCCCGGGGGACTCACATCCTTATTACACGCCTACCCAGCACTCCGCTGCGCTCCGTGCCGGGCTAAGCTGTTTCGCCCCGACGGGGCTGGATTCTTCCGCCTACCGCAGCCAGCCAGAACGGAGCGCGTGTTGAATAGAGGCCCTTCGACTCGTCGCTCCGCTCCTCGCTCAGGATGACAAATTAAAGTTGGCGCTCATCTCTGGCGATTAGCGAAGAGCGAAAGGCGAACAGCGTCATCTCCCTTCCCTAAGATGTTTCAATCCCCGTGCCGCGATGTCCTTGCGATAATGCATGCCTTCAAAGCGAATCTTCATCACCGCATCGTACGCACGATCTACCGCCTCCGGAAGATCGACGCCGCGCGCTGTCACTCCCAGCACGCGTCCACCTGAGGTGAAATATGTTCCGTCGCGGCGATTCGTCCCGGCATGGAACACCTTCACTCCGTAGATGCGGTCGGCCTCATCGATGCCCGCGATCATTTTGCCCGCCTCGAACGCTCCGGGGTATCCGTCTGACGCCATCACCACGCACACTGCCGGATCAGGCGACCATTTGAAATCGCCCTCGCTCACGCGGCCCTCAACCGACGCCTGCAGCGCGTCGAGCAGGTCGCTCTCCATGCGCATCATGATGGGCTGCGTTTCGGGATCGCCAAAGCGGCAGTTGAACTCCAGAACCATCGGCCCGCGCGCCGTCATCATGATTCCGCAATACAGCACGCCTTTGTATTCCGCGCCCTCGGCTTTCATTCCGGCAATCACAGGTTGCGCAATGTGCGTCACTAGCCACTTGCGCATCTCTTCGTCAATAATCTGGTCGGTCGAGTACGCGCCCATGCCGCCGGTGTTCGGGCCCTGGTCGCCGTCGAAGACGCGTTTATGGTCCTGGCAGGCAACCAGCGGCGCGACGCGCTCGCCGTCGCTCATCACCAGAAACGACAGCTCTTCCCCCTGCAGGCACTCCTCCAACACCACGCGCAAGCCCGCCTGGCCCAGCATCTTGCCGCTGAGCATCTCGCCGGCGACGCTTTCCGCTTCCTCTTTCGTCTGCGCAATGACCACTCCCTTGCCAGCGGCCAAGCCGTCCGCTTTGACCACGATGGGCGTATGGAACAACGGCAGCGCCGCGTGCACCTCATCCTTGCTGGTACAAATCGCATAGTGGGCGGTGGGGATGCGGTGCCGCTGCATGAACTGCTTGGCAAAGCTCTTGCTCGACTCCAATTGCGCCGCGGCTTTCGTCGGCCCAAATATCGCCCATCCTCGGCGTTGGAACTCGTCCACTACGCCCAGCGTGAGCGGGAGCTCCGGACCTACCACCGTCAGGTCCGGGCTGAGGTTCGTCGCCAACTGCACCAGCGAGTCGAGGCTCTTCAGGTCGGCGGCAACGCACTCGGCGTCTTCGGCAATTCCGCCATTGCCGGGAGCGCAGTAGAGTTTGCTGACGCGTGGTGACTGCCGCAACTTCCACACCATCGCGTGTTCGCGACCACCGCTACCGAGGACAAGAACTTTCATAGGAGAGTTGGACGCCGACTCAAGCGAAAAGAAAGAGTAGGAGGCAGTGGCGGCGCATGTCAAACATGGCAAAAAAAGCGTGGGCCTCGGATTGACACCGATGGACACGGATCAGAGAGACCAGATAGACGATGCGACGTCCAGAGCGGAGGAAGAGGAGTGCATGCCGGGAAATGCGGCGACTCCGCGAAGCGGAGGAAACAACTCAGCCCAACATCAAGCTCAGCGTGTCCGGGTGCTCCTCGCCCTGCACGCGCGTCCTCACCTCCAGCACAGGCTCCTGGAGCCACCGCGTGATACCCTTGCGCCCAGAGTCGGTTTCTGAAATGAACAATCCGCTGATTTTCTTGAGCCACTCGGGCGAAGACACTCCATTCGCAAGAGAACTCGCTCAACTTCTTCGCCCGGCCGGAGTGGATGTTTGGCTGGATGTCGAACGGCTGCAGCCGGGCGATCGGTGGGGACAAAAGATCGAGGATGGCCTTCGTCAGGCCACGGCCATGGTGCTGTATGTGGGGAAGTCTGGGGTGCGGCACTGGGTCGATCAGGAAGTGCGCGTCGCCCTCGATCGAAGTACGAAGGAGCCGGATTTTCGGCTGATTCCGGTTCTGGGAGAGGGATCGAACCCGGACAACCTCCCGTTGTTCCTGAAGCAATACCAGTGGCTCGATCTTCGAGAGGGATGGAGCGACGCCAGCGAATTCAAGAGGCTGATTGAAGGCGCCACTCGCACGCATGCCGAAGGGGTTTCGCTTCTGCCTTCGGGCAAATCACCGTTCCGAGGACTGCAAGCTTTCGATGTGGAAGACTCCGTGCTGTTTTTCGGCCGCGAGGCTGAAATCCAGGAACTGCTGGACAAACTCGGGTGGACAGCTTTGTGGCAGTAGTGGGCGATTCCGGAAGCGGCAAATCGTCGTTGGTTCGCGCGGGTCTGATCCCGGCACTGCACCGGGGCCGCTTTCACGATGGCAAGAGCTGGGTCGAATCCTGGAGAGTGGCAATCGTGCGGCCGGGCGACGACCCGTTTCGCGAACTGGCTGAGGGTCTCTGCGACCTCAATCCCGGGATGCCGGCCAGTGAGAAGGCAGCGTTTCTCGGAAATCGGAAAGAACGTCTATCGACAGCAAAGGAGGAACTCCGCAGCGCCATTGCCTCGCTCGTGCCTGGTGGGACTAGAACGCTGTTGGTCGTCGATCAATTCGAAGAGCTCTTCACCTCGGCTGCGAGGCTCGATGACAGGACAAGAAAGGTCAGAGACCGAAAAGAGGCGCGCTTACATTGATTCATTGTTTTACGCCGCCAGTTCCGAGACGTCGCGGCCGGTTCACGTCCTGATCACTTTGCGCGCCGACTTCTACTCATATTGTTGGGAGCATCCCGAGCTCACCAGACGGATGTCAGCCAACCAGTACAACGTGCGGCGAGCCAGTGCCGAGCGCCTCCGGGATGTGATTGAAAAGCCGCTGGCGCTGGCCGGCAGCAAAGGCAAAGAGGGGTGAGAGCGTAGCGAAAGGAAAGGGAAGTTGAGTGGATGGTGGTACTTGTGGTCATCCAGCTTCATGGGCTGGACTACATACCGGGCGAGACAGGAAGCGAAGAAACTTTTCGATGAGAACATCGTCACTGATCCAGCACTGGACGCATGTGGCGAGGAGGGACAATTTGTCAGACATCACGGCATGAGGCGGACACAATATCTGCAAAAACCTGGACTTGGCCGGTTTCTCGGGTTGGGAACTGCCCATTCGATCGACGAACTGGAAAAACTCTAGATCCCCAATCAAGCCGCAAGCTCAATATTCCGAAAACCGTTCTGGCTGACCGGCTCCTGGGTGTGGAGTTCGACGCTGGAAGGCTCGGGTTCCGCGTGGAGCTTCTACTTCCACAGCGGTGGGCGGGCCCTCTACCCCGCGGCCTACTCCAGCCTCTACCGCGCCTTGTGTGTGCGTCGTTCCGGAGCGTCCCGGTAACATCACGTAAGATCGCCAATACACAATCAGCGGCTCTTCTCCAAGTGATTGCTGTTCCCCTTCCGTGTTCATCCGTGCCGATCCGTGGTTCAATTGTTCTTAGTACATTCACTTGCCATGGCCGACCACGCACCCCAATCCGGCTCTCTTTCCCTTGAAGGCATGCACAGCTCCGTCGAGGTGCCGCATCATGAAGCGGGTTTCTGGGAGCAGTGGCGCGCCTTCGTTGGCCCGGCGATCCTGGTTAGCGTCGGCTACATGGATCCCGGCAACTGGGGCACCGATCTGCAAGCCGGAGCGCAGTTCAAGTACGGACTGCTGTGGGTAGTCGGTCTCGCCAGCATCATGGCAATTTTCATGCAGGTCATCTCCGCACGGCTGGGTGTGGTCACCGGCAAGGACCTCGCGCAGGCCTGCCGCGACTGGTACCCGAAGTGGACGCGCTGGCCCAACTGGATGCTGAGCGAGGTGGCGGTGGGCGCCTGCGATCTGGCAGAAGTGCTGGGCAGTGCCGTCGCGTTGAATCTGCTGTTTCACATCCCGCTGTTTTGGGCGGTCATTATCACCGGACTGGATGTGCTGCTGCTGCTCGCCTTGCAGGGCTTCGGCATGCGCACCATTGAAGCCATTGTGCTGCTCCTGGTGTTTACCATCGCGATTTGCTACTACATCGAGATTTTTGTTCTTCCCCAAACCAAGCCCAGCTTTCTTGAGCTCGCCGGCGGTCTGGTGCCACAGTTCCATCATGCGGGCATGGTCTATGTGGCCATCGGCATCATTGGCGCGACCGTGATGCCGCACAACCTCTACTTGCACTCCGCGCTGGTACAAAGCCGCAAGTTGCAGCAGGACGCACGGTCGATGCGGCGCGCCATTCAGTTCAACACCATCGATTCAACCGTCGCCCTTACCCTGGCGTTTTTCGTCAATGCGGCAATCCTGGTGCTGGCTGCGCTGGTGTTCTTCGGGAAAGAGAGCGTCACCACGCTTGGCGGCCAGGTGGTTCACTTCAGTCCGGACAGCGACTGGATTCGCGTGGCCTATCTCACCCTGGCGCCGCTGCTGGGCACCGCTCTGGCGAGCACTCTTTTCGCCATTGCTTTGCTGGCCAGCGGCCAGAGCAGCACGATTACGGGAACGCTGGCAGGCCAGGTGGTAATGGAAGGCTTTATGCGCTGGCGCATCAAGCCCTGGGTGCGCAGGCTCATTACCCGTACTCTGGCGATCTTGCCGGCCATTCTCATCATCGGCCTGCGCGGCGACAGCAGCGTGACCGACTTACTCACGCTCAGCCAGGTCGTGCTCGCGCTACAGCTTCCGTTCGCCATGTTTCCCCTGCTGCAGTTCACGGGATCGCGGAGGCGTATGGGCAGGTGGAGGAACGGCTGGTTCCTTGCCATCGCAGGCTGGAGCAGCGCGATTCTGATTACAGCGATGGACATTTACGGTTTGCCCGAATCGATGAAGACGGCATGGCACATCATCACGGGCGGATAACGCTCAGGAGCAACGACCATGTATGACAAAATCCTGGTCACGCTGGACGGCACCCCGACGGATCGCGCCATCATTGAGCATGTCAAGCACCTGGCCCTGCTCGCGCACAGCCATCTGGTGTTGCTGCACGTCGCCGACGGATGGGCTGCAAGGACCTATGGTCCCGATGCCGTCAGCCCCGAGATTACGGAAGACACCGCGTATCTGGAGAAGGTGAAATCCGAGTTCCACGATGAGGGAATACCGGCGGAGACGGAACTGGCTTACGGCGAGCCTGTGCAAGAAATCATCAAGTGGGTGAAGCACAAGGGGTGCGACCTGGTGGCCATGAGCACCCACGGCCATCGCTTCCTGGCTGACCTGTTCCTGGGAACCACTGCTACCCGCGTCCAGCACGCCATCAGTGTGCCGGTGCTGCTGCTGCGCGCAAAGTAACACATTCCCCGTCAACGCAGCTCGAACGACGGTGGTAACAGGCTACTGTTAGAAAGAGCCGCCAGCTCCCGGCCGCCAGCTGGTAGTCACATACCATGGGTTTTGTGCGTTCGAGTTGGGAATACGGTTGTGCGTTGCTGGCAAGGTTCGCTGCGAGAATGGGGCAGCCACCGCCATCGAAGCAAGCTGCTAAATCAGTCCCTTCAACGCAGTCTCCGCCTGCTGGTGAAGATCAGGGGGAGCGCCGTACAGCACGCGCGCGGTTTTTCCCGAACGATCAAAGATAAACATCGTGGGTACCGACGTTATATCGCCGAATGCTGCCGCCGTTGGGGCATCGGCGATAGCCCAGTTCAGGCTAAGGCTGAGCGAGTTCACCGTGGAGCGAATCTGGTCCGGGGGAGACTCGACCGCAAGCGCCAGTATCGCAAGGTTGTCGCCATAGCGCTGCTTCAGTTCTCCTAGCCACTGCAAAGTAGAACGGCACGGCGGGCACCATGTGGCCCAGAAGTCTACCAGCACCACCCGGCCGGCGAGTTGTTCGCTGGTGAGCGGATGTCCGGCGAGATCGATCAACTTGAAGCTGGGAAGCGCGGCAAGTTCGTGCATCGAGGCGCTGGTGGTTGCGTGCTCCTGGCTCACCACGTCTTTCTTACCCGCCAAAATCAAGTCGATCATACGAACCAGGTCGGCCTTGAATTTCGCCTGATTGTCGGCGTTGCGCCAGGGAGCGTAACGCCCGGTGCCTTCGACCTCTCCGAAGTAGCCGAAGTCCCGCGGCACGGCCACTAATACATCGTCCACAAAGACTGCCGGGTATCCTTTCACGCCGTAGCGATCGGCCAGCTTCGAGGCGCCAAAGTTTTCGCTGACGAAGGTCACTTTACCGGGATACTTGGCTGCTACTTCTTGTACCAGCAAACTTGCTGGATCGGAGATGTTTCAGGTGTATGGCCAGCGTACCAGCGTGATCTCGATGGTCTTGCCGGATGCCTGTTCCAGCGGCGCAGCCGGTTTCTTTGCGGCGAAGTATGCGGGCAGCACCTGATCAATGATCACGCGAGCCCCTCTCCATTCGTCGGCGATCGGAGCGGAACCATCAGGGTGCGCAGTATAGGATTCGGCGCGTTCGAGAAAAAGCTGCGCCAGCGAATCGTCGGCCGACGATGCCGCCAGTTTCCTGCGTTCGGCGGCGATGTCCTGCTTCAGCTTCCCTTGTTGAGCGGCATCCAGCGGAGGAGCATCGAGCATCCCGTAATGCCGCACTCCTTCCAGATAGGCGTACAGGGCCCCAGCATAGAACTTCGACGCGTCGAGCTCCTGCGCTAGCTTGATTTGCGAATTCAGGGCAATGAAGCGGGTATGCAATTCGATGGATTTGGGCGGCTGGAAAGCGGCATTGGTCTTGGCTTGGAGACTCTGCAATTCCGGCAGCAGCGATCGCGAAGGGAAGGGAGATTTGTCGGCGGCAAAGTTCAGGGTCGCGCAGAAAGCTGCGAAATCGGCCTCCCCTTCCGCCTCGCCGACGTACAGCAGGCCATCCTTCGGCCCGTTTGCGACAGCGAATCCCTGGCCGCCTTCGAGCAAGGGAATGGCCTTGCCCTGCGCAGCTTCCGCCAGCGCCTGAACCGCCAGCGGAGTTTGGTTCCATCGCCGTGCGTGCGCTTCCTTGTCAAGCGCTGTCAGGCGCAGACTCACCTTGCCCCACTGTGACTGAAATGCGGGAAGGCCACCCTTCTCGACCGCTGTTTTGTCGGCGGCGGTGCGTGCGGCCTGCAACAGGTCTTCCGCCTGTCCTAGTTTCTCGAGTGCCAGGTAGAGTTGGCCGGAGTTGATGGCAGCGGAGGCGGCCTTAAGCGCGCCCTCTCCCATGGTTGCGATGGGGGCGAAGTCCTTGTCCGTAACCGGCTGGTCTTTGACGGACTGTTCAAGACGTGCGATTTCAGCCTTGATTTGCGAAGTTGCGGAGTCTTTTGCAACAGCCGGCAGGCTCAGAGAAAGAAACAGGCAAAATATCGGAGCAAGTGGGCGCAACTTCGCCGAAACCTTCATATAGCGCAACCCCCAAAGCCACGGACGGGGGAATGAAGGCGAAGTGAGCGCAGGCTGTCTCGTGCCTGTGCGCTACATCCCAGAATCGGCCGGCAGCAAACGATTAGGACGCTCGATGGGCTGCGGGAAACCGGCGTTGGGTTGGATGGTTTCGATCTGTACAAAACATCTTGTACAACCCTTTGGCGCTCTCACCAGATGGGACTGATCTCTGGGATCGGATAGGACAGGCCCAGTGACAAGATTCGCTTGGTAGGCAGGCGATCAAGGCCATAGCCATACGAGATATCCTGAAGATCTGGACTAACAGCACGAGCAACGTGGAAAGGGCCGTTGGTTAGATCCGGGGAAGTAACATCTACTACAGCAACCCGGACACCTGCGGCATGCAAGCTGGATGCGACATTTGCTAAGGAACAGGCAGAGTTTCCCCGCGGGATATCACATAGGGACACAGGTGTGCTCGCGCTGCGCACCCGATTAAAAATAACTGCTCGTTCCGCTGGAAAATAGTAGATAGCATGTTGTAGCATCTCGCGAACCGCAGAGGGACTGTCCGGCACGGCCGCTCCGGAGCGCATCATACGACGCAGATATGTTCCTGTCTGGCCGAGTTCCAGAATCGCTCGCCTCAGCGCTGAAAGCGGATCGAGATCAGCCGCCAGTCCGATGGTCACTCCTGGATACTGAGCGCCGTCGCCCAAGGCAAGACACATTGCAACACTGCCACAAACAGTGGTCGGCAGAAAGTACAATTCAATGGCCGCTCCGCAGGACTCTATGGTGTTAAGTACCTCTTTCAATTGAGGATCGAGGGTGTCATCGAGTTGAATGCGCTGCCCCGGAGAAGCGGTAAACCAAGCCGCCAGAAAGGCATCCCGCTCGACCAACTCGAGAGTCGCTCGAAGAGTAGCATGCTCCAGGTCTGTGGAAGCAGCTAACCCATTCGAGCTGCCTTGGTATATCTGGTTTTCCGGAAATAATTGTATCCACAAAAAAACAAATATAGCTGGAATCCAGACCGGCGTAGCGTTGCTTAACCACCGTCCGAGTACCCAGGGATGCCGGACAGTTGGGTCGAAGCGGACATACGGAAAGTCTGCTCGCTGATATTGAGCTTCGGAATATAGTCCTAACGTACGCGGATCCATGAATTCACCCACCAGCTCATCTGGACGATTCCAAATAATCCGCGCCGGCTCTGGCATGGAAGCCGAATAACGCTCGATAGCTTCGCCTACCGCTGAAAGAATCGCTTCTGATATCGTTAATCCCTTGCCCCATCCAGAGGGTAATTGTCGCAGGGTGCCGTCTTCCTTCATGGCGAAGGGAGGCGAGGTTGTCGCGACGACTGGTAGTTCGGTACCTTCGTCGCCTTGCAGTTCTAACATCAGACGTGGAACGATACCAGTACGTCGGTCTACCCAACCCGCCAATTTCTGCAACACCTCCTCCGGGCGATCTGCAATGGAAGGCGAGGCCTGAGTGTCTGTAGCTTCAGTAGCAGTTGAGATACCGCCGCATATAGCACAATGCGACAGCGGGACAACACGGTGCAATGAGGTCCTATCCGATATGGCGTCCCAGATCAACAGGTGATTTACCAGTCGCGACTGTTCAGCGCCCCCGGCAAAAATCTCTCGTATTTCACTAATCAGCACCTGGCTTCCGCGAGTTCGGTCAGGATCGAGAGGATTTGGCGGCACTTGGGCACCATCAAAAACTCGAGCAGAAGCGGCTGCCAGCGCCATGCGAGTGCTTGCGCAATTCCAACATCCAGGCGTTTTGGGTAAGGTCAGGGGACCAACTATTAGTTCTCCAGTTCCCCACTGTGCAGTCAGTAGCGGCACCGCAGCAGTCGGAGCGACTGCTTTGGGTGCCTGAGTATTTTGGACATTGGGATCGAGTACGCTAAGGATGAGAACTATGGGACTATCTATCTTGAGATCAAAAGGTGCATCTTCCGAGAATCTGGCAGCTGATCCGAAAGCCCTGTCCAGAGCCGACGCCGTAATATCCCCAGGTGTGGTTCCGGATATGAGGAGGGACTTCAAATGTTTTCGTACAACTTACTTCTAGATACCTTCACTCTCCATCCCTCCTACATTCTCCTATTAGTCGGCTGATTAGTCGGCTGAGGCCGTTTTCCCTGATTCGCCTAATTTGCTGACATTGATTATCCCGTGCGCACCAGACTCTACTTGCTTGACCAGGTGTGTCATCGCAACCAGGTCCTGGGAGAGAAGCTCGTATGCCTGCACTGAAGTTATGCCTAGAACTATTTCCAGGAATCTCTCTTTGTCGGTAACAAGAAGGCGAAACAGCCCTTCCACGCTTAGCTGCAAAGCTTGCACTTGTTCTTTTAGGTTAGGATTTCCCATCTCGATTCTCCTTCACTCCACGTTGACTGTCACGGCAGTATGACCCCGTTGCGGTAGCCTGTCAATTGAAATGCTGATCGATACCAACGCTCTCATCTGGTACGGACTCCTGGTAGACGCGCCAGGCTCCGACAACCACACGCCCAACAAAAAAGCCGGGGATCTTGTCCCCGGCCGGCATAGAAAACAACGAACCGACTATAGATTGATCTTACGGCGCAGTACACCTGCCAGTCCCAGCACCCCAGTACCAAGGAACACGAGCGTGCCCGGCTCGGGCACGGTGTTGGCGTAGGTCTGGAAAGCCATGCTATAGCCGAACAGCTGCGTGTAGTCGGAGATTTGTCCATTGATGTCGAGATACAGGTCCCCGCCGGAGTATGGGATGGTTGATCCGGCAAGGTTGCAGCATCCCGGGCCTCCCGATACGTCGATGACGAAGTGCTCTCCCTGGTTCAGGAAGATGTTGGCCGACGAGGTGTCGATAAACGTTCCAGTGGAGCCGATGCCCACCGTCGTCTCAAAGGCCCACGGTCCCATGTAGAAGCCGTCGCCGATTCCGATCTTCACGCTGTCGGTGTCGACGCCCGCATTAGTGTAAAGCGTAATCCCGGCGAGCTGGCCGGTGATGCCGACGGTAACCTGCTGCTGCCATTCGAGACTGTCGTTCAAGCCGACATTGAGGGGCGGGTTGTTCTGATCGAGGATGATATCGGCCTGCGCCGAAACCGCAAATGCCAGGAACGCTAGCAAGAAAGCTAACGTGATTACGAATGGGCCACGTCTCACTGTTCCCTCCTGTTCGGCATTGGACTGCCGATCGCGCGATTGAATATGGGTTTCTCCGCTCTTTCCATTCCCCGGATCTGACACGGGTCGCACACGAACGGAAATCAACGGATTTAGCGAAATGCTCACTCCTTCTTACATACGCATTGCCTGCGGAATTTCATGTTGGGCCGGGATGCCCATCTGAGTTCCCGAAAGGCAAGACAATGTTCTGCAAGTTACTGCTGCCCCGAGAGGCACTCATTGTAGGTTGAATCTGTACGGCGGGCAAGGAAGAAGAACGATCGGCCAAAGAATTCCAGAGGTTTGCGATTTCGGGCATCGGGTATCGGAAATCGGCCATTCAGCGGCTGAGCCAGGCGCAGCGGTTGACCGCCTATGGCTGACAGATGACTCGCGATGTCGATCAACGGCTGCCTCACTGATCGCCACTCAATTACGGCGACAGCTCTTTCGCATAGCGAAGGAATAGCGAAACTCTGCTAAAATCTTCCGATGCTCCCCGGCCCTATTCCCGTCGCGCTTTTGTGGGCGCATCCGCTGGTGGCGGAGTGGTTCCTCGCGAAATTCGGCTCGCCCACCGAGCCGCAGGAGCAGGGCTGGCCCGAGATTCTCGCCGGGCGCACGACACTCATTTCCGCACCCACCGGCTCGGGCAAGACGCTGGCGGCGTTTCTCATCTGCATCGACCGGCTGGTGCGCAAAGCGCTTGAAGGCGCACTGCTCGACCGCACCGAAGTCCTGTACGTCTCGCCCCTGAAGGCGCTGGGCAACGACATCCAGAAGAACCTCGAAGGCCCGCTGGGCGAGATCCTCGCGCTTGCCGCCGAGCGCGGCCTGCTGATGCCGGAGATTCGCACCGCCGTCCGCACCGGCGACACGCTGGCGAAGGAGCGTCGCGAGATGCTGCGCCGCCCGCCCCACATCCTGGTCACCACGCCCGAGTCGCTCTACATCCTTCTGACTGCCGACAAGAGCCGCGCCATCCTGCACGATGTCGAGACCGTCATCGTCGATGAGATTCACGCCGTTGCCGACGACAAACGCGGAGCGCACCTCGCAATCTCGCTCGAACGCCTCGACCTGCTGGCGAAGCAGCCGATGCGCATCGGGCTGTCGGCAACGCAGAAGCCTATCGAGGTAGTCGCGCATTTTCTGACCGGCAACGGGCGGCCTGCTCCGGCGATCGTCAACATTGGGCATCGCCGCACCATGGACCTCGCGGTCGAAGTGCCACGCTCGGAGCTTGGCCCTATCGCCACCAACGAAATGTGGGGCGAGATTTACGACCGCATCGCCGAGCTTGCATTGCAGCATCGTTCGACGCTGGTTTTTGTCAACACGCGGCGGTTGGCCGAGCGCGTTGCATTGCACCTGAGCGAGCGGCTGGGCGAAGACCAGGTCGCGGCCCATCACGGCATCGCTCGCCCGCAAACTGCGTCTAGCTGCTGAACGCAAGCTGAAGAACGGCGAGATTCGCGCGCTGGTAGCGACGGCTTCACTGGAACTGGGCATCGACATCGGCAGCGTCGATCTGGTCTGCCAGATCAACTCGCCGCGCTCGATTGCCGTCACCTTGCAGCGCTTTGGCCGTGCCGGCCACTGGCGCGGAGCCGTTCCCAAAGGCCGCTTCTTCGCCACCACGCGTGACGACCTGGTCGAGTGCGCCGCGACCATTCGTGCCATTCGCCACGGCGATCTCGATCGGCTCGAAGTGCCGCTTGCGCCGCTCGACATCCTGGCGCAGCAGATTGTAGCCATGTGCTGCTGCGAGGAGTGGGACGAAGATGCGCTGTTTGAGAATCTCTGCGCGCGCTTATCCCTATCGTGATCTCACGCGCGAGGAGTACGGCCGCATCCTCGACATGCTGTCGCTGGGCATCGCCGCCAAGCGTGGGCGATACGGTGCCTACGTGTTTCGCGATCAGGTGAACCGCCGGTTGCGCGCGCGTCGTGGAGCGAGGCTGGCGGCGATCACCAGCGGCGGCGCGATTCCGGAGACGGCACTCTACTCGGTCGTCGCGCAGCCCGACGAGATCGTTGTCGGCACACTCGATGAAGACTTCGCGGTAGAGAGCAACGCCGGCGACATCATGCTGCTGGGCAATACCTCATGGCGCATCGCGCGTGTGGAGTCGAACAGCGGCCGCGTGCTGGTGGAAGACGCTCACGGCGCGCCGCCGAGCATTCCGTTCTGGCGCGGCGAGGCGCCGGGACGCACGGCGGAGCTATCCCACCATGTGGGAGATTTGCGCGAGAAGCTAAGCGCGATGCTGCCCAACACCGCACCTTTGGCAGTGCCTCGGGTAGCATTCGAGCAGGATCCCCCGGTGAAGGACTGTGGAAGCAGCGGGCTTCAGCCCGGTGAAATCTGCGATTCTACGAGTGACTTCAGAAGTGCCGAGCAGAGGCCTATTTCTTCCCCCAAGGGGACTTCAGTCCCCGAGTCTTCTGCCAAAGCCCAAGTCCCGCCTGCGCGGCATCGGCTCCTCCGCCGAGGTCGAAAACGCCGTCGCGTGGCTGAAGGACAGAATGCGGGCTCGACGATGCCGGCGCCGAGCAACTGGTCGAGTACATCGTCACCGGCCGCGCGGTGCTGGGCGAAGTGCCCACCCAGCAGACGATCATTGCCGAGCGCTTCTTCGACGAAGGCGGCGGCATGCAGTTGATCGTCCATGCTCCCTTCGGCGCGCGCGTGAATAAGGCGTGGGGACTGGCGCTACGCAAGCGCTTCTGCCGCTCGTTCAACTTTGAGTTGCAAGCCTCTGCAACTGATAATGGGCTGAACATCTCGCTGGCTGAGCAGCACAGTTTTCCGCTCGGCTGACGTCTTCCACTTCCTGCAACTGGAAACCTTCCGCGAGATCCTGGAGCAGGCCGCGCTGGCCTCGCCCATCTTCAAGACGCGCTGGCGCTGGGACGCCAACCGATCGCTGGCGCTGTTGCGCTTTCAGGGCGGCAAGAAAGTTCCGCCGCAGATTCAGCGCATTCGCAGCGACGATCTTCTCGCGTCGGTCTTCCCCGACGTGGCCGCGTGCTTTGAGAACATCGAGGGCGATATCAAGATTCCCGATCACCCGCTCATCGACGAGGTGATGAAGGATGTCCTCACCGAAGCGATGGATATCGACGGTCTGCGCCGCGTGCTCACCGGAATTCATGACGGAAGCATTCGCACGCTGGCCGTCGATACGCCGGTGCCTTCGCAGTTTGCCCACGAGATCCTGAACGCGAACCCGTATGCCTTCCTCGATGACGCTCCTTTGGAAGAGCGCCGGGCGCGCGCGGTGCAGTTGCGTCGCATGTTGCCCGAGGCGGTGCTGAACGAAGTTGGACGACTTGATCAGGAGGCGATCGCGCACGTCCGCGAGCAGGCGCGTCCCGAGGTGCGCGATGCCGACGAATTGCACGATGCGTTGCAGACGCTGGTCGCCTTGCCCGAAGACGTTGGCGGATGAGGATTGGCAGCGTGCCACGTTGGGCTGGGTACCGTATCTCGCCGAGTTGCTGGAGAGCTGGCGCGTCGTACGAGCGAGAGTCGGCGAGCGGCGATACTACGTTGCCTCGGAGCTCGCTGCCGACTTCGCAATGATCTTTCCCGAGGCGCAGTTTGAGGTTGCGCCACCAGAATTGCCCGTGCGCAGTGCCTCACGAGACGACGCCCTGCGAGCCATGGTGAATGGCTGGATTATGCATTCCGGCCCGACAACATCGGCGGCTCTGTCCCACCTTGTGGGACTCGCTTCCGCCGAGATCGAGCAATCGTTGTTGCGTCTCGAAGCCAGCGGCACCGTGCTGCGCGGCAACTTCACCGGCAATGCTACGGGCAACGATCCGCACAACTGCGAATGGTGCGAACGGCGGTTGCTGGCGCGCATTCATCACCTCACCGTCGCTACACTACGCAAGCAGAGTCGAACCGATGACAGCGGCGCAATACATGCGATGGCTGTTGCGCTGGCAGCATGTAGCTCCGCAATCGCAGGCCGCAGGCGAGCGCGGATTGCTGGAGGTCGTGCGTCAGTTGCAGGGTTTCGAAATCCCGGCGAATGCGTGGGAGAAGTGCGTGTTAGCCGCTCGCGTGAACAACTACGATCCGGCGGCACTCGATCAGCTATGCCTCACCGGCGCCGTGGGATGGGGCCGGTTGTCGCCGCATCCGGCGACGCTGGAAGACGCAGGCGAGAGCCGGCGGCGTGTAGTGCCGACCAGTGTGGCGCCCATTACCCTGTTCGTGCGCGAAGATGCCGACTGGATGCAGCCGCGCAGTGCTGAAAGCGACCAGCGCCAGGAAGAGCTGCTCACTCCATCAGGCCGTGCGGTGCTTGAATTCTTGCGCCGGCGTGGGGCGTCGTTCTTTGCCGACATGGTGCGCGGAACCGGCAAGCCGAAAGCGGAAGTTGAAACTGCGCTGTGGGAGCTGGTCGCTGCCGGGCTGGTCACGGCGGATGGATTTCAAAATCTGCGCGCGCTGATCAACCCGCACCGGCGCAATGGCTCGAATGCGGCTCACCAAGGATTGCGAAGCCCCGCAACACCGCCGGACGCTGGTCGCTGCTCTACACGGATCCGCCAAGCGATCGGCACAAAGCAGTCGAGGCCACCTGCTGGATGCTGCTGCGGCGTTATGGCGTCGTCTTTCGTGAGGTGCTGGCGCGCGAGTCGAACCTGCCCAAGTGGCGTGAACTGCTCATCGCATTTCGCCGCCTGGAAGATCGCGGCGAAGTCCGCGGTGGACGGTTCGTGAACGGCTTTCTTGGCGAACAGTTCGCGTTGCCGGAAGCAGTCGAGTCGCTGCGCGCCATGCGCAATCGGCCGGTAAGTGGTGAAACAGTGACGATCTCGGCCGCCGACCCGCTCAATTTGGTGGGAATCATCGTGCCCGGCGAACGCGTGCCCGCCATCTCAGGCCGGTTCGTCAGCTTCTGCGATGGCGTCCCAGTCGACGCTGTGCCGTCTCCAATGCTTCGCGAGGCGGCAGCACAGTGAACACGCCGCCGCTCGTCGAAGGCGTGGACTACTACATCGAGAACGGCCTGATGGTCTTCACCGCGCACTACCTGCGAAACCGTGGCTACTGCTGCGAGACAGGCTGCAGGCATTGCCCCTATGGATTTCAAAAACCGGACGAGAATAGCCTCGGATCGGGGTTGGAGTAGGGTCCTCCATTTTGCCTTGCCGACGTCACCTTTGAGCCATTCCAAGGGTCATATTTTTGAAGTACATTGCAAGCGCGCTGCCCCCGGGGAATGGAGGTCGTCGTGCTAAAGTTCCCAGCCCTTGCACTTGCATTTGCTTTGGTCTTGTTGCTCGCGGGATGTGGGGGGAATTCGTCAAATTCGGCTCCGCCCCCGCCGCTCGCGATCACTACCCAAACGCTGGCCTCAGCATCAGTCGCTTATCCCTACATTGCAGCGCTGGGCGCAACCGGCGGTGTGCTGCCCTACAAATGGACGATAATGTCCGGAACTTTGCCTACCGGACTAAGCTTGACTACTGCGGGCCTACTTTCCGGCACGCCTACGGCGTCAGGCACTTCCAACTTCACCGCGCAGGTAGCGGACTCGGCGAACCCTCAACACATCGCGAATGCGGCGCTTTCCATTAACACCGCTGACCAGTTGAAGGTCACAACCCTTTCGCTTCAGTCCGGTACAGCGGGAGTGTCCTATACCGCTGTCGCGAATGCAACCGGAGGCTTCCCTCCCTACTCCTGGTCCGTTGCCAGTGGAAGCTTGCCGAGTGGCTTAACTTTGAGCGCCACTTCCGGTGCGATTTCTGGTACACCAACCGGCGATGGCATCTCATACTTTACCTTGCAGGTGTCCGACAGCCAGCCCACAGCGAGTGCCAAAGCCGGGCTCAGCATCACGGTGAATCCTCAGCCGGCGAGGAACGTGGTTTTTAGCCCTTATGCACCGCCTGCCCAGATCCAGAGCGACGGGTCGGTGATAAGCCTTCCCGTAGCACCCTTTCACTCCATGGATGCGGCCCAAGTCTTCACTGCGTCGCCAAAGGTGCCCTTACTGTTTACCTTCGAGTCTTACGAAACGCACACCTATCTTCGGTCGTATTCGGTGAACGCAGACTACTCCACCACATTCAGCAACAGTATTACGCTGCCTGGCACCCCGGTACTACTATTTCCTCACGCTCGATCCTGGCGGTTCGAATGTCTACCTTGGTGGTCCCATCGACAGCAGTCTCACACCCGGAGTAGTGATATACACGGGCGATGGCTCTTCGGAAGCGGTGGGCAGCATAGCCACACCCGACGGCGAAATGCCGTTGCAAGCGGTATTCACCCCCGATAGCGCGACCGCATTCGTCCAGACCTGCTCGAAATCGAGCATAGGCAATATCTATTCCTACTCGCGTAGCTCCGATGGAATGTTCTCTCTCGCCGCAACTTATGCGGTACCTCAAAGTCTCTGCTCCGGTGACTTGGCAGTCTCGCCCGATGGAAAGTATCTCGCGAGTACATTGGGGCAATGGAACTTCTACGTCGTAGCGTACCAGGTGCAGATTTACAGCATAAACAGTGACAAAAGTATCAGTCCTGTTTTGTCCGCGCCATTCACCCCCACATACGGCCCACACGACCCCGGGGGGGTTCTCCGATGGACCTGAACACCATCACATGGGATCAGTCCGGATCTTACGTGCTTGCCTCCGGGGGCAGGTATTTCCTGGGCGGAATCGGCGTGCTTCAGTTTGATGGGAGCGCCCTTACTCAGACCTTTCATCCCGCAGAGGATTTTGGCGTGCAGATGTACCCCCGACAGGTGCACAACTTAGTGTTCGCTCTTTCGACATTTATTATCCCGCACTTTGATGATTGGATCGGATATACGCAACAGGACGGCACAGTGACCATTGTTGAGGGCTGTTGCCCCTTCAATCCGACTTATAGCATCGCGATTTATTGAATACGATCGAGTCCGGCGGCAGCCGCCAGCCCCTAGCCCATGGTGTGGATCTTTTCCGGCTCGATCTTGTACAGCACGCGCTGTTCGCCAGGCTGGGCAAACGGATACTTGTCCTTGCCCAGATACTTCTTCGCCATTTTGTCGATGTGCGCGGCGGCGCCGTCCTGTGTGATGTCCGTAACCTTGCCGCGAATCTCCAGGTAGCGATACGGATTATCGGGATCCATCAGCGTGATGGCCACACGCGGATCGCGCCGCATGTTCTTGTCCTTCTGCCGGCCGAGGGCCGAGTTGACGATGACACTGCCGTGGTCGTAGTCCACCCACACGGGCTGAGTCTGAGGTGAGCCGTCAGGCATGAGCGTCGTCAGAAAACCGAAGACTGGTTTGCTGAACAACGGCATGTAGTTCTCAGGAATGGAAGTGGCCATGATGATATCTCCTTGCTTGTAGTGGGATCGCGAAAGACCAACCGGCAATTGGATTCCCAAGATATTCTACGGGTTCACGAATTGCCATTCCAAATGATGGCGGAAAAACAAAAGCCCAGGAGCCGGCGATCCTGGGCTTGAATGAAACATCGCTTCCACTATGAGCCGACCGGCTGTCCCTGGGTAGCCTTCTTGCCGTGATGCTCCTTCGCCGCGAGCGCGATGCACTCTTCAAGCACGTCCATGGCGATGTCGGCCTGCTCCTTCGTCACGATGAGTGGCGGCGCGATGCGGATGGTGTTGGGACCGCAGCCCAGCAGCAGCAGTCCGCGCTCGAAGGCCAGCTCGACAATGCGATCGCGCTCGGCTCCACCCGGAGTGCGCGCCTTCTTGTCGGTCACGATTTCGACGCCGATCATCAGCCCTCGCCCGCGAACGTCGCCGACCAGGTCAACGCGCTCCGGCCAGTCGGCCAGCCGCTTCATCATGTGATCGCCGACCAACTCGGCGTTCCTGATGCCTTCGCGTTCCAGCACGTCCATCGTGGCCAGCGCTGCGGCGATGCAGACCGGATTGCCGCCGAAGGTCGAGGCGTGCGAGCCGGGAACCCAGTCCATGATCTCGGCGCGCGACATGGTGATGCCTAGCGGCATGCCGCTGGCGATCCCCTTGGCGATGCAGACTATGTCGGGCTCCACGCCGGTGTGCTCGACCGCCCACCACTTGCCGGTGCGGCCTGCGCCTGACTGCACTTCGTCCACGACCAGCAAGATGCCGTGACGGTCGCAGATGCGACGCAGCTCCTGCATGAAGACAGTAGGCGCGACGACGTAGCCGCCTTCGCCCTGGATTGGCTCGACAAAGATCGCCGCAACCTCCTCGGGAGCGAGCACGGTCTTGAAGAGCTTGTCTTCGATGTAGCGCGCGCATCCCAGCGCGAACGCCTCGGCCTCTTGCGGGCCACCGACGCATCCGCGATAAACATCGGGATAGCGCACGTGCGTCACGCCCGGAACCAGCGGCGAGAACCGGCGCTTCTGCTGCGGCTTCGATGCAGTAAGCGAGAGCGCGCCCATGGTGCGTCCGTGAAACGCGCCAAGGAACGCGATCACCTGCTGTCGCTTGGTGTGATAGCGCGCCAGCTTCAGCGCTGCTTCGATCGCCTCGGCGCCCGAGTTGCCGTAGTAGAACTTATGCGGCCCCTTCATGGGCGCGACCTTCGACAGGCGCTCGGCCAGCGTGACCAGCGACTCGTAATAGAAGTCGGTGCCTGAGATGTGGATCAGCTCAGCCGCCTGCTTCTGGATGGCGGCGACGACTTCGGGATGGCAATGTCCGGTCGAGGTGACGGCGATGCCGGCGGCGAAGTCGAGGAACTCGTTGCCGTCAACGTCCTCGACGATGCAGCCGCGACCGCGCTTTGCCACCAGCGGATACGATCGCGTGTACGACGGCGAGATGTAACGTTCGTCGCCCTCCAGGATGCGCTTCGCATTTGGGCCGGGAAGCGGCGTGATGATTTTGGGTCCGGCGACATTATGTCCCGCAATGTGGGACTCGGCAGCGTGGGTGAGAGTTTCGGTGGCCATGGTGTTCTCCTGTGAAAGGCTGGGGCACGCGGAGGTGCGGATTGCCGGGCCTGCGACCGGCGTTGGAAGAATTCGCGGAAAGAATCGCGAAGAGGTAGCCGGATCGCGCGTGAGTTGATGGCAGGGAACTAGTCGCCGGAGAAGAGATTAGGACGCGCCATGCAGGGAGCGAACTTCGAGTCCGCACGGGCAGAGATGGCCCGCGACCAGGTTGCCCGCTCGCCAAAGCACACGCCACCGAGACGGACTCGGTTGGCTAAGCGAAGCTGGGCGACATGGCGGAACACGGTACACTCCTCTCTTTTTATTATATGCAGCTTCTCTGCCTGGCGTAACCCCCCGAAAACAGCGCTCCGGGTTGAATCCGGTTTGGCTGCTCGCCAACCCTCAGTGGCCTTTCCAAAGCCGATGCGGCAGCAGATAGGTGAATCCAAAGAACTCTTCCCATTGCGTTGACGTGCTGGTAAGCCCATGTTCAAAGCCGGCGTCAAACACGAGATTCTTCCGCGCCGAGTACGACAGCGCCCACAGCAGCCCGACGGCGTCGCTGTGCAGGAAAGGCTGGGTGAAGTGCCAAATCTCACCTTGCCCAGTCAACTTCCACAACGGATGCGAGACCGACAGAGTCTGCCCATACTGCGTGCGACTGACGTTGTCGACGGTCTGCTGGTTGAAGAGTCCATTGATGTCGAAATGAAACTTGGCCGCGTTGGTGCTCAACAGCACGAGTCCCGAGTTCGTCGGCGTACCAATGTCGGTGTCAGGCACGGTGGAACTCACCGCCTCGTGCAGATAGCTGACCGCCAGGGTAGTGTTGGCGTCTCCGGTGCCCAGCAGGACTGCCTGAAACCCGACGGAGAGCCCGCCAAAGGCCGTGTCGTTGACCTCGCCGGTTGCGCCGGCAACGGGGTTCACCAAAAGGATGAACTGCAGTCGTGGATGGACCGTCAGCTTGGTCACGTTGTTCATGTTCGCCAGGTTCGAGAACTCAGGCGAGGTCTGCGCGAAGAGCGCGCCGGTTTCGAATTGGAGATACCCGACCGGCGTCAGCGTCGCCGGGGTAGAAACCGTCGGTCGAGCGGGATTGGCTTCAGGAACGGCGGCTACTGGAGCGCTCTGTGCAAGGCAAGCGGCGGGTAACGTCAGCACGGCGAACGCGATTGCGCGTAGCGGCCGGACCACACTGCGTGAGTTCAGCGTTCTCGGCATTCGAGCTATCGTAATGGCGAACTGCAGCCGTTAACGAGCGAAATCCAAGACCCTGTTTGTGCTTCAGCTCACTGATTTCGCAGAACCTGTCCCCATTGTTGGCTGCTGGTCGTCAGTTGCCAGCTTGGCAGTTGCCCAGGTTGGCTTGGGTACCCCACCCCGACCTGCTCGTAAAATCTTGATTCCATTGGGTCGGCGGAAAAGTTGGTCCGCAAAATCTTGAGCCCGTAAGACTTACAGGCAAAATCTTGGAATCAAAGGAGTTGAGCACGCTTTTGGTTCTCGCTCGTCGCCTTCCCTCTTTCTTGGGGTGTCATCCCGAGCGCAGCGTAGCGGAGTCGAGGGACCTGCAGTTCCACCGCCCGCCAAACCCACTGACGCGTCCGATAATCCCGATTATTCGCGAAAAGTGTTTTGCGAAATCGTTTGTTTTCTCAGTTATAGCGCACGTTGGTCCGCAAATTCCTGAGCCCGCAAGGCTTAAAGGCAAAATCGTCATTTCAAAGAACTTAGCGGGGCAAGAAAACGCTTGACGCACATGTGAATTTAGCGTACCATTTCTTCATGCTTAACGAACCAAAGACTTTGCAAGACGCAATCGCCTACTTCGCCGACGCTGACCGTGCTTTCGACTATGCCGTCAAGATGCGCTGGGTTGGCGGGGACATTACCTGTCCACGTTGCGGGAAGGCGAAGCACTCGTTCATCAAAACGCGGCGCATCTGGTTCTGCTACGTCTGTCAGAAGCAGTTCACCGTCAAAGTTGGAACTGTGATGGAAGATTCGCCCATCAGTCTTGATAAGTGGATGGTTGCTTTCTGGATGCTGGCTAACTGCAAGAACGGGGTGAGTAGCTATGAACTTGGTAAAGCTATCGGCGTCCGTCAGCAAACCGCATGGTTCATGCTTCACCGCATCCGGGAAGCAATGAAGGAACTGCCCGGAGGTACATTCGGTGGCCCCGGAGACGAAGTCGAAAGCGACGAAACCTATGTCGGGCCGAATCCGATGCGGATGCATAAAGACCGCAGGCGAAGGGTAGAGCAGCGGCGTGGGCAGCAGCGGCGTGGTGATACTTATACTGGCAAGACTGCGGTCGCTGGAATACTGGACAGGGAAGCTCGCAAGGTTAGGGCTCAGGTCGTTCCAAATACGCGCCGTGAGACTTTGCAGAGCGCCATCCTTAACCAGATCGCTCCGGGCAGCAAGCTCTATACCGACGATGCCGCAAGCTACCGATTCGCAGCGGGCGAATCTGAGCTTATCCACGAAGTTGTGAACCATGCCCGTGAGTACGTGCGCGGAGCCGTCCACACGCAGGGCATAGAGAATTTCTGGAGTCTCCTGAAGAGAACCCTTCGGGGTACTTACGTTGCTGTCGAGCCGTTTCATCTTGACCGTTACCTTAACGAACAGGTGTTTAGGTTCAACAATCGTGCAACCAAAGACAACCCGCTAAACGATGCCGACCGCTTCGCTCTGGCTATGTCCCAAGTCGCCGGAAAGCGTTTGACCTATGCCCAACTGACGGGCAAGGGAGTTGACTCGCTCCACCATTCGTCGGCAGGGACGGGGCAAGAAGAACCGTTCTAGCCCTTGTTCTTGCCGCTCTTTTTGCGGGCCGTAACCTTACGCTTCGCCTTCGCCGTTCTCTTCGTTCCAGCCTTTGGAACTTGGAGTATCGCGGTGGTGAAGCGTTCAAAGTTTTCCCTTGCTTTATCGCCTTCGGTGTATTCTGCTTTCTTCTTCGCCATCCTCAAATTATGCACCTCTTGCTTATTTCTGTGCTGTTGCTATCTGCAATGCAGAGCGTCATAAAACCACAGACACCCGCCAAACAGGAAGGAGTCCATAAAGGGGAGGCTGAACCCAGCCAGCAGCACGCCGACAACGGCACTACCGACCCCTCCACGCGGCCCGTACAGACACCAAAGTGCAGCCCCGAACAATACAACCCCTACGATCCCAAGCAGGATTCTCTTTATCGCTGGTATTTGCGCGTGACCATCGGAGGCGTGGCAGTAGGACTTATCGGGCTGGCATTCCTGTATGCCCAGCATCGGACAGCTAGACAAGCATTGGAGGTTTCCCAGCGGGCGGACGTTTTGATTGATGGAATCAGCCTTACATTCGGAGACAGCCCAGAGTTTAAGGACAGCGCGGTCAACTGTCGATTCCATAACCATGGGAATACCCGCGCCATTCACTGCATAATTTCTCTGATTCTCGAAATACCTGGCGTTCCCACGGATCCTTACGGACACCAAATACTGCCCGTAACCATCGGCCCCGGAGCCGGACAGACAATCTCCAGTCCCCACTTTATTGAATTTCTGACCAAGGAAACGGCTCAGGGAATAGTAACGGGAGTGATCTCGCTGAATGCTATCGCGGAGATCACCTATGAGGACGTTTTCGGCGATACCCACTGGCAAAAAGCTGGAGCCGAATACGTCGCTAGAGCGCGGACGTTCAAAGTAACGTTCCAAGAAACGGACGAATAGCAGCCCTGTCACGGCAAGGGCGATTATCCACAAAACGCACATGTGCGTCAAGCGTTTTCTTGCCCTTAGCGGGATTCGCCCCGCAAGGACACTCGTCGGTGTCCTCGAAGACAGTTTATGGGTTGCTGACGTGACCCGCACGGGAAAAGCGAGGACCCGAGGTTACGAAGGTGGTAGAGATTCCCGAAATGGGAAGACAGATCGTTGTGTCCCGTGGCCAGTGAGTATCTGTCTAGACAGGGCGCCTATCCATCCCTCTTAACGTCAATCTGTCCCTATTGCCGCTCGTCGTTGCCAAAGTCAGCTCCACCAGGAGTTTCATTCTCAAAGTCGTCTTTGTCGCCATAAGCAGAGGAGACGTCCAGTTTCATCATTGCACGGACAGTCGAGGCATCGGTAACATCGAGTTTCTTCCAACCCGGCACTTCGCCTCGTGCGATTGCGCCGGCATCGATCGAATCGGTTCTGAGCTTGTTTGTGATTAGCGAACCTGTCTGCGCATCATGAAAACCCTGAGTAAAGACTTGCAATGGTCCGAGGTAGAAGTTTCGTTTCACCACGACATGCGCAGTTATATCTATCCTCGATTTCACGCCGCGGTATTCAACATTGACCTGCTTTCCCAATTCGACGTCGTGGATGCCAGGTTCGTGAGGTATTTGCTCCTTGTTCCACTTGCGGTGCATGACTCTTAGGGGAGTCCCAAGAGATGTGCCGTCTTCGGCTTGCATTTGGAGCTCGGCCAATTCCTCAGGAGCATATGGGAGTACACAATGACCGACGCCAGAGATGCTAAGCGAATACTGATCAATAGATGTGTCTTCGATCAGCAGTGGAACGGTTATGAAAGTTTTCCAGTCAACGCCCTTCGAGTCAATCAAACACAGCGTGTCTATACCCTTGTTCTTCGCAACGCTTACCGCGGCCGGTGTGAAGCCGTTGCTCGAAACCATCACAGCCTTGTTTGCTCTGACATCCTCGACTAGGCCAGCAAATTCCTCAACGCTTTTCACATCGACTGGTACGGCGTAGTCTTTGCAGTCGATGACAACGAGAATCGCAAACTGTGCGACTTGCTGCTTGATGCTGACGTCGATTTCGCGCTCGACTTTTGAGTCCACACCCAAAATGTAGTCTTTATGAGTAACGGTTGCGGTTGTACCTGCGAAGCTTTTTTGGATCTCGTAAACGAGCTTCTCGAATCGCTTCCACTTTGCTTCCTGTGTGCTCAGCACCGGCTCAACTTCGTCCATGCGTAAATTTTAGCGGAATTGCGCGGGGCCAACCCAGACAACCACCGGCCCAAACGGCGAAATCCCGCAATAGGTAAAATCAGCTTACAATCTGTCAGCTTTTTCGTGAGAATATGAGCTCGACATCGTGATGCCTTCCGAATCCCAAACTGCGTTCTTCAGCTACTGCCGCGAAGATTCCGACTTCGCACTGAAACTTGCGGAGGACCTGAAGGCTGCCGGAGCGAACGTCTGGATCGATCAGCTCGACATCGAGTATGGCGAGGCTTGGACGCGGGCGGTTGAGGACGCTCTGGAACGCTCGCCTCGAATGGTAGTGCTGCTTTCTCCTGGTGCCGTCCGCTCGGATAACGTGCAGAACGAAATCTCGCGGGCGCTTCGCAAGCGAAAGAAAGTCCTCCCAGCCCTGTATCTCGACTGTGAGATTCCGCTGCAATTGGAGTTGATCAACTATATCGATTTCAGGTCCGATTATGCACGAGGACTGAAGATATTGCTCCGGGCTTTTGGCGTGGAACAGCCTGCCTCCTCGCAGTCTGCTGCGACTTCAGCAGTGATTGCAGAGCAGGTGGTTGCTGTTGTGGATGCGCAACGAGCTGCAGAGCAGGCGCGAATCGAGGAAGAGGAGCGCGATCGTAAAGCTGCTGCGGAAAGGGCGCGCGGCTGTCGGTTCTGACGTCCCGAACCGCTGCGACGGAAGAGCAGTTAGACGAAAAGTGGGAGGCTGAAAGAGAGAACCGCGAACAGGAGTTGACGCACGCAGTGGTAGAAGCCTGGAGGCTTGGCCGCAGCGAACTGGGTGATGAACACATCCAGAAGCTCAGATCGGCTGTGGATGAGTGGATGTTGAAACGTCCTCAAGGATTCGAGGCCCGTCAAGCCCAGAGAGAAGAAGAGACAAAGCTTGCGACAAGAAAAGCAATCGATCTGTGGCGAGAGCGAATGAATCGCAAATAGTGGTACCTCAGGTAGCCTTCGGCGCTACTTAACCGGTGAAGAGTGAGTGGTGAAAACTTGTGAGCGTTCGCGGGTCACCCGTCCTTACAATGTCGCAGATGTGGTCCCAGACTTTTGCACAAGGTGAGGCCAAGTAACCGATGCCTTCTGACGAAGCACAAACCGCCTTCTTCAGCTACTGCCGGGAAGACTCCGAGTTTGCGCTGAAGCTCGCCGAAGACCTGAAGGCGGCAGGGGCGAACGTCTGGATCGATCAGATTGACATTGAGCCCGGGGCGGAGTGGGACAGCGCGGTGGAAGAGGCATTGAACGCTTCTCCCCGAATGCTGGTGATCCTCTCCCCTGTGTCGGTCAATTCCAAGAATGTTCGCGACGAGGTCTCGTTTGCCCTGAACGAGGGCAAGCGCGTCATTCCAGTCCTTTACCGCGATTGCAAGGTGCCCTTCCGCCTTGCCCGCCTACAGCAGATCGATTTCAGGGCCGATTATGCACGAGGACTAAAGATACTGCTCCGGGCTATAGGCGTGGAGCAGCCTGTCCTTTCGCCGCCTGCTGCAGCTTCCGCAGCGATTGCTGAACAATTGGTTGCTGTTGTGGATGCGCAACGAGCTGCAGAGCAGGCGCGAACCGACGAAGAGGAGCGCAAATCCGCCGATTTAGCCGCGCGATTGACTGCCATTAAGGATGCAGAACGCGCTGCGGCGACGGCGCGGGCCGAGGAAGAGGAGCGCAAGCGCAAAGCGGATGAGGAAAAAGAACGTCAGGACGAACTTGAACGGCAGCGTGAGGCGGCCCAGATGGCACGCCTGCAGGAAGAGCGGAGGTTAACAGAAAAAGCCCGACTGGAACAGCAGAAGCGTGAGCGAAAGGAAGCCGAAGCACCAGCGTACCAGGAACAGCTACGGCGACAACAACGCGCGTCCGAACAGGCGCGGTTGAAAGAGGAAGCTAGGCAGCACTCCACGCCTTTCGAAGGCAGCGATGAGATTAGCTCAGCAGCTACAAGCAGGACAGACACAATCGAAGTCGGCAGCACAAGGCTCAATCGGTGGTGGCGGGTCGTCGGCGGCCTACTAATGAACCTCGCCCTGGGCACCCTTTATGCCTGGAGCGTGTTTGTGGCTCCGTTGGAAAAAGAATTCGGCTGGAAGCGCGCCGATACCTCGACGGTATTCACCATCGCTGTGGTGGTGTTCGCTCTGACATTTATTGTTGCCGGCCGGCTACAGGACAAGTTAGGCCCCTTCTGGATCTCGCTAACCGGCGCTGTGCTGGTAAGCCTGGGCTTCTTTCTATGTTCCTACACCAGCAGCCTGACCTACCTCTTCATTTGCTTCGGAGTGATTGGCGGGTTGGGTAACGGCTTCGGGTATGCGACGCCGATTCCTGTCATGGCCAAGTGGTTTCCCGACAAGCGTGGCTTGGCTGTCGGATTGGCGGTTGGCGGGTATGGCGCCGGATCGGCGATCTTTGGACCGTTGGCTGCGAGCTATCTCATTCCGAACCTCGGCTGGCGCACCACCTTCCAGGTCCTGGGTGTGATCTTCTTTGTGATGACGGTCATTGGCGCTTTCCTGCTGAAAAACCCTCCCGCCGGATACCGGCCAGCAGGCTGGACTCCGGCTCCCAGTTCCAAGGCTGCGGCCAGCACCTATGACTTCACGCCGGGAGAAATGCTGCGCACGCCGACCTTCTACTTTATGTGGATTGCTTACGCGTTCGGCTGCGCGGCCGGCTTGATGGTGATCAGCCAGTTGGTGCCGTTTGCCAAGAGCGTGGGCATACCCAGCATTACCCTGGCTTCCTTCGGCCTGGTCGTCGGCGCGGTCGGCAACGCCTCCGGGCGCATCCTGTCGGGATGGATGTCGGACCACCTGGGCCGCATCAACGTCTTACGCTTGATGATCGGCATTTCCATGGTGGCCATGCCGATTCTGTATCACTCAGATCCGGCGTGAAAACGACGGTTTCAGAGTATCAGAGGGCGAAGTTGGTTGGTCCGGCGCAGGATGTCGTCGGCCAGCGCCTGCAACATGGAGGATTCACGCAATCGCAGGATGGGACGATTCTGCGGGCGGGTGAGTTCGCCGGGCAGCAAAAAGAGTTTGTAGCGCAGCTTAGAGAGGGTCAGCCGTTGCCAGGGATCGGGCAGACAGAGCCATTGGAAGGCGGTGACGAGATTGTAGGCGAGGCGAATGATTTCTAAGAACAGAGCGTTGGCCTCGAACGAGCGGGTGGGGATTTTGCGCAGCGCATAATCCTCCAGCAACTCGCCGAGGCGCGGCTCGATGGCGGCCCGCGCGTCGTAGAAGTGCCAGACGCCCAGCGGAGTGAGCGAGAGATTGGTGACCCAGGCGCGATAGACATAACGGCCCAAAGCGAACAGGGTGGGTTGCTTCTCCTCGGCGGAAAGGAAGCGGCGCGCGACCACGAAACGACGGGCCCGCGACCAACTCTGCGGACGATGTTGGAAATCGGCCATCTCCCAATGGCGGTTGACCTGGGTGTAGCGCAGTCCCGGCAGCAGGCGTTGCAAAGCCGGGGTCATGCGGGCCACAACCGCATACTCGGCGGGCCGAGATTCGAGGGCGTCGAAAACGGGATTCAAACCGAAACCGGCATCGGCCCGCACCCGCAGCTCGCGGATATCAGGAGGAACATTGGCGAAGCAGGTATCGAGCAGTTGGGGACTGCCGTCCCAGGTTCCGGCGTTGCCGGCGCGCAGTTCGGCATCCCAGAGGTAGGTGGAGTTGGCTTCCACGCACAGCAGCGGGTTGTAAGAACGCTTGCCGCGATAACGCGGGTTGTAGCCGACTTCGGCCCCGTCCTGATGTCCAAAGACGGTGACCACGGTGCTGTCGAGGTCGAAGATCAGGCGAGAACGGTGGTCGGGTAGGTGGATGAACTTTTGCAGCAGTCGATCGTTTACGCGATGAAGCTGTTCCCAGAACTGTGGCGGTGCATGGAGTAGAAAGCGGCGCAACGTTTGCGGATCAGGGAAGCTGGGCAGACCGGTCAGGTACTGGAAGGTGCCGTTGGAACGCAGGAATGACGCGGTTTCGAGGCGATCCAGGCCCAGCACAATGGGGTAGATCAGGGCCAGCATCATCTGGGGAACGGTATAGCGGCGGTTGCGCCTGGGATAAACTAGTTGTTGGGCGAGAACATGTCGCAATTGCAGCACTTGCAGAAATTCGCGAAAGAAATAGACGCCACCGAAGTGCGTGAGACCAGCATGATTACAGGAGATTCTTAGATTTCGAGGCGATCTGCGCATTCCGACACTTACTTCACCAAAAGTTAGGTAAGTGTCAGAGTATCAAAATCTAAGTAGAACACTGATAAACACAGCCCTCGGCGCATCCTGGAGACCCGAGAATGCGCCGGATCCAGGTATCAGGTAGGGGGCAACGTGGCAGCGCTGTTCGTCATGTTGTTCGTTGTGTACTGGTGCTACGGTACCCAGCTTTCAGTCAACGCGGCGACCGCAGCCGATTTCTGGGGCACCAAGAACGTAGGCATCAACTACGGACTGCTGTTCACTGCCTGGGGTGTAGCCGGTCTTCTCGGAGGGCGCATTGGCGGCAAGTTGTACGACAAGTACCACAATTATCAGATGGCGTTTTACACGGCCGCAGTGCTGGCCTTGATTGCGCTGATCGCGGAATCGCTGGTGCGCCGGCCCAAGCATACCTAGCGTCAAGCGGAACCATCGGGTTGGAAGGCGGAAATACAGAATCGCCGAGGCAATGGAAGCGAGTACATGCAAGAATGGTGGGCGAATCCCGCGGCAAGTTTCCGGCTGTTCTGGCTGCTGTTTCTGGCTTTCCTCCTGCTCGGCCCGGTGATGCCAGGCAGAAAGATTCTGGCGCTGTCGCAGATTCGGCAGACGCCCGCGGTCATTCGTTGTCAACGAACAAGTCAGTCGAAGTAGATCCAGAGGCCTCCCCCCGCACCAATCCAGTAAACCCAATTAGCTGGGTTGCTCCGCTGAATCGACCCCATTCCTCGTCCCGGAATGACCGCCAACGATTAACTTTTCCACGAAAGTGCACTTTTCCCCTTGACAGCAAAATGTTTAGGCGTACCATACGTGTCAAGTGGTAAGAAGTGGGAGAGAGTGGTAAAGCCGATTGATCCAGTGCCGATCAGCAAAACAGTAGCAAAGCCGCTCTCGTGGATGCTGTCGGTTCTACATGGTTCCTTTCGCCCAACGCGACTCGCAACCAGATCGAAGCAGCCACATGGAGCGGAACCGCAGTGACCTCCTCTCCCGAGAAACGATGTAAGCGCCGATGTTTCGCGGCACGCATTTAACCCGGCTCGACGACAAAGGGCGCCTCAAGGTGCCGGCGGAATTCAAGCGTCTGCTCGACGAGCGTTATGGAACGCAATTCTACATAACGAGCTGGGACGGCAAGAGTGCCAAAGTTTATCCCATGGAAGAGTGGGAGGCGATCGAGCGCAAGCTGGCGGCGCTGCCCACGTTCAATCCGGCGAAAGAGAAGTTGCTGAAGCGCACCAGTTATTACGGCCAGACGGTGGAGTTCGATGGACAAGGTCGTCTGCTGCTGCCACAGATCATTCGCGAGTCGGCCGACTTGCGGGGCGAAGTGGCGGTGGGCGGACGGTTGACTCATCTGGAAGTTGCAAACGCGGAAGCACTCCGCAAGGAAGTGCAGGAGCCGTTTACTACTGAAGATGAAGAGACCCTGGGCGGGTTGGGAATTTAGCGCGGCGGGTTCCATTCGCGATCTCGAGCGAGGAGTGAATGGACAACGAGTTTCGAGAAACCGACAGCCCTCAAGAGGGCAGACATGGCGAAAGGGAATTTGGCCATGTCCCGGTTCTTTTACAACCAGCGATCGAATTTCTGGCCGTACGGCGCGGCGGAACCTATATCGACGCGACTTTGGGCTTAGGCGGACACAGTTGGGAAATCGCAAAACGCCTCGGCGCACAGGGTCGTTTGATTGGCTTCGATAAGGATCCGGCAGCGCTGGAGCGGGCGCGCGAGCGGCTGATGTCGCCTCCCACAGA
The DNA here is from genome assembly GCA_963813905.1 of uncultured Acidobacteriaceae bacterium. Lineage (GTDB taxonomy): Bacteria > Acidobacteriota > Terriglobia > Terriglobales > Acidobacteriaceae > CAVVDY01. The sequence continues at coordinate 232,320 of CAWFAY010000018.1, read as the reverse complement.
GTGGGAGTCGGACTGGCCGAGCGTCGAGCTGGTGCATGCGTCGTTTGCCGAAGTGGCCGAGCATGTGGCGGCGGGCTCGGCGGATGGGCTGCTGGCTGACCTGGGCGTCAGCTCGATGCAACTGGAAAATCCGGCGCGCGGATTTAGTTTTCAGGCCGAAGGGCCCCTGGATATGCGGATGAATACGCAAGCGGGGCTGACGGCCGAACAAGTGGTAAACCGCTTCGACGAGCGCGAGCTTGCCGACGCGATTTACGAATTCGGTGAGGAAAGGAGGTCGCGGAGAATCGCCAGAGCCATTGTTCGGGCGCGGCCGATTACCACTACTGCGCAGCTTGCGCAGGTCGTATCGGCTGCGGCCCGGCCAATGAATCAGGCTGAGCGGCGGATTCATCCGGCGACACGGACCTTTCAGGCTCTCCGAATTCTGGTGAACCGTGAACTTGAGGACCTGAGGCGCTGCTTCGTGCGGATGCTGCGCCGCGGGTCCTGCGGCGCAGGCGGGAGGCTGGTGATCATCAGCTTCCACTCGCTGGAAGACCGGATTGTGAAAGACGCGTTACGAGACGGGGCGCGCGACGGCATTTACCGGGTATTAACGAAAAAGCCGGTGACGGCCGATGAGGCAGAGATCGATCGCAATCCGCGCTCGCGCAGCGCCAAGCTGCGGGCAGCGGAGAGGTTATAGAAGAGTTTCGAAAGTTTTGCACATTTTCCGCAGAGATATTCACAGGCTGTACGAGACCGAGTGACACAGAGTAGGAGCGGCTGAAATGGCAGCAGGAGTTCTGTACCCTACTATGACAATGTCGGAGCCCAGTGAGGCAAGCCAGGCGGCGATGCAGCCGGTTGGCATGTTCATCGGCACTCCGGAAATCTATTTCGCCAAGCGCATCGACAACTCGCGTGTGCTGAAGATGGTGGATCCCGAAGCGGCGGCGCGAGCTGGCATCGTTCGCGGTCATGCTCGGCATTCTGCTGATGTTCGACGATGGTCTACGTGTGGCAACACTTCAGCGCCATCGAGTACGGCTACAAGATTGAGCAGCTCAAGTCGGAGCGCGAAGCCATTATGGAATCGAACCGCGCGCTGAAGCTGGAGGAGTCGTCGCTGCGCGACCTGTCGCGAATCGATGCGCTGGCCCGGCAGATGGGCTTGCAGCCTCCGGCAGCCGGGCAGCTGGAGTTCATGGATACCGAGCGCCAATGATCCAAGTACCCCGGTGATGGCGAAGGCCACCGGAATCATGGTGGTTTCAGCATTGCAGTGAGCCGGCGAGACTGAAGTGGTGCGGCGAAATGGCTGTCTCACATTGTGGGATAGCCATTTTGTTCGCCTGGTGGCACAACATGCGGCGCGTGACAGGTTTGAAAGGGCACGGCTTCAGCCGTGCCGCCAGAGCGCAAATGTACGCGGCTTCAGCCGCTGAGGGAGTGCCGTTGGCACTTCGCTCTAAGGCGAAGTCCCTCCGCGGCTAAAGCCGGGGTCTTTCCTGCCTACTGCCGGCATGGCTGAGGCCGTGCCCCTTCAAGGCAGACTTAATCTGTCGGAGTTCTGTTGCCAAGCCGAAACAAGCCCGAATCCAAGGTTCCCACCCGGCGGCTGATCTTTCTTACCGGGGTGCTCTTCCTTTGGATTGCCGGCGTCTGCTTCCGGCTGGTGCAGATGCAGGTGTGCACTACGGCGACTGGGAGCAGCGGGCATTGCGCCAGCAGAGCCGCACCATCACCGTCGAGCCGCGCCGGGGCGTCATCTATGACCGCAACGGTTCGGAGCTGGCGATGTCGATCGATGTGGATTCGATCTTCGCCGTCCCCAGCGAGATTCCTGAGCCGGAAACCACGGCGAGCATTCTCGGCAATGTTCTGCATCTCGACCCGCAAGAGATCGTGGCGCGCATGAAGGCCTCGCGCAATTTCGCGTGGGTCCTGCGACGGGTGGACGCGGACACCAGCGAACGAGTCCGCAACCTGAACCTGAAGGGCATTTATTTCCGCAAAGAGCCGAAGCGCTTCTATCCCAAGCGCGAACTGGCGTCGCAGGTGCTGGGCTATGTCGGCATGGATGATGAAGGACTGGGCGGCATCGAGCTGGAGTTCAACGATGATCTGATTGGGATTCCCGGTCGCGAGCTGATCTCGGTCGATGCCCGCCGCAAATGGTTTGGCCGGGTTGAGCGCCAGCCCGAGCCGGGGCAGAACGTGGTGCTCACCATCGACAGCACCATTCAGTACATCGCCGAGAAGGAGCTGGCGCAGGGAATCGCCGACACCAAGGCGATCGCGGGGACGGTTGTGGTGCAGAATCCTCGCACCGGCGAAATCCTGGCGCTGGCGAACTACCCTACGTTCAATCCCAACGTCTTCAACCAGGTGCCGAAGGAAGCGCTGAAGGATCGCGCGGTAAGCGATGTGTACGAGCCAGGCTCGGTGTTCAAGACTGTCACCTACTCGTCGGCCCTCGAGCAGCACCTGATCAAGCCCGACGACCGCATCGACTGCCAGAACGGTTCGATCAACGTTTTTGGTATGCAGATTCACGACCACGAGCGGCTGGGCACAATCACTATCGCGGAGGCTTTCGCGCATTCCAGCGATGTGGCCGCGATCAAGGTGGGGATGAAGCTGGGCGATGACCGCTTCTATCACTACATCAAGGACTACGGCTTTGGCGCGACCACCGGCATTGAATTGCCGGGCGAAACCCGAGGGCTGTCGAAGCCGGTGAACCGCTGGTCGAAGGTGTCGATCGGCGCCATTTCCATGGGGCAGGAGATCGGCGTCACGCCACTGCAGATCGTCTCGATGGTTTCGACGATTGCGAACGACGGCATCTACACCCCGCCGCGAATCGTGGCCGGCGAGCTGCCTCCGAATGCTGGCCCGAAGCAGGTGGTCTTTCATCCCGCGCAGCAGCATCGCGTCGTCTCGGCCGAGACCGCCGTCACCATGAAGAAGCTGATGGAGGGCGTGGTGCTGTTCGGAACCGCGCGCCGCGCAGCACTCGACGGCTACAGCGTTGCGGGCAAGACGGGAACCGCGCAGAAGGTTGACCCGAAGACTGGGACCTACTCGAAGACGAAGTACATTGCGTCGTTCGTGGGCTTCGCCCCGGTGAACGAGCCGGCGCTTGACCATCGCCGTGATCCTCGATTCTGCTGAGGGCCTGCATCAGGGCGGACAGGTATGCGCGCCGGTATGGCGTCGCATCATGCAGCAGGTGCTGGAGTACAGGCATGTTCCGCACGATCTCGAGATCAAGAACGACGTGCGGCGGCAAACTCTGATGGCTGAAGACTGCCGACATCGATGAAGGCTCAGACCACCTGGGTGCGCCCCTGGTGATGGGCGACGACGCGAATGGCGGCACGACAACCGCGAAGGAAACGCCTGCTTCAACTCCGGCGAATGGCGCGAAGATCGTCGATGCCTCGGTGCATCAGCCGGTTGTAGCGACGTCTGAAGCCGCTTCAAGCAACCCCGAGACGCCAGTGTCTGACATTGTGGCATCGGCCGGCGACGCACCTCCAGGCAAAGGCACTGTCGTGATCGATGTGAACAGCGGCCCGGTCGTGCCGTCGTTTGTAGGCAAAACCATGCGCAGCGCCGTTGAGACGGCGCAACAAACGGGATTGGAGCTGAGCGTCATTGGCAGCGGCATCGCCCGCCAGCAGTTTCCACCATCGGGCAGCCATCTGCCTGCGGGGCAGAGGGTGACGGTGCGGTTTACGCGTTAGTTTCACTGAATCAGGCGGGAACCAAATAAGGGCAGCCCGAGTGAGCTGCCCTTTGCCTCTGTGGATTGTTGCCGGTCAATGGTTAGATAGCCTGAATGCGTCAAGCGTGCCGGAAAGGCCCACATATAAGGTCCCGTTGACTACGGCCGGTCCGTTGAGAGTCACGTCAGTAGTACGATAGGTCCAGAGATAGGTGCCGGAGCTAGGGTCGATCGCATAGACGGAGCCCCCCACATCATCCTGAGTACCCACGTAGACCACTCCGTTGGCAACTACCACGGAGGCGAAATCCCCCGTATGGTTCTGTATTTTCTGCACGACATCTCCGGTATACGCATTCAGTTCGTATAGAGCGCCATCGTCCACCGCAACGTACGCGATACCGTTGGCTACCGCGATCGGTTGGGTAACAAAATAGTCATTGTCAAAGTTGCGTTTCCACAGACGTTGTCCCGTGGCAGCATTAAAAGCGCTTACGCTGAAGTCGGCCCCCCTGCCACATACACCCTTCCGTCCACGAGAGTTGGCACGCCCAGTAAGCCGTACGAGTCCCCGTCGGTCACCCATGCTACCCCACCCGTCTTGGCATCAAACGCCCAAAGGGCCCCAGTTACCGTGTACACCAAGTTGTTCGAAATTGCTGGCTGGGTTGTTCGTACGGGGCTGCCTGTGTTCGCCGTCCAGAGCAACGCCCCTGTGTGAGCGTCGAAAGCATAGGTGTTTTGAGAGGGCTCGGGAGGTGAGACATACACGACACCGTTGGCTATGGTCGGCGAGAACCCATCCCCGGCCTGCACCGGCGCCTGCCACGCGACAGTGCTGGTGGCGGCGTTCAGAGCATAGAGGTTGCCATCACATGAACCGAAGTACACGAGACCAAACGCTACGGCGGGTGTGGCGGCTACGTCCGCGAAAGTGTTCTTGGGGCCGAACTGCCATAGCAACCTCCCGTTCCTGGCATCGAAGGCTCTCAGATTGCAGTCGGTAGAGTAGACGTAGACAGTTCCATTGACCACTGTAGGCGAGCCAGCTTGCCAACCGAAGGAAGCCTCCCAGCTTAGAGCGAGGTTACCGACGGAAGAAGGACTCAGTATGGTTTCGTACGGGTTGTACCCGGTATGACAGGGGTCGAAGTTAAACTGTGTCCAATTTATCGATAAGGTGCGTTGTGCCCCACCACACGGCGAAGCTGTTTGCGCTGAGGCGAGGGAGCCGAAGAGCAACAACATGAACAGGCAGCCAAAGAGTTTGAACTTCAAGAGCCCTCCTTCATAAGGCGGAAGTTTTAGTCGGGCCTCGGTGTGGAGTTCCGAGGGAAAGCGGTTTTGACCTGGCAATGCATAAGAGAAGCCGGATTATCTCACCGTTACAAACTGAAGCAAGAGAAACCCCAAAAGTGTAAATGAATCTTTCAGAACAAAGTCGATGTTTTGCATGTTCGTGGCTGCCGTTGCGAGAACGTGTTGTCGACACACACGATCCGTGAGCTGCAGATCGCCTGATAGCAATTCCTGCCGCCTGGCAGGCACCTCGCGACCGAGAGTGACGATGCGGTTCAGCCGGTAGTGACGAGCGTCATGGACGGTTGTGCCGCCGCTGACGCGGCTCGGAGGTTTGTTGGGGGGCGTTTACCGCGGGCTTACGCCCACGGCTAAAACAAATCGCGCCCTTCGGGCTGAGAGCCTTGCAGCGGCGATCCGCACGTTTTAGCGAATGGAATAGCGGGATTCGCTTGTGAAATGGCGAGTAGAGTCGAGAACAGGCGCAGTAACTGTAGTCTCCCGGTGGATAGTCGACTCGGCTTTCGCCTCGTCACCTCAGTCCGGTTTGGCTTGGTTCTGTTTCCTGTTCCCGCTCATCGAACCGGACTTGCAGGTTTCCCGCATCCGGCTCTCGGAAAAGACTCACGCTTTCGCCCACGGAAGGTTCGCGGTCCGGTGTGGTAACTGGACCAAACCGTACACAGAGTTCAAAGACGCCTCCGGAAAACGTTTGTAAGCCGGCCGCGGCTCATTGTGTTTGTCGCATAACCACCGACGCAGCCTCCGGCGGGCGTGCATATCGACCGCACTGTAGGCTTTGCTGACTGGCCCCAGACAGAAGTAGTTGGCCCAGCCGGTCAACATCCGGTTGAGCTTTTCCACGATCGTCTTCGAATCCTGCCAGACTTTGTCACGCCCGGTCTCGTCGCTGATCGCTCGACAAATGCGCTGCACTCGTTTCTTCGAGGGCACCGTGCCCAGATAGACTCGGCCCCTCCTCATCGAGTAACACCGCCCGAACGTGTATCCCAGAAAGTCAAACTTCTCTTCCGGCAGATAACAGACCCGCGTCTTATTCTCGTTCACCGTCAGCTTCAGCTTCGACATCATCGCCCGCATCGCGGCCAGAGCTTGCTCTGCTCCAACTCGACAGCAAATGACGAGATCATCGGCATAGTTCACGATGTACGCTTTCCAACGCTCTTCGTGCCCGAGCTTCTTCCACCCCAGCACGAACCGTCGCATGTACAGATTGCTGAACAGAGGACTGATCGGAGACCCTTGGGGAGTACCTCGACCTTCGTCCCGATTGCGCGTACTCCGACGTTTGTTCCCACGCTCGTCGGTTTCCTCGACCGGTGCTTCCAGCCACATCTTGATCAGATGCAGCATCGCTCCGTCGACAACCCTGCGAGCCACCGACCTCATTAGCTCGGCATGGGGAACACTATCAAAGTAGCTGCTGAGATCCGCATCAACGATCTGCCCATGTCCCGTTTTGACCAGCTTGTGGACGTGCTGTACTGCGTCCAGCGCGCTGCGGTCCGCCCGATAGGCATACTGTTCCGTCGGCAGGTCGGCCTCGAAGATTGGTTCGAGTACCAGCATGGCCGAGGTTTGCACAACCCGATCCCGGATTGTCGGTATGCCTAATGGTCTCTGCTTCCCATCCGGCTTGGGTATGTAAACCCGCCGCACAGGCTGCGGTTGATAAGTTCGACTCTTCAGCTCTTGCGTCAGTTCATCCAGCCACCGTTCCCTGCCGCACGCTTCGATGTTCTCGAAGGTCCGGCTATCCACTCCCGCGACTCCGCCGTTGGCTTTGCAGCGTTCATAGGCATAGGCCAGAACATCTTTCCGATACACCTTGTCGTACAGCGCATGGAAACGAAGGTTGGGTGATTCCTTCGCTTTTGCGTGTAACGCCATCTGCAATTTCTGAACACTGAATGGAGTTGTTAGGCTCATCGCCAATCCCTCGGTCCTTTGTCGCTTCTTGCGTTCGTCTTTAACTAAGGCCCCTTCCCTACACCGGCACTACCCGGCTTCCTCGGTACTACGAGCCTCTCCGCCACCCCAAACGGCCCGGCCTGTCTCTCGCGAGTTGCCGGTTGATCCCGACTGCGATCACCGCTGGGGCTTCCCGTGTTGCGTCTGGTCTCCTATGCCTACATGCCATCGCCATTACCCCGGCAGGTTTGACAGAGCTTGTTCGCTCGTCCATCTCCGTCGACAGCGGCCTTCCCTGTGTAACAGTCAGGTCGGCTCCTGCAATTACTTTTTCGGGGCCTGCTCAGCGTTCACTCGCGTTATGGCCTGCACGCTCGCGGAGTCGCCTAGCGACCCTTTACACCGAAAGCTCCGACAGCATCGTTGCCTCCGCTACCGCTTCGATTGCTACCGGGTGGAGCGAACCAGTTCCCGGGCGGGAGTTCCACCCGCTGAAGTCCAGCGCCTTTTCACGGCGCACTGTTACGTCAGCTATCGAAACCGGCCGCTAGCGAACCTGATGGTTGAGTAGGTAAGGCCGAAAACAACGGACAACGCAGCGATAGTTTCGATACCGATCCAAACCACGTAAGCGGTTCTATTCGGGGCCGTCTTGGCTTTCCGCCATACCTTCGTGAAGTAGGTCATCAAGGCGATTAAAGTTCCAATGCACAGCAAGCTGCTTGCGACGGCGAATGCTGCCTTCACCGAAAGATTGACAGGCGCATGAGAATCGAGTGGCGGCAACACCAAAGCGGCTCCTGATAGGAAAATGAACCAAGCCACCACAATCTTCCCTAGAGTAAGGCGAGATACGCGCATTACAGAGGAATGATAGCTGCCGAGCGCGCACAGTGTCGATAACAGGTGTTGAGATAGCCAATCTCTGGAAGAGATCGCCTCGCGGGCTCGCCCCTCTCTGTCCACCCCGGTCCCATTTCGGTAAATGCCGACGGCCTTTTGGAGGCACCCGTCCGTCGAACCGCGTCTATAATTCGCTCAGAATGAACTTCCGACAGTTACTTGATGGCGCGGAGTATGTTGCCCAGCAGGGCGATCCTCCCATTGCCGGTCTTGACTACGACAGCCGTCGCGTCAAGCCGGGATGGTGTTTCGTCGCCATCAAGGGCGAGAAGACCGACGGCAACCTTTATATAGAGAAGGCGCTGGCTGCGGGGGCGGTTGCCATCGTAAGCGATTCCCTGCCGCCACGCGCAGGCGTCTCATGGGCGCAGGTGACGCATGGCCGTCGGGCTTTAGCTCGTTTGAGCGCGAACTTCTACCATCGACCGGCAGAAAAGCTCAAGATCACCGGCATCACCGGGACCAACGGGAAGACCACCGCATCATTCATCCTGCACCGCATGTTGGAGGCGGCGAAACGCAAGACGATGCTGGTGGGCACGGTGGAGTACCGCATCGGAGACGAGATCTTTCCCGCCCCACATACAACTCCCGAGGCCTTGGAGTTGAACCAACTGTTCTCTCGCGCGCTCAACGCGGGATGTACCGAAGCGGTGATGGAAGTCTCGTCTCATGCGCTGGAGCAGGGTCGGGTTTATGGCATTCCATTCGACGTGGCGCTGTTCACGAACCTCACGCGTGACCACCTCGATTACCACGGGTCGATGGAGAAGTACTTTGCGGCGAAGACGATTCTGTTCAAGGGGTCAGGAGTTGAGCCGCCGCGCGCCGCAGTGGTCAACATCGAAGATCCCTATGGACAAGAGCTTCTGAAACTCTGCAAGAAGCAGGAAGAGCTGATCACGTACGGAATCGAGCGCGGCGACTTTCACGCCAAGGACATGAAGATCGAGCACAATGGCGTGCAGTTCAAACTGGTAACCCCGGGAGGCGAGCTTCCCATCTACAGTCCGCTGCTGGGACGGGTGAACATCTACAACTTGATCGCGGCTTCGGCGGCTGCTTACGCCCGCGATGTTGACTATTCATCGATGGCGGAAGCTGCCGACCAGATGGCGCACATTGCCGGCCGCTTTGAGCGGGTGGACGCCGGCCAGCCGTTCGCCGTCATCGTTGACTATGCGCACACGCCGGATGCGCTGGTAAACCTGACTGCTGTGGCACGTGACTTCATCCAGCAGCGCGGCGGTCCGGGCCGGGTGATCACTGTATTCGGCTGCGGCGGTGACCGCGACCGTAGTAAGCGTCCGTTGATGGGGGAGGCGGCCGGCCGTGGCAGTGATTTCGTGATCCTGACCAGCGACAACCCGAGAAGCGAGAACCCGCTCGACATCATGAATGACGTTTTGCCGGGTATTCAGCACACCGGAACCAAGTACACGCTCGAGCCCAGCCGCAAGAAGGCAATCGAACTGGCGATTCAGGAAGCCAACGCGGGAGACATCGTGCTGATCGCGGGCAAGGGGCACGAGAAGATTCAGGTGACGCGCGAGGGCACGCTGCCATTCGACGATGTCCAGGTGGCGCGCACCGCACTGCAACATGCAGGATACGGGCCGGTTCCAACAACCCATCCTGCGGTCGTATGAAGCTGCCGCTGTGGCGAGCGGCGGAGTTCATGCCGGCTACGGGCAGCTTCGACGGGGAAGCGGTCGCGGCCGGATACTCCATTGACTCCCGAACCTTGCAGCCGGGCGAGCTGTTCTTCGCCGTCAAAGGCGAGCGGCTCGACGGGCACGATTACGTTGAAACCGCACTGCAAGCCGGCGCGGTTGGCGCGGTCGTACGAAGTGATCAGGTTGAGCGTTATAGCGACAAGTCGCGCCTGCTGATTGTCGATGACACACTGACAGCTCTTCAGCGACTGGGAGCGGCGGTGCGCCGCCTGTGGGCGAAGCCGGTGATCGGTGTGACCGGATCGGCCGGCAAAACCACTACGAAAGAAATCATTGCTCATGTACTCTCCACCCGGCATCGCGTGTTGAAGTCGCAGGGCAATCTCAACAACCAATTCGGAATGCCGCTGCAGCTTCTCAAGCTCGAACCCGAGCACGAGCTGGCAGTCATCGAGATGGGCATGTCGCACGCTGGAGAAATACGCGATCTGGCGGCCCTGGCCGAACCGAATTGTGGCGTGGTAACCATGGTTGCTCCGGTACATCTGGAGTACTTCGATTCGATTGCCGGCATAGCCCGAGCGAAATATGAGCTGATCGAATCGTTGCCGGCAGGCGGCATCGCGGTGCTGAACGCCGACGATCCCTATGTCTCACAGTTCGGGCGCGACTTCCATGGGAAGGTCATAACCTTCGGATTGCATAAGCCGGCAGAGGTGATGGCGAAGAACATCGAGGCCCATGGCACCGCAGGCTCAATCTTCGAAGTGGTGGTTGACGAGCGCTCGGTGCGTGGAGCGCTGCCGCTGCTGGGTGAACACAGCATCTACAACGCTCTGGCGGGGATTGCGGTAGGGCTGGAATATGGAATAACACTCGAGGCTGCCGTGCAATCCCTGGCTTCGCTCGCGGCCGGCGAAAAGCGCGGAGAGATCATGGATATCGGCGGGGCGACCGTCATCAATGATTGCTACAATTCGAATCCGAAAGCTCTGGAAAGCATGGTGCGTTCGCTGGCGCAGATCCAGGCGCAGCGGCATATCGTGGTGGCCGGGGAGATGCTGGAGCTGGGGGCGTCGGCCGAGACGTTGCACCGGGACAGCGGCCGGCACATGGGAAACTACGGGATCACGAAGCTGCTGGGCGTGCGGGGAATGGCGAAGGCCATGGTCGAGGGCGCGCGCGAAGCAGGGGTCGACGCCGAGTTCGTCGCTACACCGGAGGAAGCGGGCGAGTGGCTGAAGCGTGAGGTTGAGTCTGGTGACGCCATACTGATCAAGGCTTCGCGCGGCGTGCGACTGGAGCGGGCGCTGGATGTGTGGATCAAGGGTTGAGCCGGGTGAGTAGGCGTGGGATGCCAAAGACTTCTTGTGGTTTCGGGTGGAGCACGCCTTCAGGCATGCTAAACAAGTTGCTATCGAGTGGGTTTGTATCAGGGCCCGACTTCAGTCGGGCCGACAAGGTGCCTGAAACAAATGGGCTTTAGCCCCTGAAATGACCGCGCGCAGGGCCTAAAGGCCGGTTCTTATGCTCCGCTAGCGGCACGGCTGAAGCCGTGCCCTGATACAAAGCTCGCCAAGCCGAGTTTTTACTGCACGCCAGGCGTGCTCCACCCGAAATCGCCAACTCTGTACCACGGGGAAGAATTTGCTCTATTGGCTGCTATACCAACAAGGCTTCTTGGTCTTTCATATCGGTCCGTTCCGCATCTTCCGCTATTTGACCTTTCGCACCGCCTTCGCCAGCTTGACCGCGATGTTTATGGGACTCGTCGTTGGTCCGGCGGTGGTACGCCGCCTGCGTGAGTTCCAGGTCGGCCAATACATACGCGAGGAAGGCCCCAAGGCGCACCAGAAAAAAGCCGGAACTCCCACCATGGGAGGGGTGTTGATCGTCGTCGCCATGGTGGTCCCGACATTGCTGTGGGCGGACCTGAGTAATCGCTTTGTCTGGATTGCCGTCGTTTCTACCCTCGCCTTCGGAGCCATCGGTTTTGCCGACGACTATCTGAAGGTGGTTCATCGGCGCAACCTCGGCCTCAGCGGCCGGGCCAAGCTGGCCTACCAGTTCGCTGCGGCGTTTGCCGTGGCTGCGACACTTATTGGCCTGGAGCGCTACGGGCTGTACTCGACACGCCTTATCGTTCCCTTCTTCAAGAGATTCCGGCCTGACATGGTGATCAGCAGCCTGCAACACACTGCCTGGTGGCCGCTGGCGTTTCTTCCATTCTTCTTCTTTGTCGCGATTGTGATCGTCGGCTCCAGCAACGCCGTGAACCTGACCGACGGCCTTGACGGGCTGGCAATCGGCTGCACCGTGATTGCCGCCGGGGCGCTCACCATCCTGACCTATATAAGCGGACATGCGGTTTTCGCCGACTATCTTGAGCTGGCCAAGATGCCGCAGGTTTCGGAGCTGACCATCTTCGGTGGCTCCATGGTCGGGTCGGCCATCGGCTTTCTCTGGTACAACGCTCATCCGGCTGAGGTGTTCATGGGCGATGTGGGCTCGCTCGCACTGGGGGGCGCCATTGGCACCGTCGCGGTCCTGATCAAGCAGGAGCTGCTGCTGCCCTTCATTGGCGGAGTGTTCGTGATTGAGGCGCTTTCGGTGATCCTGCAAGTCGGCTCGTACAAGCTACGCAAGAAGCGAATCTTCAAGATGGCGCCCATCCATCACCACTTCGAGCTGATGGGCTGGAGCGAGTCGAAGGTCATCGTGCGCTTCTGGATTGCCTCCCTGGTGTTTGCACTCTTTGCTCTCACCACGCTGAAATTGCGCTAGCCGCTCGCGGAAGTGGGACAATGAGGTCTTCGGGTTTTCACGCATGGAGTTGAACGGCAAACGCGTTCTGGTCGTCGGATTGGGAAAATCCGGCGTAGCTTCCGCACTGTTCTTACAGAAGCGCGGGGCGCGCGTCTCCGTGTCGGATGCGAAATCGCCGGAGCAACTTCGCCAGGAGATCCCGATGCTGCTCGATGCGGGTATCACGGTTGAGACCGGCGAGCATGGGGAGCGCACCTTTCGTGAGCAGGACCTGATCGTCATCAGCCCCGGTGTGCCGTTCGACATGCCGCAGCTGGCTCGGGCCCGCGAGCGCGGTGTCCCGATCATCGGCGAGGTTGAGCTGGCTTCTCGTTTCTTGAAAGGAAACATCGTCGCGGTCACTGGTTCGAACGGCAAGACGACCACCACCACGCTGGCGGGCGACATTGTTGCCGCCTCAGGACGAGACACGCTGGTGGGCGGCAATATCGGCACGCCTGCTATCAGCTTCGTCGATACTGCAACCGACCAGACATGGATTGTGCTGGAGATCAGCAGCTTCCAGTTGGAAAGCATTGAGAACTTTCGGCCCCAAATTGCGGCGGTGCTGAACGTCACGCCCGACCATCTCGACCGGCATTACAGCTTTGAAAACTATGCTGCCGCCAAGGCGCGCATCTTCGAGAACCAGAGCGATACCGACTTCGCGGTACTGAATGCCGATGACGCAACTTGCGTGGCGATGGCGAAGAACGTGAAATCTCACGTGTACTGGTTCAGCCGCCTGCGCGAGGTTGAGCGTGGAGCTTTCGTGCGAGGCCAAGAAATCGTCTGGCGTGACGGTAAGCGGGAGCAGAGCATCCTGCCGGTAAGCGAGATCTCGCTGAAGGGCGCGCACAATCTGGAGAACGTGCTCGCGGCGGTGTGCATTGGCATGCTGGTGAAAGCCGATCCGGCCGCGATCCGGCGTGCGGTCGAAGAATTTCGCGCCGTCGAGCACCGTCTGGAGTATGTCGGCGCGGTCCGTGGTGTCGAGTACTACAACGACTCCAAGGCGACCAACGTTGATGCGACCATCAAGGCAGTCGAATCCTTTCCCGGTAAGCTGCACCTCATCCTGGGAGGTAAGGACAAGGGGAGCGACTACGCCGTCCTGAATGAACTTCTCTGCCAGCGGGTGAAACGGGTTTACACAATTGGAGCTGCCGCGGCCAAAATTGAGGCCCAGATTCGCGGCGTCGAAGTGTTGCACTGCGAAACCCTCGACACGGCCGTAAAACGCGCCAGCGCAGCGGCAGAGCCCGGAGACATCGTCCTGCTGGCCCCGGCATGTGCCAGCTTTGATCAATTCGAGAGCTACGAACATCGCGGTCGCGTCTTCAAGAGCCTGGTACGGAGCCTGGCCGCCCGGGAGCACGAGCGTGAAAGCCTGGCCACCGCCACCCCGGGAGATGTGAGCTAGTGGCCAAGCGCGTCAGTGTCGACAAGTGGCTGTTTGGTGTCACGCTGGTGCTGGTGTTTGTGGGCCTGGTGATGGTCTTCAGCGCCTCGGCGGTGATGGCCAAGCAGCGCTTCGGCTCGCCGTACGGTTTCCTGTTCAAGCAGTTGGCCTGGGCAGCGGCAGGATTGGTCGCGATGGTCGCGGTGATGAACATCGACTACAAACAGCTTCGCCGCCCGGCCGTGGTCTTCACCTTTATGGGAACCACGTGCCTGCTGCTTATCGCCGTCTTCTTTTTTCATGACTCGCACAACACGCATCGCTGGATCAAGTTCGGCGTGCTCTCATTTCAGCCTTCCGAGTTGGCGAAGCCGGCGATCATTCTCTACCTCGCCTACTTCCTCGAGAGCCGGTGGCAGCAGATTACCGACTGGAAACACGTTCTGATTCCGTCTGCCGCGCCCACAGTATTGCTGGCCCTGCTGATCGTCAAAGAGCCTGATCTGGGCACCGCCGTAGCCTGTGTGGCAATCACCGGCGCAGTGCTCTATGTCGCAGGCATGAAGACGCGGTACTTTGCCTATGCCATGGCGGCGTCGGTACTCCCGCTGTACTTCCTCATCGTGCGAGTACCCTGGCGCTGGAACCGCATCATGGCGTTCATTGATCCGTATAAGGATCCCCAAGGCCACGGCTTCCACATCATCCAGTCCATGATCGCGGTCGGAACCGGCGGCCTCACCGGCGCTGGTTTGATGGAGGGTAAACAAAAGCTCTTTTACCTTCCCGAGCCGCACACGGATTTCATCTTCGCCAACATCGCCGAGGAATTGGGGCTGTGGGGATCGCTGCTGATCGTTTCCTTGTTCAGCATCTTCCTCTATCGCGGAGTGCGGGTGGCGATGCGCACGGAAGATCCTTTCGCGCGTTTTCTCGCCACCGGGATAACGGCAATGGTCGTGATCCAGGCGCTGATCAACATGAGCGTCGTGCTGGGCATGATGCCGACCAAGGGCATTCCCTTGCCGTTTATCTCCTACGGCGGCTCATCGCTGTTTATCACCCTGGCGAGCGTCGGGGTCCTTCTCAACATCACCCAACAGACAGACTGAAAACTATGCGTGTAATTATCGCGGGAGGCGGCACCGGCGGCCACGTGATCCCAGCCCTCGCGATCGCCCAGGAGCTGCGCTCGCGATACAGCGCCGAGGTGCAATTCGTGGGTACGGCCCGCGGAATTGAGACCCGGCTGGTGCCGGCGGCGGGTTTCGAGTTGCATCTGGTGCAGGTTGGCCAGCTCAATCGCGTCGATCTGCGCACCCGCGTCAAAACCCTGTTCGATCTTCCGCGGGCGGTTCTTGCAGCAGCGAAGCTGGTGCGGGAGTTTCGTCCCGACGTGATGATTGGGGTCGGCGGATACGCTTCCGGACCGGCGATGCTGGCGGGCGGCATCATGAATGTGCCGTTGGTCGCGTTTGAGCCGAACTATATTCCGGGCTTTGCAAATCGCATGCTGGCGCCCCTTGTCCGGGACGCGGTCGTGCAATTCGAAGCTACCTGCCGGTATTTCCGCAATTGTCATGTGACCGGGGTGCCGGTGCGCAGTGAATTCTTCTCGCGTGCCTTCGCGCCCCTCGAATGCCCGCCCAACCTTGCTGGTTTTTGGGGGAAGCCAGGGAGCGCACGCCATCAACGTCGCAGTCCTTGGGGCGCTCGCCGAAGCTTTCCGCGCTCGTGCCCGACATCCACGTAATCCATCAAACCGGCGAGAAGGATTACGTCGACGCGCAAACCGCCTATCTGAAGACAATGATCTCGGCCGAGGTGTCCCCCTTCATCGACGATATGCCGAACGCCTTTGCACGCGCCGACCTGCTGGTATGCCGATCGGGAGCCAGCACGGTGGCGGAAGTTACCGCTGCAGGGCGTCCGGCTATCTTCATTCCGCTGCCGACCGCGGCGGACGACCATCAGCGCCAGAACGCTGCCGCTCTTGCCGAGGTGAACGCCGCCCGCCTGCTGCCGCAATCGGAACTCACCAGCGACCGATTGGCGAAGGAAGTCGCAACTCTGCTGCGAAACCGTGCCGGCTTGGCGGAAATGGCGCACGCCGCGCGAAAGCTGGCGCATCCCGATGCAGCAGGCGAGATTGCGCGCATTGTGGCGCGCGCCGCTGGCGCGTCCAGCCAACACGCGGTAGGGTAGAGGTCGGCGAATCTTCGCGTCAGGGCACGACCTTGGTCGTGCCGATAAAGCTCATTTCAATGATCTTGAGCCGACTTTAGTCGGCGGCAGATGGCGGTTTGGGGGTTTTACCGCTCGGGATGGGCAGCCTAATTAGGGCACTTATCGACATGACTCGCCCATAAGCGTAGCGTCACTGAGATGCCGACCAACCATGAAAGGAGTTGGCCGTGCAATCGCCCTACATTCAATCTCATAGACACCTAGGAGATCACGTGCGCATCGTGTATCTGGACGATTCGAAGCAAGAGAAGCGATACCAATTGCTATGCGCTATCGCTGTCGATGACGCAGTCTTCGATAACCTAGAACAGCACTTGGGTTACTTCTTATACGAACTGGTTCAGCCCGACGTAGGAGAGGAATTTGACGAATTCCATGCGACTGATGTTCTGGCTGCAAACTCGCCATTCGATAAAATTAAGCGCCCAAGGGCGATAGAGATTTTCGAGACCGCAATTGCGGCAATAGATATGTTCGATATACCCGTGATCTATGCAGCAGTTGATTTGAAAAAGCTGTACGCAACCAACTATGCAACCACTAACCCTGTAGACATGGCTTTCCGTATGTTGGTCAAGCTTATTGAGGCTTGGTTCAAAGAGAATGAACCTAACGGACTCGGACTGCTTATCTGCGACGATACTGACAAGTCAGTGAAACACGCGATGCAGAACGCTTTTCACTTGTTTCGTAATCGGACTATGACCGGCCCCATGTATCGTGGTGAATTAGAACATCTCCATGACGATATGTACTTCGGCGATTCCAAATGGTCGAAGGGAATACAGTTAGCCGATATTTGTGCCTTGATTATTGGGAGACACTTGCTCGGCTATTCGGATACTGAGGACTTGTATCTAAAACTGGAAAAGCACATCGTGAAGAGTGTCTGTGAGCCGCTATGACGGTTGCAGAGTAGCTAGACCATACTTTCATGTTCGCCAACCTTCAGCGCATCCATTTCGTAGGCATCGGCGGCATCGGCATGAGCGGCATTGCCGAGGTGCTGCTCAATCTCGGCTACAAAGTTTCCGGCTCCGACCTCAAGCTCTCGCCGGTCACCGAACGTCTGCAAGCGATGGGTGCGACCATCTTCGAGGGTCATCAGCCGGAGCACATCGCCGGCTCTGACGTTGTGGTAATCAGCTCCGCGGTTCGCAGCGATAACCCTGAGGTCGAGGCCGCGCGTACGCTGCACATCCCGGTTATTCCTCGCGCCGAGATGCTGGCCGAACTCATGCGCTTGAAATACGGAATCGCCGTGGCCGGAATGCACGGCAAGACCACGACCACCTCCATGATTGCCGCGGTGCTGGCCGCAGGAGGCCTTGATCCCACCGTTGTTGTCGGCGGCCGGGTGGACGCCATGGGATCGAACGCCCGTGTCGGCAAGTCGAAATACCTGGTCGCCGAGGCCGACGAAAGCGACCGCTCGTTTCTCAAGCTTTCGCCCATTGTTGAGGTCGTAACCAATATCGATCGCGAGCACATGGACTGTTATCGCGATCTGCGTGACGTCGAGCGACCTTCATCGAGTTCATGGACCTGGTGCCCTTCTACGGAATCGTGGTGGCCTGCACCGACGACGACAATCTTCGTAGGTCTGCTTCCCTCAGGTGCGACGGCGCGTACTCACTTACGGAATACGCGAAGACGCGGATTTCCGAATTACGGATCGGGCCTTTGCTCCTGGGGATGGCGAACGCCTGTCCTTTAGCAGCTTCCGCATTCACTATCGAGGCGCCGAACTGGGCGAGTTCCGCTTGCGCATACCTGGGGCGCATAACGTTCTGAATGCCGCGGCCGCCGTGGCTGTGGGAATGGGATTAGATGTCCCTGTCGAACGTATGCAAGACGCCCTGGAGCAGTTCAGTGGCGTTGATCGCCGTTTTCAGGTGAAGGGACAGGTGAACGGCGTCAGGGTCATCGACGACTACGGGCACCATCCAACCGAGATCAGAGCGACGCTCGCGGCAGCACGCCAGTGCGGATTCCGACGCGTACATGTCATCTTTCAGCCGCATCGTTACAGTCGCACCCAACTGCTGATGGATGAATTTGCGACCGCATTCCGCGATGCGGATTCGCTGGTGCTGCTGGACATCTATCCCGCCAGCGAGGCGCCGATCCCGGGCATTACCAGCCATGTGCTGGCCGAGCGCATCGCGCAAAACGGCCCCAGCTCAGGTTGCAGTATGCAGGATCGTTCGACGAAGCCGCTCAGCTGGTGTGCGACTCCGCGCAGCCTGGCGACATGATTCTCACCCTCGGCGCAGGCAATGTGTCGCAGCTTGGAGCGGTCCTGCTGAATCGGCTCGCGGACCACGCTCTCGCCAAAACAACCGCCTGATCGCACGTTACTGCTGATCGTCGCGCGGCGCTTCGTGCCGCAACTGCTCTCCCGGGCAAATGTTTACTTGCAAGGTTCGCATGGCCCTCTTATGCAGCGCTGACGCTTATCCGCTCTCCGAATCAGCTTCGAAAACAGCTATAGTGAAGCCAAAGGCCGAATTTGCCGGCCTTTTGCGCATTTTTTCATGGCTCGAAAGAACGCATCTACCATCGCCGACGACGAACTCGAGTAGCGCGCCGGAAGCTCCGTCTTCCGGACAGCGTTTTGAGGATGGTCCGCTGGATGGGCGTCTCTTCGATCTGGATGACGAGGCGGAGTCGCCGTTTCTGCGCGGACAGAAGCGGGTGCCGGTGCGACGCAGTGCGCTGCCGCGCAAGGCGCTGGATCGGGTCAAGGTGCTGCTGCTCCTGCTGCTGGCCGGGGGCGCCGTCGCGCCTGATTGCGATTACGTTCTATCGCTACACGACGCAGTCCTGGAGATTTCAAATCGATTCCAGCGACAAAATCGAGGTGCTGGGCGCTCACAACGTGAGCCGCGCGCAGGTGCTCGACGTTTTCAGCTCCGACCTCGATCGCAATATCTTCTTCGTTCCTCTGGCGGAACGCAAAAAGCAGTTGCAGGAGATTCCGTGGGTTGAATCGGCGGCCGTCATGCGCCTGCTGCCGAACCGGCTGAACGTCGCGGTGAGCGAGCGCACGCCGGTGGCCTTCGTAGAG
Source organism: uncultured Acidobacteriaceae bacterium (assembly GCA_963813905.1). GTDB lineage: Bacteria > Acidobacteriota > Terriglobia > Terriglobales > Acidobacteriaceae > CAVVDY01. Next base: position 213,268 of record CAWFAY010000018.1, on the reverse strand, counting down.
ATCGATTCGCATATCGCCCTGATCGACGCCCATGGCGTGATCATGGAGATGCCGGTGGGGCAGCAAGGCACCTATTCATTCCCCGTAATTGTCGGCATGACCGACGCGGAGCCCCTCTCAACCCGTGCTGCCCGAATGAAAATCTATGAGCGGCTCATCGGCGAGCTGGATTCCGCCGGGACACACTATTCGCGCGACCTCAGCGATATCGACCTGAGCGATCCGGACGACGTGAAGGCCACGATCTCCGATCCACAGGGAGCTGTGCTGGTACACCTCGGCTCCTCGAATTTCCTGGATCGCTTCCGGGTTTATGTTTCCCACGTGCAGGAGTGGCGCACACAATTTCAGCCGCTCAAATCCGTCGATCTGCGTTATCAGCACCAGGTAATTGTTAATCCGGATGAGATGCGCGGATCCGCGCCGCCGGTGACGGAAAGTTCTGGCAGCGCTGGTGAAGCGTCTGTGCTCAAGAAAGGCAAATCAGCAGCGCGCAGCAAGGCGAAGAGTCGCAACTAAGATGGCGAACCAAAGCGAAAACCTGTTGACAGTCATCGACGTCGGAAGCGCCAAGACCTGCGTCATCGTGGCGGAGGTGAACGACTATGCGTTGCGCTACCGTGGGCACGGCATCGCGGATTCGCGCGGCCTGCGCAAGGGCATCATCGCCGACCTCGACCGGGCTGTCACTTGCATCAAGAAAGCCGTCGAGGAAGCCGAGAACGTAGCGCAGGCCCCGGTCGAGCACGCGGTGGTCGGAGTGGCGGGATCGCATATTCGCGGCATCAACAGCCATGGCGGAATCTCGCTCGGCTCGCGCTCACGCGAGATCAGCCGCGAAGATGTTCGCCAGGCGGTCGAAAAAGCACGTAGCATTCCGCTTCCCGAGGACCGCGAACCGCTGCACCTGTTGCCGCAGGAATTCATTCTGGATGGCCAGCCCGGAGTCCATGATCCTGCGGGCTTGATGGGCAAGAAGGTTGAGGTACGCGTCCATGTCGTGACCGCCGGCACTATGCCGACACAGAATGTCGTTACCGCAGTGAATCGGGCCGGCATCCACGTCGACGACACGGTATTCGAAGCCTTGGCCTGTGCTGACTCGGTGCTTCAGACCGATGAGCGGGAATTGGGCGTCTGCCTGGTCGATATCGGCGCGGGTTCAACCGATCTCATTGTGTACTTCGAAGGGGTGGTGATCCATACCGGCGTGATTCCGGTTGGCGGCGACCACTTTACCAACGACGTCGCAGTGGGATTCCGCACGCCGCTGCCGGATGCCGAAAACATCAAGACGATGTTTGGCTGTGCCATGGTCACGCGAATTCCTGAGGGCAACGAGATCGAGGTTCCTTCGGTTGGCGATCGCCCTCCGCGTCTGATGCAGCAACGCATGCTGGGCGAGATCCTTGAGCCCCGCTCGCGCGAGCTGATTGAGTTGCTGCGCGATAACCTTCGTCAGGCGGGAGTGTATGAGCTGCTGGGAGCGGGGGTGGTGTTTACCGGTGGCGGATCGCGGCTGCCCGCACTGCTGGAGACGGCGGAAGACATTCTTCGCCGGCCGGTCCGTCTGGGCTATCCGGTACCGATTGCGAAGCTGCCGTCGCAACTGCTGGAACCGGAGTTTGCGACCGCCATCGGCATGGTTCTTTACGGACACCGCGCGCGACAGGCACGCATGAACATCGATCGAAGTATTGGCGCCAGGTTGAAGGCAATTTTCGCAAGGTAGGAAGTGATAGCGATGACTCGTGTATCAGAGATGCATAAGCAGTGGTCGAAGGACCCGAAGTACCGGAAGACCTACGACGCGCTGCAACAGGAATTCGCCTTGGCAGGAGGGGTGATCGAGTCCCGGAAACGCGCTGGGCTGACCCGGCAGCCGTTAGCGCCAGAGAACATCGGTATTGCAAAGACTCGCGTCAGGACACGACTGCAAGGCCGATAAAGAACTGGGGTTCGCAAGCTTTGTATCAGGGCACGGCTTTAGCCGGGCCGCTATGGCAGCAAGCAACCGGCCTTTAGGCCCTGAAAAACGTCTGACAGGGGCTGAAGCCCATTTGCTGCGATGGCTCATCGGCCTGACTGAAGTCAGGCCCTGATACAAACCGTTTCAACATGGTTGTGCACGCATAAATGCGTGCTCCACCGCAACAGGAGTACATCATGATCGAAGATTTCAGTCAGCCCGAGAACGACCTTCGCATCCAGTTCAACGAAGAGACGCTGAACAGCGCTCGCATCAAGGTAATCGGCGTCGGCGGCGGAGGCGGCAATGCCGTCAACCGCATGATCGAGTCACGCCTCGAAGGCGTTGAGTTCGTCGTGGCCAACACCGACCTGCAGGCGTTGAAGCTCTCTAACGCTCCGGTCAAGATCCAGTTGGGCGTGAAGCTCACCAACGGGCTGGGCGCGGGCGCGAATCCGGACGTTGGACGCAAGGCGGCCCTGGAAGACGCCGACAAAATCATCGAAGCGCTGGAAGGCGCCGACATGGTGTTCGTCACCACGGGTCTCGGCGGCGGCACCGGTACCGGCGCAGCGCCGATCATCGCTTCGCTGGCCAGCGAGATGGGCGCGCTCACGGTCGCGGTGGTCACCAAGCCGTTTGCGTTTGAAGGCAAGCGCCGCCAGAACCAGTCGGAGCGCGGACTGCAAGAGCTGATCGACTCGGTTGATACCACCATCGTCATCCCCAACGAGAAGCTACTGGCGGTAGCGAAAGATGCCGGCTTCTTCGAATCATTCCGCGTGGCCGACGACATTCTGCGGCAAGCGGTGCAGGGCATCTCCGACATCATCACGATTCCCGGCATCATCAATCGTGACTTCGCGGACGTGAAGACCATCATGGCCGGCATGGGGTATGCAGTGATGGGCACGGCAACGGCTCGCGGCGAGGATCGCGCCTCGAAAGCGGCACAAGCGGCGATTGCGTCTCCCCTGCTGGAAGCGGGAGCCATCGACGGCGCGCGCGGCATCCTCATCAACGTCACCGGTTCCAGTTCATTGCGCCTGGCCGAAGTCAACGAAGCCTCGACCATCATTCAGAGTGCCGCCCATGAAGACGCCAACATCATCTTCGGAGCGGTGCTCGATGAGAAGATGAAGGATGAAGTGAAAATCACGGTCATCGCGACCGGCTTCAAAGAGACGCCACTCGGTCGTGAGTACCACGAGTCGTTCGCCGCTCCGGCATTCCAACACCGAAGCAACGGCAACTCGGCATACGCGACCTATGAAGTTGCGCCGGTGCAAGTGCCGGAGCGCGTGGCTCCGGCCGCGCCCATCTTTGCCGAGCCGGCGCCCGAGCCGCGGATCTCGACGGCAATCTCGTACGTGCCGGAAATGGTCGACGATTACGACTTGGGTTCAGGTGTGGTGCGCCATGCGGCGCCGATGGAAGAGTACCCTAAGCTACCGGAACCACCACTGGCGCCACGAGAAGAGATGCCAGTGATCGAGACTGTCAGCAATAGTGTGAGTATCCAGTACGACGCGAACGACTTGGAAATTCCGGCGTTCCTGCGGAAGCGGGGCGAGGCGTAGTTTTCTCTCGTCATCCTGAGCTGAGAGCTTTCCTGCTGTAGGGGTCCTTCGACTCGTTCCCCTCGCGCCGCTCGGTGTCCTCGCTCAGGATGACAAGCTTTCGGTACCGCAGCGCATCATTTACGATTCACTTTCATATGGGATCCTTTCGGCCGGTCGCTATCGCGGTCGCAATTTGCCTGGCGCTGACCACGGGAACGGGGTTCGGCTCTGCACAATCCAAAGACTCAACGAAAATTTCCAGGGCAACTTCTGATGTTCCCGACGACGAAGCCTTTGCCGGCTATCAGCGCGTGACCACGGGCATCACTCCTCCCAAGGCCACGCATTCTCCCGATCCCGAGTATCCCGAGATTCCTTCCGACGCAGACCCGCGCGGCATCGTGGTGATGCTGGTCGGAGTTGACGCTCATGGGCACGTAGGGCCGGTGCATGTGGTGCGCAGCTCCGAGGCCGCATTCGAGAAGAATGCGGTTGCCACGGTGAAGACGTGGCGGTTCAAGCCAGCGAAGAAAGACGGCAAGGCCGTGCCGGTACAGATTACGGTGGAGATGAGGTTCGCGAACTAGCCATCGACGGTCCAATCGCGATCGGCGTCCCAGCACCAAGTTTTGCCTGCTGAGGCCGGAATCTGCTTCAACTCTGACTCTGTGGGAGCGCCCCAGCACCACGCGAAGAGCAGCTTGTTATAGCGCGTAACGATGATGACCTCAGCATCGCGCCGTTCGAGGTTCGGCGCAGCCTGCCCTGCCACCACTGTGCCCTGATAAATGGCAAACAGCCGATCCCCCGATTGAACCAGACGGTTCGACTTGATTTTCCCAAAGCGGCCTAACATCTGGAGGTATTCACCCAGAGACTCGGAAGCCAGCGAATCCGTGGCCGACGCCGGGAAGGGCAATGCCAGACAGGATTGATCGAGCACCCGCAATTCCAGCCTTCCCGAGCCAGACACTCCGCCACCGGCATGCAGCAAGGTTCGAGCGCACGACTTCCACAGATAGGCGAGCCGCTGCGCCAAGTCATCGCCCAATTCTTCCCCCTCAGGCGGTGGCCGCAGCATGACCCATCCCGGCGAGAGCTGGTACGAGAAATCCATCTGGGGAATGCGAAACTCGCTGCCTGCGACTGTTCCCGTTGGAATCTGCTCCGCGGGACGGCTGCGAATGGCCTCTTCGACAGTGGCGCCCGGAATGGTAGGTCCGTTGGTTACCGCTCCCCGTGGAAGGAACGCCTTCCCGTCGGAGGTAAAAAATGTTCCTGCATCGTCGGCGCAGAAGACCTTCACCGCCTCCACCGCCTGACGCGCCTTGTCCAGGAAAGTCTTATCGTTGGTCTGGATCGTGAAACGGACCGTGTAGTTCTTGAGCCGCGCAGAAAACTGCGTGCCCCGGACCTCGCCGGAGCGCTTATCCACCCGCTTGAGCTTGATCGCAGCGGGCGTGTAGTCAAGGCGAGTCATCGGCCCGGGGCCGGGCTTGCCGCGCGCGATGTTGTCCTCATATTGCTGTGCCTGCTCCGGCGTCATCCTGTGATCATCTTCCTCGCGGTGTCCGCCAGCGGTGACCACCAGGGTTCCGTAATGCTGGCCATCCTGAAATCCGATGGCCAGCAGCGCGTGTTCACCCGGCAGGCGGATGGGAAGCATCAGCCGGTGGCCGTGCAGCGAAATGGGCAGGCGAAAGGAGATGCCGAAGTAAAGGTTTGTATACGTGTCATCCGTCAGCAGACCGGACTCGGGCAGCATCGGCTCGGCGCTCGATTTCGAGTTGCGATCGTTAACCTGGTTTACGGACGGCAGATGGCATTGCGCCTGAAGGGGCCTGCATGAGATCGGCATCAACGCCAACGACAGCAGCGCGAGGGGTACACAGCTCGGGTACCTTGATCGATCCGAGAGTTGCAAACGAACCAGACGATGATGGAGGCCGGTGATGTTCTTGAGCACGCGACGAGGACCTGCGACGTCTTGCCATCATGGCAGCAAAAGCACGCCGCCAGCAACCCCGCGCAGCTGTACTGGCTATCAGCAACTCCTCTTGCTTCGCTCGCCTGCCTGTGGCAATATTGCCGAACTTCGTTTTCAGGATAAGAGCCCATCATGCGACGCATTGTTCTAATCGTGTTGACTGTTTTGCTTGTGCTTCCCGCCTTTGCCGCAACCGCTCGCGACTGGCAAACCGGGACCTTGCTGGAAACCGAGCAGGAAAAAGTGCCCTCCGGGACGATTTCACACAGCAACACCGACGTCACCGCCAAGGATAAAGGCGACAAGACACAGTATTCCGGCAGCAAGACCACCACCACCACCCAGGATTACGACACCTTCCAGATCTACACCATTGAGGGAACCAGCAAGGTTTACACGGCGAAAGAGCAGTTGCTCTTTCCGTGGTCGAAGCCGGCCAACGTCAGCGTAGGCGAGAAGGTGAAGTACGTCATAGACAAGAACCGAATGTATCTGCTGGATGACGACGGCAAGGAGCACAAAGCCAAAATCACCAAAGTCAAGATGCACTCCGCGGAGTAGCGGGGCGTTGCGTTTCAAGAGCGGCCGGTCTCTCTCCACAGCCGGCGCCCAGCCCGATTCAACGATTGTTAGTCTCGTCCGGCTAGTATTCTTCCATTCCCTTTGCAGCTCTCTTCGGCTCTGAATCAGGCATCGAATTCAGGAACTTCATTTTGGAAAGGAGTAATACCTTGGCAAGTCTCGACGAGTTGAAACAGAAATACGCAGGCGTGTTCCAGGTTCTGGAGCATGATGGAGCTACCATTCAGACGGTGGAAATGCAGGGCGACAAGTTGCATCTGGTGGCAACCGTCGTTTCGGAAGCCAGCAAGGACCGGGTGTGGGACGCCATCAAGGCCGCCGATCCCAACTTCCCGGACCTGGTGCACGAGATCACAGTTGCGCAGGGCGACCAGACATACACCGTGAAGGCCGGCGATAACCTGTCGAAGATCAGCAAGCTATTCTACGGCGACGCGAACCAATACCCGAAGATTGCTCAGGCCAACGGCCTCGACAATCCCGACAAGATCCGCGTCGGGCAGACGCTGACTATTCCTGCTGCGTGAACGGTCGCCCAACTTCTCACTGATCGTAGAAGTGGCGCAGCTCCAGCTGCGCCTTTCCACCTGACTTCGACCACTGGGTCGCGAGCCGACGAGAGTCGGCGAGTGACCCTATCCGTGTTTGTCCGCTCGCCCATGCTGCTGACTGTAGATCGCCTCGACTCGCTCGATGGTGTCGATCTCGGCGGAAAGTTTGTCCTGACGAATGCGCACGATGCGCGGGAAGCGCAAGGCAAATCCGCTGTCGTGCCGGTCAGAGCGCATGACCGCATTGAATGCGACCTCCAGAACGATCTTCGGCTCAACCTCGCGGACGTGGCCGTGATCGGCAATGGTGTGTGCGAAGAACCATTGCGTCATCTCCGCGATTTCGGCATCGGTTAGTCCCGTGTATGCTTTGCCGATGTTCACCAACTCCTCGCCTTTGCGCACCGCGAAGGTGTAGTCGCTCAGGACCTGCGCGCGCTTGCCGTTGCCGAACTCGGCGCGTGTGACGACAACGTCTAAGGTCGCCAGCTCGCGCTTCAGCTTGAGCCACCAGCGGCCCCGGCGTCCCGGCAGGTAAGGTGAGTTGACGTCCTTGATCATCAGGCCTTCGTTGCCGCGCGCCATGGCTTCGGCGAAAAACTGTTCGAGCTGCTCGGCTGAATCGGCGCGCGTGGCTGGCGCGCGCAGCACCCATCCCGACGGAGCCTGGGGTGCGATCTCCGCTTCGAACAGCAGTTGACCTTGTGCATTGATCAGCGGCTTGGGCTCAACCCGTTTCGCTCCGCGAGAAGACGCGATCGAGCACCGTTGACCGCTCGGAAAGCGGCCTCTGCAACATCAGTTCGCCTTCGGCATAAAGCACGTCGAAGACTACATAGGCTACCGGAACTTGCGTCATGAGCTGCTCGCTGACCTGCTTGCGCCCCAGACGTTTCTGAATCTCGGAGAACGGCATGGCATGGCCGCCATCGTCCGTATGCCGCCACGCCACGATTTCACCGTCGAGGATCACCTCGCCCGGCAGCTCGCTCAGCGGTCCTACGAGTTCGGGGAAAGACGGCGTGACTTCGTCGAGCGTGCGCGAGAAGATGCGCACTTGCCCGTTACCACAATGCGCCTGCGCGCGGATGCCGTCGTATTTGTCCTCAACCATCGCGTGCTCGAAATATTCGAAAGCTTCGGCCGCATCGGCCGCTGGGCTGGCCAGCATGAAGCCGATGGGATGAAACAGCCGCATCCTTGCGTCGTCCAGCCGGTGTTCGGCGGCGAGTTTCAGGGTTTCGCCGATGTCGCCCAGCAGCATGTTCGCGCGCTGCACCTGCGCCAGGGGTTCGTCGTAGGCCTTCGCAATCGCCTCCTCGACCAGGCTCTCCTTCAGCCCGATTCGCAGTTCGCCGGTGATGATCTTCAGGATGTACTTGGTTTCGAGCGGAGTCGCGCACGACCAGAAGCTCTTTCAGCAGGTTGCCTTTGGCATTCGCCGTTCGGGTTGCGGCAATCTGATCGAACGCGGAGCGAACCTCTTTCAATGACAGAGAAGCCGGTGCCCCAGCTTCGCCCTGCTGTTGGGCTATCCTGAGTTTACGATTGAGCATCACGGTGTAAACCGAAGCTCCCAAATCGCCCGTCTTACGATACCCCGCGCCGAGTTCGTTGTCCGAAGCGCCGGTGACTTCCTTCACTACCTTCCACAGCAGCGAGCCTCCGACCTGCAGCGTGCGTTCTTCGAAGGCCGGAAAACGCCCTGCCCGACAGAAACACCGCCGAGATCGCCGCATCCTGCAAATCGCACGAACGAAAATACTCAGCGACGATGCGCGTCTTCTCCAGTTTTTTCGTAGTCGCGCCGATGCGCTCGCAGGTCTCGGCGAGTTTTTGCATTTCTCCATCGTAATCGCGGCGCTGCAGTGGCAGGTTTTGGGGAAAAAGCAGCGCCGACTAATAGGCGTTCAGTTTTCAGGGCTGATTAACAACTCTCGACGATTATTGTTCCGGCGCAAACGCATTAGGGATATGCTATCCGAACTGTTTCCAACCATGAGAGACGAGTCCTGGCACTGGGGTAGTGGCTGGGAACAAGTTTTCACCGGAGGAGAAAAATGAGCCGAGGAACAAGTGTGCGTCGTGCGATGCTGGTATGCATTCTGATCACCGGCACCATAATCGCTGGCCATGCCGTGGCCGGTGCCCAGTCCAACTCCGCAAAACCCAACATCCTGTTCATCATGGGCGACGATATCGGCTGGATGCAACCCAGCATCTACCATCGTGGCCTGATGGTTGGGGAAACACCCAACATCGACCGCATAGGGAACGAAGGCGCAATCTTCATGGACTATGTCGCCATGCAGAGCTGCACCTCCGGACGTAATGCGTTCTTCACCGGCATGTATCCTTTGCGCACAGGGATGATCCCGCCGCAGCTCCCCGGCAGCCCGACCTATCTGCGGCCCGGCACCCCGGCGCTCGCCGTGTTCTTGCGTGACCTCGGCTACACCACGGGAGAGTTCGGCAAGAACCACCTCGGCGACCACACTGCGTCCTTGCCCACCGCGCACGGCTTCCAGGAGTACTGGGGCTATCTCTATCACCTGGATGCAATGCAGCAGGTGAGCTTTCCCGACATCAACAGCAGTCCGACCGTTCAGGGCATCGCACCGCCGTGCAAGAACACGCCCGTCCCCGGTCTCTCTGACCCTCCAGGCGCAATCGACCCGAGAACTGGAACATGTCTCACGCCACCGCGTCCGGTCATCTGGTGCCACTCTTCTGATGGCACGGAGAAGAACCAGACCTGCAAGGATGAGGGCCCGCTGACACTGGAGCGCAGCAAAACGGTGGACGAAGAAATCTCCGCCAAGGTGGTCGACTTCCTTGACCGCAACGACCCCAGAAAGACGAACAAGCCGTTCTTCGTCTGGTATAACCCGGCCCGCATGCACGTCACCACGGTGCTCTCGGATAAATACCTTGCCATGGTGGGCACCACGGGCGGCAAGGACTGGGGCGTCAACGAAGCTGGCATGAAACAGATGGACGACAACATAGGAGTGGTGCTGGCAAAGCTGGAAGCGATGGGCCAACTCGACAACACAATTATTGTGTTCACCACGGATAACGGCGCCGAGACGGTGAGCTTTCCCGATGGCGGCATCACTCCTTTCAAGGGTCAGAAGGGCGAAGCATGGGAAGGCGGCTATCGCTCTCCATGCGTCGTTCGCTGGCCGGGGCACATCAAGCCCGGCACCATCAAAAATCAGCTGTTCGCGGCGCTCGACTGGGTGCCAACGCTTGTTGACATTGGCGGTGGTCCGAAGGGCGACGACCTGAACAAGCAGATCCAGGCCGGCAAGTACCCCGGTATCGTGAAGACCATGCTCGACGGATTTGACCAACGCGCTTATCTCGAAGGCACGTCGGACAAGTCGGCGCGTGATGTCTTCTTCTACTACTCGGGCGCGACGCCGTCAGCGGTGCGCTACGGGAATTGGAAGATGTATTACACGATGGCGCTTGGGGGGGCGACCGGCTGGTTCATGCCCCTCGTTAACTATCACTGGACCCTGGTCACGAACATCAAGCGTGACCCCTTCGAGCAGACGGCAACCTTCGGGGACTCAAAATCAGCCATGGCCATGGGTGGCGCACTTGCCTCTCCAAGTACAGCCTACTTGTACGACTGGAACATGCTACCCATCGGCCAACTGCTGTGGGAGAAGGAACTCTACACCTTTAAGGAATTTCCGCCGCTGCAAGCGCCGGAGACCTACAACCTCAATGGCATTCTGAAGGAGATGGAAGCCCACAAAGGAGATGACTAGCGCGCGCGAGGGTGAGCAGACTTTTACGACTACTTGACGACGCGGACTTGCGAGAGTCCAAACAGCTAAAGTTGGAGACGAGGAAGGCAGAAAATCCTTCCTCGTTTTCGCAGTTTGAATTGAAAACCACGAAAGCGCTGCTCGACCTTGAATGCAGTAGACCGTCGCACCCCTTTGTGATGAAGCACATTGGGCACTCGTGCCTTGATTTCTACAATTGTCGCGGAAGCAGTCACTACATCGCATGACTCCGGAGCGTCGGATTCAAAAGGAACAATGGACATGATTAACGACAAGAAGCTTTGCTGTGCTTTATTGGCACTGACTGCCGTGCTAGCTCTGCGACCGTTCACTGCGCAAGCGCAGAAGTCGGGCGCCGCCGACAAAGGTTTTTCCTTTGCCGTGTACGGCGACTCGCGGTCCATGATGTACCTCCCGTACAAGCAAGACGAGGAGCCGGAAGCCCGCAAGCTCATGGTTGACATGTTTGAACTGGTGCTGCCGGCAAAAGTGGCGCCAGAGGTGGTGCAGAAGGACGTCAAGCTGATCTACGACCCGAAGACCAAGGAGCTGGTGGAGATGGTCATGCCATTTATGACCGCCAGCGAAGTGACCACGCTAAAGTTCGACAAGGGTTGGGTCACGGAGGCATCGGTCGAGGACGTGAAGCTGCTTCCCGGCGTGAGCCGCCAGATGTTCCGGCTGGAAGGTGGCGACTGGGTGGCCAGAGAGGTAGTGAGGGACATTAAGGACGGACGGGCCAAGTTCCTTGTCAGCACCGGAGACCTGGTGTGGTGGGGCAGGCAGGGTGGAAAGCCGTCCGACAATCCGTATTGGAAGCTGGTGAACGAAGAAGTGCTGAAACAACTGCCGCCTCCGGACAAGGAAATGGAGGCCGCAGGGCTGCCGGGCCGCGTCTTTCCTGCCGTCGGAAACCACGAAGTATGGGGCGACTCCGACGTCGAAGGCCTGCTGACTGCGTTTCCCTATCTGACGAAATTCGGAGTTTCCGACAAACAACTGATCTACAAGTTTGACTATGAGGGCGTGCGTTTTATCTTCCTCTGGACCGGCGCGTACGATTACCGCGACCCGTCGGGCTGGGGCTCGACCCGGCCCCCCTACGAAGCGCAGATCGAGCAGATGCAGAAGTGGCTGGATGAGGCCAAGGCTAACGGCACCAAAAAGGTCTTCATTTCGTTTCACAGCCCTGTCTTCGCCCGCTCCGGCATGGGAGCCATCCCCGCCGATCAGAATCCCCATAAGGCGATCGCTGCGTACGCTAAGGACCTCGACATCGTCGTCTTCAACGGGCACGTGCACACCACTGAGCTATATCAGGTAGATGGGGTGAAATACCTGATGCTGGGCGGTGGCGGCGCTGAACAGGACCCGATTCTTCCCGGCCGGACGCATATCAAGGTCCCCGAGGGCTACCCGCCCGAGATGTATTGGAAAGGCGCAAGCCCGATCGAGGAATACAACTATGTCCTTGTGGATGTGAAGCCTGGGAAGCCGACGGCATTCACGCTCAATCGCTTCCGTCCGGGATCGGCGGAGCCATTTGCCACGGTGGAGCTATTCAAGTGAGCGCGCCTGACTCCAGGCCTTTCCGCCTGAACCTTCCTTTGCCTGACTTCGTGCTGCACCCGTTCACAGCGTTGTTCATCGCTGCCGTGCACGTTTACCTTGCCGTCGGCCATCTCTCGAAGCTGATCGGTGGCGATATGGAATGGACGCACATTTGGAAGGGCTTCGGGGCAATCGCCGGAGCCTATGTATTTGCGGCTCTGGCCTCGCGCGGGCTTGCTCAACACGAAACTAAGCCGCTTCACTCCGGCGTCGTGCAAAGAGGCTAAGGCGAAACGCTGGACCGTGATTAGCATGAAGAACGACTGGAAACGAATCTTCGCATGGGAGAAATAGTGCCGCCTACGTCGTGGACGACAAGGCGAGGTGCCGATTGAATTCCGCACATCCCGGCCGCAAGGAAAAGATCACGCACGAGCTCTGGGAGATGCTTTGGCTCTTTCTCTACCTGGCATTCTTCTTTTGTGCTCTGGTGGCGTACGACACGTTGCTGCTGAAGCAATATCAGGTGGAGTACTGGAACTTCGGCTTCGCCTTGCTGAATGCAGCCGTGATCACTAAGGTCATCATGATCGGGGAGTATGCCAAGCTAGGCACCCGTCACGAGGGCAGGGCTTTATTCATCTCGGCCGTGTGGAAGGCCTTTGTGTTCGGGCTCCTGGTGTTTGCGTTTCATGTTGTCGAAGAAATCGTTAAGAGGCTCATCCACGGATCTGGTATCGAAAACGCCTCGCGCCATTTACGCCTCGATCAGTTCGCCAGCCGAACCATTGTGGTGTTCTGCACCTTCATCCCGTTGTTTGTCTTCCGCGAGTTTCGGCGAGTCATGGGAGAAGAAGAATTTCGAAACCTCGTATTCGGGCCGGCGAAGAAGTGAGGCGCCTGAGGCTTGCTAACCACGCTCCATATCTCGTCGCGATAGCTCAAGGGTTCACGCCCGTATATTTCGGGATCGCATTCTTCGCGACGTTTTTGTAAACCACGCCGCCCTTCATGACGAATACCACCCGCCGCACGGCCGTGATGTCCTTGGTAGGATCGCCGTCAAGGGCGATGATGTCGGCCTGCATTCCCGGAGCGATAGACCCGATCTGGTCGTCCAGGCCCATCGCTTCCGCTCCCAGCGAGTTGGCTGAGACCATCGCAGCCATTGGCTCGACGCCGCAGTTCACCCGATCAATGAATTCCTCGGCATTGCGTCCGTCCGCGCCAGCCACCGCATCTGTGCCGAAAACCATCTTCAACCCCTTAGTCTTCGCCGCCTGTCTGACAATGTCGCAGTCCAGCGGCAGGATCTTCTGCATTGCAGCAAATCCTTCGGCGGTGTATCCGGGTGTTCCCAGATAGCGGTCCTTGTTCTGCAAGTAGTTATTGATAACCAGCGCCGCCTGTGGATCGAAATACGTTCCGTGCTCGGCCATCAGCTTCAAATCTTCATCGGTGGCGAGCGTGCCGTGCTCGACCTCGGTGCATCCGGCGAGCGCCGTCGCGCGCACCGCTTCTTTGTAAGCGTGGACCAGCGTGCGCAGCCCCTGCTTCTTCGCCTCATCGCAGGCAGCGTTCAACTGCTCCCAGGAAAGCGTCATGCCTCCGCCCTGGCGGATCGACTTTGACGCGAAGATCTTGATCAGGTCGGCGCCGGCTGCTTTCTGCTTCCTGATGAAGGCGCGGATTTCATCGGGCGTACCCGTGTCCTCGCCTTTGCCCACCAGCGGCTCAACCGCGGTCAGGATGCGCGGCCCGGGAATTCTGCCTTCGGCGATCGCATCACGCAGCGGAACGTCATTCAGAGCGCCCACGCTCTGCACTGTAGTGAAGCCCGCCATCAGTGTGACCCAGGCATTCGACGCCGCGCGATAAGCGTCGTCCTGGGTTGTGCCCGTCATGCCGGCGTTCTTGCCGTCCTTGCCGAAGATCCACGTGATGTGCACGTGCGCATCGATCCAGCCGGGCAGCACCGTCAGCCCGCGCAGGTCGTAGTCCACCGGCCCGGTGCCGAGAGGCTCGACCGCGACAATCTTCGAGCCCTCGACGACAATGCGCCGGTTTGTGCAGGACGTGGCCCTTGCCGTCGAGCACGTTGCTGGCGGCGATGATGATGCGTTGGTCGGAAGGCGGCGTCTGCGCAGGAAGCGCAATCGGCAGAGTGTAGATAAGGAGGCCAGCAAGAGAGTGCCAAAACAATTTAGGTAGTCGCATGAGAATCGCTCGTCGAGCTACCTATGATAACGGCTGGGGCGGGCCGGAGCAGGCGCATTACGAAACTATGCCGTTGCGCCTGCTCCAGACTGCGACTTTACTCGGGAATGTGCCTGGTGAAAAACTCCGGACCCTGCTTCGTCGTGAATCCGCTGGGCACCTGGAAGAGCGACGGATCGGGATCGGCCCGCTGAATGTTCGTCAGCTTGTAAACCGTCTCACCGATGCGCGGATCGTTGCGCTTGCTCAGGACCACCATCTTCAAGTCGGGCGAGGTCCAGACTTCCGAGGTAATTTCCAGCGCGCGCTCGTTGCCAATCTCGCCCGCAGGTATGGTGCGCGTGGTGCGCGTGCCTTCGGCAGAGACGCCTTCAATCGTCTGCGTGCCAAGAGACTCGGTCTTCATCTGACTCGCATCCTCGCTGGAATTCACCCACACTCGCTGCCCCACGCCCGGCATTGCCACCCGCCACGATGATCTTCTTTTCCATCGTGACATGCGCGCCCGCGGGTACCCCGGGCTTAGCGAGAGCCACCGTTCCCGGGCCCGCGAAGCCGTGCGCGCCGGCCGGCACCTTGATCACCTGCGCTGTCTTCTCATTGAGGTCGAGCACGTAGCTGACCTTCTCCACCGGATCAGTAATGAAGGCCATCTTCGGCGCATTCGTGGCCAAGGGCCCGATGTTGGACATCGTCTCCTGGCGGCGGGTGCGCCCCTGGCCGTCGCGAGCCAGTTGCGACTCCGTCTTATTGACGATGCGGTTCCCGTCAGCCAGCACCTGCGTGGTCTCGGTGATCGCGGTCGCTGTGTAGGGCGCGCCGGTTACGGGTTTCGCACTGTCGCCGATGGCGATGTATTCCATCGTGACCTTGTCGCCCGCCTTCTGCGTGTGGAACATCACGTTGGGAGGCGCGCCGCCGGGCGGTGGTGGCGGCAGGGGCTGCTGGAAAAAGGCCCCCTCGGGCATAGTGGCGGTGCCGGCTTCCTGGCCGACTACCCACGAACAGCAAAGCAATGTGCTGACAATCAGGACGACGGTGTTTCTCATTGACTCCGTACTCCTTAGCGAACGTTTCGGGTGTTTACCAATCTCACGGCGTACGGCATTCCATCCTGACCGACCAGAACATCGGTGAGAATGCGGCGATCCAGAAGCTGCCCATCGACGGGATAGCCGATCAGTTGCAACGCTGAACCAGGCATATCCACGCGCACCATGCGCGATTCGCCCACCGGAATCGCCGGATCGAATGTCGGCAAGGCGACGAAGTCTCCAGCCTGCATGGTTGCGAGTGGCTCTTCAGCGTCAGGCCTGGCGGGGTCCTTCGTAACTGAGCCCGACTGGTGTTCTGGTTCCGGCTGGTATGAATTCGCGGCTTTGCACCTGTGCTTGCGACGACCGGTGCCGGAAGCTTGGCGTTCTCAGGCGCGCCACTTTCGGCGCAGGAGGCGGAGCCTGGGCGGTCTGGGTTGCGGGTTCGACCACTTTGATCTTTGCAACTTCGCCACGTGGCCGGAGCCAATAGACGCCCAACGCAAGGCAGGCCGCCAATCCAAATACAACTGCCGCTCGCCTGCGGCGCCGCTGCACATGATGGCGAGTAAACTCGCTCTGCAACCTGGCGCCAAGCTCGGGCGATGCCTGCGGCGATGTCGCCGCCAGTTCACGCAGCGCCTCCGACAATGTGTCTCTCTGCGGATTCATCGCACGCACCTCACGGTCTGCACGCGCGATTTCAGCATGCCCGCGGGCCCGATGCAGCCGTGACGCCACCGTCCCCGCCGGGCAGTCGAGAATGGCCGCCGCCTCGGGATAGCTCATCTCTTCCAGATCACACAAAATCAACGCCTCGCGGTACGGCGCAGGCAGAGCCAGCACCGATCTGTGCAGCAACTCGAGCCGTTCCTGCCGATCGAGTTCCCACAGCACGTTCGAATCCGCGGCGAACGCCGGGTTCTCCGACAGCTCCGCGTCTTCCAGCGGGACGTCGAGAAAACTCGCCGCCATCTGCCGCCGCATGACGTTACGAGCGATGCCGAACAGATATCCCGCCAACGTGCCCTTTGCCGCGTCGAACTTCTTCGGCTTGTGAATCAGCCGCAGGAAAACTTCCTGCGTCACTTCTTCGGCGGTGGTCTGATTCCCGCTCATATGCCACGCAAAACGGAAGATCGGGCCCTGGTAGCGTTCGTAACAGGCGTTGAACGCCGCCTGGTCTCCCCGGGCGAGTTGCCGGACCAACTCCTGATCATCGCCTGCCGCGTCTGCCATTCGTCGCCCGACCCTCATCCCCGCTTCTAACCTACATTGCCGAAAATGTGGCCAACCCTTCCAAAGAATTTCGAGAGATGAGTTTTCACAGTTTGAGACGAGACGGCGGAGTCCAGGGTAGCGAACATCGAAAGGGTGGAAGCCCGCACCTTCAGGTGCGGGAATAAGGGATGCATCGCATTGCCCGAGCCCGGTAGGGGCGACAGGCTTTGTATCAGGGCACGGCTTCAGCCGTGCCGCACGGTCGCTATTTGATCTCCCGAGCCCCTTCAGGGGCGGCACTCGTTAACGCTGGGAGCCCACACCTTCAGGCGCGGACAACATTGTTTTCGCTGGCGGCTGGAAGCGGCTGGCGGCTTCTTTTGCTGACGGCTGACAGCTGACAGCTATCTCCTCGACTCCGCCTTCAAATCGCTGACCAGCCGCTGAAACGCCTTCTGATACGAATCGTGGTCCTTCCAGTTGCTGAAGTCGGGAATGAAATACTCGCGTATCTCGCGCGCCGAATCTTTCCCCCGGTCCGCGTCGAAGCACTCCCACTCCTGCAACGCGTCAAACGGAACCAGGCGAACCGGAAACAACATCCGCTTGGCTTCTTTCTCCTCGCGCTTGCGGGCCTTGGCGATTTCGGTCTGCACCCAATCGCTCGACATACTGTGCTCCGACAGGATCAGCAGCAGCTTGTCATGCAAGCGAATGGCTTCGTCAATCTGCTCATGAATCTTCCGCCCGCCCCGAATGTCGTGCGGCGCAAACCAGCAGCGCACGCCTTTGGCCTGAAGGTCGGCATAAAGCCGGTCGGCAAACTCCTGGTCTTTGGTCGAATAGCTGATGAAGCAGGAGTAGAACTCGATGGGGCGTCCAACCATCGAGCCGATGTAGGTAATGAACTCGTCCGGCAGACCGCAACCGCGCAGAAAAGACTCAGGGATCTTGCCGCGCGATTTGAAAAGACTTTCAATGCTGATGATTGAAGGTCCAAGGTGCTGAATGGTCTCTAGACCACGAGTCTCGCTCAGGTCGATCTCATCAAATTGGGTTTGAAACGTCACCGCGCCAGTCAAGTCTGCTTCACTCAGTTTTGCCCAGCTAAGGTCCGCTTGCTCCAAGTTCGCTTCCCTGAGATTAGCCCTGTTCAGAACTGTCCGTCGTAGGTTTGCGGAGCTTAGATTCGATCGTTCGAGGCAAGCCCCTTGCAGATCTGCACTACTAAGCACCGCCCCATCGAGGATCGCCCCGCTTAGATTGGCTTCGGCTAGAGCTGCATTCGATAAATCTGCGCCGGTCAAGTTCGCCCCTCTTAGGTCTGACTGGAAGAGATTTTGGTGACTCAGGTTTGTCTCAAAGAAATTTGCGCCGCTCAGGTTCTTCCTTCTGAGATTTAAATCGCCGAACTGCATGACTCCGCTTTGTGTGGCATGGCGAAGTTCGAGGCCAGACGGGCCAACCTCAGCAACGTACCACTGGTATTGGGGAATATTCGTCAGTCCAGCTCTGCTGTTGCCAAGATCAGGACGGATTTCAGGATGTTCCTCCCTCCATCTGTTCCACACCCCGACCCCTTGCTTCAGGATTGCGAGATGTTCAGGGTTCGCCATGGCCGCGTGACGTCACTTGCTTGCAGCTTGCTTCCGTGATGCTCCCGTGATGCTCCCAACCTACCCTCAAACGCGCTCCGGAAGAAAGACAATTCTCGCGCGACGGACGGCGCGATAACCGTGGGGGTGCAGGCGCCTTGTGAACACGAAAAACCAGTCCCGCCCTGCGGGACGGAATAGCTTAGCCCAGCACGTGAGTGCTGGGTAGGCGGTCCATAAGAATCTCCGAGCCCCCGTAGGGGCGGCAGATGAAACGATCAGAGCCCCGGCCGGGGCTCTGACTTCCTACTGTAGTTCCCAGGTTAGCCCGAAAGCGTGGCGAACCTGGGGCACGCATTGTAGAAGGGCGCCCCTCTCGCGGTAGGCTGGATTGCTGTGCGAAGCAGTAACCAAGCCGAAAGAGAAAGGAACACCCTGATGAATAGCATCAAGTATGTCGGGCTGGATGTCCACCAGAGCACCATCAGCGTGGCGGTGCTGAATGACGAGGGCAAGCTGGTGATGCAATGTGTGCTAGCTACCCAGGCGCGGGCGATCGTGGATTTCTTCGCTGGGCTGCGCGGCACCCTCCATGTGACCTTCGAAGAAGGCGCGCATTCCGCCTGGCTCTACGATCTGTTGGTGCGGCGCGTGACCAAGCTGGTGGTGTGCAATCCGCGCAAGAACGCGCTGCTGAAGGCGGGCAACAAGAGCGATGCCATCGACGCCGGCAAGCTGGCCGAGTTATTGCGCGCCGGGATGTTGTCGCCGGTCTACCATGGCCAGGACAGCTCGGCGACGGTGAAGCAACTGGGCCGCAGTTATGCCGCGCTGACCGAAGACACCACCCGCACCATGGGCCGTATCAAGGCGCTGTATCGCAGCCAGGCGATTGCTTGTGCCGGCGAGAAACCTTACGGATCACGCCATCGCGAAGACTACTTAGCGCAGCTGCTGGAGCCGGGATTGCAGCAGCGTGCACAGCGACTCTATCAAGAGCTGGATCTGCTGCAGCAGTTGCGCCGCGAAGCTCGTTGCGAGCTGATCGTGGAATGCCGCAAGCATAAAGAGAGCAGGTTGCTGCGCTCCATTCCCTGGCTGGGTCCGATACGCGTGGCGCTGCTCATCGGGCGGGTGCAAACGCCGCATCGCTTTCGCACGAAGCGACAGTTCTGGGCCTACTGCGGGCTGGCGCTGGAAACCCGCAGCAGTGCCGACTATCAGATGGTGAACGGCGAGCCGCGGCGGCGGAGCAAGCCGGTGTTTATTCGCGGACTGAACCTCAACCACAACCACGATCTCAAGAATCTGTTTAAGAGTGCGGCCACCACCGCCAGCGGCAGCAGCGGAGTGTTTCGCGGCTTCTACGAAAACCTTCTATTAAAGGGAATGAAGCCCGAGCTGGCTCGGCTCACCCTGGCACGCAAAATTGCGGCCATCACTTTACACATTTGGAAGAAAGGAGAGCCGTTCGACGCTGAGTATCTGAAGCTACATGCGGCTTGAGCGCGCAGCGACAGGACCAAGCGGATTTGCTTCCGCGTTGTAGTTCGCGCTGAGCGCTCGGGTTCGAGGGTAAGTATCCTAGCCGGGTTAGGCTAAGCGTCCGTCGCATTCGGACCAAGTCTCACGGGGCACCATATGCTCCCTCGGATAACCCAACAAAGCCATAGCGCCGCCCCAAGCGGGCGAGTCTCAGATAGAACCATGGTTGGCCATTGAGCCCCCATGTGGCTTGCGCAGCCTCAGCCGCTGAACGACGCCGTAACGTGGACCTGAAAACGATTCGCAACCTGCCGCCGCAGCACTCCACGCTTCATTCCAAGGGGCTGGATGCCAGAGAACTACCCCTCTCTGCCGCCGAGGGTGAAGTGTTTTCTCTTGACATCCCCTTCTATAGAACCCGGTCTCCATAGACTCGAACGCTTTGCATCCACAACAGTTCAGGCGGTCACGGCCAGTTCAGGTTGCGATATGAGCTTTATCTCTTTGAGGACCTTGTCGTAGGCCTCTCGTAACGGTACCTGTTGGGTCATAACCTTGTTGCCCTTGATAATGTTCCCTTGCCAGATCTCGGCGGACTTCCTCCAGTCGAGTGCCGCTAACGCATCCGCATAATTTCTCCAATCGTCTTTGCCATCTGTGAACAGCTTGTGCCCCACGCGACCAATCAGATTAAGTCCCGTTGCTGTCAGGCATACCCACCCCTGTTCACGCTTGCCCGGTATTTGGCTGGCTTCAAGACTGCCAGCTTTGAGTTTCGCGATGTCAGACCAGACCGGAATCTTTTCGGTCAGATAGTTGACGTATTCGGCGTACCTGCTGACCACATTCTCGTAGTGCTCATCGGCGAGCTGTTCAAGGGCGCGCTTCTCGAAGGTAAGATCCTGCGTGGCGTAGGACCCGGTGAGAAGCTCTTTGACGAGCTGACGAACTTGGTTTGCCAAGAAAAGATACGTCGATTTCTTGCTCAGCGTCTTGCTTGTGGAGTCAATCCTATTCTTGAAGAGCGGGCAACGGCCTTCGAGATCCGCAACGACACGATTTGCAGGATTCCGCAGATCGTAAACTGCGAGCAGGCTTGGCGGCAGCGGCTTCGTCTTAGAGCAATCAGCGAAGTCTTGGTGTATCTGGGCTAGCTCGGTCTCACAAGAAATCATCACAGCGACCGCGTCCTGTCCAAAATCGCCCTGCTCTTCGTTCTCCATTTCATCCAAAGCTTGGATCAGCGCACTCCGGCGATGTTGGCCGTCGGTAATGGCCAGCTTGGCTGTAGCCGGAATTACAAGGTAGCCCGGAAGGAATTCAGCAGGGTAATCCACGGTGTAGAGATGAACGCGCTGTTGGATATTCAGCGTTAGGGGCGGGACGATGTACTTCTTGTTGTAATTCTCGCGAACATAGTTCGCGATCGCGCGGGTGTGCTCGGCGATCTCCGGCCGGTTCATGGCGGAACGAGTGTCGTGAATTGAGCCTTGGCGTCCAGCAGACCTGGATTCAAGCCGGCTCTTCATCCAACTGATCGGCAGGGCGCCTGTTAGCATACGGCGTGCTCCCTGACGAAACCGCACCACTGGTATCGAAAATCCGCCAGTATTGGCCACCTCAGCACCAGCTAACTGCTGTGCTTCTTCAAGCGTTTTACACTTCTTCTCATCAACAAGTGCGCTAATTTCCATGTTGTATCTCCTCGATCTGCGATTGGCATTCAGTGCATCGCCGAGTGTTGGGTAGTGCCCGGAGACGTTCCGGGCTGATTGGCCTCCTGCACTTCATGCAGCAGACAGGGCCTACGTTTGTGGCTGGAATGGTTCTGTACGCTCTGGGCATTGTCACCGCTATCGTGCACAGTCCGTCTTCCCGAGCTAAGCAGGGTCGCAACTTGATCGGATGGCGCAGGACAAGGTAGCCCAGGCGATCGGATGGGTCGAGTACCGCTCCCCATGTGGTGTGGAAGGCGCCCAGAAATTGGGAAGTGCGCTGTGGCGCTGGCGCATCGTCATCTAAAGCGCTTTCGGGCAGGATCCCGATGAAAGAAGCGGTGCTGCACCCCAGTTCCAGGGCCGTCACTTCGACGACCGCCCCGCCGGTATTGGCGGCCTCGGCATTCGCCGCCCGCTTGGCATCTTCCAGGTTCCCCCAGAAGGCATGGCGTAGATCGACGTCAAGAATTGTGGCCATCGCCTACCCTTTCAGACTGGAAGTTCAGCAGCACTGGACAGGATCTTAGCAACTTCATAAATTAAGTCAAGTAAAAACGTGCAAAATTGAGCGTATGACATAGTTGTTTACAACGTACTACGCTAACAACGCAGCTCTGCACTCGTCGATAACAGGCTAATTTATCGTCTAACATCGGCAGAGTTGGTGCCGCCCCTGAAGGGGCTCGGGAATTATCCTGATTGCGCATTCCCCATACCTGAAGGTATGGGCTTCCACCCTCCGCTCCCTGCTGGCAGATTCCACCCTCGTTCCCCCGACTGACGGCTGGTGGCTGGTAGCCGGCGGCTGCTAGGCTCGTAGCTCGCAGCTCGCCGCTGTACCCCCATCACACTGACCTGTGACGCCAGCGCTTGGTGCTGTACGCGTTAGTCCGTACAATCGCGCTTGAGGATAAGGGCGGAGCTGTCTTCACCCAGTTGCTGGCAGGGGAAGTCCTCTGGCAGTCGGCTACTGAAGCCGTTCGACGGCACTGGATGATGTTTACATTCGGGTTAATGTTGCTTGCCGAACTGCACTGGTTTTGGTGCGATTTCTACGAGCAACTCCAATGAATGGAATATCTTGCCTAATAAGTAGTAATGTTTGCAATTGTTTGCGTAAATTTGTGGAGCAAGTTCAAGATAAATACCTTATTTTTAATGTCTTGAGAGCAGTGCTGGAAAGATGAGATATGGCAATTAGAAGTTGTCGGTCGCCGGTTGTCAGTTGGCGGATGAGTTAATGGAACTGCCAAAGGGAGGACTGCAGGTCCCTCGGCTACGCTCGGGATGACACCCAGAGGACGAAGGCGGGATGACAAACTCACCGACGAGGTGATCTCCCGATTGACAGGCCATCGCAAACTGCTACTCTGTATGCTGCGGTATTCGAGCCGATCTCTGCCGAGGTACATCCAATCGTTATGCGTTCCCTGCGTCGATATCTGCGTTTTATGGCTGCCGTGCAACTGTTGCCCGCGCTGGAGAGCGGGGAGGAGACCCTGGTTGGCGGCCAGGCCGTGCTGGAAGGCGTTATGATGCGCTCGCCGCACGCGTGGGGAATCTCCGTGCGCAAGCCCGATGGCACGATTTCGACCCACTCGGAACCGCTGGAGCGCCTGTCGGAGAAGCATAAGTGGATGGGCTGGCCGGTGATCCGCGGCGTCATGACGCTGGGGCAGGCGATGGCGCTGGGCTTCCGCGCGTTGCGCTACTCGGCCGATGTCGCCATGGATGAGTTTCGGCCTCCGGAAGAGCAGGGCAAGAAGAAGGAGATGAGCAGCTGGGCGATGGCGCTCAACATCATCTTCTCGGTTGGCTTCTTCATCGCGCTCTACAAGTTCGTTCCGCTGTTGGCAGCGACCAAGCTGAAGGACATCTATCCGGCGTTCGGCAACCAGGTGGCGTTCAACGTAGTGGATGGCGTAATTCGTCTCGCGCTCTTCCTGCTTTTTATCTGGGGAACGTCGCTGTGGCCCGACATTCGCCGCGTGTATCAGTATCACGGGGCCGAGCATAAGACGGTGTTCGCCTTCGAGTCGCACGACCCGCTGACGGCCAATAATGTGCAGGCCTATTCGACGTACCACCCGCGTTGCGGCACCAGCTTCCTGATGACCGTGATGTTGATATGCATCGTGGTGTATATGATGTTCCCGGTACATGGATTCTGGGCGAAGTTCGCGTTGCGCATTGCGCTGCTGCCGGTGATTGCCGGTGTGTCGTACGAACTGATTCGCTTCGCCGCCAAACACGGCGCGTCGCTGTTCGCCCTGCTGACCAAGCCTGGCCTGTGGCTGCAGCGGATCACTACACAGCCTCCGGATGACACGCAGGTTGAGTGCGCCATCACCGCGCTGAACGAAGCCATGGAGCTGGAAAAAGTTCGCGGCGGCGAACTGGTGATTGCCTAGCGGCGCCCGCCGCGAAAATTTCTTCTACCCAATTAAAGGTCTCCCGAGGAAACAAAAGCAGATCCCTCGCGGACTGAAGTCCGCTCGGGATGACAACTATTAAAGGACTTTTCGGCACGACTGAAGTCGTGCCCTGACGCGAATCGTCGCAAAGCGGTCAATTCTGGCCATAAGATATGCCGTCCTTCGGACTGGCGTGATTGCGATAGCAAACTCGATGCAAACCGAGCGGGAATCGCGAGGTCTAGAGAACCCAATGTTTGAACGTTTAGAACAAACCGAAGCGAAATACGAAGAGCTGACACAGGCGCTGGCTTCGCCGGAGATCGTCTCCGACTCATCGCGTTATCAGAAGACCGCGAAAGCGCATAGCGAGTTGCAGCCTATCGTGGAGAAGTATCGCGAGTACAAGGACCTGACACGCGGCATTCGCGAGAGCAAGGCAATGTTGCAGGACGAGAGCGATCCTGAGATGCGCGCGTATGCGCAGGAGGAACTTGATCGCCTCGAAGAGCGCGTTAGCACCGTGGAAGAAGAACTCAAGGTGCTGTTGCTGCCAAAGGATCCCAATGACGAGAAGAACGTCATCCTGGAAATCCGCGCGGGAACTGGCGGAGATGAAGCCACGCTGTTTGCGGCGGAGATCTTCCGCATGTA
Source organism: uncultured Acidobacteriaceae bacterium (assembly GCA_963813905.1). Taxonomy (GTDB): domain Bacteria; phylum Acidobacteriota; class Terriglobia; order Terriglobales; family Acidobacteriaceae; genus CAVVDY01. Next base: position 188,925 of record CAWFAY010000018.1, on the reverse strand, counting down.
CAACCGCTATGCCGAGTCGCAACGCTGGAAGGTGGAAGTGTTGTCAACCTCGGAGTCGAGCGTCGGCGGACTGAAGGAAGTGATCGCCATCATCGAAGGTCACGGCGTGTATTCGCGCATGAAGTATGAAAGCGGCGTGCATCGTGTGCAGCGTGTTCCCGAGACGGAGACGCAAGGCCGCGTACACACTTCCGCCGTGACCGTCGCTGTGATGCCCGAAGCGGAAGACGTGGACATCAAGATCGAGGCGAAGGACATACGCATCGACACGTTCTGCTCGTCGGGTCCAGGCGGACAGTCGGTGAACACGACTTATTCGGCGGTGCGCATTACGCATTTGCCGACGAATACCGTCGTGAGTTGTCAGGACGAAAAGTCGCAGATCAAGAATCGCGAGAAAGGCATGCGCGTGCTGCGCGCCCGTCTCTACGAGATGGAGCAGCAGAAGCAGCAGGAAGCGCTGGCCAAAGAGCGCAAGGCGATGGTCGGCTCGGGCGATCGCAGCGAGAAGATTCGGACATACAACTTCCCGCAGAACCGCGTGACCGATCACCGCATCGGCTTCACGGCGCATCAGTTGCCCGAGTTCATGGATGGCCGCTTGCAGCCGATGATTGATGCGCTCGTGACGCACTTCCAGGCGGAGAAGCTGAAGCAGGAATCGGAAGTGCTGGCGTAATTGGTAGTGCGGCGCTTCAGCGCCGCGTTCGGTTGTTGTCAATTTACGAGGGCTGATTCTCCGCTGAGCAGCGGAGAATCAGCCCTTTAATTGAAAGGGTCGTATGACGCGGCGCTTCATGAAGCGCCGCTCTACCCTAACCCCTGTGCAACTGAAAGCTGCGCTAACGGCGGCGGTCGAGCGGCTGGAAGCCGCCGAAATCGGTTCGCCGCGCATGAACGCCGAGACGCTGCTGATGTTTGTGCTGGGCGTGAATCGCGCCTATCTCTACGCTCATCCTGAGCTGGAACTCAATCCCGAAGAACAGGCGAATTATGACGAGGTGATCGCGCAGCGCGCGACCGGCATGCCTTCGCAATATATCACGGGCCATCAGGAATTCTGGGGACTGGATTTCGTGGTGACACCCGCGGTTCTCATCCCGCGTCCTGAGACCGAGCACCTGGTCGAAACCGTCGTCGAACTGGCGCGCGAGCACCAGCAGCAGACCGCGGCCAGGCTGAAGATCGTGGATGTCGGCACGGGCTCGGGCTGTGTCGCGCTGGCGCTGGCGAATGAGTTGTCCTTCGCAGAGATATTTGCGACGGACATTTCCGCCGAAGCGCTGGAAATTGCAAAAGCGAATGCGGCACGATTACAGCTGGATTCGCGCGTCAAATTCCTGCATTGCGACGTACTGGAACCTGTCAACACCGCTGCAACATCGTGGTCATCCCGAGCGAGCGAAGAGAGCCGAGGGACCCCTACCATAGCGACGCCGTTCCACGCCCTCGACTTCGTCGTCAGCAACCCGCCTTACGTCGCCTACAGCGAGGCCGACAAAGTCCAGAAATCGGTAAGGGAATTTGAACCCCTCAACGCAGTGTTTGCGGGGGTCAACGGGCTGGATGTCATCAGCCGTCTCATCGAACAGTCCTGTACAGCATTGAAGCCGGGAGGCTGGCTGGCCATGGAGATTGGATATTCCATGCGCGATGCGGTTGTTGTTTTGCTCGATCCCACGTTGTGGGAGGATGTTCGCGTCGTGCCGGATTTGCAGGGCATACCCAGGGTGATTGCAGCGAGGAAGACCCTTCCAGCGAGGACAAAAGCAGGTCCCTCGACGGCTGAAGCCGTCTCGGGATGACAAAAAAAGGCGCACGTTGCGGCATGACTGAAGTCATGCCCTGATACAAAGCGGTCGAGCGGGACATTTTCTGTAAGCCGCCTTGCGAAGCGGGGGCATGTCTGTAATGTGTCTCGAGAAGCAGGGCATTTCTGAAATCCGCCTCACCAAGCACGGCAGTTCTATCATCCACCTCAAATGGAAAGGGGGCATTTCTGTAGTCCGCCACAAATAGAAAAGACCCGCCGCGCGCATGCGCCTGACGGGTCCTTCCGGTTAGCTGTTGGGATTGGCCTGAGGCTGTCCACTCTGCGTGGCCCCAGCGGCAGACTCCTGAAAATACGGGTCTTGCGAGGTTTTAGAGCGGAAGCCCTAAGCCTCAGCCACCTCACTTGGGATACAACTATGACAGTCAGATTTCATATATTTTGGATCACCCTCCTTTCCAGTGTATGGCTACAATAGCGCGCCCGGGCCTTGCCGTCAAATTGAGAGTTGATGACCTGTTGCGAGTGCCCGGCGGCTCCCTCCGCCCCGCGTTCGATTGCCGAAACTCTCGTGATCGCGTACTGCTATTGACGGCGGGCGAACTGTTTTCCGTCCGCGCCTAGAGCATTTTCAGAAAAGGCGTAGACCGAGTTCCCTCGGGGACTAAAGCCCAGACTGCATTGATGCCACATGCGGCGCGGCTGAAGAGGCTGCCGAAAAACTTGAAAACGCGGCTCGCTGCTGCAACGGACCATCCGCCACCGTCAGGGGTGCCCGAAGTGCGAACGCGGAGAGGGGCATCCGGTGGCGGTGCTGGCTGTTTCGTACCCTGGTCCACGGATTCGCCAGGTCAGTTTGCGCAAGGAACAGGTTGCTGAGGTGCAACGGCAGCTGGAGAACTTTCAACGGCTCAAGGCAGGACTGGAACAGATTTGTGAGCTCAATCAAAAAGCCTTGCGTCCAGAGACAACCGGTGCGAAGTCTCGGAGGCGCCACCGTGATTGATCTCCGCCGCCAACAGCATAGCTTCGGCGATGGGTTCATCCGCGAAACCGTCGACGAGTTGTGGGAAGGCTGGATGCGCCATGCCGACGACATCCTGGCCGACGAAGAGCTATTGGAGATTGTCCATCACGCTTTGCAACGCCGCCGCCCACACAGTCGCACGCACGGTCGGCCAGGTACGCCTGCGGAAGTGGTACTCAGGATGTTGCTCCTGAAGCACATTCGGGACTGGAGCTTTGCCGACTTGGAACGGGAAACGCGCGGCAATCTGCTGTACCGCGAGTTCACCCGGGTCGGAGCCGAAAAGGTGCCCGATGCCAAGACCCTCGGGCGGCTGGCCCAGGCCTTGGGCCCAGAGGTCATCGAGAAGATCCATGGCCGCATCGTTGCGCTGGCGCATGAGCGGGCTGTCGTTAAGGGACGCCGCATGCGCGTGGATACCACGGTGGTGGAAACCAACATTCACTATCCTACCGACAGCGGGCTGATGGGAGACGGCGTACGGGTGCTTACCCGCCTGATGAAGAAGGTTTCCGAGATCGCCGGTAAAGCCGGCACCAAACTACGTGATCGTCGGCGGAGCATGCAGCATCGCTTGGTAGAGATTGGCCGAGCGACTCGCAGCAAAGGCAAAGTGGCCCTGGAGAAGGTCAAGACGATTTATCGCAAAGTAGTGGAAGTCACCAGCCGTGTCGTGGGCCAGGCCAAGAAGTTCTCCGCCGAGATTGGCCGGGGTATTAAGCACGCAGCGGAGGTTCTACAACAAGCGACGTTGGACGGGCTGCGGCGCGAACTGGACGTGTTTGTTGCACTCGTGCAGCAAGTGATTCACCAGACCAAGGCGCGCGTGTTTGGTGGCAATACCCGGGCAGAGAACAAACTGGTCAGCATCTTCGAACCCGACACGGAAATCATTCGCAAAGGCAAGGCCAGCAAGCCCACCGAATTCGGCAAGATGGTAAAGATCCAGAAAGCCGAGAATCAGATCATCACGGCCTACGAGATCTATGATCAGCGGCCACTGGACCGCGATCTGTTAATCCCCGCGGTGGAGACCCATGAAGAACGCCTGGACCGGGTGCCGGACCTGGTTGCCGGCGATGCCGGTTTCTACTCTGCACAGGGAGAAGCCAAAGTCCAGGAAATGGGAGTAAAGCGGGTGTCAATCCCGAACCACTCTACCAAGAGCGCTGAACGACGACGGCACCAAAAACAACGCTGGTTCCGCAAAGGGCAAAAGTGGAGAACGGGCTGCGAAGGCAGAATCAGCATACTCAAGCGGCGGCACGGCCTGAACCGTTGCCGCTACAAAGGAACTGCGGGAATGAAGCGATGGGTCGGGCTCGGGGTGATCAGCGATAACCTCATCAACATAGGCCGAGCCCTCGATCAGTAGCGGTTTTCCATCCCACGCCGGCATCGCCGGCTCTCGACTTCCCTAAAAACCGACTTTTGCGCCGGAAAGTAGCTAGTCCTGCAATCTAGACTCGTTTGATGGTCGCGAACCAGACCGGTGCGCCGTTGTCGTGGAATCTCGTCTGAACCCGGTCCGGTTCGATGCTGGCGATATTCCATCCATTGCTGGGGTTGAACGCCGCTCTCAGCTCTTTCTCACTGATAGGGTGGGGGCCGATGTCGGGACCATCGTCACTGAAGCACAACACATACACGGTCCCTCCGTGCTCGGTGACCGACGCCAGACTCGCCACATATTCTGGCCGCTCGTCGGCGTCGAAGGTGTGGAACAGTCCTGAGTCGAGCACCGTCTTAAACCTGCGCCCCAAATGCTCGAGGTGGAAGGCGTCGGCGATGGCGAACTCAACCTCTATCCCGCGCTCGCGGGCTTTTTCGCGGGCCATTGCCAGTGCCGTCTCAGCCACGTCAATGCCCAGAACCGGCAGTCCCAGCGAGGCGACGTGAAGAGTGTTCTCGCCGGTGCCGCAGCCCGCGTCGAGCACCGGGCCGGCGAAACCGCCTGCGGATGCCACCCGTACGATTGGCGGCTGCGGCTGGCCAATGTCCCAAGGCGCAGGGCCGTGATGGTACGACGTATCCCAAGGCAGACCGGTCATCCGTTCGTGACTGGTTGGCTGCCGACCGGCGAATGGATCGTCAGCAGGTGTTCCTGATCGCTCCGGCAACTTCATCTCTCTTCCCACATGTGTTGTTGCCACCTAGTGTCGCACGGTATGAATTTACGATAGAGCAGTGGGTAGTGGGTAGGGGATGGTCAACGCTTCGCGGCTCAACCCTTCAGGAAGTGTGATTAGAGTCCAGCACAGCGCACCCGACGACGTCGAAGCGATTTCGGGAAAGCGGATTTTAAGCAAGCCGGGTGAAAGACGTCTACTGTCCAATCGATGAGTGATGCTGCATAATAGCGGACGTCGCCTAGCACCGGAGGTAGGATGGTGCTGCCCGAGGCGAGCCCATGCCATTTGTTTTCGGGATCAGGACGGCAACCGTTAGCCTTGGTAGACCTGCTCTCGCAACTTATGCCGGATATTTTCATTAGCTACTCGCGCGAAGATGAGTCGCGAATTATCAATCTCGTTTCCGAACTGGAGACGCACGGCTGGTCTGTTTTTTGGGATCGACGTATTCCAGCCGGCGAGACGTGGCGAAGCTACATAGGATCAGCATTGGAGAATGCCCGCTGCGTGATCGTAGCGTGGTCGAAGTACTCGATAGAGTCACAGTGGGTTGCAGAGGAGGCGGATGACGCCAAGTCCAGAGGGGTCTTGATCCCAATTCTTTTGGACCGTGTACGACCTCCGCATGGGTTCCGTGAGATACAAGCCGCTGACATTTCAGATTGGCGACCGGGCCAACCTTCCCAAGATCTCCATGAATTCGTTGCGGGGCTGCAGCGCCGCCTTGGCACATTGCCCGACCCACGGCGAGAAGGACAACACCTGGAGCCGCGCGCGGATGGCGTTGGCGAATACGAAACGCCCACAGGTAGCAAGCACATTCTGAGTCTTCGCCGCTTCGCCGCTATACTCGTTCTTTTACTCGCGGCCAGCACTGTTGCCTACTTTGCAATCAACGCGTTCCACTCCGATAAAAAAGCCACCGTCGATAAAAAAGCCACCGTCAGCGTTGACAGCTTTTCCCGGGACTCGAAGCCATCGAAGAAGCAAGGCGACTGGCTAGTCGTCACAGGATCTTTTGCTCGCAAAGACGCTTCCGCCGCCGAACAAAGACGCGTTGCGCTCGGACGCGCTGGAGTTGAAACTCAAGTGCTCGACACCAACGAGTATCCGCTGTTGGCGCCGAACCTCTGGGCCGTTGTTGTCGGTCCTTTCGAATCGCTAGACACAGCAAATGCCGCCCTTGCCCGCGTTAAGCCTACAGTGCCCGACGCATACGTGAAGAAGGGACGTTAGGAAAGGCGTACTGGTTCGCCTTGTTCCACGGCTCGACGTTGCGACATTCGGCGGGAGCACTCTAAACACACGATCTATCGATGACAACTCGCATTGGTCCGCTCTCGGCTAATCTGGGTCACAGACGCCTGTCCCACCCCGCTAAATCACCACCGTCTCGTGATATTCACCGTAAACGTGGCGCATGGCATCGGAGATTTCGCCTACTGTCGCGCTGGCTTCGACCGCTTCGACGATCACCGGCATGAGGTTCGCGGTGCCGCGGGCTGCATCCTCGACAGCCTTCACTGCCGCCGCCCATTTCGCCTGGTCGCGTTTGGCGCGCACCGCGCGCAGCCGCTCCACCTGCTTGCGCTCGAGGGACTCGTCGATGTGCTGCAACGGGACTGCCTTCTCCTCGTCCAAGTTGAAGGAGTTCACGCCGACGACGATTGCTTCTTTGTGGTCAACCTTGCGCTGATATTCGTACGCCGCGTTCTGGATTTCCTGCTGCACGAATCCGCGCTCGATGGCTTTGAGCATTCCGCCCATCGCATCGATCTTGTCGAGATAGACGCGAGCGTTGGTTTCGATCTGGTTGGTCAGCGACTCGACATAGTACGAGCCGGCAAGCGGGTCGATGGCCTGCGGCGCGCCCGATTCATAGGCAATGATCTGCTGGGTGCGCAGCGCGATACGCGCCGACTGCTCGGTCGGCAACGCCAGTGCTTCGTCGAACGAATTGGTGTGCAGAGACTGCGTCCCGCCGAGTACGGCTGCCATGGCTTGCAGCGCGGTGCGGACGATGTTGCACTCCGGCTGCTGTGCCGTGAGGGTCGAGCCCGCGGTCTGGGTGTGGAAGCGCAGCATCTGCGACTTCGGATTCTTCGCCTTGAAGTGATCGCGCATAATGCGGGCCCACATGCGTCGGGCCGCGCGGAACTTCGCGACCTCTTCCAGAAAGTTGCTATGCGCGTTGAAGAAGAACGACAGGCGCGGGGCAAACTTGTCGACATCGAGCCCGGCATCGATTGCCGCCTGCACGTAGGTAATGCCATTGGCCAGGGTGAACGCGACCTCCTGCACCGCGGTCGATCCTGCTTCGCGCATGTGATAGCCGGAGATAGAGATGGTGTTCCACTCGGGCACGTGCTCGTTGGTGTAGGCAAAGATGTCGGTGATGATGCGCATGGCCTGCACCGGCGGATAAATGTATGTCCCGCGCGCGACGTATTCCTTCAGCACGTCGTTCTGAATGGTGCCCGAGAGCTTGCGCACCTCGCGTCCGGTGCGCCGCGCCGTGACGATGTAGAGCGCCAGCAGGATCGACGCCGTTGCGTTGATCGTCATCGACGTGGAGATCTGCTCCAGGTTGATGTCGTCGAACAGCCGCATCATGTCTTCGATGGAATCGATGGCCACGCCCACCTTGCCGACCTCACCCATCGCCAGCGGGTTGTCGGAGTCGAGGCCAATCTGGGTTGGCAGGTCGAATGCCACGCTCAGGCCGGTGGTTCCGTTGCTGAGCAGATATTTGTAGCGCCGGTTCGACTCCTCAGCGTCGCCCATGCCTGCGTACTGGCGCATGGTCCAGAGGCGGCCGCGATACATGGTGGCCTGCACGCCGCGGGTGTAGGGAAACTGCCCGGGATAGCTGAGGTCACGGTCGTAGTCTGTGCCCTCAAGGTCGACAGGGCTGTAGAGCGGATTGACCGTGATGTGCGATGAAGTTTCCTGCTGCTCCGTCGGCTTGCTGGAAACGGCGGGATGCGTCTTGGTATCGGCCATGGGATTAGGCCCTCAAAGAGAGTGTGATGAATCCTAGAATAGCTATTATCCCCTCATTCGCGGCATCGCCATGTGAGGCGCATCACACCATTGATGAACGGTTTCTGCGGCCCATGCGGCTGAACAAAACCAAGCTCTTTACTTGTGTCATCCCGAGGCGGCTTCAGCCGTCGAGGGACCTGCAGTTTATGTCGTAGCCAAGAAACCGCCCCTTGATCCCAACATCAGAAACCATGCAGAAACTATCACCTTCACTGGGCAAACGAGAGCAGATCCCTCACTTCGTTCGTGATGACAAAATGAAAAATCGTGATCACACAATGGAGAATGCGACTCGACGCGGCTGAAAAGCCCGCCCCGAGCCGAAGCGTGCCCCTTCCAGACAGGATGTCAACAAAGCCGACCTACGTCTTTCCAGCTGCCTTCCGCGACCGCCAAAAAGAATTTGCCCCGAAATAGACAAACATCAGCGTGAAGACAGCCGCGATGATCACCTTGCCAAATCCGGCTTCGCCGCGCGAGTAGTGCCGGTACTCCCGAAACGCTGCTCCTGCGCCGACAACCGCCAGCACCAGGAAGAGGAACCCCGTAACTTCAAGCCAGAGAACGCGAGCGACGCGTCCGGTGTGGCGCGCGGTAACGTCCCCCGCCCGATACACCGCCCGGACCCAGCGATTCTCGCCCGTGCGGCGTCCGGCAATGCGCAACAGAGCTCGACCGCGAGTACCAAAGTCACGTGTGGTGGTTGGATTTTTCTCGCTTTGCACGGCGTTTTGCGTTATGCGTATTCTAGCAGTGACCGGGAGAGGCCCTGTCTGGGAGCGTAACCGGAAGCGAGCGCAAAACTTTCGGGCACACCGAGGCATCGAAAGAAGAGAAGCCTCGACACCGTGCTCTTTGCGCTGCCGCGGGCAGGTTCAGGTGCAATGTGGACGCTAAACTGAAAAACATGATGAAGGAATTGGGTGAGGCCATCAATCAGTCGATCTCCGACTCTGACGAGATCGCTGAAGTGATCTCGCGCATCAAAGCCGGCGGCTATGACGTGTTTCTGGTGTTGGAAGCTACCATCGGCTTCAACCAGCGTGAGCCGGACGAAGAGCCTGCGCTGGTCAATTACAAATCGCCGCCCCAATTTGAGCTCACTGGCCAGGACGCAAAGTTCTTGAAGTCTCTGCGTATCAGTGTGGATGACGACAGATAGCTGCTCTGCTATTCGGCGTCGCGTCACGGCTTGCGCTCATGTTAAGATTCCGCTGCTCTGCGGGGTCTGCCCGGTTGTCGCATTCAATCGCTCCACAGTTTGCTCTTGACCCCATAAGGCTTTCGCTAAGGCTTTAGCTCGGACCGATCAATGAGAGAAACCCTGGGAGTCCTTCTGGCAGGTGGCGCAGGAGAGCGCCTTTATCCCCTTACCCGTGACCGTGCCAAACCGGCGGTTACCTTCGGCGGCATCTATCGCATCATCGACATCACGCTCTCCAATTGCGTGAACTCCGACCTCCGCAAGGTCTATATCCTGACCCAGTACAAGGCCCTGTCGCTGAACCGCCATATTCGCGAAGGCTGGGGAAACGTTTACGGCCGCGAGATTGGCGAGTTCATCGAGATTCTGCCGCCGATGAAGCGGGTGAGCGAGAACTGGTACATGGGAACTGCCGACGCGGTGTACCAGAACATTTACTCCATCGGCTCCGAGCAGCCGAAGTTCGTTCTCATCCTGTCCGGCGACCACATCTACAAGATGAATTACGACCTGATGGCACGCCAGCATCGTGACTCCGGAGCCGACGTGACCATCGCCACGATTCTGATCGATCCGGCTGAAACCCGCCACTTCGGCGTGGTGGAAATTGATCGCAATGGCCGCGTGGTAGGTTTCCAGGAAAAGCCTGAGGAGACCGAATTGCGCTCTCCCTACAACCCCGGCATGGTTTCGGCGTCGATGGGCATTTACCTGTTCAACACCGACGTACTGATTCCGGTGCTGCTGAAGGACGCCGAGGAGAAGGACTCCAAGCACGACTTCGGACACAACATTCTGCCGGGCATGGTGGACGACTACAAGGTTTACTCCTTCAACTTCATCGACGAAAACAAGAAGGAAGCGCTGTACTGGCGCGACGTGGGAACGCTCGAGGCATATTACGAAGCCAATATGGACCTGGTCTCGGTAGCTCCAGTGTTCAACCTATATGACGATGCCTGGCCTATCCGGACGCATCAACGGCAGTATCCGCCGGCAAAATTTGTGTTCAACGATCCCGACCGTTCGGGCGAAGCCCATGATTCAATCGTCTCCATGGGATGCATCGTCTCCGGCGGCTCGCTGAGCCGATGCGTTCTCTCACCCGACGTGCGGGTGAATTCCTATAGTGAAGTGGATTCCTGCATTCTGTTCTCGCACGTCAACATCGGCCGCCGGTGCAAGATTCGTCGCGCCATCATCGACCGGGACGTGCACATTCCCGAAGGCAGCGTAATTGGATTCGATACCGAGGCCGACCGCCAGAAATACCACGTGACGGAAAGCGGCATCACCGTGGTCACGCGCGACTATTCGTTGTTCGAGAACCCGGTGTTGGTGGACTACTTCGATCCGGAATAGCCAGTTCTGAAAGCTGTCACCCTGAGCGACGAGCGCAGCGAGGAGTCGACGGACCCCTACAAACGCCGATATCTTGAATGGCAGGGCGGAGCTAGTGGGTTCGTTTATATGCAGGCGAGCAGAGATATGGGCCGTGCCCCCATAGGGGTCCTTCGACTCGTCCTCCTCGCGCTGCTCGGCGTCCTCGCTCAGGATGACAATCGTAGTACGGACTCGGAGCCTCGTCAGGTCAGGATTCGCGCCTTCACCGTCACTGCTCCTACACACCACAGCAGCGCATCTTCTACGTGGTGGCGAAGAGCGGCATTGCTGAAGATCACCTTCAACTGCTTGCCCTCCGTCAGGCGAGCGGTCAATTCTGTGAGGAGTGCCTGATATCGCTCCGGCATGTGCAGGCGGGTTGTGCGCACCATGTCGTCGAGGATCAACAGACAGTCGAGCAGTGTCCCATGCGGGTCCGCATTCTGTGAGTTCACCAGGTAGAGCGACTCGGCTATATCGCAGACGGATTCCACCTCGGTTGGAGCCGGCCCGAGTTGCGACATTGACGCGTCCAACTCCAGAGCCCGAGGCGCGTCCTTTGGCTGGGTGAAGAAGACGATGCTTCCGTCAGCGGTAAGCGGCCGCTCATTCTCTCCTCCGACGGCGAGCAGCGTGTAGAGCTGTGGGCCCTCCTGGTACGGGGTCACACGAAAAGCAACGAGCGCCAGCTCTTCCCGGTCGTGCGGTTTATGGGCGTGCAGAATCGGCAGCTCTGACATCACGCCGTAGATGGTACACGGTCGGGACGACTCCGGGTACCACCCGCGGAAGATTCGGGCCGCAAAAGCAAAGCCTCCGCCGCAGCGGAGGCGCGCAGGACGGCCTTAACCTCAGATGCGAACTTCGATGTCGGGACGTATTTTATCGTTCATGATCAGGTTTTTTTCAAGTTTGTTAAGCTTCGCCCCATCCACTCGAAAACGCTCCGGTGCAATGGAGAGCTCGGCGATGGGGCGGCCTGGTTCCTGGTCACTGATGTAGATGATTCCGATTCTTCCGATTCCGTCCGGGGCATACAACCGGGGGAACATCTCTCCAGTCACGAGATCAGAGCTGTTCTGCGGTATGGCCAAATATCTGTAATGGGCGGGCAGCGCCAACAACTCGCCATGGATTTCGCGCACTCTTCGACGTAGTTGGCGATACCATGCCTGGTTTAGTTCGTTCAGATCCTTCGCGTCAGCCGGCTTCCCTCCCGGAGGGACCTCGAAATCGTGCTCCAGCTTGATCTTCACCGCGTGAACGTCGCCCGATCCCGCCCGATCTACCGCCAGCACATCAGCGTCAATATAGTGACGACTTGGCTCGAGGTATATCTTCGGTACCGCAAGCCGCTTCTCCAGCATCTCCGCGACGGCATTTACGGCGCGTCCCTTCCGCTGCCGGAGCGTCAAACTTCGCGCCTTACTCTTGGGGATTGTCATATAACTCTCTCGCTCCTACAATACTCTCCGCCCAGGCCCGAAATGCCCTCGCGTCCTGATACAAAAGTTCTAGCCGTCGATCGTCGACTCGTGCGTCTCCATTAGGAGACATGAGTTTTCACTCTGAGCAGGTTTTTAAGGTGTCTCACACCTGGCGTGTCCATTCTTGCCCGACGGCACGCAGCTTCCGTCGCTGTAGCCGCACGCTGGTGGTCCTGTGACTTGGCTCGTTTCCCCGTGAGCTTTATCTGAATGGCATCGTTGTACGAGATCGCACTGTGCACTGCGAGGAGACCCACGGCCGCTGAGTAATGCGGCATATCGTCATGACAAAGTTCCATGGCGTTGGCCAGTTGCTCCGCTCTCCCACGATGGATACTCAGGTTTATGTCACCCATGTCCGCAATCACCGAGCGTGCCCTAGCATAGCAAAGCCTCCGCCGCAGCGGAGGCTGAGATGAAATTCCGGTTAGTGACCCCTACTTCTTCGCCGCTTCGGCTGCCTTAGCCGCTTCGGCCTTGCCGGCATCGCTCTTGGCGTACTTGCGGCGGAAGCGCTCTACACGGCCGGCAGTGTCCATCAGCTTCTGCTTGCCAGTGAAGAAGGGATGGCAGTTCGAGCAGATTTCCACGCTGATGTCGCTTTTGTTGGTGGAACGGGTCATAAATGTGTTGCCGCATGCGCAGTGCACGCGTACTTCGTTGTAAGCCGGATGAGTGGCTGCTTTCATGTTGCTCCCTGACTCGCTTGTTGTGAACGTCGATTCTATCGGAATTCAGGCACTCTGGGCAACGCGCCGTTAGAGACCCAAGCGAGTATACGGAACGGTTTTGATTCAGGAGAAGAGGAAACGATTCAGACGCGCTGATTCGTGAGGTCGGTGCGGTTCAGAGCCAAACCCGTGTTTTGTTATTGATCCTGTAGATCTGCAGGTCATCGATGTCGAATGTCCATTCACCTCTGAGTCCCTCGATTTTTCTGTCGCTGGGACATCGCTGCGCGCCCGCACGTAATCCCACCCATATCGGCTAACACAGGCACAACTACAGGCAACGACTCTCAATCCGCAACAAGAACAAACTGGAGTCCATTTATGCAATCAACCCACGAAGGGCGCTGGGCGAAGAGCAGCTGGTGAAAGCCGCAATTAACGAGCACGATTACGGCTGTCCTAAAGGGGGGCACCTTCAAATTAGCGCGGCTTCCTTGAGGGGCGGCACGGGCGGCACAACTAACAATCATAGGAGGTACTTATGGCAGAAAAACAACTAAACGGACTCAAAGTCGCAATCCTAGCAACTGACGGCGTCGAGCAGGTCGAACTGCTGAAACCGCGTGAGGCGCTCAAGAACGCAGAGGCGGAGACGAAAGTCATCTCGCCCAAATCCGGCAAGATCAAAGGTTGGAACCACACGGAATGGGGTGAACAGATACCGGTGGACGTCGAGCTGAGTAACGCGAATCCGCAGGACTTCGACGCACTGCTGTTGCCGGGAGGAGCGATGAATCCCGACAAGCTGCGCATGGAGCCCAAGGCGGTCCAGTTCGTGAAGTCGTTCTTCCAGAGCGGCAAGCCGGTGGCGGCCATCTGTCACGCACCGTGGACCATCATCGAAGCCGGAGAGGCCAAGGGACGGCGGATCGCATCATGGCCCTCGATAAAAACAGACTTGAAAAACGCCGGCGCCGAATGGGTCGACGAAGAGATGGTTCGCGACGGAAACCTGGTAACCAGCCGCAAGCCCGACGACATCCCGGCTTTCAATCGTGGGATGATCGAGCTCTTCGCGGAGAAGGCTGGGAAATCGCGCCAAGCCGCTTAGGCGATTTGACGGGAGCGCAGTTCCGGCTGCGCTCCCGGCCTCTGTAGGCGCTCACGAAGTTCTTGTTAACTAGTTTAGAATCAATAATTTATTC
>CAWFAY010000018.1:0-170000 GCA_963813905.1 uncultured Acidobacteriaceae bacterium | reverse complement strand
CCGGTTAATATTCCGGAACTCTCTTGAGTTCGTTATCACGATGGGGTGACGCAGAAGGATAGGTGCAGCCTGTTATGGCTATCAGGTTCGATGCGTGTAAGCCGGTTTCTCCAGGCAAATCCGGAGAGACATTAACGGTGAGACGCAAAGGAGTAGGCCGTATGGCCGAAACGCACTGAGTTCACGCTGCCAAGAAAAACCTCTAAGGAGAATTCGAGGGAACCGTACCACAAACCGACACAGGTAGACGAGGAGAATATCCAAAGGCGCTCGGGAGAACGCTCGTTCAGGAACTCGGCAAATTAACCCCGTAACTTCGGGAGAAGGGGTGCCCCGGTAACGTGTCAAAAGCGTGAGGGGGCCGCAGTGAAACGCGCACGGCGACTGTTTAACAAAAACACAGGTCTCTGCAAAGTCGAAAACGACGTATAGGGGCTGACGCCTGCCCGGTGCCGGAAGGTTAAAGGGAGAGGTCAACCCGCCTTTCTGAGGTCCAGAAGTGAACTACACATACGTACTTCTCAATCTGCGAACTTCGCGGCTGTATATCGGATTCAGTAGGAATCTGAAACAACGCGTGGCTTCGCATCAGAAGCGCGATCCAGCTTGGACATTGGCTTATTACGAGGCTTATGCTTCGGACGCTGATGCCCGCCAGCGGGAACGCGATTTGAAACAGTACGGATCTGCGTGGGGTCATCTGAAGAAACGCATTCAGAGAAGTCTGGATTTGAGAAAGGCGGGTGAAGCTTCGAACTGAAGCCCCGGTGAACGGCGGCCGTAACTATAACGGTCCTAAGGTTAACGATTCGCTAGCCTTAGTAAAATCTGGCTATTTGCTGGAAAGTCTGAGTATCCCAAGCTACTGATGCTTTGTGTCAGGGCACGACTTCAGTCGTGCCGAAACGGCGCAAAGAAGTTCATGGGCTTTAGCCCCTGAGGTCAGTGACAATGTTTGGGTGCAGATAATCAGCAGGAAAGGCCAGTGGAGTTTCCTCCACTGGAATCCTCAGAGACTATATGCCAGACTCCGACGAAAGTCGGATGAAGATAGAGTCCGACCTGCATGGCGACATGCAGAAGCCGGCAGAAATGCCCGGCTCCCGCAGCTTCGGCTGTGGAGTAACAAGAGTGAGCGAAATTCCTTGTCGGGTAAGTTCCGACCTGCACGAATGGCGTAACGATCGTGCGACTGTCTTAACGAGCGACTCGGCGAACTTGTAGTACCGGTGAAGATGCCGGTTTCCCGCATCTAGACGGAAAGACCCCGTGCACCTTTACTATACCTTCACTATGAACTATGGCACTTGCTGCGCAGGATAGGTGGGAGGCTTTGAATCCAGGCTCTCGGGCTTGGAGGAGCCAACGGTGAGATACCACCCTGCGAGTTCTGTGGTTCTAACCTGCTCCCGTTAATCCGGGAGAGGGACATAGTGAGGCGGGTAGTTTGACTGGGGCGGTCGCCTCCTAAACTGTAACGGAGGCGCGCGAAGCTACACTCAGGCTGTTTGGAAATCAGCCGTCGAGTGCAAAGGCATAAGTGTGGTTGACTGCGAGTCCTACAAGACGAGCAGGTGCGAAAGCAGGCCTTAGTGATCCGGTGGTTCTGTATGGAAGGGCCATCGCTCAACGGATAAAAGGTACGCCGGGGATAACAGGCTGATCGCTGCCAAGAGTTCATATCGACGCAGCGGTTTGGCACCTCGATGTCGGCTCATCGCATCCTGGAGCTGTAGAAGGTTCCAAGGGTTAGGCTGTTCGCCTATTAAAGCGGTACGTGAGCTGGGTTCAGAACGTCGCGAGACAGTTCGGTCCCTATCTGATGTGGGCGTAGGAGATTTGCGAGGGCCTGTCCTTAGTACGAGAGGACCGGGATGGACGAACCTCTTGTGTTCCAGCTGTCATGCCAATGGCACGGCTGGGTAGCGAAGTTCGGTTGTGATAAACGCTGAATGCATATAAGCGTGAAGCACTCCTCAAGATGAGATCTCCCAACCCAAAAGGGTGAAGAAGGGCACACGAAGACTACGTGTTTGATAGGCTGGATGTGAAAGCGCAGCAATGCGTGAAGCTTACCAGTACTAATCGCCCGTTCGGCTTGACCATAAAATTTACTCGGCGCATAGCTATAACTCCGCGCAGAAATTGGCACGGAGAAACTAGCCCGGCGAACCTGCCGGAACGCGCCACTTGGGCTTCAGAAGAATGTCGTCTGCAGAATGACCTCTTCTGAAGGCCCGACTCGCCTTATACTCAATGCTGTTCAGTTGTGAGAAGTCATCTGCCCTAAATGGGTGGAGCACGCCTTCAGGTGTGCAGGGTAGTGCGGCGCTTCAGCGCCGCGTCCCGCCCGCCCTTTTTGATTGTCATCGCGAGGAGGGCTTTAGCCCGACGAGGGATCTGCTTTTGGCCCAGGCCAATCGCCAAAGTTCTTTCAAGCTCGACGTAACAGGTCCTGCGTGCAACCCACGCCTGGGACCGAGCGGCCCACGGGCCCACGTCAACGAAGCCGGTGATTTTACCGCGGGGGAAACACCCGTTCCCATCCCGAACACGGAAGTTAAGCCCCGCAGGGCCGATTGTACTGCGCGCGAAAGTGTGTGGGAGAGTAGGTCGTCGCCGACATAAATAACGGCCTCATGTGAATAACATGGGGCCGTTTCCTTTATAACAGTGCTAAAAGGGATTCTTCTCGCCCCGGTCAGAGGTGACGAACCACTCGAAGAGCTTGTCTTGCTTTCGCATGAGGTTAGTGTCGTTGCCTTTCCCACACTCTCCTCTGCTCATATTGCAGTCTCCGGCTGATTCCTCATCATTCGTCAGAATGTCTGTTACTTTGTATTCCCATGTGTCTGACGCTTCAATCTCGATTGCCTTTGCTACACAGGAGTTGCGAGTTGGAGAAAAGACAACCTTATCGATCATGACTTCGCCAGCGAGACGATCTGAATGCTCTCGCTCATAACGCTTCGGCATCTCCATGCACTTGAGGTTCTGCTCGAAGCTCCCCGTCCTTCTGTGATCCCTGTGATACCAATAACCCGACGCACCCAATGCTCCGGCGATGAGTCCCAAGTATGAGACCAGCGACTAGTTGGCTGTGACGCATGCGTGTTCTACATCCGAGAGTCCGATTCCCATGTTCTCGGAAGCGGGTTGCAGCTCCAATTCCTGATCCAGTTTGCGCCGGAACTCCAAGTACCAATCCTCTTCAGAGGAATATGTCAGGCGCACGATCGCATTCGCCTCGAATATCACATGTACCGGCCTTAGGTGCTCCACCCACACGGCATAGCGATATGGCAACTGATGAGGAACGATTGCGAGAGTCACTGGCCAATTACGCTGTTCCGCCTGAAGGGGACGTTTGAAGAATGTTCTTTTCTTTTCTAAGTCTGACGCAATGCTCATAAAAGGTATTTTCTCTTGGCATCCCCTTCTATAGAACCCGCCCCGGGAGCCCGACACGGTTATCTAATCAGCCCGCCGTTCCTTTGGCCTTGAAGAAGGGTTCTACGGCATCGAAGATGAGAGGTGACAAGAGCGGAATATCGCAAATAACGCGACCGATAGTAGGACGGTGGACCCAGTCCAATAAATCTGCACTGGCCCGTAAGTCACAGGTACCAGCACGAATGGGAGCGCCGCGATCATCCCGGCCGCCAACGCTGGATAGCGAACTAATCTCACGATTACAAAAGCGACGGAACTAAGAACCATGGCAGTGGTGACGACAATTAACAATTTAGAGAATCCTAGCTCCCATGAATATTGGCCAAAGCTGAATGCATATCCGACCGTATCCCAGAACGGATCTTGGTCGAGATACAAAAAAGCGGGGTCTAGAACTATTGGGCTGCTCCACCACATATAGCTGCGCGTGAAAAGGGATCCTATACGTAGGCCGCTGACAGCGCCCCACTAGGGCGCATGAGGTACCTCGGGGAGCTGGAAACGCTTTGACAAGTCAAAAGCGTCCAAGTAAACGAGTTTTTCTACGCGATTCTTGTACTTCACCGCGATCGCACTCAATTCCGAGGCGGCAACGGAATGTCCGACAAAAACGGCCTTGCTTATACGTAAGGAGTCGAGAACCGCAATGTCGTCGCGCGCCCGAGTAGCAACGTCATAACCTGCTGCCGCCGCGGTAGGTCCCGGCGCCGGCACGCTGGAGGGAGGATAGCCTCGGCGGGTAATTCCGATGACATGAAAGTCGTCAACAAACTGGAAGGCAAACTGATCGTAGACGTGCGCATTGTCGCCCAACCCGGTGAGCAGCACCATGGTATGCGGCTTGTCCGCGCCACCCCAGTCCAGCACCTGGAGCTGGACTCCTTTGTCGACCAGCACCAGGGTCTTTTTGTGTGGCGTGCCGTCGAGACATGCGGGTGGCTGAGCGGAGCTGCTCAGGCTGACCGTGAACAGCAACCCCGCCACTGCGAGCGACGCGTTTACCGAAACCTTCATCTTGGCCTCCCGGGACATCGCACCGCAATGCGATTCGAGGCGGCAACGATATACGCATTACCGGCGCCCGTCAACGGTGAAGCCGGCACTAGCGTCCCGCTTCAGGGACGGCTGAATAGCTAAGTCGAGCTTCAGGGTAGTGCTGGCCTTCAGGCCAGCATTGATGCCGCTATCAACGCTCCGGGCTTCAGCCCCAGAGGTTCCACGAGCCCGTTCGCCGTCGCCTCGCGTCAGCTCTAACTGAAAGCTGAAAGATGATGGCTGATAGCTCATAACTGACGAAACGTTTTCAATTTGCGAGCTGGCGGAGATAGGAAGAACTGAGCCCCGCAGGGGCGACCAGGATGATAGCCCAGCATGGAGCCGCAGGAGGAATGCTGGGTAGGCATGATAAGAGAACACCGAGTCCCGTCATGGACGGCACAAAACTGCTAACATCACTTGTCATGGCTGATGTGAAAGAGTTCCCCTACGAGACGCGATTGAACGTCCTTTGCGCGCCGCTGGAGGTCATCGACGAGCGCGCCCTCGCCGATGCCTGCGAGTACCAATGGTTCAACCAGACTTTATGTGCGGTGAACAACTCGGTGGTGCGACTGGGCGTGGTCGAGGGCGAGTATCACTGGCACAAACACGACTCCGACGACGAGTTCTTTTATGTCGTGGAAGGACGCCTGCTGATCGACCTGGAAGATCGCACCATCGAACTCGCGCCGCGACAGGGAGTGGTCATCCCCAAAGGCGTCATGCATCGCCCGCGCGCTCCCCAGCGGACGGTGATGCTCATGGTCGAAACCAGCGCCATCGTCCCCACCGGGAACTAACGACGAAGACTAGCTACGGATTTGCCACGGAGTACACGGATCGGATTGCAGATCTGATGCTGTGACTCCGCGAAGCGGAGGCCATAATCTAACCCAGCACGTGAGTGCTGGGTAAGCTTGCCATCTGAATTTACGAGTCTCGTTAGGGACGGCACATCTTCCCCTCCCCAGGTTAGCCCAACCGAAGGGCGAACCTGGGGTACCTGGCAAAGTGGGCCACCCGCCACTTAGTAAGCGGCGAGGCCTTGCGCACCGGCCTCGACTGGCAAGCCACCAAATGCTCCGAGCGAAGTCAGTGACCCGTCTCCATTGATCTGGAAGGCGCCCACCGTGCCGTCGCCGTTGAGCGAATAGAGGAAGCTGGTGTTGCCTTGGTGTGCGACCGCCAATTCGTTCGGTCGATTGGCGACGCCGGCGACCGCCGCCAGCAACGTAAGACTCCCATCCGCCCCAACCGCGTAGCTCGAGATGTCACTGCCCGCGTTGTTCGAAGTGTAGGCGTATCGGCCCGTCTTGGGATCGAGCACGACCCAGCAGGACGTCCCTTGCCAATTGGGGACACTCGCGCTGATCACTTGCAGGTCGCCAGTCGGGTTGATCGCGAACGAGGAGACAGTGCTCGCGGTGGGGTCGGGGATAGTTGGGCTTCCACCGAAAGGCTCTGTGACGATCAGGTGCCCTCCGGTGTCAAAGGCAAACCCAAAATAGGTGGGCTGATTCGGCCCTTTGGCCTTCGTCAATGTGGGCTCACCGAGGCCCGCATTTTTGCCCACCGGGAAGACGTAGATCGTGTTGGTCGCTTTGACCGTCACGACCAACTGATGACCGTCAGGCGTGAAACCAACTTGGGCCGGGGACCGGGGAAACGCCGGCGGGTTCAGGCCGCAGTAAAAACTGGCCGCTGGGGAAAACCCTCCGGGGTCACAGTTCAAGAAAGATCCAGTGCCCGCAAGGGCGCCCGGATCGATTGGCTGCTGAGAGTCAGTAAGAGGGTTCATCATGCCAAGTGCGTCCACAGTGAAGCCGCTGATGTTGGGGCCGTTGTGGCTGCGGACGTCAACCGGCGGGGAGCCGCCCGCGTTGAGCACGTAAAGCATATTCCCGCTGATAGTCAGACTGTCGGGAAACTCGCCGCCGGACGCAACTTTGTCGGCGAACGTCAAGCTGCCATCGTTGGCGACGCGGAACGAGGTAATTGTGCCCAATTGGGAGTCATGACTTTTAGAGGAGAGAGTTTCCGTATTGACAGCGAAGAGTCGATGATGATCGCTGTCCAATATCAGCCCCCCCTGCGAACCCAGCGAGTCCGTCCCGTCTAATTGCAGGCCGCTCCCGCCACCTCCCGTCGCGATCGTTTGCATGAGGGTCAACGTTCCATCGGCGGCCCGATGATAAACAACGACCTGGTTTTGCCCTATGGCGTTGGTCATGGCGTACACTGCCCCCGACCTGGTTGTTTGGGTGATTGCGGGCAATGCCAAGGCCGTTAGTAGTGCCGCACATGCTGCAAATCGGGTTAGACGCTGCATGGTTGTTTGTTCGTAATGTTCAGATTGAATTAGGGCGTTCATAAATGACCTCCTTGTGGTCTTTGTTAGGGCAGCCAGGTGCCTCAAGGCCGCCGGGTTGTGATTTGTGCTTGCTACTGCGTTTCGCAAGTTGATCCCTGAATCTGGTCGGTATGAATTGAAATAAACCACTGTCAGTTGGGATCCTCGCCGAACCGTCTTGCTGTTTCGGTCGGTTCGTAGGCGCAGAGTAGGTTGGATCTGGAACTTGTTCAATGGCCGGGGGCTGACTTTAGGATGGCTTTGAGGTGACCGTCTAATCCATTGAAAGGGAGGGCCTTACCGATTGGCATGACCATTTGTGGGGAGACTCTGAGGTTTAATGGCTGGAAGAAGAAGTCAAGAATCCCTACCGTTTCCCAAAAGAAAGGAGGGATAGGGCACCCATTGCAGTACATCAATCCGGGTGATGCTTTGGGTGAGCATGGCTGGCGGGTGGCCCTTGATAAGGTCGAAGGGGAGTGGTCATCCCCAAAGGCGTCATGCATCGCCCGCGCGCTCCCCAGCGGACGGTGATGCTCATGGTCGAAACCAGCGCCATCGTCCCTACTGGAAGCTAGGGGCAAAACTAACCGCGGATTTGCACGGATTACACGGATCAGATTGCGGGAACTGATGCTGTAACTCCGCGAAGCGAGCGGTGGGGCAATGCAGCGTGACGTTCCGGTTGAATTTGCGAGTGCTGTTAGGGACGGCACATATCTCTCTGCCCAGGCTACGCCAATATCAGAGCGACCCAGAGGCACCCGACGCTTAAAAGCGAGTGTTTTTCTTGGTGGTTGTCCGGCCTATAATGCTCGAAGCTGCTCTTCACTTCAAACTTGAATGTCTGGAAAGACCCTTTTTGCTGGGGAAGTACGGCGGTTCTTGAAGTGCCCAGTTGTGTGCCCTCGCGTAAACGTCCGAATTGAGAGCTTGGCTGACTTCCTAGCCGCCATCAACAACGCAGTGACAGGCAATGATCGCTTTTGGTTTCGGGGTCATCATGATGTCACCTTCAGTTTGACGCCTTCCGCTCTCAGATACTCAAAATTCTCGGACAGAACGAAGGCTCTCGCTCTTATGGATGACTTCAAGCGAATAGCCGCGATAAAGCTGCCACGTCCTCCTGCCCCCAATCAAGAGCTTGAATGGGCGCTCATTGCGCAACATCACGGGCTTCCAACACGATTGTTGGACTGGACTGAAAGCGCTACAACAGCCCTCTACTTTGCGTGTATTGAGGATGCGCAAGACGGCGTAGTTTTCATCCTCAACCCAGTTGACCTCAATCGCCTGACCGACCCAAAGAAGCCGCGCGTGCTCGACCCTCAACACGACAGTGATTTGATCGTTTCTTATTTGAAAATGAGCGGCAAAGATCGACCCAACGGGCGATTACCAGTAGCAATTAACCCCGTCTGGAACTCAGAGCGTCTGATGATACAAAAGGGTGTCTTCACATTGCACGGTAGTCGTTTCGCCTGGATAAGGGCAAGGTCCCGTCGCTAGTTGGAATACCAGTGTTGCGACAAGCAAAGCGGCAATTGCGGTCTGAGCTTGAGCGGATCGGAGTTGATGAAATGACGCTTTTTCCCGAAATCGAACACTCGTGCATTCACCTTAAGAGAAGGGCGGGGTTGGAAGACTGTAAATGACTGACTACATTCCGTTCGTAAATACACAAAACGATTGCGAAATCGCAAAGAGCCTCTACTCCGACGCTGCGGCTTTCCGTATTTCCTTGGAATCAGTCGAAAAGACCTGCCCGCTCCTGCCAAGTGGCCCAAAGCGCTGGATTGACGCCGCTATAGATGGCCTACATCAGAGAGACCTGACAAAGTTCAGCAAGGGTTATGCGAAGCATATCTCACGTCTGTCGAATTACGAGCAAGTCGCCGACCCGGCATTCCAAGCTTCGCCTAAAGCTACGGTAGTGTCTTCATTTGTCAGTAGTGCATTGGATCTCTGTAACAAGCAGGGCGCGGACTGGGTGAGCGTACCGCAGTTGCCAATATTGAGCGACGTTTCAAGGAACAAGATCAATAAAATGATGGCCGATGCCGCGAAAACATGGAAACAGCAGAGCGGTTTCGTGGGAAAGTTAATTCTGCCGGCGATTTTTACTAATCAAAAGCAAATCAACAAGAAGACTGAGCGCACGAAAAAGCTCAGTTCCATTGTGACGTGTTACAAGGCAGCGACAGCAGATGGCGTGTGGATAGTGGATTCTAGCCTCAATGATCAGGACGCCTCTGACACGTTCAACAAACGTTTCCCGGAGTTGATCCACCTTCATGAGGAACTCAACGAGCAAATAGCTGAGGATGCAATCACGATTGCTGGCCCGTATTGGGGCATGAATTTGGTGATGTGGACACGCGGAATCGTACGGTTCGCGGCTGTGGGGTTGGGAACATCGTACAGATACAACATCCCCGGCACGATGCTCCCGCAGGGTAAAACTAGAGTCGCACTTGTGCCGCTCCGTCGTTGGGCGACCGTTAGCCCCGGGTTGAAAGACTGGCTCTCAGATACGATCAAGAAGTTGTCAGGGGATCCGGCGAATGCGGCGGAATTCAGTACAATCGAAAAGAACTTTTCACATCTTCAGGAGGTCAAAAAACGCGCAAATCTTCAGATTGCAAGGTTTTATCGTGAGTGGTTTCACAAGTTCGCGGCCCAGCCTCCGTCAGGGCGTGCACTTGCCTTATATCACGACCTTTCATCGTCGTATGTATTAGGAAAGACGCTGGAGGATCTGCCGGAAAACGGCACCGCGCGGCGCCCTGAACGAATTCAGCAACAGCTTATGATGAATTGTCTCTAGTCCGCCAAAATCTCTCAACGCAGTGGGCCTGTAAGGTGGCCTGCACGGCAACTCCAGAGGCTGATGAACGAAGCAATACTTTGCACGCACTGCGAGTGACTCCCAAAATTCCAACCCCGGCGGCATAGAATTCGGCAAAGCGAGTTTCGGCTGCGCGTTCCGCGTTCTCGACCGGCATCGCTACATAGGATTCGCTTGCGAATGCCCGGTGAGATGCTGCTTGCCCGAGAACTTCTGATGTGCGGGAGAGTTTCAGTTCAACGGCAACGATACGATTGTGTAGGGGTACCCAACCATTCAGCTTTTGAAATGAACCTTTGCGATGCTCCACCACGAAGCCACCGCTAGCAAGTTTTTGCAACTCGTGTCCCACAGCTTCGCCTGAAAGCATCGGCAACTTTTTGCGTAGCTGACGAATGCCAATGCTCTCACCCGTCTCAGCGTCAGGAACTTGGAAGAGGAGGTCAATGCGATGCGGCGGACCGATTGGGCGAAACTGCCGGAGAGCGAGGCGCTGTTTCACTCGTGCCTGATCAAAAGACAAGGCGACAAGATCACAGATGCCCCACGGAAGGACATACTCATCTTTGACTTCAAGACCCTCTTTCTTGAGCCAGCGGCGGACAGGATGGGACATCTCGCACTCAAGCGCAAAACTGGCCATCGGGTCCCCCTTGCGTATTTTTATTATTACCCAAAATCGCACCCTGTAAACGTAAATTTAGCCGGGGTACTCAGGTTTGGCCGGGTGGCGGGTGGCCCGGCCAACGCTCACTAGGGTGCCCCATCCAACCTCCGGTTGGGTGGGTTTTTGTCTGCACCGAGACAATAGCGGGTCTTTTCGCCAGGGCTGAGTGCTGGGTAAGCGGATCGACCATACGTCCCGAGTCCCGTCAGGGACGGCACAAAAGCGGGTTCCTCGGCGGTTAAAAACCGCCTCGGGATGACAATCCAAAAAGGCGCGGTTCGGCACGACTGAATAGCCTTCCCAGAGCGCAGCCGAAGAGTGCCCCGATCCAAAGCCATCAAATCGGAGCGCGTTCAGCGCGGGGACGCGAACTCTGATGCCTGGAGCACTGCCTTGCCTACTGCCTTCGGCAGGTCCACCGCGACAAAGTAGCTCTCGGGATAGAGGTAATCCTCCCCCGACTCGTCGATGATGCGCACCTGTTGGTGGATTGCCGCGCTCGGGTCGGGAACAACCTGGTACAGATTTCTAAGTTCCAGAGAAGCGCGGTACTCCTCGTTTTTGACGCAGACGACGAAATGTGGCTCGGCAGGTTTCATGGCGAAGCGGTTTGTAAGGTAGTTGGAACCGTCGAGGAACCTGCTCTTATGCCGTCCCTGACGGGACTCGGGGTTTTATTCAATCTGCTTACCCAGCACTCCCGTAGTGGCCTACTGGTTGTAACGTCCTTCGGACTTGGATCCGAGAGGCGCACGGCATCGGCGCAAAGGAGTATAAGATCAAGAACGTCCTGGATTGAGACATACCCGCGCCACTACCGTTAACCAACTAGTACCTGTACTTTCGTAACTTGCGCGACCGTTTTGCCTCTGCTAGGTTCCGCTTGTGGGCGCGGGAATTGGTGTGCCTGCTCCCGCGACCGGCGAATTTCCGGTTCGGCGGGTCTCCCGGCAAGCGCCGATTGGGGATCGCTGGGGCGGTAAGAACGGATCTTTGACAAACTAGCTGGCAGGTGTCAGGTATCAGCTGTCAGAGGGCTTGTAGTCGGCGAGCAACCACGAAGCGTCCGATTGTGCCGCTCGATACTGTTATCGTACGAGTTACTATTGGTTCGCCAAGTGCACTGTACATGATGCAATTCTTCGAGCTAAGCCCTTATTTTGGAGGATTTTGCCTATAACTCTCACGCGCTCAAGATTTTGCGGGCCAATCTTGGATTTTACCGCTTGTTTTCAAGATTTTAGAAATCAAGAGAGGGGAGGGGGTACCCTCCAGCATGCGATTGCTCCGTGAACGCCTACAATAACTGATTCGATAACGTCATCGGCCAAGGGGATGCGTCCTTCCGCTCAGGCGGATTTCGACTGGCAGCTCAGACGGCGCCAAAGTGCCGTTACTTGCTCGGGTTCACCATCGGAATCATCGACGACAGCTGCAGATTAATCAGCAAGTCGACTCGCCGGTCGATTTGATAAAACAGCGCCGTCTTCTTCGCCGAGATGGCCGTCTCGAACTTCGGAACATATCTCATCCGTAGCGCCAGGAGTTCCTCATCGACGGCGTTTGCCCGCTTCATGTAATCCTGCGCCTGCGCTTCGGTCATAGTGTCGTAGTTCTGCGCGTATGCCTTGATCACCTCCCAGCGCTGGTCGTTGGGTTTGATCGCGTCCTTGCGGTACTGGTCAAAGACCGGCCAGAACTTGGTAGCCTCATCGGCGGTGAGGGGCAAGTTGATCGCGACGATCTGCTTCCGCTGGTCGCGTATGTCCTGGCGCAGCATCTCGACATCTTTGTCGGTGACCGTGGTGGGCTGCGCATTTGCCCCCTGGCTACTTGGCGGCGCTGATGGCTGTGCCGCCTGGCCAAGCATGGACGCACTGCTCAAGATCATTGCGACGATGACGAACATGACACACATGACGTTCTTTTTCATTGCGGTCTCCTGTGGTTCGTAAAATGGGATTGCCAGCCAGGCTGCGATGGAAATTCAGGGTGGGTTCCTTATATCTCTCCGGCGCTGCTTTAGGCAACGGAAAAAAGGAATTGACCCACGGCTGCGGTATCCCGACTTTGGCTCGCTTGAGCAAGCAAGTGTCTTGCCGCTTGCCCCTTCGGCGAGCGCCTGGCCCGCGCGAACGCGCTCTTCGGCAGTCTTACGCGTCATGAGCCGCTCGGCGCAGTTTGATCCTCAGGCGGCTCGAAGCCGCAAGCTGCCCAGCGGTACCTCATTCTCTCGCGCTGCTCGGGTGTCATGTGTTGCCATCGCGTGGCCATGCGCTCGCGAATGCGTTCCCGTATAAAGGGACGCGAGCCGCCACGCCAGCCATGGCTGCCGAAGAGGATTCGGCACAGCACCAAGAGTCCGAATGCCTGCCAGAAGGTGAGCGTTCGCCAGCCGAAGAGAGGCGGCAGCAGCCAGTTCCACAAGTGCATTACGAGTTCGGTGCCGACGAAAATAAACAGCGCGATGCCTGCAATGGCCAGTGGCGCGATAAAGAACAATCTCTTCCTTCTCATTTCAGTCCTCACGGTTTTAGAAATTCGTCGTAGATGCTTTGCAATCGCTTGCGCAGATGCAGAACCGCGTAACGCTTGCGCGCCAGCAGCGTATTCAGGCTCACGCCGCTCTTGGCCGACATTTCCTTGAAGCTGCGCCCTTCCAACTCATGCGCGACGAACACCTCGCGCTGTTCTTCGGGCAGCTCGTCGAGCGCAAGCTCCAGCTCATCGAGCAGCACACCGCGAGCGTAGAGCGCGTCGGGTCCTGCGTCGGACGAAGGCAGCAGATCCTCGAATGGCAGCAGTTCGCCTTCGTCGTCCGTCACCGCCGCATCGCTGAACTGCTCCGGCGTCTTCTTGCGGAAGAGATCGATGATGCGATTGCGCGCCACGCGAAACAACCAGCCCGTGACGTGTTCGATAGGCATCAGCAAGCGGTTAGCCTCGACCAGTGTGTAGAAGACGTCCTGGAGAATGTCTTCTGCATCGCGCGGATCGGGCACGCGACGGCGAATGAAGCTGCCCAGGCGCGACCGCTCGCGCTCGACCACTTCCGCGATCTGCTGGTCCTGTTCGGTCATGGGCTCCAGGCTCGCCGCTTGCATCATCCACTGATGTAGACGAAGGAGTAGGCGCGGATATTGTAGAGAGCTGCCGCATATCCAGAAATAAGGAAGGAGGGCGAAGTTAGCGGAAGTATCCGTAAAGTCCCAGCCCGAGTAGCACCGCGATAACCAGAGCCGCGAGCATGATCCAGCGCCAATCTCTATCCTGATCCTGCGCTTGCGCGGGAGCCGATGGAAGTTCGGAAGCCGCTGCCGCATCGCCCGTTGTGGCCGGGACCGTCGTTGCCGCATCGCCCGGAATGGCCATCGCTGGCGCCGGTTGCTGCGTCGTGCCGCTCTTGCGAGCTGCCAGGCGCGCGCGAATCATCTCCGCCAGGTCCGCTGGGATGCCCGAGCTCGACTCTTTCACGCGTGCCGTGGGTGCGAGCACAGTCTTGGCCACCACCGGCGCGAGAAAACGATATCCCTGTCGAGGGACCGTCTCGATGTACACGGGCTTGGCGACATCGTCGCCGAGTGCGGTCCTGATCTGCTTCACGCACTTATTCATCCCATGCTCAAAGTCGACGTAGGTATCTTCACCCCAAAGTTGCTCTTGAATTTCCTCGCGGGTGACGATCTGGCCGGCGTGGCTGGCCAGCAGCGCCAGCAGACGAAACGGCTGTGGCCGCAGCTTGAGAGGAATCCCGAATTTGCGTAGTTCCTGAGTGTCGAGGTTGAGTTCGAACACACCGAACTTGAGCAGTCTATGTGTGGCGCTCATCGGAAAATCGCATGTCGGGCCCGAGATTGAGCGGAATTATAGTCTGTTTCCTCATTGTGTCCCGCTTTTCTTCGGTTATCAAGGCTGGCAACCCTTCGCCCATCACCAACTTACGCGGTCACCAAAAGCGAACCTACGAGTAATCGCATGGGCATTGCATGCCGGGTCGACCTGGCGCAGTGTGTGCCTCACTGAGCGGGACATCAGACGCAAGTCAGATGGACCGCCGGGTTGGACGCTTCCCCCCGGGAAGCAGCAGAGGATGGCAAATGAAGATCCGGAGCAAACTTCGAGCCACCAGCTGGGAAAACATGCCCGGCCTTCGGAGGAGTACTGGGTCCTCTCGCCTGAAACAGACGGCGCCATCCTCTGCGGCTTCCACACCGGTGCGTATCGGCGCTTAGGGTGGAGCCGGTTGTTAGCTATGCAGCGAACCATGCGGTCAGGCGCGAAGTAGCTCAGCGGTGAACCTACTCCGTGCTTGATCAACATATCGCCGCCTCCAACGATGAGTCTGTACCCAAATGCAAAGGTAGGCTGGCTCATTCCGATAGAGAGCACCGCGACTACCGACAACAAAGTGAGACGAAATTGGCTTTTCATCTTAACTTCCTAGAGAAGCAACTATGCATGGGGTAGTTGCTCCTTATATTGTGAGAAATTGTGAGTCTATCGGCAAACCAGTTTAGGACCTGGACAACTGAGGCAAGTCACCCATGGCGCACAAGACAGTGATCACTACTGTGCGCTGTCCAGGGTGAAGTTCACTGTAATCGTCGTATCCACCTCGACAGGCTCGTTATTGAGCAGGTAAGGCCGGTAGCGCCACTGGCGAACTGCATCCAATGCGGACTGAACGAGCAATGGGTGTCCGCTGAGCACTTGAAGGTTCTGGATAGCTCCTTCCTTGCCTATCACAGCTTGTAGCACGACCGCACCTTGGATACGGGCGCTGCGCGCCAAGCTGGGATACTGTGGGCGCACCTGGTGAATCAGCAGGCCCTGAGCTACGCCTGACGATACGCGAACACTATGCGGGGTGACACTCTTCGACAGCACGACTGGGAGGTTGTGAATCAGGATCGCAAAGGAGTTGTCGCCCGTGCCGCCCGGAACTCCGAATGGCACGCCTTGGACTCCGCCGGGAGCGGAGTTAGGGCCCTTGGGTTCGTCGGGGATTTCTTTGATGCGGTGCGGGATCACGCTTGGCATCAGTATCTGGCCGTCGTTAAGCTCACTGCGCGTTGTCGCGTGCGAAACGACGGATAGGCTACGCGGGGCAGCACCAGGCGGTGGCGCTGGAACCTCGATTACGCTGCCCAGATGCTTCGGCAAAGCTTCGGTGTATATCAACGGTGCCAGCACTGCGAGCACGAGCAGTGAAGCCTCTACAGCGAAAGATATTCCTTTAGTCCAGATGGCACTCCGGTATGGACTGCCGGTCGACGATTCGATCAGCGCGCTTTCGAACATGGGCACCTCCGCTTGATGCTTGCGAAGATAGACACCGCGTCCGGATAGTTTGCTCCAGAAAAGTCGATTTGGTTTCGTAGAGCCGGAATTAACTTTTCTTCCTCACTCTATAAACATGCAATCCCCATAGGAATAAAACCTATACTTCTCTCGTACGGCATGCTGGTAAGATGCGAGTGTCCGCTCGCGGCCGGCGAAGGCTGAGACCAGCATGATCAGCGTAGACTGTGGCAGGTGGAAATTCGTCAACATGGCGCCGACGACCCGAAATTTATAACTCGGATAGATAAAGATGTCGGCCTCACCGTTCTGCGCAACGATGCGGCCATCTTTACTCTGGCGCGCGGCATACTCCAGCGTGCGCACACTGGTGGTGCCCACGGCCACGATGCGCCGGGCTGCGTCGCGCGCGCGCTGAATTCGCTCGGCTGCTTCGGAAGAGATCTCATACCACTCCCGATGCAGCTTGTTCTGCTCGACCACTTGCTCGCGCACCGGCTGAAACGTTCCCAGCCCGACGTGCAGTGTGACCTCGGCAATCTCAATCCCGCGGGCGCGAATATGATCCAGAGTCTCCGGCGTGAAGTGCAGCCCTGCCGTCGGAGCAGCCACCGAGCCGGGCGGCTTCGCATACACCGTTTGATACTGCTCGCGATCGGCTTCAGTGTCGGGCCGGTTGATGTACGGCGGCAGGGGGATGTGCCCGATGCGGTTCAGCTCTCCGAAGAAGTCGTCGACGGGCTCGAAACGTAACCGCCGCTCGCCGAAGGTGCCGCGGTGGACGATCTCCGCTGCCAGGTCATGGGACTGTTCGCTACACTCGGCGCCAAAGTACACGCGCTCGCCGATCCCCAGCTTCCTCCCGGGATGCACCAGGGCCTCCCACTCCTGCGGCGACGCCGACAGCTGCCTGGTGAGCAGCACTTCCACCTTGCCACGAAGAAAGTCGCGTGCCGCAGGATTGCCCGCCGATAAGCGCTGCGCCCGCGAACCGCTGCGATGGCCGAACAGGCGAGCCGGCAGCACGCGACTGTTGTTCAGCACCAGCAGATCGTCTGCACGGAGAAGCTCAGGGAACTCGCGGAAGCTCCGATCATGCAAACCGCCATCGTCGCGCCGCAGATGCAGCATGCGTGCGTTCGCGCGCCCCGCCAGAGGCTGCTTTGCAATCAGCTCTTCGGGCAGGTGGTAATTGAAATCGGAAACCAGCACAGAGCGATTATGCCCGAGCGGCAGAGGTCGCTGCGTTCTACTTTGCCCTGGCTGGCGGATGCGATACGATAAGCGAATTAGGCTTCAGCGCAAGCGTGGCGGCCTCGGAACCTCAGTGTGACAATCGGCGTGACAATCGGCGTGACAACCATCGAACGGCATCGCGACGACATTGTGCGCTTCGGCAAAATGCTGCATCAGAGCGGACTGGTGGCGGCAACCGACGGCAACCTTTCCGTGCGGATGGCCGACGGCACTGTGCTGTCTACTCCTACGCTCATGAGCAAGGGCATGATGGAGGCCGACGACCTCGTGATCGTCGATGAGCATGGTCACAAGCTAAGCGGCCGGCGCGAAGTCTCCAGCGAAATTGCAATGCACCTGTTCATCTACCGCCTGCGGCCCGACGTAAACGCCGTAGTGCATGCGCATCCGCCGACGGCCACCGGATATGCGGCTGCGGGAATTCCTCTGGACACGGCGCTGTGCTCGGAGATTATCGTTACGCTCGGCTCTGTGCCGCTGGCGCAATATGGAACTCCAGGCACGGCTGAGTTGGCGGAAGCGTTGGCTCCGCTCATTCCCGATCATCAGGCCATCCTCATGGCCAATCATGGGGTTGTGACCTACGGAGAAGATCTGCTCACCGCCTACATGAATATGGAGACGGTGGAGCACTACGCGAAGATCGCGCTGGTTACGCACATGCTGGGCCAGCAGCAGCCGCTCAGCGGTCAGCATCTCGATAAGCTGCACGAAATCCGGCTGAAGTACCACAACCATGTGGGTGCGAGGAAAGAATAGTCGCCGGTGGCCGGTGGTCAGTGGCCCGCAAAGCGGGAGCTGTCGAGTGCCGGTAAAAACCTATCAGGAATTGATTGCATGGCAGAAAGCAATTGCTCTTGTCACCGCCGTGTATCAAGTAAGTAGTGGTTTCCCGCGCGAAGAGATATACGGCCTCACAAGTCAAATCCGACGAGCAGCAGTTTCCATTCCAAGCAACATAGCGGAAGGACAGGGACGCGCATCCTCAGGAGAATTTGTACAGTTTCTTTGCCATGCTCGAGGGTCCCTCTATGAAGTGGAAACCCAAGTTGTAGTTGCCGCGAACCTAGATTACCTCACGCCGAGGCAGCATGACGATTTGCTTGCGTTGGCCTCCGAATTAGGACGTATCCTCAACGCCCTTATTAACGCTGTGCAGATTCGAAAGAAAACTGGTCACCGGCCACCGACCACTGGCAGCTGATTTTTTCACTCTCCTCCAAATGTGAATCGCATCCCCGCTCGCACGTTCGTCCCCAGCGCCGGGTATCCCAACACCTCGTTGTAATGATTGTCGAAAGCGTTGTTGATATTGGCGTAAGCGGTGATGTGGTGGGTGAAGCTATACCACCCGCCAAGATCGATACGCGCATATCCGGCCGCATAATAAATAGGAGGGATGTATCCAAACAGGAAGTCGGAGTCCGGCCGCCGTCCCACGGCCACAACACCAAGGCTCGCTCCCCATTTCGACTTGGTGTAGGTGAGAAGTACGGTGCCCGCGTGCCTGGGTCGGCGCAGCAGGGGAGCACCCTCGCCATAGATTAGCGGGTCGCAGCCGTTCAACGGATCGCACGGCGGGGCTTTGGTGATCTGGGTCGACGTATAAGTGTAAGCCGCCGTCAGCAGCAGGCGATTGACGATCTGTCCGCGCAACTCGACCTCGGCGCCCTGGGCAAACGAGCGATTGATGTTGACGTATTGGCTGGTGAAATCGATATCGTTGAACTGATATTCAATCTGGTTGCGAAATGAGTTGTGAAAGTAGACGGCCGTGAGCGAGAGCCGGTCGCCGAATAGCGACTGATCGAAGCCCGCTTCGATCGCATGGTTTTCTTCTGCCTTGAGATTGGGATTCGGCAGCGTCGGAAACGTGCCGGTAATGCCGAACGACTGCTCAAAGCTTGGCTCCTTGATTCCCTGCGCGTATCCGGCGCGCAAGCGAGTGCCGCCAAGTGTCTTGTTGCCATTCCAGACGAGAAACGATCCTGATACGCGCGGCACAGCACGGTTGCCGAAGCTGGCATTGTGGACCCATGCCAATCCCGCCAGTACCGCGATTCGCTTCCAGACGATGTTCTCCTGGCCGAACAGATAATTGTTAATCCGCAAGCCATGCGTGAAGCTGAAGGTAGGATCGGGCGGCGGCGTGTTGGTGATGATGTTGCCGTTCTCGTCCTCGAAGGTATCGCCGATGGTGGTCAGCGCCCAACTCCGCGGGGCCCAGATCCCCTGATACGAAAAGCCTGCGCGGTTGTAGCGCGCCTGGTTATCGAAGGGCGAATCGAAGGGCCGGCCCGGGTCGTCGTAGTTGTCGGCGTTAGCGCGCAGATGGTTGTATTCGAAGCCGGTAATCTGGTGCTGCCACGCCCCGGGCCCGTTGATGGTCAGCGCCGCGCTGGATAGGAAGTTGTTCTGGTGGGCTAACTGATCTGAGTCCGGCGGGATCGCGGGATCGCCGTTGAACCACCAGTCCGACTGCACGCCGGTGAAGTTGTTGGAGTGGCGCAGCCGGAAGCGAAACGCCACGCGGTCCGACAAGCGAATCCCAACATTGCCGCCCTGCAACGCATTGGAGTAGGCGTCGTTGATGCCCTGCCCCTGGGTGGTGAACTCGTCGGCGAAGACGTTGTAGTCGAAGATGCCGTGCGCGCCTGAGACCGCAGCGTAGCCGTTCGCGGTCGAGTAGTTTCCGCCGTCAGCACCAAACTCGATCTCCGGTGTGCGGGTATCGCCGGTTGCCGTCCACAACTGCACCGTGCTGGTCATCGCGTCGGAGCCGTAAATGGTGCTTTCCGGTCCGCGCACGATCTCCAACCGCTCGATGTTGTTCACTGGCGCAACCCCGAAGTCGAAGATGCCGCCCGGCTCGTTGACCGGAACGCCGTCGATGATGACCTTGTTGTAGTTGGACTCGCCCCCGCGAACGAACAGCGATGACAATGCGCCCCGCCGTCCGGCGGCGTTGACGATGGCGCCGGGCAGATAGCTCAGCGCATCGCCGGCTGATACCGGGTTGAGCAGCGTGAGCTGGTCGCTGCTGAGGAAGTCCACCGAGGTGGCTGACTGCTCGACGGTTGCGGGTGTAGCCGTTGCTGATACGACGACCGTTTGCGGCGTTGTCGCCAGTTTGAGCTGCACGGTGAGCGCTTCAGTTGCAGGAAACGTAAACTTTTCCGCCTGTTCGGCAAACCCGGGAGCGAGGATCACCGCGCGGTATTGGCCGCTTGCGAGACGCAGGAAGGTGACAGCTGCCGTCACCGGCGGTAGTTTGCACTGCCACGCCGGCCTCGTCACTAGCGCGGAACAAGCTGACCAGGACACCGGAGACGCGGTCTCCCGAAGGACTTTGCACCGTGACTTTGAAATCGGCGGCGAGGGCCGCTGTGCACGACAGCAGCAGGGAAAGACAAACGCGAACGCTAAACAAGGCTTCCTCCTTTGCACGCGAAAGGGGTTAGTCGACGGTTCGCGCCGGTCTCCTGGCTTGCGAGTTGCGATCGAGATCGCACAACGACGGAGGCCTTCCCGTTTGCACAGTGGTCTTCCGTCAAAGCTCGCTTACAGTTGCGCGGCAGCGCGGGATTTACACCCGGCTTCCCAGTTCCACCCGAGCGGGTGGAACGCGCGAACCAAGGCTTACAAGGAACGTCCTGAAGCGAAATTTGCTCAGGATGAAAACACGACTCTACTGGCGGGAAGGGCGGCTGTCAATCGGGAGTAGCTGCGGCCGTGAAGCCGCGAACAGATGTCGGCAGAGCTTCTGCGGGTGGCAGCCGGTGCTGTAACAACAAAAAAGCGGTCCATAGACCGCTCTTCGAAAGAGGCGATTTTGTGAAGGGGGAACGTCAGGGAAGGCGATACTGGGCGCTGCCTCGGTACCCGAAGCAGACGAAGAGACAATCTCGATTGAAGAGTGTAAACATCACAATGTTGGTGCCTCTTTGGTTGCGGCTCTTCGCAGCACGTACCACTCCAAAAGGCCGCAGAGGAACCGCCGCGCCTTCGAGAGAATGTAAGTACCTTTTTCTGCTTGGGTTACGTGAGTTGCAGGACGTGTGGCGGGTTGGTTCGGAATCCGGGCGGGCCGCTCTTGGTGTGAATCGAAGTACCAAGTTTAAGCAGAGAGGTTCTTGTTGTTGGAGTCTTGCTCTTCGAAGATCTTCAGCTTGTTGAGCAACGCTTTGTAACTGATCTTCAGAATCTTGGCTGCCTGGCGGCGGTTCCATCGAGTTTGAGTCAGGGTTCGCTCGATGGCTTCACGTTCGGCTCGCATGGCGGCGCGGCGGCCAATGTCAAGCAACGAGGGCGCGTCTTCCTCGGCAGCTTTCGGCTTGCCTGCCGTGATCGGAATTGCTGTGAAGCCGGCTTGCGAACCATGACCGTCGGGCTTCTGCTCGCTCGCCGCAGGCAGTGCTTCCAGGACAGCCGTGGCTGCCACTATTGGTTTGTGAGTGGAAAGCTCTCGAATAATCTGCGCTTCGTTGCCGACGATTACGTAGCGCTTAACCAGATTCTCCAGTTCGCGAATGTTACCGGGCCAGTGGTACTCCGTCATGCGGCTCAGCGCAAAGTCGCTGAAAGGGGCAGGTTGCTTGCCATAGACCTCGCTGTACTTGCGCAAGAAGTATTCCAGGAAAACCAGCACTTCCTCTCGCCGCTCCCGCAGTGGAGGAATGTGGATTTTGATGACGTTCAGCCGGTAGAAAAGATCCTCACGGAACAGGCCTTCCTCCACGGCACGCTCCAGTTGCTTATTGGTCGCGGCCAGAATCCGTACGTCTACCGATATGTCGCGCTTGCCGCCCAGGCGTGAGAATTCTCCGTCCTGCAGCACGTGCAGCAGCTTGGCCTGCAAGGCCGGGTGCATTTCGCTGATTTCGTCGAGGAACAGGGTTCCGGCGTTAGCCAGATCGAACTTGCCAAGCTTTTGCCGATTCGCCCCCGTAAACGCCCCCGGCTCATAGCCGAACAGTTCGCTCTCCAGCAGCTCGTGTGGAATCGCTGCACAATTGACCTTGATAAAGGGTTTTTCCCGGCGGTGCGACTGCGCATAAATCATGCGCGCCACCACTTCTTTTCCCGTACCGCTTTCGCCCCGGATTAGAACCGTGGCATTGGTCTCCGCCACCTGTTCAATGGTGTTCTTAACCTCTTCCATCCTTGGACTGGTGCCAAACAGCATGGCGAAGTCGCTGTTCTTGCGAACCTGATCGCGAAGCTGGCTAACTTCCGACGTAAGCCGCGGCCTTTCCAGCAGGCGGTTGATGCGGGCATCCAGGTCTTTGGGATCGATGGGTTTACCAACATAGTCATCCGCGCCTGCTTTGGAGGCTCGAAAAACGAATTCCGGGTCGGTGTGAGCGCTGATGAGAATGATGCCTACGTCAGGCTTGATCTGCTTCAGGCGCTCCAGAAGCTCAAGACTGGCTGTTCCCGAGGAATTCGGATCCAGCAGGATTAGATTCGGATCGCACACCCGAAACATCCGTACCGCCTCGTCCAGACTCGATGCCGCGCTGACCTCCAGGCCTTTGCGCAGCATCTGCGAGCTCAGGAACCGGCTGGTACTCGCATCTTCGTCGACAATGAGTACGCGCGCTTTGAGCTGTGGCGTCATGATTCGATTCATTGATTGCGGCGAAAACGTACTGATTCCCTGACGACTAGGGAAGAGCGCTTTCCAATATAGGAATCCCGATGCCAACATCGGGTTGCTCAAGCCACATCTTCCTGAGTAGGGACTATGAGTCGCATTCTAACCCTAAATCGGCTGGCGGGTTGGGAATAAGCGGCAAAAAGGGTCGACAATTCCATACGCCGCGGAAGCGCCCCTCGTCGCCGTTTGAGTCGCTGGACCGGGAGGCCATGGCGCCGCAAATAGGGGATCCCAGGAAAACGGCGGAAATCTTCTGCTTCAGAGTGTCTCCAAGCATATAATATCCGCTAACGGGACGCGTTCCCCTCGGCACGGCGGCGGATGCCTTTGTACATCTGCCGGAACTTTCAGTGCTGGCTGGGGTTGGCATCGGTGAGGGTGGGCCGGCGCTCTGGTGGGAGTACTTCCATGAAGTCACGCGCTTTTGCAGTTTCGGTTGCGATGCTAATGAATGTGAGCCTTGCCATGTCTACCATGGCGCAGAATACGGCTCAACCGACGGCCGCACAGGCAGGCAGCAGCGCGGGCGCTTCCACGGTACCTGTATCAACAGCCGCTGACCAGGCCGACCCGAACACTGCGCCGAAAGAAACTCACAACAAGAACAAGAACGACATCGACGATATCGGCAACCGCAACATCGGAAATCGCGGTTTGGGCGACTGGTACTCCCTCGATACCGACATCAAGATTGGCAAGCAGTACGCCATGATGGTGGAGCAGAACGCCAAGCTGATTCAGGACCCCGTCATCACCGAATACGTGAACCGGATTGGCCAGAACCTGGTTCGCAATTCCGACGCAAAAGTTCCCTTCACCATCAAGGTCATCGACTCTGACGAGATCAATGCGTTTGCGCTTCCCGGTGGATTTTTCTATGTCAATAGCGGTTTGATCCTTGCCGCCGATGAAGAGGCTGAACTCGCCGGCGTGATGGCGCACGAGATTGCCCACGTTTGTGCGCGCCACGCCACGCGTGAGATGACCCGTGCCAACTACGCGCAGATCGCGACCACGCCGTTGATGTTCGTCATCAGCAGCTGGGGTGTGTACGAAGCGACCAACATCGCGCTAAGCTTGGCGATGCCTATGGCGTTCATGAAGTTCTCCCGCAGCTTCGAATCTGAAGCCGACTACCTGGGACTGCAGTACATGTATAAGGCGGGATACGATCCGCAGGCCTTCATTTCGTTCTTCGAGAAGATTCAGGCGAAGGAAAAGAAGCAGCCGGGAATCTTGTCGAAGGCCTTCGCCTCTCACCCGCCGACGCCGGATCGCATATCCAAGAGCGAATCGGAAATCAAAGACCTGTTGCCGGCCCGCTCCGAATATGTCGTGGATACTTCGGAATTCGATTCGGTTAAAGCAAGGCTCGCCGCTTTTGAGGACCGTAAGAAAGTGATAGCGCCTTCGGACAAGGACAAGCCCACACTGCGCCAGGCCAAGACGGCTGATGCCGGCACGACTCCGCAGGATCCGAACGACGATCGACCGACTCTGTCGCGCCGCGACGATTAACCCATCAGCAACCCCGATTGAGCTCCGCATATCGCAGAGTTATCCGTTCGCCTCGAGCCCGCCCGAAGGTCAATGTCCTAAAACGCTAACTAAGTTACTGAAAACATTGCTTTTATTTTAGTTACTTGAGTAACTTGACTTCGGATTCAAGAAGAATTAATATTTGGGTCAGTAAAGCAACAATAGTTCATAAAAAATGTTTCCTCCTCCTCTAGAGGCCGTCCGCACGCGGCCTCTTTCTTTTTCGAAATCACAACGCGAAACGCGACGTTCACCGTTCAGCTCTGATCTCATCCTGCGCACGTGCTGGAGGAAAGCTGCGCTACGGGCGGGCACGCGGAGCTCACCCGTCAACTGAGCATCGCGCGCTGTGAGTTAGTCGTGAACTCACACGCCTGCCTTTGGCTGCGAGCCTTCCGACGGTCACAATTCTTCTTGACTTCTGGTCGAATTACGGTAGGCTCGTACTCGCAGAACGAGCGACCGCCCGCAATCGCTGCTATTCGTTCTGTGCAGGGTTGCCCAGGCCCTGGGCATTTAGATTCAGATTTCCCCACGGGAGCTGATCATGTCTTTTTCCCTCATATCTCATGCAACACGTAGAGCCCTACGCCACGCCGCCAAAACAAATTCGACATCGGTCCTCGGGCTGGCATTGGTGCTTGGCCTCAGCGTCATGCTTTGCCGACCGCTGGTCGCGCAAGAAAACTTTCTGGTCGCGACTCAGGATGGTGTCCTGAGCCTCTACGATCTGGCAACATACTCGCCCATCGAGTCCTTCCAGAACGAGCCATTCACCTACACTGTCACTGCTTCTGCCAATCAGAGGCTGGCATTCATGGCTGGAGGTAGCGGATACGGCTCGGCGGTCGACATGACTATTGGAAGGGCAATTACATCGTTGACTGGCGTTAGGGGCTCAGTCAGCACCATCGGTCATAGTGGTAAGTACTATCTGGTTTCTGACTATAACACTGCCCTTGATATCGTGGACACTGCCACTCTGATGATGGTTCGAACCGTTGATCTCAGCTCAGTGCTCCCGCTCGTTGGGCTTCCCGGCGGCATAGCGGCAGCGAACGACCAAGCCTACGTTCTTGGTCGCGGCCAATCCCAAAAGGTAGCGGTTGTCAATCTGACGAATTTCCAGTTGTCTTCAATCTCAGTTCCGGCAGGCTCATTTTGCCGGCTCTGCGCGGCACGTGTTCCGGATGGCAGCATCGTGGTGGTGGTTGGGCGGGAGAACTCAGATGGTAAGACTCACGTATTGCTGATCAACACTACGACAAACCAAATTATTTCCGACTTCCCGCAAACGAAGAATTACAGTGTGTCGTCCGTCGTGGTAACGCCGAACAGCTCCGGTCCCCTCTACGGCTACGTCTTCTCCTCCTCGAGCGGATCGGTGATGACGTTGGATCTGCGGCCCAACTCACCGACCTATGGTCAGATCCTCGCGAATACGGCTGTAACAATTCCCAACATTTCGTTCAGTGGCATGGCCATCAACTCGGATGGCAGCAGAGTGCTTGTCGTTGGAACCCCGGACTTGCAACCGCCGGCACCCAACGTAGCGGTAGTGGACACGGTAAACCAGGTTCTTGCGACCCAATTAACCGTGAATGGTGGCATCACCGCCGACGCAGTGTGCACCGGTTTCTTCTCGACAACCCCACCCAACAGTGCACCCACAGTCACGGGAGTCAGTGGCGACATAACGAATGACAAGAACAATGATGTCACGATCACCGGTACAAACTTCCAGCCGGGCGCTTTCGTCCGGATCGGTAGCCTACTTCCTTTTCCGACGAACTTTCTTGGCAGCAATATGCTGAGCGTGACTGTGCCCGCAGGCGCGCCGGCCGGAAAAGCACAAGACATCATCGTGATCAACCCGCAGACCAATGACCCGCCCAACCAGCAGAACCAGAGCGGTCTGCTGGCCGGCAAGTTCAATATCCTGCCCACTCCGAAGTTCCAACCAACAACCCAGTTCGCTACCAGTAATTCGGTAGTACCTTACGTCTACGACCTGAAGCAGCAGACCATGGTGGGCATACCCACCGGCTATCCGGGGGATACCGTCAATGGCTTGGCTTTCAACGTGGATGGGAAAGCGTTGTACCTTGCCTCCCTGCAATCGTATTCGGGCGCATACTATGTGCTTCCTGTGGATCTCAGCACACATACGCCCGACAGCCCGATAACACTTCCATCGAACACTTATTACATCAACCAACTGCAGCCCTTGGTTGCTGGACGCGACCCACAAAAGGGAACTCCGGTAATTTATGTGGCATGGGCCGACGACACCGACCTGCATCTCGGAAAGATCGACTCCGACTCGTCTTCACCGACCTACAACACGATTGTCGAGACCTTCAATGCCGGCCTCAACAGCGGTCCGATTCCAGGGACCATGGCGCTGAGCCCGGACGGTAAATACGCTTATACCTGGTACTATACCGACAAGGCCTATCTGGGGATTTTCAATCTGGTCACTGGAGCCTTCAGCAGCGTAGCGGGAAGTGCTTTGCGCGTCTCCGAATTGCAGTCGCAAATCGGGATTAGTCCTGACGGCAAGTCGATGTTGTTGGCCGCGTTCTACGGCAATCGCACGCGCATCCGGATATTCGACATCGCCAACCCAACCAATCCCAAGCCGGTAACCGTAATCACGCCGATTCCAATTTCCCGGTGGGGATTTCCCCAGGTGGTCAATTATCAGGTGATTGGGAACAAGCTTTACGCCATTGATCTCTACGGTGCGGTCGTGGTATTCAACTTCGACCGGGCTAAAGGCGATTTCCGGGAGCGAGGGTATGTTGCCTCCGACCACCAGGAGAATTACACCAGCTATGTGTTCTCTCCAGATGGAACCTATATGTACGTAGTGGATTACTTCGGAGACGCGGTTCTGGTGTTGGATACCAGCAAGCTGACCACCGGGAAGGATCCCGAACTGACCAATATCCGCTCACCCTACACTCCGTATTCTATTGACGTGAGCCCGGTGGCGCCGCCAACGAAGCCCGCAAGGCAGTTGCGCAGCGGTGCACCAACTCGGCCACTCCCACCGCAATCGCAGGGGCCGAACACCAACGCGCAGTGAGGAGTAGTGCATCTGAGTTGCCGAGAGTTCAAGAAAATTCTCAGAATTGGGACCCAGGAATTGCATGTGCAAATTAAGCCAAATCGGAGAAGCCAAATTAA
The DNA here is from genome assembly GCA_963813905.1 of uncultured Acidobacteriaceae bacterium. GTDB lineage: Bacteria > Acidobacteriota > Terriglobia > Terriglobales > Acidobacteriaceae > CAVVDY01. The sequence goes on along the minus strand of CAWFAY010000018.1, from coordinate 142,696 downwards.
GAGGATCAACAATGAAGAACCTATCTTTACTTGCAATATGCTTGTTGCTCACCGCCTCTTTTGCCCTCGCCCAGACTCAAAAGAACGGCGCTAAACCCAGGCCCATCCAGGGCGCACCTACCACCTGCGGTGCCGATCCGGTGCTGGCGTCCGACGGGACGGAGACGCCACAGGATCTGATTGCCCCGGGTTCCAATGCCTACTTCACCCTGAACGCCAAGAGCGGACACTCCTACGCCGTCGAGGCGTGGGATACGGTCGACCAAACTGTTCCGGGCTCCCTGACCATTCAGTTGCTTGCCGCCGATTGCGTCACGGCTGTGCCATCCACAGACGTAACCAGCGTCGATGCCGACCTGAGTGGCGGCTTTGCGCGACGCATCAGTTGGATCCAGGCCTCGGATGCGACGATTCAGATTCAGCTGACGAACACCGATCAGGACAATCCCTACGCGTATCAAGTCCGCATTACCGATACAACGTTGTTCAACACTCGGTGGAGCACATTCGGGGGATATATAACAAGTTGGGGATTGACCAACACTACCTCTACTCCGGTGACCGGCACGATGACGGTGGTCAACTCCAAGGGCATGACGGTGGCGACCAAGAGCACCACTCTTGCAGCCAACACGGCAACCTTCCTGACGACTCAGGATTTGAAAGTTCCTGCGGACGACGCCGGCGGTAGCTCCTTTGCGTATGTCGGACCCCCGGGAGCGGTTATCGGCGACGGATTCCTGGTTAGTGCCAACGGAGCCGTTGTGACCCCGATCTTGTTCGAGAACAAGCACGCGTTCCACTGAGGCAGATTTCCGGAACAGGTCCGTCCAGGACAGTTGCGCCGGCGGCTACACGGGTAACTGTCGGGGCAAAAACGTGTCTCGGGAAAGCAGCCTAGCAGGAGCGCGGCGGTCATCGGGCCGGGTAGTATATCCCGGCCTTTACCCGTTCCCCTCCCTCCTTATCGCTTCGTTTCGAGTGCGACTCTGCTCAGAACCCGTCATCTAATGTGGTAGGCTTCTTAGCTGGGTGGAGTGTCTCTGCGTTACGCGTTACTGCTCCTTCGGCAAATGCCTGGTCGTGTCCCCAAGGAACAACAGCATTGATTAACACTCTTATTGCCAAGGTTTTCGGCACCAGCAACGAGCGCGAGATCAAGCGCTTGCTGCCGCTGGTGGAGCGCATCAATGCGCTCGAGCCCGAAATCAAGCAGCTTAGCGATGAACAGCTCCGGGCAAAGACCGAGGAATTTCGCGCCAAGATTCGCCAGCGCGTGGACGCCGTCGAAGACCCAGACGAGAAAGAGCAGGCCCTGAAGGAAGTGCTCGATGAGTTGCTGCCGGAAGCTTTCGCCGTAGCGCGCGAAGCCGGCTGGCGTGTGCTGAAGATGCGCCACTTCGATGTGCAGCTCATCGGCGGCGTGGTTCTGCACCAGGGCAAGATCGCCGAGATGAAGACCGGCGAAGGCAAAACCCTGGTCGCCACCCTTCCTGTCTACCTGAACGCGCTCGCCGGGCGCGGCGTTCACGTGGTCACGGTCAACGATTACCTGGCCAAACGCGACTCCGAGTGGATGGGCAAGCTGTATACCTTCCTAGGGCTGACCGTCGGCGTCATCGTGCATGAACTCGATGACAGCCAGCGCCGCGAAGCCTACGCGGCCGACGTCACCTACGGCACCAACAACGAGTTCGGCTTCGACTATCTGCGCGACAACATGAAGTTCGACCTGCGCCGACTGTGTGCAGCGCGGGCACAACTACGGCATCGTCGACGAAGTCGACTCCATCCTGATCGACGAAGCCCGTACCCCGCTCATCATCAGCGGCGCCAGCGAAGAATCCACCGACAAGTATTACCGCGTCAATCGCATTATCCCGCAGCTCGAGATGGGCGAAGAGATTCAGGAGACCATCGACCACAAGGTGCTCACCGGCGACTTCGTCGTCGACGAGAAGCACCGCACCATCACCGTCACCGACGAGGGCTGGGAAAAGGTCGAGCGCCTGCTGGGCATCGGCAACATTGCCGATCCGGAAAACTGGGACCTGAAGCACCACGTCGAGACGGCAATCAAGGCCCATCACCTCTACCGGCGCGACGTAGAGTATGTGGTGAAAGACGGCGAGGTCCTCATCGTCGACGAGTTCACCGGGCGCCTGATGCCGGGCCGCCGCTGGTCCGACGGACTGCACCAGTCCGTGGAAGCCAAAGAAGGCGTGAAGATCGAGCGCGAAAACCAGACGCTCGCGACCGTCACCTTCCAGAACTACTTCCGCATGTACAAGAAGCTGGCGGGCATGACCGGTACGGCGGAAACGGAAGCCGCCGAGTTCGACAACATCTACAAGCTGGAAGTGGTCGTCATCCCGACCAACCGCCAATTGCTGCGCATCGAGAATCCCGATGTTGTCTATCGCACCGAGAAGGAGAAGTACTTCGCCGCGGCCGACGAGATTCAGAAGCTCGCAGAGAATCAGCAGCCCGTGCTGGTGGGCACGACGTCGGTGGAAAAGTCGGAGCGGCTTTCGGAGATGCTGAAGAAGAAGGGCGTGCGCCATGTGGTGCTGAACGCCAAGTACCACGAGCGCGAAGCGGAAATCGTGGCCCAGGCCGGACGCAAAGGCGCCATCACCATCGCCACCAACATGGCGGGCCGCGGAACCGACATTCTGCTGGGCGGCAATCCCGAGTTCATGGCCAAGCAGGAGTGCCTGAAGAAGGGCATTGCGCAGAAGCTCAAAGCCGCCGCCGGTGAAGTCACCGCCAAGCCCGACGATCCCGACTCTGTCCTACTTCTATTACGGCGGCGACGAGTACCAGGTCCCGACCGACCAGTGGAACGAGCTTCTGCTCCGCTACAAGGCCGATACCGACAAGGAGCACGACGAAGTCATTGGCCTGGGCGGTCTGTTCATTCTCGGCACCGAGCGGCACGAAGCGCGCCGCATCGATAACCAGCTTCGCGGACGCGCCGGCCGCCAGGGCGATCCGGGCGCCTCCCGCTTCTACCTGTCGCTGGAAGACGACCTGATGCGCATCTTCGCCAAGGAGTGGGTCTCGAACCTGCTTCAGCGGCTGGGCATGGAAGAGGGTGTGCCCATCGAGTCGCGCATGATCAGCAAGCGTATCGAGGCCGCGCAGAAGGCGGTGGAAGGCCAGAACTTCGAGGCCCGCAAACACCTGCTTGAATACGACGACGTGATGAACAAGCAGCGCGAGGCGGTCTATGGCTTGCGCCGCCAGTTGCTGGAAGGTCTCGACCAGAAAGACCTCATCCTCGAAGACTACGTCCGCGACATCCTGGGCGAGGCGCTGGACAAATATGCCGGCAAGGATGTCCATGCTGAGGACTGGGACATCAAGGGGCTGAAGAACGAGGTCTTCACCAAGTTCGGTGTGGACATCGAAAAGGAAGGCATTGAGGCCGACAAGCTGAACCGGCAGGAACTGGGCGATGCCATCTTCGACAAGCTTAAGCGAACGCTACGACGCCAAGGAGCGGCTGATCGGTCCTGATGCGATGCGCCATCACGAGCGCATCATCATGCTGAGCGTGCTCGACCAGCACTGGAAAGACCACCTGCTCGGCATGGACCACCTGCGCGAAGGCATCGGCCTGCGCGGCTACGGTCAGCACGATCCGCTGGTCGAATACAAGCGCGAGTCCTTCGACATGTTTGAAGCGATGATGGAGCGCTTCCAGGAAGAGACGGTGCGCTACCTGTATCTCATGCAGGTGATCGAAGCGCCTCAGCCTGCTCCACAGCGCGTGCTGCCCGACGATGGCGACGGCGGCGCTCTGGCAGCCGTCGGCACCGGAGCGCGCCGCCTGCGCGCAGGCAACGACCTCCATCGACGAGATGGAAGAGGCCTTCCAGCGCCGCAAGAGACGCGAACTGGAACAGGCGCGCATGGCAGGATCGGGCGATCAGGGCCCGGTGCAGCAGGTCGTTCGCCCGGCGATAAAGTCGGGCGCAACGATCCCTGCCCCTGCGGCAGCGGCAAGAAGTACAAGAAGTGTTGCGGCGCGTAGTGCGTTTCGGGCCGTCTTTCTTGGTGTCACGGGTTGTAGAGCGGACCTTCAGGTTCGCGTGAGAGCAAAAGAAAGGCGTTATTGGCAATCAGCTGGCGCCAGCAGCGGAGTGCCAATTTCTGTTAGGCGTCGTAAACGTCGGCGCTGAAGCGCCGCTCTACCAATCCATCCCCTCGCAAAACGCGCTACAGTGTTGGCATGGCTAATCGCACGTCGTCTCTCCGTGCTCTTGGTATCGGATTTGTAGCTGGCCTCCGCTCCATGATGGCGCCCGCAGCCGTCAGTTGGGCGGCCCGCAATGGCCGCTTGACGCTCCGCAGTTCTCCCCTGGCGCTTCTCGATTCGGCACGCGCCGGACGTACGACCCGCAAACTGGCGCTGGGTGAATTCATCAGCGACAAAACGCCGCTGCTCCCCAGCCGCCTCAGGCCGGCTTCTCTGGCCTGGCGACTGATCTCGGGCGGAGTTTGCGGCGCTGCGTTTTCCATTTCGGATGGCCAAAATCCCCGCACCGGCGCGGCTCTCGGAGCGACGGGAGCGCTCGTGGGCTCGTTGCTGGGGTTTGCCTGGAGGACTCGCGTGCGTCAGCACTTCCACATACCAGATCTCCCGGGCGCCCTGCTGGAGGACGCGCTTGCCGTTGGACTCGCAGCAGCGCTCGTATCCTGTCCAATCCAGGGCGGAACGCGCGATGCCTGGGCGGATACCGAGAATCCTGCCTGGCTGCCGTAACGCACTTTGTTGCTCTGCTGACGCCATGATTTAAGTGGCCGAGTTCCCATCCTATTGTCATCCTGAGACGCAGCGAAGGACCTGCTTGTTGTTGATGCCGTGAGGACGCGTGGGAGACAACAGTCGCTGGACATGCCCGATAAACAAGCGTTTGCCGCACTGCCCTCGAAAGCAGGTCCTCCCTTCGCTCCGCTCAGGATCACAAATCAGACGAGCCGCTCCCTTCCCCCTTCCAAAAACGCTGCGCTGAAGCCCACAAAAGGGTCGGGATGATCATGCTCACGCCGACCGCGCTCGCCACAATGCGCGGCGAGACGCCGCTATCGATTGCTTCTCCCGACAGCCACGCCGAGACAGCGATGATGGCCATGGCAACGCCGAAGTCGGCCGCGAAAATCCGGCCGCGAAAACGATCTTCGGTATTGAGTTGCAGCAGGGTCGTGGAAAACACCCACACTACAGAATTTCCCGCATGTGCAAGCAGCACCACCGTCGCGGCCAACCAGATGGTTGGTGCGAGTCCCAGCATCACGTAACCGGCGCCGCCAATCACGAAACCGATCAGCACTCCACGACGCAACCGCGGCTGGTCGATTCCTGCCCATTTCGCCGCGATGAGCGGTCCGATCAGCGAGCCTATGCCGCGCCCCGCCAGAAGAATGCTCATGCCCACCAAGGCATAGTCTCGCCTTCCCAGGTTGGGCATGGGCAAGACCCGCTGCCCGAACACCGGATACAGCACCCAGGACGCGCCCAGAATACCAGCCCCCCCTCGCAGCAATACCATGGCCAGCAGGCGCATATCGCTCCCGATATAGCGGAAGCCCTCGATCATCGGCGAGTAGTCGAAAACTTCGCGCAACGTGAGCCGCTGATGGGTGATATGCGGTTCATCGAATTTCATCCGGCTGATAAATATCGCGGAGACGAGGAACGACAGCGCGTTGATGACAAAGACCGCTTGTCTTCCGAGCGTTGCCGCCACCACTCCGCCGATCAGTGAACCTATCGCGAGATTGAACGACCAAGTGGTCGACGCCAGCGTGTTGGCGACAATGATGTCCCGCTCCGGTGTGATGTTGGGAATTACCGAATTACGTGCCGGTTCGAAGAAACCCGCCATCACGGTTTCCAGAAAAATCAGCGGGTAGATGAGCCACGCCGTTTGCGCCGATCGGACGAACAGCATGAGGCCGACGATCACCACGCGAGCCAGGTCGGCGATGATCATCACCTTGCGGCGGCTGATGCGGTCGTTGACCGCCCCGGCGATTGGCCCAACGAAGGTTTGCGGCAGCACCCAGAGCACGAGCCCGATCGCCACCGACTGCGCCTTTCCCGTCAGCTCAAGCAGCAGGCTGAAGATAGCGATGGTATAGAACCAGTCCCCGATCTCGCTGACGATCTGCGCGAACCACAGCTTGCGAAAGTTGCGATTGCCGCGCACCAGTCGGCCATATTCAAAGATGGAGATCGTAGGAGAGGACACGGAGGGATAGCGTAGCAGAATGGAGGTAGTACGGCGCTTCAGCGCCGCGTCAACTGCTGCAATCCAAGACGTCTTCGCGCCGTTGAGGTGGGAACCTCAGCGGCGCAAAGGAGATGGGTTTCGCCGGGCACGCGGGCCTAGAGGCCCGCACTACCCTAGAACAGATTCCACAAGTACTGGTTGTATACGTCGTGGTGATACTGTACCTCGGGAGCCTTGACGAACGTACCCAGCAGACGCGGGCACCGGTCGGCCGAGGCCTGCTTCAGGTCGGCATAGCGGCCCTTGACATCGGCGCCCAGCAGCTTGGTCGTCCACTCCGCCTTGCGGAAGTCCTCAAGCGCTGTGTAGATGTTGTCCGGCAAATATCGCTCTGCCTGACGCAGGTTCTTGATCTTCGCCGTCTCGCCGTGCAGGCCGGTTTTGAAAATCGAATACATCACCATGTACGGGTTCGCGTCGGGTGACACTGAACGCACTTCCACGCGCATGCTGCGCTCGTTGCCGATGGGCACACGAATCATCGAACCGCGATCGGTAGGTGAAGCTTTGATCTGGTTTGGGGCCTCGAAGTGTGGATCCAGCCGGCGATAGGCGTTCACACTGGCATTCAGCAGCAGGCAAAGATCGTTGCCGTGGGTCAGGATGCGGTCGATAAACGCCCATCCCGTCTTGCTCAGCATCTCTTCGCCTTTGGCGTCCCAGAACAGGTTCTTGCCGCCCTTGCTGATGGAAACGTTGGTGTGCATGCCGCTGCCGTTCACGCCGACTACCGGCTTAGGCAGGAATGAGGCGGTGCATCCCATGTTCGTCGCGACTTGGCGGCAAATCAGCTTGTAAAGCTGGATGTGGTCGGCCGCGGCCACCACTTCGGCATAGGAGTAGTTGATTTCGAACTGCGAGGGCGCGACTTCCGGATGGTCCTTTTCGTTCTGGAAGCCCATGGCGCGCTGCACTTCGGCCGTGGTGTCGATGAAGGTGCGCAGCGTGTCGCCGGGAAGCGAATGATAGTAGCCGCCGGTGTTTACGTATTCGAACTGGCCGGTTTCGTGATAGCGCCGCTCGGCATCGGGACCCTTGAACAGGAAACCCTCGATTTCATTGGCCGCGTTGAGCGTGTAGCCTTCCTTCTTGTACAGCTCGTCGGCGAAACTTTTCAGCACGCCGCGAATATCGGCGGCGTAAGGCTCTCCACCCTTATCGATGACGTGGCCGAAGACCAGCACCTTGCCCGGGCCGAAGACATCCGCCGGCCCCCAGTAGAAGGCGCTCCAGTCGATGCCCAGCCGCAAATCGCTCTCCCGCTGCGCGGTAAAGCCGCGAATCGACGAGCCGTCGAAGGTCAAGTTGTCCCAGCTCTTCAGCAGGAACTTCTTGTCGTAGTCGAGCATGTGCAGCCGGCCCTCCAGGTCGCTGAAGAGCACCGTCACCGCCTTGATCCCCTTTTCATCGGTCAGATATTTCAGGCGATCCTCCTGAATCTTGCCGATATCGACGCGGTTCAGACGGGCGGTCTTCGCGCGCAGGTTCATCTCTTCCAGTTCGTCGTAAGAAAGCGCCAGAAAATTACGCAGTTCGGTAGCCATGCAGCTCCTTTAAGCGGAATGAAACAAAGTTAGCCGGTACCGGCAGGTTGAGGTACCGTGTTCGGTCGGTCGTGCTTGCATTGAACAGGTACATTCGAGAGTACAAGGCGGCGTCGATGGCGAGCCAGTAAAAAATGTTGATGGAGCCCATTGCGGGAATTTATGGAGCGCTCCGGCGATCAAAGGCCAGAAAGACAGCACCGCGTCATGCCAAAAAGGAGCTTGACCTGTCTATTACTGTAGGGTCGATAGTGAGGTTCAGATGCTGAGCGTTTCGCAAATCGCACGCCAATTCGGGCTCAGTCGGACGGCCATCCTGTACTACGAGTCGGTGGGACTGCTAAAACCGGCTCACCGCAGCGCGGCCGGGTATCGCCTGTATGGCGAGAAGGAGATCGAAATTCTGGGCCAGATACGCCTCTACCGTTCGGTCGGGCTGAGGTTCGCGACGTCCGACAGCTGCTGTCAGGATCGAAAGGTGCGGCGGCCGCCCTGCTCAATCGGCGGCTGATCCAGTTGGAAGGGGAAATCGGCGAGTTGCGCCGGCATCAGCAGGCAATCGTGAAATTGCTGCAGGCCAGGAAATCACTGTTAAGGAGAACCAAGGACATGACCAAAGAAAAATGGGTGGCCATCATGAAGGCCGCCGGATTCACCGAAGACGACATGACGCGCTGGCATCGCGAGTTCGAGCGCGCCGCACCCGACGACCACCAGGAATTTCTGACTTACCTGCACATCGGTCCCGAAGAGATTCGCTCCATTCGCGATTGGAGCCGGACCGGCGAAGCGCATCACTAAACCAGAGCCAAGCCCGGGATCGCGGGTGCCCCATTCTACGGCGAGCGCATGCGAGCCGTAGGGTGGGGACTTTCGTCCCTCGGTAGCAAACCACAGTCGCTTAATGAGCGCCGACCGGAGCCCGCAGCCAATCCTTCAACTGCTCGGCATTCACCAGTCCGGCTTGTTGCCGCACCAGTTCGCCATTGTGAAACACAGCAAAATTTGGGATGCCGCGCACGTTATAACGCGCTGCAAGCTCCGGTACTCGCTCGGTATCGACCTTCAACACAACCGCTTTACCGGCCATTTCCTTCGCTGCACGCGCCACCTCGGGAGCCGCCATGCGGCACGGCCCACACCAGGCGGCCCAGAAGTCCACCAGGACAGGCACGCGGGCCTCGCGCACAATCTCATCGAATAGAGGAGCATCCACCTCAATCGGCTCGGCGAGCGGCGGCAGCGGCGATTTGCATGCGCCGCAGCGGCCGGTATCAGCCAGACGCGCCGCGGGAACTCGATTGCTGCGGCCACAGTTCGGGCATTTGCGAATCACTGGCATGAGTATTCTCCAGGCCCCAACTTGATTCGTTTCGTCTGCCACCGTAAGGCACTCGCGCGTACGTTGTACAGGCCTGAAGTCTTATAGTCCGGCGGCTCTAGACCATGCCTGTCCTTTGTTGGCATGCCCTACTCAAGTCTCATTTTATCAGCAGCTTAGACGCTGACATAAAACTTACCCTTCACTTACCTGCAAATCACCTCGCAAGTATTGAACGGCCGAGAGAATCGGCGCATTGTGCCTTCACACGAGAGCGCGCGGGGCGAGTAGGACAGGCCATTTAACCCGCTCCGAAAGTGGGAAAACTTCTCTCCGCCAGTCAGGCGAGACAAGCCCCCAACCATCAACCCGGCGTCATTCGTTCCTCGACGACGCCACAGCATGACCCCAAGGAGGTCACTATGAAAACAAAAGAGTCCAAGATGATAATGCACACCGAGAGCTTGAGCCCAAGCAGCCAGAGGCGGGACCAATCGGTTGCGGCACGATGTGCCTCATCAAGCCTGCCCTTGATCGCTCTATTTCTGGCGCTTGCTTGCTGTTTATCTACATCCTCGAACGCCCAGAGTTGCTCCGTAAATCTAGGCACCGGTCGGGCGCCGGGAGTCGTGAACACAGCATCGGATCCTGTCTGGAAAATCTTTGACGAAAAGAAGGACATCACCGTAGGGCCTGCGGTCCTCATCGGCGATCCTACTTGGGGAGCGCCGCCGTCCGGTCTACACTGGATCGCCACTCAACCAGGATTTAATTCAGGTGGAAATCAATACGCTGCCGGAAATTACATTTTCTACACGACATTCAAAGGCAGCCAAGGTGTCCTGAACTTCAGCGTGAAGGCAGATAATGCTGTGGACGTAATACTAAATGGAAAGCTCTTGCTGACATGGGGAACCAAAGACGGAAGCGACCATTCAGGGTGGAACAGTTTTAGTCCCACGCAGACTGTTACGACAGGCTTTTTGCCCACCAACACCCTGCAACTGACTGTTCATAATGATGATGGTTTGGGCTACGGAACTTACATGGGTGTGCTGCTGCAGGGGCAGTTTAACTGTACGTGCGGAAATCCTTCGCTTGTACAGAGCACCTATGGAAAACAAGGGAACTTCGAAGTCGTCGTCCCAGATCCCAGCGGCCGCATTGCTCACTATTGGCGGGATAATGACCACAATAATGTGTGGTACGGACCCACCGCGATGTTCGGACCGTCTGGTCAAGTTGACGCGGTTTCGATGATAGAGAGCTCTTTCGGTAATCTGGAAGTAGTCGCCCGAGCGGGCGATCAGCTTTCCCACTACTATCGCGACTATTCTGGTACGTGGCATGGAACCGGAGTTTTCGCGTATGGAACGTCCGGAGTTCCGTCGCTAATTCAGAGCGACAACGGCAACTTCGAACTCGTCACTCCGCTTGCATCAGGGGGCATGGCCCACTACTACCGAGACTCGTCCTGGCATAAGACAGTGGTTTTCGGGGCCGGGGCCCAAGTTGACGCGGTTTCTCTGATCCAGAGTAGCTACGGTGGCAACTTGGAGATTGTCGCCCGAATCGGCAGCCAACTTGCGCATTTCTATCGTGATTACCAGGGGAATTGGAACGAAACTACGCTCTTTGGGTCCGGCGTCTCGGGATCTCCATCGTTCATCCAAGGGCCCTTCGGATCGCCGGGTAATTTCGAGATAGTCACGCCGCTTGCTGCTGGTGGCATGGCTCACTACTGGCGCGACAATTCCAATCCCAATCAGCCCTGGTATGGTCCGACAATGTTCGGCAGCGGTAACGTTGGTGGGGCTTCCTTGATCCACAGCAACTACGGCAATAACTTTGAAGTTGTCGACAGTGTTGGCTGCACTGCCCTGCAGCATTACTACCGGGACTTCCAGAACCAGTGGGATGGTCCAACAACCATTCCCTAAACGAGCTAAGTCGAGGACAACGACGAAGCACAGACTCGTTGCTCACGGAACGCTTTACTGAGCGGTGCTATTCGCACCGCTCGTTCCTTTCAAAGCGATGGGATTCCAATCGCTTCATCGCCGGAACCCTCAAAAGCTCGCCGGTGTTCTGTCCGCCGACTGTAGGATTGGCATAATCCCTCCAGCGTGTCGCCAACTTCACAGATGTCCCACAGCGGCGAGCGGCAGCGCCTGCTCGACGCTAATCGGCGACAGCTGCCATCCGCGGGCGAAAACTCGCGCGAGTGGCGAGTTCGCGAATCGCGCTCAACGCGGGTCACACGATTTGCATCGTACTACAGGTATGCGAACGTACTGCGCTTTTGTGACCATCATAGGGTTCGGCGGCATGCTGCTGCTTGCAGGCTGCAACGCCTGCACCACCCGGCCGTCCAACCCCGAACAGGTAAGGCAGGCAACCGCCAACGCGACCGCCCAGATCAAGAACGATACCAAGGCCGTAGCCGAAGGCGTGCGCGACGGCTTGCGGCGTTCTTCGTCCGATCAGCCGCTTAACCTCAATACAGCCACGCAGTCGCAGCTCACGGCTTTGCCGGGGATCAGCAATGAGACGGCTGAGCGCATCGTCGCCAACCGCCCGTACCACACTACGCACGACCTGATCGACCGGCGGCTGGTGACTGCTGGCCAATACAACCAGATCGCCGATCGCATCACGGCGAAGTAGGTGATCCTCCTGGAGTGCCGTTAATACTGGGTCGCCGTCGTCCTATCCCGTGGGTGCCATGGTCCCCGCTCGTTGAACTCCCCCTGGCCATCTGTCCAGTCTTTACCTGCCCGTTTGCCTGATGTGCGCCGCTCCCACAAATGCCAAGCTTGAACCCGGCAGTCAATTCAGGGCATCAGGAAGTGGAGAATGAGTACAGGAAAAGAACTTTGGCACGCGCTTTCCGAGCGGATATCGGAACTCGCCGCCGAGGCCGGCAAAGCGATCGTAGCAGTCGAGGCCGGACAACGAGTCTCAGCCAGTGGCGTGCACTGGAAGCCAGGGGTGGTGGTTACGGCTGCGCACCTTGTGCGCCGCGCAGAAGCTGTAGACGTTTTGCTTCCCGGAGGAGAGACCATCAGAGGCCAGGTGACCGGCCGCGATGGGACAACAGACTTGGCAGCAATTCGTATCGGGGCTGCGAACGGTCTCAGCACGCTGCCCTTTGGCTCAAGTGCCCGGCCAGGGGAGCTGGTGCTCGCGGTCGGCCGCTCACGGCGCGGAGAGCCGGCCGTCGCGGCGGGCGTGATGGCTCGAGTCGGCGGCCCGTGGAGAACCTGGCGGGGCGGCCAGATCGAACGTCTGCTGCGTCCCGATGTCCAGCTCTATCCCGGTCAGTCAGGCAGCGCCCTGATCAATGGGCAGGGACAACTACTAGGCATCAACAGCGCGGTCCTGGCGCGTGCCTCGGCCATCACCCTGCCGGTCGAGACCGTCGAGCGGGTAGTGAATGAGTTGCTGGAGCGCGGCCACATCTCTCACCCTTACCTTGGCTTGGCCATGCAGGAGGTGCCACTGCCGGAGGATTGGCAGACTGCAGCGGGCCCGGGCCAGAAGCTTGGGCTCCTGGTGATGCACGTTGCGCCGGAAAGTCCGGCGAAGCAGGCTGGGATTCTGCTTGGCGACCTCATCGTCAGCGCAGAAGGCGAGCCGGTGCAAGGCTATCGCGGGCTGCACCGTCTCCTGGCCCAGAAACGTACGGGCGAGGCTTTGAAGCTTCGTCTGCTCCGCGCTGGGTCGGCAGTGGATGTCAGCGTCACTCTGGGGGATAGGCCACAACGGTAATTTCATGGCAGCCGGCAAAGTCAGCACCGTGGGGAGTTCGTCGCGCCAACCGCGCGAGCATCGCTTGCGTGTGCTGATCTTTGCTGGCTCTTCGTTGATGCGAGCTGGATTAGAGCGTCTGCTCGAGCCGGAGGCGAGTATCGAAGTTCTGGGATCGATTTCGACGTATGCGGAGCTGGCGTCGAGCGTTGCCTCCCGCGAACCCGATGCCATTCTGATTCACGGCGACGGCGTGAACCTTGCGTCTTTGCACCGTGGCATCGGGATGGCCCAGGCACAGGTCGTTCTGCTGGCAGATCGAATTGACGAGCGCCTGATCTTCGATGCCTTGTCGCACGGAGGAGCCGGTATTTTGCTTGCGGATTCGTCGAGCCCGGAGGTGGCTGCCGCGTTGCACGCAGCGGCAGCGGGCCTAATTACGTTTTCAAAGGGCGCCGGAGCACTGCTTACTCAACCGCTCGATAATCGCCACGTACAAAACCACGAGGGTGACTCGTCGGATGGCCTGGCTGAGGAGCTCACCCCGCGCGAACGCGAAGTGCTGGAGATGATGGTTGAAGGTCTCTCTAACAAGGAAATCGCCGTGCAACTCAACCTTTCCGTGCATACGGTGAAGTTTCACATCAGCTCGATACTCGCCAAGCTGGGCGCTGCCTCTCGAACCGAAGCTACGACCATCGGGCTTCGCCGCGGCCTGATCACCATTTAAGGCAAGTCTAGAAGGTCGTCGCCACCGTGAAGCGGAAGGTCTTGCGCGGCTCGCGCAGGAAGTACTGCGGCTGGTACAACGCGACCGCGTTGGCATACGTATAATCGCCGGCCGCTCCAGCCGGGAACATCGAGCGGGTAATCGGATTGGGGGGCGCTACCGTCTCGTACAGCCGCAGCGGGTTGTAGGCGTAGTAGAAGCGGAAGGGCGCGTTGATCACGGGCATGATGACCTGTAACTCGAGTCCCGTCGACATGCGCGGCTGATAATTCGTCCCCGAGATCGGCACCAGGTTCTTGTTGATCGGAACGGTCGTGGTTCCGCCGCAGCTGAAGTCGGAGTTCACGAAGGGACAGCCATACGGGGTGTTGACCAACACCTGATATTGCTGAGGAGCGATCTGCAACTGGGACTCGCGCGAGATAAAGTCCATCCCGGTGTCAACGAAGGCTGCTACTGTTACCGGCCCTGCAATTGGGACGCGGTACTCCAGATTGCCTATGACGCTCGTGTCACCACCGGGGAAGATAATCTGCTGCACCGGTATGTTGATCAGGTAATTCCCGCGGCGCGGATTGGTGGGATCCAGCGGCACGCCGGTCCCGTCGGGGTTCTGCAACGGTATGGTCACGACGGTCGGGAAGAACGCGACCGGCGAAATGGCACGAATATCGAAGCCGCGAATGTCGGTGTCGCCGCCCATGTAGTAGCGGTCGAAGGGAGGCGCCACCTGCCCGGCATAACCCGCTAATCCAGGAGCCTTGCAGCCGGAAGCCCGAGAGTGTTCCGGCCCTTGTTCACGGGCATGAACTCCTTGTACTCGGCGGTCGGCTGGAAGTAGTACACATTGCCGCCCAGACCGGCGATGCCCGTGGAAACGAAACAGGCTCTTGCCCTTGTGCGGCCGCTGCGGATTGTCGATGCTGCTGTACGAGAAGTTCGGAACCACCTTGCTGGTCTGAATGCCGTTCAGCGAGTTCGGGCCGTAGATGCCGCGGAAGTTGATGCTCTCGAAGTACAGCGTCGACGCCGTGCTGAAGGTCTGCACGCTGGTGTCGTCGAACGAATAGGTGATGCCGACGCGCTTGAACGAGCGCTTGATGGGATAGCTGAACGAGGTGGTGAAACCCGTACTCGTCTGGGTGAAGTTCTGCAGCAGGTTCTGGTAAGCCGACGGGATCTGGAGCACCTGGTTGGTCTGCTGCTGGGTAAGCGCGGCCTGGTTGTAGTTGTAGCTGCGGTGATACACCGACCAACTGAATTGCAGCGGCCGGTCGAACAGGTACGGCTGGGTGAAGGCCAGGGTGTAGTTGCGCTCGTATTGCCCAATCTGGAACTCCAGCGTGAGCGACTCGCCTTTGCCGAACAGATTGTTGGTGGTGTAGTTCAGCCCGATGAATCCGCCGGCCAGTCCGCTGACGCCGCCCGTCAGTCCGATGCTGTTCTTGCCCTTTTCCCTGCAGCTTGAGCGTGATGTCAACGGTAGAGTCGGCAACGTTCTGGTGGATTTCCGAGTCCTGCTCAGGCTTCAGCGGCTCGAAGTACTGGAGCTGGTTCAGGCGCAGCAAACTAATGTCCCAAAGGTTGCCGTTATAGACCTGGCCCTCCTGCAATAGCAGCTCGCGGCGTATGACCTTGTCGCGGGTGGTGGTGTTGCCCTGGAACTCGATGCGGCGGACGTAGAACTGCTTGCCTTCATCCAGATCGATCGTCATGCTGATCAGCTTCTTCTCGTCGTCGGGGTGGGTGTCCGGGACGGGCGTGAAGTTGATGTAGCCCAGCGTGGGCGTAGGCCTTGCGCAGGTTCTCAATGCCCTTGCGGACCGCCTCGGTATCGAAGATGTCGCCGTCTTTGATCTTGAACTGCGCCCGCAGGGCGGCCGTGTTGGTGATGGCCTTGTTGCCGGTGAAGGTGATTTCCTTCAGCCGGTATTGGACGCCTTCCTCGACCGGCAAGGTGATGTCGACCGCCTTGCCCGGCTTGTGGCTCCAGGGCATGTACCACGTGAAGCCGCTGGTGTCGTGAATCTGCGTCTTCGGATCGGAAACCAGCGCTTTGAAATAGCCCTTGGTCTGGTAGTAAGTAGCGGACACGCTCCGCGTCTTCGTTCAGCTTGGTCGAGTCATAGGTGCGCGGGAAGAGGTTCTCCAGGAAGATGGAGTGCGGAATTCCAATCGGCTTCAAGTTCTTCATCGCGCTTCGCAGTTCGCGCGACTTCACGTGCTCGTTGCCGACGAAGGTGATCTTGCCGACCTTGACCTTGGGTCCTTCCTTGACCACGAAGGTCAAGCCCACCGAAGCCGGCGGGATGGGACGCACTTCGGAGGTGACGGTGGCGAACTGGCGGCCGTGCGCGGCCAGCAACTCCTTGATGACCACTTCCGCGCGCTTCACCTTGGTGGGATCGTACTGGCTCTCCTGGGTCAGGCCGACCTTGCGCTCCTTGAACTTGTCGAGCACGTCGCTCTGCGACACCGAGCTCAGCCCGACGTACTTGATCTCGCGGATGGTTGGCTTTTCCTTGACGTAGACGTGGATGATCCAGCCCTTGGGAGAGGCCTCGCGCTCAATCCGCAGGTCGTCGAAATAGCCGGTGTTCCACAGGGAGTTGAAGTCCCGCTCCAGCGCTTGCTGGTCGTAGATCTCGCCCGGGACGGGTAAACATGCGGGCGCGGATGGTGTCCGCCGGGATGCGGCGGTTGCCGTGGATCCTGATTTCTTCGATAACGTCCGACTGCTGGCCGAAGGCCGACGTGGCGACCACAACCAGGAGGGCGGAAAGGAGAACTACGGCCGTGGCACAGCGCCCGATCCCGCGGAGGAAGCCGGGCCGCAGGTCTCACCTGAAGATGGCAAAGAATGTCGACAACCTCAAGACTAAGGTGAATGAAAGCGCAATTATACGGTACGTGTGCACTCGGTTAAAATCGCGGGAGCGCTCGGAGGTCGCCGCCTTCCGTGAGCTAACCCTTGCGCGACTGTTAAGTTGCGGCACGCCACACGCGTCGAAGGAGAAGCCTGTGCAGTACGACTACATCGCCATTCCCCAGGCGGAGGTGCCACGCGCTGCTGACCCTTTGCTTCAGCATCTGCTGGATACGTATGCCAGTGAAACCGACAAAGTGATCTCGGTGTGGCGTTGCTTTTCCGACACTGACTTTCCTTTTCGCCCGCACGAGAAGTCTTCCACGGTGCTCGATATCTTCAAGCATCAACTGCTCTCCGAACGGCGCTTCTTCGGTGAATTTGTAGGCACGCCCGAGCCCGCACCATCCGACGTCCTTCCGGCCCTGGCCTCTGTGTCGGCGTACACGGTTCGCATGGCTCAGCTGGCGCGACCGCGGCTCGATTTCTTCGCACAGCAGCCAGCCCAGTGGTGGCTGCAGGATGTGCGGTTCTTTGGCGTCTCGCGCCAGCGCATTTGGGTTTTTTGGCGGCGCGTGCTCCACACCTGCCACCATCGTACGCAGCTCACCATGTATCTACGCGCGATGAACAAGCCCGTTCCCTCGGTGTACGGGCCCACGGCCGACCAGAGCTGGGACGGCGCCGATCCTACTACCTCCGTCGAAGCCGCGGGAAGGAAATGACTTCGATAAAGAGGCCGCAGCTCTTCATCTCCCGGGATCGAATTGCGGGAAAAGTGAGCGAACTGGCTGGCCGCATCAGCCAGGACTTCGCCGGACAACCCGTGATCCTGATCGGCGTGCTCAAAGGGGCCGCAATCTTTCTCGCCGACCTTGCCCGCCAGATCACCCTCGATGCGACGTTCGACTTCATCGCCGTCTCCAGCTACGGTGATCAGCAGCAGCACAGTGGCGAGGTGAAGCTGGTAAAAGATGTGGACGAATCGCTCGCGGGGAAAAATGTGATCCTCGTCGAGGACATCCTAGACACGGGGCTTACCATGACGTATCTCAGGAATCTGCTGCTGACGCGCAGCCCGAAGCGGCTGAAGATTGCCGTGCTGCTCGACAAAGCTCCCCGCCGCATTCAGCCAGTGGTGGTGGACTATGTTGGGTTCGAGATTCCTGATGAATTCGTCGTCGGATACGGGATGGATTTTGCCGAGCATTATCGTAATCTTCAGGACATTTGCATTTTGGAATCGCCTTTGCAGGCCGTGTAGAATCGGTTTCTAGGTCATGTCTGTCGATGCCTTAGTTGTACCGGGAACTCCAGCCGCTGTGATTGAGGACTGGCGCAGCGTCGCTCAGATCATCGATCACACGCTACTGGCGCCGGAAGCAACGCGCGCCCAGGTGCTCGCTCACTGCGCTGAGGCAGTGAACTTCGGATTTCATTGCGTGGTGGTCAATCCTTCCTATGTCACCCCGGCGGCTGCCAAACTGCGTGGCACCCCGGTGAGGGTCGCGACCGTTATCGGCTTCCCGTTGGGGGCTAGTCTGACTGTAACCAAACTCGCTGAGACCGAGGCTGCCTTGCACAACGGCGCCCACGAACTGGAGATGGTGATAAACATCGGCGCGTTGAAGTCGGGCGATCGCGTGCTCCTGAAGAGCGAAATGCGTTCGCTCGCCGCGCTGGCTCACTCCGGTAATGCGCTGCTCAAGGTGATCCTGGAGAACGCTCTTCTGACTCAGGAAGAGAAGATCCTCGGCTGTGCGCTGGCAATGGACGCTGGAGTCGATTTCGTGAAGACCTCTACCGGCTTTGCCAGCTCAGGCGCGACTGCCGTTGACGTGGCGCTGATGCGTGGCGTGGTTGGACATGCCCTGGGAGTGAAAGCTGCAGGAGGAATTCGTACCGCCGCCCAGCTCCGGGCGATGGTCGATGCCGGGGCGAACCGCATTGGCACCAGCGCCAGCGTGAGCATAGTTCGTGAGCTGGGCGCACCTCAGTAGTCGCGGTTACAAGGGTGGTAACTGGGTGCTGTGTCCCGCACGCCAAGCAAAGCACCATAGCCCCGATTCGCGCAAGCGCGTGCAAGACTCGCGAAGGCGAGCATCGGAAAAGATTGCCGCTACGGTTTACCTTGTGCGTAGTCCGGCACCTTGGATGTGATCTTCCGCAGCAGGAATTCCCGGATAAGGTTAGTCACGGCGCTGCTGCCGAGGATGATGAAGCCGTTGCGAATGGTTAGCGACGCGGTACGATCCTGAGGGGCGCGATACACATTCGAAATGCCCGCCGCCGCGAAGCTCCCGAGCAGATGAGACCAGTTGATTTCCGTGCGCCCATTATCGCCTCGGCAGACAAAGGTCTGCGAAATCGCGTACCAGGCTCGTGACTTGGTGGTGCCGCTGCCCCGGTAAAAATATCGCGGGTCCTGCTTGAGAAGCGAAGGCAGGACGGCGCTCCCAAGGATTCTGTTAATCGCGCCGTCAGCGTATGTCGCACCATACCTTTTGAAATACCCGTCAGTGCCACGGCCGTATCCGGGGAAGGTGTTGTGCCGCTGCTCCAAGCCGGCGATCCCGCCGGTTACCGCGAACGAGACGGGATCCGTCATGGTTCGAAGTGCCAGGCCGAACTTCTGTTTCGGCGTCATAGGCGCGGCGTTCCAGATGTAGCTGCTGTAGAAATTCGGAAGGACTCCGAAGACCCGCTGCTTCTCTTGCGCCTGAACCTGAGCTTGCGCTATGTCATGCAGCGTGGCGACCACTTCCACATCGGCGTGCGTCTTGCCGATTTGTAAGACGATCTGCGGAAGCTGAAGGTTCTGACCTGCTGTTAGCACAATCGGGTCCGAGTTGAACGTGGTGAGGTTCGGCGCCGTGACGGTAATCCTGAACGTCCCCGCGGGGAGATTCGAGAAGATAAACCTTCCCCACGCGTCAGCGAGTACCGTGTGCTCCATCGCCGTGCTCGGGCCAGTCAGCCTTACCGTTGCGCCAGGCACTACAGCTGCATTGGGGTCAACAACGCTACCTGCGATGCTGCTGGATAACACCCGATCACTCGCGGCAGGTCCAATTGGCTGAACCTGTTGCTCAACTGTAGGGAGCCGCGATTCCATCTCGGCCGCTGGAACGCTCTGGCGGCCCTGAGCGGCACCCATTAATACAGTTGCGCCAAGCATTACGGCCAGCGACAGGATCCTGAGCACCGTTGCTCCAAGTATTTTTCCCTTTGGTTTACGCACTTTGACGAGCTTTCCCCGATGCTCCGTAAGATGCAGAACGGACGAGAGGGGTGAGAGTCCAAGGCTGGCGCAGGGGAAAGTCAGTGACTCGTGCGTGCAATCTACTTCAGGGTGCCGCAGTCCTGCCCGTCCGCCAAAGGTTGTGCGAACGAGTTTTGCGGCCAGCTCTGCTTGCTTGATTTCCGCTCATTCCAAACCTGCTCCGCTTGTGCGAACCGTTTACCTGTTGTATATCAACAACAGGTGATAAATTAGTCAGGTAGTAAGTCCATCCTGCCGCAACTTCCGTCGCATCAATCTAATAGGTACTAAGGAGGGATATGTCCCCGCTACTGCCCATGAAAGAGAGCTCTCGCGAGGTAGTGGTTGAGGTGACGCGCAGCCTACAGCCCTATTTTCAGGAAATTACCTCCGAGTGGCGGCGGGCGATGTTCGCCGAATTCAGCTTCGACGGCCGCGCCATGGCTGCCCTCGAGCGGCTGACCATCGGCACCGGTTTCTCCATCTTTTCGCAGACTGACTTTGCTGCCTTCTATGAGAACTTGCAATACTTCGGTGAGCGCCTGGCTAAGCTCAAGGTCAGCGCCCGGGAAGTGGCGCGGGCGTTGGAGGTCTATCAGCAGCTTATTGACCCATACCTGCGCAAGATCTTTCCGCCGTCACGTTTCCCAGAGGCGGTGGCCGCCATGGAAACCCTCTCCTCAGCGAGTTTCATTGCGGTCTCCGGCGCATACTTCGACACCCAGAAAACCGAATCGGAAGCCTTGCTCTCCGTGCTCGACGCGGAGCTTTCGGCCAGGAATCTCGATGCGCTGCTGCAGCGGGTGCTGGAAATCAGCAGCGAGATGTTCGCTGCGACGTTGGGCGTCATCCTGCTGAAGGACATGGAACAGCAGGTGTTGCGGGTTCGTGCTCAAGTTGGATTTGGCGAAGACCTAAACGATCCCAGCCTGGAGATCGCCATGGGACAGGGCTTCTCTGGCATGATCGCCGAATCCGGAGAACCCGACATTCTGCCCGATTTGGACGCTTCCCATGGACTCATCGACGCGCGAATCCAAGGTCGCGCCAAGGCGCTTTGGGGAGTCCCGCTCAAAGCCAGAGAGCATGTCATCGGCGTATTGCTCATCGGTTTCTCCCGGGCCCGGCCGTGGCTTCCGACGGAACGCGACCTGCTGAAGGCGATCGCCGACCGCTCCGCCCTGGCCATCGATCGCGCCGGCATGAACGATGCCCTGCGGGAGCGCGAAGCCCGCATCGTCGAGCTCTCCGGTCACCTTCTGCGGGCACAGGAAGAAGAGCGCAAGCGCATCAGCCGCGAACTGCACGACGAAACCGGGCAGGCGCTGATGGTGATTCGCCTATACCTCGGGATGCTGGAGGGGTCGGTGGGAACCCGCTCGGAGCGAAGCAAGATCCGCGAAACTCTGGATGTGGTGGATCGGACCATCGAAGGAATTCGCCGCATCATCGGTCGCCTGTCGCCGCTCGTGCTGCAGGAACTTGGTTTGATTGCTGCCGTCCGCAAGGAGGCCAAAGACCTGGCCAAGAGCACCGGCGTGAAGGCTCGCGTCAACCTGGCCCGCGATTTCGGCCGGCTGCCCGGAGCTTTGGAAACGGCGATTTATCGCGTTGTGCAGGAGGCCCTGCACAATGTGGCGAAACACGCTCACGCAAGCAACGTTCTGATTGACATGGAACGCAAGGGAGACCACGTGCGCCTGACCATCCAAGACGATGGCATAGGCATCACGCCCATACCGAACCCGGCGCGACAGACGTTCGGGGTATCCGGCATGCGCGAGCGCATCTCCACGCTCGGGGGAAAGATGACGATCGTCTCGACGCCGGGCCAGGGAACACGCATCGAAGTAAATGCGCCCATATCGTACCCAATGGCCGATGGACGCGCCACGATGGAGGCAGAACTCGACTCGGATGCCGTGGCGCAGGGGGCTTAGCGATGGTCCCGGTTAGGGTCGCCGCGAAGAGATTCTTACAGGAAGTCAGGTGCTTTCATGCCGAAAATTAGATGTCTTTTAGTGGACGATCATACGTTGTTCCGCCAGGGTGTACGGCGGCTGCTGGAAACCGAGAGCGACTTCGAGATCATTGGCGAATCGCCCGAGGCCGGCGACGCGGTGGAGAAGGCGCGTGAGTTGCGTCCCGATATCGTTCTCATGGACATTGGCATGCCGGGACTCTCCTCGTTCGAAGCTACGCGACAGATCAAGAAGAACCGCCCGGAGACCAAGGTCCTGTTCCTCACCATGTACGAGGATGAGGATTATCTGGTGCAGTGCCTGGAGGTGGGCGCCGCCGGATACGTGCTGAAGGATACGCCTGCACCGCAGTTGGTTACCGCCGTGCGCGACGTCTACAAAGGCGGAAAATACCTCAGCTCGCAGGTGCTGGGAAAACTCGTCGAGGACTTCCGCGCCCGGGTGCGCGACGCCAGGATGCGGCCACGCATGTCCACGCTCACGCCGCGCGAGCGCGAGATCCTGAAGCTGCTGGCTGAGGGCAATTCCGTCAAAGAGATCGCCGTGCTGCTCGGATTGAGTGTGAAGACCATCGAGGCGCATAAGTTCAACCTGATGCGCAAGCTCGACATTCACAACAAGGCGCAACTGGTGACTTACGCCATCCAGAAGAAGATCATCAAGATCCCTGTGAACCAGTGATGGGTAGAGCCGACATTCAGAGCCTGCCCTGAGCTTGTCGAAGGGCGGCGCTGAAGCGCCACTCTACCCAGCCAGCGCTCTTTCGGCGAGTTCTCCGACAGAAGCCACTTCCAAGTCTGGCTTAGCGTCGGCGAGCCGCGTGGCCGCTGCCGCGTTTCCCCTGCCTGCGATTTACCCAGACCGTAGAGATGCCCAGTTGCCGCGCCGGCGCCACATCGTGGTACAGGCTTTCGGCCGCGTGCAGCAGCTTGTCCTTTGCCGCTCCGACGCGATCCAACAAAACCTCGAAGTTCTGCTGGGAGGGCTTATACGAACGCACCTGCTGCGCCGTAACCACTAGATCGAACGGCACCTCGAGATGTTTCGCCGTAAACGCAAACAGATCGTCATCGATGTTCGACAGGATAGCAAGCCGGTACCGCGATTTCAGCTTCCGCAGGCCCTGCACCGTATCGGGGAAGGGCTTCCAGTCGGCGATGGAATCCGCCAGCCCGGCTGCCTCGGTTGCGCTCAACTCGAAGTTGAGCTCCCTGGCAAAGCCGTGCATCACACTGGCCAACACCTCGCGATAGCTGCGATACGGGCCGGATTGCTCGCGCGGCTCCAACTCGGAGTAAAGATTGAGGATCTGCGCGTCAGAGACGTCGCACCCCTTGATGCGCAGCAGTGGCCGCACATATCCCAGAATTCCCGATTCCCAATCGATGAGCGTGCCATAGCAATCGAACGATAACCACTCAAACTGCGTCCAGTTCAGCATTCGGCTTACCTTTGCCATTCCGCCTCAAGGAGTCGCTGAGGCACAAAAAATGCCATGTCCTTGCGGACATGGCATTCAAGTGAATCAGTAAGGCTTAGTGGATCTGGATCTGTACCTGGTTCGAGCCGATGCCGTTGGTAACAACCTGCATCATGTACTTTCCAGGAGGTGTCGCAGGGTTGATGTCGAACTTGGTGAAGCTGACCAAACCCGGAGCCATGGAGTGGGAGCTGTCGTCGTGAGTAAAGCCGTAGTACACATTCCCGGTGTTGATGTTGGTGAAGCGGATCAGCGGGTAGTTGGTAGCAGCCTGATAGTCGTCGCCGTAGAAGTTGTTCTCCGACAGGCCGTTGAGCTGGATACCGTATAGGGTGTTGTTCTTCGAACCGCCCAGGTAGGCGTTGGTCGCGGGGATGATGGTCGGAGCAACGCCGCTCACCACACCAGGCGCCGGGTTGTAAAGGTAGATGGTCTGGTCGTAGTCCTCTGAACCGATCTGACCGGTGGGGAAGATCATCAGGTGGCCTACGAACGACGAATCACCCGGGCAAAAGGCGTTGTTGACCGTGTTCGCGAGAGTGCCGGCGACCGGATCGAACTCAGCGAACTGGCAGCCAGCCTGGAACAGGCCGGGGCTAAGCTGCTCCAGCACCTTTCCATTCGGCTCCAAGGCTCCCGGACCGTCAGCCTGTTGAAGGTTGCCCAAGGTTGGGCCAGTCGCCCAAGTGAAGGTGTTGATGTCCAGGATGTTCGTAAACGTGCTGTCGCCGCCGTACTGGAACATGCCACCCTTCGGGTGAACAACTGGATCGGGATAGAACACCACCCCAGAACCGAGTTCCTGGTCGCTCTGCTGCCACAGCTGTTGGGTGAGCTGCGGTCCGCAGTGCCACAGCTTGTCGCTAGCGTAGTATTCGCTGCTCTTGCTGCTATTGCTGCAGTTACTGTTGACCTGAACATCGACCATCATCACTCTGCCGTCGGGCAGCGTGCTCCATCCCGATTCGTCGTTGCGAACCGCCAGTACGTCGGGACCCTCGGTCCAGGAACTGGGACCGTTGCGGTAGGCGGTCTGCTTGGTGCAGCAGCTCGCCTGGAAGTAGGTTCCATCCGCCAGAACGACGGCCTGCGCATCACCGATCCTAGCCCAGCCGGTCGGCGGAGTATTCACTACCCACGTAAGGTTCGGCACGAAGGGCGTGTAGGTGCCCTGAGACCCGATCGTGGTCCATACCGCCTGACCGTTGTTGTACTCGCCACCTTCAATCACGATGGTCTTGCCGTCGGTCAAAACGGCGCTGCTGAAGAAGAACGGGGAGTACCCGGACTGCATGTTGTACGGACCGCTCCACGTGCCGGTTTCGTACTTGCCGTTACTGGCGGGCTTAAGGATGTACCATTGGTTAGCGTTTCCTCCCTGGTCCGAGTGGGCTAAGATATTGCCATCACGCAGCTGAAGCAGGGGGCCGATCGCTATTGGCGCGGGCGCTACTGGTGTCCAGCTCTGGGCGCTGGCTATGCCGACGTAAGGTCATCGCAAGCATAGCTATACCGATAATGCGAACAACTTTCATTGTGTTCCTCTCCTCTAGAGAATTGCTTCTATTCGAAGGTGCTGACGCTTTGCGGACGCGTCGCCTTGCCATCGCAGACGGGTACATCTGGGAAGAAGCAGTTGGCCCGAGGAATGTACTCCGAACGGCTCCGGAAAGTCAACATGATTTCGTCGCCCGACGTGCAAAATCCGGCGCAGATTTTGTGGACTTTTGATACTATCGACCACGTTGATAACAATGCCTTTACTCCGGCTAACGATGGTATGATTCCATGGCTTTGTCTACTCTCCGGGTCATATGGTGGACAAGTGCATCGAAATGTGTGCCACCCTGGCGCTGCCATCCGTGGCCTCCCGCGAATTGGCGGAAGCTGCCGGACAGCCCGTTACTGCACCGGAGGCGGTGTCATTCCGACAAACGTCGTGCCCAGGAATTTTCCCTGCGGACCAAAATTCCAGTTGAACAGCACAAACCCGGCGCGCTCGCAGGCATGGCATCCATTGATCAATGGGTAACCTACGGTGAATTGGACTCCTCCGTTTGGACCGGGTTGGGAGTTAGGCCAGGTGGTTCCATCGCGGTCTCCAGGCCAGACGGCAACCTTAGGAAACTGCGCTTTGGTGTTCTGGAACTGCGGATCCTGCTGCATGGCGGATTGGTCAAGGAGCTTCAGATTCTCGACGTCAATCATGCGCGGTTGCCCGTTCACGAACATCAGGCCGTCATTGGTATTGGCGCGCAGCGGGTAGTTGATCCACGCAATATCGACCGGCCCGACCTTGTGAAACCCGTACATGATGCCGACGTCGCCGTGGCTTAGCTCGTACAGCTCGCGGGTGAAGGAGACAGCCTGCGCTGGCGCTCCGCCTTGTTGCATCTGGTTGATGAAACATTCGGCGAACGAGGGTGGATGGGTGGCGTCGCCGCACTTCTTAAGAACCATGATGCGAAACGAGTCGGGCATCTTCCACACCGCTGATTGCCCGATCTTCTGGGGACCGTTGTTTTGGGCCGACGCAAAGAAACCGCTAAGCGCGGTTAGAAACACGAATACTGCCAATCGCAAGATTGCCTTCATCTATCAGCACCTCCCACGGAATCCTACAAGCATGTGAGTCTCAGGGGAATTCGGAATTGTTACCGGATTGTCATTCGCGATTCTTGCTGGATTGTCATCCCGAACCCAACCGGATTGTCATCCCGAACGAAGTGAGGGTTGTCCATCGATCTATCGCTGGCAAGGCGTAAGTGGGAAATCCCGAGTCCGCTTCCGGGGCCCCATCGAGCGTCTCATTTGCGCGTGATGGGGTGGTTCAGCGGACGGCACGAGTCTCGTAACACAGGCCCGGAAGCGGCGCTCGACCCATATCCGAGCTGGGGCGAAGTTGTCCCGCAGAAGATCAGGCTTCCGCGCCGGCTTCTTCCGCCATCGGAGCTGTCTCTTCACCGGCTTCCTTCTGAATTTTGACCTTCACCGGCACACTGACATCGCGATGCAGCTTCACCGAAACACTGAACTCGCCGAGAGCTTTCAACGGCTCATCCAGCTGGATCTTCCGGCGATCGATATTGAAGCCCTTGCCCTCCAATTCATGAGCGATGTCGGACGAGGTGACCGAACCGAAAAGGTGATCGTGCTCGCCCGCCTTACGCGTGAACGCGAGCTCAACTGCGGCGAGCTGCTGACCCAGCGCTTCGGCGTCGCCCTTCTCGCGCGCCAGACGACGGACGGCCGCGGCCTTCATTTGATCAATGACTGCTCGGTTCGCGGCGGTGGCTTCGATTGCAAGCTTTTTGGGAAGCAGATAATTACGCCCGTAGCCTTCGGCCACCTTCACCACGTCACCACGCGAACCCAGCTTGGCTACATCTTCTTTGAGAATGACTTCCATGTGTAGACTCCGTATCGCGGCTTCACCGCAAGCTATCAGCCGTCAGCCATCAGCTTTCAGCTAAGAATCTCTCGTTTCGTATCCAGCCCCAGCCGTAAGTTTTGCTCTCTCACTGAGAGCTGACGGCTGATAGCTGACAGCTACCTACTCGCAAACGGCAGCAGGGCGATATTGCGGGCCTGCTTGATCGCGTCGGCGAGGCGGCGCTGGTGCGGCGTGCAGACGCCAGTCAAACGGCGGGGCACGATCTTGCCCGCTTCGGCGACGAACTGCGAAAGCAGCCGCACGTCCTTGTAGTTGATGCTGTCGATCTTCTCGACACAGAACTTGCAAACCTTCTTGCGCCGGAAGAACTTCCGTCCGCCCTCGCGCGGGCCTCCAGGACCTCCGCCGGGACGTCCCGCGCCGCGCGGGCCGCGGGGTCCATCAGGACGGGGACTGCCTTCCGGACGAGGCGCCGGTGCGTCGCTGGCCGCCGCTGCTTGCGGAGCTGTTGTTGTCGTTTCGTCTGCCATGATTCTCCTTCAGGGCACAAGCCCGTCAATTCAATTGTCATACTGAGCGTAGCGACCGAGCGGAGTCGAAGGACCCCGTATCGCAACCGAAAGCTTACGCTTCCGCGGCCGGCGCTTCCGTCGGCTCCGCCACCGAAGCCGGCGTGAGCGGCTCCGGTGCGGCCGCAGCTTCCGCCGCCGCGGCAGCGGCGCGAGTTCCCTTGCCGCGCACCTTGGTATCCCGAATGGCCTTGACCTTCGCCAGGCGCTTCTGCTCTTCGTCCACGCGAACGGTGAGGAACTTGATCACCGGCTCGTTCACACGCAAGCGGCGCTCGATCTCCTTCACCATGCCGCCTTCGCCTTCCAGCGTCAGCAACACGTAGATGCCGTCCTGGAAATTACGGACCATGTATGCCAGCCGGCGCTTGCCCATCCGCTCCACGCTCTTGACCGTGCCACCGGCAGCCTGAATCTGATTTTCCAGGGTGGAGACCAGCTTGTCCTGGTCTTCCTCCACCATGTCGGGCCGCAAAATAAACATCAACTCATAAGTACGCATTCGTTTTCTCCAAGCAGCGAGCGACGAGCTACGAGCACCGAGCTATATGGCTGGTCTGTGCGTCTCCGGTCGTACCTGCCAAACTCCATTTTCCATGTGCAAAATCGCTTGTCTCTACAACTCGTTGCTCGAAGCTCGTTGCTCGAAGCTAATCGCTAGTTGCTTCTTTTTCTTTCCGGTTAAACCGATTCATTGCCGCCGAAATCCCGTCTTTCAAGATCACTCGCACGGCCTCAGCCGCTGAGTCCAGCACCTCGTCCAAAACCGGATACTGCGCCTTCTTAAATTGCGACAGCACATACCGCGCACCGTCGCCCACCGGATGATCGGGTCCAACTCCCAGCCGGATGCGCATGATTTCCTGCGTACCCAGCGCCCCGATCACCGAAGCGATTCCGTTGTGCCCCGCCGAACTGCCTCGCGGGCGAATCCGAATGCTGCCGAAGGGCAAATCCAGCTCGTCGTAGATGACGATCAGGTCCTGCTCCGGCTGCACCTCGTATTCGCGGACCAACTCGCGAACCGAGGCGCCACTCAGATTCATGTAGGTCTCCGGCTTGGCGAGCACTACTTCCTGCCCTTCCAAAACTGCGCGCCCGGTTTGGGAGCGGCAGTTGCGATTGTTGACCCGCACGCCAGCTTGCTCGGCAATGCGGTCCACCGCCAGAAAACCCATGTTGTGCGGCGTGAACTGGTACTCGATGCCCGGATTGCCGAGCCCGACGATCAGCTTCACAACGCTTACTTCTTCTTCTCAGACTTCTCGGCCTTCTCGCCGCCTTCGGCAGCCTCGCCTTCGGCTTCCTGCTTGCCCTTCTTGATAACCTCGGGCTCAGCAGTAGTAGCCTCGACTTCAGCGCCCTCGGCAGGAGCCGGAGCCGCAATTTCCTTCACCGCCGTGACGTGAGCAACTGCCTGGTTCTCGTCGGTGATGAACTTGATGTTGTCGTTGTGCGGCAGATCGGCCACACGCAGCGTCTGGCCGAACACCAACTGGCTGACGTCGGCATCGATGTGACCCGGGATGTCCGCCGGCAGGCACTCGATCTCCACCTCGCGCAGCATCTGCTCCAGAATGCCGCCCTGCAGCTTCACTCCCGGGGCCTCGCCCTTCAGTGTGATCGGGCACGCTCACCTGCAAGAGCTTGTCCATGGCAATGCGCTTCAGGTCGACGTGCAACAGCGCGCCCTTGATCGGCTCGTATTGCCAGTCAACGATCATCACCTTGCCGGAGTCACCGCCCGCAGCCATGTCGAAAATGGTGTTGTGCCCCTGCTCGGAGTGCAGGATGCGGTTGATCTGCTTGGGATCGACCGCAAGGTTCAGCGGTTCCAGCCCGGCGCCATACAACACGGCGGGAATCAGGCCGCTCTTGCGCAAACGGCGGGCATCATTCTTGCCGCCGCTTTGCCGCGGCTTGGCTTCTACGCTCTTGTCAGTCTTTTCTGCGGTTGCTGTAGCCATGCTTTATTCCTCTATAAGAACAGTCTGCTGACGGAGGTCTCTTCGTGAATCGATTGAATTGCCCGGCCGATCAAACCGCCGATCTTCAACTGCTTGATCTTGGGCTCGGCCTTGGCCGCCTCCGTTAACGGGATGGTGTTGGTCACAACACATTCGACCAACCCCGATTTCGCAATCCTTTCCATCGCCGGGCCCGAAAGCACGGCATGGGTGGCGCACGCATATACCTGCCGCGCGCCCGCATCGAGCAACGCCTGGCAGGTCTTCACCAGCGTGCCGGCGGTGTCGATGATGTCGTCGAGGATGAGACAAGTACGGTCGCGCACATCACCGATGACGTGCATTACCTCGGTCACATCCATTTCCACGCGGCGCTTGTCGACGATGGCCAGCGCCGAATCCATTTTCTTGGCGAAGAAGCGCGCGCGCTCCACGCCGCCTGCGTCCGGCGATACAACGGTCAGGTCCGGAAGCTGCAACTCCTTGAAATGCCCAACCAGCACCGGCGACGCGAACAGGTGGTCCACCGGGATGTTGAAGAATCCCTGGATCTGCGGCGCATGCATGTCCACCACCAGCGCCCGGTCCGCACCCGCGGTGGTCAGCAGATCGGCCACCAGCTTCGACGAAATCGGCACGCGCGGCTTGTCCTTGCGGTCCTGCCGGGCGTACCCGAAGTACGGAATCACCACCGTGATGCGCCGCGCCGAGGCTCGCTTCAACGCATCGATCATCAGCAGCAACTGCATCAGGTGCTCATTCACCGGATCGCAGGTCGGCTGCACCAGGAAAACATCCGCGCCGCGAACGTTCTCCATGATCTGCACGTAGGTTTCGCCGTCGGAGAACTTGTCGATGTGCGCCTGCCCCAGCGGAAGGCCGAGGTACTCGCAAATCTCCTTCGCCAACGCGTCGTTCGCCGTCCCAGAGAAGATCTTCCACTTGTCGTCGTGGCGCGACCGAACCGGCTTTTTCTCGCCTTTCGGCTCGCTGCTCTGGGTTGGCGATTTCTTCTCAGGCGCCGCTACCGAAGTTGCCGCCTCGGCCGGGGCCACCGGAGAAAACGTACTGGTTTTCGCTGCTGCTTCCATCTTCAAATACCCCGCAATACCTGGTTGAGTAACCGCTGGGTGTTTGTTGCAGCCGTCAGCTCTCAGCTGTCAGCTCCCAGTTCGAAGCTGCCAGCTACCAGCCGCCAGCTCCCGGCACAAATGCGTAGTTCCTTCAGTCTTGTCATCACGAGGAAGCGAGGGATCTGCTCTCGCTTGCAGCGCGATAATGCATCACTTTGTCAGGTGTCTCAGTCGCCGACTTTCTGACCACTGACCACCGACCACTACAACTGAATCTGGCTGGGCGGCTAGGATTCGAACCTAGACAAAGTGCTCCAAAGGCACTTGACCTACCATTAGTCGACCGCCCAGTGAAGAACACGCCAGACGTCAAGTCCCGCGATGGCACAGCCGTTCCACACTACTTGGGCATCGCCTTCAAAATCGCGGGGCGGAGTGCCCTGTCCAGAACGGACCTCGAGGCCAAACGAAAAAGTACTCGCCCCGCTTTTGCCCTTCTTTCTGCGTCTCCTCGACTTTGTATCCAGTATCTACGTCAAACGTACTTGCGCATCGAAAAACTAAAGCTCCACTGTCGTCATATTGGTATTCAAAAACTTGTGTACCGTTACCATCCATTCGCGCAAGTCTAGCCTCGGCTACCAGCTTGCCTGAATCGCTTACCGTTCGAGCGCCCACGACGAAACGTTCGCTTGGTTGGCTATTGACTACGAAACTGTTTCGATAACCGGCGAACTGCTGGTATAGCACGAGAGGAGGAGGATACTGATCAGGAGTTCCAATCTGACATTGTTCCCACTTCATGGGAAGATCGCCTGCGTAGTAAGGAGCTTTCTCATTGAGTTTTACCTGATACACCAAGCATTCACCAGTTGGCCAATTCAAATCCGATTCTTTCCAATAGTGGCCCTGAGCCCCTTCTGGAAGCCCCTGTTTCTTACACGCCACCAAGCAAAGGCACATCAGGGCCAGCACTGCTACAAGTAAATAGTGCCGAACCATGGCACGCCCCCTTTCTTCCTAGCACGCCGAGGAATCGTGGTCGCCGCCAATGTCGCGCGACGTCCCCAGTCATGCCGATTGCTACCAATCACGTCTGCCCGGCGGGCCCTCCTTGGTCAAGGAGGAATGACGAACTATCCAACTGCTTCCAATACTCTTCGCGCCGCACGGTCGTAGTCGCGACCGCATTCCATCCGGCAGCACCCATCCGCTTTGCGGCTGATTTCGCTCCCTTCCGCCGACGCAAATATCCCGTACAACGTCGATCCGGAACCCGACAACGACGCATACTGCGCGCCTTCGCGCTCCAACACACGTTTCGCCTCGCGCAACTCGGGATACTCAGAAAAGACGACCCGCTCGAAGTCGTTTTCGATCCCGGCTCGGACGAGGTCGAGAAGCGGTGTCTCGGCCCGGTCCCCGCCCACGGCGGGAACACCGGATGCAGGCCCAGCCTGCGATAGGAAACCTTTGTTCAGCCACGTATACACCACGCTGCCGAACTGTTTTATTGTACCTGCGGCTCCGGCATGGGTCAATTCAGACTCACGCGCGACCAGCGCGTCCCAGTCGGTGAAGGCTTGCGGGGTCGAAACGCCTATGGCGGGCGTGAGTACCACGAGGTGCATGGGCGGAAGATCCTGCAGCGGATAAACCTCCTGCCCATGATCGATGCCCAACGCCGTGCCTCCGATGAGAAACAGGGGGAGATCGCTGCCAACTTCGGCGGCAATGCGCAACCGTTCTTCGGCGCTCAGCGGGGTGCCCAGTTCGCGCTCCAGCGCAAAGATCGTTGCCACCGCATTCGAGGATGCCGCTCCCAGTCCGCCCTGCACCGGCAGGCGCTTGCCAATCGTGATGCTAACCTTCCCGCGACCGCGCAGGGTCCGCATGACGCGCTCGGCAGTGCGATAGCACGTATTCGACTCGTCAGCCGGCACGCGCGGGTCTTTACAGCGAATTTCGATGCCAGTTCCGCGCAGTACATCGACGCGAACGATGTCATGCAGCGCGATCGTCTGGTAAATTGTCCGCAGCTCGTGGAAGCCGTCGTCCCGCGCCGGCCCGATCTTCAGCCCGAGATTGATCTTGGCAAACGAGCGTATGTTGGTTGGCATGAAGGCAGTGGCTGTTAGCCAGTGGCTAGTGTAAATGGGGAGGCAGGGCGCTGTTGGCTCTTTGCCGTTCGCCGGAGACGTTGTCTCTTACCTTCTGCGCGTTGTGAGGAAAGCAGGCCCCTCACTTCGTTCGGGGATGACAATTCTACCTTCTCTGATCCGTGTTCATCCGTGCCGATCAGCGGTTTACGCTTTTGCCTCCGCGCACTCCGCGTTCATCCGCGGGTGACTCTTCCGATCCGTGTTCATCGGTGTGAATCCGTAGTTTCCGCGGTTGATTCAGTACAATCGCACACGTGTATTGGGTTTACAGCGCGTTGCTGTTGGCCACGCTTGTGCTTAGCGCGCCGTGGTGGCTGTGGCAGATGCTTCGCCACGGCAAGTATCGCGCAGGCTGGAGCGATCGGCTGGGCAGCGTACCGCAACGATTGCGACAACGCGCGAGCCCTGACACGATCTGGATCCATGCCGTCTCCGTCGGCGAGGTGATGGCAATCACGCAGCTAGTGGCCGAGCTGAGAGCACAGTTGCGTGACTATCGAATTGTCGTTTCGACCACAACCGACACCGGACAAAACCTGGCGCGCAGAGCTTCGGCGAGGAGAACGTCTTCCGTGCTCCGCTTGATTTGCCCTGGGCGGTGCAGGCTTTCCTGGATGTGGTGCGTCCGCGCATGCTGGTGCTGGCGGAGAGCGAGTTCTGGCCCAACCTGCTGCGTTGCGCCCGCCAGACGGGCACGGTCGTCGCCGTGGTGAATGCTCGCGTGTCGGACCGATCGCTGCCGCGTTACCGGCGTTTTCGCGGGCTATTCGCGCGCGTGCTGGCCAACGTCGACATTCTGTTAGCGCAGAGCGAGGAGGATGCCCGGCGCCTGATCGCAATCGGCGCCCCGGCGATTAGGGTACACGTGGGCGGCAACCTGAAGTTCGACGTAAAGCCGCCGGCTCGCACGGAAATCGTCGGTCAGCTCGCGGCGAGCATCCAGCGCGACGACGTCGGCCCGGTGATCGTTGCCGGCAGCACACTGGAAGGCGAAGAGGCCATGCTGCTGGAAGCCTTCCGCGCTGTGCGCGAGCGCTACGCCCGAGCCATGCTTTTGCTGGCGCCGCGCCATCCCGAGCGGTTTGACGCAGTCGCTTCGCTGCTCGCGTCTTCGGGACTTCCCTCCCAGCGGCGCTCGCAGATGAAGACCGACTCGCCACTAGCAGGAGGGGTTCTGTTGCTCGACAGCATAGGTGAGCTGGCAAGTGTCTACGAGTTTGCCGATCTCGCGTTCATCGGTGGCAGCCTGGTTCCCAAGGGCGGGCACAACGTGCTGGAGCCCGCATACTTCGGCGTGCCCATTCTCGTCGGGCCGCACACCGGAAACTTTCGCGACATCATCGAGATCTTCCGGCGCGCGGATGCGCTGCGGGTCGTCAATCCCGAGACATTGACACCGACCGTACTCGCCTTGCTGGACGATGCTCAGGAGCGCGACACACTCGGCCGCAATGCGAAAGAAGTCATGCGGACGCAGCAGGGCGCAACCCGACGAACGATAGACGCGCTGCTCGCTTTGCTGCCCGGTACCCAACGGCACACATTGGCCGAAGCCCCTGCGGAGCGCCACGCTTGAATCCCTTGTCAGCCGTGTTCGGCGCCGTAGTCCGAGCGCGCAACGACTTTTACGATCGCGGCACATTTCACACGCACCGGTTGCAGGGCGCGGTCGTCAGCATTGGCAATCTCTCGACCGGCGGAGCAGGGAAGACGCCCTTCCTTCTTCTGTTGGGCGAACTGCTCAAGCAGCGCAGCGTCTTGTTCGACGTGCTCTCGCGTGGATACCGCCGCGAGACGAAAGGCGTCGCGCTGGTCGACCCTGCGGGTACGGCGCGGCGGTTCGGCGACGAGCCGCTGTTGATCGCGCGCAAGCTGGGAGTGCCAGTCGTGGTCGGCGAAGATCGCTACGCGGCTGGCGTCTATGCCGAACAGAACTTCGGCCCGCAACTGCATCTGCTCGACGACGGCTTTCAGCATCGGCGGCTGGCACGCGACTTCGATATCGTGCTGCTCACGCCGATGGACGTGCGCGACACATTGCTGCCGGCAGGACGCTTGCGCGAGCCGCTCTCTTCGCTGGCGCGCGCCGACGCCGTCGTGCTCAGCGGCAACGTCTCGCCGGACTCGATTCCCGAATTCGTGAAGCGGCGCTGGCGCGTGCAGCGCAGCATCTTTGCCCCGCAGATCAAAGACGCGTGCGTGGCGTTCTGCGGAATCGCCCGCCCCGAGCCGTTTTTCTCGCAACTCCAGCAGGCCGGGATGAACATCGTGGCGACGCAAGGTTTTCGCGATCACCACGCCTATGATGTCGAGCGACGTTGAGAAGCTCCTCCGCATGCGTGAGCGCAATCGCGCCTCGGCTTTTGTCACCACCGAAAAGGATGCGGTGAATTTGGGAGAACACTTGCGCGATTGGGAACGGTACATGTGGTGGCGCTGCGCATGGAGTTGGAGGACGCTGACGCGGCGGTGAACGAGATTCTCGCGCGAGTGAATTCGAGAAGCGCATGAGAGAATTGGAAGTTCGCGAACAGATTGAGCTTAGCGGAGCGAACAGCAGGTCCTTCGCTTCGCTCAGGATGACAAAGTCAAGAGTGTTCGTGGCGCGAGCAAACTGCAGGTCCTTCGGCTACGCTGCACTCCGCTCGGGATGACACCGGTGAGCGGGATTAAACCGAAAGCCAAGAGCCAAAGGCCAATAGCGAAAAGCGAAAAGCCAAGAGCGATTTGATGACCCGTCACAATAAAGACACCGACCGCTGGAAGAAGATCGTCGCCTCCTTTCCCGATGTCTGCATCACCGTACTCGGTGACTTGGTGGCCGACGAGTTCATTTTCGGCGAGATCGCCCGCGTCTCGCGCGAAGCGCCGGTGCTCATTCTGAAACACCGCGAGCGCACCGTCGTTCCCGGCGGCGGCGGCAACGCGATCATGAACCTCGCGGCCCTCGGCGTGAATGTTCTGCCGGTTGGTGTCATTGGCGAGGACGAGCCGGGTCATCTGCTGATCGATGCCCTACATCACAAGAAGATCCCGACCGGCGGCATCCATCAGCTGAAACACTACACTACGACGACGAAGACCCGGATTCTGGCCGGCATGTCGCACAACAGCCGGCAGCAGGTAATTCGAGTTGACCGCGAGCCTGAGGCGCTGGACGAGACGCATCCCGTGCTGCTCAACCTGGTCAACGCCGCCCGCGAGTATGCCACAGCGTCAGACGCGCTCATGATTTCCGACTACGGGTATGGTGCGGCCACGCCGCGCCTGCTTACTTTCATTCGGTCCAACGGATGCCTTCAGGACAAGCCGGTAACGCTCGACTCGCGTTATCGGATGCTGGAATTTGAGGGCGTCACCTCGGCCACTCCGAACGAACCGGAAGTGGAAGAGGCGCTGGGAATCCGCATCGGCAATGACAACCAGAAGGTCCTCGACGCGGGCGACCAGCTGATGCAACGCATGGAGCTCGAATCGCTTGTGATCACCCGCGGACGCGACGGTATGGTCGCCTTCGAGCGCGATGCCAAGCCGGAGAACATTGCCATCTTTGGCTCCGACCAGGTGGTGGACGTGACCGGCGCCGGCGACACCGTGATTGCGACGTATACCGCTTCGCTGGCCGCGGGCGCCGATGCGAAGACTGCCGCACAATTGGCAAACCTTGCGGGCGGCGTGGTGGTGATGAAGCGTGGCACCGCGACGGTCTCAGCGAACGAACTGCTGGGCGCAATCGAGCAATATGCGGCGGCACACGCGTGAGCGGCGAACCCAAAATACAGACGCGCGAATCGCTGCGTGCGCAGGTCCAGCGCTGGCGCGAGCAAGGTGAAGCGATCGTTCTGGCTAACGGCTGCTTCGACCTGCTGCACGTCGGGCATGTGCGGTATTTGCAAGGAGCGAAGGCGTTAGGCGGGAAACTGGTGGTGGCTGTCAACTGCGATGCTAGCGTCGGCGAGCTTAAGGGCGCTGGTCGGCCGCTGATGCCCGCGCAGGAGCGCGCCGAGATTCTCGCTGCCCTCCAGGACGTGGACGCCGTGGTCGTCTTCGATGAGCCCGATGTGCGCGCCCTGATTCGCGAGATTCGTCCTGACGTGCACGCGAAGGGCACCGACTACACCCGCGAAAGCGTGCCCGAACGCGACGAGGTGCTGGCCTATGGCGGCCGGGTTGAGATCGTCGGCGATCCCAAAGACCACTCGACCACCGAATTCCTCGCGCAGCTGCAGAGCACCCGGGGCCGCAAGGCCGAGTGACCGTCGAATCCATGCCGCAGAACGATCAGCAATCCACGAGCACAGCAGCGTTTCTCCTGGAGCCGCATCGCACGCCGCATTCGCGTGCCGCTGGGGTTCGCCTTCGCCGCGTTCTATCTTTGGCGGGCGCGACCTACGTGGATATCGCTAGGTATGGGAGCCGCGATCGCTGCGTTGGGGCTGATGGTGCGAGCCGTGGCGTCAGGCCACGTGGACAAGAATGAAGAGCTGGCGATGACGGGGCCCTATGCCTACGTGCGCAACCCGCTATACCTGGGCTCCATCGTTGTTGCCATCGGCTTCGCTGTTGCGGCGCGCGATCTGATGATCGCTGCGATCATCGTGCTACTATTCGCCGTCATCTATGTCCCGACCATCCGCTCGGAAGAAGAATACTTGCGCAAACACTTTACCGAGTACGTGGCCTATGCGCAGGAGGTTCCGCGTCTGCTGCCGCGTAGGTTGCGCTTCGGCGGTATGACCCAAGACTTCTCGCGCGAGCTTTACCGGAAGCATCGCGAGTACAATGCGATCATTCGGCGCCGCGGTAATGCTGGCGGCGCTTGTGGTAAAGATCCTCTGGTTCCGTGGATGATTTCGACCCTTCAGCGCCCTATCTCTATACTTTTGCTTCTTCTGCTCTCGCCGGTGTTCGGGATGCGCGCAGCCACCGGATCGGCGGCGGAGACGCAGTCTGTCCATGTAGCAGCCGCACAGCAGGCGACTATCGGCGCGGCGGCGCATATCCAGCCGCTGCGGGCGGGCTTCGCATTTCCTACGCAGATGCTTGCGCTATGAAGCGGAGTACCGTTTCTGGACCGCCGGTGTCGCCACTCTGAAGGTCCAGCGCAGCGGATCGCAGATGCATGTGCTCGGCGCCGCCGACTCTACCGGCGTAGTGGCCCTGTTGTTTCGCGTGCAAGACCGCTTCGAGTCGTCCTTCGATGCCGCTTCTCTTTGTTCGCAGTCACTCAACAAACACACCGAAGAGGGCTCTCACCGCCGCGACACCCACATTGTCTTTGACTACAAGGCGGGCAAGTCGGTGCTGAACGAGACCAACCTGAAGACCAATCAGAAGAAGCGGGAGGAGCACGACATTCCCGGCTGCGTTACCGACGTGGTGTCAGGAATTCTCTATGTCGCCAGCCTGCCGCTGACGCCAAATGCGACCTATGCCTTTCCCCTTAACGACGGCGGGAAGACCGTCACGGTGCAGGCCCACGTCGAAGGCAAAGAGCAGGTGAAGACGCCGGCGGGCACCTTCCAGACCATACGGGTAGGACCGGAAGGAGACTACGGGCCGCTGAAGGACCGCGGCAGAATCTGGATCTGGTACACCGACGACGCGCAGCACTTGCCGGTGCAGATGAGGGCGCGACTCTTCTGGGGAACCCTGACGGTGTATCTGACGGGCGTGGACGGGAAGTAGGGACGCGGCTTTTGGCTATTGGCGCTTGGACACTCTAACGAAGGCGAGTCAGAGAGTTAAAGCAAAGATTAGTTCCTGCTGGTTGTTCGTCGCGCTAGCCAGTCCCAGGCGAGCGCCAGAACGCCGATAAACACGAACGACCCGAGAAAGCTGCCGACCAATCCGCACAGGCGGAAAAACAACGGAAGGTCGTGCCAGTCGCGAAAGGTCAGAACTGAGTCCGTTAAGGCCCACAGCAATAAGATAGAAAAAACAACGCACCGCAGCTTGGTTGCGGTCGCCTGGCGGTAAAACAGTATCGCCCTGCCACCACCAAAGAAAAGCCAGGCGACCACGGCGAGACCCACAACGGGGATAGCGACAAGCAGGAATGTTCTCATTAGCGTCTGGACTTCATTATTTAGGGATTGTGACGCTCTTTCCGTTTGGCGATGAGGGCACGAATGACAACCACTAGGAATATTGGCCACTCAAGGGTAGCTATCACGCCCGTCACGAATGGGCGTTGGGTCACTTCGGAATTCGGTCCGCGCAGTCGTGGCCAACTCAAGATTGCAATGGCGGTGGCCAGACCGATGATGAGATAGATTCGTACGATCAGGAGCCACATACTCTCATTGTGGGTACGAACCAGAACGAGATCAAAGAGGAGGTGCGAGGACATCACGGTCTGCTTTCGGCGCAGCGCAGTAGACGGGATCAATCTTCATCCGCACGCGGTTCTGGTCGAGTGGCATTCAGAAATGCTTGACTCGGATGGAAATCCGCCTTGACATCAATATTTCTCTCATAAACATCAGAACGACTGTACTGATGCTGATTGCGGCATCCATTGCAAGACACCGCAAACTCTTTGCATTCCTTGAGGATGTGCTGGTTGTAGATGAGAGAAGCTGCTGGGCCGATAACCGCCAAAACCAAGACTCCACACTCGGGTGTTTTGCAGTCTACAACCCAACAGCGGCACGTTCTAGTCTCAGCCACGTTGGCCTCCAGTTACAACGACGACATGCGTACAGCGATTCCATTCAGAACGGCTCAACCCTCGACAGAGGTAACCCGAGTCTGACGAATGACGACATCCCGCCTCTCGATCTGGTACATGAAGCTGGTAAACGTCGGTTGAGCGTCAACGCGATGATTGTAGCGGAGCTGAACTCATTGAGATAGGGCTGTGCAACCGTGCTCAATGGTTTAGCGGTCCTTCGACTGGTCGCTCCGCTCCCTGCTCGGGATCACACGCGTAAGGGAGCGAAGAGCGAAGAGCGGAAACTACGAGTGAAGAGCGAATAGCCGCTCAAGCCCAAAATAAAAACCCGCGGAGGGAGGCCGCTCCGCGGGTGATGGACGCCGTCAAGCGATGCTAGGTCAGGAAGAACTCGCGGGCGATCTTCGTCCACTGATCTTCGGGAATCTGTCCGGCTACGTCGTCGATGGCCACACCGCCATCCTGCGCCAAGGCTCCCAGCGTTGCCGGCATCATGCGCTGCAACCGCATCGAGGACTCTTCGGTCCACCAGCGAGCCAGCGCGCCGCCCAGAAGGTTGCGGAAGTTGGTCTTGGCATCGGGTGAATGCACGGTTACCAGCCAGCCTTCGCCGTAGGGGTCCTTGGTCGCCAGCGTAGGATCGCTGACCACTGCTTCGTTGATGTCGCTCACGCTGCCTTCGATCGGCGAGACCATATCGAGCTTCTTGCCGTTGCGCATCACGCTCCACACCTTCTGTCCCTGGCGAATCCATTGCCCGCGCTGCGGCAGGCTGATGCCTTCGATCTTGCCGGTCAGCTTGGAGGCGAAGTCGTCGATGCCGATGCGGACCAGGCTTGGGCTCTCGCTCAGCGCCCAGGTGTGGCCGGGATGATAGCGAAGGTTGTCGGGAACGGCGAAGCCTCCCACCAGGCTCGGCCGGGCCGGTGCAGCCGCGACGCCATGCTCTTTCCGCATCGCAGGAGCGACCTGGAGTACCGGCTGTTTGGCTTTGGCATAGAAGTAATCGATCGTCAGGAAGATTGCGAATGTTGCAAGAACCAGTAGGACTGTCATAACGGCCTCCCGTGGGTTTATGTTCTGCGCCTTTGTTGCTCGCGCTTACGCCATTAC
This sequence comes from uncultured Acidobacteriaceae bacterium, assembly GCA_963813905.1. Taxonomy (GTDB): domain Bacteria; phylum Acidobacteriota; class Terriglobia; order Terriglobales; family Acidobacteriaceae; genus CAVVDY01. The sequence continues at coordinate 102,505 of CAWFAY010000018.1, read as the reverse complement.
TTAAGGCACGAGGCATGCCAATGGTCGCAGAGGGCCGCTGATATTAGCTAAGCGATTGAGAAGTCATTGGTGTTGCATTCACTTACAGACGTTGATGAAAAACGCAGCGCTGGCTGTACCCGGCTTCTGGGCCGGTGTTGTCGTTGAGTTTCGCAACAGAGAGAAACGGGCGCTCGCGAACCAAGCTGCCTGGTATTGCGTCGAAGCTATAGATTTGGATGCACTTACGCATTGCTGGAGACGCTGTTATGTGGTGTTGCAGTTCGCAACGGGCGCTGATGAAGCTTGCAACAGTGAATGGCAGCAGCAAGTGGGATTTGCGGATCGCCGGGGAAAATATTTTCGCACCAGCGCCCACAAGTGGTGCGCCGATAGGTCGGTGAGCGAGTGCAGTACACTCGACTTCGCATGAGCCCAGCCGGCGATTCGGTCGTTCAGTCTCAATCCAGCGCAGTTCCGGCCACCCCGTCGCTGGTAGATTCACCGGGTAACCAGGGTTGTTCGAAGCGTTCGGAATGGATCGCGAGCGGCCTCTTCGCGATTATCATCACCCTCTATTTTGGCCTCGTTCCGTTAGGACGGTGGCAAGCCGATGAGTACGACTACTTCGGCCGGCTGCTGCATGGTATCTGGGATGCGCTCGCCAACCGGCTGCAGTGGAGTCCACGCCCATTCTGCGAGGCGCTGTACCTCGGCTACGGACTGCTGGCCAATCACTTCCATGAGCCTCTAATCGGCGTGTTCCTCGGTTTGCTGTGGATTGGCTTCCTGGTTTGCGCTTGCGCCACCGCCCTCGCTGCCAAGACGGAACAGCGGTCTCCGTTTCTGCCCGGCTTGTTGATCGGCTTGGGAGTTGCTGCGGCCTTTCTGACCTCGGGACCGCTGTTTCAGGTGTTCTACTGGCCGGCGGGCACGGTGGCCTACCTGCCGACACTCTCGGCATCGCTGTTTCTATTTCTGCAGATTCTGTACCGGCGGCATTGGTCTTCACGCGGAAAGTGGATCTGTTGTCTGTGCCTGCTCGTCGCCGCTTTGAGCAGCGAGATGGGCGCGATGTTTGTGGCCTGCTTCGCCCTGCTGCAAGCCGTCGTGAGTCTACGGACCGTCATCGGCAGAGAACGGCGAGCGAACGAAGCGCTCTGGTGGCTGCTGCCGGGAGCGGCTTCGGCGGGAGTCTTGCTGTGGGTTGCAACGCATCGCCTTGGGGCAACTGAGAGCGTGTCTACCTTTGCATCGGCGGCGCTGCATGATCCGATTCAAAGTGCAGTCTCCGCGGGCGGACGGCTGGTGCTTGAGGTCGCGGGCTGGAGCGACGGTGCGACGCGCCCGCTTTCGGCGCTTCCGAGACTGATGGCAAGGCTGGCGCTGGCGGCAGGCGTAGCGTTGCTGTGGAATCCGCGGAGCCAGTCTCAAAGCCACGATCCGAGTACACGCCGTCAGCTCCTTATAGTAGGCGCTGCGTTTCTGGCTGCCGGCTTTGCATCCCTGTTTGCAAGCTACCTGCATTTCGGAGCGGCCGGGGGCGAACGTTATGAAACCATGCGCCGCTGCTGGATCGTGATGGCGTATGTCGCAATTGTCGCGGCACTGGGAGCGGTGCGATTGCAGAAGTGGCAGCAAGGCGCGCGATGGAATCCTGGCCCCGTACTCCTGCTGGTGGGAGTGCTGCTACCCTGGCACATGTCGCCGCTGGTGCGCGAGTATGCTGCGTACAATCGGGTGCGCCACGCCGTCGGGCAGACCTTTCGCTCGGGCTACGCGGCCGGTGAGCAGATGGAGTTCCTTCTTCCTCCGAGTGGCGGGGTGATCACGCCTGCCACGCTCCCGCCCGGAACCTATACCCGCACCTCGCCACCATCCGACTACAACTATGCGGGGTACGTGCTGGAGTATTTCGACAAGCAGGTGCTACTGGTAGAACCGGCAAGGGCGGCAGTCAAGTCTATTGCGCCGCCTGTCCCTTGAGGACGATGCCGAGGTTCTCCGCCTTGCTTCCCGCTGAGCCGCTGACACTCAGCGTCACTACCAACATCTGGTCGATGAGCACCGCAGTGCCGGGATTGCCCGCCTTTTCCATCGCGATCACCGCCGGATGCGCCCCGGTAGTTTTCGAACTAAGGGCGGCCAACTTGTCGAATGAGTAGACGGCGTCGGGTTTGGTATCGCTGGCTACTGGAATGGCGAGGAGGAAGTCAGGGTTAGGCGAGACGCCAAGATGGTTGGCGTCCTGCGGCAGTAGCTGATAGCGGAGGGTGTAAACGCCCGCGGGAACCGCTTGCCCGCGGAAGTCGCTTATCCCCTTAGGCAAGCTGATGATGCCGACGAACTCACTGTTGCTAAGCTCGGGATAGAGCGCGCCCGGAGCGTCCTTGGGTGTGAACTTCAGGTCCTTGGTGAGCCAGAGGTCGGCAGTCCATCCATCGTCGAGGGTGACGCGGTAGCCCTTGTCTTCCATGACGGCCTTGATATCGGAAGGCACGGTGCCAGGAGCGGCGCCGGTGGACTCGACCTTGGCGGATTGAGCAAGCGTCCGTGCCGTAAAAACCAGGACAATCAGGACGGAGGTCAATGTTCTGCGGCAACGGTTCATACATTATCGAACATAGATGTCGGTGTGATAACTCGCAAGGTCGGACGTCACAGATGTTCGGCCTCGTTCGGCGGCGCGGGCAAAACTGCAAATCCCTCGGCTCCTCGTCCGCCGCGGCCGACTCGTCACTTGGGATGACACCAGTGAAAGGGGATTGCACACCGGGCGAAGAGCAGCCCCGTCGAACGCTCACGATGTCGCTCCCCGCAGCCGCGCTCTGGCGGACCGCACGAAGCTGAGCAAGCGGTCTTTGCTGACGATCTCCCATCCCGGCAGCCGCCAGAGATAGAAGCCGGCAACGTAAACCAGGGCGAAGCTAATACCGGTGAGCGCCAGGCGCACGAAGAGCGGCTGGGTTGCGATGGCGCTGCGCACGCCGTAGGCCACCAGTGCCGAGACGGCAGCCACGCCGGCCACGCGCACCACGGGCGACAGTAGCGGAAGGTCGTCGCGGAGTCGCCCCAATGGTCCGGCAGACTTTCCAGCCGACGATCAGCCGTTCCGCCAGGTCGCCGAGCACTGCTGTCACCGCCGCGCCAATCATCCCAAATTTCCAGATGACCGGGGCAAGCACGATGCACAAGCGCCACCAGCACCCCAATGCGAACCAGCAGGATGAACTTGCGCAGCTCGATGTAGGCGCGAACGACGGGATCGTAGATGAAGACGTTCAGCACGATTAGGGTGATAGTGATGTAGAAGATGGGCGCGCTGGCGGCGTAGGCCTTGGTATAGAAGAAGACGATGAGGTCGCGCCCGGCGACCAGCAGCAGAGCGTAGATGGCAAACTGCACGGTGGCCAGCCGGTTGATGGCGCTGGCCAGCACGTGACGTATATCCTCGGCCCGGCCCTCTTTGTGCAACGCGCTGATGCGCACCACCATCACCGCAAGCATCGACTCAGCGAAGAGCGTGATGAGCGGAACTTCCAGCCAGCCGATAGCGTAGATGGCATACTGCGCCGGCGGATACATGGCACTCACGAAGTAGTTGTCGAGGTCTTTGCGAATGACCCAGATGATTCCGTACGCGCCCAGTGGCAACGCATAGGCCAGTTGCTCGATGAAGAAGTGCGGGTCGAAGTGCTTCCAGAAGGCGCCGAACCGCCGGTACAGATAGTGCAGCAAGATCGCGCCCGAGAGCGCCGCCGCTATGATGCAAGCCATCACGATGCTGCGTACCGTGCGAAACGCGATCGCCGCGAGAACCACTGCGACGGCCTTGAAAAGCTGGGTGCCGACCACGAACACCGTCGAGTTGCGCACGTCCTGCATGGCCGTGGGGATCATCTCCACCAGGCTGGAGTTGAGCAGCAGCATGACGAAGATGCCCAGCATCAGTGCATAGGGCTGGAGGTCGCCGCTGCGGAAGAACAGGTTGAGGAACTGCGGATAGAAGATGAGCAGCAGCAGGGGAATGAGGCCGACGATGAAGTTGTAGACCAGGATGTTGAGCGCGATCTGGCCTCCGCGTTGCGGTTGCCGCGGCATGTAGTAGAACGCGCTGACGCCGACGCTGAAGGCGGCCAGGTTGGTAGCCGTCCCGGCGAAGAGGAAGACCTGCTTGTAGACGCCGTATTCGTGCTGGTTGAGGATGCGAACCAGCAGAATCGGCGTAGCGATGCCGAAAACGGCCGCGAGAAACTTGGCGAAGGTCAGCCAAAAGGCCTGAACAGCCAGCCGGGGATGGGTGCGCGTAGCCGCGGTGTTGGTCGCCAAATGCTGTTCCTGGGCTGATCTACAAACCGAATTCTAGCGTACCGTTTTGGCTGCCCGGGTCCGGTATGGTGGCGAGGGCGTGAAATCATGGAGGGTTAACCTTCCCGCCTTGCGCGGGAGCGCAGCCATTCACTATAGTCAGGATGGCAGGCTCGCCGGAACGCATGGCGCCCTCATGCGCTTCATTTCGTGCTAATCAGGACCGGGGACCTATTCCGTGAAAATCACCGAAGCCCTAAGGATTGTGCAAGCAAAGGTGGCTGATGCTCCGCCGTTCCAAGTGACCTTGGCCTGTGGGTTTACCCCGCTGCACCTCCACACTTTTCTGAACGCTCATCTGCAATTGGCCTTGCCAGGCCGAGCGGTACGCCTGAAGGAAGGGCTCTATGGGGACCTGTGCGGGACGCTGGAGCGGGTTGGCGAAAGTGACGGGGTGGTGGTGGTCATCGAGTGGCCCGACCTGGATCCGCGCCTTGATTACCGCAACGCCGGGGCTTGGGGACGCGATTCGATCGCGACCGTAGTGGAACATGCCACGCTGGCGCTCGATCGCATGAAGTCCGCTCTGGGTCGCATTCCCTCGGGAGTACCGGTGGCCCTCGCGCTTCCCAGCCTTCCGGTCGTACCCATCTTTTCTGCTCCGGGCTGGCAGTCGTCTGAAGCCGAGTTGATACTCAACAGCGCGCTGTTGCACTTCGCGGCCGAAGTGGCGCGCGATGGTCGTGTCCGTGTCGTCGAGCCGCGACCGCCTGGCGCAGGAGTCGCCGTGGGAGATGCGCTTCGACCTGAAGAGCGATCTGAAAGCCGGACTGCCTTACACCATTGCTCATGCCGATCGCCTGGCCGAACTGCTGGCTCAGGCGCTGGTGCCCCCCGCGCCGAGGAAAGGCGTCATCTCCGACCTCGACGACACTATGTGGAAAGGCATCGTGGGCGAAGTCGGGCCGGAGAATGTGCATTGGGACCTGCATGGTGACGCTCAAATGCATGGGCTGTATCAGAAGCTGCTGGGCTCGCTCTCCGAAAATGGGACGCTGGTGGGCGTGGCCAGCAAGAATGACCCGGCGGTCGTGGCCAAAGCCTTTGAGCGCTCAGACATGGTTCTTCGCCCCGAGCAGGTCTTCCCCATCGAAGCCAGCTGGAATGCCAAGTCGGGAGCGGTGAAGCGGATTCTGGAGACCTGGAACATCGCGGCCGACAGTGTAATCTTTGTCGACGACAGCCCGATGGAATTGGCAGAAGTTGCGGCGCAGCATCCCGGTATCGAGTGTGTGTTGTTTCCCAAAGAAGATCCGATTGCCGCTCTACAGATGTTGCGGTACCTGCGCGACCTGTGCGGTAAGGATAGGGTTTCGTCCGATGACCTGCTGCGCCTGGCGAGCATTCGCCAGGGAGCGGCGTTTCGCGAGCAGGCTGAGGGCAGCTCGGCTCCAGAAAGGTTCCTGGAGCAGGCGCAGGCCATCGTTACCTTCGATTTCTCCGCCTCCGGAGAGCCGCGAACCCTGGAACTGGTCAACAAGACCAACCAGTTCAACCTCAATGGACGCCGCTGGGCTCCGGCGGACTGGCACAAGGAGACTGGCAGCGACCGGTCGCTAACCGTCGCGGTGAGCTACGAAGACAAGTTTGGGCCGCTGGGAACCATCGCCGTCGCGAAGTCGCAGTTCCACGAAGATCGCCTGCTGGTGGACACCTGGGTGATGAGCTGCCGCGCCTTCTCCCGCCGCATCGAGCACCAGACTCTACGCCTGCTGTTCGAGACGGCCGCAGTCGATGAGATCGAGTTCGCCTTCGAGCCGACGGCGAAAAATGGTCCTACTCAGGAATTCTTTGCATCGCTGCTGGGCGAGACTCCCAGAGCGGCTTTGCGTTTGAAAAAATCGCAGTTTGACGAACATTGTCCTGCGCTATATCACGAGGTGAGAGAGTTGAAAAAGGCGGAAGCTCATGGATGACGTCAGGCCCAAACTCATAGAGTGCTTCCAGATCGTATTTCCCGACCTGAGCGAAGACAAGATTTCAACCGCGTCGCAGGAGACCGTCGCGGAATGGGATTCCGTGGCCGCGATCACGCTGGTCAACGTGATTGAAGAGCAGTTCGGCATCGAGATGGACCTGGACGACGTCGCCGAACTGGACTCCTTCGAGAAGGTCCGCGCGTATTTGCAGCAGCGGCGCCAGCCGGCTTGAGCGCGCGTCCCATGCGCCTGCATCACCTCGGGTTTGTGGTTGCGGACATTGCCACCGCGATGCCCGGGTTTGTGCGCTCCATGGGCGCTACCTGGGACTCGCAAATCTTCGCCGATCCCCATCAGAAGGTTAAAGTGGCATTCCTCAGCACTCGGCCGGGCGACGCCCAGGTGGAGCTGGTCGAGCCCGACGGCGACGACTCTCCCGTGCTACGCTTTCTGAACGAGAAGGGCGGCGGGCTGCACCACGCCTGCTACGAGGTCCGGGATCTGGAGCAGGAGCTGAGCGATTTCCGCAGCCGTGGTTCGCTGATCGTGAAGCGGCCCAAGCCGGCGGTGGCTTTCCAGGGAAGGCGCATCGCGTGGCTGCTGACGCCAGAGAAGTTCCTGGTCGAACTGCTGGAGGAGAGCAGCCCGAATCCGCCGAAGGAAGTGGCCTGAGTCGTATTTGGTAAACCCATGGGTTCGTTTGTATTGAAGCTGCGTCGCGGTGAAACGCCATTCTACCGGCGGCTGCGCCAGCTCGCGCACAATGTGCGCTCCAGCAATCTGCCGCTGCCGCGGTTCTTCAATCCCGTGTTGCGTGCCGGCTTTTATATCTTCCACAACCTGGAGGCCGCAATCCGTTGGGCCCTAGGCTACTTCATCTACGAGCCTTTGTTTCGCGGGCGCTGCGAGTCGGTGGGTAAGCGCTTCCGTTGCTCGCGCATGCCGTGGGTGGTTGGCCAGTCGAAGATCTACATCGGCGACGACGTGAACTTCTTCGGCAAGGTAGACATCCTTAGCGGTGCGCAACTCGACGAGCCCAGACTGGTGCTGAAGGACCGGGTCGACATTGGACACAACGTCATCTTCATGGTGAACCGCGAGATCGTCCTGGAGGAAGACGTGAACGTTGCCTCGGGTGTGCGCTTCATGGATAGCGACGCGCATCCTCGCGACACCATGGCGCGCATCGCCGACCTGCCGGCTTCGCCCGACGAGATCAAGGCTGTGCGCATCAAGCGCTATGCGTGGATTGGCCACAACGTTTTCATCATGAAAGGCGTCACTGTGGGCGAGGGCGCGATCATCGGGGTGAACAGCGTGGTGCTGAACGACATTCCCGACTACAGCGTCGCCATTGGGAATCCCGCACGCGTGATCGTGAAGAACATCAACCGGGCGAAAGCGGCGGCGACGGCGACGGTAAGTTCAGAGACGGGGACGGAAGTCGGGAAGTAAGAACGAACCGCGGATTTGTGCGGATAGCGCGGATCATTGAAAGCTCGAAGCCGTTCTGACCTTTAGGCTTCTGATCCGTGAAGATCTGTGGCGATCCGTGGTTAGACGTTTTCCGGATGTGGCCAAACCGTTGACGGTGGGCTTCGGCCCTCAAAGTGTGTGCGAGCGCAAATGAAAAAATATGTAGTCACAGGCGGCGGCGGCTTCATCGGGTCGGCGTTGGTCCGCGGACTTCTCGCCTTGCAGGACGGCACGGTTGAAGTCATCGACAACTTCTCTACCGGGCGGCGAGAGAACCTGACCGATGTCGCCGGCGACGTGCACCTGCGCGTTGCCGATATCTGCGACTTCGACGCCATTGCTCCCATCATCTCCGGCGCCGACACGGTGTTTCACATTGCGGCCATACCGTCGGTTCCGCGCTCCATCTCCGATCCTGTTCCCTCGCACGAGTCCAACATCAACGGCACATTCAACGTCCTGCTCGCAGCGAAAGAGGGAAAGGCGCGCAAGGTAGTCTACGCGGCGTCGTCATCGGCGTATGGCGACACGGCGGTGCTGCCCAAAGTCGAAACCATGCAACCCAATCCCAAGTCGCCCTACGCCGCGCAGAAATTGCTGGGCGAATACTATTGCAGCAGCTTTGCCGAATGTTACGGGCTCGACACCACGTCGCTGCGCTTCTTCAATGTGTACGGTCCCCGGCAGGATCCGTCCAGCCCATATTCCGGTGTGCTGTCGATCTTCATTCGCTGCCTGCTGGAGCGGACCTCACCGACGATCTTCGGCGATGGCGAGCAGACGCGTGACTTCACCTTCGTTGAAGATGTGGTTGAGCTGATCCTCAGAAGCGCCACCGCTCCCGGCGTGGCGGGAAAGATGTTCAACGCGGGCAATGGCGGCCGCTTCTCGCTGAACGAAGTCTGGCGCGTATTGCAGGAGATTGAGGGCGTGTCGATTCCCGCCAACTATGGCGCTTCGCGCGCCGGCGATGTTCGCGACTCTCAAGCCGATACGACTGCCGCCGTGAAATATCTCGGACACAGTCCGCGGTTCAGCCTGCAGGAAGGCTTGCGCCGAACCCTGGAATGGTATCGTCAGCAGCAGGTCCCCACTCAGAGTTCAGCTACTGTCACCGTTTGAATGGCACCCCTCTTTCAGCAGCAGGTTGCGCGGGCTGCGGCGACTAGCACGCCGTGATTCCAGAGCGCATCCGCGTTCTCGCGTTCCACGAAAACGCCACGGCTCTGGGACTGGGGCGCGTTGCTCTAGGCTTTGCCGATCAGGCCAGACACGCTGAGCCGGATCTGCCTGCGATCGACGTAACCTTCGTAACCTACCGGCGAAATAACCACCAGACTGGGCTGGCGGCCGCAGCGCTGGCGGCGGGAATTCCTGTCATCGAAATTCCGGAGCGTGGGCGCTGGGACCTGAGCGTGCTGCGGGAAGTCCGGCGCATAGTGCGCGAGTTCAAGCCCGACATCCTCGAAACCCACAATATGAAGTCCCATTTTCTGGTGCGCGCCAACGGCTTGCACCGCCAGTTTCCCTGGGTGGCATGGAACCACGGCTATACCTCAAGAAGCAACCTCGATCGCGCCTATAAGCAGTTCGATCGCTGGTCGCTGCACGGGGCGTTCCGCTTGATCACGGTTTGCAGACCGTTTGCTGCAGCCATGCAGAAGCTGGGGATTCCGCGAGACAAGATCACTGTGCTGCATAACTTCGTCGATCCCTACCGGCGTCCCAGTCCCGAAGATGTCCTTCACTTGAAGCAACAACTGGGACTGAGCGACGAGCTGGTCATCGTCACCATCGGCCGCATGTCATTGGAGAAGGGTCACACCGACCTGTTGACCGCTATCGCACTGATGAAGGATCTGCCGGGCCTTCCCCGGCATCGCTTCGTGCTGATCGGCGATGGACCGGAAGAGGAGAACCTGCGCCGCCAGGCCGCGAGCCTTGGGATTGAAGACCGAATTCTGTGGACAGGATTTCAGAAGAACGTCGAGCCGTACTATGCGATGGCGACAATCTTCGCCCTACCCTCACACTCGGAGGGCTCGCCCAACGTGATTCTCGAAGCTATGTCGGCGGGGCTGCCCATCGCGTCGACACGAGCGGGAGGCGTGCCCGAGATTCTCGAAGACGATGTGACAGGACTAATGGTGCCTGTGGGGGATCCGCAAGCGCTAGCCGAGGCAGTGCGACGGCTGCTGCTGTCGGAAGATTTGCGCGCCCGGCTCGCGGCCGCCGCTCAGCACCAGGTGGAGACCGCTCACACCCTCCAGGCCTACAAGCGCCAGCTGACCGGGTTCTATGTGGAGACGTTGGAGATGCGGAAGGGGCGGGGTAGCGCTTAGGCCCCGTTTGAGCGCGAGCCCAAACCCAAACCTTAGCATGCTCTCGAGTGGGTCTTAGTCCTCTCTATTGGCGGCCTTCGCGGTATTGCGTTCCGACAGTTTTTTGCGCATCTTTTCATACTTGGCCGAAAGCTGGCTGAGCTCCTGGTCGGAGAGATTTTCGATGTTGATCATTTGGTTCTTCGCTTTGTCAACAGCATGAATCAGCTCGTCCAGCTTCAGGTTAATGGCGCGAGCATCGCGGTTTTGGGTGTTCTGGATGAGGAACACCATAAGAAACGTCACGATCGTCGTTCCGGTGTTAATGATGAGCTGCCAAGTGTCCGAAAAGTGATAGATCGGCCCGGTAATGGCCCAGGTGGCAATGATGGCAACCGCCGCCGCGAATGCCCAGCGCGAGCCCAGATAGGCTGACGCTACCGTCGCAAACCGCTGAAACCCGTCGCCCGCCGTTTTGGCCGCGATCTCGCCCTTCGCTTTATCTATGGTTGGGTCGACATCTGAGGAGCGTAGCTGGAAACCTCTATGACCAGGGGCGGTGGCGAGCGTTTGCTGTCGAGAATGAGTCGCCATGCATCTCCCTTGGTGCGGTGAGAAGCACAGCACCTTAACGTTGGAAGCTGCCTTTGGGCGATGGTGTTGTACAGCCTTACTCGAATTTCAGGATGAATGAGTTACGTGGAACGTTCGGCAGTGAGGGATGACAATTCAGAAATGTTCGTGGCACGAGCGAACAGCAGGTAATTCAACTCGTCGCTCCGGTCCTCGCTGAGGATGACAGTCGGAGGGCTTAGAACTCGTTCGGATGGTCGCTTGAGTTGGGCAGGTTCTTCATCAAGTCCTGCCATTCGCGTTGCTGCTGCTGCATTTCTTTTTGCAGCTCCCGCATCTCCTGCTGAATTTGTGGTGTGATGAGCTTCATCTGTTCCTGAATTTGCGGAGTCAGGGTCTTCATCGATTCGTCGATCTGGCGACGCATCTTCTCGATGTCTTCCTGCTTCAGGGCCATGGCCTTTTGGATTTCTTCGGTCTGCCTCTGGAGCTCAGGACCCAGGCGCTCCATCTGCTCGCGAGCGGCCTGCGTCTGTTTCTCGATCTCGGGCCGCATCTGCTCCATCCGCTTCTGGACATCCGCCGTCTGCTTGCGGATTTGCGGCTCGAGTTGCTTCATCTGCTTCTGGATCTCGCGGGCCTGAATCTTCATCTGCGGATCGACGTTCTCGCGAACCGATTTCTCAATCTCACCCTGCATCTTTTGTAGTTCATCCGAGCGGAACATCATCGCCTGCTCGGTCCGGCGGTGAATCTCCGGGCCAAGGCGCTGTAACTGTTCATTGAGCGCGTTGATGTCTCCGCCGATGTAGTCCCAATCTTCGCCCAGCCGTAACTCGCCGGCGGGCCCGGGCATAATCATCTCGACGACCTGCTCGCGTTTATCGCGAATGACGGAGAATGAGGTCTTGCCGTTGGAGATGTTCATGCTGCGGCGCCAATCGGCGAGATCGCGAATCGTCTGGCCGTCGATCTTGATGATCACGTCGCCGGCCTTTAATCCGGCGTTTGCCCCGAGGCTGCCCCGTTGCACATTGCGCACCAGCACACCCTGGCCGCCGGGAACGCCGAAGTACTCAGCCAACTGCGCGGTGAGCGACTCGACGACGATGCCACGGCGAGCGGACGCAGGTGTGACCAGCGGAACTTCTATGTCCGCCGGGTAGGACACGGGCGGTAGGGGAGCGGTGAAGGACTTTGCGGCAGAAGCATTGGGCACCGGAGCGGTGTGCGGCGTCATCCAGTTCTTGCGGCTGGCCAGGGTGACTTTGACGTCCTGCGGCCTGCCGTCGCGAACAATGGCGATATCGGCGACACTGCCGGCCGACAGGCCTTGCATCAATTCCACCATTTGCTGAATATTGCCTACTCTCGTACCGTTCACGGACGTGATCACGTCGTTGTTCCTGATCCCCGCCTTGCAGGCAGGACCATCGTGATCGATGCTCTGCACCACGACACCGCTGATGTCGTTGAGCTTGAGGTTGGCCGCCACCTCGGGAGTGATGTCGCCGATGTGAACGCCCAGGTATGCGCCGGACTCGTTCGAGCCCGGAACGGCGAATGCAGCGGGTAAGGTAAACAGCACGGCCACCGCCAGGACGGCGACCTGCACCTTCGATTTGGAATTGCTTGCGGAAACCATAACTATTAATCCAGTCTTGCCACAGCTATTGCGTCTTGCGAAAGTCGATGTGGCCCATCGCGGTGCGAACGCGCAATAACGGACCGCCACCGTTCAGCATGCCCTCCGCCCACGCCGATTGCGGTCCAAAGCCACCCCCCTGCTTGCTGATGCGAATGCCCGGGACCTCGGAACGAATTCCGTATCCGGGCGCCATGTCGGCCGAGGCGTGCACGGTCATTGGAAGCTCCGCCGGCAGAAAGACGAGGACGTCACCCGACCCGGTGTGCAGCGAAGAGTCGGTGAACGTTCCGGGAGTGCCGGTGAACTCCACCGTGATCGCGCCCACCGGAGTATCGACTTTGGCGCCTTGCGCGATCTTGAACAGTTCCACGCTGCCACCGCCGGTCGTGACCTGGACTCGCCCGCCTGCACCTGCCACACGAACGCTACCCGCGCCGGCATCGATACGAACCGATCCGCGGACCTCACCAACGTTGACGTTACCGCCACCTGTGCTGGCCTGAAAATTGCCAAAACACCGGCGCACGTCAATGCTGCCGGCAGCGTTGTCAATGGCCAGAGTGCGGGCGGAGCCGACAAACACCTGGCCACCGCCGGTGTTGATCCGGGCCGCGCCGGCAATGTTGTCGATATGCACGTTGCCGCCGCCATTCTTAATCGTCGCTTCCGAACCCAGACTGCCCCCGACCACGTCTCCGCCGCCGGTTGTAATGGCGACGGGGCCAGCCAGGTCGTTGAGCTTCACCGGCCCGGCCCCAGTTTTTCCGGTTACTACCGCCGCCAGCGAACTCAGCTTCATTGCGCCGCCGCCGGTGGTCAGCAAAACTCTCTTCAGGTCGTACGGCACCTGCATGGCGAAGTCGGCCGTCACATGATTGCCGCGCTGCTGCAACATATGGCCTTCAAGAACAGCCTGCTCGCCAACATTCACTGCCGTGACCTTCATGGTTTGAAAAGCGCGCAGGGCGTCTTCTTTATTGGTAGCGACAGTCCGCTTGCGAATCACGTAAGCGATGCCGCGCGCGTTTCCTCTAACCTCGATCGAGCCGGCGTCAGTATTAATCCGCAGCTCGCGGGCCGCCGAGAGCGCACCCGTGGTCTCTTCGACCCATAGGTTGCCCTCCCGGTAGATGTGCACTCGCTGCCCAAGCAGCGGCAGGGAAACCACAAGCGCGAAGCCGAGAGCTAAGCTCACGGACTTGTCGAACGAGGCCTTCCCGGCACGACGGCGCTTCGCCGGACGGTGTGCCGCGGGATTGCCTTCGTTCGTTGTGCCTGTTATCGCCCCTGAACCAGGCAGTGCACTCAACCGACCCATCCTCCCAAAGTAGATCTCACGTCCCGCTGCACCAGGCGGGAAGCCGCAGGGAGCGAAAGTTTCGAAACTCTATCAGTTTTGCTCAGGGACCAACGCTCCCTTTGCCATATATGCTGTAGCACGGCTGAGGCCGGTCCCTGACACAAAATAAACCACTAGTACATGTTCGGCATCGAGGCCATCAGTTGTTGAGACTCGTGACGAATGTACTCGCTGGGATCTTCCTTCGCCAACTGTTGCAGTGCCATGCGCACGCTGCTGTCGGCCTTGACCGGCTCAAGCGCATGCAAGGCGCCGCTGCGCACGCCCGGGTTGTTGTCGTTGAGCAGCGCCTCAAGCACGGCGTTGCGCACGCGGATGTCATCTTTCACCAGCGGGCCCAGACCTTCGAGCGCCTGCAAGCGAACGCCGGGATTGCTGTCATAGCGCAGCGAATAGGTCAGCGTCTCGCGCACCCGCGGATCATCGGTCTTGCCCTTCAGCGCATCGACCGAGTTCAAGCGCACACCGGAGTTTTCGTTGCTCTTGGCAGCATAAAGCAGAAGGTCTTGGATCTTGGGATCGGTCACCGCTCCTTGTACCGACTCGGGCATGACCTTGTCGTACTGCACTTTGACCTGATTGGTATTGGGATCGCGCTGAATGGAAGTGATACCGCTGATGGAAGCCTCCATCGGTGTTGTCACTTGTGCAGAAGGTGTGGGTGCCGGAGCCTTTCCACTCATCTGATACATGGCGCCAATGCCGCCGCCGAATCCGACCATGAAAATTACCGACGCCAGTGCCGGCGAGAAGCGCACCTGCCGCATCCACGCCGAAGGATCGAACGCAAAGCGGTGATACCAGGCGCGATGCGGCTGTACCTGCTCCAGAGATTCCTGGAGCTTCATACGAGACGCGGTCAGGAAGCTGGGCGAAACTTCCTCAACCGGGAGCACGCTCATGGCGGTTTGGAATTGCTGCAGGGCCGCGAGTTCGTCGGCACACGATGTGCAGCGGGTAATGTGCTGCTGTACTTCATGCTGCGCGTCGTCGGCCAGTTCGTTGTACAGATAAAGCGTGATGTTCTGTTGTACCCAGTCGCAGTTCATTGTGTAACTCCTGCAGCAGGGGCATGAATAAAGCCGTTACGAGGACGCACGTCGAGCATTGCAATTACCTCATGTCTTTCAAAGCGGCGCGCAGCTTCTGCGTTCCGCGAAACAACGTATTCTTGGCTGTTTCTTCCGTAGTATTCAAAATCTCGCCGATGGTGCGCAGCTTCAATCCCTGGTAGTGCTTCATCTCGAAGACCATGCGCTCACGCGGCGTCAGCTTGTCGAGGGCCCTGGCGATCCGTCCGCCCAGTTCGCGACGCATCAGGTCTTTTTCCGGACTCGCTCCCGAGCGCACATCGGCAACCTGATCGAGGAGGTCGTAGGTCTCACCCTCGGAGTCGGAGATGATAGCGGAGTCTTCTTTGCGGACCTGGCGCTTGCGCAGGTAGTCGAGGCACAGGTTGGTGACGATGCGGTAAATCCAGGTATAAAACGAACACTCGAAGCGGAAGTTGTTGATATTGCGATAGGCCTTGAGGAACGCCTCCTGGTAAATGTCCTGCGCGTCCTGCTCGGAGCGCGTCATGTGGTAGGCGAGGCGAAGCACCGGCGCGTCGTATTGCCGCACCAGTTCTTCAAAGGCGGCGTGATTACCGCGCTGCGCCTCCCGTATCAGCTCCGCGTCGTTCATCCGGCTTTGGGCACGCTCTGCTATACCTCTGTTATACGAGGTTGTCACAAAACATGTTTCGCCGGTATCCCGAACCGCTCCAGGGAGTACCGGGGGAACCGTCAGAGGAACTGCTACCGCATCGGCCGGCATCGTGACCTCAGGTTGTCAGCTGGCAGGCCACAATCTCATCGCCTGCAAGAAGATAGACGATAGCGAGGGGGAAGGGTAAGCGGAATGGGGGTGGGGCTGGTAGGCAAGGTGTCCGGCAGGCACATATTTCAGAATTGTCATCCCGAGCAGCGAAGGACCTGCTTTCGAGTGGATACCAATTCAAAATATGGTGGGTCAGGCCCGGGCTTATATTCCCAGCTTCTTGACTTCTTCGTTGTAGTACTTGCGGTAGAGGATGTCCCATTCCTGCGAGCCTTCCAAGATGGTGCGGCGCTGGTTTTCGATCTTCTGCCGGGCGGCAGCGTCGATCCTGGCCTCTTCCATCATCAACTTTTCCAGGATGGTTCTCGTCTCGACGCGGATGGTGTTGCGGTCTTCCAAAAACTCCACATTTTCCATGGTCGCGAGGGTGTCGGCGACCGCATGTGCAAGTTTGTTCATCTTCTCGCGGCTGATCCTCATAGCACCGCCTTGTACTTGCGCACCAGCTCGTTTTTGACCTTCTTGAACATCTCCTGGTAGTTGGCCCCGCTTCGGCGCATCTCGTCGGAGTAGGTCTCGAGAATGATGCGGACTTCGTCGTTAATGCGGTCTTCCAGGGTGAGTTCTTCCAGCAAGGCTGCGTTGACCCGCTCGGTGACGGCAGCCGGCTCGGGAGTTTCGATGAACTCGCCTTCGATTAATTTTTTAGTGACTTCGCGGGCGAGGTAGCCCACATAATCTTTGGAGAAAAGCATTGTGGCGTAAGCAGTAAGAATAACACAGGGTTGCGTGGCCCCTTGATACGCATCAGCATCCTGAGGTCGCCCGCCGAACTCGTTGGGAAGCCGCTACGAATTTCTCCCGAACAGAGAAAAGCTCTCTTCCGGCACGTGGATGACGAGGCAGTCGTTCGGCATGTCGTGCAGCGCCTGGCGGCGGTTGGTCCAGCCGGCCATCATAAAGCCGAAACCAAGGGAAAACAGCGACAGAAACTTCATGACGTGGCGAGCACTGGCCTGTCCAAATGTCAGCTTGCCGCCATTGGCGTTCACCACTTGCAAGTGCATGACGCGCTTGCCGAGGGTGGCGCGATAACGCGAGCTCTCACTCAGGGCGGCGTACAACCAGCCTCCGACAGCAAGGAGAACGATAAAGGTGAAGCCGGTCACGTAAGCCGCGCTCTCCTGCTCGATTCCCAGCGCCCGGCCAACTAGCTTGAAGATGGCATCGATAAGCAGGGCGAGCAGCAGGGCAACGAGAATTTCCAGCGAAACGTCGATCATTCCTGCCCAGACGCGACGCCAGAAACCCGCGTATTCTCTGCTTTCGGTTATCGGCACGACAGTGGTGGAGTCAGCGCGGGCAGCAAGGATGTCCTGGGGCCGAACCGCAAGATGCCTGCCGGACTCGGTGAGCACGTCACCGCAAAACAGGCAGAATCCTCCGTCCGGCAAGGCTTCGCTGCCGCAGCTTCCACAAACCTCGGGGGCAATGCCGCTGTGCATTGACCGGGGAATACTACCTCCGGGGTTGAGGGTCTGTAAAGGTGGGACCGGTGCCGTGTATTTCGGCATCTCCTTTCCGCGCGAAGTCGACGAGCGTAAGCTGCAATCCCCCAAAGTCCGGATGGTCGTTGTAGTCGAGGGTAAAAGCGATATCGAGGACGTCCCCAAGAGCGATCGCCTCCCGCGAGGAGCGTTCCGCCATTCTCCAAGCCACCACTTCGTGCGCTTTCTGCCAGCGGCCGTCGTTACACTCGGGGACGACGCGCAATTTCACGTGCTTTTCCTTGAGAATCCGGGGCGCCTGTACCAGCTTGGCCTGTCGGCTGACGAACACCGGCAGGGGATTGCCGGCGCCGTAGGGCTCGAGCTTCTGGAGCGTTTCCCAAACGCCTTTGTCGATCGCCGTGAGTGATAGTTCATCGTCGTATTCGAGTACGGGAACGAAGTCGGCTGGAGTAAGCCGTTGCCGGGCGAAGGCGTCCAGGCGCGAGCGCAGTTCCGGAAGACGCTCGGTGGGCAGCGAGCAGCCGACGGCATGAGCATGTCCGCCGAAGCGGGTGAAGAGTTCGGGGCAGCTCTCCAGCGCCTCCAGCAGATGAAACGCCGGTATTGAGCGGCCGGAGCCATGCGCTTCCCCGTCTTCGCAGGAAAAAACCAGCGCCGGGCGATGATACCGCTCTACCACCCGCGTGGCGCAGATGCCGATGATGCCGCGATGCCAGTTCTCGCCGTCGATCACCTGACAGTAGGCGTCGCGCAGCTCAGCGGATTCGGCAACCCTTTTGTGGATCTCCCCGATAATGCCCTGCTCCCGCTGCTGGCGATCCCCATTGAGCTGATTCAGCTCCAGCGCCATCTCGGCGGCTTTCGCCGGGTCGCGCTCGGTAAACAGGCGGATCACGCGGTCGGCGATGTCCATGCGTCCGGCGGCATTCAGGCGGGGAGCGACGCGAAACGCGATGTCTCCGGCGCTGAGCGGGCGCGAG
Source organism: uncultured Acidobacteriaceae bacterium (assembly GCA_963813905.1). Classification (GTDB taxonomy): domain Bacteria; phylum Acidobacteriota; class Terriglobia; order Terriglobales; family Acidobacteriaceae; genus CAVVDY01. The sequence continues at coordinate 84,549 of CAWFAY010000018.1, read as the reverse complement.
CCGTCGAGGTCGCAATTGGACAGCAAGGCGCGCAGCCCTGCATTCACCGGCTTGCGCAGGCCTTCGAGGCCAAGTTTGGCAAAGATGCGATTTTCGCCTACCAGGGGCACCGCATCGGCGATGGTCGCAATGGCCACCATCTTGAGGAACGACGGGATGAGCCGTTCGCGACCCGTGGTTTCGAGCAGCGCCTGCGCGATCTTGAAGGCCACGCCCGCTCCGCACAGCGCCTTGCAGGGATAATCGCAACCGGCCTGGTTGGGATTGACCACGGCGAGAGCTTTGGGTACGCCTTCGGCCTGTGGCAGGTGGTGATCGGTGACGATCAGGTCGATGCGGCAACGTTCCGCCGCCTCCGCCGCAGCGAAGGCGCGAATGCCCGTGTCTACACTGACGATTAAGCGTATGCCGCGCGCCGCGGCCTGCTCGATGACCTCGTCGCGCATGCCGTAGCCTTCGCGGATGCGGTGCGGAACATGGTACTCGGCCTTGCCGCCACACAGCTCGATGACGGTCTTCAGGATGACCACGGCGGTGGTGCCGTCCACATCGTAGTCGCCATAGATGAGCACGGTCTCGCCCCGCTCGATAGCCGCCTGTAAGCGTTTGACCGCCTGGCCCAGGCCTTTCATCAGGTAGGGCGAGTGGAGGTGGGACAGGGAGGGCGCGAGAAAACGCTGCGCATCCTCGGCGGATTGCACCCCGCGAGCGATCAGCAATCTTGCTACGGTGGAGGGGAGTTGGGCCTCGCGAGCGAGACCCTCGACAGCTTCAGCATCCGCGTTACGAAGGATCCAGCGCACGTCAGCGGTCGTCGTCCTGGTCAGTCTCGTCGATCGTCAGGGTGCCGAAGTCCTCTACCAAGTCAAGCAGGTGCTGGTAGCGTTCGTACCACTCCGTAGAGACCTCATAGAGGAACACGATCCCCTGGTGGGGCCAGCCGAGTTGAATAAACCCGGTTTTGCCAACGTGATTGCGCAGCCAGCGCGCCTCTTCTATGTCGTCGTCGCTGGGATAATTGGCGTGTTGCAAACGCTGAATAAGGTAGTCGATTTCATCGCGCTGCAGGACCTCCTCGTCCATCGAGAGGAAGGCCGAACCGGCTTTCTTTGCCAGTTCAACGAAGTCCTTCCAGCTTTCAGGATTGTCGCGCGGGTCCCACATGACACTATGGACGTCTTCCGTCACATAGCCCTGGAAGCGGCTCATGCCGTGTCCCAGGATGAATGCCACCATGTCTTCTTTCAAGGACGTCAGATCGTCAGGCATCGTCAGTGTCTCTTCAGGGCAGCTTCGGCGGTGCGCCGAAGTCACGAAATTAATCATACGCCGGTCGCTGTTGCCTGAGGCGCGCCGGGTGCTTTGTCAGGGCGGCTTATGCACGGCCACAGCGGAGGACCGGCCTTCGTGCGAGTCCGACAAGAGCAAAGCATCTCAAGAAGTTGGTGGAGTTACCAGAATCGCTATCCATCGCCGGCGAGGAATATGGAAACTCAGATTCTCCTCTAAGTGTTCAAACTCCGGCGCTCGGGTTGCGAGCAATGCAGGCGTCCAGCCATGGACGATGCGTCAGCAACTATGCGCTACATCCCACATCAACGCATGGTCGTCACTTCCACATACTCGCGGCGGTGACATCGCAAAGCTATCCGCGTCGAAGCAGCACTTTGGGTGCAAACGTGCACTTGTTTCACGAAATCAGGTGCGTGGGCAGGGGGCAACATGAGGGGTTCGTCGGCCAATGCTCAATCGCAGCGCGGTTCGGTCGGAATCGGCGGCGGCATACGTGTTGTTTTGCTGGAGCGTGATCCGGATGTGAGAAGGAAAATGCAGCAGCTCATCGATGAGCTGCCTTCGCTTGTTGTTGCGGGCTCCGCCGATTCGTGGCCCCGATGCGAAGCCCTCCTTGGTGAGTATGTTCCTGAACTGCTGATCGCTGGTTCCAATCAGCTTCCAGACGGCGTTGTGTTCTCCCCATCGGGATTTCCTCTGACGCTGCGGCTGGGAGCAAGTTGCCGTGAGTGCCAGCTCGCGCAAGGCGGCGCCGATTGCCCGCATTTGCGGCGGGCCCTCACCGAACTGACTCATGAGATCTATCTTCGCAAAGCAAGCGAGCTCTCGCTCCTTCTTGATCTTTACTTCACCGGAATAGGCAGACCTGCCTATGTTTCAACTCTAAAGGTATATCAGTCAGGAGAACCCTTGGAGTTGCCAGTAGAGCGCATCGACATGATTGTGGCTTCCGGGAACTACGTCCGAATATATGCCTCTCCTGATACCTACGAAGTGCGCGAAACAATCTCGGGGATTTCGGCAAGATTAGACCCGGCAGAATTTGCACGAGTACACCGATCCTATATTGTCAACCTGATTCAAGTAACACACGTGCTGCAGCCTGAATCTATGGCGTCCCATGTAACATTAAAAGGTGGGCAAACGGTCCCGATCGGACCAAACTATCGTTTAGAAATCTTACGCACTCTCGAGAGCCGGCTAAAGCTGATAGCTTAAGCTGCACTTTGCGGTGACGACTTGCAGCCTATAGAGGACGACCCTCATACTTACTCGATTAATAGGTCATCTTTCTAAAGCACTAATCCTCCACTCTAAGATATTTGGCCCCGTGACGAATCTTGTCCCACTATGGACCGGAAATGTCTTCCGCTATAACTCCTTATTATTCATAGCCCGTTCGATTGGCAGCCGCAGTGCATTGAAAAGCTGACATGCCGCTGTCAGGGTGAGGTCGAACCTGGCAGCGCTATCCGGCACACATGGTGTGCGGTGGAGGGAAGAGTGCGTATCAAGTTAATGTTCCTTTTGCTCGGGTTGGTTGTCTCTGCTGCGGTCTTCGCTCAGGTTCAGACCGGCAGCGTTAGCGGCACTGTAAAAGACAAGGCAGGCGCTGTGGTTGCAGGCGCTACCGTTATAGCTCACAACGTGGACACAGGTGCCGAAAGAACCGCGCAGGCGGCAAACGACGGTGTCTATACCATCCCGGGGCTTGCGCCGGGAACCTATGAGCTTACGTTTACCAGCGGCAACTTCGCGGCATACAAAGAGAAGGTGCAAGTTACGGTGGGTGGTAAGAGCACGCTGGACGCAACCCTCGGGGTAGAGGCGCTGTCCACCACAGTTGAAGTCAGCGCCGCAGCGGCCGGCGTAGAAGTGAACACGCAGACCCAGGAACAGTCGCAGGTCATCTCGCAACAGCAGATTGCGGACCTCCCCAGTCTGACTCGCAATCCCTATGATTTCATCGCCCTTGCCGGAAATGTTAGTGGCGGCGACCGAAGCTCACAGGCAGGCAACTCGCAAACCAGCGGCGGCGGCCAGAACAGTACCGATCGTGGAGTCGGCTTCAACATCAACGGCCAGCGTTCGTCAGGCACCGAGATTCTGCTGGATGGCGTGGAGAACATTAATCTCTTCGATACTTCGGTTGCACTCGAGGTCCCGCAGGACGCGGTCAATGAGTTTCGAGTTGTCACCAACAACTATGATGCTCAGTATGGGCGCGCCTCCGGTGGCGTCGTAAACGTTACCACCAAGAGCGGCACCAACCAACTCCACGGGTCGGCTTATGAGTTCAACCGCTTGTCGGCCTACACCGCGAATACCTATGACAACGATGCCAACGGTATCCCCAAGGGCACCTATACTCGAAACCAGTTTGGTTTCACGGCGGGCGGCCCCATCATCAAGAATAAGCTGTTCGTCTTCGGCAGTGCGGAGTGGTTGCGTGTGCGCAGCAATGCCAGCTTATTGGGCTATGCTGCGACTCCGCAACTGGTCGCAGCTACCTCGCCGAATGTGCAAAGTTTCTTCAGTAGCTACGGTGGGAACCTGAACTTTCTCAGCACCGTTCCCAAGTCGGACCTGGCAGGCAAATACACGCCGGGAGGAGCGTTTGACAATGCAATCACCAATCCGGCCACGCCGGTCTTCGGCCTGGTAAACTACTTCGCCCCATCCGACGCAGGCGGCGACTCGCCGCAGAACACTTACTCACTTACTACTCGCGTAGACTACAACTTGAGCGATAAGACCAGCATGTTCTTCCGCTATGGCCGGGAAGACTTGTTCCTTCTGCCTGGATCAGCATTCAACACCGTCTATCCCCAGTATGATGTCGGATTTACCCTGGTAGACGACTCTTACCTGGGTTCACTCAGTCATAACTTCACTCCCAACCTTCTGAGCAATACCCGTGTCGCCTTTACGCGCGATACGCGGGTGAATCAATTCAACTCAAACTTGAGCAATACACCAACCTTGTTTCTCTTTAACAATGCTACCCTTGATAGCCAGCCGGTGGCCTTCCCCGGTTTTTACAATGCGACGACCGGTGTTGGAGGCTTGCCATACGGTGGACCTCAAAATACCATTCAGGTATTCCAGGATTTTGCCTGGACGAAAGGCCGCCACACCCCCAGATTTGGAGGACAGTGGGACAATATCCAGTTGAATAAAGCCTATGGCGCCTATGCTCAGGCCGTGGAACAACTTGGGACCAGCTTCTCGTCTGGCCTCGACAATCTCGTCAACGGTGTCCTGACGAACTTTCAGGCGGCGGTTAATCCTCAGGGCAAGGTCCCTTGCCAACGAGACGTTACGACCCAGCAGTTAGTGCAGACTCCGGGCTGCACATTAACACTGCCCGCGACCAAGCCTGTATTCTCGCGCAGCTATCGCTTTAACGACTGGGCAATCTATGCGCAGGATAGCTGGAGGACTACTCCACGCCTGACCTTGAACTATGGCGTACGCTACGAACACTATGGCGTCCAGCACAATAATGACCAGAGCCTGGACTCGAACCTGTATTACGGACCCGGCTCGAACATCTTCGAGCAGACTCGTACAGCTACGATACAGCTAGCGCCCGATAGTCCAATTGGGAAGCTCTGGCAGCCTAGCTGGGGCACCGTTGCTCCGCGCGTTGGGTTTGCCTATGACGTCTTCGGCGACGGAACGACCAGCCTTCGCGCCGGCTTCGGCATAAGCTACGAGCGGAATTTTGGTAACGTAACCTTTAACCTGATTCAAAACCCCCCGAACTACGCTACGGTTCAGCTGCGCAATGTGCCGGTAACAACGGACAATTTCGGCCCGCTAGGCGGAGGTAGCGGACAGGTGGCATTGCCTCCGGTCAGTCCGCGCCAGGTGGCCCCAAATATCCGCACAGCTCAAACCCAGTTTTGGGGAGCTTCCATCGAGCGTCAGCTTGGCAGGAACGCCATCCTTGCCCTGGAATACAACGGTGCGCATGGCGTACACCTGTACGACATCAAGAACGTCAACGAACTGGGCGCCGGCCAGGTCTACCTCGGCGATCCGCTGGTAAGCACGGATGCATGTGGTGGACCATGCTACTCGCGGCCCAACTCTCAGTTCACCTCGGTCAACAATCGCGGAACGGATGGATACTCTCACTACAACGCGTTGAATGTTCGGTTCCAGACGCAAAGCCTGGGCAAAACCGGGCTCACGATTGTAAGTAACTACACGTGGGCGCATTCGCTGGACAACCTGAGCGCCACCTTCGCCGAGAGCAGCGGCGGAGCTAACGGCGTGGGCAATCTGGGCTACCTGAACCCTGCGGTGCCGTCGCTGGACTACGGGAACTCCGATTTCGACATCAGGAACCGTGTTGTGGTGTCGACCATCTGGACTGAGCCGTACTTCAGTACCGGCCGGGGCTGGAAGCCGCAAGTGCTGGGCGGATGGATCGTTACTCCGCTGTTCTCCGCCCGCTCGGGTGTACCGTTCAACGTTTCGGACAGTACAAACTCACTGAATGCAACCACTGGGCCCTATGGCATTCCCCGGTACACGGCCAGCGCGCCTTTCAGTACCACGACGAGCAGCGGCGTACCCATTGGGCCAAATAACTTCGACATCCTGACCCTGCCGGCCTCGCAAAGCTGGACAGGCTTGCTGGGGGTGGCCGACTTCGGTCCCTATCCGTCAAACATGGTCGCCCGAAACGCATTCCGCGGTCCGGGTGCCTGGAACTTCGATATGTCGGTATCGAAGAACTTCAAGTTGAACGAGCGCTTCAACCTTCAATTCCGCGCCGAGTCTTTCGATCTGTTCAATCACCACAACCTGTACGTGAACGGATTCCTGGCCGACGCGGCTAACTTCGCCGGAGAACCGGTGGTAATTCAGGGCAAGAAGGGCGGGCTCGGAGCGGCTGCCAACAACGGCAACCACGACGAGCGCCGGTTCGGTCAATTTGCGTTGAAGTTGTCCTTCTGAGTCGAGTGGCCGCTTAGACAGGGTTGGCTAGGCGGCCAGATGGGGGCTGCATCGAGCAAGTGCTCAGCCTGGGTGAGTGCGTCGTGGGGCGCACTCACCTTGTTTTTTGGGAGGCGGTTGAATTCCGGTCTACTGAGGTCATTCTTCGTTCTTGAGCTTGGGCTTGCTACATTGGTCGAGCAGCAGTCTCGTCTTGGGAGTTGCTCGAGCATGCCCGATGCTGTGGTTGAGCGCATCAGCTATGGCGACGATCCGAACCAGTTCTTTGAGCTGTGGATACCGACAGCGAAATCGGCGGGCGCTGCAGTGATGATCCATGGCGGATTCTGGCGCGCGAAGTACGACCTAGAACACGTTCGCCCGTTCTGCGCTGCACTAGCTGCGAAGGGCGTTGCGACGGCCAATCTTGAATACCGGCGCGTCGGCCAAAGCGGCGGTGGATGGCCGGGAACATTCGACGACGTTGTCGCCGGAGTCAAAGCCGCGAGCGAACGGCTGGGCTGCGCAGCGGTCGTAATCGGCCATTCGGCCGGAGGACACCTGGCTTTGCGGCTGGCGCTGGAACCGATTCCGCTGCGAGCCGTGGTCGCGCTTGCGCCTGTTGCGGACTTGCGGATGACATATGAACTGAATCTCAGCAACGGCGCGGTCGTGGAATTTCTGGGAGCTACTCCGGAATCCGCGCCGGACCGCTACGACGATGCGTGCCCTTCGAAAAGAGCGGCCGTAGTTCGCAGGGTACTCGTGCATGGAACCGAAGACGAGGTGGTGCCGCTTGCGATTTCGCGAACATTCGTTGAGGCGCGCAAGGGTGATCCCGAGCCACCTACGCTTATCGAAATCCCAGGCGCAACCCACATGGACCTGATCGATCCCGAATCGCTTGCCGGTGCGATGGTTCTCGATCTCGTGCTGCAACTTGCGTGACGCAAAGCGTTATCCAATCGCCGCCAGAAACCGCTGCACAAACCGATGCACGTCGCCGTACATGTTGTACAGCGGCACGGGCGCAACCCGAATGATGTCGGGCTCCCGCCAGTCGCAGATGATTCCTTCGGCAATCAAACGGTCCAGTACCGCACGGCCGCTCTGCCGGATGCGAATAGATAATTGCGCGCCACGATGTTCCGGCTCGCGGGGCGTGATGATCGTGAATCTCCCCGACTTATCCTGATCGAGCAGAAACTCCAGATAGCCCGTCAGCGAAACGCTCTTCTTTCGAAGCTGCTCCATGCCCGCGGCGGCGAAGATGTCCAACGACGCGCGCAGCGGCGCCATCGCCATGATCGAAGGATTACTTAGCTGCCAGCCCTCAGCGCCAGGCATAGGACGGAAATCGGGACCCATGAGGAAGCGGCTCTCCTGATCGTGTCCCCACCATCCGGCAAAGCGCGGCAAGTCAAAGGCCCGCGCGTGCCTTTCGTGGACGAAGCATCCGCCCACGCAGCCCGGCCCACCGTTCAGATACTTGTAGGTACACCACACCGCGAAATCAACGTCCCAGTCGTGCAGCCTGACAGGGATGTTCCCTGCGGCATGTGCCAGATCGAAAGCTACGACGCATCCTTGCGCGTGTCCCGCGCGCGTGATTGCCTCCATGTCGAACAGTTGCCCGGTTGCGTAATTGACGCCGCCCAGCATCACGAGCGCAATTGACTGGCCCTCGCGCGCGAGCAAGCGCCTCAATGTCCTCCTGCCGGATCGTCGCCTCCGAGGAACGAGGCTTCAGCTCAATCAGCGACTACCGCCGGATCGAACCCATGAAAACGAATCTGCGATTCGACAGCATAACGATCCGAGGGAAACGCGCCAGCTTCGACGACAATCTTGTGACGCTGCAGCACTCGGGCGATAGAACGACACCATCATCAGATGAAGATTCGCCGTGAGCGAGTTCATCACTACGACTTCGTGAGGTTTCGCGCCGACCACGCCCGCCATGTTCTCAGTCAGCAGCCGGTGATACGGCATCCACGGATTGCGCCCGTGGAAGTGAGCTTCGACGCCCAGCCTCGCCCAGTCCTCCAGTTCCTGCTCGATGTATTCTCGCGCGCGCTTCGGCTGTAGTCCCAGCGAATGGCCGCACAGGTAAACCGAAGGGCTGCCGTCCGGCGCGGGCGGAATATGAAATTGTTCACGGAATGCGGCCAGCGGATCACGCGCATCCATCTCGGCGGCGAAGGCAGCGGAGGTATCGAAGTCAGGCTCGCCATCTACAGCCCCGCCAGCGGAGTGAGTTCCCGCTGCACCAGCGCTTCGGCCTTTGTCCAGTCGATGTCTTCTACGCGCTGCACTGAGTCGCAAAGCTCGCCGAGCATTCGGTCCTGAATCGCTCCACGCGAGGCGGCAATCGAGTATGGCGTGCGATGGAAGGTCACCATCGCGTACTTAGGCACGAAGCGTAGCGGGATACTTCTTTTCCAGCTCCAGCTCGACTTTTTTGCGGAACAGAAAACGCGGATCGGCAACACGGTCGCGCATCTCCACAAAGTTTTCGATCGCCAGGTCGGCGATCGCGTCGGTATCGGCCTTCCGTGACTTCTCGAACTCGCAGAACAGATTCTCCCAATCCGATCCATGCCTGTCCATGAGGTCGAGCAGATATGTGCAATCCTCGAATGCGCAATTCATGCCCTGCCCAAAGAATGGCACGATCGCATGTGCCGCATCGCCTAGCAGCAGCGCTTTGCCGTCCACGTGCCACGGTGAGCACTTGATGGTCACCATCGCTCCCGTGGGATTGGCGAAGAAGTTCTCCACCAGGTTCGGCATCAGCTCGCAGGGCATCGGGAAATTGCGCCTTGAAAAAGGCGAGCACCTTGTCTTCGTTGTCGAGTGCGGCGAAGCTGACCTCGCCTTCAAATGGCAGGAACAGGATGCATCCGAAGGTGCCGTCGATGTTCGGCAGCGCGATCAGCATGAACGTTCCGCGCGGCCAGATATGCAGCGCGTGCGTCTCCATGACGTGCCTGCCGTCCGGGCCCGGCGGGAATCGTCAGCTCCTTGTAGCCGTAATCGAGATACTGCTGCGAGAAATTGAAGCGCGGCAGTTTCAGCATCTCGTTGCGAATGGCCGAGGCCGCACCGTCCGTGCCGATCACAACGTCGGAGTCAATCGACGTCTCCGTCGCCGCTGTCTTCATTGCGCAGATCGACCGACCCGCTTCGCAGATCGAACCCGGTGCAGCGCTCATTGAAGTGGATGGTCACGCCGCTCTGCTCGGCAGCGTTCATCAGCGCAATGTTCAGGTCGGCGCGCGAGATCGAATTGATGACCTCGGTCTCGTCTTTGCCATAGGGCATGAAGGTGAGTTCGCCGGCGACGGAGTGCATCATGCGTCCGCGCATGGGAATGATGATGGGTTCGACTGCCTGCCACAGCCCTGCCTCTCGTAGCGCGTGGATCCCCCGCGTGGAGAGCGCCAGATTGATCGAACGCCCCGCACTGATATGTACCCGGCGCATGTCGGGCCGGCGCTCATACAGGCGAACCGAAAAGCCGCGCTTCATCAGGGAAATGGCAAGCAGCGGACCTGTGAGTCCGGAACCGACCACGGTGACTGGGCTTGCGGTCCTGGCTCATGCGGGGCTGGGATTCATCTGCGGCTGCTGCAACATGGTGCGCGCCTCCCAGAGTTCGGGAAACAAGCGCTTGCCCAGCGTGGTGCGCAGATAAGAAGATCCGTCCGTCCCGCCGGTGCCGCGGCGGGCGCCGATAATGCGCTCAACCACCTGAATGTGGCGAAGGCGCCACGCGACCGTGAGCTCGTCGAATTCGGTCAGCCGCTCGCAGAGGTCGATCCAGTCGCGATAGTTGCGCTCGTCTTCGTAGACGTTGCGAATCGCTTCGGCGCGTTGCTGAAAGCGCTCTTCTTCCGAGGCGCTCTCCGGCAGAGCCGGCAGCTTGCCGATCGTCGCCAGGGCATCGAAGAACACGTCGTGCAGCGACGGCGCGTGCAGCCGAGCCTCGAGGCGGGCGTAAGCCTCGGCGATCATGCGCATGATGGCGGAGGAGCTTTTCGTCTTTCAAGCCGCAGAGAAATTCGATCTCGCGAAATTGCTCCGACTGGAAGCCGCTGGCCGGCTCGAGCTTCCCGCGGAAGGCCATGAAGTGCGTCGGCAACATGGTTTCGAGGATCGTGAACTGTGTCACCAGCACGCGCATGATCTCGGTGCAGCGGCGCAGCAGGCGCGCGGCTTCATAAACCTGATCACGCCATTGCCGTGAAGCAACCCTCGCCAGGCTCTCGACCACGGCGTCGAGGTCGTGCAGCAGTTCTTTGAACCATAACTCGTATGTCTGGTGAATGATGATGAACAGCAGTTCATCATGCGTCGGCGGAGACGAGAGCTGGTTTTGCAGCTTTAATAAATCGGGAACCCGCAGGTAGGAGCTGTAGTTCAGCAGAGTGCCGGGATGCTTCTCGAAGTCGCCATTGTCATTCATCGAACGACCAAATGGACAGCCGGCGCTCTCCTGTGCTGCCGTCTGTTGTGTCACAATGTCGGACTTCGCATCCGCGGTGCCAATCCTGAAAAACGCCGCAGCGTTTCCGCCCAGCATCTTCGCTTTGGCTCGCTGTGACAGGTCGCTGTTTCGAATCAGCGCGCCGATGTGCTCCTCGCCCAGTGGATAGGGATAGTCCGACCCAAGCAGGACGCGGTCTTCTCCCATCACGTCCACGAGAAGCTTCAACGAGCGCTGGTCGAAGATGGCCGAGTCGACCGAGAAACGATCGAGGTACTGTACTGGGCGAGAGCTCCGCTGGTCCGCGCGCCAAAGGCTGATGCTCCCAGGCGTTCTGCATCCGCCCCAGAAGGAAGGCAAAGCTGCCGCCGCCATGGGCGAAGCAGATGCGCAACGATTTCGGCAGGCGATCGAAAGCGCCGCTCAGCACGAGAGCCGAAACCGCAAGCTGGGTCTCGGCAGGCATGGCGACCGTCCACGGCATCATGTACTTCGGCATGCGCTCAGGAGCCATCATGTCCCAGGGATGCACCAGCACGGGCGCACCTTCGTCGGCGCAGTGATGCAGGAAGGTCACGATGCCGGGATCGTCGAGATTTTTCGGACCGACGTGATTGCCGATCTGCACGCCGATATGCCCGGCCTTCATGCATCGCGTGAGTTCGGCACAGGAAGCATCGATGTCCTGCAACGGCACCTGGCAAAGGGCTTTGAGCCGCCCATGTCCGCGGCTGCACATCTCCAGTGCGGCATCGTTAAAGATTCGCGCAACTTCTAATGCCTGTTCGGCGGGCCGACTCGTATGAGAACAGCACAGGTGTGGCCGAGATTACTTGCAGCATCCACGCCATGTTGGTCCAGATCTTCGAGCCGCACCGCCGGGTCCCAGCAGGCCTGCTTGATGCGGCGGAACTCCCGGTCTCCCACCATGACCATGCCTTCCCCGCCGCCCAGGTGCTTCAGCCAGGGCCAATCCGGCGTGCCGAAGCGCGCGGCGAAATCGGGCCACGATTCAGGGAAAAAGTGAGCATGGATGTCGATGGTCGGCATAAGCTACGATCTCCCGGGATGGACCGTGCCGCAACTCTTACAACGTCGGAGCTCTTCACTGCCGTAGAACTTCTCGAACAGCGGAGGTAGGTCATTCGACGATGCTCTTCAAGCGGACTTCGGCACGGTATACCAGATTGTGGCAGTTCGGGCAGTACCACTCGAAGGCATCGACAGCACCGTCAGGCCGCGGCATCTCGATCACGAGTCCCACAGTGTCGGCCTGGCGCTGAGGCGAGTGGCGCATGTGCTTGGGCAGCAGAAAAACTTCGCCTTCGCGAATTGGGATCTCCTTCGGCGGCTTGCCTGGCTCTTCCATAACGCGCAGGAAGATGTCGCCCTTCAACTGGTAGAAGAATTCCTCCGTGGGATCGTCGTGATAGTCGCGGCGTTGGTTCGGGCCCCCAACCACCGTGACCATGAACTCGCCGTCCTCCCACACCTGGGCATTGCCGACCGGCGGCTTGAGCTTGTCGCGGTTCTCGTCGATCCACGTTTGCAGGTTAAAAGCTCTGAGCGAGCTGATGGATGCCATCCTATTCCTTTCTCGCAATGGGCTTATAGGCAATCGCTTTCATCTCAATGAGCAGGTGCGGATGCGGCAATTGATGCACGGCGACCGTGGTTCGCGCGGGCCGTCTTCATCGAAGTATTCGCCGTAAACCTCGTTGTATCCGGCGAAATCGTTCATGTTCACCAGAAAAGTCGACATCTCAGCCAGGTCGTGCAACTCCGCTCCGGCACTCGCCAGAATGTCGCGAATGTTTTCGATCACCGCACGTGTCTGCGCGCGAATGTCGAGATGCGTCGTGCCAAACTCATCCACCTCGGCGCCGGCGATGGTATTATCCGCCCGCCGCGAACTCGTGCCCGATACGAACAGGAAGTCCCCTGCTCGCTTGAGGTGAGGAAATCGGCCGCGAGGTCTCGCCTTGCCTTCGACCACTGTGGCTTTCATTTCGCTGCCTGCCGACACCGCTTCTATCCCCTTGGTTATAGCCGGATGCAAATGTTGTTCAGCTCCGAATAGAAATTCAGCGAGTGCATACCGCCTTCGCGGCCGATGCCGGAAAGCCCAACGCCTCCGAACGGCGTGCGCAGGTCGCGCAGGAACCAGCAGTTTACCCAGGTGATGCCCACATTCATCTGCCGCGCCACGCGGTGCGCCCGCTTCAAGTCGTTCGTCCAGATCGATGCCGCGAGGCCGTATTCAGTATCGTTCGCCATCGCGACTGCTTCTTCTTCCGAGTCGAACGGAGCAACGTGGCATACCGGCCCGAAGATCTCCTCTTTCACGCAGCAGGACGACTCCGGCAGGCCGGTCAGAATCGTAGGTTGAACGTAGAACCCGTTGTCGCGCGCGTCTCCGAATTCTGGAACGCCGCCGCCGGTGACAATGGTAGCTCCCAGCTCGCGCGCCGCGCGAAAGTACGATAGCACTTTTTCGCGATGCGCCGCAGAGATGAGCGGTCCCAGATTCGTCGCTTTGTCGGCAGGCCAACCGACGCTGCAGGCTCTCCGCTTTCTGCTTCATCGCCAATACAAACCAGTCATAGATCGGACGCTCAACGTAGACCCGTTCGGCACAGAGACAGACCTGGCCGGTATTGAGAAACACGGCATCGCTCATCTGCTGAATAGTTTCGTCGCGATCGCAATCGGCAAAGATGATCGCCGGATTCTTCCCGCCGAGTTCGAACGAAACCGGCTTCACTCCGGGCGCGCAGGCCTTCATGATGGCCGCGCCGGTGCGCGACTCGCCGGTAAATGTCACGGCATTGATCCCCGGATGACTCACCAGATGCTCGCCGGCCGAGCCCTCGCCAAAACCGTGTACCAGGTTGAAGACTCCGCTGGGCACACCGGCATCGCGCATTACCTCTGCGAGCAGTGTCGCGCTCGCCGGCGTCTCTTCCGACGGCTTCACCACCACTGCATTGCCGCACGCCAGAGCGGGCGCCACCTTCCACGTCAGCAGCAGGAGCGGGAGGTTCCAGGGGGTGACAATGCCGACCACACCGATCGGCTTGCGCACGGCATAGTTCAGCGCCTGCTTGCCGTCGGGAGTCTCGGTCTCGAATGCCTCGATCGAAGCCGTCTTGATCAGGTCGGCAAAGACGCGGAAGTTCGCCGCGGCACGAGGAACATCGAGCCGCGATGCCAGCGCGACGGGCTTGCCCGTGTCCGCCGATTCCGCCTGAACAAACTCATCAAACCGCGCCTCGATTCCGTCGGCGATTTTGTACAGCAGCGCCGCCCGCTGCCGAACTCCTGAACTGCCCCACTCGCCCCTCAGCGCCCGGTGCCCGGCCTTCACGGCTGCATCGACGATCTCCGAGCTGGCTTCAGCTACTCGTGCAATCAGAGAGCCGTCGGCGGGATTGATGTCGTCAAAGTGCCGGTCCCCGGAGACGAACTCTCCGCCCACAAAGTTCTTGAGCTCACCAACATGTGCGGCAGGAGATTCCTCAGCTCGTTCCGGCATCACTCGATTCGGTACGGACATACACTTGGAATTCTACCTCTCCCGTGCCGCAACTCTGGCCTACCTTCGCACTCGTATCGGGGCTTCGCGCTGCTCCTTCCTTTACAATGAGTGATTCACCTTCAGGATAGAACCCTCACTTATGCATCTCTGGTCCCAGCTCTTCATTCCAACGCTGCGCGAAGCTCCGGCCGATGCCGAAGTCGCCAGCCACAAGTTTCTTGTCCGCGCCGGATACATTCGCCAACTTGCCGCCGGGCTTTATTCGTTCCTCTTTCTCGGCAATCGCACCCTGGTGCGCATCACCCAGGTCGTGCGCGAGGAGATGGACCGCATTGGCCAAGAGTTCTACCTCCCGGCGCTGCATCCGCGCGAGATTTGGGAGGCAAGCGGACGCTGGCAGGTGATGGGCGACAACATGTTTCGCCTGAAAGACCGAGGCGGACGCGACCTGTGCCTGGGCATGACGGAAGAAGAGGTGATGACCGAGATCGCGCGCAAAGAGCTGCGCAGCTATAAGCAGTTGCCGCAGATCTGGTATCAGATCCAGCAGAAGTTTCGCGACGAACCGCGTCCCAAGTCCGGCCTGCTGCGCGTCCGGCAGTTCACCATGAAGGACTCGTATTCCTTCGACATTGACGCCGCGGGGCTCGATTTGAGCTACAAGAAGCATTACGACGCCTACTGCCGCATCTTCGACCGTTGCGGATTAAAGTACGTCGTGGTCGAGGCGCATTCCGGCGCGATGGGCGGGTCGCAGTCGCATGAGTTTATGGTCTACACCGATGCAGGCGAGGACTTCGTGGTGAGCTGCCCGAGCTGCGGCTACGCGGCAAATCTGGAGAAAGCTACTTCGAAGCTGGCGCCGGTTCAAGAGCTCTCCCCCACAGGCGACGGTAAACCTGAGCTGGTTCACACGCCGGGCAAAGGCGCCATCGCCGACGTTGCCGAATTTCTGAAGGTCTCTCCTAACCAGGACATCAAGTCCGTTGCCTACATGGCTGCGCTGCAGGATACAAACCCCAAGGCCGAGCAACGCACGCCTTTGCCGGTTGCGGTCTTCCTGCGTGGCGATCACACCGTCAACGAAGCCAAATTGCACGCGGTGCTCACCCAGGCGTTACATCAGACTTCCGGCTCGGGCGTGAACATCACGGAAATTCGTCCTATGCATCCGGAAGAAGTGCAGGAGTGGTTCAAAGCTCCGGGTGGATTTCTGGGGCCGGTGGGACTGGAGATCGCCGCCAAGCCGATGGCTTCCGGGCTGACGGTGATTGTGGATGAAGGCCTGATCGGCCGCGAGAACATGATCTGTGGCGCCAACAAGCTCGACTATCACTTGCGAAACGTCACGCCGGCTCGCGACTTCAAGTCGAGCCTGACCGCCGACGTTCGCAATGCCGTCGAAGGCGATCCCTGTCCCAACTGCGGGCACGCGCTCAAGGTCGCCAAGGCGGTCGAGATCGGACACATCTTCAAACTCGGCTACAAATACTCCGAGTCAATGGGCGCGCGCGTGCTCGACGAGAACGGCAAAGAAGTCACTCCCATCATGGGCAGCTACGGTATCGGACTGGAACGCATTCTCACGTCATGCATCGAGCAGAACAATGACGAGAACGGCTTCTGGCTGCCGGCGAGCATCGCGCCTTTCCAAGTCGTGGTTGTGCCGACGAACACGACAGACGAGAACATCAACTCTGGGGCGATGGCCATTGCCCACAGACTTAATGATGCTGGAATCGACGTTTTGCTTGACGATCGCGATGAGCGTCCGGGGGTGAAGTTCAAGGATGCCGATCTGGTCGGAATCCCTTACCGCATCAACGTCGGCAAAAAGCTAGCGGAAGGCCTGGTTGAGGTCGTTACCCGCGCAACCAGCACACGAGAAGACGTGGGGGCCGCGTCTGTCGTGGTACATCTGCAGGAGCTGCTGTCGCACGATGGCGCTTCCGCGGGATAGGCCGCTAGCCAACCTTAGCCTCCGTCCTCCGTTTCCACTTCGCGAACTTCGGAGGTGAAGCGCCCTTCGCCCAGTTCCGTTCTCACCCGGTCGCCGAGCGCAAGCTGCGAGGCTTCCTTGATCAACACCCCGCGCTCGTCAAATACCAAGGCATAGCCGCGCGCCAGGACCGCTTTGGGTGACAGCGCCTGCAAGCTGCGATCAAGCCCCAGCCACTGCGAGCGCCTTTGCAGCATGAGTGTTTCAGCGGAACGGCCGAGCGAGGCGACAGGTTGATGCAAACGCTCACGGCGGCGTGCGAGCAAATCGGACATGGCCGTTGCCAGCGCGGCCTCGCGATCACTCAACTGGCGTCTGACATTGCCCAGCCGAATGCGCATGTCGTGATGGCGCAAACGCGAGTCCAACACTTCGATCCGGCGTCGCCAGCGGGTGAGGTTCTGCGCCTGCGCGCGCACCAGGCGATGGAGCCTGTCATCGAGCCGCTGCTCGCGCCGCGCGATGGAGTCTTTCATCCGCGCAAACGACGCATGCTGCGTCAGCCGGGACAGGGCATTGTGTGCCAATAGCAACCTGTATTGCGTCGCCTTCACCAGGCGCTTGTGGAGCGTGGCCAGTCGCTCATCCAATTCCAGCTTGGCGGCGACAACGATCTCTGCTGCCTCCGAAGGGGTTGCGGCTCGACGGTCGGCGACGAAGTCGCAGATCGTAAAGTCGGTTTCGTGCCCGATGGCTGAGATCACCGGAACCTTCGACGCCGCGATGGTTCGGGCCAAACCCTCATCGTTGAAGGCGAACAGATCTTCGAGTGAGCCGCCTCCACGCGCGATGATGATGACGTCGACTTTTCCGGAACGGTTCAAATGGCGCACGCCTGCGCCGACCTCGCCCGCCGCCGTCTCTCCCTGAACCTGCGCGGGATAGATCAGCACGTTCACCGATTCGTGCCGCCGCTGAAGAATGTTCAGGATGTCGCGAAGCGCGGCCGCTCGGGATGAGGTCACGATGCCAATGCGGCGCGGCAGGGCGGGTAAAGGCTTTTTGCGAGCAGCGTCGAAGAGCCCCTCGGCGGCCAGCTTGGCCTTAAGCTGCTCGAAAGCGAGCTGCAGGGCACCGGCACCTTTGGGTTCCAGGAACTCCGCCTGAAGCTGCAGCTCACCCCGCTCGTCATAGACGGTAACCCTCCCGCGCGCAATCACCTGCATCCCGTTTTCGGGTCGAAAGCGCAGCAGCTTGGCCTGGCTTCGCCAGATGACGACGCGGAGCTGCGCCGAGCCGTCCTTCAACGTGAAGTAGACATGTCCGGACTCAGCAGGACGGTAGTTCGAAACCTCGCCCTCCACGTAAATATCTATAAACGAACGCTCTAGCTGGGTTCGAATCGCGGCTACGAGTTCGCGGACGGGATAAATTCTGCGGCTGGGCGCGGCGAAACTGAGGCCAAGTTGTTCGTTTGTTGCCATAGACATGGGGCCATACGGGGCCCTTGGGCGACCTTCCGGGCCGTACCTTGCCCGGCACCGGACTTAAAATCTCATAACAATACAGTTGCAACAATCGAGGTGCAACTGTAGTATCGGGGCGCCTCAACATGCGCGTTGCCCCTACTTACGCTCGAATCCAGCGCTTTCGGTTACCCCGGCTCTGTGTGGCCGTTATTGGGTCAGATGCTGCCAACCTGCTGGAACGGGCGGAGTCTGTGGTACGAGATAACCCCTTTCTGGAGTTCAGGTTAGATTACATTTCGCAGCCGGCAGCCGCCCTGCCCAAGCTGCGGCACTTCCTGGAGCTGCACCCCGAGGCTACTGTCATCGCGACCTGCCGTCGAGCGGTAAACGGCGGCAAATTCAAGGGATCGGTCCAGGCACAACTGGACATTCTAACCAAAGCGGCAGATTCGGGCTTTCAGCTGGTCGATATTGAGATCCAGAGCGCCCTGGAACTTAAGCGTGACCAGTTCGCCGAACTGAAGAACCGCGTCGGGGTGATCCTTTCGTTCCACGACTTTAAGAGCACCAAGAAGCTGGAAGAGCAGTTTGCCGGAATGCGCGAACTGCCCGCGGACTTCTACAAAGTGGTCACCACAGCGACCAATCTCTACGACAACGTGACCATGATGAAGTTTCTACAGTCGCACTCCGGCAAGCACGAGCTCGTCGGGTTGTGCATGGGGGAACCGGGAATCATCAGCCGTGTGTTGGGAGTACGGGCGGGAAGCGTGTTTACCTTCGGTTCGGCGGCACGGGGCGAAGAAACTGCGCCCGGCCAAATTACCGTTGCTGAATTGCGGGACACCTACCGGATTGAAATGGTTGAGGCTTCCACGCAAGTCTACGGAGTGGCGGGCGACCCAGTCTCGCATTCGCTGTCGCCAATCATGATGAATGCGGCCTTCCGGCGCGAGACAGTGAACGCTGTGTATCTGGGCCTGCACGCTAAGAGCCTGAAAGACCTGCTGGCCTGTGCCCACGACATTCCCATCCGCGGCATGAGCATCACCATGCCCTACAAAGAGGAGATCGTAGAAGCGTTATCGAACTCCGATCCTCTTACCCGGCAGATCGGCGCCTGCAATACCGTGGTTCGCAGCCAGGAGGGAAAACTCTACGGCTTCAATACCGACGTCGCCGGCATCGTGACCCCGCTTGAGCAGCGTATGCACCTTGCGGGAAAGCGAATCCTGGTTGTGGGGGCCGGAGGCGCTGCGCGGGCCGCGGTCTTTGGGCTGAAAGCCCGTGAGGCTGAGGTGTTCATTGCCAATCGCACGCCGGAGAAGGCCCAGTCTCTCGCGCGGCAAGCGAAAGCAAAGTACCTCAAGCGCGCAGACTTGGCCAAGCTGAGTTTTGATGTGATCATCAATGCCACTCCGCTGGGCATGAATGGCAACCGGCAAATGCCATTAGAGGAAAAGGAAATCAACGCCCAGTACCTTTTCGACCTGGTATATACACCGGCGGAGACCAAGCTCATGAAGCTGGCCAAGGCCAAGGGCTTGCACGTCATTCCAGGTCTGGAGATGTTTGTGCAGCAGGGCGCGCGCCAGTTCGAAATCTGGACCGGCAAGCCTGCCCCAGTTGCCGAGATGGGCTACGTCGTCGCGAAAGCTCTGGAACAGCGGCAGAGCTCCGAAGCGGAGCAGCAAGAGGAGGAGCACTCCGCTGCTGAGAAGCCCGCCAAGGCGGCTAAGAAAACGGCAGAAAGAAAGCCGAAGCGCGTGCTGGTAAAGCACGCAGCGAAGAAAACCGTCCGCCGGTGAACTCTTTCAGCGGCCACGCCGATGTTCAATGTGCTTGCATTTCGAACGCTTCTGAGTACATGACGAGTTAGTTGCGCCCCGCGTGATCCGCTTCTTTCCGTTTGCAACGTTTCTATTGCATTAAATGCGAGTTCAGGCTTAGAATGAAAAGCGGAAGCTGTCCCACAATCGCAGTCAAGCCTTACCAGTAACTCCACGTTCCGAAGTCGGCCATATCTCGCGCTGGCGCCCAGCGTTGCGTGAGCTTTCCCAGGAGAAGACGGAGATGGCGTGGTACGCGTACTGCATTACAGAGCATCAGGGTCTGCAAAACGGCACTCGGCCTCGGCGTCCTTACATCCTAGAAAGCCTTAAAGGTGTGAATGAGGCCTCCGTTTTCGCCTACCCGAGCGGAGAATTCGCAGTCATTGTCAGCGAATACCCCAACCTGAAATCCCTTAACCAGGAAGCAATCGTCGATCATGCGCGCGTGGTCAGCGAGTGCTTTCGGACCATGACCGTATTGCCCTTCCGCTTCGGAACGATTTTCGAATCCGACGAAGCCCTTCGCCGCGCCGTTCGCACCAATCGCAAGACGTTTCTGGAGAGCGTGCAGCGTCTGCGCGGAAAAGCGGAAATGCATTTCAAGATCCTGCTCAAAGACGCCATGGTCGCGGAAGCCTTGCGAGGGCTGCCTGCGGGCGTGGGCGGCGAGTACTTGCGCAAGCTGCGCGAGCAGGCCAGTCGCGAGCGCGAGCGGCAAACCAAGGCGCGTGCACTTTCTGTCCAGGTGCATAAGCTGTTTTCGCCTTTGGAGGAAGACATCGTTTGTAAGCGCGTCGATGCCGACAATATGCTGCTGGACTTCGCACATCTGATCGACACCAGCTCGATTTCCAAATACCAAAACCGCTACTCGGCAGCAACCCGGCATTTTAAGGATTGCCGAGTGAGCATTACCGGGCCTTGGCCCCCGTACCACTTCATGCCGAACAAAATCCGGACCGTGTCCTAGGACGCGAAGTAGCTCACGGTTCCTACTCTTGTTCGATGGCGGCGGCTTGTGTTTCGGGCCGCCGTCCTCGTTCTGCCGGCAGGCACCATACACCCCGAAGCAACTCACCCAACTTTTACGCGGCACAGATCACGTGCACCCGAAGCTCGCCGCTTGCGTTGCGCTGTCGATTGAACGCTGCTCGGGAGGTACTAATCACCGTCTGCGATTCTGCTTGCATTCGTGCCACAGTGTGGACAGGAGTAGGCCTCAACCAGCCGATCGCCTAATTCGCCGTTCGCCTCGCTGCTGTCCAGCAGCAGCTTGTCGGCGTGATGATTCATCGTGTAGCCACAATTTGGACATTTCATATCCTCAGCTCCCAATAGGTCCGGAGCGCACACGGCTCGATCTATTCCAAACTAATATGCTCGCGCCCGTGACGCAGCGTCTTTGCCATCCAGTATTCCAGCGAGATTATGACGAGCGCGTCAGCCCGATTCACCTTGGAGGAGAACTCCGGGTCCTTAGTCGCTTCTCCGGCGTCATCGGTGGGCAATGGAAGGTCCGCAATGTCGATCAGTTCGGTGCGGACAGCGGTACGCTTGGCCAATTCAGCGGCAAGCAGCCGTGCGGCGTGTTGGCTCATGCGGCCTCTTCGTACCGTGCCTAGAATCACAGGAATGAAGAGCGGCCGGAATTCTACGGATGTGTTCGTGCTATTTCCTATCATCTTTTCGCCTGACTCGAGCCATTGCTTTCTGCAAAAGTTGCGCTAACCGGGACAAATCACGAATATTTCATTCTGCCATGCGAAGAAGAAGCTTACGAAGCAACTCACGGATAATCGCCCGGTTCGCGCCATGCGGCACCTATGAGCGATTGACCAAAACCAAGCTTCGGGTTAACATTTCGGGCCAGTCTAGGAGGAGTGTAGCCTATGTGCGATTACACTCGGGCCCACGGCTTACGCGTAAGCGCTTTCGCAGTTCTGGCGCTCCTGGTTGTCGGCAGCTTCGCTCCGGCGTATGCGGCCGATTGCAACATCAATACCATGCCTTTCTGGGACAACAACATTACCAGTGGGTGGTTGGCCCAGGCACAGACCTTTGAAGCTCCGTCCCCTGACTGCAACGTCCTGTCCGAATGGGAGTTTGAACTCGCCGGAAGAACTTCACCGGGACAAATCACCTTCAACATATACCAGTGGGGTCCAAGCGGCCCTGTTGGTAATGCCTTGTACTCCCAGAACCTGGCGTGGGGTACGAGCGCCAGCCTGTTCGACGTCACGGGCATCGGCCTGAAGCTTGCCCCCGGACAACTCTACGGCGCTGATATCGATCTTCAGGGCTATAGCGGATCGAGCGTCTACTTCAACTTCAATCAAACCGGCTATCCCGGCCACGACGGGTGGTGGTACAACCCCGACTTCGGAGGCTGGAACGATATCGGAGGAACCAACCAGTATTTCCAGGCAAATTTCACCGGCGTTCCAGAACCGGGCAGTTTCCTGCTGCTTGGCTCATCCCTGCTTGGAGCTGCTGGTGTGCTTCGCCGCAGGATTCGCCTCTGATCTATTCTGCTCGATCGGATAAGCCGGAGCCGAAAAGCTCCGGCCTTTTTCGGGTACACCGTGCATGTTCGACAGCTTGGAGGTGAAAGTCCTCTTCACATCCCGATGGAGGAGAAGCGATAGGAAGCGCAACGGCGTCGTCGCGAGGCGGGCCGGGCCAGCCATCCGGGAACACTTGCTGAGTGGAACCTACGAGCAGCAGCCGGTAAGGCGGGTGGAAATCCCTAAACCCGGACGGCGGGGTGCGCAAGCTAGGCATTCCGATGGTGCTGGGCCGTGTTCAAGGCGCCTTCGGAGCCGAAAAGCAATGCAGATAAGCCTCGGGCACGACCGAAGGAATCATGTGGCCATCGTACAACTTCTTGTGATTCCACTTTGCGATTTCTGAGGCTTTGGCTAACTCAAATGTCATTGTCTTTTTGGTGCCGTCTCGGTCAACCACAAGATTCATGGTCGATGGATGTGTACTACTAAACAAACGTTCTAACTCCGAAATGGATCTTCCATTCGGGTCAACGCCGTTTACGGAGATAATTTGGTCACCGTAATGAATGCCGGCTCTGCGCGCAGGACCGTCCTCGAGGCCCCCTACCGTGATGGACTTTGGATCTTCCCAAACAAATAGCTCAAACCCCGGGTAATAGAGTTCCAGGTTTGCTGGATAGTGATCTACCGGGAAAACTTTCCGGCTGTTGGGCGGCTCGGGACCCTGCTTGCTGATGCGCTGTATCTCCGCTTCGGTCGCGTCTTTCGCCCATAGACCCCCGTCTGGGCCGATTCTTAGTCCTTCCCTCTCGTACAAGACAGACGCCTTTATACGCGCGAGTGTGACGGTGTAGAGACCGCGCTCACCTTCGAGCTCTAAAGTGACGGGCGTCGGATTCTCGGTTCGGAGGAAGGGTCTCGCCTGGAGCACATCCAGCCCGCGATGACCCTCGATCGCGATGATCCGATCGCCGGGTTGGATACCCGCTTTAGCGGCAGGAGTATCGGGCGCGACTGACCAGACTATTGGCGGACATGATGACGCGTCCCCGGCCTTGCCGACAGCAGTCAGACCCGTGACGTACGCATCAACCTTGAAATCCTGGCACGGTGCGAAGCCTGCCGAAATCACACAGACAAACGTGATCCAGAGAGCCCGAGACCTGCACACTCTGCCCCCTCCCTACTCCAGATACGCCCTCGCCATGGGCCGCCACCAGGGCCAGTCGTGGTAGCTGCGGTCGCCCCAGACGTACAGCTCGTGCCGGATACCGCTTCCACGCATGATCCCGGCCATGTGCTCGTTGTCGTTCCAGCACATGTCCCACTCGCCTGTGGCGAGAACCGTTCGGATGTGGTTGTACTTCCATCCATCGGTGCAGTTGGCGAGGTAATCGACCGGGTTGTTGAAGTAGACGTCATCGCTGTACCAGCCGTTCAGGTAACGGCGGATGTCGAACGACCCAGCCATGGTGACGCAGCCGGTGACCATCTCGGGGTGGCGGAAGGCAAAATTCAAAGCGTGGAAGGCGCCAAAGCTGCAGCCGGTGACGATGGTTCGCGGCGTCCAGTTCCTGTCCCACATCAGCGGGAAAACATCGTTGATGATGTAACGCTCGTACTGCAGGTGGCGTTGCACTCTCCAGTAAGGATGGGCGCTTTTGTTGTACCAGCTCTCCAGGTCGATGCCGTCGACGCAGTAGATCTGAAGCTGGCCGTTTTCCAGGCGATCAGCCACGCTGGCAACCATCTTGTTGTCTTCATATTCAAAGAACCTGCCCATTGAAGTTGGAAAAACGAGCACCTTGGTTCCGGCGTGCCCGAAACTGAGCAGTTCCATATCCCGGTTCAGGTCCTTGGACCACCATCTGTGATATTCGCGATGCAAGTTGAAAGCCTCGTAGGGAAAGTTTTTGCTGTACGAAAATTGCGTCTGCTAATCTAAGACACCACTTTTGAACTAGGGTGCCTCGCAGACCACCAAGCTCCGGCTCGCAAACTCGACGGCCCAGCCGTCGGGCGCAGGGCGGAGCTCGTGCCAGAGAAAGACACAATACTACAGGAATGGCGACAGAATCGATCCTCCCCGACTCCACTGCTGCGATGGCGCCGGCCTTCACGGCCGCGAGTGACCTGAAGTTCAGGCTCTTCAAGCATAACCAGTTCGAATCGGCCCTGGTCGACGATAGGCATGATTTCGTTGTCTACGTTCCGCCCATGTACGCGGTGGAAGTGGAGCGCCTGTTCCCCGTACTGTTCATGCAGGATGGGCAAAACCTCTTCGATCCTGAGACTTCCTTCATCAAAGGCAACTACTGGCGGCTGGGCGAAACCGCCGACGCGTTGATCCTGGCGGGCGAGATTGAGCCGCTGGTGATGGTCGGCATCTACAACACCGGCGAGCACCGCATCGACGAGTACACGCCCGTGGAAGACCGCCGCCTTGGTGGAGGCCACGCCGACGCTTACGGGCAGATGCTGGTCGAGGAGTTGCGCCCGTTCATCGCGCGCAAGTATCGCGTGCTCATCTCCGGCGCGAATTGCGGTATGGGCGGCTCGTCGCTCGGCGGGCTCGTGTCTATGTATCTTGGGCTTCGTTATCCCGAGATTTTCGGCAAGCTGGCCATCCTGTCGCCCTCCGTGTGGTGGCACGGGCGCGCCATAGTGAAGACGGTGTCGCAACTGCGGCGTAACACGGGGCAGCGCATCTGGCTCGACATTGGCACCAACGAAAGTCGGCGGGCGTTGCCTGATGTCCGGCTTCTCAAGAAGGCACTGGAGCAGAAGGACTGGCGCGAGGGAGAGGATCTGGGCTACATGGAGGCTGAAGGCGCTGAACACACCGAATGGGCCTGGGCCGAGCGGGTCGCGCCGATGCTGAGGTTCCTCTTCCCCCTTCAACGATGAAGAAGTCGTAGTTGATAGTCCCTGTCGGAATCTTCCCGGCGCCCCGGTTTCTCGCTTAGAATCGCTCTGCAATCAGAAAGCTGCGCCACCGTGCAGCCGGAGAACCCTAATGCGATTCGATTGGTTAACCAAGCTCCTCCTCTTGACGATTGTCACTTTTCTGGGCGTGCTCGTGTTTCGCCCCGTAGTTCGGCCACAACCCGTGTTCGCGCAGGATAGCACCCCCTATCCCTTCCACATCGAACCGGGAACCGTGACCCTACGCAAGCCTGACGGCACGCAGACCTGGGGGAAGATCGTGGTCGATATGCGGAATGGATATGTGTGGGGTTTCCCGATTAAGGCCCAGAACACGCCTTATCCCACGTATGGACCGAGCGACTCTCCGCGGGTTTCGCACCCGATGTACCTCGGGCAAATGGCCTTCAGCGAGGCGACGCGATAGCCGACTGCGCAACCTCGTTTCGTCATCGAGGTTAAAGACAATGAAAGGCAAGTTGACGAAGTTGCATCGAACCATCCTGAGTCCAGCTCTGGCGGTCTTGCTCGGCATTGCGCTTCTCGTATCTGTTTCCGGGCTGGCTCTGCCTGCATGGGCAATAGCCAACGGCAAGACCGTCACGGTTGCGAGCAATGTTCCGTGGACCGACACCGGCATTGACGTAAACGCCGGTGACAAGTTGCACATCACGGCCAGCGGTACGGTCGATTTCTCTGATAAGAGCGGCGTTGGACCTGCTGGCGCGGAGCGGGGCTGGAAAGACACAGTCCTTGCTCTCAGCGTCCCGAGCGCGGGACGAGGAGCGCTAGTCGGAAAAGTGGGAAACGATCCGGCTGCTCTGCCGTTCCTGATTGGTGCAGCCGGAACCGTCACGGTTCCGGCTGCTGGGCGGCTGTTCCTGGGCGTCAATCAAGGGGAATTTTCGAAGCCGACCAGTGGCAAGTTTGAGGCAAAAATCGAGCGCACTCCGGCAGCTACGCAAGTCGCAAGCGGGGCGGCCGCCAGTTCTGCCAAATACGATTTTCAGCCGCTGTTTACCAGCTTGCAGAAGGAACTGCCCGCCCGCGTCTCAGACAAGCCGGAGGGCGGCAATCCTGGCGATCTGGTGAACTTCGTTCTTGTAGGTACCCAGGATCAGGTCAAAGACGCATTCAAAGCAGCCGGCTGGGTCGTTGCCGACAAGACGAACCAGGACGCGGTTGTAAGTGCGCTGCTCGCCACGTTGCAGAAGAACGTCTATGTCACAGTGCCCATGAGTATCCTCTATTTGTTCGGCCGCGCCCAGGACTTTGGCTACGAGAACGCTCAGGCCGTGCAGGTAGCTCAGGAGCGCAATCACTTCCGCATCTGGAAGGCTCCCTTCCAAGGCCCACAGAACCAGACACTGTGGGCGGGCGCCGGAACCCACGATATTGGCATAGAGCGCGATCAGCGTAGCGCGAACGCGATTACGCATAAGATCGACCCTGATGTGGATAAGGAGCGCGATTTCATCGGCGCGACGCTGCAACAGGCGGGATGGGTGCAAGCCATGTCGTACATGGATCGGCCAAATCCCGTCAAGCAGACGTTCACCGCGACGGGCGGCGAGATCAAGTCCGATGGGCGAGTGCTGGTAATCGTGCTGAAGCCGTCAGCGGCAGCGAAGTAGGTAGAGCGGGCCTTCAGGCCCACTCTACCCTATCGCAACAAACTTGCTACATGCGATGCCTGCGTCAGCCCCAGCGACCAGTTCACCGCCCAGATGAAGAAGTTCGGGAAGACGCCGATACCGACGGTTGCTACCGCAGTGATCGTCAGCGCCAACCGCATGCCTGGGCCGAGCTTGACCGGCACGGAATCTACCGCCGGCTTCATCAGCATGGCATTTGCGATGCGCATGTAATAGTAGAGCCCAACCACCGCGTACAGTACACCGATCGACGCCAGCACATAATGCCCGGTTTGAATAAGGGCCAGGAAGATGAAGTACTTGCCCCAGAAGCCGGCCAGCGGGGGAATGCCCGCAAGCGACAGCAGGAAGATCAGCATCAGAACGGATTCGGTTGGGGCTTTGTAGTAAAGCCCGGCGATGTCGTCGATCTGGTCCCCGATAATGTTGCGCCGCCGCAGCGAGGTAATCACCGCGAACGCGCCCAGGTTCATGAAGGTGTAGACCAGCAGGTAAATGAGAATCGCGACGATGCCGGTGGAATTGTTCGTCCCATCGCTGGCTACCAGGCCCAGCAACATGTAGCCGACGTGCGCGATCGAAGAATACGCCAGCAGCCGCTTGGTATTCGTCTGGGTGATAGCCGCCAGATTGCCGCCTGTCATGGTGGCGATGGAAACGAAGATCAGAAGCGGCACGTACATTGTGCGCAACGGATAAAGCATCGCCAAAAAGATGCGCAATAACATCGCCCATCCGGCGGCCTTGACGGCGACGGACATGAACCCTGTCACGCTGGTCGGCGCACCCTCGTAGGCATCAGGCGCCCACTGATGGAAGGGTACCGCCGCAATCTTGAACAGCAACCCGGTAGCGGTTGCGAGCAGTGCGAAGATCACCACCGGATCGTTCGGCCTCGTTGCCAGGTCCTGCTGTAACTTTTGTCCGATCTGTCCCAGGTTGGTGCTTCCGCTCACGCCGTAAAACAACGACAAGCCGTAGGCGAAGATGCCGGAGGAAAATGCCCCCAGCAGCAGGTACTTCAGCGCAGCTTCGTTCGAGCGCTTATCGCGGCGCAGGAAGCCGACCAGCACGTAGGTCGAGATCGCCATCAGCTCCAGGCCAATGAACAGCAGCACAATGTCGTAGCCTGCGGCCATGCACATCATGCCAACAACGGACAGCAGCAGCAGCGCGTAGAACTCACCATGGCTCTCGTGCTCGATCTCCATGTAGCGGACAGATATCAGCACCGCGATCGCGGCTCCAATCAGGAAAAGGTAGAAGAAGTAGAGCGCAAAGCGATCCATCATCAGCGAACCATTGAAGCCGGTGAACGCCGCGACGCCTGCGCCCTTGGCCTCTGCAACGTGGTACGCGTAATGCAGCTTGCCCACACCAGCCGCCGAGAAAGCCAGGCCGATGAGCGCAGTGATGGCATTCAGCCGCTTCCACTCTTTCGGAAGCAGCAGGTCGATCAGTAGAATGCCGAGAGCGAACAGCGTCAGCAGCAGCATCGGCAGCGCCAGTACGTAATCCGCTCGTGAGAAGTATTGGGTGATGGAGGTCACAGTGCCGCTCCGCTTTTCGCCATTCGCCGTTCGCCATTCGCGATCTCGCCATTCGCCATTCGCTTTTCGCTTTTCGCCAGACCCGGAACGGAGTTCGGAACCTTGCGTATATGTCGCAGAGTTTGCAGGAGCGCGGTCAGCATCTGGCGCACGCCGACAATGGCTTTCATCGAGGCTCTGTAGTCTGCTTCGGAGACAAACCCCAAGTCTTTGGCCAAACGAAGGTGATTCTGTAACTCACTGCCAGAGCCCATCGCAATCTGGACGTAGCGGGCAAGCTCGGCTTCCCCCCATCGGCCGCAACCTTCGGCAAGGTTGGCGCCAATCGAACCTGCAGCTCGGCGAATCTGCGAAGTCAGGCCGAACATTTCGGCGCGTGGAAAGCTCTCTGTGATTCTGTACAGCTGAATCGTCAGTACATGCGCCTTTCGCCAGACTTCCAGGTCTTCGTAATTTCTCATCGCTGCTCCTGCCTAGCCTCTCGCGAAGGACTAGCAGCCAATGGCGTAGTGCGTTGTTTCGACTCTGGCGAAGAGCGAAGAGCGAAAAGCGAAGAGCGATCTTCTGGCGAAGAGCGATCTTCCGGCACCGGCTTCGCAGCCACCACCGGCTTCTGCAGTCCGGGATAATCCGGCCTCACTGTCGCCACCAGGTTGTTCACCGGCGTAGACAGAATTTGGAAGAGCGGCTTGGGATAGAGGCCGATGGCGAAGGCCAGTATGACGAGTGGAACAAATGTCGCCAGCTCGCGCGCCGACAGATCCTTCAGGTTCGCGTTCTTGGGATTGTTATTCGCCCCGAAAAACACCCGCTGGTACAGCCACAGCAGGTACGCCGCCGCCAGAATCACGCCCGGAACCGCCCAGGCCGCCCACAGCTTGTTCTCCATGAACGTGCCCTGAAGGATGGTGAACTCGCCGACGAAGCCGTTCAGCAGCGGCAATCCCATCGATGACATGAACATTATCAGGGTAATGGTGGCGTATACCGGCATGATGTTCGAGATGCCGCCGTACTCCGCGATCTCGCGCGTGTGCCGCCGCTCGTACAGAATGCCGACGATCAAGAACAGCGCTCCCGTGGAGACGCCGTGGTTAATCTGCTGAATGATCGACCCGCTCAACCCGGCGGGGTTGCAGGCGAAGATGCCCAGTGTGCAGAAGCCCAGGTGGCTGACCGACGAATACGCCACCAGCTTCTTCATGTCCTTCTGCATCAGCGAGACCAGCGCACCATAGATGATGCCGATGATCGACAGCGTGATGAGCAGTTCCCGCACCCAGGGCGTCATCGCCACACCAGGGAAGAATGGTAGCGAGAAGCGGATAAAGCCATACGTCCCCATCTTCAGCAGGACGCCCGCCAGAATCACTGAGCCTGCGGTTGGCGCTTCCACGTGCGCATCCGGTAGCCAGGTGTGGAACGGAAACATCGGGACTTTGATGGCGAAGCCGAGGAAGAAGGCGAAGAACAACCAGATCGCTGCTGAGCCCGCGATCTTCGGAGCGGTCGTGTACAACTCGGTAATCGAGAAGGTGTAGACGCCAGTGAGCGTGTGGTGATGGAAATACAGGAACAGGATGCCCAGCAACATCAGCACCGAGCCGAACAAGGTGTACAGGAAAAACTTGATCGCCGCATAGAGCTTGCGCGGTCCGCCCCAGATGCCGATCAACAAGTACATCGGCACCAGCATGGCCTCCCAGAATACAAAGAAGAGGAAGAAGTCATTGGCCATGAAGACGCCAAGCATGCCGGTCTGCAGCACCAGGAACCAGACGTAGTATTCCTTCACCCGGTCCTGAATGGCATCCCACGATGACAAGATCGAGATCGCTCCCAATAGCGTGGTTAGCATGATGAGCAGGA
Organism: uncultured Acidobacteriaceae bacterium; assembly: GCA_963813905.1. Classification (GTDB taxonomy): domain Bacteria; phylum Acidobacteriota; class Terriglobia; order Terriglobales; family Acidobacteriaceae; genus CAVVDY01. The sequence continues at coordinate 54,533 of CAWFAY010000018.1, read as the reverse complement.
ACGAGATGCCGTCGATGCCGAGCACGTAGCCGGCGCCGATCGTGGGGATCCAGTTGTTGGGCGAGCCTTCGACAAATTGGAAGCCAGCCCGGTCCTTCAGCGCCCAGAACCACGGCACCAGCGGCAACGATACGGCGAAGCCGAGCATGGCAAAGATGTTGGCCACCCAGCGGATGGCGTCCTTGTTCTCCTTCGGCATGAACAGCAGAAGGATGGCGCCCACCAGCGGCGTGAATAAGACGATCGAAAGTATGTGGTTATACATTTTTAAGATGCTCTTCGCTGTTGGCTATTGGCTCTTAGCTTCCAGCTACCAGCCGCCAGCTTCCTGCCCGATCAAGAATCTTGTCATCCTGAGCGAGGACAGCTTCCGTTGCCATCCGAGTCGAAGGACCTGCAGTTCTGCCGTCCCTACGGGACTCTCGCTCGTTTGCTCGGCCTACCCAGCGCTGAAGCGCTGGGCTAGGCTCTTCCGTCCCGCCCAGCGGGACTGCAGCTACGCACTCTCAACGGTGTCCGCAAATTTCGCACTGAATAGCCTTTGCTAATTGCTAATTGCTAGCTGCTAATTGCTACTCACCACCGCACGACGTAATACACCACGAAACACACCAGTCCACCGACCATGACCAACGCGTACCACTGCACTAGACCCCACTGAATGACTCGCACCGGGTACGATGCCATGCGCGTGACCATCGCGACTCCATTCACCAACAGCCCGTCGATGATCCACTTGTCCCACCAGGTTGAAACCGTTCCGCTCTCGCGCGTGGACCAACCAACGCCATTCACCGTCCCGTCGATCACGTCGGAGTCGAACTTCCACAACGCCTCACCCAGTCCCATGGCCCCCAAGCGCACCGGGAGGAGCTTCTGGCGACCGGTGATGAACCAGTCGTAGAACTCATCGATGTAGTACTTGCGGAACAGCGTCTTATAGAACCGCGGCGAAATCTCCTGGATCGGCTCCTTATAGCCCTTGTCGGCCTTCTCATACGCACGCTTCGCCAACCACCAGCCAAGTACCGCCGCGCCGACCGAGGCGAACATCAGCACATACTCCAGCGGATCGGTGTGTTCGACTTGCTTCTCGCCGGCGACCACCTGCGCAGCCTTGCCGCCTTGTTCCAGAACCCCAGCTTCCTGGGCAAATACCGGCTCCAGGAATTTCTCAAATCGATTCGTGCCGCCGAGACTATGCGGCAGGCCCAGCCAGCCCGCTCCCACAGCACAGATCGCCAGGATCACCAGCGGCACCGTCATTGATTTAGGCGACTCGTGAATGTGGTGCTCCACGTCATGCGACATGCGCGGCTTGCCCCAGAACGTCAGGTACATCAGCCGGAACATGTAGAACGACGTCATGAGCGCGGTCAGGAACGCGATGTACCACAGGTAGCGGTACGCTCCACCCTCGCGCGACCAGGTCTCCCACAGGATGGCGTCCTTCGAGAAAAAGCCCGCGAAGCCGGGAATCCCTGAGATGGCCAGTGTAGCGACCAGCATCGTCCCGAAGGTGGTCTTGATCTTGTTGTGCAGGCCGCCCATGTGCTGCATATCCTGCTCGCCGCTCATGGCGTGAATCACCGAGCCTGAGCCGAGGAACAGCAGCGCCTTGAAGAACGCGTGGGTGAAGACGTGGAAGACACCCGCGGCAAAGGCGCCCACGCCCAGCGCTAAGAACATGTAGCCCAACTGCGAAACCGTGGAATACGCCAGCACGCGCTTGATATCGTTCTGCACCAAACCGATGGTCGCGGCGAAGATCGCGGTCAGGGCGCCAACAATGGCGACTGTCTTCATCGCATTCGGAGCCAGCACAAACAGCGCATTCGACCGCGCCACCATGTACACGCCGGCAGTCACCATGGTCGCGGCGTGGATCAGGGCGGAGACGGGCGTCGGGCCTTCCATCGCATCCGGCAGCCAGACATGCAGCGGGAATTGCGCCGATTTGCCGCAAGCGCCGATGAACAGCAGGAGGCACGCTGTAGTGATCCACGGATCGCCGATGGAGATAACTCCGCTGCGCGCCAGCGCATTCACCTGCGTGTACTGCACTGAGCCGAAGTACCAGGCGATGGTAAACATGCCGAGCAGGAATCCGGCGTCACCAATGCGATTTGTAATGAATGCCTTGTTCGCTGCGGTCGAGGCAGAGTGCCGCTGGAAGTAGAAACCGATGAGCAGGTACGAACACAGTCCGACGCCCTCCCAACCAACGAACATCAGGGCATAGTTGTTGCCCAGGACGAGCGTCAGCATGGAGAACATGAACAGGTTCATGTAGCCGAAGAAGCGGTAGTAGCCGCCTTCGTGTCCCATGTAGCCGATCGAGTAAATGTGGATCAGCATTCCCACGAAGGTGACGAACAACAACCAGACCGACGACAGCGGATCAAGCAAAAAGCCGACGTCGGCGCGGAACTGCGCAGGCTGCCCCATGTGGGTGATGTAGGTGAGGCTGTTGTCACCCGTGCCGAGCCAGTTGTAGAGCACCTTCTCGAATGGCTGCCCGTGATTCGCCGCGGCGTAGCCGGTGTACTGCCAGACCGCGAGACACGCCCAGGCAAAGGCCAGCACCACCATGCCTACGCAAATTCCGTTGACCATGGATTTCTGCAGCCGGCGTCCAAAGAAAAACATGCACGCCGCGCCGAACGCGGGGAACAGCGGTATCAACCAGATGTGGTCTAAGAAGATACAATTAGCAATTAGCAATTAGCAATTAGCAAAATCAACACCTTGTCATCCTGAGCGGAGGTCGCGTTTTGTGCGACCGGAGTCGAAGGGCCCCTATTTCCGCCAGGGCTCTACCATCTGAGTAAATCCACTTCGTCCACGTTCACCGTCTCCTTGTTGCGGAAGAAGGCGATGATGATGCCCAGGCCGACCGCGGCTTCAGCCGCAGCGTCGGTGATGACGAAGATGGCGAAGATCTGTCCATGCAGCCCGTACAGGCGTGAAAACGCCACCAGGTTCAGGTTCACGGCGTTCAGGATCAGCTCAATCGACATCAGAATGATGATCACGTTGCGGCGCGTCAGCACCCCGATCACGCCAATCATGAACAGCCCCGCCGCCAGTACCAGGTAATGCAGTGTGCTGATCTCAGCCATCTCAGATCCTCTTCTTCGCCATGACCACCGCACCTACGATGGCCACCAGCAGCAGCAGCGACGCGATTTCAAACGGCAGCATGTAATTGCCGTAAAGCCAGATGCCTATCTGTTGCGTGTTCTGCCCTTCCGGCAGTCCGGCAAATGCCTTGGGGAAGATGTCGTACCCTCGTTGATAGACAAACAGGAGCAATCCGCCGAGCACCACCGCAGCGACGGTGCCTACCATCCACTGCTTGTTCCACTGGTATTCGCGAATGTTCTTCTCCAGGTTCACCAGCATGATGACGAACAGGAAGAGCACCATAATGCCGCCGGCATACAGCACGATCTGTACGCCGGCTACGAATGGGGCGTACAGCATCAGGTAAAGCCCAGCGAGCGAAAGCAGCGTGACGATCAGCGACAGCGCTGCATGTACCGGATTGCGCCGGGTGATCACCGCAATGGCGGAAACAATCGCCGTGAACGCCAACAGGTAGAAGAAAAATGATGTCGCGACCGGTGTCATAAAATCAGTAATTAACGATTAGTCATTAGTAATTAGCCAAAACAGTTTACAAGCTTTGAAAGGGCACGGCTTCAGCCGTGCCGCCAAGCCGCTCCTTGTGCAGTGGCTTTAGCCACTGAGGTACTTCGTCTTTCAGGCTTCCTGGAAATGCCGAGCAATACTCATACTCCGCGGCCCTCTCGACCAACTTTCGTCCGACCGGATTACGGTAGATATATCCGACATGAACGTCGTAGTCCTCCCAATCGCGAACGCGATGGTCGGAAAATCCGCGTTGCCAGATTTCCATCGAGCTGTGGAGTTCTTTTTTTGCGCGGAACGAGAACCCACCTTTCACGAACTGAACTGCCCGCTCCAGCGTGACAACTGGGGTAATTAGGACGTGGAAGTGATCGGGCATCAAAACGTATTCGTGCAAGGAATATGCTCTTCCGCGATACGACAGCAGCGTTTCCAGGAAGAGTTCCGCCCACTGTGCATTGTTGAAAACCGCACGGCGTTGCCAAGTCGAGGCAGTAACGAAATAGGTCTGCCTGTTGTTGGTCGCGTGCTCACGTGTGGGTTTCAAAGTCTCATTTCCTCAGGGGCTAAAGCCCTGCTTCTTTACGCCTGTTACGGCACGGCTGAAGCCGTGCCCTTTCAAAGCTACTTCGCGTACGTCACGGGCTCGGGTCCGCGTTCGAGTGCCGCCTGATCGAGCACCATGCCCTCCCGGCTGTAGAGCGCCATCTCGTAGTCCTGCGTCAGCTCGAGCGCATCGGTCGAACACGCCTCGGCACACAGGCCGCAGAACATGCAGCGGCTCAGGTCGTAGGTCCACGAGACCGGGTATTTGCGCTTGGTCACCGGATTGCGCTCGCCCTTGACGACGATCAACTGCTCCGGGCAGGCCAGCGCGCACAGGTTACACACGATGCACAGCGACTCGCCCGTTTCCGGGTTCACCTTCAACCGCGGCTGTCCACGGAAACGTTCGTAAACCTCAGGACGCTCCAGCGGATACTGCTCGGTCACGCGCTCCGCTTCCGACTGATTGCGGAAGGTCACGCCCATACCCTTGATCAGGTCAACCAGAAACACTTTGCGCAGCAGCGGCGGAAGACTCATAGCTCGACCTCCCGGGTAGAGCTGCCCTTCAGGGCGGCGTCCCCGCGCAGATTTCTACATCCTGAGTCGGCTTTAGCCGACGACACTTCCGGGGCTGAAGCCCCTGCATTCTCAAGCGGTCTGGACGCTGGCCTAAAGGCCAGCTCTACCCGTGCGCTCACCGTGTCACCCCCGTGAGCGCCGCCCACAACTCCTGCCGAACGCCGACTATCGCCGTCACGATCAGAACGCCCAGGCTGACCGGCAGCAGTATCTTCCAGCCGACTTTCATGAGCTGGTCGAAGCGGTAGCGCGGAAACGTTCCGCGATACCAGATATACAGGTACATAAAGCATGCGACTTTGGCGACAAACCAGAAGATGTCTTGCGAACGCTCGCGCACGCCCGGAGCAAACAGCAACAGTCCGACAAATGCGAGAAGTGCTCCGAATGCAGCCAGCCCGATAGTCTGAATCTTGAATTGCGGAATCTTCGGCATGCGAACCGTTCCGAGAAAACACATTGCTGCCAGCCCGAGGAACGTCAGACCTGGAACGAACGAGAACGCCAGGTCCCAGGCCGAGCCGCTCAACCAGTTGGGAAAGGGCCGCATCCATCCGCCAAGCCATAGCGTCACGGCGATCGACGAGACTGCCAACATGGCCGCGTATTCCGCCAGGAAGAAGAGCGACCAGCGGAAGCCGCTATATTCGGTCATGAAGCCGGCGACCAGCTCCGACTCAGCTTCGGGAAGATCGAACGGCGCGCGATTGGTTTCCGCCACCATGGCGATGGCGAACACGACAAACGCTATCAGTCCCAAGGGGAACATCTTGAAGACGAACCAGGTGTGCTGATCGGCCTGCGCCTGCACAATGCCGATCATGCTTAAGGTCCCGGTTCCTGTAGCGCCGAGGCTGGTCATCAGTATGGCCGAGATGATTGCCAGGCCCATGGCCACTTCGTACGACACCATCTGCGCGCCCGAGCGCAGCGCGCCCATCAGCGGATAGTGGGAATTCGACGCCCAGCCGCCCATAATGACGCCCAGCACGCCCAACGACGACACGCCCAGCATGAACAGAATGCCGATGTTCATGTCGGTCACGGCATGGGTGCGCCCGAAGGGCACGACGATGAACGTGGTGAACGCCGTCATCATCACGAAGACGGGCGCGATCCAGAACACGATCTTGTCGGCGCCATCGGGAATGATGTCTTCCTTGATCAGCAGCTTCAGCGCGTCGGCGAAGGGCTGCAACAAACCGTGCGGGCCTACCCGCATGGGGCCGAGGCGAATCTGCATGTGCGCCAGAATCTTGCGCTCCAGCCAGTTCATCGCGATCACGGCCAGCGAGACGCCCACAGTGATAGCCAGGACGTAGATCGTGGCCCAGAAGACGCTGCCGGCTTCGCCCGGGGTGACGTTTGAACTCAAGTAGCTTTTGATTGCGTCTAGCATTGTTAACAATTAGCCAAAATCAGCATCCATTACGTGCTTTGAAAGGGCACGGCTTCAGCCGTGCCGACAAGAATTTCTTCCCTCGCTGGCTTTAGCCGCTGAGGTAATTCGTCCTGAGGCTTCCCGGGTACGCAGAGCCGTCACTAAGTACGTCTGCTTGTTGTTGGTGGCGTGTTCGCGCGTTGGCTTCACGAATTCCCTCAGGGGCTAAAAGCCCGATTACTCTACGCCTGCTGCGGCACGGCTAAAGCCGTGCCCTTTCAAACTCTCAGTACCAACGCTGGCCTGAAGGCCAGCTCTACCTCACCGATCCACCTCTCCCAGCACGATGTCGAGCGTGCCAATCACCGCGACCACGTCAGCCACCAACATGCCGCGCACCATCTTGTCGAGCGCCTGCAGGTTGACGAACGAGGGCGGTCGCACGCGCACCCGATACGGCTGGGTCGAGCCGTCGCTCACGATGTAATATCCCAGCTCGCCTTTGGGAGCCTCAATTGAGTGGTAAACCTCGCCCGGCGCAGGCTTGATCACCTTGGGAACCTTGGCCATGATCGGCCCGCTGGGAATGTTCTCAATCGCCTGCTGCAGGATGCGTACCGACTGCCGCATCTCCTCGATCCGCACCAGATACCGGTCATAAGTATCGCCGTTCACACCAGTGGGAATATCGAACTGGAAGTCTTTGTAAGCCTCGTAGGGTTGCTTCTTGCGCAGGTCCCACTCCAAACCGCTGGCGCGGAGCACTGGACCGGTCACTCCCAACGCGACGCAGTCTTCGGCATTGAGAATGCCAACACCCTTGGTGCGCGAAACCCAGATGCGATTGGTGGTGAGCAGTTCTTCGTATTCATCGAGTTTGGGCAGAAACTTCTCACAGAACGTCTTCACGTCCTGCTCGAAACCGTCATAGGTTTCGTAAAGGCACCCGCCGATGCGGAACGCATGTGTCGTCAGGCGGGCGCCACAATATTTCTCAAAGATCTTCAGGATCTCTTCGCGATCACGGAATGCGTAGAAGACCGGCGTTAGCGCTCCGATGTCGAGAGCGTGCGTACCTAGCCAGACCTGGTGACTGGCAATGCGGCACAGCTCGGTCATGAGCACGCGGATATACTGCGCGCGCGGTGGCGCTTCCACCGCCAACAGCTTCTCGACGGTTTCGCAGTAGCCCAGCCCATTCGAGACCGCCGCGACGTAGTCCATGCGATCGACGTAGGGATTGAACATCGCGTAGGTGCGGTTCTCGGCGATTTTCTCAACGCCACGATGCAGGTATCCGATGATGCACTCGGTGCCGAGTACCTTCTCACCGTCCAGCTTGAGAATCACGCGCAGCACGCCGTGCGTCGACGGATGCTGTGGTCCCATGTTGAGGACCATTTCGGTTGTATCGAGGAAGGTGTCTTGCTTGGTATCGAGGTCGAGCAGATCGGGTCGGTTGAAGCTGCCGTTGCTCATTGTCCACTCTCGATGCCCAGGTTGATCTGCACCCATTCTTTATCCTGCAGCAGAATGTCGTAGTCCTTGCGCAGCGGATGGCCCTTCCATCCGTCGGGCAGCAGAATGCGCTTTAGGTCGGGGTGTCCGTCGAAAACAATGCCAAACATGTCGAACACTTCGCGCTCCAGCCAATTCGTTGTCGGCCACAAATTGACCGCCGTCTGCAGGTGCTGGCCTTCGGCGATCTGCGCCTTGATGCGCACGCGCTCGTTGCGCTGGAACGAGTAGAGGATGTAAACGATGTCGAACGGCCGCTCGCGCTTGGGCCAGTGCACGGCGGTGATGTCAACGCAGTAGTCGTATTGCTCGTCGTCGCGCATCCGGCTCAGGACTTCGAAGACGATCCCGTCGTCGACCAGCAGATATTTCTGCCCGACGTAAGTGTTGGCCTCGCGAATGCCGGAGCCATATTGCTTCTTCAGCTTGGCAACCAGATCGGAGTTCCACGGCTCGGGCACTGGCCCAGCGGGCTTCGCTGGAGCAGCCGGCTTGGCAGCCGCCGGAGCAGCGGGTTTCGCCGCGGCTGGAGCAGCCGGTTTCGCCGCGGCCGAGTCAGCAGGTTTCACAGCATCGGCTGCTTTCGCCGCTGGCGCCGACGCCGCGGCCTCAGCCGGCTTGACGGATGCCACGGCTTCGCTTGGTTCGGGCTGTCCTACGGGAGATTCAGGCTTCGCTGGAGGCGCTGTTGGCGCGGGCACTGCCGTGCCCTCTGGCGAGGGGGAGACTGGTTCGGGCCCTTTGGTTTCCTCGGGCATTCAATGCCTCTCTGACAGGGTACTCCCCGCCATCGGACCGGGTATTTGCTTGCCTCGACCCGGGTCGCGCTAAACCTTCTGGTGTACTCAGAAGTTGTAGCAGCTTCAACGGCTCAGCATGACGTGCGAGGGTCACGGCAATCTGTGATTCCAATCACAAACCGGCGCGACTTCCCTAATTTTCAGGCTTTCTGGGCTGGCGTCGTGATCGACGGGCAATGCTACATCAGCCATTAGCAACTAGCAATTAGCAACTAGCTGCGAGCATCGAGCTAATAGCCTAAAACTGGCGCGGCTCGAAGCTCGCGGCTCGAAGCTCGCGGCTCGAAGCTCGCAGTTGGCTCAGTGATTCTGGTCAGGCGGGAATTGCTGCCCGCCGGGCGGGACCGGCTGCTGATTATTAAAGCCGCCGGGCTGCTGGCTGCCCAGGCCACTGGGCTGCTGCTGCCCGAATGGACTCTGCTGCTGCTGGTTTTGCTGCCCGGCCGGGGTGCCGATGTTGGAACTCACGAGCGTACTCGGCGAATACGGTCCTTTCAAAAGCACGTTGGCCTGGTCCATTATTGGGTTGTAGATGAACTGCCACTCGTCGTACGTCTTCTTCTTGTTGTAGATCCTGATGGTCGGATCCTTGCTTTTGCTGGCCACGCCCATGATGGCCCCCGCACCGAACGTCTGATTTCCAGAAGCCTGGTTTCCCAGAACGGTAGTTGCCCCGTTCGCATTATTCGAATCCGCGCCGGATCCTGTGCCTGTACCGCCCCCCAGGGCGCCTCCAGCGGTATTCGTGGAGTTGGCTCCCGAATTGGTGTTCGCTCCCGTGGAACCTCCGAAAGTCGAGCCACCCGTTGTCTGCTGGCCAGTGCCGGAAGCACTCTGCTGTTGCTGCGAGAATATCCCGCCTTGGGTCGTTACGGCCGACTGAGAATTGCTGCTCCCAAAGCTCGATGTTCCGACCCCGCCTGAGGTGGTTGGTGTCGAAGATCCCAGGCTCGAGCTAAAGGGCGACGAACTCTGTTGTCCTAGCGGCGTTCCTTGCGTCTGCTGGCCCTGGCTGCCGAGCGTGGCAGCAGGGATTCCCGGCCCGCCCGCGCCGGTGAATGTGCTGGCGACGTCGGTGTAGTGCAGCAGCGTCCACTTGCCGTCTTTGGTTAGTGGATCTTTGTAGCGCTTGCGCAGGAAGCGGATGTTGGTGGTGCTCTCCAACTGCTCGATGGTCGTGGGATACTGCCCGAGCTTTTTGTAATACTTCTTGATGGCTCGCGCGTATTCCGTGCCGCGATGGATCATCTCTTCTTCGCGGTCGCGCTTCATCTGTTGAATAAACCGCGGCGCCTCGTAGGTAGCAGCGATGACCATCAGGGCCACCATTAGCAGGATAGCCAGCAATAAGTGGCCGGAGTCGCGCCGCCTGCGGCGACCAGGTTCTTCGGGTTGAGTACAACGGAACATCAAGAATCGAGCCTCAATCGGGTTTCTTAACAGGTTGCGAAGCCGTGCCCTCTCATAACTTCTTTCATTGCCAAGTGCCAATTGCCAATTGCTGCCATTCAGCCCTGCGTCAGATAAAGCGTCTGGCGGTTGTTGGTCAGCACGTCCTCCACCTCGACGGAATTGTTGTTGATCTTCAGGATGCGATAGCGCCGGTTGACGATGTCACCTTCTTTGGCAACGAAGATGTCTTCCCCGGAGCTGAGGAAGATCCGCTTCGCCTCGCCGTTCTTGCGCTGGGCGTAGCCATACAGTTTCAAGTTGATCGGCGGCGGTGGCGGCGGCGGTGGCGGCCCGGTATTGATTGGCTGCTTAACAATGTTGGGTGTCTCCGGCGGCGGCGCTTGCGAGCGGAAGATGTTGCGCCCCGATCCTTTGTACGTCACATCTTCGCTGGACTTCAGCAGGTCGAAGCGCAACGTTGGATCCAGAGTCTGTGCCAGGAGGGGGTGAGTTTTGGCGCGGTCAGCCGCAGGCTTCTTCTTTGCAGCAACTCCACTGGTTGTGGGAGCCTTTGCCGGAGCGGGAGTTGCTGGGGTCTGGGGGGCGGCATTATCACCGTTCCCCACAAATTGATAGGCCACCATGACGATGGCCACGACGCCAAGGACGAGCGCCAGAATGGTCTTCGTCTTGTTTTCCGTACCCAGCTTCACGACGGCAGTACTCCCGTGCGCAAGTAGGTTTCCAGCTTCAACTGCAGGCGCACATTTCCCTGCTGCTCGCCAAGTGCCACCCCGTCAATCAGGAAGAAAATCTTGTCGCGCTCCAGAGCGTTGATGAACTTCACTTCCTGCAGGTAGTCGCCGGAGAGCGTGATTTCGACGTTCAGCTTGCGCAGTCCTTCAATCGCCGCATCTTTGTCGTCGTACTTGACTGCGGCAAGGTGTACTCCGGTTTCGCCCGCGACTTTGCCCAGTTCTTCCGCTACGGTGGAGTACTCGGCCGGGAAGCGCTTGTCATAGAAGCCGCCGATGTCAACCGAGGCCTGCTTCAGCTTGCCGTCCATGCCGCGAGTAGGCAACACGTCCTGACGCTTGGCCACAACTTCTGCTTGCAACTGCTCGTATTCGCGCTCACGCGCCTGCCGCGAACGGCCGGCCGGCGAGAAAATGTACACCACGCAGCCCACAATCAGCAGCGCCAGAACGGCGACAATCGGCATCGATGCTCTGCGCACATCACGAACCGTGGCCATTAGTGTTGCCTCGCGTGGTTCTGGGCAGTGGTGCTGGCGCCACTCTGAACTGGGGCCGGCGGAACCGCAGTAGTCTTGCCCGCAGACTTCGCCGGAGACGCATTCTTCTGGTCCTCAGGTGCCTCCTCGTCCATCTCGGGGCCGCCCATCGCTGGAATGTATACCGACGCTATGTCGAACTGAATGTTGCCCGGCCCGGCGCCCTGGTCAGAAGAGTTCGTCGTAACGTTCTCCGCCACCACCTGCGGCGCGCGGAAGTGGCGCGACTTTTCCATGCGCTTCACCAGTTCAACCGCGCGGTCGCGCGAGTCGGTCGCCACCACCATGTGGACCACCAGCTCATTATTGGGAGTGTAGTCGGGCTTGATCGAAACTACATGAATGTTGGGGGGCATGATACGTTCCATTTCGGAGAAGATGCCCGTCCACGACAGCGACTTGCGTGCAAACAACTCGTTGAGGAACTCCGATTGATCAGCAATGCCGCGATTCGCCGGCTTGTTCAGAATCGCCTGCGCCTGCGCCTTCTCATTATTCAGCTCGGTGAGATCCTGTTTGGCCTGAGCGATTTTCGAGTCGATGTCCCGGGTGTGCGACCGCTGATAGAGGATGTAGCCCACCAGTACCGCCGCGACCAGCATCAATAGCGCCACTAGCGTGCGCATGCGCTGCACGTACTGCCGCACCGTCTCGTAGCGCTCGGTCGCGAGATTGATATTGATGCGCATCAGGAAACCAGGGCCCCCGCTACCCCCGCGAGCGCAGACCGCGAAACGTTGCCGGCCGCCGCGCCTGCCACGGAGCTGGAGACCAGTTCTTCGACTCTGATGGAACGATCGTCAAAAGCTGCCTGCAAGGCTTGTCCCGACAGCACTCCCGAAACCAGCAGGCGCTCGAGGCTGACTTTGTATCGGTCCTCGAAATAAACCAGAGAAGTGTTGACGTCGTCGACCAGCGACTCGCCGGTAACCGCGGCACCGCCATTTTCCAGCGCACGATAAAGCAGCAAATGGCCCTGATCCACGATGGCGAAAGTCGTGGTCCCGCTTTCCACCTTGATCACCATCGCCGGCTGGGTTGCATCCACCGCCCCCAGTGCGGCGATCATCGAGGGCATGATTGTACCCGGGTTGTAACCAGCTTCGCGCACCGCAGACTCGTACTCTTCCACGACCGGACGCGGCGTAACTGCTGCTATCACGCGCAGACCATTGTCCGCGACCTGACGGTCGAACGATACGGCGGATTGATCGACGTCGAACGGTAGTGCCTTCTTGAGCCGGAAGCGGACGACGGCTTCGGCGTCCTCCAGCTTGTCGGGCAGGGTATCGAACTCGAGAAGCATGATGCGCGTAGTCGCGTCGGGAATAACCAGCACTACATCGCGCGAGCGGCCGGCAACAGTGCTGAGCGACTCGTGTAGCGCATCGACGATCGACTGGCGCGCCGCCAGATTGGCTTGCTGAAGTCCGGGTGTCAGCGCGCCCGACGGAAGGTTCTGAGCCGCAGCGGATTCGAGTGCGGCATGTTTGTCGGCAGCCCGCGCCGCGACGACTCGCTCCACGCTCACTTCGCAAGCAACGCGCGGCCGGGGAATGTGGATGTTCGCCATGAATTAACGGGCCGTTTCGATGAAGGTCACCTTGTTGATCTCTTTCAACGTCGTCAGGCCTCGCTTCACTCTATCAAGCGCTGACTCGCGCAGAAAATGCATGCCTTCTTCGCGCGCGGCGCGGCGGATTTCGCTGCTCGGACGCTTGGCCAGAATCATCTCACGCACGTTGTCGGTCAGCTCCAGCAACTCGTGGATGGCGGTCCTTCCCCGGAAGCCGGTCCCCGAACACTCGATGCAGCCTTCGCCTTCGTAAAACGGCACATCCCTCCATTCCGCAGGATTCATGCCGCTGGCCTCGAGCTCTTCATCCGAGTACTTGACCTGTTTCTTACAGAACTCGCATGTGAGCCGCACCAGGCGTTGCGCCAGGATGCAGTTCAGAGATGAAACAAAGTTGTAGGCTTCGACGCCGATGTTCAGGAAGCGCCCGATCACGTCAACCACGTTGTTGGCGTGTACGGTGGTGAACACCAGGTGTCCGGTGAGGGCAGCGTTAATGGCGATTTGCGCCGTTTCGCTGTCACGGATTTCGCCTACCAGGATCTTGTCGGGATCGTGACGCAGAATCGAGCGCAAGCCACGGGCGAAGGTCAGGCCTTTCTTTTCATTCACCGGGATTTGCGTAATGCCGACGATTTGATATTCGACCGGGTCTTCAATCGTAATCAGCTTGTCTTCGTCGCTCTTGATCTCGTTAAGAGCGGCGTATAGCGTCGTGGTTTTGCCGGAGCCGGTCGGCCCCGTGACAAGCACCATCCCGTACGGCTCTTTGATGTACCGCCGGAACTTGTGCAAGTCTTCATCGCCAAAGCCGACCACGTCAAGCGTGAGCTTGTGAAACTTCTCACTCATCGACTCTTTGTCTAGCACGCGGAGCACGGCATCTTCGCCGTGGATCGAGGGCATGATCGAAACGCGGAAGTCGATGGAGCGCGCGTTATAGCGAACCCGGAAGCGGCCGTCCTGCGGCACCCGGCGCTCGGAAATGTCGAGCTCGCTCATCACCTTAATACGCGAGATGATGGTCGAGTGATGCTCTTTTGCGATGGGCTGCATCGCCTGCTGCAACACGCCATCAATGCGGTACTTGACGATGACCGAGTCGTCGCGCGTTTCAATGTGAATATCGCTGGCTCGCCGCTGCAGCGCGGTGAAGATCGTCGTCTCCACCAGCCGGATGATCGGGCTGATGTCGGTTTCGCCGGTCAGTTTCTCGATCGAGATGGTCTCGTCGGAGTTTTCGTCCTCGCGGATGACATCGAGCGCGAAGCTCTCGCCCGCTTCTTCCAGCACGCGCTGCGACTGCTCGCTCTTCTTCAGTACATCGTTGATCTGCGAGAGGGTGGCGACACGCGTGATGATTCGCCGTCCCAGGTGCCCGCGGATCTCGTCCAGCAAGGGAAGGTCGCTGGGATCGGCGATCGCGATGACCAGCCGGCCGTCCTGCGTTTCCTGCAGCGGAACGAAGTTGTAGCGGAACATGAGGTCCACTTTGATTTTGCGAAACAGCTCATGCTGGATATGAAAACTCTTCAGGTCGACGAACTCGCAGCGATAGCGACGCGCCAGCTCTTCGGCATGGGCCATCTCGTCGCCAATCGCAAAGACAGCGCCATTACCACCATTCACGAATATTGACTTCTTGTCGGTCATTTTGAAAACCAGTTGTCAGCTCTCAGTTGTCAGTTGTCAGACCGGATTCTCTACTGCCGTGCCGGCCGGCTATGTCGGTGGTCAAGAATTACCGACAACCGACAACTGACAACTTCCTTAATGAATCGCTCCCGCTCCCAAGCTGAAGATTGGGAGGTATAAAGAAATGAGCACGAAGGCTACGACCACGCCCATCACCACCAGGATGATCGGTTCGATTAACGCCATGGCGGTTGCAAGGGCGGTCTGCACGTCCTCCTCGTAGAATTCGGCCACGGAGTTGAGCATGGCCGGCAACGCGCCCGTGGACTCCCCGACCTCGATCATCTCGACCGACATCTCCGGAAAGATCTTTTGTACCTCCAGGCTGCGGGCCAGCGGTTGGCCTTCACGCACGCGCGCAGTCGCTCCCTCGATTCCGTGCGCAATGAGGCGGCTCTGCATGGATTCGCCGGACGTTTCCAGGGCCGGCACTAGCGGTAATCCGCCGGAGAGCAGTGTGGACAACATACGCGAGAACACAGCCACCTGGTACTTCAGCCAGACATCGCCGATCAGGGGAATACCCAGTTTTACCCGGTCCATCTGAGTCGACCCAGCGTCGCTCTTCATCCATCGCCACAGAAAGAATCCGGCCACGATCAGCGCCAACGCTGTATAAGGCGCATATTGCTGAGCGTGTGTGCCGATGGAGAGCATAAGCATAGTCATCGCAGGCAAAGGGGTGTCGAGCTGGCGGTATAAATTCGCGAACTGCGGCACCACATAGGTGATGAGGAAGGTCATCATCACCACCAGCATCACCACCAGGAGCACCGGATAGACCAGCGATGCCGTCAGCTTCTTACGAAAACTCACGGCCAGTCTCTGAAACGCAATGTAGCGTCCCATCACTTCTTCAAGATTGCCGCTCTTCTCGCCCGCGAGAATAGTCGTGGTATAGACCTTGGGAAACGCCCTCTGCGCTTCGAACGACTGCGAGAGCAGCTCGCCGCCCCTAACCCGGTCGCGCACGTTCTGCAAAACGGAGCGAAAGTAAGGGTTACGCTGCCGCTTCATCAGCAGCTCAAGCCCCTGAATAATCGGCAGTCCGGCATGAATCAGGGTCAAAAACTGCTGATTGAAGATGAGGAACTGCTCTGACTTGATCTTGCGGCGACGGGGTAAACCGCTTTCGGCCGCCAGTAATCCGCGCGGCTTGACCGAGTAGACCAGGTAGCCCTGCTGGGCGAAGCGGTCGCGGATTTCGCTCTCCGAGCCGCCCTGCTCCACCTGCTCCAGCAGGTGCCCTCGTTCATCGGCTAATCTGACGGTATATTCGGCCATGCAGTGGCAACAATCCTTTGGACTTAGGGCTAGTCTAGCACTGGGAAGCAGGTGTCAGGTTTCAGGTATCAGGTGTCTGGCGTCAGAAAAACGTAACAATTGTGTCTGGGCACTTATCGGAGCGGAATGCCGTGCACACTCGCAAAAAGAACGTCGACCGCTTTCTGATCCCTGAAACCTGAAACCTGACACCTGATACCTGACACCCCTCCTAGTCCAATGTCCCGCTGACGATCTCCACTCCCGGCGGCGGCGTGAAGCGGAATTTCGCATCTGCTATTTCGACGTTCTCGCGCTGCTGAAGAAAGCGGAATTCCGTGACCGAGCCGTCCAGCTCCTCGACCACGATGCGCTGTATGTAGCCGGTGGGAGTCACGTCCAGCAGGGTTCGTGAAACACGATCGCGCAGCCCCTTGGGAACTCCTTCGAGCACAACGTCGCCGGCGTTCAGCGGCCTTTCATTCTGGGCAATGCGCAGGTCGTCGAATTCTTTCTCGAGCTTGGTCTTGCCTAACAGATAGCGCAGCGGCGAGCGAAGGTCATCGAGCTGCTTTACCGGCATGCGTCTCACCTGGTTCTCGCCCGGGACGTAGAACCACGCCGTGTTGCCATCAGCGAGGAACATCTTGGGGCGCGGCTCTGTGTAGTCCCAGCGCATGCGCCCGGGCTTCTTTAGAAGTAACGTTCCGCTCTCGGTGCGCGTCGCGCCCGAACCAGAGTAGGTTTCCGTGAACTGGGCTTCGAGAGTGCGCAGGTGGTTATAGCGGTTGTCAACAGCGTCGGAGATGGCGCGCAGGTTCTGAGCAGCGACCAAGACAGCACAGCTGAATATCACAAGGAAAAGAAGAAAGATCTGGGTCTTGCCGAAGCTCAAGGACGATACACCTCTCGTCTATGCCCAACCTTAATCACCACTACAACGAGCCGTTCGTCGTCAATCTTGCAGAGAATCCGGTAGTCCCCTACACGGTATCTCCAAAATTCTCCAAATCGTTGCCCCATCAGGGGGTGCCCAGCTCTGCGAGGGTCCTCCAGGTTGGCGAGACGTTCAAAGATGAATTTCAGGATTCGCCTAGCCAGCTGTCGGTCGAGTTTGTCGATATCCCGTTCTGCACCGGGGGACAACTCAACCCTCCATGCCATAGCGTTTCATAACGTCCTCGAGTGGAATCGTCTTGTCTTTCCCGGATTGGATGCGTTCCCAGGCGCGCTCGGCATCATATACGTCTTCTAGGTCCTCGATGTATCTCAGAATCGCCTCACGAGCGTAGAAGGTCTTCGTGCGGCCGGTACGCTTGGCAAGCCTCGCGAGTCTCTTTTCGATTGAATCAGGAAGACGTATTGCTAACACATTGACCTCCAAGCGCTGCTATATAAGTATAGCGCACGAGATCAAACAGGGTCGCTCGCATTTTCTTGGGTTACTGAATCGCAGGGCTGGTCGCGTCCGCCGGGCCCGAGCCATTGAAGTGAATCTCGCCTGACTCATCGGAGAAGAACCGCCGCTGTCCTGTGCTTCCCACCTGATCCGGAACCGCCGTGATGGTGTACGAGCGAATCGCTCCATTCACTTTCTCTCCCGGCGTGTAGGTGAAGGTGTACCCGCTCTTGCGTCCGCTAGCCAGATTGTTATCGATGGTCTGCTCACCGCCACCCTGCGCGGTGCCGCCGAGTGATGCCAGATCGGCGGTAAAGCCTAAATCCGGGTGGCTGCTCGAATACATCATCTCGCCTTCGTTGATGGCTTTGATGCTGGCAATGACAGAAACCTCGTGGGCCGGGATCTCGGCATTGGTAATCCGGGGAATCGTGAAGGCGGCGATAATGAGAATAGGTGTAGCAACAACGCCGAGATAGCCAAGAATGAGGCCTGCAAGCGCCAACCCACTCCCCTTCAGTCGGCCAGCACTTCTGCGGATCTCGCCCCGCGAAATGTGACCCAGGATAACGGCCGCTATGGCCGCAGGAAACATCCAGGTCAAAAAGCCCA
Organism: uncultured Acidobacteriaceae bacterium; assembly: GCA_963813905.1. Classification (GTDB taxonomy): domain Bacteria; phylum Acidobacteriota; class Terriglobia; order Terriglobales; family Acidobacteriaceae; genus CAVVDY01. Next base: position 36,821 of record CAWFAY010000018.1, on the reverse strand, counting down.
ATACGAGACTGGCGATGGCTTTACCACTAGTTTGTGGGGTGGGACTTTGCGCTCTGGTTGCAGGGTAGGAGACCTCTGCGGGAGCTGGTGGTGAGGTCAGCGGCCGACCACAGGAAGGACAAAACTGCTCGGTGTCCGCACTATAAGCCCCGCAGGTTCCGCAGAACATTGCACATCTCCAGAGGGAGCAAGCCTCGAACCATATAGCAGGTCTGAAAACTGGAAGTCAATGCCGTTTTCATTGCTTGGACAACCGCGTTCTGTGACTGCTTGCTTCCGCATAACCTGTCCCGGACGATTATTCAAAAGGCGTCGTCAGCCGAGCGCTGCAAACGCCCGGTCTAGCCCTACTAAATTACCGGGCTGGTTTGGTCGGCGGGACCCGCGGCATTGTAACGAACTTCTCCCGACTCATCGGCAAAGAATCGACGCTGTCCCGTCGTTCCTACTTGATCTGGAACTGCAGTTATCGTGTACGTCTGAATGACACCGTTGACCTTTTCTCCAGGGGTGTACGTGAATGTGTATCCACTCTTCCGGCCAGTAGCTAAATTCTCATCAAGCGTCCGCTCGCCGCCAGATTGGCCGAGGATCGCGAGATCCTCTGTAAAACCCTTATCTGGATGAGTGCTAGCATAGCTGCCCTCAGCGAAGACAATGGCCTTGATGCTGACAATGGCCGAAGCCTCATGGGCTGGAATCTGTGCCTTGGTGATCTTCGGAATCGTGAACGCGGCGATGATGAGAATGATGGTGACGACGATCAGCAGTTCGATCAGGGTGAATCCCCGATCTCGATTGCGTCTGCGCATAGAAAACTCCTCTTGCGGGCTGACAGGCAAATTATTGAGCACGCAACATAGCAAAGTCAAAACTAGCCGCTATTCGCCATTCGCTTTTCGCCAGAGGATGCAAGCCGACGGGTTCTCGTAGTGAACGCACATCTTCTCCAGCGCGCTGTAGTTCTATGCATTAGACCGGGATCGGCGCAAAGTGGAAGCATCCCATCCACCTGGAGAAAGAGGCCGTACCGAACCATTCTGCGTTTTCCAGGGACACGACTCACTTCCAACTGCTCTGGCGAAAAGCGAACGGCGAATAGCGAAGAGCGAAGAGCGAAAATCAACATGTCAGCGAATCGCGGCTGATCTTCAGCCCATTCAGATTGCCCAGCACGGTCACCGCAATCGCCTCCGGTTTGAAAAGTTCCTGGGCCGACTGCTGCACGTCCTCGGCCGTGACTGCCTGGATGCGATCAATGATCTCGTCCATGCCGACGAAGCGGTCGTAATACATCTCCTGACGCGCCAGGTTCGACATGCGTGCCGTCGAGGACTCCAGGCTCAGCATCAGGCTGCCCTTAAGCTGGTCCTTGCCGCGCTTCAGCTCTTCTTCCGACAGCGGCACGTCCTTGAAGTTCCGGAACTCCTGCAATACCGACTGCACGACTTTTGGCGCCGATTCGCGCGATGTTCCTGCGTACACCGACAAACATCCGGTATCGCGAAACGGATTCAGCTCGGAAAAGATCGAGTACACCAGCCCCTGTTTTTCGCGCACATTCTGGAAGAGCCGTGAGCTCATCCCCCCGCCCAGCAGCGTGTTCAGCACATAAGAAACGTAACGCCGGGTGTGGCTGATTTCGTACGACGGCACGCCCAGGCAGATCTGCACCTGCTCCAGCGACTTCTTATTGCGCAGGGTAATTCGCGATGACGTCTTGGGCCGGTTGTCATGCCAGCCGTTCGAGCCAGGCTTTAAGTGCTCGAAGCGCTTGCGCAGCAAGTCGACAACTTGCTCATGCTGGATGTTCCCCGCCGCCGAGATAATGAGATTGCCCGGAACAAACTTGCGGCCATAGTCGGTGAGGATGGACTCCTGGTCGAAGCGCCGCACAGTCTCCTTTGTGCCCAGGATGGGCTTGCCCAGCGGATGATCTTTAAAGAAGTTTTGGGTAAAGAGCTCATGAACCAGGTAATCGGGATTGTCCTCGTCCATCTTGATTTCTTCCAGAATAACGCCACGCTCGCGGGTGATCTCGGGGGGGGCGAATACCGGATTCAGGACCATGTCGCTCAGGATATCGATGGCGACCGGCAAGTGCTCATCGAGCACCTTCATGTTGAAACAAACGGTTTCTTTGCCGGTGAACGCGTCCATGTTGCCGCCAATGGAGTCCACCTGCCGGGCGATATCTTCCGCGCTGCGGCTGGTGGTTCCCTTGAACACCATGTGCTCAATAAAATGCGAGATGCCGTTGACCGGAGCCTCTTCATGGCGCGAGCCGGATTTGACCCAGATTCCCAGTGACACCGACCGGATATGGTCCATTTGCTCGGTGATTATGATGAGACCGTTAGCGAGCACCTCACGGTGAATATTGCGGAGTTCTTCTACCATGTTCTGTTCCAAGTGACACGATGCGGGGACGGTGCTCGTTAAAACCAAGAAGCCGTCGACATTAAGATTCGGACTTATAATGAAAGCGCGTCGGACCGCCTCGCGGCGGACTCTAAGCAAGCACGGCCGCTGAACGTTCAGACCTTGCACCAGGCTGCGAGGATTGATTCAGGCGGACAGAACCAACCTGAATAGCCTATTAGATGCATGAGTACTCCGCAATATACCGAACTATTGGGCCTTACGAATCAACAGCTTACCGGGATCGCCGAGGGCCTCGGCCAAGCTTCGTACCGGGGCCGGCAACTGTTGGACGGTTTATACCGGCAGAGGTGGTCGGCGCTCGATCAATTTTCCAATCTGCCGAAAAGTTTCCGCCAGCAGCTAGCGGAGTCGGGACACTGCGTCGGATCGCCTGAGATCGAACGTAGATTCGTGTCGGTTGACGGAACCATCCGCTACCTGCTGCGATTCTCCGATGGCCAGAGCGTCGAGACGGTCTGGATGCCGGAGGGCGATGGCGGCGAGGCTGGCGATGGCTCAGAAATTGGCGATGCCGAGCTGCAGGAACTCGAGGGTTGCCATCCTGAGCGGAGTGAGTCCGCCCCGGCGGACGAACGTAGTCGAAGAGCCTGTCCTGAGCCTGTCAAAGAGACCTCTATAACGACCCAACCCGCCGGCTGGCATCGAGCCACCATCTGCATCTCCAGCCAGGTGGGTTGCGCGGTAGAGTGTGCCTTCTGCATGACGGCCCTGCTGGGACTCAAGCGCAATCTCAGCGTGGGCGAGATTGTCGGCCAGGTACTCACTGTCCTCAACGATCAGCAGGTAGACATCGAGCGTGAGCGCATCAACCTCGTCTTCATGGGACAAGGTGAGCCCTTCCTCAACTACGACAACTTCATGCAAGCCGTGCGTCTGCTGGTAGAGGAGGCAGGTATACCGGCATCGCGCATGACGGTTTCCACTTCGGGTATCGTGCCGCGAATTTCCGACTTCGGGGCGGAGCCGGTGCGTCCCAAGCTGGCGGTCTCGCTGAATGCTCCCACCGAAGACCTTCGTATCGGGATCATGCCGATTACGAAGAAGTGGACGATTGCGAAGCTGATGGCAGCGCTGCGCGACTTTCCCTTGCGCCAACGTGAGAGGCTGACCTTCGAGTATGTCTTGCTTGCCGGCGTTAATGATGACGTCAAGCAAGCTCGCGAGCTGGTGGACCTGGTTCGCGGCCTGCGTGCCAAGGTCAACCTCATCGCACTCAACCCCGGCCCTGAAATCCCATTCGCCACTCCCACGGCGGTTAGAGTTAGCCAATTTCAGAACATCCTGATCAAGGCGGGCATCCCAGCCTACATCCGCCGCCCGCGTGGCCGGGACATCTATGCTGCCTGCGGCCAGCTTAAGCACACCACCGAGCTCGTCCAACTCGCGTGACGGGAAAGACCGCAACCCACGGGGGCTTGGACAAGGTCAACCAGACGCTTACCAGACAGTCAGCGTCGCTTGGTCAATCCACTCCCGGTAGCCCTGGCTGCTGGCGTTCACATCAAGTTGGAACTGCACGCCGACATTCTTGCTCCAGCCAACATTCCTGGCGGAATACGTCTGGTTGATTGAGTAAGCTGTGCCATCCACCGCCAGCGTCGCAAAGGTGTATTGCGCCGTGTCGGGCACGCGTTGTGTGTACCACTGAACGTGATGCCATACCCCAGGCGAGAACTTTGGGCAGGCGACACTGGTTTGCACCCAGGTGCCGGTTGCCTCGTCCCACACCTCCCATGCGCCCACCGCGTAGTCGCACTGGCTGCCCATCATGTAGTTATAGCCGTCGTGGAACTGGAACAGGTCAAACTCCAGCGCCTGGGCCGCGGTGGTCGAGGCGTCATCGACTTGGAAGTAAAAGTCCCAAAGGAAGTTCGTCGCATCGTCCTGGGCGCCGAACTTGTTCCACCACAGTGCATTGTTCCAGGCGCCTGAGTTATGCAGCTCGAAGCTGCCGCCGCTCAGCGATGGCGAGGATTGGTTGGCAGCCATCCAGAACTCTCCGCTGCCGCTGCCTCCGGAGCAATCTCGCGAGTTGCACGATTGCCAGTTGCCCAGTCTTTCGATGTGGGAGATGACAGTCGCGGTGGAGGGAGGATCGGGCAACGCCGCGTTTTGACCGCCGCCCGTCTGGGTTGAATTCTGGCCCCCGGATTGGCTTGAATTCTGCGCTCCGGAACCGCTGTCGCCGGAGCTGGTGAAATTCAGACCCAGGCCTTGAGAATTTTCAGAGTTGGCTCCGACCCCTCCGCAGCCCAGACTGGCCGCGAGCATTGCGGATGCTGCTATCACAGCAATGTACCTCAGCACCAACCTCCCCGACGCCCGGCATTGAACAACGCGGGCGTACTAAACAGATTCTGTCGCCGGAAGAACTAAGACAATCCGGCAGAAGCCTCACTGGCAAGGGAGTTTTGCGGCCAATTCGTGGTACGGATTAAGGCGAGAACCTTATATTCTTGCCAGAGGAAATTGGTTACGACGGCACGGGGAAGACGTCTCAATAGCGGGAGAGTGTGGCATGAAGCGAATCGGGCGCCTGCTGGGAATCGCTGCTGTGGTAATCATTGGCGTCGGTTTGGCCTTTGTGTGGCTGTACCCAATCTGCGCGTGCGGTGGCAGCTCGCGGGTGGGAGCAGTATTGCCCGGTTCACCCATGCTGGCCGCTCGCTCCGGTCATACCGCCACCCTGCTTCCCGATGGCCGGGTGCTGATTGCTGGGGGTATGCGGCGCAATCAGGACTTCTATCGCTCAGCCGAACTCTACGATCCGGCCACAGGCAAATTCTCACCGACCGGCGAGATGCACATCGCGCGAGTTGGGCAAATCGCCGTCTTGCTTCCGAACGGCAAAGTGCTCATCGCGGGCGGATGGATTGGTCATGGCAGCACCGACTCCGCAGAGCTCTACGATCCGAAGAGCGGGAAATTCGCTTCGATTGCCAATATGACCGCGCGCCGCGGTCGGCCCAGTGCGACCCTGCTCGAGAGCGGAGACGTTTTGATCGCGGGTGGTGCCGATCACGACACGCCAGGAGGCATTGCCTCCGCCGAATTTTTTCACAGCTCCACCCTGACGTTTGAACGGGTCGGCTCGATGCACTACGCGCGGATCGCTCATACTGCGACATTGCTGAAGGATGGCAAGGTGCTGATCGCTGGAGGTCGAGGCGACAAGGTGAACGCCTCGGCCGAACTGTACGACCCAAAGGCGAAGCAGTTCGTCGAAACCGGAAGCCTGCAAGAAGCGCGCTATAAGCACACAGCTGGAATGCTTCCGGATGGGCGAGTGCTAATTGCCGGCGGCTCGGATGAGCGTGATTGGAACGGCAGCATGAAGAGTGCCGAGATCTACGATCCCAGGACCGGCAAGTTCACGGCTGCATCGTCCATGAACGACAGCCGCTTCAAACTGCCGGAGGAAGCTGTGCAGCTTGTTGCCGGGCGATTGCTCATCGCGGGTGGAAGCAAGCAAGCAGAAATCTACGATCCGCAGCGCGGGTCGTTCCTGGCGACACCCGGAGACATGGACAAACCATGGCACTTCATGACAGAGACCCGGCTGCAAGATGGACGGGTTCTACTTGCTGGTGGTTACGCGAACGATCCTGAAGCAACCGCACAGAGCTGGATCTATCGACCCTGAAAACACAAAATGGCGCGACCGAAGCCGCGCCGTAGACGAAAACTATTTGTTCGAAGAAGCTAGCCCGCCTTCTCCATCAGCGGCAGGTTTACGTTGCGGCTCTGTACCATCTCGGCGGTGACTTCGAACTCTTTCACGCGCTTCTGGCCGGGAAGGTTGTACATCAGGTCGAGCATCAGCTCTTCCAGGATCATGCGCAACCCTCGGGCGCCTACCTTGCGGTGCATGGCTTCACGCGAGATGTTGCGCAGAGCGTCATCGCTAAACCGCAGCTTCACGTTCTCGAACTCGAAGAGCCGCTGATACTGCTTGACGATAGCGTTCTTCGGCTTGGTCAGGATCTCGACCAGCGCGTCTTCGTCAAGATCGTTCAGCACTCCGACCACCGGCAGGCGGCCAACGAACTCGGGAATCAAGCCGAACTTGATCAGGTCCTGCGGCTCGACCTGCGCCAGCAACTCGGTGTCTCGCTTCTGCGACTCGCTGAACGCGGCTTCCTTGCTCTCATCCGTGCGGAAACCCATCGAGCGCTTGCCCATACGCCGTCCGATAATGCGCTCCAGACCAACGAACGCTCCCCCGCAAAGGAACAGGATGTTGGTGGTGTCGACCGGCGTGAACTCCTGGTGCGGATGCTTGCGCCCACCCTGCGGAGGCACGTTGGCGACGGTGCCTTCGAGAATCTTCAGCAGCGCCTGCTGTACGCCTTCGCCCGATACGTCACGCGTGATCGAAGGGTTTTCGTCCTTGCGGCCGATCTTGTCGATCTCGTCGATGTAGATGATGCCGGTCTGCGCGCGGGCCACATCGCCTTCGGCGGCCTGCAACAGTTTCAGAATAATGTTTTCGACATCTTCGCCCACGTATCCGGCTTCGGTGAGGGTGGTCGCATCGACGATGGCAAAGGGAACATCGAGCATCTTGGCCAGGGTCTGCGCCAGCAGCGTCTTGCCGGTGCCCGTCGGACCGATGAGCATGATGTTCGACTTGGCCAGCTCAACCTCGCCGCCGCGCTGGCGGTTCATATAAACCCGTTTGTAGTGGTTGTAGACCGCGACCGCCAGCTTCTTCTTGGTCTGCTGCTGCCCGATGACGTATTCGTCAAGAAACGCCTTAACTTCATGCGGCTTGGGCAATTGCGTTGGGGTGGCGGAGGGATGGGCCTCGGTGCGATCGTCTTCCAGAATGCTGTTACAGACGCCGACGCATTCATCGCAGATGTAGGCGCGGGGGTAATCGGTGGGTGAGGAGATCAGCTTAGCCACAGCGTCTTGCGACTTGTGGCAAAACGAGCAGCGAAGGACTTCGTCGTTTCCGGTCCTGGTTCTCACAGACAAGTGGCTCCTTATGCTCTGCACGTGTCAGCCAAGGTTCTCGCCCCATGCCGCTTCTCCGGTGCTCGTTACCGGGCAGGAGCCGTGCCGCTCCTGTGAGAACTCGCCTTAGGAAAACGAGCCCTCGTGAGCCATCCGGTGCTTGCGCACCTTCAATGAGCCTATTGAAGCACAACTCCGCTCTGCGTGCCGCTCCCTAGGTGGAATATTGGATACAACTTTGGAACCAGAGATATGGCCTTTTTACGCCTTAGAACCTCGCTCCAGCCAAGCTTCTGCCGGAAGCTGCTACTTGTGTTTGAAAATGATGTCGTCGACGATCCCATACTCCTTGCTCTGCTGCGCGTTCATGATGAAATCGCGCTCCACATCGCGCTCCACCTTCTCCAGCCTCTGGCCGGAGTGCTTGGCGATCAACTGACTCGTGATCTCTCTCATGCGGAGGATTTCTCGCGCGTGAATGTCGATTTCGGTCGCCTGCCCCGAGAGTCCCGACATCAATGGCTGGTGAATCAGGATGCGCGAGGTTGGCAGCGAAAACCGCTTCTTGGGTGCGCCCGCAGCCAGCAGCAGCGCAGCCATACTCGCCGCCTGTCCAATGCAGATGGTCGTCACATCCGGGCGAATGAACTGCATGGTGTCGTAGATCGCCATGCCGGCCGTGATCGATCCGCCCGGCGAGTTGATGTACAGCGAAATGTCCTTCTCCGGATCTTCCGCTTCCAGAAACAGCATCTGCGCAATGATCAGGTTGGCGACATTGTCGTCAATAGGAGTGCCAAGAAAGATGATGTTGTCCCGCAACAGCCGGGAATAAATGTCGTACGCCCGCTCGCCCCTGCTGGTCTGCTCAATCACCATGGGCACAAGCATTGTGAGTCTCCTTTGAAACTTGCCTTGAAAGGGCACGCCTTCAGCCGTGCCGAAAAAGTGAAAGTATGAAGTCCGGCTTTAGCCGCTGCGGGAAACCCTCCTCAGGGCCTAAAGGCCTCGTATATTGGCGTCTCATGACGACACGGCTGAAAGCCGTGCCCTTTCAAACCTCCGCCCTATGCGGACCTGCGGTACAGAAAATCTAGGGTCTTTTCGTTGCGGAGACGATGCCGAATTCTATCCAGCCCTCCATCCTCCGTCAAACGAGCGCGGACCTTCTCAATCGGCTGCTTCGCCTGCAGCGCCATCATCTCAACTTCGCGATCCAGTTCTTCGTCGCTGACCTCGACCTTCTCGTTGTCGGCGATCTGCTCCAGGATCAGCGATGCTTTTACCTCGCGCAACGCGCCATCGCGCTGGCCGGAACGCAGGCGGCCGAAGTCCATCTTCTTCATGTGCTCGGTCGTCATGCCCTGGGCCGCGAGTGCGCGCAATCCGCGCTCCAGGCGAAGGTCGATTTGATCGTTCAGCATGGACTCGGGAATCGGGAAATCGTTGCGCTTCACCAGTTCCTCAACGATCTTATCTTTGCCCTGATGCTCGGCCTCGTGTTGCTTTTCCGCCTGCATGTTTTCGCGAAGACGGTTCCGCAAGTCGTCAATCGTATTCAGCTCCGCGCCCAACTCCTTGGCAAAATCATCATTCAGCTCAGGAACGCTCTTGTTCCGGATGCCCTTTATGTTGACTTCGTAGGACATGGTCTTGCCCGCCAGCCGCTTGTCGCTGAAGTCGTCGGCATACTTCACCTCGAAGGAACGGGTCTCCTCGGGCTTGGCTCCGCGAAGGTTCTCGGAAAACTCGGCGACCGTGTTGGTGCCGCCGATCTCCACCATCACCTCGTCAACTTCGACCGGCTTGGCGTCCGGGTCGGCTTCACCTTCCTTCGGCGTTCCCTTGAAGCTGGCTACGGCGAAGTCGCCATCGGCCAGCCCACGATCCTCCTCCACCGGAGTGTAGGTCGCATGCTGCTGGCGCAGGTTGTTGAGCGCGGTCTCGACCTGTTCTTCACTCACACTCGCGTCAATGGTCTCGACCTTGATGTCGTCGTAAGGAGTGACCTTGAACTCGGGGAAAACCTCGAAGTGTGCCGTGAACTTCAGCGGCTCGCCTTCGTGGAAATGCAGATCGCTAACGCGCGGCTGCGACACCGGCGACAATCCCTGCTTCTGCACCTCTTCGCGAAAGTAGCGTGGCACCAAGTGCTCGACCATCTCGCCCTTGATATCCTCGGCGAAGCGCTGGCGGATGACACCGGCGGGCACCTTGCCTTTGCGAAATCCCGGAATCCGCGCGACCTTGGTATAGCGATTGACCAGTTGCTCGGTCTCAGCCTTCACCACATCGGCGGGGATTTCAATGGTCAGCTCGCGCTGGCAGGGATTGGGAGCTTCGGCAGCGGCGCTTGTTTCGGCGGCGGCAGTGGTTTCCGCAGTCGCGCCCGTTTCCGGGTTGTTGTTTTCAGTCGTGCTCGTTTCGGTTGTCAATAAATTGCCTTTGAAGAAAATGGCGATTCGGTCGCTGTCGCTTATTGGATGCGGCACGACGGGAGAGGAACTTGCGCCGGGCACGGTGACGGCGCCGCGGGGCTATCCCATCTAAGTGTAAGAGGGGTGCCGGGGACGGTCAAACCGACTGCTTCTCCGTACGTGATTGCTCCTTTCCCCGCCACCTATATACAATTATCTCGCGCGACCCGCGCATCATCTTTCAGGAGGCGCCTATGAAAGCCGCGACTGCCAAGTCTGCGGATAGGTCTGCCTCGCTTCTGAACTAATCCCCGCCGACAGCCTATCCATTCCCTCACTTTTCACCCGCGCCACTCGTGTGCGCATTGGGAGAATCGAAGTGACTCTAATGGACTTGGGCTGGACCTCCAGCTTGCAACGTAGCTTCGACCAACTCTCGCGTCCCGACCTCGCGCCGGGGCGCGTCATCAGTGTCTTGAAAGACCACTACCGTTTGCAGGGGGAAACCGGCGAACTGCTGGCAAAGCTCTCCGGCAGGTATTCGTTCGAAGTCGCAACCCGCTCGGAGCTGCCGGCGGTGGGCGATTGGGTTGCCATAGAAGCTGTGCCCGGTGGCCGGGCGACCATCCACTGCTTGTTGCCGCGCCGAACGAAAATCTCGCGTAAGGTTGCCGGACGCGAAGCCGAAGAGCAGGTGATCGCCGCCAACATCGACACGGTGTTCATCGTCTCGGCGCTGACGCACGAATTCAATCTCCGCCGCATCGAGCGCTACCTCGCGCTGGTGTGGGACAGCGGCGCGCAACCGGTACTCGTTCTCAACAAAGCCGATCTGGCGAGCGACATCGTTGCCACATCCGCCGAACTCTGGCTGATTGCGCCGGGAGTGCCGATTCATGTCATCAGCGCGATCGTGCGCTTCGGCGTCGACGCCTTGCAGAGATATCTCTCCGCGGGGCAGACGGTTGCCTTCATTGGCTCATCCGGAGTCGGCAAGTCGACCATCATCAATCGGCTGCTGGGAAGCGAAGTGCAGCCCACATTGCCGGTCCGTGAGCACGACGACCGCGGTCGCCACACCACAACCTCGCGAGAGCTGTTCACATTAAGCGGCGGAGGCATGGTAATCGACACGCCCGGAATGCGCGAGCTGCAGCTTTGGCACGTCGAAGACGGAGTCGCGGGCGTATTCGACAACATCGAGCAGATAGCCTCCGGCTGCCGCTATCGCGACTGTGGGCATAAGTCCGAACCGGGCTGCGCCATTCGCCGCGCGGTTGATACCGGCCTGCTCCCTCGCGGACGCGTGGAGAACTTCTTCAAGCTGCAAGCCGAGCAGGCATTCCTCGAACGCAAGCTTGACGTGCATGCCGCGCAAGCGGCCAAGAGTCGGGCCCGAAAATTATGCAAGCAGTCGCGCGATATCAGCCGGCGGAAGGGCTGTTAATTAAGCAGCCGTTTAGAAAGAACTGGCCGAGTGCGCAGACCAAACTTGGCGGGTGCCCCACTCATTCCTTCGGTTGGAATGAGTGGGATCCGTACTGCACTCGCCCCTTTCGCTTTCGGGGGTATAATCGCCCACGCTTTATCGAGGCAGCAAACCTGTGCAAAGGGGCGGATATGGCGAGTTCGGGTAAGACGGTCGTTGTTCTGGGCGCTGGCATTGGCGGGCTGAGTGCAGCCCATGAATTAGCTGAGCGAGAATTCCAGGTCCGCGTCTTCGAGCGCAAGACGCGCTTTGGCGGGAAGGCGCGCAGCCTGGAAGTGCCCAATAGCGGCTCGGGCGGGCGCATGAACTGGCCCGGTGAGCATGGCTTCCGCTTCTTCCCCAGCTTTTACAAGCATGTCACCGACACCATGAAGCGCATTCCGTACCCCGGCAATGCGCAGGGCGTCTTCGACAACATCGTTCCCGGGACGCGTGCCCAGATCGCGCGCGACGGCAAAATGTCAATCATTGCCTGCGCCAAATATCCGGAGACACTCGACGACTGGGTCACCACACTTAAGGCACTCGTCAACGGGGCCGAGCTCGGGATCCCCGACCAAGAGGTCCTGTTCTATATCGACCGGCTCCTGAATTTACTCACTACCTGCGAGCAGCGGAGGGTGGCTGAATACGAAAAGATCCCGTGGTGGGACTTTATTGACGCAGGCAACAAGTCAGAAGCTTACCAACGTTTTCTCGCGCGCGGCATGACGCGTTCGATGGTGGCCATCCGGGCCGAAGAGGGAAGCACGCGCACGGTGGGATACATCGGCCTGCAACTCACTCTCGGCCTGCTGAAGGTGGACACTCCGGTGGACCGACTGCTCAACGGACCCACCAACGAAGTATGGATCGATCCCTGGATTCAGTATCTGCAATCGCTGGGGGTAGAGGTCCACACTGACGCTCGTGTGCAGAGCTTCCAGATGAATGGCCCGGAGATCTCGTCGGTCAACATCGAGATGAAAGGCGCGGTTCAACGTGTGACGGGCGATTACTACATCGCTGCGCTCCCGGCTGAGGCCATCGCGCCGCTGATCAGCGACGACATGAAGCGGGCTGCTCCTTCCATCGCCAACATCGACAAGCTGCGCACGAGCTGGATGAATGGGCTGCAATTCTACTTGGAGCGCGACGTCCCGGTGGTGAACGGGCACACCATCTACATCGACTCGCCTTGGGCGCTTACCTCAGTTTCGCAACGGCAGTTCTGGCGCAGCGATCAGATGCAGAAGTACGGAGACGGACGACTGGGAGGCATCCTTTCGGTCGACATTTCCGACTGGACTTCGCCCGGCATTCTCTACAACAAGCCAGCTATGCAATGCACACCAGAAGAAGTAAAGAACGAGGTTTGGGCGCAGATCAAGGAGCACTTGAACGTCGACGGCAGGCAACAGCTGGAAGACGGCAACCTGCTGGGCTGGTTCCTCGATCCTGACATCGAGTACCCCAATCCCAGCCAGGCGACAAATCTTGAACCATTGATGATCAACACCGCTGGGTCGTTGGCGTTCCGTCCGGAGGCTGCAACCGAGATACCGAACCTGTTCCTCGCCTCCGACTATGTGCACACCTACAGCGATCTGGCATGTATGGAGGGAGCGAACGAAGCTGCTCGCCGCACTACGAACGCGATCCTTCAACGCGCAGGATCATCCGCGCCGCCGTGTACTCTGTGGCCGTTGGAAGAGCCTGACCTCTTCAAGCCGATGCGGGAGTACGACTGGCTTCGCTTCCAGCTCGGGTTGCCTCACGCGAGCCTGCCGCGACAGCTCCCCTCCAGCTGGGCCCATACCGCCGGCCACTGACCGGAATCTCAAGGCGAAAACCCCGCTTGGCTGGAAGAGCTGGTGTTTGCTCCGTTGGGGCTAAGCAAAGGTTCCGCCCGCAGCCGATTCAGCTCCACGAACGTCTGCCGCCAACGTTCGACCACGCAGTGGTCAAGGCGGCCATACTTTGGTGTGGGAAAGGCGAAGCCGGAGTAGAAGCTCAACAGGTTGTCGCGCAGGCGGTCATCCATGCCTTTGAAGTTGTCAGCCGCAAGATTGTCCAATAGCGTGCGATAGGTCGCGTCTGCCAGGGGATATTTGTCTCGCTGGGTCGGATTCCCCGTATCGAGGTTGATGTTCGGCGTTTTGAGATCGTCGTTCTTGACTTCGCGCAACGCGGCCCTGAAATTGTCGATGGTCTCGTTGATGCTCTTAAAATATAGGTTCTCGGTCTGCGCCGTCGGCTCTTTGAAGTCGACGTCCTTCAGAGGCCCTACCTTGGGAAGTACCTTAAATACTGCCGCGAGAATGTGCGCTCCGGTGCCTGGTTCCTGATAGTCATCTCCCCAAGACTTCCGGTAGTCAGCTTTCGATAAGTGATAGAGGAAGTGCTCGCGGTTGAAGTTCGGTATCTCGCGCCTCAACTCGTCGCCTTTCACCAGCAATGCGACCTTCGTCATTTCCGGTATGAGTTGGCTCACGCTTCGGCGGTAGGTATTCACCGCAAGCTGCTCGTGCGGCATTATAGCGGTGAGCGGCAACCCATACGTGTCCTGAAAGGCGCGCTCCAGCAGCGGCTGCGAAACCTGAAAGCCGATGAAGTTGTGATATTGCTCGGGTGCGTAGCGGCCCTTCGCCACCTGAAGCACGTCAAAGCCGAATTCCACTCTGATATGCGCGTGATGATCGACATCATACGGAACCAGCGGCCCATACTCCTCGGCCAGCTTGGGGTATTCGATTCCAACGGAGCGATTGATGTAGGGATGGCCGTGAATGTCGGCGACGTAGTGCGAGAGCGCTCCGATCGCGAAGGCATACTGGTTCAGGTCCTGGGAGTCGGCCAGCATGGCCTGCACGAAGTCGCCGGTGCGCACATAGTGGGTGAGGTCGCTGAACAGATGATCGCCAAAAGGATAGTAGCCAATGTCCTGGATGACTGATCCGCCATAAGCGTAGGCATGCGCGGCTTTCAGTTCATCGGGGGTGGCAGCCGGGAAGCGGGACTTCAGCAGTGGAACAATCTGCTGGTCCCAGAGGAGGTCGATGATCTCTTCGTGCGTCAGCACGGAGTATGCCGTGCAACGCGGCGGCACAGTCAGCGCGAAGCTGAGAACCAAAATCGCCGGCAGCCACCGCGTGCACTCACGAACGCTGAGCATCCTTGCGGAGCGCCTTTAAATGCGGCCCATCAGCAGCAGGATCACCAGAATGATCAGGATCAGTCCCAGGCCGCCACTAGGGTAATAGCCCCAACTGCGGCTGTACGGCCAGGTGGGGAAGGCCCCGATGAGCAGCAGGGCCAGGATGATCAGTATTATCGTTCCCATAAAGTTGCCTCCTTAACAGCGGATCCAGGCGATTGTGATTTCGACGCTTCGGCGAATCGCGAGTTGCAGCTTGTGGTTGGAAGCGCCTTGCAGCTCTGAAGATGCCTGGATGCCCGACCAGTTCTCAGCTATCAGTTATCAGCTTCCGGTTATCAGTCGCCAGGCAACTTGAGCACTGAACTGATAACCATCAACCGGCAACTCACTTGCTTCCCGGCTGGCCTCCTCCCGTGTTCTCACCTTGAACCTGCTCCAGCAAATCCTTGTCAATCAGTTGCAGCGAATCGGGAAGCTTCGCATAATGCAGCTGGTCCGAGAGCGACTGTCCGTTGGTGACGATATATTCGACGAAATTCTTGACGTCCGCTCCTTTGCTGGCGCTCTTGGGAGTCTTGGGAACCAACAGGAAGGTCAGTCCGCTGATGGGGTACGCGTTTTTGGCTGAGGCCGGCGGATTTACGATCGGGTTGCGCACGTCTTTCTGCAGTTCAGCCGAGAAGGCGTCGATCGCCGCGCTGGTGCTTTCGGCGCTGGGCGTCACGTACTGCCCTGCCTGATTCTCCATCTCTGCCATAGGCAGCTTGTTTTCCAGGGCGTAGGAAAGTTCAACGTACCCAATCGCACCCGGGCTTTGCTTAACCATGCCGGTCACGCCCTCACTGCCTTTTCCGCCGAGCCCGAGCGGCCAGCTAACGGAGAGACCTTTGCCAACTTTCTTGTTCCACTCCGGACTGACAGCCGCGAGATAGGTGGTGAAAATATTGGAGGTCCCGCTTCCATCGGAGCGATGGACCACTACGATATTGTCCTTGGGCACCTTGGCGCCCGGATTCTCCTTGCGGATCTGGGCATCCTGCCATGTTTTGATCTTACCCAGGTAGATATCCGATAGGGTTGTTCCGTTCAGTTTGAGCGGCTGCTTGAGATCAGGAAGGTTGTAGGTGATGGCCACCGGTCCTGCGCTCTCGGGCACTTGTACCAGGGGCGGCATCTCTTGCAGCTTCTGATCGTCCAGCGCCATGTCAGAGGCGCCGAAATCAACCACTCCTTGCTTGAGCTGCTGAATCCCGCCTCCGCCGCCGATCGATTGGTAGTTAATCTCCATTCCCTTTTTGTCTTGCGTGAACTGCTGAATCCATCGCGTCATGATGGGATAAACAAACGTGCTGCCCGCGCCCGTGATCTGGGTAGTTCCGGCACCGGTGCCCGCCAGTTTGTTGCCGGGATTAGAACTGCATCCGGCGATAAGCAGAATGGAAAGTATTAAAGGAAGGAAGAGGAGACGGAATCGCATACGCACTGGAGTGGACCCCAATTTTGGGCACTTATTGACATGACTCGCCCATAGGCGTACCTTCAATAAGTTGCCGACCAACCTTGAAAGGAGTTGGCCGTGCAATCGCCCAAAAGAAAGGCGCAGCGGCTGTTGTTGATGCCGATGCGCGGTGCAGCAATGCAACGAGTAAATGAGTTTGTATTTTACGAGCTTGCGATGAAGATTCACAAGCTGACCGAGATTCCGAACATTGTTAAATACAGTGCAGTGTGGTACGAGTGGTGGGAAGCACGCATAGCTGTAGATGAAATTTATCGCCAGCGCCCGCTGAATTTTACCAGTCAAGCTGCTCTTCGGCTGTACAGAGCGATCACCGAGGTTGTTCCTGCGGAGTGGGATAACATATTTGCTCAGCTTCAAGCTCCGGAAGAGGAACCGAACATTCTTTTTCACCGGGTAAATGAGATTCGCGAAGCGGCAAAGGAATTCGAAACTGTCCTCCGCAATGAGTGTCAAGTAATGGACACGTACTTCGTGACTAAGAAGGGAACCTATTCAACCATAGACCTCGTGCAGAACGCACATTTTCAGGTGCCAGAGCCTAGCAGAAGCAAATTGCCCGACGTAACCAAGGCAGACTTTGACCAAGCCGGAAAGTGTATTGCTTTCGATGTTCCTACCGCAGCCGCATTCCACCTGCTAAGAGGGACTGAGGCCGTCATACGTGAATACTACGACCTAGTAGTTCCGGGAAACAAGAAAGCCGCACCACACATGAGAAGCTGGGGTGTATATATCAGGCTCATGAAGAAGCACAAGGCCGAACCTACGATCATGGGACTACTTACCATGATGAAAGACGTTTACAGGAATCCAGTAATTCACCCTGAAGAAATGTACACGGATGAACGTATCCAGGTTCTTTTCGGCCTCTGTGTGAGCGCAGTCGTCATGCTGGAATGCGAAATCCAAACCCTGCTCGCCAAGGGAGGAACCTTGCAGTTCCCTTCGATTGGTGCAGTAGCCGTAGGCGGTACGCCATGACAATGAGCGAAGGTGAAAAGTTTGATGCTGTAGTACGGAAGGTGTTCTCGGTTTCACGCGAAGAGATACAGAAGCGCGAAAAAGAATATCAGCGCCAACGCAAGACACAAAAGCAGAAGCGGGCTAAGACTTCGCCCGCTTCCCACGCTTCAGGCGATAAGGGTTAGAAAGCCGCTGTTTCGCCGAGCTTCCCGGTAAGTGAGGCGAAGGTCAACCGCTTGCCAAATAGCTTGCGAACAGCCATATCGAAGCGGTCAGCATCATTCAGCGGGTTGTCTCTAGTTGCACGGTTGTTATAGCGAAACACTTGCTCGTCAAGGTAACGAAATAGATGGAATGGCTCGACACTTACATAGGTTCCGGCGATGCCGCGCTTCAGGAGGCTCCAGAAGTTTTCAAGTCCGTTAGTGTGAACCTGCCCATCAACATACTTCTCAGCATGGTCAACGACTTTGTGAGCGTAGTCCTGAGCCAATCCATCATAGGAGAGCAGCGCGTCGGAATAGAGAGCAGCGCCACCTTCGACGTGCTCTTTCACGCGAGCATGGAGTCCAGCTTTCTTCCGGTCTGCAATTACTACGGTGCGAACCTTACCGCCACGCTCCAAGGCACCGAACACGATGGTCTTGTCTTTGCCGCCAGTACCAGTGATACGCCGTTCCCGCTTGTCAAGATGCATGTTGCGAGCTTTGCCGCCGATGAAGGTTTCGTCTACTTCGACGTGACCACCAAGTTTGCCGAAGTTTTCATCCTGCATAGCCAAACGAATCCGATGCAGCATGAACCATGCAGTCTTTTGGGTAACACTCAGATCGCGGGCCAGCTCGCAACTGCTGATACCGTTCTTGCAGTTAGTGATGAGCCACAGAGCAGTGAGCCACTTATCAAGGCCGATAGCGGAATCTTCCGCGAGACTGCCAACCTTGACGGAGAATTCACGTTTGGAGTGATGCTTCGCACACTTCCAAGTCTTGCGCTTGGAATTGAATGCACTCACGCTATCAGAGCCACAGATTGGGCAGATGACACCGTTAGGCCAGCGCCGCGCGGCCAGATAGGCGATACAGTTGTCAGGGTTAGAGAAATAGATGATTGCTTCTTGCAGGCTCTTTGGTTCGCTCATGGTCGTGCTCTCCACAAGCCAAACTATAGCGCAAAATCATGGGCGGGTCAACTATATAATTGCCCAATTTTGAGACACCCAGCATCAATCAGCTCTGGCGCGCGGATATCACGTACATTCGCCTGGCCGAGGAGTTCGTCTACCTGGCAGTGATTCTGGATGCTTATTCCCGGCGGGTCATCGGCTGGGCGCTGGATCGTACGCTGCAGGACAGGCTGACAATCACGGCTTTGGAAATGGCGCTGACGCAGCGCGGGGCGCCGGTCGGCCTGGTGCACCATTCCGATCGCGGAGTGCAGTATGCCAGCCACGATTACACTCAGATCTTGCAGGAACACGGCATCCGCATCAGCATGTCGCGCACCGGCAATCCTTGGGACAACGCCGCCTGCGAGTCTTTCATGAAGACGCTGAAGTACGAGGAAGTTTACCGCAGCGAGTACCGCGATCTGGCCGACGCTTATGCGCGCATCGGGGAATTCCTGGAGGTCGTCTATAACCAGAAGCGGCTGCACTCGGCGCTGGATTACCGCTCGCCGGCTGCCTTCGAGCAGTCGCTGCTGTCGTCGCCGACGCTGGTGGAGGTGCCGGCATGAGTTTTCTGAGGCATGGGGAAATCTATCCATGTACCAAGGGCACGACCTCGCGACCGTGCCCGCGCCCATCACCATGGATGAGTTTCCAGCCGGTTATTCCTGGCGGGTTGCTCTTCAGCAGAGCCCGCGTCCGCTTCACCAGCCGACGCCACTCTGCGGCTGCTCCCGCTTCAATGTCAACGCAACTTCATCGAACGGTACTTTGTGACTGTTCTGACTGTCTCGGCCAAGGGGTCCACCGCACACCTGCCCTCAGACGAGTTGTTTGGAAATAGTCGGCAGGCCGAATTTCAGCGGGACCGACCGCTCCCACTTTTTGGGATGCCGGCAATCAACGGCAGATGTGCGAAAAAACCGTGAATATCCGAGACTCAGTCTGGGAAGCACTCGGCTTTTTGTCGAGTCCTTGCGGGTTATTGCATGGAGCTTGCTTCTGCAGCATAGTGCGCGGATTAGCGTGCAACTGTCCCGGCATCCAGCTTGGATCGCAGCGCTCGCAGGTAGCGATCCATTGTTCGCCGTGCCCTGTGGGCTGGCGCGCATGGCTCAGCTCAGCGCTCCAGCGCTTTGCGGTCCCAACGCCCCAGGTCGGCGGCCGCATCGTACGTGCTTTGCAAAAAGTCCATCAGCGCGTCGCGTGGAGACGTCGCCTGGCGCACATCTTCGTACATCAGGAGAAATTCCTTCATCTCCGGGTGATAGAACGCTCGCGGAGGTTTGACCACTTGGTCGGCGAAGTCGACCGGCTCGGGCGCAGCGTAGGAATAGAAAGCGGGGCCGTTGATGGCGCCGCCTCCAGGCCACAGCCCTGCGCTGCTGACCTCGTGCGAGTAAGCCTCGCGGGTGATACGGTCGGCCCCGGGACGCTCGGGTGCACGCCTTCCCGAAAAGCGTGTTACGGCCAGATCGAAGCTTCCCCAAAAGAAATGAACCGGGCTCGATTTGCCGATGAACCGTGACCTGAATTCCTTCAGCACCGCATCGGCCCACGAGAAAATGTGCCAGAAGCGCGCCACCGCCTCGCGATCGTAGGAGCGGTGCACCGTGTCCTGCTCGAACGGTATAGGATCGGATAGCTCGACCGGCACCGGCCAGATCTTCACCTCGATGCCCAAGTCTTTGAGCGCCTGCATGACCTCGCGATAGAAGTCGGCAACGGTTTGCGGGAGCAGCGGTAAAATGCGCGTCTCGCCCCGGCTGATGGCGATCACGAGATTGTGGTCGACGAAGTCGAACGTTATTTCGACAGTGCCGCCGGGATAGTGCAGCGCTTGGGTGTGCATGCCTCGCGCCGAGAGCTGAAAGGTCACGTTCCACCAGTGATTGACCAGGGGCGTGAGCTTAAGTTGGACCTTACCGATTACCTGCATCCACATGTGCAGCGTGGCCTGCGTGTCCTTCCACTCGGCCAGCGGTAGCGGTGGCAAGCCGGTTGCGTCCGGAACATGGATCATCGCTTCTGCCATGGGAACCTCAGACAGTGATTAGACAAGGGAGCGATTGCGATGACAAGCGCAGAGTGAGGTCACTCGATTGCCGATGAGCAGAGCAGGGGATGATCACATCGGCTCCGAGCGTTGCCCAGCCCAAGGAATTCGCACACTGAATTTCAGCCAAGCATCTTCTTCTGCCTTATCGAGAATCAGACAAGTGGTATGCGCTACGAACGTGAAACCGTCGCCGCAAGCGACGGCCGACATCGCAGCGAGGCGACCACAATGAAACTGCTTGCCACCTTAAGCGCCGGGCTCCTGTTCTTTATTCTTGGAGTCGCGGCCTCTGCCCACAGTCAAGAGCCTAAGGAAGACGAAGCCAAGCCTGCTCCTCATCAGGAAGCACGGCCGGGTGCCGCAGCACCTGCGCCTCGGCAGCAGGCCGAGCCGCCGCGGCCCGAAGCTCGGCCCCAGGGAGAGCCGTCCGGACAGCCACCTGCGCCAAACTCCCGTGAAGAGAGAGCGCCGGCGCATCAGGAAGAAGCGCGTCCGCCGCAAAACGTGGAACACCCGCAGGCGAAGCCGCCGAGGGAAGAAGCGCGTCCGCCGCACAATGAAGAGCGTCCGCAGGTAAAGCCGCCCAAGGAAGAGGGGCGTCCGCCGCAAACCGACAATCGCGCAATGTCTCCGCAACCTGCTCCTGCAGCAAGACCGCAGCCGTCAACGCGGCCGCAGCCACATGGTGAGCCCGCGCATACGGCGGAGCAGCGAGAGGCCGTGCCCACTCACGCGCAACAACAGGATTGGGATCGGCATCGCGCCGAAAACTGGCAGGCGGAGCATCGGACATGGGAGCAGCGCGGCGGTTATCGCGGCTATCGCATCCCGGAGGACCGCTACCGCGTCTATTTTGGCCAGCCGCATCTGTTCCGTATCTATGAATACCCGGTGACGTTCGTAGGCGGCTACCCGCGTTTTCAGTACGGAGGATATTGGGTGCAGGTGGTGGATCCCTGGCCAGCATCCTGGGCTCCCAACTGGTTCTATAGCGATGACGTTTACGTTGACTACTGGAACGGTGGTTATTACTTGTTCGATCCTCGCTATCCCGGTTTTCCGCTCGCGGTGGAGATATTTCCGTAGCCGTTGACCGTTCTGAGTCTGCGCCGCGCCCTGGTCCGCGAATGCGATCGCCCGGGCTCATGCACAACCTCAGGCAACTCGCATGGCGTCGAATAACGCAGGAGGCTAAGATCCTATGGCAACAGCGCACAAGAAGAGTTCATCGCAGAGCAAATCGAGTTCGTCGTCACGATCAAGTAAGTCGCATTCTTCATCCCCGAAGAAGGGCGCAGGCAAGTCGTCGCGCTCGCACCGCAGCTCGTCATCGCGCAAGAAGTCTTCGAGCCGCGGCCGGAAGTACAGTCCCAAAGCCCAGAAAAGCGTCGAGCGGGAGATGCACGAGTTCAAGCGCGGCAAGCTGAAGAGCGGAAGCGGGAAGAAGGTCACCAATCCCAAGCAAGCCATCGCCATCGGCCTGTCGGAGGCTCGACGCTCCGGGGCGAAGGTTCCGAAAAAGAAAGCCGCGTAACCTAAGGCGAGAGAATCCGCTCTTGTGCGCGAAGGGCCGCTATCCGAATGCATGTTCAAGTAGAGGCTCTTCGACTCGTCCACTTTCGCGCTGCTCAGGGCCCGCGCTCAGGATGACGCAGCACTTCTCTACAGCCGCTTGATCCAGTCGCTGGTGGGCAGCACTTCGCTGAATCGCATCTGCTGGGTCACCAGAATGGCGCGGTGCAACTCTTCGCCCGAAACCTTTCCCGCTTCATTCTGAACGTCCAGCGTTCCCGTTGCGTCGGAGAGAAACTCGACGCCGAACCCCAGGTGCATGGCCTGGCGCGCCGTGGTATCGCAACACATCTGCGTCATGTAGCCGGAGATCACGACCGTCTCCACGCCGCGCTCCCGCAGCCAGGCTTCGAGTTGGGTTTCGGTGAAGCTGCCGGGGAGCGACTTGTGAATGAGCACATCGTGCGGTCGCGACGCCATCTCGGGATGCAGCTCCCATTCCTTGCTGCCTTTGCGGAAGACGGAGGAGTCGGGTTGCGGCGCAGCATGCTGAATCGCAACGACTGGCACGCTGTGCGCGCGAGCGGCGTCCATAGCGGAGAATACGTTGCTCAGACTGCCGGCAGGATAGGTGACGGGCAGCTTCCCGGTGAAGTACTCGTTCTGGACGTCGATGACCAGCAATGCGCGTTTCGGTTTGTCAGGCATGACGCCCATTGTAGGTGACCTGCGATGTTTGCCCTCGCCCAGACAGGGCCGCTCCGCCGTGGCACCAATTCCGGTGCATGTTACGCCCGCAAATACAAGGGGTTACGTTCGCGTTACAATATTCCTTGAAGCAGAACAGGCCGTATGCTAGCTTTTTCTTCGCAACATTCGGAGGTCCGCTGAATGGCAGCACAGGTACGTGAACAGCTTCTTGCCAGCAATGAAGAGTTCCGCCAGCTGGCAACTCAACATTCGCAGTACGCGCAACAGCTCGAGTCCCTCATCCACAAAAGATATCTATCCGAAGAAGAGAAGCTCGAAGAAGTGCGCCTGAAGAAGCTGAAGCTCCACCTGAAAGACCAGATGGAAAGTCTGGAACAGAAGTTCCGCACCGACCACCAGGTCGCATAGTCACCTCTGAGCCCGCCCTTGCGGCGGTTGGGAGCCGCCTCCCGACTGCCCCGCCAAGTCCCTATCTGATCGAAGCTGTCAGTCATCAGCTTTCAGCCGTCAATTCTCAGAATGTGCATCGGTGCATCGCGACCCTTCAGATCCGGTTCTCGCTGCCACCACGTGATTGTACGGACACTGACTACCTGTCACTGACAACTGAGAACCGACAACTGAGAACCGACAACTGGGTGATACCCCCTCCCCCTCTGTCTCGTAAAATCTTGATTCCATTGAGCGAGTTCAAAACTTGCTTTGTAAAATCTTGAATGCGTAGGACTTAGAGGCAAAATCTTGGAAACAAATGAGTTATTGTAATTATTCGCGTTTCGCCCTTCGCCTTTCGCTTCGGAGAGCTGCCGACTTTCAGCCGCTACATGCTAATTGCTAGTTGCTGGACCGCTCTTGGGCGGCTTGGTGCTCGCCGCTAACGCCTCCGATAGGGCGCTCACGCGCGAAAAAATGTTATGCCCGATCCTTTGTTTTCTTCGCTGTAGCGCAGTTCTCGCCGCAAATTCCTGAGCCCGCGAGGCTTACAGGCAAAATCTTCATTTCAAAGAACTTAGCGGGATTCGCCCCGCAGGGACACTCTTCGGCGTCCTCGCAAACAGTTTATGAGTTGCTGAAGTGGGGTGCACGGGAAAATTGAAGAGCACAGGTTACGAAGGTGGTAGAGAGGTCCAAAATGGGAATGACGTGCAAACGAGGGCGCAGATTCACCACCTGCGCCCAAAAGAAAGTCCCACAGCAGTTCGATAAACCATGTTCGTAGGATCCGCAACCATATGCGAGCGCTGGAATGATTCCTACGGCTTCGTCGTTTGCCCCGGAAGGCGATGCCGCTGTTCAAGCTGGCGCCGCAAATCAGCGAAGCTGCTGATGTGCTCGTCGCCGGTTGGCGCTGCTCTTAGAGCTCCGGCGGGAGCGACGCCGTCGCTAGTGCCCGCAATAAACACATCGCTTTTGCAATCGCCCGGATGATGATCGTCGTCGCACGGTGTGAGTAGGAAAGCTCGCATTTCGCCGTTGTCGAGTATCGCGTCCCCCACAATTTGGCCACGATCGTTGATATGGTCAGCCTCCTGCAAGTAAAAGCCTGAGCTGGGGGGATAAGGTCATTCAGGTCAATCATCCCGCGGGCCTGCTCCCAGAGAAAGGCATGCACCGTGCCGGGGGTGACGGTCGAGGCTCCCACGACTTGATCGCTGGAGTTGATCGCATAAGCCGTGCTGGTTCTTCCAAGAGTTCCGAGATCTATCAGCACGCCATTCTTCCAGAGGAACGCATCGTGAAGTTGATCACCTGGTAGATTGGCCACGCCCGTCACTGCGCCGCCATCATTTATTCCGTGCGCCTCGCCGTAGGTGCCACCCAACGTTCCTAGATCCTTGAGGTGTCCTCTGTCCCAAAGGTATGGGTGCACAGTTTGATCGCCTGGCAGTGACGATACTCCTACGAGTTGACCACGATTGTTCAGCTGGTACGGAAATCCATAGGTGCCTCCCAGGTTGCCAATATCGACCATCCGTCCACGCTCCCAGAAGAAGGAGTCGAGTGTAGGGATTCCGGTAGTCGCATTGGGAATCGTATTTGTGTACGACAGACCCGCCACCTGCCCGCTTTCGTTCAACAACCCGGCGACCGCAGTCGTGCCACCCAAGGTACCGAGATCACGCATGACTCCGCTCTCCCACAGAGTTGCCCGGTATTGTTGCGCCACGGGGAAGACCAAGAACGGCTGGCTTCCAGAGTAAGGATCGGGAATTGTGTTCAGCGCCGCGCCCACGATCTGGCCGCGATTGTTGACTGCGATAGCGAGGCTGCCGTTACCTCCGAAGTTTCCCAGGTCGGTAATGACCCCGTTTCTCCAGAGGACTGCCTCATTCTCGGGAAACCCTGTCAGAGGATCAATCATCGCGTTTTCCGAGAACCCGACAATAATCCCATTGCCAATCCCCGTCCATTGGCCGCTGTTGGTGTCGGCGGGTGGAAGGGCACCAAGTTCCCTAAGAGCGCCGTTGCGAACTCGAAAATCATGAATCACCCAACCGAAGTAGGGATCCGGCACCGTCGTATACGCCTGTGCAATGAGCGTTCCATCGTTACTCAAGAGACCCAGCGACGGCGGACCTCCTCCAATAAAGCTTCCCGGCCCGCCCAATGTGGGAATCAACTCGATTTTGTAGCGAGGCCGTTTGTGGTGGTCGGATGTGTCTTGGGCGAGGAGTGGAATTGCAACGGCTAGCGCCGTTACGAGACTTACGGCGAAGCGAAATGTGAACGATTTGTTTCTCATGTCAGATCTCCTATCGACCGAGGCTTGCCCGGTTCAAGGAGTCTTCTCTGGAACGCTCAATACGTCTATGCACCAGCGCTCAACTAACTCTCATCTATGGCTCCCAGAGGTAAACCATTGAGTTACAAAGGCCTACCGAATGCCGTGATTGAGGATGGTTACCTTTCTTCTTCAGTGCTAAACTCTCGCCATTCTTCAGGGCAGGCTGTTTGGGGCGATGGAAATCAGGGCTTCCAGTCGCGTGCGTCTGGGCGCGTTCGTAGCTCGACGTTCGCGCCGGCGAGCTACTGTGTGGGGACAAGCGAGTTGTGCTGCAAGAGCAACCGCTACAGGTCCTTCTCATGCTGGTGGAAGCCGGCGGAGAGATCGTCACCCGCGAAGAAATCAAGAAGCGGCTCTGGCCCAACGACACCGTGGTGGAGTTTGACCACAGCATTCATACGGCCATCAATAAGCTGCGCAAAGCCTTCAATGATCCCGCCAATGCCCCGTCGTACATCGAGACGGTGGCGCGTCGCGGATACCGGCTGATGGTGCCGGTAGAGTGGGTTAGTGCGGATGATTCTTCTGCAGAAGAATCATCCGGGAAATCTTCGTCAGTCGCGGACTCGGGCGAGAACGCCGATTCGAATTCTGAAGCTCTTCCCAAAGCCAGGCTGCAAGTCGGCCGGCTGACTGGCAAAGTCGTCTCGCATTACCGCGTGCTGGAGGTCATCGGTGGCGGCGGCATGGGGCTGGTCTATCGTGCCGAAGACCTGAAGCTGGGTCGCGCAGTGGCGTTGAAGTTTCTGCCGGAAGAAGTGGGCGACGACCCCAAGGCGCGCGAGCGTTTCGAGCGCGAAGCGCATGCCGTTTCATCGCTGAATCACGCTAACATCTGCACGGTTTACGATTTCGACGAGCACGAAGGCCATCCGTTCATCGCGATGGAACTCCTGCAGGGTAAGACCCTGCGCGATCACCTTGCCGATGGCCGCTTCCGCCTGAGCGAGCCCGAAGGGCTGGAGGTTGCGATTCAGATTGCGTCAGGTCTGGAAGCTGCGCACGAGAAAGGAATCATCCATCGCGACATCAAGCCGGCCAACATCTTCATCACCGAAAAGAACGTGGCGAAGATTCTGGATTTTGGGGTGGCGAAGGTTCTTGCTGTCGTCGAGACATTGGAAAACCCCCACCCCGGTCAACCGAAGCCGGGATGGGGCACCCGAGGAGGTTCTTTCCAACGCTGTCATCCTGAGCGAGGAGCGCAGCGACGAGTCGAAGGACCCCTATAGCGACGAGAAGTGGCGCGGCTTCAGCCGCGCCGATGAGGGGTCGGCCCAAGATGAGCGCGGGAATCAATCCCGCATCGGGATTGATTCCCGCGCAATCTGACAACATCAGCCCTGACGGCACGCCTGAAGGCGTGCCCCTTCAAAGCCACACCACCCTCACCCGCACCGGCGTGAAGCTGGGCACGGCGGGATACATGTCTCCCGAACAGGTGCGCGGCGAGCCGCTCGACGCGCGTACCGACATCTTCTCCTTCGGACTGGTGCTCTATGAGATGGCCACCGGCGAGCGCGCCTTCACCGGCAACACTCTAGCCCTGATTAATGAGGCCATCCTCAACAGAGATCCGCGGCCAGTGCGCGAAGCTGCCCCTAAAACTTCGGCCAAACTTGAAACGATTATCGCAAGGTGCCTGGAGAAAGCCCGTGAGCGTCGCTATCAGCTCACTGCTCAGATTGTCGGAGAGCTAGAGCAGATCAAGCGACAGCAGGAGATCGCGCGTCGACGTGTTGCGCGCTGGGTAGCGATCGTGGCGGCAGTGTTGGGAGTATCCACGATTGCGGGCCTGGCGTGGTGGAACATCAGGCGTGAAGCGTCGTTGCTGCCGGAGCTAAAACTTCGGCAGCTTACCTTTAATTCGAGTGAGAACTCGGTGAGAGTCGGTTCAGCGATATCACCGGACGGCAAGTACCTAGCTTATTCTGACTTCAGAGGCAGTCACATCAAGCGCGTTGACACCGGTGAGGAAGAAGATGTTCAGCTTCCACAGAACGCCCATCCTGGGCTCGATTGGTTCATAGTCAAGTGGTCTCCTGACGGGACGCGAATACTTGCAGATGCAATATCCGACAATCACCCGAGTGTGTGGACAATCTCCAGCTTGAGTGGGAAGGTACAAAAACTCCGCGACGATGCATTTGCCTGGTCCATTTCACCGGACGGCTCGCTCATAGCGTTTACGGCATCCAGGCATGGACTGTGGCTGATGGATGCGGATGGGGGGAACGCTAGAAGCGTCTATGAACCCGATTTGGGGAGCTCCACGACAGGGGCTGAATGGTCTCCCCATGGCCAACGCCTGCTCTACCACAAAGCCGACAAATCGGGCGATACTCTCGAAAGCTGGGACCTGAAAACTGGCTCCAGGCTTGAGGTCCTTTCTTTCCAAAACACTACCCTAATGAGCTATATATGGTTGCCCGATGGACGCATTTTTTATTTGCTAAGGGCGCGTAGTCCAAGCGAGGACACCTGTAATTACTGGGAGGTCAGAATTAATGAGCGAACTGGAGCGATGGCCGGAGAACCGCGGCGAGTGACCAACTGGGCGGGGCCTTGTACGGCCGAGGAGAGCGTTACCGCTGATGGAAAGCGCCTGACTTTCCGGCAGTGGACGGCTCAACACAGCATCTATGTTGCTGACCTTGAACCCGACGGAACTCGCATCGGCACTCCTCGGCAACTGACACCCACTAAGAGCGCGAACTATCCTTCTGCCTGGACTGCCGACAGCAGCGCTGTGGTTTTTAACAGCAAGGGTCATGGGCATTACGGTATATACCAACAGTTTCTGAATCGGGATTCCGCTGAGCCCGTCGTTGAGACTCTGCCCGGTTATCGAGCGTACGTTGGTCTCAAGGATGTGGCTTTACCCAAAATCTCTCCTGACGGCAAATGGGTTCTTTACACGACTCGGGATACCTTGCCCGTCTTGAGCGGGCTATCCGGTTGGACGAAGCTAATGCGGGTTTTGGTGTCGGGCGGATTGCCGGAGGTGGTGATGACGGGGGATTTCTACGGGCCGCCTTCATGTACGCACGTTCCCGCAAGTCTGTGCGTGATCGCCATTCCAACCAAAGACCAAACGGCGCTCATTTTTACTGCTTTTGATCCGCAGACTGGCCAGAATCACGAGCTCGCTCGAATGCATGCGGACCTTGCAGGATTCGCTGTGGATTCTAATTCCAGGGACCAGTTCGCATGGTCTCTCTCCCCGGAGGGGCGACGCATCGCATTTTTGGACAAGTCGGGAGGGCCGATTCGCATTATGTCTCTGGACGGGAAGCCCGAGCAAGAGGTCAAGGTAGCAGGTTGGCACATGTTGGACTCGGTGAATTGGACCACGAACG
Source organism: uncultured Acidobacteriaceae bacterium (assembly GCA_963813905.1). Lineage (GTDB taxonomy): Bacteria > Acidobacteriota > Terriglobia > Terriglobales > Acidobacteriaceae > CAVVDY01. The sequence goes on along the minus strand of CAWFAY010000018.1, from coordinate 8,293 downwards.
GAAAAGGGCTGTATGTTTCTGGTCACACGTTGCGAGGATCAGTCCTTCTGTATACAGATCTGCGAGGTAACCCTCAGGTTCTCTGGATCCAGGAGGGAGGATATGAGACCTATGCCATCCCGTCACCCGATGGTCGTCACCTTGCGATCAAGAGCTGGACGCTCGACAGCAATATCTGGATGATGGAGAACTTCTGATTAGGGGTGGGTGTTGGGTGCCAAGACGGCCCCTCGCGCAGGCAATGATGGACGACAAGGATGTCGCGCGCAAGTCGTATCAGGACTTTCTTACTCTCTGGTAAAGATGCCGATCCCGACATTCCTATCTACAGGCAGGCCAAGGCGGAGTACGCGAAGCTGCGCTAGAGCCTGGGAAGCAGCGTCGAGTTCTTGCTTGACGCCTGTTATTCTGTGCGGGAGCCTGGTATGGACTGCAATAGCGTCCGCTATTCCCGACATGCGATTGAAGCGGATGTTTCAACGCAGCATCCGGCCCGATGAGGTAGCGGAATGCATTCGCCTGGGAGAGGCCATCGCCAGCTATCCCGACGATTCGCCCTATCCCAGCGCGCTGCTGTTGGGATTTGTCAGAGGCTTACCGCTCCATGTGCTTGTGGCGAGGGATGACGAAACCTCAGATTGTTATGTGGTGACGGTTTATCGGCCCGATCCGGCGTTATGGGGCGGCGATTTTAGGACAAGGAGATAGTTCATGACCTGTGCTCTCTGCAAGAGCGGCGAGACCCGGCCGGGCACCGTCACGGTGACTCTGGAAAGAGGAAAGACGGTGGTGGTGGTCCGCGACGTGCCCGCCGACGTGTGCGGAAATTGCGGCGAGTATTATCTCGAGAGCGGCGTCGCACAACGGATATACGAGCGAGCGGAGGAGGCGGTTGAGCGCGATGCCGAGGTAGAGATCCTGCACTATGCGGCATAAGCCGCCAGCTACCTGCCGCCAGCCGCCAGCGAAGAGCCATCAGCTATCAGCCGTCAGCCATCAGTAGAAGACAACTGCAGGTCCCTCGCTGCGCTCGGGATGACACGGCGTAAAAACAAGTTCCCAGCTACCAGCCGCTAGCTACTTTCCGGCGCAAAAGTGAGCCGGGGGAGCCTCCGGAATCCAACCGCAACCCAAGCTGAAGGTGTCAGGACGCACAATTTCGAGAAAGTTCTTGCTTTTTGAGCTGAGATATGTTTCATGTATAAGCATGAAACAAAGTACTTCGCAAAACATCTCCAAACAGCGTACTGAGCTGATCCGTGACCTTCCCGACGTGAGCGACATCCTCCGCGGCTCGCTGCTGCAACGGACCATCCGCCACCGTCAGGGGTGCCCGAAGTGCGAACGCGGAGAGGGGCATCCGGTGGCGGTGCTGGCTGTTTCGTACCCTGGTCCACGGATTCGCCAGGTCAGTTTGCGCAAGGAACAGGTTGCTGAGGTGCAACGGCAGCTGGAGAACTTTCAACGGCTCAAGGCAGGACTGGAACAGATTTGTGAGCTCAATCAAAAAGCCTTGCGTCCAGAGACAACCGGTGCGAAGTCTCGGAGGCGCCACCGTGATTGATCTCCGCCGCCAACAGCATAGCTTCGGCGATGGGTTCATCCGCGAAACCGTCGACGAGTTGTGGGAAGGCTGGATGCGCCATGCCGACGACATCCTGGCCGACGAAGAGCTATTGGAGATTGTCCATCACGCTTTGCAACGCCGCCGCCCACACAGTCGCACGCACGGTCGGCCAGGTACGCCTGCGGAAGTGGTACTCAGGATGTTGCTCCTGAAGCACATTCGGGACTGGAGCTTTGCCGACTTGGAACGGGAAACGCGCGGCAATCTGCTGTACCGCGAGTTCACCCGGGTCGGAGCCGAAAAGGTGCCCGATGCCAAGACCCTCGGGCGGCTGGCCCAGGCCTTGGGCCCAGAGGTCATCGAGAAGATCCATGGCCGCATCGTTGCGCTGGCGCATGAGCGGGCTGTCGTTAAGGGACGCCGCATGCGCGTGGATACCACGGTGGTGGAAACCAACATTCACTATCCTACCGACAGCGGGCTGATGGGAGACGGCGTACGGGTGCTTACCCGCCTGATGAAGAAGGTTTCCGAGATCGCCGGTAAAGCCGGCACCAAACTACGTGATCGTCGGCGGAGCATGCAGCATCGCTTGGTAGAGATTGGCCGAGCGACTCGCAGCAAAGGCAAAGTGGCCCTGGAGAAGGTCAAGACGATTTATCGCAAAGTAGTGGAAGTCACCAGCCGTGTCGTGGGCCAGGCCAAGAAGTTCTCCGCCGAGATTGGCCGGGGTATTAAGCACGCAGCGGAGGTTCTACAACAAGCGACGTTGGACGGGCTGCGGCGCGAACTGGACGTGTTTGTTGCACTCGTGCAGCAAGTGATTCACCAGACCAAGGCGCGCGTGTTTGGTGGCAATACCCGGGCAGAGAACAAACTGGTCAGCATCTTCGAACCCGACACGGAAATCATTCGCAAAGGCAAGGCCAGCAAGCCCACCGAATTCGGCAAGATGGTAAAGATCCAGGAAGCCGAGAATCAGATCATCACGGCCTACGAGATCTATGATCAGCGGCCACTGGACCGCGATCTGTTAATCCCCGCGGTGGAGACCCATGAAGAACGCCTGGACCGGGTGCCGGACCTGGTTGCCGGCGATGCCGGTTTCTACTCTGCACAGGGAGAAGCCAAAGTCCAGGAAATGGGAGTAAAGCGGGTGTCAATCCCGAACCACTCTACCAAGAGCGCTGAACGACGACGGCACCAAAAACAACGCTGGTTCCGCAAAGGGCAAAAGTGGAGAACGGGCTGCGAAGGCAGAATCAGCATACTCAAGCGGCGGCACGGCCTGAACCGTTGCCGCTACAAAGGAACTGCGGGAATGAAGCGATGGGTCGGGCTCGGGGTGATCAGCGATAACCTCATCAACATAGGCCGAGCCCTCGATCAGTAGCGGTTTTCCATCCCACGCCGGCATCGCCGGCTCTCGACTTCCCTAAAAACCGACTTTTGCGCCGGAAAGTAGCTACGATGCTTCCTGCGCGGATCTGGAATACGCCGTTCGGCTCGAATGGACACCATGCCATTACGGTGGAACGAGGGCCTGGTTTCACTGTCCCACGAGCGGCTGTGGAAGGCGCGTGGCGATCTTGTACTTGGGCGATGCTGTCTTCGCCTGTCGCCACTGCTATCAACTGGGGTATCAGAGCCAAAGGGAAGCACCTTACCTGAGGGCCATCTATCGCGCACAAGCGATCCGGATCAAGCTTGGTGGTTCCGCCGACCTTAACACGCCGTTTCCCTGGAAGCCCGAAGGAATGCGCTTGAGCACTTACCAGCGGCTTCGTCGCCTAGCCGAGGAGATGGAGGCGCGTTCCTGGCCCAAATGGTTCCCTCGTCACAATCTCCCAGTTCAAGTCCGGTGACCCTCGAAGCCGTTCAGGCACTTTCTCGACCACGTCAAAGGTCAGATGCGTCTGGCCCCCTCCAGATCAAGTCTGGAAAGAACTTCGAGTACTAAGTAGTTTTTTCCCGGAACTGAGTTGCTAGGCAGGCCGCGCTTGCGTATCCGAAGAACTTGTGGTTTCAGGAGCTTGGAATCCTACGTGCTCAACTGAAGAAGGTGGTGCCATAGCCTTCACTCCGGAGGCATATGGAGAAATCGCTAGTCCCTCACGGCGACGACCATATTCACAGAAACGTGGCGCACGCCACTATCGGCCCAATCGGAGGTGGCTCTGAAGTGAGACGTCAGGGCGACGTCGAAGCTGGCTGAAGTCGGGGGCCGGAACTCTAACGCGCAGCCTCGTCTAGAGAAAAAAACTCGCATCGCTCCGACAGGGCGGTGTTTCGAGGAGGACGCGCGATGGGTAGCAGCAACCTTGCAAGAGTCATTGGCGTCGGTATAGTGCTCTACCTGGTGTTGTCTTTCACCGCATGTGGCGGCGCGAACTCGCCGTCGACTCAGAGTGTCCAGAGCAACATGAACGCAATGGTCAACACTACTGTCAGTGATCCTCACACCTGCGCCGGGCCGTCAGGGCCCTTCAGCCATGTCTACGTCACGATCACCGATGTACAAATCCACGTCAGCGCCGCCGCGGCACCGGACGATCCGGGATGGGTCGATCTCACACCCACGCTCAAAAATAATCCGCAGCAGGTCGATCTGCTTGCCCAAGCCAACAATCAATGTTTTCTTGCCGGTCTGGGATCTGCCACAGAACTCCAGCCCGGAGGTTATCAGCAAATCCGCGTATATCTTGCCGACAACAATGTTTCGGTGACGTCTAATCATTGTGGAATGAGCGCCAACTGCGTGATGCTGAGCACTGATCCCGGTACACCATTCCCGCTTAATATCTCCAGTGAATCCAAGACGGGCATTAAGATCCCTAGCGGCCAGATCGCAGGCGGACAGTTCACCATAGCTGCCGGCGAGACGAAAGACTTGAACGTTGACTTCGATGCGTGTGCCTCTATCGTGACCGAGGGGAAAAGCGGTCGATACCGGCTAAAGCCGGTCCTGCACGGCGGTGAGGTCGCCCTTACCTCTACCTCAATCAATGGCAGGGTGGTGGACAGTGTAACTGGACAGGCCATCAACGGTGGACTTACGGTGGTAGCTCTGGAACAGAAGGAGTCCGCCGGCGTGGATCGGGTTGTTATGGAAACCGTCACGGACACCAATGGGAGCTTCGTCTTCTGCCCGGTGCCTGGTGGAAACTATGACGTTGTGGCTGCCGCAATCAATGGTGCTGGAACCGCTTATGGAGCCACGGTGATTACGGGTGTACAACCGGGCAATGCTCTTGGCATAGTCCCGCTGCTGGCCGAGGCCGGCGCTAACACTTCGGCGGCATCAATCAACGGCCAAATCACAACTAGTACCGGCAGTGCAGGCACGTCGGTTGATATCGTCGTGTCGGCATTGCAGCCGGTTCAGGTTAACGCTTTGCAGGTCATGATAACGATACCCCTGGCTTTGCAGAGAATGGCGACTGCAGTCCTGACCACCACCGCCGGTAGCGATTGTCCCCCCAACACTGATTGCGTGAGCTATACACTTGCTGTTCCGGCTCTGAATCCTAGCGTGGGGACCTTCAGCAACAGTGGAAAGCAACGGCCTGCACCGCCGCGTCCCGGCCAAGTGAACTACGCCATTGATGCGCAAACCGTGATACCGGCCAGCGGCGGTACTCCCGACTGCTCTCCTTCGGAGTTGCAAACCAGTACCACGTCGAACAACGGTCCTTTAGTGGTGACGGCGGGGGGAATGGTGACGGCTTCAACGTTAGCGTTCACCGGTTGCCAATAGCTTATTCGCTCTGCCATGGCGTCACCGCCGCCGAAGAGGCTGGGCTCCGCAGATTGGATGGTGCGTGCTGCGACGCACACACTGCGTATGGTTGAAACGGCGTTGCAGATGTCGTGAAGGTAATAGTATTTGGCGTCACCGGGAATCGAGTCCTAACTGATCCCAGCGCTAGACTAGGTGTGAGCGCGACGGCGGTCGATGGGAGACCTAACGCCGCAACAAATAGAGGGTACTCGCGCGGGCGTTCGAGCGCGATCGTGTTGGGGTCGTCCCTCACCATTGGGCTTAAGACCCAATTTGGTTTTCCACTTCGCTGTCATGCGCTTCTGTGCTCGACGTACCGCTCCAGCTTCTTGAGGTACGCCGCGATGTCGCTGCAGTCCTTGCAGTCTCTCTTCCAGCACGTGAGCGCGTGGTGCGTGGCTTCCAGTAACGTGGTGGTTTCCGTCTTGTTCAACCGGATGCGGTGGTGCGGGTTCTTGTAGCTCATATGATCGCCTCCGTAGCTCTGGCCAACCTCCAGCATCGATGGCGTGCGTGGTGGCCTCAGGCTCGTCGTTATAGCCAATCATGACCGTGTAGCCGCGTGAGCAAAGCTCGCCCCGTTTTTGTCGAGCAGTTCCGGAGAAAGAGTTACGGTCTTCATGGCTTAATTCTTCTGCTTTTTGGCCAAGGCTGGGGACCGGCTATCAATCGCATTTGCCGTTTCCCCCTCGACCGCCTTCAACAGACAGCAACGCTTGTACTGCTTCCCGCTCCCGCATCCGTGCCGCAGATTTTCGCGAGGGACCCAGTGTGGCCGCTCAAGACGGTGTCGACGGATTGACATTTGTGAGTCGCAGCGTGGGAGACGTCAGAAGCTGTTCACCCCATGTGAAAACCCCAATTCTATGTCGTTCCGTCACGCAACGTGAGCCGCCATTCGACTATTGGCCATTCCTTCACCAGAACACCGGGCGCAATACCCGTAAGCTCAACCTGTTCTATGTACTTCAACTTCGTTTTGGATGCTTTGAACGTGATGGGACACTCGCTAACAATCGAGCAGTACAGTTTGCCGAATTTCTTCCACTGGGCTCTATCCCTAACGAAGTTGGCAGATAGGCCAAAGTGTTCAAAGCATCGAATGAGCGCCCCGCGGAATGCGCTCAACGAGATGTGTTGAAGGTGATGCGAGCTCCTTATGATGTTCATAAAGCTCAACCATAAAATGGTCGAATTCGCTGAGGATGAACGTACTGCCCTCTGCCTGGTTCTCCAGAGTAGTATGAACCACCCAATTGCTGAACGTCCTCAGGATTGGGTCCTTATAGTCATCGCGGTCCATCAGCTTACGTAATTCGACCAACAAATACACCACTTGCTTTTCGTTGGTGATTCGTCGGTCAAGTACGACTTGGATTTTGCGTAGGAGTTCGTCCTTCATTTCGGCAACAACGATAGCGAATCGTAGGTGTTCTTGTAAAACCCTCAATTCTGAGACTCCGATAACAAGCGTAAGCACTGGAGTGACAAAATGGAATTGGGAGGCTGCCACAGCTTACGGTTGTGTGCGAGCCCATCAAGAAAGCGTACAATGGGGCTAAGGGGGCTGCGTGGGAATAGAGCGGCTACCACCCACCCCATGGCGAGCGGTAAAGCTGCCGCCATCCTTCCACCTCGGCACCGTCTACCGCGTCGTTTTCTGTTACCGCGACATCCCGCAGTGCTTCCTGAAATGGCGCATCCCCGAATTCCGCAACACCAAGCGCATAATATGGGTCAGAACCCGCAACTTGTCGGACTGCCTACATGCGTGCGCCACGTGTTTCCCGACCGAAGCTAGACCGCTTTCTTGGATTTGCTGACCCAATCTGGAGTGAACTCGCACTCAGGGATTACGTACGAGATGGCGATTTACTAACGCTCATCTGGCGAGTAAGGGATAAGCGGGATTTGGCCGCGCTCGCCGCAATTGGACAACGTAAACGAAGAGCAGTACAGTCTGCCTGTGACTCGCCATACCGGCCAGCTTCCGCTTGTTGCTCGCGCCGACCTGAATGGCGGAGCCACGGCCGTTATCGATTCGCAGGGCTTGTTTTCCTACAGGGATTTGCTCGACGCATCCTCGCGCGTGGCGACGGTCCTCCTCGCTGGCCGTAAGGACCTTGAGGAAGAGCGGGTGGTGTTTCTCCTGACTCCCTCATTTCCCTGGGTTGCCGTTCAATGGGGCATATGGCGAGCGGGCGGCATAGCCGTCCCGTTGCCGATCAACTCACCACGGTCTGAGCTCGAATACCTCATCGATGACACTGGCGCATCGACCATGGTGTTCGACGCCCCCGCAACCCCTGTTGGCTCCTATGGCCGCGGCACGGGGCATTCGCGCCTTGAGATATGACCAGATTCTGGCTGCCCGGTCGGCGGCCCTACCCAATATCCCCAATGAGCGGCGCGCCATGATTCTCTACACCAGCGGAACCACGAGTCGCCCAAAGGGAGTGGTCACAACCCACGCCAACATTACAGCGCAAATCACGAGCTTGGTGGAGGCATGGGAGTGGTCAGCCGACGATCGCATCTTGCTGAGTCTGCCGCTGCACCACGTGCACGGCATCATCAACGTGGTTGGTTGTGCTCTTTGGTCAGGCGCAACCTGCGAGATGCTGCCGCGCTTCGATGCGAATGCCGTGTGGGAGCATATTGCCGGGGGCAGCCTGACCCTCTTCATGGCAGTGCCAACCGTTTATGTGAAGCTCGTCGCTGCCTGGGACGCGGCTTCCCTGGACCGCCGCGCCGAGCTTAGTCAGGCTTGCCGCAAGCTGCGTCTGATGGTGTCCGGCTCGGCGGCGTTGCCGGTGACCACGTTGGAACGCTGGAAGGAAATCAGTGGCCATCCCTCCTCGAGCGATACGGCATGACGGAGATTGGCATGGCATTGTCGAACCCCCTGCGGGGCGAGCGCGTACCCGGAAGCGTAGGCACACCTC
>CAWFAY010000017.1:0-362032 GCA_963813905.1 uncultured Acidobacteriaceae bacterium | reverse complement strand
TGCCCCTTCAACAACTGCATGACGAGAAAGGGCCGCCCCTCGTGATCACCAAATTCGTAGATGGGGCAGATATTGACGTGTTCTAATGCCGAGGCGGCCCGCGCCTCGCGCTCAAAACGGGCCAGAGCCCTGGGATCGTTGCCGAATTCTTCAGGCAGGAATTTTACGGCGACCAGTCGACCGAGCTTCAGATCTTCTGCGCGGTACACAACTCCCATGCCACCACCGCCTACGATCTCCAGTACGCGGTAGTGAGAGACCGTCTTACCACTCAGCGGCTCCGGTAGTGAGCTCGGATGACTTGGCACCCTGACCTTGGCGCTCGGAACCCTCGCCACTTAGATCCCGATCGCTGCCCAACGCCTTAGTGCCGGATTCATGAACGGCTTCAAATGCGCTAGCCGGATATCGACCTTGCGGCTCGTGAGTTTTCTCGAGATCATCGGGCGGCACGGGAGTCCCCTGTCCTTCTACTGACGCGCCCATATCAGTCCTACTTGGCGACAGGATTGGAAACCGCTCTTGAGCTGGAAGGAGCTCATCGATTCGGTCCTGATGTGGCGCACCTCTCAACAAAGACTACTTCGCCGGCCCCGTACTCTGCAACAGGTTCGCCTGGTCCTGGTTCACGGTGGACATTGGAAGTTTCCGCGCGATGCGCGTTCGCACTTATCTGCGCCACTCGTCGATCAGATTTGCAACCAAGCCTGTCCATCCCGTCTGATGTGACGCGCCTAGTCCGGCACCATTGTCCCCGTGGAAGTATTCATGGAACAGCAAGAGATCTCGCCAGTATGGATCGTTCTGAAACTTCAACGTCTCTCCATAGCACGGTCGGAAACCACGCTCGTCCCGTTTGAAGATGTTGATCAGGCGATTCGCCAGGTCTTCCGCCACAACTCTCGGCGGCACTTGCGCATCCCCCCGCCCTTGAGGAGCCACCGTATACCCGGGACCGTAGGCATTGCTGAAGCGCACCAGCGCTTCGATAAGCAGGTAGTTCGTAGGAAACCAAATCGGCCCACGCCAGTTGGAGTTTCCACCTTTTACTCTTTCGTGCGACTCCGCCGGTTCGTATCCGAGCACGGCATCACCGAATCGGAAGGGATGCTCCAGGTGAAACTTTGACAAGCTGCGGATTCCCGCCTGCGACAAGAACTCGTTAGGATCAAGCACACGTGTCATGATCCGCGAAAACTGGTGGCGATCGACTACTCCCAGCACGTAACGGCGGTCTCCTCCTTCATCCACCGCATAACACGCGCTCCCCATGAGGTCGCCACGGTTGCTGATGAACCACTCGACATCGGAAAGAAACCTCTTATGTTGTTCAAGCTGGCTACGATGAAGCACTTCGATCGAATAAAGAGGAATGAGTCCGACCAGTGACCGCACTCTAAATTTGTGAAAGTTGCCATCTGGATATCGCAGTACATCGTAGAAGAACCCGTCTTGCTCGTCCCAAAGCTGATAATCCCTGCCTCCCATCTTCTTCATCGCGGCCGAGATATAAACGAAGTGCTCAAAAAACTTTGTGGCCAGCACTTCATAACTGGGATCGTCGTTCGACAACTCCAGCGCAATCTTCATCAGGTTCAAGCAGAAAAATGCCATCCAGCCAGTCGCGTCGGACTGCTCCAGAATAATGCCCTTGTCCCACGGGCTGCTGCGATCCACCACAGTGATGTTGTCCAGTCCCAGAAAGCCGCCCTCGAAGAGGTTGTTGCCTTGGCTGTCGACCCGGTTCACCCACCATGCAAAGTTGATAAGCAACTTGTGGAAGGTCTTCTTCAGGAACTGGGTATCGCCGCGCCCGGTTTGGGCTCGATCAATTTCATAGACACGCCAACACGCCCACGCGTGTACCGGCGGATTCAGGTCAGAAAACTCCCACTCATAAGCGGGTATTTGCCCGTTCGGGTGCTGGAACTGCTCAAAAAGCAGTAGCCATAGGTTTTCCTTAGAGAAGTCGGGATCGATTTGCGAAAGAGCGACACATTGAAACGCCAGGTCCCATGCCGCAAACCACGGGTACTCCCATCGGTCCGGCACGGCCAGAATGCGCATGGAATTGAGGTGTCGCCAATGGAAATTACGAATTCCTTGTCGCGCCTGGTGTGCTTGATCGTCCCCCACCTTCTCAGAGAGCCATTTATCGACATCAAACAAGTAGATTTGCTTGCTCCACAGCATCCCCGCGAGGGCCCTGCGCTGAATCTCCTTCTCCTCCTCGGTTGCAGATCGGGGCGCAATCGAATCGAAAAAGGCGTCAGCTTCTTCGCGGCGTTGCTTCACAATTTTGTCCACCTCGCTGAGCGGGCGGGGAGACGAGTCTTCGGTCAGTCGCAGTCGCAGGACAAGTGAGCCGCCGGGAGGAATCTCGTCTCGATAGTGAATGCAAGCTTTGGTCCCGACGCGGTCTCGATTGACGCATGGTTCACCGTGAATGATGAATCGGTGAAAGCTGTCTTTCGCACTTCTGCCAGGACCCAATGAGCGGCTGTCGGCGGACTCGTTTTCTGCAAATAAGGCCTTGCCGGAAGGAGGGCCGTGGAGGAAGGTTTTCCCGATCGCATAGGGAAACTGAAGATTCGCCAGCGGAACGGGTCGCGGGTCATGGGCACACAACGAAATATTGCGGGATGAGTCGAGGAGGCTGATGGCGGGACGAGGATCGTCTGGCGCCCAGTTATTGCGAAACCAAAGTTGGGGAATACAGTGAAGTTCGGCGGGTTCGGGACCTCGATTTATCGCTTCCACCCGGATACAGAGGTCGTTGGGCGAGGCTTTGGCATACTCGATGAAGATGTCGAAGTAGCGGTCCTCGTCGAAGATTCCCGTGTCGAGGAGTTCGTATTCGAATCCTCGGCCTATGCTGTTCTCGCGGATTAGCTGTTCATAGGGAAACTCACCCTGCGGATATTTGTACAGCAACCGCATGTAACTATGCGTGGGAGTGTTATCGAGGTAGAACCAGTACTCCTTGACGTCTTCGCCGTGGTTTCCTTCCTGGTTTGTCAGGCCAAACATCCGCTCCTTCAGGATAGGATCGCGACCGTTCCAGAACGCGAACCCAAAAACCAGCAACTGGTATCGATCACAAATTCCGGCAATGGCGTCTTCACCCCACCGGTACGCGCGGCTGCGCGCCATGTCGTGGCTGAGGTAATTCCACGCTTGTCCGTCGGCGCTATAGTCTTCGCGAACCGTGCCCCAGGAGCGTTCGCTGACGTAGGGTCCCCACTTGCGCCATGGTTGAATCGGGCCTGCGAAGGGCTCATCGAGTCGCCCCTGCTCAGCCGTGTCTGCTCTACGATTTGAACGGGACTTGGTAGGTCGTCCGCGCTTTGGAGAGTCTCTGGGCGCCATAGGTAAGCAGTACCTTCTACTGAGACGACTTCACAGCCTCAACCTAAGGGATTATCGAGCTTTGTAATCCACTGCCCCTGCGAAATCGCGAGTGGCCCAGCCCTTGTCGATGCCGGAGGCCCTAGATCGCGATCTCCAATCCTTCTTTAGCCACATCCGTATTCTCGAAATGGCGCCGCGCTTCGCTCAAGATTTCTCCCATGCGCTGATCGTCGTGATCAGGATCATGGTGGAACAGAATGAGCCGATTGACTTTGCTGTCACGAGCTACACGCGTGGCTTCCAGCCAGGTGCTGTGGCCTCTCCCCTGCCACGAAACATATTCGTCCGGCGTGTACTGCGCATCGTAGATCAGCACGTCGGCATTTTGAGCGAACTCCCGCAATGTTGTGTCAAGCTTGTGATGCCCGTGCTCAAAATCGCTGGCATGAACAATTACCTTGCCATCCGATTCAATGCGGTATCCAGTGGCCCCCTGGGGATGGTTGAGAGGAAAGGGCTGTGCTGCAATTCCAACGTGCCTAAACGGACCGCTGAGGACGTCCACAAACTCCTTTTGAGCGGGAGGGTTGTGCAAACTAATTGGGTAATAGGGACAGCACATTTGTCCTTCGAGGATCTTCCTTGTCCGTTCGGGAGGACGGCAGGAGTGGAAAATGACTTGGTTCATGGGTGAGTATAGTGGTGCAAAGTGCGGCAGCCCCTGAATGTGGTCCCAGTGAAAGTGTGTCATCAGGACGTGCAATCTCAACGGGACGCCGCTGAATTCTTCCCGCAGACGCGCCCCGAATTGCCTGCATCCGGTCCCCGCGTCGATCATGACGGACCCTTCGCGGGAGCGCACTTCGACGCAGGTCGTATTGCCTCCATAGCCCAGATGGCTGGGCGCGGGAGTCGGCGTTGTTCCGCGAACGCCCCAGAATTTCAGTCGCAAGACAGAATCGTTTCCCATGTTACAAAACTATCGTGCCGCAGCACGTAACCGAACTGACTGGCCCGAATGCTTTGTGAGCCGCCATTATGCCACGCGTTGTCAATCGGTCGATGGCAAGGCGGCTTGCAATCCCAGCCCAACCGGTGCGCCGCAGATTTTTATGTTGCAATGTTGAAATCCTGTGGTATATGTTCTCGCAACTGTCTCTTAGTGGAGTGAGCTACGGTGCATCTCAGGGTACTAGCCGCGACCGCGCTTGTGTCGATTCTGTGCTTGCTGCAGTTAGGCTGCGGCACGCAGGTGCAGCCGGTGGAGAGCGGAGCGACGGCGCCACCCGAGGTTTCCTTCAAGGCTCAACCTTTTCAACGGCCCGAGAAATGCCTGCCTTGCCACCAGCGTCAGTATGACGAACTCCATAGTGCGGTGAAGTCGGGCTATCGCAATGTAAGTCCTTTGTTTAATGGACTGGAGTCGGCAGCTAACCTGGTGAACGGTGGTTTGCTGCGGCCGGTATATCGCGACAGCACCATCATGTGTTAACGGGAAGACGCTGAATACCAATATGTACACGTCGCCAATCCTGACGGAGACGCGGCAGGTGCAGGCGGGATTCTGCTTTACCTGCCACAATGCGAACGTAGAGGTCCTGGGCGAAAACCCAACAAAGCGGGAAGTTCCGCAGCTCGCCGGACCTCCAGCAGGATTTCGACCCTGAATTGTTCCGGCCTCTGCGAGACTACGCGATGGTGGACTCGAACGGAAATCAGATCCTGCCCGCCACCCCGGGAGGAGATCCCGAGCCAGGTGCGTTGCCGTCCCTGGGGGCTGCGGGAATTACTTGCGACTTTTGCCACGACGAAAACGGGCCCGACCTTAACCGCAGTTTTCAAATGGATGGCTTCGGAAACACCAGCCTGCTGCTTAATCCGTCGGAATTGAAAGTGGGGCCCTTTCCATTTCCGGTGGCCGTCAAAGACAATTTCCACGTTGCGAGCAACGACCCTAACAAGATCGCCTTCCTGCGCGCCGGGGCCTTTTGCAATACCTGCCACGATGTGCGGGTTCCCAACCGGAACCTTACGGCCGAAGAGCACAACATGAACCCCGGCGGGCAGAATGTGAGCTACTTCCGACTCGAGAATTTGAGCACCGAGTGGCAGATCGGTGCCTACAACAGCACCAACAACCCGTTCGGCCAGGTGGTGCGCTGCCAGGATTGCCACATGTCGCTGTTCCCGTATGCCGGGACAAAGACGTACCAGGTGGGCGACATGACGGTGACCAGTCCTACGCCGGGCGTGTTTGCGACTGATTACGCAGCAGTGCCCGGCATCTCGACAGACCAAGGCGCTCCGCTCCAGCAGCGAAAAGTGGTGGAGCACTACTTCACGGGAGTCGACGTTCCCATCCTGACCCCGAACGAATTGAGCGCACGCCTGGGCGCCGGATATCCCGATCCTTACATGGCCGGGACGGACCCGCACGGGGTGCCGAACGGCCTGGCGACCCGGCGCGAGGATCTGATGAAGGCGGCGGCGCGCATCAGCCTGAGTAAGACTGACCCAACGGCGCAATCCGGGCAGCCGTTTACCGTACGACTGGAAGCGGTCTCGCTCACCGGGCACCGCCTGCCAGCAGGGTTTTCGCAGGAGCGCACCGTGTACGTGCAATTGGCGGTGACGGACGACAACGGGTTCCTGCTCTACCAGTCCGGCTACCTAGTGGACAAACCTCACCCCAACACGGGCGAGATGGCGCCGGACGGCAATCTGGACGACGAAGACATCGAACATGTGCATGCGGTGGTCGACCCCGGCAAGCATACTTCCACGTATGCGACGGGAACCGACACAAATGGCGGCAACAATCTGGTGTTTGAGGTAGGGCCAGATGATGGGCCGGATGCGCGCGTTTATGTGGGAGCGCAGGAAGGGCTCGTCCTTTTCCGGAACGAACTGACTCATATTTTCCTTCCCGGGCAACCGATCGGGCGCAACGACCCAGTGACCGGAATGCCGGTGAAAGCGCAGGGTGTGCATTTCGAAGAGACTTTTAATGCCGCCCTGGCAAACACTGTGGATAATTTCCGTTCCTTGCAGCCGTTGCATCCGCAAACGTACAGCTACGAAATCGAACTTCCGACCCAGGAAGAGTTACAAGCGTTGGGCGTGACGCTGAAGGGACCGTTGCACGTCCATGCGCAAGTGAACTTCGAGCATTTTCCGCCACTTTTCATGAGATTTCTGGCAGGAGTGACGGGCGTGAACGGGCCCGCAGGACATGACCTGAATCTGGTCGACGAGCATCGAATCGACACCTTGCTGAAGAATGTTCAAAGCATCGCTTCCGATGACTTTGCGGTGAGTTTGACGCAATGAAACTCCGGTATCGATATCCGATTTTGATTGTGCTGGCTCTGGCGGCGGTGCAGGTCGCCGTCTTCGCCCAGAATGGCACTTACACGCCGGGACAGTTCCAGAGCACTAACCCCAACTATCCGAAACCCAATCCGTTTTATTTCGAAGGCAAAATCGATTGGAATTTGCTCGGCATCATCGCAGCCGGAAAATGCCTGGGATTACCTGCAGCGCGGGATTCACTACCAGGACGATTTGGAAGATATTCCCGATGCGATCAGCGACTATCGAACGTCGCTTTCGATGAACAGCCTGCAGAACCAGACTTGTCAGATCGTTACGGCAGCCACGTTGGTCAATGGCACGGTTCCGGCCCAACTGACTCCTCCACCCTGCATGTTCACCGTGCGGCTGCGACTCGGTTATCTGTTGCGGGAAACTGACCCCAGCACCTCCATTGGGCTTTACCGGGAAGTCCTGCAAATCGATCCGCAAAGACTGGGAGTGAACGCCCTGATCGCAGAGACCTATGTGATCGAGGCAAAGGAGACGAATGATCCGCAGGCAAAGCAACAGGCTTATGCCAACGCCGTAGCTGCATATAAGGCGGAACTGGAGCTTTCCCCGGTGACGCCGCAGAGTATCGCGCTGACCGGAGACCAGGCGAACAACTCGAAGGTGCATTGGGAGCTGGCCGAAGTCTACGAAGCGATGGGGCAGAACGATCTGGCAGTCGACGAACTGCGATCTTATTTACTGGCGACACAGTGGCACAGTGACGTCTATCCGTGGCGGATCGCGTTAGCAGAACGCCTAATCCAAACATTGGGAGCGAAGTAACTTTCTCCCGCCGGCCCACCCAGCAGTCGTCAGGGGATAACGTGCTCAATTGTCTTCGAGTGCTGTTGCGGCGGTACACGAGCGGTTTCGCCGCCCTATTGGTTCTGGTGGGAGCGAACGCTCAGCCGGTATGCGATGCAAACGGCTCCCTCGCCGGAAAGCCAATCAGGCGCAAACATCGGTGCAGCTTGGGATAACCTGCTGCAAGGAACGATCCCCCAAAGCACGCCGGACCCGGCGCTGACGGTGCCGCAAGTTTCCTACGAAGGCGGCAGCGCGCGCGAACTTCCCAGAGCATTTTTTCATGAACGCCCGCATCGACTACTTGCGGACGCAGACTTTTTTTACCGGCAATCCGACATTAACCGGCGTGATCGACGCTCCTCCGGATCAGGGTTTCAATCCGGCGGGAATTCCATACCCGCCCGCCTTTCAGGCCGACACGAATTCGATGAATAGCTTCCTGAATTTCGGCACGCGGGGCTGGCTTTCCGACCGCGTGAACTCAAATTTCACCCTTGCTTACTCGGGGAATGTGACGCATGTGACCAATGCGTCTCCACAACTCAGCATCCTCGACACCTTTGGACCGAGCAGCCTGTTCCAACTGGTGTCAGCGTATGTGGATATCAATGGGAAGCCAACGGACGGTATCTTCTCGGGAACCAGCCTTCGAATCGGCCGGCAGGCTGTTTTAGGAGCGGAGCTGGCGGAGTTCGACGGCGCCTCCTTCACCATGGATCGGACCCGATTCTCCTGGACGATTTATGGTGGACGGCGGTTTACCTACTACTCGGATCCGACACAGCGCGGCATCGGAGGCGGAAATTTTCTGTTTCGCTTCACCCCGAACATCAGCCTGGAATACGACATACTTTATTACATCAACGGAGCAAACCTCTTCCGCTATCGCCAAGCCATTGGGAACTCCTGGATGTTCGGCGCCGGCTTCCGCATGGTAGGGGTCAATCCGACGGATCTCTGGGCGGACGCAATCTGGAGTCCGCGTGACGGCAAGACATCGCTGCGGCTGGCTTTCGCCCAACTGATTACGGACAAGGACTACATTTACGACTACACCTATGCCGCCCACGACACCGATCCTTACAACACGCTTACTGCGGCTTAACCTGGGCAGGCTGCAACCGCACACCCAATTTGTAGTTGACGCCTCGCGGGCGATCAATTCGAAACTTCGCCTGGGCGGGACTGTCTGGGTGCGGCAGCTCAATAACGCGCGTCGACGCCAGCCAGTTTGACACTTCCTTTCAGGATTACCGCGTGCAAGCACAGGTCTTTCCATGGAACAGGACCGAATGGCTGGCTGCATATCACTTGAGGAATTCGCAGGACCGGACAGGCAGCGTGCCACCGACCGGGCTCGACGATCTGGGCTCGACCGGCGAGACAAAGGTTCAGGACATCAGCGTGGAAGTCGGGCGCAGTTTCATGGAAGGCCGGTTGAGTTTGAGAGCCGGAGGGTTCTACCGGCTATTGAATTTCCGCGATATCTTCGTCACCATTACGAACGCCCACGATACGGGAGTTCTCGCAGACGCGTCCTTCAACCTCGACAGCCGCACGCGGCTTTACATGAACTATGGGCTGGATACGGATTTCTCCGTATGGCGACCCAGCATTCAGAACAGCCAGACCTTTCGTTTCGGCATGGTGTGGAGATACTGAGTGGATAGACGCCGCAAATCTCTAGCTAGCCTGTGCCTTGCGGGCCTGTGCCTGTGGGTAGCGGCGACGGCGAGAGGTCAGGAATCGTCCGCGAAAACTCAGGCGGCATCTGCGCCATCCGAAGCGCCGGCACAATCTCAATCGCAGGCTCCCTTTCACTTGCATGCATACCATCTGAAGCAGGTCGGCATCGATTGCGACGCTTGTCACGTGCCCGTGAAGGCTGGCTCCGTGGTGCTGCAACGCCCTGGACACGATCAATGCATGGTTTGCCACCAGGACGACTTTGATAAGGACATCAAGCAGCAGCTCTGCGTGCAGTGCCACTCGGTGTTTCCGCCGACCAGCAGCTGAGGACCTGCTGCCCTTTCCACGATATGCGAACCAACAGCCGATCGTGTTCGATTTTTCCCACGCGAAGCATGTCGACCCACAAGCGAGGGTCGACCCGCGCACGGGATTCCGCGCGGATTGCACCTTCTGCCATCATTTCAACGCGAGCGGCGCGTACGCCAGTTTCGGGAATCATGTGATTTGTGCCAGTTGCCATTCCAAAGCTGGAATGAAGCCTCTGCTCAGCGATAAGTCAACCAAGGCGGACTGTCAGGGGTGCCATCAGCCGGAAGAAATCGAGAATCCGAGCGCCGTAACGATCAGACCGCCAACTGGCCTCGTACGTAGCTTCAGGGAAGTACGAGCACATAAAGTTTTCACACGCCCCGCATTTGAAGGGACGAGAGGCGTATCATCTCGACTGCACGACCTGCCACTATGCGGTTCCTGCGAGCACCAGCCTTTCCACCCTGACGCTGCCGACCATGGCCGACTGCGTGAACTGCCATGACCAATCGAAGAGCATTCCGGCAGAGTATCGTATGTCCAACTGCCAGTTGTGCCACCTCGATGAGCAATCGGGCCCCGTGCCGGCAATTCATTCGCGCATTGTTAAGCCGGCGTCGCACACCGAAGGGTTCCGCCGCCTCCACGGATACGAAGCCTCCAAGCCGGGCGCGCCTTGCTTTGTTTGCCACCTGAACGTCAAGCCCGCGGCAGCATACCGACAGCAGTGCGAGGCTTGTCACGAGGTCATGATGCCGGTAACACACACGGCGCGCTGGAAGGATGACGTTCACGGGAAATACGCGGCGCTCGATCGAAAAGACTGCGCGGTGTGCCACTTGACTGATTTTTGCAGCCGCTGCCACAACGAAACGCCCCGCACCCATCTGCCGCTCCCACAATTCAAAGCGGGTGGTCACGCGCAGCTGGCGATGCTGAACCTCCGAAGTTGTTTTACCTGCCACACATTCGAAAACACGTGTTCGGAATGTCATACAAGGGGCGTCAAATGAATAGGCGATCGGCCACAAGCAGCTACTCCTGCGATTCCTGGACTCGGCGAGAGAAAGGTACGACCGCCGGCCACGACGAGGATTCGAGCCCTTGGGTTGACCGGCTTCGTCTTCTTTCCTTTCGTCGCAGCATGCCCAACAGGAAGCGGCGCGCTTCCAGCAGGACCCGGTGGAGCAGGCCGCAGCGCGGTTCCTGGTTGTTCTGGCGATCATCGGCGCGGCAGTGGTGATTTACAGTTTGCTCAAGTACAGGGGCGCTGCGGTAGGACCAGTGTCCTGGGTTTTGCTCATCGTGGGTGCAGTTGCCACTCCGTTGCTGATAACGGGTGGAGGAACGGTCCTTGTATTCGAAAGAGCCGAGCGCGTGGAATTCTGCGCCTCGTGTCATCTGACCATGAAGTCATTCGTTGACGACATGAAAGACCCCAGCAGCCATAGTCTGGCGGCGCTGCATTTCAAGAACCGCTACATTCCGGATGACCAATGCTATACCTGCCATACGTCGTATGGCCTCTTCGGCACCGTCGAGGCGAAAAAGGAAGGCCTGAATGATGTGTTCCGATACTATACTCGGACGTATCATTTGCCGATCAAGCTGCGCACTCCGTATCCGAACACGGATTGCCTGAAGTGTCACGCGGGTTCCGTGAAATGGAGTGCCTCTCATGAGGACTACAAAGACGCGTTGTTCTCCGGTGAGGCGACCTGCATGCAATGCCACGCCGATTCCAATCCCGCACACACGATCGCGCTGGGTGTTAAGCCATGACTAAAAACCTGGGCATTAAATCCTGGAAGCTTAATTCTGCCGCGACCCGGGCCCTCCTCATCGGGGCCCAGGTGCTCTCCCTGATCGTTTTCGCTCTGGCGCTGATATTTTTGTGGAACACTACGGGTGGAACCCTTTTCATCTTCTCGACCGTTGCACCTCTCCTGGCACTGCTCGCGGCAGTCGCTGTACTTGGCGTCGTGGTCTATCGGTTCTTGAGGCGTCGTAGTCTATTTGAGGTCGAGGAGTTCGGGCCCGGGCAAGTGATTTTTCGACAAGGAGAGGAAGGCGACTGCGCCTACTTCATTCAGGGTGGAGAAGTCGAAGTGGAGCGCCAGGAGGATGGAGTCAGCAAGGTTGTCGCACGACTCTCGAAAGGCCAATATTTCGGGGAGATGGCATTGATCAGCAATGCCCCTCGAAACGCTACAGTTCGGTCGCTCACACCGGTCCGGCTGGCCATTCTAGGCAAACAGAATTTCCTAACGATGCTCAGCCTAATGCCGCAAACTCAGGAAGACATCATGCAGACGGTAAACACAAGAGCGATGGGAGCCGCGAAGCAGTGAACTCGTTCGATTCGAACCAGGAGGATTCGGGAACTATGACGCTAAGAGGACTGGCAGTGGTCGCAGCCCTGACTGGGATGCTATTCGTGGCCTCTTTGGCCGTGCCGCCGGCGATAGCACGGCGGGAAAGGAAGTGTTTCTAAAGAAATGTAAGGCCTGTCACGGAGAAGACGGACAGGGCAACCAGGGAATGGCCAAGCTCCTGAAAACCACGATACCGCCCCTGGACTCGGCCGAAGTACAGAGCAAGTCCGATGCCGATCTAAAGAAAATCATCACCGAGGGCACGGGCAAGATGAAGCCAGTGAAGGACCTCAGCGATGCGGACATCGCCAATGTGATCGCATACGTCCGCGCCTTCAAGAAATAATAACCATCGCCCGATCGCGGCCGCGAACCCTCATTTCACGCGCCTTCCGCCTCCGGCGCGTGTGCGTGTTGGTTTGGCCGGACAGCCCGTGAAGTCGCGGTAAGGCGTCCGAAGACGCTTTTGAGTTTGTTCCAACCGCGGAAAAAACATGGCAACCAAAAAGCGGATTCTTGTCTTGGGTGGAGGATTTGCCGGGGTCTACACAGCCAGAAACCTGGAAAGGCTTCTGCGGCCTGAAGAGGCTTCGATCTCTCTGATCAACCAGGAAAACTACTGGGTTTACCAGCCGCTGCTGCCGGAAGTGATTTCCGGCCTAGTCGGATTGACCGATGTGGTGTGCCCGATCCGCCAGCTATGTCGGCGGACCGGCTTGGTGATGCGCGAGGTTCAGAAAATCGATCTCGTGAACAAAGTGATTACGGTCAGCCCGGGCTTCCGGCCTCGCCTGCTCGATATCCCTTTTGACTACCTCGTGATCGCGCTGGGCAGTATCAGCAACTTCTGCGGGACGCCCGGAATGGTGGAACATGTGAAACCATTCCGCACCCTGGCCGATGCGCTGAGTCTGCGGAATCACCTGATTCACACTCTGGAAGAAGCGGAGATTGAGACCGATGCTGACCTGCGCCGCAAGTTGTTGACGTTCGTGGTGGCGGGGGGAGGATTCTCCGGGGTCGAAGTGGTTGCTGAACTGAACGACTTTGTTGACAACATGCGGCGGCACTTCCCGAGGCTTCGCAAGGAACACGTGCGCTGCGTACTGGTTCATGCGGGCGACCGAATTTTGCCGGAGATGTCCGAGAGCCTCGCCCTCTTTGCTCACAAGCTGCTAGCCAAACGGCGTATCGAAATACGGCTGAACGACCGTCTGGTTGGCGCCACCTCTGAAAAAGCGCTTTTAGGGTCGGGCTTCGATATTCCGGCCAAGACCATCGTTTCCAGCGTTCCGTCCTCGATTCCTCTGGTACTGCAGAACCTCGATTGCGAGAAAGAGGGTTGGCGCCTCAAGGTTAACGCGAACCTGGAACTTGTGGGCCATGAGGGCTGCGTGTGGGCGCTGGGTGATTGCGCCTCGATCAAGACCGTCTCCGGCAACCGGACGCCGCCTACCGCTCAACATGCAATTCGCGAAGCAAAAACTGTGGCAATGAACATGGTTGCTGCAGTTCGAGGAGGACCGAGTTCTTCATTTGCCTTTGAAGGGTTGGGGAAGCTTGGTTCGCTGGGCAACTATTCGGCGGTCGCGGAAATCCTGGGAGTCCGCATCTCGGGTTTTCCGGCCTGGCTCTTGTGGCGTGCCATCTATCTGGCCAAGCTTCCCAGCTTGCGCCAGAAGGCCCGAATTGCTCTGAGTTGGTTCTTTGTCTTGCTGTTTCCGCCCGATTTCGTGCAGATGAGGCTTGCCCGTCAACCCGCTGTCGCGCGACAACACTTTGAACCGGGAGAAGTCGTTTTCTTCCAAGGGGATTTGGGAGATAACGTGTACGTGATTCAAAGCGGAGAATGCGATGTTCTTCGGGAAATGGACGGGCAGCAAAGTCTCATCGCGACGCTCGGCCCCGGCGATTATTTTGGCGAGATGGCTTTGCTCAATGACATTTCGCGGAATGCGACGGTCCGAGTGCGCACCACCATGGATGTACTGCTCGTGTCCAAGGATGACTTCGAGGCGCTAAAAACCAGTGTCCCCGCGTTCGGGGACGTATTCCGAAAGCTGGCGAAGGATCGTTCAGTGGTGATCTGATTTAGAAGCCGATCAGACGACCCTTCGAGCGATGATGTCAGCGGTCAAGCTCCATATTATCAATAACCTGCGCTATCACCTCAAAATTACCTCAATATCCCCTCGCAAGTATTGCTCGCGTTTGGGAACCGGCGCATAGTGCGGCTCACCAGAAGCGGAAGTGAGCACGCGTCGCCTGAGCCCCTCCCAGGCCCAGACGCGGAAGCAAGTATCTGGCTAACACAACGGATAGTCGCCCACCATCAATCCGGAGAGTCTTACGGCAGCAGAAATGAAAGGCCGATGAATACACAATGGATCCCGCTTCTGTTAGCCATTGCAAACACAGGCAAAGGACCCCTGCGGCTGATCCGCTTCAGCTTGGCAACCGTCGTGCAACCACCATAGGAAACGTGTTGCTTGAGTCAAACGAGGATGGCGCAATATGAGTGAACAAAAGTCTGGCATAGGCGAGCTGCTCGATCTGGCTGGGGGAGACCCGGCCTTGATAGAACAGATCGAAAAGCTTCGTCGCACTATCACGGTAATGTTTACCGACATTCAAGGCTCGACCGCATACTTCGAAAAGTATGGAGATGCTGCCGGACTGGTGATGGTTCATCGTTGCATCGGCACTCTTCGTAGGGTTGTGCAGGGCCACCCTGGTCGAGTCATCAAGACCATAGGCGATGGCATGCTGGTGACATTTGAAGACTGTGCTGCCTCAATCGAAGCGGCCATAAGAATGCAGCGCGCTTTGGCAGACCTCAACACTCTGTACCGGGAGTCCGACCGGGTAGCTATTCGTATTGGAATCCACTATGACACGGGGATAGTCAGAAGTCAGGACGTATTCGGCGACGTAGTCAATGTCGCGTCGCGCATTGTGAGCCTCGCGTCGCCCGGGCAGATAGTCATCTCCGACAGCTTATGTCAGCAAGTGCGTAACCGGGAATTCGAGCTGTTGAACATGGGACGATTCATCCTCAAAGGGAAGAAGTCGGAGCGTACCTTATACGAAGTTTTGTGGAATCAGGCGCGTCACGGCAGTGCGATCGGTGACCGCACTCCGGAAGAATCCAGTGCATGCACTATGGCAGTCTCACAGTTAATGTAGTCTAGGTCTTGCCTTTGTAGTCTACGTCTCGCCTTGAAAGGGCACGGCTTCAGCCGTGCCGCATGTGGCATCAACGCGGCCGGGCTTTAGCCCCTGACAGGCGGAGGCGCGGCCAGCGTCATGCCATGATTGGCGGAAGACCTCAGTCATTTTCGCGCCATCGGGCGGGCCCCCTGCCGCGCGATTGTCGTTCGAAACGTCACATCGCAAGAGATAAGTCATTCTGCAATCGAGGAAGGGTTTGGCTCGCTAACCCGCCCCTTGCCTCTCACTGGTCCTCCGGCGGAGTCGGAATGTCCGGCGTCCGGTCCGGCGGTTTCGCTCCAAAGTGGTCAGCAAGCTCTTTGCCATCGAAGCTGTGGGTAAAGCTTTCTTTGATCTCGGGCAACATTGTCGCGTTCCAGTCGTACCACTCACGAACCAGCCGCCGATACACATCTTTTTGGCGGTCCTTCAAGTTAGCCCGCTCCAACGGATCGTCGACGACGTTAAAAAGGAACGTGTTGTCGAGGATCTTCAGGTACTTGTAGTCGCCGTCGCGGGCGGCCCGCTGCGCGTTGGCCTTGTAACGCCAGAACAGTTTGCGCGGGATGGGCGAGGCGTTTTGCGTTAGCACCGGCAGAAGATTGATGCCGTCGAGCGGATAAGCAGGGTCGGCTTCGGCTCCCGCGGCAGCTAGCAGGGTGGCAACCCAATCCATGCTGATCGATACCTGTTCCGTTGTCCGGTTCCTGGGAATGTGCGCGGGCCAGGAGATCACCGAGGGAATACGCAGTCCACCTTCCAGCAACTCGGTCTTCTTGCCGGTGAAGGGCCAAGTGTCGGCAAAGCGCTCTCCTCCGTTATCGCTGGTGAAGATGACGATGGTGTTGTCTCTGAGCCGGTTCGCGTCCAGGGCCTGAAGCACGCGACCGATCTGCCGATCCATGGCTTCGATCATTTGCTGATAGATCTTCTGCGTTCCACCGTCGAGATCGAAGATTCCTTCGCTTCCCGGTTGGGACAGCCGGACGGACTCAGCTTCGTCGCCAGGCCCCTCCCACGGCCAGTGTGGCGCGTTGAAGTGCAGGCTTAACAGGAATGGCTGCCTGGATTTTGCATACGCGTCAATGACCTTTACCGCCCGGCTTCCCAGCAACTCGGTCAGATAGCCGGTCTGCTGGATCGAAACGTCATCATCCCAAAGATCACTTTTATGACTACTTGCGGCGTGCGAAAAATAGTCGACGGCACCGCCGCGAAAACCGTAAAAATGATCGTAACCGCTCTGGAGAGGACCAAACTTCGGCAGCACGCCCAGGTGCCACTTGCCGATCAAGGTTGTGTTGTAGCCGGCCTTCTTTAACATCGACGGTAGGGTCGGCTGTTCCCGCGGCAGACCGACGTCGGGATTTCCTGCCAGCGGCTCTTCCAGACCTAGGCGCAAGCGATACTGGTATCGGCCGGTGATTAGCGCCGTTCGGGTCGCGGTACACACGGCGGAGTTGGCGTAAGCCTGCAGAAAACGCATTCCGTTTGCGGCGATGTGATCGATATTGGGCGTGCTGAGATCAGGCCGTCCGTAACAGGAAACATCGGCAAAGCCCAGATCGTCCGCAAGCAGGAAAACAATGTTGGGAGGTTTGGACACCCGCTCTGCAGCCTTCAGATCTCCCAACGCGAGTGCGACCATTCCCGTGGCAGCACCGCGAAGCAGGTCGCGGCGAGTGATAGGGTGGGTTACTGCGACCGGCATTAGCCTCCTCGTGCTCTCCCCAGATAAGCTCAACGCCAGGGGGAGGACGATGCCGCGCGATTCGGTATTGCTAACCTGCGCGTGTTCGCGATGTCTTTCCGACGCGAACCGCACGCTTCGTCATTCCCCAGGGCCCCGTCGCACCAGAGGTTAGCACGTTCATGGAGTAGCTCGTCATCTACATTTGGGTTCGAGCCGCCACGCTATAACCCCATCATCGTTTGGCCAGCACGAAGTTGGCCCGAAACCGGCTTATGGGAAAGTCCGCAGCCCAGTCCCAGTCTGATCCTCAGCAACCTGACAAGAACTCCATAGTGGATTGGTTGCGATAATCAACTCGCGTGCTTGCCAACCCAGGTAATGAATGATAAAGGACGTTAACGTCAGGAACGCTTCGATGGGAATATCCTTGGCTGTTGGCACTGGGATTTCTGCGAAATCGAAACAGCGGAAGAGTTTTTTGGGGAGCCACTTTCTATATCCAGAAACGAGTTGGCGATAGCGTCCTTTATCATTCACTATCTGGGTCGGCAAGCCCGCGACAGGTTTCCGGGTCAATTGGCCGAGATGGGCGTTTCTCGTCAACGTGACGCTGGAACAGCTCACCTTCCGGATTGCTCGTCAGATTCTGGGCGAACCCTATTCGCCAGCCGCATCTGGGCTAATGCAGTTTGCATAGTCCGAATGTCCGAATTGGCTTCCTCGCAGATGGACCATCTCCGGGGAGCATTTTCCCAGAAAGCAGGAAATCCTTGCAGATGGAAGTGCGCGCGCGCCGGTTCGGCATTTGCGCCACAATGCGCAGGTATCTCGAAGAATGCGTGGTCACACTCTATAGTGACGGAGGTCACATCCATCTTGCGCGGCCAAATGATATTTTCCCGCCACCCTTAATAGAACGATCGTTCGAGGATGGCGGTGCATTTCTCTCGGTTGTCGCCCTGAATGGAGAGAACCTGGCGATTGCTACACAACCCGCTGAGTAACGGCTCGCAACGATGCAACGTCTGACGATTTATCAACATGAACCTGGGAGAAGTGAAATGAATCGGATCGCCTTTTGGTTGCTAGTTTTCAGCCTTTTTAGCACGCTAACTTCTTTCGCCGCCGACGACAGCGCGGCCCTTTTCAAATCCAAGTGCGCCATGTGCCACGGAGCTGATGGAATGGCAAACACCACCATGGCTAAGAACCTGGGTATCAAAAGCTACAAGTCCCCTGAGGTGGAAAAGACATCAGACGCCGACCTTAAGGCCATTATTACCAATGGCAAGGGGAAGATGCCTTCGTACAAGAGCCTCACCCCCGAGCAGATTGACGGCCTGGTCAAGTACATACGCGAACTCGGAAAATAGCAGGAGGCGGGGATGGCTTCAGCGGGAGGCGCTGGCGCGGCACTCAGCGAAAAAGGACACGGGCCGAGCCGACGTGTCGTGAACATATTGCTTGGCACGGGACTGCTGGCTTCGGCAGCCTCGTTTCTATACCCCATTCTTAAGTACCTGGTGCCGCCGAAACTGCCGGACCTCGGCAATGATGCCGTGTTAGCAGCGAGGGTCTCGGAGCTCAAGCCTAATACCGCCAAGATCTTTCACTTCGGAACCCGTCCAGGGATCCTGGTCGAGACCGCTCCGAACGAATATCGCGCCATGTCGGCGACATGCACCCACTTGGGATGCACAGTGCAGTATCGTCCTGACCTGCGTGAGATTTGGTGCGCCTGCCATAACGGTATGTACGACCTGAACGGCCGTAACGTGTCGGGTCCGCCGCCACGTCCGCTGGAAGTGTTCGACGTGCAAGTGCGTGGCGATGAGATCTACGTGCGTCGCAAGGGGGAGGCCTGATGGGGACCCAGCCTACGACCGTCCGCGGTTGGCTTGACGAGCGCTTCCATCTCGACGACCTGAAGGCCCTGGCGCAAAAAAAGACCGTACCGCTGCACCGCTATTCGTACTGGTACTTCCTGGGCGGCATGACGCTGTTTCTCTTCGGCGTGCAGGTCATTACCGGATCGCTGTTGCTGCTCTACTACCGCCCAGGCGCCAGCGAGGCCTTCGAGAGTGTGCAGTTCATTATGACGCAGGTGCAGTTCGGATGGTTGATCCGATCGATACATTCATGGTCGGCGAACCTGCTGGTGTTCACAGCGTTTGCCCACCTCTTCAGCGTGCTCTTCCTGAAGTCATACCGGAAACCGCGCGAACTGACATGGGTGAGCGGCGTACTGCTTCTGTTTCTGATGCTCGGCTTCGGATTCAGCGGATACTTGCTGCCGTGGAACACCCTTTCGTATTTCGCGACGAAGGTGGGTACTGATATACCGGCGCAGATCCCGATTATTGGACACCCGATTCTGCTATTCCTGCGCGGCGGCGAAGACATTACTGGCAGCACGTTGACCCGCATGTTTGGTTTCCACGTCGCGATTCTGCCGGCGATCGCGACCTTCCTGATCGTCCTTCACGTGGGAATGATTCAGGGGTTTGGAATGAGCGTCCCCCCCAGCGTAGGGAAGGATTGGGAAACGAACCCGAGCCATCGTCGCGAGATTCGCTTTTTCCCCAACTTCGTTCTGCGGGAACTGATGGCTTGGTACGTGGCGCTGGGACTGCTGGGCGCGCTCGCAGCACTGTTTCCATGGACACTGGGTGTTAAGGCTGATCCGTTTGCCCCGGCGCCAGCCGGCATCAAGCCGGAGTGGTATTTCCTGTTCATGTTTCAGACGCTGAAGCTCATCCCCGCCAAGATTCTCGGTCTGGACGGCGAGATGCTCGGAATATTGGTCTTCGGCCTGGTCGGCGCTGTAGCGTTGCTCCTACCGTTCCTCGACCGCAAGAAGCCGTTTGACACCAGTCGTTGGATTTCGGGGGCGGCCTGCCTCTTCCTTGGGTACATGGTGGCGATGACGATTTACGGGTGGATCGCGAAGTGAGATGGCATGAATAACGATCGTGCATACAGGACATGCAGACGCGTCACGGGTTGGATTATCGCGAGCTGCGTGATTGGCTGGGGCCTTCTTGCTGTCGCGCAAACCAAGAACTCCTGCCTCAACTGTCACTCCAACCTGCCGGAGCCACTGGGAGTGAGTGCCGATACCTTCGCGCAGAATATTCACTCGCAAAAAGGATTGACATGTGCGTCCTGCCACGGCGGGGATGACACCAGCGATGACCCAGAAAGGGCAATGAGCCGCGCAGCTGGCTGGAAAGGGAAGATCGAGCGCAAGCAAGTTCCCGAGCTCTGCGCCTCCTGCCACAGCAACGCCGAAATGATGAAGAAGTACAATCCTGGTCTGCGCGTGGACCAGTTTCAGCAATATAAGACTAGTGTTCACGGCCAGAAGTGGGCCAAGGGAGACAGTAAGGTTGCAGTCTGCACGGACTGTCACGGTGTGCACGACCTGCGGCCCCCATCGGATCCGCGTTCGACTGTGCATCCCACCAACATTGCGACGACCTGCGCCCATTGCCATGCTGATGCTGAATACATGAAGCCCTACGGCATCAGGACTGATCAATTCGCGGAGTACCAACAGAGCGTCCATCACGAAGCGATGGTAGTGCGCGGCGACTTGAGCGCGCCCACGTGTACCACCTGCCATGGCAATCACGGCGCTACCCCACCGGGGGTGGCCAATGTGGTCAACGTGTGCGCCAACTGCCACGTTTTCCAAGCACAACTCTTCGAAGCCAGCCCGCACAAGGTTGCCTTTGCGGCTGCCGGATTCCCCGGCTGCGTTACCTGCCACATCAACCACGGAATCAAACACCCTACCGACGAAATGATCGGTATGGGAGAGAAAGCAGTCTGCCGACAGTGTCACACCGAAGGCGATGACGGCGCCCGGCAAGCCGTGGCAATGCATGAGCAGCTTGCGAGCTTGGCCTCTGCGATTACGGTTTCCGAGGCACTGCTAAACCATGCTGAACGGCAGGGCATGGAAGTGAGTCAAGCTAAGCTGCAGGAGACGCAGGCACGCGACGCCCTGCTGAAAGCTCGCGTCGCGGTGCATGCTTTCCGTGACAGCGAACTGAAGCACGATATCGACGCAGGCCTCAAGGTGACGCGAGAGACGCACACGGCTGGGGAGAAGGCGATGGCGGAATGGAAGTTTCGACGCGTGGGACTCGGCTTTTCGGTCGCGGCCATTGCGCTCGTGCTGGTGGGCTTAGGACTCTACATCAAGAATTTGGAACAGAAGTAGGGACCTCGATTTCGCGGTACCCTGCTCTGCGGCTCGGGTACTTCGCACTAGCCGCAGAGGCTGCCAAGTCGATCATGCGGAAGAGGAGTTGTCATGACAATGCAAGGTGGCCGCAAACGCTTATTGTGGGTTGCTGCGGTAGTTGTCGCAGGGCTGGCGTTCGCCATATATCTGCACGTCAGCCGCGTTTCCAGTACGCGCCGCGCCCTCTACATCGTTGGACA
Organism: uncultured Acidobacteriaceae bacterium; assembly: GCA_963813905.1. Classification (GTDB taxonomy): domain Bacteria; phylum Acidobacteriota; class Terriglobia; order Terriglobales; family Acidobacteriaceae; genus CAVVDY01. The sequence continues at coordinate 340,777 of CAWFAY010000017.1, read as the reverse complement.
TCCCGAGAAGGGAGTAGCGCTGTTTTATGGCAGCAAACAATGCGGGGTCTGCCACTCGGTCAACGGTGTTGGAGGACGCATAGCCCCAGAACTCTCTGGGACAAGACCCGCAAGACCGGCCATGGGCTGGATGACCTCGATCCTCTGGAACCACGGACCCGGGATGTGGCGGGTCATACGTCAAAACAGCCAGGGTTATCCCGAGCTTAACCCACAAGAGATGGCCGACATTCTGGCCTTTTTATACCAATCGACCAGCATTGACCATCCGGGAGACCCAATCGAAGGAAAAACCGTCTTTCACGATAAGGGCTGCAATCATTGTCACACCGTAGGAGGCACGGGCGGCAAAGCAGCTCCCGATTTGTCTGTGATTGCCGTTGGCGGTGACCCGAACGTCTGGACCACTGCCATGTTGAACCACGCCGGATCGATGGTTGGCCCCATCAACAGTGCTCTGGGTCAGTGGCCAAATTTCTCTGGCAACCAGATGAATGATCTGATTGCGTACGTGAGTTCTGGAACAGCAGTAGTAAAAAGTGCGGACCGGACTGGCGGGGAAGCGCAGCGGGGTTGGGTCGTATTCCAGAGCCGTTGCATGCCATGCCACTCGGTAGGAGGCCAGGGCGGAAATCTTGGTCCTGAGCTCGGTCCGGACCAGGACATCCCATTGACCACAGCACAGTTTGCCAGCGTGATGTGGAACCACGCTCCAACCATGTTGAAAGAGGCGAAGGACAAGGGCATTCCTCCGTCTCAGCTTGGAGGGAAAGACATGGCTGACTTGCTTGCGTTCCTGGCCAGCCTGCGCTACTTTGAGCCATCCGGTTCCGCGCTGGTCGGACAGAAGGTATTTGCGGAGCGCGGGTGCGCGGCGTGTCACGGAACCATGGGTGAAGGCTCCAAAATGGGACCAGCGCTCAGGCGGCAAACCGAAGCGTATACCACCGTTTCGTTCACGACGGCGCTTTGGCGGCATGGACCTAAAATGCTCGATCGCGTTCAGGAAAGTGGAATGTCTTGGCCGGAATTGAAACCTACAGACGTTGGCAACCTAGTGAGCTTTCTCAACACTCCCCTGGCCTCGAAGTGAGATTGGCGAGTGCGAGATGCACCAGGGATCGCCACCGGACGGGTCGTCGGCAATCCTTCCCCTATCGCTACGGCCGCTTGCTGCTCGGACTCGACGCCGATGCTTTATTGACTGCTCATTGAATCCGCTGTTTGCAGGCGAGATAGCGTTCGGTCGCTTGACCGATACATGCCCCAAAGGAATTGGATCTGTTCTAATTCGCCTCCCGAAATGTAGCAGAACCGAGTTTGGTTCTGATCTGGATTAGATCAATGCCCCGAGTCTCGGTAAAACTCCATAAACCAAGCGCAGATGTCCTTCATAGCTTCCGGGCAGATGGTCGGCAATCTAACGCAATCCGTATGAGCGACAAGTCGGCGTTCCGTTCTTGTGGCCGCGACCTAGTTGAGTTCTTCAACAGCACGGGTTGGGCGTTATACGGCCAAGTGGACAAGGCAGCGTTGCGTAAACGGTCACTTGTGCGACAAACGTCCTCGCCCGGCGCCCTGCGGTACCCGTTCTGCTTTATTTCACATTTCCTGCGCCGAGTTCGCGTTCGAGGTCGTGAAGTAGATCTACTTCAAACGCAACCCATCCGTTTATTAAGTCAGTGCACAATCTCAAAGCATCAGCCACAAGCGCGGAGGCTTCTGGGCGATGACCCTCAGCCATCAATACGGCTGCCTGCGCCCGACGCGCAGTAACAACCCATGGTGCATAACGCGGTGGAGCCTGGTCAAAGTGGAAACGAGCAACTGAAGGGTTCTGAGCATGCCGGGCCCAGAAGTGAGCCTCTTCGTACATCAACTCGGTCTGTAGAAGCATAAGCTTATGGCCAAAGAACTGTCGCATGTTTGGGGACATTTCGTTACTCGCAGCCTGAAACGCCATCGCCGCCGCATCAAGCCAGGAGCCAGCCTCTCTTGTGTCACCCCGATCTATTGACTATTGAATAATATAGTGACATTTTCTTGATCTCGTGCTATGGTTTGGGCATGGGAAATCCGGCCGGAGTTCGGCGAGACTTTCAGGCACTTGAGCAGCGGCGGATGCAGGCGGCGCGGCTGCTGGAGAAGGGGTACAGCCAGTCGGAAGTGGCCCGACGAGTGGGAGCGCACCGGCAGTCGGTAAGTCAGTGGGCGGCCGAGTTACGCGAGAACGGCCGCGCCGGGCTGAAGAAGGCGGGCCGTGCTGGCCGCAAGCCACGGTTGAGCGTGGAGGATCTGGGCAAGATCGAGCAGGGACTCAAACGCGGTCCGGAAAGCCTGGGCTACGAGACCGGATTGTGGACCACCAACCGTGTCACCCATTTGATCGAGCAAGAATGTGGGATTTCCTACCATCCCTCGCAGGCATGGCGCATCCTGCGGCAGTTGGGATGGAGTTGTCAGCGTCCGACGGGCCGCGCCTTGGAGCGGGACGAAGAGAAGATCCGGCGGTGGAAGCAGAAGCGCTGGCCGGAGTTAAAAAAAAGGCCAAAAACGAAGGTCGCACGATCGTCTTCATCGACGAGAGCGGGCTGAGCGAGCGTCCCCACCGCTGCCGTACCTGGGCACCCCGCGGACAGACCCCCGTGCTGCAATACCACTTTAATTGGAAGACCTTGTCGGCGATAGCGGGCGTAACCTGGTGGAACTTTTACTTCCGCCTGTTTCCGGGAGCAATCCGTAGCCCGCAAATCATCCAGTTCCTCGCTCATCTGCTGCGCCACATTCCTGGCAAGCTGCTGATCGTTTGGGACGGACTGCCGGGGCACCGCAGCCGTGCCGTCTGGCAGTTCGTACAGCAACAGAGGGGGCGTCTGTGGCTGGAATATCTTCCCGGCTATGCTCCAGAACTGAACCCAGTGGAGTATCTGTGGTCACACTGGAAGCAGCACGAATTACCCAACTTCTGCCCCACGACCTTTGGACAGTTGAGCGATTCCGCACGCCGAGCGTTGCGTCGGATGCGCCGTCGGCCCACCTTGGTCTGCGCTTTCTGGGAACAAGCAGAACTCTTTCCTCTGTAACTATATTATGCAAAGGTCAATAGAGCCCACCGGTAGGCGAGTAAAGCTCCCCTAGCAGAATCCTCAGAATCGTCTGCAAGCTTGGTGGCCAGGCGTAACAATGCTTCATCCCACTGACGCGGGCGCATCCCTGCGCTCAGCTGGCTTTGCAACGTAATCAACGAACAAAACCGCTCGGCTTCTGGTCCTCCCGCAAGCGGCATACGTATTGTCTGGGCATCGGAATTTTGAAGGCCGAACTTGAATGGAATAGAGACCAAGACTGCGCTCTCGAGCGAAACCACTGCGATAGACTTCAGAAAGAACTCGAGGAACGAACCCAGGTTATTGAAAGCTATGACTATGCAGAATGCACTAACCGTGAGCAGAAAGGATGCCACAGGCCCGCCGAGCGCTAAGACCAAGCAGCGTTTGCGCAGATTGCGGGAGTCGCGAGTCCCGCATTCAACCCCTGGAATAGGGATCGGATCCCACTTCCAGCGCACCTTCAGAGAACGACGCCGCACTCGAGAGATCAACAGCGGAGGAATAACAAATCGCTGGAGTGTGAAATGTGTGCTTAAGCCTGCGAGTAAATGACCGCATTCATGCACAATGAACGATAGGTAGAACGATGCCACTACAATGGCAATATATAATCCGATGCGCCACCAGTGCATAATCGTACGTCCGTGAGATCGGCAAACAGACTAGCCGTCTGAGTGAGTTTCATCAAATCGGCACGGATTGATCGCCCTGACCTTACCGATCTTTTGTAATCTTACCCATAATTGCGGACGAATCGTCGCGTGCTTACGCCATTGCGAATCTACCCGGCTGCACGGTGTCAGTAGGTTGCGGAGCCTGACCGAGCGAAGCTCTTGACGATCAGATCGAAGTACTTCCTTGCGATGCTCTGACGGCACCGAAGCACGAATCCATTACGGTCGGCACGGATAGTGCCGCCGTTTGGTGTGACACCAGTGACCCGGGCAAGCGACCCCCGCGTACCCGAAGCCAGAGACAATACGCATTCCGCTTCGCGGACAAGATGAGCTGCTTTCCGCCAATGGTCTCTCATGCGTTCGCGCATCAACTGCTCGGCCGAGGTGTCTAGCCCCGTCGCGATAGCCAACAAGTCGAACTTCGGAATCGGTGAGTCCGAGAGCTCAGCGCCGAAAATTGGTGGGCCCGATCCTTCCATGGGACCCAACCAATTGCAGAGTCGTCTGGTTTGTCGTTGTTCGATTTACACTGGCCATGTCCAGAATTCCGAGACCCACCCGATCAAATCGAAGCCGTTTACCAAAAGCCTCTGGAAAAGCGCGGCGAAGGCCAGGAAAATCGATATTTAACCCGAGCGCTGGTTCCGGCAGTTTGTCAAACAGCAAAACCAAATCCAGATCATTCGTTGGCTGGCTCTCTAGTCCGTAAATATACCCGCCGCTAACCATGCCCCCAAGCAGGCGTGACGTGGGAAATACATGTGAGAAATGCCCGAGAAAAAGCTTCAACAGATATCGCACAGGAATGGCGCGGTATCTCGCAAGTATCCGCTGCCTCGTCCCCTGGCTAGAAGCCTCCCACCACCAGTTCCGACCCCTCGCCAAGTGCTTCTCTATACTTTCAATCGAAAACAAGTCTACCGGACGAGAAGAGCCGGGCCGAAGTCCCCAGTTCCGGAGTTGATCAGGCCATACACTCAACTGCAGAGCTAGTGATGCCGTCCCTTTCAGAGATCTTAGGGCCTGCAGGCGCGCAGTGTCGCCCCGAACGCCGGTTGGAGACTCCGGGCTGACCGCGCTTTCCGTGAGCCTCCTGAGAGCATCTGCCGTACCTTCGGGGCCGCAACCATCTGCTTTGAGCACGCTGCAACCCCAAGAATCCAGGGCTGCGATGAGGCGCTCCGTCGCGTTGCTCGGAACGGCGCTTTGGAACCGGCCATTGAGCAAGTCAAAATCGTTGAGGCTATCCCCAATTGCCAAGACATCAGCGCTGTTTGCACCCTCCACGAAGGCAATATACGACGCGGCAGTACCCTTGCCGCAGCAAGGCGGTTTCACATCGACCCACCACTGTCCATTTGGCGACGGGCCATCCCATTGAACAAGCCTAGCGAACTTCCTGGGAAAAGACTTCTCAATAGTGGCAGCAGTTCGACTGGCGTCCTGTCGCGAGTCCGCCCAAAAACCCAGCCTTCTGAGCATCCGACCGCCCTGCGAAATAGCACAACGCTCTAGGTCCGGCAACGCCCTCAACAATGGCTGTACAAGTTTCCATTGCCTGGCGCTGAATTGCTCGTATGTGAAGTCGAGCGTCAGGCGGCCGGAGCGGTTCGACAACACGCGATTGCCGACATCGGAAATGAGGTAATCCGGTTGAACCAAACCAGAGGTCCGAATAAGGCCTCGCGCGGACGTTGAGTGTCGACCCGTAGCGTAGACGATAATGCTGCTGTCGCCTAAGTGCCGAAGGAGCCGCTGAAGCGCATGACGACTGCACCCCGCACTATCGACAGCGGTGCCATCTAAATCCACCACGACTATTCGGCACCTTGGCATAGGGCCCTCTCCCTCAGATTCCCTGAAGCTCCTTATAGAAGGCTTCCATCGCCTTCGTGGACCTCGACCCAGTCCAGAGCCTCTGCAGAGGAAGACGCAATGAGCCGACGTTGGCTCTCACACCGCCACGATTCACTCAAGAGCTTCCGGACCGCATCATAGAACCCATCCTCGTCCCCGATCGCTACTAGCAACCCATTTATTCCTTCACGAATGGTTTCCCTCAGACCACCGGTCCTAAACGCGGCCACCGGTGTACCACAACTCACACACTCAGCCGCAACCAAGCCAAACGGCTCGTAGAGACTCGGCATCAACAAGACGTCGCTGCAGCATAAACTTGGCGGAGATTACAATTCTCGATACGGCCCAAGAAGTTGATGCCTACGTGATAGCGGGTGCTCTGAAGAGCGCGACGAAAATCATCTGGGAGTGCAGCGTCGGCGGGTGGACCAATAGCAGGACCACCGCAGATCGCTAAATCCACATCCTTATATCCACAGCTTTCTCGTAGTCGTTCGAATGTTCGCAGAACTAACACGAGGTTCTTCTGTGCTTCAAACCGCCCAACAAACAGGAGGCTTCGCCTCTTGCGATCCCACCCTAAGGCGGAACGTGCGTCGTCACGCCGCTCGTGAAAAAAACCCATGATTGACACCGAGCGGAATCTTTCTCAACAACCCCAAAGGTGAATAAAGGCGAGCGATAGTGAGCGCTTCATCGTCAGACAAAACGTGGATCCCATCGGCCAGTGCGAGAATCTGACACTCGATCCGGTCGCGTTCCACATTCACAACGCCAACCAACTCTGTCTTTACGTGGCCGGTAGAATGTGGCGTGAAGACAAGCTTCTTCGCATATCCTGAGTTCCTCACGAGAAGGCCGACTGGCGCCGAGGGCCAGTAGTTCGCGTGCACGATTTCATACTGCCAGCGATTAAGCGACAAAATCCCCAGTAAGCGTTGCGAGTATTCCGTCAACAGGGCAGCCGTGTGCTCCCCGTAGCTGTAGCCAGACGGCCCAACAGGAACTCGAATCGCCCTTAAGCAAGGCGCGATTTGCAGATATCAATTCATCGCTTGGATCAGTTGCTCGTGTCGCGACGTCTACAGAGTGCCCACTCCTGCTCAGCGCGGCGGTGAGTTCAAAAACAAACAGATTTTGACCGCTCGTGTCCACGCCATTGGTGTGGCGCCAGGGATCGCCGCAGATATTGTCGATCAGGACTCTCATCGTCCGAACAATTCGGGCTTGCGTCTCCTGTTCGTGGTCGACCGTAGGGCCCGCCGATAAGAATCGCCGTTATCCGCTCCCAGGTGGTTTATCACGAAGCTGATAGTCCCGTCGAAGTCTTCGACATATCTCTTGTAAAGCCAATCCCAATTAAGACAGACGGTGCGAAGATCGTCAAAGGTGAATGGGCAATCGTCGTCCATATCTTGGTAGTGCACTGACATGCCGACTTCGAAATTACGCGGTGATACCCGTTTCTTCCGATCCCGAATGAGGCGAGTCCGTGTATAGTCTGGAAACAGGTATGGTACATGTCTAAGGATCAGCAGCGGTACAGAAAGTGAAATGGTACCATCGACATAGTGGGAATTCCTGTAGCTAAGACACCGCGAGAGCGTGCTGATCTTCCAGATGCACCGGTGGTGAGGGCGTGTGCCCTCTGTGACTTGTCGTTGACCATGTGTGGTATAACGTGTTTTAAAGTCAATAATGGAGTAAATTATGCTCGGAGTGAGGAGAGTTCATCAAGCATTGGATACGTGTGCTGGCTGAGGCTGCCGATGCAGTTAAAACCCGCCTCGTCCATCTTGTTTAGGAACTGGAGCAAAGGCTCACCAGTGGGTGAATAGAGGAACTCATCGGCGTCGACCTTCAGTATCCAGTTAATAGTCCGTGGAAGCCGATCGATGGTCTCTCGTATGTTGGCTATGATTGCCTCTGCGCAGTGCCGCCCGCCAGAGGAGAGGGCCACAACCCGAGCGCCATGCTCACGGGCAACTATCGCGGTTCTGTCAGACGACTCATTATCGAGGACGATGATGTCTTCTATGCCGTTAATACGCAGATGGTCGATACAATATGGAAGGAGCACCTCCTCGTTGTAGGCGGGTATTATTGCAGCTGGATGTAGCATCGAAGTTAACACTACCGCTTAATCGGGTGGCCCAAGCTGATCGCAAAGGGGTCGGCATTTCTTGTACAACACGTGCAGGATGGCGAGGAAATCGGGCACGACACGGGCCTTGCGAGTCGCGCCAAGCCCATCCAAGGATGGGCACGTCATTAATTCAGGCGAGTTATGAGGAGCGACTCCGCCCCCATAGATGATGCGAACTGATTCAGCTAAATGGTTGCTCCAACGATCACGCAAGCAATTACGAATGAGTCGACATCCGGCTTCGATATGGTGCAACGGGGCGGGCAATTCCGCACCAATCGTGAGTTCGGGTTCGTATACAATTACGACGTTCTGGAGAGCGGTTTCCGTACAGCCGGACAGGCAGGCGAGGAGTTGCTGTTGGACGGCATGGGCAGCATCCGTGTTCGGCTCGTCGGGTTCGCCAATGAAAAGGATAGGGTTGAGATGTGCGTCGATTGCACAGTGCAGTTTTCGGTTAACCCGATCATCTGCTTCGCCGAAATGCCTTCGAAACTCCCAGTGGCCAATGAGCGCCGATTGGCAACCAGCATCGGTGAGCAAGGATGCTGAGATCTCTCCCGTGCGGGCCAGTGAATCGCCCTCGGCGATGTTCTGGCCCGCGATCTGGATTGATCGATGACAGGTAACTCCTGCAGCTGCCCAAAGAGCCGTAAACGCCTCAGACCGCAGCCAAGCAGGATGGCGAGAATTGCCTGGTCTCGTTTGCCTTTGAGCGTGTCAGGGTCAGGCGCCTGCCAGAGTTTGCGGGCTTCGTCAGTAGTGAGCCAATTTCCAAGCCGGACACCCAACTTCCTGGCCCCTTTCACCCGCCGGATGCCGGCGGCGAGCTCCGGACTGAGCAAGCCAGCGTCGGCAGCCTCGTAGGCGAGCCGCCGCACTGCAGCGAGTCGTCCATTGATCGTTCCTGCCGCGAGCTGGCGATTCTCGAGGAAAATGCGATAGCGGGTGACCACAACCTTGTTGAACGATAAACGGGGCTCGGAGCAGTACCACTGAATGAATTCATCGATCGCGTGTCGATATCCGCGCTTCGACTCGGGCGAGCGAAGGCTATCCAGGACCGCCGATTTGCTGTGGTCTAGATCGGGGAGACCGAGCTTTGTTTTCGGCCGCTTTATTGATTCCTGCATAAATAATGTCCTATACTGCTGGTATGCGTCCCAGTGGCAGTCCGCACGAACTGGAGCAGCGTCGTTACCGCGCGCTGGCTCTGCTGCAACAAGGACTCAGTCCGGTCGAAGTCGCGCAACGGGTTGGGGTTGATCGTCGCAGCGTTCGACGATGGAACTCGGCCGCACGCCACCAGGGCCGGCAAGCGCTGGCCGCTCAACCCGCTTGCGGACGGCCGCCGCGACTCCGTGCCGCCCAGCGGCAACGGCTGGAGAAGACCTTGCTCGGGGGCGCGGAAGCGGCGGGTTTCGCTACCCCGCTCTGGACCTGTCCCCGCGTGGCCAGCTGGATCGAACAGCGGTTTGGCATCCACTACCATCCCGATCATGTCTGCCGCCTGCTGCATGCCCTCGGTTTCACTCCTCAAAAACCTGTGCGTCGGGCGGTGGAACGCGACCAGGAAGCGATTGGCCAATGGGTGAAGCAGCAATGGCCCGCCATAAAAAAAAGGCGTCGCGCTTGAAGGCCTGGCTGGTATTTCTGGACGAGAGCGGCTTTCTGATGGCCCCGCTGGTGCGGCGCAGTTGGGCTCCGGCGGGCCAGACCCCGGTGCTGTACCAGCGGGGCGCGCACCATCGCAAGGGGTCGGCGATTGCCGCCCTGTGCGTTTCGCCGGCGCGTGATGACGTACGTTTCTACTTTCGCCTCCATGCCAGCGATATCGCCGCCGCCCAAGTGATGGCCTTCCTCTCCGCCCTGGATGGCGAACTCGACGCCCCCTGGCTGATGCTGTGGGACCGGCTGAACGCGCATCGCGCCCGCCGCACGCAAGACTTTCTTCTCGCCCGCGGCTGGCCGCAGCCCTGCTACTTCCCCGCCTACGCTCCGGAACTGAACCCGGTGGAGTACGCCTGGAGCTGGCTGAAGAACAATCCCATGGCCAATCGGGCGCAGCTGGAGCTGGATGCGCTGGCCGACGCCGCCCGTCAGTCGGCTCGCAGCCTGCAACGCCAATCCTGGTTGTTGCGTTCCTTTATTCACCATAGCCCGCTTTTTTTGCGGCTCAAATAGGACATTACTTATGCAGGAATCAATAGCCCCTGAGGGAACTCGGTCTACGCCTTCTCTGAAAATTATCTAAGGCTGCGCCTCTTCAAGAACCATTCTTGCAATACGCTCTGAGACTTGAAATACGCTCTGAGAAGTCAAGTAACCCTTAAACCGGCAGGCGGATTTCGGTACTGGTTCCTCGCGCGTTGGGGGGAAGGCTCAGAGCTTCGGCCACTCGCGAGAGCAGCGTGGCTGTGCTGAATGGTTTTTGAATGTAGTAGTCGGGCGATCCGAAGCTGTACTGCGATAACCCAGCATTTCTCGCATAGCCCGACATGAACATGGTGGTGAGATTGGGACGCAGCTCCTTCAAACGCGCCGCCAGTTCCACGCCGCTAATATTCGGCATCACCACGTCGGTCAGCAGCAGGTGGACGGTTCCTTCGAACTCGCGAAACAGCACCACGGCCTGCTCCGGACTGCAAGCCTCAAGCACCAGGTAGCCGGCGCTCTCGAGCACATATCGGGTGATTTGGCGAACCGAATCCTCGTCTTCGACCAGGAGTATGGTTCCGGTTGGGGGCTTGCTAGGCGAAGTCGCGGCTGGCATGGCAGATTTCCCTCGTACTGCGAAGTGCTTGATCGGCTTGCTACGGCACTTAGCTAAGTGCAGGACATCTGCCAACTTGCGACGGTCAGCCCTGTGGATGACAAGTCATGCTGCCACAACAGAATACGAATAAAAAGCGAATACACCCGCGAACTGTCTGTGGGCCCCCAAAAGGGAAAAGCTCCAAAACGGAACACCAGAATGGGAATATTTGAGAACGGATGCCCTGGTCAGAACATGGCGCCAGAAGTCTCTGTGCCTTTACCGGACCGCCTGGCGAAGAGCGCCTGAATTCCAGACAGCCACTCTTCGCGCGGCCCGTCAAGCCTCAAAAAACGGTCGATCGATCCACCGGCGCTTTGCAACCCATAGTCCGGCGTGAGCACGACGGACAAGATTTCGGGACAAATGGATTTGGCCTCATCCGCTAGCTGCTGATAGTCGAGCTCCGGATCGCTGGTATCGAGCATCAGCATGTCGGGGCAGGCCTGGCGCAACTTCACATGCATTTCTCCGATTGAGTCAGCGGCTAGTACCTTGTAGCCGAAGTGCTCCAACAGCATCTGGCGAACTTGAAGTATCAGTTCGTCATGGCACACGCAGAGAATTTCCTTGTGGTTCGAGTCCATTCTTCCCTCGCTTTGCATTTCGCGTGAAAGCTCGCACGTGAGGATCCTCAGTCGCTGGCCAGCCACAGATTCGATTTGCGGCTGCTCTCGATGAAGATTGCAAGGACGTTACCAAAACGGGGGTCAAGCGAAATCTAAGACTTGCGAAGCGGCTCTGCACCTACACCGTGAAAAATTTTCCGGCGATCCGCTGGTCAGGCAGCTTGCTTGCCAGAAGGAGTGGATAATAGCAAAAACCTGCCTATTCGACCTTCGCACAATGACTGAAGATTTTACTCTGGAAGAATCCGGGAAGGGGTCCGGCGACTATCGCGCCGCAGTGGAGAGATTGAGCGGGAACTCGCCCGGCTCGCTGGCTTCCGACATGCCCACGTCGTCATTGCTGCGCGCGGAATACTTGTCATAGACCACGATGTGAAGGACCGGCTGGCTCTCTTCGATCGGGTCGACGAGTCCGGCTTCGTGCAGAGGCATGAGGTAATTGCGCATCCACTGATATTGCTGTTTGGTAAGGCCGCGACGTGAAAGATCGGCGGTGACGCCGGTCAGGTGAGTTGAGGCGGTGTCGCCGATCTCGGGAGCCGCAAAGCGATTATGCCGGCGTAGTGTGCGCTGCTGTTCCGCGGTTCGCACCAGCGAATTCACCTGGATGGGAACGTGGAACTCGTTGTAAAAAGCCTGGCTGAAGTCTTCTAGAAAATCACGAGTCCAGGGCCGACAGTAGCGGCGGTTGTCCTGAAGGTCGGGAGCGATTTTCAGATAGTCGGACTCGCTCACCGGTACCAGGTCCTGCGAAAGCTCGTACTTCATCAACTCGACGTCGTCGGCGATTCGCGGCAATTGCAGCTTGTCCAGTTCTACGTTCTGCTGCACCAGCAGCTCATGTGACCCGGCAAAGACGGGGTTAAAGTGCACCAGTGCGAACCTATGCGCGGTGCGGACGCTGCTGCGATGTGCATGATGTACCCGAGGGTGCGTAATGGCCGAGGCGGGAGCGGCCACTGCCAGCACCAGCCAGACGGCGACGGCACCGGACACAGCCCGCAAAACGCGAGGCTTGCTACTCCAATTTGGCCAGAGAGAAAGAGTCTGCATTTACCTTTTTAAGCTGGGCTGGCTGATACCGGCCAAGCGAAGCAGTGAATGTGTGACAATAAACGATTTCACCGAATGTTTGCAAGCAGTTTCGAACTGCACCGGTACACCGGAAGTGGGATGCGTTCCCATTTTGGCTGGATTTCCTTAAGCGTCAGCTCTTCATCCCGCGCCGGTGCGAGCGAATTGGGAAAAGCTATTGCCGGCTGTGACCGTTGTCACAGCCTACGTGATCGCTCATCGGGCATCATGGATCAGCACTATGGAATCGTTCTCCATCCTCAACAGCCGCAAGCGCGCGTTGATTGCGCTGGTTCACTCCGTCTTTTTCCTGGCAGTAGCGGGAATCCAGGCCGCCATCGCGCACGCCGAGCCGTTCTCGCTGCATGGATCAAAAGCGACCGGCGGGCTCATGTTGCTCGCCATCTACCTGGTCGTGACCGCGGTGTTGTTGCTGCTGCTGAAGGCTTCCGATTGCACGAAGGAGAAGCTGTACTTTGCTCTGTGCACGGCGAGCGCATCCTTCGGCCTGTTGCGCATCGTGAGGGGAGACCAGGTCCTGCACGTCAACATGATGCGAGTGCTTTTCCTGGCGTGCGCGGTGCTCGTGGGCCTGCTGATTTTGCGCAGCCATTCCGCACAACCGCAGTTGCAGCCGGAATAAATCAGAGACCTCAGACCTTCTTTAGCAGGGCGGCAACTTCAGGCCCAGCCATCTCAGCAGCAACCTTGCCATCATTGGTGCGTATCGAGACATCGGCGCCGGAATCGAGCAGCGCTCTCACCATCTCTGCATTGTTGTGCTGTGCTGCGGCATGCAGTGCGGTGAACCCACCTTCCTGCTGCGCGTCGGGATTGGCTCCCTCCCGCAAAAGCATCTTCACCAACTCGGCATTCCCCGAGGCGGCGGCGCTGTTGATGACAGCGAGCTTGCTTCCGTTGGTGGCGACGGCGTTCGGGTCGGCGCCATGGTTCAGTAGCTCTTCCGCCGCTCCCGGTTGGCCGAAGAAGCAGGCGAAGTGCAGTGGCGTGAAGCCATCAGCACTGTAGGTGCAGACCAGATCGGGGTGCTCGCGCAGCAGCGAACGCAGCCGTGGAGCATCGCCCAAGGCAGCGGCCTCAAAGACGTCGAGGTCGCCGACGGCACGCCGCAGCAAGTCGACGATTGCAAGCTGACGCTGGTAGCGCGCCTGCATGATGGCAGAGACTCCGGAGTCGTCGCGCGCTCGGGCGTTAGCTGGGTCCGCCGCAATGAGGTCGGACACGCGCGCGGCGTCGCCACTGCGAATGGCTTCAAAAATCTCGCTGGGCATGCTTACCTCCGAACTCGAATATTAATTAGCATTGCTAACCAATTTTCTTGCGATACGCTACATCTGTTCGCCGACGAAAGCAATGGCGAAGAATTAACAAGCCCGCAAGCTGCCTTCGATCTCGCAGACGCCCTGCACTCGGCGGCCATTCATCTCTTGCGCCGGGTACGAGTTCAGAGGACCGGGTCACGGGAGTTGGGCCGGCACAGCTTTCGGCGCTGTCGGTCCTGGTTTTCGGCGGAACCATGTCGCTGGGCGAGCTTGCCGCGGCCGAGCAGGTCAAACCTCCAACCATGGTCCGCATCGTTGCCTCCCTTGGTAAGCAGGGACTGGTTCGCTCCCGGGCCGACAGCAACGACCGCCGAAGACTTCAGATTTCAGCCACGGCCAAGGGTCGAAGGCTGATGATGGTGGCCCGGAAAAGGAGGATCGACGCTCTCGCACGGGCAATCGCCGACATCAGCGACTCCCAGCGGGAGGCCCTGAGAACAGGGCTACACGTGATGCAGCAAGTACAGCGGCTACTGCGTGAGCGATGAGGGCGTGAGGTTCAGAACGCCGCAGCGCCGGCTTCGGCGACTGCATGGTCCTGCTCGCCTGAGCCGCCGCTGACTCCGATTGCGCCCACAACTTTGCCGTCGCGCTTCAGCGGAATGCCGCCGGCGAAGATCATGATTTTGCAGTCATTCGAAACGTGGATACCGAAGAACTGGCCGCCCGACTGTGAGTGCTGCGCCAGGTCTTTGGTGGCGATGTCGAAGGCGCGAGAGGTGTAGGCCTTCTTCATGGAGATGTCGATGCTGCCGATCCAGGCGTTGTCCATGCGGACGTGTGCAACGATGTTGCCGCCCTCATCGGCGACCGCGATGTTCATCGGCTGGCCGATTTCCTGGGCCTTTTTCTCGGCGGCCGCGATCACGCGACGAGCATCCGCCAACGTTACTCCTGCCATGGGTCTCTCCTTGCTGAAATCGAAGTGTATTTATTGGGTAGTGCAGCGCTTTAGCGCTGCGTGTACGCCTTTTATTCGAGCGGGGAGGGCATCCGCTGCGCAGCAGCGGATGCCCTCCCTTACTGAACACAGCCCGCGTGACGCGGACCTAAAGGTCCGCACTACCTCAATCCCGAGTCATCATTGCATCATCCCGCGGATCCCAACAAGCTGTAAAGCAACACTGCGAGCACGATGAGGGTGATGACCACGTACATGTAGTCCTTCTCCAGCGCAAACGCAATCGCAGAGAACAGCACCCGCGCGATGGGAGTGGCGATCAGCAATAACAAGCCGAACTGGATGATCGCACGGGCATGAAGCGAAAGGATGCCCTCGACGACCGCCGGTATGCTCTTCAGCGCTTCGGGCTCGCCGTGGAAGGTGGTGTAGTTGACGCTCTCGTGGCCGTGACGGACAAGGTAGAGAACTCCGCCGACCAGGACCACGGATGCGGCCAGCAACACTCCGGCGCGCAACAGTGCGCCGATGATGATCTCGATGCGCTGATCGTTCCAGGCTTTCTGGTTCATAGGCGCCCTGTGATTCCGTTGAAGATCATTTCAAAACCCAGCACCACGATGACCGCCGCGAAGACGTAGCGCAGGACCTTTACTTTCGCTTTGACCAGCACTTTCGCGCCTACCAGCGATCCGGCCAGCACTCCCAGCATGACCGGCATGGCGATGCCGGGAGCGATATAGCCTCGGCTAAGATAAAGTCCCGCGCTGGCCGCTGCGGTAACCCCGATCATGAAGTTGCTGGTGGTGGTTGACACCTTGAAGGGGATCTTCATCGCCTGATCCATGGCTAGCACCTTGACCGCGCCCGAGCCAATGCCGAGCAACCCCGAGAGCACGCCCGCTCCGAACATCAGTCCGTAGCCGGGCACCACGCCGGTGACGTTGTAGTGCTCGATGCCCTGGGGAGTGGGATAGGCGCCGTTCAGCCGCAGCTTGTTGGCGAGAGGCGAGGCTTGAATGGCCACTCCGGAGGCTTCGCGATGGCGGCTCGAGAGGTACGCCGAGTACAGCAGCACCAATCCGAACACGACGGCTATTGAGCTACCCGAGACCACCAAAGCGACGTAAGCGCCTACGATTGCGCCGACGGTTGTTGCCGTCTCAAGAAACATCCCGATGCGGATGTTGGAATAACCTTCACGCACATAGGCGGCAGCGGCACCCGACGAGGTGGCGATCACCGAAACCAGAGAAGCGCCGATCGCATACTTAATGTCAACATGAAAAATCAGCGCCAGCATAGGAACGACTACAACGCCGCCCCCCAACCCGGTGAGCGCACCCAGAAAGCCGGCCAGGAACGATCCGAATGCCACGAGTGTAGTGAAGAGATAGACGCTCATGCGTGCTTTCAGTAATGCCAGCTGTGGAGATCGGTCCCTGCCGGCGCGTGGTTGCCGACGTGTTCGCTCATCATCTTTACGAAGTCTGCGACTGACCAGGGAAACCAGCCGTGGCCTTTCTCGGGACGTCCGTATTCAAAGTGCGCCTTAGCTTCAGGATGCTTCTTGAAGAAGTCCTCCATGTCGTACACCGCGAGGTTTAGGTAGTAGTTGTCCATGTCACCGACCCAGATGAAAACGTTATCGGTGAGCAGAGGTCCGATCTTTGTCCAGTTCTTCTCCGCGTAATAGCGAAGATCATAGCCGTGGTCGCGCATGTAGTCAGCGACCTTGTGGTTAATCACGCCAGTTTGCTTGTCCCATAGCGGCTTAGGATAACCATCGGGGCCGACCGGACCATACACCGCCTCCCAGGCTTCGATCTGCTGGCCGGAGCGGCCATGCGATCCCAGCACTTCTTCCAGTTGGCTCATCTGGCGAATGGTCTCAACCACCTGGCCTTCGGAGGTGCGCATCAGGGGACGCTCGCGCGCGACCCACTCATATCCCGGAACCTCGAATGCATTGGGATCGCTATAGATGTCGATAATTTGATAATGGCGGAAGTCGATGGGATCAGGAAAGCCGGTCCAGGTGCCTCCGAAGAAGTCAGGGTGATAAAGCTCCAGCGCCAGCGACTCCCAACCGCCGGTCGAGCCCCCCGTAAGCACGCGCGCCCACGGCTCGCGGATGATGCGGAAGTGCTCCTCCAAATACGGGATCAGCTCCTGCATGAGCGCGTCGCCGTAAGGGCCGTTGTTGGCCGAGTTCACCGCGTAAGAGTCGTCGAAATACGGCGTAGGGTGCTGGAAGGTAACGGCGATCATGCGCGGGAAGTTATCGCCGCTCCACGCCTGGAAGCCCGCATAGCCGATCGTCTTCCACTTCGAGTCGCTTGCCGGCGGATCGGTCTGCATGAATAAGGGCGGCTCCAGGCCGAAGTGTCCTTGCTCGTAGATCACCGGATAGTCGCGTCCGGATGCTTGTCGTAGTCCTTAGGCAGCAGGACAGTCGCTCCGATGAAGATGGGCTGCCCCCAGAACTTCGACAGCAGCTTGCTCTGAAGCTTGATGTGCTTCACCCAGTGAGTGTCGGCGGGCACCTTCACCGGAGGAATCACGTGGTTGGCTTGCAGTTGCACGTCGTATCCGGCACCAGGATCGAGGTGGACCTTGCGAACGTCACTATAGAGATTGCCCGGCGACTGGTTGAATTGCTGACCCTCCCACTGGTCCATGTGCGCCCAAATGGTGTGTCCGTCGGAGCGCTGGAATTCGGTGTAGACATTGACCAGCGCCTGCACGTAATAGTCGCCGGCGGGAATCTCGTGCAGGCTTTTGAGCGGATAGCCAAGTGTATTCGCATCGATCGCTGCGGGGGCGTCCGGAGAAAGGTTGGAGACATCGACCCCGAAGAAGGGAGTTTCCTGGTCCCATGAACCGATCAGACCACGCAAGTCCTTGCTTTCCTGGCGGCTCAGGACAACAAACACGCGGCCGGTGATGGGTGCGGCATGAGCTTTAGAGGGAACAGTGATCTCGAAGCGCAGAGATTGCGCGAAGATCGAAACAGCAATGCAGGTACAAAACAGAAAAGCCAGGGAGATGGTTCGGGCTGGGCGCATGTTTATCTTGACGGTTTATGGCGCAGTAACCGCCAAGTTTAGCAGGCGAGCGGTACTGGGTTGCGGCAGCAAACAGAGGCCGCCTGCGAGTGATCCCACATACCAAAGATCTGGCCTCGTTCCCATCAAAAGGAAAATCTCTGGCGAGAAGGGCCTGGTTCCGGTGACGACGCTAGACGAGCTGTGCCTCTGGAACCTGCGAAGTGCAGGCGCCGGCCGAGGGCTCGGCAGCCGGTGAAATCGATTCCAGGAAGACGCAATTGCGGCCACGACTCTTCGCCTCATACAGCGCACGATCGGCCGCTCTCACCATCATGTCCGGTGAGCCATCCGGTAACAGTTCAGCGAACATCACACCGATGCTCACGGTTACGGAAATCGGGGATCCCTCGTAAATGACCTTGGTTTGAGCCAGCGTGGCACGAATGCGATCGGCGTAGTCGAAGACAGCGTTCCTGGACAGCTGCTGAGCGAGAATAAGGAATTCCTCCCCACCGTAGCGCCCCACGTGATCGTACGCACGCACCAGCGAACGTAGCGTCTCTCCTATCTTGTGCAGGACAGCGTCGCCCGCAGAGTGCCCGTAAGTATCGTTCACCGCCTTGAAGTGGTCGACATCAACCATCAGCACGGCCACGTTGGTCGCGTTTCTGTGCGCGC
The DNA here is from genome assembly GCA_963813905.1 of uncultured Acidobacteriaceae bacterium. GTDB lineage: Bacteria > Acidobacteriota > Terriglobia > Terriglobales > Acidobacteriaceae > CAVVDY01. The sequence goes on along the minus strand of CAWFAY010000017.1, from coordinate 322,494 downwards.
GCTCAAACTCCGCGGTGAGCAATTTCTTCCAGGCGAGCCGGTTCCAAAGGCCGGTAAGGGGGTCGTGGGTAGCCAGGTACTCCAGCTCTTTTTGGGTGTTGAGCAGTCGGTCTTGCAGCTCCAGAATGCGCGTCCCCGCGCGCAGCCGCGCCAGCAGTTCCTGGTAATCCACCGGCTTCGTGAGATAGTCGTCGGCGCCTGCTTCGAGGCCGGCGACGGTATCCGTCTTGGCGTCCTTCGAGGTTAGCAGGAGGATGTACTGATAAGGTTGGGCTGTGTGTTCCCGGCGCAGGCGGCGGCATATTTCAGGTCCGCACATGCCCGGCATCATCCAGTCGAAGATCAGCAATCTCGGTGCATTGTCGCATTGCGCCGCCTGTAGGGCGGCGATCCCGTTGGGGACGGTTGTAACCTGGAATGAGGCGCGCTGTAGCAGCCGCTGCAGGAGCAGGCGATAGACCGCATCATCTTCCGCGACCAGAACCCTTCTTGAACCGGGCGCCAGCGATGGCGGCAGCTCTCGGGAATAATACGAGCCGGATTCAGTCATTGGCGGCTCCGCCGGCCAGGGCTGTCGGGCGCATGATGTCCTGAAGCGTTTCGACTTCCGCCATAAGCCTGTCGATTAGGCTTACGGCGGCGGTTGCGTCCTCGACCCGGCTCGCCGATTCGATCTCCTGCGCCAAACCGGCCGTGGCCGGCAAGCCAAGAGCGCCCAGGCTACCTTTCAGGGTATGTGCCGGCTCTTGCAGAGAAGCAAGATCGCCTCGGGTCAACGCGTTGGTCAAACGAGCGCGCCAGTACCGGATAGTCTTTGAAGAAAACTTCGATCAGTTCATCCAGTAGCGACTCGTCGCCGCCGAGGCGGTCCACTGCGGCGGCGCGGTCCCAAACCGCCCGTTGCGTAACCGACGGCCCTGCAGGAGCCGTGGTCTCTGCTTGGGTGTTGCTCGTCATCATGGCGCGATTGAGGGCCTGCTCAATTTCGGCCAGCCGTGCCGGCTTGCTAAGATAATCGTCCATCCCCACAGCCAGGCACTTTTCGCGGTCCCCTTCGAGAGCGTGTGCTGTCATGGCAATGATGGGAATGTGATTGCCCGTGTCTCTCTCCAAGTGCGGATGGCTGCAGTTGCAGCATAGCCGTCCATCTCAGGCATCTGCACGTCCATGAAGACAAGGTCAAAGTTGCCGGTCTCGTAGAAATGCGACAGCCTGCTTCCCGTCATTGGCGACCACGGTAAGGTGGCCCATGCGCTCCAGCAGGCGTTGCAGAAATTTCTGGTTCACCGCGTTGTCCTCGGCCACGAAGATTCGCCACGAGCTTTGCTCGGCCGGCATACCGGAGCGGGTAATGAGGGTGCCTTGGGCAGGCGAGCGGAACTGCTGCATGACCATCTCGATCGCACTGCGAAGCTCGCTGTTATGGATGGGCTTCACGAGATAGCAATTGATGCCGACCTTGCGGCAGCGTGCGATGTCGCCTTGTTGGTCGGCCGAGGTCAGCATTATCACAGCCGTGTCGGCCAGATTCGGGTCGGCGCGCATGCGTTGTACCAGCTCGAAGCCGTCCATTTCGGGCATTCGAGAGTCGATGATCGCGAGCCGGTAAGCCGCAACCGGCGGACTTCGCCTCGAACAGCATGGGCAAGGCCGATTTCGCCGAGTTCGTGGTGTCGCAGAGCATGCCCCAGGCGGTACAGGAGGCCTGCACAATCCGGCGGTTGGTCGCGTTGTCGTCCACCACCAGAACCCGCAGGCCGGCGAAATCACAGACCGCCGGCGGAGTCGCTGGGCTGCTCTAGGAGCCGCACCGAACCGAATTGTACGGTGAACAGGAACGGCTGCCTTTGCCGACTTCGCTCTCCAGCCAGATGCGGCCGCCCATCATCGAGACCAGGCGAGACACGATGGTGAGTCCCAGCCCGGTGCCGCCGTACTTTCGAGTGGTGCTGCTGTCGGCCTGCGAGAAAGGCTGGAAAATCGCTGCCTGCTTTTCCGGGGGGATGCCGATTCCGGTATCGCGCCACGCGGAACAGGATCTCCCTCTTGCCGGCTGCGGGACCGCAATCGCTGACTTCAATCACGATCTCGCCGGCTGCGGTGAACTTTATCGCGTTGCCCAGCAGGTTGAAGAGGATCTGGCGAAGCCGTGCCGAGTCTCCGCACACCATCTGCGGCACGCCGGGCTTCAAATCGCAGACCAACTCCAGTTCTTTCTGCCGCGCGGGAACGGCCATCATCTTCACCACGTCCCGCACCAGGTCGGGCAGATTGAAGTCGAGTTCCTCCAGTTCCAGCTTGCCGGATTCGATTTTGGAGAAGTCGAGGATGTCGTTGATGACGCGCAACAGGGTTTCGCCGGAGCCCCGTGCCATCAGCAGGTACTCGCGTTGTTCGGCGCGTCAGCTCGGAATCCAGCACCAACTCGAGCATGCCAATCACGCCATTCAACGGAGTACGAATCTCGTGACTCATATTGGCCAGGAACTCGCTCTTGGCGCGGCTGGCGGTCTCGGCAGCTTCTTTGGCCGCGCGCAGATCGGAATTGAGCATTCGTAGATCGGCGGTTTGCCGCGCGACTTCCTGTTGCAGGCTGTCCTGGTTAGCTTCGAGTTGGCGGTCCCGACTCTCCACCTCCCGCAGCATTTCGTTAAAGCCAGTTACCAGCTGCCCGATTTCGTCTTCGGTCTCGACCTGAGCACGAAGTGAGTAATCTCCAGTGCGAGAAACCGCGTGAGCGATGTGCAGCAACCGGCGCACCGGACGGGTGATGATCCGTTGCAATCGCGTGGCTAGAAAAAACGCAATGACCGAGGAGTTCAGCAGAACGCAGAAGATGATCGCGCCATAGCGCAGCAGGCGCGGGTTCAACTCGCGCAAACGTGAGTGGATCACGACCGTGCCCACCGGTTCGCCGTTGACCACGACGGGCCGCACCAGCGTCAGCTCGCCGAAGGAGGATTTCAGCCCCTCGTTTGGGAGGAGCCTTGGCGCATGTCCAAGTGTTTTCCCGGCTGTAGCCGGCAAAGCTGAGGCCATCTTGGAGATACAGGCAAACCCCGGATACGGAAGAGGCGAAACGGGATGAGGCGAGAATGTCGGCGGCGGCCTGGCGATCGTTAAACGCCATGGCGGCGGCGCTATTTTGTCCTAACACGTCGGCCAACAGCGACAACTGTTCGACCTGGTTGATGCGGAAGCGATGAACGTCGTAGCTGATCACCAGAAGGCAGGCGATCAGCAGTGCGGTCCCGCTAATAGCGGTGATGATGATGACCAGCTTCCGGCCGAGCGAGAGATCATCTAGGAATCGCACGTTAGTGCTTCTCAAAAGGAATGTTCTCGCTCGCCCGCCTATTCAGGCGCAGCAACTTCGAGCTCACGGTCAAGTGAGAACGTTGCATGGCGTCCGAGCTCAGACTCAATCCGACGCGCTGACCTTGGAAGAACAGCTCGATCATGCCGCCCGAATCCAGGAACCCTGGCTGTTCGCCCACCGTGAGGATGCCTGAGTCACGGACGCTCGTCAGATACTGCTGCAGGCGTAGTTTCGCGCAGGCAGCGATGAAGAGGATGCGGCAACCCCTTGCTTCGAGCGGTCCCGCGATCGGCTTGATCCGTATCGAGTGCGACCTTACCAATTTGCCTTCGGTCAAATGTTCGAGCGCGTCTGTGGTAGCGGTGCTGCCTGCCACGCAGATCTGATAGACGTCGCTCGCGTTTTCTCCCGGCCACTCAATAAATTGCGTGAGGTGGTAAAGCACAGCGGCCTTCACGTCGTCCTCCGAGAGCGAGAAGAACTGGGACGGCTGCGCGCAACAACCCATCAGCGGAATCAGCAGAGTTGACAGCAAGCAACCGATTTGCAAAATGCTCCGCAGTGCTGCTTCCCGGGTCTGCGTTCCTTGCCCGGGGGCTGCAGGCCGCGATGGGTAACGGAAACGACGATTTCGCGCCATCAGCCCAGCGGCCGCCATGCGGCCAACCAGATTTGCACGCCGTTGCACACCTAACTCATCGGCGGTCGGGCGATTGTCTTGAGATAAGCCCACTCATCTCCCCTGTGATGCCATTGGCTTGCGATGTTCAACGTTGTCAGTCGCACGGATTGAGCCCGGGGCCTTCAAGAATCAGGCAATGCCGTTCTGAGAGAGATTCCCAAGTGCAAATTTATGCACAATTAACGAGGCATTAACTAGGGAATAACTACGCTCCATCAGAATCAGAACATCGACAGTTCGGCCGGTTGCGGCCCTTGGAGAGCATGCTCATCAGGACTGAAGCGTCGAGCGAGCTTTCACGCGGAGAGTGGACAAGACGCCTGACGCTGCGCGAGCTTCCCTTCGGACCAGGCGATGTTACCGCCGGAAGTGAAGACGAGCTCCAGGCCGTTGTCGCGGGCAAGTCTGCTTTCTGCGACCTTCCCGTCATCATTAGCGAGTCGAAGTTCTACCGCAACCTGGTCAAACGCATTTCCAGCGGTGAAGCGCCCCGGCAAACCTATCTCGAAATTGAAGAGTTCCTGAACGACTCTGCGGAGGTCTGGGAGAACAGTTGGATACGTTTTCCCGAGGGCCGGCTGAGCGCCCATGCGCTGGCAACACTCCAGGCGGATCTTGGTTTGCCCTCCAGGAAAGCATCCCGGCCAACTCGCACCGACTCCCAGCGCTACGCCTTCAAGCATGCCAAGGAACCCTGGGTGAGCGTGCCGATCAGCTATAGCCTGAAGCTCGCGCTGGCCGACCTCATGGGCTCGCAACCACATGTGCCGGAGCGCATCCGGGTCGAAGCCGAGCGCCTCCTGGGCCATTTCTCCAACGACAACACTTCGCCCGAGACGACATCCTTCCACGTTGTCTCGGTCGCAGCCGCAGCGCTCACTTGGCGAGCAGGTGGCGCGTGAATCGGCACGGCGCTTCCTGTTCACGACGCTGCTGATGTCATGGGCGAACCAGCGCTTCGGGCTTACGGAGAACGGGCAACGGGGAATGGTGTATCACGGGCCGCATCCCCCGGTGCGGCAGACCGAACTTTCATCGTGCATCTCCGACGCTTTCTACCGCGAGCTGTTCATGAGCCCCTGTCTCTCGGGCTGGGATGACGGCGAAGCCAAGGCCGAGTACATGCACTTGTGCCATCAGGTGTTGAGCCGAAGCCAGCTCAACTCCGTAGCCAAGCTGCGCGAAGCAGGCATCATTGCCAACAACCTGATTGTGCTTCCGAGCCTGTCGAATGTGAGTCTGGCCAACAACGGAATTCACGTCACTATGGGAAGCCGCTCACTCACCCGGGCGCTACAGGACGATGAACCGGCAACCGCGCGCAGGGAAGAGAAGAGGCTGGGCGATCTTGCTATAAAAATCTTCGAACACTTCCTCCCCCTGTTTGTCGGCACATATTCTGCCGCGCCTTATCGCATCGACTTCGCGCAGTTCCATCCTGAAAGGTTGCTGGCCTTCCTTCCTCACGAACTGGACTTCACTCACCTGCGGCTGATGTGGCGCGAGTGGAAGGAAAAAGCGAAGCTAAGAATTCTGGGACGCCCGGCGACGCCGTACGGACCGCTGTGGCTGGATCGCGCCATCTCGAGTGTGTTCGGGTTGCGTGGGGACCTGGTTCCCGACTACCGGCTGCTCAATTATCCCGTGGCATGGCTTGCAACCGAACATGCCTCTGCTCTGGACGGCGAAGCCGGGAAACACGGCCCGGCTGGCGGCCGAGCTTGACCAACTCGGCATCGTTGATCGGCGCATGTCGTTCTACATGCCGCTACGATTGCGTCAACTGGAAACAGTCGGGTATTCGGGTTTTGAAGCTCGCTACTACAGCCTGTTCCCCAGCTATGACCGGGATATGGCGCCCGCGGTGGACCTGCAGCAGCTTCTGCTGGCAGCGTCGTATCAAATTGCGCTGGAAGGAGCGATCGGTCACGAGCACATCCCGGACGATCCGACTTCGGAGAGTGAACGCCGTCAGCCGTTCTTCTTCCGTGCCGCCGGGCTGCCTGCGTTTTACGTGCACAAACGCACGCGAAACGAACTGCTGCGCCGCATCCTGCGCCATTGCAAGAACACGCGATCGAGTTGGCGGCACACGGACTATTTGCGGGTCTCGATCAGCGACTATTGCCATGCGCTGCTGGCATTCCTGGAAGAGGCAGCCGGCGGCATCGTCGAGGATTTTGGAGCGAACCTGTTGCTTGGCGATCTGCGCTGGCGGCTGGCCGACAGCCGCATGCGAGCTTCCGAGAGGGTTGTTTCGAAGGTCCTGAATATCTGCGATCAGCGTGACGCCATGCGGACCAACGCCGCAGAGTTCAACCGGGCGACGGAAAATTACTACCGCAATGACTTGCGGCAGGCACAGCTCAGCGAGGCGATGCATCACCTGCGAGAAGATGTTGCAGACCGCTTCTATAGCCGCCGACGAACAACTACGAGCCCTGATCCGATGCGGAGTGCGAGTGCAGGATCCGCTGCGCTTCCTTGACAGCATCGGCGACCGTGTACTGCGAGAAGATCTCTCGCCCACGGAACTTGAGTCGCTGCTGAATCTCCTGCTGGCTTTCTCCGCGGTCGAGAATGGCAGGAATCGATGCAGCGAGCTCGGAAGAGGCGCTCAGCAAGGCATGACGCACGAATACATCGTTAGAGAAACCGGCGAAATCGCACGCGAACGGTTGGTGGGAGACCGGACGGTGCGCGCTCTGTACTCGCCCAAGCTGGAGAACGCCGCCTGGGTTTCCAAACTGGCATCGAGCCGAAGAGTTTCCGAGGTGCTGGGCTATCTCAACTACGACAACCGGCTCTCTTCGCGCGCCGTCGGGCATGAAACGGTTTCTGAAAAAGAGCGGCATTGACTTCTCCGAGCTGGTGGACGATCCATCGTCGTTGAATACCGCGCGCCAGATGTTCGAGCGCAAAATTCGTTACTGGGAGTGTCGCCCCCTGCCGGATGTCATCCCATCCGTGGTCTGTCCGGCGGACTCGCGGGTTGCAGTGGGCTCGATGTCGACGACCTCAAAGCTGCTGATCAAGGAAAAGTTCTTCGCCTTTCCCGAGCTACTGGGAGGCCCGCGCAATCGCTGGACGAGAGAGTTTAAGGACGGAGACTATGCTGTCTTCCGGCTCACTCCGGAAAAATACCACTACACTCACGTGCCGGTCGACGGTATCGTCGCCGATTTCTATGCCGTGGATGGCCGCTATCACTCCTGCAATCCCAATGCGACAGCCAAGTTGATTACGCCCCACTCCAAGAACAAGCGCGTGGTCACCATCATCGATACCGATTGCGCCGGCGGCACCGGTATCGGTTTCGTCGCCATGATCGAAGTCGTGGCGCTTATGATCGGCCAAATCGATCAGCGTTACAGCGAATACGAATACCGCGATCCGAGGCCGATTGAAAAAGGCATGATGCTGCGCCTGGGGGCTCCCAAGGCGCTGTTTCGGCCAGGCAGCAGCACCGTCGTTCTGCTCTTCCGGCGCGGCCGAATACGGTTCGCCGAGGACCTGGTCCGTAATCAGCAGCGTAGCGAAGTGCGCAGCCGCTACTCCAGGGCCTTTGGGCAGGCACTGGTAGAAACTGACGTTGCGGTTCGTTCGCTGCTGGCTACGCAAGTGAAAAGAGGTTCGTCATGATTAACGCTGTCTTCATCGCGGTTCTCGCTGCACTCATGGCCGCCCTGTTGCTTTGGGGATGCCGAACGCTTCCGGAAGAGCGCTGGCAGATGATTGCTGCCGTGCCGGTAGCAAAAGACCGCGAAGGGGAATGGCGCGGCATGAACCTGACGTTTTACGGGTTCTTTAGCGCGACCGGGAGCGTATTTGGCATCGGCATGGCGATTCTGCTGCTGGCTTCGGTACAGGTCTCGATGGTTGTGGCCATCATTCTTGTTGCTGGAATGGTCGTGCTTTGCTTGCCGGCGTCGAGGCTGGTCGCCGCCATTGTCGAAAAGAAGAGCAATACCTACACCATCGCCGGGGCCGCATTCGTTGCTGCCATCTTGCTGCCGCCCGTGGTCTGGTTCGGCGGCAAGGCCCTGGGTTCATGGGGCTTCACGCTGTACGCCATTCCTGTCCTGGCTTCAGCGGCAATCGCTTATGCGCTTGCCGAGGCGATTGGACGGCTGGCGTGCATGAGCTTCGGATGTTGCTATGGCATGCCTTTGCGGGAGGCGTCGCCTGCGTTGGCGAGGACTTTCCGCCGCTTCAATACCGTCTTTCACGGAGATACCAAGAAAGTGGCCTATGCATCCGGGTTACAGGAGGAGCCGCTCATTCCGGTGCAGGCCTTGACCTCGGTCGTCTTCACACTATCAGGGCTTGTTGGATTGGGATTCTTTCTCGGGCAGTACTGGCGCCTGGCTCTGCTTGTCCCGATGGTAGGCACCTGGGGGTGGCGGGCCATCGCCGAGAATCTTCGCGCCGATCATCGCGGACACACGCGAATCTCGGTGTATCAGGTGATGAGCCTCGTCGCCATGGCTTACATGGCTACCACGGCGTTCCTGCTGCCCGCGAACGGTCCTGCGCCGGACATCGCTTCTAGGGTTATCGCAGACGGCGACGCTGCCCGTGTTTCTGGTGCTGCAGACGATGTGGGTGTTGCTCTTCCTGTTCTACGGACGCAGCCAGGTCACCGCTTCGGTGGTGTCATTCCACGTCGTGACGGAGCGCACTTAACAGCCCAGGCTTATTTCACCTCGGCCGCGATAATCGCGTCGGCTTCGATCTCCACCAGCATCTCTGGCGCGACCATTGAAGTGACTTGAAGCATGGTCGCTCCGGGGCGGATGTCGCGGAAGACCTCGCCATGCGCCCTGGCTGCCTCCTGCCAGCGACTGATATCGGTCACGTAGGTCCGCGTCCGTACTACGTCCTTGAAAGTGGCGCCCGCCTGCTCCAGCGCAGCGCCAATGTTCTTCAGCGTCTGCACTGCCTGGGCATACATATCATTGCCGCCAACGATCTTTCCGTCTGCGCCTGTTGCGACGGTACCTGAGATAGTGACGAAGGGGCCGATCTTAACAGCACGAGAAAAGCCAACGATGGCCTCATAGGGAGAATTGCCGGGAATGTTCTTCCGCTCCATGTTTTTCCTTTCGTGATCAGCAGCCCTGCTGCGATGCGCTTGCCTTCGCCAGGGCCTGATGAGTTTCCCGGAGTTTAGCAGTCACTCCGGCAATCTGCTGATAGACGTCACGGACCGGCGATTTGACGCTCTAACAGCAACCAAATGCGTGAAAATAGGGTTCAAAACAGTAACAGGCCGGAACGTCGACGAGCTCGAGACGACGCTGCGGTGCAACCCGATGGGTACACGGTAGTATCTTCGCGGTTACACCTCGGCAGGAATTGCTTGCATGCAGAGTCGAACTGGTTTAAGAAAGGCGAACAAGTTTCTTTCGCAGTCGATGTGGGCAGTCCGTTTCATAGGGACCGGAGGAACCAAACCAGACCATGATTCCGGAATCGCATCCGTTACAGGAACTCTTCACCGAACTCATTCATCACCACTTCGACCAGGATCTGGGATTGCGTGACAGCGAGGTGCAGGATTACGTGGCCAACGTCCTCACCGAGTTCTGCGAGTGCGAGCAGCTCTTCAGGATTCGCAATGCCAACAATCGGCCGCTGGACGATGTCGGTGAAATGCTGCTGGAGGCCGATCCCGTGTATGGCCCGGCGCCCTCGTTCGACCGCGAGCGCCAGGTACGCAAGCATATCGGGGACTACACCCTGTTCCTCTCAGGTATGTTTCCTGAGAGCATCAATCACTTCCGCCTGCGCAGGGCACGGCTGGAGAACTTTGTGGACTTTCTCAAGGCGGGCAAGGAAAGCTACTACATCGTGTCCAAGTTCGATCAGTTCGAATACCTGAAACTCGCGCCGCTATTCGCAAAACTGGCGCACGAATTCGAATCGTGCGTCTACGGCCTGAACCTGGTTAAGAGCGATCTTCAAGAGATGCAGCATCCCATCGCGCAGCAGGCGAAAGAAATCATCATGTAGCGCCGCCAACTCTTCCGTCGCTGGGGATTGGTACTCTTGCGATTTTTCGGCTTGGAAGAATCGGCTTCGCTCTACATCCTGATCGTTAACTCATGTTCTAAAGCAAACCTCCTGAATTCGCTTCACCGGTTTCCCGCCCGCCGAGGTCAGCATCTCTTGCTAAAGTAGAAGTACTGCGGAAGATCGCAGGATCGCTCTCCCCGAATGCCAGTCGAAGCCCCCGTTATCGCCGAGATTCGCTGCGAACGTTGCGGCAGGCCGATGCCGGAGGGCACTTATTGGTGTCCCTCCTGCGGTAAGTTGAATGCGACCCTGCGAGTGCGGCTGGTATTCGTTCTGATGGTTATTGCGATCATTGCCGGCTTCGGCCTCACGAAATGGTACGTATCCTATCTGAGGAATCTCGAATCATCGCTCGCGCAGCGCTGGTTCTTGAGAGGCGAGGAGGCCATTGCCAAGGGCTATCCTTCCGTTGCCATCGAGGACTATCGAGATGCACTCGGGTACGATGGCTCCAACCAGCAGTACCGCCTGAAGCTGGCTGAGGCCCTGATGAAAGAAGGCCGGCTGCCGGAGGCGCGAGCCTATCTACTGACGCTGTGGTCACGGGATCCAGCGGACGCTCAGGTAAATCTTGACCTGGCCCGGGTTTACGCCGAGCAGAAGAAACCTGATCTCGCGGTTCGCTATTACCGTGCGGCTATCGACGGGGTTTGGAGCAGCGACCCGCTACAGCGCCGAACCGAAACGCGATTTGAGCTGGTGCAGTACCTCATGGAACATGGGGACAGGGCGCGGGCGACGGCCGAGCTCATTGCAATCCAGGCGGAATCGCCGGATGATCCCGCAGTTAGCGTGAAAATTGGGGACCTCCTGTTGAAGTTAGGCGAAGCCGCGCGCGCGGCAAAATCGTTCGACGCTGCGCTCAAGGAAAATGCGCAGAACCTCGCTGCCTTATCCGGCGCCGGTCAGGCCGCGCTCGAGTTGGGAGATTACCGAAAGGCGGTTCACCTGCTTTCAACCGCCGACAACCTGACCGGTTCAAAAGCCGGCAGCCCGGAAGCCGATCAGCTAGCCTTGGCCCGCGAAGCCTACGATGCCGACCCATACTTGCGTAATCTCACCATTACGCAACGAGCCAACCGCGTGGCGGCAGCATTCGATCTGGCGATGGAAAAGTTGAGGCAGTGCGCATCCCGGCAAAACGCAACGTTAAGCCCGGAACCGGCCGCGACTGCACCAAAGAAATCCAATCCGGCGTTGCCCAGCAAACAAAATGGATACATTACGTCCATCGTTCCCCAAGCCGCTGCGCCGTCGTCCTTGCAGTTGCTCTATGACAGCGGAACACAAAAACAGCCGGCGGCTAAGGTTCAGGCGTTACGCAAGAATCCGGATGCAATAGCGCCGACCATGGACTTCGTGTTTGAAGTCTTGCACGCTACGGAAGACGTCTGTCCGCCCGAAACCATGCCGGAACGGGCGTTGCAGCTAATCGCTCGCCACGAAGGAGAGGAGCAGCGATGACCACGGTGCATGGCGAAAAATCGCAACCGGCCTCAGCCCCTGTGGCCAAGCCCGCCGTTTCCACTCCGACAAGGCGCAAGTATTGGGATGCCCTGCGAGGAATGCTCTCCCCGGAGCGGTTCAGCGTACGCGAGGAGCAGTTCTTCCTAGTGATGGCGGTAATGATCGGGCTTGCGTCGGGGCTGTCGGTGGTCGCTTTCCGTATCTGCATCGAGCTGCTGCGGATCAAGTTGCTCGGGAGCGGACTGCGCCCGACTTTTCCTCGGGTTGTTCTTGCTCCCACGCTGACGGGCCTCGTAGTAGCATTCCTGGTCATCATGTTCTTTCCCCGGGCGCGCGGTAGCGGCGTCAATCAGACCAAGGCCGCCCTTTACATCTACGACGGCTTCATTCCCTTCTCGACCATCATCGGCAAGTTCATTACCGCAGCGCTAGCCATTGGCGGCGGAGCGCCTCTAGGTCCGGAAGATCCGTCATTGCAAATTGGGGCGGGGATTGCCTCAGCCGTGGGCCGGCAGCTGCACATGTCGCGTCAGAAGTTGCGGCTCATTGCTCCGGTCGGCGCAGCGGCTGGATTGGCTGCGGCTTTCAATGCCCCGATAACGGCAGTGCTGTTTGTCATTGAAGAGGTAATTGGCCGGTGGACAGCCGGCATTCTAGGCGCTGTGGTTTTGGCCGCGATCTCCAGCGCCATCGTATCCCGCTGGTTCCTCGGCGATGAGCCGCTGTTTCGCGTCCCGGCCTATCACCTGGAGCATATCGGCGAGCTTGCGGCTTACGCCGTTTTGGGCGTTATTGGCGGCTTAGCCTCCATTGTGTTTGTGAAGTACATCTGCTATGTGCGGCCTCGCCTGAAGCGTCTGCCGGCGTGGACCCATTGGGTGCAACCCGCCGCCGCCGGGCTCATTATCGGTATTGTCGGAATTCGCTACCCTCAAATTATGGGCGCCGGATACACCTACATCGATCAGGCGATGCACGAGCAGTTCACCTGGCAGGTGCTGCTCATTCTCGGCGGTCTAAAGATTGTCGGAACTGGCCTGTCATTTAGCTCAGGGACGCCCGGAGGACTTTTCGCGCCAGTCCTCTTCATGGGGGCGATGATCGGCGGCGCCGTCGGAATGGTGGAGCAGAGGCTGTTTCCGTATCTCGCAATCCCGGTCGGCGCCTATGCACTTGTGGGAATGGGCACATTATTCGCCGGCATTCTCCGCGCGCCCATGACATCCGTTTTCATGATGCTCGAAGTCAGCGCCAACTACACCATCATCGTTCCAGTCATCATCTCGAATACTATTGCTTACGTTATTTCACGGAGCTTCGAACCCACTCCAGTGTTTGATCTGCTCTCGCGACAGGACGGAATGGACCTGCCGTCGCTGGAAGAAGATCGCGAGATGCCGCTGTTGCGTGTCGAAGATGCCATGCGGCCTCCGGTAGGACAAGTGCTGAGGCGCGGTGTGTCGGTCCATCAGGCACTCCAGCAAGTTAAAGGTTCATCGCAGGAGTTCTTCCTGGTGGGCCTGGGAGGCACGGACTGGCGAGGTGTGAGCCGGGCGGAACTGCTCGCCCTGCCGGACTCCAATCAACCGCTTCGCTCGCTGTTGCAGAACCATGTGCCATACGTTCATCAGGACTTTCCCCTCGATACGGCTCTCCGAATCATTGGTCAGTGGCCGCTCATCCCGGTCGTGCATCGCGCGGATTTTCAACAGCTGGTGGGTGTGCTTTCGCTCGACGATATTGTTCGTGCTTACCGCGGCGCAGGAGTTAGCGAGGACATCGAGGAAGAACGGCCGGAAGCTCCGGCAGCGGCTGTCTGAATTGCCACTCCCAAAGCCGCCAGCTACTCACAACCTGACGGCTGCCAATGGCTTCCAACCGTAGGCGCCTTCTCCCTACTATGGCTTTACTGCGCAGGATCCTGGCGACGTCTGTCGACGAGTTGAAAAGGTTAGAGCCGATGTGGGCGGATCTCCTTCGGCAGGCCCCGAAAACGATGTTTCAGAAGTTCGAATGGAACCGGCTGGCGTCGGAGGTCTTTAGCGACCGTTTGTCGCCTGCGGTTTGCGCGGTGGAGAGCGACGGCGGAGCCGCCATAATTCCCGCATGTATCAATCGGCTGGCCAATCGGCTTGAGCTGCTGGGAGAGACCCTTTTTGATTATCGTGACGTGCTGCACGCCGGCGATGAGAGGGTGCTTCAGGCTGCATGGCAAATGCTGTTGGAATTAAGACTGCCCTTATCCGTGACAGCCGTGCAAGCCGAGAATGCATCGCCCTGCTGGCGGGAGTTTGGCCCGGTCGAATTTGCTCGTGCGCCCTGGGTTGACGCGAACAAGGTCACGGCAGAGCAGTTTCGCTTACTGCACACCCGCGCCTGGCGCCAGTTGCGACGGATGCAGAGAACAGGTGTAACCGTGCATGGGCATTCAGGCGCGGAGTGCGATCTGGTCAGACGCAGCTATCAGTTGAAGTGCGATCGCTTCGCTGGGGATGCCAACAACCTATTTCGCGATGAACGGCGCCGCGAGTTCATGGTGGCCATCGCTGCGGCAGAGGCGGAGAACTGCCGGGTCTTCACGCTGGAAGATGGCGTGGGCTGCATCGTTGCGGGACTGGTAACCTTTCTTGATGGCGACATACGTCGCTTCTACACCATCTATTTCGATCCCGATTGGGCCGCATACTCTCCCGGCGTGGCCCTTGTCTTCGAGGCGACGACACTTTCTCTGGAGCAAGGACTGAGCTGCGACTACATGACGGGGGATCATCCCTATAAGCTACGGTTTGCGAACGCCAGCCGCACACTGTTCCGCGTGGATGCTTCGCCCGCCCAATTGGCCGCGATTGCCCATCGTCGTCCGGCTGAACGCAGAGTCGCTTAGGACAGCCTACAACGTCCTGAGGAACTGTTTGGCTTCCTGCAAGCGGGGGAACTGGCGCTCCTCGACTTGAAATTCCGGCCCGTGAATGCATCGTCGGCTGCCGCGTAGCTTCACCGGATGCTTCAGGTGCAACATCTCGTGATACAGGATGTACTCCACCGCAAACAGAGGCACACGGGGGCTGTCGAAGATCCGGCTCACGACTATGGTATTGTGCGCGGGATCGTAATGTCCCAGGCTGTTGCGCGAGTGGACGAGGCTCCATGTTAGTTGCGGGCGTCCCAGCAAGCCGTGGAAGAAGCGGCGGTTCAAGTCCTCGAAGATCGCATCGAGGTCGTAGACCTTGCCTTTCGCGGAGTCGATTCGTTTCCGCCCGCGCATCTGTCGCACCAGATGGCTCTTGGCGCTGATCTGGGCGCTGCCCACATATCGCCGGTAGCGAGTGGAGTGGATATTCTCGATCGGCTTCCTATAAATCTTTGCCAGCAGCATGTGGGCGATGGCCTCGATCACGTTTTCCGGTGCGCCTTCCAGCAAGTCTGAAACGCGGACGTAAACCACCCCTCCGCGTACACGAACTGTGTTGTTTACGTTGACGAAAGGATAAAACTCAGCCTGGAACGGAGGGATTGGGGCGCGTGGGCGCAACTCCCGATAGGCACGGAGCAGGATTTCCTGGAGATTCGGCTTCAAGCTACATCGTAAGGTAGCACGGCCGAAAGGGTGGGCACCACGCTAGGTTCAGCCGCACCATCCTGTAAGCCGTTACCAATGCGGTAACGGGAACGGAATTGCCGGTCCACTGGGGTGCGAAGGCTCGGACTGCTCAGGCCTATTTGTGATCGTCGATCGAAACCACATTATCGGGAGGGTCAGCGCCGCTCGGCCCGCACGCTTCCCGGTTCCAATAGGAGAGCAGCAGGAGGTCACTGCTGGTGAAGTCGATATCCGGAGGTCGGCGGCTGCCGACATTGAACACATACCGATCCAGAAGTTGATGGAGGCGGGCAATCGTGATGCCAAGTGCCCGTGCAGCTTCGGCTTCTGTGAAATGATCCTTGGTTACAGCTTTCGAAAGAGTCATAATAGGCGCTTGGCGCATCAACTGCTGTGAGGTTTGTACCCCGTTTAGCATGAATGGAATATCGGGTAAACTTCTCAGTGACCGACCCTGATGCGACCTTATTCGGCAAGTTCTTACCGCCTAATCCTTTATGGGTTCCTCCTCTTTTTCGCGGGCATATCGCTTGCCG
Source organism: uncultured Acidobacteriaceae bacterium (assembly GCA_963813905.1). Classification (GTDB taxonomy): domain Bacteria; phylum Acidobacteriota; class Terriglobia; order Terriglobales; family Acidobacteriaceae; genus CAVVDY01. The sequence goes on along the minus strand of CAWFAY010000017.1, from coordinate 306,811 downwards.
CCGTTTCAACCCCAGTTCCGACCCGTTACAACAATGATGCCACCACGCGGAAGGGTTTTGATTATTTCAACAACCTGGAATACGACAAGGCGAACAAGGAATTCGAGGCCGCGGTCAAGGCCCACTCGGACGATCCGTATGCGATCAACCACCTGCTGGCGGGGGTGATTTTTCAGGAGCTCTATCGCATTGGGGCGCTCGATACCGAGGCCTATGCGTCGGACAGCTTCGTAACCAGGAAGAACCTTCAGCCCCTGGATCCGAAGGTACAGGAGCGGGTGAACCGGTTGAGCGACCAGGCGCTCGCTCTGGCCGAAGCACAACTGAATCAGAACCCGAACAGTGTGGATGCGCTGTATGCCCGAGGCGTGACCCGGGGCTTACGCGCAACCTACATGGGCATGGGACAGCATGCCTGGATTGCGGCGCTACGCTTAGCCGTAAACGCGCGGCACGATCACGAGCGCGTGCTGGAACTCGATCCCAATTTCGTCGACGCCAAAAACATCATCGGCATCCACCTCTATCTCATCGGCAGCTTAAGCTGGCCGGTGAAGATGGCGGCCGCAGTGACCGGCATGACCGGGAGCAAACAGAAGGGACTGGACTACCTGAGGGACGTAGCCGCGCACGGCACGCCTGATGTGGCCAGCGATGCCAAGATAGCGCTGGCGCTGTTTCTGCGCCGCGAACAGAAGTATGCCGAGGCGATCCAGGTCGTCGGCCAGCTGCGGCAGCAATCCCCCAAGAACTTCCTGGTCGCTGCAGAGTATGCTCACTTGCTGAACGCTGCCGGCCATGGACAAGCCGCGATTACCGCCTACCGCAAGGTCGTGGATGGCTGCCGGACGAGCGCATATGCGGTTTGTCAGCTTTATGTACCTGCCTTCGGACTAGGGGAAGCACTGCGGGGACAGCGCGAATATGAAGAGGCCGCCGCGGCCTACGATCTTGCCGCCGGCGTTTCCCCCGATCCGGAGTTTCGTCAGAGAGCTACGCTTGCCGCTGGCGAGATGTACGACGTCTTGCAGAAACGCGATGCCGCGCTGGCCAAGTATCGTGCGGTGATCGCGGAAAACTCGGATTCGGGGGTAGCCGACCTGGCCCGGCACTATATGAAGCAAGCGTATAAGACGCCGTAAGTCAGACATTCTCGACGGATGTGAAAGCTGGCCCGTCTGATGGGATCCCAAAATCCCAGTGGGAGCTGGGCTGAAGTGCCCTACTCGACCGCCCAAACCCATACATTGCTAAAAAGCAGCTTTCGATGAATAATTGTGCCTCAACTGAGGGTCACTTAGATGGGCTGCGTTGCAAATTTCCGATTGCGGCGAATCCTATTCGCTTCCCCCATCTTCTTTCTCGCGCTTTCGCTCTCGCGGTGCGGCGGTGGGTCATCGGGCTCCCAAAACACTTTGCCACTTACCGTATTAACTTCAAGTCTACCGGTGGGGGTTGTTAACGCGACCTATAACGCGTCGCTTGCCGGATCCGGCGGGCGTTCTCCTTACGCCTGGAGCGTTTCCTCCGGAAGCTTGCCCTCCGGAATCACATTGAATCGAGCCGGGCTACTCTCAGGGACGCCAACTGCGACCGGACAGTCGTCGTTCACAGTTTCGATCACCGATTCGCAGCAGCCCCCAAGCGTGGCAACTGCGAATCTCACCATCTCCGTCAATCCCGCTGTGAGCGTAACTACTTCTTCGCTGAAGCCCGGCACTCCGGGTGTCGCCTACACCGCAATGCTCAGTGCCACCGGTGGGATTGCGCCCTATTCCTGGTCGCTGATTGGGGGAAGTTTGCCCAGCGGTCTCTCCTTAGACTCAGCCACCGCCACGATTTCGGGCACTCCGACTGCTGCCGGAACATCAAACTTCACCGTACAGGTTTCAGACGCTGAAACGCCTCCCGGCACGGCGACTGCCGCGCTCAGCATAAACATCATCGCGCCGCCCCCGAGAGGTGGCGTGATGTACGTCGCGAGCTCAAACGTCATGGTGGATCTCAGCGTAGTTGGCCTCAGCATCGCCAGCAACGGTACCCTATCTTCCCTGTCTTCTACACCCGAAACGTTTCAGACTGTGTCTGCCGTTGCGTCACCAACTCTTCCATTTCTGTTCCTCTATGGAAGAGAACTCGATGCGGTACTGGTGAATCCCGATTATTCCGTCTCTTACTATTCCTCCAGCAATGCTGGCGTGAGTTCGTTGTCGGTCGATCCATCCGGAGCTGATCTATACATTACTGGCGCTATCGACAACAACAACACCGCGGGTGTGCTTATCCTCACGGCCGATGCCTCATTCACGAAAGTGGGCGCTGTGCCCGTGCCTAATGTGTACGCTGCGCCGATGGCGTTTACCCCGGACGGTAAATTCGGATTTGTTTCAACCTGCTCGAATTCGACGTCTGGAGCAATGGTGTCGTTCGCACGGGCTGCGGATGGCACGCTCACACAGCTTGGAACTACGACCCTTTCCAATTGTGTCAGTACTATCACGGTGTCAGCCGATGGAAAATACGTAGCCACCACGGAAGTACAGATCTACAGCATCGGGAGCGCTGGCACGCTGACGCCGGTCTTGTCTGCGCCTTTCACCGTAACACTTGACAACCATGTACTCGCGGTATACGACCTCACCTGGGACGCCTCCGGCAGTTACCTCCTCGTAGCTGCGTCGTACACCCCTGGTCCCCACGTGCATGTGGGAGGCGTCGGAGTGCTGAGCTTTTCCGGCGGAGCCCTGACCGAAACCGTGCCGCCGACGGGAGATCCGGCGATCAAACTCGCTAAAAAGGGTTCTTTTGTGTATTCCATGCCTTTCTGTGATCTTGAAAATTGCTCTGGGACGCTGATTCAAGGTTTCGATTTCCACAACGGCCAGTTAGCTTCACTTCCGGGGTCTCCCTACACTTCACCGTGGGGACAGATGATGTTCTACTAAAGCCACGTGCGATTGGGATTCAGAGTCTCGTTCTCAGCCCGGCTCTCGTTCCACGCAGTGGCTTGACCAAAAGGAGAACCCAGCAACAGTTTTGTCATAATCACGTCCGCCGCACTCAAAGTGCGCCCTTAGCTCAGCTGGATAGAGGCGGTGGCACACCCTACCACTCTTCCTTTCGGGTGCCCCATTCTAGCTCGCGCCGACGATCACGGAGTGATCGTCGGACGAGCTAGAACTTAATTTCGTAAGTTAACGATAGTATTGCGCAACTGCGAACCTTTGACTTCGCGTTTACGCCAGACGAACGGCTTGGCTTTGGGTCCGTAGGCTGCCACGAAGTCTTCAATCGCTTGGCGCAATTGCTCGATGTCGCGAAAAGACGCTCCCCGCAGTGCTTTGCGGCTCAGAATACCAAACCAGACTTCAACTTGATTCAACCAACTGGCCGACGTTGGCGTGAAGTGAAAGAACACGTTGGGATGAGCCGCCAGCCAGGCATCGTTTTTCTTGTGGATGCAGTAATTGTCCAAGATGGCGTGGATTTCTTTTCCCACCGGGAGATCGGCGACCACGCGATCCATGAATTCGAGAAACTCAATTCGCCGCTTCTTGCCAGTCGTCTGCGTATGAACGGCGCCCGTGGCGACTTCCAGGGCGGCAAACAGATTTAAGGTGCCGTGCCGCTTATAGGTGCTCTTGAAACCGCGGACGATTTTCCCACTGTCGGTTTCCACGAATCCCGTCTTCCGCTCCAACGCCTGAATACTCGGCTTTTCATCGACCGAAAGAACCAACGCATTCTGTGGGGGATTCAAGTACAAACCCACGACATCGGCGGCCTTGGCCGTGAACTCCGGGTCCGTGCTGACACACCAACTGCGCTGGCGTGCCAAACATACGCCTTCTTTCCGCAACACGCGCCAGACCGCATGCACCGATGTTTTCAAATGCTTCGCCAGTGCCGGCCCATCCCATACCGCTTGTCCCTTTGGCGGCGGTTCTTCCAGCGTGGCCAGCACTTGCTTGCGAAACTCCCCTGTATATCGCGGCGGTTTGCCCGATCGCGGACGGTCCCGCAATCCCGCTATTCCCTCCGCCGCAAAGCGCCGACGCCAATCGATCACCGTGTTCGGCCGCACCTTCCAACTCCGGGCCACCGTGCTGACCGGCTGCCCTTCCAGACATCCCAAAACGATTCTCGCTCGTTCCACCAATCGCGCTTCTAGCGTACGGCTGTGCGCCCAATCTTCTAAAACCTGGCGATCTTCTCGCGAACATTCCGGTACCGGCGCTGTTCTTGGCAAAGGCTCCCCCTTTACCAATCACATTACGTAATATCCATCACTAATGCAAGTAAGCACTAGGGTGGGGTAGTTTGCAACTCACTTCTTGCGCGTGATCACGATGTCGGTCACGTCGAAGGAGCCGTTCCAGGGAAAGCCCATCCAGAACTTGACGGCGCCGAACTGCCGCGCCAGGAAGAGCGGCCCTCCATCGCCCACGATATCTATGTCCTTCGACCCCGACGCGCTGCCCAGCAGGGTCGCCGTTGCTTTCGCTGACGACGAGTTAATCTGCAAGTTCACGGAGAGAGTGAAGAACTGGTCGCGCGGGAACGTTCCGAAGATGTGGTTGGAATCGTTCTTGTCATTGATACGCACGGTGTTGTTCTGCAGGAAGTCGAAATGGAGGAAGCCGGTCGAAGGCGGTTGCCCTTGTGGCGTGGTATCGAACTCCACCGTCGCCACGTTGCTGGTGCCGCTGGGAATGTAAAGCACTGCCAGAAGCCCGTAGTTCCCGTCCTGCTGGAATTGCGAGAAGTTGCATTGCATTACGGAGATCGCCGCTTCCGGCTGATTGGCACGGCTGATCTGTCCCCATTTCCCTGTGGCATTCGGCGGAGCTGAAACGATGACGACGCTTGCCGGCGCGCCGCTGACGTCAATGGTTCCCGTCGCCTGATTGTGCGCCGGCGCCTGTCCGACGGAATTCGAATCGAAATTCGACTGGAACACCGTAGTGGTATTGCACCCCGTCAGCACGAGCACAAAGCCGAGAAGCGCGAGCGTCAGGACGGCCGTGAAACTTCTCGGAAGAACGTACGGGCGATCCATTGGACCAGCAATTCGAAGGTGGGCCACTAGGACTCCTTTCGAGTCATACGGAACTGACCGAAGTGGCGCAGGGTTGGCACGAAACTACCGGTTAAGCGGAATCCCCTGTTGACTTCAAAAAACTGCACAATTCTACGCCCAAGTCCTTTGCCCTGCATAGTGTGAAACCGTTTTCATACGTCTTTGGTAGTGGGGTCTCGGGCGGGCGGCCCACCTTACCACTTTTCTTTTTGGGTGCCCCATTCTGGCTCGGGCCGACGAGCACGGAGTGATCGTCGGACGAGCTAGGGTGGGGTAGTTGACTTTGACTTTCTCAACGTCTCCCAACCTTCACCCGAAAAGCCCCACCCTACCTCCGCTTCGCGTTCAGTGAATGGGGCAACCCGCAGGAGATCGCGCCGCGCCGCCGTGCCCAGTTGCTGCTCGCGGCGATAGCAACTCCAGGTGATGAAGTGCAGGTCGCCGTTGCCGTAGTATCGCGTGAGTCCTCGCGTCGCCACGACAGACTAAACGGTTTCGGGCTGTCGGTCAGTGGCGTCGCACTGCACACCCTGTGATCCCAGACATTCCAACCGATGGAATGTGTGGGGCACACGGCGCCATCGCTGCGCTGGAGAAATCAAGGTGGAGAAGAGAGGCGCGTAACTGAGCGGACGAATCGCGTATATTCTTCGCATGATTCGACAGCCCTTTGCTGTTGTTCTTGCTCCGACTTTACTACTGGCCGCTAGCGTCGCGGCCCAGACCACCCCCAAAGCCGCTGCCGACCAGTACCGCGCGGCGCATGAGCAGCAGATCCTGCAGGAGTTCACAGCGCTGCTCGCCATTCCCAACGTAGCCAGCGACAAGCCCAACATCCGGCGCAACGCTGAGACGTTGGTTCAGGCACTCGAAAAGCGACATGTTACGGCCAAGCTGCTGGAAGCTCCCGGCGCAAATCCCGTGGTCTATGGCGAGATCAAGACTCCCGGCGCCAAGCACACCATCGTTTTCTATGCCCACTACGACGGGCAGCCCGTCACTCCCGAGGATTGGGAAAGTAAAGCTCCGTTCACGCCCGTAACCCGCATGGTGAACGGCGAGCTCCGCATCTTCGCGCGCTCGGCGTCGGACGACAAAGCCGCGATCATCGCGCAACTCACCGCGCTTGACGCCTTGCAGGCCGCAAACACCCGACCAAAGGCTAACCTCCGCTTTATCTGGGAGGGAGAAGAAGAGGCCGGCTCGACGAACCTCGGCGCGGTTCTCGCCAAATATAAAGATGAGCTGGGCGGCGACATCTGGCTGATCTGCGACGGGCCGGTTGACCAGAGCGGACGCCAGACCGTTGTCTTCGGCGCGCGCGGCGTGACGCACCTGGCGATCACGGTCTATGGCCCGAACCGCGGACTGCACAGCGGCCACTACGGCAACTGGGCGCCCAATCCCGCCATGATGCTGGCCCAACTGCTGGCCGGCATGAAGGACAAGAACGGCCGCGTGCTGATCCCGCACTTCTACGATGGCATCATGCCCCTCACTCCGCTCGAGAAGCAGGCCGTCGCGGAAGCTCCCAACAATGGCCCGATGTTGCGCCATGAGTTCGCGGTCGGTCACACTGACGGCAATGGCAAAACGCTGGTCGGGCTGTTGAACGAGCCGTCACTGAACATCGATGGCTTTGCCTCGGCACACGTTGGAGCACAGCACACCAATGTGATCCCCTCAACTGCCACGGTGGACATCGACATGCGTCTGGTGAAGGGCCTCGACTGGAAGACGCAGCAGCAGCGCGTGGTGGATTACATTACCTCGCAGGAATATTTCATCACCAGCGCGCCGCCCGACCGCGAAACGCTGATGTCACATCCCTATGTCGCGTTTGTTCAGCTCGACGACGGCTACAACGCGGTACGAACGCCGATGGATCTGCCAATTGTGCAAGAGGTGATCGCTGCCGTCGAAAGCGCGCGTGGCCCGGTGGTGAAGCTGCCGACCATGGGCGGAAGTGTTCCGCTGGAAGTCATCGAGAAGACGCTCGGCACCTACACAGTGACCGTTCCTATCGCGAACTACGACAACAACCAGCACTCAAGCAACGAGAACATACGCTTGCAGAATCTGTGGAACGGTATTGAGACGATGGCTGCCCTCGAAGCCATGGAATGATCGAAAGGGAACCCATCGCACTGCTGATGGCGCGTACAAACCCCAGCATCAGCCGGCGGGTGGCCCAACTTACCACTCTTCTTTACGGGTGCCCCATTCTAGCTCGGGCCGACGAGCACGGAGTGATCGTCGGACGAGCTGGGGTGGGGTAGTTGGCCTTGACTTCCTCAACATCTCCGAACCCTCAACCGAAAAGCCGCACCTTACCTCCGCTTCGCGTTCGGGAGAATGGGGCACCCGCAGGAGATCGCGCCGCGCCCCCGTGCCCAGTTGCTGCTCGCGGCGATAGCAACTCCAGGTGATGAAGTGCAGGTCGCCGTTGCCGTAGTATCGCGTGAGTCCTCGCGTCGCCACGACAGACTAAACGGTTTCGGGCTGTCGGTCAGTGGCGTCGCACTGCACACCGTGATCCCACACATTCCAACCGATGGAATGTGTGGGGCACGCATTATAGAAGGGCGCCCCTTTCGCGGTAGGCTATGGTTGCTGTGCGAAGCAGTAAACCAAGCCAACACGAAAGGAACACCCTGATGAATAGCATCAAGTATGTCGGGCTGGATGTCCACCAGAGCACCATCAGCGTGGCGGTGCTGAATGACGAGGGCAAGCTGGTGATGCAATGTGTGCTGGCTACCCAGGCGCGGGCGATCGTGGATTTCTTCGCTGGGCTGCGCGGCACCCTCCATGTGACCTTCGAAGAAGGCGCGCATTCCGCCTGGCTCTACGATCTGTTGGTGCGGCGCGTGACCAAGCTGGTGGTGTGCAATCCGCGCAAGAACGCGCTGCTGAAGGCGGGCAACAAGAGCGATGCCATCGACGCCCGCAAGCTGGCCGAGTTATTGCGCGCCGGAATGTTGTCGCCGGTCTACCATGGCCAGAACAGCTCGGCGACGGTGAAGCAACTGGGGCGCAGTTATGCCGCGCTGACCGAAGACACCACCCGCACCATGGGCCGTATCAAGGCGCTGTATCGCAGCCAGGCGATTGCTTGTGCCGGCGAGAAACCTTACGGATCACGCCATCGCGAAGACTACTTAGCGCAGCTGCTGGAGCCGGGATTGCAGCAGCGTGCCCAGCGACTCTATCAAGAGCTGGATCTGCTGCAGCAGTTGCGCCGCGAAGCTCGTTGCGAGCTGATCGTGGAATGCCGCAAGCATAAAGAGAGCAGGTTGCTGCGCTCCATTCCCTGGCTGGGTCCGATTCGCGTGGCGCTGCTGATCGGGCGGGTGCAGACGCCGCATCGCTTTCGCACGAAGCGACAGTTCTGGGCCTACTGCGGGCTGGCGCTGGAAACCCGCAGCAGTGCCGACTATCAGATGGTGAACGGCGAGCCGCGGCGGCGGAGCAAGCCGGTGTTCATTCGCGGATTGAACCTCAACCACAACCACGATCTCAAAAATCTGTTTAAGAGTGCGGCCACCACGGCCAGCGGCAGCAGCGGAGTGTTTCGCAGCTTCTACGAAAACCTTCTATTAAAGGGAATGAAGCCCGAGCTGGCTCGGCTCACCCTGGCACGCAAAATCGCCGCCATCACTCTACACATTTGGAAGAAAGGAGAGCCGTTCGACGCTGAGTATCTGAAGCTACATGCGGTTTGAGCGCGCAGCGACAGGACCAAGCGGATTTGCTTCCGCGTTGTAGTTCGCGCTGAGCGCTCGGGTTCGAGGGTAAGTATCCTAGCCGGGTTAGGCTAAGCGTCCGTCGCATTCGGACCAAGTCTCACGGGGCACCATATGCTCCCTCGGATAACCCAACAAAGCCATAGCGCCGCCCCCAGCGGGCGAGTCTCAGATAGAACCATGGTTGGCCATTGAGCCCCCATGTGGCTTGCGCAGCCTCAGCCGACGAACCACGCCGTAACGTGGAAGAGAAAACCAGAAAACCCTGCCGCCACATAGTCCATGCCGGCAACAACTGGGACTGGATGCCAGAGAACTACCCCTCTCTGCCGCCGAGGGTGAAGTGTTTTCTCTTGACATCCCCTTCTATAGAACCCGGCCTAGATATAGACATTGGAAGTTCTCCTTCGCCGGATCGATATTCGAAGCCGACTAAGTACGCGTTCTTCAGTCAAACACTGCCGATGATAAGGCACCCGGCAGGCAAGGGGGCCATTTATCCGTCCGTCAAGTTAGTTGTTGGCCAACTCGAAGTTCACACGGATGGTTATCTCGACCTCGACGGGGTTGCCGTCCAGGACAAATGGTTTGTACTGCCACTGTTTCACCGCTTCTATTGCGGCCGGGACAAGCAATGGGTGCCCGCTGACCGCCTCTAAAGTCCCAATCTTTCCATCCTTGTCGATGAGAGCTTTCAGCTCCACCGTTCCTTGAATACGAGCCGCGCGTGCCATCTGAGGGTATGTTGGCGCGACTTGGTGCACGAGCATTCCATGGCTCTTCTCCTGGTCCAGCTGAATGCATTCGACGCCATTGTTGAAATACGACGTACACCCCTCGGGTTCGGAGCTTGGGAGGGGTGTAGTCGAAGTCGGGAGGGCTGCCGGATCTTGTTCTTGTTGTGCCCGGAACGCTGTCGTTAGATCGGCCTTCCAGGCTTCCACCGCCTCCTGGATGACAGCCGGCATCTCCGCGCGGAACTTGTGACCGGCCGGCCCCTCCCAATAAGCAAGATATTCTCTGACATCACAGGCTGAAAAATGACGCTGAGCAGCGGAAATCCAATGCCGCTCAAAGTCTTCGAAGGCTTTGTCGCTGGTTAGTACCTGCGCTAGCCGGTTACGATCCTCCGCCGATAACTCGGGATGCAATTTCGGCAGCAACTCCAAGGTCTGCTTCATTCGATCAGCAAAGATCTTCTTAAAGTCCCCTTCTTGGGCTGCAAAGAGCCATTTCGATATCTCTTCGTTGGTCAGCGGCCTACAGGTGTCTGAGGTTGTGCTTGCTGCGGGCGGATTTGGCTGCTGAGAAGTCTGTTGGGCGACTGTTCGCAAAGGTAGCATTGCGAAAAGAATAGTCATGGTGGCCATGTGCCATCCGTTTTGCCATTTCATAGCGCCGTCCTTCTAGTCCATAACCGACTTGGGGCTCGTGGGGCACAGAGTGAAACAAGTCAGCTTGCCGAGTCAATGTCCTACCGATAATCTGCGGATAACTTCTAGGTGACCGCCTAAACGGCGTGAATCGAAGGGTTTACCGGCGCAGCAAGGGGTACGAGAGAAACCGCGAAGAGCGGGCACCGCCGTTCGACTCACCCAAATCGGTGGGCTACCGGTTCTGAGGAACGGGCGTCGCTGGAATGTGTCCCAATTCGGGAATTTCTACAACCTTCGTAACCCCCGCGCCGTGTTTTTCTCATGCAGGTCACTTCCGCAATCCATAAACTCGCTTCGAGGGCACCAACGCGTGCGCTAGTACTTCCGGTCACAGTTTGCCATTCGTCGGCTAAACGTGTCGCATAAGTTCTTTGAAATCTATTATGTAACTGTAAGCCTCACGGGCTCAATTGTTTGCGCGACAAAACATGCCTAAACTGTTGAAAACAAGGTATCGTGCATCGTAATTTTCTTGTGATGTCGATCACAATTTAGGGCGTGGCGACAACAAGAAGCTGCGTTTGCAGAATCTATGGAGCGGTATCGAGACCATGGCGGCACTTGAGGCCATGGAATAATAGATGGAAGGAAAGGTTTTTTCGCTGTTCGCCTGGTGTCCGTAACCAACCATCGCAAATCTGGGACGCCCGCGTGACGCGGCGCGAGGCGTTGTTTCTGATCGCCAGGAGCGCGGCGGCATATCCGCTGATGCGTTCCGGCATGTTCGCCCAGTCGCAATCTGGCTTGGCAGCACCCGCACAGGTTACAGCTCCGAATCCGCCCCTGACGGACGATGAGTTTCTGGAAGAGATCGTCCATCGCGCCTTCCTCTACTTCTGGAATGAGGCCAGCCCTCACACTGGCTTAGTACGCGACCGAGCCCTCGCCGATGGCGGCCCCGACCAGCGAATCACTGCCAGCATCGCAGCCACGGGGTACGCTCTCGCCGCGCTGAGTATCGGTCACGCCCGCGGATATATGCCCAAACACCAGATCGGCGCACGCGTGGTGACTACGCTGAGCTTTCTGCTGAATCACGCGCAGCAGGTGAACGGCTTTTACTATCACTTTCTCGACATCAACACCGGCCGCCGAATGCGGCTGTCGGAGGTCTCGCCCATCGATACCACGATCCTACTCTGTGGGATGCTGACGGCCGGCGCGTACTTTCATGACGCGCGCATCGCGCAGTTGGCGGCGACGATTTACCGGCGTGTCGACTGGCGATGGATGCTCAACGGCGGCACGACCTTCGCCATGGCATGGACGCCGGAATACAAGTTCGTCGGCGCGCGCTGGGACACCTACTGCGAACTGATGATGATGTATCTGCTGGCGATGGCCGCGCCCCTGTGGAACATCCCGGCGAGCGCGTGGGACGCGTTCTCCCGCCCCACGCAGCAATATGGCGGCTACACCTGGATCGGCAGTACCGATCCATTGTTCGTGCACCAGTACTCGCACGCGTGGTTCGACTTTCGGGGCCAGCGCGATCAGTACGCCGATTACTTCCGCAATTCTGCCATTGCCACCTACACCCACAAACTGTTCTGCCAGAGCCTGCGCTGGCGCTTCCCGGATTACACCGACAACGCATGGGGTATCACAGCGTCAGACTCGCGGATCGGCTACCAGGCCTGGGGAGGGCCTCCGGAGATTGGTCAGGTTGACGGTACCGTGGTGCCGTGCGCGCCGGGTGGCTCGGTGCCGTTTCTTCCCAACGAAACGATTGCCTGCCTGAAGAATCTGTATACCAGCTATGGCAAGCAGGCGTGGAAGGCGTACGGGTTTGTCGATGCTTTCAATCCGCTCAACGGATGGACCGACCTGGACGTCATCGGCATCGACCAGGGCATAACCATGACGATGGTCGAGAACTACCGCAGCAACTTCATCTGGAGCCAATTCATGAAGAATCAGCAAGCCAAGCGCGCCATGGAGATGGCCGGCTTCAAGGCGGAGGCACAGGCGGCAACGGCAGGCGGCTAAGCCGCAGGGAGCCAACATCTCCGTACCAGAATATCCAGAGCCAGTCGAATCTGCCTCTCCGTGAATTGCCGCTTCCGCTCGCCCCATGCGTAGGTGCCAGCGACAACTTCGCCGATTTCTTGAGTTTGCTTCTGTTGCGCAACCCACAAAACCGTCGATAACAGCTCAAGGCCGAATGGAGTCTCGAAACCATCAACCAAATCGGCAACTCGCTGGATTCGCTGTTCGGTTGCCGGGTTGTGCTCTAGTACTCGCTGGGCGTCTTCACCCGCCCCCGGAACCAATTGCAGCTCCTTCGATGGCGAGTCCCCATTATCCGTAAAGCCTGTAACGTAATGGCCCTCAACTCTTCTCAGAACATGGCGCAGATTCTCCGCATATGGCCCATATATATCCTGGGTGAAGTTCAGCTTTAAGGGTTCGCCTGCCACCTGAAGGAGATACATTAGTTTGTGAACCTCAAGTAGCGTGACGAATGGGTCGAGCAAGCCCGACAGGTAACGTTGCATGAGTCCGAGGAGTGCGGCCCTGCCGGGCGTCATCGTCGGGGGGGGCGTTGAAGATGCCGCTGTTCTTTCGGTGATCTCCGGCCTCGGTTCGTACACTGTTATTTGCACATCGCCCAGCGGCCTAAGCGCCTGCTCAATGCGCGGACGTACTTTACTCCAGTCCAGCCCTCCAAGGCCGGAACCGAGGGGCGGAATCGCAACGGATCGTATGTGTTTCTCTCGTAGAACATCCCGCAGTGCGTCAAGGCCGGTTTCGATATCTTCGATACGGCTCTTACCTCGCCAGTGCCGCTTGGTGGGAAAATTGATGATGTATTTCGGGCCAGTGACCCAGCCCGTCTCGAACACGAACATTCGGCCCGGTTGAATCTCTCCTCGTTCGCACGCTGCTGCGTATGCCTTGAAGTTATCTGGGAACTTATTTTTAAACTGCAGCGCGATGCCACGCCCCATTACTCCGACGCAGTTCACAGTATTAACAAGCGCTTCGGCGTTCGCTTGCAAGATGTCTCCTGCCTTGAATTCCATCATTGCATTCGTCTCGCCCGAGTCAATAATACCAATGCCGCACAACTTCGACCCGTGGCTGATGAGGTGCCTCCCCTATAGCAGCCAGAGCCTGCTGTCCTACCTGCATAGAGTAGACTCCGATTCGCTCCACAAGGGCCCAATCGACCTCGCGCTCTATCAAGCACTCTGCCTGTTTCCGGTGCTTGACATCTGGATCGCGCCAGTCAGTAGCCCGTATCGAGTCCCAATCGATTTCCCCTAGAGCGTCGAGTCCGGAGCGATCCTCGAACCCGTATGCTCCAGCATTGGACAGCGTAATTGCCCATCGCAGGCCTCTTTCTTCTGCCCATGTGACAACCCTGTCGAGGTCAAGTTCTAGATGAACGATTGGGCCTTGTCCGCCGCGGTACTCCAGCTCAGGGTGGTTTCCTTGATACAGCAAATACAGCATGACGGATCTCGGGCAATAGTAGAAGGGAACGCACCTGCCCACCTTCAATCCAGGCCTGCTCACCAAATCAAGCTCTAATCTGCGTTGTTTGATCTTGCTCATCCCGATCGTGGTGCCCGCATTCTTCCGATTCATCATTTCTGCATCACACAGCAGGTGTCCGTCCGCGACAATGGAAGCCAGTTTGTCGACATGGATTATGTGGTACAGCTTCGGATTCGCAGGTGGCGGGGCCATTCCTAGAGATGAGTTCTTTTGCTGGGTGCTATGTCGTTGACTGTGTCTCAATTGTAATTGCGGTGCGTGGGGAGACGACTGCAGCGTATCTGTCATCTCGGCAAACAATGGAATATTGAGGATTTCTGAAGTGCTTCAAGTCAACCCGACTCCACCTCGGGCGCAAAGCCCGCGGCTTCTTCCTGCGATTGCGAATGCACCTGTGCCGTAGTGACCAGGGCAACCGCGATCACGATCACCGCCGAGCCAATCGCGATATACACATCGACCCGCTCGCGCAAGATCAGCCAGCCGAGAAAGACCGCCACGATGGGGTTTACGTAGGCGTAGGTCGCTACCTTTGGTGTGGGCACGTGTTTCAACAGCCAGACATAAGCGCTGTATCCCACCCAGGAGCCGAAAACGACGAGATACAAGACCGCCAGCATCCCACGCTGGGTGAAGACCGCGTGCTTGTATTGTCCGGTGACCAGCGTCAACACGATGTGGCCGAGTCCGGCAAAGATCATCTCCCACGCGGTCGCGACGAAGGGATCCACTGCCAACTGCCATCGGCGCGACAGCACCGAGCCAAACGCCCAACTGAACGACGAGAACAGCAGCGTCGTGGAGCAGACCAATTGCATTACGCCGAGCGTCTCGCGGTATTCGAACTTCGGCCAGAACAACACCGCAATCCCGCAAATCCCCAGCACGACGCCCGCGAGTCCCCGCCGCGACAGGCGATCGCCGCGAAGGACAAACGCCTCCAGCAGCACGAACCAGATCGGAGTGATGGCAATGATTAAGGCAGCAAAGCCTGTGGGTACGTACTGCTCCGCCCAGGCAAGCCCGCCGTTGCCGCCCACCAGCAACATGCAGCCTATGACCGCCAGCCTGCCTAACTGCTGCCGGGTAACGCGAAGGTTGCGACCCATGACGGCGCAGGCGGCCATCATGATGGGGCCGGCGATCAGGAAGCGAATGGCGCACATCACGAACGGGGGTAGGTGTTCGTCGTCGGCGATGCCGATGGCCAGGTAGGTCGAGCCCCAAAACACGTAGACCAACGCAAACGCGAGAACCACCTTCAGCCGATGATTGGAGTTGGCCGCCATGTGTGTGAGGTCAGCTTGCGTCGCGAACGGCCGGCGTACGCGGCTCCGCATGTCGCAGCCGGTGTCCGGTTCGCAGCACGTAGTGCAGTCCGGATATCGTGGCGGAGACGAAAGTGGCGTAAAGGAACAGCCGCTCCACCATCGCGACCCACGGGTGCGAGGCTACCTGTGCCAGCACCACGAAGAACACGGTCGCAATCTGGCAGAAGGTACTTGTCTTGCCGAAGATGCTGGGGCGAAAGTCGCGCATGCCAACCGTCGCGTACAGTACGACACAGGTGGAGACGATGATCAGGTCGCGGCTGAACACGATGATGGTGTACTTCCAGGGAATCTTCTTCACGAACGACAGCACCAGAAACAACGAGCTGAGCAGCAGTTTGTCGGCAATGGGATCGAGATACTCGCCAAGCATGGTCTGCTGATTCAGAACGCGGGCCAGCAGCCCGTCGAGTCCATCGCTGAGTCCGGCGACGATCAGCAAGCCCAGCGCCCAACCCCAATTGCCATCGAAGACGTTGATGATGACGAACGGAATGAAGACGAGCCGAAGCAGTGTGAGCTGGTTCGGGGCGGTCCAGAACTGATGCTTCACGCGGCTCTCCTGCACTCCGGCCATGAGAGCAGAGCGGTGGCGGAAGGGAACCAGGCTGAGGGGCGTTTGTTCAATCGAAGCACCGTTTGTCGCATTTCGATTGTGACGCTTGCCTTGCGGATTGGCAAACCTGTGCCAACTCGCTGCCCTGGGCCCTGTGACCGCTATCACCGGAGGGCGCCTCGTGAGGAGCTAGAGTAGTTTTGGCGGATGAATGGATGAGATGGTTCCTTAAGCTGATCACGCAGTCTCTTCGGTTGGCGCAGCGCGTTCTCCCGCAACAGCGAACGGCGCACCTGCGGAGGGGAAGCCAGGGGGAAATCGAAGCTTATCTCTTCCTGCGCGGCAAGGGCTACACGATTGTCGCGACCAATTTTCGCGTTCCGCAGAATCGGGGCGAGATTGACCTCATCGCCTGGGACGGCGACGTGCTGTGTTTTGTCGAGGTAAAGACGCGCGTCGGTGCGGGCCTCGCTCCGCCGGAAGCCGCCGTTGATGCTGCCAAGAAGAGCCACATCCGCTCGGTCGCGCGCAGCTATCTTCGGAGGTTACCGGGAGCGCAAAACCCGCCCTGCCGCTTCGATGTGGTAAGCGTGAGTTACGCCGAGCCAGATAGCAAACCCACACTCAAGCTCATCAAGGGAGCGTTCCACTGGCGGAACCAGACATCGCGCGGGACCGAGTATTTTCACGACCGGCGCCGGGAACCTTGGCGGCCGCGCATCTAAGCACATTTACCCGGCATCTCGCCTGACATTCTCGGCTAGAATAGTGCTTATGAAATACCTCGCTTTTGCCATGGTCGTGGTTTCCGCTCTTGGAGGGACGGCGGTGGCAGCTCCCCTTAGCAGTAGCGCGCGCACCGTAATTCCTTCGGCGATTCAGCAGATTATCTCAGTCGATTATCGCGATCTGCGTAACTCCCCCACTGCACGCGCCCTGAAAGACCGAGTGATGCCCGACACGCTGAAGCAGTTCGAAGCGGCGCTAAGGGCCACCGGCATTGATCCTGACAGAGATGCCGAGCAATTGACCTTCGTCAGCTATCGCGGTCCGAAAGGTGTGCTGTACAGCATCGGAGTCGCGCAGGGCCCATTTAAGCAGAAGGAGTTCTTGCAGAAGGCGCGCCTAAAGAAGATCAAGCCTGAGAAGTACCTGCTCACTTCCATTTATCCGATGGGCTCGGGGATGAGCATGGCATTTCTGGATCCCTCGACCATCGTATTCGGGGATCGTTCGGCGCTCCACGGAGCGATCGAGGTGCGTGATAACGGAGCTGACTCCATCGAGAAGAACGGCACCATCAACGATCTGGTCACGGGTGTCGACACCGCGCCGGTGTGGAGCGTGCTCGACCAGCTTGGCACACAGTACATGATGAAGTCGGCCCTGGGGCAGGCATCGTCAGTGGCAGATTACGACGTGGTGAAGAAGCGGCTGCTCGCCTCCGATTACATGATGAACTTTGACAACGGTGTGACGTTCGATTTGAACGTCAAGACTTCAGACACCATGACGGCCGCGAGCCTGGCATCGCTGGTGAAGGCAGGCGTAATTTATCGCAAGATGTCAGGCAGTCCAACCGAGAAGCTGGCTTTGGAGGACACCACCGTCGACAGCAGCCACGACATCGTCCAGATGCACTTCAAGACCGATGATCAGCGCTTCCAGGCGCTGCTGAAGTCGGACCTGTTCGCAGCGGTGTCGCACTAGAACATCGTTTCATTTTTAAGAGTTCCAGGGCCCGGCGCTCCCCCGCGCCGGGCTCAAATTTGTTTTGGGTCAACTTGCTGCTCACGTAGTTTTCTTCCGCCTGTAACCTTTCCTGCTCTCGTCCATCCCAATCAGCAAGCTGCTGCGCGTGGCCGCGGCGTTGTCATTCTAACCCTGCTTTGGAAACGAGTGGACTTGAAATATTCCTGTCTCTGGTTGGCTGTACTCCTTGCCTTGCCGCTGACGGCACAAAACTATGGCAAGAATGAACTCGCGTTCTCGCTGGGTGTGAGCGCAATTCCGCAGCGATCAACTGCCAGCGGAGCGCCCATTAACTTCGGTGAGAGCATCGTCTACGGCGTGAACTTTGCCCACCGGTTTAAGGACGGCGATACGCAGGTCTTCCTTGAGCTTCCCTTCGTGGCAGAGCCGAGTAACGGTGTCAGCTCGACCGACACGAGTACAATCATTTCCCTCGCGAGCATTTTCATTACGCCTTCAGCACGGGTGAAATTCGCGTCAAAGAAAGTGTTGTCACCCTGGCTCTCCGGCGGCATTGGATATGGACTTCGCGAAGGCAGCGAGCTGTATCGCAATGGAATCAAGAATACGTCCCGCTACGACAGCACAGGGGCGTTGCAATTTGGCGCAGGGGCAGACGTGCGCATCCTCATCAAAATCTGGTTTCCAATCACTTTACGCGGCGAAGTGCGCGATTTTTATTCCTTCACCAGTCCGAATTTCGGAACGCCCGTCAATGGCGGCGGCCAGAATAACATCGTCGCATCGGGTGCTTTCGTACTGCATTTCTAGACGGCCTGGCGAAGTTGAGGCTCTCTGAACGACGATGATCAACAAGCTGATCTTCGTGGCAGCGCTCATGGTGGCGGTGACATCCGCCGCGCAGCCCGCTGTCATCGACGCGGCCCGCTCAACCGTCACGGTGCAGGTCTATAAGACAGGCTTATTCTCAGGGCTTGCTCATAATCATGTCATCAAAGCTCCTATCACTTCCGGCTCGATCGACCCCCGGCAACGGACGGTTTCGCTAACCTTTACTGCAGGCGATTTGAAGGTTGCAGACGTTGAGGGCAGCGAGTCCGATCACCGGGAGATTGAAGCCACAATGAAGGGGCCGAAGGTGCTGGATGTCGTGCAGTTTCCGGAGATCAGTTTTCAGTCGACGAGGGTGAGTGCTGTGACTCCGCAGTCGTATGAGGTAATCGGCGACTTGAAGCTGCACGGCACCAAGCGGGAGATCATGATTCCGGTGGCGCTCTCCGGAGGGATCTACAAAGGGTCAGTGAGTCTCAAGCAGACGGACTTCGGGATTACGCCTGTGAAGGTTGCAGGCGGAACCATAAAGGTGAAAGACGACATCGAAATTAGCTTTGAGATTGTGACGCGATAGCCCCGGACCTTTGCAGGTCCGGGGAGTTGGATCACTCTACTGCTTAAAGCAGTCCTAATTCTGGCAGCAATCTGCGGCACAGCAGGACTGGCAATTGCTGCAACAATCCTGACCTTGCTGGCAGCAGTTTGCCTCTCCCGCGCATTGGGCGCAGGCAGAGCACAGGTTGTCATTCTGGCTAAAAGCGAAGGCGGTTGAGGTGTTTGCCATCACGGCCAGCGCGAGGGCGATTGTGCAGAATGCGACTTGCAATTTCGATTTCATTTCGTTTCCTCAAGATTTGTCTGTGCGCGGAAAGGAATTCCGCGAGTTCGCTCGAGCAGCGGGCATGAATCCGCCGCAATCCTTTGCAGGAGAGCGCTCTAAATCCTGAGGTCCGTCTTCTTCTGACTGACGGGTTGGACGTAAGAAAGATCAGCGGCGCAGCAGGGGACAGGGGCATGCGCAGCCAACCTAGGCGCGGCAAGAATGGCCGTTGGCAAACCCGCTACAAGTTGTTTGGGCTTGGGCTGGTCCGAAGCGAACAAGATGGCCGAGACACCGGAGTCACGATGGTGCCATGCACAGCAATTCATCGCCATCGCACCGCAGTCGAGCGATTTGTCCGAGTTCATCGGGCAACAAGGCATTGCCTGCTGGCTGGAATGGGGACTGTTAGCTGCTGCACTTTGGACGCCAGCATGGTGATGCGTTATGCCGGCGGCTCCGTGTTGACAACCTGAGAAATGAGGACACACAAAGCTGGCGAGAGCCGCGTCAGACCACACCATCACGGACAACGCCAGGACAATGGCGAATCGTAACCGTGATATTCGGCGTGCAATCATTTTGTGTAGTATACCGCTGGACTAGCGAGATACAAGGACGTGAGTTACTCGTCTCGATGGACGAGCGAAAGCCGGAAACGTCATCGAATCGACGACGTGGTCCCGATGCTCAAATTCCGGCGTGCTGGCGGTTGCCCATACGCCCACAGCAGCAGCCATTGCCGTTCTCGCCTTTCGCATGAACCGGGCATTTGTCGCCCGAGCAGCACATCTTCCCGTCTGCCATTTTGCCATCCTTGGCCATCATCGGGCACTTCATCCCCTCACGACTACCGGAGGTCATTGGGCACTTACCGTCTTTGCAGCATGACGTGCAGCATGCCCCGGAACCGCTCTCCACCTTGTCATGGCTGCAGCACGCACATGCCTTGGAGACCGGGGCCGAGTTTGCGTTGCTAGTCGGAGCTGCGCCGGTCTGTGCCGCTAGACCCGCTGCGATGGTCAGCAGGGCGACAACACTTAATATCCTGAATTTCATGACGCTGGTCCTCGATCTCGCGGTCGTATTCGACTCGTCGTCGATAACGAGTGTCGCAGCAATCATGCCGGACAGTCTGTGACCGAGGTCACTGGCATAGAGCACTCGGGACATGTAGTGCGCAATCGTGGCCTGCCAGGCCGATCATCCCAACACGATTCAGTTCAACCGGGCCGGGGGCCGGCACACTGCAATGCCTTTAGGGCGTCGGACACTTGCTGGTATTCAGGCGAGGCTCGCACCTGCTCATTGACGCTGAGGTAGGTATGGACAAGCGCAGGGCAGGCTTCCTTGAGATCCAAGCGCTGAACAGTCTGAATTGCAAACGGAGTGGGGAAGTCCGTCGTCAGTCCGTAGACCTTAGCCAGCACCAGTCCGAGGGCGCCACGGTTTTTCTTGAGGACTTCGTCGAGCGCGCTTCGCAGTTCTATTTCCGGCTCCGACAGCGTTTTTGGCGGGTCTGCCTGAACGTCTTCGGCAGGGCGCGCGCCGTGCCACATTCGCTCCTCGAAGTACAACACGTTCTTCAAGCACTCCGGCGGGCAACCAGTGGTGTATAGGGCTTGGGCGATCTCATTGCGGATTGCGAGCGGCTCCTGCGGCAGCAGCAGCTCTGATAGGCGCGATACAAAGGGCGCAGCGTTCCGCCTGACGAGGGCGTGGATAGCGGCGATGCGGTTCTCCTCTGCCGGTGCGGCGCTGGCCACCGCCAGAAGCAGCCCTTCCGGCCGGACCCCTCGGTAGCTCGCCAGTTTATACACGATGGCCGGGTCGGCTTTCTTGTCCATCGCCGCGCGAGCAAGGGCATCGATGCGGGATTGCCGTATGCTGTTAACCCCGAGATATAGCAAAATTAGGGCGATAATTACATATCCGAGCTTCCTCGGCTGGAAACCAAAACCCCCGGAGCCTGGCATCGTTCTACGTTATCAAAAGACCTGTGTCGCAGCTCGATCGGTGTTGGTATAGTCATCGCATAAGCAAAGTAATAAGTACGTCGCAGTTGAGTTAATCTTGATTTCAGAGGGGGAGGTTTAACGCAAATGCGCGCTTTCGTTCTGGCACTCAGCTGCCTTATGACTGCTTGCTTCGCTTTCGGCCAGAATTCCACGTCGACCGGCACTGATTCGCCAACTGCGGTTTGCGACTTTAATGACCAGCAGCAGATCGTGGTGAGATATCAACAGGTAACCGTCGGGAAGAAGGACAAGGACTTTCTCGGACACAACGTACCCTACGGGAAGGTCTGGAAGCCGGGGAAGGAAGCTCTCACGCTGTTCACGAACTCGCCGCTGAACATCAATGGAACTACCGTTCCGGTCGGGGCGTACACCATGTTCCTGATACCCGAGCGGAAAGCATGGACGTTGATCGTCTCAAAGGACACTGACAAGGCGGGCGAATACGACCAGTCCAAGGACCTGGTGCGCGCCCCCATGGAGATTGGGCTGCTTCCCGCTCCGGAGTCGAAGTTTAGTGTTTACTTCGCCCATACCGGGCCGAAGGAATGCACCATGCGCGTCGACATCGCAGATGTAGGCGCCTGGGTGCCTTTCCAACAGAAGTAGCCCGGATGCCCCCGTGCGTTTACCTTCGACCCGATGGCTTGCCTCGCCGCCAGGGGAGAAATTTCGGGCAGTGGAGGGAATTGTGGAATAGAGCGGCGGCTTGGGCCGGTCAGTCGCTTTCTACGGCGCGCAGCATTTCTTTGATTTCCAGATTGCGAATCAAACGGTGCAGGTAGTTGGGGTGAACGCCCAGCAGTTTAGCCGCCTCGATATAACTTCCCTTGGCTTGAGTCACGGCTTCGATGATCAGGCGTTTCTTCAGCTCATTGATCTCCTGGTGATATTTTCCTGAACTCACCTGCAGGGAGGGCTTCTCCAGCAGGGTCTCAGGCAGGTCCTCGGGCAGAATTTCATCGACGCTTCCCATCACGATCGCGTGCTCGATAGCATTTTCAAGTTCGCGGACATTTCCCGGCCAGTCGTAGCTCATCAGGATGGTGCGCGCTTCGGTCGAAATACCCTTGAAAGGGCGCTCGGACTTTTCTGCGTACTTGGTCGCGAAATAAATGGCGAGCAGAGGAACATCTTCGCGATGCTCCCGCAGCGGCGGTACGGTGGTGGAGACGACATTGAGGCGGTAGAAGAGATCCTGGCGGAACTCTCCCACCTTGATCGCCTGCTCGAGATTTTTATTGGTAGCGGCAATCACGCGCGCCAGGAACTTGATGGGGCGAGTACCCCCGAGGCGGTCGAATTCCTTCTGCTGCAAAACACGGAGCAGCTTCGCCTGAAGCAGCGGCGCCAGCTCGCCAATTTCGTCGAGAAAGACGGTTCCGTCTTCAGCGCTTTCCAGCTTGCCTTTCTTGAAGACCGCCCCGGTGAAGGCTCCTTTCTCACTGCCGAAGAGTTCGCTCTCGAGCAAAGTCTCGGGAATAGCGGCGCAGTTGATAGCCACGAACGGCCTATCGTTGCGTGGGCTGCCGGCGTGAATAGCCCGTGCGACCAGTTCTTTGCCCGTGCCGCTCTCGCCGCGGATAAGGACGGTCGAGTCTCCCTTCGCGACTTTTTCGATGAAGGCACCCAGACGGCGCATGGTCTTACTTTCGCCAATGATGGCGTCTGAAGGCTCAAGCACCTCGCGAAGCCTGCGATTCTCCGCTTTCAAGGATTCAAAGCTGAGAACATTCTCAAGCGTAACGGCAGCGATGCCGGCGGCGGAGTTCAGGAACTGCACGTGGTTCTTCTGCGAATTGAGCCTTCAATCCACTCGATCTCAGGTAGATCACGCCGATGGTGTTCTGCACTCCTATCAGCGGTACGCACATGATGTTTTCTGCTTCGGTGACATCCGAGAAGGACTCAGTGAAGACAGAAGCGCGTTCCCAAAGGGCACGGTGAATTACGTTCCTGCGTATCTTGAGGGCAGGACCCGCCCCGCTATGGCGTTCGTAGATATGAGCAGCTCTCGGTTCCTCTTCGACCTGGCTCATCAGCAAAATGGCGCCTGTTTCGGCAGGTACGACTTCAAAGATCAATTCCAGTAGCTTGCTTTGCAACTGCCCGGGATCGCGAATGGAGTTGATGGTGTTGGCAATCTTGAAGAGGGCATTGAGATCGCGGGCCATGCGACCGATATCGGATGGCGACTGCGCCTGATGACCCAGCGTGATCTGGACCGTTTTCAGCGACTCCTGCTTAACATCATCGCTGTACTGTAACTCGACGGCGTCGTCCTGAGACTCTTCGCGGGTCAGAAAAAGCAGCTCGCTGTTTCCCACCCGGATTACATCGCCATGTACCAGCGGACGACGTTTGACTGGAATGCCATTCACGAAGGTGCCGTTGTGACTGTCCAGGTCGACGAGCTCGAAGGAGCCGCTAACCGCCTCGATGGCGCAGTGCTTCTTGGATACCGTGGTATCGCCGAGTTGCACGGCGTTGGAGTTGTCGCGACCGAGCGTGAGCTTTGCGCCGGTCAGCCGGTAGCTATCGCCCTTGAACATGCCGGTTAAGGCAACCACTCTGGGATGCACGGTTAGCTCCTTCGAGCGTAGTTTAGCCCAAATCGTCAAGTCGGGGAGACTTGAGCCACGAAGCCAACCGGCTACAGCCTGGCGGCTTCTTCCTGGATCCGTCTGCCACGCGCGCTCCACGTGGCGCGCTTCCGTGTTTGTTTGCCCTACACAAAAGCGCAGCACGAAGCGGTCGGCTAAGCCGGGTATGGGTCAGATATAAGTCGCCGCTTCCGTTCAAGCCCTCCATTAGACGCTGGTTCTGTTCGTCGCTGCCCCGGTAACGAAAGCAGACCAGGTTCAAAGGTGCGGGCGCCACGACTTCGAAACGATCATCGTGCTGCACCCACCCGAGGAATTCCTGGGCAAGCTGCACGTGGTAGCGGATGTGGTGCTGTAGGCCTTCAACCCCATAGTGGCGAATCACGAACCATAGCTTCAGTGAGCGGAAACGGCGCCCCAGAGGAATTTGCCAGTCACGATAATCGAAGACCGAACCCGATTCGGTGGCCTGATTGCGCAAGTATTCAGGCAGGATGCTGAGGCTGCGGATGAGAGCCTCGCGATTCGGCGACAAAGAAGCAGTCACAATCGAAATTGGTGAACATCCATTTGTGAGGATTAAAGCAGTAGCTGTCAGCGTGCTCGACACCAGCTCTGCAACAGCGAAACTCGGGACAGAGTGCCGCCGAGCCTGCCATGGCCGCGTCAACATGAAACCACAGGCGGTTCTCCTCGCACACCGAGGCAATCTCTAGCCAGGGGATCCATAGCATGGGACGAAGTGGTGCCGACCGTAGCGCAAACGAAGAAGGGCGCCAGGCCTGCTTCCCGATCGTGCGCGGATAGCTTGGGCTAGCGCATTGGGATTCATTGCAAACCTGTCATCGACGGCGATGAGCCTCACATTGTCCCGGCCAATGCCCGCGATCATGGCAGCCTTCTCGATGGAAGAGTGGGCTTGATTCGAGGTGTAAGCTACAAGCTTGCCGTCGCATCCAATGTGGTTGCTTCGGTATCCGGTGGCCCTCTCACGGGCGGCGAGCATGGCGCACAGCGTCGCACTCGAAGCAGTGTCCTGTATGACCCCTCCCCCGGTCGAGGTAGAGAGGAATTTCTGCGGTAATCCCAGCATCGGCACCAGCCAATCGAGCACGTGAGTTTCTAGCTCGGTACATGCTGGACTGGTAGCCCAGAGCATGCCCTGCACGCCCAAAGCGGAGGAGAGCAAGTCACCGAGGATAGCCGGACCTGAAGAATTCGCCGGAAAATACGCAAAGAAATTTGGTGACTGCCAGTGAGTTATGCCAGGAAGAATTATCTGCTCGACATCGTGGAGTATCTGGTCGAAAGGCTCAGGTCTCTGGGGAGGGAGGGGAGGCAAGGATCGCCTGACATCCCCGGGCTCTACTTTCGAAAGCACGGGAAGCCTTTCGACGGACTCGTAGTAGCGACTAATCCAGTCGACCATCGCGTAACCATATTCCCGGAATTGCTCGCTAGTCATGTGGTAGTTCGAGAGCTCTGGCAATCTGCGCCTCCGATTCTCCTGGGTGGACAGTGAAGTCAGTTTAGAAGAGTTTTGGGTCTAGAGGCCAAAGGCGGGGAAGCTGACTCCGGGTTGTAATAAGGGCGCAATTCGGGAAACCGGGATTCAGCTAGCAAAAAGCTATTGGATTCATGTGACTACATCTGTTACCGTTCCCATAGTCTCTTCCCTCAAAAAAATCAAACGACAGGTGACATATGGATATACAGAACGTATTAGCGGATTTGAAGAGAGAACGCGCCAGACTCGATGCAGCGATTGAGGCTTTGGAGGGTCTTGGGTCGGGCAGGAAGCGGGGCCCAGGCCGTCCCGCCGGATCGGGGAAAGCCAAGGCTGCACCGGGTCGGCGTCACATGAGCGCGGCAGCTCGCAAACGCATCTCTGAGATGATGAAGAAGCGTTGGGCGGAGCGGAAGAAGTCGGCGAAATCATCGAAATCAGCGTAGCCGATCCCCATAACTAACGGCCACTCATGGCTACATGAGTGGCACGATTTGTTCCACAAACTCGTCTGCTCGCTTTGTTTATTCGTCTTCCTCGGGCGGTTCGACGCCGCTCAAGCTGGAAGTCACTCTCGTAAAACGCGAGATATGCCCAGTTGGGATGGCAATGAGATTCTTCTGCCGGCAACTGCATCCGGGAGCCGTGGCAGGGCAGACGGCCAACCGCATGGGCACCAGCAGGATTTCAAGCGAATCAAGCTAACAAAGCGAAGGGGGCATTAGTCATGCCCCCGGTTGTTCTACTGATCAAGAACAGCGAGCTACCAGGCTGTGATCTGCATCTTATCGACCCACATCGAATATGCGGAGCTGTTGGAGTTTCCGTCCAATTGCACTGCCGCGTTTAGCTCCGCGGCATTGACTCCGAACGTGTTGAAGGTTCGGTTGATATAACTCTTGCTGCCATTAAGAGTGACAGAGACGAACGTGGTCTGGTTGCTGCTCCGGGCAAACTCAAGAACCAGGTGGTTCCACGTGTAGGCCGGAGGTGCAGAACAGGCGATGCCGGTTTGAATCCAGCGTCCGTTCGCGGTGTCCCACACATCCCAGTCGCGATGATCCTTAATGTCACACTGGGTTCCGAAAATGAACTTACGACTTCCGACAGACTGGTTCATGTCGAACTCGAGCGCCTGCGGGGCATTGGGATCCTTCACGTAGAAGTAAAGGTCGAAGATAAAGTGCGAGGCGTTGCGGTTAGCCCCAAGCTGCTTCCAAAAGAGAGCTGAAGAGTATGGAACGTGTGGTCCTATCCAGTATTCGCTCGATTTCCCGGAGAGCGAAGGCGTAGCGATGTACTGCGTCATGGAATGGGGCGTCGGCGGGCCGTGGCCGCCCTGTCCTGAGCAGACATCACAAGACTCCCAGCCTGGCATCGCCTGAATCATCTGGTACTGGGGATCATTTCCGCCGCTCACCGAAATGTTGAAGCCGGCCGCTTTGTACACGTATCCCTTGCTGTCCCATGCCTGGACCACGATGTAGTGCTGCCCATTGGCAAGGCTAATCGTAGTATCCAGACTGGAGTTGGCAATCGTGAATATACTCTGGTTATCAGAGTAGATCATCATGGCGGTGATGGGATAGTTTCCTGTCGCTGAAGCAACAAAGTGAACTGAGGATTGGTTCTGGCTGTTGGGCGTGGGAGATGAGACGGTGACGCCGGCGAAAGATAGAGTTGTCAATGCGCAAACTAGAGCTGCGATGCGAAAAACTTTCAAGATACGTGCTCCTGGAGATGATGACTGGCTGAGGGCGAGGCGCTCGGTTGCAGCTCAACCCAAGCCAGACTACGGACCCATCTACTCTGGAGATATCTGAGGTTGGGCTTAGTTTCTGAAAGGTATTTGCCCTAGGCTTCCCGGGCGAAAGGCTGAAAAAAGGGGTTACAGAGGTTAGGCTAGTACCCGGGCAAACAGCGAATTACAAGGAGAGATCGCGTTCGCTGGATTCGGCAGCTCGGAATGGCCGTTGGCAACGAATCCAAGTGCTTACGATGCAACTCGCTTTGACCCATCACCGGGCAGCGATGAGCGCTTCGGACCGCGTTTGCGAATCAGGGCGATGCGCACTCGTTCGAGCAACTCGGCTGGAGCGAAACTGCCTTTTGGCAGCCAAACGTCGGCGTAACTCTGCTCGGCATAATGGCTGACAGAACCGGAGAAGAGGATTGCCGGAAGGTGGGGCGCGATCTGCTTTGCCTGTGCGATGAGTTCCGCGCCAGACATCTTCGGCATCACCAGGTCAGCGATAATCAGGTCGATACCTCCGCCCCGTACCAGTTCCAGCGCCTCGTCGGGATCGGAGCAGGTCAAGACTCGATAGCCCCGCGTCTCCAGCATCACCTTTCGGATCGAAAGAGAGCGTTCATCATCATCAACGCAGAGTATCGTGCGCTTTGGCTTCATCAGTGCTGTCCGTACTAGCTCAATTCGTGGTGTTTGATTCGTCCGCTCCCGGGGGAGTCGAGGTGCAAAACATCAAATCGCTTATTCCATCTAAGGCAGAGCAATAGCGTAGATGGATAGTACGCGCGTGCGGTATCGCATACAAGTATCGTCGCCATAAACTCATGAACCTGTTTTCGCGTCGTCCGCTGCAAGGTATGAAGGGCGCGTGATAACGATCTGGAAGATGCGGAGAGTCACCGCAAGCCGCTGTTCATGCGGCCTGCAAGGATGCACAGGATATCCGCAGAGAATTCACAAGGTAACCTTGCCATCAATGACATGCACCACGTGACCGCCGACGCGCACGTTGGTGATCGTCTCGCGCCGTCTTCGTGGCGCGTACGTAGATGGAACTGGGCCGTAAAGCCTCGCGGCCCTGCTCGATGACGCCCTGCTCATCCGATGCGAAGCACGCCATACCTGACAGCCCAGGCTGCGCAGCAGCCGGCAGCCGAGCCGGTGGCAGGGTCCTCGCCGTTGTAGAAGATCATGCGTGCACGCAGTTTGTTTTCGCGCTCGCGCGCCACGAAGTAGAAGAATGCTGAACTCTCTGAACCCTGGAAATAAGATGCGATCTGCTGCCAGCTAACCCGCAGTTCACTTAGTGTTGCAACTTTGCGGAACGCGACAATGGTGAAAGGCAATCCAGTCGAAACGGTTTGAATGGGAAGGCTCTCATCCAAGTCTTCAGGATGCAAACCGAGGGCGAGTGCTACCGCAGAGTGTTGATGCAAGTTGCCGAACTGCGGTTCCGCCTGACGCATCTCTCCGAACAGTCGGCCGTCGCGCATTTCGAAGCGGACTGGTACGCGGCCTACATTCAGATGGAGAACGATTTCGGACTGATCCGGCCGCTTCTGTTTCAGGTGCCATGCGGTGCCAAGCGTGGGATGTCCGGCGAAAGGCAGCTCTTCCTGAACGGTGAAGATGCGCACGCGTACTCCCTCTCGGGATTCTGTCTCGGAGTCGCGAGGAAGGACAAACGTTGTCTCAGAGAGATTCATCTCTCGCGCAAGTTTCTGCATTTCGGCGTCGCTCAGGCCGCGAGCGTCAGACACGACGGCCAGTTGATTACCTTCCAGCGGCGCAGAAGTGAAGACGTCGAGGTGAACGAAAGGGAATTCGCGGGCAGGCATGATCGCGGTTGTCTCCTTTTGGGCTACGCCTCATACGGATGAAGGTGGGGATACCGCCGATGCTAAATCCGCTAACGAGCGCTGCGGTCTCGTCCTGAGTTCGCGGCCGTTCGGTAAACAGAGTTGCTGAAGATCCACCGACTGCTTAGAATCGACGAGCGCTTTTCAAATCAAGAAACAGGAGACAGTGAATGGCTCTACAGATTGGTGATATCGCACCTGATTTCCAAGCCGAAACAACGCAAGGCCCGCTCCGCTTTCACGAGTGGCTTGGCGATTCCTGGGGGATTCTGTTTTCTCACCCCAAAGATTTCACTCCCGTTTGCACTACCGAGCTGGGATATATGGCCAAAATGAAGCCCGACTTCGAGCGGCGCAACGTCAAGGTGATTGGTCTCAGTGTGGACCCGGTCGACAATCACAAGCGCTGGTCGGAAGACATCCGTGAAACCCAGGGACACGAGCCGAACTATCCCATGATTGGAGACACCGACCTCAAGGTAGCCAAGCTGTACGGGATGCTGCCGGCAGACTTGCAAGGCGGCTGTGACGGCCGCACTGCTGCCGACAACATGACCGTGCGCAACGTATTTATCATCGGCCCGGAAAAGAAGGTCAGGCTCATCATCGTCTATCCTATGAGCACGGGGCGCAACTTCGACGAGATCCTGCGCGTGATCGACTCCATGCAACTGACGGACAAGCACAAAGTTGCGACGCCGGTGAACTGGAAGCACGGAGACGACGTGATTATCTCGCCTGCCGTTTCCGACGAGGACGCCAAGAAGATCTATCCCGAAGGTTGGAAAGCTCCACGTCCGTACCTGCGGATTGTTGCGCAGCCGAAGTAGCGTCTCGCGGAAGCGAAGGGGGTCCGGTGACTCTCCCGGTCTTCAAAACCGGCGATTGGCATCTTCGATGTCAATGGTGCGTTCGACTCGCACACGCTTCCGCCAATTCTATTGAAGCTTTAAGTGACGTGCTAGAATTCGCGCGGTAGATCCTGTGGAGCCTTCCTCTACTTCCAGCCAAATTAGCGAAACGGTTATCGCTTTTCTGGAAAAGATTCCCCCATTCCAATTCTTGCCTCCGGCCGAGCTGCGCTCGTTGGGTAAAGTCACCAGCCTCGAATACTTTCCCAGGGACTCAGTCATCATCGCCGCGGGGCGTCCCGCCTCGGGGTCGCTATACATCGTTCAAAAAGGGGCTGTGAAACTCGGAATTCGTACGCAGGTTGGCAAAGAGTTAGTGCTCGACATGCGGGGCGAAGGAGAGGTCTTTGGCCTGCTTTCGCTCATGGGCCGGGATGTTGCCCGCCTTGACGTAATCGCTATCGAGGACACGTTCTGCTGCAGCATCTCCAGCGAGGACATGCAGGAAGTAATGTCCCGTCACCATGAGGTGTCGGATTATCTGCTGCGGGCGTCACTGACTCGCTACATGGACCGCAGCCTCAGCGAACTGCGCACCCAGGTCAACCTGATGGGCAACGCAGAGCAATTGCTGTATTCCCTGTCAGTGGCCGATGTGGTGCGTCACCCTGTCAGCGCCTGCGAAGCGGGGACAGCCATTCGCGACGCTGCCCAGATAGCGTCGCAGGGGCCAGCCGGCGCGCTTTTCGTGGTTAAGGAGGGCCGCGCTATTGGCGTGGTGACAGACCGCGACTTTGCGAAGAAGGTCGTCGCTGAGGGCTTGCCGGTCGAAGCCCCGGAGCCCCGGCCTTGCGCATCATGATGGTCAGGTCTTCCGCAACCTCGGGAAGCTGCTTTTCACCTGCGGTGGCCTTCAGCTTGGCGACAACCGCCTCGTCGTCTTTGCGCTCAGCGTCTTCGTTGGTGAGCACTGCCGTCGCCGCCTGTCTCCTACGAACCATCCTTGGAGGCGAGCCTACAAAGAGCTGCCAACTCCGACGTTCTCTCCAGCTTGCTAACCAGGGACATTTCTGCTTTGCGGAAAACGGGGAACATTTTTAACTTGGTATGACAAATTCAATCTTGGAGCTTGACAAAGAACGCCTCGCGCCAGAAACTTAAGGCCCATTCGAAAGTCCTTGCTTTCGAATC
This sequence comes from uncultured Acidobacteriaceae bacterium, assembly GCA_963813905.1. GTDB lineage: Bacteria > Acidobacteriota > Terriglobia > Terriglobales > Acidobacteriaceae > CAVVDY01. The sequence continues at coordinate 276,012 of CAWFAY010000017.1, read as the reverse complement.
GGTTGGGACCGCAGGCCCTCTGTCGTGTCCACCCCCCTTCGTAAGGGCGAAGCGACAGAGCAACCTTTCACCGCGTAAGAGCTGTTGAACTCAGGAGGAAGCTATGCGTCGGTTTTTCTTTGTGCTCGTTCTCACACTGTGCGTGAGTGTCAGCTCCGCATGGGCAGCTGCAACGCTATACGCGATAAACGACGCGACAAACTCTCTTTACAGCATTGACCCGACCACCTATGCCCTGAGCTTAGTCGGCAACACCGGCATTAACTCAGGCGATTTCGGGGACCTCGCTTACAATCCAGGCAGCCAGACGGCGTATTGGATTCCAGGCCGAGGCAACGACAATCTCTATACGATCAATTTGCAGACCGGCGCAGCCACCCTGGTCGGATTTCACGGCATCGACGATCTATTCGCGATGGCCTACGACTCCTCTACGGGCAAGCTTTACGCTGACTCCACCAACGGCAACTTTTACAGCCTGAACACATCTACTGGCGCCGCCACGCTGATCGGCAACAACGGCGTGTATCCGGGCGGGATGACCTTTCGTGCGGACACCAACCAACTCATTTTGAATATGGCTGGAGGTACCGGCACCTTCTTCCAGATAAACCCGAATACCGGCGCTGCGACCCCTCTTGGCGACCCTGGCTTCATCAACGACAACGGCCTGGCCTGGGACCCGGATAGGGGTCTTTACTTTGCGGACGACTGGAGCAGCAACCTCTACACAATTGACCCGAATACCTTCCAGTTATCGGTCGTGGCAGGCCTCCCGAACGTGTTTGACGGGATCATTTACGTCAACGCCGTTCCCGAGCCTGGAACCATGTTACTGCTCGGAACTGGCATCGTAGGGCTTGCCGGCAAGCTACGCCGGAAATGGTAGTCTCCAGGAAGAAGTGCTTGAACACACCCGGAGCCGAGTGCTCCGGGTTTTTGTTGGGTGGGTCCGAAGCTCCGGCGAACGCTTATTCATCGTTTCTGTTCCGGCGCGAGATGTTTGCCGCCAGGCATCGGAGGCCAGCCTAGCGACGTTCCTTGCATTAGCGCGATGGCATTTTGGTAGCGCTTGCCCTTTTCATCAATCACCGCAAAGCGGCGAGGATGCTGCTCTGAACCGCTCCACAGCGACACACCCGCGTACGCGCCATCGCGCCGCAGAATGTAGAAGCTCATGTCGATGTACTGGAGCTTCTGTATGTTGCCGTTGTAGTTGCGCACGATGCGCTTGAGGGCATCGATTCCGGCGTCGGGTGGGGACATGCCATGACGCATGTTCTCCACGATGGTGTGCGCGCCGCAGATCTTGATGTTCTCCTCGCCGTTGCCGGTCGCGCCCGCGGAACCGACATCCTGATCGGTGTAGCTGCCCGCGCCGATGATCGGTGAATCGCCGGCGCGCCCGGGAATCTTCCAGGCCAGGCCGCTGGTGGTGGTCGCGCCTGACATCTCGCCCTTGGTATTGACCGTCGAGCAGTGGATGGTACCCGTCGGCGGTTTCAGCACGCGTTCGATCGCCGCCATGCGAAGGCTTGGCTCAATGCCGATTCGCGTCGCCAGCTTGTACATCTTCTCGATGAGAGGATTGTCGAGTTCACTGGTATCGCCGCCGGTTTCGGGGAACTTGAAGTTCGGGCTGGCCAAGCCGGGTCCCCACCAGTCGTCGTTCGACATGGTCTCGCGCCATAGTTGCCAGGTCTTGCGCGAGCGCTCGGTCAGCAGGTTCTCCTTGGGAAAGCCCATCAGCAGGCCGAAGTGGCTAGCGCCTTCGCCGACCAGCATCACGTGGCCGGTGTGCTCCATCACGGTCTTGGCCAGGAGCGAGACGTTCTTGATATCGTGTACGCCCGCGACCGAACCTGCCATGCGCGTCGGCCCGTGCATGCAGCACGAGTCCAGTTCGACCACGCACTCCTCGTTCGGCAAGCCCCCGAGTCCCACGCTGTCTTCGTTGGGATCGTCCTCGGGCCCGGTGATAACCTGCATGACCGCATCTAATGTATCGCCGCCACTCCTCAGCACAGCATAGCCGCGGTCGAGGTAGTTGTAACCGATTGCCGCGGAGATGATGACGGGAGCTTTGGGCTTGGTACTCGGAGCCTGGTTCTCGGTCTGGTAGTCAGGCGCTTTCGATTGACCGTGCAGGTCGAGGGCTAGAGAAGCAGAGCCTAAGGCAGTAGTGGCAACAAATTCGCGGCGAGTGAATTTCATGGCAGCTCCTGATCGGGATCGAAGTCAAGCAGGATAGCACTTGCGGGTATCAGGTATCACCCAGGCCGCTCTCTCTTCGCGTTTCGCTCTTTCGTGAGCCATGAGTCTAAACTACCGAAATCAGTTATGGGAGCAATAAGAAAAATAGTTTGTTTTTCTCAGAAAAAGAGAACAGAATCATCAGCCAGTTAAGTAGGCGTTCGGACAAATGGCTTCGTCCGGTGCACTTACTCGATATCAATGTTGCCAAAGACAAGGAGAAACTCCATGAACAAGATCCGAGTCACGCCCGCCTTAGCAGTTCTTTGCGCAGTCGCGTTAGTTGCTATTGTTGCGGCTGGCAACCAGCGGTCTGTGCGAGCGTCCACTCGATCACGAGCCGCTGCTAAATCTACCGTGACATTGAGTCCCACCGTGCCGGTTGACATCGTATCCCCACCCCCGAAGCCACCCGCACCACCCCCCTCGAATCTCGTCCAAGCTGACTGGCTGAACTTCGGCTGGCAGACGTTCGTCGCCCTAGACTGGCCCGCACTTTCGCCGAACTCTGGAGGTGTAATGGGCCAGCCCGATCCCAACTCAAAGATCGGCGCAACTGCCTCCAACGGTGCGCTGTTACCTACGGTGTGGAATACCTTTCGTGATGTGAGCACCATCATGCTGGCCAACGGCGCCGACCCAGGCGCCACCTACAATCAACCCGTTACGATTCCCGGTGGTTGCCCCGCGTTAGGCGACAACCCGGTTGCACCGGGGTTCCAGCCGCTCTACATTGACGACTCCACCTTTTCCACATCGCCGACTGAGGTTGTGCTGCCGAAGGACTATGTGAATCAAGCTTTCACCGCTCCGCTGGTCGATCAGGAAGGCTGGTACGCCGTGTACCAGATCTTGGTTGCCCCTTCCGAATACGCCTACATTGAGAGCAACAAATACTTTCTGGGGGCCAACCAGGCGGCGGCCTATCAGAACAACGGGCAACTCGCAGGGTTTCCGTTTTACGGCACGGAATTCACACTGCCGTCGTATGCACAGTATGGCGCCCTGGAGATAAAAGCCGCATGGCGTGTACTCGATCCCAAAGCGGACAAGAATGTGATCGGGCGTTACTACACGCAGTGGGGTTATTTCATGCAACAGGATGGACAAACCTGCCAGGGACCGAACCTGTTCGGTCTGGTCGGATTACACATTTTGCGCCTTACCCCTTCCACTGGCGCCACATGGTTCTGGGCGAGCTTTGAACAAGTGGATAACACGACCTCTACCCCTGCCAACGGGTCTTCTCCCGCCATTCCGGCGACGTTTGCAGCTCCGGGCACGCCCACCAACGGCAACTGCAGCGGCTACAATGTGCAGCCCGCAACGGCGTCCGGTAATATCCAGTGGCCCGCTACCCCGAAACAAGCCAACAACATCTGCCAGGTAACGCCCATAGCTTCGAATGTGCAGCAGGTCAATCAGAACTGGCAGGCCCAGCTGTCGGGTACGGTTTGGCAGTACTACCAGATGGTGAACACAATGAACCCCTGCGCGAGCGACGATACTGGCTGCGCTACGTTTCCGCCGTTGAACGAGTCCACCAACCTGATCAACGTCAATGCTTTTGCCAATGCGGTTGTTGAATCCTATGCCCAGGCTTCCAACGGCAGTTCCCAGGGCCATACCTGTATGGGCTGCCACGGCAGCGCGGCCGGCGATGGAGTGCCTTCGCCGTTCACCGGAACCAACCAGATCTTCACCTTCGTGTTGCAGAACGCTTATTACCCTAACCCAGGGGCGGCTGTACAAAGGGAAAAGCTATTGCGGCTGCTCTACCGTCCACTGAAAGGTGCTCTGGTAGCTCCAAAAGCTAAGACCAGAGGCAAATCCAACAAATGAGCCGTCTGACCACTCACTGAAAGGAAGGCGGGCAGGTGTCGGAGCCAGTTTCGCCGAACAACACCGTCCTTCCCGCTCCAGAGGCTGCTGTCCATGTGCCGGGCAGCAGCCTTTCTCTATGGTTCGGGAAGGGGATCAGTCGATATCGCGAAGCTGTACAAATTGCAGCAGGTTGTGCCGGCTTAGAAGCTTATCGATGGTGTTGGCATTTGGCATGTAAATGAAAGGCCGGCGAGGATACAGTCTGTCGTTCACCCAATAGGCATTCCAACCGATTGTAGTTCGAATGAACTCCTCACCAAAATCCTTAGCTTTAGTGTTGGGATAAGCCGCTTCGATTTCCAGGCAACCGTTGATGCAGATGTCGACATAAGACTGGACCATGGGAAAGGCAAGCGTCGGCGCGTGGGTTTTGGAAATGTCGGGGAGATTGCTCACGAAGAGATAGACGGCTTTATCGGGGGGCGCTTTCCCGTCCAACATCTCGATCACCTTTGGATCGAGCTTCACTGCGGTGTAGCCGGTTTCTCGCTCTTTGGTTGCCTCGAAATCCCCTACGTGATAAATGACACCGTTGACCGTGGCCCCCGCGCTTGCGAACGCGCCTAAGTAAGTGCAACTACTGCCGACATAGTCAGCGAACTGGTGAAACCAGCCGCGCTGATAGCCGGTGACTCGCGCCGGCCGGGCTTTGCCGGCATGAGGGTTGGTACGTTTTCGCGATTCGGTTTCTATGAGCGAGCCATAGCCGAATACAAGTGCACCCTCAGCCATACGTTTCCTCCTATCGCGATAGCGGTTGAATTGGCCCGGACCCCGGTTGTGACCGGCCCTACCGGACCTTATTGTCTTGAATCATAACCCCTTTCGTATAACGTCCAGTTTCTCCCCCGCGAGGCCTGGAGATCACCTTCGGCAAGTCGGCCATCGCGAAGCAGATTAGCGGAGACTGGGGCGAGTACGGAGTAGCAGAGACCGAAGGTCCGATCAATCTCGCAACGGCGCAAGCGCAGCCACTCTTGCAACTCCCATAGCTCGGAGGCAGCGATGCTCGCGCCGCGCTTCTTGGCTTCGCCCATAACGGCATCGGTTCCGGAGCGAGGGCCAACTCGAAGGCCCGCCTGGCCACCGCCTTCTCCCGATGTGACCATGTCCAATTGCTGGTTTCATCCGGCATCGCAATGTATGGTTCGTTCCCTAGACTGCCACCTTCATGGGCGTGTTCTGGTCGGCGCGGAAGCGCAGCATCGCGGCAATGCGCCCAATGCGATCGAACTCCTCATTGTTGTCGATCCAAAGAATATCGATGTTGTTTCGAATGGCATGGCCCACAATGCCGTCGCCGATGTCTTCCAGGCGGGTATTCGGCTTGCCGCATACCGCGCACTGCGCCGCGTCATGCATATCCATGTGGCCGCAGTGGTAGCACTTCACGCCCACAGCCTGGAAGTTGGCTCCCAGCAGCAGCGTCTGCACCTCACCGGCCTCCAACGAGCGAAGAACGCGGCGCAGGCCGATGGCGCCGTTTCCGTTCCGGTGGGCTTCGCCGATCACCTCGGCAATGAGGCGCTGGCTCTCGTCCCGCTCGTGTTCGGTGATTTGCTGCAGCGCCACTTCTTTCACCTGCTCCGGGGTGGCAACCTTGGGATCGATGCGGAAGTGGCCAATGACCCTTTGCTTCGAGTAGGTATGAAGATGGGGCTCGATCTCCGGCCACTGCTCGTCGTGACAGCCGATGAGCAACTGGTCGAAGCCGTTGCGCTCGTAGCGTTCCTTGAGATAGTCGGCGATTGCCTTGAAATGCTGTGCAACTTCGTTCGAGACGCGACGAGCGGCATGTCCGGCATCGTAGCCGGCAAAGCCGTCGCTTTTGCCATGGCGCGTGAGTTCGTTGAAGAAATCCATCTGCTCGGTAACTTCGCCGTTGGAAAGCTTGAATACGCGGGCTTTGGTGCGATCGGCAAGAACGATCAGCGTCTTGCGGCGCTCGCGCAACAAGGCGGCCAGCGGTTTCAGATGGAATCGCTGATTGAGGATCACCTGCGTCCTGGGCAGACACGGCGGAAGGTCGAACTCGCGCCAGAAGTTCTGTCCGGCGCAGGCGAAGATGGCCTTGGCTTTGCCGCCGTTGCCGCGCAAGGCCTCGACCAGCGCGGTGACGCGCTCCAGGTCGGCCCGCGCGCAGCCATCCTTTCCGCCTTTCTCGGCGTCGCGCAGCGCGTTGCGCAGCATGTCTTTGACGAGAATCGACTCCCCACGATGGGAAAGGTCCTGCGGTGTGGAGGGCTGGTAGTAGAACGTGAGGGCACAGGTTTCCGGAGAGTGGAAATTGGCCAATTCACGGATTTCATCGCGTGCAATCATTCCGGTTCTCCTGATTGAAGTATTGGACGAGAGACCCGGCCTGGCGGCGTACCGTCAAGCCGATTTGGCATATTCGAGAAGCTTGTCCTTGAGAGGGTCCCGCAGGGGCAAGGCGGTTTGCAGGTGCTTGCGGCCGCTGCGGATGTCGGCACGAACCTGCTCTACCGAGTGATTGGAGATGTCGGCGATCTCTTCGACGGTGAAGCCCTCAACGGTGTACAGGATAAAGGCTTCGCGCTGGTCACGCCCGGCATCACGCAGCGAGCGCTCAACCAGCGCAATCAGCTCATTGCGTGCGGCGAGGTCCTCCGGGGTTTGCGCGGCGGTGTCAACAATAGCGTTCTCCACATAGAGACGCCCTTCGGGCTCACTGAACTGCGATATCGGCTCAACCGTCTCGTGGGCTTCTTCTGTACCGTGCCGGCGCTGCAGGGGAATGCGGCCTTCATCGCCGTTGGAGGACGCCAACCGTGCTATCGCATCCAGCGACAGCCGGTACAGCCAGGGCTCCAGACGAATGCGCTCGGGCTTATCGTGCTGCTCATCCAGCGCGTTGGCGATCGCTTCGCCGACAACGTCATCCACAGAAATCTGATCGCGTAGCAGCTGGCCTTCGCTTTCGCGGTGTGCCACCTCGCGTTCGACAAAGCGGCGCAGGCGCGGAAGATTGGCGTCGATGTAGCTGGATATGTCTCCCGAAGAGACCTGCTCCAGCTTTAGAGCCGCAACGGTCTGCTCGAAGGGTACCGTTCCTACGACTGTGCGACCCGGGCCGCGACGACGGGGCCGGCTGTGCTGCTTCCGCAGCAGATCCTTGTGCTTCTTGAGCTGCCTGGAAAGTTCGGCGAAGGCAGCCTTCACTGCTCCTGGGAGCGTCTCGCTGTTCTCCTGCGCAGCCAGCTGTCCGGAGGGGAGCCGCAGATTCAGAGAAACTGAAAAACCTTCCTGGGGCGAGTTCTCGCCGACGCTGCCCTTCAGGTGAACCAACTCCGGGCGGAAAACCTGGAGCAGCCGGTTCAATTTGTCGATTTGTTGCTGTAGGAGTTTTTCCAGGTCGGAAGTCTTTGCGATTTTGTAGCTGAAGTGGACGTTCATTGAAATCCTCTCCGGACGGTTCGCCCTCGTCCGCAGCTACAGTCCTTGTTAAATAGATTTTAACTCCTTTAGTAAAGAAGGGGATAAGAAATGGGGAGTTGTCCTGACAAAGGCCGTTTCTTGAGACCCATTACGGGCAGCCGGGTTAGGACCCAGATGACCCGAAGCCTTTGCTGCCCCGTGCGGCGTCGCTGAGGTCGGCTTCCACAACCTCCCCGGCCAGGAACGGGTGCTCCAGCAATTGGGCAATCTTGTCGCCCTTCTTTATCGTGAACGGCTGGTCGCCCAGGTTTTCCATGAGAACGACGATTTCGCCCCGATAGCCCGCGTCGATCACGCCGGCGTTGCACAGCAGGCGCTTCTTTGCCAGTCCTGAACGGGTTTTGACAATACCCCCAGCCGGGGGCACGAACTCGATCGCGATGCCGGTGTGGACGCCGGCAGCACCTCGGGCCTCGATGGTTATTTCCTCGACGGCGTACAGGTCGTAGCCAATGTCTTCGCCGGGATGGGCGACGGTGGGCAGAATAGCGTCGGGCGAGAGACGTTTTACCTTGAGCATAGAACGATTCTGACACGCGGGTCGTGCCCTGACGCATACTATTGCCAATGCCTCCGTTACCCCCTGCACAAGTGCAACACTTTCGCCGCAAGCTGCTGGCGTGGTACGACGCGCACCGCCGCGAGCTGCCGTGGCGGGAGAGCACCGATCCATATCGGGTGTGGGTTTCGGAGATCATGCTGCAGCAGACACGCGTAGCTGCTGTCCTGGAACACTATGCGCGATTCATGAAGCGGTTCCCGACGGTGGCCGCGCTGGCGAGTGCGCGCGAACAGTCGGTGCTCGCAGTTTGGAGCGGGCTTGGCTACTATCACCGGGCACGCAGGATGCATCAGGCAGCCAGGATGATCGTGCAAGAACGCGGCGGACAGTTCCCTTCGCGCCTGGAAGAGTGGCTTGAGCTGCCCGGTATCGGCCGCTACACCGGCGCTGCGATCGCCAGCATCGCTTTCGCCGAGCCGGTAGCCGTTGTGGATGGCAACGTTGAGCGCGTGCTGGCGCGGCTCGATGGCGATGCGCTGTCGAATGGCTCGGCGTGGGAGCGGGCGCAGGCCCTGCTTGATCCCAGGCGCCCCGGCGACTTCAACCAGGCGATCATGGAACTAGGGGCGACTGTCTGCACGCCGAGATCGCCGCAGTGCCTGCTGTGCCCGGTATCTTCTTTCTGTCGCACGCGAGGCGAGCAGCCTTCGCGCGAGCAAGCTCCGCGAAGACGCGATCAGCTCATGTATGCCCTGGTCGAGAAGCAGAGTGCGGTGCTGCTGGTACGGCGCGCGCCGGATGCGCGGCTCATGGCAGGTATGTGGGAGCTGCCACAGCTCGCCGAGGCTCCGACGGAAGCCGCGCCGATAGCTCGCCTGCGTCACTCGATCACCGACACGGATTACCAGGTCTCGGTTTTTTGCGTCGCCGAGCTGAACGTAGGCGACTCCAGCTGGTTTACCCATCAGCAGTGGAGGCGCATTGCACTGACCGGCTTGGCGCGCAAGATCCTGACCGGGCTGACGCCGACTGCGGCTTGAGTCGCAAGTCGCAACACAGGAATCCAACTAGTGGAGGTAGTAAATGCCCGCGCTCGATGCCGGAGTCGTAGCTCCGGAGTTCACATTGCCCACAGTTGGCGGCAAACAGGTTTCGCTGAAAGACGCGTTGCAGAAGGGACCGGTACTGCTTGCATTCTTCAAAGTGAGTTGTCCGGTATGCCAGTATGCGTTCCCGTTCTACGAGAGAGTCTTCCAGTCGAACCGCAGCGACAACGTCACTGTGCTGGGAATCTCGCAGGACGATGCCAAGAAGACGAAAGCGTTTCTGGAGGAATACGGTGTCACCTTTCCCGTGGCGATTGATGATGGCTCGAAGGGCTATGCGACCTCCAATGCATACGGCCTGACCAACGTTCCCACTGCCTTTCTGATTGCGCCCAGCGGCGAAATAGAAGTTTCGTCCATTGGGTGGTCCAAGCGCGATGTGGAAGCGATCCAGCAGCGGCTGGCTGATTACCGCAATCAGAAGCCCGCTCCTATCTGGCGAGGCGGCGAGAGCGTGCAGGAATTTCGCGGCGGTTGAAGCTCCAAGAACTGATCTGCGGTTCGCAGATCGGCCGTTGGTAGTGATTAGTGGCTGGTGGTCGCTAGTGGTTAGTGGATAGTGGCCTGTTCGAGTGAAGTCGGATTCTATCCACTAGCTACTATCTACTCTCTTGCGTTACCCTCCAGTGCGTGTCCCCCGCTGACGAGTTGTTCATGGAAGAAGCGTTGCGCGAGGCGCAGCGTGCGCTCGCGCTGGGAGAGGTTCCGGTGGGCGCCGTGGTGGTGCGCGAGGGGCAGATCGTCGGCCGGGGATGCAATCGGCCGGTCAGCTCGAATGATCCTACGGCGCACGCCGAGATCATTGCTCTACGCGAGGCCGGGTTCGCGGTGGGCAATTATCGGCTGCTCGACTGCGATCTTTACGTCACGGTCGAACCCTGCGCGATGTGCGCCGGAGCGATTACCCATGCCCGCATCCGTCGCCTGATCTACGGCGCGGAAGATTCCAAGGCCGGCGCGGTGCATTCCGTGTTCCAGGTGCTGAATAACTCGCGACTGAACCACAAAGTCGACGTGACATGTGGCGTGCTGGCGGCGCGTTGCATGGAGCTGATGCAGAGTTTCTTTCGGGAGAAACGCAATTCGGAAGCCGGGTGAACGCTATAGTGTCGCTTCACAGACGAAAACCCCACCCCGGCAAAGGAAGCCGGAATAGGGCACCCGAAGCCGAATGGAGTCCCCGAGCCGGGTAAACGCCACACCTCCAGGGTCGCGCGCAGGTCCTTCATCAGAAGCATCAAGTGCAGCTCCATGCCCGAGCAACTCTCGAAACCGTAGTTTCGATAAAAGGCTGCCGCCTCGGCATCAATCGCATGCACCAGGATGGCCCGGCCTCCAATGATTTCTGCACCAGCATAGGCACGTTGCAAAGCATCTTTCAGGAGAGCACGCCCAAGCCCTTTTCCCTGTTCACGTTTATCCACCGCCAGTCGGGCAAGCAGAATAATGGGCACCGGTTCCGGTCCTGACTTGCTCGCTCGGGCGGTGGCTAGTTTCTTCGAAACACTTCCCGGGGCGAGGGAGTAGTAGCCAACCACGATCGACTCGCGATGAACGACATAGGTACGCGAGTCACCACTGGTCTGGTTCATGCGTGCGAAGCGCTTCAACCATTCGCTAAGAGAGGCGTGTTTGCCGCAGTCGAACTCAGCTAGATTGTGACGGGTCGCCAGCAGTTCGACTGGCGAAAGAGGCGGCGTGGCCTGCGCCTCATTCAATGACCGATCTCTCTGAGAAGAGTCTTCGTAAACCCGGGATTGCCTTCGCTGGACGGTCGAGTGCGTCTGTGAATCGCGCGAACTGGGCAGAAGGCAGGTCAAAATGCTTTTGGTCAGCCAGAGTCATTTCTGCCGCGGCGCACGCGCTGTCGAGGATGAAGCGCGTGATTTTCTCGCCTCGCTTTTTCGCACCAAGTCGAATCAAGCGCTGCTCTCTCGCCGATGCCCGCAAGTTGATGCGCTCAGACCTGGTTGCCGGCTTCTTGTTCGAGGTGGGTGCCATGCGATTTCTACTGTACGTACGCCGTGCGTACAATAGTAATCCTATTGTTCGGCGGGTGCGTTGTCAAGATTGCCTGAAGGAGCCAGCAGAGGTCGCGCAATCTCGGCCATCTCTCTGATAAACTCAGCTCTACAGCGGCGCGGAGAGGTGGCCGAGTGGTTGAAGGCACCCGCCTCGAAAGCGGACGTACCTGAAAGGGTACCGCGAGTTCGAATCTCGCCCTCTCCGCCATAGATTTTGCAAGTCTTCTCACGCTTGAAGAACCGTCCGCGATCCACCACACCCCAATCGCAACCGCTTCCCCGTTCCTATCCCAGTGTCGCTCTTACTGACCATGCTTGATGCCGCGCTTTCCAAACATGCGCGGATCGTAAATGAGCCGCTCCAATTCATGCGCCACAATCCTCTTGTAGTCAGGATGGGCAGGGTTAATGAGGCAGTTATCCTCGTGCACAGCAAGAACCGAGGGCACCAGTAACACACAGTGCTCTGCACGCTGCACGAATTCGTCGCCGAAACGGGAGGGTTCGGGCGGGGCTGCGGCGTCGCGCCAGGTTGCAGGAAGCTCGCCAAATCCAACTCGCTGCTGGGTTATGTCATCGGGAATTTCGGCTATCGCCAGCACAAGATCATCGGGAGGATCGTCGTTGTCGAGATGGACGAAGTACTCCAGCATGGCAAGGGACTGATGTTCTGATGTGTAGCTGAGGCGAATGCCCGGGCTCGACCAGCGTCCTCCGTAGAGGTATGCTCCTTCGCCGTCGAACGGGGAGCGGGCATAAGCCTTGCGCATCACCCGGTAAACCTGGCTCAACTAATGCCGCCGTAGGCGATGCGGCCCAGGATGTTCTCGACTTGTCGAGCGCCCAATTCAGTGTCGATAGCAGCGACCGGGGCGATGCCGCCAAGAGCGCGATTGGGGCGCTTGAGCCACCGCAGGGCACGGTCGCGGTCGCCGAGAAATTCGTTGGCGATGGCCACGATACGAGCCAGTCGATACAGCCGGTCGGATTCGTAACGCGCCAGGCGACCGCCACTTCGGCGGCGCTGTAAGCTGCGTGGGGAGAGATCGAGTGCCGCGGCGAGTTCCTTCAGATTTAATCCGGAGGCCCGCATCAGCTCTTCGACCACTGCCGGACGGAAGCCTTCCCGGATGGCCTCGCGGAGATCACGGTCGTTGGACAAGGCACGTCCCAAGGTCCGCTCTCCGCCCAGTTCGTGAACCACGGCCCTGAGTTCGTTTACCATTCTGTCGCCTATGATAGCGACAATTGGCGCGCAAGGCAAATGCTGTTTTCGATGTCCCAGAGCGGGCGGTCTGGTAGCAACGCGCTCAATCGACGCCCGATTCGGTTATCATCCCAGCTAACCTACTGATCGCAACAACCTGAACCGACATGAAGCTTCTCACCAAGTTCAACATCGTCCTGATCATCTTCTTCGGTGCTGGCGGAATTCTGATCGCCCAGCTGGCGAAGAACTTCCTCCTCACCAATGCACGCGACCAGGTCGTGCAGCAGGCCGAACTGATGATGGCCGGCGCCAAGGCGACACGCGATTACACCAACGACCAGCTAAAGCCCCTGTTGTTGAAGAACCCGGACCACGAAGTCAACTTCCTGCCCCAGACGGTGCCGGCCTTCGCGGCGACGACGATCTTCGCTTCCATGCGCAAGAACTATACCGACTACTCCTATCGCGAGGCGACGTTGAATCCTACCAACCTCATCGACCGGGCGGAGGATTGGGAAGCCGACATCATTCGCTACTTCGAAGATCACCCCAACGACAAGCAGTTGGTCAACGAACGCGAGACGCCAACCGGGCGCCAGCTTTATCTGGCGAAGCCCATGCGCGCGGGGGCCAGTTGCCTGGAGTGTCACAGCGAGCCGTCGGTAGCTCCTGCGGCGATGATTCGCAAGTACGGTTCAAACAACGGATTCGGCTGGACGCTGAATCAGGTGATCGCGGCGCAGATTGTTTCGGTGCCGATGACGGTCCCCGACGCGATTGCCGAGAAGGCGTACCACAATCTGGTTCTCTTCCTGATCGGAGTTTTTGTCGTCACCATCCTTGCATTGGATAGTGCGCTGTACTTGCTGGTCATCCGTCCGCTGCACACGGTTTCGACAGCCGCAGATCGCATAAGCCGTGGAGAAACTGATGTCGCGCCTCTCGAAGCGCGTGGCAAAGACGAGATCGCGGACGTCACGGCATCCTTTAATCGCATGCGGGTGAGTCTGGTGAAAGCGCTGAAGATGTTGGAGTAGGGACGCAATTCGGTTTTGTCATCACGAGCGCAGCGAGGGATCTGCTCTCCTTTGCTGAGCGAAGATGGTGGTCGTTGGTGAATTGGCTTTAATGTACGATTTCTTGGTTACGCAAACAAACTGCAGGTCCCTTGACTCCCCCTCGACTGTGCTCGGGGTCGGCTCGGGATGACATACAAAATGGATGCGGTGTGCGGCACGACCAAGGTCGTGCCCTGACGCGAATCTTCGCAAAGTCGAATTTTAGGTTAAGGAGTTGCGCCCTGATCCGGTGTCAGGCGTGTAGCTTCGTAACATCTCATTCTGAGATAGACAACGCGAGGGTTGACTGGTTCGACTCAGTTGCGTCTTCGCGAAAGTCTGCACCTTCCAGCTTAAGCAGCAGCGCTTTGACTGAGAGTCCACCGCCGTAGCCGCCCAGGCGTTGGCCCGACGCCAGCACACGATGGCAAGGGACGATGATTGCGACGGGGTTGTAGTGATTGGCCTGACCGACGGCACGGAAGCCTGCCGGCGATCCGACAGCGCGCGCAATTTCCGCATAGGTGCGGGTTTCGCCGTAAGGAATGCGCAGCAGTTCCTGCCAGCAGCGCTTGCGAAACTCGGTTCCACGGAGGTCGAGCCGCAAATCAAACTGCTTGCGTTGGCCGGCGAAGTACTCGTGTAACTGTGAGCGAACCTCTGCGGTACGTTGTGCCGACTCCTCCCAACGGACCGGCTCGCCAGCAATGGTCTCGGACAGACCGCGGTCGAATTCAAGAATGACGAGTGCGGTTTCGGTGGCGCCAATCAGCAGAGCGCCGGCGGGGGAGGCCATACGGGAGTAGAACAAGGTTTCCATGGCTGCAAAGTAGGGTAGCAGAAAGGCATCAGCTGTCAGGCATCAGCTGTCAGTGAAAGCCATAGACAAACGGCGTTGGGTGGATGGGCAGGCCTCTTGGTTGCGCGCAGACTGCGGGTCCCTCGGCTCCTCGCTAACGCTCGTCGGCCGGGATGACACAATGGAAAACGCGGTTCGGCTCGACTGAAGTTCGTGCCCTGACGCGGATCCTCGCTTCGCGAGAGGAGGCTGGCTCGGCATGACACGCAGAGTGACCCATTCCAACAAACAACCGTAGTGGGTCAAAGGACGCCAACAGAAAAACCCCTCGCTCGGGGCGAGGGGGTTCTAGAAGCGGGAGGATTGTTTTGCTGTCTTACTGCTGTGGTGTCTGGGCGTTGGTGGTCGAGGCCGACTGCTGCGTGTCATTGGCCGCGAGTTGGTCGAGGTCGTTCTTCAACAGACTGACCTCAACCCGGTTCGGCGCCGGTCTGCCCTTCGCCTGACGGTCGTTGCTGCTGCTGCTCGTGTCGGCCGCGGCACTCTGTACCATAGCATTGCCCATACCCATCACGAAGATGCAATAGACCGGGACGTTGTGCTGCTCGACCAGGTAACGAACCACCGCATTAGCCATCGTCTGCGAGCTCTGGATGCCGGCCTGCCCGCGACTCGGCGAGAATCCCTGCACCTCGATCACGTATCCCTTTTGGCCGCTTAGGTCCGCCGCCATATCGTCCAGCGCAGCCTTAGCCTTCGGACCAAGAGTGGTGTGTCCCGCCGGGAAGCGAATCTCTGTCTCGGACGCAAGCTGATACTGGTCCAAATTGCCGACGACCTGCTCGACCTGATTCAGTCGATTGCTGGCCTGCTGCGCCGTCTGGTCTGCCTGTTGCGCCTGGTTGTTGGCTGCTACTGCGTGCTGGTCGGCCTCCTTGGCCTTCGCCGATGCCTGTTGAATGCCTGCCTGCGCTCGCGCATCGACGTCCTTAATCGACCTCGCATTGTCAGCGGTAAGTTCATCCAGCTCGTTGACGCGATTGCGAATCGGAGTCATCTGCCGCTGAACGTACTTCTTCCGCGCAAAGGGGTTGAGATGGCCCCAGAATCCTTCGCGAGTTTCAGGCTGGAGAGGCTGATGGGCCGAGAGGTTCTGATCGGAGGCAACGGCGTTGTTTGCCGAGCTGCTGTTCAGGTCAGCGGCCTGCGAGTCGGACGTTGAGGATGAGGTAGCTGTAGGCTGCTGACTATCCGGCGTGGGCTGCTGCGCTCCTACCGGCATGGCCAGCGCGGCCGCCAATGGCAAAGCATAAAGAATGCGAATCTTCATATCAATTCCTCCGAGAACTTCGCCGGGAGCAGAAGCTCAACCGGCCCACATGAATGCCGTCGCACTTGTGGTTCTGCGTTTTCAGCTACAGTTTCGTTGCCAAACTTGCATGGGCAGCACTGGGCGCTGAAAACACGGGCTTTGCGAGGCCGCTTGGTTCCGAGCAGAATTTCCAAAGTGGGTAGGAAGGCAAGCCGGCAGGTAATTTGTTCAGGTTGGCGGTTCACGCGACTCGCGCGGAAGGTCCCGGTCCGGAGACGCTGGTGCGTACTAAAGGCTCGATTGCCGCCACCACTTCCTCCGTCGCAGCGGCAAGGGGAAGAGGCGGAATGATCGTCAAGGATCCCAACAGCTCCGCCAGGCGGAAGTAAGCTCTGCGGCAGTCGCCCATGAATTCCACCGGGTATTCCGGTTTCCGGGCGCGCGCTGCGTCCGGATCGGCGTCGAGCAGATACGCTACGTCGGGACGGGGAACGAGCCATGCGATCATCCGAACGAATGTGCGCGTGAGCGGGTTCGACAGGGGCAGGTTCGCCAACTCGTCGTAGATGTAGCGATCCACGATGATCACCTGTGCCGGAGAGTTGCGGCCCTTGCTCACCACCGCTCGCAAATGGACTGCGTCCGCCAGGTAAAGGAAATGGCGAGCGAGGTTCAGGTACCACTTGCGTACGTTCTTGTCGCGCCGGTTTACCGGACGGCCGGGGGCGCCGATGCCCCGTTCGCTGCCGTAAACCTTATGAACGAAGCCTTCGCGGTAGCGGGAAAAGACCACGACGTCATCCCAAAACGCGAGGGTATGCACCGTCAACCCGCGCTCTCGCAGATGGAAAATCAGGTTCTCGATCTGCGTACTCTTCCCCGAGCCATCGAGTCCTGAGAATGAAACCAGGAGCGGCTTCCCTGGCGCCCGCCTGCCGTCATTCGACACCGGCATTACGGCTTGGCCGACGTGCCTTTGGACAAGGCATAGATGGTGCCGCCCGCTACGCCGACCGCAGCAATAGCTCCCAATTTGAGCAGTAGCGAGCGGCGCTGTTTCTGCTTGGCAGGGGCGATGGCAGCGCCAGCCGGACGAGACGCCCCACCACCGACGGTTTCTACTCCTTCGGCCGTGGCTGCGCCCAGCGGTTCCTGTAGCGGCTCGGCCCTGGTCTCGGGGGGTGGCGTTGCAGGCTGCGGATTCTGGGTGAAGTCAGTGTCCTGCCCGGGGTAGATGGTGCGTGGCCCCTCGGGCTCGGTCTGGGTGGGAATCGGCTGCAACCGTCCCTTCGAGGGATCGATGGTAGTGCCCGACGGCTGCGACTGCTGGGGGGCCGGAGAGGCCTCCTGAGCCTGCAGCAGCTGAGGGGTTCCGCATAGCGCAAAAGCTACGACCGGCACCATGGATTTGATCAGAAAATCATAACGAGCTTTCATGGCAGCTCTCCATATCTGTGAATTCAGGCCGCGACTTCATTTCGAATTCGCGACGGTGTCGCCCGCGGCAACTGACGACTGCGCGGTGACGGGCGACCTTGCATCCTCCGCGGAATTCATACACCGCTCCACATCGGCGTCGGGGTCGTAGAACAGGTTGCGGGCGCGGTTTTTGGCGTAGCGCCAGAGATTACTGAAGTTCGTCTGGTACCAACAGGACTCCGACATGTGCGGCGAAAAACCGCAGAAGACGCGAAACCGCGACCGCAGGATCTCTGGTGAGGCCAGCAGAGCAGCGGTCAACCTATGGTTGCCTTCCAACACCGTCACCGGCTGGCTATCATCGAGGCCGATCAACACGACTGAGCTCTGGTCATCGGAGTCGCGCAGCTTATAGCTCAAAGCTTGTATCCGAGTTACGAAGTCTTTGGTTTTTCCATAGAACCGCTTGCGCCTCAAGCGCTGGGTAATGTCTTTGAGCAGGAAACTGCCATTCGCGACTTTGCGCCACTGGGCCCGAGGAAAGACCCGAACTCGGTCCAGGTCCTCGGGTTCAATCTCAACTTGCCACCACGACGTGTCATCTGGAATCTCGCGCCACATATGACCGCGCCTGCGAAACAGCAAGGCTCGCCGGAGTAAATTGGCGTCTTCGTCGCAAAGGTCTGCGCTGAGAACAAGGTCTTCGAACTGTTCCCGGTCGTGATGAAACTCCTCCTGATAGAACTCGTTCCTGAGAAATTCCGAGATGACCTCAGCCTCAGTGACTCGGCGCAATTTCTTCATGCAGCCTCCTGCCAGCTGTTACCCACGACCTCACGAACGGGTAGGAGACCGCGCATAACAGTAAGATCCGAAGAACCTCCTGGACGACGATGACTTCCAGCAGGCTTGAATGGAACCACGCAATTCCCAGCACGATGAGTCCGCTTACCACCAGTTGCAACCAACCGGTATTAGCGATTCGTCTCGACATCTCATACGTGATAAGAACTACGCTGATCGCATAGATTCCTGTTGCCGCCGCATTCATGCTCAACAGCCAGTTCAAGCCCTGAACTGAGGCCACGAAATGCGCCCCGAACAGCGAACGGAATACTAGTTGTGGGAAGGCCGCCAGCAGCAACACGAAAGCCGCCGACATGCCCGTCACCATCATCAGAGGAAGTGCCAGCAACGCAGGAGTCTGCCGCTCTTCGCCCATCCCGGCCGATACCGGGAACATGGCGCTGATGATCGACCACGCTCCGAAGTACAGAAGTCTGCCTACTAAAGCCACAGCGGCATACAATCCAGCCACATCGGGCGGGAAGAAATGCTTCACCATCAGAATGTCGATATTGCTGATGATTACTTGCCCGACGAAGAACACGATTGCCTGAACGGTCTCTCCAAGTTGAAGCGGCTCGGCCCTGCCAACAGCGGTACCGCGCAGCTCGCGGGCTGTGTCCGGGATCAGGTATGCCACGATGACCGAGGCCGAAATGGCCGCCACGGCTCCCAAGACGCCGAAGCCCATCTCGATGAGCACGATAGCGCCAAGGAACTTGACGATTGCTTCCGCCGCCATATTCCAACTCAGGCCGCGAAAGCGGCATGTCCCTTGCAATCCGCCGCGCTTTACACCGAGCGGAATGTAGATGGTCAGCCCGATGGCCAGCAGGATGACCACCCAGGGACTGGAGAGCCGGAGATACGACGCCAGGGCCGAGCTCGCAAGCACCATGGCCCCGCCCAGGCCGATGCCCACCCACCACGATTTCTTATGCAGGTGCTGAAACACCGCCGCCTTGGCTTCAGCCGAGTCGCTTTTCGCCACCAGCTTGGTACAAACCAGCTGAAATGCGAGGGTGATAGCTGAGATCAGCATCAGGATCGTGACCGCTGCAGCCGCATGACTGAAATCAGCCGGGCCCAGTAGCCGGGCTACCCCGATGTTGTAGCCGAAGTTCGCCAGGCTCACGAAAACGGAACCAATCAGCATGACAAGGCTGCCACCCAGGATCTTGGCGTGGGCGGAACGATTTACGCGAAAGTGGGCGACTCGCTCACGCCACCTATTTCCGCCGGGCACACAGACAGCGACCGTGTCTTCGCCGAAGCTCATGCTGCGATGTCGGCTCCGTCACTGGAGCCGACAAACGCCCCCGGCGTAATCGTCGACTCCACCTGATGAGCGGGATGAGGGTAGTAGTGCTTGAGGGCGTTGGGCAGGAAGCTGCTGAAGCTCTTTACCGCATGGGTAGAGCTCTCGTAGATCTCGAACAGGCGTCCGGTTCGCGTGAGCTCCAGCACAACGGCAGCCGGTTGAGAGAGGGACGCCAGCTTCAAGTCGCCATCATGCTTGATGGCTTCGCGCATGCACTGCAACAACACGTCGACGCCGCCGGCATCGATACGTCGCACCTGTGACATGTCGAAAACCAACTGCGGCCGGTCCGCGTTCAAAAAGGGCGCAACTTCCTTGAGGAAGCTGCGAGCCTGTTTGAGGTTCATCGTTTCCGGCATTCTTTTGACAACAACCGGCCGACTAATGTTCTCCATATCTCCTCACGACCGCGAAGCTGGAGGGGAATTCTCCTACTTCTTGGCCGGATGCCGGTTCTCTCACATCCGGGGTCCCTGAATTTGTTGCCGGTGGTTGCAGCGATTCCGGCAGCCGCGCGGGCCTGATCTTGCCCGCCCGTACTAACAATCCGCGGTAGATCTGTTTTGGTAAGACGGCAAAAAGTACAGCAGCGCTGCCTAGGGTGCGAAAGACAGCGTTGGCTGGTGATATTCCCACCAGCTTGTGGTCGTGGATTTCAACTTCAATGTCGCGCACCAGGTGCGATATCCGTTGAAAGCCCACGACGGAATGCATCACGTCCAGACCGGCGCCAACATAGGTGAAGGGCAAGATGGTCGAGTTCTCGACCACGGTGCCGCAGTCCACTTCAGCGTGGTGTTCGATGACGCTGTTGCGGGTGACCAGCGACGAGGCGCGAATCTTGCTATATGCGTCGATGAAGGCCGGCGCCAGCACACGCGCTTTGCGATGGATGCTGGCGCCTTCACCGACCCATACTCCGGGCTTCAGCTCTTTGCCCATCGGACGAACTGCATTCTTCTCCAGCAAGCCGTCGAGCGCCAGGCAGCGAAAGTCGGCGACCGTCCGGAGACGGTTGACATATCCTTTAGCGAAGAGCCGCTCGCAGTCGTCGCGCACCTTCTGCAGCCGGCTGCGAAAGAGCGTCGTGGCGTCGCCGCGACGGCTGGCGTCCACAACAAAAATCCCCAGTGCCTCACCGTCTGGAGCTGTCACCGAAGTCATGCGGCGGCGTTTGTCGATGTGGTGCTGTATGACATCCTCATAGTCCAGTTCGACGTAAGGTCCCACTTGCAAAACCAGAACCAGATCGGCGCCGTTCTGGCGAAACTGCTCGAACGCCTCCTCCGCCGACCGCCAGAAGTTGTCGCCGGTTGCCCAAATGGCATCGAGGCGGGCCTTGTATATGGCGCGCTCCATGTGGGTTCGAGCATCCGCGCCGGCAGCGCCGATGAGCGTAAGCTCCGAGATGCCGGCGGCTCTCAGACGCCGGGCGAGCCGCTCCAAAATCGTTGCCCCAAGGGCGTCGAGACAGGCGAGGGGAACTCCGGCCATTCTCTCCGGTTCCGCACTGCTGCCGTCCGCGCTCGAACCGCCAACCAGAACGAGGGCCTTCAGGTCCATGGTTGCCACCTCGGCGCTGCCGCCCGAAAGATGGCCGATCGCGAGGGTATCCAGGACGGTAACCGCCGGAATCGCGAGATCGGTTCGAGAGCACGGGCCCGCTGTTGAAGATCGAACGAGCGCAGGTATTGCCGGATAATCTGGGGCATCGTCATTCGTAGTGCAGCCGAGAAGTTTTGCTCCGACATTTCGCGCATCTTCTGCTCGTCCTCAAGCAGAGCCTGCATCCGCGCCGCAAGATCCTGGGCATCGCCGGTCTTGTAAACTCAATAGCAATACCCTCGTCCCACGCCATCTCGCGAAAGTCCTGGATTCCGGCTGAAACTATTGGGACGCCAAATTCGCACGCAAGGTGGGCTACACCACTCGTTCCAGTCGCAGAAGAATACGGGAGTACTAAGAAACTGGAGCTACGAAACAGGTTGGGAATGTCCTCTTCCACCACATATCCGGTGAATTCGATACGCGGATCATCCTTCAGTTGCTCGGCCGCGGATTCCACATAGCCCGGCGTCATGGGATGATTTGAGCCCGCCACTACCAACTTCACATTCGGCATGCGGTCCGCAAGTTCGTGGAACGCCTGGATCAACAGATCGAGCCGCTTGTAGGTCCCCCATTTCCCGAAGGCGAGAATGCGATGCTCGGGGTTGCCGCGCTGACTGAAGTCCGGCGGCTCAGGGCGCGCCGACAAAATGCCATGCGCGCGAAAATGTACGTTCTCTCCCCGGTACTTGTCGATGAGAGTTCGACGGTAAGCAGGCAGCAGCACCGAGATGGAATTCGCCATCAGCAACATGCGGGTCGCGGTATAGCCCGCAGCTCGGTACAACTGCGGGAAGCGCACTCCGGCGTCCTTCAGGTCGATGTTGTCCATCAGGTGGTGCAAGGTGACATGCGTGTAGCGTCCTGTGAGGCGCGAGAGCACGGGGACGGTAAGCCCGCTGAATGCGGCCACCGGATTGTTGCCGAAGGTAGAGAACAGCAGGTTGAACCAGGCCACATCCGGCTTAATATCGTGGATGGCTCGCCACAACTTTACGGGATTGCCCAGCGAGTCGAATCGCCAGCAACGAACCACTTCGAAACCATCGAGTTCCAGGGCGTCATCTTCGATTTCATCGGCCAGGATGCACAGGCTAAGGAGAGGGTCGCGGCTCAACTCCCTTGCGATGTGAAATCCGTATTCGTTCAGCCCCCGCCGGCTTGGCGGAAAGGCTGTCACCAGACAAATCTTCATTTTGGGCCCTAGAACACCGACAACCGAATGATCGGACGCACGAGCTGTCCGCTCTTAGTGGCGCCACTGAAATTCGGGAATTGCTCGATGTCAAACCCGAACGAAAACTTCAAAGGATAGTCCACGGCGAAACTTCCGGAGGAGTCCGTGATGGTGCGACGAAATGGGCGATCGTACGAAACAAAGAACGCGGTAAAGAAGTTGTTGTAGTCCTGAAGGATCTCGCCGCGCGTGTAAGCGAACTCGCCGTTGACGCTCCAGGATTGGTTCGGCCTGTACTCGACCGTCCCTCCCGGACGTAGAGCCTGAGCGGTTGCGTTAATCCCGTTCTGCACCTGGAACGACCGGATGTACTCGCCCAACGCCGTGACTGTGAGCTTCTCGCCGAACTTGCGTTGGATGCCGGCGTAGGTCGAGGTTGTGAAGAAATGAGTTGGCTGAGGGCTGTATGTCAAATTGCGTCGCGAATACCCCGTCACGAACGCAGTTTTTCCCCAAGGCCTGCCAACTCGAAATTCAAGTTGCCCTCCGACGTCGCTGGAGCTCAAGTTCTGTTCCGTAAACGGCCCGGCTTCGTGATAAATCGATCCGTTGAAAGACAGCCAGTTGTAGAACGAGCTGCTGGACACGTACATGAACTCGCGGAGCAAATTCTGATTGATCAGCACCGCCGAATCTTTGTCCCTGCGGATGGTGTACTGTATGCCGGTGTTGAAATTCAGCGAGGCATCCCCGAGGTGCAGAGTTGGGTTCAGTGCGCTGTTGAAGTTGTAGTCGTTGGTATTGCGTTGAATGATCAAAGCCTCTTGTGGCAGCGAGTACGGGCCGTTCGCATTGCGTACCTGAAAGAAGCCGCTTACCAGGGGGAAGTTTCCCAGGTGCAGCCGGTAGGCGACCGTCCCCAGCGATTCGAGCTCTGAGCGCGGCGGCGGCAGTAGTGGACTATTGCTGGTAAGGCCGAATATCTGCTGGTCGAGCATGTAGATGGTCGACTCGTCGTACAAGCCGCCCATGGTGAAGTTGGCCAGCAGGCTCAGGTGATCGTTGATGCGATAGCCTTCGTCTCCCGCAACCTGCTGCATCAGGCGCTCGGCGTCTTCGGTCTCGCTGCTTAAGGCATTGGCGCGCGAGAGCACTTCCAGCGCGTTGACGTTCTGATGCCGCTGCTGATAAACCACGCTCTGGGCAAGCAGGTAGTCGTAATTCTCATTGGCGGACGGGTCGGCTCCTAAGGAAGCCAGCTCCTGATCGGCCTGCCTTGTTTTGCCCTGCGCGAGATAGGTATAAGCCAGGCCGATGGCCACTACTTCGTCCGCCGCTCCCGCCTCTTTCGCCTTCTCGTAGTAGCGCGTCGCCAGGTCGAAGTCGTGCATCGAGAGCAGCAGGTTGGCAGCTTCGATCAGGTTGTCGGCAGTAACCGGCGGAGCTTCCCCGATACGGCTCTCGGCAAAGCCAAGGCTGATCTGTTGCTTGGCATCGTCGTCATGCCCGTCGCGGGCCATGACCTGCGCAATGGCAAGCCGCACGTCAACACGGTTCGCGTCGGGTGCGGCCAGCGCCGTGGCGAAACGGTCCATTGCCGCTTTCTGGTCACCAAGCGTCAGCAGCGCGTCGCCGGTATCGAGCAGGGTCGCCGAGCTGTTGGCTCCGTACTGCTCAGCCGCCTGCACGTAGCGCAGCGTCTGTTCGCGATTGTGGAGCTGCGCGTAGGCATGCGCCATCTCGCCATAGATTGCAGGATCGTCGGGTGAAAGCCGCAGCGCCTGGTTCAGCGCATTGATCGAATCCTGGTAACGGCGCATTTGATAAAGCGTGTCGGCGCGCGCGAGCTGAAGCGGAAGATCGTCGGGCGCATATTTGAGCGCGGCATCGTATTCCTTCTCCGCACTGCCCAATAGCCGCTGCTGGCGATACGCAGTTGCCTTCACGAGGTGCGTGGCGCCCGACTCGCCCATGAGCTTCTGGGCCTCGTCCACCTGCGCCAGCGCTTCTTTGGGACGGCGGAGCTGAAGATCACTGAAGGCCAGACCAAGGTGGGCGATGCCATTGTTGGGGCTCAGCTTCAACGCGGTATCGAAGTCTTTCGAGGCTTGCTGCGCATCCTGCATGTCGTTTCTGACATAGCCCCGGTTGACGTAGGCTTCCGTCATTCGCGGATCGCGCTGAATCGCGTCGCTGTAGTCGTTCACCGACTCGAACAGAAGTTGCGACTGCTTGTGTACGTGACCGGCCAGGAGTGGGAAGTTAGGCTCGTTCGGCAGCACGCCTTGATATTTGTTGACGATGCGCAGGACTTGGTCGTAACGGCCCAGGTTGTACAGGTCGTACGCAAGATAGACCGACGCGTTGCGGTCCTTGGGCAGCTCCTGTAGCACCTTGTAGCCGAGTGCCGCCGACTCCTGATACTTGCCTTCGTGGAAGAGCCAGCGCTCGCGCTCGCGCATCACGCGGGGATCGTCGCTCGTCTTGCCCTGCGCACGATTCACCCACAGGCCCGCTAGCTTAATCTGCTGGTTCTCGATGGCCGCGTTCGCTGCATTCGATATCACCACCGGATTCTGCGGCGCCAGCTTGTAGGCCTTCTCGTAAGCCGTATTCGCTTTCTCATACTGCTTGACCTGCACATACAGATCGCCCAGCGCGAGATAAGGCACGTAGTCGGTGGGATAGGCAGCCGCCAGCTGGTTGAAGAACTGCTCCGCCATCTGCGGATTGTTGTCCTCGCGGTAGAGGTACCCCATGGCCTCCAGCGCGAAACGGTTGTTGGGATCGCCGCTCAGGATTTGTTCGTAGGTCTTGCGGGCCTCATCCTTGCGCTTCTCTTTCCACAAGAGATTCGCGTATTGCAGGATGATGTTGGTGTTCTCGGGATCGAGCTGCCGGGCCTCGAGCAGGTCGGACTCTGCACCCCTCAGGTCGCCGTCGGAGATTTTCAACGCGGCGCGAATGCGTAGGAATTCCGCCTTCGCCTGTCCTTCCACGTGCAGCTTGTTGATCTCGTCTTCCGCCTGCGCAATGGTTTGGTGCGCAGCTTTTTCATCGCCACTCTCGCGATAGAGATCGGCCAGGTTCAGCCGCAGTTGCACGGGATACAAATCGCCTTCGGGCACCGAACCCGGGGGTAGCGCGTTGATAGCGGCTTTGTATTCCGAGATCGCAAGGTCACTGTTGTTTTCGGTTTTCGCCAGCAGGGCACGCGTAGCGTGCAGCCGATAGCTGTTGGGATCGATGGCTGCGGCTCGGCTTAGAAAGCTTTTCGTCTTCTCCAGGTCGCCGACCCGCAACTGCGCCTGCGCTGCGCTGAGCTGATACCCGATGTTCTGCGGATCGGCATTCGCTGCCTTCGAGTAAGCGTTCGCCGCTTCCTGTTTGTCTCCGGCCAACTCGTAGCTGTAGCCTAGATCGCCCAGCACCGACGGCGTCATGTTCGGTGCTCGCCGCAACATGTCGATGGCAGCCTTGTAATCGTGTTGCTCGCGATAGAAGGTTGCTGCCGCCTGGTAAATCTCAACGCTGCCCGGCGCATGCTTGCGTGCGAGCTCCAGCATCTGCTTGGCCTTGTCTGGCTGCTTGAGCTTGAGATATGCCATGCCGAGCATCAGCTCGACGTGCGGGTTCTGCTGCGCCGCTTCGGCGCGCTGAAGGAAGTCGACCGCGCGCTGGGTGTCGCCGGTCTTCATGAACAGCTGGCCCGCAACCAGCAGGTCGTTGGTACGATGAGGATTCGCAGCGAGCACCTGCATCAGCAGGCGCTTGGCTTCGTCGGTGCGACCCATGGCGGCGTAGGTCTGCGCCAGTCCGCTCATGCCGTCGGCGTTGCCGGGCGAAGGCTGCAATCCGTGCTGATACGCATCGACTGACTGCTGATAGCGGCCGGCCATGCGCGAGGTGTAGCCCAGCAGGAACCAGAGCTTGTTGTCACCGGGCGCGGCGTTCACCGCCCGCTGCGCATAATCCGCCGCCTGAGCGCTTTGTCCGTGACGCAATGCATCTTCGGCCGCGCGGGCAAGCCGTCCTACTTCGATGCTGCTACCCCAACCGATTCCGGACTCGGTGTTCGCGCCTCCGGCGGTGGGTGCACTCTTCTTCGCCCGCGGTTGCGCGCCATTCGGCGAAGTGGCCGACGGCTGGGTCTGCTGGCCGTTGATCTCAAACGTCTGCGCCAGCGCCACCGACGCCCACAGCACAACGGAACAGAACATTACGGGAGCGGGATTTTTCTTCACTGGAACATGACTCGCGACCGAAAGTGTGCAGGAACTTAGCTTCCAAGCTGTCCTCCTGCTCCGATGCGAATACCCGCTGATTGGCTGTTCGCAGCTCTGGTTTGGATAAGGAGTTTGCCGCGAGTGAGAACCTGTGTTTCTCAATTTGCGGTTGGGGATACTCACACAGCACCGCTGATAAAGAGACGCGGGCCTTCGCAAAGCGGTGCATCCTGCATGAACGCCCTGACGTGGGTGTTTTTCACCACGGAGGTCACGGGGCAAGACTCCGAGAGTTCTTACGGGGGGCCGGTGTACTCGGTGTCCCCGGTGGTGATTGCACTTAGACAGCACCTCCCATCCAGCAGCAGCCCCCAAGCAAACCCAACGGTAATTTTGGAATCAAAACAGCTCTGAACCCTCTCGGAGGCACTCCTGTGATCCTGAAGTCCTCGACCCTGAACTCTAAAGCGCTGCCGCTGTCGCTAATCCTGCTGATCACGCTGGCGGTGCATGGGCCTCTGCTGCTGATGCAGTTGCCTGCCGGGTCGTACGACGCCAATGTGCATATCTTCTTCGCGAGCCATTATGCGCATCACTGGTTCAACCCGTGGAACGTGAAATGGTTTGGCGGCTTCTCGGAAACCACCTATCCACCGCTGCTACACCAGTGGATCGCGCTGTTCTCGCACCTTATGGGCTTGCAGATGGCATACATGTTCGTGCAGCTGATTGCGATCCTGCTGCTGCCAGTCGGCATGTACCGCTACGCCAGAATCTGGGTGGACGAGGTCTCGGCAAGTTACGCAGCCCTGGGGTCAGTGTTCCTGGGATCTCTCGGCATGCTGGTCTATCAGTCGGGGCAGATCAACACGATTGCCTCCGCAGCTCTGGTGCTGAACGCACTCCCCTACTTTTATCGCTGGCTGCGCTATGCGCGATTCAGTGCGCTGTTGAAGGGAATTGTCATCGCGTGGGCAGCAGCGGCAGCGCACTACGTCACCATGATCTTCGGTTCCGTTTTGTTTGCTATTCCGATCCTGTGGATTGCGCTCCTCGACCGTGATGACACCGTCGAGGAAGACGAGCGCGCGTCGGTGGGCGGCATCCTGGCACGGGCGCTACTATTTGCCGTGCTTGCCATTGGCGGCGTCGTTCTCGTGCTTCTGCCTTACTGGTTGTCGCTTCTGCGGAATCCCATCAGCCAGATGCCCATCCCGCACGGCTCGCGCGACAATTTCCTGCTGAAGCCGATGAGCGGGGTGAACTTCTTCCTGATCCCCATGGGAGCGCTGATTCTGGCGCTGCCGTTCATCATCTTCCGCGGGGCGGCGGAGCGCCGATTGCGGCCGTTGCTGTACTTCTGGTACCTGACGGCGATTCTGGGCTTGGGCGGCACCACTCCGGTTGGCAAGCTGCTCCTATTGACTATTGAATAATATAGTGACATTTTCTTGATCTCGTGCTATGGTTTGGGCATGGGAAATCCGGCCGGAGTTCGGCGAGACTTTCAGGCACTTGAGCAGCGGCGGATGCAGGCGGCG
The DNA here is from genome assembly GCA_963813905.1 of uncultured Acidobacteriaceae bacterium. Lineage (GTDB taxonomy): Bacteria > Acidobacteriota > Terriglobia > Terriglobales > Acidobacteriaceae > CAVVDY01. The sequence goes on along the minus strand of CAWFAY010000017.1, from coordinate 248,267 downwards.
CGGCTGCTGGAGAAGGGGTACAGCCAGTCGGAAGTGGCCCGACGAGTGGGAGCGCACCGGCAGTCGGTAAGTCAGTGGGCGGCCGAGTTACGCGAGAACGGCCGCGCCGGGCTGAAGAAGGCGGGCCGTGCTGGCCGCAAGCCACGGTTGAGCGTGGAGGATCTGGGCAAGATCGAGCAGGGACTCAAACGCGGTCCGGAAAGCCTGGGCTACGAGACCGGATTGTGGACCACCAACCGTGTCACCCATTTGATCGAGCAAGAATGTGGGATTTCCTACCATCCCTCGCAGGCATGGCGCATCCTGCGGCAGTTGGGATGGAGTTGTCAGCGTCCGACGGGCCGCGCCTTGGAGCGGGACGAAGAGAAGATCCGGCGGTGGAAGCAGAAGCGCTGGCCGGAGTTAAAAAAAAGGCCAAAAACGAAGGTCGCACGATCGTCTTCATCGACGAGAGCGGGCTGAGCGAGCGTCCCCACCGCTGCCGTACCTGGGCACCCCGCGGACAGACCCCCGTGCTGCAATACCACTTTAATTGGAAGACCTTGTCGGCGATAGCGGGCGTAACCTGGTGGAACTTTTACTTCCGCCTGTTTCCGGGAGCAATCCGTAGCCCGCAAATCATCCAGTTCCTCGCTCATCTGCTGCGCCACATTCCTGGCAAGCTGCTGATCGTTTGGGACGGACTGCCGGGGCACCGCAGCCGTGCCGTCTGGCAGTTCGTACAGCAACAGAGGGGGCGTCTGTGGCTGGAATATCTTCCCGGCTATGCTCCAGAACTGAACCCAGTGGAGTATCTGTGGTCACACTGGAAGCAGCACGAATTACCCAACTTCTGCCCCACGACCTTTGGACAGTTGAGCGATTCCGCACGCCGAGCGTTGCGTCGGATGCGCCGTCGGCCCACCTTGGTCTGCGCTTTCTGGGAACAAGCAGAACTCTTTCCGCTGTAACTATATTATGCAAAGGTCAATAGGCAGCCTCCACGCATTTGTAAGTTGTTGTAAAACCTAATAACGGTAGATTGACACGGTAGAGGTCAGGAGTTCGAGTCTCCTCGTGCCTACCATTTCTTTTCTTACGTTTAGGGCAGGCCGCCCGAAAATTCTACCCACAACTCAACCCACAGCCCACTCGATTGTCCCGCTCCCTAAGCCCATAGCGGTCAGGAACCGTCCCTGCGCGCTGTCAGTGTAAATGTACATGTCTAGAACGGCAGAAGCGACTCAATCAGGTAACGGATACGATGCTTATCGATGACTTTCAATATTTCTCACTTAATCAGATGCAGCGCGGCAAGGCTAATGAACTCCCGTGAGGTGATGATCTTTCTTTTCTTCCAGAATTGCGGAAAATACCGTTGGTTGCCGGTCACCAAGTAATCGGCGCGAGCAGCATCAGTTCGTCAACCGCTCCAGCGCCATCCGCTGGAACGCCCTCGAGCCTTTGGCTGACTGCTACACCTGAAGTACATCCCCTTCCCTGGCAACCATCTGGTATAACACCGGATTGACGAAGAATCCGATGAATAACCGGGAAATGAGACCGGCCACGATGACGATGGCGAAAGGTTTCTGAGTGGCCGAGCCGATGCCTGTGGAGAGTGCTGCTGGAAGGAGTCCCAGGCACGCTACCAACGCGGTCATCGTGATTGGACGCAGGCGCAGGAGGGAGGCCTCACGCGTCGCAGTGCGGATATCCAGTCCTTCCAAGCGAAGCTTGTTGATGTACGAAACCAGAATCACGGCCGTTTCAACCGATACCCCCAACAATGCCATCAGTCCAAGAACGGAAGAGACACTAAAGGGAGTATGCGTGAGCTTTAGCGCGATCAGGGCGCCGACTGGTTCGGTCATTACGACGCCCAACGCGATGCTGACCGGAAACTTGAAGTTCCCGTACAGCGCGAACAGGATCATGAAAATGAGGACCAGTGCCAGTGGGCCGATCAAGGAAAGCTGGGACTTGGCCTCGAGAAATTGACTGTATTCGCCGCCCCAACTCAGCCGATAGCCCTGCGGAAGAGAGACCGCTCTATTCACAGCATTTTGGCCATCCCGCACAGCGCGCTCCAAGTCCCGTCCTTCAATGCTGTACTGAACTCCGATGTAACGGGAGTTGTTTTCGCGGTAAATGAAGGACGCGCCATTTCCCTGGCGGATGTCGGCGAGTTGGCTGATCGGGATCTGCTTGCCATCGGGAGTGCCGACAAGCAAGCCGCCGATCTCGTGCGCACTGCTGCGGAATTGGGGCTGCATGCGCACCACCAGGTCGAATACTTTTTCGCCCTGAATAACTTGGGTGACGGCTTGTCCCCCCACTGCAGCCGAAACTACCGCCTCCACATCGGCGACGTTGATTCCGTAGCGTGCGATTTTGTCGCGGTCCACATCGATCAACAGGGAGGGTTGTCCAAGCTCCCGCACTACCGTCAAGTCGGTAAACCCGGGAGTGCGGGAGAGTACATTCTTGATCTGGAGTGCTTTGTCCTGGAGAACTGTCAGATCGTCTCCGTAGATTTTGACAGCCAGGGAACTCTTCAGCCCGGTCAAGGCCTCATCAACGGCATCTTCCGCCGGCTGGGTATAGTTGAAGATGATTCCGGGAAACGCGGTCAGTTTCTTGTTGATTGATGCAATCAACTTGTCCTTGGTATTAAGCTCGCCACTCCAGGCTTTATCCTTGTAGGGTTTTAGTCCGACGTAGAACTCGCAATTAAAAAAGCCGGTGGGATCCGTGCCGTCGTCGGGGCGACCCAGCTCGGAGCCCACCACCGTAACCTGCGGATACGACATCAGGATCTTGCGTATTTGGGGCGCAATACGGCTCGCCTCTTCGAATGAAATGGTGTAGGGCATGGTGGCCCGCACCCAAAGCGCGCCCTCGTCCAAGTGCGGCATAAATTCTCCGCCGATGTGCGGGATCAGCAAGAGGGTCGACCGAAAATCAGCGTGGCGAGCACCATGATCGTTTTGGGCCGCGCCAGCGCCCAGTCCAATTGCTTCGCGTATTGGGCCTTCATCCACTCATAAGCGCGGTTACGATGTTCGCGAACGCCACGTTTGAACCAGTAAGCCGACAGGACCGGAACGAGAGTGAGCGTCAAGATCAGTGCGCCTATCAGTGCGAACGACATGGTCTCGGCCATGGGGTGGAACAATTTTCCCGAAGGCCCGCTGAGGGCGTAGATGGGAAGATAACCCGCGAGAATGACCGCAACCGAGTAAAAGATTGGCCTGTCTACATCTTTGGCTGCCGTGAGAATGACTTCGGTCAGGCTGTAACTTTGCCCTTCCCTGAGTGCGAGTTCACGGTAGATGTTTTCCACCATCACCACGGTGCCGTCAATGATGATGCCGAAGTCGATCGCTCCAATGGACAGCAGATTAGCGGCGCCATCGTGGGCATGCAGCACGATGAAGGCGAACAGCAGCGACAAGGGAATCGTGAGAGCTACGATGATGGCAGCGCGCAGGTTGATCAGGAAGAAAATCAGGACGATCAGCACCAGCACCATGCCGCGAAGGAGATTGTCTTCTACGGTGTCGGTAGTCAGTTTCACCAGATCGCTGCGATCGTAAAAGGGATGAATCTTAACGTCGGGCGGCAGGATGTGCTGGTTCAGTTCCCTGGTTTCGGCCTCCACGCCTTTAAGGACGTTTTGCGTCTGCTCACCGCGGAGCATGAGAATGACGCCTTCCACCGCATCGTCGTTGTTCTGGTAACCGAATTCGCCCAGGCGGGGAGCGTGTCCAATCACCACGTCGCCGACATCTTTTACGCGAATCGGCGCACCGTTATTGCTGCCAAGAACGATGTTCCCGATGTCGTCGGTGTTGCGAACCAGTCCTATGCCGCGCACGTAGTAGAACTGGCCGCCCTGCGAGTAGAATCCTCCACCGGCATTGGAGTTATTCGCAGCCAGCGCCGCCATGACTTGAGGAACGGTCAAGTGATATCCGTAGATTCGGGCAGGATCGAGCAGCACCTGGTACTGCATCGTCGTGCCGCCGAATCCGGAGTCATCCGCGACACCGCGAACCGAGCGGTATGCTCGCTCCACGACCCAATCTTCGAGGATCTTCAGATCCTGGGGACTACGGTCCGGACTTTCCAGCACATAACGATAGACCAGGCCACTGGGGCTAAATAGCGGGGCCATGCTGGGAGTTACTCCAGCAGGGAGACTGGCGTCGGCGATGCGCTCAAACACAATTTGCCGGGCGAAGTAGTCGTTGGTGCTCTCTTCGAAGGTCAGCCTGACGTCCGACAGGCCGTACAGCGAGATGGACCGCATCACCACCATGTGCGGCACACCATTCATCGCTAGCTCGATAGGAAGGGTAACCAGGCGTTCTACTTCCTCCGCGGCGTGGCCCGGCCATTGCGTGATCAGTTCAACTTGCGGAGGGGAAAGGTCAGGATAAGCATCCACGGGCATGCGCTGGAACGAGACGATGCCGGCAACCATCATGAAGAGGGTCAGCACCAACACCAGGAACTGCTGCCTCAGAGATGCTTGTACGATTCGGTGAATCATTTAGCTGTGTACGCTGACGTCCATCTTGGGAATCCTTGCCAAACCTTGGATTGCGGCACGCTAACGCTGCAGCGAGTTCGCAAACTGCAGGAACAGGCTGCCATTGCCGACGACGCGATCACCGGCTCTCACCCCGCTGGTGATTTGGGCTTGTCCGTTCTGGCTTTCCCCCACCGTCACGGTGCGTCGTCCAAATCGGCCGGGAGAAACTTCAACATAAACAAAAGGCATGTTCTCGCTATCGCGGAGAACGGCAGCGTCCGGCAGCGCAATCGCGTTCTGGATTGTGCCTGCATCTACCGTGGCCACCACATACATGTCCTTCTTCAGCTTCAGGCCTGGGTTGCTGGTCTCAATGCGTGCCTGTAGAGTTCGCGTGCTCGGATCCAGGGATGCCGCCACATAGGAAATGCGTCCGTGGAAAATGTCAGGATAGGAGTCTGTCTGAATCGTGACTGGATCTCCTACGTGCACGTTCAGGCAAGTCCTTTTGATAAACATTTACCAGCACCCACACATTGCTGATATCGGAGACCATAAAGCATTGTGTGGCTCCGGCCTGGATTAACTGTCCGACGGCGACGTTTTGTTCGACAACCTCGCCGCCAATGGGCGCCCTTACCGGAGCTTCGAAGGACGGCGGAGACTTCACCAGCGCATCGGGATTGGTAATGCCAAGCACTTTCAGCGCGGCTTCGGCTGCAGCCAGGTCTCCTCCGGCCTGCACCTCGGCCGACTCCGCCTGCTCCAGATTCTGCTCGGCGATGGCGTGGTGCTGGTACAAGTCTCTGGCTCGCGCAGTTGTCTTCTGGGCCAGAGCGTAAGCGTCTTTCGCTTTTAGGTAGTTAGTCCGGAGTTGAGAATAGTCAGGGCTGGCCACGTAGAGCATTGGTTCAGCCGGACTCACTCGCTGCCCGGGAACCACGACGATGCGGCTAACCGGGCCGCTGATCTGCGTGATCACCGGGGTGGTATGAAAACTGTTGTAAGCAACGGAGCCAGTCAGCCGCAAGGTCCGCTGTAGCGAGGTGGGTTCGACGGTGAGCACCTGCACATGCGACATCTGATCCTGCGGAATGGTGAACAATTCCGCGGTGTTGGAATTGCCGGAAGGGTTCTGTTCGTTTGCATTGCCCCCACCGCCCTGACATCCGGCGCACCATAACGTGAGCGCGGAAGCGACGGCCAAAGCCGCCAAGCCGGAGCAGTATTTTTTTGATATGTTCACGGAAGCTTCCTTGTCCCCACGGCTTCCTTCAACTGCTCGAGCGCCGTCATGTAGGAAGAGAGTGCCTGGCGATAGGCCAACTGAGTGGCCCGATAGCTGCGTTCCGCATCGAGGAAGTCCAACAGGCTCGCCGCTCCACGCTTGTAAGCGTACTCACTGATGTCACGTGAGTCCTGTGCTTCCTTCAAGTATCCCGAAGCGTAAAGCTTCACCACTTCCTCGTTACTTCGGAGGGCCTCATAGGCGTCCGCAGACATCAGATAGCACAATGTCGCTGGCCGACGCGTGCAGTTCCTGGGCTTGGGCAAGGGCATAGCGGGTACGTGCGATCTCGCCTTGATTTCGGTTGAAGATCGGCAAATCGAAATTCATGAAAAATGAAGCAGTACTTTCACCGGCGACGTGCGTATAACTGGCGGTGCCGTTGACATCCTGCTTGCCATTCGCCTTCGCCAGCAGAATCTGGCTTTGCGCAGCAGTTACCCCCAATTCAGTGGCACGAAAATCGGGGCGCTCCTGCAACGCCTTGGCTTGCAAATCCTCCAGCTTTGCCTTGACCGCCTGATAGGATAAATCGCCAACCACGTCGTAATCGGCGGGAACTGCGTCATAACCGAGCAACGCCCGCAAGGCAACCAGGGCCTGCACTCTGGCCAGCCGGGCGGAAGAAACGTCGGTTTGAAATTGCAGCAGTTGCAGCTTGATCTTGAGATAGTCGCCTTCGCTGATGTAGCCCGATTGATACTGCACCTGGGCGATGTCAACTGTTTGCTGAAAACTCTTCAAGTCTTGCTCGGCAAACTGCAGAGTGGATTCCGCCAAAAGGACCGCAATGAACTGCTGGGCGACATTGAACGTCAGGGTACGCTCGGCATCTGTCACTTCCGCACGGGTGACTGAGGTCTGGTCCTGTGCCGCCTGCAGGCGGCGCTGCCGTTTGTGGCCTCGCTCAAACAGATATCCGATTCCAGCGTCGAACTGCTGGACCTCGTTTAGATTGTCGGCACTGAAATTGCTGGGACTAAAAATGGGAACGAACTGGGAATCAAATAGAAGCGTTGGATTGGGACGAAGGTTGGCGGTGATCTCCTGAGCCTGGTTTTGCTGAATGAGAGTTCGCGTTGCCTTGAGCGCGTGATCATGTACGAGCGCCAGATCAATCGCTTGATCGAGGGTAATGAGTGCCTTGCTCTGCCCCTCGACGGCAGGCACGAGCAACAGAAGCCCAGTCAAGACCGACAGGGCCCTCATCCGGACGTGCGGTGGAAGCATAAGGCTCAAATCTAAACGTGCAAGGTTCTGGGGGCAGAATTAGGCCGGTCGTGGACTTCCCCTTCCCGTCGCTTATCCGCGCCTTTCCTCTGCTAACCTCACACTGGAAGTGGACACGGCGTCCCCTGAGTAACGCAAAACCTGCAAACAGAAAACACATTGTAAATCAGGAAGTTGCGAGCGGAAGGAGAGCCGGCTTTAGTAGCGCGGTCCGCGATTACCACCGGCATATTTGGAGAAACTCCTGCGGAAGCGGCTGGCATCGACGTCTGCCGAGCCAGTGAACCCTCGGTGCGCTCTACCCGTCATTCGTCAGCGCCTTCTCTGCGTTGTCGCAGGCGCTTGCGCTGCTCATCATCCACCTTCGGATATGTGAGCTTCAGGTCTTTCAGGGTCTCCACGATAATGTCCGACACAGTGAGGTGCGTGAACCATTTGTGATCGGCCGGAATCACGTACCAAGGTGCATGTTTCGTGCTGGTGTGCTGGATAGCATCTTCGTAGGCATCCATGTAATCGTCCCAACGCAAACGCTCGTGCAGATCGGCCTCGGAGAATTTCCAATTCTTACGCGAGTCTTCAATCCGTTCCAGGAAGCGCCTCCGCTGTTCGTCCTTGGACAAGTACAGGAAGAACTTGAGCACCAGGATTCCGTTACGCACCAGGTGGTGCTCCATGTTGTTGATGGACTCGAAGCGCTGCTTCCAGAATTTCCGATCAGGCCCGGTGAAGCCAGGCAATCGCTGACGATCGAGGAACTCCGGATGCACGCGAACTACGAGGGCCTCTTCGTAGTAGGAACGATTGAAGATACCGATACGCCCGCGTTGCGGCAGACGGCGATAACAGCGCCATAGGAAATCATGGTGCAGCTCTTCCTCCGTCGGTACTTTGAACGCAGATACTTCGCAGCCACTGGGATTCACGCCCGACATGACGTGTTTGATGGTGCCGTCTTTGCCGGCTGCATCCATCGCCTGCAACACCACCAGCAACGCGTAACTGCTCTCGGCATAGAGCAGGTCCTGGTACTTAGCCAGCTGCTCAACGTTCTCCTCCAGGCGGGTCTTGGCGCTCTCCTCTGAATCGTAATCGCCGGTGTATCCGGGATCGTGGTCCTTGAGACGGAATGGTTTGTCAGGTCTGGCCAGAAACGGTTTGAATTTCATACATGCGAGATGATACGCGCCTTTGGATTGAGGCTGTGGTGAGAGCTTCGAGGTAAAGACGAACGGTTGAGCTATGGTCAGCGATCGGCGGATCCCGGTCTATCTCACCGTAACGTTGAAGTCGACCGGCAACTTCTTGGGCGGGTAGCAGGCATTCTTGTCGCAAGCCTGGTAATACAGCTCACCCCCCACCGGAAAGCTGGATCCGTGGAGGAACGGCGGCGCCTTCAAGAGCACATAAACGGTGAAGTCCCCGGAGTAGACGCTTAGCTTCTCGTTGGGAGAGAAGGGAAACGTTTGGTCTTCGCCGGGAGGGTACTGGATGCTGGAAATCTCCAGCGGCTTGGGGGCCACTAGCTTCAGCGTGGTAGGAATCAGCAGGTTCGACTTAGGCGTGTTGGAGTTGATGTGAAAGTTGGCGTTCACCCGGAAGTCCAACTCGACTCTCCGAGTTTCTCCCGGGCTCATGTGAACGTTCGCTACCGGCGCCAGGATCACCGTCGGCTGCACGGTACCGGGGGCCTGCGCCGACAGGAAGGAAGACGCGAGCAACAGGGTGCAAAGGGCGAGCTTCATCGTTCCGTCGCCAGGTTGACAGCGGGGCCGGGCTGCGCCGCAGAGTTAACCGCCGTCCTGCCCTGCTCGGAATCCAGCGCCTTTCTGGCGTCGTCTTCGATTTCTGCCTTGCTGATCAGCCCCGCCACCTTGCCTACGATCTTTCCCTGCCGGTTGATGTAGAACGTGGTCGGCAGGTACTCGACATCACCGTACGCTTCCGAGACCTTGTCGGTGCCCAGCAGAACCGGGTAGTTGACGCCCATTTCACTGGCGAATTGCGCGATCTTCTGCGGGTCACTGTCGTCCATCGCTACGCCGACGATCTCCAGGCCGTCGTTGCCGTATTGTTTCTGCAAATCGACGAACCACGGCATCTCAACCTTGCAAGGTGCGCACCAGGTGGCCCAGAAGTTCAGGACCACGGCCTTGCCCCTGAAATCCGATAGCTTTACCTTGCGGCCGTCCAGGGAAACCAGCTCGAAGTCCGGAGCCAGCGCGCCGCGCACATCGGCCGCCAGCGACGTCGTGGGACGCATCTGCCGCTGACGATCAACCCACTTCCCGAAGGCCAACATCCCCAGGATCGCAACAGCCAAGACAGCGAAGACGAAAGCGTTACGTTTCACGAAGAAGCCTTTACAGAGCGAATCGATTCAAGAATGCCAGGTAACCCGACAGCAACCTCAGATTGTTCATGAAAATCAACGCACCGACCACGATGAGCAATACGCCGCTCACTACCTCGACGGTGTGCAGATGGCGCCGGAACCTGCCGTAAAACGACAGGAATCGGTCAATGCCGATCGAGGTCAGCAAAAAGGGTACGGCCAACCCCAGGGAATAGATTGCCAGCAACAGCACCCCTTTCGCCACCTTATCCTGCTCCGAAGCCAGCGCCAAAATCGCCGCCAGGATGGGGCCGATGCAGGGTGTCCATCCGAAGGCGAAAGCAAAGCCAACTACAAACGAGCCCAGTGCGCTGGAACTGCCTTTCACATCGTGGAGCCGCTTGTCGGCATACAAAGCTTTGATCTTCAGCAATCCAGTTAGATGCAGTCCAAAGACAATGATGATGATCCCGGCAACCCGGGCCAGCACATGGTGATACTCGTTGAAAAGCTGCCCCAGCCCCGTGGCTACCGCGCCGAGAACAATAAACACAAAACTGAAGCCGATGATGAAAGTGAACGAATGCAGCATCACCGTCCCGAGCATTCGCCGGTCCGTCGATTGCAAGTCGTCGACGCTCGCGCCTGAGATCAGCGAAACGTAGCCCGGAACCAGTGGCAATACGCAGGGCGAAAGAAACGACAGGAGCCCGGCTACAAAAGCGGCGATCGGAAGAGGCAGACTATGCATAGAGAACTTATGGGGACCATCGCACAACAACTGCGCCCGGGATAAACATCAACTATCAGTTATCAGTATGAATGACTCACGCTGAGGTGCGAAAGTTACACAAAGGTGCCGGACTTTTCCACCTGCTGTTGCGGTTTGAGTCGAATAGCTGGTTTCCGCAAGCCAGACCATGTTTCAGATATGACAATCGAGTCCCCGGGATTATGCGGATCGTACCGCACCGATGCCGGCAGTCCCAGACGACAGGAGTACAAGTCGATAAACTGGCGCAGGTGAGTGACGTCCTGCGAAGCCTCATACGTAACGCCTGCGACGTCGTAGCTGTAAACCAGCAGGATCATTTGCCGCTTGGTGACGTCATCTTCGAGTTCGTGAACGTCGATGATGTTCCCGTCGATGATCCGGCCGCCTAGCGTAAGTTCGGTACGCCTCTCGTATTCTATCTGTTCAGCGGACTTCTTCCCCCGGCGCGAGAGAACAGCGTAGCCGAGCAGAGCGGCGCTCGCCCCGATCGCGAGGATGGGATAGTACCGAAGGGAACTCATAACACCATTGGTAGCATAGCGCGAATCAGGGGTGAAAACCTAGCTTTCGAATGGCTTCCGAATCATGCATTTACTACGGGGTTGGCCAGGGTGCCCACGCCCTCGACCATCACCTCGACCACATCTCCGGGTTGCATCGGACCGACTCCCGCAGGAGTACCGGTGGCGATCACGTCTCCTGGCTCCAATGTCATTACGGATGTGATGTAGCGCAGGATGACGTCGAGCGGGAAGATGAAGTCCGCCGTTGTGCCTGACTGCCGCGTCTGGCCGTTCAGCCGGGTTTCGATGCGCACGCCCTTCCACGGATCGAGACCATCGGCAATCACCGGGCCAATGGGACAGAAGGTGTCGAAGCCCTTGGCGCGAGTCCACTGGCCATCTATGTTTTGCAGATCGCGCGCAGTCACGTCGTTCACGCAGGTGTAACCCAGGATGTACGAGCGCACATCGTCATCCTCGCGCAGGCCGTGACAGCGCCGCCCGATGACAACGCCCAACTCGCCTTCGTGATCGACGCGCTGCGAGAGCGTGTGCGGACGGCGAATCTGCTCACCGGGCGCAATGACTGCCGACGGAGGCTTGAGAAAAATCAGCGGCGATGTCGGGATCTCATGATTCAGCTCTTTGGCGTGTTCGCGATAGTTACGTCCTATGCAGACGATTTTTGACGGCTGCGCCGGAGCCAGCAGACGCGCAGCGGAGAGCGGAATGCTGGTTGTCTCCGCCGAGCTGAAATCGTTGAAACCGGCAGGGAAGCGGTTAAGACTTCGAGTGATGGTTGAAGTTCCTGCAATGTCTTCGATCAGGCCGTAACCGATGTTTCCCGCATGCTCAAAACGACAAATCTTCATGGCTCGTAATCCTTAACTATTGACTACTGTTTGCTGGGTATTTCTTCCGATGTCTCTGCCGAGCGCTGGCTCTCATTGCCTCTGAGGTCGACGGCCGACACCGCGTACTGATACCGGGTTCCCGGCTCCACGGACTCGTCTCGGAACGAGGGCACAGGCACCGGCTTCTGGTTGAGCATCTGCCACTCTCCGCGGTTGCGGCGGCGAAAGACGTTGTAACCGGCGACATCGGTTTCGCTGTTTGGCGCCCACGTCAGATCGACGAAGGGCTTCTGCCCGATGCTGGAAAACACCGCCTGCAATTCCACAGGCTGCGCCGGAGGATAGATGTCCTTGGTGTAGATCTCTGCCGCCGCCGAATCGTCGCCCTCGACCGAGGCTTCGCGCCCGTTGGACCGCACCTCGGTGAGGGATGTGATTCGGTACTCGTATTTCGTTTCCCATTCGAACGTCTGGTCGAGATAGGAGCCGTCAGGCGCGGGCTCAACATCATTGAGTCCAATATATCCGCCTGTGCCTGCCGGACGCCGCTCAATGCGATAGAGATAGGTCAGCCCGGCCGGAACCGCGGGGATGACGCCGCCGGACCACGATACGCGCACCCCTTCACTGCTCACTTCGGCAGATACGTAAGGCGGAGGCGCAATTGTCGGCGCCAGAGGAACAATCACCTGGTTCGACAGCCCTGCGCTGCGACCGCGGTCGTTCATGATTTCGACAGCGTAGGTGGCGAAGCCTGCGGGATTCTCCTCCTCGAGCTGTAGCGGCAGGGTGTCGGTATAGGTCATGCGAATTTTCTGCTCGGGCTCGTTCTTCTTCCGCTGCGGCCCCTTCGGAGGCGCGACCTCGCCGACCTGGTCGCAATTGCTCATGAGCGCGGTCCCGACCTGCCGGCAGATGAGCGTGTCGCCCAGGTGCTTGAGCTGTACTAGGGTGCGGTCGGTGTTCTTGGAGGGCAGGGTCCAGTCGAGCCTTACATTGTTGCCTTTGCGCGAGGCACTCAGGTCCTCGGCAGGCCGCGCCAGGTTCAGCGACGGCAGTTGCACCGCTCCCGGCGTGCCGCACGCCGCGCCGCCCACGATGCTTGCCAGTCCTGCAAAGAACATCAAAAGACGAATCCGCATGGAAGACTACAGGGTAACAAAAGCGGAGATGCGGTTCGTAAGGCTTGCCACGAATGGCTCCAGCAAGCAAACTAAACCGGTGAGATCTATTGCCGTTATTCCTGCTCGGCTGGCTTCTACGCGGCTGCCGCGCAAGGTGCTATGCGAGATCGCCAGCCGTCCCATGCTGGCGCATGTATACGAAGCGGCGCGCGCTTGCCATCGACTAGACGACGTCATTGTAGCTACCGATTCCGACGAGGTCGCCGAGCTCTGTCGCAGCCAGGGTTGGCACTTTCGGATGACCTTGTCGTCTCATCGCAGCGGCACCGAACGGGTACACGAGATCTCGCAGTCGGTCGTCGCCGATGTGTACGTCAACCTCCAAGCGGACGAGCCATTGGCGCGCCCGGAGCAAATCGACACGCTACTCGCTCTGATGGAGAACGTCGATGTGCAGGTGGGGACGCTGAAGACGTTATGCGGCGTGGAAGACCGAAACAATCCCAACGCAGTAAAGGTCGTGACCACGTTGGAGGGACGAGCGATGTACTTCTCGCGTGCAGCCATCCCCTTTGATCGCGATGGCGCCGACGGTATTCGTTACTACAAGCATCTCGGCTTTTATGCGTATCGCAAGCCGGCGCTGGACGCGTTTGTGAGGTGGCCTGAGTCGGGACTGGAGCGCATCGAGCGGCTGGAGCAACTGCGATTTCTGGATAACGGGGTCGCGATTTACGTTGCCGAAACGGAATTTGACACCGTCGGCGTCGATACCGAAGAGGACTTACGCCGGGTGGAAGAGATACTCCGGGACGCGAAGCGATCTTAACTCTCGCGAACGAGCCTCGCGAAAGCACACTTTGCATTGTCATCCCGAGCGCAGCGAGGGACCTGCTCTCGCTGGCAGTGCCATCACTGTTTCGGTGGTGTCGGAAAAACAGGTCTCTCGACGGCTGAAAGCCGCCTCGGGATGACAAACTTTTCTTATGCGGAGCGGAGCCCGCGTCTGGAAGGATGATCTACCGAAGCTCAGGTGCGTTGGAAGCTTCGCTGCTTTCCCCTCGCCCACTCTTCTGCTGCGACCACGCGCCTGCCGATCGAGGGATGCGAATGGAAGAGCCACTCCACGTATTTGTTCGGCGTGCGCTCCGCAAGGTTCTGATCGGCCAGCTTCTGCATTGAGGTGATGAACGGCTCGATGCCCGCAATGTTCTCCCACGCGTAGCGATCGGCTTCGCGCTCGTGTTTGCGCGAGATCGCGTTCATGGCGGGCATGAGCAGCAGGCTGAGAATCGTTGCCACGATAAGAATGAGCGGCAGGTTGGCAAAATCGTAGAGCCGCGATTCCAGTGCCGGAAACCAGTTCCGCGCCAGCACGTAATGCAAAACCTGGTCGGTTAGCCAAAAGCCAAAAAAGGTGACAATTACCTGGGTCAGCACACCCTTCAGGATGTGTTTGTGGACGTGGTGGCCGAGTTCGTGCGCCAGGATGGCTTCAATTTCGTCGTCGCTGTAGCCGGTGAGCAGCGTATCCGCGACGATAATGCGGCGCGTTGCTCCCATTCCCATCAGTGCCGCGTTCGCCTTCTTGGATTTCTCCGAGAGGTTCCACTCGTAGACGCCGCGGACACGCGTTCCCGCACGCTCGCTGAGCCGCGTCAGGCGGTCGCGCAACGCGTCGTTCTCCAGCGGCTTGAACTTGTAGAAGATGGGGAAGAGCACCACCGGCGCCAGGCGAGCCAGCAACAGCATGAGGCCGATGAACACTGCCCAGGCAATGACCCACCAGCGTTCGGGCGCGAGCCGAATAAGCCCGTAAATGATCTCGATGAAGATTCCGCCAAGCACCAGGCCGACCACCCAGCCCTTGGCTTCGTCCCACAACCACGCGCGCAGCTTCTGATTGGAGAGATGGTACTGGTGCTCGAGCCGAAAGCCGTAGTAATCCAGCGGGATACTGATGAGCTTGAGCAGGATCGAGAACATCAGCACGTACAGGAACACGGCCAGAAAATAATGCTGGCGCGCGCCGATGTAAGCCCAGTCGCGAAGCTCGGCCGTCCAGCCGGTGACCAGGAGAATGACCAGGACGGCAAACCCGATTACCGCGTCCGATATGCCAAGCCATCGCTTAATACGGTTGTAGCGACGAACCTCCGGGGTGTCGGTCGGGGCGGGATGGACGGTGGTTGCCATGCTGAGAAGTCCTTAGATTAGACGAAGGAAACGGTGCGACGGTGCGCGTGCCTGCAACCGGCTTTAGTCGGTGCCGGATCCCGCCAAAACGAACGCTTCCGTCTCCTTCAAAATCTGCGAAACCAACTCCGGTGAGGATGCCTCGGCATAGATGCGGAGCAACGGCTCGGTACCCGACGCTCGCACCAGCACCCAGGCTTCCGCCCCGTTGCCGTTCGTCGGAGCATCGAGATAGAACTTCACACCGTCGAGCGTTCCCGTCTCGAGCACCTTGAAGCCGCCCATACGGGCCGGTTTCTCGCCCGCGCGCCGCATCGCGTCATCCTTAACGTTGTTCGCAAGGTGCAAATCGGTGCGCCCGTAATAATGGGGCCCGTACTCGCGTTGCAGGTCGCTAACGAGCTGCCCGAGCGCTTTGCCTTCTTCCGCCATGATGTTGGCCAGCAGCAGGGAATTCAGGATGCCGTCGCGCTCCGGCAGATGCCGGCGAATGCCGATCCCGCCCGACTCCTCGCCGCCGATGAGAATGTCGCGCTCCAGCATGAGGTCGCAGATGTATTTGAACCCAATACCGCACTCTTGCAGCTTGCGGCCATATTTGGCGGCGATGCGGTCGAGCATACGCGTGGTGTTGAAGGCGCGCACCACTTCGCCCGGCCACTGCTTGCGTTTCAAAATCCACTCGAGAATGATGCAGTAGCACTTGTGCGAGTCAACGAAGCTGCCATCCTCGGCGACTGCCCCCAGGCGATCGGCGTCACCATCGACGGCGAGCCCGGCCTGGCACTTGTCGCGCACGACCGTCTCCTGCAACAGAGCGGTGTGCGGCGGAATCGGCTCAGGATTGATGCCGGGAAACGCCGGGTTCACTTCTCCCCGGATCTCGATGTGATCGATACCATTCTCAGCGAAGATACCTTTCAGAACGCCACGTCCCGACCCATACATTGAGTCAATGGCAAACTTGAAACCTGCGCGCTTGATCGCCGCGAGATCGACGAAGTTCTTGATGGCGGCAATGTAGGAGGTCTTGAAATCCGCTGCGGCTACGCTTCCGCCTGCGCGCTCCAGAGGCGGCGAACCTAGTTCGGTCTCGATGGCTTTGATAATCGCCGGCGTGGCTGACCCGCCGTATCCTGCCTTGTACTTTACTCCGTTCCAGTTGAAAGGATTGTGGCTCGACGTGATCATTACGCCGCCGGTGGCGCCCAGATTCTTAACCGCGTACGAAAGCGCCGGAGTCGGAGTGTAGTCGTCCGACAGCCGAACGTTTATGCCGGCAGCCGCGAGCGTTGCCGAGATAGCTTCAGCAAAGTTACGCGACTGGAAGCGGGTGTCATAGCCGACTACCAGGCCCTTGCTGACGTCTTCGTTCTTGTGGACATAGTGGGCAATAGCGTTGCCGACGCGGCGAACATTGTCGAAGGTGTAGTCATCGGCGATAACGCCGCGCCAGCCATCGGTGCCGAATTTGATTTGTGGTGGCATGGAATGAGTAATTAGCAATTAGCAACTAGCGTGGTGAATCGTAAATTCGTTTGTCAATTTGCTGTGACTTTCGATTTTCGCCTCAGGGCCTAGAGGCCATGTTTCCTTGGGACCTCGTTCGGCACGGCTGAAGCCATGCCCTGATACAAGTCTCTGATATAGATAACGAACTTCTAACTCGGGACACTAGTACTTAATTGCGTAAGTTAACGATAGTATTGCGCAACTGCGAACCTTTGACTTCGCGTTTACGCCAGACGAACGGCTTGGCTTTGGGTCCGTAGGCTGCCACGAAGTCTTCAATCGCTTGGCGCAATTGCTCGATGTCGCGAAAAGACGCTCCCCGCAGTGCTTTGCGGCTCAGAATACCAAACCAGACTTCAACTTGATTCAACCAACTGGCCGACGTTGGCGTGAAGTGAAAGAACACGTTGGGATGAGCCGCCAGCCAGGCATCGTTTTTCTTGTGGATGCAGTAATTGTCCAAGATGGCGTGGATTTCTTTTCCCACCGGGAGATCGGCGACCACGCGATCCATGAATTCGAGAAACTCAATTCGCCGCTTCTTGCCAGTCGTCTGCGTATGAACGGCGCCCGTGGCGACTTCCAGGGCGGCAAACAGATTTAAGGTGCCGTGCCGCTTATAGGTGCTCTTGAAACCGCGGACGATTTTCCCACTGTCGGTTTCCACGAATCCCGTCTTCCGCTCCAACGCCTGAATACTCGGCTTTTCATCGACCGAAAGAACCAACGCATTCTGTGGGGGATTCAAGTACAAACCCACGACATCGGCGGCCTTGGCCGTGAACTCCGGGTCCGTGCTGACACACCAACTGCGCTGGCGTGCCAAACATACGCCTTCTTTCCGCAACACGCGCCAGACCGCATGCACCGATGTTTTCAAATGCTTCGCCAGTGCCGGCCCATCCCATACCGCTTGTCCCTTTGGCGGCGGTTCTTCCAGCGTGGCCAGCACTTGCTTGCGAAACTCCCCTGTATATCGCGGCGGTTTGCCCGATCGCGGACGGTCCCGCAATCCCGCTATTCCCTCCGCCGCAAAGCGCCGACGCCAATCGATCACCGTGTTCGGCCGCACCTTCCAACTCCGGGCCACCGTGCTGACCGGCTGCCCTTCCAGACATCCCAAAACGATTCTCGCTCGTTCCACCAATCGCGCTTCTAGCGTACGGCTGTGCGCCCAATCTTCTAAAACCTGGCGATCTTCTCGCGAACATTCCGGTACCGGCGCTGTTCTTGGCAAAGGCACCCCCTTTACCAATCACATTACGTAATATCCATCACCAATGCAAGTAAGCACTAGAGCGTATTTCATAAACAGTGTCTCAGCGTAATCCAGAAGCAGGCAAGATAGAAGAAGGCGCGATAGGTGGTGAGCAGATGCTCATGACGAACCAGCAACCGGCGGAACTGACCCAGCCAGGCATTGGTTCGCTCCACAATCCAGCGGCGTTGGTAGCGCCGCATTTTGCGTCCGTCTTCATAGCGCCGTCGCTTGTTGTTCTTCCGATAGGGCGCAATCAGCTCAATCGCCCGTTTCTTCAGTCGCTGGCGCAGTGGATCGGAGTCGTAGCCAGCATCAGCAATTACCCGCTTAGGCTTTTGCCGCGGCCGGCCTTTCGGGCGTGGGACGCGGACTTCGGCGAGGGTGGCTTCCGCAAGCTTAACTTCTGCCGCAGAGGCACTTTCCAGCCGAACTCCCAGCGGAAGACCTTGACCGTCGACCAATACCATCCACTTCGTGCCCTAGCCCCGCTTGGTTTTACCGACGGCGAGGCCCCTTTTTTTGCCGGGGCGAAGCTGCCATCCAAGAAGGTTTCGTCCCACTTGAGCAGGCCTTCCTCATCCAGTGCGCCCAACAGAGCACGCCAGGCATCGAGCCAGACACCTTCCTCTTCCCACTGTTTTAGCCGCCGCCAGCAGGTCGCCGGGGAGGGAAACTCGTCGGGGAGAAACCGCCACGCGGCTCCAGTTTGCAAAATCCACAGAATGCCTTCAAAACAGGCCCGGTTCGGCGCCCACGGTCGCCCGCGGTTGTCCTTTCGCCGCCTCGGCTGGGGAAGCAACGGTTCGATTAACTCCCATTGCTCGTCCATCAACAGCTTCTGCCGCTTCTTCATGACAGAAGCTCACAACCAACTTGCCTTACACGTAAGTACTTAATGTGAGGCCGAACCTATTTATGAACACGCTCTAGCAATTATTGATTCCTGCATAAGTAATGTCCTATTTGAGCCGCAAAAAAAGCGGGCTGTGGTGAATAAAGGAACGCAACAACCAGGATTGGCGTTGCAGGCGGCGGGCCGACTGACGGGCGGCGTCGGCCAGCGCATCCAGCTCGAGGTGCGCCCGATTGGCCATGGGATTGTTCTTCAGCCAGCTCCAGGCGTACTCCACCGGGTTCAGTTCCGGAGCGTAGGCGGGGAAGTAGCAGGGCTGCGGCCAGCCGCGGGCGAGAAGAAAGTCTTGCGTGCGGCGGGCGCGATGCGCGTTCAGCCGGTCCCACAGCATCAGCCAGGGGGCGTCGAGTTCGCCATCCAGGGCGGAGAGGAAGGCCATCACTTGGGCGGCGGCGATATCGCTGGCATGGAGGCGAAAGTAGAAACGTACGTCATCACGCGCCGGCGAAACGCACAGGGCGGCAATCGCCGACCCCTTGCGATGGTGCGCGCCCCGCTGGTACAGCACCGGGGTCTGGCCCGCCGGAGCCCAACTGCGCCGCACCAGCGGGGCCATCAGAAAGCCGCTCTCGTCCAGAAATACCAGCCAGGCCTTCAAGCGCGACGCCTTTTTTTTATGGCGGGCCATTGCTGCTTCACCCATTGGCCAATCGCTTCCTGGTCGCGTTCCACCGCCCGACGTACAGGTTTTTGAGGAGTGAAACCGAGGGCATGCAGCAGGCGGCAGACATGATCGGGATGGTAGTGGATGCCAAACCGCTGTTCGATCCAGCTGGCCACGCGGGGACAGGTCCAGAGCGGGGTAGCGAAACCCGCCGCTTCCGCGCCCCCGAGCAAGGTCTTCTCCAGCCGTTGCCGCTGGGCGGCACGGAGTCGCGGCGGCCGTCCGCAAGCGGGTTGAGCGGCCAGCGCTTGCCGGCCCTGGTGGCGTGCGGCCGAGTTCCATCGTCGAACGCTGCGACGATCAACCCCAACCCGTTGCGCGACTTCGACCGGACTGAGTCCTTGTTGCAGCAGAGCCAGCGCGCGGTAACGACGCTGCTCCAGTTCGTGCGGACTGCCACTGGGACGCATACCAGCAGTATAGGACATTATTTATGCAGGAATCAATAGCCGGGAGCCACAACCACAAGCCACAAGCGACAAGCCATGAGCAGTTAGCAATAAAGGTCTCTTTGATTTTGTCATCACGAGCGAAGCGAGGGATCTGTTCTTCGTAGCTCCGCCACCAAGCCCGGCTTAGTCAATCATTCGGCGCTCCTGACGAGAGCAGATTCCTCGCGCCCAAGGGCGCTCGTAATAACAAGGCCGACTGCTAATTGCTAATTGCCAATTGCTAGCTGCTCCTACACCAGCTTCTTCATCTTATTCTCGTCGAGATACTTCACGACCTTCCCGACGTCCTGCGAGTTCTCTCGGGTGGTGATGAGCAGCGCGTCCTCGGTCTCGACGATGACCAGATCTTTCACGCCGACCGCCGCGACAAACTTGTTGGAGAGCACAAAATTTCCCTCCGCATTCAGCATGAGACCTCCCCTCGCGCTGACTACATTTCCAGCCGCGTCCTGCAGGCCGTGGCGATGCTCATACAGGGCCGTCCACGAGCCCAGATCGTTCCATCCAAAGCTTGCCGGAATGCAGTAGATGCCCGAGCGGCCTTCGCCCTCGGCTGACCTTCGTTCGGCGATCGCATAATCCACGCTGATGTTTTCGCACATGGGGTAGAGCTCGGCGAAGGTTTTCTCAAATTTCCGCGTACCATGGTTGGCGGCAATTTCTTCCAGCAGCGGCGCGCTCTTGGGAAGATGCTCTTTGAGCGCGTCAACCAGGGTCAGGGCGCTCCAAACGAAGATTCCGCCATTCCAGAAGTAATTTCCGGCCTTGACAAATTGTGCGGCAGTCTCCGCTTCCGGCTTCTCGGTAAAGCGCCGGACTTGCAGCGCCCCAATTTTCGCCTTGTCTCCCGCTTCGATGTAGCCGTATCCGGTCTCTGGACGCGTGGGACGGATACCGATTACGACGATGTTCTCACCTGCGGCCGCGATCGCAGCCGCGCGCTTGAGATCTTCGCGGAACTTTTTCTCATCGCTGACCACCTGATCGGAGGGAAACAGACCCAGGACCGCGGTGGGATCCTTGCGCAGCAAGAGGAACGCCGCCAGCCCGATTGCCGGTGCGGTGTTGCGGCCGGCGGGCTCGGCGAGAACTTGCTTCTTATTCACCTTCCTGAGCTCGCGGATTATGGGGTCACGCAGATCGTCATTGGTGATGACCCAGAAGTTCTTCGGCTTCGCCAGCGGCAGCAAGCGCTCGAAAGTCTCTTCGATCATGCTCTTGTCGCTGTTCAGCGGGAGAAGCTGCTTGGCTTTGCGCTTGCGGCTCAACGGCCAGAAGCGCGTGCCGCGGCCCCCAGCCAGGATTACGGGATAGAAATTGAATTTGTCTGATTTGGCCAATTGATTTGAAAGGGCACGGATTTAGCCGTGTCGCGATGATGCATGTTAAAACCGGGCTTTAGCCCCCGAGGGTTTGTTACAAGTACGAACGCCCCAAGGGGCTGAAGCCGCTGGCATAGGTTGACTTTTACGGCGCGCCTAAAGGCACGCCCCTTCAAAGAACTATTTACGCGCTTCGCGAAACCGCAGAATCCAGCCTCGTTTCGGGCTCCCCAACCGCTTCCGTCGGAAGCGACATGCGCATGATCTCCAGCTCCCACTGCGGGCGCACGCGGTATCGTGGCACGCCGGCGGGCACGACCACCGCCTCGCCTCGAGCGAAGCTGACCGGTTCCATGCCTGCCGATTCCAATATGCCCGAGCCGTCGATGGCCACGATAATATGCGGCGAGGCTGGCGTTACTTCCCCATCCAGCACGCTCTGCAATCTCAGCTTCTCCACCTGGAAGAAAGGCGAGCGTACCAGAAACCGCGGATTGTCTCCAGTGTGGCGGACGACTTTGCCAGCGCGACAGTGCAGCTTAATCGCCGCCAGGCCTTCCTCGATGTGCAACTCGCGCGGGCGTCCGTAATCATAGAGCCGATAGGTCACATCGGATGACTGTTGGGTTTCCAATAAGACCAGGCCGCCGCCGATAGTGTGTACCGTTCCGGCGGCGACGTACAGCATGTCGCCGCGCTGAACTTCGACCCAGTTCAATAGCTCCTCGGCCTGTACGCCCCTGATGGCCTGCCTGAGTTTCTCCACCGAAACTCCCGGCTTCAGGCCCAATGCAACTTGCGCTCCCGGTTTGGCGTCGAGCACATACCAGCATTCGGTTTTGCCGAAGCGCTCCCCAACGCGGCGCGCTCCTTCGTCATCGGGGTGGACCTGTACAGAAAGCTTCTCGGCGGTGAAGAGAAACTTCACTAACAGTGGGAATCGATCTTCGTACGGAGCAGCTTTCCCCACCAGATCGCACCGATATTGCTTCGCGACTTCTCCCAAGGTGCGGCCGTTGAGCGGTCCATTGGCGATGACGTTGTCGCCCCACGTGAGCCAGCTCTCGCCAATCGGCTCCTTGACGGTCTTGGTGTACACGGGACGCAAATCGCGTACACCCCACGGCCGTTCGTCGAAGCTGGGAATCAGGAGTAGTGGGTAGAGTTCCGGCATGAAGTAAGTCAACTAGGACAGCAACGGACAGCAAAAACTTAGAGCGCACATAAGAGCCGCACGTTGCCGTCGGTCCAGGTCTGCAGAATCATAGCCCGGCGAAGAACTGGCGCATGCGTTCCAGACCGCGCTCGAGGTTCTGCTCGGCGACGGCGTACGACATTCGCACGTGTTCCTGGGTTCCGAAGGCCTCGCCCGGCACCACCACGACATGAGCCTCGTGCAGCAGCTTGCGAGCCGCATCGCAAGCTGAGTTCATGCCGCCGCGACCGAAGTAGTGGCTGACATTCGGATACGCATAGAACGCGCCGTTAGGTGCCGCGCAGGTCAGTCCCGGAATCGCCCTCAGGCCAGCGACTACCTTGTCGCGCAGCTTGATGTAATCGGTGCGCATTTCTTCCAGGCAACCCTGCGGGCCGTTCAGCGCCTCCACGGCTGCCTTCTGCACGATCGACGTCGGATTCGAAGTGCTCTGGCTTTGCAATTTCAACATCGCAGCGATCACCGGCGCAGGTCCCAGCGCGTATCCCAGGCGCCAGCCGGTCATGGCATAGGTCTTCGATAGCGAGCCGATAATCAGCAGACGCTCTTTGACATCGGTCACCGAGCCCGCCGAGAACAGCCGCCCCGTGAAATTCAGATAGACGTAGCATTCATCCGTTACGACATAGATTCCGCGATCATGCGCCAGGCGCAGCACCGCCGTCATGTCCTCAGGACTCATCACCGCACCTGACGGATTGTTCGGAGAGTTGAGGATGATCATCTTGGTCTGCGGCGTAATCGCTCGCTCGATCATGTGCGCCGTCAGCTGAAAGTCGTGCGCCTCGTCGGTCGGAATATAGACCGGCTCGCCGCCTGCGTAGCGAATGATGTCCTTGAACGAAACCCAGTAGGGCACCGGCAGGATGACCTCGTCGCCGTGATCGACCAGCACCTGGATGGCGTTGAACAGCGCGTGCTTGCCGCCGACGGATGCGGTGCACTCCTCGCGCTTGTAGTCGGAGCCGAAATCTGCGGCGTGGCGCCTCACGATGGCATCGCGCAGCTCGGCAATGCCGCCCACCGCGGTGTACTTGGTGAAGTTGTTGTTGATGGCTGCAATGGCTGCGTCTTTTATGTGCTGTGGGGTGGCAAAGTGCGGCTCTCCTGCGCCAAGATCTACCAAGTCAACGCCGGTTGCGCGAAGCTTCTCCGCTTCGGCCGACACGGCCATTGTGGCCGAAACCTCGATGCGTTGAATGCGGTTCGTAAGAGGCGAGGCGAGCTGGGTCACACTTGCGGTCATCCGAGGTCCCTTTGTTTGGAATCAGTCTGTCGCGCCTTTGCACGGCGCAGTCAATCAAAAATTGTCGGCCACTCAAACCTGGTTATTCTTTACGCCGTTCGCTTTCACCTTCTGCCGCAGCTTCTCCGCAACCAGCTCCGGCACGAAGCTGGTCAGCGGGCCGCCCAGATGCGCGATCTCGCGCACGATACGAGAGCTCAGGTACGAGTACTTCTCCGCCGGCAGCATGAAGATGGTCTCGACCCGCTGATCGATCTTGCGGTTCATGAGCGCCATCTGCAACTCGAATTCGTAGTCGCTTACCGCACGAATGCCGCGCAGCACCACGTTGGCATTCTTGCTGATGCAGTAGGTCACGAGCAAGCCTTCAAAAGTATCAATGCTGACATTGCTCCACTCCGCCGTCATCGCCCGCAGCATCTCTTTGCGCTCTTCCAGTTCGAACAGCGCCGTGCCTTTCTCGGGATTGCGCGCGATGGCGACAATCAGCTCATTAAAGAGCTTGCTCCCCCGCTGTATGAGGTCCAGGTGCCCGTTTGTCACCGGATCGAAACTACCGGGGTAAATGGCGACGATCTGTTTCAAGCGGCCTCGGTCATCGTTATTGTGCCCGGGTTCGTCTTCTTCCGGCTACCCCGGCGCTTCAGACAGCGGGTTACGAAACCATGCGATTCTAGTACCTGCGCAGGTGAGACGCAATGCGGAGGCGGTCAGGTACCGGCCAAGTCTGACCACAATCCCTCGTTCAGAATCGGAGTTTACGGCCCGCGATTCCTTCTGATTCGCTTTTCTGATCAGCGTGGATCCCTGGCGATCCGTGGTTGGCCTTTTCGTAGGGGCGGCTTGGGCCGATACCGACAGCGAGGCCGTGACAGCAGCTCTCCCAGCCAGCTCTCAATCGTCAGTCGCATCTCCTCAAGGTGTCCGGCGAAGTAGTGATCGCCGGGCAGGAACACCAACTCCTTGGGCTCGGCTGCGTTGGCGACGATACGCTCCAGCTCCACGTGTGGGCCAAACTCATCGTGGTCGCCGCTTAGGAATAGCTTGGGCTTGCGGCAGTCCTTTAGGAAATCGAACGAATACGCCCGGCCTTCCGCCGCCACTGGCGTGCCCAGCGACAGGATGGCGCGCACGTCGGGATTGGGACACGCCACCCGCGTACCTACAGCCGCTCCAAAAGAGAAGCCGGCAAAGATTATCGGCAAGCCGAACCTGCTCTTCAGCCACGCCAGTGCGGCGCGCACATCCTCCTGCTCGCCGTCTCCTTCATCATGCGTCCCGTGGCTTAGTCCTGTGCCGCGAAAATTAAACCGCAATACTGGAAAGCCGAAGGAGTGCAGCGCCTTCATGGCGTGGAAGACAACCTTGTTGTGCATGGTGCCGCCGAAGAGAGGATGGGGATGGCAGACCAGCGCGGAGTGGGTGGCGTCGGCAGCGCCTGCGTTCAGCAGGGCTTCAAGCCGTCCGGCGGGGCCTTCGACATACAGCGACTGGATTGCGGCATGCGTCGATGGCAAGTCAGTTCCTCTGCGTAGAAGCAGAGGATATCTTACGGTACCTCGGGTGTTTGGGCGGCCGGTTGTGCCGGCCGTAAAGAAAGGCCACAAAGAAGAAGAAGTACACCAATATCGCCCACAGCCCATATCCGAAGCGGGAAAAATAGGGTAAGCCAAAGATGGTGAAGAGTATCGCGGCTGCCAGCACCACGAGCAACCACTTGGTATCGGATTTTTGCATCGTAGACTCCTCTCTAAGCAACGGCTGCGATTTGCTTGAATGGCTCCTAAAATTAGAAACTCACGGACGCGCTCAAGGTTTCTCCCGCACACATTTCTTTACACGCCGGGCGCACTTGATGGCAGGATGGTTCGCAAATGGTTGGATTTGGAATTACTGGATTTGGCCACCACGCAGTCAAACGCCTGATGCCCGCATTCGCGAAGGCGAAACACTGCCGGGTAACGGCCCTCTCCCGGCGCGACCTGCAAGCCGCGCAGGACTCGGCACGTCAGTTCAAAATCCCACACGCCTTCACTTCCACCGCCGAGCTTTGCGCCTGTCCCGAGGTCGACGCCGTATTCGTCGCTTCGCCCGACGCACTGCACCTCGGGGATGCTCTGGAGGCGATACGCTACCGCAAGCCGGTCCTGGTAGAAAAGCCGATGGCGATGAATAGCGCCGAGGCAGCAAAGATGGTCGCGGCGGCGGGTACTGCGGGCGTGTTGCTGGGAGTGGCGCACAACATGCGCTTCGAGCGCAGCGTGCAATGGTTCCGCGACCTTGTGACCCAAGGCGCAATCGGCCAGCCGTTGCTGGCGCGGGCCGCCTTTGTTGCTCCCATGCTCAGCAGTCCGCGCACCTGGGCGCAGGACCCAAAGCTCGCGACCGGCGGCCCATTGGCTGACCTCGGTGTCCACTGTATCGACGCGCTGCGTTACATCCTGGACGACGAAGCCGAGAGCGTTACCTTGCAGGCGCAATACGACTCGCACTCGGTGCTGGAGGCCTCTGCCGCGGGCGTACTGCGGTTTTCGCGCGGGACTCTGGCAAGCCTTGCGGTCTCAGGGCGCGCCTTGTACCACACGGCCGTTGAGATCGTCGGCGAGAACGGCATCCTGTCCGCTGAAAACGCTCTCAATGTTGAGCATCCGGTGGCGCTGGAGCTGCGTCGCGGCATCGAACTTGTCGAGCGTACCGAAGTCATGAACTACGATGCCTATACCTTACAGCTCGACGCCTTTGCCATTGCGGTCGAAGAAGGGCGGGATTTCCTGATCGGCGGCGAAGACGGGTTGCGCAACCAACTGGTTCTGGACGCGGCGTTCCGCAGCATTAAGTCGGGGGCGACTGAGCCCGTCGCAGCGGTCGGTGGCCTTCTGGGCTCAGCGCTCCTTTAATGCTGTGGCAGCCGACTTCGACTGTGCGCGCTGCTGGCCGGGACTCACTTCGCGGGTAAATTCAAACGCTGAGTTCACCAGTGCGATGTGGGAGAGGGCCTGAGGGAAGTTGCCGACCTGCCGCTGAGCCTGCGTGTCGTACTCTTCGGACAGCAGCCCCACATCGTTGCGCAACGAGAGCAAGCGCTCGAACAGCTCGCGAGCCTCCTTACGGCGTCCGCAGAGATTCTGGGCGCTGACCAACCAGAAGCTGCACGCCACGAAAGAGCCTTCCTCGCCGGTCACTCCATCGTCGTGCGCTGAGGTGTCGTAGCGCTGCACCAGGCCGTCGCGCATCAAGTGCTTCTGGATGGCTGCAATGGTCCCGCGCACGCGCTCGTCTTCGACAGGCAGGAAGCCAACCAGCGGCATCAGCAGAAGAGAAGCATCCAGTCGTTTCGAGCCGTAGGTCTGGGTGAAGCTGTTGAGCTGGGAGTCGAAACCTTTTTGGCAGACCTCGCGATGGATAGTTTCGCGCAGCTCGCGCCAGCGCCGTACGTGTCCGTTTTCTCCGCATCGCTCGGCGTACTTGATAGCGCGATCGAATGCGACCCAGGCCATCACCTTCGAGTAGGTAAACTGTTTGCGCCCGCTGCGCACCTCCCAAATGCCTTCGTCCGGCTCTTGCCAGATCTTGGCCAGGTGTTCGGTGAGACAGGTGTGCAGGTCGAGGTCGCTCTTGCGCGAAGGCAATCCGCCAAGCTCAGCGTGCAGCAGGGCATCGGCGACCTCGCCGTAAACATCAAGCTAGAGCTGGTTCGAAGCCGCGTTGCCCACGCGCAACGGCTTTGAACCCTCATATCCCGCCAGCCAGTCCACCTCCCATTCCAGAAGATGCCGTTCGCCGCAGATGCCGTACATGATTTGCACCTGATCGGGCCGCCCGGCAGCCGCGCGCAGCAGCCAATCGCGCCACGCGCCGGCCTCCTCGTAATAGCCGGCATTCATCAACGCCAGCAGCGTGAACGTGGCGTCGCCCAACCAGCAGTAGCGATAGTCCCAGTTGCGCCGGCCGCCGATGTGTTCCGGAAGGGAAGTGGTTGGCGCCGCGACGATGCCTCCGGTTGGAGCATAGGTGAGGGCTTTCAGAGTGATGAGCGAGCGGCGCACTGCCTCGGTGTAGTCGCCGTTGTACTTTTCTTGCGAGGTAAGCTTGCCGCTCCAGTCGGTCCAGAAGTCGGTCGTCAGTTGCAGTTCGTGCTCCGGCGTGATCGGCTGGGGAATGTCGCCGTACGAAGCGGCGTAGGTGAGCACGAACGACACCGACTGCCCCTCCGGCAGCGTGAACTCGCTCACCGTCTTCATGTTCTCGCCGCGCAGAGGAGCATCGGTGCGCAACACCACCATGTCTGGTCCCGAGATGGCGCGCCACGTTCCGTCGTCCAGGCGTGTTACCCAGGGAACCGAGAAACCGTAGTCGAAGCGCAGCACCAGCTCCATGCACATGCGCACCTTGCCGCGAATGCCGCGGACGATTCGCACCAGGTTGGAATACTTGCCGCGAATAGGCATGAAATCGATAACCAGCACGGCGCCTTCGTCGTTCTCGAACGTGGTCTCAAGGATGAGCGTTCCGTCGCGATAAGCGCGGTGGCTGCGAGCTTCCTTCGCCGGTGCGATGCGCCAGTGCCCATTTTCCTCACGGCCCAGCAGAGCGGCCATGCAGGCGGCAGAAGCAAAGGAAGGCCAGCAAAGCCAATCAACCGAACCTTGGTTGCTGACGAGAGCAGCGGTTTCGCAGTCGCCAATGAGAGCGTAATCCTCTATACGGGTGGGCATGATTCCTAAGACGGCCATTCCAACCGGAAGAGTTGGCGTCACTTACCAACGCCCGGATATTCGCATCCTGGACGCTTCTCGCGGCGCGGCTGGCAAACGGCGCACGCGGGTTGGGGCATCAATGTTAGCAGAGCAACTAATCGTCATAAACGACTGGCGCGGGCATGCCAGCACGACCGAAGTGCGCCCACACGCTTGAAATCAATAAGGGGGAGCAACTTAGTGGGGAATAAGAGCGGGAGTAGCCTTTGGCGGTGCTGCGCTCGCGGTTTTCGGAGGAAGTTCTGAGGCCGCAGTAAAGTCGAAACGACACTACGCCCAATGGGAGCAAAGGCGCGCTACTTAAGGACCTACTCCGCTATCGTCCTGGCACTGGCCGGCTGCGGTTAGCACCTTATTGAAGGCTTGGTCAGCGCGCAGTTTGGACAGCATGGGATCATTCAACAGATTGGAGTAGGCACAGTAGCTGCGCTCCACGGCGCTTTGCAGCAGTTGCAACGCAACTTGATTCTTCCCGCAATATCCCAGCCACGCTCCCTGGTAATACAACAGCTCAGGGTCGAGCTCGTTGGCCTTGGTAGTTTCCAGATCGTGGGCAATTCGATCCGCATCGCCGGGGGGCCGAAGCCCAAGACAGGCCTCCAGCAGGTCGCGATGGTAGCGCGGCGCGGTAGGCATATGTTTAACCGCCTCGCGTGCTTCCGCAACTTTGCCTTCCCGCAGCAGCAGCGAAGGCATGACGTACGCTGCCCACTCCGACCCGGCATCCAGTCGCAGAAAGTCCATCGCGCGCTGCGTCTGCCCCAGCTCCATGAAGGTCCACGCGCAGGAGCGGAACATGTAGTTGCCCGGATCGAGGCTGAGCGCAGCGTTGCACTCGCGTGCCGATTGCTCCAGCATTCCACCGTATCGGAAAACGTAGCTCAACGCGAAGTGCGCTTGCGCGCTTTGCGGACGGCTCTTGAGCAGTGCCTTGGCCGCATCATAGGCCTTCCCCAGTTCGCCCCGCTCTACGCTGTTGGTGATCTGCTGGCCAAGGGCAACCGTCAAATTCGGGTCGAGCTGCAACGCGCGTGCATACGCATCGTTCGACTGCTGCAACATCTTCTCGCCACCATCCGAATAGGTCGCGTCGTAGTAGCTGCGCAGTCCCAGCTCCTGCCATGCTGGAGCGTATGTGGGATCCATCTGCACCACTTGCTGCAAGACAGCGAGCGCATCCTTGTTCGCCACCGGGTCGTGCGGAATGGCCAGGCTGTGTAGATAGAGATCGTAGGCCTGGGGGTTCTTCGGACGAGAGCCCGCCTCTTGCGCTTCCTTTGCGATACCGAGAATGGGAAGCAGTCCCTGGCGCACCTGTGCCGCCAGGCTTGATTGCAGGGCGATCAGGTCTTGCGTGGGTGAGGTGAGCGTCGTCTGCCAGATGAGGCGGTTGTTGCTGGCTTGAATGGCCTCCAGCGTCACGACGAGGCTGTCGCCGCGCTCGACGAAATGACCAGTCACGATAGTGGCGACGTGCAAAGCGCGGGCCGCCTGCTGCGGATCGACGTCACTGCCGGCGTACTTCTGCGTCATCGAACTTGGACGTACATCGAGCGAGCGGTTCTGCGCCAGCGTGTTGCTCAGCTCATCGGCCAGCGCGAAGCGCAGGAAATCTACGCTGATGTCGTTGTTCAGGCTTCGCAGCGGCAGCACCGCGATAGTGTTCTTCGCTCCGGGAGCGCCGGGGCGATGCTTCACATAGTAGGCCCCGATAGGAACGAGAATCGTGAGCAGAAGCGCAATCACCCCCAGCAACGCATAGACCTGCCAGCGGCGCGTGGGTGCTTCGAACGTGTTGGTGCGCAGCTTGTAGGGAAGTGCCGGCCGTAGCCGTGCACTTGTGGTGAGTCCGGGCTCGCTCTCCTTCTTTAGCGATTGCAGATCGCCCTTCATGGCGAGCGCCGTCTGGTACCGATTCCCGCGGTCCTTCTCCATCGCACGGCCGAGGATGCCTTCGAGGTCCTCGGGCACTGCGGGATTCAGTTTGCGCGGTGCGGGAGGTTTTTCATTCAGCAGCGCATTGAGCGACGTCACGGAATTGTTCTTGCGAAATGGCTTGTGGCCGGTCGCCATCTCGTACAACACCACTCCCAGGGAAAACAGATCACTGCGCGGATCCAACTCTTCGCCCCGGGCCTGCTCAGGCGACATGTAAACCGTGGTGCCGAAGATCTCGCCCGCGAGGGTGAGGTCTTCCAAACTGTCGCGTCCAAGTTCCGTGGAAATTTTGACCAGCCCGAAATCCAGGATCTTCGCCTGTCCGGATGGGGTGACGAAGATGTTGGCCGGCTTGATGTCGCGGTGAACGATGCCTTTGGCGTGGCAGGCGGCAAGCGCGTCGGCCACCTGAACACCCACGTCCAGCACCTTCTCGATGTCTATGGGCTGGCCGTTCAGGAGGTCACGCAGGCTGTGCCCTTCGAGCTTCTCCATGACGATATAGGGCTGCCCGTCGAGGTCGCCGATGTCGTGGATGGTGCAGATGTTGGGATGGTTCAGTTGGGAGGCAATGCGCGCCTCGCGCAGGAAGCGCTCCAGCGACTTGTGATCGCTAACCAGATTGTCGGGAATGAACTTCAGTGCGACGCGACGCCCAAGGCGAGTGTCTTCCGCCTCGTATACCACGCCCATACCACCGCCGCCCAGCTTGCCCAAAACGTGATAGTGGGAAACCGTTTGGCCGACCATGTCGATGGTCCCGATCACGCCAAATCGATGTTAGGCCGACACATTGCTTCGGTCAACTAAAGGTCAACGGAAATGGGTTGAAGAACCTGCAAACGCGGTTTATTGCAACCTCGAGGTCTTCTCCAGGTTGCCATCCCGAGCGGAGCGCACTAATACCCTTAACGTGTGTCATCTACTTTTTTAATGTGTGTCATCCCGAGCGGAGCCGAGGGATCTGCAGTTCGCGCCGCGACGGACGATCAGAAGTGCGCCGTCGGCCGCATTCGGGAGAGTTTACAGCCGTGAGGTCGCTCATCGGAAGCGGTTTGGGCCAGCGGGCAAACTGCAGTTCCCTCAGCTTCGCCCGGGATGACACCCCCGAACTTGCGGAAGCCTCGGCATCTTTGTCGCGACTATGCGCCGGGATGCAGGAACATCCAGACTCCCAGCAGCAGGACGATTGAGGCGATCAAGAGCCGAAACGTGCGCTCGGGGATCCAGCCCAGGATTCGCTTCCCGATCAAGGTGCCGACCAGCACGCCAACGATCGCAGCGAGCATGAGTTCCCAGGCTGAAAGGATCGGACGCCACTGCGTTGCCGCATACACCGGCATACGAAACACGTCCACCAGCAGCGCGATGGCCGTCGCAGTTGCTACAAAGGCGTCGCGTCGGACATCGAAGCCCAGCAGCGCGGCTGAGCGGATGCCTCCCTGGTTACCCACCAGGCCTCCAAAGATACCCGAGAGTGCCCCGGCTACCCACGCCGTGGTACGCCCGAAACGTATGCGCTGCGCCATGCCGGTCAAGCCCATCACTCCGGCGAACACCAGCAGGGCCGCGAGAACATAGCCCAGAATCGCGCTGCGAAGCCACACGTGCAGCAATGCGCCGGTGAGGCCGCCGAGCGCGCTGGTAATACCAAAGCTCAACAGAATGCGGCGATCGACATGCCGGCGTATCAGCCAGAAGCGCAGCGCGGTTCCCAGGAAGTGCGGGACCGAGACCACCGCGACGGCCAGTTTCGTCCCCAGCCACGTGGCCAGCAAAGGCGTGAGAATGCTGCCGATGCCGAAGCCGGCGATGGACGCCACTGCGCCTGCGGCGACCGCCGCCAGGGCGATTATGACGTGCACATGCATGGCAAGCGAGCATCATACCTGCTCCGAAGCCCCTGGGTTGTGCGTGGTAGTATCAACCTCAGCCCGCGATGCACTTCGACCCAGTCGACATGTTTTTCCAGCTTGTGGTGCTGCTGTTTGCCATCAGCGTGCACGAGTCGGCACACGCCTGGATGGCCAACCGCTTAGGGGATCCTACCGCCAAAATGCTGGGCCGGGTCTCGCTCAATCCCATCGTCCACATCGATCCGTTGGGCACCATTCTTGTGCCGGCCGTGCTGGTGCTGGCCGGGGCTCCCGCATTTGGATGGGCGAAGCCCACGCCGGTTGACTCGCGCAACTTCAAGCACATCGTTCGCGACGACGTCCTTACGGCGGTGGCCGGGCCGGTCAGCAATTTCTTAACGGCTTTCTTGTCCGTGGTTGCCGTCGCAATTCTGTTCCACGGAAGTACGCGCGGCATTCCGTTGAATTTCCGGAGAGCCGACATCGGCGGCCCACTCTTACAGCTGTTTTCTTCGGCCATCACGATCAATATTGTGTTGGCGGTCTTCAATCTCATACCGTTGCCGCCGCTGGATGGCAGTCATGTGATTCGTCATTTTTTGCCGTATGAATCGCTGAAGACGTACGACCGCTTCGGCTACTTCGGGCTGATGATCATCATCTTCGTGCTCCCGTGGATCGGATTGCCTATCATCAACATTCTGATTACACCTTTTCTGGGCTTCTACCAAGGGCTGCTGAATCTATTCTTGAGACTCTAATGTCCGACTCATCTCAACCGAAAAAGGGCCGTATCCTGAGCGGGGCGCGACCGACCGGAAAACTCCACCTCGGTAACTATGTGGGTGCCCTGCGCAACTGGGTCAACCTTCAGGACGAGTACGACTGCTTTTTCTTCATCGCCGACTGGCACGCCCTGACCACCGACTACGCCGACACGCGCATGGTGAAGCAGAACTCGCTCGAGGTGATGATCGACTACCTCGCCGCGGGCCTCGATCCCGAGCGCAGCGTGTTGTTCATCCAGTCGCACGTGCCGCAGCATGCCGAGCTGCACCTGCTGTTCAGCATGATCACGCCGCTGGGATGGCTGGAACGCGTGCCGACCTACAAAGAGCAGCGCGAAAACATCAAGGACAAAGACCTCAGCACCTATGGATTTCTCGGCTACCCGCTGTTGCAGTCTGCGGATATCCTGATCTATCAGGCGAACTTCGTTCCCGTCGGCGAAGATCAGGTGCCGCACGTGGAACTGACACGCGAGGTCGCGCGGCGCTTCAACCAGTTCTATCCCCGCAAGCTGCGCAAAGGCGACAAAGATCCGCGGCGCGATGTCGTCTTCCTCGAGCCCCAGCCTTTGCTTACCCCCGCCGCCAAGCTTCCCGGCACCGATGGCCGCAAGATGTCGAAGTCGTACGGCAATACCATCCTGCTGAGCGAGCCGGAAGCCTCGATGCGCGCCAAGTTGAAGACCATGGTGACCGATCCGGCGCGCATTCGCCGAACCGATCCCGGCAATCCCGACGTCTGTCCCGTTGGCGACCTGCACAAAATCTTTAGCGACGCCGAGACCATGGCCAAGGTGAACGAAGGCTGCCGCAGCGCCGGCATCGGCTGCATCGAGTGTAAGAAGTGGGCTGCCGACAATCTGTGGAAGGTGCTTGGCCCCATTCAGGAGCGGCGCGCGAAGTACGAGGCCAATCCCAAACTAGCCTGGGACCTGCTGGAACAAGGATCGGCGAAGGCGCGCGATGCCGCCGAAGCCACCATGCGCGAGGTTCGCGACGCAGCTAACTTGTCGCATGACTATGAAGCTCCCACGCAAACTTCCGGAGAAGGGAAGTAGCAGCAAAGCGGCTCTTGGCTTTTCGCTTTTCGCCAGAGAAACAACTCCTTGATGTCATCCTGAGCGAGGAGCGGAGCGACGAGTCGAAGGACCTGCAGTTTGCTTGCACAGCGTAACCGATTGCCCATGCTATGAGCTCGACTCATTGTCCGGAACATCGCCCACGAAGAAAGACGTTTGCGACACCGACAAACTGCAGGTCCCTCGGCTCCTCATCCGCCTGCGGCGGATTTGTCGCTCGGGATGACACACCTAAAACCGAAAGCCGGATCGCGAGATCCGGCTCTTCTCTGGGGGTCGGGCTGCTGCTTACGCTGCCCGCTTAAACGCTCTGGACATCTCTACGAGTTTGGCGGACGTGGCAGCTTTGTGCCGTGACGGCTTCTTTGCTCATAGCCACCACTTCGCTTTTCCGGCCACCAATCGCCGCGCGCAGCCGCAGCCGGGCCTTGTGAAGTTGCGACTTCGTATTACCGGTAGTGCAGCCGAAGATTTCAGCGATCTCCTGGTGCTCGTAGCCGTGGACATCGTGCAGGATCACCATTAGGCGATAGCCCGGAGGCAGGTCGGCGATTGCTCGCTGCAAAGCGACACGATCCGTGGTGCTGCTTAACATGTCGTCTGCTTGGCCATACAACGGTCCTTCAGAAGGCCCGTCCTCTTCGCTGCCGAACGTGGGATCGAGCGGGTACTCGCGGATCGAGCTCTTGCGTTTGCGGATGAACATCAGCACCGTATTGACCGCGACGCGATGCATCCAGGTCGTAAAGCGGGATTCCTGCCGGAAGGTGCTCAGGCGGCGGAAGGCGTGGACAAAGGCTTCCTGGGTGAGGTCCTCCGCTAGTTCGGTATCGTTCACCATGCGATAGCACAGGTAGAAAATCCGACCGTTGTGGCGCCGGTAGAGCTCTCCAAAGCTGTCCGAGTCGCCATTCCTGGCACTCGCGATCAACTCCTTTTCGGGCGCATCGTGCAAAATCGACAAAGTGACCTCCTCGCGTATCTATTGTCGTCGGATGCGGCATGTAAAAGGCAGCGGAGGTACGACATTACGCGCCGCACATCCTTTCTCTTCTCTGTTTTGGAAAATGGTCTCGTGGCACTCGATGGACGTCGCGAAAAGATAAGCGGTTTGATTATTTCCGGTTCTTGCCGGAACTCCGGCGGGATTTCGGGGCGGCTTTTGCGGGAGCTTGTTTTTTTGCTGCTTTCTTCTGCTCGCCGCTGCTTTGGCTGAGGCGGAGGGCACTTCGCTGACCGGCCCGAACATCACCAGCACGCCCTCTACCTGGCGGCTGTTATTGAACACGGGCGTGAAGTGAATGTCGAAGTCGCCGAGTTGGTGCGGGGTCTGCAGCGTTTGGGTGTGAAGAATGCTGCTTTTGCCTTTTTGCAGCACGCTTCGATAACGTCGTATGAGCGCGCTGCGAACCTCAGCCTGCACCGGCAGGTGATCGATCCCCACTCCTACAACCGAGCTTGCGCCCACGCCAAACACGCGCTGGGCCGCGGCGTTCCATAACTGGATCAGCTCCGCAGTGTCTACCAGTGCGACCGGCCATGGCATGCTCTTCAGGGTCTCGGCATAGCGCTGGTTGAGCTGGTGCAATTCCTGCGTGCGGTGTCCCAGCTCCTCATTCATGTTCTCCAACTCTTCGTTCAGCGATTGCAGTTCCTCGTTGGTGGTCGCCAGTTCCTCGTTGGTCGACTGGAGCTCTTCGTTGGTGGTTTCCAGCTCCTCGTTGGTCGACTGGAGTTCTTCGTTGGTGGTTTCCAGTTCCTCGTTGGTCGACTGGAGCTCTTCGTTGGTGGTCTCCAGCTCCTCATTGGCCGACTGCAACCGGTCGCCGGTGGTTTCCAACTGTTTGATAGCGTCCTGCAGGCGTTCGCGGGCAGTGACGTCTTCGGCGTAGATGACGGTGCCGATGTGCTTCTCGACGCCGTCCATGACGGGCCGCAGGACGAGGCTCAGGACGCGTTCCCCGCCGTCGGTTTCGGTGGAGCACTGGAACTGAACTAATTCGCCCGTTGTACGTCGATTGGCCTCAAGCCGGGACATCAGCTCCGGGCACCGGGACGCAAGGTCCGTATTCTGCAGTCGCTTGCCGATCAGCTTCTCGCCCGGCAAGTTGAAAACCTCGACCAACGCGTCGTTGTGGCTCAGCACGACGCCGTTTTTGTCGAGAACGATCAAGCCCGACTTAACGGTTTCCAGTATGTAGTGTTGATAAAGCTGTAGGGACTCCATTTCGTGTTGCACAATCTCCATATCTCCCGTTCCCGGCGGTTGCGTTTGATCGCCAGGATTACCGTCCGTGCCCTTTGCAAGAGGAGACTTCTGAAAAATGCGCCACCTGCTGATAATGGGCCGGAAAGCGGCGTAATTCGCAAGCTGCGATTCCGCCTTGCCCAGGAACAACACGCCACCGGGTTCCAAAGCATACTGTATGCGCGACAGAACCTGGTCCTGGGTCTTGGAATCAAAATATATTAGGACATTGCGGCAAACCACAAGATTGCAATGGGAAATAGGCGCATCGCTGGCAATGTTGCTGCGGCCGAAGATGGTCAGGCGCCGGATATCGCGGCCCACGCGCTGGATCGATCCCCTGCCGGTGAAGTACTTTTCCCTGAGCTGCGCGGGGATGCGGCGCAACTTTTCTACCGCGTATTCCCCCCGGCGAGCGATGTTCAGAGCATCTTCGTCGATATCGGTTGCGTAGATCTTGATGTTGTAGTCAGACAGGGAAGCGCCAAGGTATTCGGAAATCAGCATGGCAAGCGAGTAAGGTTCTTCTCCCGAAGCGCAACCGATGCTCCAGATGCGTAGCGGATCGCCCGGTTGCAGTTCGCTGAGCGCCAGCCGCAGCCCGTCGTCACGCAGACACTGCCATGCCGGCGGATCACGAAAGAACTCGGTGACATTGATGAGAACTGTGTTGAGCAGGCCGAGGCTTTCCGCCGGGTTGGTGTGCGCCCAGGCAAGATAATCACGGAAGGTGGAAGTTCCCACCTCGGACATGCGCCGGCGGACCCGGCGCTCCAGGCTGGCTTGCTTATATCCTCGTAAGTCGGGACCTTGCGCCGCAGCCAGCTCATTGACCAGCTCCTGCAATGTCAGGTCTTCACTTGATCAACCGGTAGACCCCCGCAATGAACCGGATAACTCCACCAGCAGGGGCGCAATATCGTTGAGCGGCACAATGCGATCGACACTCGAGGCCGACACAGCCGCCGTCGGCATGCCAGGAAAGCGCGCCGTGAGCGGGTCTTCGACAATCGCGAATCCGCCGGCTTCCTTGATGGCGCGCAAACCCTCCGAGCCGTCTTTGCCGGAACCGCTCAGTACGACCCCAATCACTCTCGATCCGTAGGTCTTCACTACGGAATCAAAGGTCCGATCAACCGCCGGCCGGCTGAAGTTTACTGCAGGCGTATCCGAGAGCTGGATAACTCCCCGGTCCACCAGCAGATGCCGGTTGGGCTGCGCCAGGTAGACGGTCCCGCCCGCGATCGTCTCCTCCTCCTCGGCATCTTTGACCTGCAGACCCGTTTGCCGGCGCAGAATCTCAGCAACATGGCTGGTGTACTTGGGATGAAGATGAAGGACCACCAGAATAGGCGAAGCGAAGTCTGCAGGGAGTCCGTGCAGGATCACACGAACCGACTCCAGCCCCCCAGCCGAACCGCCGATCGCGACGATGGCATATCGCGCCAGGGGATCCCCGCCGTTGCCGGCCCCGCTGACCGCCGCCGCTTTGGAAGCACTACGCACCGGGTTCCCCCGTTCTGATTATAGGCAGTATTGCAATGGTCGACGGAACAATCGACTGACGCTTTGAGACGGCGGCAATGTCATTTGCAGTTGTGTCAGGCGGTCCTGCCCCAGGAAGCAAAAAACAACCTGCAATGAGGATTAGCGTCCGTCGCAACCATCTTTTCACTTTGGTGAACGTTGATGGCTCTTGACAATCACGTGTCGCGAGACTAACTCTTATGACATACGGGAGCGTCAGATAGCGCCACCCGGTCACCCGATATTCCCCGTCAAGGAGCTCTCAGTGCAGGTCGTTCTAGGCTCTTGGAAGGAAATTGCCAGCTATCTTGGTAAAGGCGTCCGGACTGTGCAGCGATGGGAACGCTGTTCGGGCCTTCCGGTTCACCGTCCTTCTGGCTCAAGGAAAGGCGTAGTGTTGGCCTTCCCGCCTGAGATCGACCAATGGGCCCATCGCCAGGATGGAAGCAATGACGCGCAAAAGACCCGGCATACCATCCTGAAGAATGCCGCGTTGTCGGTGGAATTGTTGAGTCAGACCCGTACGCTGCGCAACAGCACTCGAGAGCTGGTGAAGAGTTGCAACCATTTTCTCGAGCTGTCTCGACGCCACCGTGACGAGGCGGCCCGAGAGTCCGGCCTGTTTACCCCCCGCGAAAAGGTCGGCTAGACCGCGGCGCTGCTCTTAGCCTGGGTGTTGCCAGCCCTCGGATCTCAAGTCTTGCACGAACCCTTCGCCCTTGGCCTGTAACTCCGGCCGTGCGTTGAGCAGACGGCAGCTCTAGCGGTGCTTTACGGAGGGCAGAAGTCGGGCGATGGTCTTCAGCAGATCGACTGGCCCCCCAACCCCTTTAATAATCAGGGCATCGACGCTGGCGACAGCACTGTCAGGCAGGTCAGGATA
The DNA here is from genome assembly GCA_963813905.1 of uncultured Acidobacteriaceae bacterium. Taxonomy (GTDB): domain Bacteria; phylum Acidobacteriota; class Terriglobia; order Terriglobales; family Acidobacteriaceae; genus CAVVDY01. The sequence continues at coordinate 209,781 of CAWFAY010000017.1, read as the reverse complement.
TCCCGATAGCATGATGAGGGGAAGGCCGGGTTTTTTGGCACGCAGCTCACGTGCCAGCTCATCGCCGGAGACGTAACCGGGGAAGCTGTAGTCCAGCACCACCAAGTCTACGTCCACCGTTTCGGTGATCGCCAGGGCGCTCGGTGGATCGCTGGCAATCAGGACGTCATAGCCGATGGCCGTCAATAGTGCTCGTCGCACTTCGAGCGAGCTGACGCGGTCGTCCACGCAGAGGATTCGAGGCGGCGTGCTGGCGGGGAAAGGCACATAGACCTCAATACCAAAACTTCGCCGTGCTGCTGTACCCGGTGGCTGGCAAATTGCTCGTGGTGCAATCCAGTAAGTATTATGACGCTAATTGGCGCGCCGGCAGTTGTCGGTTCGGTCAGGCAAGCTCAGGCAAAATTATTGTCGATTATGATGGAATCCAGTGAATCTGCGAGGGCAGCAGCTCTTTGAGGGTAGGAACTTCGGCTGGCAGAAAACCCGAAAGGGCTGCTCGTCGCAGCCCTACGGGAGAAGATGGAGCTAGTTCTCGTCGTGGCGTTATGAGAGGAGGATGAGGCTCATTGAACCAGCGCCCGGTGCGTCGGGGCCTGTTTCACGACGTGCATTGCGACCATCTTCTGTTCAAGAATGGACTTCATGTAATCTTCTCCGGCCTGCATCATGTGCACCCACATGCCGTGCGCCCGGCCGTCCTGGTTGAGGAACGCTGCGACCTCATCGGCATTCATGTGACTTCCCGATTCGGCGGCAAAATGTTGCAGGTGCGCCAGAGTGATTTCCGCGGTAACTTTCTCCCGCCAGCACTTCTTGTTTAGGTCTTTCATTTCTGCTTCCCGACAGAATTGAATTTGTTTACAGGATTAGAAATACTCCTCGTCCGGCCGGGGACATATACCAGACATCACGAGATCTTGTGATGTTGCTCACAGCGCCTTTTGAGACTCTGGAAATCGCTCCCGGTTCATCGCTGTCGCGCTGCGTCATCCCGAGGCGTAGCGCAGCGAAGCCGAGAGACCTGCAGTTTGCGGAATATCCATTGGGGTTCTCGTCTCCAGCAAGGCTTGATAAGGTCAAAGCATGCCCCCTGCTCCCGCGCAACTGAATGGCCACGCTGTCCGTGCCGTCATCTTCGACTTCGGCGAAGTGCTCTCCTATCCGCCGCCTCCGCGGACCATCGCCTCCATGGCCGCAGTGCTGCACCTCACGCCCGAGAAGTTCCGTGAGTTCTACTACGCGGAACGTTATCTCTATGACCGTGGTGAGCTCTCTGCGGAGGACTACTGGTCGAGGGTGGCCCGAGATGCCGGCGCGCAGCTTACGCCGGAGCAGATCGACTGGCTGCGGCGCACCGACGTGCAGATGTGGAGCAACATCAACCCGCACATGCTGCGCTGGGCAGCGGAATTGCGCGCCGAAAGCATTCAGACCGCCGTGCTGTCGAACATGCATGCCGACATGGCAAGGGTGGTGCGTTCGGAGCTCGCGTGGATCGCCGACTTTCGCTGCTGTGTTCTCTCGGCGGAGCTGGGGTTTGCTAAGCCCGATCAACAGATTTTTCAGCATTGCCTGGATTGTCTGAAGGTGAATGCGAGGGAGGCGCTCTTTATCGACGACAAGGATCGCAACACGGACGCCGCCAAAGAACTCGGCATGGCAGGAATCTGCGCCAACTCACCAGGAACGATCCGCGAGCAGTTGCAAGCGGCAGGTTGGACCGCAGCCCTTCCAGACAATAGTGTCTAAATTCCCGCTGTCATCCTGAGCGAGCTCGCTCTAACGGGTGTCATCCCGAGCGGAGCCGAGGGATCTGCAGTTTCCACTCGCCACGGATCTGTCACCCTACTGCGTCAACGCGGCTGCTTTCTCCTCGGCTTCTTCGATAGCGCGCAGCGAGACGTGCTCACGCCGTGCGAACAGCAAACCGGCGGGGATGACGGACATGAACGTCACGGCCCAGATCAGCATCCCGCAACTGACGGCGAGTTCTGGCGCGACTTGAAAGCCGTCCTGCAAAGTTGCGATCGTGGCGAGCTGTGCTCCACCGCCCACTGCCGGCAGTTGAAGCAGGGACCCCACCATGCTGGCGAGCATCAGCAGCACGATTTTGGCCGGCCCCAGACTATTCAGCTTGGGTTCTGCATACGCATGTGTGATGGAGAGATAAGCCATGGCAACGACTACCCACATTCCGATGCTGAGAGCCGTGAGTTGAATCGCGGAACGCAGGTCCCGAACGATTTCTAAGTCCGCACTAAATGCGGCGATCTTGTCTCGCAGCTTTGCTGCTATGTGGGGAGCGATGGGGTGGAGGCGCCGATGCACGACATTCCCTATCGGGCCACCCGCTTTTCGCATGACCACGGCGGCGGCGATCAGGCCGAAAATGAGCAGGAGCAGGAGAAAAGCTCCATCTCGGAACTCCCGATAGTGGTTCACTGTGCGCAGGTGCGGTGAGAGGAAGCTCAAGGCGAGCAGGATGGCGAATGCGCCCATGTCGAAGATGCGTTCGACCGTCCAGACTGCCATCTGAGAGGAGAACGTCAGGTTCTCCTTCCTGGCAATGATGTAAGGTCGAATAACTTCTCCGGCACGTCCGAGCAGAGCCAGGGCGGCAAAGCCTACGTATTGCGGTCCCAACATGCGGACGGTTTTCGTCTCACAAATGGGCTTGAGGAAAATACGCCATCGTACAGCCCGGAACACATATGCCACGTAGATCAGTGCGATGGCGAGAACCACATACGACCAATTTACGTGGGCGCTTTGTTGAGCGAACGTCTGCCAGTCGAACCGCTTCCAGGTTCGCACCTGCAAATACACCAGCAGGCACAGCACGGCAAGAACCAGGAGCATGATCAGGATGCGCTTCTTATTCATCACAAGTCGGAGGTATCGATTGGGCGTCTTACTGAGGAGAAACGGAAACCGTCGGCGCGTCAAGGCTGAAGCACTATCTTGGGCTCCCCGTCTGCGGTGCGTGTGACATGGCCAAATGCGCTTGCCTCTGCTCCGCCAGCTTCTTACGGTTGTAGTCGCGAATGATGCGCGCCACGTAGGCCCGCGTCTCGCGATACGGCGGAACGCCTTTATACTGCGCGACTCGTTCGGGGCCGGCGTTGTACGCCGCCAGCGCTTTCGCGACGTCGTAATGGAACTGCTGCAGAAGTTGGATCAGGTAGCGCACACCCCCGTCCACGTTCTCCGCAGCGTCGAAGCTGTTCTTCACTCCCAGCTGGTCGGCGGTTCCGGGCATCAACTGCATCAGACCGCGTGCACCTTTATGCGAAACCGCATGCGCATTGCCGCCGCTTTCCGCGCGGATCACGCTGGCAATGAAGTCGGCGTCGAGCTGGCTGCGGCGGCTGACCTCGCGAATCACTTCGTTCAGATCGAGGGTCTTCGCCGGTTCGACGATTTGCTGCGGCTCCGGAGGCGCGGGCTCAAAGCCTGCGACTTGTACCGTCGGTACGTCGATGTAGCTGCTCTGGTCTGTGCTGGTATACAGCCGCGTAATGGCTCCAACGATTTCGTGCCGCTCATGACGAATGCTGAAGCCGTTGCTGAGGTTGGCGATCTCCGCCGCACGCAACGGTGCCGCGGAAAACATCAACATCAGCGTGGGGAAGAGAAGCCTACGCATTCGTAATCGTCGCGTTCCTTTCCAGCGCCTGCTCGATGGCGGCAGCCACGCCATGCTCATCGCAGTGCAGCGTCACCGTCCATCCGCTCTGCTTCAGGTCTTCCGAAGCATTCTGCATGATGACGGGGTGGCCGGCAAAGGTCAACATCTCGACGTCGTTGTAGTTGTCGCCGATGGCCATCACCTCCGTGCGGTCGATGCCGCGGTGGTTGCACCAGCGCTCCAGAGCATGTCCCTTCGAGCAGCCCGCATTCAGCAGGTCAACGATGCACAGGTCGCGGTAGTCGTATTGCGTCCGCAACAGCGTGAACTCGGAACGGAAGTCGCAGGAGTCAAGCTTTTCCACCATGCGTTTGCTCAGATCGATGGGCCCGCAGAACATTGCCTGAATCGGATCGGTGACCAGTGCCTTCTCGATTGGACTGACGTACTCGATATAAGGTGAGTTCTTCTCCATCCAGCGCTGGATCACCCCGTAGAGGCGTTCGTGATTTTCACAGACAATGGCGCCCCGCCCTTCGCGGTCAAACGTCAGTACCATGTAATCGTGGTAGGCGCCCATCAGCCGGCATAGCTTCAGGGCCGTCGGCTGGGGCAGCGGGTCCTGATGAAACAACTCGCCTTGTATAGAGCGCGTGACCGCTCCGTTGGAACTGATGAGCCACAGGTCGAAGCCAAGTGACTGGGCGATGGGCAGGGCGAAATTATGGCGGCGGCCCGTACCCAGAACGATTTCGATCCCGGCTTCATGCGCGCGCTGCAGGGCAGCACGGTTCTGCTCGGAAAGTTGCACTTTGGTGTCGAGCAGGGTGCCATCGATATCGATGGCGATGAGCCGAATTGGGCGGGACACCCTTCAATTTTAGCAGCGGCCTAGCCATCCGATGCGGCGCCCAAGTAAAGTAATCAGTAGATGGAACTTCGGAAAGACCCCATTACGCGCTCCTGGGTGATCACCGGCGACGAGCCCGATGAAGGGAGCGCTCACGACTACGGATGCCCCTTTTGTCCCGAAGGCGGGCAGCATCTGCAGGTCGTGTCGTTCGTGCCCAGCGCCAACGGCAATCCCTGGGCGGCTCGCGCCGTGGTGCATCCACGTCCCATCTATCGCATTGAAGGCGAACCCGAGCGTGCCGGCAACGGCCTTTACGATCGCATGCAGGCGGTCGGGGCGCACGAAGTTATCGTCGAAAATACGCGGCACGATCGCCACCTGTGGAACGCCGACGATCGCGAGATCGAGGAGTACCTGGCTCTACTCGGCAGCCGCATCGACGACCTGAAGAAAGACCTGCGCTTCAAATACGTCACCGTCTTCAAGAACTTTGGCGGGCTCTCCGGGCAACAGTGGGACCACCCCACCTCTGAGATCGTCGCCACAACGTTTGTGCCCCGCCGCGTTCTCTATGAGCTGCGCGCGGCGCGTGAGCACTACCGCCTGAAAGAGCGTTGCGTCTTTTGCGACATTCTGGCGCAGGAACAGCAGCAGAAGACCCGCCTCATCGAAGTTCGCGGCGACTACATGGCTTCCTGCCCCTATGCGCCGCGTGTGCCCTACGAAACCTGGATTGCTCCGCGTTTGCACGAGGCCTACTTTGAGCGCACCGCAACCAAGTCCGGCGCGTTGCGCGATCTGGCTGCGGTGTTACGGCGTACCCTACATCGCATCCGCGCCATCGCCGACGGATTTCACATGGTGCTGCACACTTCACCCAACACTTTGCACCGCTCTGAGTCGCTGGGCTTCTGGAAGACGATTGACGACGACTATCACTGGCACATCGAGATCCTGCCCATTCTCGGCTCGAAAGAGAAGTCGTACACCTTCAAGGAAGTCTACTCGTCACCGCTGACGCCCGAGGCCGCGGCCGCCCGGCTGCGCGAGGCGCCCGCAGAGCCCTGAGCGTGATGACCGTCCGTCGCCTGAAGACGTATACTGCCCAAACCGGTTATGTCTATCAGTACTACTTTGTGGGACAGCGCGACGCCCTGGCTTCCGACCCCGAATCGCCCGCGACGGAATACATTTTCGATGTGACGTCCGACCGCAAGACCACCTTTGCGGTGAGCGTGTTTCTCGGACCTCGGGCAAGGCAAGCCTGGTCGGCCGCGTATGGGCGCACGTTGAGCCAGCCGGAGTGCTACGCGGCGGTGAAGCTGCGACTGATGCAGGGCTTCGATGAGATCACCGACATGCTGCAGTCGGGCAGGCGGCTGCGCGTGGAAGCTTCCGAGATTTGCGACCTGCTGGGCTCCATCGGAATCGATTAGCATCGGAAGGTGGGGTTTTCGCAACGCAGGGGTAGTGGGCGCTGCGAGCGAACTGCGGGTCCCTCGGCTCCTCGCCCGCAAGCGGGCTCGTCGCTCGGGATGACACGGTTTATTTGAAGCGGACTCGTCGCTCGGGATGACACGGTTTATTTAGAGCGGGCTTGTCGCTAGGGAATGGGTTTAGACCTGCTGGTCCTCTGGCGAAGAGCGAAAGGCGAAGAGCAGAACGTAACAAGCTTGCTCACCGTATCCCACCCCGAAAGTCGAAGCTGTATCTCAGGTGGGCCATGTTCGAAGAGCTGAAACCCACAACGCGAAATCCCTGGAACACCGCGCTGCTCTTGTCGTTTGTGGCGCATGTTCTGGTTCTGTTGGTGATGGTGCGGCACCGTCCCCCGGCAATGCTGCTTCCGCACGAGGTCGCGCTGGGTACGCCGTATTCTTCGGGAAGCGTCATCTATCTCGCGCCGCTTGGTCCAGAACGCGCTCACGAGTCGGCGCCGCTTCATATCGCGAAGGTCACAGCGCCAAACCACGAAGTGGCTTCGCGGCCCAAGCGCGTCGCCGCCCAGCGCGAGGAGCCGGCCGAGACGAAGTCAGACGCCCGTGACATTACCGCCAGCGCAGGATCGCCCTACGGCGTGCACATTCCAGGAACCCCGCTCACCGGGCCGGCAGTTATGCCGGCGTTGCCGCAGGTTTTCCCCGATCCTCCCGTCGCCCGCTCTGATCTGCCTCCCGGAGTCTCCGGCGATGTCATTGTCGAGGTCACCATCGACGAGCAGGGCAATGTGACCGACCTGAAGCTCGCCCAGGGCATCGGGTATGGCATCGACGAGAAGGTGCTGGCCGTGCTGCGCCGCTGGCACTTCCGCCCGGCGACCCGCAATGGCTCCAGCATCGCCTCACAGCACCTGGTGCACTTCCACTACCCAGCGTAATCAACACGCCCTGCGGGTCCGGTTCAGTTGCTTTCTGAGCATCATAAGGAGCCTTTCGGCAATGTGGATTTCCTGCCCATGCCGCAGATCCATCCTCTGACGGGCTCCTCAATGATCTGAATGTCCACGAAAGCAGCATTGGCAAGGAGCTCGCAATGCTCGTTGGCCGTCAGGGATGTCATTCCTGATGGAAGATGTTTCTCCATGATCCTCGCAGTAATGGTATTGGCTCCCCTGTAGACTTCTGCGACGACGATCAGCCTGCCTGCCGGTTTTAGGACGCGCAGGACTTCGCGCATGTCAGCCGCCAAATTTGGCCACCAGAAGTGAGTTTCCACCGCCGTAACGACGTCAAAGCTGTCTGCCGCAAATGGCATCTGAGAGACGGAGCCTTCCCGAATATCAACTCGGCCGCTGTCGATCCACTGCCTGTTTGCTCGGGTGGCTAAGGTGACGCTCTCCGCGGAATGGTCGAGGCCACAGACTTTTCCCTGCGCGGCCATGCCCGCCAGCTTCTTCACTGTTCTGCCGCCTCCACAACCGATGTCAAGGATTACGTGCTGCTCTTGTATGGAAACGTGAGACAAACCCCAGTCTGTAACTTTGGAATGCCGCGAATTCATGTTCCATAAGATCAATCGGCCCAGCCACCCTGATGGGTTCTGGCATTGGTTCACGCGGGCACTTCGCTTGCTTACCATCGATCTCCTTCATCGTTAAGGTCTCCAGCCTAATGTGCCGGTCCGGGGGACGGAACAGGCCTTTGCCGTCGGTGGTCGGGGTACCCACGGGCTATGAGATGATGAACACGGATGACTGAACCGCAGCCAGCAACTGAGATCCAACCAGCCGCTTCCAAAGCCGTGGCGCGCCGGGAGGACGAGTCGGCCTTCTCGGTCTTCGTCGGCCAGGTGTATGACGGCCCGCTCGACCTACTGCTCGACCTAATCCGCAAGCAGGACATCGACATCTACGACATTCCTATCGCTAAGATCACAGCGCAGTACCTGAAGTATGTCGAAAGCATGAAGCAGCTCGACGTCGATGTCGCTGCTGAGTTCATCTACACTGCGTCGCTGCTGATTCACATCAAGTCGAAAATGCTTCTGCCGCGCGACCCGGATGCGCCTGCCGGGATGGAAGACCCGCGCGCCGAACTGGTCAACCGCCTGCTCGAGCATGAGCGGTTCAAGACTGCGGCGCAGATGCTGTTGCAGAAGCAGCAGATTGAGGAAGCTGTCTGGTCGAATCCCGCGCTAAAAGAATTTCGCGAGGCCGAGGGAACCGAGCCCGAGTTAGCCGCCGATGTGGTCGATCTGGTGAAGACGTTTCAGAAGATACTCGACCGCGCCCGGAATCGCCCCACCTTCGATGTGGCCGAGGAAAACGTCACCGTCTCGCAGATGATCGACTACGTTCGCCGGAGGCTTGCGCTCGAAGATCGGCCCGTCCGCCTGAAACAGCTGCTGCACAACCTGAACTCGCAGGCCGCGCTGGTGTGCGCGTTCTTAGCAATCCTGGAGTTGATCCGGTTGCAGGCGGTGCTGGCCCGGCAGGACCATGTGTTCGGCGAGATCATGCTCAAGAAGCACACCAACTTCGATAGCCTGATGGGCGAGAGCTCGCCGGTGCATGATGACTGGCGATGAGCAAGGTATACGGATTTGCGGAGTTTCTTGGGTTGTCATCCTGAGCGTGGAGCGAAGCGACGAGTCGAAGGACTATGGCTGCTGTTTCCGCTGCTGTAGCGGTCCTTCGACTGCGTTCGTCCCGCAAAGCGGGACTCACTCCGCTCAGAACAACGATGCAAGATAGTTCGCGGGAGCTAACTCCTGCTACATACGAATGAGCGTTAAAGCCAAACTCGAAGCCATCATCTACGCGACCGAAGAACCGGTCACCCTCAACCAGCTCGCAGCGCTCCTCAAGGACGCCGTGCTCGACGAGTTGCGCGCCGAGGAACAGGCGCGCCTCGCACTCAACGAACTCGTCGCCGAGCCTGCCTCAGAGGCGAACCTCGACGAAGAAACCATCGAATTCGAGGAGTCCGCCGCCACTCCTCCCGCGCCTGAGCCCATCCAACCGAGCGAAGGTGTGGCGCGGGCCTCTAGCGAACCTGCCGCCAGCGATAGCAACTCTTCCGACAAAGAAGACCTCCGGCGCGTGAAGGATCGCATCGACCTGCTGCTCGAGGAACTGGTCGCCGAATACGCGTCTCCCGATCGCGGCATGGAGATCCGCCAGATCGCCGGCGGCTATCGGATGGCCACCAAACCCGAGCATCACGACGTGGTCGTCAACTTCGCCAAGAGCCTGAAGCCGCCGGTGCGCCTATCGCTGCAGGCGCTGGAAACCCTCTCCGTCATCGCCTATAAACAGCCGGTCACGGTGCCGGAGATTAGTGAAATCCGCGGCGTGGATTCCGCCGGCGTCATCGCCACGCTGCTCGATCGCAAGCTCATCACCACCGCCGGGCGCAAGCAGGTCATCGGTCGGCCCATCCTTTATAAGACGACGAAAGAATTCCTGCTGCGTTTCGGGTTGAACGAAGTGAATGAGCTGCCCAGCATGGAGGAGTTCGAGAAGCTGGGCGACCCGCAGAGCGAGCTGTTTCAGGCACCTGTCGAATCGCAACCGCGTGTCGCATCGGACGCCGGCATCTCCGGCGAGAGCACACCCGTCACCGAGGCGGACCCGGCGTTGGTGAAGCCGGAGAATGATAACGCTGAATCCAGCGCTAGCATCAACCACCCCGAGCGTTTCAACGAAGCCATCGCTCCGGTTGCGGAAGTGGACGAGCCCTAGCTCCCCTCGCGTGTCATCTCGCGCGCAGTCGGGGCACCTTCAGTTCTTCGCGCTGCGACGAGCGCTTCCTCCGTGTTGGTAAGTAATGTCTTAATGCAATGATCTCCCGGACTGTCATGCCGAGCGTTGGCGAGAATTCGAGACGCCGAACTTATGTCCTAAAGCTGTGGCACGAGCTTCATAACGTGGAAGGACATAACGTGGAAGGACTGTTCACGTCCTCGTCCTTGTGTTATCGTTGCCGCCGAATCCGCGCTGCTGAATTTGCTCACACCTGCGGGACACGTCTGCTCGCTTCGTGAAACTTCCCCAGCCTTTCCAGCCAATTCCGGCAGCCCGGGTCAACATCTCATAGGAGACAAGATGAACCTTCGCTTGCAGCCTTACTTCATCGCTATTCTCGTCGTGCTCGCCCTCACCCTCACCACCAGCGCCTGGGGCCAGTGGTCGAGCGATCCCAACCAGAACCTCGCACTGTCCGATATTCCTGACGCCGACCAGGTTCAGCCCAAGGTTGTTCCGCTGGCCGACAACGGGTTCTTCGTCAGTTGGTTCAACAACAATCCTCTGGACCCGCCGCCCCACGGCTACGACACCTATCTCCAGCGCCTCGATTTGAACGGGTACGAGCAGTTCGTGCACGACGGTATTCAAATCGCTAAACTGACGAACAGCTCCACCGAGGACTACGGCCTGGACATCGACACTCAGGGCAACGCATTGCTGGCTTTCCTGGATACGCGCGAAGGTTCCAGTCAGCAGGTAACCGTCACCAAGGTCAGTCCAAGCGGCGACCAGTTGTGGGGACCAAACGGGATCCAACTTACCAGCGGCAGTCCCAACGCCCATCAGCCAAAAGTGGCGGGCACCAGCGACGGCGGAGTGGTAGTGGCCTGGACCGCCTACGGCCCGACCTATTCGTTTATCGTGCTGCAGAAGTTCGATGCCAATGGAAAGCCCCAATGGGCTTCGACCGCACTTCAGAATAACGGCATCATTCTGAGCGAAAACAAGGCGGACTACACGGTGTCGGATTTACATGCCTCCGACAATGGATCGGTGATCGTTTCGTTCAGCCGCGACACGGGATTCCGTAGCAATCGCTATCTCTACGCCAACAAACTTTCGGCTTCGGGGAAACTGCTTTGGGGCGCCGGCCACGTTCACGTGTGGGATGGTGGCTCGCTTCAGCTAGGGAATTTCCCCAGCTTCGTTCCGGACGGCAATGGCGGCGCGGTGTTTGCGTGGTACAGCAGCAGTCCTTCGCTGCAGGTGCACGTGCAGCACATCGGCGCGGACGGAACGGAGTTGTTCCCGCACAACGGGGTCGTGCCTTCTACTAACGCCTCGCAGATTCGCGTATCGCCGTCGGCGGCTTACGATCCCTCGACGCAGGAGATTTTCGTCTCTTACGAAGAAGAAGATTCGGTGCAGAGCATGAGCGGCGTCTATGCCCAGAAATTCGACTCCACCGGAGCGCGGCAGTGGGGCGACACGGGACTGGTCATCGTTCCTTTGCAGGGGAACGCCGAAATCTCCGAGCGCACGGTGCAGATCGGCGATGGCGCGTTTGTCTTCTGGGTCGATCAGCAGGTCACCCAAGTCGGCACCCTTCAGGGCGTGCGGCTGAACAATGACGGCACGACGTATTGCGCGCAGTTCCCGGTCAGCTCTGTGCTCGCCGAGAAGTCGCGCCCCTGGACGGCGATCTCCTCCAACAACAATACCGTCGTCGCATTCCAGGATTACCGCGACGGCAATTCCAATCTCTACATCCAGAACATCAATCCCGATTGCACGCTGGGAATTGAGAACAGAATGAGTAAACCCCGATAAGAACCGAGGGGCGGAAAGGGTGAGCTGCAGTCGTACACGACGAGCCCAACGCTTTCCGCCCCCTAAAGCAGCCGCTCATACATCCGCGTAACGTCTGTCGTCTCCCGCGCGGTTTGGGCCAGGGGAGAAACTGCAGGTCCTTCGGCTCCTCCCCCTCGACTGCGCTCGGGGTCGTCACTTGGGATGACACCGAGGATAAAACCACCGCTTTGGCGATTCCTATGAAACCACTGAAGATCTCTGGCTATAGCCCTGTCACGGCAAACAAAGCAATACTTTGGTGACCCGTGTCATCCCGAGCGCAGCGAAGCGGAGCCGAGGGAGCTGCAGTTGTCTCGTGGAGCGAAAACCGCGCGGGCTCTCGATACTCTGCAAGCTGTGGGGTCCTGGCATATTCGCTCTCTTGTGGGCATGGCGCGCCTTTGACAAGCGTCCGTGGTACGCTTTCTTCAGCCCTGCTTGACGTTGCCCAACCAGGATCCTGATGAGATTGTTCCGTCTGGCCTTCTTCGCACTGCTGTTTTCATCCATACTTTTTGCTGAGTCCACCCGCACCTGGGTGCAAAGCACGTACGAGGATTACGAAAAAGGCTCCGCCCGCGGTGTTGCTATCAACAGCGATGGCGGCCTGACGCTTGCGCCAGCGTTCGACGCGCTCTACACTTCGCCCTCCGCCTATCTCTGGGACGCGGCCGCGGATGCGGAAGGGAATATCTATGCCGCTGCGGGATCGCCTGCCCGGGTCTACAAGGTCACGCCCGCAGGGAAAGCGAGCATCATCTTCGCGGCCCAGGAGCTTCAGGTGCAGGCACTGGCGATCGCGCCCGACGGATCCATCTACGCCGCCACTTCTCCTGACGGCAAGGTCTACAAGATCGTGCGCGGCGCCCCCGCTCCTGGCCAGTCTTCCCAAGGCACGCATAGCACCGCGGAAATTGCCGCCGCCCAAGAGGGTGCAAGATCCGGCGCCGGAGAAGAGAAGGCGCGAGCCGCCGTCGCCGTCGATTCTTCCTACAGCGCAAGCGTGTTCTTCGACCCGCACACCAAGTACATCTGGGCTTTGCAGCTCGACAAGGCGGGGCAGCTCTACGTCGGCACCGGCGACCGCGGCGAGATCTTTCGCGTGAATCCTAACGGTAGCGGCTCGCTATTCTTTCAGAGCGACGAGGCGCAGATTCGCTCCCTGGCTCTGGACAATTCCGGCAACCTCATCGCGGGCACCGACGGCAGCGGCTTGGTCTATCGGATAACGTCTAAGGGCGAGGCCTTTGTTCTGTACAGCGCGCCGAAGAAGGAGATCACGGCGCTAGCCATTGATTTGCAAGGTAACATCTACGCCGCCGGTGCGGGTGAGAAGCGTGGTGCGAGCCCAAGCGCTCCCGGCCCGGCTGTGCCACCCGGTACTTCGGGCACGGTCGTTGTGGTGACTCCCCAGCCGGTGGCGCCGTCTGCTGCAAGCTCCAGTCCGTCGCTGGCGCCATTGCCTGCATCGCTCATCGCGAACCTCGGTGGCTCCGAAGTCTACCGTATCTCTCCCGATGGCTCGCCACGCACGCTGTGGACGTCCAAGGAAGACCTCGTCTATGCCCTGGCCTTTGACGCCTCCGGCCGTCTGCTCGCCGGCACCGGTAATAAAGGTAGGATTTACGCCATCAATGGCCGCGACTACACCGATCTGGTGAGGGCGAGCGCCAATCAGGTCACCGCCTTCGCTCGCGCTCCCCGCGGTGGCATGTACGCCGCCACCAGCAATCTGGGAAAGATCTTCGAGCTTGGGCCGGGGACCGCCGACGAAGGCACCTATGAAAGCGATGTTTTCGACGCTCGAATCTTTTCCAAGTGGGGACGCCTGGAGGTCCGCGGCAATGGCAAGTTCGAGGTCTACGCCCGCAGTGGCAATGTCGACAATCCTGACCGCAACTGGAGTGCGTGGAAGAAAGTCGATCCGGCCAGCGAGGTGCCTCCGCAAACTCCATCCGCGCGCTATGTGCAGTGGAAGGCGGTTCTGTTCCCCAACACACCTGCCTCGACGCTCGACAGTGTGACTCTGTTTTACCTTCCCAAGAATGTCGCGCCAGAGGTGGACGACGTGGCCGTTACCGTCGGCGCTCGCATTCCGTCGGGAGCGCGAATGGCTGTCGCCAGCCCAGCCACCGAGAGCAATGGGCTCGACGCCGGCCCGCCGACCGTTCCCGACAAGCATTCCATCGCCGTGAAGTGGAAGGCGCAAGACGCCAATGACGACGATCTGGTGTACTCGGTTTACTACCGCGCAGATGGCGAGAGCCGCTGGAAGCTTCTGCGCGACGGCGTTGAAAATCGTTACGTCAATCTCGAATCCGACTTGTTTGCCGATGGCGGCTACAACATCCTGGTAGTCGCCTCCGATGAGGCTTCCCACTCGCCGGAAGACACCTTGACCGGGCAAGCCATGAGTCCGCGCTTCGAGGTCGACAATGCGCCGCCGCACATCGAATCGCTCCATGCCTCAGTTGAGAACAATCAGGTACACCTCACGTTTCGCGCGGTCGATAGCTTCTCGCCCATCGCCCGCGCGGAATACTCGATCGATGCCGGAGACTGGCAGATTGCCGAGCCTGTCGGCCAAATTTCCGACTACAAGATTGAGAATTACGATTTCAAGGTTTCGATACCGTCTACGGTGCCGGCGCCTCCCGAGCCTTCCGAGGGCGGGAAGCGCTCGCACACCCGTAGCCAGCTGGCGGAACACACCGTCGTGATTCGCGTCTTCGATCGCTTCGAAAATGTCGGAATTAGCAAGACGGTAGTAAGGACCTCAGCTTCTTCTGCACCTTAGCGTTAACCATCCTTCAGACTGGTCCATGAGCGACCGAACGGTAGCGAATTCAAGCGAAGCGGACCCGTGCCCCGACCCAACCTCCCCGCCGCAGAGCGGCCCATTACTGCGCTGCCTTACAATTCTTTTCGTCCATGAACCTGCATGCGTTGCTCGACTTCGCCGGGCTAGCCATCGGCTCGGTCTATGCCACCGTCCCGCTGTTCTGGCTGACCGTGCATCCTCTGATTAGGCGCTGGCGCGCTGCCGGCCGCCGCGCCTATCTGGCGCTGCTGCCGCTGTGGTTCGTCTATGCACTGGCGGCGTTCGCCATCGGATGGCGCTTCCGCCATGTCCACTTCTATATCAGCTGGATGTCGTGGGTGCCCGCGGTGCTCTTTCTCCTGATGGGAGCCGTGTTGTATCAGGCGGGGCGGCAGGGATTCGAGCGCTCCCAGATCATCGGATTAGCCGAGCTTGAGCCCGCCGCCCATCGCCAGGAGTTGGTCACCGGCGGAATCCGCTCCAAGGTGCGCCATCCGTTTTATCTCGGGCACTTCTGCGAACTCTTTGGATGGATGCTGGGTACCGGATCGCTGGCTGTGGCGGGCATGGTCGCCTTTGCGCTGCTCACCGGAGCCATGATGATCCATCGCGAAGACGTCGAACTGGAGCAGCGCTTCGGTGAAGCCTTTCGCGAGTACCGCGCTCGCGTCCCCGCGTTTCTGCCCAGATGACGGCGCAAAGATTCGTTCAGGTAGTCCGACACCTGCTGTTGAATTCCTGCCAATTTCAGCAGCACGGGCCACCTTCGTGGATTGCATTGGGCGCGTGTTTCAAAGAGACTTGAAGGCAACTCTGGGTGCGTCCCAGAACTAGTAAAAAGAATAATTAGGTTTTCCAGCTAGGCAGGTTATCACGACCTGCCTTTTTTGCGTGTGGACATCGCCGCGTGTTCACCGCACGCAGAGTGGTGGTTCCGCTTTGCAAATCCCCTTGCAGAGCCACGATTTTCCTGATATAACTAACTGGTTAGTTAAATGGATATCATTGCAAATACAGAAGTTCCACGTGGCAGCCGACGCGACCGCGAAGCGAGTCGCAGCGCCATTCTCAAGAGTGCGCTGGCCGAGTTCGCCGGACACGGCCTGGCGGGCGCGCGCATGGATGCCATCGCCGCTGCCGCCGGAGTGAACAAAGCGCTGCTCTATTACTACTTCCGCAGCAAGGACGAGCTCTACGCGGCGGTGCTTGACGAGTTCTTTCAGCGGTTGCAGGCGCGTATTGGCCGCGCGCTCGAGTCGGGCGCGAGCGCCAGCGAACGCGTCCTGCTTTACGCGCGCGCGCACTTCGACTCGGTGGCTGAGTCGTCTTCATTACGCGCGGCTGTTTCAGGCGCGAGATGATGAGCGCGGGGCGCGAGGGCTCGCCGCACTTGTCCCACATTGTGGACCAGTACATAAAGCCGATTTCGTTGCGCGTGCTGGGAATTCTTCAGCAGGGCATTGAGGCGGGTGAGTTCCGCGCCGTCGATCCCGCGCAGTTCGCGCCCACCATGGCAGCGACTATCGTTTGGTACTTCGTGGTCTCGCCGGTTCTGCGCAGGCTTCGCCCGGGCGATCCGTACTCGCACCAGGCAATTCTGGAGCGGCGAGCGGCGGTGCTCGACTTCATTGCGGCTGCTCTATTCGTCGATCGCAAGGCCGGCCTCAAGCTGGCCGCCGACGTGGCCAAACGGTCTGGGGACACGAACGGTCCGTCGCAGCAAACGGCCGCGCTTGGCAGCGACGCGCCCAGGAGGCGCAAATGAAAAAGGGCAAGTTCTTCGTCTTTCTTCTCCTACTCGTGTTGCTGGCGACCGGCTACTTCTTTTATTCCACCGATCGCAGCAGCGACACGGTGCTGATCGGTATTGTCGATGCCAACCAGGTGATCGTCAGCTCAAAGATTGCGGGCCGCATCGAGAAGCTCACCGTGGATGAGGGCTCGCAGGTGAAAGCCGGAGACCTGATTGCCGAGATCGACTCCGCCGAACTGGAGGCGCAGAAGAACGCTGCCGAAGCGACCATTAACGCCTACAACATGCAAGTTGCGTCGCTGAAGGCGACCGAGACGCAAACCCTGGGCGAGACCAACAGCGGAGTGGTGAACGCGCAGGCGCTACTCGCGGCGGCCAAGGCAACGCTGGCGCAGGCCAAGGCGGATCTGGCGCGCATTCAAAGCGACTCCGGGCGCACCATGAAGCTGGCCCAGCAAGGCGTTGCTTCCGATCAGGACCGCGTGCGCGCTGAAGAGCAATTGAACGCGCAGCAGGCCGCGGTCAACACTGCGCAGCAGAACGTCGATGCCGCGCAGGCCAGTCTCAACATGGCGAAGGCCCGCATCCACCAGCAGAGCGCCGCGGCCAGCAATGTCGCCGCCAACCAGGCGCAGGTGGCGAATGCTCGCGCGCAGCTGGCCGAAGCTGAAACGCGCCTGGGCTACACCAATATCTACGCGCCCGTGAGCGGAACGGTTTCGGTTCGCGCCACGCGGCAGGGCGAAGTCGTAAGCCCAGGCGAGGCCATTGTTACCATCATCGACTTCGGCGATACCTGGGTGCGCGCGGCAGCACCCGAAACGGAAGGCCGCTTCATCGCCGTAGGCGACAAGTTCCAGGTGCGCCTGCCGCAAGGCAAGCCCATCGAAGGCACCGTCATCTTCAAAGCTGTGGAAGGCGACTATGCGACGCAGCGCGACGTCAGCCGGCGCAAGCGCGACATCAAGACCATTGGCCTGAAGCTAAAGGTCGACAACCCCAAAGGCGAGCTCGTCCCGGGCATGACTGCCGAAGTGCTTCTGCCGAAAGACCTCACGCGAGGTTCGCAATGAGCTGGACGCATCCTCACGCGAAAGCAGACGCCAAGGCTCCATTCACTGGCGACGCCATCGTGGTCGACCACATCACGAAAAAATACGGCGACTTCACGGCCGTTGATGACGTTACGTTTACCGTGGAGCAGGGCGAGATCTTCGGACTGCTGGGCCCGAACGGCGCCGGGAAGTCGACGCTCATTCGCATGATGACCACGCTGCTGCCCATCACCAGCGGGCGCGCGCTCATCAATGGTTTCGATGTAGCCAAAGATCCTGACGACGCCCGCAACTGCATGGGCGTGATCCCGCAGGCCTTGACCAGCGACATCGACCTGACGGTAGAGGAGAACCTCAGCATCTACGCCAAGCTGTACGATGTCCCGGCCGCGCAGCGCAAACGCAACATCGACGAGCTGCTAGAGACGGTCGACCTCACCAAGTGGCGCGGCGCACAGACCAAGACGCTCTCCGGCGGCATGCGTCGCCGGCTGGAGATCGCGCGCGGCCTGGTACACAACCCCAAGATATTCTTCCTCGACGAGCCGACCACGGGCCTCGATCCGGTCTCGCGCGTGGCCGTCTGGGAGATGCTGACCACCATCAAGAACCGCCACGGGCTCACCGTGCTTATCACCACGCATTACATGGACGAAGCCGACCGCCTCTGCGACCGCATCGCCATTGTGGACCACGGCAAGCTGGTGGCGCTCGATTCCCCCATGGCGCTCAAAGCCAGCGTGCCGGGCTCGAACGTGATCGAGGTGCAGGTCAAAGGCGCAGCTTCCGACTGGCAGCAGAAGCTCGAAAGCCTGGAAGACGTGAAGTCGGTGCAGTCGCAGGCCGGCGATTCGTTTCGCATCATGAGCAGCAACGGCTCGAAGACCACGACTGAGCTGGTGGAGCTGGCGGTGAAGTCGAAAGTCGAAGTCAAGTCCCTTTCAGTACAGAACACGACGCTGGATGATGTCTTCGTTCACTACACGGGACGCCAACTGCGCGATGAGCAGGTGAAGGCTTACTCATTCGTGATGCCCGACCGTCCGGGGATGCGGCCATGAACCGGATGATGGCCATCGTCGAGCGCGAGTTGCGCAAGTTCTTTCGCTCGCCCACCCTGATGCTGGTGTCGATGGTATTCCCGCTGGTGCAGCTCATCATCCTGGGCAACGCCTTTGGCGGGAAGATCAAAGACGCCCGCTTGGGCGTGGTCGATCAGGACGGCGGCACGCAGGCGGTGAAGGTCCGCGAGGCCCTGAATGCTGTGGAGGCCAACTCGCGCACCTTTCGCCCGGTCTACTACGACAGTGATCAGCAGGCGATGGAAGACGTGCGCACCGGCCGCCTCGACGGCGCCATCATCATTCCGCCGGAGTATTCGCGCCGCGTCTACGAGGAGAACCATCCGCGCATCGCGCTCGTTGTCGATAACACCGACAACTTCATGAGCTCTACGCTGGAACAGATTTTCGGCGATCTGACGAAGTCTCTCAACAATCCGGACGTTGAGCCTTCGCGCATTTTGCAGCAAGTCACGCTCGATACGGTCGAGCTGTATCCCTACATCGAGTACATGAAGTACCTGCTGCCTGGCTCAATCGTGTTAGCCATGTTCGTGTCGGTAATGATCGGCGGCGGCATGCTGTACATCGACGACAAGGCGCGCGGGGTGCATGAGGGCTACCTGGTCACGCCCATCACCAAGTTCGAACTGGTGGCCGGATTGAACGTGGCCGGCGCCATCAAAGCCATCCTGGCCGGCGTGGTCATTACTGTGCTGGGCTCGCTGCTATCGGGCCTCGGCTCAGCCTTTCAACCCATGAACATCATCCTGATCCTGCTGATGGTCGTCACGACCTCGGTCGCCTTCAATACCATGATGTTCCTTATGATGGTGCGGGTTGAAGATCCACTGGTGCCGCGTGCCACCTTCGGTATCCTGAACACTCTGCTGTTCTTTCCCAGCGGCGCGATCTATCCCATCAAGGCGTTTCCTCATTGGTTGCAAGCCATCGCCTATGTAGACCCGTTCACCTACGCCGTTGATGGGTTCAAGGCGATTCTGCTAAAAGACGCAGGATTTGTGGCGATCCGCGCGGACCTGTTCTACCTGACGATTGCGGCGATCGTGATGATTACGATCGCGACCGCGCTGTTCAAGAGGACGCTGTAGGAACGCACAGCTAGCACTCAGGAATTATCAGTTAGCGCTGTCATCCCGTCTATAACCACGACGGCTTTGTCAAGCGCTGGGGAGCGATAGTTTTCCCCTGGCGCGGGGAAGCACGTCGGCAGCGCGGGTTTTCCCTTATTAGAGTTTTTGCCTTTGCTTTTGCCTGCCAAGCACTCGTCCTTTGCTACGAATCACCTGGTGGAACGCTTGGTTCCACTAACCATCTATTCGGCGTGCGACGGCCGCCATGATTCCGCGTGCAAACTCCCCTAGGCTCCGCTGCCGCCCAGGGCGGCCGCTTTAGGGGAGGTGGGGCGCTCACTCAAGCGGACGGACTTGCCGACCACGGGATGACTCGAGCTACCCCACATACGAACCAGTTCTGCATAGGGTTGTTGCGTCTTCCATATCCAGAACAGGTGAACCGCCAGTTTGCGCGCCACCATCACTTTGGCCACGGCCTTGTGCTGCTTCTTGTGTGCCAGCCGACGGTACTGCCGCGCCAGATCAGCATCGCCTTTGACCGCACTCTGCGCCCCTTGGATCAGCAGGCGTCGCATAAAGCCGCTGCCCTGTTTGCTGATGCCGCCCAATTGTCGCCGCTCGCCGCTGGACTGCTCCGACGGGTTCAGTCCCAGATAGCTGACCAACTCGCGGCTGCGCGCAAAACGCTCGATGCGCCCCACCGTCAGCACGAAGGCCAAGCTGATCACCGGACCGACTCCGGGATGCGTCTGCAGCAAGGCGGCTACCGGGTTGGCTTGCGCCGCCTGCTGCACCGCCCCGTCCAGTCGCCGGCACTTCGCCGTCAGCAGGTCGAGCAACTGCAACAGCTCATCGCGCCGCACTCCGGTCCACGGCCCCAGGGGCAGATTCTCCAGTAGCTCGCGTCCCGCTACCGTCCACAACTGCCGCTTCTTCTGCTCCCCCTGGTTCAGCGCCAGATGCTGCAACTGGTTTTTCAACTGCGTCACCATTCGCACCAGCTTGTCGCGATGCATCAGCAGTTGCCGCTGGTCCCGCTCTTGCAGACTGGGTACCCAGCGCAGATCGGGAAATTCCCCGCTCAGCATGAGCCGCACGATTAACTCCGCATCCCGGCGATCGTGCTTCTGCTTGCGCGTCTCCTTGGCTCGGATCTGGGCCGCGTCTCCAATCCGCAGCCGATGACCATGCTTTGCCAGCAGCCGCTCGAACCACAGCATGTTGCCACTGCTCTCCACTCCCACTTCCGCCCCCGCCGGCAAAGCCGCGTAGAACTGCTCCACTTCCTGGGTGCCATGCTTCAGCCACCGCTCGGCGATCACTTCTCCTGTCTCCTTCTCCACCACCACCACTTGCTGACCGCTCGGATGAAAATCACAGCCTATAATCAACATTGACTGGCTCCTTTCGCCCGAGTGCTTGGCTACTAAAAGCAACCTAAGTCTATCGGGCCTGAGGAGCCGTCGTGGTTATGAAATCAAGCGGAGCGCAGCGGAGCCGAGGGACCTGTAGTTTGTGCGCAGCGCAACGGACCTTGGCGCGGCGAGCAAACTGCAGGTCCCTCGACTCCTCATCCGCCTGCGGCGGACTTGTCGCTCGGGATGACACGATTGAAAGGATGGAGTTGGCGCAGCTATAGCTACGCCCCTTCGGACGGATGATGAATGCGCTGCTACTCATCCCTATGCACAGTCTTCATGTCGAACGCCGGCACGCAAACAGCGATGTACTCTGCGCCCTCGGGACCGGGCGTGGAGTATTCAACCCACTCCCCGGCGTGCGCGATCACAGCCTGTCCAGCATTCACATCGAGCTCGCCGTCTTTGTGCTTCACGTGCAGAGTGCCCCGCAGGACGATGGTGAACTCGTCGAACTCAGGCGTCTGGCCGGGTTCGATCCATCCACTGGGCGAGCGCATGTGCGCGACGCTCGTTGAGCTGGTCAGCGAGTTGACTCGGCCAATGTATTCGTCGATGAGTTTCGGCTTGTTGCCGGCGGCGGTGATGCGGGTAGGTTGGGCGATGAGTGTGGGCATCGTCAGTTTTCGGTCGTCAGTTATCAGTTGTCAGAAGAAAGTGTACTCACTTTCGTCGTCTGAGCCGAATCGAGAGGCTCGCAGTTTCGAGCCTGAAGGGCGTGTGATGACAGCCCAGGATGAAGCGCAGCGAAATCCTGAGTATGCGGTCCTATTAGCTCCCCGAGCCCCTTCCGGGGGCGGTATTCGCGCGCATTGCGTATGAATAATTCCTTTCCCTCTGGGAACGATAAGAACCGATACGGTGTCTTTATTTGGGTGCCAGTTCGACACCCAAGCCTGATCGTGCTGGTGTTGGCATTCGCTGGGTGTGGATTTGTTTTCTGGTGGTTCCTCGGGCGGCCAACTCCGGCCCTCCCCAATGTGGCTCGTTCCGCCGCCGAACCCGATGCAGTCAGACGCGATTTGTGCCAGCTTGCTCGCGCGGAGACTGCGTTCTCCAGGGCGACTTCGCACTATGCCTCTGAAGTCGAACTTCGCTCGACCGCAGATGCACCCCTGCCGCTAACGGGACGTTGGCCGTACGAGTACACAATTTACGTACCTGCCCCTGACCAGTTCGTAATCCTCGCCATCGCCTACAAGCGTCTGGAAAAGCAGCCTCCAGCACTTGTCACCTACTCGGCTCCCCAACCGCAGGTCTGCTCACTGACATCTGAGCTGCCCCAATTCGTTTGGAAGTCAGACAGCACTCCGCAAAATTGGGGGGATAACGTGACTTACGACTGTGAGAGCTGTCCCTCCAATTGGTGAAAAATCGCCGCGACACAGCCGACCTGTCGTGCCTACGGCACTCCGACACAATCTACGTCGGTTACCCCGTCCTAAAAGGACGGGGCTTTCACCTTCCGCGGCCTACGGCCTTTGGCTTACTGACAACTGACAACCGGCCACTGGCAACTGCCCTACTTCCACCCGACCTTCTGCCCTTTGTTCTGCTCATCGAGCCACTGCTTGAGCGGTGCGAAGTATTCCATCATGGCGCTGCCGTCCATCTGGCGCTCGCCGGTAAGGGCGTAGAGCGCGTCGGGCCAGGGCTTGCTCTGTCCCATCTCGAGCATGGCATTGAGCTTGGCGCCGGCGGCCTTGTTGCCGTAGAACGAGCAGCGATATAGCGGTCCACTGGCTCCGGCTTCGCGGCACATGGCGCGATAAAACTGGAATTGCAAGATCCGCGCCAGGAAGTAGCGCGTGTAGGGCACGTTGGCGGCAACGTGATACTTCGCGCCGGGATCGAAGTCTGACTCGCTGCGCGCCACTGGCGGCGCGATGCCCTGGTACTGCTCGCGCATCTGCCACCACGATTGGTTGTAGTCGGCGGGCTTGATTTCGCCGCTGAAAACCTTCCAGCGCCACTGATCGATGAGCAGACCGAAAGGCAGGAACGCGACTTTGTCGAGCGCCTGGTGCAGCAGGTAGCCGGTATCGTCGCTCTGCGGAATGGTCGCAAGCAGCCCTACTTTGTTCAGGTACTCGGGTGTGATAGCCAGCGCGATGGCATCTCCGATGGCTTCGTGGAATCCATCATTGGCGCCACCTTTGAACAGGAACGGCTGCTTCGAGTAGGCACGCTGATAGAAGTTGTGCCCCAGCTCGTGATGCACGGTGATGAAGTCTTCGCCGCGCACCTGGATGCACATCTTCAGGCGCAGGTCGTCAAAGTTGTCGACGTCCCACGCGCTGGCGTGGCAAACGACGTCACGGTCCTGTGGCTTGGTAAACAGTGAGCGCTCCCAAAACGTCTTAGGCAGCGGCGCGAAGCCTAGCGATTCGAAGAATCCCTCGCCATATTTCACCATGCCGATGGCGTCGACCTTCTTCGCCGTGAGCAGGTCGGTGATGTCGTACGGCTGCTTCTGTTGCGGCGGCGCTACCAGCGGGAAGATGTTGCCCCACTCCTGCGCCCAGGGATTGCCCAGCAGGTCGGCGCGAATGCGGCCCTGCGCATCGACGGCGCTCGGCCCATATTTCTCCACCAGCTTCATGCGCACGTAGGCATGCAGGGAATCGTACAGCGGCTTCACCTGTCGCCAGAGGCGCTCGATCTCGGCGCTGAACTGCTCGGGCGGCATGTCGTAACCGGCGCGCCACATGGCGCCGAGGTCGGGATAGTTCATTTCTCTCGCGCCCTTGTTGCCCAGCTCGACCCAGCGGGCATAGCGCTCGCGCATGGGCGGAGCCACACTGTGCCAACCGACCCACAGGTCCTTGGTCTCTTCCGGATCGGTGCTGTTGGCCATGATCTTCTCGATCTGAGTGATGTCGAGGCACTCTCCGGCATGCTTGCCGCTCTTCGGGCAGTATTTGCCTTTTCCGTAGTCGGCCTCCAGCGAGGCTCCGATGCGCGCGAGTTCGGCGAGCTCCTTGGGATCGCTGGGCGCAGGCGCGGGGACTGCGGCCGAGAGCTTCAGCAGAAGCATCTTGCGGGCCAGGTCGCCCGGCATCTTCAGGTTGTCGTATCGCGTGGTCTGCTTGGCTAGCGTGGTGGTGGCGCCGATCAGAACTTCGTCAGCCTGGGCCGCAAGAATCTCGGTGTCGTCGGTAATGAAGTTGGACTGCACCCACGAGGCGCGGGACTGGCGCACCGAGAGGTCGCTGAGCTGGGCTTCGGCGTTCTTGACGAACTCCTGCGCTTCAGCCACAGTGGGAGGACCTTGCTCCGGCTTGGCTGTCGCCGGCTGTTGAGCTGCTAATGCGTGTGAGGCAATGAGAATGGAGAGCGACAGGAAGTGTCTAAGAAAGCGCATGGTGCGAGTCTCCCGGAGCATACGGCGAGAGGGCAGGTTGTCGCCGTTTACTGCTCCGAATTGTTTTTGAATTTAGCAACTGTTTTTCCGTTATGGGTCAGTAGCAGGAAGTCGCCGCTGATTTTATAGCCGTCGGCGGAGCGAAGCATGGCGACAAACTTCTGCTCGCGTGTGGAGGCTCGGTCAGCGCACGCCATCATCGTCATGTTGCCGGGGTTGAGATGAAGGCGGCCATGATCGTCGGTGAAGGTGCCGATATAGCTGTTGCATCCAGCCGAGCCGGCAATCCGCGCACCCTCGGGACTGAAGGCGAGCGTCACAGGCTTTTGCGGCGGTGTGATGACGACGTCCTGACCGCCGAGCTGAATGAGCTTCCACTGCGTGTCGGCCAGCGGCGTGAGCGCCTTGTTGGGAGCCGGACGCTCAGGTCGGGAATCGGGAGCCCCTTCCGCCGTGTCTGGCGTTTCTGCTTCGAGCTCGGCTCGTTTGCTTGCAGAGGGAGCTTCGGGTAACGGAGCTTCCGGCTCAACCGCTTTAGCTTCTGGCGCCGGAGGAGCGACGGACTCGGGTGCAGCAGGCTGCGCTACCGCAGGGGCCCGGCCCCGCGACGAAGATTCTCCCTCCGGCACTGCTGCGGTTTGGGCGGGCAGTGGCTCCGCGGCGGCTGGAGCTTGCTCCGAGGTGGGCGCTGGAGCAGGCGCTGGAGTCTCTGTCGAGGGTGGTGCGCCCCGTGCTGGAGCACGACTGGATGACTCGGTTGCGACGGCTGTTTCCGCGGGAGCGGATTCGGTCGGTGGTTGCAGCCCAGTTTGCGCCGAAGCAGATTCCGATGGCGGTGCTGGAGCAGATTCAGTCACCGGCGGTGCCGACTGCATTTGAGCAGGGGCCGTCTCCGACTCCTGCGCATTCGCCGTCGCGCTTGCCGCGGGCTCGCTTGCAGGCGGAGTCGCTGCCGTTGCCGGTGGTCTAGTCTCCGAGGCCGAAGGCGTCTCCGGCTTCCTGGCGGACGTTCCCAAGTGGGCTCCATGCCCCACCGTGTGGAGGACGAGGTTCACCTTCGAGGGCGCGCTATGGGTGAGGACCGGATAGGCCTGCGTGGTGCTGAACATGAGCATGCCGTCGCTGGAGCGGATGGTGGCGCGTACCGAATAGCGATGGGCAGGCAGGATGTTCGCCGGCTCATAGGTCAGCGTAAACGGGACGGGCACCTGCCGGCCTTCGGCATTGATAAGGACTTCTGCGACTGTCTGCGCTGCCACGTCAGCTACCGAGGTGTCCAGGAGCTGAACGTTGATGACCGCATCGGCAGGAAGGGCGACGCGCTCGCGATAGGCGACCGAGCCGGTAACCTGAGCACTGCCCGACTGGGCATGGCCCGGTGAGCAGGGGCAGAGCAGAATGAGCAGGCAAGTAAGCAGGCGTGCGCAGCACATCCCGCCAATGATACTTCGATATCCCACCATGTCAGACAATACTATTCCGGTTTCGGCGCTTCGGGCACGACGGCCGTGACCGGCGTGGGCCGGCGAATCTCCGTTGGCAGCCCCTGCCGCGCTTCTACCGGCCGCGGAGCCATGCCGATGCCGCGCTCGTCGAACTTGCCGAAGATCATCTTGCCCGCCGTTGTCTGCAACACCGAGGTTACCGAAATATCGATGTTCTTGCCGATCATCTTGCGCGCATTGTCGCACACGACCATGGTGCCGTCGTCTAGATAGGCGACGCCCTGGTTGTACTCCTTGCCCTCCTTCAGGATGAAGACGCGCATGATCTCGCCCGGCAGGACGATGGGCTTCAGCGAGTTGGCCAGCTCGTTGATGTTGAGAACCTGTACTCCCTGGAGCTGAGCCACCTTGTTCAGGTTGAAGTCGTTGGTAACGATTTTGCCTTCGTACAGCTTGGCCAGCTCGATGAGCTTGAGGTCAACCTCGCGCACGGCAGGGAAGTCATCTTCGACAATCTGCACCGTGAGAGTAGCGATCTTCTGAATACGCTGCAGGATGTCGAGGCCGCGGCGGCCGCGGTTGCGCTTCATCGAGTCGGCGGAGTCAGCGACCAACTGGAGCTCGCGCAGCACAAATTGCGGGATCACAATCGTGCCGTCGAGAAAACCGGTTTCGGCAATATCGGCGATGCGCCCATCGATGATGACGCTGGTATCAAGGATCTTGTAGCTGCGTTTCGACTGCTTCTCGCCGCCGAAGATGCCGCCCAGCGCGGCGAGATTCAGCAGGTCGCCCTTGCCGGCGCCCACGATGAGACCGACGTACGCCATCAGGAGCATGACGAAGAGTTGCAGAAAGCTTTGAGTGTGGCCAGTGGGCAAGCTGTTGCGGATTACCAGGCTGAACAGGTACGCGCCGATGATACCGAGAATGCTGCCGATCACCGCGCCAATCAGCCGCTTGAGGCTGGCCTGTCGCAGCCTAATTTCAAACAGGACGACGGCGCCACCGCACAGGGCTCCGACGCCGGCGGCGGGCCAGCTCGCAAGTCCCAAGGGTTGAAGTTCATAACCGCAAACAGTTGCTACCAGAACAAATAAGATGCGTATAAAAACCAGGTCCAAGCGACACCTCCCGGGGCCGGTTCCTGGCATCTGGGGCGGGCGTACGGGCCAGACAACACGAAATGGACATGGGCCGGTAAGCCACTTTCCATAGACGCTACGGGGCCGTTAACGAAAAATAGTTGGGGCTTATGAACAATGAAGTCGCCCCCGTACACTGCCGGTTTGGCAGACTCTGACATAAAGGACAGAGTAGCCGAAGTATAACCTATGTTCGGTTCCGGGAGGCGGGTGTTTAGCAATTCAAACGCCGAATTCCGCATTGTGGAACGCCGGACCTAAGAGAACAGGCTGCCGATTGCGGCTCCCCCGAGTGTCGCCACCGCCTACAGCCGAAGACGACCCCCATGCAGACTCGGCGCTTGATGCGGTCAAGCAGGAATAGCCAATCCCTTGGTAGAGGCAAAGAAAGTGTCGATGACACGCTCAGTCTGCGAAAGCTCGGGAACCTGGTCGGAAGCGGCAACAGCGGGCGCAGGCGTGCTCCGGGGGGTCTCCGATCGTGAGCCTTCGAAGCGCGGACGAAGCATCCGCCGGAAGGCAGTTCGGCGCGATTGTACCACCGGCAGGTTGTCTCATCCTTATTCCTGGTGTTGGAAAAGATGAGGTGACGAGTGGTGTATAGCAAAACTTCGTAGTCATGAGCCGTTGACTCCCACTTCTTTCCCAAAAAAGGAAGGATATGATACCCGGCGCATGGCTGTAACTCGACAGCCTACAATAGCCGAAAGGTGACCGATCTATCGAATTGTTTTGATTGGTCGAGATAGTGCTTGACATAGTGGCGAAACGGGAAGATTATCCATCCATCCTTAAAGCTGTAGATTTAATATTATCCGTAAACCCACCTCTTGGTAACTTTCGGGGTATGGACCAGTGTTACTTTAGCTCTATAGCCAGCTAGGGAGTCTCCTGAATGCTCTCCGCAGACACTTTCGTGGAAAGCAAGAACAAGCTTTCTTTCAGCCACTATTGAACATCGCGCCGCTTCCGTCGTCTCTGGCTCTGCGCGGCGGCACGCAACCAATCTTCCTTTGTTGAGCCGGGCACCACAACTCATGTATATCCATACGCAATTACTACACATACTATGCTGCTCCATGGCTTCACCAAGTGATCAATAATGAACAGACAAATTACAACGTTGATTTGGTTTTCTGCTGGATGCGAACGTAGAGGTGATTATGAGCTATTCCTGCAAAATTCTGGCAATTGACGGTGGCGGCATTCGGGGAATCATCCCTGCCTACATCCTACAGCAGGTGGAAGCTGCCATGAAGGCGCCCATCTATCAGATCTTCGACGTTGTAGCGGGCACGTCGACAGGAGGCTTGATCGCGCTCGGCTTGACGACGCCAACTCCACCGTATACTACGCCAAACTCGCCCCTGGCGGCGTCTGCCATTCTCAATCTTTACATGAACGATCGAGACAAGATCTTTGTCGCCCAAAACTCGGGCGGGGCAACGTACTATGGAACGGATACCTCAACCAATCCTCCGAGCGGCATTGAGCCCTGGCTGCAATCGCTGTTTCCGAACGTGACACTATCGCAGGCCCAGACGGTGCTGAAGCAATTGAACCAGCCTATGCCTAAGCAGGTGCTGACCACCTGCTTCACAGCCAATGGAGCTTCTGGCGCTGCGTTTGGCCCTTATGTGTTCAATTGGGTGGATGCCGCCGCAGCACCCGGTGGCCCCGATGATTACTGCGTGTGGGAGGCGGCCCGCGCTACCAGCGCTGCCCCGTCGTACTTCCCGCTGGCGAATGTGGGCGCGGGCGCTACGAACGGATCGCAGGCGACCCAGCGCTGGGGAGTGGATGGAGGTGTGACCGCCAACAATCCAGGGCTATATGGCCTGTCGGAGGCTTTCCGGCTGGGATTTTGCAGCAGCCTCAGCGATGTACTACTGGTGTCGCTGGGCACGGGTATTTATGATCCGGCTCTCCAGATTTTCGCTAACGGCAACTGGAGTTATCTGGACTGGGCCTACTGGAACGGAACCTATCCGCTGATCGATGTCCTCACCATGTCGAATGTGCAGGCACCGGACCAGCAGCTTCAGCTCATCATGCCGCAAGGCAACTATTTCCGCCTCGACCCCGCTATTCCTGCGGCTGAAGCCCCTCTTGACGGCACTGACACTCAGGCGTTGGAGACGACGGCGGAAAATTACATAGCGACAGGCGGGGCGGGTTACCAGATATTCCAGAATGTGATTCAGGCGCTTACATAAGAGATAAGTGGATGCTTCCTATGGATTGCAATGGCTAAGGAAGTTACCAGATATCGCTGAGCAAAATTGAAAGCCTGGCGCTCCTCCAGGAGTTAGAGCTATGCGCACTATCGTCGTGATTTTTCTTGTAGCATTTGTTGCCGCTGGTGCCTTCGCGGCACCTGCGGCGACCTGTCCCACGCTTCCGCCGGCAACCTCGCCGGATTTCCTGACCCAGCTCACGACGTACATGAACAATTGGTGCTACCGCACGGCAGGCTGGGAACATGACGCCAATGTGCGAACCAGCGACGGCGTCCACCCCTTCGTCAAGATTTACTACTCGCCCAGTATGTGGAAGTGGCTGGTCGCGGGCAATCGCGATGCAGATGTGCCCGACGGCGCAATGATGGTCAAGGAGCAGTACCAGAAGATCACAAACAAGAATCCCGACGAGTGGACCATCATGGTCAAGGACAGCAAGGGCTCATGGGATGGATGGTACTGGGCCGATCTGAGCCCGAACAGTCCGCCACCGAAACCCGTGGCGTCATCGGGCGGCGGCTGCGCCGAGCCGCAAGTACCATATAACAGCTTCGGCCAGTACTGCATCAACTGCCATTCCTCGGCGGCTGCCGGGCAGCTAACCTACGGTTCGACGAAGTACGTGAATCCTCCGTCATCGCCTGCCGCCACAATGCTCGCCGCCGTGCCGGCCGATTTCTCGCACGATCTGTCGCACGAGCACGCGGAGGAGCAGAAGGCGCTGGCGCTGCTCCCGCCGAAAGTGCGCGCGAATGCCGTAGCGAAAGGCGTGCGCGCTTTGCCGCCGGTACCGTGCATGGTTCCCGAATCCAACGATCACGTAGTATCCGGCCCCAAGCCCACCGGTCCGGAACAATTCATCACCTCTGATCAGTGCCAGGGATGCCACGACGCTACGGGAACGCTCTCGGGCGCGAATCGCGGTGACATTCCAAGCATGCTATATCCGAACGCCCAGGCCAGCTCGATGGTAAACGTCTCGCCGTATGGCGAATGGCGCTACTCGATGATGGGCCTCTCGGGACGCGATCCGATTTTCTTCGCCCAGCTCGCTTCCGAACGCACCATCCACCCGAAGATCAAAGGTCAGCCTAGTGCGCCGCTCTTCATTGAAGACTTCTGTTTGCGCTGTCATGGGGTGATGGGAGAGCGCCAGTTCAAGCTGGACACAGGCAAGCTGTTTGCACGGGATCAGCTCAACGATCCCAATTCGAAGTATGGGGCCCTGGGACGAGACGGGGTCTCTTGCACCGTCTGCCACCACGTTGCTGCGGACGGCTTGGGGAAGCCCGAGACCTTTACCGGCGAATTCAAGACGAGTCCGCCCAACGAGGTCTACGGGCCGTTCAAGGACGCCATCACGCTGCCGATGAAGAACGGTCTCGGTATCGAGCCGAAGAACACGGGGGAGAATCAGATCGAATCGTCAGCCCTGTGCGGCTCGTGCCACACCATTCTGCTTCCCGTTTACAACAAGAACGGCGATCCCGTGCAGGAACACGGAAAGCCGAAACTGTTCTACGAACAAGCGACGTATATCGAGTGGCTGAACAGCGATTTCCAGAACCAGGTTGCGCCCTACGGCAAAGATCCGCAGACCTGCCAGCACTGCCACATGCCCAGCGACTACAAGGGCAACAAACTCAGCTATAAGATCGCGAACATCGAGGACAACACTTTCCCGGCGGTCGCATTCCGCGCACCCGACAAAGACATCACCATGCAAGTGCGCGACCCGTTCTACCGCCATACGCTGCTGGGCATCAATGTGTTCGCCCTGGAAATGTTTGGCCAGTTCCGGACCTATCTCGGTTTGTACCAGACCGATCCGATGCTGCCGAATCCTGCACAGACGGTCTCGAGTCATGTCACGGCGATCGCCTCGAGTCTCGATTTGGCGGCGAAGTCGGCGCAGGTGGATATTCTGTCGGCGGCGAAGTCGAGCGGCTCACTACGGGTCGATGTGCAGGTGGTGAACCTGACCGGTCATAGCTTGCCGTCGGGAGTTGGATTCCGCCGCGCCTTTCTCAACCTTGAAGTTTTGGATGCGAGCGGAAAGACGCTGTGGGTGTCGGGCAATACGAACGACGATGGCGTCATCGTGGACGGCAATGGAAAGCCACTGGTTACGGAATTCTTCGGCCCGAGCCAGCAGAAATTCCAGGTACACCGCTGGGAAAATAATCCGATCACTTCCCAGGACCAGGTACAAATCTACGAAGAGCTGGTGGTCGATCCTCAGGGACAGCTGACGACAAGTTTCCTGAGCCTGGACCATCGCGTGAAAGATAACCGGCTGCAACCGAAAGGATGGAGCCCGCGCGGACCCTATGCCGGCGAGACGGAGGCGGTGGGTACGGGCGCGGATCCCAGCTACACGAATGGCAGCGGAGCCAACGTGGTGAGCTATCAGATTCCCATGAATCCCAAGATCAACGGGGCGGCGCAGGTGCGCGCGACCTTGTACTACCAAACCATCCCTCCTTACTATTTGCGCCAGCGGAGAGAGACTGGACAGGGCTCGGACACCCAGCGGCTGCTTCAGTTCCAGCACGACTTGACAGTGACGGGAACGCCGGTGGCGAAATGGCGGCTCGCGCTGGCGAGCAACACGGCGACGGTACAATGAGGCCCAAAGAGCGAAGCGGCGTGCTGTGGGTAGGACGCAACAGCGGCCCGTCATGGTGGCCGCACCTGCCCGAGCCTGCCTGGACCGCGGTTGCGATGGCTCTCAGGGAGGCATACGTGTTGCGGACCGCCTTCGATCCGAAGTACTGCCACCTGCGCCGCCTGAGCACGACCGCCGCGATTGCCTGCTCCTCGCGCCTGGCGCAGCGCGTGGCACTGGCAAGCACCGGCTTTAACCCGAAATGGCAACCTTGTCCATGGCAGCCTGGAGTAGTCAAGGCCCCGGTGAGCATCTCGAACGAAGGCGTAGGATATTTGCGCGCGAACTGGTACACCCGAAACCTGAAGCGATACGCTCCGGAGTTGGCAGCTCTCGGCGTGGTCGAAGAGTGGCTCGAGGGAGAAGCCTGGGAGCAGGACGGGTACATCATCAATGACCGCATTGGCTGGTTCTGGCCGCTGAAGCAATTCTGGGTGCGCAAGCAGACGAAGATTCGAAAGTACGAACGCGCGCCTTCCTTCGCCGGGCCGGCGGGGCTGCGGGAATCCACCGAGGCAGTAGTGCGGACGGTGGGGCTGAGCGACTCCTGCTTTTGCTGCGAGTGGCGGCTGACGAAGCGCGGCTGGAAGTTGATCGAGATCCAGGCGCGACTGGGTTCCGACGAGGGTTTGTCTAAATGCCTGGTCGACTCCGGCGATCCCCTGCGCGTTGTCGAAGAGGCCGTGTGCAACGCCTATCGGGCGCCACACCCGGTTGCAGTGGTGTCGCCCGGCATTCCGTATCGCGATCCAATCCCCGATGTGCGTGGCATCAATGCCATGGCAAACCGAAGTTCGGAAGAAGAGATCACACTCGCCGGCGGTAGCGATTAGACAGCACAAGTTTCCCTCGCAGTTGGCGGCGTACCGCAGGATTTGCCGTTATTCTGGCTTTAGCCGTCTGCGTCACCATTGATCTGGAGTATCCGCGCGGCGGGCTCATCCGAATCGGTGCGTTTGATCCGATGCTGCTGGATCTGCGGAACAAGATGAAGTAGGGCGCAAGTTTACCCGAATGGAGAGCTGCTTGAAGCGATGGGTGGTAGTGTTGTCGGTAGTTATTGCGGCTTCGATGGTCGCGCAAGGCAAGTCAACCAAGCTGGTGGCTAGCGTGAAGAATCCCAGCTATGCGGGAGCGCCTCTGCACCGGGTCCTCATCATTGGTATGAGCCAGGATCCCGCGATCCGATCAGACTTTGAAGACGCGATGGCGAAACAACTGACCGACGACAAGATTGAAGCTATCCCCGGGCACACCATCCTGTTGCGGCCTGAGTCGTCAGAGATGGACATGAACTATCTGAAAGCGCAGATTGCAGAGCACAAGATTGATGGAATCGTGGTCTCGCGCCTGATGCATATCGAGAAAGACGTAACCTATATACCCGGCTATACCTATACCGTTCCCTATCCTTACTACCGCTCCTTCTATGGCTATTACGGTAATGTCTATCGCCAGGTCTACTCGCCTGACTACCTGCTCGAAGATAAGACGGTACGAATCGAGACCAACGTGTACTCCACCAGCACACCCGAAGGCGAATTTATCTGGACAGGGATCAGCGATACGTTCAACCCGAAGTCCGCTCCCAAGGTGATCGAGGGGGTAGTGAAGCTGGTGGCACAGCAGTTGGAGAGGGAAGGCATCTTCAGGTGAGTCCGGTCCAGGAGTAGGTATTGCCTCCCACGCTCATCCCCGACTAGAGCGGGGCCGCCGTGCCTTCGACTCTCGAAGATGAAGTTCCTGCGCGCGAAGGCGTGGGCTCCCGCCAGCGGTTGCCGTGGTCCGACCCGCTCGTGACCCCGGTCACTGACTTTGCTTGCATCAAGGTGGATAATCTACATAGGTCTTCTGCCGTTGAGCTTCCCCCATCATCGCGGCCCAAGGAGGCGATCATGTTTACCCTGAGGCTCGTGCAACTCATTGAACACAACGCAGACAAGCTTTCGGAAGGGCTGATGGCCCGGCTGAAACGCTCGGACTCATGCAACGAGCTGCTGTCGTCGGTTCCGACTCACGAGATGAAGCAGCGGACATTTGAAATCTATCACAACCTCACCGACTGGATGTTGAACAAGACGGAAGCTGAGGTCGAGGAGCGCTACATTGGGATCGGTTCGCGGCGTGCGCGTCAGGGCATTCCCTTCAGCCAGTTCCTGTATGCGATCCACGCCACCAAGGAGAACCTGTGGGACTTTCTGCAGCAGGAAGGCCTGCTGGAGCCGGGTGAACTGATCAGCCAGATGGAACTCTTGCGCGCCATGGAGCACTTCTTCGATCGCGCCCTGTATTTCGCGTCGATTGGGTACGAGAGCGTAATCCAGGGTGAGTTGGTAAGAACGCGCGTGGCTAGCGCGGCGGTCGGGAAGTAGCCCGACTTTCTTCGCGCCTAGGGGCCACGCACATTGGTGGCTTTTGAGTGTGGGGGAGAGACCGGACTCGTCGCCGCGAGCTCGCTGCGAAGGGAACCCGTTTTTCCGTTTGCCCGGACTGGAAGGCCTCATCGTCTCTGCCATGATCTGGCTTTGCTCCAACGTGGACTATCGTGCGGGTCGCCCTTCGGGCCTCAGTTCCTGGTGGTGGACACCCGCCTCGCAAGCCGGTCCGGACTGTCGAGCGAGGGAATCGACGTGGCAGGGAAGGCTCGTCACCCGCGCCCGTGACCGCGCTCACCGACGAACTGAGCGTCATGTTTTAATATGGAAACGTGGCAGTATGTATCTCCCAACAAGGAGGTTACTGCCGTGGCAGCCCAGATCAATCACTCCTCGAACTTATTCCATCCCACATAAGAGCGTGACCGTTGTCGGCATTGTGCCGACTGGATCGAACGCGGTTGTGTGAGCGGGTGATGGTTCGGCGATTGAGCGGTGAAGGGCGGGCAGGCCTCATAGATGTGGAGATTCGGCTGTCGCGATCAGCAAAAGGGAGGCACGCAATGCAGCTGTACCTGGAAACGGACGAACTGGACTTGATCGCAAATATTCTGCTGGAGAGAGAGGGCCAGTTGGCGGCCTGTCGGGGGAAGAGTGTTTCGAGTGCGCACCCCGGTGTGGACCTGAAGCTATGCGAGGAGTTGCTCGACAGGGTCCTCAAGCGCGACATGGAATTCGACTCGGATGAACTGGAGCAGCTGGCTGAGATTCTTGTCGCCCAGAAAGACGCGATGAAGCAGACGATGGCTGACGCCCAGGCCCCGCCGCCGAATGCGGCGTGGCAGCGCAAGCGCGCCAAGCTGGATCGGGTGCTGGAGAAGATCGATGAAGTGCGCGCCATGCTTTGAGGCAAGAGGAGCTATGACGCATTGGTGTGCTGTTGACGATTCTCAATTCACGCCGGCCGGCGGACGCAGATTTGGATTGGTTATAGAAGGACTCAAATAACTCAGGTTTGTTGTGGAGGTGCACCATGCTGATAAGTGCTATACCAACAATTCTGCTCAGGAATATCGTGGTGGCAACGGACTTCACACCCACTTCAGAGTTGGCGCTCGACTATGCCGGCGCAATTGCCAGACATTATTCCTCCAAGATCATGCTGGTGCATGCGATGACGGCCCTCGATGATGCGGAAGCCAGAAGGGTAGAAGCATCCGACGCTCTGGCCATGGCCGACGTGCAGCTACGTGCGGAGGCCGATCGGTGTGCCGGCGTGGAATGCGACACCCGGCTGGTGAAAGGCACTCCACTGGAAGTGGTGGAGCAGATCCTCGCACTTCAGGATGTCGACCTGATCGTGGTGGGAACGCACGGAAAACACGGCTTGCGGAGATTTCTGGCGGGCTCCATGGCGGAACAGATTTTCCGCCATGTGCACTGTCCGGTGCTGGTCATTGGGCCCTGGGTGCGGGTATTTGCCGATTGGAAGCCGCAGCGGATCCTGGTTGCCACCGATCTCCAATCGGACGAGAGCAAGACCTTGGAGTACGCAATAGCGCTGGCGGCGGAACACCAGGCTGAGCTTGCACTACTGCATGTAACTCCTCCCGCCGCGGCGCCGTTCCCGGAAGACACCGAAGTGTTCCTGCAGCCGTATTATGAATCGCGGTTGCGCCGGCTGCTTCCGTATGGGCTGGATTTGGAGCGCCCGGTGGCTTGCCTGGTCGAGTTCGGGGGCGATCCGGTCACCGAGACCATCGATTTGGTGAAGGAGCGATCGATCAGCCTGCTGGTGTTGAGTGTTCATCCTGGGGAGCCGTGGACCACGCACTTGCACCACGACGCCTATCGCATGGTGGCCGAAGCGCCATGTCCGGTGCTGGTGGTGCAACGCAGGTTCTAGGGAAGGGTTGGTTTCGTGCCCATGGGGGAAATGCGTTGCCCCTGCTCAGGAACTAATGCTTGTTCGGGCGGGCGAATGCTGGCGCAGCCATATCTTGGCTGCGCCAGCAAACTAGACCTTCTGCTCCCGCAGCGTCTTCAGTACCTCGATGCCTCCCTCGGGAATGGGCTCGCCGTGGCCAACGCCTACGACATCGATGTCGCCGAAGTCGGAAAGCTTACCGATTGATTTCACGTTCTCCCTCATATCCATCGTCAGACCTCTCCAGCCGGCCTCCACGCGCGGCCAGGTCACGATCACATCGCCCACGAACAGGGCCTTCTTCTCCGGCCAATAAAACGACAGACAACCGGGCGTGTGTCCGGGAGTGGCGACAATCGTCAGCGGTCCTACATGGTCGGCTTCCTTCAGGGCCTGATCAACCAGGCAAGGCTTATGGCCGTCGACGCCGAGAGCCAGTCCAAATTGTGTGTAGTAGGCCTTCAGTGGAGGCCTGGGCCATATCGACACTCGGGTCGATTTGCGCTGGCCCTCGATAATGCCGATCTCCCATTCGTGAGAATAGACGCGGGCGTTGGTCAGCT
This sequence comes from uncultured Acidobacteriaceae bacterium, assembly GCA_963813905.1. Taxonomy (GTDB): domain Bacteria; phylum Acidobacteriota; class Terriglobia; order Terriglobales; family Acidobacteriaceae; genus CAVVDY01. The sequence goes on along the minus strand of CAWFAY010000017.1, from coordinate 173,326 downwards.
CTTTCAGCACCGCCATGCCACCGATGTGAGAACGGTGGGCGTGGGTGGCGATGATGTTTTTGAGATCGGTCGGCTGCCGTCCCATCGCTTGAATCTCGTCGAGGATGCGATGCGCGTCGGTGTCGTAGAGAGCATCGATCAGGGTAATGCCATTGCCATCATCCAGCAGAAAGGCGTGCACGTGCCCACCCATCGTCTGTCGCACATAGTGAATGCCGTCGGCTAACTTCACTCGTCACCTCCGTTGTAGTCTCGGGGCCGATTACGAAAAGCAGCTTTGGGTAATGGATATGGTCGGCCATTATCGCATAGTGCGCCGGTTCGGCCTTGGTGAATTTCACTGATTCGAGAGTTTGGATTAACCGACGTTGTCCTGAATGCGTGTGAGCGCAGGTGCATTGCAGTCGGCTTCACCGAATAGGCGAAGCCGTGGGAGAGAGTTGGCGATGGGACCCCTGGCAAAACAGAGGAGGAGTAGCCACCGCCGACCTACTCCTCAGCCCCTTTTCGGCGTCGTTATGCAAGGCCAGAGACGCCGATCTGTGCGTAGGGGAAACCTTTGTCGTTTACCTGTGCGTTTTACCCGTGCACCATGGGGCCGCCGGAGAGCTGGTTGGCTCCAGATAGCCCCACATCTGCACACAGGTGTCGGCGGGCACCGTTGCGGAAGGCCGCAGATCACCGTAACTGAACAGCAAAGTGTTGGCAGTCGATTCCCACAAGTGAAGGGGAGAGGTTGGCGTGACCGTGCAGCCGCTACAACCGGAGTGTTCATCGAAGGCCGAGCACAGCGTCATGTTGCGAAACATGTTGTGCGACTTGGTTGTCAACTGCACCAACAGGTGCCGGTCGCTGCCCCAGCACGAAATTTTCAGGTACTCGACGACGAAGCGCCGTCCTGGCGGCAAACTGAACGCCGCGCGCTGTCCTTCCTGAAAGACCACGCCGAAAGGCTGACGAGCCGGAAGCTCCGGTCCACAGGTGTCGTCGGAGGAACACAGGACGGCAAACTGGGTTGCCTGCGCATTCCTTCGTTGTGTGGAGCTGTCGAGCTCTGCCAGCACCAGCTCGGTAAACCGGCGCAGCGCGGCCAGGGAAGAACCCCCACTTTGGGCGCCTTCGCGTTCTTCGAGGTTTGCCACAACGATCTCCTTAATATCCGGCAGTCAACATGCGATCAGTTAGCCGACTTACCGTAATTCGAGCACAATGCGCCTGCTCGCTGCGCGGCGCAAGGGATAACGGGTGACTTCCAGGTGCCTTCTAGGTAACCGCGTAGGCGACTGATTAGAAATAAGTTAGACCCTTAGATGCCCGCCTTCGACGGACCAAACCGCTAGAGCTCTAGCCGCGGCGAACGAATCGAAGCGCGAATTTGCAGGGAAGAATGCAGATCGGGAGGTTGCGTGAACCCTTCGATGTGGGTTCCTCGCTTCGCGGGCGGGCGTCGTCCCGTGGCTCACATACCCCCTTCCGTCGGCTCTCCCTAGCTCTCAATTCCTTTGCTTACCGAGGCAAACTCGCCCCGCACGCGGAGTTCTAACAACAGCACATGGAGGGCGTCACCTATTCGGCATGGAGGAAGGGCGGCGCCCAAGGAGCAGGGTTATGACACTGGCGAAGAGAACGCTTTACCTTTCATCGGCGCTCTTGCTGGCGGGCGCGATAAGCCTCGCGCAAACGGCCATGGGCGGAAGCTCGCAGCACCAGGAGAGTTCGATGGCAGGCCAGGCGGCAGGGGCGAAGCTGCGCGGGTGCCTGAGCGGCTCGGCCGGAAACTACACGCTTACGGATCACAATGGGGCAATTTACCACCTGGTCGGCGGCGAGGCGCAATTGCGGGATGCGGTGGGCCACGAAGCGGAAGTTACCGGCACCCCTGATGCGAGGCGCACCGGAGCAACGGACGATTCCGCCAGCAACACCGCGACCTCCTTCCGGGTTACGGGAGCGCGGGAAGTTGGTGCGCGTTGCGATCACGGGACAGCTTCGGGAACCAGGGATAACAACTCCAGACCGATGACCGAACGGCCTCGGTCTACCGACCATCAGCCGAAGGGCGCTCCGGGAGAAGGCGTTCCCCCGCCCGAGCCAGAGCCGCATGTGGAATTGATGGCCGCGCTGCAGCAACCAACCTCGACCGATGCGGGCAGTGCAATGCCGCAGAGCAGCGACAGCAGCTCGACCAAGAGCTCTCCGTCGACGAGCACCGGCCAGACTTCGCAGAGCGTTGGCACCGCGAACAACAATGGTGCCGCGGGCACGCCTCCGCCAGTGACCAGCCAGACGCCCGCCGCTCCGCAGTCGCCGACGGATCCGAACGCGCAGCTCGGAACGGGCACTGCGAGCCAGACAGGCGTATCGACTACGGCTGGCACTGGCGCGAACTCCGGTACGGCGACTCCTTCCGAGACGGGCACGAACGCTGGTTCAACTTCGGCGACAACGGGGGCGACCGCGAACTCGAATACGACCGCCTCGCCGCAAACACCGCCGGACGATGCCAACAAGCCGCTCTACGAGCGTCAGGCCACGGATATACCTTGGGCCAGCCACTCAGGTTCGACCACAACCACGACGACCACGAATCCTAGTGGATCTTCGACCACGACAACCACGACGACGTCCCCCAATCCACAGAGATGATAGGGAGGTCGAGTACAGGGGGTGAGGTTTCACATTTCGGGAATCGGGTGTCGGGCATCAGGGCATCAGGGCATCAGAGCATCAGATGTTTCTTGTCAGTAGAAACATTTGGACTCCAATATGTGACACGCGACACCTGACAGCGATACCCGACACCCGATCGCCCGAGACCCAACCCCTCCTTGTGCTAAACTGCGGCCATCGCGAGGACACTAGGGTGAGCCTGATTCGCAAGATGCTGTTTGCCGACCTGTTGCAGGGCCTGAGGGTGACGTTTCGCAACCAGCATCCCAGGGAGACCTACACCGAACAGTACCCCTTGCAGCGGCCGCAGGTGGCAGAGCGATTTCGCGGAGCACCGCGGCTGAACGTCAATCCCGAAACCGACGAGTCGTTGTGCATTGCCTGCGACCTGTGTGCGCTGGTCTGCCCGGAGCACCTGATCGTTGTGGGCAGCGAGCGTAACGAGAAAACCCGCCGCAAGGAGTTGACCGAATTTACCTACGACCTGAGCCGCTGCATGTTCTGCGGCCTGTGCGAAGACGCCTGCCCGGTAGACGCGCTGGAACTTACGCAGGACTTCGAGATGGCCAACTACAGTCGCGATGGGCTGATCTGGAACCGCGAGACGCTGGAGAAAGGCCCCGAACCCAAGATTTATCCGCGGTAGTTTTCTGCCCTTGTCATCACGAGCGCCATCTTTCGGCGCGAGGGATCTGTTCTCGATCGAGGCGGCGATCCGGCTCCACAGTTGGAGGTAACTGACTCCGCTGCCACTGTTTCATCGCTGGCGATGGAGAGCAGATTCCTCGCTTCGCTCGGAATGACAATTCCAGGGTTGGTCATCAGTGCAAATCGGTAGCTCCTTCATGCCGAACTTTAACGTGTGCTTTGGCGGCCTCCGCGTTTATACTTCCGGGATTCTGAAATCAGTCCAGCCATCCAGGAGGACGTATGGGCCTGTTCGACCAGTTGCAGAATGTCTTAACTCAGTACGCGGCGGGCGGCAACACGGCCGGGCCGCAGAATCCGCAGGAGGTGGAGGAGCATTTCAGCCAGGTGGCTGCGGTGGCGCCACCGTCGTCGATGGCTGAAGGATTGGCGGCGGCCTTCCGTTCCAACCAGACGCCCGCGTTCGGCGAGATGCTGGGCAGCCTGTTCAGCCAGTCCAGCGGAGAGCAAAAGGCAGGGCTCCTGAACCAGCTCATGAGCTCGATGCCCCCCGGCACACTCCAGTCGCTGATGGGATCGGGTGCAGCCGGAGGAGCGCTGGCGGGTCTCCTACAGAGTGGGAGTGGCAACATCACCCCCGATCAGGCGCAGCAGGTCTCGCCCGACGCGGTGCAGCAGTTGGCGGCGCACGCCGAAAAGCACAACCCGTCGATTATCGACACAGCCAGCGAGTTCTACGCACAGCATTCCACGCTGGTGAAGACCCTGGGCGGCATGGCGATGACGCTGGCGCTGGCGCACATCGCAGAGAAGCAAGGACGGAGCTAAGACCTTCAGCACGGAGGCAAAAACCCAGAACCCGCTGTGTCTCCGTGCCTCTGTCGTTCGATCTTTCCAGCTACTCGAAGATCAAAATCGCCGCCGCGATCACCGTGGTCCACAGGCCGCGCTTGTCGCCCACCGCGGACTGCGTGATGTTCATGGTGCGCACGATCTTGTTGGACAAGCGATAGATCTGCTTCTTCTCATCCCACGACTTGTCGGCATCAAAGTCCACGTCGAGCGTGGTTGCAAGCATCTCGGCGGCGAGCTCTTCAGCGTAATCGCCGGCCACGTCGTCGGTCTCGCCAAAGGAATGGTGCTCGCTCAAGTAGCCGTAAGTGCTGCGATCAGCCGGGATGGCGAGTCCGATGCTGGAAGCGGTGAGACGATGGGGCTCGCGCGTCGAGTTCTCGGCTACAACGGCAAAGACCACTTCGCCTGGCGACAGATAGGGCAGCCCCTCTTTGCGCGTAATCAGCTTGCAGTTCGGGGGGAAGATTGAGGAGACGCGCACCAGGTTCTGGGCGGCGATGCCGGCGTCGCGCAGTGCGAGCTCGAACGATGTAAGGCGCTCCTTATGTTTTCCCACTCCCTTGGTGAGAAAGATGCGCTTCGGAACCATGTCTTTGGCCAATGTAAGTTCTCCGGCAGAGGGCTGATTGAGGGTGGTCGAATTGAAAACCATAACATACAGCCGAGGTGCGCGCGAGAGGCAACCGTAAAGAGTTGTAACAATTCAGGTGCAACGGAGGCGTTTCGTATTCGGCGCGACCTGCGCCTGGCGCGCGGCAAGCGAACCCCGGGTGGGTTGATGCTCGTTCCATCCAGGCGGGTATGGCACGACGAAGGCCGCGGGCTGATACAGAACAGATCGGATACGACATTGTGGGATATATCTGACAATACAGCACGATTGATGAGGCTCCATAGGAGCTGGTGTTTGCCTTCAAGGGTGCATTATCGGGCGATCAATGTCGTCCGTATAGCTGCTATACCACAATGTGAGATAAAAGCTGTCCCCCCCCCGGGGGGATGCGCGGCACCACATCCAAGCATCTCTGCCGCTGACGCAATTACAGAGCCAGGTTTACTCGCTCGCTGCCGCCTTCAGCTTCATCGCGATATCGATGAATGCCAGCGCGGCCCGGCTCAGGTGCTTCTCCTTGCGATAGACCAACGCCAGATCGCGCTGAATTGTGGCGTCGGAGATCGTAAGCACGGCGAGCGCCTTGGCGTCGAGGTCTTCGGCAACATGTGAGCGCGGAATGAACCCGACCCCGACGTTGGCTGCTACAAAGCGCTTCAGCAGCTCGCTGGAGTCCAGCTCCATCGAAATGGTCGGCTGGAGTTTGCGCTCCTCGAACAACGCATTCAGCGCGTCGCGGGTGCGGCCAATCTTGGGCAACAATAACGGATACTCGCAAACGTCGGCCAGGGTGGCGCGCTTGTGTCCGGCAAGATGGTGTCCCGGGGCAGTAATCACCACCAGTTCGTCGCGATGAATGGGGACGACGGTGAAACGCTTGTCTTTCACCGGCATTGACACGACACCGAAGTCGCAGGAGTTGTCCAGGATGGCATCGAGGATGCGACCGCGCTCGGAGCGTTTCACGTTCACCGCGACCGCCGGGTATTCCCGCTTAAACTGCGCGAAGACGTCGGGCAGGATGTGCAGGCAGGTGCCTTCATTGGCGGAGACGACGATCTCGCCGCGCGGCACGCGATGCGTGTCGGCGATATTGGCCAGCATCGAACGCCGCGCTTCCAACACATCCTGCGCGTAGCTCTGGAAGATTTTGCCCGCGGCCGTGAGGGTCACCCGCCCGCCGCTACGGTCGAGCAACTTGGCGCCGACTTCCTCTTCGATGGAGCGAATCTGCGACGAGATCGCCGGCTGCGTACGGAAGCGGCGCTCCGCCGCGCGCGAGAAGCTGCTTAGCCGTGCCACCTCCAGAAAAGTCTCGAGTTGATCGAAGTCCATGGGTAGCCGCCCCGTGCCGTGGACGAATGCGTTTGTTTTTCGCCCCACTGGGCGAAGCACTACAAGAATAGGTTTCGAGGCAGCTCGGCCTAGACTTCGCCCTTCTTCGCCAGCGCAGTAATCCGATCGCTCGCGCGGAAGGCCAGCGCCTGGATGGTTTCCGTTGGCTGGCCGCGGCCGCTGGTGACGAAACTGGATCCGTCGCAGAGGAAAAGATTCGGCACATCGTGCGATCGATGATCGGCGTTGATCACCGAAGACTTCGCATCATTGCCCATGCGGCAGGTTCCCAGCAGATGCACGGCGAAGTTGCTCTCCGTAATCGGATACCGCCAGCGATCCTGCGCGCCTGCGGCTTCGAGGATTTCCATTGAGCGGTCCTGCAGGTACTTAGCAAATTTCAGATCGTCGGGATGGTCCTTATACGTGACGCGCATGGCCGGCAGTCCCCATGCGTCCTTCAGCGTCTCGTCGAGAGAAATGCTGTTGTTCTCCACCGGCAGGGATGTGGTGTGCCCCATGAGCGCCATGCTGCGGATGAAGTATTTGGCGAGGGCCTTTTTGTATTCTGTACCCCATTGTGGGAGCTCGGGCGGAAGTCCGCCGAAGGCGAACGAGATGGGATAGTTCTGGAAGCGTGCGCTGATGCCGCCGCCCCCATAGAAACCCAGCTTGGGATCGACTTCGTAGAAATCCATCAGGATGCGCGTGACTTCGATGCTCTTATAGCCGTTGAGTTCGTGCTCGAACAGGCCGCCGCACATCGGGTCGGTGTTGAACATCAGGTACTTGCCTACCAGTCCGCTGGAGTTCGCCAGGCCATCGGGAAAGCGGTTCGACTTCGAGATAAGCAGCAGGCGCGGCGTTTCGGCGCCGTTGGCCGCAAGGATGACGGCCTTGGCGTGCTGGCGCCTCTCGACTTTATGCTCATCGAAATAAACCGCGCCGGTGACGCGGCCGTTCGCGCCCACTTCAATCTTGCGAACGTAGCTGTGCGGCCTGATTTCGCAGCGCCCGGTCGCGATGGCCTGCGGAATGAGCGACGGCAAGGGGCTCGACTTCGCGCCGTGTTCGCAGCCGAAACCTTCGCACCATCCGCAATGCTGGCAGGCCATGCGGCCCTGGTACGCCTTGGAGATTACGGCGACGGGAGCGGGGAAGGGATGATAGCCAAGCTTGCGCGCGCCGCGCTCGAAAAGTATGCCGTCGGGCTTCACCGGCATGGGCGGCAGGGGATACGGCTTGGAGCGCGGCGGATCGAACGGACTCGCTCCCGCCTGCCCGGAGATGCCCAGGTCCCATTCGGCTTTGGTGTAGTAAGGCTCGAGGTCGGCGTAGGTGATGGGCCAGTCGGCGAAGCCGGTGCCCGCGATGGTGCCTTTCTTGCCCGCCTCGATGAAGTCGATCTCGTGGAAGCGCCAATAGTTTGCGGTGAAGTGAACGGTTCCTCCACCGACCAGTTGGCCATACATGATGCTGGGCTGCTTCTGCGCTTTGTCCTGCGGAGTGCGGCGAAAGGTCTGCGGCTGCTTGCGCCAGTTGTTGGTCAGCGCCGAATTGTTCCAGTTGAGATATTCGTTGTGGCCGAAATCTTTCGCTGACTTCCACGGCCCCTGTTCCAGAACCACAACGCTGAAGCCGTTCTGCGAGAGCTCGCGCGCCAGCACCCCGCCGGACGCGCCGCAACCCACGATCACGAAGTCCACCGGCTCGTTCAGCGGGTAGTGCCTTTGCGGATGAGCAGCGGTGCTCATGCCTTCTCCTCCGGATGCGCGTCGTAGTAGCCGAAGGGCGGAGCCCAGTAGGCCTGGTCGTCGAAGCCGATCAGCTTCCAGCCAATCTTGTCGCGGTTGCCGTGCATCGACGGATCGCTGAAGGTTCCCATCAGCACCATCGCCCGTAGGCCGCCGAAAGCCTCCGCTTCTTTTCCCCCCGTGCCGCATTTCGGCAGCTATGCCGTTGCTCGCGTCCGATGAGCCGGGCGGCTTCTCCATGGCTTTCATGACCGCAATCTGTTTCTCCGCGGGAAGCGCCGCAAACGAAGTGGCTCCGGGCTGAGCCTGGAGAGATGCCGCTTTCAAAGCGGTCAAAGCTCCGCGAAAATCCTGCTGCTGCTCGGGATTGATGACGGTCAGAATGTAATCAGCGAAGTAGACAACGCCAGCTTCGCGGGCGCCGGGAGTTTCATCCGTGGGAATGATTTGCGCCGCGAAGGCATCGAAGTCGGCAGCTTCCTGCCGTGTGAGGAACTTGAAAGCGTGAGCATCGCCGGATGCCGTCGCGGTGCGAGCATGTTGACTTGCCTGCGCGATGAGTTGCGGTGTAAGCGACTCCAGAAACAACAGGCCAAGTGCGCCAGCGCTCTGGGCGAGAAACGTGCGGCGCGTGTTTTCCAAATACTCCTCCCTTTACGCGAAGCGGAAGCCGCTGGGATGCAGACCCTCAACCTTGCTGGTCTTGGGCGGTGGGCTGGCGATCTTGCCCACAGCCGTACCTTTCATCACGTGCGCGAACGCCGTCTGGAACTGGCCCATCTCGGCAGGCGTGCCGACGGTCACGCGCACATAGGTCGGCATGACCGGCCAGATTCGCCCGATGTAGACGTTCTGCTGGCGCATGGCTTCGATGACGTGCTGGCCATCACGCTGGGTGTCGAGCATGAAGCAGTTCGACTGCGAGGGAATGAAGGAGTAGCCATTGGTCCGCAGCCAGTCGAACACCTGCTCGCGCGTGGCTGCGTTGATGCGCTTGCGATCGGGTACCACGCCGGTATCTTTCAAACTGGCCGAGGCGGCAACTACTGCTGTAATCGGCATGGGATTAAAGCCGTGGTAGCGGCCGATCTTTTCCTGCAGCTCAGGACGCGCGATGCAGAATCCGCAACGCAGTCCCGCCATGCCGTAGATTTTCGAGAAAGTTCGCAGGACGATGACGTCTTTGCCGGCCTTGACCAGATCGATTGCCGAGCTCGTGCCGTCGGCGAAGTGAATGTAGGCTTCGTCGACCATCACCACCGAGCCTTGCGGCTTGTGCTCCACCAGGTACTCGATATCGGAGTGACTGGTGAGCGTGCCTGTCGGATTGTTCGGGGTACAGATATAGAACAACCCGGCATTCGGGGCCTGCGCCAGCATGGCTCTGACGTCGTGGGAGTAGTGCACTGGTCAACGGAACCTTCACCACACGCGCGCCTGCGATGCCGGCGGCGTGCATTCCCGCCTCGTAGCCGGGATCGGCGGTGACGTAGCTCTTCCCAGGAGAGGTGAAGGCAAGTACGGAATAGTGCAGGGGCTCGCTCGATCCGGGATAGGCCGCGATGTAATCCGCCGGCAGACCTTCAACTTCGGCGAAGGTCTCGATCAACTCTTCGGTGAGCCAATCGGAATAACGGCCCCCGCTGGGGATGATGTTGGCCGTCGCCTCGCGTGCGCTTTCCGAGGGACCGAGCGGGTTCTCGTTGGAGTCGATGGCGACAGCGCCCTGGGGATAGCGGTGGTCTCTATGACGCGCCGCCAGCAGCGATTCAGAAAGTATGGTGCTGCACGCTGCCGTCGCCGAAGCAGCAAGCGCCAGGTTCAGAAAGCTGCGACGGGAGAAACCGCTCGTACTTTCGTTATCTGACATCACTCGTAATCCTGCTGGTTCAGCGTGTGCGCCTTGCTTGCGCACCGCGATGACTTCGATCTCAACCAACACGCCGGGGAGGGCCAACGCTGAAACCTGAACCGCTGAACGTGACGGCTTATTGGGTTGCTCCGGCGTGCCGAAGAACTGGGTATAGCCCGCCATCATCCCGGCAAAATCCATCTGACCGCCCTTATTGGGATCGCCCACGAGGTAAACGTGCATCATCACCACGTCGCCCATCGAGAGGTGCTGCTTTTCGAGCAGTGATTGAATCTGCTTCAGCACCGAAACGGTTTGCGTCTTGGTGTCGCCGTACTTTTCCATGCCGCCCTTCGAGGCGTTGGCATTTACCGCCTGGGGGATCATGCCGCTAACGTAGATCGTCTCGTATCCCGGAGGAACGATGACCGCGCCGGAGATGGGGAAATCAGAGTTGGGAGGCGGAAGCGGAATTCGCTGCACCTTATCGCTCGACTGCGCGAACGCGAGAGTAGCCGTTGCGAAGGACGATAGAAGCGCTATGCAACGGAGAAGAGACCCACCATCAATGTGTGCCATGTAGAAAGCCTGACCTCCGGCCTCAAGCCTGAGAATGACATATTAGCGCGTATCGGCACGCTTTGGCAGCAGGAGCGTCCCGGTTGGGTCGAGGCGCAGTCAAGAACAGACTCGGTTGTCATGGGCGTTGCGAGTTGACCGCGAGAAGCCGATCCTGCCTAATGACTGGCTGCCGGCAGATCCGCCACGCGAACAATGGTGCAGCTCACTTCTTTGCCCGTCGAGCCCTTGACCTTGCCCTTGTTTCCCTTCACCTGGTAATCGACGTTGCTGCCGACTACGAAATCGGTGGCGTTGATCTTGTCGCCCTCTTTGGAGCGGCAGGTGTACTCGTGCGTCTGGGCATCGAAGGTGAAGTCGTACTGCTGATGTTTGTGCTTCTTATCGGTGGTACCCGCCGGTTCGACATTAACCAGCTTGGTCGTGCCGGATTGCTTCTCGGCAGCGAGCGCGGAGCCAGCCAGCCACACGATCAGGGCAAGAATCGAAAGTCTGCGCATGTATCAAATCTCCTGTGGCGATTGTAGGGGCGAGAGCCGTTTTGCGAAAGAGCTTCGGCCGCCGTTCGTTGCGCGCGAGCCGCGACGAGTAGACTATTTGCATATGACGCTGTTCGAGGCCCAGCCCTACGACCCCGCGCGCGCTCGCAAGCGGCGTGGGCAAATCATCGCCATCGTCATAGCAGTGATTGTGCTTGGTTTGCTGGCCTGGCATTTCCGCTACTGGCGCGAGCAGCGCCAGGTGGACAAATTCTTCGATGCGTTGCAGGGGCAGAAATACGAGCAGGCCTATTCCATCTGGATGAACGACCCGAGTTGGAAGCAGCATCCCGACAAATACACTCGCTACCCGTTCTCCGATTTCATGAAGGATTGGGGGCCCGGCGGGGAGTGGGGCATCATCAAGAGTCACAGCATCGATGGCACTGCCGTACCGCAAGGCGGCAACGCAGGACCGTTCGTCAGCCCAAGCGGCGTCGTGGTGGTGGTGACGGTGAACGAGCGTATCGGCGACAAGGCCCACATCTGGGTGGAGAAGTCCGACAAGACGCTGAGCTTTTCGCCATACTAGAGAAGCCTCTTTTCGCTCTTCGCCTTTGGCTTTTCGCTGGCCACCTCAGCCATGGTTTTCTTCTGGGTACAAAGTGTTTGCGGTGCTGCTATCGCTACGCAGGTTTCTGCACCCGCTTGCAAATCCTTGACGTGAAGTGATGGTGCTTCGCGATGCGAGCTTCTGGCGAATAGCGAATAGCGAATAGCGAAGAGCGAATAGCGGCCTTTCTACGCTGCGGGCGCCATGGAGCGTTCGGCTGCGGTCTCGATGAAGCGCTTCATCACGTTCGCCCACATCACCTTCTTGCGCAGTGCGCTTTCCTTCACCGTGCGTCCCTGGGCAAACATTTGCAGTAAGACTTTCAGCTTGAGCACCGTTAATAGCTGCTGCTCCTGCGGATTCACGCCATAAGCGCGCAGGAAAGAGTCCTGCACCAGCGAAGTGAGGCTGCGATCGCAGAACGGATATTTCTCCAGGGCCTCGACCGCCGCCAGAAAAGTGGCAGCGTCATGCAGCGAGTTTCCCTGGGGAACGAAGTTGGCAAATTCACAAAAGCCTACGCCCTGTTCGGAGATCATCACATTCAGCGGAAGAAAGTCATTCAGTACCGCCGAGGAGGGCAGAGGCTTCTTCACCTTGGCGAGCGCGGCGCGAATGTACTCGCGGATGGACTCAATGGAATCTTTCGCCAGGCCGTCTCTCTGTGCCTTGGCGCACAGTTTCTCGATGTCAGCGAGCAGTGCCGTGCCATCGAGCGGCTGAGGGTCGGCAGCAGTGGCTTGGTGGAAGCGGCGCAGCCATTCGCCGGTGCGCCGGGCAGCCATATCCAGCATGCCGTCGTTGCCAAAGTCAGGAAGCAACGCGGCTTTCATCACGATGCTCTGTAGCGGCAGGCCGTTGATCTTGGTGCAGACCACGGCTCCGAGAGGAGCAAAATCTCCGAGTGCACGCGGAACGCCATCAAGCTGCTGGTCAGCACAGGCCTGCGAGATGCGCTGCAGGTTTCCCAGTTCTCGCCGCGCCAGATCGCGCGACGCTTGCGAGCCTGCTTTGCCGGAACGATAGATCTTCGCGTTCACTCGCTCGCTGTCATCGGCAAAATCCAGAACGATCTCGTAGGTATAGTGATCGGCCTTCGGCGTGTGACCGACGACGCGCACCGCTTTCAACTCCGAATGGCCGGGAAACAAGCCGGTTCCAGAATTTCGCAAGTTATCGACAATCTGGTCCAGTACAGCGTCTGCCATGAATACTCCAGCCTTTCCCCGTATTGCGGACCACACCCCAAGCCCCTGATAGTGAGTTGCAAGAAAAGGAGGTTCAGTTGGCTGTGGGCGGACGGAAACTCAGGGCCGAAGGTTCCATAAGTGGAGCTCAGTGCGGAAGCACCGGGTCGCCAGGCGTTTCTCATGGCACGTCGAGCCCCCTCGGGGCGACATGTGGAGGCGGAGTGCCGTCCCCGAACGGACTCGGGATATAAGTACCGCGCTGGGCTGAAATTGTTTTGGGTGGGTTGCAGTAGCGAAGAGCCAAGAGCCGAAAGCCAAGGGCGAAATGCGAAACGCGGCCCCCTCTCCTCAGTAGAAGAGGTACTTCTGCCACTTGGAATCCGAGCGACCCATCATGCGCATGATGTGGCGGCTGGTGTGCAGATTGAAGGCATGCGGCTCGCGCATCAGTTTCATGTTGGCTTCCTGCGGCAGCATATTGCCTTTGCGGCGATTGCAGGAGTGGCAGCAAGCGACGAGATTCTCCCATGTCGAGGCCCCACCACGGGAGCGAGGGATGACGTGGTCGAGCGTCAGCTCGCCGGCGGCGAGAATCTTGCCGCAGTACTGGCAGGTGTTGCGGTCGCGTAAAAGGATGTTCTTGCGCGATAGGGCACGCGTCTGATGCGGTATGCGGCGGTACTCCAGCAGGCGGATGACGGAGGGGACGTTCATCGCGATCCTGGCCGCATGCATGCGGTGGCCGTTCTCTTCTTCCATCATGGCGACGCCCTTGAGCACCAGGATGATCGCGCGACGGGCGCCGCACACGTTGATGGGTTCGTAGGACGCGTTCAGTACCAGCACGGGCGCATGCATCGGCGAGCGCTGAACGCGTTCTTCAGGCGCAACGCGGGCGTGGTGCATGTATCCGGCCAACGACTTGTGGCGCGATGGTGAGCTCTGAGCCGTGGACATAGCTTGTTACACCGAGGCCAATTGCGCATGCCTCGGCTTCCTCCCCCTCTGTTTCTTTGCTGAAACTTGCGGCGTCCGCACGCTTGAGTGTGCGCGCGACTGTAGCCGCAAAAACCTTGGCTGCACCGGCCCGCTTCAGGACCCGTGCGCACTCGGAAACCGTGGTGCCCGTCGTCATCACGTCATCGACCACGATGACGGTTCGGCCTTTTATGCGCTGCGGCGCAGTGACGCGGAAGGCTCCGTGCATGTTCTCGATGCGCGCCTCGCGATCGAGGCCGACCTGGGATCGCGTTTGCCGCTCGCGCACCAGAACGTTGCGATCGAGCTCAAATCGCGTCGGTAGGTGCTTGAGCGCCGCGCGCGCGATCAGCTCCGCCTGGTTGAATCGCCGCTCACGGCGCTTCGAGGAGTGCAGCGGCACCGGAACCAGCACGGGAATGGCATCGCCCCGCAAGCGAAGGTCCTCGATGCTGCGCGCCAGCAGCTTGCCCAAGGGCCTCGCGGCGGGAAGCACTGCGTCATACTTAAGCAGGTGAATCAGGTCGCGCAGGACGGAGTCGTATTCGCCGTAGGAAACTGCCCGGTCGAACTTCGGGGGATACTCACATACAGGCCTGACACTGTCCATTGCCGATGAGCAGTTGCGCCGGAGCCAGGCGCTCGCCGCAAAGCACGCACTGCGCTAGGCGAATGGGCGCAAAGCGAATTCGAGGCACTCGGGACAGACAGGCAGACGAGAGACGGACACCAGGGGGGTGTGACAAAGACGGCAATCGGATGGGAAGAAGACCGCAGACAGACCGCTGACAACCGTTTTGAAGGGCGCGACCAAGCTCGCACGCGGCTCGACGCGCATGACTCGTCGTTTTCTCGCTACGGTTTCACAACTGCTGAAGACCGACCTCCGCTTTCAAGTGCCGCGTCAACGCACTCGATTTGGCTGGTTGGCGACTACCAGTGCCATCAGTATATGGACTTTGCTGCCGGCCTGCAATGTCGGTCGTGGTTCGCGCGCAGGGTTCATCGTTTTTTCATGTCGTTCATTGGCGCACTGATTCGTCTTGTCTGCGCTGGGGAGACCTTTTAGGATGCGTACTTCTCAGGTAGTAGGGAGAAAGGGCCCGTCCATGATCACCGGCGTTCATGCAATCGTGTACAACAGGCAGGCTGACAAGCTGCGCGTATTCTTCCGTGACGTACTCGCGTTCCCCTTTGTGGATGCGGGGCATGACTGGCTAATCTTTGCGCTGCCGCCCGGCGAACTGGGGATCCATCCCACGCGGGAAGAAGGCTCGCACGAGCTCTACCTGATGTGCGACGACCTGGAAGCGACCCTGGCTGAGCTGCAGGCAAAAGGCGTGGAACAAGCAGAGGGGATCAGTGAGCAGCCCTGGGGTCGGCTCGCCGCTGTCCGGATTCCGGGCGACGATGTGCTGCGCATCTACGAGCCGCATCATCCCACCGCGATCGGCAACCCAGGCCAGGTTTCCACAACTGGCTCAGGAACAGCAACACAGACCAGAGCCTGAAGGCAGAGTGTCCGTCATACCGCTCTTGTAATGGCTGCGGAGCGCTGCAGATCCATGGTGTAGCCTTGTCGGTGACGCTCGCACAAAGGTCGCCGGGTTTCTGCTGATACTTGTATCCGGCGCTTCCGGCGTGTTACCTTGCGCGCTTGCTGTATTCCGCGAACTCGCGGCCGCCTTCGAGGTCCCAAAATGAGCACTCCCACGATTACTGACGCCCGGCAAGAGCGCCGGGTCCATCGCCCCTACGTCCCCGAAAGCATGGAGATGAAGGAGTTCACCTTCCGTGCCGTGCTGATCGGGCTGGTGATGACCGGCATCCTGGGCGCGGCCAATGCCTACCTCGGCCTGAAGGCCGGCATGACTATCGCGGCAACCTATCCCGCTGCCGTCATCGGCATGGCGCTGCTGCGGCTCATGAAGGGCAGCCTGCTGGAAGAGAACATCGCCCGAACCGTCGGCTCGATCGGCGAATCGGTGGCGGCGGGCGCAGTATTCACCATTCCGGCGTTTGTCATGGCGGGCCTATGGTCGGGGCTGACGCGGGAGCGCTACTGGAACTCGGTGGTGCTGATGGTGATCGGCGGCACGCTGGGCATCCTGTTGGTCACGCTGCTGCGGCGCGTGATGGTCGAAGACCCGGAGCTTCCTTATCCCGAATCGGTGGCTGCGTCGGAGATTCATAAAGCGGGACAGCAAGGTTCGAAGGCCGCGAAGATTCTGTTCAGCAACATGGGCTTCGGCGGCCTGATGTACCTGCTGGGGGCGATCAACGTCTTCTCGGCGAACAACACGTTCCTGGTGAATATCGCCGACCTGGGCAAGCGGCTCAACTTGCGCACCAGCACCAATCCCAGCGTGGCCACGACGCTGACCGGCGGCGCATCCATTCTGACTGCGCCTGACGTGAGCCCGGCGTATCTCGGCGTGGGATACATCATTGGGCCGCGGCTGGCAGCGCTGAACTTTGCCGGCGGCGTGCTGGCTTGGGGACTGCTGGTTCCGCTCTTGACCTACACCATTGGCCCGTACCTGCAGGCGCAGCAGCCGGCGGGGACGACGCTGTCGTGGACGCTGCTGGCCAACGCAATCTATTACTCCATCGTGCGCCCCATCGCGGTCGGCGGAATGCTGGTAGGCGCTTCCTACACGCTGTTCAAGATGCGCAAGCAGTTGATGATCGGCATGGGCCGCGCGGTTTCCGATCTGAAGAAGTCGGCCGAAGCCCATGCCAGCAGCAGCCGAACCGAGCGCGATCTCCCGGCCAAGTTCGTTTTCGCCGGCGTCGGGGTAGTGTTCCTGGCGATGATTGCTTTGTACTACTGGTTCATCTCCAGCGCCGGCAACCTGTCGAGTTCGAAGGTGATCGCCGGAGCGCTGGTGGCGGCGGGCGTGATGCTCGTGCTGGGATTCTTCTTCGCCGCCGTTTCCGGAAACCTGGTGGGCATGATCGGCTCGTCGAACAATCCCGTGTCCGGACTGACGCTGTGCACGCTGGTAGTCGCGGCGCTGCTGATGGTCGCGTTGGGGGTTTCAGGAAGCGGCGGAGTCGCCGCGGTATTAGGCGTGGCGGCAGTGGTCTGCGTTTCCTCGGCGGTCGCGGGCGAGATGCTGCAGGACCTCAAGGTGGGATACATCCTGGGCGGCACCCCGTCGAAGATGGAGATCGGCGACCTGATGGGCATCGTGGTCGCATCGCTCGTGCTGTTCTTCCCGCTGGCGATTCTCGATAAGGCCTACCACTTCGGCAGTTCGGCATTGCCGGCGCCGCAGGCCGGATTGATGGCCATGCTGGCGAAGGGAATCGTCGGTGGCGACATGGCCTGGCCGCTGGTGATCGTTGGCATCCTCATGGGCTTTGCCATGATCATGATCGAAGTGAAGAGCGTCATGCTGTTCGCCGTAGGAATGTATCTGCCGCTGGGCACTACGTTCGCGATCTTCGTAGGCGGATTGGTGCGTTGGGTCACCGACAAGCTGCGCGACCGCCGTGGCTTATAACGATGCTCAGAAGGCGCGTGTCGACAACGCGGGCGTGCTGACAGCATCCGGCCTGATCGCGGGCGAAGCGCTGTGCGGCCTGGTGATAGCCGGACTTGTCGGTTCGGGGCATGACGTCAGCCTGGTGAAGTGGACGCCGCCGTTTATCGTGGCCCTGGTCGCGCTGGGAATTCTGATCTTCGCAATGATTCGCGTTCCGCTGGCGAATGCCGGCAGCCCGGATGAGCCGGCGCCGCCAACGGCGATCATGTAGGGGTAGAGCTGGCCTTCAGGCCAGCGGTAGAGGCATTCTGAAAGAGCAGAGCCGGCTTCAGCCGGCGGCACATTCTGTCGCCGGCTCTTCCCTCGAAAGATGCTGGGCTTGACGCGGCGCGGAAGCGCCCCACTGCCATCCCATCCGTCATCTGTCGTGTCTGACGGGAATCTTCGTGCACCTGTGATCAACCAACCTGCTCTAGAATGGTCAGGAGCGGTTCATGGACGTCACAACTAAAATTTCAGTCGAAGAGTATCTGCACACGGCGTATCGCCCAGACGTCGAGTATGTTGACGGCGAAATACAGGAGCGGAACGTGGGCGAGATCGAACACTCCGAAATGATAGCGGCGGTTTTGAAGTGGTTTTTCCGGCACGAAAGCGAATGGCAGATTCTGGTGCTGCCGGATGTGAGAGTGCAAGTCTCACCCACTCGCTTTCGCGTGCCTGATATTTGCGTCTGCTCAGCGTCAAGCACCGACCGGAAAATTGTTACCACGCCTCCATTACTCGTCATCGAAGTCCTGTCACCCGAGGACCGCATCGACCGCTACCACCAGCGAATCGCCGATTATCGGCAGATGGACATTCAGGGCATTTGGGTTCTCGACCCTGAGACCCATCGGGGATGGGATTGCTCCAGCGGCAATTGGATGGAAGGCGCGCTTTTCCGGCTAGCAGACTCGCCTATTCATTTGGATCTAAGTGCGGCCGCACGGTGAGGAAGTAGTTTGTCTGAGCTGTAATGATGCTCAGCTTCGCTGGGGTTCGACGCCGTTGCCATACAGCGCGATTTTTCGTACTCTGAGGGCTATGGAAGTACATTTCACCCCCGAGCAGGAAGAGCAGCTGGCGCAGATGGCCAGCAAGGCCCGGGACCGCGCCCGAGCGGTTGGTCACTAATGTTGTTGCCCGTTATCTCAATGAAGAAGCACGCTTCCTTGCCGCCGTGGAAAAGGGCATAGCGGCAGCCGAGCGCGGCGAGTTTATCGAAGAAGAAGAAATGGACGCCCGTCTCGAAGCCATGTTCAAGCCTTGATGCGCATCCGCTGGACCATCCCTGCCGCCAACGATCTACAGAACATCAAGAACTATCTGCAACAGAACTATCCGCAATTTGCAGAATCCACGGTGCGGACAATCTACAACCGCATCCCCGGTCGACGCTCCCGACCTCTACCTCCACCAACTCGGATAAATGAACTTGATGGGCTGCTTCTTGTTTTCATCCACCCAGTCCTTCTGCACGGATGCCAGGGTGTTGGGATCGGTCGTGTCGGGCGAGAAATAAAACTCCGGCTGCATGCAATCGCCCAGTCCGTGCTGCTCGCATCCCGGCACGATCACCCTCTCATCATTCATGTCGGTCATGTGAAGAAGCAAATCCAGCGCCAGGTACGCGACGGGCACCGGCTGCTGGCGATACTGTGCCAGCGTGGGACGCTGGTCCGTCAGATGGCCGATCAGCAGAGGAATCGCGGCCTGTCCCAAGTCGGCAATGGCACGCACCGGAGGCGCGGGGACGACGCCTGCATCGCCGTCGGAAAGCTTCTTGCCCACATATGTAATGCTGTTAGTGACCGTGATGTCTTCGGTGTAAACCTCGCCGAAGGGGTAGGTCCTCAGCGCATCGATCAGGACTTCGTTCTTGGTTGCCGCGACGTTAGGGGGCGTATCGTGCGGCGCGGGTTGTTGAGCAAAGCAGGCAGGCAAGGTAAGCGCTAAACCGCAGAAGACAACCAGCGTGCGAAACCGGGGCATGCCCTCATCGTAGCTTCCAAATATCGTGTCCGCAAACCACCGGGTGATGCCCGAGCCATTTCGAACTCCGGGCACGGGGCGCGTTTTCTCACATTCGCAGGTGACCGTCCTCACTGCGGCAGGCGACGGGCGGCGCTTGAATGGAGGTGCGCAGAAGATTCGCGCCTGGAGGCTTCATCGTGAGTCATTCGCCGGATCAGAATGTGGTGCTGTGTCCTCTTTGTCACGGTCACGGAGTTGAGCACAAGGAACTGCTGGTTGTGCGCTGGCGCAGTCGCGAGTTCGAGCAGGAATTGCAGACCATAGCCGACGAGGCCGCGTTCGGAACCGAGGGCGGAATGGAAGACCCGTTGGCGGAGCACGCGGTCTACAACAACGAGAGTGATTGAGGGGACCCCGCGGCGGGGCGTCTCCTTAATGCAGGCAAGACGCAATAAGGCGCGCAGGGTGACGAGCCCAAGGTCGAGCCCATCACCCATCGTGTTCCGTTGTTGGTTCAGTTCGCGCCGTTGGAGCCGGCGGATACCGCTACGAACCCATCTGTTGGGGATGTTGCCTTCTGCCCCGCCTTACTCTGGCTGCGGCCCGCCTTGCGTACTGTTGCGGCGGTCTCCGGATTTCTGTTTTTCTGCTCGGTAGCCGGCAGGCATTGATATTCGGGATACGAGGTGCAGCGCTGGGCATAGTCAATCTCGTGCTCATATTGCGCCAGTTGGCAGGCACGTAGCGAAGAAAGGCTTTGCCAGCAAGCACTGTTGTTAGGATTGGGCAATGCATTCTGCGCCGATAGAGTGGCTGCGGACATCAGCAACAAAATTCCAGTTATAACCAGCATCGTGATTTTCATGTTTTCCTCCTTCTGGTACTGGCATGTAGATGGACCAGGCGCGCGGGCGGCACGGACAACTAATCCTCGATTTCGGCCAACTTTTCCTGTGTCCATTTTTCCTATATCGATTTTTCCTGTATCCGCATAGCTGTCCCCGGCATCCTCAATGGCATGGGGCACAGTCTGTTTCGTCGTAAGGGGCAACCGGGGGCTGAGGAACGGCCGACGCGTCGCGTGTCACTACTCGCCGTCTCTGCCATGCATTTGACGAATCTTGCTGGGCCGCTCGATGTGTTCGCACGGGCGTCCTCGTCCTTGGTGCGTTCGGGTGTGAGAAAGACGCCCGCTTACGATATCCAGCTTCTTACCGCCGGCGACACGCCGCTCATGACCTCTTCCGGAATCGGCCTGATTGGTGGAAGGATGTGGAGGGAAGCTGCCAAGCCCATCGATACGCTGCTGATATTTGCCAGCGCTCACGTAACGAAATCGAACCTTGATCCCGAACTGCTTGCGTGGGTGCGAGAACAGGCAGACCAGGTTCGCCGCATCGGATCCGTCTGCGCCGGTGCGTTCGTCCTGGCGGCGGCCGGCATCCTCGACGGCCGGCAGGCGACGACGCATTGGGAGCTGGCAGATGTGCTGGCGAGGCGATACCCAAGCGTTCTGGTCGACGGAGACCGTATCTATACCCAGGACGGAAAAGTGTGGACCAGTGCCGGCGTCTCCGCGGGGATCGATCTGGCGCTGGCTATGGTCGAGGAGGACCACGGACACGCGCTTGCTTTGAACATCGCACGCCGAATGGTGGTGTTCCTGCGTAGGTCAAGCGGGCAGAAACAATTCAGCTCGCAACTGGCAGCCCAGGCCGCTGACCATCAGCCTATTCGTGAACTGGTGGCGTGGATCTCGGAGAACCTTGATGCCGATCTTTCGGTGCCAGCGCTGGCGCGCCGTGTCGCGATGAGCGAACGCAATTTCAGCCGGGTGTTCACGCAGCAGGTGAACGCGACGCCTGCGCGCTTCGTAGCACGCCTGCGGATGGAGGCGGCACAATCGAAACTCAGCGAGACTACGGAGAACGTCCAGACCATCGCTTTGGGCGTGGGATTTGGGGATGACGAGACGCTACGCCGCCGCTTGCAGTCGGAAGTAGGCACCTCGCCGTTCTCCTATCGAACCAAGTCCCGAAGGACGAGACCTGCGCCTATAGTGACGGTCTCTTCCATTCCCGACGCATGATCGCGAGGCCTCTCGCAGCTAGCGCGGCGGCCTCATCCAATTCCGTTCTTCGGACTCCCACTAGGAACCGCGTCGCAATCGGGCCTACCGCAGATTATCGGCGTGCCAATCTTTCGAATTCTTCCGCGTATCGCGGCCGAAGCTGGTCGCCGTCGTAGGACTGCGCAAACGCCTGTCCCCGCAGACCCATACCGCGGCGCAGTTCGTCATCGCCCAACAGGCGTGTGATCTGTTGCGCCAGGACTGCTGCGTCGCCGAACTGAACCAGCACTCCACCGTCGCATCGCGTGACCAGTTCGCGGGAAACGGCGATGTCGGCGGCGATGACGGGTTTGGCATTCGCCCAGGCTTCCAGAAGTACCAGTCCGAGCGACTCCACGCGCGACGGCTGGGCGACGACATCGGCTGCGGCCAGCAGATCGCGCTTGAGTTCGTCGGGGAATGGCGGGATGTTTACCAGGCGGTCGCACGACCCCACGTTTTCGGCCAGATAGTCGTCAAAGGCGCGAAGGCTTGGCCCTGCCATTACCAGCGACGCTTTCGAGCCGGAATTCCAAAGCTGCTTCATGGCCTCGACCAGAGTGATCGAACCCTTTTCGTAAGCCTTCATTCCCAGATGGAGAACGACCGGGCCCGTAAGCCCGTATTTCGAGCGAATGCGTTCGCCGTCGCCGCCGGTGGCGAGCTTCACGTCGAAACCTAAGCCGAAGACCGCGAGCTTCTCAGCCGCTACCCCCAGCTCCGTCAACTTTGACTTCTCAGTCTCCGTCATGCACAGCACTCGTTGGCACCGTCGCAGCAGCTTGATCTGGTAAGGCTGGACGTAGTGCTTCCTCACTTCGGTATTAGCCTCTTCGCCGAGATGGGTGCAGGGAGTGGCTACGACCGGAACACGACGGTGCTCTGCCGCCTCAATTCCGGCATAAATCAGGCTGTTGTAGGGGAGGGGACCGACATGGAAAATATCAGCGTCGATGCCGTGTAATGCCGCCCGTAATCCAGGAGCGTGAAACGCCGGACGCCAATACTGGGCCTTCCACCGCCAGTAGGGAGCCAATCCCAGGATTCGCGTCGCACGCCGGGCCACCTTGTTGTACGAAACCGGAAACCGGCGGACGACAACACCGTCGACTGTGGATTCGCCGGGCGGGTAGGTCTTGAATCCCGGCACCCAGAGAGCTTCCAGGTCCTGCGCAGTGGTAGTGAAGACGGTCACGCGATGGCCGCGTTCCACCAGGCAGCGGGCAATCGAAAGCATGG
This sequence comes from uncultured Acidobacteriaceae bacterium, assembly GCA_963813905.1. Taxonomy (GTDB): domain Bacteria; phylum Acidobacteriota; class Terriglobia; order Terriglobales; family Acidobacteriaceae; genus CAVVDY01. The sequence goes on along the minus strand of CAWFAY010000017.1, from coordinate 150,904 downwards.
AGTTCTCGTAACCGCCGCGGTAGGGATGGAAGCGCGGTACGACGAAGACGGCATGCATCAGGACGGGACGGGGCTCATTGCGGCGATGGCCTCCGGCGACCAGAGGGTCATATAAGAGTTGACAACTTCTTCCGGATCGCCTTTGGCCACGACCTCACCCTTTTCCAGCAGCACGGCCCAGTCGCAGTAGTTGCGTATCTGCTGCATGTCGTGCGTCACAAACACGATGGTCTTGCCTGCTTCACGGAAGGCTTCAATACGAGCAAAGCACTTCTGCTTGAAGGGAGCGTCACCGACCGCGAGGATCTCGTCAAGCAACAGGATGTCAGGGTTCACTTCCGTTGCCACGGCAAAGGCCAGGCGGGTGTACATGCCCGTGGAATACTGCTTTATCGGAGCGTCGATGAACTCACCGATCTCCGCGAAATCGATAATGCTGGCCTCGCGCTCCTTCATCTCGCGCTTGGTGTAGCCCAGCAGCAAACCGTTGATCAGGATGTTTTCACGGCCGGTGAGTTCAGGATGGAAACCCGCACCCAGTTCGATGAGAGGCGCGAGCGTGCCGGTCACACGCACCCGGCCTTCCGTGGGGCGGAATACCCCGGCCATGATCTTCAGCAGCGTGCTCTTGCCGGAGCCGTTGCGGCCGATAAGGCCGACCATCTGCCCTTTGAAAATCTCAAGCGACACGTTCTTCACTGCATCGAAGTCGTGAAAGCTGACGTTGTGCCGCAGAAATTTCGCGAACAGCTCGCGCAAGGTGTCCGGGCGCTCGTGAATAACGCGAAAGCGCTGGGTGACGTTATGGACGTGAATAGTGGGGGTGCTTTCCATCTGCCTGAACTTAGACGTAAAAGACAAAATCATTCTGGTGTTTGCGGAATAAATAGTAGCCAATGAACAGCATCACAAATGCACAGGCAAACGATGCCGCGATCGAACGCAAGTGCGGCAACTGCCCGTAGTACACCGCCAGGCGGAAACCGTTAACCACATAAATTAGCGGATTCAACTTGAAAATCCACCGATAGTGTTCAGGAATCATGTCGAGCGGGAAAATGATGGGCGTTATGTAGAACCAGGCTGACAACACAATCTGGAGAATGTGCGAGACGTCGCGGTAGTACACGTTGGCCGCGGAAAAGAAAAAGATGGCGCCCAGGGTGAATATAGCCAGCGCCAGCATCGGGACCGGCAAATACACCCAGGTCCAGTAAAACGGATGCCGCAGGATCGGCACCAGCAGCGCCAGCGGAATCAGCGATAACAGAAGATTAACCAGGTTTGACACCAGTGCTGCCATGGGAAAAACCATCTTGGGCAGCGACACCTTCTTGATGAGATCGCCATTACCGACAATCGACTCCGCGCCATAGGACACCGCCTGGGCAAAGAACGTCCAGGGCAGCAGGACGCAGAGCAGAAATACCGGGTAGTGCGGGATGGGGAACCTCATGATGCTGGCGAAGACCAGAGTAAGCACCAGCATCAGCAGGGCGGGATTCAACAACGCCCACATAAAGCCGAGCACGGAGCGCTTGTAACGGATCTTCAGCTCTTTCAGCGCAAGCGCCCAAATTAATTCGCGGTAGCGGACTGTGTCACGCAGCAATTCGATCATAAATAGGACTCGGTCTTGGCGGGCGGTTCCCAGCCCACGATTGACCGTAAACTAGATGTTAAATGATGAAAGGGATTTGCGGAGCGAATGGCCCCCGGATCGGTCAATGGTTCTGTGCCGTCAGGTCGGTCATGCCCCGCAGTAGATCGCGCTCACCATCGCTGAAGTCGCTGCGGTACTCATTCGAGTTGAGGAGCTGGCTCCGCTGGTCGGGCGGCAGATCGCGCAATTGCCGATACGCCTGCTTGATCTTGTTCTGACGGTCTTCGGGTAACGCCTTGTAACGCTGAAACAGGCCTTGCGCCGCTTGTTGCTGCGAGGGGCTCAGGTGCTCGAAAGCCTCCATGCGGTTGAGGATCTTCGCCTTGTCGCTGGGCGGAAGGTTGTCAAACCGGTGCAGCCGGTCGAGCAGTTTCTGTTGCTGATCGGGCGGAAGACTGCGGAAGTGGGGATCCTGACGAAGTTGCTGCTCCTGCTGAGTCGGGGGTAAGTCCCAATTCTTGCGCAGCCAGTCGCCGCGATGCGGCCCCGGCCCGTTCAGATGAAACTGTCCTCCTGCCTGGGCGTTGGGGTGGTTGCTGGAGGTAGAATCATTCCGGTGCTGCTGCCAACCGCCGGGAAAGGCGAGACACGACAGCGCTCCTGATGTAACCATCAGGCCGACCAGAATGATCTTAAAGGCGCGCACGACTCTTTTCCTTTACTCCGTCTGCGATTGTCCGTCAAGAGCGTCGAATTCCGAAAACAAATCCGCATGGCCATCCAGGTATTGCAGGTCGCCCACCGCAGTCTCGCTCACCGAGGTGCGAATCACTCCATCCTTCCCGGCGACGGTGACCCGTCCCTGGTTCCAGTGGCCGGCCTCCAGCAAGCCGGCTCCGAGCGCGATCAGGGCCGCGGCTGCGGTCGCCACCATGGGACGGCGAACCCAACCAAACCACGGGAACTGGCTGCTTAGCCGCCTGTTCCCGCACCCGGGCGCGCAGGCGGGAAGAGAAGTAGGGCGACGGCTCCGGAGCCTGCCACTCGTCAAGCAAGGCCATGGTCTGCTGAAACGAGGCCAGTTCCTCGGAGCATGCCGGACAGCCCTGCAAGTGCCGGCGCAGATCGCCGCCCACGGCTTCCGGTCCGCTCAGCACTGCTTCCATCAATTCTGGACGAATCTTATCGCAATTCATAGCCGACCCTACTTCCTGCATTACTGCTATACGAAAGATTTCAAGGTCTCGCGCAACGTTTCATAAGCGCGAAACAGCAACGACTTTGTTGCCGACTCGCTCAGCTTGAGAACGGCGGCAATCTGTTTGTAATCCAGCCCCTGGTACTTGTGCATGAGGACGGCCATGCGCTGGCGCTCCGGCAGCGCCTCAACCTGTTTGCGAATCGCCTCCAACCGCTCACGCCGCAGGATCGCCTGCTCGGCATTCAGGCCCTGATCGGGCACGTCAACCGTCATGCCGGTTTCAACGTCAGGCTCGTCGATGCAGACGGTGTTCTCCGGACGCTCGTACTTGTTGTCGCGAGCGTGATTCACCGCCAGGTTAGTCGCGATGCGATACAGCCACGTCGTGAACTTGGCGCTCGCGGCATAGGTCTGGCGCGAGCGATAGACCCGCAGAAACACTTCCTGAGCGAGCTCTTCCGCCACCGACTGATTGCGCGTCATACGATACATGAAGCTGATCATCGGGCGGCGGTATTTCTCCACCAGATAATCGAACGCAGAGTCGTCCCCGGCGGCCACGCGCAGCATGACCTCCGCGTCAGTCAGCATCCCAAGCATGCCTGGATCGGTCAATCGTCCCTGACCCGCGTTGACTGGCACCGAAGCGCCAGCTTCCGAGGATCCCGCCCCTAGAACAACACGATCTATCGCGATGCTGCCCACATCGCCAGTAACCCTGTTCGTTGCCGAAAGTTGTGTGGTTTCAAGCCACCCTGAGTGCCTGGGCTCTTCCTCTCTGGGAAGGGTCCGGCGCTCGAACGAAATCCCTGGCCGCTTTTCGGATCGCAACTTACACCATTGTGCTACACGGGCAGCAGCGCAAATCAGTATTATGCACCCTGAGGACAATCGTGGCTAAGATCGGCAGACATCTGGCACAGGTAACTCTGGTGGCTCTCCTGCTTGTCGCGTTGCCAGCCTTGGCACAGCAGCCATCCTCCGCTGCCCCGCCTGAGGCCGCCCAGACGCCAGACCAAGCCACTGGCTCAACAGCCGCTTGACCTTCAGGAGGCGGTAGCGCGCGACGTTCTGGAGCCGCTGCGAGCCGGAATTCAGACCCGCAACCTGAAGCAGGTACTTGCCGTCTTTGATGCGGAGTCGGTTCCCGACTTCCCGCAGCTTCGGGACCAGTTCAAAGCTTTGCTAGACTCCTATGCTGTTATGCAATTCCGTTACAAAATCCTGCAGGCTAGCTCGGACGATGGCCACGCTTCGCTGACCTGCGAATTAGATTTGGATGCCACGCCGCTCGATGATGGCCAGGTGCCATTGCGCCACAGTACGCAGCTGCGGTTACAACTGAAACTGACACCGAAAGGGTGGCGAATCCTGGCCTTTACTCCCAGCGATTTCTTCGCCCAGTAGACCCTTCTATGAAACGCGACTACCCCGACCGCCCCATCATCGGAGTGGGCGCCGTCATCGTGAGCCAGGGACGGGCTCTGATCGTCCGGCGCGCGACGGAGCCGCTGAAAGGTGAGTGGTCGATTCCCGGAGGCGCGCTGGAGCTGGGCGAGAAGCTGCACGAGGGCTTGCGGCGTGAGGTCTTGGAAGAGACCGGATTGCACGTAGAACCTCAAGAAGTACTTGAGGTATTTGACAGCATCTTCAACGACCAGGACGGGCGCACTCAGTACCACTACGTCCTGATCGATTACCTGTGCCGTGTCGCCGGAGGTGAAGCCTGTGCGGGCAGCGATGTCAGCGAAGTGCGGTGGGTAACGGAAGACGAACTCGGCGGGCTGGGTCTGCGGGAATCGATCGAGCGGGTAGTGAGTAAGGGGTTGGAGCTGGGGGAGCGCCAAAATCTCTCGCCGTCATCCGGAGACGAGTGAGCCCGCGGGAGGGACGTCTTGCCGCGAAATCTCGTCGATACTGACAGCTCATGGCTGACAGCTAGCTTCTCTCCCGCACGATCTCCTCGATCTGCGCGACCACCTCGTCGATCGACTTATGCGTCGAGTCAATGTGCACGGCATCCGGCGCGGCGACCAGGGGCGAGGCCGCGCGGGTTTGATCGCGCTGGTCGCGGGCTGCGATCTCGGCTTTCACCTGCTGCGCATCCTGCGACGCCGCGACAGCGTTCTGCAGCAGTCGGCGCTCGGCGCGTACGTCGGCGTCGGCATCGAGAAAAACCTTCACCTCGGCATTGGGGAAGACCACCGAGCCGATGTCGCGTCCTTCCATGACCACGCCGCCATGCTCACCCATGGCACGCTGTTGCGCCACCAGGATGCGCCGCACCGAGGGATGGACGGAGACGCGCGACGCCGCTGCGGTCACATCGGCTTCGCGGATGCGCTGGGAAACGTCACGCCCATCCAGCAGAACGCAGTTGCCCTCCTCGCGCGGGATAAGCTCAATTCGCGTGTGCTTCCGCCAGAGTGGCGCATGGCGTCTTCGTTGTCGAGGTCCGCCTGAGTTTTCGAGCGCCTTCAGCGCGAGAGCACGATACATCGCGCCGCTTTCCAGATTGATGTAGCCGAGCTTTTTCGCGAGCCGGGCGGCAATGGTGCTCTTTCCCGAGCCTGCCGGCCCATCGATGGCGATCACCAGCCTGCGTGCGCTCATCGCTGGCTGCCACCGGGTTTCGGCCTTTGATGTTTCGCCGGTGTGGCTCTGCCTGGCCGACGCTGCACCAGCGGCCTGCCGCGGACATCCGGCGGAGCAGGCATCTCTGATCGAGCTTTTGTTGGCCCATGCGAGCTGAGCGGGAACTGCGCGTCCTGAAGCGAAGAAACCTGCATCAGTACGCGCCCGCCGACGTGAACGAAGCTAAGCTCGCGCGCTGTCTGCAAGGCGTTCACAGCTTCGCGTACCCGCGCGCGGCCGATCAGGGACGAGAAGAAGTTCTCGATCTCCTCCTGCTGCGCCGCCAGCACTCCGTCGAGATACTTCGAGACCAGCGCGGTCAGCGACTCGGCCAGCGAAACATGCATGCCTTCTTTCACCGCCTCCGGCGCCCAGCGAAACAGAACGTCCCAGAAGACGCCTTCGTCCTGTTTGTAATCCACGCGGGTGATGCGCAGCTTGGCCCACAACTCGTCGAGCGAGCGGTCGAGCGCTGCTTCGGAAATCTCTTTGCCCAGCATTTCACGCAGGTGGTGCTTGGAAATGGGCCCGTGCTTGTTGATGAGCTGAAAGGTGTCCACCGCCAGCGGCGAGTAGCCGGAGCGCGTTGTGGCCTTGGGCGCCTGCTTGGGATTGCGATCGCCCACCATGCCGTAGAAGTAGGGGAACACCGAAGCGGAAACGAGGAAATTGTTGTCCGCAAAAACATTGGCTTCGTACGCCGCTTTGTCGCGCAGCAGGCGGACCATCAACTGCTTGGCTTCGCGCGCACGCGGATCGGCGAACGCCGTGTGCGAGGTGGGCAGCTTGTCGTCACCGCCGACGTAGGCTCCGACGAACGTGGGCGCCAGCACCGGCGGACGCTGCGGGTACAGCAGGCAGAAGCCGACCGAGTCGATGAACTGGCGCGCCTCATCGAGCGTGCGGACAGGCTGCCCGTTCAGATGCCACTTCTCGCGGCGAAGCTCCTGGAGTTGCTGTTCCTGCATGGTGAAGGTGGTGAGACTGGACTCAGATGCGTTTGAATGCCCGCTGAATGTCTTTGACAGAATAGCGCAAGACCACCGGCCGGCCATGGGGACAGCTCATGGGACAGTCGGTTTTTGCCAGTTCTGCCAGCAGCCACTCCATCTTGTTCTGCTCCAGCGGCATGTTGACCTTGATAGCGGCATGGCAGGCGATGGTGGCGGCAATGCCGGTGCGGATCTTCTCCAGGTTGAGCGACTGCTCCTCGCGCTCGAACTGATCGAGGATTTCGTGCAACATGTGCTCGACGTCGCCCGGGCCCGACGCCGGCCGCGGTGCTCTTCACCGCGATGGTGCGCGTCCCGAAAGGCTCCACCTCGAAGCCGTTGAGCAGCAGCTCGTCGGAGATTTCGGCGAACACCGCCATCTGGCTGGGCGTGAGTTCGATGATGAGCGGCATCAGCAGCTGCTGCTTTTCCGGCGTGGCCGCCAGCCGCTGCTTGCAGATTTTCTCGAACAGCACGCGCTCGTGCGCCACATGCTGATCGATGATCCATAGCCCCTGCGAATTGACGGCCAGAATGAATGAGTCGCGAATCTGTCCCAGCGGCTTCAATGTAGCGAGTGACTCCAGTCCGGCCGAAGCATCGTCGTCCGGCAGAGAGACGGAGCATCCGTTGGTGAGCGGAGCAATGATTGCTGGCGTCGGCTGCACCGCTCCGCCGAAAGTCTGCGGGCCGAAGCGCGCCACCGGAATCGCGGCATTCGCCTCAATCGGCGATACCACTGCCGTCGAACTGCAACCGTGTGGTGATGGGCAGAGGCTCGGGTGCGTGCAGCGCGAAGGCTGCGTCGTCGGCGGTCACGTTGAGTCCATCCATCTCTGTAGCCGAAACGCCTCCGCGCGGCGTGAGCGAAGCAGAGGCCGTCGGCTGCGCGTGCAACTCGGTCATGAACGCGGGCACCGGACGAGCCTTCATCAGCGCGGCGCGAACCGAGTCGCGAATGAAGTCGTGCAGCACCGAGGACTGCCGGAAGCGGACCTCGACCTTTGAGGGATGCACGTTGACGTCGACCTCGGTGAACGGCATCTCCAGAAAGAGCAGCACAACCGGATAGACGGTTGGGGGAATGATGTTGCGATAGGCCTCGGTGAGCGCGTGCTGCACCAGCCGGTCGCGAATCAGCCGCCCATTGACGAAGATGAAGATGGAATTGCGATTGAGCTTCTGAATCTCCGGGCGCGACACGAAGCCGTGCAGCTTAATGTCCCCCTTCACGGGCTCGGCCGCTTCCTCGTCGTCGGGTTGCAACCGTCGCCATGGCGGAGGCTGCGGCAAGCCCATGCGCTCCAGCGGAAGCATCGCGCTGAGGGGCAGGAGCTGGTCGAGCGTCTCGCGGCCAAAAACCTGAAAGATGCGCTGCGAATGATCGGCCACCGGCGGCGCAATGAGCATAGCGTTGGTTGCCGAGTGCAGCTCCCAGTGCATCTCGGGATGCGCCAGCGCGTAGTGCGTCACCAGCGACGCGATGTGCGACAGCTCGGTCGACTCTGCTTTCAGAAACTTGCGGCGCGCCGGAATGTTGAAGAACAGGTCGCGAACGGTGATTGAGGTCCCCAGGGGCAGGCCGGCTTCTTCCACCGTCAGCAGCTTGCCTCCAGCGATTTCGATGACGGTTCCGGCAGCGTCTTCTTCGGCCTGCGTCTCCAAACGTAAGCGGCTGACCGATGCGATCGACGGCAGCGCCTCTCCGCGAAAGCCCAGCGTCGCGATGCTCACCAGGTCGTCGGCATTGCGGATCTTCGAGGTCGCATGGCGCTCGAACGCCAGCATGGCATCGTCGCGCACCATGCCGCAGCCGTCGTCGACCACTTGGATAAGCTTCTTGCCACCGGCCTCGATGTTCACCCGAATGCGGCGCGCTCCGGCATCCAGCGAGTTCTCCAGCAGCTCCTTCACCACCGAGGCCGGGCGCTCGACCACTTCGCCGGCGGCGATCTTGTTGGCTACATTTTCGGAGAGAATGTGGATGCGGCCCATCGCAGATTACGTTACACGACTTTGACTGGCGGCGTTAAAAACATTCACCACCGAGGACACGGAGAACGGCCGATATCACCACAGAGGCACAGAGACACGGAGCACATCCAGGCAGAAGCTTGATCGCGGACATGGGCACGAGAGCTTCGTATCAGGGCACGACTTCCGTCGTGCCGGGTGCAACGCCCTCATTTGATTTGTCATCCCGAGTGGGCTTCAGCCCGCGAGGGACCTGCTGTTGGTTCCGCTAAGATGAAGGTCGTGCCCTGAGACAAGACGCACTTGCCCTTCCTCCTCATTTCCTCCGTGTCTCTGTGCCTCTGTGGTGATATCGGCCGTTCTCCGTGTCCTCGGTGCCCTCCCCGGCGAATCTTCTTCTCTTGCGCCTGCATCGTTACAGGTGTAACTTCGGCTCCAGCACACATGAAGATTGCACTTGGTGTTTCCGGCGGTATCGCCGCCTACAAAGCGGCTGAGATCGTGCGCCTGTTAGCAGGACCGCGGCGTGCAGGTGCAGGTCATCATGACCGCGGCTGCGCAGGAATTCGTGCGCCCGCTGACCTTCGCCGCGCTCTCCGGAGAAAAGGTCATCACCGGCATGTTCGGCTCTGACGCCGAAGAGCCCAATCTCGACTCGGCAATCGAGCATATCGCCGTCGCGCAGTCGATCGACGCGCTGCTGGTCGCGCCCGCCACGGCCGACACCATCGCCAAGTTCGCCCAGGGAATTGCCAGCGACTTTCTGAGCACGCTCTATCTCGCGACCAAGGCCCCCGTGATCGTTGCTCCCGCTATGAACGTCAACATGTGGGAGCATCCCGCCACGCAGGCGAACCTGAAAATTCTGCGGCAGCGTGGCGTACACATCGTTGAGCCGGGCAGCGGATATCTTGCCTGCGGCATGGTAGGCGCGGGGCGGCTGGCCGACCCAGAAGAGATCGTAGCGGCGACGATGAACGGCTGGGTGTCTCTCAGGACCTTGCGGGCGAGACTGTGCTAGTCACTGCCGGACCGACCTATGAGCCGGTCGATCCTGTGCGCTTCATCGGCAACCGTTCCAGCGGCAAGATGGGATACGCGCTGGCCGAAGCTGCGCTGCGTCGCGGGGCCAAGGTCATTCTGGTCAGCGGGCCGACCGCGCTGACTCCGCCTTCGGCGGCAGAGACCATCTTCGTTGAAACGGCGCAGCAGATGCGCACCGCCGTGCTCGATCGCTGGGAGCAGGCGAGCATCATCATCATGGCTGCCGCCGTGGCCGACTATCACGTGAAGAACGTTGCGACGGAGAAGATCAAGCGTAAAGGGCGCGATGGAGTTGCAACTCGAACCCAATCCTGACATCCTTGCGGACCTCGGAAGCTTGCGCCACGCCAGCGGCAAGCGCACGCCGCTGCTCATCGGCTTCGCTGCCGAAACCGAGAACCTGCTGGAGAACGCGCGCAAAAAGCTGGACGCAAAACGGGTGGACGCCATCGTGGTGAACGATGTCTCGCGCAGCGACATCGGCTTCAACTCTGATCGCAACGAAGTCACCATCGTGACCGCCGCCGAGACGATCGCAGTGCCACAAGCGGGCAAGCTGGAAATTGCACAGAAAATTCTGCAAGCGGCCGTCGAGTTGCGGCAGAGAACAGCTACACTGCAATCGGTGCGGTAAAGTCGGATAGAGTTCGCGAAAGATTTGGACGATCCGGAGCCCGAAGGGCGTGCGATGATAGCCCAGCACGAAGCGCAGGCGGAGTGCTGGGAGATTTGATCATGACGAACCCCAGTCGGCTTTAGCCGACGGCACGGTTTGCGCCGTCCCCGAGGGACTCTTGAGTTTCTGAGCGAAGTATCCCAGCGTTTCGCTGCGCTCCACGCTGGGCTGTCATCACACGCCCTTAGGGCTCTTATTGGTTACCCGCCACGAATGACGCTTAGTCCTGAAAAGAAAGCTGAAGTTCGCAACCGCCTCCAGTTCTATCGCGAGATGGGCATTGGCCCGCTGTACCGGCGCGCCGTCGGCACAGCGAACGTGACCGAGTCCGAAGAACCGGAAGCGGGATTGGTTGAGCCTGTCATCGAGCCGCAGGTAGAACTGTCCGTGCGTTCACACACAAAGAAACCACCATCCGACGATCGCGAATCCCTCCTCCGCGTCATCCTCGACGACATCGGCCCCGATTGTGAGCGCTGCAAGCTCGGCCGTCTGGGCCGCAAGCAGATCGTTTTCGGCACCGGCGATCCCCATGCCGAGCTGATGTTCATCGGCGAAGGTCCGGGCGCGGACGAAGACGCAGCAGGGCCTGCCGTTCGTCGGGCGCGCCGGACAACTGCTGAACAACATGATCGCTGCCATGGGCCTGAAGCGCGAACAGGTCTACATCGCCAACATCGTGAAGTGCCGTCCGCCGCAGAACCGCACTCCCGAGCGCGACGAGTGCGATACCTGCTCGCCCTTCCTGATGCGGCAGATCGGCGTGATTCGCCCGAAGGTGATCGTCGCTCTGGGCGCCACGGCGGCGAAGAACCTGCTGGGCGTGCAGGACTCGATGGCCTCGCTGCGCGGCCGCTTCTACGACTTCTCCCCTCCGGGCGAGACTGACGAAAGCGGCGAGCCTCTCGTCTGCAAGCTGGCCGTGACCTATCACCCGGCGTTCCTGCTGCGCGATCCCCGGCAGAAGAAAGAAACGTGGAAAGACCTGCAGATGGTGATGAAGTATCTCGGCCTCGAACCGCTGGCACGCAAGGAGGGCAATGCGGAGTAGGCCGACTCACTCTTATACGGCGCTGGTCGATGCACGCGGTGTTGCCAATGGCTCGTTCCGCCGGAACGTCAGCCGCGGGGGCGGCATATTCTAGCCCAGCACGGAGCCGAAGGCGGAGTGCTGGGTATGCTCGATTTTCGATCAGATCCCGTGACGGCACATTGGCAGCACGTGGCAAGAGCGGTCCCTCGCGGGCTGAAGCCCGCTCGGGATGACAATCGTGAAAGGCGCTCACCGGCACGGCTGAAGCCGTGCCCTTCAAGTCTGCCCGCTAGCCCATGCCCGCCTTCTGCGACGTGGCCGTGCCGGTCCCGCTCGACGCCACCTTCACCTACTCGATCCCGGAGAATCTGCCTGGGCCTTGTGTGGGCGGGCGCGTCATCGTGCCCTTTCGCGAGAAGCGCCTCTGCGGTATCGTCACCGACCTGCATGATCGCAAGCCCGATTTCGTCGCCAAGCCAATACTGCAAGTCCTCGACACCGCGCCCGCGCTCACGCCTGAGCTGATGCAACTGGGGCGCTGGATCGCGCAGTACTACATCGCGCCCATCGGAGAAGTGCTGCGCACTATGCTGCCGCTGGCGGCTGAGTTCCGTCGCGTCATCGGCTACCACATTACCGACAAGGGAGTGGAAGCGCTGCATGAAGCAGCGACCGTCGGCTCGTCGCGTCGCTCGCAGAAAGAGCCCGAGCACCAGATGCAGGAGTACCGCGTACTGAACCGGCTCGCCGATGGAGAGATCGTGCGCGAAGCCACGCTGCGGACCAACACCGGAGCCTCGCGCGCGGTGCTGCAAACCTTGCTGCGCAAAAAGTGGATCGCCCGTGAAGACCTCAGCGATGTGCGCGATGCCAGCCGCACCATCCAGGTCGCGATATTGAAAGATGTCGGCGGCAAGCTGAACGCGAACCAGCAGACCATTGTTGACTACCTCAGCGTCCAGCCGGAGAAGACTGCGACAGTCGAGAGTCTTCGCGCGCTCGCGGTTCCTCGCACCACGCTCCAGACACTGGTCAAGCGCGGCATCGTCGAGCTGCGGGACGAACAAGCCGGATTCCACATGTCAGGAATGAAGCCGCGCAAGCTGGAATTTCTGTTCACGCCGGCGCAGAAGACCGCGCTTGACGCCATCAACGCCTCGGTCGACGAGCACCGCTTTCTCCCCATGCTGCTGCACGGCGTCACCGGGTCGGGCAAGACCGCCGTGTATCTCTCGGCGATGCAGGCGGTGCTGGCGAAAGGGCCGCTCGGCGATTCTGCTGGTTCCGGAGATCGGGCTCACGCCGGCGATGGCCGCCGACCTGCAACAGATCTTTGCCGACGAGGTCGCCATCCTGCACTCGGCGCTGAGCGACGACGAGCGCGCCGAACAGTGGAAGCGCATCCGCAACGGCGAGTCCCACATTGTGGTAGGCACCCGCTCGGCTGTGTTTGCGCCCGGTGCCCGACCTGGCGCTCATCATCGTCGACGAAGAGCACGACCAGTCGTACAAGCAGGAAGAGACGCCGCGCTACCATGCGCGCGATGTCGCCGTGATGCGGGCGAAGATGTCGAACGCCGCCGTCGTGCTGGGCTCAGCCACGCCGTCGCTGGAGACCTACTACAACGCGACGCACGGCAAATACCGGCTGCTGGAATTGCCCGAGCGCATCGAGAAGCGCCCGCTGCCCGAGGTCGAAGTCATCGACATGCGCGACGAGTTCCAGCGCACGCACAAGGACGCGATCCTTTCGCGCCGGCTGCTGGAGGAAATCGGCGAGCGGCTGGAGCGCCACGAGCAGGTGATGGTGCTGCTCAACCGGCGCGGCTATTCGTCGTTCGTGCTCTGCCGCAGTTGCGGCGAGACGGTGCAATGCAAGAACTGCGCCATCGCCATGACCTATCACAAGCGCGAGCACCGGCTCATCTGCCATTACTGCGGCTTCATGCGGCCCGCGCCCAAGACCTGCCCCAAGTGCGGCAGCGAGTATGTGCAGTATCTCGGCACCGGCGCGGAGAAGCTGGAGGACATTCTGCATTCGCTGTTCCCGCAGGCGCGCATCGCGCGGCTCGATCGCGACACGGTGCGCGGCCGCGACGATCTGGAGCGCGTACTGAGCGCGTTGCAGGCGGGCGACATCGATCTGCTGGTGGGCACGCAGATGATCGCCAAGGGACACGACATCCCCAACGTCACCCTGGTGGGAGTGGTTGGCTCCGATGCGGCGTTGAGCTTTCCTGATTTTCGCGCCGCCGAGCGGACCTTCCAATTGCTCACGCAAGTTGCGGGCCGCGCCGGCCGCGGCGAGACGCCGGGCCGCGTTGTGTTGCAGACGTTCTTTCCCGACCACTACGCCATTCAGTTTGCCGCCAGCCACGACTACAAGGGCTTCTACGAAAAAGAAGCTCGCTTCCGCAGCTGGATGCATTACCCGCCGTTCGCCGCCGTGAGCAATGTGCTGGTGCGCAGCACCAAGCTCGACGAGGCGCTGGCGTGGTCGGGAATCCTGGGCAAGTGGTTCCAGGAAACGCGCCTGCCCGAGGTGCGTGTGCTAGGCCCGGCGGCGGCGGCCATCGTGCGGCTCAAGACCGAATACCGCTACCACTTCCTGATCAAGTCGAAGAGCCGCGAGAAGATGAACTCGGCGCTGCGCAGCGATGATTGAGCACGCGCTGGCGCAGAAGATTCCGCGCGGGAATCTGGTGGTGGATGTGGATGCGCTGAGTATGTTGTGAGGCAGGTGTCAGGTATCAGGTATCAGGTCAGTCAGGAAGACTGCCGTGCAGCCAACGTTTCTGAAACCTGACTGACACCTGAAACCTGATACCTGATGCCTGACAACCCGAGCGCGATTGTCGAACCGAAATTACACCACCAAAGAGCTCTCTCCCGCCACCTGGCCCGACTTCGAAGACCTCTTCTCGCGCGGCAATGGCTGGGACTTCTGCTGGTGCATGCACCATCATCGCTGCCGGCCGCTGCCACAACCGAGAAGCTGCGTCGCGCCGAACGCAGCCGCGCAAACTATCCCGACAAGAAGAAGCTCGTGCAGAAGGTCGCTCGCACGGCATTCTGGTTTATCGCGACGGCGAGCCCGTGGGTGGTGCCAGTATGGACCGCGCAGAGGAGTTGCCGCGCATTGATGACGATCCGAACTATCGTGGGCTCGCGCCGCCGAATCGGAGCGGCTCTGGAGGATCCCGTGTTTCGTTGTGGATAAGCGCTATCGGCGACAGGGTATCGGGAGCCTGCGTTGAAGGCGGCGCTGGCGTCGATCAAGAAAGCAGGGCGGCGGATTGGTTGAGGGCTATCCTGTCGCGGATTGGGGAAGCGCTTCATTTGGTAACGTTTCGACCCACGGAACAGTTTCCATGTTTCGCAAGCAAGGATTCAAGCGAGTGGCGCCGTTTGGGCACGAGGAATGTGTTGATGCGGACGAACCGGTTGACTGAGTGCCAGAGTGCCGTCCCTATGACCAGAGCATCACTGACAGCCTGAAGGTCCGATCAGCTGGCGGCTGGAAGACTCGCGGCTGGTCGGCTTCCCAAACCGCAACTGACACTGACGACCTGACAACCGATTCCTGCCCGGTGCCGGGCGCGCCGGAGCGTCTCCTCCTGCTACTCCGGCCAGGCGTCGAGCGCCTTGCGCACCAGCACCAGTTGGCCGAGGTGATACGCGTTGTGATCAGCGGCCAGCAGCGCCTCTCTCAGGAGCGTCTGTCCAGTGCCGTGAGCCAGCGGCTGGAACAGGTCGCGTGCCGGGTCCGCAATCAGCTTGCGCATCCCCTCCAGATCGCCCAGGAAGGAGTCGACGCTGTGCTTCCATGCCTTGTCGTCTGGCGGAGCTACGGTGGCAGGCCAGTAGCCCTCCGGCCATTTTGGCGACGTGTGCTGGGAGCCGCGACTGAACTCCAGGATGTCCCAGAGTGCGATCCGCATATGTTCAAGCAATTGCCATGCCGAGTGCGCGATGCCCGGCGGTACGCGGCCCTGCTGCTTGAAAGGCAGGTCGGCCAGCGCGGTTTTGAAGTCGACGTGAGCCTCGCCCCAGTCGAGCATCTTCGCAAGTTGTTGTCGCAGAGCTTCTTCGTTGTTCATGGTTGCTTCTCACCGAGGTCTGTTGCCGTCGCATATCAGATGCGCGAGGTGGACGAAGGATTTCTTGTGATCGCGAGTCGGGCTGAGGAAGACATGTTGCCCAATGCAATCTCTTGCACAGATGTGGAAAGACCGTTCTGCGTCACAACAAAAAAGCACGGCGGGTTGGCCGTGCCCTTCTTGGCGAGGGTTTCTCGCTCGTCGTTTCGCGAGGGTTCATCGCGAATGTCCGCGAAAGTTATTTCGCGAACCGTGTCGGGCAGCTTCTCGAGCGACGCGGCAACGTGCTTACGAGCGCTGCACTGTCCTTCTTGTACAGCAACCGCATGTGGATTTGTTGACGGCAGCGTAAATTGTCAGTTACAGCTTGAGGTTCGGATTTGCAGCATTAGCCTCCGATTTGCAAGATTCTGCAACCGTACGCTTCGAGTCCTGAAGCCATAGCGCGAGCATCTGTTCGCTCAGTCTTGCGGCGAGAGCGGGAGTCCTCATGAAAGTTCTGTCTGTGAACGTCGGCACGCCGAAACGGTACGACTGGATGGGCCAGGCGGTCACCACATCGATCTTCAAGTCTCCGGTCGAGGGCGAGGTGCAGGTCACGAAGCTGGATCTCGCCGGCGATGTCCAGTCCGACCTGACCGTCCATGGAGGCGTCGACAAGGCGGTTTACGTCTATCCTCACGAGCATTACGCCTGGTGGATCGAGCACGGCATCAAACCGCTCACAATGGGAAATTTCGGCGAGAACCTCACCGTCGAAGGCCTGCTGGAAGCCGACATTCACATCGGCGACGAGTTGGAGATCGGCTCGGCGCGCTTCGTCGTCACCCAACCACGGCTGCCTTGCTACAAGCTGCAAGTGCGATTCAACCGCCCCGAGATGACCAAGCTCTTCTACAGCACCCGCCGCTTCGGCTTTTACCTGAAAGTCATGCGCGAAGGCTCGCTTCATGCGGACGCGCCCATCACCATCGTGCAACGCGATGCCCAGGCGGTAAGTGTTGCGGATCTGATCGCGCTGTACACGGGCGACAAAGCCGACGGTGAGCTCTTGCAGCGGGCCATCGCGGTTGAAGCTTTGCCGCAAGCTGGCGCGAGGACTTGCAGCAGCGCGCGGAGCGCCACAAGCAGGCTTCTGCGTAATACGCTTTGACTGCGTGGCTCCGCGAAGATTCGAGTCAGGGCACGGCTTCAGCCGTGCCGAACCACGTTCTACACTTGTCATCACGAGGTCGCTTAGGCGACCGAGGGATCTGCTCTCATTTCTCGCGCAAAGATATCGAGTTCTGCGTCGCCGATTAAGCCGCGAACGGCTCGGAAAGAACAACCGCGGACTTCGCGGAAGACGCGGACGGAGATGGAAATGTTTGTTCTTTTCCTTCTTGGTGTGACTCCGCGCAATTCCCGGTTCGTCTTTTCTGATCTGTTTCAATCCGTGTTGATCCGTGGTTTGCCTTCTCCGTTTGGCCCTTTCCGCGCAGTCCGGTTATCCTGAACCGGCTCCCCATCTCTCCGTTCTCCCGGTGTCCATGTCTGAAGCGCGACGGCTAAAACTTTGGCGAATGCGTCTGCTGATGCTGATGGCCGTCATCGGCCCCGGCTTCATCACCGCCAATGTCGACAACGACGCCGGAGGTATCTACACCTACTCCGCCGCGGGCGCGCAGTTCGGCTACACGCTGCTGTGGGTGATGATCCCCATGACCATCGCGCTGGTCGTGGTGCAGGAGATGTCGGCGCGCATGGGCGCGGTCACCGGCAAAGGCCTGAGCGACCTCATCCGCGAAGAGTACGGTTTCCGCATTACCTTCTTCATGATGGTCGGCCTCATCATCACCAACTTCGGCAACGTGGTGGCCGAGTTCGCCGGAATCGCCAGCAGCCTGGAGCTATTTCATATTTCGCGCTTCATCAGCGTGCCGATTGCCGCCGCCGTGGTGTGGCTGCTGGTGGTGAAGGGCAGCTACAAGAGCGTGGAGAAGGTCTTTCTCGCCGCGTCGTTTTTCTACTTCGCTTACATCATTGCCGGAGTGCTGGCCGGGCCGAGCTGGCGTGAAGCGTTTCGTGGCGACGTTCAAGCCGCCGCATCACCAGGCGTTTCACGATGTGTCGTACCTCTACATGGTCATCGGTCTTGTCGGCACGACCATCGCTCCCTGGATGCAGTTCTACCTGCAATCCTCGATCGTGGAGAAGGGAATTACCGCGCGCGAGTATCGCGCCTCGCGTTGGGACGTCATCCTCGGCTGCTTCTTCACCGACATCGTTGCGTGGTTCATCGTGGTGGCGTGTGCGGCCACGCTGCTGGATGCATGGCATCCACCAGATTCGCGACGGCGCCGACGCGGCTCAGGCGCTGCGCCCCCTTGCCGGCGAATATGCCTACATTCTGTTCGCCGCCGGGCTGTTCAACGCATCGCTGTTTGCCGCTTCGATCCTGCCGCTGTCGACCGCCTACACCGTATGCGAAGGTCTGGGTTTCGAGTCCGGGCTGGATAACAAGTTCGCTGACGCCAAGGTTTTCTACTGGCTGTACACGCTGCTGCTCATCGCAGGCGGTGGCGTGATTCTGCTGCCCAACATTCCGCTGGTCAAGATCAGCATTCTGTCGCAGGTGGTGAACGGCATCGTGCTGCCCTTCGTGCTCATCTTCATGCTGCTGCTGATCAACAAGAGCGAGCTCATGGGCAAGCACGTGAACGGAACCTGGTTCAACCTCATCGCCTGGGCGACCACGATCATCATGATCGTGCTGACCATCGCGTGGATCTTTTCGGGCGGAGGGGCGGGATAAACAGTTGTCAGTTGCCGGTGGCCCGTTGTCAGGAGATAGCTGTCAGCCATCAGCTCTCGATTGTCAGTCATGAGCTGTCAGTTATCAGGTATCAGGTATCAACTCCCGCATATCAGATATCACTTGGACGGCGAAAATCCAGTGCCGTGGGCACGAAATAGCTTAGCCCAGCACACAGGCCATCTTTTGGCCGGAGTGCTGGGTGGGCATTGTTTATGATCCCCAGCCCCGTAGGGGCGGCAGGTCCTCTGTCTGCTCGTCGATAAGGCCTGTCTTCGGAATCCGACCAGCCTCCGCCGAAAAAATTAATAGCCCCTCTCTACTTCATCGTATTTCTCACGTCCACCAGGTAGTGATCGAAGTGGTCCACACGAATGAGCCCCAGCCGCGGAAATTCCAGATCGAGAATCACATAAATGCTGATCGACAAGATCAAAACGTAGCCGATGATGTGCTTTATAGTCCGTCGTTGCGCGCCAGCCAGTTGATATCCCGCCATGCCGGCGCTGGCCAGAGCAATCAGACCCAGCATCATGAATATCTCGATAGGAGGATGGTCTTCAGTCGCCCCCATGCGGACCGTGGTGATGTCAAACATGGCATTGAGCGCAGGCAGCAGCAGCATGCTCGCTGCGGTGGTATTGGATTGCCCGGCGGCGGCCACCGACTTGCTCCAGATTTCCGTCTGCAATTCCTGCGATCGTGCCAGTTCGGCCCGCGCAACGCTCAGGTCATAGACATGCTTGTATACAGACAGCCGCGCGTCCACGTAGCGGCGGAACAGCTCCCGCATCTCCGGCTGGGTCTCGGCGGGAAGCAGTTCGATCCTGAGATAGGCGGTGCCGATATCGTTGGCCTCCTCGACGATCAGGTGCCGGCGGTTTTCAAATCGCGACGCCGCGCCGGAGAAGGTGAAGGCGATGAGTAAGCCGAGCAAAGCGAAAATCGCGCCTTCGATGGCCCCGAGCCCCACCTTGCCGCCCTCTTTCTTCGCTGCACTCGCACCCAGGCGCTGGCCAATATCGAAGCAAGCCACCATCCCCACACAGAGCAGAACCACAAACACGACCGCTGCTAGTTCGTTGTTCATGAGCCTCATTCGTTTTGACGTACCTCCCATCCTCCGGTTCGCGGCAAGCGGTTGTCAATTGCGCACGGCCGGTTACTGTCAGTGCAGATGAGAATCCTAAATGTTGCGGATAGCACTCCGCCCGGCTGACAAAGCACAGAGGCAGTGCGGACAATCAATCATCACTCTTGTAGCGGGCGCCCCACACATTCCTTCGGTTGGAATGTGTGGGAGTCAAAGGGCATGCACTACGACGTCGCTGACCTCACACGTCACCCCCGGCTTGGGAGCTGCCGGACGGACGACGGGTGGCCCACATTTGCCTTCGGTTGGCAAATGTGGGGCCTCGAAGCCTGCTTTCCCCGCTTGGCCGAGGAGATCTTCAGCGCCTGTATACCATTGGCAATGATGCCCCGCTCCGGCTCGGAGAACAGCAGGTGTACATGCTCCGGCATGACCACGAAGCCGTACAAGTTACTCTCGGCGGTGCGAATGCAGATGATTTGCGAATGTGCCAGTCCCGCTCTGCGGGACGAAATAGCTTAGCCCAGCACCCCTCGGCTCCGCTCGGGGCAGGCTGCGGCCATCTTTTGGCCGGAGTGCTGGGTAGGCGTTATTTATAATCCTGAGCCCCGTAGGGGCGGCACATTCCGACAATGCGCTTGGCGCTGCCGTGCCTAGGTGCGGCTCGCGGCGATAGCAACTCCAGGTGATGAAATGCAGGTGGCTGTTACCGTAATATCGCCTGAGGCCTTGTGTCACTCCGACAGACTGGAAGGCGTCGTTCCTTAAGTCAGTGACTATCGTGACATATACTGTCTGACTCCCACATACTCGACCCGAAGGAATGTGTGGGGCACCCGGCCGGGTTAGGCTACGCGTCCGTCGCATTCGGGCCAAGTCTCACGGGGCACCATATGCTCCCTCGGATAACCCAACAAAGCCATAGCGCCGCCCATGATGGGCGAGTCTCAGATAGAACCATGATTGGCCATTGAGCCCCCATGTGGCTTGCGCAGCCTCAGTCGCTGAACGACGCAGTAACGTGGAAGGAAACACCAAAACCTGCCGCCACTGAGCCCATGCCAGCATCAACCGGGGCTGGATGCCAGAGAACTACCCCCTCTGCCGCCAGGGGAAAAGTGCTTTCTCTTGACATCGCCTTCTATAGAACCCGGCCGATCAGTCAGGAGCCGCTAGAGTGGACTGGAAAAGGTTGAAAAAGCTCAGGAGCGAGGGCGGAGTCGGACGCGGTACGACTAGGCGAGGTGCCAAAATTAGAATCCTGCATGAGGTGTGATTTGGATCACTGACCTCTGGCTGTTTTTCGTGCTAGGTTGTTCAACGTTCAGGGGCTGCGTCTTCGTGCTGCGGTTCTTGTTCGGTTGATCGCTCATCTAGGTGGCCGGCCACAAGGCGCATGTCAGGGGTAAGTATGACAACCCGGCTTTCGGATTTCATGCGGCTTGGCGCGCTTCTTCTCGTGATAAGCGCATTGATCGCACTGACTTCAAGCTGCGGCGGTGGGGCCCAAGGCGGCGGCGAGCAGGCATCAGTGACCGTTGGCATTAGTCCGACATCGGCAACGGTGCCGGCCGGGCAATCGCAACAGTTCACAGCTATGGTCAGCGGGTCAACCAATCAATCAGTCACGTGGTCGGTGAACCAGATTGTTGGTGGCAACGCCACGGTAGGCACAATCTCCGCCAACGGGCTCTATACCGCCCCTTCAGTTGTTCCCAACCCGAACACAGTCAACGTGGCTGCGACGAGCACTGCTGACAGCAGCGCGAGTGCGAGTGCACAGGTAACCATCACTGCAATATCAGTTAGCGTTAATCCGACATCGGCAACTGTGCCGGCCGGGCAATCGCAACAATTCACGGCTACGGTCAGCGGGTCAACCAACCAATCGGTCACGTGGTCGGTGAACCAGATTGTTGGTGGCAACGCCACGGTAGGCACAATCTCCGCCAACGGGCTCTATACCGCCCCTTCAGTTGTTCCCAACCCGAACACAGTCAACGTGGCTGCGACGAGCACTGCTGACAGCAGCGCGAGTGCGAGTGCACAGGTAACCATCACTGCAATATCAGTTAGCGTTAATCCGACATCGGCAACTGTGCCGGCCGGGCAATCGCAACAATTCACGGCTACGGTCAGCGGGTCAACCAACCAATCGGTCACTTGGTCGGTGAACCAGATTGTTGGTGGCAATGCCACGGTAGGCACAATCTCCGCCAATGGGCTCTATACCGCTCCTTCAGTTGTTCCCAACCCGAACACAGTCAGCGTGGCTGCGACGAGCAATGCCGACAGCAGCGCGAGTGCGAGTGCACAGGTAACCATCACTCAGCAGATATCCGTAAGCGTTAGCCCCACGTCGGCAAGTGTCCAGACACAGCACTCGCAACAATTCACGGCAGTTGTGACAGGATCAAGCAACCAATCCGTCACTTGGTCGGTAAATGGAATTCCCGGTGGTGACGACTACTCTGGCACGATCTCCCCGGAGGGACTCTACACTGCGCCTTTTAACTATAGTGTGGGAGACCACGTGTTCCCGGTGAGGGCAACAAGTGTCGCAGATCCCTACAAATATGCGGAAGCTCAGGTCACCGTGGTTTTGCCGCCAGTCGTTGACTTCTCTACCCTTCCAAACGAAATCCAGACCAACCTCAACACTTTTTTAGTTTCGGGATCAACAGATCCAAACGATCAAGTTACCGTTAACGGAACAAGCCTGACATTGAATAGCTTGGGCGACTTCGCATACGCGGCGCCTCTGACTCTCGGTGCAAACCACATCGAGTTGGACATCCAATCTGCCCAAAAGGGTCCGCAAGCCTTCGTTAAGACAGTCAATTACAACCCAACTTACTCAACAGCAGCAGTTAGGCTGCTCTATGTGAGCTCCATTGCCCAGAACCTATCGGGCACGATAGTGATCGATGTCGACCACGACGTCTTGCTAGGAGTCATCAACGGCAAACACGTGCGCGGTATTTCGCCTGACGGAAGTCGCCTTTATATGGACGACCGCACCGTGATCAGTACCGCAACGCATGAAGATCTAGGTCCGCCTATGAGCCCACTCGCCTTCTCTGAGGCCATACCCAGCAACGGATTCTTGGTATCACCGGACGGAACACGGCTGTATTCGAGAGATGAGGTTCTGGACGCAACAACCAACACGCTGCTCCCGCAGAGGCTACCTGTAAGTGTTGAAACAGGCGAATCTTATGCCGGACCGAATCAAGGAGGCCCGGCCATCTCTAGGGATGGACACCGTATTTTTTGTGGGCCGGTATATCATGGGCAATTAGATGGCACCGTGGGAGCTATAGATATTGTCACGAATTCTTTGTCGGACACGGGAATAAGAGCTTCTGGTGCTTGGCTTAGCGATATTGCCACATCGCCAGATGGGCAGCTTCTCGTCGTGCTTTCGTATTTTGGCGGAGGCGCTGACTTTTATGAGGCAACAACTTACGCACAGCTGGGATCATCAGGCTGGCTAGGAGATTTCGCCGGTCAGATTGTTTTCACCAAAGACAGCAAGGAAGCATTTGCAGGCATCGCGGGAAACCCTGCAGAGCGAGGCGGTAGCTTAACCGCGATCGATACGTCCTCCTATAGCGTCAGCACGAAAACACCGCTGGATTTGGCTGACCACGTTGTCATATCCAACACCGGGGACATATACGTTTCAAGCGGAAGCACGCCCAACATATTCGTGGGTTACGCAGAAGAGCCTGACGGCAGGGCGCCCGGTATCGACGTATATGCCCAGCAGGCCGACGGAAGCTTGCTCTGTTTAGAGCGCTATGGCTTGGGAATAAACCGCTTCGTATATGCGTCCGGTGCGCCTCAAAATGACGAGATCGAAAAGATTGTCTTCAAACCGGCTTACTAGACTAGTATAGATTGGCCAGTATCTTCCGAAGGGCCTTAAAGGCGGTTCTCCTAGTCCTCGTCCGGCCGGGTGGCCCACCCTTTCGCTTGAACACATTCACCTTTCTATGAGATGGGTGCCCACCCTTGTGGTCCTTGGGTTGGACGACAGGCTGGGAGCCAAGGCAGACCCGCCACTCGATTTCTTCGCCACGGCGAGTTCCCCTGACGTTTTAGGTTACCTTCGTACCCTCCGGACTCCGTTTTTCCCGTGCGCTGGGCTTTAGTAACAGCTAGACTATGGCCGACGGCGGACGTATGCCAGGCCCAGAGGCTGCCATGTAAGTTGTTTGTAATCTCGAATTTGCCTGTAAGTCCCACGGGCTCACTAATTTGCGACGAAGAATGCGCTAAGGTGTTGAAAACAAATATTTTAATTTTTATTTTTTTCGCGTTCTTGCGCGTTATCGGACACGATCCTCCCAGCCGCAGCTTATGCGGTCCAGTTTTCCACTTTCGCTAAATATTCGCCTGCAGTACAATACGGCATCTGGTCGGGAGCCCTGATGAGCATACCGCTGGCCATAGTCCTCACTCTCCTCGGAATCATCGTCGGATACGCGTTCGCCGCGCTGGCCGCTCGATCGAAGATCGCCACACTCGCCGAACGCTCGTCCGCTCTGGAATCCCAGACTGCCTCGCTGCACTCCGAAGTCAGCAAACGGCAAGCGGACTACTCCGCACTGCTCGAATCCAAAGCCGCGCTCGAAGCCACCCTCGCTAGCGAACGCCGCAACGCCGAAGAGAAGCTGCAACTGCTGGCTCAGGCAGGCGAGGAGATGCGGGCGCAATTCCGTTCGCTCGCGGCGTCGGCCCTGGAGAGCAACAACACCAACTTCCTGCAACTGGCGAAGGCCACGCTGGAGCGCCAGCAAACCGAAGCCAAGGGTGAGTTGGAGAAGCGCGAGCAGGCCGTCGAAACCTTAGTCAAGCCCCTCGCCGAATCGCTCAAGCAGGTCGACGAGCAAGTCCGCGCGCTGGAAGAGAAGCGTGCTCACGCCTACGGCACGCTGTCGACGCAGGTCGCATCGCTGCTTGAAACACAGAAGGCCTTGCAAGCCGAGACCGGCAATCTGGTGAAGGCCCTGCGCGAGCCGCAGGCGCGCGGGCGTTGGGGTGAGGTACAGTTGCGCCGCGTCATCGAAATGGCCGGTATGACAGAGCACTGCGACTTCGACGAGCAGGTCACGGTCATTGGCGAGGAGCGCCGCATCCGTCCTGACGTGGTGGTGAAGCTGCCGGGAGAGAAGCAGGTCGTCATCGACTCGAAGGCCCCGATTGTCGCCTACCTGTTGGCGCTGGAAGCGCAAGACGAAGCCACGCGCAACGCGCGCCTTGCCGACCATGCGCGCCAGGTCAAGATGCACATCGACAATCTGGGATCGAAACGCTATTGGCAGCAGTTCGAGGCGACTCCTGAATTCGTCGTGCTCTTCTTGCCGGGCGAAGTCTTCTTCCGCGCAGCCATGGACGCTGATCCCGAATTGATCGAGTACGGTGTCGCGCAGAAGGTCATCCTTGCGTCACCGACTACGCTGATCGCGCTGCTCAAGGCCGTCGCCTATGGATGGAACCAGAAGAACCTGGCGGAGAGCGCGCGCAAGATCAGCGAAGCAGGCAAGACGCTGTATGAGCGACTGTGCGCGATGACGCGGCATTTCGAGAACGTCGGCTCGAAGCTCGACGGTGCCATGGAGTCCTACAACAAAGCAGTCGGCTCGATGCAGCGCATGGTCTTTCCGGTGGCGCGCAAGTTTGCCGAACTGGACAAGTCGCTGGAGGCGGATGAGCTTCCCGATCTCGAGCCGCTGGAGAAGAGCGCGCGCCAACTCGACGCTCCTGACTGGCGCGATGAGGACGTGGAGAACCGGCTGCTCTTTCCCGAAGAAGCGGACAGCGCGAAGGCGTAGTGCGCGAATGAGCGTTGCATCCGTGCAAATATAGACACCCTTTATGCTACGCTCTGAGCCCGCAGGGCGTGTGATGATAGCCCAGGACGGATCCTCAGGCGGAGTCCTGGGTAGCTTCGAATTAAGATCCCAGAGTCCCTCGGGGACGGCATTGATAGTGCGCACATCCTCATGCAAACGGGGTGGATCTGCCGCCACTCCGCGGCTCCCAGCGTTTTGGTTAATCGCATACCCAGGGTTCCGCTCCGCTTCACCCTGGGCTATCATCACACGCCCTTCGGGCTTTGATTTGTTACGGGGACTTCCCGACGCCGCATGCGCAATTGCCGTAGGCCCCCGTCCCAAGCCCTTCGATAGCGCAATACAGTCCGCGCACCTGGTCGGGCTGGATCTTCGCGGCGTTGCTGGACACGTTGTACAACTTCAGCCAATGCGCGCGCGCAGCATCGTCGCCCGCAATGTTGTCGTAGATCCTGCCGAGGCTGTTCGCATCCAACTGCTTCGTCTTCCACTCGCGTGAGAAGGTGTATTCCTTCTTCCACTTGCCGCGCTTGGGTACGGCCGTCGTTAGATTTGTGAGGTAGTACGTCGTCTGGTCGCGCACTTCGCCGCCGCTCACATCGATTACGCGAAACGCCGGGTTCTGGTCGTAGATGGGTGAGATCGCCGGATCGACCAGCACAAACTGCACCGGTGTGTCGCCATCGCGGATGACGCGGAAGTCGTCGGTATGCGTGTGTGCGGCGAAGCTCGCCGCCACCGTCTCGTGATAGTTGATGAGCAGGCTGTCGAACTTAACGGTCCACTCCGGCACCCACATAGGAACGATATCCGCCGCGCACGAGCCCTCGTGGTTATGCACGCTAGCATAGCCGTCGATGCCGGGCGGGATGTGAAGCATCAGCCAGACCTTCTGGTTGGCCTGTTTGGCGGCGGCTATCTTCTGCTCCAACCATGCATATGCCTGGTTGGGCGCGGTGGACTGCACCTCTTCGCACGATTCTGAGAAGCTTCGCGCCTCGTACTTCTCTGAGAAGAAGACGCTGTTGAGCGAGACAATTCGCACGCCCGGAATCGCCGCGGGCAGCACGCTGTAGCTGCCCAGCGCTTTCCAATCAGCAATCGCTTGCTGGTCGGCCTTGGCTAATTCAAGTAGGGTGGGTGCCGTATCGCTGAGGAAGGCGCCACCCGCCTCGATGGAGTAGTCGCCGCAGTCGTCGTCGTTGTTACCGGGCGTGATCAGGATCTGCGTCTCGGGCCAGCGGCGCCGCAATTGCAGCGCTAGGAATTGCACCGTCTTCTGTACGAAGGCGCGGTAATGCTGGCGATCGTTGTCGTGCGTGATGTCGCGGAACATCATCGGAAAGTGGTGCGCCAGCAGGTCTCCCGGAACGAGAAACACTGCGGGATGGGGCATGGTTTTGCGCATCTGGTCGAAGGACGATTGCAGCAGCCACCAATTGGTATCCTGCCCATACGGGCTGAAGGTGCGCGGCGTAGTCTGGTTCAGGATGGCTTCCCACTGTGCTGGTTCCGCAGCCGCCAACTTCGATACCAGCGACGGCATCGGCCATGGGATTGAAGTGAAGGTCCGCGGCGATCAGCACTTTGTGTTTGGCGGTATTCGCCGCCCATAGCGGATTGCCGGCGACCAACAGCAGACAGCACCAGCGTTGCTGCGCCGATCCAGCCGGGGCGCATGGCGAGAGGCTGAGTGGCCATGGGATGAAGGGTTTTCATGGGCATTGCGCGTGCGTGGCATCTTAGCACTTCAGATTGGGCGGGGCTCCACCAAGATAACGTTAACGTTTCGCCGCGCCATGGCCGTTCATTTAGAATCGAGGGTCGAAGTTCCGGGACCAGCCATTCTCCGCAGTTGCAGGTACAAATTCATAGCGGGCAAACTCAGCCCGAGGAGGTTTTGCCATGAAGCTTACCCCTGGAAAACTAGCCGGCATCAAGAACGTTTCGAACGATCGCGGCGTGATTGCAGCCGCGGCCATGGATCAGCGTGGTTCGCTGAAGAAGGCCCTCGGCCAATACGCCACCGACGACGGCCTGGAGCAGTTCAAGATCAACGTGACCGAGGTGCTGACCAAGCACGCCAGCGCCATCCTGCTCGATCCCGAGTGGGGACTGCCCGCAGCCAAGCGGCGCGCCAAGGGCTCGGGCCTGCTGCTCGCCTACGAGAAGACTGGCTACGACAAAACGCTGCCCGGCCGCTTGCCTGACCTGCTCGACCTGTGGTCGGCGAAGCGGCTGAAAGAAGTCGGCGCCGATTGCGTGAAGATCCTGCTGTATTACTCGCCTTACGACGATTCGAAGATCAACGACCACAAGCATGCCTGGACCGAGCGCATCGGCGATGAGTGCAAGGCGAACGACATCCCGTTCTTCCTCGAGCTGGTGGGATACAAAGAAGGCCTGGACGAGAAGGGCGCAGAGTACGCGAAGCTGAAGCCCGAGGTGGTGGCGAAGTCGATGGAGGAGTTTTCCAAGGACCGCTACAACGTCGATGTGCTGAAGGTCGAGATTCCGGTGAATCTGCAGTTTGTGGAAGGCGCGAAGTCGTTTAAGGGAACGAAAGCCTATAACAAGGCCGAAGCGCTCGATCACTACCGAGCGGCGGCCAAGACGACCAGCAAGCCCTTCATCTACCTGTCGGCGGGCGTGAGCAATCCGGAGTTCATCGAAGACCTGGAGTTCGCGGCGGAAGCGGGCGTGAAGTTCAATGGCGTGCTCTGCGGCCGCGCCACATGGAAGGACGGCATCCCGATTTTTGCCGAGCAGGGAGCCGATGCTTTCCGCAAGTGGCTGGAGACCGAAGGCGTGGCCAACATCGAAAATGTAAACAACGCATTGAAGGCTGCCACGCCGTGGTACAGCATCTACGAGGTGCAGGAGCCCGCGCCGGTAGGACGGTAGCGCGAGCATATTCGTTCAGCGAAGGCGCGCGATTTGCGCGCCTTTCGCGTCAGGTCAGGAGAGTATGGATTCAGTGCAGCACGAGAAAGCCTTTCATCGCTTTGCCGTCCATCTTGACGGCGCAACCGCTCTACTCACGTATAAAGAAGAGGCCGACACCATTTACTTGATTCACACCGAGGTTCCGGCGGAGATGGAGGGGAAGGGAATTGGCGGCCAACTTGCCAAGGCGGCCCTGAATTACGCAAGGGAGAACCATCTGAAGGTCGTACCGCGCTGCCCCTTTGTGACCTCGTACTTGGAACGACATCCGGAATACAACGATTTGATTCAGGGAAGCTAGAAGTCGTCGCAAGTCACATGGCCTTGCATTGGGGCGCGCCTTCAGGCGTGCCGGCGCCGCGTTCTTTACTTGTGTCATCCCGAGACGGCGTTAGCCGTAGAGGGATCGCGCAGCTTGCGTCGTGAGCAAGAAACCGCGCTCTTGATCTAATATCAGCACCGATGCCAAAGGCTACCATCTTCGTTCGGGAAACGAGAGCAGATCTCTCGCTGCGCTCGTGATGACAAAATGAAGAACCGTCATGACAGCACCAGGTTCGTTCCTCATTTCCTGCAACTGGCGCAATAGCCGCCGATCTCAAAGCGCGCGATCAGGATGTGGAAGCGGCAATCGCGCTCGACCTGGCCTTTCACGCGATCGAACAAGTCGCTCTCGAACTCCTGAACTTTGCCGCAGCGCAGGCAGGTCATGTGCATATGGTCGCGCTGCGGCCGCCGCTCATAGAAGTGCCCTTCACCCTTCACGTGCAGCAAGTCCAGCTCATCGACCAGCCCCTGCCGCTTCAATAACGCCAGCGTGCGATAGACCGTGACGCGGTTGATCGTGGGATCGACCTTCGAAGCCTTGCGCAGGATCTGCGCCGCGTCCAGGTGCTGCTTGGCGGTCTCGATGATTTCAAGAATGATGCGGCGCTGACGCGTCAGCCGGATTCCGCGGCTAAGCAGTACATTCTGCAAGGCTCCAGGGGCGGCAGTTTCAGCGTAAGGCATTCCAACTCTCCCAGTGTGGTTGCAGGCAGTTGCAACCCAAGTGCAACAAAATCTGACATTTGAGCGGCTGATCTATTGTGCAACTCCTCAGCCGTGTTGCCTAATAGATATCAATCAGTTGCAACTCAGTTGCAACTAAAAGGTCGTTCTCATTCTACCATTGTCGAGGTCTGCGAGTGAGCGTTAAATTCGCCCGTCTGGTTCTTCTGCTTTCCATCTACATTTTGTTGCTGGGTGGTGTTGCCCTCGCGGGCGACCGCCCGTACTTCATCACCTACGACCACACCATGGAGGAACCGGACAATCTGGAGATCGAAGCCTCCGGCCTGACCGGCCAGCCGAAAGGAGGCGATGTATTTACCTCGGGCCTGGTGGAATTCGAATATGGAGCCAAGGGGTGGTGGACGACGGAGTTTTATCTCGATGGGCAAACCACTGCCAACCAGAGCACGATTTTTACCGGGTACCGCTGGGAGAACCGTTTCCGCATGCTGATGAAGGAGCATGCGATCAATCCTGTGTTCTACATCGAGTTCGAAGACCTGAACGGCGCCGACAAAACGCTGAAGGAAGTCGTCGGCTTCGATGGCCAGGAGGACGGTCTTGTCCCCAACAGCATCGCCAGACGCGAACGGGAGCGCGAACTGGAGATGAAGCTCATTCTGTCGAGCAATGTTGGCGGCTGGAACATCGCGGAGAATATCATTGCCGAGAAGAACCTGTCGGACGAGCCCTGGGAGTTTGGCTATGCGGCCGCATTCAGCCGGCCGTTATCATTCCTGGCCTCGGCCAACGAATGCGTCTGGTGTCGTGAGAACTTCCAGGTAGGCGCCGAGTTTTACGGTGGGCTGGGTACGGCGACCAAGTTCACCGTTCATGGAACGTCGCAGTACATTGCGCCAACGCTCGGGTGGCAGGTACACGACGCCATGTTCAAGATTGCGCCTACCTTTGGCCTGACCGACGAGAGTTATCGCGTCATGCTGCGCTTCGGCGTGACGTACGAAATCGATGGATTCGGCCGTGAATTGCGAAAGCTATTTCACTGACCAACCGAGCTGGTCGCCGGCACGGTTACGCGCCTTGGGCAGCAGCTCGCCGATGCGGCGCACCTGCGCTCCCACAGCTTTCAGTTTCTCCTCGATACGCTCATAGCCGCGATCGATGTGGTAGACACGGTCGATGATGGTCTCGCCTTCCGCCACCAGCGCGGCCAGTACCAGTGATGCCGAGGCTCGCAGATCGCTGGCCAGCACTGCCGCTCCGCTCAACGGAGTCTTTCCGCGGACCACGGCGCGGCGGCCGTCGATCTTGATGTTCGCGCCCATGCGGACCAGCTCCTGCGCGTGCATGAAGCGGTTCTCGAAGATGTTCTCGGTAACCATGCTGACGCCTTCGGCCTGGGTAGCCAGGGCCATGAACTGCGCCTGCATGTCGGTAGGGAAGCCGGGAAACTCTTCCGTGATGACGTCGGCGGCCTGCAGCGGCGCGTCGCCCATCACCCGTACCGCCTCGCCGTTGGCGCGCAACGCGACACCGCATTCCTTAAGCTTCTCCAGCAGCGCTCCAAGATGCGAAGGGTCGCAGCCCGACACCATCAGGTCGCCTCCGGTGAGCGCAGCGGCAACGATGAAGGTGCCGGCCTCGATGCGATCGGGGATGATGCGGTGACGCGCGCCGTGCAGCTTCACAACGCCCTGCACACGGATGGTGTGCGTGCCAGCGCCCTCGATGCGAGCGCCCATTTTGTTCAGCAGCGCAGCCAGATCGGCGACCTCAGGCTCGCGTGCGCAGTTCTCCAGAATGGTCTCGCCCTCGGCGAGGGTTGCAGCCATCAGCAGGTCCTCAGTGCCGGTGACGGTGATCTTCTCGAAGACGATGCGCGCCCCCTGAAGGCGTTCCGCGCGAGCTTCGATGTAGCCGTGTTCCTGAGTGATCTTGGCGCCGAGCTTTTCCAGTCCCTTCAGGTGGAGATCGATGGGGCGGGCGCCGATGGCGCAGCCTCCCGGCAGTGACACGCGAGCATGGCCCAGCCGTGCCACCAGCGGCCCCAGGACCAGGGTGGAAGCGCGCATGGTTTTCACTAACTCATAGGAGGCTTCGGGCTTCGCGAGGTTGCGGCAGTTGATGGTGGTGCGATGCTGCGCGCGGCCATAGCCAAGCTCAACTTCGGCGCCCATCGCTGCCAGCAGGCGGCGCTCGGTCTCAATGTCGCGCACCTGGGGAATGTTCTCCAGGATGACGTCGTCGCTGGTGAGCAGTGCGGCGGCCATGGCGGGCAGGGCAGCGTTTTTCGCGCCGCTCACGCGCACCGTGCCCAGCAGCGGGCTGCCGCCGCGAATGACTAGTTTATCCATGAAACTTCCTGATCGTAGGAACGCCTGATGCAAGCACGTTCTAGCAATTGTACGAGCAATTCTGATGTGCATGCCAACGAACCTGCGGGGTGGTATGGGGCTCAGGCGCCTTCAATCGCCTCCACAATGGCGTCGTGCAGCAGCGGCCGTACCTCGCGAATCCGTTGCGAGCTGCGATCTGGCCAGGTACGGTTGGTCAGCAACGTCACCGAAAGATGGCGTTTTGGGTCGATCCACAGCGAAGTGCCGGTGAAGCCCAGGTGGCCATACGAGGTTGCCGCAAAGCGCGCTCCCGACGATGAAGGATGCGAGGGCGTGTCCCAGCCAAGGGCGCGCGAAGTTCCGCGCGGCGACTCTTCCCGGCGAGTAAAGAGCGCCAGGGTAGCGGGCTTCACCAGCGGCGGACCGCCTTTCAACAAGCACTCGGCGAAGCTTGCGAGATCGATGGCGGAGGCGAACATTCCGGCGTGCCCGCTGATGCCGCCCATTACCCAGGCGTTTTCGTCGTTGACCTCACCCTGGATCACCCGCTTGCGAAATGTCCGGTCGTCTTCGGTGGGAGGAATTTCGGAGCGCATCTCCAGCGGGGGCACGAACCAGGTTCGGGTGAGGCCGAGCCTGTCGAAAATCTCACGTTGCGCGAATTGGTCGAGCGACTCTCCGGCAAGACGTTCCAGAATTTCGCCGAGCAGGATGAATCCGATGTCGCTATAATCCGCGCGGCTGCCGGGCGTGCTAGCCAGTGGTGTGGTCATGGCGGCGCGCAGCAGCTCTTTCTTATTTTGTGCGAATTCGAACAGCTTCTCGTAGGCCGGCAGTCCGCTGGAGTGGGCCAGCAGCATGCGAATGGTCACCGCTTCGCGTTTCGCCTTCTGATGCAGCGGGCTCAGGGTAACGATCTCGGGCAGCACTTGAGCGGCGGGCGCATCGAGTTTAAGGGCCCCCCTCTCAAAAAGCACCATAGCCATGGTAGTCGTGGCGAAGACCTTTGTAATCGGAAGCCAGGTCGAAGACGGTCTCGCGTGTGATCTGTGGCGCGGAGTCGTCATAGGTGAAGCGGCCAAACCCATGCAAGGCGATCAGCCGTCCATGATGGGCCACGGCGAGGGTCGCTCCGGGAAAGGCCCGTTGCTCGATGGCTTCGCGCAGAATAGCGAAAGCCCGCGCGAACCGCCTCTGCTGGTCATCGTATGCAGGGAGAAGGGTGGTCGTGGACTGTGGAGAGGATTGCAATGCCAGCCTTTGTCAGATTCCGGGCCTGACGAGGGAGGACGGAACCATATAATACGACTCGATAATATATTGAAGACATAGCGGCCGCGCTCACTCGCGTCCAAGTGCTTCTCGCCCATGGCACAGGAACCTAATCCGTCTTGACTTCGTACGCTCGGCTTTTTTCACGATTGGTGGTGTTCGCGTTTCTGCTGCACTGCCCGCTTTCGGGCTTTTGCCAGCGCGGCACGCTGTTGTCGCAGCCCGCCCCCGACCGCTTTGTACCCCTCGACCTGATATTGCAGACCGCGATTGCCAAGGGCCTGACGCCGGGAGTGGTGTGCGTCGTCGGCCACAATGGTGCTGTCATTTACCGCAAGGCATTTGGGTTTCGCGCCGTCAACCCCATGCTCGAGCCGATGACCGTCGACACGGTCTTCGATATGGCATCGCTGACGAAAGTTATGGCGACGACGGGCTCCATCATGCGCATGGTGCAACTGGGGCAGATCAAGCTGAACGATCCCGTGGCCAAGTACATTCCGGATTTCGCGCAGAACGGTAAGGAGGATGTCACCGTTCGGCAATTGCTGACGCATTACTCCGGGCTTCGCGCCGACCTCGATTTGCGGCCCTCGTGGACCGGGCTGGAGGAAGGCTATCGCCGCGCCAATGCCGAGAAGCTGATCAACCCTCCGGGCTCAACCTTCCTGTACAGCGATATCAACTTCATCGTGCTTGGCGAATTGGTGCAGAAGGTCAGCGGGGTGGCGCTGAACCAGTATGCCGAGACCTTCATCTTCGGTCCGCTGGGAATGAACACGACGCGATTTCTTCCGCCGCTGGCATGGCTGGCACGAACTGCCCCCACCCAGGTGAACGAAAAGACCGGCGAGGTCTTGCGCGCGGTGGTACACGATCCCACCGCCCGGGCCATGGGCGGAGTTGCCGGTCATGCGGGACTGTTCTCTACCGCCGACGACACCGCGAAATTTGCGCAGGCGATGCTCAATGGCGGCTCGCCGGTCTGGTCGCGCGCGATCGTGGAAAAGATGACGACGCCGCAACAACCTCCGAACCTCACGGTGGTGCGAGGCCTGGGATGGGACATTGATAGCCCGTTCTCGTCGAACCGCGGAGACCTGTTGCCCGTGGGCTCCTTCGGGCATACCGGCTTCACCGGAACCTCACTCTGGATCGATCCCACCACCAACAGCTACATCGTCTTGCTGACCAGCGCAGTGCAACTGAAAGAAGGGACGGTCATCGCGCTGCGCACCGAAGTTGCGACTGCGGTCGTCTCGCTCCTGCATTTGAGTATCCCGCAAGAGCAGAAATACCGGCTGTCGCGCATCACCGGATATAACGAGGCTGCAGCCGCCAGCCGGCGCATCGTCGCCCGCAATGGAACGGTACTGACCGGGATCGATCAAATGCAGGCCGACAACTTCGATGCGTTGCGCCACCTCGGCATGAGCAAGCCCCGCATCGGGCTGCTGACCACTCAGACGGCTGTTGATAGCCTGGGACATCGCACCATCGATGTACTGGCTCACGGCAATGGGCTACACCTGTCGGCGATCTTTTATGCGGAGGCCGCAACCAGTTCGGAGGGCGGGGCGACGAAGGACGGGCCCACCGGCGTTCCCGTTTACAACGTTGCCGGAGACACCGAGGCGAAGCGGCGCCCGTCCCCCGACGAGCTTCGCAACCTGGATGTGATTGTCGTGGATCGTGCGAGGACGCGGGCGCGCGGCTTTCGCCTCTCCCAGCCACGCTGGGTTATTTCCTTGAAGCTGCGGCCAAGATCGGCAAACCGATTGTGGTGCTGGACCGGCCAAATCCCTTGAATGGCGCCTATGTGCAGGGCCCGGTCTCCGACGCAGGACACAGCAGCGTCGTGAATTACCAGCCGCTTCCGGCGCGCCATGGTTTAACAGTTGCCGAACTGGCAAAGCTTATCAACGCGGAGCGAAACATCAACGCCAAACTCACCGTGGTGCCGATGAAAGGATGGATGCGCGGCGACTGGTTCGATTCGACCGGCCTGATGTGGACGAATCCCTCGCCCGAGCTTCGCAACCTGGAGCAGACGCTTCTGTATCCCGGTGTGGCGATGCTGGAGGCAACAAACGTCTCCGTCGGTAAAGGCACCGACTTTAGGTATGAGGTAGTGGGAGCACCGTGGATCCATGCGGCCGACCTGGCTGCTTATCTCAACGAGCGCGAGATCGAAGGGGTGCGCTTCGTGCCGGTTCAGTTCACTCCAGCGTCAGGCAACCATGCCCACCAGCAATGCGGCGGGGTGAACATCATGGTCGTCGATCGCGAAACGGTTGACACGGCAGAGCTGGGCATTGAAGTGGCCGCGGCTTTGCACAAACTGTATCCGCAGCAGTTTGAGATGGGGCACTTGTCTGACCTGCTTGCGAACCAGGCGGCGTTCCAGGCGTTGCAAAGCGGAGAAGATCCGCGCCGCATCGCCGACGATTGGCGCGACGCGCTGGATCAGTTTATGCAGGTCAGGGCGAAGTACCTGCTCTACTGATCAGAAGCGTTCCTCCGCGCCCGGGCACGATCGATTTCGATAGTGCGTTCCAAAACCATCTCGACCGAAGCCCCTGAGCCAAGCTGAACATCGGGTCCGCGCGTCAACAGCACGGTGGCTAATCCCACAACTCCGCCAACTCCAGCGCCGATGCCCGCTCCCTTACCGCCGTCGGCAATCGCGCCAATCGCGGCGCCCGGTATCGTCGTGGTGGCGATGGTCTGCGCATCCTTGCCTTTCGATCCGGATTGCTCAATCGTGCCTTCGGTGTCCTTTATGGCGCTGTTGTTCGATCCCGGCACTCCCTCGACCGCGCCGGGTAGGACAACGGTGTAGCCGCTGGGAAAGATCATGGAAGTGAAGGTCATCTGCAGTTGCGCGCGTCCCTTCACGCGCCCCGGGTGTACGATGCTGCGAATTGTGCCCTGAACAAAGGTCCCTTCAGGAATCACGATTCTGTTGTTCTCGACAACCGGGAAGGCAGTCTGCGCGTAAACGGGGTCGCCCACCCGGGCGCTATGGGTACTGATGGGCTGCTTCAAGGTCAGGGGAATTTTGGTTCCGGCCGGCACCACCATCGGCTGGGATGGTTCGGGTGCCGTCGGCGGATCAAGGCGCGACTCCTTCGCGGTCGGCGCCACGCGCGGCGTGATCTGCGGCTGGTCTTGCGCCCATGCTGCAAGCGAGCTGATGGTCAGCAGTGTCGTGACCGTGATCCAACGCTTCATAACTCTCCTGAATAATCCTGTCTCCAGTCTAGAACGCGGGAAGCGCGCCGAAGTCGCGCTTACTTGAAATTGTAGAGTGCATTTACGTGGGCTGTGACAGTAATCTTCTGCGGCGTAAATTCCTCGGTCGGAGCAGGCGTGGCTTCGACGGTGCTCATCTGCGCAGCTCTCATCATTGGTCGAATAATCGGACCCGGCTCGGAAACGTCGACCGAGGCGTACGTCAAGCTGCCCAGGGTATGAGCGCTGGACTCGGCGACGGCGTTGCCCAGTTGCTGCGTCTTCCGCATCGCGTCCTGCACGGCCTTCACCTTGGCGGCGTCCATGTCTTCCAGGATATAGCTCACGGATTGGCTGTCGGTGACGTCGAGGCTGAAGAGATCATTAGTCAGCGGGCCGACCTTGGCGAAGTCCTTGAACTTGATGCTGATGCTGCTGTTCACACGGTAGCCCACCAGCTTGCGCTTCGGCGACTTGTAGTCGTACACGGGCGAGACGACGAACTGGCCAATCTGCGCCAGCTTGGGATCAAGGCCGTTCTTGCGCAGCAGTTCCCGAACCTGTTCGGCCGCTTGCTTGGCGCGGTCGCTCGCGGCCTGCAAGGCTTCGTTTTGCGCGGAGATGTTGAATTGAACCAGCACAGTGTCGGGATCGGCTTCGAACTTGCCGTCGGCGCCGACCAGCACCGTGTTCGGAATGACTTCGCGCGTACGTTCTTGTGCCATGCCGGTTGCCGCGCTGAATAGGAGCGCGAGTCCCAGCAGAATCCTCAACCAAAAAGTGTGCTGTTCATGCATGTTGTACTCAGACGGCCACGTAGTGTGACAGTGAGCGGCACCGCATCATGCCGGTCGCTCCTCGGGCCCGGACGCATCATAGCCGAGCCGATGTGCGTTTGCCAGCGCGCTCCCCACAGGGTGCAAGCTAGAGCACTAACTTGCGTAAGTCAGCGTACGTCTCAGGGCAACAAAGCGTGGCGTTGCAGGGTCGAGGTCAGAGTGCGGCGCTTCAGCGCCGCGTCATGGTGGCGATCTTCAGTTTAGAAGTTTGCATCCCGCTGCACAGCAGCGGGATGCAAACTTCGGTCTTAGGAACGGCTGGAATTCGTGGACCTAAAGGCCGCACTACCCGGACACAATATATGCGACCCCCCTAGAGTGAGCATCCCAGCCCCTGCGTGACAAGTGAGGACACTCATTCGTTACTGCGTTGCGATCGTCTAATGGTTGGAAAATCACAAGCAAGCAGGTAAGTTGCTGGTAATAGCCGAGGGCTGGCCCGGCAAGGAGTGCGCCATGCGAAAGTGGTATGTTCCATTGACTGTTGCGGGTCTCGGAGGGCTGGGCGCGTTCCTGTTCAGCGAGTCAGGGCGTCGAGCCCTGCGTTGGGTCGGAAGCTATGTCGGCTGGCATTCCCAAGGCTTGCTGGAATGGAACGACTCGGCAGAGGCCGAGCTGCAACATATCCAGGCATCATTGGCCGCGCTTGCGGAATCCTTACAGCCGCGCACGGAATGGGGCCGCTAAGCTGTCATCTGCAAAGCCCCACCCCGGCAAAGGAAGCCGGAATGGGGCACCCACTTTTCCCGTCGCACCCACTTATGCAGTCGCGATCTCGTTGATCTTTCCCGCCATGCGCAGATCTCGCTGTGTTACCCCGCCGGAATCGTGCGAAGTAAGCGACAGCTTGACCTTGTTGTAGTTGATGGCGATGTCCGGATGATGATTCATGGCTTCGGCGGCCTCGGCGATCCGGTTCACGAAGCCCATGGCTTCCACGAAATTGGGAAACTCGAAGACGCGCTCGATGGTATGGCCATGCTGGTTCCAGCCGGCAAGATTCTGTAACGCCTGTTGCAGTTCCGCTCCGCTCAGGACAGTACTCATGCACTTCTCCGCGAAGATGAAGATAATGATATCGGAAGACGCTGCTGCAGCAGCGTCAATTAATTGCTGTTTGAAAACCGGCGCGCGGGAACGCGCTTTCCGCGGTTGCCATTGCTGATCTGGTCGCGCAACTTGACCCAGAATTCCTCGGAGATCGACAAAAAGATGCCCACCACATTGGGATCGAATTGGGTTCCCGAATTCTTCTCAATCTCCCGTCGTGCCGAGGGAATGGACTGAGCGGCGCGGTAGGGACGGTCGGAGGTGATGGCGTCGAAGGCGTCAGCCACGGCAAACACGCGTGCTCCCAAATGAATCTGCTCGCCGCGCAGGCCGCGCGGATAGCCGCTGCCGTCGAAATGTTCCTGGTGCGAGTACACGATCTCCGCCGGCTCATGAAGAAAGGGAATCTTGCGCAGCATCTGGTAGCCAAGCAGACAGTGCTCGCGCATGACCGCCTGCTCCTCGGGGGTAAGCCGGCCGGGCTTTCGCAGGATCGCATCGGGTATCGCCATCTTGCCGATATCGTGCAAAAACGCACCGCGTCCGATCACCTTGCGACGCTCGTCGGGAAGCCCGAGTGCATGGGCGATGGCCATAGTGAACGCCGTGACCCGTTTGGAATGGCCTTCCGTTTCGGCATCCTTCAAGTCGAGCGCATTGCCCAGTGCCTCCAGGGTAATGTCGTAGGAACGCTCCAGCTCAGCCATGGCCCGCTCACGATCCGCCAGTGCGCGTTTCAAATCCGACATGGTGCCGTCGAGAAGGTCAGTCCTGGCTTTCACCAGCGATTCGAGCTCATTCCTGTAGGAGAGATTTTCCAATTCCAGCCTGTGCTTTTCCAGCGCCCTCGACACCACGGCCAGAAGCTGCTCGCGCTGGAATGGCTTTAACAGATAGTCGTAGGCCCCCATACGAATGGCCTCGATGGCAACGGAAATATCGTGGACCCCGGTAACCATGACCACCGGAACCTGACGATGGTGACGGTGCGCGTACTCCAACAGGGCGAGGCCGTTGGTTCCAGGCATGAGCAAATCGGTCAGGACCAGCGCCCAGCTCTTCGCCGCCAGCATGGGAATGGCTTCTTCCACAGAGGAAGCCTGTCCGACGGAGTAGCCAGCCGACTCCAGAG
The DNA here is from genome assembly GCA_963813905.1 of uncultured Acidobacteriaceae bacterium. GTDB lineage: Bacteria > Acidobacteriota > Terriglobia > Terriglobales > Acidobacteriaceae > CAVVDY01. The sequence goes on along the minus strand of CAWFAY010000017.1, from coordinate 112,076 downwards.
CAAGCGTCAGCGTCTGGCGGACGGCTTCTTCATCGTCGAGAATCAATATCGGTTCGGCGGCCACCGGCACGTCTCCCCCATCCTGCGTGAGTTGCATTCTAACTCCGGGCGCCAACATTCCCTATCGGCTAATTCGGGGCGCGCTTCCAGTTGTGTTACGGTAACGGCGCCCGAATTGGCAGGGCCGCGAGGGCATGACAATTGTGCACCGCTGATGTGAAATCTACACTGGTGGGATTCGGGAGGTGGCACCTGGATACCAACTTCAGGCATCCAGCCGCTCAATCTCGTCGTCAAGACACGTAACTACTTTCATCACCTTAGTCCCTTTAGGCCATGCAGTGGTACTGCCTGGAAATCGTTGTCCTTTAGATTCAAAGATATACGCGGATCTTCCGAGATTTTCGAGCCTGACTCCCAGGTTGGGAAGCGCGATTGCACTTAGTCGTGGCGTAAGCGGCGCGTGCAAGATCAACAAGATCAAGTGGTGCAATCAGCTAAGTAAGAGCGCGACTCGCTGTTCGGCAATTCAGCAACTTCAGGCAGAAACATTCCAAGGAGGGCTCGCGATGTTGAACACCGTCCAGGAAGCGAACCGTACTCAGTTCACGACATTTTCGCCCGATCCCGTTGTCGCCTCGGCGCAGCGCCACGAGGTTTTTGAGCGCAATCGCCATCGCGTCTACGCCATAGCCTTTTGGATGACCGGGAACGAATTGGCGGCTGAGGACCTGATGGCAGACGCGTTTCGCTCCGCCTTCTCCGGCACTGCAAATCCGAGCGTGGAAGATGTTGACCGGGCGCTGGTGGGCGAACTGGACAAAACCTTCGACCTCCCGGTATTTACTCTTGACTGCGTCCCTTCCCGCGCCGTCCGCAGTGTCCGTACGAACATCCTTCGCACCGATCTCGAAGCCGCAGTCATTCAGTTACCGGCCACGGAAAAGATCATATTCCTGATGCACGATCTGGAAGGCTACGAACACGACCGGGTGGTGCGCTTGCTCGGCATTACAGAGCGCGAGTCGCGACTCGGCCTGCATCAGGCCCGACTGCGCTTGCGCGAACTTCTTGCGAAATAAGCTCTCATCGTCCTCTCTCTCCTGAACCTACTTCCGCCCCTCGCAAGAAGGGCATTTTTATAGCTTCCAGCAAGGCCCGTTGCAGTTCCGCAATCTGCGGCTCCTCCGTCAGGTAGCTCACGATCATCATCCGGATTACGCTGTGCCCGGCGACGCGAGTTTCAGAGATCCAGCGGCGGCCGTCTCGCGTGACGCGCTCTACTAAGTCGATGTGGGCTTGCGCAAGCCCATCGCCGCCGCCGCCGTGCTTGAGTCGAAGATTGAGAATCGGCAAGACCTGCGGCGTTGCCAACTCGAACGCTTCGCTCGATGCCACCCAATTCGCGAACTCTCGCGCCAGCCGCATTTGATTGTCGATATACGCCTGGTAGGCCGCGCGTCCGTGCATCTTGAGCGTGAGCCAGAGCTTGAGCGAGTTCATGCGACGCGTCCACTGCATCGACACCTTGAAGTTGTCCAGCGGCACGCCGGCGACCGCTTTCGGCATGTAGGGAGTAGTCACGCCGAACGCAGCCCGCATTGCCTGCGGCCGGCGCGTGAGCACCACTCCAGCCACAAAGGGTACCGCCAGCCACTTATGCGGATCGATGGTCACTGAATCGCAGCGCTCGATGCCGTTCACCAGGTGACGGTAGGTATCGCTGAATGTGACAGCGGCACCGTAGGCGCCGTCGAGATGAAGCCACAGCCCTTCGCGTTCGCAAAGATCGGCGATTGCCGGAATGTCGTCGATGATGCCGGAGTTCGTCGTGCCCGCGGTTGCTACTACGCACAATGGTTTGCGCCCCTCCTGCCGGTCAGCCGCGATCGCCTGTTCCAGAGCACCGGTATCCATGGCGCACCGACCGTTGAGGGGAATGCGGTGCAGCGCTTTGCGCCCCAATCCGAGCAGACCGACCGACTTGTCGAGCGAATGGTGCGACTCCGCGGACGCATAAACGATGGGCTGCGCTCCGATGGAAGCGACGCCCTCCTCAATTGCTTGTGGGAAGTGCGTTGCCAGCGCCAACGCCAGCGCGCTGAAATTCGCCTCGTTGCCGCCGCTGGTGAAGGTACCGTCGAATGGTTGCTGCCATCCAAAACGCTCGCCGATCCAGCGAATCGTTTCCGCTTCTATCTTTGTCGCGAGTTGTGAACGTGCCGTAGTTGCCAATTGCGGGTTCAGCGCCGCGACCAACGTCTCCGCCAATACGCCGGCATAGGTTGGCGTGGGATTCATCAGGCCGAAGTAGTTCGCCGCGCCCAGATGAAATCCGCGAGCGATCATGTCCTGCGCGGTCTGGCGCAGGAACGCGGTCAGCTCGTCGTGAGAGTCGCCGTTCATGCCGCAGCGGTCGGTACCGTCCTGCAGGGCGCCGGTTTCGGGCATAGCGTCGCGTAGTGGCTCGAAGGAGCGATCTTCCGTAGGGGCTTGCACTGGCCGGGTGGGTAGCGACTCGAAGTAGTCGTTGATGAGGTCGATCAACTCGTATCCGAGCCGGCGTCGAGTGGCAAAATTCAGTTCGAAGTTGGATTTGGACACACTACGATTTTAGGGGATTTGCCGCGGACCTGCGATGCCGGTTACCCCACTCCCTCCTAGTAACCCGTCAACTCGGCGACGAGTGTCGCACGGTCGCGACCCCAAGGCGGCGGGAGAGGAGTTTTTGTGACGTTAGCAATCCTGATGCCGCAGCTCCCAACCCCCCGGCGGCATTCGGGGAGGAGTATCCAGAAACTCGCAAACAAAGGTATACTCTGAAGCTAGCTGGCGGTGAGGCTAGATAAGGTAAGTCCAATTCTGTCAGCCCCGCAGGCCCTGACGGAGTAAATGAAGGTGGATCCAGAGGGCGCAGCTCGTCGAGCACGCGAAGGCACCGCTGTTTCCAGCGGCGAAAGCTCTGCAGCGCAGCAGCCGGCTGCTCTAAATTCGGAGGGATTGCCTCGCACCGACTCCGACCTGGAAGCCACCCTGCCCGAAGGTGCCGTTTCTCCAGTTCCATTGGCAAGACGCGCAAATTCTCCTGATCAGCCGCCAAGCGATCCCTCCAACGATACGACGCTGGCCGAAGGCCAAAGGCCACGCGATCCCAGTTCCGGCGTGGCCCAGCAGGTCTTTGCTTCCATTGGCGCGACCATCTTCGAAGTCGGCAGCGTACTAGGCGGCCGCTACGAAATCCAGGCGCTGCTTGGCATGGGTGGCATGGGCGCGGTTTACAAGGCGCACGATCTCGAGGTTGATCGCGGCGTCGGACTGAAGGTCATACGACCCGATCTCGCTGGCAATCCTGCCATTCTGGCGCGCTTCAAGCAGGAGCTGATCCTCGCCCGCCAGGTCACGCACAAGAACATTATTCGCATCTACGACCTGAGTGAAGCCGAGGGCGTGAAGTTCATCACCATGGAATTTATCGAAGGTGAGGACTTGCGCACCATTCTGACGCGGCAAGGCAAGCTCACGCCGGACGAGGCCATCGGCATCATGCGTCAGTCGTGTGTAGGGCTTCAGGCCGCGCACCTGGAAGGTGTAATTCACCGCGATCTCAAGCCCAGCAACATCATGCGCGACACCTCCGGGCGCGTGGTCATCATGGACTTCGGTTTGGCGAAGACAGTCGTCGGCGACGGCATGACCCAGACCGGAATGATGATCGGCACCATGGAGTACATGTCGCCCGAACAGGCGATGGGAGCCGAGTTGGACGCGCGCTCCGACATCTTCGCCATCGGCCTGATCTTCTACGAGCTGATCACAGGCAACATGCCGTACCGCGCGGACAGCGCCATTGCCAGCCTGGTGAAGCGGACGCAGGAGCGAGCTGTCCCGCTGCATGAGGTTGATCCGACGGTGCCCGCCGCCGTAAGCCACATTGTTGCTAAATGCCTTGAGCGTGATCCCAAGAACCGCTACGCGTCGGTGCAGGAACTGCTTGACGATCTCGATGTTGCTCAGGGCAAAGTGCCCGGACAAGTAGCAGTGCGAGCGGTCGTTTCCACCGGCGACGCGATCACGGAAGGTGCTCCATCGCCTGCTATTCGGCAGCCCGCGATAAAGACGGGAGCCGGACTCCCCCGCATATCACTGGTGATGGCAGCGGTTCTTCTGATCGCTGTGCTTGGTGTGGGCGGGTATGTTGGCTACAAGCGCTTTGTTAGTCATACTGCCGAAACACCCGCGGCTACTATGTCGCTGGCCATCATCCCCTACTACAACGCTTCGGGCGATGCCAATCTCGACTGGCTGTCGTCCAGCTTGTCGGAGACGCTCGGCGCGGACATAGGGCCGGCGGCGGGCATGCGGCTCGTGTCGCAGGGGCGGCTGCAACAGGTGTTGCGCGACTTAAATATCTCCGCGCAGCAGCAATTGGACCAGGCCACGCTCAAACGCATCTCTAATTTCATCAACGCCGATATCGTAATCACCGGCAAGTACGTCAAGATCGGCGACAATATCCAGGTTACCTCGACGGTCTATGACCTGAAGCATGACGGGCAGCAGTTCGATATTCAGACTGAGGTTGCAGGCGAGAACAACCTGCTCGCTTCTCTTTCGAAGCTGGCGCAGGACGTGCGCGCAAAGCTCGCCACCAATCCCGATATGGCGAAGGAGCTGCAGTCGCGCGCCTTCATTCTGACCCAGTCGATGCCTGCGCTGCGAGCCTATAACGAAGGACTGCAGCTCTACCGCGCCGGTAAGTATGCGGAGGCGGCAAAGAAATTCGAAGACGCTACCAGCGAAGATCCGACATTTGCCATGGCGTATTCCCAACTGGGACTGGCCTATCACGAGTCGAAATTCGACGATAAAGCAGGCATCGCATCGCGCCGAGCCGTCACCCTCAGCGATAATCTGCCGGCCAAACAGAAGTTGCTGATCGAGGCCGAGAATGCACTCGTCACCAACGATAAGGCGAAGGGAATCGCTGCGTATGAGAAACTGACGGCAGCCAATCCCGACGACACAGAGGCGCAATTCGCGCTGGCACACCTCTATGAACGTGCGGGCAACTACGACGCGGCCCGTGACCGGCTGGCCAAAGTCAGAGCTCTGGACAAGAACAATCCCGAGGTGCTTTACTTCAGCGGCGTGGTAGAGATTCAGGCTGACAAGCCGCAACCCGGGCTCGACTTCCTGAGCACCGCCTACAACCTTGCAACCCAGACGAACAACGATCCGCTGCGGGCCAAGATTTTGCAGGCTGAAGGTCTCGCCTATAACGAGCTCAATCAACCGAAGGAAGCGTTGAAAAACTTCCAGGATTCTCTGGAGATCAGCCGCTCCCTGAATCTCCAGACCAGCGTGGCTTCGAGCCTTACCGAGATTGGCAACCTCCAGGAGCAGATGGGCGACAGCGCCGCAGGCCTGGCTAGCTTCAAAGAGGCGCTGGCCATCCGGCGCAGCATTAGCGACCAGAGCGGCGTGGCTTTGAGTCTCCTCAGTCTCGGGGCGTACTACAACAACCACGCAAAGTACCCTGAGGCGCTCACCAGTCTGAACGAGGCGCTGAGCTATTTTCGCGCTCTGGGTGACCTGCCGAACCAGGCGATGTGCCTGAACAATATCGGCACAGCCGAATGCGATCTGGGAAACTATCAGGCAGCGCTAACCAACTATCAGCAATCCTACGACATCAGCGACAAGCTCAAGCAGGCTGACGGCATCGCCCTGGCTCTGCATAACCTGGCCGATACGAACGTCAAACTCGGGCAGTATGACGTCGCGGTCACGCAATATCTCAAGGGCATTGATGCGGCGCGAGCAACCGGCGATCAGCACCGCGTCGCGCTGGAATCGACCAGCCTGGGAGAGCTCTTCGCGACTCAAGGACAATACGGCCGTGCGCTGAAGTCGTACGAAGACGCCATCAAGGGTTTCCAGGCTACCAACGATCGGACGTCTCTTATGGTGGCCGCGCTTGCCGGGTATGGGCGCGTCCTGTCGATGGTGGGCCGGACAGAGGAAGGCCAGCAGAAGCTACAGCAGGCGACTAACCTCGCGACCGAGATCAAGACTGACAACTATCTTCCCGAGGCGCTGAACTGGCTGGGCGATAGTTACATGTACGCCGGCAACTATGCCGAGGCGAAGCAACAGTACGACAAGGCTGCTGCGGTCGCAGCCCGGTCAAAGAATCGCGAGCAATCGGCTGTCTCGCAATTTGGGCTGGCCCGCCTCGATGTTCTGCAAGGGCACGGCGCGGCGGCGATTCCCATACTCCAAAGGCTCGGAGCGGAAACCGACGCGATGGGCCTGAAGGCGCTGTCGGTGCAAGCGTCGGTCTACCTGGCGCAGGCGGAGCTGGTGGCCAAGAGGCTGCAACCAGCCGAGCAGGAGCTGGCGCGCGCTCTGAATCGCGCAGACAATCTAGGACTCGTGGTGGAGCAGGCGCAGGCGCATTACCTGCTCGGACAACTGGCCACCGTGACGGGTAAAGAGAGGCAGTTCGGGTTCCAGTATCGTGACACGGTGAAGCTGCTGGAGTCGATCAGCAAGGAACCTGGAGTGGGCCATCTACTGGACCGTGCCGACCTGAAGGGCATCTATCAGGACGCGATGAAGGCCTACCAGGGCGGGACGTAGTTTTTCCATGTTGCGGAAGAAGTAGAAAAAGCCCCGGACTAGCCGGGGCTTTTGCATTTGCGTCGCAGCCGAAGCGAAGCTATTTCCCTCCACCTGCCGGGCCGGCTTCGCGGTGAGAGTTAACCGCGGGAGCAGCCGCATTGGCCGGCGGCAGCTTGCGTAACGTGCCTCTTGAGCTTTGCTGTTGCTGACACTGCGGGTCCTGTCCCGGACTCGTCTTGAACGTGGCCACGAAGTCGGAGAAGTTTTTACCCGACCCCGACGTTGTGGGATCGATATCGTTCTCCATGAACGTGGTGAAGATGGAGCACCAGCTATTGGTGCCGATCGGCGCTTTGATGTAGTCAGCATTGTCGGCGTTGACGGGGTCTGGCGTACTGTAAGTGGTGCGAGTGTCGATAAGTCGATCTTCTGATGGATTGGGACACGGAACATTTTGGTGTGTATTCGGGTCCTGGCAGGTTACTTCATAAACGATGCAGTTGTTATTGCCCGTGCTGTAGTACCTGACGCACTGCTCGTTATTGAATAAGGTGTTGTTCTTCAGACGCATGTTGTAGAAGTCGGTCTGATCCACGGGTATCGCGTTGACCGTCATGTCAAAGCTTCCATCGAAGCTGTGGTCAGGGTATGTGACGCCGTAAACATGGTCCCCGAAGTCAAACTGATTTTCCTCACCGTTGTCGTTGAGATGCTGCGTGATCTGGGTCGGCGTGTGCGGAGTGAACTCCCAGGAAATCAAGTCGGTGGTCTGGCTGTTGTTGGCCTGGCTGGCGGTGAAGCCCGCCAAAGCCGTTACACCATTGGCGGTCGGGCTTATCGGAATTCCCTTTTCGATCATGAAGCCGTGTATATCGATTTGCTTCGGGGCATTGTCGACGGGCGTATGGGTGCCCGGTATCAACAATGGATCGACGTACACCATCAGGTGGTTGGGATCGTTCTGGCTGGTGCCCGTGTACTCCACCACTACGGTGACCGGGATGCCATCGATGCATCCCCCATCGCCGCATGTCACCCCAAGCGGCGGAATGGTGGTGCCCACGACGCTAAGAGGACAGCTGGTTACGTGATTATTTGAGCAGATGGCGTATTCCCCCGAGTCGTGTACCGGATTATTGGGGTTGGCGCCACAACTTTGCAAAGCGACATGGTTGGCGTTCGGATCCCATGCATCCAGATGGGTGTCAAACTCGATGGCAACACTGTTGGGAATTCCAGTGTATCCAAGTCCGCCCGGAGCATTGCCAATCGCGGTGCCCTGTGCTCCCGAACCACACAAACTGGCGTCGGTGTACGATGCGCTCTGCATGACGAAAGCTAGACCGTCACCCGGCGCGCAGCAGTTGAGCGGATTGTGTATGACGAACCTGAAATAAGAGGTAAACCCCGATGATAACGGCTGTGGAATTTGGAACCACACCGAACTCGCCTGAACGCCCTGGGCGCGACGACTCGCGCTGGAGCCCTGGGTGAGACGCAATACCGTTATGCCATTCCACGTGCCTCGGGTCGCTGTGCCATTCCTGTCAAGCATGTTGTAAGTCAGGTCGTTGGAGAAATCCTCATACCGTATCTGCTGGGCGGCGGCGGACATAACGAAAGCCAGGACCGCCAGAAAAGTCAGGAGTTTCAACAGCTTTGCCAGTTGCATGGGCGTTTTCCTTGTCTCGTCCGTTGCTGCTGGACGTCCTTGATTCCGGCTCCTAGCCGGGCGCGCGTGGCTCGCGGTGGGAGGATAGAGCCAAGGCGAGGGCCAATCGTCTGTGAGGGTATTCTGGTTACATTGTCCTTCCGTGTCAAGGAAATTGCCCTTCCACGGCCGCCCTGGCCGTTATTGCCGCTGATTACCGCGACTGGCGGCCTCGGCCGGGGTTGATGCAAGCAGTTCCCTTCATTGAGCTTCTGTGACCAGCATCACAGCCATTGGAGAAAGCCATGCCGCAGGATAGTATTGCCGATAAGGTCTAAGTCGCGAGGTAGCGGATGAGCTGGATTTATAACCGGTTTGAGAAGAACTTCCTGGTAACCACGGTCGATTACGTCTTCAACTGGGCGCGCAAATCCGCGATCTGGCCCATGACCTTCGGGTTGGCCTGCTGTGCCATCGAGATGATTGCCGCTTCAACGGCGCGCTTTGATATCGCGCGCTTCGGCTCGGAGGTCTTTCGTCCCAGCCCCCGCCAAAGCGACCTGATGATCGTCGCCGGCACCGTCACCCTTAAGATGGCCCCGGTCGTGAAACGCATTTACGACCAGATGCCCGACCCGAAGTGGGTCATCTCCATGGGAGCCTGCTCGTCGGTCGGTGGGCCGTTCAATACTTACGCGGTGTTGCAGGGAGTCGATCGCATCGTGCCGGTCGACGTATATATCGTCGGCTGCCCACCGCGCCCCGAAAACCTCTTCTATGGACTGCTCCGCCTGCAGGACAAAATTGACACGATGAGCATCGCCAGGAAACCCACCGAAGTACGGCTGAAGGAAGATATGGTCGACAACTTCAAGCAGCAGATTCGGATTGCCCAGGCTAACTTCGCTAATCCCGAGCAACTGGTGCAGCCGGTCGAAAACGGAGTTGTGGTACCGCGGTAGCGGTTTCCCCTCACGTAAAAATTGTCATCGAGAAAGAGATCACTGCCTTCCGATTTCGTTTGTCATCACGAGCGCCATCTTTTGGCGCGAGGGATCTGCTCTCGTTTGAATAGCGACGCTGCCAGCGCAAGGGAAATACTCCGCACCGCGAGCGAGAACAGATCCCTCACTTCGTTCGTGATGACAACTCTAATAAGAAGGGGACGAGCGTCCGCACGTCTCAAATTCCGGTCGTGCCGAAGCGACGTAGAGTCGACCAATCCCTACATCAATTGCTCAACCGTAATCGCGAGGTTGTACTGACAGCCGGCCGTCGGCACCTTCGAGGCGGCAACTCGGTAGGTGAGAGGTTCCTGGGGCTTCAAACTTACCATGATCGGCGGCATCCAATACACCTCCGCGGAGTCACTACAATAAAGACCCTCGCCGGATCCCCCGGTTATATCGGTTCCATGCAATTGTGTTAGAAAATACGACTGCAGCCCGTTTCCGCCTCCGCCGATCGAGAAATAAAGATTCAACCGATATATACCGGGATCCGTCGGAACCAATAGCGTTCCGTTAATGGATTGGGTCTGCTGCATCACGAACCTGGGAACCCTGTTCGCCCACTCTGCGTAATCTTTCTTCCTCGTGTCATCCCGAGTGAGAGTACCGCGAAGTCTACGGCAACTCGGGAGCCGCGGCGACAGCAGTGACGACCCCGAGCGCAGCCGAGGGGGAGGAGCCGAGGGACCTGCAGTTTGCTCGCGCCGCCAATGGTTCTGCTTGAGCGAAAACTTCGAACTCCCCAAACGGCTTGTCATCCTGGCAAGTGAGTCGAGGCCGGTCGAGACGAACGCAGTCGAGGAACCTGCTGTTTATGCCATCCCCGAGGGACTCTGGTTTCGTTAAGACGCTTCCTGCCCGGCACTCCGACTGCCGCTTCATGCTGGGCTATCATTACGCGCCCTCCGGGCTCCGCATTTGAGCATCTGCTTCGGCCCCTGATATAAAAGGACTCTCTACAACAGCTATGTCCGAATTCATCAAGATTGCCACAAAGTCCGAACTGCCGGAGGCCGACTCTGCTGCGGAGTTCGCCGTCGGCGACCACACCATCTGCATCGCCAACGTCAACGGCGAGTACTGCGCCCTCGACAATGTCTGCCCACATGAGGGAGGCCCGCTCGGCATGGGCTATGTCGACGGATCCAAGGTCGTGTGTCCGTGGCACGGATGGGAAATCGAAGCCAAGACGGGCGCCGCCGTAACCGGCCCGGACTCCGTTCCCGTCTATGAGCTGCGCATCGAAGGCGACGACGTGCTGGTCGCCCTCTAGCGCCTCGGAAAGCTCACCACGGAGATACAGAGAACACGGAGAAAAGCAGATATATAGAGCCGTTCGGCTTTGTGACATCCTCTTTTGAAGGGGTGCAGCTTTAGCTGCGCCGGCGTAAGCCGTTTGTGTCATCCCGAGACGGCTTTAGCCGTTGAGGGACCTGCAGTTTCTGTGTTAGCCAAGGAACCCTGCCTTGCTCCGATATCAACAACGATGCGGAAACTACGATCTTCGCCCAGCAAAGGAGAACAGATCCCTCGCTTTGCTGGTGATGACAAAATGGAAAAACGTGACTCCGCACGACTGAAAATCCGCCCTGAGCGAAGCCGACGAGTGCCGGATTCAACCAAGCCAAGCCATTCTTTCCTCCGTGCCTCGTTGGTGAACCTTTCTTCCGCTTCGAACTTTTTCGCAGCCCATCGCGTACTACTTGCAAGGTGGTGCTGCGTTCGCGCGCGCACGCTCAGACCTGATACTCTCTTCCACTTAAGGAGCTTGCATGCGATTGCTCGCACTGGCTTTGTGCCTCGTTTTTTCTTCCCAAATGTTCGCCGCCGACACCCTCGATGCCCGCCGCAAGCAGTTGAATGATCTGGTTGCCGAGTACTGGGAACATGGCCTCAAGGTCAACCCGGTCTTCGCTTCGATCATCGGGGACAAACGCTACAACGACCAGCTCGGCAGCGAATCGGCGGAGTTCCTCAAGAAGGAAGCCGCCTCCGATCGCGAATATCTGGCTCGCTTCGAGGCGATCGACACCGCCGGCTTCCCGCAGCAGGAGAAGCTGAACAAAGAGCTGGAAATTCGTGACATAAAGCGCAGCCTCGGCTTCTACGAACTCAAACTATGGGAGATGCCGGTCAGCCAGATCAGCGGCATTCACATCCAGGCCCCGCAATTAGTGACCATCCTCTCGTTTGAGACGGTGAAGGACTACACCGACTACATCTCGCGGTTGCATCAACTGCCGCGCGTCTTCGACGAGACCATGGACAACATGCGCCTGGGCATGGCCGACGGCATGATGCCGCCGAAATTTTTGCTGGAAAAAGCCGTCGACCAGACCAACGATATCGCAACTACTCCGATTGACAAGTCGCCCTTTGCGCAGCCGTTTGAGAAATTTCCCGCGAGCTTCTCTGAGGCCGACAAGACGCGTCTGAAGAAGCAAGGGCTGGACGCGATTCAAAATGAGGTTGTACCGGCCTACGTTAAGCTGGCCAAGTTCCTGAAGGACGATTACGCGCCCAAGGGTCGCACCGAAGTCGGCATCTGGTCGCTGCCCAACGGCGATGCGATCTACCGGTTCATGGTGCGCCAATCAACTACGACGGATGTCGACCCGGAGAAAATTCACGAAATTGGATTGCAGCAGGTAGCCGAGATCGAGAAGCAGCAAATGGCCATCGCCCAGAAGCTCGGCTACAAAGACCGGAAGAGTTTCGCCGCGTCCATTGCTTCCAATCCCAAACTGCACGCGCAGTCGCGCGAGCAGATTCTCGACCTCTACCGCAAATATATCGGGCAGATGGAGCCTAAGCTGCCGGAACTCTTCGGCCATCTACCGAAGGCTAAGCTGATCGTCATGCCGGTGGAGGCTTACCGCGAGAAGGATGCCTCCGCAGCTGCCTACGTTCCGGGCACGCCCGACGGCTCGCGCCCCGGTCACGTGGAGGTCAACACCAGCGATCCGGAGAAGCGGCTTATCATCAACATCGAGTCCACGGCCTATCACGAGGGCGTGCCCGGCCATCACCTTCAGCTCTCGATGGCGCAGGAGGTTGGAACGCTGCCGCCGTTCCGCCAACACGGCTTCTGGGGCGCTTACATCGAGGGCTGGGCGCTGTATTCCGAGCGCCTGGGCAAGGAGGTCGGCTTTTACCAGGATCCCTACAGCGACTACGGCCGGCTACAGGATGAAATGTTGAGAGCGATCCGACTGGTGGTGGATACCGGATTGCACTACAAGCACTGGACGCGCGAGCAGGTAGTGCAATACTTCCACGATCACTCATCGGAAGATGAGCCCAACGTGCAATCGGAAACCAACCGGTATATCTCTTGGCCGGGACAGGCGCTGTCCTACAAAATGGGACAACTGGAAATTCTCGACCTGCGAGCCCACGCTCAGAAAGAGCTCGGGAGCAAGTTCGACATCAGGGAATTTCACGACCAGGTGCTCGATTCCGGGGCGCTGCCCCTCGATGTGTTGCAGGGGCAGATCAATGCCTGGATCGAACAGAAGAAGGCGGCCGCACACTAGCATGCTGCCGAAGGACTCTAATTGACGAGTAGTGCTGGCCTTCGGGCCAGCCCTGAGCTTGTCGAAGGGCGAGCGTTACCCGTTGAACGTACATGAGGGCTTTGGAGACTGTGTCGCAACCTGTTGTTGGTTTGCGACGCGGAGCGAATAGCAGAAAAGCCCGCGCCGTAGGCGCAGCAGATCTTAGCCCAGCGCTTCAGCGCTGGGGGAAGTGGGAAAAGGGCCCGAGTCCCGTAGGGACGACAGAGGTTTTGACACAGTCTCTTTGGCCCCTGAGGGGGATCGAACAGGATTCAGCAGCCCATTAGGGAAACACCATGTCTTTTTACGAATACAGCGCGAAGCTGAACGACGGCAAAACAAAGAAGCTGCGCGATTACCGGGGTAAGGTGCTGCTCGTGGTCAATACTGCCAGCCAGTGCGGCTTCACGCCGCAGTACAAGGGACTGCAAGAGCTCTATGCCAAATACAAGGATCGCGGCTTCGCGGTCCTGGCCTTTCCCTGCGACCAGTTTGGACATCAGGAGCCGGGCGAGGACGAAGAAATCAAGTCGTTTTGCGATTTGAACTATGGCGTCGACTTCCCGCTGTTCTCAAAGATCGAGGTCAATGGCGACAACGCTCATCCGCTTTACAAGTTTCTTAAGAGTGAAAAAGGCGGGCTGCTGGGAGACGCCATCAAGTGGAACTTCACCAAGTTCCTGATCGACAAAGAGGGTAACGTGGTGGAGCGCTATGCCCCGATGACCACTCCCGATCGCATCGCGGGAGACGTTGAGAAGGAGCTGGCACGGTAGGCCGATGAGCCGGAGAATAGCAGGATTCTCCGGCTCACGAGATGCCAACCTGGTCCCGACTTACTGCAATAGCCCAAAGACGGATACGCCGGACCACCCGCCAACGTAGACCTTGCCGTTTGCGACCATCGGAATTACAAACTTCCTGGCCGTGCCAAGGTTGTCCCGATTCGCCTGCTCGGTGCTGTCGTAAAGCTTCTTGGTCAAGTCGAGCGCGTCGTAGGCATACAGCGTCGCTCCACCTGGCTTTTTCATGTTCATGTTTGAGACGGCCCAGACGATGCCATTGATTCCAAGGTAGGAAGAAACACTCGGCGTCGTACCCGGATACGGAAACGTCTCGGCTGTTTTGCTGCTTAGCGGCTGAAGACGCCCAAGCGTAAAGGGGAACGCCTTCATTGGAGCGTTAAGGGCTCCGTAATACATCGTGTTGTGGAAAAACGCAGGGGTTGCAAAACTGCCGGTCGGCAGGGCTTTGGTCATTTCCTGATACAGCCCGTTGTTGTTGTTGGGGTTCCACTTACCCATGTTGTCGCGATTAGCGATATAGATGTTGCCGTCCTTGCCGGTCCCAACCACCAGGTGGAACTTTCCCAGACCGGTGCCGCTCGGGGGATCGAACACCATAGGAGCACCCGAGCCTAAATCTGCGTCCTCGTTCGATTCTTGCACTGTGTCATAAGTAGCGAAGTAGTCAACAACCGACATGGGAGTCGAGCCGGACACTTTCAGGAATGCGTTGCCGAAGTCGCCGAACAGAGGAAACCCATTGGCGTCGAGGGTTGTGTCGAAGGTTCCGTTGCCATCCATGACGTAGACGTTACCTTGGGTGTCACCCGCGAGTCCCCCGCCTGCTTGCCAGATCCCCCCCTGGCTGCCGTTAGGCGTGACGTCGAGAACCGAAAGTTGATCGAGAGTCGAAGCGTCGTATTGCATCAGCCAACCGGTGTAGGGCCGTTGATCACACAGCGAAGAAAAACCAACATAGACCTTGCCGTTAGACTCCAGCAGCGCGGCGCGCGCGAAGTATTGGTTCGGATCAAAAATGACGAACCCGTTGTGGCTGTTGTCGCCCGTGCCGGGATACTTGCCCTCGATGTCGACCGGGCCGCCGAACAACTCGGTGCCCGAAGCCAGGTCCAGCGCATGGAGGCGATGATGGATGTTCATGCCAAGTTGCGAAGTAGCAACAAAGTAAATCGCGCCGCGCGTTCCCCGAGTGAGATCAATCACCGGGGTGGAGGTGATTCCATTTTCAGGCAAGAGCAGCGGACAGTTGTGGAAGGCGGGTGGCACCTCGCCCGGCATCAGGGCGCTACTCCGCCACAACAGCATTCCGTTGTCGGCATCGTAGGCGTAAACACTGTCGTGCTCGGTGGCGATGTAAACCACATTGTGCTTCTGGTTGCCGATGACGACATCAGAGACGTACAGGGGTTCGGCAACAACCCCCCCATCGGCCGGCAGAAAGCCTACTTTACCGAAGCTGTCGGAGTTTACATTTGTGGGGTTGAGCTTCGTTTCCAGAGGATTGAGTCCAGTTCGTTGGCTGTCATTGTGATACGTCAATACGCTCACGGACTGTGCCGCAGCCGCAACAACGAAAACCGAATTCAGGAGCACAGAGCAAACAACGGTATTCCAGATGCGTGGCAAGGGTCTCACCTTTCAAACAAGAGTTTCTTAAATTGGCGCTGCTGAGGTGGCGTCTTATGAATCGTAACGTACTCGCTCAACACGAGTAGGGTCAACCAATATTTGGGTTGGCCCAACTTGGGCACGAAATTCCCACGGAGCTATCCTCGCCGTAAATCATGCCACTGCCAACAACAAAATATACTCGGAATAATAAACTTGTGGTTCGGGTTGCTTTTCTTTACTGTCCAAGATAGCTCGAAAGCATGAATTTGTAAATATCTGTTTGAATTTTGAAATGAGGTGCACTCCGGCGAAGGCGGCCGTTTTGCTGCTCGGCTAATCGGCGGGCCGCCCCAAAATGAAGGGCCATGCTTTGATGCCCCATTCCCTCGCCGGGTCTTTCCGCATCGCAGGCCTTAAGCCGACCCGTCGATTACATGTAATGGCATTCAAAGTATGCGAGAGTTCCACGAAGCCCGAGCCCTGCACAAATTGTGGCCGCGAGGCATCGTAACCGCGAAAACGACAGGACCGACCTCTCGGCCGGCCCTGTTATGTAATATCGGTTACTCGCAGAAATCACCTTACGGCAATGTGGGGGTGTAGAGATCCTTCCTCCTGTATGCCCGATAAGACCAGGAACTCGCCTGCATTCGATACACAACTTTGCCGCTCAGATCGACCTCCGTCTGTAGTGTGACTTGATTGTTGGGATCACTCGATGCTCCGTTGTCAAAGCTGGCGTAAATGCCATCGGACGCGACCAGCAGGTCGGCACTGCCCAAAGCCCCAGAGAATGCGCCAAGGTCGGCCTCGGTCACGAGAGTGACCGTCCGGTTTGCCTCGCTTACTAACATCACGATACCCCGGCTGTTCTGGTTTCCACCACATTGTTGATATCGCAGGTTGCCGTCATCGAAAACAGTCATAACGCTCAGCCCGAGCTGTCCAATGCCGCCTTCAGCTTCAAACGCCGCATCGTGTTGATGAGTGAACCAAGGAAAAACGTTTGGGTCGCCACAAGTCATCTTCGGCGGATTCAGGATCGTGAAGTCACCGAACGGACCCATCCTCCAAATGACACTGCCGTCTCCCTGACCGTTTTGGTAATTCACCTTTAACACCCAGTCCTGATGACGTTCCGACAGAAGAATGTTACCGTCTGTTGTTAGCTGAGCCGAGTTGGAGTGCAACCAGTCATTGGCCTGGGAAAAGTTCTGGTTAAATCTGGGACAGCCGCCCCCACCGTGCATGCAGATCTCACCCTGCGTAGCTTTTCGGCTAAGGTCCTGGTGTGCAAACGAGTCCCAGGCCCATACTAACTGCAGATTGTGATCCAGGACCAGGATTAGGTCGCCGAGAATGTCGACTGGATGTTCTTGCGTACCTCCCTGGTACTTGGTCGACACAAGGTCACTTGAACCCAGTAGGAGGATGTTGCCGTTGGGTAAGCGACGGGTTTCATGGATGTTGAAATCATCCAGGATCCGATAACCTTGGGCCACCAACTGCTCATTAATTCTTGTGACGTTGGTTTCCAGAGTTTCGTTTCCTACTAAGTCATATTCGCTAAGCGTGAGGTCGTCTGGAAACCCAAACAGGTTACCCCCAGGTTCCATGCGAGTCATCTGCAGTTCCCTGGGGAAGTACCAAATCACATTCCCCGACAGATCAGTTGCACTCGGCCAGTGTGGGTTATTTGTAGGAAGTAACTGAAGCAGCACTACAGGGTACTCGGCATCGTGCTGTTTAGGAGGAACATTCACTTTAAATTGGGTCGGTGGGTAGTCGGGCGAAATCGGGCCTGTGGTGAACGGCAGATCCGACCCCTTAGCAAAGAAATTGGGGCCGAATTCTTCCCAATGCATCATGTATTGCGTCGAAGCCAACATTCCAGCGACATAGAAGTTGGCACTGTTCTGTGAGCACGGCACTGAGTTGGTAGTACTCGAGACATCCGAACACGCTTGGCTAAACCGCACAAGCAGGGAATGGCCTGATTGACATGGTGGGCCACTAAACAACGCCACTAAGGGATGAGACGTAGGATTTACAGCCGATCCCCCGGGCTCCGTCACCCAAGGCAAAATGACGTATTGTACGGAAACTGGCGCGTAGACAATGTATGGCAGATGCGTGATGTCACGGACCGTCACAATGACTTGGTAGGTGCCTTCTACCGTGTGGGGTACCCAGGTAAATTTGTTGGGTAGGTTGAAATCCCTTACGATCTGAGTTTGGTTCTGCAACGACACGGCGAAGCGATAATCATAAGAGTGTCCCTTTTGCCCATTCTGCACAGCGGCCGTCCAGACAACACTGGTGCCCAGGAACTGTGGGCTGTCGACGCTGGGCGTCAGCGTGATTGTCACCGAATCTGGCAGTTTTGTGGCGGCCAAACTCCCCGCAGTAAATGTGCTCAGGAAGAACAGGATTGCGACAGCAAGACGAGACGTCCGCACCACGACTCACCTCCACCGGAAAAGCGTAAGGGCCAGAGTCGACGAAGTACGATCCACCCGGCGTTTGTGAAGCACATCGTATCTTGGCCGGGATTTTCCACTTTGGCATCAAAATGCCAAAAACAGACGCATAGTGACGTTTAGTCTGCAAACTGGTTGCTGTCAAGCAATAAAGTTAAGATTTTGGAAGATATTTAAGTTGCGATACTGAGTTTGTTAACCGCTGATCCAGTATTTTATAAATAAGTGCAAAATCTGACAAATAAATCGTCTCCAACAATCTCCTAATTTTGGCAAGTTGTTTGTCGCCTCCTTAGTAGGCAGGCCGTGATACGCCAATTCGCGCCAATTCCTTATTTCAGGACTCCGCTTTGCGCTCAGCACTTAATAACTACTGTGGGGGCGGGTTGCTTATTTATTCCAGCAACCCGAATACCGCTACACCGGTTTGCGTGCCCACGTAGACCCTGCCATTGGCGATCATCGGAGTGATGAACTTGTTGCCGGGGCCAAACTGGTCGCGCGAACCTTGTTGATTGCTGTTGTACAGCTCCTGCGTCAGGTCAAACGCGTTGTAGGCGTGCAGCACTGCGGGCGACGTGTTTTCCACCGCCCACAAGATGCCGTCCCGGGTAAAGTTCGCCGAGATACTGGGTGTCGTGCCAGGATACGTGAAGGTCTTGCTGGTCTGGCTGCTGGGCGACGCCGCGAGACGGCCGCTCACGATGGGATATGCCTTGATGTGGTCGGACACGCCTCCGAAGTAAACCGTATTGTAGAAGTACGCCGGCATTGACCAGGCACCGTTGGGCAGAGCGCCGGTGAGCTGCTGGTAGAGATTGTTATTGTTGTTGGGATTCCACTTGCCCATGTTGTCGCGGCTCGCCACATAGATGTTGCCGTCCTTCCCCGCGCCTATCACCAGATGTACCTTCTTGTTCGCCGACACAGAAAGATCAGGCAGCACCAGTGCTCCGCCAGAACCCAGATCTGTGTCGCTATTGGACTCTTGCACCGTGTTGAAGGTGTTGAAGTAGTCCGCGACCGCCAGCCCCCCTGAGGTCGACAGCTTCACGATGGCATTGCCGTAGTCGCCCTTGATCGGAAATCCGTTGGAATCGAGCGTGGTGTCGAAGGTGCCGTTGCCGTCGAGGAAATACAGATAGCCATCGCTATCAGCGGCGATTCCATCGCCCGCCTGCCAGATTGCTCCTTCATTACCGTTGGGGGTCACGTCGAGCACAGAAATCTGCGACAGGTCAGCCGCGCTGTACTGCATGATCCAGCCGGTGTAAGGTCGCTGGTCGCAATGAGAGGTGAAGGCAAGATAGATGCTCCCGCCAACTTCGAGCAGCCCTGCTCGCTCGGCATACTGGTGCGGATCGAAGACCACGAAACCGTTTTGGCTGTTGTCGCCCGTGCCCGGATACTTGGCCTGGATGTCGACGGGCCCCCCGAACAGCTCAGCGCCGGTTGCGAGGTCAAGCGCATGCAGCCGCTGGTGATAGGTGCTGTTTAGCTTCGACATCGCAACGAAGTAAATGACGCCGTTCGGCGGCCGGTTGCGATCGATGACTGGCGTATTGGTGATGCCGATCTCCGGCGAAATCTGGCTACAATTATGCATATCGCTCGGGACCTCGCCCGGCAACAGCGCCGTCTTGGTCCAGAGTTGTGTGCCGTTGTCGGCGTCGAACGCGTAGATGCTGTCGTGCTCGCTTACGACGTACACCACGTTATGCACCACGCTGTTGATCACGACGTTGGAGACGTACAGCGGCTCGGCGTCTACCTTGCCATCCGTCGGAAGGAAGTTCACTTTCCCGAAGGTCGTGGAATTGACGTTCGCCTGCGTGAGTGTAGTCTCCAGCGGCATCAGCCCGGTGCGCATGGTGTCATCGTGATACGTGAGCACATTAATCGGCTCCGCCGCCGCGTCGATGCGCTTCTGCGCTGCCAATGTCGTGAGCAAGAACGAAGGGACGAGCAAAGTGCAGAGAACGGCTGTGTAGGAACGCATGAGCGGCACCTCCCAAGGCACTCCAAGTGTAGTGCGACAGATGCACGGGTTGTCTCTAAGTTTGCCCGGAAGGCGAAATTTTTATCGCATCGCAACGTTGGTGGCAGGAACTGGACACCCACGCTTTCGTTTTGGGCGCCCGGTGCCGGCCTTCCCCCCAATAATTCGGAGCTGAATAATTGGTCGCGCCATTCCTGGTGATCGCGACTTTATAGCTAGTACCTCAGTTGCGGTCAACGTCGGGCAAGCCTCGCGGTTACGTCAAACTCCGGGTGCTCTTTCGCCCATGAAATAAGGTTTGCGCGTGGCCACAGAACGCAACCAAGTTTCGGCCGATAGAGCCCCTGCTCATACTTGGCGCGGCGGTCACGGCTACCCACGAGGAAACCCGCGTCTTCCGCAACCGGACCGAGATCGATAGCCAGCGCTCCGGCATCCTGGGGGACGCTGCGCAGCCAGGCCAGGTGTGGACTCACCTGCGCCGTGCTCTCGCAGTAAAGCCATGAAGACAGCATCAAGCCCCTGATCGCGGGCTGTTTTTCCATTGACTTCGCAGCCAGGTAGTAAGAAAAATTCGCTTCCTTTTCGAGCAGGAGCAGCCGATTCGTGCGGCGAGCATTGATGTGAAACTCGAAGAGTGGAGAAAATCCGCCCATCCGGCCAACCACGTGCCGGAGCAACGTCCAGACCCGATGTGTTTTGATTACCCATGATCTGGGCAAGCCCGTCAGCTCCCAGTGGAACTGCCCGGCAGGAAAACGCCGCAGGGTGGCGACACGGACCATCTCGCGATAACGCACATCATCGTGCCGAAACCGCGGCAGCCATGCAGCAGGCGGGTTAGCGAAGAACTCGAACTCCTCGGCAAACAGCTCCTTCACGTGATCGTCGACCGGCAACCCGGGGACCCGCGCGGCCGCGTACTGCGATGCCAGCATGAGAAGCGCCCGCTCGACCGGGTTCTCTTCCTGACCAAACGAGAACCGATCCCGGAGGTGGAGCAGCTCTGCTCCTGTGTCGTGGGCAGCCGTGACCTGCGTCAGAAGTTCAAAAGCGGCTGCCGGCTCAGAATAGGGCCCGAGCCCAGCTAAGACTTGTGCGAAGGGCGAGGCGGCTAAGCCGTTACTGCACGCCAGTGCGGCGGCCGCAAGCCGTTCCTCCAGCTGGGAACCGGCTACGCGCATGACGCAGCTTCCCCCTGCATCACGTGAGATTCGAGATCGCCGAAGAGGTCGATTTCACCGAGCACGTCCTGGCGAGGAAACAGAGTAGTAAAACATTCAGGGAGGCACTCGCGAACATCGTTCACGAAGCAAATTCTACACGCGTGTACCATGCAGCTTAGGCGCGGCGAATTGGTCTACGGGAACCGTCTCACTTTCGCACGCCAGCCGTCCGGTCGACGGTTCCACGGCCAAGTCATACTCACCTGGCCCGCATCAGCAATTCCCGACCAGAGCCGGCACTCGACGGAGCCAGTCAAACCGATGATAATATCCAGTAAGACATAGAAAACGCTTGAGAATAGTGCCTCCGCAGCCCGCGCCGATGCCGTTTACTCATTCGCTCGGACTGGTGTCTGCAGCGAAAGTTTGAGGGTCCAATGAGCCTTCTGAAGAGCACCAAGACCATGCTCCTCAAGACCCGCGGCCTTGGGCTCTTTCCTGTAATAGCTCATAGCCCGTGGCGCTCGCGTCGTCTGCTCATTCTTTGCTACCACGGCATTGCCATGGGTGACGAACATGCTTCGCATCCCCACATGTTCCTTCCCGCGCCCATGTTCGAGCGCAGGCTGGCCATCCTGAAAGACTCCGGCGCAAATGTGCTCGATCTGGGAGAAGCGCTCCGCAGGCTGAAGGCTGGTGACCTTCCCCCACGAAGCGTGGCTATCACCTTCGACGATGGCTGGGCCGACTTTTATGCGAAGGCTTATCCTGCGCTGCGCAAATTCGGCTTCCCGGCGACCGTCTATCTCACTACGTACTATTGCTTCTACAACCGTCCTACTTTTATCTTCGCGCTGCGGCACATGATGTGGGAGCGGCGCGAACGAATAGTCGAAGGTCACCGCTTTTCCTTTCTGCCTCAGATGCTGGATTTTCGCACCGAGGAGAGTCGGACGCAGGTGCTGGAGCAGATCCAGCAGTACGCCAAACGGCAAGACCTTTCCGGCAGGCAGAAAGACGATCTTGCTGCCGAGTTCGCCGAGGCGATCGGTTTCGATTACTCCGAACTTACGCGCAACCGCCTGTTTCATCTGATGAATCCTGAAGAGGTGGCCGCGGTTGCAGCCGGCGGAATGGATGTCCAACTCCACACTCACCGCCACCGCACGCCGGTGGAGCGAAGCTTGTTTATTCAGGAGATCGAGCAAAACCGGCAATACATTCACCAATTAACCGGCCGCGACCACGTCGTCCACTTCTGTTATCCGAGTGGAGCCAATCAGCCCAGCTTCCTGCCCTGGTTGGCCGAAGCAGGCGTTGAATCGGCCACTACCTGCGATCAGAGTTACGCCTCTTCGCACGACCATCCTCTGTTGCTGCCGCGGCTCTTGGATCAATTTGGAATCTCAGAGGGCGCCTTCGAAGCTTGGCTGACTGGTTTCATGGGCTTCATGCCCAAAAGGAAGCTCCAGAGCCCGGAGATCGCTCCCGTATAGTCCGCGCCTTCTCAGGCTGTCATTGTTTAACCGCCTCATAACTTCGCTGGATATAATCGAGCGATGGACGAACAAGATTTTCGCCGCCGCGCTGACGCGAGTCTCGAAGCCCTGAAGCGTAGCCTTTACGAAGCGGAAGGTGAAGCCGACTTCGAAGTGGAAGAGAATGCCGGCGCGTTGCACATTGTTTTCGAAGAGCCACCGGGAAAGTTCGTCGTATCGCCCAATGCTCCCGTGCGCCAGATTTGGATTTCTGCATTATCCACGAGCTTCAAACTCGACTGGTCGGAAAAGAAAGCAAGACTTCGAACTGACGAAAACCGGCGAGACCATCAAGCAGCTTGTCGGTCGGCTCATCAACGAACAATTGGGAGAAGAAGCGATACGGCTGAAGTGAGGCCGCTTTTGGCTCTTCGCCATTCGCTTTTCCGTTCATGCGGAAACTTCAACCGCGGATTTGCGCGGAGAAACGCGGATCGGAGACAGGGGAAAAACCAGAGACGAGGCTGCCGTCACAACCCCGCTTAATCCGGCCAAGTTATCTCACCAGCATCTCGTCCGGATCCGCAGGTCGTTTATTGCCTTCCTCTCCCATCCGCGTCTTCCGCGAAAATCCGCGGTTCGTATTGCCTTCTGTTCCGATCCGTGTTCGTCCGTGTGAATCCGTGGTCGTATGTTTGTCTTTTCCGGCGAAGAGCGAATGGCGAACGGCGAATAGCGTTATTTGCACCCCACGCCGCCTTCAATCGCGGTGCCTTCTTCATAGTCGTTCCAGGTCTCGATCATCAGGAAGGGAAGCGGCCGCTGCTGGTTGTAATAACGGCGGAAGAGTCGCAGCGTGTCGTCGAAGGTCCGGCCGCAGCGCGAGCTCATGTGGCGGTTCTGGCTCCAACTGGCGCGTGAGTCGTTGAAGCCGGGCCACGCCGCACCGACGGCAAGTTTGTTCGGATATTGCGCAATCATCGTTTGGTAGAAGTTGTCGAGGTAATCCTCGCCCCACGTGCCGCCATTCGCACTCCAGCCCGCCTTGCCCGGATTCACCCAGGCGTAGAAGCCGTCGAAGTCATTCGCGAATTTTGCATTGATGTCTTTGAAGATGAGCAGCGGCGGATCTTCCCACGAGTTGGTCGTCTGGCGCACGCGATTCCAGTCGGTGTGTCCGCCTTTAGGGAAGATGAAGATCATCGGCCTACCGTTGTAGCGCAGGTACGAGTTGCGGGTGATCATGGCGTGCGGCCCGATGTAGCGATCGTAAGCGTATTGCAGATCGACGATCACCGCGTCGGTGCTGTCGGACGGGTTGCTGTCGTCCTCGTCATACATCAGCGCAACCTTGAAGTCCTTGTCCGCCGCCGACTGCTGCATCAGGGTGTAGGCCTTGTCTTCGAAGTCGTGGCGCGCGCCGTACCAGTTGACAACAAAAGCGGTGATGCCGAGTTGCTTCGCATGATCGATCTGCTGCTCGATCTTCACGCGGTCAAGCGAAGAGTAGCCGACATCGATGTGGCTGGGCTGCCCGAACCAGGGCTGATAGTCGGCCAGCAGCATCGGCTCCTGCGTGCCGCCGATGAAGTGATTCATGGCCAACGGCTGATGAACGGGCTGATGGTTGCACCCGAGGGTTGCTATGAGCACGAGGCCGCCATAACCGGAATTAAGCTCAACGCGCTCTTGCTGCGCGTGCGAGACAGGAATGCCAGGCAATTAGACTAACGATAGATGAGAAATCGCGGGGAACGTTGGTCAGAGCCACCAGTGCATGCACAGGATGTACCCACGGGATTTTGTGAGCTCAAGCCGCACGGCGTCATGACGTGCCCAGCACGCAGCGCAGCGGAGTGCTGGGTACAGGCGGTTACGAACCCGAACCCCGGGGACGGCACAGACGAAAGCTCTTCCATTCGAAGCGAATGTGTCGCCGGCTGAAGCCGGCTCCTGCATTCCGCTGTTTCAGGGATGCTAAAGCCCACGTTCCGCTTCGCTCGGCACGACTGAAGCGCCCTGATACATGCCTGCAGCAGATGATTCTCTGAATCGAACCATCCAATTAGATGCTGTGGACCCAGCGTTGGTCAGAGCTGAACCGCCAGGCGGTCGCCTGCACTGGCCCCGTCATTTGGCGCGCCTGCGCCTCCGCCATTACACTTTAGATGTGAGGATTGCACTCGGGCAGATCAACACCACCATTGCCGACTTCGCCGGAAACTCCGCAAAAATTATCGATTACGCGCAGCGTGCCCGCGGCGGCGGCGCTGAGCTGGTGATGTTTCCTGAGCTTTCCGTTTGCGGCTATCCGCCGCGCGACCTGGTGGAACGGCCCTGGTTTGTCGAGCGCAACCGCCAAACGGCGGAAGAGATTGCTCGCCGTACGGAAGGGATAGCGGTCATCGTCGGCCTGGTAACGCCGACGAAGAATGGTACAGGCAAGTCCGTCCTGAATTCGGCGGCCCTGTTGCGTGACGGCAAAATTGCGTTCGTCCAGTCGAAGCGACTGCTGCCTACTTACGACGTTTTTGACGAGATGCGCAACTTCGCTCCTGCCGACTCGCAGCAGTTGTTCCCCCTCGGAGGCAAGCAGGTGGCGCTTACCATCTGCGAGGACGCCTGGAACGACAAGAATTTCTGGGACCGCCGTTTGTACGGCGTCGACCCGGTAGAGGACCTGATGCGCGCCGGTGGCCGGGTACTGCTGAACATCTCCGCCTCGCCGTTCTATCTGTGCAAGCGCGAGCTGCGCCGCGATATGCTGGCGGCAATCGCGCGCCAATACAACGTACCCGTCGCGCTGGTGAATCAGGTGGGCGGGAACGACAGCCTGGTTTTCGACGGCTCAAGTTTCGTGCTCGGGCCGGACGGCAGCGTGATCGCGCAAGCCAAGTCGTTCGAAGAGGACCTGATCTTCTTTGACTCCGACACCCTAACCGGCGACATGCGCGAGCGCGACGAAAGCGAAGAGGGTAGCGCCTACGCAGCGCTGGTGTTGGGCACCCGCGATTACGTGCGCAAGTGCGGCTTCAGCCGTGTGGTGCTCGGCCTCAGTGGAGGCATCGACTCGGCGCTGACCGCCTGCATTGCGGTCGACGCACTGGGTGCGGAGAACGTGATGGGCGTGGCCATGCCGGGTCCGTACTCGTCGCAGGGAAGCATCGACGATGCGGTGGCGCTGGCCAGGAACCTCGGCATCCAATACCAACTGGTTCGCATTGACGAAATCTTTCACTCCTACATTGCGGGACTCACGCCGGCTTTTGGGAACCGCGCGCCTGACGTGACGGAAGAAAACATTCAGGCTCGCATTCGTGGATCGCTGGTAATGGCGCTCTCCAACAAGCTGGGCTCGATGGTGCTTACCACCGGCAACAAGTCGGAGCTGGGCGTGGGTTACTGTACCTTGTATGGCGACATGTGCGGAGGCCTGGCGGTCATCTCCGATGTGCCAAAGACGCTGGTGTACCGCCTCTCGCGTTACGTCAACCGGAATGGCGAGCGCATCCCCGAGTCGACGATCGAAAAACCGCCGTCGGCTGAATTGCGGCCGGGACAGAAAGACAGCGACTCGCTTCCACCATACGAGATACTGGATACCGTGCTGGTCGATTACGTGGAAGACAATAAGTCGCCGCAGCAGATTGCGGACCAGCATGGCTATGATCTGCAACTGGTGCGCGCAATCGCACGCATGGTTGATCGCAGCGAGTACAAGCGTCAGCAGGCTGCGCCGGGGCTGAAAATCTCGGAGAAGGCTTTTGGTTTCGGAAGGCGCTACCCCATTGCAGCCAAGGCCGACGCATAGCTGCAACATATCCAGAAAGGCATAAATGAGATTTCTATCACGCTTGTTCATTGTGGCTGGGCTGTTGCTGTGCAGCTTTAACCTTCCCGCCCAGACCCACACCACCACCCCGGCCGCATCGACCGGCGCCAAGCTTCCCAGCGAAGCCACAGTTAACGAGTTCCTGAAGCATATGTTCGGCTGGAACCAGAACCTGGCATGGCATGTGGTAAGTATCAAGCCATCGGAGGCGCCCGCCATCTCAGAGGTGACGGTGGTCTTCAACACCCCCGAGGGACAGGCGGTGCAGCGCATCTACGTCACCCCCGACGAGCACTATGCCTTTTCGGGCGACTTGGTGCCCTTTGGCGCCGATCCCTTCGCGCAGGCGCGTGCCGATTTAAAGAACGCCACTGGCCCCGAGCGCGGTCCGAAAGATGCCGGCCGTGACCGTTGTTGAATTCGGCGATCTGGAGTGCCCCGCCTGCAAGAAGGCGCAGGAGAACCTGAACAAGCTGATGAGCGAAGAGCCTAAAGCCAAGCTCATCTTCCAGAACTTTCCGCTAGTGCAGATCCACAAATGGTCGATGCTGGCGGCAAAGTATGTCGATTGCCTGGGTCGCGAGAACAACGATGCGGTATGGAAGTTCATCGCCACGACCTATGACCACCAGGGCGATGTCAACGAGCAGAATGTCGAGCAGATGTTGAAAGGTTACGTGAAGGATTCGGGCGGCGATCCAGTGGCGGTGAGCGCCTGCGCGGCCAAGCCCGAAACCGAAAAGCGAGTGCGCGATTCCATAGCTCTCGGCGAGAAGCTGAACGTCAACAGCACGCCGACGTTCTTCATCAACGGACGCAAGGTCTCCGGCTTCGTCAACACGCCCTATGAGGCAGTCAAGGCCATGGTTGATTACGACTTGAAATAAAAGTTGTCAGTTGTCTTGCCGGTTGTCAGTTGTCAGAAGGAAGTTGTGGAAGCCGAACGCCTCCCATTTCGTCATCACGAGCTTTTCCATTTTGTCATCGCGACCGTTTCCATTTTGTCATCACGAGCGAAGCGAGGGATCTGCTCTTCGCTCCTGCCTGAGCACTCTTCATCATGGAAAAGGGTTCGTACTGCCGACGAGAACAGATCCCTCGGCCGAAGACGGCCTCGTGATGACAAACGATAATAGAACGCGCGCGCACGGCCGAATTCTCGGTTTTCGGTCGAGAGTGCGAAGTCAGTCATTAGGCCGTGTTCCGCGGCCTTTCAGCTTCTTTCTGACCAGACAACCGACAACTGACAAGATCGGCGATCACGGGCGCGGGCAGGACGAAATTGTTCGTCAGAAAAACCAGCCGTCGGCCGCGTTCGGCATCCCAGTAACGAATGCGGCGGAGTCGGGCAGGATAGCCACGGGCCGGGTAGAACCACACCAGAGCGATGGTTTGGTCGCACTGTACGCCCGTGGTCTTGTCGATGGGATGCGAGACCAGCCGGGTGAAGCGGAAGTTCTTGCGCGCCCGAGTGACGAAGAAGGCTCCCTGCAGCGTCCAGCGATAGAGCCGCTTGAAATCGAGATAGCCGCGGTCCATCACATAGAACGCGCCCGCCTCGGGCGTGAGCTCGTCCAGCAGATTCACGTCGTGAACCTGCGCTGCCGTAACGCGAACAAACGTGGGGATGTGGCCGCGCAAATCCAGCAATGTATGCAGCTTCAGGGCGTGCTGGGCCGATTTGTAACGAGCCCAGGGAAACAGCGTCATGCACAGATCGATGGTGGTGGAGTCCAAGGCGTAGACGGTGTTCGTCAAGTCCAGTCCCAGATCCTCGTAGCGGTAGAGCCACCGCGCTTCCTCGATCAAAACGGCGGCGAAATCGGCATAGATCCGCCAGTCCCGGCTTTCGTTGGCATCGGCCAGCGTGCTGCGCGAGACCGTGCCCCGAATCCCCAAGTGATAGAGGCGCCGTTCTTGCGAGCGCAGGCAGGCGACGATGTCGCGCAGGCTTTCGCGAAAGGTCAACTGCGCAAACGCCATGCAAAGAAACTGGTCCCAGCACGAGAAACTCCGCACCCGATAGTTGCCGTCGTAGCGTTGCACACACTTGCGAAACTCGTGACCGGGAAGATGGTCCATCAGCTGCGCGAACAGAGATTGTCCCAGGTTCATGGTGATCGCAATTCAAATCGATCACCGCCCCTTGCGCACCTAAGTTCCGATCTACCATTGATTTATAACCGTGTATCAAGCTCTCAACCGGACACTACTGACCACTGATAACTGACCACTGACAACTGACAACTTCCCTAATGCCCAATGGGCAGCCTAATTGCGATCGACTCGTGTATTGGCAGGCGCAGGATGTGTGGAGTGATGACCACCAGAAGGTCGGCATCGTTTACCGTCGTGTCGTGCTGCGCGCCCGCATAGGTCAGCCCGGGAACGCGACTCAGGAAAGGCCAGCCATTCACGCTGCGCGAGTCTGACTCGTTGATGATGCCCGCGACCACGCTCGATTCTCCACTCTTCACCGTGATGCTGCCTGAGTACTCGCGGTTGTTGATGATGGGTATGCCGTTGCTTTGGGTCGCACCCAGCGAGCGCAGTTGTAGTTCCAGCTTCATACTCACCGACGAGTCCGTGTGGATGACCGGCGTGGCCTTCAACTTCAACCCCAGGTCCTCGTAATTCACCGACGGCACCGGCGCGATGTAGCTGCCGTTACCGATCACGCTTGCAATTGCCTGCGTGTTGTAAATGGGGGCGTAGGTAGCGTTGATGATCGGATACCGCTCGCCGATCAGCAGAGTAGCTGGGCTGTTCTGCGAGGCGCGCACCTGCGCGTTCTCCAGGTTCTGCACCGAAGACTCGTTCAGGTTGAAGGTGTAGCCGATGCCTGCGGGACTAGCGTTCAATCCCATCAGCGTCAGCCCACCGCCGAAAGTGGCGAAGGGTTGCAGTTGCAGCAGGGAATTGCCGCTGGCATTCTGCGCCAGTTGACCCAGCAACGCCTGAATGGCTGTCGAGTTGGCCTGGTTGATGCCGCCGGAAGCGATCAGCTGGTTGATCAGGTTCTGCGCTCCCAGCCCGAGCCCGGCGATGAGTTGCGGGCTGATGTTAAACAGCGTGAACTGGGTTGGAAGGTTCGCCCCCAACTGCCGCAACAGACTTTGGCTGATCTGGTAGACGCGAACGTCGAGCAGCACTTCCGGGCGTCCCTTGACGATGCTCTCTATTAACTGGGTGGCGGCTTCGAGCACTGGCTGCGGCGCGCGGATCACGATGCTGGACTCAGCGGGGTTCTGGGTAATGAAACGCAGCTCGAGAACGGTCCGCAGCAGGTTGACCAAGTCGACCAGCTCTTGCGGTGTGGTCAGGTCGGGCAGGTAATAGGTGCGGATCGACATCCGCTCGAAGTTGGTGCGGTTCTGCGCGGTGTCGGCGAGTACCAGAATCTGCCTGGGCGCGAGCGTGACCCAGAACGTCTTGCTGACGCTGGTAGCCGCTTCCATAGCGGTTGCGAAGTTCACGTCTTCGATATCAAAGCGCGTGTGGATGGTTTTGACCGAGTCGTCGAACACCACCGTGATGCCATACGCTTTCCCGACCGCGGTCAGCAGGGAACGGGCATCGCCACGGAAATGAAAGTCGTGATGCGATGGGCTCGGCTGAAGCAGGATTTCGTTGGAGCCCTCCGCAATCTGTAGGTTCTCGCTTCCCGGGTTGTTACGCCAAACCGACTCGCGCAGGCGCTGCGTAGCAAACTCATTCTGCGGATCGAATTCCAGCGCGCGGCGAAACTCCGCCATAGCGACAACTTGCTTCTGCTCGCGCAGGGCCTTATTGCCGCGCTGGATGGCATCCATGGCCAGTTCTTGGCGAGTGATCTCGCGTGCCGTCACATAGTCAACGCTGCGCGGATTCAGCTCGGCCGCCTGCTCGAACTTGTCGTACGCCTGCTCCAACTCGCCGGACCTCTTCAGCTTTACGCCCGAATCGAAGGCGCGTTTGGCCTCGACCAGATCTTTGGGCGACTCCGGATTCAGGATGACAGTTCCGACGGGTTTCGTTTCAGATACCTGCGCGGCGGTAGGCTGTACCTGCGCCGTGGTGGGCTGTGCCTGCGTGGGCGGCGGCGTTTGCGAAGACGTGCTCTGGGGCTGCTGCGCCAGTACCGACGCGGCGAATGTGCAAAAGATCAGAAGCCCAGAAATGAAGCGCATTGCTGAAGGGATTGTAAGACACCGGGCAGGAGCTTGTCCCGCGAAGGCTTGGTTTGTATCAGGGCACGGCTTCAGCCGGGCCGATGAGGCATCGAAACCGACGCGCTTTATTGATTCCTGCATAAGTAATGTCCTATCTGAGCCGCAAAAAAAGCGGGCTGTGGTGAATAAAGGAACGCAACAACCAGGATTGGCGTTGCAGGCGGCGGGCCGACTGACGGGCAGCGTCGGCCAGCGCATCCAGCTCGAGGTGCGCCCGATTGGCCATGGGATTGTTCTTCAGCCAGCTCCAGGCGTACTCCACCGGGTTCAGTTCCGGAGCGTAGGCGGGGAAGTAGCAGGGCTGCGGCCAGCCGCGGGCGAGAAGAAAGTCTTGCGTGCGGCGGGCGCGATGCGCGTTCAGCCGGTCCCACAGCATCAGCCAGGGGGCGTCGAGTTCGCCATCCAGGGCGGAGAGGAAGGCCATCACTTGGGCGGCGGCGATATCGCTGGCATGGAGGCGAAAGTAGAAACGTACGTCATCACGCGCCGGCGAAACGCACAGGGCGGCAATCGCCGACCCCTTGCGATGGTGCGCGCCCCGCTGGTACAGCACCGGGGTCTGGCCCGCCGGAGCCCAACTGCGCCGCACCAGCGGGGCCATCAGAAAGCCGCTCTCGTCCAGAAATACCAGCCAGGCCTTCAAGCGCGACGCTTTTTTTTATGGCGGGCCATTGCTGCTTCACCCATTGGCCAATCGCTTCCTGGTCGCGTTCCACCGCCCGACGTACAGGTTTTTGAGGAGTGAAACCGAGGGCATGCAGCAGGCGGCAGACATGATCGGGATGGTAGTGGATGCCAAACCGCTGTTCGATCCAGCTGGCCACGCGGGGACAGGTCCAGAGCGGGGTAGCGAAACCCGCCGCTTCCGCGCCCCCGAGCAAGGTCTTCTCCAGCCGTTGCCGCTGGGCGGCACGGAGTCGCGGCGGCCGTCCGCAAGCGGGTTGAGCGGCCAGCGCTTGCCGGCCCTGGTGGCGTGCGGCCGAGTTCCATCGTCGAACGCTGCGACGATCAACCCCAACCCGTTGCGCGACTTCGACCGGACTGAGTCCTTGTTGCAGCAGAGCCAGCGCGCGGTAACGACGCTGCTCCAGTTCGTGCGGACTGCCACTGGGACGCATACCAGCAGTATAGGACATTATTTATGCAGGAATCAATAGCCCCTGCCATAGCCGTTCAGGGCCTAAAGGCCGGTTTTATTTTGCCAGCTAGCGGCCCGTCTAAAGCCGGGCCCTGATACAAAGCTCGGGCCTGAAGGCGCGCCCCTTCGAAAGAGAAGGTACTTACATGCCCCGCCATGCAATCGGCGCGTCTGCTCAATGCCGTATTCGTTCGCGCGAATTTAATGTTCTGCTATGCCCGTCCAGAAGGAGCATAATATCTGGCCAGAATTCAAGGAGGAAGCGATGAAGCAACTTGCTTCGCTATCCCTCTTCGCCGTGCTGTTCGTCGGAACGCTGGCGAGCGCGCAATGTCCCAGCGGGTGCCTGTTCTACGGCGGCGACTTCGATCCGAACAATCCGAACGCCAACGGCCTGTCGAACGAGAATGACGCCATCGTAGGCGGCAACCCTTACGGCGCTGCCACCTACCAGAACTTCATCGTTGGCGGGCAGGGGTGGAATGTTACTGGACTGTTCACTAACAACCTGAGCTACCTTACGCCATCCAGCGGTTACTGGGAAATCCGTAGCGGAGTGGGGGAGGGGCAATGGCGGAACTCTCATCGCTTCCGGTACCGCGTCGGGTGGCAATTTCTCACAGACACCAACGGGTCGCGGCGGCTTCGGCTACCCCGAATACACCGACCTGGTTTCCGGTCTGAACGTCAACCTCGGCCAAGGGGTGTATTGGCTCGCGATGGTTCCGGTCTGCACCACCTGCGAAGCCCGTTCGTTCAACAGCAACAGTCTGGAAGGGCTTAACGCAGTGGGTACCCAGATTAGCGATGATCAGTTCTTCAACGCGTCGATCTTCGGCGAATTCACTAACGCGGACAACTTGGGCGTCTTCCCAACGTTCTCCAGCGGCGTTCTCGGAACCGAAGTCCCTGAGCCGTCGAGCTTGCTCATGCTCGGCTCCGGTCTCGTTGCGGCCGCCAGTTTAGTCCGCAACACGTCAAGGAGGAAGCGACAAAGAAAGTTGCTGTGATAAGGTGATTTATCAACGGCGACAGCCCTGAATGCCCGGCAACGAGACTGGTATACTCCCTCTGTTTCGCTTTTGCGTCCGGAGTTGAAGAGGGCATACCATGACGAATGACACCGCTTCAGCCGAGGCCGTAGGGGTGCCCGCCGCGGGTCCCTTGGCTGCTTCGCGTCGCTGGCGCCACATCGAGTTAGCTGCCGGGATCCTCGTCATCAGCGCCATCTTCTTCTGGCTCCAATTCTCTACAGCGGGTCTCTGCTGTGGGGATTTCGACAGTTACTATCACATACAGTGGAGCCGATTGCTGGGGGAGGGATTACTGCACGGCAGCTTCCCGCCCGTATTCAAGTGGCTTCCCCTGACCAGCCTTAACCCCACTGACTATGCCGATCAGCACTTCCTGTTTCACCTTCTGCTGATGCCGTTCACTTGGATTGGCGACTTGCAACTTGCAGCTAAATTGGCGGCTGCGCTCTTCGGCGCGGCAGCGGTGTTCTCTGTTTACTGGTTGATGCTGCGCTACCGGATTTCCGATCCCTTTTTGTGGCTGCTGGCATTGCTTGGATGCTCCGCCGCGTTTTATGTCCGCCTGAACGAGACCAGGGCGCAGGGCCTCTCCCTGATTTTCCTGGTGGCCGGAATCGTTTTACTGCTAGAGCGAAAGTATGCCTGGTTGTGCCCGGTGGCCTTCCTCTACGCGTGGGCCTACAACCTGTTTGTGCTGATCGGGTTGATGGCTTTCCTTTGGACCATCGTGGTGTGGTGGAGTGAACGCAGGCTCGAATATCGCCCCTTGCTTTGGACTGGAGTGGGAATGGTAGGGGGCTTTGTCATCAATCCCTACTTTCCGAAGAACGTACACCTCTTGCTCGAGCATATCGTCAACAGGTCGGTCCGGATAGCCGCCTCGACTGAAATCGGAACCGAATGGCTCTCGCTTCCCGGCTGGGACTTTCTGAAAGGCTCCCTGGTAGCGTCGGCGGCCATGCTGGTGGGATTTATTGCCTTCGGCTACGTGCTGTCTCTCAATCGCGGCCGCCGTGTGAATGTGCAGCGGCCCTTATTTTTCCTGCTGCTTTCCACAGCTCTCCTGGTCATGGCCATTCGTTACGTGCGTTTTCTCGAATACTGGCCGCCCTTTGCCGTGCTCTTCGCCGCATTCGCAGTTCAGGGCGTGCAGCAAGCGCGACTGGACCCGCAAGTCCAACCGCTTGGCCAGTCGGCAGACGAGCCTTCGGTACAGACAACGGCTCCCTCACACCGTAGTGCGAAGTTTTCCAGAAGCGTCGGTCTCGCGGCACTTGCGCTATTCCTGGCTGGGATGTGCGTGCACAACCTTCTCTACGTGCGAATGGGCATCCGGTTGACTACTCCCGATCCCAACTGGTATGCCGCAGGCGCTCAATGGCTGCACAATTCGGTTCCCGCCGGAACGCTAATTTACGATCTGCGCTACTCCGACTTTCCCAAACTCTTCTTCTACGACACCGCGCACCCCTACGTCTCCGGACTCGATCCACTTTACCTGCGGGATAGGTATCCGGAGCTGGCGGAATTGGAATTCCGGTTGTTGCGGGGGCAAGACAAAGATCCGGCAAACGCCATCCGCTCCGCTTTTGTAAACGCCGGCGTTCCCACCCCAAGGTATATCTTTATTGGCAGCGTGCCTACACCGTTTTCGCGGGAGTGGCTTGATTACATCCGGCAAGGTAATGGCTTCGACGTGGTTTATGAAGATCCGGAATGCATGATCCTGCGCCTTCGCTGAACCAGACGACGAGTCTGCTGCGGGAAGGGAACTAGTCTGGTCGGTGCGATTAGCGCGATCTGTCGCCGCTTTGCTGCTCGCCGATGAGAGCGCCGTGTGACGCGGGTTACAGTGCAGGCTCTAGCCCGAATTTCTCACCAGATGATCGATAACTGAGCCAGGGGTCGGATGGGGCGGCCGAGAGCGATCGGTGTAGGCGGCAGGGAGTGGTTAGCGGCAGTGGTGCACGGGTGATGGCCAAGGCGGTGGCTGGAGGCGACATTTTTGGGCGCGTGGAGACCGCAACTGCCGCCCGCCTGAGGTTGGCACAACCGCCGCGCTGCCCTCAACAGCGCAAAGCCGACCAGGCCGCGGCGAACAGCGCTTTCCAGGGATATGCGCGGGGATAACGCAGATAGATACGGCGGGCGCTGAGGCGCACCTCGGCGGCAATCTTGAGCAGCCGCAGTCGGATGGTGTTCACCTGGGCCCGCGCCCACACGGTGCCCGCCAAGGCCAGCCGCCGCAGAGCGTGCAGCAGCACATAGGCCAACGACGACAGGTAGAGCCGCAACTGGTTGGCGCGCAGGGTGGCGGCGCTCATGCGATCGGCGAACAGACTGAGCTGCTCCTTGATGCGGTTTTCCATCTCGCCGCGGGCGCAGTAGAGCTGTTCATAGAGAGCGCGCGCCTCCCACTCTGTGGGACTCAGCGAAGTCACCACGAAGCGCGGGTTGGGGCCTTTGTCGAGATACTCGGCCTTGGCCACCACGCGGCGGGCGCACGACCAACTGCTGCGCGTCTGATAGGAGAACTCGCCGAAGACGCGGGCGGCTTGCTGCGTCTTTTGGTGTTCGCGCTGGGCCGCGGCCATGAGGGCGGCGATTTCCGCCTCCAGCCGCGAGTTGCGCGCCAAGCCGAAAACATAGTGCACGGGCTCAGCTTCGCACCAAGCCATCAGCTCCTCGCGGCAGAAGCCGGAATCGGCGCGCAGAATGATTTTCACCTCCGGCCAGCGCTGCCGAATCTGGCCCACGATGCGTTTCACTTCGGCGAGCGCGCCTGCGCTGGCGTCCTGGTTCGAAGCCCGCTGGCGGGCGCACAGTAGATGCTCGCCGCAGAAGATGTACAGCGGCAAGTAACAGTACTCGCCGTAGTAGCCGTGGAAGAAGCGCGCTTCCTGCTCGCCGTGCAACGGGGTGTCGGTGACATCCAGATCGAGCACGATCTCGGCTGGCGCGGTCGCGTGCGCTTCCAAGAAAATATCCACCAGCAGCGTGTCCAACTGCTCGGCCGAGTAGCTGATCTTGTGATAGCGATCGGCGG
Organism: uncultured Acidobacteriaceae bacterium; assembly: GCA_963813905.1. GTDB lineage: Bacteria > Acidobacteriota > Terriglobia > Terriglobales > Acidobacteriaceae > CAVVDY01. Next base: position 76,433 of record CAWFAY010000017.1, on the reverse strand, counting down.
CCGCCGCCGGCGTCAACTCCATGCGGTTGAGCGTGCTCTTGCCGGCCAGCGGTGATTCCAGTTCGCGCTGGCCGGCCAACACGGCCAGCAGGGGATCGTGGCGCAGTTGCTCATGATCGTTGAGATCTTCATAGCCCAGCGCCAGCCCGTAGACGCGCTGCGCCAGCATCTCGCCCACCGGGTGCTCGACCCGTGCCGGGTCCCGCCCATCCCGAAAGCAGGCCGCCGCCCGCGCGAGCAAGCCGATCTTGCGGTTGGTGCGGCGCAACAGCAGGCCGCCTCCGTCGCTGGTCATGCGGGCGCCGTCGAAGTTGGCTACCACCCGCCGCGAAAAATGATCTGCAAACGCGAACGATTCTTGCGTACACTCTGTCATGAGAAAGGCCGTTTCTTTTTCGGGCATCGACTTCGTTTCACACCGCAGTTATGCCTGAAAAGACGGCCTTTTTCTACTGTGAATTACTGGTGGTTGTTTACTACTGGTGAGAAATTCGGGCTAGGCCGTTGGACTGCGGGTGCCGCACTCATTCCTTCGTTTGGAATGAGTGGGATTCGCGAAGGTTAATTACCGACCGGTGCTCGTCTGAGAACTCGTCCCTATAACAACTCCGCCACGCTCCCCACGCACAACGGCGGCCCATGCTCTACCAACTGCTCGCGAGAATAGATCCCGGTGGCCACGGCGATCACGGGCAGTCCAATACTGGCGGCGGCACGAATGTCTGCCGGAGTATCGCCGACGAAACAAACGGTTGTCGTTGAACCACGCAACCGTCGCGCCTGCTCCACTCCATTGCGAAAAATGTCCTCGCGCTTCTCGCGCACGTCGCTGAATGAGCCGAAGTCGAAATACTTGCGGATTCCCGCTCGCTCCAGCTTGCTCCAGCCAATCCGTTCCAGATTTCCCGTCACCACGCCCAGCAGCTTGCTGTCAGCATTAAGCGCGGCAAGCAGTTCAGCGATCGATGGGCATAGCTCGGGGCGAATGCGGTCTGCGTTGCGCTCGACCTCAGCGCACATCATCTCCAATGCCCGCGGCAGACGGGCTTCGAACTCGCCGTCGCGAAGGCAACCGTGGTGCTTTAGCGCGGCCCGCAGGATGCCGATGTCAGTGTTCCCGTGTACCGGAACGTCGTCAATGCGGCCCTCGCATCCGTAGACCTCGCGGAGTGCCCTATGGAACGCGTTGTAGTGCACGCCGTCGTTGGTATTGAGCAGCGTTCCATCGATGTCGAACAGATAAGCGTCGTACCCGCGCCAGTCAAATGGAGAGGAGGGCATCGTCGAGGTTTCTTTACGGTTAAGCCAATTTCAAATATGGTGTCGTCCGGGTAGTGCGGGCCTTCAGGCCCGCGTCAAATTCGACTCTCGCGATGCGGGCTGCGGTGGTCATTGTGAAAATGACCACCGCAGCCCATATCCAAACCGACCCGGCGAACGCCGGCCTGAAGGCCGGCTCTACCCGGACGCTCGAAATTCCTGCCTCACACCTGAATCAGTCAGCCTTTTTATTGTCCTTTGATAGAAAGCAGCTCCACATCGAAGACCAGCGTCGCGTTAGGGCCGATCGCACCGCCGCCCGCGCCGTTCGGGCCGTAGGCAAGGTCCGGAGGGATCACCAGCTGCCACTTGGAACCAACAGGCATCAGTTCCAGCGCCTCGGTCCATCCCTTGATGACCTGGCCGACGCCCAGCGTCTCAGGTTTGCCGCGCTTGTACGAGCTGTCGAACTCGGTGCCGTCGATCAGGGTTCCGCGGTAATTCACCTCAACCGTGTCGGTGGCTTTCGGCTTGGGCCCGGTGCCCTCTTTCAGGATTTTGTATTGCAAACCGTCGGGTAAGGCGACCACGCCTTCCTTGGCCTTGTTCGCTGCCAGGAACTGGTCGCCCGCCTTCTTGTTAGCCTCGCCCGCCTGCGCCGCCTCCGCCTGCTTCTTCGCTATTACCGCACTGCGCAGCTTGCCCATGGCTTCCTGCGCGTCGGCTTCGCTGATCTTGCTCGCCGCGCCTGACATGGCGTCTTTCAGTCCCTCGGAAACGATGTTCGGATCCACATCCAGACCGTCGTGCTTCAGGGTATTTCCGATGTTCATGCCGATGGCATAGCTGGCCTTCTCTTTGTCGGTCGCGAAGGGCGAAGATTGCGGGCTGCTGCTCGCTGGTGGAGTGCCGGCTGCTGCACCGGGCTTGGTTGTTGGCGTCGAGGTTTGCTGGGCCGCCATTACGGCGGAAAGTAACAGGGCGAGGCCCAGGTGAGGAAGTGCGGACAGGAATTTCTGCATGACTGATTGTCGCATTATCGCCGCCATGTACCAAGTTTTCCTGGTGTGCGCCCCGGCGGTAGTGGGTCAGTTTGGTTGTCATCCCGAACAAGCTCCTTTGCGAAGCGAAGGAATCTGGGCGTGGCGATTCGCGCCGGCGCGCGAAAGAGCCTGCCCTGAGCGACACCGAGCGAAGTGAGGGGAAGTCGAATGGGCATCCCTATTCAAACTGACCCACTCCGGCCCCGGCAATGGATAGGTGGTTAGAAACGTCTTAGAGAATGGCGAAGCGAAACGATGGGGAATCAGCAGCTTGCGTTTGTAGACCCGGGCAGACATGGCCACGCAGTTGCACCTACTCAGCCATCGTAACGATGCGGATAGCGCTGTCCGCGCAATTGGATTACGCCAGCGCGTCGCTCGGAGGTGAGTGTATGTCAATAGCGAGTATTGCGAGCAGCACTCTGCTGCACTACATCGGCCAAGCTACCCAGAGTAACCGGCAGAAGTGGCAGCAGGGACTGCAACAGCTTGGGCAAGACCTTCAGTCGGGAAATCTTTCCGCGGCGCAGTCGGATTTTGCCACACTACAACAATTGACTCCGCAAATCGGCTCGGCTTCCTCGACCGACAGCAACACTTCAGTCGCCCAGGACTTCAGCCAGCTGGGTAAAGATCTACAGGCCGGCAACACCTCGGCCGCGCAGCAGGATTACATTCAACTCCAGCAGCACATTTCACCTACGGCCGCCGGGTCGCACCACCATCATCGTCATGGCGGCGACGCGGGAGGCAACGAGTTGCCTCAACTGCTACAGCAGTTAGGACAGGCGCTGCAAGCCGGCAACCTCACCGGCGCGCAGCAGGCTTACACGATGTTGCAGCAGCAGTTGCAGTCCTGGGGGGAGGGTGACACGGCACCGTCGTCATCGTCGGGCAATGTCGCCGTGACTGCCTGAAATGGGGCAGGACCGGGTAAGCAGTCGGGTGCCCCACTCATTCCATCGCTTGGAATGAGTGGGAGATCGCAAGGCAGTACGCCCGCAACCTCACTCGCAACCCAGGGTGACCACGAGCACCCGCGCCGGGCCTCCGCTTTCGCAGCGCAGCAATCCGGTCGAGCCGCTCGCGAGATACTCCAATTCGCGGAAGCGTTGCAGCTTGCGCGTGCCGCGCTCCGGGCTAATCAATTCCACCGTATCTTCGTAGGGCGAAGTGACAATGGCGGGGCCCGTGACCTGGGTCTGCGAGCCGGGGTTGAGGTCGATTCTCTGCGCGCAGATGAAGTCGCCGGAATACAGAGGCGTCACCCGTACGCCCGCCGCTTGCCCGAAGCTCGCTCCAGCCCGATGGAGTTTCTCTGTCGCGGAAAGTACTTCGAAGATCAGGTTGCGAAACGGTCTATCGCCCAGGTTCTCGACCACGTGCTCCAGGCCTGCGGGAGCGAACTCGCAGTAGTCCGGCGCAAAATGATGCTTTTCCGCGTCGCGGTTACGCGGCACGCTGAGGATGTCCGCCTCTCCCGCGACGTACAGAAGGTAGGGCAGCGCGTGCAGGTGGCAGAGCGTGCTTTGGAACGGCCCGATTTCGACCGCGTAAGCGCGCACCCAGTCGTTGTCGATCTCCAGATGATGATGCGGTTCATCGGCTACGGCGATCACGTTCTCGCAGGAGTGCGGGTCAGTTGGGCTCATTGTTTCTTCGAAGGCAATTCCGCCGATAACGATGCCGAGAGCATATCAACATTTGTCCACCGCCGCGAACAACCCGCGAACCCGGAGTTGGCGAGAGGTGCTGGCTTGATGAACGCGAAGTTGATGACCCTGCGATCTGTGATCGCCGTCACTGACAGTCCATTCGTTGCCGTGGATACTTCTACCTGACATCGCATTGTGCACCTAAAGGGCCGCAACCCTGGCAGTGGGGCGGCCCTTTCCTTTTCATCACGACGCATCAACGCACTTTTAGGACACTACCCGGCCGCTGCGAGGGTGCTCCTGAAGTGATAGACTATTGCAGGTCAAGAACCCTCCGGCTGCGGCCCAGCCGGGTTACCCCTACGATTTCGGGACGTGGCTCAGCCTGGTAGAGCACTCGCTTGGGGTGCGAGGGGTCGGCAGTTCAAATCTGCCCGTCCCGACCAATTCAAAATCAGTGTGTTACGCGGTATTCCGTCCAGAGGCAAATTCTAAGGCGAGTACTCGATCGGCGCAAGGATTCCCGCCGCCGGTTTCCTCCTCAGTCGCGCCGCTTTTTGTTCTGTTCTGCTTGCGCTACGTTCGCGGTGGACCTACTGCAAAAGGGCCTCCCGCTGGAGCATGTCTCTAAGCTGCTAGGGCATCGCAGCGTTACGACAACCGAGCGGCATTATGCGAAGTGGGTAAAGGGGCGGCAGGACCGGCTAGACGCGCTTGTCAGTGCCACGTGGAAGGATTGACAGCATCGACTTTGGTCACAGCTCCGTGGTCATCACTGAGCGGTACTACGCGAAGTGGAACAGGGCGCGACAGGACATCTTGGACGGTGATCTTGCGCGGGCGTGGAAAAAGCAAAACCCGATGATGGCGGGAAAGATTTTCTCTTAGACGCGCCGTCGTGGGAGTGGTATTGCGAATAAGGTCACGCTTGCAAGAAGCACGAACGAATAGCCGCCTATTCCCGCAACGAGCATCCAGTACCAGCGCAGGCCCTCGTGCCACGTGATGGCAAAGCAAGCGAGGCCAATCAAAAAGCCGGTCCTCAACATGGCCTTGCCTAGGCCAAACGCATCGTCGCGCTGGAGTCTGCCACAATCCACACTCACCGGCTCCCCTCTTGCCATTTCCGCTCCCGGCTGGTCCTTTCGGTGCGGGAGGGCTTGTCCAATCACAGATGCCAAGAACCAAAATAGGAGCATGAGAAGAGCAAAAACCCACGCACGATGCCAAAAATAGTACGCGGCGAACCCGACAAAAAGGCAACTCAATGTAAATAGGAAAATCTCGAACCGCCGAAGTGTAATATGTGCCGTTAGAGACATAGGCGATTGAATAGCTTTTGAGAACATGATTTAATCACAGCCGTGGAACAATTTGAATCACGTACTTGTTCGCGGTGCGAAGGCACTGGAAAGCGCAGGGCCGATTCGGGCAAGGGGTTCTCAGACGAGCCATGCCCCGATTGCGGCGGAACGGGGCAAGTCCCAGTGCCGGTTATAGAGCCGCACTAGCATACAGCTCGCAATTCGCCAAGGTCGGGTCCGGCGTGTTGGGTGATACCGTCGAGCCACTCAAGGCGTGCATGCTCCCAATCGGAGCGGTACGTAAGCAAGTGGAACAAGGCGCAACAGAACATGTCGGACGGTGACCTAGCGCGGGCCCGGAAGTAAGGGCGAAGGCGATCACTTCTTCGTCACGTTCCCATCTACAACAGGACCGTATGACTCCATCAACTCGTCAATTGCCTTCGCATCGGCGGCGTGTCCCTGCCCCGCAAGAAAACGGGAAACGAGAAGCAAGATACATGTGCTCACAGTTGTTGTCATTTCGTAAATTTCGCCTTCACTATAGTTGTTCAGCACCTCATGCTTCGTGAAACGCCGCCCTAGTTGAAGCATCCCGCCATGTGTGAAGCTGTTGAGAATCTTCCAGGCCCGTTTCTTGAAGTCTTGGAAAAAATCGCCAGTGTTGTGCGCGGGATCCAGGGCTGCCGCTATCTCTCCAAACTCCAAGTCTATTCTGTCCTTCTCGTTGAACTTCTTTACCTCATCGTCAGTCGCACAAGCATTTATCCACAAACCGCGATATGCGCCTTCGACAATCGGCCTGCCCAAAGCGAAGGCGGAGCCTACTTTGCCGTGCATGATGAGTAGTAAGAACGATTCTTGATACTCAATGAGCGTTGAGACGAATCCGATGACCGTTACCGTGCGGTAGTCATCGGGAAAACCATGCTTGCCTAGAATCGACTTCGCTGATTGAATCGCGTTCTCACACCGAATCAGGTGCTCTTTGAGCTGGTTTGTCATTGTTCTCCCTCTTCGATACCGCCGCCACAGGACGTACGCAAGGCACAACCCGGCAAATGACAGTGCGATTTTGGTAAGAGGCGCTCAAGATTTTGGTCCTCCCCACTTTATTCGTTTGTTTCTTCATTTGCACTGACCGGAGGCAGTCCCATTGCAAACGGAGTAGACATCATCGCAGACGGTCCCGCAATCCGTGCTCGTCCCCAAAAGCTTCTTAGTCCAACAGACCTGCTGTTTTGTGCTTTGGTTCCCGTTCGAGTCGGTACACTGCACCTGGTTTGTTGACTTTACCGCGCCAACACAGGAGCATTCTGGCGTAAGAAGTACCACTTGACTCCCATGAGTAGGAGCTAGCGCTCGACTCCCCGCAGGGGGGCAGAATGCGACCCTTGTGCCATCCCGGCCCGGGACGCGCCCGTCAGGGGTCCACTTGGTGTTCTCGTTACAACTGAAAGTCACGCCTTGCCAGTCGCATACGCGAACGCACTTCCTGCCGATAGATTGGCACAGCTCATCAAACGACGAAGCATTGCCCGAAACATTGATGCGCGTAAAGAAACCACAGCGCTTCTGTAATTCCCCGTCCCGGCCCTGTGGCGAAGTGTTGTTAGCGAAGCCCAGCCAGTCAGCTTGCGAAAACAAATTGCTACCGCCCAAGAATACTGAAAAAATCACAACAGCGACAAACCATCGTGACATTGTTCGCCCCTCCTAGTTGCGGTGTATCAGAATAATCCTCAAAAGTCAGTGAGGCCGCACCGGAAAACGAGTCTGGGCGCGCCAATTCGGGAAAAGCCTTCACCCAGCAATTTGTTGAGCAAACTGAACCGCTCATGCACCGCCTGTAAATCCGCCGTCACAAGATTTGCATATCGCGTCATCTCAAGCACTGCGGTGCTCTTGAGGGGATGCGTTCAAGGTTTTGCCCATCCCCTAAAATTCGTCGAAGCCGTGCCTCAGGACTGTTCCCGAGGTGAGCCTTTCGTACTCGGCCAAGAGGTAGGAAATGTAGGTGCGAGTCAGGTTGAAGAGCAGCACAGCTTCGTGGTGCAGGAGACCTTCAAGGTGGAGCTGACCCCCATGTCGGATGCCGCCTTGATCGGGGCCGGACAAATATGCTTGTAGAGCAATCAGCCAACGTGCGACAGTCCCAAGCGTGCCAGCCCCATCTGCTTGCTGAAGGCTCTTCGTGACCTCATTGAAGTAGTCGCCTTGAATCGTTCGTCCGTTTACATCGAGCCCGGCGAAAGCAGTCGAAATTGATTCCAGCAACCACCAAATATGACTAACGGCCTCTTCATCCTTACCCTCTGACAGCAACTGCTCGGAGCGTTCGGCTGCGCTGCGGAATCTTTGATGCGCTTGTTGCAGCAAAGTGGATGGAGGTACCGGCACCACGTCCACGGCTTCGCGGAGGCGGAGATTCGGCGGGTCGATCACATAGCCGATTTTGTGCTTCTCTAAGAGGCGGTTAATAGTAACCACATCGGGCACGTTTGCAGCACCAAACCTCTCCGCGATTTCGGAACATGCGTTGTAAAACGTAGCTATGAACACCGGAGCATTAGTTGCCGCATCGTCCATCGCGTCCCTAGCATCCAAAGGCGCAAAGAAGAGCGAAGAACTGCGATAGCGCGGCTTCCCCATAGCCTCGCTAAACTCTGCTCTGAATATGTAGAAAATCTCCTCGGCATCGCTCCGTTGGGCCGTCAGCTTTGCGAAGGTAAAAAACTCCTCAACAGCTTCTCTAGGAATTACAGTGTTGATGTAATCTCCGTCCTGCGGCGGCGAAAGTACCCAAGCAAAATCGAATGTAAGCTCCTGAGCGATAGCGACCTCTCACGCTTGAGTTTATCGGCTTGTGGGCGTCCCGAACAATCAAGCCGTTACCTGGGTCCTATTGACTATTGAATAATATAGTGACATTTTCTTGATCTCGTGCTATGGTTTGGGCATGGGAAATCCGGCCGGAGTTCGGCGAGACTTTCAGGCACTTGAGCAGCGGCGGATGCAGGCGGCGCGGCTGCTGGAGAAGGGGTACAGCCAGTCGGAAGTGGCCCGACGAGTGGGAGCGCACCGGCAGTCGGTAAGTCAGTGGGCGGCCGAGTTACGCGAGAACGGCCGCGCCGGGCTGAAGAAGGCGGGCCGTGCTGGCCGCAAGCCACGGTTGAGCGTGGAGGATCTGGGCAAGATCGAGCAGGGACTCAAACGCGGTCCGGAAAGCCTGGGCTACGAGACCGGATTGTGGACCACCAACCGTGTCACCCATTTGATCGAGCAAGAATGTGGGATTTCCTACCATCCCTCGCAGGCATGGCGCATCCTGCGGCAGTTGGGATGGAGTTGTCAGCGTCCGACGGGCCGCGCCTTGGAGCGGGACGAAGAGAAGATCCGGCGGTGGAAGCAGAAGCGCTGGCCGGAGTTAAAAAAAAGGCCAAAAACGAAGGTCGCACGATCGTCTTCATCGACGAGAGCGGGCTGAGCGAGCGTCCCCACCGCTGCCGTACCTGGGCACCCCGCGGACAGACCCCCGTGCTGCAATACCACTTTAATTGGAAGACCTTGTCGGCGATAGCGGGCGTAACCTGGTGGAACTTTTACTTCCGCCTGTTTCCGGGAGCAATCCGTAGCCCGCAAATCATCCAGTTCCTCGCTCATCTGCTGCGCCACATTCCTGGCAAGCTGCTGATCGTTTGGGACGGACTGCCGGGGCACCGCAGCCGTGCCGTCTGGCAGTTCGTACAGCAACAGAGGGGGCGTCTGTGGCTGGAATATCTTCCCGGCTATGCTCCAGAACTGAACCCAGTGGAGTATCTGTGGTCACACTGGAAGCAGCACGAATTACCCAACTTCTGCCCCACGACCTTTGGACAGTTGAGCGATTCCGCACGCCGAGCGTTGCGTCGGATGCGCCGTCGGCCCACCTTGGTCTGCGCTTTCTGGGAACAAGCAGAACTCTTTCCGCTGTAACTATATTATGCAAAGGTCAATAAGTAAACTCACGCGCTCATGCACTGCTTGCAGGTCCGCTGTCACTAGGTTTGCATATCGCCGCGTCATCTCAAGCGTGCTGTGCCCGAGCACTTTTTGCAGATGGAACACCGACCCGCCGCGCCTGAGATAGTTCACCGCGAAAGTGTGTCTGAATGCGTGCAGCGTGCGGCCTGGAGGGGCGGAATCCGAGTTTGCGGCAAAGCAGGCTTCACACCCCGCAGCACGTTTCTACGGCCCAATCTCGCGTGCGTTCGGTTGGCAAAGAGCAGTGAGTCCAGCGTACGATTTGACTTTTTCTCCGAAGCGAGTAGTCAAATTTGGAGGAAAACCGCACAAACTGTTGATTCTAAGGGGACGTGGCTCAGCCTGGTAGAGCACTCGCTTGGGGTGCGAGGGGTCGGCAGTTCAAATCTGCCCGTCCCGACCAATTCAGCTGTCAGCAGTCAGTTCTCAGCTTTCAGTAAGAAATCACTCCTGCCGACCTCGCTCCGGAACGCGAGGAACTCTGGTCTGCAACATACCTGCACCGACCAGAGGTTCCCGAATCGGAACCGCAGTTGCCGAAAGCAATTATGACTTGCGGCTGTTGTGTAAATAATCGTGAATGAGCGCGCAAATCACGTCTACTATCTTGACAATCGCAAACTCGCCAACCACAATACAGCTAATCCCAATCGTTGCGGTTCACGGTAAGCGCTCTCCAATGCGCCGTGGAGTTTCCCGTCAAACCCAGACGGAAAAGGATTCGTTAGTTCAGGTTCTGTAAAGCAGTCGACGTGGTTTTCTGGCCCAGGCCGTCGAAGCAAAAGAGGCATGGCTTTGGGCATTTCCGAACAACTCCCTACAAACGCATAGCCAAAAATTTGGAGACAACATGAAGTCGGGTATTGTGTCGTTTATTCTCTTGGCCGTGTCAGTCTGCGGCGCACAGTTACAGGCTGCTCCCCGCGAACTGGTGTTCCGTGCCGGATATGACAACGGGCCAGCTCTAGTGAACTTGCAGTTAAAGGACCAGCGCCGCCTGCTTGGCCTTACTCAGATCGCCGTCTTCCAGTACGCCATCTGGCAGTGCGATGGCGGTTCGTCGAGCATACAAATAGCTTCTCGGCGCGCGGGCGTCGTGAGGGTAATCACCCCAGTGATGGTCCCCACCCTCGTCGGCACCGTTGCCGGCACCATCGCCTGCGCCAGTTCTGATGGCAACAATCGAACCTGGGAAGGGAATTCGATTCCATGCAGCAAGACCGGTTCATTCGGGCTCGCCATTGGCGATACCCTCGAGACCACTGACAGTCCCGTTGCCGATGGAGTATCGAAGTCATGCTCAGCCTATGTAGTGGTCCAATGAAGCAGTTCGCGCTGATTTCCTTACTGGCGCTGCTGGCGTGTCCCGGCCTTGCCTTCGCAACGAACTACAGTTGCAGCGGCGCCGGAGCGAGAAACTGGCATACCGCCGGCGATTGGGCGCCCAACGGCATTCCGGCGGCCGGGGACACGGTAGTTGTCACCGCGGGTTGCACCATGCAGTGCGAGGCGAACAACGTTTGCGTGGCCGGCAAATCGGGAAACCCTGGTTCCGTCGATCTCACCATCCAGGTTGGAGGCGTCCTTGTCGTTCAGAGCGGAGCCTACCTGGAGATGCGTGGTGACGTGACCCTGTCGGGCGAGTTGGACGCATTCGGTGGGACCTTTGCCCTTGATCCCGGTGCTGCCCCCGCCACCGCGATGTATTACATCGACGGTGGATTGGATACGGGTGCAGATACGGTGAAGGTTTGCAGCGAATCCAGCTGTAGTTCCAACCTCGGCAGCCTGGGTGTTCTCACCTGCAAGACGGCTGGACACGGCTCTTGCCAGCTCCGGCACACGTCGTTCCAGGGCAACGGGATGAACGTTCTGGGCAGCCATGGTCAAATCAGCAACTTTGGCACCGCGAGCCTGCCGGCGATCTCGCTTACCGATGGAGCTCTGCCGCCCACCGGCGGATTCGTACTGAAGAACAACTTCAGCCTGCACAACAATGGCGTCATTCAGGTCGATTACGAAAGCCCTACGTTGAACCTCACGTTTGACGGAGTGTCTTTCGATACGCTGGTCGACGTCAACGGAAGCTACAACGGTTACGCGTTTCTTAACCTGGTCAGCCGCGTAACGCCTACTTCCGGTGATCGTACCTTTCGAGCGACCTGTGCCAACACAGGAAACCATGAAGCCGAAATTGAGCTCGAGGTCGTGAATGCTGCCTTGGGCGACGAGTCCCATCCGGGTCTGGTCGGCTACAACTGCACCCTGACAAAGGCATCGGTCGGTGGTACCTTCCAGAATGTTCTGAGCGTCATTGACCGCAACGTTAGCAGCGGTAATGCACTTACGACTACCCAGAACGCGAAGGCCACTTTTGCCGATTGGGTAATGATCGACCACACCCCCAACCAGCATCACATTGTGGGCTCAGCCGCTACCGGCAACAGCTCTGCGAACGTCTATCTGCGCATGGTCTTCGATGGTGATGGCTACTCCGGCTACGATCCCGGAGACGACTATCAGGACTTCGGCGCCTACACTGCCAGCTACGGATTGCACATCAATTCCAGCGGAACCGCTTTCACCGTGGGAGCTACCGGAAGCGAGATGGCATCTCTCAACCACGAGACGATCTACAACTCCTACGGCGGCTCACTGTGCGAAGGGACCTGTGCTCCCACCATGGTGCAGGAGTGGAGCAACTCGCTCTTCGTGTTGCCGTCGCAGTTACTGGGACTGGAATACCCCGGCAACGACGGCATGCACAACCTGCCAACGTTCACTACACGCCAGACCGCAAATAGCTCGGGCTTCGATTACAACTTCTTTTGGCAAATGCCCGGATCAGGGGACCCGGGAGCCAATCCGGCGAAGAATATTCACATACAACTGAACCTTGGGGACACGCCAACCTGGGTGGCCATCACCGATTATTTGGCAAGCTTCGTTCGTAATCAGCCGGCGCAAATAACCGGCGGCGTGAACGTCTTTTGTTCCAACTGTTTTCAGCGGGCGCAAGCCAAGGATTATGTGGTGGACTCCACCCAGGTCCCCAACCGGTATGCGGTCATCCAGAGCGTCACCGACTCCAGTCACGCAGTCCTGTATTCGGGTATTGCGGGATATATGTCGGGTGATCTGATTGACGTGAGGCCTGGGTACTTCGCTTCCAATGGCCTGTATGGAGTGGACTGGGGCGCGCACGATCAACACCTCGACCCCTGGTTCCAGGACACAACCCGTACCGTCTGCACCTGGTGGAAGCAGCAATCCGGCAGTCCCGCCCACTGCAACTGGGCCGGGGGTAACAACTACACGGCCGCTTCCGGCACTACCAGCACCATGATTACGGACAATTCGGTAGACTTCAACTCTCTGGGGGTGCAAGACGGAGTCGATGTTATATTTGTATATAACCCTTCCTGGTCGCCTGTCGGCGGTGGCTCCGTTCTGTCCCACACCAGCCATTCGTTGACCGTGTCACCGATCAACGGCGCAACTCAGGGAGATTTCTTTACCTTCATCACTGCGGTTCAGAGTTTAGGCCAGTCCGCCGTGAAGCTCTACGGCTTCGACGTAAACGGTAATCCGGTTACGCCACCAGCGTGGGTGAACGAGAACATGGTGCAGTCTGTACAGTCGTATGTGCAGCAGGGCTACGCCCCAACCAACCTGGCCCTGTTCGGTGCAGCCAAGGACGGCAAGAGCGTGGGCGCAGTCGAGGTAATGCCTCCGAACGGCGCAATCATGGTGACGGCGAACTAAGTCGCCGGTTGTGGATATGGCCGGAGCTACCAGCTCCGGCCATAATCGTTTGGTGCCTAATCGTCATTGTCGGACAAGATCCTGGGGTGATTTCAGATTGGCGGCGCATTGTGCTTCGCCATGAACGGCGCCAGCTCGTCCCGGCGCGTTGACCAGAGCGGTGTGGAATTCCTGGCAAGCCAACTCCGAGTGGCCTTGTTCCAGCAGCAGGTCGCCAAGCTGCTCTCTGGCGGGAACAATTGGACCGGGGGTGACGGGTAGTTTCTCGATCGAGTCCTCTTCGTCGGCGGCCTCACGCAGCAGGCGAGCGGCATCTTGAGGCTTGTTCTGCGCCTGCAAGAACCAGGCATTGACTTCGCGTTTCATGATCCCCACTTGCGTCGCCCAGTAGGCATTGCCCGCGCCCTGAAGCTGCTCCTGAATGTCCTGTAAGGCCTGAATGGATGCAAGCGCCTCCGTCGGGTGGCCGCTGCGAGCCAGCCCAACGCCGCGCGCCCAAACGGCAATCGCAGTGACGTGCGGCGGCGCCTTCTCGGGCGGAACAATGGCTGCCGCCTCGCTCCACTGACGGCGCTCTACTGCGTATCGGATGGGCATGGCCGTGGCCGCGTATCCAACCTTGAAATCACCGGTTTTCAACTTCGGCATAGCGCTGAGTTCTTGAACAACCGAGGCTGCATCGGCATCGCGTCCACTTTGCAGGTACGCGTACACCAGATAGTCCATCGCGTGTAGCTCCTCGCCCGTGTCGCCTGCTTGATGCGCCGCCTCCTTCGCCGCGAGGTTGGAAGCTATGGAATCATCCCATAGACCGAGGCGCGTGAAGATGTGGCTGGGCATGTGCAGGGCATGTGGGGCCGAAGGCGCAATCCTGGCGTACGCTCTCGCCGCAGGCAGGCCTTGCGATGCGAGTTCGGCGTTATCGTAAGCGTGGATCAGGTAGTGAGGTATTCCGGGATGTTGCGGATAAGACCGAAAGAGTGGCTCCAGAATCGCTGCTGCTTCTTTCTGCCGGGCATGGGTTTTGTCTGCGGGAGACGCATTGGCCAGGAGCGCGAGCGCGTAGAAGATCTGTGCCTCAATATCCTTTTTATAACGGCTGGCGAGCTCGGACATTGCCTTCTCATAGTTCAGCGCACGCGTGGAATAGGGCACGGTGCTCGCGTCGCGGAACACCGGCACGGCTGCAGCGATGAACAGACGCTCGCGTTCGCTTCCTGCCGGGAGGCGCACCGCCTGCTCGATTGCCCGTTGTGCGCTTGTCACGCTACTGGCTGGGATAGGAGGCTCCCAGAGTTGGTGGAAGTGCGTCATGGCGATCCCCCAATAAGCCATCGCACACTGCGAATCGCCATCCGCGACATTTTGAAATGCCTGCTCAGCCGCGCTGTAAGCGAAGGAGTGAAGCAGGGCCACACCACGATTGAATTCCTGTTGCACCGAAGGTTTGCAGGAGATCGGAAATGTGACCTCCCCCAATTTCTCGGGCGCGGGATGAAAATGAGTCTCCTGCGCGTAAACCAGGAGAGAGATGAACACCAGCAGGCCCGCAGACATGTGTAACCGGAAAACCATCGTGAGCCCTCAATGCAGAGATACCTTCGAGGGCTTTAAGTTTACCTTGGATGAACCAACGCAGTCAGGTACACAAGTCTCGTATTATCGGGTCTACACGGGTCCATTCACTCCGCTCGGAATTCCGCCGAGGTGCGCTGTCGCCGCGATTATCAATCCAGCGACGAGACCGCCTTCGGCGTACGAGGACGAGCCAAGGGACCTGCAGTTTGCGTCCTGGGACGCGCTCTCAGCTTGCCGCATCGCGTTTTCCATTTTGTCATCACGAGCACCCGACCCCGGGCGCGGGGTTGAAACTGCAATGACAAGCCCAAAATTCGTGCCGCTAGGTTCTTTGTTTTCGTGTTTGTCATCACGAGCAAAGCGAGGGATCTGCTCTCGTTTGCCCAGCGAAGATGGTAGTTTCTGCCTCGTTGCCGATGTTGGATCAAGGCGCGGTTTCTTCCTCTGACGTAATCCCGACCGTTCGCTTTCGACGCTGCGTCGGCGATTGAACTGAGCTGATAGGGTCCGCGTCCTACGGGATCGAGAACAGCTTCCACCCATCAGATTGCAGATTGAAGATGAAATCCACCAGGCCGACGCCTGCACAATTGTCGTTCTTCATTCGCGCCACCAGGATTGCCTGCCGCACCGCGTTGCGTGTCGTTTCCGTTGCCGCCATGTGCACGTCCTGTGATTTGGTCAGCAACTCCCGGTAGGAGCAGGCGCGGACATTGCTCTGATCGAGCTTGATCTCCGACTGGGTGCACGCCGAGTCGAACAGCTTGCAATAGAGTCCGGTGTGATGGGTGAATTGGTCCTCGATTTCCGCGCGGCTGAGGTGCTGTGGGTTCGAACCGACGTTCACTCCGCCCTCGGTCACATAGGTCAGAAACGACTTCTCATCACCGGCACGCAGCAGCGCGAAGAAATCGTGCTCCAGTTGTGCGGCAGATACCGCCTGGCTTTTCGGCTTCTCAGGACTGGTCGCCTTGCCCGCTGTTGCCGATGGCGGCGCCGAAGAACGATCTTGCGCGACAGCCGGCATCACCGCTAAGCAGCAGGAGACAGCAAGCAGTAAAACGAGGTCGCGCCACAACTTCATCCGCGCTTCCCCTGCTTCGCGCTGCGCGCCTTCGACTTAGCTTTGCCGGATTGGCCGCTGTTGGTGCGACGGGAAGCAACCGCCCGTTTTCCTGTGCTCTTCGCCTCCAACTCGGCTCGCCGCTTTTTGGGAAGCCGCTCCCACACCAAGCGATACGAATCAGCCAACAGCTCCCGCAGTTCCGTGTCAGGCAGCGTGTTGAGCTGCTCCAGCGCGACCCACTGCGCCCGCGCCATGTAAGGAGCAGGCCTCACTCCTTCACGTTCGCACAGCTCGGCAAAGTTCTCCACCGAACACTTGAATGACAGGCGCACCGGAGCAACCTCCAGCGGCGCGACAGCAAACAGCTTGCCGTCCACCTTGAAGCAAAGGTCGTATCCCCATTGCACATTCTCGGTGGCATAGGGAAAAGTCAGGCAGTATTTTTGCAGGCTCTCAATATCCATGAACCATCATCTCTTCGGCCAAGGGCTGATTCTGCCGCATCAACGGGAGGACCGCCGCTCCATACTACGTCAGTTTGATTGTCATCTCGAGCAAAGCGCAGCTTCTCTGTGTGTCATCCCGAGCGAAGCGCAGCTTCTCTGTGTGTCATCCCGAGCGAAGCGCAGCTTCTCTGTGTGTCATCCCGAGCAAAGCGCAACTTCTCTGTGTGTCATCCCGAGCGGAGCGCAGCGGAGCCGAGGGACCTGCAGTTTGCTCGCGCTACAAGAAACTATCCCGGCAATTATTGCGTTGTGGCGTTTTGGAGAGTATTGACTACAGGGCTACTGCGTAACGGCTGGTTGATTCTGTGCGACGGCGGTGGCGCGGCTATCTGCACGCGATGGACGCTGCACCAGGACCCTCTCTCCCGCCCGAACATAGCCAAGCTGCTCGCGGGCTTCTTTCTCGATCGCATTGGGATCGCTTTGCAGCTCCCTCACCCGCTCCTCTAATTCCTGCTGGCGCCGGTTTTCATCGGCGATCTCCTGCTGGAGACGCTGGTACTCCGCCCGCTTGGCCCGGTAAACAATCATGCCGTTGGGACCGTAGATCACCTTGTATCCTGCCCCGGCGGCAAGCACGGCGATACACAGCGTCGCCAGGACACGACGCATACGGTGCAACCACTTTCCGGCAATTGTTACTGTAACGCTCAAACAAATACCCCTGTCTCAGTGAACGTCGGTTGCAGATCGCGGTCAAGCGAAGGGAAAGCGAAGCCCGCGAAGAGGAACCAAGTTCGCCATTAAGTTGCGAATATCTTTAACTGAAATTCCTCGCGGGTTGTCAACCTTGACCTCCATGTAACCTGCGTCTTTATCCACGTAGAATATTTAGGGTGGTGAATCAGTGATTACTTACATTGATTTGTCACCCCGACCGGAGCGAACTATTGACTTGTCATCCCGACCGGAGCGAAGCGGAGCGGAGGGATCCGCAGTCCCGACACGGGAGCAAACTTTGAATTATGCATCGAACTTCTGACTCACCCCACTAGTCGGAATCGCCAATTCATCAGGAGTCGAACGTGGCTGAAGCGCGAATTGTTCTCACCACCCTGGACGACGAACAGCAAGCAGCAGACTTCGCCGCCGAGCTAGTCGGGCGCCGGCTGGCGGCGTGCGTCAACATCGTTGGGCCTATCCGGTCCATCTATCGCTGGAAGGGGAAGGTCGAGCGCGAGAGCGAATTTCTGCTCATCATCAAGACCACAACGGAACAGGCCGCGCGGCTGGAAGCTGCCTTCAAAGATCTGCATCCTTACGAACTGCCGGAGCGGGTCGAGTTGTCAGTGGAAGGAGGCAGCGAGGCCTATCTGGCGTGGATCGCCGGGGAAGTGCAGGAAGAGGGCTGAGATTTTGTCATCACGAGCTTTTTTCGTTTGTCATCACGAGCGAAGCGAGGGATCTGCTCTCCTTCGCCGAGCGATGATGATGGTTTCTGCGTCGATGCCGAATTTCGATTATGGCGCAGTTTCTCGGTTAAGACACAAAGAGCAGGTCCCTCGCTGCGCTCGTGATGACAAATCGACAGGGGCTCCCTTGGCGCACCGCGATTCAGCCCTAGCCAATCTACAAACTCAAATCCCCAACCCCGTAACCCGCCATCCCGCGCCATGCACTTTGTGCCTGATGTTGAGCGTGATCAGCAGCGCTGTCATCGCCTCGACAATGCGCGCGTTCTCCAGCTTGCCGCCATCGACAGCCCGCACCCCAGGTACCTTCGTCGCCAGCTCCGATGCCACTTGTCGCGCGCGATCGTCGTCGCTGCACACAATCACGTCGCAGTCGACGTCCTGATCGCCTTCCAGCACCGTCGACGAGAGCGAGTGAAATGCCGCGGCGACGGAAACATTCTTGCCCACGATCTCCTGCGCCTGCTCGGCCGCCGAGCCCTGCCACACCCCGAGCAGCCGCGTGGGACGTCCGCCCACCGCCGTCGCAAGCGGCACCGTCGCATCAATCAGCACCGTACCGTTGCGGAAGGACGGCTTCAATTGCTTGAGGAGTTCGGCCTGCCCGGAGAAGGGAACCGTCAGTACCACAATGTCGCACATCTTCACTGCGGTGACGTTGTCTGCGCCTTCGACACTGGCCATCGCGCCGGCCTTTTCGGCGATCTGAGCGGCGCTGGCGCGGGCACGCTCGCCGTCGCGCGATCCGATGATAACCGACTCACCCGCGCGTGCCCAGCGTTGCGCCAGGCCGGATCCCTCTGGGCCTGTACCGCCGACAATGGCGATCATGCGGCGCTCCCCGCCGCGACCGGAGGCTGCGGATAGGTCAACTTGGTGTACGTCGTGTTGCGCTGCGCTGGAATGCGTCCCAACTCAAGAATACGCTCCTGAAACTCTTCGGGAGAAATGTATTGCCCGAACGAAGCGCCCGCCAGCCGCGAGATGTTTTCCTCAAACAACGTGCCGCCATAATCGTCGGCGCCCGCTAGCAGCGTAAGTTGCGAAACTTCGCGACCCAGCTTCACCCACGACACTTGCACATGGTCGATAGAGCCGGCTAGCATCACACGCGCCAGAGCATGCACCCTCATGTGCTCTTCCAGGGTCGCTCCCGCGCGCGCCAGCCCCTGCTCAAACAGCAACGTGTTGTCGTGAATGAATCCCAGGGGAACGAATTCCGTAAATCCGCTGGTGCGCGACTGAATCTCGCGCAGCAGCAGAAGCTGGTTGACCCACTGCTCCGGCGTCTCCGAGTGGCCGTACATCATGGTCGACGTGCTGCGAATCCCGCAGGCGTGCGCGGTCTCGATGATCCCGCGCCATTCGGCAACGCTGAGCTTGTTGCGCGACAACACGTGACGAACGCTGTCGTCGAGAATTTCGGCGGCAGTGCCAGGCAGGGTATCCAGTCCGGCATCCTTCAGCATCAGCAGATAGTCGCGCACGCTCATGCCGGTGAGTTCCACGCCGTAAAGCATCTCCATTGGCGAGAAAGCGTGGCAGTGCATGGTGGGCACGGCAGTCTTCACCGTTCGCAGAATATCGCGATAGTAGAACGGCGGCAGGTCGCGCGGAAGGCCTCCCTGGATGCAGACCTCCGTCGCTCCCCAGCGCGCGGCCTCGCGAACTTTATCGGCGATTTCTTCCAGCGAGAGAAAGTAAGCCGTCTCATGTCGCGGCCCAACGGCAAAGGCGCAGAACTTGCAGCCGACGATGCAGACGTTGGTGAAGTTGATGTTGCGCGTAACCACGTACGTGACCGTCTCGCCCACCATCTGCCTGCGTAATTCGTTGGCGGCAACCACCATCCCGAACAAGTCATTGCCCGTTGCGTGCGCCAGGAGAAGGCACTCCTCGCGGCTGAGGCAAGCGCCGTTTTGCGTATCGAGGACCTTGTCGAGGGCAGATCGGAATGGAGAAGAAACGCTGCCCTGAACATCGCTCCAGCAGGTCGTGCGCAGCGTGCTCTGACTGCACCAGCTCAAGTCTTGCATAAGCCCGGACTCCCGAAGCTACAGAAAGAAATAAACTTAGCGAAACAGGTCTTTGTCTGCGGGACGAACCAATTGCCGTGCGCTTCCCGCGCCGCGCAAGTAGACGTAACCCCGGATTATACAAGCCGGGACGCGGGCGTCCTTTCCTGAAACCAAACCCGCCATGGCCGCGAGTTCATCGGCTACGGCCTGCTCGGTGGCGCGCAGAGTGTATCCGTAGTCGTCGCGCTCTCCGCGATAATCGCGGATTACCCGCATCCCGGCTACACCGATCGCGACGTCGCACAGCCCTTGCCGCCACGCGCGGCCAAAACTGTCGGAGATGATCACCGGGATATGCAGGCCGGTCAGCCTCTTTAGTATTCGGTGAATTTTCGCAGCCGAGGCGTCCGGGTCGATCGGCAGCAACACCGCCGACTCACCGCCATCGACGTTAGAAACGTCGACACCGCTGTTCGCACAAACAAACCCGTGCCGCGTCTCGGTGATGAGCACGTGCTGGTCGCGCAGCACACGCGTGGCCTCGCGCAACGCAAGCTCAATGGCCCGCGCGTCGCTGTGGTTTCTCCGCGCTGTCGCGAGGGCGCGTCGCGAGGGCTTCACCGAGTCCAGCCGGACAATCCGCCCCTCAGCTTTCGCGACGATTTTGTGTTTCAGCACGAGAATGTCGCCAGCTTCGCACGCCAGTTGGTTCGCCGAGGCAGCGGCAAGCACAAGGTCGGCCAGCGAATCGCCCGGCTTCACTTCCGGTATGCCGCACACTGGGATGGCGCGAAGTTCTCCGGCGTGCGATTGTGATGGCTTGCCCTTCATCCGGAGGTCGCAGGCGCGGCTTCAGATTGAGATTGGGATTCCGAGGATTGAGCGCCGAAATTCCACGACCGCAGCAGCCGTTGTGCGTTGGTGTCGCCCTCGCGAGCTAGCAACAAATCAAGCTCATGCGGATTGTCGATATCGAGCCCAATGCCCGGCAGCTCAAGAATCACCAGCGCCTTGCGAGTTTCCTGCATGGCTGCGCAGTGTGGAAGGAAGCTGTCGTTCCCGAAGCGTAGTGGAATGAGGGACGCCGGCCGCCGGAGAATGCAATTGCTGCCGCGCCCGTCATAGGCCGGTACCAGTACCATGCCCTCCGGCGGAGCGGCAAAAAGGACCTGCTGCAGCTCTTCACTGCGGGCCAGCGGAATATCCCCGGGGATCACGATGGTTGTGTCGTAACCTTCCGTCTCGCTCCAATCCGTCGCCATCTCGATGGCCGCGGTCTCGCTTTCGTTGCGCGTGTCTTCGATTACCAGAAATTGAAATTCAGCGGCAAGCTCTCTCGCGCGCCGATCACCTGTAACCAGGGCGACATCGACCCGTGAGCGCACCCCCGACGCGGCCAGCATCACGTCGCGCAACATAGCTTCCGCCAGTTGCGAGCGATGCGATTGGTCCAGGGCCGCGCTCAGCCGCTGCTTCGCGTTCGACAAATCTTTTACCGGGATAAGAAGTATGCCGCGCATCTTGATTGTCATCCCGAACGAGCTTCTTTCGCGAGTGAGGGATCTCCCACCCCGACGAACGTAAACCCGGCGTTCATCGGGGACCCCGGTCTGGGCGTGGCGATTCGCGCCGGCGCGCGAAAGCCGCGCATCCATTTTGATGCTGAATGCGGACGGAGGAATCGAGGACCACTCGCGCTAAATTGACCTTGTCATCCAGCGAGCGCATCAGTGTGTTTGTGCAAACAACTTGCAGCTCTTCACTGCGCAAGTCTTCTGCGGCTGTGGAGTCTGCGTGGTCCACGACCAGCACATCGAGAAAATCTTCGTAGGCTTTTGCAATGCCGGAAATCGTGCTTGGCCAACCCTTCATGCGCATCAGCGCTGCCGCAGGCCCGGAGACGGCTTCGCCACCAATTATGGGACTCACTGCTGCCACCGGCGCGTCGGCGCAACGCAACGCTTCGCGAATTCCAGGCACGCCAAGTATGGGACCGATGCTGGTCACGGGATTGCTCGGAGCGAAGACGATTGCATCTGCGGAGGCTATCGCCTCCAACAGACCCGGTGCAGGCCGCGATTGCTCCGCGCCGACAAACTCTACGCTCTTCACTGCGACACTGTGGCGCTCGCGCACAAAGTATTCCTGGAAGTTCAGCCGGCCCTTCGAAGTTTCCAGCATGGTCGAAACGCGATCGTCCGACATGGGCAGCACGCGCGCGCCGATACCCATTCTCCGGGCGAGCTCTGCCGTCGCCTCGGTCAACGTGAGTCCCTCGCGTAGCAGGGAAGTGCGCGTCAGATGCGTCGCCAGATCCAGGTCGCCAAGGCTGAACCACGCCGGCTCGCCAAGCTGCTTCATCCGCTCCAGACAGCGAAACGAATCATCATTCACGCCCCATCCGCGGTCCGCGCTCAGCAGGCCTGACAGTCCATACAGTACAGAGTCGATGTCAGGCGAGACGTGCAATCCCCACAATTCGACGTCGTCACCGGTGTTGACCATAACCGTGAGATCTTCAGGCGCCACCAGCCGCTGCAGCCCTTGCACCAGCTTGGTGCCTCCCGTACCTCCGGTGAAGACCACGACTCTCATCTATGCCGCCTTCGCTAGTCCGACACTGTCAGACATCGACGCCAGTCGCTGACCCAGAATCCCACCACGCTTCAGCACGCTGGAAATGAACTCCGGATACGCCGGCAGACGCTGGCGAAGCTCCTGGCCCGCTTCGTGCGTCCGGCGCTCCAGGTCAACCAAATGCGGCCAGGGCGCCTCGGGATTGATGTAGTCGGGCGTGAGCGGAGAGACGCCGCCCCAATCGTTGATCCCACCCTGTAGGAGTCGCTCGTAACCGTTCTCAGTAAGGTTCGGCGGAGCCTGAATGTTCATGTCGCGCAGCAGCAGACGCGCGACGGCCAGTGTGCGCAGCATGTCGCCACTATCGGGCTCCGGCCAGCTCGCCATCGGAATGCGCGGCTTGGCGCGAAAATTCTGGATGATGACTTCCTGGATGTGCCCGTACTCGTCGTGCAGGCGCTTGATGGCGAGCAGTGAATCGACGCGATCGCGCAGCGTCTCGCCGATACCGATCAGGATTCCTGTGGTGAAGGGAACCCCCAGCTTGCCCGCGTCGGCAATCGTCTTCAACCGCAGGACAGGCAGCTTGTCGGGAGCATTGTCGTGGGCGGCGCCTTCCTCCAGCAAAGCCCCGCTAGTCGATTCCAGCATAAGACCCAGACTCGGATTCGTCTCACGCAGCCGTTCGATCCACGGATAGCTCAACAGGCCGGGATTGGCGTGCGGCAGCAGCCGCGTCTCGCGCAGCACCAGTTCACACATGGCTTCGAGATAATGCAGCGTGCTGCGATACCCCAGCCGGCGAAGCGTTTCGCGCATCTCGGGGAAGAGCATCTCCGGCTTGTCGCCCAGCGAGAAGAGCGCTTCGGTACAGCCGAGTTTTTCTCCCTCCTCTGCCACCGCGAGCACTTCCTCTGGAGTCATGGTGTGCGCACCGGGTTCGCCAGGATCGCGCCGGAAGGTGCAGTATCGGCAGTAGTCACGGCACAAGTTGGTCAGGGGAAGAAAGACCTTGCGCGAGTAGGTTATTACGCCCGGGCGATAGCGCTCTTTCAGAGCCACGGCCGCGCCTAGCAGCTCATCCTGCACATCGCCGGAACACGACAGCAGAGCAACCGCCACATCGCGCGCTAGCGCCGCGCCCGCGCGAACTTCGCGAATCCGCGCAATCAGGTCGCTCTGGGAGAACGCCGGCATAGCCTCACGCAAGAATACCGCAACACGGATCGACACGGATGAACTCGGATCAGAAAAGGCCAACCGCGGATTTGCGCGGAAAAGCGCGGACCCGGGTTACTTCTGCTTATTCCAGATGTACGGCCCTGTTGTCGGCGAACCCGCAAAACGCTGAGTGACATGCCTACAAAGACAAACACAAATGCGATCCGAGTGCATCTTTCAAATCCTTGGTTTTAACTCTTTTCTGATCCGCGCTCTTCCGCACAAATCCGCGGTTCACTCTTTGTCCGGCCCCACCCCATACCGCCCGCGAAAATATAAGAGAGGAACGCCGTCCTGCACGGCAACTTCATTTACCTGGCCCACAAAAATACTGTGGTCGCCTGCCGGGTGCGCCTCCACCACGGTGCAATCAATCTGCGCTAGCGCGTCAGCCAGCACCGGCATCCCGCTGCTCATGTTTCGATAGGTAATCCCCAGCCGGTAGGCGGCGTCGGGATTACGCTCAGGATCGGCGAAGAACTCCGACAGCGCTTCCTGCTCTTCCTTTAATATGCTCACCCCAAAACAACAACGCTCACGCAAGTGAAGATAGGTCTCCGCAAGATGGTCGACACACACCAGCACCAGCGGAGGCCGCAACGACACCGAACAAAACGCGCTCGCCGTCATCCCGTGAACGCCGCCATCGGCCGTCGGTACGGTGATGACGGTGACCCCGCTGGCAAAGCGTCCCAGCGCTGCGCGGAACTGGTCTGGCGAAACTTCTG
Organism: uncultured Acidobacteriaceae bacterium; assembly: GCA_963813905.1. Taxonomy (GTDB): domain Bacteria; phylum Acidobacteriota; class Terriglobia; order Terriglobales; family Acidobacteriaceae; genus CAVVDY01. The sequence goes on along the minus strand of CAWFAY010000017.1, from coordinate 52,277 downwards.
GCATGGCTTCTGGAAGCAATATACCTGAGGCCCTTCGGCTGGCGCCGCTCAAGGAATGGAGAACGTCGGGTGCCCCATTCCGCCTTCATTTGGCGGGGTGGGGTTTCGCCTGTAGAACCAGAAGGCTCCCATCCTCGAAATGAAAGACCCACCCCGGCAAACCAGCCCGAGTGGGGCACCCGTCTCAACCTTCGCACTTGAACGCCGGCGCGGGTGCCCCATTCAAGCCTTCGTTTGGCTTGAGTGGGTCTTCTGTCCACTGATCGAGCCTCGGCCCGTCCCATTTGCTACGATGAACCCCTGTGCCCAAGAAACTGGATCACACCGCAGCCATCGAACACCTCTCGCGGGTCGACCGCAAGCTGGCGCGCATCATTGCCAAGACCGGCGAGTGCCGCCTGCAGATGGAAACCACCCAGAGCATCTTCGAAGCCTTGCTGGAGTCGATTGTCTACCAGCAGCTCAACGGCAAAGTGGCAGCGACCATCCTGGGACGCGTGAAGGCGCTGTTCCCCGACAACAGTGGACGTCTCCGTACGCGGCGCGGCCTGGTTGCGCGCTTCCCCACGCCACAGCAAGTTGATAAGGCCCCTCCCGAGCTGTTGCGCTCCGCTGGCCTCTCGCAAGCGAAGATGCTGGCCATCAAAGATCTCGCAGCCAAGACCATCGAAGGCATAGTCCCCAGCGCGCGCCAGGCGCACAAGATGAGCGACGAGGATCTGATCGAACACCTCGTGCAAGTGCGTGGCATTGGCCGCTGGACGGTCGAGATGCTCTTGATCTTCCGCCTGGGCCGGCCCGACGTGCTGGCCGTCGATGACTACGGCGTCCGCAAGGGCTTCGCCAAAACCCACAAGCTCACCGAGCTGCCCAAACCCAAAGAGCTGCTGGCCTATGGCGAACGCTGGCGCCCCTATCGCAGCGTGGCCTGCTGGTATCTATGGCGCGCCGCCGAGATGAAAGACCTGCCGTTGGCGGCCTCAACAAAGCCGAAGGTGGCTTCGAAGAAGGCATCGAAAACGAGGGAGCCGAAGACAGCGCGACGCGGCTGACGTGGCTGCTTTGTGTCAGGGCACGACTTCAGTCGTGCCGATAAGCTGTCCGTTTTTGTCATCTCGAACGGGCTTTAGCCCGCGACAATTTTTCGACTTCTTTCAGCAGCTCGAACCCATCCGCGGGGTCGCGTGCCGTGAGATGATTATGCTTCGGGACGGCCATGATGATTCATCCTACGGACGCGGCCCAGTCTTTTAGCGATCTCGATCGTCACCTGCGCATTGAAGAGCTCTATCTACTTCAACGCGTGGCTCAGAAAATCAATTCCATCCTCGATCTCGAGATCCTTCTCGACCAGATCGTCGCCGATGTGGCGAAAACCTTCGGCTATACCCGCCTGGCAGTGCTCTTGAAAGACGAAGCCGCAGGCGAGCTGGTCATTGCCGCAGGCTGGACCGGCGAACGCTGCCTTAAAGGCACGCGATTCAAGATCGGGCAGCACGAGGGCATGAGCGGTCGTGCCGCGGCCACGGGAGAGACGTTTCATGCCTCCGACGTCAGGAAGCATCCCTTCTACATTGTGGGCGAGGAAGACACACGTTCCGAACTCGACATACCGCTGAAGGTCAGGGAGGTCGTGATTGGGATCTTTAATATCCAGGCCACAACCACCGAAGCCTTTAGCCCCGAACGCGTTCGCCTTCTCGAAGCTCTCGCCGGACACATTGCCACGGCTATCGAGAATGCCCGCCTCTTTCAACGCGAGCGGCTTGAGAAGGAACGCATGGCCAAGGAACTCGACGAAGCGCGAGCGATTCAGTCGGCTCTGTTCCCGGGCAGCTTTCCCCAGGTTGAAGGCTTCGACATCAGTGGCATCTGTATGCCCTGCCGTGAAGTCGGTGGCGACTGGTATGACTTCATTCCCCTGAGCGGCGGCCGGGTTGGAGTCGTGATCGCCGATGTCTCGGGTAAGGGGATGGCAGCGGCTTTCCTGATGTCCTCGGCGCGAAGTGTTTTACGGCTCCATGCCGCACGCGAGCTCTCGCCCGGCGATGTTCTGTCTGCAGTGAACCAGGTCTTGCTCAACGACTTTCCCGCCGCAAAGTTTGCCACTGCGATTTACGCCATCGTGGATCCGTCGTCACGCACAGTGACATTCGCCAATGCCGGCCACCTTCCTCCACTACTCATCGATTCGCGAGGAGCAGAGTTCCTTGAAAGCCACGCGGGTATGCCGCTCGGTCTTATGGAGTGCGTGTTCCCGGAAGTTCAGATCGAGATGTCTGTCAACACCCGTCTGTTGCTCTACACCGACGGGGTAACGGAGTCGGAGAATTCGTCGCTCGAAGAGTACGGACCATCCCGCCTACGAGATCATTTCCTTCACTCGCCGGCCACGGCCCAGACCCTCTTAGGCGACCTTCGCAACTTCACTACAGGCCAGCCTTCAGGGGACGACGTGACCATCGTGACCATTGCTGCAAGGTCCAACAGTCGGGCTGAGGGTTTAATGTAGTCGGCTGACTACCCAGCGGTTAGAAGAACACATCCGTGCCATGGTATCGGTGCTCTTTCCAACATTTATCGCCGTCTTATGAATAGCCAGGCCGCAGAGTCCGCAGGCGCAGGATATCAACCTCAGGGACAGATCCGCGATTACTTCCTGGGAACTTGGAAGCTGCTTTCCACCGAGAAAAAGTATCCTGACGGTCACACCACGCCTTTTCCTGATTTGGGGTCGGATGCTGTCGGCTTTCTGCTCTACACTCCCTCCGGCCATATGTGCGCGCAGCTAATGAAACCTGGGCGCCCTCGTCTAGACGAAGCCCAAACGCCATCAGAGGCAACCTCGGCACTCGATGGATTCATTTCTTACTGCGGAACATTCGAGTTACGAGAGCACGAGCCCACAATGATTCATCATCCGGAAACAGCATCGTCGCCCAACTGGGTAGGGACTATTCAAACGCGACCATATTATCTGGTCAGCCCAGACAGATTCTTTTTTCATGGGACGGAACAGGAGAAACAAAAAGACGGAACTGTAATCCCGGTAATCTGGACGATTACGTGGCAAAGGCTGAAATAGCCGGGCCCTATAGAAATAGAAGGGGATGTCAAGGGAAAACACTTTTTCCCGGATGCCGCACCCATTCCAAACGAAGGAATGGGTGGCGACCCCGGCGTGCCTCGAACCAGCTTTTTTCAATCGCGCTCAGCAGGATGCCTGCTATACTCTGCGTGTTGGCACACCGGTAGTTCCTTATGCTCCGAATGAACCGCTGTCGCCATGCTAGGCCCGTTGAATTTCGAAACCTGAAAGGAGCGGTTAAGTATGAATATGCCAGGATTCACCGCAGGTGCCTCTCTCCCTGAGACGAGCGCGCACTACCAGTGGAGCGCAACTCCAAAGGTCGGCATGGGGCCGAAAGCCAACCAAGTGCTGATGCAGAAACCGAATAACCAGAACCCTCCTGGTGGCAGCTGCTACGGATTCACCTCTGGCACTCTTATTCATGGTAGCTACGACTCAATGGGGCGATGCTGCACCGGCCCAGACTACAAGGGATTTCCGTTCTGTATTGATTGTGACACCGACAAATGCTATGACAGAGCAGCTCAAGTTCTTAGCAGGTTCAATCCTGGCAATTTTCGAGTTTTCGCCCGATTCTAGTGTTGTGAGCGAGAACTTCGTTTACAAAGTTTCTCGTCCGTGGCTGTTCCGACTGGTGTCTCTCTCGTCCGTGGTGTTTCCTTGACTTCCCGCATTTTCGTCCAAGCGCGACCTAACCAGCGCAAATCCACCGACTTGCCGGGTTCCCAGGCAACGATCGTAAGGGCGGCCAGTCCAAGCCCTTTTGTTTGGGCCGGCTTTCGTCCCCCCGGTGAGCTTTGATTAGATCCCGAAGATCGCCACCCGAGCAAACGAAGCTCGGGTGGGGCACCCAGCATTTCGTCACGCCGCTCGCTTCACAAAAAGTCGTCGCACGACGTGCCCTTTCCACATCCACAATCCGGTAAGGATCATGACTGGAAGGAAGACATACCGAGTCGCCGGCGCGTAGTCCGGCAGTTTTTCAAACGGACTATAGATATAGCCGAATATCGGAATGCTGACGATCAGGTGAATCAAGCGAAAAATCGTACGCTGTGTTGGAAGTTTCATGGTTGGCTCCGCGCGCGTGGTTGTGTTTGTTTCGCGACCTCCTTAGTTCAAGTCTCTTGACCCGCCTTCGGTGACCAGTTGGGCGTCTCAGCCTCGAACTGCCTTGCGTACTCGGTGGTCAATCGCTGCCAGCCACCAGACTTCACCGCATCGCTACCGACGATGCGGCCGATGGGATCACCCGCGAGCAGTCGCTCCAGCACATCGAAGCAGATGTGCCAACCCGCGGCGCCCCACGCGATGAAGCGACGATCGATCTTATGCCACAGTGTCAGACGCGTTCCGCCAACTGAAGGTTCGAGCTCCCACCGCATATCGCCGTACTCGAGCACCTCGGGAGCGTCGGCTCGCGTCACTTTCGCTTCGGAAACCTGTGCCGTCCCGGTCCAGGTCAGATGTACCGTGCTTCCAACCGCCCCCAAGTTTCCATCGGCGTCAAAGGGAGCCCATTCACGCAGTTGCGCCGGGTCGGTCAGCGCCTGCCAGACTTTTTCCGGCGAGTGGCGCAGCTCTCGGACGAGAATAAGCGTCCACTTGTCTCCGTTCTTCCTCACCTGCGCCCCGCTGGCGGGACCCGGTGCGTATTGCGCGCGAGCGGTCATGTACCTTCTCCTTGCATCAGCCTCGATATGAAGAACGTCAGCTCTGCCAATGCATCAGTTGCGTGAGTTGGATAAGATTGCCGCAGGTGTCGTTCACCATAGCGATCTTGGATGCCGTCACATCTTTTGGCGGCATCGTGAACTGTGCGCCGCGCGCTTTCATACGCTCGTAATCGGCCTGCACGTCATCGGTGAAGAACATAGCCGCAGGCTGGCCCTGCTGGAACAGCGCCTGCTGATACGTCTTGGCCGCTGGGTTGTTGTTGAGCGCCAGTTGCAGCTCAGTGCCGTCCGGCTCCTCGGCTGAGGACACCGTGAGCCAGCGATACGGCCCTTGGCTGAAGTCGGCCTTCTTCACGAAGCCCAGCACTTCGGTATAGAAGCGCAGCGCCTTCTCCTGATCGTCGACGTACACGCTGGTCAGTTTGATCTTCATTTCGTTTCTCCTTTATTGCGTTCGCGGCTTGCGCCGTGTCGTCTTCCCCTTGTCTTTAAGTTTCGTTAGTCTTTTCGTCGATGCCGATCGATCCATGCGGTCGAGGTGGCGTTCGAGAGCGTCCAGGTGAGCCGACCAGAAGCGGCGGAACTGCGTCAGCCAGGTATCCAACTCCTGAAACGGTTCGGGTTTCAGCCGGTAGAGGCGGCGCTGTGCGTCCACCGTGGATTCCACGAACCCGGCCTCGCGCAGCACGCGCAGGTGCTTTGATACCGTCGGCTGCGGCATACGAAGCCGTCGCTCGATCTCGCCTACCGACTGTTCTGCCGAGACCAGCAGGCCCAATATCGCGCGACGGTTTGGCTCCGCAATGATCTCGAACGCAGATTCCATGCTCTGTATATACTCCAATGAGCATATACGTGTCAAGGCATATAATGGGGCGAAGCCGGCCGTTCGAGCGCGCAAGCTGGAACTCTGCGGAGATTGGCGTCAGGATTGAATCTGGAAAAGGGCGGGTGATAGAGTTGCGGACCGACTGATCCCTAAGTCGGAGTCGTATACTCGTCCGGAAACCATAGGGGGTGCGATGATTCGTGCAAGCTTACTGATTGTTCTGACTCTTCTGCTGGTCAGCGTTCTTACCTCCGCGCAGCCGAGTGCGCCGGGTGATGTGTCCACTCCGCCTTCGGCAAGCCAAACGCCATCTGGTCCGGCTTTCGATGTCCCCGCGGCCGTCGACGCCTATCTGGCCAAGATGCCGCCTGCCCAACGTGCCCGCTCCGATGCCTATTTCGAAGGTGGCTATTGGCTGCTGCTGTGGGACTTCCTCTCCACGGTCTTTGTCATGTGGTTGCTGTTGCACTTCCGATGGTCGGCGCGAATGCGCGATCTAGCCGAACGCGTTACCCGATTTCGCCCGCTCCAGACCGTCCTCTACTGGATTCAATTCATCCTTATAGTTTCCCTACTCACTTTTCCGCTCAGCCTATACGAAGGATACTTCCGCGAGCACAAGTATGGCCTGCTCAATCAAACCTTCGGCCCCTGGATGCGCGATCAGATGGTGGGGCTGCTGGTCAACATAATCCTGGGAACCATCCTTGTCGTGCTCTTGTTTGCACTGGTGAGACGGCTGGGAAAGAACTGGTGGCTCTGGGGAGCAGCCCTGACCATCGCGTTCGGCGCGTTCGTGGCTCTGATCGCCCCGGTATACGTCTTTCCACTCTTCAACAAGTACACCCCGCTAACCGATGCACGCATCAAGGATCCTATCCTCAGCATGGCGCGCGCCAACGGAATTCCCGCCCATGACGTCTATGAGTTCGACGCATCGCGACAATCCAATCGGGTGAGCGCCAACGTCAGCGGCTTTGCCGGTACGCTGCGAATTTCGTTGAACGACAATTTGCTCAAGCGCTGCACCTTGCCTGAGATCGAGACCACCATGGGACATGAGATGGGCCACTATGTCCTCAACCACGCTTACAAGGGACTGGTCATGCTGGGAGTGGTCATCGTGATTGGCTTCGCCTTCCTGAACTGGGGCATCAACTTCAGTCTCCGACGCTGGGGTAAGCAGTGGGAGGTGCGAGGCATTACCGACGTGGCCGTGCTGCCTCTGGCGGTGATCGTTTTCTCGGTTTACTTGTTTCTCATGACACCGGTGACCAATAACATCTCGCGCACCATGGAGTATGAGGCAGACATGTATGGCTTGAACGCGGCCCAACAACCCGACGGCGAGGCCAATATCGACATGCTATTAGGAGAGTATCGCAAGCTGGATCCCAGTCCTATCGAGGAGTTCCTCTTTTACGATCATCCCAGCGGACGCACCCGCATCACTGCCGCCATGCGCTGGAAAGCCGAGCATCCGCAGTCTGCCTCTGCCGAGGAGATGGCGCGGCCGCTCTTCGATACCAAGTGATGACGGGTGGTCGGGTGCCCCACTCATTCCATCGGTTGGAATGAGACCACATGCGCCATCGGCGCACCACAGATGATGAAAATGGGTTTTCGCCCCCCGACCAGCAAACGCGGGACAGCCTCTGTGGTACAAGCATTCGCGGTGGTGATTGCTTGAAGGCCGGTTCCCAATCTGTGAGGACACAGATCCCGTGAATGAGACTGGCCCGCGTCGGTAAAGGTATCACTTAGGGTCGCACCTGGAAACAGGAAGGACGTACGACAGTGTCTGTAACAGACCTGCGGCGCAGCAATCGCCTCCCCGGGAGGCGTTATGCAAATGGTAGTGCAACGCGGTTGTGGACTAGACGTACATCAGGCCACGGTGGTGGCGTGCTTGTTGCTCCTGCTACCCGACGGCACTGTCCACAAACAAATCCGGAGCTTCCGTACCACCACGCGCGAGCTGGTGGGCTTGCGCCAATGGTTGCTTTCCCAAGCTTGCACCCATGTGGCGATGGAAAGCACCGGAGTGTACTGGAAACCGATCTATGCCGTTCTCGAAGGGGCGATGCAGATCGTAGTGGCCAACGCTCAACAGGTCAAGAAGGTGCCGGGGCGCAAGACCGATGTAAAGGACGCGGAATGGCTAGCCGACCTGCTCTGTCACGGACTGCTGCGCTCCAGTTTCGTTCCCCCCAAGCCCATCCGCGAACTGCGCGATCTGCTGCGCTACCGGCGCAAGCTGGTAGAAAGCCGGTCGGCGGAGCGCAATCGCCTGCTGAAGCTGTTGGAAACGGCCAATATCAAGCTGGCCAGCGTGGCCAGTGACGTGTTCGGGGTGTCGGGCCGACTTATGCTACAAGCTCTCGCCCAGGGCAGAGCCACGCCGCAAGAGATGGCACAGCTGGCCAAAAAGCAGTTACGCAAAAAGCTTCCCGAACTAGAGTTGGCTTTGGAAGGAAAGTTGGAGGAACACCATCGTTTCCTGCTGCAGTTGCAACTGAACCGGCTGCAGGCTGTGGAACAGGATTTGATAGTTCTGGAGCAACGCATACGGCAGAAGCTTACGCCGTATGAGTCGCAGTTAACCCGCTTGGACGAGATTCCTGGGGTGGATTGGACCTTGGCCGCCGTGATTATCGCCGAACTAGGAGTGGACATGAGCGTCTTCCAGAGTGTCTCCCAGTTGGCCTCTTGGGCGGGAGTCTGCCCGGGGAATCACGAATCGGCGGGCAAGCGCAAGAGCAGCCGCATCCCCAAAGGTAACGTCTATCTCAAGTCTGCATTGGTGGAAGCTGCCAACGCAGCCGCCAGGGCCAAAGGCACCTACCTGCGCGACAAGTTTTATCGCCTGAAAGCCCGGCGTGGATACAAGCGAGCCGTGGTGGCTGTGGCGCATAAGATTTTGGTTTCCATCTATCACATGCTTTCCCAGAACGTCTCTTATAAGGATCTGGGAGATCTTTACCTGGACAAACTCAATCAACATCATCTGACGCGCAACTTGGTCCATCGGCTCGAACGTTTGGGTTACTCCGTAACATTGAGCGTCCGGCAGCAAGCGGCATAAAAAGGGGCTATTTTCACGACAGTGGAAGGATGAGGTTTTTCGCGTGCGGCACCACGAGGTCTCAAATCTTAGGAAACGTGTCGATTCCAAGGAACAGAAGTCAAAATCCCTGCCCAACCAATTGATGGTTGGACGGGGCACCCGCGTGTTCATTGAGCCAGCCAGAGTGTTTGGCCGGGCCACCCGCCCAAAGTGCCGCTACATGCGACGGAGAGCTCGGGTGGGATTACTTCAGGTTTGTCCGTAATCAGGAGAGATCTCGACGATCGTTTGCAAACGAGGTCAGTTGTATGTGTAGCTAACTCGGTCGTTACACGTGCCCGAACAAGACTTAATCGGGCTCTGGTTCTCCGATTACGTTTCCAAGCGAGGAGCCATTTCTCACGGGCGTTGTCAGTCGGGATTTCTATCTTGCCTTGAAAAGAGAGGTCAGTACACGCCGGGGATCAGGCGCTTCGTGTTCTTGCTATACACCACATACTCCTCACCAAAGGCTTCGCGCAAAGCAGCCTCTTCAATATGAATCCGGTAGAGCAGCGCGGCGGCAGTGGGCACGAGCACCACGCTAAAGCTAATCCAATTGCGCGAATGCAATCCGGCCGCGAGAAATACCAGCAACAATCCCAGGTACGACGGATGACGCAAGAAGCGGTAAAGGCCGGTCTTATAAATCTTCTGCGAATCCTGAATGGCCACATTTGCGCTGAAGGACTCTCCGAGGGTGAAAATCGCCGTCCAGCGAATGCCAAGCCCTACAGCGAGCACGATCACGCCGACTGTCTTAAGCCAGTCCGCCTTGCCAAACATACTCGCGGGAACGGTCGCCCGGATCCATTCGCATGCAGTTACTGCCGCTGTTATCACGATCCATAGAATGAGCTGCGAGCCGCGGTCACGCACGTTTCCGGTACGGCGCGGAGTGCGAGTCGCCACCGCGATGAAAATCTCCGAGGCAAACCAGCCCCAGAAGAGCATTCGCCAACTCAGCGATACGATCATACGCATCTCCAAATCAGCTCCCCTGCCCACTCAAAAACGGCCTGCAGCCACCGAGAGACAGCCGGGGTGCTTGCCACTCCAAAGTGAGAAGCCACGAGGGGCCCTACGATCAGGCTCCAAGCATCCACACCGGCGTGCATGAGCATGCATATCGGCAGATTACGACGCCACATGTATAGGAGCGTTAGTGTCGTTCCGATGATGAGCGGGATGATCAAGGCGCTCGACCAGCCATAGCGACCGACGTGGCCAAGCGTGAACGCAAGGAGGGAAATTCCGGCTCCTAGCCATCGGTTGCCGGTGAGCACACCGATTTCCTCGGTCGCGAATCCGCGGTAGAGAAATTCCTCACAAATGCCGGCGGTGCAGACAAGCGCCAACCGGAGAGCGACCGGCAACGCGGCCAGTTGCTGGAGATTGGGAAATGTGGTTGGCGTCTGGACAAAGCGGCCGGCGATCCCCGCGAGCATGGTTCCGACAGCAATCGCGGCGACCATAGCCAACACATCACGCCCCGTGATCGTGCGCAGCGAGATGTCGGCCCAAGTGCGGTGCTCGAAGCCGAACACATACAGGGCAATCAGCAGGGTTACCGTCCACTCAATCGCGATGGTGCGCAGATCGTCCTGCCTGTCAGCGAGATTATGTGACAAATGGAGCCAGGCGAGTGGGAAGCCCATGGCGACCGCTAGAGCCAGTAGGCTCAAGCTGCGATATCGAACTGTCGGGAGCGATTGACCCATGTAGAGACCCGCAACGACTGATGCTGGCGGCACTACTCCAAAATCCCGACCCCGCAGCTTAGGCGTCGGCTCGCTGGGCCTCCTACTTTCCTTGCGAGGCATTCATTGCGACGGGAGCAAACTTGTTATTAATTGCTAAGCCACACCCCACAGCAAATCCGATAAGAGTGCCAAAGAAGACCGAGTCGCCTGCAACGCTCAAATAGGTCCCTGGGAGGGGCCCCGATGAAAACATCCACAAGATCAAGAAATTGATCTCAGAAGTGATCAAGATGACTACGCCGCAAATGCCAGCCAAGAGGATCGGAGGAAGGAAGTATTTGAGATGGATCGGCTCTCGAAAATATCGGTAATACAGCAGCATGCTCAACCCAATTCCTCCAACCCACAACAGATCACGCAGGATGAAAGCAGGCCGGGTTGATCTAGTTGCCCTTTTTACTAACTTTCCCCGCTTACTGTAACTTCCATTGGATGGTGACCCGATCGCGGTTCATGCGACGGGTCCAGGCCGAGTTTGCTGGCGCAAGCCAGCGATGTCTCCGATTCGCCGTTTTCCTAAGCATTGCCGGGAAAGCAAACCAACCTCGATCTCCGCCTGTTCAGCCAGCTGCCATGCTTGGGAGTGTAGTGCGCCGTAAAACGCTTCCACAACCAACCGCCAGCTTCTTCTCCACATCGTTCCACCAGAGCCTTGCGGGTGTGGGTACTCAGGTTGTCCATGACCAGATGGATGGTATCGGCCTGCGGATAGCTCGCCGCGATCTCGAGCAGGTAATCAGCAAACTCGGCCGAGCAACGAGTCGGCGTCACCTTGGTGAAGTGCCGTCCCGCCTTGGGCTCGATCCCGCAAAACACGTTGGCGGTTCCGCAACGCTTGTATTCATAGTCCCGCCGGCAGCTCTTCCCGGCTGCATCGCCATCGGGGAACGGGTGTCGCATGCAGCACCACCGGCTTCTCGTCGATGCAGACCACCGGTGCCCGCTCGCAAAAAGGCTTTTCATAGAGCCCCAGCACCTCCTCCATGCGAGCGATGTACTCCTCGTCCAACTCCCCCACGCACCACATTTTTTTCCCGCCACGGCTTCAGGTCGTGGCTTTGCAGCAAAGCTATGACCGTAAGCACGAAGAGGAGAACCAGCCCGAAATACGCATTTCTTCGGCTCGACAGCACAAGCAGGTAATAGAAGACCGAGGCGATAACGCCGCCCATTATGAGTACCATCGCGCGGGAGTGGAGGTTGAACATCCTCCCCTGGAACAAGATGAAACCGACTACGATCGAGCAGGCGACAGGCGCAATGCAACGGAGGAGGATTTGCTGAAGCTTTGGCGTTGTTGTTGTCATGTTCTAACTCGTTTCGAGTGTCGATATCTTGGACCGGGCCCTTCACACCTCCCCGCGGCGTTCCAGCCGCTTATAAAAGACCAATGAGTAAACGGTTGCGACGATGGCCACCGCGATCGGTATAGTGACCAACAGCCGGGGTTGAGCCCCAAGGGCGGTAAGAACCAGACCCGCCAAACCCGCCTCGACAAAATGTCTTGGCCCCGAGGCTGTTCGCAATCAGTTCTCGAACAACGCACTATTCAAGACGAACACGGGAATCAAAACCGCTGCGACAATGGCGAGGAAGGCGATCCACGACCACTTATTGGCGTAGTTTATGCCGTACCCGATTCCGACGCGCTTCGCGACGAAGAGCGCCGGATCATCCGGGTTCCAATAGAAGATTCCAGCCTTCCAGTGAGCATCGCTCTGCGGCTCGGGGACTTCGTCCCGTGCTGACGGAGCGTTGATCTTCCGGTACGACCAATAAATCATTCCACCAATGCTCACCAGCATCACTCCTAGGGCCAGCCAAACCGGAGCGTTTACCAGCGGCAGCAGGGCAACGAAAACGAAGATTAGGGTCAAGGGATACAGCATGAATTGCCCAAAGCGGACCGCGACATAGCGCATCACCGTCTTGCGGGATTCATGGGAAAAAATCCACGCCAGCGCCAGCAAGACCAGATTTATATAAGCCCCAATCAGCAGCGGCGCGTAGACAACCCGCCAGTCACGGTTGGCCCATCTGTCCGGTTGGTTATTCAGTCCCCAATGAACGGGAAATGGTTGTGGGAGTTGGTTCCAGTGCACCTGTAAGTACAGCGCAACCGCCGCGAGCGCTACGAAGGGCAGAATAAGAAACCACGGGCCGAAGCTGTCTTTGGCAGGAGAGACAGCAACAGTCGCTTGCCGGATTTCCGGCTTTCGCACTCCATAGCGCGAATGCACTTCGCGGAACTTGCGCCAGTAGCTCAGAGACGTACCGGCAAGAAGCAGCAACAGCGGCGCTGTCGCTCCGAAGTCAGGTGCGCCGTAACGGTGGGGAGTGTCAGCAGAATAGCCACTACCGTCCAGAGTCCCACCTGCCAGCGGAACGAGCGCAGCAGGTGTCGGCCCTCGCTACTGCCGGGGAAGGCAGGATCAACGGTGGCGCTGAAGAAAATTCCCCTGCGCGTCAATAGCGGTGTGAATTGCAGTAACAGCGCTACCAACAACAACGGGAAAACAGAAATCAGAAGTTCTAGTTTCATGGCTGTATCTCATCTGCCAGTGCGCGAAGCTCGGTCCGCAGCTTCGCAGCAGAGCCTCCTTGGGCGCGCATCTCGGCCACTAACGCCCGCAAACGGCGGCGGAACTCCTGTACCCTGTCAGCATTCGCCGCAGACGGAGCTCCCCGCTTGAGAACTGTGGCTCCGCGCCCATGCCGCAGATCGAGCCAGCCTTCTTCGGCCAGTGTGCGATAGGCCTCGGCGACCGTATTGAAGTGAACCCCCAAATCAACCGCCATCCTGCGGACTGACGGCAACGGCGAACCAGGCGCCAGTTTTCCACTCACCAGCAAGATCCGCAGCTCATCGACAATCTGTCGGTACGCGGGGACACCAGAATCGAGATCAACGCGCAATGTTAGAGCAGCGTTCATTGTCTACTGTACATATACAGTAGACACTTGGCCGCCAGATGTCAAGGGAAATCTGATGCCGACCGCCACGGCGAGCACGGAGGGGAATCTATTTCAGTGCAACCGTTGATCCAGGCTCAGGCAGCGACTGTCTGGATTCCAAGACCCCGTGGAGTTCCCGATCCTGGCCCCGTGCGGGTGATCCGCCGCGCCATTCTGCCGTGCGGCAGCCTGAGATGCGATTTTGTGCTGCTCCTGCTGTCGGACAGCGCTACCGTCCATGCCACTGGTTCATTTGTTACGTTATCCGTTCGTGGGTTCTCCTTTGACCACCACCGCGGTTTGACGCTCGCTGCGGACTCGACCTGTCAACCGTGGGCTTCCTCTGACGTTTACCAACGAAGGTCAAAATCCCCGCCCCACCAACCGATGTGTCGGACGGCGCACTCTCGTGTTCATTGAGCCAGCCAGAGTGTTTGGCCGGGCCACCCGCCCCCGAAGAGCGAAACAATCTGTAGTCCAGGACCCTTCGGCTGAGCTCAGGGCAGGCTCAGTCCTGGGTAGCTTGCGTCAATTAGCTCCGGAGCCCCTTCAGGGACGGTACAAACAGCAACTCCTTCGTCCGCACGGCGAACTCAAGATGACTGCGCTGTAGACGATTGACTACTCAGCGTGCTTGCCGGACCACCCGCCGTGCAGATCAAATCGCGGAGAAGCAGGACGTATACGTTCACGCCATAAGCGAGACCCACATTTGCCAACCGAAGGCAAATGTGGGCCACCCGCCTCTGCTGAGGAGATGGCGCGGCCGCTTTTCGATACCAAGTGATGACGGGGGCGGGGCAAGGATCACGAGAGTGGCTCTTCATTCCCCCAGTTGGAAACGTGTGGGTCAGGGCTTTGTATCAGGGCCCGGCTTCAGCCGGGCCGAATAGCGTCCCAAGGTGGTGGGCTTCAGCCCCAGCTCCGAAGGCGCTGAAGCCCGAATCGTCATGACGCTCTGGCGATGTGGATTCACTGAGTCCCACATTAGCCAACCGCGGGCAAATGTGGGCCACCCGTCCGCAATTTGTGACAGGCTGCGCCATTTTGAACTGACATGTCAATTTGAGACGGCGTTCTCGCTCGTTTTTCTTGAGTTCAGAGCCTTTCGCTCGGAACGCGCTTCTTCGCGAAGCTCGTTCATCATCTCTTGTGAGACTTCGACATCGGCCTTTGTTAGGAAGATGCCATCGTTTCGGACCTTCAGCTGCAATGTCTGCAATCGTTCAATCTCGCTCCGTATGAATTCCCCCAATCTCTTGGCCACGGGGTCTTTTAGACCTCCTGTAAACCCATTCCACCAATAGTGAGTTCTAATAAGGCTTATCCGCCCAGCTAGAAGCCCGACTTGCGTATTGGTAGCTATCCGTTCCCTTGCCACATCTGCAAGTTCCATGATCTTGTTGTGCAAGTCTTGTATGGCAGCGCTAGAACCCGCGATTTGAGTACTAAGTAGCTCCCCGAGCTTATCTGCCTCGCGCCGTAACTCCGCCTCGAACTCCTGCTTTTCTTTCGCTTGCGCTCTAACCTCGTCGAGGAGCACATTCTTTTCCGTAATCACTTCGGTCACTCGCTCGGATTCGAGCCGTCCAATTCGATCTTTGAGCAGCTCGATTTGCGCGTTCTTCGCGTCAACGATCTGTCGGAAGAAGAAAACGTAGACGGGGAAGGAGGCTATTGCAGCTCCGACCGCCGCCTCCAGCACGCTCTGCCATGACCACATAAGCTTCTCCTGAATGAACACCAGATAATAGGCGGGTGACCCAGACTACGCTCACGAGGGTGCCCCATGCAAGCTTCAGTTGGCTTGCGCGGGGATTTTCGTACGCGGCGCGACGCGGTTCAAGGAACTAGGATACTTCCCGATCAGAAGGAGCAAAAGTCAAAATCCCCGCCCAACCAACCGATGGTTGGACGGGGCACCCTCGGGTGTGTTGACTACTCAGAATGCTTACCTGGGCCACCCGCCCCCTAGCTGAGTTCAATCAAGCGCGGTGTGTGAAACGGTGAAGGTGTACGTCTACGGTTTGGTACCCCTGTCTCACAACCAAAAGGCCAATCAGGCTTCCGAAAACGACTGCAGCGGTCAAGTAAGATAGGATAAGACACAATTGGGCGATCTTTACCTGACGATCACCCCAAAACGAGTTAACGGCGGCTTGATCCAAAGTTAGACGCTTAATACATTCAGAATCCGATATCTCCGTTGTGCAGGGTGACCTCATCGGACGGCTAAATCCGACGACAAAGCGTACCGTTTGCTGTCCGCCTCTAATCTGCACAGGGACCACAAAGAAGATATAGCTGATGGTCAGGAGAACGATGGCGACAATCGCCAGAACAGCCGTCCAGTAGAACCATCTGCGCATAGCACGCAGGCTCAACTTTTCTGATCCAAACCATTGCACCCCTATCGCCACAACTCCCATCAACGCGGCTGAAGGCGGAATAGTAGCATCCTGCAATGGCTGCGGAATAAGGTCAAGAAGAGGCGAGAATAATGGTACGTGTAGCCTTCCCAAGTAGGGAGCCAGCCCCACGGCCGCGCTCACCCCAAAAGCGAGCACGTACCGGACCCATCGCTTAGCTGTGACGGGAAGCTCGGGCATTCTCTTGGGAGAAGGTCTGCTCATTGTTCACCTTAGACTGCACGGCAAAGGCGCTTGCCGATTTTGATGGCCTACTAAAGCGCAGTCCAAGATTGTTCCGTCTTCATCCACCAGGTTGAGAGGCGCCCCATTAACTATTGTTTTAAAGTTATCTTTTTCAACGCGATAGTTGTAGAGTCCTCTGAAGAGGTTTGTGAATCTTGAGTTGCTGGTTGTTTCACGGATAAGCGTTCCATCGAACGTGAAGAGCTGTACTCGCGCTCCAGCTGGCGTGGTATGCACTTCGAGAGTTACGATAATACGTGGAGCGACGGTCATAAGGGACGACATGAGATTTGCGATCTCGGAGAAGAACTTTTGGGCTAACTCGATGCTTATCATTCGGCCATATTTCTTCCCAACAAATGTTGCTTCCGGTGTGGATGGATAAGCACGATTGATATAATCCCTTATGCCAGCCAATTCAGGAGCATCGGCGGCGCTGATAAGGCGCTTCTTGAAAGTTATCGAGAAAGTAGAAATGTCCGCCAGTCTATATCCTGACACCTCAGGATCTTTGTAAAACCCGTGCGCAGCAAGTAACTCATCTCTAACAATGGGGATTGCCTTCTTTTCCGTGGCGAATCTTGTGTTTACCTCATCAAGGCTCCTAGTAAACTGGTTCTCGATTGCCAAGTTTCTTTGCCACTGATCATCTTCGGCACTTTGTTCATCTGGTGGCTGCTCACCTAGCGTACTTTGTTGTGGGCCAGTCCCCGGATTATTAGTGCAACCAGTAAACAAACGCTGTGCTGAATCCCACTCTGACTGTGTGACGGCAAACTTTTCAACCACCTGCTCATATCTGACTTTATCTGTATATATCCAGACTGCTGCCTGTATCGATGCAACAGAAGCGTTAGCCCGGTAGCCTTGGCGGACGATACACGCAAGCATATCGTTGATACGGCCAAGCTCAAATTCTGTGTTCGAAGATGGGTTATCGCTATAGAAAGCAGTGTCGTAGGCGTTCAAGATATAGAGAGCTGGGTCATTGCCGACGATTAATACGGAGCTCGGCACGTAGGAAACGTCGGAAACAGCCCGACCAGCCACACGAGCAACCACCATGCTGCCGCAACATGCATCCCGACTTCGTAGTTCTAAGCCCGCGGGAACCGCGAGCCTCAAAGTTCCCGGTCTAGCTTTGGACGTCTTCGCAACCCAGACCTTTACTGCATCGCCTGAGGAAGCTCCGGTGCCCTCAAAATGGACATGGACTTCGCCCTGGCGAACGGCGGAAACCAAAGACGGAGATTGCATCTGTGCAACGCAACAGAGAATACCTCCAAAAACGAGGGGTCCTGCGGCAACGAAAAGTCGCACAGCACGGATCATAGGCAGGCCTTTTTTGTCAGAGAGATTCTATCGCTTAACATTCGGAAAACCGAGCGCTTATGTCGCATCGGGTGATAACACGACTATTCTCCATAAAACGTCGCACTTGGCATCAGGAATCGACCGCCAGTAGCTAAACATCGAATCGGGACGGTGGCCGAGGCAAAACTCACGAGGGTGCCCTATGCAAGCCTTCGGTTGGCTGGAGCCTGAGCGAAGTCGAAGGGTGGGGTTTTTCGTATGCGGCGCCATGAGGTCTCAAATCTTAGGACACGTGTCGGTCCCGAAGGACAAAAGTCAAAATCCTCGCCCAACCAACCGATGGTTGGACGGCGCACCCTCGGGTTCATTGATCACTCAAAGTCCTGCACGTATCACCAGTCTCACTCACTTTCTCGTCACACTCCGTGTGCCGTCGTCCCAAGCACGAAAGTACATATACTTCTGTCCATTAGGACAGTGTCTTTCACTGCCCTTTCGTAACCTCTGAATGTGCCAATCTCACTGACTTTTGGGTTGACGCGTGCTTAGTCTCGAAACTGGGAAAGAGTCGCCATTCGCTCTTCGCTGTTCGCCCGAACGACCTCTGGCGAAAAGCGAAGAGCGAAGAGCGACAAGCACAGGCGAAACAGGAGTCCTACATGTCTCAATCTACCTGCCACCACGTCCTTGCCAGCGGAGCGCTATGCCAGGCGACGCCGTTGCGCAATCGCGATTACTGCCGCTTCCACCTTCAGCAGATTGGCCGCCGCATGAAGGCCGCGCGTTCGCGTGCCCGTCATCAGTCGCCGCGACTCAAGCTGCCGCTGCTCGAAGATCTGTACTCAGTGCAGGTCGCGTTCATGCAACTGGCCGACGCCATCACTTACCAGGAGATTGAGCCGCAGTACGCACGCCTGCTCACCACCGTGTTGCGCCTCGCTATGCAAAACCTGAAGAGTAAGCAGGCATGGGAGCGCTCATCGCGTTTCCAGTTGGCCGCCAACACCGAGAATGCCGTCACCGACTGGGACGCCTTCGAGCAGGAACACGATTTGCCCACCGACCTCGACCTCGGCCTCGATCCCGAAGTGGCGTTCCCGCCGCCGCCGGAGCAGGAAAAAGAGGGTGCGGGTACCGGTGCCCCAGGTTCGGCCATCGGTTGGCCTAACCTGGGTGAGGGTGCCCCATACATTCCTGGGGTCGGAATGGGTGGGAAGGATGCGCACGACGACCCCTTGCGCGCCAAACTCGGCCAGCTACTGCGCGATGCCGAGACACCCATCCCCGGCAGCCCAGTTCACGTCACGGCCGACGATGTCGAGATTATTGACGTGTACGAGCGCGAGGGTGAGCAGGCCATGATGAAGTGCATAGCCGAACAGCAGCGCAATCGCACCCGTCGCGAGCGTCGTGCCCGCCGCCTGCAATACGAGGAGAAGGCGCGCAATCACAATATTCAGCTTGCCGCCAAGAAGCTGGTTGCCGATCAGCAGAAACTCGATCAGCAGGTTAAAGATCAGCAGCGCAATGCCGCGGCGGGCAGCTCGACGGCGCAGCCGCAGTCCGAGGACAACGGGGAAGTTCTCGCCAAAGACCTCACCCAAAACAGCGCTGAAGACAATCGCAAACCGCCACAGAGGGAGGCGTTTTCACGGAGCCGGAAGACGGTTGCAGGTAAGGCGTAAGTCTTTGCAGCTCAAGTAAGTACGCGTAAAGGGTTTAAGAATCAGGTACTTAGAATGGATTTCTTGGCTAAGCGGGTGATTCTAAAGGATCGTGGATCTCAGAAAAATTGTGATGTGCGGCCGAATACGATGAGGCGTAAGCCGCCAACTCCCAGCGCCGCGGCGAACTCCCTCGCCCAGGATGATAACGTCACGGTTTTGCTGAGAGCTGATGGCTGAGAGCTGACAGCTAACGGCTGGTAGCTGGCGGCTGGCAGCTCACCCGTACCTGCCTCATCATTCCCGCCGAGGGACTGTGACGCGATACTAAACACGTGCAGGCTGCCGACACCAATCAGCGATTCCTGAGCGCCTTCTTCGACTACCTGAAGATCGAGAAGGGACTCGCCGCACTCAGCGTCAGCGCCTATCGCTCGGACCTGGAGCAGTACGCCGAGTTTCTGCATAAGCGCAAGCGCACGGTACGCGAGGCGCGACGGCAGGATGTGCACGACTTCTTGAATCAGTTGTTCGGCAACGGCATCGACGCGCGTAGTGTGGCGCGCAAGCTGTCGGCGCTGCGGCACTTCTACAAGTACCTGCTGCTCGACCGTTACATCGAGAAGGATCCGACGCTGAACATCGACACGCCTCGGCAATGGAAGGTGCTGCCCAAGTCGCTGGCGACGTCCGAGGTCGAACAGGTACTGCAAGGTCCGCCGCGGAGCGACGACACGCGGCGATCGCAAGCGCTCGGCATGCGTGACCGCGCGATGCTCGAGGTCTTCTACGCCGGAGCGCTGCGGGTCTCGGAGCTGATCAACGTGAAGCTTGAAGACCTGAAGCTCGACCTGGGATACGTGCTGGTGCGTGGCAAGGGCGACAAGGAGCGCATCGTTCCGCTGGGCGGCGCTGCCCAGGAGCTCCTTCAGTCCTATCTGCACGATGCGCGGCCGGTGCTGGCGGCAGGGAAGTCGTCGCCTTTCATCTTCATCGCGCGCGGAGCGAAGCTGATCACGCGGCAGCGGGTATGGCAACTGGTGAATGCTGCTTCGGCCAATGCGGGCCGCCACGCTTCTCCCCACATGCTGCGTCACAGTTGCGCAACTCATATGGTCGAGAACGGCGCCGACCTGCGCACGGTACAGACCATCCTCGGACACGCCGACATCTCGACCACGCAGGTGTACACGCATCTGGCGCTCGATCGCCTGAGCCGCGTGCATCGTCAGCATCATCCGCGGGCCAGGCGCGCCGCCAGCAAAGTGGCTGAGTCAGAATGAGTCAGCCTCCGGCAACCACGGTTGAGAAAGCGGTGGTGAAGTTCATACGCGCGCTGCGTGAGCGCAACGCGTCGCCGCACACAGTTAAGGCTTACACGAACGATCTCGCGGGCTTCGCCGAATATGTAGGCCCTCAGGGCTGGGGAGACATCGACCATGTCCTGATTCGCGGGTACTTGTCGAACCTTTATGAGCGCGGCTTGAGTAAAACGTCCGTCGCACGCTCGCTGGCGGCGTTGCGTTCACTCTATAAGTGGCTGGCGCAGGAAGGAGTGGTGGAGCAGAACCCGGCGGCGCTGGTAGCTACGCCCAAGCTGCCCAAGAAGCTGCCGCGCGTGCCTACGGTCGAAGAAGTCTGCAACGTGCTGGATGCCGGCATGCCTGAGGAGTCGGCCTTCCCCGAACGCGACCAGGTCATCCTGGAGCTGCTCTATGGCTGCGGCATCCGCAACTCCGAGCTCATCGGCATCAACCTCGACGACGTGCGCTGGTCCAACGAGATCATCTTGGTGCGCGGCAAAGGGAAGAAGGAGCGCTATGTGCCGTTCGGCGATTCAGCAGCCGAGTCAGTGCTCGCGTATTTACCGGTGCGGAAAAAAATGTTGGAAGAGACGAAGCGCGTATTGGAGAAGGCGTTGCTCATCAACCTGCGCGGCTCGCGGCTCACGACGCGCAGTGTAGGCCGCATCGTCAAGCGGATCGCTGTAAGCCGAGGCCTCTCGCCGGACGTGCATCCGCATACGCTCCGCCATGCCTTCGGCGCTCATATGTTGGAAGAGGGCGCCGACCTGCGAGCGATTCAGGAGATGCTCGGCCACGAGCGGCTCTCGACCACACAGCGCTACACGCAGCTCACGGTGAAGCATGTGATGGACGTCTACGACCGCACCCACCCGCACGCAAAAGGGAAGACATGATCCGATATCTGTGCTGTCATCCCGAAAGAAGTGAGGGACCTGCAGTTGCTCGCAGTTAGAAGGGTCGAGCGGTACAAAGTGCGAAATTCGCTACTGAGGCACGGAGATCACGGAGAACCAACACCTCTGATCCATCTTCCTCCGTGGCCTCTGTGCCTCCTTGGCGATCTTGGTTTTTCAGATGGCGGTAAGCATTCTCAGTGGCGCTTAATCCCCGTACTGGGCGCGCATGTCGCGCCAGGTGCTGGCGCCGCGTCGTTCGGCCTCTTCGACGAAGCCCTCGCCCAGCTTCTGCAATGTGCCGAAAATCTGCATGCCCTTCTGGAGGTAGTCGGGAGCGTTCTCCCAAACGGCCTCAAACTTCTCGGGATACTCGCTGGCAAGAATGGTGAGACCGGCGGCAGCAAAGCCCATCCCCACGGCGCGGCGGCCGGTGAGTATGAGTACGGCTCCTGCCCCGATGCTGGCGAAAACCAAAGTCTTCTTCCAATTCTGCATGTTCACCTCAAAGGACACGCGGCCGAGCCGCAATTTTCATTAGACACCCATCCTGCCTTCTGCTGTTGTATCCATTGTGGGGGTAGTTTGCAAATGGCGAGAAGCGCCAAGACCGGGCAATGTTGCGGATACGCTCACAAAATGGAAAAGGCTGCGACCTTGGTTATGCTCCAGCCGCCGACTCCTGCGAGGGAGTTGCCGGCGTGGACGCATGTACCGTCGCAGCCCTTTGATCGATCACCGCTTTCGCAGTTCCAAACCTCGGCGGACATCTCGCAACGCCGTCGATTTTTTCGGGTCTGGCGGTTGCAACGAGTCGCCTCGCTCAACCGACCGTTCAGCCTACTTCAAGTGGGCGACTGATTATGGAAGCCCGCTCTTTTCGGCCGTCGACTGTGGACTTGCAACACTGGTTATGCTCTAGCCGTCAACTCCTGCGAGAGAGTTGCCGGTGTGGACGCAAGTACCGTCGCAGCCCTTGACGCGATCACCGCTTTCGCAGTTCCAAACCTCGGCGGACATCTCGCAACGCCGTCGATTTTTTCGGGTCTGGCGGTTCCGCGAGTCGCCTCGCTCACCGATCGCTCGGTCTACTTCAAGTGGGCGACTGATTTAGAAGCCCTCTCTTTTCAACCATCGACGAAGGTCATCCTAATACACGGCTTCACAAAGTCAACGCCCAAGGTGTGTGCACACGTGAGATAATCGCGTGTGTCATCCGGGTCACACCAAGCGATAGTAAAGAGACAAGTTCTGGGACAGGCGTCCAAAATTTTCTACAATAATTCACATCTTTTTCACAGAACCGCGATGTTTTGAGCGTCCGATCCGGGGAATCAACTTAGCATCTTGACGAATCCGGGCGAATGAACGACGGTAGAAAGGGACAAATGCCTGCGCTAACCGCTTATGTCGACGGAGGCTGCCACGGGAATCCCGGCCCAGCCGGGATCGGCGTGCTGATTCACGATGCCGGCGGCGACACCACTCGTATCGCGAAGTGGATCGGCCACCAGGACAACAATGTCGCCGAATACGTCGCGCTGCTGGAAGCCCTGCAACATGCCTTAGCGGCGAAAGCCAAGGCGCTGCATGTGTTCTCCGACTCGGAGATCGTCGTAAAACAGATGAATGGGCAGTATGTCTGCCGCAGCCCGCGCCTCTATTCCCTCAACTGGATCTGCCGCAAGCTGGCGCGGTCGCTGGAGTTCTCGATCGCGCACATTCGCCGGGAAGAGAACTACGAGGCCAACGAACTTGCGCGGCACGCAGTGCGGTCGCGGCTGGCGGAAGTCGCGTAGCTGCCAGGCTGTCTCGCGTATAATCGGTTAGCAACGCGCCCGTAGCTCAGCTGGATAGAGCGATTGCCTCCGGAGCAATAGGTCGGGAGTTCGAATCTCTCCGGGCGCGCCAGAAATTCCGCTATTCGCTCTTTGCTTTTGGCCTTTTGCCATTGGCTCTTTATGTTCCAGCCCGCAGGCTGCCAGCTACCAGCCGTCAGCCGCCAGCTATCAGCCTTCAGCCTTCAGCCTTCAGCCATCAGCTCTCAGTGGGTCGCTAATGCTTGGTGCGGTAGCCGCCGCAGTGTCCCATAGCTGTGAGCTACATCACAAAAAATCTTGTTGCGCCAACCTTGTGTTTTCTGCGACATAGCCGACTTTTTTCGTGCAAACGCTTGAGCCGCTGCGGCTTACACGTACTTAACAGATTTGAAAGAACTTACTCCAGTTCACGCAACAGAAGGGGAGGCCGGCGCACACAAAAATCTTTTCACGCTAGATATTTGTTTTCAATCACTTAGCGCATTTGTCGCGGCAAAATCCTGAGTCCCAGACACTTACAGGCAAATTCTAATTTTCAAAGAACTTAGCGGGATTCGCCCCGAGGGGCACTCTTCGGTGTCCTCGGAGGTAGTTTATAAGTTGCTGAAGTGACCTGCACGGGAAAAGTGCGGCGCCGAGGTTACGAAGGTGGTAGAGATTCCCAAAACCGGAATGCGCCGCATACAAGAAGAGGCGCGGCATTGAAGCCGCGCCCTGTGAACATCGATACCAACGCTATTTCTTGTTATGGGGTGTGCGAAGGAAGCCGTGGGACACACCATTGGCGTCAAAATAAAATCCCGTGATCGCATCGCTCGCGTTGTTACAGAACGGAACAGTACCTTGCGCTGCGCCTGGAACATCGAAGGGAGTGATGGCTCCCTGCTTAAGGCGCAAGAAGCCGTGCGCCAGACCGTTCGCATCAACGTAGAATCCAGCGATGTCCCCCGGCTCGTTGATGTTCGCCGGAAAGGTACCCTGGCCAGGGCCTGCGCCCGCCCCCGCAACGTCGAACGTCGTGAAGGCGCCGTCAGGCGCTCGCACGTAGCCGTGACTCACGCTACTGGGGTCAATGTAGTTCCCCTCAATCGTCCCTGCCGGGTTAATTCCGCCAACGTCGGTGCCTTGGCCGGGGCCATTACCCGCGCCCGGGACGTCGAACTCCGTAATGGTGCCATCGGGAGCGCGCACCGCGCCGCGGAATACCTGCGTACCATCGTTTAGGCTGCCCTGATTGACGTAACCTCCCGAGATTGCTCCCCCTGGGTTGATGCCGTCCACCGGTGACACCAACGTTCCCTGGCCGGGTAATGTGCCAGCGCCAGGAGCATCGAAGGTCGTGATGGTGCCGTCGCGCGCGCGCACGAAACCATGCCATACGCCATTGGCGTCATCGTACTGTCCAGCAATCTCCCCTGCCGGGTTGATCGCAAGGGCCAACATACCCTGGCCTTCGCCGGAGCCCGCGCCCGGCGCGTCGAAGGTGGTGAAGCTGCCGTCACGAGCGCGCAGGTAGCCGTGGTACACGTAAGCATCGTCGGTGTAGGAGCCCGTAATCTCTCCTTGCGGGTTGATGCTATAGGCGGAGTTGACGCCTTGACCATTGCCAGTGCCTTCGCCGGGAACGTCAAATCTGGTGATGGTGCCGTCAGCATCGCGGACAAATCCGTGAGCCCGATTATTCGCATCGGCAAAGGCTCCCGTGATTGTTCCCGCGTTGTTGATGGCGAGAGCTTCGGTGAGCACGGAGCCGGGGGGGGTCGAAGGTGATGAAGGTCTGCGCAGTTGCGGAAATGCCAGAGTCGGTGGTGAGTATGGTCTGCGCTCTAGCAGAAATTCCTAAAGCCAAGGCACAAATTGTTAGTGCTACGGTCCATCGGGCTGACTCACGCTCTGCCGCGATAGGTCGTGTGAATAGGTTGCAGGCTTCTGTTGTCATGATTCTCCTTTCCTCTTCTTACTTTTGGTTTTGGTGGCGACGAAAGCCGCTGTTCCACCGCGACGTGTGCAAGACGGAAGCGAGTGAGCAGTACTTCGACATCAGCGCACAATGAGTGCGCATCCTAAACCGCGTGGTTCGGCTCGATGAAGCCGGACTCACACATCAGTTGGGCTTGATCGACCAGACGGTGCCGCAGCCCGACCCGTCGTTGCAATTGAGGTCTCCGCCCGCCGATGCGGTGCCGTAGAGGTTGCCGTTGGCGTCGATTAGCACGCTGGAATACGGTGTGCCACCATCGCTGCCGCCGGTAAAGTCGTGCAGTGAGGTGTAGGTCCAGCCGCTACTCGACTGGCTCAATTTAAAAACCGAGCCGTATCCGTAGGCACCGTCACTATAGGTGGTGCCGAAGAGATTTCAGCCGCATCCATCGTGAGGTTGGCGACCGGGCCACCATTGCCCGAAAAGTCGTACAGGGGAGTGAAACTCCAACTGCCCTTCGAGCTTGTCAATTCGAAAGCAGTACCGCCTCCACTGAGTCCACTGTTGTAGATTGTGGTGCCATAGAGATTTCCAGCACTATCAAAGACCAAACCTCCCATGGGGATGCTGCCATCAGTTCCACCCGTGAAGCTGTAGAGGACGCTTTGACTCCAAACACCTGTTGCGGGTGCCAATTTGTAAACCACGCCATAGCCGTTGTAGCCGCCCAACCCGCCCCTGGCCGCTGTGCCGTAGAGATTCCCCGCAGCATCGAAGATCACTCCGCTCTGGGGGAATACACCATCGGCATAGTTGTCGCTCGGGCCTTGAAACGCGTACAGAACGTTACTCGTCCAGCCATCGGCAGAGATGCTTAGCTTGTAGACGGTGCCGCAACCAACATGAGAGTGAAGGAAATCAGTGCATTGCCCCGCACCGCCTTCTGTGGTTGTACCGTAGATGTTGCCCGGTTGATCAAATGTGAGGTCGCCAAATGGGTACGTTCCGTCGCTCCCGAACCTGTACAACACGCTTTCAGTCCAGGGACATGAAATCGTTCGGCAGATATGCACGGGAGGCACAAGCTTAAACACCGTGCCGCAGCCATATGTCTGGCTCTGGAAAGTGCAAGAGTAATTTACGCCGCCGAGGGCGGTCGTACCATACAGAGCGCCATTCGGGCCGAAAGTTACTCTTCCGGATGGCCCAGCCCCGTCCGGAATGTCCTTAAATGAGTAGAGGACCTCGAGGATCCATGCGGATCCAGCGTGTTTCAGGCGGTAGACGGTGCCGGCATTGGCTGCACTTCCTCCCATTCCAGCGGTGCCATACAGATTTCCGTCGCGACCCAATGTCAAGCCGGCACTTGGGTTTGCCCCATCTGGTCGGCCGGTGAAGGCGTGAATTACGTTGAAGGTCTGCGCCTGCGCGATCGGAATCAGCAAGAAGCCGATTGCCAGAGCCAAATACGTGCCAAGTAGCGTCCGATTCCAATTCCTGTGTTTCATACTTCCTCTTCATTCTGGGTTGAATTGCGCGGAGCCGACGCTCCACAATGGCGGGAGTGTGCGCCAAGGGCGATTTCGAAACAATGCACTGCGTGCGAAATGCAGGTGAAATGGAGGTGAAATCGGGCAAGTAACTGGGCCAGTGCTGCTTAGCGAACGGTTCGCCGCGAGCTTCGTCTGAACCTGCCCGCTTGGCGCTGCTTCGCGCCAGTGATAAACTCTCGCATACTTAAGCCACGCTCCCCGGGTTGTAACCTGCCCATGCAGCGCGCGTCCTCAGCTCGAGTCCGCTTTGGAAACTTTGAACTAAACCTGCCCACCGGAGAACTGCGGAACGGCAATACCGAAATGGTGTTGCAGGAGCAGCCGCTGCAAATCTTGCGGATGCTGATCGAGAGCGAGGGCGAACTGGTCCCGCGCGAAGAGATCAAGAAGAAGCTTTGGCCGAACGACACGGTTGTCGAGTTCGATCACAGCATCAACGCCGCTGTGAAGAACCTGCGCCGGGTGTTGGGTGACAACGCCGACGAACCCAAATACATCCAGACTTTTCCCCGTCGCGGCTACCGGCTGATGGTTCTGGTGGAGTCGGTGGAACAGTTGACGGTTGCCAACAGTCAGCCGTCAGAACAGGCCGGAGCCGTTGCGGTGCGAACCCAGCCTGAGGCCGCAAACCTCATCGGCAAGAAGGTGTCGCACTATCGGGTGCTGGCGGTCATCGGCGGCGGTGGAATGGGCATGGTCTATAAAGCCGAGGACCTGAAACTCGGCCGTCATGTAGCACTGAAGTTCCTGCCTGCGGATCTGGCGAGCGATCCCGTCGCTTAGGCGCGTCGTCACCGGTATCATTATTCTCAGGAGACGCGAGGTTCGGCGCCAATCGGGGCTGAACCTCGCTCCCCTCAAAGGCGGAGGCCGCAATGGCGCGGCTGAAGCCGCGCCCCTTCAATTCACGATCTTCATTCGCCGGGCTCACCGCCGGCACTTGCTCCACCAGCTTCGCCAGTCCGAAGTCGAGAATCTTCACCTGCCCCGAACTGGTCAGAAAGATGTTGGCCGGCTTAATGTCGCGATGGATGATGCCCTTGGCGTGCGCTGCCTGAAGTCCCTCGCAGATCTGAATGGCCATGTCCAGCAACTGATCGAGGGGCAACTTGTTTTGTACAGCAGCGAGCGCCGCCAGCCGGTCGCGCAGTGTCTCACCCTGTAACAACTGCATGACGATGAAGGGCTGCCCATCGTGTTCTTCGACTTCGTAAACCGTGCAGATGTTGGGATGGTCGAGCGACGACGCGGCGCGCGCCTCGCGTTCGAAGCGTTGCAAAGGCGCTCCCCTTCTATCCCGCAGCTCGCCGGACGCAACCCTTACCCGGTTTGGCGTCGCCCTGGGCACCGCCGGCTACATGTCGCCCGAGCAGGTGCGCGGTGACGCGCTGGACGCCCGCACTGACATCTTCTCCTTCGGCCTTGTCCTGTAGGAGATGGCCACCGGACAGCGAGCATTCAGCGGCGAAACAGCAGCCGTGGTGGAAAACGCTATCCTCAAAGAGCCACCTTTGCCGGCGCGCGAACTGAATCCTGCACTGCCTCCAAGATTCGTCGCGACGATCGACAAGGCACTGGAGAAGGACCGTGAACACCGCTATCAATCCGCCGTGGACATGCACGCCGCCTTGCAGGAACTTAGAGCGCCGAAACCACGACTTCAGACTGCAAGGAAGTGGAAATGGTACGCGGCCGCCGCTCTGCTTATTGCAGTCGTGGTCGCGGGCTCGCTCTATTGGCGCTCGCGAGCACAGATCAAGCTCACGGACAAAGACACCGTTGTAGTGGCTCATTTCATCAATACCACCGGCGACACCGTGATCGATGATGCCTTGGACTGGCCCCTCGAGGCAGGAGTTACGAGAGTCGCCGTATCTGACCTTGCTTTATCCCAGCAAGGTACTCGACACCTTAAAGCTACTCAACGTTACCGATGTGTCGCCTATGTACGCTCCTTCGGGCGCGAAACTGACCCCCGAGCTGGCGCGCCAGGTCTGCCTGCGCAGCGATAGC
The DNA here is from genome assembly GCA_963813905.1 of uncultured Acidobacteriaceae bacterium. Taxonomy (GTDB): domain Bacteria; phylum Acidobacteriota; class Terriglobia; order Terriglobales; family Acidobacteriaceae; genus CAVVDY01. The sequence continues at coordinate 23,718 of CAWFAY010000017.1, read as the reverse complement.
AGGGCATACGTTACCGCGTCCATTGCCAATGCAGGCAACTATTACCACATCATGCTAAACGCTTTGGACTGTCATTCCGGAAGAAGCTTGGCGAAGGTGGAGAGGGAAACCAATGATCGCAATCAGATTGTCAAGACGCTTGGAATGGCAGGCCATCAACTGCGGCGCGAGCTGGGCGAGCCAGAAGAGTCGCTAAAAAGGTTTAATACTCAATTGGATACCGAGACGAGCGGGTCGTTGGAAGTATTGCATGCGTTTAGCCAAGCCTTGCGCCTCAGATCTGAGCAAGGTGACGCGGCTGCGATCCCAGAGTTCAAGCGCACCGTGGAATTGGATCCTAGTTTCGCGATAGCCTACCTCAGCCTCGGGGCGACCTACCACAATCGCCGTGAATTTTCGTTAGCAGCAAGTAATATCACCACGGCGTTCCCTTTGCGCAGTCGCTTGAGTCAGCGTTCTCAGTGGCGGGTTGAGGCAGCTTATTGCACCTTCGTCTCGGGAGAGTTGGAGAAGGCCAATGCGATCTATGCGGAGTGGCTACGAATTTTTCCTGCGGATGTATACCCGCATCAGGGTCTTTCTGTGTCCTTAAGGTTCCTTGGACAACAGGAGCAGGCTATATTCCAGGCTCGCGAGGCGGTGCGCCTTTCGCCCAGCATTCAGAGCTATTTCGTTTTCATGCTGCCGTTGATTTTTATGAATCGACTCGAAGAAGCCAAGGCTGTATTTGATGAAGCAACAGCACACGGACTAGATGACTGGACGCTCCGACGTTGTCGCTACTTAATAGCTGCCCTGCAGCACGACAGCGCGGGCATGCAAGAGCAAATCTCCTGGGCATTAAAAAGGCCTGAAGCAAAGGACTGGGCGATCCAGCAGCAGGGTGACGCCGCCGTTTACCGTGGACAATTCCGGGCTGCCCTCGGATTTTATTCCGCAATGCGCAACTTTTCACCGAATTCAGCCGCGACGTTAGCTGACACGGCGCTAAGGGAGGCTGAAATCGGAAATCCTGTGCGGGCGAGACAAATAGCAGATAGAGCATTGACAGCGAATCCCACAAGCGAGGTTAGGCGAGAATTGGGGTTAGCCTTTGCCAGAGCCGGAGCAGTAAAGCAAGCTGAGGAGCTGGTGGAGATTATTGATAAGGAGTCGCCCATGGATACGGTGGTGCAGAAATACGAGCTTCCCGCAATCCGCGCCGCGATTGAATTGCATGATGAACGACCGGAGCGAGCAGTAGAAATCCTGAGATCTGCACTGACCTACGATCTGGCACTTGCCCCGGATGAGAGGTTTGTGCCGCTTTCTCCAGCATACATACGCGGTCTTGCCTATCTCAAACTACGCAATGGACACGAAGCCGCTACGGAGTTCCAAAAAATGGTTGATCATCCCGGCATTCTACGAAAGTTTATAATCGCGCCTCTATCGTATCTTCAGCTTGGTCGCGCACAAGCCATGATGGGTGACGAAGATGCCGCGCGCAACTCGTATCAGGACTTTCTCACTCTCTGGAAAGATGCCGACCCCGACATTCCCATCTACCGGCAAGCCAAGGCGGAGTACGCGAAGTTGCGAGCGACGAGCAACTAGCAGCGAGCGAAAGACAACTGCGGATCCCTCACTGCGCTCGGGATGACACGCGAAGAATCGAGCTACCAGCGGCGAGAAGAAATAGTTGCCACTGGTCAGTTGCCGGTTGTTAGTGAAGGCTAATTGCGGACTCCCTTCGACTCCAGCGAACCCGACGGCTCGCCTCTGCAGCGAGCGGTTTATCGCCCGGTATGCGTCACTGACAATTCCTGGAGATTGGTCTAGCAGACAGAGAAAAGGGATGGTGCGCACACACCATCCCTTACATTCTTTACTACTCGAGAGGCTACAGCTACAAACTACAGCAAGCGCCGGCGGCGCAGTACGCTTCCGGCAACTGCCAGACCACTGCCCAACAGGCCGAGGGTGGCGGGATCAGGAACTCCCGGCGCAAAGCCTTCGGCATATCCGGCATTTCCGTCCTGGGCGGTCAAGAATCCAGAAACGAAGTTGGTTGCATCCGTCTGGGCAATCAGCAGAGGAGTGGTTTCACCCGGCTGAATGTCGCTGCCAAGATAGTTGAAGCCGAGCACAAAGCCATTGTTGCTGCGGCTCACGGTGCCGGGAGCGCGGCCTCCGGAATTCGGATCATAACCGGCGTCGATTTTGAATGCGCCGTACGAGAAGCCGGTGAAGCGCTCCAGCACGTCCTGGCTGTTTGGATTGTTCGTGAACTGATACACGAAGTCAAGGCAGCCAGCACAGAACGTGTTATTGGGATCGGAATAGACCCATTCGGTGTAGTTAGCTGACCAAGTCTGGGTGGTAATGGTGCCAGACGTCATGCCCATTAGATTTCCGCCCGCCGTCAGCTGATCCGGCGGCAGGTTGTCGCCGTTGTTCAGAATGGTGGCGTTCGCCAGCGGCACAGCCAGCGCAAATGCCAACAGCATCGAGAGAATTCGGGCAGTCTTTGTTTCCAAGCAGCTCATGAGCTTCCTCCAGTGGACTTACGCACATTCGATGGACTTCCGCACACTACATCGATTCGAGAGATCCGCGATAGGAGCGGCTTCGAATCGCAGCGCGTGAGGGAAACGTCAGCACTATCATTCTGTATCGATTATTGTTCTGAACGATACGCACATCGTCAGACAAAACCGATACAGAGCCTCCGAGTAGTAACCGAAACCACTACTCCCTCCGCGTCCGAGAAGAGTACCCCTGTTTGGCTGCTCTGTGCAAGGAAAAAATTCGTAAAAACCTCTTTCCCGGGGCAGGCGGCTGGTCCTTCCTTTCAAGATCGTGATGGGAAAGGATTTAGCCTGAAGAAGTTGTAGGAAGATGCTCGACACGTTTTGCAGAAGAGAAAGGGACGGTGCGCACAAACCGTCCCTGGAAAACACTAGCTACACAAGAGGATACGAACTTCACGAAGCCCTAAACCCGCACGATGCTCTACCGACAACCACGGGACCGATCCCAAGCAAGACAAAGAGGATGAGGAACCCGGTCTCAGAGCTTGACCCAGCGGCGCATCACGCCCGCCAGACATGCGATGCCGGAGCCGAACAGCATCAGGCTGCCGGGTTCCGGAACTTCCGAGAACTGGTTCTGCACACCCGAGACCAGCGCCGCGCTTCCATTCGCACCGCCAACCAGCTCAATGTCCTTAACTACATCGACCACGCTCACCCCGGCGAAGCTTACGCTGTCAGTCAGCTTGCTTTGGCCGCTGTTGAGGATAGTAAGCAATGAGCCCTGAATTCCATTGGCGCATGAGTCGGCAAAGGTATCCCCCAAGCAATAAGTTTCGGCAACGCTCACCTGGCCGCTTCCAACGACGGCCGCGCCGAACATAGCAAGACTAAGATCGTTGATCAAGGCACCGCCCGGATCAACAGTGGCGGTGAATCCAATCAATGAACCTTGGGTCTCGCCTGCCTGTACTCCCCAAGGAGCATTGAACAGGAAACCCGGATTGTGGAAGGTGGTGATGGGATTTACCGTGATGCTGCTGGCCGGCATCAGGTTTGTACCCGCAGTCGAGTACGAGAAGTTCTGGAAGGTTTTGTCGTCGATTCCGCAAGAGAATCCGGGACCGAGATAATTGTCGTAGCTGGTTACGGTGCAAGAAGCAGCGCCGAATGCGGACAGAGCACTGGCCAGCACAAATGCCGACAGCAACAAGGCGATTCGGCCACACTTCATTTCCAAGCAGCTCATGAGCCTCCTCCAATGGTACACATTCGATAGGTTCGAGGATCGCGACGGCAGCGACTTCGAATCGGAGCGCGTGAAGGGAATGGCAAGCACTCGTTTGTATCTGGTTGCACTACCCAACGACGCGCACGCCGCCGCCAAGTAGTAACCCAAAACGATTACTTCCTCCGCGCCACGACAGAGTACCCCCGAGTTCATCTAAATTCAAGGGAAAAACTTATAAAGCGTGAGAGCGTCTGGGCGTGCGTGGGCTTTCATGGCCGCACGCCCAAGTTCTCGCACGCCCAAGGTTGAAGTTAGAGCTTCGCCCTTCGGCGCAGCACGCCTGCCAGACCTGCAATGCCAGAGCCCAACAACATCAGGCTGCCGGGTTCAGGGACTTCCGAGAACTGGTTCTGCACACCCGAAACCAGCGCCGCACTTCCGTTCGAGCCGCCAAGCAAGGTAATGTCCTTCACTACATCGACAACGCTCACCGGATCGAAGCTTACGCTGTCAGTCAGCCTGCTTATGCTGCCGTTGAGGATAGTAAGCAATGTGCCCTCAGTTCCATGGCTGCATAAGTCAGCAAAGGTATCTCCCAAGCAATAAGTTTCAGCAACGCTCACCTGGCCGCTTCCAACGATGGCCGCGCCGAATATAGCGAGGCTAAGATCGTTGATCAAGGCACCGCCCGGATTCACGGTGGCGGTGAACCCAATCAATGAGTCTTGGGTCTCGCCTGACTGTACTCCCCAAGGAGCATTGAACAGGAAACCAGGGTTGAAGGGGGTGGTGATGGGATTTACCGTTATGCTGCTGGGCGGCAGGTGATTCGTACCCGCGGTCGAGTACGAGAAATTCTGGAAGGTTTTGTCGTCGATTCCGCAAGAGAATCCGGGACCGAGATAATTGTCGTAGCTGGTTACGGTACAAGAAGCAGCGCCGAATGCGGACAGAGAACTGGCCAGCACGACGAATAGGGCAAAGGCAGCTGTCTTCACTTGAGTTTCCTCCTCGATGACGCACATTCGAACCGATCCGAAATCGTGATGGGAGCGACTCCGAATCGCAACACGTGAGGGGAGCCAGTTTCAGTTGCACAATTGCTTAGCTGAGGACACGCACGTCATCAGACACTATCGGTGCAAAGCCTCCGAGTAGTAACCGAAACGATTACTCCCTCCGCACCGTGACAGAGTACTGCGGAATAAAGCGCTATGCAAGAGAAAAATTTATAAAATGTGAGCCCCTGGGAGGCGCGGTTAGCCCGAATTTCTCACCAGATGATCGATAACTGAGCCAGGGGTCGGATGGGGCGGCCGAGAGCGATCGGTGTAGGCGGCAGGGAGTGGTTAGCGGCAGTGGTGCACGGGTGATGGCCAAGGCGGTGGCTGGAGGCGACATTTTTGGGCGCGTGGAGACCGCAACTGCCGCCCGCCTGAGGTTGGCACAACCGCCGCGCTGCCCTCAACAGCGCAAAGCCGACCAGGCCGCGGCGAACAGCGCTTTCCAGGGATATGCGCGGGGATAACGCAGATAGATACGGCGGGCGCTGAGGCGCACCTCGGCGGCAATCTTGAGCAGCCGCAGTCGGATGGTGTTCACCTGGGCCCGCGCCCACACGGTGCCCGCCAAGGCCAGCCGCCGCAGAGCGTGCAGCAGCACATAGGCCAACGACGACAGGTAGAGCCGCAACTGGTTGGCGCGCAGGGTGGCGGCGCTCATGCGATCGGCGAACAGACTGAGCTGCTCCTTGATGCGGTTTTCCATCTCGCCGCGGGCGCAGTAGAGCTGTTCATAGAGAGCGCGCGCCTCCCACTCTGTGGGACTCAGCGAAGTCACCACGAAGCGCGGGTTGGGGCCTTTGTCGAGATACTCGGCCTTGGCCACCACGCGGCGGGCGCACGACCAACTGCTGCGCGTCTGATAGGAGAACTCGCCGAAGACGCGGGCGGCTTGCTGCGTCTTTTGGTGTTCGCGCTGGGCCGCGGCCATGAGGGCGGCGATTTCCGCCTCCAGCCGCGAGTTGCGCGCCAAGCCGAAAACATAGTGCACGGGCTCAGCTTCGCACCAAGCCATCAGCTCCTCGCGGCAGAAGCCGGAATCGGCGCGCAGAATGATTTTCACCTCCGGCCAGCGCTGCCGAATCTGGCCCACGATGCGTTTCACTTCGGCGAGCGCGCCTGCGCTGGCGTCCTGGTTCGAAGCCCGCTGGCGGGCGCACAGTAGATGCTCGCCGCAGAAGATGTACAGCGGCAAGTAACAGTACTCGCCGTAGTAGCCGTGGAAGAAGCGCGCTTCCTGCTCGCCGTGCAACGGGGTGTCGGTGACATCCAGATCGAGCACGATCTCGGCTGGCGCGGTCGCGTGCGCTTCCAAGAAAATATCCACCAGCAGCGTGTCCAACTGCTCGGCCGAGTAGCTGATCTTGTGATAGCGATCGGCGGCCGCCGCCGGCGTCAACTCCATGCGGTTGAGCGTGCTCTTGCCGGCCAGCGGTGATTCCAGTTCGCGCTGGCCGGCCAACACGGCCAGCAGGGGATCGTGGCGCAGTTGCTCATGATCGTTGAGATCTTCATAGCCCAGCGCCAGCCCGTAGACGCGCTGCGCCAGCATCTCGCCCACCGGGTGCTCGACCCGTGCCGGGTCCCGCCCATCCCGAAAGCAGGCCGCCGCCCGCGCGAGCAAGCCGATCTTGCGGTTGGTGCGGCGCAACAGCAGGCCGCCTCCGTCGCTGGTCATGCGGGCGCCATCGAAGTTGGCTACCACCCGCCGCGAAAAATGATCTGCAAACGCGAACGATTCTTGCGTACACTCTGTCATGAGAAAGGCCGTTTCTTTTTCGGGCATCGACTTCGTTTCACACCGCAGTTATGCCTGAAAAGACGGCCTTTTTCTACTGTGAATTACTGGTGGTTGTTTACTACTGGTGAGAAATTCGGGTTAGGGCAGGTTGAATAGCGGGGCAGAGGCTAAGCTGGGCATCCTCCTAAGTTGTTGATCTTAAAGCGGACTGCCGACAAGAGCAGCGGTTTTAGTGAAAATCGTGGGAGCGCACAGCGGCGTCGGTGATGTCCACTGGTTCAGTGATGTAAGCTTCGCGAAGCGGTCGCACACGATCCACTTTCACCGAAACCACGCCCTCCTGGTTTTGCAGGATGCCCTCCAGCAGCAGAAATTTTTCCGAAAGAATAAGGATGCGATTATTGTCCAGCAGATCGGGAGTGATGATCGCGTTGCTGATGCCAGTCTCATCTTCCAGGCTGAGAAAGACGAAGCCCTTCGCCGTGCCGGGTCGCTGCCGCGCGATGACGCATCCCGCTGTGCGCACGCGCCGACCATTGGGAATCTGCGTTAGATCGTATGCCGAAACAATGCGCGCCCGCCGGAGGTCGTCGCGACGATACGCCAGTGGATGCGGTCCTACCGTCAGCCCGGTGCCATGGAAGTCGGCGACCAGCCGTTCTTCCGCGGTCATTTGCGCTAGTGGAGATGCGGGGTCGCTCTCGGGAATGCTCTCGAGCAACGGCCCGGCAAAACGTGCCGCCCGCTCCACCTGCCACAAGGCATCGCGACGGTGAAACTTTCGCTTCGTCTGCTTCACCTCCTGCAAGGGGTCTTCGTCTGTTTTGCAGTCGATGGCATTCAGCGCTCCGATCGAAGCCAGCAACACCATTTCGTCACGGCGCAGCTCGGGCACGCGATAGGCAAGATCGGCAATCGAGGTAAACGGAGAGCGATTGCGCTCGCGAATGATGGCACGCGCCGACTCCTCGCGAAGTCCACGCGCATAACGAAGTCCCATGCGAAGAGCGAAGCTGCCTTGAAGGGGTGAGCCTTCAAGCGTGTTCGGAAAAACAATCTCACCACCGAGGCACGGAGGGCACGGAGAAATCGGATCAGAATGCCTCCCCGTGCTCCGTGTCTCAGTGGCGAAAAATTCCTCGTGTTTGTCGCCAGCTAAAGCCGGCTTATAGGAACAAGAGGAAACAGTGTCGGCACGCCTAAAGGCGTGCCCCTTCAAAATTGGATCCGAAATCCTCTGTGTGCTCTGTGTGCTCTGTGTCTCTGTGGTGAAGCTTTTCGACTCTTCTTCCAGCGTACACGCCCAGTCTGACACTGTGACATCGATGGGCTTCACCTTCAGTCCGTGTCGCTGCGCGTCTTTGACAATCGTTGCCGGGGAATAGAACCCCATGGGCTGATTGTTGAGCAGCGCCGCCGTGAAGGCCGCCAGGTAGTGGCATTTGAGCCACGCGCTGGCATAGGCAATCAGGGCAAAGCTGGCGGCGTGCGACTCAGGGAACCCATAAAGCGCGAACGAGGTGATGGATTGCAGGATCTCTTCTTGCGCGGCGCCGGTAATGCCGTTGCGGTCCATTCCGGCACGCAGCTTCACTTCGATGTCGCGCATGCGTTTCTCGCTGCGCTTGAAGCCGAACGCACGTCGCAGTTCTTCCGCCTCGCCTCCGGTAAATCCGGCGGCAATCATTGCGACCCGCAGCAGTTGTTCCTGAAACAGCGGCACGCCTAATGTGCGTTCCAGCACTGGCTCGAGCGATGGATGCGGATACACAACCTTCTGCCGTCCCTGGCGGCGCATCAGGTAGGGATTCACCATCTGGCCGACGATGGGCCCAGGACGGATAATCGCCACCTGTACCACAATGTCGTAGAAGCGTGTGGGATGCAGCCGGGGCAGGCACGACATCTGCGCCCGGCTTTCGATCTGGAACATTCCAACGGTGTCGGCCTTCTGCAATGTGCCGTAGACGACAGGATCGTCGGCCGGCAGCTTGGCCAAGATCCACATCTTCTTTATAGTGGTCGCGAATGAGGGTAATGGACTCTTCCAGCACGGCCATCATGCCCAGCCCTAGCAGATCGACCTTCACGATGCCGAGGTCGGCGCAGTCTTCCTTGTCCCACTGCACCACCACGCGGCCCGGCATAGTCGCCGGCTCCAGCGGAACAATGGAATCGAGCTGCCCCTGGCAGATGACCATGCCGCCGGAGTGCTGGCCCAGGTGGCGCGGCAAATCCTGAATCGCCAGGCACAGTTCGAAGAATTTGCGTATGCGGGGATGGCGCAGGTCAAATCCGGCATCACGAAACTGGCGCTCCAGCGTGTCGCCGGGATCCTTGTACTCCCACGAGCTCACCAGCCCGGCGAGGCGGCCCAGGGTTTCTTCATCGAAGCCGAGCGATTTGCCGACCTCGCGTGCGGCGGAGCGACCGCGATAGGTAATGACGTTGGCAGTCATGGCGGCGCCGAGCTTGCCGTAGCGCTCGTATACATATTGAATGGCCTTCTCGCGCTGATCGCCACTGGGCAGGTCGAGATCGATGTCGGGCCACTCGCCACGTTCTTCCGATAAGAAGCGCTCGAAGAGCAGCTCCATGCCGACGGGATCGACCGCGGTAATGCCCAGCGAATAACACACCGCGCTGTTGGCTGCCGAGCCGCGTCCCTGTACCAGGATGTTCTGCTTGCGGCAGTACTGCACAATGTCCCAGACGATGAGGAAGTATCCAGCAAGCTTGAGCTTTTCAATCAGCGCCAGTTCGCGCTCGATCTGTCGGCGTGCTCGCTGCCAGAGCTCGCTTTGTCCGGGCCGCAGATAACGGTCGCGCGCGCCTTCGTAAGCGCGTTCGCGAAGAAAGGAGTCCATCGTTTCGCCCTGGCTTACGGGATATCGCGGAAACTCGTAGCCCAGGTTTTCCAGCGTGAACTCCAGACGCGACGAGAGCTCGACCGTGTTGGCGGTTGCTTCTGGCAAGTCGGCAAACAGGCGCAGCATTTGCTGAGGACTCTTGACATAACGCTCGCTGTTATTTGCCAGCAAGCGGCCCGCGGTATCGAGCTTGCAATGATTGCGGATGCAGGTGAACACATCGAGAATCTGGCGCTCCTCCGGCTTGGCATATTGCGCGCCCTGGGTTGCCAGCAGCGGCAGGCCGAGGCTGCGCGCCAGCGAAATCACCGCCTGGTTGCGCGCCTCCTGCTCGCGGTTGTAATGCCGCTGCAACTCGACATAGACGTTTTCGCGCCCATAAATAAAGATCAGCTGTTCAAGCGTGCGTCGTGCCTCGGCAACTCCGCCGTGTGCCAGCGCGTGCGTGAGCGGGCCTTCGGCGCCCCCGGTTATGCAGATCAGACCGTCGGCAAATTCGGCGAGATCGGAAAGCGAAGCTACGGCTTGGGAATGCAGGATTAGCTCGTCGGAAACCTGGTTACGTTTCGGAAGTGACGCCGGATATTTCGGCGCGCGGAGCTTAGTGCGAGTGATGAGGCGGCACAGGTTCTGGTATCCCTCGCGAGAAGCGCACAGCAAGGAAATGCGCGGCAGAGCCGGCGCAATCTCTGTTCCTACCCTGTCGCCAAAAGACGGCGACAAGGATGGGGCACCCACCGATCTTTCGTTTTCCACCCTGTCGTCAGAAGAAGATGGGGTAGCCCGTCCAACCATCTGTTGGTTGGGCGGGGATTTAAGCAGGGAAGTGATCTCCGCCCCGATGTGGGCTCGAATGTTGAGCTTCTTCGCCGCGAAATAAAAACGCGGCGCGCCATACACTCCCGTCGCGATCGAGCAGCGCCATGGCAGACATCTGCTGCGCAGCGCAGGCCTCGGCATACTCCTCGGGCACAGAGGCTCCTTCGAGAAAGCTGAAGGCCGACCGCGCGTGAAGTTCGACGTAATTACAGATCATCTTAATTATCGCGAGGCGAATACCTCAGGGGCTAAAGCCCCGATTCCGATGAGGGTTCTTTTCCACCACGCTAAAGCGTGGTGCTTCCACCGGCTCGGCTGAAGCCGTGCCCTTTCAAGACAGATAGCTTCTAGTCATAGCTCGCGTGAGCAAACCATTGGCCGCTGCCGGTGTCGCGGTAAATGCGATAGAGTCCTACACTGCTATCGCCCTGGCTTTGCAGGGCGACGTCCCACTCTTCGCGGTCCCACGGGCCTTGTTCCTGGTTTGCCGGAGCGCGCTCACCCCACCACTCTCCCGAGCATCGCCAGGGCCCGGCGGACCACAGAACTTTTCCTTGCAGCGGCGCTTGATCTGCTTCTGACCTGCTTTGAATTGCCCAGGGGCGGCCATCGGCAGTGCGCACCTTAAGTTGGCGGGCAGGACGAAAAATGCGCAGGGCATAGGATGGCGTGTCAGTCATATCCGACAATGTAGGAGATGAACCATTCGGCTCTTCGGTGGCAGAAAACCGCTCCATAACGAAGGCGTCCAGGCGGTGCGAGTCCAGCAGGCGGGCGATTCCTGCGCGGTGCTCGCCCACGATAGAAATAATGCGCGCCAGTGTGATCTCCAGCTTTTCCGCTTCCGGCGTGAGCGGCAGGAACAGGCCACGTTGTGCGGCGCGGGGAGGGGCTGGTTGGGCTGTGATCCACAACTTCACCACCGGAGCGCCAGGAGGGTGCGCAGACAGGTTTAGGTGCAGCAGCTTGAGGAAGACCTTGGCATCGCGCATGGCCACGGGCAGCCGCAGCCGTCGTTCAACCAATGCGCCATCTACCCCATTGTCAGATGCGGATGCAATCAACTCCTGAGTTGTCGTAATTTCCTCGTCGGCCACGCGCCGCTCCAGTTGCAGCCGAATTCGCAATTCGTGTGCGGCCAGTGCCCGTGATTCCAAACGAGCGCATAACTGCTCCAGCAGCCGATTGAGAACGAACGACAGCGGTTCCAGGGTCTCGACCGGCGACTCCAGTTCCAGCATCTCTTCAAAACAAGATTCCGGCTCGCACAATGTCAGAGTACGCATCTCGGCGCCGCGTGCCAGCCGTTGCAGCCGTGCTCCCGCTTCTCCCAACCGCGAGGCCAGCGCATGTTCCGGCAGCAGCGCCAGCATACGGAAGTCGCGTACGCCCCAGCGTTCCAGCGTGTCGAGCATCTGCTCGCGCAGCTTTTCGCGCTCACGCGCAGCACTCGATTGTTTTGACGAACGCGACAGGTTGAAGGAATCCAGCAGCACATTCAGTGGCAGCACCCCGAGTCGCCGAGTCTCTTCGCCTGGGGCAATCACAGTGACGCCGGTAAAGCCGCAAGCGGCATGCATCGCCGAATCCGGATTGGCGGCGACTGCGACGTTACCTTCCAATCCTGCTGCGCTGATACGCGCGGCCAATTCGCGTGCCATGTTTGCGGCAGAACCATGCAACCGTTCCAGCCCCGCCAAATCCAGCAGCAGGCGATCGTCGGCTGTATCTTCCACGCGCGGCGAAAAGCCAAACCCCATGTCGAGCAACGCGGAGTGCGCTGTTTTCTCCTGCTCGGGCGAGCGCTGGCGCAAAATCGCGTCGGCAAAAATTGCCGCCTGCAATTTCGTCATGCCTACTTCCATCCCCATCTGCTGTGCGCGCTCGTTCAGCGCAATCACGCGCACCAGCGGAGGCTTGCCATCGAGCACCGCCACCGCGCGTTCGTGCAACAGCGGCTCGGCGCGAACAATGGCCTCCACGGGAAAATCGGGAATGTAGATGCAGGCAAACATGGTCGACTCTTAGCAGATTGCGTGCTTCGCGGTTAGTTCGAAGCTGGCGTGGGCGGACTGTGCCGGTTTGCGCGTCCAGGAGCGCACGACCTCGGCCTGCAATTGCAGGCCGTGCAGCAACGCTGCATGACTTACGACATTGTTCGCGGGAACCGCTGCTTCCGAATTCGTTATGACCTTCCATCCCGCGGTTGGCACAGACTTATGCCCAACCGCGTCTCGCGCACAAATAGCCCGGCGATTCAGTTGAAGTACCAGGGACGCACACGTCTTGGCGCACGCTTCCTGCTCAATCAGCAGCAGCACGGTAGAAGTCTGCTCCACCGCGCGGCGAAAACGAAACCACGAGGTCAGCGGCACGCGGCGTGCACTTTCGAACGGTATGCCGCCCATGTCGAGCACGACCATTCCGAAGCCTCCGCTTTGCAGCAGCAGATCGGTGACTTTCAGCACCTGATCGAGGCGGCGAAGCGCCTTGCGCTGCGGACGAGCAATGCGCGTGAAATCTCCAAGCTGAAGCTGCTGTTCGTATTCGCTGCAGCGAATCCACAGCAGCCGTTCGAGCTCAACTCCCGCCGCCCGAGCTGATGCGGGATCGAAGCTGTCGCTTGCGTCTACCAGCGCACAGGCTTCATTACGGCGCGTTGCGGCAGCCAGCGCTGACATCATCACGCCAGTGCGTCCTGAAGAAACCGGCCCAGCAACCTCGCAGAGCGCGCCGCGCGGCAAACCTCCGGTGAGAGCGTCGAGTTCAGCGATGCCGGTGGTCACCGTCTGCGGAGTCATGCGCTCGCGCAGTAGCAGCGTGGAGGAGAGTCGCTCGCCAAGCGATGATTCGATGCGGGCACGAACTGTGACAGCGGATGACATTAGTTTTGGGTGTCGGGCATCAGGTGTCGGGCATCAGGTGTCGGGCATCAGGTGTCGGGCATCAGGTGTCGGGCATCAGGTATCAGGTATCAGGTGTCAGGTATCAGGTGTCAGGTGTCAGGTGTCAGAAGGGAACCAGCCAAGTACCGATTGCCAAAGTGAAATGATCTTCAGCAGCGGATTGATATCGAAACTGAAAGCTGATGGCTGAGAACTGACACCTGACACCTGACACCCGAAACCTGATACCTAAAAAGAACGCGAGTGTGGCAGGCAATCCGCGCGATGTATATTCGCTTTTTATTCGCCTACGAATAGGATTCTGCTACGGGGAATCGAGGTTGTCAATATGCTTCTGGGAGGGGCATAAATACGGAAGATTTTCGCATTCTCATTCAGGTTGCGAAGCCTGACGAGGAAACCGGCCGTGTCCTGGCGATCGCTTTGTTATAATGCAAAAAGTCTCGCCCAAGTGGCGCTATCGTCTAGGGGTTAGGACGGAAGATTCTCAATCTTCAAACCCGGGTTCGATTCCCGGTAGCGCTACCAACTTAACCATCCCGCTATCAATCACTTACAGCATCCCGTAACACAGTCGCCTAAAACGGTGTGACTAAAAATGTGACTTTTCCTACTGCACCAAGTGGTTCCTTCTCTCAATCGCGTCGCGAATCTGCTTCGTGCCGGGATGGTTGTAGAGCCGCGTGGTGTCGATCTTCGCGTGACCCATCGCATCCATGACCGCCATCAGATTGCCCGTGCCCTCCATCGCATCGGTAGAGAAGCGATGACGAGCACAGTACAACACGACTGATTCAGGCAAACCGGCCATTCGTTTGGCCCGTTCGAATTGCTTCTGCACAGTTTCTAAATGGCCCGATTCGGCACGCGCGGAGGGAAATACCCAACCCTCGTTCGCATCGGTTTTGCGCGCCAGCAATGCCGCCCTAACGCGCTCCGTAATGCCGACGAACCGCTTCGACTTGCGAGACTTGCTCCGCGGTACGAAGATCAGATCCCTCTCCCACTTCACATGCTCCCACCGCATACGGAAGACTTCTGCCGGCCGCATTCCGGTATCAAGCATGATCAACAGAACGTCGCGAAACGGCTGCCAGCCGTAATTGATCGACTTCGGAGCGTGCTTGCTGGTTGGCGTGCGCGCAATCTCAGTCACAGCTAACAGTTTCGCCTCCATCCATGGTTCGATCAGTTCTTCTCGGCCATGTTCTTCAACCAGCTTCACGACTGGCACCGAGCGGATCATTTCCCACTCGTACGCTTTCTTCAGCATGCGCCGAAGGGTGCGCAGAGCATTGTTGGTGTTGGATGGAGAACTGCCGACAACAAGCGAGCCGATGTGGTCCTGAGTTATGTGATCCAACCTCCGGCCCGCCATGCTCGTCTCTTGCAGCAATTTCCAGCCTATTCGGTAGTACTTTCTGGTTGGCTCCTTCGGCGGCCGATCCGCCGGCAGGGCATCCAGCCATGAAAAGAAGCGACTTGAGAAATCGAAGAGTGTCGGGACCTTCTTCGATCCCGGCGCGCGTCTGTCCTCAAGCAATTGCGTTAGTACTAGCGATTCGACTCTTTTGGCCTCCCGCTCTTTCGAGGTCCTGCAGGGCCCCCGATAGCGTTGACCATTAAAGTAGATCGAATAGTACCAGCGGTTTTTACGTCTAGTGAGCGACACGGTTTTCCTCCGCAGTCGCTCGAGCCTTTGACACGCAGGTCCTGCGCTGGACGTACGATTCCAGCTCAGCCGCATGATACCGCACCAGCTTGCCCATTTTGACGTAATTCGGGCCATCGCCACAGTGCCGCCAGTATCGAAGGGTGTTGATCGAGACGTTGAAGATCGTGGAGACCTGGGTCTCGGTCAAAAGTTCGGGCACCAGCGACATTGCCGAGTTGCCATTACTCTTTTTCATCGCCGCGCCTTTCCCCCTCGACTGTGTGAGGGTTTCAACTGAGGTCTTGCATTCGATGCACCTTCACCTATGTCCGGGACGGTCACGGTTGATTGAAGGTCCAGCATCTGACCTGAACATGTGGCGAAATTTGAGCGACGTCGGCCGCCATCCTCTGGCCCGGTGCCGATTCATCGTGGTCTCCGATGATCCTGAGTCGCTCGTATGCGCTCCGATTTCAGTGAAACCGCAGCATCGCCAGCGTCAGCTTCGCCTGCTAGCAGCCTGTGTTAACTTGAAATCGAATGTCAGTCAAACGGCATTCTCGGGCGAGCGACGCATAGCGTCAGTCGGCCTCCAGGTCGAATCGTTCACGAGCCTTGCGGATTTTGATAGAAGATGTTGCTTGAGGTGTTCTGACAGTAAGATCCCTCTACTCGGTCTTTCGGTCCCCGCCGCCTGATGCTGGCATCACAGTCGTCAACCCTGTTTTTCACCAATCGCAGTTTGACTGGTCACAACCCGGGGGTTCACGCAAGCCAGCCCAAGCAGGTGCCTAGAGCAGTTGCCGAATCGGCCTTGTGTCACTGCGCGATGGCCTCACGGTCGACACTTTCACCGATGCGCAGTTTGAGCTCCCTGAGCCACGCTCCTGGTTTTGTGCCGTGAACTACGCGCCCCAGATAGCCCAGCCTCTCGGCCGCATTGTTGCGGTTTCGCCGAATGTCGTCCTTCGTGATCTTGGTATAAGAAGCGAGAAAGCTATCCATGCTCCGGGGTTTGGCGAAGACGTACGTCGCATGACCGAGCTGAGGGGTTTCGACAACCACCGCTTTCTCAAGAGCGAATATGTATTCTTCGCGGAAGAGATAGACCCACCGTGCGCGACGGGATAGTTGGCGATAGAAGAACGGGTCATAGTCCGCACGCCAGCTGATCTGTGCGACATCAAAGTCACCGGGGAGACGCAACTCAGAGCACATGCGCCCAAGCTCTGCCTTTTCGAGTGCTTGATGTTCCAGGCGCAGGCGGATCTGACCCAAGGCCTGCGAGTATTGACCAATGCAGTGGTATTTCGTTCGAGCGGATTCTATTTGGTGCTGGAAATCAGGTGGCAGCTTGACCTCCAGCCGACTCGGTAATGCGGTTTCCCAAATGACGAGATCCCAGTCGCCGCTGCGTTTGCGGTATCTGCCAGTCTGTACGAACGTGCCTTCGACGTCGATCTTCGTTCCCAGCAGGTGTTTCCACTGATTCCACGTGCGATCCCAAAACGTATGCAGAGCGGCTGGATCGAGCCAGAACTCGAGCTTGCGACGCACATCGCGGCACAGGGCCAGGTCGTCGTAGAAATCGCACCTGCGCAGTGGCAGATGGAATCGCCGTCGCCGGAGTTGCGGTGAAAATGCAAGAATGCGGCGAGCGAAGAATGTTTGTCCGTCACGCGATGTCTCACCGGCAACCAGTAGGGAGCCAAATCCACCGTACGGAAATACCGCAGGGGCTTCTGGATCCGCCAGCAGCGCGTCGTAGCAGGCGCGCAATTCAGGCTGACTGACAATGTTGAAAGCCCGTTCTAACGCCACTCGCTGGCTGCGCGGGGCGCCAGCTGTCCTCAGTTCCAGGTCGCGAAGCTTGAAAGCTACGCGCAGTTGAGAGGGAGAGGCGTTGGCTGGAATACGCAAGGTCTCGTAGAGCGTCGGGTGGTCGCCTGGTTTGGGGTAAGTGATAGAAGTAGTCACGCAGAACCTCGCACGGCAGGAAAACCGTGCTGATGCCAAGCGCTCCATGGTCGACATCAGCCGAAACGAAGAGCTGATTTCGTTTGTCCTGTTTGGGCTGGCTGACATAACCAATTGGAACGTGGTAGAGATAACGGTTTCGACCGGCACCCGCATTCTTGTTTATCAAGATCTCTGTACCAACGGCATCTTCAGTCGGAACGGGAAAAGCGAGGTCGTCACCCACAAAAACATAAGACCCAAGAAAACGGGACACCAACAGCTTGGTTCGATTGGCGAACTCACAGACAGCGAGTTTTTCCTGCTGCTGGACGCGCACGACGCGATCGCGACAGATGGGTACCGATGAAGATGAAATAGACGTCGCCGAAGGCATACTCTTGGCGCGCATTATAGGGTCGTCTTGCTGAAGCCCAAAACGCCACGTAGCGTGTCTGAGTATGCGTCGTGTAAAATTGCGAAACGCCGCTCCGTCAATGCCATTCATGATGCTCTGAAGAATTCTTGATCAGCAGGCCCGGTAATTCAATCGGTGAGGATTCGTGTCCCAAGGGGAGTAGTATTTGCAGCGGCCCTCATTGCGGTCGTAATTCCTGTCTCGCGCTACGCCTACACTCGGTTCAGCGATATTTCTGCCGACAAACACTCTTTGGTCGTTTGGGGGATCCGGAAACTTCCACGGATCCGCAAATCCTCCTGGCGGAGGCCAATCGCCTCTATTTGCTAAACAACGGACCAGCAGCTGCCCCGCTCTATGCGAAAGCCGAGAGTCTTTTCGCGAGTCGAGGCGATGCGCGGAATGAACTTTACGCCAAGATCGGCCGCCTTAGATCGGAAGCCGAAACGATGTCGTTCGTTGACCTTTCACGTTTTTTGAACGACCAACTCCAGAATCCCATCGTGCAGGCAACAAGAAACTGCGGCTTTGGTGCCTGATCGCAAAAGGCTACACGGACATCGAGATTGACTATCGAGCCTCAAAGCGCGACTGGCTGGAAGCGCAGGACATCGCGAAGAGCTTGGGCGAGGACCAATGGGCGACCAGGGCCTCCGGCGAATTAGGTCTGATCGGTTTCCTGGAGGGAAATCCCACGCGGCGGCCAAGCTCTTGGGCGGCGCACTTCTTTCCACCATGACGAATGGCGACACCGGCGGCCAAGTACGCTTTCTGGAATTGCTGGGCAAAGGCTTGGAAGAAGTCAATCGCCACGCGGAAGCCCTGATATTCTTCGAAAGGGCCATCAAGCTGGCGGAGGCTGACGATGATTGTGGGCTTCCGTTCATGGGTTATGAAGGAAAAGCTCAAGCCCTGGTCTCGCTCGGCAGACCCGACGAGGCGAAGATGGTACTTGAGGATGCACTCACGAAAGCGCGATCACAAGAGAAGCGGGGCCATGAGGCGCAATTGCTGATTCTCCTCGGAAACTTGCGGCACAAAAAGGTGACAAACAAGAGGCAATCGCAGATTTGGAAGATGCCGGCCAATTCGCAACCCAAGTGCAGTTCTACCGAATGGAAGCCGACGCCATGTTCGAACTGGCCAAATTTATCGTGATGCCGGAGATCTTGCCACAGCGGATGCGCGTGCGACTCAGGGTCTGGCTGCAAGCCAGCGGGTTGGTGATCGTTATTATGTGCCTCGCAACCTGACAATCCTCGCTGATCTGAAAGCACGTCGCGGCCGCACTGCCGAAGCAAACGCTCTCTACGAACAGGCGGAAGATGTGATTGAGGGAATGCTCTCAGCGTCGATGAGCCATATTGGAACAGTTCCGTTGCCGCAGCAATGAGCCAGACCTACCTGCAACACTTTGAACTTGTCACCAAGGATGGTGATGCAGCCGGAGCGTTCCAAATCCTGGAACGCGTTCGAGGACGAACTCTGGCTAGTCGCTCTGGAAGACAGAAAAGCAGCTCCAAGTCGGAATCAACCGAAACTGCGCGCTGGAAGGTATGTTGCTAGCTCTTCAAACGCGCCTGATGCAGACCAACAGTCGCACCGAGCGCGAACAATTGCTGGATACTCTTGAATACGAGTGGCGGCTGGGGCTGGCGTGGACCAGGGAGATCAAGCGCTTGCCCATTCAACCCGCAGCCGCTGACCGAAGTTCAAGACGACCTGAATCCAGATGAAGTGCTCCTGGAGTATGTGCTGGATGAGCCCAATTCCTTCTGTATTTCGGTGTACGCGCCGGAGTGCACACGTTCGAGTGTTACCGATTGGGCGCAAGGAAATCGAAAAACTAGCGCAGCAATTTGTCGATGAAGTCCGCGCAAAGGGAGCGGGGTTGAAGACGCAGAAACAACTTCATGCATTTCTTGGAACCGATCCCCGAAGAGATCGACAGCCAAGCGATTCATCGTTGCGCCGGACGGCATGTTGAACCTGCTTCCGTTCGAAGCGCTGCGGAATAGCGAGGGCAGTATCTGTTGAAGTCCGCGTCATTAGCTATGTGCCTTCCGGAACCATTCTTGATGTGCTGCGCAGGAGGAACAAACAGCAAGTGGCCCCCCGACCATTTCTCGGTGTAGGTGATGTTGCCTACGAGAATCAAGGTGGAGCGGGAAAAGAATCCCGGCTCCGAGACTCCTCCGCGGACGGTTTCTTCGTGGCTTGGCTGATTTCGTCGGGATGCCGCTTCATGATCTTCCTCAGACGCGGGAAGAGGTCGAAAAAATCGGTAAAATTGTGGGACAGGACGCGGTAATCTTGCTTGGTGCGAGCGCCACGGAGACTGCATTCAAGAAGGAGCCGCTTGATCAGTTTCGCGTCCTGCATTTGGCTGTCCACGGATTCGCCGATCCGCAGTATCCGGAGCGATCAGCACTGGTCTTGGGGCCGATCCGAAATCTGGTGATGATGGTTTGCTGCAGGTACGGGAGATCAAGAATTGCGACTGAATGCCGAACTGACTACTCTATCCGCATGCGATACGGGCGTGGGCAAACTGCAGGGACAAGAAGGCGTTAGCAATCTGGTGGAGGCGTTTTTGGTAGCAGGTTCGAAATCGGTCGTCGCAAGTCTATGGAGCGCCGACGACACTTTCGCGAGTGCGCTGATGGATCGCTTCTACCAGCGGCTTGGCTCAGGGCGAAGACACAGGTTCTGCTCTAAGAGACGCGAAGCTGGATTTGCTGGCGAAATATGGCGAGCAAGTGAGCCCGTTCTATTGGGCAGCATTCGTCGCTGTCGGGGAGACCTCCGCACCGATTGGGATTAAACAGCAATGAATTTGACTCTCGAAGAGCGCACGAAGATTTTCGACAAGGTCTGCCGCTTGGTGGAAACCAAGCACTTCGATCCATCCATGAACGGAGTGGATTGGAATGCGCTGGCTAAGAACCGTCGGGACCAAATTCTCGCGTGCGCCGAACCCGAGGCATTCGAGAAAGAAGTTCAACAGTCTCGTGGCTGAGCTTAAGACCAGCCACACCGGCTTCCGACATGCCGGAATGCGAAACATCCCGGCGCGGCACGCCATCAATGCAACCATGCAGCGCTTCGCTGTGAACGGGAGTGAACGCTGGATGTTTCAGGATGTGCACCGAGGAGGCCCAGCCTACCTGGCGGGGATACGGCCTGGAGATTTGTTGCTCGGCAGCGGTGAGCGGGACATTCGACCTCCAGATGATCTGACGTTTTCGGTCGGAGAATCGGCAAATCTACCGATCGAGAAACTTCACGGAGACAGCAGACGGTTAAAGTCCAACTGCCCATGCCCAAGTCAAAGACGCATCCGGTCACCGCGCCCGAAGCCGTTCACGCTGAGATGCTTAGCGATGAAATTGGCCTGCTCAAAGTCGCCATGTTTCCTGGAGTGATCGGAATTGACGTTGCGAAAGACATTGATCGTGGAATTGCGTCTCTGGACGGTTGTAACCGGCTCATCGTGGACCTGCGAGGAAACACCGGCGGAGGAATCGGCGGGCTACGCCTGATGAGCTATTTGACACCGGGAAAATTTGAGGTTGGCTACAGTCTCACTCGGAAACGTCGGGAGCGTGGTTATCGTCGTGAGGAACTGACCCGATTCGGACGGATTCCGTCGCACAAAGGCACCCTCTTATGGTTAGCGGCCCGATATGCCTTTGTTGAGAAATCTATCCTCGTGGTCACTGAAGGACTCGGCCAGCGACGATTCCATGGTCGAGTTGTGCTGATGGTAAACGAGCACACCGCGAGCGCCGGCGAGATGGTCTCCGCGTTTGCGGAGGAAAATAATCTGGCAACTATTGTGGGAACGAAAACGCCCGGCCGTCTCGCTGAGCGGCAGCGCATACAAGGTTGGCCACGGATACATTTTGGGATTCCCAGTTGCCGGCTATCTGACTTGGCAAGGACGGATGATGGAAAACAATGGCATCGTTCCGAAGTTTCTGTGGAACTTTCACGAGACGCGCTGCGGGAAGGAAGAGACACCCAATTGGAGAAAGCCGTCGAGGTCGTCAAGAGTTTGTAATAGACCCAATATTTGTTCTGCTCATGTGAGGCGGTCCTGCAATACATTTCTGTGCATGTCCGCGAAGCCGATTCGCTAGAGCCGCCGCGCCTCTGTTAAGGAGAAACCGGCCCATTCCACATCCCGGTTTCAGAATTGCTCCGGCGTTTCTGACCGTTTGGTAATAAAGTGACGAGAAGGGCGTATCTGTGTCCGCGAGCGCAAGCCGATCACTTCAGCGGAATGGGCGTTTCTCGTCAACATGAACGGGCCTGCTCAACATTCCGAGTGGCCCGTCATCCGCTCCCCGGGTCCCCCGCTCATGTCAGCTGTCATGGTCATTTCCTCAGTGAATTGTTTCCGATAACCCGTCAGACGCGCCGCGGCAGAAGCACCAAGTCGGCCGCTTCCTCAGCATCTTTGAGGAGCGTCTTGCGCGGCGTGCCTATCTGCGCACGCATGGTCAGGCCACGAGCAAAATCCGTGACTTGGATCGCGCGCACGGCTACAGGAAAGTCAGACGGGATTTCTCCCGCGCTGATCCCGTCCCGGAAACGACCTTCCACCAGCGCCGCGCCGCCCGCGGCCGCGTTCTGCAGGAACTGCCGGACCTCAGCGTCGTCCACAAGCGGCGCGACGCACATCAGAAGGCAGCCCCGGGCGGACCCTTTCTCGGTCGCACTTTCGACGGCGTACCTCAGAAAGCCCGCGATCGAGTCGCGAAGACCCTGTGGCGAGAGGAGTGCCTTCGCGGCTGATGCGCCCTTCCGTTCTGCGTACGCCCTAAGGACGCGCAAGAATATCGCCCGCTTGTCCCCGAAGACGGCATACAGGCTCGGCCGTCCCACGCCCATCCCGGCGACGAGATCGTCAATCGTCACTCCGTCGTAGCCCTTCGACCAGAACACCTGGGTCGCCTTTTCCAGCGCCCCCGTCTCGTCGAAGCTGCGCGGTCGTCCACGCGGCCTAGCTGTATTTTGAATCATTTGGTTCAAAACTCCTTGACAATGGCCATCGCGCCAATATATAACCGAATAGTTCGAAATTAGCAAGCTGGCCCTGGCCTCGCGGGGCCTCACGACTCGACCTTCCCCCTTCACCACGGAGACCACCCATGGAACATTCGATCGCTCTCGTCACCGGCACCACCTCCGGGCTCGGTTATGCGGCAGCCCGCATGCTCGCCGCCGAGGGCTGCCGCCAGGTCATCGTCACCGGGCGCAGCCTGGCCCGGGTCCAGGAAACGGCCGCTCAGCTCGCGGCTGAGACCAAGACACAGGTCTTCACGCCGCTGGAGCTGGATCTGGACACGCCGTCCAGCGTTCAGTCCGCCCTCGCCGAGCTGGTCAAGCGAGGTCGGCCGATCGATTTCCTGCTGCTCAATGCAGGGATGGTCCCAGGTAAGAAGCGCGTGCTCACTGCGGCGGGCGTCGAGGCTTCTCAGGCCCCGCTGATCGGCCATCATCAACTGACTGTCGGGTTGCTCCGCGCCAACCTGCTGAGCCCCAACGCGCGGATTGTTATCGCCGGCGCGGAACCTGCCCGAGGGGACGTGCCCATGTTCAGCTACACCGACGTGGCGGCCTTCGCGGCCAAACACCACCAGGGTGACCGAACCGCCGCTGTTGAAGCCCTGCTGCGCAACGGGCCGAACGTGAAGTACGAGCCCAACCGGGCGTATGCCGACGCGAAGCTCATCGTCGCTTGGTGGGCCGCGGCGCTGGCGCGCCGGCTACCCTCCGGCATGGCCGTGTACGCCGTCTCGCCCGGCAGCGCGCCCGACACCAAGGCGGCGCGAAACGCTGGCCCGGCCTTGAAGTGGCTGTTGATTCCGCTGGTGAAGCTCATCCCCGGCATGTCCCAGACTCCTGAGACCGCCGCCCGTCGGTACCTCCAGGCATCGGAGTTCGGAACCGACGTCTCGGGGCAATTCTTCGCCTCGGCGCCGAAGAAGCTCACAGGCCCAATTGAGGCGATGCGCCACCCGCACTTTCACGATCGCGCCAACCAGGAAGCCGCGTGGCAGGCCGTCGTCAAGGTCTCTGGCGTCGACTTCTCCTCCGCAGCACCTTGAGCGCGGTGTCCTGAAGCTGGTTGGGGGAAGTTAGCAGAATCGGGGGCGGTCGCGGCCACTCGGCTGGTTAGTCGGTAACAATCGGACATTCGCGTCTAAGGGACTACAAAGGGGTGCTGAGAGAGATTAATCCCGATAAGCCGGCCAGCGTTCACGAATGGGCTCGACTTCGCGTCGAAGATATTTTCGTTAGACGACTCGCTTTTTGGAGCTTTGACCTCTGCTTGCTCTGCTTGCGAATGTATGACAGACCTCGCTTGAGTTCCGAACAGAGGCTCATATCCTCCGTCGCGATCTGGACGGGCTCCCCGGGAGATCGACGACCCAACCAGCGGCTCAATTCTTCGCGGTCGGAATACACAAAGCGCCCCTCGTTTCTCCACGGGCATCGCCAGTTCGCCCAGCGTTGCGCAATGGAGATAGGTTGCCCGAG
>CAWFAY010000016.1:0-326080 GCA_963813905.1 uncultured Acidobacteriaceae bacterium | reverse complement strand
GGCTGAAGAGCAATGGCCGGGGTTATCAGACCCGGATCAACCGCATCTTACGGGCCGCCATGGAGAGCCAGCCGCGGCGCACCGGCTTCATCGGCGTCATCGAAGAAAACTCGATCCCGCAACCGTGCCCGGAAGGCATCCTGATTACTGTGTTCCGCTAGGTTCCCTCACTCCGTCCACAAGCGGACGGTTTCCGCTTCTCTGGACGCCATAAGCTCGTCTCTTTCGTCTAACTCATTGATTAGGCTCTAGCGGTGTTGGCTGGCGTGTTGCAGCGACATCCGTGGCGTATTCTGCCATAACTCAACCCGCTGCAAAACTATGCTCCAAGACCTTTCTTA
The DNA here is from genome assembly GCA_963813905.1 of uncultured Acidobacteriaceae bacterium. Classification (GTDB taxonomy): domain Bacteria; phylum Acidobacteriota; class Terriglobia; order Terriglobales; family Acidobacteriaceae; genus CAVVDY01. The sequence continues at coordinate 325,739 of CAWFAY010000016.1, read as the reverse complement.
CGCCATAAGGCAACTGCTCAAGTCTCCGGCATTCACCCTCGTCGCCGTCCTCGCGATTGCACTGGGTATTGGGGCCAACACCGCGATCTTCAGCGTGGTGAATGCAGTATTGCTGCGTCCTCTGCCGTATCAGGACCCGGACCGTTTGGTCACCATTCTGGAGGACTACGATCATCCGGTCGCTCCCGGGAATATCGGATTGGCGCACGCAGAACCATGTCTTCGAGGACATCGGCTCGGCTGAGTCATGGACGGCGAACCTGAGCAACACGGACAGGCTGAATCCGTGAAAGCACTGAGGGTGAGCCCGAACTTGTTTCCGCTGCTTGGCGTGCAGCCCCTGCTAGGGCGGTTCTTCGCATCGGACGAGGACAAGACCGGGCAACGAGCATGTGGTCATCCTGAGCTACGGCCTCTGGCAACGGCGCTTTGGCGGCAATCCTGACATTGTGGGACATCCCATTACGCTTCAAGGTCAGCCTTTCACGGTTGCAGGAGTGATGCCGGCTAGTTTTCAGTTTGCGCCGTTCTGGGTGACCAAGGCCGAGCTGTGGGTGCCTCTTGCCTTGGGGCAGCGGGCTGCCAGCCGCGAGGTTCAGAGCCTGCGGGCATTTGCCCGCCTTAAACCTGGTGTCAGTCTGGAGCAGGCGCGCTCAGAGATGGCGACCATCACCGCGCGACTGGAGCAGCAGTTTCCCGGCACCAACCGCAACATCACGGTGCAGTTTCTGAAGGACAAAGTGGTGGGCGATGTTCGTCCGGCACTCCTGGTATTGCTGGCGGCTGTGAGCTTCGTGCTGCTCATTGCCTGCGCGAACGTGGCGCACCTGCTGATGGCTCGCGGCGCAGCTCGACAGCGGGAAATCGCGGTGCGGGCCGCGCTCGGCGCCGAGCGCTGGCGGATCGTGCGCCAGTTCCTTACGGAGAGCCTGCTGCTGGCCCTGCTCGGAGGCGGCGCAGGTTTGCTGCTCGCGTTCTGGGGCATTCGTGTGCTCATCGCTTTGGTGCCCGCGTCGTTGCCTCGCGCCGAGTCCATCAGGCCTGGATACGCCCGTGCTGCTGTTCACCGCGGCGATTTCGATTCTTACGGGAATCATCTTCGGCGTTGTGCCGGCCCTGCAGGCCAGTGGCGTTAACCTGCGTGATGCATTGCAGGAAACCGGGCGAGGAGGGGGAGAGAGTCTGCGCCGCAATCGGCTGCGCAGCCTGCTCGTGGCCTCGGAATTCGCCCTTGCCTTTCTGCTGATGATTGGGGCCGGGCTGATGGTACGCACCTTCTTCGCGCTGCGCGCCATCGATCCCGGATTCGAAACCCATCACGTGCTGAGCGCGGTCGTGTCGGTCGCCGGGTCCGAGGAAGCGCAGCCGCAGAAACGCTTTCCCTTCTATCAACAGGTGCTACAGCGGGTGGCCGCTCTGCCGGGGGTCGAATCGGTTAGCGCCATCAATCACGTGCCTCTGGCCGGGGACACCTGGGGATTTCCCTTCTCCATAGAAGGGCGGCCTCGATCACGCCCGGGCGAGTCACCGAACGCTATATATCGCGTTGTCGCACCCGGTTATTTCCGAACCATGGGGATTTCGCTCCTTGCGAGGACGGGACATCAGCCAGAGCGACGGCATAGAAGCTCCCGGGGTTGTGATCGTCAATGAACGCATGGCGCAGACCTACTGGCCGGGAGAAGATCCTATAGGGAAGCGAATCACACTCGATGATTCGCTGAAAAACGCAAACTGGCTGACGGTCATCGGCGTCACGCAAAACGCCAAACAGGACGAATGGACCGCTGCGCCGCGTCCGGAGATGTATCTGCCGCTGCTGCAGAGCCGTGAGTACCTGCATGACACCTCCAGCCACTTCCAATACATCACGCTGGTTGTGCGAACCACGGGCGAACCTGCGGCGATCGCCGGCGACATGCGGACTGCCGTTGCTGCTCTGGACAAGAACGTCCCGGTTTCAGAGATCGAGACCATGGACGAGGCCGTCGCTGACATGAATGCGCAACCCCGTTTCGAGCTCTGGCTGCTGGGGAGCTTCGCGGGCTTGGCGGTGCTCCTGGCTGCGCTGGGGATTTACGGTGTGATGAGCTACTCGGTTTCGCGCCGCACGCATGAGCTGGGCGTTCGCATGGCGTTAGGCGCGGCGCAGCACGATGTCGTGCGGCTAGTGGTACGCCAGGCCATGACCCTGGCCCTGTTGGGCTCGTCTTGCGGGCTGGTGGCCGCGATCGCGCTTACGCGGATGATGTCCAGTTTCCTGTATGGCGTGCGACCGATCGATCTGCCTACCTACGTGGCTGCTGCGGCCGCCATCAGCGGAGTAGCGCTGCTCGCCGGCTACATCCCGGCCCGGCGTGCCACGCGGATCGACCCTGTGACGGCGTTGCGGTATGAATGAACGACTCGACCAGGCCGGTACGCGAGCATTGACATATCAGCTGTCGCCCGTAGGTCTAGACGCCTCGTGACTACTGCGTCGGTGGCACGTACTCTTTCGGCTTCTCCGCGCCTTCGCCGAAGAAGTACGCTTCCATCTGCTGCGCGATGAACTCCTGGTGCTCCTTTTTCCAGGGTTGTAGGCGATACTCGTTGAGCAGCATCTTCATGTGCTCCTGCCACTGCTCCCAAGCGAGCTTAGACACGTTTTCGTAGATTTTCTGGCCCAGCGGTCCGTCAAAGGGCGGCTCGTCGAGGCCCTCCATCTCACGGCCGAACTTGATGCATTTCACCATATTCGCCATCCAGAATCCTCCGGCTCCAAAACCTGAATATGCCAACCTTTTATTCTAACGGTCGTTCCGCTTGAACCAAAATCTCTACACAAAGTCTTGACTCGCATTTGACGGCGACCTGACCGTGATGCGACAACCGCTCTCCGCATCCCGCTTAACCTCGCTTCTGTTGATACTTCTTCGCAGTGAGGGCAGTGATGCGAGATCTTCTACATAACCTAAAGCGAATCGCCTGTGTGACCATCGCCCTGGCGTCATCCCTCGGTTTTGCTCAAACTTCTACGACTCCTACGCCCAACCTGCCTGGTGGCGAGGAGCTACTGAGAATGATGCCGCCGATTCCGGTGGTCAGCGGTGACCTCTCATTCAACACCCAGTTCGAGCCCGGCCAGCAGACCATGCTTCCCGTGATCGCGCCTGTGTTCCTGGTACCGATCGCCAAGCGTGGCCTCATCCAGGCGGAGTTCGAGCTGGAAGCCGAGACCGTACACCACTCCGACACCGGCTTTGACCCCGTGCCGGTCAGCAAGTCGCTGGAGTATGCCGAGTTCGACTATTTCGTGAACCGCTACCTCACATTGGTGGGGGGCCGCTTCGCCGAGCCCTTCAATATCTACAAAGAGCGTCTCGACGCGCGCTGGATCCGCAACCTGCAGGAACCGCCGCTGATCTTCGCCTACTCGGACCAATCGGGTAATGGCGGCGAGCTGCGTGGCGGCATTCCGCTGAACCGGTCCGTCGATCTCAATTATTCCGCCTACTTCTCCGCTGCAATCAGTGGTGAGATCGCGGGTTCGGAGCGCCAGACCGGGTTTCGAACATCAGTTTTTTTACCGGGCCCGCGCGTGGAGATTGGCTTTTCGTTCAACCACACGCTGCAAGACTTGCACACTACCGGCTTCGGAACGGATCTCACGTGGACGATGCGGAAGATTCCTCTCGATTTGCGAGCCGAGTCGCTGATCTCGCCCGACGCCGGCAATGGGTACTGGGTAGAAGGAGCGTGGCGGCTGACCGGCACGCGGTTGCCGCGCTGGTTGCACCGGTCGCAAGCGGTGTTGCGGCAGGAGCAATACTTCACGCCCAGCAAGCCCCTCGAAGACACAGAGCTGCCCACGGTCGATACGACCCGTGTCTTCGGGGGGTGGAATTTCTATCTCACCGATGCGCTGCGCATCAGCGCGGCCTATGGACGTCAGTTTGCGCAAGACGCCAACCACAACCTGTGGGACATCGGGATCAACTTCCGACTGCTTAAGTAAGGAGTACGAACATGCGACTAGCACTCTGCGCTGTTGTCATTGGCTTGGGACTGACTGCTGCCATTGCTAAAAGCGGTTCGGATGGCTCAGGCCAGCCAACTCCGGCAAACGCTTCCTTTGATGGTGAACGGGCTTACAAGAGCAACTGCACGCGCTGCCACACGGCGCCCCCGGCGCTATCGCAACGTCAGGCAAACACTGTGATGCGGCACATGCGAGTGAAGGCTAACCTCCCGGCTCGGGATGCTCAGGCCATCTACCAATACCTTCTGCAAAGCGATGAGAAGCACTGATATGAAAAAACCCAATCCAGAATTTCTGGCGTTGCTCCTGTTCGGGATATTAGTTCTGCCTCCCTTGCGGGCTGAGGAACCCCGAACGATTGAAATCCTCGCCACCAGCGACAACACGTTTCGCATACCCGGCGAGAAGAGTCCGGTGATTCACGCCAAGCCCGGAGAACCGCTCATTTTGAAAGTGACGGCACAGAAGGGCAGTGAATGGGCCAGGGATGGTGCAGTGCACAGCATCGTCATCCGCAGCTTGCGCGACCAGGGCTGGGACTATCGCTTGCATGAGGGTACTCAGGTACTCCAGGCGAAAGCCCCCGATACCCCCGGGGAGTACGTGATCGAGTGCACGGTGAAATGCGGACGCGGTCACGATGATATGAAGATGAAGTTGATCGTGGAGAAGTGAATGCCATGAAGATGGTAGTGCTACTCGGTGCAGTCCTGCCGGTTGTGATCGTATTCGCGGGCCTGAGCATGAACACGGTGACATTGCCCAGCTCGGAGTTTCAGAGCCTGCGAGCCGTCAGCGGCCAGGGCTACCTGCCCGCGACAGTTACGCCGGTGCTGGAACGGGCCTGTCGCGATTGCCATTCCAATCAGACGGTCTGGCCCTGGTACAGCCACATTCCGCCCATGTCGTTCGCGATCAGGCAAGATGTCGATGCAGGCCGGGCGAAGTTCGACTTCTCCCCTTGGGCGAGTGGTTCTGCGAAGCCGACACAGAATGAGTTGCGCGAGATTTGCGACGCCGTGTCCGATGGCAGCATGCCGCCACGCGGTTACCGCATGATGCACAGCGAAGCCAGACTTGCTCCCGCTGATGTCGATGCTTTATGCGGTTGGGCGGACAATACGAACCGTGCTGCGGCCCCGGAAACATCGGGCAGGTAGTTATTCACCGAGCCAAGTGCCGAACGGCCGCAGGCGCTCCACGTGGTCGAAGATGATCTTGGCGGCGCCGGTGATGGGAACCGCGAGAATCAGCCCGCTGGCGCCCCACATCCATCCCCAGAACAGCAGAGACATCGTCAAGGCGAGAGGGTTCAACTGCAACCGCTTGCCCAATATCTTGGGGTACAGGACGTTCATCGCGATGAGATGCAGACCGATGACGACTGTGAAAGTGATAATGACAGAAGACACGGTCAGATGGCCCACATCGACAAACAGGGGCGGAACGATTGCGAGCATTACTCCCAGATACGGTATGAGGCTGAGAAATCCGCTGATCACTCCAACGAAATAGAAATACGGAAGGCCCATCAGCCCGAAGGCCGCCATGCTGCAAACGCTGAGAAATACACCAATGATGAAGTTGCCGACAATGAACGATCGGATCATGCTGGAGATCAGCCCCAGCATCACATAGGCGGTGTTCCGGTTTTCCATGCTGAAGAGCATGACTGAGGCCGTTCGCACGTGGTCCTTCCAGCTCAGCATGAAATAAACCAGGAAGGGAACAAAGGTTACGGTCAGCGCCAGCTCTGAGACCGCTCCGGCGTTCCGCGTCAGCAAGTCGGTCCAGGACTCGCCCTCTTGCACGGTGACCGGAACCGGCTTTTCCCGGGGAGGAGGAACTACCGCTTCAGTAGTTTTTTCCAGCTCTTCCGCCTGCTGGCGGACCTTATCAACAATGCCCTTGATGTGCGACTTGTACTTTGGCAACTCGTGCGCGAAATCGATTGCCCTGCTGTACGAGACATAGGTGGCGCCCAGCCCCGCGGCGACCAGCAGCACGACAGCGATAAAGGACGCCACCGACCGCGGCACCTGCTGGACAACCAGGAAATCCACCACAGGAGCCAGGACGAAAGAAATAAGCACGGAGACAAGCAGCACCACGAGAATAAGCTTGGCAATGAAAATCAGACTAAGCACGACCGCGACCGCCAGAATCGTCAGGCATGCGGTCTGGGTTCGCAGCAGGCGGCGTTTCTCCAACTCCGCTACGGTCGAGCGATTGATGGAGACCTGCGGAATCTGGCGCGGGCCGCCAGCCGCATTCTGCTCGATGTTCCGTTCGTCGGACAGAGGCGGGTTAAGTTTGTCGACTGCGTCTTCGGGCATTGCCGACCTGAGGGTACTCACAGCAACGTAGGATTCTGTCCATGATACGTTTGCTGTGTCGAAATATGGAAAATACTTCCTCGACAGCGCACCAGACCACGCAACCCCGCATTCTGGCGCTCGACTTCGGATCCAGGACCATAGGACTGGCCGTCACCGATGCTCTGGGTATCACGGCGCAGGGCCTGCCCACACTGCGGCGAACCAACAAGCGCAACGATTTTGATCATCTTCGCCGCCTGATCAAGCAATATGGCGTTGGCGAGCTGGTGATGGGGTTACCCCTGCGGCTAAGCGGCAACACGGGAATCCAGTCGGACAAGGTCGAGGTATTTGCGGAAGAGCTACGAAAGAAGTTCAAGCTGCCAGTCCACCTCTTCGACGAGCGCCTGACCTCGGTAGAGGCCAACCGCGTCTTGCGGGAGTCGGAGATGAGCATTCGCCGCCGCGCCGAAGTGGTCGACCAACTGGCGGCCGTCCTGATTTTGCAGGCATTCCTCGAGGCGCGGCGCGCCGGCAAACGCTTCGGATGCGACACGGCTTCCTCCGATATCATCTAAACTGCGATCTTTCATGCGTACGTTTTTCCTGGTTGTTCTGCTCCTCGCGCTGGGGTGTGCCGGATGGTTCACCTGGGCGGCATTGTTGCCCGTCGCGCCTCCCCAGACTACTTTCGTCCTTCTTCGCCCCGGCTGGACGACGCGTCACATCGCTCGCGAGCTGCAACACGATGGGATCATTCGCAACGCCAACGCCTTCCTCGTGCTGCACTACGTGCAGGGTTTGGGCAGCCTGAAGGCTGGGGAATACAAGTTTGAAGATCCGGCAAGTGCGCTTGAGGTGCGAAGGCGGATTCTGCGCGGCGACGTGTACGTGCGTACCGTCGCCGTTCCCGAGGGCTATAACATCTACGACATTGCCGCCGTCGTTGAACACGCCGGACTGGGATCCGCAGCCGATTTCATTACCGCGGCGAAGGGCGACTTGTTTCTGATCAAGGACCTCGATCCTAACGCCACATCGCTTGAAGGGTATCTCTTTCCCGACACTTATCACTTCACCCGCATCGATACGGCCCACGAGATTGTCGCCGGCATGGTTCATCGCTTCCGCCAGGAGGCCGAAAAGATTGGCTTGTTGCGCCGGGGAGATGTGCATCGCATTGTGACGGTAGCTTCCATCGTCGAAAAGGAAACCGCGGTCCCCGATGAGCGCCCGCTTGTAGCCAGCGTCTACTACAACCGGCTGGCTAAGAACATGCTGTTAGGCGCAGACCCAAGCGTGGTTTACGCCGCGTTGCTGGCAGGCCGTTATCGCGGAACCATTTATCAGTCGGACCTGCAATTCGACTCGCCCTATAACACCTACAAGTACGCCGGCTTGCCCCCCGGCCCGATCTCCAATCCCGGAGCGGCTTCGCTCGAAGCAGCGATGAATCCGGCTCAGACCGGCTACTTTTACTTTGTCAGCGACAACAACGGACATCACCGGTTTTCACGAACTTCCGAGGAGCATGAGCGCAACGTAGCGGCCTACCGCCGGGCCGTCACCCAGGCGCGATGACGAGCAGCGCTCGTCTTTCGCGGCTATTCGCAAAATCGCGGCTCCGCAATTGGTTATACTTGAGAAGTCGCCCGTGCCTCGCGCGCCCATGAGACCGTCCCGATTTCTCCTGCTTGGCTTGACGGCTGCCTTGCTGGCGTCTGCCCCGGGCTGCCTCTTCCGCACCCGCACCGTGCAAATCCACCAGGCAAGCGTAACCCTCCTTTCCGCTACGCTCGACGAGCTGGTCGAGAAGATCAACACCGAAGCCGCCAAGGTGCAAACCCTGAACGCTACCGTCAACATCGACACCTCGGTGGGAGGCGCGAAGACCAAGGGCAAAATCACGGACATTCAGGAGATCAGCGGATATCTGCTGCTTCGCCGTCCCGACATGATTCGTCTCATTGGCCTCTTTCCGCTGGTACGAAACAAAGCGTTTGACATGGTGAGCGATGGCAGCGAATTCAAGCTGTGGATTCCGGTGAAGAACAAGTTCTATGTCGGCCACAACGACGTCGTAAGGTCCGGGGCCAGCACGCTGGAGAGTTTGCGGCCGCAAGCGATTTATGACGCCCTTCTATTGCACCGCATCGATCCTGAGAGAGAGATTGCCGTGCTTGAAACCGACAACCCAATGACGGTGGATGAAAAGACCAAGCGCGTCTTCGAAGGGGCAACCTATGTCGTGGACGTGATCCGCAAGGACACCGACGGCAAGTATTATCTTCAGCGCAAAGTCATCTTCGATCGCGTCGATCTCATCCCGGACCACCAGGTTTTCTACGACAAGAAGGGCACGGTCATTACCCAGGCGGAATATCAGGCCTTCAAGTACTTCGGCGACGTAAGGTTTCCCACCATCATCCTTATCAAGCGGCCGCAGGAAGAGTACGACATCACCCTGGCCATCACCAAGGCCACGCTGAACGAGCCGCTGAAAGACGACCAGTTTGCCCTCGAGCAGCCGCCCGGATCGCAGCTTGTGAATCTCGACGAGCAGCCCCTGAATGCCGCCGCAGGAACGAGTGCAACCGGCCCCGCGCTTCCCGCTACGGTGCTAACGCCGCCGATTCGCACCGCTAGAGCAATCTCGGCGCCGCTATAACCGCGAAGCTCCGGAAGAACGGCCGCTCTAGGGGTTGCTGGAGGGATCGAGGTTGAGCCTGCTGCGGGTGTTGGGGCGGCGCATTGATTTTTCCCCCTTCTCGTCGGGTTGCCATCTACTTCTGTAGGAAAAAACTGCGGCCGATTTCCGGAGCTGGCCGGGAGGTCGAACCTGAAGTTTCCTCATCAAAGACCGTTCTAACGAGCGGTGTTGGTTTCGGTCACTAACATTTCCAAAGCCTTGAGATGCGTTTCCAGGGCAGCTCGACCGTTCCGGGTCAGGGCATACCAGCTCATCGGTTTTCGATCCCGAAATTGTTTCCGAACTGAGACATATCCGCCTTCTTCCAGCTTCTGCAAATGTGCTCCAAGAGACCCGTCCGTTTCCTCCAGGAGAGCCTTAAGCCGGCTGAATGTCAGCCCTTCGCTGCGGTAAAGAAGTATGCAAATACCCAGCCTGGTTCGGTGTTCCAGGAGCTTATCAAGACCGTTAAGCCCAGGCAAACTGAGGCCGTCGGAGTCAATTCGTCGCGGCGACACGTTTTCCGCCTCCTAACAGGCCGGTCGCGGCGAGAGCTATAGCCACCATCACACCCACGATGGTCCAGCCGTACACCGAAATGAAGAAGAGGGCCACGTAACCCGCCACCATCACGAAACTGATCCAGAGAAGCGGGCGCTCCAGATGGATCCCGGCAAGAAAGTACGCGAGTGCGAGGATGAGCAAGAACAATTTGCTCATTGCGCTCCAGGCAACGGCACCCGTCACCCCGAGAGGCACCGCCAAGAAGATGATTGCCATCATGCCAAGGAAGTGGAAGGAATAGCGAACCCCGAGGTCTCGCCGCACCTGTCCAAGTCTGAGACTGTACCGCCAACCCAGCAGCGCGCTTGCCAGTAGGCCCAACGGGCCCAGCACCGTCCAGTACACACCCTCATACCTCGGAGCGAAGTCGATGAGTGCGAAGCCGAGCAAGACGATCGCCGCCCAAAGCAAATAGATGGAACTTGGGGACGTAGCCCGATCGGACTTGCGAACCGCTTCTGCAATGTAACCGAGATCGGATTTCAGCTGGTTGATTTCAGTCATAGTCGCATACCCCCTTTCCTATATACTCTGTATTCTAGAGTACTCTGGATTTCATTGTCAAGCGCAATCTTAGGATCGGGATGGATGTTGCTTGACTCCAGCCGCAGCCCAATAGCTCTGGTACCTTGCTGTAAAAAGAAAGCTCCGGCCTGCCGAAGGCAAACCGGAGCCTGGCTACGATTTCGCGCAACTAGCGCTTCGACTGTCCGCGCGCCAGCTTCTTGACCTTCTTATTTTGCGAGCCGCGCGCATACGTGCGCTTCGCCTTGGGAGCGGCCTTCTTGCGCGCTGTGCGCTTCACTTTCTTGCGTTCTATTTTGTCGGTGATCGTTTTCGTATTTGCCATGAACTCTCGCGTCCTTATGTGACTGAATTTGAAGACCGGCTTTACAACGCGCCACTCCTCTGCGGGTGCCCCATCCTACCGCACGCGAAGCGAAGGTAGGGTGGGATTTAGGCCTTCTCCAACTGAGCGTACTTCTCAACCAGCTTTTTCAAGCCGTACCTTGGAAATTGTACCGTAATCTTGGCGCTGTCCCCGTCCCCCTCGCGCCGATAGACAGTCCCTTCGCCGTACTTCGGATGACGTACGCGCTGTCCTGGACCAAAGCCGGTGTGGCCGGTCGGGGTTGGAAGCTCGATTTTCGGTCGGCGTAAATTTCTTGCCGCGCGAGGCGAAGAACTCGGCGATGTTGTCGATGGAGTTGTACGCAGGGCCGCCGTACGGGCTGCGCTTCTGCGGCTCGCGCCTGGCGTATTGCGGACGCTGGTCTTCGTCCTCGTAGGAATAGTGGGTCGACGTTCCGTAGTCGGTCGTGTCGCGATGCCCTGGCCTGCGGGGCGAACCCAGGTCCTGAATCAGCTCGCGGGGCACCTCTTCCAGGAACCGGGAAGCTACACTGGCTTCCGGCATATCCGTTCCGTAGCGGCGACGGTAGCGGGCCCGCGAGAGGATCAGCGTGTCCATGGCGCGGGTCATGCCGACATAGCACAAGCGGCGCTCTTCCTCGATGTCATCGGGGTTCAGCAGCGTGCGCGAATGCGGGAACAAGCCCTCTTCCATGCCGGCCAGAAAGACCAGTGGAAATTCCAGTCCCTTGGCGGCATGAAGGCTCATGAGGGTGATGCGCGCGGTCTCGTCGTATTGATCGGCATCGCTGACCAGCGCCGCGTGATCGAGGAACTCATTCAGCGTCTCGCCGCGATCGCGCGAATCCATGGCGGCATTCACCAGTTCGCGCAGGTTCTCGATGCGCGACAGCGCTTCCGGCGTGTCCTCTTTTTCCAGCGCCTTGATATAGTCGGTGCGGTCGATCAGGAACTTCAAGAGCTCGGCAGTCGACGCCGCATCTCCCGGCGCGCGAAAGCCCTCGACGCCCTCCTCGCCTTCACCTGAAATCGCTTCCATTACGCCGCTTTCATCCGCCACACCTTCGGGCGAGAAATCTGTCCCGTCCGCTTCGGTAAACATATCCGCGGAGAAGTCGATGGAGTGCTGCTCGTCTTCCATGGCCGACATCGCCGGCTCCGCCGCCGAGGTCTCATCGACCCGCTCGCCGAAAGTCCCCAGGTGCATGGCTCGCGCATCGTCGATCAGTTCTTTGAAGGCCTTTAACGCCGCGAGAGCGCGGGGTTGGAGCAGTTGTCCACGCACCGCCTCGCCGATGGCCCGCCACAGCGATACTCCTGTCTCCAATGCGATCCGCTCCAGGGTCTCCATCGTGTTCTTGCCGATGCCCCGGGGAGGCGTATTGATCACACGCTGCACGGCGATGGAGTCATCCGGGTTATGAATCACTTTCAGATAGGAAATCAGGTCCTTGATTTCGGCGCGTTCGTAGAAACTGAAGCCTCCCACAACGTGGTACTTCATCTGGTAGCGGCGCATGGCTTCTTCGAACAGGCGCGACTGCGAGTTGGTTCGATACAGCACTGCCGCGCGGGGAGGATTGCCGTCCGAATCTGCCTGCGCCTCGCGCACGTACCGGGCAATGTAGTCGGCGGCGAACAGCGCTTCGTTCTCGCCGTCGGGAGCTTCGTAATAGCCGATCCTGGCGCCCCCCTGCCGCTCGGTCCACAGGTTCTTCCCTTTTCGTTTCAGGTTGTGCGCAACCACGGCAGAGGCAGCCTGGAGGATGTTCTGTGTCGAGCGGTAGTTCTGCTCCAGCCGAATGATGCGCGCCTCGGGAAAATCCTGCTCGAATTCCAGGATGTTGCGGATGTCGGCGCCACGCCACGAGTAGATGCTCTGGTCCTCATCGCCCACCGCGCACACGTTGTGGTCGCTACCGGCGAGCATGAGCATTAACTCGTACTGCGGGCGGTTCGTATCCTGATATTCATCAACCAGAAGGTGGCGGTAGCGCCGATTGTACTTCTCGCGAGTATCGACTGAAGCCTTCAGCAGGCGCTGGGTGAACAGCAGAAGATCATCGAAGTCGAGCGCATTCGATTTCGCCAATTCCTGCCGGTAGATCTCATAGATGTGAGCTACCCGTTCGGTGTTGGGATCGCCCGATTGCAGATAGACCTCCTGCGGATCGAGCATGTGGTTCTTCGCCCACGAGATGCGGCCCAGTACATTGCGCGGCGTCAGTTGCTTGTCGTCGATGCCCAGCCGCCGAATGGCCGCTTTCACCACGTTCTGTTGATCAGCCTCGTCGTAGATAACGAAGTCTTTGCGATAGCCCTTGCCGCCGATCTGCAGTGCCTCGATATCTTTGCGGAGCACGCGGACGCAAAACGAATGAAATGTCGAGATCAGTGGCTTGGCCAGGGTACGTGCGCCCACCAGCGAATCGACGCGGCCCGCCATCTCCGCGGCAGCCTTGTTGGTAAACGTAACCGCGAGAATGGAATCCGGCGCCACCCCGATTCCGTCAATCAGGTGCGCGATGCGATAGGTGATGACGCGCGTCTTGCCGCTGCCCGCGCCCGCAAGAATCAGCACCGGACCGTTGATGGCTTCGACGGCCTCGCGCTGCTGCGAATTGAGTTGGGATAAATACGACAAATCAGTAATTAGTAATCAGCAACTAGCAATTAGCGGTGAGGGCCCGTGCGCTCCGACCGGGAATCGCTCACAAACCTAAGGCAACGTTTCAACGGTGACAACTAGTTGCTAATTGCTAATCGCTGGTTGCTGCCTTTCTCAATTCGGCTTCGCGCCGGTCACAGGGGCTTCCATAGCGCGCCGCGCCTTGCACTCGGAGCAGGGACAATGCTCGCGCAGATATTCCCAGGAATAGATGCCGTGCTCGTGCCCGTCGTTCCAGATGAAACGAATCGCGTACTTGCCGATCGGCTCGACTTTTGTCGGTCTGGCCAGCGCTTTGAACATCGGCAATGCACCCGCGACTGCCTTCAGGGGATCGCCCGGTCGGCGGCCATCCTTTTCGCGCTCTTCGTTGCACAACGCGCAGGGGCAGGCATCGCGCAGGAAGACGAACGAGTAGCTGCTGGCGTGGCCGTCCTTCCACTCAATATCCATGCCTGTTCCCGCGGTCTGGTGAACTTTGATCGATTTCGGCTCTGCTGTGGGTTTCGTCATGCGCACGCGTCTTCGCGGTCACTTCTAGTATCGCAGAAGGCGAGGTTGGGTGGATGCTTGGGTAGAGCGCCCCCTTCAGGGGCGCAATCGCGGGGGGTAAACCCGAACCCTGCCGGATGAGGTGAAGTTAACTTCACCTCATCCGGCGACGTAAACCGCATCCGTGGCCTAGATGCACCGCTGAAGGGGCGCTCCACCCAAATCCCGAACGCAACAAAGCCCGGGGAGTTATCCGGGCTTTGTGCTTCACCTGCGATCCAGGCCATCGGCGGCTCAGCGCGGAGACGGGGCTCAGGACTCAGCCTAATGTTCTTGCGATCCCGCCGCGATCTCCGTCGTGAGCCAATGTCGTCGCTTAGTGCCCCCAACTGTTGTTACGCCAGTTTCCGTTGCGGTCGTAGTAACCACTGGTGCCCCGAGGATGGAACTTCCCGTTGCGGTCGTACCAGCCATTCTGACCATTGCGGGTTCCCCAGGAGCCGTTGTTGTTGGCGGTGTTCCCGTAGTAGCCGTTGTTGCCATAGTAGCCGTTGTTGTTGCGGTAGTTCCCGTTGTTGCCCCAGTATCCGTTGTTGTTCGCGGTTGCGCTTGGGTTATGCCGCTGCTTCCCGCGCCACCCGCAGCCACGGTCGTCGCGATCATGGTCGCCATCACAACGATCGCGGTCGCGGTCCCGATTCCATGCCGTCAATTGCAGGGCAGCATTGCTGTCATCGGGATGGAACACCGCATACTGCACCTGAGGAGTCTGATACTCTCCCTGCGCCGATTGCGCCACCGCCAGCTTGCCAAACGCCGCCACGCTCAATGCGAGGAGCAACACTATGTTCAGCTTCGTTTTCATGACTCACCTCCGAGTCCTTTCGCTTACTCGACGATGAGTGGCGCCACCGTTCGTTTCGCAGATAGAAACCGATGTCTTGCCAAAATGTCGCGGGACTGGCGAGCGCTTCATAATTCTTAACAGTCAGAGGAGAGAGTTCTGGAACTTTGTGGCGAGGTATCACCTGCTGCTATTGGCGTATCGGGAGAGTTCTTATTTCCTGCGGGTGCCCCATTCCGCCGTATTTTGGCGGGGTGGGGATTTTTCTCCGTAGCTACTACGAGCGAGCCGGCGCACGCCCGGCGAAATGTTTGCCGCTCCGCGGCCACACTCATTTTCAAGCCAGTCCACCCGGGGCTTGCGCCCCGGGCTAAGACCGCAGTCGCTGCTGCGCAGCTTGCACTTCGGAAGGACCATCCCGTGCTCCCGCTAGCGTAGAACGTCGTTACCCGTGTGCCACCGCAGCCCCGCTCAATTCGCGTACGATGCCGCCGACGAATGCTTTGGCATCCCCAAATAACATCAGCGTGTTGTCGAGGTAATACAGAGGATTATCAATGCCGGCAAATCCTGGATTCATGCTGCGCTTGATCACCATCACGGTGCGTGCTTTGTCGACATCGAGGATCGGCATCCCGTAGATCGGACTGCTGGCATCAGTGCGAGCTGCCGGATTGGTTACGTCGTTGGCGCCGATAACCAGCGCCACGTCGGTTTGCGGAAAGTCGCCGTTGATCTCGTCCATTTCGATCAGGCGGTCGTAAGGAATGTCGGCTTCGGCCAGCAGTACGTTCATGTGGCCGGGCATGCGGCCGGCAACCGGATGGATGGCAAAGCGGACATCCACTCCCTTCTTGGTGAGCAGGTCATATAGTTCGCGAACCTTGTGCTGCGCTTGCGCGACAGCCATGCCGTAACCGGGAACGATCACAACCTTGTTGGCCGCCGCAAGAATCGCGGCCGCATCTTCGGCCACGGCGCTACGCACGACTCGTTCTTCTTTCGCTGCCGCCGCGGAGGCCTGCACCTGGCCGAACGCTCCGAACATCACGTTGGTGAAGGAGCGATTCATGGCCTTGCACATGATCACCGACAGAATGAAGCCGGACGATCCGTCGAGCGCTCCGGCCACGACCAGCACTTTGCTGTTCAGAACAAATCCCAGCAGCGCCGCTGAAATGCCGGCGTAGGAATTCAGCAGCGAGATGACCGTCGGCATGTCCGCGCCGCCGATGGGAGTGACCAGCAACACTCCGAAAATCAGCGCCACAACTACCATGATCGGGAACAGTATGGCGTGTCCGGGATTCACCACCAGCGCCACCGCCAGTCCCAGCGCTCCCGCCAGAACGGAGAGGCTGACGATGTTCTGCCCGCGATAGACGATCGGCCGCTGCGGCAGGATCTCCTGCAACTTGCCGGCGGCGATCAGGCTGCCGGTAAAGGTTAGCGACCCGATAATGACTTCCAGAGCAGATCTCGCCCATTTCAAAGCGCGTGACCGGAGCCGTGCCCACGTAGAACTCGGCGATGCCGATCATGGCGGCCGACAGCGCGCCAAACGCGTGGCTCAGGGCGGTTCGCTGCGGCACCGCCGTCATATGCACCAGACCCAGAGGGACGCCGATTCCCGCGCCGATGATCAGCGGGATGAGGACCCACTTGTAGTGGGCCACCTCGGGGTTGAAAAGCGTAACGATGACCGCCAGGGCCGCGCCGATTTCTCCCGCCAGAACGCCCCAGCGCGCGGTCACCGGCGAACTCAGGAACTTGAGAGAAAGGATGAAGAGAACGACCGCGACAATGTAGGCGAAATCCAGATACTGCTGCAACGCGAGCTGGTTCATGATTGCTTCGACCCGCGAGACTTGAACATGCGCAGCATGCGGTCGGTGATCAGGAATCCGCCAACCATATTGCTGAACGACGCCGCGACGGCGATCGCACCCAGCACCGTGGTGAGCGGCGTCTCATGCCGGCCGGCGATGATGATGGCGGCAACCACCACGATCGCGTCGAGAGCGTTGGTCAGCGACATCAGGGGCGTGTGGAGCAGGGGAGAAACCCGTGTGATCACTCCAAACCCCACAAACCCGGCGAGAATGAAGACATAAAGATTGGAAATGAAATCTTGTGGCATTTTGGTTCCTCTGCATTTCCCAGCGGCTCGGCCGCCGAACATTATCGATCACTGCGCCGCCAACGCCGGCAGCCCAAACAATTCGCGAATGCGGGGATTCACGATCTCGCCGCCTTCGGTCACCAGGGTGCTGCTGACGATTTCATCCTGCAGGTTCACGTTGATCTTGCCGTCCTTCACCATGTTCAGCAGGAAGTTGCTGACGTTTTTGCTGTACATCTGGCTGGCGTGGTAAGGCACGGTGCTGGCGAGGTTGATCCATCCGATGATGGTGACCCCGTTCACCGAGATCTTCTCGCCGCCCTTGGTCAGCTCGCAGTTACCGCCGCGCTCAGCCGCGAGATCGACGATCACCGATCCCGCCGCCATGCCGGCGACCATCTCTTTTGTGACCAGTACAGGGGCCTTCTTGCCGGGCACGACGGCGGTGGTGATGACGACATCGCTCTCCGCAATGACCTTGCCCAGCAACTCGCGTTGCCGCTGATAAAAAGCCTCGTCCTGCGCCTTGGCGTAGCCGCCCGCGTCCTGCGCATCTTTCACTTCCAGGGGCAGCTCGACAAAGCGTCCTCCCAAGCTCTGCACCTGCTCCTTGACCGCGGGCCGCACATCGTAAGCGGAGACGACCGCCCCCAGGCGCCGTGCTGTCGCGATGGCTTGCAGTCCGGCCACGCCTACTCCAATGATCAGCACGCGGGCAGGAGTGATGGTTCCGGCAGCGGTGGTCAGCATGGGGAAGAAGCGCGGCACGCTATCAGCCGCGATGAGCACCGCCTTGTAGCCGCAAGCGGTCGCCATCGACGAAAGGGCGTCCATGCTTTGCGCGCGCGTAGTACGCGGCATAAGTTCGACTGCGAATGAAGTCACGCCGGTGGCAGCGATCGCCTGCACGGTTTCGAGCGTTCCCATCGGCCGCATAAAGCCGATGAGGAACTGTCCCCGCCGAAGCAGCGGCAGGTCAGCGGCCCCGGTGCGATCGTTCGAGCCATAGCACAGCACTTGAACGATGATGTCGGCCCGGCCGAACACTTCTTCGCGGCTCGGAGCGATCTTCGCGCCCTTACTTTCATACTCGGCATTGGTGTAACCGGCCTCGAGCCCGGCATTGGATTCGACGAGAACCTCGAGTCCGGCCTTGGTCAGACTGGGAACCACGGCGGGAACCAGTGCGACGCGTCTCTCCCCGGGAAAGCTCTCACGGGGAACCCCTACCATCATGGAGCTTCCTCCAGAACGCCTCTTCTAAACCAAAAAGGTCAAACGGAAGCATTGTATTCGGCAGGCGAAGAAAAGTCCATCAGAACTGCAAGGCGAGAATCACAAGAAGCATAAAGACGGCAAAACCCGAAGCCTATTGGCTTCGGGCCTCACCACGACTGTTGCAACTGAGTTTGCGTCACCGCAACGCAATCACTACAGTCTCTGCCCCCGCAGGCACTCGTTCCATGCAGGCTCCGTCCGCAGGCCGACTGGTGAGCGCCAGATCGCCTGCCCGCATGCGGTTGCGGAACCCGGAATCGGCCATCCGCATTCGCGGAAAGACCGTGGGATCTTGCCTTCTCGGCTACTGGGGGGACAGCAGGGTTACGAGGTAGCGCTGCATATGTCTTCCCGCGGAACCCTGCTGCTTGTCGCCCGGGAGCGTGCTTCTACCGGGCTTGGGGTGCGTCCCTGTAAACACCGAGAAAGATGCCTCTTCCTTGAGCATCTGTCGTGCCAAATTGGAACTGGAAGCTACTGGAGGAGAGCAACTGAAGGATTCAGCAACTTACGCTATGACCCATACTCATATTCCGAGGCCGGCTATCTGACCGGATAGTTGAGAGCAATCCTACTGGTTAGCCGGTTCCTTGGCCTGGGTCGCCGCCTCTCCGGAGGTGCCGTCCGATTTCCCCTCCGCGGGCTCTTCCGCCGCCGAGCCCGGCTTAGTTATGTACTTCACCAACAAGGTAATCCGCCGGTTCGAGGCGTCGGCTGAGTCGGACTTGTTGCGTAAATTCTGATCCGCAAAGCCTCTGACCTCGGCTACCTGGTCCAGGCGCAGCCCATTCTGCTGCATGAGCCGCCGGCAAGCATTGGCGCGATCGGCCGAGAGCTCCCAGTTGTATAGTTGGCGCCGGCGCTAAAGGGCCGCGAGTCTGTGTGCCCCTCGATCGACACCCGGTTTGGCAGCATGCCTAGTTCTTGAGCCAGAACGGTCAGGATCTCGCGCGCGGAGTCGGTGGGATTGGAGTTCCCGCTTTCGAAGAAAGTTCCCGTTTCCGATTCGAGAAGTTCGATGCGCAAACCTTCTGCCGTCACCGTCATTTCGATGTGCGTCTTGAGCTTGTCGAAGTCGCTGACCTGGCGAATCACGGTCTCCAGTTGCTGCTTTCAGTTTCGCCATGTCCTGTTTTCGCAAGGGCATGTTGTCGCCCGAACCAGACTGGTCTGTACCCACCAGTTTGGAGGTGCCGGTGGGGTCCTTGAAGTAGCCGCCGACGGCCTCCTGTATTTGCTTGCTGCTGTTCATCAGCCAAAGCACGATGAACAGCGCCATCATGGCAGTGACGAAGTCGGCGTAGGCGACCTTCCATGCTCCCCCGTGGTGACCGCCATGGCCCGACGTGCGTTTGATGACGACGATTTGCGGTTTTGTGCTCACGGCGAATCCGACTAGGTGGCGGCAACCGGCTCGGCCGCTGGCGCCGCCGCCGCCTCCGCTGAGGCTTCAGCCTGGCGGTTTTTGCAGGCGTTCTCGAAGTCCTGGAAGCTGGGACGCAGGTGCGCCGGAATCGCGCGCCGCCCCATCTCGGCCGCCAGCAGAGGCGCCACTCCTTTCATGAACGCAATCATGGCGACCCGCAGCACGTGCCAGTACTCGCGCTCTTCGTCGGCCAGCTTCGCCATGTTCGCCGCCAGTGGACCGACAAACCCGTAGCACAGCAAAATGCCAAGAAATGTGCCGACCAGCGCTGCGGCTACCTTCTTGCCGATTTCCTCCGGCGGTCCGCCTAGTGCGCTCATGGTCAAAACGACGCCCAGCACCGCCGCCACGATGCCCAGGCCTGGCAACGAATCGGCCATCGTGCTCAGCGCTGCAATTGGCATTTGCCGCTCGTGATGGTGCACGTCCATGTCGGCCTCAATCATCTGATCGACGTCGAAGGCTTCCACTCCGCCCATGATGACCATACGCATGGTGTCGCAGACAAAATCGACGGTTTCGTCGTCCTTCTGGAACGCCGGGAACTGCGCGAAAAACTGGCTTTCCATGGGCGCTTCTACGTCTTTCTCGACGGCGACCAGTCCCTGCTTGCGCGCTTTCGTGAACAGTTCATACAGCATCTTGAGCGAATCCAGATAACGCTGCTTGGTGAACTTGGAACCACGCAACACGCCGGTTACTCCTCCCAGGATCGCTTTCAGCGTATGCAGGGGGTTGGCCACCAGCAGGGTGCCGATAGCGGCGCCCCCGATGATCAGCAACTCGGCCGGTTGAATGAGCACGCGGATTGGTCCGTGCTCCATGAGGAAGCCGCCAATCACGGCGGCCAGCACCACGAGCATGCCAACGATGGCAAACATATCCAAGAGTTCTATCGGCTCGGCCGCGGGAAACTTGGGTGGGCGTTTGGCTATTGGCCTTTCGCTCGTAGCCCGTAGCTCAAGGTGTCATCCCGAGCGAGGACCGGGCAAACGTTCCCGGTCCGAGCCGAGGGACCTGCAGTTGCAGCTACCAGCCAGGCAGCTCCCCGCCACCAGCTCTAGCCGAACCCACTGACAACCGACCACTGACAACTGACAACTGTGGTATACCCCTCCCCCCAACAGCTCGTAAAATCTTGATTCCATTCGGTAAGCTGAAAACTTTCCCGCTAAAATCTTGAGCCCGTGAGACTTAGAGGCAAGATCTTGGAAGCAAAGGGGTTACAGATGGCTCGTCGGCTGTTCGGTCTTCTTGTCTTGTATCAGGGCCCGACTTCAGTCGGGCCGACAAAACGCAATAGCAACGGGCTTCAGCCCCTGAAATAACTGCGCCAGGGCCTAAAGGCCGATTACTGACCGCTGCCGTATCGGCCCGGCTAAGGAAAGCCTGCCCCTGAGCGGAGCCGAAGGGTGCCCTGATACAAAGCTCGGTAACTCAGCATTTCACTCGCGAAAAAATGTTTTGCGCGATCCTTTGTTTTCTTCGCTATAGATAACTCTTGTCCGCAAATTCCTGAGTCGGCGAGGCTTACAGGCAAAATCGTAATATCAAAGAACTTAGCGGGATCCGCCCCGCAGGGACACTCTTTGGTGTCCTCGAAGAGAGTTTATGAGTTGCTGAAGTGACCTGCACGGGAGAACTGCCGAGCGAAGGTTACGAAGGTCGTAGAGATTCCCAACATGGGAATTTGCTAACGCCCCACACTTCTCACGTTCCGTTCGGGGACAGGGTTGGAAGCGAATTCGGGAAGAAAGGAGAGCCGTTCGACGCTGAGTATCTGAAGCCACATGCGGTTTGAGCGCGCAGCGACAGGACCAAGCGGATTGCTTCCGCGTTGTCGTTCCCACTGAGCGCTCGGGTTCGAGGGTAAGTATCCTAGCCGGGTTAGGCTACGCGTCCGTCGCATTCGGGCCAAGTCTCACGGGGCACCATATGCTCCCTCGGATAACCCAACAAAGCCATAGCGCCGCCCATGAGGGGGCGAGTATGGTTGGCCATTGAGCCCCCATGTGGCTTGCGCAGCCTCAGTCGCTGAACGACGCAGTAACGTGGACCTGAAAATGATTCGCAACCTGCCGCCGCAGCACTCCATGCTTCATTCCAAGGGGCTGGATGCCAGAGAACTACCCTCTCTGCCGCCGTGGGAGAAGTATTTTCTCTTGACATCCCCTTCTATAGAACCCGGCCACACTTGGCCGTATGGTGGACGGCGCTCGAGCAAAGGGCCGGACCCCGAGAGGTCCGGCCCTCGACGGCCGTTCAAATCAGCCGCTGGGCTCGGTCAGTAGCTCCTCCAGCGCGCCCAGTCGTTCCGGTCGCTATATCGTCCCCAGACGATGTAGTACGGCTGGACCGTGCTGCCCTTCACGTTCCAGAGGACCGTCTCGAAGGGTCCGCCGCCCGGGCGCCAGGGATTGGTTTCGTTGTAGTCACCCCAAGCGTTTGCTCCGTTGATGCCACCCACAACGAAGTTGTAGCCCCATGGCTGGGTCGGATTGACGTTGTCCTGCAGGATGATGATTCCGCCAGGGGCGTTCAGTCCCTGCGAAAGCGCGCAGCCGATGTAGCCTTTTTCGTTCACCGCGCATCCCGGGTACGCGAAGGTCTCAGTCGTGTTGTACGTCTGGTCGTTGCCGATATAGGTGAGCGAATTCAGCTTGAAGTAGTTGTACACGACGTAGTTGTTGCCGTTGCTGAATCCGCTCGGACCCGACGTCGTCGCCACCTCGAGAATCTGGTCGCCCGCGAAGGCTGAGTTGGCTTGGGCTCGATACTCGGCAGGCGTGATCACCACCGATTCATACCTGGGGTCGAGCCGGCTGCACCAGTTCGGCGAGCCGCATGCGGCGGTTCCGAAGGTGTACGGGTTAATTCCTATCGTGTTCCAGAAGTAGGTTCCGCTGTTGTCGGGCCACCAGAAGATACGCAGGTGGTTGCCACTGGTCGTGCCATCGAGGAACCAGTTCGAGACCCAGTAGAACTGATCGTGGGCGCTCGGCTGCTGCGCCAGCGCAAACGTGAACTCGGAGTTGCTGCGAGTCAGGTATTGGTAGCTGAAGCCCCCCGGGCAAGCAGCGAGGCCGTCGAGCGGCATTCGCGCGAGCCCTGAAGCGTTAAAGCCCGAATTCGGCGGGTAATCGTTCCACGTGAGAAACAGGTTGTTGTTCGAGACCGCGATCTTCGGGAAGTCCAGCGTGTCAGTCGAACCTTCGCCAAAGTTAGCTCCGGTGAACTTGTAGGTGCACCAACTACCAGGACTGTTTATGGCATTGCCGCGCGCGATCGACAGCGTTAGGCCATTGGTCGCGGCCCCCTCCCCTGCGTAGTCCAGCAGGAGCAGGATGTACACGTCACGGTCCGGGTTGTAGACGACCTGAGTGTCGCAGCAGTATCCGGGCGACATCGTGTAAGGATTCAGATTACCCCAGGTGATGGTGCTGTTGCCCCCGGTCGTGGTGTAGGCGATGTTCCAGTTGCTCGTCTCGACGACGGTTTTGCCGCTGTTCGCCGCCGACGGCTCATTGACGGTCGATTGTGCGCATTCCGGACATATCGAATTGATTAAACTCTTCTTGAAAACGGTGAAGTCGTCGGGCGCCGGCGGCGCTTCCTGACCCGAGAACATTTCCGTCGGGCGGCCGCCGATGGGTGCTACATCCGCCGCAGTCGTGTGCGGTCCGAGCGGAGGCGCCAGATGCTTCGACTTAGCGGCCAGCAGCTGTTCATGAGCGGCGATCTGAGCGGCCGTCGGAGCGTACGAGACGTCGCTCGATTCTGCTTCAACGACTTTTCCGGGCCCGATGCTTCCGGTCTGGGCCGTATCACTCATGGCCCCTTTCCGAGCTCCGGCCGTTTGTCCCTGCTGCGCAGCGGACAGACAGACGAGGGACATGACGAACGCGATCAACATTACAAACACAAGCAATCGAACTCTCATTTTAGCCTCCTAGTTGGCCTGGGGACACATGAGTTGTGTTGGCGGAACTGTCCGTTCCAACTGCATCGTGCAGATCCAACTGCATCGTGCAGACTGAGACCGACAACCTGATATACCTCTACCTCCCGACAAAGGACGGAAAGGTGTTGTTGAGAACCAAATTGGAACGAGGCCCTAGTCCGTTGGGAAGAAGCCCCAGTCCTAGCTGTCTGCGGGGAAGTGAAACGTGGGCCAATCGGACACCCAGGAGATTGTCACAATCCCGTTTTTTTGTCAAGAACATAAAGATGAAACTGTCAGTAGCACATGATATGTCCGGTTGAGATAGCACGTGATCTGTCCGCTTTGCAGGCGGCGAGAGTAGGAGACCATGGCCAGCATGGCGTCTTACTCGAAGGCCGCGATGGAGCGGGCAATGAAGGTGCAGGAAGTGATTTTGCGGGCCATGGCGAAGAAGATCACCTGGTGGCAGGCGGCCGAGATTATCGGCATTAGCGACCGGTCAATGCGGCGTTGGCGGGAGCGGCTGGAAGAGTTCGGCTATGACGGGTTGTTTGACCGGCGGCGGGGACAACCGTCTCCTAAGCGAGTGCCGCTGGCCACCGTCGAGCAAGGTCCTGGGGCTGTACCGCGACCAGTACTTCGATCTGAACGTACAGCATTTTCACGAGAAGCTGGGCGCAGCACCACGGCATTCACCTGAGCTATAGCTGGGTTAAGGCAGCGTTGCAAGGGGCCGGGCTGGTGGCGCGCGGACGCCAACGGGGAGTGCATCGCAAACGGCGCGAACGGCGGCCGCTGCCGGGCATGCTGCTGCACATCGACGGCAGCCGTCATCAGTGGTTCCAGGACGAACGCTGGTACGACCTGATCGTGATTCTGGATGATGCCACCAGCGAGATCTACTATGCGCAACTGGTGGAGGAAGAATCGACGGCGACGGTGATGGCCGGGTTGCGGGAAGTGGTCGAGCGCAAAGGATTGTTCTGCGCCTTGTACAGCGACCGGGGTAGCCATTTTTGGCTCACGCCGAAGGTAGGCGGCAAGGTCGATCCCCACCGTCTGACGCAGGTGGGACGTGCCCTGCGCGAGCTGGGAGTGCAGATGATTCCGGCCTACTCGCCGCAGGCGCGGGGCCGCTCCGAGCGCAGCTTTGGGACCTGGCAGGGTCGGCTGCCGCAGGAGTTGCGGTTGCATGGCATCACCACGCTGGAAGCGGCGAATAGAGTTTCTGCGCGAACACTACATCGGCGAGTTCAATGGCCGCTTTCAGGTGGCGCCCGCGCAACGTGGCACCGCGTTTTTGCCTTGTCCCCGCAAGCCTCTGGACCTGATCTTCTCTCTGCAGTTTGAGCGGACGGTAAATCGCGACAACACCGTCAGCTTTCAGAACCTGCAGTTGCAGATTGAACGGGTGCAGTGGAGAGGCGACGCTGGCCGGCTGCAACGTCATGGTTCATCAGCACCTGGACGGGACCATCAGCCTCACCCACGGACCGCACCGGCTGGGACGTTATACGCGCCCAAGGTGTGGCCCTCACGACCATGCAAAATGCGGCGGCCAAAAACGCTGTGGAAAAGACGCGCCGTGGAAAAGTCCAAAAAACGACTTTCCCCCCGCGCTTGGAAATCCCGCCAAGTGCGCGGGATTCCCACTTTCCCACAGCGACCACGGCGGCTGGATGATGAGGAGAGTCAAAAACCAAAACCGGACATTTCACTTGCTACAAAAAGCGGACATTTTAACTTGCTACGAACAGAACATAAAGATGAAACGCGGCTGAGGAAAAGCAAACTCCGGTAGTGAGGAGTGAAACACTCTGCATGTTGCAAAGCGACACCAAACCCATCTGAGAGAACAGGCGGGGTTCTATAGAAGGGGATGTCAAGAGAAAATACTTCTCCCACGGCGGCAGGTTGCGAATCGTTTTCAGGTCCACGTTACTGCGTCGTTCAGCGACTGAGGCTGCGCAAGCCACATGGGGGCTCAATGGCCAACCATGGTTCTATCTGAGACTCGCCCGCTTGGGGCGGCACTACGGCTTTGTTGGGTTGTCCGAGGGAGCCAGGAGTCACGGGGTGTGCAGCGCGACGTCACTGACCTGCCGAACGAAACCGTTTAGTCTCTAGTCGTGACGCAAGGGCTCAGGCGAATATGACGAGCAGGGGTTGTGTACGTGGAGACGAGTCCTTCGCAGATCAACGTTCGTGGATCCCACACAATTCCAACCGATGGAGTGTGTGGGGCACGCATTATAGAAGGGCGCCCCTTTCGCGGTAGGCTATGGTTGCTGTGCGAAGCAGTAAACCAAGCCGACACGAAAGGAACACCCTGATGAATAGCATCAAGTATGTCGGGCTGGATGTCCACCAGAGCACCATCAGCGTGGCGGTGCTGAATGACGAGGGCAAGCTGGTGATGCAATGTGTGCTGGCTACCCAGGCGCGGGCGATCGTGGATTTCTTCGCTGGGCTGCGCGGCACCCTCCATGTGACCTTCGAAGAAGGCGCGCATTCCGCCTGGCTCTACGATCTGTTGGTGCGGCGCGTGACCAAGCTGGTGGTGTGCAATCCGCGCAAGAACGCGCTGCTGAAGGCGGGCAACAAGAGCGATGCCATCGACGCCCGCAAGCTGGCCGAGTTATTGCGCGCCGGAATGTTGTCGCCGGTCTACCATGGCCAGAACAGCTCGGCGACGGTGAAGCAACTGGGGCGCAGTTATGCCGCGCTGACCGAAGACACCACCCGCACCATGGGCCGTATCAAGGCGCTGTATCGCAGCCAGGCGATTGCTTGTGCCGGCGAGAAACCTTACGGATCACGCCATCGCGAAGACTACTTAGCGCAGCTGCTGGAGCCGGGATTGCAGCAGCGTGCCCAGCGACTCTATCAAGAGCTGGATCTGCTGCAGCAGTTGCGCCGCGAAGCTCGTTGCGAGCTGATCGTGGAATGCCGCAAGCATAAAGAGAGCAGGTTGCTGCGCTCCATTCCCTGGCTGGGTCCGATACGCGTGGCGCTGCTGATCGGGCGGGTGCAGACGCCGCATCGCTTTCGCACGAAGCGACAGTTCTGGGCCTACTGCGGGCTGGCGCTGGAAACCCGCAGCAGTGCCGACTATCAGATGGTGAACGGCGAGCCGCGGCGGCGGAGCAAGCCGGTGTTCATTCGCGGATTGAATCTCAACCACAACCACGATCTCAAAAATCTGTTTAAGAGTGCGGCCACCACCGCCAGCGGCAGCAGCGGAGTGTTTCGCAGCTTCTACGAAAACCTTCTATTAAAGGGAATGAAGCCCGAGCTGGCTCGGCTCACCCTGGCACGCAAAATCGCCGCCATCACTTTACACATTTGGAAGAAAGGAGAGCCGTTCGACGCTGAGTATCTGAAGCTACATGCGGTTTGAGCGCGCAGCGACAGGACCAAGCGGATTTGCTTCCGCGTTGTAGTTCGCGCTGAGCGCTCGGGTTCGAGGGTAAGTATCCTAGCCGGGTTAGGCTAAGCGTCCGTCGCATTCGGACCAAGTCTCACGGGGCACCATATGCTCCCTCGGATAACCCAACAAAGCCATAGCGCCGCCCCCAAGCGGGCGAGTCTCAGATAGAACCATGGTTGGCCATTGAGCCCCCATGTGGCTTGCGCAGCCTCAGCCGACGAACCACGCCGTAACGTGGAAGAGAAAACCAGAAAACCCTGCCGCCACATAGTCCATGCCGGCATCAACCGGGGCTGGATGCCAGAGAACTACCCCTCTCTGCCGCCGAGGGTGAAGTGTTTTCTCTTGACATCCCCTTCTATAGAACCCGGCGAGGGGCGGGCCTGACCGACCCGACAAGATTGTTTGAACCCGCACAAGTATTTTCAGGCAGAATGGAGTTTCAGTGTGGAGAGATAACATTGGATAAAGATTGTTTTGTTATCCAAAGGTTCGACGGCGGGCATTACGACGGTCTCTATGATGAGGTTTTTGAACCGGCAATTCGCACTGCCGGATTGCGCCCCTACCGTGTGGATCAAGACCCATCCGCATCGATTCCCATCGAGGACATCGAAAGGCACATCTCCGAAGCAACAGCTTGCTTTGCGGAAATCTCGGAAGACAATCCGAACGTTTGGTTTGAGTTGGGTTACGCCATCGCAAAGGAACAGCCTCTATGCATCGTCTGCAATACAACTCGGGATAGGTTTCCGTTTGACATCCAACACCGGCTAATTATTCGCTACCCTCAAAATCCGAAGCCGAGTGATTTTGAAAAGCTCAAAGAGGCTATCACCGAGCGCCTTAAGGCGGCTGTGGCAAGGGACGCGATGCTCAAGAACAGCGCGGACGCAGCCAGGGCGCTTGCCATTGCACCGGACGCAAGTGGTCTACAACCCCACGAGTTGCTTGCGCTGACCTTGATCTACAAGTATCACTATGAGAACGGGATAAGCGCGTGGGGACTAGCTCAGGATATGGAGAAGGGCGGCTACACCAGACCCGCTTCGAACCTTGCCATAGCAGGATTGCAGCGCAAGGGATTCTTGATTTTCAAAGAGGTTCGCGATCAAAATGACGATGCTGTGAAACTGTGGTCTGTGAGCGACAATGGCGAAGACTGGCTACTCCCGCCACCTCGCTCGATCAACATGCGCAGCACGAATAAAGGTTGCTCCTGCAGGTAGACCGTCCGGTTTTCCGTTACGCAGTTCGCCCGCCCGGAGATCGACCTCGAAGACTCCGAGACGGACTCGATCTGGCATTGTGCCCCTCATGAGACCGGATCAGCGGGAGCGGTGCGGGGGAGTCTACCACCCGTGACACCCGGTTCAAAGTAGTGGCTTGCGCTATTCGCTAGAATTTGGGACGGCGCTGTAAGGCTTTGAATTGACTGGCTTATATACAAGTGACGGAGAAATGATGGACAAAGAACCGCCAGAGCATTGTTTCTTCCGGGCGGCTCTCACACACTCACTGGGTGCTCTACTCATTCCTTCGGTTGGAATGAGAGGGACGTCACAGCGTTGGAGGAGAACACTATGGAGAACACTATGAAGATCAAGACTATCTGCGTTCTGATTCTGTTGATGGTCATCGGCTCTGTCGCTATGGCCCAGCAAGTTGGGCCGTGCGCACGGCCTACAAGAACCTTGGTCGTAGATTGGCCGAAGTTCCACTCTGACGTCTGGCCGCGGCAAGCTCGATGATCTGCTCTCGGCGGAGGAGTTCGAAGACATCTTTGAGAAGCTGCATGACTTCTCGCAGCGCGCTCCGTTCCACATCAAGACCACGGAGGCACAGCACTACCGGCGTTACATATTGCAACAGCAGGTGGCTGATCGCCGCAGCGGAAAGCAGAGTCAGCAGGCGGCTCCGGCGAAGGTGCAGGATACGGTGGGCCGCGCACCGCGTGGGCTGAACGACGGCAAAGGATTTGTGTTTGTCTCGCACACAGGAGAAGTTTTCCCCAGCGGCTTCCTGCCGTTCTCGGGCGGGAATGTTCGGTCAGATTCACTGAGTCGCATCTATTGCGAGTCGCCCATCTTCCGGCAGCTCAGAGAACCTGATCAGCTGGGCGGTAAGTGCGGAGCCTGTGAGTATCGCCACATCTGCGGGGGCTCACGCGCCCGCGCCTTCGCCATGACCGGCGATCCGCTCGCCGAGGAGCCGTGCTGCTCGTACATGCCAAAGAATTACGTTGCCCCGGAGGTGCCGCCGACGCTGGGGAAAAGACCACCAGAGTTGCATGTGTTAGGGCGGTGAAGGGAAGAGGTTTCTTGCGCGCCGACGGATCTGGTTTTTGCAAATGAGATACAATGTATCTCAAGGTAAAAAACATGGCGACAACGATGGTTCATGTCCGGATCGACGAGAAGCTGAAGCAGAGAGCCGGAAAGGCGCTAGCTGCGATGGGCATGTCGGTTTCCGATGCGGTGCGCTTGTTGCTGGTACGCGTAGCTGCCGAGCAGGCTCTGCCCTTCGAAATCAGAGTCCCGAACCCGACGACAGTCAAGGCGCTGCAGGCGGCCGAGAGACGCAAGGGCAAGAAGCTTACTTCGGCGGATGCCCTTTTTAAAGACCTTGGAATCTGACCTTGCGGACGGCGATTCGCGGTACGCAGTTCAAAAAAGACGTTAAGCTGGCGCAGAGGCGCGGCAAAGACATGAACAAGCTGCGCGAGCTGATCTCGTTACTGCTCGAAGGCGGACCTCTACCCCCGCACTATAGAGACCATTCGTTGCAAGTCCGTTGGCGTCAGTACCGCGACTGCCATATCGAGCCGGACTGGTTATTGATCTACAGAATCGACGGTGACGACCTCTACCTGGTGCGCACCGGAACCCATTCCGATCTGTTCTGAAGTCGCGATCGCTTCGAATCCTAACCGGTTGAGATCTCCAGCTCCGCTTCCAGCTTCTTTATTGACGGGATTGTCAAGTCGCGATTATCCACCTGGATCAGGCCATCGGCCTGCAAGCGGCTCAGGTTGCGCGAGACCAGTTCGCGCACGGTGCCGATCTGAGCGGCGAGCTCGCTATTGTTGGCCGGAAGCAGTACGGTCACGGCATCGCCGTTGCGATTGCCTTCCGCCTTGGCCAGGCGCACGAGCAGGGCAATCAGCCGGTGGCGGACGGTCGTGAACGACAACTCTTCGATGATGCCCACCAGCCGCCGCAAACGTCCGCCAACTACGCGCAATACCTTCAGCGCAACCTGAGGGTGTTGCAGGCACAGCGCCTGAAAGTCCTGGCGGCTGAAGAAGAATAGGTTGCAGGGGTTGACGGCTTGTGCGGACGCCGGATAGTTGCCGCCATCAAACACCGGCAACTCCGCGATTGAGCTTCCGGGGCCATCGATGGCGAGCACCTGTTCGCGCCCTCCTGCCGAGCTTTTGAAAATGCGAACGTTGCCGCTCTGCACCACGTACAGCCCGGCGCACGGGTCGCCTTCGCTGAAGATCAGCTCACCCGGCTGAAAGCGCCGCTGCACCAGGCGCGGCATGAGGAAGGCAAACTCCTGCTCGGAGAGGCTGGAGAAGATGGGTACTCGCTTCAGTAGAGCCAACGCGGCTTCGGCGTCAACGGCCATGCGACGATTCTATTCGCGCCAGTCAATCTGCTCGCAAGTAGAAGCGAAGGATGTCAGCGACGGCCGATTTCATGATTTACGCCTCGAGCGTCTCCTCGCGCACCGTCAGCTGCTGAACCAGATCCTCGCGAACTTCATACCCACGGCCCGGCTTGTCGGAGACTGCAATCGTCCCCTGCGGAGAGACTGTTACCTCCGGCTCGATGATGTCTTCTTTCCAATAGCGCTTCGAAGCCGATACATCACCTGGCAGTTTGAAATTCGAGAGCGTCGAAAGTGCCACGTTGTGGGAGCGGCCGATACCCGATTCCAGCATGCCGCCGCACCACACCGGTACGTTGAAGCGCTCGGCTGCATCGTGGACGGCCAGAGCTTCGCTGAATCCACCCACACGACCGACCTTGATATTGATGATGCGGGCAGCGCCCAGTTCTAATGCAGCCGCCGTGTCGCGGGCGCTGCGAATGGCCTCGTCAAGGCAGATTGCAGTTTGCAACTGATGCTGCAACTTGGAGTGGAAGTAAAAGTCATCGGACCACAGGGGCTGCTCGATCATCAGCAGATTGAATTGTTCGAATTGCTGAAGGTGTGACAGGTCGTCCATGGTGTACGCAGAATTCGCATCACAGCTCAGCAGGATGTCAGGCCAGCGATTGCGAATTTTGGCCAGCACGTCGATATCCCAGCCGGGCTTCACCTTCACCTTGATGCGCTGGTAACCCGCGGCCAGCTCGGTTTCAATCTTCTGCAACAACTGTTCGTGCGAATCCTGAATGCCGATGCTCACCCCGCAGGCAATCTCGCGGCGCTCGCCGCCGAGTAGCTGCCAGAGAGGAACACTCTTCTCCTGCGCCTCGGCGTCCCACACGGCATTTTCCAGCGCAGCCTTGGCCATGCGATGCTGGCGTACTTTGCCGAGCAGGGTTGGGACTTCCTTGCCTGACGTGATCCTCTGCCCCAGCAGCGATGGCGCCAGGTAGCGGACGATCACGTCCCATGCGCCGTCGACGTACTCCTCGCTGTAATACGGCTGCTCGCCGGCAACGCATTCACCCCAGCCTTCCAGGCCGTCGCTGTGCACGGTTACCAGCATGACGCGCCGAGTGTAGGTTCGGCCGAAGCTCGTCTCAAAAAAATGCACCAGTGGCATCTTCAGTTCGCGGAGGGTGATGGCTTCGATTTTCATAGGAGAATGAGAAGAGTTTCACCACAGAGGGCACTTATCAGCAATTGTCATCACGAGCGCAGCGAGGGATCTGCTCTCTGCTTGCGCCAGCCCACAAATGTTATTCGCGCGGCCGGCAAGAACAGATCCCTCGCTTCGCTCGTGATGACAAGACAGAACCCTCCGTGTCCTCGGTGGTGAAATCCCAATCATGTTTTTGTCGCGAACGACCAATCCTCGTCCCACTTGCCCAACAGGAATACTCCGCTGCCTTCGTCGTCACGGCCGTAGCCGAGACACGACAGCCCCTTAGCAAATGCCTTCAAAAACTGCTCGCGGTTGCGTGTCTGCACCTCGGCAGCCTTGGGCCGGGTGTCGGGCTCAGCTTTCCACGCATAAATCTCAGCCGGTACGGCGATCTGTAGCTCTGGTTGAAAGCCTGGCAGATGTCCTGATGCAAGCAGTGACTCGACGCGCGTCGACTTGAGCCACCATTCGGCAACCAGCCGATCGGTCGGGAGAAATCCTTGCAGTGGCGACGTGGTGATGCCGTACTGATTCAGGTTGTAGCGCCGCGCGATGGCTCCTAGTCGTTCCAGGTTGAAATACGCGTTCTTGATCTCCAGCGGATCGAAGGTCCATTCGATCAGATCGAAACCACGCGCAATTGCATCTTCGCGCTGAAATAGCTTGATGCGCTGCCCCAGGCCGGTATTGCGGTAGCTCTCCTTTACCCCCAGCATGTGCGAGTGCAGGTAGGGATAGCGCCGATGGGTTCCGGGAAGCGAGAATGCGAAGCCTACCATGGTGTCGCCGTCCCATGCACCGATCACCTGACCGCCGATTTTGGACGCTACCGAGAAGACTCGCAACGGCACCAGGTCGAGATCGCTGAATCCCCACACCTCGCGCTGAAGCTCGACGCAGGCGTTGAACTCCTCGAGCGTACCGCATGATCTGAGCTCCAGGGCGTCGACACTCATCTTTTTTCCAGTTGCTTCGATTCCTGCCATAACGTTTCCATCTCGGCCAGCGAGGCGCTTTCCGGCTTGCGACCCTGCGCGCGCAGCCGATCTTCGAGGTACTCGAAGCGGCGGCGAAACTTACGATTTGTCTTGCGCAGCGCCGATTCCGGATCGAGCGAAAGATAACGCGCGATGTTCACCAGCACGAACAGCAGGTCCCCCACTTCATCCTCGAGGCGAGAACGCAGCTCTTCGGGAACTTTCACTTCGCGCGCGCTTGCGACCGCTCTCGGCGACTGCGGCTGCGGTCCCGGCTCCGGATAGTCCCGCAGATTCTGTCGCAGCTCCCCGGTTTCCTCGCTCAGCTTCTCGAATAGGCCTTCGATATTCGGCCAATCGAAGCCGACCTGCGCCACACGCGAGCTGATTTTATAAGCCTCCATCAAGGCGGGCATGGCGGAAGAGATCCCGTGCAGCACCGACTCAGGGTGGCCTGCCTTCGGAGCCGAGCCGTTCTCCGCTGCCCGCTTCTTCTTCTCTTCCGCTTTTAGGGCTTGCCAGTTGCGCAAGACCTCGCCGGGAGTATCCGCTTTCACCTCACCGAATACGTGAGGATGGCGGTCGATCAATTTGGTGGATAGGCGATCAAGCACGTCATCGATGCTGAAGTGCTTCTCCTCGGCCGCCATCTCGGAATAGAAGAGCACCTGTAGCAGCAGGTCGCCTAACTCGCCGGTCAGCTCATCCCAGTCGCGGGCATCGATCGCCTCAAGCACCTCGTAGGTCTCTTCGAGGGTGTATGGCTTGATGGTGTCGAAGGTTTGCTCGCGGTCCCACGGGCAGCCGCCCGGAGCGCGCAATCGAGCCATGATGGAAATGGCGCGTTCGAACCGCTCGCCGGTAGTAGGCATGGCAAACACTGTAAATGAGACGCTTACTTCGCGCTACGAACAGCGCTCTTCGCCTTTCGCTATTCGCTCTTCGCCAGAGCTCCCGAGGCATGGAAGGTTTGGCTCAGCAGAGCGGGATCGTCGGAGATAAGAGCGTCGATGCCCCATCCAGCCAGCCGCCGCATGTCTTCCTCTCGATTTACCGTCCAGGTGAAGACCTGCACGTCGCGACGGTGAACTTCCTGCACCAGCTTCTCGCTGACCAACTCGTAATGCGGGAGGAACACCTCAATCGGCAACTCGCGCCACGCGCGGACACTGGCGGGGCGCTGACACACGTAGCCCAACGGCAATGACGGATCAAGGTGATGGAAGCGAAGCAGTACTTCGGGGAGAAAAGACGAAACCAGGCACGTTCGATGCGGGTGCCGGCGAAGCGCTCGCGCAATCAACTCCTCCGCGCCGGGCACCTTTACCTCGATGTCCAGATAGGCGCGGCCGGCAAACGCCGTCAAGACATCTTCCAGGCAAGGAAGCGTTTCACCGCAGCGTGAGCAGAGGCTGTCGAACAACGACGCGCTGACGTTGTATCCCCGCAGCCAGGCGTTATGACAGACCACCAGCCGCTCATCGCGCGTCACGCGAGTGTCGAACTCGAATCCATCGCAGCCGTGCGCGAGAGCATATTCGAAACAGGAGATACTGTTTTCGGGCGGAACTTCCGCTGCACGTGTGCTTAGCTTGAAGCGCGAGACCGGACGTGCTCCGCGATGCCCGAGCAGCAGCGGTCGCGATTTCGCTGAGCCGGGGGCGGGAAGGTGCTCTGCTGAGCCGGCAGCATCGGCCGCTTCGCGCGTCAGATGAGCTCCGCGATGAGAGCGCTCGGAGGGCTTGGTAGCCGGTTGCTTCGTCATGGGCTTCCCTCCGTGCTATACCATATCCCCAGCCATTCATGAAGCGTATCGCCATCCTCGGCTCGACCGGTTCCATCGGCAAAAGCACTCTTCAGATCGTTGAAGCCTTCCCCGACCGCTTCTCGGTGGTCAGTCTTGCAGCCGGCAGCAACGTGGACCTGGCCTTCGAACAGGTGCGGCGCTGGCATCCCAAGGTGATCTCGATGGCCTCGGACGAGGCCGCAGACCACCTGCACGCCAAGTTGAAGAAAGTTGGCCTCAGCCACTCTATTGAGGTAGTGCTCGATGCTGAGGGCACTGTACGGGTCGCGACCCATCCCGATGCCGACTTCGTGGTGAGCGCCATCGTCGGAGTCGCCGGGCTGGAAGCGACCTACGAAGCGGTGAAGGCTGGCAAAACCGTTGGCTTGGCGAATAAGGAATGCGTTGTCACGGCCGGCGACCTGATCGTGACCGAGGCCCGGCGCCAGGGCAAGCCGCTGCTGCCCATCGATAGCGAGCACAACGCAATTCATCAATGCATGCGCGGAGGACGCCGAGACGAGGTGCATCGTGTCTGGCTGACGGCCTCCGGCGGACCGTTCCTGCATACTCCGCGCGCCGACTTCGCCCACATCACGGTGGAGCAGGCGCTCAATCATCCCACGTGGAAGATGGGCAAGCGTATCACCATCGATTCCGCCACCCTCATGAACAAGGGCTTCGAGGTGATCGAGGCCTGCCGCCTTTTCGATATGCCGCCAAGCCAGGTCAGTGTCGTAATTCATCCGCAGAGTACGATTCACTCTATGGTGGAGTTTGTTGACGGCACTCTGCTGGCGCAACTCAGCGTCACCGATATGCGGTTACCCATTTTGTACGCGCTCACCTATCCCGAGCGGATTGAAAGCGACCTGCGGTTTCCGGTCCACGAGCTGAAGCGTCTGGATTTTGAAGCGCCTGACCTGGAGAAATTTCCCTGCTTACGTTTAGCCTATGAAGCTGTCGAAGCAGGAGGTGGAAAGACGATTGCGTTGAATGCGGCGGATGAAATCGCGGTGGCCTCCTTCCTCGAAGGTCGTATTGGATTCGAAGATATTCCGGCTACAATAGAGTTCGTAGTTCGTGAAACATCTGCGCAGGTGCCTGAATCTATAGAGCAGGTATTGAACCTGGATGCCGATGCCCGCCGCCGGGCCCGCCATCATATTCAGGAGATTAGCCCGGTCGAAGCAATACCCCCAAATTCGCTACCAGCCAGGCGCAAACAGCTCTCCCGGTCGTAAAAGAGGTCTATGGAATCGTTCATAATCGCGGTAGTTTCTATGGCCGTGGTGCTCGGCATCATGATTCTGGTGCACGAGTTTGGTCATTATGCCGCCGCCAAATTGTGCGGCGTCCGGGTAGATGTCTTCTCCGTCGGCTTCGGCAAGCGTGTGATCGGCTTTCGCCGGGGCGATACCGACTACCGCATTAGCGCACTGCCGCTCGGCGGGTACGTGAAGATGGCGGGGGAAAACCCGCTGGAATCGCGCAGCGGAGCGCCTGAAGAATTCATGTCGCATCCCCGCTGGCAGCGCTTCATCATCGCCATTGCCGGGCCGGCAATGAACATCGTGCTCGCGATCGGGTTGCTCACCGGCGTTTACATGGTGCATTACGAGCACCCGGTGTATCTCGATCAACCGGCCGTCATCGGCTGGGTGCTGGAGAACTCGCCCGCAGCGAAGGCCGAAATCCAGGCCGGCGACCGCATCACGCGGATTGACGGCGTGCAGAACCCGACTTGGGAAGACGTTCTGCTGAAGACAGCGGTCGAGACTAACCAACCGATCAGCGTCGCCGTACAGCGCGGCAATCAGATCCTCGAAAAGCAGGTCGAGCCTGCGCCGCAGGGCAGCGACCCTGACCAGTACCGCACCATCGGCTGGGTGCAGGACGAGCCCATCACCGTTACCCAGCTTGAGCCCAATATGCCGGCCGCAAAAGCCGGAATTCAGCTTGGCGATCAGATCGTTGCCATCAACGGCGTTGCCGTGCGCTCGCTCTTCTCGGTAATCCACTACCTCCAGCAAAGCGGCGACAAGCCGGTGGATATCACTGCCGTCCGCAACGGGCATGAGTTGCACTTTAAGGCGACGGCGGTGATGACCGACGAAGGCGGCCAAAAGCGCTACCGCCTGGGCTTCCAGTCGGAGCCGGTGCGCGTCGACAAGCTGCCGTTCTCTCAGGCGCTCGATCGCTCGATTACCGAGAACAAGAAGTACTCAGTCCTCATCCTGAATCTGGTGCATAAGATGCTCGCCCGCGAGACCTCCATCAAGCAGATGGAAGGGCCCATCGGCATCGCCCGCGCTTCCGGGCAGGCCGCCCGCCAGCCAGGTTGGACGCCGCTGCTGAGCCTGATGGCCGGCATCAGCCTGAATCTGGGCATCTTCAACCTGCTGCCGATTCCGATTCTCGATGGCGGCATGATTCTTATGCTGATTATCGAAGGCGTCATCCGCCGCGACATCAACATGCGCGTCAAGGAGCGCATCTACCAGACCGCGTTCGTCTTCCTGGTGCTGTTCGCCGTAGTAGTGATCTACAACGACATCATGAAGGCCCTGCCGGGATTAGCACAGCGGCTGCCGTAGAGAGGCCGCTATTGGCTCTTAGGTGCCCCATTCCGGCTTCTTTTGCCGGGGTGGGATAAATACCGCCTCATTCTTGGGTGTCATGCCGAGCGGAGCCGAGGGACCTGCAGTTCTACCCGCCACGAGGTGCCAGCCACCAGCCACCAGCCACCAGCCAAACCCACTGACAACCGACAACTGACCACTGACCACCGCACCTACACCCCCTCCCCCTTGCTGCCCGTAAAATCTTGATTCCATTGGGCAAAGTTGAAAACTTTCCCGCTAAAATCTTGAGCGCGTGAGACTTAGAGGCAAAATCTTGGAAACAAAGGAAGTTGAAGACTTGTGTGTCATCCCGAGCGGAGCCGAGGGACCTGCAGTTCTACCGCCCACCAAACCCGCTTTCTGCGTCCGATAACGTGCTCACTAGCGAAAAAATGTTTTGCGCGATCCTTTGTTTTCTTCGCTATAGCTCGATTTTGTCCGCAAATTCGTGAGCCTGCAAGGCTTACAGGCAAAATCGCGGAATTATGCCTTTGACAAACCCATGGGGAGATTGGCAATATACGTGCTCGCATTAACGTGGTGAGAATGAAAACTGACACCCAAAGAGCGGTATCCTGGTTTGTTTCGGGAATCCGCGCTATAGGTCACCAGTGTGCAACAAATCACTAGATTTTGCGTCTATACATGGGGTAAGCTCCCGTGTGACGCGGGAGTGCGTACACCGTGTCGAGCCTGACCACCCCGTACACGGGAACCCGCATCTAGCCATTGAGAGCCTGAAGGCAGAGGAGAGAACTATGGCAACGGCAACGAGAATCCCACCCACCACCAGGTGTCCGGTGCAGTATTCACTGGAATACACGGTTAGGCGCGACGACGAGACGCGGGCATATGTCGCATACATCCCAATGCTTCAGATGTTCACTTGCTCTAAGAGTGAGGAGCGCCTGAAGCTGGCAATACACGACCTAGTAGAGAACTTCGTAGGCATCTGTCAGAAGCGCGGAATACTGGACGAAGTGATGCGCCAACGGGGACTTCAGAAGATCATGGGAGAAGAGGCGCAGAGAATGCTCCACGCAGCAGAAGAATTCGGTGGAGGACAATACATCAGCGTTGAAAATCAGGAGCGGGAGAGGGCCGAGGAAGTCGTCCCGATGATGTTCCTCGCCGGAAGGCAGGCCATTGCCGAGTGCCGCCACTAAAGCTGATACCACCCGAGGAACTAAAGACAATACTCGAAGAGCACGGATTGTCCGTCGTCGCTGAATCTGAGTTTCATTGGTTTCTCGCAAAGGAAGACCATGGTGAGCCGATCTGCATACCCAAGGAACCAGGGGAAGATGGCTGTGTTCCAATGGACGTGATGGAGCACAGCCTCTATGTCGCCCAAATCAGCCATCATCGATACTTTGAACTGAAAGAGAAGATCCAAAAAAAATACAATTGATGGCGGCCTGATGGCGCGTGGTCGTTGCTGAGGCAGAATGTCTCCCTTCTTATTCGGCATCACGATCTCAGTTCTCACCACCAATCGATTCGCTATTCCTTTGGTTGCGCGTTGCCCTCTTCTGGGCCGGATTTCCCTTTATCGGCGGCTTCACCTTTAGCACGTCGGCTATCACTTCCTTGAACGGGAGCGGGATGTGCGGGATTAGCTTCGCTTTCTTCGGGGATTCCATTTTGTTCGTCACCTTCAGACTCCAGTTCTTCTTCTAGTATGTCCTTCCAGAGTATCTCTTCTTGCTTACCTTCTAATGGCTCAGAGGGTGTGGCGGTTAGCGTTGACGGAGTACCGCGCTGATAGGGCTCAGTAATCCAGAGGTTGTATCCAGCCACATTGCCACTTAGGGCCAACAATCCATCGCATTTGCCATCTTCATGCCATCCATCCATTGTCTGCATTTCATCAACACCATAGAGAATTGCGGTTGCCAGATGGATGGCATCCGGCGTCTTGATTTTGTGCTTCTCTCTGATAGCCGAAGCACGGTCGGCTATTCTCATGTGAGGGGCAACTTCTTGGACGTTTCTTCGTCGAAGAATCCCTGCGAACTTTTGTTTCTGTTCTAGTGTCAGAGTCCCGAGAAATACTTCCGTCCGGATGAGGGTAGATGTAACCAGGATTGCTTGCCCAACATTTACCAAGTCTGCCACGTCTTGAATACCCTGCCATATGGCAGGTGGCCACTTGTCTGTTTCATCTTTGAGCCACGCGATAAAAACACATGTGTCCCAATAGATCACTGGTTTACCACTCTTCATCGCGGATTTTCCGCACCCAATCAGAGGATCGAGTATCGCCTGTTAAATCGGGTGCGATTCCTTTCAAGTCGTTGAATGTCGGCAGCTCGTTGTCAGGCTCATGGACATCAATGTTTTGAGCAACAATAGAGTAAGGATGATTGTCCCAGCTCTTGAATTGCAATTTCCCGAATATCGTAACGTGACGATCCAGACCTTTTCGTATTTCTGGTAAAAGGTCTTTCGTAAAGCTACCCCTTATCCACCTAGGGCCAAGTAAGGGGTAGAGACGGAAATTCCGTGCATTGTGGACGTTGACATACTCTAGGCGACCACTGATAGCGCCGTAAGTTATCTCGTCAGGCCCTAATATCGTTTCGAGATTTTGTTTGAACTTTCTGTCTACAGTCGCCTCACGGCTGATAGGGTGAGCTACATTCTTTTCTCGTAGAGCAATACGTACTACCTCTACGTGGCTCTTTTCGCGAGGCCCGATCTCATCATATGCAATGAGGCGATTGATGTCCGGTCTGGCGATTAATCGAGAACGAGAGCGTATCCGGCGAAGCTCGGTAGTGAAGGTCTTTAAGACACGGTTCGCATAGGGACGGTTGCCCTTGACCGTAATCGGTTCGAGTTCAAACTGGGACGGGCTGGAATGCGTCAAATCTACTACGCGATAGTCAAGCGGGACGAACGTCGGTTTTCCTTCGCCCCGAATACACACTTCAGTTTCTTTGAGCGCGATCTTTACCGCTTCCAGTTGCGTTATGAGTTCAGAAAAACGGACATCTCGATTGTCAGATTCCGCACCGACGATTTGAACGGTAATTGTGGCAGCCATTACCAGCCTCCCTGTGATACACTTCGGGTAGGCCGTCCGGTAACGCGGACAGAGTGGTGGCCGACAATTTCGAGATGTGGCGTAAAGTCCGCTGGCAGGCGGGCTTTACGTTTTGGTGGCAATGAAGTTACGTTATTCCTCTCCTAGTTTGGCCCTCGCGAGTCCCGCAGCATCAATCGCTTTCCGCCAACTTGCTTGATTGCCGCCAGCGTTCTTTCGCCGTCCGTTACTTTACGCTCGTTGTACCGAAAGTC
Organism: uncultured Acidobacteriaceae bacterium; assembly: GCA_963813905.1. Classification (GTDB taxonomy): domain Bacteria; phylum Acidobacteriota; class Terriglobia; order Terriglobales; family Acidobacteriaceae; genus CAVVDY01. Next base: position 285,556 of record CAWFAY010000016.1, on the reverse strand, counting down.
AAACTCACTCAGGTAACGGTGCAAGTGCTGTTTGCCGACGTGGTGATAAACGCCATTGATGCCGCGCTTCAGTGTAGCGAAATACCCCTCGACGGAGTTTGTTGTGATGCACAGATCGTCCTCGTAGCGGACGTATTCTTTCTCCTTGTGATTCACCTGAGAGTGCGTGCGACGGCCTAGAAACGCCTTCTTCAGCACAGTGGAACTGTCCGTCATCACATGAGAATCCTCATCGACCATAGTGTCAACTACGTCCCTCAGATTCTCGGCGGTGACGCGCTCCATGTGCAAAGATTGAACACGTCCACCACGCTGTAGAACAGACACAACGGGAGCCTTGTTCGCAGTCGGCGCAAGGCGTTTGCGATGATAGCCATCGTGCGGCTTGTAAGTCCCGACGCGGAGCTTTCCTCCGACGTAGGTCTCGTCTACTTCCACGATTCCTTCGAGCTTCGATGACAAGGGCTCCTGAGTCATTGCATAACGGATGCGATGCGCCATAAACCATGCGCTGCGATATGTGACCTTGAGCATCCGGTGAAGCTGATGGGCGCTCATACCCTTCTTGCTGGAACAGAGCAGATGAAACGCCAAGAGCCACTTGCTCAGAGGAATGTGGCTGTCCGCAAAGATCGTGCCCACGGTGACGGTAAACTGCTCACGACATCCGGCACACTTCCACACGCCTTTGCGGACGTGCTTGTCCTTCTTGGAAGGTTTGGGCTGCAACGGATAGGCATTGTTCAGTTCGCCACAATGCGGACAGATTGGGCCTTCCGGCCAACGCTGCGCCTCCAGAAACTCACGGGCCTTATCCTCATCGCTGAAGTGCTGCGCCAGTTCGATGAGATTCAGTTCTTCGGGGGCTTTCATAGTACCTGAATCTTAGGCTATGGGCGTGGGTTTGTCAAGTGTATAATTCCGCAAAATCGTCATATCAAAGAACTTAGCGGGATTCGCCCCGCAGGGACACTCTTCGGTGTCCTCGGAGGGAGTTTATGAGTTGCTGAAGTGACCTGCACGGGAAAACTGCGGCGCAGAGGTTACGAAGGTGGCAGAAATTCCCGAAATGGGAATTCACGCGGCAGAAGCCCACCTCCGCGCGTATTGACTTTCAGAGCGCCTGCCCACCCGCGTAGGAGCGAGTCTAGCTCGATGGATACAGCGACGCTGCTTCTTGTTTACGAGCAGGAAAGAAATCCCAGAAGATCAAGCCTCGTTTCGGGATCATGCTCGCCGCAAAGCTGCTGGGCCCTAGATGGATTCCGTATTGCGAGAGACCTTTGAGAGCCTTCTCGACTTCGCTCACGAAGACACGCACAAGCTTCTCTGGAACGGGCACGTAATTCTCCGCGTGCTTCAGAAGAGTCGTTTGGCGCGAAGACTTAAGAGAAGCTATTCCGCGTTCGATGAGCTCCTGCGAACTGACACTCTTCAAAACATCGTCGGGATATGCAGGGTTGACGATACGAGCGCCAATCTTTGCCAACCTGCGCTGAACGCTCGCTCGATATTCCTCGCCTCCGATGAGCATCGTTCGGCCAGCCGATGAAGACCGCGAGTCGTTCAAGGCCGATTCCCACCGCTCGTGGGGCGGCAAGTCGCCACGGAGTATGTCGCTGGCATCAAAACCCGAACCCACAATCTCAATGATGATTTTCGCCGACTCCGGAACAGTCACCCCGGCAAAGCTGTATTGATCGTTGAAAGGGCTTTTCGGCTCGAGGAGGATCGTCAGCATCCGCTCTCTCTTAAGTTCCCGGACGAGTTTGGGCAGTTCGTCGAAGCCTACAAGATAGCCTCCGCGCCTGCGCGTCCAACGCTGGTCGCGTCTATCGATGCGCAGGAGCAACTGTGTGAAATCATTGTGCCTGCAAAATTGGCGGACAGCTGCCACCGACAATTCGGACCAGCTATCGATCACGACCCCGGAGAGTACTGGGAGGCGCATGGCGTGCATCCAAAGCATGCTCGTCGTTTTGAGGCAGCCGCGAACTGGTTCGAAAGCGGACAGAAGATTTGATCTGTCCACGTCGGCAATTCTGAGGGGAAGGTGGAACGTTTGTTTAACCAAGTCAGCCTCGGACTGCGGATTCGGCTGTTTCTAAAACTCCGGACAGATGCTCCAGAGTTGCTATCAACTCCGGCTCGCGTCCGGTGGATCGCCAGTCCCATTCCAGCTTCCCGATTGATGCGGCTACCAGTTTACGCATGTACTGCGACTCAATTAGTGTGACGGGGAAGACCCATCGGTCGCCACGGCAATCCTCGAAAAATAGGTACGAGGAGCTCAATCCAACTGTGTCGCTTATGTCATTAAAGGACTCCACACGATGACCAGGATAGGAGTTCCTCAGACTGCGGAGCACGCCACCACCCTCAACAGGCACCGCATGTAAGTGGGCGTGTTCAATCCCGCAGCCGCCACCGTCTGAGTTTCGGATTCCGTGTTCAAAGAATACGCACGCACCATATCTGCGGTTCAGCTCGCGTCGGATTAGGCTGGTCATTTCCTCCAACACGTGACTCGCAGATTCGGAAAGGTCGGCCATTGCTGTGTAGTGTCTTTCCGGGATGCAAAGCAAGTGCCCCTCTATGAGCTGGCCGAGGCTGGGAACGATAATGAAGTCTTGGTGTACGAGTAAGCGCCTCTGGCGAACCTCGGGCCAGTACTTCCTCGCAAACGCATTATTCGATCCATCGCGGAACTCGTCGCAATAATCGCAGGGGTTCACGCCTGTACCGCCTCCGGCGGGAAATGTTCGTTGATCCACTCTTCGTGGATTTCGGTCGCGAAAGAACGCTGTATCTTTCGAAGGTTTTCCATGTAGATATCGTACAGATTCTTGACTCCCGGGTCCGTCTTGGTGGGTTTGATCAACAGAGCCGGCGACGTGACGTTTGCGAATCCTGCAAGGTAATGCGTTACGACCATAAAGTCGTCAAACCAACTCGTCCCTGAGCTCGGAGTGGAACGGTAGATGTACATCTTCAGCCTCTTCGCACTCTCTACCGGCATATCCCTCTTCAGTGCCCAAATAAATCTTATGGAGTCCAAAATTGCTTGAATAGTGTTTCTGTTGGCGCGTTGGTCTTCGAGAGTTCTTTGTTGCGCGGCGGGGCAGTCAGGATCCAGGAAAAGAAATTTCACCTGTACTCCGGCGCGCAAACAGTCCTGCAATGCGTCGGGAAAGCTGAGGTCCTCGCACCATTTGTGATGGGCAATTCCAAGGAGCGTGCATTGCGAACGCGTCGCGCGAAGCCATTTGCACCACTGATCGTCTTCAATCTTCGAACGATAGAAAAAGCTACGCTCAATTCCAAGTTCTTGGAATTCACGGAACGCCGCATTGTTGACTGGGCTCAGCAGAGTGACGACAGCAGCGGCAATCAGTGAACCACCAATTCCAGACACCACCGCAGCGCGATATGGCCACTGCAAGAGAACAAACACCCCTCCCAGCAACGCAAAGACGACCCCAACCAAAAGGGTGAGAGAGATATCGGGACGCTCTGTAAGCGCACGAAACGATAGTCGACGCATGTGATGGCGCGGAGGTTCAAAGCGCGCGCCTTAGCTCAAACTGACGGAACGAGTGTAGTTTACCGCTACGGATTGATGTCAAACAGCAATCCGGACTTGCAAACAGAATGGTGGCGGCCGTGACGCCGCCGAACAGGCCGAGGCTTCCTCGGGTCGCTGGCCCCGGCCAACAGAATAGGAACTAACCGAAACTGCTCCGCAGGTGTCGCGTGGGCTTTCGTTGCGTCAAGGACAAACCCTGCATCCATGAGGACTTGCTTCACGAGAGGAGTAACAGGCACGTCCCCCAGTTCATCAAGTTCGAAGAACCTCAGCTCAGAGATGTCGTCAGAAGCTTTCGGCTCTCCAGAGACGACTTTGCCCCAGCTATAAATCACGATCCGATGCTCGCTGGGCGGATTAATGATTTCATAGACATTGAAGTGATCCCCCACTTGGACCACCAACCCCGTCTCCTCTTGCATTTCGCGGGCTGCGGCGTCCGCTATACTCTCGAACGCGTGAATCTTTCCGCCGGGGATGACCCAGCTGCCTCGCATTGGATCCTTGTTCCGTTTTCCAAGGAGGATACGGTTCGCTTCGTCGCGAACGAGTAGCGCTGAACCGACTCTGGGTAGGTTTTCGGGCATCGCAGTGGTTAACGAGTGTTCGTCAGTCGCACTGCTGTTATAGATCGGCAGCGGGTTGGAACACTCGAAGAACGCGCTTCAGATTTTCACAACTAAGTGCGATGCGTCTATCCGAAAACACACCCAGAGGTGGACCTTCTTAATCAACAATATAGACCGTTTATCCACGATCGCTAACAGGGGGATGACAGGTTTCTGTGCACCAGTGTGGGGAGGTTGGGATCGGAAGGTATCAAGTGCGCGATTTTGTTGCGCGTCGCGCGCTCTTGGTGGGAGCTCGGCTCTTCGACGATTGGTGTGCAAAAACTCGGAAGAATCAGACTTTGGGGCATTTCGCCGGGTTCCCCTCATTCCGTCGGTTGGAATGGGTGGGAGGTCACACGGTTGACCTCGCGACATCAAAGGGCGCTTCTCCATAGCCGAGTAGATTCGTGGAGTGAGAGCAGGGCTCAAGCGCTACTACCTCGAAGGCTCCGTCCGCTTCATCACGTCAGATCCTATCGGCGGCTGCCGGAGTTGGGGACTGCGGCGCGACGTGACCTGTGTCTTCGAGTTTTGGAACAGGCTCGGCGATATGGTTTCGCGCTTCTGGGATACGTCGTCATGCCGGAGCAGGTGCATCTGCTGATGACGATGCCTATGGTTGGTGATCCTTCGGTTGCGACTGAGGCTGCAACATCTGTCGTCCCTACGGGACTCGCGACTTCTTATCACCTCACCCATGGCTGAAGCGCTGGGCTATGATCTGCTGCGCCTCCGGCGCGGGTTGATGCCAGTCTTCCAGACGAAGGAATGAGTGGGGCACAACTGCAGGTCCCTCGACTCGTCCCCTCGCGCTGCTCGGCGTCCTCCCTCGGGATGACACGTCAGATGTTGGTGAATCCCACTCATTCCAGACGAAGGAATGAGTGGGGCACCCGAAAATCCCACCCCGCCAAAAGAAGGCGGAATGGGGCACCCGAAAATCCCACCCCGCCAAAAGAAGGCGGAATGGGGCACCCGAACTGCAGACGAGTCGCGCGCCAGCCCGCGCCGCCTCACAAATTGCAAATTCTCCTGTTTGTGATCGGATCAAGCCAGCAGCGGCCGCCGGGATTCTCTTGACTCGAATCACAGTGGCCCACTGCGCAGGCGTAACAGGCGGCACGCGGTCTCCCTCCGTGGGCCTCGCAATAGTCAAGAAGGGCGTCGCAGTTCTCGCATCTCGGAATGGCGGGGACGACGGCGCCAGATCCCACACCGCCCGAATGGCCGCTGCGATAGCGTCCACGCACCGGCCGCAGCGAATGCTCGGCCGCAAATCCTGGCATCTTCATGGTGTTCATTTTGATCTCCTCTCTTTTAGTTCAATTTGATACTTGACTTTGCATGAGGTTGTCAGCAACGCTCACGCGGACGAGATGCAGACTCGGCCGGCAAACATGCTTTGTCAACACTCTGCTTTGATCATGTCCGTGAACGCTCTTATACTTCCCGAGTAGACATCAACCAGCTGCCAATTCCTCGCCGCAAAGGCATCCGAGAGTCCCCGATAGAGTGTGGCAAGGTGCCTCCGATATTCCCCGCAGGGGGCAACTGAGGCCGAATTTCTGACCTGCTTGCCGAAAATTCAGTGGCAATCGTGCTGTATTGAGCCCCGCTTGTGTAGAGCGATTTTTCACCCCTGAATCCCGGCATATTCATCATCGTCTGCCTCCGTTCCCCTTCTTCGGGCGGGACGCTAACAGTTTGCCACGGTACAGTTCCCGCCCGTGCAGCAGGTGTGCTGGCAAGGTCCGCACGAGGTGCAAGCCTGAGTTGTGCAGTTGGAACCAACACAACATTTCTGGAATCCTTGCGCATCGCAGGGCGTGCATGTCTTAGGTTTGGTGCAACAGGCTGTGTCGCATTCGCAATCGGTGCCGCAGAACAATCTGGAAAAACCACTGGAGCAATCCGGATCCGGGATCGTACATTGGCCGAAATGTGGTTTGCAGCCTCCGCCGCCATTGGGCAGACCTGGAATCATAGGCTGCACTGCTCCCGCTTGGAGGCCGGATGCTCCACGCCCCGCCCACGCCTGGTAATAACTGGCAGTGTTTCTGTAGATCGATACTTCCGCACTATAGCCTGGGATACTCATTTCCCTTTCTCTCTTTCAGCGACAGCTTGATCACCGAAAACGGGGCCTGGCGGTCACGTGCCTAGCGCCCGCGAAACAACGTCCGTGCTACGGGCACTCTTGACGTGGGCCCACGCAGGCGTCGTCGCAATGGGATTGTCCGCCCACCTTGATGCAGCTACCACAGCATCTCTTGCCCACTGGGCAACACATGCTTCCGCCACCGCCGCCGCTGCAGCCGCGCAGACAGGAAGAGTATGTCGCGCTACAAGCATCCGTGCACGCGGACGCGGCAACCACACTTGGTGCTGTGCCGCCATGTCCGGCATGTCCCCCATATACCTTCCCACTCCTATAGAGCGAGGCCTCAGCAGCAAATCGAGGTATATTCACGGTCATCTCCTTTTCCTTTGAAATGCTCCCGGTTCATCCTCCGTAGTACGGCGACAGTTTTGTCACCAGGAACGGAAATTCATCCGTCACGTCAACCCGGACGAACCATTGTTCGTCGACGTCCGTGTTGCGGTTGGTGTAGGTAAAGATCACCTTGAGCACGTCGCGCGTGCCGCTCAAGGACGACGGCTCGACGTCGACTCCAGTGAGCGAGCAGTTCTGCGCGAAGTACTCCGAGGCCTTGGCATAGATAGCCTGATAACGCATTGCCAGGTAATTCAGGGCGCGATGCTCATCGGTTGCGCCGGCGTTGTCGGCCATCTGCATGATGCGGTCGAACAACTCCTCCGCCGCCGGAGCAAATTCCTTGGCCGGAGTCTTCTCGGGTCTGGGAATGGCCTTGATCAGCGCCTCGCGGTCGAAGGAGTAAATCTGGTCGAAGACCACGATCGGCACCATCAGGCCGTTGCACATCTGCGGCGGAGCGATGGGCCCGAGAGTCCCGATGACAACGTCCAGGTCCAAAGGTTGAGGCATGGGACGCAATGCGTCCACCAGCAGGTTCATGTCCGTCGGGTCGCGCGGGACCAGTATGTAGGTTTCCAGCCCCTCGATGGTCATGACAAAGCAGAGTTGCCGCACCAGGTAACGGTTCTCCGGTCGGGAGAGCACGGATTGCAGCGCCTGCCGGTCGGTGAGTCCTTTGGTGTCGGAACGGCCAGTGGCCTGGGCGAATTCCTTCTCCAAAGAAATGCTGGGGAAGCGCGCCTCAATTCTGCCAATGGCGTAGACATAGGTAGGTGAAGTTGCCCCGTTGCCGTTGGCCGCCGATACGGTGCCGCAGGTGGCGCAGGCTTGCGGGGAAACAGTTTGCGCCGCCGGCTGGGCGGAAGGCAGAACGGTTGCTGGTCGATCATCCCGGACTGCGGATGCGGTCGTTGACTTGTTCTTGGACTTCATTCTGAGATTGTTCCATCGTGCATCTCCTAAAGCTGGCGTAGGTGCTATTAGTGCGTAAAGGTCATCCAGCGGTTGAGTGCCGCGGCACGCTTCTCACAGCCGCCACAGGGTTTGATCCCCATGGCGTAAGTTGTTTTCTTGATCAGATCGCCGAGGCCAATTTCTTCCTCGACCAGAAATCCCGGAAGCCGCACGCGATGTGCCGGGCGTTCACCCGTATCCGGCTGCGACTTGCTCTGCTTCGTCACGCTGCTTTCTCCCTAATTGCTGCTCAATGCCTCGTAAGCCGCCCAGGCATTCAGCAACGGTGGGGCAATCGTCGTTCGTGATCGACTGCCGGCTCGGGTCACGGCCAGCTTGATTTGCGCGGCGCTGGCGTGGGGGAACTCCGACCAGAGCAAAGCGATTGCGCCGGTCACGAAAGGCGCCGCGGCGCTGGTCCCGCCGAAGGTTCCCGGCTTGCTGTCCGTGCTAAGACTGGTAATGTTTTCCCCGGGCGCAGACAGTCCGTGCCGGCCGATCGAACTCCCCAGATTCGACCCCGCCGCGGGCCTGCCTTGCGAGTCGCAAGCCGCAACTGGAATCACCCAGGGATGTCGCGTAATGACGGAGCTGCCGACCGTCCCCTGGTTTCCGGCCGCTGCGACCACCAATACATTGCGCTGAGCCGCATAATCCAGCGCCTGCTGCAACTCGCGCTCGCCACGCATCGATCGATTCACCAGCGCAGCACTCAGGTTGATAACCTTCGCTCCCGCGCCAATCGCATCGCTAATGGCCGCGGCCAACTCTTCCGGAGAAGCGCTTGGCATGGCTTGATTATTCTTGGTGTTCTCGGGAAAGATGGGGCGGATGATTAGGGTGCAGCCCGGGCAAATCGCCGGAGCTTGCGATCCGCGGCGGGCTACCAACATTCCCGCAACAAAGGTCCCGTGCATACAGGCCACACTTTCCAAGCGCGAGCAGGAGCCGCGAACGTCGGCCAGAATTTCCTTGATTGTCGCCTGGGCCAGATCAGGATGATCGAGAGCAACAGGGCCATCAATGAGCGCCACTGCGATGTCCCGCCGTCCCTGGCTTCGCGACATCAGTGGCGAGAGCCGGACCAGTTCTAGTAGGTCCATGGCCGTAAATCCACCGTTAAGTGGGGTCGAAGTATAGCGCAAAAAACTGGCGGCTACTATGAAATTTTGCGGATTATTTTGCTCCCGTTTGCTGCCGGATTCAGGGGGGCATTAGGGGGCGTCGGTTGGGGCCATATACGGGTTCTGCCTAGGGGCATTTTATTCCTGCGGGGGTCGATTGCGCATCGAAGCACGTTTCGTTCCAGTGCTCGAGCCGCGACCGAGGCCCCGCTGTCACCGCTCGGCTAAGGAGACGCGGCCTGTGATGTCGCGAGGTTAACTGTGTGATATCCCACGCATTCCAACCGACGGAATGAGTTGGATACTCGGCACCTTGGCTGTCAAGGGGAAAAGCGCACTTTGGTGGAAAAGTTAACCTGACAGTCATGCCCGGACGAGGAACGGGGTCGCCTCACCGCCCAACACTGCTAATTGCGTTTACTGGATTGATTCAGGGGGCCGCTTACTTCAGATCCTTGATGATGCATATGAACGGATTCCCGTTGCGCTGTTGGATGAAGCCATCTGGATTCAGACGCACAACGGATTGACGGATTGAGTCGCTCTCATTGCCTCCGATGCAGAAGGCGAAACCGCCCTGCCTGTCACTCCCAATCTCAACCACGATGACCGAGTGGGAGTTGTATTCCGCGTGAGTTGTTGCGAACGCGAAGTCGAACTTACTGCCACCTCGGTTCATTTGGATAATGTCGCCGATGTTCGGCGCTTGTGCACTTATCTCGAACCCTTGGAAAACGCCCTGCCCAGCAAGGGCGTTCTTGATCGCCTGATTGACAAAAACCGAGTGCGACATCGCAAACTTGAACTCGGACCTGGTGGCGCCGGCCTGCAAGACGCACCACGACACGAAGACAGCCGACCAAGGCACGTCTGTGCAACTCGTGAAGTTAAACCCTATGTCTTCCGTCCACTTCCGAATCTGGGCGCAAAGCAACGGGTCAGCCTCGTTTGTGAATTGAAACCTGGCATGCTGGTCTTCAGCAATTGAGGCGAGTCGGTTGGCGAATGCAAGGGGACAAGCATAGGATTCTCACTTCCTGTAGGGCTCCAAAAAACGGTGTGGGCTCACACTATCTCGCTCCGTGGGCGACAAGAGCAATCCGGAAAAAAAGACGCGAGGCTATGTGTGACAGGGCCGACCCGATTCATCTTGAAGGTTATCCTTGTCGGCACCTTTCGAGCTCCGCCTGAGCAACGGAAGTTTGTCTTCGAGACTAACGATGCGTGCCTTGACCTTTGCGATCTGCTCTGGTGTTCGGGGGGGTGGCGGAATCTCCCCGTTGTCCAGCGCCTGTTGCATGTTCGTGACTTGGCCTTGTAGTTCATTGACTGCGTCTTCTAACGCCTTGCAAGGATCGGGTGTGATGCCGCCGGCCAGAATACCGGAGGATCGCAACTTCTCCAGCAAAGCGTTGAAATCGTCTCTCAGTTGGTCCACACTACTGGCGGTGCTGGACGGCTGAGGCACCGCCTGTAAAGGGATAGAGCCTGATTGGTCAGGTAGTGTCCAGGTTCGGTCCTTTGTGATGTGCTGAGTCAGGTCACCCTTGACTGAAGGTTTAACGTTGGGTCTGATAATAAGATCCGGCTTATCTCAAGTATGCCACTACTAAGATAAGTGAGACTGGGGCTCTTCTTAATGGAAGCTCCAGAGACATTCTCCTGCCCGAACACCTGACATACCTGGCACTCCTCGTCATCCTCAAAGTATACCGAGTCACGAGCACCAGGACCCTTATCCTTCCCAGGCTCTGCCTGTACGCCATAAAACAAATTGTGACCAATATTCCCCTTGAGTCTTATGACAGTTACACCGTGAGAAAGATGCGTAAAGCCGCCAAGAAATGTGTTCTCCGAGTTATCCTCAGAGAAGTAGCTAAATTGTGAGATGCCAAGGAAGAAGATAGAACAAAATGTGTCGGCCATTGCAAAGCTTTCCTATCCTTACTCCTGTACCAACATTTTGGATAACTATGTTGGAAAAACTTCCCATGTAGTTAGCGCCGGTGCCGTCTCCGGTAACCGGCTCGAGGCTGTCGAGATTGAGGCCAACGCTGTCAGTTGTTCCCGCGCCTTGTATCTTGATCCCGTCTATCCGGGTCAGCGTTACCTGTCTCTTATTCGCCAGATCGCGTGAGCCGACACTGACAACACCGCGTGGTGAATCGTTCTCGCTGACGACTCTGCCCCCACCGATCAGGGACGCTTCTCGGTTTGACAGGAATATCAGAGGCTCTATCGAGTCGGAGAGCTTCTTGGTCCGCACGAGGGTAGCGCCAGGGAGAATGTGGAGCTGATAAAACACTTCCAGTGATCCATCAATTCGATAGGTCCCCGGAGGAACGATCACGGGATGTTCCCCGTTAGGAACTATGGCCGTTGGATCGAGGGCCTTCTGGAAGCTCTCGTCAGCTGATGTGACCCCATCTGCTTTGGCGTTAAATGGTGGATCGGTGACGTTGATCCATGGTTGCATATCATTTCACCTCCTTCCTCAGTTTTACTTCACTGCTTAGCCGTCGTCATTCCAACCGATCTTAGCTGTTAGCTATAAGTGCATCATGGCACGGAGTCCACGTTAAAACGCCTGCGGGCCCAGCGACCTAATTCCTGGATGTAGCGTCACATTACTCAGACTCAGAAATTCCCTCAGGCTTCGCGTATTGGGAGGGATGACACCGGTGACAGGTTCTGAGCCAGGGCTGTCATCTTCAGATAAGAGAATGCCAAGAAAGGTGTGTAGTATATGGCCTTCAACAGCAAAGTCGAACGTCTGGCCAGGCTGTGTGTCCGCTACGCCGAACGCACCATCTGCGCCGGCTGATTCGATGAACTCAGAATGATCACGGTGTCCACTTACTGAGTAAAACACTCGATACTCGTCATAGCTTCTGGCGGCCACCCAATGAATATCGATTCGGCCGACATCAGTAAGAGTCGCCTGACGTGTAATGACTTGGTCAATTATAGGAGCTGGCAGAGGAGGCGGCTTCGGTGGTGGCGGGAGCGGTATGCCCTTCGTAGTAAAGGCCGCCATGACACAAAATGTCTGGAAGTCCTGCCCATCAATCTCATCTTCGGCTTGACCGTCCTTCACGATTCGGGGGCAAAGATGAAAAAACAGAGGAGTACCCGGGGGCAGCGTGAGTCCGTCTGACGTATACTCGTGATCTGTTTGCGTTAACTCAACCTGTGTCTGGAAAGTGCCGAGGGGATCAGACCGCCCCGCCACATAGATTTGTACTACTTCATCCGGTTCTACCGGTCCGCCGACTCTAAACAGTACGTTGACTGGATCATTTGCTTGACGTTGTATAAACGAAACTGCGCTGATCCTTATAGCCATATACTTGTCCTTTGTCTTGGCTTGCTCGTCGATAACACTACGGCGCAGCGATTCAAGGTGCTTGAACACCTCCAGCCGTTGTCAACTCATTGCAATGCGATCAAAATGGGAATCAGCCCCTGTCCAGCTGTCATTGGTCGTAAGGCCTTGCCGATGACTGCACCGAAGGCTTTGACTGGGTCCACCACCTTCATCGCATGGCCACTGGTTGGTGAAGTCGTGAGGAGATCACCGACTGCTACAGCAGAGTAATTTGCATCAACTTTGCAGTAAACTTTGCCGACTAATCCAATCGGCTTACGGTTGCCGCCTGAACTCTGTTTATCCAGCGTAATACCAGGCTTGTAGTTTCCGCCACCAGAGATTACTCCCGCGACACGCTTGTCGTAGGCTTGCTCAGAGGGTTTGACTGCGCCGTTGTCATCGATAACCATGACCGTGCCGGGGTCGATCGCTTCCACATGGAGACATCGAACTCTTCTGCACAATCGGCACCGTTCAACGATACGTCGAAAGCCGTGACCTTCCCAGTGCAAGACATGTCGCCGTCACCATGGATGTGGCCCGTGGCGTGGACGTCTCCTATGAAGTTTCCGGCGAGTCCCGAACCAAAAGACTGCCCTTGGATCGCGATGCCCGTTGCGGTTTCCCCACGCACTCCGAATCCCTCACCGTTCACATTCCCGCCAAAAACCCCAGTGGCACCGGGGCTCATGCCTCGTCCGTAGACCCCTTGCTGATTACTCTCGCCGTAGACGCCGGCGTTTTGATGAAACTGGTGGTCTTGGGTTCCCAGTTCGCCCACGGCATGGCTCTGATTATTGGTCCTGTAGCTGCTGCCGTTTTTGCGACATTCGATACAACGGATAGGGCCTGAGGATCGAAGTTTATTAAAGCCTTATCGTCACCCATGACTTTATCCTCCTCTCACCTTTCCGTTCGCTTGGCAGTGAAAAACCTATGTCTAAAGCGAGACGATCCGGCTCGAATGGAACTTGATTTTAGGGAGGGTACCCTTGGGCGGTTCCGCTGTCTGTACGCAAGCGCACATATTGGACAGCAATTCACACAATTTGACATGAAGCTGATACGCTGTTGTCCTTTCCCCGGCTGTTCCCATTGGGTGCCGAGAGTATTTCCTGCGCAGTGACGGTCCTGCATGAGGCTTTTTCAAGAGTACTCACGTTCGGGGTGGTGCTGATGGCCGCGCTGATGGCCGTAAGCGAAATGCCGGAACTGTTCCACCCTTACCGACGACGTCTCCAACGATTACGTTTTCGCGCGGGTTGGATTTGAAAGTACCCGCCCCGGTGCTGTAAAGGCCCCGTCGAAGGCGACCGTTGCGTCTGCGGCGTTCAACCTTCCCGTGCGGTTGCTTGCGACCTTGGCCAGCAACTCCCTCATTTCTCCCGCCGCGAAAGCTCTTCGCGGCCTGCTTACGCTACTCGTCACCTTTCGAAACTGAGAACCCTGAAATTCCCCGGGAGCTGCCGCTGTTTGGCTGAAGCTTGACTCCGCTCCCGCTCGCAATCCATCCTGTGACCGAACCGCGCCCGTTCGGTCTTTGGAATCAGCCGATGCACCTCGCCTCGCCGCCATCGTTTGGGTAACCAATGGTGGAACCAATGTCGCGGAGGCACCATGGCGACCAATGCGGTGTCCCGGGCCCCAGCAAGACACGACCTCATCGGCAACCGGCTTCTCTCTTTGCTTTCTAGAGAAGAGCGCGCCCGTTTGCTTCCTCACCTACGGCAGGTAAGCCTTTCGCTCGGACAGGTCATCTACGATCCGGGCGGACCGTTAGACTACGGCTACTTCCCGACCACCTGCGTTGCTCCTGATCTACACGATGGAAAACGGATCGACTGCGGAGATGGGTCTCGCCGGGAGCGATAGTGTGGTAGGAGTCGCCTTGTTCCTGGGAGGCGATACCACTCCTAACAGGGCGATAGTACAAATTGCGGGTGACGCATACCGTCTCGATGCGAAGCTGCTTCAAGACGAGTTTGCGCGGGGTGGTGTTCTGCAACGTTTGTTGTTGCGCTACACCCAGGCTCTCATAACCCAGATCTCGCAGACTGCGGTGTGTAACCGCCTCCACTCGGAGGAAAAGCGGCTCTGCCGCTGGTCTATTACGCCATGACTGTGTGCAATCCGATGAGATTTTGATGACCCAAGAATTCCTTTCCCACATGCTGGGCGGACGCCGCGGGACCGTCACAGTGGCTGGATGCGCTTGCAAAATGCAGGATTGATTTCCTACTCAAGGGGACACATTAGAATTCTAGATCGACCGGGGTTGGAGGCAGCCGCTTGCGAGTGCTATCGCATCGTCAAAAAAGAGTTTGATCGATTGCTCGGTACTCGTATAGCTCTCGATGCGACCGTATAGCAGCGGGGACTTCACGGTCCCAAGAATGCCTCGCCGAGTCGAATCGTCCAACTTTTCTCCCCTGCCAATTCCCGTTTCGGGAATTTCTACGACCTTCGTAACCTCGCGTCCGCATTTTCTTTTGGTTCTGAATTCGGCAACTCTTAAACTACCTTCGAGGACACCGAAGAGTGTCCCTGCGGGGCGAATCCCGCTAAGTTCTTTGATATGACGATTTTGCCTGTAAGCCTTGCAGGCTCAGGAATTTGCGGACAAAATCGAGCTATAGCGAAGAAAACAAAGGATCGCGCAAAACATTTTTTTCGCGAGTAAGCACCCTACCGGCTTCGCTGGCTACGATCAGAGCTGGCAGCAACTGGTAGCTGGTAGCTGGTAGCTGGCTGATGGGACTGCAGATTCCTCGACTACGCTCGGAATGACACGTGTGGGGGACTCGACGAGGTGCGAGCCAAAGGCCAAGAGCCAAAGGCCAAGAGCCAAAAGCCAAAAGCGGCCTTAACCCCTTTGCTTCCAATATTTTGCCTCTAAGTCTCACGCGCTCAAAATCTTAGCGGGAAAGTTTTTAACTTACCCAATGGAATCAATATTTTACGAGCAGCAGGGGAGGGGGGTATGTACCCCCAGTGGTAGTGATCCGTTGTCGATTGTCAGTGGGCTTGGCTGGTAGCTGGCGGCTGGAAGCTGGCCTCAGATCCCCACCCCGCCAAAAGAAGGCGGAATGGGGCACCCAGCACCCTGGCGGAGCCAAAGAAGGCGGAATGGCGCACCCAGCACGCTGCCGACGCCTTTTTGAGCGTCTCGGATACCGCACAGTAGACCGGCTTCCGAACCGACCCAAGTAGGGATAAAATGCCGTTGAGGAGAACCCGCACATGGCCCCGACCCCAGCCCCCTACACCGACATGCGCGACCTGAGGTGGTCACCGGCAGAAAAGGCTATCGCTCGCAAAGCTTTCGAGTTGGCCCTGCACCGAGAACTGAGCGCTGTCATCAGCGAAGCCAAAGACCGGGCCGCCAGGATCGAACAGCCCTCCGAACTGTGGGATTTGGAAGTCTACCTCACACAGCGGCGCAAAGACATCGACAGCCGCTACGACTATCGCTACTCAGTGCTCCCGCTCGTCTTCGGGGGCCTCATCAGCCAAGGCCGCCTCACCGAACAAGACCTCCACGGCCTTGGCGAAGACAAGCTAGGGTTCATCCGCCGACGGGCAGCCCTCTGACACCTGCTCCCGCTCCCGGATCGCACTCCTTAGGTGATCCCACTGATTACAACCGAAGGAGTGAGTGGGGCGCCCGCACCCGTCCCGGTTACATTGAAGCCCATCTATGCGGAGAATCTCTCTGCTGCGCGAGCTTTGGCTTTGGCGGCTTCTTCTTCGCGATTCTTGGGCGCGGACGTGGTCTCGAGCGAGCTGAGGAGGCGCATCGAAGCCGCTGCTACCTCGTCGATCGCCAGGTTGAACGCAGCCTCGTTCGCCTTCGACGGCTTGTTGAAGCCGCTGATCTTGCGCACAAACTGCAACGAAGCAGCGCGCACCTCTTCCGGAGTTACCGGCGGATCGAAGTTGAAGAGGGTTTTGATGTTTCGACACATGGGGAAATGGTAGGACAGAAGTTGTCGGTTGTCAGTTGTCGGTTCTCAGTGAGAAGTAAATAGTGGTCAGTGGATAGACTCGCTGGAAACGGGGAACGAACTGCAGGTCCCTCGCTGCTGCTCGGGATGACACCCGAGGAGTAGAGCGTAGCGAAGTGGCTTCTAAGACAAGCGGAGTCCGTTTAGAAGGACACGAACTGCAGGTCCCTCGGCTACGCTCGGGATGACACCGTAAGCCGTAAAGCCAATAGCCAAGAGCGGGTTTACCTCCGCTTGAAGCGATCGAGGAAGCTGTACACGAAGATGCCCACCACGGCGTTGGCGAGGGCTGAGATCGCTACCTGCGCTCCAGCTCCATTGCACGGACTGGCGCAACAGGCCGCGAGCGACGCCGAAGAAGATCGCCTGGTGCGCGACGAAGAAGATGTACGTAATCAGGAATCGCGTGCCGTGATTCTCTACGTCGATCTTCACGCCCAGCGACGAAGCCGCAAACCCGATGATGGTATCGGCAATGCCGTACATGCCGATGGGATGGGCTGGGCCGGCGAGCGTGTCCTGAAGAAGGCCGATGATGGCTCCGGTCATGCATCCGCTGATGGGGTTGCGCCGGGCCACGGCGAAGAAGATCACCACCATCATGGGAAGGTCGAGGATGGGGAAGAAGCGAAGGCGAACCGGCAGGAACGCCTGGATGGCAACCGCAGCCAGCGGAACGAAGATAACAACCGGCCACGCGAATTCGTAGACCGCTACCTGGTCGCGTGAGGTGAGACTGCCGCGGAAGGCCATGGGACGTGTGGTCATCGCTGCGGGTTGGCCGCCTGAGGCGGCGCAGAAGGTTGCGGAGTCGGAGTGGGCGCATTCTCGTCAGGCGGCTTGCGCACCTTCGGCGCATTGGCAGCGCCGCTCCGTGTCGCCGGCGGTTGTCGCGGTCGGCGAAGTCCCTCCCGCGGCGGGCGGTTGGCCTGCAGTGTCCGCTGCCGGGCTTGCCGGTTTCTTCACCGTCACGGCACCATTTCCGGTCGAGGCGGAATTCGTAGCGCCCGGCTTGGCGGTAGCCAGTCGAGGGCCGAGCTGACGCGCCGGTCGAGGCAGTTCCCGTAGGAGTCGGCAGGTGTCGATCGGGGAGTTGTGGGTACCGTGCCGGCAGGCCGGTTGGAAGCAGCCCCCGGGGTTGTCGCATGCGTGCCCGCGGCCCCAGCTCCCGCAGCGCTCGAGGAGGCGCCAGAAGATCCTGCAGCATTGGTCGTGGCCCCGGGTGTTCCGGCAGCTCCCGGCGCGGCGGTTGCATTGCCACCAGCATCCGACCGGAGCCTTGTCGGGCACCGTCGGCAGTCGTTGCGCGAGAATATCGGAGGCGCGAATTGGCCCCAGGTCCTGCACGTCCGGCGGCTTCTCCGTCACCCTGGTCACTACAAGCACCTCTTCCACGCGATCGAGGCGGGCCGAGGGCAGGACGCGAATATTCAGGAAAAGGTCTTTGCCGGGAGAGACGTCCACCACCTTGCCGACCGGCAGACCCTTTGGGGAAGATGCGATCACCACCGCTGGTGACGAGCTCTTCGCCGGGCACGACGCGCTCGTCGGCCATGACGTACTCGCACTGTAGTGGTGCCGTTGGCGGCGCCGCGCAGTATTCCCTGAAGGCGGGTGTTCTGCAGCATCACGCCGACGCCGCTCAACTGATCGTTGATGGGCAGCACCTGCGCCGAGTCGGGAAACACCTGAACGATTTTACCGACGATGCCGTTCGGGGTGATGACCGCCATGTCGGTGCGAATGCCGTCACTGGAGCCTTTGTCGATGTAGAGCACACGCGACTGATCGCTGCCGCTGGTGCCGATCACCTGGGCGGCGACGGTGGAGTCGATGTGCTGCTCCTTGAAGGCAAGCAGGCTCTGGATGCGGCGAGCCATTTCGGCATCTTCGCGCAGGCGTACCTGCTCCAGCTTCATGCGATCCAGCTCGGCGCGGAGCTCGCGATTCTCACGCCGCACGCCACGCAGATACGCGTAGTTGTGCCACGCGTAGTAGAACGAAGTTCTGCGTGTTGGCTGACGGCTTTTTCGAGCGGAGTAATCGCCGATACCGCCCAGACACGAATGAGCCGAGTGTCACCCTGTTGCGCCGGGCGCTTAACCTGAACGGCCAGCCCGACGATCTGGGCAAACAGAATGGCCGCCAGCACGATCAGGTTGCGAAAGCGGCCAAGAATGGTTTCCATAACAGCGTCCGTTTGTCGGCCGGGACAAGATTCATTATTACAGCAACGGGTGCCAAAGCGTCAGTTGCCGCAACAGCTATTCACTTGGCTGCGCTGTGATGCCCAGAAAGACCACCATGGCGCGATTGAGACGCATGATGTCCCCGCCGGCGAGCCGTCCGATCTTCGTCCGGAGCTTCGATTTGGGGACGGTCGTGATCTTATCGACCATCAATCGACACGGCGAACGCAGGCCATTGCCTGCATCCGGGGCGACTGGTATACGAAAAAACGGGGCGTCTGTCGAATTGGTTGTGAAGGCGCACACGGTGATCGAAGCTGTCTTGTCCAAACGATCATCCTGAACAATCACAGCCGGACGGGGCTTACCAGCATAGTCGTTCCCGCCCGCAAGGGTCCAAATCTCGCCTCGCTTCACTTCTCTGGCCAATCGGAGACAGCGTCAATAAAATTCTGGTCTTCCTTTTCCTGCGCGCTCCTGGCTACAGCCCGGGACTGCCGCCTCGCCTCTTTCACAAACTCGGGCGAGCGCAGATCGGGTACCCAGATCTGAATAGGGCGTAGCCCCTGCTCGCGAAGGCGCTTACGGTGCGCGCGAACCTTTTCACGGGACGATTGGGAAGAAGATCGAGTCGCCATAGCTGTGCTCAGAGACGGTTACATGTAACCTAGCATACCCGGGGCGAATCTCCAACACGCTGCTGGCAGGCCACTTCGGTTCGCGCCAAGGTGGAAGTTAGTCAATCGAAATCTTGCGCAGCAGCTTGAAGTCGCTCAACATTTTTCCTGTGCCCAGCACCACGCTGCACAACGGGTCGTCGGCAATTGCCACCGGCAGGCCGGTTTCTTCGCGGATGCGCTTGTCGAGATTTTTCAGCAGCGCGCCGCCACCGGTAAGAACGATGCCGCGGTCGCTGATGTCGGCCGAGAGCTCCGGCGGCGTCCGCTCCAGCGCCACGCGAATCGCATTCATGATGGTGGAAACGCACTCGCTTACCGCTTCGCGAATCTCGCTGTCGTCGATGGTAATCGTCTTGGGCACGCCTTCGATCAGGTTTCGGCCCTTGATCTCCATGGTCAGCGGCTTCTCCAGAGGATAGGCCGAGCCGATCTCAACCTTGATCTGCTCGGCGGTGCGCTCACCGATCAGCAGGTTGTACTTGCGCTTCATGTAATTCATGACCGACTCGTCCATCTGATTGCCGGCCATACGCACGGAGCGCGAATAGACGATGCCGCTGAGCGAGATGACCGCGATGTCCGTAGTGCCGCCGCCGATGTCGACCACCATGTTGCCGCTGGGCTCGGTGATCGGCAGACCGGCGCCGATGGCCGCCACCATGGCCTGCTCGACCAGATGCACCTCGCTCGCCTTGGCGCGGTACGCAGAGTCCATAACCGCGCGCTTTTCCACCTGGGTGATTTCGGAGGGGACACCGATGACGATGCGCGGATGCACCAGCATCTTGCGGTTGTGCGCCTTCTGGATGAAGTAGTTCAGCATCTTCTCGGTGACTTTGAAGTCAGCGATGACGCCGTCTTTCATCGGCTTGATGGCGACGATGTTGCCCGGTGTCCGGCCCAGCATCTCTTTAGCTTCTTTGCCGACAGCTTCAACTTCGCCCGTGTTTTTGTTGATGGCAACGATGGAAGGTTCGTTGACCACGATGCCTTTGCCGCGCGCGTAGACCAGCGTATTGGCGGTGCCAAGGTCGATGGCCAGGTCGCTGGAGAACATGCTGAACAACGACCGCATGTTTCCGAAGTGATTACTGCTGCTGTGAAAGCCGTTCGATGACATTTACGACTGCTTCTTTCGCATTAAGACAGATGACAGCTCTTATTGCACAAACCAGACGAACACACTCAACCGAATACCTTAGTCGCCGGAACGCTACGATGTTTGATCTTCTTCGTACGGATAAGCCGCAGGGATGCGGATCGTTACATCATCGCGGAGTTCAACCTTCGTGCGTGCTCACTCGCCTCTGCCCGCAAGTTGAACCGGGCAAATTCCGCTGCAACAGGCTCGCATCGTTGTGTTCAGAGTACCACCAATGATGCAGAAACGAAACCGTGCGAGCTGGCACTTTGGCAGTAGGTCAGGCCCGGCGGCACCTTCTTTTGGTTCCACGCATTTCTCAGAACCGTGCCGCCAAGCTGCCTATTACCTGAAGGTTACCTGCAAAGGGATGGGCGCGGGTTCTCCGGCTTCGTCGGGTGATGACGAGCGCGGGAGTTCTACCCTTCAATTCGCGCTTCCCGTGAACGGCTCGCCCGGCATACAGTGTTCTGGCAAACTCTGGCAGCAGGAGAAAGTATGAATTTTCGACGTGGAGTAGTGCTTGCTTTGCTGGCTGTGGCGACCGTAACCGCCGCCCATGCGCAATGGGTGATGGTAGCCCGAGCTGTTTCCGGCCGAATTCAGCGCATGGAGCAGCAGAGAACGGCCACCAACGGAGGCTACGACGTGGCCAGCGTCATCCTCGAAGCTCAGGCGGACAAGGTCTATGACACCGCTTTGAAGGCACTTAAGGCGCATTCGCCCGAAGTGACCATTACTGACAACGACGCCAAGAAGATGATCATCAAGTTCACCAATGGCCAACAGAACGCCAGTCTTCAGGCCACATCGCTCGGACCCAAGGTTACGCAATTGATGATCGCGTCGAATGCCGTGGAGAACGGTCAAACCGGCACGTCGATTGTTCTGCAAGGGGTGTTGAAGGTTTGCAAGGACATGAACGTCACGTGCACGGTGGAAGAGTGAGGTTGCTCGGACGGCGCCTTTGGGCTTCCATGCTCGATGATCGGAGACGAGCGCTTGCGACAATTTTCAAGCTTGCAGCGCATCCCTGCGGGCTGAAATTTGCCACCAGAGTAGCCGGCGTGACATCCTTTCTCTTTGCTCCTTGCGGCCTGTTGTCAGACCAAAACTCACGGGAGACACCTTGAAAATTCGCAACGCCATACTTTTCCTCTTCCTCACCTCGCTAACCGCGCTGGCTCAAACCTCCATCTGGAACATCGATCCCAACCATTCGACTGCTCAATTTACGGTTCGCCACATGGGCCTGTCGAACGTTAGGGGAACCTTCAACAAAGTGAGCGGTAGCGCCCAGATGGACGACAAGGATTTCACCAAGTCCTCGGTTGATGCGGTGATTGATGTCGCCTCCGTCGACACTCGGGTTGAAGGGCGAGACAAAGACTTGCGCAGCGATCACTTCTTCGACGTCACCAAGTACCCGACGATGGAGTTCAAGTCCAAGCGTATCGAGAAACAGGGGGATGGTTATAAGCTAATCGGCGATCTCACCATGCATGGCGTGACCAAAGAAGTAGCTCTCAATCTGGATCAGCCCAGCGGCATCGTTGCCGACCCTCATGGCAATGTGCGGAGAGGCTTCTCGGCCGCCACGACGATCAACCGGAAAGACTGGGGGCTGATCTACAACAACATGCTGCAAAGCGGCGAGGCTGTGGTTGGCGATACCGTGAAGATCCAGGTGGATGTCGAGCTGGTGCAGAAGAAGAGTTGAGCCCTGGCAGTCGGCACTTGTCATTTGGCAGGTTGGTGCTGCGTTTTGTGCCGCCGGCTGAAGCGGCTCGGTCGCTTTGAATGAAACCTTATCGGCACGACTAGAAGTCGTGCCCTGACGCGAATCTTTGCAAAGGCGAGTTCGTCAGGGCTATGCGATGGCTGCCCTTGCAAAACTCCGCGCGTTACAATGGCAGCGCATGAAGATCGCACTCGGCGCGGACCACGGGGGCTTTTTTAGCCCAGCACGGAGCGAAGCGGAGTGCTGGATGGGCAGAATTACGTAATCGCGAGTGCCGCTTGTGTGACAGCACAAAAGCAAAGCCCGCATCTTCCAATAGCAACAGAGAGCAGGTCCCTCGCTTCGCTCGGGATGACAAATCGAAACAGGATTTTCGAGGACGAATCATGACTAACACCAGGATGGATTTGCCGCTGGCGGAAGTTGATCCCGAAGTTGCGCGGGCAATCGAAAACGAAGAGCGCCGCCAGCACGAAGGACTCGAACTGATTGCGTCGGAAAACTTCGTGAGCGAAGCCGTCCTGGAAGCTGCAGGTTCGGTCTTCACCAATAAGTACGCCGAAGGCTATCCGGGCAAGCGTTACTACGGCGGCTGTGAATTCACCGACGTGGTTGAGAACCTGGCGCGCGATCGTGCCAAGCAGTTGTTTGGCGCCGAACACGCCAACGTGCAGCCGCACTCTGGTTCGACTGCCAACATGGCTGCGTACGCCGCCGTCATCAAGCCGGGCGACACCATCTTAGGTCTCAATCTCGCGCACGGCGGCCACCTCACGCACGGCCATCCGCTGAACTTCTCCGGCAAGACATACAAGATCGTCCCCTACGGCGTAACCAAAGAAACCGAGACGATCGACTACGACGAGCTGGAACAGATTGCCGAGCGCGAGCGGCCGCAACTGATTATCGGCGGCGGCAGCGCCTATCCGCGCATCATCGACTTCGCGCGCATGCGTCAGATCGCCGACAAAGTAGGCGCGATTTATCTCGTCGACATGGCGCATTTTGCGGGGCTGGTTGCGGGTGGCGCGCATCCTTCGCCGGTGCCTCACGCCCAGATCGTGACTACCACTACACACAAGACGCTGCGCGGTCCGCGCGCAGGCTTAATTCTTTCCAAGCAGGATCACGCTGCCGCGATCGACAAGGTTGTGTTTCCCGGCATGCAAGGCGGGCCGCTGGTACACATCATCGCCGCGAAGGCGGTTTGCTTTCACGAGGCGCTCCAGCCCAGCTTTAAGGACTACGCCCGGCAGATTGTCGCCAATGCGAAGGTACTGGCGCAAACGCTTGCGGATGAAGGTTTCCACGTTGTTTCGGGCGGAACCGACACTCACCTGATGCTGATCAATGTGTTCGCCAAGGGCATGCTGGGCAGCGAAGCGGAGAACGCCCTGCATGATGCCGGCATCACGGTGAACAAGAATGCTATCCCGTTCGACACCAATCCCCCGCTGAAGCCAAGCGGCATTCGCATCGGAACTCCTGCGCTCACCACCCGCGGCATGAAGGAACCGGAGATGCAACAGGTTGGCAAGTGGATTTCAGAAGCCCTTCACAACCGCACTGACAAGGGCGTGCTCGATCGCATTCGCCGCGAAGTGCTCGGGTTGGCAGAGGCGTTCCCGCTTTACGCCACGCGGCGCGCAAGGCACCAAGAAGCGGTTAAGGTGTAGCCGGGCGCGAGCTGGTATCTTCGCTACTGATCCGTCGGCAGAGGATCTCTTAACTCCATCGAGTGTTGTCGCCGGTAGAGCGCGTAGCCGCTTCTGGGTAGCTCAAGCTCGAGTTCCTTCGGGGCAGCGTGCTCTCCCACGACCAAGACCCAATCGTCTTGTGCAGGAAGCGCACTCATTTCGAGCGTCGCTCCTTCCGGGACGATGACCATTGTGGCTTCCGCAGAATCGATCTGGAAAAGCGACTTGTACAATTCCACTTCGTCGGCGCCGACAACAGCCAACTTTGACCTCTCCTGTCGGCTCAGAGTGCTGTGAACCGCTTGTCCTGCGCTCTCGTATACGTCAGGGTACAAATGGCGCCGCAAGCCTGCATTCGCGAAGTTTGCCAGCGAGAGAAGAGTTACCGGCAAGACGACGAACAGGAATAGTCCCGCTCCCCGCCGCCGGTTCAACACCCATACCGCCAACGCGGCAATTCCCAGGCCCGCGATCATGTGTAGCACGCCGATGTTAAAGAACGCGGCTTGCAACTCGGGACTGTCGATGGCGTTGGGGGCATATTGTTTGCGCAGCGCCCACAAGGAATAAAGCGCCAACCCGCCGACCGCAACTCCCACGGGGAGGGTGACGTATAGCTTGCTTCGCCGAGCAGTCGCCCATTCTCCCGCCGCCACGATGAAGAGTAATGGCAGAGCGAAATTGTAATAACGCAGGTGTAGGCGGTCGATCGCCTCGTGCGGCTGCCCAACTACTGAGACCGTGTAATAGGCGGTAACGACGAGGAGAAAAGCCAGCGTTGAAAGGGTATACACCTTGATCACAAACAGTTTATCTGCCTGCGGAGAACGATTCTGGCGCCGCTGCCAGACCGCAAGCGACGCCAGTGGTACTCCATACAACAGAATCAAACCCAGGACATGACCTTTCAGAACAAATAAGCCTTGAGCAGTCATCCGGAGCAGCGCATTAACGGTAAGTGAAGAGTCTGCAGCAGCCCCGTATTTCTGACCAAGAATGTGCAACCCGGCAGTACCTGCAAATAAGTATCCGGCCAAGAATCTCACGGCGATGGTTGTTAGTCCGGCATATACAAAGATCAGTACAGCTCTCGACCATCGACTCGGTGCTTTCGAGCATGCTATCGAAGCGATGATTGCAGCAGCTACACCCGGCATCAGGAACAGAGCATGGACCTTAACCATCAGCAAGCAAGCCAGAGTCGCACCTATTGCGCAGCCATAGAGCAGTGGCCTTTGCCGCCGGAATGTCAGAACAAGCCATGACAGGACCCAAAACCCAAAGAAATACATCGACTCCGGCATGAAGTAGGCGGTGTAGGTATTCACGGGGCCGACCAGGGCGAGCAGTGCAATAAATGCTGCGGTAATCGGCTGCACGACCTGCCGGCTCACTGCATATATGAACGGCGCCGAACCGACAAACAGAATGCAATTAAAAAGACGAGCGCAATCGAGATAGCCTCCGCCACTATGGTTTGTCTGTTTGAAGAGCCAGAAGAATAGGTAAGACGGTATCGAAGAACGTGAAAAAGGCAGCAGTCTGGAATAGAGGCTATATGCCCACTCATCCGCCATCACCACCGGATATAAGCCTAAATTTCTGTAGAGCAGATATAGGAATATGCCGGCCATCCCCGCTGAGAGTAGCCAGGCGCCATGATTACGGCTCGCCGCACATTCCTCAGCATTAACCGTTATGCCAGCTCGAGTCTGTAGGTCCACACCTCCTGTCTTGGGACTGCTGGACTCCATCTTTTATTCAGCTCCGGATAAACAAGAATGAATGGCTAGATTACAACAGCAGCAACAACAAAGGTGTCTGAATCGTTCCCCCGAGGCGGCCTGGATTCACGCCGGCGCCTTCCATGAAGACGAGCGTGAATTGATGCTAATGAGCAATCTTGGCCGAGGCCGAGCCACTTTGGGTATGCAATTGGAAGGAAACCAGACCTACGGCGAGCCTTCGGTCGTCGTTGCCGAGACCCATCTGCCTGGGAGTGACCGGATTTTCGATTCGCAGTTCGACATTGATGGGGCCTTGCCCTGCGGTGCGCGGTGGAATCTGAGCGGAATAGTCGCGGTCCTGGCCTTCGGTGATGTCCCACACGGTGTCAAATTTGCCGTCGACCCAGACTGCGATTTTTTGCGCCTTTGCTGCACGAGGCACAAGGGCGTGCGCCCGCAATGTAAGCAGCAGGGGCACGTCGGGTGGAGTACTCGTCTGCAGCAGCATTCGCGCTACCGGTCCATCACTCCAAATCCCCCAAGCCTCCGGGACCGACCACCCAAAGCCGAGGGCAGGCAAGCCCTCCCCACCGAATGCCGTGCTGAGGTTTTGGTTTGCAGCGACTTCAGGAGCAACGGGCACGGGAAGGTCGGAGCGCCCCTGGAGTTGCTGTGAACACGCCACCACCACCCCTATCTGCTTGCAGCGATCACGCCAATCTTCGACAGAGAGGCTCATCGCCGGCCCTCTCGGCGGAAGCAACACGACCAGGTTGCCGGGATTGACGTGAATAGGCAAAGCAGGATTCTCGCACGGTTCCGAGCTCGTCGATCTACCTACGTAAGAAGTGTCGACGGGCAAGGCGATCTCTGAGGCAAGCAAGCCCAACTCCTGGAACGGCGGAGCCGCGTGATCTGCGCCACATGCAAACTTGGGCCAAACCGAAAGCGAGGAATGCTCCGCCAACAGCGGACGAAGGTCTTTCGCATCGAGCACCCAGGTTTCGGGCGTTCGCAGCTCGTGGCGCACCCTGCGCCGCATTCGGCTGGTATCCACAAATTGCATCACTGCTACGATTGTAAGAACAACCCATGCGGTGCGCGTCGATAAGCGACGCGACAGCAGGACGACCCCGCCAATTACCAGCACATAGGCCACCGGCCAAAAGAAGCGGCCGGAGGTTCGAAATTGCACCAGGGGATTGTCTGGCCCAATACTGAGAAGCAACTCATGTCCGGCGTAGACCTTTGTCGAAAGCGCGAACAGAGTGAGACTGACGCATACGAATGCAATACCCGCGTTGCGCTTCAGGACTCCGACCTTTTCCCGCGGGCCCAGGAGGAAGTCGCACAACACAATCATGAGCAGTACGCCGAGGCCCAGATACTGATACCCTTCACCCTGCCCACCGGTCGCATCCATTGGATCCTTGACTCCCTGCAAGATGGCGGACTGGTAAGGGTAAATGGGAGACAACAGGTTCATCGAGTAATAGCCAAACCCTGCCATAGGAGCGGCGTGCCCGTAACCGAGCACCACAGCGATCACGCCGGTGATCGCAATTCCACCCACAGTGGCAGCGGCCACCGGCAGCGCGCGGCGCTCTCTCCGGAGCAGCAGCGTGACTGGCGCCGCGGCCAGCACTGCCATCACCATGTACATGATGTAGGGGTGAACCAGCAGCGAACAGACCATTACCAGGATGCCGGCGAGCATCGGCTTCCACGCGGAAGTCCGGACAATTTGAAAGTAAAGCCCCAGCGCGATAAGTATTAAGAAGTGGCTGCAGAGCGCTGAATGACCATACCGAAATATCAGCGTCGGCATGCTGATACTGATTACGGCGGCGGCGAGTCCGGGGAGAAAGCGACGCTCTCCCGCGCTACGCAGCGCGAACACCGCCGAGATCGGCTGCATTGTAAAGCACAACATCAGCCAGAGGTAAACGGCAAGAAATCCCGGAGGCAAGAAACGTCGGAAAACCTTCAATGGAATAAGAATGATAGGAATGGAATCCATGAAGGCGATGTTGGTGCCATTCGGCGTTACCAGGTTCCTGGCTTTGAGCAGAGGCCATCGCCAGGCATCGTGCAGGTAGTAGCGCTGAGCGATGACGGCCACCGTAACGTCGCCTCGCAGAGGATGCGCGAATGGGTCGATCGGCAGGATTGAATGTACCGGTACAATGTACAGGGCGACGCTCAATCCGATCAGGAAGGCGACGACATAGAGCGACAGCGCAGCATGTCGTGCCGCGGACGCCGACGGTGGCTCTGCGACAGCGGTTGCGGCCGATGGATCGAGTAGCCTCAATCGTTCTCTCCTTGGCTTCCGGCGCGGTACTTCACCACGAGCGATCCGCTGAACCGTCTCTCCTTGGACTTCATGCGATTCATCTTTTCGTCCAGTGGAAGCATTACTGCCCCGCCATTCATCGCCTGCTCGAGTATGAGCATATGGGATATTTTTCTGCAGCCCCCCAGTTTGATGATAATGGCAGGTAAGTCTTAATAGAAATACAGATAGGCTCGGCTTAGACTCTTCTGGTCGTAACCGGCTGTTCTGCCGTAGGCACCCTGTTAGCAAGCCATCCTGGCTTGAAGTCTGCCACCAGATAACTAGGTCTTCGACGAATCTCAGCCAGCACCGCTCTCAGATAAAGACCGAGTATGCCGGTGCAGAAGAGATTGGCCGAGCCCAGGAATAGTATGAGTAAAATCGTTGACGCCCACCCTTTGACGAGCACGAGCCCGCGAGAGTATGCAATAATGACAAAGATTCCATAAGCTACCGCGACGAGAAGAGTGACCGAGGCCACATACAACGCGAAATGCAACGGCCGGCTTGTCAGGGTCACCATGGCATCGAGAGCCAGGCCCCAAAGCCTGGGGATCGTGTAGGTAGATTTTCCCGCAGACCGCTCCCCGGCCTCAAACTGCAAGGCAATAGTGGGAAACCCAAGCCACGCAAGCTGACCTCGTAGAAATCTGGTTTCCTCGGGCAGGGCGAGAAACGCGTCGACGGTACGCCGGCTAAGAAGCCGAAAATCGGCTGTGCCATCCTTGATAGGAACTTCAGAAATCCGATTGAGCACAAAATAGAAAGCCCTGCCAGTCAGCGATCTCGAGATGGCTCGCCGGCTGCTGCGAACGGTTTCTACAATGTCATACCCCGACCTCCATTTGTCGATGATGGAGGGGATCATCTCCGGTGGGTGTTGGAGGTCGGCGTCAATCATGATCACGGCGTCTCCGCGCGCCGACCTTAGGCCGGCGAGGAGGGCAGCCTCTTTCCCAAAGTTGCGAACGAAACGAATGAACGACACTCGCGGACGGGCAGCAGCCAATTCCTTGACTATCTCGAAAGTATCATCGCCGGAGCCGTCATCGACCAGAATCAATTCGTAATCCAGGTCGTTAACCGAGTCGAGTTGGCGGGAGATTTGGTCCACCAGGAGAGGCAGGCATTGCGCTTCGTTATAGCATGGCACCACGACGCTTACCGAGTGCGTGTGCGGCTCCATCTCTGGCAAGTCCTCCGGCATGAAATGCGTTTGAATTATCCCACGTTTCCGATTTGAATCTGAGCGACTGAGGTTATGATGCCCCTGGAAGCCTTGATTCATGGAGGCCTTGAACATCGGCACCGAACTCTACAACTCAAACTTGCTGCCGGATCGCGATGCAGCCGGTGTGGGAGTGAAGTTCGTAGTCCCGACCATCGCGGACCGGCTGGTGTTTGTGGGTGCACAAAATGAAGTCGATATGTACGGGCTGTTGACCCCTTAACCAGCGGGACAGTGTTCTATTCTCGTGGGCGGGAAGGGGCCTCCCTCGACCGCCCCTTTTTGTTGTACTGCGGCCTGCGCCGCTGGTTCATAATCATAGAGAAGTACAATTCAAACGCATTCCATCTTATAACGGCCACTTTGAGTCCACCTGCTACCACCCGCTGCTGCTGTTCAATGGCGAGGGCGACTGCCTGGCGGCGAACCTGCGGCCCGGCAATGTGCATAGTGCAGAGAGAGGGGACTGGGTGTATAGTGCTGGGCATCCAGGGTGCCAAAAATGGAAATCCTGGATCATATTAATTATAAATTTCCATAACTTCACCGCTTCTCCGCCGCCAGCAGGATGGAAACGCCGAAGGGCAGGCGCATGAAGCGGAAAAGATGCGCCTCCTGAGCGAAAATGCGCTCCAAAAGGCTGTTTAACGGTGCGGGCGGAATAGCAAGCTCGGCATTGCCTTCCGGCTTCTTGCCGATGATTCGCCCGCCGCTTACGTGATCCGCGATACGGATGGCGGCGATGATGGGGAACAGGCAGAAATTGATGTAGCTGGCGAAGGTGACCTTATAGCCCGCGCGTTCGACGAGGCGGGTAAGCGGCGCCAGGCTGTAGCGGCGCTTATGATGATGCATGGTGTCGTGCATGCCCCAGAGCAGCTCGAAGGCAGGCACGGTAAGTAGCAGTTTTCCGCTGGGTTTGAGCCGCGCATGGATGGCGGTGAGCGCGCTGAAATCCTGCTCGATATGCTCCAGCACGTCGCACATCGCCACCAGATCGAAGCGCTGATCGCCGAAGGGAATCTTTTCCGGCAACTCGCCTTCCTCCACCGTAACGATGCCGCGTTTGCTCGCGAGTCGCCGGGCTTCCTCGTCCATTTCCATGCCATAGACCTTGCCGAAGGCGGAAAGCATCACGAGATTGCCGCCGGTGCCGCTGCCGGCATCGAGGATGGCGGCATCTTTCGGCAGATGCATCTTTTTCAGGATGTCGGTGATGATGGCGCGGCGGCCCTTGAACCACCAATGGGTATCCTCCGCCTTGGCCATGGCCTGATACATATCCGGCCTCATGCGGCGACCTTCTCCCAGCTGCCATTTGCGCCCTGGCGCACGCAGAAAACGTTATGACCCTGGACCTGATAGGTTTGCTGGCGCTCTTGCGCCGCTTGCAGCGCGTCCGCATCGTTGGCGTCGATGATGTCGAAGACCCGTTTATAGACGCAATCTGCCATTATACTCTCCGACGACAGTCATCCGCACGAGCCGCGGCATTTATCGCGACGGCTGTAAGCTCGAAACCATGGGCGCTGCTAACGCCGCTAGCCCAACTCGCACTGGACCAGGAATGCTGACACCAGAAGAAGTACTTATCTCCTCTTACCCGAGAGAGCGCCCCAAACTGAGTGAGCGTCACGCGCAGCTGTATGTTGCTGAATATTCGCGAAACCGGTCGGGCGGAAAGGGCCTTCCTGGCGTAGTTGCCGACTTGGAAAGCTGGATGCACCGAAGTGTTGCGTCCCATGCTCCAGGACGGCGGATTATGGAATTGGGCGCAGGCACCTTGAACCACCTCTGTTACGAGAACGACTATAAGCTATATGATATCATAGAGCCATTTTCTGACCTATGGAAAAATAGTCCAATAAGAGACCAAGTTTCAGGAATATATAGCGACATTTCTGAGATCCCCAGTGTAACGCGCTACGACCAGATACTCTCGATAGCGGTATTGGAGCATCTCACCGACCTGCCAAGGACCGTCGCGCAATGCGCCTTGCTGCTCGCCGAGGGAGGAGAGTTTCGTGCGGGCATTCCCACAGAGGGTGGCATCCTATGGGGAGCGGCATGGCGGCTGACTACGGGGATCTCCTTCCGCATGCGCACCGGCTTGAGTTATGGCGCGATCATGCGTCACGAGCACGTCAACCGTGCGGATGAGATTCTTACGGTCGTGCGATATCTGTTTCACACCGTAGAGTTCCGCCGTTTTCCGCTGCCGTCAAAGCATCTCAGCTTTTATACGGTCCTGTTGGCTCGGCAACCGCACCTTGAGCGCTGTACTAACCTGGCCCATCCTCAGACCTCTACCTGAGCCGAGCCTCGGTTCTCGATGTTACCTTGTCTTCCGCTTCGCGATTTGTGTGACAGGTTAGTCTATTTTCGCAGTCACGCTCAGGCTTCTCACCATAATAATCAAGTGTGGGTCGTCGCCTGGAGGGCTAGCCGGTGGAGCATCGGTATGCAGTATATATTCAGATCGTCCCGGAGCAGCTTGTAAGTGAAGTTTCCAATGCGCCCCGAGTGTATTAGTTTGGGTTTCCGCGCTTAACCCTGGGCCGTTGAGCGATACCTTCACCGGCCCCCAGGTGCCAGTGTAGATGTCCATCTCAACATCGACCGGGCGAGTTTCATGCGAGGTATTTGAGATTACGAGCGCGCCGCTGGAGCTACACCAGTTCCATGCTTTGTCCGCAAGCTTGTAAAGCGGCGAACATCCCTTCTCCATGGCTGCGAACACGGGGTGCCGTAATTCGTCGAGCGCCCTCTCGTCGTAGCGCCCTGCCAGCGTCGCAGTCACAGGCGCCAATGAGAAGAACGCATATCTGCCGTCCGCGCTTGTACGTGGCGCTGTATTTATCGATTGTTTCAGCTGTGCTTCAAGGCTCGCACCTCGATCCTCATATCCGAAGCGGTCAATCAGGATGCCTGCAAATCCGGCAGCAGCCGTGGTATCGAGGAGTTGCGAGACTGGCTCACCGGCAACCAGAGCGTTCCAGTGGTCGGACTCCCTTCCGCCCATGGAACCGAAGCTCCAATGAAGAGACTTCGTGTGCAGATACGGAAACAGCTCCTCATAAATGGCCAGTTGGTTAGGAGTTGTGGAAAGGGGGAACGGAACGTAAGGGAGCTGGAAGACCATGCTTCCGGGCGCCAAGGAGGCCTCAATGCCCGAAAAATAAGACTGCATCGTCCGCCACTGCTCTTCGGTCGCCGCACGAGGAGGCATGATACCCAATGGAATTTGGTCGGGCAGTCCGACAAGAAGGAGCAAAGCAGGAAGTACCAGGTGCGTAGTTCGACGCATGGTCGACAATCGAGAGAGCAAAGCGTCGCAGAGAATCCCGACCGCAAACAAGGAATCAAACCCGATAAAAACAGACAGGCGATTTAAGCTTCGGAATTGTGGCCAGACCGCGAAGCTGAGGACCGAACCGAACCCTCCAACTGTGGCGAATAGAAATGCGCAAAGGTTGAGGAGCGCTAAGGAGTATAGAAGTGGAGATGCTTTTCGCCGGAAGAAGATAGCAATCAGTGCCAGGAAGCCGGCTGCGCCGACGACCCCCAGAGATGCGAAGTCATTTTCATTGACCCACGGTGCTGTCTGATTGTAGTGAATCTTCCACTTGCGGAACGCGTGAATGCGATGGTTTGTAACCGGCGCAATCATCTGGATGAGCTTCAAACCATATATTTCTGCTTCAGCTGCGCTTCGAGCCGCAACTGCATTGCTGCCATGCCGGTAGGTATAGACCAGAGTAGGAGTCAAACTCGCGACGAATGCAACAATGAGCATGATGCCAAGCAGTGCCGCGGAGACCAGCGCGTGACGGTGTCGATATCTGAAACATCCTATGAGTCCGCCACAGACTACAAAAATCCCGGCAAAGAACGCATGATACGGATCGTCAAACGCAATCAGTAAAAGCGTCACTACCGCGAGCATTCCATCGCGAGTTGGTCCCGGAATCTTCGACTTGGCGAAGTTGAACAGTGGCACTCCCGTGCATAACCATAGCGCCACCATGATCGCGAGTGGCGCCAGGAAATAGCAAGATTGTATGTAATGTGCTTCTGTGCGCAGCAAGTGGTAAGGCAGGAATGCATAGAGCACGGCAAGTGCAATGGCGACGCCAGTCGAGACCTTGAAGCGACGGAGTACATATAGCGCTGCTACCGCCACCAAAGGATAGGTGGCCAGGTAATAGAGGTTAAAGACGAAGCCAAAGTTGTGAGTAAAAAGCTTAAGTACCGCGAACCCAAGAAGATGAATATAGTGTGGGACAGGAAAGTCGTAGAGCTCCAATTGTCCGGGTGCACCGAGCCGCGGGTTTATATTGTAGTGCCCTGTCTCAATGAAATTCTTAAAAAGAGCTTGATAAAAGAGCGCGTCACCTTGGTTGTCGATAGGTATACGTAAATTGGTAGTATAAAGTCGGTAAGTTGCCGTCAGAACGGCAAGGCAGATTACAACGGTCAAACAATATGGCCACCCGCGGCCCCATAGAGCATTCCAGCCAACGCCCCTGGGGGGCAGTCGCTTGGCATCCTTCTCGATCTGCGCGGATGTGGCGACTGCCGACACGGACGACCGATCATTGATTGCGCCACCGGCCAAGGGCCCACTGGAACCGATCTCAGCATGGGAAAGTCGTCCTAAGCTGTTCCTTCCGCTGGCGGCAGGGGGAATTTCCGGATTGTCCGACATATTGTGTTCGACTCTCGCTGCGAGGCGGTCGATGATCTCTGCTATCTACAAGTGGGCATCGAAAGCGGCAAGTTTCACATGTTGCAGATCGCGATTGCGTTCGTCCGCCGTTGGCGTCCACTCCCGGTAGAACTTCCCACTGGTCACGGTGTTGAGAAGGTAAGCCGCGCTATCCGCCCATGTCAACCACTTCAAGCCTTTTGATGAGGGTACCTTGCCCTCTGCAGATAGATTAAGCCACCCACGGATCGCGTCTCGGAGGGCCGCTGCGTCTTTGCCCTGGAAGTAGGAGGCGTGTTTGCCGGCGACTTCCCGAAAGACCGGTAGATCGCGCGCTAGAATCGGAAGTCCGTATCTCGCGGCTTCTATCAGCGGTAGACCAAATCCTTCACCTTCGGACGCGGCAAGCAAGCCCGACGATTCCTTATAGGCCAGCGAGAGAACGTGATCATCGGCCTGCGATAGCCAGAAGAGATACTTTCCCGCGAATCGGTGACGCGTCAACCGGCCAACCAGATCCTCGACATGCCAACCTTCGTGGCCGATGATCACAAGGTTAGCTTCCACACCATCGGCCCACAGCAGTTCAAAGGCATCCAACGCTTGTGTGTGGCCTTTTCGTGGCTCCAGCGTTCCCACCATGAGTAGGGAAGGCCGCGATTTCATTGCCACTACCGCAGCGTCTGCATCGGAAGAAAGTCCCTGCTCGGAGGCGGCCCCGCGAGGCAACATATCCAGAACATCTGCACCTGAATACGAATACCCAATCTTAAGCGGGCGCGCCCGATTAGGCTGTTCCGCCTCCAGCCAACTGAACACGCCATCGGCAACAGATCGGGAGACGCAAATCAAGCCATCTGAGAATTCGCACAACGCACCAAACCATTTCCGGAAATCATCCACCGCCCAGTCGGGGAACTTCTCGGGCCGCAATAGGGGAAGTACATCGTGAATCAGGAAATAGATTGGAATATTGAGAGCACGAAGATTACTGAAGAACTGCTGGTCTTCTACGACTGTCTCTGGACACCAGTCTAAAGCAAGGTACAAATCTCCCGTGCGAAATTCGACCGCGGGTTCTTCTAATTCCAGCTGAGCATCGACTAGCTGCAAACCGAATGTGCGCGCATAAAGGCGCTGTCCGTCTTTGAAACGAACCGGCTCAACCCGCCATTCGCCGGGACTCTTGATCAATTCCCTCGAGAGATTGCGCGCGACGCGTTCAATGCCGGTCTTCAAATCGTTCTTAGCTGTAGCGGACACATCCAACAGCAACTGTCGCTTGCCCCCATTGCGATTCATGCTGATGGCTCGCGCCGCCGCTACAAGATCGTTTTGCGATGGCGTGACATTGCTCGACATCGATGCGAGATCTAGTACCAGTCGCTGCTCGACCGAAACTGGATGGTCGCTCGCGAAGGATTCAATTGCATCGCGGTAGAGCTCTGCGATTCGCGCAGGGTGGAGCTCATGCTTCACATATTCGCGGGAAGCCTCGGTAAGCTGATGGCGAAGCTGTGCATCACTGTACAACTGATCTAGAGCCTGAGAAAGCTGGCTATCCGTAAACAAATCCGGAAGCTTGTGCACAACTTCGTCGGGGACCTCCGCCAAGGTTGCATGGGAGTTGATAATTGCGGGCAGGCCGTGACCAAGGCAGTCCAGCAGTGCGCCCGATGTTTCGCCGCGAGACATAGTACGCAGCTGAACAGCAGAATCAGCCGCCGCCAAGTAGTCCAGGTAGAGTTCACGGGAAGCATATCCGGTTATGCGAACCCTGCCCGCTCCCTCTTTGTTTATGCGGTCGAGGAGTTGCCTTCCATATTCGGCGCCATTGTTCTCGCCGACGAAGACAAGATGGCAATGCTCTTTATGGGCAAGCTGCGAATCAAGCCATCCGGACAGTAATCGATGATGCAATTTTGTAGAATCAACTAGTCCGAACGAGCAGACAACGTAATCATCGGCTGGAATGCCGAGGCGGGTGCGGGCGGCCTGCCGATCTCCTGACTGCAAGCTGCGGAGATGGGGAATTCTCTTCCAATGCTGAGAGGTGCCGGGACCATACCATTGATCGGCAGCGTCGCGAGAAAACTGTGAATG
This sequence comes from uncultured Acidobacteriaceae bacterium, assembly GCA_963813905.1. Lineage (GTDB taxonomy): Bacteria > Acidobacteriota > Terriglobia > Terriglobales > Acidobacteriaceae > CAVVDY01. The sequence continues at coordinate 249,858 of CAWFAY010000016.1, read as the reverse complement.
AACAATCACGCCCGCCGCAGCCTGGATTATCGGTAGGTTACAAGGAAAATTGGAAGCCGCCCAATCTCTGCCAAACTCCCTCTCCTTCAAAAGTCCCATATACCCGTGAGAGTCAAAGACGGCGCGCGAAAACTGAGCTTGCTTTCCGCTAGTCTCTGCCATCCAACGGAATATGCCGCTTAAAAAGAAGTCATGCAAGACAATAACACCAGGATAGCGGCGAAGGGCATCGAACATGTAGATGTGAAACGGAGAATTCCCCATCTGGTAAACAATGCGATCATACTCAGCGGCATGTCTGTCGAAAAAAGACACCGAGCGTACCGGGAAATTAGCATTAACCCACGTGTCAGTTACCGCATCCTGCTCCACAACCACTTCTATCTGATAGAACCTGGCCAGTTCCGGTAGAAGCTCCGCGCTATAATCTGCAATGCCGCTTTTCTCCGGAGGAAGCGGCGAAAAATAAGCCATCTTCGGTTTAGCGCGCAAAATCCTGTCCGTGCGCAGGGAGGCGTTCCCAGGCTGCCTTCTTGACTTGAGCTCTTCGAACGCCGACCAGGCGACCCTAGCGGTCCGTTCCCAAGTAAATTGCTTCGAACGCTCCAAGCCGTGCTCGCGTAGCCGGTCACGAAATTCGTCACAGGCGAGCCCGCGTTCCAGCTTCGCCGCAATGTCAGCTGGCTCGTAGGGATTAAACAAAGCTTCCTCATATCCAACTACTTCCGGGAGACTCGTTACATTCGAAACTATCGTAGGCGCTCCACAAGCCATGGCCTCGAGAGCGGGCAGCCCGAAGCCTTCATGGTACGAAGGCAGTACAAACAAGGAGCAGGTGTTATACAGAGCGAGCAGGTCGGCATCTTCTACAAATCCCGTAAAGATGAGGCTACCGTCTCGCAAGCCATGGCTTCGCGCCAACTCCTGCAACGCTTTGCGCCGTTGAGCGTCATTCTTCCCAGCCAGGAGGATCTGATGGCCGCCGCGAAGCCGAGGAGGCAAGAGGGCGAAAGCGGCGATTAGCCCCTCCATATTTTTTCTGGTATCCGTCGCGCCTGAATACATCAGGAAAGATTTACTGATGCCATATTTGTTGAAAAGGGATGAACGGGCCTCCGGACTGATCGTAATTTTCTGAAAATGCTCTTCCAGTCCAGTCGAGATATTACATACCCGATCGTCTGTAATGTTGAGGACCTCAATTGCTTCACGGCGGGAAGACTCGGAAATAGCTAATAGAAGATCGGCACATTTTAGCCATCGCAGTTTGCGAAGGTAGTAACTGATAATGTCCGGGCTGAGAAGATACTGTTTTTGGTAAAGGTAAGGAATCGCGTCGTAGAAGGTCACTGCCGTAGCGATGGAGGCATCATGGAGCGATGTCACGGACTCGTCCACAAATCCTTCCACCATGCTGGACACATGCACGACGTCAGGCTTGAGCGCGGCGAGGAAGTGTTCGCGAATGGCCTCGGCAGCGGTTCTGCGCCAGGCATTTGCCGGATCGACTTCGGCGACAGGACCTGGCGCGCTGAAAGTCACGATCCTGTTCTGGGGAATCCAACTGGTGAACTCAGCACGCAGAGCGGCTGCAGTCTCAGGAAATAGTCCGTTCAGGACGATCCAGACTTCGTGGTCAGCCGCGGTGCGGGCTACGGCACGTGCGAAGTTGAGCGAGTAGCGGCCGATGCCGCGGAAAGCACTTTCGCCTTGCGCGCCTTGTAAGTCGAGCACACAGCGGATGCGCTGCAACCTCGTTCTCCCTTCGTCGCTGATTCGAGCGGCAAGCCCAGGTTCGGAGTGCGGGAAATCCCGCACCGATACCTGGCGGCCGCAACGATCTAGTTTAAGCGAGATACATGCGCCGTAGCGTTTGCTCTATGGGCGTGGCGGGTGCGAAACCTGTCAGCTCCCGCAGCTTCCGATTGCTTCCCACCAGGCGCGCTATGTCATTTCGCCGGAACAGCGACGCGTCCGCTTCGACTTCAATCGTGTATCCGGCAATGGCGTTCATCTCCGCGAGGACGCCCGCGATACTGATCGTCTTTCCGCTACACACGTTGACGATCTCGGACCGCGCGTCACTCTCCAACAGTCGCATGTAGGCCTCAACCACATCCTGTACGTCAGAGAAGTCCCTTTCAGCGGACGTGTCCCCGAGCTTGATCCTGCCGGCCCGGTGCCTGTAGTGAGCGACGATCTTAGGGACGACGAACCTGTCATCCTGTCCGGGACCGGTATAGTTGAAGGGCCGCGTCAGGATAATCGGCAAACGATCGAACCACGTCCTGACCATGTGCTCCATAGCCAGCTTGCTGGCCGCGTAGTGATTGTTTGGAGCTGGGCAGATATCCTCGGTTAGCTCCCCGGGGGTGTTTCCGTAAACATTTGCACTGCTCGCAATCAAAATTTTAGCCGGGGCCTGCCGATTTTCGGCAAGTGCCTCGAGCAAATTCAAGGTGCCAAATATGTTTACGCGATAGAAGTCTTCGGGATTGTCCTCCGCGACAAACGCCAGTGCAGCAAGATGGACCACTACATCAGGCGTAATCCGGCCGGTTTTCTCCTTGACCTCCGCCTTGTTGGTCAGGTCACAAGCTACCCAATCGGCGCCTGACGGCGAGCCCAGCCCCATTCCAATCGCACGGTAACCGCGGCGAGTCAGGGCGGCCACGACATATTTCCCCGTGAAGCCGGCGGCGCCAGTGACCAGAGCGGTAGGCATCGCTAATAGAGTGACTGCCCGGTAGAGACCCGCTGCAAGTCGGCTTCTACCATTAAGCGACAAAGATCGGAAAGTTGTGTGGTGGGGCGCCAACCAAGCACACGTTCGGCCTTCGCAAAGCTCCCCTGTAAGAAGTCGACCTCGGCCGGCCGGTAGAATTTGGAGCTGACTTTAACTACGCACTTCCCTGTCTTCTGGTCGATGGCGCGCTCCTCTGGTCCCAGACCTTGCCAGGTTAATTCCATTCCAATGGCTGCGGCGGACATGGTGACAAAGTCACGCACCGTGGTGCTGTGCCCGGTCGCCAAAACGTACACGTCGGGCGTTTCGTGTTGCAACATCCTCCACATGCCCTCGACATATTCGGGAGCATAACCCCAATCACGCTTTGCATCCAGGTTACCCAATTCGATCACGTCGAGAATGCCCAGCTTCAGACGAGCAACGGAATCCGTTATCTTACGGGTGACGAACTCCATGCCACGCAGCGGCGACTCATGGTTGAACAAAATGCCGCTCACACCAAAAATTCCGTAGGCTTCGCGATAGTTGATAGTCATCCAGTGGGCGTAGAGTTTAGCTACCCCATAAGGGCTGCGTGGATAGAACCTTGTGTCCTCGTCCTGCGGAACTACGTCGGCCTTGCCGAACATCTCTGACGTCGATGCCTGATAGAACCGTATCTTGGGATTGACAATCCGAATTGCTTCCAGGATGTTGACCGCGCCCAGCCCTGTGATTTCCCCTGTCGTAATTGGCTGATCGAAGGAAAGCTTCACGAAGCTTTGGGCTGCAAGATTGTAGACCTCCTGTGGCTGCGATTGCTCAATGAGCCGAATTCCAGCGCCCAAGTCGGTAAGATCAAAATCAACCAGCCGCAGACGGGAATGATCGCGAATTCCCAAAGAGGCGATACGCCAGAAATTAACCGAGCTGGTGCGGCGGAAGGTCCCGTAAACGGTGTAGCCTTTCTCCAACAGCAGTTTCGCCAGGTAAGCTCCATCCTGACCTGTGATGCCTGTGATGAGAGCGGTTTTTCCGCCAGATGATTCTTGCATTAAGTCCTCAAAGCTGTACCCTGCAGTCGTGCGTGACGGTCCACCGACCTTCGCTCGTCGCCGGTTGGAGCAATGAGGCAAGGGCATCGCGATGCTTGACTGTTCTTGGTGGCGGCGGCTGGACTCGAACCAGCGACCTACGGATTATGAGACCGTCGCTCTAACCACCTGAGCTACACCGCCAACGGCCAGGGAAGTTTTCGCTCTGAGTGTTTACGCAAAAGCGCATGATGGCGCTCTGCAAGCGAAAGGCTGGACACCTCGTCCAGCCTCCCTGATTCTAGATTCTTCGCGAAAGCGCGTCAAACAGCGGCGAATGCGGGGTCGCCTGCCACCCTGCGTGGCCTCAGATTAACGGGAGGTTACTCCATGCGATACTGGCGTTTTAACCGCGATGACCGAGTCCTACGTCAGCCGATGCGCCATCCTCACCTTGCTTCTGTTGGGCATTCAAGCACCGAGGATGTTCGGGCAGGCTGATCCGAATGCCGGCGCGACCGCAGAGCCGACGCAGAGCAATCCTCGGGACACCTTTTTCGAGCATCCCAACGATACCAAGTGGTGGATCTCCGGCCAGGCCAACTTTGTGTTCCAGGCGCACGGTGGTTTCTACGCCCAGTACAGCGGTCCCAACAGCCTGAAAATACCCAAGAGAACGCGATCTCTCGGGTCCTGACGCTTTATACGGGCTACGAGTTCACACCGAACACAGCCGTGTATCTGGACGCTGAGGAGGCAGGCTGGGGCGGCATCAGCGGCGCGTTGGGCCTGGCCGGATTCACCAACCTCGATGTTGTGCGAAATCCGTCCATCGGCCAGGCGCCCTACATCGCGCGTTTGATGTTCCAGCAGATCATTCCGTTTTCGAGCGAGAAGATCGCTCAGGAGCGCTCTCCGCTTGAGCTGCAGACGCAGTTGCCGGTAAAGCGGCTCGAGATCAGGCTGGGGAAATTCTCGACTGCCGACTTCTTCGATTACAACATCGGCGGCACCGACAGCCATTATCAGTTCCTGAACTGGGTAGTGGACAACAACGGCGCTTACGACTACGCAGCCGACACACGTGGCTACACCATCGGCGCCATCCTCGACTATGAGGACCGCAATTGGGGATTGCGGTTTGGTGAGCTGGCAATGCCCAAGGTTGCGAACGGCCCCGACCTGAGCGCGAACATTGCGAACAGCCGGGCAGAGAACATTGAACTGGAGCTGCGTCCCACCATGATGAAGGGTAAGGACACGAAGCTTCGGTTCCTCAGCTATATCAACCACGGCAACATGGGCAACTACCGTGAGTCTCTGCTGCTGTACAAGGCAGGACAGACTCCGACGCCAGACATCACCGCCACCCGGACTCCGGGCGCTATCAAGTATGGCTTCGGGGTGAACTTCCAGCAAGAGCTTGCGAAGGAGGTCTGGGCCTTCGGTCGCTGGGGTTGGAATGATGGCAAAACCGAGTCCTTCTGCTACACCGAAGACGAGAGCGGAATCGAGGTTGGCACCTATCTGGTTGGAACCCGCTGGGGACGCAGCCTCGATCGTGCTGGCGCCGTGTTCGTCTCCAGCGGAATCAAGTCATATCACCGGCAGTATCTGGCCAACGGAGGACTCGGCTTTCTTCTAGGCGATGGGGGCTTAAGCTATGGAAGAGAAACGATTGAAGAGGCGTTTTACACGGTTCACGCATGGCGAGGGTTGTTCTTTGCCCTCGATCTACAGCACATCAACAATCCAGGTTACAACCGGGTGCGTGGCCCGGTAACGGTGCCCGGCCTCCGGTTGCACTTGGAATTTTAGTCGGCGTGGGTCCAGCTTGCAGTGGGGTTCTCGGTCGGCTGCGAACCTACCGGATCATTCAGCAGTCCGGAGATGAATGTCTCAAGAACTCTGCGAGCTTCGTCTGGATCGCAGCGCCTTCGGCTCCCGGCCTGAGGGTTGATGAACTCTTCGAACAATAGACCTTCAACCATGCCGAATAGCGCGGCGCGGGTAGCAGTCACGTTAAGATCGGGCCGCAGGGTGCCCTGATTCTTCAGATCCTTCAGTATGCTCTCGATCAGCGAGCCGAATTGCAGGGAAGAGTCGCCTTCTGAACCCGCATTCTCCCGGCGAACTCGTCGTGACTCCAGCACCAGCAAGGACCTCATTTCTGAATCCTGCTCCAACTCGATGATGTATGACTCAAGAACATCAAGCAGGGTTTGGGGAGTGCGAACTGGCACACTGGACAAAGCATAGGCGCGATGCAGGATGGCCGACCAACCCTGGTCAAGGATTGCGAATAGTAGACCCTGCTTGCTGCCAAAATGTTTCATCAGCTGCGATTCGCTGGTCCCGGCTTGGCGCGCGATGGCAACCGTGCTGGTATTCGCGTAACCGTTTTTGGCGAAGAGCTCTTTAGCCGCAAGCAAAATGCGATCGCGAGAGGAGACAAGGATAGCCTGATTCATAAGTATTGAGGGTCAAACGCCTAGCACTAGTAACACTCCTGTGTTTCAGGAGTTGCGAACTCGGCTGACACTTATTTATGTTTACCAGCACAAGGGCGGCTGGTTCCATAAATTTCGCAGCTATTGCGATTTCGTTCCCTTTTTGGCAGCGGACGGCTTCGCGCTGGCAGTCTTGCTGGAGGCTGGCTCACCAGCTTCCTTCTGCACCTCGTCAATCAGTTGATAAAGCTGACTGCGGTCCACGACCTCGACGAAGGGGCGGCCTCGAGTCGTGTCGCTAACGACGTAGATAGTAGGTGTGTGGTCGATTCCGACTCGCTGACCGACCTGAAAATCGGCCCTCACCTTGGCAGCCAACTCGCCACTCGGATCGACAACAAAGGGGAGTGGTACCTTGTGATCATCAGCGAATCGCTCGGTCATGCCACGGAGGTTGTCTTTCGTGATTTGCGGCTGGTTTTGAAAAATGAAGAGCCGGTATTCGTCACCCACCTTCTTTGACTTGGTGTCGAAATAACGGGCATTCACCGCCGCTTCGAACGACCAGTTGTGCATCGGCAGGGGAAAATCGTACTGCACCAGCGGGATGTTGTATTTCTGGGCGGCCTCATGGAGCAGCGGCGCGGCGCGGGCGCAATCGGGGCACTGCAAGTCCTCGAACACGATCAGGGCCACCTTGGAGCCCTTGGGTGGGCGCAGGACGGATGTGTCACCCGCCCAGACGAGGGCTGCCGCTGCGACCATAAGAAACAGAAAAAAGGTGAACTGCCGCAATGAATTACTTTTCATCCATCAATCCTAGCTCGCGTCCCAATCAGGCTGGCGCAGTTAATGATGTTCATAGTAACGGAAATCGTTGGCCATAGTCTCGCAATAGGAGTCTAAGCACATCTGCTCGGTGCAGAGCGAATTCCGAGATCACTTTTTTGCGGTGCGGGCACCGATGGCCGCTGTCCGCTCTCCAGTCCGACTTGCGGAGACACGCCAGTGCGACAGACCCGCGACTGGCCCGACTTCACGCGTGCCGCCCACCGTAATCGCCTTTCCGTCCTTCGCACGGAACGTAACGTAACCGCGTCTTGCATTAGTCACCTTTGCATCCATAAGGGGCTTGCGATCCCAGCCGCTCCTTTGGATCATCACTTGTGCTCTCAGCCCTAGTCGATCACAGTACTGCAACAGCTTTTCCATGCTAATGCTTGAGATTTTTCCACGTCGCAAGTTGCTTATCTGCGGCTGGTACTCGTCAAGGAGCGCTATCAACTGCCTGGAGGTGTACTGCCGGACAGCAATCTCATCGAGAATGGCATCGAGCAGTTCGGACTTGATCTTCAGCGCAGTCGCTTCCTCGGGAGTGAAGCCGAGATCATCCAGTACATTGCCCGTTGTGATGTGCGCGGGCTTGTTCACCATTGTCTTCCGTCCTCGGTTTGCCATCACTGCTTCCCCCGTTTCTTTTCCCGCTGCCAGCGCTGCTTCACGAGTTTCAGGCGGGCGGCCGCAGTATCCAGGTCGCGCTTGGCGGTCTTCGCGCTCTTCTTCTCGAAACAATGCAGCACATGAATCACATCGCCGATCCGAGAGATGAAGATGACACGGTACCAGCTTCTCTCATCCTGCTGCTTAAGTTCGAACACTCCTTGGCCGATGCTTGTCATGGGCCGGCTAGTGCATACTGTGTCCTTTCCCTGTTGTAGTCGTCGCAGGTTGTACCCGAAATCGCCTTTGACCCGGGGCGGGAAGCTGCTGAGAACCGCCAGAGAGTCTCCCTCCCAACTGATCCGCGCCTGCATCCTTTTTCATTATATAAAATTCTATATATTCAATGCGACTGCGATATCGAATTTGCATGGGACCGATCTCCAGCGGCATGTTCGCACCTCATTGAGGGCGCAAAACCGCTTGTGCTAGGATTTTGAATTTGTTCCAGCTTCACCATGCGCAGGCCGGCATGGTGCCCCGCCTTTCGGGGTCCCTGGACGATGCCGATGTTGGATCGTTCTGGGATGACCTGTTTGCCTCACCGGCAACCCCGGGTAGTTGAGCACGACGTCCCACGTGCTGCCGGGGAAAATCGCCTCTGAGGGTGCGGAGTGGGCCGACCTGATGGCGGTTGGTTGCGAAATTTTGACAATGCTCCGGAGGACGGGTGGAGCACGCCTTCAGACGTGCACGACAAAGCAGCCATCGAAAATGAGCTTTAGCGCCTGAGGTAAGTCGCCTTTCCCGGAGCGGCTAAAGCCAGCTTCAAAGTGACTCGCTACTTGTACGGCTGAAGCGGTACTCCACCCAGCCGCCGAAGGTTTCTCACAATTCCAAGGAGTCTTACGTGAAGACTTACGAAGGCGCAAACGTCCGCAATGTCGCCCTGGTTGGGCACTCGCATTCGGGCAAAACCTCTCTTGTATCCGCCATGCTGTACACCGCCGGCGCCACCCAGCGGTTCGGCCGCGTGGATGAAGGTACCACTGTCACCGACTACGACGAAGAAGAAATCTCGCGCGCCATGTCGCTGTCGGCGGCAACCGCCGTCGTGGAGTGGGGCAAGACGAAGATCAACTTCATCGACACCCCCGGCTTCAACATGTTCATCCATGAAGCCGAGATGGTGCTTCCGGCGGTCGACTCGGCCCTGGTCGTGGTCGACGCGGTCAGCGGAGTCGAAGTCGTTACCGAGCGCATATGGAATTACGCCGACCGGTTTGCGTTGCCTCGCGCCATCGTCTGCACTCGCATGGATCGCGAGCGTGCCGACTTCGCGCGGGTAATGGAATCGCTGACCAACAGCTTCGGTCGCAGCGTCATTCCGGTGCAGCTTCCGATCGGCGCGGAGAAGAGCTTCACCGGCGTGATCGATCTGGTGAAGATGCAGGCCTACACCTACGATATGGGCGGCAACGGCAAGGCCAAGGTTGGGCCCATTCCCGACAACATGCAGGCCGAGGCGCAGGCGGCGCACGAAAAGCTGATTGAATCGGTTGCCGAAGGCGACGACGCGCTGATGGAAGAGTTTTTCGAAAAGGGCACCATCGACTCCGAGCACATCATCAGCGGCATGCACAACGCCATTCGCGAAGACAAGATCTTCCCCGTGCTGTTCGCTTCGGGCCTGGGCAACATGGGAACCGACGAGGTGCTGGACTTCATCGTCGATTACATGCCGACGGCGGTCGAGCGCGGCCAGGTGAAAGCTGCGCCGACGGCGAATAATGGCGAGCCGGCAATTCGCAAGATGGGCGACACCGAGCCGGTTTCCGCTTACGTTTTCAAGACCATCAGCGACCCGTTTGCCGGCCGCATTTCGTTCTTCAAAGTATTCTCCGGCGTGCTGAAGAACGATGCCATGTTGCAGAACTTTACCCGCAACACTAGCGAGAAACTGGCGCATATTTCGGCGATGCAGGGCAAGACGGCGGTCCCTGTCAACGAGCTTGCATGCCGGCGACATCGGAGCGGTTGCGAAGTTGAGAGAGACGCTCACCGGCGACACGCTGGGCGACAAGGGAGCGCCGATTCAGTATCCGCAGGTGACGTTTGCCGAGCCGGCAATCACGTTCGCCATCGAACCCAAGACCCGTGCCGACGAAGACAAGCTGAGCAACGGCATCCACAAGTTGATGGAAGAAGACGCCATGCTGCGCTTCTTCCGCGACCCGCAGACCAAGGAGTTCCTCATCGCGGGCACCGGCCAACAGCACATCGAAGTCATCGTCTCCAAGCTGAAGAACCGCTACCACACGGAAGTAAACCTGAAGGCGCCGAAGGTGCCTTATCGCGAGACCATTCGCGGGCGCGCCGATGTGCAGGGACGCCACAAGAAGCAGAGCGGTGGCCACGGCCAGTTCGGCGATTGCAAGATCAAGATGGAGCCGCTGCCGCGCGGGGGCAATTTCGAGTTCGTGAACGAAATTTTCGGCGGCGCGATTCCCAAGAACTACATACCGGCGGTGGAGAAGGGAATCGTCGAAGCTGCGCAGCGTGGCTATCTCGCTGGCTTCCCGGTGGTTGATTTCAGGGTTGTGCTGTACGACGGCTCGTATCACGACGTCGACTCGAACGAGTTGTCGTTCAAGACGGCGGGGCGTATCGCGTTTAAGAAAGCCATGGAACAGGCCAAGCCCACGCTGCTGGAGCCGATCATGAACGTCGAGATTACGATTCCCGACGAGTTCGCCGGCTCCATCATGGGCGACCTCAACAGCCGTCGCGGACGCATTCAGGGCATGGACAACAAGGGCGGCAAGACCATCGTGAAAGCCGAAGTTCCCATGGCCGAAATGCTGACCTACGGCACCGACTTGACATCGATGACGCAGGGCCGCGGCAGCTTCTCAATGGAAATGAACCACTACGACATCGTGCCGCAGGCGGCGCAGGAGAAGATCATCGCCGCAGCCAAAGCGGCGGGCGGAGAGGAAGTGGAGGAAGAGGAGTAGCGGGCTGCCTCCAGGTTACTCGGATATCACTTCATCTGCGACAGCACTGGCAAAAGTGGACAGATCGCTAAACGGGCGGGCACGAAAAACGGTGTCTGCCCCTGAGCCCTTGAGGACTTCAGGTAACCACACGCGAATCTTCCGATAAATGGTCCACATCTGTGCCACCGTGGGTTGCCGGTCTGCTCGCACGAATGCGTCTGCCATTTGACCAAATAGGCCGTTCAGGGTACCGCCGTGGACATAAACATCCGTACCGTCCAAATCTGACAGCGATTTCGACAACCTGTGTTTCCTCTCCTCAAAAACGTAAAAGGTGTGCTGAGAGACTTGCTTGGCATGAGCAACCGTCAAACCCAATTCGAAGGGCATGTTAAATCTGGGTGTCGCAGGTGCTCTACGATCAAGCTGAACTCGTGAAAGGTCGTGCACCGAGTAGCGACATTGAGCGATCAGATCAAGAATTCGATCCAGCCTGCGCTCACCGCCGGGAATTTCAAGAGTGGCATGGGGAAGCATGCCAAAAGCACTCACACCGGCTATGTACCCAAGGAAGAGTGTCTGGAATCTATCGTCGTAAGGAAGGTTAAGAAATACGGAATCTTTAGCTTTTGCCACGTTTAGCTGCCCCGGCCTTCTTGGTGGCAGTTCGGGCGCTCTTCGTATTCCGCGTTTTTAGTGCCTTAGAGGTACGCGCAAGCGTGCTCGCACTTCTGCCCCGAACCGGCTGAGATCCGTTGTTCTTGGGCGCGGATCTCTTTGCCGAGTGCCCAAGAGCGATGGCAGCAAGGGCCTTCAACTCTTTGAGGCGTTTTTGCGAAACGCCCAGAGCACGCGCCGTGTCTTCAGCCGTCGCCCATTTGCCGGTCAATACCGCTGCTGGCGCCATATGTTGAGAATATCCCGATTCGCCGGAGCAAACAAGCTATTGGTAAATCACCTTCCGGTCGCCTTTAACTACGCGCCCGATGGTGTAGCCCTTCTCGCTGCAGCGATCGAGGATGGTTTGCACCTTCTTGAATTTCGCGGCGGGCACGACCAGGATCATGCCGATCCCCATATTGAAGGTGCGCAGCATTTCATCCTGTGGAACGTTGCCGACGGCTTGCAGGTGCTCGAATATCGGCAGCACCGGCCAGGAGTTGATCTCGACGATGGCTGAGCAATTCTTCGGCAACACGCGGGGCAGGTTTTCGGTTATGCCGCCGCCGGTGATGTGCGCCATTGCAGTGACGGCTTCGGCTTCGATCATGCGACGGACGATCGGCCAGTAGCTCTTGTGGGTCTTCATGAGCTCGGTGCCGACCTTGCCCTTGATCTCGTTCACGTAGCTGTCCGGCGTATAGCGTGCGATCGAGAAGAAGAGTTTGCGGGCCAGCGAATATCCGTTGGTGTGCAGGCCGGTCGAAGGCAGGCCGATGAGTACGTCGCCCGGCTTTACATCCTTGCCGGTGATGATCCGGTGGCGGTCGACAACGCCTACGATAAAGCCGGCCAGGTCGTACTCGCCGTTGCCGTAAAAGCCCGGCATCTCCGCGGTTTCGCCGCCAATTAGCGCGCAGCCATTCTGCTTGCAGGCGTCGGCAATGCCGCTGATCACTTTCTCCGCAACCTCGCCCTCAAGCTTTGCCGGTGGCGAAGTAATCCATGAAAAACATTGGAGCGGCGCCCTGTACGGCGATGTCATTAACGCAGTGGTTTACCAGGTCAGCGCCCACCGTGTGGTGCAGGTGCATCTCGAAGGCGAGCTTCAGCTTGGTGCCGACACCGTCCACGCTGGACACCAGCACCGGGTCGCTGATACTTGCGCTTGTCGACGGAAAACAGCCCGCCGAAGCCACCGATATCGCTCAAAACGCCACGGTTAAAGGTCTTCTGGGCGAGATACTTGATGCGCTGCTTGGTTCGATTCGCACGCTCGATGTCAACACCGGCATCGGCGTAAGTGATAGGGCGATTCTCGGTCACGGATTGAGCCAAAGGTTGGAATCCATCCCAGGAATAAACGTTCGCAGATAACTCATTGAGGGAAGCGCAATTGTATCACTTACATACGGCGGTCAAGTTGGCATTTGGCCCGAATCGGGACACGAAGCGTGGTCGCCACGACCAGATGCGAAGGCGACCGCGGAGATGCGAGACTAGACTGTTGCCAGCACCACAGTTCTTGCTTCCAGCGAGGAATCATGAGCACCGCTTCAAAGCCGTCCTCTTCCAAAATTAAGGCCGATCCGTCTTCTGACGTTTATCGCTCCGAGAGCAATCCGCTCGATCCGATATTCGCGCCGCGCAGCGTTGCCGTCATCGGCGCCTCCGAACGTCCGGGCAGCGTAGGACGTTCCGTACTGTGGAACCTGCTCAGCAGTCCATTCGGGGGCACAGTTTTCCCGGTCAACTCCAAGCGGCCGAATGTGCTGGGCATCAAGGCGTATCCCAAGCTCGCCGACTTGCCGGACAAGGTCGATCTTATCGTCGTCAGCACGCCGGCTGATACCGTTCCCGACGTCATCGGAGAGGCCGCTGAACTGGGCGTTCCCGGAGCCATCATCATCTCCGCAGGCTTCAAGGAGCATGGCGACCACGGCAAGGAGCTGGAGCATCGGATCGCGGAAATCATTCGCGGCAAGATGCGCGTGATCGGCCCCAACTGCCTGGGCGTGATGAATCCCGTTCAAGGGCTGAATGCGACCTTCGCGCACAGCATTGCTCGCCCGGGAAAAGTCGCCTTCCTCAGCCAGAGCGGAGCCTTATGCACGGCGGTGCTGGACTGGAGCTTGCGCGAAAACGTCGGCTTCAGCGCATTCGTTTCCACTGGCTCCATGCTCGATGTGAACTGGGGCGACCTGATCGACTATTTCGGGAACGATCCTCGGACCAACAGCATTGTCATTTACATGGAGTCGGTCGGCGACGCGCGTTCGTTTCTATCGGCGGCGCGCGAGGTCTCGCTCAGCAAGCCGGTGATCGTCATCAAGGCCGGGCGGACGGCGGCGGCGGCGAAGGCTGCGGCTTCGCACACCGGCGCTCTTACCGGCAGCGATGAAGTGCTCGATGCAGCGTTTCGTCGCTCCGGCGTGCTTCGCGTCAACAGCATTGCCGACATCTTCTTCATGTCCGATGTGCTGGCCAAGCAACCGCGCCCGCGCGGGAAGCGGCTGGCGATCGTCACCAATGCCGGCGGCCCGGGCGTCCTGGCGACCGATGCGCTGGTCGCCGGAGGAGGCGAGCTGGCCGAACTGTCTGCCGAGACGATGAAGGCCTTCGACGAGATCCTGCCGCCGCAATGGAGCCACAACAACCCGGTCGACATCCTCGGGCGACGCCGAGCCGGAGCGTTATGCGAAGTCGCTGGAGATTGCCGCCAACGATCCAGGCATCGACGGCATGCTGGTGATTCTGACTCCCCAGGACATGACCAACCCCACGCAGATTGCGGAGAAGCTGAAGCCCTACGCGAAGGGACTGGGCAAGCCCGTGCTGGCGAGCTGGATGGGTGGCGCGGAGGTCGCGGCCGGCGAACAGATCCTCAACCAGGCCGGCATCCCGACCTTTCAGTTTCCCGACAGCGCGGTGCGCGCCTTCAATTACATGTGGCGCTACGCCTACAACCTGAAGGGGCTGTATGAAACGCCGGCCCTGCCAGCAGCAGGCAGATGCCGCTCTGCAGCGCGAAGGCGCGGAGCGAATCATCCACACCGTGCGAGCCGCGGGGCGCACGATTCTCACCGAGTTTGAGTCCAAGCAGTTGCTGGCGTCCTACGGGATTCCCGTGGTGGAGACACGCCTGGCACTTACCGAAGAGGAGGCAGTCAAGGCGGCGGCCGAGATTGGCTATCCCGTCGTGGTGAAGCTGCACTCGCTGACCATTACCCACAAGACGGACGTGGGCGGCGTGATGCTGAACTTGCACGATGCGGAAGCGGTCGGCAGAGCGTTCCGCCTGATTCAGTTGTTCGTAACCGACAAGGTGGGCGACGAACATTTCCAGGGCGTAACCGTTCAGCCCATGGTCAAGCTGGACGGATACGAGTTGATCGTCGGCAGCACCCTGGATTCGCAATTCGGCCCGGTCATGCTCTTCGGCACCGGTGGCCAGCTGGTTGAGGTATTCAGGGACCGCGCCCTGGCGCTGCCGCCACTGAACTCCACCCTGGCACGACGGCTCATGGAACAGACGCAGAATCTTCACGGCGCTGCAGGGAGTTCGCGGACGGCCCCCGGTTGATATTGCCGCGCTGGAAGAGCTGCTGGTGCGCTTCAGCCAACTGATTGCTCGAGCAACGCTGGATCAAGGAGATCGACATCAACCCTCTGCTCGCCTCTCCGGAGCGGCTGCTGGCGCTCGACGCGCGCGTCGTCGTTCACGGGCTCGACCTGCAGGAAGAGGACCTGCCGCGATCTGCGATCCGTCCTTATCCCCAGCACCTGGTCGCCAACTGGGTCATGAAGGATGGCAAGGAGGTCGCTAATCCGGCCCATCCGGCCGGAAGACGAGCCGCTGTTGATCAAGTTCCACGAGAAGCTCTCGGAGCGCAGCGTCTATCTCCGCTACTTCCAGCCCTTGAAGCTGACGCAGCGGGTCGCGCACGAACGGCTGTCGCGCATCTGCTTCATCGACTACGATCGCGAGATGGTGCTGGTGGCGGAGCGCCCGAACGACCAGGGCGAGCCGGAAATCCTGGCCATCGGCCGGCTCAGCGAAGCTGCATGGCCTCAACGAAGGCGAACTGGCTGCCGTTGCCATTGATGCCGCACAACATAAAGGCCTGGGAACAGAACTCTACCGCCGCCTGATCGAGGTTGCCCGCGAGGAGAGGCTCGCAAGCTCGTCTCCAACCATGCTCCCCGAAAACAAGGAGATGCGGGCGCTGTGCGTCAAGCTAGGGTTCAAGATGTTCTCCAGCCTGGAAGACAACATGATCCGGGCCGAGCTGAACTTGTAGATAGAAGCCACGCGTTTTGCAGTTTGTCATCGCGAGCGAAGCGAGGAATCTGCTCTCCTTTGGCGAGCGAAGATGTTAAGTTTCTGCATTGTTTGCTGATCTTGGATTAGTTGGGGTTCTTGATAAGGGACACAAACTGCAGGTCCCTCGACTCCTCCCCCTCGGCTGCGCTCGGGGTCGTCCCTCGGGATGACACACAAAAGAGAGGAGCGCACATTTGGTACGGCACGGCCGAGAAGCCGTCTGGGGATGAGAGGAGTAAGGAGCTTACGCCGGTTAGCTAAGGCTTCGCCCTGCGCAAGACGCTGGCAAGGGGGCAGTGTTATATTCGGGGTACTGTTCAGGGGTATCAAATGCGCTTCGGTCCCGCTGTCTTGACCGGGGCTCGAAGGGACATCCGCCAGACCCGTGCCAAGCGAAAAACAGGTGAGATGGTCACAGCTGCGAGTTGGCCTGACTGTCATCTTCGCCAGCATCACGCTGGGCGTCTTGATTTTCGTGATGACGGGCACGACCGGCCTCTTCACCAAGAAGATTTCCATCCATGCATTTGTCGACAACGCGGCTGGCTTACGCGTCGGCGCCCCCGTGCGCCTCGAAGGGGTGGACATTGGCAACGTAACCCGCATCCGTGTCGTCCAGGATCCCAAGCGCAGGGCCGCTCCGGTGGACATCACCATGAAGATCACGACCAAGTACGAAGACACGATGAAGAGCGACTGCGAAGCCTCGCTCAACACCGCCGGAGTGCTTGGCGAGGTTTTCGTCGATGTCGACTGCCGCCAGGCCAGGGGCCAGTCCCTGAAGACCGGAGACATTCTGCCCACGCGGGATGTGCCGCAGCTGCAGGATGTCGTACGCGCAACTCAGGGCACGATTGAAAATGTGAATGTACTGCTGAAGCGGGTGGACGACATCGTGTCCTACGTCCAAAACGGCCAGGGATCCATCGGCAAGATCATCTACGATCCGTCGCTGTACAATCGCGCGGACGACACTCTGCGACAGCTTCAGAACATCGCTCAGCAGCTAAATTCGCCCCAGGGCAGCATCGGTAAGCTCATCAACAGCGACGAACTCTACAACAAGGCCAATGCCACCGTGGATAACCTCAACAAGATCATCGACGAGGTCAACAGCGGTAAGGGAACGATAGGCAAGTTCCTCAAAGACCCGTCGCTCTACGACGACGCCCACAAGACAATCGGGCAGGCCAACGATCTGATTGCCGGGATCAATGCCGGTAAAGGTACGCTCGGGAAGCTGACCAAGGACGAGGAACTGGCGCGCAAGATCGACAACACCGTCACCCGGCTCGATCACATCATTGACCGCCTCGATAAAGGCGAAGGGACCGCCGGCAAAATCCTCGTCGATCCTTCCTTGTACAACAACGCCGATCAGATGCTGGTGGAAACTCGCAACCTGATCGCCGCCGTTCGCAAAGATCCCAAGAAGTATCTGACGATTCACCTGAAGCTCTTCTGAGCTGTCTCCAACCTACATCGAGCGCTTCACCCTCAAAACCTGCACTCCGCCACGAAGCTCTACGCCACAGCAATCTCTGCGACTAAGGTTTATATTTGTGTGTTTGCCGGAGTCCGGCTGATCGTCCCTGTACGGGCCCGCAAATCACGTCTGGAATCGGAGTAAGGGTTGCGCCGGGCCAGACGACTCATTCCCACGAGGGTCTCATGCGGATTCGCGTCTTTCTCTTCTCAGGCTTGCTTTGCGCTATGCTGTGCAGCGCTCAAACTTCACCCACTGCTGCTTCGGGAGGCATCAAGGAAATTCCGGGCTTCGATCCGACAGCTATTGATAAGTCCATTAAGCCCTGCGAAGACTTCTACCAATATGCGTGTGGTAACTGGATGAAGACGAACGCAATCCCAGCCGACAAATCGCGCTGGGGGCGTTTCGACCAACTCCAGGAACACAACTTCTATGTCCTGCGCGACATTCTGGAGAATGCTCAGAACAAGCCGAATTCTCCAATTGAGAAGAAGGTGGGCGATTACTACGCCTCCTGCATGAACGAAGCGGCCATTGACAAAGCCGGCGCGGCCCCGCTTAAGCCGCAGATGCAGCGCATTTTGGCCATCAGCAACCGTCAGCAACTGATTGAGCAGGTGGCCCAGATGCATCGCAACGGGCTGCCCGTACTGTTCGCTTTCTACTCCCAGCCCGACATGCACGATGCGAACCAGACCATCGCGTATATCGACCAGGGAGGAATTACCCTTCCCGATCGCGACTACTACCTCAAGAGCGATCCCAAATCGGTAGAGACGCGGGAGAAATATCAGCAGCACATCCAGAAGATGTTTGAGCTTGCCGGGGACTCGCCCGAAGTGGCTGCGAATGAAGCCAAGACAGTTCTAGCGGTCGAGACCGGCCTGGCCGAGGCTTCGATGGACCGCACTGAGCGCCGTGATCCCAAGAATCGCGATCACCTGATGAAGACGGCTGAAGCCGAGACCATGGCCCCGAATTTCGACCTGGTCCAGTACTTCGCGCAGAATGGATCACCCAAGTTCACCATGCTGAATGTCGGCAATCCCAACTTCTTCAAGCAGGTGAATGCCAAGCTTGACTCGGTCGCTCTCGCCGATTGGAAAACCTATCTACGCTGGCGGACCATCAACGACTACGCCCCGGCACTGAGCAAGGCTTTTGTGGACGAGGACTTCCAGTTCAACGGAGAGTATCTATCCGGCCAGCGGGAGATCGAGCCTCGCTGGGAGCGCTGCGTACGAGCCACCAACACCAGCCTGGGCATGGCGCTGGGCCAGCTATACGTCGATCGCATCTTCGGGCCTGAGGGCAAGGAGCGCACTATGAAGATGGTGAAGGCGATCGAGACGGCGATGCACCAGGACATTCAGCAGCTCGACTGGATGTCCGACACCACCAAGCAACAGGCCTACAAGAAGCTGAGTACAATCGTCAACAATATCGGTTATCCCGACAAGTGGCGCGACTATAGCAGTGTCGTGATTGAGCGCGACGATTATGCCGGCGAATGTTCGGCGGGCCGCTGCTTTTGAAGTGCATCGCTCCCTTCAGAAGATCGATAAGCCTACCGACCGCAAAGACTGGAGCATGACGCCGCCTACGGTCAATGCCTACTACCGGCCGCCGATGAACGATATCAACTTCCCGGCCGGCATTCTTCAGCCGCCGTTCTACAGCAAAGACATGGATGACGCGGTTAACTATGGCGGTATCGGGGTGGTGATCGGCCACGAGTTGACCCACGGGTTTGACGACCAGGGCCGCAAGTATGACGCCGAGGGCAACTTCAAGGACTGGTGGACGCCGGCAGGACGGCAAGGAATTCGAGAAGCGCGCCGACCTGCACGGCCGATGAGTACTCCAGCTTCCTCGCCGTGAAGGACGACAAGGGCGAGGTCAAGCTGAACGGCAGGCTCACGCTGGGCGAAAACACCGCCGACAATGGCGGACTGAAGCTCGCCTACATGGCATTGACGAGCATCATGGGCAATGCCCCGGTGAAGGAGATCGACGGCTACACCCCGCAGCAGCGCTTCTTCCTGGCATACGGCCAGATCTGGTGCCAGAACGTAACCGACCAGGAAGCACGCAAGCGCGCGCTCACCGACCCACACTCGCCAGGAGAGTGGCGTGTCAATGGCGCGGTGCAAAATTCCGCCGCCTTCCAGCAGGCTTTCGGATGTAAGGCCGGTCAGCCGATGGTGCGCGAGAACGCCTGCCGGGTGTGGTAGCTCTACCGAACAGATTTTCCTATTTTGAGGCTCCTGATGTGGAGCCTCGCACTTTGAGAGAGGTATTTATGCGAAATCTTCTGTGTCTATTCGGAATAGTGTTGTTCGCCGTTGCCGGAGCGCAGAGCCAGACCAATAATTCGGCGCGACGTTCCTAAGCCGATGAAGAGTTTTGACCTGAACGCAATCGACAAGTCGGTCGATCCCTGCACCGACTTCTATCAGTTCGCCTGCGGTAGCTGGCTGAAAGCAGAATCCCATTCCTCCCGACCAGGCCGCCTGGGGACGCTTCAACGAGCTGCACGAGCGCAATCAGACCATCCTGCGGAATATCCTCGAGAAACAGTCCGCCGACACTCCTAACCGCAGCGCAGACAATCAGAAAATCGGCGACTATTACTACTCCTGCATGGACGAGGCTGCCATCGAGTCGAAGGGAACGAAGCCGGTGCAGCCGATGCTGGATCGCATCTCGGCGTTGAAAAATAAGTCGGAGCTGCCAGCCCTAATCGGCGACTTGCATAACGCAGGCGTAAACGTCCTGTTCGCCTTCGGCTCCGAGCCCGACGCCAAGGATTCGAAGATGGAGATCGCCGGCACCGACCAGGGCGGCCTGGGCCTGCCGGACCGCGACTACTACCTGAAGGACGATGCCAAGTCGGTTGAGACGCGCGAGAAATATCAGCAGCATGTTGCGAAGATGTTCGAACTCGCGGGCGATTCACCAGAGAAGGCTACTGCCGAAGCCAAGACGGTGCTGTCAGGTCGAGACCGCTTTGGCCAAGGCCTCGCTCGACCGCGTCGAACGCCGCGATCCCAACAAGGTCTACCACAAGATGACAACGGCGCAGCTCCAGGAGCTGAGCCCCGCCTTCAAGTGGAATGAATACCTGGTCGCCGTCGATAGCCCCAAGTTCACCAGCCTTGATGTGTCTGTTCCCGAATTCGTCAAGGGGATGAACCAGTTGATTGCGACCAGCGACCTGGACACGATCAAGACTTATTTGCGGTGGCAAACCTTGCATGCGGCGGCGCCGTTGCTGCCCAAAGCGTTCGTTGAGGAGAACTTCGAGTTCTACGACAAGACCTTGCGCGGTGCGAAAGAGTTGAAACCGCGCTGGAAGCGTTGCGTCCAGTTCACCGACGGTGACCTGGGTGAAGCGCTCGGTCAGGCCTATGTCGCCGAGACCTTCCCGCCGGAATCGAAAGCCGCCATGCTTAAGATGGTGCACGAGCTGGAAGCAGCGCTGAAGCAGGACATTACCGAGCTTTCCTGGATGAGCGAGACGACCAAGAAGCAGGCGCTCGACAAGCTGGCTCACATCGAGAACAAAATCGGCTATCCGAACAAATGGCGTGACTATAGCTCGTTGAAGATTGTGCGAGGTGACGCGGTGGGCAATTCGCTGCGCGCCAATCAGTTTGAGTTTCACCGTCAGCTCAACAAAATCAACAAGCCGGTGGATCGCCAGGAATGGGGCATGACTCCGCCTACGGTGAACGCCTACTACAATCCGCTGGAAAACAACATCAACTTCCCCGCGGGAATCCTTCAGCCGCCCTTTTACGACAAAAATGCCGATGACTCGACGAACTTCGGCGCCATTGGATCGGTGATTGGCCATGAAATGACACACGGCTTCGATGACGAGGGCAGCCAGTTTGACGCTGAGGGCAACCTGAAGGACTGGTGGACACCCGAAGACCGCGAGCGCTTCGATAAGCTCGAAGGATGCCTGGTCGACGAATACGACAACTTTGTCGTAGTTGACGACGTTCACATCAAGGGCAAGCTAACGCTGGGCGAGAACACGGCCGACAACGGCGGCGTCCGCATTTCTCATATGGCATTGCTCGATGTGCTTGCTTCCTCGCCCGAAAAGGACAAGGACGGGTTCACTCCCGACCAGCGCTTCTACCTGGGTTATGGACAGGTCTGGTGCGAGAACATGACGCCTGAAGCCGCCCGTCTGCAGGCGCTTACCAACGAACACGCCGATCCCAAATACCGCGTCAACGGCGTGGTGTCGAATGATGCCAGCTTTGCCAAAGCGTTCGGATGCAAACCCGGCTCGCCGATGATCCGCAAGAACGCTTGCCGCGTCTGGTAAGTTTCGACGCGTGGAGCTGTTTCAGATTGGTGTGTCCGGGTAGTGCGGCGCTGAAGCGCCGCACTACCCGAACACCGCGGATACGGCAATGTGGTATCTTCGCCCGCCGCGGCGAAGCCGAGGGATCTGCAGTTTCTTCGCAGCGAAACGAACCCTTCCTATGCGCTGAGGTATCTCGGCTGATTCGCCTCGCTTTATTCCGCGAAGGTGCTACCCGGAGAATGAGCTATAGTGAAGCTTACTTCTGTGAAGGCCTAGTCCGTTTTGCTGAGTCTTAAAATCTCCCACCGATCCCGACGTTCTGTTCTTCCCCTGATCGTTTTGTTGGCTTTGTCATTCGGATGCAGTCGCGCCAAGCTTGAGCATCACGAATACATGTATGTCTCGGCGGCCGAAACCAGCTTGCGCGACCGGGTCGCCACCCTGTTCGGCAAGGTTGGTCAGGTGCATAACGGAGACCGGGTTGAGGTGCTGGAAAAGCAGCGGCGTTTCGTACGGGTGAAGACCGACAAGGGCCAGGAGGGCTGGATCGAAGAGCGCAGCCTGGTTTCGCAGGAGGTCTACGATGGCTTCCAGCAGCTTGCGAAAGATAGCTCCGGCATTCCGACGCAGGCGCACGGCACAACCCGCGCTGAGCTCAACATGCATCTCATCCCGGCACGCTATGGTGAGCATCTGTACCAACTCAAGGAAGGCGAGAAGCTCGAAGTCCTCAAGCGGGCTACTGCTGATAAGAACGCGAAGGAAGCGACGGCCACGTCCAGCAAATCGCCCCAGACAGCCACTGAGCCAAAGGAAGCCAAGGCCTCTTCGGGGACGGGCAAGGTGCAGAGTCACGCCGCATCGGCGAAACCGGTAGCAACCAAAGCACCGGCGGCAGAAGCGTCCTCTAGCAATGCGCCGCCTGCCGAGCCGCCGCCGCCCAAGCCGATCATGGAAGACTGGTATCTGGTGCGCGATCCTGCTGGGCACGTTGGCTGGGTACTGCTGCGAATGGTGGATCTCGATGTTCCCCTGGATGTCGCCCAGTACGCAGAAGGGCAGCGCATTACAGGCTATTTCGTATTGAACACGGTGGAGGAAACCCAGGACGGCGAGACCAAACAGGTACCGCAATACCTGCTCTTATTGAACGAGCCGAAGGATGGCCTGGCGTGGGACTACAACCAGATCCGCGTCTTCACCCGCAACCGGGCACGACATCGCTACGAGACGGCGTACCGGGAGCGCAATCTGGAAGGCTATCTGCCGGTGGAAGTCAGCCATCAGTACTTCGAGAAGGAAGGAGACCTGCCGACGTTCACCATTCACAAAATGAACGACGCCGGCCAGATCGTTGCCACAACCTACAAGATGAATGGCCCGATCGTGCACCGCGTCCCTACTCCCGAGGAAGTAGCGGCGGAAAAGGCGAAGCACGATGCAGAGCTGGCCGCGCGGCAGAAAGCAGCGGAAGAGCGCCGGCAGAAGACGGGCTCTGCCCCCAAGCAGAGTTCATCTCATAAGAAAAAGCACCACAAGAAACCGACAACCGGGTGATTCGCCCCTGCCGACCCTGCTTCGTTTGCCACTTGGCAGGCAGCAGGAGGCGGCTCCCGCCCATCCAATTGGTCGCGAGGAATGCGGATGGCGGAAAAAGTCAAAAAGCTCGACTTGGAACGCGATTATAGGAAGTACCTGTATTTCATCGATGGGGAAGGCAGCGTCTGCCAAAAGGCGAAGTCGGGAGACGGTGAATCCAAAGTGCTGGTCCCTAACACCGTTGATCGCGACAACCAATTTCTCTACTTCATCGACAAAGAGGGCGATGTCTCCCGTTCGCCACGAGGCTCGAAACGGGGAGCTGGCAAGCAAAGAGCTGACAAACAGAGCGGTGGGGTGAAAGCCGCTTAGCTTGATCTCACCTGGATCGCGGATTCCTTAACCGTGAAATCCAGGCCTCCCGATGCCCGAACGCTCCACTGCGAATCTGATTGTCTACCGCGACGGGCGGGAACGTGTCTCAGCAGTTGTGCTGCTTCGCCAGCTTGGAGCCGCGCTAGCGAACTTGCGATCCGAATCGACGGATGAGGCCTGGCTGAGTGCGCTGCTTCGGGCTGGTGAGTTGGAGTGCGCACTCTGCGACGCCGGTTCCCAAAATGCCCGGTTGGCGGCCGCCATCTCCGATGAACTCGCGAGGGTGGTGTGCCGGGCCAACCGGGTGTCGTCGTCCGGCTCCGCCTCGCACGAAACAGCGCAGCAACTCCTGGCCTCGATCAGCGATGAAGGTGAGCTGATAGTTTCGCGTCCCGAAGGATTTGCCTACTACGCCCTTCACCCCCTGGACTTCGCTGACTTGATCCACGCGGCAGGCTTCAAGACCTCTCATGTTCACGTGGTTGGCATCCGCAGTATCGGCACAACGTTGAGCGCTATCGTCGCGGCCAAACTCAATGCTTCTGGGACTTCCGCCAGCCGCACGACGGTACGGCCCGCGGGGCACCCGTACGACCGGCGGACGACATTTACCGGTTTACAGCGCAATGTCATTCGGCAGGCTCTTGCGCGGGATGTGCTTTTCCTGGTCTGCGACGAAGGTCCGGGACGCAGTGGGTCGTCGCTTCTGTCCGTGGCCGAGGCGCTGGAACAACAGGGCGCAAGCTGCGACCAGGTGATATTGCTTTGTTCGCACCAGCCCCAGGTAGAAGAACTTTGCGCTCCACGTGGTGCTGAACGTTGGCGCCGCTACGGAAGTATTGCGCCTGGCATGACGAAGCGTCTGCCGGCCGAGGCGGGGCGTTATCTTGGAGGAGGCGAGTGGCGAGAGTTTTTTATCGGTCACGAAGATGCGTGGCCGGCAGCCTGGCCACACGTAGAACGCCTTAAATTTCTCTCACGAGATCAGCAGAAGCTACTTAAGTTCGAGGGCTACGGCCCCTATGGCGAGCAGGTGCGGCAGCGGGAACAACTGTTGGCTGCCAGCGGATTCGGCGCGGCCCACCTGGGACACGAATCGGGATTCGGGATACAGGAGCTGATCGGCGGCAATCAGCCTGGCGTTGCCGAAGTCTCTCCTGCGCTCCTCAGACACATGGCGAAATATTGCGCATGGCGCGCCGCTGCGATTCCTGCGACCGTTTCTGAACACGGCCTTCGCCAGCTTGAGCACATGGCGGCCGCCAATGTGGAGCAGGAGTTCGGCTTCGCTCCCGAGTTGCGCCTTGACGTGGAGCGTCCGGCAGTTTGCGACGGCCGCATGCAGCACTACGAGTGGCGCAATGTGGGCTACGAGCGGTGGATCAAGCTCGACGCTTCCACCCACGGCGATGATCATTTCTTTCCCGGGCCGACCGACATCGCCTGGGACCTGGCTGGAATCTGCGTGGAATGGCGGCTCACCGCTGCCGTGCCGCGATTTCTTTCTCGCCGAATACCAGCGCCTTTGCGGCGACAATCCCGCGCTGCGCCTGCCTCAGTATGAAATCGCCTATGCCGCCTTCCGCATGGCGTGGTCGCTAATGGCTGCCGGTTCGGTCCAAGGCACGCCCGACGAACCCCGGCTCCTGGGGGAGGCTTGCCGATACCGCTCCCACTTGCAGCGTGTCCTTGAGATCAGTCCGGTGCGCCGATGACAACTATCTCTCCCCGGTTTAAGAAATAGCTTGCCCGACGGTTAAGAATCGACAAAACTGTTGTAGTTCAATCCTTCGGTCCTTTACATCAAGTCAGGGAGATACTATGCGAAAACACTTGCAGCTCGGACCAACATTCTCTGCGATCGTTGCCCTGTTGACGGTTGGCCTGATGTTGCCCACCTTTGCCGCCGGCCAGGCTGAGACGATCGATGCCACGGCCCGCGGAACCAGCACCCAAATGGGAGCTGTCCGAAACATCAAGCTGGTCATCAGCGACTTTTCCACGGAAGACGACCGGCAGATGCTGGTCGACGCCTTCAAGAAAGGCCAGAATCAGGGGCTATCTGAGGCCCTTTCCAAGATGAAGCCGGTCGGACAGATACAGATTCCCGGCACCGTGGGTTTTGGCCTGGCATATGTCTCATCGACGCCAACAGAAACCGGCCGAAGAATTCGCTTCGTGACCAACCGCAAGATCGCGTTCGGTGAAGCTTATCGGAACACGCAGTCGCAGGCGTACGATCTCACTGCCGGCGAAATCAACCTCGATGATAAGGACCCGAAGAAAAGCGCCGGCGTCCTGTATCCCGCGACTCAGCTCATCATTAACGGCGAGGGGAATCTACAGTGGGAGTTGCGCAAAAACCCCTGGCAACTGACGAACATCATCGATTGGAACAAGGGAAAAGAGAAAAAATAACTGCGCCAGTTCAGCATTTAGTGAGGCTAGAGCGATTCCGTGATAGGTGTATCTCGGGTAGAGCGGACCTTCAGGTCCGCGTCCGGGCTGCACCTCAGGAGTTTTAGGCTTTCAGCCCAGTGCGCTGCAGTGGGCTGAAAGCCTCATCAGAAGAGCGGAGTTGACGCGGCGCTGAATGAAGCGCCGCTCTACCCGAGCTTGGCGGATCCAGCAATTCGGGAATCGCTTTAGCTGTAGAACTCTGTGATCTTCTCAATCACGCGTTGCTGTTCTTCTTCCCGCAGCTCGGGAAACATGGGAAGGGCCAAGACCTCGGCGGACGCCCGTTCTGCCTCCGGGAACTGGCCCTTTTCATAACCCAGGTAGGCGAAGGCCTGCTGCAAGTGCAACGGCACCGGATAATAGACCTCCGTCCCGATTCCCCGCTCTGAGAGGAAGGCGCGCAGTTCATCCCGCCTATGAACGCGCACGACGTACTGATGGAAGATATGGAATGCTTCGCGACATACGGCTAGAGGAGCAATGGGGGCTCGCCGGCTCGGTGTGACGCTTCCTCCCTCGGTTAAGCCCGCCGCCTGAAGAGCGGTGGTGTAGCGGGAGGCTATCGCCCGACGTTGATCGTTCCATTCATGCAAGTGGCGCAACTTCACGCGCAGGACGGCGGCCTGCAAGGCGTCAAGCCGGCTGTTCCAGCCGAACTCCTCGTGGTAATAGCGTTGTCTGCTGCCGTGGTTGCGGAACCTCCGCGAGTGCGCTGCGAACTCAGGGTCATCGGTTGCGAGGCAGCCTCCGTCGCCGTAAGCTCCAAGATTCTTCGTGGGATAGAAGCTGAAGGCAGCCACTCTTCCAAGACTTCCTGCCATTTTGCCGCCCCACTTCGCTCCGAATCCCTGGGCCGCATCTTCCACTACAGTTGTGCCGAAAGCCTCTCCCAAAGCGTGAAACGCGCTCATGTCCGCGCACTGCCCATACAGATGGACGGGCATGATGGCTTGCACACTTTTCCCGAAAGACTTGAGCGCCGACGCCGCCGACCCAGGGCTGAGATTCAGGGTCGCCGGATCAATATCCGCGAAAATCGGCCGGGCGCCACAGCGTGCGATGGAGCTGGCGGATGCAAAAAAGCTAAACGGAGTCGTCAGCACCGCATCACCGGGTTTCACGCCGGCGGCTTCCAAAGCCAGCCACAGGGCATCGGTACCTGAGGCGCAACCCACCACCGCGCTTACCCCGAGGCTCTGTGCCGCTTCTGCCTCGAACTGCTCCAGTTCGGGACCACCGATGAAATACTGACTAGCAAGGACACGGTCCACCGCCGCATGTATTTCGTCTTTGATGGATTCATATTGGCGGGTCAGGTTGAAGGCGGGAATTGGGGCGCTATTGGGGATAGCGCACGGCTTCTAGCTGGGACGTCGATTGCTCCATTGCGAAGCTAAATTCTATCAGCGTGCCCCACCTTGCTCGCCCTCACCGCTGGACGAACATCAGGTAATGGCTGGATGCGCCCATGAAGAAGAGCATCGGAAAGGAAACCCAGAAACTGACACCGGCCACTACCGAGGCGATCTGCGCGGCTTTCGCGGCTTCAGGCGGCATCGGACTGCCGTCGGCCAGCGCAACCGCGTTCCAGCGGATGATCTTCTTTTGCATACGCCAGACAATTCCCCAGACATTCAGCATCATGAACCAGCCCAGCCCCCCGCCGATTCCAATCGTCAGAGTGCGGTTACTCTCCCAGCCATGCTGATTCACTGCGAGAAACACATAGGCCGAGGCCGCGAGTACGACGGCCATGCTGACCCCAAGCACAGATACGGTCTTGAAGGCCTGAGGCGGCGACATCACCAGCCCCATTTCGATGGCAAACGCCAGTGTCCAAATCACCAGGAAACTCCCGATGACGGTGCCCGGAGAGGCCGTTCCGCCCATCGCGATCGCATTGCGGGCGTCGCTAGCGACGATGTAATTCCAATATCCAAAACCGACGATCACGGTGACAAACGAGCTCCAGCGAAACCACCACATGGCTCGTGGCATAAGCTTGGCAATAACCGCTACTCTGGTTTTCGGCTCGAGCTCGCCCAGGAAGTCCTTATTGACCAGCACAAAAAAGTACAGAAGCCCGATCCACATAATTCCAGCCAGTAGGTGGATCCAGCGCACCAGGATAAGCACTGCGTCGCTGCCGCCGGCAAGCACCATTGACGGCAAAGTGCATGAAAATAGTGAGAGTTCCATATGATTTTCCGGCGTTAGCTGGCCGCGGATGCTACTTTACCCCACACCCCGTCTTAATTCATTGAAATTGCGTTTCCGCCGCCGTATGTTTACTCTGGGTTTTGTGTGCTTATGACTCGGGGTACTCCGGTTGTGGGCTTGTGGTATTTCCGGACCAGCAACGCTGGGCAGCAGGTGTGGGGCTGGTGCCGCTTGATAGGTCGGGAGGAAAACAAACAATGGATAACAAACCGGCGCAGAACATTCAGGATTCGTTTCTCAACACAGCGCGCAAAGACAAGGCTCTGATCACCATCTATCTGCTCAGCGGTGTAAAACTGACGGGGAGGATCCGCTCGTTTGACAAGTATTCGGTGGTGCTGGAAACGAATAATCAGGAGCAACTGATTTTCAAGCACGCCATTTCTACCGTGGTGATCTCGCGCGCGCCGCAAAACCTCGATCGACACGATAATCGTCCAGCGGAATCCGCTGCCGCTCCGGTGGGGCCGCCGCAGACAAGCC
This sequence comes from uncultured Acidobacteriaceae bacterium, assembly GCA_963813905.1. Lineage (GTDB taxonomy): Bacteria > Acidobacteriota > Terriglobia > Terriglobales > Acidobacteriaceae > CAVVDY01. Next base: position 221,330 of record CAWFAY010000016.1, on the reverse strand, counting down.
AGTCTCAAAGCTAGCGCCTTGCCGGCCCGGAGCACTATGGATCGGGGACGTGAGAACGGCCGTCTGCCGGGGGCGGAACGCGCCTTTCTAATCGGGATTGAGTTCTCTGCCCGCACTCTTCACCGTGCGGCGCCGGCCGCGGATAGCTCGGACGACGTGCCGGCGGGCGAGAAGCTTCCTACCTCATCCAAGCGTCGTGTACGCGTGCCGGCAAACGCCCGGATAGCGCGAAACGCCGTTGCTCCTCGCACGACAATTGATCTTGGCGACCTCCCGGGCTTTTCAGCCGAGGACTCGATGGCCGAACTACGCGAGCTCTCCGAGAGCGCGGGAGCGGTGGTCGCAGGCAAGATGTTGCAGCGCAGGCCGCGGCCTGACCCGGCCACGCTTATCGGCAGCGGCAAGGTTGAGGAGCTGAAGGGCGCGCTGGCCGCTACCGGCGCTGAGTTGGCGATCTTCGATCACGAGCTCTCGCCCTCGCAGCAACGCAACCTGGAGCGCGAGCTCGATGTCCGCGTCATCGACCGCACGCAACTGATACTTGATATCTTTGCCCGCCACGCGCGAACCCGCGAAGGTCAGCTCCAGGTAGAACTGGCGCAACTGGAGTACATGCTTCCCCGTCTGTCGGGACGAGGCGCGCAGATGTCGCAGCTCGGCGGTGGAATCGGAACGCGAGGCCCTGGCGAAACCCAGCTGGAAACCGATCGCCGAAAAATCTACCGCCGCATTCGCCACGTCAAAGAGCAACTGGAGAACGTTCGGCGCATTCGCGGGCAGCAGCGCCAGCGGCGCGAGTCGGTGCCCATCGCTACCGTGGCCCTTGTCGGCTATACGAATGCCGGCAAGTCGACGCTGTTCAACGCGCTGACCAAGGCCGGCGTGCTGGAGAGCTCGCGCATGTTCGCCACGCTCGATCCCACATTGCGGCAGCTCAAACTGCCGTCCAGGCGCGAGGCTTTGCTCTCTGACACTGTGGGATTCATTCGTAACCTGCCACACACGCTGGTGTCTGCGTTTCGTGCCACATTGGAGGAGGTGCAGCGCGCTTCGCTGCTGATTGAGGTGTCGGACGCGACCAGTCCGGCGGCGATCGAACAGGAAGCGCAGGTGGATGAGGTCCTGCGCGAGCTGGAGGCGAACAGTAAGCCGCGGCTGCACGTGATGAACAAAATTGACCTGCTGAGCCCAGTTAAGCGGGAAAGCCTGATCGATACCGATTCCGTGATTCACGTTAGCGCACAACGAGGCGAGGGCCTGGACAGGCTGCTCGCCCGCATCGATCAGATGATCGAACAGGATCCCGTCAGCCGGGCGCGGCTACGGGTGCCGCAGTCAGAAGGGAAGGCCCTGGCGGCGATTGACGCCAAGGCAGTGGTGCTGAGAAGAGAGTATCGCGACGGCTATGTCGAGTTAGAGGTCGATGCGCCAGAATCGCTGCTACGGCAGTTGGAGGAGTTTCTAACTGACGACTGACTTCCTACCGGCGTTGCCATTCTTCCGGATTTCGCTTGGCATGGAAGCAAGCGATGACAACCACACGATGCGGTTGTAACTCGAAAAATAGTCCATACGGGAAGCGATGTATCCCAGCGCGTCGCCGAAAAAACTAATATCAACGTACTATAGGGAAAACGCGTTCTAACGGTGAATACGATTCTTCTGCAGAGTGGGCTGCATGGCGGCAGTTGTCAGGCTGACCGCCCTTGCGAAGCGCTTGCCCAACTCGGGCCGAATGTCTTGATACCACCTCTTTGCCGATTTCAATTCGGCTCTGGCCTCGGGCATCCAGACAACCGGGAGTCTCACGACTCCTCGAACAGGTCCGCCTCTACCTGTTGCCAAGGGATTACGTCATCGGGATTTTTGTGTAGCCGTTCAGAGCGGCGATCCAACTCGGCGCGTTGCTCTTCGGTGATCAAAATGGCGTCCGCCTCCAAGCTCGCCCACACGACGTCCAACAATTCGGTCTTCTCGAACGGGGTAAGAGATTCGATCTGGTTTCGGAGCTCTGTTTTCATGGTGATTCCTTGCTCTCAATTCTTAGTCGAAGACGAAGACCTTCCCGCATCCGCCTGTTCGTGCGCGTGGTAGCTGGAGCGCACCAGTGGTCCCGACTCGACATGGCGAAAGCCCATCTTTAGCGACTCAGCTTTCAGGAAGTGGAACTCATCGGGGGTATAGAGGCGCGCCACGGGCAGATGGTCTTTGGAAGGCCGCAGGTACTGGCCGATCGTCAAGATGTCGACGTTTCTGGCGGCCAGGTCGCGAAATACCGACAGCAACTCTTCCGTCGTTTCACCCAACCCGACCATCACGCCCGTCTTACTGGGAATCGCCGGATTCAGCTCCTTGGCGCGCTCCAGCAAGCGCAGAGTACGTTCGTAGCGTGCCCCGGAGCGGGCCACGCGATATAGTCTCGGCACCGTCTCCGTGTTGTGGTTCAGTATGTCGGGCCTGGCGTCCATCACAATTTGCAGCGGCTCGTCGTGTCCCTGAAAGTCGGGAATGAGCACTTCGATGCGGCAACCGGGCACGCGCTTGCGAATCTCGGCGATCGTGTCGGCGAAGACGCGCGCGGCTCCGACATTGTCGTCGTCGCGGTTCACGCTGGTCACGACCGCGAACTTCAGTCCTAACTTTTCGACGGCTTCCGCCACCCGGACTGGCTCCTCAAAATCGATCGGCATGGGCCGACCTTTCGGGACGGCACAGAATCCGCAGCGCCGGGTACAGAGGTTGCCCAGCAGCATGAAGGTAGCGGTGCGGTGGTTCCAGCACTCCCCGATGTTGGGGCAACGCGCGGATTCGCAGACCGTGTGCAAATCAAGCTTGCGCGCCAGCGTCTTCAGGTCGTGATAGTTCTCGCCCATCGGAGCCCGCGCCTTCAGCCACTCCGGCTTGGGAGCGGGAACCCGTGGGGCTATCTCGATCTGGATGAGTTCGGGTGCGGTCGCCATGCTCGATTTGATTGTACTCGGCCCGCGGCGGTTACAGCGTATCGGGCAGTGCGGGCCTTCAGGTCCGCGTTGACGATCGCGACCTTACCCGCTTCCGCCGTTGAGGTCGCTGACCTCAGCGGCGGAAGCACTATTTCTCTGGCCGGCTGACGCGGCGCTAAGGCGCCGCACTACCACCCCGCAGCGGTTACAGCGTGTGCAGGTAGGCCATCAGGTCGTCGAATTGCTGCTGGGTCAGTTTCTGTTGAAACCCCGGCATCTTAGACCGTCCCAGCAGGATGATGTCGGTCACGCGCTCATCATTGGCCGGCATTCCGTTGGTCAGGAACTGCTTTCTGAACAGGCCATTCAGGCTAGGACCGCGCAGGTTGCGCTTGCTGTAGGCATAATGGCACTCCGCACAGCGCGTGTCATACACCCGGCGTCCCAGCGCCTGCTGCGGATTCAAGCCCAGTTCCGCGTCGCTCTTGCGAGGCTCAGCATCGCACCCTGCGAACAGGATGAGGAGCGTCGCAACCAGCGCCAATGTCCAGACGCGCCTTGCGCGCGATGGGAGTCGTAACCTCAAGTGTCGTTGAATCAATGCTACCGCAGCCGGGCTCAGGACTTGTTGGCAGCCGCCGGGAAGGTTTGACTGATGCGGTCGTGCCAGCACAGCGAGTCAATGTCAACGAAGAACCAGAGCACGCCCATGCCGAGCGAGAGCACAGACAGGTACAGCCCAAATACCCGCCACTGGCGTCGGCGAAAATTCGGGGTCCGCCCTTTGAAAGTTTGCAGGCGCACCCCAGTCACTCTCATGCCGAGGGTTTGTCCGCCGTACACCAGAAACAAGTACTGATAACTCGCCCATAGCAGCACCGCAACAGCCACTGCGCCTGCGATCAGGAACTTCGCAGGCGGGAGTTCAGGCCGCAGGCGACTGGCGGCAGCAGCGAAGATCACCATGCCAACAAGAACCATGGCTGCGTCAACGGCTGCCGCTCCTACTCGCCTCGGGCCTCGTACCGTCGCGCAGGGCAATTCCATCGCATCCGCTTGAAACCTCGGTGCGGGCCTAGCCGGAGCATCCAACAAACCCTCCAGAAAGGGAGTAGCCGGAACCGCCTGGAGCTCTTCAGGAACTTCGAGTATTCGCAACTGCTCTGGCTGCACGGGATCGGCGAGATGGCGAGCGGCCTCACGTTGTGGGTACGAAGGGCTGGGAAACGCAATCACCTTGCGCCGTGGTAGCGGCCGAGGGGACACTTCGATCACCGGAACCGGCTCTTCCTCCGGCTCAGGTGCGAGTGCAGCGGCGCTCGCTGTTGTCGCAGGAGCGGTCGCTACGTCTGTCGCAGCGATCTCTTCCTCTACCTGAACAGTTTCGCAAGGCTCGCTTGACGGCTCAGCAACAATCAACGGAGCCAAAACATCATCCGTGGACGGCGAGACAAGCTGCCCAACCTCCTGCGGCTCCTCTTCCTCTTCGGGGGTAGCCGCTAGTGGTTCCTCCGGCGGGAACGGGAAGCGCATGGTGAAGGCGCCTTCGATGCGACGGCCCCGGCGCCGCTTGTAGCGCTCCAGATGGGCCTGCACCTCGTTGCGCCAAACATCGGGCATAGGGAGGGATTCTTCCACTGACGTGCGTAGTGGTTGTTCTGTCATGTCGTGGCGCGACTACCGATTTGGGTAGCTTTCACAAGTGCCCGCTGAACACTCTCGTTTGCCGTTTTGCCTGAGACCATAGGGCGTGCTAACGTGCAAGTTCCGGCGAAATCCGCGAATCCACCGGCGAAGGAACGCTCGGCGATTGATGATTCTCCGCACTCGATTTCTTATCACGGCGATTTTCGTTTGTCATTGCTTTCTAGCGCCCCAGGTATTAACGAGTCAGTTGCGGAGTACCTCATCGCAAGCCGGCACTGAGATTCTGCCGCAAAACGTGGGAGACAGTTCCGCCGCCAATATCCAGGAGCAGGACGCGGGTGATGCGCAGCATGTTCTCGACCAGGAGCTGCAATCGACTGGCGACGAGCAGGAAAGCAATCCCCGGCCCGCGCTCAACGTGCCGCTGGGGCGGGACGAAGTTCTCATCACCGCCGACCGGCAGAAGAAAGAGCAGGACACTTACTATGCCGTCGGAAACGTGATCGTTCGCTTCCGCAACAATGTCCTGCATTGCGATGAGGCGGCCTACGATTCGACAACCGGGATCGTCACCGCCAAGGGACACGTGGTATTCGATGGCGGCCTCCACAGTGAGCATGTCACGGCCAGCCATGGCAGCTATGATGTGAGTCGCGACAGCGGCACCTTTTACGACGCAAGCGGGTCCACCGGAGTTCGGGTAAAGAACAAGGTGATGTTTCTCACTTCTTCCACGCCCTTTTTTTTCTCGGGCAAACAGGTCGACAAACTCGGACCAGACCGATACCTCGTCCACCACGGCTACATCACTTCGTGCCAGCTTCCAAAACCGAAATGGCGATTTGTGGCCGCCAGCGCACTGGTGGAAGTCGGGGAGGACGCGCGCATGCACCATGCCACCCTTCGCATTGGCAACATACCGGTCTTCTACTTTCCCTACGCGGAACATCCCATCGACAATCTGGGGCGCAAGAGTGGCTTTCTCATCCCGGTGATCGGCGTCTCCAATACCCGCGGCACCATCATCGGCGACGGATTCTATTGGGCGATCAATCGCAGCTCAGACGCCACCATCGGAGCCGAGCTGTACAGCCGGCGAGGATGGGCGCAGCACGGGGAGTACCGCGCTATCGGGTACAAATGGCATATCATCGCCGAATATTTTGGCGTGGTCGATACCAAGGGACAGCCCGGTACCGGGCAGAACCAGGGCGGTGAAGAGGCAAAGTTCAATGGTGATGTGATCCTGCCGCACGGCTTCCGTGGCGTTGCTTCGATTGACTACCTCAGTTCCTACCTGTTTCGCCTGGGCTTCGGACAGAACTACGTTGAAGCCGTCAACTCCGAGGTGCGCTCCTCCGGATTTATCAGCCGCAGCCGCGAGGGGAGATTCAACGCGCTGCTCATCTCGCGCTATCAGAACTATCAGAGTTCAGCACCAGGCGACGTCATCGATATCGCCCACCTCACCAGCTTTCAGTTCGCCGGAATGGAGAAGCCGATTGCGGACTCACGGTTCATGTACACGTATGATGCGGCCGCCGAGGGGCTCTCCCGTCATGAGCCCGGCTTTGAAACCGCTTCGATCGTAGGCCGTGGCGATGTTCATCCCGTCATCAGCCTGCCGGCATTTATCCGTGGCTGGACTCTTCGTCCAGAGCTCGGGGCGGAAGAGACGATCTACAGCCAGCGCCTGCAACCTGCTTCTTCCGTCGGCTCGCTGCCACAAGCACTGAACGAGGCCATCAACCGTAATGTCCTGCACCTGGCGATGGAGGTGCGTCCGCCCACTCTGGCCAGGATTTTTGATCACAAGCCATTCGGTTACGTTTACAAGCACACCTTCGAGCCTTACGCCACGTATCGCTATCAGACCGGCATCAGCAACTTTGCCGACATCATCCGCTTTGACTATCGCGACATCCTGGCGGACACGAACGAGGTCGAATATGGAGTGATCAATCGCCTCTACGCCAAGAAGACCCATTCTTCCGCTCACTGTTTCCGCGATCCTCACTATCTTCCACGCGGATCGGACATCGGAGCTCAGCAGTGGACGGACGCCCGAGAGAAAGAAGGCTATTGCGACGATCAGCAGGGAGCAGCGAAAGAGGTCATCACCTGGAAGCTGGCGCAGAAGTACTTTTTCGATCCGACCTTCGGCGGCGCGGTTGTTACCGGAGCGCGCAACGTTTTTGACAGCTCTGCCGATTTCACCGGCATCGCGTTCATCTACGGTCCGCGTCGCTTCTCGCCCTTGATATCCCGCCTCCAGATTCAGGACAGTAATTCCAACCTGCAGTGGGATGTCGATTACGACCCGGTGCTCCAGCAGTTGAACGCCAGCACCATCAGTCTGGGCCATCACTGGAGCAACTGGTACGCCAGCATTGGCCAGAACTACCTCAACGTCCCAGCGTCTCTGGTGGAAGGCGGACAGGCCATTCCGGCGAACACCTTCAATCAGCTTGTTTTTCTGGGGGGCTATGGCAACATCGCCCGCAAGGGCATAAACGGTGCGGTGACTGTCGGCTATGACTACGAACTGAGACAGTTGCAGTACGGCGGAGCTCAGGCCACCTACAACTGGGACTGCTGTGGCGTCACCTTCGAATATCGCCGCTGGAATTTGGGGAGCGTGCGCAATGAGAACTACTACCGTTTCGCGCTCAGCCTGGCAAACTTCGGCACCTTCGGCAACATCCGGCGCCAGGACCGCCTCTACTAGACTAGCGCAATTGTTTTCTGGCGCGCAAAGGCACGTGCATCTGCGACGCGGTGAAGCAGCGATGAGCCTTTAGTCGTGGGCGTGAGCTCCCGGAAAACGTCGTCCCCCGGCTACTAATCTGATTGCGTTCATAGAGCGACTCGGACTTAACACTCCAGCCGTTCGCTACCGCACCGTCAGCACAGGACATGGCGCCTGCCGCACCAGTTCGTACGCCGGTTGCGAGCGCAAGTGATCAAGCAACCCAGGATACGTATGGGCGCCCAGCACCATCATGTCCGCTTCGAGCTCTGAAGCTGCATTCAGAATGGTGGGCACGATCTTGCCGATTTGCGTCATGAAACGTACGTGATTGGGTTTTTCCTCGCAGCTTATGAGCTCCGACAGGCTCCGCTCCACGGTACGCTTCAGGCATTCGAGGTCCGCCATCGCACCCTTCGGTACATCCTGGACGACATGCAGCAGCACAAGTTCCGACTGGTGCTCGCGGGCCAAGGCGCAGGCGTATTTCGCCGAATGCTGGGTGGCTGCGGTGAAGTCGATGGGAACCAGGAGCCGTTTGGGGCCGGAGACCAGAGAGCAGTGGGCGTTGGGCCCAATCGTCAGCACTGGAATCTCAGCATGGCGGAAGATGCGCTCGGCAACGGACCCGATGACCGCCTTGCTGAATCCGCTGCGGCCGTGCGTACCAAGCACGATCAGGTCGATGTGCCTTTCGCGCGCGCATTCGAAAATGCAGTCCGCGACATCACCTTCGGCCATCAGGACTTCGCAGTCTTCGTCCCGCTCGCACGAATACTGGCGGCGCAGCTTCTGTTTCAGTTCGGCGAGGTCGCGGCGCGCAGCATCACGGGCGGCAGCAAACGCCTCGAAGCCGGCGAGTACATACTCGTCCCGCGGCAACACGTAAAGCACAGTCGCGTGCGCTCCGTACGCATAACGAAGATGCATTCCGGCGCGCAGGATTTCGTGGGATTGCTTAGAAAGGTCAGTGGCGATCAGCACGTTGCGGACGGCTACGCCCGTCGCGTGCAATTGTGCGGTAGCCATGGCTCGCTACCATTCTCCCCACGCGGTGGGGTCATTCATGGAGCGGCAAGCTGAACGTCAGGTATTAAGGACACTCATGGTCCAGGCGTACGGCTCCGCTCGCCCTATCTATCTTTTTTCTAGCACTATTCGGATTGGCTGGCTGTGATTTCGGTCACTTATCGTGCGCCAGCTTCACCCATCTTTGGGTGAAGGGGCTTTGGGATTACGGTCGTCTTTAGGCAGAGGAGGAAAAGACGAACTATGCCTGGTAGAGAGTTCAAGCCGCCGCGGACATCGCGGTGACTAGAGCCTCTTTTCGGGATGGTTAGCGTTCAGTCGAGTTCGCAACCCGCCTGCCTATGCAACCTTACTCGTCAGCCTCCGCACCGCGAGTGAAAGCATCAGGCGCGAGACACCAGAAACGATGAAGCTGATGCCGATCAGGGTGCCAATCACCCAATCGGAGGTTCCCGGCCAGTGAATGTAGATCAGCACTCCGAGAAGAATCGTGACGATCGCATCAAACAGCACCCAGCCCCAGCCGGGAGCCGGGCGCATCTGAAAGGCAAGAATCAAAGCAAAGACGCCATAGACGACCAGGAAGGAGCCGATCAGCAGGGTGATGGCCAGCAGCCCGCCGATAGGATGCATAAGCAGGTAGATACCCGCAATGATGTAGATAACGCCCAGAAGGGCTTCCAGCCAGCGATGCCTGGCTTCGTGGCCGAAGGCGTAGAAAAGCTGCGCGCCACCGTTGAAAATCGCCATCCAGCCCACGACAATCACGACTACCAAGCCCGCTTCCAGGGGCGCAAAGATCGCGATCATGCCGGCCACGATCATCAGAATGCCCAGGGCGATCGACCAGCCCGACGCACGCCGGACCCCGCCTACAATTCCAGTTGCCATGATTTCCTCCGCTAGCTCGGCATACAGAGAGCGGCCTTGCTTGTGCCGAGTGTGCTTGCGATTTTTCCCGAACCGCTCAGCCGGACATCAAACCTGAGAAGAGTGATGGCAACAATTCTCTTGATTTGGAGAGTTCTGTCAACGATTTAATGCGGGCTGAACCAGGGGCGCTTCTTCGATCTTGTCGAACTGGCGCATGTCGAACGCGACTTTCTTCCCCTCCGTGGCGACGATCAGGAAGGCATTGGCAAACTTGGCGCCCCAACGCATCTCGGCCGGCACATACGAGGTTCGCTGGTTCACGGTGGCGGCTACCGTCTCATCGAACCCGCTCAACAAGACAATGAACTCGGCGTGGCTTCGGCGCAGCGAGTCCATGGTCTCGCCATACATGGGGCTGTCCGGGTCGATGGGATGGACCACCGTCCAGGTCAAAGGCAGAAAGGTGACACGATCGCGCTCCAGCGCCAGCGGATAATAGCGGCGCGTGTGAACACCGTCCACCATCTCGAACCGGGTAAGCAACACCTTGGCGGCCACCTCGATCAGTTCATTGCGGCGTGCGTTGGCTACCCGGAACTCAAATGCCGCTATGCCGCGATAGGGCGCAATCACGGCGTGGCGGCTGAACAGCATTCGGGCGCTCGGCCGCGAAAAACGGGCAAAGAGAAGTCCCGTAACGATGGCAAACCCTATCAAACCGGCCAGGGCTTCCAGGGTCACCAGCGTGTTGGCCACGATGCCAATGGGAACTACCTGACCGTATCCGATGGTGGAGATCGTCTGCACACTGAAGAAGAACGCGCGCAGGAAGGTGTGGTGCTCCATGCCTGCGGTGTTGCTACCCAGCGCGTTGGGACCGCAGGCAAGGTAAGCCAAGCCGAATGCCGCATTGGCCAAGAGATATGACCCCGCGGTGATCCCGAAAAACATCCACCACGGAATGGTGAGCATGAAGTGATAGACGCTAAACGATTCGAAGAATCGCAGGCCGCGGCGCGCGACGTTGAAACTGCCGTCGCGGTTCACCAGGCGCGTCTGGCTCTCGCGTGAGACTACCGAGCCGAAGCCCAGATCGCGCAGGTCTTGCTCGGTAACGGTGGGTGGAGTTTGTCTGGCAGCAGCCATGGTGCAATTGGATTGTGCAGACTTGGCGGCGGATGCGCAATGCCTTCCGGCGCTGGAGGGCCGCAATCGGCAACTTGGGCAGAGGGGTATTCTCCAACCGAACGTGCACCAGCAGCCGTTACGACGTCAGCGCTGATTCACGTCCCCGCCGCACTCCCCTAGGCCGACTGCTTGAGGTATTCGTGCCGGTTGACCACAAGCACCTGGCAGTGCTCCTGATCGAAGCGCACCTTCTTGTGGTGGTCGCACTTGGCGCAGAGCCAGACCACCTTCTGCTTTACGTTCTCGGGCAGTCCCCAGCGCAGCGGGTCTTTCACCTGCAACGTGTAGATCCTTCCTGTTCCCATGCGCTTGAATTCACAACCGCATTCCGGATTCGCACATTTGCGCAGCATGGCGGTAATCATCCGTGCTCTATAAGATGCGAGGCAAGGGTTGTAAGGCTACTGAATCCAGATTTGTTGCAGTGCATTTCGGTTGCGAAAAGGTGTTCCGGTTGCGGAATCATTAACTGTTGCAGTCTGCCTGCATCTAAGTGCAAGGTTTGTAGCTGGAGGAACTGAAGGGGATGGCAAGAATGGTCCTGCCGGGCAGACCCCATCCGCTGGGGGCTACCTGGGACGGAACGGGTGTCAATTTTGCGCTTTATTCCGAGAACGCGAGCCGGGTGGAGTTGTGCCTCTATGACAACCGTACTCGACGTGAGGTCGACCGCCTGTCTGTTCCGGAGCAGACGGCCTTCGTCTGGCACTGCTATATTCCCGGACTCCAGCCTGGTCAGCTCTATGGCTATCGCGTGCATGGCCCGTGGGACCCCAACGCCGGCCTGCGGTTTAATCCTGCCAAGCTGCTGATCGATCCCTATGCGCGCGCTATCAACGGCCACATCGATTGGGAGAAGCCGATCTTTCCCTACCGTATGGGCGGCGACAACGCCGACCTGCACATGGACCGTCGCGACAGTGCAGCCGGCATGCCCAAGTCGGTTGTGGTGAATCCCTACTTCGACTGGGAGCAGGACCGTCCTCCGCGCATTCCACTCGCCGATTCGGTCATCTACGAGATGCACGTGCGCGGTTTCAGCAAGCTGGACCTGCAGGTCCCCCAGCGCCTTCGCGGCACCTACGCTGCCCTGACCTGCCCGTCTGCCCTCAAATATCTGACGAAGCTGGGTATCACGGCTGTTGAACTCATGCCCGTGCATCACTTCGTCAACGACAAAATCCTGGTCGAGAGGGGGCTGTGCAATTACTGGGGATATAACACGCTGAACTACTTCAGTCCCGAGACGAAGTATTGCTCGGCCAGCGCGACAGGTTCACAGGTGGCAGAGTTTAAGTCGATGGTGAAGGCGCTGCACCGTGCGGGCATCGAGGTAATTCTCGATGTGGTCTACAACCACACGGCCGAGGGCAATCACCTCGGACCGATGCTAAGCTTTCGCGGCATCGATAACCCAACGTATTACAAACTGGTGCCCAATCAGCCGCGTTATTACATGGACTACACCGGTACGGGCAACAGTTTGAACGTGCGGCATCCGCAGGTGCTGAAGCTCATCATGGATAGCTTGCGCTACTGGGTCGCGGAGATGCACGTCGACGGCTTCCGCTTTGACCTGGCGGCGACCCTGGCCCGCGAGTTGCACGATGTCGACCGGCTCGCCGCGTTTTTCGACATCATCCATCAGGACCCGATTATCTCGCAGGTGAAGCTCATCGCCGAGCCGTGGGACGTGGGTAGCGGCGGATATCAGGTCGGCAATTTCCCGGTGCTCTGGGCGGAGTGGAACGGCAAGTATCGCGACACCGTGCGTCGCTATTGGAAGGGCGACGAAGGCCAGCTTTCGGATCTTGCCTATCGCTTGACCGGCAGCAGCGACCTTTACCAGAGCGACGGCCGCAAGCCGTACGCCAGCATCAACTTCGTGGTCGCGCACGACGGCTTCACACTCAACGATCTGGTCAGCTACAACGCGAAACACAACGAAGCCAACGGCGAGAACAACCACGATGGGACCAACGACAACTATTCCTGGAACATGGGCGTTGAGGGACCTACCGACGATCCGGAGATTAACCGTGCGCGCGAGGTGCAGCAGCGCAACCTTCTGGCGACGCTGTTTCTGTCACAGGGAGTTCCCATGCTGTGCGGCGGCGACGAGATTGGCCGCACGCAGCGCGGCAACAACAACGCGTATTGCCAGGACAACGAGATCAGTTGGTACGACTGGAACCTCGACGAGCGCCGGCAGAGACTACTGGACTTCACGCGGCAACTGATTGCCTTGCGCCTGGCGCACCCCAATCTGCGGCGGCGCAAGTTCTTTCAGGACCGTGAGGTGCGCCAGTCGTCACTCAAGGACATCGCCTGGTACGGCGATAATGGCGAGGAGATGACGCAGGAGCAATGGAACGCCGGTTGGATGCGAAGCATCGCGCTGCATGTACAACGGCAATACTCTCGACCAGGTGGACGAAATGGGGCAGCCCATTTCCGACGACTCATTCCTCATCCTGATGAACTCCTATCACGATCGCGTGACCTACACCTTGCCCCTCTCTCCAGTCGGCCGCGGCTGGACGCTGATCATGGACACTCACGACCTGGAGCAGCCGTTCAAGAGCGAGAAGATGCGGGGACAGATGGACGTGCAAGGCAGGTCGGTAGCACTGCTGCTGGAAGACGGCGTAATGGAAGAGGCTTCGCGTCCCGGAGCTGAAGAGGGCCTCGCCCCTGCTGAGAGTGAGCAGCAACAGCCCTCTGAGGATGCAGACTCAGCCCCGTCCCCAGCCTGACCGGGGTCTAACGCCAAGAACTATCCCGCTACTTCCTGCGCCAGGGACGCGCTTCGCAAGCTCACGACGAACACGGTGCCTGTGGCTTTCGAGCCATTCGCGCCGTTGGAGCTGCGGAAGCGGATGCTGCCCCCGTGGCTCTCAACGATGCGGCGGCTGATCCAAAGACCGAGCCCGGTACCAACGTCCTTCTTGGTGGTGAAAAAGGGCTCGAAGACCATCGGCCTGGCATCCGCCGGGATTCCGCTGCCGTGGTCTGAGACCACAAGAATCACACGGCCCGGGCGACACTTCGCGCGAATCCGGATGCTCGAGCCCGGACGGGAAGCATCCACCGCGTTGCTGATCAGGTTCGACACCACCTGGGTGATCTCTCCCGGTGCTCCGTAGACAGCCGTTTCCCCGCGAAGATCAAAGTGAGCCTGCACTCCTTTGGATCTCAGCTTGCCTTGGAAGACATCGAGAACATTGTTCACCACTTCGCCAAGATCGACCCGCACTGCGCGCCCCGAGTCGCGATAGAAGCCGAGCGTCTGCCGGGTGATATGGCTGACGCGCTGGAGTTCTTTGTCGGCCATCTCCAGCAGACGATTGCGCTCGGGCTCTTTCGGCTCATGGCGCGCCAGGAAAAGCAGATTGGTTACAGCCTCGAGGGGATTGTTGACCTCGTGCGCGATGGTGGCTGCCAGTCTTCCAGCGGCTGCCAACTTTTCCGTCTTGCGCAACGCTTCCTCGGTCAGCTTGCGGTGGGTAATGTCCATGCACATGCCGACCATGCGAACCGGATTACCCGCGGAGTCGCACTCCACAGCTGCCCGAGCGGCTGTCCAGTAGATGGAACCGTCGTGCCGAATCGTACGGTACTCGATGTCGTAGTCGGAGCGTTTCTCCAGCGCGGAGCGCACTGCGACCGAGGTTCGCTCGCGGTCCTCAGGATGGATCGAGTTCAGCCAGTATTGGTAGTCTCCGTTGAAGGCGCCGGGGGCGAAGCCATGCATCGCCTCGACCTCTTCCGACCAGTGCAGCTTTCCAGTGGTAATCTCCCATTCCCAGTCGCCGATGTTGGCGGATGTCTGCGCCACAAAGCGGCGGCGCAAGCGATCCAGTTCGTGCAGCTTCTCGTTGGCCGCACTGAGCTTCTGATTGGTGCGCGCCACTTCCTGCGCGCGAACCTCCGACAAACCGACCGCGTGCACGTTGCGCAGAATGCGCGGGATCGCCAGCGGAAGCGCAATCGCTGTCGCCACGGAGGCCGCGGCCGTGATCACTTTCACGTAGGCGGAAGCCCAATACGCCGGATACCAAAGCGTGACCACTTCCATGAAGTGAGTTGCGCCGCAGGCGATGATGAACGTGCCGAAGGCGAGAAACATCCAGTGAAACGGAATGCCGCCCGCACTGGCTCGCACCAGGTACACCAGGGTCAACGAGATCACGACATAGGAAATGCCGATGAGCAGGTCGGAGACCATGTGCGTGGTGATCAGGGTTGGATTGCCCAGATAGCAGAAGGCGTGCGGCATGAACTGCATGCCCGCGAGGTTGCGGCCGAGCAGAGGCCAGACGAGAGCCGTCCCGACAAGCAGCACCAGCCCCAGAATGAAGTAGCGAACCTGGTTCGGCTGGTCTCCCGGACGCGGCTCTATCCCATCGGACCGGCCTGCGGACTGGAGAGAGGACATAAGCGAAACCCCTGGCAGAGTGGCTCCTGCTCAGTATCTTCGGATGATTGTACCCGGTTCCGCACAGCTTGCTTTCTCAACGCGTCCGGGGATCGTGCTTCGCGCTCCCAGAACCTGCTCACGCGATTCGCCACTGGCATCAGCCGTCGGCTTTCTGCCTTCAGTCCGGGAGACTGCCACCGCCAGCTCAGTTGACCGAAGCTAGCTGCGATGCCTCACCGTTAAGCTTTGCCGACGGTCGCCGTTTCATCGTAAAGTAGAACCCCACAGGGGGAGAACGGGGGTTGCTCCGCTACAGGCTATTCGTGTCGGTTGGCGGCAAGGGCGCGATCGCCTGTGCCTGTGCCGCAATACTGCTGGCCGCGCTGCCCGGCTGCGGATCGGGCAGCAAGAACGATTCGAACTCAGGTGGCGGCTCCTCCAACAGTCCACCGCCTCCGTTGCTGTCTCGACTGAGCACCGACACGTTTACGAACGGGACGAGCCAGCATGCAACCGAGGTCGAGCCGTCGGTTGCTTCCTTCGGCTCCACGCTCGTTGCCGTCTTCCAGATGGGCCGCTTCTTTAATGGCGGTGCCTCCAACATAGGCTACGCAATCTCAACCAATGGAGGCGCGTCCTGGACGAACGGCACCCTGCCGGGAATCACTGTGTTCGCGGGCGGACCTTACGTCGGGGCCAGCGATCCGGCGGTCGCGTACGACCGCGCGCACAGCGTGTGGCTGATTGCATCGTTGGCCATCCTGAACAACGACACGGTGGTGGTCAGCCGTTCGGCCGACGGGCTCAACTGGAGCGGGCCGGTAACGGTGAGCAATACTCCCGACTCCGACAAAAACTGGATTGCGTGCGACAACAGCCAGAGCAGCCCCTACTACGGACATTGCTACGTGGAGTGGGACGACCCCAGCACGAACGGCGTGATCTGGATGAGCACGTCTACCGACGGTGGTCAAACCTGGAGCGCGCCAGCCAACTCCGGAGACTTGGCGAAGGGACTGGGAGGGGTTCCGGTTGTGCAGCCCGGCGGCACAGTGGTGGTTCCGGCGTCGGACGATGCCGGAAGCCATATCATCGCTTTCATTTCTACAGATGGAGGTGCGAGCTGGAGCGCCAGCACCATCGTCGCCACCATCAGCGATCACACGATTGCCGGCAATTTGCGCAGTGACGCTCTGCCGATGTCCGCCATCGACGCCAACGGCCAGGTCTTCGTAGTTTGGCAAGACTGCCGGTTCCGCAGCGCTTGCTTCTCGAACGACATTGTGATGAGCACCTCCACAGACGGAGTGAGCTGGACGCAGCCGGTAAGGATTCCCATCGACGCCGTCGACAGCACGGTCGATCACTTCCTGCCGTCAATTGCGGCGGACCCCGCTACTGCCGGAAGTTCGGCACATTTGGCACTGATCTATCACTACTATCCCAATGCATCGTGCGTCGAGTCCGACTGCGCTTTGAATGTCGCTTACATCACGTCGCAGGATGGCGGCACCACCTGGAGCGCTACCAGCGTACTGGCCGGTCCAATGACACTGGACTGGCTGGCGAACACCAAGCTCGGCCGGATGGTGGGTGACTACGTGGGAGCGGCGTATACCTCCGGGAAAGCCTTTCCCGCGATCGCCGTTGCAAGAGCCAAGAACGGTGCAACCTTCGACGAGGCGATCTACACCACAACAAGTCCGTTGACGCAGGCCCAGGGAGTTCACGCGGTGCAACGTGAGCAGCCGCTCCCGGGAGCGCACTCCGATCATCCTCCCCGTGAGTTTTACGACGAGGAAGGCCGCTACCCGAGAAAACCGCCAATTGCCAAGCGTCGCTTGCGCCGTAGAAGGTAAGACCGCCAGGCTTTATTCCCGGGCGGTCTGAATGCAGGCCGCCCCATCCACGCCTACTGCACGGTTACGACGGCGCTCTTCCGGACGTTGTGACCATCGGCGTCCCACGCCTTGACCACTTCATAGTGTTGCGCCGCCGGTTCGGCAGACGTCTGGGTCGACGAAGCTGGAAGTGCAGTCATTCAGCTTCAGTTGGTTGTCGATGTACACCTGCATCGGGTTTCCCGTCGTTGCGGGTTTGTCGGCCGGTTGATCGACCATGTCCGTGTGACAGAAAGCACTTGCCAAATCCTGCGCCGCTGTTAGCATGGTCAACCACAATACCCAACGAAAGATCCTGCCCGCGCCCCGCAGGTCATAGGTGATTTCGCATGGCAAGTGGCACCCCCGTGAAGAGCTCTACCAAGCATGCTCCTCCAAAACAGAATTACCTGGGTTCGATCGTTCTGACCCTGGTGGCAGTCGTAATCGCAGTCGTCATCCTCCGCATTCCTCCCCTCCCCGGAACCTGGGCCCAGAGCTACGACCCCAGTGGACACTGGTGGCTCTCCACGCTCGTCGCTTCTCTGCCGGTAATCGTTCTGTTGGGAACGCTGGCCATCTTCGAGGTGAAAGCCCACTGGGCGGCGATCATGGGCCTGGCAACCGCATTGCTCGTGGCCATCTTCTTCTTTCACATGCCGGCGCGCATGGCCGGTGCGACGGCGGTATACGGTACGGCGTATGGGTTGTTCCCCATCGGCTGGATCGTGCTGAACGTCATCTTCATGTATCAGCTGACGGTGGATTCCGGACGCTTCGACGTGTTGCAGCACAGCCTGACCGGTATCACGCAGGACCGCCGCCTGCAACTGCTGCTGATTGCCTTCAGCTTCGGGGCTTTCTTCGAAGGCGCTGCCGGATTCGGTACGCCGGTTGCGGTGACCGCGGCGTTGCTGATCGGCCTCGGCTTCCGTCCGCTACAGGCTTCGGGCCTGTCGCTCATCGCCAACACCGCGCCGGTTGCCTACGGCGCCTTGGGAACGCCCATCATCGCGCTCGCCAAGGTGACGGGATTCAGCGAGTTCACACTGGGAGCGATGGCGGGACGCATATTGCCGTTCTTCTCTCTCATCGTACCGTTCTGGCTGATCTGGGCCTTTGTCGGATTCGACGGCATGATGGAAATCTGGCCGGCGATTCTGGTCGCGGGCGCCTCATTCGCGGTCACCCAGTTTGCGGTTTCCAACTTTCACGGTCCGTATCTGGTGGACGTGGTCGCCGCCGTGGTGTCGATGGTGTGCCTCATCGGCTTCCTCATGATCTGGCACCCCAAGCGAATTCATACCCTGGAAGGCGAGGAGGCGAAGACTGAGCATCGCGCCGACCACGGTCATTCCAGAGGCGAAGTTGTCCGCGCCTGGGTGCCGTGGCTGATCCTTAGCGTTCTGGTCTTCTGCTGGGGAACGCAGACCGGCAAGAAGATCATGAACAACGCGTCGTTCGATCTGAGCGCTAAAGACGACGAGCAAAATCACAAATCCTCAATTCCCTGTGACCGCGCTTCACAACCTGGTGGAGCGCACGCCGCCAGTGGTCCCAAAGAATACGAAAGAAGGCGCAGTCTTCGGTCTCAACTGGCTGAGCGCAACCGGAACCAGCATTCTCATTGCGGGAATCATCTCGGGCTTGGTGATGGGGTTCAATATTCGGCAAATCTTCGCGGTGTACATGAAGACCATCATGAAGGTGCGATTCTCGCTGATCACCATCGCGGCCATGATGGCAGTCGGCTTCATGACGCGATATGCCGGGCTCGACGCCACCATGGGACTGGCGTTCGCTCGAACCGGGCATCTGTATCCGTTCTTCGGAACTTTGCTCGGTTGGCTGGGTGTGGCTCTGACAGGGTCAGACACGTCGTCCAACGTGCTGTTCGGCAGCTTGCAGAAGATTTCCGCCCAGCAGGTCGGCGTCTCACCCGTGCTGATGGGAGCGGCCAACAGTTGCGGCGGCGTGATGGGCAAGATGATCGACGCGCAAAGCATCGTGGTCGCCAGTACGGCCACGCAATGGTATGGGCACGAAGGCGACATCCTGCGCTTCGTTTTCTTCCACAGTATCGCGCTGGCATGCCTGGTAGGAATCCTGGTGTACCTGATGGCCTACGTCGCGCCCTTCACGCATTTGGTGGTGCAGTAAGGTTTCGATCTCCGCCCCTTGTCCCTCCATCAAGGGACAAGGCGGGAGCGCCCGGCCTCTGTCAACGAGCGGCAATGGAGCGATGGTGCGCCTGACCGCCGATTCCAACCTCTAGCTTGACTATGTAGAATTTTCACCCTCGTGTAGTCTTCTCCCGACGTAAGTACAAGATTCCCGCTAAGTTGCGGTTTGGCACGGTGTTTGCCCCACTGAACTGTTTGTCGGAGGAGCATTCATGCGAACATCGCGCTGGTTTATTACCGCCACACTTCTACTCCTCTCATTCTCGTTAACCGGTTGCAGCAAGAGTCGAAACGAGAGTGCGACGGAGCTCAACAACTCGAACCCGGCATTGGCGAGGCAGCCAGATACAGGTGCAGCCGGCCTCGCCAACAACCAGCCTGGCGCGGCTATAGGGCGACCAGCAGCGAACGGTGAGGTTGCTTCCACTCAGGTGCCGGCCCCGCTGATTATTCCAGCGGGAACGCCAATCACGGTGCGCCTCCAGCAGTCGCTATCGAGCAGGTCCTCGGTACCCGGCGAGCACTTCGAGGCCGTTGTGGAGGAGCCGGTAGTAGTGGACGATCGCACCATTTTGCCGGTTGGGGCTTCGGTGACGGGCCACGTGGTAATCGCCCGGCACTCGGGACGACTGCGCCACCCCGGCGAGCTCGGGCTGACTCTGGACAGTGTGGCTGTGGGCAATCAGCAGGTTCCATTGCGAACCTCAAGCGTGATCGCGCGTGGAGGATCGCACAAGAAGCGTAACTTGGGCTGGATCGGCGGCGGCGCCGGTGGTGGCGCGCTGATTGGCGCGCTGGCCGGGGGCGGCAAAGGCGCCCTCATCGGTAGCGGCATTGGAGCTGTTGCCGGAACTACGACGGCTTTTATTACCGGCCGGAAAGACGTCGCGTTTTCTGCCGAGCGGCGCCTCCGATTCCGCCTGAACCACGAAGTCACTCTGGAGGGATAGGACGATCGATCATTGTCCCGTTCCACTCAGGATTGCGTCCTCCGCAGGCGGACTCTACCCTGAGTCGTCCGGCCAAGGGCCCGATTCTGCGATCTCACTACGGCAAACGAAACACATAGAATTTGTTGTCCCCCGATCCGATGTAGACTCGCCCGTTGGCAACCGCCAGAGCAGATTTGACCGGGCCACCGGTCAGATAATTCCACAGTGGAGCACCGCTGACCGCGTTGAATGCGTAGACATTCCCGTCCCAGGAGCCGACGTATAGCACGCCATTGGCGAATACCGGCGAGGAACTCACGTATAAGCCCGACTTATAGCTCCACAGCAATGCGCCCGTGGTGCTGTTAAGAGCGTAGATGGTGTCGTCATACGACCCTACGTATACGATGCCGTTGGCGACCGCCGGCGAAGTCGATACCGGCCCCTGGGTCGCATACTGCCACACGAGGCTGCCGGTGAAGGCGTTAAGCGCGTAAAGATTGAAATCGTTCGATCCAACGTAAGCCACGCCATTGACCACGGTCGGCGAACACGCGACCTGGTCAAAAGTCTGATACTTCCACAAGAACGTACCGGTGGTGGCGTTCAGAGCGTAGATGAAGTGGTCGTTCGATCCGAAGTACAAAATTCCGTTTCCTACCGATGGCGACGCAACCGCGGCGGCACTGGCAAAGTATTTCCAAACCAGCTTTCCGGTGGTCGCATTCAAAGCGTATACATGCCCGTCGAAAGTTCCGAAATAAACTATGCCATTCGTGACGGTCGGAGTGGTCAGGCCGACAGAGCCGGTGTTGTATTTCCACCCTAGCGCGCCGGTGGTGGCGTTTACTGCGTAAAGATTCAAATCGTCGGAGCCAAAGTACACGATGCCGTTGTCGACGGCTGGCGAAGAATAGACCGCATTTCCGGTGGAATACCTCCACAAGAGAGTCTGGGTGAGGGTATTCC
Organism: uncultured Acidobacteriaceae bacterium; assembly: GCA_963813905.1. Taxonomy (GTDB): domain Bacteria; phylum Acidobacteriota; class Terriglobia; order Terriglobales; family Acidobacteriaceae; genus CAVVDY01. The sequence goes on along the minus strand of CAWFAY010000016.1, from coordinate 200,518 downwards.
AGGCATAGAGGTTGGTGTCATCCGAGCCGATGTATGCGATGCCATTCACAACCGCCGGCGCTGTGAGGTAACCATACTGGCCGGTCAGGTACGAGGCATCGCGAACCAGCTCCCCAACATTGCCGGAGTTCAGAATCATCTCAAATGGGTTGTAACCGTCATGGCAGGCGTCGAAGTGGAACTGCGTCCAGTTGACGAACGGGGCTTTGTTAGGAGGGCTGCACAGCACACTCGGGCCTGGGGCAGCCGATTGGGCCACTGCGACACTCGCAAGGGCTGTAAGCAGGAGTAGGCAGACGGTCGCTTTCAGTTTCATATCCTTCTTGAGTTTCAGCTATAGGTGGATTCGGGTGCGGGTCAAATATTTTTATTGGGCCGTCATGCCGCGAGTCAAGAGAAAAGCCAAGGATAGAAACCAAGACACTAACGTTTGGCGCCCCCGCGAAGCGTCACCGGGGCATTGACGCCGCGATGCGAAATCCACAATACAAAATTTCGCAAAATCACACTTAGGTGGCGTAGTTTGCGTGGCACTTCGGCCTATAATCCGCCCACCAATGTTAGAAGCACGTGACGCTTTAGGAGATTACAACAATGCAAAGTGAAGTTGCGCGGCCTTGGTCACGAATCTCGATTCTGCTCGTCGCTTGCATCGCGATGATGCTCGCGTCGGGTATATTGCTCAACGCTCAGGTACGCACGGCCAATGGACTCGGGATCTATCCGCCGTCCAGCATCGAGCGGCCGGAGGACGTTGGCGTTCGAATGCACACCAACTACATCATCTACGCGCCTGGCGGGACCTTCGCGCCGGCAGCCAAGCCTGGAGGAGAAACCCCTGCCTCGCTGGGATGTGTGTACAGCCTGGTATCGAATCCCCTCTCGGGCTGCCCGATCGCGACATCGACCTCGCTTCCCACCGGCGGCAGCGGCGTAATCGTGATCGTTGACGCCTACGACTATCCTTCGGCGGCCGCGGACCTGGCGACGTTCTCCTCGACCTTCGGACTGCCGCAAGCCAACTTCACCGTGCAGTACGCGAGCGGGCGGAAACCTTCCAACGGTTGCAGGAGCGGTTGGCAGGGCGAAGAGGCGCTGGATATCGAATGGGCGCACGCCATGGCGCCAAACGCGGCCATTGTGCTGATGGAAGCATCTTCAAACTCGAACACCGCCCTGTACCAGGCGGTGTCGGCGGCGAACTCCTACATTTCGTCGCATGGCGGCAAGGGCGAAGTCTCGATGAGCTGGGGCGGCAGTGAGACTAGCGGCGAGAGCAGTTCTGATCACTACTTCACGCAGTCGAGTGTGGTGTACTTTGCGTCATCGGGTGATTCGCCGGGCGTGATCTATCCCAGCTCATCGCCCAACGTCGTCTCGGCGGGCGGCACGCAGGTGAATCGCAGCAATGGCAACTACACCAACCAGACGGCATGGAGCTCCGGAGGTGGCGGCGCGAGCAAGTATGAAGCGCGGCCTTCCTTCCAGAACTCCATCTCGGGCATTGTGGGCAGCAAGCGTGGCACCCCGGACCTTTCGTTCGATTCCAGCGGCGGCTCTCCGGTAGCGGTATACAACTCCAACTGCTACGGCGGCTGGCTACAGGTGTATGGCACTAGCGTTGCCTCGCCTGCTCTGGCTGGCATCATCAACGCCGCGGGACAGTTCAAGTCCAGCAGCAATGCGGAGAACACCCTGATCTATAGCAACATGGGCTTTAGCTCGTACTTCACGGATATCACCTCGGGGAGCTGCGGCACGCACAGCGCAGCCACCGGTTGGGATTTCTGCACGGGAGTAGGGGTGGACAAAGGCCTGGTCGGCAAGTAGATGTTTCCCCAGGTTCGTCCCTTAGAAGGCGAGCCTGGGGACAACCCAACCATCGAGTCTCATTTAGCTACCAACCTTCTTCTCCGCCAGTGGCCGCGCGAAGGCGCCGGTCGGATTGTGCGAATAAATCTGTAGAACCTTGCGGTAGTAGTCCATCGCGTTCTTCTGGTCGCCCCACTTCTCATATGCCTGCGCCATCAACACCAGGATGAACGGGTCCTTCTGGTTGGCCTTTTCCAGGTCGTTGATCGCTGCCGGATAGTCGCCGCCATAGAACGCGACGTATCCTTCGAGGTAGGGAACGAACTGCGCCTGGTCAGGATTGGTTCCCTTGTCGATGGCGGCCTTTGCTGCCGCCATATGCTGCTGGGCCTCAGCCTTGTTGCCTCGCCGGGCGGCAATGCGTGCCAGCGCGTTCTCGAGGCGAAAGTTCCAAAGGTCTTTTTCGGCATCAGTAAGCTTGGGATTACGCATGGCGGTCTCGTGGCCCTTTTCGTACCACTTCTGCGCGTTATCGAGATCCCCGTTCTCCAGATAAATGCGCGCCGCCTCGTCGGCTGTACCTGCTGCGCCGTTAAAGTCGTTAGCGGCTATCTGCATCTGGTAGGCCTGCTCTTCGTACTTCCCGGCATGATCCGCATCACGAGTAAAGGCGTAAGAGACAGCCATCGTCCGCAACGCCCGCACCTTGCCGCTGGCTGGAGCCATGTCAATGGCCTTCTGGATCTCCTGGCGGGCAGTCGTGTAGTCGCCCTTCAGGTCGAGCGCAGCGCCCATGCCGAGGTAAGCTTCCCAGGCGTTAGGACTGGATTGAAGCGCCTTCTTGTAGAACGCGACGGCATCGTCCAGCTTGCCCTCGCTGATGGGCTTTTGCCCGGGCGCCATCGGATTCGCAGCGCTGGCAGGCGTCGGTGACTGTTGCGGCGGTTGAGCAAAGGCGAAAGTGCTGAAGAGAAGCGCGAAACCGACGGCTGAGAGGATGAACCGGGTGAGCTTCATGGCGGCGTCATTATGTCACGGCACATGGAGTCGCGACAATCGTGCAACGATACAGCCGTACTTCGCGCTGCAGCTTTTGCCAAAATCGTGAACTGCGGGAATTTTCACCCAGCCCGACAGCGAGCGTCACGGCCCGACCGATACAATCTTCGTATGCTCTAACCAGCTTGGGAGTCATTGCGCTGGTGAGACGATAAGAATTTAACCAGGCGGATCCATATATGGCGATCGGTACTTCCAAGAAGGGCGTTATAGGTATCTTGACCGGCGGCGGGGATGTCCCGGGCTTGAACCCCGCGATCCGCGCCGTCACCTTCCGCGCCATCAGCGAGGGCTACGACATCATCGGCCTGCGCCGGGGTTGGCGCGGCCTGGTCAATATCGTGCGCGACGAGAAGTATGACAACAGCGAAAACTTCCAATTCCTGACGCAGGAGATTGTCGATCGCGTCGGCCGGAGCGGAGGAACCTTCCTCCACAGCTCGCGCACCAACCCGAGTCGGGTGGCTCGCGAAGATGTTCCTGAGCACTTGCAGAGCTTCTATTCGGCGGAAAAAAACGACCTGACGCCCGAGGTTCTGAAGAACCTGGACTGGCTGGGCATTGAGTACCTCATCCCCATCGGCGGGGACGACACGCTGAGTTACGGAGTAAGGCTGCACAAGGAAGGAATGAAAGTCGTTGCCATCCCTAAGACCATGGACAACGACGTTCCTGGAACCGATTACTGCATCGGATTCAGTACCTGCGTGACCCGCACCATCGAGATGACGAACCGGCTGCGCACGTCGGCCGGTTCGCACGAGCGGCTGATGATCCTGGAGGTTTTTGGCCGTTATGCGGGCTTCAGCGCCATGGTGCCCACGTTGGCCGGCGCCGCCCACCGCTGCGTCATTCCCGAATACAAGTTCAGCCTTGACCTTCTGACGGAATTGCTGGTGCTCGACCGGCGCAGAAATCCCAGCCGCTACGCCATCGTCCTGGTATCAGAAGGCGCAATGCCGGAAGGCCGCAACGAGATGATGTTCGAAGACAAAACCGCCGACGCTTTCGGCCACAAGAAGTTGGGCGGCATCGGCGATTTGGTTTCCCGCGAGGTGAAGGCGCGCTCGGCGAAGTTCAACAACGGCAGAACGATCGACATCATCAACCAGAATCTCGGATACCTCGTGCGCTCCGGCGATCCTGACGCCATCGACTCGGTGGTGCCCATGGCGTACGGCAATCTCGCGCTTGACCTGCTGCTGGGCAAAAATTTCGGCAAGATGGTCGTCTTGCAGAACGGCCGTTACCATTGCATTCCCATCGAAACCGTGACCTCCACTAAGAAGACGGTGAATGTGGAGGAGCACTACAACACCGCCCGGTTGCGACCGTTCTTCAGCAGCTTCGAAGGCAAGCCGCTGTTCATCATGGGAGACCAGGGATAGAGAGGGCACGCCATCAGGCTGCGCTTGCGCTTTTGCTGCCTTGACGATGTAGATTGAGTTGGCTACTTCACGCTATGGACCTCAGACCCTTTGCACCCAGTCGCGAGCAGGTGCTGCGCGGCACCCGCCTGCTGGATTATCAGCCATTCATTCTTGCCGATGACGTTCAAACCGGCATCGCTTACGACTGGTTGTATGGGCCCCAGGATCCCGGGCGCTATCTAGCCTTTCGCGACCAGGTCAGTGCAGAAACCTGGAACCGCTTCACCAGCGCAAACGCTCAGTTGCGGACAATGTACGACGAGTGGATCGAGGCCATCTGTCTGCATGCACAAGGCAACGAGAGTGTTCTGGATGTCGCCTGCAACAGCGGATATTTCCTGCAGAGGTTTGCCCTGAAAGGTTATGGCGAGTGTCGGGGGTACGATCTGCTCGACAAAACCGAGGTGTTCTCGTACTTGAACGGGATACTCGGCACCGACGCGCGATTCATCCATCAGCGATACGACAGTTGGACCCATCGCCTGGAGGGCTGCCAGCCTGCCGATATCGTGATCGCCTCCGCCATCCTGCTCCACCTCAGCGATCCGCTCTATTTCCTTCATTTCCTCGGCAGCGTCACCAATAAAATTTTGTTCTTGTTCACCCGCATCATTCGGGCTGAGGAGTACATCATCCAGTATCACGAGCCCAACGAGTACTACAAAGACGCTCCTTTCCCGGTTTGCTTCGACAATAACAATGACATTTCGACTGGCTTGCTCCATCTCAGCTTGCGCAGGCTCGGCTTCCGGCAAATCATCGAGCTGACCCCTAACGAGGGTTGGATCCCACAGCAAGTTATGGGGATGAAGGGGGCTTACGTGTGTCTGAAGTAGTGGGCACAATCCCGTTCGATTTACCATCCAGGCATGTTCCCCCCCGAGACAGCTAACAAGGTTGCCGATTAAACAGGAAAAGTGACTCCAACCGAATACATCGACGTGCTGTATAGGCTAGTGCTGAAGCGCGCTCCCGATGCCGAGGGCCTGGAGCATTGGTCAAAGGAAATCGAGGGCGGCCGTACTCTGGAAGAAGTTCGGGAGGCGCTTCTCGCCAGCGATGAATATCGCGAGCGGCACTTGAAAGAATTTCAATTGGAAGCGGCGCGCTCGGCCATGGTGCAGGCATTGCAGGCGTCGCGCTATGGACAGCCCCTGTTCATTGTCGATGTCGGCGCCCAGATGCTGGCGGGAGAAGACCACATCTATCAACCGCTGGCGGCCTCAGGTGTGCCGTGCGACATTGTGGGATTCGAGCCCCTGGCCCACCGCTTGCTTGAGCGCGCCGAAAAAGAGGGCGGCGCCCACTTAACTCTGTTGCCCTATGCCATAGGCGACGGCAAAACCCAGACGCTCTACATCAACAACGATGATGGAACGTCTTCGTTGTACCCATTGAACCCTGAGGCAGCGGAAGCGTTCGCTGACCTTAAGGACTTACATACCGTCGACCAGGAACGAGTCGAAACCCGCCGTCTCGACGATGTGCTGCCGCGCCGGCCGATCGACTTTCTGAAGCTCGACATACAAGGCTTCGAACTGCGCGCCCTGGAGCATGCCACCGAGGCGCTGTTCCGTACGGCGGTGGTGCACTGCGAGACCGAGTTCTACCCTTTGTACCTGGGGCAGCCGCTGTTTCCGCAGGTGCACAGCTTCCTCACGGCGCAGGGATTCGAGCTCATCGACGTGGTGAAGGCAGTGCGAAATTCACCGCCGACGCCGTCTGGAAATCATCAGCCGGATCGGCTGGTCTTCGCCGATGCGGTGTTCTTCCGCAAGCTGGAGCGCGGCGGCGACCCATCCCTTCTCCTGGTGCAAGCCTTTATTGCCCTGACCACGTACAACAAGCCGGCGCTCGCCGAGTCGCTGCTTCACCGCTATGACATGATGACCGGTTCGCAATTGGCGCAGTGCTTTGCGGGGAGCTGACAGGGTAGGCGGAGCTTCAGCGCACTACGCCTTCCAGCGGCGAGCTGGCGGTGGCGTATAGCTTCTTGGGCATGCGGCCGGCGAGATAGGCGCTGCGGCCGGCGATCACCGCGTGTTTCATGGCCTCAGCCATCAGCACGGGATCCTGCGCGCCGGCGATACCGGTGTTCATCAGCACGCCATCCACGCCCAATTCCATGGCAATGGCCGCATCGGAAGCTGTGCCGACACCGGCATCTACGATCAGCGGTACGTCGGTGATCAGCTCGCGCAGAATGCGAATGCTGGGCTGGTTCTGCAATCCCAAGCCGCTGCCGATGGGCGCCCCGAGTGGCATGACGGCGCTTGCGCCAGCGTCAATCAGACGCTTGGCGACAACGATGTCGTCGGAGGTATAGGGCAGAACCGTGAAGCCTTCTTTCACCAGTACGCGCGTGGCTTCAATGGTGGCCTGCACATCGGGAAAGAGCGTTGCCTGATCGCCGATGACTTCAACCTTCACCCAGTCGGACAGTCCCACCTCGCGCCCCAAACGTGCCGCGCGGATCGCCTCGTCGGCGGTATAGCAGCCGGCAGTGTTGGGCAGCAGGAAGTACTTGGCAGTGTCGATGAAGTCGAGCAGCGATTCCTTGCTGCGGTCGAGGTTCACGCGACGCACGGCGACGGTGACCATCTCCGCGCCCGAGGCTTCGATGGCCCGGGCCGTCTCCTGCCCGGAACGATATTTACCAGTTCCAACGATGAGACGCGAACGAAACTGCCTGCCGGCGATGATGAAGGAGTCCATAGCAATATTGTAGTGCGATTGCGAACAGGGCGATGTGATGGCTAAACATGGAAACGGAGCGCAGCAGCGCGCCACCAGAGTTCTGAAAGGACACGCCGACACCGTCTGCGGTAAACGCCGAACAGGGGGTCCTTCGGCGGCCAAAGGTCGTGCCCTGACGCGCATCTTCGCAGACACGAGTTTTTCGGCAGGCTGCGAATGCACCGCCGAAGCGGTGCTCCGCCGGCGAAAGCACGCCAACTCCGCTATGAAGCTGCTTTCTCCCGCTTCTCGATCTTCGCCCAGGTATCGCGCAAAGCCACCGTGCGATTGAACACCAGCTTCTCAGCAGTGGAATCAGGATCAACGCAGAAGTATCCCAGGCGCTCGAATTGGTAGCGCGTTTCAGCAGCCGCGCCCTTCACCGACGGCTCGAGCTTGGCGTGCTCGATGACCTCCAGCGAGTTGGGATTCAGATTTGCGCGGAAGTCCTGTCCTTCAGGCGCGTTGTTGGGATCTTCTTTGGTGAACAGGTTCTCGTACAGCCGCACCTCACAATCGAGCGCGTGCTCAGCCGATACCCAATGAATAGTTGCCTTCACCTTACGGTTTCGGAGCGTTGCCGCTGCGGGTTTCGGGATCGTAGGTGCAGTGAACGTCCACGACATTTCCTCGCTCGTCCTTCTCCACGCTAGTGCACTTGATGAAGTAGCCGCCACGCAGCCGGACCTCAGTGCCCGGCGACAGGCGGAAGAACTTCTTCGGAGGCTCCTCGCGAAAATCGTCCTGCTCGATGTACAGCTCACGCGAGAACGGTACCTTGCGCGCTCCGGCTGACGGGTCTTCCGGATTGTTAACCACCTCCAGCTCTTCGACCTGGCCCTCGGGATAGTTGTCGATGATGACCTTCAGCGGGCGCAGCACGCCCATGACGCGCAGTGCGCGACGGTTGAGGTCTTCGCGAACGAAGTGCTCCAGCATCGCCAGCTCGATGATGCCGTTGGTCTTCGAAGCTCCAATGGCGGCGCAGAAGTTGCGCAGCGACTCCGGGCGTGTAGCCGCGTCGGCGAATGCCGGAGATGGTAGGCATGCGCGGATCGTCCCACCCGGAGACGCGCCCTTCCTGCACCAGTTGCAGCAGCTTGCGCTTGCTCAGCAGGGTATAGGTGAGGTTCAGGCGATCGAACTCGATCTGCTGCGAGGGGAAGATGCCCAACTGCTCGATAAACCAGTTGTACAGCGGACGGTGATCTTCAAACTCCAAGGTGCAAATGGAGTGTGTGACTCGCTCGATCGAATCCGACTGGCCATGCGCGAAGTCGTACATCGGGTAAATACACCACTTGTCCCCCGTCCGATGATGGGAGGCATGAAGGATGCGATACATGATCGGGTCGCGCAGATTGAGGTTCGGCGAGGCCATATCGATCTTGGCGCGCAGCGTCCGCGAGCCATCGGCGAATTCGCCTTGGCGCATGCGATCGAACAAATCGAGGTTCTCTTCGACCGAGCGATCGCGATACGGACTGTCTTTGCCGGGCTCGGTCAGAGTGCCGCGGTACTGGCGAATCTCCTCCGCGCTTAGATCGCACACGTACGCTTTGCCTGCCTTGACCAGTTGCACTGCCCAGGCATAGAGCTGATCGAAGTAGTCTGACGCGTAGTACAACCCCTCCCATTCCCAGCCGAGCCAGCGCACATCTTTGATGATCGAATCGACGTACTCCTGCTCTTCCTTCTCGGGATTGGTATCGTCAAATCGCAGGTTAGTGTGGCCGCCGAATTCCGCCGCCAGTCCGAAATTCAGGTATGTCGATTTGGCATGGCCGATATGAAGATAACCATTCGGCTCAGGAGGAAAGCGGGTCTGCACGCGACCGCCGAACTTGTTGGAATTCAGGTCGTCGATGATGATGTCGCGAACAAAGTTCGAGGCCCGTGGACCGGCCTCAGTCGGCGCAGCGAAGGCCTCGATCTTTTCATGGGTGACGCTCATGACTGCAATTTTCCCTTGTAGACGGCTGGGTAGTCCTAGTGTAACTGGTTCGAGGGCTCTCGTGACGAGGGGCGCAACATCCGCAGGCACTGAGGATGCCGCGCCATGAATCGCGCTACGAGCCCCTACGGCCAGTTGATCTCGATCAGCAGGACGGCCACGTGCGCGATGGCGGCGTTGTCGGTGCCCATGCCTTCCGGTGTCTTCGCCTTCACGCTGACCTGAGAGGTCTCGATATTCAGCAATTGTGCAACGTTCTGCCGGATGGCCTCGGCATGAGGGACGATCTTGGGCTCGGCGAGAATCAGCGTGCTATCGATGTTGCCGACCACGTACCCGGCTTCGGTTACCCGCCGTATCGCTTCCCGCAGGAACACGGACGAATCGGCGCCCTTCCACTTAGGATCGCTCGGCGGAAAATACGTGCCAATGTCCCCCGCTGCGATGGCCCCAAGCAGCGCGTCGGTGATGGCGTGCAGTAGCACGTCGCCATCCGAGTGACCGGCCAGGCCGCTGTGATGTGGCAATGTTACGCCGCCGATCTTGAGCGGAATGCCGCGCTTGAACTCGTGCGAATCCCAGCCGTAGCCGATGCGCGGACTGTAACGAAGCGATGTGCTTGCCATTCTGGTGGTTGAAGTCTCGCCTGCCAATTCTAACGCGCTCCAGTGGCAAAGCCTGCAACGCGGTCCTGGCAAAGGCACACCGGACAGGTCCACGTTGTTTTTTGATTTCCCTCTCCAATTTCCGTGTGCGACAATCAGAGGCATCGCAATAACATCGGTGGAGGCTCTTGCCCAGGGGCTCCAGAAAGGTTGAGCGTCCCATGTCTGTGGAGAGACGCAACCATTGGCTTTCCCCCTAAAGCCCGCGATAACTACATTCCACTCAAGAGGTCATATGTACAAACGAACGATAGTTGTGTTGTGTCTCTTGGGTTGCAGTGTTTTGTGTCGCGCCGAGCAAGTCACGCTTAAGAATGGCGACCGCTTGAGCGGCGACATCGTCAGCATGGATGGCAAGAAGCTTGTGGTTAAGACCAGCTATGCCGGTGATGTCTCCATCGATTGGAGCGAAGTAAGCCAGTTCTCGTCCGACAAGCCACTGGTAATCACGCGCACGGACAAGCAAGTGCTTTCCGGCACAGTAAGCACCGAAGGACAGGACGTGATGATTACGACTACGCAGGGACACCGCAGAAGCTCGCCGCTGGCAGACGTAAGTGCCATGCGCTCTCCGGCCGACCAGGCCGCGTATGAGAAGTCGCTGCACCCAGGCATGCTGGAAGGCTGGGCCGGTGGCGGCAGCTTTGGATTCGCGCTGGCTCGCGGCAACAGTGAGACGACCAACCTGGCGCTGGGTTTTGATGCCACCCGCAAGACTGCGACGGATGCATGGGTGGTCGATGCTGCTTCGATCTACTCCACCGACGAAAAGACGAACACGACTACCGCGAACTCTTTCCAGGGCTTGATTCGATATGACCACAATCTCACCAAGCGACTGTTTGCCTATGGAGCGTTCGCGGGCGGCTATGACGACTTGCAGAACTTGAACTACCGCATTATCCCTGGCGGTGGCCTCGGGTTTCACGCCATCGCATCCGAACGCACGACGCTCGACCTGCTGGGCGGCTTCGGGTATACCCGTGAGTCGTACACGACAGGACTGACCAACAACCTGTTCACTGCAACGCTGGGCGACGAATTCGCCTACAAGCTTACGAAGTCCACGACGGTCGTTCAGAACCTTTACTACCTGCCGGCGTTGAATAACACCAGCATTTACCACATCAACGGGAATTTCGGGATAGCCACCAAGATCAACGGCTGGCTAACCAGCAATCTGAACTTCAACGACCGCTACAACAGCGCACCCGTGCTTGGAAACAAGAACAACGACGTGCTGTTTACTGCCGGAGTCGGCTTTACCTTCGGCGCCAAGCCGGCGAAGTAGCAAATATGCGTTCGGGCTGCGCTGTCGAACCGGCGCAGCCCGAAGCTTAGGTTGCGCAAACGGTTCTAACCGCGAAGGGTAGCGTCGGGAACAACATGAAAACGCTGCTGCCCGGCAATGCGGTAAGTCTGAAAGTCAGCGAAGTCGACAGTAAACACCGTGCTAATGCGCTCGCGATGTGCCAAATGCACTAGCGTCGCATCCGCGAAGTCCATCGGCCGGTCAGCGTAGCGCTCCATGAGGGAACCGATTTCTGGCAAGTCACTATCAGTGATCGAACAAAGGGTCAGCATGCCGGAGCGGACAAATCTCCAAGCTGTCTGCTGCTGATACGAGTCGTGGCCTATCAGATGAAATAACTCCGTCAGCACGGCCTCGGATGTGAGAAGGGGCAGGCGAAGCCGGGTCAGTGTCGCTAGACAGGCACGATGCCATCGGTCTCTCCGGTCAAGAAACGCGAGAAGCGCGCCCGTATCTGCCAGCGCGCAGGCGAGAGCATGACCGGCAACTTTACTGGCCATACTTCCGACGCAGGGCCTGCCGCATCAAGGTACTCACGTTTTCGGAACGATGGGGGTCGTCACCGGAAATTGCACCAACAAACTTCGCCGCGGCTTCGTGTAGGCGACGCTGCTCGGCTTCGTCGTCCTCGCCCCTCCTTCCGGCAAGCCACTCGCCCGACAAAGCGTCGAGCAATTCCGCAATTGTTTTTCCCGCGGCGCGAGCTTCGGCCTCCAAAGCTGCCTTTCTGTCCGGCGTCAGCCGCCAGCTATACACTTCGGTCTTAGCCATGCACTACAGTGTAGTGCAAACGCATCACGATCGCAAGATACTCTCGCGTGAGGCTCAGCAGGCCTGCCAGTTCCTTCGCTCCACGAACGTCGGGGGCTCATAGGTCTTGCCGGCTGCCAGCCGACGGTCTTCGCGCTTGGAAGTCCACAGCAGCAGCGGCCCCGCCACCATCCGCAGGCTCCGGGTTACGAGCCCGAACTCGCGCTCAATTTCGCGTCTCAACTGACGGATCCTGCCGGCTATATCAGAGTTCGTTTTTCGCAGGCGCTTTTCCATGACCCACAACGCTGCGTTGTAGGTGGTGCGGAGCTTCATGGCTTCGAACTTCATTCGTTCGCGTACACGCTTGTCGGGCGAGGAACGGTAGCGCTTCCATCCCTGAAAAATAGTTTCAGAAATTCGAAACAGACTGGGGCCATTGCGGTCGAAGTCAAAGCGAAAGGCCCAATCGAGAAACTGCTTCGATTGATCGCGCGATATGGCGGCGTGCTGGAAGTTGAACTTGAACTGGCCGTGGATGTCAGCCAGGTCTACGTCGTCGAGCATCCGTCCTTCACGGCTGACCTGCTCGTAAAGCGGCGTTCCGGGCACCGGCGTATAGAGCATGAACTGGTGAAAGTCGGTGCAGTGGGCGACAGCGTGTTCGATCTCCTGCTCGATGTTTTCCGGCGTGTGATGTTCCAGGCCGACGATAGTCGAGCCGAGCAGCTTGATACCGTGCTGTCGCAGTTCGGCCGCAAGCGATTTCGTATCGGCGTCATGCAGCTTCGAATAGGTTGAGTTCGGCGATTCCAGGCCGAGCCAGATCCACGAAATGCCCAGCTGCACCAGCTCATCCATGGAGTACTTGCGAATCGCATTGACCGATGAGAAGACGTAGAGCGACCAGCTCTTTCCCGCTTGCTTCATCCTCTCCAGCAACTGCAACGCACGCGGCCGCTGCAACAGGAAATTTTCGTCCATGATGAAGAAGGAGCGCACTTTCAGGGCGTGCTCCATGTGCTCCATCACTTCAAAAAGCTCGTCGCCACTCTCGAAGAAGTGAACGCTCTTCCCTTTGCCACCGAAGAATGACGAGGTGGTGCAGAAGTTGCAACCCATGGGGCAGCCGACCGAGGGGACGATGGTGGCTGCAGTGTCGCGCGTATTATCAGGAACCCGCATGCCCAGCACGCGCATACCAAAGCCGGAGAGAATTTCGGGGTGCTCGATGGGGGCGGCGGTATCTTCGCCCAGGTAGCTCCGCATCCAGGCGATGCCTTCGCCGCGAACCACATGGTCTGCATCAATGAGTTTATCCAGTCCGGGAATGGCGGCGACGTGTCCCCCGACAACGATGCTCGAGCGCGGCGAGAGTTGACGGACCATGCGGCACATCTCGCGCACCTTTCCGAAATTGGGGATGATGCCCGAGATGCCTACGATGTCATAGTCGTTGGCGGTCAGCTCCTGCTGGAAGCGCTCCATGGTGGGAAAGTCGAGCAGAGTGCTGGGGGCGGAGATGTTTCGCTGGATCATCATCAGTCCCCATGAGCGATGAAACATGCGCAGCGAAAAGCTGCCCTGCGCTCGGGTTACCTGGTTGTGATACAGCTCCATGGGATTGATGGCCCGGCTGCCAAACTCGTCATCCTGTGCATAGGGGCCGAAAACGGAGCTGAGAAGCACACGGGCGCGAACGCCTTTAGGATGAGGAATGACTTTTTGGGTTGGTTGCGTAATCATGCAAGAATCGTAGGATCTTACCCAACCTGATTCAGTGATATTGCACCCGATAACCGGGAAATGACAGAACTCTTACATTCAGGCTGGAGCCACGCGTAAAGCATGGCAGCCGATGCGAATCCGACCTTTCCTGAAATCAACCCGTGGCTAATTGCCATTGCGGTGATGTCGAGCACCTTCATGGAAGTGCTCGACACTACGGTGGTCAATGTATCGCTGCCACACATCGCCGGCAGCCTTTCAGCCAGTAACGACGAGGCTACCTGGACGCTTACCTCCTACCTGGTCGCCAATGCAATCGTGCTGCCCCTTACCGGTTGGCTGGCGGGACGATTCGGCCGCAAGCGTCTGCTTATGATGTCGGTCACCGGGTTCACCACGGCATCGTTCCTTTGCGGACTGGCGCCTTCGCTTCCGTTTCTGATTTTCTTTCGCATCGTTCAGGGGGCCTGCGGCGGAGGTCTACAGCCGCTGTCGCAAGCCATTTTGTTGGAATCGTTTCCCAGCGAAAAACGCGGCCAGGCCATGGCCTTTTGGGCACTCGGCATTGTGGTTGCGCCCATGCTAGGCCCGGTCGCCGGAGGCTGGCTTACCGACAATTACAGTTGGCGGTGGGTCTTTTACATCAACATCCCCATCGGCATCACCGCGCTTCTTTTGACCCAGATCTTCATCTTCGATCCTCCTTACTTGCGGCGCCAGAAAACCGGTATCGACTACTGGGGCATCGGACTGCTCGCGGTCGGCATCGGCAGCCTGCAAATCATGCTGGACAAGGGCCAGGAGGATGACTGGTTCGGTTCGCACTTCATCGTGACCCTCGCGGTGCTGACTGTTGTAGGTCTGACCGGGCTCATCATTCGCGAGCTCAGGACCGAGCATCCGGTCATCGACCTCACGGTATTCAAGTACCGCTCGTACGCCATCGGCACCATGCTGATGACCATGATCGGATTTGTGTTATACGGCAGCACGGTACTGTTGCCGCTGCTGATGCAGGTGCTGCTGGGCTATACCGCTACGCACGCGGGCGTCACCAACCTGCCGCGCGGCATGGCTTCGTTTCTCATCATGCCCATCGTGGGCAGACTCACCGGCAAGGTGGACTCACGCAAGCTGCTGGCTATCGGAATGGGCGCCTCGGCCTATGCCATGTTCGAGCTTTCTCGGCTGAGCCTGAACGTGGGCTTTTGGAATTTCTGGTGGCCTCTTACGGTCCAGGGGGCCGCCTTGGGATTTGTCTTCGTGCCGCTCACAACGGTGACCAATGACCCGATTCCGAATGAGCGCATGGGTAATGCGACCAGCCTGTTCAACCTGATGCGCAATATCGGAGCGAGCATTGGGATTTCCATTGTGGAGACATTCCAGTTCCGCCGGGAGCAGGCGCACATTCAGGATCTGGGAGCTCATATTTATCCCGCCAACATCACCGCACAACAGTTCATTCAGGGTATGAAGGCATACTTCATGCAACAGGGCTCGAATGCCATGATCGCAACCCGCCAGGCATACGAAGCGCTCTGGGGCAGCGTGATACAACAGGCGGCGATGCTCTCCTACAACGATACCTTCCTGCTGCTGGCGTTCGTTTTCGTGGCGATGTTTCCTTTCCTGTTTCTGCTGCGTAAGCCGAAACGCAGAGGCGGGGTGATGGTCCACTAGACAAAAAACCGGGCAGGATTTATTCCTGCCCGGGTGCGCAAACGACAAGGCCCTACTGCTGGGGAGAGTTACTCTCGCCGGCCTGTGCGAACTTCTGCAGCCGGCTGTCGATACGAGAGATCTTCTGTGCACGCAATTGCTCGGCCTTGGCGCGCTGGTCGGCCGTCAGCACCTGGGTGTAGATCTGGTGCTGGATCGCCTGCTTCTGCACGATCAACTGCGACATGAGCTGCGCCTGCTGGGTGGCCAGCAACTGGATCTTCGCCTGGTCGTAGTTACCGTTGGCCGTCGCCTCCAGCATGGCCTTCTTGTTGGTGGCCATCTGCTGCATCAGCGGCAAACCGGTCTGTTTGTTGGACTGGAATATCTCCTTGATCTGGGCCTTCTGCGCGTCGCGTCAAGTTCAACTCACGCGCCATGTAAGCCATGCGGGCATGACGTCCCTGCCAAACTCTCTGCGGGGCGGAGGTCGCGCTCTCCTGGGCGTAGCTCAACATGGCGACGCCTCCCAGGATGAGGGCCATCATGGCAACCGCGACCATCCAGAATTTACTCTTCATTTTTCTTTTGTACTCCTTCTGACAGAACCTTTCGACTGTCAGAGATATAAACGCACTCCGTCTGACCGTGACGGTAAAGACTGATTGCGCTGCGGTTAAGTTTTGTGTCCCCGCAGCGCAACGGTTCGCGCGAGTGCAGTTACTCTGTCGGGGCAGGCGTTGCTCCCGACTGCATCTTCTGGAGGTGTTCGGTGATGTGGTTGATTTCGGCGGTGCGGTGCTGATCGAACTGGGTGCGCTGATCCGCCGTCAGCACCTGGGTGTAAACCTGATGCTGGAGCGCTTCGTGCTGGATCGTCATCTGGGCCTGCAACTGCGCCTGCTGGGTGGCTAAGGTCTGGATCGCCGCTTGGTTGTAGGCGCCGTTGGACGTCGCCTGCAGCATGGCCAGCCGATTCTGTGCCATCTGCTGCATCAAGGTGTGCATACTCGCCTTGTTGGCTTCCATGATCGACTTCACTTGCTGCTTCTGAGCGTCGGTGAGATTCAGGTCATGGAACATATGGCCCATCGGCCCATGCTCGTGCATGCCCCATCCCGGGCCCTCGGGGCCGGGACCCTGCGCATAACTCGTTGCCACGCCGCCCCATGCCATCAGGGCGAAAATTGTGAATACTCCTATCAGCTTCATCTTCATCGCTAGCTTCTCCTGGTTGTGCTTCATAGCCCGGCTAAGTTTCGACGAAATGCCACCGCACCTGCCTGGCCTCCAATGGTAAGTTCACTGGGAGGGGCCGCAACGGTTCCATTAAACTTGGGTTATTCGGGGTGCGTGATTCCGTCCGTCCCCAACGGGCTCATGAGGATCAACTGAACGATGAAACCGGCGATAGCTTCAGTCGTATTGGTACTTCTGTCAGCCATCTTGTCTGCGGCACAGGACTTACCGGTTGGAACCATGCTTCCAGTCGAGTTACGGACGGCCATCAAGATGGGCAACTCCAAGCCCGGTGACCACGTTTCGGCCCGATTAGCGCAGTATGTGATATTGGACGGGATGCGTTTGCCACGTGGCACGGAAGTGAGTGGGCGAATCGTGCAGGCCGAGGCTGGTTCGAAGAGTTCTCCGTCGCGGGTGGCGCTCGCCTTCGACACGGTTCGCATCTCGGGACGTGATGTGTCCATCTCGACGAGCCTCCGCGCTTTGGCGTCGATGCAGGCTGTCTTTGACGCCCAGCTTCCGACGAACCTGATCGACGACTTTGGATCCACCATTCGTGACTGGAATACCATTCAGGTCGGCGGGCAGGCCGTGTATCGAGGAGACGGAGTGGTTGTGGACGGCGCGAATGTCGTGGCTAAAGCGTCGACCGTGGGAGAGGTGTTTGGTGAACCAAAGACGTGGCCATGGTCCGCCTGCTCGCGCGACCGCGCCAGCAATACGGTTCAGTCGTTCTGGGTGTTCTCCACTGATGCCTGTGGCGTATATGGATTCGAGGGCTTAAAGCTGGAGCACGCGGGACGGTCAGAGCCGGTCGGCCAGATCGTCCTCCAATCCCCGGGCAGGCTGCAAATTCGCGCCGGAAGCGGCTGGTTGCTCATGGTCATCTCGAGCGGCCAGCCGGCAAATGCGGCTGCTGCTGATAGCCCTCGTCCGCCCTCGTCGGGTAGCATCGTAAATGCAACCCAGCGATAGAAATATGACCAACTTCTACAGGCTGATACTCCTCGCGATCACTGCGATCCTGCTTTCTTTCATCCCGCTGCGCGCCGCCCAACCCGTACAAACGCTTCCCACCGGAACGCTGCTGCCGGTCATGCTCAGCAACAATCTCGATTCTGACAAAAGCAAGCCCGGCGAGAAGATCTCGGCCAAGCTCAAACAAGATGTACCTTTGCCGGACCGCGGAATCGTCAAGGCTGGCGCCGAAATAACCGGCCACATTGTGGCCGCAAAGCGCGGCGGGAACGGCTCGACTGCCAGTGTTGTATTCGTGCTGGACCAGATTCGCCTGGACGGTAGCGAACATCCCATCACCACAGGTTTGCGGGCACTCGCCTCAATGATGGCCATTGCCGACGCGCGTAAGCCGATCAACTCGGTTGCCCTCGACGGCAGTTCGGCTTGGGACTACAACACTCGGCAAGTGGGCGGAGACGTCGTTTTCGGGCGAAAGGATGTGCGTTCAGAGGCCGGCGTGGTCGGTATGTCCCCTGAGCCAGGATGGGTCATTGGCGTACCACTGGCAAATCCGGATGCGGGTTGCGAAGCCCCGGACAACAAGAACCTGCAAGCGTTCTGGTTGTTTTCCACCAGCGCCTGTGGCGTTTACGGAGAAGAAAACGAAAGCCTCCAGATTTCTCGGCATCCCTCCGACAGCACTGCGGGGCAAATCACGTTGGTTGATCCCAAGCGCATCCTGGTACGCAGCGGCGGGGGGCTCCTGCTTATCGTTCTGCCGCAGCCGGCAGTGCAAACCGTGAAATAGGCGCCTTCGCTACTGGCTTACTAAGCCCTGACACGCACTTCCTCGGCCTTACAGATCTGTGTAGATCCGTGTCAATCCGTGGTTGGCTTTTTCTATAGGCTGAATTGAGCCACTACCGCGCCTTGCTCCGCGTTCTCCGCAGGCGCGGGACATGAGACACTGTCCCACGTGTCCATTCGCCAACTCACTTCTCGCGTCGTGTATCGCAATTCGTGGATGACGGTTCGCGAAGACGAAGTCGAACGCGACAACGGGCAGCGAGGGATTTACGGCGTCGTCGAGAAACACGACAGCGCCGTCATCCTTCCCATGGACGGTGATTACGTCTACCTGGTAGAGCAGTTTCGCTACCCCATCGGCCGCCGTTCGCTGGAACTGCCGCAGGGAAGCCTGGAAGCCGGCGGCCTCGCCCCTGAGGCTATTGCCCGCGAGGAACTGCTTCAGGAGACGGGCATCGTCGCAGCCAGCATGGAGTTGCTTGGATCGTTCATTATTGCCATTGGATACTCCAACCAGCGCGATTACGCCTTTCTGGCGTCTGGTCTTACCCTGGGCACGCGTCGTCCCGACCGGGAGGAGCACGACCTTGTCTTGCACCGCCTGAGCCTCGTCGAATTTGAGGAGAAGATCAGAAGTAATGCCATCGACGATGCCCAGACGCTGGCAGCCTGGGCCTTATACTGCGCGCGCCACGGGGCGCAATCCCAGCCGGTTTTGGATGCGAATGAACGTAACTGAAATCAATCTCTATCCTGTGAAGTCGCTGCGCGGGACATCCGTCCCGGAAGCTCTGGTTTGCAGCTACGGCCTGGAGAACGACCGCTGCTGGATGCTGGTAGACAGCAACGGCCACAAAATCACCCAGCGCGAGTGCCCGCGTTTGGCCCTGCTCGTACCGCAGATTGAGGATGGCCAGCTTCGGGTGCAGGTTCCGGGCTCATCTGACATTGTGGTAGCACTCGACGGCTCCGGCTGGACCGACGAGATGGTGCAGGTCGATCTTTGGGGACATGAGCACGCAGGAGTGGCCGCCCAGGATGCGACGAATCGAGCGTTCAGCGACGCTATCGGAGTGAGTTGCCGCCTGCTCTCGCTCGCCAACGGCAAAGCCGGCGCGAACGAACTCCCATTCCACGACGACGCGCCGTTACTGATCATCAGCCAGTCGTCGCTCGACGAATTGAATCGGCGTCTGCCGACACCGCTGCCGATGAATCGGTTTCGGCCCAGCGTTGTGGTTACCGGAACGGGTCCCTTCGAGGAAGACGAATGGCGGCGCATTGCGATCGGGAAGACCGACTTCAGCGCAGTCAAGTTGTGTGTGCGCTGCGCCATCACAACCGTCGATCAGGCGGAAGGCGAATTCTGCGGGCCAGAACCGCTGAAGACGCTGGCCACATTCCGCCGCATAGAACAGAACGTGGCCTTCGGCGCCTACTTCCGCCCCGAGACTGCGGGAGCCACCCTGCGGGTCGGCCACGAACTGCGCGTGCTTGAGGTTCGCAACGCTTCAGAAAACCGCGAATGTTTGGCTCTGTTGACATCCCATGGTTGAAGGGGCTCGGCTTTCAGCCCTGCCGATTCCGCCTGATTCGCGCGAGGCTTTAGCCTCTGAGCGAGCTTGTCCTGATTCCTCCCGAGAAAAGCGGTCCCTCAGCGGCTGCAGACGGAGGCCGGAGTCTGAGCGTCAGGCGCGCTGAAGCCTCGGCGAAGGCTAGGATTAGTGACCCCGCTCACAAAAGCGCGGGTCATGGCGGTGTTAGCATTTCGGGCATGACTTTCCCCGCAACCGACGCTGCCGGCATGCTGCTGGACCAATTCGTTACCGAGGCCAGAAATGCGGCGGCGACAGCCGAGGTCGTCGACCGGAATCCTCAAGCATTGTGCGATGCCATTCTGGCAAAGGCGGGCGATGCCCCGCGAATCCTCTTTGCGCCTCCGCAAGTAATGCCCCCGGACTGTTCGCGCCCTTCGCCGTCTGACGGACGCGTGGTGACCGCGCCTGATTCCGAACAGATGGTGCATTCCGCTGTGGGCGTCACCGAAGCGTTTGCCGGGGTCGCCCGCACCGGCTCGGTTTGTGTGGATGTGAACTACGGGCGAACCGGAATTGTCAGCCTGCTTGCGCCCCTGCACATCGCTGTGCTGGCGGCGGAAAACATCGTGCCCCAGCCTCGCGACCTCTTTCGCAGCGACGTATTGAACGGAGAGGGACTGACGCGGGACTTTGTCTTCATCACCGGCCCCAGCGCGACGGCAGATATGGGACCGCTGGTGCGCGGCGTGCACGGGCCGCATCGGCTGCACGTAATCGTAGTGAGGTGAGCATGGCGACTACTTTGAACGCGATCGACATTCAGCCCCGGCAGGTTGCCAACAAATCCGACAAGCACGCGCTGCTGGATGCAATTCGGATGACGCTGAACATTCAAAGCGCAGCCGTTCGCCACAACACGCAGACCTTCAACCGCAACCGCTACACGGCGGTCGCCAAAATCCGCGACTACGATGAGTTGAAGGACCGGGCGCGCAAGATCAAAGAGCAGGCGATCGCGGACTCGCCGAAGCTGCTGAAGCAACTGGAAGAGAGTGTGCGCCGGAATGGCGGTCATTTCTACCTCGCACCGACGGCAGCCGATGCTAACGACTACATCCGCGACGTGCTGGTGAAGCACGATGCGAAGCTGGTGGTGAAGGGCAAGAGCATTACCTCGGAAGAAACCCGGCTCAACCATGTGCTTGAGTCGGCGGGCATCAAGGTCGCAGAAACGGACCTGGCCGAATTCATTCTGCAGGTGGCTGACGAGCAGCCGTCGCACATTATCGCTCCAGCGCTGCACTACTCGCGCGAGCGCATCACAGCGCTGTTCAAGAAAAAGTTCGACACCGACCTGCCGCTCGACACCGGCGAAGAGCTGACCAAGTTTGCCCGAGAGAAGCTGCGGGAGCAGTTCATCGCCGCCGACGCGGGCATTTCCGGGGCGAACCTCATTGCGGCTGATAGTGGCTCGCTCATGCTGGTGGAGAGCGAAGGCAACATCCGCATGACCACTACGTTGCCGCCGCTGCACATAGCGATCGCGGGCATCGAGAAGGTCATCCCCTCGCGGGGAGACTTTCGGCATATTTCTGGAGTTGCTGCCGGCAAGTGCAACCGGACAGCCCCTGACCTCCTATGTCAGCATCCTGCATCCTCCGTTAAGATCGCCCTCGTTCGCCGCTCCCGGCAGGACCGAGAAACCACGCGAGTTCCACCTGGTACTCATCGATAACGGCCGCAGCCGAATGCGCGAGGATCCCGTTCTGCGCGAAGCGCTGTATTGCATTCGCTGTAGCGCATGCCTCAACTCGTGCGCCAACTTCGAGACCGTCGGCGGTCATGCGTTCGGAGGCGAAACCTATTCCGGCGGCATTGGCGGCTCCTGGGAAGCAGGAACCGGCAAGCTGATGAACGCGCGCTTTGCCGAGCTGTGCACCGCCTGCTCGCGCTGCGTCAACCAGTGTCCGGTACGCATCGACATTCCCTGGCTGAACGAAAACCTGCGCCATCGCATGAACCAGGCGCAATCGCCCTCGATAGCTAAAGTCAGCGTTCGGAGCTTTGACGGGAAGCGCGCCCGAGGATCGCACAGCGCCCCTCCAGAAACAGTTCTTCGGCAACTACCACACTTTCGGCAAATGGGGCACGCACACCGCCGGCTTGGCCAATGGTTCGCTCGATTGGCCGTTCGCACGATCGGCGATGGAGGGTGTTCTTGGCGTGGATCATCGGCGCGAGTTGCCGAAGTTTCCCGAAAAGAGCTGGGAAGACTTGTATCGCGAAGAGCGGCGCAGCGAGACTTCACCCCAAGCTGCCGAGCGTCTACCGTTGGCGGTGTTGGCAGATGTCTTCACCAACTTCGGCTCGCCGGAGCGCGGCATGGCGGCGATACGCGTGCTGCGCAAATGTGGCTACGAGGTGGAGCTCACGCCGTCCCTGCCCGACGGCAGAGCGGCGCTCTCCCAAGGCATGATCGACACCGCGCGTCGGCAGGCACAGGCGATGCTGCGAATGCTTCGCCCGTACGTCGCGGGGGGACGCAAGCTGGTCGTCGTCGAACCCAGCGTGCTGGCAATGTTTCGCTTCGACCTGCGTCACCTCACCGAGGACCAGTCGCTCTTCGAAACCCTGCGCAACATCAGCTTCGAGCCGCTGCAACTCGTGTGGCAGGCGTCACAGCACTTTGGACTCGACCTACACGCTGTGTTTCCGGCGGAAGCATGGCCGCACGGCAGCAAGCTCTTCTATCACTCGCACTGCCAGCAGCGGACCTGCAATGCCGCATCTGACACCATTGATGTGCTGCGCGCCTGCGGCTTTGACGTGATCACATCCTCGGTGGAATGCTGCGGCATGGCCGGCAGCTTCGGGTATAAGTCTGACTACTACGACCTAAGCATGGCGGTGGGTGAAGACTTGTTTGCCCAGGTTCGGCGGGCTGAGGCGGAGAGTGGCCCGCGAGCACTCGTAGCCAGCGGTGTCTCGTGTCATGAGCAACTATGGGCGGGATTCAAGCGACCCGTGTACCACCCGGTCGAGATACTCGACAGCATCGCTCGGTAAATCGATTTCGGGACATACCTCGTCACCAGTCGGGCGATTACTTCGCGATTACTGCAACATTACGGAAGGCGTATTTACAAAGCTTCAAACTACGTTACATTGAAGGTGTAGTTTGGGCAGTTCTGGGGGAGGGCTGCCTTGGAGGCGTCCTGCTTAACCGCAGGACGCTTTTGTATTTGAGTGGGTTGCGAGCCTTGGAGACGGGGGTGCGACTCGCAAGACATTTGCGCATCTAACGCTTTGCCTGGGAATGTTAGGATCACTAATGGCGGTTATAAGGCTGCCGGGAGTGCGACCCGGGCTCCCCGCAGGAGGGTAAATGGCAAGCGAAGCAATCGTAGAAATAACTGATGCAAATTTTGACCAGTTGGTACTTAAGTCAGAGCAGCCGGTTCTGATCGACTTCTGGGCGGCGTGGTGCGGCCCCTGTCGTGCTCTTGCTCCCATCGTCGATGAGGTAGCGCAAAGCTACGCTGGGCGCGTGAAGATCGGCAAGATGGACGTTGACAAAAATGCTGCGACTCCGCAGCGCTACGGCGTGCGCGGAATCCCGACGCTTCTCCTGTTCAAGGATGGACAGGTTAAGGAACAAATCGTGGGATACGTCGCCCGCGAGGTGATTGAGAAAGCGCTGGACAAGAATCTGACACCGGAAGCGGTGATGTAAGTCTCCGGAATCGAGTAGGTTTTCGAGGGAGCACAGTTCGCTGCTGTGCTCTTTTCTTGGTGCACCTAGTACTTGCGCAGCACCCCGATGACTCGGCCCTGTATCTCTACGTCGGCGGCGGGCACAAGGATGGGCTTCATCGTCGCATTCGAAGGTTGCAGCCGGATCGTCTCTCCCTCCTGATAGATCCGCTTGAGCGTCGCTTCCGACTTGCTCACCAGCGCGACAACGATCTCGCCATCCCGCGCGGTGTTCGTCTTCTCAACCAGCACGTAGTCTCCGTCGACAATGTGCTCGTCCTGCATGCTGTCGCCCTTCACCTGAAGAACGTAGACGTCCTTCGAACGAGTGAAGTCGCCAAGCGAAATGGACTCAGGATTCTCCACCGCCTCCAGCGGACGCCCGGCAGCAATCACGCCTACCAGCGGCAAGCTCAGATCGTTCACTGGCGGAGCGGCCAGTTTTGCCCGACTCCGGATCTTGACTACATCGATGGAGCGGCTGCGGTTGTAATCGCGCTTAAGCAGTCCCTTCTCCTGAAGATTGCTGATGTGCTTATGGACCGTAGCCAGGGAGCTCAGACCGAGGCCCGCGCCAATCTCCTCGAAGGAAGGCGAGTAGCCGTGTTCCTCAATGAAGTGCTGGAGAAAGTCGTAGACCTCTCGCTGCCGGCGAGTGATAGCCATCGTCAGGCCCTCCGCTGCAATTGTCGGCGAATAAAAGGCGAAGTGTCAACCGAAACGTGAGTTGCCTTACGAGATACCGTGCCAGAACTGATATCGGGCGACTGAAAAAACGCCCCCGGAGGCTCAGTGATGGGTCGGGTAGAAGGCCGCGCCGGGGGCAACGTGTGCTCGAAGGCCCTCAGTGTACGGAACCGAGCCGACGGTGTCGTCTCCTTGGCGTCAACGATTTGTAAACAACTTGTCACCACCACCACTCTGGGATGCACCGCGCCTTAGCAAGCTGCCTCTTCCGAGAGCCGTGGGTCATCTACAATAGGTAGAATCAACGGGTGAGGTACTCCTGTGCGCAAGCTCTTTCTGATTGCACTTCCTCTGGCTTTAGCCGTCTCTCTTCACGCCCAGCAGCTTCGTGGAGACTACATCGAATCGCGCTCCGCCGACGTTTACGTGGCACAGTGCTTCGCCAATGGCGAGGTCGGGCTTTCCGGAAATGACGCGTTGCTCGCATGGCACGTCGAGCAGGGTGCCTGGAACGGCGTGAAGCTTGACGGCCTCACCGTAGCCGCTGCGGTCCGCGCCCGCGCTACCCTGGGCGACCCTTACGGAGATCCCTACCCCGCGCAGGCTGTATTGATGGTCGACAGCGCCGCAAACCCGCAGCAGCGCACCGCTCTCATCGCGCTGGCTCAGCACAACGGCGGACGGCTGATCGAGAACGTGGTCCGGGTGGAGTACGTTCCGGTGGTGCTGGATGCTCCTGCTGATCCCCATGAAGGCAGTGCCGTCTTGCGCGCCGGTAAGCTTGCTACCATCATCACCCGCCCGCTGAACCATCACGACCACATCTGCGGCAACGAGACGAACTTCTATCCGCCGCTGACTGACGTGAACGATGCCGTCTCGGCAGTGGCAACCACCGATGAGTTCCGCGGCGAAGGACTCGGAACCGAGTGGAGCACCCATGGCCGGCGTAGTGTGTACATCGCGCGCTTTAGCGAGGGCGGCACTTCCGGGAATGGCGCTGTTCAGGTTTCCCCGAGTTCCGTCCGGGACGGGACGACCAGCGGCTCCCTCGCGAACTAGAGTCCCATCGGAAGGGCAGGAATAGAGGCTGGTTGCGGCACGCCTGAACCGGCTGCGGCAACAGCCCGCCATGGCGAGCTTCGCGTCAGGGCACGACCTTGGTCGTGCCCTGACACGAAGCATACCGGCGCGGGCTTTCCGAAAACTGGGCGTCACCACCCCCACTACGATGTATTCTTATGACCAAATAATGTGGGGCTCTCTGTAAATGCCGCTTAGACCCGGACAAAACATCGGCGACTACGAGATCATCAGCCAGCTCGGGTGCGGTGGCGTGGGCGAAGTGTACAAGGCGCGCCACGTAATATCGCAGCGAGTGGAAGCTCTCAAGCTCTTGCGCTCGGATCGCAACCGCAGCGACCTCTCCGATCGTTTTCTGCGCGAGATTCGCCTGCTCGCCGGCCTGTCACATCCACACATCGCACGGCTCAACACGGCATTTCAGCACGAAGACCAGATCGCCATGGTCATGGAGTTTATCGAGGGCCAGGACCTGTACCTGAAGCTGCACTCTCCCTGGCCGCACCGCGCGATGGAAGGTATCACCTTTGTGCGCCAGGTGCTGTCGGCGCTGGTTTACGCGCACGCGCGAGGAGTGATTCACCGCGACATCAAGCCGTCAAACATCATGATCACCCCAGAGGGTGATGCCAAGCTGCTGGACTTCGGCATGGCCTTTCAGTCGGCTGACATGAGCCACACCCGGCCGGGATTCGTGCTGGGATCGCTGCACTACATGTCTCCCGAGCAGGTGCGTGGCGAGCGGGTAGACGCGCGTTCAGATTTGTATTCTACGGGCGTAACCCTGTACGAGATTCTCACCGGACGGCGGCCATTCGATGGCAAGACGGAATACGAAGTCATGACCGGCCACTTGCGCGAGGAGCCAAAGCGGCCAATAGAGCTGAATCCCAGCATCCCCAATCGCGTGTCGCAAACCATCATGCGGGCGATGGCGAAGGATGCTTCGCAAAGGTTCCAGACGGCGGGAGGATTTCTGATGGATCTGGAGGGCATCTCCTTCGACGATGCAGAGACCCTGGAGACCATCGCAATCGAGGCGCCGGGAGAATTTCTGATGCATCTGGAGGGCATCTCCTTCGACGATGCACAGACCCCGGAGAACATCGCAATCAAGGCGCCGCCCGCCTCGGCTGGGTCGCAGGCTCCCAGCAAAGGCTCGGGTGCGCCCAGAGCGTCGGGTAGCAGCTTTGAGCCTAAGATCCTCGATTCCGTGAGCCGGGAGTTGGCGGCCTTCATCGGACCGATCGCCAGAGTTGTGGTGAAGCGCGCGGCGGACCGCTGCTCGTCGATCGAGGAGCTCTATGCCAGCGTGGCAGCGGAGATCGATTCCGAGCGCGACCGCTCGCAATTCCTGGCGAAGAAGAGAGCGCAGTAGGTTGAAGGGGCGCAGCTTTAGCTGCGCCGTCGCAAGCCCCTATTGTGTCATCCCGAGACGGCTTTAGCCGTCGAGGGACCTGCAGTTTGTGCGCGTAAGCAAAAATCCTTCGTTGAGCGTTGGGCACTGGACGGCCTAAAGGCCACCCTTCAGGTCTTATCGAGCTAGATTCAGAATTTCTTCGGCGTAATCCGCTCCGCTCCCACATACTTGCGCAGCGCTTCAGGGATGATCACACTGCCGTCGACCTGCTGATAGTTCTCGACAATCGCAACCCACGTACGCCCGATCGCGAGTCCGCTGCCATTCAGCGTGTGCACCAACTCCGTCTTCTTGCCGCCTTCGGGGCGATAACGGATGTTGGCGCGCCGCGCCTGGAACGCCTCGAAATTCGAGCAGGAGGAGATTTCGCGAAACAGACCCTGTCCCGGCAGCCAGACTTCGATGTCATAGGTCTTCGCGGAAGAAAAGCCCATGTCGCCGGTACAGAGCGCCATCACGCGATAGTGCAAGCCGAGCTTCTGCAGTACCTCTTCAGCATCGCGCGTGAGCTTCTCGTGCTCTTCGTTCGATTGCTCCGGCTTGGCGAACTTCACCAGCTCAACTTTCTGGAACTGATGCTGGCGGATGATGCCGCGGACGTCCTTGCCGTACGAACCGGCCTCGCTGCGGAAGCAGGGTGTGTACGCGGTGAGCGAAATCGGCAGGCGCGCCCCGTCCAGCGTCTCGTCGCGATAAAGATTCGTCACCGGCACTTCAGCCGTGGGAATGAGGTAAAAGTTCTTGTCCCCTTCGATCGGCACCTTGAACAAATCAGCTTCGAATTTCGGAAGATTTCCTGTGCCATACAGCGAATCCGCGTTGACCATGAACGGTGGCAGCACTTCGGTGTAGCCATGCTCGTGGGTATGCAGGTCGAGCATGAAGTTCATGAGCGCGCGCTCAAGAGTGGCGCCTAGGTCCCAATAGACGGCAAAGCGTGCGCCGGTAATTTTCGCTGCGCGCTCCAGGTCAAGAACGCCGAGCGATTCACCGAGCTCCCAGTGCGGCTTGGGAGCGAAGTCGAACTGCGGGGGCGTTCCCCAGCGGCGGACCTCGACATTGTCATCGGCCGAGTTGCCCACTGGAACACTGTCCTGGGGCAGGTTGGGGATGCCGGCCAGGATGTCGCGCATCCGGGTGTCCGCTTGCGCGGCGGTCTTTTCGGCTTCTGCGATTTTCTCGCGCAGTTCCCTTGTTTCATCAATCAGTGCCGTCGCGTCCTGCTTCTGCTTTTTGAGAGTTGCAATCGCTTCGGAAGTCTGGTTGCGGCGGGCTTGAAGCTCTTCCAATTTCCGGATGGCAGCCCGGCGATCCGAGTCGATCGAATAGAAATCGCCCAGAACCGTCGCCGGATCCATGCCGCGCTGGCGCAGCTTTTCTTCGACTAAGGAAAGATGATCACGAACAAAGGCTAAATCGAGCATAAGAAAACAGAGTACCTGATGGAGGGCAACGATGGCATCCGTTTTGCAAACCGGTATGCGCAAGAATCCAATGTTGTCATCCCTGCCGGCCAGAGAATAGGAACTTACGCTCCGGTTTAGCTCTGGATGACAAGGGTTAGCGACGGGCGCTCTTCGCAACGGATGAACCCTTAAGTTAGGGTTGAGGTTGTAACAGAGTGGGGCGATCAGTGCTGCGGAACTTGGTGCGAAAGTGCTCCGAGAGCAACTCGACAGCAGGCAAATTGCCCTGCGCATCGGTCTGTACGAGGTACCGGATAGCCTCAACCAGCAGGCGTTGTCCTTCAATGTAGCGCGGATCGGAGCGCTCCCGCGGCGCATGGTTAACTTCGGGGGGCGCGGGCATTGTCAGGATTCTGGCCTTGGGCATCACTACTCTGCAGACGGTCGAGTCCGTACTTGGTGAGACGCGCGGAAGCCCTTCATCGTTGTACCGCGGTGCGGGTTGGCATCTCATCGGCCTTTTCTGAGCTGAAGCGCGCTAATTACGGTCTCACCGACTCGAAGTCCCCCTGCCGGTTCGCGAGCTGCCGGTGCCAGACCGCTGCGGCCCGCACGAATCCGTCGAAGATGGCCTGTGAAGCTGCACTCTGATCGAAGTCGCGCTCGGGATGCCATTGCACGCCCAATACAAAATGATTCGGCGACGTGCCCTCGACCGCTTCTTTCACGCCATCTTCGGGACACCAGGCAGCCAGCCGCAGGCCATCCCCCAGCACAGCGGCCGCTTGATGGTGGCTCGAGTTAACTGCCAGACTTGGCGTGTCGCTTTGAGGCAGAGCCCCCACATCGCGAAGAATGGCGGCGAGCCTGGAATGCGCCTCAATCTGTACTCGGTGTGCTTCGGCAACGGCCCGTCCCGCACGATGATTGACACCGTCCGGCAGGTCCTGATCGAGGGTACCCGTGCGCCACACATTGAGCGATTGCAGTCCATAGCAGATACCCAGGACGGGCTTGCGCATGTTGTACGCGTCTTGCAACAGAAGTTCATCGGTGTTGTCGCGAAATGGGTCTGCCGGCGCAGTTTTTTCGTGCCGTTGCGCGCCGTACTTCTCAGGGTCGATATCCGCAGGACTTCCGGGAAGCAGCACCCCATCGCACTGCTTAATGGCTTTGGCAATTTCTGCGGGGGTGGCATTCACCGGTATAACGACGGGCTCGCCCCCGGACTCGCGCACCGCATGTTCATACTGCGGCAACGATCGATCTGCATACTCTGGCCGCATGGAGTTCGGAACGGGGATAGCGATGCGCGGCTTTTCGGTCATTGTGCCACCTGCTCTGAGTTCGCCGGCTCTGTCGCCTTTGTCACTCGCGCCGCGAGCTCCTGTTCCATCACCTGCCGCACCGTAGCTGCAAGCTTATCCATGTCACGTGGAGTCAGGCCCTCGGTCGATACCGGATGGCAAACAACCATGTGTGCTTCGCCGGGAAGCGCATGAAAGCTGTTCATCGGCAACAGCTCACGGACCCCCGTGATCACGATGGGGACTACCGGTACCTGCGCCTTCAGCGCCGCATAGAAAGCGCCTCCCATGAACTCCTGCAGGTCTCCGTTGGGCGAACGTCCGCCTTCCGGAAAGACTACCAGGGGCATGCCTTCGCGCAACGTCTCGCTTGCCCGGTTCAAGCTGCGCAACGAAGCCCGTGCGTCTTGCTGATCGACCGCGATCTGTCCCGAGCGCCGCAGATGCCACCCCACGAAGGGATAAACAAACAACTCCTTTTTGGCAAGAATGCGGAACTGGATGGGGAGCGTCGCATACAGGACAGGAATGTCGAGCGCCGAAAGGTGGTTTGCCGCATACACGGCAGGACGGCTGTAATCGACATGTTCCTGATCGTCCACGTAGACACGTACCCTCAGGATTTTGAGAACCGTCTTTGCCCAGTGTTGCGCAAACCAATGCTGCACTCGGCCTTCGCTGTCAAACAGCGACGAAAGCAGCGAAAGCGACCCCATCACGGCCGTACATAAATACGCTACCGGCACGAAGACAAGATAAGAGCGAAGGCGAGTGAACCACGATCCACGGCCGCGTTCATCGGCGTTCGTGAGCTGTTCGCCATAGCTCATAGCTATGCTTTCAGTCCCAGCGCCGCCATGGCTTCGCCAACCAGGAAGATCGATCCAGTTACGACGATCGCGCCTTGGGGTCCAGTCAACTCGATCGCCTTTGCCAGCGCATCGGGGACCGATTGCTCAGGATGAAGATGCGCGCCGGTTCGCGATCCCGCACCCATGATCTCGTCGGCTGTCGCTGCTCGCGGGTTATTCACATGGGTTACGACCACCTGTTCAGCGATGGGAAAGAGTATCTCTGCCATCTCCTGAATCGGTTTGTCGCGCATGGCGCCGAAGACCAATGTCAGCGGCCGGTCAGGAAGGTTCTCCGATAGCGCCGAGCGCAATGCCCACGCTCCCGCGGGATTGTGGGCTACATCGAGCACCACCTCGTGATTGCCGGTTGCAGTCGAGGGCGCGACCACCTGAAAGCGTCCCGGCCAGTGCGTTTCGCGGATCCCCCGCTCGATCTGCCGGGGAGTCGACTTGAAGCCGAACGGCGCGAGCTCTTCAGCAGCGGCAATCGCCAGAGCGATGTTACGCAGTTGATGCCTCCCAGGGAGCGGCGAATCCACTATGATCTCCTCGCCCATGACTGTCAGGGGATAGCGGTTGCGCCCCAGCACTGGAGTGACTCGCCCCGCGAAATAGCCGGGCGCTCCTGGGGAAACCGGCGGCACATACTTCGCCGCGTTCACGCCCTGCGCATTCTTCTCCAGGATCGCGTTGCCGATGACGTCGTTCGCCTCGGGATGCTGCGGCAATGTCACGACCACCCCGTTGGCGCGGATAATGCCGGTCTTCTCTCGCGCGATCTCTCCGATGGTGTTGCCCAGGTATTTCTGATGATCGAGCGCCACGTCGGCAATGACCGACACGAGGGGATCGACAACATTCGTCGCATCCAGCCTGCCGCCCATGCCGACCTCGAGCACCGCGATATCGACTGCGACGCTGGCGAAGTATTCGAATGCCATTGCGGTAAGCATCTCGAAAAAACTGGGATGCCATGGCAGTTTCCGGTGGCGTAGCAGATCCTGCGCCATCAGCTCCACGCGGTTGTGAATCTCTTCGAACTCTACGTCGGCGATGGCCTCGCCATTGACGCGGATGCGCTCGTTGATCTTGATCAGGTGCGGCGAGCTGTAGAGTCCCGTCTTGTACCCGGCAGCGCGGAGAATCGATGCCAGCGTGGCAGCGGTCGAGCCTTTTCCGTTCGTGCCGGCAATCAGCACGCTGGGAAAACGCCGCTCAGGATTGCCGAGCGCTGAGAGCAACTCGCGCACGTACGCCAGGTCAAACTTGTGCGAGGGCGTCGAGGCCAGTTCGTGGCCGAGCGCGTAGAGTTGCTGAACGCTGCTTTCGTACGTCATCCGCAGATTTCAGATTACAACAATGCTGGCGGGCGGGAGGGGGCTCTCGCGGAGATGACGGATGCTCTAGTAAGTAGGGGATTAAGATACCTTCCCGATCCGAAGGCGGGAGGATCTGGCCCTGTCCGACTACACTTCACGAATCAGTTGACCTTCCCAGGAACAATATCTCCCCGGCGCTCGTATGTGTTGGAGGAAACGACTATGGAAACATTGCGCCAAGATATCGCCTACGCCTTCCGTCAGATGCGACAGTCTCCTGTCTTCACTCTCACGGCGCTGCTCACTCTGGCGCTGGGCATCGGCGCGACGACCGCCATCTTCTCCCTGATTCACACCGTCATGCTGAAATCGCTGCCAGTCGTGGATCCGGCAAGCCTCTACCGCATTGGCGACGGCACCGACTGCTGCGTGGAAGGTAGCCCGCAAGACAACTGGGGAATATTTTCGTATCCGTTTTACCTGCGCATGAAGGAGACAACTCCGGAGTTCAGCGAGCTGGCCGCTTTTTTTGCAGGGAGGTCGGAGTTTGGGGCCCGCCGGAGCGAGAGCGATCGGATTTCCAAAGCGATGCGCACCGTATTCGTCAGCGGCAATTACTTCTCGACCTTTGGAGTCGGCGCGTTTGTTGGGCGGACGATTGTTCCCTCGGACGATCAGCCATCCTCGACGCCAGTCGCCATGTTGAGCTACCGCACCTGGCAGCAGCAGTATGGCTCCGACCCGGCGATGGTGGGCTCCACCATGATCCTCGATGGCCATCCTGTTACCGTCATCGGCATCACGCCTCCCGGCTTCTTCGGCGAAACGCTTCGCAGCGACCCTGCCGACGTTTGGGTTCCGCTCAATCAGGAGCCGCTGTTCCACGGTTCCAATGCCTTGCTGCCTCGCTTTTCCGCGTGGTTGCGGGTCATCGGGCGGCTTCGTCCCGGGGCATCTCCGGCGGCACTTCCGGCGCGGCTGACGAATGAACTGCGGCTCTGGCTAGTCAATGACAGCGGCATGCCGGCGGACTGGATGGCGGGTATCAAGGCCACCCTGCCCAAACAGGTGATCAAGCTCGTTCCCGCCGGGACCGGCGTGGGCGTGATGAGGGAAAACTACGGCGCCAGTTTGCGTATCTTGCTTACGGTTTGCAGTCTGGTGTTGTTGATTGCGTGCGCCAACATTGCCAACCTTCTGCTGGCTCGCGGCGCCGCGCGTCACGCCAACACCTCGGTTCGTTTGGCCATTGGTGCCCCACGCCGCAGGCTTATCCGGCAATCGCTGACTGAGAGCCTTGTGCTCTCCATTTTCGGGGGCATACTTGGATTGGCAGTCGCGTACCTGGGTGTCAAAGCGATTGTGGCGCTCGCGTTTCACAACGCGCACTATGTACCTATCGATGCCACGCCGTCGATTCCGGTGCTGGCATTTGCCTTCGCCGTGTCGCTGATCACCGGAATGCTGTTCGGGTCCGCGCCGGCATGGCTTACTTCACACGCCGATCCGGCGGAAGCGTTGCGCGGCGCCAATCGCAGCACGCGTGACAAGTCTACGTTCCCTCAGAAGGCGTTGGTCATCGTCCAAGGCACCTTGTCAGTGGTTCTGCTGGCGGGCGCTGGTCTGCTCACGCGCAGCCTCGTTAACATGCAAAAACAGGATTTTGGCTTTGACGTGGACAAGCGAGTGGTGGTCAGCGTGACGGCACCGTTCTCAAGCTATCCTCAGCCCAAGCTCGATGCCATGTATCGCGAGTTGCAATACCGGCTCTCACATATTCCTGGCGTTGAGAGTGCAGGCTTGGCGCTGTATGCGCCGTTCCAGGACAACTGGGGCGAAATGGTGATTCGTCAGGGGCATGCGATGCCCGGCATGGAAGAGGAGACCGGCTCGTCGTGGGACCGTGTGAGCCCAGGCTATCTCCAATTGATGGGCCAGCAACTTCTGCGGGGCCGCTTCCTGACCGAGCAAGACACCGTATCGACACAGAACGTTGCCGTAGTGGACGAGAGGTTCGTCAAACGATTCTTCAAACCAGGCGAGGAGCCGCTCGGTGCTCACTTCGGACTCGATCTGCCCAAGAACAGTGCCACGTTCGAAATTGTGGGTGTGGTGCGCGACGCCAACTACAGCGATGCCACCGGTCATTCGAAACGCCCCTTGTTCTTTGTGCCGCTGGCGCAACGCGTGCCCTACGACGCACCGCTGTTGCAGGTTGTCGACGATAGCTCGCATTTTATTGAGGGGGCCGTTCTGAAGCTGCACGGGAGCATGGAAGGGCTGGAGCCGCAGATACGCAGTGTCTTCAGCGAGATCGATCCCAACTTCACCGTCTTGGATATCCGAACCATGCAGGAGCAGGTGGACGCCGAACTCGATCAGCAACGCGCGGTTGCTCAGTTGACCGGCCTGTTCGGCATCCTGGCGTTGATTCTCGCCGCAGTCGGACTCTACGGCGTAACTGCATATGCGGTGGAGCGGCGAACGTCCGAGATCGGCGTGCGCATGGCCTTGGGCGCAAACCGGAGCAACGTCATCGCTCTGGTGCTGCGCGGTGCATTTACGCAAATCCTGATTGGACTCGTCATTGGCATTCCGGTGTCGATCGGTTGCGCCCGGCTGATCGCCGCCCAGCTCTATCACGTAAAGGGCTGGGATCCGGTGGTGCTTGCTGGAGCCGTCCTCGCGCTGGGACTCTGCGCCCTGGTTGCCAGCATCATCCCGGCCCAGCGAGCGGCGTCCATCGATCCGGTGCGAGCGCTGAGAACGGAATAGGGCGCCAAGGTGTTCGCGATTGGCTCGAATCCTTCCGTCCGAAATTGCCTCTCTACTGAATTCAAGTGGAGATGAGCAGCGTTGGTTTCAGCGAAGGATTTCGATTCTGCTCACGGGATGGATTTCGTTCCAGCCATTTTCCCGATCGACAACGTAAGCGCCTGTGACGCGAATGCGGTCGCCAATACCCGGAATCGAGATCTGCGGGACGTATGTGCCGCACGCAGCGGCCGCTGCGGCGTTGTCAGGCGGATGATCGCAGACAATTTCCACCACCAGGGTGCGATCGGCGTGCATAACGTTCACCAGATTCATGCTTGATTTCTGGTCCGGGTCGAGGCCAATATGCAAGTCGCCGTCCTCCGATTTGTGCGTGGACATCACACGGCCTTCAACCGCCGTACACTCCTCAACGACTTGCAGCCTCTCGCGCTCATACACATGCTGCCACAGGCTGGGATCGCAGTCTCCGGATTGCAGCTTCACCGGCGGCTTTCCCGTGTAGCGAAGCTTCGCCATCAGGAAAAACAAAGCGGCTGCCACCAACACAACCAGTAAGAGCTGCGAAGATCGACTCATGAGGGATGGACCCAGCACTACTCCAGGCTATTGGCCGGAGATCTTGACGCGCAGCTCTTCCGGGATGCGCTGGCGTATTTCTTCCGGCAGCTTGTCGTGAATGCGACGCGCACCCAGCAGGGCCGCGTCTTTGACGACCAGCGGCGCCGGCGTGGCCACGGCCACCAGAAGCCAAAGCAGCATGGAAAGCAGGAATCCTCCCAAGGCGCCGATCTCCAGCAGGAAGGCATGCGGTGGGTCAAAGTGGCGGATGACGCCATAGGCCAGCAGAAAAACGCCCATCGAGACCGATGCCAGGGCCATCAGGCCAATGTCAATGATGCGATGCAGACGCTGCCGCGAATGGCAAAAGGGACACGTCGCCAGGTGGGCCTCGTAGTCGCCACGCATCTCCGGAGCGAGGCCGGAGATGTCATAGCGCCAGCCGGCCAGAATCTTCCCGATGACGGGATCGGTGCATTGTGTCATGGACTATCAGCCCGGTGCTCGGCCGACCCCGGGAATCTTACAATCGAACCGCAGGAAGAGGCTCCTGCTGGGCCGCGAGCAGGAGATGATTCCGCAAAAAATTGCGCTGCTCGCCAAGCGCACGTTCGGCCGTCATCCGCGCAATTTCTGGATGATTATTCTTCTCCGAAAGATGCGCCAGAATGAGGAACTCGGCTTCTCCATCATAGTCGCTGGTCAGGAAATCTGCGAGGGCCTCGTTGGAGAGGTGACCGACATTGCTCATCACCCGCTGCTTCACCGACCAAGGATAGGGACCACCGCGCAACAGTTCCAGGTCGTGATTGGATTCGATCATCAACATATGGCAGCCGCGCAGATGATGGCGCACGCTCGCCGGCATGTACCCCAGATCGGTGCAGATGCCGATCTTGATCCCTTCGCTAACCAAGGTGAACCCGACGGGATCGATCGCATCATGAGGAATGGTGAACGGCATTACGGTCACGTCGCCGATCTGAAATGCGCGACCTGAGGAGAAGCATTCCAGCCGTTGCAAGGTAACTTTGTTTCCCGCGCTGTCGCGCGCCAATTTCCGATAGCTGTCATGGGTGGCGCCGGTGATGTAGACCGGGACCTTCAGCTTCTTCGCGAGTACGTGCAGTCCGGCCACGTGGTCGCCATGCTCGTGGGTAATGAGGATGGCGTCAACGCTGCGCGGATCTTCACCGCACAACTTCATGCGGCGCATGAGTTCGCGGCAGGAGAGGCCGGCGTCGACCAGCAGGCGGGTGGCGGAGCTGGAGACGAGAGCGCAGTTGCCGTTGCTTCCGCTCGCCAGCACCGTAATGGAGACCGCCATAGCCGCGAGAATAAACGGAACGCTTCCGCCGCGGTAGTGCCAAAGTGATTAACTGTCGGGACAGGAAATGCCGCTGACGACCGAGGACTGCATAGTGTTCCCGGGTTTTGCACAGCGCTGCACAAAAATCCTCTGCAATGCACATGAATTGCACAGTCCAGCCTGCTTTCTCACTTGTCTCGTCGAGAGTCGTCAGGCATTCTGCCATGCATTCAGGGCACAGGCTAGAAAGTGCTTCCGCGGTCGATGGGTCCAATCTGGGGCAACACGCGGCGAGGCAGGCTGAGGTAGAGCACCCTGCGATCGCCACCCGCCCTGAAAGGGGGGCGGTTCACTGGCGCGAGCTCAGGTTGCGTCTGCGGAAGGCGATTGAGCGAAGTGCGGGTTACAGTGCTTGCGCTGGCTGCGGCGTCCTCATGTCGCGGATCGTTCCTCCCCAGGCGAAGCACAGCCTTGATCGGCACCCGCGCCGAACGCCGGTCGGCGATCAACTCGCGGCATCAGGAATGCCGCGCCAACGTTTGGGCAACGAACGTTGAGCCTGGGTCTGAGTAGATGCGACCCGCAGGTGGCTGGCCTCGCGGGTCGCATAGAAGAAGGTCTCAGGTGTCAGTTCTTAGCCGCCAGCTCTCAGCCATGACCGTCAGCTATCAGCTATCAGTACTATTGTGCGATAGCGATTGGGAAAAGTAATCCGACGTCGTGCCCCGCGGGACAGCATATCTAAGCCCGCGCTTTAGAGGCTGTTGCGAAACTCGCGATTGAGCGACGACGGTGGAACAAACCACATGCCCGTCCCGCAGGGACAGCATATCTAAGCCCAGTGCTTCAGCACTGGGACGACGTGCATAGGAACCCCGAGTCCCGTCAGGGACGGCACATGTTTTCCGCGCACACTCTCACGCGCAGGGTGCGCCCGGTTGGAAGATCCGAGTCGCGGAGCGACGGCTCGATTTTCCACCCCAACATCCACCTCACATTCCCACAGCCACTCACACCTTTATCACTGAAATCCTTCGCCGAGCACCTGCTTCATCATTGCCACACAATAGCGCTGTCGCTAGCCTCTGACTAGCTGGCGAAAGGACAGCGAAAGAGCGGCTCCCACCGCCCGAATCAGATGAACAAAAGGAACAGCAAACAGGTTCAGGCCGAACGTGATCCTTACGTTGTCATGGACAACGGGACTCGCTTCTACCTGCGCGTGATTGGGATTTCACCGCTAAGCCTCGAACGGGTGACCGGCAAAATTCCCAAGTCAGAACCCTAAGCCCTTGGGCGCTGCATGTTCTCTCTTGCACAGAGATCATGCGGCGCTTTTTTCGCGTGCGACATTTCTATCACGGACTGGACACTTCTCAAAGTCGACCCTCAATCGCAATGCGAGGGAACGTCGGACCAAATTCTTAACAGCGTTTCCAAAGGAATGTCTCAGAAATCTGGATTGAAGCTGACTTATTAGCTACTCCCTCGTTGCGCACGGCTCCTCACGCTATTACGCTTTTCCTCATCTCCATCCTCTCTTTTTCCGATGGCGATCTCTCCGATGGCCACTCTCGACTACAGCCTCGAACGCGGACTTCCCGCCAGCATCGAAGCGGAGCGTTCGATTTTGGGCTCCATCCTGCTCGATAACGGCCTCTACGATCAGGCTGCCCAGCTCAAGCCCGACGACTTCTCGCTCGACGCGCATCGCCGCATTTTCGGGCGCATGTCGGACTTGCAGACCATGGGCCGGCCGGTTGACATGATCACTCTGGCCGAGGAGCTCGACCGCCGCAAGGAAGTCGAAGCCGTCGGCGGCGTAGCGTACCTCTCCTCACTCATCGACGGCGTGCCCGATCGCCCATCGATTGAGCACTACGTTCGTATCGTCCGCAACAAGGCGTTGTTGCGCGGCCTCATCAACATCGCGCAAAACGCGATTGCCGAATCCATCGAGCACAGCGACGAAGCCGAAGAGGTCATCAACCGCGCCGAGCAGGCGATGATGACCCTGTCGGAGAATCGCATCGGCCAGGGACTGGAAGCCATCCCGTCGATCGTCAAAGCGTCGTTCGGATCGCTCGACGCGCTGTATGCGCGCGGCCAGGAAGTCACCGGACTACGTACGCACTACACGTTGCTCGACAAGCTGACGAGCGGATTTCAGCCTTCGGACCTGATCATCATTGCGGCGCGCCCGTCCATGGGCAAAACGTCATTCGCCATGAACATCGCCGAGAACGCCTCCATCAAAGACGGCAAGGTGGTCGGCGTCTTCTCGCTGGAGATGTCCAAAGAGGCGCTCCTGATGCGCATGCTCGCCTCCTGCTCTCAAGTGGACTCGCACCGGCTGCGCACCGGTTCTCTTTACAAGCAGGACATGGAGAAGCTGACGCACGGCATGGAACAGCTGATGCGAGCGCCCATCTTCATCGACGACACGCCCGGCATCTCCGTGACGGAGATGCGATCGAAGGCGCGACGGCTCAAGCAGCAGGAGGGGCGGTTGGACCTCATCGTCGTGGACTACTTGCAACTCATGTCGGCCGTTCCCATCGGCGGCAAGCGATTTGAGAACCGCACCCAGGAAGTCTCCGCGATCTCCCGCGGGCTGAAGGCGGTCGCGAAGGAACTGAAGGTCCCGCTGGTGGCGCTGTCGCAGTTGAGCCGCGCACCGGAAAGCCGTACCGGCGATCGTCGCCCGCAGCTGTCCGACTTGCGCGAATCAGGATCGATCGAGCAGGATGCCGATGTCGTCGCCTTCATTTTCCGCGAGGAAATGTACAAGAAGAAGGAAGATGTCACGCCGGAGATCGAAGGCATCGCGGAAATCATCGTTTCGAAACAGCGTAACGGTCCGGTCGACACCATCAAGCTCGCCTTCATCAAGAACTCCACCCGCTTTGAGAACCTGGCCGAAGGGTACGACGAAGGCAATTACCCTCCAGGCGATGGCTAAGGAACCCGTGCACGCCGCTAAGGGAAAAGGCGGCCGAAACCGGCCGCCTTGGTTTTGCTAGCAGCCGTCGCGCTTACAACTGCCGTCCCGGCTTCTTGGTCTTGATCTGCTCCGGCGTCAGAGGAGCTTCCTTCGCCGGTTGCTGATCCTGGCTCAATGCCGGAGGCACGGTCAGGTTCTTCGGCGGCTTTAGGGTTGTGCCGTCGATGTGGTCGAACGGGACCGTCCGGTGGAAGGTCGGCAGATTGTTCTTGCGAATCTGCGTGGCGGCCTCAAAGCCCGACGCCAATGTGATCAGCTTCGGCTCGCTAAACGCGGTGCCGAAGAAGCTGACGCCGAGCGGTGTGCCGAACACCATGCCCCCGGGCACCTGGATGATCGGGTAGCCGCCCGGGGCAGCCAGACCGGATGTTCCAAAGAGGAAGTGGTCACCGTAAATCAGGTCGGTGGCCCACGCCGGGTTGTCGGTTGCGGTCATTACTGCGTCGAGGTTGAACTGGGTTAGCGCAGCGTCGATGCCATTCACGGTCGCAGTCTCATCGTCGTCGAGCGCCTGGTTATACGTCATACCGTTGAACGCGGGCTGAGGAGTGTCATCTCCCTCCAGCAGCGAGTTGGAGAGATCGAAGATGTCCTGGGTGAAGTAGGGCATCTCCACGTCAGCGTGCGCGATGTTGAAGGCAATCGCGTCCGCCAACGTGCCGCCAGCTACAGGAACGCCCTTGCGGGTTTTGAAATACGAGGCGACATCGTGCTTGAAGTCATAGGTCAGCACCAGCGTTTCACCATCGGCTGGTGGAAATACGAAGTTGTTCGCGTCCAGGTCGATGATAGTTGCGCCGGCATCCTTCATCGCCTGTACCGCGGCGTCAAACTCTGCGAATACAAGTGGAGGAGTGGGGAAGTTGGGATCGAAGCTGTTCAGGGCTGCACGAGTCACACCGATCCGCTTGCCCTGCAATCCATGAGGGTTGAGGAATTGGGTGTAGTCGCTCGGAATGTTGTTGGGACGGCCGAAGCGATTACGCCAGCCGAGCGGAACGCCGCCGGTCGCGGGATCACGCCCGTCGTAGGTCTTGCTCTGCACCACGCCCAGAGCCACTGCGGCATCGGCGACATAGCGACCGTGGATGCCGAATGTGTCCTGGGTATGCGAGATCGGCACAATGCCGGCGCGGCTGGTAAGACCGACGGTGGGCTTGAGACCCACCACGCCGCTAGCATTGGCCGGGCAAACGATGCTGCCGTCCGTCTCGGTGCCAAACGAAACGGTAACGAAGTTCGCCGACGCGGAGGCGGCGGAGCCGGAGCTTGAGCCGCAAGGATTACGCGCGATGCCGTAGGGATTGTTGCTTTGTCCACCCCGCCCCGACCATCCGCTGATGGACTCGAACGAACGGAAGTTCGCCCACTCCGACAGGTTGGTCTTGCCCAGGATCACTGCGCCGCCGGCCCGCAGCTTCTGCGCTACAGTCGAATCCTGTAGAGCAGGCTTTCCTACTAGGGCGAAGGATCCCGCGGAGGTTTGCAGCTTGTCGCCGGTATCGACATTGTCTTTCAGCAGCACAGGAATACCGTGCAGCGGTCCCAGAATGATGTGCTGCTTGCGCAGTTTATCGGCGTACCGAGCCATGTCCAGCGCATCGGGATTCAGCTCGATGACCGCGTTCACGTTGGGTCCGTTCTGATCGAGCTCGAGAATGCGCTGGATGTAGGCTTTGGTAATTTTCTCAGAAGTAACCTTGCTGTTGCCTTGGCTCATCGCGGCCTGCAACTGCGCTACGGTAGCCTCCAGGTATGGGAAATCATCATTATTGTCGTTGTTGTTCTGAGTAGGCTGGCTTGCCCGGCTGCCCATAACGAGAACCGAAACGAGCAGGGCGGTGAGCAGGCATTTGTGTGGGATATACGGCTTCATTTGCCTCTCCTTCGATCGAGCCTCGTGCTGAATGCTCGAATTCGCAGAAGTATATATGCGAAACGTCCGCCTATTGTCAGTGGAGAGCCGGATTTTGGCTAAAAACAGGCGATATTGTTTGCGGCAGTTGGAGTTAAAACATCAGGCGTAACCTTGCGTAATCCGCAAGGCGTGCGATGATAGTCCAGGACGGAGAGCAGCGGACTCCTGATTGAGCCGTCGAGGAGAGCTAAGTCCCCGGGGACAGCACACGCACTGTGAGAGCGCGTCCGTTCCCGATCGTCGATCATCAAACACCATGGCCCGCAGAACCCAATCCACAGTTACCGAAAAGCCGAAGCAAGGCCGTCGCGATCCCGTCTCCAGCGGTGAGCGCGATGCCTCGCAGAACCGCGCTGCGTCGCACAACTACTTCCTGCTGGAAAAGATTGAAGCCGGCATCGCCCTGCGCGGCACCGAGGTCAAGTCCATTCGTGCGGGTCGCGCGAACCTGAAAGACGCCTACGGCCTGGTGAAAGACGGCGAACTCTGGCTCATCAACGCGCA
This sequence comes from uncultured Acidobacteriaceae bacterium, assembly GCA_963813905.1. GTDB lineage: Bacteria > Acidobacteriota > Terriglobia > Terriglobales > Acidobacteriaceae > CAVVDY01. The sequence continues at coordinate 158,963 of CAWFAY010000016.1, read as the reverse complement.
TATCGGCGAGTACGAGCACGGCAACATCTTCAATCACGAGCCGGTACGCACCCGCAAGTTGCTCATCCACAAAAATGAGCTTTACAAGCTGATGGGCAAAACCCAGCAGAAAGGACTGACGCTCATCCCCACGCGGCTGTACTTCCGTAATGGAAGAGTGAAAGTTGAGCTTGCCTTGGCCAAGGGCAAGCAGACTTGGGACAAGCGCGAGACCGAACGTCGGCGCACCGCCGACAAGGAAGCCCGCGAGGCCATCGCGAGGAGCCGCAAGGCATAGCCAGTTAGCCAGGCAGTTTGAAGTTCAGACTCCCAGAGCGTTCCCGTCGATACCGATTGCGAGTCCCGCAAAACCTGCTCCCCTGCAGCGGTTCTCGCCATCCAGGGCTGGGCGTACGTGAAGGCCAGTCTCTCGCAGATCAACGTTAATGGATCCCACTCATCCCAACGGAAGGAATGAGTGCGGCACCTGCGAACTGGCCGATTACGCGGTCCTGATCGTCGTAAAGCTGGGTGATAGTGCTCGGCCGGTACTGTTCCAGCGCGGTCACCTGCGGCAGATCGATGGAGTAAATGAGGAGAAGGCCGCTCCCGCTGCCAGGACCGGGAGCAGAACGAAAACGACGTTGCCGAAGTACCGGTGAGGGGATTCCACTACACGACCAGCTTACAAGAGTTGGCTTACAACTTGTATAGACGGGGAAGGTGCGCTTTAGTTAGGGGCGTGTCCAGTTTTCAATGGCCAGGTGCGGAACGCGGCCGAATTCGCGGGTGTTGTTCGTGACAAGGATCAAGCCGAGACTGCGAGCATGGGCGGCGATGAAGAGGTCATTGGCGCCGATCATCGTCCCACGGGCTTCCAACAGGGCACGAATCTTCGCATAATGCGGCGCTGCTTCGTCGGGGAAGTCCAGAACTTCAACATAGGGGAGAAAAGCTTCTATCGCTGCCTCGTCCTTCTGCCGTCGAGGTGACATCTCAACGCCATATAGGAGCTCGGACTTGGTGATCACGGAAATGCAAACTTCATTCACCGGAGTCTTTGTGAGCCGGCGCATAACGGCTTCGCTCGAGCGCTTTATGGCATAAGAACATGTGTCGGTGTCGAGCATGTAGCTCGGCATTACAGCTTGCGCTCCTGTACCGGCAAGTCTTCAATCCCTTCCATGAAGTGCTCCGAGGCGGCCGGTGCCTCGGCAAAGTACGACGACCAGTCTAATGGTCGAGGCGACAGGATTACGTCCCTCCCCTCTTTCCGTATGAACACTTCAGGGACATTGAACTGAAAGTCCTTGGGCAAACGGACGGCTTGGCTGCGGTTGTTCATGAAGATTTTGGCGGTTCGTCGCATGTTCGGCTCTCTTTGCGAATTCGCCTTCGACATATACATTAGTACATGCCATATTAGCGATGCTGTGCCACTCTCGTGAGTGCATTCGTTCTCGACGGGATTGTCCGCGTGGACGTAAAAACGGGCCGCTATATGGACCGCGTGCGGACGGAGAAGAAGAAGGGGGCGTAAGCTCTGTACTCATACACCGGCCCAGCCCTAAGAAATCCGCGCGCGATAGTCCGAATAATCTTGCCGATCTTCCACTCTCCGGTACCCATTATGTATCACAGAATGGATCTCAGACAATACTTTCGAACCTAGACAGCTTCACATTTTCTCTTTCCTATTGCGATTCAGTTTGCTACGCTTGGACTGCAAGGTACAGTTTCTCGGAATGGTGCGGAATGGGAATGGGCGGCGGCAGAGGCGGCGGCAACCAGAAACCCGGTACGCGTTCGACTTGGGGCGGCGGTAAAGGCCTTGGTGCACCCGGCAAGCCAGCTAAGAAGGCAGCCAAGAAGGCAGCCAAGAAAAAGAAACATTGAGACGACCTGACGGCGGAACAGCAACCCGAGCCATCAAGGTTTTCGTCTCCTACTCGCATAAGGACGAAAAGCTACGCAAGGCGTTGGCTGACCATCTGTCCGCCTTGAGTCGCGATCGCTTGCTTTTGTGGTCCGATCACAAGATTACTGCGGGTCAAGAGTTCGGTGCCAGAATCGCAGACGAACTCTGCCAGGCGGATGCCATCTTACTGCTGGTGAGCGCAAGCTTCTTGGCCTCTGACTACTGCAGCACGGTCGAGCTTGAGGCTGCTCTAGAGCGATGCGAAGAGGGTTCTGCTCGGCTCATTCCTCTCATCCTTCGGCCGTGCGAATGGCAGAACACTCCGCTTGGTAGGTTGTCGGCAGCACCTAAGGACGGTAAGCCTGTTGTTGAGTGGCACCCGCAGGATAAGGGATTTTCTGATATTGTTCGAAGAATTGATGAGGTTATGAGAGATCTCAGCCCCAACAGCTCTACTCAGGAGTCAGGAGCAGGTACGAAGCCCAGGGCGAAATTCTTCCCGCATACAACAGCATACTGCTCATCGTACCCACGAGAATTCGTCAAGAATTAGTTGGCACTTTGTAGACTGGTTAGTCCACATTCAGGACGCGTCCGGACGGAATGCCACGGTTCAGAAGACGACTATGTTCACGGCCAACGAGCCCGGCATCCTGCAGATCAGCGATCGCAACTTCGAAAGCACGGGAAAGCTCGTGTTCTTACGCGCGTCCCTAGGACAAATTAGCGGACCGGTCGATGAAGGCGGAAGTTTCTGTGTCACTACGCTATTGAAGGATCCTCTACCTCTAGGGGAAGAAGTATCGAATACTCTTACGCTATTAGCGAAGGATACGTTTACTACATCCAAAGAAACCTTTGCGCATACGTTGGGAGAATGCTCCAATGCCGGAATTCGGGTACTTCTGCCGCAGACGAAACCGGCCAAGTCTGCTCGCGCCTTCCGAATCTTCCTCGCTGGAGAAGTAGAGCCTATTCCTGACGAAGTCTTGCAAACTCCGAGCCTCCTACAATTGGAAATCAGAGATGGGCCTCTCGGTTCTAGGTACGTACTAGAGTGGAACTGGTGACATCAGTCGCGCACGCCAGCCCTACATTCCCGGCATCTTCATCCCGGCCAGCCGGCGCGCGAAGCTGGGCTTGCCCATGCTCTTGAACATCTTGCGCATCTGCGCATATTGCCGCAGCAGTTGATTGACTTCCTGCACGCTGGTGCCTGAGCCGCGCGCGATGCGTTTGCGGCGGTTGCCGTTAATCAACTCGTGGTGCTCGCGCTCATACGGCGTCATGGAGTTGATGATCGCCTCCACCCGGTTCAACTCTTTCTCGTCGACCTTGTCGGCCGCCTGATGCATGTTGGCGAGCGGCCCGATCTTGGGCAGCATGCCGACGATGCTCGAGATCGATCCCAGCTTCTTCACCTGCCGAAGCTGATCGCGGAAGTCTTCCAGCGAGAAGCCTTCGTGGCTAAGCGCTTTCTTGGCGAACTCTTCCGACTTTTTCTTGTCGAGCTTGGACTCGGCCTTCTCGATCAGCGACAGGATGTCGCCCATGCCGAGAATGCGCCCGACAATGCGGTCGGGATGGAACGGCTCGAGCGCGTCGTACTTTTCGCCGACGCCGATGAACTTAATCGGCTGGCCGGTGACGTTGCGGATCGAGAGCGCCGCACCGCCGCGGGCGTCGCCGTCCATCTTGGTCAGGATCACACCGGTCAGCGTCAGCTTCTTGTGGAACTCGTCAGCCGAGCGAACCGCGTCCTGTCCGGTCATGGAGTCGGCGACGAACAGAATTTCCTGCGGATTGAGCAGCTTCTTCAGCGACTGCATCTCGTCCATAAGCTGTTCGTCGATGTGTAGTCGGCCCGCAGTATCGACGATGAGCACGTCGCAGGCATTGTTGATGGCCTCGCGCCGGGCTTCCTTCACCAGACGCTCGACGGTCGCAGTGTTGGCGTCGGCGACCTCGCCCTGGTAAAGCTGGGCTTTGATCGCATCGGCCACGACCCTCAACTGCTCGCGCGCCGCCGGACGATAAACGTCGACCGATACCAGCATGGGGCGGTGTCCACCCTGCTTCAGCCAATGCGCCAGTTTGCCCGAGGTCGTAGTTTTGCCGGAACCCTGCAAGCCGGCCATCAGTACGACGGTCGGCGGCTGCGAGGCGAACTTCATCCTGGCGGTGTCTTTGCCAAGGATGTTGATCAACTCATCGCGAACGATCTTCACCACCTGCTCGGCGGGCGCAAGCGCGGTCATCACTTCCTGCCCGACCGCCTTCTCGCGAATGTGGTCGACCAGCTCTTTGACAACCTTGAAGTTGACGTCGGCTTCGAGCAGCGCCATGCGAATTTCTTTCAGCGCTTCGCCGATATTCTCTTCGGTGAGGGTGCCTTGTCCGCGCAAGTTCTTGAACGCGCGTTGCAGTTTGTCGGTTAGGTTTTCAAACATTGAATATGAGTACCTGGTACTGATTGTCGAGTCGGTAGTCTTCGCAAAGTGCCGTGGGACCTGCTGCAGGTCTATTTTGATTTTCTCATGGCGGAGGGGAGATCGCTCGTGCTGCACACCAGCGCCCGGCGCATATTGGCTGTTCGACAGCGACGCGAACTTCGATAAAATCTCCTTACCCCGGGACTTGGCTCCATGAAGAACTCAGTCAAACGTTTCAGCGTCGTAATCGGTTTTCTGGCCCTGCTGGTCGTTCTGGCAATCAACGCCCTGCTGACCCGCCGTCAAGTCGGTGCCCAAGTCGACGCCCACGGTCTGGTTGAGCACACCCAGAAGGTCCTGCTGGAGCTGAGTCAGATCGAGTCGCTGCTCACCCAGGCCCAAAGCGGCCAGCGCGGATTTCTTTATACCAGCAACGAACAGTATCTGGAGCCTTACACCCGGGCCAGCGCCGAAGTCGAATCGCACATTAACCGTTTGGCCGAACTGACAGCCGATAATCCCGTACAGCAGCCGCGTATCCCTCAACTGCGCGAGCTTGCCGAGCACAAGCTGGCCGAACTGGCAGAAACCATCAGGATCTATCGTGCCGGCGATGTCGATGCCGCCAGGGCGCTGGTGCAGAGCGATGACGGGCTTCTTACCATGCAGCAGATTCGCGCGGTGGTGGCCGACATGCAGCAGGAAGAGATAACGCTCCAGGGCCGCCTCACCCGGATCTATGCCCAAAGTGTGAAACGTACGGTCGGCAGTGTCTACGTGACCACTGCGGTGGCCATGCTTGGACTCGGCTTTCTCGCCTTCTACATACTGCGCGAGATCCGCTTGCGCGAGAAACACTCAGAACAGATCCGGCAACGCGAAGAGTGGTTCAGGGTGACGCTCACTAGCATCGGGGACGGCGTGGTAGCCACCGACGACAAGGGCCTTGTAACGTTCCTCAACCCTGTTGCGGAGCAGCTCGCAGGCACTACGCTGGCGCAATCCAAAGGGCGCGAGATACAAAGCGTGCTGCCGCTTTTCAATGAGACCACTCACAAGCCCGTCGACAATCCGGTAACCATCGTCATGCAGAAGGGCTCGATTGTCGGGCTGGCAAACCACACGGTGCTGAAACGCCCGGACGGAACCACCATTCCGATTGAAGACAGCGCCGCACCGATTCGCGATGACCGGAACAAACTGGTCGGCGTAGTGCTGGTATTTCGCGATGCCTCGAAGGAGCGCAACGCGCAGGAGATCCTGCGCAAAACCGAGAAGCTCGCCGCGGCTGCTCGCCTGGCAGCTACTGTTGCCCACGAGATCAACAATCCGCTGGAGGCAGTCGGCAACCTTTTGTATCTGGCCAAAGCTGCGCCGGGTATGCCGCCGGAGGCGACCGGGAACCTGCAACTCGCAGAACAGGAACTGGAGCGCGTCTCCCACATCACCAGGCAGACTCTTGGCTTTTACCGCGAATCCGGGACCTTCGAAACCGTAGATGTCTCCGAGTTGGTGGAGTCGGTCCTGAGACTGTTCAGCAACAAAGTGCAGAGCAAGCGAATCCGGCTGGAGAAGCAACTTGCACCTTGTGAAGTACGAGGTAGAACGGGGGAACTGAGGCAACTGGTATCGAATCTCATCTCCAACGCGATTGATGCGGTCGCCCCCGGAGGCAGCCTCAGGCTCGGAGTTTCGTGCGTCAGCAGCCTAGACCGGCCTGCCATTCAGATCACCATAGAAGACGATGGACCGGGAATCGATCCTGGCCATCAGGAACACATCTTCGAGCCATTCTTCACCACGAAGAAGGATGTGGGCACCGGACTGGGATTGTGGGTTTCGAAGCAGATTGTGGAACGGCACGGTGGAAGCATCCACGCCGCTTCGCGCGGCAATGATCTGCGGGGGGCCAGGTTCACTGTTGTTCTTCCCGCAAACGCAAGTGAGGAGACCCAAGCCGTGGTTACGGCCTAACCGGCGACACCGACCAGCCGCTCCAAAACCCATTCACGGTGAATCCACCCTCTCTTCATTTTTCCTTGACAAGCACCCGCCCCCTTTTGTTATTAAACTAACAGGTTAATTAACCACTTGGTTTAACACTATGGACCCACTCAGCACCACCTTTGCCGCACTCGCCGATCCAACCCGACGGGCCATCCTGAGTCGTCTGCTGTCGGGTGAATGTTCGGTGGGCGAGTTGGCCGAGCCGTTCGACATGAGTCTGCCCGCAGTTTCCAAGCACCTCCGGGTGCTGGAACGCGCCGGTCTGATCACTCAGCGGCGGGAGGCGCAGTGGCGTCGCTGCCAAATCAAAGGCCGCCCCCTGAAAGAGGTGTCGGAATGGATGGAGCGCTACCGGCAAGTCTGGGAGGAGCGCCTGGATCGACTCGACGAATACCTTCAACAACTGAAAGCCAAAGAGAGGAAAAGCCATGCTAGTAAGCGGCACAAGAAATAGCGAGACTTTCAAGGTCACCACGCCGTCGGAGCAGGAAATTCGAATGACGCGCCTGTTCGACGCGCCGCGCCAACTGGTATTCGAGGCGATGACGAAGCCCGAGCACGTTCAGCAATGGTGGGGCCGGCTGGGCGAGGGATACTCCGTCCCGGTCTGCGAAATCGACCTGCACGTGGGCGGCAAATGGCGGTTCGTAAATCGCCATCCCCAGGGAGAGGTTGCCTTTCACGGCGAATACCGCGAGATTGCGCCGCCCGGCCGACTCGTCTTCACTGAAGTCTTCGAAGAGTTTCCCGATACCGTCTCAGTGGTAACGGCCGAGTTCAGCGAAGAAGACGGCAAGACTCGCCTGACGACCACGGTACAGTACCCGTCGCAGCAAGTACGCGACATGGTGATGGCATCAGGAATGGAGCGCGGCGGCGGCATCAGCTACGACCGTCTGGAAGATCTGGTTGCGGAACTCCAGCGACGTTAGGCCGGTTGAAGTAAAGGGATCCCGGTTCGTTGGGATCCCTCCTTTGGGGAGCGTGGCCCGCGATGAGGCTACCCGGTGAATAGCTGCCGCTGCTTCAGCAGATACCAGATCATGAAGCCGCCAATCGGCAGTCCGATCAGGGTGCGCCAGTCGCCCATAATCAGCGCGTTGGTTGTGTCGCCCGCCAGATTGATTGCAAGAATGGAGAGGGCGGTCCAGAAGCCCCAGCGAGTGCAGCCCCACAGGCCAAGTGCCGCCACCAGGCAGGCGAGGCAGACCAGCGCCATCAACAGCACCGCCCGTATTCCCATAACAGCGAAGCCTTCACGCGCGCGGGGATTCAAACGCCACAGAGGCTCCAGCGCGCTCCCGGGAAATAACAGCATGCACGCAGCAAGTCCGCTCATCACCATCCCGAATACAAAGAAGAGGCTGAGAGCGGTAACCCCGGGGGGACGAATGGAACGCGTCATTTCGTTCGTCTAAGCCGAGCGTTCTCATGCAGCGCATCTAAACTCATGATCTTCTCCAGGCTGTCATCCCGAGCGACAAGTCCCCCTCCGGCGGACGAGGAGCCGAGGGACCTGCAGTTTGCCTCCCGCGGCACTCGCAATCTATTGCCGCGTTACGCGATGGCCGCATTCGCGTGTCGCTGCAAGAACTGTAGAGTCTTCTGATTGAATTCCTCGACCTTTTCGTACATCGGTGCGTGCGCACACCCCTCAAAAATCAGCATCTCGGAGTTGCGAATCGCGCGGTTCATCGGCTCGGCAAAGCGCGAGGTTAACAGGTCGTACCGTCCGATCGTTATCTGTGTTGGCGCGGTGATCTTGCCGAGTTGAGCTTCCGCGTCGTGGCCCAGGACGGCTTGCGACTGCTGCATAAAAGCTGCCAACGGCTGTGCCGGCCGACTCATCACAAAGTCCACCAAGGCTTGGATATAGTCCGGCTTGGCTGCATAGAGTTCGGGCGTCAGACACCAGGGAAAGATCGCGAGAGTGACCATCTTAGGGACACTCGGCAGCGCATTGGCTAATATCTGCCACCCTTCAAGCACCGTCTTTATGAAGGGGTCCGTCTTCGTCCAGCCGCCATGCAGCGACAACGACTGAACCTTGTCGGGATGCTTTGCCGCGAGCCACATCCCAATAGCGGCGCCGAGAGAGAGGCCTGAGACATGCGCCTTCTCGATTCCCACAGCTTGCATGAAAGCGGCAACATCGTCCGCCAGTAGCTCCGTGGAGTACGCGCCTTCGGGCTTGTCTGTCTCACCCGTTCCTCGCAGGTCAATCGAGAAGCAGGTAAAGTGCTTCGCGTACTCTGCCACCTGGAAGGCGTAGCATGCGTGATCGGCGGCCAGATATGGAAGGAGAATGAGCGGCTCTCCGGATCCCTGCTGGTCGTAGTTCATTGTGATGTTGTTGGCTTTGACCTTGGGCATCGGAACCAGTCCTTTCGGGCGCGATCTGCGTCAGGACACGTTGAGTGGGGCGCAATCTTATGTCGGGCGAAGGGTCAAGTCAATGAGCCGGCGCGGTGCTGGACGATGGCGTGTCAGTGGCGTGCAAACCTTCGTCCAGATACGCGAGATACGCTGCGACTAGGCAATAGCTTTGGTAATAGTCGCCGATCTTGATTTTTGAAATCTGGTCCTTGTTCGTGTGGAGAATTCCCGCGTTCCAGGTTTCCTGCGTTAGCGAATGCACTGTAATGCGAGGAATATTGCGCTTCGCAAATTGTTCGGAGTCCGACGTGCCGACCTGGTCCACATCCATTCCGGTCAAGGGCAGGTTGGTAGCCTTGGCAACTTGGGCAAGCATCTTGATTAGCTGCTTGTCGGAATGGCTCATCCAGATCTCTGTCGGAGCGAGCCCAAGAGTATCCATGTTTACCATGGCATCCGTTGCGGCGACTTGCTCCTTCGTCATCTGGTGGACATAGTACTGAGATCCGATTTCGCCTTTCTCCTCGTCGGTGAAGCCAATAAAGATGAACGTGTGCTTGCGCGGGTGGTCCTTCAGGGCCTGATAAAGAGAGGGCAGCAAGGCTGCTCCGCTCCAGTTATCGACGACTCCACTGCCATCCGACACGTGGTCGAAATGCGCCCCGACGATCACGACCTTTTCGGAGTTTCCGGGAAGAACGCAAATCACGTTTGGCAGCTTCGATCGCTTTACAGCCTGCTCGGAAACGCGCTGATCATCACATCCAGCCTCAGCGAACATTTGCTTCAGGGTCGCTTCACGCTCACTGTCCTTACCGCCGTATTTATGGAGACGAGATTCAACGATCTCCTGCGAAACTGGGTTGTAATAGATGCTTTGAGCGCGAGCGGTCCAACAAGCTGAAACGAAGAGAATCAGCAGCGCCAGTATTCTCCTCATCGGGTCTTACTGTCCCTCTCCCATACTCCCGACAATCACGATCGGCGACGTCGGCTTGTCAGATCCGGCTTCGTCTTCCACCGTTAGCGCGAAAGTCTTCGGCTGGACGCCGCCGGGCAGCGGATGATCGAGCATCACCGCATTGCCATGCTCATCGGGCTTGAAGACACCAGCGTTCACGGGAGCGCCCTGCGGAGGAATCACCCACAGCTCATATGCTTTGCCGGGAGGCACCGGCGGCAGATTGCTCGCCATCAGCGTCATTCGCTGCTGCGATGGGCTGACGATCGCTGTCGCATTGGGCTGCTTGCCTGCCTTCGGCGGAATTAAAGACACGTGAACCGCGTCGGGCGCCAGCATCAGGCGCATGTTCTCCTGTGCGTGGGCAAGCGTGACCTTCTGACCGTTAAAGCGATTGCGCAACTCGGCAAGCTGATCGTTCAGGCTCTGATTGCTTTGCCGCAGACTGATGGCGAACGCGATGACCGCCAGGGCGATGGCCGCCGGAATCCACTGCCACCAGAAGCCCATGCGCCCAGACGTGGCTCGTGGCTCACGCGCCGAGACTCCGCGCGGTTCTGCCGCGATCGCTCGCATCAGCCGGTCCCTGCTGCGCGCAGGCGGCTGGGGACCGACCACCGACAATCCCAGCAGACCCAGATCGCTGCGCAGCGATTGCAACTCGCGGCGGCACGAGGCGCACGTGTCCAGGTGCTGCTCGAACTCCTGCGAGCTCGCTGCCGTGCAGCTCGTTGAGCGCGTAAAGCGCCAGCTCATCCACGAATTGTTCGTGCTTCCTCATGTTCGAACTATGCAAACCTCGCACGCAAGGCCTGCAGTCCACTACGAATGCGGGTCTTGATCGTTCCCAGAGGCTCGCCGGTCTTCTCGGCAATCTCGGTGTGGGTCAGACCCTGAAAATACGCCAGCTCCAGCGCTTTGCGCTGATCGGCATTCATCTCGCCCAGGGCTTCGCGCACCTTCTCAATCACCAGCGAGCGCTCGGTTTCGTCGCGTAAGTCGGAGCCGCCGGCAATGACAACCTCTTCAATGTCTGTTTCCGGCCGGCGCTGCCGCAGCCGGTCGATTGCCCTGTGCCGTGCGATGACGGCCAGCCACGCGACCATGCTTCCGCGGCTACTGTCGAATGCGTCGGGCTTCCGCCATAGCTGCAAGAAAATGTCCTGGAGCACATCCTCGGCGGCGGCGGCGTCCTGCAAGACGCGCAGCGCTACACCGTACACCACGCTGGAATAGCGATCATATAGCTCCGACATTGCGCCCTGTTCGCCGGCGCGAATACGGGCGATGAGCCGCATATCGTCGCTGGTGTCGGCGCGATGCATTCCCGGATTATCGATCGTTCCCATAAGCAGTACGGGGTCAGAAACCTGGCAGATTGTACTCCGCAGGATCGGGAGCAAAATTCGCTCGCACGAACCTCCTCGCGAAAGAAAATCCGCTCCGCCATTCGCGTCGTAAGCGAAACAGCGGAAACCCCGAAACCATATCAGTAAAGATGGGCCGCCAACAACTGTTAGCCTGCGCCGGCTTGGCCCACCGGGTCCCCATGATTTGCCTCACCGGCAAAACGAGCCGGAAAGATTTCTCGATTTGCAAAAATCTCGGTCCACGGTGTTACAGTGTGCATTTGACAAGAGGGCCTATTGTCACCGTCAGTTGATGCACGCCACTGTGGCAGGGCGTACGTCATTCGGTGTAGTAGGCGCATTGTGGCCGGGCGAAGAGCTGGAAGCGCTGGAGGCGTCCATCCACCGAGGTCTGCGCGAGTTTCGCCACTTCATTATCGACTTGGGCGGAGTCGATCGTTTGGATAGCACCGGCATCATCGCCGACTTGGAGCGCCCTCCTTCCTAGTGCCCTCTGATTGCAAACACTCCGTGATCGTCCTCACCGGATTTATGGGATCCGGCAAGAGCAGCGTGGGACGCGAGCTGGCATTGCTGCTGGACTGGACTTTTGTTGACCTCGACTGCGAGATTGAGCGTTCCGCAGGCCGCACGATTCGCGAGATCTTCACCAGCCAGGGAGAGCTGGGATTCCGCGAGATTGAGACAGCCAGCCTTCGCTCCGTGCTCGCAACCGGCCCGCGACCGATGGTGTTGGCAAGTGGCGGAGGAACCTATGTGCAGGCGCGTAATGTTGAGATGTTACGTACAGCGGAAGCCGACGTGGTTTTCCTAGAGGCCTCGGCAGAAACACTACTACAACGATGCTGTCCCGAGGGCAGTGAGCCGAGCGAAACGATTCGACCGCTGGCGCGCGACCGCCAAGCTTTTGTGCGGCTCTACGGAGAGCGTCTGCCAATCTATCGTACCGCCGATTTGACGGTTGTTTCGGATTGCAAGTCGCCGGAGGCTGTGGCACGAGAGATAGCACAGAGCCTGAGATTGCTCAAGACGTAAGCAGCTCTCGTGCAACAACGTAAGGTCAAACGCGCCTAATTCGTAACAGCCAACACCGCCAACATCTTCGCAACTGGAAGCAAAAGCAGGTCTTTCGCTTCGCTGAGAGCTTGTGACTCTCTTGATTTCGCGCAAATTGCGGTACTGAAAACAAGCAGTTTACGCGGGCAAAGTTCGTCAACTTTCAATAGAGTCACAAACTCTTAGGATGACAAGAGGGATTGGGGTTAAGCCGGCGCCTGGTAGCCGGTAGCTGGTGGCTGGCAGCGGACGAGCTGATAGCTGACAACTGCCTTCAATGCGTCTGCTGCAATCTCGCGATCAGTTTCTGTGCCAGGTTGTCTTCCGATTCCGACCACAGCACGCGACCGCTGATACCGCAGTGCCGCTCCACCGCGGTGGAGAAGGCGACAAGCTTCGCGACGTTGTTCCGGATGCGCATTTCGTAGTCGGTAGCGAGGCCCAGACCTTCGAGCAAGAACGGCGTTTCGAACCCGAACTCGACTTGGATATGTCCGTCGTCGATATAGGTTCCCTCGTCGAACTCAACGCCGTGGACCAGAAACTTCACCGCCAAGGGACGTTGCACCCAGGCTTCACCGTGCTCGTCCTCGTTCGGTACCCATAAATCCCAGAAAGCCTCGAACACCAGCGCGTAGTCATCATGCGCGAATTCCTGCGCGACTTCTCCTGCCTCCTCGGGGGAGACGCCGGGATCAAAGCGCCTTTCAAGTATCGTCGGCTCACTCCAGGCAACGGGATGGACCGAGAGGTAGGTGACTCCTTCGCGCAGCATCGAAAACGGAAACTGGCGCAGCACCGACACAGCGCGCGCAATCATTTCAGACTCACGGAACGTAGGAAACCAGAGGCTCAGGTACAGGGAATCCATCGCGGACATTGTAGCGCGTGTGGCACGGGTGAGAGCTCACCCTGCAAACCGGGCCGTTTACTGAAGCCGGAAACGTTCCGCCATCAGCCGCTGCAGTCTTGGCTTGTACAGGATGTCGTAGGCGAACTCCTTGTCGGGGAACATGGCCAGTGCGGCCCGCTTGGTGTTGGCTACCATCTCGGCCGCCTCTTCCACCGTGAGGTTATCGTCCTGGCTAATGACCGACATCACCATGTTCATCATGATCTGGAGCCGTCGAAGCTTACGCCGTTCTTCCTCTTGCTCCTGAACTTCACTGGCTGTGGGCTGCGGTTTTGGTGCCTCGTTCCGCTCTGGTAGCTCCATCTAGGTCCTCTAATAGAAAAGGCCTGGCAGTAAAGGCGCTGGCGCCGTACCACACCGGCTTTCATTACAATTGGATGTTGGACGCCATCTCACCGTTGCGCTGAACCGTTGGGCTGCATCATACACCGATTCAGGCGAATTGCATTCGAGAAGTCGGGGAGTGCTCAACCTTGAAACAGCACCCAGTTGCACCAGTCCAGGAGGAAGTACATATGGCAGATTTGGACGAACAGAAGGACACGCAGGAATCACACGAGGAACTGGTAAAGGTCTTCGATACCGAGCAGGAGTCGGAGGCGATGGTGGTTCGTGGACTGCTCGAAGCCAACGGCATAGAAGCCATGATCGAGAACCTGGATGCGCCGCAAGACGTGCTGCCCGGCGTTGGAGGCGTCATCGTTCTGGTTCGCGCCGAGCAGGCGCAGGAAGCCGCGCGGCTGATCCAAGAGTCCCGCACCGACATACCCGATGACGAGGCGGTCAGCGAGGAACCGGTCTAGCCGTCACCGTTTTCCCATCCAGGTAAAATGAAACGGCTCCTGCCAGATCAGTGCGGTAGGTCGTGATATGCGAAGCGGCATAGCGCTCCATCACCTCAGGCCGGGGATGCCGGAAGGGGTTGTAAAAGCCTGCGGATACCACTGCGAACCGCGGATGCACCGCTGCCAGAAACTCAGGCGAGCTGGACGTCAGGCTGCCGTGATGCCCGACTTTGAGCAGGTCAGCTTGCGGATTCTCATCAATCAGCAGCTTCTCAATGCGGTAGTGCGAATCACCTACCAGCAGGGCTGAGGTCTCGCCGTATTGCAGGTGCAGCACGAGCGACTCATCGTCTTGCGCAGGATCCCGCGGCTCCCATCCGGGCTGGGGATTGAGCACGCGAATCTTTACTCCCCCGAAATCGAACTCTTCGCCGGAGTAGTGGGCGGTCAACGTGAGGCCAAAATCTTTGGCAGTTTTCTCGACCGCGGCGAAGTCGTGGGTCGGCGATTCGACTCCGTACCATAGCTCGCGTGGACGGAAGTTGGCGATGATACTGCGCATTCCTCCGATGTGATCGGAGTGCGCGTGGGAGATGGCCACAACATCGAGCCGACGAATACCGCGCGACCATAGATAGGGAGCTACGACTTCTTCGCCGACATCGAAGTCGGAGCGCGACGTTGCTCCCAGGCCCCCGGAATCCATGAGCAAGGTTTTGTTCTCGGGTGTCACGATCAGCAGCGAATCGCCCTGCCCGACATCGATTGCCGTGATCTCCAGCACCCCGGGTTGCAGCTGCGGCTTGGGGGGTAGCAGTACCAGTGCGAAGGCAGCGCCCGCCAGAATCGCCAATCCAACGGCTCTCTGGCCTGGTCCCCGGCGCGCCAATAATAGTGCCGCACAGACAGCAGCAGCAGCGACGAGGCACATTGCCACCGCAGGTGTCGGAACCCGCAGGTCAGAAAGCCGGAAGTGCCCGAAGAGCCGCACGGTCCCGGTTAGCAGGTCGAGCGAGTACGCTGTGATTTGGGCGGGAACCCAGGCGAGCCATCCCGAGACATAAGACAGCGCGACCGCCACCACTGCCGTGGGCAGGAGCACTCCGGCGATCGGAATGACAAGCGCATTCGCAGGCAGAGACAGCGTCGTGAGCCCGGTGGAAGTACCACGCCATCGGCAGCGTCAGGGCAAACTGGATGATCATTGACCCGATCACCAGCTCCGCCGCAGCGAGCATCACGGAGGCCGCTCGCACCGTCATGAAATTCGCGACAGGTTTGCCCACGACCTCGGCCAGCTGCCAGCGCACCAGTCGAAGGTCAGAGCGAAACTGCGCTCCCTTACTCGGAAAGCTGTAGTCAAAAGCGGGTGAGTCAAGGTTCCTGAGGCCCGTTTGCAACGGGTAGATCGAGCGTCGCAACACAGGGACTGCAATGCCTGCCACAGCAATGACGGATAGGAATGTCAGTTGAAAACTGGCTTCGAAAAGGGTGCGTGGATTCACCAGCAGAATTCCAAGCGCCGCAATGCCCAGGGCGTTCAGTCCGGCGCGATCTCGAAACAGGAGACGTGTGAGCAGATAGATGTTCAGCACGATCGTCGCGCGAATGATGGGCGAGCCAAGATCGGCGACGAAGGCGTATCCCCACGAGAGGAGAATCGTCAGCACCGTGGCTGCGGTTTCTCCGAAGGGCAGCTTGCGCAACGCCCAGAAGAGCGCGAAGGCGAGAATGCCGACGTTGATTCCAGAGACGACCAGGATGTGATACGTGCCGGTGCGCTGGAAGTTAGTCTTCACCTCACGTCCAAAAAACGCCCGGCCGCCGATGATCATGGCTTGCATCAGAGCGCTGCGCTCTCCAGGCCACAGGACCTGGATGTGGGCAAGAATGCTACGCCGCGCCCGCGCCCGCCACAGGCCAATGCTGCTGCCCGCAAAGCCGGGCAGGACCTCGACCTGCGTGGCTCGCGCCGATCCGGTCAGCCGAATGCCTTGCGAGGCGAGATAGCCCACCAGATCGAGCGCGCCCGGGTCGCCGTAGTTGCGCGGCATTCTCAGCTTTGCCGGAAGGCGAAGCCGCTCACCGTAGGTAAAGACCTGCAACGGCCCAGCGCTACCCTGCTCGGCCGCAATTTCTTCGGATTCCCGGCTATAAATTGTGAGCCGGACGCCAACGTGCGCACTGCTGGTTCGGTTAGCCGTCGCGAGCTCTTCGGATTCGAGGTCGACCGATTCCTGCTTGCCGCCGTAAGGACTGTCGCGCACCAAACCCTCTCGTATTACGTGGCCTGTGATGGTCACCTCCCCTTCACCGGTCGCGAACGCCTGCAGGTCGGGCGGCGTGCTCTGGGCGGCATCGAAAGCCTGGAGGTAAAAAGCTCCAGCAGCGAAGACGGCAATCAGGACGAGAGGGATAAGCCAGTTGCTCGGGGCCCCTCCGGCGAAAGATCAGCGCGCCCACACAGGCAAGGGAAAGTGCGAGCAGCCAGACGATAGGCGAACGCCAAAGGTAGTTCTCAGCGATGATGCCGCAGGCAAAGGCCACGGCTGCGATAAAGAGGGGTTCTTTACCGCCACAATACATCCGGCGCACGCAGGCGGATGCGCGCACGCCGTTCGCAACGGTGGAGTCCGACGGCAATCCTCTACAGCCCGCTTTCGGGGAGTGGGCGCGCTACCCGTTTGTGTGACGCCTTATAAGCGGTCCAGATCCTCGGCGCCGATATTGGGAGCCCAGGGCCACAGTTCATATTGCGCGAGTCCGAACCGTGTGTACGGATCGTTGTCGCGGATGCTGTCGAGGGTCGCTTGCGCTTCGTTATCAGGAACTCGCAACAGCAGCATGCCGCCATTGCGCGGGACAAGAGGTCCCGATGCAATCAACAGGCCTTCCAGCTTCAGTCCTTGCAGGTAGGCGCGATGAGAGTCACTGTGTTTCAGCACGTCTTCCAGCGGCTTGCGGTAGCGAATGATAGCGAGCGCGTACATGAAATCTCCGGGCGAGCTAACGCGCCAGGTGCAGGACCGTTTCCATGTGCGCGGTTTGCGGAAACAGGTCCACCAGGTGCGCTTGCTCCACCTTGAAGCCCGATTCTAACAGCACGCGCAAGTCGCGCGCGAGCGTTGCCGGATCACAGGAGACATAGGTCACACGCGGCACGGACATACGTCCTAGCGCCCGCGCGGTCTTTTCGCCCAGCCCGGCGCGAGGCGGATCGACGAGGACGAGATCGGGCGCGAGCTTGGGCCCGCGTTCGATGAGGAAGGCTTCGGTCGTAGCGCGGATGGGCTTCACATTCGGCGCGGCATTATGGCGCAAGTCCGCGAGGGACTGCGGTGATGCTTCCACCGCCAGGACCTCGTCGAAACTCAGCGCCAGAGGCAAGGTGAACAGTCCCACCCCGGCGTAGAGATCGAGCGCGGCCCGGCCTTTGTACTTCCCGACGGCAATCCGCGCCAGCTCTTCTATGAGAAGTCGGTTCGTCTGAAAAAAGGATCCCGCGCTGACTCGAAACTCGTGACCGGCAACCCGGTATTGCATCGCCCCATCGCCGATGGCCTGCCCTGGCTCGGGATGCACCGAAGTCAGGGGCGCAAACTGGCGTGAGTCGTCCTCCACCGGCGAGCCTATGAACACCACAACGCCCTCAACCTTAGGCAGCGCTTGACGCAGGGCCGCTGCGAAGGGCTGGCACTCCCGAGCGTCGCTCCCGGGGCGCACGTAAAGCTCAACCAGCATCTGCTGGTCGTCGTGGTTGGCGAAGAACTGAATGCCGTGAACCGACGGCGGAACGGCGCCACCGTTGCCCAGCGTCCATATCGCGCGAATGGCCTCGTTGATCAGTGGCGAACTAATCGGACACTGCTCTACGGGAAGCACCTCGTGCGAAGCATTGCGATGATAGCCGAGCTGGAAGTTCGGCGCGGGCTGCATGCGCATTCGAGTGCGATTGCGATACTGCCATGGCTCAGCCGCATGTACCTGGATCTCGCATTGCAACTCCAGCTTGGCGGTTCGCCGCAGCGTCTCGCGCAGGATCTCAGTCTTGTAGCGAAGCTGGGCCGGGTAGTCGATGTGCTGGTACTGGCACCCTCCGCAGCGTCCAAAGTAGGGACAGCCGGGATCGACGCGTTCGGCGGAAGACTCGACGATTTGGTCGAGGCGGGCGCGAGCAAATCCGGGACGGGTTTCAACCAGCGACGCGTCGACCTTTTCGCCCGGGATAACGAAAGGCACGAAAATTGTCTTGCCGGGACCTTTGTCGTCCGCGGGCAAGCGTGCCAGCCCGTCACCGCCGTACACAAGTTTTTCGATTTGTAATTGCAAGGCTTTTCTGTCGACAATTCCGTCTTACGCCGACGGAACGCCTAGATCTCTGCAGATTTTCCGGGCGAGAAAATCATCAATCTCAGAGTGCCGAGGAACTGCCGATGTCTTGCCGACGGCACGATTCACATAGATTGAGTGATTAGCGCCTTCCCGCAACAGCTCGCATCCGTGTTGCAACAGGTGTTGAACAAGATCGCGGCGCTTCACCCTCTGACCGTGAGCGTTTCGCGAATCACCTCGTCTGTACCCGCTGCCTCTTGGGCCAATGCGCGATTCGACTCAAGCACCAGAGCTATAGCTTCTTGAAGGTTGGAGCGAGCCTCTTCGAGCGTGGCGCCCTGAGTATTAGCGCCGGGAAGCTCCTCAACAAAGCCAATGTAGCCTTCCGGCACGCGGCGAAAGACAGCGGTGAACTGAATTGTCACATGTTTATCATACCCGGTGCCGTGATGTCCCTCACCCCAACTCAACGTTGAGCGGTACATTGGCCGTGACCAGGTGGGCTTTGGCGCGTTCCTGTAATCCCGGCGCAAGGGCCACGCTCTTGCCCTCGTCGAGGCTGGCCTGCACAGCGACACAATCGGACGTGGCCACCATCTTGCCCGATACGTCGTTGTACATCTGGTGAAGAAAGCGGAAGTACTTTTCGCCGACGGCAAGGAATCCGCTTTTGATGACCACTAGCTCGCCGCCGCGCAGCTCTTCGAGAAACTGGTAGTTCTGGCGCACGATGGCGATGCGAAGGTTCTCCTCCTGCATGGACGCCGGCGTCAGCCCGATGGCGTGCAGCAGAAACCACGTCGCCTGATCGAAACGCGAAACGTACATGTGCGAGTTCATGTGGCTGGCGAAGTCGTATTCCGAAGCCAGCACCGCGCCTTTGAATGTGTGTACCCAGTCGGACATAGAAGGTCTCAGCTATCAGGTATTAGTCAAAGCGCTTCGTGTGTGAGCTCATGTCTGAGACCTGACACCTGATACTTGAAACCCAACCTCGTCAGGACTTCTCAGTTTTCAACGTTTGTACAAACCTCTCTACCGCCACCAGTGTCTTCCCCCGCTGGTCGCGATGCGGCGAATGTTTGCAATCGGCAAGCATAACAAGTTCCGTGTCGGGAATGCGACTGCGAATAGCTTCCACCTGTGCGGGTGTGCCGTATTCGTCCTGTTCGCCCTGAATGCAGAGAATGGGACAGCGAATCGCGCCCAGGTACGATTCGATGTTCCAGGACCGGAACTCAGGATCAAGCCAAATGTCGTTCCATCCCCAGAATGTCTCATCTACGTGCGCGTGGTATCGCGCGAGCTTCTTGCGAAAGTCAGTGGTCTGAAAGCCGACCTTCGCTGCCGTGATGCTCTCGACGCTGAGGTCTTCGACGAACACGTGCGGCGCCTCCAGAATCAGTGCCCGAGGGGATTCGGGAAACGTACTTGCATAGATCAGCGCAATCGAACCGCCATCACTGTGCCCGAAGAGAATTGGCCGCGCGATACCGAACGCCTCCAGTAACTCCGCTAAAACAATCCGGCCCTCGTGATGCATGAAGCTCACAGGGCGCTTTTCGAGCAGGCGGTCGGAGTTGCCATGTCCGTAACGCGAATACACCAGCACGCCACAGCCCGTGCGCTCCGCCAATCGCTGTGGGAAGTCCTTCCAGAGCGCAATCGATCCGAGTCCTTCGTGCAGCATGACGACGGTTGGCAAGCCTTCTACACGCGGTTCGATCCATAGCGTCTCCAGGCGCTTGCCATCGATGGTGATCATCGCGCGCTGTTCCGCAGCTCGCTGTAGGGAAGCTGATTCCATCTCGGTAATGTTCGTTCTCCTTCGCTATTTAGAATACTGGCAGGCGCCAAAAACCGGCCAGGAGCGATTCTTATCCGCACCTTCAATCTTTGCCTGATCGGATTCGGCAATGTCGGCCGAAGCTTTGTCGGGCTCCTTGACCGCAAGAGTGCCGATCTGCGGGAGCGGTATGGCATTGCTTACCGTATCACCGGTGTGGCAACACGCCGTCTCGGCTGGCTGGTTGCGCCGGAAGGATTCACCGAGGAAAGGTTGCTGAATGCCGACTACTCAGAGTCGAATAAGGCTAGCGGTCTCCATGAATGGCTCGCCGCCGCCGAGCCCGATGCACTGTTCGAAGCCAGTTCTCTGAACGCCGAGACGGGGGAGCCAGCTATTAGCTACATTCGCGCAGCCTTGGAAGCCGGAGCGCACGCCATCAGCGCGAACAAAGGCCCGGTGGTGTACGCGCACAAAGAACTGACGGAGTTGGCGAAATCACAGGCCCGCCGCTTCTATTACGAATCGGCTGTGATGGATGGCGCGCCGGTTTTCTCGCTGTTTCGTGAAGCTCTGCCGGCGCTCGATCTGCGCGGCTTTCGCGGTGTGCTTAGTTCCACGACTAACGTCATACTGGAATGCATGGAATCCGGCACTTCGTTCGACGACGCCGTTCGCGAAGCACAGCGGCTCGGCGTTGCCGAGACCGATCCCGGCAACGACATCGACGGAATAGACGCCGCGGTGAAGGTGGTCGGGTTGGTGAACGTTCTTATGGGCGGAAATCTCTCGATAGCCGACGTCAAGCGAACCGGGATCCGTGACATTTCGGCCGAGAGGTTGCACAACGCGCGGAAAACAGGCGAGACTTGGAAGTTGATTGGCCGTGCAATGCGAGAGAGCGACGGCAGGATCACAGCATCGGTTGCGCCCGAGCGCATCGGGCCGGACGATCCGCTCTATTCGGTACGAGGGACCTCGCTGGCCGTCGGATTTGAAACTGACGTCTTTCGCGAATTGTTCATCAGCGAGCGCGATCCCGGGCCGGAGGCGACCGCTTACGGCATGTTGTCCGATTTTATAAACGCAGTCAGGAGTTTCTAGAATGTCTTCCAAAGCGAAACCCGCAGTCGTCGCCAGGTTCGATGTCGAGTGGGCTCGGGCGCAGTTTCCCGCCTTGCAACAGATGGTGAATGGCCGCCCCGCAGTTTTCTTCGACGCGCCTGGCGGCACGCAAGTACCGCAACGGGTGATCGATGCCATCGCCCAATACCTTGCGACTTCTAACGCAAATACCCACGGCGCGTTCCTTACCAGCGAGCGTACCGATGAGATCTACGCAGGCGCTCATGCCACCATGGCCGACTTCTTCAATTGCGACGCCGATGAAGTCGTATTCGGCGCCAATATGACGTCGCTCACGTTTGCCTTGAGTCGCGCCATTGGCCGCGAGTTGAAGAGCGGTGACGAGTTGCTGGTCACCGTACTTGATCACGACGCCAATGTGTCCCCATGGGTGTCGTTAGAAGAGCGTGGCGCGAAAGTGCGCACGGTTGACATCAAGCTCGCAGACTGCACCCTCGACATGTTCGACGTTCAGGCCAAGATACGGCGCAGCATGCGCCTGGTGGCCGTTGGATACGCGGCGAACGCGGTAGGTACCATCAACGACGTAGGCGAAGTGGTACGGCTGGCGCACGAAGTTGGCGCAATGGCATTCATTGATGCCGTACACTTTGCTCCGCATGGGCTCATCGATGTGCGCGCGCTCGACTGCGATTTCCTGGCGTGTTCCAGTTACAAGTTTTTCGGTCCGCACCTCGGGGTGCTGTATGGCAAACGCGAGCACTTGCAGCGCCTGCGGCCTTATAAGCTGCGCGCCTGTACCGAGCAACTGCCTGACCGGTGGGAGAGTGGGACACAGAACCACGAGGGTATGGCAGGAGTCATCGCAGCCATTGAGTATCTCGCCGATCTGGGCAGGCACCATGCTCCGGACGTTCGAACGCGCCGGGAAGCGCTGGCGGCAGCGTACGAGGCGATCGCTCAATATGAGCGCGACCTGAGCGAGCGGCTGATCAGCGGTCTGCTCGAAATTCCGGGGTTGACCTTTTTCGGCATCAAGGACCCCGCCAAGTTCGATCAGCGTACTCCGACCGTAGCGGTTCGCATGCAGGGCTTCACACCACGGGAGCTTGCCGTACATTTAGGGGAGCACGGGATCTTTACCTGGGACGGCAACTACTATGCCGTCGATCTGGCCGAGCGACTCGGTGTGCAGCAAAGCGGCGGCATGTTGCGCATCGGGCTGGTGCACTACAACACCGCCGAGGAAGTCGAGCGGTTGCTGGCCGAGCTGCGAGCGCTGGCTGCAAGATAGTTGCAACGCGCTGTCATGTTGCTGTCGCGTCTTTCACCCGTCGCGCTATAATCCGCTCACCCACGGAGGACCATTCTTCCATGCGCGGCGTGCCTCGCTGGTTCGCAGTGTTGTGCGTAGTCGCGTTCGTTATTGTCGTGTGCGCCTTCAGCCTGCGTCACGCCCTCGCGCCTGCTTCTTTGCAGTTGCAGCTCTTGCAATCCACGCTTCCGGCTGACGGATTCACCACTACGGAACTGAAGCTCCACGAGACAGGTGAAGGCATTCGCAACCTGAAGGTCGAGTCCGAGGACGAACACAAGGTCACCGTGGAATCGGTAATCGCGAGCGGGCACGACGCCACCGTAACGGTTCGCGCTGGAGTCATGCCTGGTAAGAGCGCGCTCCGCGTGAGTGCCGAAGGCGCGCCGCCTAAGGAGGTCGAGGTCGTCATCACGCCCGACTTCAACGACTCCTTTGGCGATGGCACTCCAGACTTCCAGCGCTTGCATGACCCGGCTGACCGAACTGCTTTTCGTGGCTGGTTTACGATGCTTGCCGAGTCGCAATATTACCGGGGAACAAGGCTGCCCGGCGAGATTGATGATTGTGCCTCTTTGCTGCGCTTCAGCTACCGCGAAGCCTTGCGCCAGCACGATTCCGCATGGGCTAGCGGCATGTCATTGCCGGTACCGGCCCGGTCCGGCCAAGTGCACCAGTATCACTACCCGCACACTCCGTTAGGGGCTGCGATTTTTCGAGTCCGCGACGGCAGCTTTCAGGATGCCGACTTGAGCACGGGCATGTTCGCTGAGTTTGCGGATGCCAAGACCCTCTGGAGAGACGATACCTACAGTGTGGGACGGGATCTCGGCCACGCCCGTCCCGGCGACCTGCTCTTCTTTCGCCAGTCCGAAGGCCACATTACGTATCACGCCATGATCTTCCTCGGCGCAAGCCAGATTGAGCCTGGCCCGGAAGCAGTATCTCGTCTATCACACAGGGCCGCAGGGCAAAGAGCCTGGGGAGATCCGCCGCCTGACAGTTTCCGAGCTCATGAACTTTCCGGATGCTCGTTGGCGTCCGGCGGCGTCGAATCCGGCGTTCCTTGGTGTGTATCGCTGGAACATTCTGCGGGGTGACCAGTGATGCGCACCGTCCGCCTCGGGCTTGCTATCGCGCTTTGCTGTCTCGCGATGTTCGTGCCAATTTGTGCAGACGCCCAGGAGGAGGCTGGCGAGCCGTACTTTTCCTTGAGCAGCCAGCAGACCTACATGCTGGGCGAGAAGCCAGAAGTTGCGGTCTACAGTCACAACGTCAAGCAGCTTGAATTTCGCGTCTATCGTGTCAATGATCCCGTAAAGTTCTTCAGCCAACTGCAAGAGCTGCACAGTTTTGGCGGGCGCGCTCCCGCTCTGCCAAAGCAACCGCACACCCGGTTGGAGAAATTCCATGCCTGGAAGCACAGCATCTGGGCGTGGATCCGCGATCTGGTTCGGGCTCAGTTCTCCGTCGAAAACCGACACCAGATTCGCCTCTGGCGACTCGGCGAAGCCGAACAGCCGAAGAAGCGGGGTCCGCAGGTCGAGAACTACGCTCAGGTTCCGGTGCTCAACCAGCAGCAAGTCGTTTCGGTATGGAAGTGGACTGCCGGCACGCATCAGCCCTGGGAGAGTCAGGTCGTCAAGATTCCGGTCAGCGACAAGGGCGTTTATCTGGTTGAGGCGACCAACGGCTCGTTGCGGGCTTACACGATCATCGTCGTAACCAGGATTGCCATCATCACCAAGGCGGCGCCGGGTCGTCTGCTCAGCTTCGTAATCGATCGTCAGAGCGGTGATCCGATTTCGGGCGGGCAAGTGAAGGTCTGGATCGACCAGCAGGAGGTCGCTTCCGGGCAGTCTGACGCGCAGGGAATACTCGACAAGCAAATCACCGATGAGAAGCCGGAGAACGTCGCAGTGCTGGCGACGCACGGCGACGAATTTGCCATCAACACTCCCGGTGCGTGGAACCTGGGCAGTGGCCCCGACCGCAATCTGCGCGGCTATACCTACACCGATCGCCCAGTGTACCGGCCGGGGGACACGGTGCACTTCAAGACCATCATTCGTGCCGAGAACCCAATCGGCTACACACTGCCGCAGGACCGTCAGGTGAGCCTTGAGTTGCGCGATCCGCAGACCTATCAGCCTATCTGGAACGATACGGCCAAGCTCAACGACTACGGTTCCGCGCACTGGGACTACACGATTCCGGCCGAGGCGCACCTGGGGACGTATTACCTCTCCATGCAGATGGGCGAGCGTTACGTCGAGGGATCCAGCTTCTCGGTCCAGGACTACAAGAAGCCGGAATATGCCGTGAAAGTCACGGCACAGACGGCCCGCGTGCTGCAAGGGCAGCCCATCAAGGCGACCATCGACGCGCGCTACTACTTTGGGGAGCCGGTGACCAACGCAAAGGTGAAGTGGGTGGTGCACACATCGGTGTACTATCCGCCCGGACGCTAGGCATCCGAAGACGAAGGTATGGGCGAGGGAGACGAGGGTCCGCCCGAGGAAGGCCAGTACGATCAATATGGAGCCGGCGAGCAGGAGCAGGAGAACTCCGGTGTTCTCGACCTCGACGGCAAGCTGCAGATCACCATTCCCACCGACGGTCAGCAAAGAGCATCAGGACCTGACCTATCGCATTGAGGCGCGCGTGACTGACGCGGGTAATCGGGAGATCTCAGGACGCGGCTATGCGATCGCAACCTATGGCAGCTTCTACCTGACCGCTCAGCCCGACGCGTATGTGTACAGCAAGGAAGGCACGGCGAAAATTAACGTCACGGCCCAGGACTACGACAAGAAGCCGGTGGCGACGGCGTTTCAAAGCGGAGATCAGCCGCTGGAACTGGCAGAAGCGCTCTGGCGAAGTGGTCTCTACGACGCAGGGCCAGACTGACGCAAGCGGCAAAGGGCAAGTCGACTTCGCAGTCCCCGATGCGGGCGAGTTCCGAGTGCGCGTATTTGCCATGACACCTGAGCATCGTGAAGTGCAGGACTCCGCCTATTTGTGGGCTCCCGGTGAGAGCCCGTGGTGGACGGGTCCGGCGCGCGAGCAGGTGCAGATCGTACCCGACAAGAAGTCCTATGTTCCCGGCGAGACGGCGCACGTACTCATCGTCACCGGCAAAGAGCCTGCTTCTGTCCTTGTCACCGCCGAAGGCAACGGACTTTATTCGGGGCAGGTTGTAAAGAGTAACGGCGGCAGCATCACGGTTGACGTGCCAATCAAGCCGGAGTACGCGCCGAACTTCTACGTTGCGGCGACGTTCATTCGTGGCAACAAGCTGTATCAAGGCAGCAAGAGCCTGTCAGTTCCTCCCACCCGGCACGAGCTGAAGGTCGATCTCACGCCATCGAAGCCGCAGTATCAGCCGGGAGAAGCCGCCTCCTACACCATCAAAGCCACGGATGCGAGCGGCAAGCCCGTGGCGGCGGAGTTCAGCCTCAGCGTGGTGGATGAAGCGATCTACGCTATTCAGCCCGAGACCGTGCTGCCGATCCTGAAAGCCTTCTACGGCACGATCTACAGCAAGGTCAGCACCGACACCTCGCTGACGTACTACTTCAGCGGAGAGGCGGGGCATCGCAAGATGGAGTTGGCCGCGGTACGTCCGCATCGCTCGCTGGCGCAGCTCAAGCCCGAGAAGCTGGTACAGCCTAAGGTGCGCAAGGCGTTCCCCGACACGGCTTACTGGATTGCCGACGTGGACACCGACAGCGGCGGCAAGGCGACGGTGAAGTTCGATTATCCCGACGCGATCACCTCGTGGCGCGCAACTACGCGCGGCGTAACGCAAGACACCAAGGTGGGCAGCGCGATGGAAAACACCATCGTTCGCAAGAACATAATGGTGCGCCTGGTGGTGCCGCGCTTCTTCCGCCGGGGAGATGAGATCGTGCTGTCGACCATCGTGCAAAACTATCTGCCGACGGAGAAGACGGCGCGGGTATCGATGGAATTCACCGGGCTGCAAGTTCTGGATGGCGCAACGAAAAATGTTCCCGTACCGAGCCGAGGGCTGGCGAAGGTCGACTATCGAGTGCGCGTGCTGGATGTGGATTCGGCCAAAGTGCTCGGAAAAGCGCTAACCGATGTCGAGAGCGATGCGATGGAGCTGACGCTGCCGGTCGAGCCGTTTGGCGTGAAACTGGCGGTGGCGAATTCGGGATCAATTGCGGCCAGCAAGAGCGATACGACGCAAACGGTGGCGTTCCCATCCGGTATTGAACCCAATACGCGCAAACTTGCCATCACGCTGACGCCGACTATCGCGGGCACCGTCTTCAGTGCGCTCGACTATCTTACTTCGTACCCGTACGGTTGCACCGAGCAGACGATGTCGAGCTTCCTGCCCGATGTGCTGGTCTCCGAGGCGCTGAAGAAGCTCGGGGTGAAGTCGAACGTCGATCCGGCGGTGCTCAACAAGCAGGTACAGGCTGGACTCGATCGCCTTTACAACTACCACCATCCCGATGGCGGATGGGGCTGGTGGCAGACCGACGATAGCTCTGCGTTCATGACTGCGTATGTGCTCACCGGGCTGGTGCAGGCGAAGGCGGCCGGCTACGACGTCAAGCCGGACATGATCGAAAGCGCCCGCGCATGGTTGCTGAAAGAGTTCGCGAAAACGCAAAACGTGCGCACCGATCTACGCGCCTACATGGCGTATGCGCTGGTGTTGAGTGGAACGGAATCGAATGCGACGGTTCTGGATTCGGTCTGGAACCAGCGTTCCACGTTGACCCCGTACGGCCAGGCCCTGCTGGGGTTGGCGATGCGCCAAGTGGGCGACTCGCGGGCCGGCGATCTGGTGAAGCAGCTTGAATCCAACGTGAAGCAGAATGATGCGCAAGCCTGGTGGCCTACGGACGCGAACTATCTGATGGACTACTACGGCGACACCACGCCGCAGGCGACCGCCTATGCGATGAAGCTGCTTACCGCCGCCGACCCGCAAAGTCCGCTATTGCCGAAGGCCGCGCTCTATCTGGTCGATCATCGCAGCCAGGGCTATTACTGGGAGTCGACGCAGCAGACGGCAGATGTGCTTTATGGACTCACCGACTACCTGCGGCATACGCAAGAGCTGAAGCCGAACTTTACGGTCAATGTAAACGTGAATGGAAAGAGCGTTGGCTCGAAGCAGTTCACCGCCGACAATGCGCTGGCGCCGGCAACTACCATCACGCTCAACGATTCGCAGCTCGCGCCCGAGAGCAATCAAGTGCAATTGGCAAGTCAGGGCGAGGGCCGGTCTGTACTGGTCCACGCGCGGCGAGTACTACTCCAGCCAGCCGAAAGTGGTAAACACCGGGACCTTCCAGCTCAGCGTGGTGCGGCAGTATTACAAGCTCACATCGGTGCAGCGGGGTGACCGCATCGTGTATCACATGGATCCGCTGAACGGCCCGGTGCAGGTGGGCGATACGCTTGCCGTGCGCATTACGGTTGGCGGAAATGAGTGGCGCTATCTGATGATCGAAGACCCGATCCCGTCAGGGACGGAGTCGATTGCGCGCGACGACTTGTATGAGCTCGACGAGAAGCCGAACTGGTGGACGCGCGGCTGGGGTTATCGCGAGCTGTACGACGACCGCACGACGTTCTTCACCATGTACTTCCCGCGCGGACAGAAGGAATACACGTATCTGTTGAAGGTGGTCAACCCCGGCGAATTCCGCGTCAGCCCCACGCGGGTCGAGCCCATGTATCAGCCGGAATACCTGGCGACCAGCGACGCCATGAAGGTAAGCGTGAAATGAGCATAGCCACCACAAATCGAAGTGGAGTATTAAAGCTGTGGCTGCTGAACCTGGTTGCCAATGCAGCCGCGCTTGCCGCCTGGTATTACTGGCTGCTGATTCCCGACGCGCGCGGCTGGCAGGTAGCATGGTCGGCGGTACTGGCGCTCGTGGTGATCTTCCTGGTCGTATGGCTGCGCGCAGGAACGCTGGCGTGGTTCAGGGTTGCAGAGTTTCGCAATGGATCGGCCATCGGCGTGGCGTTCCGGCGTGGTCTGCGACACATGATTCCGCTGGCAATATGGTTTGCCATCGGCGCGGCCATTGCGTGGCTTGTTCTGAGCGTGGGTGACTACATCCCGCAATTTTCTGTCTGGATTCGCCAGAAGGTGAATGCCGGGCCCGCACCGCGTAACGTCATGCACGGCACCGACTGGCTGTTCTTTGTATTGCTGTGGATCGTGCTACCTGCGGTCTGGCTTCCGGTTGCGACAACGATCGCGGCTTGCGGTTTCTCGGGCGCGCGCATCGGCCGCTCCTTCCGCGTGTTGCGCAGGCCGCTGTACTGGGTGCTGCTCTGCATATTGATAGGGCTGGGCGTGTGGGTGCCGTATAAGCTCGTGACCTGGATTCCTGAGCTGAGCACGCTGCGCGGGCAAGCGTGGAGTGCAGGGCTGCGTTTCGCGGCAGCGTACATCGTTCTGATAACCGCGTTTGTTCTGTTGATCTGGATGGTGGGCGAACGCACCGACCGCGAAGATCCAATCGTGCTGTCATCCTGAGCGAGCGCGCTGCAATTGGCGCGCGAGCCGAAGGACCTCTATCCTATTCCAACCTTTGACTTGCCATCACGAGCGAAGCGAGGGACCTGCTCTTCTTCACGAGCTCAAACACACCCGCTAGTGCGTGAACACGTTTCCCGATCACCGACAATGAGGTCAACTCTCGTTCCAGCAGGAGGACGCGAGAACAGATGCCTCGCTACGCTCGTCATGACAATTGCTCTTGTAGGTAGGAGCAGTGTTTAATACTTCGCCTCCACATCTTTCGGCAATCCCTGCTGCACCCAAAGGATCAGTTGCTGCTTGCCGTATCGCTTCGCCAGTTGTGCCGCTCTCGAATGTGCCTCGATGTATGCCGTCCGCAATTGATCTTCACTGGCTGGATTTACGATCGCCCTCTCCAGTTCACTCGCAGTTTTGAATGCCGACGAGGGCTGCCCGGCGCATTCGGCTGCGACAAATACAACACCAATCCTTCACGAAACCACACCGGAATGCCCGGCTTGGCATGCGCCTCGATCAGCATGTGCAGCAACTCGTGCCGCAGCGTGCTCTCCAGCGTGCCGGCCTGTTTAAGCACATCGGAGGGTTGAGTTTGTATGGTGCGTCCGCGGGTGGTTGCAGCCACCCATCCCGGCTCGCCGGTTGCGTCGCGAAATATAGCCACCGCGGGATAAATTTTCCACTCGGGCACCGAGCGAAACGTCAGCCCTGTGCTCGCTTCCGCATCGCGTGCAAGACGCGCTGCCATCGGCAGGAGGGTTCGGTCGGCCTCTGGGCGCGTGGTCAGCAT
This sequence comes from uncultured Acidobacteriaceae bacterium, assembly GCA_963813905.1. Taxonomy (GTDB): domain Bacteria; phylum Acidobacteriota; class Terriglobia; order Terriglobales; family Acidobacteriaceae; genus CAVVDY01. The sequence goes on along the minus strand of CAWFAY010000016.1, from coordinate 129,316 downwards.
TTCGACGTTTTCCGCCGTGAGCTTCTGCCAGGCGATTCCTTGCGCGGACCGACCGAGCTTTGTTCCCGGGTAATAGTAGGCGAGGATTTCCTGGTAGGTTTTGCCTTCTTCCCCCATCACCTCGGCGCCCACCTGGCACAGCCCCACCCCATGTCCCGAGCCGCGGCCATGAAACGCGATATGGTCGGCACTTACGCTTACGTCATACCAGTTGCTCTTCAGCCGATTCCAGCCGATATGCCGGCCAACTGCCGAACGAAACGACACGCCGGGAACTGTGATCGTGCTTGCCCCCACAATGCGCAACATCTCGACCCGACCGCTGGGCGTACGCTGTGCCACTGAGATGGATCGCAGCGTCCCGGGGACAACGATGCCGTCGGCGGCCAGCGCTCGCTGCAATTCGCGCTTGGCAATGTCGCTTTGCCATTGCATGTCGCCATTGCGGACACAGTAGACGTCCGAGTGTTGCGTCAGGTATGGCGCCGCGGCTTCATCGTTTCCGAGTATGAAGCGGCCGTCTTCGGTGGTGCCGCCGCAATTGGCGTGATAGTAAGTTGCGGCGGGCCGGCCTTCATACCAAAGGACGTCGCCGGAAGTAGATTCGGCAATCTGGCGCAGGCGGTTCGTCGTGCCGGAAATTCGCACGTCCTGGCAGTGCGTGGTATCGCACGCATCGAAGTGGTCGAGCGCATGGCGGCTGCCGAAGTGCATGGCATAGGTTCGCGCCGCCACCGACATCGCCTTCAGCGCTTCGTCGGACTTGAAGTTCCCTGTTTCGCCGGCAAGCACTCCAGCAACATATTCGTCCATCGGCATAGTTGCGGTAATCAGCAACCTTCCCCCGGAAGCTTGTATGTCGACGGGGAAGTCAGCAGGCACTGGCGGCTCGTCTGCCGCCTTCATCTGGAATGCGCCGCTGATGCGAAGCGCAGTGAACGCGTTTTTCCCGCTATCAAGCCTGAGCCGTACACCCGATGCGCGAAGAGTAGCCGTACTTAATTCGATGTCCTTACACTTGGCGCACGTGCGAATTCGCGCCTGCCCCGGGGGGGCACTCAGCTTCAATGTGGCCGGAGGATGCAGGTACCACAGCCGGACACGCACCGTCCGCGGAAAGCCACTGGAGGGCGGCCCGATGTTCTTGTTCCCGGGGACTGCAGTTTGCGGAGGATTGGCCGCACTGACAGCCCAAACAACCAGCAGCGCCAGCAAGCCGGCTGCCTTCATTGCCGGCCCTGGGTGGCAGCGGCTTGCGACTTGCTTGCGGCCGACTCGGCATACTCAGCGAAGATAGTACGCGCCGCTCCAGCGGCATCGACGCCGCCGGTACCCTTTTCCAAAAAGACAACCAGCACAATCTGCGGTTTCACCGCCGGCGCCCAACCGGCGAACCATGCGTGTGTCCAGGGACCCTCTTCTGCAAGGGAGGTACCGGTTTTTCCCGCGACCCGTATCGCGGACTCAGGCTGAGCAAGGCGCCCCATTCCGTAGGAGGCAGAGCCTTCCAGCCCGGCCAACACGATCTGTAGATTGGCATCGGCTTCGCCGTCTGCCAAAGCGGCGAGGTCGCGATAGGCGTGCAGCAATTCCAGCGGGGTGATCCTCACACCCCACTCGCCGATGGCCTGAAGCTGCAACTGCTCTGGTGTTGACGCCAGCGTTACTGAGCCTGTCGCTTCCTTCTTCACCATGCCGGTCGGGCTGCCGAAGCCATCATCAAGAAATGCCTTTCGCAACTGCTCCGGTGGAACGCGGGTAGCGACACTGGTGAAGTACGAGTTGCAGGAGTAGGCCAGCGCCTCCGATGGATCAAGCGGATGATGTGCGTCGGGATGCGTGCAGTCGAGCTCGTGTCCAGCAATGGTAAGCGGGCGTTTGCAGATGAGAGCCGTATGGCTATCGACCTTTCCCGCTTGCAGCAACGCCAGGAGGGTGAACGTCTTGATACTCGAACCCGGAAACGCCAGGCGTCGCGCCGCCACATCGAGACGATAGGCTGCCAGAATACGACCGGTTGCTACGTCCAGCACCACGGCAGTGCCGTTCTTTCCGGCCATAGCACGATTGACTGCTTGTTGCAGGTTGGATGCACCCGTCTGCGCACTCTCAGCGGCACCAGCAACGAAGGACAGCAAAAGTGCTGCCACCACACTCATCGTTCGCTGACGGGACATGGCTCGATTGTAAGGGCGTACGGGCCGGCGGAATTCGCCAACCTTGGCGGGCGCACTCAAAAAGGCAAGCTCGCTTCTATTGGTTCTAAACCGCCATGGGAACGCGCTCCTTCAGCTTCTCGAGAACTCTTTCCAGCAACTCGCAGCGCTTCCGCAAGCCATGTTTGAACTCGAGATGATCCGCCTTGGCGATCTCGTGCAAGAAGTGCGCCTGGCGCTCTTCCAGAACTTGCACCAGCAAATCACGTTCGGCATCGGTTACTCGGAGTTCCATAAGGGCCTCCGTTTCTGGGGCGGACGATAGGGCTGAATGCCTCATCCGGACCCCTGCAAGCCGAGCTTAACGCAAATCCAGAGCAGTGGCGAATCTGTAGGTGAATTTAGAAAGTGGGCTTCCCGCTTCGGGACTATGTAAAGCGCAACGGCATGCCGCTTCACGACTCGGTGACTAGAACGATCTTGCCATGCGCACCGTTTGGCGTCATCACGGCTTCGTGTGCCTTAGCAGCATCGGCCAAGGCAAACGTTTCGCCGACAACCGGCCGCAGCGTGCCTGCCTCAAGCCCTGCGAAGATGGCGGCGTGCATCGCGTGGAACTCCTCCTGCGACGCGCCGAACAACATCACCCCGCGAATGTCGGCTTCGCGTGCCATGGTGCCACGCGGGTTAATCTCGATGGTGCCGCGGTTGCCGATGACCATCACACGGCCATGCTTCGCGATGACGCTCAGGTCGCTGGCGAGATTCTTGTTGGCCAGCATTTCGAGGATGATGTCCACGCCCAAGTTCTGCGTGAGGCCCATCAGCTTGTCCAGATAGTCTTCCGAAGAATGATTCAGAACGTGATGCGCGCCTTCGCGTTTCGCCAGCGCCATCCCCTCGTTCGTGCCTGCCGTTCCAATCACGGTCAACCCTGCCGCGCGCGCGAACTGCACTGCGGCGATGCCGACTCCGCCGCTGGCGCCATGAACCAGCACGGTCTCGCCCGCCTTGGCGTCTCCACGCTGAAACAGCCCGCGATAGGCGGTTCCGTAAGGAGCCCCGACTCCCGCGCCCTGCTCAAACGAGACATTGCCCGGCAGAAGGTAAACATTCAACGCATTGCACAGCGCCTGCTCGGCGTAAACCCCGCTGATGCAAGTTGAGGTGTACACGCGATCGCCAGCCGCAACGCTGGTCACGCCTGGGCCAACTTCCTTCACCACACCGGCTGCGTCGTTACCGGGCGTGTACGGCAGGGGGGGCTTGGTCGCGTAAGTTCCGGTGCGGATGTAGCTCTCCACCGGGTTCACGCCCGCCGCCTTCACATCGACCACGACTTGCCCCGGACCGGCGCTGAGGTCGGGCACCTCTTCGAGCTTCATCACCTCGGGGCCGCCGAATGCGTGCACTCTAATGGCCTTCAATTTCCCTCCAGGGATGAAAGGGACGAACGCCGCACAGGTAGACGCTCGTCCCGATGATTTGTCAGCGCCCGTTCTAGCTGGCGGAAGCCGTCGACTTGCGACGCTAGATGGCGACGCAGACCGACTTCACTTCGGTGTAGAGTTTCAGAACCTCGTGGCCCATCTCGCGTCCCCAGCCCGACTGCTTGAATCCGCCGAAGGGCAGCGCCGCGTCAAAGATGCTGTAACAGTTCACCCACACTGTCCCGGCTCGCAGCTTGTGGGCGACGCGGTGGGCCTTGCTGATGTCCTTCGTCCAAATACCGGCAGCCAAGCCGTACTCGGTGTTGTTGGCCTCGGCGACGATCTGGTCGATGTCGCTGAACGGCGAAGCCACCACCACCGGCCCAAAGATCTCCTCGCGGACGACCTTCATCTCCGGATTGGTCTTGACCATCACCGTCGGCTCGACGAAGTAGCCTGCGCCATCGCGCTTCTTGCCGCCGACCACGGCCTCGGCTCCCTCGTTGAATCCAGCCTCGAGATAGCTGGTGACGCGATGCAACTGCTCCTCGGAAACCAGTGGGCCCATGGTGGTGTCCGCCTCCATGCCTGGCCCGAGTTTGATCTTCTTCGCCTGGTCGGCAACTCCTTCCACCACCTTATCGAACATGTCCTTCTCAACATAAAGCCGCGAACCCGCCGAGCAGACCTGTCCCTGATTGAAGAAGATGGCGCTGGCTGCTCCCGGAATCGTGCCCTTCATGTCAGCATCATCGAAGACAATGTTCGGCGACTTGCCCCCCAGCTCCAGCGAAACCTTCTTCAAGTTGCCGGCAGCGGCTTGCAGGATCAGCTTGCCTACCTCGGTCGACCCAGTGAAAGCCACTTTATCGACGTCAGGATGAGCGGCCAGCGCAGCGCCGGCGGTCTCGCCGTATCCGGGCACGACGTTGACGACGCCTTCGGAGAATCCGGCTTCGGCGAACAGTTCGGCCAGCAGCAGCGCGGTCAGCGGGGTCTGTTCGGCCGGTTTCAGCACGACCGTGCAGCCGGTGGCAAGCGCTGGCCCAAGCTTCCATGCCGCCATCAGCAGCGGGAAGTTCCAGGGAATGATCTGGCCGACCACGCCGACCGGTTCACGCCGCGTGTAGGCGAAATACTGATTGCGCTTTGACTTTGCCGAGATCGGAATGGTATTGCCTTCAATCTTCGTCGCCCATCCCGCCATGTAACGGAACAGGTCGATGGCCAGCGGAATGTCAGCTGCGCGCGCCACCGACAGCGGCTTGCCATTGTCCAGGCTTTCAAGCTGCGAGAACTCTTCCGCGTGTTCTTCCAGCAGATCGCCCAGCTTCCAGATCAGGCGTCCGCGTTCGGAAGCGCTCATGTCGGCCCACGGCCCGCTGTCGAAAGCCTTGCGTGCAGCTTTCACGGCCCGGTTGATGTCTTCGCGATCGCCTTCGGCAACCTTCGCAAGCACCTCCCCGGTCGCGGGATTGTAGGTAGGAAACGTCTTGCCCGAGGCCGAATCAACCCACTGGTTGTTGATAAACATTTTGCGCGGCCGGCTAAGAAATTCGGCAACGCTATTGTGAAGTTGTGCTGTGCTGACTGCGGTAGACATGCTGATACCTCCTCGCGGGACGCTCTATGCTCCCGCCTGCTGAATTGTCAAGAATTGCATACCGCTCGAAACCACGAGCGGAGCGATCTCCCTTCTGTCAGGAGGCACACAGAGGCAGACGGCAGAGTCAGAAGTGCAGGACGGATGAACCACTGGCGGGAACTCAGCCAAGCGAAAAGCCATCCCCGCGAGAGAGTCTATCAGAGGGCAGCGTCATCGCGCAGAGGCACGCTCTCATTCGTCGGAGGCAGAATCCAGACAGAGCTGCTTCGAAGCCTGGCGCGACTTGGCGAGGCCTTAGTCCTTGTAGCTCCTCGCGGCTGGCTGATGGAACTAGGCATATTTTGCGGCGCAACTACGAGCAAAACTGCTCGAATCAGCTACATACCCTGTCTATAATCACCCGTTGTTAATAAACCGTACGCACCCTCCCGTGCGATTCCCCAGTAAATTGGAGTCAGGCTTTGATAAATGTTGTTACCTCCCCTTGGTTGCGATCCCTGTCCTGTAAGCAGTACCTCAAGCTCTGGGCCTTAGCGATAGTTGTTGCAGGTGTTTTTATCTCTCTGACAGGCTGCGGCGGAGCGCCCACGGCGAATGCCAACTCCGCTTCGAGTGTAGGTAATGCGAACGCTGGCAGTCAGTCCAATGCAAGCAATTCGTCCGCTTCACAAAATGCCCCGGCACAGCAACCGTCGAATGCCCCCGACCCTCCGCCGCCCTCCGCGCCTCCTCCGCCGCCGAATCAGAAAACGGTAGCGGCGATTCAGAGCCTTGGCGGCTGGCAATGGTGTACTGCGAAATTGAATGGGCAGACCTGCGCCAGCGGCCTGGGTCAGGCACAGTCCAGTGTGACGCCTCATCAGCAGACCCCTTCCCTGAGCGGCGAGTCTTCGGTTTTTTGGATCGGCGGAGATACCCCTTACTCAAATGCGCTGTGGTGGAAAGAGATCGGGCCGGATGCGAAGCCCACCCATTTCAACTACGACTTGTTCTTCTACCTGGAGGACCCAACTGCTCCTGAAGCTCTGGAATTTGACGTCAACCAGACCATCAGCGGCACCCGCTACGTTTGGGGCACGGAGTGCAGCTACCGCAATACCGGCTACTGGCAAATCTGGGATACTGCCGCCGGGAAATGGTTTAACACCGATGTCCCCTGTCCTCAGGTTTCGGCCAGGCAGTGGCACCATCTGGTGTGGCAGTTTGAGCGGGTCGGGAACAAAGCTCATTACATCGGCGTGACGCTGGACGGCAAATATACCGTCGTCGACAAGTATTTCGATCCACAGCAGTACGGCAGCAAGGGTATCAGTGTCGCATTTCAACTGGACGGCGATTACCGCCAGACGGCGTACAAGGTGTGGATCGACAAGATGAACCTGATCAGTTGGTGATGGCCTTGTCGCGTAAGGCTGTGGAGTTTTGAGGCCGCTTCGAGAAGATGAGACTTTCCTCGATATCGCCTCTGTCGAACATTTGCCCCAAAACTGCACCGAATTGTTCCTTGCCTACGGTCAATCCCTTGCCGGGAATCAACAGTTGATCAAACCAAGGGTCGAGCTGGTCGACGAGCTTCGAAACCGAAACCCCAGCGACATTCATGAGATGGTGAGGAACGAACTCCATGGCCAGGATTCGGGCACGGGCCAGGAGACGGGGCATTCCTTGCAGGGCGAAGTATTCGGAACCTTCAATGTCCATGACGATGACATCGAATGAAGAATCGGGGAAGACAGCGTCCAGCGGGCTTGCTGGAACACGGATGACGTCGGGCTGATCGTAAAAGTACCGGTAGTCCCGCCGCAACGGCAGGCGCTTTGATCCGCCAGAGTTGGCCCGACTGGCCAGAAAGCTCAGCTTCTCGTGCTTGTCGCTCGCGGCCAGGTTTAGCGCCCGAACATTGTGACACTGGTTGATCGCCAGATTAAGTTCCAGCAGCCGGTAGGTATCGGGATTGGGTTCGATCACCGTCAATGACCGGGATGCCTTGGCCATCGGAATAGCTAACGTACCGATGTGGCCCCCTAACACCAGCACATCCGAGTCAGGAGTAACCAAGGTCAATAGCCGCTTGAGCTCTTCGGCGGCGTAGGCGCCTTCCGAGCTTAACTTCCGTCCGACCTGCATATCTTCGACTCCGACCAGAAGAAGACCATCGTTGCTCTCGACCAGGAGGGCGCGGGTTTTGCGGCCGACGGCAAGCCGGCGCAACGCGGAGAGCCTGGCCGCAGCAAACAGCTTGAGCCGCAGGGGAACGAGCTTCATAAGGGAGCGCATGATAAAAGCCCTTACGCTGTGGCTGAGGACGCGCCGGCGTAAGGGCCAGAATACCAATGCATGACAGGACCGTTGCGATCAGGACTGCTTGTCCGCAATAAAGCGGGAAGTCGTGTCGTGCAGCTTGTCGGTGACTTCGATAGTCATCTTCTTGCCATCGGGCGACACGGTCAGGCGGGCCACGGAGATTACTTTGCCATCGCGCATGTCGCTCTCCTCAATGGTGTGATCATTGATCTTCTTCAGAGAAACGCTGCTGATTCCCGGATCGCCCTTATAAGGAGCTTCGCCCCCGCCGAGCTTCGCCGTGTAGCCTTGGCCGGTGGGCGTGCTGTAGGTGTATTCGTCGCCATTGGACTTGAAGGTGAACGTCAGTGCGTCAGCGGGCATGTCTTCCGTCTTTTCGTCGCGCCAGGAACCCGAGATCAGACTGGCTCCCTCCGGTCCCTTCCCTACCCGCTTCAAAACGTCCTTGCCGCTGATCGGGCCACCCTGGGGGCTGCCATTGTAAGTCCAGTTGGCCGTCAGCACGTTTCCATCCGACGAGACCACGTCCTTTGCAGAGAACATCTCCTTGCCATCTTTCTTGCCCGTTATCTCGACGGTGTGATCATCAATCACTTTGACGGCTATGGTGTTGGCGTAGGGGTCCCCTGTTACGGGCTGGTCGCTGCCGTCGGCCTTCACTTCGTACGGCGGCACGCAGGTTTTGCAGGAGTACATTCCATTCTGCAGCAGGAACACCTCGGGCTTGCGAGGTAACTGCGCCTTCTTCATGTCCACTTTCCAGGTACCATCGAAGGGAGCGGATTGCGCCATTGCGAGCACCGGAGCGAGGAATAGTAACAGCAGAATTCTCTTCATAAATGGTCTCCATTCTGGTGTGAAGTAAAGGGCCGTTTGCTTGTCGGGCCGAAAGTATACACCGGGTTTGGCAGCGATTCTCCGGCTCCCTGTCTCTGTGGTTTACTAAACTTCCGAAATGTTTGCCCGGCGTACCAACTGGAACCTCACCACCAATGCCTACACGCGTGCCCTGGAAGAGCATCGGCGAGCGGGCAAGCAACTGCTCGACCTTACCGCGTCCAACCCGACCACCATCGGATTGCGCTACGACGACGACAAGCTTCTGCGGGCGCTGGCCAAGCCACAGGCGCTGACCTATGATCCGGCCCCCAAAGGGCTTCTGTCTGCGCGCGACGCCGTAGCGGGCTATTACGCGGAACGTGGCATTCAGATTTCTCCTGATGACTTGATCCTCACCGCCAGCACCAGCGAGGCGTACAGCTTCCTCTTCCGCTTGCTATGCGAACCGGGCGATGCCGTCCTCGTTCCCACTCCGAGTTATCCACTGTTCGACTTTCTGGCGGATTTGCAAGATGTGAGGCTCTTGCCATACGAGCTAGTCTATGACCACGGCTGGCAGATGGACTTCCGTTCGCTGGAGTCGGCGTTGAACCTATCGCCTCCATCCCACTCTGCCGTCCAACCTCGGGAAGACAAGGGCGGGCCACCCAGGGAGGCGACGAAATGCAAGGCCGTTCTGGTGGTTCACCCTAACAATCCAACTGGCTCGTTCGTCAAGCCCGGGGAGGCGGTGCAGCTGGCGCGAGTCTGCGCACAACACAACCTCGCGATCATCGCCGACGAGGTTTTTCTCGACTACTCGCTGAACCCTTCGAGCAAGCAATCCTTCGCGTCCGGTTTTGGGGCGAAGACGGGAAGCACCGCTCTCACCTTCACTCTCAGTGGCCTGTCGAAGATCGCCGGACTTCCCCAGATGAAGGTCGCCTGGATCGCCGTCACGGGGCCGGACGAACCCAAGCGCGAGGCGCTGAGCCGGCTGGAGGTGATCGCCGACACGTATCTCTCGATGAACGCCCCCGTGCAATGGGCCATCCCCGAGATGCTGGGTGAGCGGCTTAGCATCCAGCAGCAACTCATGGCGAGAGTTGAGGCCAATCTGGCAGAGCTGGACCGGCAACTTGCGCAGCAAGAGCTCTGCACCCGGCTCGTAGTGGAAGGCGGCTGGTACGTGGTGTTGCGCGTCCCGGTGACCAGCTCTGATGAGGAACTTGCGATTGCTCTGCTGCGTCGCACCGGAGTCCTGGTACAGCCCGGCCATTTTTACGACTTCGCATCCGACGGTCATCTTGTTGTCAGCCTGATTACTCCGCAGGAAGTCTTCGCCCCGGGCATCGACAGGCTTCTCAGATTTCTCGCCGAGGCGTAGAGTAGTTCGGCAGAACCCCCGGAATTGTAAAATCGCATGTCTCGCGTCCGGCTTTGATGCGCCGTCCCGATGCGCGTTTATAATGAGGTAGCCGTGCCTAAGTATTCGATCGTCGTCCCTTTTCATAACGAAGAAGAGAATGTGACGGAGTTGTATGACCGCCTTCGGGTGGTCATGGAAGCCGCGGGAGAGCCATTCGAACTGGTTTTCGTCGATGATGGCAGCCGCGACAACACGTTTCCTCTGCTTCAGCAGATTGCCTCGGTGGATCGCCGCGTAGTGGTGGTGAAGCTTCGCCGCAACTTTGGCCAGACCTCGGCTTTGGCTGCCGGATTCGATCATGCCCAGGGCGATTACGTCATTGCCATGGACGGCGACCTGCAGCACGATCCCCACGACATTCCGATGTTCCTGCACAAGCTGCGCGAGGGTTACGACGTCGTCAGCGGCTGGCGCAAGCAGCGCATCGACAACTTCGTTCTGCGACGCTTCCCCTCTCGGGTGGCCAATTGGCTGATGGCGAAGCTGAGCGGCGTAAATATCCACGACTTCGGCACAACATTCAAGGCATACCGGCGCGAGGTGTTGCAGGATATCCCGCTTTACGGCGAGCTGCACCGCTTCATTCCGGCACTGGCGTCCGCCTACGGCGCGACCATCTGTGAAATACCGATCCGCAACGTCAACCGCGAGCGCGGCGAGTCGCACTACGGTATCTCGCGTACCTTCCGGGTATTCTTCGATCTCATCACCATTCGCTTCCTGCTGAAGTACATGTCCCGGCCGCTGCACTTCTTCGGCAGCTTTGGGGCGTTCAGTTCGTTTACCGGCGGGGCCATTGCGCTGTACATGATGTACGAGAAGTTCATCCGCAATGTGGACGTCATGGAAGAGCACGGACCGCTGCTGGTGTTTGCTGCCGTCCTGATTGTTGCTGGCGTACAACTGGTCGCGCTCGGATTGCTTGGCGAGTTGCAGGTGCGGCACTTCCACGAGCCGGAGAAGCGCGGCCCCTATGTGGTCGACCGCGTGCTTCGGACATCGCCCAGCGAGTCGGCGCTGGCAGACTGAAGACAGTGGATAGTGGTTGGTGGCTAGTGGATAGTCACGGCGTTTTCTATCCACTAACCACTATCCACTAACCACTGATTTGCCTCGCCACCCTTCACTCGCCACTGATCGACACCCCACCCGCGGCTACCTGTTCATCGCTGTAGCAACCTTTTTCTGGGGACTGGCTGCCGTCATGGGACGCGCCGTCTTCACCCATAGGGTGCATTTCGGCGGACAGTACATCGCCTACATCGATCCACTGACGCTGGCGCAGAGCCGGGCCACGTTCTCGCTGCTGCTCCTGTTGCCAATCCTCTGGATGAAACAGCCGACGGCGCTTCGTATTCGGTCCCGCGATCTGGCGCAGTTCTTTCTGTTGGGAATCCTCGGGCTTGCCGCGTCAAACTACTTCTACTATTTGGCGATTCAGAAGACGACGGTTGCGACCGCCATCGTGCTCCAGTACGTAGCGCCGATCTGGGTGTTGCTCTATATGCTGGCGCGCCGTTTGCAGCATGCGACGGTGCAGCGCGTGTTGGGAGTGGCACTGGCAGTCATTGGCTGTGGAATTGCCGTCGGGCTGGTCTCGGCCCGCAGCGGATTTCCCTGGCTGGGACTCTCGGGTGCGCGCTTCAGCGCCGTCGGTGTGCTGGCCGCGGAGTTGGCGGCCGTTTCCTTCGCCTTCTATAACGTGTACGCGCAACACCTGATCCAGACGTATAACCGCTGGACGGTATTGCTGTATGCGTTGCTCGGGGCTTCCGTGTTCTGGCAGTTCGTGAATCCCCCGTGGAAGATTGCAGCGCAGCATTACACCAGCGGGCAGTGGCTCTTTCTTCTGGCCTTCGCGATTACCTCGATGCTGGTGCCGTTTTCCTTCTACTTCGCCGGGCTCCAGCATCTTGATCCGACACGCGCCGTCGTCACCGCTTGCCTTGAACCAGTTTGGGCAATTGCGCTTACAGCCTTGCTGCTGGGGGAATTGGTGTCGCCGATGCAGGTGGTAGGCATTGTGCTCGTCCTCACCGCGACGATCCTCGTGCAGCGCCCCGATAAGCGCGCGGCCCGGGAACCCATCATCGCCGTAGAACCCATCGAGTAGATTTAGCATTCTTGGTGTCATCCGGAGCGAGGGGGCAGCCTTCCGAGGACCACGAGTCGAAGGGCCTGCCCCGAGCCTGCCGAGGAGACCGCTATCCCAGCGAACCCAGCGCGTCCACACCCCCGAGCTCATCGACCTTTCTCCCCCCACCTGTGTTCCAGTAGAATCTACGTTGCATTACAATCTGGCCAATTTGCTCACATCCCCGCTCGCCGGGCATCCTTGCCCACAGCGAGGTTTATGCATCAGCTAAACCGACTTCTGCGATACATACGCCCATACTGGTTTCAACTGCTGATTTCCGTCCTGTGCCTGGCGCTGGTGGGACTGTTCGATGCCTTTCGCGTACTGCTGGTCGGCCCGATCTTCGATCGCGTGTTGAATCCCGGTTCGCAGTCAAGCGCACTGGCCTTGTTCCGGGTGCCCTATACGAGCGAGGTCATTGACCTCAGGCACTTTGTTCCCAGCTACTTCCACAATGTGTGGACGGTGGTTGCCTTCGCCCTGGTGACCTCAACCATTCTGAAAGGGGTTTTCGACTACGTCGGCACCTATCTGGTGAACTACGCCGGCTTCGGCATGATCACCGACTTGCGCAACGATCTGTACTCGGCGACTTTGCGACGCTCGGTGGCCTTCTTCCACAAGCACTCGACGGGTACATTGCTGTCGGCCATTGTCAACGACATTGAGAAGGTGCAGTACGCGCTTTCGACCGTGTTGGCCGAATTTCTTCAGCAGTTCTTTACCCTGATTTTCACCGCCGTCGTTGTTGTTCTTCTCGGCGGAAGGCTTGCCTGGGTGCTGGCGATCTTCGTGCCCTTCGTATTGATGGCAGCGCGGCGCATCGGAAAGCGGGTGCGCAGCACAACCCGCCGGGGGCAGGACAAGCTGGCTGAAATCCAGAACATCCTCCACGAAACCATTACCGGTGTGCGCATCGTGAAGGCGTTCTGCATGGAAGCGTGGGAGACCGGCCGCTTCCGCGAAGCCGCCAAGCGCCTGTTCCGCGCAAACCTGCGCTCCGTCAGTGCCGCCGCCATCAGCTCGCCCTTGATGGACATCATCGGCGCCATCGCCATTGCCCTGCTGGTTCTATTAGGCCGCGACTATGTCAAGCTGCATGTTTTCACCGCCGGCAGCTTCCTGGCATTCATCGTTGCCGTCTTCAAGCTGTATGATCCGGTGCGGAAGTTCAGCCAGTTCAACAATAATTTTCAGCAGGCCATTGGGGCATCGTCGGCGATCTTCAACTTCCTCGATTCCAACGACGACATCCACGAAAAGCCAAACGCTGTTGTGCTGCCGCCGTTTCACCAGGGCATCTGCTTCGAGCACGTGGATTTCAGCTACAGTAGCTGCGACGAGGGCCGCGAGGTTCTCCACGACATCAACCTGCGCATCTCGCCGGGAGAAGTTGTGGCCATCGTGGGCTCCAGCGGCGGCGGCAAGACGACGCTGGTACATCTGCTGCCGCGCTTCTTTGACGTCACGGGCGGCCGTTTGCTCATCGACGGGCACGACGTGCGCGATCTGAAGATCGCTTCCTTGCGTTCCCAGGTCGCCATGGTGACGCAGGATACGATCCTGTTCAACGACACCATCCTGAACAACATCGCCTACGGACATCCGGAGACTTCGCTGAAGAGAGTCGAAGAAGCTGCCCGTGCGGCGCTAGCCCACGACTTTATCCTGTCGCTGCCGGAGGGATACGATACCGTCATCGGCGAACGCGGCCTGATGCTGAGCGGCGGCGAGCGCCAGAGGATCTCGATTGCCCGCGCCATCCTGAAGGACGCACCTGTCCTCGTACTTGACGAAGCAACCTCGGCACTCGACAGCGAGAGTGAGTCACTGGTGCAGTCGGCGTTGCAGAACCTGATGACTGGCCGTACGGTGTTCGTTGTAGCGCACCGGCTTTCCACCGTGCGCCGCGCTGATCGCATCGTTGTCCTGGAAGGCGGCATGATTGTCGATGAGGGAACCCACGAGCGCCTCATGGCGCGCACCGGCACCTACCGCCGGCTCTATGATTTGCAGTTCGAGGATGTAGAAGCAGCTTCCCGAGGAGAGTGATCCCGAAGATGGCGGTGCGCTCCATGACAGGCTACGCGCAGGTGAAGGCGCACGTCGGCGATGAACTGGCGCTCACCTTAAGCCTGAAGTCGGTTAATCACCGGTTCCTCGATCTCCACTTACGCATTCCTCCTGAGCTTGACTCGGTTGAGATGAAAGTCCGCCGGGTGCTGAAGGAACGGCTGCACCGCGGACACGTCGAAGTGACGCTCGCTATCGAGCGCGCGGGCGGAACGGGTTTCGATGTGAACCGCGAGCTGGTCGGCGGATACTTGCGGACCTTCCGCGCGGTCGCGGAAGAGTTCGGCGTCAGTGCCGAGCCGGACCTGAATGTCGTACTCAAACTCCCCGGTGCGCTCAACGCCACAGGGAACGGCGATGTTGCTGAACGCCTGGAGCAGCACGTCACGGAGGCGCTGGAAAAGGCCATAGAGCGGCTCAACCACATGCGCGAAGACGAGGGCCGTGGCGCCGAAGCGGAACTTCGCGAGCGCATGCAGCACCTGGGCGACGCCACCCAACAGGTCGATCAACTTCGCGGTAAAGTCTCTCGTGCCTATTACGACAAGGTCCACGGCCGCATGCAGGAATTGCTCAATAACCACGCCGATCCCGACCGCATCCTCCAGGAAGCAGCCATGCTCGCCGAACGCAGCGATATCCAGGAGGAGCTGGTGCGCATGAAGAACCATATCCAGCACTTTCTTTCCGTCCTGGACGCCGGTGGCGAGGTGGGGAAGAAACTGGACTTCCTGCTTCAGGAGATGAATCGCGAAGCCAACACGCTATTATCGAAGACCTCCGGTGTTGCTGGCGAGGCGCTGCGCATAACCGAGCTGGGATTGGCGATGAAGTCCGACATTGAGAAATCGCGCGAGCAGGTACAGAACCTGGAATGAGCGGCATCGTCTTCATCATCTCGGCGCCCTCAGGATCGGGCAAGTCCACGCTGACCAATCGGCTGTTGAGCATCGTTCCCAACCTGAAGTTTTCCGTCAGCTACACTACGCGCCCCCCACGCGGCAGCGAGACTTCCGGCCGGGAATATTTCTACATAAGCCGGGGTGAGTTCGAGAACATGATCCGCGACGGCGCTTTTCTGGAGCACGCCGAGGTGTTCGGGCATTGTTACGGGACGGCGAAGCACTTCATGGAGGAGGCTTTCGCGGCCGGCAAGGATTTGCTGCTCGATATCGACGTACAAGGCGCAGCGCAGGTGAAAGCCAAGGTACCGGATGCCGTAAGCATTTTCGTTTTGCCGCCATCGCGCGAGGAACTGGAGCGCCGCCTCCGCAGTCGCAGCGAAGCGGACGACGAAATCCAGCGCAAGCTTCTGGGCGAGAAGGCGCGCCGCTTCAATACCGAGGAAACGATCCAGCGGCGTCTGCAAACGGCCTCACGCGAAATTGAGAATTTCCGCGACTACGACTATATTTTGGTGAACGACCGAGTCGACCCGGCCATTGATACGTTGAAGTCGATTGTCCGGGCGGAAAGGCTTTGCCGTTCAGGCGCGGTGCCTGCTCCTGAAGACCACGCGGCCTTAGCGGAAGCCGACGCGGCCCGTCGCCCCCGCATGATGGACCAGGTGCAATCTATCCTGGCCAGTTTTGATTTGTCGCAGCATCCAACTTTGACGGAGTGACCTGACCGAGTTTCAAGATCCGATTCTCAGGGAGTGAGCCATGAAGCTGGTGGAAGGTTTCGACAGCAATTATCGCTACGTATTGGTTGCAGCCCGCCGCGCGCGCCAGCTTCAGAATGGCGCCCAGCCCGTTGTTCCAACCCATTCGCGCAAGCCCTGCCGCATCGCCGAAGAAGAAATCCAGGCCGGAATGGTGAAGTGGATTGTTCCCGAGCCGGAGAAGACTCCGCTGGAAGCTGCCAATGAAGCACTGGACGGGGTCATCGGCGGCGAAGCCGACGATTAGCGGCCGGCAGCAAACTTACGCCTCGCAATCGGCCCGACGGCAGTCTACGCGCAGCGAAAGTGCTGGGTTCGTGAAGCCCAAGAAGCGCCCCATAGATCATCCCGCGTCAGGGCACGACTTCAGTCGTGCCGAACGGCGCCATCATTTTTCTGTGTCATCCCGAGACGGCGTCAGCCGTCGAGGGATCTGCAGTTTGCGCGCGCAACCTGTAGATCGCGACTCAATCCAACCAAACCCCACGGGGACGGCATGAGCTCTCACGAGGCTCGCCTTCAATCCCATCCTCCTCTTTTGTGACCGCCAGCAGAGCCCCGCCCTTCCTTGGAGGCGCCGAGGAGATCCCTATCCCGTCGCGCATGCATTCGTAGAAATTCTTTTGACATGCTTCCATATTTCTGCCATTATCGAAATATGCAAAGTGGCGCCGCCAGGAAGTCTGCCGAAGAGGTAGCCAAGTTCGCCGACATGTTCTCTGCCATGGGGACTGAGGCGCGGCTGCGTATCATGCAACTGCTGCTGTCGGCACATCCGGAAGGCCTGGTCGTGGGTGAGATCCAGGAAGAGCTGGACATTCCCAATTCAACCTTGTCTCACCATCTCGACAAGCTCAAAAGCGAAGACCTGGTCAAGGTACGCCGCGAAAGCACGTTTCTGCGCTATACCGCCAACACCGATGCGCTCCAGCAACTGCTGCAATTCCTCTATGCCGAATGCTGCACGCGCAACCAGGCGCTCAAACCAAAAGCCATCATACAGGTTTGCAAATAGGAGAGCCATTATGAGCACGACCGATATCAAGGAAGTAGTGAAGGAGAAGTACGGAGAAGCCGCCCTGCGGGTAAAGACGGGCGGAAGCAGTTGCTGTGGAGCGGGTGCCGCAAGCGATTGCTGTGATCCGATCACCTCGAATCTGTACGACGTTTCCCAGATCAAGCAGATTCCCGAAGAAGCGCTGCTGGCCTCGCTGGGCTGCGGCAACCCGACCGCGCTGGCGCAGCTGAACCCGGGAGAGGTGGTCCTGGATTTGGGATCAGGCGGCGGTATCGACGTCCTACTTTCCGCAAAGCGAGTGGGGCCGTCCGGCAAAGCTTACGGTCTCGACATGACCGATGAAATGCTGGCGCTGGCCAACGAAAACAAGCGCAAGTCGGGAATGGAAAACGTTGAGTTTCTGAAGGGCGAGATTGAGAACATTCCGCTGCCTGACAATTCCGTGGACGTAATCATCTCGAACTGCGTGATCAATCTTTCGGCGGACAAGGACAAGGTGCTGCGCGAAGCCTTTCGCGTGCTGAAGCCGGGTGGGCGGTTCGCGGTCTCCGACGTGGTCACACGCGGCGAGATCAACCCGCAAATCCGGCAGAGCATTCTGCTTTGGGTGGGATGCATTGCCGGCGCGCTGGAGGAAGGCGAGTATCGCGGCAAGCTTGCTGCCGCGGGCTTCGAACAGATCGACATCGAGCCAACCCGGATTCACAAGACCGAAGAGGCCCGCGCGATTCTGGCGGCCGAAGGAATCGATGTCGATGCCCTGGCTTCCGAGGTGGACGGGAAATTCATGAGCGCTTTCATCCGTGCGGTGAAACCAGCGAACGCAGACCCGGCGTGTTGCGGGCCAACCTGCTGCAATTAGCGTCGAAGGAGCGAAGATGCCAGACCACTACAACGTGCTGTTCCTATGCATCGGCAATTCAGCCCGGTCGATCATGGCCGAAGCCATCCTGAACTCCAAGGGCAGGCCGAACTTCACCGCGTACAGCGCCGGAAGTCATCCCAGCGGCGTGGTTCGCCCTGAGGCACTCTACCAGCTTGAAGTCGCTCACATTCCCGCGCAGGGCTTTCGCAGCAAGTCGTGGGAGGAATTTTCCGCGCCAGGCGCGCCGAAGCTCGACTTTGTCATCACGGTCTGCGACCACGCGGCCAAGGAAGTTTGCCCGGTGTGGCCGGGTCAGCCGATATCGGCGCATTGGGGGGTACCCGACCCGCCGGCTGCCGCTGAAGCCAGCTCCGCCGACGTGGAACGCGCATTTCGCGATGCGTTCTTCATGTTGGATCGCAGAATCAGCCTTTTCCTGTCCTTGCCGTTGGCCAGCCTGGATAGGCTCGCGCTGAAGAAAGAACTCGACGACATAGGGCAGACGACCACCGTTACGCTGCAATGATGATCGTTCTTCCGTCTCAGCGGCGGACAGTAGCTCAGAGTCTTTTGCGCCGCAGAAAGTAGCTATGGAAAACAAACGTCGTCTTAGCTTCCTCGATCGCTATCTCACCGCCTGGATCTTCGCGGCGATGGTCTTCGGCGTGGCGCTCGGATGGCTGGTGCCTACGGTGGTGCCGTTTCTGAATAGGTTCAGCATCGGCACCACTTCGGTTCCCATCGCCGGTGGGCTGATCGTGATGATGTATCCCCCCTTCACCAAGGTGCGCTACGAGGAACTGCCAGAGGTCTTCCGCAACAAAAAAATTCTCGGTCTCTCGCTTTTTCAGAATTGGGTGGTCGGGCCGATTCTGATGTTTGCTCTGGCCATTGTGTTTCTGCGCGGCTACCCGGAGTACATGGCCGGACTCATCATGATCGGGCTGGCGCGTTGTATCGCCATGGTCATTGTGTGGAACGAACTGGCCAAGGGCGACACCGACTACGCTGCGGGTTTGGTAGCCTTCAATTCGCTTTTCCAGGTGTTCTTTTACTCGCTCTATGCGTGGATCTTCATTACCGTTCTACCCGCCAAACTTGGCCTTCAGGGAGCGGTTGTCCAAGTCTCAATCGGCGAAATCGCCCGCAGTGTATTTATTTACCTTGGCATTCCGTTTCTGGCGGGTTTTCTCACCCGCGCGTGGCTGGTGCGTGCGAAAGGGCGCGAGTGGTATGAGCATAACTTCGTTCCGCGCGTGAGTCCGCTCACGCTAATCGCCCTGCTGTTCACCATCGTCATCATGTTTTCCCTCAAGGGCGAATATATCGTGCGGCTGCCGCTCGACGTTCTGCGCATCGCCGTGCCCCTGCTGATTTACTTTGTGGTGATGTTCCTGGTTTCGTTTTATATGGGACGCAAGCTGGGAGCCGACTACTCAAAAACTACAACGCTTGCCTTTACGGCCGCTTCCAACAACTTTGAACTCGCCATTGCTGTGGCGGTATCGGTTTTCGGAATCAACTCCGGAGCAGCCTTTGCGGCGGTTATCGGGCCGTTGGTCGAAGTGCCGGTGATGATTGCTTTGGTGAATGTAGCTTTCTATTTCCAGAGGAAATATTTTGAATTCCCGCAAAGCACGCGTACAGGCGGGGTTTTGCTGTCTACCAAGGAATAAAGTGCAATCAGGCAAATGGACCTGAGTTGCAAACCGTGCCCGGGTGTTACAGCTTGGGCAACACAATCCCTTTCTGTCCCTGGTACTTGCCCCTCTTGTCCTTGTAGCTGACTTCGCAGGCTTCGTCGCCCTGAAAAAACAGGATCTGGCAGAGGCCCTCGTTGGCGTAGATCCGCGCGGGCAGAGGCGTGGTGTTAGAAATTTCCAGCGTCACGAATCCTTCCCACTCCGGCTCGAAGGGCGTCACGTTCACGATGATGCCGCAGCGCGCGTAGGTCGACTTGCCCACACAGATGGTCAGCACATCGCGTGGGATCTTGAAGTACTCCACCGAGCGCGCCAGGGCGAACGAATTGGGTGGCACAACGCAAACGTCGGCATCCAGGCTGACAAACGAGCGCGCGTCGAACTTCTTCGGGTCCACGACCGTGCTGTTTACGTTGGTGAAAATCTTGAACTCGTCGGCAACTCGCAGGTCGTAGCCGTAGGAAGAAAGGCCATAGGAGATCACGCCTTCCCGAACCTGCTTCTCGGAGAAGGGGTTGATCATGTCGTGTTCGAGTGCCATTTTGCGGATCCAACGATCGCTCTTGATTGCCAAGGAAGCTCCTGACCGGGGCGAGGCGCCGATTCCGATTCGCCCAGAGTTTGCCGAGCCGGCCGTTTAAGCTGGCTTCTTCGCTCTGGGACTGAAACGGTAGCGTCATCTTACGGAATACGGTTGTGGATTGACAATGATGACCGGGGGCACTACGATTCGCGCAGGCGCCCCCAACTTAGCGAAAAATGAAGACTTACGCCCGCAAGGCAGGTCGGCTACAATCCTTTGTCATGCCGGAGCTGCGGTCGTCCGGCGAAAATCGGCCTGTCGAATTCGACCCTGGCCTGAGCCCATCGGAGCCTCTGTGATCAAACTTGATCTGATCAATGAAGTCGTCAACAAGACCGGCGTTACCAAAACCAAAGCCGAAATGGCGGTGGAAACCGTGTTTGAAAGTATGAAGAAAGCGCTGGCACGAGGCGACCGCATCGAGTTGCGTGGCTTCGGCGTCTTCACCGTGCGGCCGCGCAAGACCGGCATTGGCCGCAATCCTCGCACCGGAGCCGAAGTGAACATCCCCCCGGGGAAAGCCGTTCGCTTCAAACCCGGAAAAGAACTACAATCGATTGAGTAGCTTTCGGCGGACCTGCGGCGAAACCCCGACGCCAACGGCTGCATCCCTTGCTCGTGGCGCGCGTTCGGTGGTTCCTTTCGCCTGCCCTGGAATGTCAAAGTAACGATGTCGGATTCAACGCCGCCGCTGTCTTATAGTTTTGAGACCTCGCCTTACCCCCAGGTTTTCACTGTAGCCAAAGCACCTCGGCGGCCATACTGGCTGCACGCTTTGCTGCTGCTGCTGACCTTTGCGACCACCCTCGTCGTAGGCGTGCAACTGGCCTTCAACTACCACCACCGGCTGCCCTCGTTCGAGTTTGGTTCGGGCGGCATGCCCCTCTTTCATCCCCTCTGGGTGTGGCACAACCCCTCGCTGCTGCTGACCGGTGTGCCCTTCTCTGTCACGCTAATGTGCATCCTCATGGCGCATGAGATGGGACACTTCGTTCTTTGCGAGAAGTACAACGTCTACGCAACGCTGCCGTTCTTCATTCCTGCGCCAACCCTGATCGGCACCATGGGCGCGTTCATCCGCATCAAGTCGCCCATTCGCTCGCGCCAGGCCCTCTTTGACATCGGCATTGCCGGGCCGATCGCCGGCTTCGTCGCGGCTATCCCGTTTCTGACGCTGGGCCTGCTGCTGTCGCGCCCTGTTGGCTTTACCAGTCAAAACGGCTACGAGATCGGCTTCCCCCTGGTCTTTCACGTGGTGTACGAGCTCATCAAGCCCGCAATGCATGGCGTCCCGCTCAGCCGCCTCAGTCTGCATCCCATTGCCGTTGCCGCATGGATAGGAATGTTCGCCACGGCGCTCAACCTGATCCCCGGCGGCCAGCTCGACGGCGGCCATATCGTGTATGCCGTAGCTCCTCACGCCCACAAGCGCATCACCCGGTTGTCACTGATCGTATTGAGTTTGCTGGGACTCGTCGGGCTGCTGCGGTTCGCTGTTGCCGATGGCCGGGGCTGGGCATGGCCTGGCTGGCTGCTGTGGGCGGTAATCCTTGCCGCGACCGGATGGCGTCATCCCGCCGTCCCGCTTTGGCCGGGGCTTGACGGCACTCGGAGGTGGATGGCCCTGGTGGCACTTCTGCTTTTGGTGCTGACCTTCTTGCCTACGCCCTTTGTTGGGCAGAATTTCTAAGACCCAGCCTCCAATCAATCGCGATTTCTTACTCCCCGTCAGCGCACGGCTCGAGGTGCCGATCCGCTAATAATTCGGTTTTGACCCGGTAAACCTGAAAAATTCTGCTTTGCTGCGGATGTTCCGGGCTGTATAACGCTGCCTATACTGAATTCTTTCCGAAACGGGTAGAAGGAGAAAGCATGAAGCTTCGCATTGCAGTGGTTCAGGCGTTGACGATGTTGTTGGCGGTAGTTCTCTTCAACGGACTGGCGATGGCGCAGAGCAGCAAGAGTTCCTCCGCTCCAGCATCTACGAAATCTTCGTCGGCCGCGTCGAGCAAGGCAGCGACCTCGGGTGACCTGCTCGACATCAACAGCGCCACCAAGGACCAGCTCGCGCAGTTGCCGGGCATCGGCGATGTCTATTCCCAGAAGATCATCGATGGCCGTCCCTATAAGGCGAAGAACGAGCTGGTGCAGAAGAAGATCATCCCCCAGGCGACCTACAGCAAGATCAAGGACATGATCATCGCGAAACAGAAGTAGGCTCCATGGGTGGGGCACGGCTTCAGTCGTGCATAGAAGTCTCTACAGCGAGTGCGGCTTTATTGATTCCTGCATAAGTAATGTCCTATTTGAGCCGCAAAAAAAGCGGGCTGTGGTGAATAAAGGAACGCAACAACCAGGATTGGCGTTGCAGGCGGCGGGCCGACTGACGGGCGGCGTCGGCCAGCGCATCCAGCTCGAGGTGCGCCCGATTGGCCATGGGATTGTTCTTCAGCCAGCTCCAGGCGTACTCCACCGGGTTCAGTTCCGGAGCGTAGGCGGGGAAGTAGCAGGGCTGCGGCCAGCCGCGGGCGAGAAGAAAGTCTTGCGTGCGGCGGGCGCGATGCGCGTTCAGCCGGTCCCACAGCATCAGCCAGGGGGCGTCGAGTTCGCCATCCAGGGCGGAGAGGAAGGCCATCACTTGGGCGGCGGCGATATCGCTGGCATGGAGGCGAAAGTAGAAACGTACGTCATCACGCGCCGGCGAAACGCACAGGGCGGCAATCGCCGACCCCTTACGATGGTGCGCGCCCCGCTGGTACAGCACCGGGGTCTGGCCCGCCGGAGCCCAACTGCGCCGCACCAGCGGGGCCATCAGAAAGCCGCTCTCGTCCAGAAATACCAGCCAGGCCTTCAAGCGCGACGCTTTTTTTTATGGCGGGCCATTGCTGCTTCACCCATTGGCCAATCGCTTCCTGGTCGCGTTCCACCGCCCGACGCACAGGTTTTTGAGGAGTGAAACCGAGGGCATGCAGCAGGCGGCAGACATGATCGGGATGGTAGTGGATGCCAAACCGCTGTTCGATCCAGCTGGCCACGCGGGGACAGGTCCAGAGCGGGGTAGCGAAACCCGCCGCTTCCGCGCCCCCGAGCAAGGTCTTCTCCAGCCGTTGCCGCTGGGCGGCACGGAGTCGCGGCGGCCGTCCGCAAGCGGGTTGAGCGGCCAGCGCTTGCCGGCCCTGGTGGCGTGCGGCCGAGTTCCATCGTCGAACGCTGCGACGATCAACCCCAACCCGTTGCGCGACTTCGACCGGACTGAGTCCTTGTTGCAGCAGAGCCAGCGCGCGGTAACGACGCTGCTCCAGTTCGTGCGGACTGCCACTGGGACGCATACCAGCAGTATAGGACATTATTTATGCAGGAATCAATAGCCGCTGAGGCAATGTTCTGACACTGCTTACCTCGGCGGCTGAAGCCGTTGCCGTTCTTTGCAAGGATGGTTTGCACCGGTGAACCGGTGCTCCACCCAGAAAACCACACTAAAGGGTCGCCCTTGCCTGCTGCCGCGCCTGGATCTCGATATACACGTTGATCAACGACACCGCCGCCGGCGTTACGCCAGGGATACGGCTGGCATGCCCCAGTGTGCGCGGGCGAACGCGGGTGAGCTTCTCGTTCATCTCGCGCGAGAGCCCTGAGACCTTGCCATAATCGAACCAGTCGGGAATCGTACGCTGCTCGGCTTTTTTCAATCGTTCGATCGATTTGGTCTGCTGCTCGAGGTAGCCGGAGTACTTAATCTCGGTCTCGATCGACTTCAGCTCGTTGCGGATTTCCGCCGGCAAGCGGAAATCGGTTAGTCGAGTTGCCAGTTTCCAGTTTCCAGTGGCGCAGAGCCGCTTTCTTTTGAAACTTGAAACTCGAAACTTGAAACGTCTTTCCTATCCACTATCCACTGACCACTATCCACTTCTTCACGACGGAAGAAGCCTGGCATCAACACCACCAGCACCGGAGCCAACTGCTCAATCTGCACCTCTGGCCGCTTCAGGACTTGTGCGAGCGTCACGCCATTGGCAGAGCCGTTAAAGACATTCAGAACTGCGCGAGCGTGCTACATTGTCTCCTGCCCGCTCCAACAACTCTCCGTTCACCCGCGTGCGCTCCAGCAGATCGCGCATGGCTTTCATGCGCTCCTGCTTGGCAAGATGCTCGGCCCAGGCGGCATCGCTGATCAGCCCAACGCGGCGGCCGTACGGAGTCAGCCGGCGGTCGGCGTTGTCGATGCGCAGGTGCAGGCGGAACTCCGCCCGCGAAGTGAACATCCGATAGGGCTCGTTCGTTCCCTTGCTGATGAGATCGTCGATCAGGATCGCCGTGTACGCCTCGGTGCGGTCGAGCACCAGCGCCGGCTCGCCTTTCACCTTCAGCGCGGCGTTGATGCCGGCCATGATCCCCTGACACGCGGCCTCTTCGTAGCCGCTGGTTCCGTTGATCTGTCCGGCGAGATAGAGACACGCGATTTTTTTCGTCTCCAGCGTGCGCTCCAGTTCCGTCGGGTCGATCGAGTCATACTCGATGGCGTAGCCGGGGCGCAGCATTTCCGCGTTTTCCAGGCCGGGGATGGACTTGATCATCGCTAACTGCACGTCAATCGGCAGCGATGTGCTCATGCCGTTGACGTAGATTTCGTGTGTCTTCAGGCCCTCGGGCTCGAGGAAGAGCTGATGCACTTCCTTGTCGGGAAACTTGACGATCTTGTCTTCAATCGACGGGCAATAGCGCGGCCCAATCGACTGAATTTGCCCGCTATACATGGGTGAGCGATGCACGTTCTCGCGGATGATGTGGTGCGTCTCCGGCGTAGTGAACGCGATGTAGCAAGGCACCTGCTTGTCGTGATGTGCCACCCGCTTCGTGCGGAAGCTGAACGGGGTGGGGTCTTCGTCGCCGGGTTGCACCGCGAAACTTCGACCAGTCGATGGAGCGGCCATCGAGCCGCGGTGGGGTGCCAGTCTTCAGGCGGCATCCGCGCAGACCCAGCGCCTTCAGTGATTCGCCCAGCAGCACGGCATTAGGCTCGCCGCTGCGCCCGGCAGGATACTGCTGTTCGCCGCAATGAATCAGTCCGTTGAGAAACGTTCCGGTGGTGATGACCACCGCCTGCGCGCCCACGGTGCGGCCATCACGGAGCTTCACGCCGACTGCGCGGCGTGAAGCAGTTGTCAGTTGTCGGTTGTCAGTTGTCAGATCGGAAATGCCCACGGGTGCTTCTTCAACCGACAACTGATCACTGACAACCGACAACTGCTCCACAATCAGCTCCGCTACTTCCGCCTGCTTGATGTGCAGGTTCGGCTCCGACTCAAGCACCTCGCGCATCTTCAGGCGGTACTGCTGCTTGTCACACTGCGCCCGCGGAGACCACACCGCCGGCCCGCGCGAAGTATTCAACAGGCGAAACTGGATGCCCACGGCGTCAGTAACCTCGCCCATGATGCCGCCCAGCGCGTCCACCTCGCGTACTAGGTGTCCCTTGGCAATGCCGCCGACGGCGGGATTGCACGACATCTGCGCAATCAGATCGACGTTGAGCGTGTACAGAGCGGTCTTCAGCCCCATGCGCGCGGAGGCCATCGCAGCCTCGCATCCGGCATGCCCGGCGCCAACTACTACAACGTCATAGTTCTCAGTAAATCGCAGCGACAAACGTAGACATCCCCACATGCAGCTGTGAGTGCTGCTAGTTCTTTATATTCTAGCTGACTTACGAGTGGGGAAACTCGGGCCTATGCCTTCGCTGCAAGCTGAAACGATTCCTGGTTCAGCACTTCGCTCATGACGACCGCCAAGCCGCGCAGCGCCTGCTCACCATTTCCGCTGTAGCTCGACCCGTGCATGGCGGCAATCAGCTTGGGCTTCAAAGTAGCCAGATCATGTAGAATCCGCCCGGTGTTCGGCGTGTAAGGCATGTAATTCGCCAGCGGGCCGGTCTGATAAGCGAGAAGAGTCTGGCGCACGCGCTCGAGGATGTCGGACGAAGTGACAGCCTCGACGTCGCCGTCGTGGTGGAACAAATCGGACGAGAACAGTGTCGAGGTGGCTTCCTCGAATAGTAGACCGGCATCCCATCCGTGCGGCAGGTGCGGCGTCGGGTAGTGCCTGAACCTATACTTGCCGGTTGTAATCGCCTCGCCAGGAGACATGGCGCGCGCAGGCCGAATCGCAAAGTCGTTTACGCTAACCAGCGCACTGACCACGCTACATGCGGCTTGCGCATTGGGCGCCAACGCCAGCCACTCGTTGAGCCCTCCGCACTCGTCGGATTCGAAATGACTGAAGCTGACCCAGCGGAGTTGCGCAGGATCAATCACCTTCGCTACCTGCTCTTTGATTGCCGGAAACATGCCGCGCAGCCCGGCATGAAACAGCAGCGGCTCCTCATCGCGAACCAGGAAGTGGTTGAATTGCAGGTTGAAGGCTTCGGCGAAGACCGAAATCCGAAAAATGTCCGGCGCGATCTCAGTGAGGTTGGGCACGGCAAACTCCTCTATTTCGGCCAAGAGGGTAACGCGAAGCCGGTTTGAAAGTCCAGCGCGAGAGCGGCCAGTTTCGCTGAAATGACAGGCGACAGGGCTTGCAGATACTCTCGAAGCATGCCCAAACCCGTCCCCATCGGCACGCGCGGCGAAGCCGAAACCACCGTCGAAGCTCGCCACACTCTCACGGCGTGGAAGGAGCACCTTCCGCCTGTCTACTCCACGCCTTACATGATCGGCCTGATGGAAGCCGCAGGCTACAACGCGCTTGATCCGTTTCTGGAAGGCGACGAGGTCAGCGTCGGGACGGCGATTGATATCAAACATCGCGCGCCGGCAGTGGTGGGCATGAGGATCAAGGCCGAAGCTACCCTGGAGAAGTTCGATGGCCGCTTCTACACCTTCCGAGTCAGCGCGCATAACAGCCACGAAGTCATCGGCTACGGCACCATCAGCCGCGCCATCGTCAGCAAGAGCAAGTTTGAACAGAAGCAACGCACGAAATCCGTGGGAGCAACACCCCAAACCGAGTAGGCGGACTCTCAGCTCACCCGGAGGCGAGAAGACCACGTCCCGAGCGAATCGGAGGGGTTGGCCATCCACGGGAAGCGTCTCTCGCCACGACAACGATTGATGCAACGCCAAAACCCATGCGGCACGCTTTGCTACAATCGACTTCAGGGATTCGCTTGGGGATTCGCTTGGGGATTGGCGGGTTTTTGGCGGTTTCGTTCATTCATTCCCTGGTTCACAAGCAAATGGCCATACAGTCGCGCCGGATGATACCCTCGCAAGCACCGGAAGTAGCCGTCAACGCTTCACCAGAAAAGGCCGTTATTGAATGAGCACCGCTTCTCAGCCATTGGCCGTTCCTCGCGAAGGACTCGGAGCCATTGCCCGCGACTACGCCGAGTTGACCAAGGCCCGCGTGACCACCCTGATCGTGATGACCGCGTGGTGTGGCGTGTACTTCGCCGCTGCGAAGTCGGGAGTTTCGGCACTCTCGTGGACGGCGCTCAATGCGCTGGTGGGCATCGGCCTGGTCAGCGGAGGCACTGCCGCGCTGAACGAAGTAATGGAGCGTGACATCGACGCCCGCATGCGGCGCACCGCCATGCGTCCGGTGGTGACCGGCTCGCTGAGCGTGCTGCATGCCTCGATCGTTGCGTTTGGCATGACCATCGGCGGCATCGCCTACCTTTGGCTCACCACCAACTGGCAGACCGCGCTGCTTACGGCGCTCACATCCGCGAGCTACCTGATGGTCTACACGCCGATGAAGATGGTGCACCCGATGTGTACCTTCCTCGGCGCGTTTCCCGGAGCTATGCCTCCGGTGCTGGGTTGGACCGCTATTCGCGGGCACCTCGACGCTGAGGCCTTCGTACTCTTCGCCATCATGTTCCTCTGGCAGTTCCCGCACTTCCACTCCATCGCATGGCTCTATCGCGAAGACTACGAAAGTGCAGGCGTGCGTATGCTGCCGGTCGTGGAAAGCGATGGCCGTTCGACCGCGTTCGCCATCCTCTTCTATGCGCTGGCGCTGGTGCCGGTAACGCTGGCGCCGACGCTGATGGGTATGTCGGGTTGGACATACTTCGCGGGCGCGTTCTTGCTCGGCTGCGGCCTGCTGTGGTTCAGCGTGCGCATGTGGACGATGAAGCTCGCCCCAACCGTTGCGAAATCCAAGCTGCGCGCCCGCCATTTGCTGCAGGCGACCGTTATCTATTTACCGTTGCTGTTTGCACTAATGATGATCAATCGCGCGGCATAGAATGGATTCATCGTGAATTCCAAAGTCGCAACACCGGAACGGGAAAGCTCGTCCGCCGTGTATACACCTGCCTCGGCATCCAGTCCCGTCATTCAGCTCAAGAACCTGCGCCACCAATACGGCGACCGCACTGCCCTCGCCGGGGTTTCGTTCGATGTGCAACCGGCGGAAATCTTCGGGCTGCTTGGCCCCAACGGCAGCGGCAAGACGACGACGTTTCGCATTCTCTCAACGCTGATGGTGCCGAGCGGCGGCTCCGCGCAAATTCTTGGCTATGATGTCGCGCGCGAACCTGCTGCCGTGCGCCGAAACATCGGTGTGGTCTTCCAGGCGCAAAGCATCGACATCAAGTTGACGGCGGAAGAGAACCTTACCGTCGTCGGCAATATCTATGGACTGCGCGGGGCTCCGCTCAAGCAGCGCGTGGCTGAGATGTTGGCACGCGTCGGACTCGCCGATCGCGCCAAAGAGAAGGCCGAGACATTCTCCGGAGGCATGCAGCGCCGCCTGGAGCTGGCCAAAGGCCTTCTGCATCATCCTTCGGTGTTGCTGCTTGACGAGCCGACGACGGGCCTCGATCCCGGCGCGCGCCGCGATCTTTGGCAGTACCTGCAACTGCTGCGCGACGAAGAGCACGTAACCGTGCTGGTGACAACCCACCTGATGGAAGAGGCCGAGCGTTGCGACCGCCTCGCCATCTATGCCGAAGGCAAAGTCGTGGCGCTGGGCACGCCGGCCGAGCTGAGAAGCGAAATCGGCGGCGACGTCCTACTGCTCGAGACCGACGAACCCGACTCCATCGCGCAGCGCATAGAACAGCGTTTCGGTCTGCACCCGACGGTGCTCAATCACCAGGTGCGCCTTGAGATCGAAAACGGACACCGCTTCGTAACCGACGTCGTCGAGGCTTTTCCCGGCGAGATACAAGGCGTCTCTGTACACAAGCCGAGCTTGGAAGACGTGTTCATCCGCCGCACCGGGCATCGTTTTTGGACGGAAGAGGAGAACAAGGAAGTCGGCGAGTAGGATTTGTATCAGGGCGTGACTGGCGTGCCGAAAGCTGCCAACTTTTTTGAAGGGGCACGGCTTCAGCCGTGCCGAAACGGATAGCTCAATTCTTACCTGAGTTCCGTCAGGGACGGCACTAGAACAGTTCCTTCGGCGACTGAAGTCGCCCCAGGATGACAAATACAAAAGAGGGTTGCTGCGGCACGCCTGAAGGCGGGGCCACTTCAAACAACTATGGCAACGCATACTCAAACCTTACCTACAACGATCACTCTGTCGCGCAGCCCCGGAACCCTGCTGCCCGCCTTCGCGCTGTGGTGGCGCGAGGTGGTTCGCTTTTATCGTCAGCGCGCGCGTGTGGTCGGAGTCATCGCTTCGCCGCTGCTGTTCTGGATCGTTATCGGCTCAGGCTTCGGCACATCGTTCAAGTCGGGCGGGCAGCATTACCTCGACTACTTCTTCCCCGGCGCGCTGATCATGATCGTGTTGTTCACCGCTATCTTCACCATGATGTCGGTGATTGAAGACCGCAAGGAAGGCTTTCTGCTCTCAGTGCTGGTGGCGCCCGTAAGCCGCTCGGTCATCGTGCTGGGCAAGGTGCTTGGCGGAGCGACGCTCGCAACCCTGCAAGGCCTGATCTTCCTCGTGTTCGCGCCGGCGCTGGGAATTCACTTTACTCTGGTGAGCTTCGGTATGACCGTGCTGGTCATCTTCCTGGTAGCGTTTTCGCTGACGGCGCTGGGCTTCATCATTGCCTGGCCGATGGATTCGACTTCATCATTTCACGCCATCATCAACCTGTTTCTGATTCCGCTGTGGCTGCTCTCGGGATCGCTCTTCCCGCTGGCGGGTGCGTCCTTCTGGATTCGTATGCTGATGCTGATCAATCCTCTGACCTACGGGACGGAGGCGTTGCGTCTGCTGCTCTTCCCGGCTGCGCCGAATGATGGCTTCTCGCTGGCGACGAACCTTAGCGTGCTCGCTGGCTTCACCTTGGTGATGTTCGCGTTCTCATTTCTGGTGGCGAGTCGCCGGAGCACGAAGCCGGCAGCCTGATCGGGTAGAGCTGGCCTTCAGGCCAGCGTTCGGGGTCGTTGAAAATGTCATCCTGAGCGGAGCGATCCGCCAAAGCGGAGGGCGCAGTCGAAGGACCCCCAGGCTAACGACAACCTAACGCGAAGATAGGGGTCCTTCGACTCGTCGTTACGCTCCTCGCTCAGGATGACAGCCGTGTATAGAACCTGCAATGCAGATCGAACCCACATTTTTCCCCACCCTGAATGCCTTCCTCAACGGCACCAGCGGCGTTCTGATCGGCTCGGGACTCTACTTCATCCGCAAGCGGCGCATCGCGGCGCACAAGCGCCTGATGATCGCAGCATTCATCACCTCGACGCTCTTCCTGATCTCGTACCTGTACTACCACATCGTCCTGCGAGCCGGGGTGACGCACTTTCAGGGACAAGGCCTCTCGCGCCCGCTCTACTTTTCGATCCTCATCTCGCATACCATTCTCGCGGTCGTGGTGGTGCCGTTCATTCTGGTGACGCTCTATCGCGCGCTGAAGGGCCGCTTCGCGCGCCACAAGGCCATCGCGCCATATACCTTCGCGATTTGGATGTATGTTTCGGTGACGGGTGTGGTGATTTACGTAATGCTGTACAAGGTCTTCGCGAATTAGCTTTCAGCTGTCAGCCATCAGCCATCAGCTAAAGCAAATTCCGCGGCCAGTCCTCAAAACCGCCCCGACATCCCACCTAACGATTGAAGAGCCACACCTGATGCCTGACACTTCATCCCCCCACGCCCTACAACTGACAGCTGATAGCTGATAGCTGACAGCCTTCTTCTGTTATCCTTTCCAGTTCATACAACCTCGCAACAGGAGCGGCACTCATGCCAAAGAGCGTCAACAAGGTCATATTGATCGGCAATTTGGGCAAGGATCCTGAAGTTAAGTACACCCCCAGCGGGATGGCCGTGGCGCGCTTCACCCTTGCCACCAACGAGCGCTACAAGGACAAGGAAGGCAACTGGCAGGACAAAACCGAGTGGCATAGCCTGGTCGCCTTCCAGCGCACTGCCGAGATCGTCGGCGAGTACCTGAAGAAGGGTCGCAGCTGCTACATCGAGGGCAAGCTGCAAACTTCGTCGTGGGACGACAAGGAGAGCGGCCAGAAGAAGTACCGCACCGAGATCATCGTCAACGATCTCGTGCTGCTCGGAGGCGGTCGCGAAGGCGGAGAAGGCGGCAGCTATGGCGGCTCACGCGGAGGTGCCAAGCCCAGCGGCTTCGACCAGAGCGTCCCGGACGATAACGCTCCCACACCGGCGGCACACCCAACCGAGGTGACGGACGAAGACATCCCGTTTTGAACCTGCATATAGGTGGTCATCGAGAAGGGGACGAGCCAGGGGCGCGAAGCTTCTGGCCTTTTCCTTGCCCTTAGCCCGTAGGTCCGCTGCTCACGGCGTCACCAGGCAGGACAGGGTTGCAGTTCCACTTACATTCGTCGAACCGTTGTGGACTCCGTCGAAGGTCAGGTCCGCTGGCGCCGTCGCGGTAATTGTCACCGTGCCGGAAGCATCACAGGTAGCTTGTCCGGTGTTGCTGTCGATGCCTGCAATATTGCCGTCCGACGTGCTCCATTTAAGACCGTCGGTTGCGGTGAGCTCGCGCGACTGGTTGTTCGTGAATGTGCCGCTGGCCGTGAATCCAACTTCGCCGCCGGGGACATTGGCCTGCCCCTGCTGCGGGTTCACCTGAACGCTCACGATGGTGGGGTGGCCGCCGCCGCACGCCGCAATCAAAGCGATTCCCGCGAGCGCAATTAGTCTTGCAAAGTACTTCATAGGGTCTCCTGTTCATCCTTCGATGTCAGAGTTGCCCTTCAGTGCTGTATGACCCGATGTGCCAAGAAAAGCCAAAACGTCATGCGTTGGGTGCGTCGGCGGTTTCCCTAAGTCGGAAGCCAGGAGCTCTCATCCCGCAAGAATGCATTGCAGAGTAGCGGTTCCGTTCACGTTAGTGGACGAAGTGTGGCCTCCCCCCTGGAAAGTGAGATCGGACGGGACCGCGGCTGTAATCGTCGCATCTCCGCCGGTGAGGCAAGTCGCTTGTCCGGTCAAGGGATTGATGGTGGCGACCGTGGTGTTGGAACTGGTCCATGTAAGGCCATCCTGAGAGGTCAGGAGACGCGAATGGTTGTCCTTGAACGTGCCGGTAGCGGTGAATCCGACTGCGCCGTTAGGAGCGGTGCCCTGGCCTTGCTGGGGATTTATCTGAACGCTCTGGATGGTGTCTGAACTACCCCCGCAGGCCAGGAGCAAAGCTAGTCCGGCACACGCAAGCATGGACAAGGCAAACTTCATGATGTCTCCTGCGACGCTTCGATGGTACCAGTGTCTCCGGTGTTGCATGCCGATTTTGTAAGCTGCCGCGAACATGAGTCGCCGTCAGGGCTTTGTTCCGAAAAAGAAGTCCGGGAAGCGCCCCGTGGAGTCGACTCGCTTCTTCCGCATTGATCTATCCGCCCCGCCGATCGCTTCGAACCAAGCTAGACTGGAAGAGTGAGAAGTGTTTTCCGTCCTTTTGCCCTCGTCATCGCGATCTTTCTTGTTTCTCAACCTGGGGCCGCTCATGCCCAGGGGCGCGCCGAGTGCTCGGTCATCAAGTCGACTATCCTTGCACGCAATGTTCGCTACTGCGCGTTCCTGCCAGCCAGCTTCGATCAGGACAAGACGAAGAAATATCCGGTGCTCTATTACTTGCACGGATTGGGGGACAACGAGCAGTCGCTGCTGAACCTCGGCGGCTGGGACATGATCGAAGAGCTGCGGCATGAAGGCAAAGTCGGAGACTTCATTGTCCTCGCGCCAAACGGCGGCCACGGCTTCTTCATCAACTCGGCGGACGGCAAGATTCGCTACGAAGATTTCCTGATGAAGGAATTCATGCCGCAGATGGAGAAGAAGTACCGCGCCGAGGGTACGCCCGCGGCGCGCGGAATTACCGGCGTCTCCATGGGCGGATACGGGGCGTTGCGGCTGGCTTTCAAGTATCCGAAGGAATTTGAAGCTGTGAGCGCGCAGATGCCGGCGCTGGTTGCCGATATTCCAGAGAACTTCAACGCGGGTGGTCCGGGATCGCCTTTAGGCATGATGGGCGATGTGTTCGGTTCGCCCTTCAATCGCGCTTACTGGGACCGCAACAACGTGTTTACTTTCGCCAAGAACGATCCCGCTGCCGAGTTGAAGCGACTGAAGATCTACTTTGACGTGGGCAGTAACGACGACTACGGCTTCGACCGCGGTGCCGAGAAGCTGCATCAGCTACTGGATTCGCGTGGCGTGCCCAACGAGTTCCACGTCTATCCCGGCCGTCATGATCCGCAGTTCGCCATGCGTCACTTTGCGGGCGTGGTTGAGTTCCAGTGGAAGGCGATCGGCAAGTAGGGGCAGTGACAACTGGGGGTCCCTCGGCTCCGCTGCGCTAGCTCGGGATGACACGTTAACACGAATCCCATTCGCGCCGGGCCCCCTCTGCTATTCTGCTGGCTGCTTCATGAGCCCGATCCTCACCAGCATTTTGCTCGGCCTGACCGCTGCTGCCGCCAATGTCTTTGGCGGAGCCGTAATCGTGCAGAAGGACTGGGATCGCAGTTATCTGCGCTACTTTGTCGCGCTGGGCGCGGGGTTCATGCTGGCCACCTCGATGGTGGAGATGGTGCCCGAGAGTCTCCGCCTGGAACCCCAGTACGGCGCGCTGCTGGTACTGGCGGGCTACCTGATCGTCCATTTCTTCGAACACGCACTCACTCCGCACTTCCACTACGGCGAGGAAACTCACGCCGACGAGTTCGTGCATTCCCATAAGCGGGCATCGGTCCTGCTGGGGCTGATGATTCACACCTTCTTCGACGGCATCGCGATCACCTCGGGCTTTCTCATTTCGTCGTGGCTGGGCTGGATCATCTTTCTTGCGGTGTTCCTGCACAAGATCCCCGAAGGCTTCACCGTGACGTCAGTAATGCTGGCCAGCGGATTGAGCAAGGGCAAGTCGTTACTCGCATCCGTGCTGCTGGGAGCGGCCACGGTTGCCGGCGTTCTTACCATGGCAATCGGACAGCACGCCGTCCGTTACGGGCTTCCGGTGGCTGCGGGCGTGACCATCTATGTCGCCGCCTCTGACCTGATCCCCGAAGTCAATCGCGAGCCGGGAGTGAAAATGGCGCTGGTGGTGTTTGTGGGCGTCGCGGCGCTTTTTGTTCTCGACCGGCTGGTGCATCTCTGAAACCTGCGGCTGGCACGTTGATTCCAATATGCATCGTACTTTGCAGGTCGCACCGGGAGAGCGGGTGGAATTTTGATACATTCTGCCTCGCCAAGTGCAAAGTCTTTCGCAAAGATTCGCAGAGATAGGACATGAGAAAGATTGAACTGATTTCGAAACGGCTGTCCGTGGTGATGTCTATTGTGCTGCTCGCCACCCAGATGTATGCCGTGGTGAGCGGGCCCGAGCTACCCGATCCCGGCCAGGTGGGCATGAGCCGGGAGGAGCAGATCCAGGTTGGCTACCAGACGGCAGCCCAGGTTTACAAGCAAATGCCGGTGCTGCCCGACAGCAGTCCGGTGACGCAGTACGTACAGCGGCTGGGCGCAAAGTTAGTAGCGCAGATTCCGCAACAGTACTCCTGGCCTTATCAGTTCCATGTCATCGCACAAAAGGAGATCAATGCCTTCGCCCTGCCGGGCGGTCCAATCTTCATCAACCTTGGCACCATCACGGCCGCCGATAGCGAAGCCCAGCTTGCCGGGGTGATGGCCCACGAGATGTCTCACGTCTACATGCAGCACTCGGCGAAGCAGGCGGGCAAGACCAGTTGGATTGCCGGCCTTGCCGGTTTGGCTGGAGCGGTGCTCGGGTCGGGCGGACTTGTGGGGCAGTTGGCGGCGTTGGG
Organism: uncultured Acidobacteriaceae bacterium; assembly: GCA_963813905.1. GTDB lineage: Bacteria > Acidobacteriota > Terriglobia > Terriglobales > Acidobacteriaceae > CAVVDY01. Next base: position 94,312 of record CAWFAY010000016.1, on the reverse strand, counting down.
GATTCAGGTCGGCGCGAACGGCATCATCATGAAGTATTCGCGAAACGACGAGGCGCAGGCCGATGCAGTGGGCGCCATCATCATGTACAAAGCGGGTTACAACCCCCAGGCCATGGCCGACTTCTTCCAGAGACTTGCCGCCGAAGGAGGCAGCGGCCCGCAGTGGTTGAGCGACCACCCGAATCCTGGAAACCGCGAGGAGGCAATCCAGAAGGAAATCGCCAACTGGCCGCCGAAACAGTACGACACCAATAACGCCACCTTCGCGCGGGTGAAGCAAGAGGCAGAAGGGCTCAAGAGTTACTCCGCGCAGCAGATTGCGCAGGGCGCGAAGACGGGGGAATGGGCTTCACTCAATCAGCGCAACGGTGCGGTGTTCCATCCGCCGTCGGGAGTTGCAATCGCTCAGCCGGCTTCCGCTGGCGGGGATGTTGCGTCGCGTCCGGCTTCCCTGCAAAGCGTGCTACCCAGCTCGCGGCTGGTGACGACCAATCTCGGTCCGCTCTCGATTGCCCGACCGGACAACTGGCAGGTCCTCTCGTCGGGTCGGAACGGGGGCGACATCATGATTGCCCCGCGGGCCGGTGTGAGCGGAAACGCAGTCGGCTACGGAGTCGCTATTAACGGGGTGTCTCCGCAAAACGGACGAACGGGCATCGACCTGGTCACGGCCGACCTCGTCCGCAACTTCGAACAGCAAGCCAACATGGAAACGCTGGGGAGCGCGCAACCGATCACAGTAGCCGGAGTGCAGGGCCGGTCGGTGACGATGCAGTCGACCTCGCCCTTCCCCGATGACAAAGGACAACCACAGAAAGAACGCGACTGGCTGGTGACCGTTCCGCGTGGCGACGGATCAGCGCTGTACTTTGTGTTCGTCGCGCCACAATCGCAGTTTGACCGGTTCCGTCCGGCGTTCGAGAGCATGCTCAGAAGCGTTCGAATGTAGAGCTGCAGGAACGCAGTCTCACCAGGAAGCAAGCGACCGGCGCGGCAACTACTTGCTCTCGGTCCCCGCCTTCTTGAGGATCTCCTCGGCGAAGAAGTTCTCGATCTTGGCTTCGTCGTGAATCACTTCGTAATAAGCGGCTTTCAGGAGCTGCTCGCGGCGGTCGCGTAACTGCTCCCGAATCGCCTGCTGTACGCGCGGATCTTGTAGTTCGCGCTGTCCCGCCGATTCCTTGCTGATCAGCTTTACTACGCGATAGCCAAACACCTGGTGGCTGTTCGGGTCTCCCACGGGAAGCACCGTCGTGTACTGGCCGGGTTTGAGCTTGTTAACGGCGTCGTACGCCACACGATCGCCCTTCAAGGATGACTCAGGAACGAAACCGAGATCTCCGCCGTTCTGGGCGGTCTCCGGCTGCTCCGAGTACGCCATTGCGACGGTAGCGAAATCTTCGCCGCTGTCCAGCCGGTTCTCCACCATCTGAATCTTCTTCCTGGCTTCGGCATCGTTTTGCGCTTTGTTGGGCGACTTCATCTGCGGGCTGGGCTGCGTCGTGACCAGTATCTGCGCTAAATGATATTGCGGCTCGATCAGGTTGAACTCGGCCTTATGCTGATTGTAGTAGGAAGAAATGTCGGCATCGGTGATATTGATCTTCGACGTGACTTCCTTGTTCAGCACCTTGTCGACGGTGATGGAACGACGAAGATCGCGCTTAAAGTCATCGAGGGTGATGCCTTTGGCCTTCAGGCGCTTGTCGAACTCTTCCTGGCTGAAGGGCGCTTTGATTTCGGCGAGTTTGCTGTTGACTTCGTCGTCGGTCGCCAGCAGCCCCAGCTTTTCGGCCCGCTGCATCAGGATCTCGTTGTCGATGAGCTCCTTGAGGATGCTAAGCCGCAGGCTATCGCCTTGCTCCTCGCCGGGCTTTTGTGGAGCGTCGGCGGTCTGGTTCTTGTAGTACTTGTCGACTTCGGCGCGATCAATCTTGCGGCCGTTGACCGTCGCCATCACCCCCGCCCCACCCTTCGGACCATTGCACCCAACGGCGAAAAACAGAAGAGCTAGCGCAGCGAGCGAAGCAAAAGCGATGGCGCACCTGTGAGCACGGCGAGAACAAGGGCGAGGTGCCAGAGAGATAGGGTATTGCGCCATTCCTGCGAATGGACTTTCAAAGTTGATCATCAGTTTTCTGTAGCGTCTCCAGACCCGCTACTTCGCTGGAGCAGGGGCGCCGGACTTCGTGTCAGCAGGAGGCTGAACTCCGGCTGCTTTGAGCTGCTCGTTCAGCACCAGCTTCACATCCTCGGCATCCACCGCACCTTCCAGTTTCTGCCCGTTGATAAACATGGTAGGCGTGGCCTGCACACCGATGGATTCCGCTTCGCTCATGGAAGCTTTCAATGCCGTGTCAGGCTGGCTCTTAACACAGGCCTGAAGGGCGGTGACATCGGCGCCGTTCTTCTTGCCCAAATCCAAAGTGACGCGGTCGAGCTCGGCGAAAGACTTATTCAGGTCCTTGTCGCCGGAAATCTCGTGTTGGTTGGCGTGAACGTAGTCGGCGAATTCCCAGAAGCCGGCGGGATTCTCCTTCGCCAGGCAGTTCGCGTCATTGGCCGCGTGCTTCGCCCAGGGGTGCATGGGCAGCGGATAGTCCTTATAGACGATCTTGATCTTGTCGCCATACTGGGGAAGGATGTCCTGCGTCAGCGTCGAATGCAGGCGCGAGCAGAACGGGCACTCATAATCGTCGTAGTTGACAATCGTGACTTTAGCATTTGGGTTGCCGCGAACCGGGCGCCCTTGCAGGTCCATCTTACCGGCACGCTCGGCGTAAACATCGTGCGTCAGGTCCATGCGCGTCATGCGGGCCAGCGTCTTCTCATCTTTAGAAAGAAGGAAGTCGATTTTCTGCTCTTTGCCATGGCCGTTGAGCGTCAGGGTGACACTGTCATAGCCGGCTATGTCGCTGGGCCGGAGAGGGCCGACGCTGATTGTGATGTCCAGAGGAAGCTCATACTGCGCCCGGACTTGGTGCTCGATGCGCTGCTGTAATTCATTTGGAACCGCCGCGGACGAACCAGTTGTAGGCTGCGAAGCATTGTTCGTCTGCGCGGAGCATCCGGCACAGACCAATAGAAACACCACTGCGAGTCGTTTCATCAACAAGAAGCAACAACCTTTGACGGAAATCATTGAAGGTTTGATTATCTCACGCGCAGTGCTGGAACAATGGGACTCGGCTCTAGGGCTGTTGGCGCACTTGCAGGCTCTCGAATCGAAAGGATGTCGTTCATCGACCCGGAACGGAAGCCTTCCAAGTCGAGGGTGACGTACTTGAAGCCCAGCGCTTTGAATATCCGTGTGAATTCTGCCGCCATTTCCGGGCTCATGGCGCGGGGCAGTTCTTCGCGCGCAATCTCAAGGCGGACGATCTCGCCGTGATGACGAACCCGAAATTGCTCAAAGCCTAGTTCACGCAGCGATTCCTCGCCTCTTTCAACCGCTTCCAGCGCTTCTGTTGTCACCGGACGTCCGTACTCGATCCTGGAGGAAAGACAAGGTGAAGCCGGTTTATCCCAAATCCGAAGTCCCGCTTGCCGAGCGAGCTGTCGAATTTCCGACTTATTAAGACCTGCCTCCAACAGCGGTGCGGCGACTCCGTGCTGCCGGGCAGCCTTTTGCCCGGGTCGATAATCGCCCTGGTCGTCGACGTTGACGCCATAAGCGATGGTCGTGAAGGCAGTTTGCTCTCGATACTGCTCCATCACCGCGAACAATTCATCTTTGCAATGAAAACAGCGGGCGCCATCGTTGCGAACGTAGTCGGGATTGTCCATCTCGCTGGTATTGAGCACGGCCAGGGGAATTCCGTGCTCCTGCGCAAAGGCGAGCGCATCGCGCTTTTGCGATCGCGCCAGGCTGGGTGAGTCGGCCAGGACGGCCAGCATCGCATCACTCAGCTCCTGGTGTGCCACCCAGGCCAGTAAGCCGGAGTCCACCCCGCCGGAATAGGCGACCAGCACCGAGCCAAGCGAACGCAGGTGGCGTCGCAAGGCGTTGAGCTTCTCGTCGAGGGTTGGCGGCGTTGCGTCCATAATGAGCGGCTTTCATTCTAAGACAGCGCCACATCGGATGGGGATTCGAGCCCAGCACGGAAGCACTGGGAACGCGCTTGATTAGAAACCGAGCCCCTTCAGAAGCGACACCCAATCGACGTGCCGCCCCCAGAAGGGGCTCACGATGTTTCGATATCGCATTGCCCAGCCCTTCCGCGCTGCTCTGGGAGTCTCCGCGAACAGCTTTCGACTAGCAGAATGCGCCAGCGGTTACTGATGAAGAAGTGCCAACTACTTGCAGGGCTCAGGCGCTCTTGCGGCGGGGGACTTTGGCAGTCTTCTTCACTGCATGGATCTGCGAGCTCTTCTGAGCCTCAGCCACGCGTTGCGGCGGCTTCTTGGGTAGTTGCGCCAGGCTTTCCTTGAGTGCGGCCATGAGGTCGACGACGGGCGCAGGCTTACGGGGCTTTTCGACTTCGGTGACTTCCTCGCCTTCCAGACGGGCTTTGATGAGGGTCTTCAGGTTCTCTTCAAACGTGTCGTGATACTTTTCCGGCTCGAACTCGCCGGCCAAAGCTTCAATCAACTGGTGCGCGACCTTCACCTCCGCGTCCTTCAGCTCGACATCGGGCCGTCCAAAGTTCTCCAGTTGCCGCACCTCGTCGCTGTAGTACATGGTGTGCAGCATCATGCCGCCGTTGTAGGGACGCAGGAACACGGTGTACTCGCGGTTATGCATGGTGAGCTTCGCGATGGCGACATAGTCGGTCTCTTCCAGCGCCTGGCACAGCAGGGCGTAGGGACGGCGGCCGGCTTCTTCCGGCACCAGGAAATACGAAGACTCAAAGTAGATGGGATCGACCTCCGAGGCTTTCACGAACTCGAGGATCTCCATCGCCTTGGCGGTCTTCGGCTCAATCTTCTTGATCTCTTCCGGCTCGATGATGACGTACTCGCCCTTGCGATACTCGTATCCCTTCACGATTTCGTTGCGCTCCACCACGCGCTCATCGTGCGGGCACCAAAGCTGCTGCTTGATGCGCGTGTTGTCGTCGCGGTGCAGCATGTGAAAGGAGATGTGGTTTCCGCGCGCGCCGGAGAACAGGCGAACGGGCATCGAGATCAATCCAAATGTCAGATAGCCGGACCAGACGGAAGAAGCCATGTTGTTTTCTCACCTTGCGTGGCCAGTAGGACTGCACACGCGAATCATAACCCGAAGCAGTTTGCACCGACAATGGTGCTTTGGACGCGGCAGACGGCAAATCTGTTAGGATGCGCTGCAAAGGCCTGTTCGCCGTCTACGCGTCAAGCACCCGAGAGTGCCACGAAGTTCGGGCCGCCATTGTACTACTGCAAGTGACTCTGAATGAACCTCTTCCATGCCAGGGGAGTACCAGCTGGGTTAATAGCACTGCTGTTTGCCGTGGTGGCGCGCATGATGGGTTCGGTCACCGACGGCGGCGCTATCGTGGGCATCGCGATCGCCTTCATCCTCATGCTCAGCGCCGGATTCTCCGGCTTTCTTCCCCTGCTGACGCTGTTTCTGCTGACGGTCATCGCCACCCGTTGGAGACGGCGTCGCAAGGAGCGCCTGGGTTTGGCCGAACGTTCCGGCGGACGCACCGGCTCGCAGGTGCTGGCGAACCTGGGCGTCTCTGCCGGCTGCGCGCTTCCGGTCTTGTGGTTTCCTGAATTCAGCGAGCTGCTGCTGACCGGCGCCATGGCCGCACTTGCCGAGGCGGCCGCCGATACCGTGTCGAGCGAGATTGGCCAGGCATCGGCGCGCGGCGCCTACCTCATTGTGGGACTTAGCAGCGTGCCTGTCGGTACGAACGGCGCCGTCAGCCTGCCGGGAACTCTCAGCGGCATCGTCGCGGCGTGTCTTGTGGCCTGGGTGAGCGGAGCGTCGGGCGTTGTGGATTGGTACTGGGTGCCGGTAATCGCTCTTGCCGGAACAGCGGGCATGATCATCGATAGCTTGCTGGGGGCCACCTGGGAGAACTCCGGGCGCATGGGCAATGACGCGGTGAACTTTGTGAGCACTGCCTTTGCCGCTGACTTCGCGCTGGCGGTGGGAATGATTATTGCGCGCTTCGCCAGGTGACGGAGAGGGCGTTGCCACTATGCGGCGGGCCCAGTCTCGGGCCACTTCAAATCGCACCCGTTAAGAATGGTTAAGCCTTTGGCGTGAGTTGCAAACCCCTGTAGTTACTGCCTTTCTAGAGGCCCCGCGCGGCCCGGCAGTAGCGTCGAACTCGTCGTAACCCCATCTAATTACATAGAGGTTAAAGAATAGAGATATGAAGCTGTCATGGTTGAAAGCCATTGCAGGGTTCGTCCTGGCAGCAATGTTGAGCGTGCCCGCGTGGGCCGCGAATGCAGCGGTGCCCGGAACTCTCAATTATGTCGAAGGACAGGCCTCAGTCGGCGACCAGTCGCTGAACGCCAAGCAGATCGGGTCCCTCGATCTCCAAGCCGGACAGAAGCTCGATACCGACAACGGCAAGGCAGAGATCCTTCTGACCCCGGGCGTGTTCCTGCGCGTCGGCGAAAACAGCACGGCGCAGCTTGTCTCGTCGAGCCTGACCAACACGGAAGCTCGCCTCGACAAAGGGCGCGCGATGGTGGAAGTCGCCGAGATCCACAAAGACAATTTGCTGCGCATTGCCAGCAACGGCGCGACCACGCAACTGCTGAAGGAAGGTTTGTACGGCTTCGATGCCGATAACGGCGCGGTGCGGGTGTTCAAGGGCGAAGCCCTGGTGCAGGACGGCGACCAGAACGTCAAGGTCAAAGGCGGGCGTGAGCTCGACCTGAACTCCGGCGGCAAGCTGAAGCCGCGCAAGTTTGACAAGCAGTCGTACGAGCAGAGCGATCTGTACCGCTTCAGCAATCTGCGATCGCAGTACCTGGCGGATGCCAACGTCGACGCAGCTCACATTTACTACGCCGGCGGCCCGGGTTGGTATGGGCCGGGCTGGTATTGGGACCCGTTCTTCACGTCGTACACCTGGATTCCGGGTAGCGGCATTTTGTACAGCCCGTTCGGCTGGGGATTCTACTCGCCGGGCTTCGTCTATGCCGCGCCAATTTACTACCGCGGATACTATCCCTATCGCTACGGGCACTACCCCTATCGATACGGCTACTACCATCAGCACGTGGTCGGGCCGGTAGGCGTTCCGCATGCTACAGTTCCGCGAGTAGCAGCGCCAAGGCCAGTGAGTGGCTTCCATGGAGGTGCCGGGCACTTCGGAGTTATGGGCGGCGGATTTCATGGCGGCGGAGGCTTCCACGGCGGCGGCTTCCATGGTGGGCGGAGATAAGCTGCCATCCTGAGCGAGCAGCGCAGCGCGGAGTCGAAGGAGCCCAACACAGTTTCCATTGCACCATCTCCTGGAACATAGCTATGCTTGCGCTGCCAAACTATGCCAAAGCTCTATACTCCGCGTGATGCCGCCGAGGTGCTGGGAATCAGCTACTCCTCGCTGAAGCAATGGATTTACCGCGGCAAGCTGAAGACGGTGCAAACTCCGGGCGGGCATCATCGTATACCCGAGTCGGAAATCGACCGCTTCCTGCCGCAGGTTAACGTGTCGGGATCTGCGGTTAAGCGTCGTCGAACCTTTCGTCGCATCAGCGGACGTAACCAGCTCATTGGCCGGGTTACCGACATCAAGATCAGCGGCCTGCTCGCCCAAGTCACGCTCTCCATCGGCGATCAGCGAATCACCTCCATCATCACCGCCGACGCGGTGCGCGAGTTACGCCTGAAGAAGGGCCAGATTGCCGCAGCGCTCATCAAGTCGACCGAAGTCATGATCATCCTTCCGGACTGAATCGTTTGACAGTAACGGTTTACTTCGATTTAATCGACTAATCTTTGCTTCCCGCGGATTGGGTTGATCGTATGCCGTTGCTTCGTTTCCGTCCGGCTGTGTTCGCCTTTCTGTTTTTGTGCCTGCTCCCGCTGCCGGGCCGCGCCCAGGTTTCGGCCAGTCTCACCGGCCGGGTCACCGACCAGACGGGCGCCGTGATCGCCGGCGCAACGGTTACTGCGAAAAACCAGGAGACCGGGCTGGCACGGTCAACGCTCACGGATGCCGCGGGCCGCTATGAGCTGGCTGCCCTTCCAGTTGGGCAATATGACGTGAGCGCAATCAAGGACGGCTTCTCCCAGCGGGTGCATTCTGGAGTTTCACTGGTGATCGGCCAGGATCGCGACTGTGGACCTGAGCCTTGCAATTGGCAACGTCAACCAGCAGGTCAAAGTGACAGGCGACGCCGCCCTGGTGAACGCCACAACCCAGGACATTTCCGGCCTGATCGGTTACCAGGAGATCAAGGAGCTGCCGCTCAACGGCCGCAGTTTCGATTTGCTGCTCACGCTCAATCCCGGAATCGTAAACTTCACGTGGGAGAAAACCGGCGGAATCGGCGTTTCCAACTCGACCACCGGCAACAACTTCTCCGCCTCGGGAAACCGGCCGCAGCAAAATCTCTTCCTGCTGAACGGGGTGGAGTTTACCGGTGCGGCGGAGAACAACATGCAGCCCGGTGGGCCCAGCCAGAACCTGCTGGGCGTCGAAGCGGTACGCGAGTTCAACGTGCTGCGCGACAACTACGGCGCGGAATACGGCAAGCGACCGGGCGCGCAAGTCACCATCGTTACCCAGTCGGGGACAAACCATTTTCACGGCTCGGCGTACGAATATCTTCGCAACAATGCGCTCGACGCTCCGAACTATTTCGATACCGGATCGGCTCCGCCATTTCAGCGCAACCAGTTTGGAGCGTCTTCCGGCGGCCCCATCGTAAAGAACAAGAGCTTCTTCTTCCTGAACTTCGAAGGCTTCATCCAGAACCTGCACCAGACGTCGGTGGCCTTCGTTCCCGACCTGGCATCGCGCGCAGCCGCCGTTCCCAGCGTCAAGCCATTGCTGAACTTATGGCCGACGCCGTCGCCCGGCGACCCCGACTTCAACGGAATTGCCGCCGTCTCCAGCAGTCCGTTGCAGACGATTCGCGAGTACTTCGGCAACGCGCGTTTCGACCAGGTATTTTCGCCGAAGGACAATTTCTCCGCTGTCTACACCATTGATGACGGCAACGATTTCACGCCGACGACGCTGAATCCTTACAGCACCGACATCCTCACCTTGCGCGAGCAGGTCGCCACGCTGGAGGAGACGCACGTCTTCTCGCCGACCCTGCTCAATGCTGCGCGCTTCGGATATTCGCGCGCCGGTTACTTCTTTACCGGCGAGCCGACGCCCGGTACACCGGCAGCCGACGTTCCCGGTTTTCTTGTTGGGCATCAGGTGGGAGCGGTGGTGGTGGGCGGAAGCGCGGCTTCGAATCCGCAGGCCCAGTTAGGCCTGGCGGGCAGCAACAACGGCAGCAACCTTACTATCGCGCGCAACATTTACACATATGAAGACCGCGTATCGTGGACAAAAGGGCGGCAGCAATTCGACTTCGGCGTCTGGATACAGCAGTTCCAATCGAACGAAAACATCGCGCTCAGCCAGTACGGACAGGCGACCTTCGCCAGCCTGCAGACGTTCCTGCAAGGCACCACCAGCAGCTTCCTTTACGATCCGGCGCCCACCAAACTGAATTGGCGATCGCTGTTCTCTTCGCTGTACGTACAGGATACGATTCGCGCCACGCCGAGGCTTACGCTGACGCTGGGCTTCCGTTTCGAGTCATCGACCGGATGGAACGAGGCCCATGGCCGCGCCGCGAACTACACCTTCACCGACGGAGTGATCTCCAGCCAGCCGAGAATCGCGAGCAGCGCTTTCACCACCAACAACGCGAAGTTCCTGCCCGAGCCGCGCATCGGCATCGCGTATGCGGTGCACCCGGAAACAGTGATACGCGGCGGCTTCGGAATGTATTACGAGCTTCAGGACGCACTGGGCTATCGCATGGACCAGAACGCGCCCTTCAATCCGGTGTACAGCATTGCATCTTTGCCGGTTTCGCAACTGCCGATCAATCCCAACGCGCCGCCGCCGCCGAAGGCCCTGCTGATTCCCGGAGGCGTACAGCCCGATCTGAAAATGCCGACCCTGATCTCCTGGACCCTTGGCATCGAACAGCAGGTGACGCCGAACACGACGTTCTCCCTGCGCTACGTGGGCTCGCACGGGTATCACGAGATCGTCGGCATCGACGCCAACACGCCTGTGCCAACCATCTGCCCCGCCGCGCCATGTCCCGCGACCTATCCCAGTTCCTTCCCTGTAGGCCTGGCGGGCACTCCGGTGCCGGCGGGCTCGTACTACATTCCGGTGGGACGGCCGAAGGCTAACCCCACACTGGCGAATACGTGGACGTGGTTCGGGTGGGGCGACAGTCTTTACAACGCGCTGGAGGTCGACTTCAACCGGCGCTTCAGCAACGGTCTCGCCTTGCGCGGCGTGTACACCTGGTCGAAGGCGCTGGACGACGGCGACTCGGTGAACGGCACCACGGCCGGCAATGCGCCCGGTCTGGTTTCCAATCCCTACGACATACGCGCCGACTGGGGGCCGGCAACCTTCGACGTGAGAAATATCGGCGTGATCAGCGCGGTGTACGACCTGCCGTTTGGAAAAGGCAAGTCTTATGGAAGCGGGCTCTCCGGATTCGGCGGCACGATGATCAGCGGCTGGAGCGTCAACAGCATCGTCACCCTACAAAGCGGTTTCCCCTTCACGGCGCAGCTCAGCTACAACCCTTCAAACAATGGCGACACGCGCAATCCCGTGCGGCCTTTTAACAATCCCAACTTCACGGGAAATGCGATTCTCGGAACGCCGGCACAGTGGTTCAACCCAAATCGTTTTTCTTCAGCCGCCGCCGAACAGCGGATTCTTCGGCGATGCCACGCGCGACAATCTGGTCGGCCCAGGTCTGGCGACGTGGGACTTCTCGACCATCAAGAACACCAAGCTGCGCGAAAGTCTGAGCCTTCAGTTCCGGGCGGAAATCTTCAACCTGACGAACCGGGCCAACTTCAACACCCCCGCGCTGATTACGTTCACGCCATCGGGAGTGTCAGGCACCGCCGGAGCCATCACCAGCACGTCGACCACGGCGCGCCAGGTGCAGTTCGCGTTGAAATTGCTTTGGTGAGGTCGCTCCGGCAGTCTTCCTGGAGCATGACTTCGGCGGACTTGATTGCGACCTTGACGGGGTCGCTCACCTTGAGTTCCATGTATTCCGCATTCGGCGAGTGATCAGGCTTTCGATCAGGACCGCGGCGCCTTACTCGATGTCGCCCTTTTCCGGGTTGTAATAGAAGTGGAAGCGCAACGCCAGATAGGGCCCGTGGAATTGCTTGGGTAAAGGCGAGAACGGATCAGAGGCGGTGATGCCTCCCCAGGCTGCGCGATCAAGCGAGACATCGCCGGAGGAGCCGACCAAGGTCAGACCATTCACCTTGCCGTCCGGCAGAATCACGAATTGGATCGACACCTTCCCACGTTTGAGCAGCGGTGGGCGCGCAGCCTCGGGGATGATGTTGTACCAGTTCATGCGCACCGCCTGCAGTACGCGCGAGAGATAGGGTCCGAAGTCGACGCCCTGGGTATCGCTGAGAACTTCGAGATTTCCCTGGACCTTCGCGGCGCCACCCCTCCCACCACCGTAATCGCCGCCGACCGCTCCACCAAATCCTACGGATGGAGCCGTGCGTCCCATGGCGACAGCGTTCGCGGCCTGGCTGATCTGCTGGCCGGGTGACATCATGCTGCGAAAATCGACGCTCGGCTTGGGCGAACCTTGCTGCGGCACCGCGAGTCGAGGGTCCTGCAACACCGGCTGGTTGTTCATCGCCAGCTGTTGCTGTTCGCCCTGTTGCTGCGACGGCTGCTGTCCCGGCTGCTGTGACGGAGGCGGCATCTGCGCCTGCTGACCTGGCGACGACGGACGGGCCGGCGGCTCGGCTCGGCGTAGCTCTTCCAGCGTCTTCTTGTCGATTTGCGGATGGCGGCTCTCTGCGATGCGGTTCTTATCGGAAATCACGTTCGTAGGCGGCGGCTTCGGAGGCTCTTTCTGCAAATCGGGCGGAAGGTCGAGATACGTGAGCTGCTTGTTCTTCATCAGGTCGGCGGCCGACGCGATGATCGGGCCCCTCAGACTGGGGAAGAGCTTCGTGGTGTTGATCAGAAGGAGCAACACCAACAAGTGGACGACCACGGAAATCCACGCCGCCTCGCGCCTGCGCGTACGCTCAAGCTCGTCCTCCAGTTGCAACAGGAGGTGGGGTGTCAGGAACTCGGCATCCGCGGCCGTCGTATCCCAGCGTTGTGGCTTGGGTTCTTCCGGTGGAGTTCCGATGGGCGATGTAAGTATGGATGCCATCCGTATGTTCGACTGCGCTGAGCTACAACACGCCCAGCAGACCGGCGGCTGGGCAACCCCGTTCCACTAGGATGGCGCGAAATAAACTAGCCCGCAGCGAGCGGAAATCGTTCTACTTTATTTTCGCACACCTGTCCCTAATTCAGGGTTCGGGATGCGGCCCACCAAAGTTCCAGAAACCGTTCGATAAACTGTTGTGCAATGAAGGCCGTAATCGTAGGCACTGCCGGGCATATCGACCACGGCAAGAGCGCGCTGGTACGCGCCCTGACCGGCACCGACCCTGACCGCCTGGAGGAAGAGAAGCGGCGCGGCATCACCATCGACATTGGCTTCGCCAACCTCGACCTGGCCGCGCCTTCCGGCGAGCCGCTGCGAATCGGATTCGTCGATGTCCCCGGGCACGAGCGCTTTGTGCGCAACATGCTGGCGGGAGTCGGCGGCATTGACCTGGTGCTGCTCGTCATCTCCGCGGAAGAATCGATCAAGCCGCAAACTCGCGAGCACTTCGACATCGTGCGGCTGCTCTCGGTGCGCCGAGGGATAACGGTGCTCACCAAGTCAGACCTGGTTGATCGCGAGACGCTTGAAGTCGTTCGTATGGAGGTGGCCGAATACCTGAAGGGATCATTCCTCGATCCATCGACGGCGCCCATAATCGCCGTTAGCGCAAAGACGGGTGAAGGGCTTGACGAGTTGAAGCGCGAGCTGGCCCGGCTGGCGGCCGAAATTCCGGCGAAGGATTCCAAAGCGGCGTTTCGCCTGCCCATCGATCGCGTCTTCAGCATGAAGGGCTTCGGCACAGTCATCACCGGCACGCTCATCGCCGGCAGCGTTGTACCCGAGCAGGAGGTCGAGGTCCATCCTGCAGGCCGTCGCCTGCGAGTGCGCGGCGTACAGGTTCATGGAGAACCGGCGAAGAGGGCCATCGCCGGACAGCGCACCGCGCTGAACCTTGCGGGCGTGGAGACCGCCGAACTGGCGCGCGGCATGATGCTGACCGATGCAGGACTGTTTCAGCCGACCGAGCGCCTCACGGTGAGCCTCGATCTGCTTCCCTCGGCCAAGCCGCTGCGCGATGGCGCGCGGGTACACTTTCATGCCTTCACGGCAGAGACCGTCGGCGAAATCAAGCTGCTGGAAGGGAAGCTGGTGAAGCCGGGCGAATCGGGCTACGCACGCTTGAAGCTCGACGATCCGTTACTGCTGCTGCCGGGAGACCGCTTCATCATCCGTCAGTTTTCGCCCGTGATCACCATTGGCGGCGGGCAGGTGTTGGACGTGATCGAGCCTCCGCGGCGCATGAAATCTGCAGAGCGGCTGGCTTTCGCGCAGAGAGTGGCGAGCGCAACTCAGGGGCAGGAATTGCTCGCGCGGGTGACGCGCCGGGGGTTGGCGGGCTTGTCAGTAGTCGAGGCAATGGCTGAAACGGGGTGGCTGCGAACGCGCATCGATCAGTTTGCCGGGGCGCTGAAGCAAGAGAAAAAGATTGTGCAGGCCGGCGACCTGCTGTTGTCCGCCGACGACTTCGCACGCGCGCGAAACAACGCTCTCGCGGCGATCGAGGAATTTCACCAGGCAAACCCGCTGGTGGCCGGACTCAACCAGGAGCAGCTGCGCGAGCACCTCGGCTTGTGCCCGGAGGTATTCCGCGTGGTGGTCGCGTCCCTCGTTGGCGACAAGAAACTCGAGGTTGCGGGCGAGCAGGTGCGCGGCACCGGACGCGGCGTGGTGTTGCGCGACGAGGAGGCGGAATCGAAGCAGACGATCGAGCAGGCCTTCGCTACGGCTGGATTACAGGTCCCGGCGATGAAAGAGGTGCTGGCGTCGCTGCGCATCGATCAGGCCCGTGCGCAAAAGATCGTCACCCTGCTGCTGCGCGATCGCGTGCTGGTGAAAGTCTCCGATGATCTGGTGTTTCATCGCACCGCGTTGGAATCGCTGCGCCAGCAGATCACGGCTCAGAAGGCAAAGACGCCCAAGCTCAACGTGGCTTCGTTCAAGGAGCTGTTTGGCATCACGCGCAAATATGCGATCCCGCTTCTGGAATATCTCGACCGCGAGCGCGTGACGAAGCGGGTAGGGGATGAGAGGGTCATCCTATAGGCGCACCAGGCGAGGGGGCTCCCAGAAATAATTCGACATGTGCTGCACATGAAAGTATGCTTAGCACATGAGCAAGATGATCCAACTGCGGAATGTTCCCGACTCTTTGCATCGCAAACTGAAAGCCCGCGCCGCGATGGCCGGGATGTCGTTATCCGATTACCTGCTGGGCGAGATCCGAGAGATCGCGGAACGGCCAACGATGTCCGAGATGATGGCGCGATTGGAAAGCAGAGAGCCCGTGAGAGTCCCAATCGATTCCGTACGCATTGTGCGGGAAGAGCGGGACCGGCGTTGATTGTCCTAGACGCCTCTGCTGTCGTGGAGTGGCTGCTGCGGACGACAGCAGGGCAGCGCATTCACCAAAGAATCAGCTTGCATCCGAACTCGCTTCACGCTCCCCATCTCCTCGATGTCGAAGTGCTTCACGTGCTCCGGCGCCTGGTTATCCGCGAGGTCGTTGCGCCGAGTCGAGCGGACGAAGCGGTCCAGGACCTGCTGGACCTGAGCATTACCCGTCATCAGCATTCCGGGTTTGTTCCTCGCATCTGGCAGCTCCGGAATAATTTCTCTGCCTATGACGGCGCTTACGTCGCGCTTGCAGAAGGCCTTGGTGCTACGCTGCTGACGCGTGACGCCCGCCTGGCTTCTGCACCTGTCCATTCAGGAGCTATCGAACTCTTTTGATATCCGGCTGAAGACAAAGGGGCCGAATAAAATGCGCTCTACGACAGCAGATCGCTGCCCAGAAGACCGGTTGGGGGACGAGAGGATGATTCTGTAGGCGCCGTACTCTCCTCGATGGTTGACATCCCCGTACGAAACGCGTGGCTCGACTTCGACCTGCCTCATTCAACCTCAATCCTGTGTTGTTCATACCGCAGCCACCGCTGCATGTCACACTCCGTAGGCGTTTCCTGAGCCTGCGCGTCGAACTTTTGGGTTGGAACGGGGACTCTAGGAAAAGCCACACAGAACGTGACCTTCGAGGAGAGCATGCTCACCTAGCCACCGCCCTGACTGATGTCGCTGTCTTCTGGAAAGGAGGCTTATGAAGAGAATTTTGGTTTGTGGGTTCTTAGTGATGGGATGGTGTGGGTCGCTGTTAGCGCAAACAAATGCCAATGCGGTGTTCGACAAATTTCGTGCCCTTAGCGGCGACTGGGAAGGAACCGTTGCCTGGAGCGGCCAACCACCCAGTAAGATTGGAGCCCACTATCACGTTACGGGCAATCGGTCGGCGGTGGTTGAGGACCTGACAAACGACATGACGAGTGTGTACTACCTTGATGGCTCGGATCTCAGAATGACACACTTCTGCGCTGCTCAGAACCAGCCGAGGCTTAAGGCCGACTCCTTTGGTCGTAACAATAACAGCATCACATTTTCATTTGTCGATATAACCAACCTTCGCTCTCCAAGCGCCGGGCACGTTCAAGGGCTCGACGTAGAATTTCTAGCGCCAGACCACATTAAACTGCAGTTTCACTTCGTGGCTGACGGCAAGGAAAGAGACGAGTTGCTTGATTTAAGGCGCAAGACATGATTTCCCGGAAGCTCGCGTCGTCGTGAGCAAAGGGTTCGTCCGCCTTGCTTCGGCCTTGGAGCATGCGGCGGCCATCGGTTTGCTCTAATGCTGAAAGCAAAACGCGCGCCCTGCGAAAGGCGCGCGTTCGTAACCCCCCGTAACGGATTTATTGCTTGTCGTACACCGCTTTGGTCTTCATCTTCTTTCCATCGGCAGTAGTACCCTCGAGATCCACGGTCCGGCTCTTCCCGTCCTTTGCGATTTCGATGTGACCGTGGTTCACTACTTTGTCGCCCTCCTTGGAAGTCAACTCCATCTTCCGCTCGTTGATCACCTTGTACGACCGAGTCGCTCCGCTGCCGGCATCACCCGTGACTGGGTAGTCTTTGCCATCGAACTTGCCAACCCAGTCCGTGTGCACAGGCTTGTTAGTTCCGTCTACGCCGTCGGTGGTCACTTTGACGTCGTCGCCATTAGCCGTGTAGATGACGGTGTTGTTCTTTGTGGCCCCCGGACTGAACTTCGATCTTGCCTCATTCAATTTCCAAACACCCATGTTGGGGTTTTCTGCCGCCCACAACGCGCCTGTGAGCAGACACATCACGAGAGTCAATAACGCGGTTCTTGCTTTCATCGCCCATCTCCTGTCTTAGTTCGTTCTGTAAAGCTGCACTTTTTAACCGGAACGAAATATATAGAGGACGCTCGTCCTGAGCAACTCACCAACGTGATGGCGGTCTAGTAGCACCGTTGTGCGGCTGAGGATGGACTTAAGGGGGCGGTCGTCCCGGAGGGGCCGGGTGCCGGTATTCGGTCTGTGCTCGCTCGATCAGATATCATCCGGCCATGGCTGAGACCGTGGACATTCTTGCCGTCGCCGCGCATCGCGACGACGTGGAACAGACCTGCGGCGGTACGCTGCTGAAGATGGCGCAGATGGGCAGAAAGACCGCCATCCTTGACCTTTCGCGCGGCGAGATGGGGACGCGCGGCACCATGGAAGACCGTGCGCGCGAAGCCGAAGACGCGCGGCAGATTTTGCGTGTCGGATGGCGCACAGCGCTCGACATCCCCGACGGCCGGGTGGAGAACACCTTCGAGAACCGGCAGAAGGTTGCCGCCGTCATTCGTGAGCTGCGACCGCGAGTTCTGATTCTTCCTTACTGGCAGGCGCGACATCCCGACCACTACACCGCGGGCGTGCTTGGCTACGAGGCAGCCTTCGTCGCCGGGCTGGCGAAACTTGACCTCGGGTTCCCGCCGCATCGGCCGTTCAAGATCATCTACGCCAGCCTTTACGCAGACGTGCGCCCCACATTTGTAGTCGACATCACCGATCAGTTCGAGGCGCGACTGCAGTCTCTGCTGGCGTATCGCTCGCAGTATTCCGATCAGGCATCGGGCAGCGGACTGTTTCCGCGTGAAGCCGAGATCCGCGAAAAGCTCGCGCACATGGCTGGCTTCTACGGCCTGCTCGCAGGGGTGAAGTACGCTGAGCCCTTCGTACAGAAAGAGGTCGGGCTGGTGGAGGACCTGCTGGCGATTCCAGTGCAGTCGATTTGAGCGACAAAGTTCTTGGTATAATGCTATAATATCCGTATAGACGAGGTAGACATGGCGCTAAGCATCAAGAATCCAGAGACTTGCGAACTGGTCCAGGAACTGGCACAGCTCACCGGGGAGAGCATGACCGAGGCAATCACGCAATCGGTGAGGGAGCGACTGGAGAGAACCAGGCACCGGAAAAAGGTAGAGGAAGGAATGGCCGACAAGCTAATGCGGATTGCACGCGAGTCCGCGCCACTGTGGAAGGAACCTTTCAAATCCACCCCTCATGGCGAGTTGCTATACGACGAGAAGGGACTTCCTAAATGATCGTCGATACGTCGGCGGTAATTGCGATCCTCCAGAACGAACCCGAGACGCAGCGGTTCTTGCACGCCATCAGTGAGGATCATGACTGTCGACTCTCGGCAGCCACCTACCTTGAGGCTGCTATCGTCGTTGACAGCGTTCGCAATCCCGTTCTCAGCCGTCGTTTGGACGAACTAATCCAATCCGCCGACATTAAGGTCGAGCCTCTCACGGAAGCGCAGGCCAAGATCGCACGCGATGCCTATCGTGATTATGGCAAGGGCAGCGGTCATCCGGCGCAGTTGAACTTTGGCGATTGCTTTGCCTATGCGTTGGCAACAGATCGAGGGGAGCCGCTGCTGTTCAAAGGAAACGATTTTTCCCAGACGGATGTGCGTTCGGCTCTGCACCGATCCGAACCAAATTGAAGAGTCTTACTTCTTTCTCTCCACCAGGAACGCCGCGATCTCACGCAGAGTTTGCGACCTCTCGCCGAAAGCATTCAGAGCGCTATCGGCTTTAGCAATCAACTCGTCGGCTTTCTTGATCGAAGCCTCAATGCCAAACAACGCCGGATAGGTTGCCTTCTCGCTGGCCGTATCTTTGCCGGCGGTCTTGCCGAGCTGCTCCGAGCTTTGGGTTACGTCGAGCACGTCATCCACGATCTGAAACGCCAGGCCAATGTTCA
The DNA here is from genome assembly GCA_963813905.1 of uncultured Acidobacteriaceae bacterium. Taxonomy (GTDB): domain Bacteria; phylum Acidobacteriota; class Terriglobia; order Terriglobales; family Acidobacteriaceae; genus CAVVDY01. The sequence continues at coordinate 75,773 of CAWFAY010000016.1, read as the reverse complement.
TACCGAAGTCGCGCAGGTTTTGGACCTGGGCAACGTCGGCGCCGGCGTACATCCCTCCAGTGACTACGCTGGCGGTGAGCAAGGCCCCGGTCTTGGATCGATGAATGTACTCCAGCGTCTTCGCGTCCGGCCGCGTGTGTTCGGCTTCAAGGTCCATAACCTGTCCGCCGATCATGCCCTCGATTGTCCCAGTGGCGTGGGCGATTTCCGCGATGATGGCGACCCGAGCTTCGGCAGGACACTGCATTCGAGCCAGCACCTCGTACGCCCGCGTCTGCAGCGCATCTCCGGCCAGGATGGCGATGGCGTCGCCGAACACCTTGTGGCAGGTGGGGCGGCCGCGACGCAGGTCGTCGTTGTCGAGCGCGGGCAGGTCGTCATGAATAAGCGAATAGGTGTGCAACATCTCGAGCGCAGCGCCCAGTTCATCAACGCCCAGCGGAACGCAGCCTGCAACCATGCGAGCGGTCTCCAGACAGAGGATGGGCCGCAGCCGCTTGCCTCCGGCAAACACGCTGTGCCGCATCGCCTGATGGATGGAAGACGGATACTGCGTCGGGGAGGCCAGCAGCCGCTCCAGCGCTTCGTCGGTAGTCAGGCGTCCTTGTTCGAGTGTGTCCTTGAGCATTGAAAGGCGAGTATAGCAACGGAAGTGTGGGTAAAGCAGTCATGCGCTACGCTTCGCCCTTGATGTGGACTTGTCATCAACGAGCGCCAGCGAGGGACCTGTTCTCGTTCACGCGGAAACTTAAGATGGCGATAGCCTGATCATGGCATGAGCGAGGCGGTCCCTCGGTCGCAACGACCTCGGGATGACAAATCAATAAAGGCGTGCCCCTTCAAACACCGACGACGAACAGATCATACCGGTTCGTAGTAACGTCCCTCTGCGCAGGCCCTGCACAACGTCTCGCCATTTTGTCTCACCTCGCGCCGGAAGTTAATCCCCTCCGCGCACTTCGCGCAGACGATGCGTTCGCCCTTATACCCGGGCAGCTCTTCCGCAGGAAGATGCACTTTCACCCACTGCACATCGAAGAGCTCTTCGGTGGGCATCTCGCGATAGGCGAGCATCTGCTGCTGGTTCTTGCTCGCGATCTCGGGATGCATCTGCCGCGCCAAGGCCTTCGAGCTTTCGCGTGCGGCAATGCGCACGGCGCGATCGTTTTCCATGTCTACAAACGTTGCCGCGACCTTGCCCCAGTCGCGAAACTTCAGCGCGCGCTTTCCCAGCCGGCATCCGGTGACTACGCCGATGGCGTCGGTCATACAGCGGTCGATCTCGACGAAGGTGATGAGGCGCTTGCGGTCGCGGCCCTTGGGATCTTCGATCCTTAGCAACTCGAGGCCGAGCATGGCCATGCGCACGCCCAACACCTGTCCGGCGCACAGATGTCCGTGGGCAACTTCTGCCTCGCGCAGCAGCTCGTCAAGCGAGTTTGGATGGTGATAGTCGGTCACTTGTAACTTTCATTCTAGATTACGCGGCTACACAACTTAGGTGCCTTCCCAACCCCCACCTCATGTGCTAAAGTCCGGCGCTGCGTTCGGAGGAAAAATAACATGCGACCACTGAAATATCTACTGCTCTGCGTCCTTGTGGTGCTCGTGGGCTATGGCCCGGCGAGTCCGTTAGCGGCGCAATCGTTCAACTCTCACCCGCAGGCTGCTCCGGGATCGGGCTACTGGGCTGATCCTGCAAACTGGCTGGAACAGTTTGTTCCCGACTCCCAGTTGTTCTGGGACAACTCCAAGAATTGGACGACGAATTACGGGCCTGCCTACCGCGACACGGTAGAAATGCCTTCCCAGATGTTGGCCTGTTCGCCCCAGTTTGCGCTTTGCTTTCACTCAGGGCCGGATCCATACCCGTGTCATCTCGCTCCAGACGGGCGTTCAGCCAACTGCCTGTGTACCGTTCAGACCAGCACGAATTACACCTTGGAGACGGCGATTCTGAACTACCCCGTCTACCTTGCGACGCTTAAGAAATGCGGCCCAGACGGATTGAAATGCCCGAAGACTGATGACGCCCCGGTTTGTAAACTGCTGACGAATGGAGAGCTGATTCCTGGCGCGGACGTGATGTCTACCTTCGACCCCGAGTCGCGTGCGGAGATATTGAAGGCTCTCGAAACCCCTGGTGCGCTGGTGACCAAGTGCGACAAGGGAGCTTACGCCGGCTGCATGACGGCGCCCTGCCGAAATAACGGCGACGGCACCGCCAATTGCAAGTGTCCCGTGTTTTACGGCCCATTCCAACTGACGGGCAAGAACGCGCAGTGTTCGCTCGGCGGAGATCTCATAAACTCCGCCTCGTACAACCCGGCCCTGGACAACAAGAAGAAGTAGTGAAGGGTTACGCCAAGGGTAGTTCGACTTGCGCCCCGGATGGTCCGATTGTTGAACGCCAATCCGGGGCGCAGCGGTGTCCGAATCGTCAAGCGCCTCGGCTTGCGATCGCGGGCTGTCCGGTCCCATTTCCACAATTGCCAAAGCGGTTGGAGAACGAAGACTACTGCTCAGCTTCGGTGTCGCTTGTCAGCTCTTCGGCGTGACGCGGCACAACGTTCACCGTGAATGGCTGCCCGTTTGCCGGCGAGAAGGTCACGCGCGCCGGATGCCGCTCCCATTTCGCTGGCGAACACTCCGCGGCTGGAGCCTCAACGTCAGCGGCCGCTGGTTTTGCGATCTCTTTGCGAAATAGCGCCTTGCGCACACCAACCTGTGCTACCACCGCGTTCCAGCGGGCTATGCTCTCGGAGACGCCGCAATACGCCGCGTAATCGCGGTACCAGCTTACCTGCGAGGAAGCCGCGTCGAAGTCGGGGAGCTTCACCTGTGTAATGTGTCCGCTCACGCGATCGACCAGCAGCCAATCTCCGCGTTGCCAGACCCATTTGCTTTGCTTGGGAGGGTCTCCGGGAAGGGAATCGTTCAGGCGAAACGCGCGCTGCACCACGAACTCACCATCCGTGACATCGTGGGCATCGCCGGTGGTGTAGTTCTTCAGCTTGGTGTCGACATACAACGGACGTACGTTGATGGTGACGGACCGACTCTGGTCGTGTCCCAGGAAAATCTTCACCGGCCGCGGCTTGCCCAGGAACACAACGTGGGGTTTGGAAGCACTCCAAACAGGGATCGCCAGGGCCAGCGCCAATACGGACCCGGCGAAGCCCCTGAACCCTAAGACACTGCGCATCAAGTCAACGCTACAACCTGCTTTCCCGGAGGCGCAAGTTCCTTTAGTAACCACCACCACGTGGTGCAAGCCGTTAGCTTCTTACAGACAGACGGCGGCGTGGCGGCGCCGGTCTCGCCGCGGCCGAACGCGTTATTCCGTCTCGCCACCTGCAACTGGCATACAATCGTGAGCGTCTAAGTTGCTGAAAATGGAAATCACGCACAGCTTCATACTGCCCGCTTACAACGAAAGTGAGCGGCTCACCAGCTCTCTGCCTAAGGTTCTAGAATACGTCTCGCAGCGGCGGCTCGCAGCCGAGGTCATCGTCGTCAACGACGGATCGAAGGACGATACGGCCGCGATCGTGCGCAACTTTGCCGCGGAGCACGCCATCGTGCGGCTGCTGGAAAACCCCGGCAATCGCGGCAAAGGCTACAGCGTGCGCAACGGAATGCTGCACGCCCGCGGCGACGTCATGCTGTTCAGCGACACCGACCTGTCCTCGCCGATCTACGAGGCGGACAAGCTCTTCGCCGCCATCCAGAACGGCGCGGACGTAGCCATCGGATCGCGCTGGTTGCAGCGTCACCTGCAAACTGAACGGCAGCCGCTACTTCGCCAGCTCTACGGCCGCCTGTTCAACCTGGGCTTGCGAATCGTGCTGGGACTTGGCTACCACGACACGCAGTGCGGCTTTAAGGCCTTCACCCGCGAAGCCGCGCACGTCATCTTTCCGCGGCAGCGCATTGAGCGCTGGGGCTTCGACCCGGAGATACTGTTCCTGGCGAAGAAGTTCAAGCTGCGTACGGTCGAGGTTCCGGTCGAGTGGGCGCACGACCACCGTTCCAAGATCAATCCGCTGCGCGACGGCCTGCGCATGGGGAGGGAAGTGCTTCAGGTGCGATGGAACGAGATGCGGGGCAGTTACGAGCAACCTTCGTTCGCGGTGGACGGAGCTCCGGCGGCCGAGTCGGCGCGGGTTCGCGTGATGCAATGACTTCGCGGAGCAGTTTGAAAGGCCACGGTTTCACCGGCTGCCGCAAGAGTCGTCGTGGTGGCTGCTTTGAAAGGGCACGGCTGAAGCCGTGCCCCTTCAAGCCGCTGCTAGTATTTCGCCCCTGTTTCCGGTTTATTTGTGACTTTCTTCCCGCGCGAGCATCTTGTTGAAGGCATCTCATAAAGGCGGTTGTTGGCAGCAACTCTGAAAATCTTCAGTTAGAAAGTTGAGGAGCGCATGCACGTAACTAGCTCGATCCACGACGGGGCCTCGGCGCCGGCCCGAGAGCCGAGCCTGGGCGAACATTATCTTGAGGTGAGGCAAACCTCGATGCAGCTCTGTTCTCCACTGAGCATTGAGGACCACAACTTGCAGTCCATGCCGGACGCCAGTCCGGCGAAGTGGCACTTGGCTCACACCACCTGGTTTTTCGAGACCTTCCTTCTCACCCCCAGTCTCTCCGGATATCAACCCGCTCATCCTGAGTTTCGCAACTTCTTCAACTCGTATTACGAGGCGGTTGGCGATCGCCCCTTGCGCGCGTTGCGGCACATACTCTCCCGGCCCTCGCTGGCGGAGGTCCATTCGTATCGCAGCGCCGTGGATGATGCCATGGCCGAGCTGCTCAATTCAGACCCGGCGCCGGAGGTCCTCGACCTCGTGCTGCTCGGAATCAACCATGAGCAGCAGCATCAGGAGCTTCTCGTCACCGACGTGAAGCACGGCCTGTGGACGAACCCGTTGCGGCCGGCCTATCGCGAACCTGGTGTGCCGCAAGTTCGCATCTCTCGTTCGGACGTTAACCTGGGCAGTTTGCACGAAGCCCAGGTTAGCCCAACAGAAGGGCGGACCTGGGGCACAGATACGCCGAGGTGGCACAGCTTCGACGGAGGCTTGCACGACGTCGGCTCTGACGCTGGGGGATTTTTCTTCGACAACGAAGGGCCACGCCATCAGGTATACCTCGCGCCATTCCGGCTCGCATCGCGGCTGGTCACTAACCGCGAATACCTCGAGTTTATGGACAGTGGCAGCTATCGCATGGCGGAGCTTTGGTTGTCCGAAGGCTGGGACACGTTGCGCGCGAATCAATGGAACGCGCCTCTGTATTGGGAGCGGCGCAACGGCGAGTGGTGGCAGTACACGATGGAGGGCATGCAACCTGTCGAGCTGGATGCCCCGGTGTGTCATGTGAGCTACTTCGAGGCCGACGCCTTCGCGCGCTGGGCGGGAGCACGGCTGGCGACCGAGTTTGAGTGGGAAGTTGCCGCTCAGGGTTACGAGGTCGAAGGCAATCTGCTTGACAACGACATCTTGCGGCCTGCGCCTGCCGACTCATCGGACGGATTGACCCAGATGTTCGGCGATGTGTGGGAGTGGACAGGTAGCGCTTATCTCGGCTATCCCGGATTCAAGCCGGCGGCAGGTGCAGTCGGCGAATACAACGGCAAGTTTATGTGCAATCAGATGGTGCTGCGCGGCGGTTCGTGCGCGACGCCGCGCTCGCATATTCGGGCCACCTACCGCAACTTCTTTCCACCCCACGCTCGCTGGCAGTTCATGGGGATCAGGTTGGCCAATGGCAACGAGTAAGCAGCTGCAGTACTTCGTCGATCCGGCGATGGCCCGCGAGGTTCGCGATGGCCTGAGCGCAACTCCCAAGCGGTTACCCTGCAAACTGCTCTACGACGACGTCGGCTCGGCGCTGTTTGAGCAGATTACCGAGCTGCCTGAGTACTACCTGACGCGAACCGAGCGCGCCATCTTCGAGGACCATGCGGCGGAGATCCTTGAAGCCGCCGGGCCTTCGCTCACCCTGGTCGAGCTGGGAGCCGGGACTGCCAGCAAGACGCGCATTCTGATCGAGGAGCTCCTACAGCGTCAGACACGCGCTCTGTTTTATCCCATCGACGTGTCCGCCGCCGCGCTCAGCGAAGGCGTCAAGCAGATGGGAGCGCAATTTCCCCAGTTGCGAGTGAATCCCGTCGTCGCCGACTACAGCGGAGGAGTGCCCGCGCTGTCGCGCATCAGCGGGCGCAAGCTGGTGTTGTTTATCGGATCCAGCATCGGCAACTTCGATCCTCCGGAGGCGATTGGGATACTGCGCCGCATCCGCCGCTCGCTGCGTGCCGGCGACGCGTTGCTGCTCGGCACTGACCTGGCCAAGAGTCCGAAGATCTTGCTGCCCGCCTACGACGATGCTCAGGGGGTCACTGCCCAGTTCAGCAAGAACCTTCTCGCCCGCCTGAATCGCGAGTTGGACGCCGACTTCGACCTCGATGCCTTCCGCCACGTTGCGCTGTGGAACCGGCGCTGCTCGCGCATGGAGATTTACCTGGAGAGCACAACGCGGCAGTCCGTCTTTATCCCGGCGCTCGACATGGATGTTGCCTTCGCCGCAGGCGAACGCATTCACACCGAGAACAGCTACAAGTACACCGGCGAGATGGTCGATACCACTCTGCGGGAAAGCGGTTTCAAGCTGGAGCAGACCTGGTCCGATCCCAGGCGCTGGTTCGGGGTGCACCTGGCGCGGGTGTAGAGAGATAGTTGCTACACAGAACAGGCGCGCCGGCGTAGGCTCTTTATTTGTGTCATCCCGAGCGACGAGCGCGAGCGAGGAGCCGAGGGACCTGCAGTTACTGCGCTTAGTCGAGAGACTGTGCCTTGATCCCACATCAGCAACGACGCAACAACTACATCTTCGCTCGGCAAACGAGAGCAGATCTCTTTGCTCGTGATGACAAGATGCAAAGCGGTGATGACCAAACCGACACGTTCATCGGTGCGGCGACACCGGCGCATTGAGCAACGGGATTGTCGCAGGGGGGACAGGAAACGCTTCCAGCCAACCTTGCAGCGTCTCTAGCGCGCGCTCGCAGACCATAGCATGACGCTGCTTCTTGTCGCGCACGCGGCGGCGTGTCCCCTCGTCGAGGGGCAGCAACAAATCAAAGGTAATGTTCGCCGGCTGGAAATTCTTCGCATCGGCATGGCAGATGTAATTCACCAGCGCGCCGAAAGCGGTTGCCCGCGGCGGCGGAAACGGGTCGGCTCCCGTGGCCAGCGCAGCGGCCTGCATTCCCGCCAGCAGGCCAGTGGCGATCGATTCCACGTAACCTTCCACCCCCGAAATCTGCCCGGCAAAGATCACCGTGGGATGCTGCTTCATCTGCAAGGTCTCATCCAGCAGCGTCGGCCCGTTGATGTAGGTGTTGCGATGGATCTGCCCGTAGCGAAGAAACTTCGCGTTCTCCAGCCCGGGGATCATACGCAGAATGCGCGCCTGCTCGCCGAACTTCAGGTGGTTCTGAAAGCCGACCAGGTTGTACGAATCCGCGCGCAGGTTCTCCTGCCGAAGCTGTACCACAGCGTAGGGCATATGCCCGGTCTTCGGATCGCGCAGCCCGACCGGCTTCATCGGGCCGAAGCGTAGGGTGTCACGGCCGCGCCGTGCGATCTCTTCGATCGGCAGGCAGCCTTCGAAGTAGTTCAGGTTCTCCCACTCCTTGGCATCGACCGACTGCGCCTCGATCAGTGCGTCCAGGAAGCGGTCATATTCTTCTTTCGTCATGGGGCAGTTGATGTAGTCGGCGCTGCCCTTGTCGTAACGTGCGGCCATGTACACGCGCGACATATCGATGGAATCTGCCTCAACGATGGGGCTGATGGAATCGTAGAAGTAAAGCTGCTCGCCGCCGCCGAGCCGAAGGATCTCGCGCGACAGCGCGTCGGAGGTCAACGGACCTGTGGCGACGATGGTGATGCAGCCGCTCTCGTCGATCTGCGTGACTTCCTCGCGAATAACGCGAATCAGCGGCTCGCGCTCGATTGTCTCGGTCACGGCCTCGGAAAACCTTTCGCGATCGACGGCCAGAGCATGCCCTGCCGGAACGGCGGTTTGCTGGGCGATCTGCATCAGCAACGATCCGGCGCGGCGCATTTCTTCCTTCAGCAGCCACGGCGCGGTGTTCTCGCCGTCGGACTTCAGCGAATTGGAGCAGACCAGCTCAGCGAAGTTCGCCGTCTGGTGCGCGGGCGTCGAGCGTACCGGACGCATCTCGAATAACTCGACGCTAAGTCCGCGGCGCGCGCATTGCCACGCAGCTTCTGATCCTGCCAGGCCGGCTCCGATGATGCGAATGGGGTTGGGCATGAGGAAAGCTTGAGTCTAAACGGAGTCGCGAGCGCATGAGAAATGCCCGGCGAGACCAACCGGCTCGCGCCTTTAGTCTAGGCGCGTCGTAATAGCAACATTTCTGTCGGCTTCAGTCGCGGTAGAAGCTGGTTTCCCGGCGACCGGGCGGGTTCCCTCAGGGGCTGAAGCCCAAGATGCTAGCTACCAGAATCGGCGCGGCCGAAGCCGCGCCCCTTCCAAGCAGCCTGTCAACAAACACTCACATCTTCCTGAGCACGTCGATAATCTCGTCGGGTTCGGGGGCGCGGTTCAGAGGATAGAGCTTCACAAAGGCGATTTTGCCCTGCTTGTCGACCACGAAGATGGCGCGCTCGCTCACGCCGGGCAACGGATCGCCTTCGCGCAGGATTCCATACTTGTCCGCGACCTCGCCGTGAGGGAAGAAGTCGCTGGCCAGGGGCAGGCTCAGCATCCCGATCTCTTTTTTCTGCCAGGCGGTGTGGCTGGGAATGGAATCGACGCTGATGCCGATGACGTCGGCGTTGTAGCCGGCAAATTTTTCCAGCTCGGCATTGAAGGCCGGCAGCTCGGCGGTACAGACCGGCGTCCAGTCCGCGGGATAGAAGACCAGGACGACGTTCTTGCCGCGATAGTCGCTCAGCTTGACGCGCTGCCGAATGTTGCCCACCACTGCTGGAAGATCAAAATCCGGCGCTTCATCGCCCACGTTCAAAGGTGCCATCTTTGCCTCGCCCCCAAGTCGGAGACTCGATTCTACGGGCGCGCCGAAGTGGCGGCAAGCGTGGCCGGGCAAATGTCATCCGGCTGTAATAGAGCAAACGGGCGCGCTACGCGCGGCATCGTAACTGCGTGGCCCTCGGACTTCGGTCCGAACGTAATAAGTATGGAGGGTTGAATCCTCTCTGGGATGGGTTTCCTATGTTCGGCAGCAAATACAATTACGAATCGTTTCAGCGCAAACGGCTTTTCCGCGACCTAGCGACCAGCCAGCTCGGCGGTGCGCCACGCCCCGGCGATCGCGCGCCCGATTTTGTGGGCCGCAGCTTGCGGGGCGACACCATTCACCTAAAGGACTTTCGCGGCCGCAAGAATGTGGTGCTGACGTTCGGCTCGGCGACGTGTCCGCAGACGGCGGGCTCCCTGCCCGGCTTGAACGATCTTTATGAGGAGCGCGACCCGAACGTGGAGTTTTTCTTTGTTTATACGCGCGAGGCGCATCCGGGCGACAAGCTGGCGGCGCACCAGTCGTACGAGGACAAGGTAAAAGCGGCCGAGCTACTGCGCGATGCCGAGAGCATTGACATCCCGATCATCGTTGACGAGGTGAATGGCCAGATCCATCGTAAGTACGGCACGCTGCCGAATCCGACGTTCGTCATCGATAAGAGCGGCCGGATCGCGTTTCGCTCGCTGGGTACCCGCGCATCCGTAATCGCTACCGCGCTGGACGAGCTGCTGGAAGTGCAGCGCGACGAAGGCAAGGAACACGCCATTGTGTGTGACGGCGAAGATCTGTCGCTCCCTTCGCCGAATTTATTGTGGCGGGCGCATCGGGCACTGGAGCGAGGCGGCCGGCGCAGCATCGCTAACTTCCGCCGCGAAATGGGATTGCCCGGTCGAGTGATTCTCATCAGCAGCCGCTTTGCGGGACCGATCGTGGAGAACCCGGCCAAGACAGCTGCCGGAGTGATTGCGACAGCGCTTGTGCTTGGGCTGGGCGTCTGGGGAGGACTCGTGCTACGCCGCAAGCGCCTATCGACGTATCGCAGCCCCTACGACTCGCGAAAGTTTCAGCGCCCCTTACCTGACATGGGCGGATACGAAGCGGTGGGGATCTGAACCGCGAATACAACGCCGGCTTAGTGCCCTGGCTAGTTACGGCGCGCCTGAAGGCACGCCCCTTCGCCCCTACTGAGTTTCCGATCGCCGCGAGAAAAACGACTGCGCATCGTGGATTTCAGCGGCAAACTTCTGCGTCAGCTCGTCCTTCCACGATTGCTTCCACAGCTTGCGCTTTTCCAAGTAGTGCTGCATGCGGGCGAGCGGGTCGCTGCTCGCAGGGTGCGGCCGCGAATTCGATTGCGTTGCCGGGAGCTGGCTATCAATGAGAGTTGGCCCGGCGGCGGCGCGTGCGCGGTAAATCGATTCCTGAGCGACACGCCACATCGCCACCACATCACCTCCGTCCACGGTGATACCGGGAATGCCATAAGCGGCGGCGCGCTGGCGAGCATCGCTGTTGCCCAGGCTGTTCGCGCTGGCAGGCCCGCTGACGGCGACGAAGATCATCGGCAGACGCTCGGCGGCAGCCAGCATGGCGGCTTCGTGCCAGTAGCCCAGCGCGTTTGCTCCCTCCGGCAAGAAGACCAGCACCACGTTCGAACGCTGCACCTTCTTCAGGGCAAGCGCGAATCCAGCGGCGGTGTTCAACTGCGCCGCAATCGTCGGTGCGGGAGGAAGAAGGTGGATCGCGGTGTTGGCAGATTCAGGAGCGAAGGCCAGGTACTCCGAGCGAACGCCATACAGCTCGGCAAAGTACAGTCCCAGCGGCTGGCCGGCAAACATGCGCACCGCGAAGCTCAGCTCGGAGGCAATGGCGTCTCCGGGGCGCAGCTCGATGAGGCTGCCGACGGCAGTCGCTTCCAGCCCGCGCTGCAGGTCAGGCGGCTTCAACTTGCGCGATTGCGATAGTTGCTCGGCGTGCTCCTCCACCATGTGGCAGCGCAACATTGCTGTATAGAGCTTGCGCAGCATGGTGGGATCCGAAGGCGACGCCGAGACCTCGGGGCCGGGAACGATTCCGGCGGACGGCTGCTCTGGTAGTGAACTGGGCGCTGGGCCGGGAGTTTCGAAATTTCTGAAGGTGGTTGCCATGCAAATCGTCTGGGTGATCGCCTCCGTATTGTAAGGGAAGGATCGCCAAGCCGGATGAAGCTTTGCCCTCGGAGGAGTGTGTAACCGAAAAATATTTTTCGCGCGTGCAGGAAATGTTACAGGACGTTTTCCAACGTTAATGTGAATAGGTTGTGGAAAAGGGCTGCGCACCATGCGCTAAGTCCCGAGTTCCCCGAAAGTCGTAGCAAACTGACTCACACCAGGTGCAGTGAGCGCGCAGGGTTCAACCTTGGGCCCTCATGGTACGCTGGCGCGGTGAAGCTGCGACTCGACCGTCTGCTCGTGGAGCGGGGGCTGGTGCCTTCGCGGGAACGCGGGCAGGCGCTGATTCTTGCGGGGCGCGTGCTGGTCGATGAACAGAAGGTCGACAAGGCAGGAGCGGCGATCGCGAGCGACGCTACGATTCGCGTACTGGGCGACGACCTTCCCTACGTCAGTCGCGGCGGACTGAAGCTGGCGGCAGCGCTTACGCATTGGCAAATCGATGTCCGCGGACGCGTCTGCCTGGATGTGGGCGCTTCGACCGGGGGCTTTACGGATTGCCTGCTGCAAAACGGCGCAAGCCAAGTCGTCGCCATCGATACCGGCTATGGGCAGATGGACATGAAGCTGCGCTCGGACGCGCGCGTGCGGCTGCTGGAAAAAACCAACGCGCGCTATCTCACGCCCGCGCAGCTTTGGCCCGGCGATTCGCCACGCGAACCGATCGAGCTGATCGCGATGGATGTGTCGTTCATTTCGGCGACGTTGGTTCTGCCGGCGGTTATCGAGTGCGTGCGCGCTTCGGGTGCGACGCACTTCGATCTGGTCACTCTGGTGAAGCCGCAGTTTGAAGTCGGACGCGAGCACGTGGGCAAGGGCGGCATCGTTCGCGATGTCGAGGCGCAGCAATCGGCGGTCCGCAAGGTAGCGGCGGCGGTGGAACAACTTGGCGGCACGGAGATCGATTCCATCGAGTCCCCGATCCTGGGCGCCGAAGGCAACCGTGAATTTCTTCTGCATGCCGTCTTCAGCAGCCGGCCAAATCTGCTGCGGTACACTGATTGCTCGCACCATGAAGTCCGCCGCTATCATCTCCAAGCCGTCGAAGCCGGAGCTGGCCACCATCTTGCCCGATCTTCTCGGCTGGTTTCGCCGCCACGATTATCATCTTTATCTCGACAAGGAAACCGCCGGCTACATCACTGATAGCGCGGAGGTCGTCAGCCGCAGCGAGGTCGGCGACAAGCATCCCGACTTTGTGCTGGTGCTGGGCGGCGACGGTACGCTGCTGTCGGCGGCGCGCGCGGTGGCCCACGCGGACGTTCCCATCCTGGCGGTGAATCTCGGCTCGCTCGGCTTTCTCACTGAGGTGCCGCTGGCCGAGATGTATGCCACGCTCGATGCCGTCAACCAGGGACACTGCCCGCTGGAAGAGCGGTCGGTCCTCCAGTGCCAGTTGATCCGTTCCGAAGAGTGTATTGCCCAGCACTTTGCGTTGAATGACGTCGTGGTGAACAAGAGCGCGATCTCGCGGCTGGTTGATTTCGATCTGCTCATCGACGGCATCTTCGTCTTCAGCTATAAGGCTGACGGCGTCATCATCGCCACCCCGACCGGCTCGACCGCTTACTCACTGGCGGCAGGAGGCCCGATCATGATGCCGTCGGTGAGTGCGTTCGTGGTGACTCCGGTCTGCCCGCACTCGCTCACCCATCGCCCGCTGGTGGTGACCGATAAGGCCCAGATCGCGTTGCTGGTGGAAAGTGGCGCAGGAGGAAGCTTTTCTCTCGATTGACGGGCAGGTGGGAATGCCGGTGCTGCAAGGCGACCGCATCATCTGCCGCCGCGCCAGCCATAAGGTGAAGTTGTTGCGTGTGCGCCGGACCTTCTTTGACGTTCTGCGAAATAAGCTGAAATGGGGTCAGCGATAGGACGCTGCCCTATAGCTTTTCACCCCTTTGGGCCGCGTCCGTTCAAAGCCGGTTTGGTAGGAGCTATCAGAAAGGCCCGGCAGAGTCACCGGGCCTGCAAGGATTACTTGGTCACAGCTTTCAGGTTGGTGTGGAACCAGAACCGTGCCTGAGTCTCGCATTTCTTAGTACAAAAAGCCTGGCCGTCGTGCGCCCGGCTCGTTCCCTTCAAGAACTGGGAGTGACACCACAGACATACTGCTGTGGCAGTGGCAGCATTATTGTTTTGTTGCATCTTGTTTCTCCCCGTCGGACAGCGAGGATAGGCCAAGTCGAGGCGGAACGCAATCGCCAAAACCGAGAGTCGCGAAATGGTTATTACGAATCAGGCAATACTCGTGACGGAAAGTATTAGGTTGTCGTCACCAGGACCGGCCGGCAGGCCTGGGCTGCGACGCTTCAAGCACCGGCGAGGCCCCCGCGCTCAGACTTTCTCCGGTCCGAGCAGGTCGGCCACCGTCTCGCGGCGCCGAATGAGGCGAGCGTGCTTGGCGTCGACCAGCACCTCAGCCGCACGCGGGCGCGTGTTGTAGTTGGAGGCCAGCGACATTCCATACGCGCCCGTGTCAAGGACAGCCAACAGATCGCCCTCCTCAACCTCGGGCAGCTCGCGGCGCGCGCGCGAAGAAGTCGGAGCTTTCGCAGATGGGGCCGACGACGTCGGCGTGATTCTCCAACCGGAGCTCCGCTGGGCCGCAACCGGCACAATCTCGTGGTAGGCGTCGTATAGCGCGGGACGCAGCAGGTCGTTCATGGCCGCGTCGGTAATTACGAATAGCTTTCCATTGTTTCGCTTCTTGTAAACAATGCGCGTTACCAGGATGCCTGCGGGGCCGACGATGGAGCGGCCGGGCTCCAGCAGAAGATGAATCCCCAGCTTCTTGAGCGGAGCGACAATCTCGCCGGCGTAGGCTTTCACTTGGCGTGCAAAGTCGCGGCCTTCGTCAGAGCCATAGCTGATGCCCAGCCCGCCCCCGGCATCGATATAGCGAATGTCGAGGCCATCGGCACGGAGCGCCGTCGCGAACTCCGCCATCTTCTCCATGCTCTCGCGAAAGGGCGACAGCTCGGTGATCTGCGAGCCGATATGGGCGCTCACCCCGGCGGCCTTCAGATATTTGTCGCCCGAGGCGAGGCGGTATAGCTCGCGCGCGTCCCGCAGCGGCACGCCGAACTTGTGCTCGTGCAGGCCGGTGGAGATGTAAGGGTGAGTCTGCGCATTCACGTCGGGATTGACTCGCACGGCAAATGCGCGCTGGCTTGCGCAGATGGGCCGCCCGCGCCGCCAGAAGCTTGCAGCTCGCCTGCACTCTCCACGTTGAACAGCAAAATGTCCGCGTGCAGGGCAAGATCGATTTCGTGCGCCTGCTTGCCGACGCCGGAGAACACGACCTTCGCCGCCGCCTTCCGCTCCGCCGCCAGCACACGCTGCAACTCGCCGCCGGAAACCACGTCGAACCCCGCGCCCAGCTTCGCCAGCAGCTTCAGGACCGAGAGGTTCGAGTTCGCCTTCACCGAGTAGCAGACCGTGTGTTCCTGCCGGGCGAACGCATGGTCGAACGCCTCATAGCGAAGCCGAACCGTCTCGCGCGAATAAACGTAGAGCGGAGTGCCGTACCTCTTTGCGATAGCTGCGATAGCAACGCCCTCGGCAAACAGCTCACGGCCGCGAAGCAATCCTGACGGCTTGTAGGTGAAGCCCGGCGGACGTTCAGGCAGAGGGCGCGCTTTCACTGGGCGGGAGACGCCTCTTTGACTTTGAGCACGACGATCGTCTGGTCGTCGAAGGGGTCGACGCCCGCGGCATGTGCGCTCACGGCGTTGAACAACTTGTCGACCAGGCCTTCGGCATTCAGGTGCATGTTCTGGTCGGCGACCCTCTCCAGCCGCTCGCGGCCAAACATCTCGCCCTTGGAACTGGTCGCGTCAAGAATGCCGTCACTGAAGAAGATGAAGGCATCGCCGGGCTGTGCCTGCAACGTCACCTCCTCGTACTCCGCCTGGTCAAACAGGCCCATGGGCAGGCCGATGACGTTGATCAGCGATGCAGTGGCCGGCGCGACAATGGATGGGGCGCGGCAGCCCGGAATTCGCGATGTGCAGCTTGCGCTGCCGGTCGTCCCAGATGGCGTAGATCATCGAGACGTACTGCCCATCGATCGGGCGCTCGGCCAGCGACAGGTTCACGCCCTCCAGCATGGCATCGGCCCCCGGCTCTTCCACGGCATGCGAACGCACGATGCCCGAGACCAACGCCGCATAGATCGCCGCCGGCGCGCCCTTGCCGCTCACATCGCCCACTGCAATTGCCGCCATGCCTTGACCGGAGTACTTGAGAAAATCATAGAGATCGCCGCCGATCTGCCGCGCCGGGGCGAAGCGGGTCGCCACTTCGGCATTCTTAAATATCGGCAACTTCGGCGGCAGCAGGCGAAATTGCAATTCGCGCGCCAGCGCAAGGTCCTGCTCCAGGCGCTTCTCCTGGCGGGCGATGCGCTCGTACAAGCGTCGCGTTCTCGATGGCGATGGCCACCTGCGCCGCCATGGTGGTCATGATGCGGACATGATCGTCGTTGAAGTAGTTGCGCTTGGTGTGCTCGATGTCGAGCACGCCGATGACCTTGTCCTTGTAGATGAGCGGAATCGCCAGCTCGGAGCGGGTCTCGGGATTGGCCTCGATATACCGCGGGTCCTTGGTGACGTCGGGCGCCAGCACCGGCTGCCTGTGCTGGGCGGCGTAGCCGACCAGGCCCCGGCCCAGCGGGATCTCGTGCTTCAGTTGCACGCTTTCTTTAAATCGCAAGGAAAAGCGGTGCGTCAGGACCTTACCCGAGGGATCGAGCAGCAGAATGGAGAACATCTGGTAGTCGATGATGCGGGTCACCAGGTCGGCAATACGCTTCAGCAACTGATCGACATTCAGGATCGACGTAAGCTCGCGGCTGATCTCGGTGAGCAGCGTCAACTGGCGCGCCTGGCGCGACGACCCGGCTATACAGGCGCGCGTTCTCGATGCCGACGGCGATGCGCGAGCCGAACAGCGTGAGCAGACGCACATGCTCCTGGTTGAAAGCGCCGGGCTGCGCGGCTTCGACGTCGAGCACGCCGATGACCTTGTTTTTGGCGATGAGCGGCACCGCCAGCTCCGAGCGCACGCCGGGAGCGGAGTTGATGAAGTTTTCTTCCGAGCGAACGTCGTTCACCAGTACCGGCTCGCGCAGTTCCACGGCTTTGCCGGTTACGCCCTGCCCCACCTTGATGTGAATGCGCTCGGCCACATCCGGCGGATGCCCCACCTGGAAGCGGACACGCAGCTCCTGCGTCCTCTCGTTCAGCAGCAGGATGGCGAACACCTCGTAATCCATCACCCGCTTCAGCATCTCGGCCACGCGCTGCAGCAGAGTGTTCAGATCGAGCGTGGTGTTCACCGCATCGGCAACTTCCAGCAGGTAGCTATCGAGCGTGCCCGAGAGCAGCGGATTGGGTGCAATGGAACTCATCAGCGCCTGTCCATGATAGCAGCGGTAAGAAGGTGTCAGGCCTCAGGTGTCAGGTCTCAGGTGTCAGGTCTCAGGTCTCCGCTTTCCGCTCTCCAACCTGATACCTGAAACCTGACGCCTGATACCGGCTCCTCAGCGCTCGTGACGGGTACAATCATGCACATGAATCTCGCAGGCAATAAGCTCACCTGGCTAGGCCACGCAACCTTCCGCATTGAGACCAAGGACGGCGCGACGGTGTATATCGATCCGTGGGTGATGGGCAATCCCTTGTGTCCTGAGGCCGAGAAGGACGTGAAGAAGGCCGACGCGCTCATCTGCACGCACGGCCACGGAGACCACATCGGCGATGCGGTGACGATCGTCAAGCAGCATCAGCCGCAGATCGTCGGCATCTTTGAGTTATGCATGTGGCTGCAGAAGAAAGGAGCGAAGAAGATCTCGCCGATGAACAAGGGCGGCACACAGACGGTTGCGGAATCAAGGCGACGATGGTCAACGCCGTGCATTCGTGCGGCATCATGGAGGACGACGGCACTATCGTCTATGGCGGCGAGGCCTGCGGCTATGTGCTGGAACTGCCCGGCGGAGTGAAGCTCTATCATGCGGGCGACACGGGCGTCTTTGGCGACATGCAGATCATTCGCGAGCTGTATGCGCCCGAAATCGCCATGCTGCCCATCGGCGATCTGTTCACCATGAATCCGCGTGAGGCCGCATACGCTTGCGGATTATTGAAACCGAAATACGTTATCCCCATGCACTTCGGGACCTTCCCGCCGCTGATCGGCCGTCCTTCAGAGTTGAAGCAACTGCTGGGCGCGAGCGGGCCTGAGGTAGTCGAGATGCAACCGGGGCAGACACTGGCATGAGCGAGCCAATCACGATCACCGATCCGCGCGTGGAGAATTATCTCTACGCCGTGCTGCCCGCGCGCGATGCTGTGCTTCAGGAGATGGAGCGCCAGGCAAAGGAGCGCGATATACCGATTGTTGGCCCGGCGGTGGCGCGCCTGTTCTTTCAATATGCGCGGCTCATCAATGCTCGAACCGTCTTCGAGATGGGGTCGGCGATCGGATACTCAACCATCTGGTGGGCGATGGCCGTGGGCGAAGGCGGCAAGGTGCACTACACCGACGGCAGCCAGAAGAACGCGAAAGAGGCGCGAGGATACTTTCAGCAGGCCGGCTTGGCGGATCGCATTGAAGTCCACGTCGGCGATGCGCTGGAATTACTCTCTGAGCGCAAGGAGCAGTTCGATGTGCTCTTCTGCGACGTGGACAAGCACGACTATCCGCGCGCCGGGCGCATGGCTGCGGCTCGCGTGCGCAAAGGCGGGCTGTTTCTTGCCGACAACACGCTGTGGAAGGGCAAGCTAGCCTACATGGCGGGAAATCCCGAACTGAAGCCGGACCCGGCCGACGCGCCCACCAACGCCGTCGCGGAACTGAACCGCATGCTGTACCAGTCGCCGGACTGGTACACCACGATCATTCCCCTGCGCGATGGGGTGACGGTAGCGATGCGAGTTTGATGTCGCCCGCCGAGCGCTCCCTCGTTTGCTGCGATAAAATTAATCCACGATGATCCTTCCATTCGTTCGCGAACTCTTCGCGGACGTGGAAACTTCTCCTATTCTGGCGCGTGCAATAGCCCATACCAAGGGCGGCGCGGGGCGGCTTCGTGTGTCCGGCCTCACCCCAACCGCTAAGGCGCTCTTCTCGGTTCTGCTGCAACGCGGCTCGTCGCGGTCCGCTAGTGCTGGTCGTCTCCGACAATCGCGCAATTGACGAAATCCTTCCCGTACTGCGTTCCTTCGCCGAGCTGACGGGATCGCTCGCTCCCGAGTCCATCGTCAGCCTGCCCGCCTACGATGTGTTGCCCTTCGAGAGCCAGTCGCCGCACCCGGAGATACAGGAAGAGCGCGCAGCTTCACTGTGGAAGATCGCGACCGGCGCAGCATCGATCGTTGTGACAACGCCGAATGCTGCGGCCATGCGCATGCGTGGAGCCGGATTCTACGCCGGCCTGGCAAAGGTCATGCGCCGTGGCGAGATGGTTGAGGTCGAGAGGACGGTCGAGCACCTGCGCATGGTCGGCTACAGCCAGGTCGATGTGGTCGAGATGCCGGGCGAGTTCGCGCATCGCGGGGGCCTGCTCGATGTCTATCCGCCTGAGTCGGACCGGCCCATTGCGCATTGAGTTCTTCGGCGACGAGATCGAATCGATTCGCAAGTTCGATCCGGCAACGCAGCGCTCGGCTGCCAGCACCGACGACGTGGTGCTTACTGCCGCTCACGGAAACGCCGCTGGAGGAAGAGACGCTTGCGGCCATCAACGCGCGCCTCTCGGGCGAGCGCCTCTCCGGCAGCGAAGAGCTGATCGAGCAGACGGTGCGCGCTACCGGTGTCGCTGTGTTTCCCGGGTGGGAGCTCTATGCGCCCGTCGCCGGAGCCGACGAAACCTTCTTTGACCTGCTACCCAACGCGCAGATCGTCATCGACGAGCCCGAGCAGCTCGCTGACGCGCACGATGCCTGGTGGACGAAGGTGGAAGAAGCGCACGAGCGCAGCCTGGTCGGCAATCTCGTTCGTCCCGAAGAGCTGTATCTCTCGCCCGAGCAATGGAGCGAGCGCCTGCAAACCTTGCCCGTCATCAGCGTCGAGCAGCTTGGCATCGAGTCGAGCGACGGCGTCGAGCACCTCATCTTCCAGTCGCAGCCCACAACCCGCTTCCATGGCTCGATCGCGGCGGTGGCGGAGGAGGTCGGTCAACTCGCGAAGGACGGCAAGCACGTCATCTTCGCTGTCGCGAGCCTCGGCGAGGTCGAGCGCCTGGCCGACGTCTTCAACGAGTACAACCTGTCGTTCCGCATTGGCAGCCGCACCCCCAAGCCCGGCCAGGTGTATGTCGACGAGTCGACCTACTTCTCCGAAGAGATTGCGACCACCACCATCGTCAAGGCGTATGTGCCCGAAGGCGTGGTGCTGCCCGAATCGAACCTGGTGCTCTTTGGCTCGCGCGATCTCTTTGACGAGGCCGATGTCTCCGCCGGCCGCCCGCAGCGGCGAAAGTCGAAGGTCTCGGCATTTCTTTCCGACTTTCGCGATCTTGGCCATTGGCGACTACGTCGTGCACGTCGAGCACGGCATCGGCCAGTATCAGGGATTGAAAGAGGTTCCGCAGGAAGACGGCGCGGCTGCCGAGTTCATGGTGCTGGAGTACGCCGAAGGCGCGCGGCTCTATGTTCCGCTCACGCGGCTGGACCTGGTGCAGAAGTATCGCTCCTCCGAAGGCGTGAAGCCGGTGCTCAATCGCCTGGGCACGCAGCAGTGGCAGAAGACCAAGGCGCGCGTGAAGAAGGCCATGAAGGACATGGCCGAGGAGCTGCTGAAGCTCTACGCTGCGCGCAAGACCGCCGAGGGCCATGCTTTCGCCGCCGACACCGAATGGCAGCGCGAGTTCGAAGACTCGTTCGAGTTCACCGAGACCGAAGACCAGATCGACGCCATCGCCGACGTGAAGCGCGACATGGAAGCCTCCACGCCCATGGACCGCCTGCTGTGCGGCGACGTCGGCTACGGCAAGACCGAAGTCGCCATGCGCGCGGCGTTCAAGGCAGTCAACGACAATCGCCAGGTCGCGGTGCTTGCGCCTACGACGGTGCTTGCCTTCCAGCACTACAACACCTTCCGCAGCCGCTTGGCCGCGTTCCCCATCAAGATCGAGATGCTCAGCCGCTTCCGCTCGCCCAAGCAGCAGAAAGAAACCATCGCCAAGATCGAAGCAGGGCAGGTTGACATGGTCATCGGCACGCATCGCGTGCTGTCGAAGGACGTCAAGTTCGCCGACCTTGGCCTGGTCATCGTCGACGAAGAGCAGCGCTTCGGCGTGCGCCACAAGGAGCGGCTGAAGCAATTGCGCAAAGAAGTGGACGTGCTGACCATGTCGGCCACGCCCATTCCGCGCACCCTGCACATGTCGCTGCTCGGCCTGCGCGACATGAGCGTCATCGAGACGCCGCCCAAAGATCGCATGGCGATCCAGACTGTCGTCGCTGCGTGGGACGAGAAGCTGATCCGCTCCGCCATCGAGAAGGAGCTGGAGCGCGGCGGGCAGGTCTACTTCGTCCACAACCGCGTCGAGAGCATCTACGACATCGCCGACAAGCTCCGCGAGATGGTGCCCGAAGGCGCAGCATCCTGATCGGCCACGGGCAGCTGCCCGAGAGCGAGCTGGAGAAAACCATGATGGCCTTCGTCCGCCACGAGGCCGACATTCTGCTGGCGACCACCATCATCGAGAACGGGCTCGACATTCCGCTGTGCAACACCATCATCATCAACCGCGCTGACCGCCACGGCCTCTCGGAGCTCTATCAGTTGCGCGGACGCGTGGGCCGCTCCGATCGCCGCGCCTATGCCTACCTGCTGATTCCGCCCGATCGCGATCTGACCGAGCTGGCGCGCCGCCGCCTCGCAGCGTTGAAGGAATTCAGCGATCTCGGCGCGGGCTTCAAGATCGCGGCGCTCGACCTTGAGCTGCGCGGCGCGGGTAATCTGCTCGGCGGCGAGCAGAGCGGCCACATCGAAGCTGTGGGATTCGAGCTCTACACCACCATGCTCGAGCGCACGGTGCGCGAGCTGAAGGGCGAGATCAAAGAAGAAGTTCCGGAGACGCAGCTCAACCTCGGGCTCAACATTCGCATTCCCGCCGACTACATTCATGAAGAGAACCAGCGTCTGCGCATGTACAAGCGGATTGCCGGGATCGAATCGGAAGCGCAACTCGAAGATGTTGCCGGCGAGTTAGGCGACCGCTACGGCACGCCGCCCGCTCCGGTGCGCAATCTGCTGGAGTATGCCGGGTTGAGGCTGTTGTCGCAGCGCATCGGTGTGGCGCAGATCGAGCGCCGCAAGGACGCCGTCAGCATCCGCTTCACCGAGAAAGCCAACGTCGAGCCGGAGCGCCTGGCACGCTTCGTTGCCTCGCAGACGGGCGCGCAGTTCACCCCCGCCGGAATTCTGAAGTTCTCACTCAAAGAGAAACAGCCGGAGCAGGTGCTCACGCGCTTGAGCTCACTGTTGCAAGACCTGGCCGGCGAGCCGCAGAGCGTGGCCTAGGGAAGGGCTCGCCGCATCAGCTGCGGCCCAAACCCGCCAACCTCTCTCACTTCCCTACGAGCACGACCACGCTGCGTGACTTCACCGTGTAGCTGTCCTGGGTAACCAGCGGGAACTCCTGGCCGTCTTCGGCGATATCGTGCGGCGAAGGTTGCGAGGTATCCACCAGCCGGAACCATTCGCACTCGCCGATCTGCGGCAGCTCGAAATCGTGATCGTCCCAATGCGCGTTCGCGATGAAGTGTATGTCCTGGCGCGAGCCGTCGGCATTGAGCTGGGTGAGCTGCATGGCGATGCTGCGCGAATCGTAGCCCCAGTCGGGCTGCATGCGTTTCACGCCATGCCAGGTAACGTGGAAGCCATCGGAGCCGCTGAAGTTGAAGGTCGAGCGCCGCAGCAGCGGGCAGCGTTTGCGAAAGTCGATCAGCAGGCGGAAGAAGCGCACCAGGTCGGCGTTGGATTCGGCCATGTGCCAGTTCACCCAGCTGATTTCGTTGTCCTGACAGTAGGCATTGTTGTTGCCCTGCTGGGTGCGCTCGAACTCGTCGCCCGCCAGGATCATGGGCACGCCATGCGCCATCAGAAGGATGGTTGCGAAGTTCCTGCGCTGGCGGTCGCGCAAGTCCTGCACCCCGGCATCGCTGGTCGGACCCTCGGCGCCGCAGTTCCAACTGTTGTTGTCGTTTGCGCCGTCGCTGTTACCTTCGCCGTTGGCGAGATTGTGCTTTTCGTTGTACGAGACGAGATCGTTCAGCGTGAAGCCGTCGTGACAGGTCACGAAGTTGATGCTGTGGTAGGGCTCGCGCGCGCTGGTTTCGTAGAGGTCAGGGCTGCCCAGCATCCGCGTCGCCAGCGCTGAGGTCATGCCCGGATCGCTCTTCACAAACTTGCGAACGTCATCGCGGAACCTGCCGTTCCACTCCGCCCAGCGTCCCCACGAGGGGAACGTCCCCACCTGGTAGAGACCGCCCGCGTCCCAGGCCTCGGCAATAAGCTTGGTGTTGGCCAGCACCGGATCGTAGGCCATGCTCTCCAGCAGCGGAGGATTGGCCAGCACCGAGCCGTCCTGTCCGCGGCCCAGCACCGAAGCCAGATCGAAACGGAAGCCATCAACGTGGGTGGCGATTACCCAATAGCGCAGGCACTGGATGATAAAGTCGCGCACCACCGGGTTGTTGGCATTGACGGTGTTTCCGCAGCCGGTGAAATTTTCGTAGGCGCCAACCGAATTCAGAATGTAGTAGGTCGGGTTATCGATGCCGCGAAAACGAAAACGTGGGCCCGTGCTCGTCGCCTTCTGCCGTGTGATTGAAGACGATATCGAGGATCACCTCAATGCCGGCCTGATGAAAAGCCTGCACCATCTGCCTGAACTCGTTGACCTGCTCGCCGTCGCCGCGCTTGGAGGAGTAGGCCGTGTTGGGAGCGAAGAAGGCGCGCGACTGATATCCCCAAAAGTTCAGCAGGTGCTGACCGGTGAAAGGATTGACGCGATCGGTATCCGCCTCCTCGAATTCGTTCACCGGCAGCAACTCGACCGCCGTGATGCCCAGTTGCTTGAGGTAGGGAATCTTTTCGATGAGTCCAGCGAAGGTTCCGGGATCGGCCACCATCGAGGTCTCGTGCACGGTGAAGCCGCGCACATGCAGCTCATAAATGACGCTATCGACCAGCGGAATGTCGAGCGGTTGATCGTCCTGCCAGGCGGACACGCTCAATTCTTTGACCACGCCCACGCGCTGTGGAGCTGTGGCTGCCGTGTGCGCTCCCCACGCGCTTTCGCCCGAGATGACGCGCGCCCACGGATCCATCAGCAGGACAGCGGGATTGAAGCGGTAAACCGTCGGGTCGGGGTTGGGCTGCATGTCGAAGCGATACGCGTAATGCACGCCGGCCTCGAGGTTCTCCACAAACATGTGCCACACCTGGCCGGTGCGGTTGTGCTGAGAATTGAAGGGAAGCTCGGTCAGAATGTTGTGGGTTGTGGGATCGATGAGCACCAGCGTGCAGGAGGTTGCCGGCTTGGAGAAGATGGCGAAGTTGACTCCGCGGCGAAACGGCGTTGCCCCCAGCGGAATCGGCGATCCCCGCTGAACGGTGTAGGGCCCGGTTTGAGGCTGACTGCCTGGTTGGACTGCGGATGCGCTCATAGGCACCTCCGACCGATTGTCGTAGCTATGGGTTACCAGAAAGACGACGGCCATACAAGAGGATTGCGGCAGGATTCAACTGGGTTTTACGAAGCGGCAAATTGCTCAATCGCGGCCAAATTTCCAAAGAGAGAGCGTTAGCGGCCGAACGCTACTTCCCACTGGACTGCGTACGGACAGACGACTGGTCATCAATCAGTCACCAAAACTTGCTTTTCCAACCGTTCAGCTTCTTTGCAACTGACTAAGTTGTTCCCTTCACGTCCTTCACGCAGCGAAAGCCAAGATGATTGGTGCCGGTCGAGACTTCACCCTTACCTCGCGTTCCCACGATGTATCGCGAGCAGTATTGATCGGTGCAGAGGAAGGAGCCTCCGCGATGCGCTTTCTTCGGTTCGCTGGGCTCGGCCGGATCGAACGACGACGTCGGCCCCTGCGGGTTGCGCGCGACTGCGCCGGATGCCGCTAGCTGCTGGTAATAATCGGGACGATACCAGTCGCTTGTCCATTGCCAGACGTTGCCCGCCATATCGTAGAGACCGTATCCGTTGGGCGGAAATTGCGCCACCGGAGCTATGCCAACGTAGCCATCCGAACCGGCATCTTTGTCTGGAAAATGACCCTGGTGGGTGTTGGCCATCCACTTGCCGTTTGGACGGAAGGAATCACCCCACACGAAGGGCTTACCGGCGAGACCACCGCGCGCCGCGAACTCCCATTCCGCTTCCGTAGGTAATCGCTTTCCCGCCCACTTGGCGTAGGCCTCGGCATCGGGATAGGCGATCTGTACTACGGGATAATCATCCTTGCCCTTGATGTTGCTGTTCGGCCCCAGCGGATGCCGCCAGTTGGCGCCGGGAACGTAGCTCCACCATTGATAGTGATCGTTGAGGGATACGGGATGATTGGGCGGAGAAAATACAACCGATCCGGCGATGAGATTTTCCGGAGGCGCGCCAGGGTAGTCTTCGGCTCGCGGCTTGCGTTCGGCGATGGTGACATACCCCGTAGCTTTCACAAATTTCGCGAACTCGGCATTCGTCACGTCGGTCTTGTCCATGAAGAACCCGTCGACGTAGACGCGATGAACCGGTCGTGCATCCTCCGTCGCCTTCATGCCGACTTCGTCCATGTCGGGCGGATCGTTGGCGCCCATGGAAAACTCGCCGCCGGGAATCCATACCATGCCCTGGGGATGCGAGAGCGGAGGCGTAGCCTTATTCGCGACGGTTGGCCCAAACAAGGATTGAGAGTCACGAGACTTCGCCGTTGAAGAGGATGGATCAGGAGACTTTGCGGTTGCGGTAACCACGGTGGGAGACTTGCTGCGTAGCGTCCACGCAATCGCGATTAACAGCAAGACCGCAACCGCGATAGTCAGAGCTATCCGAGCCCTGCTTCGGGGCTGCGTACTGCCGGAAGTCGTTGGTTCAGTGCGTCTCTTCTTTTGTTCCTGCCTGCCCATTGCCCTGCCTATCGCTCGGGTTCCTCCACGGGTGACTCCGAAACGGGCGCCGCATTAACGAGGATATGCTGCCATGGGGTGTGATTGCGAGTCCAAACTCGGGCTCGCAGGTGCAGCAACCTGCAACTCTCATTCGCTGCTAAACTAACAAAACGCCATTCACCTTTGGTGCCTCGTTTCAGAGGCTTGATTCAGGGTCAAGAAACTCTGAACCTCCATTGCATCTTGTAGCATCTGCTCAACAAACCGAGGTTAATTGTGGGGAATTCGTACGCACTCAAATTTGTACTTCTGGGTACATTATCCATCGGCATCCTGTTGTTGCTCCCGGGCTGCAACAGCACCCAGGCGAAACAGCCTCCGGCGCAGCAAGCCCTGCCGGTGAAAGTCCAGCCGGTGAATCTGGAGCCGGTGCCGCGTACCAGCGAATATGTCGCGACCATCAAGTCGCGGCGCTCGGCCAACATCCAGCCGCAGGTGAGCGGCACCATCACGAAGATTCTGGTGAAGTCGGGCGATCAGGTGAGCGCCGGGCAGCTACTGATGACCATCGATCCGCTGAAGCAGGAGGCGGTTGTCAATCAGCAGCGCAGTACGGAAGCGCAGATGAAGGCCACCTACGAGTACAACAAGAGCGAAGTGGAGCGCCAGAAGGGCTTTACGAAGCGGGAGTCGCCAGCAAGCAGACATACGAGCAGGCAGTCCAGGCCTTCGAGAATTCCAAGGCTGCGTGGGAAGCCGCTACGGCCGCCAGGATATCGCAGCAGCAGCAGCTTGCGTACTACAACTTGAGGGCTCCATTCAACGGCATTGTCGGCGACATCCCGGTTCACCTGGGCGATTACGTTTCATCGACAACGCTGCTGACCACGGTGGACGAGAACAAGGACCTGGAAGCCTACGTTTACATCCCGACCGATCTCGCCGGCAGCATTCAGATGGGGTTGCCGGTCCAGATCGTGACCAGCACCGGAGAGCCGATCGAGACCACCAAGATCTACTTCATCGCGCCGCAGGTGGATAACGCGATACAGGGCATCCTGGTGAAGGCCCCGGTGCATGCCTCGCTTGACCGTTTCCGCAACGCGCAACTGGTGAAGGCCCGTGTGGTTTGGAGCACGGCTCCGGCGCCGACCGTGCCGGTTCTGGCGGTCACGCGGATTGGCGGACAGTCCTTTGTCTACGTCGCGGTGGCCAGTGGCAATGGTCATGTGGCCAAGCAGCGCGCCGTGGATCTGGGCGAAACCATCGGCAATAACTACGCGGTCACCGGCGGCTTGTCAGTCCGGCGATCAGGTGATTGTCTCGGGAATCCAGTTCCTGAACGACGGCGTTCCCGTTCAACCGACGAGCTAACCCGCCGCGCGAAACGCGGCCCGAATAGGAATCCAGTGGTTGACTTTTTCATCCAGAGACCGGTTTTTGCGACGGTTTGCGCGTTGCTGATCGTGGTCGCAGGCGCGGTCTGCATACCTTCTCTGCCGATCTCGTTGTATCCGGCTCTTGCGCCTCCGCAGGTGACGGTTACCTGCAACTACGTGGGCGCGAACGCGCAGGTGGTGGAGTCGGCGGTGACCACGCCGCTGGAGCAGCAGATCAACGGCGTCGAGGGCATGCACTACATCACCTCGACCAGTTCCAACGACGGCACCAGCAACATCAACGTCGTTTTTCGCACCGGCTATGACCTGAACATCGCCGCGGTCGACGTGCAGAACCGCGTTGCGACGGCGACCGGCCGTTTGCCGCAGGAAATCAAGAACACCGGCATCACCATCACCAAAGCGAACCCGAACTTCGTGTTTGCGGCCGGCTTCTATTCGCCCGATGGCAGCCTCTCGAACCAGTACATCTCCAACTATCTCGACGTTTACGTGAAGGACGCGCTCAAGCGTATTCCGGGCGTGGGCGACGTGATCATCTTCGGCGAGCGCAAGTACGCCATGCGCATCTGGCTCGATCCCGTACAAGCTGGCGCAACGGCAGCTTACGGCCGCGGATGTGGTCTCCGCGCTGCAGGAGCAGAACGTCGAAATTCCGGCGGGCCAGTTGGGCACGGCCGCCGGCCAATCCGAAGCAGGACTTCCAGATCACGCTGCGCGTCGTCGGCCGGCTTTCCGAGCCGCAAGCAGTTCGAGAACATCATCCTCAAGAACACGCCCAACGGCATCGTCCAAGTGAAGGACGTTGGGCGCGCCGAGATTGGCTCCGAAAGCTACGACACCAATCTGATGTACAGCGGCCACGAGGCCGTCGGCATCGGCGTGCAGCAGCTTTCGAACGCCAACGCGCTGGCAGGTGGACAAGGCGGCCAAAGCCGCGCTGGCCGAACTGGCAAAGTCGTTTCCGCCGGGCATCAAGTACGTCATCGCTTTCGACACGACGACGGTTGTGGGCGACTCGATTCGCGAAGTCGTGACCACGCTGGAAGAAGCGATCCTCATCGTCATCGCGGTCATCTTCCTGTTCCTGCTGGACTGGCGCGCCACCATCATTCCGGCCATTACCATTCCGGTTTCGCTGATCGGAACTTTCGCCTTCATCAAGGCCTTCGGTTTCTCCATCAACTCGCTGACCCTGTTCGGAATCACGCTGGCCACCGGACTGGTGGTCGACGACGCCATCGTCGTCATCGAGAATGTGCAGCGGCACATCAGCGAAGACAAAACCGATCCGCACACCGCAACCTCGGTGGCCATGAAAGAAGTGGCCAGCGCCGTGGTGGCGACCTCACTGGTGCTGATTTCGGTGTTCGTGCCGGTATCGTTTTTCCCCGGCACCACCGGAATTGTCTACAAGCAGTTCTCGCTGACCATCGCGTTCTCGATTGCCATTTCGATGTTCAACGCGCTGACGCTCTCGCCGGCGTTGGCGGCCATCCTGCTGCGCGGCGAGGAACACAAGTACAACGTGCTGGACTGGACGCACGTCGGCTGGCTCTCGCGCGGCTATCGCGCGTTCGCCCACGGAGTCGATCGCGCCATTCACGGCATGGGCACGGCCTACGGCGCCGCGATCCGGCGCACGTTGCGGATCCGCTATGTGATGGTCGTGCTGTTTGTCGCGGGTCTGGCGGCGACCGCCTACATGTACCGTCACGTCCCTACCGGATTCGTTCCGCAGGAAGACCAGAACTACTTCATCGTGGTGGTGCAGGCGCCGCAGGGCGCATCGTTGTCGTACACCACCCAGATATCGCATGCAGGCGGAGAAGGTTCTGCTTGCCGATCCGGACGTGTTCGGCACTTTCGCGGTGCCGGGCTTCTCGCTGTCCGGCGGCAGTGCGTCGAACTACGGCCTGGTGTTCGCTCCGCTGAAGCCGATCGACAGCCGCAAAGGGAAGGCAGCATTCGGCGGCGGCAATCGTGGCCCGCGTTTCGCCCAAGCTGTTGGCCATTCCCGGAGCGATCGTGGTGGCGTTCGAGCCTCCGGCCATTCAGGGCATCGGCAGCTTCGGCGGATTCCAATTCCAGCTTCAGGACCTGGGCCGCAATACGCTGCAAGACCTGGACAACGTTGCTCACCAGATCGTCGATGGCAGCCGCCAGCGCAAGGACCTGACCGGCCTGTTTACCAGCTTCACCGCCAACGATCCGCAGCAACTGGTGCAGATCGATCGCGAAAAGGCCAAGGCCATGGGAGTTCCGCATGAGCCAGATCACGCAGGCGCTGGGCGTGTACATGGGCTCGCAGTACGTCAACGACTTCGACTTCAACAACCGCTCGTACCGCGTGTACGTGCAGGCCGATGAGCCGTTCCGCATGCGCGGCAGCGACCTGCGCGAGTACTACGTGCGCTCCGACACCAATGGACTGGTGCCGCTGGGCAATATCGTTCAGCTTGACGGACACAGCGGGGCCGCAGGTGATCAACCACTTCAACCTGTTCCGCTCGGCGGAAATCGACGGCGCGCCTGCGCCGGGCTACAGCTCGGGCCAGGGCCTGCAAGCCATGCAGGAGTTGGCGAAGCAGCACATGCTGCAAGGCATGTCGTATAGCTGGTCAGGACTGGCGCTGGAACAAGTGGAAGCCGGCGGCAAGGCGATCATCATCTTTGCGCTTGGGACTGCTGGTGGTATATCTCACGCTCTCGGCGCAGTACGAAAGCTTCGCACTGCCGTTCATCATTCTGCTGGCTGTACCGATGGCGGTGCTGGGTGCGCTGCTGTTCATCTCCATGCGCGGCCTGGTGGACGACGTTTACGTGCAGATTGGGCTGGTGATGCTGATCGGCCTCTCGGCGAAGAACTCGATTCTGATCGTGGAGTTTGCCGAGCAGTTGCTGGAGCAGGGCCGGTCGATCATCGAAGCCGCCATCGAAGCAGCCGAGCTCCGCTTGCGCCCCATCCTGATGACTTCGTTTGCGTTCATCCTGGGCGTGCTGCCGCTGTACTTCGCAACCGGCGCCGGGCAGATCGGACGGCACTCGGTAGGAACCGCGATCGTCGGTGGAATGTTGTTCTCCACCGTGCTGAACCTGTTCTTCATCCCGGTGCTGTACGTGATCCTGAAGACGATCCTCACGTCGTTCACCTCGCGTCGCGCCAAGAGCGAAGTCGAAGAGGAAATGCGGGCGGCGTAAGAACAGCGCCTATTGGTCATCAGGGTGATTCGCAAATTGGGAGAGCGGCCGGAAGGCCCGAAAGGTGGAAGCCCAGTGCGTCAGGACGGGGTCGGAGTTCCAACTTTGAAGCCGACTGTCAGTTGTACGATTTGGCCCACCGGCCCCGGTGAGCCGCACTGCCTTCGTTGTTTGTCGCATTCAGATTTCGGACCGCTTTTAGTTGGACGTGGCGCCGCGTCTGGACCACTTGGGGAAGCCGTTTGCATCCCGCAGCGTCAGGACCTTATCTCCTTTCTTAACTTCCTTTGCGATCAGAGCGTCTTTCCCGCCAATTACTTGCTTAGAGCCGATGACCGTCAGCGTGTCTCCCTTTTCGATGGTAAAGCCCTGCTTGCTGATGAATGCCTCCGGACCGATGTGAACCTCGAGGACACCAGAATCTGTCTTCAAGTTCACGTGCGTTCCGATCATTCCGTTGGGACCACTTGGATGCAGCACTTCTTCTACGGTTCCAGTCACCGTAGTTTCCGTAGCGGGATCATAGCGATGTGGCATTCCTTGGGATGCCTGCCCGAATGAATAGGTGGCGGCCGCTACTAGTAACAGCAAAGTAAGAAAAATCCGATTTTGCATACTGCTCCTCTCTGGTTTTGCCTTCTTCGATTCGCGCGGGAGCACATCCCCGCGACCACTTAGAAGAAACGCTCGATTGGCGATTTCGTTTCAGCAATTCTTTCCTGAAGTGACGGCCATCACGTTGCAGCGTGACTAGCAATAACAAAGGCGGGTAGCCCAGCCAATGCTCACGAGGGTGCCCCATGCAACCTTCGGTTGGTTGCATGGGGGTTTTGGTGGACGGCGCCACACCTTTCAAACCTTAGGATAGTTCTCTACCGGGAGCAACAAAAGTCAAAATCCCCGCCCAAGCAACCGATGTTTGAGAGTCTGCCCTGAGCGCAGTCGAAGTCGACGCGTTATGCGGGCGTTCGAGCCTGCAGCCGAGACCCTGAGCGCAGTCGAAGGGGGGCACCCTCGTGTGTTTCGACTACTTAGACTGCTTGGCCCGGCCACCCGCCTTTCGTCCTCAATCGTGCTGACAAACCAGCGGTGCTCGCGCACCGCCACAGGAGAAGTGTCGCTTGACAACGCCTTCGACCTTATCGAGGGCCACCCGGCTCGTTCGTGCTGCGGTTTGGTTATCTGCGGCGTCAACTCCTGTGATTGGACAGCATTACACGGTCACCTAGAAGTTATATCCCGACCATTGATTCCTGTTCGAAGTTGATCTACGGTTGGGCCGATTCCTAGTGAAAGTGCGAATGTCACTGGGCTCTTCGCAAAATCACAAATTACCGACAATGAATTGCCGGACAAGGCTCTAAAGGGTATCCAGGCTGGCTAAGAGAGCTTGGCTCGTAGTGTTAGCGGCTTGAAAGCGCTGGCGTTGCTCCCGGTCGTGCCACATCCGTTTGAGGCCAGTCGACCGCGGCCTATCCAGGGGCACCGCCGAAAGTCCTGATTATCGTTCCTCACCCTCTGACGACGAATCCTGCTTCGCCGCAACCGTGCACCAGATGCCCTCACGTGCGGACATGAAGGGAGAAAGACAGTGAACATCAGAAAGTTTTTCTACTCGGCTCTGCCCTTGCTGGCGATGTCACTTGCGTTAGTCCAGCAAAGCACTGCACAGATACCTTGCGGTTCTACGATTACCCCGTCCCCAACGCTTTCCGTTAACTGGCCGGAATTCCGGTTTGATCTCAAACACAGCGGCTGCAACCCGTATGAGTTCATTCTGAATGCTGGCAACGTTGGAAATCTCGTCCCGTTGTGGATGAGCGCCACCTCTACGAACTCCTCCAGTTCGCCCTCTGTATTAAATGGAGTCCTGTTTGTCGGATCGAACGACGGCAACGTGTACGCCTTGAACGCCGGCACTGGAGCGCTCATCTGGAAGTACACGACAGGACACGCTGTCGGTTCTTCGCCAGCAGTAGCCAATGGCGTAGTGTACGTCGGATCGAACGACGGCAACGTCTACGCCTTGAACGCCGGCACTGGAGCGCTCATCTGGAAGTACACGACAGGACACGGTGTCGGTGGTTCTTCGCCGGCAGTAGCCAATGGCGTGGTATACGTCGGATCGTACGACAGCAACGTGTACGCCTTGAACGCCGGCACTGGAGCCCTCATCTGGAAGTACACGACAGGAGGCATTGTCGATTCTTCGCCAGCAGTAGTCAACGGCGTGGTGTACGTCGGATCGTTCGACAGCAACGTCTACGCCTTGAATGCCGGCACGGGAGCGCTCATCTGGAAGTCCTCGGCGGGATTTTCTGTCCTTTCGTCGCCGGCAGTAGTCAACGGCGTGCTGTACGTTGGAACATACGGGTTCAACACCGGTGAGGTATATGCCCTGAACGCTGGCACAGGAGCGCTCCTCTGGAAATACTCGACGGGGGGCGTCGTCTATTCCTCGCCAGCAGTAGCCAATGGCGTGGTGTATGTCGGATCGGAGGACAACAACCTGTACGCGTTGAATGCCGGCACGGGAGCGCTCATCTGGAAATATACGGCGGGAAACCCTGTCGATTCTTCGCCGGCAGTAGCCAATGGCGTGGTGTATGTCGGATCCGGCGACTTCAACGTGTACGCCTTGAAGGCCGGAAACGGAACGCTCCTATGGAAGTACACGACAGGAAATTATGTCAATTCTTCGCCAGCGGTAGTCAACGGCGTGCTGTACGTCGGATCAGTGGACGGAAATATGTATGCGTTCCATCTGCCCAATCAGTGATGCTAAATCGACGGCTCGCATTTGACTGCGGCGGCAAATGCGGGCGACATGAAGGGAGAAAGGCAATGAACATCAGAAGGCTTTTCTACTCGGCACTGCCCTTGCTGGCGATGTCGTTTGCGTTAGTCCAGCCAAGCACTGCACAGATACCTTGCGGTCCGACGATAACCCCGCCCCCAACGCTTTCCGTTAACTGGCCGGAATTCCGGTTTGATCTCAAACACAGCGGCTGCAACCCGTATGAGTTCATTCTGAAGCCTGGCAACGTTGGAAATCTCGTCCCATTGTGGAGATACACAACGGGAGCTGCTGTCCCTTCTTCACCAGCCGTAGTAAATGGCGTGGTGTATGTCGGATCGTCCGACAATAACGTGTACGCCTTGAATGCCGGCACGGGAGCTCTCATCTGGAAATACTTGACGGGATCCTTCGTCGTGTCTGAACCAGCAGTAGCCAATGGCGTGGTGTACGTCGGATCCGGCGACAATAACGTGTACGCCTTGAATGCCGGCACGGGAGCCCTCATCTGGAAATACTTGACGGGATCCTTCGTCGTGTCTGCACCAGCAGTAGCCAATGGCGTGGTGTACGTCGGATCGTATGACGGGAACTTGTACGCTCTGAATGCTGGCACGGGAGCGCTCATTTGGAAATATATGACAGGAGGCGACCAATCTTCGCCAGCAGTAGCCAATGGCGTGGTGTATGTCGCCGGCAACCACGTGTATGCCTTGAATGCCGTAACGGGAGCGCTCATCTGGCAGTATGCCACGGAACTCCAGGTCTTTTCTTCGCCAACCGTAGCCAACGGCCTGCTGTACTTCGGAACATACGGGTACCACCTCGGTGAGGCGATCGCCCTGAATGCCAGCACAGGAGCGCTCATCTGGGAATACACGATAGGAGGCGCTATCGGTTCCTCGCCGGCAGTAGCCAATGGCGTGGTGTACGTCGGATCGGAGGACAATAACCTGTACGCATTGAATGCTGCAACTGGAGCATTCATTTGGAAGTACACGATGGGAGACGTTGTCGACACTTCGCCGGCAGTAGCCAACGGCGTGGTGTACATCGGATCGGATGACTATATCGTGTATGCCTTGAATGCTGGCAATGGAGCGCTCATTTGGAAGTACCAAACCGGACTCTATGTCCATTCTTCGCCGGCAGTAGCCAACGGCGTGGTGTACGTGGGATCGCAGGACTGGAATGTGTATGCGTTCCATCTGCCCAATCAGTGATGCTAAATCAACGGCCCACATTTGTCTGCGGCGGCAAATGCGGGCGACATGAAGGGAGAAAGACAATGAACATCAGAAGGCTTTTCTACTCGGCACTGCCCTTGCTGGCGATGTCGCTTGCGTTAGTCCAGCAAAGCACTGCACAGGTACCTTGCGGTCCAACGATAACCCCACCCCCAACGCTTTCCGTTAACTGGCCGCAGTTCCGGTTTGATCTCAAACACAGTGGCTGCAACCCTTATGAGTTCATTCTGGGCCCTGGTAACGTCGGAAATCTCGTCGTGATGTGGAGCAAGGGCATCTTGGCGGGTTCCTCGGGTTCGCCAACTATAGCCAATGGCATGGTATACGTCGGATCGGTGGACGGGAACTTGTACGCCTTGAATGCCGGCACGGGAGCCCTCATCTGGAAGTACAAGATGGGAGACTATGTTTATTCCTCGCCAGCCGTAGCCAACGGCGTAGTGTACGTGGGATCGAGTGACGGCGGCATGTACGCCAGCGTGTATGCCTTGAACGCCGGAACGGGAGCGCTCATTTGGAAGTACAACACGGGAGGCTATGTTGATTCTTCGCCAGCCGTAGCCAATGGCGTGGTGTACGTGGGATCGAGTGACGGCAACCTATACGCCTTGAACGCCGGAACAGGAGCGCTCATCTGGGAATACACGGTGGGATTCGTCGATTCTTCGCCAGCAGTAGCGAATGGCGTGGTGTACATCGGATCGGGCGACGGGAACGTGTACGCCTTGAACGCTAGTACCGGGGCCCTCATCTGGAAATACGAGACGAACTTCGGTCCTGGCCATTCTTCGCCCGCAGTAGCCAATGGCGTCGTGTACATCGGACCGACCGACAGCGTGTACGCCTTGAATGCTGGCACGGGAGCGCTCCTCTGGCAATACACGA
The DNA here is from genome assembly GCA_963813905.1 of uncultured Acidobacteriaceae bacterium. Taxonomy (GTDB): domain Bacteria; phylum Acidobacteriota; class Terriglobia; order Terriglobales; family Acidobacteriaceae; genus CAVVDY01. The sequence continues at coordinate 40,833 of CAWFAY010000016.1, read as the reverse complement.
CGGGATTCGATATCTATTCTTCGCCAGCCGTAGCCCATGGCGTGGTGTACGTCGGATCGCGTGACAATAACGTGTACGCTTTGAACGCCAGCACGGGAGCGCTCATTTGGAAATACGCGACGGGAAACAGTGTCGATTCTTCGCCGGCTGTAGCCAATGGCGTGGTGTACGTCGGATCGGACGACCATAACGTGTACGCCTTGAATGCTGGCACGGGAGCGCTCCTCTGGCAATACACGACGGGACTACCCGTCGAGTCTTCGCCCGCAGTAGCGAATGGCGTGCTGTACGTCGGATCAGGGGACGGAAATTTGTATGCGTTCCATCTGCCCAATCACTAATTCCAATCGGGACTAGTGGGCCATCCGTCCGATGTGGACGCGGTCGGAGGTACCACCAACTGCGCACAAGCGGCGAAGCAGAGGTAGAAAAGACGAAGTTGTGACAGATTAAAAACCGTCACATAAGGCCAGGGCTAGTCGTCAAAGACTATCGTAATGCCCTCAGGTTCGGACATGAAGGGAGATAGACAATGAACATCAGAAGGCTTTTCTACTCGGCACTGCCCTTGCTGGCGATGTCGTTTGCGTTAGTCCAGCCAAGCACTGCACAGATACCTTGCGGTCCGACGATAACCCCACCCCCGACGCTTTCCGTAAACTGGCCGAAGTTTCACTTCGACCTCGCTAACAGCGGCTGCAACCCGTATGAGTTCATTCTGAAACCTGGCAACGTCGGAAATCTCGTCCCATTGTGGAAGAACCCCATCTCACAGGGCGTCAGTTCGCCCGCTGTGCTAAATGGCGAGGTGTACGTCGGATCCGGCGACGGCAATGTGTACGCCTTAAACGCCGGAACCGGAGCGCTCATCTGGCAATACACGACGGGAGCCTTTATCTATTCTTCACCAGCAATTGCAAATGGCATGGTGTACGTCGGATCCGGCGACGATAACGTGTACGCCTTGAACGCCGGCACTGGAGCGCTCATTTGGAAGTACACGACAGGAGGTTTTGTCGAATCTTCGCCAGCCGTAGCCAATGGCGTAGTGTACGTCGGATCAGGCGACGATAACATATACGCCTTGAACGCCGGCACTGGAGCGCTTATCTGGAAGTACGCGACAGGAAGCGTTGTCACTTCTTCGCCGGCAGTAGCCAATGGCGTGTTGTACATCGGGTCGGACGACACTAACGTGTACGCCTTGAACGCTGCCAATGGAGCGCTCATCTGGAAATACTCGACGGAAGGCGCTGTCTATTCCTCGCCAGCAATAGCCAATGGCGTGGTGTACGTCGGATCGCACGACTTTAATGTGTATGCCTTGAACGCCGGCACTGGAGTCCTCATCTGGAAATACAAGACAGGGCTCTACGTTGATTCTTCTCCAGCGGTAGCCAAGGGCGTGGTGTATGTCGGATCGAATGACGAGGAAGTGTACGCCTTGAACGCCGTCACTGGAGCCGTCAGGTGGGAGTACACGACAGGAAGCCCTCTCTCTACTTCTTCGCCGGTGATAGCCGATGGGGTGCTGTACGTCGGATCGTTCAACGCTAACGTGTACGCCTTGAACGCCGGCACCGGATCGCTCCTCTGGGAATACACAACAGGATCCGCTGTCTATTCTTCGCCGGCGGTAGCCAATGGCGTAATGTATATCGGATTGCAGGACGGAAATATATACGCGTTCCATCTGCCCAATCAGTGATGCTATCTTGGCGTCGGAAATGGAGGTGTCGGTGGCTCACGTTCTTGACGCTATCTCAACCACATTCCTTGCCGTTTGCGGGGTCATTGGCGTAGCGGTCCTGGTGGCTATGGCCATAGGTTTTCCGGTCAAATGGATGATGAACTACCTATTCACGCCGACGGTTCTACGCGCAACCTTTGGAGTTTCCCGGATGACTTTCTGGCGGGCATTTTGGCTAGCCATTCTGACCGGGTTTCTCCTTAGCCCAGTGGGGATACGGTTTGGGCTAGGGCACTAGATGAAGAATGCGTGCCGGGTTCTATAGAAGGGGATGTCAAGAGAAAACACTTTACCCTCGGCGGCAGAGAGGGGTAGTTCTCTGGCATCCAGTCCCAGTTGTTGCCGGCATGGACTATGTGGCGGCAGGGTTTTCTGGTTTTCTCTTCCACGTTACGGCGTGGTTCGTCGGCTGAGGCTGAGTAGTTCTCTGGCATCCAGCCCCAGTTGTTGCCGGCATGGACTATGTGGCGGCAGGGTTTTCTGGTTTTCTCTTCCACGTTACGGCGTCGTTCGTCGGCTGAGGCTGCGCAAGCCACATGGGGGCTCAATGGCCAACCATGGTTCTATCTGAGACTCGCCCGCTGGGGGCGGCGCTATGGCTTTGTTGGGTTATCCGAGGGAGCATATGGTGCCCCGTGAGACTTGGTCCGAATGCGACGGACGCTTAGCCTAACCCGGCTAGGATACTTACCCTCGAACCCGAGCGCTCAGCGCGAACTACAACGCGGAAGCAAATCCGCTTGGTCCTGTCGCTGCGCGCTCAAACCGCATGTAGCTTCAGATACTCAGCGTCGAACGGCTCTCCTTTCTTCCAAATGTGTAGAGTGATGGCGGCGATTTTGCGTGCCAGGGTGAGCCGAGCCAGCTCGGGCTTCATTCCCTTTAATAGAAGGTTTTCGTAGAAGCTGCGAAACACTCCGCTGCTGCCGCTGGCCGTGGTGGCCGCACTCTTAAACAGATTTTTGAGATCGTGGTTGTGGTTGAGGTTCAATCCGCGAATGAACACCGGCTTGCTCCGCCGCCGCGGCTCGCCGTTCACCATCTGATAGTCGGCACTGCTGCGGGTTTCCAGCGCCAGCCCGCAGTAGGCCCAGAACTGTCGCTTCGTGCGAAAGCGATGCGGCGTCTGCACCCGCCCGATCAGCAGCGCCACGCGAATCGGACCCAGCCAGGGAATGGAGCGCAGCAACCTGCTCTCTTTATGCTTGCGGCATTCCACGATCAGCTCGCAACGAGCTTCGCGGCGCAACTGCTGCAGCAGATCCAGCTCTTGATAGAGTCGCTGGGCACGCTGCTGCAATCCCGGCTCCAGCAGCTGCGCCAAGTAGTCTTCGCGATGGCGTGATCCGTAAGGTTTCTCGCCGGCACAAGCAATCGCCTGGCTGCGATACAGCGCCTTGATACGGCCCATGGTGCGGGTGGTGTCTTCGGTCAGCGCGGCATAACTGCGCCCCAGTTGCTTCACCGTCGCCGAGCTGTTCTGGCCATGGTAGACCGGCGACAACATTCCGGCGCGCAATAACTCGGCCAGCTTGCGGGCGTCGATGGCATCGCTCTTGTTGCCCGCCTTCAGCAGCGCGTTCTTGCGCGGATTGCACACCACCAGCTTGGTCACGCGCCGCACCAACAGATCGTAGAGCCAGGCGGAATGCGCGCCTTCTTCGAAGGTCACATGGAGGGTGCCGCGCAGCCCAGCGAAGAAATCCACGATCGCCCGCGCCTGGGTAGCCAGCACACATTGCATCACCAGCTTGCCCTCGTCATTCAGCACCGCCACGCTGATGGTGCTCTGGTGGACATCCAGCCCGACATACTTGATGCTATTCATCAGGGTGTTCCTTTCGTGTTGGCTTGGTTTACTGCTTCGCACAGCAACCATAGCCTACCGCGAAAGGGGCGCCCTTCTATAATGCGTGCCCCACACATTCCTTCGGTTGGAATGTGTGGGATCGACGGAGTTCCCATTTTGGGAGTTTCTACGACCTTCGTAACCTCCATTCGTCACTTTTCCCGTGCAGCTCAGTTCGGCAACTCATAGACTCGCGCCAAGACACCCAAGGGTGTACCTGTGGGTTTGGCGCCCAGCTCCTTCTGACTTTGCCTAATCGTTCGACAACGGCGAGCAAAACTTGGCGCTAAGTTCTTTGAAATCTATTAAGTGCCTGTAAGTCGCACGGGCTCAATCATTTGCGGCGAAACTGCCGAATCGCTTGCATGTAAACCCCACGAGATCAATCATTTGCAAAGAACACTGCAACACATTTTTTCGCAATTCTGCACATTATTGGACGTAGGGGCGTGGACGCGGAGGCTCGGTGTTAAGGGATCCAAAGAAATCCCCGACCCTCGGGCCGGGGATTCGGATTGCCGATCTCAGCTACTTGCCGCCCTCCGGCGTCGTCACCTTGAGCGCCGGAACATCCTGCTGCTTCACCAGATTGTTGTAGGCCGGGATGTCGGTCGAGACGATCTGGTTCCACTTGGCAAGCTGCTCGCTCAAGACGCTTGCTGAGCAGGTCGAACACCTCATACGACTGCTGCGTTGGCGCAGTTTCCGCGCTGCCCACGACGCCGCCCAGCGCGACCAGATCGTTGTTCAGCCGGACAGGGAAATTGAGCACGTCCTGACCGCTCTTCGCCTTGGTCTGGATGAGCACTTCTTCGATCGCCGTCATCTTCTTGTCCAGCGCCTTGCCGGCATCGACGATGGGCTTCTGCTTGGCATCGTCGCCGAGCCGCTTATTGAGTCGCATTGATCTGGTCGCGAACTTCACGGATCTCGATGATCGTGTCATTGGTCGCCGTGACCTTATCGCGAATCTTCATCAGCAGATCGAACCGCTTCGCCAGATCGGCCTGGCGTCACGCTCAGGCGAGGATCGGGCGTGATCTCCAGCGGAGCGGTGTACGACTGTCCCAGCACCGTGAGCCTCACCTGGTATTTGCCCGGCAGCGCCTCGGGACCGTCGGTGCTGCCTCCCCAGAGCGGAGCCTTGGGAACCTTGGTCGCTCCTTCGTAGCGCAGGTCCCAGACGAAGCGGTTCAGGCCGGCATCGGCCGGAAGGTCCTTGCTTCCGCCACCGCGACTGAAGAACTCTTCCTCTTCATCGCCGCTGCCCGCCTCTTCTTTCTTGGGAAACTTGCGGATGACTTTGCCCGAAGAGTCGAGAATTTCCAGCGTGATCTTCGGAGGCTCTTTCTTGCCATCGCACGCGTCCTTGTCGCTCCTTGGGCTTTGCTTCCGCCTCGTGCGACTCTGTGCCTGCCGAGCCCTGCTCGTGTTCGTTGGAGCCTGCACCGGCCTTGTGCTCCGGCTTCTTCAGCGAAGTCTTCAGCCAGTAATAGATAACGGCTCCGCCCGGAGGGTTCTTTCCGACGTTCGCCCTGCGCAGCGAAGAACGAAGGACGAAAGACTGTCTCGTTCGTCGGCGCCGGAGTGAACAGGTGCGCCTGCTGCTGCGGAATCGAATCGTTGTACTGCCGCAGCGGACCGATGTCGTCCAGAATCCAGAAGGCCCGGCCGTGAGTCGCGACGACCAGGTCGTCGTTCTTGACGATCAGGTCGTTGACCGGCGACATCGGCAGATTTAGTTGCAGCGGCTGCCACTTGCCGCCGTCGTCGAACGAGACGTAAACGCCCTTCTCGGTTCCGGCGAAGAGCAAGCCCGGGCGCTTCGGGATCGACGCGCACCGCATGCACGTAATCGTCCGCGGGAATGCCGTTCACCAGCTTGGTCCAGGTCTTGCCGAAGTCGGTGGTCTTGAAGATGTACGGCGTGAAGTCGTCCATCTTGTGCCGCTCGACCGCGATGTAGGCGGTGCCCGGCATCGCGCGGGGACGCCTCGATCATGCTGACGGTGCCCCACTCGGGCATGGCTTTGGGCGTGACGTTCTCCCAGTGCTGGCCGCCGTCGCGAGTGATGTGGACCAGCCCGTCATCGGTGCCGGCCCAGATCAGGTCCTTCTGCGCCGGCGATTCGACGACCGAGAAGATCGTGTCGTACACCTCGACGCCGGTGTTGTCCTTGGTGATCGGTCCGCCTGAAGCTGCCTGCTTCGCCTTGTCATTGCGCGTCAGGTCCGGACTGATGATCGTCCAGCTCATTCCGCCGTCGGTGGTCTTGAACAGCACTTCGCCGCCGTAGTACAGCGTCTTGGGATCGTGCGGCGAAAAGACGATGGGCTCGGTCCACTGGAAGCGGTGCTTCAGGTCGGCCGCGCCCCAGCCGATCGGGTTGATCGGCCACGGATTCACCGCCTGCTCCTCATGGGTGCGGTGATCGTAGCGCGTGATCTCGCCGCCGTAGGAGCCGGCATACACGATGTTCGGGTCGGTGGGATCGGGAGCGATGTATCCGCTCTCGCCGCCACCAACGTGCGTACCAGTCGGAGCGATCGATGGTGCCATCGAGTCCCGCGCTGGCGATGGCGACGGTCGAGTTGTCCTGCTGCGCGCCGTAGATGTAGTAGGGGAAACGATTGTCGCTGGTGACGTGGTAGAACTGCGCCGTCGGCTGGTTGTAGATGCTGGTCCAGCTTTCGCCGTGATCGGTGGAGACGGTCGCGCCTCCGTCATTGCCGTTGATCAGGCGCTTGGGATCGTTGGGATCGATCCACAGCGCGTGATTGTCTCCGTGCGGCACGCGCAAGCGAGTAAACGTCTTGCCGCCGTCATTGGAGCGATAGACCGCTGTATTCAGGATGTAGACGGTGTCAGCCGATTTGGGGTCGGCAAAGATGTGCGAGTAGTACCAGGCACGCTGGCGGAAGCGATGATCGTCCGTCATCAGGTGCCAGGATTCGCCGCCGTCGTCGGAGCGATAAATGCCGCCCTTCTCGGCTTCGATGATCGCCCACACGCGGTTGGGATTGCGCCGATACCGTGACGCCGATGCGGCCGATCGGGCCTTCCGGCAGTCCGTGTCCGGTGAGTTGCTTCCATGTGGTTCCGCCGTCGATGGACTTGTACAGTCCGCTGCCCGGGCCGCCGCTGTCCATGCTCCACGGGGTGCGCTTGCGCCTGCCACAGCGCGGCATAAAGAATGTTGGCGTTGGTAGGATCGAAGGTGATGTCGATGCCGCCGCTCTTCGCATCCTTATAGAAGACCTTCTGCCAGGTCTTGCCGCCATCCTGCGTGCGGAAGATGCCGCGCTCTTCGTTATCGGCAAAGGGATGACCCAGCGCAGCGACGAAGGCGATGTCAGGATTCTTCGGATTGACGATCACGCGTCCGATGGCATGGGTGTCCGGCAGGCCGACGAACTTCCACGTCGCGCCTGCGTCAATCGATTTATAAACTCCGTTGCCGCCGACAATGTTGCCGCGAATGCAAGCTTCGCCGGTTCCGACATAAATGACGTTCGGGTCCGACTCAGAGACGGCAATCGCGCCGATCGACGGGGACATGTCTTTTGTCTTGTCGGTCAGCGGCTTCCAGTTCAGTCCGCCGTCCGTGGTCTTCCATACGCCGCCGGCAGCGGAGCCGAAGTAATACACATCAGGCTGACCCACTACACCCGAGACGTCGCCTCGACGCGTCCGCCGCGATACGGCCCGACCAGCCGGTACTGAAGACCTTTCCACGGGCCCTTGTATTCGCCCTCGTCCTGCTGGGCCTCAGCCGCCTGCGCGGTGTTGCCTTTGTGTCGGCTTCTCCGCCTGCGAGCGTCCCTGCTCGGCTTCCTGGCTTTGTTGTAGATCGGATGTCTGCGCTAACGATGATGAGAGAGAAAGTGCAACGAAAAGGGCGACTGCGGTCGCTCGCAAGATAGGTACCTCCGGAGAGTCAACAAAATCACTGCTGTCGCCCACCGACTTCCGGCAATGAGCGAAACATGCACAATATCAGGAACGCTCCACTTGGGTCGAGCCACGCTCCGCAATTTAGCGGGTTTCCGACACAAACTGCGCCATGGCGTCAGTTGATTTCCGCTGGTGAATGGGTGGTTAGACGCTGCTTGGCGCCCAACCAGCGTGCTTCGTCGTTGGTTAGCGGCCAAGCAGCGCATCACGGAAGATGGGTTAACACTTCTGTCTGTTCTTACCTGGAACTGCACACGCGACTTCGTCGGTGCGCTTTGCCCAGCCAGCTCCAAGCGCAGGTAGCGGGCTTAATCGAACGGACCACGCTCCAAGCGCAGGTGGCGGGTTAGTCTGAAAACGAGGACCTCCGAACATGCATCGGTCATTCTCCAAACTGACCGACTACCCACGCGCATTGGTCTTTGACACTCAAAAACCCCGCTGCTAGTATGAAAATTTGCACGAGACCCGCCCGCAAGCGTCCCCGTCGTCTAGCCCGGCCTAGGACATCGCCCTTTCACGGCGGTAACGCGGGTTCGAATCCCGCCGGGGACGCCAACAAAATCAATAGGTTAGATCATCTAAGCACACGGCATACGTCAAGCGTACGTCATAGAGCCCATCCTTATGGTTTTGCCCTCAGATCAAAGACGTGTGGTGCGATCGCGAGTTTGCGTCATTTCTCAGCAAGTCACCGCGTAGAGCACCTGGTTCGGGGCAAGGGCGGACGATGGAGGGAGGGCCGGCCACTGCTTATTCGGCGAGACGTAGCCATCCGGGCCAACCGCAGCTTCGCCCGGTTTAAGCTTGCGGCAGCATCCTGACACGAAGTCTCCGGCCGGCAGCGTGGCCTGGGCCTTGTAGGGGAACTCCTGCTTGCGTTGCTTATCAACACACGTTGTCTTCTGAACATTCACCGATAGGCTCTGGCCGTTGCCGTTGGTGTTGGAGCCCTGCCATGTCCATAGCTTGTCGTTGGGCACCCAAACAAATTTGCCAGTGAAGAAGGAGTCGGGCTCATTGATGCCGACGTTGCGCGCGCGGCCCTGTTGCAGTTGCACGCTCCAGTCGGGACCCTCGCCGAAACAGACCATGTCTGGAGCCTTGTTCGGGATGTCGACCGGCGTCGCCGAATCGGCCTGCCCGGGCGTCATGAACTGGGCATGAGCGGGGATGGCACACCATAAGAATGCGGCCAGCGACAAGAACAGTACAGAGATGCGCATGAGAGCTCCTGGTGATGGAAAAATGAGCTTCTACCCGGACTGGCCGCCCTGTCAATCCTTATTGGCATCTCCCGTTGGACTGACGCGCGCTAAGGTCCACGCTTCCAGAGTTATACTCGGTCAGGAATTCTGAAACGGAGCTTGAATGGCAATCTCTGCACTCGTGGTCGATGACGAACAGTTGGCACGGGATGAGTTGGCCTATCTCCTGAAAGACGCCGACGTCGAGGTCATAGCACAAGGCAAGAATGGGGTGGAGGCGGTGAATCTGATCAGGGACCTGTCGCCCGACCTCGTGTTCCTTGATGTACAGATGCCGGGGCTGGACGGCTTCGGCGTGATCAAGAAGCTGCTCGACAAGAAAGTGCCCCTGCCACAAATCGTCTTCGCCACAGCCTACGATCAATACGCGGTTCGTGCCTTCGAGGTCAACGCAGTTGATTACCTGCTGAAGCCATTCGACAAAAAGCGCGTCATCCAGGCGGTAAACAAAGCCCGGCAAAAACTGGAAAGTTCTCCCGCGACGGAACAGATCGGCACCATTGTGAAGTTGCTTGAGCAGCAGCAACACCGGACGCAGACAGCCAAGGTGCTGCTGAAGGCCGCCGGGCGACTCTTCCTGGTAGACCAGAAGGACATCTGCTATGCGTCGATTCAGGACGGCATCATCACCGTCGTCGCCACCAATATGGAAGGTCAGTCAAACTGCCGCACGCTGGAAGAGCTGCTGGATTCGCTCGATCCCAACACGTTCTGGCGCGCTCATCGGTCTTACCTGGTCAACATCAACCGCATCAAGGAAGTCGTTCCCTGGTTCAAGAGCTCGTACCAGATCCGCATGGACGACAAGAAGCAGGCGGAGATCCCCGTCAGCCGCGCCCAGACAAAGCGCTTGCGTGAGCTGTTTGGGCTGTAACTGTCGCGCTGTTCGCCTTTCGCTCTTCGCTCTTCGCCAGAACCTTTGCAGCACGGATATTCGCTGGAGGGACCTCTTCCCTGACAATTCTTGAACTGTCATGCTGGATCTGGAACTCCAAGGAATTGAGGCACCCTGTTGGCCGAAAGGCAATGGGAAAGCCCCACTCGGCTCGGCCATCTCTGGCGAAAGGCGAATAGCGAACAGCGACCCATGAAAGAATAAGGCACGATCCGAAGACCGTGCCTCATAAGCAGGGTTGAATACGATTTACAGGATGCGGCGCCGGATTACACCAACTGCGCCAAGCAGGCCGGTACCCAACATGACCAGCGTACCGGGCTCAGGAACCGAGGTGTAGTCGAAGCCAGTGACCAAGCCGTAGCCGGTATCCGGAACGCCAGTCTGGCAGGCTTGGCCGCCCGGGCAGTACACACGGGTGAAGTAGCCGCCGGTGCTGTTCACGTCAAAGTAGATGTTGCCGGTAGGCACCGAGATGCCCTGTCCGACCACGTCTAGGAGCAGGTTGCCCTTCGTGGGATCGTAGGTGAACGGTTTGCTGAAGGAGATGTGAAGCGTGTCGCCGAAGTTCCACGCCTGGTTGATGCTGCCCGTGAACACAGTGGTGTTGTCAAGACCAATGTTATCCGCGAAGGTGCCGCTGATATTGTTCACGCCCGCCTGGGTCGTTGACAGGCTAATCGTGTAGGTACCGAGATTGGTCTCGGTCGCGCCGTTGTTGAACTGGGTGTTATACACCTCGAGCGACATGATCTGAATGGGACCAGTGTTGAAATCGCTGCTCCCATACACCTGCTGATATTCGGCGTTATACGCGCTGCCGAATGGGAACGAGTTGCCGGCACCCGGATCCGGCGGGTTGCCGATGGTGATGAGCGAGTTTGCCATTGCCGGCACCGCCGCCAGGCACGCCAGCACAAGGCAAAGAAGAACCTTCTTCATAGAGTTTCCTCCTGATTCTCAACTGAAGCACACGGAATTACGCACAGGGGCCGCTCAACAATACAGAAGCTATACATCCAGCCGTGACGATTGGACGCGTAACTATCGAGGGCCAACATTTTGCACTCTGGATGACTGTCAAAGCAAGGGAAAGTTCGAATAATGTCCGGGGTGCAGTACGACAGAGTAAATTTTACCCAGCTTCTCAGGGCAGGGGATGCGGGTCGCCAACGCTAAGGATCCAAGACCAGACTCTCGCTCTTCGGCTCGACTGCGATTCGCGTACCGCCCAAGCCGATCACCTTCCAAAGGAAGCGGCGCGCAACCTACCGCCGGATCTACGTCCGATAATGCGCTCACCAATGAAAAATCCTCGTAACAACGATCCTTTATTTTCAATACTTTACGCAGATTTTCCTGCTAAAATCCTGATTTCGTGGGACTTACAGTCAAATTCGTGATATGAAATAACTTAGGTCGGCTGAACGGTACCGCAAATCGAGAGCGTCTCGACTGAAGTCTACTTGACACGACAGGCGCTTACGTAGTGGAAAAATGCCAGGCGAGGGTACGAAAGTAACCGGGAGTGTTGCAGAACACCACAAACTTGGAACCATGACCGTCGGGAGCATTCGTTCGGAATGCCCGGAGCTACCCATTGGGCAACCACTACTGTGGGCGGACCGGCTGCACCTCGAGTCGTTTACCGCTCAGGGCCTGAACCTGTTTCTGCAACTGATCGTTCTGCTGCTGTAGCTTCTGGACTTGCTCCGCCAGTGCGCTCATCCTGGCATTCACGTCTGCGAGCTCGCGCTGCAAGCTGCTGACCTGCGTTGTCGCCTGGTCACTGTATGATGACTGCGCCGCCCTTTCCTGCTGGGCTTGCAGCGCCTGCCGGACCTCTTGCACTTGTTGTCCTTGCTGTCCTTGCTGCGCCCGTGTCGCCTCAAGCTGCTGCTGCAAAGTGGTGATCTGTTGCTGCTGGGCCTGGATCGCGCTCTGCTGCTGGGAAACGCTCTGATCCGACCTGCTGCTAGCCACCGTTGATGTCTGCGCAAGCCTCTGATTGATCTCGGAGATCTGCTTCTGCTGTTCGGCCAGCGTGCGATCGTTGGCGTTCACCTTTCCTTGCAGCTCGGCCGGGACGGCAGGGGGCGATTGCGTCGAGAGCCCTGCTTGCGACGCAAACAGGAAGTAGACTACAACTCCGACGGGGACGAGCAGCAGAACGAGGAAAAGGCCGACCAGCATTTTGCGGCGGCGCATCTCCTTTTGCACGGCGCTCTCAACACTCTTGGATTCTGCAAAACCGGGCGAAACAGGGACCTGGTTCACGTTAACCTCCCACATCCACGAACAACGCCGAAAGCAGGCATCCGGCGACAACTACGAAGGTGCAGGCGCACAGAATGATGAGCGCCGCTGTGCTTAGCGTCCGGCCTCGCATGGCGAGAATCGTACCCAGACCGGCAATGGCGAACAGCGCCAGCACAATGGCCACCGCCCAAACGCGCTTTGCCAAGGGGCGATTCGCCCGTCCGGTTTGCTGGTGTACCTCGGCCAGCCAGCCAGCCAGGGCGTCTCGCGCCTCGTCGATGAGCTCGGAGGGAGTGGCAAACAGGTGCAGCCAGACGCCGCTTTGAAAGCCACCGATTCGCGCCAGAAATGCCTCTTGCGCCTGCTCCCGGGTTTGGCCGGGCTCAGGCTTCTTCACGAAGGTGAAGATTCCCACCTTCCCGAGGTCGCGGGCAGTATCGAACTCCCACTCGACAATGGAGCGGTTTCCGCCGGGATACAGACTCCCGTAGTCCGGGCCAAGCACGCCGAGGAAAACATCGGAACGTTCAATCATCTCGCGGCAGCGCTGCTCCGGTGAGCCTCGCCCAGCGACGTCCCATTCATAGAGGTACAACTCATAGACGGAAGAAGGAAGCTTGGCGCGAAGTGCCTGGCGTTCCTCCGCCATGCGTGAGGTGGAGCTGACGAAAACGGCAGGTTTGGTAATCATCGTGACGGCTGAAGACGCAACCATGCAGACGGTTGACGAGCAAACTATAACTCAGTTGGCAAAGAGGTGGCGTGGTGGGTTTGGTCCTGAGTCAGCCATCAAAACGGCCGCGTATCCTTGCAACTTTTATGTGGCGTTGCGGGTAAGTGTCGAATCGAATGCTCGAAGAAAGGCCGAGTCACGGTTCTGAACCCACGGTTCTAGATCTCGGTTCCGCAGGATATAACGCCTTATCGGAGAGGCAATGCAAGGCTTCGTATCTCGACTATGGCAGACGATCCCCCAGTTCTCGACAATGGCATAGCCGGTAACACCGCGCCCGCGAACAATCCTGCGCCCCCTCAGATCGAGGTGTGGCAGCCGAAGTTCAATCCTTGGTTGATTGGAGTTGTGGTTGCGGTGGCGGCGTTTATGGAGGTGCTCGACACCAGCATCGCAAACGTCGCGCTCCCTTACATAGGCGGGAATCTTGGAGCGTCCACCGACCAGAGCACCTGGGTGCTGACTTCCTACCTGGTTTCAAACGCGGTCGTGTTGCCCATCAGCGGATGGTTGGCGAGCGTGCTCGGGCGCAAGCGATTCTTCATGACCTGTCTGGCAATCTTCACGGCAAGCTCGTTATTGTGCGGATTTGCCCCGAGCCTGGGAGCGATCATTCTGTTTCGTATTTTGCAAGGCGCGGGCGGGGGTGGATTGCAACCCATGGCCCAGGCGATCCTGGCAGACACTTTCCCCCCGGACAAGCGTGGTTTGGCGTTTGCGCTCTACGGGGTTACGGTCATCGTTGCGCCTACGATTGGGCCCACCCTGGGCGGCTGGATCACCGACAACTACACCTGGCGATGGATCTTCTTCATTAATATTCCGATCGGATTGCTGGCACTGCTCCTGGTTTCGCGTCTGATTGAAGATCCGCCATGGGCGAAGCGCAAAGCCGGCGCCGCCTCCCGAATCGACTATGTCGGCGTGTCGCTCCTCGTACTGGGCGTTGGAGCGCTACAAGTAATGCTCGATAAGGGGCAGGAAGACGATTGGTTCGGGTCCCATTTCATTCTCACCCTGGCTATCTTGGCGGCGGTAGGCTTGGTGTCGCTTGTCGTCTGGGAGTGGTTTTACAAGCATCCCATCATTGAAGTACGCCTCTTTAAGAACCTGAATTTCCTGGAAGCGAACGGCATGATGTTCGTCTTGGGCTTAATGCTATTTGCGAGCCTGGTGATGATGCCGCTCTTCCTGCAATCTCTTCTGGGCTACACGGCGGAGTCAGCCGGGTTAGTGCTTTCGGGGGGCGGCCTTCTGCTGCTGTTCATGATGCCTGTCGTTGGGATACTGTCGTCCAAGGTGCAGGCCCGGTATTTAATAGCGTTTGGCTGGCTAACCCTTTCTGTCGGTATGTATTACTCGAGCCGGCAGCTCGACCTTGGTATCAGCTTCCGAAGCGCCGCCATCCTTCGTCTGGCGCAGGTGTTTGGCCTGGGCTTTCTGTTTGTTCCCATTAATCTGGCCTCATACGTTGGAATGCCGACGGAGAAGAGCAACAGCGTGGCTGGACTGGTGAACTTCATGCGCAACATCGGCAGCAGCGTGGGAACGTCCATGGTCACCACGGTCATTGCGCGGCGTGCCCAGGTTCACCAAGTGTTCCTGGTGGCGAACGTCTCTCCGGGAAAGCTTTCTTTTGCCGATGCTGCGGCAGCGTTGTCAGCACGCGTGGTTGCATCAGGTGTGGACGCAACCCGGGCAGCCAAAGAGGCGTACGCCCTCATCTATCGGACCGTGATCATCCAGGCAACGACTTTGGCCTACGTCGACACTTTTCTGATTTTGGCTGGCATAGCTGCGAGCATGTTTGTGCTTTCGTTCGCTTTGAAGAAGAATGAGGTGGGCGCACGACGGGTAATGTTGGAGTAGCCGGGTTTGTGCGAACCGTCACGCTCAGAGCCGCCTAGGTGGGCTTATAAGATAGCGAGACGATTTTCAGCGAGAATTGTGCATGGTCCGAGTAATTACGATCGAGCGCGAATATGGGAGCGGCGGGGCAGAGATCGCCAAGGGGCTTGCCAATCACCTGGGCTGGAGGCTTTGGGACCAGCTGTTGACCAACGAGATCGCCCGCCTCATGGAGTGCGACTGCCGAGTCGTGGAAGAGCACGAGGAGAAGAGAGATCCCGTGTTCCACCGGTTCCTGATGGCCTTCATGCGAGGCAGCTTCGAGGGAAGCTTGAACGCTCCGCGGCTGAAGATGGCAGATACGGATTGCATCCGGGAGGTTGCCGAGCGGGTTGTGAAACGCGCCGCCGACGAGGGCAACTGTGTCATTGTGGGACGCGGCTCTGCATATTACCTGCAAAACCGTCGTGATGCGTTTCATGTGTTTACTTACGGTTCAGCCCATGAGAAGGTCCGACGTCTCAAGGCCGGCGGAATCAGCGAGACTAAAGCGGTCCAGCTTATCGAAAGCGTTGATCGAGACCGCGCCGCCTTCATCAAGAATTACTTCAACGTTGAGTGGCCAGATCGGCAGCGCTTTGACGTAATGATTAATTCTGATATGGGTGAGGCGACGGCAGTAGAAGTCTTACTCAACAGTATCAGGATTTTGGAGAAGGGCGAGACGGCGTCTCAAGTTTCGGCTTCGCAACCCCAGGCACGCTGATCCGTAGCTTGGCTGGGCCGCCCGCGCATTTGCCCGGTGGTTCGGATGCGCGCTCGGTTTGCGGCAAGCGGAGAACCAAATTCCACAGTACAGTGGCTCTCTCCCAGTCCGATTTCGCGGCCTAACGCAGGCGAATGCTTTGCGATAGGTGAAGAAGAGTGCTGCGTTTCAGAGATTTCGAATTCACCTAGCGGCTTCGCAGAACGACTACCTGCTCTCCGCCCAGTTGCATTGCGGAAAAATTCTCTTAACTTGACGCGCGCATCATGCTCGGCCTTGTAAGTTCCATACGGCCCGTCATCTGCTGTCCGCTGCGAGTGCCTGAGGGAGAGAAATCAGCCTGGGCGTCCAGAGACGATTAGCGAATCGCGGCCCTGCTTCGCTGAAGACGGGACACATTCGCCTTTCCGGTTTCGGGAAACGGTGAACTATTTCCGGGGAACTAACTGCGCGCCGCCCTATACTCATCAGAAGAGGGATCCAGCTTTGACCAACCCAACCCTGGTCAACTCCCGCTTCGATCATGAGTCCTGCGGGGTGGGGTTTGTCGCCACCCTGCACGGCGCGCCAAGCCACGAGATTCTGCGACTGGCACTTACCGCATTGGGCCGACTGGCACATCGCGGAGCCGTGGCAGCCGACTACAAGAGCAGCGACGGAGTTGGCGTCCTCACCGCCATTCCCCGCGAATTTCTTCTGAAGCAAGCCGGCATCAGTCTCCCAGCCGAACGGGGGCTCGCGGTTGGGATGCTATTCCTTCCTCAGGACGAGACTTGTGTAAAGCATGCCCGGTTGTGCCTGGAGCAATGTGTCGCCAGCGAGGGCCTTGAGTGGCTGGGCTGGAGAGAGGTTCCGATCCGCCGCGAGGTCCTGGGTGAAATCGCGTCGGCATCGATGCCGGTCATCGCGCAGGCGCTGATCGCCAGCCCCGCCGAGGGCAAGTGGACCGAGGCCGAGATCGAGCACCGGCTTTACCTGGCGCGCAAGTCGTTTGAGAGACAGATCGCCGATAGTTACGTGTGCTCGCTTTCGATGCGAACGATCGTCTACAAAGCGCTGTGCGCCGGACTCTTGCTGCACGAGTTTTACGCTGACCTGGATTCGGACGAGTTCGTTACCTCGTTTGCGGTTTTCCATCAGCGATACGCGACGAACGTACTGCCGTCGTGGCACCGCGCACAGCCGCTGCGCATGATCGCCCACAACGGAGAGATCAACACGATTTGGGGCAACCGCGCGCACATCGAAACTCGCCGGGCCACGCTGCCGCGACCATGCGAGCCGATTCTCAGCGTGGCCGCTTCCGACTCCATGAGTCTGGACGAAATTGCCGAGTTGCTGGCAAACCATGATCGCAACATCGCGGAAGCTATCCGTATGCTGCTGCCGGCCGCCCCGGACGCCGGCACGGAGACGGCATTCCATCGCTATCACGCCGATTGCATGGAGCCGTGGGATGGCCCCTCAGCGCTAGTGTTCAGCGATGGCCGTTTGTTGGGTGCTGCGCTGGATCGCAATGGCTTGCGGCCCTGCCGGTATGTGATCACCGATTCGGGACTAATCATCGCCGGCTCCGAAGTCGGTCTCGCCGACGTGAGCAACGAGTCTATTGTCCGCAGCAGCCGTCTTGGTCCGGGGCAGATGGTCCTGCTCGACCTGGAGAAGCGCACCCTCCTGGAGCACGAAGACCTGGACCACTACTTCGACGAGCTGACGAATTACGGCCCGCTCATCGATGACTTCCCGCTGGAGCCCGCACACCTGCCGGCCGAGACTTTGCCCGAGGATGAGATCACTCGCCTGCAACGCAGCTTTGGCTACACCCGCGAAGACCTGAAGCTGGTCATCGCACCTATGGCGATGGAGGGAAAGGACGCAACCTGGTCGATGGGCGACGACACACCGATTGCGGCGCTGGCCCGCTCGCCGCGTCCTCTATATGGATTTTTTCGGCAGCGCTTTGCGCAGGTGACCAATCCAGCCATCGATTCCCTGCGCGAATCATGCGTCGTCTCGCTGCGCACGCGTTTGGGACCCTGGCCGCACCTGCTCGATAAGCACGCTCCTTTGCCGGGCTTGGTTCTGCCCTCGCCGTTCCTGTCGCTGGGGCAAGCGGAGGCGCTGCATCAGGGTACGTATGCGCTGCATGACGAGTTGCCGCTGGCGCAGATCGATTGCCTTTTCGCGCCCGACGATTCCCTCACCAATGCAATTGACAATCTGCGGCGAGAGGCCGTTGCGCTCGTACGTGCCGGAACTCGCATTCTGCTGCTGACGGACCGCTCGGCTTCGCGGCAAAGGTTGCCGATCCCGATGGCCATGGCGACGGGCGCCGCCCATCACGCTTTGGTCAACGCCGGGCTGCGGGGCAATGTCGGGCTCGCGGTCGAGGCTGGCGACTGCCGCGATGTTCACCACGCCGCCGTCCTCATCGGGTACGGCGCAGGAGCAGTTTGCCCCTGGCTGGCATTGCAGACGGCCCGCACCATGGCAGGTAAGGCGGGCGAAACGGCGATGCTTGGCGCGCTGCAATCCGGCATGGCGAAGGTGATGTCTAAGATGGGAATTTCCGTTCTGGACAGTTATCGAGCGGCGCAACTGTTCGACATTCTGGGCCTGAATACGACCGTGATCGCCCGCTGCTTTTCGGGCAGCGCCTCGCCGATAGACGGTTGGGGATTCGCCGATATCGAAGCGGCGGTGCGGACCTCCTGGGCGGTTGAGAATAGCGGCTCCCAGCTGCCCGATTATGGCTGGGTACGTTTTCGTCGCGACAAGGGTGCCGAATACCATCTCTGGGAACCGCAGCGAACGCGGCATCTTCAACTCGCGGTAGGCGCCGCCAAGGCCAGCGCGCAAGCTGTCGCAACCTCCCTTTCGCCTGTCGAGGCCTGGTCGGCATACCAGGCGCCTCTCGAAGAGCGTGAGCCCGTAGCGCTGCGCGATCTGCTGGAGATGGTTCCCGCCGGACCGCCGTTAGCGGCGCAGGAAGTTGAGCCAGCCTCGAATCTCGTGCGGCGTTTCGTCTCAAGTGCTATGTCACTGGGCTCGCTAAGTCCCGAGGCTCACGAGGCCATCACGCTTGCCATGAACCAGCTGGGCGCTCGCTCCAACACCGGCGAAGGGGGCGAAGACCCGGTTGCCTATCGTCGCGAACCCGCCATGCCGGACTATCTGCCCCGCAACAACAAAATCAAGCAGGTTGCTTCTGGGCGCTTCGGTGTCACAGCGGAATATCTGGCGCATGCGGAGGAGCTGGAGATCAAGATTGCGCAAGGCTCAAAGCCTGGCGAAGGCGGGCAGCTCCCGGGGCACAAAGTCACCGAGCTCATCGCGCGTTTGCGTCACGCGCAACCCGGAATCTCGCTAATCAGTCCGCCGCCACACCACGACATCTACAGCATCGAAGACCTGGCGCAACTGATCTACGACTTGAAGCGCATCAACCCTCGGGCTACCATCGGCGTGAAGCTGGTGGCACAGCTTGGCGTTGGCACGGTCGCCGCGGGAGTCGCGAAAGCGTATGCCGATTACATCCACATTGCCGGACATAGCGGCGGTACCGGCGCATCTCCCCTCAGCAGCATTAAATACGCGGGCAGTCCCTGGGAGTTGGGCTTGGCGGAGGCGCAGCAGGCGCTGCGGCACAATGGACTGCGGGGCCGGGTTCGCCTGCGCGTCGACGGCGGTCTGGCGACCGCGCGCGACGTTCTTGTCGCAGCGCTGCTCGGAGCCGATGAATTCTCCTTCGGCACCGCGATCCTGGTCTCGCTGGGCTGCGATATGGCGAGACAGTGCCACCTCAACACCTGCCCCACGGGCATTGCCACCCAGCGCCCCGAGCTGAGAGCCAAGTTTCGCGGCAAGCCTGAACACGTTGTCCGCTTTTTCACCAATGTTGCCCATGACCTGCAAGGACTCCTCGCTGCTTTGGGATTGCCGTCCCTGCAGGCAGCCATTGGCCGAACCGATTTGCTGCGCCAGGTACGGCGAGACGGCAATCTCAATTTGGAATCGTTACTGGGGGCGACTGGCGGTAGCCCGGTCCATTGGCAAGGCCGGCGCAATGTGCGACCTGAAGACCATCCCCCGATCGATGATGCGTGGGTGCAGCCTGCCCTCGCAGCCACGGTGGCCGGCGAGGTCTTCGAATGCGCGTTGGACGTGAGAAATGAAGATCGCAGCCTGGGAGCGCGACTGGCGGGTGAGTTGAGTCTTCTGCGTGGTGCTCAAACCGTGCCCCAACCGCACATTCGGATCAGCATGCGCGGCGAGGCGGGACAGTCGTTTGGAGCGTTCGCCACCGATGGCATGTGTCTTGTTCTGGAGGGCCAGGCAAACGACTACGTCGGCAAAGGTCTGTGCGGCGGCGAAATCGTTCTGCGCCCGACCAGCAAGCTGTCTCGCGCTGACGGTCCGCAAGTAATTCTGGGTAACGTGGCTCTGTACGGAGCAACTGCGGGCCGGTTGTTTGCAGCCGGAAGCGCCGGAGAGCGATTTGCGATTCGCAATTCAGGCGCTACTGCCGTCGTCGAAGGACTTGGAGAGCATGGATGCGAGTACATGACCGGAGGCGTGGTCCTGGTTCTTGGAAGTATCGGCAGGAATTTCGGCGCAGGCATGACGGGTGGGGTCGCCTACGTCTGGGACCCCGACGAAACTTTCATAGCTAAACAGCAGTTTCATCCCGACGCAATCCAAACTACCGCGTTACGCGACAGTCAGAGGGAGGAATGCGAGCAGGTCAGAGAACTCCTCCGCCATCACGCTCGCAACACCGGCAGTATCCTGGGACAACAACTTCTGGAAGACTGGGAGGGAACTCTCGACCGGATCGTGCGCGTCGTGCCCAGCGGCGCGTAATAACCCGGCGAGCAAAGTCAAATCATGCTTCGCGCTGTGTTCGGATTGTTGTGGCAAAGGATTCGCCACTTGGGATGCGCCAAACCGGACCATCATCTCAGCGCGTAGAGAAAAGCGCCCGCAGGGAAGAACAATGCTGTTGGGCCGCTTTTTTCTGGCGTCCGTTTGGCAACTCAGATGTCGCCAAAACGCGTGCTTTTGCGTACTTTCGCGGGAAAATCCAAGAGAGTTTGTACGGGCTTCAGAAGGGAGAGGGATTCATATCGTTCGCATAAGTATATTGTTTTTCAATAGTATGTGGGTACCTAAAGGATGATAAACCCCCAAATGTACCCCCACGGAAACGGCACTTGAGCCTGTTTTCCAGTTCTCAACCGGACGGCGTGCGGCAGGGACGTTTTGGGGCGTGCCCACGCCCGCGCGCGGCGGGCGACCTGCTGGCAGTTCTCCGGGGGCGCGGAACGCCGCGATGGCTTTGCAACTAATCCCACGGCAACCACTTAGAATCCTGTTTGCGCACATCCCACAGCTACATCGAGCACTGCACCACACGTGCGGCTCTTTCTGGTGTAGTGCGATCCCAAGGTACACAGTCGGCGATGGCCCTAGAGTCTTGCTTCACAAAGTCTATGAGAGTAAGGTTCCTGCTTCAATCCGGATGCGGGCTGGAAAGCAGGGCTTTTACCTGGTGGAGGGTGTTTCAATTACAATCCGAGGCAATGTTCGGTGGGCTGCTGGTATGACATACTCCAACATCCTTCAGCACTTGCAAGTTTGTAATCTGAAACACTGGGTAATACCACTCTTCTGGGTGGCGGCTACTCTCCCGCTTGGGTCGCGCCCTGCAACACCCATAAATGCCGAACAGAGCGGGCCGGAAGCAGTCACATCTTCCGTCCAACAGGATACCCAGGCGGCGGCGCAGCAGGCTTTTGAGGATGCGCAGCAACTCCGGTCCGAGGGGACCATTCCTTCCCTGAAACTTGCGCTCGAAAGACTTCAGCATGCATTGCGGCTGTGGCGGCAGTTGGGGGACCGGCGCTCGGAAGCCATAACGCTGGACAGTCTCGGCGGCATCTATAACTCGCTCGGAGAAAAACAAAGGGCACTGGACTACTACAACCAGGCACTGCTAGTCGAGCGCGCGATAGCCGATCGCTCTGCGGAAGCAACGACCCTGAACAATATCGGTGTGATGTATGACTCGCTGGGTGAGAAGCAAAGAGCACTGGACTACTTCAGCCGGGCCCTGCCACTGCAGCGTGCGTCGGGCAATAAGTCCGGAGAAATCGCAACTCTGAACAATCTCGGTGCGGTCTATGACTCGCTGGGGGAAAAACAAAAAGCACTGGATCGTTTTACCGAGGAGTTGTCAGTCCAGCGCGCAGTGGGCGACCGCTTTGGAGAAGCCAAAGCGTTGGACAACATCGGATCGCTCTACCGCGCACTGGGGGAAAAGGAAAAGGCGCTGGACTCATACAACCAGGCGCTGCCCATTCAGCGTTCTGTCGGCGATCGCGCTGGAGAAGCCGCAACTCTGAACAAGATCGGGTCCGTCTACGACTCATTGGAGGAAAGGCAAAAGGCGCTGGACTCGTACAATCAGGCGCTGCCCATTCAGCGTTCTGTCGGCGATCGCACCGGAGAAGCCGCAACTCTGAACAAGATCGGGGCCGTCTATGACACGCTGGGAGAGAAACAGAAGGCACTCGACTTGTATAACCAGGCTCTGCCCGTTGAGCGCGCAGTGGGCGACCGGTCCGGAGAAGCCAGAACGCTGAGCAGTATCGGCCTCGTGTATGACTCGCTGGGGAAAAGCAGAAGGCGCTGGATTACTACGACCAGGCATTGCCGATTGTGCGTCGGCTGGGTGACCGCCCGGGGGAAGCCGCAACGCTGAGCAATATTGGTCTGGTCTATGACTCGCTGGGGGAAAAGCAGAAGGCGCTGGATTACTACAACCAGGCATTACCGATTGTTCGCCTGTTAGGTAACCGCGCCGGAGAAGCCGGGACACTGAGCAATATTGGCGCGGTCTATGACTCGATCGGGGAAAAGCAAAGGGCACTGGACTTCTACAACCAGGCATTACCGATTGTGCGTGTGATTGGCGACCGCTCCGGAGAAGCCAGAACATTGAATAATCTCGGCGCGGTCTATGACACGCTCGGGGAAAAACAGCAGGCATTGGATTGTTACAATCAGGCGCTGCGAATCGAGCGTGAGGTGGGCAACCGGTCCGGGGAAGCCATAACACTGAACAATATCGGCCGAGTCTATGACTCGCTGGGGGAAAGACAAAAGGCACTGACCTACTACGACGAGGCATTGCCAATCGTGCGTCTGGCTGGCGACCGCTCCGGAGAAGCCGCAACACTGAACAATTTCGGGACGCTCTATGACCTGCTGGGGGAAAAGCAAAAAGCACTGGCTTATTACAGCCAGGCACTGCTCATCGAGCGCGCAGTTGGCGATCGCTCCTGGGAAGCCCGAACACTGCACAATATCGGCCTTACTTATGATTCGGTAGGGGATAAGCGGAGGGCACTAGATTATTACGACCAGGCGCTGGCAATAGAGCGCGCGGTGGGGAGCCGGTCGCTCGAAGCTACGACGCTTCACAATATTGGCTGGGCTTATGATTCGCTGGGAGAAAAGCAAAAAGCGCTGGATTACTACAATCAGGCGCTGCCAATTGCGAGAGCGGTTGGTGACCGCTCCCTCGAAGCTACAACGCTGCGCAATATCGGCTGGGCTACTGCTTCATTAGGTGACAAGCAAAAGACACTGGACTACTACGATCAAGCGCTGCTAATTGCACGCGCGGTTGGCGACCGCTCCGAGGAAGCTAGGACGCTGAACAATATTGGGTTGTTCTATTACTCGTTTGGGGAAGATCGCAAGGCACTGGGTTACTACAACCAAGCATTACCAATTGCGCGTGCGGTGGGCGACCGCTTGGGGGAAGTCATTGCGTTGGGCAATATCGCCTATGCGAACCTAAGAATGCGGCAGCTGCCTGAGGCGCGTATTCGTCTGGAAGAAGCCTTAGCTATTATCGAATCACTGCGCAGCAAAATAATTAACCGCGAGCTGAAAACCTATTTCTTCTCTTCTAACGCGAGCTATTACAGCCTGTATGTTGACGTTCTGATGCAGCTGCATCGCCTGAATCCGGGTGATGGCTATGATCGGCTTGCTTTCGAAGCAACTGAAAGAGGTAAAGCCCGCAGCCTGCTTGATCTGCTCACCGAAAGCGAGGCCCATATTTACCGAGGAGCCGATCCTCGGTTACTTGAGCGCGAGACAACCCTTCGACAACAATTGGATGCCCAGGCCCAACTGCGAACCAAGCTGTTGAGCGGCCCACATACTTCGCAGCAGCTCGAACAACTGGAACAGCAACTGCGCGAACTAACCGCAGGATATGACCAGGTGGGGGCCGAGATCCGGCAGAAAAACCCTGAGTATGCTGCATTGACACAGCCTCGTGCTGTGAATTTATCCGAGGTGCAGAAACAAATTTCGGATCGCACAGTGCTGCTCGAATATGAACTGGGAGAAGAGCGAAGTTATCTCTGGCTGATCAGCTCCAGTACATTCGTCAGCTACGAGCTAGCCAAGCGAAGCGAGATCGAGCAGTTCGCACGCTTGGCCTATGCAGCGCTGTCGGCGCGAGGACAAGGCGACGTAAAGCCCGACGAGGAACACGAGAATGCGGCGGCTGCACTGGGCAACATACTCCTAGCGCAAGTCGAGTCCCAGCTAGACCACAAACGATTGGTGATAGTACCTGACGGAGCTTTGAACTACATACCGTTCAGCGCTCTCCCAGAGCCATTGAGCGGAGCGATAGATGCGACCGGTTTGCAGACCCAGAAAGGGCTGACTGTCCCTTTGCTGGTAAATCATGAAGTGGTACAGCTCCCATCGGCCTCGGTGCTGGTTCTGCTCCGGCGTGAAACAGCGTCTCGCCCGCTTCCCGCCAAGCAGGTGTTTGTCGTCGCCGATCCTGTCTTCAGTGTCCGAGACCCGCGGGTTAAGCAGAGTGATGTTCAGTCTGTAGCCAAGCCGGAAACACAGAACCACGTGGAAATTACTCACGATGGAGGTGCAATTTCACAAATCGAGACCAGTCAACTAACAAGATCCGCCGAGGATACGGGCCTGGCAACCCGAGGTGAATCCTTGCCCCGACTAAGGTGGACGCGTGCGGAAGCTCAATCAATTGTCGCTTTGGCTCCGACACAGAGCAAAATGGCGCTGGACTTTGAGGCCAATCGAGCTACCGTAACCAGCCCGGACCTGGCGCAGTACCGCTATGTGGATTTCGCCACTCACGCGCTGCTGGACACCCAATATCCTGAACTCTCGGGGCTGGTGCTATCGACCGTGAATGAACGTGGAGAGCCGGTCAACGGATACCTCCGCCTGCAGGACACTTACAACCTGAACTTGCCCGTGGAGATGGTGGTTCTAAGCGCCTGCCAAACTGGGTTAGGCAAAGAGGTACGGGGAGAAGGACTAAGTGAGATTGATCCACCCATCGTAAACAGTGACTTCAGCCTAGGGTGAGCAACTATGACGAAACACAGCCCGGAAAATGAACGGATCAAGCGCAAATACTTCGCCTATCTCAAAGAAGCCAAGCGGCACAGCGAGCAGACAGTGGATGTCGCCGCGAAGGCCCTGAGCCGGTTTGAAGAGTACACCCGGTATCGAACCTTTAAGGCATTCCACTTTGAGCAGGCGGTGGCGTTCAAGCGGCATCTGGCCGAACAAACGGGGCAGAGGTCCGGCGAGAAGACTGAGCAAGGCGACTTTACACGCCACACTGACGCACCTGAAGCAGTTCTTTTTCTGGCTTGCAGGGCAGCCGGGATATAAGGCGCATCTTCAGTATTCCGATGCCGAATATTTCAACCTGTCGGAGAAAGACACGCGCATCGCCACGGCCCGGCGTGAGCGGAAAGCGCCGACGCTGGAGCAGGTAAAGCATGTGATTGAGACGATGCCGGACAGACAGCGAGATTGAGCGCCGGAATCGCGCACTGGTGGCCTTCACGCTCTTGACCGGCGCGCGGGATTCAGGCCATCGCTTCAATGAAGCTGAAGCATGTGGACCTGACGGAAAACTTGGTTCACCAGGATGCACGGGAAGTGAAGACGAAATTCAGCAAGACCTTTCCAACGTACTTTTTCCCCGTGGGTGATGAAATTCGGGAGATCGTGGCGGACTGGGTGCGATTTCTGCGGGAAAAGAAGCTGTGGGGCAATGACGATCCGCTATTTCCGGCGACGCGGATCGAAGTTGGGCAGACTCACAGGTTTGAGACGGTAGGATTCAAGCGGGCCCACTGGAGCACGGCCACGCCGATTCGGACGATTTTCCGTGAGGCATTCGAGCGTGCGGCTTTGCCCTATTTCCATCCGCACAGCATACGCAAGACGCTGGCCCGGCTGGGTGAGCAAGTCTGCCAGTCGCCGGAAGCGTTCAAGGCGTGGAGCCAGAACCTTGGACATGAACAAGTACTCACGACCTTCACGAGCTATGGAAAGGTGGCGACGGATCGGCAGGGGGAGCTTATCCGGGGAATCGGTATGCCCAAGCCATCAACGCAACCCGCTGTGGAGGACCTCGCGGAAGCCGTTGCCAGAAAACTGCTGGAGGCAGGAGCGCGCCTTCCTGCGGGGTCGTAGCGCGCTTGCGCTATGCCACAGAGCCGCGAAACAGGAGCACCTTGCCGCCGCGCTGGGTTTGCTCCAGATAGTCGGCCCAGTCCTGCATCATCTTCGCCCGTGGCTCCAGGTAGAGCGCGTGGTTGTAGGCCGCGCTGACGGCATTGCGCGGCGCGTGGGCAAGCTGCAACTCGATGTGTTCGTGGTTGAAGCCCTGCTCATGCAGGATCGTGGAGGCGAGCCCACGGAAGCCATGGCCGGTCATGCGGCCCTTGTAACCTATGCGCTCCAGCGCCTTTAGTATGGTGTTGTTGCTCATCGACTTCCTGGCGTTGCGGTCACCGGGGAAAAGCCATTCGCTTTGGCCGGTGAGTGTCCGCAGGGTGGCCAGTACATCCAATGCCTGCCGGGCAAGGGGAACGATGTGCGGCGTCCGCATCTTCATGCGCTCAGCCGGAATATCCCAGCGCGCCGCCTCAAGGTCAAACTCAGCCCATTTTGCGCCAATCAGTTCACTGGTGCGCACGAAGGTTAGAGCCATCAACTTCAAGGCGAGCCGCGTGACGTGCGTTCCCTGATAGACCTCAATCGCTCGGAGCAGTTCGGGCAATTCCCGCGCATCCACGCGGGCATAATTGATCTTGCGAGCGGATTTCAGAATATCGCTAGGGCGAATCTCGCTGGCCGGGTTGCGCGTGGCATAGCCGTGGGCAATGGCGAAGCGGAAGACTTGTCCGGTTGTCTCCAGGGCGCGCTTGGCAATGTCGCGTGCACCGCGCTGTTCAATAGCTTTGGTCATGGCCACCAGTTCCGGGGCTGCAATAAAAGCGATGGGCCGCGTGCCCAGACAAGGCAGAATGTCGGCGTCCATGCGGCGCTTCACGTAGTCCACATGGCGCGGACTCTTGCCATCCTGCCAGTGAGCCAGCCAGAGGCGGGCTACGCTTTGAAAAGAATCCTCTGCGGCCGACTTCTCGGCTTTTCGTTCGGCCATAGGGTCTGTGCCGGTCGCCAACAACTTGCGCGCCACAACGTGTCGTTCGCGGGCCAAAGACAGCGATACATCGGGATAGCTCCCGAACGACATCAGCTTTTCGCGCCCTTCAAAGCGGTACTTCCAGCGCCAGAGCTTGCCGCCTGGGGCCGTAACGAAGAGGTACAGCCCTCCACCATCGCTCATGCGATAAGCCTTGCCCTTAGCCTTTGCTTTGCGGATTTCGGTGTCCGTGAGTGCCACTGTAAGCCCTCTAATGACCCCTCTAGGGAAATACCCCCAAGGCAAAAGGAAGAACACCCCCGGAAGTACCCCCAGCGGAATCTGGCTTTCATAGTAGCACGATAGACGACTAAAGACAACAAACTTATTGTATTCAATCAGTTAAATTGTAGGATGGAACTATATAGGACTTGTTAGGAAGAGGTAATGGCGGAGGGAGAGGGATTCGAACCCCCGGTACGGTTTCCCGTACAGCGGTTTTCAAGACCGCCTGTTTCAACCGCTCACACATCCCTCCGCATGAGGTAATGGCGGGGCTGCTGCAAGTTTACCGCACTTCGCCTTAGAAGCCGCTCAGGCTCTCAAGGGAGTGGTGAAGCTGCCACAGACTAGAGCATTTTCAGAGAAGGCGTAGACCGAGTTCCCTCAGGGGCTATTGATTCCTGCATAAGTAATGTCCTATTTGAGTCGCAAAAAAAGCGGGCTGTGGTGAATAAAGGAACGCAACAACCAGGATTGGCGTTGCAGGCGGCGGGCCGACTGACGGGCGGCGTCGGCCAGCGCATCCAGCTCCAGCTGCGCCCGATTGGCCATGGGATTGTTCTTCAGCCAGCTCCAGGCGTACTCCACCGGGTTCAGTTCCGGAGCGTAGGCGGGGAAGTAGCAGGGCTGCGGCCAGCCGCGGGCGAGAAGAAAGTCTTGCGTGCGGCGGGCGCGATGCGCGTTCAGCCGGTCCCACAGCATCAGCCAGGGGGCGTCGAGTTCGCCATCCAGGGCGGAGAGGAAGGCCATCACTTGGGCGGCGGCGATATCGCTGGCATGGAGGCGAAAGTAGAAACGTACGTCATCACGCGCCGGCGAAACGCACAGGGCGGCAATCGCCGACCCCTTACGATGGTGCGCGCCCCGCTGGTACAGCACCGGGGTCTGGCCCGCCGGAGCCCAACTGCGCCGCACCAGCGGGGCCATCAGAAAGCCGCTCTCGTCCAGAAATACCAGCCAGGCCTTCAAGCGCGACGCTTTTTTTTTATGGCGGGCCATTGCTGCTTCACCCATTGGCCAATCGCTTCCTGGTCGCGTTCCACCGCCCGACGTACAGGTTTTTGAGGAGTGAAACCGAGGGCATGCAGCAGGCGGCAGACATGATCGGGATGGTAGTGGATGCCAAACCGCTGTTCGATCCAGCTGGCCACGCGGGGACAGGTCCAGAGCGGGGTAGCGAAACCCGCCGCTTCCGCGCCCCCGAGCAAGGTCTTCTCCAGCCGTTGCCGCTGGGCGGCACGGAGTCGCGGCGGCCGTCCGCAAGCGGGTTGAGCGGCCAGCGCTTGCCGGCCCTGGTGGCGTGCGGCCGAGTTCCATCGTCGAACGCTGCGACGATCAACCCCAACCCGTTGCGCGACTTCGACCGGACTGAGTCCTTGTTGCAGCAGAGCCAGCGCGCGGTAACGACGCTGCTCCAGTTCGTGCGGACTGCCACTGGGACGCATACCAGCAGTATAGGACATTATTTATGCAGGAATCAATAAAGCCCAGACCGCGATGATGCCACATGCGGCACGGCTGAAGCCGTGCCCTTTCAAGGCGAGAGGTGGACTACATAAACCGCCATAGAAAGACGAAATCCGGCCCTCAGACGGGATTGCGATTCGATGCGGCCAAGTAACTCGGGAACATGGCAAAGGCCGGCAGTCGGCACGCGCAGGCATAGCGGGTGAGATCAGGCGACCTTGAATGAGGCGCTCTTTCGCGGCGGTTCCACGCTACCGGACTGCCGCACCGGCAGGACAACAGTGAAGACCGATCCGTGGCGTTGCCCGGTGCGACTGCTGCGGGCGCGTATGGTTCCACCGTGTTTCTGCACGATTTCGCGCGTCACCCACAGACCCAGCCCACTGCCGGTCTTCGGCTTGGTGGTGAAGAACGGATCGAAAATCTTGTGCCGCGCGTTGGGAGGAATACCTTCTCCGTCGTCGCACACGCTCACCACCATGCGCTGTGACTGGGTCCGGGCACGGATGCGAATCGTTCCGCCCGGCGTCACGGCATCGATAGCGTTCTCGATGAGGTTTTCGAATACCTGCCGCAATTCGCCGGAATGGCCATGCACCAGGGGAGCATCGCCGAATTGCGTCTTAACGACGATACTCTTTGCGTCCAGCTTCTTTTTCTTCCAGCGCAGAATGTGGTCAACGATCTCGGCGACATTCACCTCAGCATTTTCGCGGGAGGAGCGGTAATAGCTGAGGGTCTGGCGCGTGATTTCGCCCGCCCTCTGAACTTCGCTCAGCAAAAGGTCGGCATATTTTCGTGCTTCATCGTCAAGCGGGTGATGGTGGAGCAGGAGGTAGGAGAGGTTGGTAATGGATTCCAGAGGATTATTGACTTCATGGGCCAGCGTCGCCGCCAGCCGTCCGGCCGCCGCGAGTTTCTCCTTTTCGACCAGCGCAGCCTCGGCCGCCTTGCGTTGACTGATGTCGCGGACGATCTTCGACGCGCCCACCACCTGCCCTTTCATGTTCTTGATGGGCGAAACAGTGAGGGAGATGTCGAAGATCTCCCCGTTCTTGCGCATTCGCCGGGTCTCGTAGTGCTCGATGGGCTGGCCGCTGCGCAGTCGGGCGATAATCTGCGGCTCTTCCGAGTGCAATTCGCGCGGAATGAGCCGCAGTACCGATTGCCCAATGATCTCCTCAGGCTTATAGCCGAACAGGCGTTCGGCGGCCGCATTCCAGGTGGTGATAATGCCATCGAGTGTCTTCGAGATAATGGCGTCCTCGGAGGACTCGACGATGGCGGCCAGCATCATCCGAGCGTTGTCGGAGCGGAGCTGTTCGGAGATGTCGCGAGCGATCTTGGATGCACCGATAATCTGTCCCGATTGATTGCGCATGGGAGACAAGCTCAGCGACACATCCACCCGCTTACCCGACTTGTGTACGCGATAGGTTTCGTAATGCGAGATGCGTTCGCCGGCACGGATCCTGCCGAGTATCACAGGCTCTTCGTGCTGCAATTCCGGGGGAATGATGGTCAGGATGGAGCGGCCGACGATTTCGTTAGCGGTGTAGCCGAACATGCGCTCGGCGGCAGCGTTCCAGTCAGTGATAACGCCGTTCAAGTCTTTGGCGATGATAGCGTCGTCGGAGGATTCGACAATGGCCGCCAGACGGGCGAGAGCGGCCTGCTCTTTCTGTTGGGCGCTCACGTCACGCGCAATCAGCGCCGAACCGATAAACCGTTCCCGGTCGTCCCTGATCGGCGAGATGGCTACTGAGATATCAACCCGTTCTCCCCCCTTGCGTAGCCGCTGCGTGCGGTAGTGCTCGATGCGTTCGCCTCGCCGCAAACGCTCCAGGTACATCAATTCTTCGCCATGAAGGTCGGGCGGCACCAGCAACAACACCGATTGGCCGATGACCTCCTGCGGGCCGTAGCCGAAGATGCGGGTAGCCGCCGTGTTCCAGGTGTTAATCGTGCCGTGCTCGTCGCGTCCTATGATGGCGTCTTCAGAAGAGTCGACAATGGCGGCAAGGCGGGTGACCAGTTCATCTGGCGTCAGCCGTTGGAAATCCAGTCCTGCCCTGGGGTGAGCGGTGGTAGCGGGGGATGTGGGCACAATTCAAATTTTGCCACGATCAGGGAGAACGAAGGCGTGGCACACCCTTAGTAGGGCAGATGGCAGCAGCCCTGGACGGGTTGCTTACGGGCGGGCTTTTGCAGACTGGCGACTGCGTCGAGCGGTAATTTGCCGTTCACAAAAGGGTGCCTGTTGCTGTGCTAAAACAAAGGACAGAGGACTGAGAAATGGCCGAAGCAACGAAGCAGCGCGAGAGCATCTCTCCTTTGGCGGGCAAGCCTGCGCCCAAGGACATGCTGATCGATGTCGCGCGTCTGGAGCGCGAATACTACGAGCGCAAGCCCGACGTTAGCGATCCCACGCAGATGGTCGCCTTCGGCACCAGTGGCCATCGTGGCACGCCCGAGAATGGCAGCTTCACCGAAGCGCACATCCTTGCCATCACGCAGGCAATTTGCGAGTACCGCAAGCAGTGGGGTGTCGATGGTCCCCTTTATATGGGCAAGGACACGCATGCGGTTTCCGGTCCGGCGCAGGGTACTGCCCTGGAAGTGCTTGCGGCCAACGGCGTTGAAACCGTCATTCAGCCGGACGGCGGCTACACGCCCACGCCATCCATCTCGCACGCAATTCTGGTTTACAACCGCGGACGCAAAGAGCATCTTGCCGACGGCATTGTGATTACGCCTTCGCACAATCCGCCCGAGGACGGCGGCTTCAAGTACAACCCGACCAATGGCGGCCCTGCCGACACGGACGTCACCGGCTGGATTCAGGACCGCGCTAACCAGCTCCTGCGCTCCGGCAACGCAGAGGTTAAGCGCGTCACGCTCGAGTCGGCGATGAAGGCGCCTACCACGCACCAGCAGGACTTCGTGATGCCGTACGTGAACGACCTGCGCAACGTCATCGACATGGAGGCGATCCGCAAGGCGGGGCTGAAGCTGGGCGTCGATCCGCTGGGCGGAGCTGCCGAGCCTTATTGGGAGCCGATCAACTCCGTCTATGGATTGTCGATCGATGTGGTGAATCCGAAGATCGATCCGACGTTCTCGTTCATGACGGTCGATCACGATGGCAAGATTCGTATGGACTGCTCCAGCCCATACGCGATGGCATCGCTGGTGCGGCTGAAGGACAAATACCAGGTCGCCTTCGCCAACGATCCGGACTCCGACCGGCACGGCATCGTGACTCCCTCCGTGGGGCTGATGAACCCGAACCACTATCTCGCGGTAGCCATCCAATACCTGCTGACGCATAGGCCGAGGTGGTCGCAGGGCGTGATCGTGGGCAAGACGCTGGTAAGCAGCAGCATGATCGATCGCGTGGTTCAGAAACTTGGCCGCAAGCTGAGCGAGACTCCTGTAGGCTTCAAGTGGTTTGCTCCGGGATTGTTCGACGGCACATTCTGTTTTGGCGGCGAGGAGAGCGCGGGCGCCAGCTTCCTGCGCATGGATGGAACGGTTTGGACGACGGACAAGGACGGTCCGCTACTCGCGCTGCTGGCGGCGGAAATCATGGCGGTCACCGGCAAAGATCCTGGCGAGCATTATCTGGAGCTGACGCAGGAGTTCGGCTCGCCGCTGTACACGCGCATCGACGCAGCGGCAACTCCCGAGCAGAAGGCGAAGCTTAGCACACTGTCACCGCAGGCGGTGAAGGAATCCACTCTGGCGGGCGAGCCAATCACGGCCAAGCTCACCAAGGCTCCGGGCAATGGCGCCCCGATCGGCGGGTTGAAGGTGGTCGCGCAGACAGGGTGGTTCGCGGCGCGACCGTCGGGGACGGAGAACATTTACAAGATTTACGCTGAGAGTTTCCGCGACGAGAGCCACCTTGACGCGATCGTGGAAGAGGCGCAGCAGATCGTGAACAACGCTCTGGCGTAGCGGCTGATGGTTACAGCCGCGTTTTCAGCATGCGGCAAACGATTCCGCCGATGAGGAAGCTGAATCCCACGATCCCCGCCACAGGCAGCAGGCTACCGGAATCAGGCAGCGCACTGACCGTCTGAACGACGGCGCTTTGTACCGCAGGGGCGGGCGCCTGAGCCATTGTGGAAATACAGGAGAGCGCCAGCAATGCCAGAGTCCAGAGTTCGTTTCGGTATAAAGTGAGGCGCACCATAACTCCTGTTATTCACCAGCTGTATAGAAATTGCATCTCGTCCGCAATTCTTACCTGTTCGCACACAGAAGAGAACTCGGCGCAGGCTCTCGGGTTTGTAAGTGGCTGAACCTGAGAGGCTTAAGAACTGTGTTGAAATGACTGTTCTTCGGGAGTGCCGGCTTGGTATTAAGTTAGCAACTTAGTTACCACTCGGCCACTCGCCTGGCCTGCACTACTACTCGTAAGATGTTATTGACACAGAATTTGCTGTACTCGACAATTTCTTATCGAAAGAAAGGAATCTTAGATGTTTGACTCTGGTACCGGTAAGGCTCTGGATAACCCCGAACGGCAAGCGGCAGCCGCACCTGCACAGAGCCAGATTCTGCAATACATCCTGTTTGGCCTGGCGGTGGTCTATGTCGCGGCCTCGTTGTACTTCATGTACTCGCTGAAGACCCGGCTGGACGCCCTCGACCAGAAGCAGATGGCGCTGAACGATGCCCAGCAGCAGCTGCCGCGCGGCTGCACAGCACCTCCAACGAGTTCAAGCAGGCGCTGACCTCTGAGGTCGGCCTTACCAAGCAGGAGATGGCCAAGCGGGCGGCCGAGCTGGAGCGCCAGCAGAAGCAGGCGGAAGCGAAGCTCAGCTCCGAGCAGAAACAGCAGGGCCAACAGATCGCCGCGGTCAATACGGAAGTCAGCGGGGTGAAGACCGAACTGGGTGGCACCAAAACCGAGGTCCAGAAGACCCAGGCTGACCTGGCCGCCACCAATCAGAAGCTGGAGAAAACCATCGGCGACTTGGGAGTGCAGAGCGGGCTGGTTGCGCACAACGCCGGCGAACTGGAAATGCTGAAGCGCAAAGGTGAGCGCAACTACTACGACTTCACCCTGCAGAAAGGCACGAGGACGCCAGTCTCCACCATCAGCCTGCAACTGAAGAAGGCCGATCCTAAGAAGAGCCGCTTTACCCTGAACGTCATCGCTGATGATCGCACCATCGAAAAGAAAGACCGCACCATTGGCGAGCCGTTGCAGTTCTATACCGGACGCGACCGTTTGCTCTATGAGATTGTGGTCTTCTCGGAGACGAAGAACTCGATCACGGGATACCTGGCGACTCCGAAGAACGCGCCCACGCCGGTAACACCGTAAGGCTTTTTCCAAAAAGGTTTGAAGTCGCCATTGTCTTGACGCTTGGAGCCTTGGAAAATACAACGACGTTGTAAACTACAACCACTGACATGGAAGCCAACGAACTTCGCGAAATCTTGCAGGGAATCGAAGGACGATTGAGTGAGCGGCTGAGCGAAGTTGAGAGCCGCCTGCGCGAGCACATCGATGGGCGCGAAGCTCGCCTGCGCGAGCACATTGATGAGCGCGAAGCTCGCCTGCGCGAGCACATTGATGAGCGTGAAGCTCGCCTGCGCGAGCACATTGATGAGCGCGAAGCTCGCCTGCGCGAGTACATCGACGAGCGCACGCACGACGCAGAGACCCGCATTGTTCGCGCTTTCGGAGCCTATCAACAGTCGGCGGCAGTTCGCTTCCGAAAGATCGAAGCCGACCTCTCCAACGTTGACGCCTCCACGACCGAGCAGATGGACGCCTTCCAATCCAAGCTTCTGGAGTTGGAAACCAGGATAGTCGCCCTCGAAAAACCCGCTCCTCCGGCCGCCTGAACCTATCTGCCCGCTTCCTTCAGCACAATCGCCTTCTGATCGTAGGGCTGCACCGTTACGGTCAGGCTCTTTCTGGCTTCAAACTGACCGTC
This sequence comes from uncultured Acidobacteriaceae bacterium, assembly GCA_963813905.1. Classification (GTDB taxonomy): domain Bacteria; phylum Acidobacteriota; class Terriglobia; order Terriglobales; family Acidobacteriaceae; genus CAVVDY01. The sequence goes on along the minus strand of CAWFAY010000016.1, from coordinate 6,286 downwards.
GTCGACGGGAAAGGTGACGATCACCGTTCCGCGTCTCTTCCGCTCCCGGCGGAATCTTGTCCTCGACCGCGATTGGCTTCATGGCATGGTCTTTCAGGTCGGGATAGGCCTGAAAGTAGCGGTCCCAGTCGGAAGGCGACGCCGCCTCGTCGGTGTAAGTGTTGTCCTGCGTCTTCAGCTCGGCTGTGATGGACTTGATGTAGAGCGGCTTGTCGCCCACGGCCTTGAGCGAAACCTGGATCGCCAGCATCGACATGGCGCAGGCTCGACCTTCTTAGCTGGTCCTTCTTCTGGCTGATGAAGACATTGTCGATTTGTCCCTGTGCCACCGGCTTGGAGCGGAAGATATACGCGATGCCGACGATAAACACAACCACCACGACCAAGGCGATCGCCAGCGGCAGAACGGGGGGCAGCGTGCGTCTTGGGCTGTCGAATTCTTCCGTGATCGGCACATGGCCGGCATCGAATTCGCGCTTGGAGTGCTTATGAGTGGCGTTAGTCATGAGAGGCTCCTTGGGAGACTGCGTACTGATTCGCGCAAAGCCGGCTAGTTGGACGGCCAGTCGTGCTTCATAGCTTTGCGGAATTCTTGCTCCGGAAGAGTATTCAGGATGTCACGCGATGTCAACCATGCTCTGCGTGCCTGGAGGATTCCGTACTTCAATTTCTCAAAATGGGAAGTGTGGTGGGCATCGGTGTTGATGACGATCTTGACGCCGCGATCGCGCGCCATGCGCAGATGAACGTCGTTGAGGTCGAGCCGGTCGGGATAAGCGTTCAGCTCCATCGCAACCTTGTGCTCGGCCGCGGCTTTCAGCACGGCTTCCATATCGAACTTGTAGGCATCGCGTTTCAGCAGCAGGCGGCCCGTGGGATGCCCGAGGAACGACACGTTCTTGTTGCTGATGGCGCGCAGCAGGCGGTCGGTCATCTGCTCCGGCTCCTGGCTGAACATGGAGTGGACGCTGGCGACCACCACGTCCATCTGCTCCAGCACTGAGTCCGACAGGTCGAGTGCGCCGTCGGCGCAGGATGTCGACCTCGATGCCGGCCAGAATGGTGATTCCCTCAATCTCGTCGTTGGCGGCGCGAATTCGCTTGATGTGCTGCTCGGCGCGCGCGTCGTCGAGCCCGTTGGCAAAGGCCAGGTTCTTGGAGTGGTCGGTGATTGCGATGTATTGGTAGCCGCGCTCCTTGGCGGCCTGGGCCATCTCCTCGATGGTGCAGCGGCCATCGGTCTCGACGGTATGCATGTGCACTTCGCCGCGGATGTCGCCAAGTTCCACCAGCTTGGGCAGCGTGTGTTTGGCGGCCGCTTCGATCTCGCCGCAGTTCTCGCGCAGCTCCGGCGGGATGCAGTCGAGCCCCAGCTTGCCGTAGATCTCGTCTTCGGTTGTGCCGGCGACGCGCTTGTTGTTCTCCAGGGTGAACAGGCCGTACTCGCTGAGGGTGTAGCCCTTCTTCAGCGCGCGCTGGCGCAGCGTCACGTTGTGGTTCTTCGAGCCGGTGAAGTATTGCAGCGCGGCGCCGTAGGAGTCCGGCGGCAAAGTACGCACATCCACCTGCATGCCGCTGCGCAGCTTGAAGCTGACCTTGTTGTCGCCCTTGGCAAGGACTTCGACGATGCCGGGGAAGCGGAGGATCTCTTCGATCAGCTCGGCCCGCAGCTGATCGTCGACGCAGCATGGGCCGGTGATGAGCACGTCGAGATCGCCGACCGTTTCGCGGCCGCGGCGCAGCGAGCCGGCCGGCGTGATCTTCTCGATGCCTTGATGTGCGCGAGATGGGCGGTGAGCTTCTGCGCAGTGCGGTCGGCTTCGTCGATCAGAAAGCGCCCCGAGATACGGCGATAATCCTCGATCGCCTTGAGTATCTTCTGCTCGGTCTTCTCGCTCAGCCGCGGCAGTTCCCGCAGCTTGCCTTCGCGCGCGAGCTGCTCAACTCCCGCCAGGTCGCTGACCTGGAATGCGCTCCAGATCAGGGCGATGGTCTTCGGCCCCAGCCCTTGGATCTTCAGCAGCTCCAGCATCGACGGCCGGTATTTTTCGAGCAGCTCCTGATGCTGTTTGAGCTTTCCGGTCTCGCAGAGCTCCTTGATGTTGGCCGCCATTCCTTTGCCGATGCCGGGAACCTCCAGCAGCTTCTTGGGCTCGGCTAGCAGGGAAGAAACCTGGTCGGGCGACGCCTCCACCGCCTCCGCGGCGCGGCGATAGGAGCGGATACGGAAACCGTCGTCGCCGTTGATCTCCATGAGATCGGCGGTTTCGTAGAAGACGTTCGCGATGGCTTTGTTGTCCAAGGAGAGTTATCGGTCCCGGTAAACTTCGCGCCGGTGCGCGATCCGGGTTACATCTATGGCTTTGGAGTAATCGTCGATCTCATACACGATGCGGTACTCGCCTACCCGAATTCGCCACTGTTTATCGCCTCCGACCAACTTCTTGCAATTGTGAGGGCGCGGGTTGTAGGCGAGAGCGTCCAAGCGACGAAAGATGCGAGTTACGAGTCGCGCAGGCAGCCGTCTCAACTCTTTCTCTGCGCTCGCCGTCAGAGCGACGCGATAGTTAGTCACGAGCCAACTTGCCGCTTTTCACCAGCCGAGATTTTATCTCTTCAAGTGGGATTCTTTTCTCGCTCCGACGTGCACGCGAAACGAGCACGTCCTCCACGTCCTCCCAAAGCTCGCGGTGCTTCTTGAGATCAATCTGAACCGCCACTCTGCTGCCCTTCTCATCAGTAAGGTACTGGATTCCGGTCATGTGCCTATTGTCTCTCAAAGCCTACTTGAGGTGCACCTGCAACAAGACTTTGTCCTCCGAAGGCGTTGGATACTTGTGGAAGCTGCTTGAAATAGCAAAACCCAGCCGGGTGGCTGGGTTTGCCAGAAGAAGCCGACGAGCGGCTACTGCGCCTTGGTGACGTTGTCGGCTTGGGGACCTTTCTGTCCTTGCACGATCTCAAACTCCACCGGGTCGCCTTCCTGCAGACTCTTGTAGCCTTCGCTGTGGATCGCGCTGTAGTGCACGAAAACATCCGGACCATCGTCCCGGCCGATAAAGCCGAAACCTTTCGCGTTATTGAACCACTTTACGGTTCCTTTCAATTTCACTTTCTTTCTTCCTCCGGGCCACGCCCATCAGCACCCGTCGGGCGGGGTGCTGTCTTGAATTACGTTCAACAGGCTGGTACCTACCCAGCCCAGATCGAGGAGGAGCTTCGTTCCAGGAGGACCTGCGGCAGTTCGGAGATGTTGCCTGTCAACGGCGTGTCTTAATTGTGCTCTTACAGGCCTAGTGTCAAGAAGGTATACAGCCTATTTCTTTGATGTAAAGTGGTTTAGGGGAATTTCATTAACTATCCCTGGTCTTGAGTATCATATAAGTAAACCACGATTTGAATATCGCCCTGCAGCTGAAGAGCGTTCGCAGCCCCCGCGGCGAGCGTTTCAACAAGCCTGTTGCGCCTGGAACCACAGCACGGCGGCGATGGTCTTGCCGTCGCGAATCTCGCCGGACATGATCATCCTGACGGCTTTGGAGAGCGGAACCAGTTCGTAATCGATTCGTTCATCTTCTTCCGGTTCAGCCTCGCCCGGCTTCAGCCCGCGCGCCAGGAAGACGGTCATGGTCTCATCCATGAAGCCGGGGCTGGGATAGAAGAACAGCGCCTTGCGCCACGACTTTGCGCGGTATCCGGTCTCTTCCCGCAGCTCACGCTTCGCGGCCGCCAGTGGCTTCTCTTTTCCGTCGATGCGGCCGGCCGGAATCTCCCACAAGTAATCGCGCGCCGCGTAGCGGTATTGCCGCTCCAGCAGCACACGAGGCTCCTGTTCGCCGTCGTCAACTGCCAGCATCACCACCGACCCGGAATGGCGCACTACATCACGAACAGCCGTTACGCCATTGGGCTCGAGCACGCGATCGGAGGTTACGCTGAAGACTCTTGCCGCGGAAAGAAGTCTTTGTCGAGAGGACTTTGACAGCCTGGTTTCGTTTGCGTGGCTTTGTCGGATGGCATCACGATTCACTATAGCGCGGCCAGACGGAGCCGCTCTGTCCCGCGCACGAACAGATCATCTGTGGCGCGGTTCATCGAATCTGCCTCGTGCACCCGCTTCATCTAACGCACCAATGCTGGGACCAGACCCGCATCGCAGGGCGCTGCAGAGCTTCGCGCAACTGGTGAATCCGGCGCATGACGACGAGGCCATCGACCTGGCCGGAGCCGCGCTGGCATTGGCTCGCATCGAGTATCCCGAGCTCGATGTCCCGGCCTATCTGCAGCGGCTGAACGCGCTGGCAGACGAGGGTGAAGCGAGGCTTGCGCGCGAATCCCAGCGCACGCGAGACCATCGCTACGCTCAACCGCGTGCTGTTCGAGGAAGAAGGCCTGCGCGGCAATCGCGACGACTATTACGATCCGCGAAATTCGTTTCTCAACGACGTGCTGGATCGCAAGCTGGGCATTCCGATCACCCTGTCGGTGGTGTACATGGAGGTGGCTCGCCGCATCGGATTTCCCCTGGCCGGTACCGGCATGCCGGGACATTTTCTGCTGAAGCACTACGACGTGCTCTCGGGCGAGATCATCATCGATGCCTTCAATCGCGGACTGGTGCTGACGCTGGGCGATTGTCGACACCCGGCTGAAGGAAATCTACCGTGGCGAACTGGAATTCAAGCCGGAGTTCCTGCGCCCGGTGACCCGCCGCGAAATCCTCACCCGCATGCTCAACAACCTGCGGCAGATTTATTTCACCCAGCGGAACTTCCGCAAGGGGCTGATGGTGCTCGATCTCCTGCTCGCCATACCGCCGCGTTCCGCCGAGATGCTGCGCGAGCGCGCGCTGGTCAGGCTGAATCTCGACCAGTATGTCGGGGCCGCGCAGGACCTGGCGAATTACCTGAAGCTATGCCCGGATGCGCCCGATGCCGACGACGTTCAGGAGACCCTGGAGATGGTCCGGCAACTGCTGGCCCGGCTGAACTGAGCGGTCCATTCCGGTGAGTGCCGCCATTTTGTGCCGGCGGTTGTCAAAAGATGTGCATCTAAGCAAGAAAAGGCGGTTTGGAGCTTGCGTTTCACAGCGAAAGCTGGGTACCATAGTGCTGTCCTCCAATCGCCGCACCTCCGTGCCGGCGTTCCATGCGCCAACATGTCCAGGCGCCAGACGGACGTAACGAACTCGATTTCGAGAACGACTCCAACCGCATAATTGCCGACTCCGCAGTTTGTGTTGCGAGCAGCAGGCCAGCAAATGCGGTCCAGATGTGGGAACTCGCAACCTGCGAGAATTGACTACGAGAGAAGCATGAATCAAGGATCGAACCCTCCCTCCGGCCAGCCCGGCGGAGGGAAAGGACGCAGACGGCGCCGTGGGCGTCGTGGACCCGCCACGCAAGGCGCTAATCCCCAAGGCCAAGGCCAGGGTCGCGGCCCCCAGCAGGGCCCTGGCCAGCACCGTCACGGCAAGTCCCGTAAGCCGGGTGGCCGTCCCGGACAGCGCACCGGCCAGAGCCAGCCCGGCGGCGGCATCTACACCGCTCCTATGGACCACAGTTACCGCGCGGCGCAGAACAATAACAGCAACGGCAATCAGCAGCGGCAGGGCCGTGGCCGCGGAGGCCAGAGTTTCGCCAAGCAGTTCCTGCCGGTTGAGCCCGAGCCACTGCCCGTGACCGCCGATGCCGGGCCGGCGCGCATCTTCGCCTTTGTCGACGACCTGTTCTTCCTGACCAAGATTCAGGAGACGGGCCGCAAGCTCAACGTGAAGGTCGAGTTCGTCAAGACCGACAAAGACCTTTACGAGCGCATGGGACAGAACGGCGACGATAAGCCGTCGCTCATCATCTTCGACTTGAACAATCTGGGAGCCAAGCCGCTCACCCTCATTCCCAAGCTGAAGTCGAAGCTGAAGAAGGCCACCAACATCATTGGCTTCGTCTCCCATGTGCAGGGCGATCTGAAGATGAAGGCGCAGGAAGCGGGATGCGACATGGTGCTGCCGCGCTCAGCGTTCTCCCAGAACCTGCCGCAACTGCTGCGCCGGCACGGGGCGCCGGAAGAAGTGCAAGAGGCAGAGTAAAATTACCGGTTCCTTTCCCGAGTATCGGCACAGAGGCGCCGAGCTCTGAGGTCCGGATTGCGGTCTCTGTGCCTCGATGACGGACGCAGACACTCTGTCCGTGCTCAAATTCTCTCCACGTTACCCTGCGAGAATCAAATTTCGGGGTTGCGCCCGTCTCTTCCAATCATGAAGTGTCCGTTCTGCGGGTTCGAAAAT
>CAWFAY010000015.1:0-166880 GCA_963813905.1 uncultured Acidobacteriaceae bacterium | reverse complement strand
GAGCTTCCGCGGCGAGGTCAACGCGGCACCCACGCGTTTGACCTTCCTGCTCCCTCTGATTGCCCGCGCCTACTTCGTCAGAAACACGTCCTTGCGCGGGAACCTCTCAAAGACGGAAGGATCCTGAGAGAAGTTGGTGGCCAGGACATCGGTCGGATTGCCGGCAATCCACTGTGACAGGTCGATGGTCTGGTAGTGACCGTTGTTAAAGACGATCAGAATACGCGCCTTGTCGTTGCCGACATTCTCAATGGAGTGGCCAAAGCCCTGCGGTATGTAGGCGACGTCACCCTGGTTGACGCTCTCCTCGCGCCAGCGTCCTTGCGAACCAAACAGGGTCACATTGAACTGGCCGCTCAGAATGTATTGCCACTCGGCCGCATTGGGATGCCAGTGTAGTTCGCGAAGCGCTCCCGGCTCCATCTCTAGAACGACGCCCGTCATGGTAGTGGAGATAGGGAATTGGGAGCCGTCCACCCGCCACTCCCGTCCGCCTTGGAAGGTTGCAAACGGCTTCTGCGAAAGCAGGCTGTACTTGTGCGTGAGCGGTGGCGATTTCCAACCCTGGAGCGGCGGGACGGCGATAGCCGGTGGGACCTTGCCTTTGGCGAAATAGACTTCGCTCCTGGGGAAGTTCTCGAATGTTTCCGGCGGCAATCCAAAGTTCTTGGCCAGCAATTCCTTCGGGGCGTGGCCGAGCCAGTCGGTGATGCTGAACGTTCCGAATTCGGAGAAGTAGCCGTTATCGAAGACCAGCACGAAGTGGCAGGGCTTGTCGCCCAAGGTCTCGATAACGTGGCCGTGGCCGCGTGGAAAATACCAGACATCGCCCGGCGCGAAGTCGTTGGTCTCGCAGCAGCCTTGAGGGTCGATCACTGTAGTTCGCACCATCCCCTCGGTGACAAAAGCCCATTCTGCTGCCGTGGCATGCCAGTGGAGTTCGCGCATCACGCCCGGCTCCATGCGCATGGAGACCCCGGCTATCGCTTTCGAGATCGGCAGCTGCTCTACCGTGGCTTCCTTGCCGTAGCTGCCTCCCATCACGCGGCCTTCTGATTTATCCAGCTCAAACTTGAATGTAGGGAGTTCTTTTCCCGAGGTGACGGCATCGGGAAGGTTGTTCTGGAAGCTGGTATGACCGCCTTCGGAACTGATAGGAAGCGATTGGGAAAACACGAACGTCTCCTGTCTGGCGCGACTGTACTCGAAGCCGCCCTTGCAACAATGAGATTTAGAGGAGCGGCACTACCTTAGCCGCTGGCGCGCAGCCAAAGCAAATGAAAAGTGTTCCGGATAGGTGGTTGTGTCGCCGGGAACCGTTTGAAGTGACATCCTCCATCGGGAATTCGGGAGTCGTCACACGCTTGCGGCACCGGGTGCCCCACTCATTCCATCGGTTGGAATGAGACCACATGCGCCTTCGGCGCACCACAGAGCATGAAAATGTGGGCGAAACTGTGTGCTGAATAGAAAGGACTTAGCCCTTATTTTCACGACAGTGGGATCCATGAACGCTGATCTGCGAAGGACTCGTCTCCACATACACAACCCCTGCTTGTCATATTCGCCTGAGTCCTTGCGTCACCACGACAGACTAAACGGTTGCGTTCTGTAGGTCAGTGACGTCGCACTGCACACCCTGTGATCCCACACATTCCAACCGATGGAATGTGTGGGGCACCCGGCGAAAACCTGCGACGACTAAAGATCAGCAGCTTAAGCGACGCGGGAAGTATACTGCTGACGACCAACATTCCGAAACAACAGTCTTGGCTTAAGCTGACTGTTTGCGTCGAGGTAAGGCCGGGTGAATAAGAAGGCGGCGAGAGCCAACAGGCATAAGAAAGGTGTGTCAACAGCGAGGAAAAACATGCCTGCCCCGGGGGCATCGCCATCGGACCTAGCCGATGCATTGCGACATAATGGCCGTTTAGGATCGCGGCTGACTACAGAGCGAACCCTGACCTTCATCGAGTTTGGGTTTGCCTTTACTGCTGCCTACCTAGGTTTTGCTGACCTTCCATCGGCTATTCATGTGTCTATTTGTGTAGTTGGTTTGGCGATTGGACTCGTGGCTGTGTGGCTATGGGACACGCCTTCCAAAGTTGGAAAGTCAGGGTTAGCGATCGCTACCGTTTCTTTTTACGCAATTGCTGCACTTATCCCAATAATCAGAGAGTACAATCGCGAATTTGACGTACGCTTCAAGTTCAAGGAGTCGCCTCGCCTTAGCTGGTGGAGGAAAATGATATTAGCTCATGATCTCTCTAATTTCGAGCGATACCTCAGGTCATTAGGTTTGGAAGTTCCGAAATCGATTCCGCCAATTTCAATTGCGGACGGTGATGAATGGCGATTTGTAGATCCGCCGCGTGCGGAGTTGGATCGGATGAGTAAGGCGGGGTGGCCGCCTCCACCCATCGAGCTTGCATTAGGGAAAGATCTGATCGCTGACCGAGAAGTGGTAACTAGGATATTCAGCTTTTTTATCGTTATGCAAATTGACGATAAGCTGACTTATGAGTCTCTTAAGTCAGCGGATTTTTACGTACTAATGGGATTAGGATGCTATTTCGCTAAGAGCTACTGGAACGAGGCACCACCACCGGAATCGCCTGTCCCCTGCGAAGTAATGTGGGGGGTACGCGGCGAGGTTGGTAAGTCATTCGCAGACAAACTGGCTGCCGGAGCAGTAAAAGCGATAGCATCTGATCTTCCCCAGGCTGACACTCCAGACATGCGTTTATCAACTATTCGCGCTATCATGATCGGCGATTCAGTAGTCGAAGGCCAGTGCGATAGATGGGAAGAGATACGTAGAGTGCTGATCGTGAGAGGTTTCCCCGTGCCTGTTCAAACGCCGGGCTCGAATCTCTCTCCGCCCGCACTCGATGCCTACTCTCCGTTACTCTCACGGGAGTGCATGGCGCGATTTTCTAAATACCCAATGTAATACGGACGATGTCTGTTGGAAGGCGACGTCAAGGAAACGTAATACATCTCTCACGTGGGTTCTATAAAAGGGGATGTCAAGAGAAACACTCTTCCTCTGCTGGGAGCGAGAATAGTTCTCTGACATCCAGCCCCTCTTTTCGTCGTACTGGAGTGGCAGCTCCGTGGATGGACCAGTTTCATTTCCGCGCCGGGTGCCCCACTCATTCCATCGGTTGGAATGAGTGGGATCCATGAACGTTGATCTGCGAAGGACTCGTTTCCACGTTCACAATCCCCCCGTCATAGTCCCGCGAGTCACACGTCACTATGACAGAACGGTTGCGCCTCTCAGGTTAGTGACGTTGGAGTGCGTACCCTGTGACCCCACACATTCCAAACGATGGAATGAGTGGGGCACGCATTATAGAAGGGCGCCCCTTTCGCGGTAGGCTATGGTTGCTGTGCGAAGCAGTAAACCAAGCCAACACGAAAGGAACACCCTGATGAATAGCATCAAGTATGTCGGGCTGGATGTCCACCAGAGCACCATCAGCGTGGCGGTGCTGAATGACGAGGGCAAGCTGGTGATGCAATGTGTGCTGGCTACCCAGGCGCGGGCGATCGTGGATTTCTTCGCTGGGCTGCGCGGCACCCTCCATGTGACCTTCGAAGAAGGCGCGCATTCCGCCTGGCTCTACGATCTGTTGGTGCGGCGCGTGACCAAGCTGGTGGTGTGCAATCCGCGCAAGAACGCGCTGCTGAAGGCGGGCAACAAGAGCGATGCCATCGACGCCCGCAAGCTGGCCGAGTTATTGCGCGCCGGAATGTTGTCGCCGGTCTACCATGGCCAGAACAGCTCGGCGACGGTGAAGCAACTGGGGCGCAGTTATGCCGCGCTGACCGAAGACACCACCCGCACCATGGGCCGTATCAAGGCGCTGTATCGCAGCCAGGCGATTGCTTGTGCCGGCGAGAAACCTTACGGATCACGCCATCGCGAAGACTACTTAGCGCAGCTGCTGGAGCCGGGATTGCAGCAGCGTGCCCAGCGACTCTATCAAGAGCTGGATCTGCTGCAGCAGTTGCGCCGCGAAGCTCGTTGCGAGCTGATCGTGGAATGCCGCAAGCATAAAGAGAGCAGGTTGCTGCGCTCCATTCCCTGGCTGGGTCCGATTCGCGTGGCGCTGCTGATCGGGCGGGTGCAGACGCCGCATCGCTTTCGCACGAAGCGACAGTTCTGGGCCTACTGCGGGCTGGCGCTGGAAACCCGCAGCAGTGCCGACTATCAGATGGTGAACGGCGAGCCGCGGCGGCGGAGCAAGCCGGTGTTCATTCGCGGATTGAACCTCAACCACAACCACGATCTCAAAAATCTGTTTAAGAGTGCGGCCACCACGGCCAGCGGCAGCAGCGGAGTGTTTCGCAGCTTCTACGAAAACCTTCTATTAAAGGGAATGAAGCCCGAGCTGGCTCGGCTCACCCTGGCACGCAAAATCGCCGCCATCACTCTACACATTTGGAAGAAAGGAGAGCCGTTCGACGCTGAGTATCTGAAGCTACATGCGGTTTGAGCGCGCAGCGACAGGACCAAGCGGATTTGCTTCCGCGTTGTAGTTCGCGCTGAGCGCTCGGGTTCGAGGGTAAGTATCCTAGCCGGGTTAGGCTAAGCGTCCGTCGCATTCGGACCAAGTCTCACGGGGCACCATATGCTCCCTCGGATAACCCAACAAAGCCATAGCGCCGCCCCCAGCGGGCGAGTCTCAGATAGAACCATGGTTGGCCATTGAGCCCCCATGTGGCTTGCGCAGCCTCAGCCGACGAACCACGCCGTAACGTGGACCTGAAAACGATTCGCAACCTGCCGCCGCAGCACTCCACGCTTCATTCCAAGGGGCTGGATGCCAGAGAACTACCCCTCTCTGCCGCCGAGGGTGAAGTGTTTTCTCTTGACATCCCCTTCTATAGAACCCGGCCACCCCGCCCGTCCGTTTAGTTAGGAAGTTAGTTTCTTGATCGCTTCCCAGAGCAAAGGCATACCGTTTTGAAAACTGCCCATCTTAACTCCAACTAGTATGAGCGTCACACCGATAACACGCGCTACCTTCTTGTTCGTAAATAGTCCGACTCTCTGCAGAGCATAGACAGGGCGGCCAATAATGGGCCAAAGCAGGTGGGACGCGGCAAGTACTCCAAGAACTAAAACCAGTGCCAGCACAGAAAGTATGCTACTAATGTTTAGCACAGCTACGGCCATTCCTATTGCAACAAAGTAGTCGTTTGCATAACCTGTAGTTAACGCTGCACCGATTGCCAACGGACCAAGAACCACTAAGCCCACCACGAGTATACTCTCCGATACTAGATAAAAGGTGCGAAGCGCCGATGAGTGCGTGAACTTAGGCAAGAGCTTACGCACGTAGGCAAGGACAATGAAATCACTCAATACGCTCAAAACAAAAGGGGACAGAAAAGTAGCGGTGCCCACGTAGTCGTGAGCCATACCGGCAAGCGCCAAGAGACCTAGCGAACAACCCAGGAGTGCCAGCATTGCAGACCTTCGAACCAATAAAATAATGCCGATAGCCCAAATCCATTCGGGCAAGAACATGAGCTTATGTTGGGCGTGCGTTGAGAAGGAGAGGAACGCAGAACTGATCAGCACAGATAGTGCGATGGATACAACAACGACTCTGAAGCTGTAGAGTTCTGGACCAAATAGCTCGTCCAACAATTTTGTTACAACCGCCGCTATCCACGCCAGCGCTTTAGATTCTGCTGCGGGCGAACCCCGCGCCAGATCGTCAAGCCAGATCCACAGGTTCTCAATTCTGCTTTGCAGCTTCTTCTCCTCAGTCTCATAAATCAGGAAGCTGAAGCTCAATATAATGGCCCCCGCGCAGCAGAGCAGGATTTTGACGATGATCAACATTTGAGCAACAGGCGAAACAAATCACCCGGCAATCATTTGTCGGGTGGAAGCAACTTTGCCATCTCTTCCATTTCATCCGCGAAGCGGCCAATCATGAAGGCATCAACACCTGAACCCCGCATCAATTCGGAGAACGTCACCCGGCTCGCCGGGTCATTGTCGCTGATAAAGGCTGGAACTCTGACAATGTGGGCCAGAGCTGACGAGTCCATCCGTTTGCGCAACTCGTTCTCCACATTGTAGGTGTCGGAGGCTGAAGTTTCTATCAAAGGCTTCGGAAACCTCCTTGGTTGCGGCCATCTTTTCCTTGAATGCTTCTTGTTTGTCGATCTCTCCAGTGTTCTGCCGTTGGTCTATTGCGTCACACTTTTGCTTTAAGCTGGAACTAAAATCGCGTAGTTGCGCAACAATTGTTTTCGTCTTAAGTGAGAGTTCCTGGTTGTTTAGCTCTACCAAAGCCCCTTTGCTGGCTGGGTCGATACCGAGGGCGACCCGATAACGCCCGAGCTGCCCATCCCTTGCGGTGAGTTCTTCATGTAGTGACCCGATCTGGCTGTTGTAATACAACATTCCACCGCCGAAGCCGAGCACAGAGGACAGTACCCCAAGCGTAATGAAGGAAAATGGAGCCGTTCTTAGCACGGCCCATTCCTTTTCGATATGAGCTATGAGGCGCACGAGCATGGCGGAAGTATAGTCCCTCGTTTGCCGGGTGCCCCGCTCATTCCATCGGTTGGAATGAGTGGGATCCATGAACGTTGATCTGCGAAGGGCTCGTTTCCACTTTCACTATCCCCTCGTCATAGTCCCGCGAGTCACACGTCACTATGACAGAACGGTTGCGCCTCTCAGGTTAGTGAGGTTGGAGTGTATACCCCGTGACTCCCACACATTCCAACTGATGGAATGTGTGGGGCAGCCACGGCCCGAATTCCCATTTCGGGAATTTCTACGACCTTCGTAACCTCGCGTCCGCATTTTTCCCGTGCAGGTCACCTCAGCGACCCATGGACTGTCCCCGAGGACACCGAAGAGTGTCCCTGCGGGGCGAATCCCGCTAAGTTCTTTGATATGACGATTTTGCCTGTAAGCCTTGCAGGCTCACGAATTTGCGGACAAAATCGAGCTATAGCGAAGAAAACAAAGGATCGCGCAAAACATTTTTTCGCGAGTGAGCGCGTTATCGGACGCAGAGAGCAACTAGCTCAGCAACTAGCAATTAGGGATACAGCGGGCTGGCGGCTGGTAGCATACTCTCTCCGGGTTTGGCTGGCAGCTGGCGGCTGGCGGCTGGGAGCTGGTAGCTCGCAGCGAGCCAGAGCTGCAGACTGCGCTCGGCGTCCGCTCGGGATGACACCGTTAGAGATAGCACCCGCCTCTGGCGAAGAGCGAATGGCGAATGGCAGCTTTAACCCCTTTGCTTCCAGTATTTTGCCTCTAAGTCCTACGCGCTCAAGATTTTGCGGATGAACTTTTCTGGCGAGTCAATGGAATCAAGATTTTATGAGCGGCAGGGGGAGGGGGGGTATCCCCAGTTGTCAGTGGTCGGTTGTCAGTGAGTTTGGCCGGCGGCTGGGAGCTGGCGGCTGGGAGCTGGCGGCTGGAAGCTGGTGGCTGGAAGCTGGCGGCTGGAAGCTGGCGGCTGGAAGCTGGTGGCTGGAAGCTGGTGGCTGGAAGCTGGCGGCTCTCCGGGTATGTCCGGTATTGGAACAGGTCAGCAGATCCTGGGTAGCTGCTCGCCGAACATGACGTCAAGGACGCGTGTGCCACCTATTAACGTCTTCATGCGCACCATCCCGGGGTGTTCGGGAACCACTTCGCCTATGATCGAAGCGTCTCTCCCCAGCGGATGTTCCCGCATACGCTCGAGCAAAGCGTCGGCTGCCGCCGGCGCTACGACCGCGATGAGCTTTCCTTCATTGGCAACGTACAACGGATCGAGTCCCAGAAGTTCGCAGGCGCCCTGCACCGACTCGCGGACTGGTATGGCAGCTTCGGCGAGCAGCATCCCCACGTTGGAGCGCGCGGCAATTTCGTTGAGGGTAGTAGCCACACCGCCACGGGTGGGGTCGCGCAGGACGTGGATAGGGCATTCGCCGTCCGGGGCCGAGACCTCAAGCATCGCGCTGACCAGCGAATTCAGCGGCGCACAGTCGCTCTCGATGGCGCCCTCGAATTCCAGGTTCTCGCGCTGCGACATGATCGCCATGCCGTGGTCGCCGATGTATCCGCTGACCAGGATCTTGTCGCCGGGCCGGGCACGGCTGGCGGAAATTTCGAAGGGTCCTTCGATAACTCCCACGCCGGTAGTGGTGATGAAGACTTTGTCTCCCTTACCGCGATTGACGACTTTAGTATCGCCGGTCACGAGCTGCACGCCGGCCTGCTGGGCTGCGTCGCGCATGGATTCGACGACGCGCTGCAGCTCTTCCGACAGAAGGCCCTCTTCCAGAATGAAAGCTGCGGCAAGGTAGAGAGGACGCGCACCGCTCATGGCAAGATCGTTGACCGTTCCGTTGATTGCCAGCCGACCGATGTCTCCGCCGGGAAAGAAGATGGGCGTGACCACGAACGAATCTGTGGTGAAAGCCACTCGCGTCCGTTGACTCGCACAACTGCCTGGTCATCCAGCTTGTTCAGGACCGGATTGGAGAAAGCAGGGAGGAAAACCTTATCAATCAGCTCAGCCGTGAGCTTGCCGCCGCTGCCATGTCCGAGGACAATCTGCTTGTGCTCAAAGATGGGAAGAGGACAGGAACCAAAGAGCAGGGATGAACCTTGTTCCGCTGTGCTTTGCCGTGCATCGTCGTCCTGGCTCGGTTCTCCGGACGGGGAAGTGCTCATGCAGCTCCTGCGCTTGAAATGCTGGTGAGCGTGCGATGGTTATCGTCGCGCTCGAGGTGTCGACCGTAAGTGTAGTAGGCCGCGCATGCACCCTCGGCCGAGACCATGGTCGCGCCGAGCGGATGCTGCGGATCACACTGCTTGCCGAACGCCGGGCAATCGTGCGGCTTCTTGTTGCCCTTCAGGATTTCGCCGCTGATGCAGATCTCCGATTCGCGAGTGGCAATTGCCGCCACATTGAACAGCTGCTCGGCATCGTACGCGGCGAACTCGCGGCGCAGACGATATCCGCTGCCGGGGATGGTGCCGATGCCGCGCCAATTGCGATCGCCTACTTCAAATACGCTGAATACGAGGTCCTGCGCAGGACGGTTGCCTTCACGTCCGAGTAGGCGGGAGTACTGGTTCTCGACTTCGGCTCGCCCTGACTCTAGTTGCTGCACGGCCATCAGAATGCCCTGCAGAAGATCCAGCGGCTCGAAACCGGTGATAACGATTGGAACTTGGAAGCGCGCGCTGATCGGCTCGTACTCGCGATATCCCATGACGGCGCAGACATGACCGGGGCCGAGAAAGCCCTGTACCCGGTTCAGCGGCGATTGCAGGATGGCGGCGATCGAAGGCGGCACCAGCACATGCGATACAAGGATAGAGACGTTCCTGACGCCCTGCTGTTTGGCGGCATGAACCAGCATGGCGTTTGCAGGAGCTGTGGTTTCAAATCCGATAGCGAAGAAGACAACCTGCTTGTCGGGATTAGCGCGGGCTATCTTCAGGCAATCGAGAGGCGAATACACGATGCGCACATCGCCGCCTTGCGACTTGATGGTAAACAGGTCGCCTTCCGAGCCCGGCACCCGCAACATGTCGCCAAACGAGCAGAAGATCACCTCAGGCCGGCGCGCGATGGCGTGCGCTTTGTCGATCATCTCAAGCGGAGTTACGCAGACTGGACAGCCAGGGCCGTGCACCAATTCGATGCCGTCCGGCAGCAGGTAATCGATGCCGTGCTTCACGATGGAGTGCGTTTGGCCGCCGCACACTTCCATGATCACCCAGGGTTTTGTTTGCACCCTGCGGATTTCTTCCACAATCTTGGTCGCGACCTTGCCGTTACGATATTCATCCAGGTACTTCATGGCTTTTCTCTTGGTCGGCCGATCTCATCGACCACCGGCGCCTGCAGTTCGGTCAGTTGGTCCATTTCTTCCAGCAGTTCATAGGTGCGCTTGGCTTCCTCTTCGTCCACCGTACTGATAGCGAATCCGACGTGAACCAGGACGTACTGCCCGACCTGGGTGTCGGGGACGTATTCCATGCAGGCCTCGCGCGTGATGCCGCCGAACTGCACCTTGGCCATGCGCATCCCGCCTTGCTCGAAGACCTCAGCTACTCTACCGGGGATTGCCAGGCACATGTCCGTTTCCGTCCTATAAAAAGAGGATAGCGCCGATCGGTGCTTGCCCGCGTGCGACCCGAGTTGCTGCCCGCCCAAAAGGCAAATAGCTCCGGACGCCACTATTTGCCGTCCGGAGCTGAATCAGCGATTTGTTG
Source organism: uncultured Acidobacteriaceae bacterium (assembly GCA_963813905.1). GTDB lineage: Bacteria > Acidobacteriota > Terriglobia > Terriglobales > Acidobacteriaceae > CAVVDY01. The sequence continues at coordinate 156,619 of CAWFAY010000015.1, read as the reverse complement.
CCGAAAAATTCCACTGCGGTGCGCGACTATAGCACATTTCGGCGTTGTGGTGCAGCGGGCCTTAGTGGGTTGCGATCTGCAGCAGCGGCTGCTGCTTGGGAAGAAAATTGCCGCGCGGAAGGTACTTCGGCAACTGGCCCAGATACATGGCTGTTTCGTCGCAGGCATGGAGCCTGGGACACTTCAGGCAGTCCTTATGGATCTTGTCCGGCAGCGCTTCCTTTTCTACGGCCTGAAACCCCATTTTGCCGAAGAACTCCGGAATGCGGGTGAACAGGCAGACGCAGGTAACGCTCTGGCGGCGCGCCTCAGCCAGCAAGGCGTCGATCAGGATACGACCTGCGCCCTTGCCCTTGGCCTTGCTGCTGATAGTGATGGAGCGGACCTCGGCCAGATGCATCCCGTAGAGGTGCAGCGCGCCGCAACCGACAATTTCGCTTTCGTGCTCGATGACGACAAAGTCACGGATGTTCTCGCAGATCTCCGATGGCGAACGCGGCAGCAGGGTCCCGTCAGGCACATGGACCTGGACCAGCTGCTCGATGGAGAACGCGTCGGGCAGGGTTGCGTTACGCGCATACATGGGCAACTCCTACAATGGGGTATAGTCTTGCTTTCACTTTCTGTAACGCCGCCTTAACTTGCTGCGTCGCCGTACCTCCCGGTACATCGTGTACTGCCATAACATCTGACAATGTCAGAGCACGGTAGAACCCGGCATCGGCTGTGATGCCGCAGCGGGCGAGCTCCGCCATAGACAACTGCTCCAGCTCGCAGCCTTTCTCAACGCACAACTGCACGGCCTGTCCGATCTGCTCATGCGCCTTGCGAAACGGCACGCCCTGGCGTACCAGATATGCCGCTGCCGCCAGCGCGTTCATGAACCCGCCGCTGGCGGCTTGCTTCATCCGTTCGTAGTTAAACGTGACGGTGGCGAGATAACCGGTCGCGACCCGTAACATGCTCGCCACCTGTTCGGCCGCAGAAAAAACTGGTTGCTGCGTCTCCTGCATGTCCTTGTTGTAGGCCAGCGGAAGACCCTTCATCGTGAGCAGCAGGCCCGTCGCGTCGGCGACGACTTTGCCGGCTTTGCCGCGAATCAGCTCCATCGCATCCGGATTCTTCTTCTGCGGCATCGCGCTGCTGCCGGTGGAAAACTGCTCCGGCAGCTTGACGAAGCCGAACTCGGTCGTCGCGTACAGAATCTGCTCTTCTGCCCAGCGGCTCAGGTGCAGCGCGATCAGCGACAGCGCCTGCGTGAACTCCAGCGCGAAGTCGCGATCGCTGGTGGCGTCCATGCTGTTCGCTGTGGGTGCACTGAAGCTAAGCTCGTCCGCGATAGCCTCGCGATCCAGCGGCAGGATCGTTCCTGCAACCGCGCCTGAGCCGAGCGGGCAGACGTTCAAGCGTTTGCGGCAATCCGCCAGCCGATCGAGATCGCGCAGAAACATCTCGACGTAGGCCAGCAGCCAATGCGCGACCAGCACAGGTTCGGCCCGCTGCATATGCGTGTACGCCGGCATGGCGCCTTCGCCGGCCGCTTCGGCCTGCTTTACGAATTCGCCGAGGAACTCCGCCATCTGTCGCGAGATGACATCGATCTGCGCACGCACGTACAGGCGCAGATCGGTGGCGATTTGCTCGTTGCGGCTACGGCCTGTGTGCAGCTTGTAGCCAACTTCGCCGGCGAGCTGCACCAGCCGCGTTTCTACGTAGTGGTGTACGTCTTCAATCGACGGGTCGTCGGACGACGGCACGCCCTCCGCCGCAATCTGGTCGAGCGCGCCGAGCGTCGCTTGCAGCTCGGACGCAGTCAGCACGCCGGCCTTTGCCAGCGCAGCGGCGTGCGCCTTGCTGGCGGCAACTTCGTACGGCAGCAGGATGCGGTCGAAAGGAAACGACCGCTGCCACTGTTCGAAATCCGCATTCAGATCCTGACTGAAGCGGCCCGACCACATCTTCAACTCGATACCTCGGATTTGACCTTGCCAGTCTCTTCTGCCCCAGCGCTTTCCACGCCGAACTTCGGCACACTCGACTTCACCAGCGCACGTGAGCGCGCCGGCAGGCCCAGAATGCGGATGAAACCTTCCGCATCCTTCTGGTTGTAGCTGGCGCCCATGGTGAAGCTGGCGACATCCGGACGATAGAGCGACGACTCGGACTTGCGTCCCGCGACGTCGATGTTGCCCTTGTACAGCGCGAGCGTGACCGTGCCATTCACGTCGGCCTGCGAACTCGCGACGAACGCCTGCAGCGATTCGCGCAGCGGGGTGAACCATAGCCCGAAGTAGACGACCTCGGCGTACTTCAGCCCGATGTGCTGCTTGAAGTGCATCAGGTCGCGGTCGAGGCACAGTGCCTCGAGTTCACGATGCGCCGTCAGCAGCAGCGTGCCACCTGGCGTCTCATAGCAGCCGCGCGACTTCATGCCGACGAAACGGTTCTCGACCAGGTCGATGCGTCCGATTGCATTGCGGGCACCGATATCGTTCAGAACCTCGACAATCGCGACCGGGTCCATCTGAGCACCGTTCACCGCGACAGGTACGCCCGCCTTGAACTCGATCGTGACCTTCTCGACCGCGTCGGGTGCTTCCTGCGGCGACTTGGTCCATGTCCACGTAGTCGGCAAGGGAGCGTTGTTGGGATCTTCCAACTCGCCACCCTCGTGGCTGACGTGCAGCAGGTTACGATCTCGGCTGTGAATCTTCTCGCGGCTTGCCGCCACAGGAATGCCGTGCGCTTCGGCGTAGTCGAGGCAGTCCTCACGCGAGACGAGATTCCACTCTCGCCAGGGCGCGATGACCCTTAGCTCCGGCGCCAGAGCCTGAAACGCGTGCTCGAAGCGCACCTGGTCGTTGCCTTTGCCGGTACAGCCATGGGCGACAGCGGTCGCGCCTTCCTTGAGCGCGGTCTCCACCTGGTACTTGGCGATGATGGGCCGCGCGAGAGAAGTACCGAGCAGATACTTATGCTCGTACACCGCGCCCGCCTGGATCGCCGGGAAGACGTAGTCCGTCAGGAATTCCTGACGCAGGTCATCGACGATGACCTTGCTTGCGCCGGTGTTGTACGCCTTTTCGACGACGGCGTCGATGTCGTCTCCCTGGCCGACGTCCGCCACGTAGGCGATGACGTCGTAGTCATAGTTTTCCTTCAGCCACGGAATGATGATGGAGGTATCGAGGCCTCCCGAATAAGCAAGTACGACCTTCTCACGCATGTGCACTCCTCGGGGGAAAGCGGTGCGAACCGGCTTCCAGCAATAGGACCAGGATGGCCTTCTGAATGTGCAGGCGGTTCTCCGCCTGATCAAATACCACGGAACGCGGCGAGTCGATGATCGACGCCGCAACTTCGTCGCCGCGATGAGCCGGCAGGCAGTGCATGAACACAGCGTGCTTGGCGGCATGCGAGAACAGCTTGCGATTGACCTGGAAGGGCGCGAAAATCTGCTGCCGCTCGGCGGCCTCGCTCTCCTGCCCCATGCTGGCCCACACATCGGTGTAAACCGCATCCGCGCCAGTCACGGCCTCGACCGCGTCATTGGTGACCAATATCTTAGCGCCGGTCAGTTTCGCCAGCTCACGCGCCGAATTCACAATTGCCGCATTCGGCTCGTAGCCCTTCGGCGTTCCCAGCGAGATGGACGCTCCCAGGCTCGCCGCCGCCAGCAGCAGCGAATGTGCGACGTTATTGCCGTCGCCGACGTACGCGAGATGAACATCGTTCAGCTCGCCGAAGTGTTCCTGCAATGTCAGCATGTCGGCCATCGCCTGGCACGGGTGCTCCAGCTCGCTCAACGCGTTGATCACCGGAATCGGAAGCATGCGTCGCCATCGACGTGACCGTCTCGTGCGCGAAGGTCCGCAGAACGACGCCATCGACCCAGCGCTCAAGATTGTGCGCGATGTCGCTGAGCGGCTCCCGCGCGCCCAGGCGCGATGCGGTCTGGTCGACGAAGAACGAGGTGCCACCCAGGCTGTTCATGCCGGCTTCAAACGTCAGCCGTGTGCGCAGCGAAGGCTTCTCGAAGAACAACACGATCTGCTTGCTTACCAGAGTGCCGCGAAAATCGGCCGGGCGCGCCTTCATCGCCGCGGCCATCTCCAGCGAGCAGGCCAGCTCATCGGGAAGAAAATCAGTAATCGAGACCAGGTCGCGTCCGGTAACACCACGCTGTGCGTAAGTGCTCGGGCTTGCGCCTGCAGGGAACGTTGTAGCAATCATGTCGAACCTCCTTGGGGTGGCGACTCAAAAACAAAAAGCACAAATGCGGCAGCAAAACTGCCTGCCGTTAAACGCTAAGTTGTGGTGGGAAGATCAGGGCTGAGGCGTCCCAGGTCGGCCAAAAGGCGGCGAACCCTGGGGCACCTACAGCATCAACGTCGCTCGAGCGCGCGGTCGAAGTCGGGTGCCCCACCCTTGTCGCTGCTCTTTGGCGGCAGGGTGGGAGTCAGAACGCTCATGATGCGATGACCTCCGTACCCCACTCGATGGGATGAGTGAAGAATCCGGGCAGAGCTTCGGCCTCGGTTGCGGGAAGAATCCGCACCCGCGCCACGCCCTTCTTCAGAGCCTTGGTGCAGGCTTCCAGCTTGGGCAACATGCCACCGCTGACGGTAGCTTCCGCCACCATCTGCTGAATGGCATTCACGTCCAGCCAGCGCAGCACGGTGCCCTCTGCGTCCTTCACTCCAGCAACGTCGGTGAGATAAATAAGCGCGTCCGCGCTGCAGGCGATGGCGCACGCCGAGGCCATGGCATCGGCATTCACGTTGTAATATTCGCCGTCATGTCCCAGCGCTAGGCTGGAGACGACAGGCACGATTGCGGCAGACCAAAGGCGTTCGATCCACTCCGAATCGACGGAGATAATCTCGCCGACATAGCCGAGATCGGGTTGACGCTTCTTTGCGGCGCGGAAGATGCGCAGATCGCCTCCGCAGATACCGATCGCGGGCTGACCTGCCGCTCCGATCGCTGCCACCAGTTGCTTATTCAACTGGCCTGCGAGCACCATCATCGCCACATCGCGCGTCTGTTCATCGGTGACGCGCAGTCCGTTGACAAACGACGTCTCGCATCCAAGTTGCTTCAGCGTCCGGCTCAGCGCCGCGCCGCCGCCATGAACAATCACCAGCTTGTGCTCCTCCTGACAGAGGCTGGGGATCGTCTTAGCGAACTTGCTGACCAATTCCTTGTTGTCGAGCGCTGCTCCACCAATTTTTACGACGAGCTTCATTGCAGCCCTTCTTTCTCGTCGAAGCCGTACATCAGGTTCATGTTCTGAACCGCCTGCCCGGCTGCGCCCTTCATAAGATTGTCGATGCACGACACCAGCACCGCCCGCGTGCCATCCGGCGAAAGCGAGAAGCCGATGTCGCAAAAATTTGTGTTCACCGAGAACTTGATCTGCGGCAGCCGCGCCGCCCCGAAAACCCGCACCCATGGCTTGCCTGCATAAAAGTTGCGCAGACATTGCTCCAGCTCTTCAGCGGAAGCGGGCTTCGCCAGCTTCACGTAAATCGTCGACAAAATGCCGCGCGGAATCGGCAGCAAGTGCGGCGTGAACTGCAACGAGCCGTCATTCAATCCAAGCTGCTCCAGCATCTCGCCGGTGTGCCGGTGGCCGAAGACGCTGTACGCGCTGAAGTCGCCGTCCACCTCGACGAAATGCGTTCTTGCTGAAGGCGCCTTGCCCGCTCCGGACACGCCCGACTTCGAATCGCAAATAATGCCGTGCTCGACGTCGACATATCCGGCGCGAATCCATGGCGCCAGCGCCAGGATGATCGAGGTCGGATAGCATCCCGGATTCGCCAGTAGGTCAGCGTGCTTGATGGCGTTGGCGTGCAACTCGGGCAGACCATACACTGCTGCGTCATCCAGATGTGCGGCCGTTTTCGCGTCGGTATCGGCGAAGGTATAAACCTCACGGTTGGCCTGATTCTTCAGGCGCCATGCGCCGCTCAGGTCGATCACGCGAAATCCAGCGGCAATCATCTCCGGCGCAAGCTCGCGCGAAAATTCGTGGGGTGTGGCGAAGAAGACGCAGTCCACGCCGGCATCCTTCATTCGCTGCAATGAAAAGCTCTCGAACGGAAATCCGCCGTTGCCGGCGATTTGCGGGTAGGCTTCGCTCAGGTCGGAATAACCGCCGCTCTCGCCGTTGCGCTTGAACAGCAGCGGCTTCTTCGCATGCGGATGCCGCGCCAGATGGCGCACCAGCTCGAATCCGGAATACCCAGTAGCGCCGAAGACCGCGGGTTGGATTGAACTGTTCAATTCGTTAGGTCTGTCAGACAACGCCCACTTTGCATCTGTCGTCCCTACGGGACTCGGCTGCTGTTACAGCTCACTTAACGCGGGCCTGAAGGTCCGCACTACCGATCAGCGAAAATAGCTGCGAATTCGCGCTGCCACCTTCTCTGCCTGTTTCGCGTCGGGAGCAATCACCAGAATCGTGTCATCGCCACCGATAGTGCCCACTACCTCGTCCCACTCTTCTGCGTCGATCGCGGCCGAAACCGGCTGCGCGCTGCCCGCGCTGGTTTTCACCACAACCAGGTTCTGGGCGGTGACCGCCTCATACACGAACTCGCGAATCAGGCGCTCGACGGAAGGCAGAAACGCATTTTCGCTGTCTTCTTGCGGCGCCTTGTAGCCCTCGAGCGTCTTTACCAGCCGCAGCTCGTGAATGTCGCGCGACAGCGTCGCCTGCGTCACCCTATGCCCCTGCCGGTAGAGCCTGCGCCGCATCTCATCCTGGTTGGAAATTTCTTCTTTGCCCACCAGGTCCCGGATCGCCGCCTGCCGCGACAGCTTCGACATAGCATTAATATACAGTCAGACGCATATTTATTCAACACGTTTTATTTAGACGCGGAGTATCGAGAAAGGGAGCGCCCATGCAGCAAATTTCTTACCAGAACAAGGACCGGGCGCAACGCTACACGGTTTTCTTACTCGATTCGGCGGCAGGAGGGAAAAGGGCCTTCCGATTCGTCTTCCGCTTTCCCTTACGAAGCAAAGGGGCGAGCCGATCGCGGCGGGCCCGCAGCCTTTAGGTAAGGGTCGGGGCCTGTCCCGCGATTGCCCTTGGCGGGTTAAATCGAACCTCACCTTATGATTTGCGCATTCCCCCTGAGTTGGTCGTATTATGGGGCAAACACTCGGCGCAGTGTTCTCCAGTGGGGTGAAAGATGAGCGTTCATAGCGACTCGGAAGCACCAGTGCGCGAAGCTGCACAGCAGCGCGACCTGGCGGAAACGGTACTGTCGCGCACTTTGCTGGAAGCCGTTCCCGACGCTATTGTTGCGGTGAATCACGAGGGGGTGATTCTTCAGATCAATTCGCAAACCGAAAGCCTCTTCGGATATGCACGGGAAGAATTGATCGGCCAACGCATCGAGACCCTGGTTCCCGACCGGCAGCGCGAGCAGCATCGCCATCACTTCGCCCACTTTGCCGACAAGCCGAAGACGCGCCGCATGGGAGCCGGTCTGGACCTGAAAGGGAGGCGCAGAGACGGGTCCGAGTTTCCTGTAGAGATCAGTCTTAGTCCCGTGGCAACTGAGAACGGGATGCTGGTGCTCAGCGCGATTCGGGACGTGAGCGATCGCAAGCGCATTGAAGAGGATCTGGTGCGCGTCAACGAAGAGTTGAGCCGTCGCAAGGACCGGCAGCTCTGGGAGTATCAGAATCGCCTTGCCCTGGTCGTCGATTCCTCACAAGATGCGATTATTGGCAAGAACCTCGACGGCGTAATCACCAACTGGAACAAAGGCGCCGAACGCATCTACGGTTACAAAGCCGAGGAGGCAATCGGGCGGCCCATTAGGTTGTTGGCTCCCGCCGATCGCCACGATGAGGTCGCGAAGATACTCCAGGACATCCGTGAAGGCCGTCAGGTTGAGCACTTTGAAACGGTTCGCGTCACCAAAGACGGGAGGCATTTGCAGGTCTCGATCTCGGTCTCACCGATTCGTGACGCTGGCGGCGAGATCGTAGGGGCCTCAACCATCGCCCGTGACATTACTGCCCAGAAGAAGGCGGAAGACCAGATTCGCCAGGGGCAGAAGATGGAAGCGGTTGGACGGCTCGCGGGGGGCGTTGCTCACGACTTCAACAATATCCTGGGCATCATCACGTCCTGCAGCGAACTGCTGCGCCCGCACCTGGGCAATGATCCGCTGCCGGCTGAACTTTCGGGCTACATCCGCGATGCCTGCAAGCGGGGTGCGTCGCTCACTCGCCAACTACTGGCCTTCAGCCGCAAGCAACCTGTGCAATCGCGGGTGCTGGAGTTGAACGAGCGCCTGCAAGACGTTTCCAAGCTTCTACGGCCCCTGATGGGCGAGGATGTTAGTGTCGTGTTTCTGCCCCGGTCGGAGGCCGCCTTTGTGGAAGCCGATCCCGGACAGCTCGACCAGATCGTGCTGAACCTTGCGGTAAACTCACGGGACGCTATGCAGCGCGGTGGCAAGTTCGTCATCGAGACGGATACGGCAGACTTCGACGAGGCCTTCGTTCGTCAGCACCCGCCCATGTCGCCCGGTCGTTACGTGATGCTGGCGGTGAGCGACAACGGATCCGGAATGGACGAAGCTACGCGGTGCCGCATCTTTGAGCCTTTCTTCACCACCAAGGAGGTTGGCAAGGGAACGGGGCTGGGCCTCTCGACCGTGTACGGCATCGTGAAGCAGAGTGGCGGCCACATCTGGGTGTATAGCGAGCTGGGGCGCGGCACTACCTTTAAGATATTTCTCCCTTGTGCGGACGAGAAAGCCGGCATGGCTCGCGCGGCGGAGGAGGAAGTGACATTTCCCCGCGGCGAAGGAACCACGATCCTTTTGGTGGAAGACGATCCGATCATGCGCCGCCTCACTCGACAGATGCTCGAAGAGCAAGGTTATTCGGTCATCGAGGCAGAGGACGGAAGATCGGCATTGGAGCGAACTGCCGCTTACCACGGCTCGATCGGCTTGGTGCTGACCGACGTAGTGATGCCCGGGGTAAGCGGGCCTGAGCTGGTTTTGCGGCTCATGGATTCGCATCCCGAAACCAGGTTCCTCTACATGTCGGGCTACACCGGGGAACTTGTGGTTGACCATGGATTAAGCGAGGGCATCGCGTTGCTGGAAAAGCCCTTCACTCGCGCTGCGTTGCTCACCACAATTCAAAGTCAGTTGAGCGGCCGATAGGTCTTTGCAAACGAGTAACCGGGCTCTTTCCTTTTTTCCACAAGCCTGAATCCGGCAGCACGTTCATGCTATTGATCTTTGCCCAACTGCTTGCTAGCATTCCCTGCCGAACTGCCGTCAACGCTGCGTAATGTGATCACCTGATCTTAGATTTTCCTTCTGCGGACCCTTCGAGGAGTGTCGGCGGATTCTGCCGAAGGAAACAGCCCGGCTCAAATGGGAGACCAAGATGAAGGCGAACTCTTTCGGGTCTAGATTCGCGTGCAGCAGACCCGCTCGTTTGCACAAAACCCTTCTCACGGCACTGCTGGTTGTAGGAGTCGCTGTGATCGCACCGCTGTGCTGTACCCTCCAGGCGCAAACCCCGGTCTGCGGTTCGAAGGAATACCTGGCGAATCTCCCGGTTCCAGCACCAAAGAACCCAGCCGTGAAGCGACAGGTGCAATTGATCAATTGTTCCGGTCAGGTGATACTCGGCGCGGCCAACGCCGCCCATGATGCGGGACAGCCGCCATACCCGGTTTTCCCCCAGGAAGGAACCTGGGTGATGCAACCCTTTGGCGCGCCCAACAATGCCAACGTGCTCACCGTCGATATTCCGCCGCAATGGTATGGCCAGTTTCAAAAAGGCGGCGTAGCTCCGAATTTTTGGGCGCGAACCGGCTGCCGTTATGACCCCATTGCCAATCGGGCGCAGTGCGAAACCGGAGGTTGTGGCGGACAGTATGATTGCAGTTCCGCGAATATTTCACCGCCGCCTGCGACCACCCTGGCCGAATGGACCTTCTATCAAAAGCTGGGAGACTACTACATCGACTCTCCCGATATCAGCGCGGTCAACGGCGCCAACCTTACGATCGATATCGCACCCAAGGGCGGCGACGATCTCAATCCTGGCAATCCCAAGGATTTTCACTGGCTGAACTGGAACTATCCCCTGACCGTACATGGCGCCGATCTTCGAGACCCGTCGAAGTGCAGTAACTCGAGCAACTACAACTTCGCCGTTAAACGGTCTGACATCGTAAAAACGCAGTCGAACATTCCGGATTATCCCCAACTGGGGTACGTGATCACAGACAGCAACGGTAATCCCACCATGCCGTCTGGAGATAACCCGCTGGCGTGTCTGAGTAATTGCGGCAAGTACAAGTTCCCGGTGGAGGTAGGTAAGACTGGCTGTAATGCGAATACCGATCCCAACTGTTACGCCTGGACAACTTTTTGCGCTGGCAACGACGATGTGAAATACAGCCAGCAATGCAACACGGATGCAGACTGCCTCCAGTACAACGGGGGCATCAACTACCACATTGCCTGTTTCAAGAAACAAGGTCCGGGTAAGCCAGGCACGTGCGAGCTGCGAGCCTTTTACCAGGGACCGGTCAGCCAATGTAATAGCACGGGAAATCCCCAGCCGTCTGGCCCGGCTTCCAAGGTTGCTTGCAACAATACCTATGGGTCGGTCAATCCCCTGGACATGGACAACAGCACGAAGTTCGATTGGGCTGACCAGCCACTGCACGAATTGTGCGGCAACGTTACCTTCGGGCAAAACAACACGAAAGGTCGCCTGTATTGGTGATGACACCCTGCATGCCGTGCTGCATGGCGCATACACCTGGCCAAATGATCCCGAAGTGTTCAGTGGTGATGCGGCGGTATATCGCATCATTTTTGCCCCGGGAGGTACTACAGTCGCCGATTACGCCGGCGGAGAATCTGATTCCCAATTGTTCGATCGCTCCCGACCAACTACAAGTACTCCGAGAATCGCACCAACTGCGGCATCCCGGTAAATAATCAAGGGGCTGTGTTGGGCATTGGTGTAATAGCAAACGCAGGCAGCAGCCAATGGCAGTCGAGCGGGCATGACTGGCCATGCAATCTTGACCAAAGAGGAGCAGGAGACAATGGCGTGATCTGCCGCTGGAATCCTCCACCGGCTGCAAACTGCACCCCTCCCGCGACCGACGACAATGTGACAGCAAGTACCTGTGGTTATACCGACTCTGCTACCTCATTGGTATCTCAGCCGATCACTCCGAAGAGCAGCGGGGACCCCTTGTTTCTTGAGGTAGGTATCCCCAAGGTGCTGAACAACGTTAGCCTGCCCGTCTCCGTCAGTGGCTGTGTCCCGGCGCAAGGCATGGGATCGTGGATGCTGGTCGCGTCGAAGGCAATTCACAACAATCAGGGAGTGGTCGCCTGGTACAAAGGAACGGCCAACACCAGCCTGGCATGCACCGTTACGGTGACGATGGCAAGCCGGAATCCGGCTGAACTCAAGGTGTATGAGGTACCCAAGTTCAATGGGACGGTTGAAACGATGAGCAGCGATGCGGGGGACTTCAACGGTGGTCCGCCCTTTCCGTCTGTGAGCGCGGGTTCCGCCGTAACTGCAAATACGAGTGATCTGTTGTTGGGCGCCCTGCTGATGGTCAACCAAACCACGACACCTATCACGTATTGGACCAATTGGCTGTCAAACGGGCCCAACGAACTGGCGTGCCTGAACAACAATACCAACTGTCCAACCAATGACGGCACGGACTTCCTGCCGGGCCACGGTCCTTACTCTGCCAACTCGGATATCGGACATCAGCAGGTTGGTCCGGGAACGCATTATTTCCATCGCGACGGATATAACATCGGACAGTTCTCCTGGGCCGGGTTGGCGATCTACGTCCAACTTAATCCGTAGCGCTGGTTATCAGGAGTTGTGAGTCTCGGCAGATGATGGCAGGTGGGCTAGCTGCGGCGGCGATCGGAACTGCATCTGGCACGCCCCTGCCCGAATGTTCGCGCAGAGAGGGCTGAATTCCTCGGGCACATGTTGAGAAGCTGGGGCACAACGTTTCATGCTTCATGATCTGGTCCAGAGAGGATTCTTTTGATTTGGTCGATGTGGTTTCGGTCGTGTCCCGCCATGTGGCGCGCCAGATCGCGGACGGTAATCTTGCCCCGCTCGGCGTGCAGCCCCCAGCTTTCCCACTCCTCCTCGGTCACGTGCGACAACATGCGTAGGTTTGCTTCTCGGAGCAAACGGAATAGCATAAGCCCTTCCTCAGCACTCCAAGAGCCGTATCCGCCAAGCCGAGCCCACTGGTCTTGGTCGAAAGCAGACAACTCACAACCACTACGCTCGATCATCTGCCGGTACCTCCAGGCGGTTACCAATTCGTCGTCGGCCAGGTGCGCCAGGATCTCGACAACGGACCATTTGCCGGGGCTGGGTCGCCTTCGGAGTTCTTCCTCCGAGCGGCCAGTCAGCAAGTCGGTAATGACGGTTACAGCGTCACGTTGCATCTGGATGGGGTCGGCCATCGCGGTGTAAGACAGGATGCGGTCGTTGTATTCAGACATGTACTTCACCTCGCCGGTTATGATCCAGAGGCGCTATCCAATTACGTAGCCTTGCCTGCCGCATGCTTCTCAGCCGGTCGAATGTTCTGATTCACGCGGAAGAAGTTGTTGGGATCGTATTTGCCTCTTGATCTCCGCCAGGCGCTGATGGTTGTCGCGATACGTCGCCTGGACCCGCTCCTGTCCCTCGTCCATCATGAAGTTCACATAGGCGCCGCCTGCCGAGAAGGGATGGAGCGCCTCCCAATACTCTTTGCACCACGCGGTGATCTTCTCGGCGTTGGCAGGATCGGGATCGACGCCGACGATGACTTCGGCGAACAGCGCCTCGCGGAAGCTATAGGCCGTCTCGTTCTTGCCCACACGCTGCGCCGCGCCATTCACCGGATAGAGGTGCATGGTCGAAAGCATGGTCGGAATCTTCGCTCCGTGCTCAACGTGACGGGCGATGGCTTCGTCGGTGAGTTCGGTAAAGTTGTCGGCGCGCCAGTACCACTGCAATCCGGGAACGAACAGGCCGTCGAAGATGCTCTGAACCACCGGGAACGGCGCAGAACCGACGTGATCGAGCAGCGGATGTCCCATGGAGCGAATCGTCTTAGTCGCTTTGTCCGTCTCTTCCGCCGAGCCTGTGGAGCACCACACGATGCCGCAAACTTTCTTCAGATGAAGCTGCTCGGGGAACATCGGCGCAGGCGGGATCACGAGAAACGCAAAGAAGCCGCTCACCGACTCGGGTGCCTTCTGAATAAAGTCGCGATACGCCTTGAGCACCTCGCCCGATTCCTCCAGCGGCCAGAACGTAGGCCCAAACTGCACCATGTCGACGGGCTGCATGCGAAACTCAAACGACGTGACCACGCCGAAGTTTCCGCCTCCGCCGCGCACCGCCCAGAAAAGGTCAGAATTCTGCTGATGATTCGCGGTAACGAAGCTGCCATCGGCCAGCACCATGTCGACCGACAGCAAGTTGTCGATGGTCAGTCCGTAGCGGCGGCTAAGATATCCGATGCCTCCGCCCAGCGTGAGCCCCGCGACGCCGGTAGTCGAAATGAAGCCGCAAGGAACCGCCATGCCGAACGCATGGGTTGCGTGATCGACATCGCCCCACAGGCAGCCTGCCTCGACGCGAACCGACTTATCGGCCGGATTCACGCGAATGCCCGTCATGCGCGAGAGATCGATGACCAGGCCGTCGTCGCAGGATCCCAGTCCGGCGCCGTTGTGTCCGCCGCCACGGATGGCTGTGAGCAGGTCGTTCGCTACGCCGAACCTTACCGCGGCGATGACATCGGCCACATCCACACACCGAACAATCAGACGCGGCCGCTTGTCGATCATGCCGTTGTAGACTTTTCGTGCCGTGTCGTAACCAGCATCGGTTGGCTGTATCACCTCTCCTCGAATGGCACCCGAAAGTTGTTCGATTGATTCCGGCATACGTTTCACTCCTTCGTTTTTCATCTCTGAATTGCATCCTCACCGCAACGAGGGTGAGTGAACCAGAATCGGCGCCCATCAGCGTGGCAGCTCATCCTTTTCTTTGTTTCTTTCCTTCGAGCCGCCACGCTTGAGAGTCCCCGACTATATACTGGGGGCGGAATGCAGTCTATGGACGAGCCTCGTAGACGATGTTGAACGGCGTTTCCGTGGCCCGCCGAAAGCGATTGAATCCCGCCGCCGTTACCACCTCCCGAATGCGTGTCTCTCCCGCCTGCGCACCCAGACATAATCCAACCTCCTGCGAGCGTGAGCAAGGGGTGCACAGCAGGGTGGAAAAGGAGTAGTAGACCCGGCCAACCGGATTCAGATTGTCCTTGAGTTGGTCGTTGGCAAAAGGTTCGACGATCATCCAGGTACCGTCTTTGGCCAGCGACTGCCGGATGTGAGCGGACGCTCCCACCGGATCGCCCATGTCATGCAGACAATCGAAGACGGCAACCAAATCATAGTTCCTGCCGGGAAATTCCTTTGCCTTCGCTACCGCAAACGTCGCGCGGTCGGCAACCCCTGCGCGCTTGGCGGCCTCGCGGGCCGCTTCGATCGACTCGCTGTGGTAGTCGAAGCCAAAGAACTGAGAGTTGGGGAAAGCTTTTGCCATCAATATCGTCGAAGCTCCTTTGCCGCAGCCGACATCGGCGACTCGCGCTCCCGCCTCCAGCTTCTCCTGGACATCGTCCAGGGCAGGGATCCAGGAGTTAACCAGATTGGCGGCGTAGCCCGGGCGGAAGAACTTCTCGCACCCGTGGAACACGCCGTCAACGTGTTCGTGCCATCCCATGCCGTTGCCGGTACGGAAGGACTCTGCAATACGTGGAACCGCTGCCAGCGAACCCAGCGCGAGCTCAAATGCTCCTGGGAGATACGCTGGACTGTCTTCCGATGCCAGAGCGAAGGCTTGCTCTTCACTGAGGCTGAACTTCCCCGTCTTGTCGTCGTACGTGACGTATCCCCCGGCCGCTTGCGAAGCCAGCCACTCGCGCACATAGCGCTCGTCGGTCTGGGTGGCGAAGGCCAGTTCCATTGATCCCATCGGGTGGGCGGCCAACGCCTTGTAAAGCCCGAGCTTTTCGCCAATCACCACCATGCCGGCGTGAACCGAGGCGCCAAGATCAGTTACAAAGCGTCCGATGAAAGCGTTCAGTTTGTCCATGTCAAGTGCAGGAACCTGGGCGGTACTCATTTCAATCTCTCTCCTTACGGTAAGTCGTTGCTTGTTCTGGTTAGCTGCTTTGCGGCTGTCTGTCGGCAAGCAGTCGAGTTTATGGTCAAAGGCCGTCTGCTACCTCGGCCCATTCTGCTGATGGGCGTTCAGTCTGCTGTGCCACATCCCTTGCATCTCCTTCGGTGCTGGCTCTCTGATAGAATTCGCCGAACAGAGTGCCCTTTCGCAACGTAGTTTCCTGAAGGAATTTGCACTGCGAAGTGCTGAACCCTCACATCGATGAGTGGAAGATAGCAATCGCGGAGCCGGGAAGTAACGAGACAAAGCCAAAGAAAAGCCAAAATAATGCCAACCGCCGGGGTTGGCAGAGCCGGAGCGCCCTTGGAGTTAAGTCCGACATTCTATCGATTCGGCGAGTTCACCCTCGACGTCGCAAAGGGCTGTGTTTTCAAGGCCGGACGGGAAATTAAGCTTCGTCCCAAGGTCTACGAGACGCTCAAATACTTGGTCGAGAATCCGGGACGGCTGATTGGTAAGCAGGAGTTGATGCAGGCGGTCTGGCCGGATGCCTTCGTAACCGACGATTCGTTGGTGCAATGTACCGTCGAGTTGCGCCGGGCGTTAGACGACGGCGAGCAACAACTATTAAAGACCGTGCCTCGGCGCGGGTACCTGTTCACGACCGAGGTGACGCATAGCCGAGCGGGGAGCGAACCTGTTTCGGGGGGCCAGTCTCATGCCGCAGCCTATCTGGACGCTCCCGCCGGGAAGCGTCATAACCTCCCGGTTCCGCGCACTTCGCTCATCGGACGAGAACGAGAGGTAGCCGAAGCCAGTGAGTTGCTGCTACGCAGCGACGTCCGGCTACTGAGCCTAACGGGACCAGGAGGCGCAGGGAAAACTCGCTTGGCGATTGCCGTGGCCGCTCAGGAGGCGCATCGCTTCACTGCTGGCGTTCAGTTTGTAAATCTGGCCTCCATTAACCAGCCTGACCTGTTCCTGGCCGCTCTCGCAGAAGCAATGGACATCCGGCAGGTTGCAGGTCGAACGGTTCCAGCACTCATCGGTGAGCAGCTTCGGAACTCGGGACCATTCTTGCTCCTTCTCGATAACTTCGAGCAGATTCTGCCTGCTGCCAGCGCGGTGGCCGAAACACTGGAAGCGTGTCCCACTCTTAAGATCATGGTCACGAGCCGGGCCAGCCTGCGTCTTTATGGCGAACAGGAGTTTCCCGTAACTCCGCTGGCTCAGGATTCGGCGGCCGAACTTTTCGCGCAGCGCGCGGCGTCCGTGCGACCAGGCTTTGCTGTGACGCAGGAGGACGCACGTGCCATTCGCGAAATATGTTCGCGGTTGGATGGGCTGCCATTGGCCATTGAGCTGGCGGCCGCTCGAACCAAGCTGCTTCCACCCAGCGCCATTCTGGATCGTCTGCAAAGCCGGCTGCAGTTGCTAACGGGAGGCGCCGTCGACCTGCCTGAGCGCCAACAAACGCTTCGCAACACGATCGATTGGAGTCACGATCTGTTGAATGCGCCGGAACGCAAGCTTTTCCGCCGGCTTGCCGTGTTTGCGGGAGGATGCACGCTGGAAGCGGTAGAAGCGGTTTGCAACACGAATGGCGATCTCGATATCGACCCTTTGCAAGGTCTGTCTTCACTGGTGGACCAGAACCTCATTCAGACTTCGGGCGCTGCCGACGCCGAGGCGCGTTTTGTGATGTTGCAGACGGTCCGCGAGTATGGTCTCGAACGTCTTGCCGACAGCGAAGAGGAACCCGCGACCCGGCGCGCCCATGCGGCATACTGTCTGGTCCTGGCGGAAGAGGGAAACCCTGACCTGAACTCGGCAGAGCGCGTCCGCTGGCTCACCCAGTGCGATTCCGAGATTGACAACTTTCGGTCCGCTCTCGACTGGCTCTTTCAAGTTTCGGAGTTGGATTGGGGTTTACGTCTGTGTATAGCGCTGTTCCGCTTCTGGGACATGCGGGAGCTTCTGGCTGAAGGCCGCGTCCGCATGGAAACGATTCTGCGGTTAGCTGGTAGTGGACACACGAAGCAAAGAGCCAAGATGTCGCAATTCCTCGGCGCTTTGACAACTGCTCAGGGAGATTTCGCGGCTGCAGAATATTTCTTGCAGCGTAGTCTCGAGCTTTATGAAGAACTGGGCGACGAATGGGGCATCGCTGCATCGTTGAATGCCTTGGCGATCGCCGCGAGAGACCGGGGCGACTACTCCTCGGCCCAGAGCAACTTTGAACGTAGCCTCGCCTGTTGGCGTATGCTGCCGAATCGACAAGCTATCGCGCGCTGCCTCCACAACCTGGCCAACGTGGTGAAGGTTCGTGGCGACTTTTCGCGGGCGCGATACGCACTGCGCGAAGCAACCGAGATTTTTGACGATCTCGGAGACCGCAGCGGCGCAGCATGGTCGATCAATCAGCAAGGCGACGTCGCACGCGAACAGGGAGACCTTGCAGCCGCCCGGAAATTGTATGAGCAGGCCCTCTTCGCCTTTCGTGACACCGGCGACCGGTGGGGTGCAGCGCGGTCGTTAAGCGATCTGGGCGCCATCGATTGTGAGCAGGAACATTTTTGGGCTGCTCATGTGGAATACCGCGAAGCGATCGAGATCTTCACCAGTTTGGGACATCGCCGCGGAGTCGCGCGGGCATTGGAAGGCTTTGCTTGTCTGGCTCTAGCTCAAGGACAATCTGCCCGCGCGCTGGTGCTGGCGGCAGCCGCAGCAAATACGCGGAGGCTGACCGGTGCAGCCCTGCCTCATGCGGAACAGGCAAAACTTCATCACAAGCTATCGCCTGCATGGGAGTCGATGAGTGAACAGCAAGCGAAAGATGCTTGGGCAGTAGGTTCCGCTATGAGTCTGGAGACAGCGATTCAATACTCCCTGGAGGAGCCGGAGTCGGCTACTTCGTCGTAGACGCGTCAATTAGCTGGCGTACCGCGGCAATACGGTTCGCCGGTAGCCCCGCTCTTCGAGCGTGTTCCCGAATGGTGTCCTCGTCGGGCGCAAGGTAAACGCAATACACCTTGTCTTCGGTGACATAACTATGGAGCCATTGAATCTCGGGGCCGATTTCGTGCAAGCTCCGCAGTGACACCATCGACACTTCTCGAAGTTGCGCTTCGGAAAGCGATCCGGCACCCGGTATTTCCCGTTCAATTACAAATTTCGGCATGGCTGGAAAAGTTTAGCACCAACGGCACACGACCGCTGGAACGAGCAGGAAGAGTCCCCTTGGCAGGTCAGTAGTTTGAATATCCGGACGACACGTGGCCCCTACTTCTGTATGAACATCTTTACTGCGATTCCGACCAGGCAGAGAGCGAAGATGCGCCGGAGCTGAAGGCCGGTCGCAAACTGCGCGATCGACCCGCCAAAATATCCACCCACAAAGAAACCTGCCGCCAGCAGGGCCGCCAGCTTGAGATCGACGTGCCCTGCGCTGTAGTACTTCCAGAAGGCAAGAGCGCCGATCGGCAGCAGCATCGTGGCCAGCGAGGTGCCTTGCGCCAGCTTCTGGTCCATGCCGTAGCCGTAGACCAGCACCGGGATGAGGAAGATCGCTCCTCCCAGTCCGATCATCCCCGAGACAGTTCCAATGAGCGCCCCGATGGCCAGCGAAATCAGGAAAGTCATGTTCGCCTCCATTTTCCTCTTGACTAACTCCGTAAACGGTCATATATATCGTTATGCGTACTAATACAACGAACAACGACGTATTGTAAAGAATTTTGTGACGGGCGTGGTCAGGAGTTGCTTGAGCCGCGCCGCACAGGGAAGCGAAGAGCCAATCCATTGGGCAAGAAACGAACCATCGAATCGTACCTGCCGCTGACGCCGGCGGTCTTTCATGTGCTGCTGGCCCTCGCCGACGGCGAGAAGCACGGTTACATCATCAGCAAGGAGATCGTCCGCCGCACCGGTGGCGAAGTGCGGCTGAGCGCAGGAACGCTCTACGGAATCATCAAGCGCCTGCTCGACGATCGCATGATTGAAGAATCGGAAGACCGTCCCGACTTCAGTCTGGATGACCAGCGGCGGCGCTATTACCGACTGACCAAACTCGGCCTTGCTGCTGGCCGAAGCCGAAGCCGACCGGATGCAGCGCGTACTCGCCATGGCGCGTGCCAAGCACGTGCTGGGGCCGGAGACCGCGTAGCGCGAGGCATGTGATGGCTTCCACCAGCAACGCCAACCGGCCATTTTCGGAGCGCGTGTTCCGATGCTTTCTGCGGCTGTTTCCGTCCGAGTTCCGCGAGCAATTCGCGGGCGAGATGGAAACCGTCTTTCGCGATCAGCATCGCGATGCGCAGATGGCAGGGTCACGCTCGCACGCGCGTTTCTGGTGGGAGACCTATAGCGGTCTCGTGGTTACGGCATTTCGTGAGCACCAGCAAATCCTCTTCCAGGACACCGACTACGCGTTGCGCATGATGCGCAAGGAACTCGGGTTCACACTGGTCATGATTGTCATTCTTGGGCTTGGCATTGGCGCAAGCACCGCAGCCTTTACCGCAGCCAACGCCATTCTCATTCAGCCGTTGCCATTCTCCGGCGGCAACCACCTGGTGCATCTGCAGCAGCAGCAGCCCGCCGTAGGTGTCGACGCTATGCCGTTCTCGGTAAAGGAGATCGAAGACTACCGAAGCGCAGAACCACACCCTCGATTCGGTGGTCGAGTTCCACGCGATGACCTTCAGCCTGCTCGGTGGCCGGGAGCCGGAGCGGGTCGATACCGGAGTGGTATCGGCCAACTTCTTCCAGATACTCGGTGTCAGTCCGCTCTATGGCAGGACGTTCATGCCGGAGGACGATAGGCCCAGCGCGCATCCCGTGCTCATTCTGAGCTACAAATTCTGGAAGCGCAGCTTCGGAGGAGATCCGACCGTCGTCGGTCAAAAGTACTCCATGAACGACAAGCAGCACGTTGTTATAGGTGTGCTGCCTCCCATCCCTCAATTTCCGGAGGAGGTCGATGTGTACATGCCGACCTCAGCGTGTCCCACTCGCTCCGGTGAACATGCCCTCCATGATCGCAACTGGCACATGATGCAGGTATTCGCAACCCTGAAACCCGGCATCACGCTGGCCCAGGCCCAGGCCGACATAAGCCGGGTTGCGGAAGGGCTGCGAACGAAGTATCCGGACGACTATCCCGCAGCCAAGGGATACGACGTGAAGCTCGAGCCGGTGCATCAGGAACTGACACGCAACATACGTCCGGTACTCATAGTTCTTGCCGCTGCCGTCGGCTTGCTGTTGCTGCTTGCCTGCAGCAATGTGGCCAACATCATGCTGTCGCGCATGACCGCGCGCACGCGAGAGTTGACCCTGCGCACCATCCTGGGAGCCAGCCGTGCGCGCATCGTTCGCAGCCTGGTGACCGAAGCCGTGTTGCTAGCCCTGATAGGGGGCGGGCTGGGATTCGTGCTCGCCTTCTCAAGCCTCGGTACGATGGTGCACTACACGGCAAGGTTCACCAGCCTAGCATCACAACTGCGCATCACACCTCAGGTAATCGCATTCTGCATGGTGTTATCGGTGGCCTGCGGAGTTGCCGTGGGGCTGGTGCCGGCTCTGGCTGTGCGCCACACCGCACTATTTGCTGAGGAGGGCTGGGGGAACGCCAATCTTCCGAGCCGCTCCAGCCGAAAAGCGCGTGCAGTTCTGCTGGTGGTGCAACTGGCCCTATCTGTGGTGTTGCTGGTGGGAGCAGGCCTCACCCTGCGTAGCCTGATTCAACTGGAGCACATCGATGCCGGCTTCACGCCCGAGCGGAGTGCTTACGGCGCGCATTTACGTCCTGAATGCGAATCACCCTGCCTTCTTCCAGGACCTGCTGGAGCGGACGCGCAAGCTGCCCGGCGTAGAGTCGGCGGCGCTGGCGAGCGCTTTTCCGCTGTACGCGCGCGACGCGGAAGGAAGCACGCCGGTCGAGATTCGCGACACGCCGGTCAGCGATCGTAGTCTGATTAATGGGCGGGTCGTGACGCCCGACTACTTCCGCACCATCGGTATGCACATTAAGGCAGGCCGCGGTTTCACCGAGCTCGATGACGGTCACCCATTTCCGGTCGTGATCGTTAGTCAGCACATGGCCAGCCATTATTGGCCGAACCAGAGTCCGCTGGGCAAACAGATTTCCATCGCCCCCGGGAAGTGGCTCACGATCGTCGGTGTGGCGAGCGATGTTCGCCAGCAGGGTCTCGACAAAGAGCCGGTTGACGAGGTGTATGGATCTCTGGCGGAAACGCATCATAGCAACGTCATGAGCATTCTGCTGCGGAGCTCGCAGAGCTCGCCGGAGCTGGCCCAGCAGGTTAGGTGGATTGCGCACGACCTCGATCCGGACTCTGTCGTCACCGACGTGCAGCCAATGCTCCAAGTCCGCAGGGAATCGCTGGCGCCGCGACGCATGATCACGGTGTTGCTCTCCGCCTTTGCGATCGTCGCCCTGTGCATCACGGCGTCGGGCATCAGCGGAATGATGGCTCTCTCGGTCGGCGAGCGCCGGCACGAGATCGGCGTTCGCCTCGCCATGGGCGCTACGGCGACGCGGGTAATCGGCTCAATGATGTGCCAGTCGCTGATCCTGATCGTCGCCGGACTGGGCGCCGGCTTCGGCATGGCGTGGCTGTTCTCGAGCTCGATGTCCGGCGTTATTTTCGGCGTTGGGCCACGAGACTCCGTGACTTTCGCAGCGTCCTCGGCCCTCTTGCTGGCAGTGGCAGCCGTATCGTCGCTTGTGCCGCTGACTCGCGTGGCGAAACTCGATCCGGTCGTGTTGCTGAGAGTGGAATGATGTGTGACAGAGATGGAGAAGTGGTGCTGAAAACGATAGCGACCAAAGCCGCGATTGCGCTCGTTGGGGCGACCGTGCTTGCTCCTGGTGTGCGCGGAAGCGAGTCGAGTGATGCGACCGCTGGGTCTCCGGCGGTGCGCACCGAAATGCTGGTATCCACCTCCTGGCTGCAGGAGCATCTCGCCGACCGCGATCTTGTGGTGCTGTATGTGGGCCAGGATCGAACTCGGTTCGATGAAGGCCATATACCCGGCTCGCGTTTTCTGCCGCTCAACGAATTGGTTGAACAAAAGAAGGATTCGTTGAATGAGTTACCCCCGGTGGCCGAGCTGCAGACGCTCTTTGAGAGCCTCGGGGTTAGCGACCGCTCGCGAGTGATTCTTCTCGGAGATCGAGGCGGAATGTACGCCGCGCGCGCTTACTTCACGCTTGACTATCTGGGCCACGGAGACCACGCCGCACTTCTCGATGGCGGATTGGAGAAATGGATCGCGGAAGGCAGGCCGCTGTCGCGGGACCAGGTACATCCGGTGGCAGCGTCTTTCACGCAGCGTCCGCGGACTGACATCCTGGTCAGCACATCGGAGATGCGCGAACTCAGTCGGTCGTTATCAGCATCGGATGGATCCTCGTATGTCCTGCTCGACGCACGGCCCGTCAACGAGTTTGACGGAGTCGTCAGATCGGAGGCTGTCGCAAAAGCTGGTCACATCTCGGGAGCGCGAAGCTTGTTCTGGAAAAAGCTGATTCGTTCCGACGCTGATCCCGAGTTGCTGGCACCGTCTCAGCTCAAGCGATTGTTCGCGTCGGCGGTCCAGCCGAACCAGAAGGTAATTACGTACTGCCGCACCGGCATGCAGTCGTCATTCTCGTACTTCGTTGCGAAATATCTGGGGTACAAGGCTGCGATGTACGACGGCTCAGTCTACGAGTGGGTGAGCACGGGCAACGATCTGGTGCTCTCGCCGCAGCGAGGCAATGCGAGCGCGGCTCATCCGTGAGAGCGCTATTTCAGGGCGCTGGGATTTTTCAAAATCGCAATGGGTTTGGAGCTTGAGATGAAACGCAACGTAGTCAACAGTATCTTCCTTGCCACAGTCGTTCTAGTAACCCTCGCGGGTTTTGCTGCCAGCGACACTCCTGCCAGCACCGGTGCAACGCACCCGGAGCTTGTGGTTTCAACCCAATGGCTTGCCGATCATCTCAACGACCCCAAGCTTGTAATCGTGCACATCGGCCACGATGAAGGCGACTACCGAGCGTCACACATACCCGGAGCCCGGTTTCTCTTGATGGACAAATTCGTCGACCACCACACTCCTCCGCAGGTGGAATTGCTGCCACCGGACCAACTGAAGAAGAACCTGCAGGAAATAGGTATTGGCGACGACTCGCGAGTGGTTTATTACGCGCCCGATTGGGACCCGATGGCGACCCGGCTGTTCTTCACTATGGACTATCTTGGCCACGGAGATCAGGCGGCGCTGCTCGACGGAGGCCTCGATCAATGGGTGCGCGAAAAGCGGCCCATTTCGACGGAGACTCCAACCATAACGCCCGGAAATCTGACGGTCCACCTACATCCGGAGATCGTCGCGAAGATGGATTACATGAAGAAGCTCGTGGATAGCCCCGATAAAGATGTGGTCATCATCGATGCGCGTCCTTCCAAGCGCTACCGGTCCGGACACCTGAGCGGGGCTGAGTCGTTTTACTGGGAGAACGCGTTGGTCAGCGAGAAGGAAGCACTATTGAAGTCGCCTCAGCAACTTCGACAGCTCTTCGCCACCGCTGGTGTAAGCGGAAACAAGAAGGAAGTCTCCTATTGCGAAGTGGGATTGCAGGCTTCGTACACCTATTTCCTCGCCCGGTATCTGGGCATCGATGCTGCGATGTACGACGGTTCGTATAGCGAGTGGAGCGCTGCGAAACAACCGGTCATGCGGGGAGATGCACCACGCTAGACACCGACGATGCGGAGAGTGTTGCTTCAAGGGAGTTGCTAGTTGCGCACTTACATCTTCTTCTATAGTTAGCCTCACGCGTCATTCAGTTTCGCGGCCGTAATCGGCAGTTGACGTATCCTCTTTCCGGTGGCCGCGAAGATTGCATTTGCGACGGCCGGCGCAACGGGCGGGACTGCAGTCTCTCCCACGGCCTCGTGGAGATCCGTGAGTGACGCACAGCTGATCAATGTAAGTTCGCGTACTCCGCTTTGGCCCGATGGTAGATGGGAATGTTGGGATCGGCATCTTTCCAGAGGGTGAGAAAGTCTTCGTAGCCGGCGGCCGCCCTGACAGTAGCGGCATCCGCTTCGGCTCCTTTTGATCGGTCTGCCAGCAAGGAGTTTGCTCGAGCAACCCCGAGACGCGCCAGAGCGCCCGTCCAGCAGTTCCAGACCATGCCACTGTGATCGAGAATCCTTTGGAACTCTGCAGCAGCCGCTGCACCTTGCCCAGACTGTAAGTACGCCTGGCCTCGAATGTAGGTTGGGTACAGGCAGGTATTCTGAAGAATGGATGGACTAGCTCCATACTCAATGGGCGGCGATGCACTTTGTAATTGGTTGGCCGCCTCGGCCGCATGCTCATGACTCAACGCGAGCTGTGCCCGAATTGCGGGCAGCCAAAGCGACTGCACCTGGGTGTCGAGCGGATAATTTTCATTCAGGTCTTTTACTATCGATTCAGCTTGCGCCGCGTTGCCGCACATCGCCAATGCGAGGCCAGCTTCGACCTGCACCATGACGCTGTTGGGATTCAGTTTGAGTCCCGCCCCCGCCGCCTCCTGTGCGGCCCTGACATTACCGAAAGCCGCTTCGCGCAAGGCGTCATTCTCCCACCACAGTGCTCCCTCCTCAATGTTGTCGGCCCGCACTGCAGAATCAACAGCCCTCTCAGTCAACTCACGTGCCGCTCCTAAGTGGCCTGCATATGCCTCAGTGTCCGATGCAAGAGATAAGCCGAAATTCTCAACCACTCGGTTCGCGGTGAACCAGTGCTGTTGCTCGGCCATGATTAATCGGTCTGAGGTGAGGAAGCCAAGGGCATACAGCGCAGAGTGGGTGAAATAGCTGTCCAAATTACGCTTTTGGGCCTCCTGAATGACCACCCGAGCCTGCTCAAACTGCTGCGAAGCGAGCAGGAAATTGATGAGATTGTCCTCCTCTCCGATGCGATCAGGGGGCAATTGCCCCGCCTGTCGCGCCAACTCTATAGCCTTGGCGAGCTTTCGGCTCGCAAGCCCCTCGATGCCGAGCTCGTCTTCAGGGGCTTGGACAGGCACCTTCGGGCGGCGGCTACTACCATACCGCCGAAAACGACCTTCTCTACAGTCAACTCGAAGAAGCCACGGGATATCCCCAGAACTTCTACGATGTCAAAACGGGATCGAATGGACCCGGACACAACGCTGTAAAGGGCTACGATCAATGCACCGGCGTCGGAACCCCGCAGGGCAGAAGGGGAAAATAACCTTTTCGCTTCCGAAGGGCGCCACTCCAGGCGCCCTTTTTTTCGGTGTGCATTGTCAATCGTCGAACACTATGCTCTAGCTACTTTCCGGCGCAAAAGTCGATTTTAGTGAAAATCGAGTGACAGACGGGTCGGCAGCAGGGCATGGGACCGAGCCGAGGAGCGGCTACTGAGCGAGAGCTCGGCCCATGTTGATGAGGTTGTCGCTGATTACTCCAAGGCCTACCCATCGCTTCATCCCCGCCCTTCCTTTGTATCGGCAGCGATCCAGACCGTGCCGGCGCTTGAGTACACTGATTCTGCCCTCACAACCTGTCCTCCACTTTTGCCCCTTGCGGAACCAGCGTTGCTTTTGCTGTCGTCGTCGTTGGTTGCTCTTGGTGAAGTGATTTGGGATGGACACCCGCTTTACTCCCATTGCATGAACTGTGGCTTCTCCTTGCGCACAGTAGAACCCGGCATCTCCAGCCACCATTTCCGGCACGCGATCCAAACGCTGTTCATGGAGTTCTACCGCCGGGATCAACAGATCGCGATCCAGTGGCCGCTGATCGTAGACCTCGTAGGCAGTGATGATCTGATTCTCAGCTTCCTGGATCTTCACCATCTTGCCGAACTCGGTGGGCTTGCTGGCCTTGCCTTTGCGAATGATTTCCGTGTCGGGCTCGAAGATGCTGACCAGTTTGTTCTCTGCCCGAGGGTTGCCGCCGAAGACGCGCGCCTTGGTCTGACGAATCACTTGCTGCACGAGGGTAACGAACCCGTCCAGTTCGCACCGCAGTCCCGCCAACATGGCTTGTTGTAGAACGTCCGCTGCGTGCTTAGTGCCGTGGCTAATTTCGGCGGAAAACTTCTTGGCCTGGCCTACCACACGGCTGGTGATGTCCACCACTTTGCGATAAATCGTCTGGACTTTCTCCTGGGCCACTTTACCCTTGCTGCGAGTCGCCCGGCCCATCTCGACCAGGCGACGCTGCATGCTCCGCTTGCGGTCTCGTAGTTGGGTTCCCGCCTCTCCGGCGATTGCGGTCACCTTCTTCCTCAAGCGCGTAAGCACCCGCACTCCGTCTCCCAGGAGTCCGCTGTCGGTAGGATAGTGAATGTTGGTTTCCACGACCGTAGTGTCCACGCGCATGCGGCGTCCTTTAACGATAGCGCGCTCCTGCGCCAGCGCAACGATGCGGCCATGGATCTTCTCAATGACGTCCGGTCCCAAGGCTTGAGCCAGCCGCCCCAAGGTCTTGGCATCGGGCACCTTCGCGGCTCCGATCCGGGTGAACTCGCGGTACAGCAGATTGCCGCGAGTTTCTCGTTCTAAGTCAGCAAAGCTCCAGTCCCGAATGTGCTTCAGGAGCAACATCCTGAGTACCACTTCCGCAGGCGTACCTGGCCGACCGTGCGTGCGACTGCGTGGGCGGCGGCGTTGCAAAGCGTGATGGACAAATCTCCAATAGCTCTTCGTCGGCTAGGATGTCGTCGGCATGGCGCATCCAGCCTTCCCACAACTCGTCGACGGTTTCGCGGATGAACCCATCGCCGAAGCTATGCTGTTGGCGGCGGAGATCAATCACGGTGGCGCCTCCGAGACTTCACGCCCCCTACATCGGCGCGTAAGGCCTGTTGATTGAGTTCGCAAATCTGCTCCAGGTCCGCCTTCAGCCGCTGGAAATTCTCCAGCTGTCGCCGCACCGCGGGGACTTGTTCGCTGCGCAAACTGATATGTCGGACCCGCCGTCCAGGATAGGTGACCGCCAGTACCGCGACCGGGTGCCCTTCACCTCGTTCACATTTAGGGCACCCCTGACGGTGACGGATGATCCGCTGCAAGAGCGACCCGCGCAGGATGTCGCCCAGGTCGGGAAGGCCGCGGAGCACCTGGGCGCGCTTCCTGGGGGAAATATGTTTCATGCTCATACATGAAACATATCTTCCAGCGAAAAGCAAGAACTTTCTTCAAGTTGTGCGTTCGAGCACCTTGAGCTTGGGTTACAGGCGGATTCCAGAGATCCTGGCCCCTCACTTTTGCGCCGGAAAGTAGCTAGCCGGTGAAGCTTTGAAGTATCAGGTCGGAACCTCCCGCCAGCAACGGCACAGACGAGCGAGACTAGGAGTATGGGTGGATCTTGCCTCTACTCTTTGCGGGCGACGATGTCGAAGGTAACCTTCACTTCGTCTTTAAGTTTGAGGGCGCCTCCAGCCACTTTCACCGGAGCAATTTCGTAGTCGCTTTGCTTCACCATGAATTCTCCAGACGCTCGCAAGGTATCACCACTGATGCGAACTCTAGCCGATATCGGGAGCGGGCGGGTGACGCCGTGCAACGTCAGATCGCCATTCAATGCCACCCAGTAGCTATCACCGTCCCCGCTGGCGGAGACGCGCGAGCATTCATACTGGATTTCAGGGAAGCGATCGGTCTCTAGTACTTCCTCGTACATCTGACGGTGGATCTCTTTGCGGTCGTTCTCCCGCATGTCATCGATGACTTCCAGAGAGCGAGTCTGAACTGTTGCCCGAAGGTGGGCATCTTCGATCGTTGTGTCGGCGACGGAGAACCGAGCTTCACCTGCAAACTCCCTTATCGCAATCCTCGGACTGTGTCCAAACGCCGAAAGGATGCCAGTGGCGAATGCCTGCGCGGTGAAACTGCCCTTCCTGGCATCGAGAACGTAGCGAATAGAATCCTCTTTCGGCAATGGTTCTGCCGCATCGGTTGCTGAACACACGATTACGACCCTCCTGAAGTTCTCAACTCTGCAGTGTTGGCAAACGTGGAACGAGCAGGGTGAAACGCCGGATATTTGAGTAAACGGCGGCCGCCGATGTCTTCTCCAAGCCGACTACATCGACCGCAGGCGGAGATACCGATCCAGGTCGGGTAGCGCGCTCTGCGCCAGGTTGCCAATCCCCATCCGGTCGAGATAGCGTCGCACCAGCGGATTGGAAAGAATGAGTCCTACACCAAACACCATGAAGGCCACGCCGCTGAGCATTATCAGTGTGTCCTTATCGGGCGCGTAATCGCGATTGTTATTTTCTGCCACGACACTCTCCTATCAATGTTGCTGAATAATTTGTTTGGTTCCTTACTGTTCTTGCTGGAGAACCCTGTCCACCGTAGCCATCACCAACTTGGCCGCTTCCTCAACTGCGGCCTGGACTGGTTTGCTCAACCCCATCTGCCCTTCTTCGCCCCCAAAACTGAGCGGCTCACAGCCAACCAGCAGGACGTTCTTCGGCTTGGCATTCATTGCAGCCGCCATCCGCAGTACGATGAGCGGGTTCATGGCGTGCGCCTCGATAACGGCGGTATCGGGCTCTCCGAGATTGTCCAGATCGGGTTCGATGAGCGACACCGTGCCCGGCGGTTGGCCGTGAGGGTACGCATCGACCAGGATTGTCGTCTCATACTCGTCTTGTAGTGCATACGCCAGATCCAGGCTGCGGATACCGAAGTCCAGAACCCGCACCCCGGGCGGAAGATTTCCTGCGACCAGGCGCTTTACCACCTCGACGCCAAATCCGTCATCTCCGAAGAAAATGTTTCCGATGCCGGCAACCAGCACTCGTGGAGGTTCCGTCGCGATTTCTGGGCGCGCTTCATCGGGTGGCAGAGCTTCGAGTTCGTCAGCTTCGAAGAAGAAGCGGTGTCCGGGCTGCCGAAGCAGGCCCAGGTCCCTGCCGGGATCGGCATCGAGCACGACACAAACATGAATCTTGCTTTCATAGTCCTGCTCGATGCTTTCGATGAGGGCGACTTGTCCGGCCAGAGCAATGTCCAGCACGTCGCCACCGTTGCGGGGACGGAGACGAACGCGGTCTCCAACTCTTACCCTGGTGTCGCCGATCATCAGGTGTTCGACCGGCGTTCTGTCCTCCAGAACCTGCCATTCCCACTCGTTCACCGTCGGTCCTCCCCGAGTGGGCGCAGGCTGCGCACCGCTCCATGCAGCTTCATGAACTGCTCCGCCGGCATGGCTTCGGTCCTCTCCAGAATTTGCCGGGCCCGTTCATCGGACTCGCGGATCTCGCGCTTCTCCTCGTCGGTGAGCGTCATGATGCGGAGGGAAAGGATCTCGTCGATTTCGGTTCCGTCGAATAGGTCGCCGACACTTTCGGGAGCGATTTGAGGATAGTCGTAGAGGATGATGGGCGATGCGAGAACAGTGTCACGCTGCCCCTGTTCCCCCACCAGCACAGGCCACACCCCGACATTCACACACTGCGCAGCCAATTCCTGTAGCTCTGAGGGAGGCTCAAGCAGGGAAATGAATTCCCCATTTTCCGCGCCCAGGATCAGATGGGTTGAAACCAGAGACTGCATCAGCGCGTCATCACGGCTGGCTGCTGGAGTATCCATTGGCGAGGTATTGCGCACCACAATGCTGAGTTTGAAGGCCTCCGGGAGAACTCTCGTTGCCATCACCTCGAACCAGCCCTCGACGGCCGCTTGCCGATGCATAACGCACCCACCGGCCTCGGCCTTCTTGTCGCGCTTCGGCTCAACTTCCGTTTGGTTTGGAAAAAAGAATAGGTGCTTTCGTGCGCCCTGAAGTATATGCTCCAAGCTCAGTCCGGGCAGGCTGACATCCCGCTCCACAGCTTCCTGCCAGCCATTGGGCAGTTGCGAAGAAGTCGTCGGAGACCGGCCCTCGAAGCGGGTTCGCAAATGCAGGAAACGCAACCTCACTTCGAGGGCCGTTTGCACGCTCCCGGTAATCAGGCATTCGATGCGCATGCTGGAGGGCTCCTCGCCTCCTTGCGCATCGCTATAGGCCTTCGGATACACCACCCCAAAATTCCAGCGCTGCTGATTTTTCACCGACGAGGGCCGATAAGGATAGAGCATGTACCCCTCGTAGAGCACGGCCTTCGCGATCTGGTCGACCCACTGGAGATTCATAAACGCACCGACTCCTCTGCCTCCAGCATGCTTTCCAGCGCCTGTTCCCACGTCCCAATCTGATGTCGCACTTTGTAGGCATAAAGGCGCTCGAAGACATCACGCCGCAGATAAAGCCAACCGCCGCCGGGGTAGTACGACTCCATCATGTCGCGCCATACCTTCACCGGAAGGCTGAAGCGAGCTCCCTTCTCCCAGGAGATTGGTGCAACTTGGAGGCTACCGCCGTCCTGCGAATAGAAGACCGTGCCGCTGAACATCATGCAAAGCGGTACGTCTCCATCACCCAGAGCATGGAAGTACTTGGTGGCGGCCACATTGAAATCGAAGGTGCACGGCACCGGAAGATCAACCAGAGTCGTGTCTTCAAAGCCGCGGACGTTTATGTCGACGTTAGTCCAAAGAAGGTTGCGCAGGGTTTGACTCCAACGATGGGCCTGGCCGAACAGGTCGCACAACTTTTCCTTGTCCTCGTTCGTGTAACTCCTTCGCGTTACCTCGAGTTGAATCTGGCAGTGCAGTGAGACCGTGTGAACGGTTTCCCCTGATGTGAGATTCGTGAGACGCAGCTTGAACGCAATTTGTGGAGTGGCAGTGAACTCGCCCACAGAAGCGCCTTCGATCTGAAAGGTGAGATCAGGCATGCATCCTCTCGTTCACCACGTGTGCCTGCGACCGCAGTTGCGAAAAGAAATCGCCGATCTCCTGCCAAACCTCGGTGCCCCCAGACAAGCCATGCCAATGCATCCGGATTAGACCTACGAGCCGGTAGCAGGCATCAATGGGCGCGATGTAATACTCCGCGAGCGATGCTCCACGCGCATGTCCGACGCGGTTTATCAGCAGAGCCTCCACGTCCGTTTCCATTTCGTTGAGGGCGGGGTTGCTCTGCACGATCCGCTGCCAGGCCTCGAGCGCCAGCAGCGACTCGGTTGCGCCTGCCGGACTGGGGTAGAAGGCGCTCACCCGCTTGTCCAGGCTGCTGTGAAGAAGGAAAGCCAGGTTGATGGGAATCAGCAAGCTGTCCCAATCAGTGTCAGTTATCTGAAAGTCGGCTAACAAGCGCGCGTCTCGGGGCACGCGCTTGTATTTCGCTCCCGGGCGTTCAGGGTGGAACAACAAGCTGCAAGCATCGCAGGCGCAAACCAGCCTGCGCTGTGTCAGCTCGATGAGGTGCGGATGTTCGGGCGCCAGGAAGGCCCTGCATAGCTCACAGACCTCCGCGCGCTCCTGCCTGCGCCCGAATCGGCGGAGAGCTTCGAAAGCCTGGGCTATCTCTTGCATGGGCTCCGTTTTCCAAACGGCCAAACGGCTGTGTCTATGGGCGCGATTGTGAGCTGATGCCCTCACCACTGAGTGCTGGAGCCGGAAGATGCGGAGCAGTTCCCAGGAGCATCTCAACCGCGACGAAGCCGGACGCCGCTGGCTCCTCCAGACCCTCCACGATCAGCGAAGTCAGGTCCGGTGCGGCTTCGTAAAGGGACTCTTCCAGCGTCGACTGCACCGTTCGCTTGGTAGATCCACATCCGTGCCCATCGATGGTGACCCGCAAGCGCACTTCGCCTTCGTTCACGCTGACCAGTTGCGCATCAGCGCCCATCTTGTGAAGTTTCGACCGGATCTGCGTGATCTTGCGCTCCACGCGAGTCTGCAAGTCCTCGGGATGGATTCCGTAGAGAACCAGCAGGGAACTGACAAGCGGGTCCTGATCGAACTCGTCAATTACTTTCAGGCCTGGCTCGCCGGAGCGGAAAACAATGTCCAGCATCCGCTCAAGTCCTGCCCCATGCAGGTCAAGCAACAGCTGCACTAGTTCCTTGCTCCGCGCCCTGGCCGCAGGATCGGCGATCGTTTCCAGATCATGCACCAGGCTGCCGATTCTCTGTGCGCTCTTTTGCAAGTCCCTATCGTCGGCCACAATCCTCCTTCAGAACAAACCAACGCAAAGCGCATCCATCGTGCGTCCAGCGAGCACCCAACGATCGCCGGCGAAAGCCTAAGGCTCGAGACCCAGCATCGGCGAATGCCGCGTCTCAAGCACCTTTCCATCTCCCAGATACATATGCACGCCGCAGGGCAGACACGGATCGAAGCTGCGAACAGCCCGCATGATGTCGATGCCCTTGAATTTGTCGGGACCGTTTTCCTCGAAGATCGGCGTATTTTGCACCGCATCTTCATAGGGACCGGGGGTGCCATACACATCGCGCGGGTTAGCGTTCCACGGCGTGGGGGGATAAGGATGGTAATTCGCAATCTTACCTTTGCGGATCACCACATGATGCGAAAGCACGCCACGAACGGCTTCATGGAAGCCGCATCCGATGGCTTCCTCCGGTACCTTGAAGTCCGACCAGGTCTTAGTGCGGCCGGCATGCAGCTCTTCCATCGCCTGCTCCATGAAATGCAGTGCGGCACAGGCAGCGTACACCTGGAAGTAGGTTCGTGCGCGGTCGCGCTCAATGGCATTGCTCCACTTGGGAACCTTCCATTCGAACTCGACCTCGGGCAGAGATGCGGTCTTGGGCAGGTACATCTTTACGCTGTGTCCCGTGGCGTTGATGTAGCCGATGTCCACTAAGCCGGCCAAGGCAGTCGCCCAAAGGCGGGCAATCGGACCACCCCCGGTGTCGAGAGCGAGATGATCGCCGGTGCGCTTGTCGTACCATCGCGGCGACATGACCCATGTGTACTTGCCGTTGAAATCCCGCTTCTGCGGACGCGGTATCGTGGTCTGGTTCCAGGGATGATGCTTGTCTACCGGGTTACCCAGCGGGTCGGTCTTTACGAACGTCTCGGAACTCTGCCAGTCGTCGTAATAAGAACTACCCAGCAGAATGCGGATATTCAGGTTGATGTCCACCAGGTCAGTGGTAACGAGCTTGCCATCAACCACCACGCCCGGCGTGACGTACATCCCACGACCCCACTCCGTCATGTTCTTGTAGGTGTAGTCGCAGACGTCGGGGTTGTTGAACGATCCCCAGCACCCCAGAAGTATTCTTCGCTGCCCAACCTCCTCGTATCCCGGCAATGCCTCGTAGAAGAAGTCGAAGAGATCATCGTGCAACGGGACGACTTTCTTCATGAACTCCACGTACTTCATCAGGCGAACCAGGTAGTCGGTGAAGAGCTGAACCGTAGGTACGGTCCCGACGCCGCCGGGGTAGAGAGTGGAAGGATGCACGTGGCGGCCTTCCATCAGGCAGAACATCTCCCGGGTCATGCGGCTCATCTGCAATGCCTCCCGGTAGAAGGTCACCGGTAAACGGATTGAGAGCTCGCATGATATCGGCGATGGTGCGGTAGCCATGCAGCTTGGCGCCCGAGGCGGCGGTCTTTTCCGCCTTGGCAAGCACGCTGGGGTTGGTTTCCTTGACCATCTGCTCGCAAAAGTCCACACCTACCAGGTTGTCCTGGAAGATGTTGTGGTCGAACATGTACTCGGCGGCTTCGCCAAGATTGACGATCCACTCGGCCATTGCGGGCGGGCGCACGCCGAAAGCCATGTTCTGCGCATAGGTGGCGCAGGTGGCGTGATTGTCGCCGCAGATGCCGCAGATGCGGCTGGTGATGAAGTGGGCGTCGCGCGGATCTTTCCCCTTCATGAAGATGCTGTAGCCACGAAAGATCGACGAGGTGCTGTGACACTCCGCCACAAGACGGTTCTCAAAGTCGATCTTGGTGAAGATGCCCAGGCTGCCCACGATACGCGTAATGGGGTCCCAGTTCATCTCGACCAGGTTTTTCCCCTTGCTGGCAAGCTCTTTGGTCGGTGCGGTAATCGTGCTCATTACGATGGCTCCTCTCAGTAAGATCTCGGGTGATAGCCGGTGGTGAGTTCCGCACGCGCGTGCCGCCACTTTGGCTCTTTGTTGACACTGGCATTCGTCAGAGTACGCAGCGCAGTGACGGCGCGGCCGTAAGCGCCGATCAGTCCCGAGGAGACCGTCGCACCCGGTGGTTCGTCCATGAAGGGCATGAACTTGTCGGGGAATCCGGGCATGGTGCAGCCGATGCAGATGCCGCCTACATTGGGGCAGCCACCAATTCCGGCCATCCAACCGCGCTTGGGGACATTGCAGTTGACCACCGGACCCCAGCAGCCAAGCTTCACAATGCATTTGGGAGAGCTATAGGTTTCGGCGAAATCGCCCTGCTCATAATAGCCGGCGCGATCGCAACCTTCGTGGACCGTCCTGCCGAACAGCCACTTGGGCCGCAACTGATCATCCAACGGGATCATGGGCGCCCGGCCCGCTACCTGATAGAGCAGGTAGAGGAGCGTCTCCATGAAGTTGTCCGGTTGCACGGGACATCCGGGAACATTCACGATCGGCAGGCCGGCCTTCGACGTCCAACCCCATCCCAGATAGTCGGCAAGTCCCATGCACCCGGTAGGATTGCCTTCCATAGCGTGGATGCCCCCGTAAGTTGCGCAAGTGCCGCAGGCCACGACCGCCAATGCCTTGGGAGCGAGACGGTCAATCCACTCATTGGTGGTGATGGGCTGGTTGGTTTTGGGGTCGGTCCCGAGCGCTGCCCAGTATCCCTCACTCTTGATCTTCTCGTTGGGGATGGAGCCTTCCACCACGAGCACAAACGGATCCAGCTTGCCCTCTTCGGCCAAATACCAGTATTTGAGGAAATCATCTCCCACTTCGTACGCCAGTACGGGATTGTGCAGGTGGACGGTCGGCAGACCGGGGATGGCCCCCAGCAATACGTCTTCAATGCTGGGTTGGGTTGCTGCGGTGATGGAGACAGAGTCCCCATCACAGCCCAGGCCGGCCGTCATCCAAAGAACGTGTATATCGGAGACGGCCGGGGCCTTCTGCGTGGCGCGACCGTGCGGAACTGCTTCCGCTGCCATAGCGGACTCCTTTCGAGTGCCGGTCTTTCGCGGACCGGCAGTCCACGACCGTTTACGCCCCGAATGCTCAAAGAGCTATCCAAGGCGCACATGCGGTCTCCAGAATGACCTTATATTCAGACCAACCGCGCGAGTGCCCACGCACTCTTGCGGGAAGATATCGACAGATAGAATCGGGAATACGAGAGGTAGCTACAAGCGGGAGCAGCCTAGTTTTCTGCTACTGCGAAACCCTACTGAGAGGGTAGGGGATTCCCCGATGCGGCAAGTACAGTAGGCAAAATATTGGATTCGGGAGAGCGCCCGGGAAGGATGTCTTCAGGCGGTGTTTTCGTTAATCGTCCAACGGATGGCGTGCTGCACCAGCTCGCGAGCACTCCGCAAGGACAGCTTTTCCTTGATGTGGGCTTGGTACGATTCGACGGTCTTGACGCTGATGTGCAGTTCTTCTGCAATCTGACGGGTCGAATGACCCTCGCCGATGAGGCGGAAGACTTCCAGTTCACGGTCCGTGAGACCAGCAATAGAGGAAGGCGTGCCTACGGCCGGACTTCCAATGTAGTGCTGGAGCATGCGGTTGGCGATCCGCTCACTGACATAAATTTCCCGGCCAAGTATACGGCGCAAGGCCACCAGCACCTTATCAGTGGCCTCTTGTTTCATGATGTAGCCTTGAGCTCCGGCCCGTAGCGCGCGTTCGGCATAAATCAATTCGTCATGCATGGAGAGAACGAGGACGGGCAGATCCGGATGCCTGGTTCGGACGCTCTTCAACAGGTCCAAACCATCCGGACCATTCAGTGAGATATCCAGCACGAGGATGTCCGGCTTTGTCGCGCTGACGGATTGCATCGCCTTGTGCGCATCTTCGGCCTCACCACACACCGTCAGGTCCGGCTCCCCGTTGACGAGCAACGCCAATCCCTGGCGCACGATGGGATGATCATCGACGACGAAGACCCGACTCTTCTTCCCTGCCACACCGCTGTGACTCATGGATTTGGCCTCTCGCTTCGCTCCGTTGCGATGAGCGGAAAACGGCAGGTCACCGTTGTGCCCTTCGGCTGCTCTCTGCTTATTTCCAGGTTTCCCCCAACCATGCCGGCGCGATAATTCATAATGTGCAGTCCCATACCGGAATGCGGCGCCACGGGCCTTTCGATGCCAACTCCGTCATCACTGATTCGGAGCGTGCCGTCGTGTTCTCCGGCGAATAGGCGGATCAGGATATTTTCGGCGCGCCCGTGCTTCACTGCGTTGTTCACCGCCTCCTGGGCGATGTGATAGAGATGCGCAGCCATTGGAGCATCGTCGATGAGTACCGGTGGTTCGCACTGAAAGCGGCAAGCGATTCCGAATAGATCCTGGACTTCGGCTGCATAGAGCTGCAAGGCTGACATAAGTCCGCGGGAATCCGATAGGACGGGCTGCAGTCCCCGTGCCAGTTCCTTCGTCTTCAGGATTGCATCGTTGACCAACTGTACGATCTTGGCGGCATCTGCCGCCTCAGGAATGCGCCGCTCTGCCAGCTTCTGCTCCTGCACTTTCGTCATGAATGCGATACCGGTCAGGTGCTGCCCCAGGCCGTCATGCAAATCCTGGCCAATTCGGCGCTGCTCCCGCTCGCTGATATCGAGGACAGTCTTCTCCAGCCGCTTTCGCTCACTGATGTCGCGTATGGCGCTCGAAACCAACACTCCCTCTTCCGTCTCCAGCGGACTGAGGCTTATTTCCACCGGAAATTCATGACCGTCCTTGTGCAGGGCGTAAAGCTCCAGGCCGGCGCCCATAGGCCTGACACGCGGCTCGGCAAAGAAGTTTCTCCGGTGACGGGGATGGCCTGCCGCGCAAACGCAGCGGCACAAGCTTCTCGATGTCCTCGCCCAGCAGTTCTTCGCGACCGTAGCCAAACAACTTCTCCACCTGCGCATTCACCAGGACAATTCTTCCGGCCTGATTGACCACTACGACGGCATCAGGCGCGGCTTCCAGCAGTCCTCGAAACCTCGCCTGCGCCCGTTTTTGCCCGGTGACATCAATGCCCGAGAGGATGACGTACATTGGGTTCTGCTTGACGGCCGGCAAGACCGCCGCTGACCAGTCGATGGTGCGATAGCTGCCATCGTTGGCGATCCAGCTGCTTTCGTGCTGTGTGCGCGACGGAGAGTCACAAACCTGCTGAAACACGGCCCGGAACTGCGCTCTCTCCTCCGGAGCCACGAAAAGGTCCCAAACCCGCTTGCCGCGCGCTTCCTCGAAAGATCGTCCTGTTAGCTGCTCGCAGGCACAGATTGAAGCGGATGATTCCTCCCTCACGGTCCAACACCAGCACCAGCGCCCCGACGGTATCCAGAATCGTCGATACGAAATTGCGTTCCTCCTGCAACTCCTCTTCGGTTCGTTTGAGGTCCGAGATATCGAATGCCACTCCTTGAATGAACCATGGGCGGCCGTCCGGGCGACGGATCATCTTGGCGTCGCAATGAAACCAGATGACGCGTCCGTCTCGCGCCATCACCCGGTAAGCGGAGCGTAGCGGCTTACCCGAGAGGAACATGTCGGCAGCTTCTGCGCTCCAGCGGTCCTTGTCGTCGGGATGAATCTGCTGATACCACAGAACCGGGTCTTCGAGCCATTCCGCCTGCGAGAAGCCTAGCGCCGCTTCGATCTGCGGACTGACGTATGCTTCGCCCACTCCCCGATCCATGTATGCCATAAATACAACTGCGGGCAGTTGTTCAAGCAAGGCCCGGTACTTGGCCTGGGGATTGGGAGGTTGCGACTCGGCACCGGCATCGTGCCCGAGCCTTTCGAAGAGTTGATGAATCGCGCCCGGCGCCTGGCGAGCGTCTTTGGAATAGGTGCCGGCCAGTTCGGCCAGAATCGCAGTTGCATCGTCTGGAGTAAGCAATGGCTCTTCGATCGCCGATGTGTCAGCGTTCGACATACCGTTATCGCCCGTTCCGCCGGTTGTCCTCATTCCCAATCTCAGTGGTTCTCACACCATCAGTCAGGCGCTGGGATTTTCGGCCGGCGTCTCCAACTGGGCTCCTTGTTCAAGGAGGCTTGGGTAAAACGGCGGAGAGCGTGGATGGCCCGGCCATAGGTTTCGACTGCCTGCGAGGACAGCAGCGATCCCGGCGGCTGATTCATGAAGGGCATGAATTTATCGGGGAAGCCCGGCATCGTACACCCAATGCAGATGCCGCCAACGTTCGGGCATCCGCCGAGGCCCCCCATCCAGCCGCGCTTTCCTACATTGCATTGCACGACCGGGCCCCAGCAGCCAAGTTTCACGATGCACAGCGGAGATCCGTATTCGTCGGCGAATTCAGCCTGTTCGTAGTAGCCGCCTCGGTCACAGCCTTCATGGAGTGTGCTGCCAAACAACCAGGTTGGTCGTAACTGATCGTCGAGCGGGATCATCGGGGCACGGCCAGCCACCATATAAAGGAGGTACAGCAACGTCTCCATTATGTTGTCGGGCTGTGACGGACAGCCGGGAACACAAACGATTGCAATCCCCGCTTCCGACTTCCACTTCCAGCCCAGGTAATCCGGCAGGCCCATGCAACCGGTAGGATTGCCCTCCATGGCGTGAATTCCGCCGTAGGTGGCGCATGTGCCCACTGCAACAATGGCCCACGCCTTGGGAGCGAGCCGATCGATCCATTCGCATGTGGTAATCGGCTGCCCGGTGGCCGGATCGGTTCCGAACGAGGCCCAGTAGCCTTCCTTCTTGTTGTTCTCGTCAGGGATCGAGCCTTCGACGACGAGAATAAAAGGTCGTCCTGACTTGCCTTCCGCAGCATCACGGAAGGGGCGCAGAAAATCGTCGCCTACTTCGAATGCCAGAAATGGGTTGTAGAAATTGACCTTCGGAATCCAGGGCAAAGTGCCCATGACCAATTGCTCGATACTGGGCTGGGTCGCGCCGGTCATCGCGATGGTTTCCCCGTCGCATCCCAAACCGGCAGTGAGCCACAAGATGTCGATTTCCCCGATGGAAATGACGCTGCCGGTGGCTGGCGCCGGAATTACCGTGCTTTCTGCCATCGACACCTCCGGAGCATACAACGGGTCGTATTCTAGCGGATTTCGCTTGGGAACCGTAGCCGGCGCGTGAGGCGACGGGTTCACCTCTCCGCAGGCGTTTGGACTGAGCGTTTGTCTAGCGCATTCGAACTGCCCACCCAAGCATCAAGAGGCCGCTGGCGGCGATCCAGCTTCCGGCGACGCGGACGGCGATGCGAGCCCAGTGCGCGCGCAATCGGACTACGAACGCCGCAGCCAGCGCGACCAGGACGAACACGGCGAATACCAGTCCGAGAAGCGCTACCGCGGCAGTGTCGAACTGACCCATGCCGGTTCCATTCAAGTATCCGTGATAGATGCCCAGCAGCGCGGCAATGGCCGTAGTCACGCGCAACGAAACTTTCGCGTCGGCGGCCAGCAATCCTCCGAGCAAGAGAAACCAAGCGGCAGCGATAAACGGATGGGGTTGTGCCGTAACTGCGGTGAGCCCGGCGAGACCGCCTAGCAACCATGCAACGGGAAGAGTGAACAGTGCACGTCGTCCGTAACTGGCGCCGCGCAGTCCCGCTAACAAGGCGAGCGCGAGGACCGGAACAATGTCTTCGGGGCTCATCAGGAAGTGCATCAGCCCGTCGTAGAACGGCCCCATGCCGGTGGAGTTGAGGTGGGCCTCAGCGGGAAGCGCGCCCATGATGAGCACAAAGAAGACAAAGGCGTACAGCGGTAGGCGGGATTTGCTCGCTGTAATCATGCAATTGCCTTCCACATGAAGAATGCTCCACCGACTGCTACCAGCCCGCCCGCAGCCCGCAGCGCTGCCTTCCCCCACTGCCATCGGTGTACCGTACCGATGCCGATGCCGACGGCGTGCAGGCACCCTGTCGCAACCACAAAGCCAATGCTGTAGAGCATGGCGCTTTGTCCCGGAGGAAGTTCGGCTCCGTGAGCGTGACCATGGAAGATGGCGAAGAAGCCAACCAGCGCGGCGGCAACGCCAAGCGGGGGACGCACCTCGAACATCACGGCGGCGCCAAGCAGAATCGCCGACAAAGCGATGCCGTACTCCACTCCGGGCAGCGGAATGCCCATCAGGCCCATCATGCCGCCCATTGCCATCACCATGGGGAACGCGACCGGCAGCAGCCAGATGGCGGGTGAGCCGAGCTGAGCGCCCCAAAGTCCGACGGCTACCATAGCCAGCACGTGGTCGAGTCCCGAGATCGGGTGATAGAAGCCGGTCAGGAAGCCTGTGGCTTCGCCTTTCTGCGGATGCGCGAAGGCTGCGGGAGCGCTGAGGAAAATGAACAAGAGCGGCATTAGTGCCCGCGCCAACTTTTGTAAGTCCCACTCAAGCAAAAACGGCTTGAGTGGGGCACCCGAACTTTTGTGGAGGCCCGGTAGACGTGGTCTTCTCATCGCGCGCCTCCAAAAAGCAATACCACTCGCTGCACCGTCCAGAAGGCGCCGAGAGAGCCGACCGTGTATCCAGGAAGTGCTTCCACCCAACGCGGCCAGCGTACTTCAAGTATGCGGAAGGAGCGCTCCAGCGCCAGAATCAGCCCGATGAAACCAAGCTGACCGAGTTCGACGCCCGACGTTGAAACTGACGAGCGCCAATGGCAGCTCATGTCGCGGAAGTCCGGCGCTGGTGAGCGCGCTGGCGAATCCAAAGCCGTGCAACAGTCCAAATGCGAAAGCAACCACCCAGGGATGGCGAATGGTGAAGCTGGTCTGGCCGCGCCAGGAGCGCACGATCTCCGGCCCGAGGAACAGAATGCTCAACGCAATCGCGGCGTTCAGCGGAAGCACCGGAACCTCGGCGTAGCCCAAGGTTGCGATCGCCAGAGTAATGCTGTGCGCCACCGTGAAGGCAGTCACGGTTTTGAGCAGCATCCATCGATCTTTGACGATCAGCAGCAGGCCCAGCACAAAGAGCATGTGGTCGGCGCCGAAGAGGATGTGCCGGATGCCCTGCACGATGTACGTGCCCGCCACTCCCATCCAAGTTTGCGAGGCGGCGATCTCGACCCAGGGCTGCGAGGGATGGACGATCGTCGTCCACTTGCGGCCGTCGAGCATTTCGACGCGCACCAGCACATCGGTGATGGTGAGCTGGAGTCCGGGAAACTCGATGCGCTTGCCCGCCAGACCCTTTGGTCCAGCGTCAATCCAGCGGCGTTCGACGAACGAGTCCGCGAGTTCCGCTACGCTGGGCTCCCGCAGGTTCTTCACGTCGTCAGGGAGCTGGAGCAGTATTGGAAGACGCATGCCGGCCAGCACCGGCGTGCGCCAGAGAACGGAGTACTGGCCGGGCGCGATCTCTTTGATCTCGAGGTAGGCAGGGCGCGCCTCATGCGCCGAAGCGCCACAAACTCCCACTAAAAGGAGGAAAGAAACCAGCCGAAGAACAGTGGAAGTTCGTAACGAAAAACGCACAATTTCCCCAATCGCGAATCTTTGTTTTCAATGACTTAGACTAGAAATCTGCCATAAATAGCAGATTCTAAATACCTTACAATTAAATAACAGATAACAAGCAACTTAATATCGCATCCCCGGCGGTTCCCCACCACGATCCAAGCCGTCATTCGGGTGCCGCGCCAAAGGCGGGATTCACAGCGGTCCCTCACCCGACGGAGCAGGCACCTGTTTTTTAGGCGGAGGCGTGGGCGCTTGCGCGGCCTCCTTGTCGGGCGGAGCAGGCAACAGCACGGTGTACTTGGCACGCATCTCCGCATACGCCTTTTGCCATGCCGTGGCCTTCTGCTCGCCCAGCCACGCTGTCTTCACGTCAGGCTCCATTTCCTCAAACGCCGGAATGCGTCCCGGAATGACGGTATCGACAAACACCAGGTGCCAGCCATAGCCGGACTCAACCGGCCCCTGCCATGAGCCGGGCTTCAACTTTTCGATTGCCACCGCAAAGTGCGGCCCAAACTCCTTGGCGATGGCGCTGGGCGCGCGGTCGCCGTAGTAGTCCTGAAACATGAATGAGTCGCCGAGAGACGCGGCGAGCTTCGAGTCCTCCGGCTGGCCTGCGATTTTGGCCAGCGCGTTAGCGGCGTCCTGCTGTGCATTCTTGCCGCGCTTGTCAGGAGAGAAATAAAGATGGCGGAAGCTGTAGCGGCTGGGCAGGGCGAACTTGCTGCTGTTCTTGTCGAACCATGCCTTCAGTTCGTCGCTCGAAGGCTCATGCGCGGTGGCGACATCCTCGGCGAGGAACTGCATCTTCTGCGCCATGCGGCGCTTCACGATCGTCGTCATCTTTGTCCAGGCCCATGGCCAGCCCTTCGCGATAGAGGACCTCCTCCCGGACCTTGT
The DNA here is from genome assembly GCA_963813905.1 of uncultured Acidobacteriaceae bacterium. GTDB lineage: Bacteria > Acidobacteriota > Terriglobia > Terriglobales > Acidobacteriaceae > CAVVDY01. The sequence goes on along the minus strand of CAWFAY010000015.1, from coordinate 113,948 downwards.
CTTCCACCATCGCCTGAAATTCGGCGGGAGTTGGCTGGCGGTGCCATTGCGACTCGAAGTACATGTCCATCTGGCGGAGGTCATCGAGGCTTAGAGCAATCTGCCGCGACGACTCGACCCCGAGGCGGCCATGGTGCAAGTAAGCGTAAACCGCGAAGAGGGCGAGACCCAGCAGCAGGAAGTGCAGCAGAGGCTCGCGCAGCCAGCGCTTGAGAACACCGGGGAACGGACTCTTCGGCGCGGATTCAGGAGGCTATGTCCTGCGCATCCGGCACAAATTCTACAGAAGCTTCACTCATTCAACAGCTAACTCCTACGGGTTTGCAGGCGAATACCAGATGGGCGAAGTCCAGGCGCGCTGCTGGACGGTCGCCGGCACATTCGGATTTGGAGGCAGGTTCAGCTTCGCCGCCCAGTAGGTCGACCAGCGCGGCGTGGGAATCTCCAGCACGCGAGCATAGTACGTTGCGTATGCTGCCGGATCGAAGGACGGATCGGTCCACTCGCCGATCAGTTCGGTCGCGCCGATTGAGTTGGTGTAGGTGGCGGTCTTCACGTCAACCGTGTTGCCGACCGCAGGAACCTTGCCGGTTTTCGGATCGGGCTTGCGGTCTCCACTCCATACCACGTCGTAAATCTTCTCCTGACTCTTACCGTTCTTGGTCGAAATCTTGATGATCTGGACGCGATCGAGATTGCCGCTTTCGGGATCTTTGATCGCGTGAACGACAAACGTTGGAGCGACTGCTCCAGCCTGTGGGGTTAGATCGCCACCTTGAGGCACCCCGCCCGCGTAAGCGGCCTTCACCCAGTCTGCCTGCTTGGTCATGTCCTTGGGATAACTCCAGCCAGCGAACATGCGCACTTTGATCCGAGTGCCCGAAGTGCCGAAGGTCTCCTTACGCTTGAACGCGGCGAAGATGGATTCGCGCGTGTTCTCCTCGGCCCAGACTCCGGTGAGTCCGCCGGAACTGAGAGCGGTCGGAGGCTCGCCACCGACGGAGGTCGTGGCGGTGATCACCGTCTTAGGATCGTTGTCCTGGTTGCCGTGCGAGCCTGGATAGTTGCTCGGCTTCGGTGGAGGTAATACCGGAGTGGAAGTCGGTCCCGGCCTCGATGCCATACTTGAAGGGATTGACGCCCAGTTTCGCCTGCTGCTCCTGGCCTACGCCGTAGGCCTGGCGCAGATAGCTTCCGGTTGCGGAGTTCGCTTTCTTGTCCGAACCAATCAGATAAAGCCACATCTCAAAATTGGCGAACTCGTCGGTGGGCGAAAGCGCCGGGCTGGTGTCGCTCTGACCTTTGGCCTGAATAATCTCGGCCAGAGGTTCGTTGGCCATGCGGCGCTCGGCGTAATCGCGAGTGATCGGCTTGCCCGACATGTCACGCGTGCTGAACATCAGTCCATTGCTGGCGTTGCCGTTGTGAGGAACGGCGATCACGTCCAGTCCCTGTTTGCGCTGGGCTTCCAGGTAGCGCCAGAGATCCTCGGGATCCAGGGAGTCGAACGCCGTGTAGGGGATGGCAGGGCCTTTGTCGGCGAAGATCACGCAGCGATGCAGGTTCTGAAACTGCGGCGCCGACGTCCACTCAAATCCCACAAATGTGGTGAACTTTCCGGGCTTGTAGTACTTGTCGGAGATGGCCGCGTATTTCTCCCATGCCGAGCGAAGCAATTTTGGATCGTTAAACTCGGGCAGAGGCTTGTTGACGACCGTGGAACCAATGAGCTTCTTGAATGCCTCAGCCGATACCGCAGGATTGGGATTGGTCATCATGGTGTACCACTCGGACTTGGCGAACGGCCCGTTGGGGTCAATGGTGTCGCGCACTACTCCCAGATACTCGGCGTGATCGGTGACCGCGAGAAAGTCGAGCGGCGCGTTGCGCTTTTGCGGCTTGCCCATGTATTCCACGGTCTCGCCCATCGCATACTTGTAGGAGTCCTCGGGCGTGGTCCGGGTGCCGAAGGCAAAGGCGTCCATGGAATAGCCGGTGTGCAGATGCAGGTCGCCGAAGTAGGCGTTCTTGAGCGGATTACGCGGGGGACGTGCGTCCGCGGACGGCGAAGCGGCGGGCGCGTTGCTCGCCGGCATAGCGGTCTTCGCCTGGTCGCTCTCTTTGCTCTTACAACCAGTCAGAAACGAAAGAAGAACAGCAAGGCCAAACACCGCAGTCAACAGCTGTTTCACAGGCCAGCACCTCTATTGGGGTTACCGTCATCCTATCAGAGGGGTGAATGTTGAAGTATTCCGCGTAAGTTGTAGCGAACAACCACGAATGAAAGTGCCACTATGTAGCAGGACCCTTTCGCTGTTTCAGCCAAGCGCCCCCAAGAAGAGCTATGAGGACAGGGTGGAGCTAAACGGCTGGCCACAACCAAATTCCGACGCTGCCGCTCAGCCCGAAGACACGCTGCAGCGGAGCAGAGACCGCTAGGGTTTTCCCCTATTGCCTAATAATCCGACTTTATCAATCATGCCGAACAGAAAAGCGGTACTCAGCCCGAACAGCAGCCATCCATTTAGCGCCTCCATCGCCCCCATTAGGCGCCAGTGGTCCTCCAGAAATAGATTCGCGTGTCCGTAACTTGTCATCGCGCTTAGCGAATACAGCATTGCAGTCCGTGAGTTCGGCAAAGCCCCGACGAGCAGGTAGGCGGACCCCCAAATCCCGGCCTCCAACGCGTGCAGGCTGGTGGCCAACAACGTTGTGGCACCCATGATCGCCACGAACGTAACCATGGGATGACGATGTTCTACTCTACCGCTGGACACCCGGCCTACGCCTCGGCTTATGAGCCCGAGTCCCAGGACATGGATGATGACGGTCGTGACTATCAGCGGCGCACCCCATGCCCAGTTACCGCTCCAACCCAGCTGAGACTCCGTCACGAAGCTGATGTCTGCTTGAGCGATAATCATCGATGCCTCATCCACGCGCCTCCCAGAAGAACGGTCAGCACGGCATGAACGGCAACCCCTGGCCATAAGAGCGGTCCGACCGCTTCGCCGCGTATGCCGACGACGATTAGGTAGAGCATTGCCAATACGCTGTAGGTCAGCATCCCGAACAGCGACTGGAAAGTGGAGTTCCAAGGCCAACAGGACACACCCAAGCCGATCAGGGCAATGCCGGCCAGGCGGCTCATGATGACGCCAGCCCCGCTGACTTCCACGCCGAACAGCAGCCGAACCACAATAGGTGGATACGCGAGCAAAATCACTCCCGTACCCGCTTCGGCCAATGCCGCCAACGGAAGCACCTTCTTCATTCCACCTTCTTGATCCGGCGGAGACTCCTTCTGATCTCGCGCGCTACATCTCCTTCTTTATGTCGGCCTCCGCCGTCTGTATGACCTGGCCCGTCATTTTCTCGATCAACTCACGCCGGTGCTCTTCGCGAATGGCCTGGAATTTCTGCTGTTGCTGCTGATCCAGCAGAGGCGTGACTTTCGCATCGACTTCGTCGGCGATCTTCTTCAACTGTTCTAACTTGTCCACTGGCTTGAGTGAGGTGTTCTTCTTCAACGCCCCAAGTTGCGTCACTTCCTGCTTGAGGAAGGGGAGAATCTGCTGCCTCTGTTGTTCCGTCAGCCCCAACTCAATCGAGAACTGGTTGAGCATGGCGGTCACCGGATTCTGGACGAACTGCGGCGACGGAATCATCTCGTAGTTGGCATAGCCGAACTCGTTGCTGCGCGCGCCGTAATAGGTGTCGCCCAGCTTGTAGATCGTGACCGCAAAGGGATCCTGGGAAATGGTGGTCACCACTTTGCCGCCTTCAATCTTGTACGGAGTGGTGGTTCCCTGGTAGCCATCGCGCAGCGGGTTGCCAACATAGCTGGGGATTGTGGAGTACTTGCCGATATGCCAGGCGTTGCTCTGACCTTCTTTGGTATACGCTACGCTGAACTGCTCACCGGTCGCGTTGTTGCGCACCCAGAAGGCCTTGCCCACGATCAGCGCCTTCAGTTGGGCATCGCCCAACTGCGTTGCGCCTTTCGCTTTGAGGTCGGTCACCGTCATTCCGGCGGGCGCATTCTTGCGCGCGTCAGCGCTGGGCGTGTACCAGATCGGCGAGCTCCACGCACGCTCCTGGCCAGTAAGCGGAACCACGTCCGGTGGCGGAATGCCGGCCTTCACCGCCTGCATGAAGGTCCAGCGCGGAGTGGGAATCTCCAGCACGCGGGCGTAGTAGAACGCATGCAGGCTGGCATCGAACTCGGGATCAGTCCACACGGTTTTGAGTTCCGTCGAACCGACGTCGTTGGTGTAGGTAGCTTTCTCCATGTCCACCGTGCTCTTGATCGCCGGAACGCGGCCCGTCCACTTATCGGGCTTGCGGTCGCCGGACCAGGCCACGTCGAAGATCTTCTCGAAGCTCTGGCCGTCCTTGGTCCAGCCCTTGATGACCTGGATGCGATCGAGATTGGCGGATGACGGGTCTTTCACCGCCCAGACCACGAAGGTCGGAGCCGTGCCTTTCCCTTGCGGCATCGGGGCCAGATCGCCGCCCATCGGGACGCCCTTGGTATAGGACTGATGTACCCAGTCGCCGGCGTTCAGGATGTCCTTGTTGTAATCCCACCCGCCGAAGAAGCGCACCTTGATGTGAACGCCGCTGGTACCGAAGGTTTCCTTGCGGTACATGGCGTCCCAGATGGAAGCGCGGGTGTTTTCCTCGGCCCAGACTCCGGTCAGTCCGCCCGGATTCTCCAGGCGAACGTCAATAGTGCCAAACGCCATGACCCCGGCCATACGCCGGTCCACGGTTCCGTCGATCTGGGCGTGACCGCCGTAGAAATTGTCCTGGCGGTACGGGCTGCCGGTGTTGTGGGAATCGGAGCCGCCAGCCATGCCGAACTTGTAAGGGTTGTAGCCGCGCACGTCCTGCATGGTGATGCCGTCTTTTAGTGCCTGGCGGCCAAAGCTTCCTTGAATGTGATCGACCCGGCCAACGGTCGGTGGAGCACCGAGCAGGCCGGAGAAGATCTCGTAGCTGGCGAACTCGTCGTTGGGCGACAACAACGGATGGGTTTCCGACTGTCCCTTGATCTGCTTGATCTCGACCAACCGCTCGTTGCGGTCGCGAGAGGCCGCCCAGGCTGCGTCGATGGGGCGTCCGAAGCTGTCGACGTCGGTGGGATACATCCAGCCGTCGCTCAAGTTGGCGTTGTGCGAGATGGCCAGCAACTCGTTGCCAGCCTTCCGCTGCGCGTCCATCCACTTCCACAGGTCCTCGGGGTGCCAGGAGTCGAGAGCGCTGTAGGGCATCACCGGCACGTGGGCGCAGTCACGGAAAAAGACATTGCGGTGCAGGTTCCGGTTGTCAGGGGCGGAGGTGTACTCGTACGAGCAGAAGGCGGTGAACTTACCGGGGTGATTGTTTTCGTCGGCGATCCTGACCGTGTCCTTCCAGATCGAGCCGGCCACCTCGGGGCTCATCAGAGCTTTCACCGGAGGTCCAGCGAGCATATTCACGAGGTACGTGAAGACCTTCTGAAGGTCCGCCGGGTCCTTGAGAATAAGAGGCTGCGCTGCGGGCAACTTGCTCAGGGCCGATCCCGGCGTATTGGCCTCTTTCGTCACCCCAACATATTCCGAGTGGTCGGTCACCCCCATGAAATCCATGGGCGTGTCGATCTTGATGTCGTAGCCCAGCGGATGCTTGATGGTCTGGCCCTGAGCGTACTTGTACGCTTCGTCCGGGCCCGTGAGGCGGTTGCCCATAAGCCAGGCATCCACCGACCAACTGGTGTGGATGTGCTCTTCGCCGAAGTAGGCGTTGCGGTCGGGGTTCTTTTCGACGCGCTGCTCGGCCGGGGCGCCTCCGCCAGCTTGCTGTGCCGGTTGCGCCTGTTCCGGTGCGTTGGACTTCTTGCAGGAAACCATTGCGCCGATAGTGGTGAAAATCAACAACAGACCCAGCGTTACCACTACCCGTGTCTTCATATATGTCTCCGTCTTGCTGAATGGCACGACCACCTCCGCCCTGCGGTAGCAAGGCATTTCCGGCCCCTGGGCGCCGGGGCGCACACGCTTAGACGTCCGGCGAGAATGCTGTCGTAGACCAAGCGATTGAATTGATTATTAGAACTGCAACAAATGCTAGTCTGGCGGCGGGAAAATGCCAAGAGGATTGTGCATCCTCCTAGCTTGGACACAGAGAGCCTCGGGCTTTTCTGATGGATAGGTTGGCGCAAAGCCCCGAGCTGATGATTTTCCGGTGTTTACGCTTAAGTGTGGATCTCACTAACGGGCTGGAGGTTATGCCTCCTGCTCCGGACGGCAAGTGGCGCTCTAACGAACGAGCACTAGTAGCGAGGTTCCGAACACGATCAGGGAAATGGTGAAGGTGATGACCATAAAGCCCATCACGCGCCGCATGGGAATGCCGGCAATGGCGAGAATTGGGAGAGCCCAGAACGGCTGAAGCATGTTCGCAACTGACTCACCCATGGCAACCGCCATGGTGGTGGCGGCCAGCGACGCGTGCAAATCACGGGCAGCGGGGATGGCAAAAGGCCCTTGTACCGCCCAATGGCCTCCGCCGCTGGGAACGAACAGTGTAATGATGAGCGACGTGAGATATGTATAGAACGGCAAAGTATGGGCCGTCGAGAAGCGGATGAATGCCTTAGCCAAGACTCCCGCTAGACCCGTCCCGGTCATGATTCCCATCAGCCCGCCGTACAACGGATATTGCAAGATGAGCGACCCGGTGATGCGAGCCGCGCGCTGAACCGCTGCGACATAGGCTGCCGGGGTCCAGTGCAACAGCAAGCCCAAGAGCAGCAGGGTCATGATGACGGAGTTCAAGTCCAGCGAGAATCCGTTCTTTAGCCACTCCGTCACGAGTGCCGCACCGCCGAACACCACCAGCAGAACATTCAGTAGCCACGCATGATCGAGCCTCGATCCGAGACTGCCAGTCCGTTCCTTTCCCTGGTGTAGCTGGTCTTCAGCGCGCAACTTTTCCGGGTCGGCGATGTGCGCGTGTGCGGCCGGTGGTCCTAGATAGCGGAAGATAAACGGCAGCACAAGAAAGAGAACCGCGATGGGAACCAGGTTGAAGCTGGTAAACACAGTCTGCGATAACGGCGTCAGTTGTCCGGTAACTTTCTCCACGATGTTGAGGGCCGAGCCGTGGGTGGCTTGGGACAGGGCGATGGAACCCGACAGTCCCTCGGTCGAGATCACGAAACCCGTATAGGCGGCGGCGACCAGCCAGCCAAAGTCGATTCGAACCCGTTTCGCTATCTCGCGTGCCAGAAGGGCGGAGACTACAAGCCCAAGGCCCCAATTCAACCAGCAAGCCAGCATGGCGACGAAGACCGTCAGCGAAATCGCCGATTTCGGGCTTTTGGGAATGGAGGCCACTTTGGCCAGCGCCGACGCGACGACCGGAGCGCTGGCCAGGGAGTAGCCCGTCACCAACATCAGGACCATCTGGAAAGCGAAGGTCAGGATTTGAAATACGCCGCCGTACCAGGACGACACAATGTTCTTGGGAGCAGCGTTGGGCGCGAGAAAGTAGGCCAGCAGGGCAGCGACAAAAGTCAGGATAACAGCGAAAACGTAGGGATCGGGAATCAGGCGCTCAAAGGCATACACGAAAAATGCAGTGCAGCGGCTGAGCAAAGAGGGCTTCTCTTGTTCGACCAATAGTGCTGTGTCAGACAAAGTTGCACCTCGTTGTTGAAATTCTCCGCGAAAACACCCTGAAGTTCATGTTCTGCGAAGCTAGTTTGTTGCAGGTTTGTAGGTCGGATGTGTCCCGCCGCCAAACACCTTACACGATAGTCACTGCATGCTGAAGGTCAGTACCTTGGCCATCGCTTTGGTTTCACCCGGCGATACCGCAAGTATCAACTCTTTCTTATCAGGCACGAGTATTCCCGTTTTTGCGCCTGGCGCACTCGCTACCTTCGCAATCGTCTTCAGATGGTCCGGATCCGTCGTATCGTAAATTCCGATGAATCCTTCCCCGCCCGGGGAGTAGAGCCGGCTGGCAGCCTGGTCGTACAAGATCTGGTCAGAGCGTAGCGGAGAAGTCACGCTGTTCGTAACCGTTCCGTTATCCGAATTCATAACCACCACCATGCCTGGCTTGCGGCAGCCCACGAACAAGCGATGATGAGACTCGTCCAGCGCCACCATCGCATTCTGTTGGGCAGCAGGGACGGGCCAGAGCTCAAGCACCTTCATGGTTTTGCGATCGATGACGGCGATCTTATTCGTCTGCGTAAGATTTACAAACAGCCGGTTGCCATTCTGTTCCACAGCCATCGCTTCAACGTGATTGTCGTCGAGTGTCACCGAATTTTTCTTCTTGCCAGTATCGGGATCAACCGCCGCGATTTCGGAGGTTTTCATATCTACGTCCTTGCCGCCGGTGACAATGTAAACAAGGTTGGCGGCAGGATCATAGGCAATCGAATCTGCGCCCGGCACTAGCGTGACGGTCCCTTTCACCTGGTAAGTGGAAGCGTCCAGCAGCTTCGACATTCCTTTGCCGCTATCGGTCACCAGAATGGTGGCCGCTCCGGGTCTGACCAGAATGCTATGCGGTGTTTCGAAACCCTTGATGGTACGGAGATGCTTGCCGGTGTTCAGGTCGAACACCTCCAGCGTGCCGTGGTCCTCGGCGGCGAGAAGTAGCCGTCCGCGATCCTTGTCGACTGCGAAATGGTCGAAGTCACCGGTGTACCCCGGGAGGTCTACGCTCCCCTTCAGAACGACGGAAGAGGAACTCTGCCCGGCCAGGTTTAGAACCGAGATGTTGTAAAAGAGTGCTGCCCCTAAGAAGAGGAGAAAGGTCTTGAAGTTCCGCATTTATTAAGTCTCCCGGTCTGGTTCGCCCCGGAGCCCATTCGTGGCTCGGGCTCGATCGCGTCTGTGTTTCTAGGTTGGGAGCAGTGCATTATCAGCCTCTGAACCGGGAATTAAATTGCGTTCATTTCGTCCTGAACTGTACGTTGAACCCACCCGCATTTGGGTAAGACAGTTGCGTGTCTGCTAAATGTTGAATATGCTTTCCGCCATTGGTATTGCCGGGGGGGTGGGGCGTGCGTATTTTGTTGGTTGAAGATGAGCCCAAGGTTGCCGGCTTCGTACAACGAGGTCTGGTTGCGGAACGGTACGCGGTAGATGTGTCGGCAAATGGACGTGAAGGATGGGAGTTGGCTGAGGCCTACCCTTATGACCTCATCATTCTCGACTTGATGCTTCCCGGCCTCGAGGGAAGCGACGTCCTGCAGCGAATTCGCAAAAAGAATTCTTGTGTACCGGTCTTGGTGCTCACGGCACGCGATGCTGTCGATGAGAAGGTACGCCTGTTTGAGATGGGCGCGGATGACTACCTGACGAAGCCTTTCGCGTTTGCGGAACTACTCGTCCGTGCCAAAGCCCTTCTCAGGCGAGGGCCGGTGAACCGATCCAGCACGTTGAGAGTTGGCGATCTCGAGCTTGATCGGCTGACGCAACAGGTCAAACGCAAGGGACGTCGCATCGATCTGACCACCAAGGAATATCAACTGCTGGAATACCTCATGCAGAATCCCGGGCGTGTCTTATCGCGCAACATGATTATCGAGCATGTGTGGGACCAGGCGTTCGACGGCTTCACCAACATCGTGGACGTCTATGTTCGCCACCTTCGCAGCAAAGTCGATGACGACCACGACTTCAAGATGATTCGAACCGTGCGAGGCACGGGGTACATGATCTGCCAAAGTGAATCGTGATGTTTCCTTCTCTCCGAGCGCGGGTGACGTCGTGGTATGTCGGTTGGCTGACCGTGTCTCTCGTAGTGTTCGGAGCGAGCATCTACCTTGGCGTCGAGCGCTATGTAGAGGCCTCGCTGCAACATTCGTTGGCCTCTGAGGCGAAGAGCATAGCCGATACATTCGTAAATGAATTCGAAAAGAAGGGCGACACCTGGCTGACACAAGAGCTCTCGGAGTCGTATCCGCAAGCGCGCAATGCGCAGATCGTTCGCGTGTCTCGCATGCTTCCGGAGGGAGGCTACCAAGTTCTCTATCCGCCGGCAGCTGCAGGGGATGGCGGCTCCGAAGGGCTAACCCAGCCGCCTGCCATCGACCTGCAAACTCCCAAGTTCCACCGCGAAGCCGGCGACGCTCACAGCCCGCTGGTGGCATACAGCTTGCCGTACAAGTCAGCATCAGGAGCTCACTACCTGGTGGAAACCGCGGTTTCCCATCTTCCGGTTTCGAAACTTCTGCGTGATCTGCTTGTGCTGTTGCTGATCCTGACGCCCATCGTTGCGGTGGTTGCCGGGATTGGTGGATACCTCATGATGGCCCAACCGCTAAAGCCGGTGGTTTCCTTGACCGCCCAGGCGGAGCGCATAGGGGTCGGCGAATTAGGCGAACGTTTGCCCGTCATCCCTACTGGCGACGAGCTCGAGCGGTTGTCCCATTCGTTGAACCGAATGATCAATCGCCTGGAGGATGCGCTCGATCACAACCGGCGGTTCTCTGCCGACGTTTCGCACGAACTGCGAACCCCCCTGACGATTCTCCGCGGAGAACTCGAACACGTGATTCAATTGCGCGATCTGCAGCCCGAGGTGAGCGAGTCGGTGGGCAGCGCGCTGGAAGAGATCGAGCGTCTGGGCAATATTGTGGAAAGCCTGCTGGCAATCTCGCGCCTGGATTCCGGGGGCGCGGGCATCGAGTGCAATCCGTTCGACCTGGACGCTCTGGCCAGGGCTACCACCGAGCAGATGCAGCTGCTGGCCAGCGAGAAGCGGATCGCTCTAAGTTGTGTTTCCAACGGTCCCGTGCGGGCCTTAGGCGATGAGACCCGCATTAAGCAAATTTTGGTGAACCTGGTGGATAACGCTATCAAGTACACGTCCGCGAACGGGCACGTGGTTGTGAGCATCAGGGAAGAGGGGGGTAATGCGGTGCTAAACGTGAGCGACGATGGAGTAGGCATTCCCGCGGAATCGCTGCCTCACGTGTTCGAGCGTTTCTATCGAGCCGAAAAGGCTCGTTCCCGCGGCACTGGTTTTGGGCTAGGCCTTTCGTTGGTCCAGGCAGTGTGCCGGGCACATGGCGGCGAAGTGTCCATCGACAGTGTCGAAGGGCAGGGCACTACCGTAACCGTGAGATTGCCGCTAGGGGAGTGGATTCCGGCCGCCACACCGAGCACTGGATCGACGGCCTCCGTCGTCGGCATACCCTACCTGCGCCAGTAGCCTCGGTCATTCCACAACTGCATTGCTAACGCAAGTCCCGGACCGGCTTGCAGCTCCGCAGGACTCGCGCGTAGCGGAGGAGAGGTGTTACTTCGTGGGGGCGAACAAGCTCTCTTTGTTTGGGATTTGCGACGTCCACTCATCGCGTATCTGATTGGCGACCTTTTCCATTTGAGCTTTATCGTCGCCAGGCCTGTAGTTAAAGACGACCCCGGCAGCACCAATGGTTTTGTCAGACTGGTCCTTTAAGGCAAATTCGACTTCGAAGTGGTTCCCCGCCTTATTCAACTCGAGATTAGATTTGCCGGTGTCGATCACCCGCATATCATCTTCATCAGCCTTCTTGCCGTAACGGCCAATGTTGGAGGCGATGATCACGTTTTCCTTCTTGCCGGGAGGCGTGACATGCATCGCAATGATGATTACTTCCGGGTGCTTTACCAATGCCTCGTCGACGAGCTTCTGTGCGAAGATGTCCGGCTTAGTCGATGTTGGTGTCTGTGCAGCTGAGATTCCCGCTGCCAGGGTCACGATCAACATTACGGCTGCCAACGTGATTAACCGCTTCATCGTGGTTCATCGTCCTTCCGCTTGAATTGTATTTCCGGCTCACTGCCGGTTCGTAACGATTTAAAACCGTCTAAATGAAGCCACCCTGAACCCAACATGAAGAAGCATTCTTGAAAACGGCCTCCGCTGACATTTTTCTTTCTCCATAGCGGAGCCACCAACCGGCTGAAAAGCCCAACCCGCCGCAGAGGAGAGTGGTAAAAAGGGCACCTACTATGAATTAGAACGATTTTTTATGTTCGCTTCACAGTTGCTTCATTTACCAAGCTCCTAATGCTGATGGATTGGGCACCCTCACATACCCAGACAAAGCTGCCGATTCTGCAGCCGGACCGGGATTTAAGCCCCCAGTCCAGAATGCTTCCTGAACTTGAGGGCTGCCATCCGAGAGGAGAACTTTATGTTCGCATTTCAACGCAACTGGTACCGGCTGACAGTTCTAATTGCAGTGATCTGCGTTGGAAGCGTCGGAGCCGTCGCCCAGCTGGCGACGGGCTCGATTCAAGGTCTCGTTTCGGACAAGAGTGGCGCTGTGGTGCCAAACGCCACTATCACGGTGACGAACTCGGCAACCGGTTTGACGCGCACCGCACACAGCAACGGGGACGGCCTGTACGACTTCCCCACTTTGCCCCCTGGAAACTATACCGTCACGGGGGAAGCTGAAGGGTTCGCAAAGCAAGCCTTCGACCATGTCGCTCTGAAAGTCAACGCGGAACAATCCATTAATTTCGAACTGGCGCCCGGCGCCGCCTCGCAGACAGTGGAGGTGAGTGGAGCTGCCCCAGAAGTGGATACCGTCTCCTCGACGGTGGCGCCCGTAGTCGACGCCCGCACTATTGTCGATTTGCCGCTGAACGGAAGGGACTGGGGACAATTGGCTGTGTTGCAGCCGGGTGTGGCTCCGGCCAGGACGCAGCCGGCGGTATCGGTGAGCAACCAGCGTGCGAACCGCGGTATCGGCAACCAGTTGACCATTGGCGGGGCCAGACCGCAGAGCAATAACTATAGGGTCGATGGCATCAGCATCAATGACTATTCCAATGGCGGCCCCGGCGGCGTTACGGGTACGAATCTCGGCGTGGATGCGATTCAGGAGTTTTCCGTAATCACCAGCAACCCGGCCGCCGATACCGGCAAGACTTCGGGTGGCGTGATCAACGCAATCACCCGTTCGGGCAGCAACCAGTGGCATGGCACCGGCTATGAATTTCTGCGAAACAGCGCCTTCGATGCGCGCAACGAATTCGACAAACCCGACCAGATTGCTGAATTCCGCAGAAACCAATTCGGCGGAGCAATAGGCGGTCCCATCAAGAAGGACAAGCTCTTTATTTTCGGAAACTACGAAGGTCTGTACCAATATCAGGGAGCTAATGTGAGCAGCGTCGTTCCATCGGCGGCAGCGCGGCAGGGCGACCTGGTATCAGGCACCGGTGACCGTCAGCCCTCTGGTTCAGCCCTATCTGCAGTTTTACCCTCTGCCGAACGGCACCGTGACCGGGGACACCGGGATCTTTCTATTCAATGATCCAATCACGGCGCACGAGAACTACTTCACGATTCGTGGGGATTACAACATCGGCCCCAAGGATACCTTCAGCAGTACGTACTTCTATGACAACGGCAGTCTGGTCGCTCCCGATCCGCTGGACGTCAAGGTAACCGGCAACTATGACCGCCGGCAGATGATCGGCCTCAGTGAGACGCACGTGTTCAGCCCGACGCTGCTTAACACCGTCCGCTTTGGCTACAGCCGGGTCGTCTCGATCGCTCCCACAACCGTGAGCCTGAACACGCCTCTGGCAGCTGACCCGGCATTGGGATTCGTGCCCGGACTGCCGGTCGGGCTCATCAATATCGGTGGAATCGCCAACTTCCAGGGCGGCGCAGGAGCGGTCGGCGAATTCGACTTCCACCTGAACTCCTACCAGGTGTACGACGACGTGTCGTGGACAAAAGGCCGGCACTCCTTACAGATGGGATTTTCTTTTGAGAGACTACAGAACAATCAGCTCGGTACCGCAAATCCCAACGGCCAATATACTTTCAGCTCCCTCTCTACTTTCTTGACAAACAAACCAAGCGCATTTAATGCGCCGATTTCGTCGGTAATTTCCCCTAAAGACCTACGGCAGTCGGTATACGGGGTATATATCAAAGACGATTGGAAGCTTCGTCCGAACCTGACCCTCAATCTCGGTTTGCGCTACGAACCTGCCTCGGTGCCGTTCGTAGTGGGGAATCAGATCTCAAACTTACGCTACCTGACGGCTCCTGCCCCGGTGATCGGCGCGCCTTACTTCCAGAACTCAACCCTGAAGGACTTCGCACCGCGAGTAGGACTTGCGTGGGATCCCTTTGGAGACGGCACCACCGTGATTCGGGCTGCTTATGGGATCTATGATAACCTGCCATTAAATTATCTCTTCGAAGGTATAAGCATTTTTGCGGCGCCGTTCTTTCAGCAGGGAAGTGTATCCAACCTGCCGCCTGGCTCATTCCCAAAGGGCGCATTTCCGCTTCTGCAGGGAAATAACCTGCGCTACAGCCTCGTCCAGTACAACCCCAGCCGCAGCTATGTGCAACAATGGAATGTGAATATCCAGCGCCAGCTGCCGGGACAAACAGTCTTCCAGATCGGGTACTTCGGCGCCCACGGGGTACATCTGCCATATCGCATCGATGACGCGAACACCGTATTTCCGACTACGGTCGTGGGTGAGAACTATTATTTTCCGGTACCACGCGGCAGCGGAACCAGAATCAATCCTAATGTAGGACAGATTAGTGCGCTGTATTTCACTGGCGACTCAACCTACAATGCTCTACAGGTGATGTTAACAAAGCACCTGGTAAAAAATTTCCAGGGAAATATTTCGTATACCTGGGGTAAATCCCTTGATGATGGGTCGTCCTCGACGTTTGGTGATACCTTCGCGAACAGCATCTCGAGCCTGCCTTTGTGGGCGCCACCCAGGAGAAGAGGCTTGTCCGACTTCAACATCAGCCAGAGCTTTGTAGGTAACCTCACCTACAACCTTCCTATTTTTCAAGGCGCGAAAGCCTGGATCATTAGCGGATGGCAAATCGGCGGTATTGTGCTGATTTCCACAGGCCTGCCATTTTCGCCGCTGGTCAGCGGAGACCCCCTCGGTTTGAATAGCGCTGATCCCTTCGATTTCCCGAACCGCCTGAATACTCCCGGCTGCCAGGGTAATCCGGTGAACACGCAGAACAAGTCACATTACATTAAGTCAGAGTGCTTCGCCTTCCCGAGCCCCGGCACCATGCTGGGCAATGCGTCGCGTAACTCGATTATCGGCCCGGGGGTTAAGGATGTAGACATGTCACTCATGAAGAACAACAAGATCACTGAGCGCCTCAACGCTCAGTTCCGTGTTGACTTCTTCAATATCTTTAACTTCGTAAACTATGCTACGCCACTGAAGGCCAGCACCCAATTGTTCAACCAGGCGGGCGCGCCAATCGCCTCGGCCGGCACGTTGACACAAACATCGACCTCGTCGCGACAGATTCAGTTTGCCATTAAGCTGATCTTCTAAGATCGTGTGGCTTTTCTTTCATTACAGCGGGCAGCGGCCGCTGTCCGCTTTCGATACCCTCACCGCGGTTCAGCCCAAGACAAAGACAATTCTGAACGGACTTTTATGGTTCGTTAAGACCCATCCCACTTGATTCCAGTAGTCTTATCCAAATTGTGCGGGGAGCTAACGATGGATACGAGAGTAGCCGCGAAGCTTTTGACGGTGCTGGTGGCAATTGCCGCGTGCGGTGCGATGCCGCTTCTCGGCGCTGACAGTTCAGCGGGTCCTACGAAGGTGGTGCAGAAGCTGCCCCTGGGAGGCGAAGGACGATGGGATTACCTGCTGGTGGATCCTGACGACAAGCGTTTGTACATTGCTCGCGCTACCCGCTTCATGGTGGTCAGCACAAATACCGGCGAGATCGTGGGTGAGATCCCCGATACTCCCGGAGCTCATGGCGTGGCGATTGCCCGCGACAAAGGGATCGGATTCACCAGCAACGGGCAGGAGAACCAGGTCAGCGTCTTCGACCTCAAAACGTTAAAGGTGACCAAGAAGATCGCGACAGGTCAAAATCCTGACGCAATTCTCTATCACGCACCTACCGGCTCTGTGTTCGTCTTCAACGGGGAGAGCCACGACGCGACTGTGATCGACGCTAACTCACTGACCGTAGCGGCCACCGTGCCGCTTGCCGGAAAGCCGGAATTTGCGGTTGCCGACGATCATGGCAATGCGTACGTGAACATCGCCGACAAGAACACCATCACGGTTATCGATGCCCAGTCTCGCAAAGTGAAAGACGTTTGGCCGCTCGCTGCGTGCGACGAGCCGACGGGCCTGGCCATCGATAAGCGATCCGGTACAGCATTTGCCTCCTGCGGCAACAAGAAGCTCGCAATCGTGAATCTCAGCACAGGCAAGGTGGCGCAGGCTCTGCCCATCGGCGACGATTGTGATGCCACGGCATTCGATCCCAACACAAACCTGGTCTTCGCGTCTAACGGCGAAGGGACATTAACCGTGATCGGAAAAGACGGCAGTGGCCCATACCGTGTCCGTCAGACGCTGAAGACACAGCCCGGATCGAAGACGATGGGCCTGGATGCCGGCGCCCGAAAACTCTATCTTCCGGCGGCGAAGTTCAGCGGGCCTCCAACCCAGAAGCCAAGGCCCAAGGTACTGCCGGGCACGTTCGAAGTCTGGGTGATCTCAGAGTAGCTGAACAGCGGTGGGTGTCCAAGGAACACAGTTCGAGGGTATCTTGTCAGGCATGCGATTCTTCCTAGTACTGGTCTGCCTCACCGCAGTGGTGACGACAACGCATGCTCAGATGCCACAATCAGCGCAGCCCGGGCAAACGGCCGCCCCCCCGGCTGGCTCACCCGTGGTCCTGACGCTTGACGATGCGCTAAACCGCGCGAAGGCAAACAGTCCCGCCTTCCAAGCGGCGCTGATGCAATATGGGCTCGCCAGAGAAGACCGTGTGCAGGCCCGGGCCGCGCTGCTGCCCAACATCGAGTACAGCAACAGCTTCATTTACACGCAGGGAAATGGACAGGGATTCGTATTCATCGCCAACAACGCAGTCCACGAATACATCAGCCAGGGAGTCGCGCATGAGTCTCTTGCATTTGGGTCGTTTGCCGACTACCAACGGACGGTGGCGCTACAGGCGCTGGCCAAGGCCAGGGCGGAACTTGCGGCACGCGGCCTGATTGTCACCGTGGTGCAGCTCTTCTACGGGCTGCTCAGCGCGCAGGAGCGGACCTTGAACGTCCAGCGTGCGACCGATGAGGCCCAGCACTTTCTCGACTTGAGCAAGAAGCTTGAGGTGGGCGGCGAAGTGGCGCATTCCGACGTAGTGAAGGCGCAGATTCAGGCCAACGATGCAGCGCGCCAGCTACAGGACACGAAACTCGCGGAGCAGAACGCGCGGTTGTTGCTGGCGGTGCTGTTGTTCCCAAATTTCTTTCAGGACTTCACCCTGGTAAACGATCTTGCCTCCGCACCACAGTTGCCGGACCGCAGTTCTGTCGAGCAACTGGCGAAGAACAACAATCCCGAGCTGCAAGGCGCATTTGCGGCGCTCACTGCGGCTAACAAGGAACTGACCGTTGCCAAGGCGGGCCATCTGCCGTCACTGACCGTCGACATGTTTTATGGCATCGATGCCAGCCAGTTTGCCACGGAGGACCGCAACGGCCTGCGTAACCTGGGCTACGCAGGTGCGGCGACATTGAATATTCCCATCTTCAGCTGGGGAGCCACGCAGAGCAAGGTTAAGCAAGCGCAACTGCAACAACACCAGGCCCAGGTAGAGCTCAGTGCTGCGCAGCGACAGGCGCTGGCAGATTTCCAGGCTTTCTATGCGGAAGCGCAGACCGCGTTGAGCCAACTCGATATGCTGCGTAACTCGGCCGATCTCGCAGCCGAGAGTCTGCGGCTCACGAACCTGCGTTATCAGGCGGGCGAAGCCACGGCGCTAGAGGTCGTCGATGCGCAGAACACGCTCACCATATCGCGCAATAACCTGAATGACGGTGAGGCACGCTATCACCTGGCATTGGCAAATTTGCAGACGTTGACAGGAACATTCTGATGAAACCAGCGACCTTCACTACTCGGATTGCCATCTCCCTCATTGTGGGACTACTCGCGATGTGGATGACGGCTTGCTCCGGCAAGGAGAAGGAAGTGCAGCCGGAGGTAACAGTTCAAGTCGCACCGGCGGAGCGGGGCAAAATTTACCTGGTCATTCGTACCGAGGCGATTTTGTTCCCCAAAGATCAGGCCGCGCTCACGCCGAAAGTTACCGCTCCGATACGGGCGTTTTATGTCAATCGTGGCAGCCCGGTGCATCGCGGCCAACTGCTGGCGGTGCTGGAGAACCGTGATCTGGCAGCTTCGGTAGCTGACAACCAGGGAGCCTATGAGCAAGCCCAGGCAGCGTATGGCATAGCTATCTCTTCCGGCTTGCCGGAGGAGTGGCAGAAGGCCGAGTACGATCTCAAAGCGGCCAAAGAGGCCTACGACGCGCAGCAGAAGGTGTACGACAGTCGCAAGACCCTCTTCGAACAGGGAGCTTTGCCGCGCAAGGACTACGATCAGTCCATTGTTGCCCTCACCCAGGCGAAGGCCGCTTATGAGATTGCGCTACAACACTTGACCGCGCTGCAAACGGCGGGCAAGAAGGACCAGATCAAAGCAGCGAAAGGTCAGCTCACCTCAGCCCAGGGAAAATTTGAAGGGGCGGCCGCTCAGCTTTCATACTCGGAGATTAAGAGTCCCATCGACGGCGTGGTAACCGATCGGCCGCTCTATCCTGGCGAAACCGCGCCGGCGGGAGCTCCGCTGATTGTTGTCATGGATACCAGCTCCGTGATCGCGAAGGCGCACATTCCACAGCAAGACGCGGCGCTGCTGAAGCCCGGCGATCCGGCAACGATCATTGCTCCGGGCGATGTCTCGGTGAACGGCAAAGTCTCGCTCGTCAGCCCGGCGCTTGATCCCAACAGCACCACCGTCGAAGTCTGGGTGACGGCGCCTAATCCCGATGCGGCGCTGCGGCCGGGAACAACAGTTACGGCAGAGATTACAGCCCGTACGGTGAACGATGCGATCACGGTTCCTGCCTCGGCCCTGTTGAAAACGCCGGACGGCGCGGCCAGCGTAATGGTTGTAAGTGACAATAAGGCGCACCTGGTGAGCGTCGAAGCCGGCATTCGCCAGGGCGACCGCGTCCAAATCACCAAGGGACTCAGCGGCGGGGAGAAGGTCGTCACCAATGGCGTATATGGATTGCCGAACGACACCAAGGTGAAGATCGCTGAAGCTTCGCCTGCTCAAGGTGACAAGGGCGGACCGGAAAAGCCTGCTGCCGATGATAAACAGCCCGCCGGGAAGGAGAAGAAATAAGGGAGCATGAACTGGCAAACCATGCTCGATCGAATTCGTACCACCGGTACGACTGACAAGCGCTACTGGTACACCCGCTACTCCAAAGCGCTGATCTTTCTCACCATAATCACGGCGCTGGCCGGAGTGTACCTGGCGCTAACGATCCCGATCTCGGTCTTCCCGATAACAGATTTTCCACGTGTAATCGTCGGCGTAGATAACGGCGTGATGCCGCCTGACCAGATGATGGTCACTATCACGAGGCCCTTGGAGGAGGCGGTAAACAGCGTACCTGGGTTACAGCAAGTTCGTTCGATTACCAGCCGCGGCTCCGCTGAAATCGACCTGTTCTTCGACTGGCATGTCGACATGGTGACCACGTTGCAATTGGTAGACGCTGCCATCGCCCAAGTGCGGGCGTCGCTTCCAGCGACGGCGGTCATTCAGACGCATCGTCTTACCTTTGCTAGCTTCCCCATCATTGGATATAGCCTGACCTCCGACATCGTGCCGCAGACGCAACTGTGGACGATGGCCAATTACGAATTGAAACCGCGGCTGAATCGCCTGAACGGCGTGGCAACCGTCGTGGTGCAGGGTGGACAGGAACCGGAGTTCTACATCACGCCCGATCCAGCTAAGCTGCTCGCGACTGGCGTTACGGTATCCGACATTCTCGACGCGGTTCGACGTACCAACCTTATTGATTCACCAGGACTAATCGAGCAGAATCATCAGCTCTATCTGGGGCTGGTGAATGGGCAGGTGGTCGATCCGGAACAGATCGGGCAGATCGTCATTAAAGCGACCCAGACGGGTATTCCGATCCGTATCGTCGACGTGGCGACCGTCGGCCCAGGCGTGAAGCCGGTCTACACCATCGTGACTGCGAACGGAAAACCGGCGATTCTGCTGAACGTCAGTCGACAGCCGGACAGCAACACGGTGGAGGTTGCGAACCTGGTTCATGACGAGATAGCACGCATCCAGAAGTCACTGCCGCCCGGCATCAAGCTGGCGCCGTTCTACGATCAATCCGAGATTGTCACCGAATCGATCAAGAGTGTGCGCGATGCCATCCTGATCGGCATCGTGCTGGCGTCGCTTGTGATGGTGCTGTTCCTGCACGACTGGGGGACTTCTCTCGTGGGCGTGCTGGTCATCCCGGTCACGGTCTTCGTCACCTTCATCATTCTCAAGCTGCTCAACCAGAGCTTCAACCTGATGACGCTCGGCGGACTGGCTGCTGCCGTGGGCTTAGTGATCGACGACGCCATTGTCGTGGTCGAGAACGTCGCCTTGCATCGCGATGCGGGACAAGGCCATTTGGAAGCAATCAGCAGCGCTTTGCGCGAGATCACCAAACCGCTGGTCTTCTCCACGATCACGCCGATTGTGGTGTTTGTGCCGCTCGTTGCGACGACCGGAGTCACAGGGGTCTTCTTCCGCGCCCTTGCAATTACGGTTGGCGCCTCGCTTTTCACCTCTTTGGCGCTGGCCCTCAGTTGGACGCCGACGCTCAGCCAGTACTTCATTCGCGAGCGGAAGGACCACGGGATCGAGCCCGACGACAACTTGAGCGAGGCAGACCGTTTGCTGGCTGCCGAAGAAGCTTCGCTCACGGGTCGCTTCCGCAAGGTTGTGGACTTCTATGAGCGCTGGCTGCGTTTTGCTTTAGAGCGGCCGCTGTGGATTGCCGGGCTTGCGGCGATCCTCATTGTGGTCTCCTACTTCTGCTACAAGGCGCTCGGCAGTGACTTGCTGCCCGCAATGGACGAAGGCGGCTTCGTCATCGACTACATCATGCCGCCGGGCAGTTCGCTCCAGGAGACGAACCGCGTCATCAGCCACGTGGAGCAGATGGTTCGCGCCGTCCCCGAAGTGGAAGGCTACTCGCGGCGCACGGGACTGCAGCTAGGGCTGGCAGCGGTGACCGAAGCCAATACCGGCGACATCGC
Source organism: uncultured Acidobacteriaceae bacterium (assembly GCA_963813905.1). GTDB lineage: Bacteria > Acidobacteriota > Terriglobia > Terriglobales > Acidobacteriaceae > CAVVDY01. Next base: position 92,746 of record CAWFAY010000015.1, on the reverse strand, counting down.
CGTGAAGTTGAAGAACAAGCGCAGCCGTAGCGTCGACGACATCATCTCCGACTTGCGGGCTGAGATAAAGCAGACGGAGCCCGGGCTAGATGTCGAGTTCATCCAGGTGCTGCAAGATATGATCGGCGACTTGTCGAATGCTCCCGAGCCAGTGCAGATCAAGCTGTTCTCGCCAAATCCTGACGAGCTGAACAAGTACGCTCCGCAGGTTGCCGATGCCATCTCCAAGGTACCCGGTGTGGTCGACATCCTGAACGGCATCGACAATACCATTAGCAATCCGGCTACAGTCTTTCAGGTGAACCCCACTGTATCCGCGCGCGCCGGCTTCACTCCCGAGGAGGTCGCCATTGACGCAACTGCGATTCTTGAGGGCGAGCCCGCCGCCACACCCGTCATCACCAACGATATTGCTTACACGATTCGCGTGCGCTATCCCGAGGCCAACCGCAGCTCGCTGGAGGCGATGGGAAACACGCTGCTGAATAGCGCTGCCGGCCATATTGCAACGCTGAACACGCTCGCCTCGGTCAAAGAATTGCCCGGCCAGAACGAGATTCGCCGCGAGAACCTCCAACGCGATGTCACTGTAACAGCACGTCTGGAAGGCACCGACCTGGGAAGCGCGATCAAAGCCATACAGAAGACCGTGGACGGAATGCACCTCCCGCCTTCGATCCGCGTGGTCTACGGCGGGACTTACGAAGAGCAGCAGAAATCGTTCCACGATCTCATGCTGGTCCTGCTGCTGGCCATCGTGCTGGTTTTTATTGTGCTGCTGTTCGAGTTCCGTACCCTTGCGGCGCCGCTCTCGATTCTCGCCTCAGCCATTCTGTCCGTGTCGGGAGTTGTCCTGGCATTGCTGCTTACCCGCACAGACTTCAACATCGCGTCGTTCATGGGACTGATCATGGTGATCGGTATCGTCGCCAAGAACGGTATCCTGTTGCTCGATGCCGACCAGAAATTTCGTGACGCAGGCTTCTCTGCCGAGGATTCCATGATTCAGGCCGGCCGCCGCCGGCTTCGTCCTATTCTGATGACTGCCCTTGCGGCGATTGCAGGCATGCTCCCATTGGCGCTTGCCTTGGGAGCCGGATCGCAGATGCTGCAGCCGCTCGCCATCGCGGTGATCGGCGGCATCACCATCTCCATGGTGCTTTCGCTAATCATCACGCCCGCTGTCCACTACTATTTAAGTCACGCAGAGACGGGCCACGCGGAGTAGACCTAATCCCCACTTTTTTCTGGCTGTACAAGCTGTTGTAATCGCGAACAACATTGAGAGAGGATAAGGTGCAACGACTGAGACGCTGGTGATGCATGCAGCGAGATTTCTCTACCTCTGACCTATGCGACGCATTCCCCGACATCTGTCAGTCGTGCGATACTCAGTTCAGACAGTACGGCGGACGGAAGGCTTTTTCTGGAGCAATCCGGACTGTCAGATGTGTCGGCGACAACGTCCTGCTTCGCCGTGCGCTGGAGACGACGGTACAAGGAAACGCGCTCGTCGTTGATGGCTCTGGATACTTAGGGGCAGCCTTAATGGGAGGCATGCTCGCTTCACTCGCCTACAAGAATGGCTGGTCGGGCGCTGTCATATTCGGCGCCATCCGAGACGTCGGCGAGCTTTCGGTGCTGGACTTTGGGCTCAAGGCTCTGGGCTCAAATCCCCGCAAGAGCGAAAAGAATGGAGCAGGGCAAGTTGATGTTCCAGTGTCGTTTGGTGGCGCAACCTTTGCGCCGGGCCAGTGGATTTACAGCGACGACGACGGAATCATCGTGTCGACCCGAGAGTTGACCTGAGCCCGGCGTTCCGGTGCCGGCAGATGTCGGCAGTCTGTCGATCAGAATCTTCGCTCGTACAATTTTTCTTCCGCTTGACCAAAGAAGTTCTCGAACTCGCTCACAATCATTCCCGGTAGCGTCTCACGATTGTTGTCGTTGAACAAATCGTGCCTTGCGTCCTTCGCGATGACCAGTCGAGTAGGTGCAGCTATCAACTCTAACGCCGGGCGAACCTCATCCGGGGTTCCAAACGGATCCCGCGATGCCTGCACAAAGAGGGCGGGAGTTCGCACGGAAGGAAAATGAAAGGTTCTCAACGGGCCGCGCTGTCCCGGAGGATGCAGCGGATACGAGAGCAACAGAAGACCATCAGCTAATCCCGGTTCCGAGGCTGCCAACAGGCTCGACTGGTGTCCGCCATAAGCAAGTCCGCCGACATACACTCGCTTACATACTCTCGCCTTCAGCAACTCAATCGCCCTTTTTAACCCCGCCTGGTCCCGCGCGGCCACGCTAGCCGACGGCCGCCTCTTAGGGCGCATCTGGCGGAACGGCAGGTCGCAACGGAGCACGGTGATGCCGGCGGCACTAAACGCCTGGGCCAGCGCAACTAACAAGGGAGAGCTGCAATCGGTCGCCGCGGAGTGGCTCAGTATCAATGCTCCTCCGCAAGTATTTGCGGCGCGATGAATGAAGCCACGCACCGCCGGCTTGCCCGGACGCTCGTCTCCCAACGGTTCGAATCCTGATGCCACATCCATTCGGCGCCGCCGACTAAGAGCCCCTGCGCATTGATGCCGGCAGATGACGGTCAACGTCGATGCTCGTCAACGATCCCATCATCCAAGAATTATGCTGAAGTTCGGTTTAGCAGGGCTGAAGCCAGGATGAAAACTGGTTCATGAGCTATCGTTGGAGCTACATTTCCTGGTGATGATCCTACTCAAAAGGCAAATGCCAGCCTTGTGATCGAGCTCGGACCGCAAGATCTAACAAATAGGCTCTATCCTAAGGCCCAGATCACGGTCTCGGGAGTGAGTTCTCCGGCGGTAGCGATTGTGGGCAATTCAGAAGGAAAGTTCGTCATTTGCGCCCTGGCTCAAGATACTGCCCGAGGCGGCCGGCAGCGCCCTATCTGTTCCAGCAGTGACTCTTTTGAAGCCTTCAGCGCACAGGCTTTTTCGTCACAGCACTGTCGTCAATTTTGTAGACGGTGCCGCACTGCAGTAGTTGTTCCCCAGCACCCTTTCTTGCTTGGAGCCAACTGCGAAGCACCCCAGGGACGGCACCCTCTTGTCGTACACTGAAACCAACAATGGTCGTCCTCTACGGGATTCATGCGGTCAGCGAGGCGCTGAAATCAGGCGCGCGCAGCTTCGAGTATGTGGGCATCGCGCGCGAGCGGCATGACCAGCGAGTTCAGCGGCTGATTGACGATTGCCGCGCCAGCGGCGTGCAGGTGCGCTTCCTCCCGCGCGAGCAGCTTGATCGCATCGCCAACACCAATACGCATCAGGGCGTCATCGCGGTTACCACCGGCAAGCAGTATGCCGACGTCGATACTCTGCTGGAGCAGCGACGCGGCGAGTACAGCTTTATCGTCGTGCTCGACGGCGTGGAAGATCCGCACAATCTCGGCGCGCTGATTCGTACCGCGGATGGCGCGGGCGCCGACGGCGTCATCATTCCCGAGCGCCGCGCTGCGGGTCTGACGGGCACGGCGGTGAAAGCTTCCGCAGGAGCCTCCGAGCACCTGCCCATCGCCCGCGTCACCAACATCTCGCGCACGCTGGAAGAGTTGAAAGACCGCAGCGTCTGGATCGTCGGCCTCGACGAGCGTGGCACGCAGAGCTACGACGAGGTCGATTACAAGATGCACTGCGCCGTCGTGCTGGGCGCGGAGGGCAAGGGCCTGCACGAGCACGTGCGCCAGCGCTGCGACTTCCTGGTTTCGATCCCGATGTTGGGAGAAGTGCCGTCGCTCAACGTCTCTGTCGCCGGCGGGGTGGTGATGTACGAGGTTGCGCGCCAGCGACGCGCCGCACTACCGGTCGCTGACAACCCTCCGAAGACCGGCAAGAGCAAAGCCTCGCGATGAAACGATGGATTCTCCTGTGCTTGCTCTTTGTGGCGGGCGCGGCTCATCTGTACTCGCTCGACCGCAACGCCTTCACCATCACCAGCTATCGGCTCAACGTGCAAGTAGACCGTCCTTCGCAGGTGTTCGCCGTCACCTATGGCCGGCTGGTATTGCGCAACGACTCGAAGGTCGCGCAGAAGAACGTTGCGCTCCAGATTTCCTCGTCTCTGGCATGGAATGACATCGGCGCCGACGATGATCCGCTCGACTGCAAGTGCTTCGCTCAACCAAAGCGCAAGCTGCAATGGCTGGGCGAGACCTACACCTCCGACATCGATCACACCGGCAGCCTGTCCGAAGCAATCGTCACGCTGGAGAAGGCTGTCCCACCCGGTGGGAGTGTTGCTCATTGACGTACAGTACGGCGGCAAGATCATCGCCGATTCAACCCGCCTGACCCGCATGGGAGTGCCGCAAGACGTGGCGCTGCATAGCGACTGGGACCAGATCAGCGAATCCTTCGCTGCGGTGCGCGGACTCGGCTACGTGGTGTGGTATCCGGTGTCGATCGAAGCCGTCAGCATGAGCGACGGCAACGCGGTTTCTGATGCGATTGCTTTCTGGAAGGAGCGGCATCGTAACAACGGATTTCTTCGTCGACCTGGGAGTCACAGCGTCGGCAAAGCCTCCACAGCCATGCATCGCCTCCAATGCCGCAAAGTCCAAGGCATACTGGTCGGTCGGCGGAGGAGCCGGCGACTCCAAGCCACCGGCAAGCGACACCGCTCAAGAGCAACAGGAGATTCGCGGCATTACCCTCGAGACTCACAGCCTCCAGGACACAACTCCTGCCTTCGCGATCTTCTCGACTTGCGATGAGCTCTCGCGCCCAGCCGTCGACATTACGTTCACCCCCGATCACTCGCTTGATTGCGAAGGACTACTCAACCGCCGCCGAAGCGGGCGAATCACTGCTCGATAGCTGGCTGCCGCAGGTCTCGAACCGTCCGATCCGAGTCATCGAACTGACCGACCCCAACGCCAGCCCGTACCAGGACGGAGCAACACTCTTCGTGCCGCTGCTGTCAGCTACGCAGCAGAACCTGCAACTGCTCTTCCTGCCTACGCAGGTTGCGGCGCGTTTTCCGACTCCCCGTCCGCTGGATGCAAAAGGGACTAGGGATGTTTATGCAAGGCATCCTCAATCGGGAGCGCGGCGGCAGAGATGCAGCGTTGAAGTTCCTCGACCAGTACGAAGCGCCCCTGGCGAAAGCGGAGGAACTGGCGCGGGCCGGAAGTCCCGCCGATAAAGGCGCCGCGCCGCCAAGCGGCTCCGACAACACCTTGCTGAACACGAGCGACGAGCTGTATTTGCGCGTAAAAGGCGGCTTCGTCTTGTGGATGCTCCATGACATGCTCGGCGATACAGCCATGCAACATGCATTCGCGGCGTATCGCGCCGAAGCCGACCGGGAGCCCACCTATTTCCAGAAGCTGCTGGAGGCGCAGGCTAAGCACGAATCTGGAATGGTTCTTCGATGACTGGGTCTATCGCGATCGCGGACTGCCGGACTTCCGGATCGCGACGGCATTCTCGCGTAAATTGCTCGGCAGCAGTGGCAATGGGAACGAGTACCAGGTCACGGCTACCATCGAAAACCAGGCGAGCAGCGGGCGCAGAGGTTCCGGTAACAGTGCAGACGGCGAAGGGCGAGAAAGCTGTGCGGGTGCTGGTTCGTGCGCACGACAAAGGTTATGCGCGGGTGGAACTCCCGGAGCCGCCCACACGGGTCGTGGTCAACGACGGCAGTGTGCCCGAGGCCAAGACCGGTAACAACATCTATGTGTTCGAAAACCACGCCGCAGTAGTAGATAAAAGGCCCACCACCGGGGGCACAGAGGTCACGGAGGAAACCAAAAATATTTCAAGCCGTACATCCAGATATTAAGATTCTCGGTGTCCTCCGTGTCCTCCGTGGTGAAGCTTTTGTTCGCGCGATACGCGCAGTGAGGTCCCATTGAGCTACATCCAGTTCCTAGGCGCAGCCGGCGTGGTTACCGGATCGAAGCATCTGATCAACACCAGCAACGAAAGCGGCAAGCAAGGCATTCAGGTGCTGGTCGACTGCGGACTCTTCCAGGGCCAGAAAGAATGGCGCGAGCGCAATTGGGCCGACCTGCCCATGCCCGCGCACGAGATCGACGCGGTCATTCTCACGCATGCGCACCTCGATCACTCCGGTTGGATTCCGCGACTAGTCAAGCAAGGCTTTCATGGCCCGATCTACGCCACTCCGCCGACCATCGACCTGTGCAGCATCCTGTTGCCTGACTCCGGCCACCTGCAGGAAGAAGACGCGGAGTTTGCCAACAAGCATCACTTCTCCAAGCATCATCCTGCACTGCCGCTGTACACCATGCAGGAGGCGCAGCAGTGCATGACGCTGTTCCGGCCCGGTGCAGCTTCGGCGAAACCAAGCAACTGAGCGACGAGCTTTCGTTCCGCTTTGTATCTCGCAGCGCACATCCTTGGCTCGTCAATGGCTGAGGTCACTGCTGACCAGCAACGGAACGAAGAAGCAGCTTCTGTTTACCGGCGACATCGGACGTGTGCGCAACAACCTCCTTGCGCCCGGGCGCGTGGTTCATTCCGGGTCCTACCGAAGGCGAGAGCTGCGACCTGCTGGTGATGGAGAGCACCTACGGGAACCGTGAGCACCCGCATGACGACCCCAGGCCGGAATTGGCGGCGCTGATTCGCACAACGATTCAGCGTGGCGGCAGCGTCGTGGTGCCGGCGTTCGCGGTTGAGCGGACGCAGAAATTTCTCTTCCTGCTGAAGGAGCTGATGGAGAGCGGCGCAGATTCCGCGCGTGCCGGTGCATACCGACAGCCCCATGGCGATCAAGGCGGTGCAGGTTTTCCTGAAGCACGAGGAGGAATTCAGCGACCAGACGAAGGCGCTGATCAAGAAATACGGCTCGCCGCTGCATTGGCCCAGCTTTTACTTCGATACCACGCAGGACGACTCCAAGAAGATCAACGAATCGAAGTACCCGACCATCATCGTGTCGGCCAGCGGCATGGTCGCCGGGGGCCGCGTGCTGCATCACCTGGCGCAGCGCCTGCCTGACCCGCGCAACCTGGTCCTGTTCATCGGATTCCAGGCACCCGGCACGCGCGGTTGGAGCATCAAGAATGGCGAGCGAGAGGTGAAGATGCTGGGACAAGTCGTGCCCATCCGCGCGCAGGTCGCCGCGCTGGAGCAGTTCAGCGACCACGCCGACACGCCCGAACTGCTGGAGTGGTTGCACACGTTTCAGCATGCACCCAAGCAGACATTCCTGGTGCACGGCGAGCCCGACGCGGCATCGCAACTTCGCGACACCATGATCAAGGACCTGCGTTGGAGTGTGCAGGTCGCGGCCTACAAGCAGAAGGTGCAGGTTAGCTAGCCCAACAGGTAGTGCGCGCCTTCAGGCCGGCGTCGCATGAGCATTCGGCGAAGCGAGTCGGCTTCAGCCAACGCCAGTAGTGTCGCCAGCTGAAGCCGGCTCGGTTATCAGATAGGAACCCCGAACGCGGCGCTGAAGCGCCGCACTACCCGTACTCGGCTGCAGCAATGTCCTAGTACTTAATTGCGTAAGTTAACGATAGTATTGCGCAACTGCGAACCTTTGACTTCGCGTTTACGCCAGACGAACGGCTTGGCTTTGGGTCCGTAGGCTGCCACGAAGTCTTCAATCGCTTGGCGCAATTGCTCGATGTCGCGAAAAGACGCTCCCCGCAGTGCTTTGCGGCTCAGAATACCAAACCAGACTTCAACTTGATTCAACCAACTGGCCGACGTTGGCGTGAAGTGAAAGAACACGTTGGGATGAGCCGCCAGCCAGGCATCGTTTTTCTTGTGGATGCAGTAATTGTCCAAGATGGCGTGGATTTCTTTTCCCACCGGGAGATCGGCGACCACGCGATCCATGAATTCGAGAAACTCAATTCGCCGCTTCTTGCCAGTCGTCTGCGTATGAACGGCGCCCGTGGCGACTTCCAGGGCGGCAAACAGATTTAAGGTGCCGTGCCGCTTATAGGTGCTCTTGAAACCGCGGACGATTTTCCCACTGTCGGTTTCCACGAATCCCGTCTTCCGCTCCAACGCCTGAATACTCGGCTTTTCATCGACCGAAAGAACCAACGCATTCTGTGGGGGATTCAAGTACAAACCCACGACATCGGCGGCCTTGGCCGTGAACTCCGGGTCCGTGCTGACACACCAACTGCGCTGGCGTGCCAAACATACGCCTTCTTTCCGCAACACGCGCCAGACCGCATGCACCGATGTTTTCAAATGCTTCGCCAGTGCCGGCCCATCCCATACCGCTTGTCCCTTTGGCGGCGGTTCTTCCAGCGTGGCCAGCACTTGCTTGCGAAACTCCCCTGTATATCGCGGCGGTTTGCCCGATCGCGGACGGTCCCGCAATCCCGCTATTCCCTCCGCCGCAAAGCGCCGACGCCAATCGATCACCGTGTTCGGCCGCACCTTCCAACTCCGGGCCACCGTGCTGACCGGCTGCCCTTCCAGACATCCCAAAACGATTCTCGCTCGTTCCACCAATCGCGCTTCTAGCGTACGGCTGTGCGCCCAATCTTCTAAAACCTGGCGATCTTCTCGCGAACATTCCGGTACCGGCGCTGTTCTTGGCAAAGGCTCCCCCTTTACCAATCACATTACGTAATATCCATCACTAATGCAAGTAAGCACTAGTTTGGCCCATACCTTCCTCTTACCGACTCGAACAGTCTCTGCGAATCGTATCCTACGCCATCTCTAAAGACAATTTCGACGTTCTCCACGTCTTCGATTTTGCTCGCCGGATTACCTTTGATCACCACCAGGTCGGCATTCTTGCCGGGAGCGATGGATCCTATTTCATTCTGCTTGCCCATGTAAGTCGCGCCGTTCAAGGTAGCGACTTTGATGGCCTCGACCGGAGTGAAGCCGGCCTCGACCAGCAACTCGATCTCGCGCTGGTCACCAAATCCAGGAAGCGTGCCGCCGTTGCCGGTCGGATCCGGGCCCGCCAGCAATAGTCCACCAGCCTGCGCAAACTCGTACTCCAGTTTCATGTCGCGTTGAAACATTTCGGCTGAGTTTCCGGGAGGTCTTGAGGCGCGCAGGTTTCGCGCATAGAGGAACGCTGTACGAGCTTCGGGAGTCATCGCGTCAAGCACAGCCGGACGCAGCGGAGGCCGGCCCGGCACCGAATGCTCGAAGACGGGCAAGGTCGACGTGACCGCAACGTGATTCTTCACTAGCAGCGCAATCAGCTCTTTCGCCTCCGGCGAATCAGGCGCCATCTTCTCCAGCGTCGCTCCGCCGCCGGTCTTCGGACATTTGTCAGGCTGCTTGTCAGGATCAAGCTGGGTGTTCACGAAGAAACCGTGCTCCAGGTCGTCGATGCCGAGCGCCACGGCTTCGGGATACGTCACTGAGCAGAGGTGCCCGGTGATCTTGAGCCCGCGTTTGTGGGCCTCTTCGATAGCCGACTTCAATTCCTCGCGCGTGATGTCCATATAGGCCTTGAACGAGGTGACCCCCTGATCGGCCCAATACTCCACCAATCGCCGCGCATCGTCTGGCCCCGAGAGCTGATGCATTTGCATGAAGAGATACGGATTCGCTCCCTCCAAATAAGGCCCGGTTACATCGATGTGCGGGCCGGGCACCAGCCCCGTATCGATCATCTTCTTGAGGTTCAGGTCGGCATAGGGTTCGACGCTGCCGGTGGTGCGCATCGTGGTCACGCCTGCTCCGAGATAGAGCCGTGGCGACGAGAACGTCATCTGCGGCACCAGCAGCGGTGCCTCCCATGCACCGGTTGCGTCCAAGTCTGGTCTGCGCAATGTGGTACAGATGGTCGTGCATGCCGACGATGCCAGGCATCACCGTGTAGCCGCGCAAATCGAGTGCTACAACGCCGTCGGTCTTTGAAACATCGGCTCCCGGCACAATCGCCGCGATCTTGCCAGCCTCGATCACGATGTTCTGGTCCTCGACGGCTGGCTTGCCAGTACCATCAATCACTCGCACATGCGTGAGCACGACTCGCGGCGAACTGACGCGAACATACTTCTGGGTCAGCGGCGAACGAGAGGACGCCGGCTGGGCATTTAGCGGAGCGAGCCAAAGCAGAGTGAAGAGGACGCTACGGCAAAGAGTCTTGAATGCTCGGGACATGCGCGCCATTGTAATCGTTGCGTGAAATGGAGAACAGGTAGGAGCGCAAGGCCCATCTTCCTCGGACTAACCGCCATATCCTTGCAGATTGGTTACAATTAATCCAGGGTGTCCGTCGAGCAACGTCCGCAGGAATTTCAGTTTGACCTCTCAGGAGGCCATCTTGCGCTCGACTTCGTCAACACGGTGAGCCGCAGGGATTCTCCGGAGAAAATCGCGGAGCACCTAAACAGCTATCAAGACCTGATCTCCTTCGCGCAGCAATCGAAGATCATCGCGTTAGGGGAAGCTGAAGCGCTCGAGCGCACGGCACGAACTCAATCACGAGGAGCTGCGCAAGTATTGCGTACCGCAATCTCGCTGCGCGAAACGCTCTTCCGTATCTTCGTCGCTCTTGCCCACGGCAAACCAGCCCCGTCCGAGGATCTTCAGTCCCTCGACAACGCGGCGGCTGACGCGCTGCTGCATCGCCACATCGTTCGCGCAAATGGTGGCTACGAATGGCAATGGGACCACGACCTCAAGCTGGAGAGAATTATCTGGCCGATCGCGATGTCGGCGGCAGAGCTGTTGACTTCGGCAGACGTGGCGAAAGTGCGCGAGTGTGAAGCTAGGGACTGTTATTGGCTCTTCCTGGATAACAGCCGCAACCACAGCCGACGCTGGTGCACGATGAACGCCTGCGGCAATCGCGAGAAGGCGAGGCGGCACTATCGGCGGCAGCATCATCAGTAAGATGCTTCCTCGCATATACCACGAGCCCCGAGCTATAGCCGTGCGATACAGCCGTTCCAGCGCCTGTCTTAGTTTCCCCTTCGAGTGTAATGCCAATTGACAGAGTAGTTACTGAGTGTCAGAGTGCTGTTAACTGGAGGTTTCCCGTGGCGATCTGGAAGGGGATAGTGGGAAAGGGCTTCACCGCGACGGCCTTTGATCAGTACCTCGATACGGTCTCATTCCCGTTGTGGCGTCCGCAGTTCGTAGTCCTTCACAACACTGCAGCCCCGAAGCTTTCGCAATGGCATTCCGTATCTGGCCAACAACGAATGGCGAATCTCGAGAACTTCTACAAGAATGAACAGCACTGGTCGGCTGGACCGCATTTGTTCGTGGCTGACGACCTGATCTGGGTATTCACACCGCTCAATACTCCAGGGGTACATTCGCCCTCGTGGAACGCAATCTCATGGGGGGTTGAGATGGTGGGAGACTACGATGCCGAGCCGTTCAGCCCGCAGGTCAGGCAAAATGCTGTGAGCGCAATAGCCTCGATGTATTCCGCCCTGGGCGGTGATCCGGCAACGTTACGCTTGCACAAGGAAGATCCCGGCACAACCCACAAGAATTGCCCGGGCAAAAATGTCAGCAAGGCGGACATTATTCAAGCGATCGCGGATCGGATGGCAAGCATGAATCCCGGCGAACACGCTATGGGGGCAGGCGGGTAGCTGGTGGCTCGGCGGGATCAACGCAAATCACACGCGGGTGGTGTCTTCTTCTTTTCTTCCGTAGACGCCTGGCTTCTTGACGATGTGACACAGCTTGTGTCACATTATATTCATGCCGACCCTTTCCATCAATCTCCGGCAGTTACGTGATACGCGGCACCTTAAAGAGTGGCTTAAGGCGGGTAAGACAGTCGAGTTGCGCGAGCGCGACCGCGTTATCGGCCGAATCGTACCCGAGAATGCGAAGCACGAGGCGGTGGAATGGCCTGACTTCGAAGCGCGCGCGAAGAAGATTCTCGGGGGCCGGACGGTGCCCGGCGCTGACCTATTAATCGAGGAACGGGAGAAGTCACGCTACTGAGCACCTACGTCGATTCCAGCTTCTTAGTATCCCTCTACATGGACGACGCGCATTCCACCGAGGCGCAGCGTCGGATGACGATGCGTTCGCGCGTTTGGCTCCTTCCTCTCCATCGCGTGGAATGGACTCACGCCATCGCGCAACATGTCTTTCGTGGTGCGATCTCCCGCACAGAAGCTGCGCAGTTCTACGCGGCGTTCGAAGCTGACCGCAAGCTTCGGTTGTTTCTGGAACAGGATATGCCAGAATCGGTCTTTGAGACTGCCGTGGAACTTGCTCGCAAGCATGTACCGCACCTTGGCTGCCGCACCCTCGACACGCTGCATATCGCTTCGGCGCTGGAACTGGGAGCGGACGAATTCTGGACCTTCGATGAGCGCCAGGCAAGGCTGGCGCGGGCGGTAGGGCTGAAGACGTCCTGAGCCAAAGTGGGAAAGGCCGGCCCTCATTCTTAAGAAATCCAGTTGGAATTTAGCCGGAGCGGGTAGAATTCTGGCGACAGATTCCTGCCCAGGGTCCCAGAAGTTTTGCGGACGCGGAACTAGGCCTCAGGAAAATCGGGGAGGAGCCCTATGAAGAGAATTCTGATCACTCTTCTGTTCGCCTTAACATCCGCCGCCACGGCCGTCGCGGCCGAGTGCTCGCCTGAGATCACGACTGTACCGGATCTGCCTTCGACGGCGCGGGGTCAGACGGTGACTATCGCAGGCAAGTGTCTTCCGAAAGCCGCCAAGGTATTGCTGCGAACGGGCAAGTCTGGCGATAACGACGTGCCGCTCAATGCGCAGGTGGCCCCTGACGGCAACAGCATCAGCTTCCAACTTCCAAAGGAGCTCCAACCTGGCCGTTATCTTGTTTACCTCACTGCCGATTCCAGGGAACTGCCAGTCCCGGGCGATCTACGTGTCCTCACGGACGAACCTGCAAAGCCCAAAATCGATTCCATATCGCCGGCGAACATCTATCCCAGCGGTCCGAACGATACCTACAACTTCGAAATCTCCGGCCAGAACCTCGGCAAGACGCCCGGTGACAATGTCGTCGAGGTTGTCGGGCGCGGCCCGCAGCCGAAAATTACTGACGCTCCTCAAGCTTGCCAGCAAAAAGCCGCCACGAAACTCGCTAAGGACGAGCCTAAGGTGATGTGTCTTTCCTACGATCCCGGGATGGATGGTAGGAAGCTGAATGTTTCCGGGTTCAACGCCGGGAATTACGAAGGTCCTGTAAAGATCCAGGTGTGGGTAGGAAACAACGTGTCGGATCCCTACACCGTCACGTTTTCGAGACTACCCGAAGGGCTGGTACGGCTGCTCGCCTTTTTCGCTTCCATCGTATTTGCCGTCATCGTGTTCTGGATGGTCTCCACGGGGATCAAACGGTCAAAAGGCGACGACTCTGGCACCGTGCTCGATTGGTTTTTCCTCGATAAGCAAACCGATTCCTATAGTCTCTCGAAGTTTCAGCTAATCGCCTGGACGGCAGTAGCGATCTTCGGCTATGTGTACGTCCTGCTTTGCCGTCTTCTAATTCAATGGAACTTTGAATTCCCTCCAATTCCAAATGGCTGGCCGACTCTTCTCGGGATCAGCGCAGGTGCAGCCGTGGCCGCAGTCGGTGTCACCAACACCCGCGGCTCCAAAGGAGCGGGGCCGCTGAAGCCGTCGTTTGCAGATTTCATCAGCAGCGGCGGTATGGTTACTAGCGATCGTTTCCAGTTCTTCGTCTGGACGCTGGTTGGTTTTCTAGGCTTTCTTCTGCTGATCTTGCTGGCTGACCCCGCTACTTTGAAAGTACTGCCCGAGGTTCCGCAAGGATTCTTGTATCTGATGGGCATCAGTGCCGCGGGATATCTTGGGGGCAAAGTTGTGCGTCTGCCTGGGCCTGTGATTAATCAGGTCCTGGTGCAATCAGCTACGCCGGCCGGTAAAGATGAGGGCAAGGACGTGCCGGCGAGCGTCAAGATGAAACTCACGGGCGAGAATCTCTCAACGGACGCTTCTATTAAAATCGATGGCGACGATCTGAGGAAGGACCAGCAGTTCACCATAGACGATGGCGGAGCCAAGCCCCCGGATGGGGCACCCGACTCATCTTTTCGCACTGAACTCGTTGTAGAGCTCAAGAAGGCCGACAAGTACATCGAGCGACAGCACACTCTGGCTTTCACCAACAACAAGGATGGTCAGATGGCCGTGGCCAAGTTTCCGAAGGATCCGTTAACCATTGACCCAGTCGCCGATCAGCCCCAAGGCACCAACTCGGTTACGTTCGCCGTTAAGGGAGCCAACTTCGAAGACAACATGACGGCTGAGTGGATAGATGCGGCGAAAGGAGCGGTGCCCGTTTCTGTGCAAGTGAAAAAGAAGAGCGACAAGGAGGCGGAGATTACTCTGACGCCTGGAGCCACAAAGGGGGAAGGCAAACTGACTCTGATCAGCGCGATCAAGTTGCGAGCCAGCACTCCAGTCAACGTAGTGTGAGGGAAGAGCGAGGTGGTTGCTTCCAGCGGTCCGTTTACGCGAACGCGCTCTCCTCGTACGTGCCGTAGACCTCGCGCAGCGCATCGCAAATCTCGCCCACCGTCGCGTAGGCCTTCACCGCATCGATGATGAACGGCATGGTGTTCGCCGGAGAAATCTGCCCGTTCTCGCCCGCCTTCGGCTCTTGCGCGGCAGCCTTCTTCAGCGCATCGAGGCAGCGGCGAACTTCGTCATTCGAGCGGCGCGCGCGCAAGGCATTCAGCTTCTTCGTCTGCGCCTGCGCGACCTCTTCGCCGATGTACAGAATGTTCGGCGACCCCTCTTCGACGACGAACTCGTTGGCGCCGACCGTGATCTTCTCTTTGGCTTCGGTGGCGCGCTGGAACTGGTAGCTGGCCTCGGCGATCTCCTTCTGCGGATAGCCCTTCTCGATGGCCTTCACCATGCCGCCCATGGCATCGAGCTTTTCGAAGTAGTCGAAGGCGCCCTTCTCCATGTCGAGCGTCATGCGCTCGACGAAGTACGAGCCGCCCAGCGGATCGACCGTCTGCGCCACGCCCGATTCGTAGGCGATGATCTGCTGCGTGCGCAGCGCGATGCGCACCGCTTCTTCCGTCGGCAGCGCCAGAGCTTCGTCGTAGCTGTCGGTGTGCAGCGACTGCGTTCCGCCCAGCACGGCGGCCAGCGCCTGGATGGCGACGCGCGCGATGTTGTTCATCGGCTGCTGCGCGGTGAGCGAGACACCGGCGGTCTGGGTGTGGAAGCGCATCAGCCAGGTGCGCTGGTTTTTCGCGCCCCAGCGGTCCTTCATCAGGCGATACCAGATTTTGCGCGCGGCACGATACTTGCCGATCTCCTCGAAGAAGTCGTTATGCGCGTTGAAGAAGAAGCTCAGGCGCGGACCGAATTCGTCGATGTCGAGCCCGCGACGGAGCGCCCATTCGACATACTCCACGCCGTCATAGATGGTGAATGCCAGCTCCTGCAGCGCGGTCGAGCCGGCTTCGCGGATGTGGTAGCCGCTGATGGAGATGGTGTTGAACTTGGGCGTGAACTTTGAGCCGAACTCGAAGGTATCGATCACCAGCCGCATCGAGGGCGCCGGCGGATAGATGTATTCCTTCTGCGCGATGTATTCCTTCAGGATGTCGTTCTGGATGGTGCCGGAGATCTTCTTCCAGTCCGCGCCCTGCTTTTCGGCGACCGCCAGATACATGGCCCACAGTACCGACGCGGGAGAGTTAATGGTCATCGAAACTGTGGTTTTCTCCAGGTCGATGCCGTTGAACAGGATCTCCATGTCCTCCAGCGAGTCGATGGCGACGCCGCACTTGCCGACCTCGCCTTCGCTCATCATGTGATCGCTGTCGTAGCCCATCAGCGTCGGCAGATCGAACGCGACGGAGAGCCCGTGCCCGCCGTGCGCCAGCAGGTACTTGTAGCGCTCGTTGGTCTCCTCGGGCGAGGCGAAGCCCGAGAACTGGCGCATGGTCCACATCTTGCCGCGATAGCCCGAGGCGTGAATGCCGCGCGTGTACGGCGGCTGGCCGGGATAGTTCAGGTACTTGTCGTAGCTCCAGTCCTCGGGAAGATCGGCGGGCGTGTACAGCCGACGAATCGGCATGCCCGAGATGGTGGTGTAGCGCGGCGTTGCCCTGCTCGTCGAGGTTGATGCCGGTCGGCTCGCCGATCGGCTTCTCGGGAGCTTTCTCCAGCGTGGGCGCGAGCGTCTTCTCCGCCCACTGCTTCTCGGATTCCGAAGGATGACGGCCGCTATCGAGCAGATCGGCAACCGGCGATTCAGCTACACTTTTCCCACTATTTTTCAGGTCAGGCATGAAAGCTCCCAGGGAAGGCAAACCTTGCAGTTTAGTAGATGCCTGCGGAAGGGGCAAGGAGCGAGGGGACTTCGCCCCTTGAATGCGCAACGGCAGCCACAGACATGCCTCAAGCAATTGTTGAGGATCAGGTCTGGTTATGCAGCCAGATCGTTGCCGGGGTGGCGTTTGAAGCTCGGAAGCCAACGATTCACCGAGCGTTTGTATTGCAGATAGCTTTGGCCGAACCGTTTCGCCAACCACGGCTCTTCCACAAAGACCACGACTCCGTGCATAGCCAGGAACACAAGAACCGAAAAAAGCAAAATTGAAATGGACCGGCAAAACAGGGCTAACCCAAACATCATTGTCACAGCCGCTAGGGACATTGGGTTTCGCACATAGCGGAAAGGACCAAGTACGACGAACTCCGTGGGGAGAATGCCGGGAGTGCTAAGCATCGCGCCACACAGTAAGACGACGACGCCTCCGGCCAGCAGGAGTACCATACCCAGCGGTTTGAGCCATTCCGGCAGCCCCACGCCGATAACACCATCCAACAGGCGCAAATGCAAACAGGCCCATCCCACAAGCAGCACTGCGGCAGCAACTCGGATGATCGTCCAACTAACAACGAGTACCCGGCTCATGTAGAACCCCCGGCGGACGGCGGCTCGCCGATAGGCTTTTCTGGATCTTTCTCCAGCGTAGGCGCCAGTGTCTTCTCTGCCCACTGCTCTCGGATTCCGACGGATGGCGGCCGTTTTCAAACAGATCGGCAACTGGCGATTCGGCGACACTCTTCCCACTGTCTTTCCGGTCAGGCATGGACACTCCCCGAAGGTCTTCAGCGCGACGTTATGCGGCGCTCGTTCTGCCCGCCGCCCCCGAGAAAAGGGAAGGCGGAGAGGATGCGGCATACGCGAGCCGGCTACGCGGAACACAAACCCTGCAGTGTAGTAGATGCCTGCCGGGCGAGCAAGGAGCGGGAGCCGAGAAACAAGAGCTCTCGGCCCCGAATGTGCGCTACCGGCATGCCAGCATAGTTGCACCGTTGAAGAGGTCGCCGAAGTTGTACTGGAAGAACTCCGGGCGGGTAGTGGTGAATGGGTGATGGTTGGGCCCGAATGAATTCACTCCATTCGCCAGGTTCTGCAATGCACCGCTCTACAGCGGAGACTTCGGCTTGGCTCCAATTCGGCACTGCGGAGAGAGTGCCTCCGCTGCCCCGCTGCTGTATCCTTTAGCAGTCACAATGAAGATCACACAATTTGCCTGTCTGCTTGTCTGCGCCTGCACTATGGCTTTCGCCTCCGACGCTTCTAATAAGCCTGCCGACAAAGCCGCACCCGCCGAGCCCTCAACCATTGAAGGTGGCAATGGTGTGACCTTGCCGCCTCCACCGCCAACCGAAGCCAAGCCCGTGACCGAGACGATTCACGGCACGACTATCACTGATCCCTATCGCTGGCTGGAGGACGGGCAAAGCCCAGCCACGCGCGAATGGATCGCCGCACAGATGAAGTACACCGAAGATTACTTGTCGCAGGTGAAGATCCGTCCCGAGATCGTCAAGCGGCTCGATGAGCTGATGCGCGTGGAAACCTACAGCATTCCGTTCGAGGCCGACGGGCGCTACTTCTTCACTAAACGGCTAGCGGATGAGAACCAGGCGTCGATCTACGTGCGCAAGGGACTCAGCGGGGCGGACGAGCGCCTGATCGACGCAACCAAGCTCAGCGCTGACCAGAACACCAATGTCAGCATCGCCGACGTTTCGAAGGATGGCTCGCTGCTGTTGTACGCGGTGCGCGAAGGCGGTGCAGACGAAGAGAGCGTTCACGTTCTCGACGTCAACTCGGGCAAGGAAGCCCCCGACGTGCTTCCGCGGGCGCGTTACCTGGGCATCAGCCTCACCCCGAACAAGCCAGGGAATTTACTACTCGAAGTTCGAAGGCAAGCTTACGGACGTGTACCTGCACCGGATGGGAACCGCCGTTTCAGCCGATCAGCGCATCTTCGGCGAGTCCTTCAACGGCGAGAACTTCGGGGCGCTGGAGCTGATCACCTGCAACGCGAGCGAGAATGGGCGCTACCTGCTGATCGACGTCAACCACGGTGTGCCGCCGAAGCGGGTTGATGTTTATGTAAAGGACCTGCGGTCGGCCGAGGCGCCGATCCGGCCGATCATTCACGGCATCGACAGCCGCTTCGTTGCGGCTAATTACGGGGACGACCTGTATGTCCTGACCGACTACCAGGCGGAGAACTATCGGATTGTCCGCGTCAAGCTGAGTGAGCCCGCGCCTGAGCATTGGCAGACGATGGTGCCCGAAGGCAAAGATCCCATCTCGCAGTTTTCGATCGTCGGGCGGCAAGCTGTTCGCCACCGGTTTGCACGATGTTGTCACCGAGACGCGCATCTTCGACCTGGACGGCAAGCAGGTTGGCAACCTCACGTATCCGACGCTCGGGCGCGGCATCAACCGTCTTCGGGCGCCAAGAGTCGAAGGAAGGCTTCTACAACTTCCAGTCGTTCAACATCCCGCCGACGATTTACCACTACGACGTCGCCTCCGGGAAAGCGGAAGTGTTTGCGCGTCCCAAGGTGCCGTTCAACTCCGACGAATACGAGGTGAAGCAGGTCTTCTACACCTCGAAGGACGGTACGCGGGTGCCCATGTTCATCTCGTCGAAAAAGGGCGTAAAGCGCGACGGCAATACCCCGACGCTGATGTTCGCCTACGGTGGATTTCTGGTGGACCTGACGCCCGCGTGGAATCCCGAGTACGCGTGGTGGATGGAGCAGGGCGGCTTTTACGCCCAGCCCAACCTGCGCGGCGGCGGCGAGTACGGCGAGGCCTGGCACAAGGCTGGAATGTTCGAGAAGAAGCAGAACGTCTTTGACGACTTCTTCGCTGCGGCCCATTACCTCATCGACAACAAATACACTTCGCCGGCGCACCTCGCGATTCGCGGCCGCTCCAATGGTGGCCTGCTGATGGGCGTCGCGATGACGCAGCATCCGGAGCTGTTCGGCGCCATCTGGTGCGGCTACCCGCTGCTGGACATGCTGCGCTACCAGAACTTCCTGGTCGGGCGCTGGTGGACGTCGGAGTATGGTTCCGCGGAGAATCCCGAGCAGTTTCCGTATCTGTTCAAGTATTCGCCATACCACAATGTGAAGCCCGGAACAAAGTATCCGGCCATCATGTTCAACTCGGGAGATTCGGATACCCGCGTCGCTCCGCTACACGCGCGCAAGATGACGGCGCTGATGCAGGCCGATACTGGCAGTGACCGGCCGATCCTGCTGCACTATGAATTGAAAGCCGGACACAGTGCTGGGGTATCGATTACGCAGCTGGTGAACGATACGGCCGACGAGCTGGCATTTCTGTGGAACGAGGTGAGTGGGAAGTAGTCTGGTTTCAGAGTCTGAAGAGTGGCGCCAAGGATAGGGGTTCTCGACTCGTCGCTGCTCTCCTCGCTCAGGATGACATCAGTAAGAAGATCATGAGCCCAAAGAAAGCAACCGCCCACAAAGCGGCAAAGAAGAAGACTACGGTGGCACATGCCGCCCGCAAGGCCGGCAGCGCGACGGCCCCGCCCGCGACCGAAGCGAAAGCCTCCGTCACCCTGCACGTGCTCGGCGGCTCGAGATACGCAGATCACCCCGGACAAAGACTTCCAGCGCACGGCGATGTACTGGGAATATGTGCTGCGCAATCGCATCCGCTGGGCCCAGGACCCGAAAGCATCCGCGTCGGTGACCAGCCGCGCGCTCGATGCTCTCGACAAAATCGGCATCGACGATGGCAAACTGACGGAGATCGCCAAAGCTGGCGTGGTAGAGATCGAGATCCCTTTCACCAGCGCGCACGAAGAAATCGGCTGGGAGCTGCGCGTTTTTCCCTGGGAGTTCATGCTGTTCACGGGCACAGCTGGCAAGCGCACCGCCCCCATCATCGTGATTCGTCACGTATGCTGCAGCGATCGCGCCGACGAAGGCCCGCGCATCCCGAAAAAGCTGATGGTGGTGGAGAGCGCCCCCGGCAAGTTTGCCGACATGTACTCGTTTACGCTCCGAGCGGAAGCTGGTTGAGTCGAACCTGGACCTGAACAAAGTTCTCTGTCCGCGCAATCCGACCGTCGACAAGCTGAAAGACATCGTAGAAAACGGGCAACCCGACATTGTTCACCTTGCCGGAATCGATTCCCATCAAGGAGAGCAGCTCTTACATAGTGAGAGTCGGACAACGTGGGATGGCTACCTGATGGCCGACGCCAATGGAAACCCGTCGTATGCCACCGCCGAACAACTGGCCGAGGCGCTGCGGCCTGCAAAGGGAAAGCCGCCTCTTCTGGTGTCCTGCAATTTCTGGAATTCAGCTTCGCGCGTAGCCGCGCTGATCGCGGCGGAAAGCGCGACCGCCGCCATCGGTTTCCAGGACGAAGTAGGAGATCAGGTCGCGGAAAACTTCTTCTCCAAGTTCTACTTCAATTACCGTGCCATGAACTGGAACCTGCTCCGCGCCTACCGGCTGGCGGTGCGCGACATGCATTTTGGCGGTGCAATTGTCGTTTTGTGGAGCTCGCGCTCGTTGCTGCCCGCCCTGAAAGAAAAGCCGCTACAGTCGGATGACGATCAACTGCGCGCCAAACGCCAGGAGTATCTCCGCAAGGAAGTGCCCGCCGACGCCGAGCCCTGGGAAGTGCTCGACGTAGTCATCAAGTTGAAGGACACGGTTAACTATTCGCTGCTGCACAACGATCAAAGCCTCTTCGAAGAATTCTCCCTCCGCAAGTTGCGCGATGGGCTGGTGCGCGGCATCGGTATCGAATTGACCCTCTATGTCGGCGGCGAACAGACCTTCCCCTACCGCAGTTGGATCGACATGTCAGATTCGTATCTTCCGCTGGCGGACCGAATCCGTTTCCCGCTGACCTCGTACCTGCTGCGGTCGATCCGCGAGAGCGTAAAGAGCGTCCTATACATCGACATCACCTGGAATAATAAGATCGTGTACCGCGACACTCTGCCGGTAAAGTTGCTGGCGATTGATGAGTGGGTCGACACTCCTGAGCTGGACGCCTATCTACCTTCCTTTGTCCTGTCGCGCGACAACGCGGTAGCCAAAGTAATCGACAACGCGCAACGCTACGTCCGGCTATTCAACGAAGACAGCACTGCCGGCTTCGACGGATACCAGGGCGTCGACAAGAAAGCCAAGGACCCTTACGCCACGGTGGATTTACAGGTGAAGGCCATCTGGTCGACCCTAAGTTTCGACATGGGACTGGGCTATATCAATCCGCCACCGACATTTACCGATTCCTCACAGCGGCTGCGCACGCCCTCTGACGTGATCGACGGCAAGCGAGGCACCTGTATCGACCTGGCGCTGCTGCTGGCGGCGTGCCTGGAGTACATCGGCGTCTATCCAGTAATTTTCCTTCTTTCTGCTCATGCTTTTCCCGGGTACTGGCGTAGCGAGGAGGCGCGTGACGCCTTTCTGCGTATGAGCAGCAAGAGCCTCATGCCGCTCACGGGCAGCCACGGCTCAGTGCTGGCCGCCCCGCAGGCACGCACGCCCAACAAGCCCTGGATGTTCACCAATTACGCAGAAGTCATGCAACTGGTGAATACCGGCGCGCTGGTCCCGCTGGAGACCGTATTCCTGACCCAGCAGGTCGGGTTCTCGCAAGGGATGGACGGGGGCAAAGACGATCTGCGCGAGAAGTCGCAGTTCTGCTCCATGATCGACGTGCAGCGCGCGCGCACCGACAAGAATCCCGTCACGCCGTTACCTATCCTCGGAGAGACGAAGTAGGCGGATTCTCAAGCCGGTTATTCATGTCCGTCATATGCCCACGGCCGCTAAGCTGGCGGCCTTTTTGTTGTGTGCGGAGGCCCTCCGTCACCCCCCAGCGTGACTGCTATCACTGCCGCCGGGCGCGGTTTGCGCGAGGGTAAAGGGTAATAAGAGACGCCTGATGACGGCTCAACCTGCGATCGCGCGGCCCAGCACTCCCTACTCCATCCTCATTGCGGATGGACAGCCCTTGACGTTACGCACCCTGGGGCGTGCCCTAGACGGCGAAGGCTACGAAGTTCTGCTCGCCTCCACGGGCGAGGAAGCGCTCGACAGCCTGGCCGAGCACAAGCCCGACCTGGCACTGGTCAACGTGGCGCTGCCCGGCCTCAGCGGCATCCAGGTCTTGCGGCAGGCGAGAGCGGCTCTGTCCCCCACCCTCTTCATCATGATGAGCGTGCACAATTCGGTGGACTGCGCGGTGGAGGCAATGAAGCTCGGCGCCTACGACTACATCCTCAAGCCGTTCCACACCGCGGACATGTTGCACACCATTCAGCGCGCCACAGAAACCCTGGCGCTGCGGGTACGCGTGCAGGACACCGTGGACAGCGCCAAAGGCCGCTACGACTTTGGGCGCGTGGTGACGCAGAGCCCCGCCATGCAGAGAGTGCTGGAGATGGCGCGTCGCGCCGCGGAGAGCGACCACACCACGGTGCTGATTCAGGGCGAAAGCGGTACCGGCAAGGAAGTGCTGGCCAAGGCTATTCATTACAACAGCGCCCGCGCGCAACAGCCGCTCATCAGCATCAATTGCGCGGCGCTGCCCGACACGTTGCTGGAAAGCGAGCTCTTCGGCTTTGAGCCAGGAGCGTTCACTGATGCGCGACGCCGCAAAGAAGGACTCATCGAGAAGGCCTCGCATGGCACGCTGTTTCTCGACGAAATCGGGAATACCTCGCCCAGCCTCCAGGCGAAGCTGCTGCGCGTGCTGGAGGAAGGTAACTTCCTGCGGCTCGGCGGCACCAAGCCAATACAGGTGGACGTGCGCATCATGGCCGCGACCAATACGGTATTGAAAGACGCTGTTGCCAAGGGCGAGTTCCGCGAGGACCTTTATTACCGCCTGAATGTGTTGCCGCTCTTTCTGCCACCCTTACGCGAACGCCGCGAAGACATTCTGCCCCTCGCGCTGGACATGATGGCACGCTTCAACAAGGAGTTGAAAAAGAACTTTGTAGCATTCACTCCCGCTGCCGCCGAGCTGCTGCAGAACTACTCCTGGCCAGGGAACATTCGAGAGTTGCGCAACATCGTCGAGAGGGCGATGATCCTCTCGCACGACAACCAGATTGGCGCGGACAACTTGCCGGAAGAGGTGCGCGACTTCCAGCCTGAGCCGGAGCCGGATGATCTCTTCGCGGTCGACCCTTCCCCCACGGGCGACCAATTAGTAACCCTGCGCGAACTGGAAGAGCACTACATCCAGCAGGTGCTGAACGCTACCGGGCGGAACAAGACTCACGCCGCGAAGATTCTCGGCATCCATCCCACGTCCCTGCTACGGCGGTTGAAGAAAGCCGGGCTTAACGGCCACGCCAAAGAAGAGATGGAAGAAGAAGGCGTCCTGACAAGCTATTGAGGGCAGACCCTGTGTGCGCCCTATTGAATGGCTGCTATCTTTTTAGTCTAGCGTCCTTTAGTGCTCAGCCCAGGCTCGGGTTTCGCAACGTCAATCCCAAGTGAGGCGACTGCGCGGTGGTCGAATCCATGCGGAACCCACTACTGCACTTTGCAGCTCACCTCTTGCAAAATGCAGTGCTGCAACTCGTGGTCACTCTGCCCGTTGTCCGTAACTCCAATTCCTGCAATCAACTTCGCTTGAACCCCTGTTTTGCCCCTTACGTGCACCACTACTTGTGTCGCAGGTGCGACGGCCGCATGCAGCTTCCGCGCAACCTGCCAACCAGCGGCGCTCGCGCCGCGAGGAGGGAGGATGTCGATCCTGTTCGTTCTACTGACTTTCCTGCTGATTCTCACGGTGATGTACTTCCGCAAGCCGCAAGCGGCCGAAGACGCTTTGCAGGTCGCCAACGGGCAGCAGGTCTCCGCCCCCATGATGATGCAGCTTAACGGGTTCGAAATACCCCGTGGCTACGCCTTTCATCCCGGACACACCTGGCTGAACGACGAGGGCCATCAGAACGCGCGCGTCGGACTGGACGCGTTTGCCGCCAATCTGTTGGGGCAGATTGACTCCATCGAATTTGCCGAACTGAACCGCTGGGTCCGGCAGGGGCAACGGCTGTGCACCATCATGCGCGGCGGCCGCAAAGTCGAACTGCTCTCTCCGGTCGAGGGTGTGCTGACATCGACCAATCATGAATTGCTCAAAAACCCTGCCCTCGCAGTCGACGATCCCTACAAGGATGGCTGGCTGTGCACCATCAAGGCTCCGGAGCTGTCGATCAACAGCAAAAACCTGCTGCAAGGGCCGATCGTTCCCGCCTGGATGAAGAACAGCGTAGCCCGGGTCGGCGAGATGCTGACGCAGTTGACGCCGGCGCTGGCGCAGGATGGCGGACTCCCCATCGAAGGGGCTGCTGTTCCAGGTGAGCCCCGAAGTGCAGCAGCAACTGACGAAGGAATTCTTCCTGACATAGGAAGGCGCCGGAACCCAGCGTCAATGGAGAGAGCCATGCCAAACCAGAAAGCCATGTTGATCGACATCAAGCGCTGCATCGGATGCCTGAGTTGCGAGACCGCCTGCAAGCAGCTTCACGGATTCGGCGCCCGACCCGGAACCCACATTGTCAGACACAGCGTTCACCGTGGTCGAGAGCCGCGGCGACAAGTTTGTGCGCAAGCTGTGCATGCACTGCGAAGATCCGGCCTGCGCCTCGGCCTGCCCGGTGGGCGCCATCAGTAAGCTGCCGCTCGGTCCGGTGGTGTACAACGCCGACAAATGCATTGGCTGCCGCTATTGCATGATCGCCTGCCCGTACTCGGTGCCGCGCTATCAATGGACCAAGCTCGCACCGTTCGTGAAGAAGTGCGACCTCTGCGCCGAGCGTCGTGAAGAAGGGCGAGCAACCGGCGTGCGTCGAAGCTTGTCCGGCGCAGGCCAGCGTCTTCGGCGATCGCGATGCGCTGATCAATGAAGCGTGGACTCGCATACGCGGCGATTCGTCGTACGTACCGCACATCTACGGCGTCGAAGAGGCCGGAGGCAGCAACGTGCTGTTCATCTCCGATGTGCCCTTCGAGGCGCTGGGCATGAAGGCTGCGCCCACCGGCAACCAGCCGATGCCGACACTTACTGCCAGCGCGCTGGGCGATTCGCCCAAGGTCGTCATCATGGGCGGCACCATTCTCTCGGCGCTCTACTGGGTCACGCAGCGCCGCCGCGAAGTTGCGCTCGCCGAAGCCGAAGAGAAGTCGGCCATCAACAAAATGAAAAAAGAAGGAAGGAGCTAGCCATGCTTACGCGAATCAAGTCTGAGGTGACGATGTGGCGCGCGATTCTGGCGATCATCTTCGTCACCGGGATGTACGCAACGTATGTCCGCTTCTTCGAAGGCTTCCGCGCCAGCACCAACCTGAGCGACCAGATGCCTTGGGGCCTCTGGGTAGGGCTGGGAACGCTTTGCGGCATCGGACTGTCGGCCGCAGGCTTCGGCATCAGCGCCGCAGTTTACCTGCTGGGCATGGAGCGCTATCGCCCTATCCTGCGCGCTTCGATTCTCATTTCGTTTCTCGGCTATCTTACGGTCTGCGTCGGCTATCTCTACGAAATCGGCTTGCCCTGGCGCTTCTGGCATCCCATCGTGATGTGGAACCACACCTCCGTACTGTTCGACGTGTGCGTCTGCATCATGACCTACACCACGGTGCTGACCTTCGAGTTCGCGCCCGCGGTGATCGAGAAGCTGCCGTGGAAAGGCTCTGCGCGACACCATACTGCGCTTCCATCACAAGATCCTGATTGGCGTCGTGTTGGCTGGAGTGCTGCTGTCGTCGATGCACCAGTCGTATCTCGGCGGGCTGTATCTCATCGCGCGCGGCAAGGTGCATCCGCTGTGGTACTCGCAGTACATGCACGCCATGTTCTACCTGTCGGCGATTCCTGCCGGCCTGGCGCTGACGGTGTTCGCCATCTATCTCTGCATGCGCTCGCTGAACGTGCGCGTCGATTTCACCATCCTCAGCGATTGCGGACGTATGATTCAGTTGCTGCTGATCGTGTTCGCGTTCTTCAGGGTGCTCGACCTGGTCGCCAACCATGCGGTTGGCTACGCCTTCCAGCGGACTCCCGAGGCAGGTTACTTCTGGCTGGAGATGGCGCTGTTCGTGATCATCCCCATCGCGCTGCTGAGCCTGCAAAGCGTGCGCTCGAATCCGGAGAAGCTATACCTGACCTGCGCGGTGGTGATTGCCGGATTCATGGTGAACCGGCTGAATGTATCGATCAACGCATTGCAAACTGCGATGGGAACTCACTACGTGCCCAAGTGGACGGAGCTGGCATCGAGCGTGTTGCTAGTCGCCGCGGCGAGTGGTGGCCTTCCGCTACGCGGTGATGTATCTCGACATATTGCCCAAGGCCAAGCCGCAGACCTTCACCCGCTGGCTGAATGCGGGAGCCCCGGCGAACGCGTAGTTGGTAAGAATAGGCCCGGATTCCCATCCAACCTGCCTCTGGCTGGATGGGAATTTTTCGGGTGCCCATCCGACCGTCGACTGGCCGGGTGGGGATTTTTCTTTGCGGGGGCTTCATCCCGCTTTCTTTTGGCGGGGTGGGAACGAAGCCCAACGCTCTACTGGGCTGGTTCTACTTCAATACTCTTACCTTCCGCATCGAGCTTCGTTGATCCGGAAGCTGCGCACCTGGCCTGCACGTAGTGGTTCTTGCTTTGGAGCCGCTGCCGCTGTACTTCTGCCCTTCCAGCGCGCTTGTAGCATCGCGCCAAGAGAGGACAGATCGGCTTTGGCTGCGAACTGTTCCGCGGCACCACCTGCGGCCGCCACCGGCTGATCGTTTCGGCAAACCGCCTGAATTCCCTCGCCCAGCTCGACCCGCACCGCGCCCTCGGTGTCGATTACGCGACCGGTGACCAGGTCGCCCACCTTGTGCTCGGCCATGTACTCATCCAGGCTCGTCGGCACAAGCTGCTTCATGCTCAGACGCATTGTGCGGCGCTCGCTATCGATCGACAGCACCTGCGCCCGCACCACTTGCCCGACCTTGAGCACATCCTGCGGATGGTTGATTCGCTTCTCGGCGCTGATCTCGCTGACGTGGATCATGCCTTCCACGCCCTCGCCCAGCTGCACAAACGCCCCGAACTTGGTGATGCTCGTAACCGGGCCTTCAATCACCGATCCGGCTGCGAAGCGCTTGCCGATGTCGGCCCAGGGATCGCCCAGAGCCTGCTTGAGACCAAGAGAAATTCGCCGCTCGGGCACGGCCACCGAGAGGATCACCGCTTCCACGCTTTCGCCCGGCTTCACGATTTCGGTCGGATCCAGTACCCGCTTCTTCGACCATGACAATTCCGAGATGTGGATAAGCCCTTCGACTCCCGGCTCGAGCTCGACGAAGGCGCCGAAGTCCATAGTGCGCGAGACGGTGCCGCGCACACGCTCGCCGGTTTTGTATTTGTCAGCGACAGCGTCCCACGGCTCGGGCTGCATTTGCTTCAAGCCGAGCGAAATGCGCTGCTTGTCGCGATCGATCCGCAGCACGCGCGCTTCAATCTCCTGCCCGACGGAGAGCACGTCGGCAGGATTCTTGACGCGGCTCAGCGAGATGTCGCTCACGTGCAGCAAGCCATCGATTCCGCCGATATCGACGAAAGCGCCGTAATCCATCAGCGTGCGCACCGTGCCGCGAACCGTGTCGCCTTCCTTTAGCTCCGAATAGCGGCGCTCCTTGCTGGCGCGCTCTTCTTCTTCCACCACGGCACGGCGGTCGACCACCACGTCTTCGTCGGTGGTGTCGAGCTTGGTGATGCGGCAACGAATCTCCTGGCCAACCAGTTTCTCCAACTCGGCAGCATCGCGCGTGGCGCTGCGCGACGCGGGCAAAAACGCCCGCACACCGACGTCAACCGTCAGGCCGCCCTTCACCACGCCGGTGACGGTGCCGATGATGGTCGACTTCTCGGTGAAGGCGCGCTCCAGCGATGTCCAGTCTGTCGGTTGCGCAACCTTGAAGCGCGACAGCTCGTAATAGCCCTCTTCGTTGCGGCCCTTCACCGTAACCGGGATCTTGTCGCCTGGCAGCGGTGGACCGCCTTCGAACTCCGTGATCGGCAGCACGCCTTCCGTCTTGTAGCCGATGTCGAGAAAAACGGACTCCGCCGACATCGAGATCACCGTGGCTTCGATCTGGCGGCTGCCGTCGTCGGCACGGCGCTTATGGCTCTGCTCGATACTGCGAAAGCATGTCGGCGAACGATTCGCCGGTTTCAGCGGTGTCTGGAGATTTGGGAATTTCGGGATCGGACATGAGGAGGGAACTGCCTCGGTTTGTAGGTTGGGTTAACGAACAGGATAGCACCCGATCGGCGATACATAGTTCCGTGAACGGCGGCGCCTTTAGTAGGGCGCCCCTATTCGTATCGCAACGACGTCGCAGGGTCGATGCGGGAAGCGCGGCGCGCGGGGATATAGCTGGCGACAAAAGCGATACCAGCCAGCAGCATCGGGACCGCCACGAACGTTGCTGCATCGGTCGCTCCAATCCCGAACAGCAACGAGCGCATCAAGCGACTGACCACGAAGGCGCCTGCCACTCCAATCCCGACCCCCCACAAAGCCAGGCCCAATCCGCCACGAACAATAAGGGTCATGATGTTCGCCCGGGTCGCGCCCAGCGCCAGCCGAATGCCCAGTTCGCGGCTCCCTTGGCCAACGAGATAGGCGATGAGGCCGTAAATTCCAATCACCGCGAGCCCCAGTGAAATTGCGGCAAACGTTCCCAGCACCAGCATGATGAAGCGGCGGCGAGCCAGAGATTTGTCGAAGCGCTCCTGCATAGTGCTCACGTTGTACAGCGGAAGATCAGCGATTGAGTTCGTGAATCTGCTGCTTTACCGCGCCGGCCAGCGCGAGCGGATCCTGGCTGCCGCGCACGACGACGTTCATTGCGCGTGTCACATACTGCGTTTGCGGAAGGTAAAAGGCGATACGCGAGTCCGAATCCAAGTGTGTATTGCTTTACCCGCCCAACCACGCCGACGACCGTAATCCAGGGAGAGCTGGTCTCGCTGATTCCACCGATGTGGAAGCGCTTGCCGATCGGCTCCTGGTTTGGCCACAGTTGTTGCGCCATGTAGTCGTCGACAATCGCCACGCGAGGTTTGTCCGCAGCATCGTCGTCGTTGAATGCCCGCCCCTCACGAAGGGGTATTTCCATTGCCTGGAAATATCGCCCGCTGACCATGCGCACATCAGCGTTGATGAACTTCTCGCCCGGCGGCGGCACGCGTCCCTCAACCGTGATCGGTCCCCACGCAAACATTTGGCTCAACGGCAGCGATGTAACGGCCCCTGCGGAGGTGACCCCCGGCAAGTTCTCCAACCGCTGCCACAGGTCGTGATAAGCGGCGAGCACCGCCTGCTTGTCCTTGTATCGCTCGCCCGTCATGGTCAGCTCAAGGGTGAGAACATTGCGAGGATTGAAGCCGGGATTGACATCGCGTACCCGCAGAAAGCTACGAATGAGCAAGCCTGCGCCGATCAACAGCATCGCGCAAAGCGCAATCTCGGCGATCACCAGCGAGCGGCGCAGGTTATTTCCTCTCGCCCAGATGGCACTCACGCCAGCCGAGGTGCGACTGGTGTCCTGCAGAGCGGTTTGTACATCGAAACGCGAAGCCCGCAGCGCAGGCGCCAATCCAAACAGGATCGCCGTTACCGCGGAAGCCACGAGCGTGAACACGAGAGCAGTAAGGCCAATGCCGATATCACTCACTCTGGGCACGGTTTGCGGACCGAGCAGCCGCACCCCGTGCAACGCAAAATGTGCCAGAGCGACGCCCAATGCGCCTCCGCCAAATGCCAGCAAGCCGCTCTCGGTCAGCAATTGCCGTACGATCCGCACTCGGGTTGCGCCTAGTGCGCTGCGCACCGCCATTTCCTTTTGCCGGGCGACAGCGCGCGACAGTTGCAGGTTCGCCACGTTCACGCACGCGATCAGCAGGACAAAGCCAACGGCTCCCAACAGGAGATACAGCGTGTGCCGGACGTTGCCTACCACCTGCTCCAGCAGCGGCACGATACCGAACGTCAGGCCGCCGTTGGGCGGATACACTTCGGGAAAGTCATGCCGCAGCCGCGCGGTAATGGTATCCATCTCGGCCTGTGCCTGCTGTAGGGAAACCCCAGGCTTCAGCTTGCCTACTATGTTGTAGTCTTCGTGATCGCGGTTCTGGGCAGCATTGGCGGCTAGAGGAAGCGGCAGCAGAACCTCGGCCTGCTCCGCGCCGTCCAGCGTTGGCATCACCTCGCGAGGCAGCGAAAACGAGCGCGGCATCACGCCGACAATCTCGTACGGCACGCCATTCAGCATGATCTTCTTGCCAAGCACACTGGGATCGGAGCCGAAGCGTCGCGCCCACGTCCCATAACTCAGCACCGCTGTGAGCGTGCGATCCGGCAGGTCCTCATCGGCAACAAACAATCGCCCCAGCGCCGCCTGTTCCCCGAGC
The DNA here is from genome assembly GCA_963813905.1 of uncultured Acidobacteriaceae bacterium. Taxonomy (GTDB): domain Bacteria; phylum Acidobacteriota; class Terriglobia; order Terriglobales; family Acidobacteriaceae; genus CAVVDY01. The sequence goes on along the minus strand of CAWFAY010000015.1, from coordinate 62,004 downwards.
ATGGGTAGCAAATTCGACGAGATCCGGATCGTCCCCACGCGTTCTGGTTCGCCCCAGCCCGTCAGGTTGTAGTTTCCGCCGATTGCGATCGCGACCTGCTCAAAGCCGCGATGGCCGTTCTTGATGTCGAAGTATTGCGCCGTGGAAAACCAGTCTTCCGTAATGTTCAGGCCGGGAGAGCGGTTCCAAAGAATTACCAACCGCTCCGCGTCCTGGTATGGAAGAGGGCGAAGCAATAGTGCGTCCACGATGCTGAAGATTGCAGTATTCGCACCGATTCCGATGGCTAGCGACAGTACCGCCGCCAGCGTGAAGGCCGGTGCCGCCGCCAACCCACGAAGAGCGTGACGCACATCTTGTAGAAGAATCCTCAACGTTCGACCCCGACGGCCAATGTACTCCAACAGACGCGCAGCACGCACGAAGGAAAGCGTTCTGCGGGAAGTTGGCATCCACCAGGTGGTGCTGAGGTTAAGGACAGGCATAGCACACTCCTGCGGGCGAAACTAGCACGGCGTGAAGGCGCACGATCTACCGACGCGGTCGCGACTTCCGCGCGGGGGAAACTGCTGGTACCCTAAATACGGCCTGCGAAAGTGGCGGAATTGGCAGACGCACCAGACTTAGGATCTGGCGGGTAAAACCGTGGGGGTTCGAGTCCCCCCTTTCGCACCAATAACTTGCAGCGCATCGCCAGAATCCGATTTTCTCGACTGTGCCTAAATTTGTGCCCACCCCAAGCTTTTTCGGTTCTTCCGCTGTGCCCAATTTCCCGAATGCTGTGAACGCTCGCTCCACTGCGTCCGCCTGAGGATGCACGTATCGCTGCGTGATCGTGATCGAGCTGTGCCCGGCGATTCTCGCCAGCGTGAACACGTCGCAACCCGACTCAGCCAAGCCGCGTCAGCGCCGTGTGCCGCAGGATGTATGGCTCGAACCGCTTCGACCTTAGACCGCTCCATGGCGATCGCGTGCTGGTCCTTGCGTGGTGTCGCCGTTCAGGTGTCCCTCTGCTGAATTGGACGGGAACACCCAGCCCTCTTCCGGCTTACCCTGATCTTCTCAGCGTCGTTCCAGAAGCGCGATGCACGGCGGGAACCAGTCGGCAGGATGCGCTTTGCTGCTTTGCATTTGCCCTCTGAGACCTGCAACAGGGCACGCTCACCATTCAGTAGCACCCGTTCCCAGCGAAGCGTGAAAACCTCACCTGGGCGCATTCCCGTTCCGCGAATGATCGTTGCTGCGTCTCGCCACGGCTGAGGGCACGCGGCAAGATAGGCCGTCACCTCCGCATCCGTGAGCACGCGGTCCCTCTGCCGCTCTCCCTTCGCGAGTGTCACCTTTGCCGGTCGTTCCAGCTTGCCCCACTGGTACGCCAGATTCAGAGCACGGCGAAGAGTCCGCAATCCGCAGTTGATGCGCGATGCCGACAACTTCGAATTCTGCGCTGCGAACCGTTGCGCGTGCTGGTCGTTCACTTCGTCCAGCCGCAGCGCAGCCAAGGTCACGTGTCGCTTCGATCATCTTGCAGCCCTCCTTGTAGTACGTCGACCGTTCCAGGCTTGCACAGCATGCTTGGTTTCCACGTAAGGCACAAATTCCTTCTCCGAGGAATTCCGAGACGATCGGGACGCTACATTCTTCTCGCGGATTCCAACCTCGCCCTTTGCAAGCTGAGGTTCGATGCGCTGCTTCCATCTGCCGGGCCGTGTGCTGGTTTTTCTGCCGGGTGGATTCCCGTATCGCTTCGCCGTTGAAGGTGAACTTGTACCAGTAGGTCGAACCACGCTTGTAGATCATTGTTTCGCCTTCGCCTTCGCCTTTCGCCCTGTCTCGCTGCGCTTTGGCGGCCGTCCACCGAGCTTCCCATTCTCACGTGACGCCGCAACTTTCCGGTCGCTGGTAACTTCGCCATGACATGCCGGGCAGTAGCAGATCATCTCGATTCCGTGTGTTAGGCATTTCATACCTCATATCCTAACGTGTTTGGTTATTTGTACAAGACAAATCGCAAGTTTTCGGCGCTCGTTTCCCATACCGGGCCACGGCGCGTAGCCTGAGCGGGACGATTCTAGACCGTCCCGCCCTTGGGTATGAGTTACTCTGGCTACCCTCGCCCGGCTACAGGCGAAGCCCTCATGTATTCGTTCGCTCTAACTCCGCCATGCCTTTGCACTTACAAGTAGCCGACCTTGATTGGTTGATTAGTTGATTCTCTGAATGGGTGGTGGAGATTAAGAGATTCCGAGATACAAAGAGCCACTATAGCGGTTTCACGGACCGATGCGCTCCAGAAACTCCTTAATTGTCGAATACACCTCTGCGGGGTGATGGTTTTTTCCGTTCCCTTTCTTAGTGGTGTCACCGATCCGCACCCGAAAAAACTTTCCTTCAAAGAGTTGCCGAGACATTACCTGGCGTTTCTTCGGGAGCCCGCCGTTGCACTCTACCCATAGCTGGTAATATCTGGATCCCCGGCCAGGCCGCACGCTCTTTCTGTCTGTTCCTAGATGTACGAATCCCGAAACTTGGCCCGGCTCAGTCGTGAAATGACAATCGAGGCGCAGCTTCCAAGCGTTGAAGCGTCGATCCCAGTACTGCTTTGCTGCGACACACCGAACTTCGTACACCCCAGGCGGGTATCGGGGATAAGGGTCCGAATCGCAGATTGGCTCTGGCGCGGCCGCGTCAGAGACTTTCGGATCACTTCGCTCTGACGATAACTGCGGGACGTGCGGCAGCTTTCGCAGAACATCTGATGCGCGGACGAAGCTTGTAGCCACCGAGGCTCCTTTCTTGGCTTGAAGGAGAACCGGCGCGTATGCTGAGCGTGTTGAGGGAAGCGCACCCGCGCCGATCCTACATCCGAGAACCGCTGGTTCCAGCCGGCGGTTCTTACTGTCTGGGCTCTTTGTGCGTGACGCTGTTCTCCGTAATCCACTCCTCCAGATCACAGCGCCGATACCGCAATAGCTTTCCCGCACGGAAGTAGGACGGTCCGCGCCGTTGGCGTTTCCACGCCCGAAGCGTTGCTGCGCTGATGTTCAAGAACTGACTGGCTGCGCGAACGTCTAAAACTCCATTTCCCGTGTCACCACTTGCGCTTTGAGTGTTCGTCATATTTGCAACTATCACGCGATAGAGCTTCGAGTGGCAACCCTAATTTTGCTGGCTTTCTGAGGAAAAGCAAGTGCCTGTGACGCTCGCTGACGCTCGCTGTCTCCCGTCATCGCTCACTGGCCGTCGCTGCGTCCCTCCAAAGTTGTAGCCCAAAGTGGGAATGCACCCCCATAGAGAGCCACTGTCGAGAACCGGAAACGGAAATCGCTCTCGAAAACCTCTGAGACTAGGCACAAGGGGCGCATCGCAACAGACCCGTGAACAGACTGCTCGGAAGTACCTTCGCTTTCGGCTTCGGAATCCTCACCTCGCTGTGTGATGGCTGTCATGTACAGCATGGAGATGCCAAGAGTGCAATAGTGCTCTGAGTTCTTGAGGGATACAACAATGGGCGATCTCTTCTTAATGGCTGCGGCCGTGGCTGCCGTCATCATGGTGATAGCACAGGTGCAACTCTTCGCCATTCGGCGCGACTTGGCCAAACTGCTCGAAGTTCAACTGAAGGCAAATGTCACTGCTGGCTTGCTTAGAGTGAAAGAGGGCGATCCGGTGGAAGGGCACTCGCAAGAAGCTTAACCCTCTGAATGCCAAGTGGGCATTAGTGCTGGCAGTTCTTGCTGTAAAGGAGGCTCTCGCCATGCCAAAGTCGGCTGCTGCTCTTCTTCCGTTGTGCGTATTGCTGTGCGCGCTACAAAGCTCGGCACGCGACAACAGCGATGATGTGAACGTCACCGCCACTGTTCTGGCCTACGACTCAGGTCAAAACAATGTCTATATGGGCGATGGGTGGAACGTGCGAAGAAGCCGTAGCGCGGATGGAAGTCACGACATCCGATGATCCCGATTCGATCTACTTGATCGAATCCAGAGGGATGGTTTTGTTAGGCGGTGCCACGAGATTAACTCCGGGAGAGTATCCAGCGCAGTGGCAGAACCACCGCACGAGGTTGAGCGTGACAGCCAATTTCAAAAAGAAAACTCGCGTTGTCACGTTCGCTGTTGTGAGTCAGCATCGGCGATCCTCCACCGAGTCGGCCACCGCTAGTAGGCAACAAGGTGGAGCACAAAGCAGACCGACGGGCAGTCCGATTGCGGACCCTTCGCGGGTATTTCTGGGAGTCGTGTTCGATTCCAAGTCCGCAACGCTAAAGAGTGTTGTCCCTGGCGGGCCGGCGGACCGGGCCGCTATAAAGGCTGGCGATATGTTGGTTTACATAAACGGCCGACACACCGCGAATGCTGAAGAGGCTGTTGCCGAAGCCAACAAGAGCAACCCAGGCGATATTGTGAAGGTGTCTTACGTTCACCAGGGGAAGCTGTACGATACGGAACTTACGCTGACTGCGGCTCCAAAATCCTACCAACGGCCAGCAGGGTCCTACTAGGTTGACGGGCGTCAGTTCTGAATCGCTGTGCCCAATTTTGTGCCTACTCACAGCTATCAGCACCTGCGCTGACGTGGTACGAGGGCTGGGACGAAGTGGCTCAAACCAGCATGAATACTGCATCCTCACACTTCGTAGCACATTATGTAAACTATTGATTCTTCGTTCCAGTGGAACTTAGGATCTGGCGGGTAAAACCGTGGGGGTTCGAGTCCCCCCTTTCGCACCAGGTGATCCCTCGAACTGCGCTCGGGATTTCGCCTGCGAGCTCAGACGCCCGCAAGTCGGCTCAACTTAGAGCGTTTTCAGAGAAGGCGAAGACCGAGCCCCCTCAGGGGCTAAAGCCCGGCTGCGTTAATGCCACATGCGGCACGGCTGAAGCCGTGCCCTTTCAAGGCGAGAGGTGGACTACATTAACTGTGAAACTGCCATAGGATCTGGCAGGTAAGCTCTTTAATACTGGTGGCGGTACAGAGCCAACTGAACTTGAGGTGGTACGCGGAACGTCGCTGGCCGGGTCAGAGCAAGAAGTATATGTGGATACGTCGGGAAACTGGCGGCGGTCACTCGAAACCTTGGGACGGCTGGTTCGCGGGCCGGCGAGTGAAGCTCTTCGCGGGCCCGCGTTCCCTCAGTTCAAGTTCAGTTGCCGTTCGATCCAATTGGCCTCGGCCTGACGAACCTGGTCTTTGTCGAACAGCACGGTATAGTAAGCGATGTAGCAATCGACTACGCCTGGGTTGGTATTTTCCATGGCGGAGCGGGTATAGTTCTCCGCCAACTTATCTACATCGCCTTGGCCGTTGAACCAGGAGCGTGCCAGGCCTACCAGCAGCGGATGCCGCGCAGAGACAATATCCAGAGCGTAAGGCACCTGCTCGACAATCTCTCCTTTAGCTGCATCACAGATATTGTTACCGCCTCGCAGAGGATAGACCAGAATCGCGGCAACTACGCAGGTCAACAGGAACAGTAGTCGCATCATAAACCTCCCTTGCAGTTCATTCTGGATATCGGATACCCCGGTGGACTAGAGATAGTTCACACTAGGGCAACGAGAGTAGTTCGCATGTCACCAGCACGCCGTCCGTAATCGTCCACGAGTCGCCATAGCGAAAGTCAACGTTGCTGACAACGCAGCTGTCGCCGTCCTCGTCAACCAGCTTTACGTCGTACCATCCCGGCGACACAGCCAGATCGGAGCGATAGTTCGACGGAAGAACACCGCTGCCGAGTCTGTCGGCACCCCAGGTAGAGTTGCTCGCCGGCGAAACGTAGAGGTGGTTTATCTGGTAGTGCGATTCGTTGATGATCCTGAAATTGCGAGTGCTCTGTGCCGCAATATTCGCTGGCGCCAATACGGCTGCCAATGTCACGGCTCCGGTGACGAAAAGTTTCTTAATCTTGGAATTCATCGTAGTGTCTCCTTTCATTTATCAGGCGCTGAGCCCTTACACCTATAAAAGCGTGGTAATCCGGCGAATCTGCGCAGCGTTCCGCAAAAGTTCCGAAGCGCTTATTGGGGGCCATCCGCACACCGGTAGGCCCGCCGCAAAGGGCGCTCCTTCGAGGGATAACTCGGTAAGGTGCCGGCACGTAGGATTTGTAAAGGGGTGAGCTTAAATCAGAACGTTGTTCGGCGAAAACACGAGATCACTCTGACGTTTCGTCAAGCCTGGAGTAAAGCCAGGAGCGGGCAAATTCCCAGTCGCGGCGGACGCGCGCCATATTCTTACCCAGAATCTGTGCGGTTTCTTTATCGGTGTATCCGCCAAAGAAACGCAGCTCCACCACTTTCGAGGCCTCGGGATCGACGTCTGCCAGTTCCTTAAGTGCGTCGTCAATGGCGATCAGGTCCTGGTCGCGACCACTTGCGACGTGATAGGCCTCGTCGATCGGAATGCTGATACCCTTGCGTTTCTGCGCACAGTTCTGGCGTGCGTGGTCTACCAGGATCCTGCGCATCTGCGTCGCGGCCACGGCAAAGAAATGCTCCCGGTTATTAAGGGTGGGTGGATGGTCGGTGCCAAAAAGTTTCAGATAGGCCTCGTGCACCAAACCCGTAGTTTGCAAGGTGTGGTCGGACCGCTCACGTCCCATGTAGCGGGCTGCGAGCCGATGCAACTCGGCGTAAACGATGTCTAGCAATTGCGAGGCGGCATTGGAGTCGCCATCGCTGATGGCGGAGAGCAGTCGAGTGATATCGGATGAAGTCGAATCATCCATTGGAAACCGTCCCCCTGGCGCGGCAAGTATAGCATCGAAGGTCATAGTGCCCCGACGCAGGAGCCACATTGGGGAGAAATCCGCCATCACCGCGCAGCTTCGATTTGTTGCGCTGCCAATTGCACCTGCTGGCGCAACTGGGGTGAGGCGCCGGGAGTCTGGTCCAGCAGGTCACTGGCCTGCTTAATGCTGGAAATAGCTCCCGCGCGATCGTGCAGGTTGGGAGTTTGCGGATTGCCCTGGATATTCGCCAGATACATCCAGGCGCGAGCCAGCTCTTCCCGCGCTTTGGGATCGTGGGCCGCTACAGGAGTGGCCTGCCGCAGATAATCTTGCGCCTGCTGCAGCAGCTTGCGGCGCGCGGGTGTCATTCCGGGCCAGAGCCGCACCGATTCGGAGAACGATGTGCGGTAGGCCTCAGCCAGGTTCCTGAAGTCCTGCAACTGGCGCTCTTGCAAATCCGATTGGCGTAACTGCAACACGCGCAACTCCGAGTCCTGTAATGGTCGTGCCCCGTGGTGAGCGGCTTGCCGGCCCTGCTCCGCTGCAATGAGCTTCGCCAGCTCCTCCTGTACTCTCTCGCGTTCTCGCTGTTCTTTATCCAGTTTGGATTGCAGATCCTGAACATCGGATTGGTGAACCCGCGCGGCGATGTCCCTTTCGCGGATCTTCACCCCTTCCCAGGAGGCTGTGGCCAGCAACGCCAGGATAACTATCACGGCTGAGACTTCGGCTCGCCGTCGGGCCAGAAATTTTCGGCCCGCGTAGAGCAGGCTCTTCTTGTGTGCTCTGACGGGACGGCCTTGTAAATAGCAACTGATCTCGGCGGACAACTCCGCGGCCGACTGATATCGCTGCTCTGGATCGTAGTGCATGGCGCGAAGCACAATGGAATCCAATTCACGGGTGACCTCAACGAACCCGTCCCCCTGGCCCGGTTGGCTCGCATTCCCGCTCGCAGCCGCGCTAAGAGGAACCACATTCTGCACACAAGCCAAAGCTTCGCTTCGGCTGCAGCCGGCCAAGTTGAACGGCCGCGCGCCGGTTAGCAATTCGTAGAGCACCACTCCGAGCGAGAACACATCGCTCGCCGGGCTCAGGGGTTTGCCGGCCATCTGCTCCGGGCTGGCGTAGCCGGGCGTCATCAAAGGGAGCGAGTCGCCGTCGGCCTGGTGGGCAGAAAGAGCGCTTGCGATGCCAAAGTCAACCAACCGCACACCGCCATCGTTGCCTACCAGCATGTTGGGGGGCTTCAGGTCTCCATGAATTACGCCGTTCAGGTGGAGATACTGCACCGCCGCGCAAACCTGCTGAAACAACGCCAGCCGCGCTCGGGTGCTGAGTCGATGCTGCCCACAGTAGGTGAAGATGGACGGGCCGTCGACATAATCCATCACGAAATAAGGAAGGCCTTCCGGCGTCGAGCCCCCGTCCACAATGCGCGCAATGTTGACATGGTCCAACTGCGCCAGAACCTGGCGCTCCTGGCGGAACTGCTGCAGCAGGCGAGGCGAACTCAACTCGGCGCGGATGACCTTGACAGCGCACACCCGCTGGAAGACCTCGTCCGCACGCACCGCCTGATAGACAATGCCCATGCCGCCGCTGCCGATTTCGCGAATGATTTTGTAGGACCCGATGTAAGAGCCATCCTCGTGGTGTACCGTTGGCTCCTCGCCGCGAACGCGGATCGGGGTGTCCAGGATACCCACGCTGCGCTCATGGGCGGAAAGCAGCCTTCCCACCGTGTCCTCCAGTTGCCGGTCGCCCTCACAGGCAGCGCTCAGGAACTGGCGGCGGACCTCGGCGGGCTGATCGAGTGCGGAGTCGAACAACTCGCGCACTCGCTTCTGCCAGTCGGTGCTCAAGATGTGATCCTACCTCTTGCCTAGAATAGCGAGAAATCCCAGGGAACTTGCGCAAGCAGAAGAAGATTTTCCCGTCAGAAATCTCCACAACATTGCGCAAGAATGCTACGTCCTTACGCTATATAAAGTAAGGGGTAATTCATGAAACTTTGCGGGGCAACGCTGTTGCTGATCGCGCTGGCAGCATTGCCGTCACTGGTCTATGCAGCAACTGAAGGCAAATCCAACCCCATCACCGTACAGATGGACGATCTCGAAGTTCGAAGTATCGGCGCCGACCGCATCACCTTCGACCTTCGCAGTTCGGTCACAGCGACCCGCAAACTGAAGATCAACCGCGTGCGCTTTCTGCATGTGCGGCTGCAAACCATGCCCATTTACCTGGCGCCGATCGAGCAACGTTTAGAGCTGGATCCCGCAAAGACAACGGTCTTGCCCGCTATTCCACTCACCATCTACTTCCGCGATCTCCACTCGCTGGAGCCGCTGGAACAGGCGATCGAGGACGGGAAGGCCACGGTAAAGGGAAATGTTCGTGCCGATCTCGAACTGAACCTCGTCGAGCGAATTGCCAGTCGGCAATGGAATGCGTCAGGCGAGATGCCCGTCGAAATGACCATTCCCGTGGAAGTCCCAGGCGGGGTAGCCGGACGGGGAGCGGCACTTGCGACCTTGCGCGCGGCGCAAATCGCCATGGATGTGGGAGGCTCGGCGTTGGGCTCGCTTCAGCTACCTGAGAGCGATTGGGAGCAAGATTTACGGACTAAAGTCGTTCCGTCGCTGGTTGTCGCCGAGACACGGTATTCCTTGAAGCTTTCCAACGGCCAGCGGGTAGACCTGGCGGTTCGCGGCATGGGTTTTCGGACCTCGGAAGACCAGTTTGTGCTGACCGGCGAAATGGTTGAGCCCTGGAAGTACGACGTCGATGTGAGTGCTGCGTTGCAGACTGGACAGGCGACCCTGCTGGACGAGGGCCGTGATCTGCTGGTCTGGCCCGCCGGAGAGCCGCTCGATCCGGCGTCTGCCCGCTCAGTTTCGCACGGGTCAGTCCGGCTGGAACATGTATTGGAAAAGAAAATCACGGTGGATGTCCTCATCGAAGGCAAGACCGTCAAGGTACATGTCATGGATCGGGAATCGGATTCAAATTACGCGCTGTTACGCTTCACCCAGCCACGCGATAAAGGGACTGCGATTTCTCTCGCGCCGGCGCAGGAACGAGAAGCGATGGAGTGGGACAGAACCGCGATTTTCCGGCCCGGAGAGCGCGGAGCAATGGAACTGGTGTTCACCCGTGCACGCCGAAAGAACAATCGCATAGTGCTCGATGATCCCATCGACGACCTCTCATTCGGCTCTCCCCTGATGGTTCCCGAAGGATCGCTGGGCATGGTGCAGGGCGAGACATCAGCAAGGCTGCTGCCCAAGCAGTGGTAGTGCGTTAGCTACTGCGGCTGGTTGTCCTGTGGTGGCGTCTGTGGCGATTGATCACTCTGCGTAGGCGAGGTTTTCTGCTTGGGCTGATGCTCGACCTCCTCTAATTTTTCCTTGGCTTTCTTCACGCCCGAGGTCACAGCATCAGTCGCCTTGCCCAGACCCTTGTCTGCTTCTTGCGGAATCCGATGGAGCGGCGAAGGCTGCTCGGCAGGTTGTGCGGGCGGCTGCTCCGAAGTCGGCTGCGGCGTTTCCGCAGGCTTGTGCTGGGTTTCCGAGGGCGCCTTCGAAGGGCTTGCGGGAGTGGTTGTGCCGTGTTTGTTCGCTGCGGGAGATGCCTGGGGCCGGGGCTTGCCCGTGCCCGATGATTCTGCACCGGCAGGCGTTTGCTCAACTGGTGGTTGTGGCGTTTGCTGTAATGGCGGTTGTGCAATGGGCTTGGGCTCTCTTTTCACAATGGGGTGGTTGTAGACAAAGATTGCCCCTCCAATTGTGGCCACAGCCAGGGCAGCAGCAAACGCCAGCAGGGCAAACGCCGCGGGTCTCTTCATTCCCAGGATGAGGCCCGAACTTTTGCCGGCTATCGCCGGCTCAAATCGAAGAAACTGAATGCTTACGTTGTCCCCTCCGCCACCTTCAAGCGCGAGATCGAGCAACGCGGCTGCCACTCCCGAAGCGGAAAGGTTTTCCGAGGCCGCGACCGCTTCCATCTCCTGCGGCTGGGCATAGCCCCATAAACCATCGGAACATAACAACAGGGCATCATGCGGCTGCAACCTGATTTCTGCGATGTCCAGAGACACGTCGGACGACTGGCCGATTGCGCGGGTAAGAACGCTGGCGTCGGGATGCTCCTGGGCCTGCGCCCCGGTGAGCACGCCCTGCGCCATGAGCCGCTCCATCACCGAATGATCGCGTGTGAGTTGTTGCAGCTGGCCGTGGCGCAGCAGGTAGGCTCGGCTATCGCCGGCATGCGCATAGGTAACGTGAAGACCGTCCACAATACACAGCACGACGGTTGAGCCGATACCATGCAAGGCCGGCTCAGCAGCCGAACGTTGCTGAAGCTCAGCACTGATGCTGCCCGCCGCCTGTTGGAGCGCATCGTGTAGGGGCAGAGACCCGTGGGCATTCAGATAGCCGACGAAGCCATCCACAGTCGCCTGGGCGGCTTCTGCTCCGCCCTGGTATCCACCCATGCCGTCGGCGACCACGAACAGTTCGCCGAAAGGGGTAGCGGCCCGGGTAACGCGGTCCTGGTTTTCGGTACGCTGCTTTCCGACATGGCACTGCACGCCGACTTTAACGACCAGGGAATCAGAGGAATTGGAGAGCGTAGGCATCCTAAGCTAGTAAGCGTATTCTCGCGGGGAAAATGCGCAGATTTTCTTGGCGGTTCATTGAATGTCCCGCATACGCAAAAACGCCAGGGCCACGGAGAGCCAGAACAGCAACATCCCTCCGAGAACGGAAAAGGAAACTAACAGGGAATTTCGAGCCAGGGGATGTTCCGAGTGCGGGACGAGGTGGCAAGGGCAATCTCCGTCTTTGGTGGGAATACACGTTTCCTTCTCTGCACGAGGAAACGACACGTCGGCCAGGTCGCACTGCTCGTCTTGCACGCGGTTAGGTTGATCAGGGTCGGGCGCTTTGTGGGCTTTCTCGAAATTGATGGGCCGGTGGTTTCGTTGCGTTGACTGACTCGTCTGGGACCCTTGCTCTGACTTATAGTGTGATTTCTTGGCCTCGACCAGCATATCGGCCTCGAAGCCCCATCTTGAGGGAATCGCTATGGAAACGTCTCTCATCAGGTCGTGCATTTCGCTAATCGGGGTGAGTCCACCCCCGAGAGCAATCACCGGAAGCAATACCAACGGTAGCATGGCGATGGCGGCTTCCGTCGTGGGGGCACGGGCAGAGACACAAAGCCCGATGGCCGCTCCAACCAAAGAAGAGAGATACAAGATTCCCAATGTCAGGAAGAAGTTGCCTTTCAGTCCGCACATGAGGGTCACAATGCCCAATAACAACACACACTGCAGCAGTCCCAGCAGTGCGGCAATGGTCACCTTGGAAAACAAGTACGAGGGTAGTTTCAGACTGACCATGCGCTCGCGCTGGAAAATAGTCCACTCCCCTACAATATCGCGGGCTGCGTTATTGCAACCGAACCAGATGGCTGCGACGACCATGAGAAATTCGATACCCGAAGCATGCTTCATGGTCGCTTGAAATCCATCGGCATCGGTGTAGTTGAGTCCCCTGAACACCAATCCGAGCAGCAAGCCAAACAAGGGCGCCTGGGCTAGAAGAATCGCCAATTGCGCGCGATCGCGAATCTTGAGCAGGAGATTTCGACGCACCAGCATCCACCACTGTCCGAAGCCAAATCCGCGCACCGCACTCTCGGCTGCAGCGTTTGTCTTCGAGGGCACTTTGCCGGAGCGGTCTTCGACGAAGAGCTTCTTGTACCGCGACTGCCCGTAGGTGCCGACCCAATCGGCGGTCGACCTCTTCGCCAAGCCGCTCAGCAACATCTCCGGTCCGCATTCCTTGCCCTGCTTACTTGCAGATTGCGCGTTTTCCGGATCGAAGAATTCGACAGAATCGGGATAGGCGGGACCGAAATAGGCCAGCGCGCCGCGCCCACCCCGGTCTCGCGAAAGCATGATGAGGCTGTCGAACTGCTTGAAAACATCCAGGCTGGGCTGATGGATAGTGGCGATGATGGTGTTGCCCTGCAGGGAGAGCTGCTTTAGCACCTGGACCACGTTCTCCGCATCGTAGGACGACAATCCGGACGTGGGTTCGTCGAGGAAAATCACAGGCGCATCGGCAATCAACTCCATCGCTATGTTGACGCGCTTGCGCTGCCCGCCGGACAGCACTTTGCGCTCGGGCGAGCCGATGATGGTGTTCTTCTTGTCGTGGATACCGAGGCTTTCCAAAACTTTGTCGATACGGCGCTCGATCTCGTCGTCGCGCAGATCGGTGCGCAACTTAGCGCTGAAGTAGAGAGCTTCCCGTACTGTCAACTGCGCATGCACAATGTCGTCCTGCGGGACGTAACTTAGCTGCAGACGGAAGCGATCGTAGAAATGGTATAGGTCCTGACCATTGAAGAGCACGGCTCCATCGGCCGGGCTGGTGTAGCCGTTCATCGCCTTCAGCAAAGTGGTTTTGCCCGCGCCTGCCGGTCCCATCAAAGCTACTAGCTCCGAAGGAAAGACGGTGAGCGAAACCGGATCGAGCAGTCGGTCCCCACTGGGCGCATTCACAGTGACCGCATTGATTTCGATGGTGACATTGCCGATGTACTCACGCTTGGCCAGCGCTCCATCCTCGAGCATCTGGAAGCGGAAGCTGCCCAGCCCGATCTCGTCGCCGGTCTGGACCAGCGTTCTCGCGCTGATACGTGTGCCATTCACGTACGTGCCATTGCGCGAATCGAGGTCCTGTACGTAGATCCCGCCGGGTGCCCGTTCCAGTGCGGCGTGCCGCCAGGAAATCATCGGGTAGTTGAGGACGCAGTCGGCGGAGGGGTCGCGGCCTATTATCATCCGGTCACCCTGGAACCGGACCCGCTCAAAAGCTCCCTCCCCTTGCGTAAGGTGACGCTCACGCAAAATTTTGCTGGCCGGAATCTTGTAGGAGCCGAGGAAAATATCGTCGGTAGGTTGCAGAACAGCGCGCTCGATCTTGTTGTCGAACTGGTTAAGCGCGGTGCCGTTGCGCGAGTTCAGGTCTTCAATCACCCACTGGGTGGCAATGCGCGTCACGCGAGCGTGCTGCCAGGAGATCATCGGGTAATCAAGCCTGACTTCACAGTCGGGGTCGCGGCCGATGGTGATCACCTGGGCGTCGGATGTGGGGTCACTTCGCGAAGGGGGCGCCTGCGACGGCCATGGCATTGGGAAAGTACGCCCCAACGTCAGAGCGTCAGTAGGGGTAACGTACACCGGCGCATTGGGCTGCAGCCGGTATCCGTTGACGAAGGTGCCGTTGGTAGAGCCGAGATCCTCCAACACATATTGGTCGCCGCTGAGAGTCAAACGGCAATGTCGCGCCGACACAACGGGCTGGTTGACTACTAAGTCGCAATCCGGGGAACTACCAATCATCCAGGACGGGCTTGGGGCGGGCGCTCTGTTAGACATAGTGGCTCAAAAAGGTTCAGACATCCTAGCATGTAAGGCAAGCGGCCCAAGTACAAAACAATCCTTCAGCAGAGAAGAAAAACGAACACCGAAACTGCTGGAAAAATCCCGCTTTTCGAAAACTGCCGCACCAATCATGGGCCAGACCGGAAGCCAACTTCACATCGGACCACCGTCGTATCGTACTGTTTCTTGAAAGGGCGAATATTTTCATTGCCCCGGGGTGGTCGCCAGAGTCTTCGCCTCTGCCGTTCGACTTACCGCAATGAAAGTAAAATAAGTAGAACCCGCACGAATCGTGGCATAGTTCGGCAAGGAGTGGAATTGCTCTTCGATTGGAACATTATCGAGATCCGTGCCGGCCATACTGACCAAGTCGCCGATGACAAAGCTCTGGCGGTAAGTGATATGGCTGTTTCGTCCGGATAGCGTCTGGTCCTCAGCGATGCAAACCTCGCAGTCCTTATCGCGACCGATCAGGTTGCGCCCTTCATAGATAGGAAACACCTGCCCATCTGGGTTCCAACTGTAGGTGACCAGCATACCTACAATCTTGCGGCCATTGGAAATGGAAGGCGCGGGCGTGTTTCCAGAAGGGCCGGGTGCCATCACTGGACGGAATTCCGTTTTCCTGGACGTGGGGCCTTTCGCCTCCCCGACTGTGCCTTGAGGGCCGGGCGGAGGGCTTACCGGACGCGGACGAGGTGGCAGAGGTGAGGGTCGGCCTGCTCCTTCCAATTCAGTCGCGCCGCGGCCACGCGCCGGGAAAGCGGGTTGTCCTTCGAACATGGTAGGTGTGCGCGCCGGGGGAGCGGGACCGGAAGACAGGTTGGCCTGCTGGCAGTACGGGCACTCCGTCCAGGTTGCATCCATCTTGTGTTTTCCTGCGGGGCAGGTCTTGGCCCCGGACTGCTGCAGAAGCGAACCGCAAGCCTTGCACACCGCTGCCGTATCCGAGTTGTCAGAGCCGCATTTCGAGCAGGTCGTCATTAGCTTGTCCTTTCAGAAAAGTTCAGTCCTCTTGGGCGATGCACAGTGTGAACAACTTCAAGCTTTTTTTCAAGCAACTTATGACCTTAGTGGTCCGACTGTTTTGTTTTGTCCTTAGCAGGAGCTGGCGCCGCTTCGTCCGAGGCGGCTGGTTTGCGTGCACGCCCCGCTTCATTCCACTTCGAAATGAGCTGCGCCTCCCTGGTTTTCGCGGTCTCCAGATCTTTCTGCTTTGAGCCGAGATTCGCCTGCTTCTCTTGCAGAGTCTTCTCGCTCGTCGGCGTCTGCTCCTTCAACGAAGCCATCATCTGCTGCCGTTTCGCGGCGCTCGGAGGCTGCTCAGGAGGCCTGAGTAATTCCTGCACTTGGGAGTCGTAGTCCTTGGCATCTTGAATCAGCTGGTTCGACTTCCCGACGATGTTTGCAAACTCTGTTTCCAGTCCCGTCAGGGTGTCTTTGAGGTTCTTTACATCCTTGGAAAGAGAGGCAGGTTTGCCAGCAGGCCCTCCTAACTTTTCCAGCTTGGCAAGTTCATCCTTGGCGGTTGTTTGGGAGTTCTGCGCATCATTGTGGAGCTTGT
The DNA here is from genome assembly GCA_963813905.1 of uncultured Acidobacteriaceae bacterium. Lineage (GTDB taxonomy): Bacteria > Acidobacteriota > Terriglobia > Terriglobales > Acidobacteriaceae > CAVVDY01. The sequence continues at coordinate 46,244 of CAWFAY010000015.1, read as the reverse complement.
TACAGTCAATCTTTAATTTGTGCACTCTTGTCGATATCTCCGTAACCGCTGGGTCAGCGTGCTTCTTGGCAGAGCCGCGCGAGTGCAGCCACCAGGCTGCACCGGCCCCCAACGCGAGTACGATCGCGGCCACGATAGAAATCAGCCGAAGCAGATGCTGGGGCCGCTGACTGCGGGAAGGACCAGGCAACTTGCTCGCTTCTGCTGGGAATTTTGCCGCGATATCAGGCGTCACTGCGCCGATGCGCAGGAACTGCACCGTGATGTTGTCGCTGCTTCCCGCGGCCAAAGCTAACTGCGCCAACTGACTGGCGCACCCATTCGGCTCAGGGTTCTGCGCGATCGTTGCAGCTATGTCCTCAGCGGGCGCGAACCCAGACAACCCGTCGGAGCAAAGCAACACTCCGTCCCCCTCCTGAAGGGGAATGGGCTCGGAGATATCGACCTGCAGGTCTGTCGTATGCCCTAGCGCGCGAGTGAGTACACTCGCATCGGGATGGTTCCGCGCGCTGGCTTCGTCTATTGCATTGTTATCGATCAACCACTGGACCTGCGTGTGGTCTTTGGTTAGGAGGGTAAGGCAGCCGTCGCGATAAAGATAGGCGCGGCTGTCGCCAATATGGGCCGTGGTGAGCTTCAGCCCGCCGGCATCTTGCTGTACCACCGCCAGAACTACGGTGGAACCCATCCCCGAAAATTCAGGATTTCCGGATTTGCTCCTTTCCAGGACCTCGACGTTGGCCAGACGCACCGCGAGCGTAATGGCGTCCTGCGCCGGCAGGGAAGCGGGTGCCGCGAGCAGATGGCGGTTCACCGCCTCAGCCACAAGTTGGGCCGCCTCGGCTCCACCACGATACCCTCCCATTCCGTCCGCGATCAGGTAGACGGCTCCGAAGGCAGACGAGAATGCAGACATGCAGTCCTGGTTCTGCTCCCGATGACCAATCTCGCTCACGGCTCCGACGCGTATGGGGAGCAGCGGGGTTTGTGGGGTGGCGGTAGCGTAATTCACGATGTCACCCGCCGTGCCCCGCCGGCAACGGCGAAGCGTTTACTCGCCGTCGATGTAATACGATTGACGGCTCTCGTCAACCTTCCGGCCATGATGGGAAAGAGAATCAGCATTTGCAAAACCAGTGCCAACCAGATAACTTGCGGCTTGAAAACCAAAACGCCCAGCGGAAGATAGAACGAGAGCAGGCAGAATACTCTGTAGAAGTTTTCTGACTCGGGCCGTTCTACGGGAGCGACCTGCTTCAGGTAAAGGTTGTAATTGCGAGCAAATCCAGGAAACGCCTTCCAGCACCAATACAGGTTATAGAGCGGAATCACCAGGGGTGCCACCATCTTGCCGGCCGCAGGTCGTGAACTGCCTGTCGCGGTAGACAAAGCAGCCCAGGCCCGGTGCAACATCCACAGCAACGGAAAATTCGCCAATACTGCGAAGAGCGTCACGATCGAGGCGATGCTGGGGTCGTACTGCGCGGTGAACCAGACCCAGAACACTCCTGCGGCGCCGACAGCCAGCACTCCGGCCGCAGCTATTTTCTTCGCCGGTTCGATTTCGGTCTGCGACGCTGCGGTTGAGTCGGATTTGATATCCGAGCGCTCCGGGTTTGAAGGCGTCGGAACAGGCGTATCTTTGCCGGACTGGATAGCCTCCAAGGCCCGCATAAACGATCCGCAGCCGGAAAAACGGTCGTGTGGATTCACCGCCAACGAAGTCAGGATGATGCGTTCCAGCCGGGCGGGAATCTCCGGGTTCCACTCTCTTGGCGGAACGGGTGCTTCGTAGATCCGCTTGGCGAGCATGGCATATTGCGTTGCCGTGGAAGCGCTGTCGTCAATCGGGTAGGGCTCTCGGCCAGTGACCATTTCGTAGAGGACACAGCCGAAACTGTACACATCGCTCAGGTGATCGATCGTGAGAGGAGTCTGAATCTGCTCTGGGCTCATGTAACAGCGGGTACCCAGAAGTTGCTCAAACGTGGTAAGCCGTGGCCGGCCCAGAGCCAGGGCAATACCGAAGTCGCTGAGAAAAGCCCGGTCGCCATCCAGCAGAATGTTCGATGGCTTTACGTCGCGGTGAATGATCAGCCGCTGGTGCGCATAGTCCAGCGCTGACAAAATCTGGCGGGCGATGTTGACCGCTTCAGGGACTGGCAGCGGTCTCCGCGACTGGCGCTCCAGCCGGTCCTCCAGCGATCCGCCCGGGATGTATTGCATGACCAGGTAGGTCTTTCCATCCTGCTCAAAAAAGTCGAGGATAGGCACGATGCAGGAGTGCTTGAGCAGCATGTGCTCGCCACCTTCGCGCAGAAAGCGGGCGCGCAAGTGGGAATCGTCTCCCGCCTGCGAGGCGATCGTCTTGAGCGCGACCACTTGGCCGCCGGCAGTGCGGGCCATCCAAACCTCGCTCATGCCGGTATGGCCGATCCTGCCCATCAGTTCGTAAGAACCGACCGAAAGGCCGCTGACGAGGTGACTCATGCCCGATCCACCTCAGGGTTCGTCAGCTTCAAAACGAATGTCGAATTTCCGATGTGAATGCGGTCTCCGGGCCGCAACACCCGGCGGGTTGACGAAACCAGCTCCCCATTCACCAAGGTGCCGTTCGTAGATCCGTTGTCAAAGATACCCAAAACCTCATGGTCGAAGACCAGGCAGGCATGATTGCCCGACACAGTGCGGTCATCGGCCATTCGCAGGTGATTATTCTCTAATGCCCCTATCCAAAACTCGGACTGGTCCAGCGGAAAGCTGGCTCCCGGCGCAAAGCCTTCTTCGCACACGAGCCAGGCCGACGGCTTTCCCTTGACAGGCATGGGAAAGCGCACTCCAAGTTGGGTCCTCGAGCGGGCCGGGGTGAGAGCCGGAACCGGCGCAGGGGCCCGCTTCGCGGGCTGCATCAGAGGCGACGGGGTCTGCTCCCCAAACGTTCTGGCCGCGACGGGCCGCGGCGGAACCGGAGACACACCGGACCTCGGTGAAGGGGCGCTGACAGGCTGCACCGCTGCGCTGACGGGAACATTGGCCGCCGCTACGGGCTTAGGACGACGCGAGAGCACGAGACTAATTGCGAGGATAGTCAACAGGATTGCCCCTGCGCCTCCGCCGATCCACGCCCAACGCTTCTTCGACGGACTGCTGACGAGAGGGATCAGCGCCATGACTTCAGCGCGTGACTCCACCTCGCCGCGTTTCCAAATCACTTGCAGACGGTGGTCTTTTCCGTCTCCCGTGAAGTCCTGCAGCCGGAAACCGACGACGGGCTGCGCCTTGACCTCCTGGATGCCACTGCCGACCAAGTCTTGCAGTTGCTGAGTACTTTTGGCGGCGCGGAACCCTCCGCCGGTCTGCAATGCGAGACTCTCCAGGCTGTGCAAGTATTTAGGATCGGAGCGGGTAATTCCGATGGCGTCAATAACCACGTTGTGCTGGCGGGCGGCATCGATCACCTCCTGCTCAGTGTGTTTCGAGCCTTCATCGTGGCCATCAGAAACCACCATCAGATGGCGCGAAAGCGGAGTCTCCGGATACTGGCCGACCGCATCCAGCAGACCGTCCCACAACCGGGTGCGCGTGCCCCGCACCGCAAGCTGTTCCAGGCTGCTCTTGACCTTTTCAACGGGATCGCCCCAGTTCACGTCCCAACGCCCATCGTCGGCGATAGTCATGACGGCGACTTTGTCGTGCGGCTCGGCTTCGCTCACGAACTTGCTGAGGCCCGCACGCACGGCATTCAGCGGCCCGCCTTTCATGCTGCCGCTTACGTCAATGGCGGCAACCAGCGCGACGCCATAGCCCGTGGCCGCCAAGGTTGTTACCTGGTTTGCCTGCACGGGCGTCCTGTCCTCCACCTGCAGGAGAAAGTTTTCCGGCTTGCGAACGTCCTGGCTGGCGCTGGCCGGGAGCCCTACGTCGACTTGAATTTCCGGATATCTGGGATACTGGCCACCCTGCTGGCCCGAGGTGTAGACCGGCCCGGCGTGAATCTGATCGAGCGGCAGGTCCGCCGCCCTGGCACCCAGAACCAGCAGGAGTACGCCAAGGGTTACGCCGCTAGCGAGCACTCGCATTGGGGTTCACCTTTAGTGACTCGCCGGCTTGGGCGGCGGTGGCATAAGCTCAAAAGCCGCTTGCATGGCGGTGAATTGCAGCGTCTGCTCGACCGGCGGCGCCGTGACCTTGACGGTAGTCAACTCGTGCTGAATTGCGGCCGCGCGGTCCGCCGACGCCGGATGGTCAGAGAGCATGACCCGAAGAACATTCGGGTTTCCCTCGCTCTTCTCCAGGCGGGTAAAGAACCTCTCCAGGCCAATCGGGTTCCAGCCCGCCCGCAGCATCTCATAGAAGCCAAGCATGTCGGCTTCCGCTTCATTGTTGCGACTGTACTTCAATTGGGCCAGCAGGACGACAGGGCCTCCCAGAGCTTCGATCACCTCCGCGATCACTTGATTGTCGAGAAAGATATTCTTCTTCACCTTCTCGTAGAGGTTTTGCGCGATGAAGCTCAGCACTAATTGATTGGTCGTGTGGCGGGCGACCACATGCCCGACCTCATGCGCCATCACGCCTACCATCTCGTTCTCGTCTTTGACGAATTGAAGGAGGCCACGCTCAATGTAAATAAAGCCGCCCGGTATTGCGCTGGCATTCACCACCGCGCTGTTGACTACCTTCACCTGGTAGGGCCATTGCGGCCTCTGCGAAGCATCCCCCAGTTTGTGGACGATGTAGTTCAGGTAGGCATCAATCAGCGGGTTATCAATAATCTCCACCTTCTTTTCGTACTCGGCTGAGAACTTTCGCCCGAGCTCAATCTCCTCTTTTTCGGAAAGAGTATTGTAGGGGGCATCCTTGACCTGCGGCTCAACCGCGTACAACAGCTCCGGCGAGAGGACAGTAGTGGCGCCCAGGATTCCGGCGATCTCAAGAAATTTGCGGCGAGTCAACTCACTTTTTTTCATGGCGCTCTCTTCTACCTTCTATAGCGTTATTTCGCGATGATCCTGCGCAAAAGCGGCCAACATAGACCACATCGTGAAATTTGGAATCGGACATCCACGGAGCAGAGACCTGGTTATTGGCGCAAGATTTCGTTAATGCGCGCCACAGGATACTTACTGCGCCCAGATCTCTACCCGCCGATTCTTCTCCCGGCCTTCAGGCGTGCTGTTGTCAGCCACCGGCATTGCCGAACCAAAGCCCATCGGCACCACCGTGATGTCGTACTTGCTGAGTTCATCGGCCACGGCCTTTGCGCGCTCCTGCGACAGCTTCTCATTTTGCGCTGTACTGCCCAGGCTGTCGGCGAACCCGAATACTTTCACGCTATGAATGTTGTTTTGGGTGAGCACGCTGGCCGCCCGGCTGATGTCGGCCAGCGCCTTGTTGTCCAGCAATATGCTGTTAGGCAAGAACCGGAAATTCACATTCATTCGCCGTAGCCCGGCAACCGCTTCCGCATACGCAGGCGGCGCATTTGCAGGCAGCGCTTTGTGTTCCCGCTCGAAGTCCGGAATCTGTTCTACGTAAATGTTCGCGACCACCTTTTGTCCGTCCGGGCTGAGTGCAAAATTTACAAATTTACGCGCCCACTCCGTTGGATTCGCTGGGACATAGAGGAACAGTCGCCGCGAAAGCACATAGTCCTCGGTTGCCACGGTGAACTTAGAAGGCAGCAATGGGGTAGTTCCCGCGCCCCCCGACAGTGCCACCGGCTTCGCGTTACCGATCTGCGCCAGGCCGACATATCCGATGCCGCCGGGATCGGCAGCGACTTTCGTCGCAATAACATCGCCATCGTGCTCGACCGTCAACGTCTTCGAGAATGGCGTCTTCTTGTCATCCATTACCAGAGTTGCGAACGTGTCGTAGGTTCCGGAATCGGTATCGCGCCCGTAAAGGTGGATGGGACCCGGATGGCCTCCGATCCTGGGGTCTCCCCAGTCCGTTACTTCACCGTCGAAGATCATCTTCAGTTGCTTTAGCGTGAGCGGAGGAAGGGGGTTGCCACGGTTGACAACCACCGCAAGACCATCCAGCCCAACCACGTTTTCGCATGCCGGCGACCTCATGTCTCCCATGGATCGCAGCTTTCTTACCTCGTCATCTTGGATGGGCCGCGACGCCATGCCGACCTCGGCGCGGCCTGCCTCCAGCGCTTTGAATGAATTTGCCGATCCGTTCGCTACCACCGAGAACAGCACGGGGCGCCACTGCCCGGGTAGTTTCGCGCGTACGTCGTGGTGTTGTCTCTTGTCACCCTCGACAGGGAGCGCCTCGATATCTGTTGCTCCTTCGCTCTTTAGAAATGCAACCAATAGTGCTGGCGCCAGCTCATTCCCCACCGTGGTGGAACCTTCCAGCCGCAGCACAGTCTCCGGTGGCAGGAAGAACAAGAAGTAGCTACCGACTGCGGCTGCAAGCAGCACGACCGCCAACACGGCATAAATTGCCAGCTTGCGCTTGCCGCGCTTTGGTTCCGGCTGTGGGGTGGGAGGCCCTGGATTAGCCGGGGCCGGAGTGGGCGCCGATCGCGCGGCAAAGGCAGAAACTGGCGCGGCCCCAAGCGGCATTACCGGCCGGGGCACCGGCGTCGGAGGTGGAACCGGCAGGACCACACCCTGATACCCGGGAGACAGCGGGGGCGGAGGCGTGCTGCCGGCGGGCACCGAAATGGCCGCGTTCAAAGCCTCCATTACTTCTCCGCAATTCTGAAAACGCCTGGCCGGATCCTTCTCCAGGCATCGCATGACGACACGCTCGACTTCCGGGCTGATATTGGAATTGCGATACACCAACGGCGGGGGAGGGGTGCGCACGTGGCAATCTTTGATATAGAAATCGGTCGCGCCGTTCATGCCGAAGGGCGGATCGCCGCTCAGTAACGCATAGAGCACACAGCCAAAGCTGTAGATATCCGAGCGCGCATCCACCTCTCTGGGGCGGAGGATTTGCTCCGGACTCATATACTCCGGGGTGCCGACCGCAGTGCCGGTAACAGTAACGCGGCGCTCCTCGCTCAGCGCCAGCGCGATTCCAAAATCGGTGAGCCAGACCTGGCCATTCTTACCAATCAAGATGTTGGAAGGCTTCACATCGCGGTGAACCACTCCCATGGCATGGGCGTGATCCAGCGCACTCAACACGTCCCAGCAGATGGTATGGACTTCCTCCAGGCTGAAACGGGCCTGGCCGCTGAGCTTGGTTTCGAGGTTCTCTCCCTCGACGAACTCCATAATCAGGTAGCTACGACCGTCCTGCTGTACGAAGTCCATAGCGGCAACGATGTTCTGGTGCTGCAGCATTGCCTGGCGGCGCCCTTCTTCGAGGAAGCGGTCTTCCAGTTGGGGGTCCCCGGCCAGATGGGGAAGAAGAAATTTGACCGCCGCGCTGCTTCCCAGGTGCAGATGTCTGGCTTTCCACACTTCCGCCATTCCGCCCTGGCCAAGCTTGCGCTCGAGAACATATTGGCTGACTCTGAATTCTTCGTGCATGGCTACCAGTATTAGCGGAGTTTCGTCTCCCGCATGCTCAGGCTTCGACAATTACGCTCAAGGAATTCATAGCGGACCGATAAAATCCTCCGCCAGGCGCGATGCAAGAAATCCCCAAGCAATACGCGCGCAGCTGCCGCCTCAGGATGGGCCGCCCACAGCGGTATCCCCAACGCCCCGCGCTGCTTCAACCTCTTGGAAAGGATACCCCCGTCTTCGAAAGGAATCCTGAGAACGCGAGTGCCGCGACTGTTAGGTGCGATGTCTCGTAACAGACGGGAGAAACGCAAACCCCACCCCTCGGGCGCTGCGGGGCGCGTCGCCCGATACTTTAGGACAACTCAGGTTCGTTGGCAACAATATCTTCAAACTCCAGGCAAAAAAGGTCTCATCCTGCGGCAATTCATATCCAAAAACGCAGTTTGACCGGGCATGAGTCGTAGCTCTCCATTCTCATTCGCCGCAACATAGCTGTAGTTCAAGGCACTTTCTGCCCAGTATTGGCCGCGGATCGCCGAAATTACCTTTACCCCCTTGATGTACGAGGACCCGAATCGTTAGAGCCGCGGAACCTTAGATGAAGTCTTCGGAGTGGGTCCGGGGGCAACCTACACTGAATTTTCCAAGCCCGCGCCGCAGATTCTAATCGAAAGAAACAGGAAAAGTGGGTTACAATGCGGCCCTCTCCGAGCGACCGTCGTTGCGCTCAGAAACTCTGGCCTTGTTCCTGAAGCTTGTCGCAAGGTCGTGTTAAGAGCAGCAGAACAAGTTCGCTCAGTCGCGATGCTTTCCGGCGGACGAGGATCACGCCGGAATAGTGAAAATCAATGGCTTCGGGTGGCAAAGTTGGGGTGAGAATTACGCTTCTACAGGTAGAGCAAGAAGCAATGAAGATTCGACCAGGAGTTGAGGTGGCTAACCTGACCGATGTCGGGCTGCAGCGAACGAACAATGAGGACGCGTTCGCCTATTGGGAGCCGGAGAGCGATCAGCAGTTTCTCCACAAAGGGCGGCTTGCGGTTGTGGCAGATGGTATGGGTGGTCACAGTTCCGGGGAGGAAGCCAGCCGTTTGGCCGTGGAAGTGGTTTGTCAAACCTATCGAGAGTCGGACGCCGATCCGCAGGAGTGTCTCGTCGCCGGGTTTCAGTCGGCGCATGAGCGGATTCAGCAGTGCGCGGTCGAGCAGGCGCAAGCCATGGGGATGGGAACCACTTGTACGGCGGTATCGGTGACTGGGATGCAAATGTTCTACGCCCATGTAGGCGACAGCCGGCTCTATCTGCTGCGCGATGGCGTGCTCACTTGTTTAACCAGCGACCACTCCCAAGTGATGGATCTCGTGCGCGCAGGCATAGTTCGCCCCGAGGATGCAGAAAGCCATCCCGCCCGGGGCGTCCTGTCCCGGGCGATGGGAGTAGGCAAGCGGCTGCAGGCCGACATTCCACCCCAGGCCCTCGAGTTAAAGGACGGTGACAGCCTGTTGCTGTGTACGGATGGACTGTGGAGCACAGTGAGCGACGAGCAGCTATGCGATGTTTTGCAGAATTTCTCTCCCCGTGAGGCGTGTCAGGAATTAGTGCGGCGCAGCAAAGAAGGTGGCGCCCCCGACAACATTACCCTGCAGGTACTGAAGATGGCCGCAGGCGAAGGCAACTAGTAAACGTCAGCTTGAGGTGAATGGCTCATGATCGGAACAGATGTCGCAAACTACCACGTCGTTGAGGTGTTGGGCGAAGGTGGCATGGGTGTTGTGTATAAGGCTATCGACGTTAATCTCGAGCGGACCGTAGCCGTGAAGGTGCTCTCCCCGGAACTAAGCCGTGACCCCGGTCTTATGGAGCGTTTCCAGGCGGAGGCCAAGGCCCAGGCCAGTTTGAACCACACCAACATCGCCACCCTCTACAACTTCCTCAGCGTCGATGGTAATTGGCTGATCGTAATGGAGTATGTCGAAGGGGAGAATTTCGAACAGTTGATCCTGCGCAGCGGTGTGATGCAAGCGCAAGATGCCGTCCCTCTTTTCAAGCAGGCGTTGGCCGGCATCGGTTTTGCTCACCGCTTCGGTATCGTTCATCGCGACATCAAGCCGGCCAATATCATGGTGAACCGCCATGGCATTGTGAAGGTAATGGATTTCGGAATCGCAAAGGCCCTCAGCGGCAGGAGGCTGACTCGCACTGGAGTCGCGGTCGGCACCGTCGCTTACATGTCTCCCGAGCAGATACGCAATCAAGGCATCGATATGCGTACCGACATTTATTCGCTGGGAGTCACGCTTTATCAGATGCTCACCGCGCATCTCCCTTTTGATAGCGAGAGCGACTTCCAGGTGCAGTACGATCACGTCAACACCCCACCCCCGGCGTTGACCGTTCACTACCCTTACATTCCACCTGGAATCGAGGCTGCGGTTCTCAAGTCGATGGAGAAAGATCCGGCCAATCGATTCCGCACTGTGGAGGAGTTCGCTGCCGCGCTGGAGGATCCCGACGTAGTACACGCCAAGCCGTGGGTCCAAGGGGCAAGCCCCGCTTCGCCGTCCAGACCGACGGCACAGCCCCCGAATTTTCCAATCACACCCGCAGGAACCGCGGCCGCGACTGCTGCGCGCCCGGGCACGCAGCCGCCGAGGGCAGCTACTATGGTGGAGCAGCCGTTGATTCCGGTAGCCCCCGCGCCCGTGCCTCAAGCAGGATTCTGGAGCTCGCGAAACGGCAGGATTGCCGGCATAGCCGCGGTGGCTTTTGTGGCTGTGCTTGGTTTTGGAATCTGGAAGTGGTCTCACGGGAAGGAAGCCACTCCGCAGACGAATTCAACGCAGGTATCCAACCCTCCCGCTGCCAATACTACTCAGACGACTCAATCCACACTTCCGGGCTCGCAACCGAACCCAACTCCAACAGCGCCCCCTTCTACCAAACCCGAGACAACGCAGCACGAACAGACTGCCGCGAATACGCCGCTCCCCAAGGTCGAGGAGGTCCCAAAAGAGAGAACGCCCAAGATCACGAAACCGGAGAAGCCGTCCACGCCCGTACCAGCACAGCCTGATCCGGGAACGCTTGCCCTGCAGAAATCACAGCAACTCTATATAGCTCAGCAATTGCTGAACCCCGCGAACAACTGCGCGTTGTTTTGGGCGATCCAGGCAACGGCTGCCGGCAATGCGCAAGGCCCCGATATGGAGAGGCGCATCCAGTCGCAAATCCACGGTCAATTTGCCGAGCTGTTGCACGCAAAGAGCTTCCCCATGGCCTCGAACCTGATCAACGAGATCGAAAGGTTCTATCAGCCTGGGACGTTTCAGTCGTGGAGAACTGAACTACAAAATGAGCAACAGGCGGCGCTTGCGGCCGCCCAGCCCAAGCCCGCGGCTCCTGCCACGCCAACCACGACTACCGCCGCGCAGCCATACCTACAGGGTGCAACACCGTCACGTCAACCGAGTGAACTTGTTCATGAAAGTCAACAATGACCCTGACATGTGGTTCTACAACGGCACTTTGACGGTGGCTTCGGACGGGACTGTGACTTTCCGCTGCGCTTCGGTGAGCATCCCTCAGAAAGCCTGCGAGGCTGACATCGAGATCGCGGCTAACGACATCAAGCAAGTCAAGGCGGGCGACGTCCTGCACATCGCGACTAATGATCGCGGTAACTTCGATTTCCAAGGTGATGGCAACACCATGGCTGCGATCCGTAACGAGATAACCGCAGCCAAAAAGAAGTGAGGGCCAGCGATTGCCCGAACTGCGCCCGCGACACATTAAGCTTGCCACGTTCCCCGTGAGCTCGACGAGGCCACAAGAACGCATTCGTAGGGCGTCGGCGCGATATATCAGTGCTTCGCCTTGCAATCTGCTGAGAGCGTCCAAGGGCCTCTGGCACGGATTCCCGGTTCAGCAAAGTTGTTCGAAATTAAATTTTCGGGGACATAAAACTGAGGTATAATTCCGCGCGTGCGTAGGCCCAAATCTGTGCAAGGAGGAAACACAGGTGCGTAAGCTTCTCTTGCTAACCCTTCTCGTCGTGTTGTTCTTCACCATGGCAGCCGGAGCCACGGTCATCAACTTCGATGATCTGCCGGGAGATGGCGTAGTGCCCGACGGCTACAATGGCGTTACCTGGTTCGGACAGTGGAACTATTACGGGGAAGTTCAGGATCCGTATAACCCACACTCCCCGCCCAACCGTGTTTACGATTTCGAGACCGACGGAATGTTCAAGTTCGGCTCTGCCGTGGTGTTTGACGGAGCCTGGTTCTCAGGCTACGACTATGCCACTGTCCAGTTCCAGGGCTACTTGAACGGAGTGCTGGAGTTCACGTCGGGCGTTCTGGCGCCCAGCAACGTTCCTACGTTCCTCTCTTCCGGCTACGGCGGCATGGTGGACACGATTCACGTGCTTTCGCCTTCGCCGGATTTCTTCGTCATGGACGACGTGACCTATAACAGCGGGGTGCCGGAGCCGGGATCTCTCGTGCTCATGGGCACCGGACTTGCGGGCTTGGCAGGCTACCTCCGCCGGAAGTTCTAACCAGCTTTCGCCAACTTCCAAGCGGCCGGAGAATTCTCCGGCCGTTTTTTCTGTTACCCTTGCAAAGCTCTCTACTCGCAAAGGCCAGCCTGAGACCCGTATACAATTCAGTTATGGCCTTCCGCACTTCCGGCGATTCGAGCTTTCGCAAACCGAACGCATATCCGGCAGACGATACTCATCAGGAAGCTGCCTACCTGAAGTCGCTCGGGGAAAAGCAGCGGCCGGTGCGGATTAAGCTGCTCAATGGCGAGATCGTTCGCGGCTGGATTGAGTACTACGACCGGCGCATGATCCGCGTAACCCGCGACGGCGCTCCCAATCTCTTTATTTATAAGCATGACATCGCCTACATCGCCGAGGAAGGCGGGCGCCGGCCGTCGGTCGAGTCCCGCCGGGCGTCCCGATCCGCAGCCGAGGCGGCAATCACACCTGAGCCGGCGGATCCGAACGAATGAGCCGCTACACCCCCGACATTGAGCCGATCATCCGGGAAGCCGGCGCGCTGCTGATGAGCTACTTCCAGCGGCATATCGGCTATGAATACAAAGGCGATGTCGACCTGGTCACCGAGGCCGACCGGGCTTCGGAAAAGTTCATCACCGAGCGACTGCGCGCGCAGTGGCCGGAGTTCGGCATTCTGGGCGAAGAAGGAACGCGTTCGGAGATGGGGGCCGAACACCGCTGGTTAGTCGATCCGCTCGACGGCACCACGAACTTCGCACACGGATTCCCGGTGTTTTGCGTTTCCATCGCCCTGGCCCGCGGCGAGGAGTTGCTCGCCGGCTTTCTCTACGATCCCACGCGCGACGAATTCTTTTCCGCCGAGCGCGGCGCAGGCGCGAAGCTGAATGGGCAAGCGATGCGCGTGTCAAAAACGCAGCGCCTGTCAGAGTCTTTGCTGGGCACTGGCTTTCCCAGCCACAAGCGGCACAACAACCCGAATATCCACTTCTACCACCAGCTCACGTTGCGCTCCCATGGATTGCGCCGTGCCGGCTCGGCCGCGCTCGACCTGGCCAATGTCGCTTGCGGGCGATACGACGGCTATCTGGGAATTCAATCTCAATCCCTGGGACACGGCTGCCGGCGTACTTCTTGTGCGCGAAGCGGGAGGCGTAGTCACACGCTTCGACGGCTCGCCATTCCGCTTGAGCAGTGAGGAGGTGCTGGCGTCGAACGGCATCATTCACCAAGAGATGATGGAGAATTTTGCAGAGATCTTCGCCGGGCGTGGCCTGGAAGACATTCCGTCGCCGGTGGCGTACGCCCGAACGCGACAGCCCTAGATACGTACGCCATACGCCTTATACGTTTCCTGCAACGCCTCGCTCCGCCGATCAGCTCTTTCCCTTACCACATCCATCAACTCTGCATTACAATCGCCGCAAGATTCCGCCTGTTGGAGAGCACTATGCCACGCTACCCCCTCGTCGTGCTGGCTGCTTTAGCTTGGGTCTCAACCGTCGGATGGGCGCAGAATTCGCCGGTTCAGCTATGCGTTGCCAACATGCAACTCGAAGACACTAACAATTCAAATCCTGTGGGCCAGGCGGCGCTCATGAAGTTCCTGGCGAAGGAGAAAGACAAGTCTCTCGCTCAGTACATACCCATCGACCCAGTCGAGCATGAGCAGGCTTTGCAGGCAGCCAAGTCGAAGAACTGCGATTACGTGGTCACGACCACCCAGACGGAATCACATGTCGCATCCGATATATATGGCGGTGCGACCACCGTCAACCCCATAAACTTGCCAATTTTTTACGTCACCGTTACCTACAAGCTAACCAAGGTCAGTGACGGATCGGAAGTCGCCAGCGGCAACATGAAAGCTTCAGACCGAGGTTCTGAAAAAGATGCCATCGTCATTACCATGCACAAAATTGCCGGCAAGGTCACCGATGCGATCAAGAAGGCGGGGCACTAGATGCGAGCCCATCTTTTTCGCCCGGTTGTGGGCGAAGCCGGGGAAACGTAGCAGCTCTCTTTTCTGCGATAGAATTTTCAGGTGAACTAATTCGCTGCTGAACCGCTCTGTCTCCAAGCGCCCCGATCGGGTGAAATTGCAGGGGCGAATCCTTTTTCTCACCGAAGATCCTGAGCTGATCAAGCGCCAGCTCGCAGGCGAAGACCTGCCGTGGGACACCGCGCATCCCGAGCGCAATCCCAAGCTGCGCGACGACATCTCGACCGACGAGATCACGCCCGCGCACATCTGCTTCTTCTTCGACGAGACGCTGGGCGAGTTCCCCTATACCGGCCTGAAGTGCGGCAACGAGACGCCGATCAAGCGCGGCGATGTGAAGCGCGGCGGATTTGTCGCCTGCCGTCAGCGGCAAGCGGCGCGGCAAAGGCTCCAGCCGCGAGCAGTCGCCCTACGCGGAGATGTCGGCCGGAATTCAGTGCGTCATCGCGGAAAACATCGAGCGCATCTACAAGCAGAATTGCCAGAATCTCGGCGTGCTGACCTCGACGGATTTCTGCTCATCGACAAGATTCGCGGCGGCGAGGAGATTCCACTCAGCGAGTTCACGCACGGCGAAGACGAGATCACGCGCCAGGTCATCGAGTATGGCGGGCTGTTCCCGTTCAACGTCGCGCGCCTCCAAGGCAAGGTGTTTCTGCCGCCCGTCGAGACCAAGCCACGGCCGATGACCATCGCCGAGAAGATCTTCGCCCGCCACATGCTGCACGGCGCCGGCAAGGTCGGCGTCGAAGCCGTCAAGCCCGGCGACACCGGATTCGCGCGCACCGACCTGCGCTTCAGCCATGAGTACGTCACGCCCATGGCGGCGATCTTCTACGAGCACTATCTCGGCAAAGACGAGCCAGTGAATGACGCCGAGCACGATCCTCTTCTTCCGCGACCACCTGACCTTTCTCGACGAAGTGCTTTCGGAAGAGAAGCGCAAGATGGGCTTGCTCGATCTCGCGGGCCAGCTCAAGCTCAAGCAGGAAGATTTCGCCAAGTCGCGCGGCATCCGCCTGCACGGCGAGTTGAAGGACCGCAAAGGCTCGGAAGGCATCTGCCACTCGCTCATCACCGAGACCTATGCCCTTCCCGGCCAACTCAACGTCGGCTCCGACTCGCACACGCCGCACGTCGGCGCTATGGGATGCGTGGCCTTCGGCATCGGCACCACCGACGTCTTCAATTCGTGGTTCACCAAAGACGTTCGCGTGAAGGTGCCGGAGTCGGTGAAGGTCATCATTCGCGGCAAGAAGCGCGAGAACGTCACCGCGAAAGATTTCATCCTCAAGCTGCTTTCGATGGAGTACATCCGCAGCGGCAAGGCGCTGGCGAAAGTTATCGAGTATTCCGGCGAAGCCATCGAGGCGCTCGGCGTAGATGAGCGCGCGACCATGACCAACATGGCTGCCGAGATCGGAGGCTTCACCGGCATCGTCGCCCCCGATCAGAAGGTCGTCGACTTCCTCGTAGAGCGGCGCGGCATGTGCGCGCAACGAAGCCGAGACGCTGATCGAAGGCCTGTACAGCGATCCCGACGCGCACTACGCGCACGTCATCGAACTCGACGCCAACGACATCTATCCGATGGTCGCGACGCCCGGCGATCCGGGCAACGGCAAGTTCGTGCGCGAACTGCACACGCCTGTGCCGGTTGAAATCGCCTACGGCGGCACCTGCACTGCCGGCAAGAATGAAGACATGGACATGTACGCGCAGGTGCTGAGCGAGGCGCTGAAGCAGGGCCGCCGCGTCGCCGACAGTTGCAAGTTTTATATACAGTTCGGCTCGCAGGAGACGCGCGAGTACTGCATACGCAAAGGCTATCTCGACATCTTCCGCGACGCGGGCGCACAGGTCATCGAGCCCAGTTGCGGCGCCTGCATCAACGCCGGGCCGGGAGTTTCGACGCGCCCCGACCAGGTCGTCATCAGCGCGCAAAACCGCAACTTCCCCGGACGCAGCGGCCCCGGCCAGATGTACCTGGCCAGCCCGTTGACCGTCGCCGCCAGCGCTGTCGCCGGATATATCGTGGAGTACGAGCCGGCAGGACAACTTGAGCCGGCAGGCGCCGGTCGATAACATCCTTATTTGTCGTTGTCGCGGTCGAGTTCCACCCGCACTATTTGATCGTTAGCGTGATTACCTGCGAGCCCGACACGACGTAGTCGACAGGCGCCGACGCTTCATTCACTGCCGACTCGCCAACCACGACCATGTCCTGCGTGCCGCGCATTCCGTCCATTACGTTCATCACGGAGAGCGGCAGAGTAGGCATCACCTTGTCATCGACCATGGCTTGCGGGTTCGCTTCCAGCAGCGAGATGTAGACCTGCGAGTTGGAGTGCTCTTTGTTCAGCAGCGCAATCGTCGAGCCCAGGTCCAGGCGACGGCTCATCTCTTTCGGCATATGGTGCATCTTGTCGAGCGTCTCGCCGTCGCTGATCAGAATGCGCAGCGTACCCTTAGGGGTCGACGTCGGAATCTTCACCGGGATCTCGCGCACCAGGCTCTCGCCGCGGTAAGGCTTAAGCAACGTCTCGATCGTGATCTCATCGCCGGGACGCGCCTCGGTGACGTCGGTGCGCGCAGTCTCCAGCCGCGCTGTGCGGCGGTCCGGGACGAGTTCGAAGTTCAGCTCGACGCCCTCGATCTTCGGAGTGTCGTAAGGGTTTTCGAAGATGCGGCTGAAGTGCTCGCCGATCGACATCGCGATGTTGTAGGCAGTAGGGGTGTTGCCATCGAGCGGAGCGAACATGTTCTGCACCGCGAGTTTGGGATAGCCCAGCACCGAGATATCGCCCGCCAGGCGGTACGTGGTGTCCTCACCGTATTCGTTCATGCCTTGCAGCGCGTTGAATACCGTCGCCATCATCGCCGCGGGAGTGATCTTGGCGTTATTCAACACTTCATAGTGAAACGTCTTAGGATGGCTGACGCCGCGAATCGTCAGTGTCACCGGAATCATCTCCGGCGCGCGATCGAAACGGCCCATAATGCCGGTATGCCGGTCCTGCACGAACGAGCCGATGGTCTCCGTGGTGTTGACGATTTTGAATGAATTCTGCGGCGAGGGCAGAGTCGCCAGCACCCGCGCCTTGGTCATCGGCATGTTGATGTTGCCCGACTGCAAGATGGGGTGACCGCAGGCTAGCAGGTGTGTTGCATCGATGTAGGTGACGGTACAGGTGGCCGCGATGCTCATGTCGCCGCGCACCAGCAGCGCGCTGACGGCTGAGCCAGGCTCGATCGGCTCGGGCTTGCTTGTCGTTCGTAACCGAGCCGGCGCCCATCACCGGCATGATGCCCGCGGACGCGAAATCCTTGGCGAAAAACCGCATGGTGTCTTCGCGGAAGCCGGAGAACACCAGCGGAGTGTCGATGGGCTTCAGGAGATTGGCATAGCCGGCGGCCGCCGCGTTCGCGTCACTGGGCAAGCCGGGTCCGCTGGTGCGAGTGACTTCCTGCCGTTCGCCATCGCGTCCCCGAGCGAGTTCGGCACCGGAGCCCTTGTCCAGGTCATTGATCTCAAGCATGTTGGCCGCTGGAGTGATGCCGGCAATCGGCTCCTTGGAAAACTCGCCGATGCGATAGGCAATCGCTCCGACCAGCTTGCCGTCGATGTATACCGGACTGCCGCTCATTCCCGCGACCACACCGGTGTACTCGACCTTCGCTCCATGCAGGCGCGCCAGGATCACATCGGACTTTGGCCCGGCCATACTGCCGAGGATGCCCAGGATTTCGACATCCATCGGCTCGGGCTTGGTGCCCTCGAAAACCGTGTAGGCGACGCCGTGCATCCCCGGCTTGACCTGGCTCTCCGGCATAATCGGGGTTTTGTGCTCTACCGCGAAGGCGGTAAGTGCGAACAGGGGAAACAGAGAACACGAGACGATGCGGCGCAGCATGATTGAATCCTTCAGCCTTCACCTGGCTACTTTCAGTTAGGGGCGCGTCCGTAAACCGGAGCAGCTCTGCCCGGGTACACGGGTTTGACGGATATGAAGCGCTTACGTCAAACAACTAGCAGAAACACGCGCCTCACACCGAATCAAAGTAGCTGAAAGTGCATTTATACTAACAAACAGTCTGGCCCACGAGGCGCTTGGATGTATCCTGAGAAACACCTTAACTTTCAGCGATTTTCGTCCGTAGTTCGGAACTGCGGGGCGATGGCACTTCTCGCCCTGGCCGCCCTCCTGTTGGCCCCATGGGCGCTGGCCCAGTCTACCGACTCCACCAGCTCGAATTCAGCGCAAACTCAAAGTGGCCAGAAGCCGCAGGACAACGCCCCTGCCGAGGCTGGCGGCCCGGGTGGCGACGTCGGCCCCATGGCCGTCCCCAAGAAGAAGGACTCGTCTGAGGACGAGACGCCTCCGCCTCCACGTCCGAAAAAGGTCGAGAACATGCCGGAGTACTCGCTGACCGTCGACGTTCCGGTCGTGACCGTCGATGCGCGCGTGGTACAGAAGAACGGGCTTCCCCTGGCCTTGCCACCGAATGTTGCCAAGGACCACTTCAAGGTGCTCGAAGACGGCGTGCCCCAGAAGATACAGAGCGTGACTCAGAGCGAAGCTCCCATAACGGCGGTGCTGCTGGTTGAGTTCTCCGAAACCAACTACAACTTCATGACCGACGCGCTCAACGCCTCCTACGCCTTTGCGTCGAACCTGAAGCCCGAAGACTGGGTGGCGGTGGTTGAGTTCGACATGAAGGAACACATCCTGGTCGACTTCACTCAGGATAAGCAGGCCATCTTCGGCGCGCTCAATCGACTAACAATTCCCGGTTTCCGCGAATCGAACCTCTGGGACGCCATGTTTGACACCCTCGACCGGTTGGACCGCATCCCCGGGCATAAGGAAATGGTTGTAGTAGCCAGCGGGATCGACAGTATGAGCCACATGACCTTCGACAAGATCCTGAAGAAGGTGAAGGCCACGCCCAACGTGACCATCTACACCATCACCACGGGGATGGCGATGCGGCTGGTGGCCGATACTGGCCTTAACTCGTCGCCGCTATATGATGAATTACGTCGTCGCTGACAACGAGATGAAGCAGTTCGCCGCCCTCACCGGCGGACACTGGTACGCACCACGCTTCCTGGGCGAGCTGCCGGAGGTCTTTCAAGAGGTCGCCCAGTCCATTCGCAACCAGTACACCATCAGCTACAAGCCCACCAACACCAAGCAGGACGGTACTTACCGCAAGCTGAAGGTTGAACTGGTCGGCCCCGATGACAAGCCGCTGGTGATCAAAGACGGGAAGAACCACGACGTGAAGTACCAGATCATCGCCCGCGACGGCTACACCGCAAAGCACGAGGTCGAATAGGGAACGGGACCGCCTGTTCCCGGTACCGAGACGAGTTTCGGCGGTAGCGGCGGGATCGCCAACATCCTGTAGTGTGAGTGAAACCTCAGTAGTATGTGTGGTTAGTCTGCCGCGGGTGCGGCCACATGGCCCCTAAACCGCCATGATGAGTCACGGCAGCTCCATGCTCTGGTTCGGCGGCGCTCGTCGC
Organism: uncultured Acidobacteriaceae bacterium; assembly: GCA_963813905.1. Classification (GTDB taxonomy): domain Bacteria; phylum Acidobacteriota; class Terriglobia; order Terriglobales; family Acidobacteriaceae; genus CAVVDY01. The sequence continues at coordinate 26,706 of CAWFAY010000015.1, read as the reverse complement.
GTCATCTAACTACTGTGAGTTCTACCAGCAACACTCTTGTGCAGCCGGTACGTGCCGGCGCACGCCAACTGTTCACCGCTCGCGTCTCCCGCTCCGTCTCGCTCTCGGACGCCACAAAGCACTTGGAGTTGGCCGTCGAGGGGCTGGAAACGTTCAGCTTCGTTCCCGGCCAGTTCGTGTCCATCAAACAGCGTAAGCCCGACGGCAAAGAGCACACGCGCGCCTACTCAATCGCGTCGGCTCCACGCGGAGACAACACGTTCGACTTGTGCCTCAATCGGGTTGACGCCGGATTTCTTTCCAACTGGCTGTGTGATCTGGAAGAGGGAACAAAGGTCGAGTTTCACGGGCCGCACGGCCTGTTCACGCTGCGCGAGCCGAGGCACGATTCGGTATTCATTGCAACCGGTACAGGCATAGCACCCATCCGCGGAATGATCCACTGGCTGTTTGAACAACCGGAACGCCATGCCGGACACGAGTACTGGCTGGTGTTCGGTACGCGCTACGAACACAACCTCTATTACCGTGACGAGTTCGAGAGCATCGCGCGCGAGCACACTAACTTTCACTACGTGCCCACGCTCAGCCGCTGCGGCGAGCTTTGGACGGGCTGTAAAGGGTACGTGCAGGACCACGTGCGCGAGATCGTCGGTGAGCGCAAAGACATGCAAGCCTATATCTGCGGGCTGCACCAAATGGTTGATGCTAATCGCAAACTTCTGAAAGACGAACTGGGCTGGGACCGCAAGCAAATCGTCTTCGAGCGCTACGACTGATTGGCACCGTTTTCGCTCACGCGCTTTGAAAGGGGCACGCCTTCACACGTGCCGCATTGCGCATCCATTTTGTTTGTCATCCCGAGCGACGACCCCGAGCGCAGCCGAGGGGGAGGAGTCGAGGGCCATGCAGTCTGTGTCGTAACTAAGGCGCCTCGCGTTGATCCAAGATCAGCCACGACGCAGAAGTTACCACCTTCTCTTGGCAAACGAGAGCAGATCCCTCACTTCGCTCGTGACGACAAGTGAAGAAAACGGCTTCCGTGATACGGTCATGCTTATATTATGGCGAAACTCTCCCCACGTGCTGCTGTTAGAATCGTAGCTGCCCCCAGTACACCCGATGGACCCATCACTCATTCGAAACTTCGCGATCATCGCCCATATCGATCATGGGAAGAGCACGCTTGCCGATCGCCTGCTGGAGCTGACGGGCTCGCTGACGGCGCGCGAGATGCAGGAGCAGGTGCTCGACGCGATGGACCTGGAGCGCGAACGGGGTATCACCATCAAGGCTCACTCGGTGCGCATGATGTATCCCGCCGCCGACGGAAATACCTATCAGCTCAACCTGATTGACACGCCGGGGCACGTGGACTTCAGCTACGAAGTGTCGCGGTCACTGGCCTCGTGCGAAGGCGCGCTGCTGGTGGTCGACGCATCGCAAGGTGTCGAGGCCCAGACGCTGGCCAATGCTTACATCGCGATCAACAATCGCCTTGAGATCATTCCCGTCATCAACAAGATCGATCTGCCCAGTGCCGACATTGAGCGCACCAAAGAGATGATCGAAGGCGCGGTGGGACTTGATGCCTCGCATGCGCTGGCCATCAGTGCGAAGACGGGCCAGGGCGTGCCCGAGGTTCTGGAGGCGATCGTTACCAAGATCCCGCCGCCGAAGGGACGCGCAGCCAACCAACTTCAGGCGTTAATCTTCGATTCGTGGTTCGATCCTTATCGCGGAGTCGTCGTCCTGGCGCGCGTGGTGCAGGGCGTACTGAAGAAGGGCCAGCGCATTCGCCTGATGTCGAATGGCCACAGCTTCGAAGTAGAGACGCTGGGCGTGCTGACGCCCAAGCCGCTGGAGGTGGATGAACTCTCCGCCGGCGAAGTCGGCTTCCTGATCGCAAATATCAAGAATGTTGCCGACACCAAGATTGGCGACACCATCACCGACGACGCCAATCCCGCGATTGAGCCGCTGCCCGGGTTTGAAGAGCTGAAGCCGATGGTGTTCGCCGGGCTTTATACGGTCGACGCGCATGAGCACACTTTGTTGCGCGAGGCGCTGGAAAAGCTTCGCTTAAACGACTCCTCCTTTTTCTTCGAGCCCGAGAGCTCGGCAGCGCTAGGTTTTGGATTTCGCTGCGGATTCCTCGGCCTGCTGCATATGGAGATCATTCAGGAGCGTCTGGAGCGCGAGTATAACCTCGACCTGATTACCACCGCGCCGAGTGTCCGCTACAAGATCACGATGACCGACGGCAGCGTGCTCGAAGTGGATAATCCCTCGCGCTGGCCCGATCCCAGCGAAATCGCGAAGATCGAAGAGCCGATCATCACTGCGACCATCCTGACGAACGAGGAGTTCGTGGGCGGCATTCTGAAGCTGGTGGAGGAAAAGCGCGGCAAGCAAAAGGCCTTTGAGTATGTCAGCTCCACGCGCGTCATGCTCACCTACGAACTGCCACTGAATGAAATCGTGCTCGATTTCTATGATCGCCTCAAGTCGGTATCGCGCGGGTACGCCTCGCTTGACTATCACCTTACAGGAAGCTGGGAGTCGCCGATGGTGAAGCTCGACATCCTGGTTTCGGGCGAGCCGGTGGACGCGCTTTCCATCATCGTGCATCGCGACTTTGCCTACGAACGCGGTCGCGCCCTCGTCTCCAAGATGCGGGAACTGATTCCGCGCCAGATGTTCGAGGTTGCGATCCAGGCCGCCATCGGGGCCAAGGTCATCTCCCGCGAAACCGTCGCAGCCTTGCGCAAGAACGTGATCGCCAAATGCTACGGCGGCGATATCTCGCGCAAGCGCAAGCTGCTGGAGAAGCAGAAGGAAGGCAAGAAACGCATGAAGCGGATCGGCCGGGTCGACATCCCTCAGGAGGCCTTTCTCGCCGTTTTGCGAGTCGGCGAGAGCTAACCACTCCCAACTGGGGCACTTCCGTGGGCACCTACCCCACCTCCGTGGAACCACATCCCACCGTAACGGGGCATTAACGAATGTGCAAAAGTCCTGGTTCGGGCGGATTCTTCAATTTATTTCTTGCTTTTCCCAAATCGGGAGTAGATACCGCACAAAGCATTGTTAATGAGTGAGTTACCTCTGCCTTAAATGCGAGGCATCCTCCGGCACAGCGCAAAGTCATTGACTATGCAAGCTTCAGGACTAAGTCTTCCACAGGGATTTCCACAGGCATTCTTATTGCAAAAAGCCGCCCCCGAGCGAGGGGGCGGCTTGGATTGAGTCTCGGTTTGGGATCTCTACTGCTTCGGAGGCGTCCCGGTAGAAGCCGCCGGCTTCGGAGCGGTCCCGCTTGTGCCAACGCCCGGCTTCGCCGCGCTACCCGTGGTGCCGCCGGCCGGCCTATTCGCAGGAGCAGGCACTCCGGACTGCGCATTGTAAGCATCCACTATCGGCTTGGTCACGTCGACGGTCGCCGTGGCCCAGAGAAGCGGACCCTGCGGCCACGGATTCGAGGAATCCAGCAGCAGGGTGAATCCATTTTCTTTAGCGTACTTGTCGATCACGGGCGCCATCTTCTGTAAGATGCGTTGCGCCACCTCGTTTTGCTGCTGCTGAAATTCGTTTTGCGCGTCTTCGGCGGAGCGTTGCAGACTCTTCTGCTTGCTCTCAATGCTCTTCACCAAGGTGGCCCGCGCCTCCTCGTTCATCTTGTCGCCCTGAGTGTTGAGCTGCTTCTTCAGGTTGTCGATCTCGGTGTTGAGACCCTGCAGCTCAGTGCGCTTGGGCTCGAACTTCTTGGCCAAGGCTTCGAAATCGCGACCGCCTTCGTTGGTCGCGATGATCGCCTGTTGAATGTCGATGATGCCGACCTTGGACGGCCCGGAGGCTGGCGCAGTGGTGGTTGCAGGTGCGGCAGGCGCGGACGCCGGAGTTGCCGAGCCGGATTGCGCCATCATTGCTATCGAGCAGGTCAGGATGGCAAGACCTAGGTATGTACGCTTCATTGCTTTCGCTGTGACTCCTTGAGATGCTCCCGGAATTCCTCAGACGTTCCAGCCGCAGGCATCTGCCTCGACTCTCACTAGGCGGCCAAGGCTGTGAACTGCCGACGCAGCTCAAGACGGTCCCGGCCGGAAGATTCGGCGGTGCGGATTGTTTATTATAAAGAAGTCAATTCAGTAGCGTCAAACCAACAATCCTGCAGGAAAGATCATGATCCTCCTAAGGCGGCAGCGAGCGGCCAGCAAAGTCGAGAGAGCAGACGGCACGGGTCTTGAGAAAGTCAGTGATCAAGGGCCTGAGAGCGCGAGCCAAGGGACGAGAGAGCCGGCAGGCGTTATCGAGCGCGAGGAGACGGTAAGAAGAGCACCCCAACCTCTGCTATACTACAGACGACGCGCGACGCGGATGCAGCCATGCAAGGTGCCGCGTTTTTGAGTTGCGACAGCACCGGCCTTACCGCTGCTTCCAACTCTGCTAGTAACGTTCGGGGAGTGGCTCAGCCTGGTAGAGCACCTGGTTCGGGACCAGGGGGTCGGAGGTTCAAATCCTCTCTCCCCGACCAATTATTTCAATAACTTAAGCGCGTTTCTGGTTTTTCCGTCACATCATTCTAGACGATTTTCTAGATGGTGCCGCCTTCCTCGATTCTTAGCGCGCATTCCTGCCTCACTAACCACATGGAATTAATGTCGCGGCCTCTGCTCGAATGCAAACCGAAACTGCTCCAAAACATCCGATGATCACGCAGCGGAATCGCCGCCGTGCGCTGCAGTGCATGGTAGTCGGTGTATCCAGCCGTGCATTGCTTGTAGCAGCGTGAGGTGGACGGGTATGCGAGACTGGATGTACCGTGGTTGACCACGATGGTTTACCAACTTCATCCCGATGACGCAAAGGGCAAGATCTTGGTTGGAGACGCGGCTTTCGCGGCACGAAGGATAACTCAAGATGTACTAGCGCCGATCACCTAAATCTGTCACAATCTGCAACTTACAATCGATGACTACCCTCCCTGGGCGCGCGGATGTGCTACTCGCGACGTCACTCGAGGAGTTGTCCCCGAATTATTGGTCGTTCGACGGCAGCGCCGCTCGCTGTTACTGTCAAAGTTACTTTCAATATCCCGTCATGATGGTTGGCCTGGCGTTGAAATGGGATGGCGATATTTATTGTGAGAGCTCACATATCCAGTTAACTTCCCATGTCTTTCCGCCGTCGGAGGAAAAGGACTGTTCCATTCGCGATGATTTAGGTGAAATGTCGAGCCAGACATAGCGCACCAGGACTGCGCGGCCTTCCCAGGTTTGCTGGTTGTAGAATTCACCTCGCTTCCCGTTAAGCTGGCCCACAACAGGCGGAACATCGAGAGTACCTTTGTCGAGATCCACCAGGTAAATACTCCACTGGTGCGATTCGGGGCTATAGAGTCGAAGCGTTTGCGCCTTTATACGGAGCTTGTGATCGGAACTGGAGACGTCAAACTCTTCAAAATTAGCGTTACTGTCGAGAAGCTTTTTATGATTCGAGATGCCATTGTATTCGACCCAGACATTCGAACCCTTCAAGCGTTCGGGGAGTCGACGAACATGCGCTTTCCAATCACCGATGAGAAAATCGAAATCGTGAGATCCGTCTCGCTGCGTAGCCGTTGATCCGTTGGCCAAGACCTGCGAATTCGGGAATCCCGAAAATGCATGAAGTTTTCCGCTAAAGAGTACCGCACTCATGAGCGCCGGCAGGATAAATCCAAGTCGAATCGATTTCATGCCTGCCATGCTCTCATGCGTTTGACAACAAGTGCAACGGCACAGATTCTAGGAAACCAGTGGTTCTCGGTTGAAAACGCGCTTCGGGCTGGATTGGCGGCAAAGGGGAGACTCGAGTCTAGCCGATGACTTCAGGCTTTTGCCTCGGCTGCGATTTCCCTGGAAAGCCTTCTGGGTGAGTTGTCGGCCATCCGGAAAATACGGATTACAGATGCCAGATCCGTACTCCTCCATACGAAGATCATCTCCGACGCGGCCCTGGTGGAGCAGTTGCTAATTCAATCGGTCGGACCATCTTCGATCGATATTGCACTGGCGAATGCCGATTGTGATGGTTGAACTTACGTTCCGATCACTACGCCGCCATCTACAGATAGTACGGTTCCGTGAATGAAGCTCGCCTCGTCGGATGCGAGCCACGCATATGCGTTGGCAACATCTTCTGGCGTTCCCATTCGACCAATAGGGGTATGAGCAACCATGGAATCGAGCACCTTTTCCGGCATCGACTTCACCATTGCGGTGGCAATGAACCCGGGAGCGACCGCGTTGACTCGAATTTTATATTTGCCCAGCTCGCGTGCCCAGGTGCGGGTCATTCCGATTACGCCCGCCTTGGAAGCAACATAGTTGGTTTGCCCGAAGTTTCCCAAAAGTCCGACCACTGAGGCGGCGCACAGAATTACTCCGCCGCCTGCCCTGATCATGTGCGGAACAACGGCGCGGGTACAGAGGAACACGCCCTTCAAATTGACCCCGATCACCGAATCCCACATGTCGTCCGTCATGGTGGAGAGCGGGCCGTTGCCATTCCACTTGACCAACTGCGCGTCCCGCACAATGCCGGCATTGTTGATGAGGATGTCGATTCGGCCCCAGCGCGCCACAACAGCATTAACCGCGGACTCGACCGCGCTGGCATTGGTCACGTCCACTGCCTGAAAGTGTCCTTCGCCTCCGGCCCATTTGATCGCCGACTCAAGCTGGGTGGCGGCCTGCGGGGAAACGTCCCACGCCGCAATGCGGGCGCCGTCCTCGGCAAAGCGTGTCGCGGTCGCGCGGCCGATCCCGGCCCCTGCGCCGGTGATAATAACTACCTTCCCTCGCGCGCCAGCCTGCCTCGCCTGGCGGCGAGCGTCGTGAAAGGTAGTTGGGTCAGGGAGTGTGGTTTCGAGTGATTGCGGGATGTTCGAAGCGGGTGTGACTTCCTGCGGCTGCGCAGCGGCTTCTGTGGCAGAGTCGTTCTCAGCGAGAGGCATCAGGGCACCTGTGGGTTCGTCGATTTCCAGCGAATTGTAGTGGCCGGAGGGTATTCACGTTCATGAAGCTGTGGCTGGGCGGGGGCCGGGTAAGAGACTAGTCCTCGTTGCCGCACTGCGTCAAGCTTTGCGGCGAGGCTTGTTTTTTGCCGGCTTCTTTGCCGGCCGGCGGCGTGAAAGTGCCGCCTCCAGTTCTTCAATGCGTTTCTTCAAGTCGCCCACCTCGCCTTCTGCCCCGCGGTTCGAATTCTCTCCCCGTGCTTTGGGCTCGACCGCCGGCGGTGGAACCGGCTGCGTTGGCGGCTGCGCCCAACGGCCACCCATCATCTCGAATGGGTTCACCGGAGCGGGCATGGCCCGGTAGGCATTCTGGTAGATCTCCATCATGAACTTCATGTAGCGCAGGGCGTTTTCCTGGGTCGCTTTACCTGACGCAACGATCATCTGCCGCAACACATCCAGGGGAAAAACCGAGCCGGGCGTCTTGGCGTCCTCCAGCACGATCTGCGCCAGGACCAGCCGGGTGAGGTCCTCACCGGTAGCGGCGTCGACCACCCTCACATCGTGACCATCGCGCACCAGCTCAGCCACCTGGTCCTGGTTAATGTATTGGCTGGTCGAGGTGTTATACAGGCGGCGGTTCTCGTACTTCTTGATGATCAGCGGGGCCGGCGTTTTATTTTTCATTTTGGTCTTTACAAGCAGGCCGGGGAGGAGGCATAATTTGTTATGTTGCAGTGCAGCATAAATCGCAGCAAGCGATCCAATATTCGCAAGCCAAAAGGAGCAAACCATGCCGAATACCTCAAAGTCAAGCAAGAAGGACGCGACGGCCAATGGCGCCGCCGTAACTGAATTCGTGGACGCCTTCACTCCCCTTTACCTGAACGGAGTCGAGCGGATGGCCGAGTTGCAGAAGAAGTCGTTGGACCTGGCCGCCGAGCAGACCGCTGAATGGATCAATGCCTGGAAGAAGGCTTTCAGCTTCTTTCCCGTGACCCCGCCAACCGTCATTTTCGACATCACCGGACAGGCAGTCGAGACCTACGTCGAGACCCAGAAGAAGGCCATCGACATGGTGGTCGAGCAGAGCAATTCCGTAGCGAAGATCGGCCAGGAGCGGGCCGAGGCATATTCGAAGATTGCCGGAGAAGCAACCGCGGCCTTCAAGACGTCGGTCGAGCAGTCGGTGCAAGCCCAGAAGAAAGTCCTGGAGTTTGCGGCGCAGCAGAACAAAGCGATCTGCGAAACCGCTAAGAAACAGCTCGCTCCGATAGGCGGACCCGCCACCATGATCGTGGATACCTTTCAGCAGGGGGCTGACACTCTGATTGAAGGTCAGAAGTCGTTTCTGGATGCGACCACCAAGTCGTTCGCCGCTATTGCCAACGGGTAAGCGCATGTCGAGCACAGGGGAGGCAGTCGCGAAGGACTGAGCTCCGGCTTGACGGAATCGCCAGAGCCAGAGTCTATCCTCGTGACTGTCTCAAGGTGTATTGTCGTGTTGCAAAGGAGCCGAAAATGAGCGATGAGGCAAACGACGCCAAACGGTTCGATCCGATGGAGCCTTGGCGTGGCGTGCGCGACGCCTATCTGGACGCCTGGGCCAAGAGCATGGTGGATATGGTGAACACCGAGGCTTATGCTCAAGCAACCGGGACCATGCTCGACACCTACCTCACCGTTTCCACTCCCTTCCGCGAAGCTGTGGAAAAAGCTATGCTCAAGACGCTGGAGCAGCTTGCCATGCCGTCCCGGGCGGACGTGATTTCCATCGCGGAGCGCATGACAAACATTGAGATGCGGCTGGACGATTTAGATGCCAAGCTCGACGTGATCCGTAACCTGATCGCATCGAGTGGACCCGGCCCTCGCATGAAGCCCGCGAAAGCACCACAGGTTAGCAGGAAACCGGCCGCCAAGAAGCAAGTGAAGAGGGGGAAGAGGTAGATGGCAGAGACTCCGGTCACTGATCCGTTGACGGATACGGTGGAGCAGCTAAAGCGACTCACCAAAGTCATGACAACCCGGGCAGCCATTGCCCAGACGCCGAAGCAGTTAATCTGGACCCTCAACAAAGCTAAACTCTACCGCTACATCCCCACGGTTCCGGAAGAAAAACGTCATCCCGTGCCCCTTTTGCTGGTGTTCGCTCTTATGAATCGGCCTTACATTCTGGATCTGCGGCCCGGCCACAGTTTTGTCGAGTACATGGTCAGCCAGGGGTACGATGTTTATCTGCTTGATTGGGGAGCGCCGGGCCCGGAAGACAAGAACCTGAAGTTTGACGACTACACCCTGGATTACATGCCCCGGGCGATCCGCAAGATGAAAGCCGTCTCCGGCAGTGAAGAGTTCAGCCTGCTGGGATGGTGCATTGGAGCGATCCTCACTACGATCTACGCGGCCTTGCGCGGTGATGAAGGCCTCAAGAACTTGATCCTGCTGACCGCTCCGCTGGATTTTTCCAACAAGCAGGACCTGACATTCGCCCGCTGGACCGACGAGCGTTATTTCGATGTCGACAAGGTGTTGGCCACCTTCGGCAACATGCCGGGGGAGATGATCGATTACGGAGCCAAGGCTCTGAAACCGGTGGAAAACTACATCGGCAACTACGTCAAGCTGTGGGACAACCTGGATGATCCACGAGTGGTCGATGCGTGGCATGCCATGAATACCTGGGTAACGGACAATGTCCCGCTGGCCGGTGGCGCATTCCGGCAGCTCATCGTTGACCTGTACCGAAACAACCGTCTGATGCGGGGCGAGCTGATGATTCGCGGAGAACGTGTGGATGTCAGCCGGATCAAAGCGAACCTGTTAACCGTGATTGCCGGGGCTGACCACATCACGCCGGGATGCCAGTCGGAGTCCATCAACGAAAAAGTGAGTAGCGCCGACCGGGAGCTGTTCCGGATTTCGGGCGGGCACATCGGTATCATGGCGGGCAGTGGGGCCGCCAAGTACACCTGGCCGCACATCAACGCATGGCTCGCCCCCCGTTCGCGATGATGGCGCGATCCGCCGCGAATACCGGACTGCGGCCGGGCCGACCGGTCCGCGCTTACGCAGCCGCTTAGGCAGTGACGCGAATCACCCCGGGTGGTACGCTCTGTCACAGTCGCATGTGAGCAGCCCAGTTAAACTGGCTTCAATATTTTGGTAACCCCAGGCCTTCCTGCGAGGCTCAACTAACGCTCTTTCCGTCCTGACTTGGGTGGTCTCAAAAGGCGGGGAGCGCCCAGCAACAGGAGTAAGAGGTAGGCAATGCTGTTAAAGCCCTTCGTCATCAACTCGCATGGACGCATCGTCTTTCCCGGGAACTTCTTTCCTGAGCTGGACTTCTCGGTATTCAAAGGGCTGAAGCAATTCGCCGCAGTCATCCACCGGGATTTCGGCGAGAAGGCGCCCACCGACGCAGAAATTGCGGGGCGGTTACACGCCGGCGAATACCGGAACCGCTACGAAGTTTGCCGGGACCTGGTGTTGAACCGCTTCTGGGTGAATCGGTACACGCTGACCATGTACGAAAAGCGGCCGATCCGCTGGCGTGACCTTCCCCGGCACAGGGACGATGTATTTCTGCCGGTTTATAAGGTTCGGGACATATCCACCGTTGCTAACGCGATCGAAGCTGGTTATCAGGAGTTGCCGCCTTCATGGGACGAGGACCTGGAGGACAGAGCATTCCAAATTCTGCTGAATGTACTTCGTAACTCGATCAGCACCGGAGGGGAGCTGCGGCCGGTCCGGCCCACGGTGGAAGAGGCGCTGTCGAACCCCGCCAACCGTACGCGCCATCTGGCGAATTACGATCCCGATTACCTGCGCTACAACTACAACGATGTGATCGATTGCCTGCATCCTGTTCCTGAACTGGAAGCACTGATGCGGCAATGCATGATTCTTCATAACCAGTACCCATGGGACCCGGCAAGCAGCACTCAGGTCGAAATTGCAAACCTGAAGGACGACGATTATGTGGTGGCGTTCTACCCGCGCAGCCACGAGGTGCACCAGTTTATTCAGCGCGTGAAGCAGGACGAGCATTGGGGGCCCAGGATCCGGCAGGCACCGCGACGTCCGGCCCGACCCGACACGCTGGCCCTGAGCGAACCCATTAAGCCCTACCCGCCCGTGGAGGTGAGCAAGCGGTTCAAAATTCTACCGAGGGTCGAGGCCATCGCCGTCTACGAAGGTGAAGTAGCGTGCAGTAATGCCGACCTCATCCGCAATCATGCGTACTGCTGGTCACGCATGAGCGCTCAAGAAATCTCCGACAAGACCGGCATCGAGCGGCGCTGTTACACCGAGCTGCCGCTGGAGGAGATGGCCCTGCTTGCCGCCAAGAGGGCGCTGGCGAAGTCGGGGCGGAAGCCGGCTGAGATTGGCGCGCTTCTATTTTGCACTTGCACCAGCACCAAACTGATACCTTCGGTAGCCACATGGCTTTCAGGCGAACTGGGGCTGCTGCAGACCCATAACTCCAGCGACATTGTGGCTGCCTGCGCCGGCATGTCCTACGGTGTTGCCGAGGCTGTGCGCCAGCTGCAGGAGATTGAGCGGCCCGTTCTGGTCGTCTGCGCAGAAAAGTTCTCTGACAAGATTGGGACGGTACGCACCTCGCGGATGATTTTTGGCGATGGCGCCGCAGCCATGGTGATCGCCCCTGCGCCCGAGGGAGTGCCCTCGGATATCGAATTTTTCCAGACCTATGCCAGCGGCCCGTGGTCGGAGGTGAACTCGATCATCTGGCCAAATCCCGAGTTCGATAACAACATCACGGTCTATGGGCCGGAGGTCAAGGCCCTGGTAACCCGATATCTGAAGGAAATGATGGGCGAGCTGGCGACGCTGCCGAGTGCCAGCGGAAAGGGCGCGTCGCTCATCGATGACATCGATCTGGTGGTACCGCACCAGGCGAACAAAAACATGGTCCTCAGCCTGGCGGAGGCCGCCGGGATTCCGGGCGACCGAATTTTCTTCAACATCGAACGTGTCGGCAATACTTCCTCGGCCAGCATTCTCATGGCGGTGTATGACGCGGTGCGCGAGGGAAGAATTGACCGCCCCATGCGGATCTTCGCGCCGGGATTCGGCGCGGGTGCGGTGGGAGGCTATCTAGTCATGCGGGTCGATCCCACGGTTGTGGACATCAGTATGGAAGACAGGAGCTTAGAAATGGCGAACGCTACCTCAGAAAGCGGAAACTTTCAGCCGACATCTCTCGCCGGGCGCGTGGCACTTGTTACCGGCGCTTCACGCGGCATCGGGCGGGCGATCGCCTTTGAATTGGCGCGGCGCGGGGCCAAAGTTGCCCTGAACTTTCGATCGGAGGTCAAACATGCCGAGAATGCAGCCGAGGAAATCGCTGAAATCGGCGGCGAGTGCCTGCTGGTTCAGGGCGATGTGGCAAAGAAAGGCGAAGCCGCGCGCATCGTCAAGGAAGTACTCGACAAGTGGCAGCGGCTCGACATCCTGGTGAATAACGCCGGCATTACCCGCGACCGCTCCATGCGCAAGATGACCGACGAAGACTGGGTATCGGTTATCAATGTCAATCTGAACGGTACCTTCTACTGCACCAGCGCCGCGGTACCGGCCATGATGAATCAAAGGTTCGGACGGATCATCAACATCAGCTCGGTCGTGGGTCAGATGGGAGCCTTTGGGCAGGCGAACTACTCCGCCAGTAAAGGCGGAATCATCGCGTTCACCAAGACGCTGGCGCTGGAACTGGCCAAGTTCAACGTTACCGCCAATGCAATTGCGCCGGGCTTCACTTCGACGGAGATGGTGGATGCAATTCCGGAAGAGATTTCGGCTCAGATTAAGGCGAAGATTCCACTCGGGCGTTTCGCCACGCCGGAGGAAATTGCTAAGGCCGCCGCCTTCCTGGCTGCCGATGGGGACTACATCACCGGCCAGGAATTGAACGTGAACGGTGGCTATCACATGTAAGTTGAAAGCAAGCGAAGCGGTATCTGTATTCCGCCGATAGGTTATGAGTGGCGAAGTTGGAGTAGGTATTCATGGCGACTGAAGCGGCTAAACCGGCCCCAAGTACGATCGAAGACCAGATCGAAAGCCTCCGTCGAAAACGCGCCAAGATCGAGCGCGGTGGGGGGAAAGAGCGAATCGACAAGCAGCATGCCGCCGGCAAGCTCACGGCGCGGGAGCGCATTGATCGCTTGGTCGATCAAGCGAGCTTCCAGGAAGTCGGGCTTTTTGCCCAGCACCGCTCCACCTACTTTGGCATGGCGGAGAAGGAAGCCCCCGCGGATGGGGTGGTGACGGGGTGTGCCAAGATTGATCGCCGAACCGTGCATCTGGCGAGCCAGGACTTCACTGTCCTGGGCGGCGCAGCCGGAGAGGTACATTGCGCGAAGATTGCAGATACGATGCAGCTTTCGCTGAAAACCGGCAGCCCGTTCATTTTCATCAACGATTCTGGTGGGGCACGGGTCCAGGAGGGCATCGACAGTCTCGCCGGTTACGGCAAGGTGTTCTATCAGAATGTGATGCTTTCGGGGACGGTTCCGCAGGTTGCCATTATCTGTGGGCCGTGCGCTGGTGGCGCTGCCTACAGCCCCGCTCTCACCGACTTCATTATTCAGACCCGGGGCGCCCAGATGTTTATCACCGGGCCTCAGGTGATTAAACAGGTCACTGGCGAAGTGGTCACCGCCGACCAGTTAGGTGGTCCTGCGGCGCAGATGAACTCATCGGGCGTCGTGCACCTGATCGCCGAGAATGACGAGGGAGCGATGTTGCTCTGCCGGCGCTTGTTGAGCTTCCTACCGTCCAACAATCTGGAAGACCCACCAAGAACGCCCTGTGAAAGCTCTATCGAAGACGATCCTGAGTTGAATCATCTGGTCCCGGTCGATCCCAAAATAAGCTACGACGTGCGCGAGGTGATCAAGCGGATCCTTGACTACCAGGATTTCTTTGAGCTGCAACCGGGCTTCGCCGCAAACGTTGTCATTGGGTTTGGAAGGCTTCAGGGGCGGACGGTTGGTATTGTGGCGAGCCAACCTGCGGTCATGGCGGGAGTGTTGGACATCGACGCCTCCGACAAAGTTGCATGGTTTGTGCGCTTCTGTAACGCATTTAACATCCCCTTGCTGACTTTCGTCGATGTTCCTGGTTTCCTTCCTGGAATTGATCAGGAATATGGTGGAATCATTCGTCATGGCGCGAAGATATTATTTGCCTATTCCGCCGCCACTGTGCCGAAGTTAACGATAGTGCTGCGCAAGGCCTATGGTGGCGCCTACATTGCGATGTGCTGCAAGGATTTGGGAGCTGACCGGGTAGTAGCCTGGCCCACCGCCGAAATAGCCGTGATGGGCGCCGAGGGAGCCGCCGAGATTGTGTTCCGCAGAGAAATCGATGCCGCTGAGGACCGTCAACAGCGCCGCCAGGAATTGATCGACTTGTATCGGAATACGTTCGCCAATCCCTTTGTGGCGGCAGGGCGCAGACTGGTCGATGACGTCATTGAGCCCGCCGAAACTCGAAGGTACCTGGCCCAGGCTCTTGAGGGCCTGCACTCGAAACGTGAGTTTCGACCGCCCAAGAAACACGGTCTTATTCCGCTTTAGGAGCAAGAGGTTTCGAATGAATACTGTTACCCCGGGCAGTGTCAATCCAGTTGCGGTTACGGTGGCGCAAGCTTTGACGGCTTGGGCTTCGGAGACCGCACCTGAGTCTGGCAGCGCCGCGACGGTGCCCACAGGCATCACGCCGGAGATCGTGGCAGTCATCGAGGCGGCTGCCACTGCGTTTCTTGGGACCAGCATACGTATCGTTTCGGTAAGGATGTCGCCGGAGCCGGCGCAGGATGCCGGTTCCTGGGCAGAGCGAGGCCGGGACATTGTTCACGGGTCGCACAACCTGGTGCAGCGTGGGCGTTGATTTCGTCTATGAAACCGCAGCGCGACTTACTTGATCATGAAGAGTTGACTCTTGAAACTAACAATCGTCATTGACGGCAGGCCATACGAAGTCGAGGTTGAGCATGCTGAATACGCATCCGGGCGAGATTCCCAACTGTCGGAGCGAGCGGCGGTCCAATCTTCTGTACTGCCGACCTTTTCGAAACCGGGTGCTTCTGGGGGCATAGATGAGGCCAAGGTCTGCCGCAGTCCCCTGGCAGGTGTCGTCGCGCGTTTGCACTCCAACCCCGGACAACAGGTAGAGAACAACGAACTACTCCTGGTACTCGACGCCATGAAGATGGAAATCAAGATCACCGCTCAACTAGCCGGGATAGTTAAGTCCATCGCAGTGGCGCCCGGAGACGCGGTAAAGCCAGGCCAGATTTTGATCCATTTTGAATAGCGTAGAGTCTTTGTGTAGGCATAACAGCTGCCTTTCGAATTCCCGTCGATAAGTCGCCGTCCCGTAAGTAATCCTAAGCAAAGGCCGATGAGCGCGTCTGTGCTCTGCGTTTCAGTGGCTTGCCAATTGCGAGCAGGAAGATGGCACTCTTGCCCTTGGCGTGTGGCGAAAAGAAGTGAATCACGTCATCATCGAAGAAGGTCAGCCCGGTTGCGCCCAGACTCCGGGCATACGCAGCCAGGTACATCCTGCCGCCGATGGCTCCCGCCTCCAGTTGGACCGCCCGGTAGCCGCGGTTTCCATATCGCTCCAGGATGCGATTCAAATCCGCGAGAAAGAAAATATCAACGCAGGCGTCCGCAGGAAGATCTTGCCCCAGCCCAAGATGGTGGGCCTCAGCGCGGAACTCTCCTTCCTTCAAAAGCTCCAGCATGTTTTCTTCACGCCGGAAAAAGTATGCACCCGGGGTGAGTCCCTGCACCGAATGTACGATCAGGTAAAGATCGTTAAGCTGGGCACCGCGCGGTTCAAGGAAATCAGCCGGAAGGCCTTGCGTGGCGTACTTAAGAATGGTACCGAGCTGTGCCAGAGTAATGGACGCCGTCCTATCGAAGCTTCTGCTCGAGCCACGGCGTAGGATAACCTGCTCGATCGTATCGTTCGGTTGTTCTTCTTCCCGCGCTGGCGGAACGGGAACTGCCTCACCGGCCAGAACGGAAGATGGGAAGGATAGTTGCTTCCCGCGCCACTGAGCTACTTCCGCCGCGGAGACAAGCGAAGACGCTTCGTGCATCTCAAGCATGGCGGGATAGTCGACCTCGTGCTCCGAAAGGGGGACCGTCTCCAGCCCGAGCACCGGAGCCTCTCTTGAGGCTGGAAGAGAACTCTCTGAGGCGTGACCAATGGGTACCAGACAAAAGGAAACCTCGCGCCGCGTATCGAGATCGAGCAAGCCGTTCACCTCGGCGTCCACAAACCCGAGCACGATCTCGGCCGGCAGTCCCGAAGCTGTAGTAACCGCCAGCATGTTCGCCAGCAGGGTTCCGCTATCCCAACCAAAATGGCGATAGGTGCGCGACTGGTATTTCCAGGCATTTCGCCAGTACGTCCCGGTGCACACGATCGTCGCGGGCGCACGAGCTACAGTTGGCTCTGTCGCCGTCGCCTGGGCCAGGTTTCCGCGAAAATCACCCTCTCGCAGCCGCCGCAGCGACACGTCAGCCGGATTGAAGTGATACACGCCGGCATCCAGCCCGTCGAGATCGCCAGTCACGACGTACAGCTCGACCTCGTACAGCGCTCCGGTG
Organism: uncultured Acidobacteriaceae bacterium; assembly: GCA_963813905.1. Taxonomy (GTDB): domain Bacteria; phylum Acidobacteriota; class Terriglobia; order Terriglobales; family Acidobacteriaceae; genus CAVVDY01. The sequence goes on along the minus strand of CAWFAY010000015.1, from coordinate 10,053 downwards.
CAGGCTGCGGCACGAAAAAAGTAGATCTCACCCCCTGGATAGTTGCGCTGTTTCGTAATGCCCGCAGAGAAGTAAAGGATGCGCGCCAGATCCTGGACGTTAGGGACTGCATCTTCGCTCGACCAGTGCACGGGGTCTGAGATCGCGGAGAGCGCGGCCACACCCGTTTGCGGGACGTCCGTCGGTAGCGCAAGAGGCTCGATTGTGGGATAGATTTTGAAGGGCAGCGGCCGGTTTGCCCAGTCTAGAAAATGAGGATTATTGCGAACACTCCAATAGGAGTGTTTCGTGCCATCGTGATACTTCCAAGTCGCCTCGATGTCGCCGTTCGTCATCGGTTAGCGGGTCAAGACTAGCACGTGCGTAGGATGCGGATTAGGAACGGTAGATCTCGTTAAATGGGAGAGAGTCACTGTTGCCACTATCCGGCCAAGGCTTGCCGAAGATATCCAGCGACATCACTGACGAAGCGATGCACCGAGGCCTCTGCTATGCGATGGCCTGCGATCGCGTTGATGGTCTTACCCACAGCGCCAAATGGCGGTTCGTAAGTCCCAGAAAATTCCAGTTGGGTTTCGGTCGACGTCAGCGGGTAAACGGAAAGCTCGCCCTGCATGAGAGGAAACAAGCGCGGCAAGGTTGCGGCCTCCCATTCCAGGAGCAATCGCGTGCTGGCGCTTGAAGTGGCGTCAGCCGCCTCCTCTTCCACGCCTCTGACGAAGATCTTGATGTCAGCCTTCACTCCGACACCAGCAAAATCGACGTGCAGTTCAGCGGCAACCGATTCTGCCCGGGAAGCAGCCGCCTTGGTAGCGGACTGGAACACTACGACTGCATTCTTTTTGAGCGTGTCGCGGACGCGATCGTACGGATGATTCACGTAATCGTAGCTGCGAATGTTCCGGGCGGTGTTCATCGACGTTGTTCCGGCAATTCGACGGTCAACTTGCGAAGCGGCAGTCACGCAAACTGTACCATAGTGCGCGCCCATTGCAGATTTTGTGTCGGACAACATCTGCCGGATGGCCCCCGGAAGTCGGGCTCTCGGTCAAACCGCAGCAATGATTTTGCTTGTATGATATCTACCGCTTCAGATTCAATCGTGCGATGTATGAGCAGTTGCCCTAGGGCTGCTGGCCTCTCAATTCAAACAGTGGGGATGCTTGATGGCACTTATTGATGTTCCGTTGTCGCGCTCGGGTTTCGGACAGACACGGCGCGCCGACAACTGGTGGGTGCAGCCGGTCGTCGTGTTTTTCGCTCTCTCGGCATTCATTGTCTATTCCACCTGGGCGGCGTTTCAAGGGCAGCACTACCGCTTCGGACCGTATCTCTCGCCTTTTTACTCGCCGGAATTGTTTGGCTCTCCTGACGGCTGGTTTGGCCCGATGCCGCACTGGATGCCGGTCTGGGTGACTGCGGCCATGCTCATCCTTTGGGCGCCGGGTGGATTTCGAGTCACCTGCTACTACTACCGAGGGGCTTATTACAAAGCCTTTTGGGCCGATCCACCTTCCTGTACGGTCGGCGAGCCGCGAAGCACATATCTTGGCGAACGATCGTTTCCTCTGATCGTGCAAAACATTCATCGCTACTTCCTTTACCTGGCGCTGGTGTTTCTCGTCATTCTGGGACGCGACGTGTGGAATGCGTTCTGGTTCGACGGCCGATTCGGTATCGGCGTCGGCACCCTGGTCCTGCTGGCTAACCTCGTGCTCCTGAGCTCGTATACGTTTGGCTGCCACTCTTTTCGCCATCTTGTAGGCGGCTTTCGCGACCGGCTGGCCGGGGCCCCAACCCGCAAGCGGGTCTATGACTGCGTGAGTTGTCTGAACCGCCGGCACATGCTGTTTGCATGGTGCAGTCTCTTCAGCGTGGCATTTGCTGATCTTTACGTGCGGATGTGCTCCATGGGTCTGTGGACGGACTGGAGGATCTTTTAGTGGCCGAATACATCGACGCACGAGCATGATGTCGTCATCATTGGAGCCGGAGGGGCGGGGCTGCGCGCTGCCGTCGAGGCATCAGCCGCCGGTGCAAAGGTCGCAGTCATTACGAAGTCACTTCTTGGCAAGGCGCATACTGTGATGGCCGAAGGCGGAATAGCCGCCGCCATGGGAAATGTTGACGACCGGGACAGCTGGCGCGTTCACTTTGCCGACACCATGCGCGGAGGCCAGTATCTGAATAACTGGCGCATGGCGGAGCTCCACGCCAAAGAAGCTCCGGCTCGTGTGCGCGAACTCGAAGCCTGGGGCGCCCTTTTCGATCGAACGAAAGATGGCCGCATTCTGCAGCGCAATTTCGGCGGGCATCGCTATCCCCGGCTGGCGCATGTTGGCGACCGGACCGGACTGGAGATGATCCGTACGCTGCAAGACCACGGCATACATCTCGGCCTGGATGTGTTCATGGAATACACGATCGTCACGCTTCTAAAGGATGGCGATCGCATCGCGGGAGCATTTGGCTATGATCGCGAGCGCGGGCGATTTCACCTGTTTCGTGCCAAAGCCGTCGTGCTAGCGACGGGAGGCATTGGGAGGGCTTTCAAGATCACCAGCAACAGCTGGGAATATACCGGAGATGGCCACGCTCTCGCATACCATGCGGGCGCGGCGCTGATGGACATGGAGTTTGTGCAGTTCCATCCTACGGGAATGATCTGGCCGCCCAGCGTGCGCGGCATTCTGGTCACGGAAGGAGTGCGTGGCGAAGGAGGAGTACTGCGGAACAGAAATGATGAGCGCTTCATGTTCCAGGACATTCCTCCGCTGTATGTAAACCAGACGGCTGACTCCGAGGAGGAAGGCTGGCGCTACACCCAAGGTGATAAGAATGCCAGGCGTCCGCCGGAACTGCTGACGCGCGACCACGTGGCCCGCTGCATTCGACGTGAGGTGCGGGAAGGACGCGGAAGCCCGCACGGGGGCGTGTTCCTCGATATCGCCTGGATTAAAGAGAGGCTTCCCAACTCGGCCGAACATATCAAGAAGAAGCTTCCCAGCATGTATCACCAGTTCAAGCAGCTTGCCGATATCGATATTACTCAGGAGCCGATGGAAGTTGGGCCCACGACCCACTACATGATGGGCGGAATCCGGGTGGACGCAGATTCGCAAATGTCGGACGTCCCAGGACTGTTTGCCGCGGGAGAATGTGCGGCAGGCTTGCATGGCGCCAACCGCCTGGGAGGGAATTCGCTTTCCGATCTACTGGTTTTCGGTCAGCGGGCGGGAGAGTTTGCGGCACGATTTGCCAAAGAAAACTCACCGGGTGCAATCAATACTCAGGAACTTGCATCCGCAGAAAAATGGGCGCTTCGAGCCTTCGAATGCAATGGCTCGGAGAACCCATACGCCGTACAACACAAGCTTCAGGACATAATGCAGGACTTGGTGGGAATTGTTCGTCAGGAACAGGAGATGCTGCAAGCGCTCGATCGCATTCGAGAACTGACAATTGCCAGCGACGCCGTCAGCGTGGACGGCAACCGGGAATACAATGCCGGCTGGCACACCGCGCTCGACCTGCACAATCTGCTGACGGTCTCAGAAATTGTGACCCGCGCCGCACTGGAAAGAAAGGAAAGCCGGGGCGCTCATTTCCGCGATGATTTTCCGGCCAAAGACGACGGGTTCGGGAAATTCAATATCGTGGCGCGGAAAGGGCCGAATGGAGAAGTGCAGCTTACGCGCGAACCAATCCCGCCTATGCGAGAGGACCTGCGGCAAATCATTGAGGAGATGAAGTAATGGCGACGGCAACCTTCCGCATCTGGCGCGGAGAAAAAGGACAGGGAAAATTCCAGGACTACGCGACCGAAGTCTCGACCGGCATGGTGGTTCTCGACGCCGTTCATCAAATCCAGGCGGAACAGGCCGGCGATCTTGCCGTCCGCTGGAATTGCAAAGCAGGGAAATGCGGTTCATGTTCCGCCGAAATCAATGGCATGCCGAAATTAATGTGCATGACCCGGCTAAACTCTCTGCCCCTCGACAGAGCCTGTGACGGTCGAACCAATGAAGGCCTTCCCTCACATTAGGGACCTGGTTACAGACGTATCGTGGAATTATGAGGTGAAACAGCGCATTCCGAAATTCCAGCCTCGCAAGCCCGATGCGGAAGACGGTACCTGGCGCATAGCACCCGAAGACGTTGATCGAGTGCAGGAGTTTCGCAAGTGCATCGAGTGCTATCTCTGTCAGGACGTTTGCCACGTATTGCGAGACCACCACATGCACGAACAGTTCATCGGGCCGCGATTCCTGGTTTATGCCGCAGCGCTGGAGATGCACCCTCTGGACGTGGGAGACCGCACTGAAGCGCTGCGAACGCAGTTCGGCATCGGTTTATGCAATATCACTAAATGCTGCACCAAGGTGTGCCCAGAGGGAATCACAATTACAGACAATGCCATTATTCCGCTGAAGGAACGGGTGGTAGATCGATTTTTCGATCCACTCTCAAAATTGTTTCGCGTTTTCAGCAACACGAAAGCATAGGAGGTTTTATGGACTTCGAACTCAAGTCCATCTCAGTACAAGGTATCCCCGAAGCGCTGGCGAAGGTGGAGCGCTATAGGCTTCTGAACGAACCGTTTCTTGCCGAAAGCATTTGCCTCGACATTCTGGCCATCGTGCCCGATCACCAGCAGGCATTAATTTTCCTGCTCCTGGCGCGGACCGATCAGTTCCACTCCAACATGCAGGCGAAAGCGGCCCAGGAAGTTCTCGCTCGAATCCACGGAGACTATGAGCAGGCCTACTACGCTGGCGTCATCTCGGAGCGACTGGGAAACGCCCGCATTCGCCATGCGCGATCCTGGGGCTCGTACGTCGGCATATCACGCTCTGCGGGATGCGATGAGCCACTACGAGAGGGCCATGAATTTCGCCCCACCCGGAAACGACGACGCCATTTTGCGATGGAATACTTGCGCGCGCATGATCATGCAGAACCCGGACATTCAGCCGTTGTCCGAGAACGACCCAGAGGCATGGCTGCGCGATGAGGCCGGTTCCCGAGTCGCAGACGTGTAGCGTCGATGCTACCCTGCGTTCTTGTGGCGTGCAGAAGATGACCACCCATGCCGACCGCGATCGGTTCCAGACTGGCGCGAACCTTTACGCAGCCTACTTGGAGAAGCCCGAGGGCCGATTGCGCCTGGACCTGGCTCTTGCCAATTTGCAGGAGTTTCTGCCGCAGTCAAGAGACCGACTACGCGTTCTTGATGTCGGAGGCGGCACTGGAGCAACCGCCGTTCAGCTCACGCGTCTTGGCTGTCACGTCACACTTCTGGACTCGTCCCAGGAGATGTTGCAGATCGCGGAGAGCGTCGCAAACCCGGTACTGGGTAGTGGAAAGATCACGCTGAAACACGGCGACGCCGCTCAGCTGGCAGACTTGTTCCCCGATGCATCGTTTGATGTGGTCCTTTGCCACAACACACTTGAATATGTCGATGATCCTGATGCCGTGTTGCGTGGCGTTGCCAACGTGGTGCGGGATTCGTCTGCAGTAATATCTGTGCTCGTGCGTAACCGGGCAGGCGAGATACTAAAGGCGGCAATCCTTGAAGGCGACTTGGATTCCGCAGAACGAGCGCTCGACGCTCAGTGGGGTTATGAATCTCTGTATGGCGGTCAGGTTCGGCTCTTCACTGCTGATGAGATTCGCGTGATGTTGAAGAGAGCTGGCATTGAAGTAATTGCCGAACGCGGTGTGCGGGTGCTCTCGGATTATCTGCCTCCGCAAATCTCCCGAGAGGCTGACTACGAACGTATCTTTAAATTGGAGCGAAAGCTGGGACTGCGGGCTGAGTTTACCGCTGTGGCCCGCTACACGCAGTACCTGGCACGGCGTGCGGCGGCAGTCTCCGAGGGCGCCTCGTGAGCGATGCTACCGTCCAATCGTCGTTGTCCGCGCCTCGCATCACGGAGCACGAAGCAGGCATTTCTCTCGGACTTGGCCTTACCAATGAGTGCAATCTGACGTGCTCTTTCTGTTACCGCGATCCCACCCGCGCGGACCGTCTTTCGCTGGATCAGGTGAGGGAAGTGATGGAGCGGCTGCCCGTCCGCTCCGTCAATCTCGGTACTGGCGAAAACGGGATGCATCCCGACTTCAAAGCAATCCTGGCGTATCTCCGCACCCAGCTTGTCAAGCTCACCATCACTTCGAATGGCCACAGTGTAGCTGTATTGGAAAACAGTGAACTGTGCGCCTTCCACGACATCGAGTTCTCCCTCGATTACCCCACCGAGCCTGAGCAGGATGCACAGCGTGGACCCGGTAATTGGGCGCTGATACAACAGCAGGCAGCGCGTTGTGTGCGGCTGGGCGTGCCCGTCACCATCGTCGCTGTGATGATGAAGTCGAATTACCGCCGATTGGCGGAGGTGGCCCGAGTTGCCAAGCAGTTCGCCGCTCCCTTGCGGGTGAATGTCTATCAATCGGTGCAATCCGACATCTACGCGCTGACCTACGAAGAGTACTGGGAGGGCTTCCGTCGCCTGTTTGCGGAAACGGATGTAATCGCGATCGGCGAGCCACTGGTGCGCGCCATGGCAGCTCTTCCCCCACTCGCAGGAGGATGTGGCGTCAGCACCGTACGAGTTACACCGCGAGCGACCACGCAACCTTGCGTTTATTGGCCGGGGACGGGCGAGCCGCTGGCGGATTTAGTCGTCGAAGGACCTGGGATTTTGGCCTCGCCCCCATTCGAGCAGGCGCGGACACTCCCAAAGGCGTGTGAGCCCTGCGAGTTCCGGGACTCATGTCATGGCGGATGTGCGGGCCGGCGCCGCCTGCAAGACGCCTTAGCGCAGCCCGATTTCTATTGCCCGATCATTCGTGGCGAACGCCCGACCTTGCCGATTCGCATGGCTGCCGATCGCGACCTGCCTAAACTGCGCAGCTCGTGTACTACCGTCGTGATCGCCAGATAGTCTCATTCGTAATCGACGATCTGCTGTTCGGACAACACCGCCTATTTGTTATTGCGCTTTCACCCATGTATCAGAGCCAGTCAGCTTCACCGACACATCCGAAATCCAAAGGTGCAATGGGTTGGTGTCGGCGGTCCCGCGGTGCTCGGTCGAGAAAAGGATAGGGCCGGCCTTCTTGTAACCTGCCCAGGTCGCGGTGACTACGCTTGGTTTCTTATCCCCGCCGCGGCGATAAACAAATTGCTGGACTCGGTAATCTTTGCCGACATAGAGCTCCCATGTATCCCCGGGTGTGTACCCACCGCTTTCCGTGGGATACTTCACTGAGACCAGCTCGGCCGTTCCTTTTCCTATCGGCAGTTTCTGCATACCTTGATCGGTCACGGTGGCGCTGGTGTCCCAGTAAGCATGGAAGGGAAATATAAGCCAGTAGTTGTCGTTGATGAAAGCCGGATCGATTTCGTTTTTCACGGCATCGGGCTGGCTGCTGAGCTCGGTGCGCACATAGGTAACCTTGACCGGCTTGCCTTCTTTGTCTTTACCCTGGTAGGTGACCTTGTTGGTCTTGGGCTCCCACTCCCAGCCATGGGAAAGGCTCAAGCCGGGCCATTGCAAGTTCCAGGTGTAGCGGATCGCTTCGACTTGCCCCCACGAATCGATGCCATACGTTTTGGCGATCCGATCGAGAATAGGCGCGCGGTTTTGTGCCCACGAAGTTGCAACCAGGAGCAGTGTCCCAAGAGCCACCAGACATACTTTCGTTATACGGCCGGAATGCGTCATGAAGATCCTCCTCTTCAACGGCTGACTTGGATGACGCGACAGGGCTAGGGGATACAGTAGTTATGTTGGCCTTGTTGACATGCTGCTTGGAAGGGGCGTCGGCTTCGGTCAAGCCGACACGGGCGTGGGTGCCCCATTCCGCCTTCTTGGGTGCCCCGTTCCGCCTTCTCGGGTGCCCCATTCCGCCTTCTTTTGGCGGGGTGGGCTCTAGCTCATGAGGGAACTCGCCGACAGAAATGCCGTTGTTACGGCGCACCTAAAGGCGCGACCGTTCAGCGCTAGTGAGTTGACGGTTGCTTCGGTGCGGGTCTTCTGAGGCGGCGCAGCCCGACCATAGCGGCGGCGATTGCGACGCATCCGTATTCCAGCAACATAACCCAGCCCGGAACCAGCCACTGGTGCCCGAGATCGCGCAAATGCCAAACAATGTAAGTCGGAATAATAGCTACTGTCCAGACTATAAGCGGCAGGGTTGAGGCCGATCGTAGGAAAGGTAACAGCCATAGCAGGTACCACGGATATGCGGCGGGCGCACACAAAAGCGATGCTGCCATCGGCCACGCAAATGCTTCCGGATGGCAGGTGGGGGACGTGTTTCTGAAATAGATAGCAGTGACAAAGCCGACAAGCACTGCCAGCGCAACTAGAACCTGCGGAGCCAGAACTTGCTCGAGGATCGCGAAAACCGGGTCGTTAAAGCGGAAGTATTGTACGTAAGTGGCGAGCGAGCCGGTCGAGAGACGTCCGTGGTGGAGAAATGGCAGGTAGAGAAGTCCGACCACGATTGCAGCCAGCGCCCCGTCGCGCACGCGAACGCGCTTCCAATAGAGCGGCAGCAGCACGATCGGGAGCAACTTCACTGCAACCGCCAACCCAAACGCCACGGCCGCAACTGTGCGCCATCGTCGCCCCAATGCGGCGGCGGAGACCAACAGCAGCAACGCGCCGACAATATCGATGTGACCGCTGCCTGCCACCTCGATCGCGAGCAGCGGATTCCAGGCATAAGCGAGGATCCAGTGCTGTCCTTGCCGGCAAAGACGCAAGATGTCGAGCAACACGAAAACGATTGCCACATCGCAAGCGACAAATGCGATCTTCAGCGCCCGGGTTGATTCGTGAATTGCTGTTATGGCGCGGAAGAAAAGCTCCGCGCCCGGTGGATATATGGTCGGCAACCACGGGTTGTTGAGGGTTCGGGTCTCGGACGTGTGCAGTCCGGCGAGCGCAGGATCAGCCGGGATCAGCAGGTATGGGTTGTAGCCCAGCCGCTGTACGCGACCATCCCAAACGTAGCGATGAATGTCATCGTCTGTCCCCGGCGGCAGCACTAGAAACAGCAGATGCCAGACAGCAGCCAGCACGAGACCAATGACGATAACGTGTTTCGGAAACCCGGGCGTAGAGAAGAACTCACGTACCGCGAGGAGATACGCTATGCCGGCAACTGCCAGTGCGATGATGAACGAGGGCTCACCCAGATGGCTGAACTTGCGCGAGCAGATGGTCAGCGCAACCAGCATAATGAAACCGAGAAAATAGAGCCTACCAGCGGCCGGGAAGTTCACAGCTCTGTCCTGTCACGTTGCAACTGCCCAATCACGTGCCGCCACTCTGCCAACCAGGCCGCGGTTCGTGGCGACCTGGCTGGAGCAACCCGCAGTTCCTCGTCGAGCCGAATCAAATCGGACGCCACATCGATGTCGTAAAACGGATCTGCCAATTGCACTGAGAGTCCGAGCGACTCGATTCGTGCCAGCAGCGTCGCCAACGCATTCGACCTTCCCATACCATCGGCGTGGAATAGGTCGGGATGGCTGGCTCGGGCGCCCACGAGGTAATAGCCTCCGTCGTGCGTTGGCCCAACAACCACGTCGTACTTCGAAGAGCCTCGAACGCCCGCTCCAACATGGCCGCCGGAAGATGCGGGCTATCGCTGTTGAAGGCGATGACGCGCTGACCGCCGAAGGCTGCGAAGTGCTCAAACACTGACGTGAGGCCCGCGGCAAGACCGTCACCACTCTGTGCCACCACGCTTACGCTCTCACCCGCGAAGCTCGCGAGATCGTCGACGTCGGAGGCGGGGCACATGATCGCAACCTCAACTGTACCCAGAGACTGTGCCAGCGCTATCGTGTCGTCCAGGAGGCAGCGATAAAAGGCGGTCACAACTTCGGTGGGAAGGCCTTCCGTCAACCTGGTCTTAACCCGCCCTGGCCTCGGCGCCTTGGCCATGATCACTAGGGTGCAGTCTTTTTCGCGCGGAAGCACCACGGTTTGCCTGGAAGAATCCATAAGAGATCGTTGTCCCAGGGCTCAA
>CAWFAY010000014.1:0-239075 GCA_963813905.1 uncultured Acidobacteriaceae bacterium | reverse complement strand
CGGCACGAAGTAGTCGTCACGCTTCACCTTTGCGACCGCTTCTCCTACGGAGGCTTTGTCGACTCCGAGATCGGCTGCGCCGTAGCTAGGAATCTCCAGCGACGCGGCCTGGCGGATCCCCCGCATTCCGACATAGCGAGGCTCATTGATGCCGGTCTGGATCGACAGCACGCAGGGGAGATCGATCTCGTTCATCTCCTTGTTGCCGCCTTCAATCTCGCGGCCGACCTTCAGCTTCTTGCTGTCGGTTACTTCGATAGAATTCACCAGCGAAGCAAACGGGTAGTCGAGCATCGCGGCCAGCATTCCGCCGACCTGCGCGCCGCCGTCTTCGGCCTGCACGCCAGTGAGGATGAGGTCGTACTTTCCCTTCTGCACGAAGCCCTTCAGGACGGTCGCGATGCCTTTGCCGTCCGATCCGCTGAAGGCATCGTCAGAGAGCAGCACGCCATGGTTCGCGCCCATGGCCAACTCTCGGCGCAGGATTTCTTCATCTTCTTCCGTGCCCACCGTGGCGACGGTTACGTTGCCGCCAGCCTTGGCGACGATCTGCAGCGCCTCTTCGACCGCGTAGTTGTCCGCTTCGTTGATCGAATAGACCAGATCGTCGCGTTCAATATCGTTGCCCGCGCCGTTGAGCTGAATTTCGTTCTCCGACGTGTCGGGCACCCTTCTTGCGCAAACTAGAATTTCCACGTTGCCTCTCCCGAATTCACTCTTGTCCCGGCGTCACGCATGCGCGTGAGCCGGCACGTTGCTCTCGTCTTCCGCTGCTTGCGGCCGCTTCCGTACAGTGTATTGATCCACCAGCTCCGCCAGATCGATGGCGCTCATCTTGCCTTCCATACCCGAAACCTTGATCGCGTCTTCGATGTTCACCATGCAGAACGGGCAGGCGGTCACGATCACGTTGGCCCCCGCTTCGGCCGCCATCTGCACACGCTTTACGCCCATCCGCTCGTTTTCCTGCGGCTCGTAGAACAGCATCAAACCGCCACCACCGCAACAGAATGAACGGTCACGGCAGCGGCTCATCTCCACCAGCTTAAGGCCCGGAATGGCATCGAGCACCGTGCGCGGATCGTCATAGACTTGGTTGTGCCGCCCCAGATAGCAGGGATCGTGATAGGCGTAAACGTTGTTTCCGTTCTCGACGTGATTCAGCTTGAGCTTCCCTGACTTCACCTCGCGAGCGATCACCTGGCTGATGTGCTCCACCGGTGGCAGGTCTTTGTAGTCGTGCTTCAGCGCGTTGAAAGCGTGGGGATCGGAAGTAACGATTCGCTTCACGCCGGATTCCTTGATCGCAACCGTGTTGTGGTTACGCAGCGCCTGGAAGAGCATCTCTTCGCCGAAGCGCCGGACTTCGTGACCGCTGTCCTTCTCTGCTGCCCCCAGGATCCCGAAGTTCTCGCCCGTGTCCTGGAGAATGCGCGCCGTCGCCCGTCCAATCGCCTGAATGCGATCGTCGTACGAAGTGATGCTGTCGACGAAATAGAGAGTCTCCGCCGTGTTGTCGCCATTCAAGAGCTTGACGTGGCAGGTTTGCTGGAAGTCTTTGTCCTTGATCCAGTCAGTCTTCTTTTTCTCCAGCTTGCCGTACGGATTGCCACGGCTCTCCAGCGCCTTGAGCGCCTTCTGGATGGACTTTGGTACATTGCCGTCATCGACCATTCCGCGCCGCAGATCGACGATCTTGTCGATGTACTCAATAAGGAGCGGGCACTCCTCTTCACATGCGCCGCAGGTAGTGCATGACCAGATCTCGTCTTCGGAGTAAATGCCGCCGATCAGTGCATGGCTGTTGTTCGCTCTGCCGATCACCGGGAAATGCTGGAAGGCGTAATCCCGCGCCTTGATAGTGAGGAACCGCGGCGACAGTGGCCGCCCCACCGCATTGGCTGGACAGTTGTCCGAACACCGACCGCAATCGGCGCACGAATAGAAGTCGAGCATGTGCTTCCAGGTGAAATCCTCGAACTTCTTTACTCCGAACGATTTCACCTGATCGAGTTGTTCGTCGGTGACGCCACATCTCACGGGCTTGACCGTTCCCCGATCCAGCTTGGCGAAGTAAACGTTGAAGAGAGATGTTTCCACGTGAAACTGAATTCCAAACGGCCGATAGCACAACAGAAAGTAGAAGGTCAGCACATCCAAAAGATAGGCGCCTCGATGGAGGTTCCAGAGCGCGGGCAAAGAATCTGAACTGAGGGCGTTCTTCAATATCCACGGCAGCGACATCGCAGCCAGAAATGCTGTGTGGCCCTGCTGTGCTAGGAAGGCGACTTTGCTGGCCTCAAAGACGCTTTCGGACAGCATCAGCAGTGCGATTAGCGCTAAAAGAAAGACGGCGTCAACTTTGTGACCTTTCCCGTACTTGGGCGGCACCTCGTATCGCGCAGGCTTGAAGACAATCCGGCGAACCGCGGCGATCACCATGCAAGCGAAGACAATGGTCGCGGCATAGTCCGTGATCATTTCGTAGATATGCCCAGCTTCTCCAGGGGAGCCCGGCGTCACAAAATTCTCCGAGATGCCAAGGATCAGCAGAGAGAAGGCGCGAGTCGCCAGAAGGATAAAACTCGCAAAAATAAGGATGTGAATGATTCCTGCGATCCTGTAGCGCGGATGCTTCCACTGCCCCAGCCAAAATTGCGCAAGCTTTCCCAGTCGGACCAACGGTCGATCAAAACGGACATCAGGTTCGCCGCGAAGGAGCGGTGTCAGGCGCTTCGCCACAATGTAGGAGAAACATGCGAGGCCCAGAAGATTGATGATCAAGAAGAGGACTCGACCTGAGATCAACCAGTACGCCGCTTGAGCGGGTGTTTGGAGAGCTTCCACCATGATGTTCGACATCTCCTCCTTGAATCCAATTTCTCCGTGCCCTGCAATCATTACGCCGATAATCGCGTCGAGACTCTCTCCCCTTTAGTTGACGGACGTGGTGCTCTCACCGATTCGACCGAAGGAAGACTGGCTGGAAGCGGCATGGACGCGGGAACTGTGGCCATCGGCGCCGGCGTCGATACGACCTGCGCTCTTCGCGCTCCTCCTCTTCTTATTCTCACGCGGCGCTCTGCCCCGAGCAGCTCTTCGCAGCTCCGCGAAACTCAATCTCAGAAAACTTTCCAGACGCAGCAGGTCGGGCGCCGCGTGCACATCGCCGGTAAAGCCAAAAAAAGCAGTGCCGTTATAGGTGAGGACGGCGCAATTAATGCCCATCAAGCCGCCGATCGGCACCCAGGGATACCAGGACAGCATCTTGTGACCCATGAGGTAGAGTGGGACTTGCGGGCCGGGGATGTTAGTGCAGATGATATTGCACAGGCTGAGCGGCAGTTGGCTGGCAACGGGTCCAATATTGGCCCAGAGAGCGTTGGGCAGGGTTGACAACAGACCGCCCAGCAAGCCGCCAAATTCGGCCACGCGAGCGCGCTTGAGGAACTCTACTCGTTGCGTCACCATGGCCAACAACTTCAGGGGATCGCGCATGTCCAGCGGGAGGGGTACCGGCACGAATGAGATTCGATTTCCCAGCTCCGTGGCGCTTCCGTTGCCGCGCACGTTCACCGGAATCACAATTCGCAGCGACCGCCCGGTCAGTTCAATGCCGCGTTGCTTGACGTAACGGCCAAAGGCCAGCGTCACCGCCGTAAGGACGACGTCGTTTACCGTGCCTCCGCACGTGTTCTTGATCGCCTTGATGTCGGCAAGCGGTACTTCGGTCCAGGCAAACTTCTGTGGCCCGTTGCAGACCACGTTGAAGGGCAAGCGCTCTGCCGGCGAAGCGAGCTCGGACATTATGCCCAGCAACTCGGCAGGAGCATCTGCCGGACTCGCCACAGCCTGCTGGGCCATGTTGAGCAATCCGGAGTGCACAGTCAGCGCCCCGTTGAAGAGCGAGAGATAGGATTTGGCCAACCCGTCCAGGAAGGCTGCTCCCGCATCCCTGGGAGGCGGCGGAGCCTCTACCTTCGGTTTTTTCTTGGAGATCGCAGGCGGGGTCGGGCTGGTATCCATGATGACATTCATCGCGCCAACGCCAGCAATGCCATCCGCGAGACAGTGATGGATTCTAACTACGAGTCCGGTGCGCCCGTCCTTCAGCCGCGCCAGAGTGAAGTCCCACAGCGGCCGCCGCCGGTCCAGGCTGTCGCTCACGATCTTCCCAGCGATCGCCTTGAGTTCTTTCATCGTCCCGTGCTTCAGTGTTACCTCGCGAACGTGATTCCTAATGTCGAATTGCGGATCGAACTCCCAACTCGGAAGACCAAGATCGAAAGAAGTGGACACTACATGCTGACGATAGCGGGGAATCAGCGGAAGCTTCGACTTGATGTACGCGCGACAGTCCGCGAGCTTGATATCACCCTCGAATATGCTGACCCCAGCGATATTGAGCGGCTGCCCTGGGCGTTCGATATGCAGAAACAGCGCGTCTCCCCAGGAGAGGGCATTACTTTCGGCCCCATTCGGCATATTAGCCACCTTCTTCCAACCTTCCTTACGGTTGTGGCCCATGCGGGAGCGCTCAATAATGTGGCCGCCCGCCCGGTCGCTTCGTTGATGAAGGCTCTCAGGTCAGAAAGGAGAATCGTGATGTCAGCTTCACCAGTTTGAGCACTTTGTAGATATCGACTTTGACGCCGCGCAACACGACCTTGACGGCTTTATCGTCCGCGATACCGGCTAACTTTTCCATCACCCTCAGCCCACTCGGATTGATCCGGCGCACGGAAGAGAAATCCAGAACCACATCGCCCTGGGCACCATCCAGCGTCTCACGGGCCGTTTGCAACGTCTGGACCAAACGCTCTCCCTCAATTTCAAGCCACTCGGCATTCGTTGTCATACGCACGACCATTCTTCAGCGGTTTGTTGCTGCGATACCTTGGCCACTTTCGCCACGCTCCGCCCGTGATAAGCGCTCCAAAAGAGCTCGCCCAATTCGCTCAACAGTGGCATGCGCGGGTTCGAGCGCCAGGAAGGATCGTCGAAGGCAATCTTGACCAAGTCGGGCATCGCCCGCTCGAATTCTTCCTTCGAAATCCCCAACTCGGCGATGGAACGCGGGATGGCCAACCGGTCAAGCAACTGTTCTGTGGCAGCTACAAGATTGTTTACTTTTTCCTCGATCGTTTGGCCGCCCAGACCCAGCAGGTCCGCTACCATCGCATACTTCTTGTGTGCGATATATCCACGCTGGTTCGGCGACGGCATGAACTTAGTCGGTACCCCGGCATTGAAGGCAATGACATGTGGCAACATGAGCGCGTTGGCGCGACCATGTGCAACGCCGAATCGCGCGCCGAAAGCATGAGCCAGCGCGTGATTCACACCCACTGACGCATTAGAGAACGCAATCGCCGCAATGCAGGCGGCATTGTGCATCATGGTGCGCGCCTCTTCGTCCTGAGGATGCTCATAAGCGATGGGCAGGAACTTGAATACCATTCGAATGGCTTGCATGGCGTTGGAGTCGGTGTAGGGGGAAGCGAAGATAGAGACTCCAGCTTCCAGGGCATGGGTCAAACAGTCGATGCCGGTATCGGCTGTCAGGCCTCTCGGCATTGACATAACGAACTGCGGATCGACGATCGCGACATCCGGACTCAGCGAGTAGTCCGCGAGTGTCACCTTGCGCCCCTGCTCTTTGTCAGTCAGGACGGCGAACGGAGTGACTTCGCTGCCGGTTCCACTGGTCGTGGAAATGGCGATCAAACGCGCCTGGGTAACTTTTACCGTGGGATACTGAACCACGCGTTTGCGAAGGTCGAGAAACGGCGCGGCCAATTCTTCCAGGTCCGCTTCCGGCGATTCGTACTTGAGCTTCATGATTTTCGCAGCGTCGATCACGGACCCGCCGCCCAGCGCAATGATTTGGTCCGCTTTGTAGAAATTTAGCGCCTCCACTCCTTGCGTGATGACCTTGACTTCGGGCTCCGCATCGGGAATGACCGAGACATGGACGAGAGTTCCCGGTGGAATGTGGCGACGGACAGTGTCTACATGACCGATCTGTTCCATGGCTGGATTGGTGACGATGACGGTGGAGCGCGATGCGAACTGGCGCAGATTCTGCACGGCGTTCATGTTGAAGTAAATCTGATTGGGAACTCGGAACCACATATGGGCTTGTGTCCTTCGCGCCACGCGTTTGATGTTGAGGTAGTTGTACACATTGACGTTATCGGTGGTGCTGTTGCCTCCACCGGTCCCGCATCCGAAGGAAAATGTGGGTACCATGTCGTTGTAAACGCCACCCAGCGCTCCGATTGATCCCGGCGAATTCACAATGATCCGGCCCGCGTTGATCACGTCGCTGAACTTTTGGATGATCTCATCGTTGCGCGAGAAAATTACCGCTGTATGTCCAATCCCACCGGCATGATTCACGTCTATGCATACCGTGAGCGCTTCATTGACTGATTTCGCCCGATAGACGGCGAGCACTGGGAACAGCTTCTCGACTGATAGCGGATATTCGCGACCTACGCCTTGAATCGGCGCAATCAGGAGCTTAGTGTTCGGCTTGACCGCAAGACCGACCATGCGCGCGATATCACTGGCTTTCTGACCAACTGCCATGGGTTGCATGAACCCCGTGTTGGGGTCGATCACCGTGCGTCCCAGCAGTTCCGTCTCTTTGTCATTGCAGACGTGCGCGCCCAGGTCCGAAAACTTTTGCAGCACGGAGTCATAAATTTCGTTATCGATTACCACCGTCTGCTCTGAGGCGCAAATGGTTCCGTTATCGAAAGTTTTGGAGGTGATAATGTCCACCACGGCCATGTCTAGGTCCGCCGTTTTTTCCAGATAGACCGGCGTGTTGCCGGGTCCTACACCCAAGGCTGGTTTGCCGGAGCTGTAAGCGGCTTTAACCATGCCCGGTCCACCCGTGGCATCGATCAGGCCGACGTCCTTGTGCCGCATCAGGTAGGCATTGTCTTGCAAGGTTTGCGACTCCAGACAAGTGAAAACGCCTTCGGGCGCGCCGTGCTTCAATGCCGCTTGATACATGATCCGTACGGCCTCGTAGCAACAGTGCCCCGCGCTGGGATGCGGACTGAAAATGACCGCGTTCCGCGTCTTGATCGCCATGATGCATTTGAAGAGCACCGTCGAAGTGGGGTTCGTAATCGGAGTGAGCGAGAAGACGACTCCGATGGGTTCCGCCACTTCTACTACCCCGCGCTCCGGAAACTCGCGAATGGCGCCAACGGTTCGTTTATCCTTGACGTAGTTGTAGACGAACTCTGTGGCCACCATGTTCTTCAGGGCCTTATCTTCCACAACTCCAAGCCTGGTTTCCTCAATCGCAAGGCGGGCCAGATATTGAGCTTGTTCCAGTCCAGCCAGCACCATTGGTTTGACAATGCGATCGACGTCCTCTTGCGTGTATTGCGTAAAAACCGCGGCGGCAGTCCGGGCTTGACTGACCAGCCCTTCCAGATAAGCAATCCGTTCGACACTGAGACTCGCAACGTTCTCCTTGTCGCGCGAGATCGAGACTCGGTCGTGCACTTCGCTGGTGTTCATCGCTGCCTCCCTTTGCGAATCTGTCGGAGCTCTATCTCCGTGAAACACGCTCACTCTTACTACTTCCAGTTTTCACAACCATGAGCACGGAGAGCGTTCTGGTCGCGTTCGCTGACGGAACCTTCTCTGTTTCTATGCGTAGTCGATCGGATACCTCTCCAGCCAGTGCTCGTCGCGTACCTTACCAATGTTTCTCAAAGCACCAGAAGCCACGCTCGCAGCTAAGCGATAGCTTTCCCAGACGACGGATGCGGCGAAACCGATTGCAGCGCCGACGACACCGTAAGCAAACGCTCTCCTCCCCGACCTCTGCGGGTTCCCCCGATAGCCGCCCAACACGCCAACGCACAGTCCAAAGGCGGCAGGCTTCAAGGCATTGCGAACTGACCCGCCTAGAAACGGACTGAGCGGTTTCCCATTGAGAAATGCTTCGCGACCGGAACGTGCTCCTTCAAGTCCGGAGCTCAGAAGTTTTCGGCCGTAATCAATATTGGATTTTGACCACTTGAGTTGATTCGTAGGATTACCCCACTGTCAGGACAGACCGGCTCAGGATCGTACTTTCAGTACACTCCCAGGAATAGGTTGTTTCAGCACTCCTCGTCACACTCCCCTGTGACTGTCGTCACACGAGGACCTAGGGCCATGATCCATGATTGCAGGGTTCCTGCAATCAAGAACGGTCAATTCAGAACACACGAAATATTCGAGTTATTTTCTTCTGAGCACTCGACCGGTAGCCTGTCTTCCGCGGCAGGTTGCCGTTGTTGAGCGAGTTACTGCTCAGCTTCTGATAAACGCCCCATCTTGTCGACCGGACTAGGCATCATTAGATGAGTCAGGTGGTCGCCGTCCAAAGAACGCGACGACACGGAAGAGATCATCCGTAATAATGCAAATCTTGGGCGCAGTCCAAAGCGGCGTCGAGGAAAGACGGCCTTTTGAATGCGCAAACGGATCTCGCACTTGCCCGGGATGGCATCCCGCTAGCTTGTTTGGAAAAGAGAAATGTCTTATCGATGAGAACTTTGAGGACTTTCTGGACTTGCCCCCAAAAATGAGACAACTGGTTAAGACTCAAAATCCATTGAATGGAGGATTGGGTCATGGGATTGTCTCACAGACGATTCACCAAGGAGTTCAAGTTGGCCGCGGTACGGCGGCTGGAAGAAGGGGTATCGATCGCCGAAGTGGCGCGCGGGTTGGAAGTCAACCCCAACGTGCTGCACCGCTGGCGACGTGAGTTCCGGCAGGGGCCGGGCAACGCCTTTCCCGGCCACGGGCAACGGCGCTGGTCGGAGGGGCGGATCGCGGAGTTGGAGCGCAAGATCGGCCAGCAGGCGCTGGAGATCGATTTTTTGAAGGGGTGCTTGCAGCGCATCGAAGAACAGCGGATGCTGCCGGCACGGAGTGGAAATCCGCCGTCTACCAGAAGGTCAGGGAAGAAGTGAACGCCGAGGGTGGACTGACGATTGGCCGCATGTTGGAGCTGGGCGGGGTAAGCCGGTCCAGCTTCTACCGCTACGACCCGGAGCACAAACCCGATGCCGAGCGGGACATGGATCTGCGTGACGCGATCCAGCGCATCGCGCTGCAGTGGCCCAGTTATGGTCGGCCGCGCATCACCGCCGAGCTGCGCCGCCAGGGATGGAAGGTAAATCCCAAGCGGGTCTATCGGCTCATGCGCGAGGACAACCTGCTGTGCCTGCGGCGGCGCAAATTCGTGATCACGACCGACTCCGATCATGCTCTGCCGGTGTATCCCAACCGGGCGCGCGAGCTAGGGCTCACGGGGCTCGATCAGCTTTGGGTGGCCGATATCACCTACATCCGGCTGGAGTGGGAGTTTGTCTATCTGGCGGTGATTCTGGACGCCTTCTCGCGCCGGGTGATCGGCTGGGCGCTGGACCGCACGTTAGAAGCCAGCCTGACCCTGGACGCCCTAGCCATGGCGCTGGCGCAACGCCGGCCCGCGCCCGGCTTGGTGCATCACTCCGACCGCGGCGTACAGTATGCCTCCACCGACTACACCGACCGGCTGAAGGCAAACGGGATTGTCATCAGCATGAGCCGGCGTGGCAATCCCTACGACAATGCCACCTGCGAGTCGTTTATAAAGACGCTCAAGTACGAAGAGGTGTACCGCACCGAATATCGCGACCTGGCCGAGGCCCGTGCCTCCATCGGCGTGTTTCTCGAACAGGTCTATGACCAGCAACGCCTGCACTCGGCGCTGGGCTATTTGCCGCCGGCTGAGTTCGAGGCACAACTGACCATGCCAAGCCCGGAGGCCGCTGCGCGACAGCTTGCTTTATGAGTTTTCTGAGGCATGAGGAAATCTATCGATCCGATGTAGGATTCGCTAAGGCTGGGAGCAGCAGTGGTGGCCTGCCCCCAGCCCGCATCGGCTTCGATGAGTTTCCCGTTGGCTATTCCTTGGCGGGTTGCTCTCCAGCAGGGCCCGCCTCCGCTTCACCAACCGGAGAGCAGTGTGTCGTAAACTCGTTTCGCCAGTCGAGGATTTTTCAGCGAACGGCGAACCGTGTCTTAACTGGTTGTCTCACCCCAGGGGGCAAGCGCATTCTATCCCCTTATTGTTCTTCACAGAACGCTCAAGATTCTCCAATAGCTATGGTGTGGCGAAATGGAACGCTTTCAGTCCTTTTGCCTAAAGCAGTCATCCTCCCCGAGAACGACGGCACTAAAGACCACAAACGAGAACGGTGGCGATAGAAGTCGCCTATTCCTTTCCCTCACTCACCATTCGCAACTGACAACTAAGGCACAGACCCAGAGCCCGCTGCCATCCCAGACGAGGACCTTCAAGCGATTACGCTGGGCGTTGCAGAACAAGAACAGGTGGCCGCTAAGAGGTTCACATGACAATCGATCCCGGACCAGACCATACAGACCCTCGAACCCCTTGCGCATGTCGGTGACTCCGGCGGCCAGATAGATCCGCGTGGCGGGACCCAATCCAAACACGGTTTTACGCCCGCTCCAGCGCACTCACCAGGCGCTCGAACGTATCCGTATCGAAATCAGGATGTACCTCGATCCGGCGCCCGCCCGTAAGCACCACGGCCAGCTCACAACTCGATTCGTGCGGCGCTGGCGATTTCCTGGAGGCCAATTCCACCGGCACCAACCGGCCGGCCGAAGAAGCTCTCCGATTCTTTCCCTTCCAGCGTTGCTTTTTCAGATGACGGTCAAGCGTGCCGAAGCTCAGACCCCGACTCCGGCAAAACTCGGTGCGTCGCATGCCGCTCAGCGATCTGATGGACGTGATCACGCACTTGGGCACGTGGGCAATCAAATGGGTTTTCGCCAATCCCAATTCCGATGAGTTGGATCCCGCGTTGTTGCTGTGGAAGATGCATCAGCGCGTTGACCATCGTGAGTTCCCGCCTGGACGTACTGTGGTGCAGTTCGACTTTGCTGGCCGCAAAGGACGAAGGTTGTGGCTCGTCCTGGAGCCGGGGGATGTCTCAGCATGTTTGAAGCCTCCGGGTTTTGATTCAGACTTGATTGTGCGAGCGGACGTTTCCGCGCTGTACCGCGTATGGGCAGGTTTGATTGACTATCAGGTCGCGGTAGGTCGCGGGGAAGTCGCCCTGCAGGGACCTCCAGCATTAGTTCGAGCCTTCCCTCGGTGGTTCATGTGGAGTCCGTTGGTGGACATTGCACGGGCGTGCCGGGAGCGTCGGAGAGCCAGCGCTTGAGATGGGCCGACAAAACATCCATTGTGAAGAACCGGATGTGCCTAGTGCTTCGACCGCATGATTATGTAACTAAACTTGTGGCGGGCCCGCTTACGTGTAAACTTCCATTGGATGGTGACCCGATCGCGGTTCATGCGACGGGTCCAGGCCCGAGTTTGCTGGCGCAAGCCAGCGATGTCTCCGATTCGCCGTTTTCCTAAGCATTGCCGGGAAAGCAAACCAACCTCGATCTCCGCCTGGTTCAGCCAGCTGCCATGCTTGGGAGTGTAGTGCGCCGTAAAACGCTTCCACAACCAACCGCCAGCTTCTTCTCCACATCGTTCCACCAGAGCCTTGCGGGTGTGGGTACTCAGGTTGTCCATGACCAGATGGATGGTATCGGCCTGCGGATAGCTCGCCGCGATCTCGAGCAGGTAATCAGCAAACTCGGCCGAGCAACGAGTCGGCGTCACCTTGGTGAAGTGCCGTCCCGCCTTGGGCTCGATCCCGCAAAACACGTTGGCGGTTCCGCAACGCTTGTATTCATAGTCCCGCCGGGCAGCTCTTCCCGGCTGCATCGCCATCGGGGAACGGGTGTCGGCATGCAGCACCACCGGCTTCTCGTCGATGCAGACCACCGGTGCCCGCTCGCAAAAAGGCTTTTCATAGAGCCCCAGCACCTCCTCCATGCGAGCGATGTACTCCTCGTCCAACTCCCCCACGCACCACATTTTTTTCCCGCCACGGCTTCAGGTCGTGGCTTTGCAGCAGGACCCGGATAGTTTCTCGCCCGACTCGTGGTACCAGCTTGCGTTGGATCACCTCTTCGGTCAGCAGGCGCACCGTCCAGCGCGCCCGTCCTGACGGCGGCTGACTGCAGGCCACCGCGATGATGCGCTGTCGCTGCTCCCCATCCAGCGCCGGAGTTGCCCCCGGTCGGGAGGCGTCATATAACGCGCGCTCCAAACCGCCCTGCTGATAACGTCTGCCGATCTGCCACACCGCTTTGGCCGAAAGTCCCAGACTGACAGCCACCGCAGGGGTTGCCTGCCCTGCATCCAATTGTCGCAGAGCCAAGGCTCGCAGCACCGTTCGTACCGGCTGCAACCCGCCGCTCAACAACCGATCCAATTGCTGCCGATCCCGCCTGGAAAGTTGAATCCGGAGTGCTTTGCCTCTTCCCATGCCATAGCTATAAAGCCCGACACCCTCCCCGCCAAGTGTATACATTGATTACTTATCTATGCGGTCATAGCACTAGTCCGATTTTAGAACTTGCCCAGGCCCAAATGCAGTCTTAAGATTTACGCCAATGAAGCCGCCGATTTCCGCGACAAGGCGCACCGGCGGCACGTGGGGCGCAACATGCGTATCCGATATTGGCTCACTCTCACCGTTACCCTCTCTCTGATCTCACTTCCTGGCCGCGCCGACGAACAACATAGCCATCCGCAATTCGGTGACATGGGACAGGTTGGCACAGTTCAGTTTCCGACCTCCTGTTCCGCCGCTGTGCAACCGCAATTTGAGCGTGCTGTTGCCGAGCTCCACTCGTTCTGGTACGAGGAGGCGGGTAAAGCCTTCCGATCCATCGCGGAGACCGATCCCACCTGCAGCATGGCCTGGTGGGGCGTGGCCATGAGCTTGTGGCATCCGCTTTGGCCGGTGGCTCCCGACGCCGAGTCGCTCAAGAAGGGGCTCGCCGCCGTTGCGCAAGCACAATCAATTGCTGGAAACACCTCTCGAGAGCGTGACTATATCGCTGCCATCGCCTCTTTCTACGACGACTACGGCAAAATCGACTACCGCGCGCGTGCGCTGGCCTATGAAAAAGCGATGCAGCAAGTGGCCCAGCGTTACCCCAACGATCGCGAAGTCTCCATTTTCTATTCCCTCGCACTCCTGGCCACTGCGCCGCCCGAGGACAAGACTTACGCCAACCAGAGAAAGGCAGGCGAAATTCTCGAGAAAGTCTACGCCGAGCAGCCCAACCATCCCGGCGTGGCGCATTACATCATCCACAGCTACGACAATCCGGTGCTCGCCGAGCGTGCCCTGCCTGCGGCACGCAGCTATGCCAAGATCGCGCCCAGCGTCCCGCATGCCCAGCACATGCCGTCGCACATTTTCGTCCGCCTGGGACTGTGGCAGGAAGCCATCGCGTCCAATCTTGCATCGGCCGCTGCCGCCCGCGACTATGAAATCAAGTCCCACATGCAAGGTGTCTGGGATCAGCGCCTGCACGCCATGGATTATCTTGTCTATTCGTATCTGCAGACCGGACAAGAAGGCGAAGCTCGTCGGGTGGTGGAAGAGGCTGGCGCGATCACGGAGGTCAAGGCTCCGGGTCTCATTGCCGAGTATGCACTCGCCGCCATTCCCGCGCGCTTCACCATAGAGCGGCAGAACTGGGCCGGCGCGGCTGTCCTGGGTCCGCGTCCTACCGCTGGCCCTGCCGCGGAAGCCATCACCTGGTGGGCCCGCGCTTTGGGTGCCGCGCGTCTCGGCGATGTGGCCGCGGCGCAGCGGGATATCGCACAAATTCAGCTCATGAAGAGTAGGCTCGACGCCAGTCCTGACCCCGGCGCGAAGTATTGGGCAGGGCAAGTGGAGATCCAGCGACGGGCCGCAGCCGCATGGCTGGCGCACGCGCAACGACAAGATGACGAAGCCTTGCGGTTGATGCGCTCCGACCATTTCCGGCGTGTGTGAGCCCAATAAAAATGTTAAACTCGGGGCTAAGGGGGCCGGTGTCCCAAAAACCTTGTGCCCTCGGCCACGTCTACCGCATCGTCTTCCACTACCGCGACATCCCCAAGTGCTTCCTGAAATGGCGCATCCCCGAATTCAAGAACAACAAGCGTGTAATATGGGTGCGCACCCGCAAGCAACGGGACGAGATTCTCTGCTGCGACCGCTCCGCAACCTGGGCGGCATACCCCTATCGGCAATGCAAGCGCTGCGGAAGGAAGATCATCGGCTTTTCGGCCGGTGTTAGGATGATGCTCGAAGAGGGAGCCAAGCAGAACGGATTGCCGGTCCCGAGCTGCGGGAGGAGTTGCGTGGCATGACCACCGAAACGCCTATTCGCGAGCTGCACAGGCGGTGGTTCCGCGTACTGCTGCCGCCCTTTCCTCCGCCCGTTGCAGTGCTCACGTAGGAGGCTTTGCACAGCCGGTCCCCTCAAGAACGCCACGCCCCAGCGTGACGAAAGCGAGCAGCAGGACAGCCGCCAGAAAGTCGATCAAGCGCCATAACCCCGGTCTTTTCAGGTCGTCGGCGCTGTAAGGGGTCATCACCTGCCGAATTGTGGGGTCATGCCGACCTATGCGCGCACCACGCTGGGTACCAGCAATGAGATGGGATGCTTCCGAGTAGCGCTCCCAAAGGATGATAGGCAAGCTGACCGCAGCAGGTCGAGCCTAACAAAGACATGAAATCATCGTGGCTTCGAAGTCTTAGTTTCCGTTGAGCGCGGCGGCTGGTGGCTGGCCCGCTCCTTCTCTCACGTTCTTAATGAGGACCACGTCGCGTATCCAGTTGCCACGTGAGATGACAAGGCGATTTCATTTCGGGAGTACAGGATAGACTTACCATCTGCCGCCCATCGAAACGCGCCGAACGCGCCGAACTGGCTGGCAGGGACTGGCATCCTAACCTTCTTCACCTCTCCTCCAGCGATGGGAATGATCGCCGCCCAGTCGTAAGTATCTTCGGCATGCGTGTATCTCCAGAACAACACGCTTTTTCCGTCTGGAGAAACCCTCGGGCTCGGGTCCTCCGAAACGTCGTCGGCTGGATCGAATTGGTACAGCTCAAGTGACTGTCCGGAATCGAGAGATTTGCGGGTGAGAGCGCAATGGTCCCCCTTGTCCAAGCAACGGGCAAACACCAGAGTCGAACCGTTGGCAGTACAGGTGGGCTGAGAGTCGTTGGGACCATCCGTGAGCGCGGACGACGATCCAGTGGTGATGTCGGTGCGTGCAATGTGGGAGTGGCGCTTGGCGTCAAGGGCCCAATACACGACATGATCAGGGCCGCATCTTGCCAGTTGCCGATAAATAAATGAATAAGCCCGAAGCTTGGTGGGGTTGCGGCCATCTGGGTCATGCACCACCATCTCGTTCAGGGTGCCAGTCACGATCCGGTTGTCCACCCAGACCGCGCTAATTGAGCCTTCCCCCCGTAAGACGGGCAGCGCATAGGCTTGGCCAGACTGATCCGTTATCGAAAGGTTTGTCTCTGCAGACAACGTGTTGGCAATCAAATCATCGCTAGCCGTCGCGGAAAGGCCATACTGGTAGTACCACATCGAACTTGACGTTAGGGCCCGGTAAGCTCCAGTACGTGCGTCAAATGCCCATATCTGCATGATCCGGTCGCCATTATTACTAGGCATCGCAGGCGCAAAGATGGTAGCACCATCGGAACTCCATGCAGGCTGGCCGATTGACCCCCAGTCCGGGCCGCTCAGGTTTCGCGTTGAGCCAGCGGGCAGGTCAACCCTGAACAACCCCATATAGTCCTCAACATTGGCAACCGCAGCCAGAGTGTCCTGCGAAGGCGACCATTCGACAAACCAGAAGGCTAACTCTAGGGGGCGCCTGGCAAGGACGCGACGGTTCGAACCGTCGGGATCGATGGCTCTTTCTCCAGGCATTTGTCGATCGTCGCGGCCAGTTCTGCTGGAATTGTGGAATTCAGCTCACGCACCGGAGCAGGTGGGTTATTCAGAATTGCATCCCGCACGATGGCCGCTGTCTCTCCAATGAAAGCGCGCTGGCCCGTAGCCATTTCGTACAGAACAAGGCCGAAAGAGAAAATGTCGGTGCGCGCATCCAGTTTCTCGCCGCGCAGTTGTTCAGGCGACATATAACCAGCCGTGCCCAGCTCCGTACCGGTAAGGGTGAGGATGGCTTCGACTTTGGTCGAAGACCGGGGGCTGAAGCCCAGGTTGAATCGCGCCGTCTTCCGGAGGACTAAAATCCGCCGCTTCCACCTGTTTCGCCGCTGCTGCGGCACCGGCCACACCTGCGGCCTCAGGTGGGTGAACGAGTGGCGTGTATCACGGCTTCATGCGCGCCCGGGGCGGAGACATCATTACGTTCGATGTCCCCGGCGCCGGCACAGATCCTGGCGAGGGGACCTTTCCGCAAGGACTCAATGATCGCGGCGCGGTCCCAGGCTTTTTACTGTGACGCAATTACGTGTCACGGATTCGTGCGGCATCGATAAGCTGACGGGACCACCAGCTTTTGCTTGCTACTGAGGCCGGGCTGGTGGCCCGATGCTGCTCGTGTATCTTTTGGATGGAGAACCGAAGCGCTGACCATTCAGGTCCTTTGGCGGTTGCGCAATGTGGGCCAGATATTGCACTTTGGCCAACTTAAACCCGCGGCGACAACGCGCTTTCTCGCGATTGATAGAACCCGGGTTGTGGGAGATTACTCACAATAAGGCAGAGCAGAAGCGATTTGCGATTGCACGCCTACCAGTTCCTCCCGGATCACGGGCTAACCGGCAGTAATCCGTTTGGGACGAAGGAACGAAGATTGACCGCCTGAGAACTGGCTGCTCAAGTGGTGAAGTCACGCTGCCTGCGGATTAATCGATTAATCTGTCAACCGCGTGTTTACTCTGACACTTACGTTGTAGTTAGGATTTCGTGTACGTAGCCGAACGGATCGTCGCTGTAGAAGTCATGCGTAAACGAGTGTTTGAACCCGTTCGACACTCTGTGCCGGACATGCGTTTCATACTCGGCCAACGCTTCCTCGAATGTTAGAAACCCCTCTTCAGGGCCAAACGTCTGCACAAGCTTCTTGGGTTTGGGCTGTTTCTCCGCTTCGTCCCACCATCCATGCTTCTCACGAACGAAGTACGCTCGTTTTCCGTCGATCACTTTTTGCTCGACGTAAAGCGTATAGAACTCCGCCTCAAGCGGAGGGCCGCCCTCTGGAGTGGCAGTCTTGTATAGCGTCTGGAGCATGGGACTAATTTTCACACAGTTCTAACAGATTCGAGCTTCCAAAATCTGGCGCGCACCTTGGGAACGGTTCGAGGACTAGGCTGGTTCTTGCTTCCCACCTGCTTTAGCCAAAAACCCGAAGCTCGGCAACGCAAGAGTGAGGCCACGAGACGCACCTGGACCGATCCGGAAGTAAACCAGCGCAGGCCTGACGGCATCAAGCGCGCTTTAGCCGATCCTGAAATACGCGAGCGCAGAAATGAGGGCTTGAAACGTGAAACCAGAAGCTCGGCAACGCAAGAGTGAGGCCACGAGACGCACTTGGACCGATCCGGAAGTGCGCCAACGCAGGGCTGAGGCCATCAAGCGCGCTTTAGCCGATCCTGAAGTACGTCAGCGCAGAAATGATGCCTTGAAACGTGCTTTGGCGAAACCCGAGGTTCGACAACGCAGGAGTGAGACCGCGAAACGCATTTGTGCCGATCCCAATAGGCGCAAGCGCTGGAGTGAAGCAAGGAAACGCGGTTGGACTGATCCCATAGTACGCCAGCGGATGATTGCGGGCCAGAAAGCTTCTTGGACGCCGGAACGGCGTGCGCGGCAAGGTGAGCGGTCAACAAAACTCTGGAACGAACGCCAAGCCGCATTAAAGGTCGCGGGCTTACGGCCCGCCGATTGGAAGGACAAACGACTCCTGGAACGCATCATCGCGAACTGTCTTCTTTCAGGCGATGGTCCCATAAGTAATCGAGAATTAGGGAGGATGCTGGACAGGGTACAGTATATTCCGTGTCCGGGTGGCGGCACCTGGAGCACCGCTCTGAGCTCTGCTGTGAAAAACAAAAGCACGGCAAAAGCCATCGTCGCGAAAGCGCGAATATTGGCAAAAAAACCCGGAAGATCCCGCAGGCAGCGGGCACCCCAATCGCACCCCCTTCGGGCCAAAGCGCGGCTCACTCCAGAAGAGCGGAGCGCAAACGCGCGCCGCGCGGTGCTGGCTCGCTGGGCGAAATCGAGAAAGGAGAAGCTGTGAATAGGCGTCCGCATGAGGTGCGACAGCGAATCAGCGAGGGCGTGAAGCGCGCTTTAGCTGTTCCCGGAGTACTGGAACGCAGAACTGAGGCCTTGAAACGTGCTTTCGCTGACCCGGCGGTTCGACAACGCCGCATCGAGGGGCTAAAGCGCGCTTTAGCCAAACCCAAGACTCGGCAACGCAAAAGTCAGGCCTGCAAACGCACTTGGGCCGACCCGGAAGTACGGCAGCGCAGGAGTGCGGCCATTAAGCGCAGTCTAGCCAAAGCTGAAGTGCGACAGCGGATGAGTGCGGCAATTAAGTGTGCTTTAGCTAAACCCGAAGTGCGACAGCGCAAAAGTGCGGCCGGCGAACGCACTTGGGCCGACCCCAAAGTACGCCAGCGCAGGATTGAGGGCATGCAGTGCGCATCGAAGGTTCCGGAAGCGCGCCAGCGGAGGATTGAGCGGAACAAAGCCTGGTGGACGACGGAACGGCGAGGCGCCATGGGCAACCGCTCAGCAAAGATGTGGGCGGATCGCAAGGCCGCGCTTGAAGCCAACCAGCGGCCCGATGACTGGGAGAAGAAACCGCCCCTGTGGCAAATCGTTCTAGAAATTATCGTTTGCCACGATGGCTACGTGAGCAATGAAGAACTCGGTGAGATTATGGACGACGAGCGTATCAAGTGTGACTACGGACACAGTTGGCGAGCCGCGCTGAGCTCCGATACTGCAAGCAACAGCAAGGTGGCCATAGAGAGGATTCGCCGGATTCGAAGATGGATTGACAGGCACGGTTTGGTTGGGCCGTCGAGATGAGAGACGTTACTACTGTCTCGAACCGGGATAACCCGGTACATCCGCGCGAAGCGCGGTGTGCTATTTTGGCGCCAGCTTCAACCTTCCCTGATTACCCGATTACTCCTACCCGGCGAATATGGAACCCGCTATTTATGCGGATGCAACGCGGGTTTTAGTTCCTTTTCCGTATCCCGGCTGATCCGGAAAGACTTCTCTCAATGAAGCGCATACGCCTTATGGCGCCGCGCCTGGCGCACCGCTGCACCGGCTGCAATTTCACAATCATGTCGAGCGTGGCCGCGCAAACTCGCCACGAGACTATGGCGCTCTCGGAAGTTAAAGAGTCAATTTTGGGCTGGAGGAAGTGTCGAAGCCTAAGCTCACCAGACCTATTACCTATTACGTTTACCACGTCACCTTCCGCTCTCACGAAATTCCGCCGCTGAAGGCAGCCAGGACTATCCCGCAATTCGGCCCAGCCAAGCACCAGGTACAGGTACTGCTTCGCCCCGACCCGCAACTTCTTAGTGAGCATCGAGCCGACGGCCGCTGGGAGAAGCACGACGCACGCAAGGTGTCCACAGTCGGCTATAGTGGCTCGGGCTGCGGGCGCCGGATACTGCGCGAGCGGGAGAGCAGCAAAGCCGGTTCAGCGACCAGCCGTTAGGGCGGTGCAATGCAGCCTGTAGACTACGCAGCAACCTCCGATGGGCACCAATGGCAGGCCGGGGAAACTCGGTTAAGTGCGCGAAGCGCGACGCCGGCGGGCGTCGAAAACGCAGCAGGCCGAAACGCTGTCAATCCTATTTTGGCGCCAGCGTGAACTTTCCTGACTATCCGACGACTCCTACCCGGCGAATCTGGGGCCCGTTATTTATGCGGGTGCGACGAGGGTTTCAGTTCCTTTTCCGTATCCCGGCCCTGTATGGCTAACCTCTTTTTAGTTCGTTTTCCGTATCCCTCCGAGATTCCCGTTCCAGAATGCGACCGCTTGCTTGCATAGAAAAAGCAGGGCCCGCTCCAAAGACGCGGGCCCGAACAAACTCATGCGGAATGCCAGTAGTTTATCGTCGGGTGGGCCTCGCTGCAAGTTTTGCGGCCAGATGCTCCCCGAAAGCAGGGGAGACCTATATGCGCCATGGGACGCAGAGCGCAGATTTCCGGCGCCGCTCTACGAGCGCCTCGGTTGGTATCAATACGAGTCGCCTGAGGAGTTGTGGGTGCTGCGGGCGATGGTTCAGTGGTGCGCCAAGGATGGCTCTATTCTTTGGCCGTCTGTCCCGCACATTGCACTCGATTCAAAAATCTCGAAGCGACAGATCTACTATCTCCTTCGCGGCCGGGCAACCGCGGACAAAGTCACGCAGGGATTCTTAAAGCGGAGAATTTTGACACTCCTTGCGCCGGCCAAAGGCAGGCGGCCCGCAACTTATCGTCTGAACGAAGGCGCGCTCACGCTCGACCCGAAGGCGAAGTCCATCCTAGAAAAAGCAGGGCAGATGACGCTGCCAGGCGTGCGCCGCCCAGCGAAGCCTGGCGAACCGATCACGCTGGCGCCGGAAACAGTTTCGTTTCCTGTGCACAGCGTGCACTCCACAACCATTACTTTGCGTGCACAGTGTGCACCCCAACCCATCGCCGGAGATGCACAGTGTGCACACGAAACCGCTTTGCGTGCACACCGTGCACCCGAATTAAATGATGATTTAAGAACACCTACTCCAACAGCATCATTGAAGTCATCATCATTGCCGGAAGCACGAAATGATCCAACGATGCTGGAAGCGGTGTCTTCCGATAACCGCATCGAAAGCGGTTATATCCAAACCGCGCGCCAATTGTTTGAGGCACGCCCGATCATCCAAGCTACTTTCTCCGCAGAGCAAGAACGAATCGCGGCGGAATTGTGTCTGAACGGTGTCTCTCTCGAAGAGCTGGGGCATGCCATCCGGGTGGGATGCGCCCGCAAATATATCTCAGCAATCAACGCCGGCGCTCCCGGCCGAATTGCGAGCTTGAGCTATTTCCAGCCCGTCATCCAGGAGATCCGCGAAAGAACGCTGACGCCGGCGTACCTAGAGAACGTCGGCCGTAGATTGCCCGAGCTGGAGAAACAATGGCTCGAGCTCAAGTCGCCGGCGAAAGGGGAGGGGTAGAGGAAAAGCTAAATGCCCCTTCCAACGGACTCGGCCGTCGAGCGTCATTACACGCCGGAGGAAATTGCGAGCCTCTGGAGTCTTAGCGTGGATACGGTGCGCCGGCTCTTCGAGGGCGAGGCGGGCGTTTTGATAATTGAGCGGCCGCGGCTACGCAGCCGGCGCCGCTACCGCACTCTGCGGATTCCGGAAAGCGTCGCCGCCCGAGTACATCGCCGGCTCTTGCACCCGTGATGTGACATATATACACCTTATGGTGTATATAAAGAAGCATGAAGATCAGAATGAACGTCTTCCTGGATGCCGGGCAGAAACGGGCGCTGGAAAAGCTCTCCGCGAAAACCGGCGCGCCGGTTGCGGAACTGATTCGACGGGCCGTGAGCGCCTACTTAGAGCGGGCACGGGAGCGCTGAGCCCATGCTTACCATCTATCGTCGGCATGAGAAGCATTGCGAGCACCGTGCAGCCGGGCGCAAGTACCGGCGCTGCAAGTGTCCCATCTGGGTCGATGGATTTCTTAAAGATCGGGACGTCCGCGAATCGCTCAAGGTGCGTGATTGGGCCAAAGCTCAGGACCTGGTGCGAGAATGGGAAGCTGCTGGCGAGCAAACCGGCGCCGAGGCCGAGCCTATAACCATAGAACAAGCATGGAAGGAATTCATGGCGGATGCTGTGGCCCGTAACTTGCGGCAGCCGACGTTAGACAAGTACGACCTGCTACGTCGCCGCATGGAGGTGTTTGCGCGACACTCTGGATTGCGCTTCCTTCGTGACTTTGACCTTACAAGGTGCAGGGCCTTTCGCGCGACCTGGCCGCTGCAAAACCTGGCCGCGCTGAAGACACTGGAACGGTTGCGAGCCTTCTTTCGCTTTGCCGCGGATGCGAGATGGATAGCGTCCAGTCCCACGGTCGGGCTGAAAAACCCGAAGATTACCAACTCACCCACAATGCCATTTAACAGTGTGGAGATGGCCCAAATTCTCGGTGCCTGCGATGGCTACCAAGAGGCGCACCCAAAGGCTGGCGAGGCGAACGCTCTCCGCTTGCGCGCTTTCGTACTGCTCCTGCGTCACAGCGGCTTGCGGATCCGCGACGCGGTCACGTTGGAGCGTGAGCGTATTACCGATGGCAAGCTGTTTCTCTATCAGGCAAAAACCGGAACTGCCGTGTACTGTCCATTACCGCCCATTGTGGCCGAACTGCTGGAGATGTT
This sequence comes from uncultured Acidobacteriaceae bacterium, assembly GCA_963813905.1. Lineage (GTDB taxonomy): Bacteria > Acidobacteriota > Terriglobia > Terriglobales > Acidobacteriaceae > CAVVDY01. The sequence goes on along the minus strand of CAWFAY010000014.1, from coordinate 216,676 downwards.
ACCGGGAGAGAAGTACTTCTTTTGGAGCGGCCGAGCCGATCCCAAGAGTGCGGTGGGCGACTGGCAGCGCACCTTGCGTCGCCTGTTCGACCTGACGCCGATCGTTCGCGGTCATGCGCATCGGTTTCGAGACACTTTCGCAGTGGAGTTGTTGCTCAAGGGCGTGCCCCTTGAGCGAGTTTCGATGCTGCTCGGACACCAGTCGATCAAGGTTACGGAAAGGCACTACGCGCCGTGGGTTCTCGCACGCCAGGAGCAACTCGAAGCCGACGTTCGCCGAACGTGGTCGACGCCCGAACCAACAACGAAGGGTACACCTGGGGTACACGGCCGATACCGTCGCGCCAACTGATTCAAAATCTGTACGTTAGAGTGGTGGAGGCGGCGGGAGTTGAACCCGCGTCCGAAAATGCTGCCAGCAAAGAGCCTACATACTTAGTCAGTTCACGCGCCGGGTGTTACCCGGCACTCTCGCCCACCACGCTCAGAACGGACAAGAAACGCGGTCGGCCAGCCTGAAAATCTCGCTTCGAACTCCCAGACGTAGAGTTCAACGCCAGCTCACTGTATGACGCCCGCTCTCAGCCCATGAGCAAAGCCGAGGAAGGCGGCAGCCTAACTAATTAAGCTGCGTATGCCAGCTGTTGATTGGCAATTCTGTTTTTGCACACGATTACGGATGCATGCACTCCGGTATGCCTCTTTGCCGCAATCACTTCCGTCGAAGCCGTGACGCCCCCACGTGTGGTTGGAACGGTCTGTTTCACTGTACCATCGCTGATGGCGAAGTGAAACCGCCATACATATAGATGCTGCCGGGCCTGCCGCGACGCAGCTGGGACAGATCGCTGCATCATTAGGCCTTACAGCACATCCAACGTTGTGCGCTCCTGTTAGTCTCACATTGAGTGCGGATGACGGTGATTCTTCTTAATTCGTGTTGCTGTCGGCAGGAGTTCCGGTCGTGACCTCCGACTGCATCCCCTTCAGCACGATCCCGCATACCACCAAGCTGTTCTCCGACTATCTTTCACAATCGCCGGAAGTCGGCAAGTTCTTCCCGCACTCCTCCGACGAAGCACACATCGCGTCGCTGGCGAACGTGGTTCCCTCGGGAACCGAGACCCACCGCCGCGTAGCGGACGTGCTCGAGCGGCAGAACCGAGCGTGGGGAGCATCGGAGGCTGTACTCCGGAACATTCACAGATTGCGCGAAGGAGCTCACGCGGTCGTTACCGGTCAGCAGGTCGGCCTGTTTGGCGGCCCGTTGCTGGCGTTCCTGAAGGTGGCGTCGGCGCTGGCGCTCGCCCGGCAGATCGAGGCGTCTGGCGTGCCTTGCGTCCCCGTCTTCTGGCTGGCCACAGAGGATCACGATTTGGCAGAGGTCAATCAGGCGCTACTTCTCTCACAGGATTTCGACCTGGTAGCGTTTGAGGCTGCCGCCCAAGGAGTCCAGGGCGCGCCGGTCGCGAATATTCAGTTGGCCGAGGGAACCAGCATCCTGGTGTCGCAGGCAGCTGAGCTGCTCGGAGAGTCTCTCGCAGTCGGACTATCTGCGCGAGAGCTACCGCGAAGGCGAGACCCTCTCGAACGCCTATGCGCGGCTCTACACCCGCGTCTTTGCTGAGCACGGCCTGATCATCCTCGACCCGGCCGACGACGAACTGCATCGCATCGCGGCGCCGTTATTTGTGGAAGCCATCCGGCGTGCCCCCGAACTGGACGAAGCGCTTTTGGCACGTAATCACGAACTGCGCGATGCCGGCTATCACGAGCAGGTGAAGGTCACCGACCTCTCGACTCCGCTATTCGCCCTGGTCGACGGGGTACGGGTTCCGGTGCATCGTGCGAATGGTGAGTTCTCCATCGGTAAGGAGCGCCTTAGCTCAGACGAACTGATTCACCGCATCAGCGAGCATCCAGAGGATTTCAACGCTAACGTTCTGCTGCGCCCGGTGCTTCAGGACTACTGGCTGCCCACGCTGGCCTACTTCGGAGGACCGGCCGAGATCGCGTATTTTGCGCAGGTCGGTGTCGTCTACGAGAAGCTGCTCGGCAGAATCACTCCAGTGCTGTCGCGACTCAGCGCCACACTAATTGAACCTCGCATCGAGCGCCTGCTGGAAAAATATCAGGTCGAGCTTCCCGAGTTGTTTCATGGTGAATGCGAATTGCGCGACTGCATAGCGGCGCGTTCCCTGCCCCAGCAACTCAAGGACGACTTCCTCAAAGGCAAGCTCGCGGTAGAAGAAGCCATGCAGCGCATTTCCGAATCGCTGGCACGCCTCGATCCAACGCTGGTGCGGGCCTCGAATCGCGCCACCAGCAAGATGCTCTACCAGGTCAGCCGATTGGAACGCCGGGCCGCCGCGGCCGAACTGCGACGCAACGAGATCATCGCCCGTCACGCGGCACAAATCGAGAATTCGCTTTATCCCCGAAAGACTCTTCAAGAGCGCGAAATCAACGCCATCTACTTCTATGCAAAGTACGGGCCAAAACTGATCGATATTCTTGTCGAATCCGCTCAGGCGCGCTGCCCGGAGCACCATGTGATTCGCCTGGGCTGAACCTTCCCGGTTACGCTCCATACCCGCCAAAAAACTCCGCCTACTTCTCAGCAATCCGTGTAAGCTCATTGCGCGCGTTTCCGCGCCTCAGCCGTACCGCTCGGGTAACAACTTGCTTGAAGATGCCCTGATCATTATTGGCGCGATCATTGCCGCGACTACCTTTCTCCTGATTGTGAGCCGGACCTCTGCCGCCCACGCGCGCAAGGAGGCGAACGACTTCACCGGTGCGGTTGTCGCAGTAATCGGCACCACCTACGCGGTCATTCTTGCCTTCATGCTGAGTGGCGTTTGGAACATGGCGCAGCAGGCGGAAACCAACGAAGAACAAGAGGCCAATGCCCTGGTAAATGTCTGGCGCATTGCCGGCGAACTGAATTCTCCCTATGCAAAAGACATTCAGGCAGTATGCCTGAAGTATGCCCAGTTCGCGGTCGACAAGGAGTGGCCGGCGATGGCGAACCGCTCCCCTTTGCCACCCGAAGCCGGAGACTTGATTAACCAGCTTTGGCGTCTGGCTGGGCAAAGCCAGGCACATTCCGGCGCCGACTCCATCGGGGCATATCAGCTCATGGAAGAGTTGCGCATGCTTACCGAGTACCGGCGCATTCGTATCACGCAAAGCCGCGAAGGGCTGCCGGCGATTCTGTGGGCCGTGCTGATCTCAGGCGGAATCATTACCGTCGCGGCATCCTGCTTCTTCGGCGTACCCAACTTCCGCTTCCACGTTCTCCAGGTCGTGGTGCTCAGCTTCCTGATCTCGCTGGTGCTGGTGGCGATTGCGAATATCGATCAACCGTATCAGGGACCGGTGCGAGTGGACCCCGAAGGTTTTCAGTTCTCGCTGCAGACGTTCAAAAGTCACGGCGAGGACTAGCTCGATCCACCCGTCACGCAGAGCCGGGTTCGCCGCTACTCGTTCTGACTCTTCTTTGGGGGAACGCTGGGGCCTTGATCTGGCGCACTGCGCGCGGGATTGCAGCCGCTGTCATCGGCGAGCTGGTTGTGTCCATGTGGCTCGCCGCTGTGCTCTTCGTTCTGTCCCGGCCTCGGGGAAATCGCTGTCGCTCGACTTCAGCAGCGGATCCTGATCGCGATGGCCGCTCTGCCCCGTCATCGACACGTTGGTCGGTTGGTCTGGGCGGTCCTGCTCCACTGCGCCTTTGCCGGAATCTTCGTCGCGGTCTTGGCGGTGCTGCGGCATTGGGATGGCCTCCGTATGACTTCGGCATAGATGCGACGACGGGAGTAGTCAGTTGCCAGTCTTGACGCCAGCCCACTCTCTCCGCTTCTCCGCCTCGGCATTCGTGAACACGCCTGCGATGCGCGTGCCGCAATTGGTGCAGCAGCCGTTCTTCAGTCGATTCGACATCACCGAGTGCCATGAGCGCGTGATGACCACTTGCTTGCATCCCGGGCAGATGGTGTTTCCGCCATCGGAGAAGATGTTGCCCTCGTACACATACTTCAGTCCCATCTGCATGGCGAGGCGGCGCGCGCGGTGCAGCGTCTCCGGCGGAGTCGCAGGCTTGTCGGTCAGCTTGAAGTCAGGATGGAACGCCGTGAAGTGCAGCGGAACATCGTCGCCCAGATTCTCCAGCACCCAGTCGCACAGCTCTTTGAATTCCGAATCTCCGTCGTTCAGCGTCGGAATGATGAGGTTGGTCAGCTCGAACCACACGCCAGTCTCGTGACGCAGCCACTTCAGCGTATCGAGCACCGGCTGCAAATGCGTGAGTGTGATCTTGGCGTAGAAGTTCTCGGTGAACGCTTTCAGGTCGATGTTCGCGGCATCGATGTAACGGTAGACGTCGAAGAAGGCTTCGCGCGTGATGTATCCGTTCGACACCATGACCGTGTTCAGGCCGGCGTCGTGTGCCTCGCGCGCGATGTCGATAACGTACTCGCCCCAGATCGTCGGCTCGTTGTAGGTGAACGCGAGGTGCGGAGCATGATGTTGCAGCGCGACATCGACCACGCGATCGGGGCTGAGTTCCAGCGAGTTCACCTGGTCGGACTTGGCCTTCGAGATGTCCCAGTTCTGGCAGAAGAAGCAGCCCATGTTGCAGCCGGCCGTGCCCATCGACAGGATCTTGGTTCCGGGGAAGAAATGGTTCAGTGGCTTCTTCTCGACCGGATCCATGGCGATCGCCGCGGGCCTTCCATAGCCGAGTTGCACCAGCCGTCCGTGCTCGTTCTTGCGGATGAAGCAGAAGCCGTGCTGCCCTTCTCCAATGTGGCAATGCCGCGGACAGAGATAGCAATGCAGACGGCCATCGGCCATCGGCTCCCACCAGCGGGCTTCGTGGGCGTTGCGGGTTTCGGGTTCTAAGACTGTTAACTGCATGGTAACGCCGTCTTCTTTATTCTAACGCCGATGGGTCCGCCTTTGCGCTTGCGTTGGCTGCTGTTCGCTTTTAGCCGCCAGCTTCCAGTCGCCAGCCGCCAGCCGCCGCCCCAGCTTCCAGCCTCCAGCCACTCGCCAAGAGCTGCCAGCCCTCGCCGCCAGCTCGCTGTTCTCCTGAAACTCGAAGCCGACAACTACAACTGAAAGGACCCCCTCCCCCTCGCGGCTCGTAAAATCTTGATTCCATTGGGGTGCCAGAAAAAGATCTCCGCAAAATCTTGAGTCCGTGAGACTTAGAGGTAAAATCTTTGAAACAAATGGGTTAGTGCCGCTCTTCGCTATTCGCTATTCGCCATTCGCTCGTCGCTCGCTCTTCGCTCTTCGCTCTTCGCCATCACGAGTCCGCCGCGGCGGGTGAGGGGATCTGCTATTGCGCGGCTGGCAATTGGCGTTTAGCTCTTGGCTTTGCCTCTTAGCTTTTTGGCCTTTCACTAATTGCTAATTGCTAATTGCTAGTTGCTCTTTACGTCCGATAATGCGCGAAACCGTAAAAAAGTGTTTGCGTGAATCCTTGTTTTCAATGATATAGCGCGATTTTCGCCGCAAATTCCTGAGTCCGTTAGACTTACGGGCAAATTCGAGATTTCAAAGAACTTACTGCCACGCCGTCTCGGCGGCTGGCTCAGGCACACCTCTTCAGTGTCCTCGAAGACAGTTTAGGAGTTGCTGAATTACGAAGCACGAGAAAAGCCAAGAGGCGGGGTTACGAAGGTCGTAGACATTCCCGAAATGGGAATTCAAACGTGGGATGCTGCGGCCTCGGTGTCGATCACGAACGCCGGGAGGGCGTTCACAATCTTCATGGTTTCGAGGCTGATGGTGATTACCTGCCCGATGAGACGGACGATGTATTCGGGATCGTCGGCGCGGTTCGGGTCGTTAACGATGCCGCTGCGTTTGTCGGTCGAAACCTGGTATTGGTCAACCACCCATTCCAGCGCGGAGCGATTGCCCAGTCGATATTCGTAGGTCGCGGGCGGAATGCCCTTCAGGGTAAGAAAGTCGTTGTAGACGAGCGTGGCCTTGTCTTTGCTCAGTCGCATCTTCATCCACGCGCCAATTGAGTTTTTCTTTGGGATTCTCGACGCGCTCCAGCGGATATTCGGATTGGGATTCGTAATTGACGTGGAGGGAGGCGAGTTTGCGGCCGGCTTCGGCGAAGGCGTGGAAGACCTCGCGGTCGGATTGGTAGAGCGTGCCTCCAGGGGGGTGGAGTACCGCTTCAGCGGTACATTGCGGGCCGTGCCCCGATTCCGGGTAGTGCGGGCCTTCAGGCCCGCGTTCCGGTACACCCAATGATTTGTTATCCCGAAGGGGCTTGAGCCCCTGAGGGATCTGCTTGTAACGCTCCGCCGGCGGCTGCGCGTTAGCCTTCGGCAGAGAGGAAGCGCCTTCGGCGCGATTCTGTTCCCCGGCCGGAAGGCCGGGGCTACCCAAGGCAGCGCGGCCGCTAGACCCCGTGCCGCCGGGCTGAAGCCCGGCTCTGGAGGATGTGGGATCGGCTGGAACGCTGGCCTGAAGGCCAGCTCTACCCACACCAGCCCCCACAAACGGGATGCGGGGCAGCTCACGCTTTAGGTTGGCGGCGTAGCGCTCGCGATACTCGGGATGATGCAGCACTGCATAGACGTAATGAAAGATGTCCCACTTGGTGATGCTCGGGTCGTCGTCGTGTTTGCGAAACTCGTTCAGCGCCCAATCGGTAATGTTCTCGCGGCGGTTCGAGCCGTCTTCTTTGTAGGCGTAGAACGGAAAGAATTGACTAGGCCTACCCCCGAAATCAAGACACGGAAGCCTGTCGACGATCAGGGTCGCAAAAGGTGATTGCAAGTGGCTTGTTACGCCAATTGCGAGGTTCTGGCCTTCGCTCCTCGGATCTGGGAACACGTGCGGCAACAGGTAAACCCTATTATTGAGGACTCTATCGAAGAAGAGCCAGCAGGCCGTGAACGGACGGTAATAGGCGCGACGAACTTTCTCAATGGCAAATTCCGCTGAGACAAATCTCTCAAGCGACTGTTTGAGATCGCCACTCCAGCTAATACTCTTGTCGTCGTTGGTGACAAATGCGTCCACATCTATTTTTCGGGATTTCGACCGGCGCAGCCGATCAACATGTTCGTTGTAAAAGCTGATCGTTCGGCAGATGTTTTTTTTAAGCGCCTCAGGATCGAAGTTGAATGCCCAAGTATCCCGATTCGTTTTGTCGCCATTGCTAAAGAGCTTGAACACGGCCTCGACATCTTGCTGCGATGCCCCTTTGCTTTCTTTCGTGCCTAGAGGTAGCAACGATGCGAAGTTGGTTTGGGCTTCGCCAACCAGCCAATCCCCACTTGGCAAGATTGGGATCCGCTGCCATGTATGGTCGAACTCCGCCTGATCCAAATACGCGAACTTCTGCTCCCTGCGTGCATATTCTGGCAAGCGCCTGTAGAGGACATTCGCCCGTCTTGGCGTACCGGTATTTGCTTCGGTACGCACAAGAAGACTGATCGCAACATTGACCTGAATGCCGAATACGTTGTGGGTTGTTCCTGATAGCTTTGGATTCCGTCGAACGTCTCCTCCCAGATCGATGACGTAAACATTGTCAAATTCTGTCGCGATGCATCGTCGCATGGCATCGGTCGCAACTCCGTCGAGATAGCGCCCGTTTGTGACGAATGCAACAATACCGCTCGCACCTAACCTGTCGGTTGCCCATCGAAATGCTTGGATGTATGGGTCGCTTAGCGTGTTCAGCAGCGTAGCCTTCGAGCCTACGGCGTACTTGTCCCAGACACGTCTTCGGAGAAGTGGGTAAATACGATTCTTGTTACTGTCATTCTCCACGTCCTGCGCAGCGTTGTACGGCGGATTGCCCATCACTACAAAGATCGGCGACTCCTTTTGTTTGTTAACTCGCGCCGTATTCTCTTCTGTCATGAACGAGAGTCCGCGCTGCTGTGCTTCTGCGAGCTCAAACGTATCCACCAAACAAATCCCAGGAAACGCCTTGTACTCGCCGGTCCGCTCCATGTACTCGTGCTCGATATTCATCGAAGCCACGTAGTACGGCAGTAGCATCACCTCGTTGCAGTGCAGTTCATTCTCATACTTGTAGGGCAGAGCGCTGGTCTTGATCTCCTTCATCACTCGCGTGATGAAGTTTCCGGTACCCACGAAGGGGTCAAGGATGTGGACGCTTTTGTCGCTGAGGGAGCGCCCAAATTCTTTCTGCAAAATGTCTTCCACGCTGCGCACCATGAAGTCCACGATGGGCTGCGGCGTGTAGACGATGCCGTGGGTATCGGCCTCTTTGGGCGAGTAGCCTTGGAAGAAGCGCTCGTAGACAGTGTTGATGAAGTGCTGCTTCTCGCTGTAATCCTCGGTATTGTCGGCCGCAAGCTCGATGGCCTTGTAGAAACGATCCAGGTCTTTAAGGAAAGCGTTGCGGCTGAACTGTTTGGCGGTCATCGACTCGATGACCTTTTCGATTTCTACGGCAATCACGTTGCGGCGGGTGAAATCGGGGTTGTCGAAGATGCGTTGGAAGATCCGCTCAGTCAGCAGATGCTGTACCAGCATCCGCTCGACCGCTTCGATTGACAGGTTGGGATTGATGGACTGGCGGCAGACCTCGTAGAAGGACTTGAAGCGCTCGACGAAAGCAGGATTGGTCCGTTGCTGCTCTTCGATCTTCTCCTGCACCGCCTTGGCGATCTCGGGTATGTGAATTTTGAATTCGGCGACCGCTTCGTCCCACTCTTCGTGATGTGGCTCGCGATAGGCGAAGAACGATTTGAGTAGCTCTACAAGGTTGCCGGAGTCGCGTATATCGTCGGGCAATCCCTGCCGAATTCCGTTCTGGATGAGCACGGCCCGCTCGGGCGCCTGGAAGATGATGTTGTTGCGCGGATAGCCCTGATCTAACTTGCGGCGGATTTCCTTTTCGAGATCATCGTGCTCGTCCTTGGCCTCCCAGAAACCGTGCGTCAGGCGAAAGGTGTCGAGCATGGCGCCATCAACCTTGATGAGCCGAGCGGGTGGCCGGTTGATGGCGTATTCGGGAACCAACGTCCAGTCGAACTGGCGGCCGCATCCGGCAAGCAGCGATTGGAAGGCGCTACGCACTGCCATCTCGTGATCAATGTTTAATTGGCCGAATTGGCCCAGCGCCTCGTAGTAGTTTTTCACGAGCTTGTGCGTGGGCTTCAGGTTGAGCTGTTGCATGGGAAGGCACCAGTGTACAACGGGTTATCCTGGGCAAACCCAGGAATAACGATACGGACGGACGGGTGGCCTGGTGCACCACTCATTCCTAGTCTTGGAATGAGTGGGATGGACGGACGCTGATCTTCGACGTGCTCGTTGGCCAGAACGGTATTGCCCAACTTCCTGATTTCAGTTCAACCTACTACACAACTTCGTCCCTGCGCTCAGGGAGTTGTAGTGCCTGCCGTGTGTCTCCCACACATTCCAAACGAAGGAATGAGTGGGCACCCGGCGTGATACAAGGCTCAAAAGCAGGTCCCTTCGACTGCGCTCAGGGCAGGCTCTTCGACCGCGCTCTCCGCCTGCGGCGGATCGCTCCGCTCAGGATGACAAACCTGAGGTGACACAATTCCAGCCCAGTGCGGAAGCACTGGGACAGCGTCGGTTTATTTGTTCCTGAGCCGGTTTCAACCGGCGACACTCTTGTTTTGTGCCGCCCCTGAAAGGGGCTCGGGGGTAATTAGGGGCCGTGTTCCCAACGCTTCCGCGTTGGGCTGGAATTGTCTGGTCGGCGGAGCCCACGCCGAGTGCCCCAACTCATTCCTTCAGTCTTGGAATGAGTGGGATCAAGAGCACGTCGAAGACCCGAGTGACAGTTCGTAGAACTCCCACCCAAGGCAACTGAAGGCTTGGATGCGGCACCCGGCAACTGCGGATCCCTCGGCTGCGCTCGGGATGACACGACAAAGTGGAACGATCGGGATCACACATGTCAGTGACACTTTGTAGAACTCCCACCCAAACCAACCGAAGGCTTGGATGCGGCACCAGGCAACTGCGGATCCCTCGGCTGCGCTCGGGATGACACGACAAAGTGGAACGATCGGGATCACACATGTCCGTGAAACTTTGTAGAACTCCCACTCAATCCAAACGAACGCTTGGATGGGCACCCGCGGAGAGCCGTCTCAGTGACACTCTGTAGAACTCCCACTCAATCCAAACGAACGATTGGATGGGCACCCGCGGAGAGCCGTCTCAGTGACACTCTGTAGAGCTCCCACCCAAGCCACACAAAGGCTTGGATGGGCACCCGCGATCTTCTGGATTCGCAGTCGAGCCCAGTTATTTTGCCGATTGCGAGAATGATGTGCCCACAGTCAACATTCCGCTGACCTGCGATGCGCCCGCTGTTGCTGTGATCGTCACTGGCGTGTTGACCTTCACCGGGAAGGTGACCACACCGAATATGAGGGAGCTCTTGCCTCCGGGAACGATGACGAATGATGGTGGATGTGCGACGCTGGGATGATCACTGCTGAGAGCGACACCCAGTCCGCCAGGAGGCGCCGGAGCGCTCAGGGTTAGCGTTCCTGCGGAGAGCTGGCCACCCTTTACAAACGACGGCTTGAACGTGAGCGAAGTCAGCGTGATTTGCGCAACATCGAAGGTTGCAGTTACAGCCTTCGCGCTCGACATCATCACCACACATACATCGCCTTGCACGTTGTCGCAGCCAGTCCAACCGCTGAAGGTGTAGCCGGGGGCCGGAACGGCGGTCAGCCCGACTTGTATTCCTTTAGGGTACGGATAGGCACAGACGCCGCCGCAGTAGATGTGTCCATCGCCGCTGATGACGGTGCCGTTGCCCACCTTGGTCACCGACAGGCCGGCAAAAAGGCCGGTGTCGAAGCGGAAGACCGTGCCCTCGTTGCTGGCTCCGCCGCTGACGTTTGTGCCGTAAAAGTTCCCGTCGGTAGCTTGCACCAGCCCGGCATAAGGGTTAGCGCCATCCGTTCCGGCAAAACTGTACAGGGTGGTCAGCACGCCCGCAGGGGTGATTTGGAAGACGGTACCATCGTTATTGGCTCCGCCATAGAAAGTAGTCCCATAAAAGTTCCCATCGGTGGCTTGCACCAACCCGGCATAGGGGTTAGAGCCATCCGCTCCGGCGAAACTGTGCAGGATGGTCAGCGCGCCCCCAGGCGTGACTTCGAAGACGCTACCGTCGTTATTCGACCCGCCATGGAAAGTAGTCCCATAAAAGTTCCCATCGGTGGCTTGCACCAGCCCGGCATAAGGGTTAGAGCCATCCGTTCCGGCGAAACTGTATAAAGTGGTCAGTACGCCCGCGGAGGTGATTTTGAACACGGTGCCGCTGCCGTGCGCCCCGTCAAGGGTGGTTGTCCCGTAGAAGTTTCCGTCGGTGGCTTGCGCCAGCCCGGCATAAGGGTAAGATCCATCCGCGCCGTTGAAGCTGTGCAGGGCAGTCAGCGTGCCGTCGGCAGAGATTTTGAAGACTGTGCCATTGCTGGACCCCGGCCCGCCAGAAACGGTTGTCCCATAGAAGCTTCCGTCGGTGGCTTGCACCAGCCCGGCATTAGGGTTAACGCCGCCGTTGGCGGTGCCGAAGCTATGCAGGGTGGTCAGCGTGCCGTCGGGGGTGATTTTGAACACGGTGCCATCGAAATCGGCTCCGCCAAGGAAGGTTGTTCCGTAGTAGTTCCCATCGGTGGCTTGCACCAGCCCCGCAAAAGGGGTAGCGCCGTCGGCGAAATCGAAGTCGTGCAGGGTAGTCAGCTTGCCATCGGAGGTAACGTTGAAGATCGTGCCTTCGCCGTTAGCCCCGCCCTCGCTCGCGGTACCCGTAGAAGTTCCCGTCGGTGCCCTGGATGAGAGTCGAACTCGGAGCATAACCGTTGGCTCCGTCGAAATTCACCAGGGTCGTGAGGGTTTGAGCGGGCGAGGTAATCGCGATAGCGGTGCAGAAGGCGAGCACGACAATGGCACGCCGCATAGAACCTCCGGCCGGCCAGTAACGACCCAAAGAATGCTTTCGAACTATCGCCTACTCGGCGAGTGGTGTCAAGGCATTTCCCCGTGAGGCGGCTCGGCTCTTTTCTCTCGGAGCATCGCTAGCGTTCCTGGGCTACTCTCCCGCATTCTTCGCTGACCGCTTTCCTTCGCTGTGCCGGGTGGACGAACCAGACGATGGCGATACTTACCAGGTAGAGAATGCATCCTTACGTTCATTTCGCCGATTGCGAATACCCCGTACCCACGGTCAAGGTTCCGCTGACCTGCGATGCGCCCGCCGTGGCCGTGATCATCACCGTCGTGTTTGTTTTAACCGGGAAGGTATTCACACCGAAGACGATGGAGCTCTTGCCCCCGGGAACCAGGACCAACGACGGAGGGTGCGCGACGTTGGGATGGTCACTGCTGAGGGCGACACCCAGTCCTCCCGAGGGAGCCGGACCACTGAGCGTGAGCGTGCCAGCCGACAGTTGCCCGCCCTTTACGTAAGAAGGCTTGAACGTCAGCGAAGTCAGTGTGATTTGCGTCGCATCGAAAGTGGCAGTAACGTCTCGGGCGCTCGACATCGCCACCACACATACATCGCCCTGCACGTTGTCGCAGCCAGTCCAATTGCTAAACGTGTAACCGGGAGCAGGAACGGCCACCAGCCCGACTCGCGTGCCATGAATGTACAGATAGGAGCACATTTCACCGCAATAGATGTACCCATCGCCGCTGATGACGGTGCCGTTGCCCGTCTTGCTCACGGACAGCGTGACCGGTGGAAGTGAGAGGCTGAAGATCGTGCCACAGCCACCCATACAGTTCCCGCCAGACCCGCCTGCAGCAGTTGTTCCATAGAATTCAGGGCTGGTGACTTGCAGCAGCCCGCTGTTCGGGTTAGCACCATCAGCACTGTCGAAGTTATATAGCGTGGTCAGCGTGTACGGCGACTCCGGGATGATTTGGAACACAGTGCCACAGCCCTCCGTACAATTGAGACCAGTTCCGCCCTCCTCGGTGGTCCCATAGAGAGTGCCGTCTGTGGCGAGCACTAGCGGGCCGATAGGTACGCCCCCGTCCGTGCCTGCGAAGCTATGCATAGGCGTCAGCTGACCATCAGGGGTCATCTTGAAGACGGTGCCACAGCGATCAAAGCTGCAGTTGCTGCTGCTCCCCCCATATTCTGCCGTACCGTAGAAGTACCCGTCCGCAGCCTGCACGAGGCCGCCATTGGGAAAACCACCGTCGCTGTAAAAGTCGAATACGTGCAGCGGAGTCAGCGTGTATGGGGGCTGTATGCTGATTTTGAATGCCATATCGGAACCGAAAAACCCGTCACCGTTAGTGGTTCCGTAGAGGTTCCCATCGATAGCTTGCACCAATGCCCCGACAGGATAATGACCGCTGATGTAGCTGAAGCTGTGCAGCGTAGTGAGCACGCCTGCCGGGGTTATCCGAAAAATCGTGCCACATCCGTTAAAGCAATTATTGTCAGTTCCCCCATTGCGCGTGGTTCCGTAAAAATTTCCGTCGCGGGCCAGGACCAGGGTACTTTCTGGATAAGCGCCGTCAGAGCCACTGAAGCTATACAGCGGTGTCAGCATGCCGTCTCGCGTGATTTTGAAGACAGTGCCCCGACCGTGGGTTCCGAGCAAAGAGGTGGTTCCGTAGAAATTCCCGTCGCTGCCTTGCACCAAACCACCTCTGGGATTTATGCCGTCATACGGACCAAGAAAACTCCACAGCGTCGTCAACTGGTTGCTTGAGGACATTCTGAAGACCGTGCCCCGGCCGCCGAGGCCGCCATCGACGGTCGTCCCGTAGAAGTTGCCGTCGGTCCCTTGCACAAGAGCCGAAAACGAAGGCGAGCTACCGTTGGTACCGTTGAAGTCCACCAACGTGGTGAGGGTTTGTGCCTCCGAGACAAGCCCTGCTGTGGCCCAGAACGCTATTAAGCCACAAACCATCGCCCCGAGAACGAGTTTCCTCACGCAGCCCCCTCTCACGGCTGGAACACAAAAGAATTGATCACCATCTCGTCACCGCTACCACCAGTCGGCGCGCTGCCACTCAGCAGCCACAGGTTGATATGTACGCGCTCCTGGCCGACGGGAGGGATGTTTCCTCCCATGTAGGACCATTGGTAAATGATGTCGGTGGAAGCGGGCGTGGTCGCCCACCCATTCCATGCACGAAAGGTTACGTGGTCGGAACGCCACTCCATCTGCGTTGTTATTTGAGTGGCGGCCGGCTGCAAATAATACTTGATATTCCCCTGCACGGTGTACGGCTGGACTACGAACTGGGCGTTATTCGGCGCGGGAACAAGCCCCCCGAGACCGCTATACTCGTTATCCAGCTCCTGTCCAGGCGCGGCGTAAATGAACAGCGGGGCGGCCACGGTATTCTGATCGAGCTGATCGAGGCGTGAGTTGACTTGCACGGTATAGGTACCGTATCCAAGCGATCGTGTGAGGTAAACTTCGCCGCACTGCCACACTCCATTAATTTGACTAAGCTTCAAGTGGAGACCGTCGCTGGCGACGTGGACCACAGATGGATCATTCGACCAGAAGTTCGGGCCGGGATCAAAATGATCGCTCGGCGCGGTTCCCGTAGTCTTGATTCCCCAGGTGAAACCGCTAAACATCACACTGACCGGACCTGCTGGGTACACAGTGTAAGTAGCAACGTTCGCATCCAGTGCCGGGTTGGTGATCTCCGTCGCCGCGGGCTTGTAGATGTTCGGGTCAACCAGCAGCACCACGAGGCTCTGCCAAGGGTTTGTCGAGCTGCTCCATGATCCATCAGAGGATATTATGTTGGTGTAAGGAGCGTCGGCGAATGGCTGAACGTACCATTGGTTGGTCAAGGCATAAATTACAACCTTGTATTTACTGTTGTCCACACCCGAAACACGGCCTGAGAGCTGACTCGCTCCCGGGCTGGGTGTGTTCAGCATGACTGACGGCGCTTGCATATTCTGTCCGCCATTATTCATCGTCTGGGTGTTGTTATTGTTGCTACCACCGCAGCGAACTAGCGTCAGCGTCGTCGCTATGATCAACAATCGGAGAAGCAGGTTGTGACGTCCCATCGAAACCTTGCGGACGAGTCCGTGGACTCAGAATGTTTCTAAGTTGCTCTATATAGTGATGCGCAGTACTCCGCTTCGTAACGTGTTCACTGACCCGCCATCGCAAATACATTCACACTATCGATGGCTGGTAAACTAGAAGTCGTGTCAGGCAATGAGTAACCCTGCTTTACCAACAGCTCCGTGATATTGCCGGGATTGGCTGGTGCTGTCCAGGTTAAGTCGCCGGCGATGTTGATCGTGGTACTGGTTAAGGGCTGGACGTAGTAATTGTTGGTGTAGCTATAGACAACAACCACCTTGTCGCCAATCGGACCCGTGACTTGGCCAAAAACCACCTGTGTAGTGACTTGATTAATGTCGGTTCCGGTTGGGTGCGCAGTTGACGAAAACTGTTGTACCTGATCAATGCGGATGCCGGGGCTGTCACCTGACCACGAAGGGAACGTGTACGACGGCGGCCCAGGCTGCATGGAGACAACAGCGCCAAGACGCTGGCCGAAATCGTAGCTGTTGTTGTTTGTACCGGGCGTGGGCATTCCGCCGCAGCTGTCAAATCCAGCCAGCACCAATACGGCTGCGACGATCAGTAGCTGGACGAATTTCATGAGTCTCCTGCTCTTTCTGGTCTGCCGAGGGGAAGAGAGCGCCGCAAGCTCTCCCAGACGCGATTCGCGACGCGCGCGGCTAAGCGGATAACGGATCAACGGAATTGCTGCTGGGCTCAGGACAACACCCACAAGAAAGAGTTAGGACGCCAAGGTAGCTCCAAAATGTGACCCAGAGTGCCCCTACTACGTCTTAGCGGAGAAACTCTGTCAAGGAATTTTCGGGACCGCGCCCTCCGAGTGACGGTTTGCAGAACTCCCGCCCAAGCCAAACGATGGCTTGGATGGGGCACCCGACGATCTTGAGTTAGATTCGCGGACGAGCCTCTGTTATTTCGCCGATTGCGAATACCCCGTACCCACGGTTAACGTTCCGCTGACCTGCGAGGCGCCCGCCGTGGCCGTGATCGTCACCGTCGTGTTGGTTTTAACCGGGAAGGTATTCACACCGAAGACGATAGAGCTCTTGCCGCCGGGAACCAGGACTAATGACGGCGGATGTGCGACGCTGGGGTGATCACTGCTGAGAGCCACGCCCAGTCCTCCGGGGGGAGCCGGCGCGCTGAGAGTGAGCGTGCCAGCCGATAGTCGGCCACCTTTTACATACGACGGATTGAACGTCAGCGAAGTCAGTGTGATTTGGGCGACATCGAAGGCGGCGGTAACATTTCGGGCGCTCGACATCTTCACCACACATATATCGCCTTGCACGTTGTCGCAGCCGGTCCAACTGCTGAACGTGTAGCCGGGAGCTGGGAGGGCCGTCAGCCCTACCTGGGATCCACCCAGGTAGGTATACGCGCATGTATTGCCGCAGTGGATGTACCCATCTCCGCTGGTGACGGTGCCCAGGCCCGACTTCATCACGGACAGAACAGCACCAGCGACCAGGCGGAAGACGGTGCCATCATTAAAGGCCCCGCCACTGCCGGTGGTCCCGTAGAACTCGCCATCGGTGACTTCGACTAAACCCGATGGGGCGGCGCCGTCGCTACCGCTGAAGCTGTACAGGGTTGTCAGCTCGCCTCCCTGTGGACTGATTCGGAAGATGGTCCCACACCCGGCCAAACAGTCCTGGGTATTGCCACCAAACATAGTTGTCCCATAGAGGTTCCCATCCGCAGCCTGTATTAACCCATTGGCGAACAAGCCATCCGTACAGATGAAGTTGTGCAAGACAGTCAGCGTACCATCGGGAGTAATCCTGAAGACTGTGCCTTGGTCGTTGGCTCCGCCATAGTAGGTGACACCGTAGAAGTTTCCGTCGGTGGCTTGTATCAGCTCCGCGTAAGGGTAGGCGCCGTCCGCGTAATCGAAGTTGTGCAGGGTGGTGAGCGTCCCCTGGGGAGTGATTTTGAAGACCGTGCCATAGCCCGCGCTCCCGCCCTCGCGAGTTGTGCCGTAGAAGTTTCCGTCGGTAGCTTGCACCAGCCCTGCGTAAGGCTTGCGGCCTTCGCCCAGATTGCGGAAGCCATGCAGGGTAGCGAGCGTTCCCCCTGGAGTAATTTGGAAGGCAGTGCCGGAATTGCTGGAGCCTCCGTAGACGGTTGTCCCGTAGAAGTTCCCATCTGCACCCTGTATCAGCCTGGCATAGGGCTGGTAGCCGTCGGCCACTGCGAAGCTGTGCAACGTGCTCAAGCTGCCGTCGGAAGTCACTTTGAATACTGTTCCGTAGCCGCCGGTTCCCCCATAGAGGGTTGTTCCATAGAAGTTCCCGTCGGCAGCTTGCACCAGGCCTGCAAGAGGCTCAGCGCCATCTTGTTGGCTGCCGAAGCTGTGGAGGATGGTCAGCGTGCCATTCGGCGTGACTTGGAAGACCGTACCGCCGCTGTTGGCGGTCCCGCCACTCTTGGTAGTTCCGTAAAGGTTGCCGTCAGTGCCCTGCACAAGAGTCCCAACGGGATAGGCGCCGTTGTCGCCATTGAAACTCACTAACGTGGTCAGATCCTGTGAGGGGGCGGCGATCGCGAGCGCCGCGCAGACGCAAAACAGGATAAGCGTGTGGCGCATGATACCTCTGCCTGGTCCAAGCAAGGGAGACTGCATATCTGGGAGACTATTCATCCACCGACAACTGGGAGGATGTCGGGGACGGCCAGTGCTGACGCTAGTTTGCGCTGATTCGTCGGATAGGTCAATCAATGACCGCAGGGAAGGCGGGGTTGGACGTTGCGGCCAACGAGGTGGTTGTGACAACGCTGAACACCAACTACCACTTGTTTGGGCAGCCGGGGATGTAGGGTCCGGATGGGAAGTTCGCGACAGAGAACAAACAATGCTTTCGATTCGGCTAGTCTCCTGCTTGCGGCCTCGTATTCTTTGAGCTTCTGCTCAAATCACACGCGCACCGATTGGCTTTAAAGTTGCCGCTTGTGCCCATATTGCTGGCCTCATTCGAAGCGATACTACATCCGGCAGCGTTACAGGCTTTCATCGTGTAGTAGTACGTCGTTCCTGGCTGCGCTGTCGCGTCCAAGTAGGAGCTCGTGATGTTGTCTTGAATTTCCACTAAAGGATGCTCGTAGTCTTCCAATCCCGATGCCAGCCCTCGGAATATTTGCTGCGTGGTAACTCCGTCCCCCGTCGATGGAGTCCAAGTTAGAATGACGCCATGCTCTGCCGCTACAGTGCCCACGGTCAACGTTCCACTGACCTGCGAGGCGCCCGCTGTGGCCGTGATCATCACCGTCGTGTTGACCTTCACCGGGAAGGTATTCACGCCGAAGACGATCGAAGTCTTGCCTCCGGGAACGATGACGAACGATGGCGGATGCGCGACGCTGGGATGGTCACTGCTGAGGGCCACACCCAGTCCTCCCGAGGGAGCCGGTGCACTGAGCGTGAGGGTGGCAGCCGATAGCCGGCCACCTTTTACATACGACGGATTGAAGGTCAGCGAAGTGAGGGTGATTTGGGCGACATCGAAGGTGGCAGTAACGTTTCGGGCACTCGACATCTTCACCACACATATATCGCCCTGCACGTCGTCGCAGCCGGTCCAACTGCTGAAGGTGTAGCCGGGAGCAGGAAGGGCGGTCAGCCCGACCTGGGTACCACTTAGGTATGTATATGAGCACGTACTGCCGCAGTAGATATGGCCATCACCGCTGATGATGGTGCCGGTTCCTATCTTGCCTACGGATAGAAGCGCACCGAGCCCTGCATCCAGGCGGAATGCCGTGCCCCAATCGGCTAGCCCGCCTCCAAAGGTTGTCCCGTAGAATTTCGCGTCGGTCGCTTGCACGACTGCGTTAGGAGCACGGCCGTCAGCGCAGCCCATCTGAGAGCAAAAGCTGTACAGCGTGGTCAGCGTACCCTCGGGAGTGATTCTGAAGATCGTGCCAGCGTCGAGGTGGGCCCCACCATTTTCGGTTGTTCCGTAGAAGTTCCCGTCGGTGGCCTGCACCAGCCCGGCTTGAGGGTGAGAGCCGTCCGTTCCTTCGAAGCTGTGCAGGGTGGTCAGCGTGCCCTCGGGAGTGATCTTGAAGACCGTGCCATTGTTATTCGCGCCGCCATCCTCTGTTGTCCCATAGAAGTTCCCGTCGGCGGCTTGCACCAGCCCGGCATAAGGATTAGCGCCGTCCGTCCCGTTGAAGCTGTGAAGTATGGTCAGTATGCCCTCGGGAGTGATTTTGAAGATTGTGCCATCGTTATTCACGCCGCCATAGAATGTGGTCCCATAAAAGTCCCCATCGGTGGCCTGCACCAGGGCCGCATAAGGATGGTTGCCGTCCGTCCCGTTGAAGCTGAAGCTATGAAGGTTGGTCAAAATGCCCTGGGGAGTGATGTTAAAGACTGTCCCATTATTATCGGCCCCGCCAAGCAAGGTTGTTCCGTAGAAGTTCCCGTCAGTAGCCTGCGCCACCCCGGCATAAGGGAAAGCGCCCTCCATGTAGTCGAAGCTATGCAGGGTGGTAAATGCGCCTCCCGGAGTGATTTTGAAGAATGTGCCAGCGATGTTGTCCCCGCCATATTGGGCTGTCCCGTAGAAGTTTCCGTCAGTGGCTTGCACCAGCCCGGCGGTAGGGTAGGCGCCGTCGGTAAAATCGAAGCTGTGAAGTATGGTCAGCGTGCCTTCGGGGGTTATGTTGAAGACCGTGCCAGAACCGTCGTCCCCGCCGGCGAAAGTTGTTCCGTAGAAGTTTCCGTCGGTGCCCTCGATGAGATTCGAATCGGGATTAGTGCCGTTTTGGACTTCAAAATCTACAAGGGTAGTGAGAGTTTGCGCAGGCGAGGCAATCGCGATAACGACGCAGAAGGCGAGAACGAGAACGGCACGACGCATTAGACCCCCGGCCCGAACAAGAATGACCCAAGGACGCTTCGAACTATTGCCGACTCGCCGAGTCCCGTCAAGGCCTTCCCCTGTGAGGCGGCTCGGCTCATCTCTCGGAGCCTCGCTGGCGTTCCTAGGTTACTCTATGGCCGCCTTCTCCGCGCGCTTCCTTCTCTGGGCCGGGGGGACGAACCAGGCGCTGGCAATTGCTAGCCACCACTAATGATCATCGGAGCGGATGAGCCACGGGTTATTTTGCCGATTGCGAATACCCCGTGCCCACGGTCAACGTTCCGCTAACCTGCGAGGCGCCCGCCGTGGCGGTGATCGTCACCGTCGTGTTGCTCTTCACCGGGAACGTGTTCACACCGAAGATGATGGAGCTCTTGCCCCCGGGAACCAGGACTAATGACGGCGGATGTGCGACGTTGGGATGATCACTGCTGAGGGCCACACCCAATCCTCCCGAGGGAGCCGGCCCACTGAGGGTAAGGGTCGCAACCGATAGTCGGCCCCCCTTTATATACGACGGATTGAAGGTCAGCGAAGTGAGTGAGATTTGGACGACATCGAAAGTGGCGGTAACGGTTCGGGCACTCGACATCGTCACCACACACACATAGCCCTGCACGTTGTCGCATCCGCTCCATCCGCTGAACGTGTAGCCGGGAGCAGGAATGGGCGTTAGTCCAACCTGCGCCCCTCCGTTATATGTGTATGAGCAGACGGAGCCGCAGTAGATGTGGCCGTCGCCGCTGGTGATGGTGCCGCTGCCAACCTTCGTAACGGACAGGAGTACAGCAAGTCCCGCGTCTAGGCGGAAGACCGTGCCGGCGCCGTTGGCCCCGCCGTTGCTGGTCGTCCCGTAGAAGGTCCCGTCGGTGGCTTGCACCAGCCCGCCGGCAGGGTATCGGCCATCAGTGTAGTCGAAGGTGTGCAGCGTGGTCAGTGCGCCCTGCGGGGTGATTTTGAAGACCGTACTAGCACCGTAGAGCCCGTAGGTTGTTCCGTAGAAGTTTCCATCGGTGGCTTGCACCAGTCCGGCATAAGGGTTAGCGCCGTCAGTGCCCTCAAAGCTGTGCAGCGTGGTCAGTACGCCCTGCGGGGTGATTTTGAAGACCGTGCCGGTGAAGGGGGCCCCGCCAAAATAGGTTGTCCCGTAGAAGTTGCCATCGGTGGCTTGCACCACTCCGGCATGAGGGTCAGCGCCGTCAGGGCAGAAAAATCCTCCAGCACAGAAACTATACAGCGTGGTGAGCGTGCCGCTTGGCGTGATTTTGAAGACCGTGCCACCGTTGTTAGCACCGCCATCAGAGGTTGTCCCGTAGAAGTTGCCGTCGGTAGCTTGGATCAGTCCGGCGTGAGGGCCGGAGCCGTCAGGGCAACCAGATTGAGCACAGAAGCTGTATAGCGTAGTGAGCGTACCCCCTGGAGTAATTTTGAAAACCGTGCCACAGCCACTAGGATTATTCATACAATTGTTGTTCCCCCCGCCATCGACAGTTGTCCCGTAGAAGCTTCCGTCGCTGGCTTGCAGCAGCCCGGCCAATGGCTCGGCGCCGTCAGTCGGATATCCCGTGAAACTGTGCAGCGTGGTCAGCAAGCCGCTTGGGGTGATTTTGAAGACCGTGCCATAGCCGTCGGCGCCGGCGAGGCTGGTAGTTCCGTAAAAGTTCCCGTCAGTGGCTTGCACCAGTCCGGCGTACGGCTCGCCGCCGTCAGTACAGTTGGGTTGAGAGCAGAAGCTGTACAGCGTCGTTAGCGTTCCCTGGGGCGTGATTCTGAAAACCGTGCCACTGTTGTAGTCCCCGCCATTAAGGGTTGTCCCGTAGAGGTTACCGTCGGTGGCTTGTATCAGCCCAGCATACGGAGCAGCGCCATCACCCTCAGGATATCCCGCGAAGTTGTACAGAGTGGTGAAGGTCTGTGCAGGCGAGACAATCGCCATAGCCATAGCGGTGCAGAAGGCGAGAACGAGAACGACGCGACGCATGAGACCTCCGGCCCGAACGGATATGACTAGCGGACGGTGCCGAACTATGACCCACATCCATAAGAGTGTCAAGTAGTTTTCGCAGCCAGCGGCTCAGAAGCTGTAGCTCGCTATTCCGCCGCGTTCTTCGCCGCCCGCTCCCTTCTCTGTGCCGGGGGCACGAACCAAGCGATGGCGATGCTCATGGTAGAGAAGTGAGCATCGCGATCATCTCACGGATTGCGAAAACGACGTGCCCACCGTCAACGTCCCGCTGACTTGGGAGTTGCCCGCTGTGGCCGTGATCGTCACCGTCGTGTTGGTCTTCACCGGAAATGTATTCACGCCGAAGACGATGGAACTCTTGCCCCCGGGAACCAGGACTAATGACGGCGGATGTGCGACGTTGGGATGATCACTGCTGAGGGCCACGCCCAGCCCTCCAGGCGGCGCTGGCGCGGAAAGGGTAAGCGTGCCAGCCGACAGCTGGCCCCCCTTTACATAAGAAGGCATGAACGTCAGCGAAGTTAGTGTGATTTGGGCGGCGGTGAAGGTGGCTGTAACGTTCTTGGCGCCAGCCATCGTGACCAGGCAGAGATTGCCATTGACGTTGTTGCAGCCAGTCCACATGCTAAGTGTGTAGCCAGGGCCGGGAATCGCCGTCAGACCGATCTGTGTTCCAATGAGATAGTAATAGGAGCACACCGAGCCACAATAAATATGCCCGTCGCCGCTGATTGCTAAGCCGCTTCCTGCCTTGGACACGGAAAGCAGATACGCGGGGGCAAAGGCCGCCGCCGCAATACGAGCTTGATTCATCGTCAACTCGCAGGAGTTGCCATCCATTCTGTCGCAGCCGGTCCAACTGTAAAAAGCCCAGCCTTGCGCCGGGGTCGCGGTTAGTGTTACGTAAGCTCCAGGCTGATAGCTGTGAGAGCAAACCGCCCCACAGTTGATGTAGCCGTCGCCGCTCGTGATGCTGCCGCTGCCGCAGCATATTGTCACGGATAAGCTGTCCAGGTTCAAATCAAGAACGAACACCGTGCCGCAGGACTCAGGCACGCAACTGTGGCCGTAACTACCGCCCGCCGAGGTAGTCCCGTAAAACTTTCCGTCGCCGGCTTGCACCAACCCCGCATAAGGAACACCCCCATCCATGCACAGGTATTCTGCGCAAAACTTATAGAGCGTGGTCAGGACACCTCCGGGTGTGATTCGGAAGACCGTCCCATCACCATCGACGTTAATCCCCCCAAATGTGGCGGTTCCGTAGAAGCTCCCGTCGCTGGCTTGCACCAACCCCGCATAGGGAGCCGCGCCGTCCGAGCAGTCTTGTTGGTCGCAAAAAAAGTAGTAGAGTGTGGTCAGCACCCCCCCGAAAGTAATTTTGAAGACCGTGCCGCAACCAGCCCGGCAGCCTCTTCCGCCTGCTACGGTTGTCCCATAGAAGTTGCCGTCACTGGCTTGCACCAGCGCTGCTTGAGGGCTGGTGCCGTCAAAGCCGCTGAACGTGTGTAGCGTCGTCAGATCGCCACTAGGCGTGATCCTGAATACAGTACCGCAGTCACTGTAGCACTCTTGCCCTTCGACGGCGGACGTGGTCCCATAGAAGTTTCCGTCGCTGGCTTGCACCAGCGCTGCTCGAGGGCTGGAACCGTCAGAGCAGTTGGGTTCAGAGCAAAAGCTGTGCAGCGTGGTCAGCGTGCCCTGGGGGGTGATTTTGAAAACCGTGCCGCAGCCATTTAAACCACAATCAGAGAGGTAAATCCCGCCCACTGCGGTCGTCCCATAGAAGTTACCATCGCTGCCTTGGACGAGTGATGTCGAGGGACCCAAACCGTCAGCTCCCTCGAACATATATAGCGTTGTCAGTTTGCCCTGGGGGGTGATTTTGAAAACGGTGCCGCAGCCTTCTGAGCCACAATCGCCGCCGTAAATCCCGCCCGCTGCGGTCGTCCCGTAGAAGTTCCCGTCCGTGCCTTGCACCAGCCCCCCGACTGGAAGACCGCCGTCAGCACCAGTGAAGATATGCAGCGTGGTCAGCGTGCCCTCAGGGGTGATTCTGAAGACCGTGCCCAGGTCTGTCGTTGTCCCGTAGAAGTTCCCGTCCGTGCCTTGCACTAGAGCTGAACGAGGCTCAGCTCCGTCAGCGCCATTGAAGCTGTGGAGCGTGGTTACGCTCTGTGCGGGCGAGACAATCGCCGTTGCGAGGATGAAACAAAGAAGGAAGGTCAGTATGGGGCGGCGCATGGAACCTCCGGCGCGAACGGAGATGACCCAGGATTGCTAGGAACTATGCTCTCGATAGGAGAGCGTCGTCAAGCGATTTCTTACGGGCTCGCGCAGCCACTGTGTTACTGAGTACCGCACAACTGCAGGTCCCTCGGCTACGCTGCGCTCCACTCGGGATGACACGTTTGTGAACGCAACTTAGAAGATAGGGCTATTCCCCCGCGTTCTTCTCCGCCCTCTTCCTTCTCTGCGCCGGGTGCACGAACCATGCAATCGCGATGCTCACGAGGTACAGAATGATCATGGGCGCGGCGAAGATGCACATGTTCATGATGTCGGTGGTCGGGGTGATGACGGCGGCGATGATGAAGATGACCAGGATCGAGTAGCGCAGGTTGCGCCACATCCAGCCGGCGGTGACGACGCCCATCAGCGCCAGGAAAAAGACGAGGATCGGCATCTCGAAGACGATGCCCAAGCCGGCGATGATGGTGAGGAACAGGTCGGTATATTCGCTGATGGTCACCATCGGCTTGAACTGCGAGCTCCAGCCGATGAGGAAATCCAGCGCCGCGGGAAAGACCATCTTGTAGCCGAAAAAGCCGCCAGCCAGAAACAGGCCCACGGTGCTGAACATGAACGGGCAGCACGTAACGCCGCTCGTGGCGGTAGAGTCCGGGCGAGATGAACGACCACACCTGATACAGAATGAAGGGCGAGGCGACGAAGATTCCCGCCAGGAACGAGACCTTCAGATACATGTTGAAGGCGTCGGTCGGGTTCAGGTAGACCAGCTTCTGCTCCAGGCCGTGATTGGCCAGCGCCTGCACGATGGGCTTCTGCATCAGACCGAAGATCTGCTCGTGATACCACCAGCAGACGCCGAATCCGCCGACGATGGAGAGGAAGCTAAAGATGATGCGGCGGCGCAGCTCCTCAAGATGATCGAGGAAGCTCATCCCCGTCATTTCTTCCGAGGCGCGCTCCTGGGCTTTCTCTAAGACGGGGTTAGGCATCGGGAACGGCCCGCGCGTTGCCGTTGGCAGGGGTCTCGGCGGGTGGAAGTGCTGCTTCGGTTGCGGGCTCGGCTGCGTCGGGAACCGGCTCGAAGGAGTCGCGGCTAACTGCGCCGGGCGCCGGGACGATCAGGGTTTCATACGGCTTCTCGGCAGGAAGAATCTTCTGGGACTCGTCGGTCGCGCGCTCGACTTCCTGCTTCTTGGCCCGCTCTTCCAGTTCGATGTTCATCATTTCGACTTCGAGCTGGTTTTTGAAGTCGTTGCTGGCCTTCTTGAACTCGGCGAGGGCCTTGCCCAGCTGGCGTCCCAATTCGGGAAGCTTCTTGGGCCCGAAGATCACCAGGGCCATCAAGAAGATGAAAATCATCTCTGGCATGCCGAGATTCATGGAGTCAATGATAACCGGGGTCAGCCGGGGCAGCAATCAGGCGCGCCGCATCCCGCCTGGAAAGAGCAGCCCGAACCACGGATTTGCACGGATGAGCACGGATCGGAATCGGGCCTAAGAGCTAATATCCGTATCGAGATTGTCGTGTTTGCGGGCGCGTTCGATGGGCCAGTCTTAGAGCTCCAACCTGATCCGTGGAGATCCGTGTAAATCCGTGGTTACGCTTTTTCCCGCCTCGGTGGCCACGACCCTTGATCGTCCTTCGCTCACCTCGCTTCGCCGGTTGCGTCTCACGCTAGAGGAAACGGCCAAATTTCGCACCGTGAAGGGCTGGGCGGCATCCAACGAGCAAGGCGGATTAGCGCACTGGCCGCGCCGTTGAAAGTGCTATACTTTTGCTCAAATCTCGCTGCGTTTTGCGCTAATCTTAAAGATGCACCTCCTGCCAGTCGAAGGAAAACATAATGGCAAGTAGTTCCCGCCGCTCCGCCGTGCTTGTGCTCGTCATCGTGATTGCCTGTGGTTGTGCAGGCATGTTGTTTGGCCAGCGTCTGACCTCCACCGCTGTTCCCAGTGACGGTGACATTCGCGATAGCGTTCACGAGTTCACCCAGGTCTACGAAGTGGTGCAGCAGAACTATGCCGAGCCCGTCAGCCCGGACAAAGCCATCTACAACGGCGCCATTCCAGGGATGCTGCGCGTGCTTGATCCCCACTCGAATTTCTTCGATCCCAAGGCCTATTCCGCCCTGCGCGAAGAGCAGCGCGGCAAATACTACGGCGTGGGAATGCAGGTGGGGCCGCGTAACAATAAGGTTATTGTGATCGCTCCCTTCACCGGAGCGCCGGCCTACCGCGCGGGCATTCGTCCGGGTGACGTCATCGTTGCCGTCGACGGCAAGCCGACGGACAACATGAGCACCAGCGACGTCGCCGAACTGCTGAAAGGGCCCAAGAACACAACGTCAAGATCACGGTTCTGCGCGAAGGTTCCGACAAGCCGCTCGACTTCAGCGTGGTGCGCGACGAGATTCCCCGCTACAGCGTTGATGTCCACTTCATGATTCGTCCCGGCATCGGCTATATGCACGTCTCCGGCTTCCAGGAAACCACCGAGCACGAAGTCGCTGAAGCCCTGGATGAGATGGGCCCCGACTTGAAGGGATTGATTCTCGACTTGCGCCAGAATCCCGGCGGCCTGCTGAGCGAAGGCGTCGGCGTGGCCGACAAGTTCCTGAAGAAGGGACAGGTCATTGTTTCGCATCATGGCCGCGCCTCGGCCGAGAAGGTATACAAAGCGGCCCACGGCAATGGCGGCAAGGATTACCCGCTGGTAGTGCTGGTCAATCGCGGCACTGCTTCGGCGGCTGAAATCGTCGCCGGCGCCATTCAGGACCACGATCGCGGGCTGATCGTCGGCGAGTCGACCTTCGGCAAGGGACTGGTGCAGACCGTATATCCGCTGTCGGAGAACACCGGCCTGGCGCTGACCACGGCCAAGTACTACACGCCCAGCGGACGCCTGATTCAGCGCGACTACAACGGTGTCTCGCTTTACGACTATTACTACAACAATCGCGATGCCAGCGGCGACGACGAGATCTCGACGGCGAATCGCGAAGTCAAGATGACCGATAGCGGCCGCACGGTGTACGGCGGCGGTGGCATCAACCCCGACATCAAGATTCCGCCGATCAAGACCAACAGCTTCCAGGACGAGTTGCTGCAGAAGTACACCTTCTTCAATTTTGCCAAGCACTACGTGATCAACCACAAAGTGACCAAGCAGTTCGAGGTGGATGAAGCGGTGATGCAGGAGTTCCGCAAGTTCCTTGACGAGCAGAAGATTCCGTATAACGAGGCCGAGCTGGCGCAGAACAACGACTGGGTGCGCTCGAATATCAAGGCCGAGCTGTTCATCAACGAGTTCGGGCAGCAGGAAGGCATGAAGGTCCACACCGAGAACGATCCTGCGGTGGCGAAGGCGCTGGAGCTTCTGCCCAAGGCGAAGGAATTGGCGGACAATGCCAAGAAAACCATCGCCGCACGCAATAGCGCCCACCTTACGGCAGGCCAGCAGGAAACGGCCAAGGCCGCGACTACAACCAATCGGTAGATCTTCTCAGCTCGAAACAGCGAAGCCCGCGCAAGCGGGCTTTTTGCTTGCGCCCTTGCCGGCCGGATCGATCCGAACGCTGACCCTTCACCCCTGGCGAAAGAAGCGGGAGCGCACCAGGAGGCGAGCGTCTCTCGGATCAACGTTCTGGGTCGGGCGTGAGGACGAGAACTCGTACTCGCGACCGGTGGCGGGCCCTTTCACCTTGACGCTGGAATTTTCAGTGTAACGAAGAGCGGTCCTGGGAGACGGCGTGGTATTCGCGGTCGTTACTGTCGTGGGCGCCTTCTGCGCTGAAGAATTCGCAATGTTTCGCATCGCCGAGCGTTTCTGTCCGCAACACATGATTAGTTTCTCCTTCCTCGATTAGGGAAACGGGTTCGATGACTACCGGGTCCTGCTGATATCGTTCCAGTAAACAAGCGCCACCGGAAAGCGCCAGCCAGGTGAACGTCCACTCCAGCGGCTGGTGCGAGACGAAGAGCGCCGCCGGGGCTGCGATCCATAGGCTGAGGCAGTTAAAGCAGTCCATCAGCTTGCCGATGAAGCGATCGCCCAGCCAGGCGCGTATGCTCGCGATTGCATCCGCCGGGCCGTCTTCGTTGGCCAGTAGATGCGTCACTCGCCAGGTGGCAAGCAAAGCCACGACGAATCGAAACCAGACATTGGCCGAAGGCATCAGGTGACCTCATTAGAACCTATCTCACAGATTGCTATAGCCTCAGGGGCTAAAGCCCTGGTTCTTATTTCCGGCACTTTCGGCACGTCTAAAGCCGTGCCCTGACGCGGAGTGATTTATGAGATAGCTCGTAACCAGTGAAAATATGGGGCACCGTTACCGATGCCCCTGCTCCATATTGCTGAGCTAAGAGCCTTTCTTCCGCAAGCAGAAGCCGACTCCTTCCTGGTTGTATTGGCCGTGGCAAGTGTTGGAGCTGATGCCCCGGTCCCACGCCGTTAGCAGGATGGTGTACCCGCAAGGTGTCATGTTGGCCGTAGGCAAGGTGAAGGTACCACTGGTGCCGTTGGTGTTGGTGCCGTCATAAGCCACCGTGCTCGCACCGACGTTCGCGTTCGACAAGGTAACTACATTCTCCGGCTGTAGAACGCCCCCGACAGTAATCGGCACCAGGCCGATGCTGACGACGCCGAAGAACTCGTCGGTCACGCTGTAGCTGCCGGTGATGGTGTCGCCCACCACCACATCGCCGCAGTCTCCCGAAGGCGAAGTGAGAGTGATGAACACCTGCGGCCGCTGCTCTGTGACTGAGATGAGCGGCGCGCCCGGCGCGGGCTCGACGAGTTCCGTGTGGATGTAGCCGTTGTATACGTGGATCTTCTTTTTCTGGACCGGAATCGGCACGTATTCGACGCCATTCCACTTAAAGCCGCGGACCTCAATGATGTAGTCGCCTTCCGCCAGTCCACCGGCTTCGAAGATCGCCAGGGTGCGCGGATTGACAGCCTGGAAATTCGACTCGTAGTAGACGTAGTAGTTGGTTCCGGGAACACCCGTCGGTACCGGTCCGAGAGCCGGAACCTGGTGCTGCGGGTAGAACACTCCGCCAGGAGAATTCGGCGGATAGAGCTCGATGCCGAACGGGTCGGTGAGCTGGAACTCAGAGCCGACCGGCGGAGTTACCCAGGCCTGGTAGATGATGGGGAACGCGCCCCCAAGAAGCATGCCGGTGGTGTGGTCGAAGACGTCGATCTTAGGATTGAAGTCGCCTTCGATGATGGTGCTGCCCCCGAAGGGTGAGTCGGGCTGCACCGGGAAGTACAACCACGGTGCGCCGCCAGGGCAGTCGCCTGCCACGTAGCCGAGGCCCGGAGGGAATGCCGGGACGAACAACGGATCGACCACTGCCAAGCCAGTGCTGTTGGAGATGTTGGCGACCGTGACGCGGCCAATGCGCATCAGGCGCATCTGTTCGCCATCACCAATTTCGATCTGCGGCTGAACATGGGTGTTCACCACATTGCCCCACGCCGGAATAAAGTTCGGCCCGGTGGGCGGTGTGGACCACGACAGGATGGCGCGCAGCGGGACGCCTTCCAGGTTCTGGCACTCCATCTCGGTCAGGTTGGTGATCCTGAACACGGCATAGCTGATGGGATGCGCCGGACTCGCCGCCTTCAGATCGTGCACCTGCACCTGGGCCACGCCGAGTGTGTTCCAGACGCCGCCGAAGAAGGCATAAAAGCCGACGTATTCCGTACTGCCGTGCGTACACAGCCCTCCAGAATAGCCGCTGCTTTGCTTGACCTGGATAACGCCCTCCAGTTCGCGGGTCTGAGGATTGTATCCGGCACAGGTCAACTGCTCGTAGGTCGTGTCGCCCTGAAGCTTCTGAAGCGCTCCCAGGATGCCCGACAGTTCTTCGCCCGACAGCAATCCGGAATTGGCTTCGAGCTTACCGGAAGAGAGCTGGTTCAGCCCCTGGCTGATCGGTCCGCCTGAAACCTTCTGCGCGAATTCGAAACCAAAGCGGTGCTGAGGGACCTTCTCTTTGGCATAGAGAGCTTTTAGCTCGCCATAGCTGAGCGGCTTGACTTCGGCGGCAGAAAGTTTCTGAGTGGTATCCAGTTGACTGAGCACGCCGGGGTCGATGGAGATTGTCTTCTGCTCAATGAACTCCGAGAGCGGGATCTCGAAGAACAGCCGAGGCGCGACCTGTACCTGGGCGTTGACGACATTGCCCCACACCGGGATGAAATTCGGATCGCCCGGTGTCGGTTCCCATTCCCACGAGAGAATGGCGCGCACATCAACGATGTTTTCGGTGAAGCAGAACTTGCGGCCTTCGCTGAAATCCACCGAGACGGAATAGCTGAGCGGCAGCGGGCCGGCAAGATCGAATACCTGCACCGTACTGAGGCCTAGGTCGTGCCAGCCGGTGGAATCCTTCACGAAGAAGCGGACGAACTCGGTTGTTCCGGCGCCACAGGCATTGGTGCCGTAGCCGGAGTGCAGTTTGATGTTGACTACGCCCTCGAGCAGATTCGCGCTCTGGTTCAGTCCCAGGCACTCAAGCTGTTCGTACGTTGTATCTCCGCTGAAAGCCTTGACCGCTTTGCCGCCGAGTTTGGGGAATGTGCCGAAGTAGTTCGGGTTTGAAAAGACCAGACTCTTAAACTGTATGCGTTCTGCCGGCAGCTTAACCTGTTCCGGCAGCGACGGGTTCTTGATTTCTTCCTTTGCCATAAATCTCTCCTTGATATTGGCGAGTCGCGGGAACAAAGGCGGCAAGATTAGGTAGTACAAGGCTGAGGCCGCCTTCCTATCGCGAATAGCTGGTGATTGAAGAGCTTGGTGACCGCGGGATTCTCACGCGAGAGTGCCACTTAGCCTTGAACTTCGCTCCTGTGGTGAATGCTTGAACGATCGCGGGAATCGGATCAGCAGCTTGAGACGGTGCAGCTTGACTGCCAATTGGGCATGACTGCACCGCGGCGGACCTGTCATCTTCAGGAGGCGCGTGCTTTCAACGGCTTACTCCCGAGTTATTCTGCGAGTCACCCTTGACCAGCAGTGCTCGAAGTACGGCTCTCTATCCTGCGAGATAGCCCGGCACTAGCCGTCAAGCGAGTCAACGGCACAGGGGAGGACGTTCGAAGCACAGGTGCGGACTCCCAGAGCGGATCAACGGAAGCGATAGGAGAAGCTTAGGCTGACGTAGGACTTGAGCGGCCTTGGCGAATGCCGCCCGTGCCCAGGTTGGTTGCCATGCCTCCACGCAAAATGAATGACACCACGGAAGGGCCGGATTCGCACTCCGGCTGAGGCGAACACTATAGTACGGTATTCCCGCGGGTGCAAGCAGGAATTCCGTCAAAAATGAATGCGAAGCTCTCTGGTTCCGGGTTGGTACGTGCGGGCCAAGCGAATCAACGGGAAGAGGCGCGCCCTGATGTGCGCGATGCAATCCAGCCAACGATTCCAAGCGTCGGCACGACGAACGGAAAAATGCCGTAGAGCGTGTCGCTGGCGGAATGCGAATGGCGATCGACCGCGAGGAAGACGTTCACGCAGAATGCCGCAGCAATCGCGACGACAAACCAACCGGGCAAGGCGATTGGCCGGTAAATCCAGCCCCAACGGCGAAACCAAGGTCGCATCATAGTTCCCTCACCCCGCTTGTTTGCGATAGCTGGCCCGAAGCTCTTCGACAATTTCGTTCGCCGCCTTGCGAGCTTCGTCGAACTTTCCCGGAGGAAACGAAATAGCGCCGACACGGGCGTGGCCTCCGCCGCCATAACGCTCGCAAATCTTTGCCAGGTTCTCCATGTGCTCCAGCGGCGCCCAAGGGTTCGAGCCTACCGACACCTTGGTGCGAAAGGTGCTCTTGCTTAGTCCCACACTGTAGGTGCAGCGCGGATGCAGGTAGTACGGAATGAATTTGTTGTAGCCTTCGAGGTCGTGGTCGGTAACGTCGAAGAAAATGGTGCCGTCTTTGCAGGTCGAGCGTTCGCGCAAGATTTCGATCGACTGTTTGTGTCGCTCCAGTAACGCCGGCAGCCGCTCGGCCACGAAGGGCTCAGCCACGATTTCGGCCAGCGGCCTGTAAGCCAGCATCGGGATCAGCTTAGGCAGCAACTCCGAATCCTGGTTCGATTCGATCACCATGGTCAGCTTCATTGCCGGCTCGCCAATGGCAACCGCGGTTTGCGGATCAGGATACAGTGCACCGTCGATGATGTCGGCCCACTCAAGGACCTCAGCAACCGGTTCCTTCTTGAAGCCGAAACGGTTCTCCGTCACATCGGCGATGAACTTGGTACAAGAGCGGTAATCGGGATCGTAGAACTTGGTGTTGCTGAGAGTGCGCTCGTAGTGCTCCGCATCCTCGGGGGTCAGAAACGCGCTCTGGTGATGATCGAACCACCAGGTAATCTGCGGTGATGGAGAATATTTGAAGTCGACAATGGCATTCTCGTCGCCGGTAAAGTCGCCTTCATTGAAGAGGGCCCCCGCACGATGCAGCAGCCCGGCATATTCGAACTCCGCGTGCTCGCGAATACGCTCCCGATAAAAACGGCTGAATACCGCCGCCGAACAAGCGCCGTCGAAACAACGATCGTGGTAAAAGACTTTGACCCGCACAGATTATGCAAGCTCCCTTCAGACCGTTTGTGACACTGCGATGAATACAAAAATTAAAAAGTGAAAAGTAGATAGAAATGACATGCGCGCTAGGGCGCTGTCAAGCGGAGGCGCTTTTGCCTGCCCATCCCTCAGCGATATCCCCCACCGCCGGCAGCTTGAACATCTCGTGCCGGTACGCCTTGAAGAGCAGTAACAGCCACAACGTGATTGCAGCCAGGAACAGCAGCCCATATAGGGACAAAACGAACAGCGGCATGACCTTCCCGAATACAGCCAGAACAAGCAGCAAGACGATCAACACAGCCACCGTAAGCAAACACTGCAAGCTATGAAAGCGAACGAAGCGATTGCGATTGAAGGGCCGAATCAGCAGGAACACGATGGCGGGCAATATGAAGTAGGCTAGCATACCCGCAATGTTGTCAGGCAGTTCCCCCGTATCTGACAATGTCAGACCCTTCGCGCCGCTTGGAGCAGCGGCGTTCGGCAAAACAGCAGGCGCTGGGCCCGCCGGAGTTGTGGGGATGCCGGCACCGCAGCTCGGGCAGAAGCGCGTCGCCTCCGATACCTGGCGATCGCAATTTGTGCAGACCGGCACCCCAATCAGGCCTTGGCGCTCGCCGCCAGGTCCGCAGCGACCGGCAGGCCGGCTTTCTCCCAGGCGTCGAAACCGCCGACTACATTGACGACGTTGGTGTGCCCTGCTCGCTGCAAGAAGCTGCACGCAATCATGCTGCGGTAGCCGCTCTTGCAATGGACCGCGACTGGTGCCTCGTCATCGAGGTCAGGCAGTGCGCGTTTGAAACCGTCGAGCGGATGCCAGCTCGCGCCTTCGAGATGGCCCGCTTTCCACTCGCCTTCACGGCGAACATCGAGCACATGGAGGGCCTTCTTCTGGAGACGATTCCGTAACTCCTGCACTGTTACCTGCGGCACCTGCGCCAGCGGCAATCCAGCAGCCTTCCAAGCTGCGACGCCGCCCTCCAGATAGCCGGCGATATCTTCGACACCGACACGCGCCAGCCGCAAGCGCGCCTCCGAAATCTGCTCCGCTGTTTCGCCGATCAGCACCGGATGCGCGGACAGTCCCAAGACCGCTCCTGCCCACGACGCGAACTGGCCGCCCAATGGGATGCTGATGGAGTCCGGTACATGTCCAGCCGCAAACTCGTCCTGATGCCGCACATCGAGTGCGGTTACACCTTGAGAAATCTGGTACTGCAAGTCGGTGGGCGCAACAGGCGCGAGCGGCGGAAGCTCATTCAGCGCCGGAGCACCTTCACGATTGATGGCCGCATCCTGCGCGAAATACTCGGGACGCGCCGGCAAGTTGGAGGTCATCTGCGCGATGAAGTCCTCGCGCCCTTTAATCTGCAATGCCCAGTTGGTCAGCCGCTCGGTGCCGATGGTCGACGAACTCTCGGCGCGCATATTTCGTCCACAAAGAGATCCGGCGCCGTGGGCAGGATACACCAGCGTTTTGTCAGGCAGCGCCATCAGCTTATGGTGCAGAGAGTCGTACATCATGTCGGCGAGCTGCTGCGGGGTGTGAGTCGGGGAAAGGTCGGGCCGTCCTACATCGCCGATGAACAGCGTATCGCCGCTGAACACCGCCCAGGGTTCGTCGCCGTGCTCGCAGTCGGTGAGCACCAGGCAGACGCTTTCGGGCGTGTGGCCGGGGGTTTCCAGCGCGGCAATGCAAGTGTCGCCCACCTGCAATGTGAACCCATCGTGCAGCGCGGCGTGTTCGAATTTCGCACCCGCGGCAGCTCCAACATAAATCTTCGCGCCGGTGCGTTGCGCCAACTCCCGATGGCCGGAGACGAAGTCGGCGTGCAGATGGGTCTCGAAGATGTGGCGGATCGTAAGGCCGTTCTTTTGCGCTGCCTCAAGGTAGATCTCCACGTCGCGTTGCGGATCGACAACTACGGCCTCGCCTTTCGAGCCGAACATGTAGGACGCGTGCGCCAGGCAACCAAGGTAGAACTGCTGGAAGTACATAGGATTCTCCGTGGACAGGGAATCATACGACATGCGGCGAGAAGGGTGTAGCAGTTTTCGTGAGATGCGTCGGCCCGCGGCACACCAGCATTGCCACTGCTCAGGACCAACTTCTATCAAAGAAGGCCGGCCGGTAACGAAACCTGCCATCATTTCGCCCACACTCTCCGAAGCGCAGCGAAAGGGTCGCCGCTGGTCTTCACCGCGAGGTCGAGGTGTCCCTCACATACCACCCAGTAATACTTCTTGAGCAGCTCGCTCACCAGGTCCAATGCGCGATCGAGCTCGCGTAGCGTGGGAGCGAGGGCGCCGGGCGTTCGCTCGTGCGCCAGGAAGTGGGGCTCGATTTGTTCCTTCAGGTGTACTGCCATCTTGTCGAGCGAGGCAGCATCATCGACCAGCTCGCGGCTGTTGACCCTTTGGTGCAGCAGGTCGGGATAGTCGCTCAGTTGCACGATGGTGCGTCGCAGGGAAAGGTTAGCTTCGGGCGCCACCAGCCGCCGCAGCCGCATGGTGGTGGCGTCGGTGTAAGCTCCCCGGACAAGTTCCAGGAAGGCACTGCCATTGCCGGCGAGATCTGGATTAGCTTCGAGGACCTCAGCCTCCAGCCGGCGATAGAGCTCGCGGTCCGTGCAAAGGCTGAGCACCTGATTGCCGAGCTCGCGCAGCTCGCGCGAGGCGCGTTCACGAAATTGTTTTTCCTTCAGCATGACCACGCAGTGTAGACCAGCGTGGCCGTCTCCTTCTGTGAGGTTGGTCACCGCTGGAGCGAGATAAAGGCGACGCTGGGCCCGTCGCCTGGGAGTGCGGTCGAAACCTATCTCTCAGTAAAGAGCGGGAAGCTACTTCTTCTTTTTCTTCGCGGCTTTCTTCGCCGACTTCTTCGCTGCTTTTTTGGCGGGCTTTCCAGCGCCCTGTCCAGTTGATCGAGTGCCTGGTTTTTGATTCCCGCCGCCTCTCGCGAAAATTGCCAGCGGGGGAAAGTCTGGTGTCGTCGGTTCAACGTACTGAAGAGACATGTATGCTCTCCTGTAAAGTTTCTCCCTTGAATGGAAGGCGCACGCTCAGTTGTGCGCTGCCGAAAGATAGCATGGCCGCGCACCCATCGCTAAGAATTGTTCTGTTGAGGCTCTGTAATCGTTCCACAAATGAGCCCTTCGCCCCCGTGTTTCGTTCGCAGACGTGTGACGCACGACACAGAAATGTAACCGCCGATGGCGGACGATAGCGATATGGTCACCACTGATATCGCTCCTGAGATCCGGAGGATTGCCACCTTCGGTGCACTTCGCGATCAGGCCCGGCAGCTCGGGCCACGGCGGGTTGCGATTGTTGTCGCCGATGATGAGGTTGCCCTGACCGCCGCCGATCGCGCCTTGCAGTTAGGGATTGCGGCTCCAGTTCTTCTTGGCAGTATCGAGAAGATTCGCGCCAAAGCTGAAGAACTGGCCCTCTCTACCCTTCTGTCCCAGGCAGAGTTCATCGATACAGCCGACGCGGCTGTCGACGCCGTGCGTATGGCGCGCGAAGGCGATGTCGAGGTTTTGCTGAAGGGGCACTTGCGAACCGACGAGCTCTTACACGCCGTCCTGAACAAGGACACTGGCCTCCGCACAGGCCGGCTGCTGAGCGACGTACTGCTGTACGAGGACACGCTGGCAGGCGAGCCGAGACTGGTTGGGATCACCGATGGCGGCCTCAATGTCTTGCCGAATCTCGAGCAGAAGCAGCAGATCGTGCAGAACGCGATTGAGGTCATGCGCTGCCTGGGGCGCAGACGGCCGAAGATTGCCATCATGAGCGCCACTGAGGCGGTAAGTGCATCAGTCCCTTCGACCGAAGACGCGCTTCGTCTTACCCGGATGGCGGAGTCGGGAGAGTTTGGCGAAGTCGATCTGTTTGGGCCGGTCGCACTCGACTGCGCGCTGCTCGAATCAGCAGCCCGGTCGAAGGGGATTGCTCATCCCGTCGCCGGCCACGCCGATTGCATGGTGGTTCCTAACATCGAGGCCGGCAACCTGCTCGGAAAAGCCGTCAAGTATCTCGGCGGCTCACAGTGCGCGCACGTGGTGGTTGGGGCGAAGGTGCCCATACTCATCCCATCGCGCGTAGAGAGCGTTGACGACAAGGTGAATTCCATTGCCCTGGGGGTGCTCTTTGCCCGCCGCTGAGTTTCGAATCCTCGCTATCAACCCCGGCTCGACATCAACCAAATTCGCGCTCTTCCTGAACGAACGATCTTCTTGGATCAAGAACCTCCGGCACAGCGATGGCGAGATGGCAGCGTTTCGCAATCGGCCCATTCTGGATCAGCAACAATTTCGATCGGCACAGATTGAGGCGGAGCTCGAACGAGCGGATGTACGTCTCACGGAGCTCGATGCCGTGGTCGGACGGGGCGGACTCTTGCCGCCCTTAGCCAGTGGAACGTATGAAGTGAACGCGGAGATGCTTGAGGAACTTCAACGGGCGAAGCGCGGCGAGCACG
This sequence comes from uncultured Acidobacteriaceae bacterium, assembly GCA_963813905.1. Taxonomy (GTDB): domain Bacteria; phylum Acidobacteriota; class Terriglobia; order Terriglobales; family Acidobacteriaceae; genus CAVVDY01. Next base: position 179,399 of record CAWFAY010000014.1, on the reverse strand, counting down.
CTTCGAATCTGGGCGCTTATCTCGCGCACTCGCTTGCTGAGAAGGCGGGCGTGCGAGCATACATCGTCGATCCGGTGAGCGTGGATGAGTGGCCAGAAATCGCGCGCCTTTCTGGCACCGCTCTTCTGGAGCGTCAGTCGCTATCGCATGCTCTCAATTCCAAAGCTGTCGCCAAGCGCTACGCCCGCGAGCGAGGCCAGGCGTATACGTCTTTGCGTCTCATTGTGGCGCACCTCGGCAGTGGCATCTCGGTTTCGGCGCACGAAGGCGGCCGCATGATCGATGCCACCAACTCCCGCGAAGAGGGAGCCTTCTCCACCGAGCGTGCCGGCGGCGTACCCGCCATGCAATTGCTCGACCTCTGTTTCGCGGGACAGTACACAAAGAAGCAGATCGAAGCGTTGCTAGTCCGCGACGGCGGTCTCCAGTCGTACCTCGGAACGAAGGACTTGTGCGAGGTGGAACGCCGCATTGCTTCCGGAGATGAGCCCGCCGCTACCGTCTTCGCCGCGATGGTCTACCAGATCGCGAAAGAGATCGGAGCGATGTCAGCCGTGCTGGGCGGTCGCGTGGACGCGATTCTGCTCACCGGCGGCATGGCTCACTCCGCGCGACTGGTTGCGGAACTGACCGCACATGTCCAATGGATCGCGCCCGTCGTTCTCTATCCCGGTGAAGACGAACTACAGGCGCTGGCAGAAGGCGCACTGCGCGTGCTGCGGCAAGAGGAGCAGGCGTTGAGGCTCAGCTCAACTCGTCAAACCTCGACTTCGGATACGCTGGCCGGAGCCGCCAGTCTCAAGTAGGTTTCCAGCCGCGTGGATCGCTCCTCCATGCGTTATCATCGCTGCCACGATGAACAAACAACACTTCTACTTCAAGCTCATTCCGCCCCGCGCAACTTTTCCCAGCGACATAACCGACGAAGAGCAAGCTCTCATGGCACAACACAGCGACTATTGTCAGCAGCAGTTTGAAGCGGGCAAGCTGCTGCTCTACGGACCGGTGATGTCGCCGGATGGAGCGTTCGGCGTAGGCATTTTGGAAGTCGCCGACGAGGCCGAGGCCCGCACCTTCGGCGAGAACGATCCCTCGGTCACGGCGGGTATGAACCGCTTCGCGGTCTATCCCATGCGGGTGGCCGCTGCTCGTGCCAAGAGTTAACCCATTGAAGCAAGGAGTCGTCACAAACAGCCGCGAAGTTCGTAGCACATCCATTCTTGACGGCCGTGGAACCAACCGCCTGGGCCAGGCGTACTGGGCGATATGAAGAAAGTCTTCTTCAATTCCCGTGGACTGCGTGCCGGTTGGCGACTGCTGATCTTCGTCGGCATCTTCGTTGCCCTGTCTTTCGTGACCGATTGGATCGTCACGAGAATCTTTCATCCCCAGCAGCGACCGTTTCTGGACCCCGTCTCCTTCATCGAAGCTGAGACGACGTCGCTGGTACTGGTTCTCATTGCTATCTGGATCATGGCCCGTATCGAGCGCCGGCGCTTCCAAGCCTATGGCATCCCGCCGCTACGCAATGCCTTTGGGGAGCATTTCTGGATTGGAGCTGCCTGGGGCATAGGCTCAACCTTGTTGCTCGTAGGGCTGATCGCTGCGTTCGGCGGCTATCGCGTTCTAGGGCTCGCAATTCATGGCGGCGAACTCTGGTACTTCGCGGCGCTCTGGACCATCGCCAATCTGCTGATCGGATTCTCCGAGGAGATCCAGTTTCGCGCCTACCTGCTGGCCACCGCTGCTGATGGCATCGGATTCTGGGCGGCGTCCATTCTTCTCTCCATAGGCTTCGGCGCGATGCACTTCTTCTTCAAGCCGCACGAACGCTGGGAAGACTTCGCCTCCACTGCACTGCTTGGGCTGTTCATGTGCTTCACGCTGCGGCGCACCGGCTCCCTGGCTTTCGCCATCGGCTTTCACGCGGCTTTCGACTTCGCGAACCTCTTCGTCTGGTCGGGACAGAACGCCGGAGAGTACGCGGTTGGACACTTGCTGCAGACGAGCTGGCAGGGACCGCAATGGGTCACAGGAGGGCTGCTTGGACCCGAGGCAAGCCGCCTCGTCTTTCCGGTGATCGCGGTGATGTTCGTGGTGTTTGACCGGCTTTATCGGAGAGCGAAATTCCCATTGGAAGATGAGATTTAAAAACCTTGCGATGACATGAAGCGTGAGTAGACCAGGAACTCGAGTCAGGGCACGACTTCCAGTCGTGTCGAAAACGCGTGCAATTCAGTTGGGCTTTAGCCCCTGAGAGACGAACGCCCGCAGGGGCTAAAACCGGCTCCTTATTCGGCCACAAACGGCACGTCTGAAGACGTGCCCTGACGCGAATCGTCGCGAAGCAAGTTTTTCGCAGAGGGTTAGAGCCGTGACTGAGGCGGGGAGATTTATCGGACGACTACTCGAAGTCCTTCAGCCAGAACTCCAGGTCGCCGCGCTTTCCTTCGCTGACGCGCTGCGCTTCCATCTTGCGCAATTCGGCACGGCGGATCTTGCCCGAGATAGTCTTGGGTAGCTCGTGGAATTCGATCTTTCTAACGCGCTTGTAGGACGCCAGCTTTTCCTTGGCAAAGAACAGAATCTCGCTCGCGATTTTCTGCGACGGCTGCGCGTCCGCAACCAGTGTGATGAATGCCTTGGGAACGTTGGTGCGTATCGGGTCGGAGCTGGGCACAATTGCAACCTCGGCTACCAGCGGATGCTCCATCAACGCGCTCTCCAGTTCGAACGGACTGATGCGATAGTCGGAGCTCTTGAAGACATCGTCGGCGCGGCCAACGAAAAAGAAGTAGCCATCCTCATCGCACAACGCCTGGTCGCCAGTATGATACAAACCGCTCTGCATAGCGGCCCCCGTCCTCTCGGGATCATCCATGTAGCCGATCATCAGGCCCGTCGGCCGAGGCTGAAGCTGCACCGCAACCTCGCCCTCTTCGCACGGCTGATCGTTCATATCGACGAGAGCGATCTGATATCCCGGCAACGGCCGTCCCATGCTGCCGATCTTCACCTTCTGTCCCGGAGAGTTGCCGATCACGGCTGTGGTTTCGGTCTGGCCGTAGCCATCGCGGATCGTCAGTCCCCAAGCTTTCTCGACCTGCTCGATCACTTCGGGGTTCAACGGCTCACCAGCACTGGCCAACTCGCGCAAGCCGCGTGGTTTCTGTCCAAGCTCGTCGCGAATCAGCATGCGCCACACCGTCGGAGGCGCGCACAGCGTGGTGACGCCGGCGTCCTCCAACGCGCGCAAGGAGTTGGCGGTGTTGAAGCGCGGAGCATCGTGAACAAATGTCGTGGCCCCGGCATTCCACGGCGCGAAGACGCAGCTCCAGGCATGCTTCGCCCAACCCGGCGAGCTGATGTTCTGGTGAATGTCATCTTCTCGGATGCCGATCCAGTACATGGTCGAGAGGTGGCCAACGGGATAGCTTTCCTGCGTGTGCAGTACGAGCTTCGACTTGGCTGTGGTGCCGGAGGTGAAGTAAAGCAGGAAGGGATCCTTCGCCTGCGTGGTTACGGCCTGGTATTCGCGGTCTCCTTCGAGGGCAAGCTCGTAAGGAATCCAGCCGTCGGATGGAGCGCCGACCAAAATCTTCTTGAGCTGTGCGTCCGCCGGGATGCGGCCCATAGCACTTTCGTCGGTGACGATCATGCGTGGCAGGCTGCGCTCCAGCCGGTCCTGGATTTCGGCTTCGGTGGCCAGAGTGGTAGTCGGCACAATCACTGCGCCGATCTTGATGGCGGCCAGTATTAGCTCCCAGATGGCCGGGCTCGACTCCCTGGCGCTGGAGGAAGTGTGCCACGCGGTCCGAGCGTTCGGCCATTTCTTCGTAGGTGTACTTAGACTCACCCTTGGTTTCGCTGCGCAACCACAGCGCCGGCTTGCGATTGGCTTGCGCATAGACATCGAACCAGTCGCGCGCCCAGTTGAAGTCGGTGAACTCGGGCCAGCGAAATTCGCGGAAGGCCGTCTCGTAATCGTCCCGGTTGTCCAGCAAAACCTCGCGGGCGGCGAGGAACTTATCGGTAGCGTTCATAACAGTGGTTGGGCGGAAAAGAGAGTTATACATCTGGCCGAGGCAACTAGCTACGAATAGTTTGCGCCCTTGCGTCGCGCTTCTGTTCTGCATTGCCGGCCAACCGGGTGGCCTGGGGAATCATCCGCCACGCAACCGCGGAGCTGACGAGAGCCAGCGCGAAGCAAATCCACATCATCAACCTGAAGCTGCTGACAAATGAGGCGGCGATTGCCACGCGAATGGCGGCCGCGGTTTGAGGCTCGACTGTATCCGGTGGCGTGAGGGCCGCCATCTTGATCTCATTCGATTGCAGTTCAGTCCGCACTTCGTTGGGCATGGCGACGCTGTCCAAGCGGCGATTCAAGTGGTTGCCAAAGGTTGCGACCATCGCCGCTCCCAGACCGGCAACAGCCAGTACTCCAGCCACGCGAGCGACAGCATTATTGATACCCGAGGCCGTTCCCACGCGGTCCTGATCGACAGCACCCATCACGACCGTGGTCAAGGGAGCAACGCTGACCGCCATCCCCAGACCTAGCGTGATCACAGCCGGGAAGAACGTAGTCCAGTAGCTGCCTCCGACCGAAGGTATCGCAAACAGGAGAAACCCAAGCGCGGTTATTCCTGGGCCGATTATCAGGGGTATTCGCGCTCCATAGCGAGCGACCAGACCTCCTGACCAGCGAGAGAGCGTGAACATAAGCAAGATGAACGGCAGGATTGCTGCACCCGCTGCCGTCGCCGAGTATCCCTGCACCTGAATGAGATCGAGTGGGAAAACAAAAAAGAAGATGCTGAGGGCCGAGTACAGAAACAGCGTCAGCAGGTTTGCACCGCTGAAAGCACGCGATCGAAATAACGCAAGCGGGACCATCGGCGAGTCTGCTGAGGACTCGACCAGCAGAAATGCCAACAATGCCAGAACGCCGGCAGCGAAAGCGGCGAGAACCGGTGGGTACCTCCATCCCAGCCTCGACGACTCAATCAGCCCAAACACCAGCCCGGTCAAACTGAAGGTTGCTGCAAGTGTGCCCAGCCAATCAATGCGTCCCTGACGACTGCTCCTGCTCTCAGGTACCCTCCACAAGCTGATCACGATTACCGCGAGTGCGAGAGGTAGGTTGATGAAGAATACCCAGCGCCACGACAGGCGCTCGATTAACCAGCCTCCGAGAACGGGGCCGACTGCGGTGGTGATTGCAGTCGACCCCGACCACGTGCCGATGGCTCTGCCGCGCTCGCTCTCGTCAAACGACGCGCTGATGAGCGCCAGGCTCCCTGGCACTAGAAACGCGGCCCCCACGCCCTGAATAGCTCGCGCCGCGATCAACTGCCCGATGGTGGAAGCCGAACCGCAGAAGGCCGACGCGGCTGCGAAAACCGTGACGCCAAACACGAACATGCGGCGGCGGCCAAACAGGTCGCCCATCGATCCACCCACCAGGATCAGCGCAGACAGGGTGAGACCGTAGGCTTCCACCACCCACTGGACGCCAAGCACACTCGCGCCAAAGCTCTTCTGCAATGCCGGCAGAGCGACGTTAACCACAGTGCTGTCGATGAACGCCATGCTCGAGCCGAGAATCGTGGCTGCGAGGATCCAGATCGCCTGCTTATCTCGGCAAGGCGAGATCCCATCGCGCGAACGCATTACAGCTTCATCGCAGGGGGGCTTCATTAAGGTCTAGTAGATGTGCACCACCGCTGGCGGGGTTCGATTTCGACCGCAGCGGTGCGAGGTGTTATTACTGAATAGCCCTGTGCGCCCGCAGGATCTCCACCGTCCTGTCGATGGGCAGCGCCTCGATGGTATGGCCGTTGCCGGTCATCGTAGTTGCGCGGAACATCGAGTTGTAGATCGCCTCTTCGGTAGCTTCGATCACAGCTTCAAACAGAGGAGAGGTGGCGTCGTTCGTCAGCAGCTCAACCTGCTGGGTTAAAGCCTTGCTATTCGCGTGGATTCGCACCTGGGGCGCAGTGGAGAAGGCGATGGCATAGTCGCCGCTGCCGGTCGAGGCTGAGCTTCCCGTGCGTCCCATGCCCACCCAGGCTCTCGCCGCCAGTCGCTTGAGGTTGCGCGACTCCATGGGAGCGTCGGTGGCGATGATCATCATGCACGAGCCGTCGGGACTATTCTTCCCGCTTGGGGGATGGACCTCTTCGCGCAGATAGTATTTGCCAAGCTCCTGCCCGACAGGAGCGCCGTTGATCGTGAGTATGCCGCCGAAATTCGTCTGCACCAGCACGCCAACGGTATAGCCTCCGAGACTCTGCGGCAGGCGCCGGGATGCGGTGCCGATGCCCCCCTTCCAACCAAAGGCGATGGTTCCTGTTCCGGCGCCGACATCACCCTCCTCGACGGGACCGCCCTTCGCATTCTTGATCGCAGCGAAGACGTCTTCGGGTGTGATGTGCCGCCCGCGAATGTCGTTCAGGTACCCGTCATTGGTCTCACCGACAATTGGATTAATGGACAGCACATCCTCATTTCCCGGCAGCGCGAACATATAGCTCACGAGCGCATCGGCGACGCGAAATACACTCATGGTGGAGGTGAGAAGAATCGGCGTCTCGATATTGCCCAGCTCGTCGACCTGCGTGGTCCCGGTGAGCTTGCCGTAACCGTTGCCGACGAAAACTCCGCCAGGCACCTTCTCGCGATAGAGATTGCCCGAATGTGGCAGAACGGCGGTCACGCCGGTACGAATGTTGTCGCCGCGAATGATGGTGGTCTGCCCGACCTCAACCCCTGCGACGTCGGTAATCGCATCGAGCGGCCCGGCGGGAAGAACGCCGACCTTGATGCCCAGCTCCGGCGCGCGAGGACGGGTGTTGGGAGTCTTATCCTGCGCACTGGAAGCCGCAACCAGGAACGTGATGACTGCGATAATCAGCTTCGCCATCGGGTGAGTATAGCTCCGGTTTCTGCACCTCTAAACGAAGCCTACACCGGGCCCATCGTAACCGAACCTCGATCTGGAGTGGGAGAGGAGATTCTCTACGGGACCAGGACCGACTCTCCGAGCTACTTCTTCTGCTGACGGTTGCGCAGGGCATCCATCATGCTGGCGATGCGGCGCTCGCGGGTTTCGGGTTTCTTGGCGTCCTCAATCTCGCGCACATACTCTTTCTGATGGGTGAAGGAGAGCTTCGACCAATACTCTTTCGCCTGCGCATCGCTGTTGATGATCTTCCTGAGGTAGACCGGCACCTCGACTTTGCGCTCTTCCTCGTCCAGTTCCATCACGACTTTGACCGTGTCGCCGGCTTTGCACTTGCCGCCTGCGCGCAGCTCGGCGTTGACCGCCATCATGTGTCCTTCGCCCATGTTCATGAGCGAACTGCGAAAGGGAAACCCGTTGATGGTGCCCTTCACCGGCACCCGTCCCTTGCGCCCGAAGACCTCAACCACGTCGAAGGGCGGCTTCAGGCCGCCACCTGCGAACCCTCCTGACCAATCAGCTTGACGCTGAATTTGTGTTGCGCCATGTGTGCTCCTCACCTGAAAGTCGCCGACCAGTTTATCGCCTCATGCGAGTCTCTGCGCTCGGCTTCGATTGAACAAAAAAGATAGCGACTATCTTTTTGGCTACGTACCTGTCGAATCCGCCTCCGACACTTTCGACTCTCAACGCGAAATATGGCCCTGGACTCGCGCCTGAGCTTAGGTTTCTGGGCTTTGGTCCGTTTGGAACCCCCGTTGCATCTCTATCTGGTGTTAGGGAATGGATCTGGTGAACAAAGCCAGGAGGAGTAACGATGAATGCGCAGAATATGAGATCGGTCATGCTCCGATTTGCCCAAATAGTGACGTTATGTGCCGGCCTGTTGGCAGCCGGACAGTCGTTTGCACAAGCCAGGCCTGCGATACAGTCGGGCAATGCTGAGCGCGCAGGACAAACGAATTGCGTGATCCTGGAGCGCATGGGAGCCGTCGGTCAAGTCACCAGCCGCGTGCTGTCGTTCGGTGTCCGCGGAAGTGAGTTTCAGTTCGTGGAAGGTAATTTGCCCGACGGAGTCAGCTTCCACAACAAGCTCACGGAGCACGATGTCCGCAACCTGCAGGCGAGTGGCTCTGACGTATTCATCCTCGACTCCGACTATATGCCGACCGCTCTGATGGCGGCCCGCGAAAGCTGTCTGAAGGCGAAGTTCAGAGCAACTGCGCAGCCCAATACGGCTCAGATTGAGATCGCCTCCAGTCCGGCCGGAAGCGACATCGAAATCGATGGAAAATTTGTCGGCAGCACGCCGTCGTTGGTGAAAGTTCCCTCGGGAGAGCACACCGTGAAGCTCACGAAAAATGGCTATGCCGTATGGGAGCGGACGCTAACGACAATGACCGGTGACGTGAGAATATCGCCGGACTTGCAACCCGTCGCGCCGACTACCGCCTCGACCGAGGAAACCACGACGAATGTGGATGCCGTCGCGAGCAACAAGTACTGATGCGGTGACCGAGGCATCCGCGGGTCCTGCTTCGAGCACGCCACGCGTCCGCGAGTTTTGGATGCGTGGCGGAAAGGCGGCCACTGTACCGCGCAACTTCTGAGCATGCGATGGAGTCTTGGTGGAGGCGTCGCTTCAACACGAAGCGAAGGCGCGTGCGAACGGCGTACGGACTTTATTCGTACTGCTCAAGCAACGCAGTAGAGTATTTGACGAGCGCCCGATGAGTTTGCGACATCGCCGCGATTGGGTATGAACCCAGCGCCGTAGGCGCGAAATAGCTTAGCCCAGCCCCCTTCGACTTCCTTCAGGGCAGGCTACGGCCATCTTTGGCCGGAGTGCTGGGTAGGCTGAATATGAAATTCCGAGCCCCTTCAGGGGCGACACGTCTTGACGGTGGAAGCCCACGCCTTCAGGCGTAGGAAATGCGGGCCGCTTTGTATCAGGGCCCGACTTCAGTCGGGCCGCACGCCACGCGAAATCTCCAAGCCCCTTCAGGGGCGACACGTCTCATTGCCAGGGCGAGATGCGTCGGGGCTGAAATCGGCCTTGGGGCGGCACGGGCAAGTAGCGCGCTGCTTTCCCGATTCGGGAACACTTTTTTATTTTCGAGGACTTTTCTCTTTCCTGTCACCAGCTTTAGCACAACAATTGGCAGGTAGTAGTACTTCGCCTCTCCGAAGAGCAGCTCCCGCTGCGGAAGCGCAACACCCCCTGGGACGAAAGAACTCAGTTTCTAAATAAGTAAACCATTCCCTCAGCCCGCAACATTTGGTGTCTGGAGGTGCACGATGCAATGCAATCGCTCCCTTCTCGATGCGTCGCCAGCGCTGAGTTGTAGCCCCATCCATAACAGCCCGCGATGCAGAGATTGTTCCCACCTTTATTCCATCTCAGAGACGCCTCTACAGACTGGCGCGGACTCCCAGCGCCGTCGTCTCGCTCTGAGACCGCTGTGCCAAGGAGGCATATCATGCAACTTCGTCGACTGGCCTTTGTAGCCGTAGTAGTTCTCTGTCTTGCTTCCACTCTTAGCTTCGCACAAGCTCCCGTAACCGACGACGCCTGGGTGGACTCGAATGCTCGCAACGGTAACAACGGGAGCGCCAACACGCTGGTGGTTCAGTCCCCCAACAGATTCAGCTTAGTGAGATTCGATAACTCTGTACTGCCGGCGGGCATCACTTCCGGCCAAATCACGCACGCAACCATGAAGCTGTTCGTTGTCGCTGGGTCGAGCCCTGGCACCTTCGATGTCTGCCAGATCAACGGCCCGTGGCAGGAAAGAACTGTCACTTACAACACACTACCCCCCTACGGGCTATGTCTGCCGGGGGGCTCCGTAACAAGCCTCAACCAATACGTGGAGGTGGATGTCACCCCATTTGTAAAGAGCTGGCTGGACGCAGCAGAGAACAACAACTTCGGCCTCCTGCTGCGGCCCTCGACAGGCTCTGCCATTGCGGTCAGCTTTGAATCCAAGGAAAGCGCCAATACAAGCCATGACGCGGTGCTCAATGCCGGCGTAACCGGCCCAACCGGACCAGTCGGTCCGACGGGGCCGAAGGGTGCAACGGGAGCTCCGGGACCTCCGGGACTGCAAGGCCCTCAGGGACTGAAGGGCGACACGGGCGCGCAAGGGCCACTCGGTCTGACTGGTCCGCAAGGCCTGCAGGGGCTACAGGGTATTCCAGGGCCGGCTGGCCCGGTCGGGGTCAACAATCGCGGATACTGGCTCTCAACGGTGCAATACCAGATCAACGATTCTGTCAGCTATGACGGATCTTCGTGGATTGCGCTCCAGGCCAACCAGAACTCGCAACCCAATAACAGCAATCCCAACTGGCAAGTGCTGGCTGCCAAGGGGCTGAACAATCAGGGCCCCTGGAACCAGTTTGCCCAGTATGACCCTGATGATGCAGTGACCGACGGCGGCTCTTCCTGGCTGGCATTGACCGCCAACTATCATTCAGAGCCCGCGCTGGACAATCCCAACTGGCAGCTCATCGCTTCCAAAGGCGACACCGGCCCACAGGGTACTCAGGGCCTGCAGGGCGATACGGGCGCGCAGGGTCCGATTGGGCTGACTGGCCCGGAAGGTCCAACTGGGCCACAAGGTCCAATTGGTCTAACTGGTCCGGAGGGCCCGATCGGCCCAATCGGGTTGATGGGACCGGTCGGACCCCAGGGACCGCAAGGACCCAAGGGTGACACCGGTGCCCCGGGCGCTCCCGGCGCGGGATTGGCCGAGCTTCGGGCAGCGCTGTTGCAGTGGTATCCCAGCACGTATCCGGTTGGGACTTTCCCCACGCAAGTGGCGTTCGACGGAACCAGCATCTGGGTCTCGAATTTCGACGGCAACAGCGTGACCAAGTTGCTGGCGAACACCGGTGCCTTGGTCGGCACCTATGCGGTTGGAACTAATCCTCGTGGAGTTGCCTTCGATGGAACCAATATCTGGGTCGCGAATGCAAGTGACAACACCGTGACCAAGTTGCTGGCCAGCAACGGCGCGCTGGTCGGCACCTATCCGGCCGGAGAGACCTTTGGAATCGCCTTCGACGGAACCAATATCTGGGTCACGAATCCACACAGCCACACCGTGACCAAGTTGCTGGCCGGTAGCGGCGCGATCGTCGGCACGTATCCAGTTGCAGGTAACCCCGTCGCAGTCGCCTTCGACGGAACCAACATCTGGGTCGCGAGTGTATACAGCGACACCGTGACCAAGTTGCGGGCTAGCGACGGCTCGCTGGTCGGCACCTATACGGCTGGAATTACTCCCTGGGGATTAGCCTTCGACGGGACTAACATCTGGGTCGCGAATGGAAATAGCGCTAACGTGACCAAGCTGCTGGCTGCTGACGGTTCGCTTGTCGGCACGTATCCGACCGAAACTGATCCCTACGGCGTCGCCTTCGACGGAACCAACATCTGGGTCACGAATATTCTAAGCAACACCGTGACCAAGCTGCTGGCCAGTAACGGCGCGCTGGTCGGCACCTATCCGGTTGGAAGCACTCCCTATGGCGTAGCCTTCGACGGAACCAACATCTGGGTAGTCAATAATGGCGACAACACCGTGACCAAAATCCCCGCCAGGTAGACGCATCGCAGTCCTCGCCCCACTCAGGCTTCATCGCCTGAGTGGGATCTTTTGTTTCCCCGCTTGGCCGCGTACTCCACTCATCCGCGGTTTTCGGATGAGTGGGAGAGCGGAACACTTTTAGTTCAAATTCGTGCAGGACCTTCGCGATCCCCATCCCGCACATCTCGAAAAGGAGGAATGTTCGGGGCGAGGACTCGTTCGCCCGCCCATTCCCATTTCGGGAATTTCTACGACCTTCGTAACCTCCGCACCGCACTTTCTTGGTGCGGATCAGTTCGGCAACTCATAAACTGCCGACGAGGACACAAAGGGTGTTCCTGCGGGATGCGTCCCGCTAAGTTCTTTGAAATCTATAATTTGCCTATAACTTCCATGGGCTCAGGAATTTGCAGACAAAAATGCGCTACAACGATGAAAACAAAGGATCGCGCAAACAATTTTTTTCGTGTTTTGCACATTATCGGACGCATACGCCACGGGGGTTGCGCGTGCCGGGAGTCCGTCGCTACCATTGCCGAGATCCCTATTCGTAAGGGAAGTTTTCTCTTGCTTCCGGCCCTTCTTTGTATTCTGCTTTCATATTCCAAACCCCCCCAATGGATAACGAAACACCACAGAGCAAGTCCGCCAAAGAGAGCGACGACGTACTGGATTCCATTCTGCTCCCTACGGAGGTGAAACCACCCAAAAAATATGAGAGCGAAAGCTATTATGCCCGTCCCGATCCAACTCCATTTTGGAAGATAGTGTTGGAGGTTGGAGCCATTACCATCGCTTGCGTCTTGGCTTGGATTTATCATGGACAATTGGAGGCGATGCGTGGTCAGCTTGAGCAAATGAGGGGAGCGGGAACGCAAACCGACAAACTGATCCGTCTTTATCAGGAGCAACTGGCGCAACTGACCAAACAGGTCAGCGATACCCACGAACTTGCTATTCAAGCCAAGAATCAGGCTGACATGACTAAGGACTTGGCCCGTAGCGCCGAAGAGCAAGCTCGCGCGAACAAACGGGCGGCTAACGCTGCCGTTAGTGCAGCCGATACCGCTAAAGAGACTCTGTATGTTTCTCAGAGGGCGTACGTTGTAATTGGCGATCCCGGATTTAATTACTCTACAAAGTTCATGGACATACCAGTTATCAATGTGGGGCATATTCCTTCGGGTGAGATTACTGTGGTCGTTCACGAGGCGACATTCAATCAGCCCGTGGAGGGTCACACGGATTCTAGGTACGTCGTAGAGAAACACTGGCAGCATCATCCCCTGAACACCATTACCCCCAATAACCCCATAGCCCTTTCTGTTCCAGTTTTTGCGCTGGATAAAGAGAAGCTGGAAAAGGGAGAGCAGCGCATCGTTGTCGGGGGAACCATTACTTACGGCGATGGATTCCCGGATAGGCCGAAGCAGGTATGGCAGTTCTGTGTAGCAAGCAGCTATAGTATTCCCTCTAAGAAGACCACACTCACTCCATGCGACCCAAGGATCAGTATTCCATTCTTGGAGTATATTGATGGGTATCCCAACAACGAAGCTCCGCCATAGCAATCCTGTCACGACAGTTACTACCGCGACGGGAGTAACACGGACACCCACGCTGCGCGATTTCGCGCATGTGCGTGTCGTATATTTGTGCCTCCTAATTTGCTGGATTTACCGGCAGCAGAGTTCCATCGCACTACGGGCGAGAGCAGGTCCTTCGGTCGCCAAGGCGACCTCAGGATGACAATTCAAATTAGGACACGCCCCGGCCCCGTTCTGAAACCGCAGTTCGCCTATAATCACGGATTGCGGGTGCCCCATTCCGGCATCGTTTGCCGGGGTGGGGTTGAGCGGCTACGGGCGCTGAACGCCCCAACGCCGGGCCCGCACAATCCCAAATGACACGAGTCTTCTTCATCGCACTTATGACACTTGCCCTTGCCTCCTCTGAAGCCCAGACCACCACGAAACAACCACCTGTAGCCAAGAAGGTCCACACCCAGCGCACGCTGAATGGCGTCACCTTGACGGATGACTATGCCTGGCTGCGCGAGCGCGACAATCCCGACGTGAACTCCTATCTCGAAGCCGAGAATGCCTACGCCGAGCAGATGACCGCTGCGCTGGCGCCGGTTCGTCAGAAACTCTACGACGAGATCGTCAGCCACATCAAAGAGACGGACGATACCGTTCCCTACCTGAAGGACGGCTATTACTACTACACGCGCACCGAGAAGGGTAAGCAGTACTTCGTGCTGTGCCGCAAGCAGGACTCCCACCCCAGTGCGCCAAAACCGGGCGCCCTGGGGACCCCGGAATCAATCGACGCGCCCGAGCAGGTGCTGCTCGACCTGAACGTGATGGGCGAAGGCCAGCCGTTCATGGCGCTGGGACCTTCGGCGGTAAGCGACGATGGCAACTGGCTGGCCTACACCACCGACAATGTGGGATTTCGCCAGTACAAGCTGCACATCCGCGACCTGCGCACCGGCAAGGACCTGCCCGATATAGCCGAGCGCGTGACGTCGGTGGCTTGGGCGTCGGACAACAAGACGCTCTTCTATACCATCGAGGACGAAGTCCAGAAGCGCTCCTATCGGTTGTATCGCCATACGGCTGGAACCGACACCGCCAAGGATCCTCTGCTCTACGAGGAAGCTGACGAGCGCTTCAACATTAACGTTGACCGCACCCGCAGCCGCGAGTTCGTGACGCTGTTCATCGGCAGCCACGTCACGACCGAGATGCGCTTCCTGCCCGCGGCAAAGCCGGAAGCCGAGTGGAGAACAATCGAGCCGCGGCGCGACAATATCGAGTATTACGCCGACCATCGCGGCGACCAGTTCTACATCCGCACCAACGATAAGGCGCAGACCTTCCGCATCGTAACCGCACCGGTCGCGAGTCCGGGCCGCGAGCACTGGAAGGAGCTGATCGCTTCCCGGCCCGGATGTGCCCATCGAAGACATCGACGTCTTCCAGAACTTCTACGTCGTGACCGAGCGGCTGGGCGGATATCCCGCGTTTCGCGTGGTGCAGTTTGCCGATGGCTCGACCAAGCAAATCGAGTTTCCCGAGCCCGCGTACTTTGCCGGAGGCCAGGCGAACGCCGAGTTCAACACCAGGGCCTATCGCTATCAGTATCAGTCGCTGATTACGCCGCCATCGGTCTACGACTACAACGTCGAAACGCACCAGTCGACGCTGCTGAAGCAGAATGAGGTGCCCGGCGGATTCGATCGCAAAAACTACGTCTCTGAGCGCGTGTTCGCGACGGCAAGCGATGGGACGAAGATTCCGATTTCGCTGTTCTATCGCAAGGACGTGAAGGACAAAGCCAAGGCTCCGCTGTATCTCTACGGTTATGGATCGTATGGCTACCCGCTTCCGGCGAGCTTCAGTGCGGCTCGGCTGCCCATCGCTGATCGGGGGGTCATTGTGGCGCTGGCGCACATTCGCGGTGGCGGGGAGCTGGGCAAGCCCTGGCACGATGCCGGCAAAATGATGGAGAAGAAGAACACCTTCACCGACTTCATCGCCGCTACCGAATACCTGGTTGCGCACGGCTATGGTGCGAAGGACCGGGTGGCGATCGAAGGCGGCAGCGCCGGCGGCCTGCTGATGGGCGCGGTGACGAACATGCGTCCTGATCTGTTCAAAGTGGTGCTGGCACAGGTGCCGTTCGTCGACGTGATGAACACCATGCTCGATCCTTCCCTGCCCCTGACCGTGCCGGAGTATGAAGAGTGGGGTAATCCGGAGCATGAGGCCGCGTTCCACTACATGCTGTCGTACTCGCCGTATGACAACATCGCGAAGAAGGCGTACCCGTCGATCCTGGTACGTACCTCGTTCGACGACAGCCAGGTGATGTACTGGGAGCCGGCAAAGTTTGTTGCTAAGTTGCGCACCATGAAGACCGATCAGAATCCGCTGGTGTTCTACACCAACATGCATGGTGGCCACGGCGGCTCCAGCGGACGCTATGACCGATACCACGAGGTCGCGTTTGATTACGCGTTCATGCTGGCGCAGCTAGGGGTGGAAGAGCCGGCTGGAAATGGAGCGAAGGCTTCGTCGGGGAAGTGAAGTTTTGGCCGTAGGTGACATCGATTTGACATAGAGCTGGGCATTCGGGCGTACAATCCACACAAATGTGCGTACCCAAGACGCACTGTGGGGGCTGTATGAACCGGTATTTCCGTCCAATCGGGTTGCTGATTCCGCTGGTGCTTCTCTCTATTCCGCTGCAAGCGCAGCGCAAAGAACGTCCGGAGGGACCCACTAATCTTCAGATATACGTGTTTTTCGACGACAATCGTCCAGCGGGCGAACACTTGCAAGTTAATCTGACAAACGCCGGCGGCATTCCTGTCTCACAAGGGTTTACTGACGGCAGCGGTAGAACGGTGCTACAAGCCCCCGGTGCTGGTGGCTATATGCTCAAGATTTCGGGCGAGCACATCCAGAAGGACGCTTCAGAGTCAGTCGAGGTCACCCCATGCCCGATGGAACAGGGGTGTACGCGGTCGGTTTACGTGCACGTGAAGGCCAAGGCTGAAACCACGGAGAGCACCGCGAAGTCGGGCCAGGCAGCGGTAACCTCGACGGCGGATTTGCTCGTTCCGCAGAGTGCCCGCAAAGCATTCGACCAGGGAATGACGGCATGGCAGAAGAAGGACTATCAGCAAGCGGCCGAGAAGTTCGAGAAGGCGGTGCTTGAGTATCCTAAGTACGACACGGCGTACAACAACCTGGGAGTGATGTACGCGCACCTGAACCAGACGGACAAGGCCATGGCCGCGTTCAAACACTCGGTAGAGTTGAACGACAAGAACGGAGATGCCGACCGAAACCTGGCCCGGATGCTGATGCGACAGAAAGATTTTCCGCACGCTGAAGAAATGCTGAAGAAGTCGCTGGCGGTTCAGCCGCCGGATGCCGCCACTTTAACCATGCTGGCAGTTGCGGAGATCCAGGACGGCAAGGTAGACGACGCTCTCAGAGATGCGCAGAAGGTCCACGAGTTACCGCACGATGGATACTCGGTCGTCCACTTCGTGGCAGGAGCGGCGCTGGAGGAGAAACACCAGTACGCACAGGCCGCCGCCGAGTACACAACGTACTTGCGCGAAAGCCCGAACGGTCCCGATGCCGAGCAGGTGAAGAGTGCGCTGCAGAGACTTTCCAATTCCACTGCGGCCGCCGCACCTAACCCACAATAGCCGCCTAGCCTGCCGATCCAATGCTGGAGCCCGCGCTTCGATGCATGCGTCGTTCGCACGTCGGCAAATCTCGCCTTGCGGCCTTGCAGCGAAGCTGCTAAAAAAATGCAGCGAGCAACTCTGTCTTGCGACAGGGTTCTCGTTGAGGTCGCCTTGGCTGAAGTCAATTCGAACGTCGAATACGCGCATCGCATCCATGAGCACGGTCATGAGCACCATCACGAGCCCTCAGACCGGCGTCACGAATGGCTGGCAATCGCAGAGGCGATCGTGCTGGCGGTTGTGGCCGTGGCTACCGCATGGAGCGGTTATCAGGCGGCGAAGTGGGATGCGCTGTCGGCGAAACAGTACGCTCTGAACGCCAGCGCGATCATGTCGTCACAGGAGAAGGCCACGATCGCCGGCCAGGATCATCTGTATGATTCCACCACCTTCAACGGCTGGATGTTCGCCAGAAACGCCAAAGACGAAGCATTGATGGAGTTCTACGTCCGACGCTTCCGGCCGGAATACCGTAAGGCGTTCGATGCCTGGCTTCTAGCTCGATCCTTTCCACAATCCGGAGGCGCCGGCTGGTCCTAGTTCGATGCCCGGCTATAGAGACAGCCACTCCGAGGAGTCGATCGTCCTCGGCAAGAAAGCGCAGGGATATTTCGAACAAGCGGTCGCCAGCCGCGAGACCGGCGATCAGTACGTGAAAGTCACGGTGTTCCTGGCGACAGTCTTGTTGCTCACGGCGCTCAGTCAGCGCTTCAAGATTTTGGGACCTCGCATTGCGGTTGTGATCGTTGCTTTTGGCCTGCTGCTGATCAGCACAACTTTGCTCGTGCAACTGCCACGCGCTTAGCGAATCGGTACTTCAAAAAAGGAAGCCAACCTCAATCACTCCGCGCACCTGATTCTGTTCGGTACCCTGCGGGCCAAAGGCATTTCCCGGCGTGGAATCGAATGCCCGCACCCACGAGACATCGCCGCGACTAAAGAAGTGCTTGTACTGATATGTGGGGGTCACGGTGAGCGACAGGCCCGCGCTTCCCGGACCATATAGAAGGTTTACCGACTGCTTTACAGCGCTGCCCGTGGTACCCAGGTACTCCCAGCGGAACGGCAACGAGAAACCATGCTTGAAGCTGTGGTTGACCAGCACTGCTCCGCCCCAGGTGGAGGCTCCGTTAACAACCCCCACTCCCGGGTTGGTGGGCACGTTTCCAACCTGGAAGTAAGGCTGCACGGTCCAGCTCCCCTTGGTGTAGGTGTAGATGAAGGCGTACATGGACCCGTTGTTTTGCACCGGCGTGGCCAACGTCTGATAGGCCGTTTTACTGAGGTTTCCCATGCCGATAAACGACAGAGTGTGCGGTCCCGTGGTGTAGGCCAGCGCCCCGCTGAGCCAGGAGTAGCGGTTGGAATAGTAGCCGTCGTTCCAGCTGAACGACAGGGTGAACTTGCCGAGCGTCTGATTGAGCTGGATCCCGCGGGTGATGGCGTTCTCCTGCGTCCACAACAGGCCGCGCTCGATGTTCATGTTTTGGAAGTCGAAGGTATACTCCGCGCCCATCAGCGTGGGCAGTTGGCCGATCTGAATCGACAAGCTCTTCGTGGGTGTGAACTTCAAGTAGCCCACTGGTATCGGACCGTACAGGCCATCAATTGCCCTTTGGGTAGAGATGTAGGGGGCTCCTACAGACACCAGATTGTAGGCGCCTGCCTGGAGGTAGAACTGCCACCAGCCGGAGGTCTTTTGCAGGAACAGCTCTCCATTGGCGATCGACCATTGCGTCGTGTTGTTGCCGGGAACCGGATTGCTTTGAAACAACCCTGTGGCACTGGCAATGCCATTCAGGTTGAGCTTGCCCAAAGGGCCAGCTTCAAACGACACCGAGGGACTTAGCTGAAGGGGACCTGTCATGCCAGGAGCGGGAAGCGTGCTCGGGTTGGACGGCGTAGATGGCGCTGCGGTTTGCGGCTCGGGGCCCTGCGGGTTGGGCGTGTCCTGCGCGTAAGCAGAGCACGCGATTGCAAAACAAACCGCAACCACGGTGAGCGTGTTGATGCGGTTCAGACTTACGAGACTAGCCACAATAACGTTTCTCCCGGAAGTTCTTCGCGCAGTTCGGATCTTCCCCAGACCCTAGCGGTCGTGAACTTCACCCTACATTTGAGTCGAAAGCACCTAAAGCGCGAATAAAGAGCGCGTAAAAGTTTTCTCAACCACGACGCGTGCATCCCGCCGGCGCGGCGGACTCCGCTCCCAATCCTCGCTGGCGAGCAACAGCGCCTCTTTCGGCAAAGGGGATTCTAAGCTCTCAGTCTGGGCCCCTGCACCATCGTCGGTGCTATCCTCCTCCTGAAAGCTCATGCGGATCACCAGCCGGACAACTACCATCGCGTTCTTCATCACTCTGGGTGTTCTCATCGCCGGAGTCGCGGCGGTACTCAATATCGGCTGGGTCATCCTCAACTGGCGCGAGGTTGTGCCGCTGCTTCTGGGCGTTGTATTTTTTCCGGTGATCATCGCGGGGGTGATTCTCAACACGATTTTTCTGGTGCGTGAGGTGCGGCGCAACGAACAACAGGACAGCTTTCTGAACGCCATCACCCACGAGTTGAAAACTCCCATCACCTCGATACGGCTTTATCTCGAGACTCTGCAACGACGGCCGGTGGATGAGCAGCAGCGGCAGCAGTTCTACCAAATAATGGTGGACGACACCCAGCGGCTGATGGGAACGGTCGAGCAGGTGCTTCGGGCAGCGCGGGTGACGCAGAAGAACGCGGTGCTTAATCGCGCTGAAGTCGAGATCGGGCCACTGGTGCAGGATGCCGTCGAGTTGGCGAGGGCGCGGCATCACCTGTCATCACAGGCGTTGGTATGGGAGCTGGATGGCCGGCCAGCTGAGCGCCTGCTAACCATTGGGGACCGCGAAGAGCTGTCGACCGCTCTTTCCAATGTGCTGGACAATGCCGTCAAGTATTCACCTGCGGGTCCAAAGATCCAGGTGGACGTAGTAACTCCAGATCTGGAGCATGTGCGCATCTGCGTGAGGGACAATGGCGTGGGTATCCCGCGCGGAGAACTGAAGCAGATCTTTAAGCGTTTCTACCGCGTCGTCGCCTCTCCGGCGGTACAGGTAAAAGGTAGCGGCCTGGGGCTGTTCATCGTGCGCGCCATTGCGCGCCGCCACGGCGGACGGGCTTACGCGGAAAGTGAAGGTGCGGGCAAAGGCACGACTGTTACCATCGAACTTCCAAGGCACATCGCATGAGCGTTCGCATCCTGCTGGTCGAAGACGAAGAGCATCTTGCCGCGGGGTTGAAGTTTAACCTCGAGGCCGAGGGTTATCAGACCAAGGTCGCAGGCGACGGTGAAACTGCTCTGGAGCTGCTGCTGGGCAAGCGCGAGAACTTCGATCTACTTGTGCTCGACGTCATGCTTCCCGGCAAGGACGGATTCACCGTCGCCTCGGAGCTGCGCAAGGGGAATGAATATATCCCATTGCTGATGCTGACAGCGCGTGGCCAGCCCGCAGATGTGCTAAAGGGTTTCGCCTCCGGCGCCGACGACTACCTGCCGAAACCCTTTGACCTGGCGATATTACTGGCGCGCATTCGCAGTCTGCTGCGGCGGCGGGAGTGGGCGGGAGCTCTATTGTCGGACCCTCCGGCCGAAGCTCGAATCGCAGATGCCAGGAATCGCAATCAGCCCCGCGAGTTTGATGTCTACCGCTTCAGCGGGAAGGAAGTCGATTTCGGCACGCTGGAGCTGCACAGTGAGGGCAAGAGCTTCCGCCTCACCCTGATGGAAGCGGAGCTGCTTCGCTACCTCATCGCCAATGCGGGAAAGAATGTTGCGCGCAAGCAGATTCTAGAGCAGGTTTGGGGATTGCACGAAGACACCGACACGCGCGCCATCGACAACTTCATCGTGCGTCTGCGCAAGTACATCGAACCCGATCCCTCGAAGCCCTGTCACTTACTGACGGTTCGAGGCGTGGGATACCGCTTTCTTCCGGATCCTCAGCCCATTCTCCAAAAGTGAGCGTTACCGGGCGCGCGCGAGTACCAGGGTCACGTCGTCCGGCTGTTCGGCGCCACCAATCCAATCGGCGACCGCGGTCGTTACTACTTCGCTGATGCGCGCCAGCGGCTGATCGCGGTGAAGCTGGACCAACTCAATCAGGCGCTCTTCGCCAAACTCGCCGAACTCGTTCTCCGGCTCGGTCACGCCATCGCTAAAGGCGACGAAGATGTCGCCCGGACGCATAGGTACACGGCTCTCTCCGTAGCCTACGCCGTCGAACAGGCCCACCACAGTTCCCGAAGCTCTCCAGCCGAACCACGCTGCGATCGTGGGAAACGAGATACGGAGGGAGGTGTCCGGCGTTGGAGTAGACCAGTGATTGCGAGGCCGCGTCGTAGCAGCCCAGGAACATGGTCGCGTACTTCTCCGGCGGCGTCGCGCGGAAGAGCTGATAGTTCAGGGTTGTCATCAAACGGCCGGGCGCCAAGTCTGCATCCTGAATTCCATCGTCGCGATAATAAAGCTCGGCACTCGCCGCTTGCGGGCGGCCGGCTCCGGCCATGAGCAAAGGGGCAAGCGCCAGCTCGGGCTCGAGCGAATAGGCACGCACGAAGGCATGCACGGTGGCCATCAGCAGGGCGGCAGAAATTCCCTTGCCACTGATATCACCCACGGCGAGAACCATGCGATCGTCGGGCAGCCGAATGAAGTCGTAGTAGTCTCCGCTGACGGTGCGCGCCGGGCGGCAAACGCCATGGACCTCCAAGGTCGGCAAGTCGCAGGCTTCGCGAGGAAACAGCAGCTCCTGTACTTCATGCGCGATGGCCAGCTCATTCTCCAGCCGCTGCTTATCTTTCTGCTCGGCCATCAGCCTGGCGAGCGAAGTGGTCATGGAGTTGAACGACTGCTCCAGCGAGGCCATCTGGTCGCGAGACTCGACCTTGATGCGGTGTGTGAGGTCACCGCGGTTCACGCTCTCGGTGGCTTTGTAGAGCTCGGCGACTGACTTGGTCATGCTACGGGTAAGACGGGCACCGATAAATAACGCGATCAGCTCGATGCAGCCAAAGAAGACTGCGATCGCGGCGAGGGCCTGAACGAAAATACCTGCCTTCTCCCCGAGTCTGCCGAAGAGCACGTTGTATAGGAGAGATGGTCGGGTGCTGACCATCAGCGCGCCGGTTTCCTGTGAGCCGGTTTGCCAGTCGGTCGCATTGAACAGCGTCCAGAAGTTGAATTCGCGGTCGAAGCTGTTCGCCGCAGGCGGCACCTTGCCGACCTCGATGTTGTCCGAGACGCCCGTCTGGTTCTGGCCGGAAAGCGTAACTGTAGAGTGCGAGCCGCCGAGGTCGATGTTGACGGTCGAGTCTTCCTTCGCCCGCTTGTTGGG
This sequence comes from uncultured Acidobacteriaceae bacterium, assembly GCA_963813905.1. Taxonomy (GTDB): domain Bacteria; phylum Acidobacteriota; class Terriglobia; order Terriglobales; family Acidobacteriaceae; genus CAVVDY01. The sequence goes on along the minus strand of CAWFAY010000014.1, from coordinate 157,196 downwards.
CTCCGGCCGCTTGCCCGCCTTCGACTCGCTGTTCTCCGGTTTCGGCGGGTACAGGTAAATCGCACCAACCATCGCGGCCGCGCGCTGGAGCAGCCCAGAACTCACCGGCAAGTTGGAGATGACGACCAGATGTTTGGGGCCAACCTCGGCGTGTTTCACGCGCGCAGATTGAGGCGGCCCTGGTCCATCGTAAAGCTACTGAAGTCACCCTTGACGGCCTCTGGCAGCTTCGGTTGAGTAATCTCGATGCGTCCACCCGGGCTGATCACATAACCGGAGTCACCATCCAGAACAGTGACCGAACGTTGATGAAAGTTCTCATCCGAGGCGCTGGCGATCTCGGCGGCGAGCTGAGGTGTCAGGCTATTGCTGCGAGAGAGCGAACGGAACTGCGCTGTGAGAGCGTTATTGGCGGATTCCAGGTGATCGAGCTCGGTTTGCAGATCGGAAAGAGCAATGTAGGTTGCGAATTGCCCGGCGAAGAGGTATCCGGCCAGCAGCGCCATCGAAACCAGCAGCAGAATCGGAATGACGCCGATGAAAATATAGGTGACGATCAGGCGATTGCGCAGGCGCCACATCAGCTTTCGCCGAACCCAGCGGAACCCCATCAGCAGAAGGAAGACCACAAAGAGGAAAGACAGGAATTGCGCCCAGCCGCTGAGCATGGTGCCGGGAGCGGGGTGGGTAATGCTCTGCAAAATCTCAGCCGCCAGGGCGAGCACGCCAAACCAGAGCGTGGTTTTACCGAGCTTGGTCTGCGGACGCAGAATAAGCCGCACACGAGCTTTGATCTGATTTGCGTCGGGCAACTTCATGAATTGAGCGAACGCTACGCGCACGCGCGCGGCGGTACATTCGCTATCCTATATCGAGTCGCACCCGCCGGAAGCGCCGCGAGTGCGTTTGTCGGGGCCTGTCAGATTTCCGGGTAGAGATCGAAGAAGGCATCGACGCTCTGACGTAACTGCTTTTCGATTTCTTCTTTGGAGCCTTCGAGGATGTGCAGGGTAACGTGGGCCTCGCGTCCGTTCTTCAGCTTAACGGCGCCCTCCCCGACCTCTTCCACTTCCTCTGCGGGTAGCAGACGCATGCCATACACCAAGGTGAGCTTAGCCATAGCATGATTTTATCGCCTGCACCTGGCTTATTACCCGAATGGCAGCGCCGGCAGCCTGGAATACGCACGCGGGTGGATCGAACTGGCACGTAGGCACCAAATGGCTTTCTAGCCAGAGTCGATTCGGTTTATGCTTGCGCTACGCTCAAATGCTCAAGATATTGTTGTTCAATAGGGATGTGGGCAACGTACCCGGGACGCATACGCGCGAGATGAATGCTCTTGCCGCTTCCGATGCGCGCCCGCTGCGCACTCTACGAGTCGGCAAACGTCTCGCGAATCGCAGCAAAGGCGTCGTGGCAGAGCGTGGTCCTTCCTCGCGGTCTTCGGAAAATCGCTCGGCTCTTCGAGGAGGTTATTCGTGAGACTCCTCAGGCTAGGCTTGAAACGGCTATTCCAGGCCATAGCACTCGTGCTTGCTTCTCCCGCCGCAGCCCTGACCGTGTTCGGCCGGATTGGGCCCGTCTACACGATGTTTGCGCAGTCGTTCGCCCTGGCCCCAGGATTGCCCGGAAGCTACCTGCGCGCCGCTTACTACAAGCTCACTCTGCGCCAATGCTCACTCGATATCACGATCTCGTTCGGAACCTACTTCGTGCAGCCCGATAGCACCGTCGATCCCTTCGTCTCGATCGGCAGCTATTGCGTGATAGGGCGTTCCTCGATCGGGGCACGGAGCCAGATTGCGTCCCACGTACTCATCCCTAGCGGCCGTCGCCAGCACATGCGCAATCCTGATGGCAGCTTGAGCGACTCGGTCAACGATCGCACCGTCATCGGCGCAGACTGCTGGATCGGCGATGGCGCCATCGTCATGTCCGACCTGGGAGAGAGCGTTACGGTGGGAGCAGGGTCGGTGGTGACGAAGCCGGTGCCGCCACGATCCGTCGTAGCCGGTAATCCGGCAAGGCCTCTCCAGAAGGCGCCCGCGCCTAACGACGCGGCCCTGGAGACGATATCCCCTAGCCACTCATGATGCCCGTCCCAACCAGCGGCCCGGGGGCGGCGACTCAATCCGCTGCGAAGCCTCGCATCCCCGTCCTGATTACAGTGCGCGAGCTCGACCAAGGCGGCATAGAGCGCGATGTCGCCAAGATCGCCACGCACCTGGATCGCGAGCGTTTCGATCCTCACGTGATGGCCTTCTGGGCGCATGGGTTCCGTTTTGACGAACTGCAAGCGGCAGGCGTGCCGGTGATTGAAATTCCGGTGCGCTCGCTTACGTCGATCGAGACTCTTCGACTCGCCGCTAAACTTCGCCGGTACATCAAGCAGCACGGGTTTCAGGTCTTGCATTCCTACGATGCCAGCTACGTCTTCGCCTGCACCGTCGCGCGTCTCTCCGGCGTGCCGGTGACGATCGGCAGCCAGCTAAGCTATCTCGACACTGTTGATGAACGCACGCAGATGTGGCTACGGTTGGGCAACCGCGTCCCCGATGCCATGCTGGCAAATTGCGAAGCCATGCGCCGCTACCTGATCGAGCAGGAGCACGTGCGTGAAAACCGTGTCGAGTTGATTTACAACGGCGTCGATACCACACAGTTTTTTCCGCCGGAATCGCGCCCGGCGAAGGCATCCACGATTGGTATCGTGTGTGCGCTGCGTGCCGAGAAGAACCTGCCGCTGTTGCAGCAGGCATTCGCGAAGGTGCACGCTTCGCATCCGGAGTTGAGGCTCGTGATCGTCGGCAGCGGCGTGGAGCTTCCGGCCTTGCAGAACAATGCCGCACGATTGGGAATCAGCCAGGCCGTTGACTTCATTCCAGCAACGCGCGCGGTTCCCCAGTGGCTGCGCAAGATGGACATCTTCGTCCTGCCGTCGTATTCGGAAGCGTTCTCCAATTCCCTACTCGAAGCCATGGCCTGCGGCTGCGCGGTGGTTGGTTCTCGCGTCGGTGGCACGCCCGAGTTGACGGGCAGCAACGAAGAGCGCGGCCTGCTCTTCCCCAGCGGCGATGCCGATGCCCTCGCCTCTCAATTAGAGAGACTGATTTCCGACGACACGCTGCGTCGTAGGCTGGGAGCAGCCGCGGCAAAGCACGCGCGGGAAAACCTCTCAATCGAAATCGCTGCCGCACGCACGGGCGCAATGTACGAACGCCTGCTGCTCAAGAAGACAGGCAGGAAGTAGTAGTCGCCGCCCACCTGCTTCCTCCACCTGCAACATCATCTCCAATCGTCTACACTGAATAGTCCCTTAGACTTAGCACTGTACGAGGAGCGATGGGCTATCACCTGACGAAGTATGTGCTGCTGGTTGTCGCCGGCGCACCTTTTGTCTATTACGCCCTCGCTTTGTTCAGTTCGTGGCGCTTCTTCTCGGGCGATGACGAGGCGGCCAGCTCCGATTACACGCCTCCTGTGAGCATCCTCAAACCGGTTCGCGGCCTCGATCCCGACGCCTACGAAAACTTCGCCAGCTTTTGCCGTCAGGACTATCCCGAATACGAGATTCTCTTCTGTGTAGGCGATGCGTCCGACCCTGTGGTGCCGGTCATCGAAAAACTCGCCATGGACTTTCCGGAGCGCCAAATTCGCCTGCTCTACGGCTCCGGACGTGATGCAACCAATGACAAGGTCGCGAAGCTGGCCCGCCTCACGCGCGAGGCGAACTACGACACCCTGGTGATCAATGACAGCGATGTGCGCGCCGAATCCGGGTACCTGCGGAAGGTTGTAGCTCCGCTCGCCAATCCCAGAACCGGCGCAGCCACATGCTTTTATGTGGCAATCAACGAAACCTCGCCCGTGCAACGTCTCCAGTCGGTGGGAATGCTCTCCGACTTCTACCCCGGCATTCTGGTGGCGTGGCTTCTGGATGGCGTGAAGTTCGCACTGGGGCCAACCATTGCCACCACGCGCGCCAGGATCGAGGGCTTCGGTGGATTCGAAGCCATTGAGAATCGGCCTGGCGACGACCTGCTGGTCGGACGGCTGATCGCCGATCAGGGCTACGAAGTCAAGCTGCTGCGGTACTGGATCGATACGGTAGCCGACTTCCACTCGATGCGCGACCTCGTTCTGAAGCGGCTGCGCTGGATGGTCGTAATGCGGCACATGCGCCCCTGGGGACATATCGGACTGGTGTTTACCTTCGGCTTGCCATGGGTCCTCATCGCATGGCTGGCATCGCGCTCCGGCAGCATTGGTCTGATCTACCTTGGAACGTATCTGACGTTGCGACTGACCATGACATGGCTCATCGGGAGCTGGGGACTGAAACAGCGCTTTCACCTGCGATACTTCGTGCTCATCCCGCTCTGGGACGCTTTGGCCGTCGGCATTTGGCTCCGGAGCTTCACCCGTAACACCATCAGCTGGCGTAATCACGAGTACTACATTCGCAACGGGGAGCTGGTACCGGTGGGAACAGCAGCGGATTAATGGGTCGGAATTCGGTATGAGACAACTGGGCAGCCCGTAATCTTGACCGGTGGAAGCACCGGGCTTCAGCCCGGTGAACACCGTTCTATAGCAAATGGCTTTAGCCTCGGCGTGCAAGAACCACGGCTATTGATTCCTGCATAAGTAATGTCCTATTTGAGCCGCAAAAAAAGCGGGCTGTGGTGAATAAAGGAACGCAACAACCAGGATTGGCGTTGCAGGCGGCGGGCCGACTGACGGGCGGCGTCGGCCAGCGCATCCAGCTCGAGGTGCGCCCGATTGGCCATGGGATTGTTCTTCAGCCAGCTCCAGGCGTACTCCACCGGGTTCAGTTCCGGAGCGTAGGCGGGGAAGTAGCAGGGCTGCGGCCAGCCGCGGGCGAGAAGAAAGTCTTGCGTGCGGCGGGCGCGATGCGCGTTCAGCCGGTCCCACAGCATCAGCCAGGGGGCGTCGAGTTCGCCATCCAGGGCGGAGAGGAAGGCCATCACTTGGGCGGCGGCGATATCGCTGGCATGGAGGCGAAAGTAGAAACGTACGTCATCACGCGCCGGCGAAACGCACAGGGCGGCAATCGCCGACCCCTTGCGATGGTGCGCGCCCCGCTGGTACAGCACCGGGGTCTGGCCCGCCGGAGCCCAACTGCGCCGCACCAGCGGGGCCATCAGAAAGCCGCTCTCGTCCAGAAATACCAGCCAGGCCTTCAAGCGCGACGCTTTTTTTTTATGGCGGGCCATTGCTGCTTCACCCATTGGCCAATCGCTTCCTGGTCGCGTTCCACCGCCCGACGTACAGGTTTTTGAGGAGTGAAACCGAGGGCATGCAGCAGGCGGCAGACATGATCGGGATGGTAGTGGATGCCAAACCGCTGTTCGATCCAGCTGGCCACGCGGGGACAGGTCCAGAGCGGGGTAGCGAAACCCGCCGCTTCCGCGCCCCCGAGCAAGGTCTTCTCCAGCCGTTGCCGCTGGGCGGCACTGAGTCGCGGCGGCCGTCCGCAAGCGGGTTGAGCGGCCAGCGCTTGCCGGCCCTGGTGGCGTGCGGCCGAGTTCCATCGTCGAACGCTGCGACGATCAACCCCAACCCGTTGCGCGACTTCGACCGGACTGAGTCCTTGTTGCAGCAGAGCCAGCGCGCGGTAACGACGCTGCTCCAGTTCGTGCGGACTGCCACTGGGACGCATACCAGCAGTATAGGACATTATTTATGCAGGAATCAATAAAGCCCGCAATCTTTGTTCGACACTTTATCCCACGCATAAATGCGTGGGCCTCCACCCAAACCGGATCCATCACAACTCGGCTTTCGCGAAGCAGGCCGCCGATAAGGTCGCAGCTACACCAGCGTCTTATCCAGCGTCGCAGATCCCGCCTTCACGGCCTTACGCTCATTGCGCGTCTTGCGCCAATTCACTTTCGGCTGGAACAACGAGGTGTCGATGCGGTCGCGATACTTCGTCGCGATGTGGATCATGGAATCCAACAGCGTATCCGACAGATTGTGCGGCTTCAGCCCTAGATCAATCAGGCTGGAATGCTTCGCGTTGTAGTAATGCTCTTCCAGCTCGACACGCGGATCCGGCAGGTGATCGATCTCAACCTTCAGCCCGATTTCCTTGCCGGCATGCTGCACCATCTGTGCCAGCTCGAGCACGGTGAACTGCTCGGTAAACTGATTGAATACGCGGAACTCGCCTTTCTTCGCCGGGTTCTGGCAGGCGATTTCCAGGCAACGAACGGTGTCCTGAATATCGAGGAAGCCACGCGTCTGTCCGCCCTTGCCATAAACCGTCAAGGGATAACCCAATGCCGCCTGAGCGCAGAAGCGGTTCAGCACGGTGCCGAATACCTCGTCGTAATCGAAGCGGTTGATGAGCGCCTCGTCCATCGCGACCTCGGGGGTGACGGTCCCGTATACAACGCCCTGGTTGAGATCGGTAGCGCGCACGCCCCAGATCTTGCAGGCGAATGCAATGTTGTGGCTGTCGTGAACTTTGGAAAGGTGATAGAACGAGCCCGGCTGCTTGGGAAAGGGCAGCACGTCACTGCGCCCGTTGTGTTCGATCTTGATGTAACCCTCTTCGATGTCGATGTTAGGCGTGCCGTATTCGCCCATCGTGCCCAGCTTCACCAGGTGGCAGTCGGGCACGAACTCGTTGATCGCGTAGAGAAGGTTCAGGTTCCCTTCGACATTGTTCAGTTGCGTGAACACCGCGTGCTGGCGGTCGATCATCGAGTATGGGGCGGAGCGCTGTTCAGCAAAGTGGATAACAGCTTCCGGCTCATAGGTGCGGATGAACTCGGCGAGGAATTCGTAGTCGCGAATATCGCCGACGTACGATTCGATCGTCTTCCCCGTCAGTTGCTGCCAAACGTTCAGCCGCTCGGCCAGCGGACGAATTGGGGTCAAGGTCTGCGCCCCGAGTTCGTGGTCCCACATGCGTCGAATAAAGTTATCGACGATGGCAACGTCATTTCCCCGCGCCGACAAGTACAGCGCCGTCGCCCAGCCACAATAGCCGTCACCACCCAGCACGGCAATTCTCATATTCTCTCCTCTACCTCACTTAATGAATGCAAAGACGCAAACTTTGACTTACTTTTCCCGCTGAAATTGGAACAGCAGTTTGCGAGTCAGTCTCGCCCGCGAGCTTTGCCAAGTGCTCACCGTTCCCCGCCTTGCGGTTCGGTTTCAACCGGCTCAACCCAAACCAGGCGCTCGAAATCGCGTGCTTCATTGCCAGCGACAACTCAACCCCACAGGTACAGCCAGGGCACTCCCGGCGCCACATGGCTGTGCCCGGACGCGAATCGTCGCAAAGCCGAGTTTTTCCGCAGCCTCTGAATTCGTGGCCCTGATACACGGCGGAACCGATCGACGATATGCGTATCAACGCCCACCCGCCGTTATTACCTGGTTCGTGACTAACAGCTTGCCCCCACTGCTAGAAAGGATAACCACATTCCTGGAATCAACCAACCCCTTAAGATGCGGCAGCTCTTCTTCCGGTAGCAGCAAATACTCTCGCTCCGAGCTTTGCCAACGGGAGGTGAGTTGCGCGTCGTCAAGGAATACATCCGGCGCGCCGGGGGCATAGGATCCGTAAATCAGATTCATCCGCCGGCCGTGCCACAACAGCGCAGGCTGATCGGTGTAGAAGAAGACCGAGGAGAACGGATAGTAATGGCCATAGGTAATGAGCTGCCCGTCGGGAGAGTGCTCCAGCACAGCGGCAAGCGGCTGAGATGAGAGGTAGGGATCAAACTGCACCATGGCCAGCCGCGCCGCCTGGTAGAACAGGATCATCATCACGACGGCGGAAAGAAAGGCGCGCTGCCGGTGCCAAATGAGCATCCCGACCGCTCCGACGATGAAGGCCGCCGCGGCCAGCATTAGCGGCAGACGCATATAGGCGAACGACGGCAGGGTCAGGTCCTGCATGTGGCCTAGAGAAAGCCTGTAATTCGACTGCCTCGAAACCGCCTGGGAGATATCGCCGATCGCCGGCATATTGCGGACCGCGATCAGAATACCGATGCACGCCACCGCGCATGCCGCGCAGAGCACACCCAGGGCGCGTGTTCCGCGTTCCACCCAGCGGCCACCCATCGCCATCGCCGAGCCGAGGAGCAACGCCAGCGCCGGATAGCACGGCATCGAGTAGTACTCCTGCGTCGTGGAGAAGGTAAAGAACACCAGGATGAACCCAGCCCAGCAGAGCGCCAGCAATCGTGTGCGACCTGCACGATCGATTGGCCGGTATGAGAGCTTGAATACAGCCGGAAAATACACGCTGAACGGGAACAGCCACAGCAGGTGGAATCCCCAGAACAGCGCCCGAGGCACCGTGCTGTAGTCGCGCGGGTAACGTAGGTTCAAGAACCGTAGAAGCTGTTCATTGATGAAGTAGAACCAGAGAAATCCGTGATACTCGCCGGGACCGCTGTGCAGGGTAAACGAAAAGGTGGGAGGATTGCGCAGCGTCGCAAGCACGTGCCAGGGCGCGGCAATCGCCAGCGCTATCAGTGCGCCGGTAAAGGGATGCAGGCGCTTCCAGGTCCGCGCTGAGAACAACTGCCCCGTCAGCGCCAGATAGACCAGCCCTGCGCCCACGGGAAACACGACACCGATCAGGCTCTTCAGGAGCAGCCCTACGCCCATGCTGGCCGCGAGCACAAAAGCCCACGCGCGGGGGTGGGCTTCCTCTTCATCCAGCGCACGCAAGAACGCCCACATGGCCAACGCGATGGTGAACGTCAGCATCACGTCCGGGATCAGTACGCGCGTGAACAGGAAGAGGCCGACACAAATCGCAATGCTGAGTCCTGCGTACAAACCCGCTTTTCGCCCAAAAGCCCAAACCCCGAAAGCGGCCGTCAGCCAACTAAGCGCGATACAGGCGAGGGCTATGGGAATTCTCGCCGCCCAGTCATGCACGCCGAATACTTTGTAAGAACCGGCGATCAGCCAATAGATAAGCGGCGCCTTTTCCAGGTAAGGGACGCCATCGAGCCGCGCGGTTACATGATCGCCCGAGGTGAGCATGTTGCGCGCAATCTGCGCCTGGACAGCGTCAACATCGTCCTGCAGGTGGGGCGGAGAAATTATGCACGCGAGGTAGATGAGGGCCGAGCACAGAATGACGATCAGGTAGAGATCGCGATTCCCTCGGGTTGCAGTTGTTGCCGGGTCGACGACCACGTCGACTGCTGTATGCGCCATCTCTTCATCCATTGGAACAGGATCATCAAACCCCAGAGGTGATATCCGACGTTGATTCGTCTCTCTTGGTGCTCCGTCAGGAGCCGGTTGACTTCATCTCTTTGAAACAGGCTGGGGTATTCTGCAAGACCGGTATTCAGTGTATCAACAAGCATCGGGCGCAATACGCCGCGAAGCCATTCATGGGCCGGGATATCGAACCCGACCTTCTTGCGGCTCAACACGGCTCGCGGCAGCTTATCGCGCATGGCTTCTTTCAGCAGCAGCTTTTGCCGCGAGCCCCGAATCTTCAGCTCAGGTGGAAGCGTGGCCGCGAACTCGATGATGCGGTGATCTAGGAACGGCGGCCGCACCTCGACCGAGTGCGCCATACTCATGCGGTCCGATTTCACCAGAATGTCGTCCGGCAGATAGTACTGCTGATCAAACTCCAGATACGAGCCAAGCCCGTTGCGCGAACCGTTGGAACCATCGACGCCATAGAGGAGAGTGTTCATCGCACGCGGGAAATCGCCGGCCATCAGGCGGTCTTTCTCGCTTTCGGAGAACGTTCCGTTCCAATAGACGTGCGCTCGCGCCGGCGGCATCAACGAACCCTCCAGCAGGCGCTTCAGCTTGTACTCCAGTCCAATCTTCTCGTCCGATACGGGCCAGTGCCGCAGCGCAGAAAGGGCGGCCTGCAACGTTGGCCGAGGGAACTTGCGCAAAGCCTTTGCAAACCTGTTCGCCCGGTACGTGAGATACCCGCCCATCAACTCGTCAGCACCTTCGCCGCTTAGAGCGACAGTGGTGCGAGTCTTGCAGAGCTTCGATAGAAACCAGACCGGCAGCGCCCCGGCATCGGCGCTGGGCTCGTCGGAGTAGTACGCAAACTCCTCAATCGCTCCTTCGAGGTCCTGGTCAGGATTGAGATCGAGCTGCTCGTGCTCGGTTCCGTAGGCCGCAACAACTTCCTGGATGTACGGCGTTTCGTCAAAGCTACGTCCGTTAAACGAAATGGAGAACGTCTTCAGCCGCGACGACGACGCCTTGGCCGCGTAATGAAGAATGGTCGAGGAGTCCACGCCTCCGCTCAACCAGATCCCCAGCGGCACATCTGAAACCAGGTGCTCGCTGATGGACTGCTGCATGAGCGAATCGAATTCTTCCTTCGCCGAATCCAGCGTCCATGGCCGATAGCGCTGCTGCGGGATGGTCCAATATGCCTCGCTGCGGACCCGCCCGTTGCGCCACTCTACCCATGTTCCCGGCAGGACCTTTTCAATCCCGTCGACCAGCGTCCATGGCGCGGGCACATAGTTCATGGAGAGGTAGCAGTCCAGCCCTTCCATGCTCAGGTTGCGCTCAATCTCGGGATGGATGAGAATCGCCTTCAGCTCGGAGCCGAAGAACAGGTCGCCGCGGCGCTGCGCAATGTAAAGCGGCTTGATGCCGATTCGATCGCGCGCCAGAACCAGACGGCGCTCGGACTCTGTCCACAGTGCGACCGCGAACATGCCGCGCATCCGGCGAAAACAATCAGTGTCCCACTGAAGAAAGGCGTGCAGAACGGTCTCGGTATCGCAGTGGCTTTCGAACCTATGGCCTAGCGCTTCCAGCTCGCGGCGCAGTTCCAGGTGATTGTAGATCTCGCCATTAAAGACGATCGTAGTGTCACCGTCGGAGCTCGGGATGGGCTGGTCACCGCGTTCCAGGTCGATGATCTTGAGGCGCGCCGCCCCTAAAGAGCAGATTGGAGACTGAAAGGCGCCCTGCTGGTCAGGACCGCGGTGGGTGAGGGTAGCGGTGGCGGATCGAATCCGATCAGGATTCGGCGACCAGTTCTTATGGGTAAATCCGGCAATGCCACACAAATTTTCGATACCCCTGCGGAGGACGATCTCCGGTCGGCGCTAGCCCTGGATCAGCTCTGGTCAGGCAAGCTTCCGACATCGTGTTACAGATAGATTACTTGAGTATAGTGGTTGAGCTTGGCGCATACAACTGACGGGCAGCTTGCATCGCGACGTGCCACACGCGCGGTGTGGCCCTCACCCATTCGGCGCGAGAGCTTGCAATTCCACAGTTTAGGAATATCATGTCTGGCGCTGGGGCATTGCATCTTGTAGATATTCATGAGTGCTATGAAACTTCCCTTCCAGCGAACCGCTTCTGGCGCTCCGGCACTTGCGCCGACCTGTGCCGAGTTCCCGCCCGTCGACGGCGCGGAGCTCTCGGCCGTGGTCCATGGCGCGCGTGTGGGCGGCGATTTTTATCACTTCATGCGGACCACGCCGCACCGTGTCGTCTTCGGACTGCTCGACGTCGCCGGCCAGCGGACGGAGAACCACTCGATCATCGCAGCCGCGCGATCCACTTTTCAGGAAGCCGCCTGTGCCAGGTTCGGCCACGAAGACATCAACGAAGCTGACGCAATGATGGAGTTTTGCATGGAGCTGAATAGCGCCATCCGGCGGAGCGCTTCAGGAGTATGCGTCTGTGCCGCCTTCATCGGCTGTTACAGCGAAGACTTCGGCACGATCTGCTACGTCAATGCAGGACATACTCCCGGGCTGCTTCGCCACGGCGATGAGGTAACAGAACTACGCGCTACCGGTCTCCCCCTGGGATTGTTTGCGGCTTCAACCTATGAGGCCCCGACCGCTCATCTTGCTCCGGGCAACGCCTTGCTGCTGGTATCGCGCGGAGTCGTCGAGGCGCTGCGCAGGAAAGAAGAGTTCGGACTGCATGGTGTGAAGCAGCACTTCCTGAGCATTCCACTCGATCATGCGAACACGGTAGCGGCCAACGTGCTCGATGCCGTGCGCCAGCACTTGGGATCAGCGCCGGCAGAAAACGATCTCACCACCCTCGCCCTGGTGCGCTCTGCGAAATAAGCGGCTAAAAATTCGCCGCGTGGCAGGTGCTGCCCACAGGCGGCGGCACCGGGACTTCGTTGCTCGGCGGCGGCGTTGCCCACGGCTTTCCCGTGAAGTCGAAGAAGTCATAAAGGGTAGGCTGAACGCGGTCGCGCTTGGTTAACGGCACCACACCCCAGCGATTTTCAACGAAGCGCAGCACCGCGGTGTGGTCCATCGCGACGTGTCCCACGTAGTGGCGCCTGGCAAACGGCGACACTATGAAATTCGGCACGCGGAACCCAAGTTGGGCAGCGAATCCGTGGACTGCCGCAGCATCATTGGAGTGGGTGCCAGGATCTCCAGCACGCAAGTCGCAGTGGTTGTCGTAATGCATAGTGGGCGACAAGCATGGCCGGTATGGGTCGGCGTTGATGGCGATTGAGCCGATATCGCCTTCCAGCGGAGCCAGGTCGGAATCCGTGTTGATGTTGGTCCTTCCCGGTACGGGTGGCACGTGATCGTAAGGCCCGCCGGGTTCGTCATAGGACAGAAAGAAGACCGAGTCGCTCCACGAAGGGCTGTACATCAGCGCGTTGATAATTCCTGCGACCTCCTGCTGGCCCAGCAAAATCGATTGCCCCGAACCCGGATGCTCGTCGCCATCTCCGTACTTGGTTTCGATGAACGAATAACTGGGAAGCGTGCCGTTCGCCACATCGAGGAAGTACTGCGAGATGGGCGCGATGTGCGTCGAATCGATCACCCAATGGCCATTCTGGTCCTTGTAGATGAACTTGTTCGAGTAGGTGAAGTAGGAGAACGTCGTTGACGGCGAACCGTCGTCATTCAGCAGTGAATAGTAGATCTTCCACGAGACACCCTTGCGCGACAACGCCTCGAAGATGGTCATGGCTTTGAACTGAGAAGCGTGATCGTCAGACCCTGGATCGAAAGCATACCCCTCTGTCGTCCCGCCCGTCATGGTCGCGATGCGATTAGGAATCGTTTTGCTGCTAACCGGCGAAAACCAGCGATCCGCAATCGCAAACTGCGACGCCATGTAGTAGTAGTAGTTGAGCTCGGGATTGAGCCCGGTGGAGTCTACGTCTTCGTAATACGCCATGGCGCGGCGGCCGACGAGGTCGGTAAAGTCGCCAGTGCCGCCGTGGTTTTTCGCAAAATTCTCCGCTGTGTGGACGAATCCGTCCATCAGGATGGGCCGATTTACCGTGAAATCGTAACGGTTCACGTCGCCATAGCTTTCCAGCCACGATGACGTCATGTCATCGAGGCAGCTGCTGGTGGTGTGAAACAGGTAGAAGGGCTGATTTTCATCGTCGTAGTTGACGATGGAGTTCAGCTTATCGTCAATGCCGTCCACATCGTGGGTCTTGTGGTCGTCGCCGATATTCCAGCCGCGCGCACGTCGATAGGGATTCAACATCCCAAAGTAGGTGTCGAAGCTGCGGTTTTCCTGAAGCATGAAGATGACATGATTCACCGCCAGAACGCTTCCCGGCGATTCAACCCTGATTTGAGTTGCGGCGTGGCTGGTTCCCGAAGGGCCAACCGCAGTTACCTGGTAGGTGGCAGTCGACGCAGGCGAAACGCTGATGGACCCGCCATCGGCGGCAAGCACCCATCGCTGTCCGTCGACCGAGTCGGTGACCGTGACGCGCGTGGCGCCGCCGGCAGTGATCGACAAGCTCGCGCTCCCCCCAGGGGGAATCTCCTCAGGAGTAGCAACGATTCGTACTAAGGGGACCGTCGCGAGTGCGGACGCTGCCTGGCAACCGGGGACGGTCTGGTGTCCGGTGAGCGTGCAATCCGGCACTTGAGCCGCGGCGGTGGAACTCACGATTGCGAAAAAGGCAAAACAGGCGAACAAGAAGACGGGCCGGAACGTCATTGATGGTCTCCCCTTGGGGAACGGACAACCCGGGCTAAATCCGCCGAGGCGGACGCCAGTCGAAGCAGGCAACGGTTGCAGCTATTCAGAGTGGGATTACGGTTGACTGGTTGGCTGCCCACTGTCGCAAAGCGGACTTTAACCTGTGCCTGCGCTGGCGAGCACGTCTCAATCTTTGACGGCCTTTCCTTCCGGCATCGATGACCGTCAGGCTGGGCGCCGCATCTTCCACCTCATGAGGCGATCCAGCCGCCAAAACGGCGTTCCCTCGAGGATCTTTCGAAGCCGCGGAAGAGAAGAGGCTTCGGCAATTGCAGGAGACGTGCCAAAATGCCAAGGAGGAGTGGTTCGCCTGCAACCGGAGCAGCTTGCCGCCTGACGCAGGCGGCCCCGCAGCGCAGGCGCCGGTTCCAGCGCAGCACAGTCCCGCACCGCGGCCTGAGGTCGAAACGGTGTCCCTGAGCAGAGCATATGCCCACATTCGCCGCGGTTGACATTGGCTCCAACTCCGTCCGGCTCAAGATTGCCGAAACCAATCGTGATCGCCTGAAAACCGTCTTCGAGGACCGCGAAGTCACGCGCCTCGGCGCCAGTGTCTTCGCCAACGGTTCGCTCGAGCCCCAAGCGATGGCCCAGACCATACAGGTTTTGCAGCGTTTCTTCCGTGCCACTCAGAGCTACGCAGCCGATCGCGTGCGCGTCGTGGCGACCAGCGCACTGCGCGACTCGCGCAACAGCCGAGCTTTCGTCGACTGGGTCCGCACAGCTACCGGATGGAGAGTGGAGATCATCTCCGGCTTGGAAGAGGGGCGATTGATCCACCTGGGCATTTTGTCGAATGCCCGTATCGGAAACACACGGGCCTTGCTCATCGATCTCGGCGGCGGCAGTTGCGAACTGACGCTCTCCGATCACGGCCATATCGCAGAAATGGTCAGCCTACCGATTGGCGCCGTCCGCCTCACCCAGACGTTTGTCCATTCCGACCCGCCGCGCAAGAACGAACTCGAACAGATGCGCGGCCTGATCCAACGCGAAATTGCGCGCGTGCAACGGCGGGTTATCGAGGCGAAGGTGCAGGCCGTGCTTGCCACCTCAGGAACCCCGGCGGCACTCTCGGCGTTGTACAGCGAGCGCGGCGAAGAAGCTGACAGCTCGAAATCGCCCGCTGTGCCACAGGCTGCAATCTCGAAAATCACTAAGGAGCTGAGCCGCCGCAACCTGGCACAGCGTCAGGCGCTACGGGGTATCGGTCCCAAGCGCGCCGAGATCATCATCGCCGGAGCTATGGTGTTCTCTGAGCTGCTGGAGATGTGCGAGCTGCGCAATTTCCGCTATCTGCCTCTCGGGTTGCGCGACGGCCTTCTGGCCCAGATGATGGCCGACTACAGCACCAGCTCCGCCATGGCCGAGCGTGTGGAGTCGGAACGCCAGGACGCGCTTGTGGCCGCGGGCAAGCACTACGGGGTCGACTTGCTGTTTGCCCGGCGCATCCGCGATTTGGCGACTCAGCTTTTTCGCCGCCTGCAACCCGTCCATCAGCTTCCGGCACAATATGCCGATTGGCTGGAGGCGGCCGCCATGCTGCACGAGGTCGGCTCCTACATCAATCGCTCCGGCCGGCGCCGCCACACCTATTACGTCATCGCTCATTCCGAGATTTTCGGGTACACCCCGGTGCAGCGCCTGATCATCGCTGCCATCTCGCGCTACGTGGGTAAGTCTTTGCCCAGTCCCAGCGACCGCAACATTCGCATTCTTCCTTCGGCCGATCAGAACCGCGTGCCGAAAGCTGTGGCGCTGTTGCGGCTGGCGCGCGCCCTCGATCAAAGCCGACGAGGCCCGGTCAGGGACCTGCAAATCAGGATTGGACAGGATGAGCGTGTATCCCTGCGTTTGACGCCGGCCACCACGGAAGGGGTTGAGCTGGAACTGTGGGCGGTGGAACAGGAAAAGGACTATTTCCGTGAAGTCTTCGGGCGGGAGCTCTTCGCGGAACCGGACTGAAGCTTACTCGCCATCTTTGGTGTGATCAGCCAATTCAATACGCCCTTCCCTTCCTGCACGTCCACCCTTGCAACCGCACCCTTCTTAAGCTCGATGCCATCACAGTTTTCGCTGCCGGTCAGCAGGTGCACGAGAAACTCGGTGATGCTGGGATTGTGGCCAACCACCATGATCGCCTTGCTCCTGCTGTATTGCACCAGTAAGTCGTGGAATTGGTCGTAGCTCGCCTCAGGACGCATCGCGTCGTTGACTACGACCTTCTGCTTGTGACCAAACTCTCTCGCCGCCAGTTCCGCCGTCTGCATCGCCCTAGTTAACGAACTGGAGACTACCGCGTCCACCTCAGCCTTAAGTGCGGCGAGCATGCGGCCGACATCTCGCGACTGCCGTTCTCCGATCTTGTCGATGGGGCGCTTCTCGTCCTGCTTGAGATTGAGCGTGTGCTGGCCGGCACTGGCGTGGCGAAGGAAGTAAACGATCATGCATCCATTGTGCCTTAATTACGGTGCAGCGGAGTTAACCGATGTTGGACATCGGGTTGAGAGACGGTTGAGAACGCGGTTCTCATCGCCCTGTTAAACTGAGACGAAGACTGTCCATTAATAAAGCTACGAAAAGACCCACTTTCCAAAAGGAGGAGCGTCAAGCGTGCCAGGTTTGGTGGTCCGAAGCGCAAAGAAGTTCTTTCGTGAAGTCAGATCGCCGGGGGACGCCGCGAAGTTCTGCTGGCGAATGGTGATGCCCGTCGATCCGCGCGTTCGCCTGTTTCATGGCTGGCTTTGGGGTAATTTGCCGCGGATGGAACTTAGCCAGGTACTTCCCGGGATTGAGTCGACTTCAGTCTTGATTGTCGAGGCCTACAAGTCAAATCTAGTCGCGACCCCCATGCTGGAAGAGATCGGCGTTCTACTGGCGATCCTGAAATACACAGGCGCCAAGAAAATATTCGAACTGGGCACCTTTGACGGAAGCACCACCTTGAACCTTGCGGCCAATACTCCTCCCGACGCACAGATCGTCACTCTCGATCTGCCGCCCGACTGGGACGGGAAGCTCTCGTTTGAATTGCCGGAGGTTTTTCAGAATGTTCCCGATACCAGAATCATCGGCCGGCGATTCCATAACACTCCGTACGAAAGCAAAATCCAGCAAGTGCTTGGCGACTCCGCCAAGATTGACTGGTCGGCGTTGCCCGGCCCGTTCGACCTGATCTTCATCGATGCCTGCCACCACTACGATTACGTCGTCAAAGATACCCAGAACGCGCTAAAGCACATCACTCCGCAGGGAGTGATCGTCTGGCACGATTACGGCTCTTACAAAGGTGTGAGCGATGCTGTAGATGAAACCGCAGCGAAATTCAAGGTACACGCGATTGCCGGCACGCGCATGGCAGTTGGTTTCCCTGGAATGAGTGCTTCGTCTTAATCTAACCCAGACGCGCTTCCCTACTTCCCCGACGCTCCCGGACTCTGCACGCTGGCCGAGGCGCACGCTCCGGAGATGGACTCCAGCGCCTCGGCGATCGCCGCTTTCAACTCCGCGGCATAGGGCTTGATGTGGGGTTCATTCATGATGGTGTCGTGCAGGCCGCGCACCCGCCGAATCTCCAGCCCATCCTTGGGGACGTGCGACCATCCGAGGTGCTCGCAGTTGAAGCGGCTCACCGTGCCATCCGTCACCAGCATCACGACTTTACCGTCGTACGGCTTCGCCTTGTACTCCAGAAAGGCGTGTGTGTTAACGGACTCGATGTCCCATAGGAACCTGGGCAGGGGGCGTTTTGTGAGCTTGTACACCCGATAGGCCAGCTCCCAAAGCTGGCGCTTGATGATGAACCCCACGTTCTCCACTCGCATGGCCAGGTATTTGCGGATCTCGCTGCGCGGTATCTTGCGCAGATTCTGGTAGTGGTCCTTGATCCTGGTAGTCAAGCCGTAAGGCGACGCTTCTTTGGTCGAGCGGACCATCCATGGTGCGTGGGTGTCGAGCATGGCGACCAGCGCGACCTTCTCGCCAGCGGCCTGAAGCTGCTGCGCCATTTCCAGCGCCAGCGCTCCACCCATACAGAAGCCGCCGAGCAGGTATGGCCCGGTGGGCTGCACCTTGCGTATCTGCGGGATGTAGTGAGCGGCCATTTCCTCAAGCTTGGTGAGCGGCGCGGTCTTGCCGTCCAAGCCGACACACTGCACGGCGTAGAAGGGCTGGTCCGAGCCCAGGCGCTTCGCCAGGGCAAAAAAGATGGCGCGCCCGGTATCGCCATGCATGCAGAAGAACGGCGACTTCGTTCCCTTCGTCTGCAACGGAACAAGCACCTGGTCGAACAGCTCCCGGTAAGACTTGCCCTGCTTCAGCAGGTCGGTTACCAGTCCCGAGGAGGCTTTCGCTTTGGTCTCCGGCTGGTCGTTCTTCGGCTGGTCCTGGTTCTCCACGTGACCACTATACCCAACACTACGGTTGACATGGCAAGCCGTTTCAGCCCATGCTGAATTTGAGGAAGCTCTGCCAGCCTGTGCATGAGCGCTACGTTACGCGGCACCAGGCTGGCCGCGGCGAGAAGAGAAATGGCAAAAGCTCTGGCGCTGATGTATCACGATGTTGTCCCGGCGGGAGGCTTCGGGCTCTCCGGCTTTGGTATCATCGGCGCCGATCACTACAAGCTCACCGAGAAGCAGTTCGAGCAACATCTGACCGCCATTGAATCCTCAATCCGCCAGAAGCCGGTCCGCATAACCGACGAGAACTGGGAAGCCTCGTTCTTGTTCACCATGGATGACGGCGGTTCCAGCTCGCTGTATGTTGCCGATCACCTGGAGCGTCGCGGCTGGCGAGGGCACTTTTTCATCCCAACCGATTACATCGGAGCACGTGGCTTCCTGAATTCGGCGGAATTGCGCGATCTGTCCAGCCGCGGCCACTGTATTGGTTCACATACCTGCTCGCACCCCATCCCCATGTGGAGTTGTACTCCGGAGCAGATGTACACGGAGTGGAATGTCAGCCGGCAAAAGCTGGAGAGTGTCATCGGCGGTGCGGTCACTTGCGGATCCGTGCCGGGTGGGTCGTATTCACTTCCCATCGCTGCTGCGGCGGCCAGAGCCGGCTATCAGAATCTCTTTAGTTCCGAACCGACCTCCACTGTCCAGCACGTGGAGGGCTGTCGCGTGATTGGGCGTTTTGGGATTCTTCGAACAACCACGGCCGCCGAAGCTGCCAAGCTGGCCAGCGGCGACCTCTTCGCCTGCTCTAAGCAACAGGCATTGTGGAACACCAAGAAGGTACTGAAGAAGGTTGCAGCCGGGCCTTACGCCATTGCACGCGCCTATCTCATGAACCGCCGCTACACTGATGCCGAGGCTCTCGCTGCGGCAGAGCCGTCCAACGCCCAGGTCCTCACTGAGCCCTTGACCACCGAACTGACGCCACGCCCGTTGAAAGGGAAGCCGCAACCCACGAAGAGCTGAACCTCCGGGACGGTTCACACCTGGTGAGGAATGCTCTGATCGCGGGAGAAATCCAGAGCGGCCGCGTGGGTGTTAGCGGCAGCCACCAGGACAATGGACAATGATGTAAGTAGCAAAAATACAGACCTCATTTCTATTTGCGGCAGTGTCAGTTCGATACACCCACGACCTTCCGGATCGAGGAGCGATTCTCGACCGCTTGGATCATGAAATCGGCCACATTTGCACGCGAGACTTTGAAACCGAAGCGAGGGAGGTGTCCCTCTCGAACACGATACTTCCCGGTGTAAGACTTGTCAGTCAGTTCCGGCGGGCGCACCATCGTCCAATCGAGCCCACTCTTTTCAAAAATTTTCTCCATCGCGGAAGCATCCGCAACGATGCCCGGAAATAGCAACTTGCCGAAAATGTAGGCAGGCGGGATGATTGAATCCCTGAACAGGAAAGCCACCGACTCGACAACGACACGCCTCACTCCCGCTTGTAGCATTGCGTTTGTAAGCGCGGTAGCGAACTGCTCGAGAAGGTGTGCGTCAGCTTTCGATACAGGCAGTCGCGGCCCAAATCCCGATATGACCGCATCGTGACCCCGGATAACCTGTTCGAGGTCAGCATTGTTCAGCAGGTTTCCTTGCTTGACGCTGATGCGATCCGCAAACCGCTCCAGCCGCTCCGGCGAGCGAACCAGCGCGCTGACAGAATGGCCGCGTTCAAGCGCCTGGCCAACGATCTCCAGTCCGGTAGCTCCGGTAGCTCCCAGTACAACCAGCTTCATAAGGTCTCTCCTTCTGGAACGCCGTCTGGCGCACAGTGCGTTCTTTTTATAATGGCTATAGATGACTCTAGTGAATAGACGATGCTAGAATTTGGTCGTTGCCGAAAACAAAACAGCGCCCCTACAAATCGTTAGTTCGTCAGCGCCAGGCGGAAGACACCCGCCGTCGCATCGTCGAGGCCACGCGGCAGCTCTTGCAGAGCGAAGGCTATGCCGGAATGACCATAGAAGCGATCGCCCGGCGGGCGGAGGTATCTGCCCCAAGCGTGTATGCCATCTTCAAGTCGAAGACGGGAATTCTGATCGCACTTCTTGATCAATCCACGTTTGGAGCCGATTACGAAAAGGTCGTGCGGCAGGCATTGGGTGCGAGCGATCCCGAGACCCGTTTGCGGCTCGCGGCGGGCGTTGCCAAGCAGATTCGCGGCGCTCAAAGTGCGGCGTTCGATCTCATGCGCGGCGCGGGCGTGGTGGCGCCTGAACTGGCTAATCTGCAACAACAGCGAGAGCGTCTACGCTACGACAAGGAGCAAGGCATGATCAAATTCCTTCGCGACTCGGGAAGGCTTCGACCTGGACTCAGCCACAAGGCCGCGCGCGACATCTTCTGGATGCTTACTGGAGGGGATGTGTACCGCATGCTGGTGTCCGAGCGTGGGTGGTCTCCCCAGCGTTATCAGGACTGGCTCGCTGATGCGTTGGTACACTCCCTGCTTGCCGGGAAAACAGTACGCAGTTAGGAGGCTTAGGGCGTTGGTCGTGGGAAGGCTGGGAACCTACGTTCGAAGCGCCTCAGACACCACGAGTTCGACCCACCGTTGTGGCAACATTGGGCAGCGCTATTCGCGATTTGGCACAGAAGGACAATCCAGCGAAATGGAGACCCTAAATACTGAGCAGCTTTCATCCCGACTGCGCGAACGGCTCTCCGAGCCGGCGATGCTTGATCTTACGAAGCAGTTGATTGCGATTCCGTCCGAGAATCCGCCTGGGAATCACTACGAGGAATGCGCCCGCACTCTCTTCGACCGATTGGACAGACTCGGCTTCAACGATGTGAGACGTGAAGGCGCGTGTGTGCTCGCATCGGTTGGAACCGGCCCGCGAACGCTCTATTTCAGCGGTCACTACGATGTAGTTCCCGCGCAGAGCCGCGATCAGTTTCAGCCACGTGTCGAAGGTGCAAATTTGTTCGGTCGCGGATCGTCAGACATGAAGAGCGGACTGGCTGCGATGATTTACGCAGCTGTCGCGGCGCGTGATGAAGGGCTTCTTAATACCGGCCGTATCGGAATCGTACTGGTGCCAGACGAAGAAACCGCCGGGCCGCGCGGGTCTCGCGCATCTAGATGCACGCGGGCTGCTTGGGAAAAACGCAGTCGGCATGCTCACGCCGGAGCCTACCGGCGGCGTCATCTGGAACGCCAACCGCGGTGCCATTTCGCTGCGCGCCACCATGCGTGGGAAGGCGGCGCACGTCGGCCGGCAATTCGAAGGCGTGAACGCGTTCGAACGCGCGCTGCCGGCGATCATGCGGCTAGTTGCCCTGAAGAATGAAGTAGAACTCCGCGAAACGCAACACAACATCGCTCCGGCAGCAGCGCGAAAGTCCATTCTGATGCTTGGCGGGCGAATCGAGGCTGGTACGAATTTCAACGTGACTCCCGATTTCTGTTCTTTCACGATCGACCGCCGCATCAATCCCGAAGAAAACCTCGAAGAAGAAAAGCGCAGGTTGCGCGAAGCGCTGGAAGGCTTCGAAATCGAGACCCTTCAGGAGGAAGCCGCCGCGGCGACTCCGGCGGGAGATCCCCTCGGCGTCATTCTGTCGCGGCATATAGCGAGCGCGACCGGTAGAGATCCCGCGTTCGAGATGTGCCCAGGCTTACTCGAAACGCGATTCTATGCGGCTCACGACATTCCCGCGTTCGCCTATGGACCGGGATTGCTGACCGTCTCGCATGGACCGAACGAGTTCGTTCCCATCTCGCAATATTGTCCGATGCGCCGAGATTTACGCGCTTACGGCGGCCTCGATGTTGGGGCAATGACACATACCTATCCTTATGGATCGCCATCTCGTCCGGATTGAGGATCATCCGGAAGGCGGTTCCCCCCTCGCCGTAAAAGCTCTGTATCTTCGGCGGACCACAAGCTGTCTCTGCCGCTTCGCCTGACGGCATGTTAATGTGAGCACCGTCACTTAACTCCGTAACTGAGGTCACAGGTTGCGGTGTTGGCAGGACTTATGCTGCCCCCACGCCCGGAAAATCGAGAGGTGAACTGTGCCGCGAATGAGATTCGCTCTCCTTGCTTTCTGCTTGTTTCTGACCACGCCGTTCTTTGCTCAATCGACAATAACCATCGGATTCACGGTCTCCAAAACCGGCGCACTCAACGTCGATTCGCTGGAACAGTACCGCGGATTCGAACTGTGGCGCGACCAGACCAATGCTGCCGGCGGCATTAAAGCCGGCGGCAAGAGCTATCAGATTCAGCTTGTCAGCTACGATGACGAGTCCAATTCAAAGCGAGTTCAGCAGCTCTACACTCGCATGATCCTTCAGGACAAAGCTGACTTCATGTTCAGCCCGTATTCGTCCCCGCTTACTGCGACCGCATCCGTCGTCACCGAGCAGTACGGCAAGATCATGCTGACCACGGGAGCTGCTGAAGAGAAGACCTACAAGTTGGGCAATCACTATCTCTACCAGATGTTTGCCCCTGCCGCCCAATATCTGACGGCCGTACTAGATGCCCTGAAGACCAGGGATCCCAAAGCCAACGTGGCCTTCGTTTATGAAGATGCATCGTTCTCCACCGCGGTGGTGACTCCGGCCAAGCCTTACGCCCAACAACTCGGCTTCAATTCGGCCTTCAGCGAAGCCTACGCTCCCAACACCACGGATTTCAGCGCCATCATCGACAAGGTGATCGCGGCCAAAGCGACTGTGCTGCTGGGTGGTGGCCACTACGCCGACGGATCCACGCTGGCGCGCCAACTCTACGGCCACAAGGTACCGCTGAAGATGATCGCACTGCTGGTGGCCCCTGACAGTCCACAGTGGACCGAGTTGGGCGACGCCGGATTTGGCGTCATCGTCCCATCGCAATGGGAGCCGCAAACGTCATTCAAAGCACAATACGGCCCCAGCGGTGCAGATTTCGCCAAAGCTTACAGTGCAAAATACGGAACGCCGCCCAGCTATGAATCGGCCGGCGGCTATGCCTGCGGCATGATCCTGCAGCGCGCCATCGAGCAGGCGGGCGGCACAGATACGGCCAAGGTATCGGCCGCACTGAACAACACCGACATCACCACCTTCTACGGACGCACGAAGTTTGCAACCGCAGCAAACGAGCATGGTTTGCAGGTGGGACACGCAATGGTTCTGGCTCAATGGCAAAAGGACAAGGCCGGCAAGCTGGTCAAGCAGGTGGTCTGGCCGCTGGCCGCTAAGAGCGCTGACTTGAAGTATCCCATCCGCTAGCTCTCTCGGGAGGTTCGGCAGTAGTCGCAGACCAGAAATGTCGGGAATTCTTGCATCTATGATTGACGGCCTGCTGGTGGGCGCAGTCTACGGACTCGCCGCCATGGGGCTGAGCCTCATTTGGGGAGTCATGGATGTCATCAATCTCACCCACGGCGCCATGATCGCGCTGGGCATGTTCGCCATGTACCTGCTGTTCACGGCGACCGCCATGAACCCGTACCTGCTGTTGCTCCCTATCGTGGTGCTTGGGCTCCTGTTGGGGATATTTGTCTACTGGCTGTCGGTGCACCGGGTGGTGGGCCGCGCCCAGTTGATGAGCTTGCTTTCCACCTTCGCCGTCAACATGATTGTCATCGGCATTGGTACGGCGCTGTGGAGCACCAGCCCTTACAACGTGAACTTCAGCTTGCCCGGGCTCACCTTCGGCGCCTACACCTTTACCGGCAACCACCTCGCGGCCGCTGGCGCCGCAGTGGTCATGGCCCTGGCGCTGGAATTGTTCCTCTACCGCACGCGACCGGGAAAGGCTATCCGCGCCGTGGCCGATAACCGGGAAGCCGCCGAACTGATGGGCATCTCCTCCACCGCGGTGCTGGCGATTGCTTTCGGTATCGGCATCGCTCTGGCAGTGGGCTCGGGCGCACTGGTCTCGACGCTTTTCCCGTTCACCATTCTTTCTGGTGCCGTGTATCAATTGAAGAGCTTCGTGGTGACGGTGCTGGCCGGACTGGGCAAGCCGCTGGGCGCGTTGGCGGCAGGAGTGCTGCTCGGTCTGCTGGAAGGCGCGGTCACTCCCTTCATTGCGGTAAGTTGGATCCCGCTCATCGAGTTTGGCCTCTTCGTCGTGGTCCTGATCCTGTTTCCTCGCGGCATTTTCGGGAGGGCAACAGCGTGATCTTTCGCCGACCAACGTTCTGGCTGATCCTTCTGCTGTCGGCGATTTTTGTTTATCTTCCGACGCGAGCCAACGATGCCTCTTTGCGGGAAGACCTCATCCTGGTAGCCGTGGCCATTATTCTGGTCAGTAATTTGAACCTCATGATCGGCTACACCGGGTACGTTAACTTCGGCCACATCGTTTTTTATGGGCTGGGAGGTTACGTCGGGCTGTACCTGATCACTGTCCGCAACTGGCATCTACCGTGGGCCGCCTTGGCCGCGGGAGTCGTTGTCAGCCTTTGCGCCTTGGCCTTCGGCATCGGCATTCTTCGATTGCGTGGCGCTTATTTTGCGCTTGCCACCATCGGCGTTCTGGTGGCGGTGTCCGCCTTCGTTTCCAATTTCGATCCCTGGGGCAGGTCCACTGGGATGTACCTGGCGTTTGAAGCTTATGAGCCGCTGGGTGGAGCGATGCGAGCGCTGTGGATCACCTACTATCTCATCATCGGCGTGATGGCGTTGTCGCTGATATTAAGCCTGGCAATCAAGCGGTCGAAGTTCGGCCTTGCCCTGTTTGCCATCCGTGAGGACGAGGATGCCGCGGTTGTACTGGGTATCAACGCCCGCGTGTACAAGTCCCTCATCTACAGCATTTCAGCATTCCTTCCAGCGGTCGCCGGAGCGCTGATGTTCTACAAGAACGCGATGATCGATCCCTCCACCGCCTTCGAGTA
Organism: uncultured Acidobacteriaceae bacterium; assembly: GCA_963813905.1. Lineage (GTDB taxonomy): Bacteria > Acidobacteriota > Terriglobia > Terriglobales > Acidobacteriaceae > CAVVDY01. The sequence continues at coordinate 131,869 of CAWFAY010000014.1, read as the reverse complement.
CATGCTTTCCCTGGAGGGCATCGTCATGCTCATGCTGGGCGGCCAGGGAACGGTCATCGGTGCGGCGCTGGGCGCTGGACTGTATGAGCGGCTCCGGTCTTACCTGCTGACCTCGCCTAAGCTTTCGAACTTTCACCTGGTTATCTCCGGTGGCTTGCTGCTGATTGTGGTCCTGTTTGCCTCCGGTGGACTGATCGGCTGGCTTTACAGCTTCGTGCCCCGTTCACGTGAGGTCATCGAGTGACTCACCTGCTCGAGGTCACGGGCGTAAGCAAGCGCTTCGGCGGATTACACGCCGTTTCGAACGTAAGCTTCGCCATCCAGGAACGCGAGATTCTGGGATTGATCGGCCCCAACGGCGCGGGGAAGACGACCCTGTTCAACATCGTGAACGGCGTGTACAAACCCGACACGGGGAAGATCACCTTTGCAGGGAAAGGCATCACCGGCTCCGCTCCCAATGAAGTGGTAAAGCTGGGAATCGCGCGTACTCACCAGATCGTGAAGCCGCTGAACGGCATGAGCGTGCTGGAAAACGTAACCGTCGGCGCTTGTTTCGGACGGGAATCCCTGGGATTGAGCGCTGCCCGCGAAGCAGCCTATGAGGTCATGAAGCGAATCGGGCTGGCGGAGCGCGCCAATGCTCCGGCGCGCAGCCTGACCCTGGCAGGCAAGAAGAGGCTGGAAGTAGCGCGGGCCCTCGCCGCAAAGCCAAAGCTGTTGCTCCTCGACGAGGTGCTCGCCGGGCTCAACCCCACCGAAGTCGCCCAGATGATCGACCTGATCCTCGCCATCAAGGACAGTGGGGTTTCTGTCTTTATGATCGAGCATGTGATGCAGGCCATCATGAAGCTTTCCGACCGGATTGTGGTGCTTAACTTCGGGGAGAAGCTGGCCGAAGGCAGCCCCATGGAGGTTGCGGGCGATCCCCAGGTAATCGAGGCCTATCTTGGCGATGAGGAAATTGCTGAGAAGTTGATGGAGAAGAACTGATGCCCGCTCTGTTGGAAATCGACGGCCTGAAGTCCGGCTATGGCGAGGTGCAGGTGCTCTGGGGCATTTCGCTGAAGGTGCAGCCTGGCAAGATGACGACCGTCGTGGGGGCAAATGGAGCCGGCAAGAGTACCACCCTGCGCAGCATCATGGGCAGCGTCCGTCCATGGGGAGGCCACGTGCTGTTACGCGGCAAAGATGTGACCAACCTTTCCCCGCACACCAAGGCGAATCTCGGAATGGTTTTGGTTCCCGAAGGACGGCAGCTCTTCCCCGACATGACGGTGGAGGAGAACCTTGAAATGGGTGGCTATGCCCCACGAGCGCGCAAGAAAAAGAACGAGAGCCTGGGTGAAGTGTACGAGATGTTCCCGCGCTTGAAGGAAAGACGCAAACAGAAGTCATCGACGCTCTCTGGCGGCGAGCAGCAGATGCTGGCCATGGGACGAGGCCTGATGCAGCAGCCCGAGGTTCTGATGATCGATGAACTCTCGCTGGGCCTGGCCCCCGTGCTGGCGCAGCAACTATTCCTCACCTTGAAGAAGCTGCGCGACCGCGGAATGACAATCGTGCTGGTGGAGCAGAATGTTCACCTGGCGCTGGCCCTCAGCGACTACACCTACGTCCTCACCGAAGGACGGGTGAGCATCGAAGGCGAATCACGCCAAGTGGCAGGTATGGAAGAGGTCAGGCGAGCCTACCTGGGGCTGTAGGAAAGCACTCCACTGGGAAGCGAGAAAACTGCTCTCACTGCTGCTCACTAACTTTTCTGATTTGTCATCACGAGCAAAGCGAGGGATCTGCTCTCCGCCTCTCCTGCGCACCATGCTTCCTAGTGGAACGCCATTCGTGCTGCCGGCAAGAACAGATCCCTCGGCCGAAACGGCCTCATGATGACAACCAACAACAGCGCGCTCCACCGAAGCCTTAACAGCAACCCATGTTTACGGTTGCCATTTCCGGCTTGCCAAAGGCTTCCTCTGGGATCGGAGCACCGTGCAAGGTAGCCCAGCATCGCCGCCCGGCTTCGAACAGCACCACGACTACGCCGACAATGAAAATTACCATCAGCAGAGAATCCAGGTAGCCCTGGAACTCCTTGCCCGGCTGGTGAGCCAGCGGCCAATAGATGGTCTTGATGGATAGATAGCCGGCAGTGAGCGTCGTCACCCCGACGAAGCACATTGGGACTGCGGTTACCCAGGCATACTTCACCTTACCCATGTTCACCAGGAAGGTCGTCACCACCGCCAACGCTATGGTCGCCAGCAGTTGATTGCCGGTACCAAACAGCGGCCACAGGGTTGATATATTTCCCGTCCAGATCAGGTATCCCCAGGCGAGCACCACCACAGCCGACGTAACCAGGTTCCCAGGCAGCCAGGCGGTGTTGGCGAACGGCTTGTGGACCTTGCCCAGTAGTTCGTGCATTACGTAGCGGGCGACGCGGGTGCCGGTGTCAACTGTAGTCAGGATGAACAGCGCCTCGAACATGATCGCGTAGTGATACCAGTAGCTGGTCAGCGTTGCCATGCCCGGCAGTCCTTTGAAAATCTGGGCCATGCCGATGGCAAGTGAGACGGCGCCGCCGGTACGGCCGGCGAGCTGCTCACCCACTTCCTTCGAGAACAGGTCGAGATTGACGGTGTGCATGCCCAGCTTGGCGAACACCGCCGGAGTGCTGTTGATGGCGAAGTAGTCGCCCGGAAACATCGAGGTGGCGGCGATCAGCGCCAGCACCGCAACCAGGCCTTCGCACATCATGGCACCGTAGCCGATGAAGCGCGCATCGGTCTCTTGCCAGAGCATCTTCGGCGTGGTTCCGGAAGACACCAGCGAGTGGAATCCGGAGATCGCCCCGCAGGCGATGGTCACGAACAGGAAGGGAAAGAGTTTGCCCTTGATGATCGGTCCGCCGCCATGGACAAACTGGCTCACCATGGGAAATTGAATGTTGGGGTGAACAATGAAGACACCGATGACGAGTAGCGCGATGGTTCCCAGCTTCATGTAGGTAGACAGATAATCGCGTGGCTCGAGCAGGAACCAGACCGGCAGCACCGAGGCGATAAATCCATACAGCGCCATCAGCAACGTAATCTGGTGCCCGTTGAAGGTGAGCATGGAAGCGTAGGCAGAGCCGGCGAACCAGCGGCCGCCAATGACCGCGCCGATCAGCAATACCACACCTACCGCGCTCGGGCCTGCGATCTTAATCTGGCCCGGTGTGCTCTTGAACATATACAAACCCATGGCGATGGCGATTGGAATCGTCCAGCCAATCGTGAACACACCCCAAGGACTGTTCGCCAATGCATTCACCACTACGACGCCGAGTCCAGCGAGCGTGACCAGCAGGATGAACAGCAGCGCGATCATCGTAACCAGACCTGCTCCGTGACCAATCTCGGTGCGAGCCACATCGGCGAGAGACTTGCCTTTGTGCCGTACTGACGCCACCAGCACTGTAAAATCGTGCACGCAACCGGCCAGCACCGCACCAATCAGAATCCAGAGGAAGCCGGGCGCAAAGCCGAACTGCGCAGCCAGAGTCGGTCCCACGAGGGGCCCGGCGCCGGCAATCGCGGCGAAGTGATGCCCGAACAACACCCATTTCGGCGAAGGAACATAGTTATGTCCGTCTTCGTAAGTATGGGAAGGGGTGGTGCGGCGATCGTCGAGCACCAGCACTTTGGCCGCGATGAACGCGCTGTAGTAGCGATAAGCCAGGGCGAAAACACACAACGTGCCCAACATGATGGGAAACGTATTCATAACAACCTCCCAGTTTTCTGAACGCGCTGACAGTAGGTCGAGAGCAACTCTGCTCCATTGAGCTTTCCCGTAGAACACTAGAGCCCAACAATATATATGTGATTTGCCTTTGCTGGCACATCATTTCATACTCTTGGTGGCGATACACCTTTAACCATGTTCAAAAGGTTCTGGCTTCGCCAACCAGCGATCCGGAAGCAAGCCGAGGGTACCGACTACTTCTAAGCCTGTGCCTCGGAAATCAAGCCCTGAGCCCAGGAGGCTACCATGAATAAATTGCCGATGCTCCCCCTGCTGCTTCTTATGTCCATGGCGTTGCTGCAAGCGACGGCCAGTGGTCAATCTAGCAACGACAGCCAGGCTTCTACTGGCAAAGCCGGCCCGGCTACCATCCGCGGCTGTCTGCAACGCTCGGAAGGCCACTACATCCTCGTAGACCAAACAAATACAGCCGAGCGGCTCTCCGACTCCCGCAAGCTGAAGTTGCTTGTAGACCACGAGGTCGAGATCACCGGTCAACCCAGAATCAGAACCCTCGACACGACCCAGCCCGGGACCGCGTCAAGTGTTCGCGAACAGCCCTACTTTGAAGTAAAGACTGTCAAGGATGTTGCTGCGACCTGCCAATCAATTGTCAGATGACCTTGAGAACTATTCCGGCACGATACTCCTCCTAGGGCTGACCGAAGGCGGGCGAGCGACACTCGCGATTGCGAATGCCTCCCACCACCTTATGCGTCAACTTGGGATACAGCTATCTCGGTGTTACCACTGCCTTAGCCCAGAACTAGAACGTAAAGATGGGGCCGAACTCCGTACGCCAGTCGGTCGAGGTGCAATTCGGCTTTCCTGCGATCAGAGTCGTGCACACCCCTTTGTTGTTCTTCAATGCATAACTCTGGTACTGGCTTTCTTCGAAGCCGAACTGTACGTAGTTGTTCAGCTTGTAGAACAGAGTGCCGGCCTTCAGGCTGCTTTTGTACGGCCCAGCGCCGTTTGTTCCGACGTTCTTTGCCTTGCGGAAGTCGGCAGTGTTGGAGGCATCGACGCCGTACTCAAAGTAGGCTTGCCATCCAGCATTGCGACCCTTCGGATCGGCATCGAACCAACGCGACAAGGGCAGGCCGACTTGCACAAAGCCGCCGTAATCCCTGACCGGCTTCTGCGGAGCTACCACAGCGACTCCGTTTCCGTTGGTGCCGAATACCACAGTTGAGGCGCCGTCCACCGAAGCCGCGTTCGCGGTCCCTGTGAGCCCTCCGGTGTAGTTGTAGATGGAGTTGAGCTGATCGCCAAAGAAGAACCGCATGTCAGCTCCCGTATATCCGCTGGCAACCACCGTTAACCACCGGGTAGGAAGTGACACGGCAATCTGGTTTCCATAACCTGGCGTGCTGACATCTACACCAGTCGGGAAAGAGGACTTAAAAGCCGCCGGCACCGCCGACCCGAGCACAGTGGCTTGGCGGTGGGTGTAGAACCCGCTCCATAGAATCTGAGCAGGCACTACGCCGGGAGCTTTGTCCAGCTGGAACTGCAGCACGGTTCTGGCTTCCAGTTCAGGCGCCGCGTAGTCTGCGCCTTGCCGTTCACCATAGCCAAGCTGATTGCCCAGGCCGTTAACAAAAGTGCAGGCAGTTGCGGTGTCTAGCTTGGCGATCGTACAGGTGACGCTGTCAGCAGGAGTGATGCCCTCGCTAGGCATCATGATCGCGAATTCCGGTGTGAATTTGAAATTGCGCGAGCCTCCCAGCTTCTGCACCACACCAAATCTGAACTGCGGAGAACGCTCGTAAATGTTGCCCCAATACGCGCCAAAAAACGTAGTCTCAAACAGGTTCATCAACGCGCTCGAGCCGAAGATGGTCCAATCCTGCCCGCCTTCGAAGAACAGGTCCGTCTTGTCGCTGGTGGCATAATCGATGCGCCCATAAGCCAGTCTCAACTGCAACGCATTGCTGCGGATGCTCGAAACGTTGCGGTTGTCGGCTCGGCTGAAGTTGCCTTCGTAATCCGCTTCAATCTGGCCGGTGATGATCATCTTTCCGTTCATGTCAGGCCACTCGAACCGGCTGCCCATACGCGTGGCGCGTGCCTTGATGTGGAATTCCGGATTCTTGTTCGGCCCTGTGTCGCTGTTGAGGAATCCCGGCACGATGAAGTCGTCGCCGCGTGGATCGCTGGTGTCATAAGCCATCGTCGCCTTGATAAATCCGTAGGGGCGCATTTTCACCGCTCCCAGGGAGATTCCCTCCACACTGCCCTTGCTGGGCGGGTCGACCGGCAGCACTCGTACCGGGGCGATCGCCGGAACCACCGTCGGACCTTTGGGAGCTTCCTTCGGCTTGGGGGTACCAGCGGCCTGGCTGGGAGTCGCCATTTGCGCGGTCAACAAGGTATCTGCCGACTGCGTATCTGCCATTGTGTGTTCGGCGGTGGTGGTGACGAACGAGGTCTGCATCGAGGCCACGTCCGAATCGGTGATCACACCTTTCTGCTTGAGGAGCAGCAGCAATTGCTGAGTTCCGCTTTGTCCGCTAGCAGCATTCAGACTCGCGGCTTCTCCTGAAGTGAGAATGCCCTTACTGACCAACAGGTTCAGCAAGACGGCATTCGGGGATGATAGGTTGACGCCATTTGGAGCAGGATCTGGCGCCGCGGCTGCTGCCCCGTCCGGCATCGCTGGGCTCTCTGGGTTCGCAGCATTCATTAATGCTGGGTTACAGAGACACAGCAACATGAGGAGGGACGACAACCCTTTTGATCGGAGTAGATTACGCATTTCGCCTCCCGAGCAAACGCAAATTTGGCCTGACAGCATAGCACCTGTGCCTTGCGGACACAGAAACCCCTTTGCAGACTAGGCCTTGGGGGGCAAATGTATTTGAGGAATGAGCGCCAACTGACGGACATAGCTCACTTGACCCTGTGATACACGACACAATACCAATGTGAGATCACAAGCCGGAAAAACCTGGGTCACTTCCGGTAAGTTACAGGAATGTAAATGGTTGCGGGGTCATCCGAGGCCGAAACGATAATCCCTAATTGGGGGTGAAAACTTTTGCTACCACTTCTGTGGGAGAATCTGACATATCCCTTCGGTCCGCATCCTATCCAACCTGCATCGGCAAGCCCCGCGCCGATTCACGAGGCCGAATCGAGTCCCTGCGCACCACCCACCTTCTCGATCTGCACGCTCGATGTGATCGCGAACGCTGGACTCAGCGAGCGATACACAGGACAGCTCTGGGCGTAAACGCTGTGAACACGTTCCACTCTGTCACGAATGCCGTCGGGATCTTCGGAGCGTAAGGTGTGCGCCACGTGCACGCGCTTGATCACCAGCACTCCCGCTTCGTTCTCCACTTCGCCGCGCACCTCGCATGTGAGTCGGCTTTCTTTGGCGTTGACTTTGCGCGCATCCAGCGCGCCGGCAAAGGTGCCGAGCATTCAACCGCCCAGCGCCGCAACGACGTAGTCGATCGTCGCGGCATGCGGCTCAGGCAAGCGACTCTCGTCGATGCCGTAATGTTTGGCGATACCGCCGTGGACGCTAAACATCACCGGTAGCGGCTCACCCGGCAGATAGGCCCGCCGAAGCGGTCCGTTGATGCGCTCAATACGCACGTTCGATGTGTACGCTACTTCAGCCATGGAACCTCCTGCGCGAATCTTCACCGTCACTTCATCGGCGGCACATAGACAAGCGTGCGTGCGAACCACCAGCAGAGGAAGAATACGACCGGGATGTGCAGCAACATCTGCAACACGGTATATCCGACGAGATCGCGCGCTTTCAACTTCAACAACCCAAGCAGAGGAAGCATCCAAAAGGGATTGACCAGGTTCGGCAGCGCCTCCGCAGCATTGTAGATTTGCACCACCCAGCCCAGATGGACGTGATGCAAGTTGGCAGCTTGTAAAACATAGGGCGCTTCGATGACCCACTTGCTGCCGCCCGAAGGAACGAACGTCCCGAGAATGGCCGAATAGAGCGCCACCAGAAGAGGATAGGTCCCCGTCGTAGTGATGCGTGCAAACAGGTCGGCCAGCCAGGTCGAAATGCCGGTGCCCACGATCATTCCAAAGATAACCGCATAGAACGGGAACTGGATGAGCACGCCGCCCGTCGCCGGAACCGCGTCAGCAACGGCACGAATGAAATTGCGGGGCCGCCAATGCAGGAGCAGCCCGGCGGTGATGAACATCAGGTTGTATGTGTTGAGGTCCAATGCTGCCAACGCACCTTGCGGCGAGCTCCGGAAGAAGTCAATGAGGTACCAGGTGATGAGCCCAGCGACGAAAAGCGTCAAGAGCGGGCTGTACTCCAGCCATTCTCCCGGCTTGGTGCGAGGTTCTAATTGGCGATTCACGGGACCGCTATCGATTCCGAAATATTCAGCGGTGCGCGCGTTTTCCGGTGAAGGCGCCGAGAAGTAGGCAATCGCCACCGACATCCCAATCAGCACGATAGCCATCGCAATGTTTTGCCACAGGAACAGTGTTTGCCGCAGGGGAAGGATGCCGGAAATCGCAAACAGCGGAGCAGGGATCGCGGCTTTCGTGGCCATCATCATCGCCGCGGAGGAGGAGAGGCCAAGTGCCCAAACCGCGCCCAATCCAAGATAGGCAGCAGCTCCGGCGGCGCGGTAGTCCATGCCCTTCACCCGGCGCGCCATCTCGCGAGTCAGCAATCCACTGAAGATCAGGCTCAGACCCCACGAAATCAGCGACGTCAACATGGAAAACAAGGCGATCATCGCAATTGCACTTCGCCCGGTCTTGGGCAGCTTCGCCAGCGCCGCAATCAGGCGATTCACTAGCGGTGTCGTAGCAACCACATATCCGCCAATGATGATCATCACCATCTGCATGGTGAAAGGAACCAGCGTCCAGAAATTCTTTCCTCCCTGAATAGCCAGCAGGCTGGCCGGCTGCCGCAAACAAAGGCCAATAAGGAAAACGATCACTATTCCCGCCAGCGCAAACACTAAGGGATCAGGGAACCAACGCTCGCTCCAGTTCGCCAGGGCCAACCCAAAGCGGGCAAGGCCCGCGTCCGAATCTCTTTTTCCTTCCCTGCGCGTGCCTTCGCTAGCCACCAGCGGCTCCTTTCGATTTCCGTGGAAATGCGGCAAAGTCTAACACAGCAATTCACCGCGGCAACATCTTTAGCGTCGCTAATCCGGCGAGCGGGCTGGCCCCCATCTTTTCAATCCGCTACTATGCATTTCGTGTTCTGTGGCGTTCTCTCGACCACATCTCGCATACTGGAATCTCAGTTATGGCGATCATCGTAGTTGGCGGGCATTCGCGGAGCGTAGGCAAGACCAGCGTCGTCGCCGGCCTGATTGCTGCCCTGCCGGAATTCCGGTGGACGGCTGTCAAGATCACGCAATACGGGCACGGCATCTGCTCGGCCAACGGCGAGCTGTGCGACTGCGCGACCGACGACCACAGCTGGGCGGTCAGTGAAGAGCGCGACCGCTCCGGCGAGAGCGATTCTTCTCGCTTTCTGCTAGCCGGTGCGACACGATCTCTTTGGGTGCGGACCCGTCAGGGTTTTCTGGCTGAGGCCATGCCGCGACTGCGCGAAGAATTAGCCCGGGCGGGCAATGCGATCATCGAATCCAACAGCGTAATCCGTTTCGTGCGCCCTGACCTTTACATCTCTGTCCTTGATCCGGCAACGCCGGACTTCAAGCTCTCAGCGCAGGACTTTCTCGATCGCGCCGATCTCATTGTTCTGCACGAGCACCCGGCGGAAGCCGCATGGGCTAATGTATCGCTCAAGCCAGTGCTCGACAAACCGCAGATCCACATCCGCCCGCCACACTATGTCCCGCCGGAGCTGGTTGACTTCGTTCGTCAACGCTTGGCAGAAGCCAGCGCAATCAGGCGGTAGGAAGCCCGCTTGCTGGGGATCCCTTGAAAAGCTGATTGAGCAATTCCGTTTCAGTTCTGAAAGCAATTCTGATTTGTCATCCTGAGGTCGCGCAGCGGCCGAAGGACCTGCTGTCGGTGGCGCGGCGACTACAGCTTGCTTGCGGAACCCACACGATCAACTGACGTCCGGAGCCCGAAGGGCGTGCGATGACAGCCCAGCATCGAGCGAAGCGGAGTGCTGGGTACGACAGAGTAAGTTGAACATCGAGTGCCCCGGGCACGCTCCGTTACCCGCGAGGCGCCGAAGCAAATTTTGGGTTTTCCTGAATAAACCTTGTTGCTAGTGACGACGGGAATCCCCTAGGCTACCCGCGAATCCGCATGACGCTCGTGGCTGCGTTCGAGCTGATAGCCGCGCGCTTCGGTCTGACTTCCGCCTTCGCAGGCAATGCGCATAAAGGTCACGTCCAGCAGTAGCCCGGTGAAGGCTCCGATCAACGACTCGTTAACCTGAACCAGGAAACAAATCTGCTCATGGGTAACACCCGCCTCGATCAGACGCGAAATATCGGTCTCAACCTGGACGGGCAGAGCGCCTACCAATCCCCATGCGCTTTCGCCAATCCGGTACTGGCAATCAGCATACAGCGGCGAAGCGACCAGGTCCTTGAGCGCGCTCCAACATTGCTGGTAGATGCCAGGCCACATGGCCGCAGCACGATGCTCGTCGGGAACGAATGCCAGGTCCAGGGCTCGCCTGCGCTTCTCCCAGATGCGCTGCAAGCCTGGGCTTGGTCCCTCAGAGGGAGCCAACTCAGGAGCACGCCCAAACCAGGTCGGATCGCCATTCTCAACTTCGTCCCCGAGCGAGCCCACGGCACCGTCGAAGGCCTGCATCTGTATCACCGTGATGAGCGTAAGCAGAGGGTCGAGATACTGGTAGTACTCGAGAGCTCGAACCAGCGCACCAACCTCGGAGTCTCTGCCATCGCTCGTGAAGTCAGGCTCGTGAGCTACGCGCAGATCAGGAATGGCGAAATAACTTTGCGCACGCGTATAGGCTTCCGCGGCCAACCGCTCGCCCATGTGGAAGAATTGCCGCGTCTTTAGGACAGGACCTAACGCCTGCCAGTGCAACTCCAGGAACTCTGGCACAGCAGCGTACGCCTGGTACAAAGTCGGAACAGCAGGTACTCCGAGGCTGTGGCGGACCTCGTCGAAAATGGCGCAAACGGGAGGTGGGGCCTCAGCTTCGCTGACCAGCTTGAGCCGGCTCCCTCTTTTCCATCTCATGCTGATTTAGACAAGAATCGGCGTAGAACAGATGTAAGGTAAACGCCGCAATTTAGCCTTAGAACTCGCGTAAACACTGGCCTTCGTGAATGAATCGATGTTGGCACGGTCCGCCGCGAGTAGCGTCTGCGTGCCCCGAACGAAGAGCGAGTAACGACGCAGATAGAATCAGAGTGCTATGTCACCGGAAGCGACGATCCCGCCATTCGAGGTCCTCTTTGACCACGCCGAGCCCAGCCCATTCGAGGATGTTGCACTTGCGCCGTATCGCAACTTTGGCTTTCCGCCTGCGCCGCCCGGCCGTCCGTGGGTGTACAGCAATTTCGTTCAGTCGCTGGATGGCATCACCAGCCTGCTGGGTGAGTATGCATCGGGGCAATACATCTCGCAGTCGCGCGAGGACCGCTGGCTGATGGACTTGCTGCGGGCGCACGCCGATGGCCTGATCATGGGCATGGCGACCCTCTCGGAAGAGCGCCGGCTGCGCGGCCCTAAAAGCCGTGGAATCGTCTTCCAAGTAGCGGAGCCTGCGATGCAGTCCCTCCGGGCGCGGCTCGGGAAGAAACGCGAACGAAACATCTTCGTCACCCGGGCCGAGAAGCTGGACCTTTCGCAGTTCAAGGTGTTCGACGGAGATCTTGTCGATGCGGCGATCGTCACCTCGCCCGCTGGTGGCGAACGGCTGCGGGCACAAGGCGGGCACCCTCACCTCGCCATCATCGCCGCCGGGCAGGGAGAGACGCTCGACCTTCCGGCTGCGGTGGCCACGCTGCGTGCGGACCTGGGAATCGAGTATCTGCTTTGTGAGGGAGGCCCGTCGCTCTACGGCAGTCTGGCTCGCGCCGATCTGCTTGACGAGAAATTCCTGACCGTGTCGCCCATCGAGGTAGGTCAGGTCGTTCCACCGGAACAGAAGCGTCTACCCGCCGAAGAGAAGATCGCGCCGTTGCTGCGGCCGACCATCTTCGGCGGGCCGGGCCTGACGATAGATACGATGAGCCATTGGGAATGGCTGAGCTGCCGTAAATCGGGCGATCACCAGTTCAACCGCTATCGCCGCAGGCGATGAGCCGAGGTTTCGTATTGGAAGCACGTGCGTTTGTTTCGTATCGGCAGCAGGCGGGTTTGGGTGGAAGCACCACGCTTTAGCGTGGTGAAAAAGCTCGCCGGAAAAACGGGCTTTAGCCTCGGGATTCGATTTTTTCCGCACGGCGCCATACCTGAAGATCTCCGGCGAATCGGAGATCGGTCCCATTCTCCGGGGCTATTGATTCCTGCATAAATAATGTCCTATACTGCTGGTATGCGTCCCAGTGGCAGTCCGCACGAACTGGAGCAGCGTCGTTACCGCGCGCTGGCTCTGCTGCAACAAGGACTCAGTCCGGTCGAAGTCGCGCAACGGGTTGGGGTTGATCGTCGCAGCGTTCGACGATGGAACTCGGCCGCACGCCACCAGGGCCGGCAAGCGCTGGCCGCTCAACCCGCTTGCGGACGGCCGCCGCGACTCAGTGCCGCCCAGCGGCAACGGCTGGAGAAGACCTTGCTCGGGGGCGCGGAAGCGGCGGGTTTCGCTACCCCGCTCTGGACCTGTCCCCGCGTGGCCAGCTGGATCGAACAGCGGTTTGGCATCCACTACCATCCCGATCATGTCTGCCGCCTGCTGCATGCCCTCGGTTTCACTCCTCAAAAACCTGTACGTCGGGCGGTGGAACGCGACCAGGAAGCGATTGGCCAATGGGTGAAGCAGCAATGGCCCGCCATAAAAAAAAAGCGTCGCGCTTGAAGGCCTGGCTGGTATTTCTGGACGAGAGCGGCTTTCTGATGGCCCCGCTGGTGCGGCGCAGTTGGGCTCCGGCGGGCCAGACCCCGGTGCTGTACCAGCGGGGCGCGCACCATCGCAAGGGGTCGGCGATTGCCGCCCTGTGCGTTTCGCCGGCGCGTGATGACGTACGTTTCTACTTTCGCCTCCATGCCAGCGATATCGCCGCCGCCCAAGTGATGGCCTTCCTCTCCGCCCTGGATGGCGAACTCGACGCCCCCTGGCTGATGCTGTGGGACCGGCTGAACGCGCATCGCGCCCGCCGCACGCAAGACTTTCTTCTCGCCCGCGGCTGGCCGCAGCCCTGCTACTTCCCCGCCTACGCTCCGGAACTGAACCCGGTGGAGTACGCCTGGAGCTGGCTGAAGAACAATCCCATGGCCAATCGGGCGCACCTCGAGCTGGATGCGCTGGCCGACGCCGCCCGTCAGTCGGCCCGCCGCCTGCAACGCCAATCCTGGTTGTTGCGTTCCTTTATTCACCATAGCCCGCTTTTTTTGCGGCTCAAATAGGACATTACTTATGCAGGAATCAATAAAGCCAGCATCAGAGATGGCGCTCGCTCCACCACGCTTAAGCGTGGTGCTTCCACCGAAGACCCTTTACGCCAGCGTGATCTGGAGACCCTGCCGCGCAGCTACCGGCATCTCAGGCTGGAGTTTACAGCCCCCCTTTTCCGGGCTCCCACACCTGGAAAGCCGCTCTGGAATTTTCTTCTTCCATGCGTGGGCAACGGACTAGAATGGGAGGCGGAGCGACATTTGCCGAAGTTTGAAGATTGCCTTCAGCGCCTGGAAGTCATCGTGAACGAGCTGGAAAAAGGCGACGTGTCGCTGGACAAAGCATTGCAGCTCTTCGATGAAGGCGTTACCCTCTCCAACTCCTGTCGCAAGGAGCTGGAGGAAGCAGAAGGCAAGGTCGAGATCCTGCTGAAGCGCGATGGCAAGCTTCAGCCAGAACCGTTTGAACCAGCGCCGCCCAGCGTCAGCACGCTAAAGTAGTTAACCGGCAACAAACATAGCAAACCGGCGGCTCAGCCCGTCGTTCCCTAATCCCCAAGGGGGTTGCCATGCGGCCAATGAATGTCGTGCTCGCCCATCATGACCCAGTTATGGCGCGAGCGCTTGCGGAATCTCTCCGCCCTCAGTTTCGAAAGTTAGTAATTGTGAACAGCCTCGCGAATGCGGAAGCGGAGATCGCTCGCCTGCGCGCCAACTACGTTATCGTTGATCTCGAGCTAGCCTCTTACGCCGATTTGCAGAAGCTATGCTCGGAGTTCCCCGCTACCATCTTTGCCACCGTCCATCGCTTGGCAGATGAAACCATGTGGCTACAGTCGCTGGCGGTCGGCGCGGTCGATTGTTGCCAGTCCAACGACGTGCGCGGCCTGGTGCACGTTTCCGAGCGGTATGCGGCCGCAAAGGCTGCGGCGGCATAGCGCCTTGCGTTGAGGGTGGAGTACGCCCTCAGACGTACAGTGACACAAGATGCCCATGTATTCCGGCTTTAGCCGCTGAGGTAATTACGTCCACTTTGCCCCAGCGGCTGAAGCCGATCTTTATTGACGCCTCTCTGGAGCGAATGTACGCCTGAAGAGGCTGCTGAAAAATTCTTCTGCAGCTTCGCCTTTTAGCTGCGGAAGGCTTTTTTTCACACCGAATCGCGCTTCGCAGCCTTTTTTGTCCTCTGCCGGGGCGTTGTTAGCGCCCTGCAGAGACACGACTCCCTGGGGCCTTACACCGCAGGAATCAACTTCACCATTCGCACCAGATTCACTGCCGAGGCCAGCAAGCGAACGAAGCCGTCCACTTTCTCCTTGCCCCGCAGCTTCACCTGGCGCAACAGGCTGTCGCCTTTGCCCCAGCCAAAAATCTTTTCCACCAACTTGCGTTTCCTTTGGCTCACCGCAAAGTGGGGATCGTGGCGCTCCTCGTCCCGTAGCCAGTTGGGGAACTTGTCGTTCTCTTTGTATTCGGCCACGTGCGGCACCACCCGCCGCAGACGCAGGCCCCAGATAAAATCTTCGAACTGATATCCCTTGTCCGCCCCCAGCGTGATGGCGGGCGTCTCCGGACCCACCCGCCGCGGATCGCGACCGATACTGTCGAGCATGGCCAGCGCTGCCTCGCGCTCCCCCCGCTGGCTGCTTTGCGTGGCGCAGGCTGCCACCACCAGTCCGCTGCGATTCTCCATCAGCACGTGACCCAAGTAGCTGGGCTGCCCCGGCTGGCTGTTCTTGCTGTACAGCCGCGCCTGCTCATCAGTCGTGGATTGCACCCGATCGCGCAGCAGCTTACGACCCCGCGCTCCCGTGCCTCGCGACGGCGGCGGGTCCTTGGGCACGAAACTCTTCCGTCCCGCCCAAGCCTGGATCAGCGTGCCATCCACGGTGAAGTGCTCTTCACTCAGCAACTCGTGTTTCCGCGCCTGCTCCAGCACCGCTTCCAGCAGTCGCACCGTCATCTCACCCGTCAGCAGCCGCTCCCGGTTTTTGGTGAACACCGTCGCATCCCACACCGCCTCGTCCGCATTCATGCCCACGAACCAGCGAAACAGCAGGTTGTAATCCAACTGCTCCATCAGCTGCCGCTCGCTGCGGATGGAATACAAAATCTGCAGCAGCAACGCCCGCAACAATCGCTCCGGCGCAATCGATGGCCGTCCCCAGCGCGAATACGCCGCCTGAAAGTGGACCGACATCTGCTCCAGGGCGCGATCCATCATGGGTCGGATCCGCCGCAAAGGATGGTCGCCCGCAATCCGGTCTTCCACCCGCCGATAACTGAACACCGCGTCCTGCTGCTCGTCTTCTCCGCGCATGTTCATCATGTAACCCATCGCCTTGTGCAAATCAGCTACCTAGCCAGATTCCCCCACCACTTTTTCAGCAGCCTCTTCAGCCGCCGCGGGCACCGCCAATCCCAAGGGCTGAAGCCGAATTCTTAAAATCCCGTGTTCGGCACGACTAAAGATCGTGCCCTCATACAAGGACACTGCTGTCGACTCTGGTTCTAATTGACCGCCCTCTTTCCCGCCGCAGCAAGGTCGTAGCGGTCATTGTTCATCACCTTGCCCCACGCCGCCACGAAGTCTTTCACAAACGCCTCCTTCGAGTCGCTACAGGCATAGACTTCCGCCAGCGCGCGAAGCTGCGAGTGCGAACCGAAGATCAGGTCGACGCGGGTACCGGTCCACTTCAGCTTGCCCGTCTTGCGATCGCGCCCCTCATACACGCCTTCCGTAGACGACGGCTGCCACTGGGTATTCATGTCGAGCAGGTTGACGAAGAAATCATTCGTCAGCGTCCCCGGCCGCTTGGTGAAGACGCCGTGCTTGGATCCTCCAAAGTTCGCACCCAAAACGCGCATGCCGCCGATGAGGACTGTCATTTCGGGAGCTGTCAGCTTCAGCAACTGCGCCTTATCCACCAGCAGCTCTTCAGGCGAGGTTCCGTTGGTCTTCCGGACATAGTTGCGGAAGCCGTCTGCCTTCGGCTCCATTACGGCGAAGGAGTGCACATCGGTCTGCTCCTGCGAAGCATCCGTGCGCCCCGGCGAGAAGGGAACCTTCACCTCGTGCACCGGCCTTCTTCGCAGCTTCCTCGACGGCCGCGCAGCCGCCCAGAACGATCAGGTCAGCCAGCGAGACCTTCTTCTTGCCGTTCTGCGAGCTGTTGAATTCCTTCTGGATCGCCTCCAGCTTCGGCAGGACCTTCGCCAGTTCCACAGGCTGGTTCACTTCCCAGTTCTTCTGCGGCTCCAGGCGAATGCGCGCCCCGTTCGCTCCACCGCGCTTGTCGGAGCCGCGGAACGTCGACGCCGACGCCCAGGCAGTCGTGACCAATTCCGGGATCGACAGCCCGGAGGCCAGGATCTTGGCCTTCAGAGCAGCAATGTCCTTCTCCCCGATCAGTTCATGATCGACTGCGGGAACAGGGTCTTGCCATAACTGCGGCTCCTTGGGAACCAGCGGGCCAAGGTAACGCGAGATCGGCCCCATGTCGCGGTGCGTCAGCTTGAACCACGCCTTGGCAAACGCGTCTGCGAATTCCTGCGGATTCTCGTGGAAGCGTTTCGCGATCGGCCCATAGATCGGGTCCAGCCTGCAGCGAGAGGTCCGTCGTCAACATCGTCGGGGCGATTCGCTTCGAGGGATCGTGCGCCTTAGGAACCGTGCCCGCCCCAGCGCCGTTCTTGGGAGCCCACTGGTGCGCGCCCGCCGGGCTCTTCACCAGTTCCCATTCGTAGCCGAACAGGTTGTCCAGGAAGTTGTTGTCCACTTCATCGGGTTGGTAGTCCATGTCACCTCCGGCCGCTGGTGATCGTGTCATCACCGTAGCCGCTGCCCAAGCTGTTCTTCCAGCCCAGGCCCTGCTGCTCGATGGGAGCGGCCTCGGGTTCAGGACCAACATGCTTGTTGGCACATCGCCGGCGCCGTGGGTCTTGCCGAAGGTGTGGCCGCCGGCAATGAGCGCAACTGTCTCCTCGTCATTCATCGCCATGCGGGCAAAGGTCTCGCGGATGTCCCGCGCCGCAGCGATTGGGTCCGGATTTCCATTGGGACCCTCCGGATTCACATAGATCAGACCCATCTGGACCGCGGCCAGAGGATTCTCCAGATCACGATCGCCGCTGTAGCGCTCGTCCGCCAGCCACTTGCCCTCTGGCCCCCAGTAAATGTCCTCGCTCGGCTCCCAGACGTCCTCGCGTCCGCCGCCGAAACCGAAGGTCTTGAACCCCATCGACTCCAATGCCACGTTACCGGCGAGAATCATGAGATCGGCCCAGGAGATTTTCTTGCCATACTTCTGCTTGATCGGCCAGAGCAGGCGGCGCGCCTTGTCGAGGTTCGCATTGTCCGGCCAGCTATTGAGGGGCGCAAAACGCTGTTCGCCGGAGCCCGCCCCGCCGCGGCCGTCGCCGATGCGGTAGGTGCCGGCGCTGTGCCACGCCATACGAATCAACAACGGCCCATAGTGGCCAAAGTCCGCCGGCCACCAATCCTGTGAGTTCGTCATTAAGGCATGCAGGTCCTTGATCACCGCATTCAGGTCGAGGCTCTTGAATTCTTCGGCGTAGTTGAACTCCTTGCCCATGGGATCGGACAGGGGAGAGTGATGGTGCAGGATGTTTACGTTCAGCTGATTCGGCCACCAAGTCGAATTGCCGTACGCGCCAGCTAATGAGTGTCTGGAAGCGCCGTTGTGCGCGACCGGGCACTTGGTTTCGGTTGACGAGTTTTGCTGCTGATTTTCGGGGATCGTCGCCCCCGCTGCGGTGCTGACTTCTTTCGCCATATTGTTCATCTTCCTTCGAATTGGTTAAAAAGGACGTAAAACGAAATACGAACCCGACCCTGGCCTTCCCGTTCCGCGCAATCGCCGCCGCGCTGCTGATGCGCGCCATTTATCCGGTATCCACACGACGACAACAAATTGGCCGGAAGCGTTCCGAGGAGCACACCCGGTGCAGAACTCCGCACAACCAGTTCGCATTCGCGAAGAATCCGCGTACTGAGGGAGCCCGGAGGCAGGCCTGGGTACACTTCCTCCACTAACCAAGAGTAAATGTTCTTAAAGGCAGAGGTAAAATATATGTTTCCTATGCTTCCATAGGAAGCATCGCGTGCTTCGGAAGAAGGGACCAAATGGAAGTCCATCAGCTTCGCTATTTCTGCGCTGTCGCCCGGCACGGTACCTTTACCCGCGCTTCCGAGGTCGAACACGTCGCGCAGCCTTCGCTTTCCCAGCAGATTCGTAAGCTGGAGTCCGAGCTGGGCTCCCGCCTCTTCGACCGGCTGCCGCGTTCGGCCAAGCTCACGGTATTCGGCCGCGCCTTCCTGCCCAAAGCCGAACGCATCCTGCGCGAACTGGAAGCGGCCAAGACCGAGCTGCTGGAGATGGCGGGCGACGAAAAGGGCGATGTCGACCTGGGCATCATTCCCACCATCAGCGCCTATCTGTTGCCCAAGCTGCTGAAGGGTTTCTCTGCTCGCCACCCGCTGGTCGGCGTCAACATCGTGGAAGACATTACGCCCGTGCTGCTGGAACGCCTTCACCAGGGCACCATCGACATGGCCGTCGTCGCTCTGCCGATTGCGGGCAGCGACCTCACCACCCGTCGAGCTGTTCGAGGAACGCTTCTATGCCGTGCTTCCCGAGCGCCATCCCAAGGCCGCGCGCAAGAGCATCAGCCTTGCGGAGCTGAATCACGAACCCTTCCTGCTTCTGAAGGAAGGGTCACTGCTTCCGCGACAGCCTGATCGCCGCCTGCCATCAGTCGCGAATGACGCCCAAGGTGGCCTTCGAGAGCGGCCAGTTTGCCACCATCCTCGCCATGGTTTCGGCGGGCATGGGCGTTTCGGCGGTGCCGGCCATGGCGGTGCAGCCGCATCCGGGCTGCAAGTTCGTTCCCATCGCGGGCCGGCACAGCACGCGCAAAGTTGGCGTGGTTACGTTGCAGCACCACTACGAGACCCGCGCCCAACGGCTGCTGATGAAGCAGATCGTCGACGCCTGCGGAGCGAAGTGAGCGAAGGCTGAAGGCAATTCCAACGGCGTCTGGCCTGCCAGAGCGCTCCCACTGTTGTTGTGTCCGGCTTTGAAAGGGCACGGCTTCAGCCGTGCCGCCACGACACGCCATAAACTTCGCCTTTACGCGCTGAGGAGATGCTTCCCCTCAGAGGCTAAAGCAGGCTTTTTGTCCATCTGTGCGGCCTGCCTGAAGGCGGGCCCTTTCAAAGCAGGATGCGCCAACTCTGGAAGCCCGCCAGCTTGACAGGCACCGCTGCGCCGAACATACTTGCGCCGATTAAAAGCTCCGTTCACGGTGATCTCATGAAGAAGGCAGTAAAGAAGAAAGCTCGGGCGGTTAAGAAGAGTACACCCATTAAGAAGAGCACGTTGGCCAAGAAGCGCGTTGCCGCAAAGCCCGCGGGCACCACGGCGAAGAAATCTCCTGTCGCCGCCGAGAAGACAAGCAAGCCGGCCGCTCAGAAGACATCGTCGGATTCCGGCGACAAGCTCAGCTTTAACCACGCGATGATCTATTTGAAAGATGTCGGAGGCGGAATCGACTTCTATCGCCACTGGCTTGGGTTCAAGTTGATCGAGGACTTTCGCCACGAAGGCAAGTCCGTCTACGCACGCTTGCGGGCGCCGGGCGGGGACGGCACCATCGCCCTCCATCAGGCTGGCCCCGGAGCGTCGGTGGCCAGCGACGGCGTACGTCTGTACTTCGAAGTGCGCGAACTCGACGAATTCTGCCAGAACCTGCGCAGGCGCGGATTCTATTTCACCCAGCTGCCGCAAATGATGCCTTGGGGCTGGCGTCACGCCTACCTGAACGATCCCGAAGGCCACGAGATCAGCCTGTACTGGGCGGGAGAGCAGCGTATGAGCAAAAGCGTGATGCAAGCGGCAAAGCGGGCTGGGAACCGATAAGATTGCACTCGCCTGTCCAACGCACTAGCATCGTCTGTTATGCCAGTACTCACTGAGCCAGCCAGCACTACGTACACCCCGATCAAAGCTCCGCGCGGCAACCAGCTCTCCTGCAAAGGCTGGGGACAGGAAGCTGCCATGCGCATGCTGATGAACAACCTCGACGAAGACGTCGGTGAACGCCCGCGCGACCTCGTCGTCTACGGAGGCACCGGCCGCGCCGCGCGCAGCTGGGAGTGCTATCACGCTATCGTCAACTCCCTGCGCTCGCTCGACAATGACGAAACGCTGCTCGTGCAGTCAGGCAAGCCGGTCGGCATCTTCCGCACGCATGAATATGCGCCGCGCGTACTGATCTGCAACTCCAATCTCGTCGGCCACTGGTCGAACTGGGAGAAGTTCAACGAACTGGAGAAGCTCGGGCTCATCATGTACGGCCAGATGACGGCGGGCTCGTGGATTTACATCGGCTCGCAGGGCATCATTCAGGGCACCTACGAGACGTTCTCCGCTGCGGGCGAGAAGCAGTTCGGCGGCGAGCTTGCAGGCAAGCTGATCGTCTCCGGCGGAATGGGCGGCATGGGCGGCGCGCAGCCGCTCGCAGCGACGATGACCGGCGCGTGTTTCCTGGGCATCGACGTCGACCCCGAGCGCATCAAGAAGCGCCTGCGCACCGGCTACTGCGACTTCATGGTCAACTCGCTCGACGAGGCGCTACGCATCCTGAAGAACGCCGTCCGCAAGAAGGAGAACATCTCCGTCGGCCTCGTCGGCAACTGCGGCGACATCATTCCCGAGCTCGCCGAGCGCGGTGTCGTGCCCGACATCCTCACCGACCAGACCTCGGCGCACGATCCGCTGAACGGCTACGTGCCCAGCGGCATGACGCTGGAAACCGCGCTGGAGCTGCGCAAGAACGATCCCAAAGCATATCTTGAGCAGTCGCTCGACACCATGTCGCGCCACGTCGAAGGCATGCTCAAGCTGCAGAAGATGGGAGCCGTGACCTTCGACTACGGCAACAACATCCGCACCTTCGCCTTCGACCACGGCGTGAAGAACGCCTACGACTTTCCTGGATTCGTGCCCGCGTATATTCGTCCGCTGTTCTGTGAAGGACGCGGCCCGTTCCGCTGGGCAGCGCTCTCGGGTGATCCCACCGACATTCACGCGACAGACGAGCTCGTGCTCCAGATGTTCCGCGAGAACCGCATTCTGAGCCGCTGGATCGACCTCGCGCGCAAGCGGATCAAGTTTCAGGGACTCCCGTCGCGCATCTGCTGGCTCGGCTACGGCGAGCGCGCACAGTTCGGGCTCGCCATGAACGAGATGGTCAAGAGCGGCAAGCTCAAAGCGCCGATCGTGATGGGACGCGATCACCTCGACTGCGGCTCGGTCGCTTCGCCCTTCCGTGAGACCGAGTCGATGAAGGACGGCAGTGACGCCATCGCCGACTGGCCGCTGCTGAACGCGCTGCTCAATACCGCGAGCGGCGCGTCTTGGGTTTCGATCCACAACGGCGGCGGCGTTGGCATCGGGTACGCACAGCATGCAGGACAAGTCACCGTCGCCGACGGAACCGAGGCGATGGCAAAGCGCATCGAACGCGTGTTGACCAACGATCCGGGAATCGGCGTCGCGCGCCACGTCGATGCCGGCTACGACGAAGCCAAACAGTTCGCCAAGGAAAAGGGTATTAAGGTGCCCATGATGCGCTGGCCTTCAGTTCTGCGATGAACGCCACCATTCGAGCTTGTCATCACGAGCGAAGCGAGATTCTCTGTTAAAACGCAAGCTTTTTTCTTCTCTGGAGAGGTGGCGGAGAACCTCTCTTCTTTTTCAGCGCACTGCCGCTCCGATCGGCGGACACAGCCGGGCCCCGTCGTAGGGCTGGTCGTGACGAAGCATACCGACGATGGCGTGCAGAAGCTTACGCATGACCGCCACCAGGGCCTGCATTTTCTGTTTCCCGGCGGCCAGCAGGCGCTGGTAAAAGGCCCGCAGGTACGGCTCCTGATGGGCTGCCGTCAGCGCCGACATGTACAACGCCTTGCGCAAATAGGCGTTGCCAGCATGACTGATATGCGGCTTTTTCTGCACCGAGGTGCCGGAGGTAAACTCCACCACATCCAAACCAGCGTGCTTGGTCAACTCGCGGGCCGAGCGCTCCCCGATCACCACCAGCTCGCCCAGCACTGCCAGGGCAGTGGCTTCCCCAATCCCTTTGGGGCTGTCCAGCAACTGCAGGCGACGCTGCAGCACTGGGTCACGATGGACCAGAACCAGTGCCGCCTTGGTCATGCGGGCCAGGCTACGTTGCAAGTGGGCAATGGTTTGGCGCAACTCACGCACTACGCAGGTGGGCGTGCTCTGAGAAACCTGAGCGGCATGCAGGCGACAGCGAAACATCGCCCGCTCTTGGGTAAGCGAGGACAGTTGCCGGGTGATGGCGCGCAACTGCAGGTCCTGTTCCCGCGGCGGTTGCCAAGCCAGGAACGGCATGCGCGCCGCATACTCCAACAACACCGCGCTGTCCACCGGATCATTCTTGCTGCGCTGCTCCAGCGCTTGGGCGAAGTGGCGCGCCGCCTTGGGATTGATCACTTCCAACTCGATTTCCTTACGCCCGGCCAGCGCCAAGGCCACGTCCAAACTGTAATTGCCGCTGGCTTCCAGACAAACCCGCATGGTTTCGCCCCGCCCCAGCAAATATCCCAACAGAGCCTTATGCCCCGCTGGCGTGTTGGCGAAGCGACGCAACCCTTCCTCCCGCTCTTGCCGGCGCACCCTGACCACCAACTCCTGAGCACTGACGTCGATTCCGCAAAAGTTCATCTGCGCTCTCCTCCTGTGCTAGGCTGGCTCCGGCTTCCCGCCCAACGCCAACTCTCCGGCCGACCTTGAACATGCAGGCTTTGTGCCTCGGATTCTCCACGGTTTCCGGAAAGCAGGGCGGGAGGCCAATCTCGCCACAGGCTTACGATGCCTCGGGGCACCGCGCCTCAGGGATCTACGGCCTTCCCGCCGGACCCCATACCTGCCCTTTCCACTTAACACCCAAGGGCAAGCCACGGGGAGTAGCAAGTAACATACAAGGGATCTGCTCTTGGTGGCAGCGCGACAAAATCGGGCGGGACGAGACCGCAAATAAAAACGGGGAGCGGCTGGTAGGCCTTCTCCCCACTCTCTCCGATCAGGTTTGCTATTGCTGGTACTCTAATCGAAAGCCTTCCGCCCTACATCAGCGCAAGATGAAATCCATGTAAAAAGCTTGTAAAACTCTGTGGTACTACATTGTGGGATTTCAGTCCGCCGTCGTGGCGTCCGTCTCCTCCGTCGCTCTCCAGGTCTGCCCGCAGGCATTACATTTCCAGCGTTGCCGCCGAAGCGGTAGTGGAATGCCAACCACCCAGGCGCTTGCCAAACCAATTCCTTTGTGTAACGCCTCGTAGTTGACGTCCAGCGAATGACACTTCGGACAGGAAGGCTGCTCGTAAGTGCCAACTCCCTCGACCTCCCACCGGGGGCTGAACGATTGTTCAAGTGCTTCCAGCGCCGCCTCTTCCTCCGCTTCTCGAACGCACAACTTCACGCCACCAATCAGGTTTGACCAAAACCAATCGATCCGAACCAGATGCTCGTCGACCAGGAAGCACTCAATTCCCGCCGCATCTAAAAACCCTTTCGCCACGAGGGCCTCGGGTAGATCGCGAAACCGCCGCAGAATCACAAGCTCGTCAAAC
This sequence comes from uncultured Acidobacteriaceae bacterium, assembly GCA_963813905.1. Classification (GTDB taxonomy): domain Bacteria; phylum Acidobacteriota; class Terriglobia; order Terriglobales; family Acidobacteriaceae; genus CAVVDY01. The sequence goes on along the minus strand of CAWFAY010000014.1, from coordinate 107,916 downwards.
TCCGGAACATCGAAAGATGGCTGAAGGGTTTGGAGATCAGCCTCCGGAGTCAGGCCCCTTCGAGCGAATTCCTCCTGCAATGCCTGGCGAGCCTCGTCCGTGAGCGATCCCACATCGAGAGCGGCCAGATGCAATTCGGCGTCCGCCATCGCCGCATATGCATCCTTCAGTCTCCGCTCTTCTTGCTCCGGATCCTGTTTTGCCATTTGTGACCGGCATTATAGTCGTACGCCGGAATCAGTTGCTTTTACCGGCCCCACTTCCACCACCCAGGTCCTGCACAAACTCCACCAGCGACCGCACCGGAACGCCCGACGGCCCCTTGGCGATCCAGGGCTTGGCGTCTTCCATCCAGGCAACGCCCGCAATGTCGAGGTGGATCCAGGGCGTATCGCCGACGAATTCCTTCAGGAACATAGCTGCGGTGACAGCGCCTCCCCAGCGTCCGCCGACGTTCATCATGTCGGCGATGTTCGACTTCAGCATCTCGCGATACTCGTCGTCCACCGGCAGGCGCCACATCTTCTCGCCCGACTTCTTCAGCGACTGATTGAAGCGCTCGTAAAAGTCGTCGTCATTAGCGAAGATTCCCGCGTTGACCATGCCAAGCGCGACGACAACGGCGCCGGTAAGCGTCGCGGCATCGATGAGGTGGGTCGCGCCCAGCTGCTTCGCGTAGTGCAGGCCGTCAGCCAGCACCAGACGGCCTTCGGCGTCGGTGTTGATCACCTCAATCGACTTGCCCGACATCGCGATCTGAATGTCGCCCGGCTTCTGCGCTTTGCCGGACGGCATGTTCTCGCTGGCGCATACAATGCTGATGACGCGAACGTTCGGCTTAAGCTGCGCGATGGCGCGCATCGCTCCAATCATGGCCGCTCCGCCCGCCATGTCGTACTTCATCTTCTCCATGCCCTCGGCCGGCTTGATCGAGATGCCGCCGGTATCGAAGGTGATTCCCTTGCCCACCAGTCCGAGCACCGGCTTGTCGGGCGCGCCCTTCGGCTCGTAACGCATGACGATCAGCCGCGGCTCTTCATCTGAGCCCTGCGAGACGCTCCAAAAGGCGCCCATCTTCAGCTCGTGCAGCTTGTCGGGACCGTATACCTCACACTGTAGTCCTACTTCGTCAGACATCTTCTTCGCGCGCTCACCCAGGATGGTGGGCGTCATCTTGTTGCTGGGCTCGTTGGCCAGGTCGCGGGTAAAGTTCTGCGCCTCGCCGATGATACGTCCAGCTTCAGCGGCGGCGTTGAGCTCCTTGTCGTCGCCTAGAGCGGCAATCACGAGCTCGTCGACCTGCTTGTCTTCACGATCGCTCTGGTAATAGTTAGGCTCGAAGCTGCCAACGTAAGCGCCTTCGACAATCGACTTCACGGCATCCGGAACGCCGGTCGCGAGATTAGGCGCGACAACCACAAAGCTCTTCAAGCTCTTGGATTTCAGGTTGCGCAGCGCGGCTCCCGCCAGCTTGCGCAGCTCGTACGACGAGAAGCTCTTGGCCTTGCCTCCGCCGATCAGCAGCAGGCGCTTGGCCTTCAGTCCCTGCGGCTTGTGCAGCAGCGTGGTCTCCAGCAGCTTGCCGGTAACCTCGCCGGAGGCGATCAGGTCGGCAGCCGCGTCGAGCACGGCCTTGTCGTTGGTCTGGAGCTGCGGTGCGGGTTTGGGCTTGTCGCCGGGCTTCGACTCGGGGGAAGCATCGGCGACGGCAACAACCAGGCATTCGGTTTCGATGTGTGAAGGAGCGGCGGTAGAAATTGTGATTTTCATGGCGTTTTATCTCAGCGAGTCCAGTGTATCTTGCATTGCGGAAGCGCTCATGTTGCGCAAGTCTCGCTTTTCGCCTTTTGCTCTCCGCCTTTCGCCAGAACAGCCGAGTTGAGCACCGGACACCTGCGCTGGCCACGGGCCACTCAACAATTTGAGCGACGCACAAACATTTCTTGTGCGCGATACTTTGTTTTCAGTCGTTTAGGCACGTATTATGTCGCAAATTCCTGAGTGCGTGAAACTTACAGGCAAAATCCTGCAAACACTAGGCTTATCCGGCTCCATTCAATCCACCCACGAACAGTGTGGCCCCTTCCTCGGTGTGCGAACGGTGAGGCGGGTCGCCATCACCTACCTGAGAGCTCTGGTTCGGCCGCAGGGAGAAGCGGCGGCCATCTTGCAGCTCCACCTCCAGCGAACCTGATAGGCAAAAGAGCACATGCCCCTTCGAGCACCAATGGTCGGCGCGGTATCCCGGGGAGTATTCGAGGATACGCACCCGAATATCGCCGAAGTTCTGGGTACGCCAGAGGGCAAATCCGGATTCGCCGTCATGGCGAGTCGGCTCGATCTGCGCCCAGTCGGCAATAAACATCGGCTGCGGAGGAATTTTCATGGCGATTCGTGGTCAGGCACCCAGTTTAACCCGCGATGGCTTTTGGCTTCGGCTTTTGGCTAGGTGCTAGTCCCTAGTTGCTGGCGTGCCTCCCAATTGTGAGCAAAGTCACAAAAAAATGTTTTGCGCGATACCTTGTTTTCAGTAGTTTAGGCGCGTTTTGTGTCGCAAATGAATGAGCCCCAGCGGCTTATACGTACTTACCAGATTTCAAAGAACTTAGCTATGCAGCAACCCCGCCCAGCCAGGCACACCCTTGGGTGTGTCCTGGGAGAAGTTTATGAGTTGTGAATGTGAGGCGCACGGGGAAACCGATCGACGGAGGTTACGCAAGTGGTAGGGCGGTCCCAAAATGGGAACGAGCGGACACAAGGTTTACTGGCCCGGAGCCCCTTCAGGGGGCGCCATAATTCGTGCCCACCTTAGCCCAACGGATGGGCAAACCCTTCGGCAAGCCCAGAGCACCTAGCTGTAGGGCAGACGGCCCTGAACCCGGGATTATCGAAGAGGGAGCCCATAGTGGGATCTCATCTTGAAACAACTCCCTCAATGGGAAAACCCGCGGCTAGGGGCTAGCAACGATTAATGTTATCTGAAGCCCATTTTATATTGACATTAATGACGTATTTTGTAAGATGATGCAACAAGGGCATCTGAGCCTTCACCGTCGCATGTTTGAAAGCCCAATGATTAAGGAACCCATCTTGCGAGAGCTAGTACGTGCAGCTGAGCAGGTTGAGGCTACGGTGCTAGGCCAAAAGCAGGGTTTCTCACTTGCGTTCAAGGTCGGATCCCTAGAAAGGACTCTAGCGACGGCCAAGGGATCGGTTCGGCTATTTGCTTCTCTGGATACGGTCGGCGCATTCGTCCGCAACCTGGGAATCAATCGCTTCGAGGTTGACATGGCCAGCCATGAGCCGGGCAGGCTCCGCCGAGCACGTCCAGACCGAGCGGAAGCGCTGAGAGCAACGCGCACAAAACTGCAGCAACAAGCCTTGGGGTTTGAAAATGTCGAACAAGCCTAGTTCCGTGATGATGGAAGAATTCGCCGCGTTCTTGTCAGGGCGCCGGTTTGGGACGCTTTTGGCTGACCCGCCTTGGCAATGACCGCGTGTTGAACGAGTACTAAGCGGGATATTCCAAATTTGTCCTCCGATTGACTATTGGCATTCGTCGCATATTGCATTTTAGAAACGACTCAAAGTGAGGACCAGCTATGACCCCATCAGGCCTACCCATTCCAAGATTCGGATACCCGAGTTGTAAGGGCGAAGATATTAGTGAAAACAACATTTTGCCGGTGCGACTCCGGGTGTCTGCTTGGTGCGATGACGGAGAGCCGGATAGCTACTCCTACCCATGGCGGGAGAGAGGAGGGCTCGTTACAGACGATGCCGGCCCTCGTTACCACTGCCTTAATATATGCGAGGCAGATTTCGAGGAGGTTGTCGACCTAAGTGAAACATCTGTGAGCCTGTCATAACCTCGGTCATCATGAACCTTCAGGCGAGGATGGAACTCGGGGAGAGTTTGCGGTCTCTTAGTCAAATCGCAAGAGTTGTCACTGAGGACTGGTGCGGTCGTGAGATGTACTGCCCGAACTGTGATGGGGAGCATCTTGCCAAGACAAGAGCCGGGTCTCCAACGTGCGATTTCATCTGCGCGCAGTGTCAAGAGCGATTTGAATTGAAGAGCGGTAAGCACCGATTTGGAAGGCGAATTCCCGATTCCGCCTACGTTGCTATGATGGCTGCCATCCGGGAGGATCGGACCCCAAACTTACTAGCTGTTCAATACTCGCCAAGTTTTGCCGTCGTCAATCTCTTTATCGTACCGCGATACTTCATCACTGAGACCGTCATTGAAAAACGTCCGCCGTTAGGAGTTCACGCCCGACGCGCGGGTTGGGTTGGATGCAACATCCTGCTGAATCGCGTCCCGATCGACGGGCGCATCTCTGTTGTTAACGAGGGAGTCGTAGCTTCCTCCGCCGATGTTCGAGTGCAGTTCCAGAAGGCCGCTCGACTGAAAGCCTTGCCGGCTTTGAGGCGCGGCTGGACCGTCGATGTTCTAAGTGTACTCAGGTCCCTTAAAGGCTCCGGTGACAGGGAATTTGAACTTGCGGACGTTAGTGTAAGTAAGAAATATACGCCCCAAGATTCGGCAACAATTGCAGGTGCTTCGCGATTTAGGATTCTTGGAATTCTTGGGGCGAGGACGCTATCGACTGTGCGGCTGATTGTTCAGGGACCAGCTCAGGCGTGCGACACTGCTTCGATCTTCCGAATAACAAATTCAAACTTGTGCCAGCCAAGATCAGACAGGGAATGGCGCATTCTCTGGGTCCCCTTCGTCTCTCCTCCTCCTAGTGCAATGATTTCGGTTCTAGGGATCGTTAGACTCCCCAGGGCTTCCTCCAGCTCGTCAAGAGCGGCGGGGAAGTCCTTCTCCAAGATTGCCGCCGCATGGGAAAGGAACTTTATCTCAAAGCCCTTTGCCGACAGTTCGTCCAGCATTGGAGCTCCTTACGAACGTTGTGCCTGCAGATTCACTGGGAGACCGTCGCGCAGATTCTACCGCACAATGCGTTGACGGGGCGGGAAGGGTCGCGTAGAGTGTGGCCTTCCGAGTCATTCCGCAGAGTTGTTAGCATAACGGAAGCAAGCGAGGTCACGCGGCCATGGCGAGCCCTGAACATCTCGCAATCCTCAAGCAAGGGGTGGAGCAGTGGAACAAATGGAGGGATAAACACCCTGAAGTGAGCCCTGATCTGCGCGCTGCGAACCTCCGGGAGGCGGATCTTCGCGGGGCGAATCTGAGCCTAGCGAAGCTCTCAGGGCCGAAACTTTTCAGGGTGGATCTCCGGGAATCAGACCTCAGCAAGGCGAACCTCAGCGGGGCGAACGTCAGCGGGGCCGACCTCAGCGAAGCCGACCTTTGTGAAGCAGTGCTCGACCTAGCCAACCTGTACAAGGCGGACATGCGGAAGTCGGACCTTTCAGGCGCTAAGCTCCGCGCAGCCACCCTCGGCGGAGCCAAACTTGACAACGCTAACCTCACCGGGGCTTATCTCAACGGGGCCCATTTGGGTAGAGCCAAACTTCGCGGAGCAGTCCTTGTCAGAGCAAAGCTTCGTGGAGCAGATCTGTTCGGAGCCGACCTTTTCGCGGCCGACCTGACCGATGCTGAGGCGGGATGGACGGTCTTTGGTGCTCTGGACCTGAGGAAGACTAAAGGACTGAAAAGTGTTCGCCACTCAGGTCCCTCCACAATCGGCATAGATACCATCTACAAATCCAAGGGCAAGATTCCCGAGGCATTCCTCAAGGGCTGTGGCGTGCCCGACGAGTTCATTAAGTCTCTCCACTCGCTGGTTGCCAAAGGCTACCACTCCTGCTTCATCAGCTATTCGACGCTCGACCAGGAGTTTGCTGAGCGGCTCCATGCCGACTTGCAAGCCAAAGGTGTGCGCTGCTGGTTTGCGGCGCACGACATCCGGGGCGGACGGAAGATTCACGAGCAGATTGACGAGGCCATCCGGTTGCACGACAAGCTGCTGCTGATCCTGTCGGAGCACAGCATGGCCAGCGATTGGGTGAAGGAAGAACTGGCCCGGGCGCGCCGCCGCGAGGCGAAGGAAGGCAAGCGGGTGCTGTTCCCTGTCCGGCTGGTGGAGTTTGAAAAGCTGGAAGCATGGGAGTGTTTCGACGCCGATACCAGGAAAGACACGGCGCGCGAGATACGCGAGTACTTCATCCCCGACTTCAGCCACTGGAAGGACCACGATTCGTATCAGAAGGCGTTTACGAAGCTCGTGGCCGATTTGAAAGCGGAGTCGAGGTAGATGTGTCGCCCCTGAAGGGGCTCCGGAGAAGTTATTAAGGAGACGCGTATTCCCCGGCCTGAAGGCCGGGGCTTCCACCTACTGCCAGGCCTGAAGGGTAGAGCCGCGCTTCAGGGCGGCGTTGGGCGGGCCGGTTCTCCTTTTCCAATCTGCCGAAGGCTTGCGCGCAGCCGTGAGGCGGAGCGCACAAAGAGCAGATCCCTCGACGGCTGAAGCCGCCTCGGGATGACAATTCATTGGGGACGTGGGACGCGCGCCTGAAGGCCCGCTCTACCCAAGCCAGCAACGTTGTACACGGTGTTTAACCCCAAGGCGTCCCAATCACGCGGGCCTGAAGGCCGCTCTACCATTCGGCTCCGTAACATCTCCGTTAACCGGGCGGGGAAGGTCGCATAGAGTGTGGCCTTCCGAGTCATCTGTAGCGTCGTTAGCATCGCGGAAGCAAGCGAGGTCACGCGGCCATGGCGAACCCTCTCGGACGAACGGATCACGACCGATGTCTTGAAAGGACACAGCCCTTCGGCAGGCTCAGAGCAGGCTTTTAGCTGTGTCGCAAGGCGAGTTTCGGGTTTCGGGCTTTACGCCCCGAGGGGATGCGATCCCATGCGCCAGGCGCTCCCTCAGCGGCTAAAAGCCGATTCTTCTCTCGGCCTTTTCGGCACGGCTGAAGCCGTGCCCCTTCAAAAACCAATGCCGCCCCTGAAGGGGGCTCGGAAGGTTATTTTTGACCGCCTACCCAGCACTCCCGTGCTGGGCTGAAATTGTTGCCGTCCGCGGGCTGAGGGTGCCGCCCCTAAAGCATCAGGGGCGGCACATCTCCGCGGAACACCGACAGTGACATCCGAAAATCGCGAACGAGTGGGGCAATGTATACTGGTCTCCATTTTTGGAGTGAAGGAACTGGATCCAAGTGCGAGAGCTGCAGAAGTTCACAGTTTTCACCGATGAGGGACCCAACGGCCGCCCCATCTGTAGGGTCATAGCAGCACATCCTTCTGGCACAGGAAGCAGAGGCGTACCGATATTCGCGGGCCGATATACATTGAAGTGCAGGGTGCCGAGCAAGTGGTGGCCCCCTCGGTGCCGAAGGGGACATAAACTGGTTCGAGGCATACGACTAAGAATTTAGGGAAAGCTTGCTAAGGAGCGCGGGGTCAAGCTGGCCGATGAGAGCGTTGTCGGTAATACCCATAAAGCCGAGGTGTACGAGATAAAGGGAGATTTTGATCCCGACGGCTGCTACTGGCTTGCGGGCGCGCAGGCTACTGCCGCAGTCGGAGGACACAGAAATAATTGACCTACCGGATTGGAAGTTTACGCTGTACGGGGGAGACCAGCTCTTCAACAAGCATGGTGAGCTAGTTTTATCATTAGCGCTTCCGGCAGAAACTTCAGCGCCAGCGCCGCATAGCCCCCTGTTGGGACGGTCGTTTACTTTTTCATCCAGGGGACGGGTGCCGCGTGCCCCAGGTTCGCGTCCTTCGGTTGGACGCTAACCTGGGTAAGGCTACCAAGAGGGTTTGTATCAGGGGCACGGCTTCAGCCCCAGGCCGAAATCGCGAACTCCGCCATTTCCTCGCGCAAAATCTAAAGTACCCGAGACGCAACAGGCGCTACTGCCTATCGCACATGGTCCTGGCCCTTCATCTGCCCCATCGTCTTGGGCCTAGATCGCCTGGAGACCGCATCATTCCTGCGTTCCAACGGCACCCTGCAATATCTGACCGGTTTACCCAGCTTCCCCGATCCACAAACCTTACGCCGCTTCTTGCTGCAAGCGCCGCCCGGTTTTTGCCAACAGCTACATCGTGTAAATGATGGACTGCTGCAAACTTTCATTCACCTGCCCGACCATCGTTCTCGCCTGATTTTCGATCTCGATAGTTACTGTGGTCACGGTTTTCGGCCACCAGGACGGGGCCGAGGTCGGCTACAACCCGCGCTATCGCGGCAAGCGTTCCTATAACCCGCTGCTGTGCATGGAAGGTGGTCGGGGACTATCCGACTCGGCGCGCCTCTCCCAGCACCTCATCAAGCGCCCCCGAAAGGTGCTCCGCCCTGGTGGTGTAATCCTCCGTCAATGACTCGTACTTACGCTTCAAGACGTGTAACTCGTCCGCAATATTGAGCGCTGCCAGGACCGCGACTTTCAGCGACTCGACCGTTGCCGCCTGCTGCGAGATGAGGCGCATTCTGGAATCCACATACTCCGCCAAATCCGCGATGTACTGCGGATCGGTCCCGCGCAGGTGATAGCTCTGGTCATAGATCTCCACGCGTATGCTGGTGCTGCTGCCGTTTCCGCTAGCCTGGTTCAAACCAACTCCTTATCGCAACTCAACCTGACCTGATTATTACGCCGACTCGTCGGCAGTTAAAGAATCAATCTGGCTCAGCATCTTTTCTACTCTGGTACGTACCTCTTCCCGCTCCTTGCGCAGGGCGATCACCTCTGAGCGGATGGTTTCGACTTCCTCCTCGCGTTCGCTGAGTTGCTCGCGCAAGCGGCTAGCCTCACGCTCGGCATTGATCTGGGCCTCGCGGGCCGACTTCAGCAGCTCAATCGTGCGCAGCACTTTTTTCTCGAGCGCCTGAAAATCAGCAGCGGTGGCCGGCGGGTCTTGTACGGCATTGGCGGACATAAGTGCGATTGACCTCGATGAAAATTATGTTTCGAGCGCAGTATAGCGCACTGAAGAGCACCCAATCGAAGGATGTTGTGACATCGCCGGCTAAATCAACCAGATGGAATCTGATTGTGCAACGGAAGACAAGGACTGCAGCGGTACAGCCGGGCTCAGAACAGAGTTTCCTGGCCCAGCACGTTCGCACCGGGGCGCTTGATTCCGAAATGCTGATAGGCGAGGTGGGTCGCGACTCGCCCCCGCGGCGTGCGGTCCAAAAAGCCGATCTGGATGAGGAAAGGCTCGTAAATCTCCTCGATCGCATCGGCCTCTTCCGCCAACGAGGCCGCCAGCGTGTTCACACCGACGGGGCCGCCCTGATACTTCTCAATGATGGTCAGGAGGAGCTTGCGGTCGATCTCGTCGAATCCGTAGCGGTCGACCTCGAGCATTTCCAGCGCGGCCTGCGCCGTTGGTTTGTCGATCTTGCCGGTCCCGCGCACCTGGGCATAGTCGCGCACGCGGCGCAGCAGACGATTCGCAATGCGCGGTGTACCGCGACAGCGGGCCGCGATCTCCACGGCCGCGTCATCATCGATTTCCACCCCGAGAATCTCTGCTGAACGTTGCAGGATGACCTTCAAGTCCGCGTGGGTGTAGAAGTCCAGCCGCAGCACGATGCCGAAGCGCGAGCGTAGCGGGGCTGAGAGTAGGCCGGCGCGTGTGGTAGCTCCGATGAAGGTGAACGGCTTGACCTCGATGGTGTGAGTTCGCGCCGCCGGGCCTTGCCCGATGATGATGTCGAGCTTGTAGTCTTCCAACGCCGAATACAGCAGCTCTTCCAGCGCAGGCTGTAGCCGGTGGACCTCGTCGATGAACAACACCTGCTTGTCGCGCACGTTGGTGAGAATGGCGGTCAGGTCGCCCTTGATTTGCAGCGTAGGCCCCGAGGTTTGCTGAAAGGCAGCGCCAAGCTCGTTGGCGATGATGTTCGCCAAGGTCGTCTTGCCCAGGCCCGGGGGCCCGTACAGCAGCACGTGGTCCAGCGCTTCCCCACGGGATTTCGCGGCCTCGATCGCCACTTCCAGATTGTCTTTGACCTTGTTCTGTCCAATAAATTCGCGGAGTCTCTGGGGACGCAGCTTGAGCTCAAACGACGCGTCGTCATCGACCGGCGCCGCGGATACGATGCGCTCGCGATCGGGATATTGCTTGTCAGGGGACGAAACCACGATGGGGCGATGGTAAAGGGAAAGGAGAATATAGGCAATCCGGTTCCCCGACACGCTTCTCAAGGTGCTGGAAGCGGAGCACGTTGAGTACAAGCAACTAACAAACGTTGCCTAGTTTGGCAGTTGGCCTAGCATATAGCGCATTCTCTTGGTGGCATCTGCTACCTGCGAAGGCAATCCCATGGATCTTTCCTTGTCTCCCCCCATCGCCGGAAACGTCCTAGCGAGTGCTTCAAGGTCGGAATCAAGGGTTTCATCTCTAAATCCACGAATGGCGAGTTCATCTCTTATATTCTGGACTTTAGTTTTTACGGGGGACCAGTTTGCTTGGAGGTCTTCGCCTATCGTGCGGATTTGCCACTGAACATACCCTGGACGACTCATTGGCGATCTCATCATAGTCTCCCGCGATAGCAGCTCTTTATTCCACGAGTCAATTTGCTCAAGTAATATCAGTGCGTCATGTTTAAAGGTGTCGTTAGGCTTGTTAATGTCTTTTGTCAACTCATCCGCAATTTCTTTCGCTGTTGGTGTTGACGGTTGTGGGCCGCTTGTTTGGTGTTTGCGTTTCTCCCCCTCTAAGATTTGGCTTAGTCGTTGATAGAGCATATCGTTGGTATTGTTGGTTTGGTCAGTGATTGCAGAAGGTTGGACGGCAGCCGCGACTTCCTTCGGCTTGTTCCTGTAATAGCTAGACAAGCACCAGTTTACGTACTTGTTCGCCACTAAAGCCAAAAGAGCCGCCGTTACTAGAACTACAAGGATTCTGCTAATGATCCTTAGTCGTCCTACTGCCTCCATCTTGGCGACTGAAAGCGTTGCGATCAGCCATGCGGAAAACACAGAAACCGAAACGATAATAGGGACGGCCCCGGAGATCACAAGACCCACCAGTAGCAGCGCGAGAATGACAGCAAAGGCTGGTGAGATAATGGCGTTATAGATGAATCGAAGGATCGTACCTCCGATTTCGATTGTCGTCGGAAACTTGGCGTAGAGTGATTCGTGAATCTCGCTGTCAAGCTGAACGAAACGTTGCCAAATAACCCTACCTTGAGCCCAATACCAACGCAGCGCCACCCGTGAGTCATCGAACTCTGGTATGTCCGCCAATTCGCAACCTCCGCGTCATCCGGGTAACCCGGCCAACCGGAGTATGCGCCCTTGGCTACTTTGGGTCAAAGGGGGTAATCCCGTCTTAAGGCGCTAACCTGACCTGCCCAACCTCGACGGGCCACCAAGAACTGCGCGAAATTGCGCACTGGGGACGGCCGCAAGTCTTGAACACCCCCGGAATAAAGAGCATCGAATCCCCACCCAGAGACTCTGATGAGGGATGCCGCGCCCCACGCGCGGATTACCCCACCAACTTGAGCTCAACGGAGGAAAACGATGGTCCTCGGAATGTCCCTATCGGCCTTCACTCTGTTACACGTGATCATCAGCCTGGCAGGTATTGGCTCGGGATTTATCGTGATGTTTGGGCTGCTCAACGGAAAGCGCCTCGACGGCTGGACCGCGATTTTTCTCACGACTACGGTGCTTGCCAGCGTGACTGGGTTTCTCTTCCCATTTGAGAAGCTGCTGCCGTCGGACATTCTCGGAATACTGTCGCTGATCGTGCTGGCCATCGCGATCTGGGCGCGCTACAGCCGCCGTCTCGAAGGCGCTTCACGCCGGATATATGTGGTCACCGCGGCGCTGGCGCTGTACTTCAACTGCTTCGTGGCGATAGTGCAGGCGTTCGCGAAAATTCCGGCCCTCCATGCTCTGGCGCCCACGCAGAAGGAACCGCCTTTCCTGGTGGCGCAACTCGCGCTCTTGGCCCTGTTTATAGGGGTGACAATCCTGGCGACGAAACGCTTTCACACCGAACCAGCCATGCTGCGCAAAGCCGCCTAGAATCAGGCCGCTCATAGTCGAGGCCTGCAGCAGAACTGGGTCCAGCGGCGAAGTCCGCTAAATATGGGCGTCCTTGGCCGAATGCCCGCGCTCTTCCAATTTCAAGGAGGAACACGCATATGCCCACCATCACCACCAACGACGGAACACAGATTTATTACAAGGACTGGGGCTCCGGTCAGCCCATCGTATTCAGCCACGGATGGCCGCTAACCGCGGACGACTGGGACGGACAGATGCTCTTTTTCGGTCAGCAGGGCTTTCGAGTCATCGCGCATGATCGACGTGGACACGGCCGTTCCGACCAGACGTGGGACGGAAACGATATGGATACTTATGCCGACGATCTCGCAGCTCTGACCGAGAAGCTCGACTTAAAGAATGCAATTCACGTAGGACATTCCACCGGCGGCGGAGAAGTTGCACGCTACATCGGAAGGCATGGCGCAAAACGTGTTGCCATGGCTGTACTCATCAGCTCGGTGCCGCCGCTGATGTTGAAGACGGACAAGAATCCTGCTGGTGCGCCCATCTCGGTCTTTGACGACCTGCGAGCCCAGCTCGCGGCCAATCGACCTGAGTTCTACAAGAACATTACACTCCCCTTCTATGGCTACAATCGGCCGGGCGCCAAGATATCGGAAGGCATCCGGGAACACTGGTGGTTGCAAGGGATGATGGGAGGAATGAAGGCCCACTACGACTGCATCAAGGCTTTCTCAGAGACGGACTTCACGGAAGACCTCAAGAAGTTCGACGTGCCAACCCTAATCCTTCATGGCGACGATGATCAGATCGTGCCCATAGGAGCGGCGGCTCTGATGTCCGCCAAGATTGTGAAGGGGGCCAAGCTGAAGGTATATCCGGGTTATCCGCACGGGATGCCCACGACTCACGCGAACCAGATCAATGCGGATCTGCTCGCGTTCATCAAGGGCGAAGCGATCTCTGCGGCGGCGTAGACACAAAGGAGCTTATCAAATCCGCAATCAGGTACGCCACGGATTCAGAACGCGAATGTCGCAATTCTCGAAATCTGCGGCGTTCCGGGTGGCAAGCGTCGCCTGGTGCACCTGGACTATGGCAGCTATCTGAGCGTCGGACTGGCCGATGGGTCTGCCCGCAGAGCGACGCCCGGCCACAATGCGGGAGAAGGTTCGCGCTGCGTCGCTGTCGAATGGCAGGATACGTTCCGCGAAGTCATCGGCAAAAATTGCCTCCACCGCGGAGCGCAGCGCCTCACGCCGTTTGCCCGCGGGCAGCAGTTCAATGCCGTAATAAATCTCAGCCTCGGAGATGGCAGTAATGAATAACTGGCTGCGAGTCTGTTCTGCCAGCCATTTAACGATTGCCGAAGACGGTGTGACGCGCATGATTTCCGACAGCACGTTCGTATCGAGGATGATCATCGTGCGAAGTCGGGAGGCTCGCGAATGGACTCGCGTTTGGGTAGCTTGAGGTCTATACCTCCTCCCGCTGCCGCCATCTTGCGCCGAATCGATTCCGCCAGGTTCGGCTTAGGAGCTTCGCTGGTCACCAGTGCGGCGCGCAGGATCTCGCGCACCTCATCTTCCATGGAGCGCCCGTTATGGGCAGCACGCACCCGCAATCGCCTTTTTAGCTTCTCGTCGAGTTGTCGGATCGTCAACGTCGCCATGCCTGCAATGCTATCATTGCTGGCAGAGGCCTTTCAACTGGCATCACGCAGAACTCATGAAGAACCTCGGCATTCTGCTATCCGGGCGTGGCTCCAACTTCGAGGCAATTGCCGACAACGCAGCGTCCGGCGAGCTCGACGCGAATATTGCCGTTGTCATTTCCAATAGAGCCGATGCTCCGGGAATCGAGTCGGCACGAAGACGTGGCCTCAAGGCCGTGGTGATTCCGTCCAAGGGCAAGGTTCGCGAGGAGCACGACCGCGAAGTCGTTTCCGCGCTGCAACAGCAGAAGGTCGATCTCGTCTGCCTGGCAGGGTATATGCGGCTGCTGTCGCCGTGGTTCGTGCAGCAGTTCCCCAACCGGATATTGAACATCCACCCCTCGCTGCTGCCTGCATTCCCCGGCCTGGATGCGCAGAAGCAGGCATTCGAGTACGGAGTGAAGGTCTCCGGGTGCACTGTGCATTTCGTCGACGAGAACCTGGATCACGGCGCCATCATTCTTCAGAAAGTTGTTCCGGTGCTTGAGCAGGATGATGAGCACAGCCTTGCCGCCCGCATTCTGGAACAGGAGCACATCGCGTACAGCGAGGCGATACGAATCGTGCTGGCGGGCAACTATCGCATTGAGGGGCGGCGAGTGGTGCAGACCAGCAACCACTAGCGAGTCATGGTCATGTTATTATGACCATAGTCATCTGCGAGGTGACCATGAGGAAAACAGCCGTCAAGAAAAAGCCTGCGCCCCGGGTTCGGACGTCAGAACGGACAGAACGGACAATTGCCGCTGGCGAGTTCAAAGCGAAGTGCCTGAAGATTATGGATGAGGTCAACGAGACCGGCCGGTCTGTGATCGTTACCAAGCGTGGTGAGCCGGTCATCAAAGTTGTGCCTATCACGAATGGCAAGAAGAAGGACAGCATCTTCGGTAGATTGGCCGGGATAATGAAGATCCACGGCGATCCCGATGATTTGGTTAAACCCATCATTCCCTTGGAAGATTGGGACATGTTGAAATGATCCTGCTGGACACGCACGTACTCGTGTGGTTAGTGCTGTCTCCCAGGAAACTTTCCAAAGCCGCATCGTCTGCGATCCGCCGCGCCGAGATGGTAGCCGGGCTTGCCATATCGGCTGTGAGTCTCCTGGAACTGGTGAACCTGATCGTCGCGAACCGAGTCGACCTTATAGGAAGTGTTGAGCAAACACTGGCAGGCTTCACTCAGGATGTGGAAATCAGACCACTGACTCTGGAGATCGCTGCCATGTCAGCCTATTTGCCTTCAGATTTCCCGCGAGATCCTGCCGACCGCGCAATCGCGGCAACGGCCCGCGTCGAAGACATTTCCTTGGTCACTGCCGACCAGCGAATCCTCAGCTGCGCCTCTATCAAGACAATCTGGTGAGGGATTCGTAGTCTGGCCGCTACATCTCATAGTGCAGCAGCGAGTAGACGTCGTACTCTTTGAGCTTGTCGCGGCCCTTCAGCCCATCCAGTTCCACCACGAAGCCCAGTCCGCAAATCGTCACCGCCGAGCGCCTTCACCATGTCGATGGCCGCCTTGGCGGTTCCGCCAGTCGCCAGCAGATCGTCGCAGATGAGAACACGCTGACCGCGCTGGATGGCGTCTTCGTGAATCTCCAACGTGTCGTGAGCCGTACTCCAGCTCGTACTTCCACTGCAGATACTTTCGCCGGCAGCTTCTTCGGCTTTCGGACGGGCACGAAGCCGGCATTCAGCCGATACGCCAAGGCCGGCCCAAAGATAAAGCCTCGGCTTCGATGCCGAGCACCAGATCGATATCCTTGTTGATGTAGTAGTCGGTGAGAGCGTCGATCAGACGGGCGAAGCCCTGGCGGTCTTTTAGCAGCGTGGTGATGTCGTAGAAGAGAATGCCGGGCTTGGGAAAATCGGGGACCTCGCGAATGAGCTTCTTCAGGTCGTCGCAGTTGTGCGACGCAGTATTGGCCATGTTTACCAGGCTCCTTCAATGCGAAAGGATTGCGCCTCAAGATAGGGGGCGCTGGACTCCTGTACCATATCAACCCTCGCGGCCCGAGGGCCCTGTTGCAGCTTCGGCGCAAGGAGCGTTGCTGCTCCCGAGTGCCAGTCGCCATCACTTCAACGCTGCCATCTTCCCGATTGCGCACCCAGCCCGCTATCCCCGACTGTGCGGCCTCGCGTTCGACGAACCAGCGGAAGCCGACGCCCTGCACGCGTCCGGTTACAACGTAACGGCGAGTTTGGAGATCAGGCATAAGGAGCAACTAGCAATTAGCAAAGAATATCAGAATGAACCTTCGCTGGGTCAAAATCGATTCTAGTCGACTCACTTCGACGGCTCAGGAGTTCCTGAAGCAGGATTCTCGCCCGCCGTCCCCGGGCCCACCATCTGTTCCAACCTGTTGCGCGATCGAGTCCACCAGCTTGGCCTCGTTCATCAGGACCTGCCCGGCAATGGCTGCCCCTTGCTCGGCATCACTCCACTTGTCTTCCTCCAGGGCTTCGCGCACCGCAGGAATGGTCTTCACTCCATACCCGGTGTACGCGCCGGGAGCGTAGATCTGGTGCTTGAACCACGGCCGCTCCTTCAGACCCTCGCTGGTGGTGAAGGTTCGCTCGGTCAACAGCAATTGCGAATTGATCTCCTTCAGCGCCGGCGATTGCCATGCGCCGGGGCTGTCGTTCAGCTTGCCCACCGCCGCGCGATAGCGCTGCGCGGCTTTCGAGTACGCCTCCGCTCCGTTCTCCAGCGGAGCGAAGTTGATGAACGGCGGCACCGGCTGGACCGATGGTGGGACGTACTGCTTCTGGGGATCGGCCGTCGCCGTAAACACGCCCTTCTTCGATCTGCCGGTTGCGCTCCCGCACTTCGTCCTGCTTCTTCTTCAGCTCGGTCTTCAGCTCACCCACGTAGCGCTTGACGGTGTCCGCCGAATCCGAAGGATCGAACGGCAGCAGGTCGGCATCGGCAATACGCATCACAGTTGTGCCGCGCCATCTGCGCCAGCGCCTTCTCGTAGAGGAAGTTGGGATCGCCGAAGTGCGTGTACCAGTAGAAGTCGTCGTAGATGGAGTGATAAACGCCTCCACCGGCCTCGCCGCCGAAGCCGATGTTCAGCGCGGCGACGCCAGCGTGATCGAGAAACGGGGCGTAATCCGAACCGTCGCCCAGCGCGCCGATGTGCAGCTCAGCAGCGGTCGCGCAGCTCCTGGCGCTCTTCCGGCGTGGCGGCGCGCGCGATGCCGCGCATCTGCGCACGCTTCCAGATCGACATTTTCTTCTCTGGATCGGGTATCTGCTTCTCCAGGTCGTTGACCAGCTTCTCCAGGGTGTGCGAGCCGGAAACGTAAATGTATCCGCGCGAGCTGGAATCTGAATTGATGTACACCACGGCGTGTTGCTTCAGTTCGGCATCGTGCTCTTCCACCCACTCGGTCGAGCCCAGCAGGCCAGGCTCCTCGCCATCCCAGGCGCAATAGATGATGGTGCGCTTCGGACGCCAGCCCTGCTTCATCAACTCGCCCAGTACGCGCGCCTCTTCCAGTACGACCACCTGTCCTGATATCGGATCGTCCGCCCCGTTGACCCACGCGTCGTGATGATTGCCGCGAATCACCCACTGCTCGGGAGTCTCGCTGCCGGGAATCTTGGCGATCACGTCGTAGATCGGTCTTGATGTCCCAGTTCGACTTCATCACCAGGTGCACCTTCGCCGGCCCGGGCCCAACGTGATAGGTGATCGGCAGCGCGCCACGCCACTCTTCGGGCGCGACCGGGCCCGCCAGATGCGGCGAGCAGCGGTTGCGCGTCGCCATAGGAGATGGGAAGCACCGGGATCGCGGTGATGGTCTTCGCCTCAGTAATGGGCAGGCGCTTCGCGGCCTGCGTCGCGCCGATTCCTGGCGTCAGCGGATCGCCGGGATACTCCGTGTCCATCACGCTGCCGCGCTGCACGCCGTCCGACGGGCGGTACGGGCCGGTAGGAAAATACTGTCCTTCGAAGTAGCCGTCGTCCCTGGGATCGGAGTAGATGATGCAGCCGATGGCGCCATGCTCGGCGGCGACCTTGGGCTTGATGCCGCGCCAGGCCGCGCCGTAGCGCGCAATGACGATAGCGCCCTTCACCGAAACTCCAAGGCGGTCCAGCTGCTCGTAGTCTTCGCGGACGCCGTAATTTACGTACACCAGAGGCGCAGTGACATCGCCGTCATTGGAGTAGGCGTTGTAGGTCGGCAACTGCTCCGAGGTCTGCTGCGAAGTTGGGTCGACGGCGAGCGGCGACTCTTCCAGCTTGGCCACGTACTTCGTCGGCTCAAGCAGCTCCAGATGGCGCTCCTTCGGCGTGGGGAAGAGCACGTCGAAGGTCTCGATGTGCGCGTCGAAACCATACTGCTTGAACTGCGCCAGTATCCATTCGGCGTTGTCTTTGTCGTAGGGCGAGCCGACGTTGTGAGGCCGCGCGCTCAGCCGCTCCATGGAGCTGCGCATAACTGCCGGATCGGGCAGGCCGCGGAACTTGTTCTCCCAGTCGCGCTCGGTCGCGGCATGAGAAGGAGAGTATCCGTACAGGGTTTCGGTTGCGCTGGTTGGAGTAGCAGCAACAAGTGGTTGACGTTCCAAGAAGTCGCAATGAGAAGAGCAGCGGAGATGCGCGAAATCAAAGTTGCCTCGGACTGCGTTCCAAGAGTGGAACGAAGTTGAGGATTATACGACAGCGGTAGCTCGCGTCCGTTTCAATCTGACCTGGTCCGACACCCGCACCGCGAATCCGTCTTCGTTGCTATCGCAGAAGCTGCGGCCATCTGCAGTGTCGTCCGGCTGAGGCATGTCGTGCTCGGCGTAAGCGTTGCTCCAATCCACAACGTAGGCTCAGCCGCGGGCACAAGCATCGT
Organism: uncultured Acidobacteriaceae bacterium; assembly: GCA_963813905.1. Lineage (GTDB taxonomy): Bacteria > Acidobacteriota > Terriglobia > Terriglobales > Acidobacteriaceae > CAVVDY01. The sequence goes on along the minus strand of CAWFAY010000014.1, from coordinate 89,373 downwards.
CAGCACACCATTTTCATAGGTCACATCGGCGCGACGCTCGTGGCCGAGAACGTGCTCCCTGCGAAGCTGCAGCAGCTTGCGATACCACTCCAGCATGTCGTCGATTCTCCGGTGCGTCGGCCCAGGTCAGCTTCGAGCGCTCGAAGGTTCTCGGATCTTCGGGATCGGGCACCTCGCTGAAGTCGAAGTCTTTGAATTCGCTGCGGCGTCCTTCGCTGACGGCTTTCTTCAACGCGGGATCTCCGAAATCGGCGAAGAACTGAAATGGCGCGCTCTCGTCGTATTCCTGCCCCATGAACAGCAGCGGCGTGTGCGGAGCGAGCAGCAGAAGGGCAGCGGCCATCTTGCGCGCGCCGCGCGGAACCAGTGCAGTCAGGCGCTCTCCCTTGGCGCGATTGCCCACCTGATCGTGGTTCTGAATGCAGATGACGTTCGCCGGAAGCGGAACATCCTTCGCAGGCGTGCCTCGCGGCGCATTCCAGAACGCGAAGTGCTCGTCGCCCTGGAAAACGTATCCGTCGCGTAGTGCGGTCGCGACTTGTTCCGGCTTCCCGAAGTCCTGGTAGTAACCGGTGCGCTCGCCCGTGAGCATCGCATGCAGCGCGTGATGGAAGTCGTCGCTCCACACCGCGTTCAGCCCATAGCCCTTGCGGCGGCGGCTCGACGTAGCGCGAATCGTTCTCGTCGGTCTCGGCAATGACCACTACCGTCCGGTTCAGCTCCGCGGCGAGTGCCTGAACGTTCTCCTGAATCTCAGCGAGTATGTGTTTCGGAGAATCGTCTTTGATGGTCTGCACCGCGTCGAGCCGCAAACCGTCGAGGTGGTATTCGCGAATCCAAAACTGCGCGTTCTCCACCACGTAGCGCCGTACGTGCTCGCAACCGACGTCGTCGTAGTTGATGGCGTCGCCCCAGGGCGTCTTGTGATGCGCGGTGAAGTACGGACCAAACATCTGCAGGTAATTGCCCTCGGGGCCGAGGTGGTTGTAGACAACGTCGAGGATGACGGCCAGGCCAAGCTCGTGCGCCGAGTCGACGAAGCGGCGGAATGCGCCGGCCCCGCCATAGTTCGCCTGCACGGCGTAGGGAGACACGCCGTCGTAGCCCCAGTTGCGCGTGCCCGGCGTCGCGGCAACGGGCATGACCTCGACCACCGTGATGCCCAGGTCCTTCAGATATTGCAGCTTTCGGCGGCGCTGTCGAATGTGCCCTGCGGTGTGAACGTGCCGACGTGCAGCTCGTAAATGACGTAGTCTTCCAGCGGCAGGCCGCGCCAGCCTTCATCGGACCACGTGTAGAGCGACGGGATCGACGATCTCCGTCGGGCCGTGTACGCCCTCGGGAAGAAAGCGGGAGACTGGGTCGGGGATCGGCTGGCTGCCATCCAGGATGTAGGCGTAGCGGTCGCCGACGCGCGCCTCGGCGATTGCGACCAAGTCTTCGCCGTCGCGGCGCATGGGAATCTCTTCCGGCTGCCCATTCGCACGCATGAGCCGAAGTGTGATCTGTTTGGGTGCCGGCGCCCAAACGCGGAACTCAACTTCAGTTCCACGCACAGTTGCGCCGTAGGAAACGGTCTGGGTGGCTGTCGTCACTTTCCTTCAGACGAAATGGTCTGCCAATAAGATGCATAACGAAAGCCTCAAAGACTTCACCACAGAGAACACGGAGGGCACGGAGAAGAAAGATGCACAGCAGAAGCACCAAAGAAATCACCACTGAGCACACAGAGGACACCGAGAAGAAGTGTAGAAGTGTCGTACTTCTCCGTGCACTCCGTGACCTCGGTGGTGAGACGTCGTCCGCTACAATTCTTCGCAATGCGCCCACTCATTCTCGCCTCCGCCTCGCCGCGCCGCGCCGAACTTTTGCGCAATGCCGGCATTCCGTTCGAGGTCGATCCCGCCCACATTCACGAAGAGCCTCTCCCAGGCGAAGCTCCGATGGATTATGCGCAGCGACTCGCGCGCGACAAAGCGGCGGCCGTGCTCACGCGACATCCCGATGCACTTGTGCTGGGAGCCGACACGGTAGTCGTGGTTGACGACCATCTGCTGGAAAAGCCTGCGAACCCGGAGGATGCCGCCCGCATGTTACGTCTGCTGTCAGGACGCACGCATCAGGTCATCACCGGAGTGTGCCTCTCGACTCCGAGTTCGAACGCACTGAAGCTGAGGTGACGCAGGTCGTCTTCGGCAGAATGTCAGAACACGAGATAGCAGAATACGTGGCGACCGGCGAGCCCATGGATAAGGCCGGGGCCTACGGAATTCAAGGCGTGGCTTCGCGCTGGGTAGAGAGAATTGAGGGAGACTACTTCAATGTGGTCGGGCTGCCGGTGGCGCGGGTATACCGGATGCTGAAGGAAGCTTGGCGGCTTCTCCCAGGAGGTTCGTAAATAGTTGTCATCCTGAACGAAGTGAACGACCTGCTCCGCTCCAGGGGGAATCCGATCACGGAGAGCCGAAAAACAGGTCCTTCGCGGACTAAAGTCCGCTCAGGATGACAAACAGATAAGGACGGGTTCGGCACGACTGGAAGTCGTGCCCTGACGCGAATCTTCGCAGCTCGAAGAGGTCAGCAGCCCTCGGAAGTCACGCTGAAGCGGGTCTGAGTTTAGGCCTGCTTCTTCTCTTCAGTCGTGCCTGTAGTAGTGTTCGTCGCGCTGTGGTCGCTCATCGACGACTTGAAATTGCGGATCCCCTCGCCCAGTCCTTTGCCCAGTTCACCCAGCTTTTTCGGGCCAAAGATGAGCAAGGCGATGAACACGATGATCGCCAGCTCCGGCAGACCAATCTTTCCACCAAACATAAGACCTCCCGGTAAAACGCCCGGGAGTCCCTGTGGCTAGCAAGACACTGCGGGCTAATGTGATTCTAGGCTTTTGTCCTGCCAGCGTCAAAGAATCATAGGGTAGCGATTAAGCCGGCCAGCAGGGCCGCACGGCGCGGCATCTCGGCTGCTACCACCGATTCGCGCGGGGAATGGGCGCCATCTCCGACGGCCCCCAGCCCGTCCAGCGTGGGAATTCCCATCCCTGCGGTGAAGTTACCATCCGAACCGCCGCCCACCGCGATCTCGTTCAACGAGAATCCCAGTTGCCGGGCAAGTTTCTGCGCCTGCTGGAAGAGAGCAACCACCGCAGGCGAGCGCTCCAGCGGAGGCCGATTGATACCGCCCTCGACGTGCAGCTTGCATTTCGGGTTGACCGCGCGCAGGGCGCGCATCTTGCGCATCATCAAGTCACCGTCCACTTTGTTGGCTATGCGCAGGTCGAATTCGGCCTCCGCCTCAGCCGGCACCACGTTCGTCCGCGTGCCTCCGCGAATAATGCCGGGGTTGAGCGTGATGCCTCGCTCCAGGCTGGTCATGGCGGCGACCGCCTGCACCTGACGCGACAGTTCGAGAATTGCGTTGTGCCCTTTCTCGAAGTCGAGACCGGCGTGCGAGGCCACTCCGCTGACGCGAATCGTGAAACCGCCAACGCCTTTGCGCGCCGTCTTCAGCGCTCCACCGCGCCCCGCGGGTTCGCAAACCAGTACGGCCTCGCAGCGGCCGGCGATCTTTTCTGTGATGGCACGTGACGTCTCGCTGCCCTCTTCCTCATCGGAGACCAGCAACACGGTGACTGGCCGCGGCAGCCGACCCGTAGCCTGCAATGCGCGCAAGGCAAACATCATCTGCACGATGCCGCCCTTCATGTCGAAGGCGCCCGGCCCGTAGACCAGGCCCTTGCTCTCGCGCCACGGCATGGTGGCAAGCGTTCCTACGCTGTACACCGTGTCGTAATGGCCAAGCAGCAGGATGGGCTTGCGTCCCCGGGCTCCAGCGAACTCCACCTGAAGGTGATTGCCGGTCTCTTTCTGCCGATGTAGCTTCACCCGCCCGCCGAGCTCCTGAAACTGGTCAGCTAATACGGCAGACAGTTTGTCGCAAGCAGCTTTGTCGTGGGTGGGAGATTCAAGCAGAACAAGTTCTTTCAGTGCGGCCACCATCTCGGCTTTGCGCGGCGCCAGCCATTCCCGCATTTGCAGGAGCCGGGGGTCCGCTGCTTTGGAGGCTGGTTTGCGCGCTGGCCGGATTGATTGTGACGGAGTATTCATGGTGCTATCGAGATTAGCGTAACCACAGCAAATGTATAATCTATCGTTTTCAAACCTATGAGCGAACCCGCAAATCCGACGGTAACCGGCAAGGCGATCCTCGATCTTCAGGATATCCTGAAGATCCTGCCACACCGGTCCCCGTTTCTGCTGATCGATCGCATTACCGAGATTGTTCGCACCAAGCGAATCGTTGCGCTCAAGAATGTCACCATCAATGAGCCCTTCTTCGCCGGGCATTTTCCGAACTTCCCCATCATGCCGGGCGTGCTGGTGGTGGAGGCGATGGCCCAGGCGGGAGGGGTGCTGCTGCTGAGCGAGTTCCCGGATCGCGAGCAGAAGCTGCTGCTGTTTACCGGAATCGAGAAGGCGAAGTTCCGCCGCCCGGTAGTGCCGGGCGACCAGCTTCGCATCGACGTCGATGTGCTGGTGTGGCGTGGCACTGCCGGCCGGATGCAGGGCAAGGCCTACGTCGACGGCAAGTTGGCGTGTGAAGCCATCATCACCTGCCGACTGCTGGACCGAGAACGGCAGAAGAGCGAACCGGCAGCCGCGCCGGAACCTGCGGCGGAGCCTGCCTAGCCTCGATGAGCATCCACCCGACGGCCATCGTCGATCCCAGCGCCAAGATTCCCGCCTCCTGCATCATCGGACCGTATTGCGTGGTAGGAGCCGAGGTCGAGCTGGGCGAAAACTGCGAGCTGGGCTCCCACGTTGTCATAGGCGGACCATCCACTTTTGGCCGCGATAACCGGATCTACTCTTTCGCCGTAGTCGGCGGCGATCCGCAGGATGTCACGTACAGAAACGAGCCTACCCGGCTGGAAGTTGGCGACCGCAACCAGATTCGCGAGTACGTCACCATCACTCGCGGTACGGCAAAGGGGGGCGGCGTGACACGCGTGGGAAGCGATACGCTCATCATGGCCTACACCCACATCGGGCACGATTGCGTCATCGGCGATCACGCCATGCTGGTGAATGCGGCCACGCTGGCGGGGCATGTGACGGTTGAGGAATGGGCGGTGGTCGGCGCGCTTTGCCCGGTGCACCAGTTCGTACGCATCGGCGCGCACTCGTATGTCGGCGGCGGAACAACCATCACCCAGGATGTGCTTCCCTACTCCATGACCAGCGCCGAGCGCGACACACATGCCTACATGCTCAACAAGGTAGGTCTGCAACGGCGCGGCTTCTCGCGCGAGCGGATTGCGCGGCTGCATCATGCATTCAAAGTGTTGCTGGCTTCCAAGCTGAACACCTCGCAAGCACTGGAGAAACTGCGGGACGAAGGCGACGATCCAGATGTAGCTAGCGCTGGTGCAGATTCATTGAGGCTTCGCAGCGGGGAATTATCAAGTAGGCCAGCCGGATCAGTGGAAGATCGACGCGAAGAATGCGCCGATTTTGCTGAACACCCCGCGCTTTTCGTCCGCCGAGTTAGCAGCGACTGTCTGGGTCTTCGGCTCGAGCTTTTTCTGCTTGCCCGGAGGCAGTACCACCGGTTGCAGTGACACCAGCTGCGTGCTCTCCAGCTTCAGGTGAGCAACCACCGCCGTCATGTCAGGCGGTACGCCTTCCCCGCTAAACACAAAGGGAGCCTCCATCGAGAGGTGGGCTTGCGGCATCACGGGCGCGGATTCGTCCATCGCAGCGGCCAATGCGGCTCCGCTGGTCGGGGGCAGCGGTTTCGGAGCTGGAGCCACAGGAGGCGCAGTGCGCGCGACCTGCACCGGCGGCAGGCGCGGGGCATCCGCAACTCTGGTGGGTTCGGGTTGCACCCTGAATGTGGCCTCCTTTGAACAGGACAGCTTCGTCCTGCTTCACCTGGTAACTCTCATCGCCCATGGCCTCCGCTACCACCAGCGCTGAACTGTTCGTGGGAAGCGACTCCACGCAGGTATCGCCATTGGCACTCACGCGCATGGCAACGTGAATCTTGCCCGGGCCGGGCAGCAGCAGCCGGAAGTCGGGCGTCAGGAGGTTGTCGGAAGCAGACCCGATGGGATAGTCCAGCTCGAGATTTCCAGAGTTAACGCTGAACAGGAGCTGTCGCCCGTTCTGTGACGATGACACAGACAAGGCTCGTTCCCGGGCAGACAAGCACGCTTCCGCCCCGTTCGAGTTTCAGCGTAGCCGTCTGCGCTCCGGCTGCAATTTGCGATCCGCTGAGTACGCTGGTACCGGAGCCGGCCAGGATCACCGCGCCCTTCACGCTGGCGTCGGTGGCGTAAAGCTCCCCAATGCTCTGCTGGGCGAGAAGCGGTGGCTGGCTCGACCAAGAGCAGTAGAAAGGCAGGTGCCAGGCGACGGGACCTTCCGGCGCGATGCAAATCGGGGGCACAACGTACTGACGATAACACTGCGAGCAGACCAGCGACCAGCCGCCTGCTTGATCGCGATTCGCATTGGCCGGATTAAACGCCCGCACGACCCTGAACGGTTTGGGTATCAGGTACCAGGTATCAGTGGCCTCTGAGACCTGACACCTGAAACCTGACTCCCTGTCAAGAATCAGCGCCCGCGTTGAACCATTTGCTTCATGCGTTTAATCTGTGGACTAGCTCCATGGCCATCAAAGCAGCCAACGGACACCCCTATCCCAAGCTGGTTCTCGGCGAGACCATCAGTGTCGCCGTCGAGACCTTCCGGGCGCAGAAGACGCGATTCATGCTGACGGCGCTGGGCATGGTGATCGGCACAGCCTCGCTCATCCTGGTTGTCACCATCGGACTCACCGGCAAGGAATACATCCTGCGGGAGATCCAGGCCATCGGCGCCAACATGATGGTCGCCTACTACCAGGGCGGAAGCATCTACGGCAGCTCTTCCAGCGACTATCTCACCCTCGAGGACATGGACGCCGTACGGCGACAGGTGCCGGGCATCACCTCTTCGTCGCCCATGCTCGAGCTGCACGACCGCATTGCCATCCCCGGCGGCAAAGAGCGCGATGTGCTGATCCTCGGCGTGTCCTCACAGTACCAGTGGGTACGCAATCTGGAGATCCTCGCCGGACGTTTCTTTGACGAAGGCGACGTTCGCGCACGCAGCAAAGTGGCGGTGATAACCGTAAATCTGGCAATCCGGCTCTACAGTTCCGCCGATGCCGCCGTAGGGCAGGAAATCAAACTCCAAGGACTTCCGTTCATCATCGTGGGAGTTTTCAAGGAGCGGGTTGACACCTTCGGGCAGTCGGAAATCTCCGAAGAGACGATCCTGATTCCTCACACTGTGGCTCGCTTTTTTACTGAGAGCGATGCGGTGAAACAGCTCTTCTTCTCGGTTGCGGATTCGCGCGAGGTCCCGCGCGCCACCGAGCAGATCCTCCAGGTGCTGAAGTCGCGACACCGTCCCGAATCGGTATACAAGGTCGACAACCTGACTCAGTTGCTCAGCGTGGCGAGCAAGACCGCGAATGCGCTTACCACGGTTCTCCTGTTGATCTCAGTGCTGACCTTGCTGGTTAGCGGGGTGGGCATCATGAACATCATGCTGGCGACTGTGACCTCGCGCATTCGCGAGATTGGGGTGCGCAAAGCGGTGGGAGCAACCAGCCATGAAATCCGCGCTCAATTTCTTGCCGAGGCAATGATGATCTCGCTGGGTGGCGGAACGGTGGGAATTATTGTCGGATTGGCGCTGCCGTTCTCTCTGCGCTTCCTGACCGATTACCGCGTGCCGGTCTCAGGCTGGTCGGTGATTATCGCGGTGCTGGTGTCGTCGATCGTCGGCGTGCTGTTTGGAACGGTGCCCGCCGCACGCGCCGCGCGACTCGATCCGGTGGAGAGTTTGCGCTACGAGTAGCACGCCCATTGCGAAGCGACCAGCACCTCGCCTAGAGATCAAGCGTCTTCAAGTACTTTCGGAAGTCAGCCCCCAAGTCTTCCCGCTTCAAGCCAAACTCCACCGTCGCCTTCAACATGCCGAGCTTGTCTCCGGTGTCGTGGCGCGTGCCCTCGAAGGTGTAACCGTAGACCTTCTCATGCTTCAGCAGTCGCTTGATGCCATCGGTCAGCTGAAGTTCTCCGCCTTTGCCGGGCTCGGTGGCCTCCAGCATCTCGAAGATCGCGGGAGTCAGAATGTAGCGCCCGATGATGGCCAGATTCGACGGCGCATCCTCCGGCTTGGGCTTCTCGACCATGTTCTTCACTTCGTAGAGGCGGCCATCATGTTTGCCGGTCGGCGTGGCATCGAGCACGCCGTAGGCGGAGATGGCCTTCCGCTCGACTTCCTGGGTCGCGAGTATGGAAGAGCCGGTCTCGTTGTAAACGTCGATCATCTGCTTCAGGCATGGCACCTGCGGCGTCGATGATGTCGTCGGGAAGGATCACGCCGAAGGGCTCGTCGCCCACCAACTCGCGCGCCATCAGCACGGCGTGGCCAAGCCCCATCGCCTTCTTCTGCCGGACGTAGGCGATGTTGATCATGCCGGAGATCTTGCGCACCTGCTCCAGCAGCTCCGTCTTGCCGCGCTCCTCCAGCTCTTTCTCCAGCTCGTAGCTGATGTCGAAGTGGTCTTCGATGGCGCTCTTGCCGCGGCCGGTGATGACGATGATCTGATCGCAGCCCGCAGCCAGAGCCTCTTCCACGCCGTACTGAATGATCGGCTTGTCGACCAGCGGCAACATCTCTTTTGGTACTGCTTTGGTGGCGGGAAGAAAACGTGTCCCCAGACCGGCGGCGGGGAACACAGCTTTGCGAACTTTCTTGGGCATCATGCCTCTTTCAGACCGACAGGATTCCTGGCGAGATCACGGACTGCTCGCAGCAATAAGAATACAGATCAGGACGGGAATGTTGCCGATTTAGGCGACAGGACCTGGTGCTCCGGAAGGTTAGAAAGAAAACTTCCAAACCACGGCTCCCTGCGCGTGCACCTCCGGTGGGGCGGTCATCAGCGCGTCGCTACAGAGGGGTCAACAGGCCGTTTCTCACACTGCCGTAATCACATCAAAACTCTGTGAAATGCTCGATAAATCGCAAGGAATTGATGGGCAATGGCCCCGGCTCGCAATACAATAGGGCGAATCACCAGCTCCTCCACAAAACGATGGCCAGCACAGCAAAGAGCATTCCTACGAAGCCCCGGCGCAAGCCGGCCCCGGCGGTCGAGCCGAGCAACGGCAGCCGGCGAATTAGCCGCAATCGAGCCGCGCAATCTCAACGACCCAGAGCTCTACATCAATCGCGAGCTGAGTCTGCGTCGACTTCCAGCGTCGCGTGCTCGAAGAGGCGCAAGACGCATCCAATCCGCTGCTCGACCGGCTGATGTTCCTGTCGTTCGTCGGCTCGAACATCGACGAGTTCTTCATGGTCCGGGTCGCCGGCCTGAAGCGGCAGATCGAGAAGGGCGTGGTAGAAACCGGGCCCGACGGCATGACTCCGACCGAGCAGTTGCGCGCCATTCGCGCCTCGGTCATTCGTCTGTATCGCGCTTCCTACGACACCTGGCGGCGAGAGTTGGTGCCGGCGCTGACCAACGCAGGAATCCGCATTCTTCGATTACTCGGAGCTGAGCGAAGAGCAGCTTGCGCACGGTCAACACCTACTTTCAGGACACCATCTTTCCCACGCTGACGCCGCTGGCCTTCGACCCGGGCGCCCGTTCCCGCACATCTCGAATCTCAGCCTGAATTTGGCCGTCGTGCTGCGCGACACCAAGGGTATCGAGCACTTTGCGCGCGTGAAAATTCCCGACACGCTGCCGGCGCTGGTGCCGCTCGCGCCAGCATCGAAGATGAAATCCAAGGCACGAGCCACCGGGCAAGGAGCAGGGCTTCGTCTGGATTGAGCAAGTGATTGTGGCCAACTTGTCGGCGCTGTTCCCGGGGATGGAGATTCTCCAGGCGCATCCGTTTCATGTCACGCGCGATGCCGATGTCGCCATCCAAGACCTGGAAGCCGGCGATCTGCTGGAAGTAGTCGAGGAAGGCGTCTGGCAGCGCCGCTTTGCCGATGCGGTCCGCGTCGAGATCACCGAAGACATGCCCGCGTCGGTGCTGAGATCCTGGCGACCAACATGGAGCTGGAGCCCGAGGACGTCTACAAGATCTCCGGCCCACTGTCGCTGGTGCGAGTACGGCAACTGGCGCGGCTGGACCGCCCCGATCTGAAGTTCGCGCCGTTTGTTCCGGCGATGCCGCCGGCTTTGACCAAGGAAGAGGACGAGGACATCTTCACCGCCATTCGCCGCGGCGACATCCTGATGCAGCACCCGTTCGAGTCGTTTCAGCCGGTGGTGACGCTGCTGCAGAAGGCGGCGCGCGATCCCAATGTGCTGGCCATCAAGATCACGCTTTATCGCGTCGGCAGAAATGCTCCGGTGGTCGACGCCCTGCTGGAGGCGGCGGAGAACGGCAAGCAAATCGCCGTCCTGCTGGAGTTGAAAGCGCGCTTTGACGAGGAGAGCAACATCGGTTGGGCGCGCAAGCTGGAAGAATATGGCGTCCACGTGGTGTACGGGCTGATGGGCCTGAAGGTGCACTGCAAGGCGCTGCTGGTGGTGCGTCGCGAAGGCGATGTCATCCGCCGCTATGCGCATCTTTCCACCGGCAACTACAACTCGGTGACGGCGCAGCTCTATACCGACATCGGCATGTTCACCTGCGACAACGAGATCGGCGCCGATTGCACCGACCTGTTCAATTTCCTTACCGGCTACTCGGCGAAATCCAAGTACCGCAAGCTGCTGGTTGCGCCGGTTTCGCTGCGCGAGCCGCTTTGTCGAGCTCATCGATCGCGAGATCGAGCACCAGAAGAATGGGCGCGGCGGGCACCTGATCCTGAAGATGAACGCGCTGGTCGATAAGCGAGATGATCAAGGCGCTCTATCGCGCGTCGCAGGCGGGGGTGAAGGTGCAATTGCTGGTGCGCGGCATCTGCTGCCTGCGGCCCGGAGTGCCCGGCGTCAGCGACAACATCACGGTCACCAGCATTGTCGGGCGCTTCCTGGAGCACAGCCGCATCTACTACTTCCACAATGGCGGCGAAGAAGAGGTTTACCTGGGCAGCGCCGACCTCATGCCGCGCAACCTGAATAGCCGGGTCGAGGTCATCTTCCCGGTGAGCGATCCCAACCTGATCAAGACGGTTCGCGACGCGATCCTGGGAACCTATCTGAAGGAACAGGCCAAAGCGCGGCACATGCTGCCCGACGGGAAGTATGTGCGCGACGCAAACGCCGGCAAGAAGAACGCCTTCAACAGCCAGGAGACCTTCATTGCGCGTTCGCAAAAGCGCGTCCGCCAAGCGCTAAACCGTTCGCACGCGGAAACCGTCTAACGCTTGTGCGCTTGCCTCTCTGCCGTAAGATGGAGCTGCAGGTCGCGGACTGCCCGTCTGCGTCGATTGCGGTTGATGCTTCTCCTTCGCCTCAGTTCTGCCCATTCGTGGTCGAGTCGTTTACGCTCCCTCGCCGGGGAGACGAGGGCGGCTGGTCCTCCTCGCATGCGTCTGCCCTGTTCTTGCTGTCGCTTTGTCAGCGGCCCAGGACGCGGTCCCAGCGCCAACCAGAAATTCACCGTCAGCGGAACCGTGGTCAATGAAGGCACCGGCGAACCGATTCCGCGCGCCATGGTTACGCTGATGGGCTCGCCGACGCGCCATGCGTTCAGTGACAGCAACGGCTCGATTCGCCATCGAAGGAGTGCCGCCGGGCACTATTCCATCCAGGCGCAAAAGCCGGGGTTCTTCGGCCCGCAGGAGCGAGGGCGTCCCGTTCGGTTCAAAGCGTAGAGGCCGGCGGCAACAGCGACGCTGTCGTGATCAAGCTTGCGGCGGAGAACGTCATTTTTGGGCGGCTGACCGAGTCCAATGGCCAGCCTGTCGAATCGCTGGGATTGCGCTTGATGCAGCGAGTTTTGCGCAATGGCACCTGGCGCATGGAGTCGCGTAGTTCCGCCAACACCGATGACGATGGCACGTATCGCTTCGCCAACCTGCAACCTGGCACCTATTACGTTTCGGCCGGACCCGATGTGTCGCATCGCGAGACACTGTTCAATGAGCCCGACGTGCCGCGCACCGGATGGCCGGGAATGTACTACCCGCAGGCGCCGGACCTCGCATCGGCTGCGCCCATACGGGTCACCTCCGGGCAAAAGGTACAAGCCGACATGGTGATGAATCGCGTGCCGCTGTACACGGTCTCGGGCGTGGTCATCGGCTTTGTGCCAGGCCAGGGAGTCAGCCTGCAGGTGCAGAACTCCTCGGGAGATTATGTCGGCGCTGGAGTTCGGTTCATCACGCCACCGGGGAGTTCGAAACCCATCTCCCTGCGGGGAGCTATCGCCTGAAAGCGTATTCGCAAGCTGGGGAGCAGCAGCTTCGATCCGATGTTCGCATTACGGTCGAAAAGGACCTGACGCAGCTTCAGTTGGCATTGCAACCGGCGGTGTCGATTCCTATTCATGCGCGCGTGGAAGACCGAGCGCAGAGCTCAGCCCAGTCTGCACGGTCGCGCGGCTTTCGGCCCGGCGCGGGGCGCGAATGATTTGCCGCCGGTTTCCGTACACCTGATCGCCACCGAACCGGGCGGACCTGACGCCTACTCCGCGAATGGAGGCATGCAAGGCAATCGCACGCTGAGCTTGCGCGTCGATTGAGCCGGGACGCTACACGGCGGAGATTTCCGCCTATGGAGGCTGGTATGTCGAGTCCGCGCAATGCGGCAACACCAACCTGCTCACGGAGGACCTGGTCGTCACCGCCGGAACCTCCTGCACCTTGGAGCTTGCGCTTCGCAACGACGGTGGGACGCTGAACGCGAAGGTGGAGGGAGCTATCCTCGGCAGCGGGGATGGCGCTGCTGGTTCCGGCTCGCGGACGAAGCACCCCGCGCCCGCTCATTTCTACACAACTGAGGCCGACCAGCCCGCGTCGATCAACATCGGCGGCCTCGCGCCGGGCGATTATCTGCTGTTTGCCTTCGACAATCCTGAAGGCGTGGAGTATTCCAATCCCGAAGTCCTGCGCTCCTACACTTCTCAGGCGACTCCGGTGACCATCAGCCCGGGGCAGACGACAAAGGTGACCGCACAACTGATCCAGACGGGGACGGCGCCGAATGATGGTGCGCCGCCCATTGACGATTCTCGTCCTGCTGCTGTCGATTTGGCTGGTCGTCGCGGCCGGTCTGCGCCGGCGGCTACACAGACCTATCCAGTGTCAGGAGTCGTGCTGGACTCAGTAACTGGTCAGCCTTTGCCGGGCTTTGCAGTCACGCTTACCCCCGACAAGGGCGGAGTCGGGCCAGACGGTGCACTCTGGCGGCAACGGGCAATTCAATTTTCCGACGGTGCGCGCAGGCAAATACATCCTCAGCGGAAGTGGGCCGGGCTATCGCGCACAGGGACTCAATCAGCACGGCAACTACTTCACTGGCATAGCGGTCGGCCCAAAGCTGGATGCGACGAACATCGTCTTCCGGCTGCAGCCCGACGCCTCCATTCGCGGCCAGGTAGTCGACGAGCAGAACGAGCCGGTGCGCAACGCCACTGCGCAGCTGTTCAGGATGGATGAAGTGGATGGCCTGCGCCGCCCCGTGTCGGTGACCAACGACGGCACCGACGACCAGGGCTTCTATCATTTCTCTCATCTGGAGCCGGGCACCTACTACGTCGCGCTTTCGGCGCGCCCGTGGTATGCGCAATATGCGCCGCAAGGCGCAACGCCACGTTCAGCCCCAGCTTGACGCCGACACCGCGGCTCGGGTGCAGCAGGAAGCCGCGCAACTCGACGTTGCTTATCCGCTGACGTTCTATCCCGATGCTGACGATTCCTCGCAAGCGACTGCCATCACTTTGCACGCCGGTGAGCGGTTCACGGCCGACGTCTTATGCGCGCCGTGCCCGCCGCACATTTGAAGATCCGTAGCGACAAGCCGCCGCAACGGACCCGGCGCCCACCATCATGCAGCGAGTATTCGATGGCCTTGCTGATCCCCGTCTTCGCGAGCCAGGGGTTCGGATATGGACGGAATCTTCGAGTTCGGCGGCCTGGCTCCCGGACACTACACCCTCGAGATTCCGGGAGGCGGCTCCGACAAATCGGGGAGCAAGAGCGGGTGGTTTCGCGATATCGATCTCTATGGCGACATGGAGATCTCCGCCAGCGAATCTCCGGCGATGGCCGAGGTTACCGGCCTTGTGACTTATGAGGGCGCCCGGCTCCCCGCGGGAAATGGCCTATATCGAGCTCCGCAACGAGGAAACGGGTGATAGCTGGACGAGCAAGGTTTCCGACAAGGGACTCTTTGGCCTGAAAGACAATGAGCTGCGCCCCGGCACGTACCAAGCGGTGCTCTATGGCGCGCCGGATTGGATTCTCACCAGCATCGTTGCGCAGAACGCCAAGGTGCAAGGATCGCAGATCACGTTAGCCGCCGGGGCTTCGGCGAAGCTGGCTTGCACGGCGACGCGCGTTTCGGCCAATCTCCCCGGCACCGTGTTGCAAGATGACAAGCCCGTCTGCCGGTGCGATGGTGCTTCTGGTTCCCGACGATGGCCTGCAGCGATAAGCAACGATACCGCCGCGACGAAAGCGACAGCGACGGCACCTTCACGCTGCGACAGGTGGTCCCCGGGCAATACATCGCCCTGGCGATACAGAACGGATGGAACCTGGAGTGGGGAGATCCTGCCGTGCTGAGCCTTATCTGGCGAAGGGTGAGAAGGTGACCGTCACCGCCGAGAAGAACCCAATCTCACATTGCAAGTGCAGTAGCAGCGGCCGCGAAGCATCCATCGTGCGGCCACTTCCATCGAAGCAAAAGTCCAGGGACGCGTTCAGCCTATGGCAACACAGCGTGTCCCGGCGTTCAGCAGAGTGGTGGCGCGGGTTTTTACCGTTTCCTCCGCTTGAGCCGTGCCGAAGAAGAACGGTGACAGGCAGGGCTACACCACTCGCTTGCTGGGCATATCCTCCGCTGGCATCTTTCCATAGCATTCTATCCGCGGTGAAACCAGGGATGAGTGATTACCTCGCCCGCGACCAGCAGCCAGGGTGAGAATTGCGAGCCAGAACTGAAGCAGCGCGCTGTCGCTTCTGCGATTTGGTGTAAGGCTGAATGCGCCACGCCGCTGAAGGATTGCTGCGCAGCCGGTGTTCGTTCCACAGCAGCAGCAGGCTCAGCAGCGCGCCGATGGTTCCGATTGTCAGAAGCGGAATGCGTATGGCGTCGCGGTGAAATCCCTTGCCGGGCCGCTAACTGCGATGAGAGACGTCAGACCTATCGCCACCCTTACACCGCTGAGTCCCACCATCGCCAGGCAGGCGCTCTCGGCCGCCGCAAGTACCAGTGAGCCCCACGTCAGCACGGTCCGCTTCGCGCTGCGCTGAGCGGTTGCGGTTCAACTCCTGCAGAATTCTGTTCATGCGATGTTATGAATGATAGCGCGGGAACGATCCCGCTTTGCGCTAGGCGGGGACGAAAGCGTCCTTGGCATCCGGCTTCAGGACGACATAAGCACGGCGCCATGGCTGATCGTCGATGAGCCGCCACTTGTGCCCGGTGCCGGCGGTGTCGTCTGCAAGCAGCACATCTCCCGGACGCAGGATGAATTTCTCGCCATCGCGGGTGGTGAATTCAAGCGTTCCAGCAGAGCGTGATCACGTACTGACGGCAGGGAGCGTCATGCCAATCGAACGCCGAGTGTGGCGGAGTCTCTTTGAAATGGATCGAAACTACATCCGTGGTTTCGTTCTCCGCGATCATTCCTTCCACCACGTGCGAGGCATTGTCCGGCCCGGTGTACAGCTTGAATGCATGCAGCAAAGGTCACCTCGTCTGTTGGGCTGTCTGGCCGAACCATCGCGCCCGCAGCTTGTCGAAGTCGCCATTGCTGTGCAGAGCGTCCAGCGCGCCATTCACCGCATCGCACAGGGCAGAATTATCCTTGGCGAAAGCGATGCCCAGCTCTTCATGGGTCGGCACCTGCATCGCAACCTCGAGCTTTGGGTGGTCTTTGACCAGCCACGAAATTACCGGAAACAACTTTATGATCAACCCGATCTTCCCAGCGTTCAGGTCAGACAGGGCAGATTGGATTCCGTCGTAGGGATAGTACTGGATTTTTGCGATGACGCCTTCGGCCAGCCAGCGTTTGGCGACAAAATCGGAGGTGTTCCCCGACTGAATTCCTGCGGTTAATCCGTGAAGGTCCGCTATCGAGGAGACTTGAGGAGTGAGCTGCCGATTGACCGCAACCCCCTGGTTGAACTCGAGGTAAGGTTGCGAGAAGCGCACAATGGCGGAGCGGTCCGGAGTGATCGTGGTTCCCGAGATGACGGCATCGTAGACCCTCTTTTCCAGACCGTCGAAGATGCCGTCGAAGTTGTCGGCGAGATAGCGTTCCCGATGCAGTTTCAGTCCAAGACGATTGCAGATCGCCCGCATCAGGTCGATGTCGAAGCCGTTTTCCGAGCCATCTGCCAGTTCGAAGGGCGGGTCGGGATACGCCGAGGCGACGGACAGGGTTCCGGTGGTGAGGGTGAGGGCCATGCCGAATGCTCCGCAAGCAGAGACCCGCAGTTTACGTGAGTTGTGGCTTGGTTGACATCTTGATTTTGAAGGGGCGCAACTTTAACTGCGCCGGCGTAGGCTCTTTACTTGTGTCATCCCGAGACGGCTTCACAGGCTGTTGAAAAACTCCGGTTTGCGAAGATCCGCGTCAGGGCACGACCTCGGTTGTGCCGCATGCGCAATCATTTTGTTCGTCATCCCGAGACGGCTGTAGCCGTCGAGGGACCTGCAGTCTGTATCTGGCCAAGATAGCGCGCCCTATTCCAACATCAGCAACAATGCAGAAGCTACCATCTTCGCTCGACGGAGGAGAGCAGATCCCTCTCTTCGCTTTGTCGAAAACATCCCGTCACTGTTGCCGGACTGCCAGCTGCGGTGTCGAAAAACATGGGGTAATCAGCCCCCTGCAAAACAATCACCACCGAGGACACGGAGTACACCGAGAAACCTCAATAAGATTCTGAGAGCCTTCCTCCTTGGCCCCCGTGATCTCCGTGGTGAAAATTGTTGAGACTTGGGGAAAGCAGAACCTTATCGGCGGATTCCGAGATTCAAGGGCACCCGGAGCCGAGTGCCCTTGCATTTCACTACACGTGGATAACGTTGACCAGTTCTTGAACGGAATCGGCGCTCTTTTGCAGGGCCGCTTGCTCCTCGGGAGTCAGCTTGATCTGGATGATCTCCTCGATTCCACCCGCACCCAATTTGCAGGGAACCCCCACGAAGAGCCCATTGATGCCGTACTCGCCTTCAAGGTAAGCGGCGCAGGGCACGATCTTCTTCTTGTCTTTCAAAATGGCTTCCACCATTTCGGTGACCGCGGCCGAGGGAGCGTAATAGGCGCTTCCGGTCTTGAGATGCTTCACGATCTCCGCGCCGCCGTCGCGCGTGCGTTGCACCAGCCGGTCGATGGTGGCTTTATCCATCAGTTCGGTGATGGGAATGCCGGCCACGGTCGAATAGCGCGGCAGCGGAACCATGGTGTCGCCGTGTCCGCCCAGAACGAATGCCGTCACGTTCTCGATTGACACCTTCAATTCCATTGCGATGAAGGTGCGAAAACGCGCGGAATCGAGAATGCCCGCCATCCCGATGACCCGATTGCGGGAGAATCCGCTTAGCTTGTACGCTGCCTGCGCCATCGCATCCAGCGGGTTGGAGACGATAATCAGGATGCAATTCGGCGAGTACTGTACCGCCTTGCCAACCACATCGCTCATGATCTTGAAGTTGGTATTCAGCAGGTCGTCGCGGCTCATCCCCGGCTTGCGCGGAATGCCCGCCGTAATCACGACGATGTCGGAATTGGCAGTGTCCGCATAGTCATTCGTGCCGAGAATGAAGGAGTCCCGCTTCTCGATCGGCATCGCCTGCAACAGATCCAGGCTCTTTCCCTGCGGCACACCCTCGACGATGTCGATTAGCACCACATCACAGTGTTCCTTGGAGGCCATCCAGTGTGCGGCTGTCGCTCCAACGTTTCCCGAACCTACAACGGTTACTTTTTTACGCATGAATGCTTACTAACCTCCTGGCAAAGATCAAAGCTCTTAGTACCCGGAATCTGAGGACGACGTCATCGGCGAACGGGAGCGGCCAAGGCGTCATGCGGCGGCGGTTTCAAGATCGATCCTGATACCATCCGCATCCGACACGGAAAAGTTCAATTTCTCGAATCCGATAACGTTCCCTTCGCGATCCTTCATGAGCACCACCTGTTCTCCCGTTTCCTCGCAGACGTACTCCTGTGAAGGATCGGCGAACCAGACGGTCAGGGTGCGTCCCTTTGGATCGTGAAATACCTTCAAGTTGGCCATATGGGCGTTCCTTCCTTGATCGCATCCGTAGGATAACAGCCACGATTAGTGGTGTTCCGCGTGCGCTGCCATGTCAGGCACCGGCTGCGCCATGTGCATATTGTGAATGATGTGGGAAGCGAATTCGCTGGTCTTCACCTTGGTAGCGCCTTCCAACATGCGCTCGAAATCGTACGTGACCTTCTTCTCCAGGATGGTTCGCTCTATCGACTCTTCAACCAGGCGCGCTGCCTCTTTCCATCCCATGAAGTCGAACATCATCACACCTGACAGCATGACCGAGCCGGGGTTGATCACGTCCTTGTCGGCATACTTCGGAGCCGTACCGTGGGTGGCTTCGAAGATAGCCTGCTGATCGCCGATATTGGCGCCAGGGGCAATTCCCAGACCGCCCACCTGCGCTGCCGCGGCGTCGGAAATGTAGTCGCCATTGAGGTTGGGCGTTGCCAACACCGAGTACTCATCGGGCCGGGTAACGATCTGCTGGAAGATGCTGTCGGCAATGCGATCGTTGACCATCAGCTTCCACTTCCACGCGCCGTTTCCGTGCGTGGCATAGATGCTGTCGATCACGCCCTTCACTTCCTTGTGTAACTGCTCGCGAAATTCCTGCGGAGCAAATTCCAATCCCGGCTCCACCATGCGCGCATTCTCTTCGATCGAGAGTCCCGGCCGGCGGTCGAGGTTGTCGATAATCCAGCTCTCGCGTTCGGTGACAACCTGGTCACGAAATTCCTGGGTTGCCAGCTCGTAGCCCCATTCGCGGAATGCGCCTTCCGTGAACTTCTGGATATTGCCCTTGTGGACTAACGTCACAGTGTTGCGGTGGTTCTTCAACGCGTACTCAATGGCCATGCGGACGAGACGCTTGGTGGCGGTGATGGAAATCGGCTTGATCCCGATGCCCGAGTCCTCGCGCACCCGCTTTTTGGTCCCGGCCAACATCTCGTTGTTGATGAAGTCGATCAGCTTCTTCGCCTCAGGCGTGCCCTCTTTCCATTCGATCCCGGCATAAACGTCTTCGGTGTTCTCGCGGAAAATCACGATGTTCATGCGCTCAGGATGTTTCACCGGCGAAGGGATGCCCTGGTAGTACTTCACCGGACGCACGCAGGCATAGAGATCCAAAATCTGGCGCAACGCGACGTTGAGGGAACGAATGCCTCCGCCAACCGGGGTTGTCAGCGGGCCTTTGATGCCGACGCGCAGCTCGCGAAACGCATTCACCGTGTCGTCGGGCAGCCATGTCTTGAAGCGGTCCATCGCTTTTTCGCCGGCGAAGACCTCATACCACGCGACCTTGCGCTTGCCTTCGTAGGCCTGCTCGACAGCGGCGTCGAAAACTCGCACTGACGCCTTCCAGATGTCGCGACCGGTTCCGTCGCCTTCGATGAAAGGGATGATCGGGTTGTCAGGGATCACGAGTCTTCCGCTCTGATAAGAAATTTTCGATCCGCCTGAGGGAAGGGGAATTCCGTTAAAGGATGAAGACACAGGACCTCCGGGAATGCGACGCAGCAGGGATTCGACCCGCACTTTTTGGCGCCGAATTTCTACGCTATCACTGCAAAGTGTGCGCTATCAATGAATCATTCTGGGAATAAGTCACCCAAACGTGTGATGTCCGTCGCTGAGAGAACCGGCTGACCGGTGCTAGGCGACACCGGCGTTGCGGTGATGCTGCCCTTTTTCCGGGCAGGTCTTTGAACCAAGCGCAACGCTGTGAGCAGGTGAGAAGCGAATGCAACCTTTGTGCGGTGCACTGTCTCACAACAGCTAGGCGCTTTCGCGCCGTTCGGTTTATTCTGTCTGTCATTTTAGATTGAGGGTGAGATGGTAAAGGGGCTACTCGAACGCTGGCCGCTGGTACGCCAGCTCAAAACCGGCGCCGACGGCACGGGCGTCGAGTCAATGAGCGAACGCACCAGGAACCTGCTGCCCAAGAACCAGGACGCAGAATTCACGCGGGCCATGTGCCCGTATTGCGGCGTGGGTTGCGGACAAGTGATTTATCACAAGCATGGCGAGCTAATTTCCATCGAGGGTGATCCTGGGTCGCCCATCTCGCGTGGCCATCTTTGCCCAAAGGGCGCCGACACCTACGAACTGCATACCCATGCAAACCGGCTGATGACGGTCAAGCACCGCCGCCCATTTGCAACCGAATGGGAGGAGATGGGCCTCGAGGCGGCGATGGATCGGGTCGCCGAGCTGGTTTGGGAGAGCCGCGAGCGTTCGTTCGTCGAAGAGAAAGACGGCGAGGCCGTCATGCAGACCACCGCCATTGCCCACCTCGGCGGAGCGACTCTCGATAACGAAGAAAACTATCTGATCAAGAAACTCTTCACCGGAGGTCTGGGCATGGTTTGCGTCAGCAACCAGGCCCGTATATGACACAGCTCCACGGTGCCCGGTCTGGGCACCTCGTTCGGACGCGGCGGAGCCACCACCGCGCAGCAAGACCTGGCCAACGCTGACGCGATCCTCATCATGGGATCGTCGATGGCCGAGAATCACCCCGTGGGCTTTCAATGGGTAATGGAAGCGCGGGAGCGCGGCGCAACCATCATCCACGTTGATCCGCGGTTTACCCGCACGTCAGCGATGGCCGACATCTGGGTCCCGTTGCGGGCCGGAACCGACATCCTGTTCCTCGGCGGATTGATCCACTACGTTCTGGAGAACGACAAGTGGTTCCACGAGTACGTCGAGCACTATACCAACGCACCCATGCTGGTGCGCGAAGACTTCCGCGATACCGAAGATCTCGGCGGCCTCTTCTCCGGCTGGGACGAGACCAGGAAGAAGTACTCTCCCGAAACCTGGCTGTACCAAGGGGAAGAAGATAAGGAACCCGGTGCGCAGAAAGGGACGAGGGCCGGGCACTGCCGAAGCCGGCGGCGGTCACGGCAAAGACCGGGGTGGGGAGGCGGGCAAGGCTTCCGAGTACAAGTCTGATCCCACATTGCGGGACCCGCACTGCGTCTTCCAGATCCTGAAGAAGCACTTTGCGCGCTACACGCCCGAGTTGATCGAGCGCCACGCCGGTGTGCCGCAGAAGCTGTTCCTGAAAGTCGCCGATGCGTTCTGCAATGCATCCGGCCCGGAGAAGACAGGAGCCATCTGCTACGCTGTGGGATGGACGCAGCATTCGAAAGGCGTGCAGATCATCCGCTCGGCGGCAATCCTGCAGACTGCTGCTGGGCAACATTGGGCGGCCAGGCGGCGGAATTCTCGCGCTGCGCGGACACGCCTCCATCCAGGGCTCAACCGATATTCCCACATTGTATGACATCCTGCCCGGGCTACCTACCGATGCCATTCTTTGAGGCGGATGCCAACGATTTGCAGTCGTATCTGAAGAAACACACCGCCAACGTCGGAGCTGTGGAATAACTTTCCCAAGTACGTCGTCAGTCTGCTGAAGGCGTACTACGGCGATAACGCAACCAAAGATAACAACTGGGGATTCGACTACCTGCCTCGCGTTACCGGCGATCACTCGCACTTCGGGTATTGGCTCGACATGGCAGACGGAAAGATGGAAGGGCTGTTCATCATGGGCCAGAATCCTGCCGTAGGCGCGTCGAATGCACGGCTGCAACGCAAAGCCATGTCGAAGCTGAAGTGGCTTGTGGTTCGCGACATGGTGGAGACTGAGAGTGCTTCGTGGTGGTATAACTCGCCCGAAGTGGAGCGAGGCGAGCTGCGCCCGCAGGATATCGCCACAGAGGTCTTCCTGTTTCCAGCGGCCGGTTCGGCTGAAAAAGAGGGCTGCCAGACGAACACGCAGCGCCTGGTGCAGTACCGGCTTCAGGCGGTCAGCCCTCCCGGCGACGCGCGCAGTGAGAGCTGGTTCATGCACCACCTCGCGCGACGCCTGAAGGCGAAAGCCGCTGCTGATCCCAGTCCACGGAATGCCGCGCTGAACGCGCTCCATTGGCCATACGGCACGCACGGCATTCATGATGAGCCGAACGTCAACGAGGTGCTGAAGGAGATCAATGGCCGCGATCTCACGACCGGAAAGCAGCTCAAGAGTTACAAGGAATTGAAGGACGACGGCACGACCGCATGCTGGCTGCTGGATCTACTGCGGCATTCATCCCAGCGAGCACGAGAACGTCGCCAATAAGCGCGAGCCCGTCGATTACCTCGGGCATGGCTGGGGCTTCTCGTGGCCCAACGATGTCAGAATCCTGTACAACCGCGCTTCCGCCCGTCCCGACGGCCAGCCCTGGAGCGAGCGCAAGAAGCTGGTGTGGTGGGACGAGGAGAAGCAGGAGTGGACGGGGTTGGACCGTCCTGACTTCGACAAGAAGAAACGTCCCGATTACCGGCCGCCCGAAGGCGCGAAGGGAATGGACGGCATCGCGCGGCGACAAGCCGTTTGTTCTGCATCCCGACGGTGTCGCGTGGCTGTACGTCACGAGCGGCTTGAAGGACGGTCCACTGCCCACGCACTTCGAGCCGCTGGAGTCGCCTTTTCGGCAATGCGCTGTATCCGGATCACGCCACCAATCCGCCGGTCGACAAGAAGGTCCGCCCGGACAATAACTACGCGGAGCTCGCCGACGAACGCTTTCCCTTTGTGCTCACGACGTACCGACTCACCGAGCATCACACGGCAGGCGGCATGTCGCGCCAGCTGCCGCACCTGGCTGAGCTTCAGCCTGAGCTCTTCTGCGAAGTCTCACCCGAACTTGCGGCTGACCGCGAATTGGAACATGGAGACTGGGCGACAATCATGACCCCGCGCGGCCTGGTGCAGGCCCGGGTACTGGTCACTCCGCGCATGCGTCCCCTGTGGGTGGAAGGCCGTACGGTTCACCAAGTGGGCCTGCCGTATCACTGGGGCTACAACGGCCTGGTGAAAGGCGACGTCACCAACGATTTGCTGGTTATTTCCGAAGAGCCAAACGTGCGCATCATGGAAACCAAGGCGCTGGTTTGCGACATTGAACCCGGCCAGCGCGAGCGCGGCCCTGCCGCATTGGCACAGTGGAAGGAACACATGGAGCAGCCGGCATGAGCACAACAACTGCCTTCTTCACCGACGCGACATTGTGCATTGGCTGCAAGGCCTGCGAGGTCGCCTGCAAAGAGTGGAATGGCATTGCCGACGACGGCTTCAACTGGACGGGAAACTCCTACGACAACACGGGCTCGGTGGGCCACTCCACCTGGCGGCACGTGAAATTCGTGGAGCACGCTCCTGAGCCCGGCTTCGGCGGCAACGATCCCGACCTTGCTTCCTGGGTGTTTTCCTCAGACGTCTGCAAGCATTGCGAAAAGGCCGGCTGTCTGGAAGCCTGCCCGACCGGCGCCATCGTGCGTACCGAGTTCGGCGGCGTGTTCGTGCAGCCGGACATCTGCAATGGCTGCTCCTACTGTGTGGTAGCCTGTCCCTTCGGCGTGGTGCAGCGCGACAAGGAAGACGGACGCGCCTTCAAGTGCACCTTCTGCTACGACCGGCAGAAAGTTGGACTACATCCCGCTTGCTCCACAGCATGCCCCACAGAATCCATCAAGTTTGGGCCCATCGAGCAGATGAAATTGGTCGCGCAGGAGCGTTTGGAAGAGCTGCAGGCCCGGGGCATGGACGATGCCTGCGTCTACGACCCGACGGATACCAGCGTGGGAGGTACTCACGCGCTGTTCCTGGTTCGCGGTGATCCGCGCCAGTACAACCTGCCGCCCAATCCTGAGGTCCCGACGATTTACAACAAGACGGGCTGGAGAAGTTCCGCCGTTGCTGCCGCGCTGCTGCTGGTCGGCAGCCTGGCCGCTTTTCTAGGGAGCGCCAAACGATGAGCAGCAATCCGCAAGAGCGTCCCACTCCCTGAGCACACGGATTGGGCCCGCGAGAATCGGCTGTTTGAAATTCGACGTGAAGCCGAGCGCAAGGGCTACGTCGATGCCGAGACGTTGCCGATTGTCGGCGCGCCGTTCCCTATGGCCTCGCCTGAGACCGGCTACTACGGAGTTCCTCTGCTCAAAGAGCCGCAGTGGAGCTGGGAGATCCCGCCGTACTTCTTCGTCGGCGGTGCCGCTGGATCGGCCGCGGTCATTGGCGCCATCGCACACTGGACAGGCCGCGACGCGAAGCTGGCGCGCGATTGCCGGCTGCTCGCCGCAGGGGGCGCGATGCTCTCCAGCGTGCTGCTCATCTCCGACCTGGGACGCCCTGCGCGATTTCTGGCCATGCTGCGCGTCTTCAAGCCGCAGAGCCCGATGTCGATGGGAGCGTGGACTCTGGCTGCATTCGGCAGCTTCTCAGGGGCGGCAGCCCTGGCGGAGATTCTGGCCGACCGCTTCGGATTGCCGGTACGGATGCTGGGAAACATCGCCGAGGCATTTTCTGTTGCCGCGGGTCTGCCATTCTCCAATTACACCGGGGTACTGATTGGCGCGACCGCCATTCCGGTCTGGAACGAGCATGTCGGCAGTCTGCCGATTCACTTCGGTATGTCGGGACTCAACTCCGCAGTCGGCATTCTCGAGCTGATCGGCCACGAGACTCCGGCGCTGAACACGCTTGGAATCGGCGCGGCGGCAATCGAGACGCTGGAAGGCGCGAATATCGAGACTTCGCGTGAGCCGGCAGCCGAGCCCCTGAAACGTGGAACAAGCGGATTCATCACCCGCCTGGGCGGAGTGCTTAGCGGTCCCGTGCCTTTGGCGCTGCGCATTGCGGCGGCAGTTTGCAGGCTCGCACCGCTCGCGCAAATTGAGGAAAGCTGCGGCGATTTCGAGCATCGCCGGCTCAATGCTGACGCGCATCGCCTGGATGCACGCCGGACATGTTTCCGCGCGCGACTGGCGCCTGCCGTTGGAGATTGAGCAGAAGAAGGACTTGCCGCGCGTCGCTCGGGAATCAACCCCGATGAAGACACGCCGTGCGCGATACTGATTCAGCCACCCTCAAGCCGGGATGGCGGAACCCGCGGACTCAAAATCTCATGTAACCGAAGAGTGCCTAGCCCGAAGCACGCGCCGTGGTATCCAGGTACTTGGCAACCGCCATTTCCAGATTGAAGTGCATGGCATCGCGTCCGAGCGCTTCGCCCAGCTGCGATCTCTGTACCATGGCCAGTACGGGCGGGTTCATTCCGACCAGCCATAGCCTCACGCCAAGCTCACTCTGTCGCTTCTCACCCTCAATCAGCATCTTCAGGGCCGTGTACTCCAGATCGGGAACGCCTCGGAGATGAATGGCGACGACCTTAGGCTGTGCTTCTTCAATCAACAGTTTGATCTTCTGGCCGATGTGTTCAGCATTCGCGAAGAAAATTCTGCCTTCCACTCTTAGCAGCAGCAAGCCAGCAAATGTTTCATCCTCGGGATGTTCCTTGGAGCGCGGCCGGAAGACGTTCGTCCCCGGCTTGCGTCCCAGGACATAGACCGGAGGATCAGCCACCTGATGCGCAAGAGCGACCATGGAGACAATGATCGCCACGATGATTCCCTTCAGGGTGCCCACAAGCACTACACCGGCAAATGCGATCAAAGCCCAGGTGAACTCGGTTCGTCGAACACTGAGGATGTCCCGGAATTCGACCGGCTTAATGAGTCCGATGGAATAAACGATGACCACTGCGGCAAGGGTGGCTTGCGGCATCAAGCCGATGAGCGGGGCGAGCAGAAGCATCGTCACCAGTGTCATGGCCGCTGTAACGATCTCGGACATCTGTGTGCGTGCTCCGGCGAGACGGTTTACCGCTGTCTGGGTGGTACCGCCGCCACCGGGCATTGCGCCCAGAAGCGCGCCGCCGGCATTGGCCAATCCAGTTGCTAACAGCTCCCGGTTGGCCTGCGGGGAGGGTTCGTCGCTGCGCGCAAACGCCCGCCCGGCCGCAATGGTTTCCGTAAAACTCATGAGGGCGATGCCCAAAGCGCCGGGCCAAAGTTGGGTCGCAAGTGACAGGACCGGCGGGGTGAACGATGGCAATCCCTGCGGGATGTGGCCGACCAACTCAACTCCGTGCGCATGCAAGTTTAGGAAATACGCGCCAGCAATACCTGCCGCAACCGCTAGCAGCGGAGCTGGCGCCTTCGGAGCGAAGTGCTCGATCGCGACCAGCAGAACGATTATCGAGACTCCAACGGCGAGCGTTGCTAGCGATGTCTTGGGAATGCCGTGGAGGGTCGCAAGCAGGTTCTGAACGAAAGTGCCCCTGGCAAAGTGAATCCCGAGAATCTTCGGAACCTGGTCAACTACGATGACGACACCGATGCCAGCCTTGAAGCCGATCAGAACCGGCTCGGAGATGAAATTGGCAATGAAGCCCAGTCGCAGGATGGAAGCCAGCACGAGCATCGCTCCGACCAGTAACGTCAACGTGGCTGAGGCAGCCAGCAGAGAGGCCGGGTCTCCGTCCGGAACCACCTGCCCCAGTTCGGCAGCGGCGAGGATCGCGAGGGTCGTGGTAGTGCTTACGCTGAGCGCACGCGAGGTGCCCAATACAGCGTAGATCACCATCGGCAGGAAGGCCGTATACAGTCCCACTTGCACCGGCAGGCCGGCGATCGTGGCATAAGCCATCGCTTTTGGTATGACTACAGCAGCGGTGGTCAAGCCGGCGATTACATCAGGCCTCAGCCAATCCTTCCGGTAGGAAAAGAGCTGTGAGAACGACCTCTCGCGCGAGACTGTCATAGCTCGTGGCTCTCTGTTACCAACGCTGCGCTATCACATGGTGCTTTTGCTTGGGCTCCTGATAGCCCTTGGCCTTTTGGCGTCCGGGCAGCTTTGGAGGCGTGTAGGGAACCTCCTCGTACGGGATGCGAGAGAGAATGTCAGCAATGCAGTTCAGGCGGGCGCGTTTCTTGTCGTCGGACGGCACAACGTACCAGGGAGCGGTAGCTGTATCGGTAGCGGCGAGCATGGCGTCACGGGCCCGCGAATAGTCGTACCAGCGGCGATGAGACTCCAAATCCATCGGGCTCAGCTTCCAGCGCTTCGATGGGTCCTGGATGCGCGCAAGAAAGCGCTTGTGCTGCTCTTGTTCCGAGACATCGAGCCAGTACTTCAGCAGGATGATGCCGTTGTTGATCAGGATGTTCTCAAAGGCGGGGCAGCCCTTGAGAAATTGCTTGTATTCCGCCTCGGTGCAGAAGCCCATCACATGCTCGACCCCAGCGCGGTTGTACCAGCTCCGGTCGAAGATGACGATTTCTCCCCCGGCAGGCAGATGCTCGATGTAGCGCTGGGCATAGATCTGGGTCTTTTGTCGCTCGGTAGGTGCCGGTAGTGCGACGAGCCGGAAAGCACGCGGACTCACGCGTTCCAGGATGCGCTTGATGATGCCGCCTTTGCCGGCGGCATCGCGCCCCTCGAACAGGATAACGATACGGGCTCCGGTCTTCTTCACCCAGTCCTGCAGCTTAACCAGTTCGACTTGCAGCTTGAAGAGCTCGGCCTCGTATTCCTTGTTGCCAAGCTTCTGATCGTCTGCTGGGGCAGCCCCGTTCTGCTTGCCGTCTTTGGACGCAGCGTCCCCGTTCTTCTTTTTGGTTTTATTGCCCAAGTTCTTTGTCCCTCCGAATCCGTTGCCCTTCATTAGGTCTGTGTTTGACCGGGTTCCGTCTGTTCAACTCACTGCTCAGCCACAGCAACTGCAGCCGGCCATTCGTCGTCGGTCGGCTGCCAGGTCTTGTCGGGGTTGTAGAGTTCCATCTCCTTCGCAATCTTCAGCGAGTCTGGACCCAGGTCCTTTTGATAAACGACCCCGTCATTGCTCACGATGAAGGTCTTCACGCCTGTCACCCTGTATTCGGCGGGAACCGCTACCAGGCCGAATCCACCGATCATGACTCCTTCGATTACATAATTAAGGCGTCCCATCGGGGCAGCCGGACCCTGTCCTTTCAGGATCTTGAAGTAATAGCCGTGGAAGCCGCCCTGCTTGACGTTGCTGTAGTTGTAGCCTTCCTCAATGGCTTTCGCAACTTCTTCACCGATAGGTCCGCCGGAGGTACCGTCTTCGTTCTTCCAGTACAGACCGTCTTTCTTCCCTGGGGTGCTGATGATTTTCTGGGCGTACTGATTGATCCCATCATGCGGCTCGAGCGCGTATTCCCGCTGCGCAGCCACGTAACCACGGCACACGGTGATGGCATCGAGCTCATTGGTTCCGATGCGCCGGAACAGGATCTCTTGCTCGCCGGCTTTCGCATCGAAATACCACTTGCCGTTCTTCTTAACGAGCAGAACCGGCAGCGGCCATTCTTCTTCGCCGACGATGATGGTTGCTTTGTTGGGATTCGACTTGGAAACCTGAACAGAATTTTTCGCCCCGGCTTCTTTGCCAAAGTCAATGGCGTTCTTCTTGTCCTGCACCTGGTCGCCGCCGGCCACGATCTTATTTCCATCAGGCCCGAAGATCGCGAGCAGTGCGGGCACATCATAGTCGCTAGCCGCTTTGATAAGGGCGTCCGCAGCCTGCTGTGGCGTGTCGAAAGCCTTTGCTTTTTGTGCTCGCCGCCTGGCTCTGCGCAAGGCCGCTCATGGGAAAAGTACAGGAGAATACCATTGCCGTGAAGGTAGCCAAAAGAACTGCGAAGCTGGATTTTGATTTCATATTTCTCTCCTTCGTCATGATCTTTGCTACCTCCTACCGCCACCACGGCCACCACCACCACCGCCGCCCCGACCGCCACCGCCTCCACCGCGGGAAGCGCCCATGCTGGAAGATCCGCGCGAACTGCTGGCGCGAGCCTGGCTGCCACTCATGCCACTGCCGGAGCCACCGAATGCGCTTCGATTAGTGGAACTCGGCGTATTGCTGGGCACACGTTGATTGCCCACGCGATCGCCTCCGCCGCGATTCGAGTCCATTGTCCCCGCACTTGCGCCGCGGCCTGACGTGTCGCGATTACCGGCGTTGGGAGCGTTTCCACGATTTGCTGTGTCACGCGTTCCGGCACTTGGTCCTGTTCCGCGATTGGCGGTGTCACGGGTGCCTGCGCCCGCAGTAGACCCCCGGTTTCCGGCAGGCTGCTGGCTGGCACGCGCTCCCTGATTCTGCCGTGCGTTAGCTTGCCGTGCCTGCATTGAGTCGCCGCGTGCCGTGCCGCCGTACTTGTTCGCCGTGGATCGGTCTGAATAAGGTGCGCCACCACGATGCTGGGGATTGTGCTGCCAGGTACTGTTGCCGCCAGCGGGGCGAGTCGAAGCGCGATTGCCGCCCTGGACGTTCTGCCGGTTGCTGTTGTTGACGAAATTATTGTTGT
The DNA here is from genome assembly GCA_963813905.1 of uncultured Acidobacteriaceae bacterium. Classification (GTDB taxonomy): domain Bacteria; phylum Acidobacteriota; class Terriglobia; order Terriglobales; family Acidobacteriaceae; genus CAVVDY01. Next base: position 59,695 of record CAWFAY010000014.1, on the reverse strand, counting down.
TATTGATGGTGACGTTGTTGTTGCCGCCCCATCCGCTGTTGTAACCCCATCCGCCGCTCCACATCGCTCCCATCGCGACACCCACGCCAAACGAGATCGCCATGCCGGCCGCGTAATAGCCCGGCGGGGGATAGGCGATTGGCGGGTACGCGTACACCGGAGCCCCATATACAACGGTCGGGTTGTAGCTCGGAACGTAGACCACCTGTGGATTGGCCTGCTCGACGACGATCACTTGCTTGCTTTCGACGGTCTTAACTTCTACCTTCTGCTGTTCGGTCGATTTCAGATTGCCGGCATCCTGCGCCTTCTTGCGCATCCGCTGCACCGCATCCATCACGTCGTTCTGCTGCGCGAGAAAGGCATTCCCCAGGTCCGTGGTCCACTTGATGTTCTCGGAAAGGAGCTTGACGACATCGGGCAAGGCAGCCAGTCCCTGGATGCTTGGGTCCCAGTCCTGCTTCTTTACGGCGTCGGCCAGCTGTTTCTCATTCATTCCCTTGTTCTGTGCCAGCCACTGCTGCAACTGGATGACTTCAAGGGGATAGGTAGAAGCCACCAGTGTCTGGCTGAGCATTGGATCGGGGTAGAGTGCGATGGGCGCCACCAGCGAATCAAGCTGGTCGGGTGGGAGCTTCGCCGCAGCCTGCTCGACCGGGGGAGCCGTCTGCGGTGTTTGCATCGCTACCGCGTTTCCGGGCGCCAGCGCTCCGATACATATGACCACCGCGAGTTCTCGAACTGCGCGGATCACCATGTTTCTCAACTTATGGTTAGAATTCATCGTCGCCGTCTCCATGTTCTTGCCAGAACTGCTCCCCGCTCAATTTGCCACCCGATCGAGAATATGCCTCGCTACAGACGCGGATATGCACATCCCCCCGATGCCGGCGTTCAGTGCCTTTGTACTGCGGCGCAGCACTGGCAACAACTAGGGAAAACCCTAGGTGTTGATACGGCGGGTAGGGGAGACAAAGTGTTGACCGGATAGTGCAGCGTTAATGGCAGGGATTAAGTCCGCCTTCATCTGGGTCTTCAGTACGAATCCAAGTGCTCCCTCGGCCTGGCAGGCCTCGACAAATTCAGCGCTTTCATGAATCGTGAGAAACACTAGCAATGCGGCAATTCCCATCCGGCGAAGTCGATGGGCCGCTTGAATTCCGTCTAGTTCCGGCATCGAGATGTCAGCCACAATTATGTCCGGCCGCAGTCGTACCGCCTTCTCGATCATCTCCAATCCATCATGAGCAACACCGACAACGTCAAATTCCGTCTCAAGAAGCGTTTTCACTCGCTCCAGCACAAGAGGATGGTCGTCGGCCAGCAGAATGCGCCGACGACTTCCAGAGCCCTCGTGCGCTCCGATTTCTGACATGGGCCCGTCCGATGACGACAGATCGTCGCCGAGACACATTCACAACAATATGCTCATGCTAGGTTCAGCATCGCGACCCCCACAACTAGGGAATACCCTAGGTACGCAAGTTGGGCAGCGCAGCGAAATGTATCAGGAGGTTCGCTTCAAAGGATGGGAATTCAGAGAGATGAGACCCTCCTTGAGGGCCATGAGTACCAAGTCGGCATTACTCTTCAGGTTGAATGTTTCCATAATATGATGCTTGTGGAACTCAACCGTCTTCTGGCTAAGATTCAGGTGGCCGGCGATCTCTTTGATCGGACGCCCTTCGGCGCACATTTGCACAATGTCACGCTGTCTTGGCGTTAGACGCTTGAAATACAGGCGTGCCCGGGTCTTTTGTACAACCCAGTCTTCCGGTCTGAGCTTAGGAGTCACGTAGCATCTGCCGCTCAGCACCTGTTCGATTGCTTGCAACAACTCTGAACCCGCTGCCTGCTTGAGAACGAAAGCCGCCGAACCCAATTCCAGAGCGGCGGCAGCGAGGTTGGGATTGTCCTGCATGGTCAGGAATATGAGCTTCACTTTCGGTAGTTCCTGACGCACCCGTTCGGCAGCGTCTAGACCGTTCAAAAGGGGCATGCCAATGTCGACGACGATCACGTCTGGCCTGAGCCTCACAGCTTCAGTTATGAGCGCGCGCCCGTCCGTTACAGTGCCAACGACCCCATAGTGCTTCTCCAGTAGAAGCCGAAGGGCATCAGCAAAGATTACGTGATCGTCTGCTATCAGGACTTGTGGCCGGGATTCCATGTCACAGTCTCCGTAGTTTCTGGCCGCTTGTCGCTGATGGCCACCAGACACGCGTAGGGTCAACTGGCGCTGTATCCTGAACAACCGCCGACGCACCCATCGGCCCGCCAGCGCGCTCACCACCACTCGTATCAGGCGTATCCTTCAACGACACTCGCACGTCGATTCGGGTTCCTCTATGGGTTTCCGAATGAATCTCGAATTGTCCGCCCAGGAGACGCACCCGCTCCTGCATGCTCCATAAGCCCAGCCCCCGCCCATCGGAAAGAGGTTGGATGTCGAATCCCTTGCCATCGTCGGCGATGGACAAGTGGAGCGTACGATCCAGCGCTTCGAGCTGCACCTCCGCACGGGCTGCTTCGCTGTGCTTCTTCACGTTGCGCAGTGCTTCCTGTACCACACGAAACAGGCACAGCGCAATGTCCGGAGAGACGGACCGCGGCACGTCTTGGTGTGAGAATACGACCTGCATTCCGTGCTGAGCGGTGAATTCCTTACAGAACGCTGCGACTCCCGGAGCGAGCCCCAGGCGCTCGAGGGTAGAAGAATGGAGACGGTGGGAGAGTGTATGAAGATCGGCGCCTAGTTCGCTGGCGGAATTCATAAGCTCCTGTAGCTGCCGATTCGCCTCCTCTGGTGACGCGGGAATGATTTCAGCGGCCGTTTCCAGGCCGAGCGACAGTAGAGCTAGCCTCTGACTAAAATCATCGTGCAACTCTGATGCCAGCCGGCTGCGCTCATCCTCGTGGGCATTGATCAACATCCCGCTAAGCCTGGTCTGTTCGTTTCGGGCGGCGATAAGTTGTTTTTGCTCGTATAGCAGATATGCAGCCAGCGCTACTAGCCCTAAGATGACGGAGAAAGCCGCAAGCAAGATCCACTTGGCCCGCTCCCACAGCGTGACTTCGCGATTGAGAACTATGCTTCCAGCCGGCAGCCTGCTTTCGCTGAAATTCCAGCGCTCCAACTGCCTCGCGTCAAACATGTACAGGCTGGGCGCGGATACGATCGGAATATTTGCAGGGTTCCTCCCCGCAAAGATCTCTGAAACAAGGGCTGCAGCAATCTTCCCTTGTTCAGCAAAGCTGACCACGTAGCCTCCTACAATCCCACGCCCCACGTACACATCGGAGACGCCAAACACGGGAGCATTTGCGGCGCGGGAGACCAACGGAAGAGCCGCCGTAGCATTCATGAATTGACTTCCGCGGGCGTCGCGAAAGAACGTGAGATAGAGGACCACCGTGCGCTCCGGCAAATGGCGCAGCCGCGCAAGCAGGCTGTCCATATCGAGGTCCGTCAGGTAGGTGAATTCCAGGGGCACGGGATGCGCGTCCAGGCTAGCCTTTGCGAGCCGCAACGTGGCCTTGTCGAACTGCGAGCTTCCACTCACGACCACCACATTGCGGATTCCCGGGGACAGACGCATCGCCGTCTCAAGAGTGCTCGCCGCATCGAAGGTCATCCAGGTTCCGGTAAAGCGTGAGGTCAGCTCGAGGTTCCCGGCCTGCACCTGCGTGCTACCGCAAAACACGACAGGTACGTCAGGCAGAAACGTCTCCGAGTTACGAAGCAGGAAACTGATTGGTGCAGGTCCTGTGGCGACGATCACGTCGATCTTCCGGTTTCGATATTTTTGAAGGAGTTCGGCTTCGATGTCCTGCTGCGGCGTCTGGTCGGAAAAGAGAGGGGAATCGAGGCTCTCCACATAGAATTCCGTCTGATAGCGCGGGTCCGCCGCCAGGCGTGACATTACCTCTTCCGTCACCAAGGCGATAGCGGGGTGGGCTAACCCGACCTCATTAATGATCAGAACGTCTTTGCGGACAGGGGCTTGGGCGTTTGCTGTTGCGGCGAGTAATACCCACAGCACGGAGAAAGTCAGGAGGTTCGCGGAAGCGCGATTGGCACGTTCGAGAGAGCCCCGACGAGTCACACCCAGCGACATCTGTGATCCTTCCGTGCAGACTGGTTCACGGCGCCACTTCTGGCCTTACACTGCACGAGACGAAGGGTTCGGGTAAGTGACTAAATTATAAGTTCTTAGTTGCACGAGCCTCAAGGTCAAAAGTGTTTTCGCCGGGGGTTTTCCGAGCAAGGAGAGGGAGAAGTCAGAATAGGACGGCGTCCGACTTGAGCCCCCCTGGATGCTCCGGCGGTCCGCATCCAGGGCACCAGACTCGTCGCCCGTTTTGGCGAGCAAAACTTCTTTGCAATCGTCACCAAAGGGATCGATCATTGTCTATGGACCCACCAGCGTTGATGGGCCGTCGCGAACATTACCTGTAGACCTCCCGCTTCTATGCCAGCAGCTTAAAGGATTCGAAGAATGCCTGCTCCAAAACTCATAACCCACCAAAGTATAAGATCAAGGTTTTTCGAAGGCCTTGCCGTCGCCGATATCAAGGCGATAATCGCTGCGGGCAGGCCACTCCAATTCCTTGCCGGCTCGGTAATCGCGAACCAGGGACACCCGGCAAATAACTTTTTCCTGCTCACCCGCGGACGGGCCCGCTACTTCTACGTCACTGCCGATGGCCGGAAAGTAGTTTTGTTTTGGGTCCCGCCGGGCGAAATTTTCGGCGGAGCGGCGCTGCTGCCGACGTCCTCGGATTACCTGCTCAGCACCGAAGCGGTGAAGCACAGCTCTGTAGTGGTGTGGGACAAGGCCGTAATGCGAAAACTAGTGCTGCGATATCCTCGTCTCATCGAGAACGCACTGCTGGTAACGTTCGATTACCTCGTTTGCTATCGCGGGCTCCACATTTCGATGGCTTGCGAGTCGGCGTCACAGCGGCTGGCACAGGTCCTGGTCAATCTTGCCACAGGCATGGGTCGAAGAGTTCCAGAAGGCATCCAGCTCGATGTTCTCAACGAGGAGCTGGCGAACGAGGCTAACATGACCCCGTTTACAGCCAGTCGGTTCTTGCGCGAATGGCAGCGGCGTGGAATCCTGCGCAAGAGCCGTGGCAAGCTCGTGTTGCGCTCGCCCGAGAGGCTCCTTCTTCAAGAGGCTTAGCGATTCCCTGGCATCTCCTACGTCGCTAATTGCTCTGCAGCAATTACGCGAATGCTCTCGGACATCGATTTCCTGCAGCGATTATACGATCCTTGTTTTTGACTGCTGGGCTCTGCCGGGGTCGCAGACTTACAAGCAAGGATGTTGTATTGGCCGACTGCGTGCGTATTCTCATTGTTGACGATTTCGAACCATGGCGACGTTTTCTTTCTTGCTTCTTCCTGCAAAATGACCCTGGTTGGCAAATCATCTGCGAAGCCCGTGACGGATTAGTTAGAAGCGGTTCAAAAGAGCAAAGAATTGCTTCCTGACTTGGTTCTGCTGGATATCGGGTTGCCGAAGCTAAACGGTATAGAAGTCGCTCGCCAAACCCGACAGTTCGTTCCAGGCGCAAAGATCCTGTGTATCAGCGAGAACTCCCGGCCCGAGATCGTTCGAGCAGCCCTTGGTGCCGGCGCTCGGGGTTACGTTGTGAAATCGGATGCCGCAAGAGATTTGGTCAGTGCGATGCAGGCCGTCATTGCCAACAAGCAGTTCGTGGGTGAAAGATTTTTCGGGGAGGACTTGGGCGCAACGTCTTTTGACTAGCTCTATTATGCGTGACACCGCTAATCCTCCGCCTCATTTTCTGATCTGCGCCGAACATATTCGATGACCTCTTCGATTCTCATTTTGTGCGTTGATGATGAACATATCGCTCTACAGGTGCGAACGATCCTCCTATCCTCGGCAGGATATCGGGTGGTGACAGCCACCTCCGGCAAAAAGGCTTACGAGGCGTTTCTGATGAACCGCGTTGATCTAGTAATCATTGACCAGATGCTCCCGGATATGCCTGGAACTGAGGTCATCGGCAAGATGAAAAATGCACGTGCGGATGTTCCGATTGTGCTGCTGACAGGCCTCGACGAACCACCACCAAGCGCCGCGCAGGCGGACTTGTTCGTTACAAAGGGGATTACACCACCGGAGTTTCTGGAGAAGATAGAGAACCTCATTTTGCTCTCACAAAAGGCTCGATCAGACGGTGAATGCAACGGTCGTTAATCATCACAGATCGGCCTGAGACGCAGAGGGAGCGCTTCTGCCAAGCTCGACTTCCGTGAGTTTCCTCCCCCAAACCTGACCGACCGGTGCCGCCTGCGCCACACGGCACCGGTTTGGGTCGGGACGCGAATCGCGGTAGTCCGATCAGCGGGCCACCAAGAGTATCCATCCCGTTCCGATCACCAGAAACACCGCGAGGAAGAAGACGGTCGTCAGCAGCCCGAGCCTGTAGAGTTCGCGTTGCGTGAGATAGCCGCTGCCCACGAAGATGACGTTTTGGCTTCCACCCTGGGGCGTGATCACAGAGAAGTAGCTACTCGCGAAGAGAAGGCCAAATGCCATGAGCGGCGCGGGAACACCGCCTCGGATGCCGACATCAAGGAAGACTCCCAAGAGCGCCAGAACCTGTGACGACTGACTCACGAACATGTAGTGGATCGCGACGTAGATCACGATCAACCCAACATAGGTCACTGGCCAGGAGAGGCCACCCATGTGCTTCGCGAGGATCTGGCCTGCGTAACCCATGAAGCCGAGTTCGTTGAGTTGCCCGCTCAAGGCAAATAGCACGGCCAGCCACAGAAACGTAGTGAGCGTATCGCCTTGGTTGGAGATGTCGTGGAGGGTGAGCACACCAGCCATTAGCAGGAGGCCGAGACCGAGGAACGCGATGCTGGTCACATTCAGTCCCAGCTTGTCGGCGAAAATCCAGCCCGACACCATCAGCGTGAATGCAACTGCGGTGATTCGTTCTTCGCGCGAGAGCGGGCCTAGTGTCGCAAGGGCCTTACGGGCGGCGATTGGAGCCTCCGGCGTCTCACCCACGCGTGGCGGGAACAGCCGGGCGATCAGCCAAGGCAGGGCCAGGATCGCTGTCAGTGCCGGCACGCAGGACGCAACCAACCATTTTCCGAAGCCAATCTGGATTCCATACTGCCGGGCCACTTGTATCCCAATCGGATTTGCCGAGGTTGCCGTCATCCACAGAGCGGACGACACGGCCAGGCTCGCCATCGTGCAGAACATCAGATAGCCGCCGAGACGTCGCCCCTCAGGATCATCCGGCTTCGATCCCGATCCCTCTGCGACAGACAGAACAATGGGAAAAAGAACACCACCCCGCGCGGTGTTGCTCGGAAACGCCGGGGCGATTACTGCATCAGTGAGCACGATGCTGTAGGCGAGTCCGATGGATGAGCGGCCGAACCGGCTCACCATGAAGAGGCTGATGCGGCGGCCAAGTCCTGATTTAACGACTGCCTGCGCTACCAGGAAAGCAATCACAACCAACAGAACGCTCGCGTTGGCGAAACCGCCGAAGGCTTGGGCTGGGGTAATCGTACCGGTTAGGACCACGGCAGCCACGGCTATCATGGTCGATGTCAACAGGGGAAATGCACCAACCAGCACAGCCACGATCGCGGAGACGAACACAGCGAAGAGGTGCCATGCTGGAGCAGTCAGCCCAGCAGGCACGGGCCAAAACCAGATCCCAAGTGCAAGGACAAATGGCAACGCACGCCTGATAAGCAAACCGGAACTGATCTTCATCGTGGCGCCCCTGCGTCGGGCGTGGCTTGCGCCGAACCGGCGCGGATCTTCCCAGTCAGGTCCTTCGATTGTCCCTGTACGGTTCCGTCTTCGTTCTCCAGTACAAAGCGCCACGAGAATTCGTAACTGCCCGTCGCCCCTGCGTAGCGCCCCGTACCGCCGAGGAACGTCCCCACGATATGGCTACCGGTCGATGTGCCCTGGCCTTTCAGTTCGCTGAAGACTTGGTCGCCGCGAGCATCGGTCCAGACGGCACGCCCGACCAGACCAGTGGCAGTGTCGCTGAGAACCAGCGCCTCGGCTCGGTAACCAGCCGCCGGTCGCGAAGATCCCGCCAGCACCAGCGAGCCTTCGAGTTTCGCGAGGGAGGCCTGCCGGCCATCGCCCAAGGGAATGCTTTCGCGGCTGCCTGCCGCAATCCAAATTCCCTGGAACTCGTGCCATCCGTCACTGGCTGAAGTTGACTGAACTGTTGGAGGAGTGCGACTGCACGCCACATTCAGCAGGAGAACAGCTACTGCAATCGCCAATTGTCGAAGAAAGTGTGAACGAAGCAATGCGGCTGCAAGGAAAGTCAGGCTTTCGCTCCCGACCAGCGTACCCGGTGAGGGCAAGTTTCCATCAATTTCTTCGTCGGAGAGAGTCATCGCCATACCTTCGCTCCAGGAAAGATCAAGGTTATGGCCCAAACAAGTAAATCAATAACCGACTACAAAACTACCTTCGCCAGCACAAACCCGATCAGTACCGAAGAGATCGTCGCGACCAATCCCGGACGCATGAAGCTGTGGTTCAGCACATATTTCCCGATTTTCGTCGTGCCGGTCTGATCGAACGAAATCGCCGCAAGTAAGGTCGCGTAGGTCGGGAGAAAGAAGTAGCCGTTGACAGCTGGGAACATCGCAATCAGAGCGGGAGCCCCCAGCCCCAGTGCCACCCCGACTGGCATCAGCGTGACGACGGTCGCCGCTTGGCTGGAGAGAAGGACCGAGAGTGCAAACAGTCCAAATGCAAATACCCACGGATGTTGCTGCACCACTCCCGAAATGCTGGCGATGATCAGTGATCGATTGCCTTCGAAGAAGGACGATCCGAGCCAACCCAAGCCGGCGATCGAAATGAGGGCGACGACGCCCGCGTTCATGATGGTGCCTTTAACCGCCGCCGTAGGCGATGCTTTGAATGCCAGCATCATCACGCCAGCCGCTGCCAACATAACGATCATGATGGCCGGCGCCATGTCGAGCTGCTGCTCTTTTTCCTGTCCGTTCATCATGACCGTGTAGGTCGGCCGCAGCGTGGGGAATAGCCCGAGTGCCACTACCAGCAACGCGGCAATCAGGAACACTATGACCGCGCCACGTGCGCGCGTCAGAGCTTTCCCTTGCAATACCGTGGTTGTCGCAGCTTGCGCGATCAGTCCTTTTGCCAGCCGTTCCTGATATTCCGGATCATCTTTCAGTTCCGGTCCCATCCACATCACCGAGACCGCGCCCAGCAGACTGCCGATGAATGTCGATGGTATGCAGATGAGGAGGATCTGGTGCAATCCGATCCCGGCGGGTGCAAGCAGTCCTAACAACGCGACTGTCGCTGCCGAAATAGGAGACGCGGTGATGGCCTGCTGCGACGCGATGGTAGATATCGAGAGTGGACGTTCGGGCCGTACCCCAGCACTGCGAGAGACCTCGGCAATGACCGGAAGCAGCGCGTAAACAATGTGCCCTGTACCAGCGGCGAGCGTGAACACGTAGGTGACGATGGGCGCCACGATGGTGATTCCGGCAGGCCATATTCGCAACGCCTTATCTGCCACTACCACCAGGTAATCCAGACCGCCGGCGGCCTGCATGGTCGCCGCAGCGGTAACCACGCACAGGATCATCCCAAGTACAGTTCGTGGAGGCACGCCCGGATGAAGTCCAAACGCAAATACGAGAACTACCAGACCGATACCGGCGACCGTGCCCAGGCCGATACCGCCTATGCGAGCGCCCACGAAGATGCACACCAGAACAACGAGCAGTTCCAGCCAAATCATGCGCACCGCCTTCTAACGGCTAGCAGCCTTGGTCATAGCCTTGGGATCCAGAACCGTCTTAATCTGTTCTTCGGTGAGGAGTTTGTGCTCCCGCACAAGCTCGACAATGCCTTTGCCAGTCTTCATCGCTTCAGCAGCGAGCTCGGTGGATTTCTCATAGCCCAGCAGCGGGTTGAGAGCTGTCACTACGCCGATGCTGTGCTCCACGTATCGGCGGCAGATATCCACGTTTGCGGTAATGCCGTCAATGCAGTGCCTGCGCAGTGTGCTGGCGGCATTCATGAACATCGTCTGCGATTCGAGGATGCAATAGGCGATGATCGGCTCCATCACGTTGAGCTGCAGTTGTCCCGCTTCCGCGGCAAGCGTCACGGCCAGGTCGTTGCCGATGGCTTTGAAGCAAACCTGGTTCACAACCTCTGGAATCACCGGATTGACTTTGCCTGGCATGATGCTTGATCCGGGCTGCATCGGAGGCAGGTTGATCTCGCTGAGGCCCGCGCGGGGGCCGGAGGCCAGCAGGCGCAGATCGTTGCAAATCTTCGAAAGTTTGATTGCCAGGCTCTTCAGCACCGACGAGTACAGCACGAAGGGCTGCGTGTCCTGTGTTGCCTCGACGAGGTCGGCAGCCAGCTTGATCGGCTTGCCCGTTACCTCCGCCATGTGACGGGCGCAGCTTTCCGCATAGCCCGCCGGAGCATTCAGCCCGGTTCCGATGGCCGTGCCCCCCATGTTGATTTCGTGCAGGACCGTTTCAATTCTCTCTAGAGCAAAGATCTCGCCGTCAAGACTCTCAGCGAAAGCGTTGAACTCCTGCCCGAGCGTCATGGGAACAGCATCCTGCAACTGCGTGCGCCCCATCTTGATGACATCGCTGAACTCTGTACCTTTCTTGCGAAACGCCGCTACCAACTTGCGCAACTCGGCGATGAGCTTCCCGTTCATCAGGAACACCGCGACGTGGAGAGCTGTGGGGTAAGCGTCGTTCGTGGACTGCGCGCAGTTGACGTGGTTGTGCGGATCGCAAAACTGATACTCGCCCTTCTTGTGGCCCATCAACTCCAGCGCACGGTTGGCGATCACCTCATTGGCCGCCATATTGGTGGAAGTGCCGGCGCCGCCCTGGATGAGGTCGACCGCAAACTGGTCGTGTAGTTTGCCATCCATGATTTCCTGGCAGGCTTTTTCAATGCCGGTAAGGATCTCTTTGCTGAACTGTTTGCAATCGTAGTTGGCGCGGGCCGCGGCGAGTTTCACCATGGCCAATGCGCGGATCAGGTCGGGATATTGCGACAGCGGAACGCCCGAGATGTGAAAGTTCTCCATGGCACGAGCTGACTGCACGCCGTAATAAGCTTCATCGGGAATCGACTTCGCGCCCAGCAGATCGTGTTCTGTCCGCATACTTCACTCCTTGTTACTTGGATCGTGCGCGCACTAAGACCAGGCCGCAGCAGAAGGCGCGAGATCCTGCAGCAGAGAAATGTATGAATTGAAATCGGCTACAGGCTATCCACCGACTGATGGAACAACAACTAGGGAAATCCCTAGTCCCCAAACCCAGTCGCGCTGGTTTATGGTTTGCCCAACAAGCATGGAATTTCCGTGCCGAGCAAGGCGGAGCGTCACCCTCCGCGTGTTGAACCAAGGTTGAATCGACCGCGACAAGTGGTGAGATCGCGCACGGCTAATGTTCTCCGCGGAAGGAGGCACTCCCATGAATCCACGCAGCGCGCTTGGCACGATCCTCTGCCTTGCAGGCTTGCTTGCAGTTGTTTCGCCTGCAACCTATGCACAAACCACGTCATCGGTAAGCCCTGAACAGATCCAGGCTCTCCAGAAAAAGCTAGACGCACTGCAGAGCCAAATGGCTGAGGTGCAGGGAGAGATGCGTCGGCTCTCCGGTGAACCAGCACCGTCGGAACCCGCGGACCTGAAGAGCGAGATCAACACTACGGTTGCTACCGAGCAGAAACAAGAGCTCTCGCAGGTAGAAACCGAACTGACTCCGAAGCAGAAAGAACTGGGTCAGGCCACAGTGACTTACCGAGTCTTCTCTCAGGATCCGCTGGCCGCGCCACGCATCAACAACGAACCGCTGGATCCGGCGTTCCCCGGGTTTTTCCGCATCCCGGGTACGAATACACTGATGCGCATCGGCGGATATGCCAAGACAGACTTCATCTACGACATAAGGCCAGCGGGAAACCTCGACGCCTTCATCCCCGCGACCATTCCCATCCCAGCTCCTGCGAACTTCACCAACTCGACCATGTCGGTAAGGGGCACCCGCTTGAACCTGGACTTTCGCGTACCCTCGAGATCAGGCGACAGCTACAGATTCTACTTTGAGATGGACTTCTTCGGCACGAATGGAACCACTCCGAGGCTGCGCCACGCATACGGTCAGGCGAAGAACTTCCTGTTGGGCCAAACCTTCTCGAATTTCATGGATCCAGACGCTGGACCGGATCAGATAGACGAGCAAGGGCCAAACGCCCAGGTATCGATCCGGAGCCCACTATTTCAATACAGTGTGCTTGTTGCAGAGAGGACCACCTTCAGCATCTCGGCTGAGAAGCCGAATTCCGACGTGCTTTTCACCACGCCGGATTTCGAGGCTCAGCCGAATAGCCCTTCTCCCGACGGGACTTTGAAGATCCGCCGCGAGATGGACCGCGGGCATGTGCAGTTATCGGCGCTTTTCCGCAGTGTAGCGGCATTCTTACCGGACGGTCGCCATGAATCGGTATTCGGTTGGGGATTCAACTTCGCCGGTGCAACTCGTCTTTGGGGGAAAGACACCGCAGTGTACCAAGTCGCCTACGGCAATGGAATTGAACGCTATATCAACGATACTTCCGGGCTCGGCATTGATGCTGCCGTCAGCAGCCTGCAAAATCCTCACATCCAGGCGCTGCCGGTGGTTGCGACGTATGGAGCTTTGCAGCACTTCTGGAACGAGCGCGTACGTTCCAGCGCGATCTACAGCTTCGTGCAGGTGCAAAACACCGAAGCTCAGCTCCCTTCGATATATCATCAGGGCCAGTACATGGGCGGCAACCTGATCTGGAATCCGTTTGGTTCACTCACCGTGGGCGGGGAATTCCTTTACGGTTGGCGAGTGAATAAGGACGACTCCACAGGCAATGCACCCAGAATTCAGATCAGCGCGAAGTACAACTTCGTGCGAAACGAATATGCGGGAGAAAGATGAACCAAGGCTTCCGCACCGGGCACACCCTGACGGATACGAGGTCCTGAGTTGTTACTGAGTGGATTGACCCTTACGTTCTTGAAGGAGCTCGGTCTAGGCATCTGGCTAACTTTGCCGTTGCTCCTCACTCTGGCGCTGGTGATTACGGTGCTTGGACAAGTTGCCGGCAGAGCCGAAGGGTGGCGAAAGTTCGACAGCTTTTACTGGTCATTCATCACCGCAACCACCATTGGCTACGGCGATCTGAGACCAACAAAGGTGATGTCGAGGCTGATGGCCATCCTGATCGGTCTGCTAGGGCTGACGTTCACTGGAATAGTGATTGCGATAGCAGTACACGCCGCTGCTTTCGCGTTATCCGCGCATGATGCCACTAAGATTCTCAAATGATGACTTACGAAAGGGCAACGTAGTGCAAGGAGGCTAACATGTCGGCAGAAGCTGTTGTAACGACGAAGAGAATTCAAGTAAACCAACCTCTTGAATCATCCATACAGATCGGTTTGGCCGCCTTGCTTGTCGTCGGCTGCTTGCTGATTTTGAAGCCCTTCATTCCTCTGCTCCTGTGGGCGATCATTATCACCATCGCTTCTTATCCCACATTTCTAAAGCTGGAACGCGTTCTCAAAGGCCGCAGAGGACTAGCCGCTACCGTCTGGACGCTGCTGCTGCTTGCGGTGCTGATCGTTCCGCTGGTGCTGCTGGCCAAAAGTCTGGTTGCAGGGCATTCAGCCGCTTGCCGACCAACTGAGGAACGAAACATTGGTCCTTCCGCCGCCGCCCGCGAGCGTCGAGAACTGGCCTCTCATCGGCGCGCCTCTCTTTAAGACGTGGAGTGCGGCTTCCGCCAATCTGAGCGCTACGCTGATGAAGTTCGCGCCTCAGATTAAGTCTGCTCTTCCGGGCATCTTGGCCGCTTCCGCCGGTTTTGCTTCGACGGTGCTGCAACTGCTGGTTTCAATTTTGATTTCCGGCTTTCTTCTGGCAAACGCGCAGGCTGCATACAGAGTGACGCTGTCTCTAGCAAATCGGCTGTTCGGTGAACGTGGCCTGGAATTTCAGCATCTCGTCGGCTCCACCGTTCGCAGCGTCACTAACGGAGTATTGGGGGTTGCCCTGATTCAAACGGTGTTCGCGGCGGCGGGTTTCTTCGTGGTCGGACTTCCCGCTGCCGGCGTGTGGTCGGCCATCTTCCTTGTCGGCGCAGTTCTTCAGATCGGGATGCTGGTACTCATACCGGCAGTGATCTACGCCTTCGCCATCGCCTCAAGCACCGCGGCCGTGATTTTTCTGGTCTGGTGCATCGTCGTTGGACTCATGGACAACGTTTTGAAGCCGCTGCTGCTGGGACGTGGCGCTGCCGTTCCAATCGCGGTTGTGTTTCTGGGGGTCATCGGTGGTTTTATGGCCATGGGCATCATCGGCCTATTCCTCGGCGCGATCATACTGTCGGTTGGGTACAAGCTGTTTCTCGCCTGGATCGAGAGCAGCAACGTCGAACTGGCAAAATCTTCAGCCACACCAAATGCGAAGACTGCGGTAACTGCAGTCTGATGATGGATATGGCCAATCCCTGAGGACTAGGGATTTCCCTAGTTGCTCACAAGACATCTGGTGACTATAAGACCTAATTAGGAAGGTACCAGTGTACGTGTTCGGGAGGCTCAGTCGGGTGCGACGGAACAGTAATGTCCACTGCTTCAGCAGGCTAGAGCGAGTTCTGCTGTTCTGCGGGATATTGCTGGTTTCTGTTTACATCGGCAGCCGGTTCTATGGCGCGGTTTACTCCCGTTCCAGCTTGCAAAGCTTCTGGACATCGCAAGCGGCCGCCCAAACAGCAGTTGCAGCAAGCCCTCGATCGCAAAGTAGCCTGACCAACTTCCGTCTCTGGTCGGAGAAGCGTATTCAGAAGTATCAGGCCAGCCTGCTGGTGAAAGTCCCGCCGCCGTTGGGGGTGATCGAGATTCCCTCGCTTCGATTGCAGGTGCCAATCCTGGAAGGGACAGATGATCTGACGTTGGATCGTGGCGTCGGGCACATTGCCGGAACTGCGGCTCCCGGCGAATCTGGAAACATAGGTATCGCGGGCCATCGAGACGGATTCTTCCGGGGTCTTAAAGATATTCACGTGGGAGACACAATTGATCTCCAGTCTCAACAGGGGAACTCACATTACCGCGTGGATGAAATCCAGATCGTGTCACCCGACGATGTGTCTGTTCTGGAGCCACGGACCAAGCCCTCACTTACCCTGGTCACTTGTTACCCGTTCTACTTCGTTGGGAGCGCCCCGTCGCGTTACATCGTGCACGCAACCCTGGCCATTGGGGATGATTTGAAAATCTCTGGAACGCCGGTCCGTCAGGCGAAGCCCTAGGCAGACGGACGCGCTAACTAACTTTCCATTTCAGACTCAGATGAACTTGGGCCAATGATTTTCTAAAGTCCGAGAATAGGAGAACAGAATGAAATCAGACAGCACTTTCCAAAAGAGTTTGGCGCTGGCGGCTGTGATTCTTTGCCTTACTTTCGCAGTTTCCATCAGCGCGCAGGTACAGACTCACACCCAGACCACAACCGGGACACCTACCCACGAAGTCAAGGTTGAGAGCGGTGAAGTCGTCGACGTCGAAGGAAATTCCCTCTTTGTCAAGATGGCCGATGGCAGTATCCGTCACTTTCCCTATGTTCCTGATAGCGCAACAGTCACCGTGGACGGCAACCAGCTTGGCATTCACGACCTTAAGCCGGGAATGAAACTCGAACGCACCACGGTTACGACCACCACTCCCCAGTGGGTCACGACGATTCAAACCGTCAATGGAAAAGTCTGGGCGGCACAACCGCCGCACTGGGTCATTCTCACTATGGAAAACGGAGAGAACCAGAAGTTCCAGGTACCAGAGGGGACAAAGTTCAACGTCGGAGGCCAGGACACCGACGTCTTCGCCCTGAGGAAGGGAATGGTGGTAACCGCGACCAAGGTCGTGGAGACTCCGCAAAATCTAGTGTCCACTCAACGCCAGGTGACTGGCACTATCCCGCCGGGTTCCACTGTGTTGATTGCTAAAGGCCAGCCCACAGCAGCGCCGGGTGGAGGAACTGCGACCGCCGAAGGAACGACCACCGCCGAAGGAACGACTTCCGGCCAATTGCCGAAGACTGGAAGTAATTGGCCGCTGCTCGGAATGGTTGGGCTTCTGTTGATGTTCGCTGCAATGGGAAGCAGAGCTTTACGGGGAGCGTGCCGAATTCAGAGCTAGGCGGCGTTGAGATAATTCTCAGCGGCTTTCGGCCGTGCCCAACGTCTTCTTTCGTTGGAACGAGTCGGAGTACATCGTCGGCGCGATTCCTTCGAATCTTCCTTGAGGTTGTTCTTTGCCCACACATTCCAAAACCAGGAAGGTGTGGGCGCTTAGCGACAGGAAGCAAAAACCAGCCTCAGCACGGGCTTCTTAGTCAGCCCACGCCTTTCCCGATCGTTGTTATTGTTATTTAGGCTTTTTGTTGCCGAATACGCCACCTAGGCCAGACTTGCCGCTGGCCTTTTCAGAGACAGATTTCTGTATCGCCCCTTTTGCGGCGCTGGCGGCCATACTCCCCACTTCAGGAACAAAGCGGGGGTCTGATGTTGTCCCTTCAATCTTGAAGGGCACGCCTCCCTTATCCCCGCCGCCACCCAGGACGGCCCTCTCGGCGCGTGCTTCGGATCTGTTGCCCTGCAGGTCGGCCATCATTTGAAAGTTGAGCGCACCGGATGGACTAATCGTGCCCGCCCCAGTCACCACGGCAAGGGAGGGTATCGTGACGTTGATGGCGTCGGCGCGGGTTCCATCAGGAGCAATGCGAACATTCGAGCTTGCATTTTGGATTACGGTGTCGGGATTCGATGGAGCCTTTCCGCTGAAGGCCGATAACGCTCCCAATTTTGCGCCCGTATCGAAGCCGGCCAACTTCGTATTCGACACCCGCACAGGACCGGAGATCACCAGGTTTGCGAGCGGACCGCTGATTGCCAGGTCGGCCGACAGGGTTCCACCTTTCAACTTTGATCCGGAAGGAAGTACGACGCCCATCGCTGGGAGCATCGCTTCCAGCTCATCGACTGGCATGTCGGGTGCATTGAGCTTCAGGTTCAGTACCTGGGTGTCGCCCTGGTTCTGAAAACCGCCTGTAAGGCGAGCGACGGACTTGCCGAGTGCTATGTCGCCCTGGGTGATGGTGCCAGCTTCGCTAGCGAGGTCCTCATCGATGGCGTATTTGACGCTCACCGTCGTGGGGGCCGGGGACCCTTTGGGTGAAAGCTTGAGCTTTTCGCAGGTGATCGTGCCGGCGGCTTTGGCCTGACCGCCGTTGGAGTTCAAGGTTCCGTCGAGGTCCACGGAGCCACCAATACCGCTCGCCGGATCAACGAATCCCGAGGCCGCCACATCCAGATTCTTTACCTTCATAGTGGCGTCGAACGGCGTCTTGGCAGCATCCTGCGGATTGATGGGCCCCGCCTTGCCGCTGAGGTCTGCATTGCCGCCGCCGGGCAGGCTGACAGTCAGCTCAAACGGAAATTGAGAGGTGAACGAGAGGTTCTTAACTTCAGCGTTTAACTTGTCATACACCTGCGGCTTGGCTGTGGAGTTGGCTTTGCCGACTGCCAGCTTTCCATCTTTGATTTCCAGCTTGGCGATCGACAGGTTCTGGGGCGCCCCCGCCTTCGGTGCTTCGGGAGATGGGTTTTTGCCGGTTCCACCCAGGCTGGAAAAGTTCCAGGTTCCATTCGGCCCTTTGAGCAGCGTGATCTGAGGCTCATCCAGCACGATTCCCGTTATGTTGAGCTGCTTGGAGAAGATGAGCGGCATCACCTCGACGCCCACCTTTAACGACTTCGCTGTTATGAACGGTGACTTGCTGAAGGCCGGATCGTCGGCGATGCTGACGTTCTCTACGCCAACGGCGCCGCTCAAAAGCGAAAGGCTCAGGTCTCCCAACGTTACGGGCCGTCCCAGAGCATTGGTTAATTCCGACTCGATTTTCGGACGAAAGCTGTTGATGTTGATGAACAGCGGAAGGGCGATAAGGGCTACCACCACTGCCGCGATGGCGATTCCAGCGATCTTTAGAGTACGTTTATTCAATTGCATCGGCTTACTCCGGTCTCGAAGAGTTTGAAATCAAGCCTGCTCAGCATCTTGCGCAGCTCTGCAACGGATGCACTGGTGGTTGCTTCCCCGATATGTGCCATTTCATCGGCCCGCGTGAATTCCGATATATCAAAAGACGTCACATCCGGCGCGACCACAAAGTCCGCCGGCTGAACTCCGACGGAGTTCATGTTGTAGTCCTGGACCATGGTTTGTCGCATGATCACTTGAATTGTTGCCAGGAACCGACCGGTAAACCTGGAACTAATTCCCTCAAAATCTTTCTCTAGCTTTGCCGTCACAGTTGATGCGATGACAAAGTTGCATCCTTTGGCTACCAGTACATTGGCGGGAACATTGTTGAGCAATCCGCCGTCCACTAACGCCTGGCCTGATTCAATAATAGGAAGCGATAGAGGAGGAAGATTGATGCTTTCCATGACGCCGATTGTCGCATCGTTAGTCTCGCGCACAACCGATTCTCCTTGGACGAGATCGACGGAAACCGTAAACGTCGGAAGTATCAATTGCTCCATCCTGGATTCACCCAGGTATTTCCGCAGCATGGAATCGAATTGGCGCCATCTGTACTTATAGAGCAGATACCAGTAGCCGGCGCCGGGCAGCTGTCGAAAGAACCACGATGGCTGCAATTCGGTCTTGAAGCGTTGAGCAATGTAGTCGGAATCGAAGCCAGCCGCGTAAATTGTGCCAACCATCGCACCAGCGCTCGTACCCGCCAGCATGTCGATGTAGATGCCATGCCGCTCCAGCGCTTTGAGCACTCCGAGATGAGCCATGCCTCGAGCTGCGCCACCTCCCAGGGCCAAACCGATCTGGATGCCTCGCAAGTGATGAACAATGCGTTCGAATCCATGCTGCAGCAAAGTATTTTGGTTTGCTCCAGGAGCATCAAAGGTGAGTTTGAAGTCTCGTTGAGCGAGCCCATACAACTCCGGCACATACGGAGCGATTGGCTCTTTGCTGTCGAGAATCCACACGATGCGGACCTTGTCTCGCCATCTGGGGATGCTCTTCATCAGCCCTTGGAGCAGAACAACTGCTGCGCCCGCATCTTGCGGCCGAACACACCAAAGCACCACGTCGACGTAACTCAACAGCCGCGACATTGCCTCTGGTGAATAGTCGGCTCGAACATCAATCAACAGCCGACTGTTCAACGGCCAATCTTTAAGAATGTCTTGTCGGATCTGGCCTTCTCCAGCAAGCAATTTAAAAGGGATGTCACCATCCGGCCTCCATTCCTCGGCATCGCCGAACACCGCCGGGTACTCGTCCAACTCTCTGAGTCGACGTGCCAAGCGACCGACGAGTGCCCGGCTCGCCTCGCTGTGATGAATAATGCCCACGACGGATGGCTTCGGAAGGGAACGATCGACCATCACGTATCGCTTGAATGCGTTCACTGCCAACCGAAATACAGCGGCTTGGAAGTCGGCATGCTTAGCCGCGAGCTGCAGCACGGTCGACGGCGTCAATCGTATTGCTGTTGCAGGCTCAACCGCTTCGACGTGCAACAGAGCGCGATCCGTTGAACCCAGCGCAATCAATGCAATGGCACGCCCTGGACCGATAGTGTCGGTCTCAACCGCCTTGCCCAGAGAATCGTGGAGGGTTGACTGCACCCGGCCTGTAATCAGGAAGTACAGGTGCGTGATGTCTGAATCGACGTCAACGACCATTTCCCCGGTTTCAAACTCCACCCACTCCGCCGTGTCCGTGATTGCCGTTAACGTTTCCTCGCTGAGCCCCTGTGCCCATTCGAGCCGACGAAGATCCACCTGAAGTTGTTCAGCAGTGGGGCGAACTGGTTTTTCGTCGCTGCTATTCACCGATCTCCTCAGAAGTTCAGAATCAAGATGACATTCTGCCGTTCAGACGGTGGAGAAATTGGTTTAGGACTTCAGAAGCACAGCCCGATTCAGTCCTTACGGATTCCTACCCGAGGCCTCGCCGATTAAGCTTCGGGACACAACGATGCTTACGGAAGCTCTACAGCCCAAGACACAACCTTCCAACCCGCTTGCTCTTTGGTCCACAACAGCAGAAGCGCGGGTGATTGTTCTTCCCCATAGTTTAATCTGCTGGCGGACAAGTAATAGGTTCCGTACTTCGCATCAGCGGGATTCAACTCTGAAGAGTTCTCGGGTTGCTGACGATGTTGGCACAGAAAGCTATAGGCCTTCTGGTCGGGCACGGCCATGATCGCGTAAGCTTTAGAGTTTTCCTGCTGGACTGGTCGCAGAAGATCATTGGTGGGTTGCACACCTGACATCATGTCCGCGATATTCCCACCCGATGCGATTCGCGTGAGCGGCTGTTGCAGCCCAGACTGAATCCTGGCGATGGGGGCCAAGTTCTTCTGGTCTTCGGACGGTGGCGCCAGACACTGGTAAGAGAGCGGTGACGCAAAGGTGGAGGCCTGGGCAACATCCCGTTTTACGATCCAAGCCTGGTAGAACTCCGTGATGTCTTTTATCGCGGCGGGATCACCGGCGATGCTCTGCGGTTCTTCCACTGTGGGTTCGGCCTGAGCTGCAGCGTTGTTTGGGACGATGCTCGCATCACTGCTGTCTTCGAGGCGAATGGCGGCGATTTTCCAGTATCCGCCCTCCTGAGCCCAGAGTAAGGACATAACCTTGTTCCGGCTGTCTCCCTGTTTTCCGCGAAACGCAGTGGCGAAGTACTTCTCTTTAGAAAGTTTGCCCGAATCGTCGTTGGGTGTGGCAACGCATTCCTCGTCCTGTGCCATATCCGCCGGCACGCTTACCAGGCGGAATTCCGACGCATACGCGTTCTTTGCCTCTTTCAGTGCAGGCGCCCATTTGTCGGCAGGCTCGAACGCGTCGCCAATGGAATTCACAGTTCCCAAGCTATCGCTAAATTTCTGCATTGCCCTCAGGGCCTGCAGCCGAACCATGCCCTGCGGCACGGGATGGCCGCTCTTTTCCACCGTTACCTCCAAGCACGGATAACTGCGGCGCGAAAAGTAAGCAACTGACTTATTCGGTTGTTTCGCCACTACCCAGCTTTGCAGGAAATCGTGCGCACTCTTATCCACACCCTGATCGGCTTTCACCGCGGGATTCAAAGGAATGCGCCCAAGGCCTTCGGTTGCATTCTCTGCGGGCGGCTTCCCACCAGCTCCAAGCTGTCCAAAGACGTTGCGCCACCAGCCGTTGAGGCCCGACCAGCGGCCGTCATGGCGATCCAGGTTATTTCCTGCTCGGACGTCCGAATTGGAAGAGGACAAGTGTCCATTGACCAGGCCTTTCGGAAAGCCGGAGGCGCGATAGTCGACATCAATGTCGGAAAACTTTTGGTCGCGCGAAATGGAGAACTGAATTGAGGGAGGTCCGTTCTTCAGCCTGAAACAAATGGGAAAGCCCTTGTGGTAAACGCTGTTGTCACGATCGCGAGAGAACTCCTGGCTTCGGCTGAGAATGTCAACCGCATTGGGCTTCAGGTACACATACAGCCGGAACTGGCGGTCGCCGCCGACACCCGATTGCTCGCCCATCACTTCGTCGACGGCCTCCACCAGATCGATCCCGCTACCCAGGCTCTTGCCCTGAGCATCGGTCATCTGGGCGTTCAGCAGTGCATGGGTCACAGCGTCGAACGTGGTGCGGACGGACAGTCGAGCGCCGTCGTAGGCCTGTTCGGGAATTAGCTTGCTTCCGGTGGTGGCGTTATAACGACGTATGAAATCGTCTACCAGTTGCTTTTGCTCGGGGCGCAACGAGGCATAGGACTTGCCCAGCTCCAAGGTTTCGCTTTTTGAATTTGCGGGCTTGGCAGCCTTCTTTGGAGTCGGTTGTGTTTGAGCAACAACCAAGTCGAGTGCGACGAGTAAGAAGAGGGTGAGAACGATCAATCGGGCCATTAGTTTCATCGTGAACCTTCCGTCGTCGGTTGCCGGCCCTGACGGCGCTGATCTGGCCAACGGTGGTAGAGGTCGCGCCAAACGCGACTCGTTTGTGGTTCAAATCGGAGGACGAACCCTCGATTGGATTTTACTCCGCCTCACGGCGAGGGGACGGATTCGCATTCTCGAGATCCTGACTCCTGACAGCCTGTAACTGGCGCTCCGTTGTTGCCAACATCTCTTGCAAGACTTCGACAAGCTGAGAGGGAGTGTCGGGGCTCGAAAGCCACTCTTTAATCACTTCCTTACGCGACTCAAGTTCCATCGTCTGTCGCCAGGAAGGTTCGCCGGACATCGGACGCTGAGTGAACATCGCCGTCTCTCTCGGAGTTCTTGGGACAATCCCATTCGCGTGAGGATTACTTTTAACATCGTCCTACGCGCTTTTGGGCCGCGAAACTGCGTGAAAGCTGTCGAGTGGCTGAGAGTACAAGTATGGGAGAACTGCCAGGCTGGCGCCGCGGGTATCAAAACTCCAACCTGAAAGCTATATCCGCACACAGTACACCCGCTGTTAGTAAAGTTGTTGTAGAGTTAACGTCCCCAACTCGCGACTTCCCCAAATTGGGGCTGTCTTCGCGGTCAGCGCGCGCGCTCAGCGGCGCGAACCGTTTGTTGCGGACCCTCCTCGAACAACCCACGGTAGATGACCCCGGCCAAGATGGCGCCCACAATCGGGGCTAACCAGAACAGCCACAACTGTTCCAGCGCCCACCCCCTCACAAACAAAGCTGGCCCGGTGCTGCGGGCGGGGTTCACCGAGGTGTTCGTCACCGGAATTGAAATAAGGTGAATCAGGGTAAGGCTCAGCCCAATCGCGATGGGGGCAAAGCCTTTCGGCGCTCGTTCGTCGGTCGAGCCCATAATGATCAAAAGGAAGAACATGGTAAGAACCACTTCGGCCACCAGGCAGGCCAGAAGTGAATACCCACCAGGCGAGTGTTCCCCATACCCGTTGGAGGCAAATCCGGCCGCCAGGGTGAAACCCTCCTTCCCGCTCGCGATTACATAGAGGACACTCGACGCCACGATGCCGCCCGCCACTTGGGCGACGATGTATGGCAGCAGGTCGGACGCAGGGAACCTTTTGCCTGCCCATAGTCCCACCGATACCGCCGGATTGATATGGCATCCGGAGATCGGGCCGATGGTGAAGGCCATAGTCAGCAAGGTCAGGCCGAAGGCAAAGGCGACCCCCAGGAAACCTATTCCCAAGTTTGGAAACGCCGCTGCCAACACGGCGCTCCCGCAGCCCCCAAAGACTAACCAAAACGTTCCAAAGAACTCAGCAGTTGCACGCTTTGTGATCGACATGTCTTCTCCAACAGAATTGTGAATTCCCGGGAAAATGCATCACGGAACACGAGCATCGAACCCGGTTGCGTAGGAAGCATAACTCAAGGGCCTCCAGCTCCGGCCCGTTGACGGCCCTTCCCGCTTACTCGAAGAAGAAAGCTCTAATGAAATCAGCACGCCAAGCTTTCAATTCAGATCATCGTCTTTGTAGTACTTAGTGCCCTTGGCGGTGATCTCGAGGGCCACGCCCTTGTCCGTCAGTTGATACATCCAGACACCGGGAGAGACCGAAGCGGCTCCGGCGAGCGCGCCACCCTTCTCCCCGGTTGTGGCCGCAGCTGTGGTTTGTCCGCCGAATTCCCAGCCGGAGTTGACAAAGCTGTCGAGCGCCGTATCGTTGTCGAAGACGAAGATCACACTAAATTTCTTCACCCCAAATCCGAGGCCAGCCTGGAGTTCCACCACCTTCATGAACGTCTCTTGCTTGCTCTTGTTGTTCACGGCGATGCCTTCGCCCTTGCCGGATCCGAGCATCAAGATCTTTAAGCCCGTATTGCTGAATACTGCATACCCTGCCGCTCCCTCGACTGCGCCTTTGGCCTTCGGCTCGGCCTTATAAAGACGTTGCAGGGTATCCTGGGCCATTTTCCGGACCTGCTTCTGCTCCTCGGCTTTCTTGTCGTCGGCTGCGTGCGCCACAATCGCCAGTGAGCAAGCCAGCGTGAGGAAGATGAACTTCAGAGTCGCGGTACCCTTACGTGTTGTGATTGTCACGGCTTTGTACCTCTTTCCTTTTGAAGTGTCCTACTCTCCTGCTACCTGATGCCGGGTCACCTGGGGACCGACAAAAACCTTGGGCTCTGGAATACCCGATGTAGGTTCCGGATCAGCTACAACCCACCCAATTCAGGGTTATGCTACAGCACCGTTGGGAATGAAAACCGACATTCCGGTTAAGACACCCCGGATCGACCGGGCGAATCATGCAGCACAGCCTAGGCCCGCACCGGTTCCTGGAGCAACTAGGGATTTCCCTAGTTGCCGGAAGCGACCCCACACCTCATGCTTCCAGTGAGCAAGCACCTCGACGGCACTCAGGGTCTGGACTTAGAGCTTCAGCAATTCGAGGCCAGGGATTACCACGCGGCGAATTGAACCGATTACCCTGGGTCGTCGATTAGCCAAATTCACCGGAGGAGCCAATGAAGAAGTTAGGGATAGTCCTGGTTATGGGAGCGTCACTCCTGTTGATCCAAAGTGTGGCGTTCGCCCAGAAATCGGAGACGCCGGCATCGGCGCCGACCGCTAGTGAGCAAGACATACAGCTGCTGCGGTCCGATATACGCTCCACAAAAAAGCAACTCATTGCGGAAAATATGAAGCTGACGGCTGCCGAAGCCGAAAAGTTTTGGCCGGTCTATGATGCGTACACCCAGGAGACCACGAAGCAGGGTGATGCTCGTTACGCTCTCGTCAAGGAATACGCAAGCAGCTACGTGAACATGACCGACGCTGAGGCCGACAGTCTCGTCCAAAAAATGGCGACGTTGGACGAGCAAACTGCAACCCTGCGCGAGCAGTGGATTCCTAAATTTCGGAAGGTGCTTACCGGAAAACAGACTGCATTGTTCTTCCAGCTGGATCGGCGCATCAATCTGCTGCTCGATCTGCAGTTTGCCGCAAACATTCCGATCGTCATGTAGCGTTCAGTATCCGTTGACGAACTACGCATACGGCGATCGCACCAAAGCGAAAGTAACTAACATGACAGCACCTCGACAGACGTAGTTTGATGAAAGGAGAAATAGCGATGAACAGAGTAGGTTGGAAGTGTGCTTGGCCGGTCGTTGCAATGGCCACAGCTTGCCTGGTCTTTACCCTGAGCCTAAGCGCACAGGTGGAGACAACAACTACTACAGCGACAGGGAAAGCTACCGTCGTAACCAAGGTCGAACGTGGTGAAGTCGTGACCGTCTCGGGCAACGACCTGGTAGTCAAGATGGCGGATGGCAGTCTCCGCAATTTTGAGAATGTGCCCGAGAGCGCCAAAGTGACGGTAAATGGTAAGCAGCTCGGCGTTCACGATCTGAAGCCGGGCATGAAGCTCCAGCGAACCATCACCACCACCTCAACTCCCATGACCATTACGACCGTACAGACTGTTAAGGGGAAGGTTTGGGAAATCGTTCCGCCGCTGAGCATAATTTTGACCCTCGAAGACGGCAAGAACCAGCGGTTCAAGATTCCCGAGGGACAAAAATTTAACGTAGATGGAGAGATGCTCGATGCTTTTGCCGTCCGCAAGGGGATGATCCTCACCGCCACAAAGGTTGTGGAAGAGCCCGCCGTTGAAATCACGCAAGAGAAAACTGTGACGGGCAAGGCTGCGCCAACCCCGCCGCCCGCGGAGGTACCGATCCTGGTCGCCGAGGGGAGCGAAGAACCGGTGCCGGCTCCTGCAGCAGAACCGGCTACAACGCCAGCGACAGCGCCAGAGGCCGCGAGTGGCTCGCCGACGTGGCTGATCTGGCTGGTGGTTCTTGTGGTGTTGGCCGCCATCATCTGGTGGTATTTGAGCCGAAAGAACCGCTCGGCTTCATGATTGGGAGGTGCGATATGAACTACAGGATGCGAACTGCATTGTGCTTCGCGGCAACGTTCGTCGCTGTCAGCTTTTCTACCACCACGCGTGCCCAAACGACTCCATTTGCGAAGCCTCAAGTTGCCGACCGCATCCGCAAAGTTGAAGACGGGGTGGACCAATTCAGCAAGTATCTGGAGAGCCGCGGCGAGGACGCCAAGAGCCGGGCGGACTCGGCCCAGAGCAGCGGAGCGACAACGCGCCGGCAGCGTTCCAATTCAGCGAACACACCAGCTCAGGGGGACCAAGCCAAGCAAACAAAAGACGATCTCGAAAATGCAATGGACGATCTGGATCGCACCACGAATCGTCTCCGGCGCAAGTTCGATGCAACGTCGAATTATCTGGAGACCAAGGCGCAAATGGAGCAGGTCATGGACAGCGCGCGCCGCGTCAATCAGGTGATGGTTAAGGGGAATTACGGCACTCAGGCACAAAAATACTGGGCCGCTCTGCGCACGAACATCAATGATCTGGCGCGGTGCTACAACTTGACACCCTTGGGCGTGTAAGTCTCCCCTTAACCCCTTTGGTTAATGCGGTAACCGGAGCAGCTGTTAGGCCTCTAGTAAAGGCGGCATTGCTTGTCCATTATTTATCTCCGCAAAATACCGGCCTACCTTCTTCTCCTGATGTTTCTCCTGCCCGATATGTCGGCGCAGGAGATGAGTGCGGTTCCCGCCACGTTGACGATTCCCGACGGAACTCCCATCAAGCTTCAACTTGCGGAAAACGTTTCTTCGACTCGCGCCCGCGTGGGAGACAGCCTGGATTTTGTCGTGGTGCGGGATGTGAACGTTGGCGGTTTCACTGTAATTCCGGCCGGAACCATGGCCAGCGGTTCGGTCACTGGAGTTAAGGGCAGGCGGTTCCTGGGAATCGGAGGCAGCGTGGCCCTGAAACTCGATTCCGTGGAGCTGGCCAACGGTGATTGGGTCGGATTGCGTGCCGGCATGCGCGTGAAGGGACAGTCCCGCACCCGGCTGATGGCCCTGGGGATGATCGCCACCGGCCTGTTCTTCCTGCCCGCGGCGCCGGTCTTCCTGCTCACCCGTGGCCACGCGAGCACCGCGCTGAAGAGTACGGAAATCACTGCGCAAATCGCTGGCGCCACGCCGGTCCTGTCGGCAGAGTTGCCGCGCTCGCGAGAAGGTTACTCCGAGCTCAGCGCGATGATGGATTATCTGCCGCCACGTATCTTCAACGGCGAGGGGCGCGAGGGCGACATGGTGAACCTGGTCTTCGTCGCTCAAAAGAAAGACTTGCAGGATGCCTTTGAGCGCGCCGGGTGGGTCCAAACTGACAAATGGAAGCCGATATTTGTCTGGCATCTGTTGCGACGCCGGACCAACGACGCCCTGTTGCCGATGGCCAGGTTCTATCTGTACGGGAGAGTGCAGGACTACTCGTATGCCTTGCCCGATCCGGGCGCGGTGGTTTCCCGGCGTCATCATCTTCGAATCTGGAAGACCGCATACGCGATGCAGGGGTTGTCCATCTGGGCGGCTGCCGCTACCCACGACGTTGCTCTTGAAATCGCCAAGCGAGGGCGTTTGATCAACCACAGGATCGATCCCGCGGTCGATACAGAGCGCGACTTCATCGGAGCCAACTTGGCGGACACCTCGTCGGTCAGTCGGGAATATTTGCATTCCCCTGAGCCGGTATTTCAGGCGCAGACGGCATCCGGTGAGACCTATCATTCCGACAGCAAAATTCTTCTCCTCGATTTCCATCCGGCCACTGCGCCCAAGTTTGACGCGGCCAGTCGGCCATCTTCGATTGCTAAAGAGGCCTTGCTGCCTAAGTGAGACAGATAAGTAGGTGAATCCAATGGCTCGCCAGGGACCCTCTCTTTTGCTTCTTCTCCCCATTGTGCCCTTTCCCTTTTGGTGTGCGGCTTCCCGGAGTTCGGGAGCGGAACGGACGTCATCTTCACTCGATCTTGATCCTCATCGACGCTCCTCCTAGCTACCGCGAGCAGCTCCGCTTCTATGCGGTCGCCCAAGGGACATACTCGCGTGTCTACAAACAGCTCTTCAACGAGGCCCTCGCGGATGCGATCGCGACGGCAAGGCTCTACCCATGAACCATCTATCGGGCTGCGGATCCTTCCCCCCAGGCGGGCGGTCACGGGTAGCCGACGCACAGCGCGATGCGCTGGCGGCTGAGTGTGTCAGGGTGGGCCTATGGCTGCGGGCGATATACGAAGTTGGTTGCACCTACGGATGGCGGGTCAGTGAAGTGAAGGGACTTCGTGTTCGTCACGTTGACTTGGGGGCGGACACCATCCGGCTCGATCCTGGAACTACCAAGAACGGTCAAGGGCGCGTGGTGACGTTTGAGCGGGGCCCCGCTCTGTGTGAACTGCTGGCCGCGTGTGCTCAGGGCAAGTCCGCCGATGACTTTGTGTTTACCCGTGAGGATGGCAAACCAGTACCGGACTTCCGTAATACTTGGTTGAAGGTCTCGAAGGCCGCTGGCGTTCCGGGCCTGCTGTTTCACGATCTCCGACGTACGGCAGCGCGGAACTTGAGGCGTGCTGGCATGGCAGAGAATGTCATCATGCAGATTGGCGGATGGCGAACTCGCAGCGTGTTCGATAGGTATGCGATCATCACGAAAACGACATCGCGGATGCAGTTCGCAAGTTGGAGGTGGACCGCAAGCACCGCAAGGCCGTTGCAGCCGAAATCGCCGCGACCAGTCACGAATCAGTCACGAAATCCACCGATGTGCCTTCTCGGGTTGCAAACGAGCACCTGCTAAACTAGGCTGTATCAGAGCCTTCCGATTAGGCCGGGATGGCGGAACTGGCAGACGCAGCGGACTCAAAATCCGCCGAGGCTTATCACCTCGTGGGGGTTCGACCCCCCCTCCCGGCACCAGCCTAAGCCCTTAGAATCAATACCTAGCTGGCGCTAGTTCACCGCACGGGATGCGGGAGGCTGGGCCGATTTCTCTTCATTGTGCCCAATTTGTGCCCTTATCTGCTCTTGCTCTTCTTCCGCTTGCAGTCTTTCCTGCTCAACTCGGTTCTCGGTTTCTTGCAACTTGAGAATCGCGTCATTCATATCCGAGCGGCTCACAATCGCGTAACGCTCGAACACGCTGCGAGTCCGCCAACCGCCGATTTTCATAATGATTCCTTCGGCGACTCCCGCCCGGCGGAGATTCCTTGCTCCCGTTCGGCGGAGATCGTGAAACAGTAACTCCGGCACTCCCGCATGAGCGCAAGCGTTCTGCCACATCACGCGAAAATCCCGCACAGGCTTGCCGTTCGCACGAGTGAACACGTAATCATCGGCGGCCTTGCCATGCACGAGAGCCGAAAGCAACTTGTGAACGGTATCGGTCATGAGCACTTCTCTGCCGTCGCGGTTCTTTGTGGTGCCTGGTTCGAGCCGAATCACTCGCTGTGCAACGTCTAACTGGCTCACACGCATCGTGAGCAGTTCGGAGACTCGCCAGCCATACGTGCGGCCACACTCTACCAATGAGCGAAACCACAGTTCGGAACAATACTCGATCAGTTTGCGATACTGCCCATCTTCGAGAAACCCCTTGCGGATATTGTTCTCCGCCAGTTTGGGGAATTTCGGCGCTCGAACCACCTTTGGCGGAGTCGCTTGCTGACCAAGCCGAAACATCCGCTTGAGCGCTGCCAATTCCCGATTGATTGTCGCGTTGGCTGCCTCTTCCTGTTGCCGCTTGTCCACGTAACGAGCTAACTGCTCACTCGTAACGTCAATGGCTCTCATACCGCCAAAGAACGGCTTTAGATAAAGAACGGCTTTAGATGCTGATTCCAGCGAGTCTCCGCATCCGTCAGGCTCTTCCGGCTGTTGATGCGGTAATCCCGCACGAACATCACCGCCAGTTCATCGACCTTTGTTCGTTCAAGTTGTGGACCCATGAATGTTCCTTGATTGATTTCCGAAAGCCGGGTCTTCAGCATCTTCCCTGCCTTGTTCCAATCGGTTGTGTGTGTGCTCTCTCGGAACGGGCGGCCATGACGGTGATATTTAATCCACCACGCGGGCGAGCCGTCCCGCTTGTATATGCTGCCTGCACCTTTCTCGCGTCTCATTTCTCTCCCTGCTTTCTGGCCTTTGCCCAACGAGCGTTCACAGCTTTCCGGGCGATCTCTTGCCGCTCGCTGCTGCTTAGGCTTTTGAGCCGTCCCTTTGCGCCTTTCTTGCCAATGGCGGACAATTCATCGGCGGAGAGTTGTTTGGCTCTCGCCTTGCCGCCCCTGCTGCCTAGTGCCACCGCGTTCGGGTTTTTCTTTTTCGCTACCATGTTCCCCCTCTCACAGTAATACTAATCTAGCGCTAGGTATGTAGTCAATAGAAATCTGAGAGCCTGTGCTTCGATCTCTCAATGTGGTTGTCGAGGTCGCGGAGATCGCAACGAATCCGGTTTTGCGGCAGAAGATCATTGAGATCAAGAAGTCCTACGAGCAGACGATCGACATCATCAGCAAAGACGAATTGATCTCCGCTGGCATCGACGATACTGCGAAAGATAAGGCCAGGAGCATCATCACGACCTTCGAGAAGTTCATCGCCGACAACAAGGACCAGATCACGGCGCTCCAGGTGCTTTACAGCAAGCCCTACCAGCAGCGACTTACCTTCAAAGAGATCAAGGAACTGGCCGATACGCTAAGCCGTCCTCGCGATGGCGCTCGCGGGCTTACGCCTGAAGTTCTGTGGCACGCCTATGAAACCCTAGACCGCTCGCGCGTGCATGGCTCAGGTGGCCGAATGCTGACTGACATTGTTTCTTTGGTGCGCTTTGCGTTGAAGGAACAACCTGACCTTCATCCTTTTCAGGAAGATGTAAACGCCCGGTTCGAGCGGTGGATCACTTCGCAGGAGAAGACCGCCAGGCTGTTCACGGCGGAGCAGATGCAGTGGCTGGAGGCGATCCGCGACCACATTGCGGGGAGTCTGGCGATCGAGATGGACGACTTCGAGTTGGCACCGTTCGATCAGCACGGCGGACTGGGAAAGGCGTATCAGGTGTTTGGGGACAAGTTGCAGCCGTTGTTAAGCGAACTGAATGAGGTGCTGGCCGCGTGAACACTGGCGCAATCCCCCAAAGCTGGTGCATGGCAACCTTTGATGATGCCTTCACTCCCGTGTCGGACGAAGGCAGGCGCGTCGCTCAATCCGACTATTCAAACATCGGAGCGGTTCCCATCGTCGACCAAGGAGAAGGTCTGATCGCCGGTCATACGGATGACCTCGCCCTTCGCGTCAAGAGTGAACTCCCGTTGCTAGTTTTTGGCGATCACACCCGCCGGACTAAGTATGTAGATTTTCCTTTTGCTGTCGGGGCACAAGGCACCAAACTGTTGCGCGCGACGGACGCATTCCTACCTAAGTTCCTGTACTACTTGCTGCCGACGCTCGACCTGCCAAACAAAGGGTACTCTCGCCATTATCAGTATTTGCGGAAGTTGCAGTTCGTAATGCCACCACGGCCCGAGCAAGACCGCATTGTGGCCGGACTGGAGGCGGTAGAAACGGAGCTAGACGCCGCTGTAGGTGCTCTGAAGCGCGTGCAGGCGAACCTGAAGCGGTATCGGGCGTCGGTGCTGAAGGCGGCGTGCGAAGGGCGGCTGGTTCCTACCGAAGCCGAACTGGCCCGCAAGGAAGGCCGCACCTACGAGACCGGGAAACAGCTTCTGGCGCGCATCCTCAAAGAGCGCCGTGCCAAGTGGGAATCTGACCAACTCGCCAAAATGCTCGCGGCCGGCAGGGCACCTCAGAATGACGACTGGAAAAAGAAGTACAAAGATCCTGAGCCACACTCGGCCAACTACGCGCCAGAGATTCCGGAAGGCTGGGCACTAGTCAGCACTGGGCAGATTGCAGAGTGCTTAGATGGTCAGCGTGTTCCCGTAAACAAAGTCGAAAGAGCACAACGTGAAGGCGACATCCCATATTACGGCGCCAATGGCCGGGTGGGATGGATTAACGATTACCTGTTTGACGAACCTCTCGTTTTAGTCGTCGAAGACGAGACGTTTGTTGGCCGCAGCATCCCGTTCTCATATCTGATCCGCGGGAAGTCTTGGGTAAACAATCATGCACATGTCCTAAGGCCGACGGCAGCCGTAATGCCCGAGTACCTAAATTACTCGCTTAATTTTTATCCTTTCACTCCTCTCACCACGGGATCGACCGGCCGAAGAAAGCTGACACAGAAGGCGCTGATGGGTTCGCCGTATCTGCTTCCGCCGCTAGCGGAACAAATAAGAATTGTCGATGAGGTCGAGCTTGCGCTCTCGGTATCGGACAAGATGAGCGACGTGCTTGTAAAAAGCGATCTCCGTGCCGACCGCCTCCGCCAATCTATCCTGAAACGCGCCTTTGAAGGCAAGCTGGTGCCGCAAGATCCCAACGACGAGCCCGCGTCGGTCCTGCTGGAGCGCATCCGCGGGGAACGCACACCCCGACCGGGTATCAAAACAGGCGCGAAGCAAAGGCTCGCGGCTGCGATGGCTGAGAAGTAGAATAGGGCTGCTCTCCTGGAGGTCGTCTTCTTGCATTACCAAGAACAACAGATCGTTCTACATACGGATCCAGGTTACGGAGGTAAGTTGCCGCTTGATTTTGGCGGCGATGTCCTACGTCAACTTGGACCGATGATGACGTCCTCGGTTCGCATGGCAATCGAGGGCACCAGTTCCCACGTAGGTGCGCCGCCGACGTGGCTGCGACGAGCTTCCGACGTTCGCTTTGTGGGAATTTCGGAGGGGCAACACCGCGACACCGTGCTCCATCTGGAAGCGCCGGTTCTTGGCGAGGCCGCCGAAGAAGTTTATAAGCAGGGTGCCCTATGGGACACCCGGCCGGCGCCGGAAGAAACAGCGGTAAACGTATTTGCCAGAGTCGCGCGGGAGGTTCGGCAGGGTAACCCAGATAGCACCCTATACGACCTGCACTTGCTTCGTCACCTCAGCCTGTCCAATCGGTTGTTCGAGCACAAACTCATCTCGATGGACGTGCCGCAAACAACTGGTTCTACCAACTTTGACCGTGAGGTTGCTACCAGGGCAGCGGAACTGACGCGAGGCACTCCGTCTCCGAGGCAGGTTCGTGTTGTCGGTCACCTCGACATGATTCGACACAGCACCCGGTCTTTCGAGATGTTGCTGGAGGAAGGCAGGGCCGTGCGTGGGGTGCTTGAAAACGGCGACTACATGGACACCTTGCGGGACCTGCTGGGACAAACTGTGCTCGTGGTCGGGAAAGCTGTGTATCGGCCATCCGGTTCATTGTTACGGATTGACGCGCAGGCCGTGACGGCGGGGAGAGCCGAATCGAAACTGTTTGCCAAGATACCGCCGGCGATGGAACACCGCCAGGCGACGGTACGCTACAGAGTCGGCGAGCAAGCAAAACGCGGGGTTCCAGGATTTTTTGGCAAATGGCCCGGCGACGAGACTGATGACCAACTCTTAGCAATGCTGAAGGAGATGCGTGGATAAGAGCACGCTGTATCTCCTCGACACCAACGTCCTTCTCGCCCTGATTCGTGGCAAGCAACTCGGCAGCTATATCAACCATACATTTGGACTATCGGACGTGCTCAACAAGCCCATCATCAACATTGTGAGCCACGGTGAACTCTGGGCCATGGCGGAGCGACATAATTGGGGAACAAAGAAGCGAGAGGTCGTGCGGGAAATGCTGGCCGATCTCGTTACCCTCGACCTGAACGACCCGGACATCATTGCCGGCTACGTCTCGGTGGACCAAAAGAACCTGTTGCATCCAAAGGGCGCGCGAAACATATCTGCGAATGATCGGTGGATAGCTGCGACTGCCAGAGCATCGGGTGCGTGTTTGCTTACGACGGACAAGGACTTTTTGCACCTGCATCCTGATATATGCATGGTGCAATACGTTGATCCGGCGGCGAAGCTGCCAGAAACGCTCTCGGGAGGTCAAACCAATATCTGACAACTCTGACGGCCTTTCTCGCGAAGATAACGCGGGCGTCTCGCCACGATAGGGACCGTCCGAATTGGCAAGACGGTCTGCACGGCCAGAGCTATGACACCTGCAAATAATGTATCCAAGATTTGGCTCTCCACCCGGGTGCGAGTGGAGAAGTATCTCTCGATGGAAAGGGCAGAGGATCGGGAAGGAATCGCAACCTTTCTGTACCAGCGTTTTATGGAACGTTACGTGGCGCCCCTCAAGGAAGTAAACGAAGGCTACGAAAACGGGTTCTTGATTATGGCAAGTTGCTGCCTTCTAATCGAAAGTCTGACAGCCTTCCGCGAAGGGTGGGTCTCCACGGAGGGCCTTAGTCAACGTGCGTTTCAACTCTTCTTTGCGGCGGAAGCCCGATTCGGGGATTTCAGAGGGCATGAGGACGATTTTTGGAAAGGAGTGCGATGCGGCATTCTCCACCAGGGCGAAACTGCGGCAGGGTGGCGCCTGAATTTTAGCGAACCGGCTGCGCCGTTGTTGGAGGTGTCGTCGAAGAGGGTGAATTGCTTGCGGTTCTTGGACGAATTGACGGAAGTAATCGGCGAGTATCGTCTGCTGCTTGCAAACACTCCTTGGAGATACGAACTGTGGCAAAACGTTCGGACGAAGATGGCCGCAACAATTAAGGACTGCTCATCGTGACTAGCAACGGAATCGTTCAGAAGCTCTGGAACTACTGTAACGTCCTGCGGGACGACGGCCTTTCCTACGGCGACTACGTCGAGCAGCTGACTTACCTGCTGTTCCTCAAGATGGCCGACGAGCAGGCACGGCCTCCGTTCAATCGGCCTGCCATCATCCCGAAGGAACTCGACTGGCAGAGTCTGCTGCGCCCGGAAGGCGATGACCTTGAAATCCAATACCGCCATATCTTTACGGAACTTGGGAAAAAGAAAGGCACGCTCGGAGTCATCTTCCGCAAGGCGCAGAACAAGATTCAGGACCCGGCAAAGCTGCGGCGGTTGATTGCCGACCTGATCGACAAAGAGCAGTGGATGTCGCTTGAGGCCGACGTTAAGGGCGACGCCTACGAAGGGCTGCTGGAGAAAAACGCTTCAGACGTAAAGGGCGGTGCAGGACAATACTTCACCCCGCGGCCACTCATCAGCGCGATCGTGGACGTGATGCGACCCGCGCCGGGGCAGAGGATACACGATCCGGCCTGCGGGACCGGCGGCTTCCTTCTGGCGACCTACGGGTACGTGACCGATTCCAGACATTACTCGCTGGACAAAGGACCAGAAGAAACACATCAAGTACGACGCGCTCAGCGGGACCGAGATCGTTGACGCAACGGCCCGTCTCGCGGCGATGAACCTGTACCTGCACGGCATTGGCGGCGACGACTGTCTCATTTCAGTGGCGGACAGCTTGAATCAGAAGCCCTCGACTACATACCACATGGTGCTGACGAATCCGCCGTTTGGGAAGAAGTCGAGCATTACGGTCATCAATGAAGAGGGAGAGGAAGCGAAGGAGAGTCTCGTCGTCGTCCGCGACGATTTTTGGGCTTCAACCAGCAACAAGCAGCTCAACTTCCTGCAACACGTAAGGAGTTGTCTGAATATCCATGGTCGGGCAGCGATTGTTGTGCCGGACAACGTACTCTTCGAGGGCGGAGCCGGTGAGACCATTCGGCGGAAGATCTTGCAGCAATGCGATGTTCACACGCTGCTTCGGCTGCCGACAGGCATTTTCTACGCCCAGGGCGTAAAGGCGAACGTTCTGTTCTTCGACCGCAAGCCGGCGAGCGAAAAGCCGTGGACCACGAAGCTTTGGATCTACGACTTCAGAACGAATGAGCACTTCACGTTGAAAACCAATCCGCTGAAGCGTTCAGACCTCGACAACTTCGTCGCTCGCTACAACCCGGAGAACCGGCACGACCGGAAGGAAACCGATCGCTTCCATGTATTCAGCTACGACGACCTGATTAAGCGCGACAAGGTAAGCCTAGACATCTTCTGGCTGAAGGACGACAGCCTGGAAGACTCAGCCAACCTGCCCGATCCCGACGTGATCGCTGCCGAAATCGTCGAGGACTTGCAAGCGGCGCTGGATCAGTTCGCGCAGATCGCAGCAGAACTGAAACGCTAAGAAGATGTGCCGCCCTGGAGGTCCTAGTGCTTCGACCGCATGATTATGTAACTAAACTTGTGGCGGGCCCGCTTACGTGTAAACTTCCATTGGATGGTGACCCGATCGCGGTTCATGCGACGGGTCCAGGCCCGAGTTTGCTGGCGCAAGCCAGCGATGTCTCCGATTCGCCGTTTTCCTAAGCATTGCCGGGAAAGCAAACCAACCTCGATCTCTAAAAAGCTCAACTCGCCAAAGAGGACCAGGTGCTTACGTTACTTGCTGACGCGAAACGCATCGCTCAAGAATACCGGCGCCTGACCGGCAAACCGCTCGGTATCACGGGCGAAGTGGCCGAGTATCCGTGATGCTTCAGGCATGACTGTCCAAATTGCCTTGAGCGACGCCTTAGGCCAAGAATGTGTGAACCGCCCAGCCAAGTGCGAGGGCGAACGTGTTTTCGCGGTATGCAAAGTGTTTGAGGAGATGATCGGCGGAGGGCTGTAAGCGGCACGTTTCACGATGCTCTGCGATTACAGCCCCTCAATGCCTGAGAACGACACGCTGTTGCACACGATTCTCTGACTGAGTGCGGATTCTGATTCGTCCCGGCGGTGGGCCCTCGCCATCGGGCCAGTGAATCCGAATTTCGAGAGAGGCTCGACCCTCAGGAGCGATCACCTCATCCACGATTGACTTGTCGTCAGTACCGATTCGATTTGCGATAAGGCTTCGCAGTATCTGCTCAGAACGCTGACAATCCGGGAAATCATTCTTGCTCAACCAACGTTGTACGTCCACCAGCGTTGCATTTTCTGTGAGCTGCCAATGAAATGACTGTAACATGTGTCTTTCGGGGTCCGCATATGAGTACAACAACAGCGCGAAATAGCCAAGCCTCCCAGGCAGTACCTCCTTTTGATCCTTAGTGAGCCCTCCCCACCTTAACGTTCGTCTGAAGACCTTCGCTTGGCACAAGAGACCTCGTTTATGATCCTGCTCGATGGTTATCGCATCAGCGTTCCAACTCCATTGATCCTTCTTAACAATTGGCCTAACGATCACCAGCCCAAGATCCCCTCCCGTCTGGGCTTCTTTCGCACGATCGTGGAAAGACACTGTTGCCATTAGACCAGCAGCAATTTTGTGTAACTTCGACGAATCTGCCGAGGGAAAAGCTTTGGTGAGATCGTAACGAAATGCGTTTTTAACCCGACCTTCGTTACTCGCTTTGCTCACTCGTTCTCTAAGTTCCCCACGAAAATATGTTGTCAGCTCCTCCTCGTCGAGGTCGAAATGCTTGCGTTCAACGTCCGCCTGGAGGCTTCGCTCTGCATCGGTCCAGCAGGTCACTATGAGCTGTTCCAGACTTGGAATAGGCATTGGATCCATACGCAGAGTCTACTGTGAGGAAAAGCAATTAATGTGCCCAAATTGTGCCCAATCGGAAGGGACAGGACGTTTCCGAACGTCACCGAACGTAACCCCCCTTTTTCGTAAGCGACGACAAACACAAGGAAAAGCGGGGCTTAGAGGATGCCGAACTGCGACTCAAAATCCGCCGAGGCTTATCACCTCGGGGGGGAGACGCGGCGGGACAGATCCTATGTGTGGCTTGCCGTTGCACACACAGTGCAACCGAATTTCTGCCCCATGCTTGACTTAGAGTGAGCCGCGAGTCCAAGATTTAAGACCTGCCAACCGATGCAACTCGGTTACAATGAACCCAATCGCGAAGATGAAACGGGCCCTCCCTGCAGTTTCTTTCATTGCCATTCTTGCTCTTGCAGGCTGTAACAGCAAAACGAAGACGGAACCGCAGACCACAGCGGCCCCGGTGCCGGCCTATTTCAAGGTAGACCCCGCTACGGCCCGCGTCGTTCAGGGCAAGATTCGCTTCATAGGGAAAAAACCGGCGCTCAAACCGATCGATATGAGCGACGAACCGGCCTGTGTTGAGGCGCATCAAGGGAAAGCACACGACGAGTCTCTTGTCGTCAATCCGAACGGCACTCTTGCCAACGTGTTTGTGTATATCAAGAGTGGGCTTGAAGGAAAGACATTTGAGATTCCCGCTACACCGGTCACCATCGACCAGCAGGGCTGCTGGTTTCATCCCCGGGTGCTGGGGATTCAGACCGGTCAGATATTGCGCGTGGTCAACTCCGACCCGGTGACGCACAATATTCACCCGCTCGCCGAAATCAATCGCGAGTGGAACCATAGCCAGGGCCCGGGAGACCCTCCCTTGGCGAGGAAATTCCTTGAGCCGGAAATCATGATTCGCGTTAAGTGCAACATCCATCGATGGATGCACGCCTTCATCGGCGTCGTCGGCAACCCCTACTTCGCCGTCACCGGCGCCGATGGTTCCTTCGAAATCCGCAACCTCCCGCCGGGTGATTACGTGATCGAGGCATGGCATGAAACTCTTGGGACGCAAGAGCAGAAGATAACCGTTCTCCCGCAAGGGACAACCATGGCAAGCTTTACCTTCAAAGGAGAATGACCCGTTGATGAAGCCAGCGCGCCACCAAGCCGTTTGCACCCTATCGATCTGCCTCATAGCCGCAGTCTTCACGGGATGCTCCAAGCCAGCTCAACAGCAATCGAACCAGGCAGAACCAGCGGCGCTCTCTAACTCCTCCGCGTTTCGGCTGTATGTCAGCAACGAAGTGTCGGGAGACCTTACGGTCATCGACTCGGCAACTTACAAGGTCATAGCGACAGTCCCGCTCGGCAAACGTCCGCGCGGCATTCACGCGAGTCCCGACCGCCAGACAATCTACGTGGCGGTCAGCGGCACGCCGATCGCCGGTCCTGATGTGGACGAAAGCACGCTTCCGCCTCCCGACAGGAGCGCCGATGGTATCGCCGTTTTCGACGTGAAGCAAAACAAGATCGTTCGCACCATCCACGCCGGAGCCGATCCGGAGAACTTCGATGTCAGCAAGGATGGAACGCAGATATTTGTTTCCAACGAAGACACTTCCGAAGTGAGCGTCGTCGATGTTGCATCTGGAACGGTCGTCAAGTCGTTCAAGGTGGGCGAACAGCCGGAAGGCGTAAAGGTGACGCCTGATGGGAAACTGGTCTACGTGACTTCGGAAGAAGAGGGCACGATTTCGGTCCTCGATCCCAAGGCGGGCAAGATTATCAAGACGTTCAAGGTGGGACATCGCCCGCGCTCCATCGCTTTTCTCCCCGACGGGTCGCGCGCTTACATCAATGCCGAAAATGACGGGGCCGTGGTGATCGTCGACGCCGTCAAACAAAAGATGATCGGTACGATTCCGCTCGGCAAACCCGGCGTCATCAAGCCCATGGCTGTCCTGCTTTCGCCCGACGGCTCCCGCCTCTATGTCAGCACCGGCCGCGGACACCAGATCTTCACCATCGATACCGCCACCAATAAGCCGGTGTCCTCTGTCGAGGTGGGGACGCGTCCGTGGGGGATTGCGTTGTCTCCCGACGCCAAGACCTTGTACTCGGCCAACGGCCCTTCGAACGACGTCTCAGTAGTTGATCTGGCAACGAATACTGTTACGCACCGAGTGAAAGTTGGTACGGGACCGTGGGCCGTGATTGCTCTTGACCAGAATTAGCGGTATGGAGACGCCGGCCTCGTTTTCAGCCTGATTTCCCGGCCGACGATTTACACGGCCGCATTCCGCCAGGATATCGAGCTGTGGCCCCCTCCCGGCACCAATTCTTCAGGCACTTACGAGTGGAGTAGTCCAGTAGTCCAGACCGCGCTCCAGCAACCTTAAGCTAGCAGCAACGTGACACCGGTACGCCGGGAGCCGGGTGCAGGTTCTCGTAGTGATGCAAGACTTCGTGTCCAAGAAGCGGCTCAAAAATCTCGCGTTCGGAGCGGTCCGGAGCGTTCTCAAAATTCAACGGCTCGAGAACTACATTTAGATTGTTGCAAACGGCGTCGTCGGCCCAGCCGGTGGGATAGGCTGGAAATACGACGAAAGACCGCTTGTTTTTGCCTGACAGAACGTAATCGGCACGAACGGAGACTCGATCAGAATGTACCTTGTGTACCGTGAAGCGGCGGGTAGCAGAGCCGATCTTTTCCAAGTGACTGCGCAGAGCACTCACGGTGATCACGGTGACGCTTTCGCAGCGGCTGGTTAACTGCACACCATCTCCCCCGTTGAAGCGATTATATGCGCTTCG
The DNA here is from genome assembly GCA_963813905.1 of uncultured Acidobacteriaceae bacterium. Taxonomy (GTDB): domain Bacteria; phylum Acidobacteriota; class Terriglobia; order Terriglobales; family Acidobacteriaceae; genus CAVVDY01. Next base: position 19,353 of record CAWFAY010000014.1, on the reverse strand, counting down.
CGCAGCGGGCGAACGTGGCAGGCGCTTGCGTGCTGTCCCGAGCATAGCCGACGAAGAGGCACCCGCAGGGTGAAGAGTCTTGAGGCAAAAGAGCGCCACTCGCCGGCATGAGCTACGACTGTTAGTCGTCGGTGCGGTCCGGGTGGAGCTTCCAATCGTCGTCGTCAACTTCCTTCCAGCGGCGCGGTTTCATGTTGGCAGCGGCATGGCAAGCGACTTCGGCGGCTTCCCGCGCTGTCTCCAGATTGTCGAACTCGAACTGGCCGTCCACGTGGACGTTGTTGCTGCTGAGTACAACCTTGTTCCCGTTCGTGCCTTCTTCCATGATTACCCGTACGATAAAAGTCATATATTTCTCCGATGATTGCGACTCTACCAGGACCTCTAGCTGCTTCCACAAAAGACACCCACAGATACACGTTTAGCACGATTGCCCGCGAGTGGATGTGGCAACGCTCACCTCCTGAAGTGATAAGCAACATGCCACCCGCAACCCTGGGGGCTGAGAAAAAGCCCTATCACGGATCGACGCGGATCGATACAGATCAGAAAAGCCAATAAATTGGGGGGTACAGACTTAAGTCCGATGCGTGTTCCTCCGGGTGAATCCATGGCTAGACCTTCTCTCCGTCGGCTGGAATTGTGCCCAAGTGAGCCAGGAAGAACAAACCAGAAATGACTCAGTTCAAACTGACCACTACCCATCTTCTTCATATGCCGGTGTGACCTGTGCACCTCTCGGTGTGACATCTGCACTAGCGAACGGACGGCACCGGCGCAGATTCTGAACCTGGTGAGCCGCGGGTCGGCTCTGACGAGTTGCGCGTGCAGAGGAAGGCGCATTGCGACCTCTTCCCTTGATTGCGCCCCGCTACCGTTATAGGCAGCCGAGGCGGTAATCGCGCCGGCAGTTTGTCTCCACCTATGCCCTCTACCAGTCCACACGTTAGGAGTCCGCTAATGGCTATTACCAAACAGGAAGCACTCGATTATCACCAGGGAGCACGTCCCGGTAAGGTGGAAGTGGTTTCCAGCAAGCCCTGCCTGACACAGCGCGATCTGAGCCTCGCCTACACGCCGGGCGTGGCCCAGCCGTGTCTCGAAATCGAAAAGAATCCGCAGGATGCCTACCGCTACACCGCAAAAGGCAACCTGGTCGGGGTAGTGAGCAATGGCACCGCCGTGCTGGGACTGGGCGACATCGGCGCTCTGGCCGGCAAACCGGTGATGGAAGGCAAGGGCGTTTTGTTTAAACGCTTCGCCGATATCGACGTGTTCGACATCGAGCTGGACACTCACAATCCCGACGAAATCATCAAGGCTTGCCAGTTGCTCGAGCCGACGTTCGGCGGCATCAACCTGGAAGACATCAAGGCGCCGGAATGCTTCTACATTGAGGAAACCCTCAAGAAGACGATGAAAATTCCCGTCTTCCATGATGACCAGCACGGAACCGCGATCATCTCCGGCGCCGCACTGGTGAATGCAGTGGAGCTGGTCGGCAAGAAGATCGGGGAAGTCAAAGTGGTGGTGAACGGGGCGGGAGCTTCCGCCATCGCGTGTGCCGAGCACTACATCTGTCTCGGCGTAAAACGCGAGAACATCACCATGGTTGATACCAAGGGCGTCATCTATAAGGGCCGCAAGGAGGGAATGAACCCTTACAAGGAACGCTTCGCCATCGAAACCACGAAGCGGACACTCGCCGAAGCGACCCGCGGCGTCGACGTGCTGCTCGGGCTGTCGGTAAAAGGGGCCTTCACGCCGGAGATCATCGCGTCTCTGGCACCGCGTCCCATCGTCTTCGCAATGGCGAACCCGGATCCCGAGATTACCTACGACGAAGCCAAAGCGGTACGCGACGACCTCATCATGGCCACTGGCCGCTCGGACTATCCTAACCAGGTAAACAACGTTTTGGGTTTCCCCTTCATCTTCCGCGGCGCGCTTGACGTGCATGCCACGACCATCAACGAGGAGATGAAGCTGGCGGCGACCCATGCTCTGGCGTCCCTGGCAAAAGAGGACGTGCCTGACTCGGTCTGCCGGGCCTACGGTGTGGGACGCATGAAGTTCGGCACCGACTACATCATTCCAAAGCCGTTCGATCCGCGAGTGCTGGTTTGGGAAGCCATTGCTGTGGCCAAGGCTGCCATGGAAAGCGGGGTAGCACGGAACCCCGTCGATCTGGCTGAGTACCGCGAGCAACTCGAGAAACGGCTAGGTAAAGCGCATGAACTCATGCGCATCATGATCCATAAGGCACAGGCGAATCCCAAACGTGTGGTGTTTCCGGAAGGCACGCACGAAAAAATTCTTCGGGCTTGCCATGTGCTCATCGAGGAGAAGATCGCTGTCCCGGTGCTGTTAGGCAGCCGCGACTCGATTCTTCGAGCGGCATCAGAGCTTGGGATCGCGCTCGACGGCGCCGTGATCGTGGAGCCGGAGAGCTCATCACGGTACAACGAATACGTGAAGGAGTTGTATCGGCTGCGCCAACGGAGAGGCGTGACCTTCGCCGCGGCCCAGGAATTGATCTTGGATCGCAACATCTTCGGCTCCATGATGGTACGCATGGGCGACGCCGATGCCATGGTCTCCGGCGTCACGCGAAATTATCCCGATACCATTCGCCCCGCCCTGCAGATCATCGGGGTACGCGAGGGTATCCACAAGGTCAGCGGCATATACCTCTTCATCACCCGAAAGGGCGACCTCTACTTCCTCGCCGACGCCACGGTAAATATCGAGCCGACAGCGGAGGACTTGGCGGAGATTGCCCTCTGCGCCGCCCAGGAGGCACGGAGATTTGACGTTGAACCGCGTGTCGCTATGCTGTCGTTTTCCAACTTCGGCAGCACTCGCCACCCGCTGTGCGATAAGGTGCGCCGCGCGGTGGAGTTAGTGCGCTACGCCGATCCCACCCTGATCGTCGATGGCGAGGTGCAATCCGACATGGCGGTAAACGCGAAGAAGCTGGAAGCAGCCTTTCCGTTCAGCACATTGAAGGGCGGAGCCAACGTCCTGATCTTCCCCGATCTGCAGTCCTGCAACATTGCTGCGAGACTCCTGCCGCAACTGGGTGGAGGAGAGGCGCTGGGTCCGATCCTCTCCGGCATGGCCAAGCCGGTGCACGTGCTGCAACGCGGTGTGGAAGTGGAGGACGTGGTCAAAATTGCCACGATTGCGGTGGTCGATGCCCAGGACACGGCTCCCGCGGTCCGACAGTTAGAAGCAGTGGCAGCCAGATAATCAAGCTGGCAGTGTCCAGACAAGCGGAGGCAGGTCGGCCAATCTTGCCTCCCTTGGCAGTTCTTCTACGCTAAGGAATCCGACGTCGCGACCGCAGGTTTCACAGCGAAGCCAACGCGTCCTCACGACTCGAGACTGACGTTGCCGTAAATCACTGCCCTGCGACCTGCTCCCGAGTCATCTCGCCGACGACTCTCTTGCCTTGCCGCAGCAGTTCTTCCGACTGCATGCGCGCGAAGAGGTCTAGAGTGCGGGCAATTAGTCCTGTCCACCCTGTCTGGTGGCTGGCGCCCAGACCCGCGCCGTTGTCCCCATGGAAGTATTCGTAGAACAGAATGTAATCTCGCCAGTACGGATCGTCCTGGAATTTCTTGCTTCCGCCGTAAACCGGTCGTTGGCCGCTTTCATCTCGCAGGAAGATTCGGGAAAGGCGCCGGCTAATCTCTTTGGATACCTCGAACAGGGTCATGTATTTCCCGGAGCCGGTCGGGCATTCCACCTTGAAGTCATCGCCGTAGAACGCATACATGCTCAGCAGTCCACGCAGGATTAGCACATTTACTGGCATCCAAATGGGGCCGCGCCAGTTGGAGTTGCCTCCGAACATGCCGGTGTTCGACTCCGCCGGCAGATATTGCACCTTGTATTGCTGTCCGCCAAACTGAAATTCAAAGGGATGATCAAGGTGGCGTCTCGACATAGAGCGGATGCCGTAAGGGCTGAAGAACTCGTTTTCGTCGAGCATGTACTTCAAAATCCGCTCCAGTTTCTGCTGGCTACAAACGGAGGTCATCCTGCGGTCTGCATAACCAACAAAGCCGCTATTCATCACCGAGATTTGTTTGACTACCTCCGGATGCCGCTTGCGGAACAACTCGACCAACTCGAGAATTCTCGGATGACTGGCTATGGCACCCGGTTCGAAGATGGTGGCGGCGCACAAGGGCAGCAGCCCGACCATGGAACGGATCTTCAACCGCATGGCATCGCCGTTCGGGAAATGAAGGAGATCGTAGAAGAAGCCATCCTCGTTGTCCCACATTTCGTCCTGGTTGGCGCCAATGCGATCCATGGCGTAGGTGATCCAGGCGAAGTGCTCGAGGAAGCGGAAAGCAATCTCCTCGTACATCGAGTCGTAATCCGTCAGGATGAGCGCAATTTCCAGCATGCATTGGCAGTAGAAGGCCATCCATGCGGTGCCGTCGGCTTGATCGAGGTGCCCGCCGGTTGGCAGCCGTGAGCTGCGGTCAAACACACCGATGTTGTCCAACCCAAGAAATCCGCCGGCGAATACATTGCGGCCCTCGGGGTCCTTGCGGTTGACCCACCAGTTGAAGTTCAGCATCAGCCCCTGGAACGAACGCTCCAGAAAACGCAGATCGGCTCGACCCAGTTCGGTCTCAACCCGGTACAGGAACAGCGTGGCCCAGGCATGAACCGGCGGATTCACATCGCTGAAGTTCCACTCGTAGGCGGGGATTTGTCCATTGGGGTGAGCGTACAGGCTCCGCAGCATCAACAGGAGCTGATCTTTGGCGAAGTCGAAATCCACAAGCGAAAGAGTGATCGTATGGAATGCGAGGTCCCAGGCTGCGTACCAGGGATACTCCCACTTGTCCGGCATGGAGATGACGTCGCTGTTGAGCATGTGGTACCACTCGGGATTGCGCGCACCTCCCTTTCCCGATCCCATAAGTGGATGGGAGTCATGCTCCTCAAGCCACCTGTCGAGATCGAAAAAGTAATACTGCTTGGTCCACAACATCCCGGCCAAAGCCTGCCGGTGGACTCGACACTCATCTTCGGTCAGGTTTTTTGGCGTAATGCGCTCATAGAATTCGTCAGCGTCGGCGAGGCGGCCCGCGAAGGTCTGGTCGAAGGCGGCGAACCCCGAAGACTTCGTGCTCAGGCGCAGGCGCACGACCTGTGATCCTCCGGCCGGAACGTCCAGTACATAATGCGCGGCGGCTTTAGTCCCTGTCCGTGCCGGATTGACCGCTTCCCTTCTGCCTGCGATTACATATTCGTGAAAGGCATCCTTCACGTAAGGCGTGGAGTTCGGCTGGCCCCACAAGCGGGTACTGTTGGTTTCATTTTCGGTGAACAGAAGCTCCGAAGCCCCTTCGCACTCCAGGATGTACTCCCCAAGGTTCGGCACGGAAGCGCGGACGCCGGTGTTATTCACCGCCTGAAGGACGGGCTTTGGCATCTCGGGCTCAACTTGCCACGTATTGCGGAACCACAGCGTCGGCAACAGGTGTAGTTGTGCGGCTTCCGGGCCTCGGTTGTGCACCGAGATGCGAATGAGAACGTCTTCCGGGCCGCCCTTGGCGTATTCCACAAAGACGTCAAAGTAGCGGTCATCGTCGAAGACGCCGGTGTCCAGGAGTTCGTACTCCATTTCTTCGCGCGAGCGCCGCTTGTTCGTCTGCACCAGGTCGCTATAGGGATATTCGCGCTGGGGATACTTGTACAGATACTTCATGTACGAGTGCGTCGGCGTGCTGTCGATGTAAAAGTAATATTCCTTGACGTCTTCGCCGTGGTTGCCTTCGCTGTTGGTCAGGCCGAAGAGGCGCTCTTTCAGGATGGGATCGCGCCCGTTCCACAAGGCCAGCGCAAAGCAAAGCCGCTGCTTATCGTCAGAAATGCCCGCGAGGCCGTCTTCTCCCCATCGATAGGTCCGTGAGCGCGACTGATCGTGCGAGAAGTAGTCCCACGCATTGCCGTCCTTACTGTAGTCTTCGCGAACCGTTCCCCATTGCCGTTCGCTAAGATAGGGACCCCACTTCTTCCAGGGAACGCCTTGTTCACGCGCTTCGTTCAATCTTTTTTGTTCAGTGACCTGAACGTAATCGAGAGGTGAAGTGTCCTTGTCTTTGGGCGTCATGGCAGTACTCCTTTAAAGCACAATCGCGTCAGCAAAATGACAGCTCATACGAAACATCGAAAGAAGTGGCAGCCCCACGGAGCCAAATCCACATAGAGGCCGTAGGATTGAATCTCATCGCCTGGGCGGTCGTACTTCGCGCCAGATAACTGGTCATTAAAGCTCATACTGCGACCGGCCAGATCGTCCCAACCAGTGTGGACCATCGCTTGCGCCTGACGGTCGCTCAAGTTCACTACTATGAGATAGCGCTCGCTGTCGTAGTTCCACCGCCAGGCAACGATATTTTGGCAGCTCAGGTTGTCGGGCCAGCCGGTGCGCTCGCACAAGCTCCACTGCCCTTCCCGAAACACGGGACTGTCGATGGCCGCCAACAGCTTGCAGTAGAACTCCAGCAATGCATTGTCGACAGGCTCTTCCGGCCGTCTGCCGAGGAAAACAGGCAACCGTACTATGCGGCCTTCGAGTTGCCCTTCATGGAACATCCTCGCGCCGGGCAGTGTCGATGTTACTACGGCTGCGGCCCGCTCCTTAGCCGGCGTAAAAGCCGCTGCTGCGCGAGGCTCGTCGTGGTTCTCGAGGAACCGCAGCACCTTCTTCTGGTAGGCCAAATCGGCGCAAAGATGCAGCCGAACGCTCTCTGCGTTGTCGTGCTCGATCCGGTCGTACAGCCGTTTGTCGTAGCAGAAGTCGAACCCGTGCTGCTGCAACTCCCACTCCAGGTCCCAATACGCTTCGGCAATGAACAGGAAGGTGGGGCTGATTCGCCTGAGAGCCGGGATGACGTCCTCCCAATACTCAGTAGCAGGTTTCTGGCCGGCACGGCCTCCCCAGGTGCGCTCGAAGACCGAGTTCAACAGAAGCATCGCCATATCGCAGCGCACTCCGTCGCACTGGCCGGCAATGTCAGAGAGAGTTTCGATAACGGCCTGTCGCAACCCAGGCTGAAAGGCATTGAGTTGCAGCACGTCACGCCACGCGGAGAAGTAAGGGTCTTTACCGCAGGCGAAAACTGTTCCATCTACCTCAATGTAGGATGCCGGGGCGTTCCGCAAGTCGTCGGCGCTTCCCTGAATGAAATATTCCGGGTGCTGCTTCACCCAAGGGTGGTCAGGCGCAAGGTGATTAGGCACAAAATCCAGAACCAGGCGCAGACCGCGCCTGGCAAGCTCCCGACGGGCTACTGCCAGTCCTTCCCGCCCACCCAGATGCTGATCGACCACGTAGCGCCGCACGCAATAAGGCGAGCCGACATTATCGTCTGCACGAAGGTCAGGCAGGGCCTTCCGGAAGTCGGCCTGAAGATTCGGATTTTGATTGGCAATGGCGGTGCCGGCAGGACTACGTTCCCACACGCCCATCAGCCAAACTGCGTCGAAGCCGAGGCCAGCGACGGCGTCCCATTCGGCGGAGGGCACCGAACCCAGGTTGACGGACGATTCCGTCTTCGCGCCCAGCTCCGCAAGCCATACCCATGTATTGATCTCATACAATGTGGGATACCGCGGCCAGGCAGACATGTGGGCGCTCCTTATGGCTGAGGAGAAAGAATTCTACTGTACTACTGTAGTGGTTTCCGCGACACGCCAAAAGTTGGGGAACCCTGCTTGAGATGTGACTCATGTCCCCCCGCGCATCTTGATGTCACCTCCCGCCTAACGACGCCGGCCACCACCGCCCATCCTGGCGCCACCCATTCTCGCGCCGCCGTAGCTGCCCGAGTTAAAGGTTTGACTTCTCTGTGCGCCTTGGGTTCGCATCTGCTGCTGCCGCTGGATATTCGCATCCGGCTTGGAGGCGGATTGCCATCCGCTGCCGCTGTTGCTTGACCAATCACCACTGTTGCGGTTGTAACGGTAGACGGTGCCGTCTTTACCGGCATAAACATTGTTCTTGCCGGCAGCGACGCCCGCGTTCGTGTTGGTGTTGTAGGCAAAGCCACCGCGTCCAGCGGTGCCCTGACCGCTGTAGATATTGCCCGCATAGCCTGCGCCACCGCCAGCGACGATGCCGGTATTCGGGTTGTAGGTCGCGCCACCGCGATATCCAGCCGTGTTGCCGGTGTAGATATTCGTGTTCGTGCCGCGTCCGGCAACGGTTGAACGCCCCGTCTGCGTGTTGTAGTACGAGCCTCGGGTAGCCGCGCCGTAGTTGCCGGTGTACGGGTTGGCCCAGGCGGCTCCCGTGCGCGAGTAGGCCGTATTGCCCCACACGCCATAGACGTTGGCAACGGCAGCACCGCCCCATGCTCCCCAGCCGTAGTAGGGATACCAGCCGTATCCGTAGTAACCCATGGGTCCCCACCACGGGTAGTACCAGGGATAGTATGCGTATCCGTAGCCAAAGCCGAAGCTCCAGCCGGTTGCCGTGGTGTAGGTGAATCCGGCGCCTACTCCGTAGGTGTAAGGCCACCCGTACCAGACAGTAGGTCCGATATAAGGTGGGTAATACCATCCTGTACCGTAGACCACTGTAGTTGAACTGGAGGAGACTACCGTCCCATAGTAGCCGGGGGTATACCCGACATAGACCACCTCGGGCGATGACCCGTACACCTTCACGTAGGTGACGTAGTAGATCGGCGAACTCGGTAGGATAGTGTAAATCTCCGCGGGCACGGTGTCGGCAACCCGCCACGGGCCCTGCGGCGTTGGCCCTTTGAACCACACGCCGGCTTCGACGCAGTAGTAGTTGTTATCAGAAATCTTGATCACCGGGACCGAAGTATTCTTCGCGTAAGACATCGAGGTACCTTCGACTGGAACGAAGGTCGCCTCCCCGTCATAGACCACCGTGAGCTTGGCTTCCGAGCGAGCGATGGTCGCGGTCTGCGGAATTGAATTGGCGATCAGCCCTTCCGTGGCCTGCGGAGTTCCGGGCACCGAAGCCAGAACCGTCGACTTGGGACTGTCCAATGGGATCTTCGCAAAATCGGGAGGCATATCCGCCTTGCTCACGAACGTCCAGGGACCATCCAGCGACGCTCCCTTGAACCACCGCCCCGAGATCAGAACGTAGTACTGCCCGCTGAGGCGGAAGATATCGCCGTTCGTATTCTCGACGTACTCCAACCCGGTGCCGGGAATGGTCTTGTATACTGGCTCGCCCCGCGTCTCAAACAATTCCGTCGGCCCGAAGGCAACATACACATTGGGAATCGGCGCATTCTTGCCTGCTTCTTTCAGCGAAGGCTGAGCTTTTGCGGGTTGAGTTTGGGAAGTTTGCCCGGACTGCTGCTGAGTTTGCAGGGTCTGCGCCCCGGTTTGGCTGACAATGTATTCTTCCGCCTTCTTCATGTCATCGGGAAGCTTTTTGGCATAAGTCCACGGACCTTCCAGCTGCGGGGCCTGCAGCCACCAGTCCGTCACGCGCAAGTAGTAAGTCTTCTTGTCGTTTTCAAAGAGCAGAACGGCTTTGGTGTTGATGACACGCTGAAGTTTCGTGCCCTGAACGTCACGCAACTGCGCCGGTCCATCTATCAACACCAGAACCGAGTCTTTGGTTGAGAAGATGATTTTGGGCGGGTCGTTCCTGACCTCGACCCCTTTGGCGGGCTCGCCCTCGGCCTCGAGCGCTGCTTCCAGGCGATCGAGCGATATGGTCTTCGTTGCTCCCGGTAGCTTCTGTTGCATTAGCGCAGTGAGCACAGGTTCCTTCGCGGGAGCAGCCGGAAATTTCACCTTCGTGAGCTCAACGTTGTCCAGCGTCACCAGCCGGTTGACCTTGTCCACTTCGGTGCGAGCCTTGAACCAGATCACTCCGTACGTGGGTGCACCGTCTTTTCCGGTCTTCAGCTCGACAGCGGCGTAAAGGTCGATGCTGTTGCCCTCCCACTTGTCAACCTGCGGCTGATAGACCATGAACTTGTCCGATCCGCTGGTGATGGTGCGAGGCCACGCGCTTTCGGAAGTCTTGGCTCCCTGCGTTTTGGACTTCTGGGCACTGGGGGCGTTGGGCAGAGTTTGCGCTCCACTGAGAGCGCAGAGAAACGCGCATACAAGTATGAGCCTGAACACAGCAGACACAAGTGCGTTAGATTGAGTAGCCATTGTTCGTTGCACGAGAGACCTCGGTTGAATGGAAGAATTCTACTTTACTGGTTTTGCAGGGCTTCGCGAACACAACATTTTGGTCTTGGGCGAAATTGCAGCGTCTTCAGACCTCCAGAACCGACTTTACCCGGCCCGACTTGATCGCGTTCATGACACGGTCGCGGTCCTGTGCGGTCTGGTCGCCTCAGGCTCCAGCCCGGTTGACCGGTCCCGTAAGCTGATTCGGGGGCATCCCTGGGTAAGCATGAGCCCAGAGGAGGAGAAGTTGGCCGCCTTATCTCACTCCAAGGGGATTTCTGGCCCGACGCCGAGCTACAAACATGACGCTTAAACTGTGAGGTCATCTTACACTGTCCAAGCCAACATTCAGCGAGTAATTACAGGGCTCTCACAGGCGCTGGGAGGCGTAAATCGCGATGGCCGGGCTGCGGCTGCTGCGATGGTCTCCGGCTGCGGTCGTGACCCTGCTGTACTACATTCAGTATTGCTACATACGAAAACACTTGGGACATACCTCACTACGCCAGGACACGCAATGAAGATACCAGCCGTACTCGTCGTCTGTTCCATTCTGCTTGCAGCCCCGCTGCTTGCACGCGATAAGTCCGACGTGCTCGTCATGAATAACGGCGATCGCGTCACCTGCGAAATTAAAGGGCTGGAGGCTGGAGTACTCTACGTCAGCTTCGATTACATCAAGGGCACGACCGAGGTGGATTGGCTGAAGGTGCACCATGTCGAAAGTAAGCAACTGTTCCTGGTGAAGACCGGGCAGGGCAATTCGTACATCGGAACTCTCTCCACGGCAGAGACAGACGAGGCACGGCCCGTATATATTCAGGTGGTGGAGGGCCCGGATCGCACAATCGAACTGCGACGAAAGGATGTCGTACAGATCGACGAGACAGACACCAACTTCTGGCGCCGGTTCAACGGGGAAATCAACTCCGGACTTATCTTCTCGAAAGCCAACAGCTCGACACAGTATAGCTTCAGTTCGAATCTTTCCTATCCCCGGGAACGGTGGTCGGCCGGCGGGTCCTTCACCTCATCGCTAACGGGAAATAGCGGAAGCCCCACGTCGACTCGCAACGACGGAGCGCTCTTCTATCGCCATCTCCTGCCCTGGAACAACTGGTTCTACACGGCTCTAGGATCACTGCTGCAAAGCACGGAGCAGGATATCGCCCTTCAGTCCAATGCCGGCGGAGGTATCGGACGTTATCTGAAGAACACCAATCATGCGCGCATCGCTGTCTTCGGCGGCTTCGCCTACCAGAACACGCGATACAAGCAGACGGCCACGCATCAGGCTGCTCAGAACACCTCGGCCGGCCTGCTCGGCGCATCCGCAGAACTGTTCCGGTTCAACAAGACTGACCTGGCGATTACTACGACTGTGTTCCCAGCCCTCAATCAGCCCGGGCGCGTTTATGTCGGTCTCAATGCCACGTATTGGATGAAGTTCTGGAGCAATTTCACCTGGAACGTCTCGTTCTACGGCAACTGGGACAACCAGCCTCCGCCAACATTTTCCGGCAGCGACTACGGCACGAGTACGGGGCTGGGCTGGACCTTCGGTAACAAGTAACTCGAATGGTTTTCACCACAGAGATCACGGAGGTCACGGAGGAAGACTCCAAGAATTCTCAAGGTGGTTCTCCGTGTACTCTGTGTCCTCGGTGGTGATTGTTTTGCAGGGCCGCCGTTTGGAAGCACATCGGCGGTTCGCTATGCTTGGTGGATGACGCTATACCGCACCGACGACCTGCGCATCAAGTGGACGAGGGTCGTACTGCCGCCGGTCTTTCTGGAGGAGGAGCTGCCTGTAACGGAGAAGGCAGCGGCTACGGTTCACGACGCACGAAGCGCGATCTGCAACATTCTCGCCGGGCGCGACCCGCGACTGCTCGTGGTGGTGGGACCGTGTTCTATTCACGACACCAAGGCGGCTCGCGAGTACGCCGGATTGCTCAAGAAGGCCAGCCCTGAGTTTGCGAGCGAATTGCTGCTGGTGATGCGGGTGTACTTCGAGAAGCCCCGCACGACCGTCGGATGGAAGGGGCTGATCAACGATCCTCACTTGGACCAGTCTTACAAGATCAACGATGGCCTACGGCTCGCTCGGCATCTTCTGCTCGATCTTGCCGAAATGGGCGTCCCAGCAGGCACCGAATTCCTCGATGTGATGACGCCGCAGTATCTGACCTCTTTGGTGAGCTGGGGAGCGATCGGCGCCCGCACCACCGAGAGCCAGGTACATCGTCAGCTCGTGTCGGGACTTTCCTGTCCGGTCGGATTTCAAGAACGCGACCTCAGGCGACGTTCAGATCGCCATCGAGGCCGTGCTATCGGCCGCACATCCGCATACATTTCTGGGACACACCAAGAGCGGTCAGTCCGCCATCTTTGTAACCACGGGAAATCCTGACTGCCACGTGATCTTGCGGGGAGGAAGGAAATCCGTCAACTATGACGCCGCGTCGGTGACCAGCGTAACGGAGCAGTTGCAGCAAGGCGGCTTGCAGGCACGACTCATGATCGACTGCAGCCATGCCAACAGCAACAAGGACTACCGCCGTCAGGCGCTGGTTTGTCGTGATGTGGCAAGCCAGCTTCGCTGCGGTAATCGCAACATTATCGGCGTGATGCTGGAAAGCAATTTGGTGGAAGGTGCGCAAAAGCTGGAGAACGGCTCTCCACTGGTGTATGGGCAGAGCATCACCGACGCATGCATCGGTTGGGATGAGACGCATGAGTTGTTAGGGGAGTTGGCGGCCTCCGTTCGCGCGGGGCGCTCTCCACGGTAGCATCGCGTTCCACTCATCCAAGCCAGGAATGAGCGGGTACCCGGCTTCGCAACAGGTTGCTGAGCACGTTACACTCATATCGAGACTGTGAGCGACCATGACTGTGTACTCTTTATGTCAAGCAGCTGAGCAAGGCGACTCCGCAAGGGTGAAGGCGTTGCTCCTAGGTAATCCCACAAACGACGATGGTCAGACGGCCCTGCACTTTTTTGCGAAGACCGGCCATAAGGACGCAGTTCAGTTGCTACTAACCTGCGGAGCCGACGTCAATGCCAAGGATAGGACGGGCAGCACGCCTTTGCACGTGGCGGCGATTAGTGGCCACAAGCATGTGGCGGAATTGCTGCTGGCGAAAAATGCCGAAATGGATGTCAAAAACAGCAGCGGCCTCACGGCCTTGCACCTGGCGGCTAGCTGGAATCGCTTGGAAGTAGTGGAGCTGCTCCTAACCAAGGAGGTAGATGTTCACTCCAAGGACGACAAGGGTCGGACGGCCTTGGACCTGGCAAGAAGCCAATCGAATTCTGCCGTCGCCCAAGCGCTGTGCCAGCGCGGCGAGATTCACCACGCGGCGCGTAACGGCGAGGTACAAAGGATTGGGGCACTGCTCAAGAATGATCCTACTTTGGTCCTCAGGATAGACAACGAAGGATCAACGCCTCTTCACTTTGCCACGGAATCAGACCATAAGGACGCAGCCCAGTTGCTACTAACCTGCGGAGCCGACGTCAATGCCAAGGATAAGTGGGGCTACACGCCTTTGCACGTGGCGGCGCGTGAAGGCCGTGAGGATCTGGCGGAATTGCTGCTGGCCAACCACGCTGAGGTGGATGCCAAAGACAACGATGGGAACACTCCTTTGCACCGTACGACGATCATCGCTAACTATGGCCAAAGGAGGGTGGCGGCGCTTGCTGCTCGCCCGCGGGGCAAAGGTCGATGCTAAGAACAACACTGGCTACACCCCTTTGCACTCTGCGGCGACTAGAAACCAAGAGAGTTTGGCACTCCTACTCTTGGTCAACGGGGCCGACATCAACGCCAAGACCGACGAAGGCTGCACGCCCCTGTACCTCGCCGAGAAGCGGGGGATGGGGGAGGGATACACGCACGCAGCAAGTATGCTACGCGAGCGCGGCGGCCACGAATAAAATTGCCCCCGCTCCCAGGCATCCGCTCCCCATCGCTGGCCGGAATGAGGCCTCTGTTCTTTCTTACGTAGCTGGTCCTTTCTTTATGGCGCTGCACTACTGGCAGACGGCAGGGCCCGTCAGGGAGAGGCTACAGGCAGCACCGCCTACAGAATGTACCGCGACAGATCCTGGTCCTTCACGATGTCGGTCAGCGCGTTGCGCACATAGTCGCCGTCGACAACAACGCTCTTTTCCTGCATGTCCGGCGCGTCGAAGCTGATGTTGTCGAGCACCCGCTCCATGATGGTGTGAAGTCGCCGCGCGCCAATGTTCTCCGTGCCTTCGTTCACCCGGAAGGCGAAGTTCGCGACCTCCTGTAGCGCCTCTTCCGTGAACTCCAACTTCAGGCCTTCGGTATCGAGCAGGGCGATGTACTGCTTCGTCAGCGACGACTTCGGCTCCGTAAGGATCTTGATGAAGTCGTCGACCGTGAGCGATTGTAGTTCCACGCGGATGGGGAAGCGTCCCTGCAACTCAGGAATAAGGTCGCTGGGCTTGGAGACGTGAAACGCTCCCGCGGCGATGAAGAGAACGTGGTCGGTGCGCACCATGCCGTAACGCGTGTTGACCGTGGTGCCTTCGACGATGGGAAGAATGTCACGCTGTACGCCTTCGCGCGAAACGTCGGGCCCGTGCCCGCCCTCGCGCCCGGCGATCTTGTCGATTTCGTCGAGAAAGATGATGCCCGAGTTCTCCACCCGCTCCACCGCGATGCGCTGCACCTGGTCCATATCGACCAGCCGCTGCTCTTCTTCCTGGATGAGGTACTCAAAGGCCTCGCTAACCTTCATCTTCCGCTTCTTGGTCCGCTGGCCGAAGATGTTGGGCAGCATGTCTTTCATGTTGACGTCCATCTCTTCGACGCCCTGGTTGGTGATGATCTCGAATGCCGGAAACGACTTCTCACGCACGTCGAGCTCGACCATGCGCTCGTCGAGCTTGCCTTCGCGCAGTTGCTGACGCAGCTTCTCGCGGGTGCGCGATCCCGGTTCCCCGGCCAGCAGCGGCTCGTTGCCGAGGTTGAAGCCGATCTGGCCATCGTGCGCCGCAGGCTGGCGCGGCGGGACCTGGGTCGGCATCGATGGCAGCAGCAGATCCAGCAGGCGCTCCTCGGCGTTCAGCTCCGATTTGTCGGCGACATCTTCCAGCTTCTCCTCGCGAACCATGTCGATGGCGATCTCGATCAGGTCGCGCACCATGGATTCCACATCACGTCCTACGTAGCCGACTTCGGTAAACTTCGAGGCTTCGACCTTCAGGAAAGGCGAGTTCGCGAGCTTGGCCAGGCGGCGGGCGATTTCCGTCTTTCCCACGCCCGTGGGGCCCATCATGATGATGTTCTTGGGAATGATCTCTTCCGCCAGTTCGGGCGTCAGCTTCTGCCGGCGCATGCGATTGCGCAGCGCTATCGCAACGGCGCGCTTGGCTTGGTGCTGTCCCACGACATACTTGTCGAGTTCGCGCACGATCTCGCGCGGCGTCAGCTCATCTAATGCGATGCTCTCTTCGTCAACGGTTGCGGGTAAATAGATAGCCAATTTCAATGCACCTCGGTGCGGATAAGAAAATCCACTGTAAGTATTGACGTGCAGCCTGTGCGAGACGACCCAATTATTCGCTATACCGGGCGGTCGTCGTGTCGGTCTCCCAGATGGTAACGTCCTTCACCCGCACGCGACCACTCGTCACGCCTTTCAAGTGCGCGTTGGTCTCGTCGAAGAAGTACTTCGCGATGTTTTCCGCCGAAGGATTCAGGGTGGTGAACGGCTCCAGTTCATTCATCATCTGGTGGTCGAGATAGTTCACCACCGGCCGCAGAACTTCCTTCAGGTCTTTGAAGTCGAGCAGCAGCCCTGCGTGATCGAGTTCCTCACCGCTCAAGGTCACGCGAACGCGGTAGTTGTGACCGTGCGGCCGCTCGCACTTGCCCTTGTAGTTGCGCAGGTAATGTCCGGAAGAAAACGTGTCTTCAACTGTGACTTCGTACATGCTCTCCAGCCGGCAACCGCAAATCGGCGGGGCAGGCCCAATGTTTGATTTTAGCGTGTTTTGGGGGACCTGGGCGTGCAAAGCGAGAGTACGGCCGCAATGCTGAGGCCGAAACGATAAATCACGGGCCGGCGGTGCGGCTGCGGATTTGGGCGGAGGCGTTTCGAGACGCAGGGCCGGCGGGAGAAGACGAACTATTGGCGGAGCCAATGCAACCCTTAAATTCTGATCCCGAGAGCGCACGATTCATGCATCAGGCGGGAATCCCAAACCCGATTCAAAGCGTTTCATTATCCTGTACGCTTGATCGACCGGGATATGGCTGCCGTATCTTGACGCTAAGGAGTCCAAGAGATAGTCAACTTCGGTAGTGTACGCATCTCGATTCGGCCCGGAATATGAAGCTTTAGCAACTTCAAGCCTTTGTCGGAGTGATTCTATTTCGATCGTTTTGCCCTCACTTGCGCCTTGATTGATGATTTCTTGTTTCCGTTCCTCAATGCCCGCAAGTTTCGAGGCGATGAGCTTCTGCAAGCCATCCATTTCAGCCATGGGGACAATATTCCCGTACTTTGCCTCCAGACCACTTAGAAATGGCTCCAATTCCGCCCTGTAAATCTCCGGGGCCTTGATTTGCACCTCTTCCAGATCGTGTCGCAATTCCCTTAAATCGAATGCTTCTGCGGGAGGGGGCTGTTTGGCCGCAAAACTCCCAGCAACCCAGATGGTCGCACCAAGGATGACTGCGAAGACCAACGCGACCCATATTACCGTTCCCATCGAAAACCTAGTGACCCTGCAATGTTTCCGCAGCTCGTTTCTAATTCCCTCCTAACTTGCATTGACGACCGTTGCCGCCGTCATTTCGAGAGCCTTATAGAAGGGCGTATGATCATTGTGAAAAACGAGATCAATCCCTGGAGTCAGACAGCCCGACAGATACTGGTCGATCTGCCGAAAATACGCTTCTTTGCACTCTCCCAAGAAATCATCAAAGCAGAGGTTGACGTAAACATAGTACCGTACGTCACCCGACGCGTCGTAGGCATGCAATTGGTTCTTAGCCTGCATGATGTCAGAATACAGTTTCCGGAGAAATCCATCCTCTAATCGGTCTGACATCGCCCGCACCGTCCTATCCCTGCGGGCGTCAACTTCCTTCTCTGAGATATTGATTGTTTTCACTTCGCATAGCACCCGGCGAGAGTTAAGAACAGCTTCAAGGTCAGGGGTCCTGGTCGAACGCCGTTTTGCCGGGGGAATGAAGTGGACGTTTGAACAACCAATGGTCTCTAGGTAATTGTAGGCACGTGCTTGATTAAGAATGTCGAACAGCTGTTGCCAACCCCGACCGCTCCGGTCCTTGTGCACTAAGTATGGCGAGGCCTCGCTTTTCAGGAATTCCCAAGCGGGACCGTCGAGGCCTTGCAGGTCGCTTTCCAAGCGACGATAGATATCTCTGATGTGGAGCGAATCCTTCAAATGCTCGTCAAAGTCTCGAAAGTACGCATGAGGGGAAGTCGGATCGGCGATGAGGTCCCTCAGTTCATAGAGGCGCGGCAGTAGCATTCGAAACATAGATGCCTTCGTGAGTTAGCTTCGCCATTATAGCTTCTCAAGCTATGCTGGTAGCTTGACAAAACGACCTTTTTGGACCTACCCATTTCGTTTTAGGTCGACTTTGGATTTAATGTCCGGTGCACACGGTCAGGATCGCGGGCGATGAGCGTGAGATAGGCACGCGTCGGCTGATCGGGCTCGGCCCGCCCCTGTTCCCAATCGCGCAACGTGCCGAGAGGAATGTGATAGCGGGCCGCAAATTCCTCTTGCGTGAGTTCCAAGGCCCGGCGAATGATCTTCGCCTGCGGAGTGCGTTTCATCCGACCGAGGTCAGCGTTGCTGAGCGGTTGTGCGTCCGCATCTGCCAGCGCAGCTCGCTCAACTGCTTCCTTGCTCATCGCGCGGAGAGGCTTAGCTGTTCTGACGGAAGTAGTCGTCTTCTTCATTCTGCGTCGCCCTCCGGGCAGAGATAATGCGAATGCGCTCGTCGCGTTCCGCGTAGGCTACGAACAGCAGAACCTGATCTTCTGCCATGCCTAGGATGATGAACCGCCGTTCACCGTAATCTTCGCGATCATCGAGAATCTCGACAGCGAACGGGTCTTTAAAGGCCGTGATCGCCAGCTCGAAACTGACGCCATGACGCCGCAGGTTGCGCTTGGTTTTCGACTCGTTCCACTCGAACGTCAGCTTCATAATACTACGGGATACCAGTAGTTAGAATCTCCCGGGTGGGGCGGGTTCTTCATTGGCATCGCGTCTACTCCTTCCGTCCTAGTGGTAGTCTTCCAATCATGACGGAAAATGGAGCGTTTGAGGCGAAAAACACCTTGGGATCGCTGCTGGATCGCGTCGACCAGGGCGAGGAGATTCTCATTACGAGGGATGGCAAAATTGTAGCGAGGCTCGTTCCCATGGAGCACTTCGATCGTCAACAGGCCGAGGCCGCCGCAAGACGAATTCGTGAACGTGCATGTGAACTTCACGCCGGGGCCTTTGATTGGAAGAAACTGAAAGCTGATACGGGCCACTGATTCAACAATCCTGAATATTGGCACCATCAACCAGAATCCTCCGCTCCTGGTCGCCCCGTCGCTCGATAGCAATCTCCATATCGCGCTCCCGCTGAAATCGCGCGAACTTCTCGCCCCACTCCAGCAGGACGAGATTGCCGGGCTCGGCGAAGAGTTCGTCCAGTCCCAAGGTCGCCAGTTCGCGCTCGGTTTCGATCCTGTATAGAGTCGACGTGGTACAGCGTCGTGTCAGGCCCGTGAAATTGGTGGATTAGGGTGAACGTGGGACTGGTGATATCGTCGCGCGATGCAGCATGAAGCCCTTCGGCGATGCCTTTGACCAGCGTGGTCTTTCCGGCTCGAGATCGCCGCGCAGAATGACCATGCGCGCGTTCTTCAGCACCGGTGCAAGCTCGCCGCCCAGTGCGATGGTCTCTTCGGCGGAGTGGGTGATGTACTCGTGAAATCTCATCCCCTGATCCGCGCCACGCGCTCGCCCGCCCATCCGGTCGCGCGGCGAAACGCCTCAGGCAACGCGTCAAGCAGGTCGGTCACGGTCAGCGAATGCTCGCCCATCACCTCCGCGGCAACGTC
>CAWFAY010000013.1:0-569983 GCA_963813905.1 uncultured Acidobacteriaceae bacterium | reverse complement strand
AGGTTAGCAGAAGTTGTGCCCCACACACACGCAGCCGCCCCAACTGCAGGAAAGCCGCCCAGACATCGGGCGGCATAGTATTGCAGTCAGCAACAGTTCTGTCATTTCACAGCGGTTTTCGGCAAACCAAGGCGCTGGTTTTGTCGCTGTTGCAGCAGCTTGCGAAGATGTTCTGGCAGAGTGAATGTTGCTCTCGCCCTGACAGCGCTTTGCAGGTTGGGCGCTTCCCCTTCGTTCATTGATCCACCCACTCTGGGTTTAGCCAGATAAGCATGGCCTTCACCAGACACCAGATTGAAAGCCAGACCGGTGATTTCCCCTCGGGAATTAATACCCTCAGCGTCATACAGATACCATTGCGAGTCTGCAGGTAGCAGAGAGTTGAGGTCCGTCATAACGCCGTCTTGCCAGAGGAAGGCACGGCAGTTTCCGCTTGCATCGCAGGATGAGCCGACCACACGGGCTTTGTTGGCAATGCCCCAAGCCGAACTGGAGAAGTCCCCGGGTAGTGTGCCGAGATCGACCATTCCCAAGTTTTGCCGCCAGAGAAAGCCGTGGGTGGTTATGTCGCCTGACACAGTAGCGTTACCGACGGCTTCACCTTGGTTGTTGATAGCGCTAGAAGCGTTGAAGGTTCCTCCGAGGCTGCCCAAGTCGGTTACTTTGCTCTTTTCCCAGAGCACCGCGTGAAAAACCGCGCAGTCTGCGGAAAGCGTCCAACCCACAATCTGACCGGGATCGTTGATGCCTACTGCATATCCTTCGTTATCGCCGCTGAGCGTAGGCAGTTCCTTGATCTGCCCGTTTTGCCACATGACAGCTTTCTGTTGAAAATAGAATCGGCAACCAAGGGTCAAATTCTCCACACTTCCTACAATCTGATCGCGATTGTTTGCCGTACTGGCAATGCCATTGAACCCACCCAGTGTGGGGAGCTGTAGCGCGACACCGCGGCTCCAAAAAGTCGGAGGACAAGTGTAAGCGGTGCTGAAGCCGCAGAAGTGATCTCCGAATGGATCTGGAATCACGGTTTCAGCCACACCGGCAACTTCGTCTCGCTCGTTAGGCCCGAAATTCGGGCTGCTGTTGAAGCCACCAAGCGTCCTAAGGTCGGTCATCACTCCTTTCTGCCACAGGAAGGCATGAAATGCTGTATCACCAGGTAGATATGCCACGCCGTCAACTGAGCCGTTCTCATTGATTCCGTATCCCCAACTAAAAGTGCCACCCAGCGTCCCGAGATCCTGGATTGTGTAATGAATGGTTGAAGACTTCTGTTGCTGTGCTGCCGTTGTTAACGCCAAGGCAGCCAGTATCACCAAAAGTGCAGAGATCACCGCGCCGATTCGTTTCATACAGCCTCCTATCGAAGCAAGATGGTTGTTGAATTCAGTTGGTGAATCGCATAGAGAACCCCTAAGGAACAGGAAGACGAACCGCACAGTTGCGATCAGGGGATCAATCTGCGGTTCTGAGTGAGTACTAGAGGGCGAGACTCTGTTAACAACGCAAGCTATAAACGCAAGCTACAGAGGACCGCGACCGTAGGTGGTCGGTAAGTGGTGTATGACTGCGCCCGAAGTGATCGCGGCATGAGACAAGCCGCTGCAGCAGGAACAGCGGGAGGATCGCTGTGCATGTCTCTTAGAGTTACCTCGACAGGGTCCCTCAACTCGTAGGGCAGGCCCTTGGCCTCATCATAGGCAGTCTGCAAGCAATCTGTGCTGGGAACGGCCCACATCAGGCCAAAAGAAACAACCACGAACAACAACACAGCAGAGCGTGGCGTTCTCATCCGCCCAGCCACCTTCGTCTGGTCGGAACCAGAATACTCCCGGCCAGGTTGTTCTTGGTTCGATCCCGAGAAATACTTCCTGTGGATTCCCAAATCGGAGCTGCCGATCGTTTCAGTATCGGGCGCGAGCGGAATGCTGCCAGGTTGTTAGTGGACGTAACATCGCCATTACACAAGTGATCTGTTCGAGCCGAACCGCTTATCCGCCAGCTGGCGCCCATCTTCCCAGATTGTCATTGATATTATGATGTAGCTCTTTTTGAGAACATCTATGACATCGCTCACTCACGCAGTCCCTTCTCCCTCCCAGCAACAAACGTTAGCGCACGATCCGCTGCTCGAAGACATCGGATACATGACCTGCATGACCCTGGTGCTGCTCGGAAATTACGCGCAGACCGGGCATCTGGGCGGACCGCTCGCCTACACACCGTACAATGTGGCGGCGCATTTGGTCGGTCCTGAAAATGGCGGACTCCGTTACGATTACCGCCGACCGAAGCATCCTTACTCCGACAAATTCATGCTCGCGGCGGGCCACTCGATCCCCACCTGCTACGCGCTGTGGATGATCATGGGCCAGGCGCTGTATCGCAAGTATCAGCAGACCGGCGATCCACGTTACCACGTCGATCCGCATGTCGCGATGTTGCCCATCGACGCGTTGGGATTCCGGCGCGGCGCGGGCGCGCTGAAGACCCTGCTGCACGAAACCGGTTTAGAAGACCATCCCCTGTTCGCGCAGGCCAAGGGCCGCGGCATTCGTGCGCTCGCGGGACATGCCGAAAGCACCGACGTCACCAACGACGTGAACGGCGGACCTTCGGGCATCGGCATCGCGACGGCCGCGGGCAAAGCGGCGTTCTGGGATATTGCGGGCGCGCCAGAGTCGCCGAAAGTGATCGCGCTGGAAGGCGAATTCGCGCTCACTGAAGGTCACGCGCAAGAGTTGAAGACGCAGGCGCTCGCGCTGCAAGTGGGAAAGCGTTTGCGTGTGATGCTTTCCGACAACAACGCGGGCATCGACGATTGCCTGATTGGCGGCAAGATTGGCGGCGTGATCGCCGCGCAGTTCGATGGCTACAATCTCGTGAATCAATGGACCTCGTATGGATGGAACGTCTTCACATTGTCGAATGGTAACGATTACGGCGAAGTGTCCGCGGCGTTGATAGCAATGGACGAAGTGGACCCGCACGACCGCCGTCCCATCGTCGCCATCGGCAAAACCATCAAGGGCTGGTGGCCCGCGGCCGTCGACGGAAAGATCCCTGGCTACAACGGCGATCAGTTGGTGAGCTACCCAAGCCATCCCTATGCGCTGAAGATGAACTCGGAGTATTTTGTCGCGCTGGCGCAGACCTTCGAGAAGCATTATAGCGTGGAGTTCGAAGGAATTCACAAGGGCCCGGTCAGCAACAATCGCGAGCGATTGATCCAGTTCAAGACGAACATGGACGTGGTGATGTCGCTGCTCGACCGCAACGGATTGGGCGATCGCCTCGCCGAGCGCCTCGTGGAAATCGGCGACACGGTGCGCGACAACGTGAAGTTGCGCATCTCCGCCTCGAGCGATCCGTTCCTCGACGATCGTCTGCGCGTCGCGGCGCTACCTGAAGGCCCGCAGAAGTTATCGATTCACAATGCGATTTCCGGTGCAGAGAAG
Source organism: uncultured Acidobacteriaceae bacterium (assembly GCA_963813905.1). Classification (GTDB taxonomy): domain Bacteria; phylum Acidobacteriota; class Terriglobia; order Terriglobales; family Acidobacteriaceae; genus CAVVDY01. The sequence goes on along the minus strand of CAWFAY010000013.1, from coordinate 566,522 downwards.
CAAGTCAGCATTGCGCTGTTCAAGAAACCGGGCGAGATCGCCGGAGCCCGGCGCGCGATCTCCGAAATCATTAAGTGGATGAATTACGTCACTGACGGACGATTCTTCACCGTGGCCGCCGACCTTTCGGAGTCGATCAACGTGGAGCACGGTAGTTTGTGGGGACACTACAATCCCGTAGACAATCCGCTGGGCACGCGCTTGAAAGCGCCCATTCAGGAAGCGGGCAACGTCTCCACCGCCATCGGGCTGGTGAGTCAAAGCGCTTCCGTCGATCCCAAAAAATTCGCTGGCGTTTGGGCTTTGAGCGGCACGTACGGAGCCTTCACCCCGCTGATGTACACTCCCGCGCGTGTCTGGAGCCAACAAAATCAGGACAGCAAATTCCGCGTCGGCGTGCTGCATATTCTCACCGCGCACTCCGGCCCTGAAACCGCAGCCGACGCGCGCACCCACTTCGGCATCTTCGCGCCGCAAGTGTGGAAGCTGTTCCCGCGCGGCCAGGTGATCAATTTGAGTTTTTGGGATTACAACGATGTCGCGCCCGGCTATTTCGCGGCAGCGGAAATTGCGGCGCGCGATCCGCACGTGGGCATCATCACGCTGGAAGTGGCGCGTCCCGACTTCGCGGTCGCGGACCGCAGCCATTTTGCGGACTCCGATCTGCGCGCTGCGGCAAAGGGACTGTACGTGATCCGCGATTTCACGCCCGGCAAGCCGCGCCACGGTTACGTGATCGCCCAAGGGTCGAGTTCCACCGTGAATCTGGTGAAAGTCCTGCCGAAACTCGAAGCGGTCGGGGTGAACGTGAAGGTGATTGCGGTGATCAGCGAGGAGTTGTTCGATCTCCAACCGCAAGCCTATCGCGATTCCGTGCTGCCCCCCGAGGCTCGCTACGATTTGATGGTGGTATCCACGGGCACGCGACGCATGTGGCCGCTGCGCAACCTCGGTCCGTTGACCGATGAGTATTCACTCACCTCCGACTTCGACAATAGCTGGAGAAGCGGCGGCCTGGAACTGGAGGTGATCGCGGAGGCACATCTCGATCCCGACACGATTTTCGCTGGCGTTAAGCGATTCGCCAACGAACGCGAGCGCCGCATCACCGACCAGCGCAAAATGATCGGTTAGTCGAGTGGGATTGCGAAGATTCGCGTCAGGGCACGACTTCAAGTCGTGCCGAAATAGCCCTTACTCTGATTCAAAGGGGCGCGGCTTTAGCCGCGCCGTTGTGCACTACCTTTTGGGGTTGTCATCACGAGCCCGCCGCGGCGGGCGAGGGATCTGTTCTCCGTCGCTGGCCGCATCACGTCGTGAATGAGATGGCACCGCAACGGACGTGTCACCGACCAAAAGCAATACTATTGCGCCGCGGCAACTTCGCAGGCGGCCATGCGGTGTGCCAAGAACTTTCTCTCCGCCTCATTCCGCGCCAGCTTCAGCGCCGCGTGAAAATGCTCGCTGGCCGCTTCATGCCCACCTAAGCGCAACTCGAACTCGCCCATTGCCGCCCAGTAAAATGGATACCGTTCCAGCCGCTCGGCATCGGCAATCCGGCTGATCTCCTCTAACCCCCGCGCCGCGCCGTCCTTCTCGGCAATCGCTATGGCGCGGTTGAGCGCCACCACAGGCGATGGCCGCACATCCATCAGCAGGTCGTACAACGAAACGATGCTGGCCCAGTCCGTTTCTTCTGCCCGCTTCGCCGTTCCGTGCACACGCGCGATCCCGGCTTCGATGTGGTATTCCGTCAGCTCGGTTCCGACAGCCGACAAATCCAGCAGCCGAATCCCTTCCGCGATCAATCCCTGGTTCCATTGCGAGCGGTCTTGCTCGAAGAAAGGACTCAGGTTACCCGACGCATCCATCCTTCCCGGCAAGCGCGCAGCGTTGAAGCACATCAGCGCCGCCAGCGCATAGGTCGCCGGAACCGCTCCTGCCGGATGCTCCAGCAGCACCGCCGTCAATCGCATCGCCTCGTGGCAAAGATCGGCGCGTATCGCCGACTCAGCCGACGCTCCGTGGTATCCCTCGTTGAATAGCAAATACAGTGCCCTGTGAACGGTGGGAAGACGCGCCGTTACGTCGTCAGACCGTGCAACGTCAAACAGCTTCTTCGAGCCGGCAAGGACCTTCTTCGCGCGCGTGATTCGCTTCTCCGTCGCCGCATGGGTGCTGACAAATGCATTGGCGACTTCGCCCACGCTGAAGCCGCAAAGGATGTGAAGGATGAGCGTGACCTGCGCTTCCTCTGACAAGCGCGACTGGCAACAGGAGAACATCATGCACAGCAGATCGTCTTTGATCGCACCTGTCGCGAAGAGTTCTTGCAGCGCCGGAGCCAGCGTCCACTCACTTTGTATAAACCTATTCAGCTCCGGCTCAAAGGTTCGCGCGGTCCGCTCGCGCCGCAAAACGTCGAGCGCGCGGTTTTTCGCCGCCGCCATCAGCCACGCCGACGGATTCTCCGGCACGCCCCTGAGCTTCCAGACTTCAAGGGCGCGGCAGAAGGCGTCTTGCACCACGTCTTCCGCCAGCGCCAGGTTTTGCACTCCGAAGATTCGCGTGAGCGTGGCGACCATGCGTCCCGCCTCCTGGCGGAAAAGATGATCACTCAGCTCCATAGCCTAGATGTTCATCACCATAATGGGCCGGACTTCGACCGTGCCGTCCTCTTCAAGAATCGGACAGCCTTTGGAAAGCTCGACCGCCTCGTTGATGTCGCGCGCCTCCACCAAAGTGAAGCCGCCAACGATGTCTTTGGCCTCGGCGAATGGCCCATCCGTCACTGCTTTCGACTTGCCCTTCACCAGCTTGCCGCCCGGTTCCAGCGGCTGCCCCTGGTCCTTCAGATGACCCTGATCGCCCAGCGCCTTCAGCCAGGTCATCCATTTCTGCATGATCTGTTGCGCCTGTTCCGGCGAAGGATTTCCGTTCCTGCCGCCGCGATATAGATATAGAAACTGACTCATCGTAATGCCTCCTGTGTAGTCCCTCAGGACTGGATGTTTTGGCTTCCCTTTCGGGTTCCGACATTAAGACGTTTGGGCCGCGACGGACCGGACATTATTTTTTGCGGAGGTGCTACAGAGCCTGCCCTGAGTCCCGAGCGGAGCCGAGAGACCTGCAGTTTCGCTAGCCACTATTCACGATCCACTGACAACTGACCACTGACAACCGATAACTGATTTGCCCGCGCCACCCGCCGAGGCAAATCCTACTGCCGAACAATGTCCGTCACATGCAGGTCGCCAACCGACGCGCAGTGGTAAATCGTTCTTTCTCCCAGGTACTCGCCATTGAGATTCATGATGGTGACCACGTCTCTGGTTGATTCATCATGGTTTTCATACTTGTAGTCGACGCGCACGCTTACGATGGTCTCGACCTTGCGCTCGGTGTCCCGCAGTTGCAACTGACACGTCGCCGCTTCACCCGAAGTGCTGCCCAACCACCGATATTCCACGTCGTGCTTGGACGAGATCCACGATGACCATTCCTGACCGACTGCCGTACCTTGCAATATCCACGCCATGACTAAGCAGACCGCAACAACTCGTAATTTCATGTCTCTCCTCTCATGGTCCCTGCAATGTTATAACGCTCTCTGCCCTGCGCCTTTCTTTATACCGGAAAGCACAGCACCGTACCCGATTGAGTCTCAGGTCGGCGAATTGTTGAGTCGTACAGGTGGCCCGGGCAAGCCCCCTGAATCGAGAACGATCACGAGGGTGCCCCATCCTTTCCCATCGTTTGGGAAAGGGTGGGAGTCGAGGACGGTCGATACCGTCGCTTTATTGCAGGTCAACGTCCGTCACCCCGCAGATCAACGCTAATGGATCCCACTCATTCCAACCGAAGGAATGAGTGGGGCACCCGGCCAAGGCCGCCAGCCCCCACATCCCCCTCATTCCAACTGCGGGAATGAGGGGACCATGGTGAGCGTTACCTGGCCACCCGCCCGAGCCCTTGCACTCCCTGCTGATCTACTGCTCAAAAGTGCTTGCCTAGGCCACCCGTCCTACTGTAAATAGTACTCTGCAATGCTTCAAAGTAAGGTCGCTTCAGTTCTCCGCGTTTTGACGGGCGACGATATCTTCGTGTCGTATTCGCGGGCCGATGGCGCGACCTATGCCGCGGGTTTGGCTAGCGAGCTAAGCGCTCGAGGTTTGTGGTGTCGATTCGACCAATGGGGTTCCGAACCAAGTAAGACTGTACCCGAATCGATTCTGAATGCTGTGCGCCGCTCCAGCATGCTCATTGTGGTGGCGACCTCCGCTGCCGGGCGCTCACAGGCCGTCGAAGAAGAAATCAAGGCTTTTCTCCCCACAAGCCGATTGATTATCCCCATCGATTTGGACGGCACCGTTCGGCAAGCTGAATGGTGGAGGCTCCTCGACGGTCTGCCACCCTCACCTGAGAAGCAAGGGACCGACGGTCGGGTTGCAACCCGTCCTTCGTCGGAAGTACTGGATCGGATCGAAAACAGCATCACTTTCACCCGTCGCAATCAACGGCTGCGCCTGGGCGGAGGGACGACGTTGATAATGCTGCTGGCTCTGTTGGTGTGGGGAGCTGTTGCGGCGAAGCGGGCTGGCGCTGCGAGAGCGGAAGCAACCCGTTTGAATCAAGCGAATCAAGAGACAAGCCGACAACTTGACGCCACCCTGAGTAGCCTCGGTGAGCAGAAAATCAAGCTAGATGACCAAGTGCATTTGACTGCAGAGGCCTCGGCGCAGCGCCAGGTAGCTGAGAACGCGCTGACGGCGAGCAAGGCTGAATTTGAGAAGCAAAAGGAACTGACCGACAAAGCAATTCAGGAACGTGCCATCGCAGACGAACAGCTTCGAGTGTCTCAGACTAAGCTCGCCGACCAGACCGCAATTGCCGAGTCGCGAGAGGTGGCGCGGCTGGCGCCTGCTCGTCCAAGCCATCGTGAACGGATTGAGGAAGCTGTGAAAGCGCTACAGCTTGCGGAAACGGACGCGGCGAAAAATGCGCTTCGTAGCTCTCTCGAGCAACTCGTGCAGGGCGGCGGCCGAAATGTTCCGTATGACCCAATTGCGGTTAGTGCCGATGGCAAATATATCGCGGTTGCGAGCAGTGGCTATGGCGGAGTGTTCGATTTGGTTACTACGGGCACAAAATTTGAACTCTGCGGCTATCCCGAGTCAATTCAAGAACTCAAGTTCTCGCCGAACGGGAAGTATCTAGTTGCGGTTAGGCCCGATGGGAACAGTTCCATTGTTCAATTCTGGGATGTCGAACATGGTACTCACACAATGACATCCATTCCCAGCATAGGTTTCGCGACATTGTGGGTTTCTCCAGACAGCAGCCGGGTTCTCACGGAATTTGATGATGCCGCTTATCTCTTGGACGTGGCAAGCGGACACCTAGTTAAGAAGCTCGGAGAGCTTAGAAAGGGTCATCCAGGCGTGGTTTTCGATCCAAGCCACCGCACATTCTTGAAGTACAGGGACAGTGATGACAACACTTCAAAGGCAGGCATTTGGGATCTCGATTCTGGCCGAAGGCTATGGACACAGCAATCCCGGCTAAAGTTCAAGTATGCCGCATTCCGCGCGCCGAAGGAGCTTGTTGTTTATGGCGAAAAGACCAAAACGCCGTTTTTCGCAGGCGGCTCGGCGGGCTTTGAGGTATACAGCCTAGGGAATGATGGTATCCCGATTGGGGCGCCTCGAACGTTCAGTATCGAGAATTTTGATTATCGTCAATTGGCCGGCGGGCCACTCGATGCGTCCAAGCTGGCCTTCGGTTTCGACTCCGTTCTTGGGGAACATTATTTGAAAGCAGGTAGCTGCAGGACGCCGACATGGAACGCCCAAGCGGTTCTTTGCCACTATTATGCTTTCAACGACAAAACGGTCAGAGCACCTATTCTGTTTGACATTGCAACTGACCGTACACTTGGACCCCCTCAGAACTGGAAATTCGAAGGTGAGTTTAGCGATGACCTTTTTAGCCCTGACGGCTCTTTGTTGGTGGCTGCGGGTTGGATCCCAAACCCTCAAGGCTCGTTCAATCCTGGGTCTCATGACGTATCGATTTGGGACGTTACCACATGGCAGACACTGTGGACATTCCCAATATCCTATCCCCAACCTAAGACCCAATTTTCACGAGACGATCAACCCTTGTTCGCGAAAGACATCGTGGGAAATTTCACGGCATTCTCGAGAGACGGTAAGCGTCTATTTATTGGCGACAAAGCTTTTGACAGCCGTTCCGGAAGTCCAGTAGGTACAGTTCCCGAGGCAAAGATATTGTGGGTTGACTCGACCGGAAGGCACCTGATCGGTTCAGATGGTCGTGCTTTCTGGTGGGACGTTGATCAAGGTAAAGAGTTGCGCCAAGTTAACGCTGACGATTTCAGAACCTACGACAAAGCAGTAGAGGCTTTAAGTTCCTCGGCCTCAGCTCATGATCTGCTCTCAATCGCAGAGTTTGAACTTCATCGTTGTCCGGCTCAACGATGACGGACGCCGGTTGCCCCACTCATTCCTGCTGTTGGAATCAGTGGGATGAAAGCAGTCGTCAAGAAATCAGCTGTCAAAGCCAGGCAGGAGGTCCTCGCTCCCAACGCGTTTATTGGCAAGAAGGAACCACCCACCGACGCTGAGCTTGCCTCCGCCCTGGGGCCGGCAAAGCCGCTCTGGGGCCGGACAGGGTGGCCCACAATTGCCTTCGGTCGGCAATTGTGAAGTGACGCAGGCTGTAGCCGATCCTTTGATCAGGAAGCAGCGTAGCACCCACATTTCCCAACCGAGGGGAAATGTGGGCCACCCACCAGACTTCCCGACACAAGGGAACTGTGTGCCACCCGTCCAAAATCGGGAGTCATAGCGGGGTCACGAGACCCTCACAGAGGCGAGGAAATTCATCCTTCCGCCGAGATGGGCCGGCATCATCTCGGGCGCGGTTAACCCATGAACGCGTGGGCTTGTCGGCCAGGGGTCTACCACGGCAACGGCTCGCACATTAGGTCCCATGGGCGTGGGAATATAGTCGACTCCGTAATTGACCATGGCGTGCTGTGTATTGCAGTAGAGCAGCGGATGGTTCGTTTGAAGCTCCCTAATGATGATGTCGTTGTTGATGGCATTAATTCCGTTGGCTGGATCATAGGCCGCAACGACGCGCGAAGTGAAACGTCTTCCTGCCACATCTGTCCAGCTACGACTAAGATCATTTCCGATTGTGCGAGTCGTCCCGGCGGGGAAGCAAACTACATTGCCGTAGGTCTGCCTCACAATCTCAGTTTGATCGATAGGGTGGCCGTAGAAGGCGAAAATCATGGAAATGCTTGCGGCCCAGCACCATTCAGGGCAGCGCTGCGTATTAATAGCAGCAATGAGCTGCGGCATGTTGACCTCGGCCCTGCAAACCTGTCCATAGGGCGTTCGCTGACAGTTCTGAGCATGCGCCATGGTCGAAAAAGCAAAAGCTGCGGCAGACGCAATGAAATCGCGGCGATTCATCGGGCGGAGTCTCTCCTTCGATACGTTTTCAGATTTTGGGCTTGTCTGCGGGCGGGAGTATGGGAACGGTACGATATTCTCGGTTCAGTCGTCAATAGCCGTTTCGTGCCGCCGGCGGAAAGGCACCACGGATGAAAGCAGCCGTCAAATCCAAGACCGTCCAAGCCGAAGCCGTCAAAGCCAAGCAGGAGGTCCTCGCTCCCAACGCGTTTATCGGCAAGAAGGAACCACCCACCGACGCTGAGCTTGCCGCCGCGCTGGGGGAGGCAAAGCCTCTCTGGGACCAGGTGGTTTCCGCACTGATGTCGGAGAGCCCGGAACTCGTGCCGGAATGGAAGTGCTCCTCGCCGAAACTGGGGTGGGGCTTGCGGCTGCAACAGAAGAAGCGCAACATCGTCCACTTCTCGCCGTGTGCCGGCAGCTTCCGCGTGGGGTTCATCTTTGGCGAGAGAGCGCTTGAGGCCGTGCGGGAAGAATTTCGAATCCCACCCCGCCAACAGACGGCGGAATGGGGCACCCGCATCCTCGACCTCATCGCAACTGCCCCGAAGTACGCCGAAGGCACCGGTATCCGGATCGAGGTCACGGGCAAAGACGTTCCTGCGATCTGCAAGCTGGCAAAAATCAAGCTCGAGAACTGAATGGCCGGAGCATTTTCCGTTTGCGTTTGACGGTAGAGCGGGCCTTCAGGCCCGCGTTAGCTGCCGCTTCAAAGCAGGGATGTCGCGATTAACGCGGCGCTGAATGAAGCGCCGCTCTACCGTAAACACTCAATTCGAAACTGCTTTTAGTAAGAGCTAAGAGCCAACGGCCAAGAGCCAAAAGCTAAGAGCCAATCTGCCGAAGGCCTGCGCGCAGCCGAAGGTACAGCGCGAGTTCCATTTCCGGAATTGCGATTACTTTCGTAACTCAGCATCTTCAGTTTTCGCGTGACACTCGTTTTCGCAACTCATAAACTCTTGTCGAGGAATGGGATTGGTGTCCCCGAAGGGGGCACCTGTCCGTAAGTTCTTTAATATGAGGATTTTGGCTGTAAGTCTCAGGGGCTCACGATTTTGCGGGCGAAATTGCGCCAAGACGATGAAAACAAGGATCTCGCGCAAAGAATTTTTTAGCTGGGGAGCTAGCAGTCATCGCGTGCCGCCAGCTATGGCAGTTTCACAGTTAATGTACTCCACCTCTCGCCTTGAAAGGGCACGGCTTCAGCCGTGCCGCATGTGGCATCAACGCAGCCGGGCTTTAGCCACTGAGGGGACTCGGTCTTCGCCTTCTCTGAAATGCTCTAACTTCAATGATTCCAAGATTTTACCTGTAAGTCTCACGCGCTCAAGATTTTGCGGGGAGAGTTTTTCGGCGGCCCAATGGAATCAAGATTTTACGGGATGCCTGGGGGAGGGGGCGGGTCAGTTTGTCAGTGGTCAGAGGTCGGTTGTTAGCGGCGAGTCCAAAGATCCCACCCAAGCCAAAGGATGGGCTTGGATGGGACACCGAGCACTTAGTAGTGAGCCAAGTGCCAAAAGCCAACTGCCGGCGACTGTTAGTGACTAGATAGCGCCGAGTTCACGAAGTTTGTGTAGTCCTTGTGCATTTTGTCGTGCGCGGTCGAGTCGAGGTACACCATGTGTCCCGACGCGTAATAGGTGAACGAAATGTTCTTGTGCATGTCGGGCGTCACGTCGAGGTGGTTCATGGTGTATTGCGCCGCCAGGAACGGAGTCGCCATGTCGTAGTCGCCCTCCATCACGAGGATTTTGAGAAACGGATCCTTGATCAGGGCTGAGCGAAGCGAGGTAGCTACGTCGGCGTATCCCATCTCGAAGCCGCCTCCGGGGAAGCGAGTCTCCGGACGAGCCCAGTTCCAGGTAAAGACGCCGGGCCCGAGCTGCTGGGCCGAGGTGTAGTAGGGCATGTCGACCTTGTAGTTAAGCTCGCGGCGAATGTAGTCGTTGAAGACCGCGGTGAACGGGCCTTGCGTCGCGGCCGAAGTCGGATCGAAACGGCCGGTTTCCAGAGCGCCATTCGGAGCGGGGCTGGTATAGCGGCCATCGAGACGGCCAACGATTTTTTGCTGGTCGGCGAGTAGCCACTGCATGAAGGTACGGACGTCGATGCGCATGTTGGCCATCTGCACCACGTTGCGCGGCAGGCCGGTGTATTCGGCGACCTTGTCGATCATGGCGGCGCGTTCCTCGGGCGTGAGCGCGTCGCCTTTGTTCAGCGCCTGCCAGTACTGGTTCATGGCAAAGTCGCTGACCTCCTGGCGGGTGTGGTTCATGTCCTGCGCAAGGTTGGGCGGTAGCTTGTGATGATAGCCCGCAATCATCGTCATGGTGGGCAGGATGAGCGGATAGGGAACATCGTTGATGGGAGCGAATTCGAGACTTTCGAAATTCAGCACCATTGAAAGCAGGCAGATGCCGTTGAAGTTGATGCCCTTGTCGGCGAGGTATCCGGCGATGCCCGCTGAGCGCGTGGTGCCGTAGCTTTCGCCCAGCAGGTAGAGCGGCGACGACCAGCGCTCGTAGCGCGAGATGTACATGCGGATGAATTCGCCGAACGATTCGATGTCGCCCTGCAATCCCCAGAACTTGTGCGCCTGTTGCATGTCGGCAGGACGGCTGTAGCCGGTGCCGATGGCGTCGATCATCACGATGTCGGTCGCGTCGAGCGGCGTGTAGGGATTGTCGTGAAGGCGGTAGGGCGCTTCGGGCATCCAGCCTTCGGGCTGCAGCACGACGGTACGTGGGCCGAGCGCGCCCATGTGAAGCCAGATGGAAGCCGAGCCGGGTCCGCCATTGTAGGAGAAGGTCAGCGGGCGCTTGGCGGGATCGGCGCCATCGAGTGTATAGGCGACGAAGAACATCTCGGCGTCAATCTTGCCGGTCGGATCCTTGATGGGCAGCCGTCCGGCAGTGGCGGTGTAGCGCAGCGTGCGGCCGTTCACGGTGATCTGGTGATGGGTCTGGACCGGGGCAACCTCTTTCATGTCCCAGTGATAGTTGGCGGCTGCGGCCTGCGCCGAACGCTCGCCTTCGGGCGATGGAGGAGTGGTGGCCTCGCGATGCTGCTGTTCCTGCTGTTCACGTTCGCGGGCGGGCGCTTGCGGCGTGGTCGATTGCGGCGCAGCCTCGGTGGCGTTCGGCTGCGTAGAAGGGTTCGGGTTGTGTACTGGTTCCCGAGGCGACTCGGGCTGCTGGGCCGCAGCGCCGGCCGCCAGAAGGATGGCCAGCGACGCCACCAGGCGAAAAGCTGTCTTCATGATGCAAGTTCCTCGAATGTTGCGGTTGAATTGTTAAGAGCTGGATTGCGATGAATGGAAGCTGCCGAAGTAGGGAGCGCTGCTGAATTGGAAGCATTGCGAATCGTCGATGATAACGCGTAGGGAATGTGAAAGGGAAATGATGATTATCAGGGGGATTTCGACTTTTGTTGTTCCTGATCGAAAACACCCTGCGCCTCGACTCCAGTTGCGCAGTGCACGAAGTTCCACGCAAACGAAGCTCGCGTGTGCCAGCGTCGTGTGCGGCTACCCGCGCCAGCCGTCCCAGCTCGTCCAACTTAGTATTCTGAAGCGTGAGTTCACGGCCCAACCCACCCGCCAAGACCCAGCTTCGGAAAGTTTCCCTGCGCTCCTTTCTTCTATGGCTTGTCGTCGGCGTGCTGGCGCTTTGGTCGGTTGCCGCGTTGCTGCTGGTTGCCGCCCGCTGGATCGACCCGCCAACAACTGCGGTGCAGATGCAGCGCCGCATGCAGGCCTGGGTTCATGGCAAGCCGTATCAGAAGCGGTTTGACTTCGTTCCGCTCAGCCAAATCTCGCCCGATCTCCAGCACGCCGTCGTCGCCGCCGAGGATGCGCGCTTCTATCAGCATCACGGCTTCGACTGGCACGAGGTGCAAATCGCTGCCCAACAGGACCTGGAAGGCGAGCGCACTCGCGGAGCTTCTACCCTTACGCAGCAACTCGTGAAGAACCTGTTTTTCGGAACCGGCCGCTCTATCCTGCGCAAAGGTGCGGAAGCGACGCTTGTACCCGTCGCCGAATTCGTCCTCGGCAAGCGGCGCATTCTGGAGCTCTATCTCAACCTGGTCGAATGGGGCCCTGGTATTTATGGCGCAGAGGCGGCCAGCCGTTTCTACTACCGAACCTTGGCGCGCAACATCGGACGACAAGAGGCAGCGCAGCTCGCCGCCGTTCTGCCTGCTCCACTGAAGCGACGCCCCGAGCGCATGACCCGCTACCCCGCCATCATCCAGAACCGCATGCGCCAGATGGGTTGGTGATCGCGCTGTACTCTGCTTCCGCATCCCACAAGTCTCAATTTCTAATTGCTGGGTGCCCCATCCAAGGTTGTCATCCTGAGCGAGGACGCGGAAAACAGCCCGCGTCCGAGTCGAAGGACCTGCAGTTCGCTTGGTAGCTCTCAGCTATCAGCCGTCAGTTCGATTTCGCTCTTCGCTCTTCGCTCTTCGCACTTGGGTTTTGGCTAATTGCTAGTACTTAATTGCTTAAGTTAACGATAGTATTGCGCAACTGCGAACCTTTGACTTCGCGTTTACGCCAGACGAACGGCTTGGCTTTGGGTCCGTAGGCTGCCACGAAGTCTTCAATCGCTTGGCGCAATTGCTCGATGTCGCGAAAAGACGCTCCCCGCAGTGCTTTGCGGCTCAGAATACCAAACCAGACTTCAACTTGATTCAACCAACTGGCCGACGTTGGCGTGAAGTGAAAGAACACGTTGGGATGAGCCGCCAGCCAGGCATCGTTTTTCTTGTGGATGCAGTAATTGTCCAAGATGGCGTGGATTTCTTTTCCCACCGGGAGATCGGCGACCACGCGATCCATGAATTCGAGAAACTCAATTCGCCGCTTCTTGCCAGTCGTCTGCGTATGAACGGCGCCCGTGGCGACTTCCAGGGCGGCAAACAGATTTAAGGTGCCGTGCCGCTTATAGGTGCTCTTGAAACCGCGGACGATTTTCCCACTGTCGGTTTCCACGAATCCCGTCTTCCGCTCCAACGCCTGAATACTCGGCTTTTCATCGACCGAAAGAACCAACGCATTCTGTGGGGGATTCAAGTACAAACCCACGACATCGGCGGCCTTGGCCGTGAACTCCGGGTCCGTGCTGACACACCAACTGCGCTGGCGTGCCAAACATACGCCTTCTTTCCGCAACACGCGCCAGACCGCATGCACCGATGTTTTCAAATGCTTCGCCAGTGCCGGCCCATCCCATACCGCTTGTCCCTTTGGCGGCGGTTCTTCCAGCGTGGCCAGCACTTGCTTGCGAAACTCCCCTGTATATCGCGGCGGTTTGCCCGATCGCGGACGGTCCCGCAATCCCGCTATTCCCTCCGCCGCAAAGCGCCGACGCCAATCGATCACCGTGTTCGGCCGCACCTTCCAACTCCGGGCCACCGTGCTGACCGGCTGCCCTTCCAGACATCCCAAAACGATTCTCGCTCGTTCCACCAATCGCGCTTCTAGCGTACGGCTGTGCGCCCAATCTTCTAAAACCTGGCGATCTTCTCGCGAACATTCCGGTACCGGCGCTGTTCTTGGCAAAGGCACCCCCTTTACCAATCACATTACGTAATATCCATCACTAATGCAAGTAAGCACTAGTTGCTAATTGCTAGTTGCTGCTGCTCCTCGTCTAACTTCACGCTCGCCACTGGCTTTCTTGCGCCCATGAAGATCTTCTGGCTGATGGCGGCGCGTTGCGGTATCACCTTGTTGCTGACGTCTTTGGCATCGATGTTGTGGTCCAGGCGGTACTGGAAGATAGCGACCTTCGCCTGCAGAAACTGCTCCTCCGTCAACATGATCGGCAGCTGGAAATCTTCGTCGCGAAGCTTGAGCGGCCTCTGGCGGCGGGGAGCGGTTGCAGGCGCGCCGCTGTCGTCTTCTGCGGGAGCTGCGTCGCTCGGCTGCTCCTCGGACACAGCGACAGCCGCGCCGTTCTCTTCTTCCGCCGGATCCTCGATGCGCAAGCTGGCGGCAGTCGCCTCGTCGAGCTCGTAGTCCTGCTCAAAGCTGTCATAACGATTGCAGATGGCGGTCTCGGCATCGGCCTCCGCTTCTTTCTGCATGTTGCGCAGATTGCTGCTGGCGGTCTGCAACGAATACAGCACCAGGCCGGCGGTCTTGCGGTCGAGCGTGCCGTTCAGCAGCGCGTCGGTCACCTGCATGAGCGCGAGTTGGATGGACGCAGCATCTTCCAGCAGCGGCAACTCGATCGGCGGCGCTTGCAGGCCGTGCGCGGCATAGCGCTGGAGGCGCAGCCGCCGTCCAATATCGATGATGTGGAAGAAACAGTAATTGCGGCCGCGCATGGCAGGCGATCCGCAGAAGTGGCCGTTGGCCTTTACGTGTTCACAGTGGCGAATCATGGTATGAGTGCTCCTCCCTAGCTGTCAGCTATCAGCTGTCAGCTCTCAGTTGTGGCTGTCAGCTATCAGCTATCGGCTGTCAGTAAATTCATTGAGCGCGTCTTCTTTCTTTGTCACCACGAGGCCCATCTTTTGGCCGAGGGATCTGTTCTTAGTAGCTGCCGACCGCAAGAATGTCCTGTTTGCGAGTTCTTGAGCTGAAAGCTGATGGCTGACAGCTGACGGCTGTACCCCCTCCCCCGGGGTACCCCGTAAAATCTTGATTCCATTGGGCTGGCAAAAAACTTTCCCGGTAAAATCTTGAGCCCGTGAGACTTGCAGGCAAAATCTTGAAAAGACGGCACTTGCGCGCGCCATTCGCTTTTCGCCGGAAAAGGCGCGGAACGTTTTGGCTCTCCTGTTGGTTTGGCGAACGGCGAATAGCGAACGGCGAATAGCGGCTCTTGACACACCATCCCCCTCCCCGACTTCTGTTGCGAGAATAAAGGAGTTTCGAAAAAACCAGGGAGCGAGTTAGTCACAGGGACGTGTGATAAGGGAAACCAAAGTAACTACCGGCTAGCACTTTTATGTTGCATGGGGCGACCTCGTGAGCGTTGCCTGGGCATCGCCCAGATATAATGCCGTCCCGGGGGGACTCGGGATCGTTTTCCTGCGCTTTCCCAGCGCTGAAGGCGCTGGGCTGAGATGTGCTGTCCCTGCGGGACGGGAGCAATGTTGGTGCTGGTTTCCAAACGCTCGGCGATCGGCCTGTATCAGGGCACCCTGTTACCAAACTCAGGAATGAGTGGGGCACGCATTGTAGAAGGGCGCCCCTCTCGCGGTAGGCTGGATTGCTGTGCGAAGCAGTAACCAAGCCGAAAGGAAAGGAACACCCTGATGAATAGCATCAAGTATGTCGGGCTGGATGTCCACCAGAGCACCATCAGCGTGGCGGTGCTGAATGACGAGGGCAAGCTGGTGATGCAATGTGTGCTAGCTACCCAGGCGCGGGCGATCGTGGATTTCTTCGCTGGGCTGCGCGGCACCCTCCATGTGACCTTCGAAGAAGGCGCGCATTCCGCCTGGCTCTACGATCTGTTGGTGCGGCGCGTGACCAAGCTGGTGGTGTGCAATCCGCGCAAGAACGCGCTGCTGAAGGCGGGCAACAAGAGCGATGCCATCGACGCCGGCAAGCTGGCCGAGTTATTGCGCGCCGGGATGTTGTCGCCGGTCTACCATGGCCAGGACAGCTCGGCGACGGTGAAGCAACTGGGCCGCAGTTATGCCGCGCTGACCGAAGACACCACCCGCACCATGGGCCGTATCAAGGCGCTGTATCGCAGCCAGGCGATTGCTTGTGCCGGCGAGAAACCTTACGGATCACGCCATCGCGAAGACTACTTAGCGCAGCTGCTGGAGCCGGGATTGCAGCAGCGTGCACAGCGACTCTATCAAGAGCTGGATCTGCTGCAGCAGTTGCGCCGCGAAGCTCGTTGCGAGCTGATCGTGGAATGCCGCAAGCATAAAGAGAGCAGGTTGCTGCGCTCCATTCCCTGGCTGGGTCCGATACGCGTGGCGCTGCTCATCGGGCGGGTGCAAACGCCGCATCGCTTTCGCACGAAGCGACAGTTCTGGGCCTACTGCGGGCTGGCGCTGGAAACCCGCAGCAGTGCCGACTATCAGATGGTGAACGGCGAGCCGCGGCGGCGGAGCAAGCCGGTGTTTATTCGCGGACTGAACCTCAACCACAACCACGATCTCAAGAATCTGTTTAAGAGTGCGGCCACCACCGCCAGCGGCAGCAGCGGAGTGTTTCGCGGCTTCTACGAAAACCTTCTATTAAAGGGAATGAAGCCCGAGCTGGCTCGGCTCACCCTGGCACGCAAAATTGCGGCCATCACTTTACACATTTGGAAGAAAGGAGAGCCGTTCGACGCTGAGTATCTGAAGCTACATGCGGCTTGAGCGCGCAGCGACAGGACCAAGCGGATTTGCTTCCGCGTTGTAGTTCGCGCTGAGCGCTCGGGTTCGAGGGTAAGTATCCTAGCCGGGTTAGGCTAAGCGTCCGTCGCATTCGGACCAAGTCTCACGGGGCACCATATGCTCCCTCGGATAACCCAACAAAGCCATAGCGCCGCCCCAAGCGGGCGAGTCTCAGATAGAACCATGGTTGGCCATTGAGCCCCCATGTGGCTTGCGCAGCCTCAGCCGCTGAACGACGCCGTAACGTGGACCTGAAAACGATTCGCAACCTGCCGCCGCAGCACTCCACGCTTCATTCCAAGGGGCTGGATGCCAGAGAACTACCCCTCTCTGCCGCCGAGGGTGAAGTGTTTTCTCTTGACATCCCCTTCTATAGAACCCGGTTTCCGCCCCGGCCAAGCGGAGGACCGTTGCCCCGGGGCATTCGTGCTCGTGGATTGCTTACCGGCCTGATCCAATTCCATACAGCATGAAATTCTGTCTCCCGATAGGCGTGTTATCGAATTCCGAAAGTCCTACAGGAGCGAACCCGAGTTTTGTAGGCGCGAATCGCACGGTCATAGCGCACCGTTCTCCGGGCTTGACCTGCGACTGACATCCATTGGAAACCAGGTACTCCTGCGTCAGTTGGCCGAACAACTTCAAATTCTTCACATTCAACGGTGCTGTGCCGACGTTGTACAACATGGCTTCCTGAGGAGGACTTACGGTATGCAGTTTTTGTCTTCCCAAATTGAGTACATGGGGATATACGGCCATCACCGGCACGTTCGACAGCACTACCATACTGTTGTATCCGGGGCCGGCCAAATCGACTTCACCTGTGCCGGACAGATCAGTTGGAATCAAGCTTGAGGCCCCGGGGAAAGAACCTTGGCGAATCGAGAAGGTACCATCCCCTGCGCCCCAGAGCAGGGAATACGAGCCACCGCCGCTGACGACGAGATCGAGCTTGCCATCGAGGTTCAGGTCCGCCGCGGCGATACTGCGACCTGGCTGATAGAACGATTGACCGGTCGTGAACGTTCCGTCGCCTTTGCCTAGCAATACAGTCACGCTGAAGCTTAAGGCTGCCAAATCCAATTTGTGGTCCCCGTTGAAATCGCCGACTGCAAGCGCAATGGGAGGAGATGGCAAGGTGTAAGCGACTGGAGTTTGGAAGCTGCCGTCACCATTGCCTAAGAGGATCAAGACGGAGCCGCCGTTGGTCGTATCACCGATCGCAAGATCAAGATTTCCATCTCCATCGAAGTCGGCAGCCAGCACGGTTTGGGGGAGGTTGCCAACAGGAACGTCATGATGCGGTTTGAATGTGCCATCTCCATTTCCCAGCAGAATAGAAACGGTGTTGTCCTGCACATTAGTGACCGCCAAATCGACTTTGTTGTCGCGGTCGAAATCGCCGGAAGCCACAGAAGTCGGATACCTGCCCGTGGCAAAATCCTGGCGATTGATTAAGCCTCCGCTGCTAGGGCCTAGGGCGCTGCGAGGTGCGGTGTTGCTGCCCAGATAGACCGACACCGTATTGGAGTACTCATTCGCGACTGCGACATCCTTCTTGCCGTCGGCGTTGAAATCATCGAGCACAAGCGCCACAGGCATGCTACCCACGGGGTACACGGATTGTGCCAGCAGCGTGCCGTCTCCCTTGCCGAGGAATAAAGAGATTGTGCCATCGAGATTATTAGCCGCGACAACGTCGAGATGACCGTCGCCGTCCAAATCGCCAACAGCAACCGCGGAATTTCCTGATCCTGAGGGATATGTCGAGGTCTTCTGAAATGTGCCGTCCTTATTGCCAAGGCGGATTGTCACATCGCTCGGGTTGTTCCCGTTGAAGCTGCTGGTGCCAAAGTCTATCGCGCCATCACGATTAAAGTCAGCAAAGACCATGCTGAATACATAGCCGCCCGCGACGTCGTACTTGGTAATACCTTGGAACGTACCATCGCCATTCCCCAACAAAACCTGAACACCGTCGACAGTAGAGATCACGTCTAACTTGCCATCGGCATTGACGTCTGCCGCATAAAGCTGGTTGCTTGACGCTCTGGTGATGATGACGCCCTTTTGGAACGTTCCATTGCCGTTTCCCAAGTAGATCATCAAGAAGGCGTTATCTTCCTCTGTGACAAGATCGATAATGCCATCGCCATTGAAATCGCCTGCGGCCATGCCGCCTTGTCCGGCACCGCAGGGAAACGAAAGAGGAGCGGCGAAAGTACCATCACCATTACTGAGGAATATCTGAACATCCTGGCCGAAGTAGTTGGAGACAGCTAAGTCTTGCCTGCCATCCCCGTTGAAGTCGGCGACCGCCAGCTGCCCTTGCTCAGACTCCGTAGCGTAGTCTGTATAGCTCGGGAACGATCCGTCTCCATGATTGAGAAGGACCGCGAAGTAGTTAGTGGCACCGCGGCTGACAATCAGGTCTGGACTTCCATCCCGATTTAAGTCGGCACTATAAATGCCGTTTGGAGAGGAATAGCCGGTGTCATAGGTCTTAGGCTCATCGAAAGTTCCGTCGCCATGACCTAAAAAGATAGCTATTCCGTTGTAGTACAGGACCGCGAGATCTAGTTTTCCATCCCGGTTCAAATCGAGACTGAGCATCTTTCCCGCGCCCCCACTCAATATCAGGAAAACCTGTCCAGCCACAAAAGTCCCGTCCTTCTGCCCAATCCAGATCGAGACTGTGCTCTGAAATCCATCGGCGACGGCTAAGTCGAGAACACCATCTCCATTGAAGTCACCGGTTGCCAGTCCGCTGGAATCCGAGCCGACCGGAATATCCATACGGTTCAGGTAATAGCCTTGCGCAAGGCCGGAATCGCTCAGGAAGAAAAGGCAAAACCACAAAGGCAAAAAGGAGAAGACGGTGCGCATAAGGAGCTCCTTCTAACGCACGGAGGCTAGGAACGCGACAGTAGCATATGGAAAACCCAACGTCAACAGCCTCTTGACGTTGCGTCGTTAGCACATGAGATGTCCGCTTAGCGAGCGGCGAGAGTAGGCGACCATGCGAAGCATGGAGACCTACTCGAGGACCGCGGCCGGGTGCCCCACTCATTCCATCGTTTGGAATGAGACCACATGCGCCAGTGGCGCACCACAGAGCATGAAAATAAGGGCCGAACCTGGGCGCTGAATTGAAAGGATTTAGCCCTTATTTTCACGACAGTGGGATCCACGAAGAGTGAACTTCCACGGACAGGATCGACCTTGACCAGACCCTTTTCGCCATTGAAGTAAGCTCGGAAACTGCTCCAACTCCCATTGCTCGGGACTCTGAACCAAGCCACGTTTCACCGGATTCCGATGCATGTACCGAAGCTTTTCAACTCCCTTCTGGTCGGTGCACACATTGAAATCGCAAAACCGCTTTTGCCAAACTCGGCCGGACGGGTGGCCCACAATTGCCTTCGGTTGGCAATTGTGGGAGGGCGAGGCCGAAGATCCCACCCAAGCCAAAAGACGGCTTGGATGGGGCACCCGCCGATCCTTTGAGCAGGAAGCATCGTAGCTCCCACATTTCCCAACGGAGGGGAAATGGGGGCCACCCCTTCTTCTCTGCCGAAGGCCTGCGCGCAGCGTAGTAGAGCGCACGAAAAGCAGGTCCCTCGGCGACTGAAGTCGCCTCGGGATGACAATAATGGAAGGGATGTTCGGCACGGCTGAAGCCGTGCCCTGATACAAAGCCCTCCCATTTGCCTCGCCTTCCCCTCACCCCATACGTCGCCCCGTTTGCTTCGCCTGCACCCAGCCGATACGATGGAGATTCACAGTAATGACCGATATTGCGGAGGCATTTTTATGGCTACTTTAGAGCAGAAGGCGCCCACGCATGGCGTCCGGCGCGAAGGCGCGCGTCTACAAGAACTTCATCAATGGCGAGTGGGTCGAGAGCCACACTGGCGAGACCTTTGACAACCTGAATCCGGCGGACACGCGCGAGGTGGTCGGCGTCTTCCAGCACTCGGACAAGCGCGACGTGAACGACGCGATCGAGGCCGCCAAGCAGGCTTATAAGAAGTGGCGGCTGGTTCCTGCGCCGCGGCGCGCCGAGATGCTGTACAAGGCGTCGGAGATCCTGATCGCGCCGCAAGGAAGAGTACGCGCGCGACATGACGCGCGAGATGGGCAAGGTGATCAAAGAGACGCGCGGCGATGTGCAGGAAGCCATCGATTGCGGCTACTACACCGCCGGCGAAGGCCGCCGCCTGTTTGGGCCGACCGTTCCGTCGGAGCTGCCCAACAAGTTCGCCATGGCGGTGCGCCAGCCGCTGGGCGTGTGCGCGATGATTACGCCGTGGAACTTTCCCGATGGCGATTCCGTCGTGGAAGCTCTTCCCTGCCCTGGTCTCGGGCAACACCGCGGTGATCAAGCCGGCGCAGGACACTCCGCTGTCGACGATTAACTTTGTGCAGGCGCTGAGCGATGCGGGGATTCCGGCGGGCGTGGTCAACGTCGTGACCGGATTTGGCGGCGAAGTGGGTACTCCGATGGTTGAGCATCCGGAGGTGCGTGCCGTGTCGCTGACGGGATCGACGGCGGTGGGACGCATCGTGGGACAGGAAGCGGCGAAGACGTTCAAGCATTGCTCGCTGGAGTTGGGCGGCAAGAATCCGATGATCGTGCTCGACGACGCGAACCTCGAGCTGGCTCTCGAAGGCGCGCTGTGGGGAGCGTTCGGCACCACCGGCCAGCGCTGCACCGCGACCAGCCGCATCATCGTGCAGAAGGGCGTGTACAGGAAGTTTGTCGATTCGCTGGTGGAGCGCGCGCAAGAAGCTGAAGATCGGCAACGGGCTCGATGAGAGCGTTGACATGGGTCCGGCGGTCAACAAGAACCAGATGGAAACCGACCTGAAGTACATCAAGATCGGCCAGGACGAAGGCGCGAAGATGCTGTGCGGCGGACACCGCCTGGAAGGCGCTGCGTACGAGCATGGCTGGTTCGTCGCGCCGACGGTGTTTGCCGACGTCGATCCGAAGATGCGGATTGCGCAGGAAGAAATCTTTGGGCCGGTGGTGTCGATCATTCCGTGCGATGGGCTGGAGAACGCGATCGAAATCGCCAACGACATCGAGTACGGCTTGTCGTCGTCGATCTATACCAAGGACGTGAACAAGGCGTTCACCGCGATGCGCGACTTGTATGCCGGCATCACGTACATCAACGCTCCGACGATTGGCGCGGAAGTGCATCTGCCGTTCGGCGGAACGAAGGCGACCGGCAACGGCCACCGCGAAGGCGGCATCGGCGCGATCGACTTCTACACCGAGTGGAAGTCGGTGTACATCGACTACTCGGACACGCTGCAGCGGGCGCAGATCGATCGGCCGGAGTAGGGACGCCGCTATTCGCCGTTCGCTTTTCGCTTTTGGATCCGGAGTTGGCGGCAAACGGGTAGAGCGGCGCTTCAGCGCCGCGTCCGATGCATCGCTGTGAGAAATGGCCTGTGGTGGTCATTCGCAGAATGACCACCACAGGCCGAGTTCTATAACCGCCTTGAACGCCGGCCTTAAGGCCGGCTCTGCCCGGACTACAGCAACAGCGATTTTTCTTAGTAGCGTCTGCGCGTGCTGGTTCCGCCGAGCAGCGATCCCAGAACGCCGCGAACAATTTCGCGGCCGACGGAGCTGCCGATGGTGCGCGCTGCGCTCTTGGCCATTGCAGTCGCCAGCGAGTCGCCACGCCGCGGGCCGCTTCCTCCGCCCAGACCGAGCGAGTCGAGCGAAGGCAGGCTCGCATACCAGGGTTGCGACTGCGCTTGCGGACTGCCAGGCGCAGGCGCCTGCTCGGCGCGGCCTTTCAGGCGTTCGTAGGCCGATTCGCGATCTACCACATTGTCGTACACGCCCGCGACGATGGAGGTCGCCATCAGCTGCTTGCGCTGCTCAGGAGTAATCGGCCCGATCTGGCCGTGCGGCGGATAGATGAAGGCGCGCTCGACGATTCCGGGCGTTCCCTTCTCGTCGAGGAACGACACCAGCGCTTCGCCGACCTCGAGCTCGGTGATGGTCTTCTCCACATCGAGCTTGGGATTGATGCGGAAGGTCTGCGCCGCGGCTTTCACCGCCTTCTGGTCCTTCGGCGTGAAGGCGCGCAAGGCGTGTTGCACGCGATTGCCAAGCTGGCCGAGCACGTCGTCGGGAATGTCGGTCGGATTCTGGGTGACGAAGTAAACGCCGACGCCCTTGGAGCGGATCAGGCGCACGATCTGCTTCACCTTGTCGGCCACGATCGGAGGCAGGTCGGCAAAGAGCAGGTGCGCTTCATCGAAGAAGAACACCAGCTTCGGCTTGTCGGGATCGCCGACTTCGGGCAGCTTCTCGAAGAGCTCGCTCATCAGCCACAGCAGAAACGTGGCATAGACGCGCGGCGAGCGCGATGAGCTTGTCGGCCGCGAGGATGTTGACCACGCCGCGACCGTTGGCGTCGGTCTGCATCAGGTCGTCGATGTTGAGCGACGGCTCGCCAAAGAACTTGTCGCCGCCTTGCTGCTCCAAGGTGACCAGGCCGCGCTGGATGGCGCCGATGCTGGCGGCCGAGATGTTGCCGTACTGTGTCTGGAAGCTCTTGGCGCTGTCGCCGACGTGCTGCAGCATCGCCTGAAGGTCTTTCATGTCGAGCAGCAGCAGTTGGCTCTCGTCGGCGATCTTGAAGACCAGCGACAGCACTCCGCTCTGCGTGTCGTTCAGATTCAGCAGGCGGCTGAACAGCAGCGGCCCCATCTCGGAGACGGTCGTGCGCACGGGATGTCCCTGCTCGCCGAAGACGTCCCAGAAGGTGACCGGACTGCCTTCGAACTTGAAGTCGTCGATTTTCAGCTTCTTCACGCGCTCGGCGATCTTGGGATTGTCCTTGCCAGGCTGGCTGATTCCGGAAAGGTCGCCCTTGATGTCGGCAGCGAAGACAGGCACACCGATGCGGCTGAAGGCTTCCGCCATCACCTGCAGGGTGACGGTCTTGCCTGTGCCGGTCGCGCCGGCAACCAAGCCGTGGCGATTGGCCATGTTGGGCAAGAGTTCAAGGTTGTCGCCGGACTGTGTCTGCGCAATGACGAGAGGTTCGGACATTTGTTAGAGTCTCCGAGCTGCGACGCGAGATTACCGGCGAATCGCCAGGATTTTCATTCTATTACTTCACCGAATTGCGCCGAAGGCAGTATTTCCTTTAGAATCACTTATTCGGCTCACGTCGAGATTCTTACCCGAAGGAACACACGAAAGTATGGCAAATCATTTTTCGGCGCTGAAGCGCGCCCGTCAAACGGAAAAGAAGACGGCGCAGAATCGCGCCAACAAGTCGCGCCTGCGGACGGCACTGCGCTCGCTGCGAGAGTCCATCGCCAAAGGCGATAAGGAATCCGCCCAAAAGGCTTACAACAGCACGGCATCCATGTCGATAAGGGCGTACAGAAGGGCGCTCTGCACAAAAACACAGCGAGCCGCTACAAGTCCCGCTTGAGCGCGCGCCTGAAGGCAGTCAGCGCCAGCAAGTAGAACAGGATTCAGTTTGGAGCGGGCTGGTGCGCCGCTTTTCTTGTGCGTTGTAAGTTTTGAAGACGCTCGATTGTGACCTTCAGGCCTATTCCGCTCGCAGAGTGAGCAGAATCACAATTTGCAGCCGAGCCCCTGCTATATCATTGTCGGTTCCTCAAACCACTCACATATCCTGCTGTCGCGGCCACGTTTGCAGACCGCGACCTGGATGCAAAGGTGATGCGCAATGAAGGGTGACAAGAGCGTTATCGCGTTTCTGAACGAAGTTCTGAAGGCCGAGCTGACCGCCATCAACCAATATTTCCTGCACGCGGAAATGTGCGAGAACTGGGGCTACGAGCGGATGGCCAAGCTGGTGCGAAAGGAGTCCATCGAAGAGATGGTTCATGCCGAGAAACTTATCGAGCGCATCCTATACCTCGACGGCGCACCCAACATGACCGACTACTTCAAAATCAATGTCGGCGCTACCCTTCACGAACAGATCAAGAACGATCTCGAGTTGGAATACAGCGCCGTCAAGCGCCTGAACGATGGCATTCAGCTTTGCCTCAAGCTGAACGATGGTGGCTCACGTGAGCTCGCAGAGAAGATCCTGAGCGACGAGGAGCACCACATCGACTGGCTCGAAGCGCAGTTGCACGCCATCGGGGAGATGGGTATTCAGAACTACCTGGCACAGCAACTTAAAGAAGATGAGTAAGAAAAGACGCTATTCGCCATTCGCTATTCGCCAGAACTCGTCACGTTTGCTATTCAACGCTTCGAGAGGCTGCGCGCGCGAGATGGCTTCCGAGACTCCTGTACGAGCTAGCTCCGTGCAACCAAGTCTGACGAAAGGCGAGCGCCCGACCGAATCGGGAGTTCTTCCGTTACAATGAAACAGCGCTGACGTTCAGGACCTTCCGCAGCACGCTTCCCGAACGGAGAGATGGCCGAGTGGCTGAAGGCGCACGCTTGGAAAGTGCCCTTCCACTCTCTCACCAAGAGCGACATTCTGATCTAACGTGTTACGCCTCTCATTGATTGGCGGCATTCCCGTCGTGACGGGGAGTCGTAGTAACACCAGATAATATGTGGTGCTACCCACGACCTACGGCACAATCCGCGTCACATGCCATTGAGTTCTCACGGGCTGCCAGCCTGAGTCAGTGTTCCTCGTGCTCAGGCCGATGCCGTGGAAGCGACATTCTCAAAATTCGGCAATCGCGGAGAAGTGGTCACCGAGGCGGGTCACCACGAAAAACAGCTTCCTCCCGCTTCGCAAGCGGAAGAGTCTGTAAACGTCGTTGCGACCCAGGGGGTCTCAGCTCTGGCCGATATTTCCTATCTAATCCTAACAACGAGCTGCGAATCGGCTTTGTGCGTTAGAATCCCACTCAGAACAGTGAGGAAACAGTGGCCGGACGTGTTGAGAATCTGAAGGCTTGGCCGAAGGGCACGAGCGGGAATCCCGGCGGCAGACCGAAGAAGAAAGCCATCACCGAAGAACTGGAGCGCCTGTTAGAGCAGGAAGCGCCCAACGCCAACGGACAGACCTGGGCGGCTGTCATCGCTGAGACTCTTGTCAAGTTGGCTAGGCAAGGCGACGTGAAAGCAGCACGTGAAGTAGCGGATCGCACGGAAGGCCGAACAGTTCAATCGCTGAACGTATCGGCAGAGACGCAGCTTACTCTAGAGGAACGACGGGAGGAGCTGCGGGAACTGTTGGGCCGACTCAGCCGCGGCGAAAGCCTGATTCAAGGTGTTTCGCATGAGTAAACTGACCCTAAGCTGTTAGCAGTTTCCCGAAATGTTGGCAGCTATTTTTGGCCCGTTTCTGCTAAACGGGCCTGTTCTTACGCGCCCGCCGCTGTGACCGCCGCTGCCAGATTAGCCAGCACAGCCGGAACCTCGGCTGGGCTTCTTAACATTCTGAAGGCCCACTTTCCATAAGAGCCTTCCGCGTTGACAGCGGCAACCCAGCGTTCAGCGGCAGCGCGTTTCACGTCAGCGCGCGGGTCGTATCCCTTTGTCTCCAAGATCAGGTTCACCCGCTCTTCGCCTTTCATCCTCACGATGAAGTCAGGGATGTAATCGTGCATCTGGCCGTTGTACAGGTAGGGGACTGCAAAGCCAAGCCCGGAGTTCTTAACAAAGGCATCCCGATGATGTGCGTGACGGTGCTGCAATCCCAACCTTCGGTGAGCATCCCGACGCTCACAATGCAGCGCACATCGCGTCCCGGCGGGTGCAGCAGACGCCCCAATTTCTTCGCGAACTCCTCAAAACCTTCGGGATTCTATCGGACAATGCGTTACGCTCGATGCGAGCTTGAGGGTGCCTTACGGTAGGGGTGCCTATCGGTGGTATGCCTTCAGGATGCGATCCACCAGCTCAGGCTGTGCCTTGATGTCTGCCGATCCGTACCTCACGTAGATTGTACCCTCCAGGTAGTAAAGCGGGTCGTCCCCTCGCGGAACGAACAGACGGCATACCGTGCATCCTCCCGCTTCGAGGAAGTCAACTCGTGTGACTGGAATTGGCTTAATACAGTCCCGAATCTTCTGTGAAATTCGATGGGAGAAGCTGTCTTTCGCCTTTTGATTCTCCAGAGGCAGACCCTTAACTTTTCCGTCGTCCTCGACACCGATGAACACTGACCCATCTCCAGTGTTTGCAAACGCGGCGACCGTTTGTAGCACCTGATTGGCGGCACTCGTACCTTCAAGCGAAACAGCGCGCTTGAACTCGACTGCCGGACCTTCGCCGTACTTCAAGGCATCCTCAAGTGCAAGAGGAGCAGTTTCTCGGAACAGCAGGTAGCTACGTAGCACGGTCATTGCGAAGACATATCCGGCTAATCCCGCAATCACAGACAACAATACGAACATGAGGATCAAGAACGGCAACTCGCCGACACGATAGATTGACATCGCGATCAAGCGCCCCGTTTCGGTCGTGCGGGTGAGATACAGGTTCCTTTTTCCTAGATGAAAGGAAATGCCTTGTGTTGGGTAAACGATTTCACTGGGGAGGAACACAGGAAGCCAGTAGCCACCCGAAAGGATTTCGCCGCTCTGCTCATCGACGATTTCATAGCCATCGTTCGGCAACAGCATATCCGGGATTTCCAACTCGCCATTCTTCTCGCGAATGCCGTCTGTGATCTTGGCGAGCTGATTCCGCATCTGCTGATCGACTTCCCCAAAGTCAGTTAGAGGCAGATAAAGTCGCCACGAAACATTCACCGCGTACCCGACCAATACAGCCAACGGATGCGCCCCAACCGTTCGTTCAGCGGACAAGAGTCGCCAGGTCTCGCGAGCAGGAGAGGAGTACGTCTGCGGCTCATGAAATTGAGCGACAAAGGACACATCTGACCTACTTAAAGGGGAGCGGAACCCTTGTGGCGGGTCGAAGTTAAGCAGGAAGTTTCTTTTTTTATCTATGAGATATTCAGCCCCAACGAAATAAAAGTCGTTAGCTAATTTCGATATGTCGCAGGATTGATCGTCGCAGGAGACATTCTTTAGGGCATTTTGGCTCTCGTCGAGCAGCTCCGATGCCGGTATGTAAACCTCAACAATGCCAAAGACTGTCGCCCCAACAAGCAGCGCAGCCAAGGCCACTAGCGTTGCAAACCCAAGCGCCCTCCCCTGTAATCGACGGGCACGAGACTGAAAGCGAATCGGCTCTGCAGCGGTTGCAGTCTGCATAACCACCTCCCTCGGCGACGGTACCTCTTATTTCGCACTTCTTGACATTGCTCTCAACTCCGCGATTGCCTCCGCCCCTTCTCTCCCCTTTGCCTCGATCAAGTCCAGCAGCTCCTCAGGTGTGCGAGTGTCTTCGGTACTCTTGGCGTTCGGGTTCACGGCCTTCAGGTCGTAGTTCTTCGCGTCGATCTGCTCGCGGCTCACCGTCCAACTCCGCTCGCTGTCGCCGCGAGTGGGCAGCAGGCGGAAGAAATCCTCGAACTTGTCAGCGGTCAGCGGTGTCTTCTTGCCGACCTTGATGTCCGACAGGTCGTAGTACCAGATTTTCTCCGTCGGCTTGAGCCCTTGGTGAAGAACAGCAGGTTCGTCTTCACGCCGGCGCCCGCGGCGAAAACGCCCGCCGGGCAGGCTGACGATGCACCACAGGTCGCAGTCGTCCAGCAGCTTGCGCTTGGTCTGCACGAAGGCGTTCTCGTTCGTGCGGAAGAGCACGCCCTCGTCCAGCACGATGCCGCAGCGGCCGCCCTCTTGAGGCTGTCGATGACGTGCTGGAGGAATAGCACCTGGGTGGCGCCGGTCTTGTAGGCGAAGCGGGTCTGGGCTTCTTTGCCTTCCTTGCCGCCGAAGGGCGGATTGGTCAGGATCACATCGAACAGGCTGCGGCGCGCCCTCGAACAGGCCGCCGTAGGTCTCGCTGCCGGTCAGCGTGTTGCCGTGCCAGATGTTCGGCTGGTCGATGCCGTGCAGGACCAGGTTGGCCAGGGCGATGGGATAGATCAGGTTCTCTTTCTCGCGGCCGTAGAAAGTCCGGTGCTTGAGCGTCTCCATCTGCTCGGCGTGTGCCGTATGCGCCGAGCTTGCCCGCTGATGTGCTCGAAGGCCTGGGCGAGGAAGCCGCCGGTGCCGCAGCCGGGGTCGTAGACCGTCTCGCCGATCTTCGGGTCGATCGCCTGCACCATCGCCCGGATGACCTCGCGGGGGTGAAGAACTGGCCGCCGTCGTTGCCCTTCTCGCCCATCTTCAGCAGCAAGCCTTCGTAGACCTGCGACAGGGTGAAGACGTGGGTGGTCGTCAACGCTTTGGTAGTGATCTCGTGCACCTTGTCCAGCACGTCCAGGAAGTTCCGCTCGGTGTCGATGCGGACGCGCTCGACGCCGGTCATGATCTCGCTGATGACCTTCTGGCGCGGCGTAGCGTTCGGCGCGCGTCCTTCAGCCCCTTCAGGGCAGGGAGCAGCTCGCCGTTGACGAAGTTGAAGAAAGCGCCCAGTGATCCCTGAACTGCCAGCTCTTGCCGTTTGCAGGGCCGTCGGGCGCGGCCCAATCGCGCCAGCGGTAGGGCGGCTCCAGGGAAGGGGTGAAGGCTGCTGCCCCACCGCGTCTGCCATCTTCCGCTTCGCCGCGTCTCTCGCTCGTCCAGGATGCGCAGGAACAGAATCCACGTCAGTTCGGGGACGTACTGCATCGCGCCCGCGCAGTTGGAGCGGCGCATGATGTCGCAGATGCTCTTGACGGCCGAGTTCACCGACTGCTGCGTTGCCAGCCGCTTGCCGTTTCCGTTTCGACTTGGCTTTCATGCTTTTCCGAGTTCGCTATCGGCTGGTTGAGGCACGTAAACCTTCGTAAGAGGAATTTTCGCCTTGAAGCGAGAGTCAAGCACCTCATAGTGGGTAAGAACAAAATCCACAAGTTCCGCGCCGCCGATCAGTCGCAGGTTTGGTTTGCGTTTGGCAAAGTCGATTGCCTGAGCTGATAACGTGCCCAGCGTGACCAAGAGGCCGTACTCTCCGTCCCCGAGATTCCCGAACAGTGCTCGAACGTCAGGCCCGCCAACGCTTCCCCGATCCGCTTTTCACTTGAACCTTGATAATCGGCGGTTCGAGTTTGAGTTCGTCTTTATGTGCAATAATGTCTATCCCCTCGTCTGAGCCTTTCTGCTGTACCAGCGTTCGATAACCCATCGTTTCGAGCAGGTTAGCGACGAACTCTTGGAATGGGTATCCTTTGAAATGGCGTTCGAGTTCTTTCAGAACGAATGTCTGCGTTGAAAGCTGGATTTCCTCAGCCGCAAAACCGATGGCCTCATCATCTTCGTCGGTATCTTTCTTTTTCTTGCCTGAAAACACTGCCTCGAAATCCTGAGCGTAATTACGAACCTGGAAGAGCGTCAAGGACGAAGCCGGTTCGTGGAGTGCGCCTTGAGGAACCGCTGTTGCAGGAACGGGCTTGCTCCATTCGACTGCTCTGACGTTGCAATATGCGGCGTCCAAGTCGGGTCTGTACTGATAAGGGCCTTTCACTTTGCCGAGGTGAATCTGGCGGTCTAACTTTCGATCTGTAAAGGACACTGTCCCCTTCTTTTCATTTCGTGCACAAAACGGAAGAGTTGTCCCGCCGAAT
The DNA here is from genome assembly GCA_963813905.1 of uncultured Acidobacteriaceae bacterium. Classification (GTDB taxonomy): domain Bacteria; phylum Acidobacteriota; class Terriglobia; order Terriglobales; family Acidobacteriaceae; genus CAVVDY01. Next base: position 537,052 of record CAWFAY010000013.1, on the reverse strand, counting down.
TTGAGATGTGACCCTGTTCGCCATACACCTTTAGTGTCTTTGCCTTAAACGCCTCACGGGTCGGAGGGATACCGCTTAGGTCCCCCATCTCAGCCCAGCCAAGGGCGATGTACCCCGCCTTTACGAAGGCATCGCCTTGCGCATAAATGTGAAAACCCCACAGTGCTTGATTGTCGGACATTAGAACTCTCCGTTGAAAGCGTGACGAAGAATGGCTGCTGGAACATGCTCTCCCATCGTTGCTAGTTGGTCGGCTATCTTTGAAGAAAGATGAATGGCCGCCTTCAGTTTGTTGGCACACTCGACCTGAGCATCCCAACCCGGCAACGTCAAGCTGGCACCGGCCAGTCGTCTGAATAACATTCGCTCGCGCACTGCGCCTCGAACCAGTGTCTTGACGAAAATTATCACCCTGTTCTGACCTCAGCCAGTAGTAGAACCAACGCGGATCCAACAACGCCTCGTCTTTCGTCTTCAAAACGACGTAGTCGGGGCTGGTGATGCCCGGCTCTTCGTCCTTCATCCACGAAGGCGATTGAGCCGATGAAGGATACGCATTGGGTTGTAGAAGATTGTTCCCGGCATGACCAGTTTGTATCGTTCTGGCCGTTTACCAACCTTTTCCTTCGCGAGGGCAAGCCCTGCTCTCGTCACGCCTATTACCCGGTACGAGTTCCAGCTACTACCGACTCCAGCGGAGACTTCAACAAGAGCCTCGCTCAACGCTCTGGGTTTGCAGGTTGAACCTGACAAGGACTGTCTCAAATAGGCGCTCATAAGCTGACGGATAGCCGCAAGCTGCGCTTCGGCGGCAACACGCGCCCGCTGGGTCGCTGAAAGATGTTCGCGGAGTGTTTTTGCGATGCTATCTTGTACAGCGGGGGTGGCAGCGGAATCGCGAGCCGACGAATTACATCCTGACTTATGTTCGGCTGGGCACCGCCAAAACTGCTCTCAACGAGCGACGGCCTTATGTGAAGTAGGTAATAGAAGAGAAAATCCCGATCCAGCGCAGGTTTAGGGAAGATTGCACACACAGCTTGATTAGTCGCAGCTTGCATTGCCAGAATTCCCAGCCTACCGACTGTAGCGCCATACATCGCCATCAGCAGAGTCCCGCGAGAAAACAGCTTTGCGCTTGATTCGCTGAGACCCGCCTGTGTGATGTGCTCTTCCGTTTGTTCTATCAGCCCGTCCCTAAGCTCTGATGACTTTACCCACGGTATGTCACCGTTGTAGTAGCCAGCAACGCTACCACTCGGAGTTCCTCCACTGGTGGTTTCGCATACATCGCCCAGCATTACGGAACACCAACCCCAAGGTAACGACTGGCGTACGCCCAGAGTGGATAAAACGGGGGCGGTGCTCACGCGGCGAACATCCTCTCTTTGGTTTGTGCCAGCACTTCCGAGGGAGTGCCGTATTCGCGCAGCCCAGCGATTCCACCAGCGCGGACCACCTCAGGCGTCTGGAAGATCAGCATGTTCTCTAACTCGTCTGTTCCACCTCGTTTGAACTGTGCTGCCAGTGCTTTAATTGTCTCCGCAGCACGTGTCGGCATCTCCTTTAACCAGCCTGCATTCTTGTACGCGAAAGCTTCGGCCCGCTCCGTTCTGGTGCGTGGTTCTGCCCCATAACCTCGTTCTGCCAAAATGTCATACAAGTCGTAGTCGTCCATTTCCTCCAACTGGCGGACGACCAGCGGAGAGCGGCCCGCGTCCGGCAAACGCCCCATTAACTCGCGCCGCTGCACCGGATGAACCCAGCTGCTGCGGAAATGGTCAAGCGTGCAGCTTCTTCAACCAGCTTCGCAGCCAACCGTTCCTTGTATTCCTCCACTGTAACCGGCATCGCTTTGCCATCGACTTGCGTCACGATCAATCGGCCCGCATCGGTCACCTGCACGTCAAAGCCTTCCACTTGAATCGGCGGCAGAATCGGCGGCGGTTCCGGCCCTGAGCCTGTGGATGGGCGCGACACAATAGCTTTCGTGCGGAACTCCTGCCCGAACAGCCGCGTATCATTCGCTGTGTCGTACACACAGAAGGTGAGCTTGTTGCTGGGCGGATGCAGTCGCGTGCCGCGTCCAACCATCTGATAGAAAGCGATTGGCGAGCGCACGTACTTGAAGAAGACGATGTTGCGCACGTTTGGCACATCAACGCCCGTGGTGAGCAGCTCAACAGTCGTAGCCACAAAATACGAGCTGGATGACCCCCGAAGGTCGGGCAGGATAGTCTCTCGCCCGTCACCGACGCAGTGCATTTGAAAGCATAGTTCTCCAGCTCGCGCTTTTCGGTTGTCCGCACACCAGCGTGCATAAAGATTGTTGATCTCGGCGGCAACGTCATCTGCGTGGCGGTCACGCACGCAAAAGATGATCGTCTTCTGTTCCGGCCCTCCTGTCTTGAGCAGGTAGTTGAATAGTCACCGGCACATCGCTATCACGCGATCCGGCAGCAGAATGCGATCCTCATAGGTGGTCTTCTCGTAGATCGCCTGCAATTCCGCTCGTGGTGATCGGCCTGCCAGTGTTGGCATCCACTGGATTCCGAGCAAGCACGTCCTCCATGGTGATATGCCAGTCTCGTCAATATTGACTCGCCCTTTCTGGATTTCGCAGAGCAGCAAGGTAGCCGTCCTCGATGCCCTGAGCCATGTCGTACTCATAGACAGGCGCTCCGAAGTGGCGGATGTTGTCTGCCGTGATCTTCGCATCCGCGTCAGCTTCGGGTGAATCTTCTGGTGCATCTGAGTTATCGTGGGTGGCAGTCAGTCCAATCTGCACAGCTTTTGGATTACGCCTGAAGACCTGCCGACCACTTGCCCCACGCAGACCTGTGGCACTCGTCAATTACGATGTGGCTGAAGTAATCAGGTGGATAGTTGTCGGCAAGGAAGTTGGCCGTGCCCTGCTCGTTGTCAACATCCAGCGTCTGATACGTCGCAATCAGCACGCGAGCGTTCTTCTGCGGATTTCCCCCTGTGACAACAGCGGCATCATTGCCGAACGAGTTTTGAAAAGCGGCAGAAGCTTGGGTGCGAAGCTCGTCGCGGTCGCAGACAAACAATGCACGCCGTATCTGCCCTGCATCAGCGATTCGACGGAGCAGGTTGACTGCGATGAACGTTTTTCCCAGCGCCTGTTGCCAGTGACAACAATGCCCGTTTGGGTTCGCAAGTGTGCTCGCAACGGGCGATTTTCTCTAGAACGGCTCGAATCGCTGCATCCTGATAGTAGCGGCGGTTTGCTTCTCCGCCCACATACCGCGCCAACAGAGGCTTCGCTGCATCTATCGACGAGGCCGAAGCGCATGTGCTGCTCGTCAGCGCACCCGAAGGCTTTCTGGGGACGGGAACTCTTGGAGGGGACGCGGTGCGGAGGTTATGCCAGTAAAGCGGTTGTATTCCACGAAGAGGTGCCCATTGCTGGAGAAGGCAAACGGCACGTTGAGCCGTTTGCAGGCTGCGTACTGCTTTGCTTGTTCTAGGCCATGATTGGGCGGGAGGTGCTCAGCCTTAGCCTCGATCACCGCAAGAGCGACAGGTTGTGTGTCCGCGTTGACCTTCACGCGCAAGGTATAGTCGATCGCTGCCTCTCGACTGCCGTCGCGGTCTGCCCTCAATGATCTCGAATAGCTCCCGCCGTTTCCTCCCGCCTGATGAGGTCTTCCGTCCACCCACAAGCGTGAATCGCAGGGTCAATTAGCTTGGAACGGGTGTCAGATTCGTTCAGCGGCGCAGCAGAGGCGAAATCCTGCGCCAACTTCGGGCGACATGCGAAGACGCTCCTGGAACCAGAAGGTATGGCGAACAACTTCGAGATTACGAGGGGTCGAAAGATAAATCTCAACAATTACTCGGGCCGGGATGATTCTGTACATTACGCAGGGCAGCATACCACCTAAGGCATTGACGCGGCGATACATCTTATGGCTCTGGCATTCCGTGGATTGCAAGTATCTGTTGTGCGAAGGGATCAGCCAAAAGGTTCTCACGAGCCACGGGGCCATCGGGGAAACGCATGGATATTGCGAATCGAAGGTTGAGATAAAGCGGATCATGTCCGAACACGCAGAGTTCCTTCGCGGCATGAAGCACGTTTCCCTCTTGCATCAACTGCTGGTAGTAGACAAGCGATGGCAGTCCTCCATGTACGTCTGTATGCAACCGCTCAATCAGAGTGCTCGGTTTTATCTTACCCTCGTCTGATAACTGTTTTTGTATCGGACTCTCAAGAAAAGCAGCATATCTTCCCATCGGCGCCTGATTGAAGAAAGGAGCATTCCATTCCTCAAACTTTTGCTCAATAGCTTCGTCGATATCAACGCCCAGCTGCAAAAGATCGTCCGGTATTTTGCTGGGATTTTCAGTCAGGCATGTCCACATCCCTTTGTAACAGGCGTGAAAAAACGGACGATTTAGAACGAAAACCACCGGAAGATTTGGCCTCACTGTCGCATCAATCATTGCTTCTAGAATGGACTCAGTAAGCTGGAAATACCCTTTCGCTACATCGTACGCCTTCGGCGGGAGCTTCTTCTTGAACTGGGCCTGCGTTCCGACTTCAGGCCGCATCGGGCTGTCAGATTCGGGGTGTTTGTAACTCTCGGCTGGCTTGAGCTTCGGTTTGGACTTCGCTGACTTCGTACCTGTGGCGCGTGGCATCCGAAGTGGCCCTCGTGGAACAAGAATGGAAGTTGTATGGTCTGGCTGGAAGTCGGATTGTACCACCCAGGGTTGAGGTATCCAATCGGTTACTTGGGCCTAGTAGGTCTCTTGCTGAGAGGGTGTGGCCGCATTCTTTCAGGCAATCTCTGGCACCTTGCTGCCAAGGGCCGTGTTATTTTTCAGAATAGCCGCCTAGCCTTGGCCGGGCGAAAGCCGGAGACCCTGTCCGGTTGGCGGCGAACCCACTGAGGGAATCGCCGAGGGAGCGATGGACTGGTACTACATTTCGGATTTCCCCGAAGCATCACAAGCCGCCGTAGAAGTTGAACGCCAGCGAGCCAAGAGGCAGCTTGAGAAGCAGAGGGTGCAACTGCCTTGGTTGGGGCGCAGCACTTCCGCCGATGAGCCTAGACTCCGCACCTTCATACTCCGAGTATTCCTCTCGTTCGCAAAAGAGGGCCGAAGACTGGGCTTAGATGGAACATGGACAGTCGAGCAATTCAAGCAATTCGCAGAAGAGTTTCTCCGGCAATTCACGATTGAAGCCTGCTTCACTGAGGGGGACGAGCGTGTGCACAGGTGGATTAGCCACTACGGTGGTGTCGAGTCGGAAGTGATGAAACTATATCGGGCTTCTCCCGAATGGAAGAAGTACGATGCGTATTTGCTGAGCGTTGCCAGGGCACAGAGTAAGCCTTGTACGCGAAAACCCAATGCACAGCATGGCGCTCCCGCAAAAAGCTGCGCAGAAGAACGCAAAGGCCATGATCGAAACTTATCAACGTGAGGTGCGCGAGAAAAAAGGCAAGCGGCTTACTCAGAAAGAGATTTGGAGTGCAGCAGGATACGAGACCCGAACCGAGGGTGAGCGCTGGATGCGCTGTGACCCGAAACGAGTGAATGCCGAAGCTGACAAGAACATCTCACGTGTTCTCAGGGAAAAACCGCACCTGAAATAGCTTTTTCACGCAAGCCCACGCAAGCCCACGCATTCTCTTGCATTGCACCACGCTATGCGTGATGCCTCATTGTGCATCTCGGCTGGCAGGATAGAACACCTGCTACGACGAATGACACTCTAGAGGTGGCTAACGTGCAAATAGATAAGAAGTGGCTCAACTATCACCGAAGCAGCCCGACACGTCGGCATGAGCGTTGGTTTCTTGCGAAAGGCAGTTCGCCTGCGAAAGGTGCCGTCACACCCGCATCGGAACGAAATCGTTGCGTTTTGATCGCGAGTGCGTTCGATGCATGGCTGAATTCATCCGTCCTGCGCGAGGTGAGGTGGACTGTGGCCGCAAGGCGTTGAAGTCAACGGGATCTCCCGGCGAACATCTGAAGCCGAGCGATCTCTCCTAGGTACCCTCTTGCTCAAGAGTGAGCTAGTGGAGGTCAATGCGGCCGAAGCTGTTGTCTACCCGAGGACTTCTCGCTTGATTGTCACCATCGGCATATCTTTCGCGCAATGCTTGATCTGGGCCGCAGCTCAAGGCAGCTTTGACTCTGTGAGCTTTTCAACTCAGGCTTGATCACGACGTTACCGAGCATCGGAGGCAGCGCCGTATTTCAGCCGATCTGGAATATGGAGCGATCGAGCGGAGCAATAGCAATATCAATCCAGCTTTGCAAGGCGATTATCCGAGTAAGGCGACTTCTCCGGAGATCGCACTATCATGCCGAAACTCTTCAGACGACTGCGCTCGCTACCCGGCACCACTCTTGAGGAGTGCAAGCAGACGAGACGTCGGAATTGCTGTCAACCTCTCGGATCGATCGCTCAATCAAATCAGTCTCAGCGACTTGTCCGCTTGGCGAGTTTCTGGCAGCTTGGACATTCCTGCCTCGCGAGATGGTGCTCGCTCCCTTTCTTCCGGTACAAGGATCTGGCGATGCTCTATTCCAAAAGGGGCGTGGGAAAGACGTATCTCTGCGCTTAGGGATCGCTCTCACTGTTGCGCGTGGCGGCAGTTTTCTCCGCTGGAACGCACCAAAGCCGCGCAAGAGTGCTTGTTCGTTGATGGCGAGCTGCCCGCAAGCAACTCTGCAGCAGCGCATTCAGATCGATTCAAGCAGGCACTGTCAAACATCGGAGCCGCAAATACCTGCCCCCGACTTCCTGCGGATCATTACGCCTGATATGCAGAATACCAGCCAATGCCCGATCTGTCCACGCCACAAGGCCAAGCACTGATAGAACGCGAGATTCAGACGCCGAACTGCTCGTGCTCGACAATTTGAGCGCGCTTCTGCCGTCCGGCAAGGAAAACGAAGGGCGAGAGTTGGCTTCCAGTACAGGGATGGCTCTTGCGCCTTGCGACAGCAAGCGATCGCTCTGTTCTCGTGGTGCATCATGCTGGTAAATCAGGAGCACAAAGCGTGGTACTTCTCGCCGCGAGGACTCGTTGGATACTATCAATCGCTACTCCAACATCCATCCGATTATATTCCGCAGTGAAGGCTTGCGCTGCGAGATTCGATACGAGAAAAACGCGCAGGCTTTCACGGCGATGAAGCGAAGGCATTCGAGGTACGAATGCAATTGGAGGGGACTGGAGCGGCGCATTGGAGCGTCAGAGATGCCGAAGATGCATTGCTGCAGAGGGCGGTAGGGCTATTTCAGGAGCGAGTAAGCATTCGTGATGCCGCTGAAGAACTGGGCATATCGAAAGGCAAAGCAGAGCGGCTCAGGAAGCGCGCCCAACGGGAAGGGTTATTACATAGCGACTAATGTCTCGCTGTCCCAAAGGTAGGGTTTGAGACAGCGGGACAGCTCGGAAAATGCGGGACGCTGAACCGGGACATCAGCCCGGGACACCCGGCTCAGGCGCTCTCCTGAGATCAGCGAGGGAAGCAGGCTACACCACCGCCCCCCTTTCGAGACGGCAAAGCGGGACAAAATGCGGGACACTCCACGATATTTTTTGCACTTTCCTATTGCTATCCTAGCACGTTAGGTTTATACTACTGACTTATGAAGTGCTCAATCCACAACATCCCGCTGGTTTGCTACTGCCCAGCCTGTCGCGGTGAGGCCAAATCGAAGCGCAAAGCGGCGTGCATCGCGTGAAAACGGGAAATTGGGCGGCAGGCCGAAGGGCAGCGGACGAAAAGAAAGGCGACAGCCATGATCTACAAGAGAGGCGGCTGGTACTGGACGGACTTCACCGAGAACGGCAGGCGGTATCGTCGCGCATTAAAAACGAAAGATTGGCAGAAAGCTCGCACCGAGGAACGGAACGTAATCGAGCTGGCCAGGGCTGGGAAACTGGCGGATTCTGCTGCGCCAAAACAGTTGTTTGAGGCGGCTCAGCGTTATCTGGACGACAAAGCGGTGCGCTGCTCTCCCAGAACCCATGAACTAGAGACCGAGCGACTCAGCATGGTCAAAAAGTTCTTCGGAGATATAAGAATCTCCGCAATCACGCCGGGCGCGATTCAGCGCTATCAACAGGAACGCAAGAAGAATGGCACTGCAAACCGGACAATCAACATGGATGTGGGGGCCCTGAGTCGCGTGCTGAAACACTTCGGACTGTGGCGAACAATCGAAGAACGAGTTAAGCAACTGCCGGAGACAGCGTCAGCCGATTGGCCGTGCTTTGGCCTACGAAGAACAGCACAGACTCCTGGAAGTTGCCAGCAGCAATCCCGAGTGGGAGCCTGTCTATCTCGCGGCAGTTGTGGCTGCGAATACCTCCCTCCGGCCAGTTGAAGTAAAGCACTTGCAATGGCGAAACGTGGACCTGATTGAGGGCGTGATTCGGGTCACGCGCAGCAAGAACCAAAGCAGCCATCGGGTGATACCACTCAATCAATCGGCAAGAAAGGCCCTTGCAACGATGTAGGTCGCGTGCCGAGAAGCTGGGCTTCACCGATCCCGAGCATTACGTTTGGTATGCAAGGCAGTGGGGGCGTCTTGACCCAACTCGGCCCGTGAAGAAGTGGGATACTGCATGGCGCAATCTGCGAGACAAAGCCGGACTGCCCAAGTTGCGGTTCCACGATCTGCGCCATACAATCATCACTGAGCTGGCCGAGGCAGGTGTTCCCGATCACGTGATGGAATCTATCAGTGGTCACCTGTCGCGCCGGATGCTTGAGCACTACTCACACGTGCGAATCGAGGCCAAGCGGGAGGCTCTGGACGCCCTGGACGCCCGCCGGGCGGCAAAGTTCGAGGAAATCTCCAGTAAATCGAGGGCACAGTGAGGGGCTACGGCACAATCCGCGTCACACGGCGGATTTTAGTGCTGTTGGGCTTGTGCTAAGTTATTGATTCTTCAAGTACGGAGAGATGGCCGAGTGGCTGAAGGCGCACGCTTGGAAAGCGTGTTTAGGGGAAACTCTAACGTGGGTTCGAATCCCACTCTCTCCGCCATTGAAATCAATAAGTTACGCGAATTTTTGCTCCCAGCAAGATACTAAAGCGTGTGCCTTTTCACGCAAGATAATCTCTACGCTTGCGCTGTCTGCAGGCAGGACCGTGAGTGATCGCGAGGGGAAGAACAGCACGGTGTGGTTGGGTGAGGGACATGCCAACAACCAATGTTATTCCTTAAGTGGTGTGGGCGAGTCGTGGGCGCAAAGGCTATCGACCGCCCTGCTATTCTTTGCTCATGGAACTAACAACGGTTGCGACGGCTTTGGGAATCGTTGAAAAAGTATCAAAGGGCCTTAACTGGGTCCGAGATCGGGCAAGAGCATCCAAGGACGCCGACTTGAAAGAGAGCATCAGCGACCTCTACAACGACTTCTTAGACCTGAGATCGGTGATAGTGCGCCTAACAGAAGAGAATGCGGAGCTACAGCGGCAATTGGACGCTGAGAAAGAGAAACCCGAGAGTCGGCAAGTGGGAGAAGCCAACTACTACTTCGTTGGCGAAGAAGGTCCTTATTGCCAGCCGTGTTATGACGACAAGGGCAAGCTGATACGTTTTACACCACAGCACCACCACGCTGGCGGCACCCGCCGACAGTGCCGCGTATGTAGGAATGTCTTCATCGAAGTCCCTGAAGCTCCTCAGCCGTCAGTGAGACGTAAGCCCTACGGTTGGATGATCTAGCTTTTCTTCTTGCCTATGAAGACGCGCTAGCCGAGAGGCAGTGAACGATGCCGAAGATGACAGGCGACGAAAAGCGAGCATTCCTGCTTAACGCTCTCGAAGAGCAGGCCACCTCATGGAGAAGTCGATAAAAGACTTTGAATCTGGCGATCTCACAGAGGCGCTTCGCTTGGCGACCACAATCCGCGTGCTGGTACATGAGGCAAGTAGTTCTAAGCCCTTGCTTGCGCAACTCATGCCCAATTACCTGGACTTGAAGCTTTTTACGCGCGTGCCGCACTTGGCGGAGACGCCGCCGCCCAATGGTGCTAAACGCGCGATAGTCATGTTTGTTCCAATAGCCACTACGATCTCAGATAAAGGGGTTTTCTTTAATGCAGAGAGGACAACCGAAGGGATGACGTCCGTCATATTGGGTGCGTGGTGGTCTAGGCCATCGTTAATCCTTCCCGGCATCGGGGGCCTCACGCGCAAGGAAATTGTCCTTGGCCTTGCTAATAAAGAAGGCGGAGCACACGTTGATGTGGACCTCTCGCGTCGGTATGCACAGCTACTTGCGAGCAAACAACTACAAATCGGAAATGGCAAAGAAACCACGCCGCTGAACCTTTCGAGGTTCATGGTCGCTCAGGCCGCTGTTGAGTTGCTTAATTGCCTTGATACGAATTTCCTCTCGAACGTCACCGAACCGAGGTCTTCCCAAGTAGGAGCAAACCTTGACGGGCACTCCTAAATAGCCCGCGATAGCCCATTTATTTACATGAACGCATGAACAAGAAATTTCTGAAAATCGACAATTTCTCATTCATGCATCAAAAGGGATTGCGGCGCTCTTTTGAGGGACGGCGTTCAAAATTTTATCCCCCCGCTAACGGCCCTTCAGGTTTGGCAGGAAGTGAGTGATCCATTTGACGACAGAGTTGTTGGGGAAGGCGTACAGCAGGAGCATTGTGCCGAGGGTACCTAGCAGCTTCGTATTCTTGATGAGCTGCTTCCGGTTGGCCGCATAGATTGGCCGCTTGAGCAAAGGCCAGGCGAGGCGATGCGCAAGAAGAATCGCCATGATCAAGATCAACAGCAACAGACAAAGCGCATCGACAAGATTACTCATGCACGCAATGCCGAGCCACTGAGCTATTGCGTCTAAGGCTGTAATCCCCGGGGACGCGTGAAATTTGTCTATGTGAACGAGCAGAGAAGGAATCAATACTACGAACGCCGGGCCTACCAGTAAAGCGGCTACCAGACTTATTGCGCCGAAGGAAAGATCTATCAGGGGACACACGTCACGCGGTTGGCGTTGAAATTGATGGCTCTCACCTTCGTGCGCACGAGTGAACTGATTGGCGCAAAATGGGCTGAGTTTGACCTTGAGGCAGCGCGCTGGGATATTCCGGCTGAGCGCATGAAGATGCGGACTCCGCATATCGTCCCTCTGGCCAGACAGGCATTAGATGTGCTGGACACCCTGCGAACACTCACCGGCCAGAGCGAATGGCTCTTCCCCGGTGACCGCAACGCCAGGAAGTCGATGAGCAACAACACCATCCTCAAGGCGCTGGAGCGCATAGGTTACAAGGGCCGCATGACCGGCCATGGCTTCCGTGGGCTCGCCTCCACGATCCTGCATGAGCAGGGCTTCAACCACGAACACATCGAGTTGCAGCTTGCCCACGCGCCGCGCAATGCCGTCAGCGCGACCTACAACCACGCGCTCTACCTGGAGCCACGGGCGAAGATGATGCAGGAATGGGCCGATTATCTGGAGCAAACCCAGCGCGGCGGCAAGATGCTGCTGTTTCGCGGCTCTGCGGCATAGCGCAAGCGCGCTACTACCCCGCAGGAAGGCGCGCTCCTGCGTCCCGCAGTTTTCTGGCAACGGCTTCCGCGAGGTCTTCCACAACGGATTGCGTTGATGGCTTGGGCATACCGATTCCCCGGATAAGCTCCCCCTGCCGATCCGTCGCCACCTTTCCATAGCTCGTGAAGGTCGTGAGTACTTGTTCATGTCCAAGGTTCTGGCTCCACGCCTTGAACGCTTCCGGCGACTGGCAGACTTGCTCACCCAGCCGGGCCAGCGTCTTGCGTATGCTGTGCGGATGGAAATAGGGCAAAGCCGCACGCTCGAATGCCTCACGGAAAATCGTCCGAATCGGCGTGGCTGTGCTCCAGTGGGCCCGTAGAGTCGGTAATGGTCGCGCTGTCCAACTGGTGAACGACACCGTCCGCACTGATAACTCTGGCCCGAATGGTGGGTCGCTCCTCGTGCCATGGTTCCCAGTGGACGGACACCTCATCCCATTCGGCCGCTTGCTGCGTGAGTACCTTGTACACGCGGTATGCGGTGTGCACAACCCTACCGTCGGAATCGAAACTGAAAGTATCGTCATTTTGCAGGACCAGGACGTCGGCATGTTCAACAATAGTGCGTGGCTTCTCGGTCTTATAACGCTCCAGCGCCTCCTCAGAAAAATGCTGAACCTCTTTCTTATCCTGGGCTGATAGAGGTGCACCGGATGTTATCGCGACCAGGAGGGCCGCTATACAGGAAATGGACGCAAAACTCAGCCTTGCTAACATGTGGCGCTCCGCAATGCTGTGCTTAGGGGGGCGTTCCTCGATGATGATGGAGTTTGAACGATACGACAAGAACAACGCCGCTGGTACTGGGGATGAAAGAGGTTGCTGGCCCCGTAGTTTCCTCTCTTCGTCGTAATCAGCAACAGATAAAATCTCATGAACGGCCCCAAGGTAATCGTCGCTTGCATCTCTGGCCTCCTTCCGGGGATTAATAGACAGCTCTTGGGTTGGCCAAGCTTTACTTTCTCTCCCGAAGGCGGGATGGTTATCCCGTGGGGTCAAAGCTGATTAGCCTCTCAGTTGTGTGCTCCCGTGACTTCTTTCTGTTTGTTTGTTCCTTCACTCTGGAGAGCGTAGTTGCGGTAGAAACCGCGCCAACTTGAGCTCAATTTCTTCTGGAGAGTCGGTGCGGAATCCTTGGCAGGCAACCACTCAGCACCCGACAATAGGCGGTATTACGACCGAAATGTGGCCGGTGACCATCTTGCTTCCTAGTTCCCGGTCCGAATGGACGGGCCTTCAAGAACTTCTTTTAGTAGTTGGCGGTGTTTTCGGGATGAACTCGCCTATACAAGTTAGACGGGGAAAGCTGCCCGACATTACGCGGCTCAAACTCCTGCACCTGGCGGTAGTCCTCGAGCGCCTGCTCGTATTGGCTCAATGGTTTTTTTCAGCAGACCAGCAGCCAGCCGTACGTTAGGGAGTCGGGGTTGATGCTTTCGACGCCAATTGACTGCAACTGTCACTAGCGCACGGTCGTCGCCCCCTGCTCCAAGAGTCGCGTTAACTCCTCACGCTTCACATTGCAAGTCGCGACCAAGCGCCATGAGTCATGCTGTTGCCATCCGGCGTACCACTGCCAATACGAGTTCTTCCGGGCGTGTAAGCCATGACGCTTGCTCGTCCCGCAGTGAGGGACGTGCCGCTGTACCAGACCAGTGCTGTATTCGGAGCTACGGTTGCAGTTTCTACGCAGGAGCGCAACACTGCTTACCACCTTTGCGTGTATGGGTTTTCCGCCATCTACCTCCGCATAGTCTGGGCCAGAAAACCTCCGCTGGGAAACGCTCTGCGATCTGACGAATACGACGGGATTCCATCATCTTCATGACGCCGAGCAGATCCAGGAAGCGGCCTGCTCGGCCCACGTGCGGCGCAAGTTCTACGACTTGCAGGTTGCGCACGCTTCGGCGCTGGCCGCCGAAGCCCTGAAACGCATTGCGGAGTTGTATGTCATTGAAAGCGAGATTCGAGGCCGGCCTCCGGACGAGCGACTGCAGATCCGCATCACCCGTGCATGCGCCTTGCTCGACTCGCTCCATCAGTGGCTAGAATCGACATTAGCTGTGTACGTTGAATGGTCAATGCACAAACTTGGAATTGGAATCCAAAGAGAGATTTCGGGTCTGGCAATCAAGCAATTAAGTGAAGAACAATTTGGAGCAGCGATATGCTTCCCACCGAAGTTAGAGGCTCACATTTCACGGCGACTACGCTGGGGTACATGACCTATAGGCACCGTTCCCATCCCAGAGATTGGGACATCGGGGAACGTGACCTCTAAGCCCGATGGCATCTCGATTACTGTTATCCTTAGCGAGGCCGTTCGACGGCCCACGGTCGAGGGCGTGAAGATTACCGTTATCGCACAATCTCGCCCGGCGGGAAGAGCAGACCCGCAAGTATTTGAAACAGTGAAACTATGAGCATCAACGCCCTGTACCGAAAGAGCTCGGATTTCCAATACCCCGGTGCCCGGATTCTGCAGTCTAACGGTTCCGGTCGAGCTGGAACCGACGTGCGCGCTCAACGGAAACTTAGGACTCTCTAGCCGGGGCGTATAGAGATCGGCGCGAAATGGGTTAAAACCGAGCTGGGCCAGGCTGAGCCAACCGGTCGCGCCGACATGCGCGCGAGGGTAATACAACCAAGGCTGGTTGTCATCCAGGAAGAACCCGGTATTAAGACATGGGCCGTCGGTTGCAGGCATCGCACCCGTATTCAGTTCTGCGGTTCGAGCGGTCGACAAGATGGATTGCCACTTCGCCTCGTTGCCAGTAAGCAGATAAGCTAATGCAATTTGGCTGGTGCCTTCAAACCAAGTCCAGTCGCCGCAAGAATTATTTCCATTCTGTTTGAAGCCATAACCAAGGCTGGTTTTGTGGTGAAGCTCGACGTAGTTCAGAGCCGCCATATAAGGGGCCGCCTGCGATCCCAAGGCTTCGAGGGCCCATGCCTGAATGTCGGCGGGTATGACGTCCTTCGACAGTGTTAAGCCGTCTTCGAGGGTGCCGGCCCAGAACTTGCCCTCCATGGGATCCCACGTGCTCAAGAAAAACATCTTCGCGTGCTGCGCAGCCTGCGCCCAACGGGGCAGATGTTCCAGGACAAAGAGCCGCGAAAAGGCCGAGTACAGGTCAATGTTGTGCTCGGTTGCCTTGTATAGCCGTTTGCATTGCCCATTGACGTAATGGTGAGTCGGACACGCGGGGTCGTTTCCGCACTCCCAACCGGTGTAGCCCGCGGTAAAGCCCCCGGTGATGTTGAAATCCCACGCATTGCCAATGACCCAGTCGCCAAGCCGATCAGCGGCGATGCGGTAAGCCGGCAGGTGAGTGGATTCATAAAAATAAAGCAGTGACAACATCGCCCACGCGACGTTACCGGTGCTGGTGCCCACCTGAGTCTCGTCTTCGAACCAATTTGTTCGGTCGATGTTATACCAGCCCGGAATCCGCGCCGTATTCAGTCTGCCGTTCGGCATCCAGCCGGGGGGCAACATGATGTCACCGCCCTGGTATGCGTTGCGCAGTCGCCAGTCGCCAAAAAAACGATCATTGGACTGCGCATAAATTAGAGCATTCGCAGTAGTGCGAGAGTGGCTGGGATCACCAGATGCTAACAACGCGATCGAAGCTACCGCGTTATCGTATGTGAAACCTGCATTTCTCGTAACAGCATCGAACGCGTTGTCTGATTTTATGGTTTCATAACTGACCAAGAAGCGAGGACTTCCCGGACGGCTCTTTACATACTGAATTTCATCAAGGTAAAAAGTAATCGGCTGTGAGTTGTACGTACGCGAGGCCACCCAACCGAACCCGCCGAGCACGTAATGTATGTCCACGCCATTCAGGGGAATGTGGTATTCGGTCCATGCTGTGGTTAGTGCGATCGGTCCGGTAGATACTTTACGCGATGAATCTGGGTAAGGTGCGTTTCCCTGATCGCTGTAGCCGACCCCAAACGCGAAGAATTCGACTATCTCATTGCCGGTTTCGCCCTTGGCCCAAAATCGCAGCTCAGTAGCTCCCGTCAGATCGTACCCGGCATTGGGAATGGTGCCCCAATTCTCCTGCGGCTGGCGATCGTGTGCTCCCAATACACCGTTCATGAAATACCATCCTCCCCAATCGAGTCGGGTTGGATCGAAGGTGGCCGTGATACAGGTGATACCGGCAAAACATGCGGCGTTAGACGAAATCTCGTCCATAGGAGGAACTTTTACTCGCTGTTGGCTGCTGTCGAACTCTCCACGGTATGCAAAGTGGTTGCCGGCAGCGTCCGCATCGGTGTAGACATCGACCGTTTGCTGGAATCGGTCGGACGCGTTTTGCAGATAAATGGTCGCCGGATCGGGCGCCAGGGACTGTCCGTCGGCGGACAGTACTGTGAGTGGCAGAAGCGCGAGTGAGAGATATCGGCGACTAGAATTCATGTTCTCCTCCTTACACTTGAGAACATCGCACGTTGATGGCCTTCCTGGGACGCAGCTATAACTGAAATTCTATCAGCAATTAGTTCTCATCGAGAGCTAATTTCGTGGTTCTCGCTGAGACTGGACGCAACTTTCTTCAGTCTCAGTAGCATTGAACTTGGACAGCAGTTGATGTTCGAGCTGCACCAGCGGGCCAGCGCGGGCGCCGATTGTCAAACTTGAACCATATAGGCGCGTGGTAAATATTTGAGACGGTGATGCCCGAGCACCTTTTGGTGCCGGGTTTCAGGGCACTTACCGGGAAAAATTCCCCTGAAGGATTCTTGAAAAACCGGCTAGTCATATCGGTAGGCCTTTGCAGTCAGTCTTAGGACCCAGTCTTAGTCGGATGAATTTCTCAAGATGCGGACAAAGCTCCTCCTAAAGAGGATGGAGCCGCGTTATCGGCAGAAGCGCTATGGTAGTACTTTGAGCCGCCCAACCCGTTGGGCAGGAGAGCCGAACCAGCCGCGGCCGTCGGATCAGAGGGTTTGACGGCCACGATCGAAGCCTGGGGATCACCCAAACTCGTTTCGTGCATAGCGAGTAGACACTTCTCAATAATCGTCCGATATCGGGTATCGGACGGACCTCTCTGTCAATTCAACTACAAGATGCGATTATCTCGCCCGCAAATGAGAGTCGGCGCCAGTATGCGATTGCAGGTGCTGACGCCGTCGAGTCATAGCAACTACGGTTTGATTTGAAAGATTACCCCTTGGCTGTTGTTGCCGCCGTGGGCCGTCGTTCCGTACAGGTTGCCGCTAGAGTCGATCAACAGGCTGCCGTAGGGTTGTGAGCCGTCGGCGCCTCCAGTGAAGTCGTACAGCGACTCATAAGTCCAGCCGCCTGTACTTGGTGTCAGCTTGAATGCCGATCCCCACCCGTTGGCACCATCGCCTAATGTGGTGCCGTAGAGATTACCCGTCTGCGGATCGAAAAGCAGACTGTTCTGAGGTCCAGAGTCGTAACCGGCAAGGCTGTACATCAGAGTAAACAGCCACTTTCCGTTCGAGGGCGCCAACTGGAAGAGGGTGCCTCCGCCCAATGCGCCGTCAAGCCCGGTCGCGCCATAGAGATTGCCTCCACCATCCAGAGCCACGCCGGCATAAGGCTCGCCTCCATCCGTTCCATCCGTGAACGTGTACAGCACGTTTTCAGTCCAGTGAGAATCTGAAAGGGTCAGCTGAAATACTGTTCCGCAGCCAAGCTCACATCCTGAATTCCCTCCTGCGACGGTCGTACCGTAAAGATTGCCACTGCTGTCGAGGATAACTCCCGCAAACGGCAACCCGCCGTCGGGGCCCCCGCTGAACGCGTATAGGATCGTCTCAATCCAGTTGTTACCCAAACGTGTCAACTCGTAAACCACCCCGGCGCCCCGCCCCACGCCTCCGCCACCGTAGGTGGTCCCGTAGATGTTGCCGGAATTGTCGAACACCAGCGGGCCATACATTGGATAGAGACCGTCACTCCCCCCGGTGAAGCGATGGAGCACCGTTTCGTTCCATGGGCAAAATAGTGTCTTACAAGCGACCGTCACCGGAGGGGTGAGGCGAAACACCGTACCGCAGCCGGCATAAACACCACCCTGACACGTCCCGCCTCCGCCGAAAGTGGTTGCTCCATATAAGGCGCCGTCTGGCCCGAACACCACACCCGTTAATGGCCCAGCGCCATCGTTGCCGCCCTTAAAGCTGTAGAGGGGAACGACACTCCAGCCATTGCCTAATTTCTTGAGCTGAAACACGCCACCATACCCGTAAACCCCTCCATTGAGGGTAGTACCGTAGAGATTGCCCGCCTTATCCATGACCAAGGTCGAATAAGGAACAGATCCATCCAGGCCTCCTGTGAAATCGTGCAGCTTGGTAAGGGTTGGTGAAGGCGCAAAGTTGGCCGTCAGCGCGCGATTGCTGTTCATCGACACCGTGCATCGGTTCTGTTGGATAAGATCGCAACCTGTCCAACTCGTTAGCACGGAGCCCTGGTTTGCACTAGCGGTGAGCACGACCTGATCCCCTGCGATGTAGTTATAGGAACAGGCAGCGCCACAGTTGATGCTGCTATCACTACTGGCGATTGTCCCGGTGCCGGATCCGGTCGCCCCGACGGTCAACAAGTAGCTCACGGGGCTCGTGCTAAAGTTCGCCACCTGGTTTCCAACGACCGTCTGAAACGTCTGGCTTTGAGGATTGAAGGTAAACTGTCCACTCGTTGGCGTTACTGTGTACGGCCCTGAGAACGATAAATTGTAAAAGGAGTAGTTACCATCAGGTGCGGTTTGGGTAGTCTGGTTTTCCGCACCGGTCAACGAAACGGTAACTCCGGGCAAGGCATATCCGCCAGCGGTGATAGTTCCGCTGATGGAGTTGACGGAACGTGATGTCTGCAGGTTGGCCAGAGAATTTTGATAGAGCTCCTGCGGTAGGCTTGGCGCCCCGCTTAGTAGCGGTGGACTGTAAGTGCTGGGGATCAAAAAAGCGGCAATATCCGTAGCATCCTCGTCTATGCCGCCCGTCCTGATGTTGCAAGTCCAACTTCCATCGACGTTCAGTGGAGTAGCTGGGTTGGAGAAGTAAGGCTTGGTCCACCAACCACCATTTACCTTGATGTACACCGCCATCGCATTGTTTCCGGGCGGCACATGGCATTCCTGGCCCTCAAGCACGGCATTGAGGGCGCCGTACGGTGGCACATAGGTGAAAGTAATTGACGGATTTCCTGGGCCGCATGGGACACCGGTACAGTTGCTTCCCAGTGTCTGGCCGTCGAAAACCGGCTGCATCCACGGCTTCAAAGTACCGTATTCATCGAAGATGCCCCAGTATGCGCCTTGTGGGCCTTCATTCTCCACTTTCCATTCTTCGTTAAAGGCTTCGAAGTAAAAGAACGCAACATTGTTGGCCCGTGCCCATGTCACGAATTGAAGGAAAAACTGGGCCGCGTTGGCCGGCGTCGGGAGAGCTGCACCGACAGCATTGCCGCCGCTCGGCCAACCTGCTTCCGATATAATCACCTGCTTAGAGCCAGCCGCCTGGATCAGTTGGTTGTAATCGGCCACCAACGCGCACAGGGCATAGTCAATCTCTTTCCCTTCCCAGTACGGATAAAAATTGGCATAGATTACATCGCTGGCGGCAATTATGTTCGGATGGCCCAGCAGCACTCCATAAGTATCGGCTGTTGTAACTGGGATATTGGGTGGAATTGCCGCACGGACCTGTGCCATATAGGCGAGCAGCTGTGCTTCTGAGATATCACCGCGCAACAGCACCTCGCTACCAACTATCGCAACATCTACGTTGCCGGCGTTAGCCGCAGAAATCAGATTGCCTATTTCCTGGTTGTTTTGGGTGCTATTGCTGCTGATCCATGCGCCCGCGGCTACCTTGAGGCCCATTGAATGAGCGATGGGCGGAATGTTTTCCAAGCCAGTTGTTACAGAAAACGATCGTACCCAAGCGGTGTAGGGAGCAATGATCTGCAGTCGCGCCCTGATCTGATCGGCGCTGACGTTTGGGTTCTTGTTGGGGTCCTGGCCGTTCTCGTAGGGACTGAAGTCGATGCCGTACAGCGGGTACGACACGGTTTGCGATCGGTTGCCATTGCCGGTCTGCTTAGCCTGACTGTGGAGCTGAGGCTTTGCATCCGTCGGGACCACGCGGCCCGACGACTGTGCGGAGACTGGCATACTCGAAACCGCGAACAGCGGAATGAGCGCAGAGGCAATGAGCGTACGGGCCAATGCCCATAGCCCATCGAGCGGTTTACGGGATCTGCTATTGAGGTTTATTGAGAGATACCTAGACGGCATGGGCCACTCCTTTCATAAGTGGACAGAGCTGAGGGACCAGAAATAACGGGGCCGCGCGCAAGCAACAACCAAAGGGGTTCATCCGGCGGGGGACGCCAGGCTCACTGCTTCGGCAGATGGAACGCGTACAGATTTCCTTCGTCGGATCCGATATAAACCACGCCGTCGGCGACCGCCGGAGAGGAATAGACCGAATTCGCCGTCGTGTATGCCCGCAGGAATCCCCCTGTGCTCGCGTTCAAGGCGTATATGTTTGAATCCTCAGACCCGAAGTAGACGACGCCGTTGGCGACCGCCGGGGAAGAAAAGATCCAAAGCCCGGTCGGGTGTTTCCACACGAGCTCTCCAGTGCTGGCGTTCAGGGCGTACATATTATAGTCTAAAGACCCGACGTACACTACGCCACTGGCCACTGCCGGCGAAGAGCCGACGTAGCCTCCCGTCGTGTACTTCCACACGAGAGCCCCCGTAGCGGCGTTTAAGGCATAAACGTTATTGTCGGCAGACCCGACGTACACTACGCCATTGGCCACTGCCGGCGAAGAGTCGACGTAGCCTCCCGTCGTGTACTCCCACACGAGAGCTCCCGTAGCAGCGTTTAAGGCGTAAACGTTACTGTCGGCAGACCCGACGTACACCACGCCATCGGCCACCGCCGGCGAAGAGGTGACCGAGGTTCCCGTCGTATACTTCCACACGAAAGCTCCTGTGCTGGCGTTCAGGGCGTAGACGTTGTTGTCATCGGACCCAAAGTAGACCATGCCGCTTGTCACTGCTGGCGAGGACCGAACCGACGATCCTGTCACGTACTTCCACAGGAGCTCTCCCGTGGCCGCGTCCAGAGCGTAAATGGACTTGTCGGGGGTAAAAGTTCCGATGTACACGACCCCATTAGCCACTGCCGGCGAAGAAACGATCTCCACAAAGCCCCCGCCGGTCGCGTAGTTCCACAGGACTGCACCTGTGGTGGCGTTCAATGCGTAGACGTTTTTGGCCCCAGCCCCGAAGTACACGATGCCGTTAGCGACCGCGGGCGAAGATTGTATTGCAGATCCGAACCCGAACTTCCAGTTAACGGCGAGATTCCCGACCGAGCTGGGGCTCAGAATTAATTCATGTGGGTTGCATCCTGTGTGGGCTAGGTCGAAGCGGAACTGCGACCATTTTGTGGCCTCGCTTATGGGCGGTCCCGGCGGTCCACTGCACGGCAACGATGGACGTGTCTGCTGGGCGGCTACTACCGAGCCAAGCAACAGAAGCGAGGTTAACAAGCAGGTAAGTGTCGGTTTCATATCTGTCCTTTCGAAATTGGCTGCGTAGATGACAAAACATGGGGCTTTCCATTCTGCTCCCCTACAGAAGCGGAGCGTAGACTGCGCGTGACCTCCACGTCGGTGACCTCGGTCACCCCTCGGTGTCAACCCCCCGTTTTATAGTTCCGGGAATTTTCTCCCAGCGAGCTGCCCCTCGCCCCAGGGAATCTATTCCGGTTCGACCCTACTGGGTGCATATCAAATTAAGCCTCACCAACAGGGAAGCCTTTCTACTCAGGCGTGAGATTAACCACTGGTTGACTAACAGCTACCTTCTGACCGTTTGAACCCACAAGGTCGACCTGGAGAGCAAATCGCACGCGGTCGCTGACGGGAGGCCCGAGAATCCCTTGCAGCGAGCCACCCATGGCACCAGCCATCAATGGAACCTGGTCAGGTTGAATAAAGACAGGAGACTGGCCCGAATTTTCGGATCCAAACGAGGCACCGTCGGCATCGGTACAAATTTCAACCGCGAGTTCGGCATTGACCGGTTCACTCAACTGAGACACGGTGAAACCAGTATTAAAGCTGCAAGTCTGTCCGCCCGACAGCCCATTACAAGGAACGGAGGCACCATTGGAGATTCCGGATAGCAAAACGGTTGAGCCGGCGGGGCCATTTGTCTGAGAAGAGAGACTGCCCCCACACGAATGCGAGCCACAGCCTGGTAAACAGGACAATAGGCACATTGCAACGAGCCCAGATAGCGGTCTGTCGCGAGTCACCATAGCGCGCGCCGCCTGATACCCACTGAGTAAGACCGTTTGCTCTTTGCTTCTCCCCAACCTAGACATTTTCTTATCACTTTCTCGTACTCGGGTTGAAGGGCTCTGTAACTGGAGCATGACCCGGTGGGATATGGAAGATCCATGCCCCCACCGGCCTCGCGCCACAAGCCATGCTACCGATTTGCCTGACACAAACAACGCCGAAGAGGCTTCAGTTCGCGCATTTCATCATCGAAGCCCTGCCGATTGTTGAAACACGGAGTTCGTCTATCGCCGACAGCACGTTAGAACCCCAGGGATTCAGATAGAGGTACACGGTGGAGTTAAGCGCCGGGTAGTAATTAAGCGTGCTCGTCGCCTCGAGTTGGCCGTTCACGTAGACTGCAGTTCCGGTTGGGCTCCAGGTGTAAGCGACATGCGTCCATACATTGGGAGGGATGACTGTGTGCGGCGGGCTAAACGGCGTGTCCGCCGGGTTGTTGGTGATCGAGGTCCAATCAGCAAATGTCAGCCGCCCACTCGCATCCAGTCCCAACTGGGTAATGTAGCCAGATTGAAGGGGAGTCGTCGAGTTGAACCAATTAATGACTAGAAAGCTCCCCGCAGTCCGCGTAGCGGTCGGCTTAATCCAAAGCTCGATGGCGCCAAACTTGCCGGAGGGCTCGTAATCCGACGTCCATTGATACCAGCCGCTCAGGTTGTATTCGAGCCACGAGCTGTTGGAGAACTGCAAGGCCTGTCCGAGCCCGGGCAGGCTGTTACCGTAACTTACCGATCCATAGACCTGTCCGCCCGTGGAACCGTCGAGGTGGTCAAGCAAGTCGGTGTAGGTATCCTGGCTGTTGGCTGTGATGTTACAGGGTTGCAAAAGCTGCCCAAGCAGCGGGACAGTCGCAATAGATACTACCAAGGTAAGCACAAACATCAGACGCAACATATTGAGTGTCCTTTCATGGTGGTGACGTGCATGCGCGGATTTCCGCGCGCGCGAGTTTGAAGTAGCGGGCCGGAGCGCGAGCTTAGCAAGCATCCCAGCCACGAATACGCAAGATGCGCAACCCCGCGGAGCCGCCGCGAGAAACGCTGACGTAGATAATGCAGGCACGCTTTGTACCACGAAGCCGAGCCCACATGGATCATCAGTAATCCTCCGCTTTCGGTCGTCCAAAGCTGCACACATTTGGATGGTTGGTGCTTGTGCCTCTTGTGTGAACATCGAACCCTGTATCGCCTAAACCTTGAGATAGACCATTGTTAGAAATCCGAAACTCATTCCGGAGCCGGCGATTGGCAGAGTTACGCAAGAAGCGGGACAACCGCAGTGCTCGGCTGAGCTTTGAGGTTTCTCTTCATCCATCGGGGCATAACTCCTCTCTCAGTGGGCGCGCCCGACTCATCAATGGCAGTCAGTGAGCGTGAACTCACCATTTGTGGGTCGGACGTCAACTCCGTAAAGGTCGATAGCGGGGCAGGCCTGGGGTGGCAGGCCCTGCTCCGCAAGTAGAGAAAGCGATGCCGGTCATCCCACAAGAAGACATTTCGGCCTGGAACTGTGGTGAGCCAACAACGCAGTGCCGGCCTCGCCGCTCTCAGTGAGAAGCAAGCATGGAATCGACCATAAATTGTTGTTGCTATCATTAGCCTTCAAGTTCCACAATCAGCTTCAAGGTGGCCAAAGAAATGCAGTCAACCCTCTCCGGGAGGATCATTCATATGCTCGCCCGCGCTGCTTGCATCCTTGTTGTGTTGCTTCCGCTATTTGCTCTATTGGCGGCTGGACAAAATCCTTCGGTGTCGCCTGCCACGACGTACCTTCAGCAGGCGTCAGAGAGGTACCAGCAGACAGTCGACGTCTACACGGACGCCGATGCCGCTGGGAATCATTTCGCCTACAGAGGGGAGATCGACAGCAGCGGAGGGAAGATTCAAGTACCAGCAATGGATGAAATCTCTCCGACCGCGCCATGCTTCTCTGGCATAACTTGCATCACCGCTAGCTTCGATCCCAGGCAACTCGCGTGGGGCGGCTGGTACTTTATGAATGGCGTGTTGGGGCCGGCTGATCGTCAGCCGTCCGCGAACTGGGGAACAATTTCCGATGCGGGTTACGATCTCACCGGGGCGAGTGCGCTTCAGTTCTGGGCGCGTGGTGCGAACGGAGGCGAACAGGTAGAGTATTTCTGTTTTGGCGTAGGCTATGACCAAGACGGCCATCAAATAGCGCCCTTTCCGGACTCATCACGCAAAATATCGACCGGCGTGATCACTCTTTCAACCACCTGGACGCAATACACCATTCCTCTATCGGGGCAGGACATGCACTATGTGCTGGGTGGTTTCGGATGGGTAGCAACCGCAAGTCAAAACCAGCAGAATCCGATTACCTTCTACATGGATGACGTTCAATATCTCAAGAGCCGTCCCACGGATCCACGTTTTCTCTTGAGTTATGAAACCATCAAGTCTGACCCCTACGATCCCGCGCACGACTTTGACAAGGTTGAACGCAACGCGGCTTTCTCTTACGACAATGCTGTCGCAATGATAGCGCTTATTGCCGCCGGCGATCTGGACCGTGCCCGCACGATTGCGGATGGTTTCCTTTACGCCCAAGCTAATGATCGCTTCTTCAACGACGGGCGGCTGCGCAACGCCTATCAAGCCGGTGACATGATGCTGCCGCCCGGCTGGGTACCCAACAACAAGGCTAATACCGTGCGTATGCCGGGCTGGTACGATCCTGGCCGGACTACCTGGTTCGAGGATGAAACGCACGTGAGCAGCAACACGGGCAATGTTGCTTGGGCAATGCTTGCGCTGCTTTATTTCTACGAGACAACAGGAGAGCAAAAATACTTGCAGGCCGTTGATCAGCTTGGTGATTGGGTCATAGAGAACACGTCGGATACCCGGGGGAGTGGTGGCTTCACCGGTGGCTATGATGGCTGGGAGAATGGATATTCTGGTAACTGCCCTACCCAAGACATGTATGTTAATGGCCAATGTAAGCGTGGCTACAAGGCAACTGAACATAATATTGATCTATATGCAGCATTTTCCCGTCTTGATGCCATCGAAAAGAGTGAAAAGTGGGCCCGAGCAGCACAGCAGGCAAAGACCTTTGTGTTAAGCATGTGGGATAACGATCCCATGCAGGGATTGAAATTCTGGACTGGCACGGACGAGGCCGGAATTATCCCCGACATGAAGATCGTCCCTGTGGATATTCAGGCGTGGGCAATTCAAGCCTTGGGCTCGCGTGCACAGCCGTATCTTCAAGCGCTTGATTACGTGGAATCCCACCATAAAACGACATACGGTTATGGCTTCAAGCAGAATGGTGGTAATGACTGTGGTGACAATACATGGTTTGAAGGAACCAGCCAAGTAGCGGTGGCATATCTACTTTCCGGGAACTCAGCCAAATGGCAGTCGATTTTAGACGATGTGCACTCTCAGGAGTTGACTTCGGGAGCAGTACCTGCGACGGATGGGGACTGTGTGAATACGGGATTTGACCTGAACGACGGCAAGCCTTGGCTATACTTCAAGCGCGCTCATGTGGGAGCTACCGCGTGGCTCAGCCTAGCAGAAAACCAAGGGAATCCATTTCGGGCGAGCTTATATGAACCTACTTTCGCAGCAGCAGCTTCGCCGATGACCCAAACGGTTATTGCCGGAAGTTCCGCGAACTATAACGTAACCGTTTCCCCGATTGGTGGATTCAACCAAGCCGTTACTCTAAGCTGCAATATCATGGGACCCACTGGTGGTATCCCGCCGGTGTGCTTGTTTTCTCCTGTCTCTTCCACACTGGACGGGGTGTCGACAGCATCGGTTACCTTAGTGGTGACGACCACCGGGTCAACGATGATGGCTGGCAATTTGCGCAGTGAGCCGCCCATCGGCTCCCGCAACTTTTGTCCGCGGGCAGTCTGGCTCGCGTGGCTAGCACTCTTGGTCGGTTTGACAAGCGTTATGCTGGCAGGACGAACGGCCATGGGTGTTTGGCCTAAAACCATGAGGGGAGTGTGCATTGCGGCAGTTATTACCCTGACGGCATGCGGCGGCGGCGGCAACCCGCCCGCACCTCCCCCTCGCGGCACGCTTCCGGGCTCGTATACCATAACGATCTCTGCTGTCGGCGGCGGCTTGACCAGCAAGACTCCTCCGGTCACGCTCGTTGTGCAGTAGGGGTGGGCGCTGCTCGTGCTCGAGGTGTCGACAAGTCGAGTTTGCCAAGCTCTTGGCGAGGTTGTCCGCAGAGTAAGCAGCACACACATGCTCCGATTTGACCGATTGGCCACAATCTTTTGACCGACCCATGTCAAGGCAACTGACGTGCGTTCAGAACGAATATTTCAGCGCGAACTGAAAAATGCGTGGTGTGTAGTTGGGGCTCATTGACATGACTTGCCCGAACACCGCCGGGGGCGCTGTATTGTAATAGGCCTGCGGCTGATTGGTGGTTGCCTGGTTGTTTTGATTGTTCTGCACAAAGAAATTTGGGTGGTTTAGGACGTTCGTAGCCACCACGCGAAACTGTATATTTTGCCGCTCCGTGATCGCGAAGTTCTTGAAGAGAGAAATATCGAGATTGACGAAGCTTGGGCCGTACAGACTGTTGCGAGGCGTGTTGCCCGCTTGTCCGACAGCCGGGAAGTGGAAAGCCGCACGGTTGAACCACTCTGCGATGCTTGGATTCGAGAGCTGCGGATTGCCAATCTGCAATGGACGGCTCGGGCCACCAATACCCGAGTAAATGGAATTACTCGGGAATCCGTAGTTGGTCGTGATTGTGAACGGGCTGCCGGAATTAGCGATGAGCACCTCGTTGATCTGCCAGCCGCCTAAGAATGCCTTGGTGATGTGGTCGGCATTCTGGAAGAAAGGAAGAGCATAGGTCGAGGCAGCCACGAAGCGATGGCGCAGATCAAGGTCGCCATTGCCGGCCTCCACATGACCAATGTCGAAGGGGTTGCTATCGGAGAAACCTTCCTGGCCCTCATTGGAGAGTTGGGTCGCATCGTCGATTTCGTGCGACCAGGTGTAGTTAACATTCGCGGTGAGGCCCTTGCTGATGCGCCGCTGCAGCGAGGCGGTCAGGGCGTTATAGTGCGAGAAGCCTATGCTTTGGTAGTAGCCAACGCCGCCCAAATTGGGCAAGGATTTGGGCGCCTCCCCCGGGACATCCACTCCGCCATTGACTGACTTGATGGCCGTGGGACGGATCGTGAGGGCGCCGCAGGTCCAACCCGGAATCTGCCCGGGGGCGCACCCGCCTGTGGCGCTGAGCGGGTTTGACAGGTCGAAGGTTGCGTATTGGGGGTTCTGCAAATTGTAGTCATTGATCACAACGGGAAGATAGCGCCCGAGCTGGCCAACATAACCGATTGTGAACACGTTAGATTTTCCAAACTCATGCTGGACCTCCAAATGAAACTGGTAGGCAAGCGAGGTCCGGAACTTGAGATCAACACTAGCTGGCAAAGACAGGCCAGGACTCGTGAGCACCTGTGGGGGCGGGACCACAATACCCTCGTAAAGATTGGTGGTTAAATCGCCGCCGGTTGGGCAGGCAGGAGCAGTCTGTCCTGTGCCCTGTCCCGCAGCATTAGCAGCGGTATAGATTTGAACTGCGATCGGAGAGAAGCAGGGTGTGCTGGTTCCCGGAAGATAAGAATTGTAAAGGGCAGTAAAGGGCGCGTTCTTCAGTGAAGCGTTGGAAGTGTAGTTGCCGGGGTAGTAGGTGATGCCGGCCCCGCCCCGAAGCAGGGTACCTGGGGAGATCGATTGAGCGAAGCCGATTCGGGGAGCAAAGTTGAGATAGTTCGTCTCGAGGCCGGCCGTGGGGGAGGAGGGCGTGAGGCTGCTTACGTCGACTCCCTGCGCTGCCAGCGCCTTGATGGCCCCGGCAGGAACGAGCAGGTTATCGGTTCGCGGATCGAAATTGGAGATCCGGCCATCAGCTTCGGTGAATGGCGTGTAGATGTCGTAGCGCAAGCCGTAGGTCAGGGTCAGTTTTGGCGACACTTTCCAGGTGTCCTGGGCATAGAAGCCCAGCTCCCAGGAGCGGTAGTTTGGCGTGTACAAATCAACGTTGCGGTACTCAGTACTGAAGGCTCCGGTGAGAAATTCGGCAAGCGCGTAGTCGCTGCCATTCGCGGTCGCTGGGCTCGAAAGCGCGGCGTAGGAGATGGTTCCGTTCGCATTGTTACTTTGATTGTTGTGCGCCTGACGGCGAATGACCATAGCGCCCGCCTGGAAGTTGTGGCGGCCGCGCGTGTACGTGATGGCTCCGTCGTATTGATACGTGTTGGTGATATCAACGATCGGCAGGAACCAACTGTCGCCAATCGGAGCGAAGCCGGCGGGTCCGGTGAGTGGCAGGCCAGTAGCAACGGGACCGAAGTTGACGTTACTCGGAAAGCCAAGCGTCGTGGCGGCATTCGTGCCGGTATTGGCTCCGTTGGAGGTGTTATCAATCCGCGTGTAGGCTGCCTTCAACTCGAGCAGCAAGTTCTGGTTGAACACATGCGTGTAATTGATCTGCGCATTGTACGCCACGTCATTGGCTGGGCCAGAGAAGCCGTATTGGCCGTTGCCCAAATCGATGCTCTTTCCCTCGAATGACGCCTTGGGCAGGCCGGAGGGTATATACGTACTGACGTTGTTCGACGTATATCGGACGAACAGGAGATCATTGGGGGCAATGCGGTGGTCAATACGCCCGTCCAGTGTGGTGGAATAACGGGTCTGCTTGGGGACGTAAATAAAATTGCCGTTCGTATTCGAAGTGTTAGGTGCCGGGTATAGCGAGGCCAAATTAACCGCGATAGTATTCGACGGTATTCCCCTTGTATATGGGTCGGCATTGATGATGGAGCTAACATCCCCACTCTGAATGGCGGCGTGGGAAGCCTGGTCGGGAACCCAACTAAAGACCGGCGTGCTCGCCGAGATGTCGCGGTAACCCTCGTAGGCAGCAAAGAAGAACGTCTTGTCATGGTAGATCGGACCACCAACGCTCCCGCCGAAGATGTTGTTGCGTTGCTCGGGGGTTGAGTTGCCGCTGTTAAAGTAGTTGCGGGCACTGGTGATATTGTTGATGAGGTACTCGTAGACATCGCCATGGAAGCTGTTGGTGCCCGACTTTGTGAGGACGCTAACCACCCCGCCCGCACTGCGTCCAGTCTCCGGCGTGAAGTTGCTAGTCTGGACCGTTACCTCCTGGATCATGTCGAAGGAGGGCTTCACGCCAATCGTGCCGATGATACGCTCGTTGTTGTCGGTACCATCCAGTTGGTTATTGTTCAACTGGGGATCGGCAGCATTCACGCTGTAATAACTGGTCAGGCGGCGGTCATCGGGCCGTTGACCGCTCGACAATCCATTGATGCTGGCGCCTTCGCTGACGCCCGGGGATAGATACACCAGTTGCGTAAGGTTGCGTGAAGCGACAGGAAGACTTTCGACAGCTTCCCGAGTGATGGTCGACGAAAGCGAGGAACTGTCCGCCTGTAGCAGCGGGGTTTGCGCGAGCACCTCGACAGTGTCGCTGGTCTTGCCGACGTTCAATACAGCATCTACCCGCACGTGATCACCGCCGGCAAGTGTAAGTGCCGCGACGCTAAAGACCGTGAAACCCTGCGCTTCGATCCTAGCCGAGTACTGACCCGGCTGCAGGAAGGTGAATCCGTAATCGCCCGCTTCGTTGGTAGTGGCGGTGCGCGTTTCATTGGTTCCCAGGTTCCTAATCGTCACCTGGGCGCTAGTAACAACCGCACCGGAGCTGTCGGTTACTGTTCCAGTTACATCTGCGGTACTTAGCTGTGCACGGGACTGAACCCCGGTGAGCAACAATGAGCTCGCCACGATGACGAGAATGACAAATCCACGATGTCCAGCTGGCATCGTCGCCTCTGCTCACACCAAAAGATCTCGGCAGTCCTTAAATGCACCTAATTCCCGGTCAAACTCAAGCAATTTTTGCGCTTGCGAAAAAATACTCGCTTGTACGTTCATCTCAAACCCGTCGCTGTTTGAAATCAACAACATCAAGAAATTAGCTCAAACGGCCGACCTGGGATACTTCCCTCCCCGTTTCAACTGATTAGGCTCTCCTTGGCTGCCATCTCGCGGCTCTGTTGCATCCATAGCGACTCGGTTGGAGGAATCTTGCTTCCGCCAGAACTCATCGTGTTGGAACGCAAACATCCCATGTCCAAGCTTGACCCGTTCGGCAAAACTAGGGTTGTGAGGATTCCACTGAGGCTGAAGAGACCATTCACCACCCAGCATCGGACGGGGCGCTATGCGTGGCTGTCGTGAGCGAAAGTGCGCCCGTGCGGTTCCTCCTGGTAAAGAGCCGAAGCCTACGCGCTCACCGGAAATTCCAAAATCATTACCATGACAGTTCTAGCTCGGCTCATCGTATCGGCGCAGTTTTGCCTTATGAGTTGTTTGCACTATGGTGTCCGGTGGGAATACCGATCTTGAGGACTGAGAGCGCCGAGTGTCTCAGTGAGAGTTTCGTTTTCCATCCGGGCACCCTAAGTATAGCTGCGCCAGAAATGGCGCTGCGGCCCTCGGATTGCACTCGAGGCACTCGTCTCCGCTTCCGATCGGCTAATATTTGTTGATGCATTCAAGGTGTGGCGACGGAGGGTAGCTGTAGGTGCGTGCGTCGACAATATTGCTCGTTGCTTTGTTGTTCGGATGCTTCGCCCGTGCCGCGGATCCGGAGCGACCGAACGCCTTGGTTGTGTGGCTGATTCCGTCAGAACCTGCGGCTCCGGATGCCGGAATCGGCGCGACGACGGACTGCGCGACTGAACCTCGCCAAACCGGAACACTTCCGGGCAGAATCGAGGAAGAGATTGAGCAATTCAATGCTGCAATGGCGCAGACCCGCGTAACGGTAATTAATACCCAAGAGAGGTTCAAGCCTCAGCTGATCGATTGGTCTCCGGAAATGGCAGTTCCCAATTGGGTTTGGGTTAGAAGCCAGCGTGCCACACTTGAGGCGCTCGGCAGATTTGCGGATCTACGCAAAATAGACATTCGGGTTCGTTTTATCACCTGGGACCGCGCTCTGGCCGATCTAACCGCGACCTGGGGGGGGCAGAATGCCTATGAAGCTCCCGATGTCGTGCAGATCGGATCCACATGGTCGGGCTACTTCCAGGCCCGGAACTTGCTTTTATCAAAGCCCGAGCTTAAGCGCGAAGGCTGGGAGGACGTCGGGGGGCAACGTGCGTGCGTGCTACCTTATGTAAATGATACCCACCTGATCTTCTACTGGAAACGCCTGCCTGGCGCGCCGATTTCCTCGACCGCGTTTGAGCTGAAGGCAGAATCCTGGCCTGCGATCATCGATTCGCTTCGTGCAACTCCCGGAGGCGGACCTCCCCTTGTTCTCCCAATTGGTTTGACTTTAAACCTTCTCCATGACTATGCGCCGCTCGTCTGGGCTGGTGGGGGCGAGTTGCTGCCGCAGAAATTTCTATTTGGCCGCCAGCTCGACCTAACAAGCGACGGGGCTCTTTCAGTGCCCGAGTATTTGTCTAAACAATCGGTCGTGATGGAAAATGGTCGTCCGCGTCGCCTAATCGCTTTCCCGGAAGCCTCGCATGAGGAGGTTACCCGATCTTTCGTTCGCGGATTGTACCGGGCGTCGATAGAGCCCGCCAATTTCATCGGAAGGTGGAGGCGAGATTTCACCTGCCGATATCTGGGCGACAGACCCGCGGAGACCTTTTGGGAATACGCAGGGCTCGCGATTCCCCCGACCCCATTCAGAGGGGGCAGCTACTTGGCGGTTTGGTCTCACACTGCACTTCAAAGCGCAGCATTCGATCTTGCGGAATTCCTCACCACAGATGACGCCTACACGCACATGCTCGGAGTGTCCGGATATCTTCCCGCCCGGCGTCCCGGCGGGGGCGTTGATTTATTCCTCGACAACTCCGATGCCAGCGGAGGGGCCAGGGAGTTCGCCACCATTGTTCAGCAGGCGCTGAATCCGAAGGTTGGCAGATCCTATCCTCCAATACCTAATTTCAGCACTGTGCTCGAATCTCGCGAAGTACTGGAACGTCTGCAAATCGCCTGGCGCAGACTGAGCGAACGCGACTCGGCCTCGCTACGCGCGGCGCTGTTGGAGACGGAGACTTATGTAAATCGGCAGATCTATTGGCCAACCCGGGTCTACAGCTCGATCATGGAGCTCTCCGGTATTGCAACACCGGCTCTTGCCGCGTTTCTCTTATTGCTTTATTTGGTTAACCGCCGTCGGATAGTTGCGCTTGAGCAGGTAGCGCGAGTGCGCGGATTCTCTGCCGCCGGAACCCTGCTGTTTGAGACGGTTCATGGCGTTTTCCGCAATCCTGCTGCGCTCGCTGGTGCCACTCCGCGCGAAGCTACTAAGGCCGCCATGATCGTGGCCGCTCTGCAAGGGTGGCGGCGCGGCAGGGACGAACACAGCTGGGAAACGGCGCGACTGGGCGATGTTATCTGGCGGAGTATTCTCCTCGCCTTCGACTCCTGTATCTGTCTTGGCGTATTCAAGGAGTGGGAGGGGACTTCAGCGAAGCCATGGGATTTTCTCCAAGCATGGGTCAGCGATCCACGCGCAGGTGCTGCCTGCGCCCTGTCGCTCGAGGTAACCTATCCGCGAGAAAGGACAACATATATGCCGTTCATGCTTGAGCAGGCGCTTGTGTGTCTTCTGCAGAATGCCCTGAAGATTCTGCTGAGTCCCGACTTTCCGGACAACGTGCCTAAGTGTATTTTCGTTCGGGTCGACAGCGACACGTTGAGTATTTCGAATCCCGGGCCTGCGCTCAGTCCAGGGTTGTGCGATGCGATCAACAAGAGCGAATCACCTGAGGAGTTCGAACAGCGTATTGGCGCGCTGCTGACGCAGAACCGAGACGGCACAATGCCGGGATTCGGCTTAGTCGAGGCATACTGCGTCTTATCTCAATGCTTTGGCGGAGTACGCGTGAAATATGATGAGCCGCGATTCGACATTGGATTGGGGCCTCAGACGCCTCTATCTCGATTCCTCACAGACGTTCGCGGCAATCCCATCGTTACATTTCGGATCGGATCGAAAGAACATAGCTCGGAGGCTGCTTGGCAATGAACATTCTGGTGCTCGATGATTTCAAGACCGATCGAGAGATGCTTGCGCAGCCGTTCCGCCCTCATCACGATGTGCGCTGCGCCTCAGACCTCGAGGAAGTCACCCGCGTCCTCGAGCACTGGTGGCCGGATGTAGCTCTTGTCGATGCCATATTTCCAAAGAAACATAATGGTCCACCTGTCTTCGCAGCGGAGGCCTTTCTTGAGTACCTCGAAGCCAAGCGCACGATGTACATGGAGATGCCGCAGATCATCATGGTCAGCGGCCAAAACGAGACTGCGAAGAGGTTCGACGAAGTCCGCCAATGGCTAACAGATGGCCGCGTTGCAGACGTGATCCCGAAGAGCACCGCTGATATCGGAATTGACTTTTTTCGCGCAGTCGTGCAGTTGCGGGTTGAAATCCTTCTCGAGCGCCAGCGTTGGCGCGGAATTCAGACCAGCGCCGAGTCGGCTTCGGAGTGGCTTGCTAATCTCGGCATTGTAACCCGTAGCCCTCGAGTGCTCGCCCTCAAAGTGGATTTGATCGCTGCGGCGAGATCACCGGCCTGCGTGTTGCTGTCCGGTACTACGGGCTGCGGAAAGGAACTGTTCGCCCGCGCGATCCACAGTCTTGCGAGACCGGGCAAAAGGTTTCTGACAGCTGATTGCTCCCATATACCGGCAGACTTATTCGAGTCAGAGATGTTTGGGATCAAGAAACATGGAGAGCACAATGTTGTTTATGCCGATGTGGAAGGCACATTGGAAGCCGTTCGAGACGGCACGCTTCATCTTGATGAAATCCAGGATCTCGAGTGGAAACACCAAGGCAAGTTGCGGCACGTACTGCAAGAACGGAAATTCCGTCGTCTCGGAGCCACCGACGACACTCCCTTTCTTGGCAAGGTCGTTGCCGCAACCAATGTGGATCTGCGCCAAAAAGTCGAAGAAGGTGCCTTCCGACCGGATCTTTATTTCCGAATAGCGGCTTTCAGTATAAGAATCCCCGGTCTCGCTGACCGTTCAGAAGATATCCCTCACTTGGCAGAACATTTTCTTAAGAATTTTGTTCGCGATCGCCGCATCGAGGGAGAATCCTGCCCTGATATTTGCCTTCATCCAAAATGCCTAGCTGTGTTGACCTCCTTCAACTGGCCGGGGAATGTGCGACAGCTGAAGAACGCAATCGAAAGAGCAGCGGAATATGCGCTCGTTGAGTACTCAGCGTTGGAAGGCGCGGTAGTAGTCAATCCCGATCTACTCGTGAATCGCAATGAATTCCTCGGTACAGTGCCGCCACAAATCTCCCGGCATGATGCGCTTCTGGCCTCCAGCGGCATTGGTATTCAACGGTGGTCTGAGCTAGCGGAACACCATATGAAAGTCGTAGAAAAAGCTATCGGGGAGCTGCTTTCCGATACCGGGAAGACTCAATTCGAGGCCATGGTGACCGCGCTGGGGCCGCGCGATCCCGAAGCCGGTCCAAATACACCTGGACGCCACAGCCAGGATCCTGCCACGATTCATTGCCTTAAGGCCTTGCTCTACATGTTGCTTCGCACCGACCACCGCGCGAGCATCCAGGATCTCCTCGTCGTTTTGGGACTCGGATCATGGGCCTCAGGCAAGAAGGTCATGAAGGTGCTCGCGGGAGAAGATCCGGCTGTGCACGGGTTTTCGCCATTTCTAACATTGCCATCGCGGAATACCCGAAATGAGGCGGAGCTGCTTCGCAGCATCGTGAAGCCCCAAGCCGGGTTGGGTGACCTTTAGCAGACCCACGATTGCAGCTTCTCCCATCGTAGCCAATGGCATGCCGTATGTGCCATCTTGGTTTGCCGCGCCTATGTGGGGGAGCTCATGTTATCGCCGCCATTGACGCTACTACTGGGCTCATGCCTCTGGGACGATGCGCAAAACCTAGGCCGCGAATATGCGAACGCATATCTCGCTGCGCCCGCGGTGGTTAAACGTATAGGAAAACAAAAATTTCGTATGGGCGGGGATATGAAGGAATCTGAGCGGCGGGTCGCGTCGGTACCGCTTGGTCAAAAAAGCAAGTCAGATCGGCAGCGGCCTAGTATCTAGTTGCATTGATTCGCGAATGAATTGGAGGAGCTAAACCACCCATGTTCAATTGCTTGCATCTGACGCGAATTTCTGCAACTAGATACCTAGACCAGTGGCTGGTTCGGGGTGACAGCGGGAGAAGGCGAAAGGCAGAACCTCCCAGAGAATGATCGCGCCAGGGAACGTGGAGCATTCTTAGGATCGATTTCGACTAGTGGGATAGCTTTGGCGCTACCCGTCGCGCCCATTTCATCCTTTCGCCGGCTTGGTCGAGGAGCGGATCGTGCCCAAAGTCTCGCTTGAGAGAATCCGCCCAAGGGCGACGCTTGGGGCGTGGCCTTGGCTCTTGTCCCAGGATTGCAAAGACCGCTATCCCGATTTGCGAGAGAGCCCGCGGCGCAAATAACCCAAAAGTCCGAACAGCGTGCTTGTACCGCTCCGGAACGTGTTGAGCCCAACGATCAGTGAATTCTTCCTGGGAGCACTGCAGGTAAACCCGGCGACCCAGCTTCTTATCCTTGAACCAGAACGTGACGGTCCGGTCTCCCACGTCGGTGATACGACGCTGCGCAATCGGTGGCCGTCTTACGTAGCGACCGGCATATCGCAGGAAATGCTCTTTCGACTTGAAGGATTGAATATTGACGCTCCACCAGCGACCCTCCTGTTCAGTTAACATCTGCTCTATCTGGTCGATGGTCATCTCGGCGTGGAGCTGGCCCGCTTGCAGAGCTGCGCGGAGAAGGGCGATCACGGCCCTGCGCCAGGCCTCCATCAATGGGTTCCGTTCATAGTAGACGCGAGAAACCCAGGTGCAGGAGGAACGATACAGCCCTCCCCCGGTGACCATCGTGTGTACATGTGAGTTGAACTCTAATTTCCCGTTGAAGGTGTGGGGAATCGCGTTTACGCCAACTCGCAAGCCATATTTGGCACTCACCCGTGCCTCTATCAGCTTCGCCGCCAATGTTGGCAGAGCTTTAGCCAAGACCGGGTTGTCGCGGAAAAGTGGCCAGAGTTCCTTCGGCATCGTGAACGTGATCCCCTTATAAGGCCCATCCGGTAGCGCGGCCCAGCGCTCGCGCTGCCACTGCGTGGTGGCGCGGTAGCCGCAGCTGGAGCAGGTTCGAGATTTGCAGGTGTGATAGAAGATCCGTCCTTCTTTGCTCGAAGCGTAGACTTCGGCCCCTAGCTCTGGAGTGCGACATTGCAAGGCCCTACCAAAGGCCGAGCGAACCGCGGGCCGGGTCTGATCCTGGTCCCAGTGTGGACGTGTCTGAAACAGAATCTGTCTGAGCGGGTCAGGGTATTTCATGCAGGCCTAACTCCTTTTGAGAATACGATCGTCCAGCGAGCAGATCTTGCCCGATAAGAATTACGGTGCGTTGAAACCGACCGACTTGCAGCTGAACCGATCCGGGTTGTCGCGCCTCCTCCTGCTGCAAGGCGTCGAGAATTGTGGTTACATTGGTGGCAGTTATTTCCTCTTTGGGCCGAGCGATAGACCGCCGGATCACCTTGTCGGTCTCGTGGTCCTCACTGAGACGGATGAAGTGTTCTAACTGCTCTGCTTTGGGCAATCTGCAGAACTGCATCGCGCGGTTGATCGTTAGCGTCCCGTCTACCAAGGCTTCTATCAGTCTCGGGTGCGCGGTCTGGAGGATCGTTCTGACGTTGCTAACGTTACGGGCGCCAACCCCGGCAGCATCGGCAATCTGCCGCCGGACATCAATGTGCTGAGCCTCCGGCAAATTTGCCGCCCCCTTATATCTGCCGCCTGCTCGCATGTTGTCGAACGCTCGCCGCTGAAGATCGGGTTCCAGCGTTAGCGCCAGTCGGATACGGACGAATGCATTCCATCCACGCCGCGGCTTGTGGTAGTTAAGAATGAATTGTAGTGATGCTTGCTCGCTGATCGCATATTCGATGCAGTGGACTTCGTGCCTACCCTCGTCCACCGCTAACCGCCAAGGGCCAAAGCCAGCGAGAATGGTGCCGTCTGTCGTGATTAGAATCGACTCGGCTGGGGACTGATCCCTCAATCGGGCGACCTGGTTGAGCTCTTCCACCATATCCACCAAGCGCAGCTCACCCAGCGCCCGATGCAGCCGCAGTTGTTCGGGATAACGAACGACCGGACGTCCCGCCGACTGCTCTACGGCGCTCGGACTGCGAGTGGACGCGAAGTCGATCCCCGCGCTCATCTGGTCTCACTTCGAAGCTGTCCGTCAGATTGCGCCAGCGCTGCTCCTCGCGCGACATTTCCTTCGTAAGCCGAAGCCTCACGGTTTTGGCTCATCGTGCACCTCTCCCGCGGCTGTCTTGCGGGCCGCTTCCAGCTTTGCCACCAGATCACAAATCTCTGAGTTGGATTTTCCTGAAATGCGTGCGGCATTCAGCGTCGCCACTTCACTGGAAGGCCAGCCCACCGCCCGCGCCCCAAGGCTCACTGGCTTTGTCCATAACCCTTGCGCAATGCGAAGGTAGATTGTGGAACGGGAGAGACCGGATTCGGACTTAACCTTCGGAAGCCTCAGTATGGTATGCGTCATCTTCAAACCTCTTTAAGTGATAGCGGACTTGCCAAAGCGTATTTGGGCGATTTGGGCGAATAAAGACCTGGACGAGGCCTAGCTTGGAAGAGGCATTACCATTAAAGGTCAACGGTTAGAAGCTGCTTGGGCGGCTGCGTGGGGGATGGCGCGATGCAGGTCAGACGCGGGTAGTGGCGAAAACAGCGGGTAAGCAAGCTGTGAGCTCTGGGCGAAAAATTTCCGCCCAACTTTCAAGATTTCATGTTCTTTTTGATGGTGCCAGCATTGCGGCTCTTGGCTATGTCCATCCTGGCAATCTGCTGCGAGTACCAAACATCGGACATATTGCCGCGTGTTTTTGTCAGGTCGCGGTACGCCTTCCTCCAGCTCTCGTACATGGCTTGAGTCTCCAGTTTCCGCGCTTCGCGCCTGGCGTTGCTTGGTGTGTAACGGTTGTCCGCTGTGGTCGCGGTGTCCACCAGCTGCCGGATCATAGCCTGATCCAGCAAATATTTGCCATTGCGATAGTCGATAAGTTCAGAGAGTGACACAACGTTGTTCCCGGCCACCAGTTCCAATTCGCCACTCGCTCGCAGGCACAGCATCTGGCTGCGCTTCTTGCCCGTCACAAGGCCAAGCTCCCACAGCTCAGCATCCGTCTTCCGCTGGCCGCCAGACCGCAGTCCCAGGCTCTGCGCAACAAACGCGGCTACGGCTTCCGCGCCGCAACGCCACTGCCTCAGCCGTTCGGCTGGCACTTCCACACGGTTGATGTCATCCCGCTTGTCACAGACAACGAACGATGCCGCTGTCCCGGTCGGGGGACGCGGTGTATACACCGGCATCGTGCATTCCTGCTCACAGACGGGACAAACCACGCTGACAGCCGGACTCGCCTTTACAACCAGCTTTTGCGATTTCAATTCCCGCACAGCCTCTGCGGGCTCACAGCCTGCCTTTTATCTGACAGCTAGTACTTACTTGCATTAGTTAGCGATATAACGTAGGCTCTGGGCATGGCCAGACCAGCTGCGGTGATTCGTCTCACGGCCGAAGAAGATGGCGCTCTCCACCAGTATTTGCGGTCCGGCCCCAGCGAACATCGGTTGGTGGAACGCGCCCGCATCATCCTGCTGGCCAGTAAGGGCCAGAGCACCATGCAGATCGCCGATGCGGTGCATACGCGCCCGGCTCGAGTTTCTAAATGGCGGAGGCGCTTTCTGCAGCTCCGGCTGCCAGGCTTGCAAGACAGCGTGCGTTCTGGCAAGCCCCCGCACTACGATGCCAATAGCGAGCGGCGCATTTTGCGTCAACTCGACCAGGCACCTCCGGCCGGCTACGCCAGTTGGAGCGGTGCCTTGTTGGCCGAAGCGCTGGGCGATATCAGCGATGATGAGTTCTGGCGGGTGTTGCGCAAGCACGGCATCTCGCTGCAACGGCGGCGCAGTTGGTGTATCAGCACCGACCCGGAGTTCGCCGCCAAGGCAGCCGACATCATTGGTTTGTACCTGAACCGGCCAAAGCTCTGGTGCTGTCGGTGGACGAGAAGCCCTCGATCCAGGCGTTGGAACGCGCGCAGGGATGGATCCGCTTGCCCGATGGCAAGGCCCTCACCGGCTTCAGCCATTGCTACACGCGCCATGGAACGACCACCCTGTTGGCCGCCCTCGATGTGATTACCGGGCAAGTCAAGACCGGCCACTACCACCGTCGCCGGCGGCGCGAATTCCTCGACTTCATGAACGAAGTGGTCGCCGCCCATCCCGGCCGGGAGATGCATGTCATCCTCGATAACCTGAACACCCACAAGCCCAGAGAGGACCGCTGGCTCCAGCGCCATCCCCAGGTGCATTTCCACTACACGCCCACCTATACCTCCTGGCTGAACCAAGTCGAGTGCTGGTTCAGCATTCTGACGCGGCAGGCATTGCGCGGCGTCAGCTTTACTTCGGCGCAGCAGGTGCGGAGCGCCATCGATAACTTTGTCGCGGCGTACAATGCCAAAGCCAGTGCTTTCGAGTGGAAGAAGACTATCGTCCACCCGTCAGCACCTGTTCATAATTACTCTGATTTACGCAAGTAGCACTAGGCGTGTGAGTTCAAGTCCCGGTTACCTCAGCGGCTTCTTCGGCGCTATTTTCAACCCCTGCAATCGCTCTTCGTAACGGTCAACGGAAGAGGGACGACATTCTGGGAGATTGCTCTCGCGAAGTCCGCGTCATGTCAACTTGACGAGAAACGCCCAACTCATACCCTGGAGAACTCCGCCACGTGTCAGTCAACAAGGACGGAACGCCGACTGCACGTCCGAGTGGACTCCCTTCAAGGCTGACCGTCGGGCATCGCGTTCGGTCAGAACTCCGGATGCACCGGCGCGTTAGGCCGCCAACTGCGGAGGCATGCCATTCGATATCATAGAAGGCGAACTGGGGCGCGTATGTCATTGTCCGGCCGATTCGCTCAGCGGTTTGCCCTCGCAATCGGAGTCTTGGCGTTACTTGTTAACGTCGCGATCGGCATTGGCGCTTGGCTAAGGAGTCCGAGCTCGAAACCACCGAGCGTCACAACAGGCGACTCCTTGCAGGGTAAGGTACCGCTGCTCACGTGGTCTGAGGTTCACGTTGGGTTCAAATACGAGCCGGAGATCAACGAGGGCAACGACCTGCAAATCAAGTCGGAGCCGAAGCGTTGGGGCATGGCAGAGTCCTAATTGAACCAGTCAGCCCGACTGTAAAGATATCTCCAGCTCAACTCGTTATCAAAGTGTTCGGCCCAGAATCCATTGAAACCGGCATACTCGTTGCATCGCAGCCCGAACCGGGCACTCGTGAAATCCTGCTCAGAGCAAGGTTCATACCGGAGAGCGACTCGAAACAGTCAGGAAAACCTTCAAGCGAGGCCGAAGGGTATGTGGTAGACACTTGGCCCATCACCTTTCGTGTCCTTCCGAAGACAGCGTTTGGCCTCACTCAGACACAACTTGCGGCGATCCAGGTGTTCTCGGGAATAATCGGCGTTCCGACCTTACTAGCTCTGATCATCGGGACGTTCCTCCGGGAGCGTTCAAGCTCGCCTGAAACGGGCTGAGCCTCCTTTGAATTAGCAATGCGTCAGGTCCTCGGCGTCAACATGACGGGGTAACGCCCGACGCATCTGGATGCAGGCATAGGCTCTTGGCCAGCCGCGGTGGAGGCGGCTGGAATGAGCAGACACGCCAAGCGGAAATCCTCGAAACTATTGATTCCTGCATAAGTAATGTCCTATTTGAGCCGCAAAAAAAGCGGGCTATGGTGAATAAAGGAACGCAACAACCAGGATTGGCGTTGCAGGCGGCGGGCCGACTGACGGGCAGCGTCGGCCAGCGCATCCAGCTCGAGGTGCGCCCGATTGGCCATGGGATTGTTCTTCAGCCAGCTCCAGGCGTACTCCACCGGGTTCAGTTCCGGAGCGTAGGCGGGGAAGTAGCAGGGCTGCGGCCAGCCGCGGGCGAGAAGAAAGTCTTGCGTGCGGCGGGCGCGATGCGCGTTCAGCCGGTCCCACAGCATCAGCCAGGGGGCGTCGAGTTCGCCATCCAGGGCGGAGAGGAAGGCCATCACTTGGGCGGCGGCGATATCGCTGGCATGGAGGCGAAAGTAGAAACGTACGTCATCACGCGCCGGCGAAACGCACAGGGCGGCAATCGCCGACCCCTTGCGATGGTGCGCGCCCCGCTGGTACAGCACCGGGGTCTGGCCCGCCGGAGCCCAACTGCGCCGCACCAGCGGGGCCATCAGAAAGCCGCTCTCGTCCAGAAATACCAGCCAGGCCTTCAAGCGCGACGCTTTTTTTTATGGCGGGCCATTGCTGCTTCACCCATTGGCCAATCGCTTCCTGGTCGCGTTCCACCGCCCGACGTACAGGTTTTTGAGGAGTGAAACCGAGGGCATGCAGCAGGCGGCAGACATGATCGGGATGGTAGTGGATGCCAAACCGCTGTTCGATCCAGCTGGCCACGCGGGGACAGGTCCAGAGCGGGGTAGCGAAACCCGCCGCTTCCGCGCCCCCGAGCAAGGTCTTCTCCAGCCGTTGCCGCTGGGCGGCACTGAGTCGCGGCGGCCGTCCGCAAGCGGGTTGAGCGGCCAGCGCTTGCCGGCCCTGGTGGCGTGCGGCCGAGTTCCATCGTCGAACGCTGCGACGATCAACCCCAACCCGTTGCGCGACTTCGACCGGACTGAGTCCTTGTTGCAGCAGAGCCAGCGCGCGGTAACGACGCTGCTCCAGTTCGTGCGGACTGCCACTGGGACGCATACCAGCAGTATAGGACATTATTTATGCAGGAATCAATAAAGCCCAGACCGCGATGATGCCACATGCGGCACAGCTGAAGCCGTGCCCTTTCAAGGCTCAAGGCGAGAGCTGGACTACATCAACTGTGAAACTGCCATAGCTGCGCCATTTTCACTCGGCTAAAGCTTGGGCTTCAGCCCTTGAGGGAGCAAGTGCCTCGACCTCAAGCATCTCTCGAAATTGGCTCTACCGTTTTACTGCCGGCGGATCGGAGTGGGCCGGGGCTGCTCCTGTTGCAATCTGCGCTGGGGGAATGACCTGCGGCACGATCACAACATCGACTCTGCGATTCGATTGCTGGCCGGTTACGGAGGAGTTGTCGGCGACGGGATGAAACTCTCCATATCCGGCAGCGGAGAGCCGCTCGGGAGCAAAGCCCTGGTCCTCGATCAGCAACTTCACCAAGGCGGTCGCGCGAGCCGTCGAAAGCTCCCAATTGGAGGCGAATAACGCTGTATGAATGGGGATATTGTCGGTGTGCCCTTCGATCCGCAACCAACAGTTGCGGCTTTGGAGAAAGCCGGCAATGCGGCGAATAGCGTCAATCGCCTGGGGTTTGATTTGCGCTGAGCCGCTGTCGAAAAATCCGATCTCGCGCAGGCTGATGACCAGCCCGTCGGGCTCCATCCGGAGGGCCACTTCACGGCGCTTGATCTCCGGCGAGAGCAGTTTCTCCAGTTCCCGCTGAATGGCCGCGAAATCTTCAGGCTTGTGATTGACCTCGGCGAGTCCGGCCGGTGGCGGCGGAGTCCTCGCCAGCGCCTCCGCATGCGCGCTTTGCCGGGATGCGGCGGCGCCCGTGCCTGAATGTGTTTTGGAAGGCGCATTGGCTCCCAGTTCCTGGAACGCGGATTGAATCGCCTCGGTAAGCTGTGCCGTCTTTTCCTTGTCGATACGCGCGGCAGAGAACATCACAACAAAGAACGCGAACATCAGGGTGATGAAGTCGGCGTAAGAAACCAGCCAACGTTCGTGACTGACCCGAGTGCTGTATCGCCTCTGGTTGTTCATCGCGGGCCCTTGTCCGCCTTGACGCGCTGCGGGCCCTGCTGCAGGAAGCCCAACAGTTTCGTCTCCAGCATGCGCGGGTTCATGCCTTCCAGAATGGAAACGACTCCCTCCAGCGTCATCTCCCGCACCACCTGCTCCTCACGGATGCGAATGCGCAACTTGCCCGAGCCCGGCAGGAAGAAGAGGTTGGCTGACCCGACACCGTATACCGTCGCTACAAAGGCAACCGCAATGCCGCGCCCCACTTCATCCAGGTTGTCGAGATGCTGCATCACCTGAATCAGTCCGAGCACTGCCCCGATGATGCCAATGGTGGGAGCAAAGCCGCCCGCAGACTCGAAGACCCGGGGAATGTGGTCCTCGTATTCGGCTTGATTGTCCAGCTCCAGCCGCATCATCTTCCGCAGCTCCTCGGGCTCGGTGCCGTCCACAGCCAGCATCAGGCTCTTCTTCAGGAAAGGATCGTGAATGTTAGGCAGTTCCGAGTCGAGCGACACGATGCCTTCCTTGCGCGCCTTGTTGGCAAAATTCACCAGCTCGCGTACGAGGTC
Source organism: uncultured Acidobacteriaceae bacterium (assembly GCA_963813905.1). Taxonomy (GTDB): domain Bacteria; phylum Acidobacteriota; class Terriglobia; order Terriglobales; family Acidobacteriaceae; genus CAVVDY01. The sequence goes on along the minus strand of CAWFAY010000013.1, from coordinate 493,498 downwards.
GTGGGGATTGAGCTTGTGCTCGAAGAAGACATTAATCAGGCGGCGAAAGGCCGAACCCACCACCGGCAGAGGAAACTGCAGCATGACCGCACCCAGCGTACCGCCAAACACGATCAGCGCAGCCGTGGGTTGTAGTATCTGCGAAAGCCTGCCGCCTTCCAGCATGAGGCCGGCAACAATTCCGCCAATGGCGAGTATGAGGCCGCCGAAACTGCTCTTGTCCACAGGCTATCCCCCGGGTTTGACAGGCAGACTGTCCTGAGCCGTCGGCGCCGACCCTCTTTCTTCGGCAAACCGCATCGCGGGATGAGCTCCACAGAGCACCGAGCGGCGAAACTCCCTCACCCGCTCAATGACCTCTGCCACGCCTTCCCTCACCACGACCTTTTCTCCGGTCACCAGGGTCAACACTGTATCGGGGGCCGCTTCCACGAACTTGATCAGATCGGAGTTGATCGCCAGCCGCGAATTATTCAACCGCGTCAATTGGATCATGCGCATCCTGCAGCACGGGGATGCTGGGACAACACAAACATCGGCAAAGCTACGAATTGCTTGAAGAAAGGCCGCACCGCCGCGCAGGCGAAGTTCTCTTCACCACAGAGGCACCGAGGCACAGAGAGTTCAGAATCTACAGCGGTGCGTCGGCGAATCTGGGAAGGAACTCTTGAGAAAAGGCTTGTTCTTCTCTGTGCCTCCGTGTCTCTGTGGTGAAAAACTTCTCCGGTTAAAGCTGCTCCCCGCCTGCGCCGATGAAAACAGTGAACAAATTCGGTTCCGCCAGCAAAATCCCCCGGCAGCGCAGCTGCGGGAACAAAGCCTGACAACGCTCAGGCAGGTGGAACGCTGAAAAAGGAGATTCTTATGGCAATCAGCATTCTGAACAACATTCCATCCCTGGCTGCGCAGAACCAGTTGTCGATCACGCAGATGAGCTTGCAGAAAACTCTGTATGCCCTGTCTTCCGGTTCGCGCATTAACTCCGGCGCCGACGACGCCGCCGGCCTGGCCATTGCCGATGGCCTGCACGCCAACATCACCGCCCTCACCCAGTCGGCACGCAACGCCAACGACGGCGTGGGCAAGCTGCAGGTCGCCGATGGCGCCCTGTCGCAAGTCACCACTCTGTTGAACCGCGCGGTTACGCTGGCTACCGAGTCGGCAACCGGTACCCTCGATTCGGCCGGCAACCAGCGCGCTGCACTGAACGCCGAGTTTACGGCGATCAAGGCGGAAATCGATCGCATCGGCACCAACACCACCTACAATGGCGCGGCCATCTTCCAAGGCGGAAGCGCCAACTACAGCCAGGCAGTCGTGTCCGACGCAACCGTCGGCGGCCTGGGCAATTCCACCGCCGTCACCGGGCAGTTGCTGCTGAAGGGCGGCACAGGTGCCACGGCGTTCACCTTCACTTCGAGCGCCTCCGACGCCACGGTCGGCGATCTGATTACCGACATCAACAAGAATGGCGGCGGGCTGATAGCCTCACTCGACGCCAACGGCAATCTGGTCGTGACCGACACCAAGAACCGGGGTGTGGATGCAACCAGCGAGTTGCAGGACAACACCAGTACGCTGAAGCTCGGCGGTGACAGCACCGCAGCCACCGTCACTGCGGCTCCCACCAACGCGTCCAACATGGATATCTTTCTGAGCGACTCCACCGGCGTCGGCAGCAGCACCATCTCAGTCGCTCTCAACCAGTTCGACAGCGGCAACATGAATGGGGCGAGCCTCGCCAACGACGATCTGCTCAGTGCGGCGACTGCACAAACCGCCCTGGCTGATATCAACCAGTCCATTGCCCGGGTCGCATCGCTCCGCGGTGACATGGGCGCGAGCATGAACCGTTTGCAGGCGGCGACCAGCGTCATGAGCAACCAGACGCAGAACCTGTCGGCGGCAGAAGATGGCGTCCGTTCGGCGGATATTACGCAGGAAGTGGCCAATCTGACTAAGTTTCAGATCCTCAGCCAGACGGGCATCTCGGCGCTGGCCCAGGCCAACCAGATGCAGCAGAGCGTCCTCAAGCTGTTGCAGTAGTCCGCCTTGCGGCACGGCAGGATAACCGTCCTGCAACGCTTTGCACGGGGGAGAAGGTGGGGCCTTCGCGGTCCCCCTTCTCCCTGTCTCTTCACCACGGAGGTCACGGAGGGCACCGAGGAAGGCTCCAAAAATTCTACCGGAGTTTCTCTGTGAACTCCGTGTCCTCGGTGGTGATTGTTCTTAACTTGCTCTCATCACTTTCGGCATTCCGCTTGCACTCCACACCAGGGAGGCGTGAACCTTGAGCACCAGCGGCGTTTCCAGCATTCTTACCAACATCAACAACGCCTTCAGCGGGAAGACCAGTGGCATCGATGTGGGGGCCACGGTCGATGCCCTGATGCAGTTGCAACGCGCTCCCGAAGTGCAAATTCAGCAACAGCAATCAGCCGTCAACCTGCGGATCAGTACCTTGGGAACACTCGCCTCCGAACTGAGCCAGCTCTATACCGCGGCCAATGATCTGAAGGACTCCTTCGGCGCTTTGAGCCAGAAGACGGTGACTACGTCGGATGCCTCGATCGTCACCGCGACGGCGCAGTATTCTGCGGCGACCGGCACGCATACCGTTATCGTCGGTCAGCTGGCGACGGTGTCCTCAAGCTACTCCGATCCGATTGCTGACGCTTCGACGCTAGCCGGAACGGCGCTGACCATCAACTACGGCGACCCCAATAATCCCACCAAGACTGACACCATCACCCTGCCCGACACGATCAGCTCCTTGCAGGACGTCGCCGACGCGATCAACCAGTCGGCCGACAACACGGGCGTGACCGCGAGTGTGGTGACAGACGCCAACGGCGAGCGGCTGGCACTAAGCAGCAAGACTTCGGGCAAAGATGGGAACCTGACGGTTACTGGCGCAGCGACCTTTCATCAGGGAGTGGCAGGCCAGAACGCGACCCTGACCGTGGATGGGGTCCCCATCGAGAGTGCGACCAATACGGTGAGCGGGGCAATAGACGGAGTTGATCTGCAACTCTCGGATGCCGCGCCGGACACCAAGGTGCAGATTGGCATTGCTCCTGACACCACTGAGGCGGCCACCGCCATCGGCAATTTTGTTACTGCCTACAACAGCGTGATGAAAGACATCAACGCACAGTTTACGGCCGACAACTCGGGCAATGCCGGGCCGCTGGCGGGCGACGCCGCGCTGCGTACGCTGCAGTCGCAACTGCTGGAGATCGCGGGCTACGCCCCGGGCGGGGATGGGCCGTACGTCAATCTGCAATCGCTGGGCATCGAAATGCAAAACGACGGCTCGCTGCAGATGAATACGACGGTGCTGGAGGACGTCCTTACCAACCATTACTCCGACTTCCAGAACTTCTTCCAGTCTACCGACTCCAATGCCTATGGTCAGGTCGTGGGAAAGATGTTGCTGCAGATCACCGATCCGACGCAAGGCACGGTCGCGTCGGACATCAGCGCACAGCAGGCAACCTACGACGCCCTGGGGCAGCAGATCAGCGACTTCGAGGACCGGCTCACCTCTGTCCAGCAGCAGTTGACCAACCAGTACAGCAAGCTCAACGTCCTGCTGCAGCAGTACCCGATGGAGATGCAGCAGATCAGCTCGCAACTGTCAGCCCTAAATTCGAACAATAAAGGTTAGCGCCAGCAACAGAGGTCAGCGCCAAAGATGAAGATCACGAATGCCGCTCTCGCCTATCGTGAAGCCGCCTCGTTAGGGGCCAGCCCCATTAGCCTCGTCGTCCTGCTTTACGATCGGCTGCTCGAAGACATCCACCTCGCCGTCGCCGCCATGAACAGCAACGATGTGGAATGCCGATCAGCGCAGGTGAACCATGCTTTAGCGATCCTGCAACAGCTGCAGGGCCGGTTGGATTTTGCCAATGGGGGAGCTGCGGCGCGGCACCTTGACAAGTTTTACAGCTACGTCCGGGCCAAGCTTCTGGAAGCCCAGATCCGCCAATCGCCGGAGTTATTGCTCGAGCAGGCGCAAGCCGTGCTGCAGATTCGGGAGTGCTGGGCAGAAGTCGAGCGCAGCACCAACCAAACGCCCGCGGGCGCAGCGCCAGTCACATCGGGCAGAGACGACAACCTCGAAGGGGCACGGCCTTAGCCGTGCCGAAGAGCCTCCCCCACAATTCCGAGTCCGACGGGGGACGACAGATTGAAGGAACGCCGCGGAGCGGCGCCGGTGGAAACCCAGCGCTCCACCCTTTCTGTTCAAACCACAACCAACTCTTCTTCCTAGACGTACCTCTAGTACCTAGTTGCGTTAATTAGCGTACTATTAGGGAAGCCCAACCTGCTGATTCTAAACGCGATTGATAATACGCTAACTTCTTCAACTAGGTACTAGAGCGTGTCATTGGGTAGTAAACGTGGCCTCTGGGGTCATTGCCCCGATTCCCCCTGAGCGCCCTGAGTACAGGCGGTAGTGGTACAAAGTACTGCCCGTCAGTCCGGTGAGAACCGCCGTATGGTGCCGCGTACCGTTTGGATCAGCCAAGTAATGCTTACTGTACTGAGCGACACAAAGGGACAAGCTGGTGATGTAGTGTCCTGAGATGTATGGACAGGACGCCCCAGCGGAGGTTTGGTAGAACACCTCGGTCGTTGACGGCTCGATGGAGTCCCAAGTCAGTGTCACCGTATTGCCATTCACCACGGGGAGAGGAATATTTGCGTTCTGGCACAAGGCTTCATCGCCAGGGCCGCACTTGTATTCGTTGACGATCAGCGGCAGCAAGTTGAAGGTCTCGGGCCCCTCGTATGGGTTCTGCGAGGGGAGGAAGGTCGCCTTCGGGTTCGGCCCGCTGCGGTAACGCACGAAGTCGAACGACCACTTATATATCTGGTTGAACTGCTTCGGCGACCATGTCACGTTGGAAGTGTCCCTCCATGTTGACTGAAACATCGCGTCACCATACTGCCGGATCGTGTCATCGCTCGTGAGCGACCAATACCAGGCCGCAGCGGGCGAGATCAGGTTGTTCAGGCTCGCCCATACGTCGGTCGAGTTCGGATCGTTAAACTCGTGCGACATGGGAATGTCAATGAAGTTGTAACGCGTGGTTCCAATGTCAGAAAGGTAGAAGTTGTTGAACAGCGCGTACAGCGTCTTGCCGACCTCGAGCGGGATGCGCGGGTCGCATCCGCGCAGCTTTTCGTTGTCGAGCTCGCATTGCGCAATCAGCGATTCCAGCAGTACGCCGAGCTGGAAGTTGTGAAGATTCCACTCCGGCTGCACACTGCTACCCTGATTGACGGCGAACTGCTGGAACATATCCAGGTTCGCGAGCGCGACATCGATAGCCATCCAGGAAAGCTCCCACGGTCCGTGGGCCCCGCTGGCCTCATTAGCGATTTGGGAATCCCAGGAGTAGCTGATCCAGCGGAGATCGCGGGTATCAAGTGAACCATAAAAGCCGTCATACGGCCCGTGCGTGTCGGTTACATAGGAAAGGGCCGCTCCGGCAGTTTCGCCATGGTTGCGCGCGTAGTACATGCCAGTGCCAAACAGGTGCTGGTTGGGTTCGTTGACGTATTCGCCATGCGAGCGGCCAAGCCAGTTGTCGTAGGGATAGAGCACCATCTGGGCGCAGTGCTCCCAGTGCGTCTTAGCGAACGGGTCGTGATATCCGAGCATTCCCGGAGTGTTAAACGCGTAGTCAGCAATTTGCAGGTAGACACGGCCACCGTCATAGTTGTATTGTCTCGACGCATCGGGCTGGGAGTTGCCGTCGAAGCTGCCCACAAGCGCAAAAGCGGGCCCCAGAAAGGTACCGTACTCCAAGCTCTGCACACTAGCGCCCGCGCTCGTTCGTGTGCACCAGTATTCCCCTCCGCCGGCATAGGCTGACTGCATTCTGGCTTGCCAAATCAGGAGCCCCGGAATATCTGGAAAATTGGTGGGTGGCGTGGCTACGAATGAGGCTGGAGGATAAACTCTGAACTGCCAGTTCAGAGAGATAGGAGCGCCGACCGGAATCGTCGCGCCTTCGTCGTTGAACTCCTGCAGGGTAACTAACAGCGTATAGTTTCCGGGCGTAACGTGACTCGGCACTCGGACGCGGATGGCGCCCTTGTCACCGTTCATCTGCGTAGCAATTGCCCAGTTGGCTTGCGCCCCACCCCAACCCAGTTCCTGGTTCATATGAGGGCCGCTGCCCACCCTGAAGATCCTGCCGTCCCATCCCGGACCCGGATTGAAGCCGTCGGGGTATGAGCGCAGACTGTCGAGCATATCTACCTGCCAGCCCTGAGGGTTGTTGTTGCCATCAAGTACCTCGTAATCGGTCATGACAACGATCGCTCCCGTCTGCGAGCCGCCGCCTCCAGCCAACAACGAGATTGTTGGCAGCACATAAAGGTCGTGACCGGGATAAACGTTCTTCTGACCGATCGGAACCATGGCGACATTAAGTGGCGCCGAGGTATTCAAGGGCGCTGTCTGGAATGTCAGGACCTGGTAGTAAGCGTTGGTCGAAGGACCGCCATAGCTCGCCCAGGATCCGTTGTCGCTGCGCTGCGAGGCAACATAGTATGAATACTGTCCGACATCGCCATTGCCCGCCTGAGGGTTGAACGGCACCAGACCCGTGAGAGTAACGCTGTGCGAGGTTGTCTGATCGTTCTGCCCCAGCTTGCGCGCAGGCGACATCCCACCAGAATTCCAGAAGTTGAAGAACACCCAGCTTGATCCCGGATGCACCGTCGACCAAGTGAGGGTGACCTGCGTCTGCTGGATATTGGTGACCTGAACGTTAGAGATCTCGCCTGAATTCAGATCCGCGAAGGCGTGCGGGGTGATAGCCAGCAGTAGACAGCAGAAGACCGCCGGACGTGCAAGCATCGTCATGCTGGTCATGATTTGGCCGAGGTGGTTAGCCGCGTACCGGAGCAACCCGAATGTTTTCAGCACATCCTTCGCCGGCAGTGCTGACTGGGGCAATGCACTTGCGCTCAACATATAACAACTCTTTTCTGGGTAAGAACGCGAGCACTTCTCAAGGCGAGGGTAGGCGCTTGCAGATCTGGCCGAGGCTCTTGGCGTCCCTAGACCACATAACTATCTTATGAGCCAGCTTAACCGACAAGGCACAAACGTGGTATACCACCATGAAAATTCTTCTCGCGATCGTACTGCCGAGAGCAGGGACGCCCGGCGCGGAGTTCCGAGACAACAAGACTCGATTGCCGAGACTGCTCGAGAGGGCTCCTCGATCTCTACGACTCGCTAAGATCTGATCTTCATGACCCAAGGTCTCTGAAGAAGGCCGACGCCGCTGTTCCCAAGCCATCGTCGCTGATGCCAAACAACAGGCACATCCCTGGTTCTTGCTTCCCTAAATTCGCCTTTTGTTCTGGTTCTACGAGGATCTGCTAATCGCTGGTTCCCAGCTTCTCTCTGCCAAACGATTTGATTGACGGGCGCTCACATTTGGAAGTATCCTTCGGCATCTCTGTTACTTAGGCGGCTAACCAACGGCCTTTTCGAACCAAAGGGGTGGTTTATGAGAACGAGTACCTTGGTGTATGTTTGCGGCTTGCTATTAGCTTTGAGCGCAGCACCTTCTAACTTATATGCTGATTCCTTTTGCACTGAGGGGCCACCCTATCAATACCAGGCTTGCGGCACTGTGGCTGCTGGAAATACCTTCACGGTGAATTCCGCGGGTGCCGAGAGTGGCATCTTCGGATTTTTCCAGGGGTTCCACGCCGATTTCGGCAGCAGCGTTTATGCCCTTCTGTTCCGTAACGGGGTCCAGGTTGCCAGGAGCACAAAATCGGCTACCAATCAAAACCTCACCGTTGATCAGAGGCTGAATTTTTTCAGCCCTCTCGGCCTTGTGCCTCCTCATGTGGGCGACACGGTTGAATTTGTTCTGGACGACGAGACGGACCCGAATGGAGAGGCACTCTACTACAGCCAGCGGTATGAGGAGAACAATCCCGATGGCCTGAACCATACCTGGGCCGAGAACCTGACGCAGGCCGACTGCGCTCCGGGACAGTCTGGTAGTTGTCTGTTCATAGGTTTTGAAGACATCCCTCTACAGGAAGGCAGCGACTTCGATTACAACGACTTCAAATTGTGGGCTTACGGGCTCGATCTCAGCCCGGGGGCCGCTCCGATACCCGAGCCCTCGTGCCTGCTGCTTCTCACCGGAGCTCCGTTGGCATTTGTCGCCCGCAAGCTCCGTTGGTAATTTATCCCTAGAGTAGGTGCGACGGGCGGGTGGCCCACATTTGCCTTCGGTTGGCAAATGTGGGGCTAAGGACGGGTGGACGGGTGGCCCGCATTTGCCTTCGGTTGGCAAATGTGGGGCTTCTACTTAGATCGTGAACGTGTACGTTCTGCTCCTCCGCGAATCCCTACACCAGCATGCGATACAACCTGCGGGTTGTTTCCAGAGCCTGCACAAACAAATCGCGGACTGCCGGATTCTGGAGGTGCCGGTATCGGTGATAGCAGGTAAATACAATGAAATGTGCTGAACCAGTGTGATGAAATCGATAGAGCCCGCGTGGCACGTTCTTAGTCTATTCCTCGCACTCCCACATTTGCCAACCGATGGCAAATGTGGGTCACCAGTGTCGAAGTTTTTCACGCGAGTAGATGTGACGGAATGTTTTCCATTTTTAGTGACGAATCCACTCAGCGACCGGCAGTAGGCCTTGCAACATTGATGGTTGGAAACTAGGAGGTGAGTGTGATGAGCACGCCTGGATTTACAGCGCACAATTCGCTATACCAATCAAATCGGCACTACGTAGCCGGCTTGATTTCGAGTTGGAGCCCGTCTGCCAAGGTGGTGCCACTCTTTAGGGCGCCCATTAAATTTCCGCAGGGTGAGGGAGGCGATTGTCACGAGAGGTGTGGCCCATGTTTGGGTAATTGCACACAATCGTGTATCAATACCTGCTTTGGAGATGCGCCACCCTACCCTAAGCCCTGCTGCCTTTCGACGGAAACTTGCTGTAGTGGAAAATGCGTTAACACCACCTCGGACAAGAACAATTGTGGCGCCTGCGGCCAGGTGTGCAGCGGAGGCTTTTGCAAAGACGGCCTCTGCTGGGCTTGCGAACCGGGATTTACGCAATGCGGGGACAAGTGTATCGACACGACGTCAGACAGGGCGAACTGCGGCGCCTGCGGCAAAGTGTGCGCGGACCGAAGTATCTGCTACAACGGCGCTTGCGTGAAGTGCTCAAAGGGAGCTACGCGGTGCGGTAACGAGTGCACCGATTTGAGCTGGGATGCGAACAACTGTGGAGCTTGCGGCGTTGGCTGCTCAACTGGAATCTGCAGTGGAGGCGTTTGTAGCACGAAGTGCGGGAACGGATATTGTCCGGTAAACAAGGTTTGTCTTTTCGGAGAGTTTTGCATTTAGTTCCCGGTCGCCGTGCCAGGAATTTACACGAGAATTTCGCAGACGTGACAGAGTGCTTTCCGTTCCTGGTGACGAAGATATCACCATACTACGACCGCGAGTAGGCCTTGCAACATTGATGGTTGGAAACTAGGAGGTGAGTGTCATGAACACGCCTGGATTTACGGCCCACAATTCGCTATACCAGTCAAATCGGCACTACGTAGCCGGCTTGATTTCGAGTTGGAGCCCATCTGCCAAGGTGGTGCCACTCGTTAGAGCGTCCATTAAATTTCCGCAGGGTGAGGGAGGCGATTGTCACGAGAGGTGTGGCCCATGTTTGAGCAATTGCATGCAATCGTGTACCAATACCTGCTATGGCGAAGCACCGCCTTACGAAAAGGCATGCTGCGCTCCAACTCAGACCTGTTGTAGTGGAGAGTGCTTTAACACCACCTCGGACGCAAAGAATTGTGGCGTCTGCGGCAAAGCGTGCCCCGGCGGGTGGTTTTGCGTCGACGGCGTCTGCCAGCCTTGTAAACCGGGATTTACCCTATGCGATGGCGACTGTGTCGACACCAAGTCGAACGGCGCGAATTGCGGCGCCTGCGGTAAAGAGTGCACGGGCGGAAGGGAGTGCATCGACGGTCGGTGCAAATGCCCAAGGAATTCTACGTTCTGCGGGGGCGTTTGCACCTGGTTGGACTGGGATTGGAACAACTGTGGCGCTTGTGGCGTTAGTTGCTCAAACGGTTGCTGCTATCACGGCATTTGTGGCGTGTCCTGCGGGTCCGACCGGTGTTGTCCGCTGGGCACGTTGTGCATTTTCGGAGAGTGCATTTAGTTCCTGGTCGGGTGGCCCATAATTGCCTTCGTTTGGCAATTATGGGATAGGGAAGCTGTACGTCCTGCTCCTCCAACATTCAATCTCCACGCCACAGTGCTCCCCTGTAAGGTAGTGGCGGTAGCTGCTCCATTTCCAGTCTTCTGGGCGTGCTACCAGGTTACGCTTCGCCGGGTTGCGGTGGATATACTTTAGCTTCTCGGTGAACTCTTTACCTCTCACGTTTCGGCCATAGTAGCGTTTTTGCCAAAACGCCTCGGCTAATGGGTGGCCCACATTTGCCTTCGGTTGGCAAATGTGGGGCCTCGAAGCCTGCTGTCCCCGTTTGGCGGAGCAAATCTTCAGCGACTGGATAGCATTGGCAACAGTGCCGCGCTCCGGTTCGGAGACCAGCAGATGCACGTGCTCGGGCATGACTACGAAGCCGTATACCAGCATGCCGTACAGCCTTCGGCTTCTTTCCAGAGCCTGCACAAACAGGTCGCGGACTGCCGGATCCTGGAGGTGCCGGTATCGGTGATAACAGGTAAATGTAATGAAATGTGCTGAACCACTGTGGTGAAATCGATGGAGCCCGCGTGGCACAGTCTTAGTCTATTCCTCGCACTCCCACATTTGCCAACCGATGGCAAATGTGGGCCACCCGTCCCGAAGCAGTTTACGGCATCAGGAGTCGGAAAGACATTAGTCCTGCCTTGGGGGGCCCAATAGTCCGGCGGAGTTCCTAGATTGTTAAGTTTCTTGTCAATACATCGGGATTGCTCAGCTGAAAATACAATCTCTGTGCTGCCAGGTGATTTTTCGCACTGTTCCCAAGTTCCGGGTACCGCTGTAAGGAGTCCCATTCCTTGCCGCGGCCCCAGGCCGACAGACTGGCCGGGTGGCCCACATTTGCCTTCGGTTGGCAAATGTGGGGCTGCGAGGACTGATAACGTGCCGCGGCGGATGGCCCGGCCAAACAGCTTGAATAGAGAAAACATTAGCGGGTGCCCCATTCTAGCTCGCGCCGACGAGCACGGAGTGATCGTCGGACGAGCTAGGGTGGGGTAGTTGACTTTGACTCCTATCTCCAAACTTTCAACCGAAAAGCCCCACCCTACCTCCGCTTCGCGTTCGGTAGAATGGGGCACCCGAAAGCAAAAGTGATAAGGTGGGCCACCCGCCCGCGGATGCGAGCCGTTGTCCATGCTCGTTAACCTGACATTCCTTTTACACCGCGGTGACAATCTCTCTGCAAGAATCGTTGTATTCAATTTCATAGAGACACGATGACTTCCTGATGCCCTCGGTTCCCTAATCGTCAGCAAAGCGAACGCGCAGCGGAAACCACGAGTCTTACAAGAAGATTCCTGAGAATCCTGAGTTCCGAATGATGAGATTTTGCTTCGTCACTACTGCAAGGGTTTACCGGACGTCAACGGTTCTGTGTGCGCTACTTAGCTTGCGCGGTTGCGCTTCTCGTTGCCTGCGGGGGTAGTGCGACTCCGCAAATCAACACACCAGCGTGGATCTCGCGGTCGCTGGTCAGACAGTTACAAAGGTGCGCACCGCGGGCAACGAGGTTGTGTTCTTGAGGAGCGACTTACCTCCATCTTTGAGGACGGTCCGCAGCGTACGCTGGCGATACTGCAAAGCGACGGCCACACGGTGCACCCCTACACGCCGCCTCCGGGATGGTCCGTGGTTGACTTCGCGGTGCATCCGTCCGGCGACGTTTCGGCAATTCTCACCACGGCTACGGAAGTGCGCATCGTTCGGCTCGATCCAAATGGCTCGATTCGAAGCGACCAATTATTTCTCGACCCCTCCTCCCCAACCGATCCATTCTTCAACTATGCCGGCGGTATCAAGGATGACAACGCGCTTCAGCCTGCACTGATGCATGACGCCGCGCGCCTCGCCCCGCTCGGTGAAAGCCTGGCTGTCGTATTGCGCACCGGGCGTAACGCGATCGTTGCCTATCGCCTCGACCCTGACGTGAGCGGCGCATATCAGCGTGCCTGGCGGACGCTCGTAGAACCCGGTAGTTCGATCCTCTTGGAGGGCATCACGAGTGGCAGCTTCGACGTGTTCGGCCAGCTCCAGAATCATCTGAGGATTTATGTGGATGTGGATGCATGCCGGTACGCTCGCTGTCGGTGTCGTCAATGCCCAGCAGCTCAACTTCACGTTCCGAGCGCACGCGGAGTATTTCAACGAACCCATTGCAGCATCGACAGGTGTCTTGCTCACGCGTGTGGCGAGCGCCGACGGACGCCGCCTGGGAAGTACGGTGATCGACACTCACGACCATGCCGAACTGCATGGTGTGCGTGCTACACCCGGCGGCTTCGTTTTGGTGGGCCGAGTTCTCTCCGAGGTGCGATCCGACGGAAGTGGTTGGGATGCGTTCACTGCGTTTGTCGGGCACGATGGCACTCCCGGCCCGTACAGTGTGGTCGATGTCGATCAAGGCGACGTGTTGTTTGATGTTGCAGCGTTGCCCGGCGGGCGATATCTCGCGCTGGGTACCACCGGCTATACACAGAACCCATCCGGCGCGAGTATATCCGAAGCTGCACAGCCACTCTTGGTGCTGTTAAACAGTGACGGCTCGCTGGCCCAGAACCTCGGCTACATGGGGGGCGCCCGCCACAACCAGCTGACTACCATCGCCTCTCTGAACGGCCGCTGGCTTCTTGGGGGAATGATGAATGGTCCCGGAACGCATTCTGGCGACGCTGACCGCGGGCTCATCGTCGCCGATGGATTCCTGCGGGAGGGATCCAATTTGCCGACTGAGTGAGCTGCGTTATTGCCTCCCAAAGCTTCCTTCACCGACCATGCGTGGAGTACACAACCGATGGTTGGACGGGGCACCCTCGGGTGTGTTGACCACTCAGAATGCTTGGACGGGTGGCCCATATTTCCCTTCTGTTGGGAAATGTGGGAACGACCGTCCTCTCCTACGCCTCTTTTTCAAATCACACCCCGATGTGACCTGCATCACCAATTCCATTCCCATTTTGGAGTCGCGCTGGTTACTAAAGGACATTCCCTTTCGTAACTGATTGACTGTCATTAATTTGGTGACTTCTTACTTGACCCTTCGCTAGTCTCGAAATGGGAAAGTATGAAGCCGTCAGCTATCAGCCGTCAGCCGTCAGTGAAAGCACCTCGCTCTTACTGATAGCTGAGAGCTGATGGCTGACAGCTATTTCAAGGAGTCCTACATGCCTTATCCAACCTGCCGTCACATAAAAGAAGACGGCCACTTATGTCAGTCTCCGGCGATGGGCCGGGAGCACTACTGTTACTTTCACGCCGGCCATCGCGCCCGGCGCATGAAGATGGCGCAGGCCCGCGCACGTGGCGAGCATATCTGGCTCGATCTGCCACCGCTGGAGGACATGCGCGCGGTGCAGGCCGCCGTGTCGCAGGTCGTCGAGGCCATTGCCGCTCGCGTTATCGATCGCCGCGATGCCCGCGTGCTGCTCACCGGGCTGCGGCTGGCAGCAAACAATTTCAAAACTGTGCAAGCGTGGATCGGCACCAGCCCCTACGAGCTCGATGAGTGGCACGAGAGCGTGGCCAGCTATCCCGGGCTGGCAAGCGAGTATGGGCTGCCCCCGAACACCGACCTCGACGCCGATCCCGAGCAGGTCTTCCCGCCGGCCAACGCAAAGCCGGGGACGCCTCCCCTGCCGCGCCTCGTGGGACACAAGCGCAGCGCTGTCGGCTGCCGCACCACGCCCGGCATCGTCGACACTTGCAAACGGCTGGCGCCCGACGACCAGCTCATGATGCTGCGCGAGATGGCGAGCGCCATCGCCGAAGGTATGGGCAAGAAGCCTCCCGCTTCGGCTACAACCAGCGCAACCAGCCAGGCTGGCGCCGATCACGCGCAAGCGGGCGATGCCAGCAGCGCAGCCCGAGGCGCATGACACTCGCCGACCACGCGATCACGGGCTATAAGTACCTTGTTTGCAGTATTTTAGCTGTAACCGGCTACAGAATCACGAATTTAGGAGGAAAATCGCGCTATCGGTAATAATTGATTTGACTAACCTACATCGTTATACTACTATCGTATTGCCGTGACAGGGTCAATCTTCCACGAAGTCTTGAAGCGTGGGATCGAAGGTGTAGGAGCCATGCTTGCGCTGTGGTTCTTCGTCTATTGTTTGAAAGCTAAGCTCATACTCGCATTTGAAAATGGACTGGCGCACCATTGCCTGATGGAAGTCCGAGACAATAACAGTGAAACTGAAACTCTCTTCTTTTCCTTTCGGCATCTGGATTTTGAGCAGCTTCTTTTCTTGTGGATGTGCTGGTCGTTGAGAGTTGCTAAACCTGACATAACCCTCAAGAATCTTAGTTGCCCCTCCATAGTTCTTGATGACGACATCAATTTGCGGAATGTCATTTCTTCGAGGGGAAAGCGGGTTGACGACAAAATGGATACTGACATCTAGCTGCGGAGTCAATTCAAGCAGTAAGGCCCTTTGCTGAATTGCTGTTTGTTCCTGGATTTGTTTATTGCGAAAGTGATCCTTAAGCAAATCGTAGATTTTCCCAAACGGCCATTTTATCCAGTGAACCATGTGGCGCACCATCCTTTTGGTTAGTTAAAAGTATTATTGCCAATGTCAGCACTTCCACAGTTCGTCGGCAAGCAATTCGATAATCTTCCTCGTCTGGCGTTCAAGCTGGCCGAGTCCGAAAATGACGGGTTGCGGTTTACCCTTAACAAAATCTCCAAACACTATGTGGGGGGATATGCGCACGTTCTTCTTGAGTTGTCTTCTGACATCCTCGGGTATCGGTTGAATTGGATTTGTTGTGTAGAAGGCAACCAATGCATTGATTTGTGGACCGCCAAGATCAAATCCCGTTGCCATCAAGGGCAGCTCTCTATGCTTGGCTTTTCGGTCCAAGTCGTGGATGAGCCAGAGCATGTCGTTCGACGGGTCGGGTCCTTCATACGGCTGTATGCCCTCGACGAACTTTTGAACAGCTTTGCTGCTGAACATCTCTATTTTTCCCTTAAGACTGGGAGAACCGTTTTTGTCGAAACGATCGTGAAAGACAGGAAACTCAATCTTGGTGGGCCTCTTGATTCTCCAATCGGGACGCGCCAAGAGCCATGCAGCGTGATCCAAGCTGGATCGAAAATGATGGAGGATTTCTCCGACAAGAACCGCGAATCTGAGTGGAAGTTCTCGCTCGCCCTGATACTTCGCTTTTTGCAAGAGAACCTCCAGGTCTTCATCACCGACGATTACGTTCTCGCCTTCCTGAAAGAATCCGTTGGCTTCTCTCTCCAGGTTGATAATGTTTTCGTGGGCCCGTTTTAGCTTTTCGTAGATTCCTTCGACGGGGTGTAAAGTGTTAGACATGAGTCGGCCAAAGTCGCCAGAAATACAAAGATTTGAGAGTGCGTTACGAAGTGTACTCTCCGTCTCCAAGTCAGAGATGAAGCAAATGTTGGCGGAAGAGAAAGCGGCCAATGCCTGCAAACCGAAGCGTGGCCCAAAGCCTAAGACTTCGGTTTCGGGCCGCGAGGCTTCCGGTAAGGGTTAGAAAGCCTCTTGACTGCCAGTCTTGCCAGTGAGTTCTTTGAACGTGAGACGGCGACCAGCAACTTGCGCGAGGGCAGCGACAAAACGATCTGCATCGGTTATCGGATTGTCTTTCGTAGCGTAAGCGTCCGATTCAGACCGCAGGAGGGCGCTGAGGCGGCGGATAAGTGTCCACCTAAATAATAAGTGGACACTTACGGGCTCCTGTTAGGGTGGGTTGATCTCGTCGATAAAGATATTCTCCTCGTAGGCCTTGGAGATGGCTTCATCCAGGCGGATCAGTAGTTGAAGGAGAGTCTCGTCTTTGCGGCGGACCAGCATGGCCAAGCACTGGTCTTCGTCGCAGGCGGTGGCGACGCAGCCTATGGGACGTTGCTGTCCAACCGTGACGTCCCCGTACGCAATCAAGTGCGCGATGTTAGGCAGAGCCAGCGAATCGATAGCCGGAGTTTTGCCGTCGCCGTTCTTCTCTACGCGTCGGGTCCGATTACGGGCTGCAGGTTTGCGCTTATGTTCCATGGCAGCAGTTCCTCAATGCGGCTGATGGGGTGGTCGGCGATGCGCTCCAGCACGGTTCGTAGATAAGCTTCGGGATCAATGCCGTTCAGCTTGGCGGTACCAATCAGACTGTAGATCGCCGCGGCCCGTTGGCCACCAGAATCAGATCCTGCAAAGAGATAGTTCTTCCGTCCTAGGGCAACGGCTCGCAGAGCCCGTTCGGCGCTGTTGTTGTCGATCTCGATGTGCCCGTCTTCCGAGTAGCGCAGCAACGCACGCCAGCGTCCCAGCGCATAGCGAATGGCTGCCGCGATCTCCGACTTTCGCGACACAGCAGTGAGTGTTGCCTGTAGCCACTGATGAAGCGACTCCAGCAACGGACAGGCACGAGTGGTACGAGCTTGCAGCCGCTCGTCTGGAGGCCGACCGCGAATCGCGCTTTCGATGGCGTACAACTCGCCAATCTGCTTCAGTGCTTCAGCCGCCAGCGGTGAAGCATGTGCCACTTGCAGCTCATAGAACTTGCGCCGCACGTGGGCCCAGCAGGCCGCCTCCTGAACCCGTCCACCCTCATAAAGATGATGGAATCCCGCGTAGGCATCGGCCTGCAACGTGCCGCTGAAGCTGCGCAGATGTTCTCGTGGATGATCACCACGACGATCGGGCGAATAGGCAAACCAAACCGCTGCTGGTGTACTGTCTTCGGCCGGACGGTCGTCGCGCACGTAGGTCCATAGGCGACCCGTCTTGGTCTTGCCATTGCCAGGCGCGAGCACCGGAACCGGCGTGTCGTCGGCGTGCAGCTTGTTGGCGCACATGACGTGGCGGTGTAACGCCTCTACCAGCGGTTCGAGCAATCGGCTACTGCTGCCCACCCAATCGGCCAGTGTCGAACGCTCCAGCTCGACACCTTCGCGGGCATACATCTCCGCCTGGCGATATAGCGGTTGATGATCGCAGTACTTCGCCACCAACACGTGCGCCAGCAGCCCCGGTCCTGCCAGGCCCCGCTCAATCGGGCGGCTCGGCGCAGGCGCCTGCACAATGCGCTCGCAGCCTGCGCAGCTTAGCTTGGGTCGCACATAGCGCATCACCTTGAAGCTGCCGGGTACCCACTCCAGCAGTTCCGAAACATCTTCGCCCAGCCGGCGCAACCGTCCGCCACATTCGCTGCAAGCTTCCTCTTTCGGTGCGTATGTTCTTACTTCGCGCGGAAGGTGCTCGGGCAGTGGCTGACGTGCCGGTTTGCTTGGCACGACGGGATTAGAAGAGGCTGGAGAAACAAACTCAACAGCGGACTCACTGGCGCCTTTAGCCCTCGCTGATTCCAAGTCTTCCAGCTTCAGCTCCAGTTGCTCGATCTGCCGCTCCAGCTTCTCCGACTTGCGGCCAAACTGCATGCGCCGCAGCTTGGCGATCAGCAGCTTCAGATGCTCGATCTCGCTCCGGTGCGAGAGCAACTGTTCGTGAGTTGCGATCAGCTCTTCCTGCTTGATCCGAATGAGGGCGCGTAAAGCTGCCTGATCCAGTAGCTCCAACTCTGGCAGCGTCGCAGGCGAGGCAGTCACAGGCGGAGTATGCCATCAACTCTGCTCTGTGAGTGCTCCGTGACGCACAAAAAACTGTGCAAATCGCTACCAGGAATCAGATCGCTAACTGCGGCTCCGCCGTGCGTACGGGACGACGCCAGTCGATGCCTTCCAGAAGCATCGACAACTGCGCTCGCGTCAGCGCTACGCTGCCATCGCTGGCTTGCGGCCACACGAAGCGTCCGCGCTCCAGCCGCTTGGCGAACAGACAGAGCCCATCGCCATCCCACCACAACAGTTTGATCAGATCGCCACGCCGCCCGCGAAACACAAACACATGTCCGGAGAACGGGCTCTGCTCCAGCTTGGTTTGCACCAACGCACTCAGCCCGTCGAAACCGCGCCGCAGGTCGGTCACACCTGCCGCGATCCAGATCTGGGTCTTCGGCGGCAACGCCATCATCGCTGCAGCGTCTCCAGAACAACACGCAACAGCGCGGCATCGGCGCCGCTTTCAATGCGGAGATGGATCTTCGGAAACTCGATGTAGATGTTGCCCGCTGCGACCGCGGGGCTCAGCTCCGGCCTCGAGGAAAGCTTGGCCATGGACTCAACCACAGCGGTTGCTGGGGACTCTTTCACGCTCACCGGCAGCAGACGAATGCTGTCGATGGGCTTCTCCCCCAATCGACCTTGGCGATAGAGGTTGCGCCAGTAGTGCACCATGTTGGCGTTAACCCCATGCTCCCGTGCCACCCGAGCTATCGAGGCTCCAGGCTGCATCGCCTGCTCTACAATCCTGCGCTTCTCCGCGATGCTTCGCCGCTGCCGCTTCAGCCCTTCTACGTTCGCAACCGCTGCTCCGTTCACCATCACCTCGCATGCTGCAGTGTTCAGGTAATGATCTCGCTGCTTAGAGTGACAGTACAGGTGGCCAAGACCGGAGCTATTCGTAGCGCGATTGTTGAATCTGAAGATTTGTTCGTCGATGTAGCGGTCAAGGTGATAAGGCTCGACAGCCACATAGGTGCCACGTAATGTGCGTTTCAGCAATGACCAAAAATTCTCGATTCCGTTTGTGTGGACTTGGCCGCGAACGTACTCTTCGGAGTGGTTCACAACGTCATGGATGAACTTATGATGCAGATTGTCGTAGGCAACCGCTTCATCGGTGAACACTTTTGAGCCGTGCTTTACTTCGCGCAGGACTTCAGCCTGTAGGGTTTCACGTTTGATGTTTGGAACAACTTTGGCACGCACTTGGCGCAGATCGCGGTCGAGGAAACCTTGAACGATAGCCTTGCCAGTGGCTCCGCCTTTGATGTTGTAGGCGAGTTTCTTGTCCTTATGCATATTCTTAAGCTGTCCGCCGATGAACGTCTCATCAACCTCGACAGGCCCGGAGTCGCCACCAAGTTTGAAAGCGAAGTCGCGGCGCTTCAGGACTGTTCTCAGGCGATGCAGAACGAACCATGCGGACTTCTGGGTTATGCCAAGGGCGCGGTGAATCTCGTATGAGGAAACGCCGTTCTTTGCAGATACGAGCATCCAGAGCGCAGGGAGCCATTTCTGTAATGGGATGGGCGAGTCTTCAAAGATCGTGCCGACCTTCACGGAGAACTGCTTCCGGCAAGCCTTGCACTTCCAGCGTTTCTGAGTGGCAAGATAGTAATGCTCTTTCGTGCGGCAATGCGGACAAACCGGGCCATCTGGCCACCGAAGCGAGGCGACGGCATCAATGCAAGTCTGTTCGTCTGCAAAGTATTGAACAGCTTGAAGTAAAGTATTTGGCGCTTCCATGTCTCTCATCTTACCGGGGGAATCATGGTTAGTCAAGTAAATTATTACCGCGCTATCCCCAAGAAACCAAAGGCGGTGGGCTTAAGAAAAATTCGGGCAAAGCGGTCCTACCTAGTTGCGTTAATTAGCGTACTATTAGGGAAGCCCAACCTGCTGATTCTAAACGCGATTGATAATACGCTAACTTCTTCAACTAGGTACTAGTAAAAGGTCAATCGAGTGCCCACAGCCGTTTGTGATCGGCTCAAAGCGGGTGAGATATCATTACGGCTATGGCCACTGTGCCTCGAATTGAGAGCCCGAAGAAGGTTCACCCCTTTCAGACGGACGACGCACGCCTGAAGCCGATACACGACAAGATCATGGAGCAAGCGCGGCTCTCGGCTGACGACGCGCTCGCCCTCTACGCTTCGGGCGACATCCTCGCCATCGGGTGGCTGGCCAACTACGTTCGCGAGCGGATGCATGGCGACACCGCCTACTTCAATGTCAATCGGCACATCAACTACACTAACGTGTGCGTGGCCGCGTGCCGGCTGTGCGCCTTCGGACGCAAGAAAGACGCCCCCGGCGCGTACACCATGGCGCTTCAGGAAGCATGGGACACGGCCGCAACCGGCTACTCCGAAGCGATCACCGAGTTCCACATTGTCGGCGGACTTCATGCCGACTTGCCGTTCCAGTATTACCTCGACCTGATCTCGGGACTGAAGGAGCGCTTTCCGCAGGTACACCTGAAAGCGTTCACCATGGTCGAGATCGCGTTCTTCGCGCGCATCGGCAAGACCACTCCGCGCGATGTGCTGTTGAAGCTAAAGCAGGCGGGGCTCGATTCCCTGCCCGGCGGCGGCGCGGAGATTTTCTCCGACCGCGTGCGGCACATCATCTGCGATCACAAAATCGATGGCGACGACTGGCTGGAGATCGCGCGTGCCGCGCACGAGATCGGACTGAAGTCGAATGCGACCATGCTGTATGGCCATGTCGAGAATGACGAAGATCGTGTCGACCATCTCTTGAAGCTACGTGCGCTGCAAGATGACACCCACGGATTTCAAACCTTCATCCCGTTGGCCTTCCATCCCGAGAACACGCCGTTGCAGCACCTGCCGAAGACGACGGGCATGCTCGACATGAAGCAGATCGCGGTGTCGCGGCTGGTGCTCGACAACTTTCCGCACATCAAGTCATACTGGCAGATGGTGACACCGAAGATGGCACAAATCTCATTGCGCTTCGGCGCTGACGACATTGACGGCACTGTAGTCGAAGAGAAGATCTACCATGATGCCGGCGCCACCACGCCGCAGGGGCTGCGCCGCCAGGACCTGATCCGCCTCATCACCGAAGCCGGACGCGTACCCTTCGAGCGTGACACCCTATACCGCCCTGTGGTGCGCACGGAGACCACGGTAACGGTGGCAGTTTAGAGATCCCTATCAAGGGATAGGGCTTGAACCGTCGAACTTGTCCTAATGATCAGCTCGTCGGGCATTTTCATGTCCTCGCGCCGATGATCAGCGCCGCCCGACCACACTGCAGGTGTGGCAGCTTATGACTTAACTCTCCTCAATCGGGTTTTGCCCGGCGACTGCTGCTTCGCAGCTTATGGCTTTGTCCAATCCTCAATCTTCAACCGCTTAATGCGATGAAAGCTGCGGTCGCTGATCACCAGCGTAGCTCCGGCAGAGAGTGCCTGAGCTGCGATCATCAGGTCCATGTTGCCCATCGGGGTACCCGCACGTTCGATCTCCGCGCGGATATCGGCATAGTGCCTAGCTGCAGCCGAATCCCAGGGCAGGGTGTCAACTCGGAGCAGGAATTCTTCGACGACGAATCTGAGATTCTTCGCGTCCGGCCTTCGTGCCAATCCGAAGCGTAACTCGGCTTCCGTAATCACGGAGATGGAAACGCCTTCCATCGGTGTTCTGGCAAGCTGCTGACGTACGCGAGGCGGGCTCCCTTTCAGGATGTAACTTACGGTGTTCGTATCCAGCAGGTAACGTGCCGGCATTAGAAGAGGTCACGTTTCTGAGGTGGAGTCTGGTCGCGGTCGCTGAGGAAATCACCGGGTATGTCGATGTTCTTTAGCAGCTCAAAAAAATCCTGCCACGACTCTGGACGCCGTGACAGAATGACATCCCCAGTGCGAGGATCACGCCGGACATACACCTCGGAGCCTTCGAAGCGATACTCGGCGGGCAAGCGTACCGCCTGGCTGCGCCCATTGCGAAAGAGCTTTGCAGTTTGCGCCATTCCCCGTTCTCCTCGATCTATGTGGTCTATACCTATGATATATGACAAGGCCTGCGGCGGCAAGCGGGATATACCGCGTTGACGACTGGCCCATGCGTTGCTACACTGAATAGGTTCTGCGAGTTCTGCGGAGCCACACTGTACGTGTGGCAGGTTGTGACGTAACGATCCTGTATAATCATTCAGGATTTCCTCGCTGAAACGAGCCTGCGCTACCGTTGGACTTTCCACGGGTATGCAGGCCGAAGCAACGAAACGGAGCGCCTTCGTGAGCTTAACTCCGCTGCAGCTTTCGGGCTGAGCGGAACGACCTCGGCGCCACCGTCGTTCGCTTGACCAGATCGGAACCAAGTCCCCGCTGTACGTGTGCGCGGGGAGTATGGGCAGACCGGGCTGATCCCGGAGCTTGCTGCCCAGTCCCCGAAGTGGGATCGATTGCGCGTGAGCGCGAGTGTGTTTGCTAGCGCGCAGGTGTTCGAGGCGAAAGCCAGGAGCAGATCCCTCGGCGACTGAAGTCGCCTCGGGATGACAAATAAGAAGTGGCCTTTCGGCACGACTGAAGTCGTGCCCTGACGCGAATCGTCGCAACGCCGAGTTCTCTGCGGCTAAGCGCAGATTAGAAGCGGAAGAATTGAACGGTGCGGCTGAAGCCGCTATATAGAAGATGGACGGTTTGAACGGCGCGGCTGAAGCCGTGCCCCTTCAACGGCGCGCTGGACATCGCGCTAAGATTCAAGGAGCTGGAAAGAGTGCCTACATTCAATCAGTTGGTGCGTAAGGGCCGGCAGGCGCCGAAGTATAAGACGGCGAGTCCAGCCCTTCAGTCCTGCCCGCAACGGCGCGGCGTTTGTACCCGCGTCTACACCCAGACGCCCAAGAAGCCGAATTCGGCGCTGCGCAAGGTCGCGCGCGTGCGGCTTACCAATGGCATCGAGGTGACGACTTACATTCCCGGCGTCGGCCATAACCTGCAAGAGCACTCGATTGTGCTCATTCGCGGCGGCCGTGTGAAAGACCTGCCGGGCGTGCGCTATCACGTGGTACGCGGAACACTGGACTCGGTTGGCGTAGCCGGCCGGAAACAGAGCCGTTCGAAATACGGCGCCAAGCGGCCTAAAGCTTAACGAGGATCTATGCCGAGAAAAGGACATATCGCCAAGCGCGAGACCCTGAGCGATCCGGTCTACGGGTCGCAGCTGGTCAACAAGTTTGTGAATTCCATGATGTGGGACGGCAAGAAGTCCACCGCCCAGGGCATCTTCTACAGCGCGATGAAGAAGCTGGAGGAAAAGGGCGGCGACGAGGCTCTCAAGCTGTTCAAGAAGGCCGTGGAGAACGCCAAGCCGGTGCTGGAAGTGAAGACCCGCCGCGTGGGCGGCGCCAACTACCAGGTGCCAATCGAAGTGAATGCCGACCGTCGTACCTCGCTGGCGATCCGCTGGATTTTGACCTATAGCCGCGGTCGCGGCGAAAAGGGCATGGTTGAAAAGCTGACCAACGAGTTGCTGGATGCGGCCAATAACCGTGGCGCTGCGATCAAGAAGAAGGAAGACGTCCATCGCATGGCCGAAGCCAACAAGGCATTCGCGCACTATCGCTGGTAAGACAAACTGCAGGTCCCTCACCCCTGAAGGGGTTCGGGATGACAAACGAATAATGCAGGTCCCTCGTTGGCTTCGCCGCCTCGGGATGACAAACGGATAAATGGTTTACGGCGCACCTTCGGGTGTGCCCTTCAGGAAAACGGAAGAAGATTGTGCCCAGACAAGTTCCATTAGAGCGCTGCAGGAATATCGGCATCATGGCCCACATCGATGCCGGGAAAACCACTACGACGGAGCGCATCCTGTTCTATACAGGACGCACGCACCGTATTGGTGAGGTCCATGAAGGCACCGCGACGATGGATTGGATGGCGCAGGAGCAGGAGCGCGGCATCACCATCACGTCCGCGGCGACCACCTGCGTCTGGCGCGATATCCGTATCAACATCATCGACACCCCTGGCCACGTGGACTTCACCGCCGAGGTGGAGCGCTCGCTGCGCGTGCTCGACGGCGCTTGTGCCGTATTCGACGCCGTGCATGGCGTGGAGCCGCAGTCGGAAACCGTGTGGCGCCAGGCCGATAAATACGGCGTGCCGCGCATTTGCTTCATCAACAAGATCGACAAAATGGGTGCGGATTTCGAGCACGCCATTGATACCATTCGCAAGCGCCTGAACGCCAAGCCGGTCGCGATTCAGTTGCCGATCGGGCAGGAAGACAAGTTCAAGGGCGTCATCGATCTGCTGAAAATGAAAGCTATCGTCTGGAAAGACGAGACGATGGGCGCCGAATACCACATCGAAGAGATTCCGGAAGAGCTGAAGAAGAAGGCCAACGCCTTCCATCAGATTCTGGTCGAGTCAGTCGTCGAAAACGATGACGGCGACGAGCTGATGCACAAGTACATTGAGGGCGAAACTATCGGCGAAGAAGAGTTGAAGGCTTCGCTGCGGCGCTCGACCATCGGCATGCGCCTGTTCCCCGTAATTTGTGGAACAGCCTTTAAAAACAAAGGCGTACAGCCGTTACTTGATGCTGTAGTTGATTATCTGCCTTCGCCGGTTGATATTCCCCCCGTGAAGGGCAAGAACCCCGACACCGGAGCGGAAGAAGAGCGTCCGGCGGAAGATAAGGCTCCGTTTGCGGCGCTGGCCTTCAAGATCATGACCGACCCGTTCGTCGGTCAGCTCACCTTCATTCGCGTCTACTCCGGCCATCTGAAGACCGGCGACAGCGTGCTGAATAGCGGACGCTTGAAATCGGAGCGTATTGGCCGCCTGCTGAAGATGCACGCCAACAAGCGCGAAGAGATTAGCGAAATCTACGCCGGCGATATTTGTGCTTGTGTGGGTCTGCGTAACGTCACCACCGGCGATACCATTTGCGACGAGAAGCACCCGCTCACGCTGGAATCGATCGAGTTCCCTGCCCCGGTGATTTCAGTTGCCGTCGAGCCGAAGACCAAGACGGACCAGGAAAAGATGGGCGTCGCGCTGGGCAAGCTGGCGCAAGAAGATCCGACCTTCAAGGTCAATACCGACCCTGACAGCGGACAGACCATCATCAGCGGCATGGGCGAGCTTCACCTGGAGATACTCGTCGACCGCATGATGCGCGAGTTCAACGTGCAAGCTAACGTCGGCAAGCCGCAAGTGGCGTATCGCGAGACTATCCGCAGGAAGTCCGAGGCGGAAGGCAAGTACATTCGCCAGACCGGTGGCAGTGGCCAGTACGGACACGTGAAGATCCGCATCGAGCCCAACGAGCCGGGCAAGGGCTACGAGTTCGTCAATGACGTTGTGGGCGGCACGGTGCCGAGGGAGTACATCAAGCCGGTCGATCAGGGCATTAAGGAAGCCATGGAAGGCGGCGTCCTCGCCGGTTACGAGATGGTCGACGTGAAGGCGACGCTGTACGACGGCAGCTATCACGAAGTCGATTCCAACGAAATGGCCTTCAAGATTGCCGGTTCGATGGCCTTCAAGGAAGCCGCGCGCCGGGCCAGCCCGGTGCTGCTGGAGCCGGTGATGTCGGTGGAAGTGGTTGTGCCTGAGGAGTACATGGGCACCATCATCGGCGACCTGAACAGCCGCCGTGGCCGCATCGAGGGCATCGAGCATCGCGCTGGATCACAAGTGATCAAGGCGATGGTTCCCCTGGCTGAGATGTTCGGCTACGCGACCAACATGCGCTCGAACACCCAGGGCCGTGCGACCTTCAGCATGCACTTCGCGCATTACGAAGAGGCGCCGCGCTCGGTAGCGGAAGAGATCATCGCGAAGGTGCAGGGGAGAAGCCCGGCGGGAACGAAGTGAGTGGCCACCGTTTGATGATGACTGGAGCGAGCTAACGTAGGCTCGGAACGACGGCGGGAACGAAAGATTTGTAACAGGGCACGACTTTAGTCGTGCCGAAACGGGCAGTATAAGGTTGGGGCTTTAGCCCCTGCCAAGCCCTCAGGGGCTAAAGCCCCGCGCTTTTGGAACGCCTGCGGCACGGCTCAAGCCGTGCCCTGATACAAAGCGAATTGAGGTTGAACGAGTCGCGTGCCAATGGGGACACAGGACTTTGAGGTTTCTGTCTATAGCACTACGAGCACTCTCGAAGAGTACCAGCGTGCCATGACGGCTCCTGTAAGCGAATTGCCGCCGTTGAGCGAAGAACAGAAGCAGGCGGCAAGCCGGTTCGGCACAACAGAGGAAGAACTTGCTCGTAGCGAACTTGTCAAAGTTTATGGACGCGAGGGCCTTCGGCAGCGCGGTCAGCGGCTTGGTGAGATAGCGCAG
Source organism: uncultured Acidobacteriaceae bacterium (assembly GCA_963813905.1). Classification (GTDB taxonomy): domain Bacteria; phylum Acidobacteriota; class Terriglobia; order Terriglobales; family Acidobacteriaceae; genus CAVVDY01. Next base: position 467,276 of record CAWFAY010000013.1, on the reverse strand, counting down.
CGGATTCTAGCTGAGGTCGATTCTCAGTGTCGGCTGGTCGAGGTTTTGTATGAGGGACTTAAGCAACGCTGGATTTTGCGAATCGATAATGGCAGTCGTTCCAGCGGGATTAGTCTCAATGCAGACCTTGCGGATGATATTACGAAATACCAGCTGCACGAGGCGGTGCAGCAGCTGAGACACAAGCTAGCGGAAGCAATACGCGAAGAGATGGTCGGTAAGGTGCAGGGCCGGAGCCCGGTGGAAACAAAATGATAACTAGACGTCACCAAGTGCTCGAGCCGCAGGTAGGACAGGACGGTTTAGGGACGGCTGCCTTCCGCGTCGTGCAGGACGGCGGAGATGTGTTTCCCAACGGTTTCACAATGTCGCGCCAGGCTTGGGCGATATTCAGAAGGGGTATTCCGGTCACTCGCGAACAGCAGGAGTGGGTTGCAAACGTCCTCGAATCTCGGGATCTAATGATTGATGGACCCATCCACGCCAGCCTTGATCGGATTCTCGTCTTGCTTGAACTACCGCCTCGAACGGACTGGGCCTACAAGGCAGAATGCGAAAAGCCGATTCCGGGTCGGCAAGAGTCTGAATGTCAAGTTCGGGTGCAAGCGGGTCGTGTGTCGTGGCAAGTGGGAGTTCGTATTGTTCCCCAGTCGGATGCCGATGCGCGGCGGATCACTGACGCAACAGAGCAGGCTGAGCGCTTTGTTCGGCAACAGGTGGTTGAGCATGGATGGGTGCCTCGCACCGATAACGAGAGCCTCACGGCAGTCCTATAGCGAATTTGCGCAGGAGCTACAGCAATTATGGCGAAAGAAAAATTTGACCGCAGCAAGCCGCACGTGAATGTGGGCACGATCGGGCACATCGATCATGGCAAGACGACGTTGACCGCGGCGATCACGAAGGTGTTGCAGAAGCACAATCCCAAGATCGTGTTCCGCTCCTTCGACTCGATCGACAATGCGCCGGAAGAGAAAGCGCGCGGCATTACCATTGCCACGGCGCACGTGGAGTACGAGACGGCGAACCGGCACTACGCCCACGTCGATTGCCCCGGCCACGCCGACTACATCAAGAACATGATCACCGGCGCGGCGCAGATGGACGGCGCGATTCTCGTGGTCGCGGCCACCGACGGGCCCATGCCGCAGACCAAGGAGCACGTGCTCTTGGCCCGCCAGGTCGGCGTGCCGTACGTGCTGGTGTTTCTGAACAAGTGCGATGCGGTGGAAGACCCCGAGCTGATCGATCTGGTGGAGATGGAAGTGCGCGAGCTGCTGTCCAAGTACGGGTTCCCGGGCGACGATGTGCCGGTGATTCGCGGCTCGGCGCTGGGCGCGTTGAACGGCGAAGCCCAGTGGGAAGCCAAGATCGACGAACTGATGGAGGCGGTGGACAAGAACGTCCCCTTGCCGGCGCGTGCCATCGACAAGCCGTTCCTGATGCCGATCGAGGACATCTTCTCCATTCAGGGGCGCGGTACCGTAGTCACTGGCCGCATCGAACGCGGCAAGGTGAAGGTGGGCGAAGACGTCGAGATTGTTGGCTTCCGCGAGACCCGCAAGACGGTGGTCACGGGCGTGGAAATGTTCAAGAAGCAGCTGGACGAAGGCATGGCAGGCGACAACGCCGGCCTGCTGCTGCGCGGCACGGCGAAGGAAGACGTGGAGCGCGGCATGGTGTTGGCCAAGCCGGGATCGATTACGCCGCACACCAAGTTCAAAGGCGAAGTGTACGTGCTGTCGAAAGACGAAGGCGGACGGCACACTCCGTTCTTCAAAGGCTATCGGCCGCAGTTCTACTTCCGCACCACGGATGTGACGGGAGTGGCAACGCTGCCGGCAGGCACCGAGATGGTGATGCCGGGCGACAACGTGGCGCTGGAGATTGAACTGATTACTCCGGTGGCTATGGAGAAGGGCTTGCGGTTCGCTATCCGCGAAGGCGGACGCACCGTCGGCGCGGGCACGATTTCGGAAATTATCGCGTAGTTCTCCGGATCCCACATATCCCAACAGAAGGGATATGTGGGCCACCCGGAACAAGTGGGGCACGCGAAGTTTGTAAATTGAATCCCACGTTAGCCCAACTGATGGGCGAACGTGGGGCACCCGAAAGTTTTATACCGGGTGCGGAGTGGTTGGCCGCACCCAATTACTAATCGCGGCAAGAGCCGCAGGGCAGATGGCGGAGACGCTGACGAGCCCCAGCTCAGATCTTTGAGAGAAAACTAACGTGATTGGCAAAGAACGAATCCGGATCCGGCTGAAGGCGTATGACTATCGCGTGCTCGACCAGTCCACTGGCGAGATCGTGGACACGGCGCGGCGCACTGGGGCGCAGATTGCTGGCCCCATACCGCTGCCCACGGTGAAGAACAAGTACTGCGTGCTGCGTTCGCCGCACGTGGACAAGAAGTCGCGCGAACAGTTTGAGATCCGCACGCATAAGCGCCTACTCGATATCCTCGAGCCCACGCAGCAAACGGTTGATGCTCTGATGAAGCTCGAGCTTCCCGCCGGCGTGGACGTGGAGATCAAGGCGTTCGGGAAAGAACACAAGTAAACACGCTCTTGGCCATTCGCTTTTCGCTCTTCGCCAGAAACTTGGATTAACCTCTGGCGAAAAGCGAAGAGCGAACAGCGAAAAGCGAGAAACAATGCTTCCGCGACGTAAGTCCCCGGCGCAAACAAGCCGGACACCAGGAAGCAGAGTTAAGAGGACGACAATGGCAGTCAACGGAATTTTAGGTAAGAAAGTCGGCATGACGCAGCTGTTCGATGACAAGGGCGATGTTAGTCCGGTCACCGTGCTGAAGGCGGGTCCGTGCGTAGTCACACAGCGCAAGACCGTTACCAAGGACGGCTATGACGCCGCCCAGATCGGTCTGGTTGAGTTCGTGAAGGAGTCGCGCATGACCAAGCCTGAACTGGGCCACTTCAAGAAGAAGAACCTGCCACCGATGCGCTTCCTGAAGGAAGTCGCCATTGTGGTGGACGGTACGAACGAAGCGGATAGCGATGGCGTCAAGGTCGGCGACAAAGTTCTGGTGGACCTGTTCGAAGGCGAGAAGTTCGTCGATGTGGTTGCCACCAGCAAGGGACGCGGTTTCGCGGGCGTGGTAAAGCGCCATCATTTCGGCGGCGGCGCGGGCTCGCACGGCTCGATGTTCCAGATCCCCGGCTCGATCGGTTCGTCGGCGTTTCCGTCGCGCGTGTTCAAAGGCATGCGCATGGCGGGACACATGGGCGTCGACCGGGTCACCACTCGCAACCTGCGTGTGCTGGGCGTCGATCGCGACGAGAACCTGCTGGTGGTCGAAGGTTCGGTGCCGGGTCCGAAAGATGGTTACGTCGTGATCAGTAAGGCGAAGAAGCCGCCCAGAGAGCGTCGTGGATTCGGCGGCGCGGGTACGGTCGATCCGTTGAAGGCCTCGAAGCGCCAGGCGGCGAAGAAGAAATAAGTTGTCGGTTGTCAGTAAAACCGGCGACTTGGTGACCACTTCGAAAATAGATTGGGTTGGTTGTCTTTGATTGAGAACTGACAACTGACAACTGGAAACTGATATGGCGACGATTGATGTACTAAATCTCGGTGGCGAAAAGGTAGGCACGTTTGACCTGGCCGATGAAGTTTTCGGCGCGGTCAACGAAGACCTGCTCTGGGAAGCGGTGAAGCATTACCGCGCCGGGCAGCGGGCCGGAACGCACTCCACCAAGACCCGAGGACTGGTTAGTGGCGCGGGCAAGAAGCTGTGGAAGCAGAAGGGCACCGGACGCGCGCGTATCGCATCGATCCGCTCGCCACTGTGGCGGCATGGCGGCACGGTGCATGGCCCGAAGCCCCGCTCCTACGACTACTCCTTCCCCCGCAAGAAGCTGCTGGGCGCGTTGCGCTCGGCGCTGGCGGCGAAGCACCAGGACGGCAAGCTGATGGTCGTCGAAAACTTCGAGTTGAAGGAAACGAAGACCAAGTCGTTCCGCCAGGCCCTCGACAAGCTGAATGCCAAGGGCAAGACGCTGCTGGTCGAGAACGGCGCGGACAACCAGAACCTGCACCTGAGCTCGCGCAACCTGAAGGGTGTCGAACTGGTGCCCGGCAACCAGGTGCATCCCTATCACCTGCTGCGCTACGACAGCGTGGTGTTTTCGCGGCCTGCGCTGGAGAAGCTGCAGGAGTCGCTGAAGGCCTCGGCGCCGAAGCGCAAAGCGGAGGTGGCGTAATGAAATCGGCGTATCAGACGATTCGCAAGCCGGTCATCACCGAAAAGGGTCTCGGCGTAAAAGAGACCGAAGGCACGCTGGTATTCGAGGTTGCGTCCAAGGCTTCGAAGAACGAGATCAAGCAAGCCGTGCAGAGCATTTTCAAAGTGAAGGTGGACTCGGTCCGCACGGCGAACTTCGCGGGCAAGGAACGCCGCCGTGGCAAGTTCACCGGCTATCGGCCCGACTGGAAGAAGGCGTACGTGAAATTGAAGGCGGGCGAGAAGATGCCCGAGTACGCGGAGAATCTGTAAAAGGTATCAGGCGTCAGGTATCAGGCATCAGAGGGCGTCAAACAGAGACCTGACACCTGAAACCTGATACCCAGAGTTGGCCGCGAGGATGAGCGGCAGGGCGGCAAAGAACGAAGAGCCGCGCAGTTGAGAAGCGAGTAGAACTATGGCGATTAAAACATACAGACCGGTTACTCCGACGCGGCGGTTCACTACCACGACCGTCAACGACGATCTGACGACCAACCGGCCGTACAAGCCGCTGACCGAACCCAAGCAGCGCACCAATGGACGCCGCAATTCCGGCGACCTGACGATCTGGCACCGTGGCGGCGGTCACAAGCGCAAGCTGCGCATCATCGATTTCAAGCGCGATAAGTTTGGCATCCCCGCCACTGTCGCCTCGATCGAGTACGACCCAAACCGCTCGGCGCGAATTGCGCTGCTGAATTACGCCGACGGCGAGAAGCGTTACATCGTGTGCCCGGTGGAGCTCAAGGTTGGTTCCAAGATCGTGAGCGGGCCGGAGGCGGACATTCTGGTGGGAAATGCCCTGCCGTTGCGCAACATTCCTCCCGGTACGACGGTGCATAACGTGGAGCTCAAGCCGGGCAAGGGTGCGCAGATGGCGCGTTCTGCCGGAGCCCAGGCGCAGCTGGTCGCCAAGGAAGGCGATTACGCTCTGCTAAAGCTGCCTTCCGGCGAGACCCGCAAGGTGCTGGTGGATTGCATGGCCACCATCGGCCAGGTGGGCAACGTCGACCACGAAAATGTTTCCATCGGCAAGGCTGGACGCACCCGCTGGATGGGTATTCGTCCCACCAACCGTGGCGTGGTCATGAACCCGGTCGACCATCCGCACGGCGGTGGCGAGGGCAAGACCAGCGGTGGACGTCACCCGGTCACTCCGTGGGGCCAGCCGACGCGCGGCTACAAGACGCGCAACAACAAGCGGACCGATAAGTGGATCGTGAGCCGCACCAAGAAGAAGTAGGACTGAAACGATATGGCACGTTCGACAAAAAAAGGTCCGTTTATCGATTCGCACCTGGTGTCCAAGATTGAGGACATGAATGCGCGCAACGAGAAGAAAGTGGTGCGCACCTGGTCGCGCCGCTCGACCGTGATCCCCGAGATGGTGGGACACACGCTGGCGGTGCACAACGGCAAGAAATTCATCCCGGTCTATGTGACCGAAAACATGGTCGGCCACAAGCTGGGCGAGTTCAGCATGACGCGCACCTTCAAGGGCCACTCGGTGAAGGCCGCGACGGAAACGGCGGCGAGGCCCGCGCCGGCGCGCTAAGGAGACGACATGGAATTCACAGCCAAACTGAATTACGTGCGCGTCTCGCCGCAGAAGGCCCGCCTGGTGCTGGACCTGATCAAGGGACGCCGCGTGGAAGAGGCGCTCGATACGCTGCAGTTCGCCAAGCAGGGGATCGCTCCGGCGATGTACAAGCTGCTGCGCTCGGCGGTTGAGAATGCGAACTATCTCAGCGCCGAGAAGAACCTCGATGTCGATCTCGACCGTCTCTACGTGAAGCATGCGATTGCCAACGAGGGTCCGCGCATGAAGCGTATCCGCCCGGCGCCAATGGGCCGCGCGTATCGCTACCAGCGCCGCATCTCGCACCTGGAGATCGTGCTGGCGGAGAAGGTTTCCGGCAACGGCAAGGCCGCGCTGGCGACGACCGTAGGCGAAGGCACTGCGGCTCCGAAGAAGAAGGCGGCGAAGAAGGCTCCGCCCAAAAGGGCGGCCAAGAAGAAAGCGCCTGCGAAGAAGTTTGCCGGCAAGAAGGCGGACAAGAAGAAGTAAGAGCAGTCCTTCGTCCGCCGAGGCGGACTCGGGATGACAAAAAATTACGAAGTTTATCGGCACGGCTGAAGCCGTGCCCCTTCAAAGCATAAGCGGCGCGACTAAACTCGTGGCCCTTCGGGAAGAAGCGAAATTATGGGACAAAAAGTCCATCCATACGGATTTCGACTGGGCGTGACCAAGCCGTGGCGTTCGCGCTGGTTCGTCGAGCGCGACTACGACAAACTGTTGCTGGAAGACGTGAAGCTGAAGGCGGAGCTGAAGGACAAGCTCAAGTCGGCAGGCGTCAGCTCGATTGAGATTGAGCGTCCGGGCAACAAGCTGCGCATCATCATCCGCACTGCGCGCCCGGGCATCATCATCGGCCGCAAGGGCGCTGAGATCGACAAGCTGAAGCAGGAGATCCAGAAGCGCACCAACCGCGATGTGTACGTCGACATCCAGGAAGTACACAAGCCTGAGCTTGACGCTCAACTGGTTGCCGAGAACATCGCGCTGCAGTTGGAAAAGCGTGTCGGCTTCCGCCGTGCGATGCGCAAGGCGGTGGATTCGGCGCTGCGCTTCGGCTGTAAGGGAATCAAGGTTCGCGTCAGCGGCCGCCTGAACGGCAACGAAATCGCGCGTTCGGAATGGTATCTCCAGGGACGCCTGCCGTTGCACACGCTGCGTGCCGACATCGATTACGGCTTTGCCGAGGCACACACCACGTACGGCATCATCGGCGTGAAGTGCTGGGTGTACAAGGGCGAGATCTATCGCGAGAAGCGGCGCGAGCCGCAGGGCGTAGGAGCGTTTTAGGAGAAGCTGTCAGCCGTCAGCTATCAGCTGTCAGTTGATGGAGCGGGGTGTCGGGTATCAGGTTTCAGGTGTCAGATATGCCGGTGGTCTGACAAACCGGGCTAAAGATACCGAGCTGCAATAGAGCTCAACGGACGAATGAAACCGTCCCGAAGGGACGAAAGAGCTTAGCCCGGCGCTTCAGCGCTGGGTAGAACGCAGGATTTAGATTCGAGTCCCTTTAGGGACGACACGATTTTGAGTGGCATAGGGGTCCTTCGACTCCGGCGCAAATACGGCGCCTCCGCTCAGGATGACAAGTAGAAGATCTGCCAGTAGCAGTTCTCGCTGAGAACTGATAACTGACAACTGAGAACTCATTATGTTGATGCCAAAGAAAGTTAAGTACCGCAAGCAGCAGCGCGGTCGTATGTGCGGCAAGGCGTGGCGCGGCGGTGAGCTGTCGTTCGGCGACTTCGGCCTGAAGGTGATGGAACCGGGCTGGATTACCGACCGCCAGATCGAAGCCAGCCGTGTTGCCATGACGCGCTTCGTCAAGCGTGGCGGCAAGATCTGGATCCGCCTCTTCCCCGACAAGCCGGTCACCAAGAAGCCGGCTGAAACCCGTATGGGTAAGGGCAAGGGAGCTCCCGATCATTGGGTAGCCGTGGTGCGTCCCGGCAAGATCCTGTTCGAGATGGAAGGCGTGTCGAAGACCGATGCCGCCGAAGCCATGCGCCTGGCCTCGCATAAGCTGGGCCTGCGTACCAAGTTCGTGGCGCGCGAAGGCGTGCACTAAAAGCAGTTGTCGGTTGTCGGTTCTCAGTTGTCAGAAATCTCTGGCAGCGTGTTTTGACTGACAACTGATACCTGACAACTGATAACTGGGTTTAAGAATGAATATCGAGAAGATTCGCAACCTTACCGACTCCGAGCTGGATCACCAGCAGCGCGAGCTGGCTGATCAGCTCTTCAAGCTGAAGTTCCAGTTGAAGATGGGTCAGACCGAGAGTCTGAAGAAGATTCGCAACATGCGCAAAGACATCGCGCGCATCAACACTGTCGCCCGCGAGAAGCAGATTGCCGGCGGCAACGGCGCGGTACAGGCCAAGCCGGTCGCGGCCGAGCCCAATTTGGTCAAGACACTGAAGAAGGCGTCCGCGAAAGCCGGCCGGCGTGAAGAAGGCGGCCCGAGCCAAGACGGCTGCAACGGAGAAGAAGTAAGCCATGGTCGAGACGACGGCAACTGAGACGACGAGCAAAGTAAGTCACCGCAAGACGCTGATTGGCGAAGTGGTTTCAACCAAGATGGCCAAGACCATCGTGGTGGAGGTCCGCCGCCAGAAGGCGCACCCGTTCTACAAGCGCGTGGTAGCTCGCAGCAAGAAGTTTTATGCGCACGACGAGAACGGCACCGCCCGGCTTGGCGATTACGTGCAGATTGAGGAATCGCGTCCGCTCTCGAAGCTCAAGCGTTGGACCTTGAAGGGCATCGTGCAGCGTGCGGCACTGGTTCCGGGCGAAGCCGTGGTTGTAGACCAGCAGCCGGTCTAAGACCCACCCTGTCGTCCAAACGAAGGACGACAAGGATGGGGCACCCGAGCAACTAGCAATTAGTTTGAGTGTTGGCTGGTGCTAGTTGGTTGCGGGGCAAGGGTAGTCGGATGTACAAGCGGGTCGAGATTCAAGTTTTGAGCTAGTTGCCATTGCTAATTGCTAATTGCTCAGAGATTCTCCCCGGATGTAAGGAGAACTTTTTATGGCAGTAATGATGAGAAGCATGCTCGATGTCGCCGACAACTCCGGCGCGCGCAAGCTGCAGATGATCCTGCCCCTGGGCGGCTCGACCGGGTTGGTTGCCGGACTGGGCGATGTGATTACCGCTGCGGTCAAGGAAGCTTCGCCAGACGGTACGGCGAAAAAGGGCACGGTGGTGAAGGCTGTGATCGTGCGCACGCGCAAGGAACATCGCCGCCGCGACGGCACTTACATCCGCTTCGATCAGAATGCGGCGGTGCTGATCAACGATACCGGCGAGCCGGTAGGCACGCGCGTTTTCGGTCCAGTAGCCCGCGAGCTGCGTGAGAAGCGGTTTCTGAAGATTGTTTCGCTGGCGCCGGAAGTGTTGTAAGGCAGTGGCTGGTGGCCAGTGCCTAGTGGCAAGAAAGTCTTGAGTTTCGAGTTCCAAGTCGCTTGAGATTTTCTGGCGAATAGCGAAAAGCGAAGAGCGTAACTGAGAGCTGACAGCTGATAGCTGACGGCTAGAGAGTTTGACACATGGACAGAGCACACAAATTTGTAGATATCCGACGCAATGACAACGTGCGGGTGATTACCGGACGTGACAAGGGCAAAGAAGGGCGCGTACTGCGCGTGATGCCGCGCGAGAACAAGGTGCTGGTCGAGCACGTCATGATGGTGAAGAAGAATGTTCGGCCGAATCCGCAGCGCAATATCAAAGGCGGCATCGCCGAGCAGGAGAGCGCGATTTCCATCAGCAACGTGATGCTGGTGTGCGGTTCGTGCAAGCGTCCGGTTCGCCTGGGACACGAGAAGCGCGGCGACCGGCACGTGCGCGTTTGCAAGAACTGCGACAACACGCTGGAGAAATAGCGGCTAGTGATTAGTGGATAGTGGATAGAGCCGGACGAACGCGCCTTTCTAGCCACTAACCACTATCCACTAACCACTGAATTGAACACCTCACGTAACGGTTCGAATCCGAGACCGTGAGAAAGGTAGAAGCGAAGAGATGGCAGACGAGAAGAAACCGAAAGCGGCGGGCGGTCAGAAGCCGCAGGGCGACAAGAAGCCGCAGCAGCAGGGCAAGAAGGCGAAGGCGGACCAGGTCGAAGCCGCTGCCGAACAGCACGACGGCAAGCCGGCGCGGCCGAAGGCGAACAATCGCGAGACCGCGCGCCTGCGCGACCGCTACTACAAGGAAGTATTGCCGGCGCTGATGAAGGAGCTCGGTCTGGAGAACCCGATGGCCGCTCCCAAGCTGGAGAAGATCGTGGTCAACATGGGTGTGGGCGAGGCGACACAGAACGCCAAGGTCATTGACCCGGCAGCTTTGGAAGTGGCCCAGATTACCGGCCAGAAGCCGATCATCACTAAGGCGCGCAAGTCGATTGCGGCGTTCAAGGTGCGCGAGGGAATGCCCATCGGCGTGATGGTGACGCTGCGCGGTGATCGCATGTACGAGTTCTTCGACCGGCTGGTGAATATTGCCCTGCCCCGCGTGCGTGACTTCCGCGGTGTGCCGACCAAGTCGTTTGACGGTCGCGGCAACTTCACCCTGGGCGTGCGCGATCAGCTGATCTTCCCTGAGATCGATTACTCGAAGGTCGAAAAGATGAAGGGCATGAACATCACCATCGTGACCTCGGCAGGCAGCGACGATCAGGCGCGCGCCCTGCTGAAGCACATGGGAATGCCGTTTAGAACACAGCAGTAGTCTGGCAATTAGCAATTGGCTGAAGAAGCGAAGAGCGTAACAATCGCGCAGACGGAATCAAGCTGAGAGCTGACGGCTGAGTAGCTGACAGCTAGTAAAGGAACAAATGGCCAGAACATCACATATAGCCAAGGCGAACAAGAAGCCCAAGTTCTCGACCCGGCAGCATAACCGCTGCAAGATTTGCGGGCGTCCGCGCGCGTACTATCGCAAGTTCGGCGTATGCCGCTTGTGCTTCCGCTCGCTGGCGCTGAAGGGCGAGATTCCTGGAGTTTCGAAGTCGTCGTGGTAGTAAAGCAGTTGTCGGGTTGTCAGTTGTCAGAGAAAGCGTCACGGCGTTCGGACGGCGATTTGGCAATGACGGTAGAGACAGCCGTGCAGCTATAGGGCACGACGAAAACTGACAACTGATCACTGACAACCGACAACTGTAGTAGTCCGTCGCGGCTGGTTCTTCTGATGAATCCCCGGCATCGATGCCGGACGCAGAAGCGAACGGGCGACGTAATTAGGAGATATCGAGCATGAGCATGACCGATCCGGTCGCAGACTTCCTGGCGCGGGTGCGCAACGCGATCAGCGCCCGCCATCAGAAGGTGGACGTCCCTCTTTCCAAGCTGAAGGTGGAGATGGCCCGCATTTTGAAGGAAGAAGGCTACATCGCGAATTACAAAGCGACCGACGAAGAAGGCCGCAAGCTGCTGCGCGTGTACCTGAAGTACGACGGCAGCAACAGTTCGCCGATTTCGCAACTGAAGCGCGTTTCCCGTCCCGGCTGCCGCGTCTACGTCGGCCATGGCGAGATTCCGCGCGTGCTGGGCGGACTGGGTATCAATATCCTCACCACCCCCAAGGGCGTGATGACGGGCCGGCAGGCGCGCAAAGAGGGCGTCGGCGGCGAAGTGCTGTGCGAGATTTATTAGGAAAGCTGTCAGCCGTCAGCTCTCAGCTGTCAGTAAAGACAGTCGGGGCGGGCGATGATACTAAGCTCAGGATTTCGGATTCTGAAGCTGCTTGAACTGAGATTGTTTTAGCTGGGAGCTGGCGGCTGGTGGCCGGCAGCTCAACTGAGAGTTAACTATGTCGAGAATTGGAAAAAAGCCGATCCCGCTGCCCAAGGGCGTGACCTACGCCGTTGAGGGCAACACCGTTCGGGTAAAGGGACCCAAGGGCGAAGTTGTGACCCACATGCCGGGTGGCGTGAAACTGGAACAGCAGGACGGAATCTTGACCGTCACGCGTGAGGATGATTCGAAAGCCGCCATTCACGGCCTGGTTCGCGCTCTGGTCAGCAACTCGGTCGAAGGCGTCACCAAGGGCTGGGCGAAAGAGCTGGACATCGTCGGCATCGGCTATCGCGCTGAGTTGAAGGGCAAGGGCATTGTTGTCTTCACCCTGGGCTTTTCGCACCCCATCGAGTATCCCCTGCCCGCGGGCATCGAAGTCGCGATCGACCCTAAGCAGACGCACTTGACGGTCAGCGGCATCGACCGCCAGAAGGTCGGATTTGTTGCCGCGGAAATGCGCGCGCTGCGTCCGCCAGATCCGTACAAGAACAAGGGCGTGCGTTACACCAACGAGCGCCTGAAGAAGAAGGTCGGCAAGACCGGAGCGAAATAGCAATTAGCAAAAGCCCGGAGGGCGAAACAATTCGTAGCCCAGCACGTGAGTATTGGGCTGAGCGAGAGGAAAGCAGGTCCCTCGCTTCGCTCGGGATGACAATTTTCGATGAGACTGGTGGCTGGGAGCTGCTGAAGGCTGACAGCTGACAGCTGAAAGCTGAGAGCAAAGAAGATGATTGGAAAAGCTTCGAAAGACAAAACGCGGCAGAAGGTACACACCGCATCCGCAAGACATTGGCCGGCACGACCGAGCGTCCGCGGCTGAACGTTTATCGCTCGGTGAACCACATTTATGCCCAGGTGATCGATGATGCCAAGGGTATGACCATCGTGTCCGCCGACTTCGGTTGAAAAGGGCAAGGGCATCAAGGGCGACAAGCGTCCGACCGGCGGCAATGTCGCTTCGGCGAAGGATGTAGGCAAGCTGATCGCCGAGCGCGCCAAAGACAAGGGCATCAAGAAAGTGGTGTTTGACCGCGGCGGATATCTGTATCACGGCCGCGTAAAGGCCCTGGCCGATGCCGCGCGCGCAGCAGGGTTGGAATTTTAGACCTGGTTGGAATAGGGGTCCTTCGACTCCGGCGGCAACAGACGCCGCCTCCGCTCAGGATGACAACAGTTTGATGAGCTTTTCGCGAAAAGCGAAGGGCGAATAGCGAGAAGCGAGATAACGGCAAATGCCAATAGTAAAGAGAAAGCTTGACGCCGGTCAGTACCAGCTCAAGGACCAGGTAGTCTCGATCAACCGCGTCACCAAAGTCGTGAAGGGCGGCAAGAACCTGTCGTTCGCGGCGCTGGTGGTGGTGGGCGATCCCGGCTCCGGTGTGGTCGGCTACGGTTCCGGCAAGGCCAAGGAAGTTCCGCAGGCCATCCGCAAGGGCATCGAGTCGGCAAAGAAAAACCTGCTGCGCGTCGTCCTGACCCAGACCACGATTCCCCACCAGGTGCTGGGCCGCTACGGCTCCGGCATGGTGCTGCTGAAGCCGGCCCCGGAAGGAACCGGCGTCATCGCAGGCGGTGCGGTGCGCGCGGTGATGACTTCGGCTGGGGTGCAGAACGTGCTGACCAAATCCATTGGAACGACCAATCCGCACAACGTGATCAAGGCCACATTCGATGCGCTCGGCAAGCTGCGCGATCGCAAAGACGTCGCCGCGGCACGCGGCAAGGCCGTCGAGGAGCTGTAATCATGGCGCGCACACGCAAAAAGACCGAAGTGAAAGCGGCGGCGGCGGGAGCCAAGCTTCAGTTGAAGTGGGTCCGCTCGGCCATACAGGCGCCGGTGAAGCACAAGCTGGTCATCAAAGGCCTGGGCTTCACCCGGCTGAACCAGGTCGTCGAGCGGGAAGACACGCCGTCGATCCGCGGCATGGTAGCCAAGGTGCCGCATCTGGTGGAGATTGTTAGCAACTAGCAACTAGCAATTAGCAATCTAGTGTTGCATTGGAAAGTCTTTAGCTGGAAGCTGGCGGCTTCTTTTGATGCGCTGAGAGCTGACGGCTGATAGCTGACGGCTTCAAAAGCGACGACAGGTACACACAATGAATTTAAGCAATCTGCGGGCTCCCCGCAAAGCGAACGAGAACAAGAAGCGCGTCGGCCGCGGCATGGGCTCGGGCATGGGCAAGACCTCGACACGCGGACACAAGGGCCAGGGCTCGCGCAGCGGTTCCAGCATGATGCGCGGCTTTGAAGGCGGCCAGATGCCGCTGCATCGCCGCCTGCCGAAGCGCGGCTTCACCAACATCTTCAAGACCGAGTACGAGGTGGTGAACCTCGATCGGCTGGCTGAGCTGGGCGAGACGGAGATTACGCCCGAGACGCTGCGCAAGGCGGGTGTTGTCAGCTCGCAAGAAGTCGCTGGTCAAGGTGCTTGGTTCAGGCGAGCTGTCCAGCGCGTTGACCGTACATGCGCACAAGTTTTCCAAGTCGGCCCAGGAAAAGATCGAGAAGGCCGGCGGCAAGATAATGCAGTTGTCGGTTGTCAGTGGTCAGTTGTCAGAGAGTCAGTAGCGAGTTACCGGTGATCAGTGGACCGGTGACGAGCCACGACGCACGCGAGTAAGATGAACGAAATCAGCTGACCGCGAACGGCTGGCAGCTGATAGCTGGTTTTCTGGGTTTTATCTGATGGCTGACAGCTGATGGCTGACAGCTGGGCCGCTCTGAGGGTTTTCTGTAATGCTTGAGAAGCTGTCCAACATCTTCCGCGTTCCCGATTTGCGCAAGCGCCTGCTGTTCACCCTGGGACTGCTGGCTGTCTACCGGCTTGGCGGACACATCCCCACGCCGGGCATTAACACCGACAAGCTGGCGTCGTTCTTCGACCAGCAGCGCGGAACCGTGCTGGGTTTCATCGACCTGTTCAGCGGCGGCCAGATGCGCCGGCTCACGATCTTCGCCCTGGGCATCATGCCCTACATCACGGCGTCGATCATCCTGCAGTTGATGACCGTGGTCTATGAGCCGCTGGCCAAGCTGCAGAAGGAAGGCGAGCTTGGGCGCAAGAAGATCACGCAGTGGACCCGCTATCTGACGCTGCTGCTGAGCGCGGTGCAGTCGCTGGGTATCGCCATCACCCTGGAAAAACAGGGCGACTTCGTGCGCAATCCCGGCATCGGCTTCGTGCTGATGACCATGCTGACGCTCACCACGGGCAGCGTGTTCATCATGTGGCTGGGCGAGCAGATCACCGATCGCGGCGTGGGCAACGGCATGTCGCTGCTGATCTTCGCCGGCATCGTGGTCGGCCTGCCGCGCGGCGTTGCCGACCTTTGGGACAAGGTTCAGAACCAGGCATGGGGCGCGTTTACCGTGCCCGCCATCCTGATTGCTGGTCCTGGTCATGATCGCGGTGGTCGCGTTCATCGTCTTTGTAGAACGCAGCGAACGCCGAATACCGGTGCAATATGCCAAGCGCGTTGTGGGCCGCAAAGTCGTAGGCGGGCAGTCGACTCACTTGCCGTTGCGCGTGAACTCCGGCGGCGTCATGCCGGTGATCTTCGCCTCGTCGGTGCTGACCTTGCCGCAGACCCTGGGCCAGTTCTTCAAGAACAATCGCTACTTTAGGGCACATGTTCGATGCCCTGCGCTGGGGCGAACCGCTCTATACCCTGCTCTACGCGGTCGGCATCATCTTCTTCGCGTACTTCTACGTGTCGATTGTCTTCAACCCGACTGAGGTTGCCGACAACATGCGCAAGTACGGCGGCTTCATTCCGGGCATACGTCCGGGCGCGAGAACGGCGAATTACATCAACGAGATTCTGACCCGCATCACTCTGGTGGGCGCGCTGTATCTGATCCTGATTTCGATCATCCCTGAATGGATGATTGCCGGTCTGCACCTCAACCACCTGCCGTTGATCGGTGCCTTCTTCGAGAAGCTGCCTACCTGGGTGACGAATGGTTTGAACGTAAACTTCTACTTCGGCGGCACGTCCCTGCTGATCGTGGTCGGCGTGGCCATGGACACGGTGAACCAGATCGAGTCGCAGTTGATCATGCGGCACTACGAGGGATTTACGCCGCGCAGCGGAAGTGTGCGCGGACGCAAGGCGACGTGGTAGGGAAGTTGTCAGCTGTCGGTTGTCAGTTGTCAGAATGTGTGATCACGCCGTGCTTCTGAGGTTTAGCCGATAGCCGGGAATGACACGGAAGAGAATACTGCTAGTCAGTTCTCAGGTTGAGCAGTCAGTTTGAGTTTTCAGGTTTAGCTGACAACTGATAACCGAGAACTGACAACTTGTTTTGCGGAGCTACCGGGAGGCTCCGGCCCGCAGGGCGGGCAGAAAGAGCTGTGGTTCGGCTTGACGAGGGTCGAACATGACTGCACCAACATCCGCCGTAAGCTCTATGGCGAACGAGCGCATTGTAGGTCCGATCATCCTGCTGGGAGCGCCGGGCGCCGGTAAAGGCACCCAGGCCAAGCTGATCGCCAGCACCTTCGGGATTCCGCAGATCTCCACCGGAGACCTGCTGCGCGATAACGTGGCGCGAGGGACGCCGCTGGGCGTTACCGCCAAAGCCATCATGGCCAAAGGCGAGCTGGTTCCGGACCAGTTGGTGCTGGACATGGTCACCGGACGCCTGCGCGAGGCCGATTGCAATCGCGGCTTTATCCTCGACGGGTTTCCGCGGACGGTGCCGCAGGCGGAGTGGCTGGACAAGTTTTTGGAGAAGGAGCGGGAAAGCAAGGACGCGGCCGCTAAGGCCGCCTGCGCGCCTCCGGTGGTGATTCAGTTGCAAGTGGATTATGATAAGATACTTAAACGGATAGCCGGGCGTCGTTCTTGTCCCTCCTGTGGACGGATCTACAACGTTTACCTCCAGCCTCCAAAAGTTGAAGGCATATGTGACGTCGAGGGCGCAACTTTGGTTTGCCGCCCCGACGACAGGGAAGACGTTGTCAAAGAACGGCTGAAAGCCTATGAGCGGCAGACGCTGCCCTTGGTGGACTATTACTCATCCCGGGGACGGCTGGTGACGGTGGATGGCGATCAGCCGGTGGAAGAAGTGATGCGGCAGGCATTCAGTGCTATTGAGCATGTCAATCGTGTGTAAGTCGCCGTCAGAAATCGAGAAGATGCGGCGCAGCGGACATATCGTCCGCCAGGTTCTCGAGGCGGTAAGAGCAGAAGTCGCTCCGGGAAAGACCACGATGGACCTGGAGCGGGTGGCCGAGCGCAAGATCAAAGAGCTGGGCGCCAAGCCGGCATTCAAGGGTTATTACGATTACCCCTGCGTGCTGTGCACTTCGGTGAATGACGAGATCGTTCACGGCATTCCGTCGGAGCGGCGGGTGCTGAAGAAGGGCGACATCGTCTCCATCGATTGCGGCGTGGTGCTGGATGGTTTCTATGGTGACGCAGCCATCACCGTGCCGGTGGGGGACGAGGTCAGCCCCGACTTGCAGAAGCTGCTCGAAGTCACGCGCGAGTCGCTGGAGCACGGCATCAAGGCGGCGCAGATCGGCAACACCGTGGGCGATGTCGGCGCGGCGGTGCAGCATGTGGTCGAAGCCAACGGCTTCAGCGTGGTGCGCGAGTTTGTAGGACACGGCATCGGCACCAAGCTGCACGAAGATCCGCAGGTGCCGAATTATGGCACTCCGGGACACGGCGCGAGGTTGCGCGACGGCATGGTGCTGGCGATTGAGCCGATGGTGAATGCCGGGCGTCCGGAGACGCGTCTGCTGAACGATAAGTGGACGGCGGTGACCGAAGACGGCAGCTACAGCGCCCACTTCGAGCATTGCGTGGCGGTAACGAAGAACGGGCCGGTGGTTCTGACAGAGTAATTACGCAATTAGCATGTTGGCCATTAGCAGTTGGCAATCAGCGCTTACAGCTTGGTGTCAAATGAGCGTTGCGTTGCAAACCGGGTGGATAGTTTAAGCACCAGTCCCGTAGGGACGAAACAGCTTAGCCCAGCACGGAGCCGCAGGCGGAGTGCTGGGTAGGACGCGAAACGGAACTGAGTCCCTTTAGGGACGACACAAGAATGGGACTATAGGGTCCTTCGACTGCGGCGGCAAAAGAAGCCGCCTTCGCTCAGAATGACAATCTGAGAACTGGGGACTGAGACTATTTTGGGGTTGAATGAGTAAGGAAGACGCGATTGAAGTGATGGCGGTAGTGGTTGAGCCGCTACCCAATGCCATGTTCCGGGTTGAACTGGAAAACAAGCACCAGGTTTTGGCGCATGTCTCGGGCAAGATGCGCAAGAACTTCATTCGTATTCTTCCCGGCGACCGGGTGGCGGTCGAGCTTTCGCCCTACGACCTAACCCGCGGCCGAATCGTTTATCGCTACAAATAGACGTTTTCGAAAGGGCACGGCTTCAGCCGTGCCGTAAAGTTGAAACGGAAGTGACAACCGACAGCTGTAGCAGCAGCTGAGGATATTCATGAAGGTTCGGGCATCGGTTAAGAAAATTTGTGACAAGTGCAAGGTGATTCGCCGCCACGGTGTGGTGCGCGTGATCTGCGAAAACGCCAAGCATAAACAGAGACAAGGCTAAAGTAAGTAGCCAGTGGCTCGTAGCTAGTGGCCAGAATAAATTCAGGCTCAAAGGCTGAAGTTTTTCTAGCTCACAAGCCACTGATCACTAGCCACTAGTTGCTGTTGGAGTAACAAATGGCACGTATTGCAGGCGTGGATCTTCCGCGCAACAAGCACATCAAGATCGCCCTGACCTACATCTTCGGTATCGGCAACTCGCGCTCGGCCCGCATTCTGGGCTCGGCCAACGTGGAGCCGGCGAAGAAGGTCAGCGATCTGAGCGAAGATGAAGTCAACCGCATCCGCCAGGTCATCGAGCAGGAAGGCGACGTCGAAGGCGATCTGCGCAAAGACATCTCGATGCACATCAAGCGGCTCATCGAAATCGGTTCCTATCGCGGGTACCGCCATCGCCGCAGCCTGCCGGTTCGCGGACAGCGTACCCACACCAACGCCCGCACCCGCAAGGGACCGCGCAAGGGCACGGTAGCCAACAAGAAGAAAGCGAGCGGCGAAGACATAATCCATGGCTAAAGCAGGCGGGTCCGCAGCAGCGGACAAAAAGGGCAAGTCGAAGAAGTTCAAGAAGAAGGAGCGCAAGCACATCCCGCACGGGCTGGTGCATGTGCAGGCTTCCTTCAACAACACCATCGTCACCATCTCCGACCCGACCGGCAACACCGTGTCGTGGAAGAGCTCTGGTTCGCTGGGCTTCCGTGGTTCGCGTAAAGGCACGCCCTTTGCCGCGCAGCAGGCCGCGGCGAACGCCGCCAACCATGGCGCGCGATCACGGCATGCGCAGCGTCGATGTGCGGGTCAGCGGTCCGGGCTCCGGACGCGAGTCGGCGGTGCGCGCTTTGGCCGCCTCCGGCCTCGACGTTCGCTCGATTCGCGACGTCACGCCGGTTCCGCATAACGGCTGCCGTCCGCCGAAGAGGCGGCGCGTCTAAGGACGCGCCGAGTTGTCAGTTGTCAGTTGCTCAGTTGTCAGATTCGAAACTTCGTAAGCTTCTCGAAACTTGACTTAACTGACTAACTGACAACTGAGCAACTGACAACTGTTTTTCGATCGGGAAGAAAGGACGCCAAGTCCCGTAAACCGATCCATAACCGGACGGGCTGCCAGGCCCGCTCCGACAGGAGAAAAACTTGGCACGTTACAAAGACGCAGTATGCCGCCTTTGCCGCCGTGAGGGCATGAAGCTGTTCCTCAAAGGCGCAAAGTGCTTCACCGACAAGTGTCCGATTGAGAAGCGCAACTTCGCGCCCGGCCAGCACGGCAAAGACCGCAAGGCCAAAATCGTAGGCTATGGACTTCAGCTTCGCGAGAAGCAGAAGGCCAAGCGCATGTACTTCACCCAGGAAGGCCAGTTCCGCAACTACTTTGAGCGCGCTGCGACATCTAAAGGTGTAACCGGCGAATTGCTGTTGCAGCAGCTTGAGCGCCGCCTCGACAACGTCGTCTACCGCCTTGGCTTTGCGGTGGCGCGCCGTCAGGCCCGCCAGTTGGTGCGTCACGGCCACGTCGCGGTGAACGGCCGCAAGGTCAACATCCCTTCGTTCCAGGTAAACGTTGGCGACCAGATCGAGGTGCGCGAGAACAGCAAGAAGCTCACGCGTGCTCGAGATCGCAAAGGATTTCGCCAGCCATCAGGCGCCGCCGAACTGGCTGGAAGTCGATCGCGACGGCTACAAGGGCCGGGTGCTGGCGCTGCCGAAGCGCGAAGACATCAACCTGCCCATCAACGAGCAGTTGATCGTCGAACTTTACAGCAAGTAAGCAACAACCAGCGGCGCCGCACGGGTGCCGCGCAACCATTCGCGCCAGATCAGCCGCCGTGGTTTCCCCGGATCCCGGGCGAGCAGCATGGCCGAAGAGAAGGAGCTTTGAATGCTTTGGAAAGGATTTCAGAAACCGAAACGGCTTGCCACTGACACAGAATCGTTGACCGACAAGTACGGTCACTTCTGGGCCCAGCCGTTTGAGCGCGGTTTCGGCACCACCATCGGCAACGCGCTGCGCCGCGTGTTGCTCTCCTCCATCGAGGGCGCCGCGGTCACCGCGGTGAAGATTGAAGGCGTATTGCACGAGTTCCAGTCGATCCCTGGGGTCGTCGAGGATGCGACCGACATCATCCTCAACCTGAAGCAGATTCCCTTCCGCCTCAACGGCGACGCGCCCAAGGCGATTTACCTGCGCGCCGATCAGCCGGGCGTGGTGACCTCAAGCATGATCGAGGCCGATGCCGATGTGGAAGTGCTGGACAAGGACGTCTACATCGCGACCATCAGCGAGGGCGGCAAGCTCGATATGGAGATGCGCCTCAAGAAGGGCCGCGGCTACGTTTCGGCCGACAAGAACTTCGACGAGGACCTCGGGCTCGGCTTCATTCCCATCGACTCGGTGCACTCGCCGGTGCGCAAGTGCAATTACTCGGTCGAGGCCGCGCGTCTGGGCCAGATCACCGACTACGACAAGCTGTCGATTGAAGTGTGGACCAACGGCTCGGTCACGCCGGGCGATGCTCTGGGGCTGGCGGCGAAGCTGCTGAAGGACCACATGAACATCTTCATCAACTTCGAGGAAGAGCACGAGGCGATGGCCGGCGGCGACGACCGCAAGCCGGAGCGGGTGAACGAGAACCTGAACCGCTCGGTGGAAGAACTTGAGCTCTCGGTGCGCAGCTACAACTGCCTGAAGAACGCGAACATTCAGACCATCGGCGAGCTGGTGCAGAAGTCGGAAGCCGAGATGCTGAAGACCAAGAACTTCGGCCGCAAGTCGCTCAACGAGATCAAGGAAATCCTGGCCTCGATGGGCCTGAGCCTGGGCATGAAGATCGACGAGCATGGCAACGCGGTTCCGGGCAGTGGATCGGCAATCACCGCAGGCAGCCTGCCTGCCAGCCTGACCTACGGCGGAAGCAACGAGCCGGGATTCTAGGTAGCAATTAGCAGCTAGCAATTAGCAGGAGCTTGCGTTAGCGAACAGCTCGCAAGGGCGAAACAATCGTAGCCCGGGCACGCTGAGCGTGCCGGGCGAAGGCTCACATTAAAAACTCGCGAGCCCGCTTTAGCCGGCGAGCGCCGAGCACTTTCGAAGGACCACGGAAATGCGTCATCTAAGAGCAGGATGGAAGTTAGGACGGAACACCGAGCACCGGCGCGCGCTGCTGCGCAACCTGGTGACCTCGCTCATCGTGGAAGAACGCATCGAGACCACGATCACCAAGGCCAAGGCCATGCGCCCGCACGTCGAGAAGATGATCACGCTCGGCAAGCGAGGCGATGTTGCGGCGCGCCGCCAGGCTGCGTCGTACCTGATGACGCGCGATGCCGTCGATAAGCTCTTCGACAAGATCTCTCCGCGTTATGGCGACCGCCATGGCGGCTACCTGCGCATCATCCATGGCGGCTTCCGCAAAGGTGACGGCGGCGACATTGCGTTTGTCGAGCTGCTCGGCAGCGAAGCGACGCTCGACGAGAAGCGCCAGAAGCGCGCCGAACTTCGCGCCAAGCGCGCCGAAGAAAACCGCAAGGCCATGGAAGCGGCCCAGGCCGAAGCCCAGCCAGCCGACGGCGGAGGCGAAGCACCCGCCGGCCGAAGGCGGCGAAGAGAAGTAGGCTTCAGTTTTGTTCGATTCGACAACGCACCCGGCGACGGGTGCGTTTCTATTTTGAAGAGTCTCCCACAATTACGCTGTCATTCTGAGCGGAGTGAGGTCGCCGTACGACCGAACGGAGTCGGAGGAGCCTATCCTGACGATCTCGGGCCACGGCAACCTTTCCACTCGCATGCAGTACCGCTCCTAAATCAGGATAGCCGGGAGCGGAAACCCATGACGCATCTTTGTTACACTGCACTTTATTCCGGCGCGCGTGCGCCGCGAGGTTATGATGCCTAATCCTATTCAGCAACCCTCGATCAATCTGACGAATACGCCCGACTATCGCGAGAGCTACGCCAACAGCGTGCAGGTGCGGGTGAACGTCTGGGACTTCTTCCTCGTATTTGGCACCCTCCAGCAGCAGGACGAACATCACGTCGAGGTGCGAAACTTCCAGGGAATCTATCTCAGCCCGCAGCAGGCGAAGGCGCTCTACACCATCCTGCAGCAGAACCTGGTGAACTACGAGAACACCTTCGGCGAGATCAAGCTCGATCCGCGCATGGGCCAGCCCGGCGCGCCGGTGCACTGAGTCCGATGGGGCAGGCAGCAAACGATGCGCAAGAGCAGATCCCTCGCGGGCTGAGCCCACTCGTGATGACAAACGCAGAAGGTGTACCGTCATCCAAAACCTTCGCCGCAATTCGCGAAAACCTCGCTGCCTTCGCCCTGATCTTCACCGCGCTGTTCATCACGCACGCGCCGCTACTGCGGCTTCCCTACTTCTGGGATGAGGCCGGATACTTCATCCCCGCCGCGCGCGATCTTCTGCTCGACAGGATCGCTCATACCGCATTCGACGCTGTCGAACGCGCATCCGCCGCTGCTGATGCTGTGGCTGGCGTTCTGGTGGAAGTTCAGCGGGTTTACCCCGGCCGTCACGCGGTTCGCCATGCTGCTGATCGCGTCCTTTGCGCTGCTTGGAGTTTGGCGGCTCGCGCGCAGTGTCGCCAACGCACAAGTTGCCATCGCAACGGTGATCTGCACGGCGCTCTACCCCGTGTTCTTCGCACAAAGTTCGCTGGCGCAGCTCGACATGATGGCCGCAGCGTTCACGCTCTGGGGACTGGCGATGTACGTCGAGCGGCGTACGGTGGCGGCCGTCGTCTTCTTCGCGCTCGCGCCGCTAGCAAAAGAGACTGCCTTGATCGCGCCACTCGCGCTGCTGGCGTGGGAGCTGCTATGCCCGCATGTTCGCATCCGCAAGCTCCAGGGCGAGCCGCTGTGCCTGCGATCAGGCAAGCCGATGCGCGCGCTTGGTCTGGCTTCTCTGCGCGATTCCGCTGGCCTGCTGGCTTGCCTATCACAAGCATGTCACGGGATACGTGTTCGGCAATCCCGAATACCTGCGCTACAACGTCGGCGCGACGCTGAGCCCCCTGCGCGTCGTTCTCGCCATGCTCGTCCGGCTCTGGCATCTGCTGGGATATCTGAACCTGTTCGTGCTCACGCTCGGGACAGCTTGCGCCATGTTTCTCCAACCGCTGCGCGAGCCGGACGGCGCCTCGCGCCCACGTATCGCCGTCAACGTGCAACTGATTTTCGGCGTCGTGATCCTCGCGTATTTCGTCGCCTTCTCGGTCGTCGGTGGCGCCATGCTGGCGCGCTATCTGCTGCCGGTATATCCGCTCGTCATCCTGCTCTGTGTCTCGACGCTGCGCCGGCGGGTGCGCCGCTGGGGATGGTGGATCGCAGCAACATGCGCGCTCTTCGTCTTCGCGCTCGTCCTTCCGCCGCCCTATCGTGTCTCGCCCGAAGACACGTTGCTCTATCGCGATTACGTGCTGCTTCACAAGGCAGCGGCGAATGAGCTTTCTGCGCGCTTCCCGGGGAAACGCGTCTTAACGGCGTGGCCTGCCTCGGATGAACTCACGCGGCCGTATCTTGGCTACGTGAAGCAGCCGCTCCAAGTGCTGCGCATCGAGAACTTCTCTGACCTGGAAATGCTGCGCGCCTCGCACGCGACCGACCAGTTCGACGTCGTGCTGCTTTTCTCTACCAAGTGGGAGCCGCCGAATCCGCTGCTCAGCTTCCCTTCCCTTCGGGCGCGCGCTGCATGAGCGTTTCTTCGACTACCACGAGGACATGGACCCGCAACGCGCAGCAGCGTTGCTCGGCGGGCGTGTTCTGGACTATCAAAACCGTAACAATGAGTGGATAGCGATCATCGCCATCGAGCGCATCGAGAACGCTTCAGCAGGACTAGCAATTGCGATTAGCGGGTCACCCCATCCTTTCCACGTCTTTTGGGAAAGGGTGGGATCTTTTTCTGTCCTTGCCACACCCAAAGCCGCACCCTCACACTGATTCTGTGGACTTCGTCATCCGACCCTACCGCGCGGCCGATTTTGACCGGCTCTGGCAGATCGACCAGGCATGTTTTCCGCCCGGCATCGCCTACTCGCAGATGGAGCTCTCCGGCTTCATCACGCGGCGCAATGCCATCACCCTGGTCGCCGAGTTCGCAGCAAACGATCAGGAAACACGCCCCACGGCAAGGCGCAGGACGCCGATCGCAGGCTTCGCAGTCGCGCAAGCCGTATCGAAAGTACGGGACGGATCCTCACTCTCGACGTTCTCCCGGAAGCGCGACGTTCAGGTCTGGGCTCGAAGCTGCTGCTGCAATGCGAGGACCGCGTGCGGCAACGCGGCTGCACCGAGATGTTCCTGGAGACCGCCGTCGACAATGATGCCGCCCTCAAGCTCTACCACAAAATGGGATATCGAATACTGCGCACGCTGCCCGGCTATTACCATGCCCATGGCCTCGATGCTTTTCTCATGGGCAAAGAGCTGTAGCCAGCATGCTAGAATCGCGCTTCTTTGACGCGAGAATCCGTGACGAAACCGAAACCGCAAGCGAAGAAAGCCTCAAAAGCGCCAACTGATTCACTCTGGATCGCCGTGGATTCCGGCGGCACCTTTACCGACTGCGTGTGGCGCGACGGCGGCCAGCTTCGCATCCTGAAAGTCTTCTCCACTGCGGGCGACCGTTCGCAGGCAATTGCCGAAGCGGTTGCGAAGATCGGGCACAAGGGTCCTATCGTCCTGCTACACGGGACGACGGTTGGGACGAACGCACTGCTGGAGCGCACAGGCGCGCGCGTTGCGTTCGTTACCACTGCCGGCTTTGAAGACACCATCGAGATTGGCCGTCAGAACCGTCCCAAACTCTACGATCTTCTGTTCGAACGCATTCCGCCGCTGGTGGAGCGCGCCATGCGATTCGGCGTCGAGGAGCGCGTGACCTACACTGGCGAGATTTTGCAGGCCCCTGAGCGCAGCGAACTGGCGCGGCTGGCGGCAGACGTTCAGCTCAGCGGAGCCGAATCCATCGCCATCTCGACGCTGTTTTCGTTTGCCAATCCCGCCAACGAACGGGCCATCGCCGAAGTGCTCGAGGAGCTGGCGCTGCCGCTGTCGGTCTCGCACGAGATTCTGCCCGAGTTCCGCGAGTACGAGCGCGCCAGCACCGTGGTCATCAACGCATACTTACAGCCGCTGATGCAGCGCTATCTGCATAGTCTGCGGACTCGCATCACCGATGGCACCTCGAAGCGCTCGCGGGTCTTCATCATGCAGTCGAGCGGCGGCACCACGGCGCTGGAATCCGCCGTACACCAGCCGGTGCGCACGGTGCTGTCCGGGCCGGCAGGCGGAATCGTAGGCGCAACCGTGATGGCCAGGCGAAGCGGCTTTGCCGACATCATCACCTTCGACATGGGAGGCACGTCAACCGACGTCGCCCTGGTGCGCGGCGAACCCAAGCCAACCAATGAAGCCGAAGTAGCGGGATTTCCCGTGCGGGTGCCTGTGCTCGACATCCACACCGTCGGAGCAGGAGGCGGATCGCTCGCGCGCTTTGACGCCGGTGGCGCGCTGCGCGTCGGCCCTGAATCCGCCGGCGCCGATCCCGGGCCGATCTGCTATGGTCGCGGCACACGTCCCACAGTGACGGACGCCAACCTGCTGCTGGGACGCTTGCAGTCCGACCGTTTTCTCGGCGGCGAGTTCGCGTTGGATGTGGAGCGCACGCGCAGCGTCACGACCGAATGGCTCAAGGCAGCAAGGCTCCGGGCTGAACCTGCGGCGCTTCGCCGAAGGCGTCATTCGCGTGGTGAACGCCAACATGGAACGCGCGCTGCGCGTGGTCTCCATCGAGCGCGGCTATGATCCCCGCGACTTCGCGCTGGTCGCGTTCGGGGGCGCGGGAGGCTTGCACGCCTGCGAGCTTGCAGCCGGATTGGGGATTCGCACCGTCATTGTGCCGGCGCTGCCGGGCGCGCTCTCCGCCTACGGCATTCTTAACAGCGACATCATTAAGGACTATTCGCGAACCGTAGTTTGGAAGATTGAGGGCCGCGCTTCCCGAGCGCAAGCTGCGCGCCGAACTTGCGGCAATGGAACGAAAAGCCGAGGCAGAGTTCCGCCAGGAAGGGTGGAAGGGAGATTTGCAGTTCGAGCCCAGCGCCGACTTGCGATACGCGGGCCAGGGTTTCGAGCTGAACCTCCCGGTGAGCTCAGAGCTGGTGCGCCAATTCCACGCAGACCATCAGCGGCGTTATGGCTACAGTCACGCCGACCGCAAGATCGAGATTGTCACGATTCGCCTGCGAGCACGGATGAAGTCGCCGATGTCGAGCGCCGGGCGCGACAAACTCGCGAAGGCTGGCGCACCGGTAAAGCCGGAGAAACGCCCGGTGACTTTTCCTCGCGCGAGATGCCGACCGCCATCCTCGACCGGGATTCGCTCAAAGCCGGCGATCGCCTGCGCGGGCCCGCCATCGTCACCGAGTACAGCGCGACCACGGTGGTGCCGCCGGGAGCGAGCTTCCACCTCGATCGGGCGGCAAACCTGGTGATTGAGCTTGCCGCGCGCCAAAAAATAAGGGCGCCAGTGCGGCGCCCTGAGCGAAAGCGTGCGAACTCGATCAAGCCACGTCGCGGTCTTTGCGATCACGGTCGAGCTTCTCATCGGCGTTTTCGACGTGACGCTTGGTGTCGTCCATGGCATCGCGAACGGCGTCCTTGGTTTTGCCCCAGGCATTCTCGACTTTGCCCTTCACCTGCTGGGCTGCGCCTTCCGCCTGAGTTTCGGTGTCACCTGTCCACTCGCCAACCTGGCGCTTTACGCGGCCGGCGACATCGTCAGCTTTACCTTTAATACGATCGCTATCCATTCAGTAACCTCCCTGGGTTCGATTCGGGTTGCGACAGCTTCGGCGCGCAGTTTTCTAAGGCTCCGATGCAGCGCAACCCATGGTTAAACGGCTGTCCTTCGGCCGGTGATGAGCTGGAACACCAGCGCGATCACAGCCAGCACCAACAGGATGTGGATGAAGCCTCCCAGTGTGTAGCTGGTGACAACTCCCAGCAGCCACAGCACCAGAAGAACTACGAAAAGTGTCCAAAGCATGTCTCACCCCAGAAATTCGTTTTGCCTGTACTCCAGCGAACACTAGATTGGAAGGCAATTCCCTGGTGGATGGTTGGATTGGACGCAAAATTCCTTTGTGCCGAAAGAATGTGGCGTCTCAGGCAACCCCGCAGGCGGCAATTCCAGAGCACACTTTGCTATTCTCGACGGGAGATGAAGCTGGCCATCCAGGGAGAGTTGGGCTCGTTCAGCCACGAAGCTGCAACGCAGTTCGAACCTCGTGCTGCCATCGTGCCCTGCGCGCGCTGCGCCGATGTTTTCGACGCTCTGGAATCGGGCGCGGTGCAGGCCGCTGCGATCGCGATCGAGAACTCGCTGGCCGGCTCCGTGGCAGAAAATTACGACCTGCTGCTGAAGCGCAAGGCATTCATCCATCGCGAGCTGCTGCTGCGCATCCGGCACAACCTGATCGCTCTGCCCGGAACAAAACTCGCCGATGTGCGACGGGTGTTCTCTCATCCGGTGGCGCTGGAGCAATGTCGCAACCTGTTTCGATCGCATCCCTGCCCTTCAGGCCATTCCCTTCTACGATACGGCCGGCAGCGTACGGCACGTCGTGTCGGAGAAACTTCGAGACAGCGCGGCCATCGCGCCCCAGGCGGGCTGCGGCACAGTACGGCGGAAGATTCTGCTGGCGGACATCGAGGATGATCGCCAGAACTTCACGCGCTTCCTGCTGATCGGCAAGCGGGCAAAGAACCTGCGCGGAGCCAACAAGACCTCGCTCGCTTTTGCGCTCCAGAACGTGCCCGGTGCGCTGTTCAAGGCGCTCAGCGTCTTTGCCCTGCGCGACATCAGCCTGTCGAAGATCGAGTCGCGGCCCATTGTCGGCCGGCCATGGGAGTATGTCTTTTTCGCCGACATGAATCGCGGCCGCGATGAAGCGGCGCAGAACGCGATCCGCCATCTGGGAGAGATCGCGGAATTCGTGAAGGTGCTGGGAGTGTATCAGGCGGCTGTATCGGGATCACCCAGCAAGCTGGGCGGAAAAGTAAATTGTTCAAGACTCGTCCGGCGATGGTCGTAAACTTTTCAAGGCATGAACAGGCAGAGGATGATTTATGGTTCGAGTAGAACTTCCCGCGCATTTGCGAACGCTGGCCAATGTTGGCCGCGAAGTGACGCTTGAGGTGGCAGCGCCGGTGACCGTGGGCTCGGTGCTCGATGCGCTTGAGGCGCGCTATCCCATGCTGTGCGGAACCATCCGCGATCATGTCAGTAAGCAGCGTCGGCCCTTTCTGCGGTTCTTCGCCTGCGAAGAAGATCTCTCGCATGAGCCGCCTGACGCATTGTTGCCCGATGCGGTCGCTTCAGGCCGTGAGCCGTTGCTGATTATTGGAGCGATCGCGGGCGGATAGGGCCTGCCCTGCTTTGTGTCAGGCACGACCCTTCGGCTGCGCTCGGAGGTAGGCTCTCAGTGGTGCCGATGAGCCGTTCGATTTTGTCATCACGAACGAAGTGGATCTGCTCTCGGTGGCCGTGCGACAAAGATGAGAGTTTCTGTGCGGTACGAGCAAAGAGCAGATCCCTTGTATGTTGCTTGCTACTCCCCGTGGCTTGCTCTTGGGTGTTAAGTGGAAAGGGCAGGTATGGGGTCCGGCGGGAAGGCCGTAGATCCCTGAGGCGCGGTGCCCCGAGGCATCGTAAGCCTGGAGCGAGATTGGCCTCCCGCCCTGCTTTCCGGAAACCGCGGAGAATCCGAGGCGCAAAGCCTGCATATTCAAGGTCGGCCGGAGAGTTGGCGTTGGGCGGGAAGCCGGAGCCAGCCTAGCACACGAGGAGAGCGAAGGTGAACTTCTGCGGAATCGATGTCAGTGCTCAGGAGTTGGTGGTCAAGGTGCGTCGGCAACAGCGGGAGGAAGCGCTGCGTCGCTTCGCCAACACGCCGTCGGGCCATAAGGCTCTGCTGGGATATTTGCTGGGGCGGGCGAAAGCATGCGGGTTTGTCTGGAAGCCAGCGGCAATTACAGTTTGGACGTGGCCTTGGCGCTGG
The DNA here is from genome assembly GCA_963813905.1 of uncultured Acidobacteriaceae bacterium. GTDB lineage: Bacteria > Acidobacteriota > Terriglobia > Terriglobales > Acidobacteriaceae > CAVVDY01. The sequence goes on along the minus strand of CAWFAY010000013.1, from coordinate 438,006 downwards.
CCGGGCGTAAGGAAATCGAGTTGGAAGTGATCAACCCCAAAGCGGCGCGCCACTTCGCCCAAGCGCTGGAGCAGCGCAGCAAGAACGATCCGGTGGACAGCGCGGTGTTGTTGGAGTATGCGGCGCGCATGCCGTTCCTGGCTTGGCAACCGCCGCGGGAGCAGGACCTGCAGTTGCGTGCCATCACCCGGCAACTGTCATCGCTTACCCAAGAGCGGGCAATGTTTCGCTGTCGCCTGCATGCCGCTCAGGTTTCTTAGAGCACGCCCACCTGTGTAGTGCGCGAGTTGCGCCAAACCATTGCCCACTTGCAACGCAGCCTGGCACGCCTGACCAAGGCGGCACTGGTTCTGGTCCATCGTGACCCTGTGCTGCAGCGTCGCCTGCAGTTGCTGGACAGCCCCAAAGGGATTGGGGAAGCCACGCTCTGGCGGTGCTGGGCGAGCTGGTGGTGATCGGGGAGCGCTCGGCCCGCGAGTTGACCAAACATGCCGGTCTGGATGTGGTGGAGTTTACCTCCGGCACCTCGGTGCAAAAGAAGCCGCACATCAGTCATGCCGGCAATGCCTATTTGCGCAAGGCGTTGTACATGTCGGCGCTGACGGCGGCCCATCAGGAGCCGTATCTGCGGGCCTTTTACCAGCGCCTGCTGGCCGCCGGGAAGCAGAAAATGCAGGCCCTGGTGGCGGTCATGCGTAAGCTGCTGCACGCCATCGTCGGTATGTTTCGCCACGACCAGCCCTACGACGGGGTCCGGCTGTGTCCACCGATCGGAGCGGCAGTGCGCTGAAAAAGAAGAGAGGTTCTCCGCCACCTCTCCAGAGAAGAAAAAAACTTGCGTTTTAACAGAGCAGATCCCTCGCTGCGCTCGTGATGACAAGTTAGGGAGGGCGGCCCCCGGCTAGGATTAACCTACCTGCAGCCGGGCATTGGCAATCACAGCCTGACCGAGCGCGATTCCGCCGTCGTTGGGCGGGACTTTCGCGTGAAGGAAGACTTCGAATCCACTGTTGCGCAAACCTGATACTGCGCGCTGCAGGAGAAAGACGTTCTGGAAGGTCCCGCCGCTCAGGCAGACGCGGTTGAGAGTATCAGCCTCGCGAATCCTGCGGCAGACCTCGACGATGGCTGCGGCCAGCGTGTTGTGAAATGCGGCCGCAATTTCGCTGCACTGGCATCTTGCGTGAAAGGTCATCGCACGATAGCTTCGATCATGGGACGCATGTCGAGCTGCGCGGGCTCGCCCTCGCCAATCGCATACGGATAGACACGTTCGACCGAAGTATCGGCAATCATCTCCAGCTCAATTGCCGCCTGCCCCTCAAACGTCACCTCGTGGCGCAGTCCCACAATGGAAGACACGGCATCAAACAGCCGCCCGCAGGACGACGTGTCGACGCAGTTCAAGCGCGTCGCGAGCATGCAGTCTCGACAATGGCAGATGTTCTGTCCTTCGGAATTTCCTCGAAGATCAAGGCAAGGTCGAGCGAGTCAGAGTGGACCGGCGCAGCTAACCAGTTTGCTCCCGAACGTATCGCGCAGGTAGCTCATCGCCATTCGCCAGGGCTGGCGCACGGCGGCGTCTCCGCCCGGCAACGGAACGTAGCGCAGATGCGCGCGCCGCTCGAAGCCGGCAAAATCGGCAACCAGAAATTCCCCGCCCCAGATTTTGCCGTCGGTGCCGTAGCCGGTGCCGTCGAAGGCCACGCCGATGACCTTCCCGGAGAGATGGTTCTCCGCCATGCAGCTTGCGATGTGCGCGTGATGATGCTGCACGCCGATCTTCGGCTCCAGCGGCAGCCGCTGCGCGAACTGCGTGCTCATGTACTGCGGATGCAGATCGTAGGCCACGGCACGCGGTTCAACCCGAAACAGCTTCTTCAGGTTGGCCAGCGTCTCTTCGAAGAACACCAGCGTCTCGTAGTTCTCCAGATCGCCGATGTGCTGGCTGAGGATGGCGTAGCGGCCTTTCGTCAGGCAGAAGGTGTTCTTCAACTCGGCGCCGCAGGCAAGCACCTCGTGCAACTCCATTCCGAGATCGACCGGGTGCGGCACGTAGCCGCGCGACCGGCGCAGCACGCGCTCGCTGCCGCTCGAAAACGCGCACGACCGAATCATCCGCGCGCATGTAGATATCGCGATTGTGAAAGACAAACCAGTCGGCCACATCGCGCAGGCGCTCCCAAGCTTCTTGGTTGGAAGTTACGATGGGCTCTTCGCTGATGTTGCCGCTGGTCATCACCAGCGCGCGGAATTGCGATGGCTCATCCGGCGAGTCGCTGAACAGCAAGTAATGCAGCGGTGTGTAGGGCAGCATCACGCCGATGGTTTTGTTGCCGGGTGCAACGTCAGCCGCAATCGACGAATGCTCGCGCCGCTGAAGGACCACAATCGGCCGCTTCGGGTTGAGCAGCGAGTTGCGCTCCTCCGGCGCGATCCTCGCAGAAACTCTCGACTGCGGCAATATCGCGGGACATCAACGCGAACGGCTTGTCGCTGCGGCGCTTGCGAGTGCGCAGAGCGCGCACGGCTTCGTCATTCTCGGCATCGCAGGCCAGCAGAAATCCCCCCAGCCCTTTGACGGCGACAATCTTCCCTTCCCGCAGCAACTCGCGCACCCGGCACAGGATCGCGGCAGTGCCTTTCGCGTCATAATCGCCCGCCTCGGGAAACGCTCCCCCTGAAGCCACCAGCGCCAGCGCCGGCCCACACTCGGCACAGGCATTGGGCTGCGCGTGAAAGCGGCGATTGGCAGGGTCGTCATATTCCGCCTGGCACTCCGGCGCACATGCGGAACTGCGACATTGTGGTATATGGACGGTCGTAGGGAATGTCCTGAATGATGGTGTAGCGCGGGCCGCAGTTGGTGCAGTTGGTGAAGGGATATCCGTAGCGGCGGTTGGCGGGATCGCCGAAATCGTGCCAGCAATCGTCGCAGGTGGCAACATCAGGAGAGACGAGCACGAACTCTCCCGGCTCAGCCTCGCTGTGGCGAATGACGAAGCTGGTGTCGCCAGCCGGCTCGAGATCGGCGATGGCAACGTCTTCAATCTGCGCCAGCGGCGGAGGACTGTCGCGCAAAGTTGCGACAAACTGCGCCACCGCCAGCTCGCTGCCTTCGATCTCGATCGTGACCCCCGCCGATGAGTTCAGCACATATCCGGCCAGCCTAAGCTCATGCGCCAGGTTGTAGACGAAGGGACGGAAGCCGACGCCTTGCACGATACCGCGCACGCGTATGCGCTTGCGAATGGTCGCGGTAGTGGAGGAGGGCTTCATCGATGACAGGCTGCTGTTTATAGCATAAAGAACCGATGAAGCTCCCAAAACAGCGGTATACTTCGTGCCGCCAGGGTTATCCATCAGGACTGCGACGACAGGAGGGAACCATGCCTGACAATCCCAAACCGACCTTTCGCGACAAACTCGCGGCTACACCCCAGAAGAAGCTGCTGGCCCTCGACGGCGGCGGAATTCGCGGCATTTTATCGCTGGGAGTTTTAGAGGGAATCGAGAATCTGCTGCGCGCCAAGACTGGCGATCCGAAGCTGGTGCTCGCCGATTTTTTCGACTATGTTGCCGGAACCAGCACGGGAGCCATTATCGCCACCTGCATCGCTCGCGGCATGGCAGTCGCCGATATCCGCAAGTTTTATGTAGACAGCGGGCCCGCCATGTTCAGCAAGGCCGGGCTGCTGGCCCGTTTTCGCAACAAGTACGAGGACGAGAAGCTGGCAGCCAAGCTGCGAGAGGTGTTGGGCACAGAAACCGTCAATGGGCAGCAGCAGCCGGTGACGCTGGGTTCGGATTCGCTGCGCACGCTGTTGATGATGGTGATGCGGAATGCCACCACCGACTCGCCTTGGCCGGTCTGCAACAATCCCGATGCGAAGTACAACGACAGAAAACGTCCCGACTGCAATCTGAACATTCCGCTGTGGCAGTTGGTGCGGGCCAGTACGGCGGCCCCAACCTATTTTCCACCGCAGCTGGTGACCATCGGCACGCATGATTTCCTGTTCGTGGATGGCGGCGTCACCATGTATAACAATCCGGCGTTCCAGTTGCTCCTGATGGCGACAGTCGCGCCCTTCAACCTGAACTGGCCCACTGGAACCGACAAGATGCTGATCGTTTCTGTGGGTACGGGCACCAGCCCTAATGCCAATGCCAACTTGCAACCCGGCGAGATGAACCTGCTTTACAACGCCTCTTCCATCCCTTCAGCCTTGATGTTTGCTGCGCTGAACGAGCAGGACTTCCTGTGTCGCGTGTTTGGCGACTGTCTGGCCGGAGCGCAGTTGGATCGCGAGATCGGCGACATGCTCGGCAAGCACGGACCGGTGATGCCCAAGTTGTTTACGTATATGCGCTACAACGCCGAGTTGACGCGCGAGGGCCTCGATGCGCTTGGTCTCACCAACGTCAATCCGGAACACGTGCAGGCCCTGGATTCGGTGCAGTACATCGATGAGCTGATGCAGGTAGGGCAGGCAGTGGCAACGCGGCAAATCAACGCGGCGCACTTCACCGGTTTCCTGCCGCAAGCGGCAAGCGCGAAACTCGGCCAATAGGAATCGATATTCCGCGATAAGCGAACAATCCGCTTCTCGTCACTCACGAGGAGCGGATTCCTCGCGCCGGAGTACGAGCGCTCCAATGACGATCCGAAACCAGTCCCCAGCGGGTCGCTCGGAACGTGCGGCACTCCTGCCACCGCGACGCTACCCTTTAGTGCTATAAGAAAACCCCGGGCCGGGCAACTACAATGGCAGCCAGCTTACTCGGGAAAAACCCAGTAGCCATTTGCCCTTCTATGAGTTAAAAGGGGTTATTCCTCTTCGTTCCAGTTCTTGAGTTAAGTGCCGGCTGCGGCCGGCGGGCAGGAGCACAGGTATGTCTGTTTGTCACAAGGTTGGCCAGAAGCGGCCGGCAAATGCAGTTGCAACTTCTGAACCGGTCGCGACGAAGGGTTGGCAAACTCGGCCATCCACGGCCCTGAGCTCTTTCTGGCCGGCGCCTCGCTTTTGCTTTTCGCCACGGCTTGCCAGGAGAAGAAAGAAGCTCCCAAGCCCATGCCGCCTGAGGTGCTGGTCAGCGAGGTAATGCAGCAGAGCGTGCCCGTTTATGGCGAGTGGGTCGCCACCCTGAACGGACCCGTCAACGCCGACATCACGCCCAAGGTCCAGGGTTACCTGCTCAAGCAGAACTACTCGAACGGTTCATTCGTCAAGAAAGGTCAGCTGCTGTTTGAGATTGACCCGCGGCCCTTCGTCGCATCGCTGGACCAAGCCAAAGCCGAGGTGGCGCGGACACAGGCGCAGGTTGACAGGTTCACTGCCGACGTGCAGCGCGACACGCCTCTGGCCGCGCAAAATGCCATTCCCGCGAAACAACTGGATACCGACCTGGCCAACCAGGCAGCAGCAAAGGCGCAATTACAGGCCGATAAGGCAAACCAGGTGAACGCCGAATTAAACCTGGGATGGACCAAGGTTTACTCGCCGGTTGACGGTATCGCCGGTGTTGCCAATTCGCAGGTCGGCGATCTGGTAGGCACGACCACCAAGATGGCAACGGTGTCAGAGGTGAATCCCATCTGGGCCTATTTCAACATCAGCGAATCGGATTACCTGGCACACTCTGAGGAGATTTCCCGAGTGGTCCGAAGCGGCACCATGAAGGGGACCGTTCCGGTGGAGTATATCCAGGCCAACAACGAGACCTATCCGGACAAGGGCTACATCATCTTCGTAAACCGGCAGATCAGCGCCGGCACCGGCACCATTCAGCTTGCCGCCGCCTTTCCCAACAAAGACGGTCTGCTCCGCCCCGGCGGCTTCGGGCAGGTTCGCCTCAAGATAAGGGACAACCCGAATGCGCTGCTGATTCCGCAGCCCGCAGTGATCGAAGTGCAGACCGACTATCAGGTAGTTGTGCTCAATCCCGAGGGTCGGGCGGTGTTCCGTCCGGTCAAGGTGGGAGACCGCGTTGGACCAAACTGGATCATCACCGAAGGACTGAAGCCGGGGGAGAAGGTCGTCGTCGAAGGCTTCCAGAAGGTTCAGCAGGCTGCCGCTGCCAATCCCGAGTTAGCCAAGCAGGGCGTGCCTGTAATCGCCAAGCCGTATGTGCCGCCAGCAGCTGGGGCGCCGGGGAGCAAGTAATCATGTCGAAGTTTTTTATCAACCGGCCCATCGTTGCCATTGTTATTTCGATCCTGATGGTGCTGGTCGGCGTGGTTGCGATCCTTGGCTTGCCGACGGCGCAGTTTCCCAACATCGCCGACCCCATGATCCAGGTGAAGGCGACTTATCCCGGCGCCGACGCCACCACCATCGCCGAATCGGTCGCCACCCCGATCGAGCAGCAGATGTCGGGCGTCAGCGGCATGAACTACATGTACTCGCTGAGCGCCAGCTCCGGCGGCGGCATGTCGCTGTACGTCGACTTCCAACTCGGAACCGACGTCAACACCGACCAGATTCTGGCGCAGATGCGCAGCGGGCAGGCGAACTCGCAGTTGCCCTCCGAGGTGACGCAGCAAGGCGTCATCGTGCAGCCCGGCACCACCGCGCCGTTCATGCTGCTCGAACCTGTACTCGCCGAACGGTATTTACGACAACATCTTCCTGGCCAACTACGCCATCATCAATTTGCAGTACGCGCTGACCCGTGTGCAGGGTGTCTCGCAGGTGCAGATCTTCGGCGCCGGGCCCTACGCCATGCGCATCTGGGTGAATCCCGATACGCTGGCCAACCTGGGCGTCACCGTCTCCGACATCACCAACGCGGTGAAAGCGCAGAACAAGGTGAACCCTGCCGGCCAGATTGGCGGCGAGCCTGTTCCCCAGGGCCAGCAGTTCACCTACAACGTGCGCGCTCCGGGGCGCCTGCCGACCGCTGCGGAGTTCGAGCAGATTGTGGTTCGCGCCAATCCCGACGGTTCCATCCTGCGGCTGAAAGATGTGGCGCGGGTGCGACATGGGCTCGCAGTACTACTCCTTCAACGCTCGCCTGGGAACTGCTCCTGAGAAAGAAGGCGATCCGGCCAAGCCGGCGCAGCCTACAGCCGCCATCGCGCTCTATCTGACGCCGGGCAGCAACGCCCTCACCACGCGCGACAACGTCCTCAAGATGATGCAGGACGCCAAGCTGCGATTCCCCGAAGGCCTCAATTACGCGGTTTCGCTGGACACGACGCTGGCGGTCAGCGAAGGCATCAAGGAAATCTACAAGACGCTGGGCGAGGCGCTGATCCTGGTCATCATCGTGGTGTTTATCTTCCTCCAAGGCTGGCGAGCCACGCTGATTCCGTTGCTGGCGGTTCCGGTTTCGCTGATCGGAACCTTCGTCGTCTTTCCCATGCTCGGTTTTTCCATCAACACGCTGTCGCTATTTGGACTCGTGTTGGCGATCGGACTTGGTGGTGGACGATGCCATCGTGGTGGTGGAGGCCGTGGAGCACCACATCGAGCACGGACTGTCGCCGCATGACGCCACGGTGAAGGCGATGGAGGAAGTCTCGGGCCCGGTCATTGCCATTGCCCTGATTCTGGCGGCGGTGTTTGTTCCTACAGCTTTCGTGCCCGGCATTACCGGGCAACTCTACAAGCAGTTCGCGGTCACCATTGCGATCTCGGTGCTTTTCTCGGCGTTCAACGCGCTAACGCTTAGCCCGGCGCTCTCGGCCATGCTGCTGCGGCCGAAGAAGGAAGCGCGGGGGCCGCTGGGTGCATTCTTCCGCTGGTTCAATCGCGTGTTTGGCTATGCCACCGATGGCTACGTGAGCTGGTGCAAGCACCTCATCCACAAAGCCGGGTTCGCCTTCCTTTTGCTTGGATTAATCGTGCTGGGAGCAGCGTTCTTCGGCAAGCGCATACCGCAGGCCTTTTTGCCCGATGAAGACCAGGGCTATCTGTATGCCGGATTGCAACTGCCCGACGCCTCATCGCTGCAACGTTCCTCCGAGGCCGTCAAGAGTGGTGGAGAAGGCCATTCTGGAAACTCCCGGTGTGGAGAATGTCACCGCCATTCATGGGCTACAGCATGTTGAGCGGCGTGAATGCCACCTACAGCTCCTTCTATTTCGTTTCGTTGAAACCGTGGGAAGAGCGCAAAACTCCGGAGACCAGCTACAACGGAATCAAAGCTCACCTGCAACAGGTGCTGTCGCGGGTGCCGTCGGGCATCGCGTTCTCCTTCCCTCCGCCGGCCATTCCGGGCGTGGGAACCTCGGGCGGCGCAACCTTCATTCTCGAAGATCGCTCGGGTGGCCCGATCGAGTTTCTGGCGAAAAACACGCAAATCTTTATGGCTGAGGCGCGCAAGCGTCCGGAACTGGCCGGGATGATGACCACGGCGCTGTTCGGCGTGCCCCAGGTGGGCGTCAACGTCGACAACGCCAAGGCCATGACGCAGCAAATCCCGTTGGATGCCCTGTACCAAACCGTGCAGACCTTCATGGGCGGCTCGCTGGTGAACTACTTCAACCGATTCGGATTGCAGTGGCAGGTGTATGTGCAAGCCGACGGCGACTTCCGAACCAACGCGAACAACCTGGGCAAGTTTTACGTGCGCAACAATAACAACCAGATGGTCCCGCTGAGTACGCTGACCACGGTTTACCCGCGCAGCGGTGCGGAGTTCGTAATGCGCTACAACCTCTTCAACTGCGTGCAGATCAACGCCTCGGCTGCACCGGGATATAGCTCGGCACAGGTAATCGCGGCGCTTGAAGACGTGTTCAAGAAAACCATGCCACCGCAGATGGGTTACGACTGGAGCGGCATGTCGTACCAGGAGGTGAAGGCAGCGCAGGGCGTGAGCCCGGCAACCATCTTTGGCCTGGCATTCTTCGTCGTCTTCCTGATCATGGCGGCGCAGTACGAAAGCTGGACGCTGCCCTTTAGCGTGTTGCTGGGAGTACCGATCGCCATCTTCGGGGCATTCGTGGCACTGTACGCCCGCACGCTCGAGAACAACGTCTATGCGCAGATCGGCCTGGTCATGCTGATCGGCCTGTCAGCAAAGAACGCAATTCTTATCGTGGAATTCGCCAAAGCGGAATACGACAAAGGAGCAACATTGATGGACGCCGCTCTCACCGGCGCACGATTAAGGTTAAGGCCCATCCTGATGACCGCGTTTGCGTTCATCCTGGGTTGCGTCCCGTTATGGACGGCGACGGGCGCCGGAGCCATCTCCCGCCGCGTGCTGGGAACCTGTGTCATCGGAGGAATGTTGGCAGCAACGCTGCTGGCGATTTTCTTCATCCCCGTCAGCTTCGACGTGGTTGAGCGCTTCGGCCACTGGATTGGTGGCGGCGAGAAACGGCCGGAAGCACCTCCCGCCCCAGCGGCTGCGGAAGGAACGGCACATGACTAAGCTCAAGGTAATCGCGGCGATGGCAGTCACGCTCTCGCTTTGCGGCTGCAAGGTGGGTCCGAATTACAAGCGGCCTCCGCTGGACGTGCCCGGCGACTACCGCGGCGTTGCGCCGGAAGCGCAACAGCAGCCCCCGACGGAACCGCTGCCAGCGACTCCCGCCCCTTCGCAAGCACAGCCGGGAACCACGCCTGTGCCCGCGCCGTCTCCCGCTGTGCAGGAAAAGGCTGCGCAGCAGCCGGTGGCTGTTCCCGCACAACCGACGCAACCCGAAGCTGCAGCCCAGGCGCAGCAGCCAGGAAGCGCCCAAGCATCCGGTGCGGGCAATCAGTTTGGCGACTTGCCATGGAACGCGGTCTTCCAGGATGAAGTCCTGCAAGGCTTCATCAAAGAAGCTCTGACCAACAACTACGACCTGCGCGTTGCCGCTACTCGCGTGTTGCAGGCGAACGCAAACCTGGGAATCGTACGCGCCAACCAGTTCCCCACTCTCGACGGCGGCGCCTCCATCACCAACGAGCGTAACTTCCAGTTCCCGGGCGCGCCTACCTTCGGCACGCTGGGCCTGAACCTCAACTACATCGTCGACTTCTGGGGCCAATATCGCCGGGCTACTGAGTCCGCACGCGCGACCTTGCTGGCGACTGAAGTACGCCAAGAGCGTGGTGCAGATCACTCTGATCGATTCGGTCGCAACCAACTACTACCTGATGCTCCAATATGACGATCAACTGGAATACTCAAGAAAGACCGTTGAAGCGGACCAGGAGATACTGAAGCTCAACACCATCAAGTTCAAAGGCGGGGACGCCGCCCTCACTGACGTCTATCAGGCACAGGTCATCTTGCAGCAGGCGGAAGCCGGCGTCATCACCTACCAGCAGCTCGCGGAGCAGGCTGAGAACAATCTGAGCATTCTGCTGGGACGCAATCCCGGGCCGATCAAACGCGGACTGAACATCGTCAATCAGCCGCATACGCCGGAGATACCAGCCGGCCTGCCCTCAGATCTGTTGCGACGCCGGCCCGATATTCGCGCGGCCGAGGAAACGCTTGTTGCCGCCAATGCGAACGTGGGCGTGGCGAAAGCGCTCTTCTTCCCGCAATTCGCGCTCACTGGTTCGTTCGGAGCGATGAGCATCGCGCTGGATCAGTTTCTGGACGGTCCTGGGACGTTCTGGGCCGTAGGCTTGGGCGCGACGCAACCCATTTTTCAGGGCGGCCGTATTCGTGCCAACTATCGCCTGGCATGGGCGCAACGCGATCAGGCGGAATTGCAGTACAAGCAGACGGTGCAGCGCGCCTTCGGCGACGTCTCTAACAGCCTCATTGGCTACGAGCAGGCGCGCAAGTACCGCATGAAGCTCCAGGAGCAGACGGATACGTACGCGAACCTGGTGCGACTGTCGAACGTTCGCTATCTGGGCGGGTACACCGCGTTTCTGGAAGTCCAATACAACGAGCAGCAGTATTTCCAGTCGGCGCTGTTGCTGTCGCAAGCCTGGTACCAGGAGCTCCAGTACTACGCCGCGCTCTATCAGGCGCTGGGCGGCGGCTGGGAAGTGAAATAGGGGTGATCCCGCGCCGCGAAACTCCGGCGGTGGGAGGCCAGCATTCATGCGGGGGGAATACATTTTCCTATGTTGAGATGCGCTTCAGCGCCGGGGACACACGGGCCTGGGACATCCACGGCTAAAGCCGTTTGTTGGGCTGAACCCAATTCCCCCGCATAAATGCGGGGGCTTCCACCTAACCTGCTCCGAATTTGACCCGCACCTACACCCCGGCGGCCACCGTCTCGGCGCTCTCCAGGTGCGCCTCGTGCGGCTTCACGCCCCAGATCTTCTCGCAATACTCGCGAATCGACCGGTCTGACGAAAACTTGCCCATGCGCGCGGTATTCAAGATTGACATTCGCGTCCACTGCTCCGTGTCGCGGAACACCTCACCCACCTTCTCCTGGCAATCGATATACGACTGGTAGTCGGCCAGCAGCATGTATTCATCCTGATTCAGGAGCGAGTCGACGATGGGACGGAACAGGTCGCCGTTGCCGCCCGAGAACGCTCCCGCGATGATCTGGTCCAGCACCTCGCGCAGGTACGGATTCGCCTCGTAATAACGCCGCGGAGTATAACCGGTCGTTTTGAGGTGCTGCACCTGCTCCGTCGTAAGCCCGAACAGAAAGAAGTTCTCCGCTCCGACCTCCTGCCGGATTTCGACGTTTGCGCCATCGAGCGTGCCGATGGTCAGCGCTCCGTTCATCGAGAACTTCATGTTTCCCGTGCCCGAGGCCTCCTTGCCCGCGGTGGAGATCTGCTCCGACAAATCGGCGGCTGGATAAATCGAGAGACCGCTCTTCACGTTGAAGTCGGGGAAGAATACGACGCGCAGCAGCTCGCGTACAGCGGGGTCCGCGTCGATTGTCGTCGCGACCGAGTTGATGAGCTTGATGATCAGCTTGGCCATGGTGTATCCCGGAGCGGCCTTGGCTCCGAAGATCACGGTGCGCGGCGTGACCACCGTGCTGGGATCTTTCTTGATGCGGTTGTAGAGCGTGATGACGTGGAAGATATTCAGCAGCTGCCGCTTGTATTCATGCAGGCGCTTTACCTGCACATCGAAGAGCGTGGCCGGATTGATGCCTTGCCCGGTGCGCTGCTGCACCATGGCAGCCAGCGTTACCTTGCGGGCGTGCTTTACCTGGCGCCACTGCTCGCGGAAGCCGGGATCCTCGGCCAGCGGCTCCAGCTTGCGCAGTTCGTTTTCGTTGGTCAGCCATCCTTCGCCGATGCTCTTTGTAATCAGCGCGGACAGCTCGGGATTCGCGACTGCCAGCCACATCCGCGGCGTTACCCCGTTGGTCACGTTGAAAAAGCGCTCGGGGTAGAGTTCGTAGAAATCGTGCAGCGTGGTTTTCTTCAGCAACTCGGAGTGCAGCTCGGCGACCCCATTCACGGCGTGGCTGCCGACGGTTGCCAGGTTCGCCATGCGGACATACTTCTCGCCATGCTCATCGATTAGCGAGAGCCGCGCAATGCGCTCATTGTCGTCTCCAACGCGTAATCTCACTTCATCGAGGAAGCGGCGGTTGATTTCGTAGATGATCTCCAGATGCCGGGGCAGCACGCTGGCAAACAGCGGCAACGGCCACTTCTCCAGCGCCTCCGGCAGCAGGGTGTGATTGGTGTAGCCCAGCGTCTTGCGCGTGATGTCCCAGGACTGGTCCCACTCCATCTGGTGCTCATCCATCAGCAGCCGCATCAGCTCGGCGACGGCGATGGAGGGATGGGTGTCGTTGAGCTGGACCGCAAATCCCTCGTGAAACTTGTCGAGGCTAAGGCCGCGAATCCCGTGAATGCGAATCATGTCCTGCAACGAACAGCAGGTGAAAAAGTACTGCTGCGCCAGCCGCAGGCGCTTGCCGGCTTCGGGCTCGTCATTCGGATACAGCACTTTACTGATGGTCTCCGAAGCGATCTTCTCCTGCACCGCGTCGTAATAGTCGCCCTTGTTGAAGGCCTGGAAGTCGAACGACTCCACCGCGTGCGACACCCACAGCCGCAAGAAATTTGTGACCTTAGTGCCGTAGCCGCCGATCGGAATGTCGTGGGCCACGCCCTTCACCATGTTGGCCGGCAACCAGCGCACGCGGAACTGCCCATGCCCATCGTGATACTGCTCGGTATGGCCGCCGAACCCGACGAGGTAGTTGCGCTCAGGCCTCGCAATTTCCCACGGAGTTCCAAGCTGTAGCCACTTGTCCGTCTTTTCCACCTGCCAGCCGTCGCGAATTTCCTGGCGGAAAAGCCCGAACTCATAGCGGATGCCGTATCCGACCGCCGGCACCTCCTCGGTAGTCATCGACTCCATGTAGCAGGCCGCCAGCCGGCCCAGACCACCATTGCCCAGTCCCGGCTCCGGCTCGACCGCCTCAACTTCGTCCAGACTGATGTTCAATTCCGCGAGCGCCGCCTTGGCCTGCTCGCGAACGTCGCCCAAGTCCACCAAGTTGATGCCGAGCTGCGGCCCGATGAGAAACTCCGCCGAAAGATATGCCACCATCTTGAGGTGCGCATTGCGATAACGCGCAAAAGACACGATCCAGTCGTGCATCATGCGGTCGCGTATGGCGTAGGCCGTGGCCATAAACCAGTCGTAATGGGTCGCCAGGTCGGGTACACGGCCTTGCCGGTAGTAAAGATTGTCAAGGATGGATTGCTTCAGCTCGGCAACACTGAGTCCAGTCCGGACGTGGTCTTCCACGGCTTGCATGGGGCAACTCCTGCTAACGTAGAGATTCGCTTACGGTGGCTCTCCTGTCATATCATGACTGCAGTTTGGATGCCTAAATGCAACCAGAAATTAACATGCAGTTTAGCGGTTGAAACGTCCCTATGACGGCTGATAACTTCAACCGGATAGCTTTGAGGTGCATATGAAAGCAACACAAGCCTTACACGATCTGGGCCAGAGTCTCTGGCTGGACAATATAACCCGCGACATCCTGGATAATGGCACGCTGCGTCGGTATATTGACGAGCTGTCGGTGACCGGACTCACGTCGAACCCGACGATCTTCGATCACGCCATCAAGAAGAGTGCATCATACGATGCCGCCATCAGCGAGGACCTGAGTAAAGGCAAATCCGGCGAGGCGCTGTTCTTCGATCTTGCACTCGACGACCTGACCCGCGCCGCCGACCTGTTCCGTCCCGTCTACGACCAGACCAAAGGCGTCGATGGATGGGTGTCGCTCGAGGTCTCTCCCCTGCTGGCCTACGATACGGCCACTACGCTGGCGGCGGCGAAGGACCTGCACGCTCGCGCCGCGCGCCCCAACCTGTTTATCAAGATTCCTGGGACCCCGCAAGGCTTGCCCGCGATTGAAGAGGCCATCTTCTCCGGCGTATCGATAAACGTCACGCTGCTTTTTTCGCGCGAACAGTACCTCGCTGCGGCCGGGGCCTATCTGCGCGGAATCGAGCGGCGCATTGCCGCCGGGCTCGACACCAATGTAGGTTCCGTGGCCTCCGTATTTATCAGCCGGTGGGACGTCGCCGTTGCCAACAAAGCTCCCGAATCTCTGCGCGACAAATTAGGCATTGCCATCGCGCAACGAACCTATAAGGCCTATCGCGACCTGCTGGCTACGCCGCGCTGGAAGGCGATCGTCGCCAAAGGCGTCAATCCGCAGCGCCTGTTGCTGGCCAGCACCGGAACGAAAGACCCGAAGGCCTCCGACATTCTCTACATCAAGGCGCTGGCCGCTCCCGACACGGTTGACACCATGCCCGAGGCCACGCTACTGGCCTTCGCCGACCACGGCGAGGTCGGTCCGGTGATGCCGGCCGATGGAGGCAACTGCGAGCAGGTGCTGGCCGAGTTCGGCAAGGCTGGCATCGATATCGACGCGCTTGCTGCCCAGTTGCAAACCGAGGGCGCAGCGTCCTTTGTAAAATCATGGAACGACCTGATGGAAGTCATCACTTCCAAGAGCGCGACACTAACCGCAAGCACCTAGTCGGGAGGCAACTATGAACGTCCTGGTCGTGGATGTGGGCGGTACGCATGTCAAGATCCTGGCCACCGGGGAGACCACTCCATGCAAGATCGTTTCCGGCCCGGAGCTGACGGCGAGGGACATGGTCGCCGCCGTGAAGCAACTTGCGGCCGACTGGAAATACGATGCCGTTGCGATCGGCTACCCCGGCCCCGTGGTGCATGGCCGGCCTCTTCATGATCCCTTCAACTTGGGACCCGGCTGGGTGAGTTTCGATTTCGCCAAGGCGTTTGGCAAACCAGTGAAGATGATCAACGATGCCGCCATGCAGGCGTTGGGCAGTTATGACACGGGAAGCATGTTGTTTCTCGGCTTGGGCACCGGACTGGGCTCAGCCCTGGTCGTCGATGGGCGCATTGAACCTATGGAACTGGCGCACCTTCCTTATCGCAAGGCAACGTATGAGGACTACGTTGGGCTGCGTGGCCTGAAGCGCTATGGAAAGAAGAAATGGCGCGACTATGTCGAAGACGTGGTGGAACGTTTGACCGCAGCGCTCGAACCCGACGAGGTCGTCATCGGCGGAGGAAACGCAAAGCTGCTGAAAGAGCTTCCTCGTCACTCTCGCATGGTCGACAACAGGAACGCTTTCCTCGGCGGCTTCCGGCTGTGGCAGGATTCGAACGTGAGAGCCGCGAATTATGACGCTGCTTCGGAGCCGGATTCTGCGGGGCCCACCAACGGCTCGGCGGTAAAGAAGGCGGCCAAACGCAAAGGAGCACCTGAATGGCAGCAAGCGTGAAGCCGCTTCCCGAGCCCAAGGCGTGGCAGGATTTGGCGAAGCACTACGAACAGCTCCGCGGCACTGCACCTCAGGCAGCTGTTTGCCGACGACCCCAAGCGTGGCGAGCGCTTCACCCTTGCAGGCCGCCGGAATTTTTCTCGACTACTCCAAGAACCGCATCACCGACGACACGTTGAAGCTGCTCCTTCAGCTTGCGGAAGAGGCCGGCCTGCGCGAGCGCATCGACGCGATGTTTCGCGGCGACAAGATCAACGTCACCGAGAACCGCGCAGTGCTTCACGTCGCCTTGCGCGCTCCCAGGGACGAAAAGATTTTTGTCGACGGCGAAGACGTTGTTCCCGCCGTTCACGCGGTGCTCGACAAGATGTCAGCCTTTTGCGATCGCGTGCGCAGCGGCGATTGGAAAGGCCACACTGGCAAGGCGATCAGGAACGTCATCAACATCGGTATCGGGGGCTCCGACCTGGGCCCTGTGATGGCCTATGAAGCGCTCAAACACTATAGCCGCCGCGACATGACCTTCCGCTTTGTGTCGAATGTGGATGGAACGGACTTCGCGGAAGCGGTGCAGGACCTTCAGGCTGACGAAACCCTGTTCATCGTTTCGTCCAAGACCTTCACCACGCTGGAGACCATGACCAATGCGCACACCGCGCGCGATTGGGCGCTCAAGAGCCTGGGCGATGAGAAGGCCATCGCGAAGCACTTTGTCGCCGTCTCTACCAACGCTCAGGGCGTGGCCAAGTTCGGCATCGACACCGCCAACATGTTCGGCTTCTGGGACTGGGTTGGCGGGCGCTACTCCATGGATTCCGCCATTGGCCTGTCTACGATGCTCGCCATCGGGCCGGACGGCTTCCGCGAGATGCTCAACGGCTTCCATCAGATCGACGAGCACTTCCGCACCGCGCCGTTCGCGCAAAATCTGCCGGTGCTGCTGGGATTGATCTCGATCTGGTACAACGACTTCTTCGGCGCGCAGACAGTCGCGGTGCTGCCCTACGAGCAGTACCTGAAGCGCTTCCCTGCCTACCTCCAACAGTTGACGATGGAGAGCAACGGCAAGCACGTGCGGCTCGATGGCACACCCGTGACGCACGACACCGGGCCCATCTACTGGGGCGAGCCCGGCACCAACGGGCAGCACTCGTTCTACCAGTTGATTCATCAGGGCACGCGGCTCATCCCGTGCGACTTCATCGGCTTTTACAGGGCGCTCAATCCGCTCGGACGCCATCACGACATATTGTTGTCAAATGTGTTCGCGCAGGCCGAAGCGCTAGCCTTCGGCAAGACCGCCGAGCAAGTGAAGGCGGAGGGCACGCCCGACTGGCTGGTGCCGCATCGCGTCTTCGAGGGCAACCGTCCGTCGAACACGATCATGGTCGACGTGCTGACGCCGGAGACGCTGGGCAAGCTGGTCGCGCTCTATGAGCATTCGGTGTTCACGCAGGGCACGATCTGGGGTATCGACTCGTTCGATCAGTGGGGCGTGGAGCTGGGCAAAGTGCTGGCGCAGCGCATCATTCCTGAGCTGGAAGGCGCACAGGAGCCTCAGCTCAAGCATGACAGCTCGACCAACAATTTGATTAAGTTGTATCGGGCGAATAAGGCGTAGGAACTAGTTGTCAGTTGTCAGTATCGGTGATCAGTTGTCACTTGTCGGCCGGCAAAAGCGCATCGCGGAAGTTGTCGCGCCGCGGTTTTATGATCGCTAAGAGAAGCACCGCGTCAGGGCACGACCTTGGTCGTGCCGAATTTGCGCGTTTTTATCTTATGGTACGGCGCGGCTGAAGCCGCGCCCCTTCGAGGCATAACCTTCAGGAACTCATTTCGCCAGGAGAGAGGAATCATGCAACTCGGAATGGTAGGTCTCGGCCGCATGGGCGCCAACATGGTGCGCCGGCTGATGAAGAATGGCCACCAATGCGTGGTCTACGATGTCACGCCAAAATCGGTAGCGGAATTAGCGGGCGAAGGCGCGACCGGCTCTTCTTCGTTCCAGGATTTCGTCAGCAAGCTGACCAAGCCTCGCGCCGTGTGGCTGATGATTCCCGCCGCAGTTGTCGATCAAACCATCGCCGAGATCGCTCCTCATCTCGAGGCGGGCGACATCCTGATCGATGGCGGCAACTCGTACTACATCGACGACATTCGCCGCTCAAAAGAGCTCGAGCCCAAAGGCATCAAGTACGTTGACGTCGGCACCAGCGGCGGCGTCTGGGGTCTGGAACGCGGCTACTGCATGATGATCGGCGGCCCGCAGGATGCCGTGCAGCATCTCGATCCCATATTCAAGACGATCGCACCCGGCAAGGGCGACATCCCGCGCACGCCGGGTCGTGAGAAACTTGGCGGCACCGCCGAGGACGGCTACTTGCACTGCGGTCCGAGCGGCGGCGGGCATTTTGTCAAGATGGTGCACAACGGCATCGAGTACGGAATCATGGCCGCTTACGCCGAAGGCTTGAACGTGCTGAAGAACGCCGACGTCGGCAAGCACAAGCACGAGATCGACGCCGAGACCACTCCCCTGCGCGACCCCGAGCACTATCAGTACGAGTTCAACCTGACCGACGTTGCCGAAGTATGGCGTCGCGGCAGCGTCATCGCCTCATGGCTGCTGGATCTAACGGCCTCGGCGCTGACCGGCGATCCCCAGCTTGCCAAATTCGAGGGTCGGGTTTCGGATTCGGGCGAAGGCCGGTGGACTATCAAAGCGGCGATCGACGAGGCGGTGCCCGCCTCCGTTCTGACTACCGCGCTGTATGAACGCTTCAGCTCGCGTGGGCAAGCAGGCTTCGCCGATAAGCTGCTCTCGGCCATGCGCTACGAGTTCGGCGGGCACCTGGAAAAAGCCAAGGGCGCATAGCGGGAGAAGGCAATGGAAACCGTTCACTCTGACGCGCTGGTCTTTTTCGGCGCAACCGGCGATCTCGCCTACAAGCAAATCTTCCCTGCGCTTCAGGCGATGGTAAGGCGCGGGCATCTGGATGTTCCCGTCATCGGCGTGGCCAAGGCCGGCTGGAACCTCGAGCAGCTCAAGGCGCGCGCAAAAGACAGCCTGGAGAAGCACGGCGGGGTCGACCCGGAGGCGTGGCCCAAGCTGAGCAGCCTGCTGCATTACATCGATGGCGACTACTCCGACGATGCGACATTTCAAGCATTGCGCAAGGAACTTGATCGCTCTCAGCATCCGGCACACTACCTGGCGATTCCTCCGTCACTGTTCGAGACGGTCGTCGAGCAGTTGATGAAGTCGGGCTGCGCGAAGGGTGCGCGCGTCATCATCGAGAAGCCGTTCGGCCACGATCTGGCGTCGGCGCAGGAGCTGAACAATATCCTGCTGCGCGCCTTTCCGGAGTCGTCCATCTTCCGCATCGACCACTACCTGGGCAAGGCGCCGGTACACAACATGGTGAACTTCCGTTTCTCCAACACCTTCATGGAGCCGTTCTGGAACCGCAATTACATCGACAGCGTCCAGATGACCATGGCGGAGAACTTCGGCGTTCAAGGACGAGGCGCATTCTACGATCAGACTGGTGCGATTCGCGATGTCATGCAGAACCACATGTTCCAGATACTTTGCAATCTGGCCATGGAGCCGCCGATCTGCACCGATGCCGAATCGCTGCGCGATGAGAAGGCCAAGGTGTTGAAGGGAATTCCGTCGATCGTCGCCGCTAACCTGGTGCGCGGCCAATTTAAGGGCTACTTGCAGGAGCCTGGCGTGCGGCCCGATTCGAAGGTGGAAACCTTCGCAATATTGCGGCTTGAGATCGATTCCTGGCGCTGGAAAGGGGTGCCCTTCTATTTACGAGCCGGCAAGAATCTTCCGGTGACCTGTATGGAAGTGATTGCACGCTTTCGCAAGCCGCCCACGCCGTTCCGCGACGTCAATTTGGCTCCCGATTACATGCGTTTTCGCGTCAGCCCGGAAGTGACCATCGCCATGGGAGTCACGGCCGAGGGGCCAAGCGAGAAACCCCTCGCCACGTCGGTTGAGATGATCGCCAGCCGGCGTCCCAAACCGACGGAGATGGAGCCGTACGAACGGCTGTTGGGAGACGCGATGGCCGGGGACGCGACCGAATTTGCGCGCCAGGATTATGTCGAGCAGGCATGGCGCGTCGTCGATCCGGTGTTGAAAGCAGACACGCCGGTGTATGTCTATGAACCGGGCACGTGGGGTCCGGCTGAGGCCGCAAGGATTGCGCCTCCGGATGGCGGCTGGCAGAATCCGACAGGTTCCGATCAGCCGACAGTGGGTGTCGCCGCATCGGCACAGTGACAAAGGCTGTCTCGGACCTTCAGCGAACTGCACGGCCTTACATGTCGCTGAAGATTTTGGCTTGCGAGGCTTCGCATCAGGGCACGACCCTTCGGCTACGCTCGGGGCAGGCTTTCAGTCGTGCCGAATGTGATTCTTTTATTGTCATCCTGAGGGGACTTCAGTCCCCGAAGGACCTGCTGTTGTCGCGCGCTGAGAAGAGCATCTCCGTCGCTACGCTCGCGATGACGTGCAGTCTTCCGTGACATCAGGAGGCTCAGTGCAGATCGAAATCCTACCCGATGCCGACGCAGTCGCGAAGCGCGCCGCCGCGATCGTAGCCGCCGATGCGCGGGACGCCATCGCAGCCCGGGGATGCTTCAACGTGGCCTTCAGCGGCGGGCATGCTCCTTGGATCATGCTGCGCGATCTGGCCGGCGAAGATGTCCCATGGGACAAGGTGCAGGTCTTTCAAATCGACGAGCGCGTCGCGCCGGCCGGTGACCCTGATCGCAATCTGACTCACCTGCGCGAAAGTCTGCTGCAGCATGCGCCGCTTCGCCTTGACCAGATCCACGCTATGCCGGTCGAGCTGCCGGAGCTCGAAGGCGCCGCCGCGCAATACGAACAAACGCTTCAGGAATTCTGCGGGATTCCCGCGGTGCTTGATCTCGCTCACCTCGGCCTGGGCCCCGACGGCCACACCGCGTCACTGGTGCCCGGCGATCCTGTGCTGAACGTCACCGATCGTGATGTCGTGCTGACTGGCGTGTACATGGGCCGCCGGCGTATGACGCTCACCTATCCCATGCTCAACCGCTCGCGAAAAATCCTCTGGCTGGTAACGGGCGCAGACAAGGTGGATGCGTTAACCAAACTGCGTGCGGGTGATCAGTCAATTCCGGCGGGACGAATCACGCGAGAAAACGCGCTGCTGCTGGTGGAGAAGGCGTCGGTTGGTGACGCTGGGTAAAGCGAATGGCTTTTGCCTCGTTGCTTCATCCGTGAGACAAGCTGCGGCGCGGCCGGAGAACAGGGCCGCTCAGTTCGTGCTCAAGAGCGGTGATTAATGCCATGACTCCCTGGTTCTTTGCCACGAATGCAGAAATACTAGTCAGCGCATCGGGGGGCAACAGCGTTCCGGAAAACATCAGGATAGGCAACCGCGGCTTCTCTTGGTGGATAGCTTTCGAAAAAACCAAGCCATTGCATCCTGGCATGTCATAGTCCACTATCAAAGCGTCGAAGTCCGTTATCTCTATCAGCTCCCTGGCCCGCTCAGCATCGGACTCCCCGGTCACTTCATACCCGTGTAAAGCCAGGCATTCCTCTAAGAGCTCAAGTATGTTGCGATCATCGTCTACACACATAATCAGCGGCAGACGACTACTTTGCGATAGCCTCTTGGGTTTCAGCATGGCAGGTGCGGGGTGCGCCATTCTATTACTCCTTAGCTGATGTACTTGTTGTCGCTGTTCCCTTGGACGGAGTAGTTGGCGATTCGTCTGTGGAATCGTTGCCAACTCCTGCTCGTAAATTCACCAATCTATAGTTTCAAAGTAGGGGTATTACTGAAGTTGTGTACCGTCAGGCTGGAAGGCTAGATGGAAGTACCACGCAGGGCAGGATGCATCTAATCCTGCAGCACGCCATAGATGTCTTTGATGTCGATACCGCTCTTGAAAAAGCGCTCGTTCGCTTCACGAAGCAGGCGGTTCTTCTCGTGCTCCTCGGTGGTTAATTCTGAAGCGCGTTGCGCATCTGTCTTGCCGCGCGACGCTCTTTTAGCACGATTGATGTTGGCTGAGTCTTGCGGAGCTTGCTTTTGGTTTCTTTTCGTCGTTGCGGCCATCAGTCATCCCCAGAGCGGTCAAGGCATTGTCTTGCATTTGCGTTCTACCCAGGCACTCCAATCCTCTTCGCTGATTTCGCCAGCGGCGGCCCCCAGCACTGTCGCAGTCTCTTCCACTTCGCTGCACGTCCAGTCCCATCCGTTCACATCGAGAAAAACCACAAGCGCTGCCAGCGCGGTTCGCTTGTTACCGTCCAAAAAAGGATGGTTCTTCAACAGCCCCCACGCGTATGCTGCCGCCAACTTGGGAACAGACATTGACGATCGATAGCTGGCTAGCTGTCTA
Organism: uncultured Acidobacteriaceae bacterium; assembly: GCA_963813905.1. Lineage (GTDB taxonomy): Bacteria > Acidobacteriota > Terriglobia > Terriglobales > Acidobacteriaceae > CAVVDY01. The sequence goes on along the minus strand of CAWFAY010000013.1, from coordinate 415,900 downwards.
GGACGTGCCACCACCGACTTAAGCGCTCCGGGGTCTCGCAGTCCGGGGAGTCCGCCGTAACGGGCGATTAGCTCATCGTGGATTGCGCACAAGCCTCGCGCCGTGAGCCAGCGGAGACGTCTCACTTGGCAAGTTCGCGGTAACTGTTGCGGTGGCGATGCTCCGTTCGGCGGAAGGCTTCAACCTGCTCGGAAAAGTCAGCCTCATAAGGTGACAGTTCAATGCCGGAGCTCGTCTCGCGAAGCATGAGCTCACCGCCCTCTTCCACCCGAAGGCGCTCCAGCACCTGCTTAGGCAGGAGCACGCCATAGCCATTGCCAATCTTGCGCAGTTTGGTTTTCATGAGGAGATTATAACAGTCGTTATAACCACATCGAGGAATCTGGAGAACCAACTTTTCGCTCGCTGAGTTGGCGTTTCAGTATCCCCGCTCCAACTCGTCCAGCATGCCTTCCATTTCTGCCAGCGCGTGCTGGTTGTGGGTGCGGCGCGCACACTCGATGCCGTGCAGCAGCATGTCGCGCGCTTCGTCCTTGCGCTCGGCGCGGGCCAGCGTCTGCGCGGCCATGAAGTATCCGTTGGTGTAGTCAGGATGGGACTCAAGCAACAGCTTGAAATGGTTCAGCGCCTCATCGGTTTCGCCGCCGCCGGAATATTCCAACCCCAGCGCATATCGCGCGAACGCGTCGTTCGGATTTTGGTCAAGGATTCCCTTCAGCGTCGCCACGCGGCTTTCATCGGCCATGAGTGCTGTCTCCAATGTCAACGGGCATAGTACAAGAGCGGGGCCGATGCGCTCAACTTGAGAACTGCCGGCCCGAGCACCACATTGGAGCGCTCTCGTTCGCCAGTACGATTCGCCGTTACAATGTGATTTACCCTTGCACCTGGAGAGCTTGTGGCGTGTCCCTATTTTATGCCTGATCGGCGGCTCGATGGCGATTGGCCTTTTCCGCAGCGGCTGCCGCTGGGCGCAGGCTGGAGCGGCACGTGTACCGCGATGGCGGGCGAAGTTCGTCCGACCGAGCAGGAGCTTAAGACAGGCTGCAATATGGGATACGCGAAGCGATGTTCCCGCCTTCCGGCGGAGCGCCACGCCGATGCCGTGCGCTTCGCGCCGGGCGAAGAACACGACGGCTTGTTGCACATACGATTTTCTTACGAGCTCGACTATCTTCCTGCTGGGCATGGCGAGCTGATCTACGTGACGGCAACGCGCCAGTGGCAAACGACAGACGGTGACGCATGCCTTCTGCGCATGGCCGAGTGCTACGTTGAGGGGCAGATGGCGCGGCGGGGTGCGGAACAGCGCACGGCAGAAGCCAGTCAAAGCGCGGAAGGGAACAGCCTACGGGCCACCGGGAAGGACTAGCAGTGATGCCTGCTAAACAGGTTGCTGAAAAAGCTCGGCTTTGCGATGATTCGCGTCAGGGCACGAGTTCAGTCGTGCCGAAAAGCGCCTTAATCTTCTTTTTGCGAGCGGACTTCAGTCCGCGAGCAACCGACGCCTTTGAGTTCTTCAGCAGCCTTTAAAGCTGCTCATTGCGCAGCTCTGGGCCGGAGCAGCTGAAGCTGCACCACTTTTAAGGCAGCGGCAAGAAACAGCCAGAACAAGGAACGATATGGATACCACCAACGACGGACACCTAATCCCGCGGCCGGTCGCCGACTCGAAGTCGGAGATGATTGAGCTGGTGCTGCCCAACGACACCAACCCGCTCGGCGCGCTGCTGGGCGGCCGCCTGATGCACTGGATCGATCTGGCCGGCGCCCTGGCCGCGCATCGCCATTCGCATTCTTACGTGGTAACGGCATCCATGGACCACATCGACTTCCTGGTGCCGGTTCATGTCGGCGATATGGTGCTGCTGCAGTCTTCGGTGAACCGCGTCTTCCGCACCTCGATGGAAGTGGGCGTAAAGGTGTCGGTGGAAAATTACATTTCGCAGTCGCGTCAAAAGGTGGGCAAGGCTTATCTAACATTCGTGGCCGTTGATCGCCATGGTCGCCGTCTGCCGGTCGCTCCCGTCATTCCTGAAACCGAAGACGAGAAGCGCCGCTACGAAGGGGCGCTGCGCCGCCGCGAATCGGCGAAACACGAGCGCGAGCAGCGCAAGGCCATCCAGGCGGAGTAAGAACATCGAATGTCGACTTACGAAGAAATTGTCTCCCGCGAACAGAAATACCTGCTCAACACCTATGCCCGCTATCCCGTCGCTATGGCGCGCGGCAAGGGGGTTTACCTATGGGATGTTGACGGCAAGCGCTATCTCGATTTCCTTTCCGGATTGGGGGTCAACGCGCTCGGCCATGCGCATCCGCGCATCGTGAAGACCATCCGCGAGCAGGCGGCGAAGGTGATCCACCTTTCGAACCTCTACTACAACGAGTACCAGGGCGTGCTGGCGGAGAAGCTCTGTCAGAAGTCAGGTCTCGACCGCGCTTTCTTTGGCAACAGCGGCACCGAGGTCATCGAGGGCGCACTGAAGCTGGTGCGCGCGGCAGGGCACGCGACCGGCGGCCCCAACAAGAGCGTTGTCATCACGCTCGACAACTCCTTTCACGGTCGCACCATGGGGGCATTGGCACTCACCGGCCAGGCGAAGTACCGCAGCGGTTTTGAGCCAATGCTGGAGGGCGCGCGGTTCGTGCCTCGGAATGACGTCGGCGCCCTGCGGGCTGCGATGGACAACACCGTGTGCGGCATTATCGTCGAGCCCATTCAGGGCGAAGGCGGCATCCAGGTTTCGTCGCCTGAGTTTCTCCAGGCCTGTCGCGAAGCCGCGGATCAGTACAATGCCGCGCTCATCTTCGACGAAATTCAATGCGGCATGGGACGCACGGGGCGACTGTTTGCTTTCGAGCATTTTGGAGTGACCCCCGATATCGTCTGCATCGCCAAGCCAATGGCGGCGGGCTTTCCCATGGGAGCGTTCCTGGCGAACGACAAGTTCGCGCAACACATCACACCCGGCAAGCACGGAACCACCTTCGGCGGCGGACCGCTGGCCTGCCGTCTCGCGCTGGAATACCTGGCGATTATTGAAGAAGCGAACCTTCTGGAGCAGGTGCGACGCGTGGGAGCTTACTTCACCAGCAAGCTAGAAGAGCTGGTGGCGAAGTTTAGTATTGCAACCGAAGCTCGTGGCGTGGGAGCGATTCAAGCGTTGCAGCTCAACGTTCCCGGGGAGCCCGTACTGCACGGCGCGCTGGCCGACGGCTTGCTGATCAACGTGACGCAGGAAAGAGTGTTGCGCTTCCTCCCGCCATTTCTGCTGGAAGAAAAGCAAGCCGATGCCGGGATGCGCATTTTGAAGCGCCAATTGGGCGCGGCACAGAAAGCGGCAAAGGCAACAACGCCCGCGTAGCTATCAGCGCCTTGCAAACACGTTCGGAAAGGCTTCGACCAGTTCAGAACGCTCAGCTTTGACCTTGGCTCCGCAAAGAGATGCGTACTGTTTGATCAGTTCACGTTCGCCAGCGTTCAGGCTATCGAATAACTCGTTTGCAGAAATGCTGAATCGCTGCCCTCGCCGGAACGCGCCCCCCAACATGTTAGAGAGTTCAGGTAAGACCGTTTCGAAGCGGCTTAGAGTGCCACCGGAAACGGTCAGCGAGTTGAGAAAGCTCCGGACCACGGTCTCTGAAAACGCGTCCGTTATCGCGGCGTGCAATTCCTGGAATGCCGGACTGTAGCCTAAGGCGAAAGCCATAGCTGATTCGTTAAGTTCAAGGTCGCGGTTCGTCAAGGGGTCCCAGTATGATAGGCCGCCCCTATCGAGAACGATCTCCAGATAAGCTCTGATTGCGGCGCTAATGTTCTGTTCATCCACGTCTCCTTCTTCAGGCGACCAGCCGATATGCATCAAAAACTTATCGTTCCCCAGTTTCTGACGGAGCACACTCAGGGCGGCTATCGTTACATGAGCAAGGATTTCGTGTGCGCGTTTACCTGATACCAAGCGTACGCCGAACGTCAGGGCAGTACGCAGTCCTCCGTCGGGCGTTCTTGCGAGTCCCACATACCAAATCCGCTCGACCTGCCACAGAGAACGTACTATTCCGTCGAGCACTACGCCCTCTGCCCGCAGTTCATCAGAAACCCTTGTCAGCACGAACGCAGCATCTGATTGACGCGAAGCGTCGGTCAACACTAGCTCTACGAAAGGACCTTCCCCAACGATCAAGAACTGGCTGGACTCGTAGTCGATGACAGCTCCAAGCCCTGCTTCGTTCAACTCTCGTTCAAACCGCTGCCGCAACTCAGTTTCGCTTATGACCATTACTCGTACTCGTCTACTCGTTCTTCAAGATCTTGGCCGATTCTTGCTGCAACCAATTGAAGCCTGTACGTGCGCGTTTCAGGAGAGCCCCCGCCTCATGCCGAGTCTTATCGATGGACGAAAGCACATACGGAACTGGACTGTAGTCCGCTCGCTGGCGGGCTGAATACAATTCCCTAAGTAGCCGACCCATCGGCTTTCCAAGGCGCTTGTCCATTTCCTTGTGAACGCTTCCGTGGTTCCGCCGTATCTTTTCGATATCTACTCCTTGGCTGATCAGCAAAGCAAGACTCGCATGGAAGAACGCATAATAAAGCCGGGATAACCCATTGCGGATATCATGCTCGTTGGAACGCGACGTAAACGCCACCGAATTGAAGAATCCAAGAGCCAACCCGCGATACTGAATTATCCGCTGTTTCGATTCTTTCGTCAGCATTCCAGGGCGAAACGTCTTTGCAAAGAATGTACACCATACACCTCCCAGGAGTTCACTAAGTCATCTTCCCACCCTCTTCGCGATCCACTCCGCACACTCGCGTGTACCCAGCGAGCCGCCGACATCGACCGTCGTCTTCCTCTCGCGCACAGCATCAACCACGGCCGATTCGATCTTCGCCGCCTCGGAGTTCATTCCCAGATGAGCCAGCATCATCGCACCGGTGAGAATCGAGCCCATCGGATTCGCCATGTTCTTGCCTGCGATCGGCGGCGCGGAACCATGCACCGGCTCGAACATCGAGGTGCGCGCGGGATGGATGTTGCCGCTGGCGGCCATGCCCAGTCCGCCCTGCAGCGCTGCCGCCAGGTCGGTGATGATGTCACCGAACATGTTGTTCGTCACGATGACTTCCAGCGAACGCGGTTCGCGCACCATCTGCAAACAGAGCGCGTCGACGTACATGTGCTGTGCCACAATGTCAGAGTACTCGCTCGCGACCTCCTTAAATACACGCTGCCATAGTCCGCCGGCATGGGTCATGACGTTCGATTTGTCGGCCATCAGCATCTTCTTGCGGCCGTTAGCGCGCGCGTAGTCGAAGGCAAAGCGGATCACACGCTCTACGCCCTTACGCGTGTTGATGTCCTCCTGCGTGGCGATCTCGTCCGGCGTGCCGAACTTGAAGTTTCCGCCCATGCCGGCGTAGACGCCCTCAGTATTCTCGCGGATAACGGTAAAGTTCACGTCATCGACGCCGGCGTTCTTCAGCGGACAAAGTGATTCGTCGAGCAGCCGCACCGGACGGACGTTGGCGTACAAGTCCATCTGGAAGCGCATACCCAGCAGAATTTCTTTGGCGTGAATGTTGGAGGGCACGCGGGGATCGCCCAACGCTCCAACGAAGATAGCGTCAAAGTCGTTCGCCAGCATGTCGAATCCGCCCTCGGGCATGGTGGTGCCGTCGAGCAGATAGCGGTCGGCGCCCCAGTCAAAGTGGGTGAAATCCAGGGCCGCCCCTGAAGCACGCAGCACTTCCAGAGCGTTAGGGATGACTTCCTTGCCGATGCCGTCTCCAGGCACGACAGCGATGCGTTTCTTGGTGGTCTTCATGGCGAAAAGAGACGATAACAAATTTCACCACCGAGGGCACGGAGAGAACGGAGAACGTTATTCCTCGGGGATTCCGTGCCCAATTTGTGAACTGGTTTTTTAGGAATTGCGACTCAATGTACGTCGCGCAAAATTCGGAAGCTGTAAGACGACAAATCTTCGTGGCTTCCCGCCGCGGTTTTGCCGGTCAACTGGACGACGTAGTCGCCTGAAGGAATCGAACCAACCGGAAGAGACCAGGCAACCACGACATTGCCGCGAATCGTGTGGCTTGGTAAGCGTTCCCCTCGTAAGAGCTCTCTTCGTTCGCTAGTCAGCAGCACGGTATTGTAATTCTCATATCCGCCGCGCTCCAGCATCAGCTCGAGGCGTAGCTTGGCGGTAGTTGGGTGTACGACAACATCGTTGTGCCGCTCTCCAGGGCCACGGGCTATTCCCGGGGTTAGCTCGACCGTGACTTCCGACCCAGTCGGCGTCTCCAGCTTGGCGACCTCTGTGTTCGTCTGGTCCTCGTGAGTCTGGGCTTTGGCACTTCTTTCGAGCTCCGCAACATGCTGACGAAGGGTATCTTCTTCGTGGCGAAGCTCCGCCTGTCCCGCCAGAGCTTGCCGCAATTGGACTCCCAACCGCTGGCTGCGCACCGCCATCCACGATCCGAGGGCTACTATGACCACCATGGCGGCCGCCCATGCCCATTGCGGCATTTGAGGCGGAGCGTAAAACCCGTACCACTTTCTCTTACGAGGGGCGGTCGTCTCGGCGGGTACAACGTCCTTTGCCAATGCACAGACTTTGTTCAGGGAGTCAGCGAAGGCTACCCTCTCGCGCCGCTCGGGCGATTTTAAAAACTCTGCCTCGAATGCGCGCCTCTCCTCGTCCTCCAAACTGCCCCGGACGTAGGAGTCGATCAGATCATTCTCGCCGGCGACCAACTCCTCAAATAGCCCAGCATCGGCCAAATAACGACCCTCGAGGCTAGTCCGTTCATCCTGCGGCAGGGACCCCAAGAGATATCGTCGCATGAGAATTTCGTCGTCCGTTCTCCGCATCGCACCTTCCGTCCCCCGCCTAAGTCGGCAGAACGGGGGAGATCCCGGCCCTACCTCTTAGTGCCTCAAGCAACGAAAAGCATTACAGAAATAGGGATAGTTTACTAAGCGCTGTCAACAACACGCCTATCGTCAAATCGGTGATTTGGATTCTGCCTGAAACCAACCTGAATCTCTGCGGGACTCCAGACAGCGCTTCACACAAGGTTCCAGCTGAGCTCTCAGTCGGCTGCAGCGAACCCTCAATGCATCTAGCGTAAGTCCAGTTTTCTCCGCGAGTTTACGTCTGAAAGTCTTTTGCTTCTCCTCTTCTGCGCTGTAATACTGAATAACCAACTCTCTGTCGCCGGGCCCCAGCTTGGCCAAGCAGCGCATTAGGCACTCTGTTCTCCTTTCTTGATAGAGCCTGTCGATTTGGTCAGGTGATTGATTGTGAGGGTCGGGAAGCGAGCTCGCTCCGCCAGGCAGGTCTTCCATGGGAGTTTCGCGGCGCACCCGGTGGCGCGCTTCCAGGCAAACAAAGGAGGCAACCCCAAACAGATACTTGTCCACGTTGCGAATCTCCTGAGTATCCGGTTTTGCCGCCACTCGATCCATCACTTCATCGGCGAGGTCCTCCGGTGCCGGACAATGATTCCATTCAAAATATTTCGCGAGGCGGCACCAGATATCCCAATATTTTGTCCAGGCGCTCAGTGGGTCGGGATCGAGGCGCAGAAGCAGCCTCGCCATATTTTCCGCGCTGATGCCTTTGCCGCTCCCGCCAGATGTCGGGTTGTGCATGCCGAAGTCTATCCGAGATTGTCGGCCCAAAAGAATAGGACGCTTGTGCCAGTAACAGTTGTGTATATAGCTCGTGTACCGACAGTCTTGGGTCTTTACTTCCACTCGCCCTGAATGGCGAAGGCGGCCCAATAGTAGGGGTCACTCCAGCGCTTCTGCTTTTGCATCTCCATCTGTGCCTGGCGCAGGGCCGCTGCGGGCCGCAGGCCTTCCTTCAGCATTCCGCGGTAGAAGCGCCCCATTAACTCTGCGGTGGCCACATCGTCCACATTCCACAGGCTCGCCACGACCCGGGTTGCACCTGCATACATGAACCCCCTGGTGAGCCCCACCAGTCCTTCTCCAGTGATTTGTTTCCCTAAACCAGTCTCACAAGCACTTGCCACCACTAGATCCGCGGGAAGTGTAAGGTTGTACACGTCCTCCAAGTCCAGAAATCCATCTCGAGGCCGGCCTTCTGCGTCTACCAGGGAGAGCACTAACCCCGACAACTCCGGGTGTTCATTATCCAATACTCCATGAGTGGCGAAGTGCACAATGCGATAGTCGCCGAGCCCTTTGCTCAGGGCGGTATCGCGGCTTGCTTTGAAATCTAATGCCTCCATTCTCTTTCCCGCGGTAGCTGTGGCCACAATCGTGTCCGCCTCCTGCCGCGAGAAGGTGAGCCGCGGCAGAGCAAAATTTGCTCCCCGCGTGTCGATACCGACGTCGCCGAGCGAGCGCGTCAGTTGATCGGGTAACGGCACACTAGGCTTCTTTTCTGAGGCAAACACGATTGCCGGGGTAGCTTGCTTGGCTTGACTTACCCGTGAATCGTATTTGTCAAAAACGGGATCGGCCAGGACAGCAACCTCTTTAGGCGGCGTCATACGGCCACTTGCCTGCCGCCGAAGCACCGCCAGAACCGACGCTGACGGCAGATTCACAATCTCGTGCTCGACCACCAGTGCGACTGCTGGCTTCGATTGATTCTCAGCAGGAGCGGGCAGCACCGCGAAGGGCACATACTGCAACATCCCATCGGCAACAATCAGCAAGCGTTTTCCCTGCAAGCGCGTAGCAACCGGACCCAGGATCATTTGGCTCAAAGCGGAGATCGCCCACTGATACTCCACGTTGCGCTTTGCAAGTCGCTGTTCCCGTTGCGCGCTCGTTTCGCCTTCGATCCAGCGATTGCGCGTCGTCAGTACGTCGTAGACATGGCGGGCGGCGCCCTCGATTTCAGAACGCTTCGGCAGCTCGTAGGAGTCCAAAGACTTGGGGGTCAACAGGAAAGCGTAACTGCGTTTCTCCCCCAGCACGTATTCCAGGAGCACCGTGTCTTTATCCAGTAACTGTCGCTGGACGTCGCGCGCACTCAAGGGCTGCGGTTGAGTCAGCGCCGCATAGTTCGGACCGCTTGTCCGAATCTGCCCCTCGACCTCCTGATACTGGCGAAGATAGTCATCGATTTCTTTGTTGACGGCTGCAACTTGTTCCTCGGTGTGCTTGCCCTCCAACAGCCTGATTTTTCGGTTCGACTTTGCGGTCAACGTTACCTGCAGCTCCCGCTCCCGTGCCATCAGCGAGGGATCTGCTCCCTGCCGTATATCCACACGGGCGTCGGTCAGCATCTCCAGCAGTGTCCTTGCCCGCGACCGCTCCACCACCTGAAAGGCAAGTTCCGGCTGCTTCTGAGTCAGCAGAAGATCAACGTAGGCTGAGTAGACGTCCGCATGTGTCGCCCGGAAGCCCGTACGAACGTCGTTCGAGCCGCCCAGGTGAGCGACTTGACTCTCGAGAACGTCGATTGCCTGGGCATACAGTCGGGCCGCTTCCTCTGTTTTTTGCTGGTCCCGCAGAATCCCGGCCAGGGCAGCGAGCGTCTCGGCGCAGCCTGCGCTCGCCGGCGCCAATTTCTTCCGTATTTCCAATGCTTGGCCGTAATACTTTGAGGCCTCGGCCAAGTCCCGACGCTCCCGCGCAAGGTCGCCAAGACTGCTAAGGTTCCACGCTACATCGAGGCTGCCGGGAGCCAGTTTTTCCCTTATCGCCAACGCTTGCTGGAAATACTCTTCTGCTCTGGCCAAGTCACCGCGAGCCCGTGCAACTTCGCCAAGATTGTTTAGAGACGTTGCCACGTGGAGACTGCCAGGAGCCAGCTTTTCCCTTATCTCCAGGCCTGCTCGGTAATAGTCCTCCGCTTTCGCTAGATCACCGCGGGCACGCGCAACCTGGCCAAGGTTGTTCAGACTTGCTGCTACATACAGGCTGCCAGGAGCCAACTTCTCCTTAATCTCCAGTGCTTCGCGATCATAATCCTCAGATTGGGCCAGGTTCCCACGATCAAGCGCTATATTGCCCAGATTGTTGAGGATCATCGCCACGTTAAGGCCGCCTGGATCCAGCTTTTCCCTAATGGTAAGGGCTTGGTGGTAATACTCCTCCGCTTTGGCAAGGTCTGCATGATCACGCGCAGCATTACCCAGATTGTTCAGCGTTGCCGCAACTTCGAGGCCGTCGGGGGCCAGTCTCTTCTCGATTTCGAGGACCTGAAAGAAATAGTGCTCTTCTTTAGCTAGATCTCCGCGCTGAGCCGCAACGATGCCGAGACCGTTCAGGCTCTTTGCCACTCCAAGGCTACCGGGGGCCACTCTCTCTCTGATTTCAAGAGTTTGCTGAAAATAACTCTCGGCATTGTCCAGGTCACCGCGATACAGTGCGACGGCACCAAGCCCCAGGAGGCTCGCATCAATACCACGGTTATCCGGCCCAAGTTTCCGCGCGTTATTCAACGCGAGCCGATAGAGTTTCTCCGCGCTGCTTCCATCCCCTCTACGCTGAAACGAATCGGCCCAAGCGAGTTGCAATTGCACCGTCATCCGAGTATCAGCGGACTGCGTCTTTCCAATCGCTTCTTCATACAAAGCATCGGATTCCTTCCACCGCTGCTTGTCGGCTAAGGTCTGGGCGGCATGTAACAGCAGCCACGGAGCGCTCCAGGAGCATCGAGATGAGCCGCTGTCCTGTGCGGCCCTTCGCCAGGCAGCTATCGCCTCATTGAATTTGCCGGCTTTGGCTAGTTCTTGACCTTCACGATAGGCAGTACCCAAGTTACCCGCAAAATTCGGCCGCGCCTGAATGCCCCACTTGTCCGGTCCAAGAGTCCACGCTTTCGTGCCGCCTTGCAGCGCCACTCGTCCAAGCGGCTCCTGCTCCGCTTCTACTTCTAACAAGTCAAACGGCGATTCGATTAACCCGTTTGCGCCGCCACGAGTCCAGCTCAGGATGACATCGCCCTCCACCAATCCCGCTTTTTCACCCTCGGAATACTTCGCGACGCTCTCCACTACCAGTCCCTTGTTGAGCTCTGTATCGCTACACGGGGCGGCTATGCTTTTCGTGGGTAATGCCTGTCCAACAACAGGAATGCATGCGAGAAGCCACGATGCGCACAGGGCTGCCAATCGAGGGTAGGCCAAAGACAAAGAGGCCGCGAGCGTCGGCTTTCTAATGGGTGCTGCATTGAACTGCGGGAGGACATTCCACATGATGAAACCCCGGGAACGCTTCGTAGCTCGGGAATCCTCAAAATGAGACCGAGCGCGGATGATTATGGAGTATCGGCGCGTCCGAATGGCCTGTCAATAGTATCTACCCGAATAAGTGGAGAATTTACGACCTTCTCTTTACGCCCGCATATTTAATGGGTTAGGCCCACCCATATTCAGGTGCTGAGCACAATGCTAAGTATATTTCGCTCGCCAGCTATGGTTAGGTTGTTGGCGTCATCCGAACTCTAAACTTAAGTTACACCACTAAGGTGGTTATCCTCCATTCGCCGTAGCAGCAGACACCAATAAATGACAGTTTGTCGTAACGTTTCCAGCTTCCGCACCAGTAAATAGTGAGGGCGCGGCGAGCGCCGGGGTGATTTGTTGCAGGATGGCGTGGTACATGTCACGCGCAGCCTTATATCGTGTCGAGCTAACCAGGATGGAGAGCGCATGAAGCGGATAGTCACAGACCGTCGGCCCGTACTCATTAGGCGGCCGTTCGCAGTTGCGCTTTTATGTGCAATGCTGGCGCCAGCATTCGAAATGCCTGTCTCCGCAGCCGACAACTTTCCAGACTATCCCGTACGGCCGTTGGCCGAGTACACCGTCAAGGCTGAGCAACCGAACATCGCAATCGGCCTTGAACCAGTTGAAAATGCGAAAGAACAGGAAACCTACTTTCACACCAAGCTGGCGCCTAAAGGTTTTCTGCCCGTCTTTATCGTGCTTACTAACACATCGGCATCGAGCACGTTCGTTTTTGATAAAAGCAAGATCACGTTGGGGGACGCCAGCTCCGCAGAAACCATGCCTATGGTGCATTCAAAGGCGGGCGAGATCACAGCTGTCGCAAGTGTAGCGGCCATCTCTATGGTTGGGGCTGTCGTTGCACTAAAGCTCATGGCTAATGCCACCAACGTCCAGCAGAACATTTTGAAGAGAGAGCTTCAGAGCAAGACGCTCTCTCCCGGACAGTCCACTCACGGATTCTTGTACCTCCAAATGCCCAAGAATGGGGAAAGGGGAAGGATTCGTCTTCGGGTGCCCGTCATCGAGGCCGGCACTACTGATTCGACCGTTTTGGATCTAGTTTTTTGAGGAGGAAATGAGATGTTGCCACTTCGTCGTTCGTCATTTGTCACCGTTTTCCTCCTTGCTGTTTTGTCGTCGACTCTGGCCGTTGCGGCGTACTGCCAAGACGTACCGTCGGACAACAGCAAGTTAGCGCTCAGCGCTGAGGTCGTGCTCACACAGGAATTCTGTAGCACTAAAACGAAAAAAGGAGATTTCGTTTCGGGCAAGGAGACCTTTGAGGTCGGCAAGGCTGCCTGTGCAGAGATCGAACCGGCGCTTAAGAAGGTTTTTCAGAGCTTGATACGGGTTGACTCTGTCCCATCGGCCGGCGACACCCAGGTTGTCTTGCTGCCTAGGTTTGTGGATGTCGGCGCAACCAGGACCGCGCTGGCCTTTTCCAACCGCGAACTCGTCGTTCTCGTTGAATGGACCGTTAAAGACAAATCGGGAAACACCCTATGGCTCGAAACAGTGCAGGGGTCCTCTAAGCACCACATGGGGAACCTGTTCACTCACGGCAAGAATGTGCGACTAGTGGTAAATGATTCGGTAAAGGATATGGCTGAGCAAACAGCAGTAAAAATGGGAGCGTCTCCCGAATTACGCAAGCTCGGCGACACCAGCACTACCGCAGCGGCTCCGAACTAAGAACCTCTCGTCCACGGAACAATGCAGGAGAGGGAGACGCTGTCTTAGAGGTGGTCATTACTGTTGCTGTCGATTCTGGGTTGCGGAACGGAAATCCTAGGCCAAGAAACTCCGGCTAAGCCGGCAAGGAGATCGTTATGAAATCGCAAATTAAAACCGTCACCGTGGCATTTGTGCCAACATTAATCAGGTGCAAGGCTGTCCAGGCTGTTCTGCTATTCGCGCTACTGCTTCTTCTTTCCAGCGCAGCATTGGCGCAGGGCACGAACTGCCCCCCGAACCAGCCCAGAATACTCCGATCTACGATGGCGAGGTCTACATCGGTTCCAACTGCAACCTATACTCTCCAAACGATATCGATTCCTTCATCTTCGACGCATCCAGTGGGGAAACCTATCACCTTGCGCTGGGGATTAACGGCGCCGCTCCGGTCAACATTTGCATGACGCTGTACGACCCCAATTTCAAAAATATCTTCTCCGGATGCACTAGCGTGGGATATCCAAACTACCGGTATTCCGTCGTGCTGGACAAGATGCTCGCAACAACGGGCACATATACGATCGTTGCAACCGAAAGCTCAAGTGGGACGATAGGCTACGCCTTGGCACTAGAACGTTTGTATCCATTTGCCCCAGACGCGCAACAGATTAACCTCGCAACACTAACCAATGGCTCCATTAACCCGATAACGGACAGCAATGAATTTACTTTCGCGAGTGCTACGACCGGCGAATATGAGGTGTCTGCGACCGTCCCCAGTGACGCCACCCAAAACATTTGCTTGCGGGTGTATCAGCCGAACGGCACGCAGGTACAAAGCGACTTGTGCACCAGCATAGGTTATCCGAACTACATATACACCAGAAAGGTCGATTTCACTCCGACCCAAAACGGCCTGAGCATGGCGTTTCTATACGTGGCCGGAAACGACGGAACCCAAACTTACACGATGGAAGCCTCGTGTCTGCTCGGCATGTGTCCCAACTTCTTACCGATCCCAGACTTGGCTGGATATCTGTTACTCCGGGGTGCGCCGTTGGCGAATCAGTTGGTGGGTATCTCATCTCCCAATCCTGGGGGCGACCAAACTACTACAACCGACCAAAACGGGTACTATCAATTCCTGAAGGCTCCCGGCGGAAACTTCACCGTATACGCTCCTATTTCTGCGCACGACAATGCTGCTTCGGCAGATTCGGTTGAGAAAGTTCCAAAACAGTAAAGGAAGGGCCTCGCGCTAAAACCTGGAAGAAGAGTGTATGTCTTCCGTTAAACGTCCTTACCGGCTGTCACTGTTTGAGGGTTTGCATATGCAAACGAGAGCTAGAGTACTACTGGGACTTGCTACGGCCTGCCTGTTATCGTGCATGCTCGGATGTGGGTCTCACTCTTGCGGTGGCAGCCTTTCTTCTCCGCTTACCGGCCCGGGTGGCGTAACGGTGGCTCTAACGGGAATCTCAAACGGCGCCTCGATTCCCTGCTCGGGCTTGTCCAGCGGTGAGACATGTGATTTCACCGCTGGATTCAGCGTGTCTCAGCTAGGGCAGCCAGCCAGCGCTGAACTTGCGGTCGAGATTTGCACCGACGCCGACGGGAGCTCCTTCTCCTCCGAAAACCCGGGCCAATCTCCTGTCTTTGTTCAGCCGGGCCGGGCGCCATTGATGCCGGGCGATATGGGCGGATCGCTTGCTGGCGTACTAGGGCCACCGGTTAGCAATCGGGTGCGGTTTGCTCTACAGGTCGACCTTGTAGATTCGAACGGCCAGAAAGTAGCAGTGAGTCAACCCATAGTGAATCTCGCCCCTGAATAGGTACCGTCCCTGTGGAAAATGTCAGCGTCGCTCCTTACGCATGTGCCGCTTTATGGTTTGCAAGGCGTCGTAGGGCGGAAACCTCATTCGAGAGGATGGTTACAATTGCCATTCCGAGCGCAGGATTGGAAGCCATGGCCTTACGGAATTCCGCTGCGGGCACGAGGCAGACTTCTGCGTCCGTCATGGTTCTCGCTGTAAGGCTGTATCGGCGGTTGCCCACCGTCGAAGGCAGTCCTAGCAAACTATGCTCGGCTGCGACTCGCGTAATCTGGCGCGCCTGATCTCCCGCCGAAAGCGCAACCCTGCCTTTGAGGATCAGGAATACTCCTTTGGGCGCCTCGCCCATGCGAAACAAAGTCGTTAGCCGAGGCAGGGTTTGCACTCTGCCGACACTCTGCAGCATCGTGCAGACTTCCGGCGACGCCTCGAATGCCTTTGAGCTTGCGATTCTCGTGCGTACTGCTTTTGTTTGAGCCATCGTAGTCAGCCATTTGTTGCCGGAGCAGCGGAAATGGCCCCTCCTTCCAACGTTGAGTCTTGTGGCTTTGGCGAAGATCTGCCGTCGGAGCGTCATCGAGCTCTCCGACCCTCACCCCATGAGACTTCATCATTCGCAGCCGCAGGTGCAGTGACGGCAATCACACCCATATGTTCAACGGCGGGGGTAAGGAGCAGTACTGAGGTGAGAGGAAAAGAAGGCGATCACTCAGGTTCAGATACCGGCATTTTCGTAATGCCAAAGGCTAAGAGGCGAGCCCATCACCCATCACATTCGACCAGTCGCTGGAGCCGGCCAACGGGTAAAAGCAGGCGCTTGAGGGTGGGCTTTCCAGCTTCCAGTTTCGAAGTCGAAGTCGTGCTCGCCATGATCGGGCGCGCTGCTCGCATCCGGCGGCTTCACGTTGCGCGGGCGAAAGAGTAGATCGAACCAAGGTTTCCAATGCTTACCGGCATCATCGGACGTGACTGCGGTCTCCCGAACGCCCCCGGGCACCGGCTTCCATGTTCCACGCACGCGGACTTCCTCGCCATTATCGCGAAAGTAAGCGCCTGCCAACACCATGCCGCCCTGGCCCGCATTGCCTTCGATGGTCAGCAACCGGCCGCGATTCGTCACCCAAGTCTGGTGCCAGAGCTTTCGACCGACATCGTACGTAGAGAAACTCTCGCCGACGGTGCCGGTCGTATCTTCATAGCGTTCGCGCAACGCGCAGCCGTCGAGAATCCGATCAACCTGCACGTGTGCCGTGCTCTTGTCCGTATCGCGATCAATCACATCCCAGTCGCCGAGCCAAAAGTCGAACTGATGATATTCAGGTGAGGTACATGAGGGCGGCCTTGCAGAGTGGGCGACGGCATTGGTTGGGCCCAGAGCAGCGAACGCGATCGCGACGACAATCGTCAGCCATCCCCAGCCTATTGTCATACCTGAACGGTTCGTGTTTTCCATCGCGCCCCGAGCACCAGTCAGTGACCTTGAAGTATGCGCAATCCGCATCCAGTCCCAGATGGAAGCGAGGCCGGAGGTCTGTCCCCGCTTCCAGTTTAAACAACGAGCACAATCCACTTCACCGCGTCGGATCAGTGCCGAAGCGGAACGCCCGTCGCTCCGCCTGTCGCTCGATATTCGGCGGTATGGTAACCGGCTCTGCGACTTTGTCGCTCTGGTCGGAGATATCCTGACGATCGCGTTCGCGAGGAATCGCGACGTACGCGGGTGAATCCCCGGTACTCGGATCGAATGCCTCGCCGACGATGTGACCGGCTTCTGTGATGTCGTTGGCGTAGAGAAGATAAGGAGAGCCCGATCGCGTCAACGTGTTCAGATCGGTGAAGGTCCCGTATTGCCAAAGTATCGCCCGAATCCCTGACGGAGCGCGAGAAAAACCGACCACCTGGTCCTTTTCGTTAATGCCCAGCGCTTCGCTATAGGTATCGCCATCCGGCATACCCAGAGTTTGTATGCCCTTTGCCCTGGTCCAGATGACGGCTTCGAAGTGGTTCGTTCCCTCCTGGCTGGCAGGAAGCGAGAATCCTATGATGACCCCGTGGTTGTTGATGGCGGTGGGTGTGTTCCAGGTATGGCCGCCAAGGTCGCCGATATTGGTGGGAACGCCATTTTCCCAGAGCACAGCATGAGCCGCGCTGACTCCGCCTACGGCGATTCCGCAAGCACCTGAGATGCCCACAACTTCACCGCGGTCATTGATGGCGGTCGCGGCGCTTGTAGAGTCGCCCGGCAGCGGTGGCAGCTCCTGCATCTTGCCGTTGGGCTGCCAGATCACTGCCCGGAACTGCAATACCTGGTATGCGGGGTTACAGGAAGGATCGTGGACACCGTTTTCTGCCCACCCAACGATCTGGCCGCGATTGTTTGCGGCCGTGGCATAGCTGTTATAACCACCGGGAAATGGGGGCAGGGGCAGCATGATCCCGTTTCGCCAGCGAAAGCCCTGGCAGATTTTCAACGTCGGGGCACCGGGCGTGAAGAACGGCCAGCAGGAGAAGGCTTCGCCGAGTGGATTGTCTTCGGCTGTGTCGGAGATTCCCACGATCAGTCCGTTATCGTTCTTGACCGGCCACGCCACTGCGCTATTGGTGCTCGCGCCTCCAAGGCTGCCGAGATCGATGGCGTTGAACCGGTTCACCCACAGCCCGGCATGTCCCACCGTGTCACCTGTCATGTTGGCCAGACCGGTGGCCCAGTCGCGGTTGTTAATGCTGTTCGCCTGGCCCGCGGTTCCTCCGAGAGTCGGAAGCGTTACTACGTTGTACCGGGCTTGTGCCGCGAGCCGGATCGGAACCAACGCCGCCGCGAGCATACACATCAAGAACGCAGTCTTCATTTTGTTCTCCTCTTGACCCCACATCGGGAGCATTGCTGAAATGAGGCGAAGTTGCTTCGCCTGCATGAACCCCACCGTAAGGCGGTCGAGGACTTCGGTACTCGCCGATTTCGGACTTGAAAGATCGGTTGCGAGCGGCCCCGCGAGTGCAATTGTCGACGCGCGGCTGCTAGAATCACGACGAAACGTGGATGTCCGAAAATGGCTAGTTCGTCGGCGAAGATGCGGCTATGGTCGCCAGACATGGCCGAAATTCTTGGTTTGAGCGTACGTGCGCTGGACCGCGCCCGCATGAGCCGCGATGCACGATTCGATGGCAAGTTCTTCATTGCCGTAACCTCGACGGGAATTTACTGCCGACCCATCTGCCCGTCGCCTCACGCCAAGCGAAGCCATGTTCGGTACTATCCGAGTGCGGCAGCCGCATCAGCGGCGGGTTATCGTCCTTGCCTGCGGTGCCGCCCTGAAGCAGCGCCCGGCACTCCGGCATGGCTGGGGACATCGGCGGTGGTTCGGCGGGCCTTGCGATTGATCGATGAGGGCGCCCTCGACCGGGAATCGGTGGAGGCGTTGGCCGAGCGGCTTGGCATCGGCGCACGTCACCTGCACCGGTTGTTCCTGCAACATGTCGGGGCGCCTCCTGTCACCATGGCGCAGACGCGACGCCTGCATTTCGCCAAGCGCATGCTCGACGAGACGGCGTTGCCCATCACGGAGATTGCCTTTGCCGCAGGATTCAACAGCATTCGACGTTTCAATAGCGCCTTCCATCAGGTTTTCGACCGGGCTCCGCGCGATATCCGCCGGCAGCTGTGCCCAACGCCCAGGCGCAACGACGACGAGGTCACATTGAGACTCGCTTTTCGTCCTCCTTACGACTGGGAGCAAGTCCGGGACTTTCTTGCCGCGCGCGCCGTGCCCGGTATGGAGCGTGTGGATGAGGATGGTTACCTTCGGACCGTCACCACCGGCAAGCAGCATGCGATCATCTGTATTCGGCCGGCTCAAGGGGACGGTCTCGAGCTTCGTGTCCGAGGCAGCGAACCTGGGGCGCTCATGCAACTGTCGGCGGCCGCCAGGCGCGCCTTCGACGTTGCTGCCGATCCAGCCCTGATCTCCGTCGCCTTCCAGTCGGACCCGATCCTTGGCCCGCTGGTGAAGCGACGGCCGGGATTGCGCATCCCCGGAGCATGGTCCGCCTTCGAATGCGCGGTTCGCGCGATTGTCGGGCAGCAGATCAGTGTTGCTGGGGCGCGCACCTTCATGGCTCGGCTGGTGTCGAGGGCCGGGCGCCACATACCCGCGAATCCAAGCGGCCTGACGCACCTGTTTCCTACACCGGCCGAGCTGGCGAGTGCGGACCTTGATGGCATAGGGCTGACCGGTGCGCGCGCTGCCAGCCTGAAGGCCCTAGCCCGGGCGGTGGATAGGAGCGAGCTGGATTTCGAAGCCACGACAGAAGAAATCAGTACCGCGCTCACTGCGCTGCCCGGCATAGGCGAGTGGACCGCGCAATACGTTGCGCTACGCGCTCTGGGTGAGCCCGACGCTTTCCCCGCCTCGGACCTGGTTTTGCGACGGATGGCCTCGCGTAGCGATTCACCGTTAACAGTACGAGCGCTCCAGGCCAAAGCGGAGGCATGGCGACCCTGGCGTGGCTATGCCGCACTGCATCTCTGGTGTGCTTCAGCCGAGGAGCACCGGCGACTGGCCTAGCATGAAGACCCGCCAGAGGTCAGTCGGGCGTGACTGCCTGCGCCGGGATATGTCGATTCGGACCAGACCAGCCATCGCTACGAAGGCTCCTCCCGCCTCCACCAATCCCCTGCACGAAACATCGCGCTAGTGGGTCTCTTTGATTTCCACAGGAGTACGGTAGGGCAGCGCGAAAACAAGAAATGCGACCGCTCACTGTGAGGAAGTCACTCGGTCCCTCACGGAGGGTGAGCGGTCGCTCTCCTAGCACCAGGAGGATTGTAGGAGTCTGCATTATCAGTTAGGTGCTATTCGCTGTCAGTGACGGTCGGCACAAGACAATGTGACCCCATTCCCAAGATAGGGTCTGTGCGCGTCAGTTGTGATCTGAGGACGGCCAACGATGCGCTGTGCGACAACTGCTGCCGCGTTCATTCGACTTTGCATCAAATGAACCCACTACCAACATCGCGCACAATTTGCTGAAATCAAGGGTTAACTTCTACACTAAAGTCTTCTTCGACCTAACGATTCTCGTGATTTCCGCCGGCCCGTTGCCGTGCGGGGAGGGTACATGCGGCGGTTTTCAGCGGCTCAAGTAGTAGCTGCACTCATTTCTCTGGCGTTTCTGCTTTCGATTACAGCATGCAGCGGCGGAACGGCGGTTCAGACTCCGGTCGCGGCCTCGATCACGCTGGCCCCCTCCACCTTAAGTGTGAACGAAGGTCAAGTCACAGCGATCACCGCGACGGCATTTAACTCCACCGGCTCAGTGATTGCCGTGGATTACACCTTCTCGAGCAGTAACTCGGCGCTGGCGTCGGTGTCCAGCGCCGGTCTGGTGTGCGGCGGGCAGTTCGACTCCAACAGCATCGTCTGCAGCCCCAACGGAGACGGCCAAGCCACCATTACCGTCACGTCGGGTAGCGTGTCCGCAACCGTGCCAGTTTATGTTCACAAGCAGGTGGACCGGGTGGTGATAAGCCCGGTGAACGATTGCCAAAGCATGGGATCGCAGGTGAACCCGACGGCTGCCGCCTATAACACCTCGGCGGCGGGTTGCTCCATCAGTGCGCCGTGCGACATTACGTCGACGGTGGGTCCGTTTAATTATGGTTCCGGCAACTCTAACGTTGTTGCCAGCGCCGCCGGCATCAACCCGAACTTCTCCTCCGTCACCAACAGTCCCACGTATTCTACCGGCGGCAGCATCACCGGCACGAAGGGCCAGACGTGCAACCTCACCAATTTCAGCGTCGGCGGTGGAACCGGCATTAATCCCGCCTTCAGCCAGACCACGAAGAGCCCCACCTACGTCTCTGGCGGAAGCATTACGGGCGCTGCCGGCCAGACCTGCAATCTGTCGAACTTCAACGGCCTGACCAACGCCACGGCCCAGGTGACGCTGACCGATACTAACCTGATCGCCACCGGAACCCAACTCACCATCACCAACCCGGGCTTTGGAGGCACGGACACGGCGCCAACGACGGCGACGCTCAGCAACGGAACTGCGACGTGCAGCGGCACAGCCAATGTCATTACGTCGCTGCTGACCACCGTCGGGATCGATCCGGTGACGGACGCAGCCGCAACTGTGACCCTGACCGGGACGAACGTGATTGCCAGTGGCACGCAACTGACCATCACCAACCAGGGATTCGGCGCGGTCCAGGCGCCGACCACCGCCACCCTGAGCAGCGGCACCGCGACTTGTAGCGGTACCGCCAGCGTCATTACTGCCCTCAACACCGCTAACGGGCTGCAGGCGCAGAATCCCGGCTCAACCTCGCTTTTTGCCAGCGTTGCCGGCGTCAACAGCGTTGGAACGCCTTTCACCGTTTGTCCGGTGCAGTCGATCCTGGTGCATGATGCCACCAGTTCGGCGACAAATTTTTCGCTGAACGGAGGTCAGACGCAAAATCTGGTGGCGGATGTTCTGGACAGCAAAGGCCAGACCATCAAGCCGAGTCTGACCTGGGCGACTTCGCAGCCGGGAGCGGCTTCCTTATCGGCGGAGAACAGCACGGCTAGTATGATCGGCGTGGGCCCGGGCACGACCTCGGTGACTGCGACTTGCGTCAACCCGAATTGCAATGTCAATCTCTTGCCCCAGTACTCCTACAATGTGGTAACTGCTTCTGTGGGCGGACAAAGCCCCGACACGGTGTACGTGGCCAGCACCAAATCGCTCATGATGGTTCCCATCCCGGTGGTGTCGAATACAGTCGGTACAGCGGTTACGCTTCCCAATTATCCCAACTCGATTGTGGCAAGCCCGGACGGAACCACGGTTTTCCTCGGCTCGGACACGGGAGTGATGGTGTTCAATACTTCCACCGGAGTGACGGTCCTCCCGTTCAACGGGAAAGTTCTGGCGGTGACTGCGGATGGCAGTACGATTCTGGTTGCGGACCGGGATGGCAACGCGACTTACTTCTACAGCAATCTCAACTCGGCGAAGGTGGCGACCGCCCTCGGAGTTGCAACTTCCGGGACGATGACGCCGGACAGCCAGTGGTCCCTGTCGCTGATCGGCCAGGGCCTGGTGCGCATGGGCAACAACGTGCCGATCACTACCACCAACCTGAGCTACGTGCCCACCGGCATCGACGTGCTGGCACAAGGCTCGCTGGCGTTCATCACCGGCAGCAGCGCACATTCGATCGATGTCCGCTCCACCTGCGATCAAAGCGACCTGCAAACCCTGAACGCGAATAATCCCACGTTTATTAAGGGATTGCCGAACGGCAGCGGCGCGGTCGCGGTCGACGCTCCCCAGATCGATGTGATCACCACTCCGCAGCCCAGCGGCACTTGCCCGGTCATCGCGAGCAGCACCCTGACCGGCTACGACTTGCAGGCCGGGAGCTTCACTCCGCAACAACTGCTGGTAAGTTTCGATAGCTCGCACGCCTGGGTCATCACCGATCAGAATTCGCTGCTGACGTTCGACCTCAGCACGCATTCTCCGACCAGCATCACTCTCTCCGGCGGAGTGACGGCCTTCAACGGTGGGCTTACCCTCGACAGCTCGCAGCTCTATGTGGGGGCCAGCGATGGTAACGTGCACCGCATCGCGCTCAGTTCGCTTTCCGACGCCCAGACGATCGCGCCGGGCCTGAAGGACGCAAATAATAATACGGCTATGCCGGACCTGGTAGCCGTGCTGCCGAAGTAGCCGAAGGGGCGGCGATCGGCGGAGTGGCGCTCTCCCCAACTATTCCGAGCTTGCACCCCGTTCCCACAGGTCGTATCATGCCGCCTTCGGTCTGGAGGTGCAGTGTGCTTGATCGTCGGCAGTTTCTCTCTCGCGGTGCTGGACTGGCCGCCAGTCTTGCTTTTGCCGAGCCGCTTCTGGCTCAACTTGCGAACTACCCCGCTTCGCTTCCCGATCGCAGCCAGTACGCCAACAATGAAGACGCCTACTGGGCCGAACTGCGCAAGCAGTACCTGATTCCGCCGGACGAGATCTACCTCAACAACGGGACCGTCGGCTCCAGCCCCGCGCCCGTGCTGCGGGCCGTCTTCGACAGCTATACCAAGTCGGAAGAGATGGACCAGTCCGATCCCGAGGACTACCCCATCTGGGGCTACGGCCCCTGGAACGAGTATCGCGATCCGCTGGCCGCCTTTGTCGGCTGCAGTCGCGATGAAATCGCACTGGTGCGCAATGCCACGGAAGGAAACAACTACATCGCTAACGGGGTCGACCTGAAGGCGGGCGACGAAGTGCTGATGACCGATCAGGAGCATCCCGGTGGCCTGCAGCCATGGAACATGAGGGCCAAACGCTACGGGATCGTCGTGAAGCAGGTCACTCTTCCCAAGCCGCCCAAGACGCCTGACGACATACTCAATTTGTTCAATGACGCGATTACCCCGCGCACGCGAGTGATGTTCTTCAGCCACATCACGACGGTCACGGGAGTAGTCCTACCTGCAAAGCAGCTCTGCGCGCTGGCACGGTCCAAGGGCATCCTCTCTGCTGTGGACGGCGCCCATGTGCCTGGCATGATGCGGCTGAACGTGACCGAGATCGGCGCGGACATGTACTCCGCCAGCCCACACAAATGGCTACAGGCACCGAAGGGAACGGGGTTTCTCTACGTGCGCGATGAAGTCATCGACCGCCTTTGGAATACGCTGGCCACCGAAGGCTGGGACGAGCCCAAGCTCCGCGCAGAACGTTTCCAGCGTATCGGCTCCTCCAACGTGCCGGCGCTGGCCGGACTTCGCGCCTCCATCGAAATGGCCAATGCGATTGGAATGGATCGCATCGAAGCTCGCCAACGGCAGCTCGCGAACTACATGCTCGCTGAAATGACGAAACGCGGGGCGACTTCATGGACTTCGCCCGATCCCACCATGCGCTGCGCCATCGTGACCGTGAATGTGCCGCCCATCCAGCGCATGAAACTGGAAGAATGGATGTGGAAGACGCAGAAGATTCGTATCCGCGGCGGCGAGCCTTCCAAGCTCAGGCTGTCCACTCCCTACTACTTGCAGACGAAGGACATTGATCGATACCTGGCGGCATTCGACGAATACAAGCGGACGGCGTGAGGACCGGCTTCGCTTCGCTCGGCGAGGATTTGCATCCAATCGTGTGAAAGGGCAGTTACTTACAAAAATTGGCGCTTCGTCCGCTCAGGCCGTATCCTAAACGAGCAGTTTCCTAGCACCTATCTCAATGGCATCGGACCAAACCCTTCAAAGACCTGCGGTAAAAGTCTTCGTCGCCACCACGGTGATGTTGACCTTCATTTCCTTCTGGCGGGCCGCCGCCATCGTTCTCTCCGACCTGGCCTCCTCCGCATACTACGTTGGCGGCGACGCCGAGAAGGTCATCGGCAAGAGCGCTCCGTGGTTCGTGCTGGCCGTGATGCTGTTCAGCTATGCCGTGCGCGCCCTCTATATCGAATCGAGCGCCATGTTCGTGCGCGGCGGCGTATATCGCGTGGTGAAGAACGCGCTGGGCGGAACCCTCGCCAAGCTGTCGGTGTCAGCGCTGCTGTTCGATTACATCCTCACCGGCCCCATCAGTTCGGTTGCGGCGGGACAGTATGCGGCCGGGCTTATCACCGATACTCTGCACCATCTGGGACGAGTCAACGCCCACGTCCCTGAGAATCTGTTCTCCGCCTTCTTTGCCGCGGGGGTCACTATCTACTTCTGGTGGCAGAACGTCAAAGGCATTCACGAGTCGAGCCAGCGCGCCATACAGATCATGCGGATCACCACCGTGATGGTCGTGATGCTGATTATTTGGTGCCTCATCACCATCGCCAAAACCGGCGCGCATCTCCCGCCAATTCCCTCAGCCGCCGCGATTCCGCACACCAAGGAATCGCTGGGATGGCTATTGGGGACTTGGGCGGCGCAGATTCCCGCTCGTCCTGCTCATGGTGGGCTTCGGACACTCCGTGCTGGCCATGAGCGGCGAAGAGTCCCTGGCCCAGGTCAATCGCGAAATCGAACACCCCAAGCTGAAGAACCTGGAAAAGACCGGGCTGGTGATTTTCATCTACAGCCTGCTGTTCACATCACTGGTGTCGTTCTTCGCGGTAATGATCATCCCCGATAAGGTGCGGCCCGACTACTTCGCCAACCTGATCAGCGGCCTGGCGATGAATGTAGTTGGACCGTATCAGCGCGCGGCTCGTTTTCCAGGCCTTCGTCGTGGTCGTGGGCGCGTTGATTCTGTCGGGAGCGGTTAACACCGCGATTGTCGGCGCCAACGGTGTGCTCAACCGGCTGGTGGAAGACGGTGTCCTCACCTCCTGGTTCAAAAAGCCCCAAAAGACTTACGGAACGTCATTTCGTGTTCTGAATCTGATCGCGGGATTGCAGCTGCTGACCATCATCGCCAGCCGCGGCGACGTTTACCTGCTGGCATCGCTCTACGCGTTTGGAGTCATCTGGAGCTTCTCCTTCATGTCTCTCGCGGTGCTTGTACTTCGCTACAAATCCCCCGAGAAACGCGAGTGGAAAGTCCCGGGCAACATATACATCCGAGGGGTAGAAATACCCGTCGGCGTCGCGCTGATCTCGGTCGTGCTCTTCGCGACGGCGCTCGTGAACCTGCTCACGAAGCAGTTAGCGACCATCGCGGGCGTCACCTTCAGTGCGGTCTTCTTCCTGGTCTTCACCGTTACAGAACGCGCTAACGCCAAGCAACACGCTAAGGGCGAATCAGAGCTGGAGCAGTTCCGTGTAGCGGCTCAGGAAGAGCTCACCGCGGATGCCATGGAGGTGCGGCCCGGCAGCATTCTGGTCGCGGTGCGCGACCCCAAGAACCTCGCGTATCTCAAGAAGGTGATGGCTGAAACCGATACCACCCAGCGTGACGTGGTGGTGATGACGGCGCGCGTCTACCATCGAGAGCACTCTTTCAGCGGCAATGAACAAGTGGAAAGCTCCGACCTGTTCGAACAGTACGAACGGGAATTGTTTACCTCAGTGGTGAACCTGGCCGAGAAGCAGGGCAAGCACGTCTCACTGCTGGTCACCCCGACCAACGATGTATTCGAAGGGATTGTTGCTACGGCGCAGAGGCTGGGCTCGACCCGCGTGGTTTGCGGACTGTCGAACAAGCTCACGCCCGAAGAGCAAGGCAAGCTCACCGGCGATGCCTGGGAGCGTCTACCCGAGCCCAAGCCGCGCATGCGACTCGAGGTCTACGCGCCTGACGGTCGCAAGTGGGAATACATCCTCGGTCCTCATACCCCGCGTATGCGTCCGCAGGACCTGAAACTCATGCACGACATCTGGCTGCATGTCACGCGCGACCGCGATTTCAGCCAACTGCACCACTATCACGTGGTCGCTGTGGCCCTGCGCGAACTGAATGAACGGCTGCGCGGCCCGGGAAGACAGCAGGCGCTCGAAGATCTCAAGGACGAGGTCGATCGCGATGACTACACGTAGAGCGTAACGAGGCTCCGCGTCAGGGCACGACCTCGGTCGTGCCGATCAGCGTCCGCTCAAATGTTAGAGTCCCGTAGGGACGGCACATGCCCAATGTGCGTAATCATGTGTAATCAATGCGCCGAGGTGCGGAAAGCCTGTCTACTTCGTATCGCGAGTACGAGTATCGACTTCGCGCAGGCGGGCAGCCTTGCCGCGCAGTGCGCGCAGGTAATACAGCTTGGCGCGGCGCACGTGCGCCGAACGCAGCACGTCGATTTTTTCAATGACCTTCGAGTTCAGCGGGAAAATACGCTCCACTCCCTGCCCAAAGCTCATCTTGCGGACGGTAAAGCTCGGCTGATTGCCCTTGCTCTTGGCGATCACCAGTCCTTCGAAGGCCTGCAGGCGCTCTTTGTCGCCTTCCTTAATCTTCACTTGTACCCGAACGGTGTCGCCCGGCTTGAACGGGGGCAAATCGGTGCGCCGCGTTTTGGCAACCAAACGGTCAATAATCGGTGAATTTGACATTCTCTTCTTCCTTCTAAAGTTTACGCGCCTCGCGGCGGCTAAATCTAATTCCTGGTAGTGCGGACCTTCAGAGCCTGCCCTGAGCCTGCCGAAGGGTCCGCGTCTGCCGCCACTTCTTGAATCTCGCCGTACTGGAATGCGGGCATATAACACGGCGCTAAAGCGCCGCTCTACCCATTGTCTTTGCGGGCATAGTCACTCGCGCCCATAAAGTGCAGCGAGACATACGGCTCGTCGCCAACCACCCAACTGTCGTGTCCCGGCGGAATGTAAAACACATCGCCAGGATGCATCTCGATCACACGACCATCATCCATGGCGGCCGTCGCCACCCCGGACACTACCATTCCCACATGCTCGACCTGGCAACTGATCGCGCCCATCGCCTTACCGACGTGCTCCGACCATTTCCACCCGGGCTCATAGGTGGCGCGGCCAATTGTCATCCCGCCGAGTTCGACCAGTTCCAGCTTGCCCTTCTCGAAAACCCGAATCTCGTCCGGATTTTCAAAGCGCTTCAGGACGACGTCAATCATGGCGCTGTTCCCTCCGCTTCAATCTCGGCCAGCAGCTTGCGGTCTTCCTTGCTCAAATCGGCATCGCGCAACAAGTCCGCACGATGGCGCATGGTTTTCTCCAACGCTTTGCGCCGCCGCCAGCGCCGTATCTCATCATGGTTCCCGTTGACCAGCACTTCCGGAACTTTCATCCCTTCGAAATCGGCCGGCCGCGTGTAATGCGGATAATCCAGCAGCCCGCCTGATGCACACGTTGAACTCGGCGGTTCGCCCGCCACTCTGGGCTGCGCTCCGGAACTCCCGGCCGTAAACGACTCCTGCTGCGACGAGGCCGCATTGCCCAGCGCGCCGGGAACCAGCCGCGTCATGGCATCCACGATCAACGCCGCGCCGAGTTCTCCGCCGCTGAGAACAAAGTCGCCAACCGAGATCTCGCGGTCCGCCAGGAATTCGCTCACCCGCTCGTCCACGCCCTCGTAGCGGCCACAGATGAGGACCACGCGATCTACAGACATCATCCTCTGCGCGACGCTTTGCGTGAACAACTCGCCTTGTGGCGACAGGAGAACCACCGTCTCTCGCGCGTCATCCTTCAGCCGCTCATCACGCGGCGATACGCCCAGCGATTGCAGGCATTCGAAGATGGGCTCCGGCTTGAGCACCATTCCTTCGCCGCCGCCGAATGGCCGATCATCGACCGTGCGATGCCGGTCGTGCGTGAACGCCCGCAAATCGTGTACGCCGATTTCAATGAGCCCGGCATCACGCGCCCGGCGCACGATGCCGTAATCCAGTGGCCCGCGAAAGAAGTCCGGAAAAATCGTCACTATCTCGAACTTCATCTTGGGTAGAGCGGACCTTCAGGTCCGCGTCACGCCTCGCTCACTGAGCTTTGTATCAGGGCACGACTTCAGTCGTGCCGCCAAGCTCTTTGTTTAACTGCCCCCGAGCCGGCTTCAGCCAGCGGCACGAACAAGTTTCGATACGCTTTGTATCGCCGACTAAAGTCGGCTCCGGATTATTGAAATAAACCACTTATCGGCACGACCGAGGTCGTGCCCTGATACAAAGCAAACGCGCGTTACACCCTAACGAAAACCATCCACTTACTTCGCACACCACAAATGCCGCAACCGAGACGACCCTACCGTCGCTTCTTTCGTTCGCCCGCCGCCCGGGCCTCGTCGGCTTCCGACTTCTGACGCTGCTTCTCTTCTCCGCTCAGCGGAGCCTGCAACTCCAGCAAACCCTCCGGCAGCTTCATCTCAATACGCCGCTGCTGCAAATCAACCGACCGAAGAAACTCTTCCGCGTACGGCACCAGATACTCCTGGCCTTCCGGGTTGCGAACCACCAGCAGCGGAGCCGTTCCGCCACTCAAATCGACATCGGCGACGGTCCCCAGCAATTCCGAACCATGCTCACCGGCAACCCAAACTTCGCAGCCGACCAGCTCGCTTACATACGCCGCACCCTCTTCCAGTTCGGCGCGCTGCTCGCGGGGAATCTGCACTTCCCATCCCGCCAGTTGCTCGGCATCGCTGATCGAATCGACCCCGGCGAACTTCAGGACGATGCCACCCTTGTGGAACCAATGCTCTTCCAGCCGCAACTCGCGACGTTCGCCATTTGCCGCCAGGCCTGACAACTCGCGCCGCTCTTCGAAGCGCTCGGGAAAGTCGGTGTGCAACTCGGCCAGCACCTCGCCGCGGCGGCCCTGTGGGCCAAGTATCCGCGCAATAGTGATGAACTCGCCGCTTATTCGACGATCTCCAACTCGTAGCGCTTGTGCGTACGCAACGCGGCGGCATTCATGATGGTGCGCAGGTTCCGCGCCATGCGGCCCTGCCGCCCGATCAGGCGGCCCACCTCGTCCTCCGCCACTTCCACTTCGATTACTTTGTGGCCCGGCTCGTCGAATTCCTCAACGAAGACTTCCTCGGTCTTCTCGACCAGAGACTTGGCGAGGAGTTCCATCAGTGCCACCAGATCGACCGAAGATGCGCTCGTCATCCGGATATCCCTCAGCAGTCGAAGTTATGCCACGGCCGGCGATGTCGGCTCCGCAGGCCGCAACGCTCGCCGGAGTAATGGGCTCGGACGAGCCGCAGCAGGCGCGGCCGGAGCCTTGTCCACGATCTTGCGCACCCGGTCCGACAACTGCGCGCCCTTCGACACCCAGTAGTCCACGCGGTCGCGTTTCAGCACGATGCTGGCGGGTTCGGTGCGCGGGTTATAAGTTCCCACGACCTCAACCGAGCGGCCATCGCGCGCGCGATCCTTTTCAATAACGACAATACGGTAGTGGGGCTGTTTGCGCGCGCCACGGCGCGACAGACGAATCATCAGCACAGAATTCTGTTCCTTTCCTGCTTATCAGGGTAACGGCTGCGTCTTGGCACGATTGCGCAACGCTCAGCCGTACAGCTTAACCAAAATGGCGGATGCTCCAGCGAACCCGGTTCGCTCCACATCCCAACCCGCACCTGGATTGGCACAGGTCAGACCTCCGCTGTTAGAGGCGAAGAATTATTATCACTTAGTCGGAGGGGATTTAGCAACCCGGGCCGTGACAGCGTCCCGAAGGCGCCGGACCGCGCATGAGGAGAAGACTGTGAAGCGCCTTCAAAAGAAGTCCAAAAAGAAATCCCATCCGCATAAGTGGTTTGAGATTGTTTTTGGAACGCTGTTGGCGATCCAGTGCATCAGGGAATTGATCTTCGCATTTGGTCGATCTAACCACGAAGCGAAGATCCGCGCATTTGCGCTAGGGATCTTCTACGGTCTTGTGTCGCTTGGGATTTGGCGCATTTACTGGTCGAAAGCTTCTAAGTGAGAGGCTACCCTGATTCGCTCTCGTGCGGCTCAACCATGTTGCCCGTTTAAGTCGGTTGCTTTGTATCACCTGGATCCGGCGCATTCTCGGGTCTCCAGGATGCGCCGAGGGCTGTGTTTATCAGTGTTCTACTTAGATTTTGATACTCTGACACTTACCTAACTTTTGGTGAAGTAAGTGTCGGAATGCGCAGATCGCCTCGAAATCTAAGAATCTCCTGTAATCATGCTGGTCTCACGCACTTCGGTGGCGTCTATTTCTTTCGCGAATTTCTGCAAGTGCTGCAATTGCGACATGTTCTCGCCCAACAACTAGTTTATCCCAGGCGCAACCGCCGCTATACCGTTCCCCAGATGATGCTGGCCCTGATCTACCCCATTGTGCTGGGCCTGGATCGCCTCGAAACCGCGTCATTCCTGCGTTCCAACGGCACCTTCCAGTACCTGACCGGTCTGCCCAGCTTCCCTGATCCGCAAACGTTGCGCCGCTTTCTACTCCATGCACCGCCACAGTTCTGGGAACAGCTTCATCGCGTAAACGATCGACTGCTGCAAAAGTTCATCCACCTACCCGACCACCGTTCTCGCCTGATCTTCGACCTCGACAGCACCGTGGTCACCGTCTTTGGACATCAGGACGGGGCCGAAGTCGGCTACAACCCGCGTTATCGCGGCAAGCGTTCTTACAACCCGCTGCTGTGCGTGGAAGCCAACTCCACCTACCTCTGGGATGCCGAACTGCGCGCCGGCAACGCCGGAACCTGGGACGGCAGTCCCCAACTGCTCGATACCTGCTTCGCCAATGTTCCTCCTGATATCCGCGAGCTGCGGGTGCGGGCCGATGCCGGTTTCGGTTTGAATCCCGTTTTCGACGCCCTCGAATCTCGGCCCGCCGAGTATGCGGTTGTGGCCCGCATGACCCCGGCTTTGCAACGCCTGCTGCCGGGACTGCGCTACACCCAGGTCAACCGCCATTGGGAGATGGCCGATTTCCAACATCGTCCGCAGAGTTGGTCGCGGGCCCGTCGTTTCGTGGTCGCGCGCCGCTTCCTTTCCGCCGAGGAGAAGCAACCCACCCTGTTCGCTTTGGGCCGTTATGTCTATCGCGCCTGGGTCACCAATCTCTCGCTCACTCCGCTGGGCGTCTGGCACTTCTACGACGCGCGGGCCGCCATCGAGCCGCGCCTCGGCGAGTTGCTGGAGGATTATGCGCTGCGCAAAATCCCCACCCGCTCGTTCGAGGCCAACGCTCTGTTCTTAGAAATCATTCGCCTCGCCTACAATCTCGTCACCGCCTTCCAATGGCTCTGTCTGCCCGATCCCTGGCAACGGCTGACCCTCTCTAAGCTGCGCTACAAACTCTTTTTGCTGCCCGGCGAACTCACCCGCCCGCAGAATCGTCCCATCCTGCGATTGCGTGAATCCTCCATGTTGCAGGCGCTGGCCGACGACATCCTGCGCCGGACCAACCAACTTCGCCCTCTGATACTCTGAAACCGTCGTTTTCACGCCGGATCTGAGTATCAGGGCACGAACTTTAGTCGTGCCGAAGAGCGCAACTTCAATGAATGGGGCTTCAGCCCCTGCAACCCGTGATCGGCAGGAGCTAAAGCCCAGGTCCGAATTGGGCGGCTTGCGGCACGGCTGAACAGGCAGCGGAGAAGATTCTTCGCAGTGGGAAGAAGAGCAGATCCCTCGCGGCTATTGATTCCTGCATAAATAATGTCCTATACTGCTGGTATGCGTCCCAGTGGCAGTCCGCACGAACTGGAGCAGCGTCGTTACCGCGCGCTGGCTCTGCTGCAACAAGGACTCAGTCCGGTCGAAGTCGCGCAACGGGTTGGGGTTGATCGTCGCAGCGTTCGACGATGGAACTCGGCCGCACGCCACCAGGGCCGGCAAGCGCTGGCCGCTCAACCCGCTTGCGGACGGCCGCCGCGACTCAGTGCCGCCCAGCGGCAACGGCTGGAGAAGACCTTGCTCGGGGGCGCGGAAGCGGCGGGTTTCGCTACCCCGCTCTGGACCTGTCCCCGCGTGGCCAGCTGGATCGAACAGCGGTTTGGCATCCACTACCATCCCGATCATGTCTGCCGCCTGCTGCATGCCCTCGGTTTCACTCCTCAAAAACCTGTACGTCGGGCGGTGGAACGCGACCAGGAAGCGATTGGCCAATGGGTGAAGCAGCAATGGCCCGCCATAAAAAAAAGCGTCGCGCTTGAAGGCCTGGCTGGTATTTCTGGACGAGAGCGGCTTTCTGATGGCCCCGCTGGTGCGGCGCAGTTGGGCTCCGGCGGGCCAGACCCCGGTGCTGTACCAGCGGGGCGCGCACCATCGCAAGGGGTCGGCGATTGCCGCCCTGTGCGTTTCGCCGGCGCGTGATGACGTACGTTTCTACTTTCGCCTCCATGCCAGCGATATCGCCGCCGCCCAAGTGATGGCCTTCCTCTCCGCCCTGGATGGCGAACTCGACGCCCCCTGGCTGATGCTGTGGGACCGGCTGAACGCGCATCGCGCCCGCCGCACGCAAGACTTTCTTCTCGCCCGCGGCTGGCCGCAGCCCTGCTACTTCCCCGCCTACGCTCCGGAACTGAACCCGGTGGAGTACGCCTGGAGCTGGCTGAAGAACAATCCCATGGCCAATCGGGCGCAGCTGGAGCTGGATGCGCTGGCCGACGCCGCCCGTCAGTCGGCTCGCAGCCTGCAACGCCAATCCTGGTTGTTGCGTTCCTTTATTCACCATAGCCCGCTTTTTTTGCGGCTCAAATAGGACATTACTTATGCAGGAATCAATAAAGCCGCTCGGGATGACAAAAGCAAAGGGCTTAGCGGCACGGCTGAAGAGGCTGCTGAAAAAGTGGTGGGGGAATCTGGCTAGGTAGCTGATTTGCACAAGGCGATGGGTTACATGATGAACATGCGCGGAGAAGACGAGCAGCAGGACGCGGTGTTCAGTTATCGGCGGGTGGAAGACCGGATTGCGGGCGACCATCCTTTGCGGCGGATCCGACCCATGATGGATCGCGCCCTGGAGCAGATGTCGGTCCACTTTCAGGCGGCGTATTCGCGCTGGGGACGGCCATCGATTGCGCCGGAGCGATTGTTGCGGGCGTTGCTGCTGCAGATTTTGTATTCCATCCGCAGCGAGCGGCAGCTGATGGAGCAGTTGGATTACAACCTGCTGTTTCGCTGGTTCGTGGGCATGAATGCGGACGAGGCGGTGTGGGATGCGACGGTGTTCACCAAAAACCGGGAGCGGCTGCTGACGGGTGAGATGACGGTGCGACTGCTGGAAGCGGTGCTGGAGCAGGCGCGGAAACACGAGTTGCTGAGTGAAGAGCACTTCACCGTGGATGGCACGCTGATCCAGGCTTGGGCGGGACGGAAGAGTTTCGTGCCCAAGGACCCGCCGCCGTCGCGAGGCACGGGAGCGCGGGGTCGTAAGCTGCTGCGCGATCGGGTGCAATCCACGACTGATGAGCAGGCGCGGCTGTACAGCAAGAACAGCCAGCCGGGGCAGCCCAGCTACTTGGGTCACGTGCTGATGGAGAATCGCAGCGGACTGGTGGTGGCAGCCTGCGCCACGCAAAGCAGCCAGCGGGGGGAGCGCGAGGCAGCGCTGGCCATGCTCGACAGTATCGGTCGCGATCCGCGGCGGGTGGGTCCGGAGACGCCCGCCATCACGCTGGGGGCGGACAAGGGATATCAGTTCGAAGATTTTATCTGGGGCCTGCGTCTGCGGCGGGTGGTGCCGCACGTGGCCGAATACAAAGAGAACGACAAGTTCCCCAACTGGCTACGGGACGAGGAGCGCCACGATCCCCACTTTGCGGTGAGCCAAAGGAAACGCAAGTTGGTGGAAAAGATTTTTGGCTGGGGCAAAGGCGACAGCCTGTTGCGCCAGGTGAAGCTGCGGGGCAAGGAGAAAGTGGACGGCTTCGTTCGCTTGCTGGCCTCGGCAGTGAATCTGGTGCGAATGGTGAAGTTGATTCCTGCGGTGTAAGGCCCCAGGGAGTCGTGTCTCTGCAGGGCGCTAACAACGCCCCGGCAGAGGACAAAAAAGGCTGCGAAGCGCGATTCGGTGTGAAAAAAAGCCTTCCGCAGCTAAAAGGCGAAGCTGCAGAAGAATTTTTCAGCAGCCTCTGAAGCCGTGCCCTGATACAAAGCAGACCATGCGAGAGTTTTCCGCAGCCTCTCAAGCCGTGCCCTGACACAAGGCCATTTATGAGAAGCGCTTTGGTTTGGAGTAGGAGACGCAGTTGTTCAGACTTCTTTGCATTACCGCCCATCCCGACGACGAAGCTGGCGGCTTCGGCGGGACGCTTGCTTTGTACGCTGAGCGTGGAGTCGAGATCAGTGTCGTCTGTCTCACCGCCGGAACGGCAGCACGTAATCGCGGCAGCGCGAAGACCGACGCTGAACTGGCGGAGATGCGCACCCGCGAACTGGGAAACTCCTGCCGCCTGCTGGGCGTAAAGCACTGGGAGGTTCTTGGCTACCAGGACGCGCACGTCGATCGCGCGGACTTGTACAAAGTGGTTGGCGATCTGGTGAAGCGCATACGCGAGATTCGACCGCAGGTGGTCATCACTTTCGGTCCCGACGGCGGCATGACCGGACATCTCGATCACGCCATGGCCGGAGTCTTCGCAACGATTGCATTTCAATGGGCTGCCCGCTCTGACCGTTATCCAGACCTCGGCAGCCCGTATGCTTCACAGAAGCTGTACTACCTCACCAGCGGATATAAGCTGCCCGACCGGCAAGCCATCGCACCGCCCGTCATCACTGCAAGCATCGACATCGGCCCTGAGCGCTTCGAAAAGAAAAACCAGGCTTTCAGGCAGCACAAAACGCAGCAGCCGCTGTTCGAGCGGGTGCGAAAGAATCTCGATCGCCCGCCGTTCGTCGAGCTCTACCATCTGGCGTGTACTCGCGAGCCGCATCGTGGAAAGTTCGAGACCGGCCTGCTCGACGGTTTGAAAGACGACTGAGTTCATCTCACATAAATTGCTCCGCGTCAGGGCACGACTTCCAGTCGTGCCGGCCAGCACTCCTTTTTTGTCATCCTGACGGGACTTCAGTCCCCGAAGGATCTGCTTGTTGCCTACCGTGCGATGGACTCGCCTGCGCAAAGCAGATCCCTCGCGAGCTAAAGCTCACTTGATTTCATAACCACGACGGCTCCTCAGGCCCGATAGACTTAGGTTGCTTTTAGTAGCCAAGCACTCGGGCGAAAGGAGCCAGTCAATGTTGATTATAGGCTGTGATTTTCATCCGAGCGGTCAGCAAGTGGTGGTGGTGGAGAAGGAGACAGGAGAAGTGATCGCCGAGCGGTGGCTGAAGCATGGCACCCAGGAAGTGGAGCAGTTCTACGCGGCTTTGCCGGCGGGGGCGGAAGTGGGAGTGGAGAGCAGTGGCAACATGCTGTGGTTCGAGCGGCTGCTGGCAAAGCATGGTCATCGGCTGCGGATTGGAGACGCGGCCCAGATCCGAGCCAAGGAGACGCGCAAGCAGAAGCACGATCGCCGGGATGCGGAGTTAATCGTGCGGCTCATGCTGAGCGGGGAATTTCCCGATCTGCGCTGGGTACCCAGTCTGCAAGAGCGGGACCAGCGGCAACTGCTGATGCATCGCGACAAGCTGGTGCGAATGGTGACGCAGTTGAAAAACCAGTTGCAGCATCTGGCGCTGAACCAGGGGGAGCAGAAGAAGCGGCAGTTGTGGACGGTAGCGGGACGCGAGCTACTGGAGAATCTGCCCCTGGGGCCGTGGACCGGAGTGCGGCGCGATGAGCTGTTGCAGTTGCTCGACCTGCTGACGGCGAAGTGCCGGCGACTGGACGGGGCGGTGCAGCAGGCGGCGCAAGCCAACCCGGTAGCCGCCTTGCTGCAGACGCATCCCGGAGTCGGTCCGGTGATCAGCTTGGCCTTCGTGCTGACGGTGGGGCGCATCGAGCGTTTTGCGCGCAGCCGCGAGTTGGTCAGCTATCTGGGACTGAACCCGTCGGAGCAGTCCAGCGGCGAGCGGCGACAATTGGGCGGCATCAGCAAACAGGGCAGCGGCTTTATGCGACGCCTGCTGATCCAAGGGGCGCAGAGTGCGGTCAAAGGCGATGCTGATCTGGCGCGGCAGTACCGTCGGCTGGCACACAAGAAGCAGCACAAGGCCGTGGCCAAAGTGATGGTGGCGCGCAAACTGGCGGTTCACCTGTTCTGGATATGGAAGACGCAACAACCCTATGCAGAACTGGTTCGTATGTGGGGTAGCTCGAGTCATCCCGTGGTCGGCAAGTCCGTCCGCTTGAGTGAGCGCCCCACCTCCCCTAAAGCGGCCGCCCTGGGCGGCAGCGGAGCCTAGGGGAGTTTGCACGCGGAATCATGGCGGCCGTCGCACGCCGAATAGATGGTTAGTGGAACCAAGCGTTCCACCAGGTGATTCGTAGCAAAGGACGAGTGCTTGGCAGGCAAAAGCAAAGGCAAAAACTCTAATAAGGGAAAACCCGCGCTGCCGACGTGCTTCCCCGCGCCAGGGGAAAACTATCGCTCCCCAGCGCTTGACAAAGCCGTCGTGGTTATAGACGGGATGACAAATCATTGTGTGAGCGTATTCGGCACGACTGGAAGTCGTGCCCTGACGCGGTATATACGGAGCGATGTAAGAACCGGCTTTTAGGGACTATCCGCTATTCGTCACGCAGCGTTCGCATCGGATCTACGCGCGTCGCCCGCCAAGCCGGGATGAGGGTTGCAACCAGCGCAATGAGTCCGAGCAAGAAAGAAACACCGGTATAGGTGACCGCGTCGCGAGGACTCACGCCGTAAACCATTTTCGCCACCACGCGCGTCAGCATCAGTGAGGCTGCCACTCCGATCGCCAGGCCGATTGCCGTCGGCTTCATGCCTTCTAGAATCACCAGCCGCAGCACGTCGCCAAGCTGAGCGCCGAGAGCAATGCGCACGCCGATTTCCTTCACCCGCTGGCGTACCGAGTAGGCGAGCACGGAGTAGATACCGACCGCAGCCAGCAGCACCGCCAGACCGGCAAAGCCGGCAAGCAACATCATGTTGAAGCGCTGTGGCGTGAGCGATTCGGCGACCACATCCTGCATGGTCTTGATATCGTGCACGGGCCGCGCTGGATCGACCTGATGAATCGCATTCGTCACACTGTGCACCAGCTCACTGGGATTCCCGGTAGCGCGCACCACCAGGCTCATGCCGAATGAGCGCCACTTCTCGCCGGCGGGTGCCGTCACTTGCGCAAGCGGCTCGTACAGGGTCGCGATCGGCCGGGTCTCGTTCAAGGCATCGAGCTTAACGTCTTTGACGATGCCAACGACCTCGCGCACAACCCCAGGCGTGAAGGAGATGGTCAAGCGTTTCCCGATGGCATCTTCATTGGGCCAGAAACGCTTGGCCATCGACTCGCTGATAAGAATTGCGCTCGGTCTGCCGGCGACGTCGGCATCGTTGAAATCCCGGCCACGCACGACGGGAATGCGCATGGCATTCATGTAGCCGGTACTGATGAGGCGCACGTCGACTTCCGGCTGCTCCGACATAGGTAATGCAGCCTGTCCCTCGACGGCGATCGGTTGATGCGATCCACGGTTGGCACTCAGCGGCAAGTCATCGACGAGTCCTGCTGTTTGCACTCCCGGCAGCGCTCGTACGCGCTCCAGAACCCGATTGAAGAAGCTGACCTGCTGCTCCGGCGTAGCGAACTTGGTTGGCGGCACCGAGATCGACATGGTCGCAACACTCTGCGCGTCGAAACCGGGATCGACGGACTGCAGCTTACCCAAGGTGCGAATCATCAGCCCCGCGGCCACCAGCAGGACAAGCGACAATGCGACCTCGCAAACGACCAGTACGTCGCGCGTCTTTCCGCTACCGGACGCGGCATCTGTGCGGCCCAGTCCCTGCTTCAGCGCGTCATTTACATCGGCGCGCGAGAAGCGCAACGCCGGGAGCAGGCCGGCGAGAACTCCGGTGAATACCGAAATGACGAGGGTAAAGCCCAGTACACGCCAATCCAGTCCAGGACTTACAGACTTCGGAAGTTGTTCAGCGAGGTAGGCCACGATAAAGTGGTTGCCGAAGTGAGCGACGATGATCCCGAGAGCGCCTCCGATAGTTGCCAATAGGATAGTCTCGGTCAAAATCCGGTTCAGTAGTTGGAAGCGGCTGGCTCCCAAAGCCGCACGGATCGCCATCTCTTTGCGCCGCTCGAGGGTTTTTGCCATTACCAGGTTTGCCACGTTGGCGCATGCGATGAGCAGAACCGCCGCCACGGCTCCGAGCAGTACCAATAACGCAAGACGGACATCCTTGACCGCATCGCGCTGAAGTGGCAGCACAACGGCGCCCCAACCTTGGTCGTCTTCGGGGTACTGCTGTTCTAGCCGTTTGGAAATCGTGTCCATCTCGGCTTGTGCCTGTTGTTCAGTTACGCCGGACTTTAGGCGAGCAATGACCATGCAATTGTGATTGCCGCGGATCGCCGTTTCCTGGTCGGTCCAAGCCATGGGTACCCAAAGCTGCGCCCAACCAGGCAGGACAAAGCTCTTTGGCATCACGCCGGCAATCAGATAGCTTTTGTCGTTCAGGTCGACCCGGCTGCCCACAATTTTCGGGTCACCGCCGAAGTGGGTCTTCCAGAGGTTGTAGCTGAGCACCACGGCGTCGCCGCGGCCCGCTTCGTTCTCGTCGCGCGTGAAAACCCGGCCGAGCATTGGCTGAACACGAAGCGCACTGAAAAATTCGGGGGACACTCTGGCAGCAAAGAGTTGCTCCGGCTCGCCTGTCCCGCTCAGGTTCATGGTCCGGCCGGTGTAAATGGCCATGCTCTCGAATACGTGGCTCTGCTTTTCCCAGTCTTCATAGTTCGCGGGTGAAACGGAAAAGTACGGAATCCCAGGAAACGCCTTTTGCGGAGGCCTGTGCCAGAGGCGCATCAGACGGTCGGATTCGGGATAAGGAAGTGGCCGCAGCAACGCCGCGTTCACCACGCTGAAGATGGCGGTGTTGGCTCCTATACCGAGGGCCAATACGATGACCGCCAGCAGCGTGAAGCCACGACTCTTGCGCAGACTACGCCACGCATGTCGAATGTTCATCAGCAAACTTTCCATCTTCCAAACTCCCGAATGGCTGTACAGCCGCACCAATACCTGCCTGGAAACCTAGCAATCGGCGGGCCAGCAGGCGACCGCTATCCTACTGACCTGCGAGGACTTGAGGTGGGGAAGCCAGTGAGGTCCAATCCCGGCTGTTCGAATCTCGTAACGCCTGTCCGGAAGCGGACGATAGGGGAAAAGTTGGGTCTGCTACTTGCGCGTGCGCTTCGTCTTCGGAGCAGCCGTGGGCGAGGCGGCAGCGCCCGTCGAGCCCTCAATCTGTTCCTTGGCGTTCGTGACAAGTTTCTCGAACATCTGTTCCTTGGTGGGTTTGCCGGAGTCGTTGTGCCGGTATTTATGTTCGGTGTGACAGATCCGGCACGTCACCTTCTGCACTTCTTCGCCGACAATCGCCGCGATCGAGTGATCCGTCGTTCGCTTGCAGCGTGTGCAGTAGTCGTCGATATAGTCGCCCAGGCGCACAGCTCCTCCCGCGCAAAGCAGGCAGTTTAGCACGGCAAAGGCTTACTTGTTCTGCGTTTCCAGAAAGGTCACGACCTGCCAACGCTGCTGTTTGGGCAGGTTCGACCACGACGGCATGCCGTTATTGAGATTCCCGTTGGTGATGAACCAAAACAGCTCGCCTGGTTTCGCGGCCTTCACGCTGCTGCTCTGCAACGCCGGAGCCGGTCCCATTCCCTGGAGCTTAGTGCCGTGGCATTGCGCGCAGTTTTTCGCAAACAGCTTCGCGCCTCCCGCGGCAGCAGCAGCATTACCGCTATACGGATTGTTCATGGCTGCGGCTGCGGGTGGAGCGCCGCGAAAAGCCGCGGTCTGAGCGGACACCGCGAATGGAAGATACATCACAACAAACCCAGCAAGACTGAAGACCAGCGCACACCAGCGCTTTGCGATCGGACTCAACTCTCCCTCCACCTCTTTAACAACATCTTACCGTCACCCGCGTGGCGAACGGCCACCTTGATATTGGCACAAAACAGAATTCCCGTGCGACTCCCGATCAACGTTCCACAACGCGATTCAGGTCGTCGAAAAACGCCGGGTACGATATGGCCACGCATCCGGCATGATGAATGACCGTCTCGCCTTGCGCGCGCAACGCTGCAATCGCGAAGGCCATGGCGATACGATGATCGTCATAGCTCTCGATCTCGGCCCCGTGCAGCTGCTGGTTGCCGGGAATTCGCCAGCCATCCCCAGTCTGCTCAACCTGCGCTCCCATCGCCTGCAGGTTGCGCGTGACTGCGCTCAGCCGGTCTGACTCTTTCACCCGCAGCTCAGCCGCGTCGCGAACCTCAATCCCGCCTGCGGTGTAAGGGGCGATCGCAGCCAGGACCGGCAACTCGTCGATCAGCAGCGCGGTTTGCGCGCCCGCGATCATCACGTGCCGCCCTTTGCCCGGGACGAGCGCGATCGTCCCCACCAGCTCTCCATGCTGCTCTTCGACCCGCAGCATCGAAATACGGCACCCCATCGCAGTAAGCACATCGAGAAGAGCCGAGCGTGTGGGATTCAGTAGCACGCCGTCGATCACCAGGTTCGACTCGGGAAAAATTGCGCCAGCACACAGGAAGAACGCCGCCGATGAGCTGTCGCCCGGGACGTAGGTCTCCAGCGGCTTCAAACTTTGTCCGCCGCCGATACTCACCGCATTGCGCGAGCGCTCTAGCTCTGCGCCGAATGCGGTTAATGCGAGCTCCCCGTGGTCGCGAGTGGAATGCGCCTCTTCGACCGTCGTCGCACCTTCGGCCAGCAGTCCCGCAAACAGCAGGCACGTCTTCACCTGCGCACTCGCGACCGGTGGGCGATAGGTGATCCCGCGCAACCGGGCACCATTGATCCGCAGCGGAGCATGCCCGTCGTCGGAATCTATCTTCGCTCCCATCTCTGCGAGCGGCTCCATGATCCGCTTCATCGGCCGGCGCGAAAGCGAAGCGTCACCGACGAGTTCGCTCCTGAACCCCTGCGCGGCAAGAATGCCCGACAGCATGCGCATGGTCGAGCCCGAGTTCCCGCAGTCCAGGGCCTCACTTGGAGGCTTGAGCTGCGACCCTAATCCCTCGATTACCACGCTGCCGTTATTAGCTCGCTCAACCGCGCAACCCAGCCTTCGGACGCATTCCAGCGTGCTGGCACAGTCCGCGCCGGGCGCGAAGTTCTCAAACCGCGACCGTCCAGGCGCGAGTGCCGC
Source organism: uncultured Acidobacteriaceae bacterium (assembly GCA_963813905.1). Lineage (GTDB taxonomy): Bacteria > Acidobacteriota > Terriglobia > Terriglobales > Acidobacteriaceae > CAVVDY01. The sequence continues at coordinate 374,494 of CAWFAY010000013.1, read as the reverse complement.
CAGCATCGCATAGCGGTGCGAGATGGACTTGTCCCCCGGCATCCGGAGACTTCCCAGGACATTACGCGCCGTTTGCACTGCTATGGTTGCGTTCATCGTCGAAAACCGTTTGGAAGATAGTGGCTTTATCCAGCCTACAAGAAAAGAGCCATGCCGAAGTAACGCGGATTCCACGCAGGTCAGAAAGCCAGGAACGAGGAGTTTCGCCGGCTTTGTGTACATTGCGCTCGCCAGAGTGCAGGCGCCGGAAGCAGTCGCATCACCTTCGGCCAAAACGTCCGTAGCGGGACAAGCCATGGTCATGCACTAGCGCCGGCAAGCCACGGTCTATGCACGTCAGGAGGTTGCGCCCGCACGCTCCCGAGCCTCATCCAGAAGCGCCGCCGGAACCTCGCGCAGACGCACCGCCATCTCAAAATGTGGAGCCGTCGGCCCACGCCCCCATCGGCTCGCATCCCAGTGCACCCGCAGGAAGCGGACGTCCGGATGCTGCGAAAGATCCACCAGCAGCGGGTACTCGCCCACATAGAATTTCTGCGGCAAGCTGGCAACCGGTTTTGCCTCCCACGTGGCTCCATCCGGCGAAACGTAGACGCCAAGCTCAAGCGACTCCTGCTCGACGATCGCAGTAATCGATAGGGTTACCAGAAACGCGCGGCTACCGGCGACGCTGATGTCTGCTGGCTCACTATCGCCAGGGCTGGTGATAACCGTCCGTTCAGGTACCAGGAATAAGTCCATCATGTCGCTTGTATTTTAGCGAACTGGCAATCTCCGCCCGGTGACCCTGATCACAGCCCGCAACTAAGCTCATTCCCGCGTTGACATGATAGTGAGCGGCAACCTAATATGTCCGCCGCCGGCCATCTATGTTCTGATCTTGCGGCCGGACAGGAGAAGCGGAGATGACGCGAGTTTCAAGAATAGTCCTGTTGGCGGGCTTGCTGTTGAGCCTGGTAGCGCTCTCGGCGGCCCAAATGCAGATGCCCAAACCAGCGCCCGAGCTGAAGCAGCTCGACTGGATGGCCGGATCGTGGAAGCTGGATGGTGACGCCAAGCCGAGTCCCATGGGACCGGGCGGCAAAATGACCATGACGGAAGACATTCACTGGATGCAGGGCGGCTTCTTCCTCGTTTCCCATTCCAAGTTTGCCGGCGCCGGGATGGGCGAGGGGTCGGGCGTTTCCATCATGGGTTACGATGCCGATGCCAAGAAATTTACCTACAACGAGTTCAACAGTTTTGGCGAGGCCACCAAATCCATGGGAACGGTCGATGGCAAAACTTGGACATGGTACGGCGAAGACAAAATGGGCAAAGGCAAGTTCATCATGAACCTCACCTCGCCAACGTCTTACACCTTCCAGTACGACATGTCGCCGGACGGCAACACCTGGACTACGGTGATGACCGGTACCGCGACCAAGGTCAAGTAGCGGTGATCTTCTGACGGGGGAGCACACGCAGGCTTGTGTTGGCATGTGCTCCACTTTCTTCGGGCCTAACGCCGCTTCGCAAGCACGCTCAGTTTCGATCCGCCGAACCTACAAGGCATTACTCGGTTTTGAAGGGGCACGGCTTCGGCCGTGCCGCAAACAGCCGGGAAAATGTGGGGCTTTAGCCTCCGAGGGATTTCGCCTCGGCATTTATGAGATGGCGGATGGCGTCTAGAAACTTACCCAGAACTCGGGCATATTCCTCAGGCCGCTCCATCGCAGCATAATGTCCTGCTTTCGGGATAACGTGCAGCGTGCTGCCTGCAATGCGGTCGCGCATCAACTCTGCCGCGCTCAAAGGAGGGACATCTTCCTCGCCCGCAATCACCAGCGTCGGCACATCGATCGTGCTCAGAGTTTCGATGGAATCCAGGCGGTCGGCCATTCCGCGCTGCACGCCAGCGATGTCTTCCGGTGACATGCTTTGCATCATGCGGCGGGCGGCTTCGACGAGTTCGGGCCGCTCCGACCTTGCAGTCGAGCCGATCAGTCTTCCCAGCATGTCTTCGATGAAGGCACCCGTGCCATCGCTCAGCACTTGATCTGCGCTGCGCAATCGGTTCGCGCGGCTCTCCGCGGTCTCCGCCGAAGCGCGCGTGTTGGAGAGCACCAACGCCGCAACCCGATCGCGATGACGGCGCCAAAACTCAAATAGCACATATCCGCCAATCGATACTCCGACGAAGACAGCCTTGCTTACCACTTCCGCTTGGCAAATGCGGAGCATATCAGTGGCATGTTTTTCCATCGTCGCCGCGCCGATACCCAATTCCGACTTGCCATGTCCTCGCAGGTCGGGCGTGATGACTCTATGGCGTTCTCTGAGCGTCGGTTTTACTTCGTCCCAGAAGTGATGATTCAAAGGAAACGGATGCAACAGCACCAGGTCAGGCCCCGCGCCGGAAACCTCGTAGTACAGAACTGCGTCATCGCTCACCAGGGTTGGCATGGTTTTGTGTCTCCACCCAGCTTCGTCTCGCGCCAGTCAAAAAAAGGACGCACCCATGTGCGTCCTGACACTCTTGTCTTGCTTTAAGGCTACGGGTTCTGGTACGGCTGCACGTTGGCCGGCGGCGCGGAGACCACCATCACCGGTGCTTCCGGGATCACGATCCACGCGATGACGTAGGCGAGGATTCCTCCGCCGGCACACAAGACGATCAGCAGCCACACCACGCGAACGATCGTCACGTCGAGGTCAAAATATTCGGCGAATGCCGCGCAGACGCCTGCAATCTTCCGATCAGGACTGCCCTTCGGGGGACGCATCAAGCGTGCCCGCCCCGCTACCGCGCCAATACGGCGCCCGCAGTAGGGGCACAGGTTTGCGTCATCCTGAATCACCTTTCCGCAGTAGTTGCAGTACATACTCCCCTCCCAATTACAGATACGCGGCGCGCTGCGAAAGGTTCCCAGCGGAAGCCTGCTTTCCTAATTGATCGTCAAAAGGCGCCAAGCAATGATGAACGATGACACACCTCACTGCGTCGCTGTCGAGTGCATCAGTTGCTCGTAAGCGTTGTTAATGTCCTGAGCCTTTTGGTTGGCTAATTCTTGAAGTTCGCGTCCCAAGTGGGACACTTTGTCTGGGTGATATTTTGCCATCTCGCGGCGATAAGCGGCACGGATCTCTTCCCTGCCGGCAGTATGTGATATTCCAAGCACAAAGTAGGGATCTTGTGTTTCGCTTCGCGCGTTTTCTTGCGCTCTTGCTCTCCTACCGTCTCCGGATCGGGTTGTGTATGTTCCCCCAATCCAGGCTATGAGATCGTTGCCAGAAATGAGCGTAATGGGCTTACGCAGGGCGAATGAGCGAGCGCTCGGACTGAATGAGGCGCTAGTAATGATAAATCCGTGGCGCGCATTCGCATGCATCAGAGCCCCGTAGAAATCTCGCACCACGGGTGAGCCTACATCGGCTTTCCAGCGTTTACATTGAACAACATCCCTCGACTCGCCGATCTCCAAGATAAGATCAACGCCCTCATCACCAGATCCGCCGCACCGTCGAACTGAATAGCCATCCTTGTTGAACAACGACGCGATCAGCTCCTCGAACTCATACCCGGTGAGTTTGTTGAGATCTGCGATCGTTCGCATTCTGCGACGCTGCTCTTCTTCAGCTTCCTCACGCTGACGACGCCGTTCTTCTTCTTTCGCTCGTTCCTCGGTGTATCGCTGCTCGCGAGCGCGTCTCGCCTCTTCTTGCAGAGCGGCCACGCAGGACACGCACATATTTCCTTGCCCCTGAAATTGCCGTCGGCAGTGAACACAATCTTTGTACCTGAGAGAGTGAAACTTCCTGAATAGGAAGAAGATGATTACCGCACCAATGACGAAGGTGAACAATCGCGCAAGTGTCAGGCCGTCAGAATTAGGAGCAGTGGACGGATTTCGCTTCGGATCGATATTCTGCGTAGCCGGGGGCATCCATTTTGGACTCCTTTCCGATGATTCAACTGCGCCACTAACACTGCTAACCGATTGGGTTTTACGAATGTCATCCGTGGGCTTGCTCTGTTTCGGAGACGCAGTATGCGGCCGGTCCTTGTGAATTGAATTGGAATCGGGGGCCCGGGTATCGGTCAGAGTTTGTTGAGCCGGTGAATTCTCCTCGTGGCGCCTGAGCGCCTGTTGCGAAGCACGACCGTCTTGCGGTCCACCTGGCGCCGCGCGGCCTAGCGCCGCAAGCTGCCGACGGATACAGTTGTAATAACGAGCCGGGCCACCAACATTCCGGTCCAAGCTGCATGCCGCCTCAATCATCTCTTCTTCCGCGGTGCTGAGACCAGCAAGGGATGGAGGGCCGGAACTCGCATGTAGCGATGAAAGTTGGTTGCGAAGGCAATTGTAGTAACGAGCTGGACCACCAACATTTCGATCCAGTGAACAAGCCGATTCGATCATCGCCCGTTCGGCACTGCTGACGCCTACAAGTGATGGCTCACCATGAGTTGCGTCAAGTGCTGCGACTTGGTTGCGCAGACAGTTATAGTACCTTGCCGGGCCGCCTACATTTCTGTCCAGCGAACATGCCGACTCGACCATTGCTCGTTGGGCGCTGCTAAGACTTGCGAGTGACGGCGGGCCAGAGCTTGACCTAAGTGCGGAAAGCTGGCTCCGCAGACAGTTATAGTAGCGAGCCGGACCGCCTACATTTCGATCGAGCGAGCACGCTGCTTCAATCATTGTGCGCTCGGCACTGCTCACTCCCTCCAGCGGCGGTGGGCCAGCGTTCTGCGCACGCGCCTGGACTGTGCAGATCGTCAACAGTACCAGTGCAAGCGACGCCGCGCGGGTTTGTAAAAAATGGCGCATCGGATTGGTCTGGGATCCAGACTCGAACAACCAGCCCACACCTACAGATACAAATTCAAAGAGCCCAACTGCCAATTACCGCTCGACTGCCAAGGCGACGGCATTGCCCCCGCCCAGGCAGAGCGCCGCGATGCCTTTGTGCACGTCGCGGCGAGCCATTTCGTAAAGCAGAGTCACCAGGATGCGAGAGCCGCTCGATCCAATCGCGTGTCCCAGTGCCACCGCTCCGCCGTTGACATTGACCTTGTTCAGGTCGATCCCAAGCTCGCGCGTTACGCCGAGGGCCGCTACCGAGAACGCCTCGTTGATCTCATACAGATCTACATCTGCGTCTTTCCAGCCGGTCTTCTTCCATATCTGCCGTATGGCGTCAACCGGCGCCATCATCACCCATGCGGGATCAAGCCCGCTAACCGCTTGTGCCACGATGCGGGCCATCGGTTTCAAGCCGAGTTCCTTTGCCTTCGCCGCCGACATGACCACCACCGCCGACGCTCCATCGTTCACGCCGGGAGCATTGCCCGCTGTCACTGTACCGTCTTTCTTGAACGCGGGCTTCAGGCTGCGCAGCGCCTCAATCGTCGAGTCCTCGCGCGGCGATTCGTCCTTGGTGAAGAACTCGGGAGCAGCTCCCTTCTTCTTCGCGGGAAGCTCGACCGGAACGATCTGGTCCTTGAAGCGGCATTCCTTGATGGCAGCAACCGCCTTGCGGTGCGAGTTCAGCGCGTATTCATCCTGCTCTTCGCGGGTGATGCCGTACTTTTCCGCCACATTCTCGCCGGTGTTGCCCATGTGATAGTCGTTGTACACATCCCACAAGCCGTCGTGCACCATCGAGTCGAGGATCTTGCCGTCGCCCAGGCGGTATCCCTTGCGCGCCTGCGGCAGAAGGTAAGGTGCGTTGGTCATGCTCTCCATGCCGCCCGCTACCACAATGTCAGAGTTCCCGGTCTGGATGGCCTGCTGGCCCAGGGCGACCGCCTTCAGTCCCGAACCGCACACCTTGTTGATGGTTGTGGCGGAAACCGCGGACGACAGGCCGCCTCCCAGCGCCGCCTGCCGCGCCGGATTCTGTCCCAGCCCGGCCTGTACCACATTACCCATGATGCACTCATCCACCGTGTTGGGGTCGATGCCCGCGCGCTTTACTGCCTCGCGAACCACAATCGCGCCCAATTGCGGCGCAGTGAAGTCAGACAGCGAGCCCTGGAACTTCCCTACCGGAGTGCGCACCGCGGATACGATAACGACATCGTCTAATGAAGCCATAAATTGCAAGACCTTTCAGGAAGAATAGAAACCCAACATTATAAGATGGACGCGCTGTGAGCCTCGACCCAGAAAATCCCAGCCTGCCTGCGCCGCAGCCGGGCGGAAGGCGGCTGCTTGCGCCCGTGTGGCACACCTGCGTGCTGCTTGCGGTGCTGCTGCTGGGCTCCATCAGCGGCTCCGGTGGTCATCACCTGCTTTCGCGCGGCAGCAAACTGCCGCAATACTTTTGGGGCATGGCATGGGAATGGATTCTTGCCGGCTTCGTCTGGCTCGGCATCCGTAAGCGCTTCCGCCTGCGTGACGTGATCGGCGGACGTTGGGCCGGCTTTGACGATTTCTTTCTCGACATTCTGGTCGCAGCTTTGTTCTGGAGCATCGCCGCCCTCGTGCTGGCGGCGGGAGCCAAGCTGCTGCATCTCGATCAGACAGAGAAGCTCGATACCATGCGCCGCCAGCTCGGCTTCCTCACGCCCAACACGCGGCTTGAGCTCGGCGTCTGGTTTCTGCTGAGCGCGACCGCCGGCTTCTGCGAAGAATTCATTTTTCGCGGCTATCTGCAATTGCAATTCGCCGCGCTCACCCGTTCCATGTTCGCCGGCGCGTTGCTCTCCGCTGTCGTATTCGGAGCGGCGCACGGCTATGAAGGCGGCGCGCGCATGCTGCTGATCGGAATTTTCGGACTAATGTTTGGGCTTCTCGCGTGGTGGCGCAGGAGCCTTCGTCCGGGAATGATCGCGCATGCATGGCACGACGCGCTAAGCGGCGCGGTTTTGCGAATGCTGAAATAGCCAGTGTTCATGCGGGTCGCGAGCACTGCTGATTTTGCCGCCCGAAATTTTGGGTTGCAGCTTCCTGCAACCGGCGCGTTCGTAATCGCAAGCGCGCTCGTCCGCGTCCCCAAGGTGCATACAGGAACACGCGTTTTTTGCTTGACTATTCTTTTCGCGGACTCTATACAAAGAACAAATTGCGATGATGTGATGTCGCAACGTTCCATGAAGAATGGAAAAGGGAGAATAGAAAATGGCAACTAAGAAGGCTGCAAAGAAGGCGACCAAGAAGGCCGCGAAGAAAAAGAAGCACTAACTTTGCAATGACCAACCAAGGGGACGCGCAAGCGTCCCCTTCGCTTTTTAGAATTCGGCTTTCCGCGCGGGTGCCCCATCCTGTCGCGTCTTCGCGAAAGGATGGGAGCGACGACCTCCCACCCGCGGGTGCCCGATGCGCAACAGCGCGGGTGCCCCATCCTTTCGCGTCTTCGCGAAAGGGTGGGAGCGAAAGGTCACGCCTTCACCAGCTTCTCCATCGCCTCTTCATCGATCACGCTGACCCCCAGCTCGCGCGCCTTGTCGAGCTTCGAACCGGCTTCCTCTCCTGCCACCACGTAATCCGTCTTCTTGCTCACCGACCCGGACACTCGCCCGCCTGCGTCCTCGATCAACTTCTTCGCCGCGTCGCGCGTATGCCGTTGCAGGGTCCCCGTCAGCACGAAGGTCTTGCCCGCCAGGGTCGTCGCGCGCACCTTCTTCTTGCCTTCCAAGGTCAACCCCGCCGCGCGCAGTCGCTCTACCAGCGCAACGTTTTTCGGCTCGTCGAAGAACTCCCGTACCGCCGCGGATACCCGCGGCCCAATTTCATTCACCTCCTGGAGCTCTTCCTCGTTCGCCGTCATGAAAGCGTCCATCGAGCCAAAATGCTCAGCCAGAAACTGCGCCGTACGCTCGCCGACAAACCGAATACCCAGCCCGTAGATCACGCGCTCCAGCGGCAGCTTCTTTGATTGCTCGACCTCCCGCAGAATGTTGTCGGCCGACTTCTTACCCATGCGCTCCAGGCCCAGCAGATCGGCTTCGCTGATTTGGTAAATGTCGGCCACGTCCTTCACCAGCCCTTTGTCGACCAACTGGTTGACCAGCGCATCGCCCATGCCTTCGATGTTCATCACCCCGCGCGAGGCGAAATGCCGGATGCTCTCGCGCAGCTTGGCCGGGCAGTTCGCATTCACGCAGCGATGGTCCGCCTCACCCTCCGCGCGCACCACGTGGCCGCCGCACACCGGACAGCGCTCCGGCATGTGAAAAGTGCGCGTACCCCGCGGTTTGCTCTCGTCAGCCTTGACGACCTTGGGAATCACGTCTCCGCCGCGCTCGATCACCACCCAGTCGCCGATGCGCACGCCCAGCCGCTCGATCTCGTCCATGTTGTGCAGCGTGGCGCGGCTCACCGTCGTGCCTCCGATGGGCACCGGCTTCAGCGCCGCCACCGGCGTAAGCTTCCCCGTTCGCCCCACCTGCACCAGGATGTCTTCGATCTGCGTCTCGCCCGACCGCGCTGCATACTTGTAGGCGATGGCCCAGCGTGGGGCCTTCCCGGTAAATCCCAGCTCCTCTTGCAACGCGATCCGGTCGACCTTGACCACGATGCCGTCAGTCTCATACGGCAGGCTCTCGCGCTTCCCTTCCCAGGCGGTTATGAATCCCCAAACTTCATCGATGCTGTGCATGAGTCGATGATTGGTATTCACCTTGAACCCGGCAGTCTGCAACGCCTTCAGCGCCTCGGAGTGCCGCGCGAAGATGGTTTTGCCAGAGGCCAGCAAACCGTAGGCAAAGAAATCGAGCCGCCGGCTTGCAGTAACTTTAGGGTCGAGCTGCCGAACGGTACCAGCAGTTGCATTCCGCGGGTTGGCAAACCTCGCGAGCCCCTTTTGCTCCTGATCTTCGTTCATTCGTTCAAATGACGCAGTCGGCATTAGCAGCTCGCCCCGCACCTCGAAGTCTTCGGGCAGCCCGGCCGCTTTCAGCTTCTGGCTGGAAACATTCAAGGGGATGCTACGAATCGTACGCACGTTGGCGGTAACATCCTCGCCGGTCGTGCCGTCGCCGCGCGTAATGCCGAGGGACAAACTGCCGCCCTCATAGCGCAGCGCCATGGACATTCCGTCAAGCTTCAATTCGCACACGTAATCCACTTGGGTGACACCGGTCAGCTCGTGGATGCGCCGCTCCCAGTCGCGGAGCTCTGCCTCGCTCGTCGTTTTCGCGAGCGACAGCATCGGCGTGGAGTGCCTTACGCTGGCGAACTGGCCGCTCGGTTTTCCGCCCACCCGCTGGGTTGGCGAGTCCGGCGTGATCAGCTCGGGATGCTCGGCCTCCAGCGCGATCAACTCGTCCATCAGCCGGTCGAACTCGGCATCGCTGATCCCCGGATCATCCAGAACGTAGTAGCGGTGTTCGTGGTAGCGGATCTTCTCGCGCAAGGTTTCCAGCTTGCGCCGGAGCTCTTTGGCGTTCGCCGGCATGGTGCAATTATAGGGAGCGGCGCCTCAGTCGCTGCAAACCCTGGCGCATCCCGTAAAATCGAGCATTCCGGTCAGGAATCTCTTGAAAAAACTCATCGCCAAGTGGACGCACCACCTCATCGCCATACTTGGGCCGTTGGGGGTCTGGGGCGTGATGGGCTTTGCAGCTATCGACGCAGCCATCTTTGGCATGCCCATCGATGCCATCGTCTGCGGATACGCCTACGCGAAGCCCGGACATCTTCTGCTCTATGCAATGGGAGCCGCTGCCGGCGGGGCAATGGGCAGCCTTGTGGTCTATGCCATCGGCTACAAGGGCGGCGAAGTGATGCTCAGGAAACGAATGGGGGACGCCCGCTTCCACAAGATCACATCCTCGTTCGAGAAGCGCGAGTTCCCGGTGCTCGCCATCGTGTCCATGTTGCCGCCGCCCACGCCCTTCAAGCTGTTTGTTCTATCGGCGGGGATGGCCGAGATGCGCCCGCTGCGCTTTGTGTCAGCTATCTTTCTGGGAAGGTTTGTGCGCTTCACGCTTGAGGGTATTCTCGTTATTCGCTATGGCCCACACGTGATCGCCATCCTTGCCGAGGTGCTCCGCCATCACCTGAGTTATGTCATCGCCGGAGCGGTTGCGGTTGTCGTCATCGGCTGGTGGATCTGGCGAATCCGGAAAGTGAGGCTGCGAAGCGCGTCGGCGGCCGAGTAGAGTACCACCCCGGAAGAATTCGAGTGCGGAGAAAACAAACCGAGTCCAATAGCCACGGCATGCGTCCACAAACGGGCTCTGAACTTTGAATCTCGAGGCAGACATTTATGGAGCTCATCCAAACCGAACTGCAAAACGGCGTTTTGCACATCGTCATCAATCGCCCGGAAAAGAAGAACGCTCTAACCTCCGCGATGTATGAGGCCATGGTCGGGGCCTTGCAACGCGCTGAGTCCGACGACGCCGTTCGCGTGCTCGTTCTGCGCGGTAATGGAGATTCCTTTACCGCCGGCAACGACATCGAAGACTTCGTCCAAAAACCGTGGAAGGGACGGGCGGTGCCCCCGGCGGAGCAGTTCATTCGAGCGGTTGCGTTTGCAACCAAGCCGGTGATTGCTGCCGCTCATGGCCTGGCCGTCGGAATCGGCACTACGATCCTGCTGCACTGCGACCTGGTCTATGCGGCGGAGGACACCAAATTCATGATGCCCTTCGTCAACCTGGGAATCATTCCCGAAGCCGGTTCGACCTTGCTTCTGCCTGCTTTGATAGGCCATCAGCGCGCTGCCGAGCTGTTGCTGCTGGCTACACCCTTTTCGGCCCAGCGAGCCTATGAGTTGGGAATCGTGAACCGTGTCGTCCCAGGCGATCAGCTTCTTTCTGTTACTACGGCTGCCGCTCAAAGTTTGGTGGAGAAACCGGCGGGCGCGATTCGCCTCTCCAAACAGATGATGAAGAAACACCTCACATCTGAGCTGGACACGGTCATCCGCGACGAAGTTCTTGCGATTGCCGCCAAGTTGGAATCGCCGGAGACAAAAGAAGCTCTGAGCGCCTTTCTGGAGAAGCGCAAGCCCGACTTCTCGCGATTTCGATGACAATGGTGCGCACTCAGGTTACTTTGGTGAATTACCCCCTTGACTGCAATCGCAATCATGGGTAACGTTCTGTTCACAGCGATTAGCGCCCAAATCTGTGACTCAAATCCTTGTAGCGGCTGACGTATATGACCGTCTGCAACGAGCTATGGCCTCGGATCCAGACGGTTTTTGCGAGCTTTATCGTGATTACCTCTCCGATGCCCAGCAGACGCTGAGCCACCTTCGTGTCGCTTGCGACAAGCGAAACGGCGAAGAGCTTCGCTTCAAAGCACATTACCTGAAAAGCAGCAGCTTGATATTAGGCATACCGCCCGTCGTCCAGCTCTGTGTCGAGTTGGAGGAGGCTGGCCGTGCGCCTGAGTTCGATTCGGAGTGTCGAAAGTTGCAGGAACTCTCCGATCTGCTTAGCCTCGTGCAATTGGAACTGGAGCAAAGGCTGGGGCCGCAAGTTGTCCCAGCGGCCGCTTAGACACCGGGAAGAATGGCAAATGCAAACCCAATCCGACTCCTCATCGCCGACGATCATCCAGTCGTACGGGTCGGCCTGCGCAACATGCTGCTTTCCGACCACCAGTTCCAGGTGGTTGCCGAAGCACGCGACGGCGCCGAAGCCCTGGCCCTGGTCAAGAAGTATCAACCGGAGATTCTGCTGCTCGACCTGGCCATGCCGAATATGCCGGGGATGGAAGCCCTGCGGGAACTCACCACCCAGGAGACGCCGACCCGGACCATCCTCCTGACGGCCAAGATCGAGAAGCAGCAGATTCTGGAAGCTCTCCAGCTCGGCGCCCGCGGAGTTGTGCTCAAAGACGCCGCAGTCGAGCATCTGGCCGCGTGTATTCGCGCCGTCATGCAGGGCCAATACTGGCTGGATGGCAGGCCGGTGCAAAACCTGGTCCAGGTACTGCGGGAGCTCACCGCGCAAACCGCGCCTCCTCCGCGCAGAACCTACGGCCTCACCAGCCGCGAGATCGAGGTTGTCACCCTCATCACCGAAGGGTGTACGAATAAGGACATCGCAACTTCGTTCGGGATAAGCGAGGAGACGGTGAAGCGCCACCTCACCAATATCTTCAATAAGCTGGGCGTAGGCAACCGGTTGGAACTCGCATTGTTCGCGCTCAATCACCATCTGCTGCCTCCAGCGCCTGCGGCGTAGCTCGGTAGCACCGACGCCCTTCCATCGGGTGGAAGCACCACGCTTTAGCGTGGTGAAACGACCGCCATCCTAACATTGGCTTTAGCCGCGGCAGATGGAACCGACCGTCTGATTTCCCGGGGCTTAAAGCCCCAATTCTGGGGAGCTTGTTTCACCACGCTAAAGCGTGGTGCTTCCACCGCTACGTTTACGCCGCTCCCGTGTGTTACCCTTCGCAACGAACATCTGTCTCATCCCGTTTCTAACGAGGTGGCCTAATGAGCGAGCACCAGAATTTCTGCATGGATTACATCGAGTTTCCTGCGACCGACGTGGAAGCAACCAAGCGCTTTTATCACGATGCCTTTGGCTGGGACTTCAACGACTGGGGCCCCGGCTACACCAGCTTCCACGATGGCCGCATCGGCGGCGGATTCAATACCGAGGCCCAGGTCGCAACCGGTAGCAAAACCACGGGAGTGCTGGTGGTTCTGTATGCGAAGGACCTGGAGGACACCTATAACAAGGTGAAGAGTGCCGGCGGGCGAATCGTGCGCGAAACCTTCGAGTTCCCCGGCGGACGGCGTTTTCATTTCGCTGATCCCAACGGCAACGAGCTCGCGGTGTGGAGCGAATAGGCACGCGGCTGATGCGCGTAATCCGATTTGAGGTAAGGAGATTGGGCTTGAAGCGCACGGCTTCAGGGCCGAAAACGAGCTCGATTTTCTTTGTTTGTCATCCCGAGCGGAGCGAGGGACCTGCTCTTGCTCGCACCGCGAAGAAATCGGCTCGCTACGCAGGGTGTGGACGGGATTTCGGATAGGTGGCCTTCAGGCCGACGTTCAGTACATGAAAGGCACGCTTTAAGCCGTGCCGTAAGGTAGTACCGATTCGCGGCTTCAGTCGCTGAGGTTCCTCGTTTGTCGATTTGTAAGCTTGATTGCGGGTACAGCTCGTCAGTTCCCGGTGAACAACGGAGATATCCATGGCCCGCATAAATTCTTACGTTCTCCGAGGCACCGTCGTTGGCGCCCTCGGCGGCTTGCTGTTCGGATTCGATACGGCGGTCATTGCCGGCACCGAACAGCAACTCATCCAGGTCTTCGCACTCAATGACCGTCAACTCGGAATAACCGTCTCCATCGCGCTCGTCGGCACGGTGATCGGCGCGATCTTCTCCGGCGAGTTGGGCGACAAGATGGGCGGCCGCGAAGCGCTGCGCATTCTCGCTGCGTGCTATGTCATCTCCGCATTCGGATGCGCCTTCGCCTGGAGCTGGCCCGCACTGCTGGCCTTCCGTTTCATTGGCGGCCTGGCGATTGGCGGCTCATCCGTGCTTGGGCCGGTGTATATCGCTGAAATTGCTCCGGCGCGCTGGCGCGGCTTGCTCGTAGGAACCTTTCAAATCAACATCGTCATCGGCATTCTGGTCGCCTATCTTTCGAACTATCTTGTGTCGTTGTTCGGCCTGGGCATGAACGAGTGGCGCTGGCAGCTCGGCATCGCCGCTGCGCCGGCCTTGCTCTTCTTCATCATGCTCTTCACCATCCCGCGCAGTGCGCGCTGGCTGGTGCTCAAGAAACGTATTCCGGAAGGCCGCGAGGTCATCGCACTTCTCGGAGCCGACAATCCCGACGCTGAACTCAAGGAGATCGTCGACTCCATCCATATCGAAGGCATGACGCACTCCGAGCCGCTGTTCCAGCGCAAGTATCTGCGTCCCATGTTCCTGGCGGCGACGGTCGCCGGCTTCAGTCAGCTCGCAGGCATCAACGCGATTCTGTACTACTCCAACTACATCTTCGAGAAGGCAGGCTTCAGCAAGAGTTCGGGCCTGCTGCAATCGGTGGCTCTGGGCGCCACCAATCTCGTCTTCACTCTGGTCGCCATGAGCCTGATCGACAAACTCGGACGCAAGACGCTGCTGCTCATTGGCAGCGTGGGCATGGCCATCTGCCTCGGCGGCGTCGGCATGGTCTTCTACAGCGAGCAGCACCAGAACCTGCTGATAGTCTTCCTGGTCGCTTATATCGCATGTTTCGCGATCTCGATCGGCGCGGTCATCTGGGTATATATCAGCGAGGTTTTTCCCAATCGTGTGCGCTCGAAAGGGCAGAGCCTGGGCAGCTCGGCGCATTGGATCATGAACGCCATCATCTCGGGCGTGTTCCCGGTGATGGCCGCGCGGTCGCGCTCTGTTCCGTTTGTCTTTTTCTCGGCCATGATGGTGGTCTTCTTCTTCATCGTGCTGTTTACCTATCCCGAAACCAAGGGCGTCACGCTGGAGGAGATGCAGCACAAGCTGGGGATTGAGTACTGAATTCTCGTCCTGCGCTTTGAAAGGGCACGGCTTCAGCCGTGCCGCAGATGCCGCTATTCTTGTTTGTCATCACTGAGCGAAGCGAGGGACCTGCTCGAGGTGGACGGGAGACACTGTTGGCGCTGCCACGAAAGCAGGTCCTTGGCTGCGCTCAGGATGACAATTCCAAGCGTGTGGCTCCCACCCTTTCGCGAAGACGCGAAAGAATGGGGCACCCACAGAAATTAGTTGTCCCACTGTGTAATGACAACGCGAAACTCGCTGTTCGTAATGAAAGCTGCCATGCACAAATACTCGCCCCTTGCTGCTCTTTCTCTGATTCTCATCTGCCAGCTCATTCGCTTTCTCCCAGACCCAACCCGCTCCTCCAATCCTTACGCAGCCACCCTCGATCGCCTGAACGAGATCACCGCGATTCCCGCTCAGCGGATGGACGCAGGTTCCGGGAGACATGGCGCATGGCGAGATTCCTCCGAATACCGCGATGACCATGAATGCGTCCGCGCTCAACCTGGGCGGAGACTTCACGCCGCCGACCTGGCTGTATCGCGAGATCGAAATTCCCAAGGAGCTTCGTGGGTACGAAGTCCGAGGCTCGACGCTGAAGCTCGACATCCACGTGGGCGGCAACGAAGGCCTGATGATCACGACCTTCGCCAACGGCAACATGATCGCCCGCACCGACGAAGACGGTCAGGTGCCGATCACGCTTACCAGCAACGCTCAACCGGCCGACAAGATCGTGATCGCGCTGCGCGTGCTGCCGTCGTCCGGAGTCGGATGCTGCGGCGGGCCGCTGCAAGCCAAGCTCGAGCACGCGCAACTGCTCATCACTCCGCCAGTGAACCGTCCTGATCCCGCAGTGCTTCGCCTGGAATTGCTGTCGGCGCAGCTTCTGGTAGCGGCGTATCCTGACGGCAAGACCGAACGCGAGCAGACACTCGATGCTGCGGTGAAGGCCATCGATCTCAAGGCTCTGGACGACGCCGATCAGAAGACATTCGACGCTTCGCTGCGCGCGGCGCAGGCCAAGCTCGACGCGCTGCGTCCGTACATGAAGCAGTTCAGCATCAGCGCCATCGGCAACAGCCACATCGACATGGCGTGGCTGTGGCCGTGGACCGAGACGGTCGAAGTCGTGCGCAACACCTTCGGCACCGCGCTCGACCTGATGAACGAGTATCCCGACTTCAAGTTCACCGCCTCGACCGCGCAGGCTTACACCTGGATCGAAGAGAAGTATCCGGCGATGTTCCAGCAGATCCAGCAGCGCGTGAAAGAAGGCCGCTGGGAAGTCATCGGCGGCATGTGGGTCGAGCCCGACCTCAACATGCCTGACGGCGAATCGCTGGTGCGCCAGATTCTTTACGGCAAGAACTACTTCAAAGCCAAGTTCGGCGTCGATGTGAAGATCGGCTGGAACCCCGACAGCTTCGGCTACAACTGGCAGTTGCCGCAAATCTACAAGCGCTCGGGCATCGACTACTTCGTCACCCAGAAGCTGCTTTGGGCGCACGAGTTCACCACGTTTCCCTATCGCCTCTTCTACTGGCAGTCGCCCGACGGCAGCAAGATGCTGACGTACTTCCCCAGCGACTACGCCAACCCGATCGATCCGCTGAAGATGGCGCGCGACTCGGCGGTCTACGGTCCGGCGATGTGGAAGTACAACGGCGGCACGAACTCGGCTCCTGCCGACAGCCTGCGCATGATGTACCTCTATGGCGTTGGCGATCACGGCGGCGGACCGACGCGCATCGATCTCGACACCGCGCTGCGCTGGCAGAAGTCAGATGTCGTGTATCCCAAGCTGCAGTTCTCCACCGCGACCGACTTCTTCGCCGACCTGAAGCAGCACGAGAGCGAGCTGAAGCTGCCGACGTGGGATGGTGAGCTTTACTTCCAGTATCACCGCGGCGTGCAGACCACGCAGTCGGAAACCAAGAACGGCAATCGCAAGAATGAAGTGCTGATTCTCAACGCCGAGAAGCTGGCGTCGATCGATTCGCTCTTCGGCGCGGCGTATCCGCAAGCGGGCTTCAACACGTCGTGGGAGAAGATTCTGTTCAACCAGTTCCACGACATTCTTCCGGGCTCGGGCATCGGCATCAACTACGTCGACGCCGCGCGCAAATATGCTGAGACCTCGCGCTTCAGCAACGACACGATTCATGCGGCGTTGAACGACATCGCGTCGCGCGTGAAGTCCGATGGCGTGAGCGTGCTGGTGTTCAACCCGCTCTCGTGGCCGCGAACGGAGGAGGTCGAAGTCGAGGCGCAGTTCCCGAATCTGCCTTCGCATCTCCGTGTCATGTACCGCTGACACGAGCGCCGACCCAGAGAAGGATGTGGCTGGTCTCTCAAATCGTCAACTCGGATGCATCCACTGGGAAGGTCAAAGTTCGGATTCTCGCGACCGATATTCCACCGCTCGGGTACAAGCTCATTGAACTGCAAGCAACGAGCCCCAGGTTTGATGCTAGGCAACATACAGACGGAAGCCAAATCGTCACATCCAGCACGGCCGCTGCTACATGGCACTGCGACATCGCTGGAGAACGAATTCCTTCGCGTCACCGTCGATCCCGCGACCGGCTGCATCACCAGCCTCTTCGACAAGCGCAACAACACCGAAGCTCTTGCGCCTGCGGTTGAAGGCGTCGGTGCTCCTCCCACATTGTCGGACGGTAAGCCCTGCGGCAACCTGCTGCAAGCCTTCGTCGACAAGCCCAAGAAGTGGGACGCGTGGAACGTCGACGCCGACTTCATCGAGCATCACACCGATCTGCTGCAAGCCGAAGAGGTGAAGCTCATCGAGAACTCGCCGTTGCGCGCGGTGATTCGCGTGCGCCACAAGTGGCAGAACTCTGAGTTCACTCAGGACATCACGATGTATCCTGGCGTGCCGCGCGTTGACGTACACATGCAGGCCGACTGGCACGAGAAGCACATCCTGCTGAAGGTTGCATTCCCGCTGAACGTGCGCAGCGACAAGGCGACGTTCGAGATTCCTTACGGAACCGTCGAGCGTCCGACGACGCGCAACACGCCGGCCGAGAAGTCGCAGTTCGAAGTGCCTGCGCTGCGCTGGGGCGACATCTCGGGACCCATTGCGGGTGCCCCACCCTTGTCGCCCGCTTCTGGCGACAGGGTGGGTGAAACGCATGGTTTCTCGCTGCTCAACGACAGCAAATACGGATACGACGCGAAGGACAACGTGCTTCGCCTCTCGCTGCTGCGCGCGCCCGAATGGCCTGATCCGAACGCCGATCAGGGACATCACGAGTTCACATACTCGCTGTATCCGCACGCCGGAACATGGCGCGAAGCCATGACGGTTCGCCAAGGATACGACCTGAACTATCCGCTGCTCGCTGTCACAACTACGCAGCATCCGGGAACGCTTCCGGCGCAGACACTCGTTCTTCGCGACGAAGGAAGACAATGTCGTCATCACCGCAGTGAAGCAAGCTGCGGATGGCAGCGGTACGATCGTGCGCTTCTACGAATGGGCAGGCAAGAAGGGCGATGTTCATCTCACGCTTCCGCAAGCCGCGACAGCAGCGTGGCAGACGAATTTGATGGAGCAGCCAGAAAATTCGCTTGCCCTTGCGAACGGCGGAATCGAGGTCACGGTTCCGACCGGAGCTTATGAAATCAAGACGGTAAAGTTGCAGTTTCAAAAGACTGTGCAACAACCGTAGGTGGTCGCCCGCCAGCTACTTTTTAGCGTTCTCTTGCGGCGGATAATTCTTGAACAGCTTGTCCAGCGCCTTGTCCAAAACCTTGATGTTTTTGTTGGAATTGTCTTTGATGGTATCGGTCACGGATCCGCGCCATTCCAGCTCGTGGTTCTTGGCGTCGGCCAGCTCGACAACCAGCGTGCCTTCCCTGGTGATGAACGTGGAATAGGTCACGGTCTGCGGACCTCCCCACCACATCCCCCATCCCCAGCTGGGACCGAAGTTGTATCCCGACCCCACGACTTGGCTCTGGTCCTTGATATGGCTGGTATACACCACCCACAAGTCCGGGTCCGACTGCACTTCCTTCAAACCCTTGGCCTGAAGCTGCTGATTGATGCCATCGATGATGCGCTGGTCCCACAGGCCCTTGGCCGGTTGCGGGCTCTGCTGCCAGGCATAGGTGTGAAAGCGCGAGAAATCCTCGCCGCGGTCCCAGTCGACGTTCACCTGCTGCGCCAACGCCGAGGCGGAAATGAGGAAGCAAAACGCCAGTGCAACGAAAAGCCGATTCGTTTTCAAAAAAATCTCCTTCGGTGTCCGAAGAGCTGAGCTGCTGGTGCGAATCGCTGAATCATACCCTTACCAGCCGTCATTGGGGAAGCGAGTGACGCCCGCGGCCTGTCTTTTCAGTCGTGAGCCGCCGGCTTTTCAGTGGTGAGCCGTCATCTTCACTTCGGCACGCGAGCTCGCCATGTATTCCTCGATCACCTGCAAGGAACTTCGCCAGCCACGCCGGATGCGCCGGCCATCCCGGAGCCGTTACCAGCATCCCGTCTACCACTGCCCCGCTCATCGCCACCTCGATGTACTTGCCGCCCGCCAACTCCACTTCCGGAGCGCACGCCGGATAGCAGGTCAGCACCTTGCCGCGCACGATGTCGGCCGCCGTCAGCAGTTGCGCAGCGTGGCACAGCGCGCCCAACGGCTTTTCGTGCTGATCGAAGTGCTGCACCATCTTGATCACGCGCATATCCAGCCGCAGATACTCGGGCGCGCGGCCGCCCGGCAGCACCAGCCCGTCGTACTCGGCAACGTTGATGGAGTCGAACGTGGCATTCAGCGCGAAGTTATGGCCGCGGCTTCTCGCTGTAGGTCTGGTCGCCTTCAGAGTCGTGAATCGAAGTGCGCACCGTGTCGCCCGCCTTCTTCCCCGGGCAAACGGCGTGCACAATGTGTCCTACGGCCTGGAGCGCCTGAAACGGCACCATGGCTTCGTAGTCCTCGACGTAGTCTCCGACGATCATCAGCAGTTTGGCTTCTTTCACGGTGAGCTCCTTATTGCCACACAGTCTAGCAAGCGGCGCGCGCGGCGTTTGTGAGCGCGAATCACAACGGGGTGTCAGGCGTCAGGTGTCAGGCATCAGCTCGCGGGTGCCCCATCCAAGCCTTCGTTTGGCTTGGGTGGGATTCGGGTGTCAACGTCCCAGCTGCAGCTATCAGCTATCAGCTTTCAGCTGTCAGTCTGTTGTTGATTTGTCATCCTGAGCGCACAAGACCTGCTTTTTCTTCGACCCTTCTCCACCGCCGTGTCATCCCGAACTTTCGCGCAACTATCCACCATCCACTGTTCCCTTGCCGTGTCATCCCGAGCACAGCGAGCCGAGGGATCTGCAGTTCCGCACCAGGCGACGAACCGCGGATTTTCGCGGATGAACGCGGATCTTTTATTGTTTGTCATCCTGAGGGAGGAGCGTAGCGACGAGTCGAAGGACCCTTATGCCGGTCGGGGTCATCCGGAGCCGAACTAAGGAACTCTATACCCGCTTGTCATCCCCAGCGCAGCCGAGGGATCTCTTATTGCTTATCACTCTGAGCGACGAGCCGAAGAACCTCCCCAGCTGACGAGGGGACCTGCGTTGCTTTGTATCAGGGCCCGTCTTCACACGGGCCACTCGGCATTGATAGAAACTTCGGGCTTCAGCCCCTGAACGGGGTTTAGCCCGGTTGCTCGGATGCGCGCTCGGTTGCTTTCAGGTCGCGCAACAGCCGCGCGAAGGCCTTTTCATATGAGTCATGATCTTTCCAACGGATGAAATCCCCAATATGCCGCGTCCGGCGGATATCCGCCGCCCAGGGCTGGGGCGCGTTCATAACCGCGTCGTCAATGCGGATGGGAAAAAGTATCGTGCGATTCTCGCGGTCCTCGCGCTCACGTGCCGCGTTCACTTCGCGCTCCACCCAGCGGCTCTCGACCGAAGCCTCCGATAAAACGATCATCACCTTATCGAACACCCGAATGGATTCTTCAATGCGCTCATGAAAACGGTCGCCGATCTTGAGATCTTCCGGCGCGAACCAAAGCGCAATTGCTTGGCGACCATGTCGGCATGGAGGCGCTCCGCGAAAGCCTGATCGTGGCTGGAGTAGCTGATGAAGCAGGAATAGAACTCGATCGGCTGGCCAACCAGCGATCGCGCGTAGGTGATGAATACCTCGGGCACGCCACAACCGCGCAGGAAGCTTTCGGGAATTTTGCCCTTGGATCGAAAGAAAGTGTCTATGCCTATGCTGGAGGGACCGTCATGGTCGCAGAGTTCCAGTCCCTTGGTTTCACTTAAGTCCGTATTGGCAAAGATAGTGTAGCCTAGCTGCGCTTCACTGACATCTGCCCTGCGGAGGTTCGCATGAGTGAGGGTCGCCCAGCTGAGGTTCGCCCCACTGAGGTCCGCCCGGCTCAGGTCCGCCCGGCTGAGGTTCGCCCAGTGGAGGTCCGCCCATCTGAGGTCCGCCTCGCGGAGGTCCGCCTCGCGGAGGTTCGCCCGGTTGAGGTCCGCCTCGCTGAGGTTCGCCCCACCGAGGGCCACCCTCTGAAGGTTCGCGTGGGTGAGGGTCCCCCAGCTGAGGTCCGCCCCTCTGAGGTCTGCGTCAACGAGGTACGCCCCGCTGAGGTCCGGCGTACGATGTTCTTCCCTCCACTTATTCCACTGCTCGACGCCCTCTTTGAGGATTGCGAGATGTTCAGGGTTCGCCATGCAGGTAACGATACCAAGTCGGTGGCGTGCCCGCGAAATTCTCTTGCCTCTTCCGCAAAGGCGGCGAAGCTGGGAAAGACCAGGGAATGCGTGGCCCGGGCCACCTGCCCTTCACGACTTAGCAGCTTCGCCTGGGGCTGTCACCGGGACCTGAGGTGCGGGCTTGCTCTTGATTTCTACGTTCGGGAACGCGGTCCTGAGGTTGTCTTCCAAATTGACGCCGAATCCCGCCAATGATTGGTCGAATGTGACAAACCTTTGCGACCCCAGCAGTCGTTCGTACTTTGCTCTGGCTTCTGCTCCGGGGTCAACGACCGCCCAGCAGCAGCCTTGGTTAACTTGAAATGACGTGAGAACCTTCCTTCTCGCCGGAGGGTCGTTTTCGGGGAGCGAATACCCAAGCACGAGCACGCAGTCGGCTTCGCCGAGTCTCTTGGAGAACTCCTCCCATTGCGGTTTCAAAACCTCATTGTAGATTGGGTCTTCGTACTTGTACGCGCTAGGTTCCAAGATTATCGGTCGGTCCTCCGTCTTTCCTTCTTCAAGTTGTTTCCACTTGTCCGCTAGGTCTCCGTATGATGCCCACCGCAAGTACGTCGGCCTCCCCTCCACCAACCACCAATTGACCGATCCGTGCAGCTTCAAATATGTATTCTTCACCGAGCCATCACGCCACCCGTCGAGGCGAATGACGAGATGCGGATTTGATCGCTGTCCCGATTGCGGCGGCCCGCTGTTGTACCAGTAAGACGACTCGAAGTTGCAGTCCCAGTTGAACGATGCCCAGGTTATCTGCGAAAAGCTGCGCTTCAGTGTGTCGATCAATCCATTTAAATGAGCCTTGTTCGACGATTTGTTGAGGTACACCGCATGGTAGATCAAGACATACAGCCGTCGTCGAATGTCATCGATGTCTCTCAGATCGGCGGCGTCCTTGTCTTCGCCCTGCCAGTCGCGGATTATAGTGAGCATCTCCTCGATGGTAAGGCTCTGTCCGACGTTGCCGCAGAATGTCCACGCGGGCTCCAGAAAACCCTCTGGACCATTGTGAAGAGTTGCATCCCGCCTTAAGTAGGCCGCTGCTTCGGAGTTCTTGAAGATGCTGCGCAGCGTGGGAACACCGAAGTCGGCTGAAGAGCCCGCGCCCATGATGACCACGATCTTGGGCAACGGGTTATCAACTGCTATAGGAGAGACTTGGACTACTGTGCTCATTTTAGTCGACCGCTGCCCGGTGCCCCGGTTCGCCCTTCGTTTGGGCTAACCTGGGATTGGTTGAGGTTACCATTCGAACCCCTTGCGAAGTGGAATTTTTTGCTACCCAGGTTAGCGTCCAACACAAGGACGCAAACCTGGGGCACCAGCCGACCAGCAAAACCCAAACGGACACTAATGGGAGTGCAATAATCAGCCGGTGTGGTAGCGCAGGATTGCTTCAGCTTCCTGTTGATTATCGGCAAGTGCCATCCAAAAGGAACCCTCCAACTTGCCGTTGATTTTGTGATCATGTTTGTCGAGATGAAACTCTTCAATGATCGCGGCCAATATCTCCTTGTAGAGATCGGCGCATGACTTCGGCACGAGCCAGCAATCGCCGAGAATGTCTCCGCCTTAGAATTGACGATGCCGGTGATTCCGGAATGCACCTGCCAGCTCCATTGCGGTTGCCGGACGTCATAGGTTTGAACGAACGAATCCCCAATTTGACCGCTCGACTTCTTAAATCGAGCCCTGACCAAGATCGATCTTCTGCGGAAGTCCCGGTGTTTTCGTCGGCCATAGGGTCAGATGCTTGGCATCGATGCTAGCCCCTTGGTTCGTGATGAAATCCTGATAGACGGAATCGTCCAGGGTGTCGCCATGATTGGCTGCTTTGAATGCGACAATCTTTCGCGCACATCGAAGCTTCTCAACTTCGGTGAAGATGATCATTTTCGGAACGGCTTCTGTAATCTTGTCGATGAGCCGGATATCAATGGCGAGTTCGAAGAGATTGCGGGTAATCATCGAAATCGCTTGAAAAAACTGTCGGTTGTTCAGGCTCTGAGCGATGCAATGTTCGCGACTACGCGGTGATAGATGATCCGGAAACAGCTGTCGCGTTCGGTTGGGCTGAGGATGCCGTTGATGACCCCTCGCACTTCCATTTCATCCAATTCATCCAAGCTCCTCAGGATCGCGAACATCTGGTTAGCGATCTGATGGACATCATGTTGAGGCGTCGAGTGGCCATAAGCAAGACTAACCTTCGCTCCCTTAAGCTCTTCAGTATCTCGATGACGCCTTGGGGATGGGTTCGCCGTGGCCGACGCCTACGATGTCGTTGTCGCCGAAGTCGGAGAGCTTGCCGACGACTTGTGTCCTCTAGGGCGGGGCAACACACACGCGGGCGGCCCACATTTCCCGTCCGTTGGGAAATGTGGGAGTGAAGGTACGTCCTGATCAATGATCTACAGTCTGGCGGGTGGCCCACATTTCCCTTCGGTTGGGAAATGTGGGAGTTAAGATGCTTCCTGATCAAATGATCGCGCTACAGTCTGCTTCGCTATCCCACAATTGCCAACCGAAGGCAATTGCGGGCCACCCGTCCGGCCGACACGGTTATCTAATTAGTCCTCGTGAGCCACTATCCCAGTCTTACGAGGGTGGCCAAAGCTTGAAACTCTCCTGACGCCGCCTCAATTTCCTGCAGGTAAGGCTCCTTGTTGGCCACGGTATCCTGAAGATGCATGGCAAGACCTTCGACATTGAAAGCGGAGCCCAGCAGGTTGCCGATCCGGGTTGCCTCCTCGTCACCGAGTTCCTTGCTGACCTTGTCGGGGAGGCGTTGCGCATAATGGAACAACTCGGAGCATCTTCCATGGGGCACTCTGTCTGCGCGGATTTCATCTGAAACAGCCGTCAGACACTTGCTAATGGCCTCGAATAGCGTCGCCATGTCCATCCGTCGCTCTCGCTCTGCCTTGCGAAGTTGCTCGGATTCCTCCGACAGCGCGCTTGAGACCTCGTGCAGCCTCCTGAAATCATCCATCGCCATAACCACGCCGGCACTAACCAGAAGGTCAAGAACGCTGGACCGCATGACCTGGAGTGCCAACTGGTCGGAGTTGTTGAAGTGGATTTCCGCATGCCGGCCCAACGCGCGGAGTCGTTCGAGATGCGCCTGCTGGGACGCTTGCTGGTCGGCTTCCATCCGGTACTTCTCATCCCGCGCCGTCCCAGGCGCCGGCACCGCGATTACCAACGGCTTTGAATAATAGATAGCGAGATAAGCTTCCCACTGCGTGTAAGACAGCGGCGGGTTGCCGGTCTCCAACGAGTCTTTAAGCGCAGGCATGCGTTGTGCAAGATCGCTATGGGCTGCGCGCAAGGCCTGCATCGTTGCCGGTTTAGCCCACGATCCAGTCATGTCGCCGGCAACGTGGATTACGGCATTGCATCGCGCAATGTAGCCGTCCAGCTTGTCCAGCGTCTCGGTACCGGTTGCGATGAAATCCTCTTGAACCTGGATATCTACGTTGGGCCGTTTGAGCGCCTTGCGTAGGGCCTCACGATAGGAGCGAAACTCATCGCTGACGGTCGACAGGAAGATCTCAATGTGCAGCATGCGGCCTATCATAGACCCAACCTGGGCAATCCAATGCGGCTCCGCCACATTTAGGGTCTTCGGTCGTGTTGAGCCCCAATTCGCGAAATACTCAGTCCACGCTGCGATCCAGCCCGAGTGATTCGTAAGGTCAAAAATTCCGCCGGTGCCCCAGGTTCGCCCTTCGGTTGGGCTAACCTGGGTATTCTCTCATCGGATCAAAGACTCCGCCGTCCACTCCCGGGCGGCGCGGCACCCACGCTAACGTCCAAAAGATGGCCCCTTCGACAAGTGCCGCAGCGATCCAAGTCCAGCCCGAAGGGCGGGATGGGGTGAGCCCGGCGCGTTAGCGCCGGGTGAAGTCAATTAGGGAATGCGAGCCGCGTCAGCGGCGGCACCGTTGTCTGATCGCGCCGCTGGCGCGGCTCAGGTTTGCAAATCCCACGTTCCCGGCGCTCACGCGCCGGGCTCACACCATCCCGGCCTGCGGCCTAATGTCTCGATCCCCGACGGTTTTCGCAAAACTCACAGCCACCTGATCTGCAACCAGAACGCGGGATTGTCCATTTCAGTCAAGAAAATTCGCAACTGACCGACAGTTCCCTTATCACACGCTGACGTGACGCACGTCATGGCGCGGCTCCGACGCGATGCGCTAAAGTGATCTCCTCTGGAGGCCCGGAGAGAGAAGGATACGTGTATCTCGGGGCCGCCGCCGCAAGAAGCTGTCAGCTGTCAGCTGTCAGCTATCAGCCGTCAGCCGTCAGAAAACCAAGAGCTACCAGCTACCAGCCACCAGCTTCCAGCCAAGAGCGAAGAGCGAAGAGCGTCCTTTTCCTCCCACAACTGCCGTCTTTTCAAGACTTTGCCTGCAAGTCTCACAGGCTCAAGATTTTACCGACCAACTTTTTCGCCAGCCCAATGGAATCAAGATTTTACGGGGTACCCCCGGGGAGGGGGTATCAGGTTTCAGGTGTCAGCTCATCAGAGAAGGTTTTTCTGATACCTGACACCTGATACCTGACACCCGACCAACTGGTCACGCTCTACTTCGCTCGGAAGACGACACAGGATTCGATGCACTCATAAGGAGTACTCATCAACCATGATCAGCCACTGCGAACATGTAAAAGCCAACGGCCACTTCTGCGGATCGCCTGCCATGCGCGGCCGCAATTACTGTTTCTTCCACCTCAGCCACATTGGACAGCGGCTGCGCCTCGAGCGCTATGCCGCACATGGACTGCAAAGTCCGCCCATCGAGTTGCCGTTGCTGGAAGATGCCGCTTCCATCCAACTCGCTCTCATGCAGGTGACGGAAGCCCTGCTGCACGGCACGCTTGACCCCAAGCGCGGAGGCCTGGTGCTGTACGCGCTCCAGACCGCCAGCAGCAATCTGCGCAACATGGCCAAAGACGCCAAGCAAGAAGACACCGTCGCTGTGTGCAATCGCTACGACAGCTTTGAGCAGGACTATGAACTCGACGAGAAGAGCACGGCCAATTTGCGCGTGCCGGAGCCCCCGGAAGAAGACAACAGCGCGGCGGTGGTCGCCTCGGAGGAGCAGCCGAGCGATGCAGCTCCCGCATCCGAGGACGGCAGCGGCGCGCCTGCAACCGCTCCCCGCCGCCAAAGGCCGCTCCGGATTCACGACGAAGATTTCCAGCTCCCGATCATGCTGAGCGAGGAGCAGTATCTGCAGGCGAGAGCCGCTATCTTCCAGTACCGCCTCGACCACGACATCGATGCCAATGACGTCCAGAATAAAGTGATACCGCAACGCGCCGCCATCAGCCAGAAGATTTTCCTGGGCACGCGCAGGCCGCCGCAGTCGGTGAGGATGGAAGAGGAGAGAGAGTCGCTCGCTGAAGCCAGTGTGTAGCGCCATGCATTTTCGAATCCCCACCCAAGCCAAACGATGGCTTGGATGGGGCACCCGCAATGTGTAGAGAGGTGGAAGCCAACTGCAGGTCCCTCGGCTGCGCTCGGGATGACACGCAATAAAAGATCCGCGTTCATCCGCGAAAATCCGCGGTTCGTTGCCTTGTGCGGAACTGCAGGTCCCTCGACTGCGCTCGGGATGACACGGCAGAGTGGGGTACCCGATGAGGGCTCCACTCCCCAGGTTAGCGTCCGAAAGAAGGACGCGAACCTGGGGCACCGACGCCGTGTTCATTGCGGCAGCACTGGCGGCTTTCCCGAAGGCGGTCTTGGCGTTGGATTTGGATGCGGGTTTGGGTGCGGATTGGGTTGCGGATGCGGATTCGGCTGTGGGTTCGGATTTGGCTGCGGAGGTTGCGGTGGAGGCGGGGTCGCTACGGTTGGCTTGCAAACGGCCGGCGGCAATCCCTCAGGAGCATTGTTGGTCGCGGCGCAAAGCGCTTTGATCTGCGCGTCATCGCGAGCGGCTTTCCGGACCGCCGGACCACCATTGATGGCATGCGGCTTGTCGATGCGGGCGATCGAGGGCGGTCCCGTCATGATTTGCACGGTCCCCTTCGGCAGCGTGTGAAACACCGGCGCTGCGATAACGGGAAGCGCGCGCGCGTTTTCAACTTGCGGCCGCACTGCCGCCGGCAGCTTCTCGATGGCGGCGCCGATCAGGTCCTCCGACTCATCAGCGCCAACTTCCGGCGTGTTCTGATCATTCGTGGCCACGCCAGCACCCTGAGGCGTTGCGACGGGCCGCCCGATCACCCCAACGTTCCCTGCTACTCCTGTTAGCGGTTTCACCACGCCTGGGCCAGTCCACACCAGGTGCAGGGCTCCGTTCACGAAGGGCACGGAAGCGCCCGGCTCGAAGGCGAAACGGTTGTGCACCGGCGGTCCCAGGTGGAAGGAAACGTACACGCCCTTATCGTCCGCCGGTGGGGTGCGGATCTTGACGGTCGGCTCGGAGGTTCCATCGGTACCAACAAACTGGGTCGCGTTCCAATTCACGTCGACGGAAGTCATTCCTGCGCGCCAGGGCAATTTGACTGTGTAGTCCTCAAAGCCGGAGTCCCAGAAGTTGCTGGAGCAGTAGCCCTCGTCACCCTGATTGCGAACGAACATCAACCAGACTTCATCGTTGGGCGCGTTCTCGAAGTTGTCGCGCAACGCCGCCATGGCATACACCGGATGCAGCTCGGCTTTCATGCCATGCTCTCCGTCGAGGTTGAACATTCCGGTGAGGATAAAATGTCCATCAAACAGTTTCTGAAGAGTGTCGATTTGCTGCTGCCAGGCCGTGCGCTGCTGGGCGGTGCACTGGATCACGTTGGCGTTGCACTCACTCAGCAATGCCTTGGCTGTCTGGCCGGCATCCACTGCGGCGTGAAGCTGGTCCCATTCAGCGGAGTGGAAGTGGTCGATCGTTTCATCTGAATCGAATTCCACGTGCAGGCCCGTGCGGCCGTTGACGCTCAGCGGGTTACCCTGGTCGGCATGATAGGTGAAGGTGTAGTCGTCATCGGAGCCATGATCGCCCCAGGCGGCTCTGCCCTCCAGCGTCACGGGAAACCAGTTGACGTGGCCCGCGAAGGTATCGCCGAAATAGGGAATCGTCCCGTAGTTGCAGATCGTGGCATTGATCCCAATAGGCGTGTCGACGCTCGAGGTATCAGCCTGGTCGGTACAGTCGCCGAAGTACGGAGACATGAATTCGTCGGGGATGCCGAAGGTGGAATCGCGCCGGCTGAAGTTGTGGCACATGGTGGTGTTTGGGATTTGGCCGGGATTCCTGGTCTGCCACGTCCACTGCGGGTTCAAGGGCAATCCGTTGGGATCGTACGCCGTGGACACTACGTCGAAGTCGAAGCGGCTGGGTGGAACCTGCACGGTTGTGTCGCGGAAGATGGTGACCGTGACATGCGCCGGCCCGCCGTCGTTGGTGCCACCGATCGCGCACTGATTCTCCGTGCCGTCGTCGTGAGCGTAATAGCCGTTGTCGCCGTAACCGTTATCCTCGTCCTCGTAACCCAGGTGAAGGACAAGTTGGTCCACAGGAACGTCAACGCCAGTAACCTGCAATTGCCTGCCGATCACGGTATTGATTCTGACCAGCGCGCCGTTCTGGGTACCGGTAGGAATGCGAACCAGTCCGTGGTAAATAGCGTCGCTCTCTGGGCCACTTGGGTTGACGTAACGCTTCCAGGTGCTGCCATGCCCACCAGTTTGCACGCATCCGTCAGCAGTCACGGTGACGATATCGCCGGGAGCAAACAGCACTGTCGGGATCACAGTTTCATGCGCGTTTACCGGCGGCTGATTGATGGTGCAGTGAATGGTTCCGGTGATGCTGCGGTTTCCGCATCCGGGATCGAGTGGCGGTGGCGGCGGAGGTGGCGGTGGCGGCGGGGGGTTTTTGGGGCAGCGCTGGACGCAGGCGTTCACGCATCGCCGAAAATTGTCTCCGACAAGTCCGGTACAGGGAGAGTCGGATGAGCGGCAGGTTGCCTGACAGTTGTCGTCCTGCGCGTGAGCAGCGCCGGCAAGAATCCAACCCAGGACTAGCGGCAGTGCAATCGTCACCCACAGGAAGCGGAAAGAAGAGAGACGAAAATAACGACCGTAAAAGTGACATTTCATGGCGGTACTCCTGAACAAAAGAGATAAGGGGCCGCCTCAAGGCAGTCATTGCGTTGAGGAATTGTTACGGACGAACGCAGCATGATGAGCTCTCCCGGTAACGAGGAGAAGTTACTGGAGCTAGAGTGAGAGGTTGTCAGAGGTTTGTAGAGAAGAAGTACAAAGAGGTCAAGATTGTGTTGAAATTTTGTCGGCGCTCACTTAGTTCCCAATCTGCCGTCGGCAGACGAAGCTCTGCCGGTTCGGCACTCGGCGGTGAGTGGCAATCGGCGAATCTCCAGTCAGGCAACTGCGGCGTGAGTGGGGACGACAGCCGCGCGGTGCATCAGGCAAAATAGCTCACGGACGGAACAGGATTCAAACACGCGATCTAACCTGGTCAAGCGCAATACCCGTTCGACCTGATTGACGGTGTTCATCAGCTTGAAGAGGATTCGTTTCGAGCGCGCCCACTCTCGCAGGCGCAGCAAAACGCCGAGGCCCCAGGCGTCGATGCGATCCACCTGGGCCAGATTGAGGACAATCATTCCGGCGTCAGCCTGGCCCAATACGACGTCTCGCAAATGCGAACAGCCCTCGCCTCTCACCAGTCTGCCTGTCAGATGGATAACGGCAGCGTCTCCCAATCTCTGCACCGTCGCCTGTAACGTGGTCGTCTGTAAAGTCGCACGTGGCATCGATACCTCCCCCACTAGTAGACATACGGCTCCGGGAGCCAACCGGTTCCGGATCCTGTTTGTACTTACAAGACGAATGAAGGGCAGTGGAATGGACAAATTTCTTTTTGGCACTCGCCGCACAAGAGTGCCAGTTGACACGCCTTATCTTGGTACCTAGAATAAAGAGGCACAGTTACATCTCCTTAGCAGTACATAAACACTTGCAGGGCAAAGACTTAGCTTAGCCATGGCAGCTTCTGACAGCATCGGCCGGCGTGAACGCGAGATCCTGACCGCGATCGTGGAGACCTATATCTCTACGGGCGAGCCGGTGGGGTCGCGCACGCTTGCCCGCACCAACCGGGAGAGCCTGAGCGCGGCGTCGATCCGCAACGTCATGGCCGACCTGGCCGACGCCGGGTTCCTGGAGCAGCCGCATGCTTCGGCGGGGCGCGTGCCGACGACCCGGGCCTATCGTTTTTATGTGAAGCAGCTCACGGGCGAGGCGCGGCTGTCGCCGACGGATGAGGACCTGATTCAGGGCACGCTGCAAGGGACGGGCGACGTTCAGGAATTTCTAGAGCGCAGCTCGCATGTGCTGTCGATCATTTCGCACGGCGTGGGGGTGACGATTGCGGCCAACGCGACGCAGCGCAATGCGCTGGAGCATGTCTACTTTCAGCGGCTGGGCGACAAGAAGGTGCTTGCGGTGGTCGTGACCAGCGGAGGCCTGGTGCGCGATCGCGTGCTGCGGCCCGAGCGCGAGCTTACGCTGGAGGACCTGGAAGCGGCTGCCACCTACATCAACCAGAACTTCCGCGGCTGGGAGATGGAGGCGGTGCGCAACGAAGTCGCCAAGCGAGTGCAGCAGGAGCGCAACGAATACGACCGGCTGATGCGCTCGGTGGAGCAGCTACAGACGGCGCTCACCTCCGAAGCCGCATCGCAGAGCGTGTATGTGGAAGGCGCCGCCAACCTGGTTGTCACCGAGCAGGACAAGGAGCGGCTGCGGCAATTGCTGGCGACACTGGAAGAGAAGCAGCGCATTGTCGACCTGCTGTCGGCTTATCTCGACGTGCGCCAGGAGGCGGTGCGCGTGATCGTGGGTCTGGAAGACGCCATGCCGCATCTAAATAATTTCGTGCTGATTGGTACTCCGGCGCGCGTGGGGGATGAGGTCATGGGATCGCTGGCGGTCATCGGGCCGACGCGCATGGACTACGAGCACACCATCACCGCGGTGTCCTACATCGCGCGAATGTTCGATCGCCTGTGGAACGAATCGACGTAGTAGAGGATCCATGGCAGATAAGAAACCAAGCACCTCCGCACTGGAGTTAGATCACGAATTGCCGCCGGGTGAAGACGGCGACGCGCCACAGGGCGCAGCCGTGCAGACTACCGGGAGCGCAGTGCCGGAGTCGGAGCTGGAGAAAGTCAAGGCGGAACGGGCGGCATATCTCGACCGCGCGGCGCGCATTCAGGCGGAGTTTGAGAACTTCCGCAAGCGTCAGGCGCGCGAGCAGCAGGAGTTTCGTGAGTATGCGGTGGCGGATGCGATCAAGTCGCTGCTGCCGATTCTCGATAGCCTCGACCGCGCGCTGAAAACCAAGGCGGTCTCGCTGGAGGATTTTCGCTCCGGCATTGAGCTGATCGACAAGCAATTTCACGATGCGCTGGCGAAGCTCGGAGTCGAGCCGCTCGAGGCGGAAGGCCAGCCGTTCGATCCGAACGTCCACCAGGCGGTGCAGATGGTGGAGACGGATGAAGTGGAAGATAACCACGTGATCGACGAGTTGCAGCGCGGGTATAAGTTGAAGGACCGGCTGCTGCGTCCGGCGATGGTGAGGGTGGCGCGGAACGCGAAGTAAGTTTGCTTCAGTGCGCTGGAGCAATTCAAAGCTGTTTCTGCTCGAAAGATGAGCCCGAAGGGCGTGGGATGATAGCCCAGCATGAAGCGAAGCGGAGTGCTGGGTAGGGCGTATAGGAAATGTTGAGCCCCTTCAGGGGCGACACAAAAGCAGGTCCCTCGCTGCGCTCGGAATGACAATCGATATTTGGACCTAATTATTTGGCTACTAACGTTAAACGCGATTTCTACGAAGTGCTGGGCGTCTCGCGCACCGCGACCGATCAGGAGATCAAGAGCTCCTACCGCAAGCTGGCGTTGCAGCACCATCCCGACCGCAATCCGGGCAATCCCCAAGCGGAAGAGAAGTTCAAAGAGTGCAGCGAAGCCTACGCGGTGCTTGCCGATGCCGAAAAGCGCGCCCGTTACGACCGCTTTGGACACGCGGGTGTCGCCGGCAACGGTCCCAGCGGCGGCGGATTCGACGCGACTGTCTTTAACGATTTTCAGGACATCTTCGGCGACTTGTTCGGATTCGGCGAGATGTTTGGCCAGGGTGGTGGACGGCGTCGCACGCGGGCGCAGCGCGGCGGCGACATGCGCGAAGACATCACGCTGGAATTCGAGGAAGCGGTCTTTGGTGTCACCCGGCAGGTGCAGATTCGCCGCCTCGAAACCTGCGACGAGTGCAAGGGCGACGGAGCGGCTCCGGGCAAGCCGCCGATCAATTGCACCACTTGCGGCGGACGCGGCCAGATGCGTTATCAGCAGGGCTTCTTTGCCGTGGCGCGCACCTGCAGCACCTGCGGTGGAACCGGCAAGCTGATCGTCGATGCCTGCAAGAAGTGCAAAGGCCACGGCCGGCTGAAGCGTGAGCGTACGGTCACGGTGAAAGTACCGGCAGGCGTGGAGGAAGGCGCGCGCATTCTCTATTCGGGCGAAGGCGAAGCCGGTGCTTACGACGGCCCTCCCGGCGATCTGTACGTCGTGCTGCACGTGAAGGAGCACTCGTTCTTCCAGCGCGAAGGCAGCGACTTGCATTGCGTGATTCCGATTTCGTTTACCCAGGCCGCGCTGGGAACAGAAATTCACGTGCCTACGCTGGAAGGTCAGCAGAAAATGCAGGTGCCGGAGGGAACGCAGACCGGCACGGTTCTGCGGCTCAGGAACAAGGGCGTACCGGTGCTGAACGGGCATGGCCGCGGCGATCTGTACGTCGAGCTGAAGGTGCAGACGCCCGGCAAGCTCAGCAAGCGGCAGCGCGAGCTGCTGGCCGAACTGGAGAACGAGGGCGGAGTCGAGAACAAGCCCGTAGATCGCGGCCTCATCGACAAAGTAAAAGACATGTTCGCCTAGCGCGGGTTGCTGGGTGGAACACGCCTTCAACACCTCAAGGAATTGGAATGATCCGCGCCAGGGCACGACTTCGAGTCGTGCCGAACTACGTTCTCCATTTTGTCATCCCGAGCGAGGCGAGGGATCTGCTCTCCGTTGCCAGCGAAGATGGTGACTTCTGCGTGGTGGCCGATTCTGGATTAACGCGCGGTTCTTGTTTACGCGCACAAACTGCAGGTCCCTCGGCGACTAAAGTTGCCTCGGGATGACATAAAAATGGAACAGCTTATTGGCACGACCAAGGTCGTGCCCTGACGCGAAGCTTCGTCAAGTGATTGTCCGTGAAGAGGTGCGCGGACACAGATCGAGTTCCCACGAGCTTACTCAGCTCTGGATCCCGCCCTTGGACCATGCTCTGCGCATCTACGCGTGGTTTTTGCTACTCGTGACCGTTCTGCCGGCGGCGGCGCGGCTGGTGCGTCCACGCGAGTTGGCGAAGATTCTTCTGATCCGCTACAAAGATCCTGGCCGCAGAAAACGGGCGCGCATCGGTGGCGTCCTCTTTCTCGCCGTGTCGCTAATTGCGATGCCCTTCGCCATCCGTGCGCAGCGTCCCGAATCAACCTGGCTCATCGTTGCGCTGCTGGTGGGCGCAGTGTCGTCGCTGGAGTTTCTGCTCGACAGCCGCCTTTTTGAAGAAGAGCCGCTGACCCGCCAGAATCGATACTTCGGTGGCATCTACGCTTCGATTGCGATTGCCACTCTGCTGCTGCTAATGGTGCGATGACGCGCCGCCGCTGGATTGCCGACGAGTTTACATCGCAAAGTGCCGCGTTGACCGGCGCAAACGCGGCGCATCTGGCGCGAACGCTGCGCGCGCGTGTCGGCCAGAAGTTCGACGTTGCCTGCGGAGAGCGCGTATACCGCGCCACCGTGTCGTCGGTCACCGACGATCGGGTTGAGTTTGCATTGGGCGAAGAGGTGCACGCGGGTTCAGATGCGACGCCTATCATTCTGCTGCTGGCAATCTTCAAGTTCGATCGCATGGAGTGGGCGATCGAGAAGTGTACCGAGCTGAACGTGACCAGCATTGTCCCTGTCATTGCGCGCCGAACGGAGAAGCATCTCGTGCAAGCTGCGGGGAAGCGGGTGGAGCGTTGGCGCCGTATCGCGCATGAGGCGGCACAGCAGTCTCGGCGCGTGGGTGCGCCGAAGATTGCGGATACGGTGAAGCTGAGTGACGCTCTGCAAGTCGATGCCGAGCTAAAGATCGTTCTCGCCGAGAACGAGCAGGACGTGACGCTCAGCGAAGTTCTTGGTGCGTCGAGGGAGATTGGTGCGCTTGCTTTGGCGGTGGGGCCTGAAGGCGGATGGGCGGAAGAGGAGTCCGCGGCGTTCGCTCGTGCCGGATGGATTGCGGCCTCTCTCGGATCTACGATTCTGCGGGCGGAGACGGCGGCCATCGCGGCGCTGGCGATCGCGCGGGCGGAGGTGGGGTAACGGCACCGCGGGCTGTCGTCCACGGCTAATACATAATGACGCCCTTCGGGCTCTGGTTTTTTCCCTCATCTTTTCCTCAGAAATTGTTTGTCTGCCGATGATCCTCCTTGATTCATGCGGCCGGCCGGCGGATAATTGTATCTTCGCCTTTTCTTCGATTCGTCGATTTCCCAGGATGCCCAAGCGATCCAGCGCCGGACAAGCTGCATTCCTCTTCGAGGGCGATGATCTACGCGAGCAGCTGCCCGCGTTCGTTCCCACCGAAGCGCAGAAGGCCGCCATTGATCACGTGCACGGCCCCATGCTGGTCGTCGCGGGAGCGGGCACCGGCAAGACGACGGTGCTCACGCAACGCATCGCGCGGCTGCTGAAGGACGGCCACGCCAAGCCCAACGAAATTCTCGCCATCACCTACACCCGTAACTCGGCGCACGATCTGGCGGTGCGGCTGGCTGAGGCGTGGCTGGGAAGCGATGACCCGGCTGCGGTGCAACAAGTGCTGCATTCGGGGATTAAGGTGGGAACGTTCCACGCTTACTGCTATGACCTGTTGTGCCGCGCGGGTCGGCGTTTCGAGCTGGTTGACGAGAAGGACCTGTGGGTCTTGCTGCGCCGCCAAATCGACGATCTGGGTCTGGAGCACTTCATCACCGCCGGCGATCTAGGGAAGTTTCTTACCGATCTGTTGAACTTCTTCCGCCGCTGCTCCGACGAGTTGCGTGGGCCGGATGACTACGATCACTACGTTGCCGACCTCGTATCCGGCAAGGTCGAGCTACAGCGGGTGTGCAGCTCGAAGCAGACACTGAGGGAGGACGATGTGATCGCGCGCTGCCGCGAGATCGCCCGCGTGTTTCGCCAGGTGGAAGAAAAACTCGACTCGGCCGGCATGGGCACGTACGGCGACGTGATCACGCGTGCGCTGGCGCTGCTGGAAGATGGGTCAAGCCCGCGCTGGTTGCAGCGGGCGCGCGAGGGCGCGCGCTTCATCCTCATCGATGAATTCCAGGATTCCAACATCGCACAGATCAAGTTGGCGAAGCAGTTGGCCGGCGCCGAAGCCAACGTCTTCGCAGTGGGTGATCCCGACCAGGCGATCTATCGTTTCCGCGGCGCCACCAGCGGCGCCTTCGATCAGTTTCTCGACGCCTTCGGAGTGGATCGAGTAAAGCGGGTCACCATGAGCGGGAACCGGCGCTCCACCCAGGCTGTGCTGAGCGCTGCCTACGAGGTGATCGCGCGCAATCCCGAGATCACGACGGTGACACTTCCCGGCGGCGAACCGTGGAAGCGGCGGCCGCTGACTCATGCCCGCACCACTCCAGAGCCCGACCCGGTGCCGCGGGTGCGAGTCTGCGGATGCGGTAAGGGCAGCGAAGCGCCCTTCGTCGCCGGCGAGATCGAGCGCATGCACAAGCAGGGCCGCAGGTGGACGCGACTTTGCGGTGATCTATCGCAACCACTTCAATCGCGACGAGGTCGTTCAACAACTGCGCGAACGCAACATTCCGTTCGTGGTGGAAGGCGTCGACCTGCTGGAGACCAGCGAGGTTCGCGATCTGCTGGCGGTGCTCAAAGTCATCCATGCAGGTGACGCGGTCAGCGCGGTACGGGTGGCGTCGCTGCGGCAATTCAAGGTAAATGCAGCCCATCTTCGTACCGCCTTTGCCAACGCCGGCGACACAGTTGATGCCGAGAAGGAACTTGCAACTGTCGAAGGCGGAGGCGAGGTCCTCAGCGCGTTGTCGGAGGCGCGACGGCTGCTGCGCTCGGCCGACAATAAAGCTGTGGCGGCAATCGCCATCGTCGAGCGCTGTTTTGTTCTGCCGCCCGTCGAGAGCCGCAAGGCTTTCGCTGAGTTTGTGCAGTGTTGGGAGAAAAAGCCGCAGGCGCTCTCTGGCAACGGCACGCTAAGCGAGTTCCTCAACTATCTAGAGCTGTTCATGGATGCGGGCGGCAAGGTTTGCCGGCCTGACGTCGACGAGGACGGCACACCTGACAAGCTGCTGTTGGAATCGGGCAAAGAGAAATCGAGTGGCGTGCCCGCTGATGCGGTACACCTGATGACGGCGCACGCGGCCAAAGGGCTGGAATTCCCTGTCGTATGCGTCATTCGGGTGGCGTCGCCCAGCTTTCCGGTGAGTTACAAGGAGGACCTTGTCGAGTTCCCCAAAGCGCTGCGCAATCGTGGCAACGTTCCGGAGGAGGACGATCCCAAGGACCTCCACGAGGAGGAAGAACGCCGGCTGTTTTATGTGGCAGTGACGCGGGCCGAGGACGAGCTGATTTTGTGCGGCAAGCTGGGAGGGAAAAAGAATCCTGCGCCGGCAGGCTATCTGCGCGAACTGGTGAATCGAAGCCCGGGCCCGTTGGCCGGAATTATCGAATTCCGCGAAGTGCCCGAAGGCACAGTGATAGGCGCCATCCATGCCAGCGCCACGCCGCATCCGCAGGTGCATGATTGGGTGGCGATCCCTCCGCTGGACACCACGCGCATCTTGCGCCTCAGCCCCAGCGCGATCGATAACTACAACACCTGCCCCCTCCGCTACAAACTGAAGCGGGACTGGAACCTGCCGGAAGAGCCTGCGGCGGCAATGCAGTTCGGGCAGGCGATCCATACTGCGCTGATGGGCTACTTTGACGCGCAGCGCAAGGGCAAGAGCGTGGACGCGGAAACGGTCATCGCTTCATTCCTGGATGAATTCGCCAAAGCGAAGATCGAGGAGCCTCTGCAACGCGAGCTGTATGAGAAGAACGGACGGCGTCAGCTGCTGGCTTTTCTGAACTCGCCGGCGGCGACCCCGTGCGGCAAGGTGGCGAAGATCGAGTACCACATCGACATGGAGATCGCGGGGATTCAGGTGTCGGGACGCATTGACCGCGTGGATGAAAGTGACGAAGGCCTGACTGTGATCGATTACAAGACGGGCCGTCCCAAGACAGAGGAACATGCCAAAAAGAGCCTGCAACTGTCGGTATATGCCCTGGCGATGCAGAAGCTGGGCGGGGTAAAGGCTGTCGTCTTCGAGAATCTCGAAGACCGAACCACCGTCGCCACCACGCGAACCTCGGCGGCACTCGCCAAAGCCGAGGCCACCATCGCGGAGGTAGCCGCCTCCATTCGCGCCGGCAAGTTCGATGCGACGCCGGGCTTCCACTGCAATTGGTGCGCCTACCAGATGCTCTGCCCGGAGAAGGAGCTGGTGACGATCTCGGCGAGCGCGGCGGTCACTGCGGCGAATTAAAATTACCGAATTTGCTATTCGCTCTTCGCCAGATCGCTTGCTGCCATTCGCTATCCGCTTTTCACTCTTGTGCCCGGTGGCTGACTATGTCTCGCCGGTCATTCCCAATATCGTAAAAGACGCCTATCCTCTCGCGAACTCGATGGCAAGGTCGAGCTGGTCTGGTCGAGGGTCCGGTGGACCAGCCGAGAACGTGCACTGGACTACCGAAGCGAAGGGCGAGGGTCGAAGGGCGAAGAGCGTCCTCCATGCTAATCTCCATGCACGCATGAACTCGCGAGCCAATGCCTGGGCTGCGCTGGCGCTGCTGACGGCGCTCAACTTCGTCAACTACATCGACCGCTCCATCCTCTTCGCGGTACAGGAGCTGATTAAGGCCGACTTTGGACTCAGCGACAAGAAAGTCGGCTTCCTCACTTCAGCGTTCTTCATCTGTTACATGGTCGCCGCTCCGCTGATCGCGCCTCTGGCCGATCGCTTTCCGCGCAAGTGGATCATGGCCGCCGGGGCTTTCGTGTGGAGCGCGGCCACGCTGCTGACAGCAATAACGCACAACTACGACGAACTGCTGTTGCGTCACGTCATCGTCGGCATCGGCGAGGCGACGTTCGTGGTTTTCTCGCCCGCGTACCTGTCCGATTTATTTCCCGAGCGCTTGCGTGGGAGAGTGCTGTCCATTTTCTATCTAGCGATTCCGGTTGGCACGGCCTTGGGCTTCATCATTGGAGGCCCACTGGGCGAAGCGCACGGCTGGCGCATGCCATTCCTGATCTGCGCGCTGCCCGGCGTGCTGCTGGCGTTTGGCGTGCTCTTTTTGCACGAGCCGGAGCGGGGCGCCAGCGATCACATTGCCGACAACTTCGAGCGCGGAACGGTAGTTGGATTGTTTCGCAACAAAGCATATTGGACGGTCTGCCTCGGCATGGCGATGATGACGTTCGCCGTCGGCGGACTACAGGTCTGGATGCCGACCTTCCTGGTACGCATGCGCGAGGTTCCGCTCGGCAAGGCGAACATCGTCTTCGGAGGCATCACCGTTGTTGCAGGAACAATTTCCACCCTGCTCGGAGGCTGGCTGGGAGATCGTCTGCTGCGGCGCACGCGCGCGGCCTACCAGCTCATTTCGGCCGTCGGCATGTTGCTGTCGATTCCGGCGATGATCGTCGCATTGTTTGTTTCGGGGCGGGTGATGTATGCCGCCATCTTCGTTGGCGAGTTTCTCATCCTGTTGAACACCGCTCCGCTGAACGCGGCGCTGGTGAACTCGGTCAGCGCTCGCATCCGGGCAACCGCGGTTGCGGTGAACGTCTTCACCATCCACCTGCTGGGTGACGCATTTTCGCCTTATCTGATCGGAGCCATTTCCGACAAGACGAACCTGCAAACCGGATTCATGGCGGCGGTGGTGGCGGCGGGCATATCGGCAGGCGTGTTGTTCTATGGGATGCGCTTTGCTCCTGAGCTGCCCGAATCCGAACTGACAACCATCGCGCCGGAAGGGGCTTCCGCCTAGATGTATTGGCATTTGCTGTGCGAGGCGCTGATGTGGATCTTCAGCATCTTTCTTGGCGCCGTGTGGCTGTCACGCGTAATGATCGTCTGGATCAATCGCAAGACGGTCGCAGACATCAGCGCGCCTGAATGCGATGTACCACCGAAAGCCCCCACCCCGCCAAAAGAAGGCGGAATGGGGCACCCTGATCCTCAGCCCCGCGTGAGCATTATCGTTCCCGCGCGGAACGAAGCCGAGCACATCGAGGCGGCCCTCTCTTCGCTGTTGCAGCTCGACTATCCCGACTATGAAGTCATTGCAGTCGACGACCGTTCTGAAGATGCGACGGGCGTGATCATGGATCAACTCAACTCGCAGTGGCAGGAGCGCGGCGAGGCGTCGCACCATCGGCTGAAGGTGCTGCACGTCGTTGAGCTGCCTCAGGGATGGCTGGGAAAGGTTCATGCCATGTGGAAGGCCGCGCAACAAGCTACGGGCGAGTGGCTGCTGTTCACCGATGCGGATGTCGTCTTCCGCGCTGACGCGTTGCGCCGCGCCATGGTTTACGCCGAGCGCGAGCGCGCCGACCATGTTGTGCTCTTCCCCACCATGGTTATGCACAGCGTGGGCGAGCGCATGATGATGGCGTTCTTTCAGTCGCAATTTGTCTTTGCGCACCGGCCATGGAAGGTTGCCGACCCGAAATCGCGCGACGCCATCGGCGTGGGCGCGTTTAATCTGGTTCGCCGCTCGGTTTACGCAAAGATCGGTAGCTATGCGGCGCTGCGCATGGCCGTACTCGATGACATGATGCTGGGGGAGCTGGTGAAGCGGGGTGGCTTTCACCAGCGCTGCGTCTTTGGCCGCGATCTGCTGAGACTGCGCTGGGTAGTGGGCGCAATGGGGATGGTGCGCGGGCTGACCAAGAACTTCTTCGCCATTCTGCGATTCGATGTGCCGTTCGCGATCGCCGCGATTTGCGGAGTGGTGCTCATCAATGCAGGGCCGTTTGTGGGAGTGTGGCTCGCGCATGGATGGGCGCGGGTCGGATACCTCGCCGCCTTGTTCGCTATTGCTGCCATGTACTGGGGTATGGCGAGCATGAGCGACATTTCGCCGGCGTATTTCTTGCTGCATCCCGTGGGAACGGCGTTGTTCGCGTTCGCGATGTCGAGGTCTGTGGTCGTAACGCTGGCGCAGGGTGGGATCGTGTGGCGAGGGTCGTTTTATTCGTTGCAGGAGTTGAAGCAGTTTGAAGAGGCGACGTCGCGATGGAGCTGGATATAGCCAGTGTGGGTCGGATATCAGCGGAGATGCGTCTGGTGAGAGGTTGCTAGGAAACCGGTGTCGTCGGCTGAAGCCGACTCTGGATTCCCACTTGCACTTTCCCAGCGCTGAATGAAGCGCTGGGCTCTGCTGTCCCTACGGGACGGAACCATGGTTTGTCCCACCACGTCACATGAGCAACCGGTTTCCTAACTTCACGACACCCAGACGGTCTCCTTCTTAAGGACTTTCCATACTCCGTTTTCTCGTCCCATGAGTATGAGAACGCCGTCTCCGCAAAGCATGTCGCAGGAGGTGCCGATATACAGCAATGCACGTGTGCCGTCCGAGTTCAGACCTGGACGCGAGACGAGCGTTATGCCTGACGCTTTCGGATATTTACCGTGAAACGACTCCCAGCCTTTGCCCCCTTCAACTAACTTCTTCGCAGCATCATCGCTGACCAACATAATCTCGAAAGAGCCTGCGATCTTTGCGGATTCTATCTTCACCCGTTTCTCATTGCGGGAGTCGAACGCTTGTCTCGTATCCTGCGAAACATCCTTAAGAAAGTTCTGGCTCTTCTCGCCGAATCGAGTAATCGCGGCCATACCTGGTGGAAATCCGGTTGCGGTTTCGTCAAG
Source organism: uncultured Acidobacteriaceae bacterium (assembly GCA_963813905.1). Classification (GTDB taxonomy): domain Bacteria; phylum Acidobacteriota; class Terriglobia; order Terriglobales; family Acidobacteriaceae; genus CAVVDY01. The sequence continues at coordinate 333,196 of CAWFAY010000013.1, read as the reverse complement.
TAACACGATTTGTGCGTGCTCCGTTTTGCCAACAAGATCACTGAATGCAGCTGACATGACTGCATACTCCTCGTCGTTCAGGAACTGGCTGGCGCTGGATTGAGTGGCGGTTTGAGCAGGAGCAAGCGCAATGCAGAAGAGCAGGAAGGCGCAACACAGCGTTCCAAAACGAATCATTGGGAACCTCTTTCAGTCAAGTGAACTTCCTGAATCAGACTTACGAACCCGCCGATACTTGATCGCACCAACGATCGACTTCGCACACCCCATAGGAGCAGGTCCTTCGCTGCGCTCAGGATGACATCCTCGAAGAACTACCGATAGCCAGCTTTAGCTGACGGCTGACACCCGATAGCTGACGGCTTCTTCACTTCGTCGGCTCCATTCTTAGCGCGTCATTGAATCGATTGAAGTAGTTGAACAGCCCAATCGCGGCCAGCAGTTCGATAATTTCGCCTTCGTCGTAATATTTCCGCAGCTCGGCCCAGAAGGCGTCATCGACTTCATGGGGGTCGCGGGTGACGCGCTCGGCCAATTCCAGAGCGGCTTTCTCGGCACCCGTGAAATCGGAACGATTGCGAAACTCCGAAAGGTGCTCGATCTGGTCATCGCTCCATCCGTGCCGCCTTGCCAAGGCGGTATGTGAGTCGAGTCAATACTCACAGCGATTGATCTGCGAGGTGCGAACGATCACCAACTCTTTCAGCTTGGCGGGAACGGTTCCGGTATTCATGATGGCGCGGAAGTGCGCAATCATGGTGCGGAAGATCTCCGGGCGATGGGCCACGGTGCGAAACATGTTGGGGACTTTGCCGCGTTCCGCGATGTAGGTATCGTAGATTTTGGCGGTTTCCTGATCGACCTGGTCCTTATCTAATCGGTTAATCCTTGGCATGGAAAGATTGTAGCTTGCGCGGCAGCGCGAATTTATAATCACGCTCCAATAGCTACTCTCGACGGTCGGGGCGTGAAAGATGAAGTATGCACGGTGGTTCGTTCTTTTGGGCTTGTTTTGTTCATGCTTTGTCTCTGCACAAACGTTTCGCGGCGGAATTCAAGGTACGGTCAGCGATAGCAGCGGCGCAGCCATTCCTGATGCCAAGGTGACCGTTACGTCCCCGGGCACCGGCCTCACCCGCAGCACGCAGACCAGCCAAACCGGCGAGTATGCCTTTGCCGAACTGCCGCCGGGCGCCTACAACGTCACCGTGACCAAGTCCGGATTCGGCACGGCCGCGGTCAGCAATGTCCAGGTTATGGTTTCGGCCAATGCTCGCGCCGACGCGAAGCTCTCCCCCGGCAATGTACAGCAGACCGTCGAGGTCTCTGCCGAGGTCCCGGTGGTGGAGACGACCTCCGACAATCAGGGTGGCGTGATCCAGGGAGAGACTGCGGCCGCTCTGCCGGTGAATGGACGCGATTTCACCAAGCTGCTGGTGCTGGTGCCGGGCGCTACCGGCGATCCCAGCGGCGCAGCGGACTCGCCCGGCTCCTACGGACTGTTCAGCATTAACGGCAATCGCGGCCGCTCGAACAACTACCTGCTCGACGGCACCGACATGAACGACGGCTACCGCAACCTGCCCGCCATCAATCAGGGCGGAGTCTTCGGAACGCCGGCGACCATCCTGCCGATTGACGCGTTAACCGAAGTGCCTGTGCTCTCGAATACGGAAGCCGAATACGGACGCAACTCCGGTGCAGTGGTGAACCTGGTTACGCGCTCGGGCACCAACCGCCTGCACGGCAGCGCTTATGAGTTCTTCCGTAACAATGCGCTCGATGCGCGCAACTACTTCAACCAGGTGGGGCAGAGGCAGGACGCATTCCACAACAACCAGTTCGGCGGATCGCTGGGTGGCCCTATCATTAAGGACAAGACGTTCTTCTTCGTGTCGTATGAGGGGCAGCGCGAGAGTGGAGGCATTCCGGCTCCCGCGAATGTTCCGACGCAGGCGCAGATCACAAACTTCGTCGCCAACAACGGCCCGATCAACCCGGTGGTGCAGGGGATTCTCAACCGGAACCCCTGGGGAGCGTTGCCGGCCGGCGATCCGAACAATCCGTCGACCGAGAGTGTGGTGCTCACCACTCCCTTCACCAACACGGTCGACAGCGTGATCGCCAAGATTGACCAGCACCTGGGCGGTAAGGACGATCTGCTGACAGGGCGCTATTACTTCGGCAACAGCAATCAGAGCTTCCCGCTGGCGATCGTGGGCGGCGGCGTGGCGCCGGGGTTCAACACGACAACGCCGACCCGGGTGCAGATCGTGTCGCTGTCTTACACCCACGTCATCAATCCTAAGACGCTGATCGAGTTCCGCGGCGGCTGGAACCGTTTCGCGGAACAGTTCTTCGCGCAGGACGACAATTTTAATCCGGCAAGCATCGGCCTTAACACCCTGCCACCGGGAGCGCTACCGCGCGATTACGGCCTGCCGCTGATTCAATTCAATGACGGCACCGCAACCATTGGCGCCAACAGCAGCGTGCCGCGCGGCCGCATCGATACCAACTGGCAGTTCTTCACCAACCTTTCCTACAACCCCGGAGCTCACAGCTGGAAAACCGGATTTGAGTTTCGCCGCACCACCGTCAACGGCTTTTTCGATAACGGTTATCGAGGCGTTTTGCACTTCGATAGCTTCGATGATTTTCTGGCGGGAACTCCCAGCGGCGGACGCTCTGCCGAAGGCTATTCCCAGCGCGTTACCTATCAGGATAGCTTCGCGCTGTACTTGCAGGACTCGTGGCGGCTCAAGCGCAACCTCACATTGAATTATGGATTGCGCTGGGACTACTACGGCGTGATCGGAGCAGCAGAACAACCTGTTCAGCATCCTCACACCCAGCGACGAGCTGCAACAGATCGGAACCTCGGGCTCGCCGTCAACTCTTTACCCGAAGGATTGGAACAATTTCGCTCCTCGCATCAGCGTCGCGTACGACATGTTCGGCGATGGACGCACCGTCCTGCGCGCAGGATATGGCCTGTTTTATGACGCCTTCCCGCAGGACCTGTTTGTCGGCCAGCTTCCGTTCAACACCTTCAACCCCGGTCCGGCATACAACGGAATCGGTCCCGCGCCGATCGGCTTTGTCGGCAGCGGCGGCACAACCTCGCTGCTCAACGCCAGTCAGCCGGTTTATACCGGCTACGCCTCGAACGACGTCTTTACCGTAAAGCAGAACTTCAGCACGCCTTACGTGCAGATCTGGAACTTAAACGTCGAGCATCAGATCGCTAACGGCGTCGCCTTGCAATTGGGGTATGTCGGATCGCACGGCACCAAGCTGTTTCGCTACATCGACCTTAACCAGGGGCTGCCCGACGGGTCGTTCCCATTTCCTGATCGCGGCTATGTGAACCAGCTTCAATCGTCGGCAAGTTCCATCTACAACTCTTTGCAGGCGAGCCTGAAGTTCTCGAGCTGGCATCGCCTAAACTCGCAGCTCAACTACACCTGGGCGCATTCCATCGACAATGCCAGTGATGGCCAGGACTACGTTCCTAACGCAAGCCAGCCTGACAACAGCTACAACACGGCGGCCGAGCGTGCTAACTCCAACTTCGATACCCGCCAACGGCTGCAATTCTTCTGGACCTACGCGCTTCCCAACAGCCAAAAGATGAAGGCACTCTTGTCGGGCTGGTCGCTTGACGGATCGCTGGTTTGGAACACGGGCCAGCCGGTCAACGTCAGTTGGATCGACGGCTACAACTTTAACTTCAACGGCTCCGGTGAGTACTATGGTCGCCCCGATCTCGTGGGCAACCCGTATGCCGGAACGAGTGCCCCGTATCAGTTCCTGAATCTCTCAGCGTTCGCAGTGCCCTGCAACGGCGGCAGCTACGATCCGAACTCAGCGACTGGCTGCGCCAACGGCGGCCACTTCGGCAGCCTGGGGCGTAATGCCATCCAGGGTCCCGGCTACACGAATCTCGACATCTCACTGAGTAAGACTTTCAAGATCAAGGAGTCGATGGCACTGCAATTCCGAGCCGACTTCTTCAACATCCTCAACCATCCGAACTTCAGTAATCCGTTGTTGCCCAATTACACGGTTGACGCGACACAAAACGGATTGACCGCGACCGGCCGCGGCATCGGGTATCTGCCGATTACGGCGACACCTGATGTTGGCATCGGTAACCCGTTCCTCGGCGGAGGAGGGCCGCGCGATATTCAACTGGCGCTGAAGTTCAGCTTCTAGGCGAATACTCGTTTGGCGAGCAGAAATCTTGAGTTGTCATTCTGAGCGGAGCGAAGGACCTGCTCTCGCCTATCGCACAACAAGGATGGCTAGTGTGAGCTTTTGGTCGATCGCACGACCCGGTCGGAGACTACGAACGATCGTCGCCACGCCACCGGAAGCAGGTCCTTCGGTCGCCGCGGCGACCTCAGGATGACAGGGAATAAGGTGATCGTTGCGGCCCGACTGAAGTCGGGCCCTGATACAAAGCTCGCACCGCTAGCTCGTTTGGCAGCCAGTTCAATAAGCGCATACAATACTTCTCCGTTCGTACTCTCGGGGAATAACACACACAATGAAATCTTCACGCCGTCGTTTTCTGAGTATCAGCGCGGGCGCCGCTGCCGCAGGCGTCGTATCGGCTGCCACCTCCGCACAGGCTGCTCCGCAGGAAGCTGCGAAGCTTCCGCCATCGATTGCCGCTCTGAAGTCGCGCAAAAGCGAAGCCGTTCCCATCAGCGCCGACGAGAGGCGCGCCCGGGTAGAGCGCGCCCGGCAGCTCATGAAGCAGAACGGCCTGCAAGCCATCGCAGTCACCAACGGCAGCTCGCTGACGTACTACAGCGGAGCGCACTGGTGGGTAAGCGAACGCTTCTTCGGCATGTTCCTGCCGGCCAAGGGCGATCCGTTCTTTGTCTGCCCGGCATTTGAGGAGGACCGCGCGCGCGAGCAGCTTTCCAAAGGCCCCTTCAGCGAGAAAGCCGACGTGCGCACCTGGCAGGAAGATGAGAATCCATATGCCCGCGTCGCACAGGGCGTGACCGATCTGGGACTGAAGACCGGCAAGCTCGGCATCGAAGAGAAGACTCCGTTCGTCTTCAGCAACAACATCGGCATGGCGCTGCCGGCGTTGGAGATTGTCAGTGCGACTCCGGTCACAGCGGGCTGCCGCATGATCAAGAGCGACCACGAGATTGCGCTGATGCGGCTGGCGGCGCACGTGACGCTCGCAGCCTATGCCGCTGCCTATCACGCTTTGCAACCGGGCATGACGCAGCAGCAGTTTGCCGAGTTGGTGCGGTTGGCGCATGAGCAACAGGGCTTCCAGGGCGGCGCCGAGGTGCAAGTGGGCGAGTACTCCGCGTTGCCCCACGGTTCCATCCAACCGCAGGAGATTCGCGAGGGAGCGATCCTGCTGATGGACGGTGGCTGCTCGGTCGAGGGCTACGCTTCCGACATTAGCCGAACTTTCGTGCTAGGCAAGCCGACGGACAAAATGAAGAGCGTCTTCGACATCGTGCACCAGGCGCAGGCTACCGCAGTGGCGACGGCGCGGCCAGGTCTTCCCGCCGAACAGGTGGACGCCGCTGCGCGCAAGGTCATCGTCGACGCAGGCTACGGTCCCGGTTACAAGTACTTCACCCACCGTGTGGGGCACGGCATGGGAATGGACGGGCACGAATGGCCGTATCTGGTAGGCGGCGACAAGCTTCTGCTACAAGCCAACATGACGTTCAGCGACGAGCCGGGTATCTACATTCGCGGGGAGTTCGGAGTGCGCCTCGAGGATGACATGCACATCCTGCCGAAGGGCGCGGAATTGTTCACCCCGCAGAGTCCGTCGCTGGAGAATCCGTTTCCGGCGAGCTGAGAGAACTGGAGAGCGAGCGCTGGGTGGCTGCCGAGCGGGCCTGCTTAGAGCGAGAGCGCAGGCGAGCGACAGAAAAAGCAAGGAGGGAGGCAGATGACCGTGAGCGTCTGGCGGCAGACGCAAAAGCGGGGCGGGGACGGCTGCAGCAGGTGCAAGAGACGGCGGCCGACCAGGCGCTTTTGGAAAGACGCTGGCTACCACTAGCGGAAAAAGCTCTGCCGCTCGCGGGATTCGCGCTGGCTTACGGGAGAACTTTAGGGACTACTTGGTTCCAGCGGTCCCAGCAATTCTTGTCACGTTGACGGCCGAACTCGATATAGTTAGCGACAACATTCGACGGCCCGCCTCCGCCGGAGAGGGCATAGTTGCCGGCGACCCACCACAGCGGGCAAGGATTGTGGGGCTTGACGCTCAAGTAGTCCCCGTAACGCTGGTCCCAGCTCTTGTTCTTGCTCGACGGCATGTCCGTGCCATCGGTGGTGACGTAGACAGTTTCCAGCTTGTAGCCGGTGGTGTACTCGTCTTCGATGGCCACGCCGGCGGCGAGCGCCCGGCCGTTTCCTCCGTCCCTGCCGCCGAAGGCAATGGTCACACCCAGATCGCCGCGAGCGTTGGGATGAACGTCTGCGTATCCATAGCAAAAGTCCTTGTTATGCACATTCGGCTCGGCAAGCACATTAAGGCCCGGCAGGTCGAAGACGGCGGAGCGGACATAGGCCTGCATATGCTTGGAGTCTTTCGCGGCGTTCCAGTAAAACTGCAACCTTCCGCAGTCGGGGCAGGCCGAATCGACGCCGCCTCGCGCCAACGCACCGCGCAAAAACCCTTCCCAAATGTGCCAGCCCTTGGATTTCATCCAGTCCTGATTGTTCGCGCCGCCGTGGCAGTCGGGGTTGGCAAAGGTAGTGGTTTGCACCATCTTCAGTACAGAAGTCGCCGCGTTGTCCGTCTCCGGCCATGTCCAGATACGCAGATGGCTCGCATCGTCCAGGTTCGCCCAGTACATGATCCCCTTGGCTCCGCGAATCGGTGTCCACACGCGCTTCGACTTGGGAAGAAAATCGATAGCTCGAAACCCGACGGTTGGCGGGCAGGCGAGCAACTTATCCAAATCCATCCGCAGCATGCGCGAGCGCAGCCATGAGCCGGCCTGGGACTCGCTGGTCGCCAGATAAAGCTTGTTGTCGCTCAGCCCAAGCTGCGGGTAGTCAACGAAGATATTGTTCGCAGTACCACCCGGATCGTAGACGTAGGTACACGCCACGGTGGGCGGGTTCTTGATGACTGAAATCTCCACGATGGAGTTGCCGCCGCTTTTGGCGGTATAGAGCCGGCTCCAGAGCCAGATCGAGCGCCCGGGATCAAACACAATAGTTTGATCGCAGCAAAAGTTCGGAGCGTCGCTCGGGCCGCCCGGAATGGTAAGCGACGTGAAGGTGGTGCCGCCGTCCGCGGAATAGTCGGCCAGATTGTTGCTGAGGTAAAAGACGCTCTGTCCCATGTTCGAGACGCCCGGCTCCACAACGAGCGTCTGGCCTACGGGGTTAGGGTCGCTGACTTTTTTCCCGATCACAAAGTCGCCAGGGTCCGAAGTTGAGGCGGCAGCGCTTAACCGTTCTTGATTGTTGGGAGGGTGTGCTGCCGAAGCTGCCGAGCCCCCATTGTTTGAGGGGACGAGCTCGACGACGACTGTTTCCGGGTCCTCGACAAGTGGAAGTCCAGGCGGGCCGGGAGGATTGTCATCTATCGTACCTTGTGAATGCTCGATGAGCTCCTCGAAACGTTCGCGCATCAACTCGCGCTCCGCCGGCGAGATCGCTGGATTCGGCACGTTGTCCGGTGCGCGCGACAGGACTCCTGAGCTGGTTTCTATAGCCGGTTCCTGTTGCGCCAATGCGCTTGAAGCAACGATGCTGATAGTTAATGCAAGGACTGCTGCGCGGATCATCGGACTTCCCTCCTCGGGAGCTGTTCAGGATCCCCTGGGTTGCTCCCTGCATCTGCGTAAAGGCCACAAGGTTTGAGCAAAGTAAATGAGTATTTCCAAATATTCAGAGTTCGCTTATGGTTTATGACTCGAGAGCGCCCAGCTGCGTCTAGTCCGTCTAAGTCCCCAAAGTCTACTTACACTCGTACTTTGGAGCCCCTGAGCATTCGCCCGATTTACACTTATGATCGTTACCCACTGAACCAAACTTGCCGCACTTCTCGCCCTTATTCAATTTTGTCCGACAGGCATTGACCTTGAGATCGAGACCCTTGTCACACCACTTGCCAGTTCCGCAATCGGCGTCGCTGTTGCAAACGCAGGTACCTTTGGTGGCGCCGCCGATCGCCGCGTTGCAGGTCCCCTCGCGGCACTCGTCATCGAAGCGGCAGGACTCCCCCATCGCTGCCGAGGCGGCGGCTGAGCAGAACCCCGTCTTGCAGCGACCAGCCTGGCACTGTTCCGCCTTGGTGCATATCGCACCATCCTCTAATTTCATCTTGCACGTGCGCCTTCCCTCGATCGGGTCGCCGCAATAGTTCCCGGCGCCGCAGTCTGCGTCGGATTGGCATTCATCCGGAGATGCGCATTGCGCCAGATTGCACCGATCGGAAGCGCATTGCCGCTTGTCTGTGCACGAGCTGCCCAGCGGCTTTTTCTCTTTGCAGACGTTCCGCGTCAAATCCAGGATCCCGGCTGTGCAGAACTCGTTCTCGTGACAATCGGCATCTGTTTCGCAGGCCCCCTCGCCTCGGAGCCCCGCCAATTTGATGTAGTTCACTTTGCCGTCGTTTGTCATGTATTGACGGCGCTGATTGGCCGCCCGTTCCTGCTGGCAGACATTGAGGGTCTCGGTCCCGATGACGGTAAATTCCCCCTTATCGTCGGCCATCAGGCTCAGGCAGTAATCCATGATGTTGCTCACGCCCCCTTCGCAGACATAGGAATCGTCACCTCTGGGCGCGATCTTGCCGTTGCATGAATTGCAATGACCGAGGTCAGGATTGAACACATTCTTGTTCCCGAATTCTTCGTTGCACTGTTTATTGAGTCCGATGTACGGCTCAAACGTGTGCTTCAGACTGAAGAAGTGGCCCAACTCGTGCGTCAGCACGAACTTGCTCGCCGTCTCCGAGAGCCAAATGCCTTTCTTGCGGTCGAACGGATTGACGTCGTGCGGAAAATTGGAGTACCCGCCCCATTTCTGCTCCTTGCCGAAAGGATCCGTCCAAGCCAACTTATCCCCCACCAAAATCGTCAGGTGGCCGTCTGTCTCTGTCCTGGCATAGTTGTCGAAATGTTCGTCCATGAATTTGTCGTAGGCGGCCCGCCCATCGAAGTGCAGATCTGAGAGGTCTCGCCCTCCCGCCGTGGTCTGCCGCTCGATGGTGTATGTCACCTTGAGGCTCGGTTTCACGGAATATTGCCGCTGCGCCTCTTCCACCCAAGGGATAATGACATTGCGCTCCAGATCGCTGTTACTCGTATTCTTCGTACCGTTGACAAACAAGATATTCAGCTCGAAGGTGTCAAACTCTTCCTTCGCAAAGCCTTGAAGGGGCACCAGTACTGCGAGGAGCATGAAAAGAAGGCGTGTCATGATCTGTATCCCCCTTGATAGTGAGCTGTTGGTCTGGACTTCAACCCTTCCATCTCCGAAGGAGCCTGCCACTAGTTAGGCCAGATTTCGATCATTGCGACGACAAAGCGTATTCCAAGTGGATCATGCTCTTCGTCGATGCCGGCTTGAAATCTTCAGCACTGATCGCTTAGTCCGATTCGGTCTGGTGAGTAGACGAGCACTTACCTTCGCGAAACCCAAGGATGGATTTCGAATGCTCACCCCCTTGTGGAGTCCCATCCGCTAATCCTGTGGCCACTTTTCCTGGGACAGCCGTAAGTGTCAATGCCCGCGGTGTTCCCTACGCGTGGAATATTGATTCCCTGAAGAATCCCCTAGGCTTGCAATAAGTTACAGGCGCTATCGAGGTCGAGTAATCGGGAGTGCCGATGGGTAGTACACTGTTTCCAACCCTTCCGAGGTACATCCCATGGGACGCCCTATCCCTTTCGCCCGCGTTTACCATTTTGGGGTGTTTGCGCTGGATTCCCGTACTGGAGAACTAGCCAACGGCGAAAAGAAGACAAGGCTCCGTGAACAGCCTTTGCGGCTCCTCCTGGCGTTACTGGAGCAGCCTGGCGAACTCGTAACCCGCGAGGAACTTGCGGCCCGATTGTGGCCAGAAGGCACTTTCGTGGACTTCGATCGTGGGTTGAACAAGGCAATCAATCACCTACGGGAGGCTCTGGGAGATTCGGCTGAACAGCCCCACTACATTGAAACGCTGCCACGGAAAGGCTATCGCTTCATTGCACCCGTTACACACGACGGGCATGAACAGGTAGAGTCTGAGCCGAAGGCTGCGCGACAGGGTTCGAGTCGGCTCCGGCTAGCAGTGGCCACGGCCGTGGTGGCTTGCCTGGGGATTGTGATTGCTGGGAACCTCGGCGCTGCCCGACTCTGGATGGCGAGCCGATGGCAGCACAGCCCGCAAATCTCAGCTCTTGCGGTGATTCCGCTGGCAAATCTTTCTGGCGATCCAGAACAAGAGTACTTTGCCGACGGGATGACAGATGCGCTCATCACCAGTCTGGCCAAGATGGGCAGCGTACGCGTAACCTCCCGTACCTCGATCATGCGCTACAAAGGGACGACCAAGAGCATTCAAGAGATTGGGCGGGAACTGAACGTGGACGCAGTGGTTGAAGGGACCGTGATGCGTTCCGGTGACCACGTGCGAATTACGGCCCAGTTGATTCAGGTCTCTACGGACATGCACTTGTGGGCTGAAGCTTACGAACGAGATGTCAGTGAGATTCTTGATCTGCAGGGCCAGATTGCAACCGACATCGCCCGGCGGGTACACATCGTTGTGAGGCCGCTTGATCAAGTGCAAACCGTAAACCCACAGGCCTACGGGCTGTATCTTAAGGGGCGCTATTTCTTTTACCAGTACACGAGCCAGGGATGGGAACAGGCAATTGAGTACTTCAACCAAGCAATCGAGAGTGACCCGAATTTTGCCCTTGCCTATTCGGGCCTCGCCGACGCCTATCTGGTAGCGGGCGCCTACGGTGCCATTCCGAGCCAGGAAGCGCTGACTCGGGGGAAGAAGGCTGCGGCAAGAGCTCTTGAACTAGATGACAAACTGGCGAGGGCCCACTATGCCCTGGCCACGGCATATACGTGGTACGACTGGAACTGGGAAAATGCCGAAAGAGAGTTTAATCGCGCCCTTCAACTCAATCCAAACGATGCACTGGGTCGTAATTGGTACGGCGGGTACCTTTCGGTGCAAGGTCGACATGACGAAGCGATCGGTGAGCACGAGCGAGCCCTGGAGCTTGATCCTTTCTCGCTGATCATTAACGCCAACCTGGCGCGGTCATTTTATTGGGCCCACCGATATGATGAAGCCATCACTCAGGCGCGCAAGACCCTACAAATAGATCCGCACTTTGGCGTTGCCCTATTTTGGTTGGAAGGTTCGTTACGCCACAACAATCTTTTCAAGGAAGCTGTCACCCTTCGGCAGGCGACGACCACTCCAGAGAAAGCACGCATCATTGGGCGCACGTTCCAGACCGCCGGCTTTCGGGCTCTCTTGCGCCAGAGTGGCGAAACACTCAAGAACGGCGGCGCCTTGGTTGAAGCGGCCCGATGCTATGCGCAGATTGGAGAAAGAGAGGAGGCGCTAGCGCTGCTCGAGAGCTGCTACGAACGCCGATGCTCCTCCTTGATTACCATCAAAGTGGAGCCGGATTTCGACGTGTTGCAGCGGGAAGCACGATTTCAGGACCTGGTGCGAAGACTTGGGCTGCCAATAGCAAAAGAGTAATCCTTGGCGGTTCTAGTTTTAACTTGATTCTGACATTCTCTTCCGCGCGGGTCGCGCGAGTCTATCAAATGTCCGATCAGGTTGAAACTAGGACAGATGACGCTTCGCCTCGGTCTTAGAGGGTGCCTACCCCTGCCACGTCACTCAGCAACAAAACACGCATCTTCCGACATCGCAGGTTGGTGTCTACCGTCGGCTGATCATCCAGCTAATGAACCCTCCGACGATGACGCCCAGTATGAACGTCCCAGCGGTTGCTTCGAGGGGGTGGCGCTTGATCCGCTGAGTTGTATCATCCACAAGTTCTTCGGCGGCATCACTGCTCCGTTTTATGGACCGTTTCATAAGGTCTACGCTCTCGTCGATCGCCTCTGCCATCGCAGATGTTGCGCGTGAAAGCCTGTGGATCGATTCGGCGACCTGGGCGTCCGCTTTTTCTAATATGTTCTCTGCCATAAAAACCTCGACTTCCTTCGCAGTGCCTGACCAACAGTATACTTCTGTTTCCCCATGCGTTAATCAATCCTTGTTGGCCGCTCAAAAACGATGTAGACTTTGGGGGCCTTTGGTGAGGGGCTCCCTTGTCCACCAGTTCACGTCCATTCCGCTGTCACTCCAACCTCAGCGATGAAGTGAATCGAAACATCGTGCAATCTGAAATCGAAGGGGGCGTGTTCCTCAACAATCTGCCACCCGCTACTGTGCTAGAGATTCAAACCCAGAATCACTGTTATCAGGTTGTGCTCCTGGACGATAACCACGCGCTGATCTCGGGACATCCCGATTACTGTCCGGAACCAATTCGGGTAGCCATTGCGGGTTCGACCTGGGGCGGTTCGATGTTGAAACGCCGCTTCGTCGGCCGAGGCATGCATTTGGAATTTTGTCATCCGGCCTACCAGCGACCAATTGTGACCTCAATGGTCCAGGAAATCCGGGAACCGCAATTGAAGCAGGTCCGAGATGAATACACCGGCGTAGCTCGCCGACGTTGACCGAGGGGCGGCCTAAGGGGCACCGAATCAAGTTCCCGTTGCGGGCTCTCTCGCTTCGGCTGCGGTCGGCAAAGTGAAATGAAATGTCGCGCCCCGGCCGGAGTTGGACGTTGCCCATAGACGGCCCCCGTGCGACTCGACGATCGAGCGGCTGATCGCTAACCCCATGCCGCTGCCCTGTGGTTTGGTGGTGAAAAAGGCGCCAAAAATCTGATCGGTCTTTTCGGCGGGCAGTCCTACGCCGGTATCACTTACCGAGATCAGCGCTTGGCCATCCTGGACCAGTTCCGATTTCACAGTAAGGACTCCGCCCATGTCCTTCATCGCCTCGATGCCGTTGAGCATGAGGTTCATGAGCACCTGCTGCAATTGCACACGGTCTGCCAAAATGTTGGGAGGGTCAGGGGCAAGGTCTGTGCGCATCGAAACTGCATACCGGTTGGCCTCTCCCCGAAGCAGCACGACTATTTCGCCGACGATATCGTTTACCTCTACCAACTCACGTTGTGGAGGAGACTTCTTGTACAACGACCGTAAACGGTCGATGATGTCAGCGGCACGCTTTCCGTCCTCGACAACCCTTCTTGACGCCTCGCATGCCTCATCCAAATCCGGCTGGTCGCGCTTAAGCCATCGGATTGAGGTCTTGGCATTGGTCACTGTCGCGGCGATGGGCTGCTTCAGTTCGTGGGAGAGCGAGGCCGCCAATTCACCCATCATGCTCACGCGATTCACATGCGCAAGGTCTGCCCGGAGCGCCTCACGCTCGTTCTCGGCACGCTTGCGATCTTCAATATCGGTCGAGATGCCGTACCACTTCACGATCTTGCCATGCGCATCCCGCAGGGGCACACTGCGACTCAGGAACCAGCGATACTCACCGTCCGCCGCACGCCGAAAACGCACCTCAATCTCGAAGGGTTCGCCAGACGCCACCGCGGCGCGCCATCTCTCAACATCGCGCAGCAAGTCTGCAGGATGAACCGCGGCTTCCCATCCTGAGCCCATCGTCTTCTCCATGGACAAACCCGTATATTCCACCCAGTGATGATTGATGAAGTCCACTGCGCCGTCGGGCAGAGCGGTCCAGGCAAATGTTGGAATGGTTTCAACCACATCCCGCAGCTTCTTTTCCTGACGCCGCAGTTGCCGAACGCGAAATTGATAAGCCCCATAAACTAACGCCAGGAACGCCCCCACACACAGCGCGCGGAACCAGGCCGTCTGGTACCAGGCTGGCACAACTCTGAAATCCAGGGCTGCGCCTGCCTCGTTCCAGACGCCGTTGCTATTGCACGCTATTACATGAAACCGATATTTCCCGGGATCCAGCTGGGTATAGAAAGCTTCGCGACGAGTGCCCGCGTCTTGCCAATCCCGATCATGGCCGTCAAGTCGGTAGCGAAACTTCACCTTTTGAGGAATGAGAAAACTCGGCGATGTGTAGCCAATTTGGAGATCACGAGTCAAAGGCGGAAGTTGAAGACCTTCTTGTGGTTTATATTGCTTTCGGTCAGCAACAACGGACTCGACGTAGACCGGCGAAACCGTCCCGTCACCCGAGAGATGTGACGGGTCGATCATCTGAAGAACCACACCGTTTACAAACCACAGGCGCCCGTCGGGAGATTTCGCGGCCGGATTGAAAGGCACGAGACCTGGTAGAGCTCCGTCCAACGTACCGAACAGCCGTGCCTGAACGATGGTGTCTGGATGAATCCACCATCGTTGGACGTCCGAGGCTGCAATCTCCATAAATCCACAGGGCGTATTGAGCCATAGGTTTCTGTTGTCGTCCACAGCGAAGCCAGTGACCCCGTCGCAAGGAAGTCCGTTTTCTTTGCCCAGGTGCTGAACTTTGCCGGCGCGGAGCATCACAAGTCCGTCATCAGATGCAGTGATCACTGCCCCATCGGGATCAACGGCAATTTGATAGGCCCACAATTTGCCCTTTAGCTTCAAGGGAAATGTACGCGCAATACCTTGCCGGAAAAACGTCAAATCACCTAAGACTGTGCCCAGCCAAATTCCGCCCTTCGGATCTGCCGCAACGGCATGAGCCCCCGGAACTTGAGGCTCGGAGAACTCCTCGCGCACCTTGAAATCGCGGATGCGGATGAGTCTTCTTTGTGCGCCTTTGCATTCCGCCCAAATATTGCCGTCGACATCCTCTGTGATGCCGACTATCAAACCCAGTGGGTGATGATTAGGTTCCGGGATACGCCGGAAGCGGCCATCTTTGTAGATGAAGAGCCCGTCGTCAACGCCAACCCAAATGTTGCCCTGATGGTCTTCGAGCAATGAACTGACTTGGTGTCCGGGCACGCGAACTGAGGAAACGGCTCCGTTTCGAATGAAATCGAGAGTGCCGAGATTTCCCACCCAGACCGTCCCGTCTTTACTGGCCATGACCGAAACGGCCGCGTCGTGTCCAAGCCCCTCGGAAGTCGAAAAGGTAGTGACCGGAAGATCCCGAAAATTGTCAATCCCATCGGACGTGGCCGCCCAGACTATACCGTCGTCGCCTTCGTACAGATCAAAGACGCTGTCGCTGGATAAGCCGTCAACTCGTCCAAAATGTTCGACGGTTTGGCCGTGGATGCGGTAGATGCCTTTCCCGTATGTCGCTATCCAAAGGTTTTTATCGGAATCTTCAATCATCGCATTGATTGGGAGCTTACTTCCATCGAAGTTTGGCAGAACTACCGGCGTCAGAACACCGTCGCGGAGTCTTTCAAGCCCAAGTCCCGGCCCCGCCACCTCGATTCCGACCAATAAGGAACCGTCGGAATCCTCAAGAAGACTCCCGATGCCGATTTGCCCTACGTTTGACTGAAGGTGCTGAGAACTGTAGATCTCAGAAACTGCACCCATCTTCCAATGGAGCAATGACGTGTCGCCTCCGATCCAGAATCCTCCTTTCCCATCAGGGATGAATGAAGACGGGACGTGAATCGTTATACCCTCTGCCTTCCCGAAGCAGCGGATTCTCGTATCCGTTGCCTGACATAGAACTCGGTCCGGAGTCTGTAAAGAAAGAGCCCACACAGATCCGTCAGAATCTTTGTGTATGGCGTAAATTCCCGGAAGATCGTAACGGGAAATCACGACATTGTCCCTAACGTGAGCGAGCTCGCTTCGAGTGGCAATCCAAAATTCTCCTGCTCGCACACTGACAGGGTGGATAAATGGTGTAGAAGCGATCGGAGCCGACCAGGGAGTAAAACGGACGCCGTCAAAACGCAATGCGCCACTGCTGCCGCCCACCAAGAGGTATCCGTCCTTTGTTTCTGAAATCCAAAACGGAGTGTTCGGAAAGAATCCGTCTTGTATTCGCCATGCAGTATGTGCGTATTGGGTAAGGCGTTTGTTCGGATCCAATGCGTGAGCCGCGCTTAACGTGAGCCACAGCAATAACACGCAAACCAGAAACGATCGCAGAACATGATAGTCCCGCGCTCTTGAGGTAAACATCACGCGGGGCAACGTGGAATCGACATGGGTAACCATGGCGCTCAGAATCTTACCAAACCTGACCTCGGCCGGATGTCAGTCGCACCGGCCGACTGCATCCCGCGTTCGTCATACGAGTGTTGCGAACGGCTGGAAGGAGTTCAATTGGCGAAATCACGTCGACTCGTGATTCAATCTGTAAACCGTATGTTTCCTCTGACACTTACGAGGAACCCGAGAAACGCCCAATCACGTTCCGGTAGCAGGGACGTTCCCTTCCTGAGCTGCGGTAGGCAGAGTGAAATGAAATGTCGCGCCCCGTCCGTCATTCGCGATCGCCCACAAACGGCCACCATGGGAGTCGATAATTGAGCGGCTGATCGCTAACCCCATGCCGCTGCCTTGTGGTTTGGTGGTGAAGAAGGCGCCAAAGATCTGATCAGTCACTTCGGCCGGCAGACCCTCGCCAGTGTCGCTGACCGAGATCAGCACGCGGCCATCCTGATCCAGTTCCGATTTCACAGTAAGGACTCCGCCCATCTCCTTCATCGCCTCAATGCCGTTGAGCATGAGGTTCATGAGCACCTGCTGCAATTGCACACGGTCTGCCGAAATGTTGGGAAGGTCAGCGGCAAGGTTTGTGCGAATCGACACTCCGTACCGGTTGGCCTCACCCCTCAACAGTACGACCATTTCGCCGATGATTTCGTTTATCTCCTCAAGCTCACGCTTTGGAGGAGCCTTCTTGTACAACGACCGTAAGCGGTCGATGATGTCAGCGGCACGCTTTCCGTCCTCCACGATCCTCTCTGCCGCTTCACACGCCTCTTCCAAATCCGGCTGGTCGCGCTTCAGCCATCGTATGGAGGTCTTAGCATTTGTAACGGTGGCAGCGATTGGCTGCTTGAGCTCGTGAGACAGCGAGGCAGCCAATTCTCCCATCATGCTCACGCGGTTGATATGTGCCAGATCGGCCTCCAACTGATGGAGCCTTGCACGTTCTTGATCAGCTCGTTTACGCTCAGTGACATCAATCACGGTACCCACGAACTCCACGAGATGGCCGGACGTGCTCAGAACCGGATGAGCTACGACGTGAATGTCCCTGACGGGGCCATCCGGATGCACGATGCGGTAGTCCGCCTCCCACTCTGCCTTCTCGCGGATAGCCGTCTGGATTAGTTCCCTGAAGCCGGGTTGGTCGTCGGGAAGAAGCCGCTGCAAGAAGTCTTCGAATCGGGGCAAACCATCCCGTGGATCGAAACTCAGAACGCGGTAGCATTCCTCCGACCAGTACCTGATATCCTGGTCTGGACTCCATGCCCAACTGCCTGTCTGGCTGAGTCTCTGGGCCTCCGCCAAGTACGCCTCACGGCGCTGCAACTCCTGAGTCAATTGCTCTTGCTCGGTAACATCCATCCCTGTTCCAAGGAACCCCTGGAAAGCCCCCGCTTGCGTGACCGGAACACCCACACAACGGATGTGACGAATTTCTCCGTCAGGCCGCACAATTCGTTTGGTGAAGTCGAATTCGCGACGGTCAACCAACATCTTCCGAATTCCTTGTGCCATGAACTCCCGATCTTCCGGGTGTACAAGAGCCAAATATTCTTCTACTGTTGGCGGTCTGCCATTCGGATCAAGGCCGTAAATCCGAAACAACTCGCAGGACCAGTATTCGAATCCAGCTGCGTTGAAGGCCCAGCTGCCCATATCGGCAAGGCGCTGCCCTTCGCTGAGATAGAACTGACTTCGCAGCTCTTCCTCGACGCGCTTGCGGTGGGTGAGATCGTCGGTCGTATTAAACATTTGCAACTGCCGACCCAACGTTTTTGGCTTGTGGACATCAACGATCAAGCACGCGGCCTGACCATGCCAACTCGATTCTAGGAATTCTGCTGTGGATCCGAAGCAACGAGCCAAAAGCCCAGCTGACTCGACCAGGTCTCCTAGCGAATTCTGAATCGCCTCATCGTTATCGATGACCGCAATCGTCTTGGAGGTTTGGCCCCTGGCATATCGCGAACTGCATATCGTCTGATCCGTCACGCTCATTTTATCTGCTTACCGAAGACGTGAACGGAGGTAAATGGAACAGCGGTGATTTTGCGATGAAATGGGAGTGAAGGCGGAAAGTTATTGATTCTTCAGAAGTTTGATCGCGGCTGCGTGCTAGTCCAGTTTTCCTTCGACAATTCAGAGTCGAATCATCGAGTTCGTTACTCTGTATTTATTGCACGGTTCCCATGCCCACCCTTTCCCCTGGACGCGTTCTGTTCGGAGCCTTTGAGCTCGACCTCACCACCGGCGAACTGCGATCGACGGCGACGCCAGACCCTAATGATAAGGTCCTGCTCAGAGAACAAGTGTTTCAAGTCCTGCGGATGCTGCTTGAACGTGAGGGCAAGATTGTCACCCGCGAGGAAATCCAGAGAAGGCTGTGGCCAGACGATACTGTCGTGGATTTCGACCGCAGCATCAATGCGACGATCAAGACCCTACGCCGCGCCCTGGGAGATTCCGCCGATGACCCTCGATACATCGAGACCTTGGCGCGGCGTGGCTATCGATTGATGCTCCCGATACAGTACCCGGAGTCAGCGCCAGAAACCGCTTTGGAGAAAGAACGTGAGCGGCGCGAGCCGTCTGCCGCCGAAATGAGCGAGAGCACGGCGAAAGTTCAGCGGCGAACAAACCCTCACTCGTGGAAAGCTGCGCTCGTGCTTGCGTCTGCCGTCATTTTGGGGGCGGGCTACATGTCGTGGCGGCACTCGCGGGCTCCCGGACCGCCAAAGCCCGGCAAGATCATGCTCGCCGTACTGCCCTTTGAGAATCTCACTGGCGATCCCAATAAGGAGTATCTGGCGGACGGTCTGACCGAGCAAACGATCTCACAGTTAGGCCGGCTTAACCCGGAACAGCTGGGTGTCATCGCGCGAACCTCGGTTATGGGATACAAGCACAAGGACGAACGCCTCGACCAGATTGGGCGCGATCTTTCTGTGCACTATGTGCTGGAAAGCAGTCTCCGGGAAAGCGGAAATCACATACGTCTTACCGCTCAGCTGATTCAGCTAAAGGACCAGACTCACCTGTGGTCACACGATTACGACTATCCTGCGAAAGACATTCTTGGCATTGAGGACGACGTAGCCAAGGCTGTTGCGCATGAGATCCAGTTGCGTTTGACCTCGCAGCAACAAACAGAGTTGGCGCGGCCACACCCAACTAATCCGGAAGCCTTCGATGCCTACTTACAGGGGTACTACTTCTTTCAGCGGAACACGGACAAAGATACGGAGATGGCTGCGAGGTATTACGAACGGGCGACTCAGCTTGATCCCTCCTATGCGTTGGCTTGGGTCGGCTTGTCTCGAGTACGCAACTGGCAGGTCAACACAGGCCTTATCCCCGGTGAGGAGGGCCGCCGGCTTGCGCGTGAAGCAGTTGAGCGGGCCTTAGCGCTGAACCCGAACCTCGCAGAGGCCCATTCACAAATGGGACGGATTAAACAACAGGTCGACTTCGATTGGGCTGGAGCGGATGCTTCCTTCCAGCGAGCGATTGCTCTCGAACCGGGGAATTCCGACATTGTAAGATCGGCGTCTTTCTCGGCAGCCATGCTCGGCCGCGTTGACGAAGCTCTTCGCTTGAGCCACCGAGCCGTTGAATTGGATCCGCTCAATGCATACAGTTGGGAGAGCCTTGCCGAGATCGAGTTTTGCGTAGGCCGCCTGGACGAAGCCGCAGCGGATAGCAAGAAGGCCCTTGAACTGAGCCCCGATGTTTCGAACGCTCATTCCCTGTTGAGCCAGATATACATCATCCAGGGGCGGCCGCAGGATGCTTTGCCGGAAATCGACCTAGTACGCTCTGACTTTGAACTTGCGTTTCTGTATCCGATTGCGTACTACGCGCTGGGTCGGAAAAAGGAGTCGGACGCCGCATTGAGTGAGTTAATTGCGAAATATCATGCAGGCGCTGCGTACCAGATCGCCGAGGTTTATGCATTTCGGAACCAGCCGGACAAGGCGTTCGAGTGGCTAGACCGAGCGTATACCCAACGTGACAGCGGCTTGATCGGGACGAAACTGGAACCCCTACTGAAGAGCTTGCACGGCGACCCGCGATTCGTTGCGTTCTTGAAGAAGCTGAACCTGCCGATCTGAAATAACGCTAGTCCCCGCGGCTCTATTGGCCGAATCGAACTTAGAACCGGCTGATGAAATGATGAAGGCCCCTAACAACAATGGGCAAGAATTACAAAATGAGAGATGGCAGCCGGATCAACGGAAAAATGCCTAGAGAAGGTCCGAAATACCTTAGGCAACCAAAGGCGATGACTCCGTGGCCTGGGTCGGCAAAATGAAATGAAAGGTTGCACCTCGTCCATCGTTAGCGGTCGCCCACAACCGCCCGCCGTGCGACTCCACAATGGAACGGCTGATGGCTAACCCCATGCCGCTGCCTTGAGGTTTGGTGGTGGAAAAACGGAGAAAAGATCTGGTCACCACTCCCAGCCGGCAGCGAGTAAGTTGGAAGCCTATCCGCCCGGCGCCGTGATCATTCTCCCTGGCAACACGCCCCATTTCCACTGGGCGAAATCCGGCGAGTACGTCTCGCAAGTAATCGCGATGGGGCCGCTTGGACTAGAATACCTCAGCGCGAAAGACGATCCGCGAAACAACAACTCGTAGGAGAGGTTTGCGCGACTTGACGAGTCGTACACTCCGATTCCGCTAAAGCATTTAGCTTCTTGTCAAATTGAAGGCTCAAGATGAACGATCAACAAACGAAGGAGCAGTATTCGGGAGTGCGAGATCAAGAGATCCGTGCGGCACTGGATCAGCATTGGGCAGCGTCCGATGCCAACGATTTTGAAACGGAGCACCTCATCTATCACGAGGACGCGGTGCTGGAATACCCGCAGTCAGGCGAGCGAACCCGGGGGCGACACAACATACAGTGCCAACGCGCTAGTCAGCCGAGCAAAAAGCGGTTTGCTGTCCGACGAATCATTGGCGGCGGTGATCTTTGGGTCACCGAATTCATCCTGACATATGACGGCAAGCCGTCCTACACCGTCAGCATCATGGAGTTCAGGGGCGACAAGGTTGCACGGGAAACACAATATTTTGCGGATCCATTCGTGGCTCCCGCATGGCGCGCTCAATGGGTCGAACGGATGGACACATAATCTCGAGGCGCGTTAAGCACATCCTCCGATGGAGGGACAAGAGGTGGATTGGAAGCGGTTAGTCCAGTTTGCGCTGCTGGGTAGCAGTGATTTGGAACAATATGCCATCCTGCTGGTACGCGTTTCGCTCGGGCTGTTCTTCGCCATCTCCGGGGCAAACAAATTATTTGTCGCAGGCAGCACGCAAACTATGTACGAAACGCTGGTTGAGGCCAAAGTCCCGTTTCCCCGCCTGATGACTTATTTCGTGTCGGCTGTAGAGCTCGTCGGTGGGTCCTTGCTGACCGTGGGGCTTCTTTCGAGCCTGGCCTGCGTGGCTTTACTGGTCGATATGCTTGTCGCCATCCTGACCACCAAGCTTTCCGCCATGCCTAAAGGACTTTCGCCTCTTAACTGGCTCGACGATTTCCTCTACCTTCCGGAAGTCCTGTACGTGCTCTTCTTTATCTGGCTGATCTGCTCTGGTCCGGGAAAGTTCAGTGTTGATTACTGGCTCGCCGGCAAGTTACTGAGGTGATCCGACTGAAGCAAATCGATGCTGGTCTCCTGGACGTTGGCTACGCAGAAGCTGGCCCGAGGCACGAAAATAAAAGGATTTTAGCGTGACGCTGGACTTCGACGAGGTAGGAATGCCCAGATTGCTTTCAGTAAATGTCGGTCTTCCACGCGACGTGACATGGAACGGTAAGACTGTCCGAACCGCAGTCTGGAAATCTCCGGTTACGGGACGGCGAATGGTGCGCAAGCTCGATATCGATGGTGATGCGCAAGCCGATCTGGCGGGTCACGGAGGGGAGCACCGTGCCGTATTCGTCTACCAGATGGATTCTTACCATTACTGGGAGAGCTTTCTGGGCCGCAATGATTTTACTTTCGGCCAGTTCGGAGAAAACTTCACCGTTGAGGGACTTCTTGATAACGAGGTATGCATCGGCGATCGATACCGCATCGGTGGTGCGATATTTGAGGTAACGCAGCCACGCGTGACGTGCTACCGCGTCGGCATCCGCATGAATGAACCTCGTATGGCAGCCCTGCTCGTGGCACATCACAGACCAGGATTCTACTTTCGCGTGTTGCAGGAAGGAGAAGTTGGGGCGGGCGATGACATTGTAAAAATTAACTGACGGTCCAGAGCGAATCAGTGTGGCCGAGGTTGACGCCCTCCTGTATTTGCCAGGACATTCCAGCGAGCAACTGCAACGCGCACTGCGGATTCCCGCACTTAGCAAGGGTTGGCAGACTTCGTTCGAAGCAATGCTCCAACAAGACTTGAGATCCAAAACTACGGTGGGGAATCCGGGGCTCGCCTATGAGGAACAAGCGCCAGCATGGCCCGGCTTTCGACAGATGCGAGTTGCGGGTATCCATAAGGAAAGCGATAGCGTAACTTCCTTCATTCTGGAGCCGATCGATGGGCAGCCTCTTCCTGTCTTCCAGGCAGGTCAATTTGTTGTTTTGCGCTTACATCTCGACCCGGACAAACCGCCGGTTCTTCGCAGCTATTCGCTGTCTGATCTGCCGGTAGCCGATCATTTCCGCATCAGCGTCAAAAACGAATTGAATGGGATTGGAAGTTCATTTCTGTGCAACCGTACGCAACTAGGCGATCTATTGGATGTTAGTGCGCCGCGCGGAAGCTTTACTCTGCGTCCCAGCCAGAATCCTGTGGTTCTGCTGAGCGCTGGAGTGGGCGCGACGCCCGTGATGTCGATGCTGCACTCACTTGCTGCTGAAAGATCGCAACGAGAGATCTGGTGGATCTATGGAGCGCGCAATCGCGTCGACCATCCGTTTGCAGAAGAATCGCGTTCCTTGCTGAAGCAGCTCTCTCGCGGACGAGCATACATCGTGTACAGCAGGCCCGCCACAACCGACCAGGTTGGGGCAGACTTCGATGCTCCTGGGCACATTGACACAGCTTTGCTGGAGAGAATTGGCGTATCACAGGGTAGTGACTTCTATCTGTGTGGCCCCTCTTCATTCTTGCAGGATATGCGTGATGGGTTGCGGAACTGGGGTGTGCTCGCCGCGAATGTGCACACGGAAATCTTCGGTTCTCTCCAGGCTATTACCCCTGGTATGGCGCAGGTCGATCACACTCCTCACCTGCCACCAGGCCCGCCCGGATCTGGCCCCCCGGTCTCATTCGCGCGTAGCGGAATTACCGCCGCTTGGGATCCGAAATTCGGGAGCTTGCTTGAACTGGCGGAAGCGTGCGATGTTCCGGTCAGATGGTCGTGCCGGACCGGGGTCTGTCATACCTGCATAACTGGTTTGATTGGCGGATCGATTACTTACAGCCCTGAGCCGCTGGACAGGCCCGCTCCCGGGAACGTGCTCGTATGCTGCTCCCAGCCAAACGCGGGTGTCACTCTGGATCTTTGAGAGAAACGGGATCGAGACGCCCGCATTGGCCAGTTTCACGGCGTCAGAGTTGCTGGGTTCAGCACTACTGCGAGCCGCCGGAGCACGCGCGACTGAGCGTTTCCGGCGAAGCAAAGTCGATGGTTCGCTGACTCCCTGGCCGAGCAGAGAGTCTGATCGCGAACTCTCCGGTGCAGCTCGGCGCGCTAACCTGTGCTCGGGTTTTGGCGTTCAGAGAATTTTGGGTGGTTTTGGCCTCAGTAAACAGAGAGTAAACGTCTCTGCTACAGGTCGCGGTGTGAGAATCGCGAAATATGCCGCCAACTTCGATGAAATGGGCGTTTTACTAGTTATCTCTCTGACAATTAAGACTTGCTGGCGGAGAGGGGGGATTCGAAACCGCCGAATATTCAAAGTCTTTCCGAATCAAGCAGAAAGCCGATTACTCCTTATTTCCCTTTCTTTTAAGCGGAGTCTCTAAAGTCTCCAAAGTCTGCCTTGTGCCCTCCCGTGCTCTCCAGAAATAGACACCAAACCGACACCAAATTGGCTGAGAATCCATTTTTCGAGCTCGACAAGCGCACATCCGCCAAGGGAGCGCGAACCGACATCATTACTTTGCGCTGGGTTCGACCCAGTTCAGGCCTCGCAAGACGACACCGAGAAAGCAGCCAGCAAATAACAGCGCAGGGGTTGGCTCGGGAAACGGCGGTTACGATCACCTGAGAGTCCCCGGTTGCCAGATCGTCGAAAGTGTTCTGGTCGCTGCCGCCTTGTAAGGATTGAAGATCCCTTGTCCGCACACAACCGCTCACCCGACCCAGTGCACTAGGCCTTCGACGTAGAATGGAATCTAAAATCAGGAGGTATTTTGTTGGCGCCAGTGTTTCTTTCGTATGCTCGCAACCAAAGCGCTGCCGATGCGAGACAACTGAAGGCCTCCCTGGGTGAGGCTGTATTCCTCGATTCGCAAGACATTGAGGACGGTGCCATTTTCCCTGACACGCTCATTGAAGCTCTCCTGCACTCGCGGATTGTTGTTGTGTTCCTCTCAGAAACTTACTTCGCTCGCGAGTACTGCTGGCGGGAGTTCCGGGCGGCGGTATCCCCACTGACAATCGACCCCTCTCCAAAACGAGAAAAAGATGCTCTTCGCCATATTGTTATTGCATTGCCCTCCAGCGGGCTGAGCCTCGAGGGTCTTCCACCGTCCTTGCGCAACCAAAACTGGCCAGCGGCGAATGATATCAGGCGCTTGGGGTCAATTGTTCGGGATCGGCTCAAGGAAGTCCCGAACACCTTGGGTTAGCGTCTCGGCGACGACAAGGACCGGGTTCGCAATGCTCTTCGTGAAGAATGCGCTCTACCGCTACCTCGCGGCATCGATCCGAGAACGCCGCGGTATCAAGGGAGTCTGCCCCCCACCCTTGGCGATCAGTTCGTGGGACGTGGGTTTGACCTTTGGAGGATCCACACCGCACTGGCCCCATCTTCGACTAGTAATTAATTGCGTAAGTTAACGATAGTATTGCGCAACTGCGAACCTTTGACTTCGCGTTTACGCCAGACGAACGGCTTGGCTTTGGGTCCGTAGGCTGCCACGAAGTCTTCAATCGCTTGGCGCAATTGCTCGATGTCGCGAAAAGACGCTCCCCGCAGTGCTTTGCGGCTCAGAATACCAAACCAGACTTCAACTTGATTCAACCAACTGGCCGACGTTGGCGTGAAGTGAAAGAACACGTTGGGATGAGCCGCCAGCCAGGCATCGTTTTTCTTGTGGATGCAGTAATTGTCCAAGATGGCGTGGATTTCTTTTCCCACCGGGAGATCGGCGACCACGCGATCCATGAATTCGAGAAACTCAATTCGCCGCTTCTTGCCAGTCGTCTGCGTATGAACGGCGCCCGTGGCGACTTCCAGGGCGGCAAACAGATTTAAGGTGCCGTGCCGCTTATAGGTGCTCTTGAAACCGCGGACGATTTTCCCACTGTCGGTTTCCACGAATCCCGTCTTCCGCTCCAACGCCTGAATACTCGGCTTTTCATCGACCGAAAGAACCAACGCATTCTGTGGGGGATTCAAGTACAAACCCACGACATCGGCGGCCTTGGCCGTGAACTCCGGGTCCGTGCTGACACACCAACTGCGCTGGCGTGCCAAACATACGCCTTCTTTCCGCAACACGCGCCAGACCGCATGCACCGATGTTTTCAAATGCTTCGCCAGTGCCGGCCCATCCCATACCGCTTGTCCCTTTGGCGGCGGTTCTTCCAGCGTGGCCAGCACTTGCTTGCGAAACTCCCCTGTATATCGCGGCGGTTTGCCCGATCGCGGACGGTCCCGCAATCCCGCTATTCCCTCCGCCGCAAAGCGCCGACGCCAATCGATCACCGTGTTCGGCCGCACCTTCCAACTCCGGGCCACCGTGCTGACCGGCTGCCCTTCCAGACATCCCAAAACGATTCTCGCTCGTTCCACCAATCGCGCTTCTAGCGTGCGGCTGTGCGCCCAATCTTCTAAAACCTGGCGATCTTCTCGCGAACATTCCGGTACCGGCGCTGTTCTTGGCAAAGGCACCCCCTTTACCAATCACATTACGTAATATCCATCACTAATGCAAGTAAGCACTAGCCCGGTGACGGTCGGCCTTACTGGCTCCGTCGAAGGCGTCGCCGGAGTGGGCAAGACTCGGATCGCTGCGGAATACGCACACAGGTTTGCCGCCCGGTTCTTTCCGGGTGGGCTCTTCTGGCTAAACGCTGATACCACGGCAGATGGCCTCGATCTTCAGTTTCACGGAATGTTGCGAGCACTGCGCCCGGAGACGACTCCTGACCTGACGCGCTTTCGAGAGTGCGGTCGCGACGCACGGTCTGAGCTGGGCGAGGCCTTCGACGGTGTTAGCCCACGGACGCCAGCACTGTTTGTCATCGACAATGTTCCAGAGGGGAGTGCCACCGAGCCACCGCCGTCCCTCGAGCACTATTGTCCGGCCCTCGGCAGAGTCTCCGTCTTGGCAACATCTCGGCAGCGGCTGAGTTCGAGTCCGGGCGTGCTGGAGATAGATCTTAGATCCCTAACTGTAGATGCGGCCGTCGCAGTACTTACTCACAATCTGGACTTCGGTTCCTTAGAGTCGCAACAGTGGGCCGAGATTGCCTCCTGCGTCGGTGGTCTGCCGCTTGTTCTTACTCTACTGAATGCCGCCCTTCGCGTGGCTAGCATCTCACCGGGAGAGTTGCTTCAGCGGATTCGAGGGTCTCGTATTACTGCTGAACTGGATCGACTCGGTGAAGCTCTACATCTTCAGATGCCGCCGGGCGCAGTTCGCGGGGTCACTGAAGCACTATTGATCTCATACCACCGGCTGAAGCCGGAGTGGCAGGACGCCGCACGTCAGCTTGCTCAATTGGGACCTGACCCAATTCCTTTAGCAATTATCAAAGCATTCAACGGCTTAGACTCCCCTGAAGTGCGAAGTGCTCTCGTCGCTCACTCATTAGTTGAGAAGGTGTTCTCACACCACTCCGTGGAGATGTTCGGCTCGATGCATCGCGTGGTAGCCGACTTCCTGCGGCAGAAGTCGGGTTCTCGCCTCGATGAGGCCCTGGAGGCCTGTCGAGCAATGACACAGATTTACACTCCCGAGGAGTGCCGCCGTCCTGATAACTGGCTCGTCCTGGATGGTTGCCGTCCACACTTTGAAGCGCTCTTTAATCGGACAGCTGCGGCCAGCGTCGGCATCGGTGAGCGTGCCGAGTGGGTGGTCAGACTTGCAGTCGTCTTGGGGGTATTCCTTCAGGCTCGAGGTGCGAGCTCCTCTGCGGTCACAATCCTCCAAGCGGCACACCAAATTGCGCAGCGCGAGTTAGGTGAGAAAGTCGGAGCGACAACATTGACGATGGATGCGCTTGCTTACGCGCTACGCTCGCGGGGAGATTACTTAGCAGCCCAACAGCTAGCTGAGCAGACGCTGGCCATGAGGGAACGTGTTCTAGGCAAAGATCATCGCGACACGCTAATTTCCCTTTCTTCAGTAGCTGAAGGGCTCCAAACGGATGGTCTCTATTCACGTGCGCTCGAAGTGATGGAAGATGTCTGGTCGAGGCGGGCACGGATCCTGGGAGACAAGCACGATGAGGCGCTTGCTGCAATGAACCATGTGGCTGTTTTGCGACAGCTCCTCTACGACTATTCAGGCGCACGCGAAATCTTCGAGAAGGTTGTCTCCACTTCCACGGAGGTTTATGGTGCAGAGTTGTCGCGGACCCTGACCTTTCGCCACAATTTAGCCAGCGTTCTCCGAGATTCAGGCGAACTAGAGTTGGCGCGAAAGCATTATGAGGAGGTCCTGGCGATGCAGGTGCGCCTCCTCGGGCAAAATCATCCCAGCACGGTACACACGCTGAGCGGGTTAGCTAAAACGGTTGAGAGCCAGGGCGACCGAGTGAGGTCCAACGAACTATGGGTACGTGCGGTGGCGATTGCCCGGGAGCAGCTCGGCGAAGCTCATCCAGAAACCCAGTCCGCGATGGAGCACCTCGCTTCGAGTTTGCAGATTCAGGGAGATCTTCACGCCTCTCGAAAACTGCGGGAAGATCTCCTGAGAATTCGAACACGGGTTCTCGGCGAGTCGCACATGCTCACGGTTGTAGCCAGATGCAATATGGCGCGCGTGCTTTCCGAACAACAAGACTTCGAGTCTGCCCGCCGCATACAGGAAGCTGGGGCGGAGGCCTTGCGAGCGTTGCTTGGAGATGACCACGACTACACGCAAATCGTCCTGTCCGATCTGGCTGACACATTTCGCAACATGGGCGACCTAGCCAGAGCGCGGGCAATACAGGAACGCGTTCTCGCACTGAGAGAAAACAGATTTGGCCGTAAACACCCTAAAACCCTCAAGGACATGAATGCTCTGTCTGGCATTCTCCGGGAGGTTGGAGAACTAGTTGCCGCGCGACGGCTGGCTGAAAATGCACTAGCGACGGCTTGCGAACTATTTGGCCAACATGATGCGAGGACACTTGTCTATGCGAACGATTTAGCCCTCATCGTTGCCGACCAAGGAGAATTGCACAGTGCGCAACAAATGCTGAGGGAGATTCTTGAGACCAGTGAGCGCATTCGTGGCGACGATCATCCTGACACCTTGAAGACGATCAACAATCTGGCTTCCGTAGAGAGCGAGTTAGGAAACTGGAATCGGGCCTGCGAATTGAACCGGCGGGCACTTGACGTGACCCGCCGGCTGTTCGGAGATGAGCACCCTCTTACCCTCGATATCATGAGCAACCTAGCTGTAAACCTCGATCATCATCGCCCCCAGGAGGCGCGAACGCTCCACGAAGCCGTACTGGCGACTAGAACGCAGGTCTTAGGACAACATCATCCGGAAACTATGCTCTCCATTTGGAATCTCTACGTTTGCCTTGATCAGCTTGGCGACCGACTAGCGCCTAAGCTTCTGCGAGATCTGAGTTGGCTCTCGGGACGTGAGCCTTCATCGTTGAGCGCCCAACTGACGCGGATACAAGAGCGAGTTGAAGAGTTGATACGTTCGGGGCAGAAACAAACAAAACACGGCTGAGCCGTCCGAATTAGGGTCCGAATCGCCCTTTCCTATCTATTTCCGCTTCGGATTCTTGCCGCCCGACCGATGTTCCGCAACCCATGCCAAAACCTCGGACTTCACGAACCGGAGGTTGGATTGTATCCGGACATACGGAATCAGCCCGCGCTGGACATAACCGTAAATCGTCTTCACGTCGATTCGCAGCAGTTCCTCCACTTCCTTGGCCGTCAGTAGTTCCTTCGTTTCGTCCGGTGGCGCTCCGGCGGCTACCTCGGGTCGCGACTCCAGTACGGACACCGACGCGAATACTTGCTCCGGCAAAACAAAGCGGACCTTCTTCATTTGGCTCGGCGTCAAGATCGACGAAGCACGCGTCCGGACGCGACCCAGGGTGTCCTTGTCGGGTGCCACCAGGAACACATTTTCAAATCCGGCAACCAGGCACTTCGCCGCATTCTGTAATTCGTGCTCCGCAGACGTGGTGACGGAGATTTCGCACGCAATGGGAGTTGCGCCGCGCTTTTCGAGAACCAGATCGACGATTCCCAAACCGTCGAGCACTGGCTTTTCGAGTGTCACCGCGTATCCACGGTCTTCCGCCCAGCGCTTGATAAGGTCTTGCAGGTACTTGTGCTGCGGTCCGCCCCGTCCGGGAATCTGCGTGGCCTCGGGCACCTGCGCCGTCTCGCTTGTCTCTGTCCGCATGACCGGACGGGATGGTGCCTCTTTCTTTTGTTTCTCCGGCGTCGCAACGCGCGGTTTCGACTGCGGCGACGGTACATCCGCTGGAATGAGCGCCGCTTCGACCGCTTCCCGTGGTCTTGCGTAATGCTCCCGCGAAAGCGACACCAACTGTTCGCGGCGCTTCCGGGCAGCCTCCGGATCAATCACCGGAAGAGGACGCGTCTTCAAGTTGAAATCAAACTCCGCCCGCTCGACCCGGCAGATGGCTTCTCCCACCTGGAGGTTTTGCAGGTCCTTCGCCTCAAAGAAAGAAAACCCGTCCGCCAGTTTCTTCGCATCGAAGTCGCCCAAGCGGAAGCAGATGCGCGTGTAAGGATTCGCGATCACGGCGCTCGCCACGTCCGCGTCGCGGCTCGTAAGCTGCTGTAATTCCTGGTGGGCCAGGATAAGGCCCAGACGGTACTTACGGGCACCGGAGAGAATCGCGGCCATGGACGGCGTCACGAAATTGTGAAACTCGTCGATGTAGAGATAGAAGTTGCGGCGGAGCGCTGCCGCCGTCTGCTGGCGGCTCATCGCAAGCTGCTGGAATTTGGAGACGAGCAGCGTTCCCAGAAGATAGGCGTTCTCTTCGCCAATCGCGCCCTGGGCGAGCTTCGCGAGAAAGATTTTGCCTTCATTCATGATGCCGGCGAGATCGAAGCGATTCTCCTTCTGAGCCACCATGTAGCGGATGAGCTTGGGTCGCAGGAACGTATCGAGGCGCGTGAGGATGGGACCTTGGGGCTTGCCCACGAGGATTGGAAAGGTCCGCTCCCAGTAATAGACCACTTCGGGATCGCGGACGGTCTTCAGAAACTCCGCCCGGAATCCCGCGTCGGCGAGGAATCGCCGCAGATCGACAAGGCTCCCACCCTCCGTGCTTTCGAGGAACGCAAGGACTGCGTTCCCTAAGACCGACGTCATCTGGTCGCCCCAACTAGTCGAAAGCCTGCGAAACACCGCCACGAGGTCGGACCCCAAGAGATTCTTTTCGATCTCCGAGTTGGCTTGAAGGACGTTGAATCCTACCGGGTACGCTTCATCCGAAGGATCGAGGAGTAAAACGTCCTCGGCGCGTCGCTCAGGAATGCGGCCCAGGATTTCATCGATCAAGTCTCCGTGGGGATCGAGCACCGCAATGCCTTCGCCGTTCTCGATGTCCTGCAGGATCATGTTGAGGAGCAGCGCGGACTTGCCGGTACCGGACGCCCCGATCAGATAGCAGTGCTGCGTCCGCTGGTCGGCGCTCAAGGTCACGGTCGCCGTATGCCCGGCATAGGTGTTTTCGCCGAGCGTGAACCCGCTCTTGGCGCTTCAGTTGCGGCACACGGACGGATGCCGATGGCAAGTGCGCGAGCGAAGCCAATTCGTCCAGATTGAGAAGCATTCCGGAACGGCGGGAGCGCCGCGCCCTCACGTCTTCGGCGTAATCGTTATCCTCATATTCATCGTTGGTGAGCGGAATGAATTCATTGCCCGCGCGATTGGCAAACTGCATGAGTGCGCCCCCAATGGCTTTGGCGATGGTCCACGCCCGCGTTTCGGTGTCGGAGAATGCGGCTACGCGGGTTACCGCTGCAAAGAGCGGTTGCGCAATTTTTTCCCTCGTAAGCGAAACCATCTCCGGCGCGTCGGCCAGGAACGCACGGCCGTCATTGTCCGTCACGGCGCGCATCATGCTCTCGGCCCAGGGGTGGCGTGCGGCCTTGAAGAGCACTTGGAGCAATCCGAGCTCGCCCGTGCGCAGGTCGGCGAGCGCCCCGGCAATGCCGATCAGGGGGTCCACATCAAAGCTACGGAACGTGCGGATCGGCAACATGCACTCGCGCGAAAGGCCGAAGTCGACAATCACCGACGCCTTTTGCTCATCCCATAGCCCTTCAAGGAACTGATCGTGTTCTGTGATCGTCGCTTCCGGAAAGTGGGCGAGGAGTTGTTGCGCAAGCTGTGCCCGGTCGGGTTCAAGGCACGCGAACTGGGTCACGATGGCGCCTTCCGTGCCTACGACTTCAAACGCGATGGGAGAGGACGCATACGTGAGGTTCACGAGCACGCGTTCGGCGGCATCTTTCGAGATCTTCGTACCGGAAGGCAGGGCGACATGGAACTCCACGAGAGGCTCTCCAGCGAAGAACAGTTCGGGAGTGGATTCAGGTGCTTCATATATAGAGGGATCGGGAAGAGCTGGCGCCGGGGGAGGGCGCTTTCCGAAGATGCCGTCAACGAGGCTGCTCAGGACTGTGGGCTTCCGGGCGTCATCGACGGCGGGACCCGGCACCGCGTAGTGGAAGAGTAACGGTCGGAACGGCGGCTCCAGTTCCACCGGGTACTCCCAGACCTGCCAACCCCGCCCGCGTCGCTCCCATTCGTAGAATTGCACAGTGAGGCGCTCTGCTTGCGTGAGCGGCAGCGCCTGACCCTGCGGAACGATCTCTTC
The DNA here is from genome assembly GCA_963813905.1 of uncultured Acidobacteriaceae bacterium. GTDB lineage: Bacteria > Acidobacteriota > Terriglobia > Terriglobales > Acidobacteriaceae > CAVVDY01. The sequence goes on along the minus strand of CAWFAY010000013.1, from coordinate 300,712 downwards.
CTCTCCGGGCATGAACCATACTACCGCTGATAGAACTCCCGCATCATCGGTTTCCGTTCAAGCTCGGTGAGGGGACGGACGCCCTTTGCCGTGAGCAAGGGATCGATCATTTCCAAGACCGCCGAATGCACCACGGACTGGAACATGAGCGCGGTGTCCGTTTTGTAATAGGTGGTTGGCTTGAAGATGCGCTCATAGAGCGGCCCGAAGAAAGGAATGGCGAGAATGACATCTTCTGCCTCCGCCCCAAAATCGCCCCTCCGGGCAAAATACCCGACGAGCCCGATGAGGAGGGGAAATCCAATGATGGCGGTAAAAAGGCCGCCGAAAAAGCCGAACACCTGTATGCATATGCCAAGCAACACGAGTCCAGCCACGAGAATGAGAACGGCGTACAGCAGCCCGTGGGTTGGGGGAAGTTCGGTAAGCCACCATGAAAAGAAAAAGCCTGTGCCAAACGGCGCAGCACAAATATCAAAGGCCAATTCCCTCGCTGCACCCGCAGGTACTCCCGCCGGGCGGTGAGCACGCCGCCCTCGCGCCAATCGATCCGCGAGACCGCGTAGTCGGGAATCTGCCTCGGTTGGAGTGCTTGCTCGACCGAAGCGTACAACTCCATGGGCGAAGTGTGGAAGTTTTCAATCGGGTGATGCCAGTGGGAAATGACGTTCGAGTCTTTGCCGAGTCTTGCCATGAAACGTCCCCCTTCGCTCATTCAAGCGATACAAGGAAAAAACTGAACAAGCAGCGAATCATATACCGCCCATCGTAACGCTGTCAGTGATGCGGCCCCAGCTTGACGGGGCCGGCGCCCAGAAGATGCGTTTCACTTCCCGCGGCGCCTTCGCTGGCGCGAAAGGGTTTAGATGTTATTTAGAATAAACGGCTAGGGAGACACGGCCCCTGGCCCGAACCAGATTTCATTGCTCAGTGAAGACTGTTGAAACTTGGTGTTCTTGAGTGTTAGCAATTCTCCCTCATTCACCTTGCACAACGCCCGGGCAGGAAAAGCAGTAGGTCCCCTCCGCTATCAATCATTAGGTCGCGGATGAAGCAGGCGGTAATTCCGAAACAACATTTCGCATTCCTCGCGCAGCAGCCCACCCTGCAGAAGGGGCCAGTGGACAGAGTACCAGTCCCCGAGCGGCTTCGGATCGAGCCGCGCAGCGCCTGCAATTTGATCGGACGCAGCATAGACAATTCGGCGAACCCTGCTGAAAACAGAAGCACCAAGGCACATTAAGCAGGGTTCCATTGTGCTGAACAATTCGACCCGTGCTCCCCCGGCTCGGACAGATCGTTTCAGCTGAGCGGAATGCCTCAATATCAGCTTTTGTTCCGCGTGGGAGGTCCAACTAGCATCGGAGACATTGGAGTTAGACTCCGCATCTATACAGACTCCATCAACAACGAGCGCCGCTCCGACGGGGAAGTCTCCGGACTTCAATGCTTCGATCGCCTTCTCTAGAGCAATGCCCATGAATTGATGATCCAGAGATTCAAAAACTGACTGTATCGGCTGTGTCATGAAAACGCTCGTGTCAATATCTCTGAAGAAAGGACGGTTGGGTGGTCGGCATATCTCAGCTCTGAACGAGGCCGCGCGACTATTTCTTGGAGCGCTACCATTGCTGCTCGGGACTGGATGCGACGACTTCGGCCCCCTCGGTGGAGGCAGTAACGGTTACCCAATGAGCCTTTGCCAACTCGCTCTCCCTGAAACCAGGAAGTACGACGGTTGGAATCTGCCATTCACGCATTAGTAGGGAGAGATGGCATAGGGGTGAGTATACTTCAAGGATGACCGCCGCTATTCGGCTTCCAGTCGCCGCAAGCTCCTCCATACTCTGAATATGGCCCAACACCGGGTATTTGGCCGCCACAACCACTGGTGACGAGCCAGATCTAAGACGTTCACTCAGACCGTCAATAGCAAGAAAGTGACTCTCCGTGTCAACATTGTCCTTCAGAAAGACAAGTCGGCCGAACCCTCTGCCTGGAGAGATGATTTGCCCGTCTGTTGGTACCGCGCATGTTGAGCTCTTATGACGCTGAATATCTATGACAAATGGCGATCCATCAGGGCCGACCCCGAATTCCAAGTACTCTCCCGACGTTAGCTCCAACCGTCTAACAATGTGGGTAAGCTGATTAAGAGTGTCAGCCGTTAGCTCGACCACCCCGTTCCACGGCAACTGGATCGCCTGCCCGGATTGCGGATCGATATCGTAGTAGTGAGTCTGCGTCGGTTGGCAGACCTTTCTAATTCCGTCCTTCTTTGACTGATAGATCGTTGTTTCAACTATCCCTTTCGGAACAAAGTGTCCTCTTGCGACTTCCACGAGTACATCGCTTTTTTCAGTCATGGTGGCAACACCCGTAAGCCCCGAAGGTAAAATTTGTGAGACAATCGCGTGCCGCACCCAATAGTTATCTGCCTTATCGAGCACTTCGCGTGACGAAAGCAATGGATCGGTGCCAAATTTCCTACACACATTACCGTTTACGAGCCGAGGGTGAATCAACACGCAGCTGAAGCGTCCGCAAGGAAATGAACTTGACGGTCGGGAGGATGACCAAGCAGTCCTTGTTACTATCCAAGCCCGAGAGATCGGAACGGATCTGAGTTGACAAAGTGACCGCAACTGAACCTTGGGATGCGATAGAACGGTGTTTGGAAGGTCAGATCCGGGCGTAATTTCTACGATTTCGGCCTTTTTCTTCCAGCTAGTTAAAGATGCAATTGGGCGTGCCTGCAGCAGCACCACACCAACTTCGGAAATAGTAAATTCGCAATCGACCGGTCCAAGTAGTACCTCCTCCAATTTCGCGCCCAATAGAAGCATCTCGTCCAGGTGTGACTGCAGCAATTGAGGCAACTTCTGCTTTTCAGTTGGTAAGCTACCGCCAAAAATCTGAGGCTCAACGATGCCCGAGACCACTCCCTCGCAAGAACCCTCTACAAATGTCACTAATGGCCGACTCCGGAGGCCACTTGCAGGATCACACGTAAATAGAACCCCTGGCTGATGTCCTAGAAGTTGTCCATCATCCAACAGACTATCATCAGCATGCATAATCCTGCGCCACACAGAGTGATCAGTAACAGCCGCGATTGTGTCGACAACTCGTCTCGCAAGGCGACCACGTTTGCTCCGACGTTATCGTTCTCCTTGGGGTATTGCTGCTGCAATCGCGCAGCGATCAATCGTCGGCATAGCGGACGACAATCACATCGCCCTTGGCGACTTTCTTGCGCCAGACATCAGCCCATAGATCGACGGGGTAATGCAGGTACACGTTCGCGAGCAGCGGTGATGCCACTGCTCCCTGCGGTGTACCCTGTCTCGTCTCCGACCACTCGCCGTCTTCCGATACTCCCGCCTTCAGCCATTTCTGGATCAGGCGAAGCATCCGGCGATCGGCCACCCGATGCTCGATGAACTTCAGCGTCCATTCGTGGCTCAGCTTATCGAAGAAGCCACGGATGTCGGCGTCGAGCACTCAGTTCACTCGCTTCCGTTGCATGCCCACCGTCAGCGCATCCTGCGCCTGGTGTGGGCTGCGTCCGGGACGGAACCCATAAGAAAAGCCCTTGAAGTCGACCTCATATATATGGTTGAGGACCGTCACCACGGCTTGGTGAACGATCTTGTCTTCCAGCGGACGTCGCCGCCCATCAGCCTTCGGTATAAAGACTCGTCTTGAGGCCTTTGCCCGATACGTTCCACGATGCACCTGGCTGTGCAGATCGACAAGTCGGTCCTCCAGTTCGGTTTCATACTTCTGCCACGTTACGCCGTCTACTCCGGGCGAAGCCTTACGCTGAAGCGCGTAAAAGCCTGTCGCGAAGTAACTCGACGCTCAGATGGTGGAGCAAAGCGGTGAACCCTCCTGCTTTCTTTCCCTTGCTACTTTCCGTTACCTCCTGCAAGACTCGAGGTCAGGATGGATTCGCTACTTCCTTTCCTGTAGTCGGGTAAGGCAATGGCGCGGACCGGGCTTCGAATGATGCCGACGTTTCCATCGCCTCCCCTAAAATTCCGTACGGCGGGTTTTCCCCGGTACGGCTTCAAGGCCGGACTATCAGACAAGGCCTTCCCGGCGCACCGGTTTGCCATCGTCCTTCGTGCTTTCTGCTGGCATCGTTAACTCCCTGCTCTGTGTCAGGGACGATGTGCTTATGAGCACTTCCGTGCAAACGGTCTTCCGCTTTACCCCAGGGGCCTCGTTCCGATCCGGGTTAAGTTGTCCCGGTCCATTGTCACTTAATCGGCGCCATCCGCCCCACTCGCGGGCACATCCAGATTTCACCGACTCGCGGCTTATACCAGATGCCTTCGCTGTGCACATTCGCATGTGACTAGGCGACCCACGACTGGTTCTGAGCTTTCGATCGATGCTCTTTGATGATTTTTCGCACCATAATGTCCTCCGAGAACTCGGAGGCGCGTCTCGGCGGCCCGCGTCCAGAAGTTCAAAGGGGGCGGAGGGGACCACGAACACGACCCCGCGACCAACGCAAGTTCGTGTTGGAAATCGCACTCCAAGCGTGACCTGCCGGTGTACCATCCCAGCATGGCGCAAAGCCGTGGTCATGAAACCAGCATCGGCCCGCACCCGCAGCGCGGATATCACGAACATTCGCCAGGTATCGAGCAGTTCGGCTACCTGGCCGTGGTTCCGGATGCGTTTGCCGGCGGCGTCATTCGGCATAGATATTTGCAGCTGTGATCGTTACGCTGCCAGAACTGGCTGGCGATCATGGAGTTGAAAGCGGCGCTGACGCAGGGCTGGGCGACCGGTCGGTCTGGTGCACCGTTCCGATCGCGGAATGCAGTATGCCAGCCACGAGCACAATCTAGATCATGCCAGCATCATCGGGAACCGTATCAGCAGGTTGCGCACTGGGAAAACTTTGGGAGAACTGTCGCATTGCGAGCCTTTCATGAAGACGCTAAAGTACGAGGAAGTTTACCGCAGCGAGTACCGCGATCTGGCCGATTCTTATTCGGGCGCATCTGCGAATTCCTGGACACTCGTCTATAACCAAAAGCCGCCCCACTCGGGGCAATCGATTTCACCGACTCGCCTTATACCGATGCCTTCGCTGTGCACTTCGCTTGCTAGTCGACCCCGACTCCTTGCTCGTCGAGGTGCCGGCATGAGTTTTCTGAGGCATGGGCAAATCTATCCATGTACTAAGGGCACGACCTCGCGACCGTGCCCCCGGCCATCACCATGGATGAGTTTCCAGCCGGTTATTCCTGGCGGGTTGCTCTCCAGCAGAGCCCGCGTCCGCTTCACCAGCCGACGCCACTCTGCGGCTGCACCCGCTTCAATGTCAACGCAACTTCATCGAACGGTACTTTGTGACTGTTTCGGTTGTCTCAGGGCCCATCTCTGCGGACGCACGCTACCGGACCGCGTAGCCGGCGATTTCTGGACATGGACGCAAGCGGTGTCGGACGATGCAATCTCGGAACGCGGATGCATTGAGCGTTTGCCAAACGACAATCATTCGGCAAAGCACGGCGTCACCAGCCGCGTTCTGGTGTGGTCACGCGCCGATACGGACAGTCCGAGGCGCGTCCCCACGGCCAGCCTTACTGCGTCATCATTCCGGCGCAAAGGAGCCACTACTCGCATGAGACAGGTCAGGCGGGAGCCGTCTCGGCTGCGCAACCTCATTCGCCGCTTCGAGCCCTCACTCTTGGAAAACTACTTCTTGTCCGCCGCTGCGGCGAACGAATCGAGGACGTCGGGGACCAGTCGCTCCGCGAAACCGGCAATGAAGGCCCACAACATGAGCTTGGCAAAATCAGCGGGGCTACCTTCCACTGTTCCAAAGAATTCAGGAAATGTGATGGGTCTGCCGGAGATACCTTGGATGGTGAGGTTGGGAAAGAGATTTCCGTTGAGAATTCCTCCCAGGAGACAGAGATAAATGCCTAGCGCAAAAATCACACCGAGGACGGGACTGGCCAGCATACTCGCTCGGCTCGCCGTCAGCGCCTGCATGGCACTGATGGGGTCGCTTCCGCGGTTGAATGTATATACGCGCCGCAGGCAACTGGTGAACCCACCGAACATGCCGGCGAACATTGCGACCGTTAGAACGGTGACGGGATGGTGGTTCACATGTGCTTCTCCGAGGGTTGCCGCGCCAATTAATCCCGTAACCGCCAGCATTGTCCAAAACAAATGGCGTATCAGGCGTTGCCGCGTTTTTTCGAATCGATCATTCAGGACGTAAAACTTGTGCAGTTGGACGCTCAGATAGGCCGCTTCTGACCGGAGTGCCGGATCGGGCAATTGCTCGATGGGGACTTTGGAGACGTCCTCGCCCGTTATCTCCGAAACTCGTTTGCGAAGCGGCGGGAGGATCTGCAGCACTTCTTCGTGGCTGGCCAATCGGAGCACCAGCAACTCCAATTCGGTGGTAGCGAAAGCATCGATCGGTTTCTTCTCGCGGAGCTCGCCCACCCGCGCGCGAATACCATTTGGTTCCGTTGGAGTGGACGCGTCAAATTCCGCCAATAGCGTGCGAAAGTAATCTTCCTCGTAGGAAGGTTGGAGTTCTCCACCGCCCAAGTCGCGTTGAATTTCTACCATGGCCCCCGGCCCCATGTAATTAGTCCAAATTCCCTTTGGCCTGAATCCGGTGCAAGTAGACTTCGTAATGGTGCCCTTTCTGGCCGTTTCTTAGCTTCATTGCCGCGAGGATCAATACAAAGCCGCTGCCGCCGCGATATGCTTCCTTCCTGCACCTCGATTTGACCTGGAGATGATTGGTTCGGCGTTGGAGCCAACCGAAGAGGCGTTACACTAAGATTCCACTTGGTACGAAAACTCTGTCAGATCAGCGTCGCCCATTACTTCTCCTTGACCTCACTTCGACGCTCGTAATAGCCAAGATCGGTCATACCTAGCAACGCAGTTTCCGACAGTCCAAGTATGTTGAAGAACATGGTCTCAGGTCCATCCTCGAGCCTCATCAAGCGTGACACGGCTGAGGCAAGGCGCGCCAGCTCGGCGTCAATGAGACCGTGCGTTTGATAGCTAATGATTTTGCATAAGCCCCCCGGATAGTCAGTGAGCATGCTGTTTACGGCAACGGCTCCCCCGCAGATCACCGAGCCGATTGCAATGCGCTTGCTGTGTCTCCAGGACATCGCACCCATCAGCAGGCACGATCCAACCAAGCCGTAATCGATCAGAGCATGAGTTGTAGGGCCGACGACCTTGGGCAGCTTGTCTGCAGCTATCTGAAGAACCTTTTGCAAGAGCGGCATCATACACCTCATTCTTGAACGAATGCACGCGGCGACGGTGGGCTGGGCTTCTCAGAATGTGTAGGATATTCCGGCCAGCGGCACTACGTTGGCCCTCAATCCAGCATTGTTCAACTTGATCGTTATATTCCCCATTATCAGTAACTGTTTCCACGGGCTCGCCTTGAAGCCCAAAGCCAAGTTGTTGACGTTGTAGGAGCCATTTGTCGGTTCAATGGTAGAAAACGTAGTCGACTGGTTATTCACCATGGCCGTCACGTTGCGTGGAGTAGACACCTGCGCAGCTCCGAAGTACTCCTGCCCTACCCAGTCGGCGGCAACGGTGATACGCTCGGTAATCCATGCGTCAGCTCCGACGGCGTAACCAAAAAAACCTGGTAAATTTCCCTCCTTTCCGTCCGGGCCTGTGGCCAGAACCGAAGTGTCATTCCACTGATACGCAAGGTTCAAGTGTGGGGAAACTCTTCCCCATTCCCAATGAGGTGAGTCTTTATAGGCTTTAGCGCGACGCGACAAAACAAAGTAGGGCTTCGCGCCGAACGCGCCCGATCCGAGGTAGTTTAATGGGTCTCCGGAGGGGAATCGCAATTCCGCGCCTACAGCAATGGCAAAAGCTTCACGCCGGAGCACCGTCGCCTTGGCAGCCAAGACTACGTCCCCTATACCGCTGGCGGATCCTGACAAGTACTCCGTGAAAGATGTTGTGGCTGAGGTCGTGGTACTGTGTTCAGTTCCTTTCGAAAATGCTGCCAGCGATACCCTCTCAAACGGAACTGCGAACGAAACATCGATTTGATCGGTAACGCCGAAGGTGCCGTACACTACGTACTGGTTAACACTGGTGTCGACCCGGTTCTGGGTGCTAGTTACGACCGTCGGTTGGTCCTGGGTCGGGAAATAGAAAAGGATCGGTAAGTTCTTGAGAGAGTTGCCGTCGATGTCGCTGAAGTCAAAATGCTGATAAGTGAAGGCAAGATACGCCTTGTGGCGGCCGAGTGTCTCCGCCCGTTCAGATAGTATTGGTCCGAAACCGGCCGCGGAAGACGTGTAAACATGGAGAGTGGAATCCCAAGTGAAAGTGTAGCCCGACGCTGGAGTGGCGAGGGGGAGTTGGCCAATTTGTGTGCCAAAAGCTTCGTTGAAGAAGTTAAAGGTGGGACCACTTGTGTGAAAGGCCGTCGGCAGGAGGCAGGAGAGCGTGGTATTACCGCAAGTGTTCACTTGGGCTAGCCCGGTCACCGAACCGCAGAAGCCAGCCACAATCGCAAACCTGAGAAAACGATTTAACATTGTCCCTTCCTTGCTGCTTATGGCTGGCTCGGACTCACGCAAAGCGGCACGATCAGCGAAATCTGCACGAAACCGCTGGTGGTGCTGGTGCCAACAACCGTTAGCTGTATGCAACCCGCAGGGGTAGCGTGCGGCGGGGGGGGCTGGCTGGGTGGGGTGAATCCGCCACCGCAGAATGTCAACAGCAAGAGCAATCCCACCAGGCCGATCAGCCCTATATACCGATAAATATCTACGCGGCGTGACCCCCACGTGCCAAAGCCCAGAGAAAGAAGCCCTGTCAGCGGTAGCCAGAGCGCGTAGAGCCATGTTCGGTGTTGTCTCCCAAGTCCTGCAATCCCTGATCTTCCGATGGTCGTAATCACCAGGGTCACAGGTTGAGGGTCCGGCTGGCCTATCAGGGTAACTGGCGATGGAATCGAGCTACACTCGATGCTGTAGTCCGACGCTTGGTGAACCATGCCATTCGAATCGATCACGGTGGTGCACATGAAAGTTACCGACGCTGTGGTTGTTGATACAACGTTAGCCGTAAATTGCTCCGACTGCCCCGCAAAGAGTGCTGGCACCTGTGAGGCGGGAACCAAAGTAATCCATGAGGCCACCTGCCCCTGCAGTTTCGAGGGGGTGTCCGTCGCCGTGACGACAATCTGCTGAACGAAAGGTGGGGCCTTGTAGGTGTGCGTGAGGTTAAGCGAGTCGCCGCTGACTGTTCCTACGGAGCCGTCGCCCCAAGCTATAGAAACAGTTAGAGCTTCGTTTTGTGGGTCAGTGCACGCTGCGATGGCGTTGACCGTAAACTGGGTGATGAAGTCCGAGGGCTCAGCTCCCTGCACCGAAAGCGTACAAGTGGGGGCCGATCCAGAGGCGATGATGACGTCGTGTACCGTGCCGTTGGCATCCTTACAGTTGTTGTTGGGATCGTGAAAGGTCCAGGGATCGGTGGGATAATCGCCGGCGTTGGTGTGGGTTGTCCCGCTCAGATTTAAGTCGCCAGAGACAACAATCCCGTTACACGTCGCCGTTCCCGTGGCGGTGTGCGGGTTGCCGTCATAAGTGACCGTGTATGGCGTCACGGTGATTGCCGCGTTAGCCTGGCTGATGACGTCGTGTACCGTGCCGGTGGCATCCTTACAGTTGTTGTTGGGATCGTGGAAGGTCCAGGGATCGGTGGGATAGTCGCCGGCGTTGGTGTGGGTGGTGCCGCTCACATCCACGTCCATCTTCACGTTCATCCCGCCGCAGGTCGCCGTCGTCACCGTCGCCGTATGCGGCTGCGCGTCATACGGCACGTTGTACGGCGTTACCGTTATGACCGGGTCCACCTTGCTGATCTTGTCGTCCACCGTGCCATTCTTGTCGTTACAGTTGTTGTTGGGATCGTGGAAGGTCCAGGGATCGGTGGGATAATCGCCGGCGTTGGTGTGGGTTGTCCCGCTGAGATTCAAGTCGCCAGAGACAACAATCCCGGCACACGTCGCAGTTCCCGTCGCGGTGTGGGGGTTGCCGTCAAAAGTAACCGAGTATGGCGTCACGGTGATCGCCGCGCTAGCCTGGCTGATGACGTCGTGCACTGTGCCGTTGGCATCCTTACAGTTGTTGTTGGGATCGTGAAAGGTCCAGGGATCGGTGGGATAATCGCCAGCGTTGGTGTGGGTTGTGCCGCTCAGATTCAAACCGCCAGAGAGGTCAATTCCGGCACACGTCGCCGTTCCCGTGGCGGTGTGCGGGTTGGCGTCATAAGTAAGCGTGTATGGCGTAACGGTTACGACGGGGTTGGCCTGGTTCACAAATTGGTCGAACGGTAGAGACACGCTGGAGCCATAATTGCTGTCTCCACTGTAGGTGGCCTTGATAGTGTGGTGCCCTGCCGACAAGGTCGCGATCTGACACATCGCTGAGCTGTTGCCATCTCCTTGCATCAGCGGCACGGCAATACAGCCGGGTATCGCGGTCCCGTTATCGGTGAAAGTGACCGTACCTGTTGGGTCTCCGACATCCCCAGAAACTGTGGCTGTGAACGTAAGCAGGTCCCCATATGTGGACGGATTAGTTCCATTAGTAAGGGCGAGCACAGTGAAGCTCGGAACAATTCCGCAACCACTCGTAGGTTGGCCAATCACGCCGCTGGAGAAGCTCGGGAAGACTCCTTCCATGTCCGCGTTAATGAAGTTCATTCCGAAGAACGAGGAATTGTGGAACTGCTTATCGAGGTCCTGAGTACCAATGCCATTCAGACCGAAGGTGTTGCCGTTGAAGGAACGGCCAGGGTTGTTCGGGTCCTGCGGAACAACCGCGAACCAGTACTGGCCTGGTGCCAGGCAAACGCCCACGCCATCGACCTCGTCGTGATACTCGATGAAGCCGAAGCCGCTGCGGCCAGTCGGGGTCTGGCTGAAGTTGGCGCCGCTGCCAATGCCGGAAGCGATCAGGGTTCCGCCGTTGCCTTCGGATACGCCAGTACGGATTTCCCAGTATGCGGTAGCCGGAGCAAGGGTGCTCAGGTTGTTGGTGAACAGGCCAGTAACGTTCCACGCCTCGCTGTTGATGAAGTTTTGATAGGTGGCTGCGCCGTAAGGACTTCCTTGGACGGTTAGGTCAGTCTCGTTGCTCAGACCGTTGGCGTTCGGATTGTTTGGATCGAAGTCGCCGCCGTAGAACAACGTGCTGGGCTCGGGGTTGTCGAACTTGCCGTCGGCGGTGAAGCTCGCAGTTCCGCCCGGTATCGAGCCTCCGGAGGCGACGGATATCTGGGTGTCGAGCTTAAGGCAGTTGGGAAACTTCGCAGACGCTATCCCGGTGCTCCAGTCGGCCGAGCTGTCCGCCGCATAGTACTCGTTGGTGTACGACCAGAAAGTGCAGTTGTCAGCCGGATCGATCCGGAGGGCGCTTTGAGCCCTCGATGTCTTGCCTAACCTGGGCGGCGATCCTGCGCCACCCATAACTGGGACCTCGTTCTCCAGCGTGCCGGGCGCATCAACCGGCGTGCGTCCCGCGATGGAGACGGATGGCGCCATGTTGTCGTTGGATTTGCTGTACCCCAGCAGAATGTCACCGGCCGCGTCGCGCGCGATCGAACTCATCCAGCGGTAGCTCGAGTCGGGAGCGAACGTACCTTGCTGCGCTACAGAGAGAGCGGTTGGCGGCACAGTGCGATTGGGAGCGATGAATTCCATCCAGCGGACGCCGCTCTGGCCACCCGAGGCAGTTACGTCCAAATTCGAGTACCAATGCTGCTGCGCTCTATCGTTGTAGTAGACGAAGCGAGACGTTAGGCGGTCGCCCACGGATACCAGCTTTGCGGACGTGCCATTTTGAGGACCGCACGCACCGTATGCGCCGCTGCAGGCCGGACTAAACGAGGCGACGGTTACTAATTGGCTATTGTTGTCGCCGGTGAAAACTGCGTCTCCCGTTTCCCAGCTATTGACGTGCATCGAGTACAGCGACAGGTGGGAACTATCCACATTTCCCACGCTGCCGATGGCAAATTCATCCTGACCAGTGGGAGCGGGCTCGGGCGAGTCCTGGTCTGCGGGCAACAGGCTATCCTCCGAACTGGAGTATTGGTGGCAAATACGTTCGGCAGTACGGTCACCTGCCAGCAGCTTCGCGCTGTTGTAACCGCACAAAATCGGACCCTCAAACGAATTGCCCTCGGGACCGAAGTTATTCCAGGTTTGAAAATAGCCAGTAGACCAGATGCCCCACTTAGCGTAGTCAGGAAGCCCGCTTTTCACGACCGGAAACTGATAGAGATAGTAGGTTCCCGTCGCGTCCTCGGTGGTAGACACTGCGATGCAGACCGCATAGGGATAATTGAGCACGTTCTGGGCGAGTATCCAGCGGTGGCTTGCCCGGTCAAACTCCACGGTCGTGTCGTTGGTGTTGCTGCCCGGATTGGCGCACACACCCCCGAGACTGCTCCAAACCACGCTGGCGGGGATTCCTCTTATCTGGGGGTTTCCTTTCTTGTCGAACACAAAGTAGGACGGGCGCGCCCATTCCACGATCTGGGTGTCGCCGACTGCAAGGCCGGTATCCGAACTCGGGAAGGGGACTCTGGATCCGGGGAAGCCGGCGCCCAGCCCCAGGAAATCCAAACCTACCGAGTAGCCAGGTGGTGAACTGATAGTGCTTTGTTCCACTGGGTCAACCGAGAGACCCTGGCTCGTGTTGGGCTTAGAAATGGGACGAATCGGTTTAACTTCACGCTGGCCGTAAAGCGTATCTGGAAGTTTAGCTAGTTCCCGGAGCGGCGCGGAAACTCCAACCGCGACTGGTCGGTCCGCAATTGCCTGCCCCGGCGAAGTCGAGACAGCGGACAGAAAAGAGGTCGTCGCGGATGCGGCTTGCGTCGTGAGCCATGTTTCTTTAGCCGTAGCCTTGACAGATTTGGCAGACTGGGAGTGCGCCGATTGGGCCACGGAAATACGAGGCCCCAAGACAGCTGCAAAAAGCAACAAAAAGATCGGGATCCGAACGCAGGAGGCAGGAAGGAGTCGCGCAGCATGCCATGGGCGACGGCTAACCTCAACACGCACCATCAGGGACCTCCAAAGAGAACAGAACCCAGGGACCCTTCGAGCGACATACTCAGTTGGAAGGTGCCTGACACACTACCCCGCAGCACGAACGTTGTCAAAGAATAAATCGCGGAATTGGATAATTAGTTTGGCAAGTGGCACATTGGTGGAAGTGTCGATCGCCAGCGACGAGGGGTTGAGAACTCCTTCTGCCTCCCTTAACCACAGAGTGCGACGCGATAGTATTCAAAATTTCGGTCACGAACTGACTTGGAATGAAGGCGCGAATAACTGATCAGTGTCCCTGGAGATGCAGGGCCCCGTGTCCACATCCGCACTTTTGCGCTGACATGGAAAATCCGAGTGAAAAGTCAAACAAGAGCTATTACAAGCTGTCGATTACCCAGCCACCGATAGACTTTTTTAGGACAATCGTGATGGGGTACGTTTGTGGTGGCTTATCCAGATTAAACTCTTTGTGGACCATATATTGATCACTTTTTACTTTGGCGGTGTCGCCACAGATGCTGATAGAGTTGTTTCGCAGCTCAATCTTTACGTCGCTCAGCCCAGGCATTCTGGCGCCATCCTTAAGTTCCTGTTCTTGTTTTGACGTCATTGATGGCCACACGCTCTTGAGCGTGTGGATGTCCCGTCTCGCGTAGAGTTCCGCGTAGCCTTCCTCGTAGCCCTTCAAGGTCTTTCTTATCGCCTTTTCATCCGGTGTGGGATCGGGAAGATCGAAGGCCTCGTTATGCTCCGGATGGAACGGCTGTGTCGTGCCTCCATCTGGCTTGAGGTTAGTAAAAAATACGAATTCGCCATCCTCATCGCCGGAGGCACGAATTGTCAGGTATTGGGGCAGTTGGTCCGATTTTCCCGCGACCTGGCGCCTAACGTTTAGGAACAATTCCCCTGTCGTGAAATCGGGCCCTTTGGCCTCCTGCAAATAGCCTAAAAAAACGCAGGCGAAAATGGAATGGTTGTGGCATCCTCCGTCCCAGACCGGTTCGTCAGCACCGCTAGACAGTACGTTGCGTGACTTGTAATTAAGCAATCGGTGCAGCATGTGTTCGCGTTCATCCGGGATCAGAACGGGCGCATCTCGATCAATCGCAAGCAGTCCTGAATAGCAACTATCGGACACGATAAGCACGTGGCGAGCGGGAATTGCCTTGACCTTGTCAGCGATTTCCGTCGCGCTAATCCAGTGAGAGTAGGAGTCGCTTCCAGCGTCGATCGGGGCCCAGAAGGCCTGTTTCGTCTCTACGATGCGCTGTCCGTGGCCCGCGAAGTAGATCAGCACACTGTCGTTTTCAGTCAATGACGAGTGGGGGGGAGTATTGCTCGAGCGCTTTAATCACGTGATCACGAGTAGCATCAGTGTCAAGCAATATTTGAGTCCGAAACCCGTATCGACTCTTGAGTAATTCGGCAACCTCCGTGGCGTCATTTACCGGGGTCTTGAGTTCGGGCTCATGTGCGTAGTGGTCGATACCAATTACCAGAGCGTAATAGGACCCTTGCTTCAGCTCGGACGACACCAGTGGTGCTGTTTCGGCAACGACACCGCGGCTTCCAGACTGCTGCTTTGGTTGAGCAGGTGCAGTGTCTGTTGGTTGAACATTGCGTTCCGTGGGCTGATCCTGCCCATCTGAGTCCGGGAGCGCGCTGTCGATCTCGCGGTCGGCGTAATTCAAAACTCCGCGCGAGGGAGCCACCATGAGATCCAAAAGGTCGTTGGCGTACACAGCTCCATGGACCGCTGTGTATACGGGAGTGGTCAACGTCAGCGACGTTTCGCCGACTCTTTTGACCGACGCCGAGGGAGAAATCAAAAGCAGGCCTTGCAGATTCAGACTGAGCTCTCTCTTGTCCTTCAGAGTGTAAGTGCCAGTGCCCACCCGATAGGACTCCTGCGCCACATACGTGTTTGGCTTCGAGAGATAGCTTCGGCAGATATCCAAGAAGGACTTGTGATTGTGCCGGATCCAGTCGCCCACCCTGATAATATCGATCGCCGAAGCACCCGCGTCAGATTGTTGTATTACAGCGCTGTGAGCGCTTTTGAATTCTGGTCCGGCGGAGATTCCGGGCAGGGACAACACTGCCGAGGCGCCGTAAACGGATTCACCGTTGTACTGGAAGGCCCCTGAATTGTTCTTGGTGGGCTTCAGGATGGCCCTGGGCACACCGCAGCTCTCGAGCGACGAAATCCACTGCGGCCACTGACCGGGCAAAACGCGAAATATCGTGCCTGGCACGAAGCGTGAATCCGGTTCCTGCAAAGGCACCCACCCGGCCGCCTTATACGCGGCCAAGGTAGCTTTTGCCTTTTTGGGTAGCATCATGCCGGGCCCGCTTCCCTGCTCGCCGTTACCCCATGCAAGGATACTGGCGAACATCAAGACGCCTGCGACAAGAGATCGCATCGAGGAGGCTGCGCAGCGTTTCGCATCACGTGAGGACATATTCACCCCTCAGCTGAAGGCCAGCGAATGTGCTGCAGCTTAGAACTTTCAGCAGCGCTAGTCAATGAGCACTCATCGGGAATGAGGATATTCCATTGCATTTCCAGACCGACGTAGTTCTCCGCTTGCGTCGTTGCAATAGAAAACGCTCTATGGTTAACTTGCGTGCCTGCCGCTTACTCTCAACCAACGAAAGGAGGCTCGTTATGTGGTTGACGCGGGTCAAACAACTAGGACTTGCGATTGTGGCGGGGCTTTTGGACGGCTACACAACAACTGCCTCGACGGTTCGGCTTTATCCCAGCGTACTGCGTCATGCAGATGGGCAGTTATGAAGCGCGGCTTTGGCGCGCGGTTGGGCTGTTCGATGTAAGCCACAATCGCGTTCACAAGGTGGGAGACGCTGGGGAAAGTGCCGCGCCGGAGTTGGTTGTGGCTTAAGTCGCGGAAGAATCGTTCCACCATGTTCAGCCAACTGCTACTGGTGGGGGTGAAGTGGAAGTGGAAACGTTGGTGGCGCTTGGCCCAGCCCTGCACCTGGGGGTGTTTGTGGGTGCTGTAGTTGTCGACGATGAGATGCAGATCGACATCGCGCGGGGTTTGCCGATCAATCATACCCAGGAACTTCAGCCATTCTTGGTGACGATGGCGCGGCATGCAGGTAGCCAGCACCTTGCCGTCGAGGGTGTTCAGGGCGGCAAACAGAGTGGTGGTGCCGTGGCGTTTGTGATCGTGGGTGAAGGTTTGGGCGCGGCGTTTTTTCAGCGGCAAGCCGGGTTGGGTGCGGTCGAGGGCTTGAATCTGGCTCTTTTCGTCAAGAGTCAGCACCAGCGCGTGCTGGGGAGGGTTCAGATACAGGCCGACAATGTCCTGCAGTTTCTCGGCGAACTGCGGATCGTGGCTGAGTTTGAAGCTTTGCACGCGATGCGGCTTCAGGCCGTGGGCGCGCCAGATGCGGCGCACGCTGGCCTCACTGATGCCGGCGGCGGCCGCCATGGAACGCGTACTCCAGTGGGTCGCCTGCGGCGGTTTCTCTCGCGTGGTGGTGCGGATGACCTCGGCCACGGTTTCCGCCGGGATGGTACGAGGGCGGCCGGCGCGCGGCGCGTCCTGCTGTAGGCCAGCGATGCCATAGCGCAGGAAGCGGGCGCGCCAGCGAGCGGCGGAACGCGGCACCAGGGAAAGCAGGCGGGCAATCTCCGTGTCCTGTTTGCCTTCGGCGGCTAACAACACGATGCGCGAGCGCACCACCAGCCGTGCTGCAGTCCTGCGTCCACGGCTGTAGACCAGTAACTGCGATCTCTGCTCGTCGGTGAGAACGACTGGGGCTGCTACGCGCATCTGTCGTGTCCTCCATTGTAAGGAACACGGCAGGAGAATACATGTCTCTAATTATGACGCATTCCACTAGTGGGCATTGCTTCGATTCTGATGGCCGTAGTGGGAATCGTTGGCGTAGCCGTGAACCGCGACTAGCATCCTTGTTATCACGGCAAACGAAGCTCAGACTCTTGAGCTCAAGCTGTTTGGGGAACGGATCGAGTCCCTCAGCCGCGTTTGGGGCCGATAGCCGTCGATATCGATTGTCTCCTCCGCTGGTTCAAAGGAGGCTTCGTAAGAATTCGCTTGCTTCTCATGACCGCCGAGCAGACAATTACTAATCTTTTGGTCGGTTGCGGAGAGTGGAAATGTTATCGTCGCGGTCAATCCGAAAGCCACAAGTATCAAGCATTGTGGGTTGCGCTCATTTCAGTCCTGCTTTCAATTTGGTGATCACCGATGAACAATCGAGTTTCTTGGCTGGGACTTCCCTGGTGGGCATGGGCTCTCATTACATGGGCTGGGTGCGTGATCGCTGCCGTTTTTATTGTAGCTCTGGCCCCTTCCAACGTGTGGGAGCTCCCAAAAGACAATTTGGACGTCAGCAAGCTCACTGACGCACAATGCAGGGACGACGAGGGACTGAAAAAGCTTGGGATGCTTCTAACGGAAGGAGTGCCCAATGTAACTGAAAGCCGCAAAGAGCAATGCGAGTATCCTCGTTATAGCGGAGCATCGGTACAGTCATCAAAAGCGTCATTGTATTATGCCGGCGCAGTCGTCGAGTTTGAGAACACCTGGTCTAATCTCGGGTATCTCTTGGGCGGGATCGTCATCCTGTTTAGCCGCCCCCGTCTTCTTGGTATCGCGGTCGGTATAAATTTTTGCCTGCTAGGTCTGTTTAGTTGGCTCTATCATGCCAGCTTGCGAATTTGGACCCAAGCTTTCGATGTCTCCTGGATCTATGCCCTATTGCTCTCGATGATAGCTTACGCCGTTGAGAGTGCCTGGATCCGCTATAGAGCGCGGGATGGAAGACTGGGTTCGGGCTTCAGGCCCATTGTTCAGTGGCTGTGTGCCGCGATTCCGATTGCCGTCGGACTGTCGGTCGGCATCTTGAAAGCATACGGCAGTTGGGGTGGTGCAGGCTGGCAGGATTCCACGATTCTCACCGCATTGCTCCTAAGCGTTTTGGGTTTCTTCCTTTTGTTAATGCTTTTCGATTCCTGGCTGCTTTCTCCATGTGATGAGGATTACGAGCGTCGATCGCCGCACTATCGCTGGAATTTCGGTCACTGGATCAGATGCGTTCCAGGCCTCAGTTTCCTTCGCGCAGGGCTTGTCACGGGTATCGAACAAGTGGAGTGGTTGGGGAACTGGGATCGGGCTCTCTTTTTTTGCTTTATCATGTTTCCTGCTGGGGTCAGCCTACTCTGCAAATTCCGCGACATGTGCGGGCAGGCATGGTGCAGCCCCCACGCGCTTCTGCAAGGTCACGCTCTGTGGCATATCTTCGGTGCTATATCGCTGTGGTGGGTCTATGACTTCCTCGCACAGGCGTCAGGTGGCAGGAATGACACTATCGTAAAGCTCGGTGCTTTTCGTGTGGCCCAGGATCGGTAACTTGCTTGCATCCGCCTAACAACGTGGGGAGGCACTATGTCACTATTTCAGGTTTTCCAGGTGGCGTTGGCGATTTTGGCCGCAGGGTCTGCGATCCTTCACCAAAAATTACCCCGACTGTTGGGTTTCATCCTGATGGGGGTCGGCGGAGTTGCCATGATCATAGCAGCCCTGATCGGCATGAAAATGGCCAACGAAGCACCCTATCTCTTGCCTTTAGGAATCGCGTGCGTGATCGGAGCCATTATTGCTGCGATTGCTGCTAGCACCAGTTCCCCGTCACTCGGCGATGACAATGCCGGCCGCACCACTGAAAGGCTACCCGGGTGGGCAACGGCAGTGATTGGTGGACTGATTTTAATTGCCCTGCTTGTGGGCGGGGCGTTCTGGGGGCTGGTCCCTCATCAAAAGTGAATTCCCTTGCCTAACCGGCGGGGCTATAGTTGGGATGCTGCGACACTTTGCGATGACCATTGTTAAATGGGCCCCGTATAAAAGCCGACACGGAGGAAACGCCCGTTGTTAGAAGACCTGCGAAAGCCATTCTTCATTCTGGCCCTGATCTGTATCGCTCTGGCAGTACTGGTTGAACTGGGATCGATGGCCTGGGTTACGCAGACCGTTCAGGCAGCTAGCTCGTTAAACGCGCCCACGCCTGGTCGCGGAATACCCACTCTAGCGCTCCTCGATGGACTGGTGCTATACGCGACCACTATCATGGGCTTTGCTTTGATTATCCCCGAGCGCATCCAGGGGCGGCTGCAGGGAATTGTGACTTTAGTTGTTGCCATTCTTCTGCTGCTAGCTGGCATTCCTGTCGTCATCGGGGAGCTAGCCCTGCTCATCCTCATGGTGAGCCTGCTGTTTGCTTTTCCCTTCGGGACCATTGCCTATATGGTGGCCTTTAGCCAATTCAACACCGATGGCGCTCGAATTGCGATCAGCACGATTATGTTGCTTAAGATCCTGTTCGCTATTTTCCTAATCGTGGCGCATCAACGCTTCCTGCAGAACAAAGGACTGATGCTGATC
Organism: uncultured Acidobacteriaceae bacterium; assembly: GCA_963813905.1. Taxonomy (GTDB): domain Bacteria; phylum Acidobacteriota; class Terriglobia; order Terriglobales; family Acidobacteriaceae; genus CAVVDY01. The sequence continues at coordinate 281,155 of CAWFAY010000013.1, read as the reverse complement.
ATCATCACCTCGTTTGTGGCGACTCTTGTCCTCGGATTTCTGCAGAGCTTCGTGCCCGGCTTTTTAGTCAGTATCACGGACGACATCGGGGGCATCATAATTTGCATACTCGCCCTAATCTGGGACCTGATTTACATCCTGGGAGGGGTGATATCGGTGGTGAAGGCCATCACATAGCTTTAGATTTGAACCGAGATCGAAGATGCAGCGGACGGCGTGGCCAATCGGGCCGACGAGAAGGATATCCCAAGCTATTGCAGTGCGACCACACATGGCTCTGAGCCAACCAGCTTAACATCCAGCTTGCCTCCGCTCTTGACTATGACTAAGGTGCCCTTCACTCCGTCTTTCTTAGTTGGCCATGTTTGATCGTTAAGTTTGCTAACTTTGCCGCCATTAGATGTGTAGCGGACCGTCGCACAAAAGCTACCCTGCTGGAACTTGAATGCTGCTTTTCGAAAACTGTTCTCTTCATCGGGAGGCACAGCAATCTGAAGCTCCGGCGAAGCCTTGGTCAGGGCGAATGTCTTTTCGGTGAGCGTGAGCTTTGGACTGAACGGCTCCATTATGGTATTCATCGAGCAAAGCGCCGGGTAGTCGTCGCAACTTACTTGTGGACCGTCATCTCCGTCAGAGACCGTGGGCGGGTTGACGCTGTTCTTGCGCACACCAAACACTTCGATCGCGATGAAGGCGATTAGGATAAGGATCAGGAATATGAAAAGCAACTTTGTGCCGCTCAAATCGTTATGCTCCAGCTTCCACGCGCGGATGAATGTAGCCGCTCCGTAGGTCTGTCGCCCAGCCTATTTGTCCATCAGCTCCATGCTGTTACTGTCGGCGCGCTCGATTTAGATTTGCTCCTTGTGTCGCTAATTCATTTAGTAACCACCTTGACTGTTGATGTAGGAGCCGCTTCTGTCTCACCAGGCAAACCTCTTCCCATTCCTGGCTGTATTGCCTGAACAGCTCCTGGCCGGCTTACGATCAGTTGTTGAGATTGCCAGGCAGGATTGAAAACTGCGCAATTAAAGCATGTGCTGGGAACGATCAAAGTCACCTTCGTGCCCACGTCCACCGGCGTCCCAGCGGCCGGGTTTGTGCCAGTCACATTAGAATTTGGTTGATTTCCGCTGACACCCGCATAGACGAGTTTTGCGTTCTGCAGCGCTAGAACCGCCTGCGCCACTGGGACGTCTTTGATCGAAGGCACTACCACCTGCTCTTGCGCGACGGTGAGCTCAATTGGCGAAAGACTCTTTGCCTTAGTGCCCGCAGGAATTGACTGGCTGAGAACGGTTCCACCTACCGCATCTAGAACGTGCAGGGACTTCGCCTGTTGGACCACCAGCCCGGCGTCTTGCAGAGTCTTAGTTGCCTGGTCGAGAAGCTGTCCTTGCACATTGGGTACCGTGACCGATACTGAACCGAGCTTCACTTGAATCTCGGCACCTTTTTTCACTTTGCTGCCGGCTTCAGGAAGCTGCTCAGCGATTTTTCCTGCCAATTCCGGTGTTGACTCGATCAGTTCGACACTCGAATCGCTCTTTGAATCAAGTGTTAGCCCCACACTCTCGAGGCTGTTTCTCGCTTCGCTGGGCGTTTGTCCTTTCAAGTCTGGGACTGCAACTCCTTTGGGCATAACCAACCAGACCACTACTCCAATAATAATTAGAGCGACTACTGCAGCGACGGGAATCCACCACTTGAACGGCTTAGCGGCGGGCGCTGGACCGATGTTGAAGGTTAACGTCTGTGAATAATCACCTTCATCGGTTCTTTCGACAAGCACTGCACCCAAACGAAAACCATAGCTCCCTTCCGGGCTCTTGGGCGGTACGGCGATTTTCACCAGGAAGGTCTCACTCTTGCCTGGCTCGATAGGTTTTTGAGCCGCTCCGTCGATCTTGACCCAGTTCTTCTCCACGGCGCCCGGCGTGCTAGGCATGGAAACCAGCATGGCACGCGTGTCTCGCTTGACGGCACTGACATTCTTGACGGTAAACTGCACTTGGCCGCGTCCTGAGCTGTCGATCTTTACTACTGACAACCCTTCAGGCGGAGCGATTTCGAAGTAGTTTGCCATTTCGTTACCCTTTCACGGAGTTCTGTCGTCGAGCTGATTCTTGCACATGCATCCTGTATGGCGTACAAAGTATACCCGTAGTCGCTAAATTGTCGACTTGCGGCTATGAGGGTCGTCACCTAATGGATATATCATACCCCCGCGCATTCTTAGTGAATAGACGGGTCATTCTTCGCTGGGCGGAGCATCCTGGAGAGCGCATGTCTCCGGGCCCTCGCCTACGGAAGGCTCGTCAACGCTTTTCGGCCACTTTTCCACTACCCTCTCCCTCCGCCGTAACCAGCTCGTATGTAACGTAGGCTGGTTTTTCAATTTCAATGATCCGCCTGATCAATGTCTCATGCAAGGCTGCAGAAGCGGGTACAGTGATTCGTAAATGGTAGGGTCTTGGAACTCTGGCTTCTCCGGAAACGTTCTCAGCGATCCTGAAGTCTTGGAGTCCGGTGGCAATGCTTAGAAAAGCCTCGAGCCCACGACGCGTGCCGCGCCACTGTGAAAGCATTGCGGCTGAAGCGCTTAGCTCCCGCAATCGTCCCAGCCCCGTAGGCAGCGAGTAACGGACGCCGCCTTTAGCCGGCCGCTGCACCATGAGCTTATCAAGATCGACCCAGCTTGCGAGGTATGGCACAAAGGCATCCGGGGTACGTCGAGGATCGAGGAAGCTGTCGAGATGCCTCAAGATAGCCTCTTCCGGTGCATGCATCTCCTGCATCACGCCAAGCAAAGCCGTCAAGGGAGAACCCGGGCTAGCTGTGCGGGCGATGACACTCGGCAGCAGCGCTTTGATGCGCTCAATGTTCACGGACGGTCCTCACCTCAATTTCGTGCTCGCCAGAACAGAAGACCCACGTGATCGGCAGAGCAACCCGATCCGTAAATACCTTTCGGGAACAGCACACGTAAGTCGCACCATCATCCTTGCTCCGGAAGACTCCCGAATTACTGCCTGCCATGAGCAGACTGCCATCTGGGCTGTGTGCTAGACAGTCAATCCGCTCAAAAGTACGCACGCGATCAACGAGCGGCAATCCACTCTGCACGGCAGGCGGTTTCCAAGATTCGTTCGCGTCGCGGTGCGACAGCCTCAGAACGCCCGCATCGTAGGTCGAAGCGAAAATCTTGGATTCATGCAACGCAATATTGGTACAGCTACCGCCAATCCAGTCCTTGCTTATCTCTTCCCAGCTTGTGATCGCATCCTCTTCGGCCAACAGTTCCATTACCCGGCAGCCTTTCCCCACATCGCCGGCGCGGACAGCCGCTAGCCCCGCCCACAGGAAGGAGCGATCTCCATCCTGTTCTGTAGCAAGCACGCGCACATCCTCGCCCGCCAGTCCCACTGCCCTGAACGTGCTCCCTCTACCCCCGTGATGGGAAAGAAATACTCCGCCGCTTTGCCGGGCGGCTACTGCTACGGCAACATTGCCACGACGGCCGATCGAAACTGCGACAGCGTAGTATCCAAGCTGCTCGTCCTGTGACATGACGAACACCTGCACAGGAGCCGAGTCCGGCAGCATAGAGATCTCGTAAAGGCCTGCCGACGTAGCCAGCAGCAGCGCAGGTCCGTTGTCCCGGGGGATCCAGGCGGTCTGCAAAACATCAAATTGGGTGCTAGCGCGGAGGTCCCAGCTTTCGCCGCAATCTTGCGAGATTAGAACCTGCGAGCCACTGTCGCCCGAGGCCGGACGAGTCGTCATTGCAAGCCAGCCGGCGCGATGCGGATTGCCGTCGATGGTGTTGACAACAGAGTCGGCTGAGCGATAAATCGGCTCCCACGAATCGCCATTATTGTCTGAGCGATAAAGCGTGCCGCCGGCGGCCACGTACCAGGTGTCCGGTTGAAAAAGGTCCGCCGCAATGGCGCCTGCTTGTCTTTCTGGAACATCATCCACCACGAGGCGCGGATCCTGTACCGTCAGCACTCCGGGCTCAGAAAGCACCGAGAGATAAACCGTGTAGACGTCCAGCGGCTCTCCGAACTCCCATCCTGGCCCCCTGGTCGTAGGCAAAGGATTGATGGCGGCATACAGGCGATCGAGCACGCGGTTCTTCAGTGCTAAAGGATCTTCTTCCGGACGAGCGACGACCGTGGCCTGTACCTTAACACTCTTGCAACGCACCCATTTCACGAGGCAGGCGGTGCCTAACGGTCTTCGATCTTCCAGGATGTCTTGCACCTCCTGCAACGCTTCCTCGCTCTCCGACGCCTGCAACTGTTGTGCATTCACCCGTTTTGCGATCGCAGGATCGGTAACCCGCGGGACCAGGATCACCTCTACCGTCCCGGGCAACGCATAGGTCCACAATTGCGCGCGGGTGAAGGCCTTCGCGCGGCTAACTCCGCCAGAACGCCGCGCCAGTAGCTCGAAATCGCGTGCCGTCACCGCACGCCGCAATGAATGCAATTCCTGGGGCCCGCGCATTAATGCGTTTTCAAGGGTCTCGGCCGCAGCGCCGCCGAGTGCCGCCAGAGGGTTCGTAACCGAGACAGCCGGTATGGGATCTTTCAGAACCGTGACCATGTCAGCTCCAACATTCCCGTCCGGCCCTCCCCCGTAGCAGTACCAAGCCCTCACCTCCCGGCCCGCCCTGGGTATTGCGGCCAGGGCCTCTGGTGTTTCCTTTAGATCTCCGGAGTCGGCGCGGGAGTGCAATGCGGGAGCAAACGTGATCAATCCGCTGCTGCGATCAGCGATGTACACATTGTCGCCCGGCTGCGCTTCGGCGAAATGCTCAACCTCTTTCCATATAATGTAGGTCTTCCCTTGAAAACTGACTGCGGGCACGTGCTCGCTGACTTCGTCAGGTGTCGCTTCGACCGCGACCAGCAGCGCATTGTCGTTGCCCTTAGGTGCGATGATGGGCGGGTGGGCGACCTGTGCGGAAAATCCCGGAGCGCCTGTGGCCGTTCCCGCGAGTTCGCCTTGTACTTCTAGACAGCTGTACGCAAGCACATCGACCTGATTGCTGCCAGGCGGAATGACCTTGTGCTCACGAGTAATGAATACGGGCGGTTCGCCCGATAGGGCGCTCCGGGCGGCGGTTACTCGCGTTCCACGCGGAATCTCCAACGCATGGGCAGCGGGCTGCTGTAACTTGAAACGCAACTCGACCGCAGCAGCCGATGGCGGCAGCATTTTCACGCCCAACAATCTCAGGAACTCAACATATGCCTTTGATGGCACACGATTGAGCCTGTAAATCATGATCTCGGTGAGATACGCGAACACCTCAACCAGCGCGATACCGGGATCGCCGGCCGACAAATCCGTCCAGGCCGGGCAGTTCGACATGATGTACTGCCGCGCTTCCTCGACCAGATCCGCGAAAGTACGATCGTCCAGGTTTGGAGATGTTAGCGCCATCAGGAGCTGGCTCCGGTCAGAGATAATGAATACCTGAAGCTCTCTTGCACCTGCTGCGTTCGCAGCCGGTACTCGAGGAAGATATCTAGGCGACTTGGATCGTCATCGCCGCGCGTTGCGTCAAGATGAACGATCTCGATTCGCGGTTCCCACCGTTGCAAAGCTTGGCGAACATAGTGAATCGCCAGTCCCGCGGTAGTCTGATCGTTGGACGAAAACACCAGTCGCCACAGGTCGCAGCCGTAGGTAGGGCGCATGACTCGCTCACCGGGGCGGATCGAGAGGAGGAGCAGTATCGCCTGCCGCACCGAGTCACGGTCCTCTGCCATCGCAATACGTCCAGCGGGAGTCAACTGCAAGCCCGGCGCGGTCCGATACAAATCCAGGTCGGGATGCACGAATCGCCATGCGCGGTATCGCGGCACGCTCATGCACTGCCTCCCACAAATATCTGTCCCGGCCTGCGCACAATGTAGTCCACGGTTCCGGGTGGAGTGCCGTCGGTCAAGCCAATTACCGAATCAAGGCACACAGCCTTGGTCGCGATTCGTATGAAGGCCGAGTATCCCTTCCTCACCTTCAGGGTCGTCAAACATGGCTTGAACGGAAAAGTAAGCGGACAGCCTGAGATCTTCCGCCCTTCCGGGTTGTCTTCCACCAATATCCGGCGCTTGTTGATCGTGACAAAGTTCTGCGTGGGGGCGATATCGACCTTGCCCACTTCGTGCTTACAGACCACCAGCGCATCTTCGGTTAGGATCAGCATTTAAGCTTGGACGAAGTCAATGGTCTTCCCGCGCACCACGATCGCCCGCCCGGGCGCGTCGATTTCGAAATCCGTGTTGGAGTGAATCATCACTTTCTTAGGGGCCAACTCTACAAAACTGCCGTCCTTGTTCTCAAACCGCAACCGCGATCCGACGTCGTCGAAGAACAGCTTCTGTCCACCAGAAGTCATGACCGAGTAACGCCGGACATTGCCATCCTCGACACCACTGTCTGGAGGTCCTCCCGCCCCATACAACCCTCCCAGCACCACGGCCTGCGAATCCGTCCGGTTGAGGAAAAGCACCAGCACGTGATCGCCGGGACCGGGCAGTGCAATCAATCCCTTCCCGGTACCGGCTCCTGCCGAGAGCACCGTGAGCCAATCGGTCTCGACATCGTTAAAGGTAGGCAATGACACCTTCACGCGCCCCAGCTTGTCTGGATCATCCACGCGGGTAACTTTGCCCCAGGTTGCCAGATTGGAGGACGAGCGCGGCGGCGCCGATAGTTCCGGTGGATCAGTTGAGAACTCGACCACATACCCTCGTTGGCCGTCGATCACGTGGGTCACTGCCGTCAGAATGTAGGTGCCCCCCAGCCGACGCGGCACCCCGCTCACGTGAACTGCCGTTCCTGGACAGAACCTGCTGTCGCCGTCCGCAACGCCGGTCAGGGTGACCTCACGGGCGCTGCGGACATCGAGAACCGCCTGCGCGATCGACTCCACTTGTTGATCGTCTTGCGCGGACTCGTCAACCAACGTTCGTTCCGGTGCCTCCCCAGGAGCCAGGGCGCTGATATCAACAACCCGGCCGACCCTCGATTCGCCTACCTTGGCGTTGTGGACTTCCACCTTTTGAGCATCCCAACCAGAAGCCATGATTGTGCCGCAGGCCGGATCGAGATTCACCGATATGTTCGCCTCCAAAAGATTCTTCCCCAGTTCAAGGGTCAAATCCGAAGAACGCCCAGAAAGGGTCATGAGCTGCAGGACATCGCCAGTCAGGAAAAAATACAAGCCATGCCGTGAACAGACTTCCTGCAGCAGGCGCAAATCCGACTGCTCGTGCTGCATGATGTTGCGAAGCGACGGTCCAGTCTCGGCCCCCACTACGGCAATCCCGAGTGGGGCAACCAGTTCCTTCATCAAATCCGTGGGCGTCACTTGCACGTGCATTCGCACCGTCTGCCGCTTACGCAGCCCGTGCATCTTGTCATAGGCCCGCACCCGGAGGATCTCGCCCTGTGAGGACTCGTATTCATACTCGATCGCAGTCACGTCACCTTCGAAAATTGAGTCGGCAGAGGTCCCAACTTGCGCGAGCAGATGTGCGCCAACATTCAGATCCTCGAGGCTCTGCAAGTGCTGCGGGCTTACAAAGGTCACCTCACACAACGTCGGACTGGAGAGCACCTGCTGTACCCGAATTATCTGTAGTGTGTATAGAGCATCATTGGACAAAGGTAGACCGTCGAGTTCGACTCGGAGCTTTGGGACTGCGATCACAGGGTTCATTGGTAGTCTCGACGGGTACTCTGTTTATGCTGGCTCATGCACCGTAATCAAACTGTACTCGGAGGCAGTCGCAAGGTAGTGCCAGCCGTAATGTTCAGCGGATCATCGACGTTGTTGAAGGCCGCGATCAGCTTCCACCACGATGAATTGCCATACTTGCCCCAAGCCACCTGATCGAGACGCTCGGTCGAGGAGTTGTCTCCCATACCTTCGCCTCGAACCGCGTAAAAATCGGATTCCTCCCCTGGAACTTCCTCGGGTGAAACTTCTATTGGTACGATCGGCTCTTCGAGTGATCCCGCCGCCTCATCCGGCTCTGGCACCCGCAACATTCGAATGCGCATCCACGAACGTCGCGGAGCGCCTTCGGGCGTGAAATACTCCAGCCGCTCAGAAACGGCACTTATCACACCCAAGACGTTCCACGCCTTGCCCCACACGAAGCGAACCAAGGGAAGTTCCGCCTGCCCAGCCGTGTTCGATCGTCCCTGTGACAATTCGACCAGCAGCCGGGTTAATGAGCGGACATCATCCAGTTGCTGTGCAGGATCAGTGAGCGACACGTCAAACAGTAGGTTCAGCAGGAGCTCGGTTGTACCGCCCCCGGAAAAAAATAGAGGATCGTCCGCCAACACACCCCGTGTCAGAGCTCCGTTTCCCGGCCGCCTGGCCTGCACACCAGCAACTCGTCGCATAACGACGCTGTCAGGGTTGAGCATGCAAGGAATGCGGTCGCCAGTTTGTTCCACCATGAATGCGACGCGCTCCATCAATCACCCCCGGTCTGTTCGCGCTTCAGGAATGCCTGGCGTTGCTGAATCAGGAGACTCTCTGAGAAGGATCCCTCCTGCCGGGACGGTTTCATCAGCACCGGCCAGTGATTCGGTGGGAATGGTCGACCTCGTCGTTCGACAAAGCGCTTATCCGCAGTGCTATGACGTACAGCCGCGCTGGGATACGAAGCCGGCGGCCGTGCCTTCAGATGATTGACAGGAAGCGATACATTCCCCGGGGGCTGTGGGGATCTCAAAATACGTCGTGCCGGGTTGGCCACTGACAAGTCCGCACTCTCCTGCAAGCTCGCGGGTTGGCTCTCGCGGTACTCTGTTGCTGGTCTGGCCGGCCTGGTAGCTCGTGGAGGCACCTGTGCTGGCACACTCGCAACCACGCCCGGTTCGTCGAGCTGATCAGGGGTCTCTCGACGGTCGCGCATTGGTCTAACCATTGCGTTCCGAGGCCCCTCGGTGTCGACCGCTGGAGGTTGCAGGATTCGCCGCAGATCTACCAATGAACGGCTGCTTCCTTCTCTTTCCCGCCGATAGACATCGCCATTGTGAATCTCTGTCGTCGCGCGTGGAGTTGGTGGTTGCCGGCTCGCTCCTTCTAACTTTGAGTCCCGCCGGCTCGGCCCAATGGCTAATGGCTGGCCTTCGGCTATTGGCTGGGCTTGGCGACTTGTCGTCCGCTGGACCGCTTGCTCTGGAGCAACTTTGGCACGTTTTGACCCAGCCACCGAATGTATCGCTTCGACACCCGACGGAGATTTCTTGTCGGAGAGAGCGCGCGCCACCGCGCGTATCGCATTGGCGATTTTCGCGCGTGCAGTAGGCGCCTTTGCGCAGTGGCCATCGGGCTCTTGAGACGCGGGAGGGGCCTGGCTTGATTTGCCGGGTGTTCTCGTAGTGACCTTCGATATGCGCTCCTGCGCTTCTACCGGGGCTTCGGAAGGAGCTCGGTCTTGCTCCGATTCTCTGTTCCTCGGAATACGGGCGAGATGTTCCTGATTACGAGATTCCTTCCATTGAGCCGGAACCGAATGCACCGGCTCGGTTGTATCAACTACAGCACGTTCACCGGTGTTCCCCTCGTTCAACTGCAGACGCGGAACGCCACCCTCGTCCTCGCCGGCAAGCAACTGCGGCGCGCCTTCCCGCACCCGTGCCAACCAATGTTCGGGAGGCCCAAGCCGCATCGCCGCAAACGTGGCAGGCATATCGGCTGAAACGTTGACCTCCTCAGTCGCCTGCGGCTGTTCGGTGTCTTCCTTCTCGTCGGCAACCCTTTTCACCAGGAGCTCGCGAATGTCCGGCATGAGCCAGCGCGCCAGCCCGTAACGAACTCGTTGCAAGAGGATTGCAGGACTTGGCATGGCTTTACCTTGCTATCCCTGGCCTCGATCAAGCGTTTCGAAGACAATCGTCAATTCTTCGATCGCCACTTCTCGGGACATAGTGTCGAGCGCGGTGCCGCGCCAGCGGCATGGCCACGCGTTCACCAGGTCCCAGCGCACTACCTCAGTTACGCCATCGGCATCAAATAGGGCAATCGACACGTTCTTCCGGTCTACTTTCCCCTTCACCGCCGTCATCATCCAGTCCCACAGCTCGTGCGACTCGGTTAAGCCGTATCGCAACGTAATCTCGCCATAATCGACAGGCCCAGGAAGGCGATGTACGACTTGGGCGTTGCCCTCTTCCCGGTACCGTATGGGTTCAATGCTGATCTCCATGTCGCCGCAATAGGTAAAGTGCCCCTGGGTGACCCCGGCGATCAGCAGCTTAAAATTGTAAGAACGGTAGGGGTCGATAAAGACGCCCGGCTGTGCCCCGCTTTTCGCCTGAGGGGGTTGTTGAGCCGCATCCGCCATGTCTGCCTCCTCTAAGTAAGCTCTCTAAACGGTTTCAACTTTCGCGCCGCCAGCCTGCTGGCCGATGCGGAATACGACGAATTCGGCTGGCTTTACGGGAGCCAAGCCGATTAGCGTGATTACTATTCCCTGGTCCACTATCTCCTGTGGATTCGTTTCATCGTCACACTTCACGAAGAATGCTTCTTCCGGGGAAGCTCCTACCAGCGCGCCATCTCTCCATACGGTCCTCAGGAACGCAGAGATATCACGCCTGATTTGTTTGTGCAGGCTGCGATCGTTGGGTTCGAATACCACATAGTTTGTACTGTTCACGATAGACTGCTCAATCATGATGAAGAGGCGCCGTACGTTGAGATAGCGCCACTCGCTCGAAGCCTCGGCCACTGTCCGCGCACCCCACACCGTAATGCCAGTTTGAGGAAAGAAGCGAATACAGTTCACACCATGCGAATTTAGGTCACCCTGCTCTTCGTGGGTCACACGATAGGTCACGTTCAAGGCACCGCGCACAATCTCATTCGCCGGCGCTTTATGAACGCCCCGGGTGGAATCCGTACGGGCCCAAATGCCGGCGACATGTCCCGATGGCGGACAGACAACGAGTTCTCCCTTCGGCGAAAGCGGATCAGCAATTACCAAAGACGGGAAATAGAAGGCCGCAAACCCGTTTTGCGACGTCCGTGGTCGCAGTCCGGCAGGTGGCGCAGGCGCTGCAGGTGCAGGTGCACTCCCTTCCTTGGCGGCATCCTTAGCCCCTTTGGTTGGCACGGCTGCCGCCGCCGCCGTTTTTAGCAAGTCAGTGTTTTTGACATCTTCGGGAGGGTCAATAATGGCCATGCGATAGCGCATATTCTCGGCGTGCGAAATCAATGCTTCATACGACGCCACATCGGTGGCCCCTGGTGCCGCAACGATGGATACTTCATCGATTTCTTCCAGCAGTTTCAAGCCAGTGCGGCGCGGACGATCGGTACCCGCGATGGGATCTCCATCGCGACTGTTCACGATATAGCATCGATGTCCGCCGTTCATGAAGAAGCCGGCCACGGCATGCGACAGGTTAGTGCTTTGTCCACCTTCCGGGGGCACGAACTCACGAACAAACTGCGACCAGTTGTTCACTGCTATCGCCTCACCCAGATGTGCGTTGGGATCTGGCGCTCGTCCGGCGAAGGCTGCCGTATTGGTTCCGACGGGCTGAACCGGCTTGGCGCCTGTCGAAACTTCCTCCATGTAAACACTCGGGGTCAAGTAAGTAACAGGCATTTCATCCCTCCAATACGTCGAGTGGAATCTTCAACGGGTCCTCAGCGGCGGGGTGTGGTTCCTTCGCTGTCAACTGGAACTCTCGGCCTTTGGCGCGAATCCGCATCTGGAGCGGCAACTGTGCAGGTACGGAGCGAAAACCGAAACGCCCCTTTCGGTCAGAACGCGTCAGCAACCCTAGCGAGGGAACTTCGACGGCAGCGTCGACCAGCGGCAGGTTTCCGGGTCGTCCAATCAGCATTCCGAAGAAGCTGTTCACTGGGCTGACACTCAGGTGCATGGGCTGTAACACAGGCTTCACGGTGGGTTCTGGACGCTCCTGCCGCAGCGGCAGACGAAGGACAAGGCATGGTCGCGGAGCAACACCGAAAGCGCGCCAAAGCTCAATCGGAACCGATTCTGATTCGACAGTGAATCCGGAATTGTCAAGAGCCGCCATAGCTAACTCACCGAGTGTCTTGTGAGCCTCCGAGGGCGATGCCGACCATGCGGTGATCAGGTAACGTAAGGTCAATTGCAGCGGGGGCCGCTTCAGTGTACTAGGCGGAAGAGACTGGAGAATGTCCAGTAAGTAAATGCCGATGCCCTTGCCAGTCGCCTTCGCATCTGTAGGAGCGTCAAACGTTACTTCCACTTCAGGGACAACAGTTCCGACCCAGTCCTTGAGACTTTGATCGATGTCGTCGACCATCTCGTGAGCCTTTCTTACGATTGCAGGGATTCCTCTAGACTGGCAAGCTGTTGTCGAGGGAACGATTTCTCACCACCGAGAAACACTTTCTCGGACGTCAATCGAATCCGGTCGATATATAGTTCAACCCTCTCCATCTAAATGAGCACAAACGATACCCGCAATGACGATTGCGGTCAAGAGAAACTTGCCGGATAGCACCAATGGGCCGGATACGGGCAGCACCTCACGTACAGCCCGGTTTGCGGGAAGTATATCTGCTTTGGGCCCAGAGGTAGAGCCATAAACTTCGTCGGCGCGGTATCCCGCGACGTGACGAAAGTAAGTTCAACCCCAGCGCCCCCAAATGCTCCGCACTAGATGTACACTCTGTCAGCGCGGGTATCGAAGCGGTTCGCCCCATGACAAATCGAGAGAGCGCCGGCAGAGCTACCAAGTCACATTTCACTTTCAGCCAGGTGACGCGCATCGTTCTCAACTGCGTACACAATGTAGGCGAGCATCACATCATGGCCTTCTCTGCGGCGCTATCCTTTTACCTGATCCTGGCTCTTTTCCCTGCTCTGATCGCACTGTCGGCGATGGTTGGTAGCCTCCCAATACCCAATCTCTTTAATACGGTCGTAGACACAATGGCGCAGGTGATGCCTCCCGAGAGCCACCACCTATTGCAAAGGGTTACCCGCGACATTATCTCGCCCCATGGCAAGTCTCTGATTTCGATCGGGGTACTAGGCGCCATCTGGTCCGCCGCTGGAAGCTTTGCAAACGCTACGGAGGCTCTCAACATTTGTTACAACGTGCGCGAGACTCGGCCATTTTGGCTGACGCGCGCACTCGCAATTGCCTTCACCCTCGTGAGCGGAGGTTTAACAATCCTTGCATTTTCACTCATTATCATAGGCCGACATGTTGCCGTATGGCTGGCTTCTCGAATTCAGTTAATCGACGTACTGGCTCCGATATTACCGGCAGTGCGGTATCTGCTTGCGTCAACTTGCATCATGTTGGCGGTGGTTTTAGTTTACCGTTATGCCCCGAATTGCGAGTCAAGCTTCCGCCAGGCCCTCCCAGGAGCTGCATTTGCTGTGCTCGTCTGGTTGGCACTCTCCACATGCTTGAACCTGTACTTCCAAAGAATCGCGCACTTGAATCAGACCTACGGGGTGCTAGGCGGAGCAGTGGCCTTGCTGTTGTGGCTTTATCTGACGGCCTTCGCCACCCTGCTAGGTGCGGAGCTGAATGCAGAGTTAATTCGTGCCCATCGATATCTCGTCAGTAGCCGGTCTTAGCCGTCTGCACTCAATAACTTCCTACATAATGAAACGGGGCGATTGACAACACACTTATAATCAGCGGGCGGGGTGACGGCGCGTTTTTTTCATGGCCGTCAGTTTGAGGATGGCAGGCGCTGGGGAAAGAGATGTGACACTCCTAGATTCACTCATTCACTGCTTCGATGGTTCTGTTTGGCTGCCTCGGTTCCAGCATGTGCCAAGAGTTATCCCGCGTACCCGTATTGCGCGTTGATGTTGGTCAGCATGCGTCATCCATTTAGACGATCGGAACCGATCGAGCTGGACACTGGATAGTCTCCTCCTCGGCCGATGGTACTGCGCGCGTGTGGAACGCAACCACGGGCCAAATGGAGGCCCTTGCTAGCAAGCTTCTCCTAAGGGCTTTCCCAATTCACAGGGAAGTGCCGGCTTTCGTAACTGCACTTTGTACCACCGACCGGATCAGGCCATATCCGGAGATCGGTCGCGTCGAGAACAGTTCGCGATAATGGCCTCGTCGGCAGTCGATTTGTCTTGACTACGCCCGCGATTTGATCATAATGGCACCGGTTTTCATAGCCACTTGAGAGGCAGAGCTCTGATGCGCAGCTTTCTATTGATAACACTTGGCTTGATGCTGCTTAGCTTGAGCCTTTGTGCAGTGAAAGATCGAAGATCCCCTCTGGCTGACGATCTCTCGCGTGACGAGCTGGCCAAATACGCCCAGAGCTTGGGACCACCCACAAGGGCTCTCCCCTATGAATTCAGCTTTCCGGATGATGTTCGCGCGAACACCGTTTTCGGGATTGATGTATCGCACTACCAGGGCAACATTGATTGGAATATTGTTGCGCGTCAAAAGATATTGTTCGTGTACATCAAGGCGACGCAGGGCGATCAGTACTTCGACGACTACTTTTCCAGAAACTGGGCTGGCGCTGCCAAGGCTGGGGATTCCGGACCGAAGATTCACCGAGGTGCTTATCATTTCATGACCGCGGTCGACGCGCCCGAGAAGCAGGCGCAAAACTTCCTTTCTACAGTCGGACCATTGGGTAGCCAGGATCTTCCCCCTTGCGTAGACGTGGAATGGGACTTCGTGAAAGAGAATGGCGATATTGTTCGAGATAAGAAGGGACAGCCGATTGACGGCTGGGCGGGCTTTTCATCGACTGAGATCATCCGTCGCATTTCTACTTGGCTTAAGTTAGTGGAGGCCGCTACTGGCAAAAGGCCAATAATCTATACAAATGCCGATTGGTGGTCGGAGCGAATTGGCCGTGATAAGTCACTAGCCGGCCATCCGCTGTGGGTTGCCGACTATACGAGCAAGAGTCTTGGCAGAGAAAGTCCTACCGTGCCGCCGGAGTTCTCCTGGTCATTGTGGCAACTAACGGATCAGGGCGTGCTTCGGCTGGGGGGAATTCAAAAGCCGGTCGATACCACGATATTTAACGGAAGTGTCGATAAGCTTATGAAACAATTGGGTTTCACAGGGCCAGCAGCCGCAAGGTAAGAGGCGTTGGTATTATGCTGCGTCATCTGCGGAAGGGGAGGCTCAAGCAAAACACGTGAGATACCCCACTATTCACTCATTCACCGCCTCGCTCGTTCTGTTTGGTTGCTTCACCATTGGAACCGCGGCGGACAATCAATGAGCTCGATTCCAATCGGCTGCGCGCGGAGAATCCCTGGGTGACCGAAGCTCGGCTGTTACGGCCCAACTGAATTTGAGCTTCTATGGAGGATACAACCATGTGCTTCAATAATTGCTTTTGCCTTTATTGTCTCTATCTTGCCGGGGTTGTATTTCTACTGCGACTTGACGCCGGCACACAAACCGCGGCGAACGCATCCCTGAGACCTGAACCTGTTCTGCAGGTGGGCCATCGCCAGGCGGTGCGAGCCGTTGTTTTCAGTCCCGACGGACGATGGCTGGCCTCGGGCGCAAAGGACGGGACCATCAAGATCTGGGAGACCAGCAGCGGACGCCTGCTGCGCACCCTTTACGGGCACGGCAGTGCGGTCAATGCCCTGGCAGTCAGCCTCGATGGCAAGACGCTGGCGTCGGGCAGCGGCACGATCTATGACCCCCGCTACCGGGAGCTGTATCTCAAGGGCGGCGTGGTGGGCGGCGAGCATGCGGAGGACACCAGCGTCCGGCTGTGGGACGTCAGTACGGGCCGGGAGCTGAACGTATTCGCGGGCCACCAACTAGCCGTGATGAGCGTCGTATTCAGCCGGGACAACCTAAGCCTGATTTCCGCCAGTGGCGATGCGATAAAGATTTGGAATGTCAGCTCCGGCAACCAAACCCACTCTGCCAACCTCTTTACCCCTCCGAAGGCAGCGGCGGGCGATATATTCCGTTCGTTTATGGTGCCGGGCGCATCAGGAGGGCCGGATATTCACGAGAAAAGGCAGCAGGCGGTGTTCAAGGAATCAGCCGCGGATATGACGATCAGCCCTACGGGGGAGCTGGCTGCTGCGGCTCTGCCTGACAAGAAGTTTCGGCTCATCGACACCCAGCAGGCACACGAACTCAGAAACCTCGACATCACTGCCAAGCCGGAAGGCCGGTCTTCCCTGGCTTTTAGTCCCGACGGCAAAGAGCTCGCCTACGTGAAGAATGGGAAAGAGCTCGTCTTGCAGGCGGTGGCAACCGGCAAAGAATTATGGCGCTCCCCGCTGCCCTTAGGAGCAGACAACCTTGTGCTTTGCTTTACCACGGACGCGGGTTAGCGGCGGGAAGCAGCGAAGGACAGCAGAGATCGGTGCGGCTGCTGTCGGCGGTCAATGGAGCGGAAGTGGAGCACTTCGCGATGAAAGATGATCAGGGAATCCGCCTGATCAGCTACAGTCCCGCAGCCGACTACATCGCAACGGTGCCGGAGGGCGGCCAAGCCATCGAGTTGCGGAATGCTAGGAGTGGTGAACTGCTGCGCATTTTTCAGACCCCGTCTGAGACGGCCACCGGAGGAGCCGCGGGCAGCAGCAACATCGATCCCGCGCTGGAAAAGCAACTGTCCGGCATGGGTCTGACCCGCGAGGGAGAGATCAGGGAGGCCGCCGAAGATATTGGCGCTTTCTCCTCCACCTATCGCGCTGGTGAGGCGGCTACCTTCACGGCAGACGGCAAGTGGATATTGATTAAGAGAGGCCACCCGGGAAGTCTGACCATCGTAACTTGGGACGCTGCAACCGGAACGCAAGTACAGGATGCCAGCCGGTTCCAGGAAATAGGGATCCCAAACTACAGTCCAGATGGTCGCTTCAAGGTAGCTCCACAATATTTGCGAGAAACCAAAGGATTCCACGCCAAAAACAATTTTGGTATCCCCGACAAGGGGGCGACTCCAGGTGCGCAAAGGGTCAAGCTGCTCGATGCACACACCGGCCGCCACTTGCACACACTGGACGCGGGTTGGTCTATGGAATACGAAGAGGTACCTGCGACCGGATTCAATCTCGACGGATCGCGTATCGCCGTGAGCGGCAACACGACTCGGCACCTTACAAGTACGATCTTTGTCTTTGATACCAGCAATGGCAAGAAGCTGAATGAATTCCTCATCTCGTCGGACGAGCAAAGCGGTCCGGTCGTCGCGCTAGCCGTCAGCCGCGACGGGCGCCTGGTTGCCGCAGGCTATCGCAACAAGATTGATATCTACGAAGCGTCGAGTGGGCGTACCGTGCTCACCATTCCTCACCCGGGTGGAATCGCCGCTCTTTGCTTTAATCCCGGCGAACGTTTGCTAGCTGCGCTTGGCAAAGATGGAGACACCTATCTGTTCGACACCCAGTCCGGCCAACTGCTGGCTACGCTGGTAAGTGTGACTACCGGGGGGCACGCTGAGTGGCTGGTGGTAACCCCGGATGGCTTGTTTGACGGCTCTCCGCAAGGATGGAGTCAGATCCTGTGGCGCTTCTCGGACAACACCTTCAACGTGGCACCGGTGGAAACGTTCTTCAATGAGTTCTATTACCCCGGCCTGCTGGCCGCGATCATGGCGGGAAAGACGCCACATGCCCCAAGAGACTTGGCGCAACTGGATCGCCGTCAGCCGTCGCTGGCCATCGCCTTACAGACGCCTCCGGGATCAGGACGCAACGCGACTGTGGAACTAAAGGTTGCGGAAGCTCCGGCAGATAGCGAGCACCCGCAAGGCAGTGGCGTTCGCGACGTGCGCTTGTTCCGCAACGGTTCCCTGGTGAAGGTCTGGCATGGCGATCTCCAACTCGATACCAAAGGACAGACTACGCTGCAGGCAACCCTCTCGCTCATGGCGGGAGAAAACCGCCTCACCGCTTACGCCTTCAA
The DNA here is from genome assembly GCA_963813905.1 of uncultured Acidobacteriaceae bacterium. Taxonomy (GTDB): domain Bacteria; phylum Acidobacteriota; class Terriglobia; order Terriglobales; family Acidobacteriaceae; genus CAVVDY01. The sequence goes on along the minus strand of CAWFAY010000013.1, from coordinate 263,212 downwards.
TCACGACAACATTAAGAGCAGTGACGCTATGCTCGCAGTTCAGGGTGCGGGCAGCCTCAAGCGCAAGGGCACGGCCTACGTCCTCTCCGTGGGCGTAAACAAATATGCCAATTCCGATCACAATCTGAACTTTGCGGTGGCCGACGCTCGCGCACTGAGCGACGAACTGGGGATCCAGCAGAATAAAGTTGGCACTTGGGCGAACATCGACCTTGTAACGTTGCTGGACAGCGAAGCCACCAAGGCGAACTTGCTTGCCGCGCTCGGGAAGTTGGCTGGGGTGCAAACCGCGCTGCCGCCAGATGCTCCCACAGCCTTGTCCAGACTGCCCGTAGCACAGCCCGAGGATGCCGTGTTCATCTACTTCGCGGGACACGGGGTCGCGGTCGGCCCGCGCTTCTATCTGATTCCCCACGACGGCTACACGGGCCAACGTGCCGAAGTTGACGAAACTGGTCGGCAGTCGATCCTGTCCCATAGTATCTCTGACCTGGAACTACAGGACGCTCTGGAATATGTGGACGCGGGCGAAATTCTGCTGATCATCGATGCCTGCGAATCCGGCCAGGCACTGCAAGCCGAGGAAGAACGGCGTGGTCCCATGAACTCCAAGGGCCTGGCGCAATTGGCCTATGAAAAAGGAATGTATGTATTGACTGCGGCGCAGGGTTATCAGTCGGCCCTTGAATTGGAGCAATTGGGCCATGGGTTGTTGACCTACGCGCTGGTCGAAGAAGGCTTGAAGACCGCCATCGCGGATACTGAACCAAAGGATGGCCAAGTGGTCGCGCGGGAGTGGCTGGACTACTCCACGACGCGCGTGCCGCAGATGCAAATATCACTAATGGAGCAGGCACATCCGCAGGATCGACAGGTCGTCTTGGTAGACGCCGAGCCAGGAAAGCGTATGGATCCGCAATCGCGAGGGTTGCAGCACCCGCGTGTTTTCTATCGGCGAGAAGAGGAACCGACTCCCTTCATTATTACGCGACCACTCAATTGAGCACGGATGGCATACTTACCTGGGTGATAGGGCCGCCCATGGGGCGCAAAGTCGATCATATCCCGACGTCTTAGGCTCCTCTTCGCCAGTTCAAATAGCGCAAATTTGGAGAATCGATGCTGCCTCGGCTGGCGGCAATCGAGCTGACGCGCTGCGACGTCAACCCTTCTCAGTGCTTAACGACCAGTGTTCTCTGCACGGTGGTCCAAGTGCCCAGATCGAGCGGCTTGCTGCCCACCGCGGTAATTCCACGAGTTTGTCCCGCCGATTCATTGAGAAGTTGCTGCAAGGGATCGTCGGAAATGCCGCGGATCGCCGGCTGAGTGAGCACCGTTAGGGCAATGGGCTTGTAGCTCGCGAACACTTTCAGGATGTCAGTTACGGTCGAACGCCCCTTCGGCACAAACGTGTTAAAGGATTTCGAAAACGTCAGCCCCGGCTTCAATACTTCCTTTGCGCCCTCAATCGTTGGGTAGACGACCGAGATACTTCCATCGCTCGACAGGTCGAGCATCGCGATGTATACGTCACGCTCAGCATCGTTCCGAATGGTCGCTTCAATGGTGTCACCTTCGCGCACGCCCATATCAGCCTTGCCGACTCGAGCCAAGGGGTCCCGCGTCTGCTTGCCTGAGATCGTGAACGAAATCTTCATGTCGGAGCTTGGATTCCGTATCGAAAGCACGCTGAACCATTTGGCCCATAACTTCACTTGTTCCGTTACTCGATCGGCCGCCGATGGAGAGGTGACGGCTACCGGCGTTGAGAGGGTCGAGGCGTCCGCGGCCAGCGTCATAATCTTTCCGCCGGATTCTCTAACCTGCATGTTGCAGGCTGCGGGGAGGTCGGTGATCTCAACGTACGAAAGCTTCTGTAGGGATTGCTTTACCGCCTGGAGCGTTGGCGAGTCTGCCGGCCCTTCTACCAACACTCGGAGCCGCGCGCTTCCATAGCGATGTTCTCGTTCAACAGCGCGCGATCCTGCGGCCACTTTGCCTCCCGAAAACACGGTGGCTTCAGATTTTTGCGGGTCTGATGATACGATTTTTATCCTTGCGACCGGCTGATTCGGTGGCGCGAGGTTTTTCGTGCCCGGAGCGTAGACGTCATAAATAGAGCCAACGGTAGCACCGTCAATCTGGCCGACATCGAGCGTCACTCTGCCCGTGGTCAAGGCGGATGGGGAGGCCGTGATATAGATCTTTGCGATGCTGCTGCCATCTCCGAAAACGTGTTGGTCCGGTTCAGCACCCTCGAGGGATGGATGCTCCAGGGGATAGTTGGCCGTCACATTGCCAATTACTACATCCATAATGTCTCGATAAGTAGCTCCGGCTCTTGACGTACGTAGCTGCTGCGTCAAGAAATATGTAAAAGCTCCGTGGTCGGCTCCGTTGGCCGAATGCTCGAAAGCGCTTTCCTTGGAAGTTGCGGCTGAAAGAAAGGCGAATTTTGGCGTTGCTTCAGTTGGCTTGGTCCCTACCTCACGGGTCGCGGACATTGGTGGGGGAGTTCGCGTATCCATGGGTATGGAGCGTACGCGCGCGCCGCGGACCAGGGTGCCCGAATGGCAGCTATCAAGGATGAACGTCAGGTTGGTCGTCTTACTCGCAAGCTGCACGAGCAAGGGATGCAGCTCGGCACCGCTAATGTCAAAGACCTTCCCTCCTGGATCACGTGAGTCATACGGGACGATCGTCTCATCGACACCGCTTATCATCTTGCCGGTAACATCCTTCATTTGCGAGCCATGTCCGCTGTAGTGAAGAACGACAATGTCCCCTTGCTGAGCTTTCGCGATCAGGTGTCCTTTGATGGCTTCAATGATGGCAGCGTGAGTAGCTTGGGAGTCCTTCAAGACCAAGATATTTTCGGGTAGAAACTGAAACTTCCCAATTAGCAACTGGCGCATGTCTTCGACATCGTTGATCGATCCCGCCAAAGGGGAGACTCTGTCCGGATATTTGTACGTGTTTATCCCGATAAGCAATGCCAGCTTCTTTGGGGATCCTCCACCCGGCGACTGATCGTTTGAGCCTTCCAGGGTAGTCAGGCCGCTACTCGCGGACTTGGACGGCACAGCGGTAACAGCGCAGGCGATCAGAATGAAGGTGGGTAGGATGAAGATCAAAGCTAGCGTGAGTAGGATCCGGTTGTCTGCGAGCCTTGCTCTCATATCAGTTTCTCCCGAGGCGGTCGCAATCAGTCTTCCATGCCTTTGTAGACAAGCGGTATGTAGCCCGTAAATCTGGACCACGTGGCTCGGCGGCAGACTACACGGGCAGCACTGCCCGAAGCTTCACAAACGTTGATCGAGCCGTCCTGGTTGTAACCGGTAAAAAGCACCACGTGCGACCCTGCCTTGTTCAACACGTCACCCGCCTTCATATCCGTGAACCAATTGTATCTTGGTTTGCCAGCAATCAGCCGCAAATTCCTGGTGCTGTATGCGTGTCCCATAAGTTCAAGGCCCCACGCACGGGTCACGAACCCCGAGCAGTCGATTCCCGCTGCGCAGGACAGCACTCCGTAGCGGCTATGTGCACCCGCTGCCAGACCCTTGGCGAGTTTGCGATCGAATTGCTCGATATTGTCTACACCGCCCCAGCAGTAAGGAAGACCCGTAATATGCTGACCGGCCTTCCAGTCACTGACATATCGCTTTGAACATGCCGCCTTGAGGTTCGAGGCGCCGGCAACCCAGCTATGTGCCGCCATCGCCTTCGCACGTTCTATCACTTCGGCGCGCGTCGTCTGCGGCAGTCTAGCTACGACGTTGGGCTGGGCCACGGCACACGTAGCACCCACCGTGCTGAGGAGGATAGCTAATAGACCAATGCGATCGAGCACGAACCGACCTCCGTAAGGACCGAGGTGCTGGACCTTACTTCGTGTCCCACATATTTATGCGGACGTCAGATTTACTTGTCTTGAGTTGATATACAACTCCATTCCTGACGCGCAGCTCATTTACCGGTGGTATGTAGTATTCGAGAGGAATTTGAGCGATCTCGCCCAGCAACTGGCCACCGGCCGAATACTTCCTCACATCTTTCTGCACGTTTACTTCATCCCCTCCAGCCGTGCTTTCCAAAGCGACGTAAGTATTGCCATCCTTGTCGATTCCAACCTCCTCGACAGACAGCAGCGACAGACCGGCCCGGTCAAAATCAATCTGCAGCTTTACTGCGGGCTTTCCATTGACTGCCGGCCTCCTCAATATCGCATTGTTTCTCGATTTCAGTTGCACCTCGCCTTGCTTTGGCGGAGCGCCTTCCGGCAGTGATCGGGAGCGGCCGTCAACACCGAAGCCATGGAGTTGTCCGGTGGCCGCATCACGCACCACGACGACTTCATGACTGACCAGCGTCACGCTATCAGGCGCAAAATCGAGTTTCCAGGACTGGCGCAATTTTCCGTCAGGATCAAAAACGGCGATGCGGTCACGCAAGGGATCACTGATTAACAGTGAACCGTCTTCCAAAACATCAAAGCCGTTGGGACCTTCAGGTAACTCGTCCTCAGCGCCGGGCGAAGCCAGCAAAGCACCACGATCGGCGTTCCATTCCGCCTCTGCCGACTTGACCGGCGCCAACGTCGTTAGAGGAATACTCACGCTTCTGGTCAGTGTATACTTGTGTATGTTCGAGTCGCCGGGATTGAGCTTACGCGCGGAAATGTCCGCCGCAAGCAAGCCCATGAATGCCAGAAGGAAAATGGTGACCCGCCGTATCATGCCTACCGGAGTCTCCGAAACGGCACCAAGAATACCACGATTTCTGCGGAAGAGCACGTGAATCAGCGGTCTTAAGACTACGACTACTGATCCGAATCGACCAGCACTACAAATGCCGGGCCGGTCTCTTTGTTCAGCTGTTGCGCAAGCGCGTCGGCGCTCTCCGCAGTAGCCTCAAGCCCCACCAGCACTCGCCAGCTCTGATCGCCAGGGCGAAAAACCAGAGTGGCGGTTCCGTGCCTCTGTTGCATCTCGTCGCGGAGGTGCTCCGCGTCGGTGCGCAAGGTGAAATCGCCAACTTGCACCGCGAATTGTTCCAGCCCCCGCGTCGGCGGTTTGCTTATGATTTCCAGCTGCACGTTGGCGATGCCCGGCATATCGATCTGCTGCGCCGCGGCGTGCGAAAGATCAATGATGCGGTTTTGCATGAACGGACCGCGGTCATTGATGCGGATTTCCGTAGTCTTCTGGTTGACCAGGTTGTGCACCCGCAAGACGGTTCCGAAGGGCAGCGTGCGGTGAGCCGCCGTCATCTTCTCCATGTCATAAATCTCGCCGCTGGCGGTCAAACGACCATCGAATGGATGTCCGTACCAACTCGCAACTCCTGTCTCTCCCGTCACCTTTGGCGGTTCGGAGGTCTGCTTCTTGCAGCTCACGAGAAGAACAAGAGCTAGGCTCACGATGCCTATCACGGTAGTTCTGCGCCAGAACATAAGCTTATGAACGATACGCGACATCACTTGAACAGTTGGTCCATGAGGTCGCGCTCTTTTTGAGTCAACTTGGCATAGGCCGGCTGTTTCGTAATTAAATCCTGAAACATCGCTATATCCGGCGGGGTCGCTACGGTTAACGTAACCGCCGCATCAGGTCCGACCATAGTTCCTGGCGCGATATCTTGCTGAGTCACGGAACCCCAATGTGTGAACTCGGTCTTTTTGTTCGGTGCCGCTTTGAGCCCGGCATTCTGCAAGGCAAGCATCGCGTCGGCCGCTCCGGTGCCTACAAGACTCGGCACCGCTATCGAATTCTCTACTACCAAGTCCACGGTGGTATTGGGCGCTACAGATCCTCCCGCAGCCGGAGTCTGGGTCAATATTTTGGCTGTCGGCAGAACATTTCCTTGCGCGCAAGTGATTTTGCCCACCTTCAACTGCGCTGTAACCAGCGTTGGCCCCGCCTGGTCAGCGGTCAAACCCTTTACGTCTGGCACCTGAACCTTCTTTGTGCAGCCTGCCAAGCAAGCTAGCACCAGAATCGTAATCAGCGCGCAGAGAGTTGGGCGGCGTGATGAACGCCAAAGCGGAAACCTGAGGGATTTCAACTCCGCGGTTGGCGTTGGCGCCAATGAATCGTGCGAGCTAAGAAATCTAACTTTGTAGATCATTGTGTCTCCGTATTGTTCGGATGCCGTTCATAACTTGGCGAACCTCGACTTCTGACTACGCGTGGCTACTCAGCGCTCAGGCCCAAGGTGGACCGCATAATATCGACATAGCCTGCGACCTGCACTGCAGCTCAATTAGCCTCTAGGTGCCTCCGCCATTGTCTATCAACCACGGCAAGACACTTCGCGTGCGGTTGCCCTTAGCCCTTATGCACTCAAAGAAACAAAGGAACATTATGGCTGACAAGAGATGCCAAATTGCGTGCCCCTGAATCAGGCCTCCGGGAGAGTATGCACATTGAGAGTAATTGCCATTGTGGGTAGCCAGAAGCGCGTTATCGTCGCCGTCAGACTGCCTGAAGACAACCGCGAGAAGACCGATCACCCAAAACCCAACGAACGGTCCCCAAAACGCCCAGGACAAGGTTGGCTGATTTGCGCCCGGCCGGAAAATCAAAACAATCATGGAGGATACAAGAATCACGACGAGTACCCCCACAATGAGTTCCGACGTTAGAAAGTTAGACCCCAGGACGCCGCCATTCCGGAACAAGCCCAAAACCGCGCCTAACACCAAGGCTCCGCCGAAGATCAGCAGCGTGGCCACAGTGTCGTAGCCGATTTCCCAGAATTCAACTGCGACATATGCTATGAGCACCGTCAGGGCGCAGCAAACACCAACCATGTCCAAGGCCTGCCCCGCTTCCGTCAGAGTTCCGTGGAACCATGCGCTGCAAATGGCCAGAAAGACAAAGATGCAACCAACTGTTTTTGTAGGTACGGAGTTGCTGACCTGGGCGATTAGCAGTCCCACTGCCAGGTAGCCGAGGTTAGACCAGAAGTTGTGAAATTGGAGAAAGAATCCAAACAACCCGGTTTTAATGACAGCTTCGCATTGCTCGTGGTGGTACCAATCTACTCGGCTGGCTGACACATCCGACCAGGGGTGGGCGCCCACGAGCCCAAGAAATCCCGTAACCAGGAACAAAGCAACGAAAAGGATGACCCATACGGTCAGCCACCCCCAGCGTAATCCGAAGAAGATGGACGGATCGAATTCCATTCAGAGGCTCCCTTCGCCTTCACGGATCCATGCGAGCGACTTAGGTGGCGGTACGCTATTCCGAATTTCAGGCGCCGCACACATCAGCGCGGAGATCCGGCCACTCCAGAGAGCCGCCGGGGCTGAAGAATGCCAGATTAACCAGCAGATTGCAAGGGATTTTCCGGAAGCAGGGATTTTCCGGAAGCAGGGATTTTCCGGAAGCGACTTAAAGTCTTAGCTCACGGAGTAAGAGGGTTGGCTAACCTGAGTTATCAGGACGTATCTTCTGTCAAAAGCTTGACTAGAATGATTCCTCTTGTGCCGAGGCGAAGACTGTTGTAATGTCCCCAAACCAAAAAAGTCGTGCTGGAGTCGTTCAAACCCCAGAAAAGGTCGCGATACCAGACCTTTCTTGATGCGCTTATTCCTCGCGCTTTGGAGTGTCTGCCCAAGCCGACTTCGGTTAGAGGGGGTCACAATGCAAAAGATCAGCACTACCGCGGCGTGGTTATGGTTAGGTGGAGGCATCGTTTGGTTTCTCTTGTGGACGGCGTTGGCGTTGTGGGGTCCCGGTTCGAAAATCACTCCGCCGCGAACTGCGAGAGCCTTCTTCACACCAGCGCAGTATGCTGCGCTTTTTGGATCTCATTGGGACGCGGATCACCCTAATCCGGCGGCGACCCTCAACTCATCACAGACGGCATTGTTGGCCAGTTGGGGGCTGAACGATTGTGTTCAGACCGATGGATTGGCTTCGCAATCCACGGGCATCCTCGACGGCGCCTGCTTCTGCGAAAATTCGCCCGCAGTAAAGGCAATCTTTGACAGTGGCATTGCCGTCCAGCCCCAGAACACGCTTTCGACCCTCCCCCTAAGCATAGCTGGCCTGTTCATCCTGGGATTGCTGGTGTTCTTGGACCCGCCGCAGCAGCAGAACTTCATGACGGTAACGTACTTCTTTGCCCTTTGTTATGCCTTCATGACGATCATTCTTGGGCCTCTCAGCATGATGCTCCACCTGGGACTTAAGAACTGGGGCGGCTGGTTTGATAGCCTTTCGCTCTTCGTTTGGTTCGGCTTCGTGGCGTGTTATGGCTTTTTCCGATTCATCGCCGCTTGTCTAGATGCGCGGCCGCGAGAGGACTTCCCAATCTGGAGTTTCGTCTTATTCGGTATTGGTTGGGCTATCGTCATTTTGCTTCCTGCAATCATGACAGCGCCCGGAGTGAACGGCCCTATTGGCCCTGACATCTGGTACTTGATTCTGGGAGGACTAGCCTTACTGGGTGAGTTGCTTTTGGGCATCTGGAACTGGGCAGGATGGACTAACGCGCCTGCAGGGACTTGGAACTTCCAGATCATCCCTTTCAATATCGGGGGGCGCTGGTGGTTTGTGTTCGGTGGTATTACGTTCTTGTTGGCGCTCACCGTTTGGGCCTTGTCGTTCACGAGAAAGCCTTTGTGCGCTCCCGGCTCACTTCAGGGGCATGCAATCTTCCACACCCTATCTGCGGTAGCGCTGGTCTGCCTCTACAAGTACTATCGGGTCGAATCTACGCCAGGGGGCTGGTCCGGACTGGATCCGCAATATAGTGGCAGAGATTACGCTTAGGAATCAGAACCTGTGGTGCCAGGTAGCGAGACTTCTTGGAGCTTCACCCGGTCGGTCTCGCTCACCGCGTCGGGTACCGAGAAAAACTGCCCGACGACAGCCAAGGTAGCAGGCAGTACGCCGCGTCTGGTCCTGCAGTTTGTCCGCTGCATAGGCTCTGAATGGGCTGAGCAGGCTGTGAGAGCTACTGAACACCGCTTCTGCAGAGGAGCGTGACCACAGGCAGCGCGAAGGAGAGAAACCGATGGCGCTTGCAGTCATTTTCATCATCTTATTCGGGTCAGCGGCGGCCGTGCCGGCGGTGTGGTCAGTCATCAGACTCATCCGTGGTAACGACGACGCGTGGCCGTGCGTCGCGGGCACGGCATTCGCAGTTGTGCTGCTGGTCATCACCCTGGTTGGCATCTTCACCAACTGGGGAGGCTGCCCGGTTAATGGTGGCACCTCAGAGGGTTCCGTGCAGTGCTACCAGAATGTACACGGCCAGTGGCAGAAACAGTGCGAGCCCGACGTCTGGCGCGAGCAATGCCACCAATCGGTGCCCGGATGCGGCTCCCGCCCCAGTACTCCGATTCCCGCCGGAGCGTTTTGTCCTCCTGGTTCCCAGTGGGTCACGGTCTTCTCCTTCTGCGAGCCGATTCAGCCGGGCGGCGTTAAACAACCCTGGGCGACGTGGTCGGACCTCTCTTTCGTGGCGGCGGGCCTGTGGTTACTGTGGTTCTTTCAATTCTTCAGAGCCTCGAACCGCCTGTTCGCCAACCCTAACGACAACCCGATGAGCAGCATCACTGTATTGTCGGTGGCGTATTGCTTCATCGTTATTTTCATGGGCCCTCCGAGCATGTGGTACCACGCCTCGATGAAGCAGTGGGGCGGATGGTTTGACACCATGTCGGTGGTCGCCTGGCTCGGTTTCAACGCTATATACGTGATCTACGCGCTTGTCGCGTCCATGTGGGGGCGAGGACGCACCGTCTGGCGGACCGTGGTCGTGCTTGGCGGCTGGGCTCTCCTCATGGTGGTGTTCGGGATTATCGCCGGGGTCAATACTAACGCTCACCTCTATCTTTACTTCCTCACTGGCGGACCCTGGGGTATTGCCGAAGTGATCTACGTCCTCACGGCGGCGTTTTCATCAAACGTGCAGTATCGCCGCACTTGGTTTCTGTTTGTGATTAATCTGGGACTGCTGGCAGCAACCATGATTCTGTGGATCTTTTTCAATGATGGTGTGGTGAAGAATGGATGTGCGGGCCGCGCCGGTTTTCCGGGCCATGCCCTGTTCCACATCATGGCATCGATTTCGACCATGCTGACGTTCTTCTCGTTTGCGTCGGAACGGAGTACGACAGTCCTCAACGACACCAACACCTTCAATCCGTTTCGTAACGCCTGATCCGCGAGATGGACCGATAGCTTAACCCTACCGACAAGCGCGGCCGAGAGGCCCCAGTGATGGATGCGTTGGCCTGTGCGGCATTCGCTGGACGCGCCGTTGCTCCGACCTGAATCGAATCGCCGGTCAGGTAACTCAAGCATTCCCTCTCAAATCTCCCATGGGACACTGGGGGTAGAACGTGGTCCCTGGCTGGCGACATCGCATTCTTCCATTGGCTCTTGTCTTTCGCAAGAAAGTCGCTTTGCGCTCCCAATTCATGGTTTCAAGGACACGCGATCGTTCACATGCTCTTGGCATTGGCAGTGGTCTTCTGATACAAGTACTACCGCCATGAAGGAGAAGCTTAATTAGCATCTTGCGGACGACTTACAATGACCCAATGTGCCTAGAAGCAGCTTCTTCGGGTGATGGACCGTGAAGTGATATAAGGCTCTCACATTCGCTAGAGGTGAAAGTGTTTGAGTACTGAAGCTAAGGAGGGTCCACATGGTGACACGTATTTTTGACCCTTTCGGTCTCTTGATCATCGGAATATTTGCTGTCGCGGGATTCGTGATAGCACTCATCATGGGTGCTGGCGAGTCGCGACTCTGGCGTGGAATCGAGGCGGCCATCCTGGCGATTATCGGAGGAATAGGAGCCCGAGCTTTCATCAGTCTGCTTATGGGTTCAGCGCACGACTCTCGCGCCTCTGGCTTGGCCATTGGATGGGGATTTTTCTTGGTGCCTGGCCTTGTGGATACATTATCTAGCCAGAGATTGCTCACCGCTCCCTCTGTGCTGCTTGTCTTCGCCGCGGTTGTGGGTGCGACTACGGGCATGATGGCCGGCATATATAGCGTCTACAGCTGGGAAGGTCTTGGTTGGATAGCTTTCCCGCTCGACGTGACCTGGGCACTGGCGGGAAACACGGTCGGAGCCCTGCTTCATCTGGTCAACATCGGCTGGGGTGACCACGGCGATGAAACTCGAGAGAATGCCCATCGTTATAACCAGGGCTTCCGGATCAAGACCGATTTCGCTTTCACTCAGGGCAACGTGATGAGCGACTTGCATTACGGGCCTAGTGGCGATCTCTATCGACACGAACGAACCCACGTTTGGCAAAACCGGGGCTTTGGTCCGCTCTACACCCTGACATACATAGCATGGATGATCGTTTGGCTATTGCCAGGTGTTGTGGCGGGAATCATCGTCAAGGGAGGCTCGGGGGTTGCGGCTGGACCGGAGCGCTGGTGCTACTTCAACAACCCCTGGGAGACGTGGGCTTACGCGGTCCAGAATGCGGATCGCGCGTCCATCGGCGCGTCCGATGATGGCGATCGAAGGCTGACTTGGTCTGCGATATATGTCATTCTGTGGTCCGTTCCATTTTTCCTTGTGGCAACTGCCCTCGCGGTCTTTGTAGTGGTGACAGTGTGGCACTGATTACGCGGGAGTTTGCCAGCTAGCCGCCGAATAACTTCGGGCTCCTGAGACAATTTGACGGCAGAAGCTGATTACCCTCTCAATTAGGGCCCGATACGTTCAGCAGCAGACGTCTCGCCTACACTGGGTGATGGCGCGACGCCACCTGGAAGGTTCGAGGTTGAGTTGAGGGGGCATGGCTAGTATTCCAACTCATCTCCTATGGCTGCGAAGAAAGCCGTCAGGGTACGTCGCTTTAAAACCGAAGACTGAACCACAAATCAAAGATGGTTCACTTTCACATCAAAGAGGCTATTTCGGAAGAAGTCTTAGGCTCCGATCCGTCTGAACGAAGCGAAGCATCCTCATCTGAGTGTCCGTTCTGCAAGTCCGCCTTGACCGTTGCGTACGTCCGCCAGTACGGCGGAACACAAGGTTTTGGCCAGCAGCTCATGTGCATTATTGGGCTAAACCCACTGGGCACCGGCAAGCTGTACCTGGTTCGTCACGCCGCAGGTGGGCTGGGCTGTCGTAAGCAAGGGAGTCATCCTATACACGGAGGACGCAGGACACACTTGGCTTCGTCTCAACGGCCAGGGTTGTAACCCAGAGCTAAATTCCATCGGGGCGAGAGAAGGATACGTTTTGACGACCGAAGAGGTAGTGCCCTGTCCCGGATATTGGAACAAATGCAGAGGCGGCTCGGACCACGGCGAAGGCCGATTTCAGATTGGTTGTGATTGTGGCATCCCATTCCTCTTCAGAGAGAAGGTGCGCGGGATTCAGGCGGAGGGACCCTACACAGTTCGCTATGCCATTAACCTGACAACATTGACCTGTACTCGGCCTTTTCGCGGCTCTTTGTCCTGGAACATCTGCCCCGTTGGGCGCAGGCTGCGCAGCACGCGAAGATGTTTTTCTTGAGCACGTGGGATCCCATGGAGGGCAAGTTCTGGGCCGGCACCCTCGAAGACGGCTTAACACTGTCGAAGGACGTCATACCCGCCGACATTCAGGCATGGGCCCTCGAAGCCTTGGGATCGCAGGCGGCCCCTTATATGGCGGCTCTGAACTACGTCGAGCTTCACCACAAAACCAGCCTTGGTTATGGCTTCAAACAGAATGGAAATAATTCTTGCGGCGACTGGACTTGGTTTGAAGGCACCAGCCAAATTGCATTAGCTTATCTGCTTACTGGCAACGAGGCGAAGTGGCAATCCATCTTGTCGACCGCTCGAACCGCAGAACTGAATACGGGTGCGATGCCTGCAACCGACGGCCCATGTCTTAATACCGGGTTCTTCCTGGATGACAACCAGCCTTGGTTGTATTACCCTCGCGCGCATGTCGGCGCGACCGGTTGGCTCAGCCTGGCCCAGCTCGGTTTTAACCCATTTCGCGCCGATCTCTATACGCCCCGGCTAGAGAGTCCTAAGTTTCCGTTGAGCGCGCACGTCGGTTCCAGCTCGACCGGAACCGTTAGACTGCAGAATCCGGGCACCGGGGTATTGGAAATCCGAGCTCTTTCGGTACAGGGCGTTGATGCTCATAGTTTCACTGTTTCAAATACTTGCGGGTCTGCTCTTCCCGCCGGGCGAGATTGTGCGATAACGGTAATCTTCACGCCCTCGACCGTGGGCCGTCGAACGGCCTCGCTAAGGATAACAGTAATCGAGATGCCATCGGGCTTAGAGGTCACGTTCCCCGATGTCCCAATCTCTGGGATGGGAACGGTGCCTATAGGTCATGTACCCCAGCGTAGTCGCCGTGAAATGTGAGCCTCTAACTTCGGTGGGAAGCATATCGCTGCTCCAAATTGTTCTTCACTTAATTGCTTGATTGCCAGACCCGAAATCTCTCTTTGGATTCCAATTCCAAGTTTGTGCATTGACCATTCAACGTACATCGGTGGTTCAAGGCGCACGATTTGGATTGTTTACAACTCGTCTTTCAAGCCGGACTCAGGTAATGTGTAACCGTCCGGCCACGACCGCAGTGACAGGCTGATAGGCGTGTGGGCGTAAGTGTCCACCTAAAGATAAGTGGACACTTACGCGATGAGTGCTTTCGGACGGATTACGAAGAGACTGGCTGGGTCTGTGTTCCGAGGTTCCACGGCAGCAGTTCACGTATAGGAAAAACAAAAATCCATTTCAACGGGACCGCTGAGCTCCGTATGCGCTGGCGGGGTGGTCTCACTGACAGTCGGAATGCCGCCAGGCTAAGTGACGGGAAATTGCGTGTTTGAGGCGAACTGAATTAGCTCAAATCCAGGGTGGTCATTGAAACGATCTGAGCGCCTGTCCTGGGTCTTCTGCCTGACGAACCGCAAGTAGACCTGGCGGGACCTTCGGTGGTGGACCGGTCATCCTAGACTCCCAGGCTTCAGCCGACCAACCCAGCGCATCGGTTGACCGCGGCGATCAATGAGGGGATCTCTTCCAAAGTCCCTTCGCAGCGAAAATGCCCAACCCAATCGTCGTGGACGAGATCGCTTGTGTTGTCCCAACAGCGCAAACACAGCAGCCGAGGTCCGTGCTTTCGAGCCAGGTGCCAGCAGCCCGAAGTAGCGAATCCCTTGTTGATAGCGGTCCGGAACGTGTTCCGCCAAGATGGCAACGAATTCCTCCGGCGTATATGAAATGTTTAACCGCCGCTTCAGTATCCTGTCCTTGGTCCAGAACTGGACTTCTCGATCCGTGATCTTTACGAAACGATACTGCGCGATTGGTGGCCGGCGAACGTACCGGCCTGCGTAGCGCAAGAAGTGCTCCTTCGACGCAAAGTGATCAATATCGATGCTCCACCAACGTTCGTACTGCTTCTTCAAACGGGTCCTTAGCTTTTGAGGGCTCAAATCTGAGGTCAGTACCTTCGCTTCCAGTGCCGCTCTGAGGAAAGCAATCACAGCGAAGCGCCACATACGCATCAGCTTGCCCTTATCCTTGTCCTCATTGAAGAACAAGCTGTTAACCCAGCGACCTTCCGATTCCTGCAGACCGCCGCCAGACACCAGGATGTGGAGATGAGAACTAAAATTCAGACGTGCTCCGAAGGTGTGTGGTATCACCATGATCGGCACGCGAACGCCATATTTGAGCTTTGCCCATTGTTGTATAACCGCAGCTCCCAGGGTGGGCAGGCCATGCAGGAGATGGCGGTTCTGCCGAAAGACTGGCCAGAGGACATCCGGCATCGTCAACACGATGCCTACATAAGGAATATCGGGGAGAGCGCACCACGTTTCCCGTTGCCATTGAATCGTGGCCCGATGCCCACAACTCGGACAGGGTCTTGCCTTGCAGGTGTGGGGAACGAGTTTCTCTTCAGTTTCCGAAGCAAAGACTTCTGCCCCCAAGGCCAAAGTCCCGCATTTGGTCACCTTATCGAAGTTCTGGCGGACCGCGGGCCGGGTCTCGGGGCAATCCCAGTGGCTTCGCGTGGCACTTAGAATTTGGTTTACCGGGTGCTTGTAGCGCATGTAAGTGCTAATTTCTGCTGTGCTTCGAGGGTTCGGACCAATTCTTCGGTCACAAGAATGGCCTTCCCAGGAACATTTATGGACACCACTGTGACGGAAGCGAGGTCGCCTGACTGGAGCGCAGACACCAACTCGATCAAATCGTCCACGTCGAGCGCAGGAGGTGAGTTCTTCGGCAAGCAAGGTGAAAGCAGATGCCGGATGGTCTTACCAATACGTCTTTTGCTCTGATTCAGCCACAGGTTATCCCGCTGTTCTTCTGGCGACAGCTTGCTCCACAACCAGGCCCGATGGATAGAAAGTTCTCTGTCCCGTAACGCTTTGATGAGGTCCGAATGCGCGGTCGTCGTCAGTTGCTTAACCTTGGTTATGTTTCCAACGGACACTCCTGCAATGCGGGCAATTTCCTTCCGGACGTCCAGCCTTTCAGCTTCCGTCAAAATTGACGAGCCTTTGTTCTGGCCGCCGGCCTGCTGATTCGCTCGCCCTTTCGTTTTGAGAAAAGGTTCGAGTTCCAGACCTAGGCATATGCGGATGAAGTCATTCAAGCGTAAGACCCAAGGGCATTGTGGCAGTTGCAGCCAGTGTATTGACCGAAGATTTGCTATCACGCAGCAGGTCTTCTGGCCTACGATTCCGAAGCAGATCATGTTTCCGATGTCTTCGTGGGACCGCGCAAAGAGGGCCCGGAGAAGAATATGTCCGTGGACTACGCTCGCCACGGAATTGAGCTAGTGCCTACTTGCGTAAATCAGAGTAATTATGAACAGGTGCTGACGGGTGGACGATAGTCTTCTTCCACTCGAAAGCACTGGCTTTGGCATTGTACGCCGCGACAAAGTTATCGATGGCGCTCCGCACCTGCTGCGCCGAAGTAAAGCTGACGCCGCGCAATGCCTGCCGCGTCAGAATGCTGAACCAGCACTCGACTTGGTTCAGCCAGGAGGTATAGGTGGGCGTGTAGTGGAAATGCACCTGGGGATGGCGCTGGAGCCAGCGGTCCTCTCTGGGCTTGTGGGTGTTCAGGTTATCGAGGATGACATGCATCTCCCGGCCGGGATGGGCGGCGACCACTTCGTTCATGAAGTCGAGGAATTCGCGCCGCCGGCGACGGTGGTAGTGGCCGGTCTTGACTTGCCCGGTAATCACATCGAGGGCGGCCAACAGGGTGGTCGTTCCATGGCGCGTGTAGCAATGGCTGAAGCCGGTGAGGGCCTTGCCATCGGGCAAGCGGATCCATCCCTGCGCGCGTTCCAACGCCTGGATCGAGGGCTTCTCGTCCACCGACAGCACCAGAGCTTTGGCCGGCGGTTCAGGTACAAACCAATGATGTCGGCTGCCTTGGCGGCGAACTCCGGGTCGGTGCTGATACACCAACTGCGCCGCCGTTGCAGCGAGATGCCGTGCTTGCGCAACACCCGCCAGAACTCATCATCGCTGATATCGCCCAGCGCTTCGGCCAACAAGGCACCGCTCCAACTGGCGTAGCCGGCCGGAGGTGCCTGGTCGAGTTGACGCAAAATGCGCCGCTCGCTATTGGCATCGTAGTGCGGGGGCTTGCCAGAACGCACGCTGTCTTGCAAGCCTGGCAGCCGGAGCTGCAGAAAGCGCCTCCGCCATTTAGAAACTCGAGCCGGGCGCGTATGCACCGCATCGGCGATCTGCATGGTGCTCTGGCCCTTACTGGCCAGCAGGATGATGCGGGCGCGTTCCACCAACCGATGTTCGCTGGGGCCGGACCGCAAATACTGGTGGAGAGCGCCATCTTCTTCGGCCGTGAGACGAATCACCGCAGCTGGTCTGGCCATGCCCAGAGCCTACGTTATATCGCTAACTAATGCAAGTAAGTACTAGGGCGGCGGTCAGAGTCAGAGTTGGCGACGATTTTCAATGCCGAACTCACTCGGGCAGTTCGCTATGAGCCAAAGCGCAGTGAAGCGGCCGAAAAACTAATTTCCATGCACAAACGTCACGGAGAGGTCGTAACCCGAGTCTTACAGCAAAAGATCGTTGAAAACGCCGCGAAACTGGTTGAAGGAGCCATCGATGACACTTCAATGCTGGCGATGGTAATTGGGAAGAAGCACTTGGAATACCAAAGTCAGCTGGGGGCCGAGCCCGAGGGAGGTGGGCCAGCGAAGAGCCAGGCCACGATGAACCCTGATTCCTCGGTCCAACCTCAGAATGCGGCACTGGCAAAGGTAGAGGAGCTTCTTCAATCCCTCCTCGCTAGAGTAGGCAGCGTTCCAGCTCCAGAACCTGTCAAAAAAGGAAGGATGCGCCAGAAGCTAGGAAAGCGAGACACAGTAATCTTCGCGGCCATCTTGATGGGCCTAAAAGGCGTCCGGTATTGTTCATTTCTACAGGAGCATGGGCTCAGGCCGAGGTGGCCAGACTCCGGCCCTGCCACCACCTATCCGAAGAGTTATTTGAGCGGAGATCCCTGCCGGAAGAAGGTCCAAGATGAGAAGACTCGCGCCAAATTGCGTATGAACAGCTACGCTCTCTTCGAACTCGCTACCGCCTTCAGCACCTACCTGCCTGAGAAATTTGACCAAATCAGCCCATTGCTGCACTCGCGCAACTCGCCTGAAGCGAGTAAAACTCCGACCCCCTAGAAGGCGCATAAATATTGGGCAACCTGCCGATTTCCACTCGCGCCGACTGACTTGTGTGTTGGGCCGAGCCCGCCTCACCGTCAACATTGCGCTAGTGGAGGCGAGTCCAGTTCTGGAAAGCAGAACTAAGGGGCCAATGTGACCAATCAGGTGCACTTCCCCTTACGCAACGCGATGGCCAAGCACGAGGTTGAATGGTGTATAGCGGTTTCCGGGAACCGCCATACAGTGCGAGCCATTGAAACAAAGGCGCGACGGACGCGTGGAGAGTAGTTTCAAGTATGCTCACAGATCCGGCATCGTGGACTTTGGAAAGAGCCCCGATGTCGCTGCATTTGGATCACTGATTAGCTGGCGCTGCCCCAGGCGAGTTCTCTCACATGCTAACCAGCTTTTATTACAGGCAGAGCCGAAACGAACCGCCCTGCTCTCTGCTGCGCCGAGCGCCGTTGAAGGCGAGGTGCATTTCGTTCGCAAGGATTATCAGGTCGATGAATTTAATTACGTTCTTAACGCGGTGGCCGCAAAACTGAAGTGCAGTAATCCCGCTCAGATATTGATTCTCGCTCCACGGCGGAAGCTGGGCCATGATTTTGCAGAATCTGCGGAAACACATAAACGTGCTGTTGGCATCTCAGACGAAGTGCATTTTCGCTTCACGGCCAAACATGAGTTCAATGACTCTGAGAAGGTTGCGATCTTAAAGTTTGGGTTACTTGCCAAGCCAGATTCAATAATCCACCAGCGTTCTTATCTAGGGTTGGGTGATAGCAATCACTTCGCTCCAGAGTTCCGCATCTTGAAAGACAAATACGGCTCTCTAAGGAATGCCTTTGAGCAGGCGGCGGCTGAGGACTTCGCACGCAATCAGCGACGAGTGCGCGGCGTTTGTGACAATATCCAGAATCTAAAGCAATTTGTCGAAACAAATGGCGGGTCCGACATAGATACCGTCTTGGGGCTCGTCTTTCCTGAAACAGATGTGAATGTTGCCGATGTCAGAAGCATTTTGACCTATTGCGAGAAGACCAAGATACGATAGTCTCCCTGTACAGAAAGTTCGTTGATTACATTCAAAATCTTCCTGAAGATGAGAATACCGTGCGAGTTATGACTCTAATCGGATCGAAGGGCCTGGATGCCGACCACGTTTTCATCTTGGGCTGTAACGCGGGAAACATGCCCGGCGAACGCAGGTCTGAGCACATTTCCGATGACGAACATCGAAATGAACAACGACGCTTGCTCTACGTCGGATTTACCCGCGCCAAGCAATCGCTGTGTGTCAGCTGGAGCCGGCGAATTCCTTTTAGCCAATCGAAAGGCCATAGCACTCGTGGTATTCGGACGATCATGCACAATGGCATACCGTCTAGCGAGGTAGGCATATCCGACTTCCTGCAGGACATGAGGGTCCGTTGGGAACATTGACGGCGAAACTTGCCGGAAACGGCAAATTTCCCCGTCTTGTAGTGGGGGGATTATTTGCCGACAATGAGGAGAAAGTCAAATCAAAGAGAGGTTACGCCAGTGCGCCCGCTTCCGACGGAAGTTCGGGGAGCTTTGGGATGAACACGTAGGGCTCGGTCTCGAAAAAAGTTCTAACGTCGTTCACTCCTGTGCACAGAAGTGAACGTGAGTCGTTTTCATGCAAGATTCGGAACGGTTTTTTCGCGTCAATACTGAGTTTTCTGTCCTGCAGGAAAAGATTCGAACCGACCGCAGAAACAATTATCCGTTTTGTGTCGCAATCGCCGTGCGAGAGCCAATAACGCGCTTTATTGCTGAACAAAAACAGGTTGCGTGAAGGTTCTAACCAAGCGAAGGCGTCAAGCTGCCGGCGGCGCTGATTGAGCCTTTCTTCCTCCTTTGTGAGTTCCGCACGTTGGCGGAGAAACTCTTCATCCCCGATGAGTTCCTGGTAGCGCATGCGGGTAAGGTTGTCGAGGCTCTTCTGGCAGACCACGAGCGCCTTTTCTACCGCGTCCTTCGTGGCATCGTTGGCTTCGCTCTTGGACAATTCATCGATTGCGGCGAGCGCATCGCGGAGCATCTTCTCGTCGAGGTGGATTTGTTCGAGGAATTTCAGGACTTGCGAATCGAGACTTTCTTCCTCAACTGACTTCTCACGGCAGGGGACATTGCGGTTCTTGTGCGTGCAGTGATAGTAGACGTAGCGATAGCCGTAACGGTTGAAGTGCTGCTCGGCGGTCACCGAGCTCCGGCAGGTTCCGCATTTCAACATTCCCGCGTAGGCAAAGAGATGGCGCTTGGGGCGGGACCGCGTGTCCTTGCGGATCAGGGCCTGGGCTTGATGGTACTGGTCCACGGTGATCATCGGTTTATGTTTCGCCGGATGCCATTTCGTCTTGTACAAGATGTACCCCGCATAGAAGGGCCGCTTCAGAATCCCGTAGATGCCGGTGTTCCCGAGGGGCACACCGCCATGCCTTTTCGTCTTCCGGGTCCGCAGTCCAAGATCCTTTGCGAGGGCGCACAGCTGAGGGACGGAGTAGGCGCCGGTGAGGCATAGCTCCCAAATCTTCTTGACGAGCGGGAAGCGCAGCGGATCGGGAACAATGATTTTTTCGCCGGACTCGCTACGGGCATTCAGATAGCCGATGGGCGCGTAGGCGGGATACCAGCCCCTTTCTCGTTTCGTGCGGTTGCCACGCCGGACATTTTCGCTCAGCGAATCGACATAGTATTTCGACTGGCCGAACATGATGGCGAGCATGAACTTGCCCTGCGACGTGTTCTCGAACGTGTAGGTGGGGAAGCGCATATCCACGAGCTTCGTGGTATCGAGGAGGTGAATGATCTGACCGCCGTCGAGCGCATTGCGCGCCAAGCGGTCCGGATGCCACGCGAGAATCCCGTTCGCTTCTCCTTTTTCGATCCGCCGCAACACCTCATTGAAGACCGGTCGGCCCGGTGTCTTTGCGCTGCGCGATTCCTGGAATCGCTCCACGATGCGGAGTTGTTCTTTCTTGGCAAAGCGTTCCAATTCGCTGATCTGGGATTCGATCGACAGTGCTTGCCGATCTTCCTCTTCACTGGATTTTCTGCAATAAAGGAAATACTGATTCAACAATTGGATGTTGGAGTGTTTTTTCGACCTTTACGAAGAGCTGCTATCACCATAGTCAAGTTCGATGTCGAGTCAGTTGCGGAGCCCAAGCACTTCGCTACAGGGAACTTTATATTATTACTATTTATTTTCTCCTGGCCAAGAAGCTCTTATTGACCTTTGCATAATATAGTTACAGCGGAAAGAGTTCTGCTTGTTCCCAGAAAGCGCAGACCAAGGTGGGCCGACGGCGCATCCGACGCAACGCTCGGCGTGCGGAATCGCTCAACTGTCCAAAGGTCGTGGGGCAGAAGTTGGGTAATTCGTGCTGCTTCCAGTGTGACCACAGATACTCCACTGGGTTCAGTTCTGGAGCATAGCCGGGAAGATATTCCAGCCACAGACGCCCCCTCTGTTGCTGTACGAACTGCCAGACGGCACGGCTGCGGTGCCCCGGCAGTCCGTCCCAAACGATCAGCAGCTTGCCAGGAATGTGGCGCAGCAGATGAGCGAGGAACTGGATGATTTGCGGGCTACGGATTGCTCCCGGAAACAGGCGGAAGTAAAAGTTCCACCAGGTTACGCCCGCTATCGCCGACAAGGTCTTCCAATTAAAGTGGTATTGCAGCACGGGGGTCTGTCCGCGGGGTGCCCAGGTACGGCAGCGGTGGGGACGCTCGCTCAGCCCGCTCTCGTCGATGAAGACGATCGTGCGACCTTCGTTTTTGGCCTTTTTTTTAACTCCGGCCAGCGCTTCTGCTTCCACCGCCGGATCTTCTCTTCGTCCCGCTCCAAGGCGCGGCCCGTCGGACGCTGACAACTCCATCCCAACTGCCGCAGGATGCGCCATGCCTGCGAGGGATGGTAGGAAATCCCACATTCTTGCTCGATCAAATGGGTGACACGGTTGGTGGTCCACAATCCGGTCTCGTAGCCCAGGCTTTCCGGACCGCGTTTGAGTCCCTGCTCGATCTTGCCCAGATCCTCCACGCTCAACCGTGGCTTGCGGCCAGCACGGCCCGCCTTCTTCAGCCCGGCGCGGCCGTTCTCGCGTAACTCGGCCGCCCACTGACTTACCGACTGCCGGTGCGCTCCCACTCGTCGGGCCACTTCCGACTGGCTGTACCCCTTCTCCAGCAGCCGCGCCGCCTGCATCCGCCGCTGCTCAAGTGCCTGAAAGTCTCGCCGAACTCCGGCCGGATTTCCCATGCCCAAACCATATAGCACGAGATCAAGAAAATGTCACTATATTATTCAATAGTCAATAGACTGGGGAAGCAACGGTTCGATTAACTCCCATTGCTCGTCCATCAACAGCTTCTGCCGCTTCTTCATGACAGAAGCTCACAACCTACCTGCCTTACACGTAAGTACTTAATGTGAGGCCGAACCTATTTATGAAACACGCTCTAGGAAATCCTCGCGCTCGAATCAAGCCGCGTGATGCCAAGCTCCCTGCAAATCAGGCAGGTCTCGAAGTTGTGATCGGGCGGCGGTTCCTTTTTGAGTATCCGGAGCAGGGCCATCAGTTCTACAGGAACACGTTCTTCCTTCGGTTCTTCATTCGCTGGTTCGGGCATGTAATCAGAATGACGGCAGTTGTTAGGTCAACCAAGGGGGCGGAATTTGCCGGAAGCGGCAAATTTCGCCCCCTTTCGTTCTTTAGGGTGCTGGGGAAACATAAGCATTAGATCGCTGTCCGTCTTGGAGAACCCGATAGGCCTTGATCTGGATAGATTTTAGTATAAGATGTCCCTGACCAGTGGATGAACTTGCGCAAATTCAAGAGAGTCTAAGACAGGATGCCGTCGAGGGGCGTTCACCCTTGTTCATCCTGGGCGCCGGAATATCTGCTCATCGGGTGCCACTCTTGTCAGATCTCGGAGAGTGGTTTCTTGGTCCACTCAGCAGAACGACTCTTCCAGAGGATTTGACCTGGGTCCGCGGTTGCGCTAAGAATCTGGCGGATGGGAACGCCTCCAGACGCGACGCAGCTGATTTCTTCTCTTTACTGCAGTCGGACACCCCACCTTTCGAAGGCTTATGGTCTCAGTTTTCGAGCTCTTTCCTGCTCAGCGGCTTCCGTGTTTCAGGCTGGAGCACCAAGTTTTCGGGCATATTGTCAGATCAGCTGACACCCTCTCCAGCGCATGAGGTATTAGCTCAGGCGGTCACAAATGCAAAGGCTTACGTACTCAGCCTTAATTTCGACGGCTTGACGCACAGGGCGATGACCCCAGCCCCCGTGCAAAGCGGGCCAGAGAGCCTTACCCGCGAGGAAAGGGTGGCTCGGTTCAACGAACTCGTAACCAGGCTTGGTTTGCGACTTGGTTCCTAGTGCCCTCCCCACTCGCGAGTGAAAACCCGCATTGAGTTTGATACTGACGGACGGGTAATCACCCCTTGTCAGCCTAGGAACAGGGGCTTCACAATCGTTACGGATAGCTTCTGGTCGGCCACCAGGAAGCGAACGGCGGGACGCCTTCCCGCTCCCGCCTTCCAGGTCGCAAGCGGGAATGTCACTCGGGAAGGTGACACTTGCCATTCAATCAGCGAGAGAACCTGCGTAACGCTCTCATCAAATACAAGGCAAAAATCGCACATATCGAGCGGACCCTGAACCAGCCACGCTCGACAATGTGGAACGGTCAGCCCGTCAAAGTTATCGAAAGCGGGCTTCTTCGGCTTGAGGAAGAGAGGCAGCACCTCCTCTACAAAGTCGCCGAACTGGAAGCCGAATTGGGGACTCAGACTCGTGACATCGTGCCCGCAGCCAGTTCCATCGAGCATTGGACGAATGAGCTTGTTCCGCTTTGCGAAAGCGCTTCGCGCTTCATCGTCGGTCGATACAAATCAGATCCCGCGCTAACTCCTCTAGAGCTTTGGGATGAGTACCTGCTTGAGTGCTATCCCACGTCTCCATACGCGCATCTTGGGCAGGAAGAACGCGAGAACGCGCGACTCGAAGACATCAAGAAATTAGTCACATGGGCTGAGACAGTCCGCACCCCACAAGGGCAGGTTGCTAGTCCTCCATGTTTGCAAGAACAAGTCAGCAGATTTGGAGTCTCCCAACTCGTACCAAAGCAAGTCTTCTTAACGCTGGCCGCCAGCGACTTGCGACCTGTGGAGGGAATCAGAACCCTCATCCACTCCCCGTTAAGCGTTGCTCAGCAGTATGCCTCTGCAATATGCGGAGAGACTTACCAACAGGCATCAGTCGCGAACAGTGTCCAGCCGAAAACATTTATATCTTCGCGGAAAATTTCCAAGGCCCCACCTCCCCCTACGGAGCTCAGCGGACTTGGTTGGGTTTCACACGGGCCAAAACCCACGCAGCCATTGCTGAATTGGCCTATGTACTACCCGCAACAGCTAATCCCTCAAACCACGGTGATTATCCTGGAGGCAATCAAAAGGTTTCCGGTGCAGACGCAAACGCCCGAGCTTTGCAGGTGCGTCATTTCGGGGCTCACACCACATTTCTGTGCGGCGGTGCAGAGTGAAGTGCTGCGGGCGGACTTAGCCCTTTCCACAATGAGCGACCTGCTTCACGATCTCGTGGTGACTAATTGCCATGACTCGGAGCGGTTCCGAATTGAGCAGGAAACGAAGAAATCTGACGAATGGTTGCGATTCGCCAGAAAGCTCAGAAAGCTGGCAGCACCGTCCAGTGGCGCTGGCAAGAAAGATCGGCGCGCCCAGATCGACTCTTTCCTCACGAAGCTGGCCGATTCAGGACGAAAGGCCAAGCGAAAGGATATATGGATCGTGGCAGGCTACAAGGGCCGGACGGAGTTTGAGCGGTTCCAAAGTGAGTCTCGCCGAGCAACCGCCGCAGCGATTGCCGCCTTCAGCCGCGTTCTGGCTATGACGCCGGAGAACTTTTTCGCAAGTTTGGACAAACACCGTCCCCCGAAGTAATTTTCCCCGCATTTCCCCGCATTTCCCCGCATCCCCCTGCCTTGCTTTCCGCCATGCGGGGGGATGCATGTTTAGCAACATGAAGCAGCAGAAACCTTCTATCACTCTCAGCGAGCCGTTTCCGCTGCTGGACCCGGGGCACTATGTGGCCGTCTGCTCCGACGCAACATTCGATTGGGCGCGCCAACGTGAGCACCACGGCGACGTACTACATCAAGACCGCTGCCGATGATGTACGCAACGCGATGGAAAAGCTGGAAAACCAGATTGCCGCTTCAGGGAAGATCGAATCGGACACTAATGGGACACTAAACCCGTTCACAGCCGTGGAGCCCTCCACGGTTCAGTAGGATGTAAGT
This sequence comes from uncultured Acidobacteriaceae bacterium, assembly GCA_963813905.1. GTDB lineage: Bacteria > Acidobacteriota > Terriglobia > Terriglobales > Acidobacteriaceae > CAVVDY01. The sequence continues at coordinate 238,168 of CAWFAY010000013.1, read as the reverse complement.
GATTGGGATTGCAAGTATCTGGCGGAGAGGGGGGGATTCGAACCCCCGGTACAGCTTTTGACCGTACAACGGTTTAGCAAACCGCCGCCTTCAGCCACTCGGCCACCTCTCCGCGGCGTGTTATCAATAGCTTACTACATGCCCGTCAATTCGTCTGCTGGCCAACTGCTGGCCAAGCCCGCAGCGAATTCACTAACACCTGCATTCGCTGCATTGCTTCCATGACCGCTGGATCAAACGCCTTGATGTACCTTTCCCTAGTCACATGCGGCTTGGCATGACGCAACACGCGCTGAACGATTTTGTCATTGGCACCCAACTCGTACAGGTTGGACGCAATGCCGCGCCGGAAACCGTGCCAGCCATACCACGGCAAGCCGCAGGCCTCGACTGCCGGACGAATGACGCGCTGGGCAAGTTTGTCCATGTCCATGGGCTCTCCGTTGCCGGAGTGAAAGATCACTCCAGTCTCCGGGTTGTGCATGGACGCGCGATGCTCGTCCAGGATGTTGGCCAAGGTTGGAATCACCGGAACGGACTGGCGGCTGGCGCGAGTCTTGGGCTCGTTGACTACAGCCTTCCAAATCGAGCGCTTGACCGTGAGCGTGTCGCCGGCAAAATCCGGCCACTCCACGCCGCGCAGTTCGCCCTCGCGCAGTCCCGCAAATGAAGCCGTGGCTACGGCTGCCCTGGGCAGCAACGGCAACACCTCGAGAATGCGCAGAATCTGGACCAGGTTGTAAGCGTAAGTCTCTCCCGGTTCGCGAGCGTTCCGAGGAATTCTTGCGCCTTCGACCGGGTTCTCACCATCGTACGCGCCTTCGTTTTTCGCATGCGTGAAGATACCGCTGAGCACGGACTTTATGTGCTGCAGCGTGGTCTTCGTCAGATCGCAGTCGTCCGCGACGGCGCGAAGCATCCTGCTCGCGTCCACGGTTCTGAATCTGCGCAGGCGGATCTCGCCGACGCGTCCGGACAGGTAAAGGTTCCAGATATCCCGGTACCCCTTATACGTGCTCGCGCGAGGCTCCCTCTCGACCCACGGCAGGTAGAACTGCTCGGAGAACTCAGATAACGTCATACTCGGGTTGGGGTTTGTCTGAGCCCAATTCACCTTCTGCATGAACGCCATTCGGACGGCTTCAACATCTGCCTTGGTAGCAAAATCTTCAACGCTTCCCAGGCGCTCGGCCGTCCGCTGCATCTTCACCGACCCGTCCGCCTGCCGTATGCCAAGCCGAAACCGCACAAACCACGCTCCGTGATCTTCGTACAAATGACCTCTTTGGTATCGAACAGATTGGATCATTCATTCCTCCTAGAATGACCTGCCCTGTCCGTGCTCACCAGTTGACGATTGAGCCACACCCGCAGCACGTCCCTACCCCAAGGAAACTGCACATACCGTCCGAACTTGTAATGAGGGATCGGGTCGGCAGTACGATTGGGGTTGCTGCGGGAGCGCACCCAACTTTCGGGCACACCCAGCCTCCTCGCCAACTCTGCGGAGTTTATCATTTCAACTCCGCGGGATGTTGCACCAATTTGTGCCACGAATGGCGGCACCGCGTCTTGATCGGGGGTGGAGTGGACCGCTGATTCGCCTTCCGCAGCGAGCTGATGCAGGGCTGCACTTGTAGCCTCGCTGTCATTGGCACGAATGCGGGTTGACATCTGGTCGCTTCTGCTGAAACTTGTGCTCGCCATTGTTGTGCCTTTCGTACGAGTCCGGCCAACCTTGCCGAACGATGAACGTCGTTAACATGCAGTCGTAACCGCCCAGGGGCGCTGCAAGAACGGTTACCGAGTAGCGGACCGGTTCCGTTCGAGACTCCAGAGACGGACTCGCCCGCGCATTTTGTTTACTGTTGTTAGCTTCAAATCGACTCGTCGTCAAACGGCCTCATCATGTGAGCAGACCGGGGCCCGGGCGTTGTGGACTGATTTGGCGGTGAGTGCTTAATACGTGGGAAGAAGACCCTGCTCAAACTGTTCCGCGACAACGTTCTTGTGGCATATCGGTGGCGAAATGGAACCGCAATTCTCTGCCAACAATATTTCACCGATCACACTGTGACTGGTCACAGCAGCAAGTGCGCAGGAGCCGCCACATCGAATGCCAAATTGCCCGTGATTCACTCGATCATGGCCGGTGCAAAGTCGACCTTCTCCCCGATGCGCTGTCGGACCTCCTTGAGCCACGCTCTTGGATTGGTGCCATGAATTACACGTCCCAGAAAACCTAACCGCTCGGCTGCATTGTTACGGTTTCGCCTGATGTCGTCCTTCGTGACCTTGGTGTAAAGCGCAAGGAAGCTCTCCATGCTACGTGGCTTGGCGAAGATGTAAGTTGCGTGGCCAAGCTGCGGGGTTTCGACCACGACAGCCTTCTCAACATCGAAGATGGATTCGTCGCGAAAGAGATAGATCCTCCGCGCCCGGCGTGAGAGCTGGCGATAGAAAAACGGGTCATAGTCCGGATGCCAACTGATTTGTGCCGCATCAAAGTCACCGGGAAGACGCAGCTCGGAACACATTCGCTGCAGCTCCGCTTTCTCGACTGCCCGATGTTCCAGGCACAGGCGGATCTGATCAAGAGCCTGTGAGTACTGACCAAAACGGTGGTGAGTTGTTCTCGCCGTCTCCAATTGTTGCTGGAAATCGGGCGACATTTTGACCTCCAGCCGGCTCGGTAATGCAGTCTCCCAAGTAACGAGTTTCCACTCCCCGCTACGGTTGCGGTATTTGCCACTTTGTACGAACGTGCCGTCGACCTCGATCTTGGTTCCCAACATATGCTTCCACTGATTCCAGGTTCGGTCCCAGATCGTATGGAGGGACGCTGGATCGAGCCAGAACTCCACCTTGCGACGCCCATCGCGGCATAGCGCCCGATCTTCATAAAAATCGCAATTACGCAGTAGCACATGGAACGCCGGCGCCGGAGATCAGGTGAAAACGCAAGAATGCGACGTGAAAAGAATGTTTGTCCGTCACGAAAAGGCTCGCCAGCAACGAGCAGGGAGCCAAAGCCACCGTATGGAAATATGGCTGGGACTTCGGAATCGGCCAGTAGCGTGTCATAGCAGGCACGCAATTCAGGCTTACCGACGATGTTGAAGGCCCGCTCCAGCGCCACGCGCTGGCTGCGAGAAGCTCCTGCCGTTTGGAGTTCCAAGTCGCGTAGCTTGAAAGCTACGCGTAGCTCAGAGGGAGAAGCGCTGGGTGGTACATGCAGGATCTCGTACAGCGAGGGATGATCTGCTTTATCGTCGGCATCTGGCAAACCGTAGAAGTAGTCGCGCAGGACCTCACACGGCAGGAAAACCGTACTGATGCCAAGCCCTCCGTGGTGAACCTCGGCCGAAACGAAGTGCTGATTTCGTTTGTCCTGTTTGGGCGGACTCACGTGCCTATGCCGAAGTCCAAGAAACATCCCGTAACCGCGCCCGAAGCAGTTCATGCGGAGATGCTTACCGGCGAGATCGGCCTGCTTACGGTGGCGATGTTCCCCGGCGCAATTGGAATCGATGTAGCCAAAGACATAGGTCGGGGGATTGCGGCTCTCAAAGGTTGCAGCCGTCTCATCGTGGACTTGCGCGGCAATACGGGTGGAGGAATAGGCGGACTACGGCTGATGAGCTATCTGACTCCCGGCAAACTGGAGGTTGGCTACAGCCTGACTCGAAAGCGCCGGGAGCGTGGTTATCGCAGGGAGGAGCTAGTCCGTTTTGGACGGATTCCGTCTCGCAAAGGCACCCTCTTTTGGCTCCCTGCCCGATACGCCCTTGTGGACAAGTCCATTCTCGTAGTTACCGAGGGACTTGGGCCACGTCCGTTCCACGGACGCGTTGTGCTGATGGTAAACGAGCACACCGCCAGCGCTGGCGAAATGGCGGCTGCGTTTGCAGAGGAAAACAAACTGGCTACCATCGTGGGAACGAAGACACCCGGTCGATTGCTGAGCGGCGGCGCCTTCAAGGTCGGTCACGGCTACATTTTGGGATTGCCAGTTGCTGGGTATCTGACCTGGCAGGGCAGGATGTTGGAAAACAATGTTATCATTCCGACCGTTTCTGCTGAATTGTCACGAGAGGCGCTACGGGAAGGCAGGGACACACAATTGGAGAAAGCGGTCGAGGTCGTCAAGAGTTTGTAGCGACACCAAACCATTGGGTTCTGATCCAGGAGATCAAGCCGACGTATCATGTGCTAACAGTGGGCGTTAATTAGCCGTTAATTAACTTGACCTGAACGTGGTAAAAATGTTCTCATGTGCAATTTACTTTTTGTGGCAGGTCTTAACCTGGATTATTCATGAACCTGCTGCAATCGAGTTGAGGGCCAGCTTGTTGGGCGGCAAGGGAAGGCAGGGACCGTTCTATCCAAGCTGAGAAGGGTGCAGGCCGCTGGGAGGCGCTGCCGCGGATGCAGAGTGGGGCAAGAGCAGGGCTTTTTAAGCGCACTCCGCCGCCACTGGGTGCCGGGGGTTGGGTTTTCGGGACGTCGTTCGCGATGGCTACCCGCTAGCCACCGCTTGAAACGCCTCCTGCCACAGCCGCTGGAAAGGCCAGCCGCTGGCTCGGTGCACCACCAGGCGGCGCACCGAGCGGGTGATGAAGGCTCCCAGCTTGAACAGCCGCACCCGCAGGGTTTCGATCTGCGCCTGCCGCAAAGCCGCAGGCAGGCGATGACGAAACAGCCCCACCAGATTGCAGGCGGCGGCGTGCAACAGCAGACGAAAGGCGTTGGCCAGGAAACGATGACAGCTCAAGCGATCGGCGGCGAAGCCGTTCTTCAGCTCCTCGATGCGGTTTTCGCACTCTCCACGCCCCTGATAAAAGGTGAAGACCTGCTCGGCCGTGCCCCGGCGGTTGGTGATGACAAAACGCACACTGCTGCCACCGCTGCCGTGCTCGGCCTTGACACAGATGCGGCGCGAGCGCTGCCGCCAGCGCTTGCTGCGATGGCGAAAGCTGCTGTAGAGAATTTGCCGCTGCCGACGGCGCAACCAGCGGCGCTCGGCTTTTTGCGCCAGCCGCTCACTGCGTCGGCGGAACACCGGGTTGGGCCCGATGCCCAAGCTGTACTGGATCCCCCAGCGCTCACAGAAGTCATACAGCGTGGGAATGGCGAAGCCAGCGTCGCCCACCAGCCGAATCGGCAGGGCCGGAAACTGTCGCCGCAAACGGCGCAGCAGGCGGCGCAGCACCGCCACACAACCGCGCGAACTGCCGACCTGGCCGCGCCGCAGGTGGGCGGTCAGCAGATAGCCGGTGTGGCGCTCGAAGACCAGCAGAGGATGGTAGACGCGGCGGGCGTAGGCCCCGTTGTAGAAGCTGAACTCCTGCTGTCCGTAGGTGGGATCGGCGGTGGAATCGATGTCCAGCACGAGCTCGCCGGCGGCCTCGACTCGGGCTCGGCACAGGTGAGTAAAGCCCCACAGCAGGCAGCGATTCATGGCTACCCAGTCGCGGACGGTGAAGCGATTTTCAAAGCGGCTGAGGCTGGGTTGCGAAGCCAGCAACTCTCCCGGCGCACACCCGCTGAGCAGTTGAAACGCCGGGTCGTGGCGCAAGCGGTCGGCGTCGTTGCCATCTTCATAGCCGGCCACGATCTGGTACAGGCGCTGGCGCAGCAACTCCTCCCGGGGGTGGTCGATGCTATCGGCCGCACGCGGGTCGGCCAGGGCCGCCGCCAGTTGTGCGCTCCAGCCGTGGCCTTCGTCGAACTGACGCAACAGCAGCAACCCGGCGTCGGAGGTCATCCGCCCACCGTCGAAACGCGCCTGCAACTGCCGATGGGGGTAGAAGGAAAAATGCAGTTGTGGTTCAATACAGTCTGTCATTGCGGATGCTCCCGAAACGGTGTTCTGGATTCGCTAAAATCCAGTGTTCATGCACCTTTCTAGAGCATCCGTTGTTTTTTGCCTATTGGTAACGCGAATAATCCAGGTTAAGAACCGTTTGGTGAACTGTCATGACCCTGGCCCTTGCTTCAAAAGACTCCACCTACATACTTAACTACTGCGCCAAGTATTTAGCACGAGACAACACCGACTCCCGACACAACTACGGACAATATCCGGACGATGATCCGCGGTCCCGGATCTCCGAGGCATGGAGATTTCCAATCGTCGACAGCTATTACGACGGTCGGGATTACCAAGCGAGCTATGAATTCAACATTGTGACGTTTGTTTATATAAACCGCGATGGCAGGCTCGGTGATCAGGTTTCCGTCATCGGAACGTTTTCTAACTTGTACGCTCCCGTGCCACTAACGCAGGTGCCCGACACCGTCTACTGGGCGGTCACCGTCGTGGTGCCCAAGGGACAATGGCATCGCTACAAGTTTCTTGTCGGAAGCAGGGCCATGCTAGATCCCGTGAACCCTCAACAGGTGACCATGGCTGATGGGTCGGTGTGGTCCAGATTCTTCACCGACTACTGTACCGAAAACGTCTCCTTCGAGAGATGGGAGATTCTGCTGTTGGAGCGCTTGACCGACCGCATTCTGCCCTTTCGAACCACGGAAAGCCAGCGCTTTCTTGACCTGTACTACACCGGCATCGACCGTCAGAGCAAGGATACCCAGTACGCGCGGACCTACCGCCTCGACCAGCCCGTCGGCGCGGTTAACTTCATAGATAAGATCGTGGCCAGGGAGGAGAGTCACAGACTGGTTGACTACAAGATCTGTCTGGAGCTCATCGATAAGGTCCTCCGACTCCGGAACCCCTATCAAGAGCCAAGCCGGATGCCTGTGTCGATGTACGACGATCTATTCGCCGATCTCGCCTCCGATGATGGCCATAGTCTCCAGGGGTGGGATTATAGCCGCTACGCCAAGCCGCAGTTTTTTCTCGGGCTGCTCCGGCGGCACGCCTATACCGGTGCTTTCTCGCACCCGAAGCACGGCGGCAATTCCGGCGCGGCGGGTTGGGCCTACTTAGCGCAGAATCTGAGGGATCCGGTCTCGGGGAAACTCCCAGATGCCGATCCGCGATCAACCTATTTCGATTGGGAACGCGCCCTCGAGCCGCCTTTAGGACGGAAACGTGGAGTACAGAGGCTGATCGAAATCGAAAATCACCGGGTACAGCAAGACTCGCGGGTGCGATATGTCAGACGCTCAAGAACAATTCGACGTGGTTATTATCGGAAGCGGCGCGGGCGGCGCGCCGATCGCTCACACCATTGCGCGCGCCGGAAAATCCGTCTTGGTGATCGACAAAGGACCATTCTTCCGCCCTCAGGCGGACGACCCCATGGGACTCAGCGATTACAAAAGAGATGAGCTCATATCGGATGGTACAGAGAAGAAGCTGGTGATCGCTGGCCTCGCGAATACCGGAGCATCATTCTACACAAGCCACGTTGAACCCGACCTGAACGACGAGCCGCATGTCTACCGAAACAGCGACGGGAAAGACTACGCCACAATTGAGGGGTATACGTGTCAATGTATCGGTGGTGGTACGCAGCATTACGGTGGTGTCTCGCTCCGGTACAGCGAACTCGATTTTCGTCTCAAGAGTTTCAACGAAGACCGAAAGGACATTCGAGCGGACTTCACAGACGACCTAAAGCGTGAATTACGCGACTGGCCCATTCCCTACGACAAATTAGAGAAGTATTACTGCAAGGCAGAAAAACTCATTGGTATCAATGGAACACGTACAAATCAGATTAAGAGGACGACGGAGGAAAATTACCAGGAGCCGTTGCCCCCAAATCCGATCAGTGATTTCGCGCGCAAAGGCATGGATGCATTGAAAATGCCGAGCTATAGAACTCCGCAGGCAATGATCACAAGCGACCACGCGCCAAGCGGCAGGACCGTCGGTGACATTCGTAACCCGAATTGGGATGGCGGGCCGAAGACCGCCTATGTCAATCGATACGGGGATCCGCTCGAATTACAAGTCGACCACCTGGGTTTCACTCCTGAGAGTTTTGTACAGGGACAAGACCCTATCATTCACGTTGCGCCGCAATTGCAATGTCACGCATCTGGAATCCACGGGCGGCAAAATTTCCAGCGTCCACTATCGGGATCCAAGCGGAATACAACGTGTTGTGTCCGGTAAGATTGTCGTGGTCGCATGCTCCGCGATTGAGTCAGTGCGCCTGCTTAAGTTATCGGCCATGCAGAGCCCGGAGTTCGACAAGAGGATCAATCAGAACGACCTGCTCGGCAAATACTTTCTAACGCACTGCTTCGGGGGCGCCTCTGCGGTAATGCCCGCTCGCTACGACAAATCCGTCACCGTGGATAGCGACTGGGCGACGGATTTTTGCTGTACCGAGTCTTTCATACGTGACAATCATCTCTGGGCTGGAGGTACCATCTACAACAACACATCCGACCAAGCCCTGCCCATCGCCCTCGCCCGCACTCACGGAGCCACCGATCTCGACACGCTCTGGCATGGCTTCAACAACGAGCCTTCGGTCGTAGGCAACCGCCTGGTCGATTTCCTGAACGATCAGTTCAACCGCCGCTTGTCTGTGAGTTTCATGGCCAATCAGATCCCGCAAAAGTCAAATCCCATTGAACTTCATCCCTCGATCCGCGACAAGTGGGGGCGGAACGTCGCGTTCATCATTAAGCAGTGGCACGCGCATGACCGCTACCTCATGGACACGCTCGCGAACAAGTGCCGCGACATCCTGGCCTGGGGTGGCGATCCAGCCAAAGGGCAGTACAACGTGGAAGGCTCCGGCGGCGTATACATGAGCGAAAACTCGCTGGCCAGGATCGCCAACCACATTCTGGGCGGCGCGAGATTTGGTCTGGACGAAAAGGACTCGGTTCTGGATGTGCACTGCAGAGCATGGCACTTCGACAATCTCTTTGTTACTGACGGCTCGTTCATGCCCACATCGGGCAGCGGCAACCCGACGTTGACCATTCAAGCCAATGCCTTCAGGGTAGGCGATGCGATCCTGCGGAGCGGATCCCTTTAAAGCATTGCGGAGGAGGAGCCATGGATGCCAAATTTAGTCTCCTGTTTCCGGATCCCGTCGATCCGCAATTCAATCAGAAGTTTACGGACGTCGACAACGATATCTTTAAGGTTGTTTTCTATCCGGACCGCATCTACCGCGCCGCCTATTTCAACGCCACGCGGAGCCCGAGATATCGCTACAACGTCTCTGAAGTCCGGAATGCCTTCGATATCACGATTCTGAAGGCCGAGGTGTATCTGGACGGTATTTTCTTGAGCAACGTTCTCCGAATTGAATACCGGGGAGCCCGCCTGACCGAAGTCGCCAGAGAAAAAGGTCGCTTTCTGCGCGACCAGATCCTGATGCACATCAGGCTCCTAGATCCCAAGATTCCCGAGGACTCCCCTGATCAAGGACCCGCAGCCGACTTGTACCTTCACTTCGACAAATGGATTAATGCCTACCAGGCCGAAATCTGGGAGAGCGTCGCCCTTCCGCCGCGGAAATATCACGACTTCAAGGTGCTCGATCAGATCGGCAGAATGGGATCGATTACCAGCGTATTCGCCTTCAAGGAGTTCATCCGGGATTTGCGCTCCCTGCGTCGCCTCGAGCTGTCGTTCCGCGAAAACGACATCGATTTGCCGTTCGGCTACCAGATCCGAGATGCGCAGTGGGACAACAACTACACCCGGAATCATCAAGCACCGATTAGTCCCGAACCAAGCGACAACGACAAAAATACCATCGCCGACAACTGCTATCTCATTGATTTCCAGAGGGGGCATTTCTTCGAAGACATCGATACGATTGATCCGGTCCGCTATCGAAACGGCATGATGGAGCCCACGAATCCGGAAGCCAACAATAAGAACATCATCGAAATGCGCTGGGTTCTGCAACGCGAGTTCGCGAGTTCCGTCGTCTTCTTCCACAAAGTCACCATCCCCCCGGGAGCCGTGGAAGGGACCCATCGGCACATCGGCACAGAAGAACTCTATTGCATCGTAGAAGGGGAAGGTGTTGCCTACATGGGCGAGGGCGACGATCCGAACAACGCCAAGTATCCAACGGTGAATCGGGCCATCTACGGCTACGGCTTAGACACCAAGGCGTGTCGCGAGCTTCCCGTAAAACCGGGTAGTGTCATCTACACAAAAAGCGGAGGCATTCACGGCATCCGAAATCAAAGTCCCGACAAGCCTCTGCGGTTCGTGGCCTTTCTGTATCACACCTCGTGAATGGTGGCACTCATGGAAATTCTACACACAGATAGTGTTTTCAAAGTCGAACCAGGAACCACGCCGAACTACAACAAAGGCAATTCGCTTCTATCCTTGATGCGGTTGATCCAGAAAACGGAATTCGCGTGCGACAGGGAGTGGTATCTGCGGGACAGCATTCAATATCTCTTCCCGTTCGAGTATCTCGAACTCTACGGCCCTCAAGGCCAGGCATGGACCATCACAGATCCCACACAACAGGACAACAAGACCGATTTTCAGAAACAGAACATCAAGACGTTCCGGACATCCGCGACAGCGCTCTCCCGCGGATGGGTTACGACGGGCGACTGGATCGGCCCCTTTCTGAGAATATCCTACGAAGCCGGCCCGGACTCTCCTCTCTGGCAGCTGAATCGAGGTTCGCTCGGAGCGAGCATTAAGCTCTGGCTGCGGGTTGGCGGGCGAGCGGTCCAAAATCCGCTCACGGTCCCTTACGACGAAAAATCTCATCGCTACTCAGTTGAGCTCTGGGGTTTTCCGGGTTCGGACCTGCGGAGCCGGCTGGGAGGTGGCTCTCTCGATGCCCTCGATCGCGGTGAACTCCAGGCTCGGAACGATCTCATCAGCGGGAGCCCCGCCGACTTCGCCAGGGAAAATCTGAGCGGTCGCGACGTGCGCGTAATTAGCCCGGATTGCGCTATGCACCCCACGAGTCCCTTACACGTGGAGTGCGCCTGGGCTAATAGCGCCGCTGATGTTTGGGATTCCAATGGCGGCAAAAACTATCATTACGAATTCAATATGGTCTTCCGCGGATGGGACAATTTCTTACAGACGGGAATCAGCCAGAATCCCCACGGAGGTCAGGGTTTCTTGGAGTATCGGAACTTATTGTCGAATTATGGGCAGTTCGCGAACAGCAAGGAGCTCGCACGCGAGCTGTTTCCCTGGAATTTCAATGCCTTCGGCACGAAGAGCCCGGCACCCGAAACCGAACCCTTCTTCGCGGTCAACTACATGGACCTGCATATCCTTCAGCCGGAGTGCGGTATCGGATTGCACCGTCATCGGGACAATCAGGAAGTCTTTTTCATGATGGAAGGACGCCGATACATGGTGGTCGGGGACTGGTGCAAGATGCCGCAGCGGGAGCGCTGCTTCGAGGTCCGCACATTGCGGCCCGGGCACTTCGCGTTGCTGAAAGGCGGGAATCTGCACGGCCTTATGAACGCCACAGATGAAGATATCTCGCTTCTTATGTTCGGAGGCTACGACTGATATGGCACTCGATGCAGCCACAGCCCAAATGGGGGCGAACTTGACACCCTGGGGTGCCACTTTTCGCGTCTGGGCACCACAAGCAAGCGCCGTCTCGGTACGTGGGACCTTTAATTCTTGGGCAGACCAAGCATTGACTAAGTCACCTGACGGTTATTGGTTCACGTATGTTCCAGGAGTGAAGGAAGGGGATCAGTATAAGTTTTTTGTCTCTGGAGAAGGCAGCACCGGATACAAGCGAGACCCGTATGCCAGGTCTCTAACTTTTGAACCGCCCTTTCCGCATTCGAATTGCAACGTTACTCATCCGCAAACATTCCCATGGCATGATCAAGGCTTCAGGCCTCAGCCTTTCCATGAACTGGTGCTGTATCAGCTTCACGTAGGCGCATTCTGGTCCACCGATGCCGCCGGTAACGACCGTCGGCGCGAACGCCCGGGGCGGTTTCTGGACGTTCTGTTCAAGCTTGAATATTTGGCTGAACTCGGCATCAACGCTATCCAATTGCTTCCGATACAGGAATTCAGCACGCCACGCTCCTTGGGATACAACGGCATTGACCTGTTCTCCCCGGAAATGGATTACAGTGTGGCTCCTGGCGCGCCCGACTTCCAGCAATATGTTGACAAGGCAAACCAACTGCTTGCTCGTTTTGGCAATGCGCCCTTTAAACAAGGGGAATTGGATTGTCAGACAAAACAGTTAATGGCGTTGGTGGACTTGTGTCACCTTTTCGGAGTCGCAATCATCTTCGATGTTGTTTATAACCACGCCGGCGGTGATTTCGGTGATGAGGGCATTTATTTTTTCGATCGCGAAGTGCCGGGAGACAACAATCGGAGCTTGTATTTTACTGATCAGGGCTGGGCTGGAGGTTTGGTATTTGCGTACTGGAGAAAGGAAGTCTGTCAATTCCTGATCGACAACGCCAACTTCTTTTTCAATGAGTACCACGTCGATGGTTTTCGATTCGACGAAGTTACGGTGATAGATACCCATGGAGGCTGGTCTTTCTTGCAAGCCCTAACGGACACTCTGCGATTCAGAAAGCCCGAAGCGCCACTAATTGCGGAGTACTGGGCCGACCAACGGTCGGTCGTGCGCTCCAGAGTTGACGGTGGTGCAGGATTCGATGCAGCCGTGGCCTCAGGGCTACGACAGGCCATTCGAGGAGCGGTTGCACAAGCGACAGTTGGGGCCAACGGTCACGTAGACCTGGATTCTGTTGCAGCGAATCTTCATCCCGGTCTTGGCTTCGCCTGGCGTCAAGTTCAGCACCTCGAAAATCAGGATGTGGTGCGACTGGACAATAGCACTGATCGACAACCGAGGGTGCCAGCACTAGCGGATCCCTCCAATTCGCGATCATGGTATGCACGGAGCAGAAGTCGCGTTGCGAATGGCCTATTGTTAACAGCACCGGGAATACCGATGCTGTTCATGGGCCAAGAATTTATGGAGGACAAGTACTGGAGCGATAGTCCAAATTACTTCGCCGACAGTCTGATTTGGTGGGATGGTTTAAGTTCTGACCGGGCGATGAGCGACCATCTGCGATTTGTCCAAGAATTGCTTCAGGTTCGCCATCGATATGGTGCCCTGTGCGGTGATCGCATTAACATCTTTCACGTTCATAATGACAATCGCGTTCTTGCTTTTCATCGATGGTTGGAGGGCACCGGTGATGACGTCATAGGTGTCGCTAGTCTGCGAGACGAGACTTGGTGGTCGTACGAGTTGGGATTTCCGTTCGCGGGGCAGTGGTATGAAATTTTCAACAGTGACGCTTACGATAACTGGATCAACCCAAACGTTGCCGGCAATGGCGGACGAATCTATGTGAGCGGCCCTCCCAGGCACGGCTTCCAATCATCAGCATCAGTGGTGATTCCGGCGAATTCGGTTTTACTGTTCGCGCGGAACACTCGCTAGGCGAAGATTAGTCCAACAACAACGCATTACCCGCCTGCAGCTAAAGGACGCTATTGAGGACCTGCAAGGTCCCGATTCGATGGTCTTGCTGTCGTATCAGATTCGCCTTTTGTTCGTCTATGTTCTGGTCAGAAAATGCGCACTGGATAGCGGGTCCATTGCAAGCCGGGTTGTCGGAGACCAAGCACGTATAGACCTGGCCTAACGGTGCTCAGGTCAACATCGGCCCGAAGCGTCACAATATGATCCTGCAGTTGGGCACTACCGCTGGCGCTCTGAATCTGATTGCCGGATTCGCTGAGAAATGCAACATCGTACCTGCCCTCTTCACTTCCGATTGGCAAGTCCAGAATCAGGTGCTTGGCGGAGCGCCTGATTTCGAGAAGGTGTTGATTGGTCTCAGATGGATTCTGTCCGCGAGCCACAGACAGCTCACGGAGATCCAAAACCGCAGTTTCGGGTGGCGGTACCTGATGATGAATCCGCACCCACAGCCATCCTGCCACTGTGAAAATTAGAACCGCAGCCACAGCAAGCCAGAGCTGTGTGCGACGCCGTTGGCTCGCGGCTTCCTTACGCAGCTCAGCGAATTCTTGAAAGCACGGGCTGCAGGAGCTGAGGTGTTCCAGCCATTGGTTGACCTCTGCGAGTCGCAGCTTGCGGAAAGCGATGCCTCTGAGGACCGCCGAGTCAGGACATCCCACGCGCTGTGGGTTCGGAAACTCGCGGGATAGACCCCGCGTCAGCAGATCCAACACACGCTTTTCGTCTTTGTTGAATTCTTCCTTGTCGCTCAGAATTTGCCTGCCCTCGCTGAGGTGGTTATCTTGTACGGAAAAGCCAAGTTTACCGTCAGGATCAGAATGCATACCACCTGCCTGCCCTCGTCCGCTCATTTGCCGTACCCCAAACGAGCCGCGAGTTTGCGGAGAGCATAACGGAATCGAAGTTTGGCCTGATGTTCGCTTAACCCTATATACTCTGCGATTTCCCTCCAGGAATATCCGTATTGCCGGGCGGTCCAGACCTTGCGTGTCCAGTCGTCCATATTCTGGATCGCCTCTTTGACCTGACTGGAAAGTTCCAGATCCCGCGCTGTCTTCGAGTCCCGAGCCCGCGGAAGCTGCTCAAGATCGCGGCTTGAAGGAACAAGCTCGATCATTTCCTGTCTTCGCCGTTCCTTTTTCAGGGCGCGCGATTGAAACGATGATGAAAGACCCCGAACAAATAGGCCTCCAAATCCAGTATTCCCGAGGCTTTTCCATTGCGCCGCTGCAGAGTCTTTGCGACCGACCGCAGGACCCCTTCCCACACTTCAGCCGCCAAAGCCACGCTGTCGTGAGGATTCTTGTTCCCGAGTTCCCGGCGGGCATGGGCTTGCACACGTGGCCAAAGGCGGCTGGCGACGGTTATCAACTCTTCGTCGTTGCGGAGCGATTGCTCCTCGGGTTTTGAGGAACTGTTAGAAAGGACCCACTCTGGGCTAAATTCCTGGCTCGACACCGGGGGCTCACACCTACACCTAGGGTTCGTCGGCCAGAACAGCAGACTGCCACTGAACGGGAATGGGTGTCAAGGCCGCGGTTGATCGTTTCGTTCTTTCAACACAACGTCATCGAGACCAACCCGCTGACACAAAGGGAGATGTGGCACTTGGGCATGGTTCAGTTTTTCTGTGATGTGCAGACGCTGGCCCCTCTGCGATCCAGAATTTCTCTGAGACTTTTCCTGTCTCGATGTTCCTTCAATAGATGTGGGGCAAGGAATCCACTTCCTCGGGTGCGGCTGACATAAACAGCACGTTGGGCGCCAGTATGTCTGCTCGGCGATCGAGCGCGAGAATGAGCAAACGCGTCTCGGCCCAGGCTGAGAATCAGCCGCTCCGTCGGTCAAGGTAGGAAGCGGATTAAGAGCACGTGTCCCGGTTTCACAAACAGCCGCCAACTTCGTTTTCTGCGGATTGATCTAGGGTGACGATCGCGACCTGCGCGTTTGGCATCGTCGCGCGAACCATCCTCACTATTCAGGTCTGTCTTCAATGGGGTTGGCAGTGTCCAGCGCTCCGGGGCAAAAGCGCAATAAGGCCGCTAAGAGGTTGGCGGCCATTGATCAGCTGCTGATTGCCGGGATCAAACAGGGGCCTGCCAAAAAGCGTGAGGCGATCAACCGAATCCTTGAGCTCGTCCCGGATTGGAGACGTGGGGACTGCTGGCATCGGATCCGACATCTGCGGAAGGCTACCGGACTTGCGGCTCTTGAGGGGAGCCACCCAGACAAGGGAAAGAGATCCGCCGCAACCGTCGCACATCCGCAATCCGCACACCGCCCATGGACACCGGCGGATGACGACAGATTGTTGAATTGGGCTGGATACGAACCGGTAAAGAAAATTGCTCAGCGCCTGGGACGTTCTTCCCGCGCAGTTCGCTTCCGGCTCGGAGCACTCGGAATCGGCGCCAGGGTCACTGACGGGCGGTCGCTGCGGGCGTTGCGGAAGATGTTGCATGTCAGTCCCGCCCGACTGAGGTATTTATTCGGAAACGGCATGCTGAGAGTGCGCGATCCGCGCGTCAGCACGAGCTCTCTGGCAGCGTTCTGCGACAGAAACCGTGCATCTCTTGAGCCATTGGTTCGCGACAGAGTGGGGGCGGCCCTGCTCAAGGGAGAAGAAGGATACATGTGGGAACGGGCAGCAGACCTGCTTGGCGTAACCGTCGCCCAAGTGCAGAGTTGGATCCGCGCTGGCCGGCTACGGGTCGTTGACACGTTTGTCACCGACAGGCCGTTCGAGGAGTTCTGCAAGAAGCACGGCGCCGAAGTCAATACGACACTGATGGATTCAGTACTATCCGGTTCCCGATTGTGGTTAGCCGCCATCAGAAGTCTCCGTAGACCGCGCTGGCCTCAGCTTGACCGGGTACTGATATCGGCGGCGTAGCGTTCCCAGACTGTGATTCCTTGAAGGCCTCTCGACTGGAGGCTGCGTCTGGAACAACAGCGGGGCCGTTCTGGCGGATCGACTTGCTTTCCCGATCACGCAATCGCTGTAGGAGACACTTCTCTTCCGCTTCGGCTGATCCAAGAAAATCTGCCAGTTTCCGAGCCGTCACAGTGAATCGCTCCCGAGAGTGCAACTGGCTTCGTCGGCGCACCTCCTTGGACGCCAACATTATTTCTTTCTCCGAACGGCCCTGCAGCGCCGCATAGTGCTCAGAGTGGCCCTCCGTCCATCGGTTCTTCACAAACGCGTAAGCTTTGCCGATATCAAAAGGATCGTACCGGACGGCGACGTCGTGATTTTCAACCGTGGGATCGCGGAATGCCTCGGCCCAGTAGTACACGCCGTTGACGATGACCCCACGCCCAGGTGACACTCTCGCAGTGCCCCGTTGAGTTGTTGGAAGGGTAGCCATTAAGAACGCTTGATCGTAGGGAATCAATCTATTCGGGCGAACGCCCGTGCTTTCCAGGCTCTTGAAATACGCCTCTCGCGGGGTTTGCCCGAGAGCTGGGTGCTCGATAGTGTCGTAGATCTCGAACAGGAAAGACGACAGATAGTCATAAAGATGAACGAGGGTCCAAGCCGCCTGTCCCACAGGGTCGTTGCTCTTTGTGACCTGCCGGACGTTGCGCATGATCTGAGTGTTGCCCCGCAGGCTGTGAATAAACTGAGTGTTTGTGGTACCGAAAAGCCGCTCGCAGACGGAGCCGAACCTCGCCTTTGCCGGCGGCCGCGTCTTCTTGGTGCATTCATAGCGGGCCAGGAGCGTTTCGAAATATGTGCTCTGGAATTCGGGGCCACCGTCAATGACGACAATCTGCGGCAGGCGGCCATGGCGCCGGACACAATCCCGCAGAATCATCATGCAGGACCTGTAGCTCGGAGCATCGAATGTCAGATAGAGCGCAAGACAACGCCGTGAGAAGGCATCCGTGAGAATCGTCATCCACGGCCGCCCGAGTGGACGGCCGGTGTGGGAGCAGACGACTTCAACGTCCAACTCGGTATGATCGATGTGCCCGATCTCGAAGGGACGGTCTCCATGGCGCGGCGTAGTCGGTTCCAACTCGAAATAGAAGGATGCATGGGTGTACGCGGCGCGTCGCCCCCGCCGCTTTAACGTTTGTTCGAAGGTCGCACGCTCGCGCACGGCAACACAGAACGTGACGTAGCTCGGCGCTTCGATGCCACGCTCGTCGCATTTGCGCTTCAGCGCTGCCCACGACGCGATCTTTGTCTTTTGCCTGAGATTCTCGTAATCGTTCTCGATAAACTGAATGAGCAGGTCGCGCGACTCCTCGGACAAGCGGCTGGTTCTGTTTCCCCGCTTACTGGTCTTCCCCAGCAAACCCACATACCCGTTGCCGTACTGCTCTTTCGCGAGCCGATACTGCGCCGCCCACAGGCGCAGCGTCCTCGCCGGGATAGAATGCTGAGCTTTATCCCCTCCAAGATGACATTTCACAAGATCGAAGCGCCGGTTCGCTGCGACCAAGTCCTGCTCGCTGGCCGTTGCCAGGAGATGAAAGGCCTCGCTATGCGCAACTGGCGCTTGAGCAGACGGGCCGCCGATGCGTCCGCAGTTCGCCACACGCTCCTTCAACTCATGACAAGCTAGCTGGTATGCAGTAGCAACTTCTGCGTTGACTAAGACGCGAACCTGGTCTGGCTCGACGATCGCGGCTGCGCTAAGGTCCACGTAGACGCCGCCGCTTGCGATCAGTAGGTAAATCTCGTCAGGTTCCGCAACGCCGCGGACCTTTTCCAACAGCTCCTGCAGAAGTATTCCTGGTTCTGCTTCGATTGCCGTTTTGATGGCGGCGTCGATAAAGCCTGTCGCACCCGCAGAGTCGAATCGCAGATAGTCGTCCAGGAACTGGAGGTTCCGCTGGAGAATCCAATTAACCTCCGCCGATGACCATACTCGGTAGTCGAAGCCCAGTGCCGAGGCGTGCACTTCTCCCGGCGGGCAGCGCCAGTTGCCGTAATTATCTCGAAGGTAGCGGTGTGGACTCTTGATGGCCAGCTTTTCGAGATCCTCCGAGGTTTTGCACTCTACCCATCCCGCAGAGTCGCGGCGAAGCACAAAATAGTCTGGGGTATGCAGAATCGACAAGCGTCTTCCGTTTGCCACGGGATAGGCGAGCGGAATGGAGGGCGGCTGGTCGTAATACTCCAGCACTCCAGAATCGTGCTCCATTTCGTAGGCGAAGGGCAATTCAACTCGGTGGCTTTCGAACTGGATGGTGATGCCCATTTTGCGGCTGGGATACCGACCGGAAACGTTTTGGCGACCGCCTCCAACGCGACGAGCAGGATTACGGGACCGTACCGCAGTGATCGTCGCACGTGTTGTCTCGGTCAACCCGAGCCGTGCACACCAGCCAAGAAAGTCCGCCTCGTTGAGCACTTGCCCTCCGCAGCCGGTACGGCAGAGACGCCGCTGGCTACTTTCGGATGTGCGAACTGCGCTCGTTCTTTAGCGCCAACGTGTACCTTCGGCCGGCTTCAGCCATAAGCTTCTGAAGATCGCGGCCGTTCCGGATGGCCCTTTCCAAATCCTCGGCTAACTCGTCAGGCACATAGATCGAAAACCGGCGATTCCCCTTGCGACCATACAACGAATAACTGGAGTGTCCCTGCCCTGCTTCGCATAGGTGACAGCGCTTTCGAATACAGGGGCTCTTCCGCAAGGACAGAGACCCGATGGCCACAGGCCAGAGATCGCGAACTGCCCTCTGAAACCAGAGTCTGACCTGTTCCGGGGTTTCTGTTCGAGTCATTGTATAGGTGCATACTAGCACACATACATTATCGATACAAGACAAAAACTACAAGCAACTGAAGGCCTGGGGCTACAGGTGTGCCGCCGGGGGATGGGGTGAAAACGTCTCCTGCTCGATTACATAACCAATCGCGGCATAGCCCTTCAGCCTGCGCTCGTACATTCTGGCCAGCATTGGAACGTAGTTGTCCACATAATCGTAGACCTGCACGAATCGTTTGTTGTCGTGAAGACGATGCAACCGCCCCACATACTGCTGCAACGTGCCCTTCCAGGAGATCGGCATGGCCAGGAATAGCGTGTCCAGACGCGCGTCGTCAAACCCTTCTCCGATGTAACTTCCCGTCGCCAGAATCAGCCGCGATTCGTTTTCCGGCACTGATGCCAGGGCCGCCGCTGTTGCTCGACGCTGCTTCTTCCCCATGCCGCCCTTCAAGACGAAGACGTGCTTGGCAACACCCTCAAGTTTGGCTGCGAAATGCTGGAGATGCTCTGTCCGACCGGTCAGAAGCAGCGGGCAACGTCCAGATTCTATGGCGCGCACGATGTCGTTGGCGATCATCTCGTTGCGCGAGACATCATCGACGAGGGCGGCGTAGATGTCCTGGATCGTGACCTCGGTGAGTTCGGACGCCATCCGGAACTCCGTATGGCTGGGAGTCACCTTGTGCTCAAAGGGTGTCGTTTCGGTCATCGTCCGGGCGCTCATGCTGAACCGTACGGGGCCACACTGCATGTAAATGATCGGATGGTGCCCGTCCTTCCGCGTCGGCGTGGCGGTCAGACCGACAACATACTTGGCCTTGACCCGCCTCATGACCTGTTCGAACGTGAAAGCGGATATGTGGTGGCATTCATCGACGATCACCTGGCCGTACTCAGCGACGAAGTCCTTCACTTCGTCTTTTCGGTACAGGCTTTGGATGACGGCGACATCCACGTAACCCGTCCGGTCCATTTTGCCGCCACCGATATGTCCGATCGATTTGGCTGGCAGATCCAAGAACATCCCAAGGCGCTCCTGCCACTGATCGAGTAACTGCTGCCGGTGAACGACTACCAGAGTGTTGACCTTGCGTTTCGCGATCAACCACGCCGCAACGGCGGTCTTTCCGAACGCTGTCGGCGCGCAGAGGATACCTTGGTCGTGTGCGGTGATCTTCGTGACGGCTTCCTCCTGGAACGGCCGAAGCTGACCCTGGAACTCCGCTTCAATCGCTGTGCCTGAGTACCGTTCGTCCCGAACTTCGGGCCGGATCTTGTGCGCCTCGAGAAGAGCCAACGTCTCAGTCAGGCAGCCACGAGGCACAGCAATCCGTGAAGGCTACGCGGCAGATTGCGCATTTCCCGTCTTGCTCGATGATTTTTCGATTCAGCAGCTTCCGCGTCTCGGCTGGCGAGCGGAGTTCGCGATATCCCCTGGGGTGGTGTGGATCTTCGATACGCTGAACGCCAAGCTGAAATCTGCGTTCTTTCCGTGCCTGCTCGCGGCCGCAGCAGAACAGCGAGCGGTGGATTGGACAATATTCGTTGCGACGGAGTTTCATGGGAGTGCTCCAGTGTGACTTGTATTGATCTGTGTTCCTTGGCCTGCGGCATAGCACTGTTACAAGCGCCCTCGGCGCACGGTCCCTCCACCTCCTCAGCGTCGCTAACGGACTGAGACAGGGGGCTCGACTCCGGGACCGTACGCCGGCATTTCCAGTAGGCACTACTGAGGACGGACCGATTGCAGAAAGCCTGCCAGCTTCGCCGTCGCCTTGTACTGCGGAATCGGCTCCAGTTCTTTGAACGCACTGGTGAAGGCATTCGACAGGCTCCACATGGTTCGCGCCTGGAACTCTTCATGCACGGGCTGAAAGTACAGCTCATGCACACGGCGCGCCAAGTGCTTCGGAAACCCCAATTCGTCCTCGATGAACGCCTGGTAGATCAGCAGCTTTGCCGAAGCCGCCGACAACTGCATCGCCTGCCATTCCTCGACTTGCTGCTTTAGCGGCCCGAAGTTTCTCTGCATCCGGTCGACGCCGATGGCCAGGCTGTCTTCAAGAGAGAAGTGCTTCGAATGCTTCGCGAGTACTGGAGTGTATTCCCCGTGAAACGCGAGGTTCTCGCAGACAAAGACTCTCAGGCCAACGGTGCAACCCAGCCGAAAGCTCTTGTCATGGCTGTTCCGTAACCCATCGTCGTACACGCCAACGGTGAGATATCCCTCCTGGCCCGCGATGGAAAAGTGATGGATAATTGCTCGCCGTTCATCTGGCAGGCGCCGGCGCAACGGGCGCATGAATTCCGAACCTGTGCCCCCAATCCCTGCGGGCACGGGCACCGATCCGGCTTTCGTACCCTCCGCTCGTGTGGCTTCGTTCTCATTGATCGCAATGACTTGCTTTACTGCTGACATGCACAACCTCCGTTATTGCTGGCCTTTCTGCGGCTGCCTTGTCGTCCGCGTGTAAAATCAACGGACTTTAGCAAATAGAGAGCAGTTCGTTTTGCTTTTCGCTCTGAGCACGGAGGGCTTCAGCACAACCGCTGACACGCTTGCATTAACGGCTGTTAAAGACCGGCGGGCGATTGGGCAAACACGCCCGGTACTACTGGCTGCTACTGGCAGAAAGCCATCTTACACGGCGACTCTTTGGCAGTATGGGGCGGCGAGCGATCGAAGGCCAAAAGCGGGAAGAAGACGGCGAACTTTGGAAGAAAATCGCTTCCGAATAAGTCTGTGGCTCATGTTTCAAAATGTGGTAGGGGAATTACTGTTCCATTTCGGGAACACCGGCGCGCTGCGGGTTCGCGAACAGGGCCGTATAGAGATGGGTGGCTTTCGACATCGCGCCATCGAGGGAAATGTTGATCGTGGTCAAACCCGCCGCCAACAGCGCGCCGGCGCAATCGCCGACCAGCACGCCATTGGTGTTGAGGGTCGCCGGGATGCCGGCTGCAACTGCATGCGCGATCATCCCTGGAGTGTGCGGATTGAGCAGTGGTTCTCCCCACCCGCTGAACACAATCTGGCGCAGGTTAGGGGCGAGCATGGCGAATAGCTGGTGAAAGACCTCGCGGTCCAGATATCCGCTCCTCCCGATCCGGCCGGTTCCTTGCGGACACCCGGGACAGGGCAGATTGCAGATGCCGGAAGGTTCCACGTGCAACAGAATCGGCAACCCGTCGTTGTACTCAGCGCGGGCTGCGAAGGCGCGCAGGACTCTATCGTCGTTGTTGGGATGTTCTGCCTCCGGCCGGCGGTCAGTCATTGCCTTCCCCGTGTGCTCTCCGCGTCGGCGCGACGCGAGTCGAGATGGTGTTGCGAGGTGTCCATGACGCAGCGGAATCCCACAAAAGGTCCCTTGATCGAGGTGCCGCGGTAGGCCGAGCGAAGGTAGGCGGGATGAAAATACCAAGCACCTCCGCGAAGAACATGTCGGTCGGAGTTGAACTTGGAGCACTGGCAGGATGTTCCCGGGTAGCCCGCGAAAACGTCTGCAACCCATTCCCAGATGTTCCCGCTCATATCGTGCAGCCCCCACGCGTTTGGCTTCTTCAAGCCCACTTCATGAATCGTGCCTTGCGCGTTCCCGATATGCCATGGGTAGCGCTCACTCGCTTCGCACTTCGGATCGTGTCCCCAAAAGTAGCGGGTTGTGGAGCCGGAACGGCAAGCATACTCCCATTCCGCCTCCGAGGGGAGCCGCTTCCCAGCCCACTCACAGTAGGCGCTGGCATCCTCCCAGCTCAATTGCACTGCGGGCCATTGCGGTTCCGTCCCAACTACGAAACGCTCTCCGAAAGGGCTCCGCCAGTTGCAGTCCTTGGCCCGTTTCCATTTCTGTGTCCGGAAATCCCAGCGCCAGCCGAGTCCGGTTTCTTCTGCGGTGGTCCGGTAGCCCGTTTCCTCAGCGAACCGGCTGAAGCGGCGGTTCGTCACAGCGGACTTGTCCATGAGCAGACCGCCAACTTCTTCCTCGTGAGGAGGCGTTTCCGCCAGAAACCACTCCTCCAGGGCGGCCCCGCACAGCGGACTCTGCTTGTACTCCGCCATTGCCTCCTCGACCGTCGATCCCATCAGAAAGTGTCCTGGCGGGATCTCAACCAGCAGTGAATCATCTCGGGGACATCCGAATTCACGCTGCCCTTGCTCATTGCGTCCCAGGTAATCGATACCGGCTTCGCTGCCCATCACGTGTTTTACTCGCCCGAGGCAAAATCTATACGGTGGGACGCTAATTCGTTGCCGTGACCTGGACGTTGACGTCGGTGCGGCAACAACATGTTCAATTTCACTTCCCCCGTCTTGCAGTTCCGTTCGGCATCGCACTCGCATCTCTGGATTGTGCCGCTTTACCTGCCAGGAGCACTTCCTGCAAATCTTCGTCGAATTCGGACGCAACCTGCCGCCCTTCTTCCTCGCCGAATCCGTGAAGCCAAGCTCCAGTCATCAAGTTGAGATGAGCAACTAAGCATTCGCTGTGAACCCGGAGTTGAGCTACGGTACCCATAAACTCGAAGGCGAGCCGTGACTGCGGTCACTCCCAATTGTGATCCTCAGCACGAAGACAGTGCGATCACAAGGAGCGTGCCGCCAACACCGATCCTCCCCGGTTCCCCTTTCCGAGACACCGCGCGCGCAATGCCAGATGTGGCCGGTTATGGCGCACTTTCCAAGCAATGCTCGCCGACGGAGTTTCACCGGTATGCTCCAGTGTGGTTTTGTTGATCTCTGCGTTTTGGCCGACACTGTGGCACCATTACCGGCCCCGGTTCAGAACGTCCAGTCCCTGTTTGCCAAGCTTCTTTTGTCCCTATGGGAACTGAATTATAGAAATAACGCGGGGAATCTTTATGGGAAAACTCGCGATCTGCCAGGGGAATCTGATTCCTGCTGGAATTCGGCTTCGCGACGTGTTCTGAGGCAGAAACCAGAGGCCCACGATCCGACGGGGTACGGTGGCTTATGTCCGTGTGTGTCCGTGTAAAGCTGGCGCATTTGAGGGAAACCTATAGGCTTTGAGTTCTTGCTCCTTTTGGGAAGCCGGCTTTGGCCACTCCGGCAACTCAAATCTCGGAATCCAGGCGCAGTCTTATCGACACTGTTCGCCAGCAGTGGATCCGAAAGCTGATCGATCCGTCGCGCTGCCTGGTTTGGCCACGACGGTTTCATTGTCGTACCAGAGGTCGTTCTTGGGGATAATCCTGTTGACGCGGACGCAACATGTTCCCTGTTGATCGACTTCGAACCTAACCGAGCAGTGAACATCCATGAAGCTCAACGTGCTTGGGCAATGCTTCGCCTGTCCTCATCGATCACTCCGGAGAAGCAGTGGCAAGTCCAGTTGCTCGCTTCAAGATCGCATCGGGAGTTTTGTACTTGTACAGACGGGGTGCAAGCTAATCAATTTTGCTATCGACTTCGCACTCGGTTGTTGTAGTCCAGAACTGCCTCTAACAGAGGCGTCCGACCATGGTCCCTCATGAAGCTAATGATCGCCTGAAGATCCTTGGGCAGGCAGCCGCCTCCGAACCCACGTTCTTTTGTAACTAAGGTGTGGGATTTCCCGATCCTTGGATCAACTAGCCACAGTTTCCGCAGCTCCTCATAGTCAACACCAAGGAGGTCGGCAATTTCACAGAACTGATTAGCAAACGCCACTTTTGTGGCCAAGAAACAGTTCACCATATATTTACAGAGTTCTGCTGTAGTGGCATCCGTCCGGATGAATTGAAATCCCTGATGCACCAGAGGACGATAAGCATCCAATACGCGGTCTGCCGCCACTTCATTTCCACCCAGGATCAAGAAGCCGCAGTCCGGCTCAGAATGCCATGGATGGTTTGGTGCTTCACCTATTGACTATTGAATAATATAGTGACATTTTCTTGATCTCGTGCTATGGTTTGGGCATGGGAAATCCGGCCGGAGTTCGGCGAGACTTTCAGGCACTTGAGCAGCGGCGGATGCAGGCGGCGCGGCTGCTGGAGAAGGGGTACAGCCAGTCGGAAGTGGCCCGACGAGTGGGAGCGCACCGGCAGTCGGTAAGTCAGTGGGCGGCCGAGTTACGCGAGAACGGCCGCGCCGGGCTGAAGAAGGCGGGCCGTGCTGGCCGCAAGCCACGGTTGAGCGTGGAGGATCTGGGCAAGATCGAGCAGGGACTCAAACGCGGTCCGGAAAGCCTGGGCTACGAGACCGGATTGTGGACCACCAACCGTGTCACCCATTTGATCGAGCAAGAATGTGGGATTTCCTACCATCCCTCGCAGGCATGGCGCATCCTGCGGCAGTTGGGATGGAGTTGTCAGCGTCCGACGGGCCGCGCCTTGGAGCGGGACGAAGAGAAGATCCGGCGGTGGAAGCAGAAGCGCTGGCCGGAGTTAAAAAAAAGGCCAAAAACGAAGGTCGCACGATCGTCTTCATCGACGAGAGCGGGCTGAGCGAGCGTCCCCACCGCTGCCGTACCTGGGCACCCCGCGGACAGACCCCCGTGCTGCAATACCACTTTAATTGGAAGACCTTGTCGGCGATAGCGGGCGTAACCTGGTGGAACTTTTACTTCCGCCTGTTTCCGGGAGCAATCCGTAGCCCGCAAATCATCCAGTTCCTCGCTCATCTGCTGCGCCACATTCCTGGCAAGCTGCTGATCGTTTGGGACGGACTGCCGGGGCACCGCAGCCGTGCCGTCTGGCAGTTCGTACAGCAACAGAGGGGGCGTCTGTGGCTGGAATATCTTCCCGGCTATGCTCCAGAACTGAACCCAGTGGAGTATCTGTGGTCACACTGGAAGCAGCACGAATTACCCAACTTCTGCCCCACGACCTTTGGACAGTTGAGCGATTCCGCACGCCGAGCGTTGCGTCGGATGCGCCGTCGGCCCACCTTGGTCTGCGCTTTCTGGGAACAAGCAGAACTCTTTCCGCTGTAACTATATTATGCAAAGGTCAATAGGTACTCCGGGCTAAATGCGATCTCTTTGCCTGTCCGGGCGCTTAATGACTTGGTCGTACCCGGCAATACTGTCGACCGGATGCACATTGGAACCTGAAGCCAGCCGACGGTCTGCGATACCGCTGACATGTTGGCCGATGAAGCTTCTGGATCGAATGGCGTAGGCACACAAACGAAAGCCAAATCGCAGCAGTTGATTGAGGCACTCTTTTCGGAACAACTCAGGCCCGGTAGATATTTGTCAAAAACGAAAATCTCGTGTGAACGCTCAAGAAAGCGACACATTGCTTTACCAACAAAGCCATAACCGACGACTCCAATTCGCATACTTCCTATTCTAGCTTCCGCAGAGCGAGTCAGAGCTTCGTCCTGCCATGGTCACTCTCCTCCGCAAACCGCCAGTGAAAGTTGACTAATTTGATCAATAGCGTCCGAAAGAAGGGATCCTGTCCGTCAGTATCCGAAGTCTCGTGCCCAAACTGAAGTCGCTTGTTTTGGCCGGTAGATGCACACCGCGTCGCGAGTGGTGGCGTTGCAACATCGATGCCGTAGCCGACAGTCATGTCGTCGACACATCCTGATCGCTCCAAGGGGTCGTTACTGACAGCATCGCCGTTCTAGCGGCGGTTTCTCGGGCGCAGATTCTCAATCTTCAAACACTTCGATGCAATCGTCGCGACGATGGGACGAACAACAGCGCCACCACAAGTCCGATTATTGTTCCCGCCCTTGCTGCTTGTTGACGAGGGCGAGGTATTCCTCGATGGCGTCCTGCCACTCCTGCAGTTCTTCATCGGTCAGAAGATGTTGATTTGACTCTGTGACGATCCTGCCTGTCTTCTTCATTGCATAGATGAGTTCAGGCCGAACGGCAGCTTTGCCAGCGGCACTCAGAATCTGGCCCGTCATTTCGTCAAGACCCGCTTTGGAAATCGGCTGCGGTGTGTCTGGATAGGGATCGAAGAAGATCGGGTCTTCGAGGCCGGCTTCTCGTCCGAATTTCTCACGGAACTTTCGAAGCTGTTCTTGGATCGCTCGCTGGGCTTCAGCGTTCAGCGGAATAGTTTTCGGTTCGCCTTTTTTGCGACGTTTGAAATACGCCATTTGCTATGACCGCCTCGTTTATACTCCTTCCGACATGGTACTCGTCAGAACGAGGCACCGCGGCTCGCTGCTGCAACGGACCATCCGCCACCGTCAGGGGTGCCCGAAGTGCGAACGCGGAGAGGGGCATCCGGTGGCGGTGCTGGCTGTTTCGTACCCTGGTCCACGGATTCGCCAGGTCAGTTTGCGCAAGGAACAGGTTGCTGAGGTGCAACGGCAGCTGGAGAAACTTTCAACGGCTCAAGGCAGGACTGGAACAGATTTGTGAGCTCAATCAAAAAGCCTTGCGTCCAGAGACAACCGGTGCGAAGTCTCGGAGGCGCCACCGTGATTGATCTCCGCCGCCAACAGCATAGCTTCGGCGATGGGTTCATCCGCGAAACCGTCGACGAGTTGTGGGAAGGCTGGATGCGCCATGCCGACGACATCCTGGCCGACGAAGAGCTATTGGAGATTGTCCATCACGCTTTGCAACGCCGCCGCCCACACAGTCGCACGCACGGTCGGCCAGGTACGCCTGCGGAAGTGGTACTCAGGATGTTGCTCCTGAAGCACATTCGGGACTGGAGCTTTGCCGACTTGGAACGGGAAACGCGCGGCAATCTGCTGTACCGCGAGTTCACCCGGGTCGGAGCCGAAAAGGTGCCCGATGCCAAGACCCTCGGGCGGCTGGCCCAGGCCTTGGGCCCAGAGGTCATCGAGAAGATCCATGGCCGCATCGTTGCGCTGGCGCATGAGCGGGCTGTCGTTAAGGGACGCCGCATGCGCGTGGATACCACGGTGGTGGAAACCAACATTCACTATCCTACCGACAGCGGGCTGATGGGAGACGGCGTACGGGTGCTTACCCGCCTGATGAAGAAGGTTTCCGAGATCGCCGGTAAAGCCGGCACCAAACTACGTGATCGTCGGCGGAGCATGCAGCATCGCTTGGTAGAGATTGGCCGAGCGACTCGCAGCAAAGGCAAAGTGGCCCTGGAGAAGGTCAAGACGATTTATCGCAAAGTAGTGGAAGTCACCAGCCGTGTCGTGGGCCAGGCCAAGAAGTTCTCCGCCGAGATTGGCCGGGGTATTAAGCACGCAGCGGAGGTTCTACAACAAGCGACGTTGGACGGGCTGCGGCGCGAACTGGACGTGTTTGTTGCACTCGTGCAGCAAGTGATTCACCAGACCAAGGCGCGCGTGTTTGGTGGCAATACCCGGGCAGAGAACAAACTGGTCAGCATCTTCGAACCCGACACGGAAATCATTCGCAAAGGCAAGGCCAGCAAGCCCACCGAATTCGGCAAGATGGTAAAGATCCAGGAAGCCGAGAATCAGATCATCACGGCCTACGAGATCTATGATCAGCGGCCACTGGACCGCGATCTGTTAATCCCCGCGGTGGAGACCCATGAAGAACGCCTGGACCGGGTGCCGGACCTGGTTGCCGGCGATGCCGGTTTCTACTCTGCACAGGGAGAAGCCAAAGTCCAGGAAATGGGAGTAAAGCGGGTGTCAATCCCGAACCACTCTACCAAGAGCGCTGAACGACGACGGCACCAAAAA
The DNA here is from genome assembly GCA_963813905.1 of uncultured Acidobacteriaceae bacterium. GTDB lineage: Bacteria > Acidobacteriota > Terriglobia > Terriglobales > Acidobacteriaceae > CAVVDY01. The sequence continues at coordinate 209,396 of CAWFAY010000013.1, read as the reverse complement.
CAACGCTGGTTCCGCAAAGGGCAAAAGTGGAGAACGGGCTGCGAAGGCAGAATCAGCATACTCAAGCGGCGGCACGGCCTGAACCGTTGCCGCTACAAAGGAACTGCGGGAATGAAGCGATGGGTCGGGCTCGGGGTGATCAGCGATAACCTCATCAACATAGGCCGAGCCCTCGATCAGTAGCGGTTTTCCATCCCACGCCGGCATCGCCGGCTCTCGACTTCCCTAAAAACCGACTTTTGCGCCGGAAAGTAGCTAAAGTCTCGTCAAAGCCTCTTAAAGACTTGCGGCTGATTTCGTCAGTTCCCGACGGTACAATGACGGTACAAGTTGTTTTCGGCCGGATTACCCGCCTCGCCCGTGAAAAGCAGACCCGTATCGCGCAGTCTGCACAACGCATTGTCGGAGAACTCATCATCCTATCCGTGAAAATTGTGCTGTTTATTCCGATTTCTCCAGCCTGTCCCGGCATAAGGTATAACGATAGCGAGTTGTCGAACGGCGTGTACCAATTCGTGATACTTGCTACAACTCCTACGGGAGCCCGCACGCTGATACCAACAGCGGCAAGGATATTTCAGATGGGGAGCCCAAAGCGACCGTACGGTGGGGGTATTCCAGCCGACCTTCCCGCCGATGTGCGGCATTCGTTCCGATGCAAATGCGCCATTCGCGCTCGGTTTCCAGACCTCGGGGTGAAGGGGATAAATTGTCGAGCAATTTGTCGAGCCAAACCCCCCATGGTACAGCGGTTGTGACGCCCTTGAACCGCTAGAAAAGCCTTTAGAATCAATGAGCAGCTCGCACATTGTCCGGCTGTTAACCGGATGGTTGTGGAATCGCTTCCTAACCGCGGCTATAGAAGGAGGAGAACCGATCAAATCAGGTCGACCGAACATATGCTTGCCCGGCGTCAACGGACAGAGCTGCTGGCCAATTGCTGGCCATTCGTCTGCAAATCAGGTCTCTCGGCGCAAACAGGAATGCACTAAGTCGAACAAAACACTTGAAGATGAGTGAGCACAAACAGGGCAGGTAGGTTTAGCAAACCGCCTTCAGCCACTCGGCCACCTCTCCGACGTTTGAGAGGATGAGCGTCCTCTCTTCGATCAGAAGCACCTAATCATAACCTGTCGATGTGTGCCCTGTCACGAAATTGGCGAGGCGGTAGTGTCCTAACTCTAGGACACCACCGGCGAGGCCACGGATTCAAGTCGCCCACGCACCAGAAAAATCGAAACCGGACAGGCAAGTGATTCGCGTGGGCGACGCTCAGGCTTGTACAGGGTTTTGGGACGGCACGCCCATGAAGTCCAACGCGCGAGAAATGTATGGCTTCAAATCGCGGCGATGCACAACGGCGTCGAGCATGCCGTGTTGCAAAAGGAACTCACTGCGCTGAAAGCCCTCGGGCAGCTTCTGGCGGATGGTCTGCTCGATGACGCGCGGCCCAGCGAATCCGATCAGCGCGCCCGGTTCCGCGATGTTCAGGTCGCCCAGCATGGCGAACGACGCCGTAACGCCGCCGGTCGTGGGATCGGTGAGCACCGACACGTACGGGACCCCGGCATCATCCATGCGCGCCAGCGCCGACGAGATTTTCGCCAGTTGCATAAGGCTGACGACCCCCTCCATCATGCGGGCTCCGCCGGAAGCGGAGACGACGATGAGCGGCCACCGCTGCTCAGTGGCACGTTCGACGGCGCGGGTCAGCACTTCGCCTACCACCGCTCCCATGGATCCGCCGATGAATGCGTATTCCATGGCGCTGACGATGACGGGCTTGCCTTCGAGCTTGCCGCGCGCGTTGATGATGGCATCGGTAAGACCGGTTTCGTTGCGCGCCCGGCGCAGGCGGTCAGCGTAAGGTTTCAGATCGGTAAATTTCAGCGGATCGGTCGAGACCAGGTTGTCGTCATCAATCTCGTAGCGGCCGTCGTCGAGCAGTTGAGCGAGCCGGGTGCGCGCGTCAATGCGAAAATGGCGGTCGCACTTGGGGCAAACGTTCAGGTTCTGGTCGAGATCTTTCTTCCAAATGATCTGCCGGCAGCCGTCGCACTTCACCCACAGGCCTTCGGTCTTGACCTTCTTCTCGCCCGAGGTATCGAGCTCGCCAGTTTCTCGCTTGAACCATGCCATAGGTAAGGATTCAGTTTAGCCGACAGGGCAGGACTTGTCGCGCCTGTGAGGAGAGGGTTTGAAACCCTGGTTGGACTCACTCTTGAATTCCCGTACATTCGTAAACAATGAGTGTGTTGGGCCACCCCGCCATCGCGCCTATACTACGTTCTCAAGACCGGCAAGCGGAGGCGCACATGCGAGCGGCAGTTCTGGTCTCCCCACAAGAAATTTCCCGACATCCGCTGAAGCTTTCGGAAATTGACAAGCCGGTGCGCCAGCCGCACCAGATGCTGCTGAAGGTACGCGCCTGCGGCGTCTGTCGGACCGACCTTCATATTGTGGAAGGCGATATTCCTCCCCAGTGCGAGCACATCATCCCGGGGCACCAGATCGTGGGCGACATCGTGGACGGTGCCACCGCCGAACTGCCTGTCGGGAGCCGGGTCGGCGTCTCTTGGATGGGAGGAATTGATGGCACCTGCTGGTATTGCAAGGCCGGCATGGAAAACCTCTGTGACTCGCCTACCTACACCGGCTACAGCGTCAACGGCGGCTACGCGGAATACGCCCTCGCCCGCAAGGATTTCGTCTTCCCCCTCCCCGCTGTGCTGGACGATATGCAAGCGGCGCCGTTGCTCTGCGCGGGAATCATCGGATTCCGCAGCTTGCGCGTGGCTGAGGTTCACCACGGTGAGCGCGTCGGACTCTTCGGCTTCGGCGCGTCGGCGCATTTAGCCATCTCCGTGCTGAAAGCCTGGAACTGTGAAGTGTACGTTTCTACCCGCGGCGAGTCGCATCGCCAGCTTGCCGCCTCCCTCGGAGCAACGTGGGTGGGAGCAGAGACAGACCGTCCTTCTGTCCAACTCGACCGCGCCATTACTTTCGCCCCAGCAGGCGACGTGGTCATCGCCGCGCTCTCCAGCCTGCGCAAGGGCGGTATCGTCGCCATCAACGCCATTCACCTGGACCGCATTCCCCAGTTCGACTACGACCGCCTGCTCTGGGGCGAGCGTCAGATGCGTAGCGTGGCCAACATGACCCGCGCCGACGCCCGCGATTTTCTTAACATTGCAGCAGAAATCAATCTGCGCCCCAAGGTAACCGTCTTCCCGCTCGACCAGGTCAATGATGCATTAATTGCTTTGAAGGCCGACCGCATCGACGGAGCGGCAGTGGTTGTTCCCTAAACGCGGTAGAGCGGCGCGGGCTGGGTGCCCCATCCAATCTTCGTTGGGTTGCTGCTTGCGGGCCACCCGCCCCCAACCTCCCATCCTTTTCCGGCCGTTTGACAACAGGCAGCCACCTTCTTCACCCCGCCTGCGCTGCTCTTTCCTGTTGCTCGCGGAAGAAATACACCATGTCGAGCGACACCGTTTCGCCGCCAACCTGCCGCATCAGGGTTGTCACCTGCCCGCGGTGATAGGTGCCATGATTCACCACATGCTGCATCAGTTGAACCAGCGGCACGGCAAACGGCTTCCCAGCCATATCGGTGTAGCTCAGCGGAAGTTGCAGCTTCTCGTCGTTCAGCGAGTTGAGGAATGCCTGGCCCCTTTGCTCCAGCGAGTCGGCAAAGGCACGCAACGCATTGACACTCGCCAGCTCTTCATAGGTTGGCTTCTCCCCTGGAGTCAGCCCGTTCCACGTCCTCCCCGAGGCGTTAGCATTGGGGACGCTCGCGCGCGGCGATGCGCCCTGCCAGCGCTGCAACCAGATCCATTCCGCCGCCAGGATGTGAAACACCGACTCGCGGATGGATGGGAAGCTGCTCTGCACCTCGGCCGTGAACTGCGCGTCGCTCAGCTTCTCCAGCGCGGAGAACATGCGCCGGCTCGCCCACAGGTTGTACGCATACAAGGTTCTGATGTCGTTGATGTCCATCGATCGGCTCCCGCTTTTGCTGTGAAACAAGGATAAGCGAGACGGCACGCAGGCCGAAAGCCCTGTCGTCGGCGTCTATTGTCGTTTGTCATCACGAGCCCGCGGGGCGGGCGAGGGATCTGCTCTTGACGCCGGGATGCCCCATTCCGCCATCCTCTGGCGGGGTGGGGATTTTGACCTGTCGGGTGCCCCATTCCGCCATCGTTTGGCGGGGTGGGGATTTGGACTTTCTGTTTTCCCAAGGAAAGCTTGGCGCAGGAGCGAAGGACCTGCCGTTGCTGTCGGGTGCCCCACATATTCCTTCGTTTGGAATGTGTGGGAGCCAAACCATTGAGGTTCCCGAACGAAACTTGAGATTCCGAATCTTTGCATCCTTCAGGGATGAGAGACATCGAATGGCTATCAGGCTAAGTTTGAGCGCAAGCGAACTAGAGCTGGTCCCGCCTACGCGTTACCCACTCCAAGCAGCAACCGATCTTCTCAGCAGGAAATTCAAAAACACAGGTACAACACAATGGAACAAGGAACAGTGAAGTGGTTTAACGATGCGAAGGGATTCGGCTTTATCAGCCGGCAGAACGGCGAAGATGTCTTCGTACATTTCTCGGCGATTGCGTCCAGTGGATTCCGCAGCCTTCAAGAAGGTCAGGCCGTCGAATTCACCGTGACCAAAGGCCCCAAGGGCTTTCAGGCCGAGAACGTTCAGGTTCTCTAAGCGAGCAACCTCCTCAAGCCCGGAATTCAAAGTTCCGGGCTTTTCGTGTTTCTGCGCATTCCGGCTGAGTACCGCGCTCATTCCTGCCTTTGAATGACTGGGATAGCCGAAGATTGGACGGGCCACCCTCGTGTTCATTCGTTACTCAGAGCGCTTGCCCGGGCCACCCATCCGCCAGAAGTAAGTCCCATTAGGTCAACCTCTTGAGATTGAATACAAGTTCATTGCCGTCTGAGTAATGAAGAATCGGCAAAATGGTGGCTCTCCACACCGAGCCATCCCAGTGCTGAAACTGCCAGTTACTCGCGAAGCATCGTCGCCGCCATCGCTCGGGTCGGGGCACATCCCAATACCGCACTTCCGTTAACCGCAGGACATCAGGATGTTTCAGTGGCCCACTGTGTTCGAATTGGAAGCTGATCTGACGCTCCTCTCCCGGGAATTGCAATATGCTGTGAACCTTTGCGTCCCAAGCGCTGCCGTCATCACCTCTGTAATACAGGGCCTCCCGCATAGTTTCCGTCTGACCGTCTACGCTGACTAGCCAAAACGGATCGGACGCACTCTCGAAAAGCGTGCCCTGCTTCCGCAGCGACACGCGGTCAAGTCGGCATACGAGGTGATCTCCACATGGAGACCAGCATTCCACCCTAAGCCCATCTCCTTCTGCATTGGCCATGGCGATTGGATTCCTTCCGCTTCTTAAATATTAATTCTGACAGTCAAGTCATTCAGTTCGCGCCAGGGCCCGGCTAAAAAGACTGCTAATAAACTTCCGAATCGGGGCCGTTTTGAAAGGGCACGGCTTCAGGTTTAAGCCTGCCCTGAGCGAAGCCGAAGGGTGCCGCAGATCGACAAAAGAATTGGGGGCTCCAGCGCTTGCCCGGTCGCCCGACGCTTTAAGATATCTTTTCGGCGGCCAAAGGTGTAAGTCTCAGGGAGGTGATGTCAATGAAAAGCTTCTTGATAATTTCGTGCCTGTTCTTTGCTTCGAGTTTGTTTGCCGGAGATTGCGTCAAGAACCGGCGCGGACAAACCGTTTGTGGCAACGGTCAGACCGCTGTTGCAGTCAATCCCAACACCGGCAACGCTACTGTCGCTCACAAGAATTCGAACGGCGTAACCACTACGCAAACCAGCAACGGTGGCACAGCCAACACCAGGAGTGGAGTTAATACGGCTCAAGGGCCCAACGGCGCTGCTGCCGTCAACACGCGCACCGGCAATGCTGCTGCCGCACATACCAATTCGAACGGCGTCACCACCACCCAAACCAGCAAGGGTGGAGAAGCCAAGACGAAGAATGGAAAGGGTGTAGCTCAAGGGCCGGGCGGCACCACCTGCGTCAAGACCGCGAACAATCAGGGATGTACTAAGTAAGAGAGCCTGGTGCCCCACTCATTCCATCGGTTGGAATCAGTGGGAGCCGGTACTCCTAATGGTGTCATCCCGAGCGCAGCCGAGGGACCTGTTGTTCGCCTTGTATCAGGGCACGGCTGAAGGTTTCAGCCTGCCCTGAGCGAAGCCGAAGGGTGCCGCAGATCGACAAAAGAATTGGGGGCTGCAGCGCCTGCACATCGCAGGCGCTGCAGCCCCTGGTTTATATAAGGCGCGCTTCGGCCTGACTGAAGTTGAGGCGATTGCAAGGCGTCTGAGCCGAGCGCCGAAACCCTGAGCGCAGTCGAACGGGTCAGGCCCTGATACAAAGCCGGTTGCCCCACTCATTCCATCGTTACCGGATTCCGGTGCAGGATCGTGGCTCCTCGACCCGCTTCTTGACACTACAGGTGTCAAAAGACGAATAAGCGCGTAAGTGACCGTGGTGGTGCATGCCTGTACCCCCACACACTCCAACCGAAGGAATGTGTGGGCCGTCCGGTTTTTTCGTTGTTGGGCTTGGTTGAGGGGCGGCCTCATCGCGAGCCCAAAGGGCGACACAATTCATAGCCCAGCACGTGAGTGCTGGGAACGTGCCCCCACAAGAATCATGAGCCCCTTCAGGGGCGGCACCGTAGCCCCACATTTGCCAACCGAAGGCAAATGTGGGCCACCCGTCCCGCCCCACCATTACGATTTTGTGGCATTGGTCAGCCTCGTGTTCGTATCATGTCCTTGCAACCCATTCCAATGGACGCGTCCAAGGCAAATCGTAGCTCACGGGCGGTGGCCAACCGGCGTCGCTTGCGCTCCACGCTCTGGTGGCGCAGGAGAATGCGGCGCCTCCAACTCCGCTTCTCTCTCACCGTATCTGTGCATTCCCGCCGCTCACAGGTGCGTATTCGAACGCAAGGGACGCGATTACGCTTTCTGCCGTGGCTTCTCATTGTTTCAGCGATAGTTGTGGGTTTCGGCACCGCAGTGGTGTACCGACATAGGTTTCAGTGGCAAAAGGCGGGCGAAGCACTCGCAGACAAGGGTACCTTGCCGAGTCTGGAGATTGCCGTCGGCGCTGCGATACTCGGAATCATTGGCATCGTATTTTCCTTGAGTATTTTTTCGATACAGGAAGCTGCCCAGCGGGGCACTACGTTTACGCTGCGAGAATACACACGCGACTGGGGCCTCAGGGCTGTGTACATGTTGCTCGCGGCGTTTGCATTGATTGCAATGCTCAGTGCATTACAGAGGAGTGAGTCAGCCCTTTATCGAATTTGCATCACGATGGCAATGCTTTTGTTTAGCGTTGTGATTCTGCGCGTGTATTTCAACCGAGTGATGAGATTTGTGGACCCACACTTCACGATTATTAAAGTTGCAAACCGAGCAAGAAAGTTGCTGCGGGCCATTGAAAAGGTCGAACGCGCAGTCCAAGCAGAGGCACGGTATGAGCGTGCCAGGAGGCGCAGATGACTCCTGCGCGAAAAATGAGTTGGAGGGACCTCCGGTTCCAGTTTTTTGACCGAAACCCGCAAATCTTTGCAGCATTTGAGGCCGCGCTGGATGAGTTACAAACGATGGTTTTCGACTTCTCTGAGCAGAAGAAATACACGCTGACTCAGCACGCTCTCGGCGAGCTTCGTAGTCTGCTCTCCGTTTATTTGATTGCTCGTGCCGACTCCCTTCGTGTACCCACAAGTACGATGGCAATGTTCTTTCCGTCTGAAATGGGTTTCGATCCTGTCCTCACGCGCCAATTGGAACGATTCAAGGCACACGCGGCTCGGGGGATCTCCAATTCTGATCAGGAGTTCACTAAACAGGTCATCGCAGTTCTTGCCGCTCTCAGCCTCGCTTCCCTGCAATCGCGCTCGTACTTTAAGGAGTATGGCGAGAATTCCGTCACAACGTTCGTTTCTGCATACATGAACGGAAGCATCCAAGACGCCGCCATTCGTCGGCTCCATGATGTTGCCATGGAAGGGGCTGACCACCTGAGGGACGTTTGCAAGGCACTGATTGAGAAGCAGTTCTACATCAGTGCGGTGGGGCACGTTAGCAATCTCGAACAGCTCGCAACGATCTCAGTCGTTAATCAAAGCGATGTTGTTCTTAATGTTGCAGTCCGTGGGTTGTCGGATTCCCTCTTCCAGAATTGCTCACGCGGCCATCCCGGAACTCATGTGACCAGTCGCGTGCTACAGAGCCTATTCACGATTACGGGCCTTCGACTTGCCAGTCCGCTGGGGCTTAGCGCCGGCAACATTCCTTATTCCGTCGGTCCGTTCATCAGCCCTGCGGAGCGCTCCAGTTATGCCGCGGTAAACATTGCAATGGTGAACGCCATTAGCGAGCTATCTCACGAGGGCAAACCGTCAGACGAACTGGACCGGTTAAGATCGCTTTATGAAGAGCTACATGATCGCGCCTGGCTTGATTTCGCCGAGCTTGGCATCGAGGCGGTGAAAAAGGGCTCATTCTTACAGCATTTCCTGAACAGTACCATCGAGCGGACTGTCAAAGCGAACGTTCATTTGATAAGGGCATTGGATTTGCCAACTATAGAGGAACGTACGATGGACGCGGCGATGGAGCAGCACCGTCGCGATCGGTTCCGTGATGAGATTTGGAACAACGTCGGATGGGAGACGACTGGAATCTTCTCGCGCATCGTGCCAGCCATGTTTGAACATCGGCAACTGTCATTCCTCGATGGAACGCTTAAGTTGCAAGTCCTATTCGCATTTTGGGCAATGCGGATCGACATCGCACAGGTTGCGGCTGATGCGTCCGAGAGAATTTTTAGAGCATGCATGAACCTGCAGGACCCCGAATACGGCGATGTTTACGGGTCTGCACGACTTGCGATTCACATCGCACAAATAGGGATCTACGCGATTGCGCTGCACTCGGATGGGGTGTTTAGGGCTGCACTCGGCCAATATGGTGAAGTGCGACGAAGCTTTCAGGAACGATATCCCGATGCTCATTTCGTCGGCAATTTCGACCAAGCCGAACAAAAATTGCTATACGAGCGACCCGGTCGGGGTCCGTCCTTACTTGATCCGCAAGACGAAGAGTTCTATTCGACAGTCACTTCTGAGCAAATACAGGAGTTTTTTGCCGCACTGTAGGCAGGATGCATCGCTCGGGCACTCACTCATTCCCTCCCTTGGACAAATAACAGAACACTCGGGCGGGTGGCCCAGGCAAGCACACGAGGGTGCCCCATGCAACCTTCGTTTGGTTGCGTGGGGATTTTTGTTTGTGGTGCCTCACACCTCAAACCTTGACGTGAGTCACACAAAAAACAAAGTAAAAATCCTCGCCCAACCTACCGAAGGTTGGACGGGCCACCCTCAAGTTTCTTCCCTACCCTGCTTCTGGTGAAACTTCCTCGCGACCGCAAGACACCGGTTCAGGGCCCCATCGCTGGAGAGGACCCCCCACTTTCGGCGCACGGCAACAGCGCAGATCAGCATATCGACTGTTCCAGCCTCGTTCCCGTGGCTCCGGCATTCGTTATACAGACGCGCGGCGTACTCATGGTCGGCGGTGTCGCTTGGCTCATCGAGAAAGGCATCAAGGGCAGCCTTGACCTTGTTGTATTGTGCCTGTTCTTTGATTCCAGAGAGAAGTTCCTGCCGGATCATCCCGATCATCACGACGCGTCCATCCTCGATGGCCTGCGCCAGCTCTGCCCTGAGCTTCTGCTCCTCCGGGCTGAGGCCGGCAGCGTCTTTGCGACGCAGCGCGAGCGACCATACCGAGGTGTCGACGAGTACCTTCACCCCTCGCTTCCCACACGGTCGCGACGCCGGTTTGTTTTGTATTCGTAGTCGCTGTGGTAGTCAACTGTGCCAAACAGATCGAGGATGTTCATCTGCTTTCTGCGCCGGATGTACTCGTCCAGAGCCGCAGTCACGGCCTCTTTCTTGGTTCCGTGATGGCCAATGCGGCGGGCTTCCTCGATCAGGCGATCGTCAATGGCCAAGTTCGTGGGCATATGACACTCCAGTACGTGTAGCTTATCACACGATTAAGCCCGCAAATGTCGCTGAATTAATTCGCGGGAATGGGTTTGTAAGGGAGATCGCCAACACATCGAAGGTTACCTTCGTAACTTGGCCCCCTTCCGCTCCTCTGCTACGTTCGCCTTGGTGGGCGCGGGAGTTGTGTGCCCATGCGCGCCGGGGCTTCCGGGCGCGGCTATTTAGGACGTTTGGGTAATGCCGCAAGGCTTGCTTCAGGTTGACCGTTTCGTTACTCCTCAAAATCTCTTCTGCACCGTGTCTGGTGCAATCAATCGCGCTAAGTCCAATTTCCGGAATATTTTGCCTGTAACTCTCACGGTCAAGACTTTGCCAAGATTTTGCGCGGAAAATTCTCCATATGACTCAATGGAATCAATATTTTAGGTACACCACTGGGGGGAGGGTGGAAATACTTCGGTTGTCAGGGGTCAGTTGTCGGTGGTCGGAAAGGCAGATGATGTTAGGTAGTAGTTACTCCGATGAGGAAGTGGGTAGCGCAATGCGAAGGGCGGAACTGCAGGTTCCTCGGCTCCGCTCGGAATGACACCCGTCTTGGTTTTACTGACATCTGACGGCCGATGGCTGATAGCTGATAGCTTGCCGCAAGAGCAAATCCCCTGCACCCGCAGATGGCGCTCGTGATGCCAGCCAAGAGGGGAGAGCAGTCTGGCGAAGAGCGAATGGCGAAAGGCGAAGAGCGATCTGTCTGGCGGCTGGTGGCTGGGAGCTGGCGGCTTCCCAACAGGTAAAATGTCACTAAGGCCTGTGATCTTCCTATGTCCCTGACGCAAAGCTGAAGCGCTGGAGCTGTTTCGCTCCGATGACCTGATCGGCATCGGCATGGAGGCCGACGCGGTGCGCCGCCGCCTGCATCCCGAGGGCGTGGTCACCTACATCATCGACCGCAACATTAACTACACCAACTTCTGCACCGAGTACTGCACCTTCTGCGCGTTCTATCGGCCGCTGAAGGGCAAGCTGGCGGCGGAGGGATACATCCTCGACTTCGACACCATCTACGACAAGGTGCGCGAGACGGTCGAGCTGGGCGGCACCGGCGTGCTGCTGCAAGGCGGCCTGCATCCCGACCTGAAGATCGAGTGGTACGAGGCGATGCTCAGCGGGATGAAGCAGCGCTTTCCGCAGGTCCACCTGCACTGCTTTTCGGCGTCGGAGGTCATCTGTATAGCCGAGGTCAGCGGGCTGTCGATTGAAGACACGATCCGGCGGCTGCGCGATGCCGGGCTGGATTCCATTCCCGGCGGCGGCGCGGAGATTCTGGACGACGAGGTGCGCTACAAGATCGCGCGCCTGAAGTGCCTGACCGACGACTGGCTCAACGTGCATCGCACCGCGCACAAGCTGGGCATGCGGACGACGGCGACCATGATGTTCGGCGTGGGCGAGAGCTACGAGAACCGCGTGAACCACTTCCAGGCGATCTACGACTTGCAGGAAGAGACTGGCGGATTCACCGCGTTCATTCCGTGGTCGTTCCAGCCGCAGAACACGGCGCTGGGCGGACGCGGATGGGACGAAGCGACGGCGGTCGAGTATCTGAAGACGCTGGCGATTGCGCGGCTGTTCCTGACCAACTTCAAGAACGTGCAGTCGAGCTGGGTGACGCAGGGGCTGAAGGTTTGCCAGATGGGATTGCGCTTCGGCGGCAACGATGTGGGCTCGGTGATGATCGAGGAGAACGTGGTGCGCGCCGCCGGCGTGCGCAACTGCACCACCGAAGAAGAGCTGCGGCGGATCATCCGCGATGCGGGCTTCCGCCCGGCGCAGCGCGACACGCTGTATACGAAGTTCTTTTTGAATTAGAGGAATTGAACCGCGGATTAGCGCGGAAGACGCGGATCGACGTATGGCTTGACCTGAATTGAACAATCCGCGAAATCCGCGTTCATCCGCGGTTGACCAGAGAAGGAGCGCCCATAGCTGAAACTCCCGAGCAATACAAAACACGCATACTTGGCCTGATGGAAGGCAAAGATGCCATCTCAGTGCAGCGCGAGACGGCGTCACGCATGGCGAAGCTGGTGGAAGGCGCGTCGCGCGATCAGCTCACGAAGCGTCCCGCTCCCGACAAGTGGTCGGTGTCGGAGATTCTCGTGCATCTCGCCGAAGCCGAGGTCTCGTGCTTCTGGCGCTACCGCCAGATGGTCGAGCACAACGGATCGAACATCATCCCCTTCGATCAGGACCTGTGGTACAAGCTAGGCGATTATCCCTCGCGCAATCCTCAGGAATCATTGCAGCTCTTCCGCCTGATGCGCGAAGCCAATCTGCGCATGTTCGATCACCTCACTCCGGAGCAGTGGCAGCTCGGCGGCGTTCACACCGAGCGCGGACCCATGACCGTGGCTGACCTGGCGCGACAGATGGCCGGACACGATATCAACCATCTGGCGCAGGTGGAGAAGCTGGTGGGAGCCTAGCGGGTTTCAACCCCATAGCCGGACGCGCGATTCCAACTCATGGGAACGCCACGAATTGCAGAGGCAGGCACAAATGAAAAAGCCGGGCACTCAAGCACCCGGCTTTCCAGCAGAAACGGTTAAGAACTTAGCTCCGGCGCAAACGCCGAGCTGCAAAAACTATACCAGCGCCCAGCAACGAGAGAGTGGCCGGCTCGGGCACTGGGCTTGAATACTCACGAAAGGTATAGTCAAAATCTGGAAATGCCTGGTAACCAGGATTGGCGTACGCGATTCCTCCAGGATAGTGGTTCTGGGTATCACCCCAGAGTCCGCTCGCGTTGTTCACGCTTTCAAACACCAGGTAGTAGGTGGCATTAGGGGTCACGGCGACTGGATTCCAGAATACGTCGACCCATTGATTAGGACCGACTTGCCCAGAGGTGGCGGAAGCCAGTTCATGTCCATTGTTATTCGGCAGATTATCCCACAAGCTGATCGTGATTCCCTGGCTGCCTTCAAGGGTGTACAAGAAAACGCCAGCGCCGCTGGAATTGTTGGCCGACGGCGTAAAGGACTGCGCCAAGTCGGTTTGGGAAAATGCCGCCAAGTAGGCGTTCTGCGTGGTGTCTTCCTGATCAATCACGTTCGACGCCAAGGAAGCTACACTGAACGTTGCGAGCACAACCGCAAGCAAGAGAATTCGTTTCATGAGGTACCCTCCTCCGAGCGACAACGGTGTCACAGGCTCGTCGAAAAAGCAAGCAATAAATGGCCAGCAGAGCGTGCTTTTAAAACCGTAACATGTCCATATGGAGCAGTGGCACATGCCATATCCCACACCAGACAATCGTATCGAAACGAGATTTGATGTTGACGGGTACGGGCACCGTGATGACCATGCGAATGACGCTGGCCGGATGCCCAGACCCGGTCGGCCATGCTCGCGACAAACATGGAACACGGAATGGAAGCAAGCTGCGTTCGGTTATTAGAGGAAATGATCTAGCTCAGGAGAACCCCGATGCGAACTCTAGTAGCCGACAACGTTTGATCGAATGTCTCAGCGCCAGCAGCGCGTTTGGCGGAGAGATCAGCGGTTGCCAGTTCTGCTGCTCGCCAGCTTGCACGCACTAAGCTAAGTCCGGAGTTCAATCCGTCATGGAGAATGGTGAGTGAATACGCAAACGGAAACTATGGATGGGTTCTCTCCCTGATGTTCTTTCTTTGTTGCGTGTGGTGATCACCGTCGCGAAGCTTGCGCCACCGCGATCTCGACTGTGAATACTGTCAGCTACTGTTGGCGCGGCCTCTTCGGTACAGGTGTGCCTTTCATTTGCTGATCCTGCATGGTCTCGCCGGGCCTGAGCAGTGAAGGATGGAACGAGTTATCTTTGGTAGTCGCCGAGGTCGGGGCCGCAGCATCAGCTTGCGGCGCGGCATCAGGGGTTGCCGGGGCGCTTGCGACGGAAGTGGCAGAGGCATGCTGCAATGTCTGCTGCGAGCCGGTGGAAGTGGCGCCCGGGTTTGCGGCGGCGACCGCTCCGCCGGGCTGAACGGCGTCAGCGGGCGAATGCGGGGTGTTGGCTGCTGCGTTCGCTGTCGCTTCTTTCACGGCAGGCTCGGGATCGAAGGCGGCCTTGGCGTTCATCAGTTCATGCAGCTCTGACTCATGCGGAGCGGCGAAGAAGAAGGTCAGCAGGTAGCCGCGATGCCTGGTTAGCGCCAACGCAACGGAGACTCGGCGTGACAAATCATCGCCGTCCACGTGATACGCCACCACGCCGTCCATCACGATGAACGTGCGGCCGTCGTGCTCGAACGCGCGCGCATCTTTCATGTCCTGAAGAATAGGATGGCCCAAACCGTAGGCGACCATGAAGTCGCTCAGCGATTCTTTTCCGGCTCTGAGATCGGGAAACTTCACGTTGGGAAAACAGGCCAGCGACATCGCCGAAATCGTGACCTCTCCGAAGTCTTCATATGCGATTTCGCCAGTTGCTTCCGGCATCTTGCGCCAGGCCGAAACCAGCGTCCGCTCACACGCCTTCAGCAGGGCTCGCTGGCTCGGCGAGACCGCAGGCCCGTTGAAGTTGTGCTCGCGGCTGCGCTCCACCGCAGGCATGATGGCCGCTTCGGTTCCATAATGCCAGTCCTTCGGCAACTCGTAGCCAAACCCAAGCGTGGAATTCTCGTAGACGTTCCCCGTGATTCTCCCATCCTCAAGCTTGCGCGCGGGTGGATCGGACTTCAGTTGCTCGATGACGTGCGACGGAATCGCCGGTCCGCTATAAGGCACGGCGCCAACTCCGGCGTAATCGCCGATCGACTCGGGCGGGAAGAAGCGCATGTGCGTCACTGCCGCCTCAAGCTGCTGCAGCAACTTGGCATCGCGTCCCGCGGTGACGAAGCGAAGCACGTAGCCATCGAGCTCGGTAGCGTAGATGGCATGCTGATCGATGCCACGACGTGTTTCGTAATAGTAGAAGGAGTGCCCGGCGATGCTGGTCTTGCTAAGTCCGTGCAGCTCTTCCACGCCGATGGCCAGCTCATCGTCCAGTTCATGCCGCAGCAGCAGCCGTGCGTTCGGCCCCTTGTCTCCGGAAGCATAGGCGGAGATGGCCATGACCGATCGGTGTGGCGAGGAACCAACCGTTTCCAAGAGGGCTATGCTGCCGTCCGCAGGATTCGAACTTGGAATCGGACGCAAACCGGCATCGGCGGGCAAATCGATCGAGAAGCCGAAGTACGCGTTTGCGTAGCGGTAGTTGGAGAGCAAGCCCTCGTCCGGATAATGCTTTGCGGGTTGATTGATGGTCGGAGTTGCCCCAGGCTGGTCCGCTGCATCGTCGCGAGCCAGCACGCACGGGACGACACTAGAGAACAATAATGTGAGTACCAGAACAACCCGAAGCCGCATGACTTCCCCAGCGACCTTATTGTTTCGCCTGCCGCGCGAAAGGTCAACGTCGCCGGTAATGATTTTTGACCAAAGGCAAAGGGGCACCTGAATCGGCAGCAGCTGGCCCGTTTTCCCGCGCTTCGGACATAAACCGCTCAGGTACAATCAATCGGTTCGAATGAGTTGCATAGCTACATCGCCCAGACTCTCACCTGGAGCAAAGCTCTGAACGCCGTTCTTTCTTCAGTGTGTCTCGCGCTTGCGGAACCGCACGGGTTCCGGCATTACCTGCGCACGCACTTCCTCGACAAGACGTTTCAGGGACTCTATCACGCGAACGGCTTCGACCTGGCGCTTGCTGATCCCTTATTTCATTGTCCTGATCCTGCTGGCGTTCTATGGCATGCATCGTTATCAGCTCGTCTATCTTTACTACAAGCACCGCAAGAATAAGGTCACGGACCCCACATCGCGCTTTTCCGAGCTGCCCAAGGTCACGATCCAGCTTCCAATCTTCAATGAGCAATACGTTGTCGACCGGCTGGTCGACAGCGTCTGCAAAATGGAATACCCGCGCGAGAAGCTGGAAATCCAGGTGCTCGATGACTCGACCGACGAAACGGTGCAGGTGGCGTCGGCGGTTGTCGAGCGCTATGCGGCGATGGGATACAACATCAGCTACCACCATCGCACCAATCGCGAGGGATTCAAGGCGGGTGCGCTCGATGCGGGCCTGAAGAAGACAGATAGCGAATTCATCGCCATCTTCGACGCCGATTTCACGCCGCATTCCGATTGGCTGCAAAAGGTCATTCATCACTTTGCCGATCGCGAAATCGGAATGGTGCAGACGCGCTGGACGCACCTCAATCGCAATTACTCGTTCCTCACCGAGGTCGAGGCCATCCTGCTCGACGGCCACTTCGTGCTGGAACATGGCGGCCGCTCGCGCGCAGGCGTGTTTTTCAACTTCAACGGAACGGCCGGGATGTGGCGGCGTAACGCGATCGAGGACGCCGGTGGCTGGGAACACGACACCCTCACCGAAGACACCGACCTGAGCTACCGCTCGCAGTTGAAGGGATGGAAGTTTCGATATCTGCAGGATGTGGAGTGTCCGGCGGAACTGCCGATTGAGATGACGGCGTTCAAGACACAGCAGGCGCGCTGGGCCAAGGGATTGATCCAGTGCGCGAAGAAGGATTTGCCCTACGTGCTGCGCGCCAAGGTTTCGCGGCGCGAGAAGATGGAAGCCTGGTATCACCTGACGGCCAACCTGAGCTATCCGTTGATGATCGTGCTCAGTACACTGCTGCTGCCGGCCATGATGATTCGCTTCTATCAGGGATGGTTCCAGATGCTCTACATCGACCTGCCATTGTTTCTGGCGTCGACGTTTTCCATCTCCAGCTTCTACCTGGTTTCGCAGAAAGAGCTGTTTCCCAAGACGTGGCTGCGAACCTTCCTATATCTGCCGGCCCTTATGGGGCTCGGCATCGGCCTGACGATCACCAACAGCAAAGCCGTGATGGAAGCGCTCTTCGGCATCAAGAGCCCATTTGCGCGTACGCCGAAGTATCGCGTCGTAAGCCGGAAGGAAAAGAGCGCGGCGGCGAAGAAGTACCGCAAGCGGCTTGGCTTCATTCCCTACGTCGAGCTGCTGATCGGCTGCTATTTTGCGTTGACCATCTGGTATGCCATGGTCAATGAGAACTACTTCACCGTGCCTTTTCTGTTCCTGTTCGTCTTCGGGTACTGGTACACAGGCATCATGTCGCTGATGCAAGGTCGCTTCGATGTGTTTGGGCAAGCGCGCGCGGAAGAGCATAGTGTGAAGCCGTTTCCGGTGGGGGTGTAGGTGCTGCATTGTTGTCATCCTGAGCGAGGAGCGCAGCGACAAGTCGAAGGACCCCTATCTGGTTCAAACACACCAATCCGTGTCGCTTGTCACGGTATAACCGCTGAACTTGTGGCATCCTCCCTTTGACTTGTCATGACGAGCGAAGCGAGGCATCTGTTCTCCTTGGCTCCCGGAAGGGTGCATGTTCAGCGAAAAAACGTTCTGCGTGTATATCATGGCCAGCTTGTCACGCCGAATCTACACAGGCGTCACGAACAATCTCTTCCGACGCGTGATGCGGCATAAGAAGGGCGAGATCAAAGGTTTCATGCAGCGATATCGGATAACCCGGCTTGTGTACTACGAGAGGTTCCAGTATGTAAACAATGCGATCTATCGCGAGAAGCAAGTTAAGGGGTTGGACCGTGTAAAACGGGTGGCGCTGATTGAGCGAGACAATCCAACTTGAGATGATCTGGCCGAGGACTGGGGAAAACCTTCGACACCACTGAACTTGACGCAGCTTACACGAGAGCAGATCCCTCGCTGCGCTCGTGATGACAAGCTGTCGAAGAATCGCATTGAGCGATGCAGTTGGTCTGTGATGGGCGATACGGATGTGAGGCCGGAACGGGTTAGAGCTGTATAACTGTTGACGATGTATGCGAGAACAGATTCCTCGCTGCGCTCGTGAAGACAAGCGTAAAAGAGAGATGATAAGTACAAGAGAACATAATCCAAAAATGAGACGCAACATAGCACTTGGGAACGTGTGGTTTGCCCTGCTTCTAGCTTGCTCGACGCTTTCCGCCGCACTCGACCGCCAACCTAGCGCCGACTATCACGCCCGCCGCATGGCGCTGGCGCAGAAGCTTGATGGCGGAGTAGCCGTCATCTTCGCTGCAACAGAGGCGGAGGGCCCGAACGCGACGTTCGGGTTTCGCCAGGACAACAACTTCTTCTATCTGTCCGGTTCGACGGAGCCGGGGGCCGCGCTGTTGGTGGCGCCGGCGTTCGACAAGAACTCGTCTCAGCCTTACACGGAGATCCTGTTCCTTCCCTCGCGCAACCTGAAGCAGGAGAAATGGACGGGCCCGAAGCTCGGGCCGGACGATCCCCAGGCTCCCGTCATCACCGGCTTCGATCGCGTGGCTAATCTCGACACTCTATCGGCAGAGGTCGCCAAGTTGCTGGCTGCCGGCCGCCCGGCCATTTATCTCGACATGCCCGGAAGCGGTGAGCAGAATGCGGCGTCCAATTTTCTCGATTGGGCGCGACGGGCCAACGTGCTGCCCATGCGCACCGGTATCAACGACATTAAGCCCGCGCTGGCGCAGCTGCGCGTGATCAAAGATGCCGGCGAGATCGAGCGGATACGCCACGCGACCGACGCATCCATCGCGGCGCATTTCGCAGCCCTGAAGATGATCAAGCCAGGATTGAACGAGCACGACGTCGCGACCGTCATGCAGTACGAGTTCATGAAGGGCGGATGCGAGCGGCCGGCGTACTCGCCGATCGTGGGATCGGGCTTCAATTCCACGGTGCTGCACTACTCAGCCGATGACGGACCGATCCAGGATGGCGATGTGGTGGTAATGGACGTGGCGGGCGAGTATGCCATGTATGCGTCTGACATAACGCGCACCGCTCCGGCCAACGGCAAGTTCACCGCGCGGCAACGCGAAATCTACAACATTGTGCTGGGTGCACAACAAGCAGCCATGAGCGCATTCCGGTCTGGTCAGTACGCACTTACGGGGCCGGATTCGCTGTACAAAGTGGCGTACGACTACATCAACTCGCATGGCAAAGACCTGCACGGTCAGCCTCTCGGTCAGTATTTCATTCACGGTCTGGGGCACTACGTCGGCCTGGAGGTTCATGACGTGGGCGACACCAAGGCAAAGCTGGGTCCGGGGATGGTCTTCACCATCGAGCCGGGAATTTACATTCCTGAGGAAAAAATCGGGGTTCGCATCGAAGACATCTACTGGGTCGACCCGCACCGGAAACCTCGTGGATCTGACCGCTTCCCTGCCCCACACGGCCGAAGAAGTGGAAGCGGCCATGGCGGGGACGTACAAGCCGAAGGACTGACCTGCCGCGACGTGCAGCCGTCACAGACGGAGTACCTCAATCTGATATCCTGAGTCTCTGTGGTGATCAAGGTTCTGTTTGTCGTCCTCATATTGAGCACCGCAGCAATGGTCGCCGTAGGCATAGCCTTCTACCTCCGTGTAAGGCGTCATTTCGACGGCGCCACCTCGGAGGCGGAGACGACGTGCGGCGACGGAAGCGCCCGGTCAGGACAAACCAACGATCCCTTTGACGGGAGCAGCTGAGGAAATCGACCATGGCCAAAGCAGCGACGAGGATACAGGACAGCCCGGCTGAGCAGTCGTTCAGCGGATTGCGGCAAATTGCCATCGTGGTGTGCGCCAGCGCAGTGATCGCGGTCTGCGCGCGGCTGGTCTTGCCACTGCCGTTCACGCCGGTTCCGCTGACACTTGCCAATTTTGGTGTGTTGCTGGTTGGGCTGACGCTGGGGAGCAAGCGCGGCTTCGCAGCCGCGGCCCTCTATCTGGGATGGGGCGCGATGGGGTTGCCGGTCTTCAGTCCGGCTGGCCCGGGAGGCATCGCGCAGATTGTTCGGCCCCACCGGCGGATATCTTTGGGCCTATCCTGTTGTGGCTTTCATTGCGGGCGTGATCGCTGAGCGGGGGGTGCCGAGTTTTGTCCGCAATCTGCTCGGAGGCGTGGCCGCAGAGGTGGTGCTGTTCGCCGGCGGCATTGCATGGCTTTGGATGATCACGCATAACTGGCAGCATGCTGCGGCATTCGGACTTTATCCCTTCCTCGCTGCTGAAGTGATGAAGGTCATGGGAGCGGCAGCTCTGGCGCGCCGCTTACAGCGAAGCTTCTAACATCGTTGTTTGGAGTTCCACCCAGGTTTCCTCGAAGTCGTGTCTCATAGCATCAGACGATCGGTCACTTATGAATAGCAACTCTGGCCCTCAACTCCGCGAAATCACAGTCGCTCACAGTCCTGACTCGGACGATGCCTTCATGTTCTATGGCATGGCCACCAACAAGGTGCGCGTCCCGGGCGTGAAGTTCACGCATTCGCTCTGCGATATCGAGACCCTGAATCGCAAGGCGCTGGAAGGCTTCTACGACATTACCGCCATCTCGTTTCACGCTTACCCGTACGTACAGGACAAGTACGCGCTGATGCCCAGCGGGGGCAGCGTGGGAGAAGGTTACGGACCGATGATCGTGTCCACACGCCTCATACCGAAGGAGGAACTTGCGCGGCGTGACCATCGCCGTACCGGGCACGATGACCACGGCGTACCTCGCGCTCAAGCTGTATCTGCCGGAGGCGACAACCGAGGTCGTGCCGTTCGACCAAATCATTCCGCGCGTGCTCGAAGGAAAATACGAAGCGGGGCTCATTATTCATGAAGGACAGCTGACCTTCGATCGCGCCGGCCTGCATCGCATTGTTGATATGGGAAGGTGGTGGCGCGAGAAGACCGGGCATGCCGCTGCCGCTCGGCGGGAACGCCATTCGCCGTGAGCTTGGCGAGGAATTGATCAACGCCAGTTGCCAGGCGCTGCACGACAGCATTCAATACGCGCTCGAGCACCGCGACGAAGCCTTGCAGTACGCCATGCAGTTCGCCCGCGATCTCGATGCTCAACTGGCCGACAAGTTCGTTGGCATGTACGTCAACGAGCGCACGCTCGATTACGGAAAAGACGGCCGCGAAGCCATCGTCAAGCTCCTGGATATGGGCTACGAAGCGGGAATCATCACTCAGAAGCCGCAGGTCGAGTTTTTCGGCAGCGCTGCCCTTTCGAACGCGAGCTAGCGCAGACTAGGATGGCTGGCAGGCTTGAGCAGAAGATTCCGCCCGGACAAAACCTGCTCATTGATGCCGACGATACGCTGTGGGAAAACAACATCTACTTTGAGCGAGCGATCGCAGACTTCATCAGCTTTCTCGATCACAAAACCCACACTTCCAATGAAGTTCGCCTTGTGCTCTGGGACGTGGAGCGCGAGGTCATCCGCCAGCATGGCTACGGCATGCACAGCTTCGCCAACGCGCTGGTCGCCTGCTTCGAGCGGTTATCGCTGGATCCAGTCACGCCGCCGCTGCATGACCAGATCAAGACCATCGCCTACAAAATCGCCGAGCACCCGATGGAGATCATGCCGGAAGTACCGGAGACGTTGGCCTATCTGGCGCAGAGGCACCGCTTGTTCATGGTCACGAAGGGCAACATTACCGAGCAGACAGGAAAGTTGGAGCGATCGGAACTGAAGCAGCACTTCACTGTGGTCGAAGTGCTGGGTGAGAAGAATACCGCTGCCTATCGCGAACTCGTGGAGAAGTACGGGCTGCTGCACGAGAAGACATGGATGATCGGCAACAGTCCCAGCTCCGATATCAACCCTGCTCTCGAAGCCGGCTTGCACGCGGTGTTTGTTCCGCATCACGATACCTGGGAGTTGGAGCGCGGTGAAATCCTTCCGGCGAATAGTGATCGCAAGCTGCTGCATGTCGAGAGCTTCGGGCAATTAAGGGAAATCTTCTGAGCCCGTGGCGGGCTTCGATGGCTACAGCGAAGGCCTTAGTCCGTTTGCCAAGTCGACGAGCGAATTGCTAGACCGCTTTGCGAATTGTCATCACGAACGCCTCCTTTGGGTGAGGGATCTGCTCGTTGTGCAAGAGAACAAATCCCTCACGCCGCCGCTAACGATAAACTGCCTTCTGTCGAACTAAGGTCGGGGAGCCCCACCTCAATGTTCCCTTCCAGCAACTTTTCCTGTCGCGCCAGGGTTATTGGAAATGCCGCGTCGGAAGGGCAGGAAACATCCACATGAATTCATTGCATAAGAGAATCACTGCCCTGCTCGTGATCTGCTGCCTAGCTTGCGTAATGGCTGCGAAGAAGCAAGCCAACACGACCACTGCCGGCGATCAACAGAAGCGCGCATTGCATGCGCTCGATCGTCTCACCTTTGGACCGCGACCAGGAGATATACAGGCGGTGACGGCGATGGGAGTAGAGATGTGGATCGAACTCCAGCTCCATCCCGAGAAGATCGATAACTCGGCACTCGACGCACGGCTCGCGCCATACCGGACGCTGCACATGAGTGCGCGTGAGATGACGATGGACTTCCCGTCCCCGCAGCTCCTGAAGGAGGTGCAACAGGGCAAGCTGCCGATGCCGAGCGATCCGTATCGCAGCGCCGTCTACTCCGCAAACCTGCTGCGACTGGAACAGAAGAAGGAGGCGAAGCAGGAGGCGGCGGCGCTCACAAAGGTAGCCGTTAACAGCCCGCCCCCGATGATGGCGGCAGGGGCAAACCAAAAGCCAGGAGTCGATCCGCCGGAGATGACTGAATCCGAACGGCGCCAGCGCAATGCGCTCGCCGGTCAGCTAACCCTGCTCGATCCTGCAACTCGCATGCAGCACATCCTGGCGCTATCGCCGCAGCAGCAGGAAGGGATCCTGCACGGCGTCCCCGAACCTGTACGGCAAACCGTGCTCGCCGGGCTGTCGCCGGAGCAGCGCGAAACCGTGCTGGCGATGAATAACCCTGCCGTTGTCGTCGACGAAGAATTGCAGTCTGCGAAAATCTTGCGTGCCGTTTACAGCGATCGGCAACTCGAAGAGGTGCTCACCGACTTTTGGTTTAACCATTTCAACATTTACCTCGCGAAGGGCGCTGACCGCTACCTGGTTACATCGTATGAGCGGGATGTCATCCGTCCACACGTACTGGGAAAGTTCAAGGACCTTCTCCTCGCTACCGCACAGAGTCCTGCCATGCTGTTCTATCTCGACAACTGGGAGAGCGAGGGTCCCCATTCCGACGCAGCCCTCGGCATAACAGAGCACGCAGCGCAAAATCCGCGTATTCGCTGGAGGAATGGGCCGTTCGGTCCGCGTCCGGTTATCTATCAGCCGCGTCCGCGGCCACGGCCGCAGCGTCCGGCGAATCCCAACGGGCAGCAGCAGAAACGCCGTAATGGCCTCAACGAGAACTACGCTCGCGAGCTAATGGAGCTGCACACGCTGGGAGTCAACGGCGGCTACACGCAGCAGGATGTCACGGAGGTCGCGCGAGTCTTCACTGGCTGGACATTGCAGGATCCGCGCGAGGGTGGCGGCTTCGTCTTCAAACCTCGTCTCCATGAGCCGGGTACAAAGACGGTGCTGGGACACAAGATCAAGGACAACGGCGAAAAGGAAGGACTCCAGGTACTCGACATCCTGGCGCATTCGCCGGCGACAGCGAAGTTCATTTCGACCAAGCTGGCTGAGCGTTTCGTCTCTGACAATCCGCCCCCG
Organism: uncultured Acidobacteriaceae bacterium; assembly: GCA_963813905.1. Lineage (GTDB taxonomy): Bacteria > Acidobacteriota > Terriglobia > Terriglobales > Acidobacteriaceae > CAVVDY01. The sequence goes on along the minus strand of CAWFAY010000013.1, from coordinate 185,731 downwards.
TCACTGGTTGCTGCGATGAGCAAGACATTTCTGACCACCGACGGCGACCTGCGGGAAGTGATGCGCACTATGTTCCGGTCGCCGGAGTTTTGGGCGCCCGAGGCCTACAAAGCCAAAGTGAAAACGCCGCTCGAGTTCGTGGCCTCTTCGATTCGTGCATCCCAGGCGGACGTGACCGATCCGGTACCGCTGATCTTCGCTCTTAACCGCATTGGGATGCCGCTTTATGGCATGCAGCCCCCTACCGGGTACTCGTCGAAGGCGGACGCCTGGGTGAATTCCGCCGCGCTGCTAGCGCGCATGAATTTCGCGCTCGGGTTGGTGAATAACCAGATCTACGGCACCAGCTTCGACATGGCAAAGCTCACTGGCAGCTTGCCGACGGCCGCCCCCGGTTCCGATCCTTACCAGGTGCAGCTCGCGCTGGAGCAGGTGTTGCTCGACGGCAACGTATCGGCACAGACGCACAAGACCATCGAGGACAGGATCGCAACCCCATCGTCTCAGCTCGGCGCTGCTTCACAGGACAGAGCGAATGCAATCGCGGCGTTGCTGCTCGGCTCGCCCGAGTTTCAGCGGCACTAGAGGTACTCGCGGGTGTGTGCTTCTCAATTTGTCATTACGAGCGCCTGGGTTGGCGCGAGGAATCTGCTCTTGTTCGCAGAGGTAGTTGGTTCGCGGCGCAAACTATCCCCGCTGGGAGAGGAGAGCAGATCCCTCGCTTTGCTCGTGATGACAAGGGTGGAGAGGGCGTGATGACAAGGCTGGAGAGCGCGTGATGATAAGAGTGGAGAGGGCTGTTCGGCACGAGCAAACGCCTGCCTGAGCGTAGCCGAAGGGTCGCGCCCTAGCGCGAAATCGAGGTGGAACTGACTTATGAGCATCACTCGAAGAGCATTTCTACAAGGTGGAGCGATGGCGGTGATCGGCACGTCCGCGTTCCCTCGTTCCTTACGCGCGCGGCGTCGGCGCCGTGTCGCCCGCCTGAGGCAACAAGCGGCTAGTCGTGATCTTCCAACGCGGAGCGGCAGACGGTTTGAACATCGTCGTTCCCCACGCGGAGTCCGCCTATTATCAGATGCGGCCCAGCATCGCCATCCAGCGCAAGCAGGTTGTTGATTTGAACGGATTCTTCGGGCTGCACCCGTCGCTCGCCAGTTTCAAACCGCTGTGGGATCAGGGACGTTTGGCCATCGTGCACGCTGCCGGTTCGCCCGACACAACCCGCTCGCACTTCGACGCCCAGGACTACATGGAATCGGGCACGCCCGGCGTGAAGAGCACGACCGACGGCTGGCTGAACCGCGTGCTGCAAAACGAGCCCCGCGGCAAAGAGAGTCCGTTTGCGGCGGTCGCTCTTGGCGATTCCCTCCCCCGCATTCTGTCCGGCAAAGCTCCGGCGGTTGCCGTGAGTAACGTTAATGCGTTCGGAATCGCCGGCGGCAATCCGGCAGCAGCGCCGTTGGGCAGTACCTTCGAGGCGATGTACGACCAGTCGGTCGATACCGTCCTGCACGGCACGGGGCAAGAGACGTTCGAAGCGGTGAAGATGCTGAAGTCGGCCGATCCCAAGCGCTACACAGCGGCGCCAGGCGCGGATTATCCGCGAGGCCGCTTCGGCGATGCACTGCGCCAGACAGCGCAGCTCATCAAGTCGAACGTAGGCGTGCAGATCGCCTTCACCGACATTGGCGGCTGGGACCATCACGTCAACGAAGGCGCGGCGGAAGGGCAGCTCGCCAACGTGCTGCGCGAGTTTGGGCAATCGATCTCGGCCTTCTGGATTGATCTTGGCCCGCTCGCCGAAGACACGGTGATTGTCACCATGTCGGAGTTCGGACGCACCGCGCGCGAGAACGGCAATCGCGGCACCGACCACGGACATGCGAATGTAATGTTTGTGCTCGGCGGCCCCGTGCGTGGAGGGCGCGTATATGGGCGCTGGCCGGGACTCGACCCATCACAACTCAACGAAGGCCGCGACCTGGCGCTCACCACCGATTTTCGACGCGTGCTCGGCGAGGCAGTGTACCGGCACCTGGGCAATGCGAGCCTGAATACGGTGTTTCCGGGATACGACAATTCGACGGCGGGATTCCTGCGGTACCTGGGATAGGGTCGGCACAATAGCTCGGCTGGCCAAATACATCTAGCTTGGGAATTAAGTTGGATGCTAGGGCATTTGCCGTTCCTAATCCGTCTACTCCTCCCCGAACCGGACTTGGGGACAACGCCACCAGCCCACATCTGCGAGTAGCTTGAGGAAAGAGAATGACCAATCGTAGAATGCAGGAAAAGGCGACCCAGCCGCAAGGAAACCACGATGGATGCCGCCGTTCTGCACACGCTTGGTAATCCGCCCCGGTGTGAGCAATTCCCCGAACCAATCGCTGGTGACGGCGAGGCGATCGTGCAGGTTCACGCCGCATCGCTGAAACCTATCGACAAGCAACTGGCCAGCGGCTCGCACTATGCCAGCCCGCGCGAACTCCCTGTCGTCTGCGGCTCAGACGGAGTTGGGCATCTCAACGACGGGCAGCGGGTGTTCTTCGGCGGAACTCGAGCACCTTACGGTGCGATGGCACAACGAACGGTTGTGCGCCGAGCATTTTGCTTTCCGGTCCCCGAAGGGGTGGATGACGAAACCGCCGCCGCCCTGCCCAACCCGGGCGTCTCCGCCTGGCTTTCGCTCGCTTTCCGCGCAAAGCTGGCGCCAGGCGAAAACGTCCTTATCCTCGGTGCGACCGGAGTCACTGGCAAGCTGGCGGTAAAGATAGCGAGGCTTCTCGGCGCGGGTCGCGTCGTTGCTGCGGGACGCAACCAACAGGTCTTGAGCACACTACCTAAGCTCGGTGCTGACGCAACCATTCACCTTGACACGCCTGCGGAGGACCTTGGCGAGGCATTTGCGCGTGAGGCCGGCGATTCAGGTTTTCAAGTCGTGATCGATTACGTCTGGGGTCGCCCTGCGGAAGCGTTTCTGACTGCGATAACACGCAAGGAATTTGCCGCCATTGGGTCTGAGACTCGCTTCGTTCAAGTTGGGGAAAGCGCTGGGCCGACGATATCGCTTCCAGCTGCCGTACTGCGCAGCACAGCGCTGACAATTCTCGGAACTGCCGGGATTCCACCTCGCGACGTTCTGGTCGATGCCCTGCAAAAAGTAATGGCGCATGCTGCCAGCGGAGAGCTTCGTGTGGAGACGGAACGTGTTCCACTCGCGGATATTGAGAACGCTTGGCAACGCCACAAACGAGGCCGCAGATTGGTAGTCACCCCGTAGTTGAAGGGCAGACCTGCCGCCAAATGACCGTATAGTCGGCGTTCCGTCCTTGTACATGTGACTTGGCACAGTTCTTCAAAAGCACAGGATGGGCGTTTTACGTCCATGTGAAAGAAAGCATTCGTAATCACTGGCCGACATATCGGCACTGATCCGGGCTCGGTGAGCGCATTGGCGATTTACCACTCACCGCGTAGGTCCTAGCCCGAATTTCTCACCAGTAGTAAACAACCACCAGTAATTCACAGTAGAAAAAGGCCGTCTTTTCAGGCATAACTGCGGTGTGAAACGAAGTCGATGCCCGAAAAAGAAACGGCCTTTCTCATGACAGAGTGTACGCAAGAATCGTTCGCGTTTGCAGATCATTTTTCGCGGCGGGTGGTAGCCAACTTCGATGGCGCCCGCATGACCAGCGACGGAGGCGGCCTGCTGTTGCGCCGCACCAACCGCAAGATCGGCTTGCTCGCGCGGGCGGCGGCCTGCTTTCGGGATGGGCGGGACCCGGCACGGGTCGAGCACCCGGTGGGCGAGATGCTGGCGCAGCGCGTCTACGGGCTGGCGCTGGGCTATGAAGATCTCAACGATCATGAGCAACTGCGCCACGATCCCCTGCTGGCCGTGTTGGCCGGCCAGCGCGAACTGGAATCACCGCTGGCCGGCAAGAGCACGCTCAACCGCATGGAGTTGACGCCGGCGGCGGCCGCCGATCGCTATCACAAGATCAGCTACTCGGCCGAGCAGTTGGACACGCTGCTGGTGGATATTTTCTTGGAAGCGCACGCGACCGCGCCAGCCGAGATCGTGCTCGATCTGGATGTCACCGACACCCCGTTGCACGGCGAGCAGGAAGCGCGCTTCTTCCACGGCTACTACGGCGAGTACTGTTACTTGCCGCTGTACATCTTCTGCGGCGAGCATCTACTGTGCGCCCGCCAGCGGGCTTCGAACCAGGACGCCAGCGCAGGCGCGCTCGCCGAAGTGAAACGCATCGTGGGCCAGATTCGGCAGCGCTGGCCGGAGGTGAAAATCATTCTGCGCGCCGATTCCGGCTTCTGCCGCGAGGAGCTGATGGCTTGGTGCGAAGCTGAGCCCGTGCACTATGTTTTCGGCTTGGCGCGCAACTCGCGGCTGGAGGCGGAAATCGCCGCCCTCATGGCCGCGGCCCAGCGCGAACACCAAAAGACGCAGCAAGCCGCCCGCGTCTTCGGCGAGTTCTCCTATCAGACGCGCAGCAGTTGGTCGTGCGCCCGCCGCGTGGTGGCCAAGGCCGAGTATCTCGACAAAGGCCCCAACCCGCGCTTCGTGGTGACTTCGCTGAGTCCCACAGAGTGGGAGGCGCGCGCTCTCTATGAACAGCTCTACTGCGCCCGCGGCGAGATGGAAAACCGCATCAAGGAGCAGCTCAGTCTGTTCGCCGATCGCATGAGCGCCGCCACCCTGCGCGCCAACCAGTTGCGGCTCTACCTGTCGTCGTTGGCCTATGTGCTGCTGCACGCTCTGCGGCGGCTGGCCTTGGCGGGCACCGTGTGGGCGCGGGCCCAGGTGAACACCATCCGACTGCGGCTGCTCAAGATTGCCGCCGAGGTGCGCCTCAGCGCCCGCCGTATCTATCTGCGTTATCCCCGCGCATATCCCTGGAAAGCGCTGTTCGCCGCGGCCTGGTCGGCTTTGCGCTGTTGAGGGCAGCGCGGCGGTTGTGCCAACCTCAGGCGGGCGGCAGTTGCGGTCTCCACGCGCCCAAAAATGTCGCCTCCAGCCACCGCCTTGGCCATCACCCGTGCACCACTGCCGCTAACCACTCCCTGCCGCCTACACCGATCGCTCTCGGCCGCCCCATCCGACCCCTGGCTCAGTTATCGATCATCTGGTGAGAAATTCGGGCTAGCGAGTCGTCTGGCAAAGATCAGTTACCCAACAGGGCGGTGAGACACCGAGAAGGTTCCAGAGACAATCTGCATTCCTCCTGCCCCTGATGCCAGCGCCATAACCCTTGCCGGCTCGCCCTCCTGCGCAGAGTATCAATGAGCGCAGGTGTCAGGGTTAAGAGACTCGGGACGGAAATCACGAATCGCAAAATTCACATTTGACATCGGCCGAAAATCCACTACCATATGGTTGTGGATAAATTAGGTACAACATTTGCGGCTTTGTCTGATCCAACCCGGCGAGCAATGATCCAACGACTCTCGCATGGGCCTGCCTCTGTGCATGGATTGACGGAACCGTTTGCACTCTCGCAGCAGATGATTTCAAAACATATCGCCTACCTGGTGCGGGCGCGGATTGTAATCAAGACGAAGCGTGGACGAGAGAGTGTGTGCACGCTTAGGCCCGAGGCGATTAAGACAGTCAGCGACTGGGCGATCAGCTATCGCAGCTTCTGGGAAGAGAGTTTCGACAAACTGGACGTAGTTGTAAATCGAATGAAGAAAGAGGAGGTCAGAGATGACAAAAAACACGGTTAGCGAAATTGAGCGGATGGTCGTTACAAGAGTCCTTGATGCCCCACGCGAGTTGGTTTGGAAGGCGTGGACAGACCCGAAGTACGTGATGCAGTGGTGGGGACCGAAGGGCTTTACTGCGCCCGTTTGCCAGATGGATTTTCGCGTTGGGGGGAAATTCCTCTGCTGCATGAAGGCGCCGGATGGGCAGGAGTTTTGGAATGCTGGTGAATACCACGAGATTATTCTGCACGAGAAGATCGTTTCCTCCATGTACTTTTCGGACCCGAAGGGAAACAAGGTTGAGCCGGCGCAATTAGGAATAGAACATGAGGCTATAGACGGTGCGCACGACGTGACCATCTTTGAGGATCTCGGAAACGGCCAGACGAAACTCACCTTCATTGGAAATGAACCCATGAAGAGCGCGAAAAATAGCGGTCAAATGGAGGGCTGGAACCAGATACTCGATAAACTTGCTGCTGTTATTGCGGGGCTAGTACTTAATTGCGTAAGTTAACGATAGTATTGCGCAACTGCGAACCTTTGACTTCGCGTTTACGCCAGACGAACGGCTTGGCTTTGGGTCCGTAGGCTGCCACGAAGTCTTCAATCGCTTGGCGCAATTGCTCGATGTCGCGAAAAGACGCTCCCCGCAGTGCTTTGCGGCTCAGAATACCAAACCAGACTTCAACTTGATTCAACCAACTGGCCGACGTTGGCGTGAAGTGAAAGAACACGTTGGGATGAGCCGCCAGCCAGGCATCGTTTTTCTTGTGGATGCAGTAATTGTCCAAGATGGCGTGGATTTCTTTTCCCACCGGGAGATCGGCGACCACGCGATCCATGAATTCGAGAAACTCAATTCGCCGCTTCTTGCCAGTCGTCTGCGTATGAACGGCGCCCGTGGCGACTTCCAGGGCGGCAAACAGATTTAAGGTGCCGTGCCGCTTATAGGTGCTCTTGAAACCGCGGACGATTTTCCCACTGTCGGTTTCCACGAATCCCGTCTTCCGCTCCAACGCCTGAATACTCGGCTTTTCATCGACCGAAAGAACCAACGCATTCTGTGGGGGATTCAAGTACAAACCCACGACATCGGCGGCCTTGGCCGTGAACTCCGGGTCCGTGCTGACACACCAACTGCGCTGGCGTGCCAAACATACGCTTTCTTTCCGCAACACGCGCCAGACCGCATGCACCGATGTTTTCAAATGCTTCGCCAGTGCCGGCCCATCCCATACCGCTTGTCCCTTTGGCGGCGGTTCTTCCAGCGTGGCCAGCACTTGCTTGCGAAACTCCCCTGTATATCGCGGCGGTTTGCCCGATCGCGGACGGTCCCGCAATCCCGCTATTCCCTCCGCCGCAAAGCGCCGACGCCAATCGATCACCGTGTTCGGCCGCACCTTCCAACTCCGGGCCACCGTGCTGACCGGCTGCCCTTCCAGACATCCCAAAACGATTCTCGCTCGTTCCACCAATCGCGCTTCTAGCGTACGGCTGTGCGCCCAATCTTCTAAAACCTGGCGATCTTCTCGCGAACATTCCGGTACCGGCGCTGTTCTTGGCAAAGGCACCCCCTTTACCAATCACATTACGTAATATCCATCACTAATGCAAGTAAGCACTAGTGCAGGAGAAATAGGAATTTGACGTTTTGACGATCGTCATGCGCGAGATACGGCTGAGGCTGGCGGCGAAGGCTTGGTTAGAACAGGCTGCTCGCCGCTCGGCCGAATAGTCGTCTCTCGGGATAAGTGACCCTTGGTTCAACTGTTGATTTCAGTCCAATGCACTCATCGACCAAGGTTCGTATCGCTCTCGGATCCTTGGTCCTGTTAAACGCGCCAGTGTCCGGGCATCCACTTGGCCGGCTTGTCGGCGACTCGCAGAAGTGCCTCGCCCGTTACCAATGGGCTTCGAGGATCGGAACGCAAGCAGCGCTCCATAACACCACATTTCCTCCAAGCGGACTTCTGGCCAGGAACAATTTATGGTTAGCCCATCTTCCGCCTAAGATCGATTGAAAGCGGAGTTAAGTGGCAGGCCTGAGCGAAAGCCACAACTTTTTTGCTGGAAACTGATCCATCGCGTGATGTTCTGCATCTTTGAGCGACGAGCCCACGCCGGATTCAGACTCCGAACGAAGGTATGCAGGGCTAGTACTGATAAAACCCGCGCCCAGACTTGCGGCCGAGCCACCCGGCATCGACCATCTTGATCAGCAGTGGGCAAGGCCGGTATTTGGGGTCGCCGAGGCCAGACTGCATCACGCGCATGATGTCTAGGCAGACGTCGAGTCCAATGAAGTCCGCCAAGGTTAACGGACCCATCGGGTGCGCCATACCAAGCTTGAAGACTTCATCCACGGATTCTGGCGTGGCCACGCCTTCCATCACGGCGTACATGGCTTCATTCAGCAATGGCATCAGCACGCGGTTCGAGACAAAGCCCGGCGCGTCATTCACCTCGACCGGAGTCTTCTCCAATTTCTCGGCGAGAGCTTGGACCGTCGCAAAAGTCTCGTTTGAGGTAGCTAGTCCGCGAATCACCTCGACCAGCTTCATCACCGGCACGGGATTAAAGAAGTGCATTCCGATGACCCTGTCTGGTCACCCTGTCAGCGCTGCCAGCCTAGTTATCGAAATGGACGAAGTGTTCGACGAGAGGAGAACCTCGGGACGACAGATCGCATCGAGAGCGCGGAAGAGATCGGCCTTTATCTCAAAACGCTCGCTGGCTGCTTCCACGACGAAATCACAGTCGGCCAACCGCTTGTGATCGGATGTGCCCGTGATGCGCCCCAGCGCCAGGTCGCGTTGCTCTGAGGTCAACTTGTCCTTCGCAACCTCGCGTTCCAGGTTCTTGCTGATGGTTTGCAGGCCGCGATCGATGAAGCGCTGCTCCACGTCGACCAGCACGACGGTGTATCCATTTTTGGCGAAAACGTGAGCAATGCCATTGCCCATCGTACCCGCGCCGATTACTCCCGCTGTTCTGATGTCCATGATTGCCTCGAATGAAGTTGGGTACGATGCGTGAACGGGACCTGCCAACACTAGATTTCCGCATAATAGCCCAATACCCCTAAAAGCGATCGGTTATCAAAATCGGAACTTACCATCGATATAGGCTCGCGCCCCAAGTCCAGCCCGCGCCGATGGACACGAGCAAGAGTAAATCGCCTGTGTGAAGCAGCCCGCGCCGGTTGACTTGGTCCAGGAGCAGCGGAACTGTGGCTCCAGCGGTGTTCGCGTACGACTCCAAGTTCGTCTGTATTCTGGAATAGGGCATGTTGAGTACCTCGGCGATGCGCTTGAGCACGCCAGCTGTGGCCTGGTGCGGAACGATCATCGAGACGTCTTCGAGTCCCAGCCCGTTGATGCGGAGAACCTCCCGAATACACTCGGGTACCGCGGCTGTAGCCTTTTCCTTAACCGCTTTACCGTTCATTGTGAAGTAGGCGTCCCCGGGGTAGACCGTGAAATGATTCATGCCCTCGCCTTCGGCGAGGAGAATGCTGGAAAAGAGCCCGTTCTCCCGCTCTTTCCTCTCAAGTACCACGGCACCGGCACCGTCTCCGAAAACGACGCTGTCGCGGTGGTTCCAGTCCGTAACCTTGGAGAAGGTATCGGCGCCGATCACCAGCACACGCTCATACGTGCCATTCTGGATGAATTGGCCGGCGATCGTGATGCCGTAAATGAACCCGGCACACACCGCCGCCACATCGAACGCGGCGCAACGGTTGCTAATGCCCATCTTGAACTGCGCGATGCATGCGGACGAGGGCATCTTGCGGTCGGGTGTCGCCGTGGAAACGATGATTAAGTCAATGTCGTTTGGTTCAAGCCCCGCCGAAGCGATTGCGTCTAGCCCCGCACGGGTAGCAAGATCGGAAGTGTATTCGTCTGGTTCAGCAATGTGCCGCTCGCGAATCCCCAACGTATCGAACACCCACTGCGGAGAGGTCGGCAAGTTTGCCACGACGTCTTCGTTGGTCAGAATCTTGCACGGAACGTAAGAACCGGTGGATTTGATGCCGACACTATCAAAATGGCTGTTTCCGCTTCTCATGCCTGCCTCTGGTCCCGCGAACAGAAAGACGAGGTCGCGGAGAAGGATTCACAACGAGGCCGCCTCTACCGTCAGCCTGTTTGTTTGAAGCGGGTGGATGGGGCGAAAACCTATACTGTAAAAGTTGCTGATCCTACTGGCTGTCATCCTCTCCCCTAGCGAAAATCGTTACCGTGCACTGAGTCACAGTGCTGTGTGATCTTAACCCGATGCCAGTACCCGGGAATGCCTGTGATCGCGTGTAACGACATATGGTTAGCGCATCTCAGCGGTCACTTGGCGGATAGTCGGCAACCAGAAGTTATCCCGAAACCGGCTTGTAGGAGATTACTCCCCACAAGTCGGCCAGTGATCACGAACGTGGCTACTCCAATCGGCACGATCTATTTTGGGATGTCACTTAGCGATAACAGTCCCTTACACTTGCTATCCTCAAGAGAGCGCCGTCCCTCCGGGAATCCTCCGAATCTGTGCGGTCTCCCAGCGCTGAAGCGCTGGACAATATGCTGTCCCCCTCCGGGACGGGAGCTTGCTTATTCACGCGCCTCCCTAGAAGTAACATCCAGTTCAGGATCGCGACGACAGGCCTTATCGCACGGCGGCCCATTGGCTGCCGTAATCTTGTAAGCCTCTGCTGGCTGGTTTTCGGCCTCCCGCCAGAGCCCCTGAATTAGACTTAACCTCGACATTCAAAACAGCATGGACAATAAAGAAGATGTTCTCTCTCACCCTGCCTCGGCGCCAACTGAGTTCAAATGGTTGCGGATGCTCGGGCTCACGCTGATGTGGCTGGTACTCGCCTTGCTCACTCTGTGGGCAGTTGCGGCCCTCTATGTGGACTTCCGGGTGCCGGCGTTACGCATTCCGGTGACAGTGATCTATGGGCTGGTGATTTTGGCGATCCTGATCAGGGTTCGACCGCAGCTCCTGGCGGCTGCACTGTGTTTCGCAGGCTTCTGCATCGTGCTCACGTGGTGGCTCAGCCTGAAGCCGTCGAATGACGGTGATTGGCAGGAGAACGCTGCTCGTACGGCGTGGATCGAGATCAACGGTGATCAGGTCACCATCCATAATCTGCGCAACTGCGACTACGTCACCGAAACTGAGTACTCGAATTGCTGGACTGATCGGACCGTGAACCTGTCGCAACTCAGCCACATAGACCTTTTCTTCACTACCTGGGGACCGAAGTATATTGGCCATCCGATTCTCAGCTTCCAGTTCGGTGATCATGACCACATCGCGTTCTCCATCGAGGCACGCTATAAGGTCGGACAATCGTACTCAGCGATTCTTGGATTTTTCCGCCAATACGAATTGATCTTCGTCACCGCCGACGAGCGCGACGTCATCCGATTGCGCACCAACTTCCGCAAAGACGAGGAGGTGTTTATGTATCGCACCACCCTTCCGCCGGACGAGGCGCGAAAGATATTTCTTCTCTACGCCAATTACCTGAACAAGCTGCGCGATCATCCTGAGTGGTACAACGCGCTGACGCGAAACTGCACTACGACGATGGATACCAAGATCGCAGCCGATGTGAAGAATCCCCAGCCATGGAACTACCAGCTCCTGTTGAACGGTACCCTGGATGAGTTGCTCTACGAGCGAGGACGTCTGGTCACAGGCGGGCTACCGTTTCCAGAATTGAAGGAGCGTGAGCACATTAACGCGGCGGGGCAGGCGGCAGATGGGTCTCCGGATTGGTCGGCGCTGATTCGCGTGGGACGAGTTGGATTCTAGGGCGGTTCCGCGGTAGGTGTATCCGGGTAGAGCGGACCTTCAGGTCCGCGTTCGGGCTGCACCTCAGGAGTGTTAGGCTTTCAGCCCACTGCGCCGCTCTACCCGAGCTTGGCGGATCCAGCAATTCGGGAATCGCTCTAGGGAGGCAAGCCGCGGGGTTAGCTCTATTGCGGCGGAACTGGTCCCGAACCTGGGGGAGCTGGAGAAGGCACGTCCACCGGCTGCGGTTGCCGGGTCGGTCCGACAGGCACAGTTTTTTGATCGGGGTCAGTCGTTGAAGGGTACTGGGCCTGTTCGCCCGGACGCATTAGCGTGGGAGCATTCGTGGGCTTGGGCTTCGGCTTGGCGTCGGCCAATTCCGATTCGCGCGACTTCAGATCGACTTCCTTCTCGGTGCGAACAATCTTCTGGCCATCAACGGTCATGATCTCCAGCCGCGCGACCTCATTGCCTTTGAAGCGCACAAATTCGACTTGTTCCGGCGGAGTTCCGTAAATCCACTCCTCGTAATCGTGGCCCTGTTCATCTTTGTCGCGAATCTTCTGCGGCGCGCGCCCCTTCGCATAGACCACCATCTCCTTATCCATGCCGACGAGGACCTGGTGATTCTTGATCGCCTCCTGCACCTTTGGAGGGAGCGTCTTTTCGTAGGCCTCGGCCGTGGTAAGCGCCTTAAAGTCAAAGACAGGATCCAGCAGGGCGCGCACCTGGTCGCCCGTCATCTCGGGGACGTACTTGTCGAACTCCAGCTTCACTATGGAGCCGTGGGCGTCGAGGCTCTGCGGAGTACCCGTCGCGGGAATTGACGAGGCGCCGCCCGTGCCTCCGATCTCGATGCGCTGATACCACTTGGGTCCCTTCCGTGGGCCGCCGTTGATCTCGAAGATAATTTCCTTGTCCTTAACGTCGACCCCGGAAATTATGCAGCGGTCGCCAGGCTTTGCGGCTGCGCCATTCTCGGCGACCATTTGCGCGACGCCCATCTGATTCGGGGTGACCACGCCGTGCTTGATCGCCAACCCCTGCTTACCCTGGGGGAACAGCACGCGAGAATAGACGCGCTCCGATTGTAGGCTGCGGATGATCTCCAGCCGGGTGCGTGAGCTGATCTTGGGTGCGTTGGGATCGACGATGGCGGGCGCAGAGTTCGGGATCGGGTTCGAGTTCGGCTTTGGCTTGGTGTCGCTCGCCGCGAGCTGGCCTGCACAGACGGGCAGCATCAGCAGCAGCGCTGCGAAACCAACCACAGTAAAACGCCAGCGAACCATGATTCCCCGTTGCCCTCAATTATAAGCCTATCCGCAAGGCTGTTGGCGCGTACTAACTTTGGATGCCTGCGATGCTGTCGAGGTGTTCGGGATCTGGTCCCGGAAATGTCAAAGGTTTGCCCAGGCGCGTGACCGGCCACTTGCAGACGACAACCAGGCCGATGATGACCGCGACTGCCCCCGGAGCGCTGGCCTCGATGCCGTAGCTGCCTCCCGTCAACCACCGCGGACCTTTTGCAGTGGCATGCGTCACGACATTGAAAATGCGCAACCCGCTGACCGGCAGGCCGAACAGCAGCCCTAAGGTGGCGTTCCAGCCGAAGTGAATCCCCCAGGACAGCCACAACGCGCGGGTACGCAAGTAAGCGATGGCCAGGACGATTCCGATGAGAACGGTGTTGAGCAGCCCCAGTGGACTGGCGCCGGGATTCGAAAGATGCACCGCGGCGAACAGGAGCGAGAATACTGCGATCGCGCCGGTGGGGCCGATCGCTTCCTCCAGCCGCTGAAAGGGATATCCGCGAAACATCATCTCTTCCGCCAGGGCCCCGAAGACCAGCACGATGAGAACGACAACGACGCGCACATGCCCCGCTGGAGCTAAGCCGAATATTCATGCTGATGTCGGCCCAGATCGCCAGCGGAATTACCGCCAGCAAGGTCAATAACAATCCCAGAACGCAGCCGGCGCAAAGCTGGCGCCTCCAGCCGGGGGCGAAGGGAAACCCCAAAGCCGCCGTGCGATGCATTTCTACCTGGTCGGCGACGGTCAGCAGCCAGACGTACACTCCGAACAGCGCCACGGAGAGTAATGGCCGGAAGATCGCTTCAAAGCGCAGGACATGATCGCCGGTGAGTGAACTGGCAATAAACGAACAGACTACGAATGCTGCGACAGAAAACGCCGCCGAAAGCAGAAAGCTCCAGATCGGCTGCAAGCGTCCCGTGGCGGTGGTGAACATGGATTACGTTCTGGCGTGAACCTGTTTGGAGGCCGAGTGGAAACGCAGACCCTCGGATGCGACGTGAAAGTCGAGGGGCTGTCCACCATTCTTGCGGATCGCCGTCTGCACCCGTTCGCGGCTGCCCTCTTCGACAAAAACAATGACGCAGCCACCTCCGCCGGCCCCGCAGACCTTGGCAGCACGCCCCCCATGCTTAAGCGCTACGGCAATCAGGGAATCGATCAGCGGTGTCGTGATGCCCGGAGCATTGCTGCGGCGCAGCTTCCACTCTTCGCGCAGTAAACGCTCAACGTCTTCCCACGCGGCTGACTTCAGCGCGCGACGCATCTGCTGGGCAACTTGCGAAATCTGCTCGAAGTTGCGAATCACTTTCTTGTCGCCGTTAATGTGCTGCTTGAAGACCTCCCAGTTGTTGATGCCTGACTGCCGCGGCGCGCCGGTATAGAAGAGCACAAAGCGGCGTGTCATCTCGGCCGCCAAAATTGGAATCGGTTCGCACGTTACACCAGCGGGCGAAAGATGAATGGCATTCACGCCGCCATACATTGCTGGATAGTAATCCTGGCAACCGGTCGGGACTCTGATCAACTGCGCTTCGACGTTCTGTGCGATGACTCGTATCTGCTCGATATCGAGTTGCCGTCCCGTGAAGCGCGCCAGCACAGCCGCGGTCGCAATCATCAACGCCGACGAACCCGAGATGCCTGCGCCCGCCGGGGACTCCGAATCCGTCTCAAGAGTGAATCCGCCCTGCGGCCGGAAGAAGCGGATGAGGTAGGCCGCCAGAGCATGCTGATACGTCTTGGCACGCAGCAGGTCATCGAGTGAGGCGAAGCGTTCGGCCCGGCCGGTGTCGTGCGATTGGAGAAGAATCTCACGGCCGCGCTGTGGCGTGAGCTTGCAGGTGGTCAGAATCGATAGCGCCATATTGACCGTGACTGCGCCGGGATGGAACAGGTACAGCGGCCAAATGTCGTAGGTGCCACCGGCAAGATCGGCACGGCAGGGCGCCTGCGCGACGACTTGGTCGAGGTTGGAGGCCCGCTGATTCACGTTGAAGAACATATTATTCGCGTGCGACAAGTTCCCTTCCCACCGCCAGTACTTCGTTCACCACCTCGTCGAGATCGGCATGGGCGGAACGGTGATTCACCACGCAAATCCGCAGGGCAAACTGTCCGTTGATGGTTGCGTTGGAAAGATACACCCGTCCCCGTCGAACCACTTTAGGCAGAATCTGCCGGTTCAAGTTATCGAGCTCGTCAGCCGGCAATGCTTTACCCTTCGGTCGATATCGAAAGCAGACAGCGCTTAACCGTACTGGCGCGAGGCGTTCCAACTCCGGTTCAGTATCGACCCGCTCCGCGAAGTACGCGGCGCATTCGAGATCGTTGCGAATGGCTTCCCGAAAGTTCCCCAGTCCGTGATAGCGCAGAGACAGCCACAGCTTCAGCGCGCGAAATCGTCGCGACAACTCAATCGTCTCGTCGAAGAACATGAAGTTCTCGATCGGGTCGTCGAAGTACGATTTTGTGTAATCGCCTGAGTGCGAAAACGCGCGTTGCGCAGCTTGCGCATTGCGATAGAGCACGCAACTGCAATCGATGGGCTGGTACAGCCACTTGTGGGGATCGAGCGCGACGGAGTCGGCCAGCTCGATTCCGCGAAACAGTTCAGGCTTTGCGATCGCGGCCAGCGCGCCATAGGCGCCGTCAATGTGAAACCACGCCCCGTGCTCCTTGGCGATTTGCGACAACTCGTCGAGCGGATCGATGCTTCCGGTGTTGACGGTTCCTGCCGAGCCGACGACCGCGATGGGTTTTATGCCCGCATCGACATCACGCCGAATGGCTTCACTAAGCAGATCGGTGCGCATGCGAAACTCGCCGTCGCAAGGAATGAGCCGCAGGTGGTCGCGCCCGATGCCAAGCAACGCGACTGCCTTGCCGATGGACATATGTATTTCGGTGGAGGCATAGACAGCGCCTGGTCTGCTGATTCCCGATTCGTTGGCCGACACCGTTGCTTCGCGAGCCATCGCCAATCCCATCAGGTTCGCCGACGATCCGCCACCGCACAGGCTGCCGCTAAACCCGTCGCATCCGATCATGGTTGCCAGCCAGCCGACCACTGTGCGTTCGATGGTGACGGCCGACGGCGATGACCGCCATGCGGTAACGTTCTGGTTCAGCACGCTGGCTAGCAGATCAGCGGCAGCGGCAACCGGCTCGCCCGAGCCGTGTACGTACCCAAAGAAACGAGGGCCGCCGGGACGGACACCGTCGATGACAGCGTCAATATCGTCGAGCACCGCCATACCCATGCCCTGCTCCGGAACAGCGCCGGAAAACATGGTCTTCGTCTCTACGCCGGTCAGATTCGGGAAGCTTGGCCGATCGTTGAGCGAGCACAAATAGTCAAGCGCAACTTGGGTCATGCGCTCGTAAAGGCTGGCGATACTCCTCCGCTGAGAGTGACAGTGGGTTCATTGCGGTTATGAACGGCAATTCTAGCAATCGGCTGGTTGATAGCCACTACCTAATTGCTAGTTGCTAATTGCTTCTTCTTCACAGCTCGTTATAGCTGATCAGCTCCACTCCACGCCGTTCCAGCGCCTGCCTAGCTGCGGGCGAGGTCAGTACCTCCAACTCCTGCTGACGCGAGGCGCGTAGTCGGGTGCGAATCTGGTCGAGATCAGAATCGTTATACCCGGGATGGCAGACGAATTCCCAAGTGCCCTCGGGAATGTTGGAAACGATTTCGACGAAGAGATCGACATCGAGCATTCCGGTAACCAGCACACCCAGAGCGCCGTCCGTGGTGCGCAGGCCGTGCCGCGCTACCTCACGGCGAAAGGCGGGCGCGAAGCTACGCAAGACGCTCATCTGCGCAAAGCGCTTGGCCAGTTTGAAGTCGGCCGCCAGGTGAGTGAGCGGCAGGCAATGACCGCGTCCGAAGGGATTACGGACCGCGGGAATGCCGCACTCTTGTGCCGCGCGCAGCAGAGGGCGTAAGACTGCCGGGAACATGTGCACGTGCTTATGAGTATCGAGGTGCGCAAGCGCCACGCCAGCCTGCCGAATGCGCCGTATCTGGAGAGTAGCCTCGGCTCTTATTTCTTCCGGACTGATCTTGCCGGTGAAGGCCGCGGTGGCAAATTCATTCAAGGTTTCGCGAAACCGCGCAACTCCATTCCCGCCTTCCACCAAAGAAGATATGCGCGCCGGCGGCGAGAGTGGTATGCCATCGACCAGCACGATGTGGCATCCAACACTGAAGCGGGCCCCAGTCGAAGCTAGCAGCTGGGCTTGCGCTGCGGCATCTTCAAAACCGCGGGCGCCGGCCATCATCGTTGCCGAGGTCACGATCCCATGCTGATTCGCCTCGACAATCGCCCGATTCACTCCACGAGTTACCCCGAAGTCGTCGGCATTAACGATGAGCCTGCGCACGACGCCAGTCTAACAAGCCCTTTTCGCAGGTGGACGACGGTGCCTATTCGAAGCGGGAATCGTTCGTTTTGGACGAGAGAAAGCAATACCTTTCGAAGCCTGATCCATAACCGCATACGCGAGCTATCTGTTACAATCAGTGACGTTGGGTGGTGATCGGTCTGTTCCGGTCTGTATCCCGCAAGGGTTTCCGCTAACCCGATGTAACCAAAAGCGGGGTCGTAGTTCAGTTGGTTAGAACGCTGCCCTGTCACGGCAGAGGCCGCGGGTTCGAGTCCCGTCGACCCCGCCATCATTCCAAAGCACTTACGGAATGATGGCTTGAAAATCCCGCTTCACATTTCGATCCACAAAAGTTCACTGCACAGCTCCTAAAGTCATGAGCGCCTCAAGGAACTGCCCTTGCGCCGCCCGTGCTTCATCGCTGTCGTCTTGGGTGTAGAGGTCCAGCGTCGTCTGAATCTTCGAATGACGCAGGATTCCCTCCACGGTCTTGGGTTCCGCTTTCGCCTTGTTCACCAGCCAGTTGCTTAAAGAGTGGCGCAGATTGTGAAGCCCGAACCGCTGGCCGTCTGCGATGGCAACACCAGCAGCGGGTGACCAGCCGGCCCTTGGCGGCGTTAGTGGACTATTACTGGGCGGGTTTGCCGAGAGTTGACCTTGTTGCTGTTCCAAGCAGACATCGTCTCGATCTAGTACTCACGCGTGGCCCACAGTTGCGACACTTTTGATCAGCCTGCTACAGAGCTAATTCGTGTTCGTAGCTGGGCGCCTTTAGATATGAAGGACCACGCGTATGAATCCGGCGCCCAGGAGTGCGTGGGATGAATACGACCAAACGGCCGTCACGCCCGTGCTTCACAGGAGAATGAAGCACGGGCGTTGTCTGGATCACGGCCGAGCGCTTGCCACCTGCGAGCTTTCCTGCAGTCCTTTGCTGACCAGGACCCTCACTTCTACTCGACGATTCAGGGCGCGGTCCTTGGCGTGATCGTTGCTGGCTGCCGGATGTGTCTCTCCATAGCCCGCGGGTGCGACGAATCGCCACATAGCAACACCGGCGTTTTCGCGCAGGTACTGGGCGACGGCTTCGGCCCGCCGTTCGCTGAGCTTCTGGTTGTATTTCGGACCACCGGGACTGGAGGTGTAACCCGCAATCTCGACCCGGTATCCATTGACGTTCGAATTGGCGGAAATAAGCTGGTCAAGAGCTGCCTTGCCGGCGTCGTTCAACCTATAGCTGCCGTTGGCAAAGTAAACTCCTGCCGTAGCCACAGTCGTGTAGTCGCCCAGATTCGACACCCGCTTGTTTACCGCGTCCACGGCAACAGCATTCGACGCTGCTGCGGTGCTCGCTGCCTGTGCTGTCATCAGTCCCTGGCCAGCCGTAGACTGAGCCTGGTTGGCCGATGACTGAGCTGCAGCCGCATTCGTTACTCCCTCATCCGCGGTTGTCTGGGCATGGCCGGCTGCGGCCTTGTTGTCTATGATCAGTTGCTGTTGCGCGACTGTAATTGCATACGCATCGGGATGGAACTTGACTTTCTTGGCGTCAAGCTGGCCTTTGGCGTTGGTGACGCCTTTTGCCTGGATGGTCAATCCCGGCACCAATGCCTTCGTAGTCATGGCGGAATCGCTCATGAATCCGTCACGTTCGATTTTGGTCTTGTCGGTGACATTAACGATTTTGGTTGTGCCATCCTTCTTGTCTTGAACCTTAATCGCGTTACCGTCGCGTGAGATGATTGTGCCCTTGATTTTGGCTTTGTGCTCTTTTGTAACCGGCTTTGCCTCTGCCGCTGCAGCGGGCATGACTGCCGCAGTCAGATAGAGGCAAATAACCGATAAGAATGCGAGACGTATGAATTTCACTGAACCCTCCGGATAATTGTTGATGACCATAAAAAGTTATTTTTGACCGACAAGCTCTGACAGTGTCCAGCCTGTCGGTCAAAACTTCTTACCATAGACTAGGCAATGAGTGACCGAAGCGGCGCTTCGACACCTCTGCCGAGCCACACCTCTGTGAGCACTCAGGTGGCCAAACACTTGTGTGCACGCGAAGTCCTCTAATGCAATCCGAGCTAAGTAGTTAGGATTGGTCGGGCAAGTTCGTATAAAGCAGCGAGCCACTTGGGTTGCGCGTCAAGCTCTTGACGTAGAGCCAAAATGTGGACATCCAACTAGCCGCTACTAAGAAGGGGGTAATATCAAACTATTTCCGGGCAAGCCGGCGACCTAACTATGAGCGTGCTGCTGCCAACGCAAAATTTGCTCACGCAGAGTATCGAGGCTGTTTACGATGGCATCATCTTCGACGGCTTCCAGGGAATGAGAATGGAAGTACCGGTCGTTTGCGTCGAGCAAAAGGCGGAAATCGTTTCGCAAACCCGTCATTTCGTCGAAGCTGCCCTTCCGTGCATGAAGAACGCGCTCCAGGCCCAGCAGCGTTGTACGGACCTCTGCGACAAATCGTCGCAGCTCAGGCGAGGCGGCGGTAGCGGCGTTCCTTTCCTTCACCTTCGATTGACTGTTTCTCACAGCCCCCGCAGCTTACTCGATCGAAAGGGTCGCCACTTTATGATGCGTGCCCCATCCACGATTTCCTAAACGCGAAACGCTTGCTAGAATCGCAGGTGCTTTGAATGCTGCCGTAGATGGTTGAAGTTGTGGCCTCTGCATCTTTGGCTGTTCCCAGGAATCTATCTCCTTTCGTATGCCAGAAAACGTAAGCAATGTTGTGATTATCGGTTCCGGATGTTCAGGACTGACGGCTGCTATTTATGCGGCTCGGGCCAACCTGAAGCCCCTCGTCATCGACGGGCACGAACCCGGCGGACAGCTCGCCATTACCACCCTGGTGGAGAACTTTCCGGGGTTTCCCGACGGGATCCAGGGACCCGAATTAATTGAAAACATGCGCAAACAGGCGATTCGCTTTGGAGCAGAGTTTCAAAATGGCCACGTCGTCAGGGTCGACATGAGCCAAAAGAAGCTCGATATCGGTAAGGAGCCCATCGTGGTGGACCTTGGCCGCGAGAAGTTGCTGACCCGCACCCTCATCATCGCCAGTGGCGCTTCGGCACGGTGGCTGGGCTTGGAGAGCGAACAGGCGCTGATCGGGCACGGCGTGTCGTCCTGCGCCACCTGTGACGGCTTTTTCTTCTCCGGCAAGGAGATTACGGTCATTGGCGGGGGTGACTCGGCAATGGAAGAGGCGCTGTTCCTGACCCGCTTTGCTTCCAAGGTCACCATCATTCACCGCCGCAGCGAGTTCCGCGCGTCGAAAATCATGCTCGATCGCGCGCGCAAGCACGAAAAAATCCAGTTCATGACCGACACCGTGGTCGAGGAGGTACACGACATCACGGCTAAAGAGGTGACCGGGCTGCGCTTGCGAAATGTCAAGACCGGCAAGGTCTTCGACCTCGCCACAAGCGCCATGTTCCTGGGAATCGGACATACGCCGAATGCCGATTTCGTCGGCGATCAACTGAAGCGCGATGGCGAAGGCTACATCATTCCCGAGGGTTACGTTTGCAGCAGCGTGCCGGGAGTATTCGTGTCGGGCGACGTTGCTGACCGCCATTACCGGCAGGCGGTGACGGCTGCCGGCACCGGATGCATGGCTGCCCTGGAAGTGGAGAAGTACCTGGAAGAGATCGGCAAGTAACGCTGAGGTGACGGATGAGGCTTGGCTCCTGCTCTGCTCTGCTGGCGGTCCTATTCGCAGCCGGTGTTGCTTTAGCTCAAGTAACGGATGGCAATATCCAGAGGAAAGAAATTGACTTGCCATCGAGCAAGCTGGTGCAGGAGCCGATCATCGGCCAGCCGCAGCGTACCAACAGCTTTCCTACTCTCGCCGCACTGAGTCCCGACGGCAAGTATCTGGCGTTGCTCAACAATGGACGGGGCGCAGCCGAGTCGAAGTACGACCAGTCGATCGCCATTCTTGAGCTTGCGACGAATCAGCTGCGCGACTTCCCCGACCCAAGACTGAAGGTGAACGCGCGGCAAACGTATTTTTGCGGGCTCGCCTGGAGCAGCGACGGCAAAGAGCTTTACGCATCCATAGCGTCACTGACCGATCCGGAGGGAAATGCAGTCGACGCCCAAGGCAAGAAGCTGGGCGGCATCGGCAACGGCATTGCGGTATATAAGTTCTTAGACGAGAGCTTGACGCCGGACCGCTTTCTTAAGCTTCCATTGTCACCGCTGGAGAGCGGGAAGCGCGTCACTTACGGCAAGAAGAATGTCGCTGCGGGAAACGCGATTGCCTACCCTGCTGGGCTTGCCGTGGTGAAAACCGGAACCGGCGACGAGTTACTGGTCGCCGAAAATCTGGCCGACGATGCTGTGCTGATGAGCGTCGTGGATGGCAAGGTCCTTGAGCGCTTCCGCCTCAGCGATAACAAGTACGTCCCCAGCGCCTTCCCCTATGGCGCGATCGTGACTCGCGACGGCAAGACAGGATGGGTGTCGCTGTGGAACGGCTCTGCTGTCGCCAAACTCGATTTACCTTCGGGTAAGGTGATGAAACAGATTCCGTTAGAGCCGCCCGAGTCCAGGACTGAATCTTCGTCGCATCCCACCGCAATGTTGCTCAGTCCCGATGAACGCCGGTTGTATGTCGCGCTCGCGAATCGCGATGCCATCGCCGTCATCGACGCGAAGTCGGACAAGCTTGAACGCCTTCTCGACACCCGCCTTCCGGGGCAGGAGTACGGTGGCAGCTATCCACAGGGCCTGGCGCAATCGGCAGATGGCAGCCGCCTGTTCGCGGCCAACGGATCGTCGGATGCTGTAGCCGTTTTCGACCTGCACCACGGCAGACCGGTGCGGGTCGATCAGCGCGCCGCTTACTTCATTCCCACAGAGTGGTACCCCACCGCGCTGGCAGTTCATGGGGACGAGCTATTCGTCGCATCGGGCAAAGGGACCGGCACCGGGCCGAATTCGGCTTTGCTGACCCACGATAGCAATGCCCACCACCGGCATCCGTATATCGCTTCGCTCATTCACGGCTCGATGGCGCGTATCAATCTCGCGCAAGCTGACAAAGAACGCGCCCAGCTCACGCAGGAGGTCCTGAACAGCAATCGCATGCAGGGCCGCACCGGTGAGTTCGCATTCAAGAGCGGCGCGAATCCTATCCGCCACGTCATCTACATCCTGAAGGAGAACCGCACCTACGACCAGATATTTGGGGACATCAAAGAGGGCAATGGTGATCCCTCCCTGGTCATGTACGGCGAAGCCATCACTCCGAACGAGCACGCGCTAGCGAGGCAGTTCGGGCTGCTCGACAACGTCTACGACAGCGGCGAGGTCTCGGGCAACGGGCATCCCTGGTCAACCTCGGCCATCAACACCGACTATGGCGAGCGCGCATGGCCGATCGCCTATCGCGGGCAAGAGCGCGAATACGATTCGGAGGGCGGCGTCGGAGACGTTCTACCGCTGCTTCTGGGCGAGCCGGATGTGAACGAGCCAGCCACGGGATATCTCTGGGGTAATCTTGCCCGGCATCACCTCACCTATCGCAATTACGGCGAGTACATCGAGACTCGCTGGTGCAACGACGCTCCGGAGGAGGACGACGCTTCACCGATGGTGAGCGGCACTCCGACCGGCCGGCCAGAGAAGTGCGCCGTCGCGCAGATCAAGCCCGGAGACAATCTTCCCGCCGAGTTGGGCGGCGGCAAAAGCCCGTATCAATACGAGATTCCGCTGCCGGCGAATAATACTCCGACGAAGCCCGAGCTTCGCGATCATCAGGACCCGAAGTATCCCGACTTCCGGGTGGAATATCCCGACCAGTTCAGGGCAGATGAGTTTCTGCGGGAGTTTGCCGGCTTTGTGAAGGCGAAGGAGAGCGCACACGGAACAGAGCTTCCGAATTTCTGTCTGGTTCGCTTGCCCAACGATCACACCGCAGGAACCAAGCCTGGCTCGCCCACGCCAAACGCCGCTGTGGCGGACAACGACCTGGCGGTTGGCCGGGTTGTCGAGGCGGTGTCCCAGAGTCCTTATTGGGACGACACCGCGATCTTTGTCATTGAGGATGATGCGCAGGATGGAGCGGATCACGTCGATGCGCATCGCAGCACCGCACTGGTGATCAGCAAGTATTCGCCACGCCATTCGCTGCCCTTCGTCGATCACAACTTTTACACGACGGTCAACATGGTACACACCATGGAAGTGGTCCTTGGGCTGCCGCCGATGAACAACAACGATGCGTTCGCCGCCGTGATGGCTCCGCTGTTCACGGGAGTAGGCGACCAGCCTGCGTTCAAGGCCGACTATCGCAACCGGGATAACGGCATGATCTACCAGGCAAATACAGCGTCGGCGCCTATGGCGAAAGAGAGCTCGGCGCTGGACTTCTCGGTAGCCGACGCCGCGGACAACACTATCCTCAACGCGATTTTGTGGCGGGCGGCGAAGGGAGATGTTCCCGTGCCCGAACCGCGGCATAGGGTGGTTCCGACGTCGGATATTGAGACCGAAAGGAATGCGAACGAATGAAGATCGGGATTGCAGTTCCCAATATCGGGGCGGTGGCCACGCCCGAAGCCGTGAAGACAGTTGCACAGAAGGCGGAGTCGCTCGGTTATCACAGCCTCTGGACTGTCGAGCGGCTGCTGTGGCCGGTGAATCCCCGGCTGCCCTATCCCGCAACCCCGGATGGCTCGTTGCCCGAGGAGTACAAATACTGTCTCGACCCGCTCGACACGTTGACCTTCGCCGCGGCCCATACCAGCACCATCAAGCTGGGGACCAGCGTACTCGACATTCCTTACTACAACCCTGTCTTGCTGGCCAGGCGGCTCAGCACCATTGACGTGCTGTCCAAGGGACGCCTGCGAGTGGGATTCGGCGTGGGCTGGTCGCCCGATGAGATGGAAGCTGCCGGCGCGGACATGAAGGTGCGCGGGGCGCGCGCCGATGAGTTCCTGCAAGTGCTGAAGACGATCTGGACGACCGACCCGGCCGAACATCACGGAAAGTTCTTCTCGTTGCCCAAGTCGTACATCGGGCCCAAGCCGGTGCAGAAGCCGCATCCACCGATTTACCTTGCGGCGTTCACTCCGCCCGCGATGAGGCGTGTGGCCACCATGGCCGATGGCTGGAATCCGGGAGGCATTCCCGTCGAAGGCATGAGACAGATGTTTGCGGGACTTCAGCAGATGGCGAGGGATGCGGGACGCGATCCTTCGGAGTTGAGCATGATCGTGCGCGCCAATCTCGTCATCACCGACAAGTCGATAGAGAAAGACAGGTTTGTCTTCGTAGGATCGATCGACCAGATCCACGAAGACATCGCCGCCTGCGAGAAAATCGGGGCTGAAGAGGTATTTCTGGAGGTGGCGTTCACGCCCGGAGGACAGTCGCTCAGCAACTGGGAAAGGCTGTTGGAGGAGTTCAAGCCAGCCTGAGGGACGATTTCGGTGTGAGCGCTCGCGGCTCGCTTCCCTCAGGCGAGGGCCAGTCGTACCTTGTTGAGAAATTCCTGCGGGCCGCGCTCCCGCCGAATCACTTCGTCGGGACATTCAGAGTCGATTTCCGGCCCATCCCAGGTGATGACCGCCACGTTCACGTCCGGGTTTTCGGCTTTGATCTCTTCACATAACTCGACTGCTGCCCGGTAGTCCTCGCCCGAGTCTACGATCACCAGGTCACAGGCAAGGTCGCAGCACAACTGCCGAGCTTCCTCGACCGTGTGCACGGCATTGACAACGTAGCCCTGCTGTTCGAGCATGGCTTTTCTGGAGCTGATCAGGTACGGGTCGTTTTGGACGAGAACAATGCGCTTCGCTGGCATCATGATGCCGTTCCTCCATACCGCAGCGAGCTAAATAGGGGGTCCGCAACAGGCGAGCACTCGAACGAATTCCGTCCCGGCCGCCAGAAAGATATACAGCATTTAGTCAGAGCAGATTTAGAGCCTAAGGGTTGTATCGAGCGACAAACCAATCTGTGGCTCTTGAGCGCAGTAGGGCACTAAGTGATTGCTGCGGGAAGCCGCCGTTAGATGCCCGATCTCAGTACTCGACAATCCGCGCCAAGGTCTTAGGATCGAGGCTGGCTCCGCCCACCAGCGCCCCGTCAATTTCTTCCTCCGTCATCAGGGCCGAGCAGATATCGGGCTTCACACTGCCGCCATAGAGAATGCGCAGATTGTCGGCGAACTCTTGGCCGAAGGCCTTGGCTGCTTCGCCACGAATGACCAGGTGCGCATCGGCAGCTATCTGCGGGGTAGCTGTCTTTCCCGTGCCGATGGCCCAGACCGGCTCGTAGGCCACAACCAGCTTCGCCGCCTTGCGCGCGGAAATTCCGTTGAAAGCACGCATGGTTTGGCGGCGGAGCACGTCCTCCGTCAATCCTGCTTCGCGCTCTTCCAGAACCTCGCCCACACAGACGATGGGCGTGAGTCCGCTCTCCAAAGCGAGCTCCAGTTTGCGATTGACCGTGTCGTCGGTTTCGTTGAAGTACTGCCGCCGCTCGGAATGGCCGAGGATGACGTGCGTGACCCCGATGCTCAGCAGCATTACAGGCGAAACCTCACCGGTAAATGCGCCTTCGTTGGTCCAGTGCATGTTCTGTGCGCCGATGGCAACGTTCGAGCCGGCAGCCGCCGCGACGGCAGCATGCAGGTCGATATAGGGAGGGCACACGGCGATATCGTCACGCTCGTGCCCGGCAACGAGAGGAAGAAATTCATTAAAGAACGCGATGGTCTGCTCCGGCGTCTTGTACATCTTCCAGTTGGCGGCAATCAGCTTTTTGCGGGCCATGTAGGAGTCCGTCCTCAGGTTTCAGAAGTAGTCAGCTTAAGTTCTTGGACAGCCCGCACGAAGCACTCACGCGCGCTCGAATCGTAAAGTACAAAACGAACCTCACGAAGGTATCTGGCGGCGTTCAGGGCTTCGCGTGCGCTGCTCAGTGCGATTGGGGCAGCTAGCTCGATCGGATATCCGAAGATGCCGGTTGAGATGGCGGGAAATGCAATCGACGTTAGCTGCAACTCATCGGCGACGCGAATCGACTCACGGTGGCAGCTCGCCAGCTTCTCCGCTTCATTGCGATGGCCACCAGCCCAGCTTGGTCCCACAGTGTGTATGACGTAGCGCGCAGGCAATCGGCCTGCTGTCGTGGCCACGGCCTGCCCTTGGGGAAGTGGCCCCTGCTGCGCGACAATCCTGCGGCAGTGCTCCTTGATCTCCGGTCCCCCAGCGGCGTGGATCGCGCCGTCAACGCCGCCTCCACCCATCAGGGAAGAATTGGCAGCGTTCACAATCGCGTCGACTTGTGCGCGCGTGATGTCGGCAGGCCCGGTAATAACGAGCAGCCGTCCTTCGCCAAGCTCGATGCGCAGCGGGTTGGAGGAAGTGGTCACAGTGCAGTAACGACGTTGTTCAAAGAGCGAGAGATTTATTTTGTCATCCCGAGCGGAGCGAGGGACCTGCTTTCGTAGGTGTCGCCGAGAAGCTGTGTGGCGGACTAAAGTCCGCTCGGAAAACAATAATAGAAAGTCCTTTCGGCACGACTAAAGTCGTGCCCTGACGCGAAGCGTCGCAATACCAAACTCATCGACCGATTCAAACGTGCCTGACAAGGACTTAGTACGACAAAACCACCGAACAGGTCGAGGTCTTGCCGAGAAATCGCGCTACTTGTCGGTAAGCGCCTCGACGCCCGGCAGCTTCTTGCCTTCCAGAAACTCCAGCGAGGCTCCGCCGCCGGTCGATATGTGCGTGATCTTATCTGCCAAGCCGGCGGCCTTTACCGCCGCGACGCTGTCTCCACCGCCAACGATCGAGGTCGCCGCCCCGTTATCGGCAACGGCCTCGGCGATTTTGCGCGTGCCTTTGGCGAAGGCTTCGATCTCAAAGACGCCCATCGGTCCATTCCAGACGATCGTCCGAGCGGTGCCGATCTCCGAGGCGAACAGCTCAATCGTCTTCGGCCCGATATCCACCGCAATGCCATCGGGAGGAATCTGCTGGCCCTCTCCGATGCGCTGAATGTGCGCGCCCGGCTCAACCTTGTCGGCGACCACGTGATCAACCGGCAACAGGATCTGCACATGCTTCTCTTTCCCGTGTTGCAGCGTCTGCTTGGCCAACTCGATCTTGTCAGCCTCAAGCAGAGACTTGCCGATCTCATGCCCCTGGGCTTTGAGGAAGGTGTACGCCATACCTCCGCCGATGATGAGGGTATCGACCTTTCCCATCAGGTGCTGGATGACGCCGATCTTGTCGCCGACCTTGGCGCCGCCGAGAATCGCCACGAAGGGTTTTTGCGGGTGAGTCAGCGCCTTGCCGAGATATTCCAGCTCTCTTTCCATCAGGAGACCGGCTGCGCTCTTGTCGACCCAATGGGTAATGCCTTCGGTGGAGGCGTGCGCGCGGTGGGCTGAACCGAAGGCGTCGTTCACGTAGTAATCGCAAAGGCGCGCAAGCTGCCGCGCAAAATCCTGATTGTTCTCTTCTTCCTCGGCGTGGAAGCGCAAATTCTCGAGCAGCAGTGTCTGGCCTTGCTCCAGCTTGAGCGCCATCTCTTCCGCCTGGAGGCCAATGCAATCGGGCGAGAAGCCGACGTTTTCGCCGCGCCGCAGCACCTCGTCGAGTAGAATACGCAGCCGCTCTGCCACCGGCTTGAGGCTCATCTTGGGGTGGGGTTTGCCCTTGGGGCGCCCGAGGTGCGAGGCAAGGATCAGCCGTGCTCCGTGGCGCAAGGCGTACTCGATGCTGGGCAGGGTCTCTCGAATGCGCGTGTCGTCCATCACCCGGCCGCCGTCCAGGGGAACGTTGAAGTCCACCCGCATCAGGATTCGTTTGTTATTCAGGGGGAGATCACGCATCGACAACTTCGACATAGGAACCACACCTTTCTGACCAGACTGTTCAGCAGGTTCAAGCTCCGAAGCTGCTTGGGAAATCCGGGCCGGACCCGGATATGAAACTCCAGATTACTGCACTCGGCGGAGGTGAGTCCGCCGAGATTTTAGAAATGCGTGCCGGCCAGCAAGATCCTGGGTTACAGGCCCTTCTGCCCGATGTAGTTGATCAGGTCACGTACGCGGCAGGAATATCCCCACTCGTTGTCGTACCAGGAGATCACTTTGACGCAGTTGCCGGCGACCACACGCGTCATTGGCGCGTCGACAATCGAGGACCGGGGATCGCCCCGGAAATCGATCGAGACCAGCTCGTTCGTCTCGTAACCCAGGTAGCCCTTCAATGGGCCGCTTTCCGAGGCCGCTTTCAACGCCCCATTCACCTCTTCCACTGAGGTGGGCTTCTCCACCCAGACCACGAGATCGACCACCGAGACGTTGGGCGTTGGCACCCGCATGGCGAAGCCGTCCAGTTTGCCCTTCAGGTCGGGAATTGCCAGATAGATGGCCTTGGCGGCGCCTGTCGAGGTGGGAATCATGGACAGCGCGGCCGCACGAGCGCGCCGCAGGTCCTTGTGCGGGAAGTCGAGAATTACCTGATCGTTGGTGTAGGAGTGAATCGTCGTCATGGTGCCGGCGACGATCTTGAATTTGTCATTGAGGACCTTCGCGACCGGCCCCAAGCAATTGGTCGTGCAGGAAGCGTTGGAAATAATGTTGTGCTTGGCGGGATCGTAGGCGCCTTCGTTCACCCCCAGAACGATGGTCACATCCTCGCCGGTGGCGGGAGCAGTGATGATGACTTTCTTCACCGGGCCGCGCAGGTGAGCCTTGGCCTGCTCGGCTTTGGTGAATTTGCCGGTCGATTCAATGACCACCTGAACGCCGAACTTTTCCCAGTCCAGCTTGGCAGGGTCCTTCTCCGCATAAACATGGATCTTCTTGCCATCGATATCGATGGAATCGTCAGTGGCCGTGATGTTGTTCGGCAGGTTGCCCAGGATTGAGTCGTACTTCAGCAGGTGGGCCAGTGTCTTGGGGCTGGTTAGGTCGTTCACCGCGACGATGTCGATGTTCTTGTCGTCAAGAGCGGTGCGTAGAACGTTTCGGCCGATGCGTCCGAATCCGTTGATGCCAACTTTAATTGCCATATAACCTCGTGAAATGGATATCAAAATTATAAGCAGTGCAGCGGGATAGCTGTGCATCCTGGCTGACGCTGCCGTAACCAGCACCACGAACCTGTTCTGAAACAGAGAAGACTAGCACCCGCCCCCGGGTAAGGCCAATAGCAGACATCACAGTTGCCGCGCGGTTAAATCACAGACGAGGCAAGGGAACGGATTGCTCCCGAACTGGCAAGCGTGTTACAAGTGCAACATGCGCAGATGGATGCGTGACCGCGGCAAGCGGCGCAAACAGCAACCGAACGAACCAACGCCGCAGGAAAGACCGGAACCTCTGCAGCCCCGCTTTCCTGACCCTAACGCGATAAGCGACACGAGCGACGAGCCCGTGCCCGACGCCCAGGTTTCCGACGAATCCGGCGGCGTTGAAAATCCGTTTACGGCAGAGACTGGCGGCGGAGAAGAGCCGCCTCAGCAGACACGCGCGCAGCGCTCCCGCAGGCGTGGCCGCCGTGGACGCGGCAGTCGCCCAGCCACTCCGGTCCAGGCTCCGACGTTGCCTGCTCCCGGTGGTCCTACCGGTGAGGCAGCCGAAGCCGAAGCACCGGGCGAGAGTGAGCCCGCCGTTGCCGCTCCAGCTCCGGCCCAGTCTGCCGCAGCCGCGAAGTCGAAGGGTGCCGTGGTACTGTCCATTGGGCTGCCGGGCTCCGGCAAAAGCACGTGGTTTAAGCGGCACAACATACTTCCGCTGTCCAGCGACATGGTTCGCATCCTGCTGTTCGACGACGTGACCGAGCAGCGTTATCAGGACCTGGTGTTCTCGACTCTGCGCTCCATGCTGCGCGCCCGCCTGCTGGCCAAGCGGCCTTGGAACTACGTAGACGCCACCAACCTTTCGCCTCACGAGCGGCGGAGCTGGGTCAAGCTGGCGCACGATTTCGGATATGAAGCGCACGCGGTTTTCTTTGACGTTCCTGCCGAGGTTTGTATGGAGCGCAATCACCGCCGCGACCGTAATGTGCCGGAAGACGTGATGCGCCGCATGGCCAGCAAGCTGCGCCCCCCGAAGTTCGAAGAGGGGTTCGCGAAAATTACCGTGGTGCGGCTGAAAAAGAAAGAGGACGAACCGGCAGCCGCGTTCGTCGCAGAGGCTCAACCGGGAGCTGCCGAGCCCAATCCCGACGACGTCCCCAAGGTGGTGGATTCGGAGTATTAGAACGTTGCGGCGGGCGGGACCAGCGCGTGGTATCCCTTGCGAGCATGCACTTGTAAACGAGTGCCATTCTTGGTCGCGATCACGTTGATCGTGCGGTATTTCCCGTTCGGCTCGAAGTCGGCTGGCTTATACGCGATCAAGTAGCGGCTGCGGATGATATCCCGCAACTTGTCGAATGACTGGTGCAGGCTAGCAGAGTCCTCAGGGAAGAGCGCCTCTCCGCCGCTGCGCTCGGCCAAGGCCTGCAGCACCCGATCGGCGTCCGTCTTCGCGCCCCCAGTGTCCTTCGTGCTGATGGCGTAAATCGTGACCCCGCTGGACTCCGCATCGCTGATGGCCCGCCTGAGAGTGGTGTGGCTGGAGTTGTCCTCGCCGTCGCTTAGCACCACCAGGACCTTCGCGACTCTGTCGCCTTCGGGGTAAGCCGCCAGCTTACCGCAAGCGAAGGAAACTGCATCGAACAGCGACGTGCCCCCTCCGTTCGTCAGGCTATCGATTCCCTTCCCCAGACTGTCATGGCTCGCCGTGAAATCCTGCACGACGTTGGTGGAGTTCGAGAACCCCGCCACGAATGCCAGATCGGACGGGTTGGTAAGCAACTGCTCCAGAAATTTGGCGGCAGCATGCTTTTCGAAGCCAAACCGCTCTTGCACCGAACCGCTAGTGTCAACCAGCAGCCCGACCCGCAGCGGCAGCTTTGATTGCGGAGCGAACAACAATATCTTCTCCGGAGCTTTGCCGTCATCGCGGACCTGGATTTCCGAGAGCGTCAGGTCGTCGACCATGTGCCCGTGACTACTTACCGCAAAGAAGAGCGCCACCTCGTCCACAACCTTGCGTATGGTCCATGCGTTTCCGGCGGGCAGAACCGGTACGCTGGGCAGATCGGCAACCAAGGTCCCGTCTGGCGGCGGTAAGACCCCTGGATTGGGAGATCGTTGTTCGCAACCGTCACACTTATCGGGACCTTCGCTGAGCGCGCTGAGTTCAGACTTCAGCCTCGCGTTGTCGGCGAGGCTGGGAGAAGCATTGGAGGTGGGATGTGTTTTCAGTGAAGCTGCGATTTGTTGCGCCGCAAGCGCCTTCTTGTTAGCGGTAAGCAACTCGAGGTTATGGCGCGCCACTGGGACCAACGGATTCATCGGGTCTTCCTCGATGAAGAGAGCAAGTTCGCGCTCGACGATGGCGCCGTCCTGCAACGCCAGCCCGGCGGCTGCGGCCACATAATGAGCATTGCCATGACGACCGGCCGTTCCGCTTCGTGACAGATCGTGAACTCGTAGCACCGTTTGTATGGCCTGCTGGTACTCGTGATTGCCGTACTGGGCGTAGGCCAGGGCGGTCAGGATTTCAGCATCATTGGGACGCACCGAGTTCGCTTTCTCCAGGCTGGCTTCCGCTGCGGGGAAATCGCCGTTCGATATGGCTAGCTGGCCAAGATTCAGGAGTGAGCGAGCGTACTTTTGATCAAACTGTACTGCGATCTCAAATTCACTCTTTGCCTGGACCGTGTTATCCACGTCCATGAAAGCAAGTCCAAGCGCATTGTGAGCGGAAACAAACTTGGGATATAGGGCGACCGCTTTTTGCAGATGCTCGATGGCCTCGGATGAATGCTGGTTCTTTAAGAGGGTTATGCCCTCGTTGTACTCACGAATGGATTTCGGTGGTGCCGCCAAGTCGAGCTGAGAAATGGCGCCGGATTGTACCAACTCGGCCCTCGCAAGACGCTCCCTTTCACTTTCTTCACGTCTCCTGCTCTCAGCCTGGAGAGCCAGTTGTGCGAAATCTATGCTGGCAACCTGCTGTTCGATGTTTCCTGGACCACCCCCGACCGTGATGAGCTGCGGGCCTACGCCGTTTCCCTCGGGACTGGCCCTTTGAGCGTACGCTCCAACCCAAGCCAGGCATATTCCAAGCAGCGTGCAGGACAGGCGGGCCGCCACCGCGCCCGGCCGCGCTACTAAAAGTGCACTTCGTCGATGAGCACCAAGATCCATTGGGTTCTCGGACTCTGATTCGCCGATTCGCTTGGTGGAAAGCTAATCGTGCTTGGTATGCTGCGCCTTTGACTGACGATTTCCCCGGGAGGTCAACGGCAAAGCCCCGAATCATTGCCCCAATGAGCAATAGGATACGCTTGCACGGTTATTTGCGAAAGGGCAAGAATTGCCCTCTCGAAGGGGCGAAGCTTTTCGCCAGTAGAGTCCTGCCCATTCATCAATGTTTTCATAGGTGGGCTATCTATTGACTATTGAATAATATAGTGACATTTTCTTGATCTCGTGCTATGGTTTGGGCATGGGAAATCCGGCCGGAGTTCGGCGAGACTTTCAGGCACTTGAGCAGCGGCGGATGCAGGCGGCGCGGCTGCTGGAGAAGGGGTACAGCCAGTCGGAAGTGGCCCGACGAGTGGGAGCGCACCGGCAGTCGGTAAGTCAGTGGGCGGCCGAGTTACGCGAGAACGGCCGCGCCGGGCTGAAGAAGGCGGGCCGTGCTGGCCGCAAGCCACGGTTGAGCGTGGAGGATCTGGGCAAGATCGAGCAGGGACTCAAACGCGGTCCGGAAAGCCTGGGCTACGAGACCGGATTGTGGACCACCAACCGTGTCACCCATTTGATCGAGCAAGAATGTGGGATTTCCTACCATCCCTCGCAGGCATGGCGCATCCTGCGGCAGTTGGGATGGAGTTGTCAGCGTCCGACGGGCCGCGCCTTGGAGCGGGACGAAGAGAAGATCCGGCGGTGGAAGCAGAAGCGCTGGCCGGAGTTAAAAAAAAGGCCAAAAACGAAGGTCGCACGATCGTCTTCATCGACGAGAGCGGGCTGAGCGAGCGTCCCCACCGCTGCCGTACCTGGGCACCCCGCGGACAGACCCCCGTGCTGCAATACCACTTTAATTGGAAGACCTTGTCGGCGATAGCGGGCGTAACCTGGTGGAACTTTTACTTCCGCCTGTTTCCGGGAGCAATCCGTAGCCCGCAAATCATCCAGTTCCTCGCTCATCTGCTGCGCCACATTCCTGGCAAGCTGCTGATCGTTTGGGACGGACTGCCGGGGCACCGCAGCCGTGCCGTCTGGCAGTTCGTACAGCAACAGAGGGGGCGTCTGTGGCTGGAATATCTTCCCGGCTATGCTCCAGAACTGAACCCAGTGGAGTATCTGTGGTCACACTGGAAGCAGCACGAATTACCCAACTTCTGCCCCACGACCTTTGGACAGTTGAGCGATTCCGCACGCCGAGCGTTGCGTCGGATGCGCCGTCGGCCCACCTTGGTCTGCGCTTTCTGGGAACAAGCAGAACTCTTTCCGCTGTAACTATATTATGCAAAGGTCAATAAAGGACCCGCGAATGTTCAGGTCCTCCTGTCCTGGAGCGGGGCCGTGGTAACATGCCTCCAAACCGTAGTTTCCCCCCAACCATCTCGAACTTAATCGGAGGCTGTTCATGGAGCTGAACGTCACCAATCTCATGCAGTCTGGAACCGCGCTCTTACTTGCGCTCGGACTTAAGCTTCTCGAAGCAATTGCGATCTGGATCGTAGGCCGCTGGCTCATCAATATGGTCACCAGCTGGATTGGCAAGGCGATGACCAAGCAAAAGATCGATCCGACACTCATCCGGTGGATCCAGAATGCCACCGCGGCGCTGCTCAACATCGCGTTGGTCGTGGCCATCCTCGGATTCTTCGGAGTGCAAACGACGACCTTTGCGGCATTAGTTGCTGCCGCCGGTGTGGCGATCGGCATGGCGTGGAGTGGCCTGCTGGCGAATTTTGCAGCCGGCGTTTTCATGGTGATTCTGCAGCCCTTCAAGGTGGGTGATTTCGTGGTTGCCGGCGGGGTCATGGGCACGGTCCACGAGGTTGGCCTCTTCGTCACCTCGATCGATACGTTGGACAACGTTCGCAACATCGTGGGTAACGGCAAGATCTTCGCCGATGTTATCCAAAACTTTTCGACCAACGCCTTTCGCCGCGTGGACTTAACCGCTCAGTTGGCGCACGGGGTTGATGTTCACGTCGCCATGTCGCTGCTGAAGGACGCCCTCAAGAAGATTCCCAATGTGGTTCAGACTCCGGCCCCAGACGTCGAGATACTCACTTTCACGCTCGCCGGCCCGGTGCTCGCGGTTCGCCCCTATTGCAACAACAAGGACTACTGGCAGGTATATTTCGACAGTAATCGTCTAATTAAGGAGACGGTCACGGCCGCCGGATTCGCGGTGCCCGAGCAGCATTACGCGGTTCGTAGGGCCAGCGGAGGGTTCGCCATGGCCCAGAACGCCTGATGCTTAGGATGGACGGCTGTGGCGTCGTGTTTGTCCCACGGCCAGATTGATGGCCGGCGCACTTTAGGACGTGGCGATGACTCTTACCTCATTGCTACGTCCTACCCTATGTCCGGCTTTGCTCGCAGCCCGGCCACTTGTGTCTCGACACTGAAAGGAAATCCTCATGAAACCGCAAACTGCTTTGGCAGTCTGGATTCTCATTGTCGGTGCCGCCATGGCGCAGGCACAGTCGGGTATCTGGATGGGCGTTGGCCCGGCGCCGCGGTCGGGAACGACGAAAGACGCGCCCTTTTCCGCTGACCTGATTTATGTCAATGATCAGATCAACGGACAGCCCGGGATCAGCACGGAGTTTCACGGGAAGGTGGCGCGCAATACTCAGGGCACGTCCTATTTCGCAATGGAGCGCCTCTCGCCCGGGCCTGACTCTCCTCGGCCGATGCGAATTACGATTAGCGATCCGGCTGCCTTGACCATTACCACGTTGGATCCGACATCGAAGACCGCGTATGTTAGCCATGTCAGTCCCGCGGCGCTGGGTACGGCTCCCTTTCTGACCCCGGGCAGCAATACTCCGTCTGCCGATGGCAAGCCCGCGGGTCCGGCCAGCGTCACCGCTTCGTCCGCAAAGAATACCCAAACCGAGCCGCTGGGCACGAAAGAAATCAGCGGCTTACAAGTGGTCGGGGTGCGCACAATTCATACCACTCCGCCGAACGGTCCTGGCGACAAGCCATTTGTTTCGACGGTAGAGACCTGGACCTCTCCTGAGCTGAAGGTGATTGTGATGACGGAGACCCGAACTTCCAACGGCGACCGTCATGTCGCCAAGTTGGAGAATATTGTCCGCACAGAGCCCAGCGCCGCGTTGTTCCAGGTTCCATCGGGGTACAGCGTCCGGAATAATATGCCGCTGGCAAACAACGTGCACTGATTCGGGCAAGGCCAAAGGTTCCGGAAGAAAGGCAGCCTGCGGGCTGCTTTTCTTGTTTTTGTCTTATATTGAAAGCCAGCGGCTTCTCCCTTTCGCAAGCATTCGTCGGCGTCGCCCGGATTGAGACATGAGCATCAAGGTCAGCACTCGCATCGTGGATGGCGTTGTGGTCGTCGACCTCTTTGGGCAATTAAGGCTCGGAGAGGCAACCAGCAGGCTACGTGACGTGGTGCAGGAGCTGC
This sequence comes from uncultured Acidobacteriaceae bacterium, assembly GCA_963813905.1. Taxonomy (GTDB): domain Bacteria; phylum Acidobacteriota; class Terriglobia; order Terriglobales; family Acidobacteriaceae; genus CAVVDY01. The sequence goes on along the minus strand of CAWFAY010000013.1, from coordinate 149,781 downwards.
TGCGCGACGGATACACCAAGCTTCTGCTTAACATGGAGAACGTGCTGCACATCGACAGCTCAGGTATTGGCGAGCTGATGGGGTGCTACACGTCCGTAAAGAACCAGGGCGGCGAGTTGAAGCTGCTGCATCTGAACAAGAACGTCCGCAACCTGCTGCAAGTCACGCGGCTCTACAGCATGTTCGACGCTCATGAAGACCTTGCATCGGCGGTGCGGGCATTTCAGTAACAGCGCGGAGCGCGCTGAAACAGCTCTGTTAGAATGGGCCTCAGTCGAGGGGTCCATGGCTTTTATCGAAATCCCTGCGTGCTATCTTGCATTGCCTGCGGGCGAAGAGTTCGCTCCGGTACGGAAAGCTATTCTCGATGGCTTGAGTGGCTTGAATATTGAGGTTCTCGAAGCCAGCAGTGTACCCTCAAGAGGTGCGGTCCGGGGACCATCTGGACGCGGCTCCATAGAACGGGCAGACTTTGTCATTGCGGACGTTACTGGCGGAGATAGGACGATCCTCTACGAGCTCGGCGCAGCGAACGCCTTGCGTAAGCCTACTCTACTCATTGCGCAGCAGCAAACCGACATTCCCGAGGAACTTGCCAGCCTTCAAGTAATCCTCTACAAACCCGAGGAAAAAGAGGACTTGATGGACTATGTTCGCCATTGGATGCGCTCCCAAATGTCCGTTTTGCGTCGCAAGTATGAGCCCGCTGCGGGCTAATCCGCCATGAAGAACTGTTTTGTGGTGATGCCCTTCCAACCCCAGCTTCACTACACCTACCTGTACCTGAAGGATCACATCCAAAAGAGATTTCCTGACCTTGCTTGCAAGCGCGGCGACGACGAAGTTTTCACAAGGCCGCTGCTGGAGAGCATCGCGGAGTACATCAAGCAAGCCGATGTCGTGATCGCCGACTGCACAGGACGGAATCCCAACGTGTTCTACGAACTGGGAATGGCCCACGCTTTGGAAAAGCCCGTAATTTTGATCACCGCCGACGAGGTGGCACACGCGCCGGCCGATATCCGGGCCTTCGAATTCATCCGGTTTGCTGAAGGGCCGCAGGCATTCCTGGACAAATTGGACAGGGCAATACGAAGAGTGCTCGGTGACCAGTTCGATGCACTTTACGCTTGCGTTTCGGCGCTCTTCGACGAATTCAAGGCCAAGGCGCAGGTAAACATCCCCAAGATAGGCAAAGATGAATTTTCGGCAAACGCCGCCGCCATCGCGGCGGCCTCGGGCGTGCCAAGACTTGATGATCACAAGGCTGTGGCCGAGCTCTACCTGACGGCGATCGTGCCACCCCATGTGGAATTACAGGTAATGAGAAAGCTGACCAAATGAGTCGAGGAGAAGTTCCCTCCTCAGCCTTAGAACCAGCACTCGAGCGTCTCTTATCGTGCCAGTGAGGCGGCGTTCATCTCGTGTAGAACCTCGGCCGCAACTTTGGCTGGATTCTCCGCTTCAACAATCGGCCTTCCCACCACGATCCTCGTCGCCCCAGCCCGGATTGCCTCGCCCGGTGTGAGCACCCGTACCTGATCTCCGACGGCCGCTCCCGCCGGTCGGACCCCCGGTGTCACGATCTCAAAACCTTCCCCCAGCTCGCGGCGCAGCTCGCGGGCCTCGTGGGCGGAAGCTACCAGCCCGCCACAGCCGGCGGAGCGCGCCAGCGCGCCAAGGCGCAAGACCTGCTCCAGCACGGTGCCTGAGACGCCAATTTCCTGCAGGTCGGAATCGGACAGACTGGTCAGCACCGTGACGGCGAGAACCATTGGTTTCGCCAGCGATTGTGCCGCAGCATCGACTGCAGCCCGGAGCATCTTGCTCCCCCCTGAGGCGTGGACGGTGAGCATGCTCACGCCGAGCTCGGCGGCCGAGCTTACCGCTCCCGCCACGGTATTCGGAATGTCGTGGAACTTAAGGTCCAGAAAGACTTTACGGCCGGAGGACACGAGATCGCGAACGATCCCGGGCCCCTCGGCCGTGAAGAGTTGCTTTCCTATTTTATAGGTGGTTACGGCATCGCCAAGGGTTTGAACTAGCTGGCGAGCCTGCGCGGCGCTGGGTACATCCAGCGCCACGATGAGCCTATCTCGAAGATCGAGCATCAGCCCACAGTTTAACCCAAGATGAGAGCGCTATTGTTGCAATTGCGGTCCCATGATCTGGGCTACGGTCGGAGTCTCGACGATGTCCAGGCGTACGGAGCTAATACCACTGCTCCCTATGCCCAGCATCTTGGCAGCGCCGTAGGACAGGTCAATAATCCTGCTCTTCATCACCGGTCCGCGATCGTTAATGCGAACCATGACAGAGCGAGCGTTCTTCAGATTAGTAACCTTGACCCAGGAACCGAGCGGCAACGTACGGTGCGCTGCAGTTAAGTCGTTCATGTCGTACGGCTCGCCACTTGCAGTCCTTTTGTTCTGAAAGAGGCGGCCGTACCAAGAAGCCTTCCCGAGCTGGAACTTTCTGGCTCGAACCGGCTTTATGGTTTCCTGAGTCTGTCCTGGGGTACCTTGTTTCGAGTCCGGTGTCTGACTGTTTCCGGGTGCTGCTCCCAGCGCGATGACCAAACCTACAGCCACCGCTGCCTGGTTGAGTACTCGTAGCATTCAAATACCTCGCATCGTAATTTAAGGGCCTCCCTGACAGGTTCTGTTAAGTCTACGCACCGGAACGTATGAAGGTCAAGCTACAAAGGCAGTAGAATTCATTTTTCCCTTGACATTAGGTTAGAATTGTGCATCCGAGTCAAGGTTCGACCGCCTATACGGTTTTGGGAATTTCGCTCTTCCTGAGTGAGATCGCCTTCGTCCGCGGGGGTTGGAAGATAAACCAAAGTAGATCAATAACTTACAGATCTACGGCGTATGTTGTTCAGCCCCGGGCGCTTCCCCTTTCGGCGAGAGGCAGCTCCGCTCAACCCGTCTAGGTTTACATTCTTTGTATGGCAGTGCCGCCCGTCATCCTCAGCATCGCCGGGTACGATCCCTCCTCCGGTGCTGGAGTCACGGCCGACATCAAAACCGCCGCCGCCTTCGGATGTTACGCAGTAACCTGCATAACGGCGCTGACCGTGCAATCGACTCAGGGGGTTTTCGCCGTCGAGCGGGTCGGCCCGGGGATCGTTCACGAAACATTGATCCGTTTGCGGCAAGATTTCGAAATCGCCGCGGCGCGGATCGGCATGCTCGGCTCCGGCGAGGTCGCTGAGGAGGTGGCGCGCTTCCTGGAGCGGGAACGGCTGCCCAATGTGGTCCTGGATCCGGTGCTCCGGTCGAGTTCGGGAACCGACCTGATCGACGCCGCAGGGCTGGAAGTGTTACGAAACCGGCTCTTGCCCCTGGCCGACCTGATCACGCCTAACATCGAGGAAGCCGCCCTGCTGGCCAACGCCGCCCCCCTGCTGCCTCTAAGTGCATGGAAGTCGGCTGAACCCCAAATCCGTGAACTTGCCGCCCGGCTGCACGCTCTGGGCGCCCGCGGAGTTCTCATCACCGGAGGCCATCTGGCTGAGCCGGTGGACTTTCTCAGCATTCAGCAGCCCGACGGTGACCGTCTGGCGCACAATTTTCCCGGCAAGCACTTGGATTCCCGCTCGACCCATGGCACCGGATGCGCACTCGCCACTGCGCTGGCATGCCTGCTAGCGCTGGGGACCGATCCCGTAGCCGCCGTTGCCGAAGCTAAGGAATATGTTCGGCAGGCAATTCTGCAAGCCGACCCGTTAGGAAAAGGTCTTGGGCCGGTAAAGCATCTTCATCGCCGATAAGGCTCGGCAGAGCTGCGCAATTGGCAGCAACTTCAGGAGCGCACCGGCATTTGAGTACGCAAACCAAGTCTTTTTGGGTTCTGTTCACCATCCTGAGCATTGGTGCGGTTTGGCTGCCAATGGGCTGGGCGATTGTAGAAACCGTGCTGGCCCTGATTGTCAGCTGGTGGATCATCTATCGCACCGACTTGTTTTAGCCCCGCACCGCCTGCACAATTAAGACACCGCCCACCACCACCAGTCCCCCGTAGACATATCGGACGAACACATCCCCTCGCAGCTTGCGATTCAAGAACCCGCCCAGCAGGATCGCCAACACCGTACACGGCAGCGACAGCAGGAAATACCGCGTCAACTCCGGCACCCAGAGTCCGGCGAAGATGTATCCGGCCATTCCCAGCGCACTCGCCGGCAAAAAGTATCCCTGAAGCGTTGCCCGAAAGCGTTGCGCTGACCAGCGGCGCATGGCTCCATAGATGGCCAATGGTGGGCCATTCATGCCGAAAGCGCCTCCTAGCACCCCCGCGCAGAAGCCGCACCCGAGAAGCCAGGGGAGATTGTCGGCGCGTAGCTCGTGAACCTGTCGGCGCGAGAGGGCGTGGAGGGCAAAGGCCAAGATGACGATCCCTAAACCTGCGGTAACTAAACGATGATTGCCGCGGGCCAGCAGAAGGACTCCGATGGGTATGCCGGCCACGGTGGAAGCCAACAGCCAGCCCGCGCTGCGAAACTCGACATGATGCCAATCGTGCAGCACGATGATCAGGGCTACCGTGACCGAAACCAGCACAGCCAAGGGGGCCGCAACCTTCACCGGGAGCCGCAGCGCGAGAAGCGGGACCGCGACCAGGGCCTCTCCGAATCCGAATACCGACCGGATCAGGGTGGCGACGAAGATCACGAGCAAAACGTAAACTGTGATTCCGTCCATCATGTTCCCGTCGAGTTGCCGAGAGGCCCCAGACTTCGGTCCTGGGGCCGTGTCTTATTCGTGGTCATTGTTATGCGGTTGCAGCTGCAAGTTTCGCTACCTCAGAAATGGAACCCTATTTGTCCTGTGATTGCACGCGGGCTCACGTAGTGGGTGCCGCTGAAGGTCGAAAGGAAATTGTACAGCGCGTAGTTGTTCGTCAGATTGATGAAGGTTACCTGCGCGCTCCATTTGTACTTATCGGTTTTGAACAGATTGTCATCTCCGATCGCGAGGTCGAAGAGGTTTCGTGACGCGATGCGGGGCGGTTTGTGGTCGTCGTTCTCAGTTCCGGGAGCAGGCACCTGTGTGAGCGTCGAACCGAACTGCGATGCCAGGCAGGTGAAAGGCAGGGCAACCGTGGGAGTTGCGTGCACTCCGTTGCAGGTGAAGCCGGCCTGAAACTCCTGGTCCGCGGTAAACGGGATTCCGGAGCCATCGGTCATGGTGATGGCCGGTTGGCCGTCGAGCGTGGTCGATTGCGGGCAGTCGTTGAAATCGGAGATTCCGTAGCAGGGCACGGATCCGGCAACCAGTCCGCTGTCGTAACGCCAGTTGAAGCCAAACCACGGGCCACGCTTCCAGGGTGTCTGGTATTGGAAATGCGCGGTCATGTTAAAGGCTTCGTCGTGGTCGATACGGAAAACCCCAAGGGGCGCTGAAGGAGTAGCCCCGGCTCCCGAGATCTGAGGGGTAAAGAAGCGGGCGGCCACGCTCGACATTACCACCAGCGCGCTGAAGCCGTGATACACCGGCACGCTGGCCCGTAGGGCAAAACCCGGAATCTTCGAGTTGTGCCATTCGATCGGGAAAGTGATTGGCGTGTTGCCCAGCACGCTGAAGTCGTAGGCGCCACGCGTGTACTTCCAGATGTATTCGCCATCGACTACCAGGAACTTTCCGAAAGCTTGTTGCAGTCCGGCGTGGAATTCATTGCGATAACCGGGCCCTAATGGCGTTGTCGTGCTCGACGAGCAGCCCAGCAGAGGGTTGAGGATGTTCGAGGCGCAGCCCACGCTGGAGAGCACCAGGTTCTCATTGAAAGGAGTTTCCAGTGTCCGGGCGTAGGAGACCCGCAGAACAGTGTTGGTTTTCTGAATGTTGTAGGAGATTCCCACCCGTGGCTCCGCCTGGGTTGCCGTGACCAATCCGTTGTATATATCTCCGCGGATGCCCAGGTTGAAGCTCCAGTTGCGCACCGTGATGTTGTCCTGCACGTACATCGCGAGCTCTTTAACGTCCGTGTGCCCGTAAAACGGGAAGCGGACCCCTCCCCGCGTCAGATCGTAGGGCAGCAGGTCACCGTTGAACAAAGGGTATTGAGCCAAAGTGCCCGCATTCGGATTGTCTGCTGTGTTGGGTTGGAAGCCGGCTGCCGCGCACTGAGCTGGATCGGTGAAACCGTTGACTGGGACGCCACCCATATCCACGCAGGGCGCATTGAACGTAGGGTCGATGATCCCGAGCTGGTCGTTTTCATTCAGGATGGTCTGCTCATACGAGATGCCTGCCTTGATGTTGTGAATACCCTTGGTATAGCTGATGTTGGCGAGCGCACCCCCATTGAGCAGGCTGCGTTGTTGTCCGACAGTTTCTCTCTGCAGATTCAGTGGGCCGAGATCGTTGAATGGGTCATCGCTGGGGTAATAGTTATAGCCGTCGCGCCTCACGAAGCCGGTCACGTTGAGAACTGCGTTGGGACTGATGGTGTGGGTCCACGTGGGAGCAATATTGAAGGTCAGGATCTGATTACGCTGATCCGTTGGTCCCAGCGGCTGACCTGTGATGGGATTGGTCTGAATCACGCCGCTGAAATCGTGATATTGCTGATCGTACGAGTTGGGAGTTTGAAACCAGGAACGGGTAAATTGGAAATTGAAGTGCAGCGCGTCTTTCTGAGAAAACACGAAGTCGGGGCGGTCGAATATGTTCTCCTCATTGCCCTTGGCATGGAGGACCCCGAACTCCGGTGGATCCAGAAACCGCCCGGTATTCAGCCCATTGACGGCAAAGAAATTTCCCCACTTCTCTGTGCCCGCCGAGAAGTTCATGTCAAGGTTCGAAGAGCCAAAGCTCCCGTACGAGGCGGTGACATTGCCGTGAGGCGTCATCGATCCCAATCCGGTACGGGTGGTGACGTCGATCACCAGGCTGGTCTTGTCTCCGTACTCGGCGGGCGGTGCTCCCCCAATGACGGTCATCGATTGCACCGCATCAAGCGGAATCTGATTCGAGAACACCTTGCTTTGCTGATCGGTGATGGGCTGGCCATCCAGGGAAAACGAATTTTCTGCGTGGTCGCCCAGGCCGTGAAACAAGCCGTTGGAGTCGGCAGCAATCCCTGGCGACGACAAAGTCACCAGCGAACTCAACGCCGAGGAAGAGCTTTCCAGCGGTAGTTTGTCGAACAATTGGCGGTCTACGTCGGTGTGAAACGTCGGATCGTTCTCCAGAATGTCGCTCGCCTCGCCCTGAACGGTGACGTTTTCGGCCGCCGCCGCTGACCTGCACGGCTATCTTGAGGTTCAGCGGTACCGCGGAACGAACGTCAACGTCCTGCACATACGGAGCGAACCCTTTCGCATTGACGGTGAGGTGGTAGGGATTAAAAGGGATATTCCCAAAGACGAATCGTCCCGCGCTGTCGGTGGTCGCGGACCGGTCAAATTGGCTGACAGGGTTATGGATCTCGACGGTCGCTCCAGGTACCACCGCGCCAGACGGGTCGGTAACCACTCCGCCCAGCGACGAACTTCCCGTGGTCTGGGAAAAACTCGCCGAGGCAAGCAGCAACAGTGATACAGCCAGCGCGAAAAGCATCGCGGTGTGGGAGAGGGATAATAGGGAAGGCCAATTGCCTGCCAATTCTTGTGCCGTTCGATTGTTTGCTCGCACATTTTGTTGCGCGATGCGACTACCCAACATGGAATCTCCTCCAATGCACCGGGAGTCGCGACGAAAGAAATCGCAACTCTCCCGAAAGGTATGGAAACAGGCAAGCCACGTGCGCTGTGGCACGTGAAAGCCGAGTACCTTAGCTTGGTTTAGAGAACGGGCGGCGGCCGGATAAATGCGGAAGAGACCAGAAGCCGCGATCGCAGTTGCGGCTCAGCCGAGACGAGGGCAGTGAAGTCGCCGACTGGTACCGGCGCCGATCGCGTTGCGGTGACTACTGCCGGGCTGTGAGAGAAGACGCAGAGCGCGCAATGCGAACGCGCCGCACCAAAAGGCGCGAGGTCCTCGTGCAGGTGGATGGCTTGAACGAAGCCGACGCCAGCGATAAGGATAACCGCAAGCACGGCTGTCCATCTTCGCAGCAAAGATCTGTCGAGCTGGGGCGCCAACCTCATCCTGAAAAGCTTGTACAGTACTATACCTGATTCAACGCTCCCGCAGGTTCGCGGCCTGAACTTGGGAGTGCGCTACTTTTCGAACACGGCGAGCATATCAAAGTAGCGGACTACCCTGAACTGCGGCAGCGGGGCTTCGAGAGAGTACAAACTCTCATGCCGGCACGCGAAAGAAAAAACCCGGCAGAACCGAGGCTCTGCCGGGAAGTTAGCTGCGGGCATCGATGCGATTAATTGGTGGCCACATCCTGCTCGCCCTCGTCCGAGGGAATCCGAGTCCAGGTTTTGTCAGGATTAAACGACGTAATGGCAGGTGCGACGGTTGACGTAGTTGCTCCGAGATCTTTTTCATAGATCACGCCATCGGTGCCAACCACGAAAGTCATGACTCCGGAATTGCGGTACTCGGCCGGGTAGGCGATGAAGGCGAACCCAGTGTTCTTTCCATCAACTGCATACGCCTTTGCACCCCCGGGTGCGTTCGCCCCTTGCGACTTCAGCGTTCGGTAGAAGTAACCGTGGAAGGGCCCAGATTCATCGCTCTTGCCATAGCCTTCGTTGGTGGCGTAGGCAACGATGGGCCCGATCGGGCTCTCCGGTTCGCCTTCGGCAGTCTTCCAGTAGAGGCCGTCCTGCTTGCCCTCGGTGCTCAGGATTCGAGCGGCATATTGATGTGTCGCTCCGTCGTGACTGCCGTCGTAGTACTCATGCTGGGCATCAACCAGCGCGTTTAGCACGCGGATAGCAGCCAGTTCGTTCTTGCCGATGCGACGGAACAGAATCTCCTTCTTGCCCGCTACCGTGTCGAAGTACCACTGGCCCGCATGTTCCTTCAAAGGAATAGGGAACGGCCAATTGTCGGCCCCGAGATAGAGGACGCGACTGCCATCGGTCTGCCTGCCGATGCGGTTCATTTGCTCGTACCGTGCGAGAAAGTCCGCCAGATTCTTCTTGTCCTGCACAGGATCGCCGGAGTGGATCACACTTTCCGACGACGCTCCCAGGACGGCAACGACGGCCTGCGAATCGTCGTTCTTGGCGGCTTCGTATAGCGCTTTAGACGCATCCTGAGGCGAAGAGAATGTCTTCTGCCCGGCCTCCTGCGAAGTAGCGATCAAGGCACAGGCCAGGACTATAAGCAGAATAAGTACGGCAGAACCTGATTTGCGGAACATGTTGCCAACCTCCATTGCGGCGAATCGGGGACCAGTCTGTAAACGGGCTGTACGGTGGAATGTCATGACTATTTCCTGCGACCTCCACCACCTGAGCGCGCCGCAGGAGCCTGTTTGGCGCCCCCGCCGCCAGCCTGCATGCTGCCTCGTCCGCGATCGGCCTGAGCGCGCGTGTTGCCGCCCTTGTTGTAGCCGCTGAATGCGTCGGAATTAGTTCCAGCCTGGCGCTGCTGACCATAGCCGCGATCGGCCGCCGGGCGTGCCTGCGCCGCGCTCGTGTTCGGCCGATTCAGACTTGACGTTGTATTACCCGAGCCCTGCCGGTTAGTGCTATTCGTGCTTGTGGTATTTTGCCGCTGCCGGTTGGACGCATTCACATTGGTGTTGCCGCCGGTGTTGATGTTTACCGTGTTCCCGCCCTTGTTGACGGTGTTGCCGCTGACGTTGGTGTTGCGATTGCCATAGCGGTTGTTGCTGTTCTGGTTGTAGCGGTTATTGGCGTTGTAAGGCGCGGGCCGCGCGCCGTTGTAGCCACCGCGGTACACATTGCTGTTTGAGACATAGACGTTGCGGTTGTACGTCACGCTCCCGCCATGCCAGTTAGTATTCCAGGAGTTCCAACCCCATCCGCAGCAGCTATTGTTCATCGAGGCGCCAATAGCCATGCCGACTCCGAACGAGACAAGGCCTGTGGTGACCAGCGCAGCGGTGCTGTATCCCGGAGGAGAGTATGGCGTTCCGTACACGACCGTCGGGTTGTAGGTGGGTACATAAACCACTTGCGGGTTGGCAGGCTGGATAATGATCGTCTGGGGATCCTGCTGTACCACCTTAATCTGCTCGCCAGACTTGAGGTTCCCAGCGGCCTTGGCTTCTTTGCGCAAGGTTTGCACTGCCTTCATGACGTCGGCCTGCTGGTAGTAATAGGCCTCGCCCAGCGCGGACGTCCACGACAGGTTCTGCGCCATGTTGTCGAGCACGGAGGGAAACTGGGTCAGCGCTTTCACGCTGGGATCCCACTGCTGCTTGTCGGCAGCCTGAAGCAATGCATCGCCCTTCAGGTTGGGATTGGCCTTGACCCACTGGTTGGCGGCGGTAATCTCATCCGGAAAAGTTGCACCGGCAAGCACCTGCGCCACCAGCGCATCGGGATAGAGCGCAATGGGAGCGACCAGGTTCTCGATCTCCTTGGCGCTGAGGTTGGCCGCATTGGGGTCTTCGCCTCCCTGCTGCTGCGGTGCAGCAAGGGAATAGCTTGAGCTTAGAAAGAATGCGGCGCACAAAACGACTGCCCAAACTTGCTTCAAAGTATGCATGGCATGACTCCGGTCGGCGAGCTCACCTACACTCGCAACACTCTTCTGCAATCGGAAAAGAACAGCGGGTCAACAAGAAGCTCCCGTAAAGCTCACGCACCCCTTGTGGTGATGGAAACACGGGGCAAACTCGTAAATTGTATTCTGGACGGCACGCTGATTGTCGCGCATTTGCGTGCTTGCGGCAAAGGATAATCTTCGACACCAAGTCAGACTAGGCGTGCCTTCGGGCAAGATGCTTGTTGTAATATCGAATGAGTATGGATCTTCTGGTCTACTCGGCCCCCTGGTGCTGCGACTGCCGGACTGCTAAACAATTCCTCGATAAGCACGGAATCCCCTACAAAGAGATAAATATCGAGTCCACGCCCGGAGCGGCCGAGGAAGTCGTTCGGCAAACCGGCAAACGCGCCATCCCCCAGTTTGTGCTGAACGGCGAGTGGACACAGCCCTATCGCCCAGGAGAGGGCTTTCTGTATAGGGAAATGAGTGAGCTGCTGGGAGTGTCCGCCGACTGAGCGGAACGTCAGCAGTTTCCTTTGAGAAAAAACTCTACGGCACAGCACCTATGTTCGTAGCAAGTTAAAATGTCCGCTTTTTGTAGCAAGTGAAATGTCCGGTTTTGGTTTTTGACTTTCCTCATAAATCAGTAGCCGTCGTCGCTGTGGGAAAGTGGGAATCCCGGCTGTTGGCGGGATTTCCAAGCGCGGGGGAAAGTCGTTTTGGGGACTTTTCCACGGCGCGTCTTTTCCACAGTATTTTTGGCGGCCGCGTTTTGCGTTGTCGTGAGGGGCACACCTTGGGCGCTATAACAGCCCAGCCGGTGCGGTCCGTGGGTGAGGCTGAGTATCAGCAAGTATATGGAAGCTCGGACTTCAGCGGTCCCATCCTGATCAAAGATCTTGAGTTCTATAACACCCAGTTCGACAGCGGTTCGACCAGCCTGCCGACCGGCAACTGGAAGATCCAGCTCTCCACCTCTCAGTATGGTGTCAACACCATCACCGGCAACTTCGCCCAGAATGAGGGCTCGGACATCGTAACCGTATACGACGGCAACATCACTCAGGCCTGGCAGTTTGGCAACACGCTGCACCTGGATCTGCTGAAGCCCTTCCTCTATGATCCGAGCAAGGGCAACCTGCTGCTCGACGTCGTGACCTCGGGTGTAACGAACCCGGGCGGGAGCACCTTCTTCGACGTCAACAGCACCGGAGGGTTCTTTACCCGCGTGTACTGTTCCGGCGGTGTCGCGTGCGGCACTAACGGCACGGTTGATACCGGTTATGGCTTGGTCACCGGCTTTTCCGGCACCAATGTTCCGGAGCCTGGCACCCTTGTCATGATGGGAACGGGACTGCTGGGAGTTGCCGGCATTGTTCGGCGTCGCCTGCTGTAGAACCTATAACTAAAATTAGTAACGAGCTTCCCAAGGCACGGTCGCAAGATCGTGCCTTTTTGCGTTTGGCGAACTAACCGCAAACAAGCTGTCCAACAGGACAACTGCCTTCAGCTGGCCGTGCGCTTTCCGATCCACCCGGGATCGCGTACGTACTCTTCTTCCAGCCGCCGTAGCCGGGCTGACATGATGCTGGATCGACCGAGATATCCCAGCGGCTTGCCCGGCTCTTTTCTGTCTACCACGGGCATCCGGCCGACATTCGCTCCCAACATGCGTGCCGCAGCGTCGTAGAGTACTTCGTCCGGATAGGTAACGACGAGGTCTCGCGAGCTGGCGTCTAGCACACTCACGCCGCCGCTAGGGTCGTGCTCCAAGGCGCGCATTATGTCGGACCGAGTGATGATGCCGGCGAGCTGCCGATCAGCGTCCATAACGAAAACGCCCTGATGCCTGGTAACCGTTGGGTCGTGCCGCCCTATGCGATCGGCCAGCTCAGCCACCGTCATGCTCGCCGGCACTGTGTCAAAGTCGCGCGACATGATCTCTCCTACCTGCACTTGCTGCAGCACATCGGGCTCATAGTCCTGATGAATGTGCAGCCCACGACGGGCGAGCTTTTCCGTCATGATGGAGTTCTTGGCGTAATGTACGGCGATGAGATCCGCAATGACGGTAACCAGCATCAGCGGCAGCACTGAGTTGTAATCGCGAGTGATCTCAAAGGCAAAGATGATGAACGCGAACGCTGCACGTGATGCCGCACCGAAGACAGCGCCCATCGCCACCAGCGCGAACGCCCCGGGCGAGAGGTTGGCAGCCGGCCAGAGCTTGTCGATGATCATGGCGAAAGCCGAACCCATGGCGGCGCTGGCCATAAACATGGGAGCCAGCAGGCCGCCGGAGGTCCCCGAACCGAGCGAAATCACCAGTGCCGCCGACTTGAAGATCATCACCGCCAGCAGTCCGCCCAGTAGCATCTTTGTGTTCAGGATGTCAGAAATTGTGTCGTAGCCAACTCCGAGCACCCGCGGCACAAAGTAGCCGATGATGCCGAGGCCCAGCGCTCCGATAGCCGGCCACCACATCTCGTGTGTGGGCAATTTTTCAAACTGGTCTTCCACCCAATACAGTGCGCGGCTGAAGCCGAGCGCCGCGAATCCGCAGAGCACCCCAAGCACCAGGTAGAACGGCAGCGCGTGCGGCAATCCGAAGTCGACCGCGCCGACGTCGAACATAGGACCGCGGCCCATTAGCCAGAAATGCACGCTGGTGGCGATGCTGCTGGCAATCACCAGCGGGATGAACGACCGCGACTTGAATTCGAACAGCAGCAGTTCAATCGCAAGAACCACGCCGGCGATCGGAGTGCTGAAGGTGGCAGCCATGCCGGCAGCTGCTCCGCAGGCCAGCAGCACTTTGCGTTCGGCGGCCGTGGTATGCAGCAGTTGGCCGACCAGCGATCCCATCGCGCCACCGGTTTGAATGATGGGGCCTTCCGCGCCGAATGGTCCGCCGGTACCAATGGCGATGGCGGCGGAGATGGGCTTTAGGAGCGCGACCTTGGGCTCGATGCGACTGCGGTTGACCAGCACAGCCTCCATCGCCTCAGGAATGCCGTGCCCGCGAATCTTGTCGCTGCCGTAGCGCGCCATGATGCCGACGATGACTCCGCCGATCGCCGGAATCACGATCACCCACAGGCCGAGATGATTGTTGCGCGCACTGGTGAAGGCGAACGAGAAGCGATGGAAGAAAAAGATGTTAGTGAACAACCCGATCAGGTTGTACAGCAGGAAAGCGATGATGCCCGCGAGGAATCCGATGAAAGCCGCCAGCAGGGAGATCAGCGCTGTACGGAAGCGCACTTCCTCATTTATCAAGGCGGCATTGCTTGCAGGCGGGTTCACGCCGTCGACGCCCAGGGTGACAGCGCGCTCGCTCATCGCCTTCCCGCCGTTGTGGCGCGTGGTTTGACGGCAGCGTGCTTGGCCGGCCGGTGGTTCGCTCTACTGTTCACGCGGCGAAGCGCGGCAATCAGCGCAGGGGCCGCAGAGCGAAGCTCCTCACGATGATGCAGCGTGAGCTCGCGCAGAACCTGTTCGCCACGCGGAGTGAGGCTGACGTAAACCTCGCGCCGATCTTCGGCGCCTCGATTCCGCTGGATCAGGTTCTTTTCCTCGAGGCGGCTTACCAGCTCGACCGCGCTGTGATGCTGAATTTGCAGGCGTTCAGCGAGATCGGCAATCCGGGAGCCATTTTTACCGCCGGCTCCCCGTATGGCCAGCATGAGTTGATGGTGCTGCGGCTCGACCCCGGCTTTCCGGGCTGCTTCCTCGCTGAAATGGAGAAAGCGCCGGATCTGGTAGCGAAACTCGGCCAGCGCCGCGTAGTCAGGTTGCTTGAGATCATTGGAACTCATGTGAAGCAATTATATCGTGTAACGATATAATATTCGAGTCCCATGGATTGCTCCATCTGCTGGACGTTCTGCTGGACTTTTGGTGCTAGTACAGGCTTCCGCCGGGTTGCGTGGACGACATGACTCCGGCAGTCGCGCTAACGCTGTAGGATGTGCCGCCTGTGCCCGTCCACGTTGCCACGTTGAACGTACCCACCGACGGCGTGATGCGATACACCGCGATGTTCTGGTAGGTCACTGGGGTGCCAGGCTGGCAGACTTGCGGCGGTCCGGGCGCCTGCAAGAAGTAGGCGTTGCTGTTACCGACCAGGGTCACGTCGCCATTTGACTCCACCAGTAACGCGGTCTGCTCATCGATGTCGACGTCGTGCGGCGCGCTCGACCAGCCGTTGTTGTAGACCCGGCACATGAACGCCAGATCGCGACCCATGCGGTCCCGGGTTACGAAGTGCGGATCATCAATCAGCCCCTGCAACACAGGGATACTGACAAAATTCTCCCCAAAGGCGATGTATTTGTTGTAAGGGTTCGCCAAGGCAATGCTCGACGTTACCGTCTTGTTGCCTGCGCCCACGTACACAAACTGTGTCAGCACATTCATTCCCGCGCTGGTCCCGCCGACAGGGACGCCGTGGTTAATCAGGTTCTGAACAGCGTTTTGGACCGGAGTGCCCTGCCAAAAATTGATGTAGTCAGCCTGATCGCCGCCCGCAATAAACAAAGCTTCCGCGTGTTGGATAATCGACGCCACCTGCGGATCACTCGCCGCGGTGCGATTGGGAATGATCAACGTTGCTACCGAGTTCTCATTGGGGCACAGTTGCTGAATGTACGGGTTATAGGCATCGGTACCGGTGGCGCGAATGACCAGAAAATCTCCGTTCCCACTGCGCTGGCACATCCATTGGAAGGCGGCATCTACGTCCGTGCCGCCGCCCATAAGGACAGTTCCTGCTGAGGTAGGAGCGCTCACATCGCTTGGATTGCCGACGCGAAAGTAAGAATACTTTTTGGCAGCATGTGCTGGAAGGGTGATCAGCAGGAGCAACAGGGCAAAAACAGTGACCTTCATGGGCGACCTCCAGTGCATGTAAATATAGCGCCTGTGTCAAGCCTCTGGCCCGCGCCGCCGATGTTTCACTCTCGATGGGGTAAGCTGGTTATTCGACTACACAATTGCAGCTGTTTTTGTGAAGGAGCGTTCCTTTGATCGCACGTTATACCCGGCCCGAGATGGGCCGCATCTGGAGTGACGAGAACCGCTTCCGCACCTGGCTGGAGGTAGAAATTGCCGCGACCGAAACCCTGGCTGACGCCGGCATAGTGCCGCAGTCGGCGGCCAAGGCCATCCGCGAGAAGGGTGACATCGACGTTGCCCGCATCCACCAGATCGAAGCCGAGGTCAAGCATGACGTCATCGCCTTCACCACCGTGGTTGCGGAGAAAGTCGGGCCAGAGTCGCGCTGGTTGCACTACGGCCTGACCTCCAACGACGTCGTTGATACGGCACAGGCGCTGTTGGTTAAGCAAGCATCAGGCATCATTCGCCACGACCTATCTCAGCTTGCCGATGTCCTGAAGCGCCGCGCCTTCGAATTCAAGGACACGCCCCAGATCGGACGGACGCATGGCGTTCATGCTGAACCGATCACCTTTGGCCTGAAGCTGGCCAATTGGTACTCGGAAGTACAGCGCGATATCACGCGCTTCGAGCTGGCGGCAGAACAGATGCGCGTAGGCAAGCTTTCGGGCGCGGTCGGCAATGGCGCACACCTTGATCCCGACTACGAGGAGAATATCTGCAAGCATCTCGGGCTGGAGGTTGCCTCTGTGTCCAGCCAGGTAATCCAGCGCGACCGCCATGCTTTCTATGTCGCCACGCTGGCGGTGATCGCCTCGACGCTCGACAAAATCGCGACCGAAGTTCGCCATCTGCAACGAACCGAAGTTCGCGAGGCGGAAGAGTACTTCAGCGAAAAGCAGAAAGGCTCGTCTGCGATGCCGCACAAGCGCAACCCGGTGACCTGCGAGCAGATCAGCGGACTCGCTCGCGTGGTGCGCGCCAATGCGCAGGCCGCGCTGGAGAATGTTGCGCTTTGGCACGAGCGTGACATCTCGCACTCTTCAGTAGAGCGCGTCATACTCCCAGACTCGACCATCCTGGTCGACTACCTGCTGAGCAAGACAACCAACCTCATCGACACGTTGCTGGTCTATCCCAAGCGCATGATGAAGAACCTGGAGTCGACCGGCGGGCTGGTCTTCAGCGGCCAGTTGCTACTCGACCTGGTCGAAGCCGGAATGTTGCGCGAAGACGCGTATCGTCTGGTGCAGACGAACGCGATGAAGGCGTGGAAGGAAGACTTGAACTTTCATGACTTAATCATCAGCGATCCCGAGATCACGTCGAAGGTGAAGCGCGAGACATTGGAGCAGGCCTTCGATCTGCAACGGCCCTTGCGTAACGTGGATAAGATTTTCAAGAGAGTGTTCAGATGACGCTGGTCGGGAGCCCGAAGCCTACCTAAACGCCGTTAAGCTGACGCCGCCGGGCACACTGCAATGTGTAGGGACATCTCATTTGGCCCTAGCAATTTTGAATTGTTAGCGTAAACTGCTTCCGACGATTATCGGAAAACTCGGGTATGAGCCCTGCGCCATCACTAGCCTTTTTCAGCTACTCCCGTCATGATTCGGAGTTTGTGCTGAAGCTTGCTAAAGACCTGCGAGCTGCGGGCGCCGACCTATGGCTCGATCAGCTCGACATCAGGGCAGGCCAGCATTGGGACACCGTCATCGCGGACGCCCTCGGCCGCTCGACTCTACTGCTCGTCGTTCTTTCGCCCGATTCGGTTGCCTCTAACAATGTGATGGACGAGGTCTCGTTTGCACTGGATAAGCAGAAAACCGTAATTCCCGTGCTGCACAAGCCCTGTGAAGTTCCGTTCCGGCTCAGGCGAATGCAATATGCCGACTTCACCCTGGCGTACGAGAAAGGCTTGGCAGCTCTTCTGCGGGCCCTCGAAGTAGAGCCAGCCTCTGTGCCACCACCGTCCCCGGAGAACAAACCACCTGTTCCTCCGCCGACGGCAGCAGCTTCCGCGCAGCCCGCGTGGGAGCGTGTCATAGTTCCGCCGCCAGCCTCGACCCAACAGGATGCCCGAAAAGGCATTTCACGCGGCACTCTAATCGCAATCGCTGTAGGCGTCTTGGTGCTGGGCGCGGTTCTCTGGAATGCAATACCGTCGCCGAAACCCCAAAGAGATATATCAAATAACCCAACCAACCTAAAGCAGGAGGACTTTGGCAAGGCAGACGGCAAGCCGGAAGACTCTGGGAACTCAGGCGGCACCACAAAGGTTGAAGTCGTAGCCCCTGACACTACCTGGCTCAAGAGCTTTCTGACTGCCGAAGAAGGGCCCTCGACAGATGCGCTGCGGCCTTTCTTCGACGATTTGGTATCTCCGTATTACGGGATTGCCTCTGCCGGATGGTCACAGATTTCGCAAGATAAGCGAGACTACTTTGCGCGCTTTCCCAGCATCAGTTACACCCTCGCTGGCGAGCCGACTTATTATTCGGCTTCTCCAGCGTCCGGCAAAATCGACTTCGAGGTTGGTTACACAGAGACAAGAAACGACGGGAAAACCCTACAAGGCCGCACCCGCATGTCGCTTTCGGTGCGCAATGTTGACGGATCGTGGAAGATAACCGGCATCACCGAGAGTAAGGTTCATTAGTGCGACGCCGATGGGGGGCGCAAATGCTGCTCGCCTTGCTCGCCTTCCATTGCTGCTTTGCTCAATCGCCACACAAGCAGTCCTCCTGCACTGTCGCAGTCGACGTTGGCCACACCGAAAAATCGCAGGGAGCTACCAGCGCACGCGGGGTTGGGGAATTCATTTTCAATCAAAAGGTGGCGCAGGTGCTGACCGCGAAGCTGGACGCTGGCGGCGCCATACGCGCCTTCGTCCTCGATAGCAAGTGCAAGTCCTTAGTGGAGAGAGTGAGCGCTACGAACTTGCAAAGTGCGGACTTGCTGATCTCCATTCATCATGATTCCGTACAGCCACAGTACCTATCAAAATGGGAGTATCACGGCAAAGAGCACAATTACAGCGATCGCTTCAACGGATACTCGCTCTTTGTCTCGCTCAAGAATTCTCATCCTGACGAGAGCCTTACTCTGGCGAAAGACATCGGGGAGCAATTGCTAGGTGCGGGCTTTACCCGCTCTCTGTACCACGCAGAAAAGATACCCGGGGAGAACCGCCCTCTTATCGATGCCAAGCTCGGCATTTACCAATATGATGAGCTTATCGTCCTCAAGCTTTCTCCCATTCCCGCTGTTCTGCTGGAGTGTGGTGTTATTGTTAATCGGCAGGAAGAAAGCAAGCTCACCGACCCGAAATATCTGGAGAAGATGGCAGCTGCGGTGGCGGCGGGCATAGAGGATGCCTGCCGGTCGTTCGCGAGTTCGCATCGCTGAGAGCTGCCGACCTGGCGAACAACAAGTCAAGAGTCGCTTTCTCCTGGTGAGCGTTTGTCCGAGAATTTCTAAACTATGGCGCAAGCCCCTCACACCACCCTGACCCTTTCCTACGAAGGCCCCATCGCCCTGGTGACGCTCAACCGCCCCGACAAGCGCAACGCCATCAGCTATGAGCTAGTCTTCGACTTGCTAAAGGCGCTCGACGAAGTCGAATCGTCATCGGCTGCGATTCTCATTCTGACCGGCGCCGGCAAGGCGTTTTGCTCCGGCATGGACCTCGACAACCTGCGGACTCTGACCTCGCGAACCGAGGCAGAGAACCTGGCCGACTCGCAGGCAATGGCGAAGATGTTTCGCACGCTGTACGAGTTCCCTAAGGTCACAATAGCAGCGGTGAATGGCCCCGCCATCGCCGGCGGCTGCGGCCTCGCTACGCTGTGCGATTTCACCCTGGCTTCGACCGAGGCGAAGTTCGGCTATACCGAGGTGCGCATCGGGTTTATACCCGCCATCGTGTCGGCATTCTTACTTCGCCAGGTTGGGGAAAAGCAGGCACGCGACTTGCTGTTGACGGGGCGTATTATTGCTGCGGACGAAGCGCAGCGCCTCGGATTGGCGAACGAATTGATCGCGCCGGAGCGGCTGCTCGAAAGAGCGCGTGCTTTAGCGGCTGATTTGTTGCAAAATAGTCCTGCTTCTCTGCTTGCGACCAAGCGCCTCCTGAGAAACTATTCGGCAGCGCAACTTGACAGCCAAATTGCCGAGGCGGTCCAGGAAAATGCACGCATTCGTACGACAGACGACTTTCGCGAAGGCGTCGGTTCGTTTCTGGAGAAGCGCAGACCACATTGGGTGAGGTGAACCGTGAAGGCATTTGCAAGGCTGGCAGTCCTAATTCTTTTGGCCCCCGCGCTGCTGGCGCAAACGTCAACGGGTCAGACCACGGCTGGATCGAAGCCGACGAACACAAAACCCGCCGATGCGCAAACCGACTCCTCGGGTGCGCAGGGCTCTCCCGCGAGTTCTCCGCAGGCGGGGCAGAAGCAGCCGGCTCAGGCCACCATGCCGAAAGCTCCCCCGGCCTATCCAGTGATGAGCGCCAAGGCCAAGGAACGCGCGCGCCAGCTTTACGAGTACTTTGCGCGTGGCCAGGCGACGCAGCTTTACGCTTCCTTCACACCAGAGATGAGGAAACAGACTCCGGAAGCCAAGATCGGCACAATTTCCAAGCAGGTCGCAGAGAAGCTGGGCTCCCCGGGCGAGGTGCTCAGCGAGAACTTCCTGCCAAGCCTGGCCGCGCCGGTGACGATCTACACCCGCACTTCAAATTACAGCAAAGCGAAAGTCCCCGTCATGGTCCTCCTCGCGATCAACGGTGACGGTAGCTTGACTGATTTCCAGGTCGCGCCCGTGCAGTCGCCTCCGAAGGATGAATACGCTGACTACCAGGACAGCACCAAACTGCACCTTCCGTTCAACGATTCCTGGATCGTTCTGCAAGGCGGCCGCACGATCTACGACAATGCCTATGCTGGCTCGGACGACAATCGCTACACGGTAAGTTTCATGTTCCTGAAGGACGGGATGCCATTTGAAAATGACGGTAAAAGGAACAGCGATTTCTACTGCTATGGAGAGCCTGTGCTGGCGCCCGCCGCGGGGGTAGTTGTGCAGTCGTCAAGCCACGCGCCAGACCATCCGCCGGGCAGAGCCTCGGAATTCATGAGCCGCGGCAATTACGTCGTCATCGCTCACGGAGATAGCGAATTCTCTCTGATTCCCTATCTCAAGGCCGGCAGCCTGAAGGTGAGAAACGGTCAGCGCGTCAAGCAAGGTGACGTTATCGGCGAGTGCGGCAATAGCGGCAGCTCCTATTCTCCTCACCTTGAGTACAGTTTGCAGAATTCGCGGGGCTTCCCCTTGCCCAAGACCATGCCGGCGCAGTTCGTTGATTACGTGGCGGACGGAAAAGCGGTGCCCATCGGTGAGCCTCTCCGTGGGCAGATGGTGGGCAATGAGCCGAAGGCGCCGCCGGTAGAAACAGCCGTCAAGCCGTGATGAGCGCAGCCGACGGTTTTTCTCGGCAGGCGCAGCAGGTCTACGAGACGAGGTTCCGCGTTCGCTACGCCGAGACCGACCAGATGGGGGTGGTGTATCACTCCAACTACATCGTCTGGTTTGAGGTAGGTCGCGTTGAAATGCTGCGCCAGCTCGGCTTTACCTATCGCGAGATGGAGAAGCAGGACGACACGCACATCGTCGTCGTCGACGTGCGCTGCCGTTACAAGATGCCGGCGCGTTATGACGATTTGATCTGCGTGCGCACATGTCTGGTCAACGTGCGTGAATCCCTGTTGCGATTCGGCTATGAGATCGTGCGCGACGACGACCAGACCCTGCTGGCCGAGGGCGAAACCGTCCACCTCGTGGTGGGCACAGACCTGAGACGCATGCCACTGCCGAAGAAATACCTGAGGTCATTCCTGCATGCTGCCGGACGCGAATAGTTGCCGGTTGTCAGTTGCCAGTTGTCGGTTGTCAGTTGTCGGTTGTCAGTTGACGGCTGGTTGATAGTGAAGCGCTTGCTGATGAGGCGTTCTTCACGTCGTTTATTGCCTGAAAATTAGCACTGAACCTATGGCTGTATCGAAGACGAAGCCGATGACTCGCACCTGATAACCTCTTAACTGACAACCGACAACTGCCCACTGACAACTGCTTTGAAAGCCCTTCACATTAACGGCAACAGTCTGACTCTCGCAGATGTGCGCGAGGTCGTCTATGAGAACCGCCCCGTATTGCTCGAGTCGGAAGCGCGGCAGGCGGTGGATCGCGCTCGTTCCGTCGTCGAAGATCTGCTCGCGCGGGACCAGGTTGCCTACGCGGTGAACACCGGGGTGGGTAAGCTCAGCGATGTGCGTATCTCCCCGCGTGATATCCGGCAGTTGCAGATCAATTTGATGCGGTCCCACGCCGTAGGAGTTGGGGAGCCATTGCCGGAGCCCGTGGTGCGCGCGATGATTCTGCTGCGGGCTAACTCGCTGGCCAAGGGCTTCTCCGGCGTGCGCGATGTGGTTATCGACACGCTCTGCGCCATGCTCAATCGCGGCGTGCATCCGCTCGTTCCTTCGCAAGGCAGCGTGGGGGCCAGCGGCGATCTTGCTCCGCTCGCGCACCTCGGCCTGGTGCTCATCGCTGGAGGCGAGGCCCTGTACCAGGGAAAGCGACTCTCCGGCGCAGCAGCAATGAAGCTGGCTGACATTCCGCCACTGGTATTGGAGGCCAAAGAGGCGATCTCGCTTATCAACGGAACCCAAGCCATGCTGGCGGTAGGGCTGCTGGCCACGGTACAGGCGGAAGAACTCGCGGACACGGCAGACGTTATCGCTGCGCTCAGCGTCGATGCCCTACGAGGCACGGATGTAGCTTTCGACGAGCGCATTCAGGCGGCCCGCCCGCACGCCGGACAGTTTGTCGCCGCACACAACCTGCGCCTGATGCTGGAGGGCAGCCAGATTCGCGAATCGCATCGCGAATGCGGCAAAGTTCAGGATGCCTATTCACTGCGCTGTATTCCGCAGGTCCACGGAGCCGTGCGTGACACCATCGTTCACTGCCGCAGCGTCTTCGAGGTGGAAATAAACTCGGCCGTCGACAATCCCTTGGTGTTTCCTGCCGCAAAAAAAGTTGGCGCCCCCAGGCCGCAGATCGGCGAGTCCGTCGCCGGCGAAATTCTCTCCGGGGGAAACTTCCACGGCGAGCCGGTAGCCTTCGCTCTCGACTTCCTGGCGATCGCTTTGAGCGCGCTGGCGGGGATCTCCGAGCGGCGGCTGGAGCGGCTGGTGAATCCCTCGTTGAACGAAGGGCTGCCGCCATTCCTGGCGCCGGGCGCAGGGTTGAACTCCGGTTTCATGATGGCCCAGGTCACCGCCGCCGCCCTGGTGAGCGAGAACAAAGTGCTGGCGCATCCTGCGTCCGTGGACTCGATCACCACCTCCGGCAATAAAGAAGATTTCGTGTCGATGGGCATGACCGCTGCCAACAAGCTCCAGCGCATTGTGGTGAACACGCGCAATGTCCTGACGATCGAAGCATTGGCGGTTGCGCAGGCGATTGATTTCCTGGGTCCGTTGAAGCCCAGCAAGCGCGGTCAGCAGGCACATGCCGCAATTCGTGCGGTCAGCCCACCCATTGTCGAGGACCGTATCCTGTCGCAGGACTTCGCGCGCGTCGCGGAATTAATCGCCGGCGGAGCGCTGGCAAGGATTCTTCTCTAGAATCAAGGCACGGGTTCCCATTTTGGGAACAATTCGCAGCTGTTTGCGAAACTTAACTTCCATTCAACCAGCCGGCTGTAAGAATTGTGTCGTAAGAGTTTTGCCTCGAAGTTACGTCTTCCCCCCCGCACGTCTGAGACGAAGGCGTCTTCTTAACCATCACCCCAGGCAGCGCCCAGCGACCTTACAACCGAGCACCGGAGATACATCATGCGATGTCATCATCCTCTCTTGCAGCTCCAGCGCTCAAGCCTACTTAGGAGTTCGCCATGAAATTAAAGACGCTCTTTCATTTGATATTGCTCACACTCCTCACATCGCTCATCCCGGCGGCGCACGCCCAAACCTTCAGTGTGCTTCACGCCTTCACTGGCGGCATAGGTGGCGGAGGGCCTTATGCGGGAGTGACTATACGAGGGAACGCACTCTATGGAACGACATCTGGCAGCCCTGACAGCTACGGCACCGTGTATCAGTTGACCCACTCGGGATCCAATTGGCTCTTCTCCACCCTTGCGGTTCTTTCATACAATAATTCCTGGCCGTCCGCCAGAGTCGTCTTCGGACCAGACGGCCATCTTTACGGCACGACGTGGGGGGGCGGACCGCAGAACCTTGGCACCGTTTTCAAGCTGACACCCCAAGTTGGGCCCTGTAAGGATGCGGCGTGCTATTGGACGGTGAACACTCTCCATGATTTCGGTTCGGGTACTGACGGACAATATCCCCTTTATGGAGACCTCATTTGGGACCAGAAGGGCAACATTTATGGCACCACTACAGGTGGAGGCACATTCGGCTACGGTACCGTCTACGAGCTGGCGCCTTCAGGAAACGGCTACACAGAGAGTGTTCTCTACAGTTTCTCTGGTTCTGGCGGACGATTTCCTTATGCTGGCCTTGTCTTCGACGACAAGGGCAATCTCTTTGGCACGACCTTCGCGGGCGGCTCGGACGATTATGGCACCGTCTTCGAATTAACCTACGTCGTAGGCGTAGGGTGGACGGAGAAGGTTCTTTATGATTTCGAATACTTCGATGGAGATGCTCCAGTTGGCGGGCTGATATTTGATTCCTCCGGCAATCTTTATGGCACGACGGCCGGCGGCGGCCGCTTCTGCGGCGCCGTAACCGTCTTCGAGCTCTCGCCTTCCGGCGATACCTGGACCCACAAGCTGCTCCACAGCTTTGGCTGCGACGCGGATCCGGTAGCAACTCTCAGCATGGATGGAGCGGGCAATCTTTATGGCACCACGGTCCGCGACGGCATATATAACTCCGGTATCGTTTTCAAGCTGAGCAACACGGAAAACGGCTGGGTGTACACCTCGCTGCATGACTTCGGGGGGGGTAGCGACGGATGGGGGCCAATCGGTGGCGTCGCCATCGACACCGACGGCACCCTCTACGGAACCACGAGCGAGGGGGGCGATCACGGTTGGGGCGTCGTCTGGATGATCAAGCCGTAGGCGAAACGAACTTTCTAGCCGTGCGCTCGCCCGACGATTCGGAGGGAATCGAAACCATAACTTCACAGCCAATCTTACAAACCGAGCACCGGAGATACATCATGTGATGTCATCATCCTCTCCTGCAGCTCCGGCCGCTCAAGCTTAGGAGCACGTCATGAAATCAAAGATTCTTTTCTATTTGATCCTGCTCACACTCTTCGCATCGTTCATTTCTGCGGCGCATGCCCAAACCTTCAGCGTGATTCACCATTTCACCTACTATACCCCTTCGGCGGGAGTGACCATACGAGGGAACGCACTCTATGGAACCGCCTGTGGCACCGTTTATCAGTTGACCCACTCGGGATCCAATTGGCTCTTCGCCACTGTTGCGGCTCTTAACGCCTACACCTGCGTGCTATCCAGAGTCGTCTTTGGACCGGACGGCCATCTTTACGGCACGGCATCCTACGGCTCTGCTGACCCCGGCATGATTTTCAAGCTGACACCCCAACTTGGTCCTTGTAGGGATCTGAGGTGCCTTTGGACGGTGAACGATCTTCATGACTTCGGAAGCGGACCCAATGGAGATCTCATTTGGGACCAGCAGGGCAATATCTATGGCACCACGATGAATGGAGGTACACACGGCAACGGTGCCGTCTACGAGCTGACGCCTTCAGGAAACGGCTACACAGAGCTTGTACTCTACAGTTTCTCGGGGGGTGCTGACGGAGGATACCCTTGGGCTGGACTTGTCCTCGATAACAAGGGCAATCTGTTCGGCACGACTCCAGATGGCGGCTCAAACTTCTATGGCGCCGTCTTCGAATTAAGCTACGTCGTAGGTGTGGGTTGGACGGAACAGGTTCTCTACAGTTTCCAAAACGCCAGCGATGGATATGCTCCACGGGGCGGGCTGATAATTGATTCCGCGGGCAATCTTTATGGCACCACCAGCATCGGCGGTAGTGGCGGCGGCGGAACCGTCTTCGAGCTGTGATCTTCCGGCGATACGTGGACGTTCAAGCTGCTGTACAGCTTTTCCGGAGGCCCGTGGTGTGGTCCATATGCGACTCTCACCATGGATGGGTCGGGCAATCTTCTGGGTACCACGGCGTGTGACGGCATATACAACCAAGGTAACGTTTTCAAGCTGAGCAACACCCAAAACGGTTGGGTGTACACCTCGCTGCACGACTTCACGGGAGGTACCGACGGCGGATTAGAGGTACTGAGCAACGTGGCCATCGACACCGACGGCACCCTCTACGGGACCACGTCCGAGGGTGGCGATATGAACTGCAATGAAGGTTACGGTTGCGGTGTCGTCTGGATGATTAAGCCGTAGGCGGACATCGCGGTCGATTGGTGGAAGCCCTCGGCTTCAGCCGAGGGAATCCAGTCGAAAGAAGCGCGCAGTGCCGTAGGCACGACAGGGTTTTCTCAGGGAATGACGAATGACGAACCGGTCGTGCCTATCTCATCCTTCTGCACCTTACTCCGCCCCGAGGGGCGGGGCTTTCACCTTTTGCCTCCTCTGGAGGCTGGTGTGTCGAGGGACAGAAATGGCGACCAACGCCAACTTCGGTTGCCACTCGCAATCGCTAGCTACTAATTGCTAATCGCTAGAAGCCATCTCATCAATCGATTTGCCTTGTATCAGGGCACGCCTTTCAGGCGTGCCGAACGAGGCGTGGAAAATACCCGGGCTTCAGCCCCTGCAAACCCGGGCGCGCAGGGGCTGAAGCCCAAGATTATTATTTGCCGACTACGGCACGGCTGAAGCCGTGCCCTGATACCTGGATCCGGCGCATTCTCGGGTCTCCAGGATGCGCCGAGGGCTGTGTTTATCAGTGTTCTACTTAGATTTTGATACTCTGACACTTACCTAACTTTTGGTGAAGTAAGTGTCGGAATGCGCAGATCGCCTCGAAATCTAAGAATCTCCTGTAATCATGCTGGTCTCACGCACTTCGGTGGCGTCTATTTCTTTCGCGAATTTCTGCAAGTGCTGCAATTGCGACATGTTCTCGCCCAACAACTAGTTTATCCCAGGCGCAACCGCCGCTATACCGTTCCCCAGATGATGCTGGCCCTGATCTACCCCATTGTGCTGGGCCTGGATCGCCTCGAAACCGCGTCATTCCTGCGTTCCAACGGCACCTTCCAGTACCTGACCGGTCTGCCCAGCTTCCCTGATCCGCAAACGTTGCGCCGCTTTCTACTCCATGCACCGCCACAGTTCTGGGAACAGCTTCATCGCGTAAACGATCGACTGCTGCAAAAGTTCATCCACCTACCCGACCACCGTTCTCGCCTGATCTTCGACCTCGACAGCACCGTGGTCACCGTCTTTGGACATCAGGACGGGGCCGAAGTCGGCTACAACCCGCGTTATCGCGGCAAGCGTTCTTACAACCCGCTGCTGTGCGTGGAAGCCAACTCCACCTACCTCTGGGATGCCGAACTGCGCGCCGGCAACGCCGGAACCTGGGACGGCAGTCCCCAACTGCTCGATACCTGCTTCGCCAATGTTCCTCCTGATATCCGCGAGCTGCGGGTGCGGGCCGATGCCGGTTTCGGTTTGAATCCCGTTTTCGACGCCCTCGAATCTCGGCCCGCCGAGTATGCGGTTGTGGCCCGCATGACCCCGGCTTTGCAACGCCTGCTGCCGGGACTGCGCTACACCCAGGTCAACCGCCATTGGGAGATGGCCGATTTCCAACATCGTCCGCAGAGTTGGTCGCGGGCCCGTCGTTTCGTGGTCGCGCGCCGCTTCCTTTCCGCCGAGGAGAAGCAACCCACCCTGTTCGCTTTGGGCCGTTATGTCTATCGCGCCTGGGTCACCAATCTCTCGCTCACTCCGCTGGGCGTCTGGCACTTCTACGACGCGCGGGCCGCCATCGAGCCGCGCCTCGGCGAGTTGCTGGAGGATTATGCGCTGCGCAAAATCCCCACCCGCTCGTTCGAGGCCAACGCTCTGTTCTTAGAAATCATTCGCCTCGCCTACAATCTCGTCACCGCCTTCCAATGGCTCTGTCTGCCCGATCCCTGGCAACGGCTGACCCTCTCTAAGCTGCGCTACAAACTCTTTTTGCTGCCCGGCGAACTCACCCGCCCGCAGAATCGTCCCATCCTGCGATTGCGTGAATCCTCCATGTTGCAGGCGCTGGCCGACGACATCCTGCGCCGGACCAACCAACTTCGCCCTCTGATACTCTGAAACCGTCGTTTTCACGCCGGATCTGAGTGATACAAAACGATTTATGAGATAGCCTCTAGAAGCTAGTTGCTCCTCAGTACCCGTGCTCCTGGCCTTCCGCCAGCCGGATATTCCCATTTTGGGAACAATTCACGATTCTTCTTGGAATTAACTTCGTTTCGATCCCAGCAGGTAGGAAAATTCTCTCGTAAGCATTTTTCCTCGAAGTCAGGCACCTCCACCCCGCACGTCTGAGACGAAGGCGCCTTTTAACCATCACTTCAATCTGCGCCCAACGACCCTACAAATCAGCACCTGGAGGTGCATGATGAATTCATATCCCTCTTTCCTAAGGGCATCGCCACAGTTGAACTCCATTCGCTTTCCGGCGAAAGCTGCGATGCAACTCCTAACGATGTTGTTCGTCCTCTTTCTTTCGCTTTGTCTATTCCCCAACCTGGCCACGGCAGCGTCGCCGCAGATTTATGATGTGCCCCAAGCTGGGCCTCCCGGGTCCCAGACAACGACTTTAGGCAACGGATGGGATCCCAACGCCACCCTCGACATTTACTTCGACAGCACGGATGTCGGCCTGGTGGACACCGACAACAACGGAAGCTTTGGAATGGCGCTTCGGGCGCCGACCATTCGACAAAACGGACTCGCGATACAGATACCCAAGGACGCGGTTCCCGGCCAACACTGGATCACCGCCGTAGAACGGATTACTCAGCTACAGGCACAGGTAGCATTCACCGTCAGAACGGATTGGGCACAGTTTCATTTTGCGCCGGACCATACCGGCTTTAACCCTTATGAGAACGTTCTGAATCCCGAAACCGTTGGAAATCTGACGACACATTGGCAATACACAACAGGTGGCTACGTCAATTCCTCGCCGACGGTGGCCAACGGCATGGTTTATATCGGTGGCGACGTTTATGACAATAACTTCTACGCACTGGACGCTGGCACGGGTGCTTTGCTCTGGAAGTATCCAGCTCCAACAACTTATGACAAGAGTGTGCCGGCGGTAGCCAACGGAGTAGTTTATTTCAGCTCGGAGGACTATTTCTACGCCTTGAATGCCACCACGGGGGCTCTCCTGTGGAGATACGGACTACGTTCTGGTACTTCGCCGGCGGTGGTCAACGGCGTGGTCTATGTCGCTTCAGACGACAACCCAGACAACAACGTCTATGCGCTCAAGGCGAACACAGGCGCGCTCATCTGGAAGTACACGATTAGCGCCCGCATCTTCGGCTCGCTGGCCGTGGCGGATGGGGTAGTCTACGTTGGTACCCAAGACCGTAACGTTTACGCACTGGACGCTGGCACGGGCGCTCTCCTGTGGACGTTCGCAACGCAATATGTTATCGACTCCTCGCCGGCGGTGGCGAATGGGATAGTCTACATTGCTTCCGGGGACAGGTACGTGTATGCCCTGGCTGCCAGTACGGGCACGCTTATTTGGAAGCATGCAACTAACGCCGAGATCGTCAGTTCTCCGGCGGTGGCGAATGGAGTAGTCTACGTGGGTTCGGAGGACCACAATGTCTATGCGCTGAACGCTAGCACGGGTGCCCTGCTGTGGGAGTATGAAACCGGATCCGCTATCCTGTATTCTGCGCCGGCAGTCGCCAATGGCGTGGTGTATATCGCCTCCCAGGATGGTTACGTGTATGCCCTGGCTGCCAGTACAGGCGCGCTCATCTGGAAGTATCCAATAGGAAACCCGCTTGCTTGCTCGCCGGCGGCGGTCAACGGCATGGTATACGTCGGATGTTCCGGGGACCTCTATGCCTTCGGTCTGCCGAACCAGCAAATGTCGGAGAAGTTCAGCCCGCCGCAGCGTCCCGATCCGGCTCGGCTGACGCCCAACTGGTCCCCCCAGCCGAATAGCCCGGTTATTCCACCACTGAAGAAGTAGTTAATCATTTCCTAAAGTTGGGCGAGCCGTGCGCTCGCCCGACAATTCGGAGGGAACTAAAACCATAACTTCACAGCCCATCTTACAAACCGAGCACCGGAGATACATCATGCGATGTCATCATCTTCTCTTGCAACTCCGGCCGCTCAAGCCTATTAAGGAGTATGTCATGAAATTTAAGACTCTCTTCTATTTGATCCTGCTCACACTCTTCGCATCGCTCATCCCGGCGGTGCACGCCCAAACCTTCAGTGTCATTCACTCCTTCACCTACTGGGCCAGACGGCTCTTTTCCTCTTGCGGGAGTGACGATACGAGGGAACGCACTCTATGGAACGACATCTGGCGAGTCCTCTACGCTGCGGTACCATGTATCAATTGAGCCACAAAGGTTCCGATTGGCTCTTTTCTACCCTTGCGCCTCTTTCCAACACTTGCTGACCCCGCAGGCCAGAGTCGTCTTCGGGCCAGACGGCCATCTTTATGGCACGTCGCTTCTACGGCGGAACGTACAGCCAGTGGCACCGTTTTCAAGCTGACACCCCAGGTTGGCCCTTGTAAGGATTCGGCGTGCTTTTGGACAGTGACCGATCTCCATGACTTCGGTTCTCCTACTGACGGACAATACCCCCCGCTATGGAGACCTCATTTGGGACCAGCAGGGCAATATGTACGGCACCACAAGCGTATGGAGGTACGCAGAATTGCGAGTTCGGCACCTGCGGTACCGTCTTCGAGCTGACACCTTCAGGAAACGGCTTTACAGAAAGTGTTCTCTACAATTTCTCGGGTCCTGATGGAGCAAATCCTTTTGCCGCCTTGTCTTCGACAACAAGGGCAATCTGTTTGGCACGACCACCTATGGGCGGTTCAAATAATGACGGCACCGTCTTCGAATTAACCTACGTCGTGGGCGTAGGGTGGACGGAACACGTTATCTATAATTTCCAAAATGCCAACGATGGAAAGTTTCCACTGCGGCGGGCTAATATTTGATCCCGCCGGCAATCTTTATGGCACGACCCTCGCGGCGGCGGCAGCGGCAAGCGGCGGAACCGTCTTCGAGCTCTCGCCTTCCGGCGATACCTGGACCTTCAAGCTTCTCTACAGCTTCTTCCGGACAGCCACCTCTGTGGTCCAATCTGCGACTCTCTCCATGGATGGAGCGGGCAATCTTTATGGCACCACGTGCTGTGGCGGGATCTACGGCTGGGGTACCGTTTTCAAATTAACCAACACCCAAAACGGCTGGGTGTACACCTCCCTGCACGACTTCACAGGACGTCCGGACGGCGAAGATCCATCAAAGTAACGTGGCCATCGACATCGATGGCACCCTCTACGGAACCCGCGAGCCATGCTTCTAATAGCTGGGGCGTAGTGTGGATGATTAAGCCGTAGGCGGAACAAACTGTCGAGCGCGGGTGCTCCACTCATTCCTGCCGTTGGAATGAGTGGGATTGCCGCCTGCTAAGCAGTAATCACCATTACCCTGAACAAACCTCGGGCGCGGAATAAACTCCCGCGCCCGTTTCTTCTTCGCACGTGTGGGGTCAAAGTAAGATCAGGGAGAAGCTGCGATACATGCCCCGCAATCCGGGGTCCTCAACGAGCGCCGCGTTTGCGCTTGTTGGGGTAGAAGCCGGTCAAGCGAGGGCTGGGATCTTCAGTCCCAATAGTCCCATTTCGGGAATCGTCTGCGACCTTCGTAACCTCTGCCTCGCCGTTTTTCGGTGCACGACACTTCAGCTACTCATAAACTTCCCCCAAGGACGCCAAGTGTCCTGCGGGGAGGGATCCCGCTAAGTTCTTTTAAATCTCGAATTTGCCTGTAAGTCTCACGGCATCAGGAATTTGCCGGCAAAATCGGGGCTATAGCGAAGAAAACAAAGGATTGCGCAAAATGTTTTTTTCGCAACTCTAGCTTTGAGCAACCAGCAACCAGCGCCAAGGTTCAGATGGGTTGAACCCGCATTTCTGCTCGGGCTCAAATCTTGAGCCCGTGGCTCGCAGCTCGAAGCTGTCTGTAACTTGTTTCGATTCAGTTAAGTACGTGTAAGCCGCTGGGGCTCAACCATTTACACATGAAATGGTGCCTAAGTTGTTGAAAACAAGGTATGACGAAACAAGATTTTTTGTGATGTGCGTCACATTTCCGCTCTTCAGCTTTCGCTTGTCGGTGAGCGAAGGAGTTTCCGCGAGGAAAACGACAAACACCGTTCCCCGCAACGGTTCACTGGTCCGGCTGCGCACGCCGTGATCAGGCCGGAAAGCGCAAGAGGGACGGCTGCAACCCGTTGGAGCCGTGGACAGACCCGTCCCCATTAAGTCACGTGCGTTTGATGCTGGGCAGGAGAACCGGCGTTGCCTGTCTTTGCTGGACTACACCAGCTGGACTACACCATCTGAGTACCCCAGAGATCGTGCAGGTGAATTACGCCCAGCAGACGCCCCTCTGTATCGACGACCGGGAGAGAGGTGATCTTGCGGCGCTCCATCACTTCAAGTGCCGCGATGGCAAACTCCTCAGGACCGATGGTCTGTGGGTTCGGCGTCATACACTCGGCAGCCGAGAGATCCAGGGTCTCCTTTCCGTGCCGTTCCAGAAGGCGCCGCAGATCACCGTCGCTGATCAGGCCGACCAACTTGCCGTCAGAAACCACAGTTGTCATTCCCAATGCCTTACGCGACATTTCATAGATGACCTGGCTCATGCTGGCCGAAGGCGCAACGCACGGCAAGGCATCGCCGCTGTGCATGAGAGACCAGGCGCGCGCCAGCCGTTTGCCCAGCTTGCCACCGGGGTGGAGATTGGCGAAGTCTTCCTCCTTGAAGCCCCGCCGTTGCGAGAGGGCCATGGCCAGAGCATCGCCCAAAGCAAGCATTGTGGTCGTGGATGCAGTGGGCGCCAGGCCAAGCGAGCAGGCCTCGCGCGTGACCGAGCAGTCCAGCGCAACGGTCGCCGCCTGGGCCAGGGCGGAAGCACGGGCTCTTTCCGCCGCAGGATAAAGGTCGTCGCCCGTGAAAGTAATCAGCGGGATTCCCAGGCGCTTGATGGTCGCGAGGAGTTGCAGGATTTCGCCTGTCTCGCCGCTGGCCGAGAGAGCAATTACCACATCGCCTCGGACTACGTTACCCAGATCACCGTGAAGCGCCTCTGCCGGATGCAGAAACAGCGCGGGGGTACCGGTTGAGCTGAGCGTAGCCGCCACCTTGCGGGCAATGATTCCGCTCTTGCCCATGCCGGTCACGACCACCCGGCCCGCACAGCAATAGAGCAGCTCCAGCGCGCGATTGAAGTCGTCGCCCATCGGGCCTGCGATGCGGTCAGCCAAAGCGCGTAGCGCCTCGGCTTCGACCCGTACTACATGCTCTCCATGATTTTTCACGATGCGGAGCCTGACAGGTTCATTGAGGGGATGGGGACGGCTCTGCCGTCGGCTGAGTAGGAGGTTGGATCGCCGGCCGGGGACTCGGCTGCGGAGTGGGCTGCAGTCCGTTGGGCTTGAATACGAGCACCCTCGCTTCGTTAACGCCACCTTCTACAGGCACTGGTGTGCCTTCGAACGAAACCTTTGTCGCGCCTGCATTTCCCGTCCACACCACGATCTCCTGATTGGCACGGAGCGTTTTGACCTGGTCAGCGTCCAGTACGCCCCGAACCAAGATCTTGCCGTCCGCCTTCAGGGAAACCCAAGCTCGGCCAGTGGTTTTCACCACTACCTCAAAGCCTGTGGCAGGCGAAGTATCCCCAGTCGCTGCTGAGGATGCCCGCTCCGCAGACAACGGGGGCCGTGTACCCTGAGTTCCGGGTGATGCCTCGACGTCGCTCTTCTGACCAGTGTCGCTCGGGATGGGCTGAGGAGAAACGCTCGTCGACGGCGATGCCGCCGACGCCGCCTGTTCGGCTTCCCAAGCCTGTCTTTCCGCCAGGTGCCGCTGGTAGAGCTTCCAGCCGCCAAAGCCAACAGCCACCACCAAGAGTAGTAGCAAAACCGGAAGAAAGGGGAATCCTCGCCGCGTTGCGCTTCCGGAGTCGCCGTATTTGTATTCGACCCTGTCGCTCTGTTGGGCGATCAACTGGACGTCGGGTTCGCCATTGCCCGCGGCCTGAAGGTAATCGGCAACCGCCTGGTCTTCGTCCATCCCCAGGTACTTAGCGTAGGCTCGCACGAACCCCTTATTGAAGATCCCACCCGGCAGCAGGTCGAATTGCTCTTCTTCCAGCGCCCTTAGAAGGCGCGTGCCAATCTTGGTGGACTCCGCGATTTCGTCCAGGGAGACACCCCTCATCTCACGTTCGCGGCGTAGCCGTTCCCCGAACAAGCGTGCGGACTGTTGCCTCGTATCCAAAAATCCCCGCAATCCGGTTGAACGCAGATGCTGCGCGAATGATAGAAAGAGACTAACTGGGTGTCAAACCCAGGCGGTCAAGTTCTCCATCATGGCAGGATTTCGGTCCGGTCAATTTTCGGTGTATTACAATTGGCCGCTTTCTAGTACCATAGTGCCCAGTTTTGCAATTCCTCTCTCGGAGTTGGGTTCAAGCTAAGGACGTAACCCTGGGTTCCCCATGAAGATCGCCTCTGCGGCCACAGAGTCAAGACTCTACGACCTCAGCATCTTTCACGATGTAGCCAAAGCGCTGACTTCGTCGCTTGATCTCGACCTCATTCTTGAAACCATCATGCAGAAGATGGCCGCCTATTTCGAGCCGGTCACTTGGGCGCTCATTATGCAGGAGGAAGGCAGCAGTGAACTGCAATACGCTGCGCCGGTCGAGCCCGATTTTCAGCGGCTCAGCGACGTCCGGATGAAAACCAAGCAAACTCTGGCCCGCTGGGTCATCGAAACCGGCGAACCCCTTGTTATCTCCGACCTTCGCCTCGACCCGCGCATTGACGAGGATACGGTCGATCCTCTGATTGCCGACGACTGCGCCGTGGTTTGCCTGCCCGTTCGCAGTGTCCATAGCCTCTTCGGGGTCATTCAGTTGCTGGGAATCGACCTCCGGGTCTACCAGCAAAACGAACTCTTCCTGCGAACCATCGCGGATTACGCCGCCATTGCCATCGAGAATGCGCGCGCTGTTCGCCGCATTCAGGAACTCAGTATCACCGACGACTGCACGAAGCTTTATAACCAGCGGCATCTTTTCACCGTACTCGATGAAGAGGTACATCGCTCGTCCCGCTTCGGATACGAATTCTCGCTGCTGTTTCTGGACCTGGACCACTTCAAGAGCGTGAACGACAAGTACGGGCACCTGGTCGGCAGCAAGCTGATCGGAATGGTTGGCCAGTGTTTGCGCGAAAACCTGCGGCTCATCGACGCGGCCTTCCGCTACGGCGGCGACGAATTCGCCATCCTGTTGCCCCAGACCTCGCGCGACTCGGCTCTGTTCGTCGCACGACGTATCGCGCGCGCCTTCCATAACCGGGAGTGGCGGCCGGAAAAAAACATCTCCATTCAACTACGCGCCAGCATCGGGGTGTCCGGCTACCCCCATGACGCAACTACGCCGCAGGAAATTGTCCACCGCGCCGATGAGTTGATGTACCAGGTGAAGCAATCTGGTCGCGACAACATTGCGGTCGCCGGTCTCGGGGTGGTAGGCCTCGGCGATCCCACCGCCGGCGATTGATCCTGCCAAGGTGGCGATCGGCAAGCTCGACCGATTCGGACTTACGGAGTCGCGGGACGCCACACGTTGGGATTGGCAGGCGCCTGCGCATTCACTCCGAAGTCCCAGACGTACAGATTCATCTCCTGCGGTCCGAGCATCTCCACCAGCGCATATTCACCGGGTGTGAGCTCCCTTGCCGGAGTCACCTTCAGCCATTCTCCCTTGCCGATTTTTTCTACCGTCGTTGGAATCATGGCGCTCTGCTGACTGGTCTTCCCGCTGAACGTGACCTTGAGGTTGCCGATCACACGCGCGTCATTCTTTGCCTCGGCGCGAATGATACGAAAGCGGTCGCTGGGCGAAATGTCGGACGCTCCCTCATCGATATCAACGTACAGCACAGGCTGACCGCTGTGCGCTTGAATTTGCGCATGTGCGCTCTTCAACTCGAATGACTGCTTTGAGCTGGCGAGGGGATTAATCGCCGCACGCAGCACGTTCTTCTTTTTGTTCTGGTTGACTTCGCTCCCGTTCTGGAGAATCTCCGCTGCCTCCTGCTTCCCGTTGGAGGTCTCGAACAGGAAGACCCCGCCGGAACCGGGCAGCCGCAGCCCAGGAGCGATCTCCGGTGAATTGGCCTCCTCCGCTTCCCGCTCTTCGCGCTCCTCGGGAGTCTCGGCGTGAACCCGCAGCTTGCCCGAGGCAAGATCGTCGGCGTATTTTTTGGTGGCGTCCCAGTCGATCAACGAGGCGGGCACTTCCTCCCACTCATAACGCTCGGCGCTGAAATAGCGGACTCGATTACCCTGGCGTTCATACTTCACAACGGACTGATAGGAGCCGTCTTTCAGTATCAGCCGGTTCGTCTGCTGTTGAGCCTGCGCAGGCACGGCGCCAAGGAATGGAGTTATCGCGCTAACCAGCAACACCGGCAGCAGCAAACGATGCAAGCTTCGCCACATGGTCTCTAGTTTAGCCCCCAGCGCGTAGTCGCAATTCCTGGAACCAAATCGCCTACCCGGGCGGAATAACATTCGAGCGCTGGCGCCCGTCTGTGGTCGGTCCTGGCCGGGGCGGCGGTTTCCTGATCGTGCTCTGCCCACGTACAATGAGTGTTTCCGTTGCGATACACGGAATCCACAATCGACCAGCGAAAGGAACCGGATCCACTGCTACGGCATCTGATCTCTTGTAGCGAAATCGATAGGTGCAATAAAAGGAGACCTTGCCAGAGATGTACTTGCTCCGGCGACTGACTAGTGCGGGCTATCGGTGGCGCTTGCCGTTATTGAGCCTGCTGGTTGTGGCTTTTGCTTTTCCCCAGGTGGCGCTGTCTCAATCGAAACGGCCTTCCAGAGGACAGGCCAAGAGTTCGAGCGCAGCGAAGACGCCGGCTGCGTCTGACACGAAAACCTCTCCGGCACAGGCCGCCTCTCTGGGCAGCATCTCTGGAACTGTCACCGATCAGGCCGGTGCAGTTGCCGAAGGCGCACAGATCGCATTGGCGGGCGATAAGGATTCCGAGAAACAACAAGTGGTTTCTGGTACGAACGGCGAGTACACGTTCGCCAATGTCACCCCCGGTCCGTTTCACCTTACGGTGACAGCACCCGGCTTTGATACGAAGATCTACTCTGGCGAGGTACGCGCCGGACAGGCCGTGGTGGTGCCCGCGATCGCGCTGACCATCACCATCGTAACCGCCTCAGTTGACGTCGAACTCACCCCCGTCCAAGTTGCCGAAGAGCAACTCCAGGAAGAGGTGCACCAGCGCGTTTTCGGCTTCATTCCCAACTTCTATGTAACCTATGAGCCCAATCCTGCTCCTCTCGTGCCCCGGCAGAAATTTAAGTTGGCGTTTAAGTCTGTAACCGATCCGATCACGATTGCGGGAGCCGGGGCCATCGCGGGTATCTATCAGGCGGCCGATGAATTTCCCGGCTATGGCCAGGGCGCAGAGGGATATGGCAAGCGCCTGGGTGCAGCTTACGCTGACATCGTGGTCGGCACGTTCGTCGGCAGCGCAGCTCTTCCCTCGCTATTCCATCAGGACCCGCGCTACTTCTACAAGGGGACAGGGACTACTAAATCCCGGCTTATGTACGCCATCAGCAACGCGGTCATGTGCAGAGGCGATAACGGGAAGAGGCAGGTGAACTACTCCGGCATTCTCGGCAGCTTCGTATCGGGCGGGGTATCGTACCTCTACTATCCTGCTTCCGATCGCAGCGTAAGCCTGGTTATGCAAAACTCGGCAGTCAGAATTGCCGAGGGTAGTCTTGCGGGTATCGTCCAGGAATTTGTAGTGCGGAGATTTACCAGCGTCCGCGGCAAGAAACAAACCGCAACCCAGCCCTAAATACAAAACGAAGTAGAGTGGGCACTGGCCCTCCGGCCTGCCTCACTGTTTGATCAGCTTCGCGTACTCTGCTTTGGCTTGCCTGTAGACGGGAATGTCAGGATCGGCATCCTTCCAGAGGGTAAGAAACTCCTGGTAGGCGGCGCGGGCCTTATCGCGACTGCCCGAATCGGTTTCGGCGTCTAGTGCGTATGCGCGAGCCAGGCCCAGCCGAGCCAGCGCTCCCCAAGGAGAGTTTCCCACCAGACCATAGTGGTCGATGAACTTCTGAAATTCTGCTCGCGCCGCTTTTCCGTCGCGCAACATGAGATAAGCCTCACCACGCAAATAGACCGGGCACAAGGTTACGCTGACTGCCACGGGAGAGGCCAGTTCTATAGCGCTGGTTACGTTCAGTAGCTCAACTGCCTGGTTCGCGTCTTTGTGTTCCAGAGCGATGGCAGCCCGTATCGTCGGCAGCCAATACTTCTGGACCAGCGTGTGCGACGGGAAGGTCTTATCCAGTTGGGCCGCGAGCTTCTCCGCTCCTGTTATGTCCCCTGCCCGCGCTAGGGCCAGCGCCGCCATCACACTCACGTCACGATCCGGGGCTAGTTCCATTGCGGCGTTGGCCTCGGCACGCGCCTGCTCTCGGTTACCCGATTCCACGGCACGTAATGCCGCCGCCGCCTGATAGGTAGCGGCGGTTTCCTTTGCCCCATTGCGCGTCGCTGAATCCATCGCCTGCTGGGTCAGCGCGTGCGCGTGCTTCAACTTTCCATACCACGCCTCCGTGTCCGCTTGCGAAGCCAGCAGCGGATCTTCCGTGCCTGGCTTTCCCATCGCGGCCGCGACTAACTGCGCCATTTGGGTGCTATCTCCATTCAGAAAAGCCAACTGGTAGCGGTTCTGAAAAAGTAACTCGCCTCCCAGCTTCCGCTCCTCGGCTTGCTTGTAGACCGCGTCTGCCTCGGCCAGCCGATTGAGGCTGGCGTAGGCGTTGCCGAGGCTGGAATAGTTAGTTCCGTTATTCGGATCCAGCTGGACTGCCCCCCGTAATTCCTCCAACATTTTTTCCCAGTTCCCGAGGTAAGAGCAGATCCATCCAATGTCCAAGTAAGGCACAGAGTCTTTTGGGTAGGCTTGCTGCCACAGTTCAAAGACCTGCGTCGCCTTCTCCAGTTCTCCCGTCGTAAGGGCGTAGTAACTTGACTCGATATAGAACCGCTCCCGCTCGCTCACCTTCTCGCGCAACTCGTACGCCTTGGTTGCATTCTCCGCCGCTCGTCCGCCTTCATTGAGATTTGTGTAGGCAGTCGCCATGTATCGATAAGCCATAGCGAAATTCGGATCCAGCTCTGCTGCCTGCTTATAGAAAGGAAGAGCGGCAGTATCTCCTTTGACAGCCGCCATCTTTCGTCCCAGGCTATAAGCCTTCAGCGCCTCTAACGAAGGAGTAGTCGCCTCCTCGACGGGAGTGGCGAAATTCTGAACGGAACGAAGCGACTCGCCCAGCCTGTGCCTGACGCTGAGGGCAGCTCGATCCAGGGCCTTGAGGACCTCCTCTTTGTTGTTGGCCCGCTCCTGTGCCTCGGCCAGAAGGTCGCCCGAGTTGCAGTTCACCGCCTTCAAACCTACGACGTACTGTGTCCCTAGTTCGGCAATCGAACCCGTGAACATGGCCTTGCTGCCGACTCGCTGGCAAACATCTCGGGTCACCTCGGGGGTTAGCCGGTCAGCGGGCGAACGTCCCGTCAGCTTGAGAGTCGCGTTTACCTTCCGATCATCAATCAGATTGAGGAAGGGTGACTGCTCCAATTGAATCCGCAGAGCTTGCTTCAAGGTGTCGTCGAAGACCGGGTCACCCGTAGAGTTCGCGAAATCTGCCAGGATCACCGTGTCCTTCTCCATTAGCGCGTTCGCTTTTTGCGAATTCCAATAAAACCCTATGCCCACCGCGGCGAGCACGGGCAGAGCCAGCCACCCAATCAACCTCCGTAGCCGGCTGTGTTTTGATGCTTCCGGCGCCGCTTTTTCGGCAGCGGCTGCGTCTTCTCTAACGTTAGCTTCCAGTGGAATGGGTGTGGAGATCGGATTTTCCGGAACAGGAGCAGTGGCCCGCGCTACGGCGACCGGCGCCAGGGGCGCGGGTACAGATCCAGCAGAGATACCAGGGCTCGGCAAAACAACCCGTGGCTGCACGCCCGAACTCGACGCGGTCACCTTCGGTATGACGGCAATGGTCTTGGAAGTGACCGGCGCGAGGAAGCGGTATCCCTTGCGGGGCAGCGTCTCGATGTACAACGGGCGGGATGAATTATCATTCAGCGCGGTTCTGATCTGCTTGACGCACTGATTGAGGCCGTGTTCGAAGTCAACGTAGGTCTCGTCGCCCCAGACCTCCTGGCGGATCTCCTCGCGGGTTAGGATCTGCCCAGAGCGGCCGGCCAGAATGGCCAGCACCTTGAAGGGTTGGGGACCCAGCTTTAGCGCGATGCCCTCTTTGCGCAACTCTTCCGTGTCGAGATTCAGCTCGAACACCCCGAATCGCAGAAGTCGGTGTGTGGCGCTCAATCGATTCCTTCCAGTTCCGGGCGTTTAGGTGTGGGCGATTATACATCGAAACAATCCTTTAACAATCGCTTCACTTGATGACATGTCGCTTCAAGTGCTTATTTTTCTGATACCTAGCCGTTGACCTCCAACTTACTTCGACATCAGCTCGCAAGTATTGATCCCCGGACCAAATCGGCTCATTGTGACACTACGAGAGCGGAACTGAGCGCCAATCGCTTCAGCCGCACTCGAGACTCGGCAAGAGACAAGGAGGAGGCCATCATCAAAACGCGAGACATGCAGGGGTCATTCATCACTCTTATCTGGAGGCTGGTAGCAAAGGTTAAAGACGCGACCGTCGCGACCAATCCCACCGGCGTTCCCATTCATCCCCGCGCACACCTGGTGGCCGACCTTTTTCTGTTTGCAACTTTCTCCAGAAATGCCCATGGCCGCAAATCATTTTTCAGTGTGAGAGCAGCAGAGGAGCACTCTTAAGGGCCGGAACAATTGGGTGAGGCATCCGCGAACGATCCTGCGTCGGCGGCTGCTTGGTTAATGGCCAAGCCGGGTTCCTGCGGCGATCGTTGCTCGGCTGATGGGTGGGTACTTCTGAAACTATTCGAATGGGAGCACACTCGGGAAGGTGCTCCTATTTTCTTCTTTCGTGATCAGAAATCTGCAATTTTTCCAGCGAGGCCCGCGCCTCAGTGTGGCTGATATCGGGGGTGATACTCAGTTCAAGCGCCACGGCCGATGCGAGTTCCAACTTGTACTCTTCGACTTCCTCCACCGTTTGTGGCGGGCTGAAATTCCACTGTTGCCGGACCACATCCCTCCATGACTCAGCTCCGGACGGGAGCCAGCGCAGCACGAACTCCTGCGTGCGGGCAGATTCCTCTTCTCTAAAGACCAGCCGAACGATGCGAATCGTAAGTGGACTATCAAATAACAGACGGATGGTTTGCATACCCGGCGTATCGGCGCGCCAACCGCGCTGCCCATCGCTCAATAGCGCTCCTTCGACGGGATATCCCTCAGCTTCGGAGGTGACTTCGACCGAAGCTGCTTTGTCCAACTCAAGCCAGTCGTGGGCAGACTCAGAATTGCTTTGGCGAGTTGGAGCGACTAGCCGTTTTCGCATGATATGTCAGATGCAAGATCGGAAGGAGCGTTTCTGGCTTTGCTTCTTGCTATTGCAGGGTGCCAGTCGCTGAATTGTAAGGCTTTCAGGTTTCCAGCGCTTCTTGGCTCTTCCTAAGTCGATCTTTTTCCACTGTCAGACGGGCCTGTGCTTTTTTCAGCTTTTCTTTCAGCTTGTCGCACTCTTCCTTGGCCTTGCGCACCCGCTGATGCGCTGATTTGATATCGCTAACTGCCTGCTTATGTGATTTCAGCATGTGTTCAGATTGACAGCCGCCATGCGATTTGCGGGCGGCTTGATCTCAATGTCGAACCGCTGCGCCGCCGGTCGATAATACCGGGCGCGTAAACGGTTTCTGTGTCACGAAGGGCGCCGGAAACGCTTCGTTCACCCGTTGCATCGCGTAGTCGGCATCTTCGGCCGTCGGAGCACCGATCTCAAGTGTGGTGTTACTGTTCGGGCTGCGGTCATACTGAAACAGACTTTGATTCATTAGGATGGACTGCAACAGCCTGCCGAGTGGTCTTGAGTGGTAGCCGTTCGAAAAGCGCGGCCCGTCCGACCATGCCATGTGAGGCGAGTAGTCACAGATCAAGCTCCAGTATTCCCGAGCGCGGGCCCACAGTTTCAGAGACTCCACTGCCCCATCCGTTCCGACGTGATACTCAATCCGCACCATGGCAGCCTGCGACTGACACGCCACAGCATCCCAATTCAGAACGACAGCGCTGCTCAAAATGTGCTCCAGCGCAGTCACAGATGTCTTCGATAGTACTTCGTTTGTCATTGGTAGTTCGTTGGTCATTTGATTCTCCCGCTGTGGTCCGATGGGCTTCTAGAAGCGTTCGTAGCGATGGCTGATTTACATGTCGGATCGGTATGTGGCGGAAAGAGACGGCTCACCTGTCTCTTCCCTTGCAACAGAAATCGGACGCGAATCGATCTCCGTTGTTTTCACTATTTCCGAAATCGCGTTGGGGGTTCCGCTTATCTTTCTTGCGGCCGTGATGCGCCATCCCGCTTCGGCGAAGCTGTTGCGTTGCGGCAAGGATTCACAACTCTTCCTGACCGCCTGGCGCAGCGAATCGCCCCATTGCGAGCCATGCTCTTCTGCGGCGTAAGAG
This sequence comes from uncultured Acidobacteriaceae bacterium, assembly GCA_963813905.1. Taxonomy (GTDB): domain Bacteria; phylum Acidobacteriota; class Terriglobia; order Terriglobales; family Acidobacteriaceae; genus CAVVDY01. Next base: position 107,228 of record CAWFAY010000013.1, on the reverse strand, counting down.
TCAGCCAACGGCTCGAAGTCGACATATCGCGGTCTGCCTACCAGGAAGGCGACCACCTGCTGAGGCTTCTCTTTCTTGATCTCATCGCGCCAGGCAAGCGAACCGCGGTGATCTCTGCGAATGTCAATCAGCACCATGTCGTAGCGATCGCGATGCCAGACAGAGGTGGCTTCCGTCAGATCACTCGCGCCTACGACTTCCACACCATGAAGTGCCAGGATTTTCCGGCGCAACGCACGCCTCTCGGAATTGGCGTCCACCAGCAGAATGGTGAGTTTGACAAAGACCTTCGGGGTCGATGGCGGATGTCCCACGTTCATCACGAGTAACCTCACTGAAGAGCAGACGGATCGAGGATCTGCCGTCGGCAAGAGAAACTCTCGTCGCGATTATTGCGAGAGCGCGGGTGAGTGGCGCTGAAGGTTGTGTCCTCTTCCTCGAAGAGCAGGAAGGGCAAGGAGCCATCTCGAATCTTGCGAGATGACTCCATTATACGCCGTCAGGATTTTCTCTTAAGAGAATACTTCCCCTGGCATACGGGAGAGCGTACGTTTCGGCAGCGTGTCATGGATCGCACGAGCTACGGCTCGTCCGCTGGCATTGACCTGCTTGCGCTCGATCTTGAGCTTCAGGGAGCGTTCCATCGATCGCAATTCGCCGATCTCGGCTCCTGAAACCAGGGTCGAGGCGCGACCCGCCGAGCCCATGCGTCCGGTACGACCAACGCGATGAATGAAATCTTCGGGAATCTGCGGCAGGTCGTAGTTGATCACGTGCGCAACGTTGTTGACATGGATTCCACGCGAGGCCACGTCGGTCGCCACTAACACCTGGAACTTGCCATCTTCGAATCCGCTTAACGCGCCGGTGCGCTGTGACTGGCTACGATCGCCGTGGATCATCGCCGCCGCGAAGCCGTCGCGCATCAGGTTCTTAGCCAAGCGTTCGGTGCCATGCTTGGTGCGGGCGAAGATCAGGGTCTGACCTTTTTCCGCATTCAGGAGCTGGCGCAACACCTCGGACTTCTCAGCTTGCGGAACCTCAAAGGCCTGCAACTCGACCGTGTCGGCCGGCTTAGAAGGCGAACCGACCGCCACACGCACCGGCTTGTTCATGTAGTCGTTCACCAGATTGGCCACCGACGCTTCCAGCGTCGCCGAGAAGCACAGGGTCTGGCGCTCGCGGGGCAGCTCGGCCACAATACGGCGAATGGCGGGAAGGAAGCCCATGTCGAGCATGCGGTCGGATTCATCGAGAACCAGTATCTTGGCCTTGCGCAGGTCAACCAACTTGCGCCGAAGATAATCCTCCAGCCGCCCTGGCGTTGCGATGACCACGGTCGCTCCCTTGCGGATCGCCTGGATCTGACGTTGTTCGCTCATGCCGCCAATGACCAGCGCGGCCGGAGTCGCTTTGCGTGCCCGAAGCTTCTCGTACTGCTCGTGGACCTGCATCGCCAGCTCTCGCGTTGGCACCAGGATCAGCGCCGCTATCTGGCGCTCGGAGTCGTGGATCGCCAGGCGCTCGATGGTCGGGATCAGAAAAGCCAGCGTCTTGCCGGTGCCAGTCTGTGCCGTGGCCAATACATCTTTACCTTCCAATGCGGGAGGTATCGCGGACGCCTGAACCGGCGTCGGGTTAGTGAAATGGAACTGTGCCAGCTTCTGCTGGAGCCCAGCAGACAGGGGCATATCTTTGAATTGTGTCAAACGATTTTTTTCTTTCCTGGAGAGGCGTCTCGCGAGAAAGTCCGCCGTGGTTCACGCGATGGGTGATCCGTTGGCGGGCGAGTCGCGAAGATACAACTGAGGCCGCTCTAATTGTTATTCGGCGCTGAAATCGAAACGGAAGCAGGAAAGGCGGGAGATCGGATCAAACTGCGGATCGGATGTCGCTTGCAAGCGGCCGTAGCCAGTAGCGTCTACCTAGAACTGTATCATAGTGGGCTCGAAACGTTTCGAACCCACCGACCTGCGACTTCGAAACTACTTCCCGAAATCGTGAAAATCGAAACCCTGCGGCTGGCCGTCTTCATCGTGCGTAACTACCAGATCTGCAAGGGGTTGGGTTTCCGAAACACCGGGCTGGGCATCGCCGAGCTGCTTGCGTTGCGCTTTCCGCTCCGCCTTTTCGGCTCGCTTTTCCTGACGTGCCCGCTCTTTCTGCCGCTTGGTAAAAGTTGTACGAGAACTTCCTGCCATAGGTGTCCAGATTACCACTTATCTTGATTCTGTTTATCCGCCGCCGATTCAATATCACGGTTGCCTTGCAAGGCGGGTGCGCCAGGCGGATAATTCGCGAATGATATAAACTCAAATTGAGGCCGGTGAACGGCACCCTTTGGAGGCTTATTTGGCAGAGGTTAGGTTGCAAGAGGGCGAATCGCTAGAAAACGCTCTGCGTCGGTTCAAACGCAAGGTTCAAACCGAAGACATCATTAAAGACGTGAAGCGCCATTCCTTTTACCTGAAGCCAGGTGAGAAGAAGCGGGTGAAGCAGGCCCTGGCACGCAAGCGCGCGCGCAAAAAGGCCCGCACAAGTTCGGACGACCGGCGATAGCTAGGCTCCCGAAGTATGACGTCGCTGCCGGTAGACGATCTACCGGCTTCCCTGCGGTTGGTCAATAGTTTCGATTGGCAATGCGGTGGGTGTAAGGCTTCACGCCGCTGGCAGCCTGACCGCCCTGCGTCCGCCCGGAAGACAGGTCTTCGACCTCTTTCTCGGCAGCCGTTTCGGCCAGTTCACGCGTGGGGGCGTGGCCCCAGGACACTAATTCATCAGGGTTTTGCGAGTTGCAGATCATCCAATGATGGCGGGTTCCCTGGTGGTAAGGCTCCACGTCAAATGACACGAGATACCTACTCGCAGTTTTTTGCATCTCACGCTTCTTATTCGTATCGCCACCCCCTGCGATTCAGTCAGCCCCACCTGTCCTTGCAGACGAATGCAAGTACCTGATGCATTCATCATAATACGCTCCTTGCCGGAATCTGCAGCGGTTGAGCCGAGGCGAGCAGATTTCTATCACAAGTAACTGTGTTCCAGGTCACTGCGTTGGGCAGCGTAAGGGCGTACCAAGTGGTTGGGGAGTATAGCTCCCTCGCCGTCCTGCACCTCAGCAGGAGGTTGAACGGCCCTGGTTGAAGCAGCGCCCAAATGTCTTGTCTTTCATGCGGAATGTTTGCATGGGGGTGTGCATGCCAATCCAGAAAACTCTCGCTCCCCAGCAACTCACCCGATACAAGACACTGACGCTCCTTTCCAGCCGCAACCAGCCATTCTCGTCTTCCAATTCATCGCAGAGGGGGACCCTATGAAAGTTGCTCTCGTCGGAGCGGAATTAGAGGAAAACCTCGGCTTACGATACATGGCCTCATCCCTTGAGCACGCCGGCCACGAGGTCGCCATTGTTGCGTTTAACTCCGAAAATGATCTCCCCGATGCGGTTGCGCAAATCGAGGCCTTTCACCCTGAGATTACCGGGCTGTCGATGGTTTTCACCGGACGGGCACGGGAATTCTGCCATCTGGCAGGGGCCCTTCGTGAGTCGGGATATCGCGGTCACCTGATCGCCGGCGGCCATTTTGCTTCTTTCAACTGCGAAAGGCTGCTGCAAGACTTCCCCGCCTTCGACTCCATCGGCTTGGGTGAGGGCGAAGAGTTAATGTGTGAGCTGGCCAATCACTTGCATCAAGTATCTACCCTGCCGGGCCTGTGTTACCGGCGGCCCGATGGGTACATTGTCACCAATCCATCGAAGGCCAACCCACAAGATCTCGACGTCCTGCCGTTTCCCAAGCGCATCACCTTCCATGATTACTATGACAAGCGGATCGCGAGCATCCTGAGCAGCCGCGGATGTTGGCGCAACTGTGCTTTCTGCAGCATCAATGCCTGGTACGAGCGCGGCGGCGGGAAGAAGTTCCGCATTCGCAGCGTCGAGAACATCGTCGCTGAGATGAAGGAAATGTACTTCCAGCACGGTGTTCGGGTCTTTAACTTTCAGGATGACAACTTCTTCGTGCCGAACTCCGAGAAAGCCCTGCAGCGGTTCGAAGAGCTGCGTGCTGCCCTCAAGCGAGAGAAGGTCGAAGGCATTGCGATCGCCATCAAAGCGCGGCCCGACAGCATTACCACCGACACCATCCGGGTGCTCGATGACCTGGGACTCTTCCGGGTATTTCTCGGGGTGGAAAATGCCTCACAACGCGGGTTGCACAACCTGAACCGCAAGTGCGAATTCGAGCAGATTCTCAACGCACTGCGAATCCTCAACGACTTCGATGTCCACATCGCCTTCAACCTGCTGATGTTCGAGCCGGACACGGTGCTGGACGATATTCGGATTAACCTCCGCTTCCTCGAGCGGCACATCGAAAATCCGCTCAATTTCTGCCGCGCCGAAGCGTACGCCGGAACCGGACTGGAGGCCAAGCTCGCTCCCCAGTGCCGCCTTCTGGGCGACTATTTCGGCTTCGACTACCGGCTCAGCGACCCCTCCTGCGAAGCCTTCCACCAGATCGCGAACTACGCTTTCTTTGACCGTAACTTCAGCGACTATGGCCTGCACTACTTCAACATGCAGGTGGACTTCTGCTTCCAGCTATTGCGGCGTTTTCATCCCGAAGTGTTGACCCAATCGATGCGCGCGGCGGTCAGGAACTTCATCAAGCAAACCAATCTTGATACCTATCAATACCTGTGCGAAATCTACGATTACATCGCCGGGTGTGATCCCCAGGACCAGATCGGGATCCGAGGGTTCGCACGCGAGATGCGGGCCAAGGTCGACGCTGCCGGCACCGGCCTGCACGCTCAAGGGCAGTGGGTACTCGACTGGCTGAATCACGCGTATGAGACCCGAGGAAAAGACCGTACCGTGCCAAACTACCGTTCACCCACTCAAACCCTGCCGTTCCGGACGAGCAAACCCGCGCCTTACTGCGGCACGCAGAGTCTGGAACATCTGGAACAATCCGCCATGGCCATGGAAGAGCCAGGGTGGTTCGGCGTGTTTCCCACGCCGGTACCTTACGAGGAATTCAAAGCGCAACTGGCAGCACAGATCGGCGCCGCCGTAGGAGCCGAGGTGTGTCAACCTGCTGACTAAGTTTGTAAACGCATCTCCAGACCGGAGCGATCGCTCCGTGGCCATGCTGTCCTTAAGGAGGTCACCCAATGCTGAAACCTGTGTATGAGCCCTCGGAACAGGCCCCGCCCATGCTCGTTTCGCTCAACGATAATTTGATTGCCATCTATACCTTCATTCGCGACAACTACCAAAGCAAAATCGACGAGGCCTTCGACGAAGTATCACGGCAGATCGGCTTTGTTGTGACTACCGCCATCCCCGTTGATATCGAAGTCGGAGACAACCTCAAACTCAAAAGCGTAACCGTGGGAGCAGACAATCTGAAGGGAACGCTGTTTGAGAAAATCACCTCCGCCGTTTCCACCAAAGGAGCGCTCCCTGGCAAGGTCGCGGCCGGAAAATACCGTGTTTATCTGCTGTGGTATCCGGCCCTCAAACTCAAACTCCGCACCGATTTCATGGAGCCTGCCCATTTCACCGCATGGAAAGAGCCGGCACATCCTGGTCTCGGAATCTTGAGCTCGCTGCAGAGCGAGATTTCCTCGCGTTATGTCGGCAAGGTGCCGTTCCACGGCGAGCCGGTGCATTGGTTCGATCCGGGATACGTGATTGCCGCCGAGGAAGCTGTCCTGATTCACGCCATCGACGAAGTCTATCCTGATTTGCGTTTGGCCGAGCGGGTCACTGCAGCCCGCCAGGCTGCGCGGGTCCCGGTACGGCCCGAAATTCCGGAGCCAGCCCACTACCGTCAGTTAGAGCAGGCATTGGAATCGGAAAAGGGGCCGAGCGTTGTTGCCGAGCTTAAGGCGATACTGCGTAAATATGGCTTCTAATTAGCAACAAAACCGCTGCAGGTAAATAGAGCAAAGGGCTGGTCCAGAAGCTTTTGGATTGGCCCTTTTTTTCATGTATTGGTGAACGTCCATGATGACGGATTTGCCGATCGAATCTCATTCGGGCAGAAGTGATCGGCCATCGCCCGACTGATCACAACCTTGTGCGTCAGCTCGCCATCCTCAGGTTCGTTGACAAATGGGGCTATTGGAGGTGAGGTCGACTCGGCTCCCGCAATTCAGCCTGCTGAACAAAGCTTTTTCGGTGAGCACGTGTGCAGGCTGAAATTTTTTTGTTTGGGCTTAGTCCAGAGAAGATGTAGGCTACACGCGACATCCGGTTGCTTCGCGGATGAGGGAGTTAATCACGCCCACGTGGTGGAGGGACAATGGGACTGGTGATTGCCGGCACGATTGTTCCGCTCAGTCGCGACAACCCATCCGAGGTTTTTCCCGGGCGGGTATGGTTAGGCGACGACGGGCTTATCAGTGCCGTAACGCGGGGAAATTCCCCTGGACCTCCTGGCCTTGAAGATGCCCCGCTTATCGATGTCGGAGATGGGTTTGTGCTGCCCGGCTTCATCGATCTCCACAATCATCTTGGATACAATACCCTTCCTCTCTGGTCCGAGCCCAAGCAAAAGAAACCATTTCTCCATCACAACGACTGGACTGACGCGCCGACCTACAAGTCCGCCATCAGTTGGCCGGCATGGGTGATTGCCAAAGCTGCTCCGGAAGCTCTTCTTGCCTATGTCCAAGCCCGAGCCCTGGTCGGAGGTACAACTTCCATTCAAGGCTGGCCCGCTGCCAATCGCGAACATCTTGATGTGGTGCGCAACGTAGATGACGAAAAGGCTGGAGTCGCAAATCCGAATCTCATTTACACCTCGGCGCTCACCAAACTCCCTCTTGAACTCGGGAAGATGGCGCAGGCGGAAGGCCGGGGCGCCGGATTCATCTATCACTGCGCTGAAGGCCAAGTGGGCTCCGTGGTGGCGCGTGAGTTCGTCGACGTGGCGAATGCGGGCTGCCTACAAAAGACATTCATAGGTATCCACTGCAACGCGATCGCCAAGGCCGATTGGGAACGATGGAGCCCGTCCGATGCCGGCACCGTGGCCTGGTCGCCGTTCTCGAATTTGTGGCTTTACGGCTCCACCACGAACATCAAAGCCGCCAAGCAACAGGGGGTCTCCATTTGCCTCGGCTCTGATTGGGGGCCCTCCGGAACAAAACACATCCTGGGAGAGATCAAAGTTGCCAAGCTGGCGAGCGACGCTCTGGGATTTGGCCTGACAGATCAGGACTTGGTGGAGATGATTACGTCAAACCCGGGTGATGCACTAGCCCGGTGCTGGTCTCGCCCCGTCGGAAGGCTGGTGCAAGGTGGGTTTGGCGATGTGACGGTCATCCGCTCGCCGGGTACTGCCGATGTCTTTTCGCAAGTGGTCGCGGCTACGGAAAAGGAAGTAATGCTTGTGGTCGTAGGCGGGAATCCCAGGTACGGCGATGCGAAGCTGATTTCCGCGAGCAATGCCTCACGGTTCACGATAGCAGGCATAAAGCGAAAGCTTGCAATACCCGATCCCGCCGACCCGAGTAAGGCCTGGTCATGGTCCGATATTACAGGTCGGATAAATGCCGTTAGAAAGGACCCTGCCGCCGCCCTAAAACATGCTGAGGGCCTCAGACGAAGTTTCGCAGGCCCCATCAACGCAGCGGATGCCCCCCTGGAACTGATGCTGGACATGCCCGGAGGCGCCGGTCGCGCGTTTGCCGGACCGCCGCCTGATCCCCAGGCAGTGGTCATCCCGCCGCTGCCCTCCCTCGTGCATGACAAAGCGTTCTTCACCTCCATACACGGCCATGGATTCCATGGCGGACTACTCGACGGCCTTAAGTCGTTTTTCGGATAAACAACGATGACGGCAAAACGAAATCGATCGGCTCAATCGCGAAACATTTCCGCTGTCGCGGCTCAGCGCGGACAACTGCTCGTCGACCAGTTGCGCGCATTTCCCGCGGGTGTAGGCAAACTGAGTTGGGGAGAACGTTTCGACGTACTCGATGCTTGGGCTAAGGTGCTCGACGGAGCCTATGCTCACTTGCCGCTCAAGCGCGCGTTGTATGGCTTCGATCCTCTTGCTGCGATTGAGAATTTGCGGCAGCAGGTTCCGGGACTGAATGACCTCCAATTTCATCGCGCACTTACCATGCTGATCAATCGCCTGCGCGATGCCCATACCCAATATTCGGGTCCCAAATCGCTGGAAGAGGCTGTGGCTTCCTTGCCGTTCCTGGTCGAAGCTTTTGGGCCTGAAGACGATCCTTGCTATGTGGTCTCTAAGGTCAATCGGCAGTTAGTCAAGGATCGGCAGTTCAAGCCTGGTGTGACGCTGGATTGGTGGAATGGAGTACCCTTCGATCGCGCCGTCGATCTCCATGCTGAAACCGAAACCGGAGGCCGGCCCGATGCTCGGCGTGCACGCGCGCTGGAATCGATGACCTTTCGTGCACTGGGGTACGCGCCGCCTCCCGATGAACATTGGGTGATCGTGGGATATCGCGATAGCCAGAACAAAACCCGGGAGATCCGACTACCGTGGCGAGTTGTCTTCCCCGGACGCGCACCTACTGCCAGTGGAGGCGGCGTTGCTCGATCTCGCCGCGGCATCAATCCCGCGGCGGAGCAAGTTCGCCGCGCCAAGAAGCTCATGTTTAACGCCGCTCTATGGCAAGCTGAGCTCGCGGCGGCATCACGGAGCCGGGCGGGGGATGCCTCGGCTGGGGCCTATCAGGATTTCTTGTCGGCGCGAACGGTAACGACCAGCAAAGGCAAGTTCGGGTACCTCCGGATTTGGAGTTTCGACGTCGACGACGATCAGGGATTCCTGGAGGCGGCGATCAAACTGCTCGCTCGCCTGCCTGATCGTGGCTTGATCCTGGATTTGCGTGATAATCCCGGCGGGCTGATCTGGGCCGCTGAACGGATGTTGCAGCTGTTTACCCCAGATCGGATAACGCCTACCAGGTTCGCGCTACGTGCGACCGTTCTGACAGCCGCCATGGCCGCTGCCCCTTTCAACCAGGGAGAACTCGGGCCGTGGGCTGAATCGCTTGGTATTGCCGCAAGTACTGGAGAGCCGTACTCCAGCCATCTGCCGATTACCAGCATCGAGCAGTGCAATGATCTGGGACAGTGCTACGGCGGACCCGTGGTTGCCGTCGTCGACGCGAATACCTATTCATCCGGCGATCTTTTTACGGCAGGGATCGTCGACAACCGCATTGGCCCGGTTATCTGCATAGGTCAGGCAACGGGTGCGGGCGGAGCGAATGTCTGGACTTCCGACGATCTGCGAGCAGCGATGCGAGCGGCCGAGAACCCATTGCCGCCATTGCCGCAAGGCGTGAATTTCACAGTAGCCGTTCGGCGCGCCGTGCGATCGGGAGATGCAGGTGGAGCTCTGATTGAAGATAGCGGAATCGCAGGCCAGCCTTACTCCATGACCGAAAACGACATCTTCAATAGTAACGCTGATCTGATTGAGCACTGTGCTGCGCTGCTTGCTTCACAGCCCCGCACCCGGCTTAAAACTCTCTGGCGCGGCAAGAAGCTGAGCGTTACTACGGCTGGTCTAGATCGGCTCGACCTGTCGAGCGGTGGGCATCCCTTGTGTCCCACAATCGACGTTAAGCGAGACGGCACTCGAACCTTTTCTCTGCCGCCGAACGTCGATGAGATCGAGATAGCCGGCTTTGCCGATGAAGTGCTGCGCCAGCGTCGCCGCCTGCGGAAGTAGTAAGGCCCGCACCCTTCTGTCAGCGCTCAAAATTCCGCTAGCTTACGACTCCCTTCGGTACGGTGAGAGTGATGTTCCGTCTCTTTTTGAGGGCATCGTCGCCTTTGCGAACGGCCCAGCCGTCCTGCTCATGCATCCAGGGTGGTAATCCGGCAGGAATGTCTCCCTCCGGTATCGGGAGTCGATCACCGTCGGCCCAGGTGTCCCCGTATAAAACGAGGGGCTTGACCACATCGGGATGCGAGACTGCCGGGCTTAAAATGCCTAGCCCTGTGTTCCAGTTTTTCAGCATCTTCTTGGTGGCATCTGCCAGCTTGACCTTCTCGCCATTGGACGAGCTTTCGGGCTGAGTGGGATGCGTGATTGGTGCGAAAGTGACATCGACTGAGTGTCCATGCGGCGTCTGCTTCCACATTGCCCACGCCTCAGCTGCGGCCGTGCCGAGAGCAATCACGCCTTCGATCTGGGTGCCCAACAGGAACGCGTCCAGCCAGCGGTTTCGATAGTCGACCAGGCCAGCTCCACGCTTGGTACTGGCTTTCACACTGCCGTAAACGCTGTAAAGGTAAGTGTTGATGATCACGTAGCTCTGGGTAATGCCGAGCTTTCCCATGAAGCCCTGCAACCGGCGCCCCGCCTCACCCACCAGAACACGCCGAACGATGGTTTCGTGTTGCGCCGGATCCTGGCCGATCACTAGCAGACGCGCCGAGCCATCCAGCCGACCGCGGTGGAAGATGGGCCCCCACTCGACCCGAAACTGGCCAGGCGGATATACGTCTGACTCGGGATATTCAATACAGAGGGTACGAAAGGGCTCCGCAAAGTAACCTGGATCGAAGGTGTGCGCCATGGCCGTCTCTCCTGGCGATGCAGTGTAGCACTTCCCAGCGACATCGGGGATAGTACTTCACTCTTTAATTTGATGAGCGTACACGAATCAACCTTGTTCGTTGCATGGAGGACAACCGCTGTGCACTCTGCCCCGGTCCTCGAACGCCACGGTAGGTCGGGCTCGAAAGATCTGCATCTCTGGGCGGACGCGGTTTCAACACCGTTCTTAGGACTTCAAGCTGGTGAGCTGCCTCTTGATCTCGGCGGCCTCGCTATAGTTAGGATTGATCCTAAGCACCCGTTCCAACTGCTGGCGCGCGAGCGCGGGTTGTTCGGTCTTCTGATAAGCCAGCCCTAGGTGATAGTGAATGTCAGCGCTTTCTGGAGCCTTGTTCTTTTCCTGCAGCTTCAGCGCTTCCTGCAACATGCTGACTGCCGACCGGTAAGCTCCCTTCTGGTAATAGGCCCAACCTAAGGTGTCAGCCGCAATGGGGGAATCCGGCATCTGCTGGCGCGCGATCTGGGCCAGCGACATTGCCTCATCCGCATTGCCGCCGGTCCGCAAAATTACGTTAGCAAGATTGTTCGAAGCAATGGGATCGTTAGGCTTGACTTCCAGGGCCTTCTGATAGGCGTCTTGAGCCTTGGTCCAATCCCGCTGGGATCCGTATAGCTCCCCCAGGAGGATATAGAAATCGGGGACGCGAGGATAGTCTTTGATCGCCTGCTCATAAGTGGCGATAGCCAGGTCGCTCTCTCCCTTTGCCGCTTGTACCTGGCCCAGCGCGACTATAGTCCCGGGGTTACTCTTGTTGAATTCAATTGACCGGTTGAAGGCCGCCTCGGCGCCATTCAAATCCTTCTTGTCGTGGAAGAGCACGCTGCCGAGTAGATAGTAGAAGCTGGCATTAGCGGGCGACTTGGCGATTTGGGCATTGGCGACGGCCAGCGCTCTGTCGACCTGATTTTGGGCCAGATAAGAGTTCATCAAGCCACGGAGCGCGTCGGTAGAATTCGGGTCACGGTCAAGCGCGTCCTGGTAAGCGTTGCCGGCTTCGCCATATTGTTTCTGCGCGAACCTAAGATTTCCCAGTTGAACATAGCCTAGGTGGCTCTTGGGATCGGCTGCTATCGCTTTGCGTATATCTTCCTCAGCCTCGTTGAAATGCTTGGTGTTGATCTGCGATACGGCACGTAAGGCGTAGCCCTCGGGAGAAGAAGGCTCCAGATGAATGAGCTGGGTAGCTGCTGGTTCGAGCGTACCCATATCTCCCTGGCGCATCGCCAGCAAGGCCAGGGACCGCTGGGCCTCAATGAATTCGGGACGAAGCCGCACCGCTTCCCGCCATTCGCTTTCGGCGCTCTCCCAGTTCCCTAAGGCTTGAAACGCGAGTCCCAACTGGTAGTGGGCGGCGGCATTGGTGGGATCATTCTTGAGCACGGTTTGCAAAGTCGCGGTGGCGCCATTCGCATCGCCAGCCGCGATTTCCAATTCACCGCGGTAGAGCCGAGCGTCGCTGTCCTGCGGGCTGGCTTTCAGGATCTCGTCATTCAGCTTGCGTGCTTCGTCGTAACTCTTGTTTCGAATGAGGATCTGAATATAGTTTTTCTTTACCTGGATATCTTTGGGATGTTCCTGGTAGAGGGCAGCGTATTCAGCCGTAGCTTTGCTCAGGTCTCCCGTCGTAAAGTAGAAGTCGCCCAAAAGGCGGTAGCCCGTGGAGTTGTCCGGAAAGTCGCGCTTGGCTTGTTTCAGGAACTCCTCTGCTTCAGCATTCTTGCCCTGAGCCAATAAGAGGCGGGCAAGGGCGGCGCGCGGCTCCGGATTCTTGGGGTCGACGTCCATGGCACGGCGAAAGTCCTGCCCAGCCTTGTCGTACTGGCCGCTGGCCTGATGGTATGTCCCCATTACCAGCCATGCGTCCACAGCCTTGGGATTCAGCGCGACTGCCTTGCTGAAGCTTGCTTCGGCTGCGTCAGGTTGACCGGTCTTTAACAGCAACAGAGCCAGTTTGAGGTACAGGTTCCCATCGTCTGGAGCGAGTGCAATTGCCTTCTGCATTTGCACAACTGCTGCCGGGAAGTCGGCTTTCGCCGCCAGGAGCTCGGCAGCGGCAACATGGACCTTGGGATTTTGGGGGCTATTTTGCAACAGCCAGTCGGTTTGCTCCTCCGCCTGTTGCAGTTGGCCGCCGGCAATCAGCAGTTGGGCCACATCGATACGGGCCGAGTAGTCCTCGGGACGTAGCTCGACAGTACGAACGAGTTCTTGATAAGCGCGCGACGGTTGTTGAGTCTTGAGGTAAACCTGAGCCAGTTGGTAGTGAGCGTCGGCGTAGTTTTGATCGATCTTGATGGCGTTGACAAACTCGATCTCGGCTTCGCGATACTTTCCTTTTTCGAAGTAACGCTGGCCGCTGTCGAAATATTTCTGCTTGCGCACGTTGGGGTCGCGAGAGCAGGCAGTCAAACCTACTGCGACGAGAGTCAGGACTACAACTGGACGGAAAGCATCTAAACCCCGCACTGCGTAACCTCCAACTGTGCAATGAAGCGACTGCGGCGCACTGCCGGAGTATAAGGCACAACACTCAGAGCGCCAAGAATTAGGGGAAATTCCGCAAGGTCATCTGTTGCGGCCAACCGCGTTGGAGGATTCGCCCGAAGCTAAGCAGCATTCCTTGGTCGCTAAATCCTTGGCACGATTCAAGATTTCTTTGAACGCTACGCCCGACGGGGAAGGCTGTAGCTTATTGGTGTTGAAGCACTTAGCTGACGGTTGCAAGTGCTTGCAATGGGGTCGCAGAAATTATCAGTCTTGACAGGACACCACCTTAGGGCTGAAATCACACCTAGAAGTGAAGATTTGGCCGATGGGCTGTCAATTTGAGCCCAAGGGAAGCGCATCTCGGGAATGAGAGCGAGGCTAAGAAAGATTATGAAGCGTTCCTTATGCGGTTCTTGGTTGCTGGCAGGGGTGATGGCGCTGCTGTTGTGCTGGGCGTCCGGTGCTTTCGCAACCGATTTTGCAGTAACTGGCTGGACCGGGCAATTGTGGGGTGAGTATACCTCACCTTACATCACTAACAACGTCACCGTAGGGAATGTCATTTGCGACGACTACAAGGACGTTACCTACATAAATCAGAACAACACCTACAATCAAGTCTCCGCGAACAGCATCATCGCCGCGAACGGCGTTGGCGGTGTTTGGAACAGCGTTAACGGTAATGGCGCCAAATACGCAGCTGCGGCCTATCTGGCTCTCCAGATATACGGATCGTCGGGCCTTACTCAGCAGTACTACAACTGGGCGCTTTGGGCCTTCTTCGATCCAAGCGATGCCTTGGCAACGATGAACAGCAACGGAGTGACCCAAGCAGGTTGCCAAGCGATTTTTGGATCCATGGGGTGGGGCGGGGGCAAGTGTATTGGCGGAACAAGCGGTTTCATAGGGGATGCCAACAATAAGGGCTGGGGTGCCTACATGGCTGGTGCCTTCAACAACTTGGCTCTATATACACCGCAGAACGGCCAAGGGACCGGCTGGTGCGGCACGCCTGGGTCTTGCAAGGCACAGGAGTTTTTTGGGTTGGTGCCGGAGGGAGGCGCGGCTTTGCTGTATCTGCTCCTCGCTGGTGTCACCTGTTTCGGAGCCATTTTCTACTCCCGACGCTCGACCGCGATGGGCGGCCTGGCCTGACGGTTAGGGAGTTTCCCACTGCCGCCCTGCCGGAGGGCGGCAGCGAAAGTTAGATCGCTCGTGAAGCGCGCTTCTCGTCAGCTGAGGTGCGCTTCTTCTTGTCTTAGGACACGACACTCTAGCTTGGTGAAGAAGTAGCGGCCTTGGCTTTCACCTGAATACTACAGGTTTCCACCGGCACCGTCGCAGTGAACTACTTGACGACCGCGGTGCGAATCTTCACCTGTGAGAGATACCGCTCGCCATGTTCCCTGAGCGGCGATCCACTCGCGGGTGGCCAGACCGCTGCGCGTCCTCAAGCCGGAGATAAGGATCAAAGGGTGGTTGCAACCGGTTGCAAGAACTAACAGTCTTGACAGCTCCGGCATTCGAGGCGAACGTACCAAGGGGCCAGTGCGTGGAGCGGGGCGAGGTCCAACCTTCTGAAGGCAGCGCGCTCTCGCAAGATGAAAGCAGAGAGGCAAAGTATGAAGGGCGCAATGGATCTGATCGCGGCCTGGTGGCCTCTTGGAAACATCTTTTCATCATCAGCTTCCTTGTCTTCTCGGAACGTGCGATCTGATCGCTCCGGTCTCAAGGCGTCCGCAAGAAGATATCGGCGCGCTCCCACCACCATCCCGATCCAGGAAGTCTCCTCACTGCTGGTGCTCGTTCTCTTTTTGATCCTGCACGCGTCTCCTACGCACGCGCAGGTCGGCCAGCCTGGCTTTCAGGAATCGGCGGTTATTAACGGGCTCGACCACCCTGCGGCCTTCCAGTTCGCGTCCGATGGCCATGTCTTCGTAGCCGAGAAGAGCGGATTGATTCTGGTTTTTGACAGCCTCAACTCTCAAGTCCCGACTGTCTTTGCCGATCTGCGAGCGAATGTAGACGCCTCCGGCAACGGGGGGGTGATGGGAATAGCGCTGGCTCCAGACTTCCCGAACATACCCTACGTCTACGTCCTATACACCCGTCGGGGCTCGACGAGTGGTGCCCGGCTTTCACGTCTTCACGCAGACGGAAATGCCATGACTGGGGCCGAGCAGGTCCTAATCGACGATTGGTATCAGCACTATCCCGATCAACCCATTGGCAACCTGGCCTTTGGTCCAGACGGCGCTCTCTACGCGGGAGGCGGCGACGGAGCTAGCTCAACCATGGTGGATGTCGGGCAAACCGATGTTCCCAGCCCCGATCCCCCGAACGAAGGGGGGGCATTGCGCAGCCAGGATCTCCGCACACCTGCGGACCCGGTGACGTTGGATGGATCGATCATCCGGGTGCAGCCAGATACAGGTCAGCCTCTGCGCCGGAAAACGTCGATGACGGTCGGGCAACCGACCATAGATTCCAACGGGGTAAAGAGCTATTCCGTAACCTCTGTTTTCCAGGGGTCGCAACCGCTGACCGTCAGGGTCCTGGAGCCGACCAATCCGCCGCCGGGACGGCCGCGTCGCTTCTTGTATGTGTTACCTGTCGAAGCCGGCGTCACGAATCTGAACTCGACCTGGAGTGACGGACTGGAAGAGCTGCGCCTGCTGGATGTTCCCAATCGCTTTAATCTCACGCTCATTGCGCCATCCTTCAACTATGAGCCATGGTATGGGGACAACGTATCGGATCCAACCCATCGGATGGAAAGCTTCATCATCCAGGACTTGGTGCCCTTTGGCGACAGCTTTGCAACTGACGATGGGATTCCGCAGCGGTTTGTTCTGGGATTCAGCAAGTCGGGAAACGGTGCTCTGTTTTTAATTCTTCGGCACCCGAATGTATTCAGTGCCGCCGCAGCCTGGGACGCACCGGCCCAGCTCACCGACATGTCGAATTTTCCCGATATGCCGTTGAACTTCGGTACCGAAGCGAACTTCGATGACTATGAGATTCCTACCCTCATAACGACCAACGGCGCATCGCTGGCTTCCGGCAATCGCTTGTGGCTAAGCGGAGACGACAGCTCATGGACGGCGGATATGCTGCAGCTGCACGACCAGTTGACTGCGTCATCGATCCCTCACACGTGGGTGCGGGGCGGCTACCGGCAGCACAGCTGGAATAGCGGCTGGCTGGATGGCGCAGTCACCGCCCTCGACGCCAACGCGCAGTCCGAGGCGCCAGTTGATGCCAACGAGCAACGCATCATCGCTTATGGGCTGAGGAGCCCACGAGTGACCTTCCGTCCGGGTACGAAAGAAATCTGGGTCGCCGACAGGGGCTGGAACGGGTACGAGGAGATCGACCGAATTTCGGATGCCACCGACGGTATCGTGGAGAACTTCGGGTGGCCTTGTTATGAGGGAGACGCCACGACCGAGTACTCGGGATCGGGCATTTGTGCGTCGCTCTATTCGCAGACGGGCGCGGTCGCGCTTCCCTATTTCCAATACGGGCACCAGCAACAGGTCGTGGATGGGGACGATGAACAGATAGGTAATGGAGCGATCTCCGGCCTGGCTTTCTATCAGTCGGGAAACTATCCGGCCGCCTACCAGGGAGCACTCTTCTTTTCCGACTATCTGCGCGACCGCATCTGGGTGATGTTCAGAGGAGCGGACGGGCTGCCGGATCCCTCCACCAGGACGAGCTTCCTCCCCGGCGCCTCTAGTGCCGTCGATCTCAAGACGGGGCCGGGCGGGGATTTGTTCTATGCGGACCTGAACGGCGGCGCCATCCACCGAATTTCATACTCCAACCGACCAGGGCGGACAAACGGTCAGCCCAGTGGATCACTGGACGCGGGAACGCAGCAAACAACCTTGAGTCTGAACACGGGCGAGAATGCCACCTGTCGTTATGCGACGACCGCGGGGCTTTCATTCGACGCCATGCCGAATCTGTTCGGCATCACAGGGGAAACGGCTCACTCCACACCAGTGACGGGTCTGAGCGACGGCAGCAACTATGTCTACTACGTGCGCTGCAAAACGCCTGACGGTAGCACCAATGCCGACGACTTCCCAATCAGTTTTTCGGTCGCGCTGCCGGGTGATCTGACGCCGCCGCTGCGCTCCAACGGACAGCCTGCGGGCTTGCTACAGCAGGGCACAACCCAGGCAACGCTGAGTCTGAGCACCGATGAGAATGCCACTTGCCGCTATGCCACCGCCCCGGGGGTATCCTACGCTGCGATGGCGAACCAGTTCAGCAACACGGGGGGCCTGGCGCACTCGACGGTAGTGAGGGGCCTGACGGATGGCAACAGCTACAACTTTTTTGTGCGCTGCCAGGACGCGACCAACAACGCCAACGGGGACGACTTTGGGATCAGCTTCTCGGTGGCAGGAGGCAATGAGGCCAGCAGCAGCTTCCCAGGGGTGGAGACTCCGCTGAGCGAAGGCGGGATGTGGGACACGCCGGGATCGTGGGGAGGGCTCCGTAAGAACAACGGGGCGTACGCCGTGGATCTGCTGGACGGGGCCCGGCTGGTGCAGCCGGTGCTGGGAGCGGACCAATATGCGGAGATCACCTACGATCAGGATCCGGGAGCCAATAGCTGGACGGGAGTAATGACCCGGGTGCAGGGAACCAGTAACGGGAGCGGCTACCTGGCGATCGCCTATGCCGGTGAGGTGCGGCTGTACCGAACCGATGACCAGGGCTCGTTAAACTTCACCTTGCTGGCCTCGGCAAGCGCCTCGGTGGGGGCGGCGCCACGGCGGCTGCGGCTGGAGTCGGAGGGGAGCACACACCGGGTGTACTTCAACGGAGTGCTGCTGATCAACCAGAACGAGGCGCGCTATGCCAATGGGCAGCCGGGGATAGCGGCCGCGATATTTGGCGGGCCGACGATGAAGATCCTCTCCTTCCAGGGTGGCAGCATCGGCGGGAGCGATCAGACGCCGCCGGTGCGCTCCAACGGAGCGCCTGTGGGTTTGCTACAGCAGGGCACAACCCAGGCAACGCTGAGTCTGAGCACCGATGAGAATGCCACCTGCCGCTATGCCACCGCCCCGGGGGTAGCCTACGCTGCCATGCCCAACCAGTTCAGCAACACGGGGGGCTTGGCACACTCGACGGTGGTGAACGGGCTGACGGATGGCAGCAGCTACGCCTTCTATGTGCGCTGTCAGGACGCGACCAACAACGCCAACGGGGACGACTTTGGGATCAGCTTCTCGGTGGCAGGAGGCAATGAGGCCAGCAGCAGCTTCCCAGGGGTGGAGACTCCGCTGAGCGAAGGCGGGATGTGGGACACGCCGGGATCGTGGGGAGGGCTCCGTAAGAACAACGGGGCGTACGCCGTGGATCTGCTGGACGGGGCCCGGCTGGTGCAGCCGGTGCTGGGAGCGGACCAATATGCGGAGATCACCTACGATCAGGATCCGGGAGCCAATAGCTGGACGGGAGTAATGACCCGGGTGCAGGGAACCAGTAACGGGAGCGGCTACCTGGCGATCGCCTATGCCGGTGAGGTGCGGCTGTACCGAACCGATGACCAGGGCTCGTTAAACTTCACCTTGCTGGCCTCGGCAAGCGCCTCGGTGGGGGCGGCGCCACGGCGGCTGCGGCTGGAGTCGGAGGGGAGCACACACCGGGTGTACTTCAACGGAGTGCTGCTGATCAACCAGAACGAGGCGCGCTATGCCAATGGGCAGCCGGGGATAGCGGCCGCGATATTTGGCGGGCCGACGATGAAGATCCTCTCCTTCCAGGGTGGCAGCATCGGCGGGAGCGATCAGACGCCGCCGGTGCGCTCCAACGGAGCGCCTGTGGGTTTGCTACAGCAGGGCACAACCCAGGCAACGCTGAGTCTGAGCACCGATGAGAATGCCACCTGCCGCTATGCCACCGCCCCGGGGGTAGCCTACGCTGCCATGCCCAACCAGTTCAGCAACACGGGGGGCTTGGCACACTCGACGGTGGTGAACGGGCTGACGGATGGCAGCAGCTACGCCTTCTATGTGCGCTGTCAGGACACGGCGAGCAACGCTAACGGCGACGACTACGCGATCAGCTTCTCGGTGGCGGGAGGCAATGAGGCCAGCAGCAGTTTCGCAGGGGTGGAGACTCCGCTGAGCGAAGGCGGGATGTGGGACACGCCGGGATCGTGGGGAGGGCTCCGTAAGAACGACGGGGCGTACGCCGTGGACCTGCTGGACGGGGCCCGGCTGGTGCAGCCAGTGCTGGGAGCGGACCAATATGCGGAGATCACCTACGATCAGGACCCAGGAGCCAAAAGCTGGACGGGAGTAATGACCCGGGTGCAGGGAACCAGTAACGGGAGCGGTTACTTGGCGATCGCCTATGCCGGCGAGGTGCGACTGTACCGAACGGATGACCAGGGCGGGTTGAACTTCACCTTGCTGGCCTCGGCAAGCGCCTCGCTGGGGGCGGCACCACGGCAGCTGCGCATGGAGTCGGAGGGCAGCACCCACCGGGTGTACTTCAACGGAGTGCTGCTGATCAACCAGAACGAGGCGCGCTATGCCAATGGGCAGCCGGGGATAGCGGCCGCGATATTTGGCGGGCCGACGATGAAGATCCTCTCCTTCCAGGGTGGCAGCCTCGGTCGGTGATCAGGCATTCTTCCAGCTAGGCGACCGTGACAGTGGAAGGTACTGCTGGCCGTAAGCCTCCGTTGGCGTCGTGCTCAAAACGAGACCCGCATGCACAAACTAACGATTCCGGCAGGCGTTCGCCACATCGACACATGCAGCCAATCTGCCTCGCAGGATTGCCGACGACCAGGGCATATGCCGGAACATCACGTATCACCACTGCACCAGCGCCGATGAAGGCGTATGGTCCGATGGTTACGCCGCAGACGATCGTAGCATTGGCCCCGATGCTCGTGCCCTCGCGAACGTCGGTGCGCACGAACTGTTCGCGTGTCTTCTTGACCTCGGCGCGCGGGTTGAGATCATTGGTAAAGACCGCATTAGGTCCCACAAAGACGTGATCGCCCAGTGAGACTCCATCCCAAACGGCCACTCCATTCTTGATGGTGACGCCGTCTCCAACGGTGACGTTCGATTCCACAAAAGCGTGATCACCGATATTGCAGTTCTTGCCGACGATCGCGCCCTTCATTACGTGTGCGAACGCCCAAATACGAGTGCCTTCACCGATGTCTTCGGTTTCCACCAGAGCATTCGGATGAACAAAATAAGAAGCCGGTTGTGCTTGCATTTTTTCTCCTGCTAAAGCAGACGGGCATCAATAAGCCCTTGAGGGGAGTTCCTTACGCGAAGTCTCCGGGCGCAGTTTCCGACGTACCGGCCTCCTTCGCTCGGCTCCCGAGACTGAGGCTTCGCCTGACTTGCTTGACGTTTCTGTCGCCATTTGTTCCGCATCCAGCAGTTGTTCGATCGTGAGGTCCTTGGCCAGCTCGCGGCACGCCTGGGAGATCTGCGCTACCGCAGTCGAGTACCAGACGTAGGCCTGGACAGCGCTGTTTGGAATTGCCTTGTTCAAGGCATGATACTGAGCCAAGGTGATCTGCGCGATGAGAACTCCACGGGACGCCGCGCTCCGACAAGCCACCAGCGAAGCTTCATCTCGCAAGCTCTCATAAGCCCGCTCATTGAGAAAATGTTGTAAGGCGGATTGAGCGTTCTTTTCCTGGCTAAGGGTCATAAATAGAAGCTCGACCCGGCTGGACACACCTAATTTGTCGAAGATCCTAAAGAGGCAGTTTTTTATCGTGTGCTGACTCAACTGCAAGCGCTCAGCGATCTCTCGATTGGAAAGTCCCAAGGCTACGCCGCGAACAACTTCCATCTCCCGCTTGGAGAGCAAGTTCAACCCACGCGCGTCGACCGCGCGAATGTTGTGCGACGACGCCAGAGCTTGAGTCAAGGTTGCCACCTGATGGGTGTTGGCCCAGATCTGCCCTTCGTAGACCTTGCGAATGCACTTGCCGAGTGTCTCGACCGAGTCACTCTTGCTGAAGATACCTTGTGCCCCGGCGCAAAACGCCTCTAGTATCATCTCGCCTTGCGAGCTGTCCAAGAGCACGATAGCCCTAAGATCGGGATGGATGGTTCGCAGACCCCGAAGCAGTTCAAAGCCCCGGCCAGCCTGCCCCTCCAGATGGGAGCTAATGAGGAGGACATCGGTGTCGCAGGGATTGAGGTCTGTTTTGAGACGGTCAGAGTCCGGGGGGAGCGTGGTGACCTGTAAACATTCGTCACGCTTCAGCGCGTCCGCTAAAAGCTCAGTGTGAACTCGCGTGCTATCGACAACAAGCACACGGATGGGTCTAGACGATGGCTGGCGCATGCGACTCCGAAATCGAGATTACAGCAAATATCTAAAGGAACCGAATGGACCGGACAGGCGCTCTTTCTGCTCGAAGTGCTTGGCCAGAAGTACTTGCGAAAATCCTGTCCGCCGTAAACAGTTCCTAAAGTCATAACAGGGTAGCCCAATTCGTATTCAACCACAAGACAACAATGGTGGTACATCCTTTGCACACGATTTGTGGCGCATTCATTCCACGTAGGTGTTACTTTGGGAGAACTCCCATTTTGGGCGCAGTCGGTGCCCTGCAAACCGAAGAACTGGGCCACTCCAGGCGCTTTGCCGCTGCTCTGCATTTCCGCGATCTGATCTATAAACAGTACTTTACCGGCCTTTCCCGAAATCCAAACCGGGAATTCAAGAATGTATGTCAGCTTTCTGCGCTGAGGCGAGAATTCGAATTAGAGAAGAGCTTCTCTGAGGATGGATTACTCAATCGCACGACTTCGCACTCTATCCCTATAGGTAAATGCTTCGCTGAGACCCTGTACCTCTTGCGGCTTCATTCAACTATTCGTACGCTTAGGCCGATGTAGAGGTTCAACCGGCTTGCTGAAGTTCGACGTCAAGTGACCCCCAGGAATCCTTCGACGTAGACCAGCCAACAAGGTTCCGGCGGCGCAGATCTGATTTCGGGACTTGCCGCCAGCCCGGCATTCGCGATTGTACCTGGTAAGAGGTCGCGATGTGAGTGAGAGGGCGAAGCTATGTCCACCGATCCACAGCTTTATAAGTTATCCGACCCACCGCCTTTCTTCGGCCTTGGTGCAAATGCAGCCAAGGAAAGATGGTTCGCGGTCCACACCTATGCCCGGCACGAAAAAGTAGTTGATCAGGAACTTCACGAACTGGGAATAACCAGCTTCTTGCCGCTGTCCAAGCAAATTCGCCAATGGTCTGACCGGCGAAAGATAGTGGAGTTCCCCGTTTTCGGTTGCTACGTTTTCGTCAAGGTGGTTCCGAACCATCACGAGAGACTGAGGGTCCTGCGGGTCAATGGGGTATTGAAGTTTGTGGGAATTCATGGGGCGGGCATTTCCATACCGGAGGAACAGATCAACGCAGTCCGTGTTCTGGTAGAGGAACAATTGCCTGTCTGCTCCCATCCGTTTCTCAAACTCGGCCAGCGAGTACGAATCCGAAGCGGGGCTTTGAATGGTGTTGAAGGCATTCTGATTTCGCGAAACGGCGAGCGTACGCTGGTCATCTCGCTGGATGTTATTCAAAGATCCCTAAGCGTGCAAATTTCCGGGTATGACGTGGAGCCCGTCTAACGGCTTCGTTTCTTTCATGTCTGCAAGTCCACACACTCTGTCAGCCAATCATCAGCTTGGAGTTCTGCGGCTTCTGGTAGTAAGTCGTGAAGCTGCCGTCCTGGGGCCGCTGTGGTCCGCAGGAGAAGCGAATGGCTGGCAACTTGAAGGCGCCACCTGCGGATGGGGCGCAATGGAGAGAGTTCAATCGGGCGTAACACCCGATTTGCTGGTCCTTGACGTGCCCCGCGCTGATAAAGACGGCCTTCATTTCTTGCGCTGGCTTCGCCGCCTTCGGCCCGAATTACCGATTCTCGTGCTCTATGATCCCGAAGACTTGATGACGCAGCAGGAAGCTGTGCGGCTGGGAGCCAGAGATTGCCTTGCGAAACCAATCACGGATCAGTCACTGGAGGATGCAGTCCGGCGGCAGATAACCAGGCGGCTGGGTGCGGTTGCCGGCTTGGAAGGCGCGGAAATCGGCAGCGACGATGTTTCGGAGGTTGCTGGTGGCAGGTTCTTTGTCGCAGCCAGCCCGCTCATGCGAAAGCTGAAGGCGCAAATAGAACTTCTTGCCGAGACCGATTCTCCGGTGCTGATCCTCGGCGAAAGTGGCAGCGGCAAGGAAACAACGGCACGTTTGCTGCATCACCTTTCGGTGAGGTCGGGGTCTCGATTCGCGAAGATCAACTGTGCAGCTTTACCGAGCCATCTTCTGGAGTCCGAATTGTTTGGATCGGACCGGAACGGAGCCGGGGCCCTGCACGAGAAGCGTGGCAAGCTGGAGCTCTGTGAGAAGGGCACACTCCTTCTGGATGAGATAACCGAGATGCCGATGGCCCTGCAATTTAAGCTCGTGCAGGTGCTGCAGAGCCAGAAATTCGCGCGACCCGGAAGTGGGGCTTCCGTTTCGGTTGACGTCCGCATTCTGGCGGCCAGCGCGACCGGTCTGGAATCGGCCGTTTCCGATAACAAGCTGCGTGAGGATCTTTGCTATCGGCTCAGCGCCTACACCGTTCGGGTGCCTCCTTTGCGCGAACGCCGGGAGGAGCTTGCTCTCCTGTTGCACTACTTCATACGTCAGCTATCCAAGCAGTATGCCCTGGCGCCTCGGCCGCTTTCTCCGGCTTTGTTGGAGGCATGTCAGTCGCACGCCTGGCCACGCAATCTGCGAGAGCTTGAGAACTTCGTCAAGCGCCTCCTGCTATCGGCCGGTCAGGAAATGTCGTTCGGGAGCGACGGAGAGTCTGAGAGCCTCGCAGTGGACGGATCCGTGGGCTCCGAGGACGCCGTGCCGGCGCAAAAGGCTCACCAAGAGGATATCGGCGTTGCCCGTTCGGATTCGCTGAAGGCGCTAGTCCAAAATGTGAAATTGGAGACCGAGAGGACCGCCATAGCCGCTGCCCTGGAACGGACAGGCTGGAACCGAAAGGCCGCCTCGCGCCTCCTCAAGGTCAGCTATCGAACCTTGTTATACAAAATCGACCAATATCAACTGAGAGCTCCTGACTCTGCACTCGCGTCGGGATCGGCTGGACTTAGGACCAACGGAAATGGATTCGGAGGTAATCGGGGCGCTTAATGGCCGCACGAGTACGCCTCCCGAGAGTCAGAGTATGACAAGCTTATCGAGGTCTGCATTGCGCAGAAGTTTTAGCACGGGATTAGTCTGGCTTTTTCTGGCTGGCCATGCCTGGGTCCAAGCGCAAGTCGCGAGTCAGTCCCCGGCACCGCCGTTAGTTTCAGCCGATGTGGCTTCCGTCAACAAGCCGGTTAGCGTCCCGACTACGCAGCCGCACGATGATGGGTTCGTCATTGGGAACGGTGACGTACTGGCGATCAGCGTCTGGAAGCAACCGGACCTTTCCCGCTCGATTCCTGTGCGTTCAGACGGGAAAATCTCGTTACCTCTCATTGGAGAGGTCCAGGCAACCGGACAAACCCCGCTGAAGCTGGAGGAAGATATTACTCACCGACTCCAGCCCTATGTGAACGAACCGGAAGTTACGGTCATCGTTGAACAGATCAATAGCGAGAAGTTCAACATTCTGGGCAAGGTAGCGAAGCCAGGTTCCTACTCGCTGGTGAATCCTACGACCGTTCTAGACGCGATTGCGCTGGCTGGGGGCTGTCGTGACTTTGCCAAGCAAAAGTCCATATATGTTCTGCGTCGGCATCCGGACGGCACTGACTTGCGGCTGCCCTTCAACTATCAGGATGTCATCAAAGGCAAGAACACTGCGCAGAATATAGAGCTTCAACCTCATGACACGGTGATCGTACCCTAGCCCTGACATGCTGGCGGGCACGCAGCCGATGTGGCCTATTGGCCGCGGGGCGCGCTGTAACCTCAACTCTCACTGTGGGCGCTGCTATCTTCAACGCAGCGCCGAGTCCAGACTGCAGAGTAGCGCGGGAAGTAATAGCTCTAAAATGAGGATTTTATTCTGTCTGGTCATTTCTCTTAGCTTGGTTGGTTCAGCTCTTGGCAGAAGTTACAGCACGAGCTTCCCATTGACCGAGAACCCGATTTCCGAGGGTGGCGTCTGGTCGAATGGCTCAGTCTATCTGGACTGGACCGACATGGAGACTACTCCGGGTCACGCCTTCGGCACGCAGGTCAACACTGGTGATGCGAATGACTCCTTGGCGGAGCTACTAGGTTCGTGGGGGGCCAACCAGGAAGTGCAGGCCACAGTCCATGATGTGGGGGACTTGGGCGGACAGAACTTCGAGGTCGAGCTTCACCTTCGGGCGACGGTTGCTGCGCACAGCGTTAAGCTCTACGAGGTTGACTGCGCTCCCGGCTACATCGCGCTTGTTCGATGGAATGGGGCATTGAACGACTACTCGATTCTGAATAACGGTTTGGCTTACGGAATTGCCGATGGCGATACCGTTCGGGCCACGATTAGTGGCACTTCTCCAGTAACCATCTCCATTTACAAGGACGGCAGCCTGCAATATACCACTACTGACAACACCGCCAGAAAGCTGACCAGCGGAGCTCCGGGCATGGGATGGTACACGGCGACCGGCACCCCGGTAACCAACCGTTCTGATTTGTCATGGACGGACTACTTTGCAAATGATGGCACAGTGGATGACCCCACGTTTAGCCCGCCGGGTGGAAGCTATGACGACATTCTATCGCTCACGATCAGCGATATTTTTCCGGGCGCGGTAATCTGCTATACCACTGATGGGTCAACGCCCACCACCGATGTGCCGGGAACATGCAGCCACGGCGACAGATACAGCAGTTCAATACCGGTTTTAACCAGTGAGACGGTCAAGGCGATAGGAACGGCGAGGGGATACGCTAACAGCGGGGTCGCGAGCGCGACTTACAACATCGGAAATCAACGCTGCAATAATATAAAGACGACGGGCGTTTGCGATGATGTCGCCGGGGCGAGTATCCGATGATGAAATGCCTTTCTCTATAGGGAACATCGGGGGGATACGTGCTGATGCTTGCAATGCCCCGAGCCGATAATGAGTCAGCCCCAAGTTATCCAATCTCAGAATTGGGTAGTCGGTGGTTCGTCCGAGGCTACGGATACCGAAATAACCGAGCCAGCGCCCCGCTTCCTTTCCTACGAAAAGCCGAAGCTTTGAACCGAGCGTCCCTCCAGCTCTGCATAGTCTCGCCGGCCACTTAACTACCAGAACCTGTCCAGGGCAAAAGCACCGCCGAGCATATTTCGCTTCACCCATAGGGCGCCGTGGTCGTTTCTTAGGACGGACATGCTGTTACGATTTTGTTGTGCTCTTCTGTTGGCGTGTCTCCCGGCCTGGTGCCAAGTGGACACGAACAGCCAAGACGCGAGCGCCAACTCGACCGACGACACACAGTTGCGCGTTCCGCCACCGGTCAGCACCCAGTCCTACGAGACGACTTTCTCAGGTGAGACTGAGTCGAATTATCTGCGTACCGGTATTACTTTTTCCAGTGCCTACTCCAACAACGTCAGCGGCGGTAACCCTCCTGTTGGCAGCATGAGCTATTCGATCTGGCCTACGCTTGCCCTCGACAGGGTCACTTACAGGATGCACCTGCTGCTCAACTACAGCCCGGGGTTCACGTTCTATCAGCGTGCAAGCTCACCCAACCAGGGCAATCAAAACCTCGCGCTCAATCTTCAATACCGGCTCAGCCCTAACCTCACCGCAACAGTACAGGAAGGATTTCAAAAGACCTCCAACATCTTCAATCAGCCCAATCCGGGTAACGCAATTTCAGTCTCCGGATCAGTGCCAACAGCGGGAGCCGCATCCATCTTCCCGGTTGGTAATCAGATGAGCAACACGACGAGTGCCCAATTCACGTACCGCATCAGTGAAAGCGGCATGCTGGGGGGGAGCGGGAACTTTAGCGTTACTGACTATTCGAATTCCAACGCCGTTTCCGGTGTGTTTGATTCCCGCTCGGGCGGAGGCTCTTTTTTTTATTCGAGGCGGTTGCGCGGGAGATATGACGTCGGAGCCACCTATCAGTACCAAAATATCCTGTCCTATCAGTCGACAGCACCAAGTACACGCACCCAAACCGATACGATATTTTTTTTCCTAACCACTTATTTGAAACCCAACCTGTCCATATCGATATCGGCTGGGCCGCAGCACTACAGCTCGACACAGGAGGCGCTGCCGACCGCAGCATCGTGGCAGCCGATGACGATGGCCAGCTTGAGCTGGCAGGGAGAACGAACCACTGTCGCCGCCAGCTACGCGCGCACTGTGAGTGGTGGCGGCGGGCTGAATGGGACGTTCAACTCGAACAACGCCGGCTTGTTTGTCACGTGGCGTGCGAGTAGGAATTGGACAACCGGAATCTCAGGAAGTTATGCCAACTACCAAAGCCTGACCCCGCTCTTTGTCGCAGCGACTGCTGGAGGCCACACCCTATCAGGCTCGGTGTCGGCGCAGCGTGCGATCAGCAACCGCCTGAATCTACAGGTGGGGTATAACTGGACTCACCAGACATATGCCGACATCGGTGCGATATCCAACACTCCGAACATCAACCGGGTATTTGTGACTCTTAACTTCCATTTTGATCGACCGCTGTAACATCAGCAATGCCACCAGTCAGCGAAAACAAAATTCCAGAAGGCCCCGGTCTTCAGCACTATGTGGGGGTTCTCGACCGCCGTCGCCTCCTGTTCCTGATTCCATTCTTCCTGGGATGGCTCGTTGTCTGGAGCGCCAGCTGGATCCTGCCGCCAAAATATAAGTCAAGCACGCTGATCCTGGTAGAGCAGCCCACCATGCCCAAGGATTACGTGGTGCCCAACGTCAGTGAGAACCTGCAAGAGCGTCTCCAGAGTATTACACAGCAAATCTTAAGCCGTTCCCGCCTGCTCCACATTGTGGACGAACTGAACCTCTATCCCAAAGAACGCAAGCGGTTATCCCCCGACGAAATTGTCGCTCGCATGCGCAAGAACATCGACATCGAACTGGTGCATGGAGCAGACAATCGCATCAGCGCATTCAATATCTATTACACAGCGAGCGATCCTCAGATTGCCCAGCAGGTCACGAGCAAGCTCACGAATCTATTTATCAATGAAAATCTGGAAGTCCGGCAGCAGGAGTCCGAAGGTAACACCAAGTTCCTTGAGAACCAACTGGACTCGGCACGGGAGGGTCTGGAGACTCAGGAAGGACAGGTTCGCGAGTTTAAAGCTCAGCACGTGGGAGAGCTGCCAAGTCAACTGAACAGCAATTTGCAGATCCTGGGGGGGCTGCAATCGCAGCTACAGGCACAATCCGAAGCTCTCAATACCACCAAACAGCAGCGGGTCTATCTCGAAACCTTGCTGGGCCAATACAAAGCTCTAAGAGGCGGCTCCAAAGACAAGGACGCCCAGGACCCGCTGTCCGGAGTCGCCGAGATCGATGAAAGGTTGGACAAGCTACATACCCAGTTGCTCGAGCTTAGCTCTACTTACGGGGATAAATATCCGGAGGTTCGTAAGGTGAAGGACCAGGTCACCAGGACGGAGGCGGAACGGGACCAACTCTTAGCGAACCTGAAAGCTAATGGCAACAAAGGATCCTCCGACCCGGACACACTTGCGGCTGGCTACGCTGAGGGGAGAGGAAAGGATCCATCGTCTGTGGCGCAATTACAGAGCCAGTTGAAAGCGAATCAGATCGAGATCGCGAACCGGGAACGAGATATCTCAGCTCTCAGTGCCAGAATCAATGAGTACCAAGCCCGGCTGAACCAGGAGCCGGTACGAGAACAACAGTTAGCCGATCTCACACGCGGCTACGACCAATCTAAGGCTTCCTACGACAGCCTGCTGAAGAAGAAGAATGACTCGGCGATGGCGACTAGCATGGAACTGCTTCAGCAGGGGGAAAGATTTCGCATCATAGATGCTCCTAGTCTACCGTTGAAGCCCACCTTCCCTGATCGCCTAAAGCTCTGCGGAATAGGATTGTTCGTGGGCCTGGTGCTTGGCGCCTTCGCGGTGACGGTGGCGGAAATGGTAGATGATCGGGTCTATAGCGAGTCAGAGTTGCGCAAACTGCTACCGGTACCTGTGCTCTCCGAGCTGCCCGTCGTCTATGACCCGACAGATGAACAACGCGAGAAACGAAAAGAATGGATCAGTTGGGCGGCTACCGCTGCTGTTGTCGCGACCATTCTTGCTGGCTCCGCGGTAAGTTACCTTAAGGGCTAGCACCCACTCGGATGTACAAAGCCTTCTACAACCTAAGCCGGAACCCCTTCGACATCAGCCCCGACCCTGCTTTCCTTTTTGGGACTCCCAGGCACAACGAGGCGATGGCCGCTCTTTATCACGCGGTTCGCGGGCATAAGGGCTTTGTCGTACTCACGGGCGAAGTTGGAACGGGTAAGACCTTACTGCTACGCTGCGTGCTCGAGTTATTCCGGGAGAGCGAAGATATAACCTATGCGTATGTATTCAATGGACTGCTATCGCCGTGTGAGTTTCTGGAATACATCGCCAACGATTTTGGGCTGTCCGTATCCGGGAAAAATAAGAGCCAGATTCTTGCCGAGCTAAGCAAATATTTGGTCGCCCGCGGTTCACAAGGCCTTACCACCGTGCTGGTGGTTGACGAAGCACATCATCTTTCGGCAGAAATACTTGAAGAGATCCGGCTGCTGACGAACTTAGAGACCGCTCGCGGGAAGCTACTACAAATATTGTTAGTCGGCCAGCCGGAGCTGGATTACAAGCTCGATTCGCCAACGCTGCGACAGCTTAAGCAGAGAATCGCTCACCGGGCGAAGCTCACGCCACTGGACATTACCGAAACGCAGGGCTATGTTGAGTGGCGCTTGCAGGTCGCGGGAGCAAAAGATGGCGGTTCTTT
Source organism: uncultured Acidobacteriaceae bacterium (assembly GCA_963813905.1). GTDB lineage: Bacteria > Acidobacteriota > Terriglobia > Terriglobales > Acidobacteriaceae > CAVVDY01. The sequence continues at coordinate 77,121 of CAWFAY010000013.1, read as the reverse complement.
GTTTTCCGTGGAAACCATAGCCGCCGTATATCGGCACTCTAAAGGCATTCCCCGGCTGATCAACACCCTTTGCGATAACGCACTCATCACTGCCTACGCCAGAAGACTGCCTAGCGTGCCTCCTGAGATCGTTGACAGCACGGCCGCCGACCTCCGTCTTGACATGGTGTATCTTCCTGCGGCCGACTTGGCGGCAGATTTCGATGAGACCTTCGCCCGCCGTGCGTCCAAGACCTTGCTTGATCTTTTTTCCTACCTGCGGAGAGTGCCCGCAAGCGACGCGGAGCACGAACGGTCATGAACGTACTCAGTCATTAATATGAGCCAAATATTCGACGCACTACACCAGTCCCAGGGTGAACGGTTTGGCAGCGGCACTCGCAAGTTTCCGACCGCAAAGGAGCTGCTCCAGGCGGTAGAGCAGAGAGTTGAAAGCCATGTTGGCGGGGACGAACCTGCCGGCCAACTTGTCTGCCGCGAGCACCTGCGGCAGTTCCCGTCCGCTCAGGTAGCTCTGCCCACACATAGTAAGTTTGTATGCTTCTCGCGCACCGACGGTCTGGCGGCAGAGAAGTTTCGATTCCTGGCTACTCGTCTCCGGCACCTGCAGCAAAAGCGTTCACTAAAACGCATCGTAATCACGAGTTCGGTGCCTGGTGAGGGAAAGACAATGATAGCGGCCAATCTGGCTTGTGCTCTGGCTGGAGGCAAACAGGATGTTCTGCTGGTGGAAGGGGATCTTCGGCGACATTCGCTGGCGAAGCAACTTGGTCTGGGGGAAATTGCCGGGCTGAGTCAATTGCTGGAAGGCAAAGCAGACAACTTTAACAATATCCGCCATCTCGAGAGCTCAGGGCTCTGCCTTCTGTTGGCCGGCAACACTCATACGAGCCCCATGGAATTCATGGAGCCGGGAAGACTCGCGGTGTGCATGGATAAAGTATCAGCAGGTTTTGACTGGGTGGTCATCGACTCGCCGCCAATGCTCCCGCTTGCCGACACAACTATCTGGATGCGACTGGCCGACGCCATCATGTTAGTAACGCGGCCGGGAGTGACTACAAAGAACCAGCTTCAGCGGACCCTGGAAGCGGTGGAGCAATCAAAGCTATTGGGGGCGGTCCTCAACGCATCCACGGAGGCTACTGCCAGCAAATACTATTATCATTATGCTGGCAGGTCGCCCGCGATACCGATTGAATCGTCCGTGGCCAAGTAACTGATATATATCCAGGACTCTCTCCTCTTCTGGTCTTGTAATCGGGTAAACCTTTCTGATTCCGATGTTACCCCTAGGACATACCAAACAGATCGGCGGAAGAATTCGTGACTGAACAACGTCGCAAAAATGGCTCCAGCCGAGATTATTCTGCCCTCCCAACGGAGGCAGCCGCGGAACGCGAAATCTTGCACCAAGAAGCGTTCAAGCGAATGATCTCCCTCGAGCGTAAGCGGACGGAGCGCTCGGCAAAACCATTTTTGCTCATGCTGCTCGCCACCGGTGAGCAGCACAGCGAGGAGAAGAATCGTCAGGTGCTGGCGAGAGTCATCTCGGCGTTAGTGGACTCCACCCGAGAAACCGACGTGATTGGCTGGCACAAAAAAAATGCATGCGTCGGCGTCATGTTTACTGATCTTGTGCTCTTCGATCAGAAATCGATTTTGAGCTTAATGCTGGAGAGAGTCGGCGCCATTTTGCGCGATAAGCTTAGCTCGGAGCAATTCAGTCAGATAAGCATTTCATTCCACTTTTATCCGGACAAGTGGGACGATGACGTTTCTACCAGGCCAAGTAACCCTACCCTATACCCCGACCTGCCGAAGGGCGACAGCCTCGGCAAGTTGTTTATGTTGACCAAGCGGGTGATGGACATAGGCGGCAGCCTGACGCTGCTGATCCTGGGTTCACCGATCCTGCTGATCGTAGCCGCGGCGATCAAGGTTTCGTCGAAAGGGTCGATCTTATACCGCCAGCAGCGCATCGGGCAGTACGGCAAGCCGTTCACCTTTTTGAAGTTCCGGTCGATGTACGCGGACAACGATCCCAGCGTGCACCGGGATTACGTGGTGCAACTGATCGCCGGCCAGGCGCAACGTCATCCCGCGAACGGCAACGGCGATGGGACAGGCTTCTACAAGCTAACAAACGACAAGCGCGTCACGCCGATCGGAACATTCCTTCGTCGAACCAGCATCGACGAGCTGCCTCAGCTTTTCAACGTGCTCAAGGGAGACATGTCGCTGGTGGGCCCGCGCCCAGCGATTCCTTACGAGGTAGCGGCTTATCAGACATGGCACCGTCGCAGAGTGCTGGAGGTCAAACCCGGCATCACCGGACTATGGCAAGTTGATGGCCGGGGACGGGTAGAGTTTGATGACATGGTTCGCCTGGATCTTCGCTATGCCAGGGAATGGTCGCCCTGGCTCGATCTGAAAATTCTGCTCCGCACCCCGCGCGCCGTCATCCTCGGCGCCGGCGCCTATTGAAATCCCAAAGCTCCCTACAGTTCCACTAGCCTTTCGCAAATCTGTTGGAGGTAACATTGTGTCAGCAGCCACTGAGAGTTCGATCACAGTACAGAAATCGGAACGTAACACCAGCCTCATAAACTTCGGCGCCATCGGCTATGGCTACTGGGGACCCAACGTTGTCAGGAACCTTGATGGCCTGGAAGGAGCCCGTATCCGGGCTATCGCCGACAAGTCGCCTGCTGCCCGCGAGCGGGCACAACAAGCCGTGCATGGCGTTCGGGTTACGGCGGATGCGAGTGAGGTAATCTCCTCGCCCGACATCGATGCCGTCGCCATCATCACTCCCGTCTGGACGCACTTTGAGCTCGCCAAGGCAGCCTTGGAGAACGGCAAGCACGTGTTCGTGGAAAAGCCGTTCACCAGCAATGCAGCCCAGGCGGAAGAATTGATCAATCTAGCGGCGCGCAAGAATTTGCAAATCATGGTGGACCACACATTCTTGTTCACCGGCGCCGTGCGGAAGATCAAACAGCTGCTGGACGCCGACTCCCTGGGCAAGCTGTACTACTACGATTCAACCCGCGTCAACCTCGGCCTGTTTCAGCACGACGTTAACGTCATTTGGGACCTTGCCCCACATGATCTGTCGATCATGGACTACCTGATTGACGGTAACGCTGAACAGATCGTGGCTACCGGCCAGACACACCTGAACCGCCATGAGGATGTCGCATTTATTACCCTCTACTTCCCCAATGAAGTGATCGCGCACATCAATGTCAATTGGCTTTCTCCAGTGAAGGTACGCATGACGCTGATTGGCGGCGAAAAGAAGATGCTGGTGTGGAACGACCTGGAAGCTGACGAAAAGATCAAGGTCTACGACAAAGGCGTAAAGATTACCAGCCGCGAGGGAGTATACAACCTTCTCGTCAACTACCGCTCAGGCGACATGTGGGCGCCCCGGCTCGAACCGGTCGAGGCGTTGCGCCTGGAACTGGGCTACTTCGTCGAATGCATCACGAAGAACCAGACGCCGTTCAATGATGGATTGGCTGGTCTAAGAGTAGTGAAGATGCTGGAGGCGGCGAATCAGTCGTTGCGGAATCGTGGGGCGGCGGTGCACCTCGAACCCCGACCGGCTTCATCTGCCACCGCACCCTTATTTGCCGAGCAGGAAGCGCCGGTAATCGGCGTCACCCAACCTCCCGCTGCTGCCGCTGCTGCTGCCGCTGCCGCTTCCGCCCCGCTGAGCTAAATGGCACGAGTCGCTGAAAAGGAGCCCTAATATGGATCGTATCGATGTACCGTTTCTTGACTTAGTGACGCCTCACGTGGAGATGGAGGATCAGCTGGTCTCTGTGTTTCGCGAGGCGCTGCATTCAGCCGGGTTTATTGGCGGCAAGCCGGTTCAGGATTTTGAGGAAGCCTTCGCAAAGTTCTGCGATGTCGAACATTGTGTTGGCGTAGGCAGCGGAACCGACGCCCTGCGCTTTGCGCTGATCGCAGCCGGGGTCTCGCCGGGCGATGGTGTCCTCACCGTGCCCAATACATTCATCGCTACCACCGAAGCCATCACCCAGGCCGGCGCGGTGCCGGAGTTCGTTGACATCGACGAACGAACCTACAACATCGATCCGGAAAAACTCCGAGAGTACCTGGATCTGAAGTGCGATCAGGACCCATTGTCCGGAAGGCCAGTTTCGCGCCGCACGGGTCGAACCATTACGGCCGTCGTACCGGTTCACCTCTACGGTCAAATGGCCGACATGGATCCGATTCTCAAGCTGGCAGAAACCTACAATTTGCTGGTGATTGAAGATGCATGCCAGGCGCACGGAGCCCAGTACTTTTCACGCGAGCAACAACGCTGGAGGTCGGCCGGGTCCATCGGTAGGGCTGCTGCCTTCAGTTTCTATCCCGGCAAGAATTTGGGCGCCTGCGGCGAAGCCGGAGCTGTTACGACGAACAGCCCGGAGATGGCCGCGACCGTCCGCAAACTGCGCGATCACGGCCAAGCCGCCAAGTATTATCACGACATCGAAGGCTACAACGGACGGCTGGATGCCATTCAGGCGGGCATCCTCGGCGCAAAACTGCTGCGACTGCCTGAGTGGAACGCTCAACGCCGCCAGTTAGCTAAAGCGTATGCGGAGCAACTGGCACAGATCGATGGGTTAGTGGTCCCATTCGAGCCGTCCTGGTCCAAGGGTGTCTATCATCTTTATGTCGTGCAAGTGCCGGACCGGCAGGAGATGCAGAACGGCATGAAAGCGGCCGGCATCGGTACCGGCATTCACTATCCGGTTCCTCTCCACCAACAGCAGGCCTATCGCGGCCTTGATTATCGCAACGGGGATTTTCTCATCACCGAACGAGTGTCAGCCCGGATTGTCTCTTTGCCGATGTACCCGCAAATGACGGAAGTCCAGCAGTCGAAGGTCGTCAATGCGATGAAGGAATGCCTGATGTCGCTGAGCAGCGCTTCGTGACCCGACCTTAACGTTAACCTTTGTCGACAGCGCCCCAAGATGAATATCTACGAGATCGACCCCACAGCCGATGAGCGTTGGGAGGGCTTCCTCCAAAGCCATCCGCGGGCATCGATATTTCACAGTCGGGGATGGTTGCAAGCGCTATGCAGAACGTACGACTACACTCCAACAGCCTTTACAACCTCACCGCCGGGACATCCGCTGACCAACGGTATACCGTTTTGTAGGATTACCGGCTTCTTCGGAAAGCGCCGTCTGGTCGCTCTTCCCTTTTCCGATCACTGCGAACCTTTGGTGGGAGATGCGGAAGAGCTGAAGTCCATCCTCACATTCTTACAACATAAGCGCGACATTGAGGAGTGGGACTACGTGGAGATGAGGCCCGCGAGTTCAGATCTTGCAAGTGGTACAGAATTCGCAAAAAGTCAGACTTTTTCCTTTCACAAATTGAATCTTCGCCATAGTTCAGAAGAGATATTTCAGAGTTTCCACAAAAATTGTGTGCAGCGTAAAATTCGGCGAGCTGAGCGTGAAGGATTGGTTTACGAAAAAGGAACAGCCGATGAATTGTTACGCAAGTTTTATCAGCTTCTGCTGCAAACGCGCCGTCGGCATGGGGTGCCAATACAGCCGCTTAGCTGGTTCCGCAACCTTATTGGCTGCCTGGACGGGGCTCTGACAATACGGGTTGCGTCTAAGGACGGTCGAGCCATCGCCAGTATCTTGACCCTTCGTTACAAACATGTTCTGGTTTTCAAGTATGGTTGCTTGGACCGCCGGTTTGGTAAGTACGGTGGCATGCAGTTCTTGTTATGGCGAGCCATCCAGGAAGCTGGACAGAGCGACCTCTGGGAATTCGATCTGGGACGCAGTGATCTTGACAATCCCGGCTTGATTAGATTCAAGGATCGCTGGGGAGCCACTCGGAGAGAGTTGGCCTATCTCCGGTATCCGATGAGACATTCGCAGGGCATCTCTAACGTAGGGCAACACCTTCTGAGTAAATATGTCTGGTCTCACGTGCCTCGTGGCGTTCTCGCTACTGCTGGCAGAGTGCTATATAGGCACATGGGATAAAGAAAGATATACGAAAGCGCATTTTGAAACGCCCTCAATATCTCATTGACCGTTCGATCAGTCATGGCCAAATGCCGATTCCTTGTTCCTGGGTACCTAAGATTGTGGCAACTGGATCTTGCGAACAGATCAGTCTCAGGCGCGGACGGTTGTGATCGTGACTCTGCAGTCGGAACCACGGCGGTTGACGTGCCAGAACTGCACATATTAAGGCTCTTTATCCGGGGTGGGGTATGTTGAAGCCGTCTCCCTATGTTCTTATAACCCCCGCACGGGACGAGGCACAGTTCATAGAACTCACGATAAAATCTGTCATTTCTCAGACCGTCCGGCCAATCAAGTGGGTTATCGTTAGCGATGGCTCGACAGATGCGACGAATGACATTGTGAGTAAGTACGCGGCCAAGCAACCATGGATCGAGCTTATCAGTATGCCGGAGCGTCGCGAGCGGCATTTCGCAGGAAAGGTTCTTGCCTTTAGCGCGGGTTACGCCAGGGTGAAAGACCTGAACTATGACGTCGTCGGTAACCTCGATGCCGATGTGTCATTTGAGAGGGAGCACTTTGAATTCCTGATGGCAAAATTCGCCGAAGATCCACAACTCGGCGTTGTGGGGGCGCCCTTTCGGGAGGGTAGCTATCAGTATGATTACCACTTCAGCAACATTGAGAATGTGTGGGGCGGGTGCCAGTTGTTTCGGCGGGAGTGTTTTGAAGACGTCGGCGGGTACGTGCCTGTGAAAGGCGGCTGCATCGATCATATCGCGGTCGTTTCGGCGAGAATGAAGGGATGGAAGACCAGGACCTTCAGGGAGAAGGTGTGCCTGCACCACCGGGAGATGGGGACAGCGCAGCGCGGCGGGGTAGCCGCCAAGTTTAGAAACGGTGCTAAAGATTACTCCGTGGGAAACCATCCGATCTGGGAACTGTTCCGCATGTTCTATCAGATGAAACAGCGCCCTTTCATCATCGGGGGGTTGGCTCTAGGATCTGGCTATACCTGGTCAATGCTGCGGCGGGTGGCAAGGCCAGTCTCCAATGATCTAGTAATGTTTACGAGGCGCGAACAAATGCAGCGGCTCAGCCGGTTTCTGGTCGGCAATGCCCGCACCCAGACCCGCGGCATGGCAGTTGTCCCGACTATGACTGCCGGCAAACCCAGCGGTGATGCGTGAATGCAGTGTGGACAAAGAGGCTTGGCCATAGACGAGGAACTGCAGAAGGAGATTGGAGCATGTATGCCATGGAACGTACTTTAAGATTCATGCGTGGGGCACTGCTGAGCTACGGCCCTTCAATGGTTAAGAAGTTCTTTTGGGATAGGGAGTACTCGAACGGCAAGTGGAGCTTCAACGATAACACCTCTGGCGACTGTGTGTACGTGTACCTGGAAAAGTATGCCGAGAACGGAAGCATCCTAGATCTTGGCTGTGGTTCAGGCAACACGGCCAGCGAAATGGCCTTTGCTGCTTACCGTAGCTACCTCGGCGTGGACATATCAGAACCGGCCCTTGACAAGGCCAGAAGACGGACAGAGGCTGCCGGTCGGGCAAACAAAAATAGCTTTGCCCGGGGGGATTTCCTCAACTACGTGCCGACCCAACAGTTCAAGATTGTCCTTTTACGGGAGTCGCTCTACCACGTGCCCCTAGGTAAGGTCAAAGCTACGTTCGACCGGTACTCAAAGTATCTGAGAGACGATGGTGTTTTCATCGTCAGGCTGGCTACATCAGAAAATGGTAAGAGCAAGCACCGGCCGACGGCGATGCTTCGCGTGATCGAGAGTGAATTCGATGTCTTGGAGAAGTATCATTACACCCAGTCGGGAGCCACTGTGGTCGTCTTTCGCCCGAGTGTTTGTAGTCGAAGTCGAGACCTGTCCCCTCAATCGGAAGCAACATCAGTCCCTGGCGGAAAGTGAAATTATCCGTTGGGCCTGTGATCTCCCGATTGCCAACCATTTCGCAGCCAGAGCGAATGCAAAGGTATAGCGTCAATTCGGGGCTGCTTCTGGGTATGTCGCGTCGCCATGGAACGTAATGACCAACCGAATGGAACCTGACGCCTTCATCATCAGACAGGACGATCTAATCCTGGTAACGGGAGCAACCGGCTTCATTGGATCCAGGCTGGTAGAGAATCTGCTCGATCGCGGATTCCGGAACATACGGTGTTTTGCCAGGCCCCACAGTGAAATGGCTAAGGTCGAAACTCTCGTAAGCCGCCACCGCGACGGGGCGCGTGTCGAAGTGGTGAACGGCAATCTTCTGTCCCTGGAGGACTGTAAGGCTGCGACCGCCGGTGTGAAAGTGATTTTTCACTTGGCCGCAGGTCGAGGCGAAAAGTCTTATCCCGACGCGTACCTGAACTCTGTGGTCACAACGTGGAAACTTCTGGAATCATCGTTGACACACCAGTGCCTGCTGCGGTTCGTCAACGTCAGTTCGTTTACGGTTTACTCGAACGAGCAGAAGCCCCAGTGGAGGCGGTTGGATGAGTCGTGCCCCGTTGAAGAGCACCCAGAGTCCCGCGGGGACGCCTACACCTTCGCCAAAGTAAGACAAGACGAAATCGTCATCGAGTACGGCAAGAAGTTCGATATCCCATACGTCATCGTCAGGCCCGGGTACGTTTATGGGCCCGGCAACCAGGCTATCAGTGGGAGGGTTGGGATCGACACCTTTGGTGTCTTTCTGCATCTGGGCGGTTCGAACCCGATACCTTTTACCTACGTTGATAACTGTGCCGACGCGATCGCATTGGCCGGACTGAGTCCGGGCGTCGATGGCGAAGTTTTCAACGTCGTGGACGACGAGCTCCCTTCCAGCCGGCGGTTCTTGCGTATGTACAAGCAGAATGTAAGACGCTTCAAGTCAATCTATGTTCCTCACCTGATGAGCTATGGTTTGTGCTATTTGTGGGAGCGATATGCGGCTTGGTCAGAAGGGCAGTTGCCGCCCGCCTTCAATCGCAGGAGGTGGCACGCCAATTGGAAGAATACGCGCTACAGCAATGAAAAGCTGAAGGTGCGGCTGGGCTGGACGCCAAGGGTGTCCACGGCAGAGGGATTGCAACGCTATTTCGAATCCTGCCGGGGCAGCAGACTATATGCTTAAGGTCGCCATCGTGGGATGCGGCAAAATCGCCGACGAGCACGCCTCGCAGATACAGAGGATTAGGGGGTGCGAGATCGTTGGGATCTGTGACCGTGAGCTGCTTATGGCACGCCAGCTCTACGAGAGGTTCCCGGTCAAGCGGTATTTTGGCGACGTGGCAGAGCTCCTCAGCGCTGCCGCGCCAGACGTTGTTCACATCACGACGCCGCCGCAAGGCCACTTCGATATCGCCAAGCTTTGCCTGGAAGCTGGATGCCACGTCTATGTAGAGAAGCCATTTACGCTTTACGAGAGCGAGGCGCGGGAGTTGATTGCACTCGCGAGCGGGAAGGGCCTTAAGGTTACTGTGGGGCATGATGATCAATTCAGCCACGCGGCGCGGCGCATGCGAACCCTTGTCCAGAACGGCTACCTGGGCAGTGAGCTGGTACATATGGAGAGCTACTACGGATATGAGCTTAAACAAGCTTATGCGCGAGCGCTGTTGGGAGACCAGCGGCACTGGGTGCGCGGACTGCCCGGGAAGCTACTGCACAACGTCATCAGTCATGGAATTGCAAGGATTGCGGAGTTCCTGACCACCGACTCACCTCACGTGATCGCGTATGGGTTTGTCAGTCCGTTTCTCAAGAAGATGGGGGAGAGAGAAATCATCGACGAACTGAGAGTGATCGTCGCCGAAGAGACTGGTACCACAGCATATTTCACATTCTCGTCCCAGATGCGGCCTTTGCTCCATCAGTTTCGTATCTACGGCGCCCAGAATGGTCTCGTTCTCGATCAGGATCAGGAGGCGCTCGTCAAGCTTCGCGGCGCTCGGTTCAAGAGCTACGCGGAGAAATTCATTCCCCCTGTTATCATGGCCAAGCAGTACCTCGGCAACCTGCGCCCGAATCTAAGAACCTTTCTGGCAGCAGATTTCCACATGAAGTCGGGCATGAAGTGCTTGATCGAATCTTTCTACCACTCCATTCTTAATGATGCCCCACCTCCGATCCCATATCGCGAGATTTTTCTAACTGCAAGAATCATGGACGCGATCTTCGCTGAACTCGACGCCCAGCGCCCAGCAGTCGAGGCACCTGGGCCGACAATCTTGCAGACCACAGCCTAAGCCGGTAAGTACCGTTAGCGCAGCGGAGTTGTCGATGGCAAGAAATAATTCTGACAAGGTTTGCGACGAGGACATCCGGATACAGGGGAAGCTCATCCGCATCGCCCGCCTCGACGGAGAGAAGTACACATTCCCCGACGATCCGGAGACAATGATCGAGGGCCTCCGCAAATCAAAATCCCGGATCGACCTCTTTACGTTTCTGCAAAAACTACCTGACACCTCTCCGAAGTACGCCTACCCCATGGAGTGGGACAACCTGGCTGTCCTGCCAGTATCCACCTTCGACCATTGGTGGATGCAGCAGATCCGTTCTTATCCCCGGAATAGGGCGCGACAAGCCGGGAAGAAGGGGGTGGTACTTAGAGAGGTGTCGTTCGACGACGCTCTCCTCCAGGGAATCTGTGAAATCTACAACGAGTGTCCCGTGCGCCAAGGAAAGCACTTTCCGCACTACGGAATGAGTATTGAGAGGGCACGCGAGTATGCGGGGACGTTTCTCGATCGAAGCATTTGGATCGGGGCGTTCCTCGGCGAGAGCATGATTGGTTTCATCAAGTTGGTAACCGACGAAACCCGAATGCAGGCATGCCTGGTGCATATCCTCTCGATGGTCCAGCACAAGGACAAGGCTCCGACAAATGCACTGATCGCCCAAGCCGTCCGATCCTGCGCCGAACGGGGTATTTCTTACCTCGTGTACGAAAATTTCTCCTATGGTAAGAAACAGGCAGACAGCCTCAGCCACTTCAAAGAAGTTAACGGGTTCCAGCGCATCGATCTTCCTCGCTACTACGTCCCATTGACTCGTAGCGGCCTGATTGCCCTACGCCTTGGCCTGCACCACAGAATAGTTGACCATATTCCGGAAAGTGTAGCGGCGCAGCTTCGAGAGTTCCGGAGAGTATTTTACAGCCGCAAATTTCAGCAAGTGACAGAGGCCTAAGAAAAGGTTCCTATGCCCGGTATTGCCGGCCTTGTCACGAAAATGCCGCGTAAGCGTGCCGAAGAGAAACTGTCGCGGATGGTGGATGCGCTTCGCCACGAGGCGTTCTACGAGACCGGAACCTGGATCGATGAGTCCATGGGAGTCTATGTGGGATGGGCCGTGCAGAAAAACTCCTTCTCAGGCGGAATGCCACTTCGTAACGAGTCGGCAGACGTTTGTCTCGTATTTTCCGGAGAGGAGTTCCCGGAACCGGACACTCGTCAGCGGCTCAAAGAGCGCGGGCACGCGGTAGAGTCCGGAGGGCCATCGTATCTTGTCCATCTATATGAGGAGGACCCGGCATTCCCGACCGCTCTGAACGGGCTATTTCATGGCTTTCTGACGGACAAAAACCGAGGGACGGCAACGCTGTTCAACGACCGGTACGGAATGCACCGGATCTGCTACCACCAGTCGAATGAAGCCTTCTATTTCGGTGCAGAGGCCAAAGCCATTCTAGCCGTCCTTCCGGAGCTGCGAGTGGCGGATCCAACTGGTTTGGGTGAGTTCGTCGCCTACAGTTGCGTCTTAGAAAACCGGACGGTATTTAAGGACGTTCACGTGCTGCCCGCGGCTTCAGCCTGGGTATTTCGGGACGGTTCGATCGAGCGCAGGGGTGTCTATTTTTGCCCGGCGGAATGGGAGGGCCAAGCTCCCTTGGAGCCGGAAGCCTACTACCAGCAACTCCGGCGGGTCTTCGCGCGGAACCTCCCGCGCTATTTCAACGGTCACGAGCGAGTTGGAATCGCATTGACCGGGGGAATGGATACCCGGGTAATCATGGCGTGGCACAAGGCTCCCCCTAACTCCCTTCCGTGTTACACGTTCGGAGGGATGCTTCGCGAGTGCCAGGACGTCCAAATAGCTCGGCGGGTCGCCGGCCTTTGCCAACAATCGCATGAGGTGATTACAGTCGGAGATGAGTTCCTCTCGCGCTTTCCCGCTTATGCCCAGCGTAGCGTGTACCTGACAGAGGGAGGAGCGGACGTATATCGCGCTTCCGACCTGTACGTAAGCGAGAAAGCCCGTGAAATCGCGCCGGTGAGAATAACCGGGACCTACGGCAGCGAGATCCTCCGCCAAGCCGTGATGTTTAAGCCAGGAGAGCCGGCGCCGGGACTGTTCCGTCATGAGTTTCTGTCGCACGTTCACCAAGCGTGGGACACTTATGCGCGAGTCCGGCGTGAGCACCCGGTGACTTTCGCAGCCTTTCGCCAATCCCCCTGGTATCACTACAGTATTCGCGCCCTGGAGCAAACCCAGCTTAGCGTACGGTCGCCGTATCTGGACAACGATTTCATCCGAACGGTCTACCGCGCCCCGGTGTTCAATGGCGCTGCGAAGGGAGATGTCCGTCTGCGCCTGATCGGGGACGGCGACCCTGTTCTCGCTCGACTACGGAGCGATCGCGGTGTTGGCGGCCGGTCGGGACCAACCGCCGCGGCTTCCCGGTCATTCCTGGAGTTCACTTTTAAGGCGGAATATGCCTACGATTACGGCATGCCGCAGTGGGTCGCTCGGGTTGATCAGCTATTCTCCCCGTTTCATCTCGAACGACTCTTCCTTGGTAGGCATAAGCTGCTGCATTTCAGGGTCTGGTATAGGGACCAGCTTTCAAAATACGTTCGCGAAATGCTTCTGGATGACCGGACGCTCTCCCGGCCATACATCGAGCGAAAGGGTCTGGAAACCATGGTACGCGGCCACCTTAAAGGACAGCAGAACTACACCACCGAGATTCACAAGCTGCTGACTTTGGAGTTACTCCACCGGCTGTTTATCGACGCGTAGGGTCAAGAGCGAGGGAATACGGTTCCCCTTACTGCCAGCGATCACAGCGGATTCAATCCAGGCGGGTCCGAGGTCATTCGAAATCGATGCTGTCGGCACAGGGGTCGGATGGGGGAGGCAGGGCCTGGCAAGTGCTGCCGAGCGCCGAAACGAATGGCTCCAGGCAAACATTAACGTTACGCCGTTCAGTGACCCCAGAAAGGAACTCATTTTGAAAGTCAGTATCTTCGGATTGGGCTACGTCGGTACGGTATCTGCGGGATGCCTCGCCAATGACGGACATAAAGTCATAGGAGTCGACCCGGTCCACACCAAAGTCGACCTGATAAATAGCGGGCAATCACCCATCATCGAAGCCGATATCGGGGAGATCATCGCATCGACTGCGCAAGTGGGCCGACTGCGTGCCACCGACGACGCAGCCCAAGCCATCCAGGAAACCGAGCTGTCTTTCGTCTGCGTCGGCACCCCGAGTCAGGCCAATGGCAATCTCGACTTGAAGTACATCAAGCGCGTTTGCGAGCAAATCGGACAAGCGCTCAAGAACAAAGCCGCACGGCATACGGTCGTTATACGCAGTACTATCCTGCCGGGAACTATGCACAAGATCGTTATTCCCATCTTGGAGGAATCCTCTGGGAGGAAGGCGGGGATTGACTTCGGTGTGTGTCACAATCCCGAGTTCTTGCGTGAGGGCTCGGCAGTGAAGGATTTCAACGCTCCTCCCAAGACAGTTATCGGGGAGCTGGACCAGGCCAGTGGCGACATGCTGGCGTCGCTCTATGGGAAACTCGATGCACCGCTGATCAGGACGGACTTAGAAACCGCCGAGATGGTGAAGTACGTCGATAACAGCTGGCATGCACTCAAAATCGGCTTCGCGAACGAAATTGGTAATCTCTGCAAGTCTTTCTCCATCGACGCGCATGACGTCATGAAGATCTTCTGCCAAGATCAAAAGCTGAACATCTCTCCCGCTTATCTTTTGCCCGGGTTTGCCTTCGGCGGCTCCTGTTTGCCCAAGGATCTCCGTGCGCTGGGTTATCAGGCAAAAATGCACGATCTGCAATTGCCGATTATTAGCTCCATCCTGCCCAGCAACGAAATACAGGTTTCCAGGGCGCTGCAGCTCATCATGGACAAAGGAAACAAACGGGCGGGTGTGCTGGGTTTCAGCTTCAAAGCAGGAACGGACGATTTGCGGGAGAGCCCGGTGATTGAAGTCATCGAACGCCTCATCGGCAAAGGGTATGATTTGCGCCTGTACGACAAGAACGTGAATATGGCCAGCCTGGTTGGCGCTAACCGGGACTTCATTCTCAACCGCATTCCGCACATATCCGGCCTCATGGTCGACTGTATCGACGCGGTCCTCGATCACGCGCAAACGGTTGTGATCGGCAACAAGGATCCGGACTTCCGGAGCGTTCCTGGGCGACTGCGCGAGGATCAGGTCCTCGTCGATTTCGTGCGGATAACCAACGGAAAGAGCCATAACGGCAAATACGATGGCATATGCTGGTAAATGATCTAGAGGTTCAAGGCGAGAGGAAGGCTCTGAAGAGTCAGTTGTACGAATCCATTAGCCGACTATCCGGTTGGCTGGAGGAGAATGACTACCGTGGCTACGATACCTTCGACGGGTTGAACTCAAGACTGCTGCGCCCGCTCACCTTCGACAACCAGTTCCTGCGCACCGTGCTCCAGCAGGGTGTGCGCCGCTTTCCCGTCAACATGCGCCCTTTGTTGGGAATTGCCAAGGCCCATTCCACCAAGGGCATGGGCTTTCTCGCCAGAGGCTTTATGCGTCTTCACGAAGCCACTGGCGATACGATTTGGCGAGACAAGGCGACATTTGCGTTGCAGTGGCTCATCGACAACCAGTCCAGGGGCTATTCCGGCGCTTGCTGGGGCAACCATTTCGATTACCAGGCGCGGGGGAGCTTTTATTTACCCAAGGGCGTGCCGACCGTGGTGTGGACCTCCCTCATCGGTCACGCGTTTCTGGACGCCTATAGCCACTTCCAAGCGGATGATTTCCTGAATGTCGCCGCCAGTTCATGCGAGCACATCCTACGCGATGTCGATACATGTGCCGAAGGCGATTCTCTTTGTATAAGCTATACACCGATCCACCACCATCAAGTTCACAACGCTAATACTCTCGCCGCCGGCCTACTGGCGCGCACTTATTCATGCACGCGGCACGAACCTTATAGGGCTCTGGCGCAGAAGGCGATTGAATACACAGCCCAGCACCAGAGGCGTGATTCATCTTGGTATTACGGTGAAGCACCGAACCTGCACTGGGTTGACAACTTTCATACAGCCTATGTTTTAGACTCTTTCAAACATTACAGCGAAGGCACAAGCGATGATCGCTTTGAAAAGACCCTGATGAATGGATACGAATACTGGAAGAGCTACGTTTTTCTTGCCGGATGGAACCCCGAGGTACTACGACCACAAAACAATACCGATCGACATCCAGTGCTGCTCACAGGCGATCGACACACTGGTTTTCTTCTACGACCGCGATCCGGAGAGCATCACGTTGGCGCTGAAGATCGCGAAATGGACGATCGAGAATATGCAAGACAGTACCGGTTATTTCTATTATCGCCGGTACTCGCGTCGGGTGGTAAATAGAACCCCTACGCTCCACTGGGGACAGGCGACGATGCTTTGCGCACTCGCCGGGCTCTACAAATTGTTGTAGGTGAAGAAAACTTAGCGTGAAAAAGAAAGCCCTCATCATCGTAGAAAACGAAACCGTTCCTTTCGACCCGCGCGTCTGGAAGGAAGCCATTTCGCTGCACCAGAATGACTACCAAGTAACTGTATTGTGTCCGCGGGGGCATAAGGGTTACGAGCGAGGGCACGAAGTTATCGACGGGATCCACATCTACAGACATCCGATGCCTACAGAGGGAAACACCCCCCTCGGGCATCTGTTCGAATACGGGTGTGCGCTGTTTTGGGAGTTTTGGTACACATGGTGGATCTTTCTGCGGCGCGGATTTCAGATCATTCAGGGCTGCAATCCTCCAGATACTATTTTCTTGGTTGCACTGCCGTTCACACTTTTTGGGGTCAAGTACATTTTCGATCATCATGATGTGGTGCCCGAACTATATCTTTCGAAATATACTGACAAGGGACTACTTTACAAAATCCAGGTTTCGCTTGAAAGGTTGACCTTCCGCTCTAGCGACGTGGTCATGTCGACCAACAGCAGTTACAGAGACCTTGCTGTAGCCAGAGGCGGCCTCAATCCAGAGGATATGTTCATTGTCCGCAACGGCCCAGATTTGAGCACTTTCAAGGCTGTCCCTCCGAACTCTGCTCTGAAACACGGTAAGACTTACCTCGTTGGTTATGTGGGAACGATGAGTGTACAGGAAGGTTTGGACATCCTCCTTGAAGTGGTGCTCCACATTAAGACTTTAGGGCGCCGAGATATCCATTTTACGTGTGTCGGAGGGGGGCCGGGATTGGCGGGACTGCGGAAGATAGTGCAGGACAAAAATCTCGAGGACATGATCAACTTCACTGGAAGAATTCCCGACGAACAATTGTTGGAGATCCTCTCAACCGCCGATGTCTGCGTCAATCCCGACAAGCCGTGCGAAATGAACGATATTTCGACGATGATCAAAATCATGGAGTACATGGCTCTGGCGAAGCCCATTGTTCAATTCGATTTAAAGGAGGGTAGATTCAGCGCCGGGGAAGCATCTCTATATGCCGACAACCGGAACCAAGTGGCTGATTTTGCCGCCAAAATCCTCTGGTTGCTCGAGAATCCCAATGAAAGAAAGAGGATGGGTGAGTGCGGACGCAGAAGAGTTGAAGAAGAGCTGGCTTGGGGGTATTCCGTCCAGAATCTGCTGGCAGCGTATGAGAGGGCTTTCAGCAAAAGAGCGCCTTGGTGGGCATTCCGCCAGTCCGCTCACCGGATCTAAGTCTTAACCCGATTGATACGATGCCTCCATCTTTAGCTCTATGTCTGTGGCTGGTTCTGCTGATTGGGTTGTTCTGGTTCGACCCCGCCAAGGAACCCGGGGTTTCGGCAGCAGTGTGGGTGCCGCTGACATGGATGTTCTTCATGGGATCGCGCTCGCCCATGCTGTGGCTCGGTGGGGGTGTTGCGACGGGGGTGGCTGAGTCTCTTGAGGAAGGCGATCCCGTAAACCGCACGTTCTATCTTGTTTTGTTGTTGTTGGCTGTCGGCATCCTGGTGTCACGGTCCTTCCGCTGGCGCGATTTCTTTGCGCGGAACTCGGCCCTTACGGCGTACCTCCTTTTCGCTCTGGTGAGCGTCCTTTGGTCTGACTTTCCATTTCCCGCGTTCAAGAAGTGGTTCAGGGACCTCGGCACTTACGCGATGATCCTGGTCGTCCTCTCAGATCCTCGTCCGCTTGAGGCGGTGCGCACTCTGCTTCGACGTCTTGGTTATCTATTGATTCCGCTTTCCGTAGTGCTCATCAAGTACTTCCCGGCTCTTGCCAGACAGTACGACCCCTGGACAGGCGGTGCCACATACTCGGGAGTCACTACGAGCAAGAACATGCTGGGCATCCTATGCTTAGTGTGCGGTATCTACTTTTTTTGGGATATCGTGGTCAGGTGGCCCGATCGTAAGAACAGGCGGCAGCGGCGGGCAATCCTGGTGAACGCCGGCCTGATCTGCATGATCGTGTGGCTGCTAAATACCTGCAGCAGCGCCACATCTATCATGTGCCTGGTGATCGCCAGCCTGGTCATCCTGGCGGCTCATAGCAAGGCGGCTCAACGCCGGCCAGGGATGCTTACGGTGACGATTCCGTGCCTTTTCTTGCTCTATGTCTTCTTGGCATTCGGCCTGGGGTTAAAGGGAGAGTTCGCGGAGGCCGTTGGGCGGGACTCAACCTTGTCCGGCCGGACCGAAATATGGAATATCGTTCTCAGCCAGCAGACGAATCCCCTGTTGGGGGCCGGCTATGAAAGCTTCTGGCTGGGTCCCCGACTGGAGCGGATATGGGCGGGAGGCATGGGGCAACTAAATGAGTCCCATAATGGCTATTTGGAGGTCTATCTCAATTTAGGTTACGTTGGCCTCTTACTGCTCCTCTTATTTGTGGTCGCCGTCTACCGGAACATCTGCAAGAAGCTTAAGTCCTCTTCCAGCCTCGCGTCGCTAGCCCTGGCGATTTGGATCGTCTTCCTTTTCCATAATTGCACGGAGGCAGACTTCCGTAGCGGCATGATGTGGGTTGCTTTCGTCCTGGCGGCTTTGGCCGTCTCCGAAATCGAAGGCGAGGAAGTTAGTGAGACGGCGGTGTCTGGCAATGCGGAGGCTGCGGAAGAACTCATTGCTTCGCTTAGAAGCGACTGGTCAGAGGCGCCGATAGCCCGGCCCTTCCCATTTGGCTAGAAATCGGCTAGTGGCCCCGGAGTTCGCGTGCCGGTCGATTTAACCATACGACATTCCTATGTACTTCACCGATGCTGCGAGTGAAGCATCGAGATCGCTTAGAAATCTACGTCGGCTAGCAGGCCGTTCGGGCAGGAGGAGTTGATGAGTAGGCTACGTATTTTAGTGTTGGGACCAGATTGCAATCCGGAGATGGTCAGCATTCCTTTTGTCAGCTACTGTCATGCTTCAGCGCTCGCCCAACTCCATGATGTCACGTTGGTCGCCGGCGCACCCGTTGAGGATGCCTTGCGCCGCGCAGGGGCACCGTTTCGTAGCATCGAAGTGGTTCGAATGCCATCGCTTGAGCGCATCTTTGCTTGGATAATGCGCAGGATCTTGAAATACAACTATGACACCCAGAAGTTGACCGCATTCATGTATCCGTTTTCTATTGCCTTTGAATGGTACGCATGGAGACAGTTGAGGCGACGCATCTTTGCGGGGGAGTTCGATGTGGTTCTGCGCATCCTGCCGATGACGCCAGTGCTGCCGAGTCCTTTCGCCTTCTTCCTGCGCAAGGGGCCCATACCATTCGTGATCGGGCCGCTGAATGGTGGTTTACGATCCGCGCCCGGCTTTAGCGAGCCGGACAAGAAAAGCTTTGGATTGAGGAAACTGTCCCGGTTTCTACCCTATGCCCGGTCTACCTACCGCCACTCAGCAGCGATCATAGCCGCTTCATCCCACATGCGGGCTGAGTTGGCTGCGCATCGTGACAAGTTATTTTTTGTCCCGGAGAATGGCATTGCGCGCTCCCTGTGTGCCGCCGACACACGCCGACCGGAGCCCGGCGCCAGACTCGAGCTGATTTTCATTGGCGCCTTGGTTCGCCGAAAAGCTTGCTACCTCGGTCTGCGCGCTGCTGCCCCCCTTTTGCGAGGCGATTTGGCCCGCTTCACGATCGTCGGCGACGGCCCGGAACGAGAGCCCCTTGAGGAACTCACGAGATCCCTTGAGATCGAGAAGGCTGTTTCTTTCTGTGGTTGGCTTGGCCATGGGGAAGTGCTCAGGCGTTTGCGATCCGCGGATGTAGTGGTGCTTCCAGCCATTCGCGAGGGGGGTGGGGGCGTGGTCTTTGAAGGTCTCGCGTCCGGCGCCGTGCCTGTGATCCTAGACTACGGCGGGCCTGGGGATATCGTTCATCCAGACGTTGGGTTCAAGGTCCCTCCCACCAACGAGGATGATGCGGTATCCCAGATGGAGAAGGTTCTGACCGATCTCGCGGCCAATCGGAATCTTCTTGTTCGCTTGCGGCAACAAGGCATGTGCTATGCGCGGGAGTGCTTGACTTGGGATGCGAAGGCGGAGGCAACTACCCAGGTCCTGAATTGGGCTGTGGGGCGAGGTCCGAAACCGGATCTTCCGTGGTCAAGGATGGCGCGGGTAAAGTGTGTGAGCTGATCTGGAGAACCGGGGCCGGAACCCTGCTCCTTGGGCACTGACGAGGAAAACTTGAAAACTCACGAGCTGAAAAAAGTAATGGTCGTCATCGGAACGCGGCCTGAGGCGATCAAGCTGGCGCCGGTAGTGCTTGAATTGGAGAGGCATCGGACTCACTTCGAGACCCAGATCTGCGTCACGGGGCAGCACCGGGAGATGCTCGACCAGATGTTACGAGTTTTCGGCCTGCGACCCCACTACGATCTAGGGGTGATGAGGCCGGGCCAAAACCTTGCTGATGTGACGGCAGCCTGCCTAACCGGACTGAACCAAGTCCTCTCAAGCCAGCGCCCGGACTTAGTGCTTGTGCAGGGGGATACGACCACCACGCTCGCCGCCTCGCTCGCTGCGTACTATCACCACATTCCGATTGGACACATCGAAGCTGGCTTGCGCACCGGGAGGAAGTATGACCCCTTTCCCGAAGAGGTCAACCGCCGAGTCACCACCCACCTTTCGGACTTCCATTTCGCTCCCACTGAAGTCGCGAGGGCTAATCTACTCCGGGAAGGGGTACGAGCCGAAAA
Organism: uncultured Acidobacteriaceae bacterium; assembly: GCA_963813905.1. Classification (GTDB taxonomy): domain Bacteria; phylum Acidobacteriota; class Terriglobia; order Terriglobales; family Acidobacteriaceae; genus CAVVDY01. The sequence goes on along the minus strand of CAWFAY010000013.1, from coordinate 56,643 downwards.
CATATTGGTCACTGGAAACACCGTCGTAGACGCTCTATTACTCACTCAGGCACGCTTGGTCGAAGAACCAGGCTTGGCGGTCGATCGCTTGGGCTCGACCGATGGGTTGCGCATCGTTTTGGTGACTGCTCATCGGAGAGAGAGTTTCGGTCCACCATTTCGGCGAATCTGTGAAGCGCTTAGAGCCCTCGCAGAGAGGCGACCAGATGTCCTAGTCGTTTATCCTGTTCACCTGAATCCCAACGTGCAGGCTCCCGTACGCGAAATCCTAGATGGTGTACCCAACGTCAGGCTGCTGGCGCCGCTAGACTACGTCTCCTTTGTGGCCTGCATGCAGCGTGCCTACATCTTGCTTACTGATTCCGGAGGGATTCAAGAAGAGGGACCTTCTCTGGGCAAGCCAGTTCTAGTGATGCGCGAAACTTCTGAGAGGCCCGAAGCGATTGCTGCCGGCACGGCATGCCTTACGGGCACAGATCCGGATACGATTTTCGGTGCCGTGAGTTCGCTGATTGACAACCCGGATCACTACAAACAGATGACCAGTCGCCCCAACCCTTACGGCGATGGCCATGCTGCCGAGCGAATCGTCCAGTTCCTCGTCAGTCGGGTGACAACCCTGGGGTCTCCCAGCGGCATGACCTCATCGAGCAGCCAGTCCATCTGCCATAGCGTGCGACCGCCTCACCCAGTCGGCAAGGCGGCGGGACTCGCCTGAGCCGGTGGCGGCGTGCTGCCGCCATTGCTCGGTACCGTCCGCGACCACGCAGGTCTTATCTCCGAAGGGGTTAGGGAGCGGTTGCGGACGTGGAGACCTGCCCGCCGCCAAAGCTGCTGTACTCAGCCCGATCAAGATGCTGCTCCACAACCCAGGCAGGCCAGCTTGCAATGAAAAGGCGCGAGGTAAGTTATTGTGGATTTGCTACCAAGTCCGTCGGAGGATCGGGAGGATCGTCCTGACCCTGTGTCAGCGGGTGCGGATAGGTATAGGGCGTATAGGACAGTGTCCAAGTGTTCTTCGCGGCGCAGACAAACAGTTCTCCTTGTCCGAACCCATTGCCGCTCCCGTTCCATTTTCCCTGATCCGTAGCCCAATACCCCACACGGGGAGTACATGACGTTGGACGATTCGCCAGTGTCCCCCATCCTATTCCACTGGTTCCATTGAACGGTGACGTAGGTGAGGTTTGCTGCGTCGGCTTACCCATCGAATTGTCTGAATACCAGTCACGGTTGGCAATCGTCCGGGCTGTGTCCGTATCAAAGTTTCCATGATTGAGCGACCCAGTTACTGCGTTATCCCATTCGTAGATAGGATCGAGGGCCTGTGCAAGCGCGGCTGAAGGGGACGGTGGAGTACCTGAAACATAGTTTCCCTGCCCTCTGCCTCCCTGATCAGCGCATACCGTTGCACGGAGAATCTGGTACTTGTCGCCGACGTTGAAATTATTGCTCTGCTCGGGGATGCTGGGCTTAATCGTGAGCGTGGTCGATGTATTGCTTGCGATTTCGGCCCACCATCCTCCGGTCACGTCGTACACGGAATAGGGCGCCCCTGTTGGAATGAGCTGGTTTGTCGTCCAAGCCTTTGTTGTATCCGTCAGCGTGGTGCCACTGGTTGACGTCGTGCCGGAATAGTAGATAACTCCATCGTTGGTGTCATAGGGGCTGCTGCCGCCGCAAGCGCCCCAACCACCGCCAGCCGTGAATACCGTGCGGTATACAGTTATGTCAGCAATGTTGTTGAACCACGCTCCGCTTAGCGTACTCGCTGTGTTGCCAAAGAGTAAGCCTGTTCCGCTGCGGAAGCCCCCAACGGAATTACCGCATGATCCACTTGTACAAGTTACCAGGTTGCCGTATGCCTCCAAGTGCCTGCCGCCTTGCGGTCTACCGTCGGTATCTAGACCGTGGAATCCAAAGGGCTCAAACGAATTGCTTACCATATTGACATGGTTGAATCTTCCTGCGACCCGGCACCCACCCACGGCACCACCTGATGGAGCAGTATCGCAATCGTTGACGGTCTGAGTGACGTAAACGTTGTTGTTCTCCATGTAGAGCACGTTGGCAGTGCCGAATGAGTCGGGCTGTGCCCAAGAATTATCGCCATATCCGCCCACTCCCAGATACGCAGATAGGTTTGCATTCAGGAGTTCCACATTGCTGCCACTAGGTATTGTGTTGTGGTCGACGACTCCAAAGACGTTATCGGTACGAATCATCCAGTCGGCCTGGGAACCGTTTCCACCTTCCGTCCAGGGTGTGGTCAAGCCGAAACCAATATTGTGAATTCTGGCGTTCGGGCAACCATTCGCAGTGCAGGTGCCCGCAACGCTAATCGGAGACCACAGGGGTGTATTGTTGGAGAACGGTTCGATATCCAGGACACCCAGAGTTAAGGTTTTTCCGTAGGAGATGCCACTGACCGCGAAGAGGGGATTTGACGCGGAATTATCGACGATCACGGTCTTAAGAGTGCCTGATCCGAAAGTGCCCGCGCCGGTATTCGGCGTTCCGGTTCCGTTCACGGTTATTCCCACCTTAATGGATAAGGAGTTGGTCCAAGTACACGTCCCCGCAGGAATGATGATCGTATCGCCATCTATCGCTTTATGCGTTGGCCCATTGATGACCGCATTCACGTCACTCTGATTGCAGGATGCCGCAGTGTATGTTCCTTGAGCCCACGAGGAAATCGCAACCGCGCTCAACAGAAGTGCAAGTAAATGACCTTTTCGAATTCTCATCTACAACCTTCTCTTCCCTTGGTAGGCCAGTATCTAGTGGTGGAAACGACTCTGGCAGCTCGCCATCGTCCTAGCTTCGATTACAACCGAATGCCCTGCCATTAGACAAGTGGCAAACGGAAACTTCTTGCACTAAAGTAATCAGATATATAGTTACTAAAGTTACTAACTTCTGGTGCCCATGCACGCTGTCGATACTACCTCCAACCGAAACGAAGGCCCTGCTCATGATGAAATCACTCGTCTCAATTCTGATTCCTGCATATAACGCCGAGCGAACAATCGCCCAAACGATCAAATCGGCGATTGCCCAGACATGGCAAAGAAAGGAGATCATCGTTGTCGACGATGGGTCCACCGATGCGACGCTGACCGCGGCACGCCAGCTCGAGTCTGAGTCAGTACGGGTTGTGGCGAGCAAGAATCAGGGTCCCGCAGCGGCTCGCAACCTTGCCTTGCAACTCAGTCGGGGGGATTATATCCAGTATCTGGACGCGGATGACCTTTTGGCGCCCGACAAGATCGAGCGGCAGCTTACTGCTCTGCGGGAAGTTGACGGCCCGCGAACGCTCCTGTCGTCGCCTTGGGCATTCTTCTACTATCGGACCGATCGTGCCCGCTTCGTTAGCAACTCCCTGTGGCAAGATCTTTCTCCAGTTGAGTGGCTCCTGAGAAAGATGGGTGAAAACCTTCATATGCAAACGGCAACCTGGCTGACAAGCCGGGAGTTGGTCGAGGCTGCCGGACCGTGGGACACCCGACTGGTCTCCGACGATGATGGCGAATATTTCTGCCGAGTGCTGCTAGCGTCCGCCGGGACCCGTTTCGTATCCGAGCCGGGTGTTTTCTATCGAATAGCCGCCCCAAATCGCGTGAGCTTCATCGGCGCCTCTGATAGGAAGAAGGACGCGATGATCCTTTCCATGAAACTGCATATTCAGTATCTCCGGTCGCTTGAAGCGAGCGAACGAGTTCGCAAGGCCTGTCTTAACTACATGCAGACATGGTATGGAACTTTCTACCCGGAGCGCCCAGACATTGTCGCGGATCTGCAAGCCTTGGCCGCACAACTCCAGGGATGCCTGGAGGCGCCCCGCCTGAGCTGGAAATATGCCTGGATGAAGCCCATTTTTGGATGGAACACCGCCAAATGGGCGCAGAGGACGATCCCTGAGCTCAAGGCTTCATGTATGAGGGGTTGCGACAAGGCGATGTACAGATTAGAGACCGCCAAGCGGCCACGCACCTGCGTGTCTACTTAGTGAGCCCACTCCCAGAAAATACGTGGAGAGGAGAGCAGAGGCGGGAGGATTTTCTAGTTTGACGGCGTCTGTGAAAGCTCATCAGATCTCAGTATCTCTCCTCACCGGCGGTGGCGACAAGCCTTACGCATTCGGGTTGGCGCAGTCGCTTGTCTCCAAGAAGGTAGCCCTCGATCTCATTGGTAATGACGAACTGGATGGCCCGGAGTTCCGCAACCAGCCTGGAGTGAATTTTCTGAATCTGCGAGGCGATCAGAAGGAGAAAGTCGGCCTCCCCAGAAAGATACTCAGGGTGTTGAAGTACTACGCCAAGCTGATCCGATACACGGCGAGCGCCAGGCCGAGAGTCTTTCACATCCTTTGGAACAACAAGTTCGAGTTCTTTGATCGAACGCTGCTGATGCTTTACTACAAGCTCCTGGGTAAAGGGGTCGTACTTACATTGCACAATGTCAATGCAGGCAGGCGAGACTCTAAAGATACGCGCTTGAATCGACTTACTCTCGGAATCCAGTATAAGCTTGCCGACCACTTCTTCGTTCATACTCAAAGAATGAAGCTTGAACTCGACGAGGAGTTTGGCGTAAGCGGGGCTCGGGTAACTGTAATCCCGTTCGGGATCAACAATGCGGTTCCGAACACGCGTCTCACTCCGGCCGAGGCAAGGCAACGACTGGGTATCCATGAAGGTGAGCGTACGATTCTGTTTTTCGGGCATATCACACCGTATAAGGGGGCCGAATACCTTGTCGCCGCATTTCAACAGATCGTGGCCCGACGAGAGGGATATCGGTTGATCATCGCCGGCAGACCGAAAAAATGCGAAAAGTACTGGACGTCGATCCAGACAATGATCCGTGAGGACATGCGTAGAGGGCGAGTGCTGCTCAGGGCGGACTTCGTTCCGGATGACGAGACGGAGATCTATTTTAAGGCGGCCGATGTTCTTGTATTGCCCTACAGACACATCTACCAGAGCGGCGTCTTATTCCTGGGACACAGTTTCGGGTTGCCGGTTCTTGCAGCCGATGTGGGCTCTCTCAAGGACGAGATTGTCGAGGGCAAGAACGGATTTGTATTCAAACCTGAGGATCCCGCTGACCTGGCAGGGGCAATTGAGCGTTACTTTGCAAGCGATCTCTACGCGGACTTGGAAAACCGGAGAAAAGAGATACGGGAGTACGCGGCAGAGCGGCATTCCTGGGATGTTGTCGCTCAGATGACAATGAGAGTGTATGCCAGCTTGCTTTGGCCCGAGGAAGCATCGTACCGCGACCCATCGAGCGCCTCACTCGATGCGAGGCCCCCCTCATGAGAACGCCAGCAGCAATTTCAGGCGCGCATTTTAGCTGATCGATCAGGCCATTGATCCTGGTCTCAGTGATTCAGCATGCTTACACCCGCCACTGTTGCTAGAACCGCTTAATATCGACCACTTGCTAGCAGACTTCAATGGCCGGTCTGGTCGCAGGGCGGAATGACTCGCCCGGCGGGGCGCTCTTGCACGTTCGATCCATCTCGAAGCCTGACACCATATTTCTGTTTGTCGATCCCTTTCGAAAGAAGGCTGTGCATATGGTAATTACGAGCACCCCGCTTCGTATCTCATTTTTCGGCGGCGGCACCGACTATCCAGTTTGGTATCGTCAGTACGGTGGGGCGGTATTGTCCACCACGATCAACAAGTGCTGCTACATTACTTGTCGCCGCTTGCCGCCGTTCTTCGAATATCACAGCCGGGTGTCCTATTCAAAGGTTGAGAATGTTCGCCGAAATGATGCGATTGAGCATCCTTCAGTGCGCGCCTGCCTTCAATTCTTAGGAATCGACGAAGGAGTCGAGATTCACCATGTGGCTGATCTGCCAGCTCGAACTGGCCTTGGCACGAGTTCGGCCTTTACCGTAGGACTTCTGCTTGGTCTATATGCGCTCCAAAACAAGATGCGTGGCAAGCAGGAGCTTGCGGCTGATGCCATTCATGTCGAACAGAATCTACTGCAAGAAACCGTGGGAGCCCAAGACCAGGCTAGTGTGGCTTATGGGGGCTTCAATCGCATCAACTTCCATACCGACAACTCGATTGAGGTAAAGCGAGTTGTGACTTCGCCCAGCCGATTGGCGGAACTCGAGCAGCATCTGGCCCTCTACTTCACCGGCTTCGCCCGCACGGCTTCGGAGATCGCCCAGGAACAGGTTCGGGTAACTCCACAACGAAAGCATGAACTCGACCTCATGCTTCAGTTGGTCGACGAGGGAGAAGCTATTCTCAGCAGCCCGCACCGGTCACTGGACGAGTTCGGCGGCTTGCTCCATGAAGGCTGGCAGATCAAGAGATCTCTGACGCAAAAGATTACCAACGCCAGCATCGACGAGATCTACGAAGCCGGACTCAGTGGCGGCGCTCTTGGAGGCAAGTTGTTGGGAGCCGGAGGCGGAGGTTTCATGTTGTTTTTCGTACCCCCGGAGCGGCGCCAGGCGCTAAGAGAGCGGCTGAAGAAGCTTTTATGCATTCCATTTGCCTTCGCCAACCAGGGCAGCCATGTGGTGGTCTACGAACCCGAAGAGATCTACGACCAGTCGCTGGTCAGTGAGCGGAACTTAGTCTATGCCTAGCATGCCCGATGCGATATTGCTCTGTGGTGGCGCAGGCCTTCGCTTGCGAAGCGTAATCGGAAGCGCTCCTAAGGGGATGGCGAGTGTCGCCGGCCGCCCGTTCCTCGAACTATTGCTTCGGCAGTTGAGCCGGTATGGTTTCACGCGTGCCATCCTGGCTGTTGGGTACCGGAAAGACGTCATCGAATCGCACTTTGGGAAGCACGCACATGGTTTAGATCTGGTCTATTCACGAGAATCTTCCCTTCTCGGTACAGGTGGAGCATTGCGCAATGCTGTTAACTTGATCGGAACAGACGATGTACTAGTCATGAACGGAGATAGCTACACCGATGTAGATCTTGGCAAGCTTGTCTGTGACTATCGTGAAGCGAAAGCCGATGTTTCGGTAGCTGTTGTACCCGCCGATGGGCGAAAAGACTGTGGATTAGCGCTGATAAATGGAGATGGCAGGCTTACCGGCTTTGAGGAAAAAGAAGCCACTTTGCATGCGGCCTACGTGAATGCCGGTATATATCTGATCTCGAAAGCAATGCTGGATGAGATACCACCTAATGTCGTGATTTCCTTGGAGCGAGAACTTATTCCCGGCTGGCTGCAAAACAATAGACGTATTATGGGCTTCGTTTATTCGGGAGCATGCTTGGACATTGGCACTCCCGATCGTTATCGTGACGCGCAAATCCTACTGGCCGGCATAGAGGCTGACCCGTGTAGACCCCGATCAGGGGGGCGACAATGAAAGTAATGATTACAGGAGCTGCTGGCTTCATCGGTGGGTTCCTGGCAAAGCATTGCCTCGATGCCGGCTGTTCCGTGCTCGGAATTGGCATCACGAAACCGGCAGACTGGGGAGGCGGTTCGTATGAATACTGCGACGTCCGAGATGCTGAACGACTGTCTCACTTGGTTTCGACGTTTCAGCCCGACCGGGTATTCCACTTGGCCGCACAGAGCTATCCAACAGTCTCGCTCGAGCAGCCGCGGGAGACAATCGAGATCAATGTGGGTGGAACAGTCAACCTATTTGAGTGCGTTCGCAAATTGGCGCAGATGCCGGTTGTGGTTGTCGCCTGCTCCAGTGCGGAATATGGCCCAGTGGCAGCCGCTGACCTGCCGGTACGGGAAGATCATCCACTTCGTCCATTGCATCCGTATGGGGTTAGCAAGGTCGCTCAGGACTTACTCGCTGCTCAATACTTCGCCAACTACAAAATCCCGTGCGTGAGGATTCGAATCTTCAATACCACGGGACCGGGAAAAATCGGAGATGTATGTTCTGATCTCACCAGGCGAGTGGCGGAAATCGAGCTCGGGATGCGCCCACCATCCCTCACGGTTGGTAACCTTACAAAGCGAGCGATCATTGATGTTCGCGATATGGTACGGGGACTTTGGCTGTCGGCAGACTGCTGTGTGGCCGGCGATGTCTACAATCTGGGAGCGAACCAGATCTACTCAATTCAAGAGGTTATAGAGACCATTCGGCTCCGCGCAAAAGTGCCGTTTTCGGTGGAGAAGGACTTGGCATTGGCACGCGGTTGCGACGAACCGGTCATCGCCGGCGACATCAGCAAATTCCAACACTGTGGTAACTGGACGCCAGAAATAGAATTGGCCAGAACCTTGCAAGACATGCTCGACTGGTGGAGAAGTGAACTCTCCACTGCACCCTTTTCCAAACTGTCAGGTAGACAACCGGCAGTTTTGCATGCGGAATGACTGCGCGGGTTGTAACCCGAATAGTGGACTGACATGACTTCAAATATTCTTCGCAGCAATCTGGAACGTAGCATCGCGGTTCACGAACGCCTGATTGCCAGCTGCTTGCCGGACTTGGCCAAGGCTGCCGATGCTCTCGTGTCTGCTTATCGTGCTGGACATAAAGCCTTGTTTTTTGGCAATGGCGGCAGCGCAGCCGATGCGCAGCATCTGGCCGCTGAGTTCGTCGGCCGTTATCTGCGGCAGCGTGATCCTCTACCGGCGTTGGCGTTGAACGCAAACAGCTCGGCGGTGACCGCGATTGGCAATGACTATGGGTACGACCAGGTGTTTGCTCGTCAACTTGAGGCGCTCGCCGGCCCTGGCGACGTAGCCGTCGCCATCAGCACGTCCGGGAATTCTCCGAACGTTGCTGAAGCCACACTGTGTGCGCGCAGGATCGGACTGTTCACCATCGCACTTACTGGGGCGTCAGGCGGAAGGCTTCGCGGCCTCGTTGATGCGCTGATCGCAGTGCCTTCTGACGAGACGCCTCGCATCCAAGAGTGTCACATCCTTATTGGTCATGCCTTATGTGATGCCGTGGAGCAGGCAGTTGCTGATGAGCAAGCGGCCATAGCCGCTCCGACGGTCGCGGGTCAAAGATCGGGATACAAGCTGTCCATCTAGGGCTCACTGCTCACCGAGCAACACACTGCTTCTTACTTATGAATGCTTTCCGGAACAAGGCCCTTCTCCTGGATCGAGATGGTGTGATCAACATCGAAAAAGGCTATGTTCACCGGCGTCAGGACTTCTGCTTCCGAGAAGGAATATTTGATTTGTGCCGAGCGGCAGAGATGCTTGGATATCTCCTCGTGGTGGTCACGAACCAAGCTGGTATTGCTAGGGGATACTACACGGAGTCAGAGTTTCGGGAGCTAACCGACTGGATGCTAGAAGAATTTGCGCAGCATGGCATTTCGATAGCCCGCGTTTACTATTGTCCGTATCACCCTGTACATGGTATCGGCAAATATAAATGCGACTCTTCGGACCGGAAGCCCAAACCAGGCATGCTGCTGCAGGCTCAGACAGACCTCAATTTAGACCTTACTTCGAGCATCCTTGTAGGAGATAAGTTTTCCGACATCGAGGCTGCGACAGCAGCCGGAGTAGGGACGAAGATAATGCTTTGCTCAAGTGCAACAGAAGCAACGGCTAAGCATGGTCTCTGCCACATTGCCAATTCCCTGGATGATATCCGCAGCATGTTCTTCTCGACGCTGCACTGCGGAGAGATGTCTAGTTAAACCAGCTTGTTTAAACTGTTCGCAAATTTTTGTGCTGCACCAAGAATGTACGTAAGCCTACTTAGACGGGTCTGGAAGCATCTGCCGGCATCGGTGTGCCAGAGTTCATCCGGCATTTTGTACGGTCGGTATGTGCATGGCTTGGTGCTCCGTCATTCTGAGCGGCGGCAATCCTTCGGCACCTTCTTCCTGCGAAACCGTGCGGAGATGAAGTTGATGGGTCGTCTTCTCGAAGACAGAGCAAAGGGTTCATCTCTAGACCTTTGCGTATTGGCGTGCAGCAAGGGCGCCGAACTTTACTCCATCCTGTGGGGAATCCGCTCTGCCCGTCCTGACCTGAAAGTGCGTGTGCACGCCGTCGATATCTCGCCGGAGATTTTGGAATTCGCCAAGCAGGGGGTGTATTCGCGACCTGTCCCGAACTCATTCGGGGCACCCCAACAAGATGTCGCCACACAGCGGACGGACGTGAATTGGAACACTTGGAGGGACCAGAACGCTCCGATTTTCGAGCGCATGACGGAAGAGGAACTTGAAGCCATGTGCGAGGTGGAAGGCGACCAGGTAAGAGTCAGAGAATGGTTAAAGGAAGGGATTACCTGGGTCGTCGGGGATGCCGGCACTCCGGAAATTGTCGATACTATAGGTCCCCAGGATATCGTTGTGGCGAACCGTTTTCTCTGCCATATGAATCCCGAAACTGCCGCCGGGTGCCTGCGAAATATTGCGCAATTGGTGAAGCCTGGCGGTTACCTGTTTGTCTCGGGAGTTGATCTGGATGTGCGAGCAAGAGTCGCGCAGGAGATGGGTTGGGAACCGATAACCGACATGATCCGGGAAGTCCATGAGGGGGATCTCTCCTTGAGAAAGGGCTGGCCATTGGAATATTGGGGGCTGGAGCCATTCTCCGACAACCGGGCTGACGGGGCAATTCGATATGCCTCAGTGTTTCGGCTTGGCCTGCCTGTGGATCTCGCCCCGGACACATCCGGGTCGTCTGTGGAAAGTATCAAGCAGACTAGCGGCGTGCTTCTTGGAAAATAGAAGGACGAGTCGAGTTTTGGACTTGAAGGTTACTCGAGAGCGATAACTGTATGCATTTCATCGAGACCGGTATCGCCGGGGCGATGGTTATTGATCCGAGTCCCCATCAAGATGAACGGGGTCGGTTCATGAGGGCGTGGTGTGCGCGCGAGTTCGTGGAGCACGGGCTCGAATTCTTGCCGGTACAGGCCAACATGGGCTACAGCGTTCGCAAGGGAACTACTCGGGGTATGCACTTCCAGGACGCCCCCGCGCCTGAGGCTAAACTGGTTCGCTGCACAAAAGGAACCATTTTCGATGTGGTTCTCGACCTAAGACGGGGATCCTCCTCCTATGGCAACTGGTATGGAGTCGAGTTGTCCGAAACCAATGGGCGGATGCTTTACGTGCCCGAACACTGCGCTCACGGATACCAAACGCTAGAGGAAAACACGGAAATGTATTACATGACATCCGCGTTTTACACCCCAAGCGCGGTGCGCGGCGTACGATTTGACGATCCGGCCTTCGGCATTCGCTGGCCGCTGACAGCAACGGTAATTTCGGAACAAGATCTGAACTGGCCTCTCATCGAGCGGCAACAGGATAGCAATGATCGTAGATACAGCACTTCAAGAGCGTGAAGCTGCGGGTCGTCCGATCCGTGTGGGAATGGTTGGCGCCGGCGCCACAGGCCGTGCCATAGCCTTGCAGTTGGGAACTCCCGTACCCGGAATTCGCCTGGTGGGAATCTCAGCTCGGACAGGCGCGCATGGGGAACGGGCCTTTCGCGAGGCGGGCTTCCGTGAGTGGAGCCGTCCGGGGTCAGCGCACGAAGCGGACGCAGCGATCGATGGCGGGTCGCCTGTGTTGACCGATGATCCTTCCATTCTGAATGCCTGCGAGAACATCGACGTAATTGTTGAAGTGACGGGCACGATTGAGCCCGCGGTTCGGGTCGTTCTCGAAGCGTTCGACCACGGCAAGAACGTTGTCCTGGTGAACGCAGAACTCGATTCCCTGCTCGGGCCAATTCTGAGAGCGAAAGCGGATCAGGCCGGAGTCGTCGTTACCCACACCGACGGTGATGAACCCGGGGTGGCGATGACCCTGTTGCGTTATCTGCGAACCACCGGACTCCATCCCGTTGCGGCAGGCAATATCAAAGGCATGGTCGACTACTATCGCAACCCCGATACCCAGCGAGCCTTTGCCGCAAAGTACGATCAGGACGTCAAGAAAGTTACATCATTTGCGGACTCGACAAAACTCTCCATGGAGGCCACGGTGCTGGCCAATGCCACGGGCTTCCAGGTCGGCCGGCGTGGCATGTACGGCCCCGCCTGTTCTTATGTTCGGGAACTAGCCGAACTTCTGCCTGGCGAGCAAATGCTCGAAACCGGACTGGTCGATTACGCGCTCGGCGCCGCACCGCACACCGGAGCTTTCGTAATCGTGCATGAGGAGTCGCCACTAAAGAAGGCCCAGCTGGCCTACTACAAGCTGGGAGACGGTCCTTTCTACGTTTTCTATACGCCGTACCACCTACCTCACATCCAGATCGCTTCGACTATTGGGCGGCTTGCCATTCATCGCGATGCAACCGTCGCGCCCCTGGCCGGTCCAGTCTGCGAAGTCGTGGCTGTCGCGAAACGCGACTTGAAGACTGGTGAGCGGCTCGACGGCATTGGAGGCTTCTGCACCTACGGCCTAGTCGACAATACCCGTACAGCTCGCACTATGGCGGCGTTGCCCATTGGACTCTCCGAAGGGTGTGTTCTTCGTCACGACGTTCCCAAGGACACCGTATTGTCGTTTGATCACGTCGAGACTTTACCTGACAGCCTCGTTCCGTCACTTTGGCGGGAACAGAACCTTCGGTGGCCGGCGGCCGCGTCTCAAGAAGTCTCCACTGATAGGCCTGTCGCTGTGGAGATAGGCTAAAGCGACCACGACGCGAGGTTCTGCTCGCGGCACGGAAGATCGGGATCAATCATGCTTAATCGTTCGTTCTGGAAAGGGCGGAAGGTGTTCCTCACCGGATATACCGGCTTCAAGGGAAGCTGGCTGTCGTTGTGGTTGGATGCACTTGGAGCCGAAACCACCGGGTATGCGCTGGAGCCTCCGACCCAACCCAACCTGTTCGAACAGGCGCAGGTCGCGGGCGCGGTGCGCTCTATTCGCGGTGATGTTCGCGATTTTCCCCGGCTCAAGACGGCCATCGCGGATTGCCGTCCCGACGTGATTATTCACATGGCTGCGCAGTCGGTCGTGCGCCGTGGATATGAAGATCCCATCGAAACCTACTCCTCTAATGTCATGGGGACCGTACATCTTTTCGAGGCTGTGCGACAGTTGCAGCATCCGTGCGTCGTGGTCAACGTAACCAGTGACAAATGCTACGAGAACCACGAGTGGGTCTGGGGTTATAGGGAGAACGAACCGCTGGGTGGTCACGATCCTTATTCAAACTCGAAAGGGTGCGCGGAACTTGTCACCAGTGCTTATCGGCATTCATTCTTCCCGCCCGACTCGTTTAGGCAGCACGGAGTCGCAGTAGCTAGCACCCGTGCGGGCAACGCAATTGGAGGCGGCGATTGGACCAGCCACCAGCTCATTCCAGATCTCATGCGGGCCTTTATCGCGGGCCGGCCATGCTTGATTCGGAATCCGCTTTCCATCCGGCCATGGCAGTTCGTCCTCGAACCTCTGCGCGGCTATTTGATGTTGGCTGAACGACTGATGGAGGACCCTGCACAATTTTCCTCGGCTTGGAACTTTGGTCCCGTAGAAACCGACGCCAAGCCCGTCTCCTGGATCGCAGATCATGTGGCGCGGTCATGGGGAGATGGCGCCTCCTGGAGCCAGGACGCAGCGGTTCACCCCCAGGAGTCTCACTTCTTGAAGTTGGATGCCTCCAAGGCCAGGACATATTTAGGGTGGAATCCCGTCCTGCCTTTGCACGAGGCCCTCAGCTGGATCGTTGAGTGGTATCGCGGCTTCGAAGCAGGCTCAGACGTTGGTCGCGTTACCCGGTCGCAGATCGAAAGTTATGAAGCGCTTTTAGCCGGCGATATAGACAGCTCAAAGGACGACCGTAGAGTATTTTCTCCCGCAAGCTTAGCAACAGCATAGTTCAGGTAAAGGAAAACAAAGATGCCTCAAGATAATATCGTCGTCTTAGGGACGGGCATGGCCGGCTTCGGGGCAGCTCATCGGCTGCATGCCGAAGGAATCGCCCCGGTCATGTTCGATAAGAACGCCTACCACGGCGGCCACACCGCGTCGTTTCGTTATGAGAGTGGCTTCCTTTTTGACGTCGGTCCGCACATTTCCTTCACCAAAGATTCTCGGATCCAGGAGTTGTTCGCCGATAGCGTTGATCAGAAATACGAGACGATCCAGATCAACCTGAACAATTACTGGCGTGGGCACTGGCCTTTGCACCCGGTGCAGCTCCATCTCCACGGGCTGCCGGACGATCTGATCGTCAAGGTCATCGCTGACTTCGTTGAGGAACGGCATGCGCCGGAGCGTCCCATCAACAACTATGCTGACTGGTTGCTGGCGAGCTTCGGCCAGACCTTCGCCGAGTCGTTCCCCATGCAGTACACGCGCAAGTACCACACTACGACCGCCGACAACATGAGCACCGATTGGCTAGGGCCACGCATCTACCGTCCCAGCCTCGAGGAGGTGCTGCGGGGCGCCATCTCTCCCTCGGCACCGCACAAGCACTACATCACCCACTTCCGCTATCCGAGCCAGGGCGGCTTCATGTCGTACCTCACGAAGTTCGTGCCGAAGGGAAATCTCCGGCTCAATCACGATCTCGTGTCGATTGATCCCACGAAGCGCACGCTGCACTTTTCCAACGGAGTCGTCACACGCTATGACGCGCTGGTCTCTTCTATACCATTGCCGGACATGATTCGGATGATAGATGGCGCACCACAAGAAGTCCGCGAAGCTGCTGACAGGCTGGCTTGCTCAACATGCATCCTGGTGAACATCGGCGTAAATCGCGAGGACCTTTCCAGCGCCCACATGACATATTTCTACGACGAGGACATTTGTTTTACCCGCCTCGGCTTCCCGCACATGCTTTCTTCGACGAATGCGGCGCCAGGATCTGGAAGTATCCAGGCAGAAGTTTACTTTTCTCATAAATACAAACCCTTTACCGGTTCGCCCGAAGACTGGATAGAGCCTGTCATTCGGGACCTGCGACGCTGCGGCATCCTTCGCGAGGAGGACCAGATTCTGTGCCGAAAGGCGATGTTCCTGCGTTACGCGAATGTTATTTTCGATCTCGACCGAGCGGCGTCTCTCCGGACGGTACACGGCTATCTCGACGAGTCGGGAATCGCTTACTGCGGACGCTATGGCGACTGGGGCTATATGTGGACTGACGAATCGTTCACTAGCGGCGAACAGGCAGCCAGCAAGGCACTGGACCGGGTCACTCGCTTCCGATCGGTAGAGGCGCAGCGGATGACTCAGCCCGTTTCACCGCGGGGCCTAGCAGACACTTATCGCGAGACACCACCCTCAGTCCCAGTGGAGACAGCCACGCTTCCCCTCGAAAGATAACAAGGAGAGCGAAATGGACCAGAGATACACTAATATCGCGCTCTTAGACCACTTAGGTCAGGGGAACCTCGGAGATGATGCCACGCTCGACGCGGTGATGCACAACATCAAGAGCCGCTGGCCCCATTCCCGCATCATAGGACTCTCTCTGAATCCTATTGATACCGAGAAGAGGCATGGGATTACTTCCTACGCGATACGACGAGACTGCAGGCTGCGGCCGTCTACGGCCGCTGACAACACGAAGGCAACACCGGTCTCCAGATTGAGAACCACCTTATGCAAGTATCCCCTGCTCCATCGACTCGTTCGCTGTTTCACAGCCCCTATCTGGCTACCCTGGAAGGCTTTGCAAGAGGTCCGTTTCCTTCTTGACAGTTTCCGCATCATGAATTCTCTGGATCTGCTTGTCATATGTGGCGGTGGCCAACTTCGTGACCCATGGCATGGACCATGGAAATTTCCCGGGACGCTATTCAAGTGGGCGCTTCTCGCCAGACTCTCAAATGTGCGTTGCTATTTCCTCAACGTTGGGGCTGGACCTCTCACAACCCAGTGGACTCGGTTTCTGATCAGGCGCTCCCTTTACTTCGCAGACTATATTTCTTTCCGAGATCAGGACTCACAGTCCCTTATCAGGCAGATAGGCTTTAAAGGCGACAGCGTCGTCCATGCCGACAATGTATATGCGCTTCCCTTTGCCCCTGGTAACGCGGTACGCCGTCCTTCCTGCGACATGATCATTGGTATTTCTCCGATGAAAGTACCCTGGAAGACCGACGCGGCGTACCGTCGGAACATAGAGCAATTGGCTCAGTTTGCGCTCCCGTTGCTGTCCCAGCATTATCGGCTCTCTCTCTTTGGTACGGAGATCTCGAGCGACTGCTATGCGGTTGCCGACCTGTACGCTGCCATTCAGCAACGCGTGGATCCCTCTCTCCTCGATCGGATCACCTGCCCGACGATTGATGGTGTGGAAACGCTATTCTCTACCCTCTCTGAGCTGGATTATGTCGTGACTTTCCGCTTTCATGGTGTCGTCTTCGCGCACCTGATGAATATACCAATACTCGCAATATCGCATCATCGGAAAGTCTCCACCCTCATGAGCGACATCGGCCTTTCGGAATACTCTCTTGACCTCGACAGGTTTGACGCTGCAGAACTGGCACATGCCTTCGGCTCTCTGGTCAAGCACACTGACGCAGTCAAACTTCGCATGGCTCAGCGGGCAGCAGAATATAGCGATGACCTCGCAGTTCAATACAACTCTCTATTTGCTAGCGCGTATTCCGTAGCATAGAACACGCTATGGAGAGCGGCTGCGGCACATTGAGCGCCATCCGCTGCCTGATTTTGGCCTCCTACGTTTTTTTCACGTGCGCCCCGGGCAGACCTCGACACACCTTGCTCGACACCTCGTATAGACTCCCGCGACCTGTTTGAAAGGCACACAGACAATGAACTTGACCGACGCTCCCTTCGTCAGCATCGTCACGCCAGTCTACAACGGTGCGGCGTACCTAGCCGACTGTATAGAAAGCGTGATAGCTCAAACATATACGAATTGGGAATATCTAATCGTAGACAACTGCAGCACCGACAGCACCGGTGATATTGCGTCGGCCTACGCACGTCGTGACCCGCGTATTTGTGTACACAAGAACGACACATTTCTCGACATCATCGCCAACCACAATCACGCGCTCAGTCTTATCTCGGCCCAGAGCAAGTATTGCAAGATCGTATCTGCTGATGACTGTGTCTTTCCGGACTGCATTACGCAGTTGGTGCAGTTGGCAGAAGCGCACCCATCCGTAGGTATCGTCGGCTCATACCAGCTTCGAGGCGGCCACGACCAGTGGGTCGTGAGGTGCACGGGCCTGCCCTATTGGGAGAGGGTAATTAGTGGCAAGGATATTTGCAGGCGATATTTCCTGCGTCGCATGACCGTATTTGGCGCTCCGACCACAAATCTGTATCGCTGCGACCTTATAAGGGCCGCCGACAACTTCTTCCCGAACTCTACGGCTGAGGCCGATGTGAGTGCCTGCATTAAACACCTGAGGGATGTCGATTTAGGATTTGTGCACCAGGTGCTGTCCTATGAAAGGCTGCATGAGGCGCAGGTGACTACCAGATCGTTGTCTCTTGATGCTTACTGTACGTCCAAGATCGGCGACTTGTTGACGTACGGACCGGAATACTTGACGCGGTCAGAGTGCGCGGCCTGCCTGCAAGAATTAGTCGACGACTATTACAGACACATGGCGATTGCCGTTGTTAACGGCCGCGGACGTTCTTACTGGACCTTTCAGAAACAGCGACAGGTGGAACTTGGACTTCAGCTTGATGTTTTCAAATTAAGCAAGGCCGTGTGCATGAAGCTGGCTGACATGTTGCTGAACCCTAAAGTCACCCTGGGGAAGATCTGGCGCCGCATCAGTTCTGCGACGGGCCGTTTTGGCGTGTTGCATACAACGAGCGAGCGGGCCAACGGGTAGGTCGCGGTCTTAGGAGCCCGCCATTGATGGCGGATTCAGCATAACGCGGCGCTGGTCGTAAGAGCGCCGTCTTTACTTGAATAAGGGAGCGGCTATGAAGGTTGTACTGTTCTGTGGTGGCTTAGGCATGAGGCTTCGCGAATATTCGGAATCCATTCCTAAGCCTATGGTAAATATCGGCTACCGACCGATCCTATGGCACGTGATGAAATATTATGCCCACTACGGCCACAAAGATTTTATCTTATGCCTTGGCTACAGGGCAGATGCGATCAAGAACTACTTCCTGAACTACAATGAATGTACGTCAAATGACTTTGTTTTGTCTCGGGGCGGCAAGCGGCTTCAGCTATTCAACAGCGATATCCAGGATTGGCGAATCACCTTTGCGGATACCGGAATCAACTCGAATATCGGGCAACGGCTGAAAGCTGTCGAAAAATATCTAGAGGGCGAGGACGACTTCCTGGCAAACTATAGCGATGGCCTGACCGACGTCTCCCTGCCGGCTCAACTCGAACATTTTCGCCAATCGGGTAAGACCGGGAGTTTTCTGTGTGTTCGGCCAAACTTGAGCTACCATTTAGTCTCGCTGCAGGAGGACAATGAAGGCCTGGTCTCCGGTATTCACGCCATAAATAGCGGCACGATTCGAATCAATGGCGGTTTCTTTATATTCAAGAAACGGATCTTCGACTACATCGGTCCTAACGAGGAGCTGGTAAGGGAGCCCTTTCAAAGGCTTGTTGCCCAGGGCCAACTGGTTGGATATTCGTACGATGGATTTTGGGCGTGCATGGATACGTTTAAGGATAAACAGCAGCTCGATGAGCTCGATCATGACTCGGCACCCTGGAAAGTCTGGAATCACGAAAGTAGTGGTAAGGTGGAGCGAGCGGAACTTGTAGCGGCGGCAGTATGATCCGTACCATCCTAAATCGAAAGGCAGGCGAAGTATTAACCGTCCTTTGCTTGGGAGCTCACTCGGACGATATCGAAATCGGGTGCGGAGGTGCCATTCTGTCGATCGCGAGACAATATCCAGGCGCAACCTTTCATTGGGTGGTCTTCAGCGCGATCGGCATCAGGGAGACGGAAGCAAGGCGCGCTGCGAACGTTTTTGTCCCAGGTGCTGCGTTGCGAGGGCCGCTGCTGAAGACTTTTCGAGACGGATTTCTGCCCTATGCGGGCGCCGACGTTAAGGAAATATTTGAAGAGTTGAAGCACTCTGTGAACCCAGACCTCATATTCACCACCAGCCGGACCGATGCGCACCAGGACCATAGACTGGTCGGCGAACTGACATGGAACACCTTCCGCGATCACTTGATCCTGGAATATGAGATCCCCAAATATGACGGCGATCTTGGCAGGCCAGGCGTGTTTTGGCAGCTCGATGCAGACGCAGTAAGCATGAAAGTTCAGTACGTTATGGATAACTTCCAATCCCAACAGTCGAAGCGGTGGTTTGAAGAGAGCACCTTTTTGTCCCTGATGCGCCTTAGGGGAATGGAGTGCAATTCCCCGACCGGCTATGCTGAGGCGTTTTACGCACGGAAGCTTGTGTTCTAGGTCAAGACATTTGCAGACAACCCGTTTAGGCTAGCTTCAGCAAGGAAATAGCGTCAGGATGGAAGATCTTAAGCAGAAGACAATTCAGGGTGGTGTTGCCAGGCTTGCTGCCCAAGCTATCAATTTCCTTGTTCGTTTAGTTTCTCTCATGATCTTGGCCCGCCTTTTAGGGCCGAAAGACTTCGGCATTGTCGGCATGGTGACAGCTTTCACCGGGGTTCTTAGTCTGTTTCGCGACTTCGGCCTCTCGGCGGCTGCGGTCCAACGTACCACAGTTACGGAAGAACAAGTTTCAACTTTGTTTTGGATCAACGTGGTCGTGGGTGCATTTCTTGCGCTCCTGACATTCGCGCTGGCTCCCGTTGTTGCTGCTTTTTACCGCGAGCCCCAGCTTCTTAGAGTGACGACTGTTATGGCAGTAGGGTTCCTTTTCAATGCAGCAGGGGTACAACACTCGGCGCTCCTGCAGCGCCACATGCGTTTTACAGCCCTGGCGGTGATTAATACCGTTAGCTTGATTGTGGCAACCGCGATCGCGATTGGCGGAGCCAAGGCTGGCTATGGATATTGGGCGCTCGTAGCAATGACCGTCGCTGTTCCTCTTACCAGTACAGTCGGTTTGTGGATCGCTACTGCCTGGATTCCAGGAATGCCACGCCGCCGCATCGGGATCCGCTCCATGATGCATTTCGGCGGTACTCTCACCTTGAACGGTTTGGTGGTTTATGTCGCCAGTAATATCGAGAAGGTTTTATTGGGCCGCTTTTGGGGTGTTGATGCAGTGGGACTCTACGGAAGGGCTTACCAACTCATCAATATTCCCACCGAAAACCTGAACTCCGCAGCTGGTGAAGTGGCGTTTTCAGCCTTGTCCCGCCTGCAGGATGACCCCGTTCGCCTGCGAAGCTATTTCTTGAAGGGATATTCGCTTATTCTAGCCCTTACCATTCCCAGCACGATCGCGTGCGCGGTCTTCGCTGATGACGTCATCGCTGTTCTCTTGGGACCTCAGTGGAAAGCTGCAGGAGCCATTTTTCGCTTGCTGGCGCCGACGATCATGGTATTCGCTATCGCAAATCCCTTGTCATGGCTGCTTACTTCGATCGGGCGCGTGGGCCGGCTTTTGAAGATGGGTCTGGTCATCGCTCCCATCATGATCTTAGGCTACGTTGTGGGGTTGCCCTACGGGCCGAAAGGTGTCGCGTTCGCCTATTCCGGGGTGATGCTCTTGTGGCTCATTCCGCTCGTGATATGGGCCCTGCACGGAACGATGCTTGCTCCGCGCGATATTCTGCTGGCTTTGAGCCGTCCGCTGATTTCGAGCTTGGTGGCTGGCGGGCTCGCCTACGGTGTGCGAATAGTTTACGGACAGTTCCTGTCTTCAGTGCCCCGGCTTGCACTGGAAGGCTGTGTTCTTGCTGTTACATATCTGGGGATGCTCTTGTTCGTCGCAGGGGAGAAACTATTCTACCTGGATCTACTTCGGGCTTTAAAAGGATCCTCTTCATCGGTGGAGGAGAGCCCGGCCTCGGCCTAGAAGTCGAGGCTGCCCATAGCGGTAAGCTCCCATCCGCCTGCGAGAAACGCATCATGTGGACTCGCTTGTCGTTCTCATCCTCAACAGCAACGAACAAATGAATTTTTGCGTCCCTCGGCGATAATGAAACTGATTAAGCCCGTTCTAATGGCTCCCACTGATGTCTTGCCGAGTGGTGAGAGTCATCGGTAGATTGTTCCCGCGGATGCAAGCTAGGCTCGTAGATGGCCTGACCAGACTCCTGGGCTGGCCGAATTAGTCGTGGTCACGCATGAGCCCAAAGCTGAGCTGCGACAGGTCCTCATGCAGTCGCCCGCCCGTACGCGACCCGGTCAAAGCCAATAACGTGGCCGTTCCGTTACTCGATGCGGTGCAGGCAACGAATATTGGATCGCATTTCAGCAGCGATTCCAGGGGGGGATCAATGCTAACGACGGCACAAGAACGGCAGTTTGCGCTACCGTTTTCGTTGGGATCTTGCCGTCGATCACATCTCCTTAGATCAACAAAGGCGCTAGCTTGCGAGATGCGCGCGCGGCCACGGCGAGCAACATGGTGAGTTGGGCAGACGTTCCCCGAGTTCTAGCAGTAGGAAATAACCCTTGAGAAGATTTCCATCCTGACCGCACCGTATTGGGAATAAGATCCGAATGGGTTGCGCTTTTGTTTCAGCGACTCTGCCAAACCGCGACTTGTCCTACCCTGCTTACAGGCATCAGTACACCTGAGTTGACCACGCATCCTGCCAATGCATTCTAACAGGGACCGCTTTCATCAAACATGATGTCCGACGTTGCGAAACGGTCGGCGTTGACGTCTTCGTAGGCGCTCGGCATCGGTCCGATTCCTCCGCATTGGACGTGAGTTTCTCGACGCCGTCCGGACTAAAATTCCAATTAATGCGGCACGGCCACAAGGTCGGTCGGCGGAGCTAGGCCCTGGCCATCGGTAACCGAGTAGGCAGAAAATCCAAAATCGCTATTGTTTGGATCACCTCCATTTCCGTTGTAAAACCCTATGCCCGGAGAACCACCAGTCCACGGCGAGGAGTTGTCCGTAATCTGATTAACTTGAACCCCGTTGATATAGGCGGTTAGTTGAACGCTCTTTCCTACTGTCACGGCCGTAGCCTTGAGGATGTCTCCGCTAAAGCACCCTTTATTAAACTCGGACGCCAGTTCCGTATAGTTGTTTAGCGGTCCATTCCATTTGACAATAGCCTGATATCCGGTGGAACAGTTAAACTCATATCCATGCGCATTGTGGGCAGAAATCGAGAAGCGAAGAAGGAGTTCAACTTCACTCCCGCTGTAATTCACTGTCCTGTAGACAGTTCCAGTGGCCGACTGCTCTGTACCCCACGATCCGTTTAAGATAGCAATGGAGTCGTCAGCGTTCTGACTGGTGTTGAGTTCAGTCCCAAAGGCTTTTCCGGGTATGGTTCTTACGTTCGTCCAGTCTATGCCCGTTGCCTTGCCATTTATCCATCGGCCGCCTTCCGAGATTGGATTCTCGGTTAAGGGGAAATTCGTTGTGTAGGTGCCTTGAGGCCAAGCGAGGACGGGCACAAAAGATAATAACCCCAACAGAAAAACCAATCGGCGAAAATCAAAACAATAAAACATCACATCACCCCTATTTTGCTTCGATGGATTCTACCGAACCAACAGCCAACTTCTTCAGCAAACTCCTATCCTCACGATGCTGCGTCATATCGTTATTGGCGATTCGAAACAACTGGCGGCGTGGCCATGACCCGACGAATCGGCCACCTTGAGGCCAGAGCTGTTATCAAACTTCCACCAGCCCACAGGAGCCTGAGCTTGCGCAGCCGTCGCAATAAAAATAAGCGCCAGAAGCGCTAGCAAGACTTGAGAAAACTAAACGACCGCGGAGGACAGATTAGTAGTATTCCTCTTGCTTGGCATCGTCCAAATCCCTTGCTGTTGATTTTTTCTGTGTTTCGGAAGCGCATCAGAAATCAGATGCAGAAATGCCGGAGGTTCTCTGCCTCCGTGAACCCGTGAACATGGTAACAAGAAAAAACTAATATTTGGGTACTGGTGAGTTGTCCGGCAGGAAACGAAAGTAATATCGAGTAATCAGCGCTATAATTGAACGAACTATGGCACGAAGGTGCCACTCCGATCAGGAAGCTGCTACGGTTGCGATTCTGGACGATCGTCATCTCCCCGTGGGCGTCAGGCCAGATTTCCTTCTTCTCGACGGGAAGATGCAAATGGCGCAGTTCCGGTCGTGATCTCGGTGACGTCGGTCAATCCGAGACTGCTTTGGCCAGGGTTCATCACTCATGTCATCAGAAAATAAGGAGGTAAACTTGGGCGGAATTTGTGAGAAGCCACGCATTGCGGTGTTGGGTCTTGGCCACGTGGGCCTGCCCACAGCGCTCGGCTTTGTCGAGATGGGGTGGGAAGTGATCGGCACTGACGATGACGCTTCCAAGGTGGCGATGATCCAGTCCGGCCGATCGCCATTCTACGAACCCGGGCTCGACGACTTGCTCGCTCGCGGACTCGCGAGCGGCCGGTTGAAGCTGTCTCATTGCGCAGAGGACGCCGTGCGTGCGGCTACGATCCTGTTTGTCTGCGTAGGCACTCCTCAGAAAGAGAGTGGCGAAGCCGACTTGAGCCAGGTGGAAGCGATCGTGCGCGTGATTGCTCGGAATCGGAATGGATATAAGCTGATCGTGGAGAAGAGCACGGTGCCAGCGATTACCGCTCAGTGGATTAAAAAGACTGTAGCCCGATTTGACAAGCTCGATGCCCAGGGCAGGTTGGCCTCTGAGTTCGATGTAGCCTCGAATCCGGAGTTTCTGCAGGAGGGAAAGGCTGTCGAGAACATCTTCCATCCCGACCGTATTGTAGTTGGAGTCGAGACGGAGCGGGCGCGCGAACTCCTGGAGCAGCTATATCAGCCCTTGGGTTGCCCAATTCTGGTCACCAATATCAGCACGGCAGAGTTGACCAAGCACGCGGCAAATGCATTTCTCTCCACCAAGATTTCTTTCATCAACATGGTCGCTGATATGTGTGAAGCGGTTGGCGCCGATGTCGGTCAGGTAGCACTGGGCATTGGACTAGACCCGCGTATTGGAACACAGTTCCTAAGCGCAGGCATTGGTTTTGGCGGATACTGCTTCCCCAAAGACCTCCGTGCCTTCATGTATCTGGGCTATGAGCACGGCGTAGACTGCGGGTTGCTTAGAGAAGTAGAAAATATCAACCTGCGACGAATAGAGATGTTCGTAAGAAAATTACGGGAAACAGTGTGGGTACTGCAAGGCAAACAGCTGGGTGTGCTGGGTCTTGCCTTCAAAGGCGGCACGGATGATATTCGTGAGTCGCCGGCGCTGCGTATCGTCAAGGCCCTACTGGAGGAAGGCGCTTGTCTGCGCGTGCATGATCCGCAGGCAATGGAAGCCAGTAAGCGAGACCTCCCGCCGCAGGCCGGGCGATTGGAGTACTGTTCCTCCCCTTATGAAGCTGCACAGGGTGCCTATGCATTGCTGGTATTAACACCATGGCAAGCATATCGCGAATTGGACTGGGCTCGCTTGCGTGATCTTATGGAAGTTCCAGTGATCGTTGACGGACGAAATCTTCTAGATCCGGATGCAGTCCGCTCAGCTGGCCTCGAGTATGTAGACATGGGACGTAGTCATGCCACTGAGCGTGGGATGATCGAAATTGGGATTCCGGCCGAAATTCGGACAGTCTAAAGTTGGCGATCGAAATGTCGCCGCCGAAGCGCTGACAAATTCCTTTCAATTTGGTATGAGACCGTCGGTATCGGAGAGTGACTTGAGCAATCGCATTCCCGCTGTGATCGAGGAATCTGGACGCCAACATGGCCTCGATGATGACGGTTCAAGCCGTCACGATCCGCCGCGAGCGGGAAGTCTTATCCTAGCGGACTATTATCGCTCACCGCCAAGTCTTTTGCCCCCCCTGCTTTCGCAACGGGCAGAGACACGGCGTGGTTACTTTCGTCTTGGCCAAGATACCATCTGCTATGGACGATTGCCGCATGATGACGCTGCCGCGGCTCCAACCGACGAGCTTCGAGATGCCTTCCAACCCGTAAAAGACGGAGCTGCCGGAATGCAGATCCCGTTTGATGCGGCAGAAGTGATTGAGAATTTGCACCGCGAGCGTTACTCGGCACACTTTCGTGAGGAAGGACGTGTGTTCAACGCTCTGTTGCGAAAGGCATACTATCTGGTACGACCTTATCTTTCCGTTCCAGTGCGTCGCCACCTGCAAAAGATACACCTACGTGGGTGGGATAAGATTTGCTTCCCAGCGTGGCCCGTAGACTGCACGGTGGAGCGAGTTCACCAGAAGTTGCTTGCCTTTGTAATGCGGGCACAAAGGTTGGAAACCATACCGTTCATCTGGTTTTGGCCACGGGGTTTTAGCAACTGCCTCATATTGACCCATGACGTGGAGGATCCCGCCGGCAAAGACTTCTGCCCGTACTTGATGGACTTGGACGAGTCGTTCGGATTCCGCAGCGCCTTCCAGGTGGTACCAGAGAACCGCTATCCGGTCTCACGAAGTTTTCTTGACAGCATTACGAGCCGAGGCTTCGAAGTCAATGTTCACGACCTCAAGCATGATGGCCGTCTGTATGCTGATCATGCGGAATTCCTGCTTCGCGCGAAACGCATCAACGACTATGCCCGCGAATTCGGCGCCCAGGGATTCCGCTCCGGGATTCTTTACCGCAATGCAGATTGGTATGATGCCTTCGAGTTCTCGTACGACATGTCGATTCCCAACGTCGCGCATCTTGATCCGCAACGGGGCGGTTGCTGCACCGTGATGCCCTACTTTATCGGGAGCATCGTCGAACTCCCAGTTACCTGTACCCAGGATTACACCCTGTTTCACATCCTAGATGACTACTCCATTGAACTTTGGAGACAGCAGATTGCTTTGATCAGGAGCAACTACGGGCTAATTAGTTTTGTCGTTCATCCCGACTACATCATCACAACCAGGGCCCGGGCCGTCTACAAGACATTACTCAGCTATCTGGCTGACATACGGGCTGATGGGGAGACTTGGACACCCTTACCCAGGGATGTTGCAGCGTGGTGGCGCGAGCGAAGTCAAATGGAGCTTGTCCTCGACGGCAGCCGGTGGCGCGTTGAGGGGCCGGGCAAGGAAAGGGCTCAGGTGGCATATGCGTCACTCGCAGGAGACGCAGTGAGTTACAGCCTCGAGGCTTGAGAGAACCTGTGTCTCGTCTTGGTTAAGGAGCCCTGATGGCAAAGACCTCTGGCAATGTGCTCGATTAAATATTCCTAACACCACGCGACAATGCGCGCCACTGCATTCGCCAATCGACTGCTGCCCCCCGGCAACTCATCTGAAGTCTCAAGTCTCGGACAGGCTCGTGGAATAGTTTGCTAGGAGTGATCGACTGTGAGCATCGATACTACCCGGAACTTGCAAAGCACCCGAACGGCCGCTGGGCCGAAAACATGCGGCTTGCCGGACTACGACGTGACCGTCATTGGCGCGGGACCGTATGGGTTGTCGGCAGCAGCATATCTCAAGGCCAAAGGGCTGGGTGTGCGTGTGTTCGGAGAACCGATGGAGTTCTGGGCGAACGGGATGCCGCAGGGGATGCTGCTTCGTTCACCCCGGGAAGCATCGACTATCGCAGACCCGCTGTCTGCGTTCACCCTTGATCAGTATGAGTCCGCATCCGGCATTGAGCCAACCGCACCAGTTCCCCTGGAAACTTTCGTGGAGTACGGACGGTGGTTTCGGCATCAGTTGGGCTCCGACTTAGATACAACCACGGTCGCCAAGGTCAGTAGGGAGAGTTCGACCTTCAAGATAACCCTGGAGGACGGAGGATCATTTCACAGCCGGCAGGTGGTGGTTGCCGCAGGAATTGGTCCTTTTCAGTACAAACCTGCGGTCTTCGCCCACTTACCTAGCGCACAGGCCTCTCACTGCTACGAAGGCAGGAAAATGGCCGATTTTGCCGGGAAGAGAGTCGCGGTCGTCGGTGCAGGACAAAGTGCCCTTGAGTCGGCCGCTCTGTTGCATGAGGCTGGTGCAGAAGTAGAAGTGATCGCAAGAATTGAATGTTTGCGCTGGATAGGAATGCACAGTTGGCTGCATCATCTGGGGCCGCTTTCGCAAATTCTTTACTCCAAGCATGACGTGGGACCCGCCGGGATCAGCCGCCTCGTGGCGAGTCCGAATCTCGTATTTCACTTCCCTTTAAAGATTAAGGATAAGATTCGAACCCGCGCTGTTCGTCCTGCCGGCGCGAGGTGGCTGCCGGCGCGTTTGGTGTCGGTCAAAATCACAACGGGTCGGAGGGTACAAGAAGCTCACTTGGTCGGAGAAGAGGTCGAACTGAAGCTCGATGACGGCAGTGAGCGGCGAGTGGATCACGTCCTACTGGGGACTGGCTATCGAGTGGATATTTCTCGATATGAGTTCCTGGCTGAAAGCCTTGTTTCAAAGATACACCAATTGGATGGCTATCCGAAAGTCAATGCAGGATTCTGTAGCTCGGTTCCGGGCCTCCATTTCATTGGCGCAACCGCTGCCCGCAGCTTCGGCCCTTTATCGTATTTTGTGACAGGTACAGAATTCACATCCAGACAATTGACTTCTTTTATTTCCCGGAGCAGGGTCTCGGTAGCACAACAAACGTCCACGCTGAAACGAACTGTCGAAATGGCGCAACCAGAAGGCTGACATGGCAGAGACCCATGGCACGGGAGCCATCGTCGTCGGTGGGGAACATCCGGGGTTGGGTGTAGCACGCAGCCTGGGCCGCAGGGGAATTCCCGTATTTGTAATTGATGACCAATATTCGGTCTCATCGTGCTCCAAGTACGTCACTCACTTTGTAAAAGTGAAGGACTTACGGGATGAGCGGAGGACGGTTGATGCGGTACTCGACATTGGCAGCCGATTCAACTTGGCAAATTGGGTCCTCTTCCCCACAAGGGATGAGACCGTAGCCGCATTTTCGCGGTACCGGGCCGAGCTTGACGCAATCTTCAGGGTGAGCTACCCCCGAGTGGGGCACAGTCCAATGGGCGTGGAACAAGAAGAACACCTACGATCTGGCTAGACAGTTAGACATCCCTTGTCCCCAGACATTCAATCCTCGAAGTGAGGAAGAACTCGAGCCCCTTTACACCAAGCTACCTTTGGCCATTAAGCCTGCCGTCAAAGAGCACTTCTTTTATGCCACGGGAGCGAAGGCGTGGAGGGCGGAATCACCCGCCGAGTTGCGGCGGCGATATGCCGCAGCGCGTCTGCAAATAAGACCAGAGGAGATTCTAGTTCAAGAGATCATACCCGGCGATGGACGACAGCAGTTCTCGTATTGCGCGTTCTTTCGTGACGGCTTGGCCCACAGCAGTCTCGTCGCGCAGCGTTTGCGCCAGCATCCGCACGAATTTGGCCGCGCAGCAAGTTACGTTGAGAGTATATCGCTTCCCGAAATTGAAGAATTGTCCGAGCGCTTCTTGAAACGAATCGACTACTATGGTCTCGTGGAGATTGAATACAAACTGGATCCCAGGGATGGTCAATATAAATTATTGGATGTAAATGCCAGAATATGGGGCTTTCACAGTATCGGCTTTCCGGCGGGAGTAGACTTCCCATACCTTTTGTTTGCAGACCAATTAGGGGGAAAGACACCCCATTGTCGAGGGAAGGCTGGCATCGGATGGCTGCGGCTAGTCACAGATGTGCCGACCGCGTTTTCGCAAATCGTTCGCCGGCAGACCGATGCACGGTCCTACTTTACGTCCCTCAGAAGGACGCAGGTGGAGTCGGTGTTCTGCGGAGACGATCCTCTACCATCCATTGCCGAAGTTGCACTGCTTCCCTATTTGATAGCCCGGAAGTATCGCCGAGCACCAGCACATCAGGGGCCGGCTGAAGCCCTCAGCGCTGCGCGTGACCTAAGTCCCAAACCAGACTCGCCAGATGAGGTTCCCGCCGTCATCAGAAATCAATAGAACTCCATCTGGTCCGACGGCCACGCCCACTGGGCGACCATAAAATGAGCACCAAACCGCAGAGGACCAGGGTATAACAAGTTCCCGTAATGACTCCAGCTTCCTCGTATCGACTATTCGCCATTCTTTGGATCGCCTCAATGGTGATCTGGTGGCCGGCGGTCGCGGCGACTCTCGCACTGGCCCTGCGACAGGACGCCTACACACACATTCTTCTGATCCTTCCCATCAGCATCACGCTGATAGTCCTGGAGTGGAAGAAGCAAGGATGGATGCCAGTCCCAAGCATTCGTGCGGGCTCGGTCGTGCTGGCCGTAGCCGCTCTGATTGGGGTTGGCGGATTGAGATGGGGAAGGGTAGATATCTTCACCGGGGACATACGCCTTACGACCGAGATGTTGGCACTTGTCACCTGGTGGATTGGCTCCTTCGTGGGTTGCTTCGGAGGCCGCATTTTTCGAGGATGTATTTTCCCCCTATTTTTCCTGTTGTGGCTGATACCCATGCCGGAGATTGCATTGAACCACATCGTTGCCTTTCTGCGGACGGGCACGGCGTCGGTTACCCGCCTGATGCTGGCGACTGCGGGTGTGCCGGTGACTCAGGACGGCACGGCATTGACCATCCCTGGGCTGACGCTCGAGATTGCCCAGGAGTGCAGCAGTATCCGTTCCAGCATGGTGTTGGTCGTCAGCTCCATGGTCATGTCTTACGTGCTCCTGCGCTCGTTTTGGGCTAGGGGCATCGTCACTCTCGCCGCCATACCTCTTTCGATCTTCAAGAACGGACTGCGGGTTTTTACCTTGGCTGTCATTGGGACATATCAGAGCCCCGGAGTTCTGGACAGCCCCTTGCATCATCAGGGGGGTGTGTTGTTCCTTGCCATTTCACTGCTGGTGATCATCGCCTTGATTTGGCTAATGGGAAAGGCCGAAAACAGGGCAATCAGGGTTTAGCGGCAACTCCCAGCTCTCCGGGGTCGTGTGAAGGCGCTACCCAGATCAGTTCACACTCTAGATCGAAGCTCATCTCACGCCCTGCCGGTTGTTAGTTCGCTGTGCCCGTTCAGCAACCTCCGCATAGCATCTACTTGGATGCCTCACTTCGCGAGCCGAAGGCATCTCGAATCGTAACGGAAAACGCAGTGTTGCATTAGTGGTCGCGACCCAGCATCGAATTGGTAGAGTCACTTTGATATTCAACAACACAGGAATAGCCAAGCGGATGGACGATAACGAAAGAGAATATCCGGGGCAGGGACGAATATACCGCCGGTTCGATTTGGAGTTCCCAGTACGCATGCGTTTCCAATCTGGTGCCGACCGGCTAGAAATCGAGGGCGTGAGCAAGAACCTAAGCATTGGCGGGCTTTTGGTCAGAAGCACGCTCGCGATTCCGAAGCACACGTCCGTCTCTTTTATGATATGCCTCCATGCTAGTGATGGGGTGCGTCCGGTTCATCTTATGGGCGAAGGGGAAGTAGTACGCCTTATAGGCGGAGAACACGAGGGAGTCTTCCTCATCGCGGTCAGATGCGACGAACCAGTTGTTCATCTGGAAGAGTTTTTGCGAGAGAGCAACGAGGCAAGTCCGGCAGGCGGGTGCAATTAAACATAACGAGCAATCTCAACCGGGTCAAAATAGGGCGCTCTTTCGAGCGCCTTTTTTATTGGGTTTTGGAGCAGGCAAACAGCGTTCCAGTTTCGGGAGCCTTAGCCCGAATTTCTCACCAGATGATCGATAACTGAGCCAGGGGTCGGATGGGGCGGCCGAGAGCGATCGGTGTAGGCGGCAGGGAGTGGTTAGCGGCAGTGGTGCACGGGTGATGGCCAAGGCGGTGGCTGGAGGCGACATTTTTGGGCGCGTGGAGACCGCAACTGCCGCCCGCCTGAGGTTGGCACAACCGCCGCGCTGCCCTCAACAGCGCAAAGCCGACCAGGCCGCGGCGAACAGCGCTTTCCAGGGATATGCGCGGGGATAACGCAGATAGATACGGCGGGCGCTGAGGCGCACCTCGGCGGCAATCTTGAGCAGCCGCAGTCGGATGGTGTTCACCTGGGCCCGCGCCCACACGGTGCCCGCCAAGGCCAGCCGCCGCAGAGCGTGCAGCAGCACATAGGCCAACGACGACAGGTAGAGCCGCAACTGGTTGGCGCGCAGGGTGGCGGCGCTCATGCGATCGGCGAACAGACTGAGCTGCTCCTTGATGCGGTTTTCCATCTCGCCGCGGGCGCAGTAGAGCTGTTCATAGAGAGCGCGCGCCTCCCACTCTGTGGGACTCAGCGAAGTCACCACGAAGCGCGGGTTGGGGCCTTTGTCGAGATACTCGGCCTTGGCCACCACGCGGCGGGCGCACGACCAACTGCTGCGCGTCTGATAGGAGAACTCGCCGAAGACGCGGGCGGCTTGCTGCGTCTTTTGGTGTTCGCGCTGGGCCGCGGCCATGAGGGCGGCGATTTCCGCCTCCAGCCGCGAGTTGCGCGCCAAGCCGAAAACATAGTGCACGGGCTCAGCTTCGCACCAAGCCATCAGCTCCTCGCGGCAGAAGCCGGAATCGGCGCGCAGAATGATTTTCACCTCCGGCCAGCGCTGCCGAATCTGGCCCACGATGCGTTTCACTTCGGCGAGCGCGCCTGCGCTGGCGTCCTGGTTCGAAGCCCGCTGGCGGGCGCACAGTAGATGCTCGCCGCAGAAGATGTACAGCGGCAAGTAACAGTACTCGCCGTAGTAGCCGTGGAAGAAGCGCGCTTCCTGCTCGCCGTGCAACGGGGTGTCGGTGACATCCAGATCGAGCACGATCTCGGCTGGCGCGGTCGCGTGCGCTTCCAAGAAAATATCCACCAGCAGCGTGTCCAACTGCTCGGCCGAGTAGCTGATCTTGTGATAGCGATCGGCGGCCGCCGCCGGCGTCAACTCCATGCGGTTGAGCGTGCTCTTGCCGGCCAGCGGTGATTCCAGTTCGCGCTGGCCGGCCAACACGGCCAGCAGGGGATCGTGGCGCAGTTGCTCATGATCGTTGAGATCTTCATAGCCCAGCGCCAGCCCGTAGACGCGCTGCGCCAGCATCTCGCCCACCGGGTGCTCGACCCGTGCCGGGTCCCGCCCATCCCGAAAGCAGGCCGCCGCCCGCGCGAGCAAGCCGATCTTGCGGTTGGTGCGGCGCAACAGCAGGCCGCCTCCGTCGCTGGTCATGCGGGCGCCATCGAAGTTGGCTACCACCCGCCGCGAAAAATGATCTGCAAACGCGAACGATTCTTGCGTACACTCTGTCATGAGAAAGGCCGTTTCTTTTTCGGGCATCGACTTCGTTTCACACCGCAGTTATGCCTGAAAAGACGGCCTTTTTCTACTGTGAATTACTGGTGGTTGTTTACTACTGGTGAGAAATTCGGGTTAGAAGCCCCTGCATAATTTAGGCAGGGCCTGGCCGATCTCAAAGTCATGGCAAGAACAGATGTGCAACCCGGCGCATTTGGCTGTCGCGCGCGCATATCATTGTCATTGTGAGAACATATTGCGACATGGCATCGATGCTACAGGATAGCAATAGCATGAAGCATCGTGCTAATTGAACTGATATTTCATCATCATGAGCTCTATATTGTAAAGTTGCGCAGGGGGAAGATAAGCGACACACGGTCACGCTCCATCCGGATCTCTTGGCTTTTCCTGCAAATGATGAACATGCGGAGAATCAGACTACCTTTCAGGAGAGTTCATCGTGCTGGTTGGGCGTTGTGCGTTCTTGCGCTGCTCACGGCATGTGCAACACTCGTAGCAGGCGTCATGCCTTTTGGTGCTCCAAAAAATGATGTCACCCGAGCCAATGGTGAAAATGGCATCTGCTTTGGCCGCCATGGGACGGCATTAAGTTCAGGCACTCTAGAGTTAAGCGGCGGGGGGCCAGGCGGCAGTGTCGAGCTTTGGGTGCAGTCTGCGCGAACCTGGACAATCGGCTCTATCCTCACCTTTTATCACCCATCGGAGAATCAGGAGTTCAGGCTGGAGCAGGACTACACTGATCTCGTCCTGCGTCTTGGGGGTGGCGAGGACGACAAAACCGAAGACGGACGGCAAGCTTTGCGGATCGGAGACGTGTTTCGCAAGAAGCAAGCTTTCATAACTGTGACCTCCGACGGACAGGAGACGTCCGTGTATATCGATGGCCAACTGGCAGGTAGGTCGCCGCACTTTGAGCTTTCCAGGAGAGATCTATCCGGCCAACTAATCCTCGCAAATTCCCCGTTGCGCGACCAGAGCTGGCAGGGAGAAGTAAAAGGTATGGCCATTTACGGAACTACGCTCGATGCAGTCCAGATCGAGCAGCACTACAAGAATTGGACCGAGCGCGGGGAGCCCATGCCGCAAGATCCTGAGCAAGCGCGAGCCTTGTTTTTATTTCGTGAGCGCTCGGGTAGCGTCATCCGTGATGCGGTGTCCGGAGGAGTTAATCTGGAGGTGCCAACGCGGTTTCTGGTTGTAGATCAACTACGTTTTGAGTCTCCCATATCGGAGTATTACTCGGAGCGCAGCTATCTGAAAAATGCAGCCTTCAACATCGTAGGATTCATTCCGCTTGGCTTCGCGCTGAGCTTTTACCTAACCTCAGTTCAAGGGATCAAACGAGGAGCCCTGTTAACCGTCTTGACTGGACTGGCCGTGAGCCTTGCGATCGAGTACTCCCAGTCGTTCCTGCCAACCCGCTATTCAGGCTGTACAGATCTATTTACCAATACGCTCGGGACGTGGATTGGAGCTGTGTCGGGCAAATGGCTCGCCCGCTGGATCGTGGGCGAATAAGCCATTTCCAATTCCGTGGTGCCAATGATTAGGTTTCCTATCCTGCGTCTGTACTACCCGCGTGCCGTTATGGCACAAAAGCAGACGCTTCGTTGGAGTAGCCGCTTTCCTGCTGCTGCTGATCTACGGCCGTAGCTACGTAGAAATATGTCTGCCCGTCCTGTACGGCCTGATCGATGTAATTCGCATCCACAACGAGACCGGTGTTAATTTTGGTGTACGGGCCGCCAGTGGTCAAACTGCGATAAACATTGTAGCCAGCGATTCCTTGGGACCCGCTTGGATCCCAGGACAAGTACACCTCCGCCGTGACCGTAAGAGTTAGGGTAACGGAATGCTGAATTCCGCCGCCCGATCCCGTGATGACGATCGGATATGTTCCCTGAACAGTGTTCATTCCGACCGTGATGGTCATGGTCGACTGGCCCCCGCCCGGAGCGGGAATCGGATTCGGACTGAAGCTGACGATGGTTCCGTTCGGCACTCCGCTGGCCGAGAGGCTGACAGCGCTATTGAAGCCGCCGCTAATGGTCGTGCTGATGGTCGATGTGCCTTGGCTGCCTTGCAAGAGGTTAAGGGCCATCGGCGAGGCGGAGATAGTGAAATTAGCAGCAGCGGTCACCGTCAAGGTCACTGTGGTGCTGTGCTGGATGCCCCCGCCGCTGCCGGTCACCGTGATAGGATAGGTGCCTACCGCGGTGTTCGCGCCCACGTTGATGGTCATGGTGGAAGCGCCATTACCCGGAGCGGCAATCGGGTTGGGATTGAAGCTGACCGTAGTGCCGTTCGGCACCCCAGTGGCCGAGAGGCTGATCGCGCTATTGAAGCCGCCGCTGATGGTAGTCGTGATGGTCGATGTGCCTTGGCTGCCTTGCGCAATGCTCACCGCCGACGGATTGGCAGAAATCGCATAGTCCGCAGCAGCGGTCACCGACAAGGTCATCGTGGTGCTGTGCTGAATGCCTCCACCGCTGCCGGTCACCGTGATGGGATAAGTGCCCACCGCGGTGTTAGCGCCCACGTTGATGGTCATGGTGGAAGAGCCGTTGCCGGGCGCGGCAATCGGATTGGGATTGAAGCTGACCGTAGAGCCGTTTGGCACCCCAGTGGCCGAGAGGCTGATCGTGCTATTGAAGCCGCCACTGATGGTAGTCGTGATGGTCGATGTGCCTTGGTTGCCTTGCGCAATGCTCACCGCCGACGGATTAGCAGAAATCGCGTAGTCCGCAGCAGCGGTCACCGTCAAGGTCACCGTGGTGCTGTGCTGGATGCCGCCGCCGTTGCCGGTCACCGTGATGGGATAGGTACCTACCGCGGTGTTAGCGCCCACGTTGATGGTCATGGTGGACGAGCCATTACCCGGGGCGGCAATCGGGTTGGGATTGAAGCTCACCGTAGTGCCGTTCGGCACCCCAGTGGCCGAGAGGCTGATCGTGCTATTGAAACCGCCGCTGATGGTAGTCGTGATGGTCGATGTGCCTTGGTTGCCTTGCGCAATGCTCACCGCCGACGGATTAGCAGAAATCGCGTAGTCCGCAGCAGCGGTCACCGTCAAGGTCACCGTGGTGCTGTGCTGGATGCCTCCACCGCTGCCGGTCACCGTGATGGGATAAGTACCCACCGCGGTGTTGGCGCCCACGTTGATGGTCATGGTGGAAGCGCCATTACCCGGGGCAGCAATCGGATTGGGATTGAAGCTTACCGTGGTGCCGTTTGGCACCCCAGTGGCCGAGAGGCTGATCGTGCTATTGAAGCCGCCACTGATAGTAGTCGTGATAGTGGAGCTTCCCTGCTTGCCTTGCGCAATGCTCACCGCCGACGGATTGGCAGAAATCGCGTAGTCCGCAGCCGCGGTCACCGTCAAGGTCACCGTGGTGCTGTGCTGAATGCCTCCACCGCTGCCGGTCACCGTAATGGGATAAGTACCCACCGCGGTGTTAGCGCCCACGTTGATGGTCATGGTGGACGAGCCATTACCCGGGGCGGCAATCGGGTTGGGATTGAAGCTCACCGTAGTGCCGTTCGGCACCCCAGTGGCCGAGAGGCTGATCGCACTATTGAAGCCGCCGCTGATGGTAGTGCTGATCGTCGAGCTTCCCTGCTTGCCTTGCGCTATGCTCACCGCCGACGGGTTGGCGGAAATCGCGTAGTCCGCAGCAGCCGTCACCGTAAGGGTCACCGTGGTGCTGTGCTGGATGCCCCCACCGCTGCCGGTCACCGTGATGGGATAAGTACCCA
This sequence comes from uncultured Acidobacteriaceae bacterium, assembly GCA_963813905.1. GTDB lineage: Bacteria > Acidobacteriota > Terriglobia > Terriglobales > Acidobacteriaceae > CAVVDY01. The sequence goes on along the minus strand of CAWFAY010000013.1, from coordinate 20,705 downwards.
CCGCGGTGTTAGCGCCCACGTTGATGGTCATGGTGGAAGAGCCGTTGCCGGGCGCGGCAATCGGGTTGGGATTGAAGCTTACCGTAGTGCCGTTCGGCACCCCAGTCGCCGAAAGGTTGATCGCGCTATTGAAACCGCCGCTGATATTGGTACTGATGGTGGAGGCACCTTCACCTCCTTGCACGATACTCAGCGATGTCGGCGAGGCGGAGATGGCAAAGTTGCCGGAGGCTGACGGCATGAAGGCAGCCATCATGTCCGTCCACGTGTCCGCGCCCCGGCTGTAGTTCCCGGCTGTGGCGGTGGCCGTGGTTTGTATCCAATACTCCGGCCACCATCTGGTTTGCGTTGCGCCGTCGATCAAGGTGTAGTTGGAACCCGGGGTTGGAGCGCCGGAATTTATCAACCCGACCGCCGCGATTACCAACTCCCCATTGGCGGTTGGGGTCTTGTTGGATCCCGTCGTGGGATTAGGAGCAGATACTGCATCCTTTAGCTGCGAGAACCCTGTATCAAGCGAGTTCGCACTGGCCACGCCCTTCCATGCCTGACAGGCGATGGCCGTATAGGGCCGCGACTGTGTAGTCTTGAGGGTGACGGTGGTTGGGGAGCCGGACACGTTCTCTTTGTAGTAGATACCAAACCACTGCACCATGGAGCTATTGAGATGCACCGGTACGGCCGCAGCGTAGGTTCCATTATTGTTGTCGCTGACCGACACCAGGGCATTGCTATTGCCTGAGTCAAAGGTCACCTCACACGTGATCAGATCACCCGCTGTGGGGGTCCCAAGAGATACCGACTCAGTGTTGGTGGAGTTGGAGCCGCTATCCTGTACCCCATGCACATTACCGTCGAGGGCTACGCCATTGCTGGTCACAGTTACCGTCACCGTCACCGTCGCCCTTTGCTGGATGCCCCCACCATTCCCGGTCACGGTGATGGGATAAGTCCCTACCGCAGTGTTGGCGCTCACGTTGATGGTCATGGTGGACGAACCAGTGCCCGGAGCGGGAATTGGGTTGGGATTGAAGCTGACCGTGGTACCGTTCGGCACTCCCGTGGCCGAGAGGCCGACAGGGCTGTTGAAACCACTAAATCCGGCAGTTGTGATAGTGGACGTGCCCTGATTGCCCTGAGCGATGCTTAAGGAAGTCGGCGAAGCCGAGATCGTGAAGCTCCCCCTCTGCCTAGACATCGCCATTGAATCGTATCCCGCAGAGTAGATCTGCTGGACTTGTGCAGCGGCGAGTGCGCTGTCGTAAATGCGGAAGTCAGCGATCGCCCCGGAGCCGAACATCTTCGTGCCGCCCCGCGAGAAAAGATAAATGGGGTCGTTGCCAAAGCGGTTGGTGTTGGTCGCGGCGAACAGACTGCGGCTGGGATTTTGTAATACCCCATCCAGATAGAGCTCTATCTGGTCCCCTGCGGTCTGGCTCTTATCAAAGACAACCGCAAAGTGGTGCCAAACTCCCGAAGAGGGCTGCCCGTAGCAGTTGCCCGTATACCCAACATCGCCGTGCATGGCGACCTGAATGCCCTGGCAGACATCGTCATCAGGGAGAAGGCTGAAGCCGGTAGCTGAATGGTTGTAGTCCGCCGTGGCCTCGAACAGCACGTGTCCTCCAGCTGTCGAGTAGCTGCGATTCACCCACAGGGAGATGGTCACCGCCCTCGTACTGCTCAGATCAATGGCGGGAACATTTACGTACTGCTGCTGTGTTCCATCTACCGAAACAGCGTCACCGACTTGTCCGCTCACCAGACGGGCGCCATTGACCAGGGTGGCGGCGTGGCCATGACCCGACGAATCGGCCACCTTGAGGCCAGAGCTGTTATCAAACTTCCACCAGCCCACAGGAGCCTGAGCTTGCGCAGCCGTCGCAATAAAAATAAGCGCCACAAGCGCTAGCAAGACTTGAGAAAACGAAACGACCGCGGAGGACAGATTAGTAGTATTCCTCTTGCTTGGCATCGTCCAAATCCCTTGCTGTTGATTTTTTCTGTGTTCCGGAAGCGCCCCAAGAAGCCTATGCAGAGATGCCCCAGGTTCTACGAGTCAACCCAACATGGTAACAAGATATAACTGAAATTGGGTACTATTGATATACCAAAAATATACACTAAAGTAACCGATGGTAACTGTTGATTCTTCGAGAGTTACCTGCGGTACCGGGTGAAGTTTGCTGGCACTTACGGAGTTGGGTGATTCAAAAATCTGCGAAGCAAGCCAGATTCAAGTCACTCGTCGAGTAGATTCTGTTCGCGTTCGGGGACGGCTTTGGTCAACGCTAAGGTCGATTGGGGAAGTGCTTGCATATTGCCGGCAAGATGCATCCGCGACGAGGTCCTCGCCGATGGGAGTGCTCAGCCAACTAATGCCGCTTGCCGGGATGGCAGTGTAACCGGTTCCTGAGGCATCGGCCGCGGCGTTTCCCGAGCCCGTGCTAAAGCTCCACTCTCCAACCGGAGCGGACTCATGGGCTGAGGATCCAAAAGGAAGGAAAAGAGGGATTGGGACGACGAGGCCCAACAGAAAGACAAAAGGCCGCTGACGGATGGGAAACGCATACATACGCATTCTCGATTTCCGACGGGGCGCAGGGTTGGTGAAGTGGAGCCATCCTACGCCCTGAAGTGTACAGGAGCAAGAAGAAAAATGGCATTTTGATGGTGCTCATGCATCCACCTCAGTAACTAAGATTACGTAACTTTCCGTGTTAGGTACTTTACCTGCGACGGCAATTCGGGGACAAAGCCGAAGGCTAGACTAGGCTTGGGAACTACTGGGGAGTCGAGAACCTGAAGTGGTTTGACGAGAATCCTGGAGCGGCGCTTCCCGGAATCGAGGAGGAGGGCATACCTGATGTCGATCCACGAGCACCTGCCGCCGCAAGCCGTCGCAAGTCCGCAAGGACTTAAAGCAGTTGGGATCCAAAGGGAGGAAGTTAACCAAGCTGGCATGTAGGGGCAGCACTTCGAGGTTGCACTCTAGGTGTCGCCAGATGCCCCGCGATTTGCCGAGCCCAGCATCAGGGCAGCCACATCGATCGCCTGCTCGATCACCTGGATTTCCGCAGACCGAAGCAGGTTACACAGAGTTCACCATATGGCGGTGCTTGCCGCCGTTGCAACTCAGATTGCTATTTTCGGAGGGACAGCAAGGAGGGAATAGTGCTGTTGCAGAGGGAGGAACGGAGGTGGGACTGAGACTACCTACGCCAATACTAATTACTGCGCGGTTGGGGAATCCTGGTTCGGGGAGGGCAATCCACTGGGACACTAACGTGCTTTGGGGGACGCTGGGGGACGCACCAGCACATAGTCGATGTGAGCTTCAATCTCGGTCACTGGCCGGGTAAACTGCACCGCCACCAAGAATCTTCCATCCGGCGTGTCGGCCTGCACTCGGACGATCTTACCTTCGGCAACCAGTCGAATGGGGCGAACGAGGTGTTTCCCTTGAACCCTCATTGTTAAGCTCACCATTGTGTGCAGCGGGATCATCCAGGGGCTTTTGAGCAGGATTCCGCCTTTGCTCACATTCTCGCTGGCGGCTTCGAATACCGCGACGGATTCGCCGGAACGGAAGGTTAGTCGCACCGGGTATTTGAGATGGAAGCGATGATAGCTTCGCCTCTGGCAGTCGGGTGTGCCCGCTCTGTCGAACTCTTTCATAGTGCTCCTACGTGAGCCGCATGAAGAACGGAATCTAGCTTGACCCCATTGGCCAGACCCTTTCCGGAAACCCCTCCCGAACTCTGGGTTCCAGAAACAACAGAACAAACCGAGCCCTTCGGCCCTAGAGTTAGACGAACTCGGAAACCGTGCGAAGTGGGCAGTTGGTCGATTATACCCATGAGAATAGGTTCCATGGGAGACGAAAAGAACGCTCAAACCGCAAACCTCACAGCATGGCAGTCGGAAGTCTCTGGAACTTGCATTGACCACACGAAAGGCGCCACTCTCGCCGCCACGCACTCCGCACGTCATCCATGAACGGATGAACCGTTCCCGCTCGTTCTCGGCGCTCCGATTGTTTGGATGGATAAGCCGAGTGAACGCGCCGGATTGCTTCCTGTTTGCCGAGAATCCACCACCAGGCCAGCCCCTGGCCATGATACTGATCATTCTTTCCCTCGCGGCCGCCCTCATCGCGAGGTATCCTTGCGCCGTCGCTGCTCGCTCTCCTTCATCATCTCGTTCAAATCCGCAACCGGCCGTATCTCAATCGGTCCAAGTCCATACTTAAATCCTGGAAGCTCTGAGATGAGCTGAATGGCGTGATTGAGGTCCCGCGCCTCAAGGATTTGAATGCCGCCGAGCTGTTCCTTAGTTTCCGCATAGGGGCCGTCGACCGTCGCGACTTTGCCGTTTTTCCAGTACAGGGTCAACGCGGTTTCCGGAGGCTGAAGAGGTACTTCGGCAACCAGATGTCCGTTGGCGCGCAGATGGTCGTTGTGCGCAAAGCATTCGTCGAGCACTGCGTGTCGCTCGTCCTCGGCCATCCCTTCGAATTTCCCTGGCTCGATGTATCCCAAACAGATGTATTTCATTGCTCTTCTCGTCAGGAGCCGGCAGCATAGCCTTGCGCGCTGGATCGTTCATCCTATTTAGTTCTTGCTGCGACCGGTAGAGCGGGCCTTCAGGCCCGCGTCCAAGTGCGCCTTCAGCCAGAGTCGGCTTCTAGCCGACGACAGCTAGTGCTGCCGGCGGAAGCCGGCTCGACTTGAAAAGGGCGGCGCGACGCGGCGCTGAATGAAGCGTCGCTCTATCCGTGGGATGCTGCCCCGGCTCGCGGCATCCCGACGCGGGCCGTCAGGCCGACATCGCCGGCAGTGTTGTCACTGCCGCTCCGTTGCTTCCTCCGGGGCCGGGTAGAAAAGAAGCTCGCGCACCTCGCCGGCCACGTCGCAGGCGATGGCACCCTTCTTCGCCCATGCCAGCGCCTCGTCGATATCAGCGCATTCCAGTATCCAGAAACCGCCCATGTGCTCCTTGGTCTCGGTGTACGGCCCGTCGGTAACGAGCACCTTGCCGTCAAGCTGCTTTCGCAGTGTCTTGGCGTTGGCGGGCGGGGAAATGCCGCAGGCGAACTTCCTCACGCCGGCAGCAATCAATTCGCGGTTGAGCGCGTGGATCTCTTCGATCATCGCTTCGGTTACGGTGGACGGGTCGAAGTCGTCGGGCATGTAGTTACAAACCAGATATTGTGGCATCAGTGCTCTCCTTTAATGTTCCTTGAGCCAGCAGCACAGCAGTGCGCTCTGGCTTGTTCATCCTATAGTCGTCGCGCAGGGAGAAAATCGACAGCCCAGGCGAATTATTTTTCGAAAGCTGGGACTGGCCGGGTGTTCCACAATCCGCAACCGTTCCGGAGAACGTTTTCATCTGTCCGCACGTTACGGCGTTGCCGCAGTGTGTTACTACCTAATCGTTTAACTCCTCCCATCATCTGTCAATCCTACTTTGTAGATGTTGACGGACTATTCCGTGTATGTGATACTATCGGTCATGAGTATGACAGAAAGGCCAGAAACCGTGCGGTTTACGACAAAAGGGCAAGTCGTCATCCCGCTTCGTCTTCGCAAGCAATTCGAAATCGAGGACGGAACCAAAGCGGTGGTTCAAGCGACGCCGGACGGTATCCTCCTCAAACCGGTGACTGCGGCACTCATCCGACGCGGGCGCGGCATCCTCAAGCGGGCGCCAGGACACGGGTCGCTGACTGAGGACTGGGCCGAGCACAAGAAGCAGGAACGCGCGCTAGAGGAGCGCCATGCCCGCTAAGGTGCTCGACAGCTTCGCGCTCATCGCCTACTTCCGCGACGAATCGGGCGGGGAAGCGGTGGAGCAGCTGCTCGTCTCCGCCAGCAAACGAGACAGCTCGCTCCACATGACCGATGTGAACTACGCCGAGGTGAAGTATTCGATTGTGAAAAAAGACGGTGCCGCAGCCTGGGCGCAAGCCGCAAAGGTTCTAGAGGGCCTGCCGATTGATTTTCATTCCACAACCCGCGCCTTGGCCGACCTTGCCGTCGATTTCAAAACACGTTTCAAGTTAAGTCTGGCCGATGCTTTCGCCGCCGCGCTGGCCAAAGAACTGGACAAAGAGAAGAGGGCGGACCTCGTGACCGGCGACCCAGAATTTCGCCCCCTTCACCAGGAAATCAAAATCCACTGGCTGAAGTAATGGCAGTTCGGGAAAACGATGGGCCAAGCATTTTGAGTAGTCGATACACACGAGAGTGCCCCCCTTCGACTCCGCTCAGGGCAGGCTCCCAACCATCAGTTGGTTGGGCGCGGATTTTGACTCTTGTTGCTCCTGATCGAGAAATATCGTGAAGGTTGAATCGAGTCGCACTACGAACAAAAACTCCCATGCAACCAACCGACGGTTGCATGTGGCGCCCTCATGAGCCTTGCCCGGGCCACTCGCCCACTTCGTAAAGAACTTCCCCGGCAACGAAAACGGCGATTCTCCGACAAGAATATTGTGGTTCCGAAAAGCACTATAATCTCCAGTCCGGGGAGAATAGGCATGGAGCTAGAAGCCAACGACTTAGCGCGACTACGGTCTCAAGTATCCCGTGGCGAACTCATCCTTTTCACCGGAGCAGGATTCTCCATCGGGGCGAAGGATCATTCGGGACGCCCGATTCCTTCGGTCAGTGAACTAAAAAAAGAACTCTGGCGGTTGCTCTACCCCGACGAACCTTACGACGCGTACAGCTCAATCGGCGATCTTTACGGCGCTGCGATGCGCCAGAAGAAAGCGGACCTCACCAATCTCCTGCAATCGCGGCTGACTGTCAGACCTGAAGACCTTCCCGAATATTATCTCCCGCTGTTCAACTTTCCGTGGTTCAGGTGTTACACGCTTAATGTCGATGACCTCGAATCGGCCGCTGGACGACGTTTCGAGTTGCAACGCCAGCCGATCACCATCTCGGCGAGAGACGCAGCAGATCATCTCCCCGGCGTTCCATCTGCTCAGCGTCTCGAAGTCATTCATCTCAACGGTGTCGTGCCCAGCCCACCAGAAGGTTTGACATTCTCTGAGACGCAGTACGCCGAGCGAATCGGCAATCAGGAGCCGTGGTACTCACGCTGTGTAGTCGAACTCACATCGCGTCCTGTGATCTTCATCGGCACCGTTTTGAGCGAGTCGCTCCTGTGGCTTCACATGGAACTCAGGAAACGGCGGGAAAATCTTGGACGCGATCTGCGACCGACTTCGATTCTGGTGACGAAGGAATTGTCGTTGCCTCGCCAGGATATTCTTCGCGATCTGAGAATCAATTGGGTCCAGGGGACTGCGGAGGAGTTCGCAACCGAGATTTTGCCTCAGTTGCACAATGAAGCGACAAAGGGTTTCAGCTTTATTCGACAACATGCGGAGAGTCGCCCGTCTACTCCAGTCCCTCTGGTGAGTCAAATCCTCGACGACCTGCCGGCGATGCAGACTGAGTACCTGCTTGGAGATGAACCGCAGTGGGCTGATCTTCTCACCGGGAAAGCGATTGAGCGTGCTCACGACGAGGCGTTACTTGATACCGCGACTCAGATTCTCGATGGGAAGTTGCCTGCGACGGCGCTGGCTCTCACGGGAACTGCTGGCACAGGAAAATCGACCGCACTAATGAGTTTGGCGTTGAAGCTGTCCGGCAGTGGCGTCCCTGTCATCTGGGTAGACAAAGAATCTGAGGCGAGTCCGATGCGGATGAGACAGCGAGTCCGCGAGTTCAAGGACAGAGTCGTCCTCGCGATTGATGATGCTGACATGTACGGCAGGGAGTTACTTGCGTTGCTGCATGACCTCGTCCCGCATACGCCGAACTTTCTGTTCGCGTTCGCGGTGAGAGCCGGGAAGCTGGACCAGATCACGACTGCGATTCGTGGTCACGGGGATTTCAAGGTTCACGAGCACGTCGTTCCACCTTTGACGGATGGTGACATCGACGCGTTGATTGATGTCTTGGACAAGAACAAGCGTCTCGGTATTTTGACTGGAGCAGACCCGGAACAGCGGAGGGACGCATTCCGCAAACAGGCAGGACGGCAACTGCTCGTCGCTATGATTCAAGCGACATCCGATGAGCACTTCGAGAAGAAAGCGCAAGACGAATATCTCGAATTGGAAGGGACACAAAAATATCCTTACGCGCTGATCGCAGTTGCGACGGCACTCCGATACTCGGTGACGAAGGACGAGATTCTGCTGGCGCAGGGTGATGCTCACGAAGCGGCACTCGTCGCGCTTGACCGACTGACTGCGCGGCATCTCGTGATATTCAATCCCCGACGTGCGGATTATCACTGTCGTCATCGGGTCATCGCTGACCTCGTGTTCGACAAAGTGAAAGAGCAGGGTGAATTGAGCGAGGTTCTCACGGGGTTGACGTGGGCGCTGGCAACCAAGAGCGGGACGATAGATCGACACAGCCGGACTGGGCGATTCTTGATCCGCATCATCAACCACGAGTTCCTGCTGAGCACCATCGGCTTTATGACGGCTCGTGACCTGTACACGCGGCTGGAGGCGATCCTCGGCGGGGATTACCACTACTGGCTGCAACGTGGATCACTCGAAGTCGAGAGCGGCGACATCCGCAAGGCTGAGAATTTTCTCGGTGCTGCGCGGTCCCTCGGTGCTGGAGATTTTCGAGTCGATACGGCGTACGGCTACATGCTTATGCGGAAGGTGCATGAGACCGCCAGCGACTTACGCGCGGAGGAATACCTCAACGCTGGAATCGAAGAACTCGAAAGTGCAATCGAGAGGTCGGGACAATACAGCAGCCACACATATCACGTCCTCGGCAGCCAAGGCATCGCGTGGGTGCATCGGTGCGGTTGGACTACTGACAAGAAACGGGCATTCCTCAGCAGGCTCGTCGAGGTCGTAGAGCAAGGTCTCGAACACCATCCGATGAGTCAAGACTTGTTCCGGCTGCGGGACGACCTGAAGAAAGAAGGGTTGATGACCGTCGTTGGCTCGAATCGAGCGCAAGCCGGATTATTCGAGATAGACGGTGTCACCGGGCAGTAAGGTGGGCAATCTGTTTTCCGGGCAGGCGGATGGCCCACCTTTAACGATCCCTGTGTTGGTAATGCCCGCAAGATCAAAAGCCCGGGCCACCCGGCCGGAGTTCCTTCGCTAAGAACGCTCAGGATTTCGGCTGCGCCTCAAGTTTATAGACTTCCGGTTGGGACTGCGCCGGCACGCTCGTAATTCACGATAATCACGCCTTTCGAGGTGACCGTGCTTTCCGACGGGTGAGCGTCAGCGCGATTGTTTGATACGTAGCTTGCCAATCCCACATTTCCCAACTGATGGGAAATGTGGGCCACCCAACGCAGAGGCGAACTTTTTTTTTCAATTCTTTGAGTTTTATTTCAATTCCTCGAGCCGCCTCGCGAGGAATTGGCGCTCCGGCTCCTGTTGGGTCAGCGCCAGAGCTTTCTCATAAGAGGACCGGGCCTCAGCGGTCCTACCCAGCCTGCGGCATAAATCTGCGCGGGCTGAATGCGCCAGGTAGTAATTCTCCAATTCGCCATGTTCCAAGACCGCGTCGATATGCGTCAGACCGGCCTCTGGACCATCGCTCATGGCAATTGCCACAGCACGATTCAGATGAACAATTGGCGAAGGCTGAATTCGTGCCAATTGATTGTAGAGCGCAACAATCTGCCGCCAATCGGTTGCCGCGGGCGATTCCGCCTCCGCATGAACGGCCGCAATCGCAGCCTGAAGTGTGTAAGCGCCGAAGCGGCGGGAGTTCAGGGCTTTCTCCAGCAATGACACTCCCTCCGCGATCTGCTTCCGGTTCCAGAGCGAGCGATCCTGGCTCTCCAGCAAAATCAGCTCTCCGCTAGGGGAGGTTCGCGCGGCGCGACGCGATTCCTGCAGCAACATCAGTGAAAGCAGCCCAATTACTTCCGGCTCTGGCTGGAGGTCGGTCAGCAACCGGCCCAATCGAATCGCCTCGCCGGTTAGCTCGGCCCGGGTTACCTCCGCTCCCGCCGCAGCCGAATAACCTTCGTTAAAGACGAGATAGATGACCTGAAGCACCGCGCCCAGCCGCTCCGGCAATTCCTCGGGCGTCGGCACCTCGTACGGAATCGGTGTCTCTCGAATCTTCGTCTTTGCGCGCACAATGCGCTGCGCCAGTGTACGCGGAGTGATGAGGAAGGCCTTTGCTATCTCCTCGGTCGTCAGCCCGCACACCTCACGCAAGGTGAGCGCAACGTGCGCTTCCGGCGCTAGAGATGGATGACAGCAGGTAAAAATCAGGCGCAGCCGATCATCCTCAAGGCTGTCCTCTTCCTTGGACCTTTCCGCCGAACTCCATTGCGCTTCGAGATATCGCACCAGCTCGTCTTGCGACGCATCAAATCGTGCCCGTCGACGCAGAGTATCAATGGCTTTGAATCGGGCCGTCGAGATCAACCATGGCCGCGGGTTGCCGGGTACTCCACTCCCCGGCCACAGGCTCAGCGCAGCCGCAAAGGCTTCGTGCATCGCCTCCTCGGCAAGATCAAAATCACCGAGCAAGCGGATCAGAGTTGCCAGGATTCGTCCCGAATCCACGCGATAAAGGGAGTCGAGCAAGTCGCGTATCTGCTCGGTGGAGCGCTCGGACATGACGATGACGTTAGCAAACCAGCTACCCCGAATCAATTTGGCAAACGGCGGATCGATGCAAATTGCCCAGGTCGTGACTCTGAAATCTTGACAACAGAACGCTTCCTCGGTTGACTCAAAATCGCCAATGCACTCATTTGAGCTTCGTACAAGCTCAACACTACCGCGTTGCTCTCGAGTCACGGGCCACCCGGAAGTAATCTGCTCAACCTCTACGACGCGCGAGAAGGCATACTGCCACAGCCGACAACTGCGCGCTAAACGGATTCGTTTTGGGAGAATTGAAATTAGCGGGGCTGGGGCCCGCTAATTTACGCGTAAGTTATTTAAAATAAATAGCTTGGTGGAGGCGGCGGGAGTTGAACTCTGGCAGTACCTTGTACGACTGTAACTTACTGGTTCTAAAAAGCGATAGAAAGGCCAGAATCGCTCAAAACGCAGAAGTGAGGTACATGGCAGGTACACGGAGCGTGCGCGAGCGCTGCCTTACTGCTTTGAGAAAGCGACGTTCCAACGGGGCTTTGGATATGTAAATGAAATAGCAAGGCGGGCGAACGTGCACCTAATATGCACCTGAACAAAAAGGGTGCCGGAGCAACTTACTGATCCCAGCACATTTGTAGCGTTTGGTTCTCCGGCTCTGACGGTTTAGAAAACCGTCAACAAAGCTCATATTCCAGTGAAAATCCACCAGACAGAACCAGCAGAATAGAGGTCCGGTCGTAACCGGAATCCCCGACAAGCTACGGCTTAGGCTCCGGGTAGCACGGCGTCCTAACTAACCCAACGTCGATGTCTGCCGCACCACTCGGGGGATATAGGGGAGACTTAGGGCTCGCAGCGAACAAAAAGCGAATATTCTCCGCGGAGGTTGCATTCCCCCATACCAAGCAGGCTCGGAAAACTGTTGCGCCCTTGATTCGCTGTTTCTGTTGCGGCTAAATGACTTACTGTTCATTCGGGGCACGTCCACTATCGGCACCTGTTGCACCCTACATCAGACGGAGCTAGCACACCGTGTCGGAATGGACGTGAGCCGAGATAGCGCAAGCTCTCGGAGTGCCCCTGGCGAGCGACGGATTGGTTGTCTCCGAAGGAGATTCCTCACGCGAGCAGATTGCTGGCGATAACCAGGCCAAGTCGTGCGTAATCAGCCTCTGGGCCGGGCAAGAACCACACGACGCCCCTTTTCCCCCGGCATCAGATGAACCGAATTGAAAGAAATGGTAGGCACGAGGGGACTCGAACCCCTGCCCTCTACCGTGTCAATTTTGAGGTCACACACGTAAAACCCTTTCCTTATCTAGCTTTTCCGCATTCTAGATACCGTAAAAAGGGGCCAAAATCACCCAGTTTTGATGGCGAGTTGATGGCAGGTTTTGCTCCATTGCTCCCGGAACCAGTTTTGCAGGGTCCCCTTGGCTGAGAGAGGAAGCTGCGTTAACTTCCCGGTTGCCGACTACCCGAAGCGACCGGCTCGGTTCTGGGATTGGGAGCGACTTGGCGTCTATAAGGACGAAGACTGTGTCAAGACGCAAGTGTCCTGAGCAATGCTTTTGTCACCGCGTGTTGGCCAGAGTTGGGTGTTGAGGACCAAGAGCTCCGAGCATCACGCTGTTCAATCATCTGCGATGGAGCATCGCTCCATCATCCATCTATGCGGTCTTACCTCGACCATGATGTTGCTTGCGAACATCCAGCCGCCGGACCGGTGCGGAAGTGGAAAACAGGGTTGCGTTTTCCAAGGCGCGCGAGCGCCGTCTTCTGCACGGGTCAGTCTGGATGCGAGAGCGCCCAATCAATTTCCCGGTCTAATCGACGTGGCGATCGACCACACCAAGTCGCGGGCTACTCTCGATATGAGCGATCTCCGGATATGCTGTGTTGGTACGCAGCATCCAGTAGAGTCGCACGGCTAACTTCCTTGCCGCCGCCACCTTCGCTACGGCTTTCTTCATGCGATGGCAGCGATGTTTGTACTGCTTGCGAAATCCTTCATCCAGGCGACACACCGTCTGCACGCTCTCCACCAGCAGCATGCGTAGGAACGGACTGCCTTGCTTGCTGATTGAGCCCAATCGACGACGGTTGCTGGAGCTGTGTTCGCTTGGGACCAAACCCAGGTAGCTGGATACCTGCTTCCCGTTGGCGAACCGAGCCACATCGCCCATCGTGATCACGAATGCAAGTGAGGTAATCGGACCAACGCCTGGCTGCGACATCAGCAAACGCGCCCCCTCGTTGGCGTAGGCAGCGCGTTCGACTGCCTGATCGAGTTCATCGATCTGTGGCTTTAGCGTGCTGAGCAACTGCAGCAGATCTTTCCTGCGCTGCGCCGCCCAGCCCTCCAGCGGGATCTCGTGCAGGATCTTCTGTCCGGCTTCGCTCCACAGCTTCTGCTTCAGCTGAATGCCCTTATTCAGCATCAAGTGATGCAGACCGTTCTTCACTCGCGTGCGAATGCCGACCAGGCGATGACGATGAATGAGGAGCTGCCGCAAATCTCGTTCTGCCTTGTTCGGCCGCCATAGCCGCGGAAACCGCTCCTCCATCAGCAGCTTCAGGATATGCGCCGCATCGCGCTTATCCGTCTTCTGCTTGCGCACGTAACTCGCCCGAATCTCGGCCGCATCCCCGATGCACACTTCGTGCCCCTGGCGTTCCAGCATGTCTTCGAACCAGTGGGTGTTGCCGCTCGCTTCGAACCCGACCAGCGCCGGTGATGCGAAAGAACCATAGAACCGCTCCGCCTCGCCGTTGCTGTTCGTCAGCTTCAGCTCGCGGATCTCGCCCGTTTCGGAATCAAAAACTGCTACTTGTTGCCATCCTGGATGGAAATCACACCCTACAATGATCATGAAGGCTTCTCCTGACCCGGATGCTCTTGTTCCTCAAACAGAACATACCAAGGTCTCTAGAAGTCTTCGTCCTTATCCCATCAATTTCTCGCCAACTATGTACAACCCTGATTTAGTTGACGAACTGAAAGCTATGAAGGAGGCAAGTTGGCTGAGCTACATGTTCGATTCCTGACGTGAGAACCCACCAGAGATGTAAGAACTGATTGGTGTACGCACGAATTCTCCCGATCCGAAAACTCATAGTTCAGGCAGATCAACGCCACCCTAAGCCACTGCAAATGCAGAGTTTGAGTTTGGACCTTCAGTTGCGATGCGTCTCATGGGCAGTAGACTCCGCGGAGTGTCCCATGCTTCAGACCATGTGGACGTGCCGATTTATTCAGAACCATGGAGCTCTTTCAGATGCTTAGAACAATTAGAACGGGAGCCATAGGGACAATCGTAGCGGAGGCGCTTGCGCTAGTGAGTTTGTTGAGCATGACTGTGAGCGCGCGGGCACAGGAAGAAGAGAGGCCCTATCCGAAGATGCTGCCGCTCTCGGAGTATTTAATGGACCGAAATGCGGCAATCGCGCTGGCACGAAGCGCCGCTCCGGAGAGCATTTCAAAGGATGCGTCTGTTTTGGTGCTCACGCCCAAAGGCTGGGAAACTGCGGTCAAAGGTACCAACGGTTTTGTGTGCATGGCGGGGCCGTCGTGGACGGCCAGCATTGATTTTTATGACGTTTGGAGTCCGAAGCAGAGAGGGGCGATTTGCCTCAATCCAGCGGCTGTGCGGTCAATCCTGCCGATTTATTACAAGATGACGGAAATGACGCTGGCTGGAGTGGTCTCTGTTAAAGAACGCATCGCGGGCATTCAAGAAGCGTATGCGAAGAAGGAGATCCCGCCGCTGGAGCCGGGGGCAATGAGCTATATGATGTCCAAGGATGCATACCTTACTCATTTGGGCCATTCACACAATTTATGCCACGTGATGTTTTTCTTGCCGATGAAAGCTTCTGGTGAATTGGGCGACAATGATCCGAACTCGCCCATTTCGTCCACGTCTATGTGGTTCCCGGACCCTGACAAACCGGATAGTCCACTGAACAAAGAGCTGCCGCCGCTGCGGACCGTCCCAATCGCTGTGCCGTATTGGTCCGATGGGACTGTTGCGTTCAAATAGAGCCGTACAGCCACAGCAACGATCAAAGCACCCTCCGCGGCACTCATTGTCCCCGAAGCTGGTCGGGGGCCAATGAGTGCTGGCGCTCGGAATTTGGGATGTCGGGCTTGATCGCGTCCATCTCCAGCCGAAAGCCGCCATCGTCGTCCGCAACGGTGATCCACGAATCAGGTACGCCCGCACGTGTCGGTCGCCTGACCAGATACATCGTCAATCGCAGCCAGCAAATGTTCACGAGTTATGCCATCTGGAAGCCGCTCGCCATTAAACTGTCTCCTCAATAAGGGCTGCTCGGCCGATCACCTTTCGATGCCGTCTTTCGTGACCATCGAAACCTTTTCACCTTGGCGCCAACGGTACAGCAAATAGCCGATTCCGTTGGGTCCACCGTTGGTGAACGCAGCCGCTGGCCACTCAGCCTTTTTCAGTACTTTCGGGTAAGTCTGGATTAGCCGCGAATCGCTGATCCCCACTGGCGGTTGAATCTCGGGAATGCCGAGAGCTTGGTATTCAGGATAGATATGCTCCGTAACAACCTGGGTGACAAAATATCCCATGTAAATCGTGTTCGTGCAACCTGTGCCGATTCGCACCTTGCCACCATCAGTCTTGGTCGCCTCGATGGTGAAATCGGTTCCGTGACTTCCCAAATGAAACTCGTCCAGCGCGCCGATCCAGACTCTCGTTCGTGCCGGAATTTCAAGTCGCTCGCGCATCGCTACGCGCTCTTCCCGCGTGTAGAAATTCTCATTACCGATCCGCGGCTTGATTGAGTCCTGGACCATAGCCGTCTTCACCGCCCATTCGGTAAGGATTTTCATGCCTCCAGGGTCGATGGTGAAGGGCGTATTCTGCAGCATGAGTATGAAACGTGGACGATTCTTGTCCTCGATGCGGCTCATCCATCTGTTGTTGCAAGTGTGGCAAACAGTGTTGATCGTCTTCTCAAGATCATCATCGATGATCTCGGGACTTGTCCCCTCTTGCACCCGCAGGCCGCCGAGATCGATGCCATGTTCTCTTATGAAGCGATGAACCCAATCGGGCCATAGGTGTTCTTCGCTGCCTGATTCCTTATCGCAGAAGATGCAAGGTGGAACTGGTGCCGGTCTATCGCTGGCTTTGACCACAACAGCGTGTGCCTCTTTCTTCGATTTTCGCAGGACGATAGCGACGATGGCCACGGCCAGCCCAACAGCTCCGATGATCGATGCACTTCGCCAATTCAGCACGTCAATCAGAATACATCTGTCTGATTGCCCTATGTCGTCCGACCCAGTCTCTTGGTACGGACCAAAGTTGTTGTGGCGCAGTACTTCAATGTCCCGCAAGAGCATCAGATGAAGAAACAGTGACGTTGAGTTTCCGCAATTTGCGGGTGGCTGTCGGGCTTGCTATCGTGGGAGCAAATCTCACCCACCATGACTGACACCAGCAGCAAACAGCGCCTCCTTCTCTTATGCACCACGACCGGGTACCAGACGCAGGCTTTCGTGGAGGCAGCTGAGAAGCTCGGGCTGGCGGTGATTTTCGCCACCGACCGCTGCCATGTTTTGGAGGACCCGTGGCAGGACGGCGCTCTCCCGCTGCGCTTTGAGGATCCCGAAGCCGGAGCGCAGAGGATCGCAGAATATGCGCGCACCAACCCCATAGCCGCGGTGGTTTCGATCGGCGACCGGCCGACGCCCTCCGCGGCACGAGCCTGCCGCGCGCTGGGCCTGTTGTCCCATCCTCCGGAAGCCGCCGACGCCTGTCGCGACAAGTACCGCTCCCGCGAGCGCCTGCGGCAAGCGGGGCTCAACGTGCCTGGGTTCTCTCGCTTTCCTGTGGATGCGGACCCTCGGCGCCTGCTGGTTGCAGACGCGGTCGGACTCGCGTCCCCCTGGGTGCTCAAGCCGCTGGCACTCTCGGCCAGCCGCGGCGTTATCCGCGCCGACACGGCGGAAGAATTTGTCCGCGCCTTCGAGCGTATACGGGCGCTGCTGCGCGCTCCCGAAGTGGGCGTGCTGAGGGAGGAAACCAGCCACTTCATACAGGTGGAATCCTACGTCGAGGGGGCGGAGATCGCAGTGGAAGGCATCGTGGACCGCGGGCGGCTGCGCATTCTGGCCATCTTCGACAAACCCGACCCGCTGGTCGGCCCCTTCTTCGAGGAGACCATCTACGTCACGCCCTCGCGCCTGGCGGCTGAGACCCAGCAGCACCTGATACAGATACTGGGGCGCGCGGTGCAGGCATTGGGCCTACATCACGGCCCTTTGCACGCCGAGTTACGGATCAACCGCGACGGCGTCTGGGTTATGGAGGTGGCGGCACGTCCCATCGGCGGCCTTTGCTCTCGCGCCCTGCACTTCCGCATCCCTCTAGTGGACGACAACGTTTCTCTGGAAGAACTGCTGATCCGGCTGGCGCTGGGGCAGGATGTGTCGCGGATTTACCGTGAGAATGCGGCAGCGGGAGTCATGATGATTCCCATCCCCCAAGCGGGGTTCTACCAGGAAACGCAAGGCGTGCACGAGGCGCTGGCGACAGTCGGCATCGAGGAGATCCACATCACGGCCAAAGTCAGCCAGAAGCTGGTTCCGCTGCCGGAAGGATCCAGTTATCTGGGTTTTATCTTCGGCCGCGGGCACTCACCCGAATTCGTCGAAGATGCCTTGCGCCACGCCCACGAAAAACTCCGCTTCGTGCTGACCCCTGCCCTGCCAGTGATGTGACTAGTGCGCACCCGTCCAGCACGACTCTATTGGCCTGTTGCCATCGGGTCAGCTGGATACGGAGTCCGGCCTGGTGCCCCGTGACGGGACCGAGACGGAAATTTCCATAGTGCGAGATGGGGCGGTACGGATCCTCGTGCTTCCCGCTGTGCTTGATACACACGATCTACTTGTGGGCCATCCGGCGTGTCCTCCCGAGGACTATCTAGAAGCAGGCCAACTGCCCGCTGGTGGGTTCGGATCAACAGTACCAGGGTTCGGTCAGGTAAGGGATGGTGACCCGCGGCGGTCCGGGTAGGTCGAGCGGAAGGGGTGCCGGCGCTTCGTCCCCGTCTTCGTGCATGGCGCGTTGCAGCAACTTCCACGCTTCCCCGAAGGTCACGGTGCGTGACGCGCCGGCCTTGGCCTCGCGCTGCACCATGGCTTCGAGGTCGCGCTGGAGCCGGTCAACTCTGGGGTCCGGGTTTGCCCACGGATAGCTCAGCGCCTCCTCCTGGAAGGGACCGATGGCCGCGTTGTGCCGTTGCAGCACTTCCAGCAGGCGCGACCCGGCGGGAATCAGCAGGCGGATGGTGAGCTGTACCGGCGGGACGTGCTCCACCAGCCCCAGCCGCATCAGGGTGGCCAGCAGGTCTTCGTAGCCTTCCAGCGTAGTCCAGGGCGTGAAAGGCACGAAGGTCGGCACGAGAAAAAGTCCGAGCCCGTGCATCAGCCCGGCGACACGGATAAAATCGGCACGCGTGTGGCCCTTGTCTAGGATGCCAAGCACGCGGTCATCCACCGACTCCACCGCCGTGGTCACGAATGCGCATCCTGTCTCATGTAGCGCCGGGAGCCGCCCCGCGTGTTTCAGCAGGTGCTCCACCTTGATGGTGACGTCGTAAGACAGCTCGGGATGCTCGCGGTGGAGTGCTTCCACGATGGCCATCGAGTGACCGACCCCGTTGAAGAAGTCGGGATCGCCGAAGGTGATGTGTTGCGCGCCGACCGCGACCTGGCGGCGAATATCTTCCAGCACTACCTCGCGCTGGACGACGCGAAACGTGCCGTTGTATACGGGCACGATGGGACAGTGACGGCACAGGTGCTTGCAGCCCCGGCTGGCCTCGGTGTATCCCACGACGCGGGTGCTGTCGTCCGGCAGGGTGAGATGCGCGTACTTTTCCAGCCGAGGCAGGTCGTCGCGATAGGGCACCAAGAAATTCTGACGGGAAAGCGAGATCTCGGGCTCAATCTGCGGCAGCCCAGGACGGGGCGCGGCGGCACCCAGGCGGCGGGCCAGGCTCAACAACTCCTGCTCAAATTCTCCGCCAAGGATCGTGCCGACTCCCAATCGACGCAGCAGCCCGGCATTGACCGGCGCGTACAGTCCAAATCCGCACAGGTGGGCGGCAGGGTTGAGTTTCCGGACTCTCTCGAGCGCGCGCACTGCGATCCTCGTGGCGGTGTGCATGGGCAGATAAAAGGCGATCAGGCCAGCGGTTCGTACCGCCTCCTCGTCCAGCGACTGTCGCGAGAGGTCCAGCGAAGTGGTGTGGAAGTTGGCTGCGTGCAGCCACGCCGCGGGCGAGGCCAGCCCAAACGGTTGCCGGCCCAGTTCGTAGGTCGAGATCAGCAGTACCCTCAGATCGGGCATATAGAAACCCGAAATTAGTCCTTGCTGCGCGGGGGGACGTATCCCGGTGGAAGCGCGGCGCCCTCGCCGAATAAGAAATCTTCCAGGTGCTTGACCAGGACCTCCTGGTCCTGACGGTTGGCGGGATTCAGCCGGTATTCGTTCAAGAGCATCTTGCAATGCTCGCCCCACATCTTCCAGGCTTCCTCAGAGACGTTTTCATAAATCCGCCGGCCCAGTTCCGTGTCGAACGGCGGCTCGTCCAGTCCCGGCATTTCCCTCTGGAACTTCACGCAGAAGACCTTGCGTTGCCCTGGCCGCTCCGGTTCGGGCAGCGTTGGAGGTGTATTACAGCCCATGTGAACTCCCTCCAGGCGGAAAATTGTCCTCATAGTATCAGGATGCGGCCGGTCCTGTACCCGGATCGAAACGCGGTCGTCCCTTGCCTATACCGGCCGCTCAGCCTTCATGCCTTTGCCATCCTGAAATCTTTTGCCATCACTTTTTTTCTCCGTAGAGAGGTAGCGAGGCCTGGGTTGTGCCGTAATCCAGGTCGAAGCCAAGCTGGAGCTTGGCCGCATCCGACATGAGGCCGGGATGCCACGGTGGATCGAACACAACTTCAATGTGGACTTCCTTGACACCCGGTAATCGCAGGAGCTTGTCCTCCACGTCGGCCTTGAGCACGTTGCTCATACCGCAACCGGGAGCCGTCATGGACATCTTGATATCGATCCTGTTCCGACGCTGCTCCAGCGGCGTAATCACGCACGAGTAAACCAGACCCAGATCAACGATATTGACCGGAATCTCCGGATCGTACACGGTCTTCAACTGATCCCAGACCATCTGATCGCTGAAGGTCCCCTCCTGCACTACAGGTGCTTGCGCTGTCGCCGCGTTGGAAAGTCCCAGGGCATCTGTATCCTTGGCATTGACACGGTACATGTAGCCGCGATCGGTAGCCACCGTGTAACTGCTGCCCAAGGACTGCATGATCCTTACGACGGCACCGACCGGGAGGGTGCTGCGAAGGCATGTTGGAGTGGGTGCTCGCCGCAGTACATCAAAGCGATGGACGCCAGCTTCCCGCCGGACCGCTGGCCGGCCACTGAGGTTACCGAGCCGGACGGCACACGGCGATTCGTGCTAAAGGACGGGACTGAGATTTTCCGGATAGAACCGACCCGGTATACAACTACGATTCTCGCGAACTCGCTGGATTCCTTGAGGGTTACCCGCCCAAATTCAAAGCGATTTCCACAGTTGATAGTTGATGCCGCGGTTGGGAGCAGCCAGCTTGAGCACGCTAACAAAGCGATTGGAAAGTGTCGAGGACCGAACAGGACCGAACAGCGCTTCAGCAGCACAGGGAATTACAACGCCAATCTGAGGGACGGCCTCTCGATGAGCTGTTGTTCTTCGCCGTTCATCGATATTGGCCAGAGAACGCCGGCGATGAGCTTCCGCGCCGAATTGAGTTCACGGTGCGGGGAATCAAGACAATCATTACCCATGAATGGGAAAACTGAAAACCATACTCCAAGGACAAGCACCCATATTACACGCTTGGTGTTGCGGAATTCGGGGATCCGCCATTTCAGGAAGCATTGGGGATGTCGCGGTAACGGAAGACGATGCGGTAGACGTGGAGGAGACCTGCAGGCACACCGACCAAAATGGACTAGTCCGTGGGT
>CAWFAY010000012.1:0-187461 GCA_963813905.1 uncultured Acidobacteriaceae bacterium | reverse complement strand
GACATTACGGGAGACTCTGGCTCTGCGTCCGGCGGGAGATTGCACGAACGCCGGTGATCAACTGCTTCCAGTCGACGATTTGTTGAAAATTGCCATTCAAATTGCTGAAGGGTTGGAAGCTGCACATGAGAAGGGCATCATTCATCGTGACATCAAGCCAGCGAACCTCTTTATTACCGATGCGGGGACAGTCAAGATTCTTGACTTCGGTGTAGCCAAACTGCTGCACGGCAGCGATCTAGAGGAGGACGAGGGGACGGAGGATCGCCATCAAGCGACCGATGGGCAACGCGCGGCAGACTCTGTCGCTTGTAATCTAACCAAGACTGGAGTCGCCATAGGCACCGCCTCATGTATGTCCCCGGAGCAAGTGCGGGGCGACGTCTTGGACGTGCGGACCGACCTTTTCTCTTTTGGCCTGGTTCTTTATGAAATGGCAACCCGGCAAAAGGCATTCAGCAGTGATAATGCCGCGAACCTAAACGCTGCCATTCTGAGGGACCAGCCGACACCCGCATGCCAACTGAATTCCAAGCTTCCACCTCAACTGGATGCAATAATCGGCAAATGTCTAGAGAAGGATCGCAATCTGCGTTACCAGCGCGCCATCGACATTCGCCACGAGCTTGAGGCTCTCAAGCGTGACCTGCAAATAATCCCGGCACATTTAAGCGGCCCCACTTCACTGAATTCTCAAGGAAGCTCCTTGAGCGTCACCCACCGGCTTCTCCGATTTGGGGTGTTCGAGCTGAATCTCGACACGGAAGAGCTGCGCAAAGAGGGCGTCCTGCTAAAGCTCAGTCCGCAACCCTTCAAGATGCTGGCCATTCTGGCGGGCCGTTCGGGACAAATCGTAGGCCGGGAGGAGATTCGGCAGGCGCTTTGGGGCGCGGAAACCTATGTCGATTCTGAGCACGGGCTGAATCAGTGCGTCAAGCAGATCAGGACGGCGCTGAATGATAATTCATCCCGCCCGTTGTACATCGAGACGCTGCCCCGCAAAGGATACCGCTTCCGCGCGCCGGTCACTTCCAAGACCATTACCATCGTACCGAAGGTGACAGCGTCGAGTTCGGGGATTCAGCCCCGGGTAACATTACCGATCGCGACTTTCGCCGACGGTACTGCACCGATAGCCTCGGCACCGAACGCTGGCGCGCAGGCGACTGCTCCTGCTCCGGAAAATCCGATCTCCACACCCATTCCACTGGAAGCGAAGGTTAGCGAAGAGGCGGCCGCTGCCGAAAGAGCAGCGCCGGAGCCATCAAAACATGCCAGGCTAGGTAGGTTGATAAGGTGGTTGGCAATCCCGGCGCTCGCCGCGGTGGGCATTGCCTTCTACTGGCACTCACAAAAGGCCAGCGCGCTGACCGACAGGGACACCATTGTTCTCGCTGACTTCGACAACGGCACGGTCGATCCAGTCTTTGATGACACGTTAAAGACTGCCCTTTCAATAGCCCTGAACCAATCTCCCTTTCTGAATGTACTGCCTGAGAACAAGGTGGCGGCAACCTTGAAGCTGATGACTCTCTCGCCGAATACCAAGCTGACGCCCGAGGTTGCTCGAGAGCTTTGCCTTCGTGCGAATAGCAAAGCTTACATCGCCGGATCCATCGCGAGTTTGGGCAGTCAGTATGTGCTGGAACTCAGAGCAGTGAACTGCCAGAGCGGCGACCTGCTGGCGCAACAGCAGGCGACCGCCGATCAAAAGGAGAAGGTGCTGAACGCACTGGGTGGGGCCGCGGCCAAGCTGCGCGGGGAGTTGGGCGAATCACTGGCGACGGTGCAGAAGTTCGATGTTCCGCTCGAGCAGGCAACCACGTCCTCACTCGAAGCCCTAAGGGTGTATAGCCTCGGCAACAAGGCCAGCCGCGAAAAAGGGTTCGCGGCGGCCATCCCATACGCTCAACGTGCCATTCAACTCGATCCGAACTTCGCCGTGGCTTATCACCAACTTGGAAAGTCTTACCACAATTTGGGCGAGGCCGGGAAAGCAAGAGAATACTTAACCAAGGCCTTCGAGTTACGCGGGCACGCCAGCGAGCGGGAAAAACTGTCCATTCTTGGCCTCTACTATCAGGCGGCGACCGGGGAGCTGGATAAAACAGCGCAGGTTTTCCAGCAAATGATTGACGACTACCCGCGGGACTACGTCGGTTACCAGGGCTTGAGCGTTGCATACGGCTACCTGGGACAGTACGACAAGGCTATCGAGCTGGCACACCAGGCGGCTTTATTGCCTCCTGATCGTATTGGCGAGGATGACAATTTCATCAACTTTCTGCTCGCCATGCAGCGGTTTGAGCAGGCTCGGGTGGTCATACAGGAGGCGCAGAAGCGGAAGTTGGATAGCTATTTTACCCACTCTGCGCTCTATGCCCTTGGCTTCCTCGCCTCCGACTCACCAACCATGGCGGAGCAACAGCACTGGTTCGCCTCAGCCGCGGCGAGTGAGAACTTCGGGTTATCTCTGGCATCGGACACTGAGGCATACACAGGCCACTTAGGCAGAGCGCGAGAGTTAACCGAGAAGTCGGTGGATTCTGCGGTGCGGGTTGACAACATTGAGGAGGGAGCACTGTGGTGGGAGAATGACGCCTTGCGCGAAGCTGCCTTCGGCAAGTTTGACGCGGCACAAGAATCAGCTGCAGCGGGACTGAAGCTTAGCTCCAAGGGCCTGGGCGTCCTGGTCGAAGCCGCGCTTGCCTATGCCCTCTCCGGCGACACAGCGCAAGCCGAATCGATGGCACAAGACCTGAATGAAACCTACCCACTTAATACCCAAATGCAGTCGGTGTGGCTGCCTTCCATCAAAGCGCAGCTGGCGTTGAATCAGAAGAATCCGACCGAGGCCGTCAACCAACTACAACGCGCAACCTCGCCTATTGAATACGGTGCCAGCCCATCTATCCTTCAAAACACCTGCTTGTATCCGATTTACATTCGCGGGCAGGCTTATCTGGAATCCGGACGGGGCGCCGCGGCGGCTGCGGAGTTCCAGAAGATTCTCGACCACCGTGGCTTGGTCTGGAACTGCTGGACGGGCGCCCTTGCCCATCTTGGTGTGGCCCGCGCTTATGCGCTGGATGCCCGGACGGATTCGGCCAGTCGCGATAAGGCCCGTGCCGCCTACCAGGAGTTTTTTTCCGTCTGGAAGGATGCCGATCCCGAGATTCCTATCCACCGGCAGGCGAAGGCAGAGTACGCGAAGCTAAATTAGGTCGACGTTAGCCTCGGAAGAGTGCCGATGGAGTTCTGGTACCAGCTTGGCGTACCACCTGCGACAGAATGCGAGCGGATTCGGGTCCACTATCTCAGCTCGTGCACCCAACCCGGCGCTATCGTCGATGTGCGGGCAGGATGGCCGGCAAAGGCTGCCACAGACGCCGCTTGCGATGCGCCCTGCGTTGCCGTACATTGGCCGTTCTTACACGAAAGCAGCTTGACATTATTCTGAAAAATATTTGCTTTGACAGCCGTCTCGCTCCGCAGTACAGTCGTTGCCTATTCATGCTGGCCGTTGTCCGTCTGGACGCGGGAAGTGGTATGTGTATGCTCCTTTGTGCGCAGGTCCCACAAACGATTTGACTTTCTCAGATTGACTGTTGGTTGGCGCTCACAGAAGCTAATAACGAGGGGCCGTGACAAAATATTTGGCGGGCGCGTGTCCGACGTGCCAAAGATGGATACCTATCCGTGGATGGTACGATTCGGATGCTCCGACATTTGATCCTTCATTCTCCATGAAGGTTACTTGTCCACATTGTGGAAAGCAATCTGAAATCCTTGCCTCTGCCATTCGAGTGCTAGGGGAGGCCGAGTTAAATTTTCCGCCTGCAGACCAGACCAAGCAGTAGCTATGCTTTGCCGCTGCCCTCCGCTGAAATGTTGCATATAGTCTTTTTTACAAAGTTGCTATGGAATGACTGAAAAGAAATCCATGATAGGTACGCTTCTCGACTTAGCCCGGCTAGACCCAAGCTATCTCGCGAAGTTGGAACAGTTCAGGCGTTCTATCACGGTGATGTTTACCGACATTCAGGGATCAACGTCATATTTTGAGAAATATGGCGACGCTGCTGGCTTGCTGATGGTGCATCAGTGTGGCGATGCTCTGCGAATGATTGTGAACGAAAATGGCGGTCGAGTCATCAAGACCATAGGCGATGGGATGCTGGCAGTCTTCGAAGGGTGCGATCACTCGGTGAAAGCAGCCATTGCGATGCAACAGACTTTGTGCGATATGAATGCGTCGCGGCCAGAGTCTGATCGCATCGCCATTCGGATTGGAATCCACTACGGTATGGGAATTGTCAGAACCCGCGACGTTTTTGGTGATGTTGTCAACGTCGCTTCACGAATTGAGAGCATCGCTCTGGCTCGGCAGATCGTCATTTCGGAGCCGGTTTACGAGATCGTCCATCAACAGAGCTTTGATATTAAGAAGTTAGGCGGATTTCTCCTCAAGGGAAAGCAAGCGGAGCTCACACTCTACGAAGTCACCTGGACGGACGCGCGTCTTCGGGATGCAACCGATGACCACCATGAGTGTGGACCACGGACTGCCCAGACATTTCGCCTTCAAGTAGTTGACGCGTCTGGCTCTGTTGAAGCCGAATATCCCATTCCTGAAAGCCTTACAATTGGGCGATCACAGGCAGACATCAACTTTCCCGCCGATTCCACGTTGGCCCCACTGCATGCCAGGATTTTTGTCGACAATGGTCAGCTATTTGTCGAGACTTTAGCTGGAAGTTCCAAAAGCATTTTCGTTAGAATCTGCGGCGGATATACATTGGAGCACGAGGATATTGTCCTCATGGGCGGACAAGTGCTTCAATTTAGGGAAATCTCCTCCGCAATGTCAGCAGCTGCGCAAATTGGTGTGCCCTGGGATGACATCACCAAGGAACTCGCGGTTCCGGTCGCCGAACTGGTACGTCTTCAGGCTAGCGGCCAGGTGTCAGCTCGATTTCCCCTTTCCGCAAGCGAGGTGCTCTTGGGGCGCGTTAAGGGTACTTATACCTTCCCTGACGACAAACTCATGAGCCGGTTGCACGCCCGGATATTGCAACGCGCCGAAGACTTCCTCTTGGAAGATATTGGTAGCCGGAACGGCACGTTTGTGAAGGTACGGAAGAAGAAGAAATCGTTGCTGTCGGACAATGCATCGATCCTGTTAGGCAATCAGTCGTTGCGTATTGTTCGCTCCTAGGCTGCGATTCGACCTCTGCTTACCAAAAGACCCAGTTCTCGTGGGGCCCATTGCAACCGTTAATCGACGGTAAGTGGCTGTAATTGGCATCTTTGGTTGCCATCCGCATTCGCCAATGGGCCGCAAGGTTTACGCGGTTCGAATCCCTGTCGCTGCGACGGTCAGCTTACGGTGTCGGCACCACTTTGTAGTACACGCCCCCTGCGCCATACGCCGGGCTGAACCAGGTGTTGCCGCAGAGGTAGTAGGTTCCACCCCCAGAAACTGACGGCGTGATACATCCTGACGGAAGAACAGAGACAATCTGCCCCATCGAGTACGAGGCAGCGGCTACGTTCGCGCCAGCAGCGGCCATGTTGGCATTGGCTGCGGCGGCATTGGCGTTGGCTGCGGCCATGTTGGCGTTCGCAGCGGCAGCATTGGCGTTGGCCGTGTTGGCAGTGGTGGCGCCCGCGTTGTAGCCCTGGGCGTAGGCATTTTGAGAAGCGGCCGCACTCTGGGAGGAGGCTATAGCTGCTCCGGTGGCCACGCCCACTGCAGCTCCTACCGCGACTGCTCCCGCAGTCGAACCGCAGTCATAGCAGCCCGGATAGTAGGGCGCGGGCGGATGGTAGCCGTAGTATGTCGTCGGCGGATGATATCCGTAGTAGGGGTCCGGAGGATGGTACGCGCTCGCGCTTACAGTTGAGCCGTTGGTGTAGGTGTGGGTTGCGCCGTAACCAGCCTCGCCCGACGTGGTGCCGCCGTAGGTGTTGGTGTGGGTGGTCCCACCCTCGTAACTGTGCGAGGTGCTGCCTCCGTATTCGTTAGTGTGCGACGAGCCTTCGCCATAGGTATGCGAACTGCTGGTTCCGTAAGCGCTGGAGTGCGACGTGGAACCGTAGCTGTGCGAGGTGCTGCCCCCGTAGCGATTTGAGTGGGAGTAGGCCGACGCGGTCGCGAACGGCAGAAACGTGATGGCTAGACTCAGGCAACTGACGATGATCTTGTGCATGATGTTGCAACTCCTCATTACTGTGACTTTGCGGGCTTGGCCTTTGCTGGTGCTTTGGCATTGGGTGGTATATAGGCCTGAGCATTGGCAAATGGAATATGCTTCGCTGTAGCCGCTGCGCTGGGCGGGGCAAACGTGTCCGCGGGCACAGCTTCATCCAGCTTCCAGTCCGTGAGCGCGAGTTCGTGACGCAGGTGGTCGGGATCGTCAAGGTAAATCGCGCGAAGCAGCCGTGGCAGCTTGTCCTCCGCTCCTATCCAGATCTGTGCGAACACGCCGTCGCCGGCGTAGGCCACGATGTCGGTGGTGATTCCTGCTACCACATGGGACTGGCCGACGTAGTAGGCATGTTTCAGGCCGGGCACGAGGTCGCCGTAAGGATCGGCAACGATCAGATCGTCGAACGGAACGGCAATGCCAGCCAGCTTGTACGCCTTCTCCAGGGTTGCGTCAATCGTGGGAGGGGCGTCGGCCACCGCCAGCAGGTTTTCCGCTGGAGCATAGCCCATCATCGATTTGCCATCGTAGTAAAAGCTGGTAGCCTGGCCGTCGGCTGGCTTGAGCACGCGCAGTTTGTCGGGCCGCTGCAGGGTGACCTCATACTTCGCGGTGTACCCCAGCGGAGCGCCCTGCCGGGTCAAGTTCTCGAACAGTTCTACTGCCGTGAAGCTCATGGTATGAGCGGCTGCCAGCTTGTCGCTCGTAGCCTTCAGGATCTCCAGCGCCTTGGGCTCCAACTGCAATTTGGGAGGCGCCGGCGCCAGCTTGGAACTCGGCGCCGCTCTCTTCTTTGCCTGTGGCGCGGCACTCTGCGCAAAACCACTGCCCGCAATTAGGAACACCATCGCAAGACACAGCAGCGTCTTGCGGCACAATTCGTATCGCATTGTCATTCTCCCTCGGTTGCGGGTCTGGTTCTATTTACGGAATCATGCCGCATTCGAACATCTTGTTAGCTATGGGGGCCGCAACTTTGTTGATGAAGGCCGCACGCATTTGCGGGTCGCTCTTCAGAAACTGGACCATTTTCTGCTCCTCCGCCGAGGGAGGCGCTTTCTCTGACTTCTTCTGCCACAACTGTTCACAGGTGGAGGTCTGATATTTCTGGATAACCTTGTTGGCGACCTTATCCATGATGGGGTATTGCTGCGCGACGCCCACGGTCACGTACAGAAACGTGAGCACGATTGCAAACAGGAACAGACGCTTCATCGCGAGTTCTCCTCAGTTGAAATGTTATCTGCGGGTATCTTACGAGCAGGGCCGCTTATCGCAGCAGCCCCGCACCAACAATGTACGCCCCGTCGTTTAAGGCTTGTAAGTGCAGGAGGTCTGGCCTTTCTCCTCAAAGCACTTGTCGTAGGTATTCTCCAACTCGTCCTGCACAATCCAGGCATCGCCGATGATCGCTGCCCAAAATAATCAGTCGAACTTCTCGCCATTGGATCAACGCAGCGCAACGTCAAACGCCGAAGGCAGGGCATCGCACGCGGTGAGCGCTCATTGTGGGTGCTGCATAACTATAAGTCTCCAGGTTCGGTCCTGTTTGTGACGAAGCTCACAAACGAATTTCCGGGGAATTTCGCCGATCCAGGTCGCCTTTCCCGTACTCTTCTTGAATAAGTAATGCCAGCTGAGCACGTCAGCGATGTAGCGGGAGGCAGCGCACGAGGTTCATCCGGAACGCGCGAGCGCTTCGGCTCTTCGAATAGCCGCTTCATGTAGATCGTAGGCTTCAAGGGCTTTGCGGGCCCCTTCGCGAGCCAGGCTGGTGCTCATTCGGCCCTCGGCTTCAGCAAATACTTCTTCCGCGTCCTCATGCGCGTTATAGGCTTCGTCATCCGCTTCCATCACTCGCCTGGCGGCGGCCACGAGTTGAGAGTCGGTCCCTTGCAACTTTGATTTTTGTCCCGCGCTGGAATTCTTCCGCATCTTCTTACCGTTCCCGTTCTGCGAGACCAGCTGGTTGTAAGCGAGTTTTAACTCGTCGCTCCAGGTCGCTTTGACCTTCCTCTCCAACTCATCGAGGGCAGCTCTGGCTTCGTCGGCGGCCTGCCGCACGCGCTTCTTTTCCAGCATCCACTTCCATACTCCCCACTCCGTCCCCTCGGCCATGAGGGCCCGGGCTTCTTCCACGGCGGAAAGCTTTCGCATACCGAACTTCTCCTTTGACTTGCCTTCACTGATGGTCGAAGTGCGAACCATCAGTGCTGAATCTCTTTTTGCGCTCCGGGCGCGCCTTCGTGAACGAAATCGGAAGCGGCATCGTCCCAACTGGCGTCGGCGGCAGGCGGAATGAAGCTCATGGCCCGCTCGGCCAGGGCGGTAATGGTGAGGCTGGGATTCACGCCGAGATTCGCCGCCACCACCGATCCGTCGCAGATATACATATTTCTGTACCCGAAGACACGATGGCGAGAGTCGACCACACCTCGACTTGAGGAATCGGCGATTACGCAGCCTCCAATACAGTGCGCCGTCGCTGGAACATCGAAGAGAATCTCCGGCAGCATACTCATCGAAGTGCCTCCCGATACTGCAGCGACCTTCTTTGCAAACTCGTTTGCCTGCGGAATGTACGTAGGGACCTTCGCTCCCCGGCTCACAAGAAACTTACGGAAGGGCCAGAACCAGGGGCGCTCCCAGCCCATCTCGATATGGCCTTCCAACGCCTGCATGCAGAGCAGAATCACGCTCTCGCGTGCCCATCCCCAGGGCCGAAACAAACGGAGTGTGACGCACGGATGGCGCAGGAGCGAGCCCAGGACATTTCTAAGCCAGAGTGCGATGCGCTGCGAGCCAGGGCGTCCATCCGTGAGAAGAGTGCTCAGCAGACTCATGGCGTCGGAGCCGCGGGGGTAGCGGACTGCTTCAATGTGCGTATTTTCGTCAATGTAGACGCCGGAACCGATGGCGACGCCTTGTGACAGGTCATCGCTACAGCCCGGCACCCGCACGCCGATGAGCGATTCGGAATTGGTACGCACGTATTTTCCCAACCGCTCGCTGATGGCAGGCAATGAGCCCTTCTCCCGCAGATGAAAGAGCAACTCCATCGTGCCCAGCGCCGACGCGGAGAACACCACGCCGCGACAGGTGAACCGCCGCGGCTGACGGCGAATCCATGCGGTGGATTTCACGGTCCGCACTTCGTATCCGGCGGCACCGCTGCTTGCACCGGCGAGCGGTTGGACGTCGATCACCCTGGTTTCGGGAAGGACCTGCGCTCCGCGCCTCTCAGCCAGGTAAAGGTAATTCAAGTCCAGAGTATTTTTGGCTCCGTGCCGGCAACCCATCATGCAGCCACCGCAGGCAATACAGGTAGACCGCTCGGGCCCTTCCCCGCCGAAAAATGGATCGGGAAAAGTTTGGCGGATCGCCTCCCCGTCCACCGACTCGAAAATCCCCACGTGGGTGCGATAGAAGGTGTGGCCACATCCGCTGGCTTCAGCGCTTTTTTTCAGAAGAAGATCGGCGGGTCCAAGAATTTTGTTCTCGATGACTCCCAGCATCCGCGATGCCGTGTCGAAGTGCCGAGGCATTTCTGCCTTCCAGTCGGCCAAGCCCGCCCATGAACCCATTCCCCACACTTTGTCGGGAGCTGGAAGCAATGTGCTGGCGTAGGTGATCGACCCGCCGCCGACTGCACAGCCGTGCAGGATGGTGACATGCCGGAACAGGCGCATATTGAAGAAGCCGCGCAAGCCCAGCCTGGGCCGCCAAAACCAGCGATGGAGCGACCAACTGGTAGGCGGCAGGTTCTCGGGCGTCCAGCGCCGGCCCATTTCCATGACCCCAACGCGATAGCCCTTCTCCGCCAGGCGATAGGCGGAAACGCTGCCGCCAAATCCTGACCCGATGACGATGAAGTCGAAGTCGAATTGTTGGGCGGAATCCATCGTGCTAGCTCATCCATCGGCCTGCTGCGAAACCAACTTTTGCGATGAAGACAGCCGGGCAGCAATGACCTCCCCAATGCGGCGTAGCGCCTCGGCGCTCTGCGGCGCGTCGGGCCCAAACAGCTGGAAGTCGTGATTCATGTCCTCCCAGCTCTCGAGCGTGACATCTGCCCCCTGGCTCCGGGCGCGTTCAGCGAAGGCTTGAATGCTGTCGAATAAGATCTCGCAACGTCCCGCCTGCACATAGATCGGGGGAAGGCCGCGCAGATCAGCCCACACCGGCGATACGAGTGGATCGCGGCGTTGCGCGGGGTCGCAGAACCAATCGGCCCAATAGGTGAGCATTCGTGGGGCGATCCAGTCGCACTCCTGGTTCGTGAGCAGGCTGCCGCCCTGGGCTGTGAGGTCGGTGGGAGGGGAAAGCGCAACCGCGAGCGAAGGTAGCGGAAGCTTCGATTCGCGCGCTCTTAGGAGCAAGGCCAATGCCAGGTTGCCGCCGGCGGAATCGCCGGCAACCACGAGGTGGTCAGGATTAACGCCGTCATCAAGCAGCCAACGATAGGCGTTGAGCGCATCGTCCAGTTGTGACGGGAAGCGATATTCCGGAGAGAGCCGATAGTCGAGGACAAACGTCCTGGACTTTGCCGCCAGCGTGATCAGCGCAATGAAGCTTTCATACGATTGCGGGTAGAAGCTGTATCCGCCGCCGTGAAGGTAGAGGAGCGTGACTCCAGTGCCCGTGTTCTTGGCGGCGAACCATTTTCCCTGGAATGTCTCCTGCACCACCGGCGTGATGGTTACGTCGGACAATTCGGGAGACTGAACAACCATCGAATCCAGGAAGCGGCGCGCTTCCTTTACATCGCGCATGCTGAAGGCGGCGAGCAGTTGCCTCTTCAGCAGTTGGGTTGCGACCTCAACCCACCAATTCCAGCCTGGCCGGCGTGGGCCTTTGAACAATCGCCGCGCCGACACCGCAAGAACCGATCGAGCCAGTTCCGCAGCGCTTCGTACCCGGTATCGGGCCGGGCCGGCGAAATCTATTCGAGTCATGTGATCCCGTATCTCTCTTTACCGGCCTAAGCACACTGGAGCACGCCGCCGGGTGAAGAGGCGCGGACTGCGATGGCGATAGGCGCGTCTGGTGGCGGATTCCCAACCAACGTCCGCACCGTGTGACCTGCGCATCGCCACCAACCATCGAACACCTCATCACCGGCATGGTGAACTCGCAGCGGACTCCAGCCGTAGAGATCAACCGACCGGGTCCTCTCGACCGTCACACAACGGGTGTCCAGCCGAAGCCCCTCATGCAGCGCCTTCAGCGCGCTCTCTTTGGCGCTCCAGAAGAGTCCCAGGAGTTGAAGTCGGTCCGCCGCCGATGCCGCCGCTATCACCTCTTGCTCTTCGACCGTGAAGTAGTCGGCAATGAAGGCATCACTGTGAGGCTCAATCAATTCCAGATCGCAACCCAGCGCCACGCCGGAAGGCGCGACAGCGCATAACCCAACGCCACTACGATGGCTGAGCGAGATGGTCACGTCCGCGCGCCGGTTGGCGACAAAAGCCTCAGGCGCGCCGGATGGCGCCGGCCGTATTTCTATTTCCGCAAGTACGCGCGAATGAGCGGGAACACCCAACCTCGCGGCTAATGCCTGTTTCGCTGTCCACCGCCCCAACCGCCAATCAGCCCGGCGTTTGGGGAGACGGAATCGCGAGACGCGGTCTACTTCCGCGGGACTAAGCCAGTCATCGTCAGCCGGCACGTTCGCTTGCGTCTGTTCCAGCCAGTACACATTCATGGGTTTCCCCGCTCATCTCGGTCGCTACGTCCGGCTCGCCGAGCTGCTGTTCCACTCCCGCCATTCCGCGGCTCACGGCATCGATCAGGTAAGGCCGCAGCGTGGCGGGAGGAATGATGCAATTCAATGCGCCGACCGCATGGGCCCGCTGCACGCTGTGGACGCGGTCAAACTCGGCGGCCATTTCGCCCAGCTTCTCGGAATGCACCAGTTGGAAAAGCTTCTCCCATTGGGCGCGCAGGCGGCCTTTCTCCGCGCCCTCGGCCTGCGCCATGGCTTGGCTCAGCGACTGCAAACGCGGATCTTTACGCGCCCGCGCATCCACCTCGCTGGCAAACACAACCGCGGCTGCCGGTGCACCCCCGATCACGGAGGCATAGGTCCCCTCTAGGGCGGACACCTCAAGCCGTTCGTTCAGCGCTCGCGAGAAGACCACGTAAGCCCCGCCGTGATAGCGCGAGACCACACAGAAGACCATCGGACCCTTGAAGTTCACCACGGCCCTGCCGATCTCGGCGCCATACTCAAGTTGCAACCGGCGCATCGATTCCGGAGAGCCGTCAAAGCCGGAGAGGTTGGCGAGAATCACCACCGGACGATTGTTGCTGGCCGCATTGATTGCGCGCGCCACCTTCTTCGAAGACAGGGGAAAGAGCGTGCCGGCAGTCCACTGGTCCGGGCCGTCCGCAGGAACAAAGCCGAAGCGGGGCACCGGCTTCGACTGAATACCAATGAGGCAGACCGGATAGCCGCCCAGATGCGCATCCCACACCACACTGGTCTCCGCCGAGCGCATGCCGGACCAGCGTTCCAGGTGCTGATGGTCCTGATCGCAAACCGCCAGCATCACCTTGCGAATATCGAACGACTTCTTGCGTCCGGGATTGGTCTCGTCAGAGAAGATCTCGCCAATGTGGGTGAAAGTGTTGCTGCCGCTTTCCCCATGCGGATACAACCTGACATCGCGGTCGACGGGATCGCTGGTGATGGCGCGGCGGGGGAAGCGCTCGCCCGGCACCACATAGGCATGGTCGTAGTGCCGCATGAGAATCTGACAGGCCTCGTCGATGTCGCGGGCGAAGTATTGCGCCTGTCCGTTGAAGCCCATGATGCGGTCGTACCCGCCGATGCCATGGTTGTCCTCAGCGGACACGCTGCCGGAATAATCCAGGGCCCGCTTGCCGGTAAGCACCATGGCGGCCTTGGGGGTCATGATGAGGATGCCTTTGGTGTGCATCAGCATGGTGCATTCGGCATTCCAGTACGGCTGCGCGCCGACATTGATGCCGTTTACGATCAGGTTGATTTCCCCGCCCGCCTGGGTGAACTCGATAATCCGCCGCAGCACCCGGGCGATCCAGTCCATGTTCTCCACACCACTGTCCATGGAGATTTTGGCGCCCGCCGAGAGAGTGAACCACTCCACTGGAATGCCCTTGTCACGCGCAAGCTCCAGGGCGGCGATGATGCGCCGGCACTCCGGCTCGGCGATGGCGCCCAGGTCTTTGCTGGGATCTCCCAGTAGCATCACCCGCTCCATACCTTCGGGATACTTGGTAGTGAAGTTGCGGATGAGCCCGGCGATGATGTTTGACTTGTTCTCGCCATAGGGGCGGTCAACCGGCACCAGGCAGTTCCCGGCATCCAAGTCCAGTTCAATGAATTCGCCGGCCGGAAATTCGCCTCGAGTATCCTCCGCCGACGGTGTGAGCAATTTGATGATCTCGTAGGGATACAGCATTCCGCGCTGCCGCATCTTCACGACCTTCTGGTCGTAGGCACTCAAAACCTTGAGCGGTTGTAGCTTGGCAGCAGGGCGATAAGTGACCAACAGACCGGCATCGCCCGGCGCCGACACGCGCATGATCGTGTCCCGCAATTCCCCCGTGCGCGGATTCGGAATGCGGGCCCGCACCACTACCTGCTCCAGGCCCAACCCGTCTGTCTGGGGTGCAAGGCGGCGCGCAATGTCGTTGAGTTCGTCTGCCTTCAGGGACAGAGTCGGCCACACATAAAGGAATATCCGATTCCAGTAGAGGCGCTCACGGGGCGAGCGCCTGGACTGAAACATTCGCATCGCCGCCACCGCTTCTGCGAACATCCGCTCCAGGTATGGCAGCTGCACCACCCTGCCCGCCTGATCTCGGACGGGAGTCAGGTCACGCACCTCCGCCACCGCGAACAGGCGCTCGTCCTTCGGGTTATCTTTGGCAACCGCGTGCAGGAGGAAGATTTCCTCCGGAGACGGCTGGCGGGTAACTTTGAAGTTCTGCAAACGCCAGAGGTGCAGGCGCTCGCTCATCATGGGATGGGTGCCGCGGAACAGCGGCACTTCCTCGTAGCCTTCGGCGCCGGCTTCGTAGGTGAAGTGCTGCATCGTGCCCGGACCGGGCTTTTGTCCGGGGCCGGAGACTGCCACGACGATGCGCCGCATGACGCGGGGGAGCGAGACCTGATTGAGAATCTGCCGAACCTCGCGGCAGGTGGTATCCGGGTCGCTCAGCGGCTCGGCATTCCAGGTCATCAAGTCGAGCACCACCTCATCCTGAGCCGGCACTTCGTTCATGAACTGCGAAACCGACAGGAGTCTTTCTTCCAGAGACCGATATTCCGCATGGGCCGCGAAAACGTGTATCGATTTGCCTTCGTCCTGATACTCGGAAGCGATGCACCAGTATCCGTTCAGTGAGAGCGTGCGGAGGTTGTTCAACTTGCGCACGCTGTAGTATCGCGACGTCATCACCTCCAGCATCAGCTGCTGCAGGAAGGGCGAGGCGGAGATAAACCGGCGGGCAAACAGGCCCGCCAACGGCTGCGGGCACTCGATCAGCGAGCGCATCCGCTCGCGCAGGTCGGGAGCGTTCGGATTCGCAGCAAGATATTCCAGGCTCTGTTCTGCCGCAGCATAAATTTTCCGCCTGGCATCATCGAATAGCGGCTTATCGCAGCTGCGATATCGCAACTCGCGCGCCAGATCGCTCACTGCGGGGAATTGCAAGCGGGTATTCGAAGCCATCCGGTCGAGCAGACTCCGAAACTCTTCCCCGGCGGGCTGCTTTGCGGCCTGCACTATGTCCAGGCGACGTTCCAGCACTCCCATAATGGGGGGAATCTGCTGCTCCAGCCGCTGATGTGACTTGTACATCCATAGCAGGCTCTCTTCTAACTCCGGCGAACGCTCAAGCGTCGTAATGCCATAGTGGGCAACCGCCCTGCGCAGAGCAGCCAGGAAGTCTTGGGGAAGGTTTTCCCCCTCGGTGTCGAGCATGCGCAAGTAGGAAAACAGGTAGGCTTCCGTGCTGGGCCCTTCGGCATCTTCGGTGTGTTTGGGATTCGTGCGGAACAGCGAGCAGATGTCGACGAAGATGTTCAGCAGCTCGTCTTCCTTTTCACGAATCCCTTCGTCCGCCTGCGTTGCCGGCCATTGCTTCCATTCCGCGAGCAATCGCGCGGTTCGCTCCCGGCTGATATCGAAGCCCAGCATCAACTGGCGCAGCTCTTCCAGGTTTCGGCGCCAGCGCGCCTCAGGAGTGTCAACCGCGGTCGTGTCTTGCACGGCAAAGCGAAGACGTTCCGTTTC
Source organism: uncultured Acidobacteriaceae bacterium (assembly GCA_963813905.1). GTDB lineage: Bacteria > Acidobacteriota > Terriglobia > Terriglobales > Acidobacteriaceae > CAVVDY01. The sequence continues at coordinate 171,968 of CAWFAY010000012.1, read as the reverse complement.
TCTGCCGGTGTCGGCGCCAGTGGCAGGATCGATCTGCATGAGCGGAGCGCCGGGCGAAACCTGCACGTTGGGGATGGCCAGGACCTGACGGACCCTTCCGGGGAAGGGCGCGACCACCTGCATTTCCATCTTCATGGCTTCGAGAACGGCCAGCCGGTCGCCGGTAGCGACTGTGTCGCCCTGCTTAACGCAGATCGATACCACGACCGCCGGAGAGGGAGCCCGCACCACACCACCGTCGTCGCGCTCAACGAGGTGCGAGACACCATCGACCTCGATGCGATAGCTCGAGCCCTGCGCCACCGAAACCACGTGATAGCGGCGCCCCTGAGTGGTGAGCCAGTACTCGAATCGTCCAACGTGATCAAGTTGCGCCTCGATCTGCGATCCGTCGGCCTCCAGGCGATATTGGCGCAGGCCGAGCCGATAGATGGTGAGCGGGTAAGAGTGTTCGCGGCAACGCAACTCGATACGGTGGCCAACCTCGCTGCGCAGTTCCGGGCGGCCGCGCAAGGCAGAAGCGTAGAACTGTGCCTGCTCAACCCTACGTTCCGATTCGTACGCTTCAATTGCGGCCTGCAGCAGGGCGATCTCTGCATGCTTGCGGGAAACGTGCTCGTTCCTTGCCGCCAGACGGTCAAGCCAGCCAATGTCGACGTCTGAGCGCTTGATCTCTTCGCGGCTGAGCATCTCCATCAAGAAAGCGCGATTGCTGGTTCCTTCCCGCAACACGATTACACTGTCATGCAACACACGTTGCAGCCGCGACAGTGCTTCTTCCCGGCTCTGCCCGAACGCAATGATCTTGGCGATCATCGAGTCGAATTCCGAGGGCACGTTATCGCCTTCCTCGAAACCGGTATCGATTCGGATTCCCGGCCCGGCAAGAATCCGGAAGCGCTCAATTGCGCCTGGGGCCGGAGCAAAGCCGTTGTCCGGGTCTTCCGCATTCAGCCGCACCTCGATGGCGTGGCCCGACGTACGCGGAGGCTCTCCTTCCAAACGTCCTCCCCGTGCCACATGAATCTGCATCTTGACCAGATCGAGGCCGGTGGTGCATTCCGTCACCGGATGTTCCACCTGCAGGCGCGTGTTCATCTCCATAAAGGAGAAAGTCTGGGTTTCGGGTTGATACAGAAATTCCACGGTGCCGGCGTTGTGATAGCCCGCCGCCTTGCTCAAACGGACGGCTGCGTCACGTAATGCCTGGTCTTGCTCCAAAGACAGCACCGGAGACGGAGCTTCTTCGAGTACCTTCTGGTGACGGCGCTGAATGGTGCAATCGCGCACCCCGACAGCCCAGGTGGTTCCGAAATGATCGGCAATGATTTGGACTTCGACGTGGTGCACGCCCGCCATTAAATGTTCGAGAAAGACAGTTGGATCGCCAAACGCTTTGGACGCCTCGGAGCGGGCGCTCTCAAAGGCCTGCTGAAGTTGGCTTTCCGAATTTACCCTTCGAATGCCATGGCCGCCGCCACCGCAGGTAGCCTTGATCAGCAAGGGATAGCCCAGGCGCTCGGCGTGGTGGCGAGCATCGTCAAGCGTTTCTACCGCCCCGCCGCTCCAGGGCGCCACCGGTATTTGCAGCCCCTGCGCGAGTTTCTTGGAAGCAATTTTGTCGCCCAGGTAGCGCATGGCATCGCCGTCCGGCCCAATGAAGACAATGCCCATGTCGCGGCAGAGATCGGCAAATTCGGCGTGCTCGGCCACGAAGCCCCATCCCACCCAGACCGCGTCCGCGCGCGCCTCAACTAGCGCTCGTTCCAGCCGGCCATAGTCCACGTAGCTGCTTTTGAGTTGCCCAGTGTCAGCGTCGAGGACCTGCGCGGGGCCAAGACACACCGCCTCGTCCGCCTCGCGGACGAACATGGCGCGGCGATCGGGCTCGGTGAAGAACGCGATGCTGCGCAATGCGGTTCCGTGCTCTTGATTGAACTCGCGGGCCGCATGGATAAAACGCATGGCGGCTTCCCCGCGATTGATGATCGCAACGCGCTCGAATCGATCGTTCATAGGACCTCTGTCAAACAAGCGGCACGGTGCGACGATCACGCCGTGACTGGCTCCGGCGACATCGCCGCCCGCAGTGTTTTCGTTCGTTCGGCATCGATGCTGTTGGGAACTGCTACCGTGCGGTAATCGGTGAGCCGCAGGTAGAGGTTTCCTTGGCTGTCTAGAATCTCAGCGTCGAAGCTTCCCCGGCTGGGGTTGGGAGTGACCACGGCGTACAGGCTGCCGCCGGCCGACTCCGACGGGCACAGTAATACCGAGACGCGATCGATGTGCTGCGGCAACCCCATCCGGCCTAGCACACCCATCTCCCAAATCCCTGCGGTTTGGAAGCACAGCTCGATGAGCCTTGGCGCGATCATTGTCGGCAACTCCGACGGCTGATGATTATTCGGCAGCCCAGTGGCCATCCGTCCGATAATCCGTCTCCCATCCCACCAAGCCCGTCCCACTACCTGATACGCGGGCCCATGAAAGTAGAGTCCATAGATGTCGGCTCGTTCGATGACCGCTCCGGCCGGCGTGCCCGGGGCGGGAACGGTCCCCGCCTTCGACGGTTGTCTCGTCAGCCGCACGCGCGCAGTGAAGTGCGTGGTCACCTGCGGTTCGGTTTGTTTCGGGAGCGAGCGGCTTCCCGTCAACCGGCAATCCGCCAATAGCCCCTCACCTTGCGGAGAAATCACCGCCTGCACGGTCACCGTGCGTGGCTCGCTCCGGTAGAACTTGAATGGCGCGAGGAAATTGACGTCTTCGACCGACTCCACACGCCATCCCGGAAGCATGCAGAGAGCGGCTTCGGCGAATGCCTCGACGCCCATCACACCGGGCAGCACCGGAGTGCCGTCGATCTGATGGTCGTACAGGAACGGCTGCGTCTTCGGATCGAGGGTGGTCTCAATCGTCAGCGGCTCGAACATGCCTACGCTCACGATCTTGCCGAGCATCGGCCCTTGCACAGTCAACCGCTTCTCAGCAAATCAAAGAAGTGTCGACTCCGCCGGTCGCGTCCCATTCCTTCAGCAGAACTCCCATCCTCTGGCCGATTACGATTTCGCCACGGGTCTCGCCAGCAGTGAGTTCGCGCCGAATCAGCGGCACCCCCGCTTCCGGCGGCAACATGTCGATGCCTGCCATTTCCATCACCTTCGGGATCGAGCCGCGCGTTGCCATGCCGATCCCGCCCCAGGCCGTCCAATCGATGGCGATGCCGCGGGTTGCCGGACGAGTCGTGCGGAAGCTGGAGGTGATTTTGCAGAGCAGATCGTTGGCAGAACTGTAGTCCGTCTGTCCCGGATTGCCGAAGCGTCCGGCGATGGAGCTGAACGCGACCGTTGCACCAAGAGGCATGTCGCCAATCGCATGCAGCAGGTTGAAGAAGCCGTCGCTCTTCACGTCGAACACCAGGTCGAACTCACGCGGATCCTTGTCCGCCAGGGAGTGGCTACGTTCGATGCCGGCCGCATGCAGCAACACGTCGATGCGCCCGCTGCGCTGTCGCACCTGGTCGACGATTCTGGCGACACCCTCCGCGTCGGTGAGGTTCACGCTGAAGTAGTGCGCGGTACCACCGGCCTCGCGTACAGCGTCGATGGCAGCGCGAGCAGCCTGCGCCCGTTCCAGGGCGGCCAACTCCTTCTCCACCAGGGCGGGAGTTGCCCGCTCGCCTCGCGCCTGAATGCGGGCAAACAAATCGCGCTTGAGACCTTCTCTGTCGCTGACGAACCGTTTGAGGTCCGGATCATCGGGGGCAGGCTCCGGCACTAGATCGAGCAGGTAGAAGGTACCGCCGGACGCGGCAGCTAAATCGGCCGTTATTGCCGATACGATGCTGCCAGCTGCGCCGGTGATGAGGAACACCGTCTTTTCATCCAGCGTCAGCCCCGGCTGGCCGTCGACGGCAGGCTGTTCCTGCAACCCGACCGTCCAGCGCAATCCTGCCTTGTGGCCGATCTCAACTGCGCCGGGATCACGCAGGGTTTCTTCGATCAGGGTCTCGGCCACTTCGGAGGCTTTGCGTGTGGCCTCAAAATCGACTGCTTTGACGTGAGCGTCTGTCCGCTCTCTTCGATACGTCTTGGCGAAGCCAACTACGGCGCCGCCCAGCGGTGCTAGCGCGCCGGCCTCGTCGTAGCCGTGCTGCCCTCCCAGCCGTGTTGCCGAGACCAGGAAGGTGCCCGGGCTCGCGATGTGCTCGTACAGGGCACGCATGGTGGTGTAGAGCGATTTGATTCGCACTCGCACAGCCTCGTGCCAGGTGGCGAGATCCATGTCGTCCAATGTCGTCCTTCATATGTCCAATGCGGGCAGCCAGTACACCCCATGCACGGGCCCGGCAGCCATCCAGCTCTTGAGGATGCTGGTCAGCGCATCGGCATCGGGCGTGCCTTCGATGCGGAAAACTTCCACACCCTGTGCCTGGAGCAGCTTTGTGAGCGCTTCGGCAACTCCGCCTTGGTCCGGCATGATGATGACGCGGCGGCCACGCTCAAGGGTGACGCCCGTTGGCTTGCACAGGTCTAACGGCGGGCGTAGTACCGGCAACGGCACGCGGCGCGGAATGCTGTTTGCTGGATCCAAACTGGCGGGTCCGCGCTGCGCCCGACGGCTGCGGACCGAGGAACCTGCTGACGCCTTCGTCGGCGGCCCACCTGCTTTGCTAGTAGACGTTGCGAGCGTGAGCGTTCCCGCGCAAATTGAATCACGTGTGCCAGCGTGGGAAAGTCGCGCAGCTTGAGGTTTTCATCGCGCGGAATGTTATAAGCCGCTCGGATGGCGGCAAACATCTCCGCCTGTTTGACCGTGTCAACTCCGAGGTCGGCTTCGAGATCAAGGTCAAGGTCGAGCATGTCCTGTGGATAGCCCGTCTTCTCGGCGGCGATCGCCAGCACCTTCTGCTGGATTGAGTCTTCCATCAGCTCGGCTGTTTGCGGCGGGACCGGTTCCGCTGACGACGCGGGCGGTGCGCTCGATAGCGACGGAGCAACCGTTGCCGCCGCCAGGTCAGGCCGATTCTCATACACGAACCGGATGACATGCGACAATGTGGGATAGTCGCGCAGCTTGCGATTTTCGTCGCGCGGGATGCTGTAAATCTCGCGGATGGCGGCAAACATCTCCGCCTGCTTGACTGTATCGACTCCAAGGTCGGCTTCGAGATCAAGATCAAGGTCCAGCATGTCCGGCGGATATCCCGTCTTCTCGACCACCAGCGCCAGAATGCGCTCCTTCACCGAATCGCCCGCCGGCGCAGTTGCGGCGGCGACGGGAGGCTCAATCGGTTTGGCTTCGACTGCTACTTGTGGAGTCGGCGCAGAAGCAACCGCACTGGCCAAGTCAGGCCGATTCTCATACACGAAGCGAATGACGTGCGACAACGTGGGATAGTCGCGCAGCTTGCGGTTTTCGTCGCGCGGGATGCTGTAGATCTCGCGGATAGCTGCGAACATCTCCGCCTGCTTCACCGTATCGACCCCGAGGTCGGCTTCGAGATCAAGGTCGAGGTCGAGCATGTCCTGCGGATAACCTGTCTTCTCGACGACCAGCGCACAGAATGCGATCCTTGACCGAATCGCCCGCCGGAGCAGATGTAGTGGCGGATGCAGGCTCAATCGGTTTGGTATCGACTGCTGCTTCTGGGGTTGGTGCAGGAAGCGACCGCACTGGCCAAGTCAGGCCGATTTTCATACACGAAGCGAATGACGTGCGACAACGTGGGATAGTCGCGCAGCTTGCGGTTTTCGTCGCGCGGAATGCTGTAAATCTCGCGGATGGCGGCGAACATCTCCGCCTGCTTCACCGTGTCGACCCCGAGGTCGGCTTCGAGATCAAGGTCCAGGTCCAGCATGTCCTGCGGATATCCTGTCTTCTCGACAACCAGCGCCAGGATGCGGTCCTTCACCGCGCCATCAGCGCTCGTGGACGCAGAGATCGTCCCAGGTAGCGGTGAGGTGAGTTTGGTGGTTTCCGGCTGTCCGGTTGCCGCAACGACAGGTGGCGTTGCGACGACAGCATCAGGCCGGCGCTCGTTCACGAAACGGATCACATGAGCCAACGTGGGGTAGTCGCGCAGCTTGATCTGGTCATCACGCGCAATGCCGTAGGCTTCGCGGATGGTGGCGAAGACCTCTGCCTGCTTGACGGTATCGACGCCTAAGTCAGCTTCGAGATCAAGGTCGAGATCGAGCATGTCGATGGGATAACCGGTTTTCTCGGCCACCAGAGCCAACACTCGGTCTTTCACCGATTCGGTCGAAGCGGTTGGTTTGGGCGGCGCAGTCGGCACAACCGTCGCAGTCGCAACCACCTGAACTTGCCGTTCGACTTTGACCGGCTCCACCTTCGGCGCTGGTGGCACCGGCTTTGCCGCTACGGCCGCCGGTTTCGGCTGGGGCGGTGGCGCTTGCACCGCGGGAGTCGTCGCTGCCACGGGTTTAACATCCTTTGCGGCGTTGGCAGCAACTTCGGCAACCCGCGCAGACAATCCCCGATCACGCACACGCAGCGTTCGGTTGACGACTTCGAGATCCGCGGCGGGACGTCCCGCCATTCTGGTTAGCCATGCATCCCACGCTGGCTGATCGGCGATACGATACGCATATCCCAATGCATCAGGTTTAGGACGCACCCCGTCCTTCGTCGGTACCCAACGCAGCAGAATCATGCTGATCTGCGAACCGAAACCGGCGCCCAGGTGCAACGCAAATTGAACGGGATAGGCGCCTCCCTTCGACAAGTTCAAGCGACCCAACTCGGGATCGACTTCCTTGAAGTTGGCAACTGGCGGCAGTAATCCAGTTTCCAACGCCTTTACCGCCAGGACATCTTCGATCCCGGTGCCCATGGCATGACCTGTCATGCCTTTGGTATTGGCGATCACAATTTGATCCGCGCTCTCGCCGAAGATACGACGCAGGGCATGGATTTCCGCCGAGGCGCTGCCACCACGCGCAGGGGTGTAGGTTTCGTGGGAAACGAAAACCATTTGCGGCGCTATTTCCTTGCGTGTAATGCGGTTGCGCGTTTCCACTTGGCTGACCAGGTCCTCCATCACCTGCTCGATGTGCTGGATATCGAGGCGCGTGCCGTGAAACGCGCTATTGGCTGTTACCGCTGCCCAGCACTTCGCAGATGGGCTGGATTCCGCGTTCACGAGCGGCATCCAGGCTCTCAATTACCAATGCTGCGGCGCCCATGCCCATAATCAGGCCGTGCCGACGGCGGTCGAAGGGAATAGCGGCGTCTTCGACCTTTTCGTCGGTGGCTGCTGTTCCGCTGGCCAGAAAGCCGGCGCCAAACCATCCGATCATGTGGTCCGACGTGACGTCGTCTGCCGAGATCACGATAACGCGGCGGCACCGTCCGGCGCGGATCCAGTCCTGCGCCAGCCCAACAGCTTGGGCAGTGGTCGCGCATGCGGAGTTGATTTGCGTGTTGGGACCGCGAGCACCAATGAGTTCGGCGAATTGCGAATGTCCCATCGCCAGGACTCTGAGCAGGAAGCGCCGGTCGAAGATGTACGGATTTTTCTCGATCTCCGCGCGTAGTTCCTCGATCTTCCGAACGACTTCCTGAGCCAGAGCCGAGTGACCGTTGGCTCCGGCTACCGAGGCCACCATGTTTTCCAGCGAAGCTAATTGCTCACGGCGGGCGTGGTCTTCGTAATAGTTCGAGATTATGTCGGCGAAGGAGTCACACCCAGGGAAGGCGGAGCCGAAGATCACGCCGGTATCGTCGCGCATTGCCTCTGGCAATCTCCATCCGTCCGGTAACTGGGTGCCTTTGGTAGTCGTTTTATAACGCATGACCAGCGGGATACCGGCATCGCGCAGGGCATCGATTCCGGCGCCGATAGCCAGGCGAGTGACGCGGTCGAAGGCGGCGAGGTGATCGGAGGGAACGCCGAATTCACTTTCCAAATCGAAGGCGCCCCCGCGGCCCGCGAGCTTGATTACGTCGGCGACATCCTCGATGGTGTCGAATCTGGCCTCGCCACTCGCGCTTTTCACCAGCCGCGTGATGCGTTTGCCGAGTATGTCGCGGCGGAATTGCGGCGGTATCGGCGTGATGAATTGATCGCCGCGCAAGATCCGTTCGATGTTGCCATCATCGAAGATATGCTCGGTTCCGGGTAGGCCTAAGGAAGCTCCGGTGATTCCCACCGGGACGGTGGTCGGGGCGGTGATTCTCGCACTGCTGAATTTGCCAGCCAGCCCGTTGCAGAATGTCGGCAAACAAATGGCCGAGTTCGGCATAACGATCGCCATTCGAAGTAACAAGTGCGACCAACAGTTGCCGTTGGAGCTGCGACTGCGCTCGGCTGAGGGACTCCCGCCAGCGCAGAAGCCGCGGCCACCGGCACGACAGCCGGTGCAGGAACTGTAGCCGCTGTCGTCACAACCGTCGCGGAGATCTCTCGCGACGCTGCCTCCTGTGCACCTCCCAATCCCGCAGCGTAGAGTCCGCACAGCGCCTGGTTGAAGGCAGCAATGTCACCGACCTTGGGATGATTCGTGAATAACGAAACCACGTCACACGGAGTTGCCGAGCACGTCTTCGGCAAATCCCTGCAACGCCTTCTTCGGCCCGACTTCAACGAACACGCGGGCGCCCGCAGTCGTAGAGCGTTTGCAAGCCCTTGACGAACTGCACTGGAGAAGCGACCTGCTGCGCGAGCAGGTCCAGCATCTGCGGCGCCACATCGGGTCCGGTGGGATAGAACTCGCCGTTGAAGTTGGCGACGATCGGCACGCGGGGTGGTTGGATATGCAGGTGCGAAAGCATCTCACGCAGTGGCTCGCTGGCCGGAGCCACAATCGATGTGTGGAAGGCGTGGCTGACCGGCAACTCGCACTACGTTATAGCCAGATTGCAGGAAGATCTGTGTGGCCTGCTCGACCGCTTTGCTGGCTCCGCCGATAACAGATTGGGTATTGCTGTTGACATTGGCGATGACCACGTAGCCAGTTACTGTCTTGAGTATGCGTTCGACTTCCGCCAGCGGCGCAAATACCGCCGCCATTCTCCCTTTGTCTTCCACTGCGACTTGGGTCATGCCGCGGCCGCGGGCGCTGACGGCTCCCAATGCGTCCTCGAAGGTGAGCGAGCCGGACGCAACCAGTGCACCATATTCGCCCAGGCTGTGTCCCATCGTCATGTCAGGCCGGATACCGTAGGCGGCCAGCAGCCGGGTGATCCCGATATCAATCGCCAGCACGGCTGGCTGCGTGATCTCGGTCTGGCGTAGATCTTCTTCCGCCTTCGCAACCGCGCTCTCATCCTTGGAGTCAACGAAGATGAACTCCGTAAGCGCCTTGCCCAACAGCGGAGTCATGATGCGATCCGCTTCGTGAAAAGTCTCGCCCACGATCGGCTCGGCAGCGCACAGTGGCTGGAGCATGTTGGCGTACTGCGAGCCTTGGCCGGTATACAGGAATGCAACCTTGGGGGCGGGACCGTGGCCGCGGAAGATTCCTTGCGCTCGAATGGCTTTCCAGAACGCGACTTGCTTCGCTTCCAGCGCTTTGAGGGCAATACCAGATTTAGTCGCGAGGTCGGCGGCGTCGACATAGTCGATTGCAATGCGTTCGGGTGCGAGCAGCTCCGAATCAGCCGGAGCTGTCGGCAAAGGTGCACTGCCTGCCGCCGCGGCTTTCTGTATAGAGCGCAGGCGGTCTGCCAGTTCGGCTTCGGAGGCAGCTCCAACAACCAGCGCGCCGCGCAATGGCGACTTGCGTGAAACTTCACCACGAACGCTGGGCATAACACTCTTCGCAGACATCGCAACTCCTTGTGGAACCGCTGCGGGAACATCACTGACCGCAACTGCCCGCTTGCCGTTTCCGTTCAGCTTGCCGGGTATGTACTCCTCCAGCACAGCATGGAAATTCGTTCCTCCGAATCCAAAGGCGCTGAGGCCGGCGCGCCGCAGTGCTATCCGCCGGAACCGTCCACGGCCGCAATTCGGTATTGACGTACAGGGGGGAGTGAGCAAAGTCGATAACCGGATTGGGACGCTTGAAATTCACGCTGGGCGGCAGCACCTTATCGTGAAGCGCCAGGATGACTTTCAGTAACCCAGCCGCGCCGGCAGCCCCTTTGAGATGCCCTATGTTCGACTTCACGGAGCCAAGCGCTACCGACCCCGAAGGGAGATGAAAACTGCCGAGCACGTCAGCCATGCTCTGCAGCTCGATGGCGTCGCCCACGCTAGTCGATGTACCGTGGCCTTCCATCAATGTCACGGTCGCGGGAGATAATCCGGCGTTCTGCCAGCCGCGCTCAATGGCGAGTTTCTGGCCAATCGGATTGGGCGCCGTGATGCCTTTGCCCTTGCCGTCGCTCGCTCCGCCGATGCCACGCAGGACGGCGTAGATCTTGTCGCCATCACGCTCGGCATCTGCCAGCCGCTTCAGCAAGAAGATGGCGGCACCCTCGCCCATGACGAATCCGTCAGCGCCCTCGGCATAAGGACGTGTGCCGGTCGCCGACAACGCACCAATCTTGCAGAACTTGACGAAGGTCGGAGCGCCCATGTTGCGGTCGACGCCGCCGGTAACAGCCACATCGAAATTGTTCTGGACCAGGCCTTCAATCGCAGCGCTCATCGCGGCCATCGCCGATGCACAAGCCGCATCGCAAACGAAGTTCGGTCCGTGAAAGTTGTAAAGATTTGCGACGCGTCCGGCCATGCAGTTGGCCAGCTCGCCCGGCATGGTGTCTTCGGTGATGGGCGCATAGCGCTGGCCGATACGATCCCGGAACTCGCTCTGGATATGACGCCGCGTCGCTTCCGGCAAACTCGCGAAACTAGCCGTGTCGGCCAATTCATGCGCATACTCGGGAAAGAAGATGCGCACCGAAGAAAGGTAGTGCTTCTCGCCGGCCATGGCATTGCCCAGAATCACCGCCGTGCGATCAAGGTCGAGCGGACGCTTGGGATAGCCATAGTCTTCCAGCGCTTCGTGGGTGCAGGCCACCGCCCATTTCTGCGCTACATCCATAGCATCCGCGACGCGGGGTGGAATCGGCAGGTGCCACTTCATCGGGTCCCACGTGTACTCCCGTACCCATCCGCCGATTTTCGAGTACGTTTTGTCGGCCGCGCTCGGATCGGCGTCGTAATAGCTATTCGGGTCCCAACGATCCGGCGTGACATCGGTGATGCTGTAGCGGCCGGTCTTTACGTTGTTCCAGAAGGCTGGAGCGTTGGGAGCATCCGGCAGGATGGCTCCTACTCCGACGATCGCAATCGCTCGGTGGGCGGTGTTTTCCATGACATTTCCTCTTTCGAAGGAGCATGCATCGTGCTTTGGAGCGCATACCAACGCATGCTCCTAATCGCTAACGGTGGAGGGCTACTTCCGTGCGTTCTTCCGCGACGGGCTTCGGTGTGCGACCGTAAAGCACATCGGCGACAAAATCCATGTCTGCGATTAATCCCGCCTGGGCACGATGAATCGCGGGCAAACCTAAACTCGACTCGAACGAAGCCATGTCTGCCGGCGCTGACTCCGCCGCCGCCGGCAATCCAGCGCAGACCATCCTGCGCAACTTTCAATCGCGGCTTCGCGAGAGAAAATCCGGCTCAGAGCAGCTAGTGATGTGGCATCGAAGCGATCGCTCGCCTTCTCGTGCAAGCGTCCTTCCTCGGCGCGGGCAGCGCGGCGCGCCAGGCAGGCCGCGGTTTCGGCATACGCGATCAGCTCGCCCAGCCGCAGCAGTACGTGCTGAAAACGCGTGAGTCGCGCAACCCGGGCGCGCTCCAGCACTTCAGCCAGAGCATGAAGCGCCAGTGCGGCATTGTCGGCGCCGACGTCGGGATGTTGCGCGTGCAACGCCTCCGATTCGCGGGCGAGATCGTGGTAGTACTGGCCGCGCGTCTTCAGGTGAAGCTGCCAGCGGTCACGGCTGATGGTCATCTCCATGATCTCGGAGGTGCCTTCGTAAATGATGGTGATGCGCACGTCGCGGCTGATCTTCTCCACCATGTACTCGTGCGTGTAGCCGTATCCGCCGAGCGCCTGGATGCTGTCTTCCGCCGCTTTATTGCCGGCTTCCGTCGCCATGTACTTGGCGATGGCGCCTTCGGTGTTGAGGCTTCCTTCTGCGCCCGAGTCGATCCGCTCCGCCGCCTCTTCGATATAGGCGCGCGCCGCTTCGAGCCGTGCGACGTTGGGAACGATCAGCTTGTGGGTGTAGCCCTGCTTCTCGGAGAGCGGCGCTCCCGCCTGAATGCGTTTGGTCGAATAAGGAATCGCGCGATCGAGCGCGGCCCATCCCGCTCCCAGGCCAAAGGCCGCAACCATCAGGCGCGTGTAGCCAAATACAGCCTGCGCTTGCAGCAGGCCTTGGCCTTCCACGCCGCCGATGAGGCGGTCGGGTGTGACGTAGACACCTTCGAGCGCCAGCGCTGCGGTATTGCTGGTGCGGATGCCGTGTTTGTTCTCCGGCTTGTCGTGCGTGAAGCCGGGCGCGCCAGCCTCAACCACGAACCAGCTCGGCCCACCCGGAGCGTTCGCCAGAATGCTGTAGGCGTCGGCGATGCCGCCGTTGCTGATCCACTGCTTCAGGCCACTGATCTTGTAGCCGATGATCTTGTCGCCATCCATGACGCGCTCGGCTGTGGTTTTGAGCGCGCCCAGGTCGCTGCCCGCATCCGGCTCAGTTGCGCCGTAGGCGAACAGGATTCCTTCGTCAGCGATCTTCCCCAGCCACAACTTCTTCTGCTCGGGCGTGGCGCCAACGGTGATGGGATCGCTACCCAGAAAGGTCGCCAGCACTGAGGTAGCGATGCCGAGGTCGATCGCGGCCATGGCCTCGCAGATGCAGTACACATCGAAGGCCCCGCCGCCCATTCCACCGCAGTCCTCCGGCACAAACAGGAGCTGGATACCCAGCTTGTCGGGACTGCACATGTCGCGCACGATATCGATCGGACATTCATCGCGCTCGTCCAGCTCGATCCGCACCTCGTCCGGCAAACGTTTCTTGCCGAATTCCTTCAGCGACTTCAAACTCAGCTTCAGCGTCTTTTTGCTAATCATCGGTGTGCCTCGTTGTGACTACGCCTTCGCGGCGACGGCTTCGCGCACTTTCTCGGTCAAGCGCCGGCATGAACTCCAGAATGTCGTCGACGATGCCGACATCGGCGACCTGGAAGATGGGAGCTTTCGGGTTCTTGTTGACGGCGACGATGAACGGATTGCCCTTGAGCCCGGCCAGGTGTTGGAACGAGCCGCTGATGCCCAGCGCCATGTAGACCTTCGGCTTTACCGTCTTGCCGGATGAGCCGACCTGGCGTGACTTCTCCAGCCACTTGGCATCGACCACCGGACGCGAACAGCTCACCGCAGCGCCCAGCGCATCGGCTAGCTCCTGCGCGATGGCAACGTTGTCCTGCTCCTGGATGCCGCGGCCGATAGAGACCAGAAGCGCATGCTTGGTGATGTCCACATCGCCCGACTCAGCGACCTGAGTCTCGAGATAGCGGCGGCGCGTGGTGATGCTGCCGAACTCGGCGGACTTGTCGACGATTTGGCCGGCGCGCGTCACCGGCTCCGGCTTGAATGCGCCCGGCCGGACGTTGATCACCGTTCCCTTTGAAATGTCGCAGCGAACGTGAGCGCTGACCTGGCCGCCAAACTCCTGGCGCACGGCGATGAGGTTGCTCCCGTCCATGTCGATATCGAGCACGTCGGGCACATACGCCGCGTTCAGCTTGATGGAGAGTCCCGGAGAGAGGTCGATGCCGAAGTGGTCATGCGCAACCAGCAGCACGCTTCCGGCGGGAATGACCTTGACCAGTACCTGGCGGATCACCTCCGCATTGGGATAGGCAAGCGCCTGGTTCGAGATCTTCCAGACCTCGTTGTAGCTGGCTTTGAGAGAGTCGCAGACCGCATCGAGCTCGCTGCCGAATCCGGTGACGATCGCAATGGGAGATGCAGCTGGCGTCGATCTTCTTGGCCGCCGCGATCATCTCCAGCGCGGTATCGTCGGCCACCCCGGCTTTGTGCGTGATGTAAGCGAATATGCGGCTCATGCCTGCAACCCTCCTTTGCTCTTCATCAACTCGATCAGTCTGCCGATAACTTCTTCCCGTTCTCCGGTGAGCATCTCCGCGCCTTGGCCGAGCGCGGGAACGAAGTAGTCGAGACGCTTCACCTTGGCCCCTACTTCGCCCACCGCGCTCTTATCAACACCGAGCTCCGACGCGCCGAACTGCGGAATCTCAACCGAAGCGACCTGGCGAATGCCGCGCATCCCGACGTAACGCGGCTCGTTGATGCCGGTCTGGATCGACAGCACGCAGGGCAGATCGATCTCGCTGACCTCTTTATTGCCGCCGGCAATCTCGCGCGTGATCTTCAGCTTGTTGCCGTCGAGCACCTCGATGGCGTTCACCAGCGAGGCGAAGGGGTAGTCGAGCAACGCCGCCAGCATTCCGCCGACTTGCGCTCCGCCGTCCTCGGCCTGCACGCCGGTGAGGATGAGGTCGAACTTGTTCTGGTCGACGTAGCCCTTCAGGATGGTCGCGATGCCCTTGGCGTCGGAGCCGGTGAAGACCTCGTCGGTAAGCAGCACGCCTTGCTTGGCGCCCATCGCCATCTCGCGGCGCAGGACCTCTTCGTCCTCTTCGTCGCCGACGGTGACGACCGTGACTTCGCCGCCGACGCGCGCGGTGATCTGCAGCGCCTCTTCGACGGCGTAGTTGTCCCATTCGTTGATCGAGTACACGAGGTCTTCGCGCTCGATATCGTTGCCGGCGCCGTTCAACTGGATCTCGTTCTCCGAGGTGTCCGGCACCCTTCGTACACAAACCAGAATGTTCACCTTCGCTCTCCCTCTTTACTTAACTCAATCCCCATTCACCAACGCAGCCGTCAGCTCGCAGTCGTCATACGTCTTCGGACTGCGCACCAGTTGCTGATCCACCAGTTCCGCCAGGTCGATGGCGGTCATCTTGCCTTCCATGCCTGTAACCTTGATTGCGTCCTCGATGTTCACCATGCAGAACGGACACGCCGTGACGATGACGTTGGCGCCCGCCTCGGCGGCCATCTTCACCCGCAGCACGCCCATGCGCTCGTTCTCTTTGGGCTCGTAGAACAGCATCAACCCGCCGCCACCGCAGCAGAAGGAACGATCGCGGCAGCGGTCCATCTCCACTCGCTTCAGCCCGGGAATGGCGTCGAGCACTTCGCGCGGCTCGTCGTAAATCTGGTTGTGACGGCCGAGGTAGCAGGGATCGTGGTAGGTGTAGACCTTGCTCGGATCGTCCACGCCGTTCAGCTTCAGCTTGCCCTGCTTGATCTCGCGCGCAATGGTCTGGCTGATGTGCTCCACCGGAGGCACATCTTTGTAGTCGTGCTTCAGCGCGTTAAAAGCGTGCGGATCGGCGGTGACAATCCGCTTCGCGCCCGAGTCTTTAATGGCGGCAACGTTCTGCTCGCGAAGCGCCATGAACAGTAGTTCCTCGCCGAAGCGACGCACCTCGTGGCCGCTGTCTTTCTCAGCGGCGCCGAGAATGCCGAAGTCCTCACCCGCAGCGTCGAGAATGCGCGCTGTGGCGCGGCCAATCGCCTGAATGCGATCGTCGTACGAGGTGACGCTATCGACGAAGAACAGCGTCTCAGCGGTGTCGCCATCGAGGAGCTTCACCTTGCAGCTCTGCTGGAACTCTTTGTTCTTCGTCCATTCAGCGCGCTTCTTCTCCAGCTTGCCGTAAGGATTGCCGCGGCTCTCCAGCGCCTTCAGCGGCTTCTGCAATGTCTGCGGCACGTTGCCCGCGTCGATCATGCCGCGCCGCAGATCGACGATCTTGTCGATGTACTCGATCAGCAGCGGGCATTCCTCTTCGCACTGGCCGCAGGTTGTGCAGGACCAGATTTCGTCCTCGGAGTAAATCCCGCCGATCAGGGCGTGGCTGTTGTTGGCCTTGCCGAAAACCGGGAAGTGCTGGAAGGCGTAGTCCCGAGCCTTGATGCTGAGGAAGCGCGGCGACAGCGGACGGCCGGCCGCATTCGCCGGGCACTTGTCGGAGCATCTTCCGCAATCGGCGCAGGAGTAGAAGTCGAGGATGTGCTTCCAGGTGAAGTCCTCGAAGGTTTTCACCCCAAATGACTTCACCTGGTCGATCTTGTCATCGGCCACTCCCCACTTCACCGGCTTGATGGTGCCGCGGTCCAGCTTGGCGAAGTACACGTTGAACAGCGACGTCTCCACGTGGAACTGAATGCCGAACGGCCGATAGCAAAGCAGGAAGTAGAACGCCGATGCGTGCAGGATGGATGCGCCGGTATGAATGCCCCAGACAGATGCTGCGGATGCCGACCCGATGATCAGCTTCAACAACCACGCCAGGGAAAATACCGCCAGCACCTGCGAGCCTGCCTGGGCGGTCGTCGCCTCGCTGGCGGCAAACAAGCTGTCGGCGAACATCAGGACCGCGATCAGCGCTAATAAGAAGATGGCGTCAGCCGGGTGCCCCTTCCCGTATCTCGGAGGCACGGCGTAGCGGGCGGGCTTGAACACAATGCGCCGCACCGCCGCCACAATCATGCAGATGAAAACTACAGTGGCGGCGTAGTCGGTAATCCATGCGTACCACTGCGCCATTGCGCCCGGCTCGCTCGCGGTTGCGACAGCCGAGGGCATGCCAATCACCAGCAGCGTGAACGATCGCGCGGCCAGGATGATGAATCCGCTGAAAATCAGGATGTGGAGTATGCCGGCGGCCGGATAGCGGGGATGCCTCCACTGGCCGAGCCAAAACTGCAGGACCTTTTCAAACCGCTGTAGCGGCCTGTCGAAGCGGAAGTCGCGCTCGGCCCCGAGCATTGGCTTCAGGCGCCGGACAACGATGTAAGCGAAACCTGCGATGCCCAGAACCTGAATGAGGACGAAAGCGTATTGGCTCGGCACCAACCACGAACTCAGTTGCGCGCTGGACGCGATGTTTGCAACCATAATGGGCCGCCCCCTCCCAGGGAAACCAACCACGCCGATATTCAATACGCCATGCCCCGACTATTGCGTGGTCAACTGCGGTGAGCCCCTTTCCTCTTCAACGCCCGGCTGTGGAAATTTTTGCGAGTCGTGGCGAGGAACAGGGCCCTTGAGGGGCTGGGAAACCGAACCATTCACGGGCTTCGCCGGTCGAGATGCCGGCTTTGCCTGCTTCTTCGTGCGCACCTTCTTGCGGCGCGGAGACTGCTTTCGCGGCATCTTGATGCCTGCCGCTTGCCGCAACTCGGCGAAACTCACTTTCAGGAATTCTTCCAGGCGCCGCAGGTCAGGCGCGGCGTGCACGTCCCCACTGAACCCGAAGTACATCCTTCCGTCGTAGCTCAGGATGGCGCAGTTCACGGCCATCTCGCCGCCCACCGGGACATACGGGTACCAGCGCAACATCTTGTGGCCCAGCAGGTACAGCGGATATTGCGGTCCCGGGATGTTGGTGCACACCAGGTTGAACGGCGTAATCGGTAACTGGCTCAGGATGGGGCCGGCCAGCGTCTGCAGCCCGTTGGGGAAGAGCCCGATCAGGCCTCCTGTCAGGCCGACCAGTTCCGCAGCGTGGGCGTTCTTCAGAAATTCGCTTCTGCGATGCACCGCCTCCAGCAGCTCCCGGGGATCGCGAATGTCCAGCGGCACGGTCACCGGAACCAGCGAGATGCTGTTTCCCATCTCATCGGTACTGCCGTTGCCCCGCACATTGACCGGAACCATCATGCGCAGCAGCCGTCCTTCAACCGCATCGCCGTGCGCTTCCAGGTAGCGCCGGAACGCCGCGGTCACCAGGGCGAGAACGACATCGTTCACGGTGGTGCCGAACTTCGCCTTGATAAGTTTCACTTCCGGCAGCGGAACGTCGGCCCAGGCAAAGCTTTGCGGCCCCTGACAAACGACGTTGAAGCGCAAGCGCTCGGTGATGGCGGTAATCTCCGGCAACAGCCGGGAAAAGTCTTCCGCCGGAACAGCTCCTCCATTTGCAGCCGCGCGCTGCACCATGGTCAGCGCATCGTTCATGCCGGACAGGATTCGCTTGACGAACTCAGAGTAGGTCTCGACCAGCCCGGTGGTCAGCGAGATCAAAGCGTCGTTTGACCGCGGAGCCTGCGTGCCGTTTCGTGGGCGCGCGGGCGGCGCCTCGGCGTTGGGATCGAATAGCGCATTCATCATTCCCACGCCCGCAATGCCGTCCGCCAGGCAGTGGTGCAGACGAATCACCATTCCGGTACGCCGGCCTTTTAGCCCACGCACGAACGTCATGTCCCACAGCGGATGCTGCCGGTCCATGAGCTTGCTGAACAGTTTCGCCGCGAATGCCTTGAGCTCGGTCTCGGTACCGTGTTTCAGGGTGACTTCTCGCACATGTCGGTGCAGATCGAACTCCGGGTCGTACTCCCAGGTGGGAAGCCCAAGGCCAAAGGGTGGCGGCACCACGCGCTTCAGATAGCGCGGAACCAGCGGCAGCTTCGCCTTGATGAACTGAAGGCAGTCTTTAAACGGCAGCTCACCCTCAAACACGCAGACGCACGCTACATTGATCGGCATGCCTTCCCGTTCCAGGTTCAGGAAGACCGTGTCGCCCCAGGAGAGGCGGTCGACGGGTGGAGGGTTCTTTCTCGCAGCTCTCGGCTTGCGTTCTCGCGTCATATCTTTATCAGCTCGTCTTTGTCAGCTCACCAGGGAAAATCGCGGCGTAAGCCTTGCCAGCTTGAGCACGCGGTAGACATCAATGTTGACGCCGCGCAATACTACGCTCACCGTCCTTTTCGTCAGCCGCGTCGACGAAATCTGCCATGGCGCTCGAGCGCCGCCGGATCGACGCGGCGTACCGTTGAGAAATCCAGAATCATGTCGCCTCCGTGTTTTCAGCTTCTGGCGCTGCAACTGTCGCAAAGCCGCAACCATGTCGCTCCTCATCAATCTTCAGCGACACAATCCTCATCTCCATAACCACCGCCATCTACTACGCCAGGGTGCTCACTGCCTGGGCTGCGCCTCGCCCTTGGTACGCCTTGCGGAACAGCTCCACCAACTCGCTCATCAACGGCATGCGAGGATTGGATCGCCCCGACGGGTCTTCAAACGCGATGCGAGTCAATTCGGGCAGCGCCCGCTCAAACTCTTCCTCGGTAATCCCCAACTCCGCGATGGAGCGCGGGAATCCCAGGCGGTCGAGTAACCCTTCCGTCGCCGCGATCAGCTTCTGCACCTTTTCTTCGACCGTGTGGCCGCCCAGCCCGAGCAGGTCCGCGATGGTGGCGTACTTGTTGTGCGCCACATAGCCCTGCGTGAAGGGGGAGGGCATGAACTTGGCCGGGACCGCAGCGTTATAGGCGATGACGTGGGGCAGCATCAGCGCGTTCGCCCGGCCGTGCGCCACGCCAAAGCGCGCGCCGAAGGCATGCGCCAGCGCGTGATTCACTCCCACCGACGCGTTGGCGAAAGCCATCGCCGCGATGCAGGCCGCGTTGTGCATCATCGAGCGCGCCTCTTCGTCGCCGGGATTTTCATAAGCCATCGGCAGGTACTTGAACGCCAGCCGAATCGCCTGCATGGCGTTGGAGTCGGTGTAGGGCGATGCGTAATTGGAAACCGCGGCTTCCAGCGCGTGCGTCAGACAGTCGATGCCGGTATCAGCAGTCAGTCCCTTCGGCATCGACAACACGAACTGCGGATCGACAATCGCCACATCCGGGCTGAGCGAATAATCGGCGAGCGTCACCTTTGCGCCCGCGCTCCTTGTCGGTCATTACCGCGAACGGAGTGACCTCGCTGCCCGTGCCGCTGGTGGTGGAAACCGCAATCAGCCGCACCGGGCCGTTCGTCTGCGGCGGGATATTGCACGACGCGCTTGCGCAAGTCGAGGAACGGAGCAGCCAGCTCTTCCAGATCAGCGTCGGGCGACACGTACAGCAGCTTCATGATTTTGGCGGCATCGATGACCGAGCCGCCTCCCAGCGCGATGATCTGGTCTGCCTTGTAGAAATTGAGCGCCTCGACTCCCTGCGCCACGACCTTTACATCAGGCTCGGCATCTGGGAATGACCAGCACATGAACATGCGTCTCCGGCGGCAGATAACGCCGGACCACGTCCACATGCCCGATCTTCTCCAATGCCGCGATTGGTGACGATGATGGTGGTGCGCGATGGGAACTGGCGCACATTCTCGATGGCGTTCATGTTGAAGTAAATCTGGTTGGGAACGCGGAACCACATGTGATTTTGGGTCCTTCGCGCCAGGCGCTTGATGTTGAGGTAATGGAAGATGTTGACGTTGTCGGTGGTACTGTTGCCGCCGCCGGTACCGCATCCGAAGGAGAAGGTCGGCACCAGGTCGTTGTAAACCGCGCCCAGCGCGCCAATCGAGCCCGGCGAATTTACGATGATGCGTCCCGCGTTGATCACCTCGCCAAACTTCTGGATGACCGCCTCATTGCGCGAGAAGACAACCGCCGTGTGTCCCAGGCCGCCGAAATGGATCACGTCTATGCAGGTTCGCAGCGCTTCATCCGTGGACTTGGCCCGATACACCGACAGCACGGGGAAACAGCTTTTCGACCGACAGCGGATGTTGGCGGCCGACACCTTGAATTGGGCGCGATCAGAAGTTTGGTGTCCGGCTTCACCGAAAGCCCGACAAAGCGCGCGATGTCGGTGGCCTTCTGGCCGACCGCCATGGGCTGCATGAATCCGGTCTGCTGGATCGATGACCGTGCGCTCCAGCAGCTTTACTTCTTTGTCATTGCAGATGTGCGCGCCCAGATCTGCGAAGGTCTTGAGTACCCGGTCGTAGATCTCGTCGTCGATGACGACGGTTTGTTCGGACGCGCAAATGGTACCGTTGTCGAAGGTCTTGGAGACGATGATGTCGACGACCGCCGTCTTCAGGTCGGCCGATTTCTCCAAGTAAACAGGCGTATTGCCCGCTCCGACGCCCAACGCCGGCTTGCCGGAGCTGTAAGCGGCCTTTACCGCGCTCGGCCCTCCGGTGGCGTCAATCAGGGCAACGTCTGGATGATGCATCAGGTAGGCGTTGTCCTGCAGCGTGTGCGATTCCAGGCAGGAGAACACGCCCTCCGGCGCGCCGTGTTTCACCGCTGCCTCGTACATGATCCTTACCGCTTCGGAGCAGCAGTGCCAGGCCCGCGGATGCGGGCTGAAGATGGCCGCGTTCCGGGTCTTGATCGCCATGATGCATTTGAAAAGGACCGTGGAAGTGGGGTTGGTAATCGGCAGGAGCGACAGGATGACCCCGATCGGTTCCGCGATCTCTATCAGATTGCGTTCGGGAAACTCGCGAATGACGCCGACGGTACGCTTGTCCCTGATGTAGTTGTAGACAAACTCGGTGGCCACCAT
This sequence comes from uncultured Acidobacteriaceae bacterium, assembly GCA_963813905.1. Lineage (GTDB taxonomy): Bacteria > Acidobacteriota > Terriglobia > Terriglobales > Acidobacteriaceae > CAVVDY01. The sequence continues at coordinate 150,582 of CAWFAY010000012.1, read as the reverse complement.
ATTCTTGATGACCTTGTCTTCCAGCACCCCGAGTCCGGTTTCCTCGACCGCCAGCCGGGCCAGATACTGGGCCTGTCCCAGTCCGGCGAGGACCATGGGTTTGACAATGCGATCGACATCTTCCTGGGAGAACTGCGTGAAGACAGCAGAGGCTAGCTCTGGCCTGATGGACCAGCTTTTCCAGGTAGGCAATTCGTTCTTTACTGAGGTCTTCTGCAGCCCGCGGGATCTGGACCCGCTCTTGCGCTGCTTCACTGACGATCATCGCTGCCCTCCGCCGTTAGCAGAGGGGCCTGTTACCAACCAGAAGCACGCTCAATTCTTAATGCGGCCGCTCTCGTCGAACCTGAGAACCTGAGAGTCAGACCAACCGTTTCCTCTTCTTATGCATAGTCGATAGGATTTTCTTCCAGCCAGTGCTCGTCGCGTGCGCGGCCAACGTTCCGCCGGACTTCGCAAGCCATGCTTGCGGTCAGGCGGCGGCTTGCCCAGGCAAAGCCTGCGCTAAAGCCGATGGCCCCACACAGCCAACCCAGCCCCAGCCCCCTGCCGATCGATCTATGCCGTTTGCTTGGATAACTGCTGCTGAGAAAGCCAATGCACGCTCCAAGGGCGGCGGGTTTCAATGCTTCTCGAACTGACTCGCTAAGAAACGTAGTAAGAGGTCTTCCATTAAGAAATGCTTCTCGGCCGGAACGAGCTCCCTCCAGCCCAGAACCTAGAACCCTTCGGCCGTATTCCAATTCCGACTTGGACCATTCGCTTAAACCCATACTTCTACCTCACATGCGGCCGATTCGATGTATGACAGTTACTACTAGAACACTGGCAGCGGTCTCCCACCAACGGCGTAGGTCACGTGCGAGTGTGATTAAGGTCACTTGAGAAATGTTCTTGTGGCGTGATCTGACGTGGGCGGCAGCGCATACAGCACGAAACCATGTGACCGGCCGCAGATCGACTCTTACGGCAACCGCGCGAGCAGCGCCCGGCGTGTGCAGTCCAGCGTGTGAATCAGCGATTCGCGGGGAAGCTTCTGGATGATGGGCTCGATGATCCATCCCAGGCCGAGGGGCACGTCGCGGCTCAATGAAATCGCGCGACATTCGATGTACACTCCGCCATCGCGCTCCTGAAACCGCCAGTAGGAATACAGCCGCCACAGAAATCCATAACCGGTATCGGGCGGCAGCACCTGTTCTTTCGAGGTTCCCGCATTCTCCACTTCAGCGATGCGAGTGGTGTAGGAACGGCAGAGCCAGCGTGCCGCATCGACAGGACGATACTGCACGTCATGATCGGTGTCGAGCACCACCGTCAGGATTTTCTTCTTCAACAGCCGCAGGTAAATTTCAAAATCGTTTCCCCGATGCCGCATCAGCTTTGAGATAAGGACCTCAGGCTTGTAAATGTCCTGGTGGTGATCGTAATCCTGCACCAGCAGCAGCGTGGCTTTGACCGTCGTCCCGGGAATGAATGCGGCCCCGATCCAATCGTGAATCAAGCCGCTCGGCACTTTCACTGGCCCATGGCCGGACCAGAATTGGGAAAGGATTTGCCCTTCGTGAACTTGCCGCACTCGATCCGGACTGCCGTCGCACCACAGGAACGGGCCGTCGGAGCGGAGAGTTTCTTCCATTACCGCCTCGGCGTCGCGAACGTATTCGTCGAAGCGCTTCAGCGTTTCCGGCTTGAGCTGGATTTTGCCTACCGTGCTTGGCATAGCGCCCGGCTGTGGCTAGAGCGGTTTCACATTTGTTGTGTCCGGGTAGTGCAGGCCTTTGGGCCCGCGTATACCAGCCATTCCCAAATCGAGTGTTTGCATCCCGCGGCTTTGCAGCGGGATGCAAACATCAAAACAAGCATCGCCACCATTACGCGGCGCTCAATCGCCGCACTACCCGGAGTGGCAGTCGCGATGAGTGGCTCGGGTTACTACGAGAAGGGCACTGCCTATGCCGCGCGCACTGGAAGAGGATGCGCGGGAAACCGGGAGCCAGCCCTGAAGCGGTGCGTTCGACCGTTGAGCTGCCAGATATCCCGGTTCCCTTGGCTAAAGTGTGCCCTTCTCGAGCTCGGCTCAGGCGATGGCTACCATCGCCTTGGCGCGCGTCCTGGGCCGCTTCCTGCGCTGCGCGTGCTTGGCGGCCTTATGTTCAACCGCCGGTTTGACCACCTTGTTCATCAGCGCCTTCTGGGCATCGACATAGCTCTTTACGCCTTCCCGAGTCATGTCGGCGAAGGGCACGAAGGGGAACGGCCGCAGCAACTTCACGGCTTTGCCTGCGGTCTTCACGTTGGCGTTCACCTGCTTGCCGGTCAGGTCAATCAGGTTCTTCTGGGCCTCAATGAACGACTCGGTCGCCTGCCGGGCCAGCTCCGCCAACTCGGTCTTCTTCATCTTCCGGGCTCCGTCTTCGCCGCCCTTGCCACCTTTGGACTTGGCGGTTTCCTCGGAGATCACGTCCAGGAAGCGCTTCTGCGTCTTCATGAAGTTCTCCAGACCCTCGCGGGCCAGGGTCACCAGATGTTCGTACTCGTACGGTTTGCCTTCCTTCGCCGCTTCCACCCACTTGTGCGTCTGCTTGCGCGCAATGTCCAGGAACTCCTCCTGCATGTGGATGAAGGTTTCCACGCTGCGCTGCAGCAGGCTCGTCATGGCCTCTGCTGCCGGCCAGCCTCCTACACGCTCCTTGATGCCCTCCATCAGGATGTCGTGCTGCTGCTTGCCCAAATCGAGAAGCAGTTTCTGACCTGCGATGAAGTTGGTGATGCCGTCACCGGCCGCTTCACTGATAATCGCGGTCGGGCAGTAGTCCGGGTCGTTGAGCTGCTCCCGGAAGGCCTGCATGACGTTTTCATTCTGGCGCATGGCGAGGTCCAGAAGGATCCGCTGCGTGGCGAAGATGCTCTGCACACCCTGCTCCGCCCAACCCGACATGATGGACAAAAAAGACGACTCCCTTGGATGAGTCCGGGAGGTCTCGGCTTTCATATTGACTGGCATAATAGAACCTCCAGATTGCTGCATTGCAGCATCAGCTTTACTATATGATTTAAACGAAGTTGTGTCAATCTATTATTTGCATTGTATGCAACGCAATATGAAAGGCTTACATGGAAGCTCCCACCGTGGTCATCAAGCGATACGGCAATCGCCGGCTGTACAACACCGCCGCCAGCCGCTACGTGAATCTCGACGACATCGCCGCCCTGGTTCGTGAAGGCAAGGATGTCAAGGTGGTGGACGCGAAGAGCGGACGGGACCTGACCCGCGTAACCCTGACGCAGATCATCACCGAGGACGCCAGAGAGAAACCGACTGGTCTGCCGCTCGAGCTGCTGCGCCAGCTCATCGTCGCCTCCGACGAGGTTGGGCAGGAGTTCATCATGTGGTACTTGAAATCCGCGTTTGACACCTACCATACGGTACAGAATGCGGTACAGAACCGCCTGGGCGAAGTTCGGTCCGCCATTCTCTCTCCGGTGGACATGATGAAGCGGTTCCTGGCTGCGCCGCCGCCTAATACTGAGGGTCAGGAGGAACTCGATATGCTGCGCCGGCGGGTGGCGGAACTGGAGGCCCGGCTGGGAAAAGGTACGCCGGGCAAACGGCGGAAATCCACAAGCAACTAAATCGCGACAACGCCGCTCAAATGTGCTACTGTAACCGTCGCGAAAAGCCGCAGTATAATTCCGCGACCGTATCAGCCTGCCAGCAGCACTTCGCCGTAAGGTGCATGGATACAGGGCCGACTCAGGACAAAATTGCGATCAGGCACGGCAACACGACCCTCGAAGTCCAAATCTCGCAAGCCTAAACCCCAACTTCATCCGGCATCCGAGGTCTCGCTCTGGACGGAAGCGCTGTTCGGAGCTGAGGTTCTTTTGCTGCATGCGTCGCTGGTCTATTACGGCTTTGGCGTGCCGCCCGGCGACGGCTCGGCGGTGGTGATTATTCCTGGTTTCCTCGGCACCGACCTCTATTTGAACGAACTCCGCGGCTGGCTCGCCCGCATCGGCTATCGCCCATATTTCTCGGGCATCGGCATCAATGCCGACTGCCCGAATTTGCTCATCCAGCGCCGTTTGAATGAAACCATACAGCAGGCCCTGGCTGAGACTGGACGCAAGATTCACTTGATCGGCCATAGTCTCGGCGGAGTAATCGCACGATCGGTGGCAGGGTCGCGGCCCAAGGACGTTGCTTCTCTCATCACCCTCGCTTCGCCGATTCAAGGGACCGTGGCCAATCGAAATATCATTTATGCCGCCGAAGCAGTTCGTCTGCGCATTTTGCAGGAGCACGGCGACGGCGTCCTGCCCCACTGCTATACCGGTCGATGCACCTGCAACTTTGTCGATTCGTTGCGGCGAAAAGTGCCCGGGTCCGTGCTCCAGACCGCGATCTATACTCGCCACGACGGCATTGTGGACTGGCGCTTTTGTATGACCCGGACGCCAGGCAACGATTTCGAGGTTCCGGGGACACACATCGGGATGGCCTTCAATTCTGCAGCCTACTCAATCATCGCCAACCGGCTGGCGATAGCTCGTTCATCAGAGTAATGTCGACGCAGATCGTCCAGAGGAAAACCGGCGGGTGCGCGCTTCGACTACACAATCCCGGTTTATTCATTTACGGGATAATATCCGAAACGCATCGCGGCTGACCGCACTCGGCTGATCGTGTAAACTGCCTGACGCCCCCCATCCTGCACCCCCCGCAACTTCTTTGGAAATTGCGAATCTCAGCCCCTGTGAGAAGCAGCTTGGTGCGGGCGGCGGAGTCAGAGCAATGACCTATCTGGTTCGGCGTTCCCTCATCGGATGTTTGGCAGGCGGGATAGCATCGCTTGCCCTGATGGCGACGATCGGTCACGCCGGTTGGAGCATTCTACTCGGAGTAGCGGTGGGCGCTTTCTATTCCGCCAGCATTATTCCGACACCCGGCGCCTACGTCGAGAACCTGATGACTGCCGGATCGCTGGGCGTCCCGCTCTGGTGCGTACTCAGCGTCATTGTCAAACCTCTGCTCTCCGGCGAAACGCCCGAATGGAGTGCGGAGCAAATGCGGCAGCACTTCCCTGCACTTGTGGGCTGGGTGCTCTATGGAGCCACGCTCGGTCTCCTGACTCAGGCTCTAAGTGAGCTGGCAGAGAAGGTGTTTGGACCGGAACACGTTCCGCCAGCCCATGTCAGCTCCAAAAAGCAGCGCATATTAATTCTCGGCGGTGGTTTTGCGGGGATGAAGACTGCGGAGTGCCTGGAAGAGGAGTTGCGCCAAAATCCAGCGGTGTCGATATCGCTGGTGAGCGACACCAACGCCCTCCTGTTCACGCCCATGCTCGCTGAGGTAGCCGGCAGCAGTCTGGAGCCAAGCCACATCAGCACCCCGTTACGCAGCACACTCCACCGCACCGAGTTCATACGGGGCCGAGTCGCCACCGTCGATTTGGACAACAAGCGCGTGGTGCTCGAATGTGAAGCCGGTGAATCCAGCGCGCGTGAGCTCCCTTACGACCACCTGGTGCTCGCGCTCGGTGCGGTCTCCAACTACTTAGGTTTGACCAATGTCCAGAAGCTCGCCTTCGACTTCAAGAGCCTGGTGGATGCCATCAAGATTCGCAACCGCGTGATTGACATGTTCGAACGCGCCGACCGCGAAAGCGATCCCGCAATCCGTAAGTCGCTGCTGACGTTTGTTATTGCCGGCGGCGGATTTGCAGGGGTTGAGCTGGCAGGGGCCCTCAACGACTTTGCGCGTGGGATTCTCGCAGACTATCCGAATCTCACTAGCCAGGAGGTTCGTGTCGTGCTGGTACACTCCCGCGATCGTATCCTGCCTGAGCTGAGCGAGTCGCTCGGCCAATACGCGCAGAAAAAGATGGAAGCCCGCGGCGTGGAATTCCGGATGAATACACGCCTGGTGGATGCCGGCCCGGGCATGGTCGTGCTGAGCGACGCCAAAGTCCCGGCTGAAACCCTGGTATGGACCGCCGGGACGGCTCCCAATCCTCTGTCCAAGGCGCTTCCTCTGGAGAAAGATAAGCGCGGAGCGATCATCGTCGATCCGACCCTGGCTGTTCCCGGACACGAGGGAGTCTGGGCGCTGGGGGATTGTGCGGCCGTAGTCGACGCCAAGACCGGCAAGCCGTGCCCTCCGACGGCGCAATTTGCATTGCGCGAGGCAGCGACCCTGGCCAGGAACGTACGGGCCACGCTGGAGGGCCGCCCGACGCGCGGCTTTCACTTCGACTCGCTGGGAGCGCTTTGTGTGGTCGGCCACCAGACGGCCTGTGCGGAGCTGACCATCCCGTTTGCGCGCACCAAGGCCATGCGGTTCTCCGGCCTGTTGGCGTGGTTTATGTGGCGAGGCATTTATCTGGGAAAACTGCCGGGCCTGGAACGCAAAATTCGCGTACTGATCGACTGGACAGTCGAGCTGTGGTTCCCTAAAGACATTGTGCAGACGATTGACCTGCATTAGGAGTGACTGATATGCCTGCAGTACCAGCGATGGCCGAAATGCCAGTCGAAGCCGCTCCGGCGAAGGCGTACTGGGTCGAGCCTGCCCTTGGGCTGGCTTTGGGAATCCTCGGCGGGCTGGCGGGCCGTCTGATTCTTCATGCGCCGTCGGCGTTCGCGATACTGCAGGGCGCGATTTTCGGAGTTGTCTTCGCACTTTTCTTTGGGCGGCGCGCGACCAGCGCCGGGGCCGGGTTGTTGTGGGGATTGGCCGCGGCTTTCCTGATGTGGTTGATGGTACCCGCTGGAATTCTGCCGTTCATCGCAGGGCGCTCGCACTCCATGGGTGAGCTTGCCGATGCGAGCAGCCAGTTTCCGAGCCTGGTGGCTTATCTGGTGTGCCTCGGGATGCCAGTGGGGACACTGCTGGGAATCCGTCGCAGCTTGCGTTCAGCCAAAACCGGCCCCCGCTTTCACTGGGGCAGAGCGATCATCACTGGCGGGCTTGCCGGTTTGATCGGCGGCGCCATCTTCGACCGTTGGATGTCGATCGGCGATTACTACCCACTCGTGTCCGGGCTGAGTAATCTTCACTCGCGTGCGATGAGCCTCGTCATCCAGTTCCTTATCGCGGTCGCTATGGGACTGCTCTTCGGCGTCCTGTTCCAGCGCGACATCCGCGGCTATGGCTCATCGATGGGATGGGGTGTTGGGTACGGAATGCTCTGGTGGTTCCTGGGACCGCTCACCTTGTGGCCCTGGTTCTCGGGATCCGGGCTGGATTGGTCCGCTGCTGCCGGGTCGTATGTATTCGGCTCTCTCGTCGGACACATTATCTACGGACTGATTCTGGGCGTTTCGTACGCCACCATCGACAAAATTTGGGTACGCCTGTTTATTCAGTCCGACCCTCTCAACCGAGAACCCGGCGGCCCAGGACTGAAGACACTGCAATCGTTAGGATGGGGCGCTTTGGCAGGCTTGGCCGGCGGGCTCGTATCCAGCCCCATAATGTTAAAGACTGGCATCATCTCAAGGGTGGCCGGACTGGACACGACCTACACTGTGTTGCACGGTTTTTTCATCCACTTATTGATCAGCGCTCTGATCGGGATGACGTTCGGGGTGCTGTTCCGGAACGAGGCTCCAAACCTGGGCGCCGGCGTAGCCTGGGGCTGGCTGTTCGGGATGATCTGGTGGTATCTCGGCTCCATGACGCTCCTGCCGCTGATCCTGACCGGTGTATGTGACTGGAGCACGGATGCGGCCTCCGCGCTGTTGCCATCCCTGATCGGTCATCTGGTGTTTGGAGCGGTAACGGCTTTCGTTTTCCTCCTGCTCGAGCAGCGCTACACACGTTGGCTCTTGCTGGATCCTCGCATTGCCGCGCGCGAGCGCCGCCGCAGGAGACCCGTCGGAACGCCCGCGCCGGCGCTTTGGTTCCTGGCTCTCGGCCTTGGCGTGCTGTTGCCGATTCTGCTCGGCTGAGACCCTGGTCCCGGCTTGAACATTACCAAGCCGGGCGGATAACGGCATTAGAGCTTCTGTGTCGCGACCCGACGTACATTTCTATTAATAGTGCAACGTTAGTCACTTGATGAGAGTTGAGATGGAAGCACTCAAGAACCTGACAGCAGAAGACAAACGATTGGAAAAATGCCGCGATCGCAGAGCCCACTGGAAGCGCTGGGGGCCTTACCTGAGCGAACGTGCCTGGGGCACGGTTCGTGAAGACTACAGCTCCGGCGGCGACGCCTGGCAATATCTGCCGCACGATCATGCCCGCTCCAAGGCATACCGCTGGAATGAGGACGGCATAGCCGGAATCTGCGACCGCCATCAGTACATTTGTTTCGCGCTGTCGCTGTGGAACGAGAGGGACCCCATCCTCAAGGAGCGTATCTTCGGGCTCAGCGGTGTCGAAGGCAACCACGGCGAGGACGTCAAAGAGTATTACTTCTACCTTGACAGCACCCCGACGCACTCCTACATGAAGTATCTCTACCGCTATCCGCAAGCTGAGTTCCCCTATGCGCATCTGCTGGAAGAAAACCGCCGGCGGGGCAAAGACGATCCGGAGTTCGAACTCATGGACACCGGCATCTTCAACGAGAACCGCTACTTCGATGTCGTGGTGGAGTACGCGAAGGCCCCCCCTGAAGATTTGCTAATTCGCATCAGCGCAACCAATCACGGCCCCGATCCGGCACCCTTGCACCTGTTGCCTACCGTGTGGTTTCGCAACACCTGGTCGTGGACCAAAAGACGTGACCAGGCCCCGGCTGGCTAAGGGATCGAATGGCCGGCCCGGCACAGTGATCAATATCGATCATCCCGTGTATGAACGGCGCTATCTCTACATGGAGAACAAGCCATCCGTGTTGTTCACCGAAAACGAAACCAACACCCGGCGGCTCTACGACTCGCCGGGGCCGGTGTTCTGCAAAGACGGCATCAATGAGTATGTTGTGAACCAGCGCTTCGATGCGGTCAACCAGGCCAGCGAAGGCACCAAGGCGGCTCCCGACTACCGATTCACGATTGCGCCCGGCGAGACGGTGACCCTCAAACTGCGGTTAACGGATCAGGACTGGCCAACGGCCAAAGATCCGCTCAACGGTGAGTTTGATCGCATGTTTCTAACGCGACAGCTGGAGGCAAACGAATTCTACGCGCGCATCATCCCCGGTGATCTCTCCGAAGATGCCAAGAACGTCATGCGCCAGAGCTTCGCCGGATTGCTGTGGTCCAAACAGTTCTATCACTACGTCCAGCGCGACTGGCTCCACGGCGATCCCGCCGGTCCGCCGCCGCCCGCCGAGCGTAAGCACGGCCGCAACCGTGATTGGTCGCACCTCTACAACGCCGATGTGATCTCGATGCCGGACAAATGGGAATACCCCTGGTATGCAGCCTGGGACCTCTCATTTCACTGCGTGCCGCTGGCGCTGGTTGATTCGGAGTTCGCCAAGGAGCAGCTCGTGCTGTTGACACGCGAGTGGTATATGCACCCCAATGGGCAGCTTCCTGCATACGAGTGGGCTTTGGGGGATGTGAATCCTCCGGTCCATGCCTGGGCAGCCTGGCGGTTATACAAAATCGACAAGAAGCAACGCGGACGCGGCGATCGCGCCTTCCTGGTACGCATCTTTCACAAACTCTTGCTGAACTTCACCTGGTGGGTGAATCGCAAAGATGCCGAGGGCAAGAACATCTTCCAGGGCGGCTTCCTTGGACTGGACAACATCGGGGTCTTCGACCGCAGCGCGCCACTTCCCACCGGCGGACACCTGGAGCAGTCCGACGGCACCAGCTGGATGGCGATGTACACGCTCAACCTCCTAGCGATTGCATTCGAATTGGCTAAAGAAGATCCGGCCTATGAGGATGTAGCCAGCAAGTTCTGGGAACACTTTCTCCACATTGCGAATGCCATGTGCAACATGGGAGAGGATGGCGACGGCCTGTGGGATGAGGAAGACGGTTTCTTCTACGACGTTCTGCATGCGGGCGACGGCCGGCGCTTCCCGGTGAAAGTGCGGTCCATGGTTGGGCTGATCCCGCTGTTCGCGGTGGAAACGCTTGATTCCAACCTGCTGAAGCGGATGCCATCATTCAAGCGCCGCATGGACTGGTTCCTCGAGAACCGTCCTGACCTCACCGGTAATCTGGCCTGCATGCGGACAATTGGGGAGGGCGAGCGGCGTCTGCTTTCCATCGTCAATGCCGACAAGCTCCGCCGCATCCTGAAATTCATGCTCGATGAGGATGAGTTTCTCTCTCCCTACGGAATCCGGGCGCTTTCCAAGCATCACGAAGCCCATCCCTATGTGGTTGAGCTGGGAGGCATGGAACACCGTGTGGACTACGAGCCAGGAGAGTCGCGTACCGGGCTGTTTGGCGGCAACTCGAACTGGCGCGGGCCCGTCTGGTTCCCGGTGAATTTCCTGCTGGTCGAGTCCCTGCAGCGATTTCACCATTATTTCGGAGACAGCTTCAAGGTCGAATTCCCCACGGGTTCAGGTGAGTATCTGACGCTGTGGGAGGTCGCCGGAGAATTGTCGCGCCGGCTCAACAGCATTTTTCTGCGCGGCAGCGATGGACGCCGTCCCGTCTACGGGCAGCTCGATCTCTTCCAGAGAGACAGCAACTGGAGCGACCTGATCCTCTTCTACGAATACTTTCATGGCGATACCGGCGCCGGCATTGGGGCCAGTCATCAGACTGGATGGACCGGGTTGGTCGCCAAGCTGATGCAACAGAGTGGGGAAAAGAGCGAAAAATCAGCCGACGCAATCGCGCCTGTCGCAGCAGATTAAAACGGCCGCCAGGAAGATGTCCGAGCGGCCTGCAAGAAGCGTGTTGCATGCAGCAGCGGAGGCCCCTAAAGGCTTGCCGCTGACGTGACGGCCAAAAGCTAACGGCGACACATCAAAACCAGATGCCCGCGAATACCTTCACGGAAAGCTAGTGGGCGAACGCGCCAACCGCTGAGGCCTCATCATCCTTCACGTCGAAAACCGTGTAGAGCTTGGTAATCTGAAGCAGGTCATGCACCTTCTTGGTCAGGTTCAGGAGTTTCAACTCGCCGCCCTGCCGCTGGACGGAAGTGAAGGCGCTGACCAGCTCGCCAATCCCTGAGCTGTCGATGTAGCTGACATCCCCAAGATTCAATAGGATCTTCTTATTTCCCTTGCCGAGAAGGTCTTTGATGGTGTCGCGCAGCACCACGCTGCCTTCGCCCAGGGTGATACGCCCGCTCAAGTCCACAATGGTTACTCCATCTACTTGCCGGGTGCTCGCTTTCATGCTCACGTCGAGGCCTCCTTGCGTGCCGGGTCAGTGCCCTGGAACACGCTTGATCAAAGTGATTTCGGTGCCGGGCTCAAGTTTGCGGAATTTGACATCGTCCATGAACGCCCGCATTAGAAAAATACCGCGCCCGGATTGCTTCATCAGATTCTCGGGCGCCAGAGGATCGGGAATTTCGTCCGGATTCATCCCCTGGCCTTCATCCCTGATTGTAATAACAAGGTTGCCGCCTGCCTGTTCGAAGCTCAGATTGACATGCTTGTCGGCGCTGTACCCGTTGCCGTGCATCACAGCGTTAATCATGGCTTCCCGAACCGCCATCGAAATGCCACCACGCGCATCCTCGTCAAAGCCGGCCTGAGTAGCGGCCTGGTCGGCCATCTCTTCGGCCCTGTTCACGCTATCCAGCGTGGATGCCATAGTATGCGATACGGGTGGCTGCACGGTCATCAGTTCGCTGATCCCGCTTCGTCGGTTCGCGATTGGGGGGCCGCAGACCAAATTCAGCAAGATTCTGCAGTTTGCCCTGCCGGATAGATACTTGTCAACGCAGGATTACGAAATCGGCGGCTCAGCATAGACTGTACGACAGCAGGCTCTATGCACGCTAGAGCGAATAAACCGCTTCAGCGGGAAGGCCGTACTCGTCCTCTCTCTGGTAGCTTTGGTCACCGTCTTGACCGGCTACTTCGAACTCCCGCAACCCGATGAAGGTGCGTTAGCTCATATCTTCCAGCTCGCAATTGTCATGGTTGTGCCGGCCCTGCTGCTTTTCCTTCTCACCGCTGATTGGAAGCAGCCTCTGCGAGCTACGCGTGAGCTCAGGCTTCCCAGCATCGCATTGGCGGCAGCTTTCGTTGCCTTGTATTTTCTGGAGCACCGATAGGGCGACCTGAGAGGCGCTTGCAATGCGGGGAGCGATGGCTGTAAAATTCGAACGAACGTTCGAATGAATTGTTCGCTCTCCCATGGCAGCTACCGTTGTTCAATCTGCGCCCCCGATTCCCCCAGCCGACACCCGCTTTGACCGGCGCCTGTCGGAGATCCTCGACTTCGCCACCGAGGTTTTTGCCGAAAAGGGTTACGAAGGCGCATCCATGCGTGACCTCTCGCGACTGAGCGGCATCTCGCTGGCTGGCCTCTACTACTACTTTGATTCCAAAGAGAAGCTGCTCTACTCCATCCAGAAGCACACCTTCAGCACCATCATTGATCGTCTGCGCAGACGCCTCAGCCGGGAGAGCGATCCGGAGCAGCGGCTTCGCATTTTCGTGCACAACCACGTGGAATACGCGCTGGCTCGCCACAATGCGATGAAGGTGCTGTCCCATGAGGATGACGTACTCAAGAACGGCTATGGGACCGAGTTGGCCGCCATCAAACGCAGCTATTACCGCATCTGTGTGGGCCTGGTTGAGGATGTCGCCCGTCACCACACGAGGGTTGTGAAGCCACGACGCGCCGCCATCCGAACCGCAGTAATGTCGCTGTTCGGCACCATGAACTGGCTGTATACATGGCACAATCCTAAGTCCGACCCCGACGCGGAGACACTTGCCCGGCACATCAGCGATCTTTTCCTGCAAGGCATGCTCGGGGCTGCGGCGGTAAACCCGGCCCAGCGGAAGAGTCTTTCAGTCAGGCAAAAGGCGGCCCGGCGCAGGCGAGAACCAATCAGCAGGAGTGCCGATGAGTAACAACATTCCCAGCACGATTGAAACTCGCAGGCTTGTGGAGTACCGGGTCGAAGCCGGAGTTGCCGTTCTCGAGCTGAACGATCCTCCCGCCAACACTTACAGCTACGCGATGAACCGTCAACTGGATGACGCCATTCTTCAGGCCCGCATGGATGAAAATGTCCACGTCATCGTCCTTACCGGCGCAGGGGAGAAGTTCTTCTGCGCGGGCGCGAATATTCAGATGCTTGCCCAGGCTGATCCCACATTCAAGTACTACTTTTGTCTGCACGCCAATGAGACGCTCCTTCGGCTGGAGAACACTCCCAAGCTGGTAATCGCCGCAATTAATGGACATTGTGTTGGAGGCGGCCTGGAAGTCGCACTGGCTGCCGACCTTCGCGTGGCGCGCAAGGGAGCCGGCAAGATGGGGCTCCCTGAGGTGAACCTGGGCGTGCTGCCTGGCACGGGCGGAACCCAGCGGCTCTCCCGATTACTGGGAAAATCGAAAGCCATCGAGATGATGGCCGAGGGCAAGACATTTGACCTCGAGCGCGCAGTAGAGCTGGGCTTGATCAATCAGATATTCGATGGCGGCAATTTCATGGGGCAGGTAATGGACTACGCGCGGCAGTTCTGTCCGCCACATAAGGCCGCGAAAGCGGTGGGCCGCATGAAACGCGCGGTCCAGGCCGGCTGGGAAATCACCCTGGAGGCGGGACTAGCGCTGGAACGCGAGAACCAGCAGTTGCTGTTTGAAAGCGAAGATGCGAAGGAAGGGCTGGCAGCTTACCTTGAGAAGCGACCGCCGGTGTTCAAGGCGAAGTAATGATCTTAGCTTTTGTCATCCTGAGCGACGACGCCGAGCAGAGCGAGGGGGAGGAGTCGAAGGACCCCTATCGCGGGCAGAGACTATGGCGGTGAATAATGACTGATGCCGATCCCGCTTTCACCCGCATCACCGTCGAGCTGCATCCGCCTTCGGCCCGCATCACGCTGCAGAATCCGCCCTCTGAACGTGATTGATGTGCGGATGATGGAAGAGCTTCGCGCCGCCTTAGAGCAGATCGAAATGCGGACGGAAATCAGCAGTATCGTTTTCGCAGGTTCCGAGCGCGCCTTCTCCAGTGGCGTCGAAATTGCCGAACATACCGCCGACAAGATTCGAACAACCCTCGCAGCGTTTCACAGTGTCATTCGCTCCGTCGTTGCCAGCCGAAAGCTGACTATCGCCAGCGTTCGACGCCATTGCCTTGGCGGAGGCGCTGAACTCGCCCTTATGTGCGACGTAGTGTATGCGTCACCGGATTCTGTCTGGGGATTCCCTGAGATAAAGCTGGCGTGCTATCCGCCGGTTGCCAGCGTAGCGCTATCCGCCATTGTGGGACAGAAACTTGCGGCAGAGATGATCCTGACGGGCCGCACCTTGAGCGGGTCCGAAGCGCTGGCCGCGGGATTGGTGAACGCGATCGCGGACGATCCCGAAACCTTGGTGGAAGAATGCGTGCAGCGCGTCTCGCAGTTGAGCCCGGCAGCGGTTGCAGCAGCCAAAAAGGCCTTCTATGCCTGGGACGCGATTCATTTCGATAAGGGACTGGCACGCGCTGAGCAGATTTATCTCGACGAACTGATGAAGACCAGCGATGCGATAGAAGGCGTCGCGGCCCACATGGAGCGCCGCCGCCCCGTATGGTCGGGCAAGTGAATGAGCTGATGGACTACGAAATCTCCCATACCGAGCTGAAATCGCTGCTGGACAGCGGCGCCGAGTTGACGCTGCTCGATGTGCGTGAACCCTGGGAGTATGATGCCGCTCGAATCGCGGAAGCAAGCACATCCCGATGGGGGAGATTCCTGCGCGGTTCAACCAGGAGCTCGATCCCGACTCCCACATTGTGGTGGTCTGTCATCACGGCGTACGCTCGATGAATGTAACCTCATGGCTGCGTCAACAGGGATTCGAAAAGGTACAGTCACTGCGCGGCGGTATAGACCGATGGGCCCGAGAGGTCGATCCCTCGGTGCCGCTTTACTAGGTAGTGCGGGCCTTCAGGCCCGCGTAATAACTGAGTCAGATACACGTGCCGGCTTCAGCCGGCAAGCCGGACCTGATATGAAGAAACAATTAATCGAACTCCGCGTCAACGGCCGCAACTACGAACTGGCGATCGAGCCCAACAAGCTCTTGCTCGACGCTCTTCGCCAGGACCTTGATCTCACCGGCTCCAAGCGCGGTTGCGACGACTCCTCTTGCGGTGCTTGCACGGTTCAGGTGGACGGCATTCCGATGCTGGCCTGCACCATGCTGGCCGCCAGCTACGAGGGCCACGAGATCACCACCGTCGAGGGCTTTGCCAGCGGTGCAGGGCTGGCAGCCTTGCAAAAAGCGTACGGCGACTTTGGCGGCTCCCAGTGCGGCTATTGCACGCCCGGCTTCATGATGACGATCAAGTGGCTGCTGGCCAATAATCCGGATCCGAGCGAACAGGAAGTGCGCGAAGCCTTAAGCAGCAATCTGTGCCGCTGCACCGGCTACACCCAGATGTATCAGGCGATCCGCGCGGCCATCGAGGCCGAGCGAAAGGCCGCGGAGCAGGAACCTGTGGGAGCGGCCACGTGAGCGTAAAGTTGTCATCCCGCGCAGCGACTTGTCATCCCGAACGCCGCGAGTTGTCATCCCGAGCGCAGCGGATTGTCATCCCGAGCGCAGCGCGTTGTCATGCCGAGCGCCGCGGGTTGTCATCCCGAGCGCAGCGAGGGATCTGCTTTTGCTAATTGCTAACTACTAGCTACTAATTACCGGTTTTCTTATGTCTGACTTTTCCATTATCGGCAAATCGATTGCGATGGTCGACGCTGCTGGCAAGACCACCGGCGCCGGCAAATATACTGACGATCTCAGCCTGCCGGGAATGCTGGTGGGCAAGATCCTGCACTCGCCCTATCCCCACGCGCGCATCAAGCGCATCGATACATCTCGCGCAAAAGCGCTCGACGGTGTGGTCGCGGTGGTCACTGGCGCAGACGCGCCGAACCAATACGGCATCCTTCCTGTCGGGCACGATGAGACGGCGCTCGCGGTCGACAAGGTCCGCTACATAGGCGACAACGTCGCGTGCGTAGCGGCCATCAGCGAAGAGATCGCTGAACAGGCGCTCGAGTTGATCGAGGTCGAATACGAGCCTCTGCCGGCATACTTCGATCCGGAAAAGTCGATGAAGGCCGAGTCCGACCTCATTCACGACCACCGGCCGCACAACATCGAGAAGGACTACCACCACGTTTTTGGCGATCCCGATGCAGGCTTTGCCGAAGCCGATTACGTGCACGAGGCGCGCTACATCGCCAACGAAGTAACTCACGCGGCGATGGAGCCGCACTCGACGCTGGCCAGCTTCGAACTCGATCCTCACACCGGGCAGCTCGGACGTCTGACAGTGTGGTCCTCCACTCAGGTACCTTATTACTTGCAGCACAAGCTGTCGCTGGTGCTGGAAATGCCGATGTCGCAGATTCGCGTCATCAAGCCGCTGGTAGGCGGCGGATTTGGCGGCAAGAGCGAGATCATCCCTCTCGAAATCATTGCGGCCGTCGCGGCGCGCGCCGCCAGGGCGCCGGTGAAGGTCACCTACACGCGCGAAGAAGTTTTCTGGGCCCATCGTGGCCGTCCTCGCACCATCGTCGATCTCAAGACCGGCGTAAAGAATGATGGACGGGTAACTTCCGTCGCCTGCAAAGTCATTCAGGATGGCGGCGCCTACTGCTCCTACGGTGTGGTAACGATTCTTTACTCCGGCGCGCTGCTGGGCGCGCTTTACGACATTCCCAACATTCGCTATGACGGTTACCGCGTGCTGACCAACAAGCCGGCGTGCGGCGCGATGCGCGGGCACGGCACCGTCAACGTGCGCTTTGCCTTCGAGTCGCAGATGGATGAGATCGCCGCCAAGCTCGGCCTCGATCCAGCGGAGGTAAGACGCGTCAACCTGCTGAAGCCGCCGACGGTTACGGTAAACGGACTGCGCGTTCTCAGCTACGGCCTGCCCGAGTGCATTGAGCAGGTCGTGACGCGCTCAGGGTGGGATCGAGCGCCGCGGCAAAATGCCGCGCGGGCGCGGCCTGGGAGTCGCGTGCAGCCACTATGTCAGCGGCGCGGCGAACAGCATCATTCGCTCCGACATGCCACATTCGACGGTGAACATCAAGATCGATCGCGACGGCGGCGTCGTGGTCTATACGGGAGCATCGGAAATTGGGCAGGGCTCCGACACCATGACAGCGCAGGTAGTCGCCGAGGTGCTGGGGTGCAGCTTGTCGCGGGTGAGGGTAATCGCCGCCGATACCGACCTCACGCCCATCGATCTCGGCTCCTACTCCAGCCGTGTAACCTTCATGGCCGGCAATGCGGCGCTGCGGGCCGCGCAGGAAGTGAAGAAGAACATCGTGAGCGCGGCGGCTAAGCGCATGGCCTGCTCGCCTGAAGAAGTCATCATGCGTGACGACCACGTCTGGCGGCGAGGTACCACAGCGTCAGATAAAGATCCTACAGCGTCAGAGTTGCTGGAGCAAATCGATGCCCCTCGTGGCCGGGTCGACGGCCAGATTCTGCGCGGATCTGTGTTGCAGACGCGCAAAGAAGAAGGTCCCAAAGCAGCACATGAGCTTCGAAGAGGCAGTCGTTTCGGCCATCGACTTTCACGGCGCGCTTACCGGCACAGGATCGTACGCGCCTCCGATTGAAGCTCGCGGCGGCAAGCACAAGGGCGGAGGCGTCGGACCGTCGCCCGCCTACTCCTATTCGGCGCAAGTCGCCGAGGTCAGCGTCGACGAAGATACCGGCGAAGTGACCGTGCACAAGGTCTGGGCGGCACACGACTGCGGACGAGCACTCAACCCTGTCGCGGTGGAAGGCCAGGTGGTCGGCTCGGTCTGGATGGGGCTGGGTCAGGCCATGCAGGAAGAGATGGTGTGGAAAGACGGCCTGCTGATGAACCCGGGTCTGCTGGAGTACCGCAGCCCGTCCTCCGTCGAGTCGCCGGAAATCGAGACCATCATCGTTGAGAGCATCGATCCCGAAGGCCCCTTCGGGGCAAAGGAAGCCGGAGAAGGTTCGCTGGCGGCGACGATACCCGGCGATCTCGAATGCGATCTACCACGCAGTGGGAGTTCGACTGCGGGAAGCGCCTTTCACTCCCGAGCGCGTACTGGCCGCACTTCGCGCCAAGCGTGGGGCCAAGAAGATCGAGATGACCGAGTCGGTTGATCCCACCGCCCCAACTACCTTCCGCGAACATGGTGGCTCGCTCTGGTTCAACGGCAAAGGGCCTCTCCGGCATCCTCTTGACCCGGCGAGGCACAAGGCATCCCGCCAATGTGGGAGGTGGCCGATGAGCCTGCCCAGTTTTCAACTCCTGCGCCCCAGAGACTGTCGACGAAACGATGGGTTTCTTGGCCAAGTACCCGGGCGATACGAAGATTGTGGCCGGCGGGACCGACCTGCTGCCGTCCATGAAGCAGAAGCTGTTCACGCCGCCTTACTTGCTCGATCTGCCGGAGCGTGCCGAACTCAGCGGGATCACGAACAGCGATGACGGGGTTACGCATCGGCGCGCTCACGCCGCTCAGCGCAATCGAGCACTCGCCCCTGATTCGGCGAGATTATTCCGTGCTGTACGAAGCGGCAAAGACGGTCGCATCGCCGGTGATTCGCAACATGGCCACGCTGGGCGGCAACATCTGCCTCGATACGCGCTGCCTGTGGTACAACCAGTCGCTGCTGTGGCGCAAGAGCTGCGGCTTCTGCTTGAAGAAGGATGGCGATCTTTGCCACGTTGCGCCCGGAGGCAACTTCTGCTGGGCAACGTTTTCCGGTGACACGCCTCCGGCGCTGCTGTGTCTCGACGCCGAGCTTGAGATTGCCGGGCCGAGTGGCGTAAGGCGAGTCGCGCTCCGCGACTTCTACGTCAACGACGGCATTGTTCGTCTGCATCTTGCGCCCGACGAGATCGTCACCCGCGTATTTCTTCCAGCCTCCTCGGCGGGATGGCGCGGCAGCTATCAGAAGCTGCGCGTGCGCGGCAGTATTGATTACCCGTTGGCGGGAGTGGCCGTGGCGCTTAGAGTCGAGCGCCGCATCCGGACGCATCGAGGATGCGCGGGTGGCGATTACCGCGGTCAATCCGGCGCCTCACCTGGTCAAGGATGCGGATGCGCTCCTGATCGGCACCATGGCCGACGAAACGATTGCCGAGCGAATTGGCGAGATGGCTGCGAGGACCGCGAAGCCGCTGACCACCTCGGCGCTGACTCCCGAGTATCGTCGTGAGATGGTGCGAGTGTTCGCTAAACGGGCGGTACTGGCAGCGGCGAATTAGCTCTCAGCTATCAGCAGTCAGTTATCAGGCAGGCTGTTCGCGCTAATAATTCGTTACTGACAACTGAGAACCGACAACTGACAACTTATTCATGATCACCGACTGCCACATCCACATTCAGCCGCTCGATCGAGTTCAAGCCCGAAGCGCTGGCGCTGATGAAGAAGTCGCGCAAAGACTTCGCCCAGATCGAGGAGTATTGCCGCTCTCCCAAGGCATTTCTTGGCTATCTCGATCGGGTCGGGGTGGATCGCGCGGTGCTCATCAACTATGTCGCACCCGAAGTGATTGGTTTCACGCCGGCGGTCAACGAGTTCATCGCCAACTACGTCAAAGCCGATCCGAAGCGACTCCTACCCTGTGGGAGCTTGCATCCGCGGCACACGCGCAACGTGCTCGCCGACATGGAGCAGATCGTGCGTCTGGGCATTCGGCTGATCAAAATTCACCCGCCGCATCAGTTGCTCTACCCCAACGATTACGTGAACGGCGTCAAGGAACTGGAGATCATCTATCGCGCGGCCGAGGCGAACGGCATCCCGATCATGGTGCATACCGGAACGTCGGTCTTCCCTGGGGCGCGCAACAAGTACGGCGATCCCATGTATGTTGACGATGTTGCCGTCGATTTCCCGCGCTTAAGATCCTGCTGGCGCATGGCGGCCGCCCGTTGTGGATGGACACTGCGTTCTTCCTGGTGCGCCGCCATCCCAACGTATACCTCGACATCAGCGGCATTCCGCCGAAGTCGCTGCTTACGTACTTCCCCCGGCTGGAGGAAATTGCGCATAAGACGCTATTCGGCACCGACTGGCCGGGACCGGGCGTTCCCGAAGTGGAGAAGAACCTGACAGAATTCCGGGCTCTGCACATTGTCAGATAACACACGCGAGCAGATTCTCAGCAAAACCGCACTCGAAATCTGGCCGGCCTAACTCTGCTACTCGCCTCGTACCAGTCGTGGCGCATCAAATCCGGACCGCCATGATCTTCCAGACGTACCGGCTGAGCGGATGGCGCGCCACAGCTCGTCCTGCCCTATGCGGGCTTTCGCCGAGAACGGGACAATCTGGTCCATATCGACCTGGAGCTGCTCGCACAGCCTGTTGAGCGAGGTGCGAAGCTGATTGTTGGAGATGCGATCGGCCTTGGTAGCGACGATCAGGAACCGCCGATCGGCATGGCGCAACCACTCCAGCAACTGCATGTCGAGTTGCTGCGGCGGGATTGTGACATCGACCAGCGACAGGCAGAGCGCGAGTGAAGCGCGCTTCTCAAGGTAAGGGTTGATGAACTCGCTCCACTTCGCGGTGATTTCCTTCGGAACGCGCGCATACCCATAGCCGGGCAGATCGGCGAACATGAACTCGGCCTTGGGTTTGCCGTGGCGCCTTACTTCGAAGAAGTTGATGGTCTGCGTGCGCCCGGGCGTGTTGCTGGTTTTCGCGATCTTGCTGCCCACCAGCGAATTGATCAGGCTGGATTTGCCAACATTCGAGCGACCCAGGAAGGCGACCTCGGGCGCGCCCGGCGGGGGGAACTGCCGTGGGTCAGCAGCAGAGGTTACAAAGCGCGTCAGCACCTTCATGGTTTCAATTTGGGGGAGCGCCGGGAAAGCGCAAGTCGCGCCTCCCGGCTCCCTGGTGCGAATCGGAAAAAGTTAAAGCCCGTCATCCTCGCAATAACGGGCCTTGCTTACAAGAGTCTGTTCACTGGTGCGCGGTAGGCGGCTGCTCCGGCGCAGGCGGCAGGGCCGCAATGCCAGGCGCCTCATCTGCAATCTCCGGCAGCGGACGCTCCAGCGCGAACGCCAGCACCTCATCCATCGTATTCACGAAACGCAGCTTCATGACGCGTGCGCAGATTCTCCGGCACCTCAGGCAAATCCTTCTCGTTGTCGGAGGGGAGGATGACTTCCATGATGCCTGCGCGATGCGCCGCCAGCAGCTTCTCCTTCAACCCGCCGATCGGCAGTACTTTGCCGCGCAGCGTGATCTCGCCCGTCATCGCGATGTCACGCCGCACCGGAATTCGGCTCAGCGCGCTCGAAATGGCCGTGGCGATGGTGATGCCGGCCGAAGGCCCGTCTTTCGGTATGGCGCCCTCCGGCACGTGCACGTGAATGTCGAGGTTGCGATAGAAGTCGCGAGGCAGTCCCAGCCGATGCGCGCGTGACCGCACATACGACATGGCCGCCTGTGCCGATTCCTGCATCACGTCGCCAAGTTTGCCGGTCAGCGTCAGCTTGCCCTTGCCGTCCACGGTAGCGACTTCGGTCACCAGGATCGAGCCGCCGACCTCGGTCCACGCCAGTCCGGTGACCAGACCAACTTCGCTGCGCTCGTTCGCCGCCATGTCACGGAACTTGGTCACGCCGAGGAACTCGTTCACGTTGTCGGCGGTAAGCGTGATCTTGTACTTGTCGCCTTCCTTTACCACCTTGCGCGCGACCTTGCGGCAGATGTTGCCGATCTCGCGCTCCAGGTTGCGTACCCCGGCCTCGCGCGTGTAGTTGCGGATGACGCTCTGCAACGCTTCGTCGGTGAAGACGATGTTGTCTTCCGTCAAGCCGGTCTGCTGGCGCTGCTTGCGTACCAGGTACTGCTTGGCGATTTCCACTTTCTCCGGCTCGGTGTAGCCGTGCAGGCGCAGCACTTCCATGCGGTCCTGCAGCGCCGGAGGAATGGTGTGCAGCACGTTGGCGGTAGCGATGAAGAACACCTGCGACAGGTCGTATTCCACGTCGAGGTAGTGGTCGACGAACATGAAGTTCTGTTCGGGATCGAGCACTTCCAGCAGCGCTGCCGACGGATCGCCGCGGAAATCCATCGACATCTTGTCGACTTCATCCAGCATGAACACCGGGTTCTTGGTGCCGGCCTTCTTCATCATCTGGATGATCTGGCCGGGCAGTGCGCCGATGTAGGTGCGGCGATGGCCACGAACTTCAGCTTCGTCGCGCACGCCGCCCAGTGACATGCGGACGAACTTGCGTCCCGTCGCCTTGGCGATGCTCATGCCGAGCGAGGTCTTGCCCACTCCGGGAGGTCCGACGAAGCAGAGGATCGAACCTTTGGGGTTCTTCACCAACTGGCGGACGGCGAGGAACTCGAGGATGCGCTCCTTGATCTTCTCCAGCCCGTAGTGATCTTCGTTGAGCACCTTCTCGGCGACGTCGATGTTGCGAATCTCTTTCGAGCGCTTCTTCCAGGGCACAGCCAGCAGCCAGTCGAGGTAGTTGCGCGACACGGTCGACTCCGCCGACATGGGCGGCATCGCTTCGAGCTTCTTCAGCTCCTGGAGCGCCTTCTCATGGACCTCACGCGGCATTCCGGCGGCGTCGATCTTCTTCTTCAGCTCGTCGAACTCGTTTTTCTCACCGCGGCCAAGCTCCTTCTGGATGGCCTTGATCTTTTCGTTGAGGTAGTACTCTTTCTGGGCGCGCTCCATCTGGCGCTTAACGCGCGACTGGATGGTGCGGTCCATGTTCAGCTTTTCGATTTCGACATCCAGCACATCGGCGATGCGATTCAGCCGCTCGGCGGGATCGAAGATCTCCAGCAGCTCCTGCTTCTCTTCGATCGAGAGCTGAAGGTTGGCCGCGATGGTGTCGGTGAGCTTCGCCGGATCGTCGTTGCGGACTGCGGCAATCATCGTCTCGTAGTTCAGCGACTGGCAAAGCTTTACGTACTGCTCGAACAGCCCGGTGACCCGCTGCATGGCAGCTTCCACCTGCGGCGTCATCTCGGCTCCGTACTTCGCGGTGCGCACCGTGGCTTCGAAGTAGCCGTCCGTATCCACCACCTGGAGGATCTTGCCGCGCTCCAGTCCTTCGACCAGGACTTTGATGTTGCCGTCGGGCAGCTTCAGGCTCTGCACGATGTTGACGATGGTGCCGACCTGGTAGATCTCGTTGGCCTTGGGCTCGTCGATGCTGGCGTCATGCTGGGTCGCGAGAAATATCTTCTTGTCGCTCGCGAGCGCCTCTTCCAACGCGCGAACGCTCGATTCCCGGCCCACCACGAAACGGCGTCATCATGTGCGGGAAGATGACAACGTCGCGAATGGGCATCATGGGAAGCTTTTTGGTTTCGAATTTCTCGCGCTGACTCACTAGGAACCGCCTTTGTAGTTGGGAGCGCAACGGCGCTCGGGGAAGAAATGTCTTAGCATCTGCTACTTAGCATCACGCTGGCCCAGTCGAGCAGGCCGCTCTTGTAGGCAAGAATATCATGGGGCTGAGGTGGATATCGCCGCTTTCCGCCTCGGCCGGAGCGTAATTCTCTTCATCATCAATAACTTTGGGAATACTGGTTCGAATTCGGAGCTACGGCGGTGAAGGCGGCCGCGTATTCATATTGATGCGACGTTCACAATTCGGATGCGCAGCGCTTCCTGCCGGGCGCGCAAAATTCGTCACCACCGACTACACCGAGCGCACGGAGGTCTCTTTGGGTTGATCCTTCTACCTCTGTGCTCTCCGTGGACTCAGTGGTAAAACATTTGCCATGAGTGAAAACGGAATCGTTCGCGCACCGAACCTCGAATAGAGCTATGAGCGCAGAATTCTTCGCCGATTTTTCCGACCTCGAAGCGCCTGTGCGCGGTACGCTGCACCGTGCCGATGGCTCCTCCGGTGACTTCCTCGTGCTCACTCATGGAGCTAGCGGGAACTCCAACGCTGCACTGCTGGTTGCGCTTGCCGAAGGATTCGCGCGGCAAGGCATGAGCGTCCTTCGTTGCGACCTGCCGTATCGCCAGCGCAAGCCTGGCGGTCCACCATCTCCTGCCGATGCGAAGCGCGATCAGCAGGGGCTGAAGCGTGCCGTCTTGCTGATGAAGCAGCAATTCCGGGGGCGGGCGTTTCTCGGCGGATCGTCTTATGGCGGCAGGCAGGCCAGCATGGTCGCCGCGGCAGAGCCAAGCCTGGTCGATGGCCTGCTGCTGCTCTCTTATCCACTGCATCCTCCGGGCAAGCCGCAGCAACTCCGCACGCAGCACTTGCCCGAACTACGAACGCCCGCGCTCTTTGTCAGCGGCACGCGCGATGCTTTCGGAAGCATCGACGAATTGCAAACCGCTATCAAACTTATTCCTGCGAAGACGAAGCTCGTGGCCGTCGAAGGCGCGGCGCACGGGCTGAGCGACAAGAAGAAGCAAGCCGAAATCGTGAAGCTGGTGACGGAGAGTTTCCAAGAGTTCTTCCAGTCCGGCTTCTCGTGAGAGTGCCGCACGGTCAGATCGAAGTAGGGGTCGCGATACAGCCTGACACCTGCTCTAGCGTGGCCAGGGCCCCCGCTTCTCACTCGGCGGGTTGCGATTGACATTCGGAACTCTGCCCCGTAGACTTTACGTGCAGCTAACAACCATAGATTTCCCGGGACATCTTCGTCTGCCCTCCTCGCCCGCTTGGCGGACACGATGTTAAGCATTAACCGGCCGGTGAACGGTCGGCGCTGAAAGCTTAACGCCTTCGCAGATTTCAGCGTATCGGGCCTTTTCTTTCAAGTAGAACATCCAGGATCGGACGCTTTTTGCGTTCGTTATTGGGATAAGACGGCTCACAGCGGTCTTGCGCGCTGGCGATAGCCCAAATCGTCGCCTTGCGGCGAGTGCTTGCCGCTGTGCGATGAAGCCCGACCCGAGAGTGATGGCAGCGCTGCCCGTCAGGAGAAACAGTTGGTGGTAGCTCAACAGCAGTTCAAATCAAATGACTCGATAGGAGAGTTATAGGATGAAATTTCGCTTTGCTTCGTCGTCTTTTCTTATTCTGTTTTGCCTGGTAGCGTCGGGCATCGCAGCCCACGCCAACACAGTGCTTTACAACAATGGTGGTGGTAGTGAGTTCCTGCAAATGTGGGATATTTCCGGCAAGAACATGGGCTCGAACTAGTTTACGTGTTCTTTCCAAACCTGCATTACGCAGACCTTAGAATTCGATGCGACGCCTACTCCGGGAACCGACGCTACGACCGTGAATTGGTCGATCACATCTTCCCCGTTCGGCGGAACGACTTATGCTTCGGGTACAAGCGCATTGCCGCAATTTTATGCATGCGATCCTGACGGTATTGTCTGCTTGTATGACATCGATTTTGCGAGCACTCTGGCCGGCGGCACTTATTTTCTTAATCTGACCGGGGTCGATGCCCCGCTGGGTTGGGACACAAGCTCGCATCCCTTGAATGGGAACAATGCGTACTACAAAGACTCCAACGGAGTTGAAACTTCGAATATCCAAGGCCAGGGATTCAAGATACTCGGCGACGGTGTCCCTGAACCAGGCGGCGTCGTGTTGTTTGGGTCCGGCGTGCTCGGATTGGCTGGTGTGCTGCGCCGTCGCCTCCTGAGCTAATTACTCCCATCAAACAAAGCCGGGGAGTTTCCCCGGCCTTTTCTCATCAGCTTCATAACGAGCCGCTCTTCGTGAACGCCGGTGCCCCACTCTGGCCGGTTTTGCCCGGGTGGGTCTTTCGTTTCATGAGCCCACCCCGCCAAAACAAGGCAGGATGGGGCCCCCACGGCATCTGCAAGCAACCGGCTCTTTCCTACTTTTTCCCCACCTCGCCCAACTCCCGCGCCACGCTGTCGAGCACGCCGTTAATAAACTGCACCGACTCCGGAGTCGAGAAGCGGCGGCCAATCTCCAGCGCTTCGTTGATGATGACCGGGCGCGGGGTGTCGGGAAAGCCGATAAACTCGGCCACGCCCACGCGCAACACGTTGCGGTCGACGACCGCCATGCGCTCCATGCGCCAGTGCTCGGCGTTACGCTCGATCATCTCGTCGATCTCTTTCTCGCGCTCGGCGGCAACGGTGAACAGCTCCTCGGCAAATCCGCGTACCTTATCGTCGAGGTCCTTGCGCTCATTCCAGAAGGTGCGTCGCACGTGGTCGGGTGTCTGCTGCCCCATGTCGAGCTGAAACAGCATCTGCAACGCGAGTTCGCGTGACTTGCGGCGGGTACCGGTCTTGCTCATTTGGCGCTCTTCATAGCGGTAGTAGCGGGGACAGCAACCTTCTCCCGCAAACAAGCCATTTCGACCGCAGCCAGTGCAGCCTCGTAACCTTTATTACCCGACTTCAGCCCGGCGCGATCAATCGCCTGCTCCAGCGTGTCGCAGGTCAGAATGCCAAAGCCATGCGGCACTCCGGTCTCCTGCGCCGATTGCCCAACGCCGCGCGTCACCTCGTTGGCAATGACCTCATAATGCAAGGTATCCCCGCGAAGCAGGCAGCCCAGGCACACAATCGCATTGTAGCGTTTACTTTCCGCAAGCTGCCGTGCCGTTGGGGCGATCTCGAAGGAGCCGGGAACGCGAACGATCTCGACATTGCCCGGATCGGCGCCGCACTGCCGCAGCGCCAGCAGCGCTCCGTCCAGCAATCGCTCGGTGATGAAAGAATTGAAACGCGCCACCACGATGGCGAAGCGCTTGCCCGTTGCATCCAGTGCTCCCTCGATTCCTTCTGCCGCAGACTTCCTGGCGTAGGTTAGAAATCCGAGCCGCAACCCACTGACTTCCACTTCAAACAGCCGCGCGCCATAGGGCGTGTCGCGGATCTCCTTGCGAATCGTCACGCCGTTGCCTGCGGGTGCCCCATCCTTTTCCATCGTTTGGGAAAGGATGGGGGTGAGATTCTTCACAATCTGGTACGCCAGGTCGGCGTCGGATACTTCCACCATTGCGTCCACGCCAGGTGCCTCGGGCGCGGCAATGAGTTCGAGGCCTCCTCTGGGGGCCAGCATCTCCACACCGTGGCTTCCGCCTTCATGCCACTCGTTTCCGGAAGCGAAGCCCACGGCCTGCAACAGCGTAATGACCGGCTGCAGGTCATCCAGCGATTTGCCCAGCAGACGAGGAAAGACGATCGATCGGATCATAAGCTCTCAATTGTACGGTTCGCGGAACCTGGCCGCATTCGGGCCGGCGGCGAAAGATTTTTCCCCGCCAATTCGCGCCTTTGGCAAGCTCCCCGGATACAATGGTTGCAATGGATGAGCGGAGCCAGTGGCCTAATGCTCTCTCACCCGGGAATCCGGCCATGAAGCAAACTGAAGCGCCCGTCTGTCCACGCTGTAATCGCAACAACGAAGTGCGAAAAATCGCCCTGGAACTCGCCACTATGACGGGCCCTCGCCCCGCGGTGCGCGATGGTTACATTCTGGAAGGTACGGTGATTCGCCCCGATAGCTCCGACTGGTACTGCGGCTCCTGTTCGGAGACCTTCGGCGCCGCCCGCGTGCACTGGGGCAAGTTCCTCACGGGACGAACGCAGTAGCACTCCGCACTGCCCGATTACGAACACAATGATCATGAACGGGCATCGCCCGTACTCTCTTCGCCGCCGTAACTCCTCGTAAGCTCTTCTCTCTCACCCGGCATATCGCAACCGTTGGCTGGTGCGCAAATTGCAAGTAGTTCTATGGATTTCTGCCCTGTGGAGGCCGGCCAATGGTGGAGCGAATTCGTGAATCCGTATCCGGTACCTTGAATGAGGACGATCTGCAGCGCCGCATCACAGACGGCTGGAAGCTGGTGGCGGTTGAGTGGGAGCGCGAGCGCGCCGACGTCGCGGCCGCACCGCAGCCTGAGGCCGAGGTTCCCTTTGGACTGAAGGTGTCCGGTGACTGCGCGCATCTCGAAGAGGACGCAAACGAGCGCGAGGTGCTGGTCGCCATGATGGAGTTAACCATCCAGGACGGCCCCTACTCGTCCATCGCCGACGAGTTGAACCGTCGCGGCTTTCGCACCCGCGAAGGCGTGCGCTGGACTCCGGTCTCCGTCTTCCAAATGCTGCCGCGCCTGATCGAGGTCGGACCGAAAATCTTCCATAGCGTAGAGTGGCAGCGCCGGCGGGAGAAGATGCAGCAGACGCCGTATCGATAATTGAAGGAGAGTCAAGCGTCGCTCCGTCCCGGGCACGACCTTCGAAGAGTTCGACTCTGCAAAGCTCCGCGTCAGGGCACGACCTCGGTCGTGCCGAAAAGCTCAGAGATAGCGCTCGGCTTTAGCCGCTGGGTGGAAGCCCCCGCATTTATGTGGGGGACAATAGCACCCTTGGAGATTCGGGCTTCAGCCGCGGGCTTTGAGCCCACCGCTAAAGCGGGTGTCACAAGAAAAATCATCTTGCTTCCCCCGCATGAATGCGGGGGCTTCCACCTAACACTCGGGAATCTGGACTCTTGATGTCGCGTTCTTTTCGGTCTGATCAGCTATTATGTTCCGGCCAAGCACCTCGACTTTCGCAATCGCCTCCTCGTGGGAGCTTCCATAGGCCAACGCTCCCGGAATCGCCTCGATGTCGGCGATCCAGCGGCCGTCTTCTTCTCGATCAAGCTGTATACGGAACGTTTGTTCGCCATTGGGGCTTGGTAGCGGCATTTGAGTCCTCACTTTCCCCATTTTCTACCGATCGGCCGAGATGCCGCACGCGTTGGCCACTCCTCCATTTGCCGCGCCTCTCGCGCCGCTGATAGACTCGAGTGTTTGCCCAGACATTCTATTCATCCCCATAAAAGCTTATGTCGACGTCCTCTATAGATATTGCAATCGTCAACGGCGCCCGTACGCCTATGGGCCGCTACTGCGGAAAACTCCGCGACTTCACCTCCATGGACTTGGGCGCCATCGCCGCCACAGCAGCCATGCAACGCTCCGGCGTGGAGCCGGGCGAGATCGATCACGTCGTGATCGGCAACGCTCAGCAGACCTCGGGAGACTCAATCTACGGCGCGCGTCATGTTGCGTTGAAGGCGGGAGTTCCCATTGAGACGCCCGCCCTGACCGTCAACCGCCTCTGTGGATCGGGTATGCAGTCGATCGTATCGGCGGCGCAGATGATTCAG
This sequence comes from uncultured Acidobacteriaceae bacterium, assembly GCA_963813905.1. Taxonomy (GTDB): domain Bacteria; phylum Acidobacteriota; class Terriglobia; order Terriglobales; family Acidobacteriaceae; genus CAVVDY01. Next base: position 121,402 of record CAWFAY010000012.1, on the reverse strand, counting down.
CTTGGCGAGTCGAAGATCGCGCTGGCCGGCGGCATGGAATCCATGTCGCAAGCGCCGCACGTCATCCGCGGTATGCGCTGGGGCGTTGGGCTGGGCGAAGGCAAGCTGGAAGACTCGCTCATGGTCGCGCTGCTCGACAGCTATTGCGGCATGCAGATGGCCAACACCGCCGAGCTTTACGCCGAGCAGCAGGGCATCACGCGCGAGGCGCAGGACGAGTTCGCGCTGTGCTCGCAGAAGCGCGCCGACAATGCCTATAAGGCCGGACGCATCCAGGAAGAGCTGACGCCGGTCCCGCTGCGCAATCGCCGGGGCGAGCCCACCGGCGAGATGTTCACCGAAGACGACCATCGCCGTCCCGAGACAACGATGGAAGGTTTAGCAAAGCTGAAACCGTCATTCGGCAAGAACGGAACGGTCACCGCCGGCAATGCCAGCGGCATCGTCGACGGTGGCGCTGCGGTGGTCGTGATGCCGCTCGAGGAAACCGGCAAGCGTGGGCTGAAGCCGATGGGGCGTATTGTGAGCTGGGGCATTGCGGGCGTCGATCCCCGGATCATGGGCTCCGGTCCGGTTCCGGCCACGCGTATTGCCCTGGAGAAAGCCGGGCTGAAGCTGGAAGACATCGACCTCATCGAGCTGAACGAAGCCTTCGCAGCCCAGGCGCTGGCTGTGGTGAAAGAGCTTGGCATCGATCCCGCCAAGCTCAACGTCAATGGCGGAGCGATCGCGTTGGGTCATCCGCTGGGAGCGACCGGCACGCGCATCGTCCTTACCGCTTTATATGAGTTGAAGCGTCGCAAAGGAAAGTACGGCCTCGCGACCGCGTGCATCGGCGGCGGGCAAGGCATCGCGATGATTGTGGAGAACGTGAGTCGTTGAGTCTGGTTCTGGAATTGTCATCACGAGCGAAGCGAGAGATCTGCTCTTGTTTCATCGGCGACTACACTGGCAGTTGCGATCCGACGTTCTGTTGAGCTCATCGCCTAAAGTGCCTCGTTGGCGAATCCAGCGAGAACGGATCCCTCGCTTCGCTCGTGATGACAATCTTACGGGAATACTAAAGGACGAATGCTAATTGCTAGTCGCTAGGTTACTGCTTTCCAATGCGCACCATCAGCGGCCTCATTCTCGGATATTTGGTTTTCGCTGTTCCGTCGTATTTGCTGTTCCGGGTAACGCATCATGATCCCCATATTCCGGCGAGCATCAGTTTTGAGATTGCTGCGATCGCTTACGGAATGTTTTTTGCCTTTCTGGCCGGGTACTGGGGAGCAATGATTGCCGGCCGACATGACATGCACGTGCCGACCGTGATTGGCGTTATGCTTGCGGCATTTGCGCTTGTGTCCATGGTCTCGAAAGGAATATCGTGGTCGCCTTTGTTCGCGGTCGTGCTAATGGCACCATCGGTCTTGGTTGGCGGCTACATTCAGGCAAGAAAGGGGCGGCGAATATGAATCCAAAAGACGAACAGGCTTTAAGCAATTTGGTGGCGAAGCTCGAAGGCGCATGGAATGCGGCCGACAGCGTGGGCTGGGCAAGCCTGTTCGCCGAAGACGCCGACTTCATCCACATCCTCGGGGTTCACTACACCGGACGCACTGCGGTAGAGACCGGCCATCGCATGATCTGGGACACCATCTACAAGGGCAGCACCGTGAAGTATACGGTCGAAAAGATCCGGCCTGCTGGACCCGATGTGGCGGTGGTGTTTGTCGTCGGCGAGATGAAGTTTCTCGACAATGGCGTCGAGCGTTACATCAAGGCACGGCCTACGTTGACGGTGCAGCGCACGCGTGACGGCTGGCAGATTGTCGTGTTTCAGAACACGCTTGTTGCCGAGGCGATGTCGGCCGCCGACAAAGAAAGCCTGGTGGTTCGACATCCATTCAAGGCCGCTGATTCGGCGGCAGGTGGGAAATAGTGCAGCACGACGGCCGAGCAAGAGGAGGAGGCAGTTATGAAAATAAATGAATTTCCTCGCCGGATTGCAAAGACTGTCTGGCCTCCTACGAAGAGCATTCGGTTGTCACTCTGTTGGGCGCTGCTCCTGGGATTCGTGCTCTCGATCGCGTTGCCTCTGATATTGGCTGTGACCGGCTTCAAAGATGCCGCGCTATTCGCAATTTATCCCGGGCTGTTTCCCATCATTGTTGCCACAGGGGGCTGGTTTGCCGGCATCAGCGTTGTGGGATACCTGTTGATGTTCAGTATTAACACTCTTGTTTACGGTCTACTGGTAATGGTTGCTTTTCAGACGCGTCGTTGTTTTCGTGCTAATTGCTAATTGCTAAACGAGGCACTCATGGAAATCAAGAAAGTTGGCGTACTGGGTTGTGGGTTGATGGGTTCCGGCATTGCGCAGGTCGCGGCCACGGCGGGCTTCGACGTAACCGTGCTCGAGCAGGAACAAAAGTTTCTCGACAAAGGTTTTGCCGGGATCGAGAAGTCGCTCACGCGTCTGGTCGAACGTGGCCCGGCCAAGGGTGGCCTCACTCCCGAGCAGAAGACAGAAGCGCAGTCCCACCTGAAAGGCACGCTCAACATGCAGGACCTCGCGGACTGCGACATCGTCGTCGAAGCCATCATCGAGAACGTCGACCTGAAGCGAAAGACCTACGCGGAGCTTGATCAGATCGTAAAGAAAGATGCGATCTTCGCGACCAATACCTCCTCCATCTCCGTCACCGAGCTGATGACCTCGACCAAGCGCCCGGAGCGCTTCATCGGGCTGCACTTCTTTAATCCCGTTCCGATGATGAAGTTGGTGGAAGTGGTGAAGACCATCGCCACCGCGCCTGAGGTCTTCGACGCGGCAATCGAGTTCGGCAAGAAGCTGGGCAAGGTTCCGGTGCGCACCAGCGACAAGACAGGATTTATCGTCAACCGGCTGCTGGTGCCGTACCTGCTCGACGCGATACGCGCGTACGAAGAAGGTGTGGGCTCCATCACAGACATCGACGAAGCCATGAAGCTAGGATGCGGCTACCCGATGGGCCCGTTCACGCTGCTCGACTTCGTCGGCCTCGACACGACGTACTACATCACCGAGGTGATGTACGACGAGTTCAAGGAGCGGCGCTTCGCCTCGCCGGCGCTGCTGCGGCGCCTGGTGCTGGCCGGCTGGTACGGCCGCAAATCGGGGAAGGGCTTCTATGATTACGCCGACCCGAACCATCCGGTGCCGGGAGAGTTTGTGTAGTTCCATTTTGGGAATTTATTAGCAACCTTAGGGCCACTGATAAGCGAGAAGGTCGGAAACAGCATCGCTGGCCATCGTAGGATGGCACGTAATCGCACAGAATTGACCTGTGAGCGATTTATTGGTACACGGACAGAAAATCGGGGAAGGGCTTCTACGATTACGCCGACCCGAACCATCCGGTACCGGGAGAATTCGTGTAGTTCCATTCTGGGAATTCAGGGGTTACTTATAGCACCTTAGAGCCATTGGATGGCGCGATAGCCTAGAATCGGCATCTCGGGCTATCGTAGCATGCTCCGTAATCGCACAGAATTTACTTATGAGCGATTTGTTGGTTACCCGGACAGCTTCAAGAATGTGTCCACGTTCCAGCGGACGCTTAAAACGAATTAAAACGCGAAATTCTGGTTTGGGTTACTGTTCACACCAAGGGTAACCCCGCATGCACGCGTCACTTTGGTGCTAATTATATTGCGATTCTCCACTGATAGCTGATAGCTGACGGCTGACAGCTAATTTCCGAGGAACTCATGACCGACTTCCAGAACCTTACTCTTCGAAAAGAAAAACCAGATCGCTTACATCACCCTCAACCGGCCGAAGGTGCTCAACGCGCTGAACGTGGCCCTGATGGAAGAGCTGCGCCAGGCATTCGCTGCGATCAAAGACGATGCCGAAGTGCGCGTCGTCATCCTGACCGGAGCGGGCGAGAAGGCCTTCGTCGCCGGAGCCGACATCGGCGAGCTCTCGCAGCACAACCCGGTTTCGGCGAAGGAATGGACGCACAAGGGCCAGGCGATCATCGACGCCATCGAGAACCTGGGCAAGCCGACCATCGCGTGCATCAACGGATTCGCTCTCGGCGGCGGATGCGAGCTGGCGATGGCCTGCACCATGCGCCTGGCAAGCGAGAACGCCAAGCTCGGTCAGCCCGAGGTGAAGCTTGGCCTCATCCCCGGCTACGGCGGAACGCAGCGCTTGCCGCGGCTGGTGGGCAAGGGCATCGCCATGCAATTGGTGCTCACGGGCGAGATGATCTCCGCGCAGGAGGCGCATCGCATCGGGCTGGTGAATGAAGTGGTGCCCGCTGCCGAGCTGATTCCGCGCGCCGAAGCCATCGCCGCGAAGATCATCGCCAACGCGCCGCTGGCGATTCAGTACGCCATGGAGGCGGTGAACCACGGCCTCGATCTGCCGCTGGCCGAAGGGCTGTATCTCGAAGCGACGCTCTTCGGCGTAGTCTGCGCGACCGAGGACAAGAACGAAGGCACGAAAGCGTTCCTGGAAAAGCGCGCGGCGCAGTTCAAGGGGAAGTAGGTCGCAGCGACTAGCAACCAGAAGCTAACGTTACGAGCCTCTATTACCCATCATGTTGAGCGAAATTACCCATCATGTTGAGCGAAGCAGCGATCGGATATCTTGCCGCGAGGACTTACAGGCCTGATGCGGCTCGCAACGTCAACCTCATCCCTCTGAGCGGCATCTATTGGGACGATGAATATCCCATTGGAAAAACGACTTCTCTCTGCAATGACGACTACGAACAGATCCTAACCCTGTTTGGCTTACGAGCGTTGCAATGGAGAGGCGAACCATTGTCGGAGGAGCAGCAGAAGTTATGGGACGACACTCACACTCGGGCTCCCGCCTGGGCCTTGTTTCACCGGATTACGATTTGCGATGAGGACCTGCAGGCAGACAAACTGCCATGCAAACCATGGATGATTTTGAGGCAGCGATGATTGCAGAGGCTGAGGAAGTTGATATCGCCGACGACGAAAAAGGTGTGTAGGCACGCCACTCGCAAAGCGTCAGCAGCGCACACGATTCTGCCGAGGTTCACGCCACGGGGGCGAACAAGTCGATCTGCTTGAAAATTAATGGCCACTCACTTTGGCTGGCCCTTTCCCTTCCAACTCTGCTAGTCTTTCAGGAACCAAGTCGCCTGACATGCCCTCGAAGCGCGCCACCGCCAAGGCCAAGCCCAGTCGCCGCAAGAGTGCCCGACCCGCCCGCGCGCAGGACCAACGTGAGCTGGTCATCATTACGGGCATGAGCGGAGCCGGCAAGGCGTCGGCGCTGAAGGCCTTCGAAGACCTCGGCTACTACGCAGTCGACAACCTGCCCATCGGACTCATCCAGAACTTTGCCGAACTGGTGCGCGACACGCTGGAGATCGACCGCGCTGCCCTGGTAGTCGACATCCGCGAAGGTTCGCGGCTCGACCAGCTGCCCGACATTCTGCGCTCGCTTCGCCGGTCCGTGAACATGACAATCCTGTTTCTCGAAGCCACGGACGATGCGCTAGTGCGGCGCTATAGCGAGACGCGGCGGCCGCATCCGCTGGGACGGCAAAAATCGGTGATGTCGTCGCTGCATTCTGAGCGCGAGCGGTTGAAGCCGGTGCGCGACATGGCCGACGTGGTGGTCGACACCACGAAGTTCAATGTGCATGAGCTGCGGTCGTTCATCAACGAGCGGTTTGTCGCTGGCGATCGCGAGCACAACCTCCTCATCTCCTGCGTCAGCTTTGGTTTTCGCCAGGGAGTGCCTGAAGACGCCGACCTGATGTTCGACGTGCGCTTTCTGCCCAATCCGCACTTTATTCCTGAGTTCCGTCCGCTCACTGGCCGCAATCCGAAGGTCGCGAAGTACATTCGTTCGTTCCCCCAGACCAAGGAGTTCATCAAGCGCATCTCTGAGCTGTTGATTTATCTCCTGCCGCACTACGTGAAGGAGGGGAAGAGCTATCTCACGATCGCCTTCGGATGTACCGGCGGCAAGCACCGCTCGGTAATGATCGCCGAAGAAGTGAAGAAGCAGCTCGCCAAGGCTGGCTATCCGGTGAAGGTAGTACATCGCGATTCGCCGGTGGGGTGAAGAAGCAATTAGCAATTAGCAATTAGCAATTAGCGAAACCACTCCTCCTTGTCATCACGAGCGCAGTGAGGGATCTGCTCTCGTGTGCAGTGGAAGAGTGGATGCCTCTAGTCGCGGTTCCTATCCAATTGTATGAAGAATTTTGGGGGAAGGAAGCAAGAGCAGATCCCTCGCATTGCTCGTGATGACAACTCAAAGAAGGCTAACGCTAACCGCTCGTAGCTCGGCGCTCGAAGCTTCCCATCATCCGAAAGAACCTCTTCGCCCGTTCCACATCTTTGCCAATCTGCTCGCGCAGCGCATCGACCGAATCGAACTTCTTCTCATCGCGGAGCCGCTTCAGGAAGATCAGCTCTACCTCGGTCTGCGCCAGCAGCTCGATAGGATGAAAGTTCAGCAGATGGCTTTCGATGGCGAACGAGTCGGGCCCGAAGGTAGGCCGCACGCCGACGTTGGTCACTGAGTCGAAGCATTCGCCGTTGATCAGCGCCCGCGTGATGTAAACGCCGTTGCCGGGCACCAGTTCGTCATAGCGCGCCAGGTTTACGGTGGGAACGGTGTACTGCGTGCCGTAGCCGCGACCGCGTCCCGGATTGGAGATAATACTGAACGGTCGTCCTAGTAAGGCACGCACTCGCTCGACTCTGCCTTCGCTAATCAGCTTGCGAATCTCGCTGCTCGACACATGATGTCCGCGCAGAAGCTGTTCAGGATAGATCTTCACGCCGAAGCCCAGCTCTTCGCCCAGCGCTCCCAGCGTGTTCACGTTGCCCTGCGCTTTGTGGCCGAAATGAAAGTTGTAGCCTTCGTGAACTTCGCGCGCGTGCAGTGTTCCCGCGAGCACATCTTTGGCGAAGTCGTGCGCCGGCATCATTGACAAATCGCGGGTGAATGCCAGCACCAGCACCGCATCGACTTTCGTCTTTTCCAGCAACTTCAGCTTGATCGGGAGCGGTGTCAGCAGCTTGGGAGCAACGTCAGGCCGCAGAATGCGGAAGGGATGCGGCTCGAAGGTGACGACAACGGCCTGGCCTCCGATGGCGTGCGCTCGATCTGCCATGTGACTAACGACCTGCTGATGTGCACGGTGCACGCCGTCGAAGTTGCCAACACTCACCACCGTGGGGCCGAAGTCGGCAGGAACTTCGTCGAGGCTGCGAAAGACGAGCATGGTTGGTGGCGCCTCTAGAGTTCGAACTCCAGCTTCAGCCCATCGTGCGACAGGCGGACGTTGGACGGCAGTGAGGCGTTGGTCTGCTCGTGCGGCAGGTCGTGCGAGATGTGAGTGAAGAACGCGCGCCGGGGCTTGAGCCGGTCCACGATCTTCAACGATTGCTCGACGCTGGAGTGGGTTGGATGTGGATGATGGCGCAAGGCGTCGAGAAACAGGACATCGAGGCCTTCCAGCTCGCGCATCGTTTCTTCGGGAATCGAGCTGAAGTCTGTGAGATAAGCGGCCGAGCCGAAGCGGTAGGCTTCGATGGGGAAGTCGCCGTGGTTGACGGTGAGCGGGATGAACTTTGCCCCGAACATCTCGATGGGCCCATCGAGGCCGCGCAGTTCGACTTGCGCCAGCCCGCCGTATTTGTAATCTCCCTCAAAGATGTAGCGGAAGACGCTGCGCAGGGTTTGCGCCGTGCTCTCGGTGGCGAACAGCGGAATCTTGCCTCCACCGGTCACGCGCGGAAAGCTGAGCGGGCGGACATCATCGAGCCCAAGGATGTGGTCGGCGTGGCCGTGGGTGTACAAGACGGCGTCGATTCTGTTGATGCCCTCGCGAATCGCCTGCTCGCGAAAATCGGGCGTGGTATCGATGAGGACCGTGTGGCCGTCCCACTGCACCATGATCGACGGACGGGTGCGGCGGTCGCGCGGATCGTCCGAGGTGCAGACTGCGCAGTCGCAGCCGATCGTGGGCACGCCCATCGAAGTGCCGCTGCCCAGTACGGTGAGGATGGCCTTCATCGCCGCTCGCCATTACCTCCCTTGCCCGGCGGCGGAGCTTGCGCGATGAGATTGGTCACTTCCAGGTACGCCATGCGCAACTCGTAGAGCACGTTTTGCAGCATGGTTTCTTCTTTGGGCGCGAGGTTGCCCTTGGTCTTTTCCTGAAGCAGGGCGATGATATCGATGGTCTGGCGCGCGCCCATCAGGTCGACGTGCGGCTGCCCGCCTTCCGGAGCCGCCATGCCCGAGCTGCATCAGCGCGCTCATGTAAAGCGAGGCGATGAACTTCTCGAAGTTCATTTCGAAGTCCTGCGCGCGATGCCCCTGGCCGTGCTTGTCGAGCTCCTTACGAATCTCCTTGTCGATTTCGCGGGTCGACTGCTTGTAGGCCTCGGCCGAGGCATGCTGCTCGTCTGTGGTTGGCGGGGCGGGATAATCCGCGTGCGGCAGGGGTTCCGCCTCCGGGTCCTTAACGGCTTCCACGGTGTCGGCCTGGCGTTGTGCGGTGCGCTCGTCATTGGCGCGCTGTTGCGAGTCGCGCTTCTGCTCTTCGCGCTCGGCGCGGCGCTCCTCGGCTTCGACGACGTCAGGGCGCAGTTCGCCTTCCGAGCTGAACAGGCGCCGGTCGGTGACGGTGAATTCGGACTTCTTCTCTTTGTCAGGCATAGGTTTTATAGAAGCTCTTGGCTCTTTGGCTGTTGGCTAAGAAGTCAGGTAAATGCCGACTTCTAGTTGTTAAGTGCTAGCTACTGATTGCTCGCTGCTAATTGCTGCTTGCTTGAACGGCAGCGCGCTCACTACCGCGGTCCGTTGAGCAATATTCACTTCCGTTCCCGGCTCGGCAAACTCGCGGCGGATATATCCCAGGGCAAGCGTTCGTCTCGCCTGCGGGAAACGGCACGCGAGCCGCGCTGGTGATCTCGCCAACTTCTTTCTCGCCGGCGATGACCTTGTCGCCCGCTGCCGGCGCATCGCCCTGCACTTCGAGCCCGACGAACATGCGATGCACGTTGCCGCGCGAGCGAATGCGCTCGACAATCTCCTGGCCAACGTAGCAGCCCTTGGCGAAGTTCAGCACATGCTGCTGTCCGGTTTCCTGCGGTAGGTCGCGTTCACGGAGATCGATGCCGTAGCGTGGAACGCCACAGGCAATGCGATACAGTTCGAGCGCTTCGCTGCCCGCCGGCTTCGCTCCTGAGTCGACGAGAGCATCCCAAACGTGGTCGAGGTTCTCCGCCGTCGACCAGATCTCGTAGCCATTCATCTGGGGCAAAACACTGCGCGCGACGGAGATACCCACGCCTTGCCACACCGGATCGCTCACTTCGCCGGGAGCGAGCGCCGTGACTTCGATCCCTGCCGCCATAAGAATCTCTGTGGCCTTCGATCCGGCAATGCCGATCGTTGACAGCTTGTCGCTGATGTCCCCGACCTCAACGTCATCCATGATGATGTAGCGGTCGAAGATCTCAGCCAGCTTAGGCGCCAGCTCGCGGTCTGTGGTGACCAGCAGATAGTCGCCACGATTGTAGGAGACCATGTCCCCCTGGTTGCGCCCCTGCGGATTGAGGACAAAACTGTAGACGCCATGGTTGAGCGCCAGGTCGCGAATGTTGTTCGTGACCATGCCATTCAGCCAGCGCACGCGGTCTTCGCCGCCTAACACCAGCTTGGCCTGCCAGCTCATGTCGAACACGGCCGCGCCTTCGAGCAGCGCGCGAAACTCACTCGCCGGGTCGCCAAACGAGGCAGCGCTTTCGGCGCCGCGGTAGGGTGCGAGGCGTGCTCCAGCCGATGCCAGCTTCTCTGGTAACGTCATCACAGCCATACAGAACCTTTGATTATAACGGGGATTTCGTGGAGAAGGGCTGGCCTACGATCCACGCACTGCGCGGCCGGTTCTCAACGAGCTGCGCCAGCTTCTGCCGTGCATTTTCCAACCACGCAATCCACCTCATGTCCAAACATTCATCCCGCAATCGCCCGTTAAGCTCTCGATGAATCCGTTCTCCACCGGCCTGACTGGCCGGATGAAGCACAGCCGTGCCCCATTCCCATGACCCACGCTTTCAGCACCCGACTGCAGAACTCACTGCCGTTCACACCTCACCTTCCTGCTGCGTGAATCCCGGCCAGTTTTTCTCGCTTACGATTCCTTTTATGCCCTTCGCCTTCAGGAAGCTCATTAGCAGCGCAGATTTGTTGTAGACGGTGGTCTCACCGAGATACTGCTGCCTAAGAGGTAGGCGGTGAACTAAACCGGGTCAGGAGGCTCAATAACTTACAAAATTCTGGCGGAGAAGGGGGATTCGAATCGCCGATACAGCTTTTGACCGTGCGACGGTTTAGCAAAACTACCTAAACATGCTCCCCTCTTTCGGAACCGGCAAGTTACGTTGGCAATTCATACTCATTTTCGGGGGGAGATTGGGCACCTCGGAACAAATGTGTGCAACCGTTTGTGTAACTCATCGGATAGTGCCCACCTGCAACACCCACGGACTGTTGCCACCGCGCACCCCCGTCAACATCCGAGTATGCGTGCAACGCCACCAGCGCATTCGCCGGGTTGGTGGCGCTCATGGGCAGCCAGGCGCAGGTTCCTGTTCTCTCCAGAAAACACGATAACTAGTGTCTGGGAGCCTTCTTCGCCGTAGCCTTGCCTGCTGCCTTCTTCGCCGGCGAAACTTTCTTCGCCGCTTTGGCCGGTGCTTTCGCGGGCTTCTTCGTCGCCTTAGCGGGAGCCGCAGTCTTTTTCGCCACCGCTTTTTTCGGTGCAGCTTTCTTCGCCGCCGCTTTTTTCGGCGCAGTCTTTTTCGCCGCCGCTTTTTTCGGCGCAGCCTTTTTCACCGCCGCTTTTTTCGGTGCAGCTTTCTTCGCTGCCACGTTCTTCGGCGCAGCGTGCTTCGCGGGCGCCGACTTAATCGGCACTGGCTTGGCCTTCACCGCTGCGGGTGTTTTAGCTGGAGTCGCCTTCTTCGCTCCAGGGGCAGCCTGCACTGATACCGGCGGTTTCTTCTGCTCCGCGGCAGGATGCGCAGCAGCTTGCTTGGCTCCAGTTGCTGCCGGGGCCGGTGCGGCCACTGGCGCAGCTACGGGGACGGGTGCTCCCTTCGGCTGCCGTCCTCGCTTTGCCGGCGCTGCCGGCGCAGGTGCTCCGGGCGCGGCAGGCGCAGCGGCAGCCGCGGCTTTACCACGCCCGCGTCTTGCCGGCGGCGGCGGAGGTGGTGGTGGCGGCTCGTAGGGCTTCAGGAAGTTGACAATCTCGTTGTGCGAGCGCAGCTTGCCGTCGAGCAGCAGCAGGAAGGCCTCGTCCTGGATCTTCTGGTACTCCGGAAGCTGCGCCGTGATGCGCATCTCGGCCATCTCAGGGAAGGGCAGCTTCTCGCGCACCTGCCGCCACTTTGTAAAGAAGTTTTTCAGCTTGGCATCGACTGCCTGCTGTTTGGTGGTAACGCTGAGAAAGAGCACGTCCTCCGGCGCGGCGCTGGACAGAAGCTTCCACGCACCGGATGTGGTTGCCGCTTCGCGGCTGGTCAGCTTCTTGGCGAGGTCATGCGCCCGGCTCTCCAGGTGCTTCCACTTGTCGACGAAATCGCGGCGCGGAATCAGCCGTTGGATCTCGGAGATGTCCTTGTCCGACATCCTCTTGGTCAGGAAATACATGGTGATAGGCCCGGTCTCAGGGAAGTAGCCCAGATCGTTCAGCATCTGACGCTGCTTGATGACGTGGCCCAGCTCCCCGGCCTCAATCTTCGCCGCGCTCCAGTGGGGATGCAGAATGTGCAGCCAACCCTCGCGCTCCAGCGCGCGAACCACGTGTATGGGATCGTCTTCATGCGCGAGCTGCTCCAACTCGTGACCGTTCGAGCGCTTGCCTACGTATTCGATGTAGTTGTTTTCCTTCGCGGCGTCGTAGCGCGCCTGGGTGCGTTCTTCAAGCGTGTAGTGGAACCGGGCCGCAAGCCTGGTAGCACGGATGAGGCGAATCGGATCTTCGAGGAACGCGTAGTTGTGCAGGATGCGCAGGACCTTGGCCTCGATGTCGGCCACTCCGTTGAAGGGATCCAGCAGCAGTCCCCGCGAGCCGGGATTGAGAGACAGCGCCATGGCATTGACGGTGAAGTCGCGGCGGCGCAGGTCTTCGTTGATGGTGGCAGGGGTAACGGTGGGAGCTTTGCCCGGCTTGTCGTAGACCTCCGAGCGCGTCATGTTCAGCTCGGCACGAACGTTGCCCGGCATCAGCAGGTAAAGAATTCGCAGGTCCTCGTCCATCCCATGTACGGTGATGCCGGCTTTTTCCAACTCTTTCTGGAGCTTGAGCGGATTGCCCTGGACACTAAGATCGATGTCGCGGATGGGGAAGCCAGTGACGAGGTCGCGGATGGTCCCGCCGGTGAGGTAAACGTTCAGGCCGGCATGACGACCGATATCCTGAACTAAGGTCACACCCTTTTGTTGATCCGGTGTGAGCCGGGTTTCCATGCTATAGATGTAGTCTGCCATCTAACTGTATGACTCTATTGGTTGTTCCGACGCGGAAGGCATCCGGGCAAAGAGGCGCGCCATCAAGCCGCAGAATTCCATACTGCTCCCCCTGCCAAGAAAATGACCTTCAGATTCCGGGATCCCCATGGCGCCGCCTGGGAACGGATAGCCGCAACTTGCGCTTTTGCCGAGACTTACGAGGCATCGGCTCCGGGAGCGCTGCACAGCGAACAATAACACAAGGTTTATGTTTTGGCTACAAAGCTGGTTCGCAAAGCTGGTTCAACGCAGCATTCAGGGAGTAAAGGTGCGAGAATTAAGTCTCCGCCCGGCGGCAGGCTACCATACGTCGTGCCGCGGCTGAGTGCAGCGCAATCTGGCGTATAGAACAAGGCTCTATGTCGTCCACTCGCAAGAAGGTGATCGTTCGTAAGCTGGACCGCGACACGGCCGCGGGCTACGTCGGCTCGCAGTTCATCAGCGATGGCAAGCTGGAGTTGTTAAACACAGCCGGCAACGTGGTGACGATCTCGCTAAGTGAGATTAAGGGCGTGTACTTCGTGCGCGAGTTCAGCGAACCTGAATCGCTGACCCGCAAGACGTTCACCTCCCGCCCGCGCGCCGAAGGCCTATGGGTGCGGCTGCACTTCCGCGATAACGAAATCATCGAAGGCCTCATGCCCAACGATTTGGTTCAGGAGGGCACGGAGGATGGTTTCTCGATCATCCCTCCCGACACGCGTTCGAACACGCGGCGGATTTTCGTACCACGCTCGGCTCTTGCCGAGATGAACGTGATCGCCGTCATCGGGGAGAAGAAGACGCAGCGCGGCCGCCGGCCTGAAGACACGCGTCAGGTGCCGATGTTCGGGTAGAAACCGCTGCGAAGCTCGCAACCGCTCGTGTTGGAAAAACTCGTTTTTGTGAAGATTCGCGTCAGGGCACGACCACCTCGCAGGCTCCTGAAGAAGTCGAATTTCGGGTAGAGCTGGCCTTCAGGCCAGCGTCTATGCCGTTGAAAATATGTGTGGGCTTTATAGCAGTTTCACAGTTAATGTAGTCTACCTCTTGCCTTGAAAGGGCACGGCTTCAGCCGTGCCGCATGTGACATCAACGCAGCCGGGCTTTAGCCCCTGAGGGAACTCGGTCTACGCGTTCTCTGAAAATGCTTTATTGATTCCTGCATAAATAATGTCCTATACTGCTGGTATGCGTCCCAGTGGCAGTCCGCACGAACTGGAGCAGCGTCGTTACCGCGCGCTGGCTCTGCTGCAACAAGGACTCAGTCCGGTCGAAGTCGCGCAACGGGTTGGGGTTGATCGTCGCAGCGTTCGACGATGGAACTCGGCCGCACGCCACCAGGGCCGGCAAGCGCTGGCCGCTCAACCCGCTTGCGGACGGCCGCCGCGACTCAGTGCCGCCCAGCGGCAACGGCTGGAGAAGACCTTGCTCGGGGGCGCGGAAGCGGCGGGTTTCGCTACCCCGCTCTGGACCTGTCCCCGCGTGGCCAGCTGGATCGAACAGCGGTTTGGCATCCACTACCATCCCGATCATGTCTGCCGCCTGCTGCATGCCCTCGGTTTCACTCCTCAAAAACCTGTACGTCGGGCGGTGGAACGCGACCAGGAAGCGATTGGCCAATGGGTGAAGCAGCAATGGCCCGCCATAAAAAAAAAGCGTCGCGCTTGAAGGCCTGGCTGGTATTTCTGGACGAGAGCGGCTTTCTGATGGCCCCGCTGGTGCGGCGCAGTTGGGCTCCGGCGGGCCAGACCCCGGTGCTGTACCAGCGGGGCGCGCACCATCGCAAGGGGTCGGCGATTGCCGCCCTGTGCGTTTCGCCGGCGCGTGATGACGTACGTTTCTACTTTCGCCTCCATGCCAGCGATATCGCCGCCGCCCAAGTGATGGCCTTCCTCTCCGCCCTGGATGGCGAACTCGACGCCCCCTGGCTGATGCTGTGGGACCGGCTGAACGCGCATCGCGCCCGCCGCACGCAAGACTTTCTTCTCGCCCGCGGCTGGCCGCAGCCCTGCTACTTCCCCGCCTACGCTCCGGAACTGAACCCGGTGGAGTACGCCTGGAGCTGGCTGAAGAACAATCCCATGGCCAATCGGGCGCAGCTGGAGCTGGATGCGCTGGCCGACGCCGCCCGTCAGTCGGCTCGCAGCCTGCAACGCCAATCCTGGTTGTTGCGTTCCTTTATTCACCATAGCCCGCTTTTTTTGCGGCTCAAATAGGACATTACTTATGCAGGAATCAATAGCCCGCATTTCTCACCATGATTGCAGATTCGGTGATTTTGGGATGGATTTTGGGTGGGCGGGTGGTGAACCACGAATGATGGCGAGTCGACGGGCCATCGCGCCGCCCAGGGTAGCTGGTGGGGCGGGTTTTAAGCACAGCGCGGCCCAGGATGGTTGCTGGGTGGGATGTGGTGGGGGCAGTTCGCGGCCGCGGGTTCAGCAGCGCAGTGCCGCCCAAGCATGGGTAAAGATGGGTTTCCAGGGATAGGCTCCGCTGTAGCGCAGGTAGATGCGGCGGGCGGTGATCTGCACCTGGGCGGCGATTTTCAGTAGGCGCAGTCGTGTCCACCTGAGCCTGGGCCCATGCGGTGCGCTGGAGCGCCAGGCGGCGCAGCGCCTCCAGCAGGGTGTAAGCCATGGCCGACAAGTACAGGCGCAGCTGGTTGGCGCGCATGGTTTCCGTGCTCAAGCGGCCGGCGAACAAAGCCAGCTGTTCTTTAATGCGGTTCTCCATCTCGCCGCGGGCGCAGTACAGCTTCTCGTACACGGCCTGAGGTTCGCCTTCGGCGAGCGATGTGACGACAAAGCGCGGGTTCTCTTTGCCGGGAAGGTACTCGGCCTTGGCGATGACGCGCCGCTCCCGAGTCCAACTCTTGCGGGTGCGATAGCGGAACTCGGTGAACCGGCGCGCCGCTTTGCCGGTGGTCTCCGCCTGCTGCCGTGCCTGCTGCATCTCGGGTGCCAACCGGGCGCTGAGCCGCTGGTTGCGGGCTACGCCGAGGATGTAGTCGACCCCATGCGGTTCGCACCAACCCATCAACTCCTCGCGGCAGAAGCCGGAATCGGCGCGCAGGATGATCTGAACTCGCGGCCAGCGCTGGCGCACCTGCGCGACAATGCGCGCCACTTCCTCCACCGCGCCCGCCGCCCCGTCCTGATCGGCGGGACGCAGCCGGGCACACAGCAGTTGGTCGCCAGCGAAGATGTAAAGCGGCAGATAGCAGTAATGGTCGTAGTAGCCGTGGAAGAAACGTGATTCCTGATGACCGTGCAGCGCCAAGTCGGTCGAGTCCAGATCGAGCACGATCCGCCGCGGTGCCCCCGCGTGCGCTTCCAGAAATAGATCCACCAACAGGCGATCGATTTTCCCCGAAGAGTAGGTAATCTTGTGATAGCGCGAGGGCTCAGCCTGGGACAACTCCAGCCGGTTCAGGGTGCTCTTGCCCGCCAGCGCCGAATCCAGATCGCGCCTGCCCGCCAGCAAGCCTAGCAGCGGATCGTGGCGTAACTGCTCGTGGTCGTTGAGGTCTTCGTAGCCCAGCGCCAAGCCATAGATGCGCTGGGCGATCATCTCGGCGACCGAGTGTTGGATACGCTCGGGATCGCGGCCATCCACAAAACAGCCGGCCAAGCGCTGCAGCAGGCGAATGCGGCGATCCACCTGCCGCAACAGCGGTGCCCCACCGTCGGTGGTTAACCGGTCGGAAGAAAACTCGGCCACCACCCGGCGTGAAAAATGGGCTGCAAACTCGAAGGATTCTTGGGTACACTCTGTCATCAGAAGGCCGTTTCTTTCTGGCGTTAACTGCGACGTTGACACTCGATGTTATGCCTGAAAATACGGCCTTTTTCCACTACAAAGCGCTCGCTCCGTAGCTACTCTGGTGAGAAATGCGGGTTAGCCCCTGAAGTACCCCTACGGACTTTTTCAGCAGCCACCTCGGTCGTGCCTAAAGGCCTTTATTTCAGCCATCCAGAGCCGACTTCAGTCGGCGGCACAAAACCAATTTTGAGTTTTTCGGCAGCCTGAGGAGTCGTGCCCTGACACAAAGCTTATCAGTGAAGGACGGCTGGAGTTAACGGATGTGCGGCAGGTGTTTGGGATTTGTTGTGCTATCACCTGATTACGCCAACAAGCCGGATACGAACTCATTGCTTGCAGAAGAGAAACGGGCGCGGGAGTTAATTCCGCGCCCAAGGTTTGTTTCGCGAATGCTTGACTATTTCTTGCTGGGCGTGACGACTGTGTTTGGCTGTAGGCCCCAGTTGGGCGTCAGCCGAGCCGGGTCAGGACGCTCCGGCGGGCTGAACTTCTCCGACACCTCTTGGTTGGGCAGATGGAAGGCATACACCCTCGAGTCGGAGGTGGAACCGATGTATAGCATGCCGTTGACCACCGCCGGCGAAGAATCGACAGAGTTCCCTATCGTGTACTTCCACAGGAGCGCCCCGTTGTCGGCGTTCAACGCGTACAAGTTCCCGTCACCGGACCCAGCATATACCACGCCATTAGCCACAGCTGGCGATGAGAAGAAATAGCCTCCCGCCGTGTACTTCCACAGGAGGTCTCCTGTTTCGGCATTCAGGGCGTACAGGTTATTGTCCACAGACCCGACGTACAGCACCCCGTTGGCGACCGCCGGCGAAGAAAGGTCACCTCCCACGGGATTCTTCCACAGGAGTGCTCCAGTTCCGGCATTCAAGGCGTATAGGTTGCCGTCGAAGGATACGATGTACACAACGCCATTGGCCACCGCGGGCGAGGAGTCGACCAAGCCCCCCGTCGTGTACTTCCACAGGAGCGCCCCGGTGTCGGCGTTCAATGCATACAGGTTCCCGTCATGGGATCCAACATACACGACCCCGCCGGCCACCGCCGGCGAGGATCCAATGTAGCTCTCAGTGTTGTACTGCCAGAGGAGTGCGCCGGTGCTGGTGTTCAGAGCATAGACGTTAGAGTCCCACGAACCGACATAGACCACGCCATTGACCACCGTCGGCGAGGACTGGATCCAATCCCCCGTCGTGTACTTCCACAGGAGTGCTCCCGTGGCTGCGTTCACGGCGAACAGATCCCCATGGTACTCGGTATCGTACCCGCCAAAGTACACCACTCCGTTGGCGACCGCCGGCGACGAAAAGCCACCTCCCATGGGATACTCCCACAGGAGCGCCGACGAGCCCGCATTCAACGCGTATAGGTAACCGTCATAGGATGGGATGTACACCACCCCGTTCGCCACAGTCGGCGAAGCGTACACACCGCCGCCTGTCGGATACCTCCAATTGAGAACAAGGTCTCCCACTGTGTCGGGGCTCAGAAGAACTTCATTCGGGTTGTAACCCGTGTGAGAGAGATCAAAACGGAACTGTGGCCAATCAGTCCAGACGGTGAACTGTACTTGCGCCTGTAGCTGAGTGATCCGTTCTACCGCAGTGATCCAGTGTGTACCCGGAACCGCGTCTTGCGGTATCTGTATCGCGAGCCCGTTTTGCCGAATGGTCGGCGCCCGAAGCGCCATTCCAAAGCTTCCGTTGTTGTCGGTGTCCACGAGGCCGACGTCCGTGCTGTCAAAGTAGATGTCGAGGGTGGCGTTGGGATCCCATCCATTGCCTAGTGTCGTTGTCTGGGACCCGGCAGACCCAACCTGGGGCACGACATAAATATGCGGTGACTGTGCCGTGGCCAGGTTTGGGAATAGGCAAAGAGAGAAGAGTAACAACATCATTAGGAGTGGCACCGCCGGAAAGCGAATGGATTTCAATTGTGGCGATGCCCTTAGGAAAGAGGGATATGAATTCATCACGCACCTCCAAGTGCCTGGTTGTGAGGTCGCTGTGGGCGCTGGTTGGCAGCGAATTGTTAAGGCGCCTTCGTCTCAGACGTGCGGGGGGGAAGACGTTGACTTTGAGGCAAAATCCTTACAACAGAATTGTGCAGCCGTCTGGTTGCAATGGATGCTAATTTCGAAAAGAATCGCAGACCGTTTCCCGAAATGGGAATCCGCGAAGGCAGCCGGTTGACGGGCGCGGAGCCCCTGCCTGGGCTCCGGTATTGCAACGGATCCTACCCGGCGTTCCGCTTCGCTTCACGCTGGGCTACACTGAGCCGTCCCGCCCAAGCGGGACTTTAGAGATCACAAGAGATCACAGTTGGAACCCGCCCTCGCGCCGAAGGCCTGTGGGTGCGCCTGCATTTCCGCGATAACGAAATCATCGAAGGCCTCATGCCCAACGATTTGGTTCAGGAGGGCAGCGACGGGTTCTCGATCCTTCCGCCCGACACACGTTCGAACACCCAGCGGATTTTCGCACCGCGCTCGGCGCTGGCCGCGATGAACGTGATCGCCGTAATCGGAGAGAAGAAGACGCAGCGCGGCCGCCGGCCGGAAGACACCCGTCAGGTTCCGATGTTCGGGTAATGTTTACAATGTTCGACACAAAGGGAGAACAATGACTGGGCGAGAATTTACCAACCAAGATAGAGAGAGTACTTCTTCCAAAGGGAAGACGCCGCCCGCCGCGGAAAAATGGCTGCTCGCCTCGGTAATGGCTGTCGTGTGGGGGATTCTTGCCACCCTCGCGTGGACACTGCTTGCTTTGGGCTTCGGACGCAGTAAAGGAAATGCGCGACTTATAACCATGTTGATCATTTGTGCAGTGTTCGTCGCACTCCTGTGTGCCCACGCTTATCGAGAGGGATGGAAGGGCAGGCACAACGCTAAGGGCCGCTCGCGGTTGTGAGAACTTTGCCCAAAAACGACTGTTGTCGTGTTCCGCGGGCCTGCAGTCCACGACTCAAGAGGGGCGCTGTGCACAGTCTAACTTTTCTTTCGTTCGTACTATTGTGAAGTCGCCATTACACCAGCAATCCGCAACTGCTAACATTCTGTCGGTCCTACGGAGCGCCACCGCTAACTTCCCGCGACGCCCGCCACTGAATAACAAAGGCGAGAGCCTAAGCCCTCGCCCGCGGGGAAGATAACGATCAACCCTGAAGATGGGCTTCCAGAAACCACAGGTCCTTGTCCGAGCCGCGTACCACTTCGGTGAACAAGTCGGAGGTAGCCTTGTCGCCGAGCTTATCGGCCTTATCAATGGCTTCGCGTGAAGCGTTGGCCACGGCGGCAAGGCGATCGGACAGAGCGCGCACATGCTCCTCGCCGGCCACGGCCTCAAGGTCGTACTCCTCAACTGCCGACTTCTTCGCCACCTGGCGGGCGGTGCCGTGGGCGACGCCTCCGAGCTGCGTAATGCGCTCAGCGATCAAGTCTCCAAAGCCTTCGACGTGCTCAGCGATGTCATCAAACAATTCGTGTAGCTGAAAAAACTGAGGGCCCTTAACATTCCAGTGGGCGTGCTTTACCTGGGTGAACAGATCGATGGTGTCGGCCAAACGGGCGTTGCAAAGCTCGATGATTTTCGACTTCACGTCCTCCGAAAGGTCAACGCTGCTGGAAAAACGGACTGGGGTATGAGTCGCAGTAGCCATTAATATCTCCTAACCGGCTCGTACAGACGCCTGTAACGATTGTAGGTGCTGAAGGATGGAACATTATCGGTAACGCCGAAAGCGCGATGGTACAGTTTTTTGGATGCGCCAGCCGGAGCGTAAGAAGCAGATTTGGCGCAAAAGTGAGGCCGGTTGAACATAACGACAGCGTGGAACCGCATCGCCACAGGCGTCCGCAAATTTCAAACCGAGGTGTTTCCCGAGCAGCGAGCATTATTCGAAAGCCTGCGCCGGAAACAGAATCCGCTGGCGCTGTTCATTACCTGCGCCGATGCGCGCGTTGTCCCCAATCTGTTTACCCAGACCGGTCCGGGTGAGATTTTTATTGAACGCAATCCCGGCAACATGGTGCCGCCGTATGGCGATTTTGTGGGCGGCGTTACATCCGGGGTGGAATACGCCAATCTGGTGTTGAAGGTGCCGCTGATCATTGTTTGTGGGCACACAGATTGCGGCGTGATGAAGGCATTGCTTCACCCTGAAACGACAAGTGGGCTTCCCGGAGTACAGCAGTGGATGCGTCACGGCAACGAAGCCAAGCAGGTCGTGCTGCGCGACTATCACGGCCGTCCGGAGGAAGAGAAGGTCCATCGCCTGGCCGAGGCGAATGTGCTGGAGCAGATTGGGAATCTGAAGACGCACCCCAGCGTGGCCTCGCGCCTGGCCGCCGGCGAAGTGATGATTCGAGGCTGGGTGTACGACATCGGCAGCGGATCCATACGGCAGGCCGATCCCGACACGGGCGAGTTTGCCGAGTTCTCCGGGGAGTAGGTCGCAATCTACAAAACTCATCGCATAGATCGGTTTGTGTCAGGGCACGGCTTTTAGCCGGGCCGTAGTCGGCAAATGATTATCTTGGGCTTCAGCCCCTGCGCGCCAGGTTTTGCGGGGGCTGAAGCCCCGACATTTTCGCCGCTTCGTTCGGCACGCCTGAAAGGCGTGCCCTGATACAAGGCAAATCGATTTATGAGATAACTTCCAGCAACCTCAACTCATGTCGCTGGATGGTCGGCTGCGCGAGCACAGCCGCGCCTACCCGATTCCTGCCTGGGCTTTGGCCTGCTCAACGTCAGGCGCGAACTGAAAGAGCTGGTCTACCTTGGTGACCTTGAGCGCGGTGACAAGGCGTTCTCCCGCTCCGGCCACGATCAGCTTGCGGCCTGCGTGCTCACGCGAGACGTGAGCGCCCACCAGGCAGCCGATTCCCGCCGAGTCGATATAGGGTACGTCGGACATGTCGAGGATTAGCAGGGGAGCATTATCAGCTCGAACCATCGATTGAAAGCTGAAGAAGTTGCCCAGGAGCAGGGGGCCATGCAGCCGGAGAGTGCTTGTCTCCGCGGGGCCATCCACGCGTTCGATTTCCAGCGGTTTCTCTTGCATACTCGGCGATTGTATACGCTTCGCCGGATTGAAATATTAAGGCAATATTACGGGCCGGGAAAGCGCCCATCGCTTGCAACGGAGCGAGCAGAACGCCTAGTCAGGATCACGGCTCACAGCCGGTTGCCGCCTAAGACAATCCTCGCAGACGCTGTAGAGGTGTAAGCTGTGCCCAAACCATGACTCAGCCGAAGTTTGTGCGCTGCGCGCTACTATTTGTCCTGGCTTTCGGTTCACTCGTTTCGGGCCAGATTCCGCAAGAGACGAATCCCTCTCCGCAAAAACCATCACCCGAGCTGGCCGGTCCCACGCAGCCTCTCCCGCAGGCGCCACAGGTAACACCGCAGCTTACCAAGCAAGATGTCGAAGCCTTTCTCGACGGTGTGGTGCCCATCCAATTGCAGAAGAACGACATCGCCGGAGCGGTAGTAGCTGTCGTGAAGGATGGCAAGGTGCTGTTTGCCAAGGGCTATGGGTTCGCAGACATAAAGAGCCGGACGCCCGTGAGCGTGGACGATACTCTCTTCCGTCCGGGGTCGATTTCCAAAACGTTTACCTGGACGGCGGTGATGCAACTGGTCGAGCAGGGGAAGATCGATCTTGACCGCGACGTGAACGACTACATCGACTTCAAAATACCCGCACCATTCGGCAAGCCCGTTACGATGCGCAACCTGATGACCCATACCCCGGGATGGGAGGAGTCGGTAAAAGAGCTGTTTGTCGCCAACGCGTCTGATCTATACCCCATCGATCAGTACCTGAAGAAGCGGTTGCCAGAGCAGATCTTCCCGCCGGGCACGACGCCGGCCTATTCGAACTATGGTGCGACGCTGGCCGGATATATCGTGAGCCGCGTTTCCGGCATGCCGTTCGAGGAGTACATCGAGAAGAACATCTATCAGCCGCTGGGGATGACCCATGCGACGTTTCGCCAGCCTCTGCCCGACAACCTGAAGCCGCTGATGTCGGAAGGCTATGACAAGGCATCGGAGCCGGCGAAGGGTTTTGAATTTGTCGAGGCCTATCCGGCGGGAAGCATGTCGGTCAGCGTCGCCGACATGGCAAAATACATGATCGCTCACCTGCAAAATGGCGAATACAACGGCCAGCGCATCCTGAAGATCGAGACTGCGCAGCTCATGCACTCGCGTACCTTCGGGCTGGTCCCCGAATTGAATGGCATGGCCTACGGCTTTTACGAGGAGACGCGCAACGGTCACCGCATCATCGGGCATGGCGGCGACTCGCAGTGGTTCCACAGCGACATGCACCTCATGCCCGACCAGAACCTGGGCTTCTTTGTTTCCTACAACAGTGCCGGAAGCGGCGAAGGCTCACCTCGCACCATCCTCTGGCAGAACTTCTTGAACCGGTACTTCCCTTACACGCCGCCGGAAGGTCAACCGGTCGCGGACTCTGCGGCCGACGCAAAATCTGCCATGGGCAGGTATTGGTCGAGCCGCCGTTCGGAAACCACGATTGTTTCGGCCACCTCGATGCTGGGCGAGGCAAAGGTACACGTGAACGATGACGGAACCATCAGTTTGAACCAGGTCAAAGACTTTGCCGGCAACCCTAAGAAGTTTCGCGAGATCAGACCGATGTTCTTCCGCGAAGAGCATGGGCAGAGCCAGCTGGCATTCATTCGGGATTATGCCGGACGGCAGATCATCGTGACGGATGTGCCGATCCACGTCTGGCAGCCGGTGCCATGGTGGAAAGATCTGAAGCTGAATCTCGTGGTATTGATTTCATCCGTGGCGATGTTTGCGCTGACCCTACTATTCTGGCCGATCAATGCCCTGCTGCGACGCCACTATGGTGACCGGCTCTCGCTCAGCATCGAATACCGCACAGTGCGCCAACTGGTGCGCACCGTGTGCGCGTTCAACATCGTGCTACTGGTCGCACTGGGAATTTGGATGACGTCGGCCGAGAACAACATCACCTTGCTAAGTAGCCGGTTCGACGGCCGTCTGCGGGTACTTCAGTTGGTTGCGTTGCTGGACGTGCTGGGAGCCATTGTCGGCATTTGGTATTTTGTACGGTCCTGGCGGGAATTGGATTTGTGGTTCTGGACCAGGGTTTGGAACTCTTTGCTGATGCTGGCATTCATAGGCTATGCGGCGTTCCTGCTGAACTGGCACATTCTGAGCTTCAGCTTGAGCTATTGAAAGGCGGGGTAATGTTACTCGGCTCGCCACCTACCGATGCTCGCGAATTCAGGACATCTACTGCACGGTGACGGTGGCGCTGCCGGTTTGTCCGCCATAACTCGCCGTGATAGTGGCAGTCCCGGTGGAAACAGCGGTAACCAGCCCCGCGGTACTTACCGTCGCTACCGTACTGGAGCTTGATGACCAAGTGGCAGAGTTGGTCACGTTACTGTTGGAGTTGTCTGAGAAATTTGCCGTAGCAGTAAGCTGCTGGGTTTGTCCAGAAATCAGGCTGACGCTGGAGGGAGACACAGTAACGCTGGTAACCGTAGTATTACTGACGGTAAGCCCTGTACTGGCCCTCACGCTACCTGAACTGGCGGAAATCGTCGTTGTGCCGAGTGAGACACCCGTCGCCACCCCTGAACTGGTAATGGTAGCAACATTGGTGGCGGATGACGCCCAGGTGACGTTGTTCGTGGCATCTCCCGTGCTGTTGTTACCGTAGGTCGCCGTAGCTGTGAATTGCTGCGACTTGGCTGGCGCCACGATCGCATTGAGCGGAGACAGCTGTATGGAAACGATCTGGTTGGCCGGCGGGAAGAACTGACCGCACGCCGTAATCATGACAACCGCAACCGCTGCCAGAGCGGCTACAAAGAAGATGAACCAGGAACGAAAAGAATGCTGCACGCGCATTATGTTACCACCCGCGAAGCCCACCCGACAAAACCAGCACACATCATTGTGAGAAGAAGGATGCCACGCCTCGGCAAACTCTTGGATCTTCCTCGGCAGCCAATTTGCCTACCCGAAACCTGACTCACACGCTTGCCCGGCAACGGGTAAAGCTTGGCTACTTCGTACCTGCTTCAGCTATCCGTCCGAACCTACTGCCAGTCTGAAACCCAACTTTAGAAAATAAGTCGTGAAACCATGACGTGACTTAGGGTATCTAAACTTGAGGCGTGACAAACCATCGCCGATAGATTTGTTACACTCACTTTATCTTCCCGAAGAAAGGACCGGAATGGACATAAAGAGCGTGCTTGAGCAACTACACACTGAGAGAGATCGAGTTAACCAAGCTATAACAGCCCTGGAGAACCTTCAAGGAATCTCCTCAGCACCACGGCGTGGGCGTCCTCCCAAGAATCCGCAGAGTGGAAATTTGTATGCCATGCCGAAAAAGCGCACCATGAGCCCGGCGGCTCGTAAGCGTATCTCTGAGATGATGAAGAAGCGGTGGGCCGAGCGACGGAGAAGGAACCGCGCTGCCTAGTCTGACTGTGGAAAATATGAAAGGTGTCCGCTGCGGGACACCTTTTGTATTTGGATCGAATTACTGCTGCGACGCTTGCCTGGAACGTCCTGCCTTTACTTGCGCTCAATCAGGCGAGCGGTGAGCACCGCGCCATCACGATCGTCGTGCAGCTTGATGGGAAATATGAGTACGTTCCAGACCCAATGGGCGCTCTTGCGCGGCAAATGCGAGGCCCCACGGAAGCCGCGACGGTCGATATAAGTCTCGCGCGTGTCGCACACGGTTCGTAAGGTCTCGCGCCATTCCTCACCAAGCTGGGAAAATTGCTCGAACAGATTCTTCCCTACAAACCAGGAACGCTTATGGCCGTTCATGGATGCAAAGTAATCATTCACGTACTGCCACACTCCGTCGCGATCGAGAATTTCCATCACGATGTCATCGCCCATGGCCATGGAAATTCGCGAGTAGTAGAAGTCGCGGGCGTCGACTACAACCGGCCGTCCGCGTTTCTTAGCTTCAAAAGTACGAAGAGCGCCGACCAGATCGTCAACCGAGCTGTAGCCTTTCAGCAGGTGCATATCGGCAATGCCACCAAACTTGCGCTCCAGCGTGGCGGAAAGAATGATGATCGGGACCTGCGGCCGCATGCGGCGGAGGGTATTGGCTACGTCCGTGCCGAACTTCCCGGCGCCGAGATGATAATCGAGTACCGCGATGTCGATCTGTTGCAGCTTGGATTGCGCTTCTTCGATGGAGCTCGAAGTAACTACTCTGTAGCCTTTCTGGCGCAGAATCGCCGATCGCAGCACCAGGTTATCCTCGCTATCGTCAAGCAAGAGCACTCGTATGGGACCGGGAGTGACAAGCTGCGGGCCCGTAGTGTTGGAATACGACGAGTTGGTTGTGTCCTCGTTCATCCTGGGAAGTTAGAAGCAGCTCTGGTCGCTGCAGTCGCCGCGAAACAAAAAATAGCGCGCAATGTTTCTGACGTGCCGCCTTCTTATTCGTCGTCCGGATTCTGCGGATTGGCGGCGTCGCTGGGCGCCAGCTTGCGCAACGCGCGAGCAAGTTCAGGAAGTCTATTGAACACCGCCACGGCGCGCAACCATTGTTTATTGTCGAAGGCCGGGCTGCCGCTGACTACGCTACCGGCTGGGATGTCGCCATGGGTTCCGCTTTGGGCGGTAACGATCACCCCATCTCCCACCTGACAATGCCCGGCCACACCTGCCTGTCCGGCCAGCACCACATTCTTGCCAATTACGCTGGAGCCCGCCAAGCCAACCTGCGCGCATAGGAGCGTGTTTTCTCCCACCGAGGACCCGTGCCCGACTTGTGCGAGGTTGTCGACTTTCGCGCCGCGGCTGATGCGCGTCTCGCCGATGCTGGCGCGATCGACACAGGCATTGGCCTGGACCTCCACGTCATTCTCAAGGACTGCCGGGCCGGATTGGGTGATCTTCTGCCAGCGATCGCCATCGCGTGCAAAGCCAAAACCGTCGGCACCGATAATCGCTCCATTCTGAAGGATCACGTCATCACCCAGCGTGCAGTACTCGCGCACCACGGCATGAGCGTGGGCGAAGAAGTTGTTGCCGATGCGTGCTCCACGATAGATGACAACGTGGGGCAGCAACACGGCGTTGTCGCCGATCTCGACCTCGTCGCCGATGACGACGTAGGCGCCCACGTGGGCATTCGCGCCCAGCCGCGCCGTTTTGGCGATGACCGCCGTGGGATGAACCCCGGGAGCATAGTGAGGCGGCTGGTAGAAGAGCTCGATCGCACGCGCAAAAGCGAGATAAGGATTGTCGCTGCGCAGCAACGCGGTTCCCGCCGGGAAATCGTGGCCAACGATAATCGCCGACGCGTCGGTAGTCTTCGCGGCGGCCATGTACTTCGGATTGGCAATAAACGTAATCTGCCCGGCGGCAGCTTCTTCGATACCGGCCACGCCCGTGATATCCAGATCGGGGTTGCCGTTCTCGAGGGTTGCTCCCAGTGCAGACGCGATGGCAGAGAGTTTCATGACTGCTAACGATAATGCAGGCGGCCTCAGAGAGCGAGTCCCCTTTGCTCCAGGAAAAGCAGCCACGGATTACTAAGGATCACATTGAATCCGGTGTGAAAAATCAGTTTGTCATCACGAGCGAAGCGAGATTCTCTGTTAAAACGCAAGCTTTTTTCTTCTCTGGAGAGGTGGCGGAGAACCTCTCTTCTTTTTCAGCGCACTGCCGCTCCGATCGGCGGACACAGCCGGGCCCCGTCGTAGGGCTGGTCGTGACGAAGCATACCGACGATGGCGTGCAGAAGCTTACGCATGACCGCCACCAGGGCCTGCATTTTCTGTTTCCCGGCGGCCAGCAGGCGCTGGTAAAAGGCCCGCAGGTACGGCTCCTGATGGGCTGCCGTCAGCGCCGACATGTACAACGCCTTGCGCAAATAGGCGTTGCCAGCATGACTGATATGCGGCTTTTTCTGCACCGAGGTGCCGGAGGTAAACTCCACCACATCCAAACCAGCGTGCTTGGTCAACTCGCGGGCCGAGCGCTCCCCGATCACCACCAGCTCGCCCAGCACTGCCAGGGCAGTGGCTTCCCCAATCCCTTTGGGGCTGTCCAGCAACTGCAGGCGACGCTGCAGCACTGGGTCACGATGGACCAGAACCAGTGCCGCCTTGGTCATGCGGGCCAGGCTACGTTGCAAGTGGGCAATGGTTTGGCGCAACTCACGCACTACGCAGGTGGGCGTGCTCTGAGAAACCTGAGCGGCATGCAGGCGACAGCGAAACATCGCCCGCTCTTGGGTAAGCGAGGACAGTTGCCGGGTGATGGCGCGCAACTGCAGGTCCTGTTCCCGCGGCGGTTGCCAAGCCAGGAACGGCATGCGCGCCGCATACTCCAACAACACCGCGCTGTCCACCGGATCATTCTTGCTGCGCTGCTCCAGCGCTTGGGCGAAGTGGCGCGCCGCCTTGGGATTGATCACTTCCAACTCGATTTCCTTACGCCCGGCCAGCGCCAAGGCCACGTCCAAACTGTAATTGCCGCTGGCTTCCAGACAAACCCGCATGGTTTCGCCCCGCCCCAGCAAATATCCCAACAGAGCCTTATGCCCCGCTGGCGTGTTGGCGAAGCGACGCAACCCTTCCTCCCGCTCTTGCCGGCGCACCCTGACCACCAACTCCTGAGCACTGACGTCGATTCCGCAAAAGTTCATCTGCGCTCTCCTCCTGTGCTAGGCTGGCTCCGGCTTCCCGCCCAACGCCAACTCTCCGGCCGACCTTGAACATGCAGGCTTTGTGCCTCGGATTCTCCACGGTTTCCGGAAAGCAGGGCGGGAGGCCAATCTCGCTACAGGCTTACGATGCCTCGGGGCACCGCGCCTCAGGGATCTACGGCCTTCCCGCCGGACCCCATACCTGCCCTTTCCACTTAACACCCAAGGGCAAGCCACGGGGAGTAGCAAGTAACATACAAGGGATCTGCTCTCCATGGCTGGGCGACGCTCTTGCATTGGCTACATCCGTGTAAATCCGTGGTGAGCTTTTCAACTGCTAGACTGAAATGCCATGCACCAGACTGCCACCAACTCGCTCGCCCAAGCTTCTTCAGCCTATTTGCGCTCGGCCATGCACCAGCCCACCCAGTGGCATGAATGGGGCGAAGAGGCGTTCGCGCACGCCCAGCAGGAGAACAAGCCGGTGCTGCTCGACATCGGCGCCGTCTGGTGTCACTGGTGCCACGTGATGGACCGCGAATCGTACGAGAGCGCCGAAGTTGCCGAGATCATCAATCGCGAATTTGTCGCCGTGAAGGTCGACCGCGACGAACGCCCTGACGTTGACAGCCGCTATCAACTTGCGGTCTCTGCCATCGCCGGTACAGGAGGCTGGCCGCTCACTGTCTTTCTCACACCGGAAGGCAAGCCGTTCTACGGTGGTACCTATTTTCCTCCAGTCGATCAGTGGGGACGCCCGAGCTTCAAGAAGATTCTGCTGGCCATCGCCGAAGCTTATCGCGAGCGCCGCAACGAGGTCGTCGACTCGGCCAACCAGACCATGCAGATGCTCAACAGTGCCGAGGGATTTGCCGGGCGCGAGGCTGACTTTTCGCCCCGCATTGTAGGCGTGATGGTTCAGTCTGCTCTGCCGATCTTTGACGAAAAGCATGGCGGCTTTGGCAGCGCTCCGAAATTTCCTCACTCGTCGGCTGTCGATCTTCTGCTCGACTGGTATGCCCGCACCGGCGAAGAGCGGGTGAAGACCGTCATCGTGACCACGCTGACCAAGATGGCGCAGGGTGGAGTCTACGACCAGCTTGCCGGCGGCTTCCATCGCTACTCGGTCGACGAGCGCTGGATCGTTCCACACTTCGAGAAGATGGCCTACGACAACTCGGAGCTGCTGAAGAATTACGTACACGCCTACCAGGTCTTTGGCGACGAGTTCTATGCCCACATCGCACGCGACATCATTCGCTGGATGGATGAGTGGCTCAGCGATCGCCAGCATGGCGGCTTCTACGCCTCGCAGGATGCCGATATCAACCTCGACGACGATGGCGACTATTTCACCTGGACGGCGGAGGAAGCGAAAGCTGTGCTGAGCGACGATGAGTTTCGCGCCGCGTCGCTGCACTTCGACATCGGCGAGCACGGCGAGATGCACCACAACCCGGCGAAGAACGTACTCTGGGTGGCGATGCTTCCGGAAGAGGTCGCGAGCAAGATGGGCCGCCAGCCGGCGGAGGTGATCGAGCTGCTGGCTTCGGCGAAAACGAAGATGTATGCCGCACGACTTCAGCGCCCCACGCCCTTCGTCGACAAAACTGTCTATGTCAGCTGGAATGCGATGTGCGTCTCAGCTTATCTGCAAGCAGCGCAGGCGCTCGGCCTGGAAGGGGCGCGCAAGTTCGCCTTGCGCTCGCTCGACCGAATTTTGTCGGAAGCCTGGGACACCAATCGCGGACTATCGCACGTCATCGCCTACGCTGATCCGCGCGCCGAAAGGCGGTTCGTCCGAGGCTTGCTCGACGATTATGCGTTCACCGCAATCGCCTGTCTGGACGCCTACGAGGTTACCGGCGCGATAACCTACTTCCGCTTTGCGCAGAAAATCGCCGACGAGATGATTACGCGCTTTGCCGACCAGACCTCTGGCGGGTTCTTTGATACCGAAGCCAGCCTGGAAGAGAAGCTACAGATTGGCGCTCTCTCGGCCCGCCGCAAACCATTTCAGGACGCGCCCACGCCTGCGGGCAACCCAAGCGCGGCACTCGCGCTCTTGCGTCTCCACGCCTATACAAATGAGGCAAAGTATCGCGACAAGGCGGAAGATACCCTGGAGGTGTTCGCCGGCGTTGCGGAGCAGTTTGGTATTTACGCGGGAACCTACGGCATCGCCGCTACCTGGATGTCGCGTCCGCACACCCAGGTAGTTGTCGTCGGCGAAGACGAGAACGCCGACGAACTGTTGAAAGCGGCGCGCGGTCCGTTCCTGCTGAACAAATCAGTGGTCCACCTGACCGACAGCGAGGCCGTTGCGCAAAATCTGCCGCCCGTGTTGGCGGAAACCATACCAAACCTGCCTGCGCTGAAAGAGAAAAGTCGTTGGCGGTAGTTTGCACGAACTTCACTTGCCTGCCGCCACTTGAAAAAGCCGATGAGCTGGCTGCTTTGTTGCGCGAGACGATGAGCTCGGGAAGCTAAGTCCTCCTCAACGGCTGAATTCGTTTGCACGCCGAACGTTGCAGCGCGGCTATGAAGCCGTGCCTTTTCAACAGCTGGAGTCCCAAAACGAGTATAGTGTCGGGCTACCGGGAGCTAAACGGAAATTCCGGCCCACACGTCAAACTGAGAATCCTGGCTAGAATTATTCAGGATAGATCCTCGCACCGGCCTAAATAGCTCAGGAACAAAACGATGGTCCTCCCGAAACTTCGCTTTCTGGCCGGGATACTCGGTCTCGCATGTCTTGTTCTCGCCTCGCTGGCCCTCTTCGAGTCAACTGCCATGCCCTTCGCAAAAGGACCTTTTGGGGCTGCGGTCTTCGTTTTGTTCGCGTTACTTATGTTTGGATTTGCGAGGGCGATTACGACCGCTTGGTTGCCTGTTTGGACTATCGGCTGGTTTGTCACGATTGTGGACCTGCTTGTGGTGCCTATTTTGCCTGCCCGACTTCACTGGGGCACGCTACGAACTCTCGGCGATGGATTGCTGTTTGTTGTCCTGCTCCCAATAGGAGTGCGACTGATTGGTGTAGCCCGCCGCGCTTCGGCAGCGAAGGTCGGAGATGTGCTGGCGAAGGATGATCGACCTCCGATTCTTTATCTGCGGTCATTTGCTCTGGACGAGGAAACCTCCCGCGTCGACAGTCATTTCGTGAGTAGAGGGAGGATCAAGATTCGAACCGAAGAAGAGCTTCTAGCAGGGGTACTCTCCCAGATTGGGCCATGCGTGGCCATTGGCAAGCCCGGCGAGGTACTGCCGAAGATCGGTTTCCATCGTACTTACGTAGGCAACGAATGGCGCGAAATGGTCTTAGGCTTTATGTCATGTGCTCAACTGGTAGTTCTAATGGGCGGGACAACCGACGGTTTCCGATGGGAGCTGCAGCGAGCAATTGAGCTGATCAAGCCAGAGCGGATCTTGATGCTCGTCCCATACGAAGGCGAGCGAGATTTCTTCGGAATGTTACAAGACGAGCTTCACATGTCCTTCGGCGAAGTGCCGCCAGATGCGGTTTTTCGCGGACAGACGTTTAGAGCATTGCTCTACTTTGCACCGGACTGGACACCGCATTTCGCTGACGTGCCGTTTCCTGGCTTCTTCCGGCAACCGGTAGTACACGAGGTAACCGCGCAACTTCAGATGGCGCTACGCCCTGTTTACCGGCAACTGAACATCGATTGGACTGCGCCACCAGTTTCGTGGCTCCGAGTTCTACTCATGTCAGGGGTAGCAGCGGCGATCATGTTCGGTGTCTGGACAGCATTCGGTCGCCTCTGGACAATATTGCTTCGACGCTGACTTGTCATCCAGACCTCGGAGCACTCTGTTCTGTCTACCACTCAACCCCCGCATCGTGTCATTCGATGGCAAACCTTACACTTCAGACGGCTACCACGTGAACTCTCCTTACCTCTCCCTTTATCATCACTAGGTACACATGCGTTCCAAATATCAGCGCTGGATCTACAACTGGGAGCATCGTCTCACCTCGCGGGATACCAATCGCGTCGTGCGTCCGCTGGAGTGGGGCACGGAGTGGGTTGCAGGCTGGCCGCTGGTAGCTGACATTCGCCCTCCGCAGGATCACGCTGACACCGCCGCCATGGTGGAGTACTGGTCGGCGGTGAACCAGCGCATCATCGACAACAGCGATGAATTCTATGCGTACCAGCCCCCAACCGATTTTCGCCTCGAAGCTCGCAAGGTGGAGTTATTTCACACCGGCAGCGAGCCGCCCAAGACAGAAGCTAAAGGACGAGTCGGGGCATTTCCTGCGATTCACCTCGGCGGTCGATACGCCGTGGGCGGAAAACAATCTGATGAACGCGCGCTGGTTCCCGGCTAAGGGGCAGCGCGCCGTGGTGGTCATGCCGCAATGGAACGCCGACGGCGTGAGTCACAACGGCCTGTGTCGGCATCTTCAACCGGCTGGGAATTGCGGCGTTGCGCATGAGCATGCCGTACCACGACATCCGCCGCCCGGCGGGGCTGACGCGGGCCGATTACGCGGTCTCGGCCAATATCGGTCGTACCATTCACGCCGTGAGTCAGGGGATCGCCGACATTCGTTCCTGTCTCGACTGGCTCGAGCAACAGGGATACACGAAGCTGGGGATCGTCGGCACCAGCCTGGGCTCATGTTACGCGTTCATTGCGGCCGCCCACGACCCGCGCATCACGGTGAATGTTTTTAATCACGCTTCCACCACCTTCGGCGATGTGGTGTGGACGGGCCAATCGACGCGGCACATCCGCAAGGGAATGGAAGGGGTGCTGAACCACGACCAGGTGCGCGACGCCTGGATGTGTATCAGCCCGATGGCTTACTTCCAGAAGTTCCACCGCTGGCCGAAGAAGTCGCTGATGATTTACGGCCGCTACGATCTGACCTTCCTGCCTGAGTTCTCCATGCAGGCTGCGAGCGAATTTCTGAAGCGGGGTCTCGACACCACCATCAAGGCGCTCCCGTGCGGCCACTACACCCTGGGCGAGACTCCCTACAAATACATGGACGCCTGGCACATCTCCCGCTTCCTCGCAAAAGCCTTCGCCCCGTAAGCCCGCACGGTCACCTGTTTCGACACGAGAAATTTCCTTGACAATGCCCTGCGCGGACAGCAATCATCCGAGCACGCCGAAGAGTTTCGCGTGGCCTGGTACGATTGCGGTCGAGTGAATCGTCCGCGATCAGTCCGAGGCTGAGGGTGGCTAGCACGCGGTTGCTCAATTTCAAAACAGTTTTAGACCAACAAGGGTAGAACTCAAGCCGTGAGTCTTAAAGCTGGAGCCGCATCTCTTGTACGCAGCGCCTTGGCGGTGACGTGCGGCGCGTGGGCGGGCATTGCCCATGCAAGCTCGCGGCTGGATCCGGCGATCCCCAATATCTTCAGCCCCGCCTCTACCCCGGCTGACTCCATCTACCATCTCTCGCTGTTCGTGCTCGCCATCTGCGCCGGAATTTTCCTCGACCGTCTTCAGCCTGCTCAGCTATGCGGTGCTCAAGTTCCGCCGCCGTGCCGACGACGATGGCACGCGAGCCTCCGCAGATTTACGGCAGCAACCAGATGGAGCTGGCCTGGACGGTGATTCCGGTCGTCATCGTCGTCGTGCTGTTCCTGGCGACGGCGCGCGTCATCCACGCCGTGGAAGACGCCAAGCTTCCGCCAGGCACGCTGGAAGTTACTGCGGTTGGCCACCAGTTCTGGTGGGAGTTCCAGTATCCGCAGCAGGGATTCATCACTGCAAATGAATTGCATGTGCCGGTCAGCTAAGGGCCCCAATGGAACGCCGACGCGGATCAAGCTCCTCTCCGCCGACACCGACCACAGTTTCTGGGTTCCGCAACTTGCCGGCAAGACCGACCTCATTCCCAATCATCCCAACGAAACCTGGATTGAGCCGCACGAGACCGGCCTCTATGTCGGGCAATGCGCCCAGTATTGCGGAGTACAGCACGCCAAGATGCTGCTGCGGGTGATCGTTGAGTCGCCGGAAGACTTTCAGAAGTGGGTTGACGGGCAAAAGAGCCCCGCGGTGCAGGCGGCGAGTGCCGCTCATGGCCGGGAGATCTTCGAGACAACCGCCTGCGTCAACTGCCACACGATTGCAGGTACGAATGCGCATGGCAAGTTCGGACCCGACCTCACGCACCTGATGAGCCGCGAAACCATCGCTGCCGGGGCGGCCCAGAACACGCGCGAAAACCTGCGTCAGTGGATTAAAGATCCCGATGTCATTAAGCCGGGAGCGCTGATGCCGGCGATGCAGATGAGCGAAGCTGATATCGATGCGGTAACGGATTACATGCAGACGCTGCGATAGCGATCTGGGTAGTGCGGGCCTTCAGGCCCGCGTAAACGACAGTTAATTCCCGATCCGCGGTTGAGGTCATTGACCTCAACCGCGGATAAAAAGAAGCGAAAATGCTCGGGACACAGGCCTGATGGCCTGCACTACCGAACTGAAGCGGAACACCGATGTTCGACGCTGATTCTCTTTCGCAACCGATGTTCGTGCCCGAAGCGGGCGCGGCCAGCCGGCCGTTCCTCGAGCGTGTGCACGACTGGATCGTCACCGTCGATCACAAAAAGATCGGGCTGATGTATGTCGGCTATGGCGTTCTGTTCCTGGTAATCGGCGGGATGGAAGCCGCGATCATGCGAGCCCAGTTGGCGGTCGCCAACAATCATCTGGTTTCGCCCGAGACCTTCAATCGCATGTTCACCATGCATGGCACGACCATGATCTTCTTCGCGGCCATGCCCATCGTCTTTGGAATCGCGAATTATCTGGTGCCGCTGATGATCGGCGCGCGCGACATGGCCTTCCCGCGCCTCAATGCCTTCAGCTTCTGGATGAGCGCGCTGGGCGGCGTCATTCTGTACTTCAGCTTCATCGGCGGAAATGGGCTGTATGGGGCGGGCACGGCGCCCGACGTTGGCTGGTTCGCCTACGCGCCGCTCACGGCGCAAGCCTTCTCGCCGGGACACAGCACCGACTACTGGATCATCGGCCTGCTGGTCAGCCGGCATTGGCAGCATCGGCACGGCTCTCAACATCGTGACCACGACTCTATGCATGCGCTGCCCCGGCATGACGCTGGGCAAATGCCGCTGCTGGCCTGGCTGAACCTGATCACGGCCGGGCCTGGTACTGATCGTCATCTCGCCTCTGACCGCGGCACAGATCATGCTGCTGCTCGATCGCTACCTGGG
Source organism: uncultured Acidobacteriaceae bacterium (assembly GCA_963813905.1). Lineage (GTDB taxonomy): Bacteria > Acidobacteriota > Terriglobia > Terriglobales > Acidobacteriaceae > CAVVDY01. The sequence goes on along the minus strand of CAWFAY010000012.1, from coordinate 86,089 downwards.
CGCGCACTTCTTCGACACCCAGGCCGGCGGCTCGGCCGTCATCTGGATGCACTTCTTCTGGATCTTCGGCCATCCCGAGGTTTATATCCTCGTGCTGCCGGCGTTCGCGATCCTTTCCGAGGTGATCCCGGTTTTCTCGCGCAAGCCGATCTTCGGCTACAACATCATGGTGGCTGCCACCCTTGCCATCGGCTTCATCAGCCTGGGCGTGTGGGCACACCACATGTTCACCGTCGGTATGACCTCGTACGCCAACGCCTTCTTTGTGGCTTCGACGGCAGCCATTGCGGTCCCCACGGGAATCAAGATCTTCAACTGGCTCGGCACCATGTGGGGAGGGAAGCTAATCTTCATCACGGCGATGCTGTTCTGCGTAGCGGCCGTGGCCCAGATGCTGATCGCGGGATTAACCGGCATCATGCTGGCAGCTGCTCCGTTCGATTGGCAGCTCGGCAACTCCTACTTCGTCATCGCCCACTTTCATTACGTCATCCTCGGCGTTATCGTCTTCGCCGTGTTTGCCGCCTCGTACTATTGGTATCCCAAAATTACCGGGAGGCTGATGAACGAGACGCTGGGAAAGTGGCATTTCTGGCTGTTCCTGATCGGATTTCATGTGACCTTTGACTTCATGCACATTCCCGGCATTCTGGGCATGCCGCGCCGCATTTACACCTACGAGGCCAGCCGCGGCTGGGAAGTCTGGAACTTGATCGTCTCCGTCGGCGTGCTCTTCCAGATCGTGGCGATCTTGTGCTGGGTGGTGAACCTGCTGTGGTCGGTGTACAAGGGTCCGAAGGCCGGAAACGATCCCTGGGACGCATGGACGCTGGAGTGGTCGACCACTTCTCCGCCGCCCGACTACAACTTCGCCATCGTTCCCGACCGTGCGCAGCCGACGTCCGCTGTGGGACTTGAAGCATCCGGAAGATCCGGACTGGAAGTACGAGTAGAGGAGACTGCGTTTGGCAGCACCGAGCATTGCGCTGAAACAACCCGAGATGCCGCTGGCGCACGAACTGCGCGGCCGCGTCGGCATGTGGTGCCTGATCGCCGCGGAGTCGGCTATCTTCAGCATCTTCGTGGTTGCCTACCTCTACTACGCGGGCAAGAGCCTGAACGGGCCATATCCCAGACGAGGTGCTGCACGTTCCGGTGTTCAACTCGATTTGCCTGTTCGCCTCGAGCTTCACCATCGTGATGGCCGAGCGCGCGCTCCGAGCGCAACGCAGTAAAGCTGTTCGGGATATGGTGGCTGTTCACCATCGTGCTGGGGCTGATCTTTATCATCGGCACCGCGCGCGAGTGGTATGAGCTGATCTATCACGAAGGGCTGACCATCAGCACCAACCTGTTCGGCACGACGTTTTATTCGCTGGTGGGCCTGCACGCGTCTCACGTGATCGTCGGCCTGACTGGCCTGACGATCATCATGATTTTCACCGCACTGGGCTACGTCACGCATCGAACACGAGCAGCGCATCGGAGTGTTCGCGCTGTACTGGCATTTCGTGGACGCGATCTGGGTGGTGGTGCTGTCGGTGGTGTACTTCATCGCGCGATAGAAATCAAAGAACATGGCAACGCCGCAACAATCCGTCGAGCACCGGCCAGAGCAGGTCGTCGTGCAGCTGCCCGCGCCGACAGCGTGGCCATTCTTCCTGGCTGTGGGCGCTGCGCTGCTATTCGCCGGACTGCTGACCAATGCGTCCGTCAGCATTCTGGGCGCCATTCTTCATGTCATTGCCGCGGTGGGATGGTTCCGCGCAGGTGCTGCCGCACGAGCACCATGTGACGCTCACTGTCACCGTTCCCGCGGAAGAAGAGGCGCTGGCTGCGCCCGAGGTGCGGCATGTAGCAGGCGGCGGAGAAGATACAACGTGCCTGGCTGCCGCTCAAGGTCTATCCGGTGGTCTCCGGCGTGCGCGGAGGGCTGGCTGGCGGCGTCGCCATGGCGATCATCGCCATGCTGTACGGAGTCATCTTTGCGCGCAGCATCTGGTACCCCATCAACCTGATCGCGGGAAGCCTCTACGAACCCACGCGATGCCCTCCAACGAAGCACTCATGCAGTTCCATCCCATGTGGCTGCTGTTCGCGCTCGCCCTGCACCTCACCATGTGTACGCTGGTCGGCCTGCTGTATGGCGCGATGCTGCCCATGTTGCCCGGCAAGCCGATCCTGCTGGGCGGCGTGATCGCTCCGCTTACTTTGGACCGGGCTGGTCTATTCCGTACTCGACTTCGTCAATCCGCTGCTCGACCAGAAGATCAACTGGTACTGGTTCGCGGCCTCGCAAGTAGCGTTCGGTGTCGTGGCGGGTCTGGTCGTCGTCCGCCACAACAAGCAGTGGACAAGCGGAAAACCTGCCCCTCGCGATGCGCGCCGGCATCGAAGCCCCCGGCCTCCTGAAGGAACGTGAGCCCGGAGACGAAGGCCGATGAAGCTTCGCGTCGCCGCAATGTTCTCACTCGCTCTCGTCCTGTGCTCAGCCTCGGGATGTCGCCTTCCCGGAAAACCTCCACCCGGCCCTGAGGTTCCCAATCCCGATACCGTTCTCGATTCGCAAGGTGCTCTACAACCAGAACTGCGCCGCATGTCACGGGGCCGACGGGCGGCACGGAGCGGCAATCGCTATCGGCGATCCGGTGTACCTTGCGCTGGCGAGTGACGACGCCATGCGGTCGGTCATCAGCAAGGGTCGCCGCCGGAACCGCCATGTCGGCCTTCGCGCAAAAAGAAGGCGGCATGCTGACCGATGCGCAGGTCGACGCCATCATTCACGGCATTCGCCAGCGGTGGAGCAATCCCAGCGTGGTTGGCGGCGTTACTCTTCCGCCCTATGCGGCAAATGCGGCCGGCGACGCGCAACGTGGGCAGGCGGTCTACAGCAGATTCTGCGCAAGCTGCCATGGTGATGGCGGGGCCGGCGGTCCGAAGGCAGGATCGGTTCTCGATCCCGCGTATCTCAGCCTCATCACCAATCAGGGGCTGCGCACCATCGTGATTTCCGGCCGTCCCGACTTCAACGCTCCCGACTGGCGCAACAACATTCCCGGCCAGCCCATGACCGAGCAGGACATCACCGACGTGGTCGCCTTTCTGTGCGTCGCATCGTCCCGCGGCCGCAACTGTGCAAACCGCGACCTCATCCGCCGCCGGCACCTCCGGAGGTTCTCAATGATTCCGCAACCCGCGCAGACGCCCGAACCGGAAGAGAAAAGCTTAATCACGCGCCGCGAAGTCTTCTTCAAGATCGGCTTGCTGCTGAATGGACTGGCGGCAGTGGTGCTGGCGACGCCGATCATCGGCTATCTGGTATCGCCCATCCTCGCCGCGCAAAAGGGACGGCTACAAGCGCTGGATCACTCTCGGCGAACTGGACGAGTTTCCCGAAAACCAGACGCGGCTTGCGAAGTATACGAACCCGATCACCGGCGTCTCCGACGGCAAGACCGACGACATTCCCTGCTGGGTGCGCCGCCTGTCGGGCGAGAAGTTCCAGGTCTTCGCCATCAACTGCGCGCATCTGGGATGCCCGGTGCGCTGGTTCCCGCAGTCGGGCCTGTTCATGTGTCCTTGCCACGGCGGCGTGTACTACCAGGACGGCTCGCGCGCCTCGGGTCCGCCGGAGCGCGGATTGTTCGAGTACGCCTACAAAGTGGAAGACGGCAAGCTGATGATCGAAGCGGGACAACTGCCGACGCTGTCGACGACCGCGGCGCTGTCGTCGGATCTGAAGAGGAGTGGCGGATGTCAAGGCTAAGCCGAATCGGCGACTGGTTCGAGCAGCGACTGCAAATCGCCGGAGCGATTCGCGAGGCCACCGAGCATCCCATCCCGCGCAAGCTCCGCGAGCTGGTGGTACGTCTTCGGCAGCGCCGCGCTGACCATCTTCATCCTGCAAGTCTTCACCGGCATTCTGCTGGCGCTCATGTATGTCCCGAGCGCCGCCGAAGCCTGGAACAGCCTTCAGTTCCTCAACCACAGCGTCACCCTGGGATGGTTCCTGCGCGCCGTGCACGGCTGGGGCTCGAACTTCATGGTGGCCGTGGTGCTCATCCACATGTGCCAGGTCTTCCTGTTCGGGGCCTACAAATTTCCCCGCGAGCTGACCTGGATCGTCGGCGTCTTCCTGCTGCTGATGACGCTGGGCATGGCCTTCACCGGGCAGGTGCTGCGCTTCGATCAGGACGCCTATTGGGGCCTCGGCATTGGCGCGTCGATTACCGGCAGGGTCCCCGTGCTTGGGCCGTACGTGGTGCATATGCTGCTGGGCGGACCGATCATCGCCGGCGCCACGCTGTCGCGGTTCTTCGCGCTGCACGTCTTCGTCATCCCCGGACTGCTGATCGGCTTCGTCTCGCTGCACCTGCTGATGGTGCTGAAGCTGGGCATCAACGAGTGGCCCATGCCCGGGCGCATCGTTCGCCGCTCCACCTACGTGCAGGAATACCACGAGATGACGCACAAGCGAGGCGTGCCGTTCGTGCCGGTAGCCGCATGGAAGGACGCGTTCTTCTCCGCCACGATCATTGTCGCGATCATGGCTGTGCGCTGCGTACTTCGGGCCCTTCGGACCGAGCGGCTATCCCGACCCGACCATCATTCAAACCATCCCCAAGCCCGACTTCTTCTTCCTCTGGCTCTACGCCATGCTGGCGCTGCTGCCGCCGTCGCTGGAAACGCCTCTGCTGCTGATTGGGCCCGGTATCGCCATCGGATTCCTGGTGCTGCTGCCGTTCATCTCCGGTGAAGGCGAGAAGAGCTGGAAGCGCCGGCCGATCGCGGTCGTTTCGTTGCTGCTGATCGCCGTCGCGCTCGGGACCTTTACCCGGCTCGCCACCTATTCGCCCTGGAGCCCGATCATGAATGCCTGGAGCGGCGATCCTGTCCCGGTGGACTTCTTGAATGGGAGGACTCCGCTTCAGCGGCAAGGTGCGCTGGTCTTCCAGGGCAAGCAATGCCGCAACTGTCACTCGATTGGCGGGTCGGGCGGACTGCGCGGCCCCGAACTTGGATCGCGTCGCCACCCGCATGACGCATGATCAGTTGGTGCGCCAGGTGATTCAGGGCGGCGGCAACATGCCGGCCTATGGCAAGAACCTGAATCCGGCGGAGGTGACCGCGCTGGTCTCGTTCCTGGAGACGCTGCATCCGGCGAACCAGTCTCCGGCGCGCGATGCCGCGGCGCAAGCAGCGAGCGCGCCCGCTCCCCAATCTCAGCCGGTCGGGGAAAAGCAATAGATTCCCGGCAGGCATTGTCTTGAAGGGGCAGGCCTTCACAGGGTGCTGAAAAGCTAGGAGAAGCGGCTGTTTTTGAAGGGGCACGACGTTTACAGGTTGCTGAAAGACTTGCCTTTGCGCTGCTTGCAGCGCGGCGGACTGCTTCGCCGCTGAGTGACCATGCGCGATCCCGCTCTAGCGCACATGAAGGCGAGACAGGTCCTTGCTGCGCTCGGGATGACACAATCGTGAAGGTACGCCAGCACGTTGAAGCTACGCACTCCTTCAGCCAAAACAATGTCCCCCGTTCTCCAATCCGCGCTGTCGTCCTGGTCCGTTCCCTGGATTCCGACGCTGGCGATCGTCTTCACCGCGCTCATCTACCTGCGCGGCTGGTACCTGCTGCGCTGCGCGGGATTCCCTCTGATCCCCTCGTGGCGCGTGTGGGCGTTTCTGGCGGGCCTCTTCGCCCTTTGGGTCGCGCTGGCCTCGCCCATGGACGTATTCAACTCCTGGCTGCTGACCGCGCACATGTTGCAGCACATGGTGCTGATGATGATCGCGCCGCCGCTCATCCTGCTGGGTGCGCCACTGATTCCGCTGGTGCGCGGACTGCCCGTCTTTGCCGCGCGCGAGTTTGCCGGGCCGTTCCTCAACTGGAGGCCGGCGCAGCGACTTGGCCGATTGCTGACCCAGCCGGTCTTCGCGCTCGTGCTGATGGGCGTCGTCATGCTCGGCTGGCACGTGCCGGTCCTATATGAACTGGCCGTTCGGTCGCCTGCGTGGCACCAGTTCGAGCACGCCTGTTTTCTGGTGACCTCGCTGATTTTCTGGTGGCCGGTGATTCAGCCATGGCCCAGCCGCTTGCAATGGCCGCGCTGGGCCATGGTGCCGTACCTGCTCGTGGCCGATCTGCTGAACACCATCCTATCCGCCGTTCTCGTCTTTGCCGATCGCGTGCTCTACCCGTCCTACATCGATGCACCTCGCGTTTTCGGGCTCTCGCCGCGAGAAGACCAGGCAGCCGCCGGAGCCATCATGTGGGTTGTGGGCTCGGTTGCGTTTCTGCTTCCGGCGATCCTGATTGCCATTCGAGTGCCTGGCACGCCCGCCAATGCTGCTGCAACTGCAAAGGCTGAAGAAGCGCAAGCCGCTACTCGCCGGCGCGTGGCAGCATACGATGGCGAAGTTGGGACTCAGCAGCCGGGGAGCAGATGCCATCTCGTTCCTCGCGCTCTTCCTTGCCATAGGACTGGCATTTTCGGCGGTGCTGGCGTTCTCCGGCTCCGACGAGGACGATCTTGTGCTGCGCGCGCGGCAGCAGACGGGGAACCTCGTGCTCTCCGTATACGCCGGTGACGAACTGATCGCGGGCGCGAACGACATCAGCGTTCTGGTGCAGGACGCAACCGGCTCGCCGCTGCTGGATGCGCAGGTCGAGGTGAGTGCCACTCGCGAGGGCGCAGCACCAAACGAGGCGTCGGAGACGCGCGGCCACGAGAGCGACGCCGACAACAAGTTGCTGAACTCGGCGACCATCGATTTGCCGGTGGCAGGGGCGTGGCTGGTGCGCGTCAATGCCCAGGGCGCCTCGCTAACATTTCCGATAGACGCCGTTGTCCACAAACCCGGCCTCGACGACTGGTGGCCTTATCTGGTCTTTCCCGCCTTCGCTTTGCTCCTGCTGGTGGTGTACCTCCGGCGTGCGCGACAACGCCAGCCTGTCGTGCGCGAGCGAGTTACACATGCTACGGCCGCAAGCTGAGCCGAGCCCCAAGCCCCAACGCACTCGTAATCGTCCTCGCGCCGTTTCCCGGAATGGCTTGAACTTACCGTTTCTATACGGACCACAGTCGTTTTCAACCTTTCACCAATCAACGTTGGCAAGCTCAGAGCGTGTTCAGAGAAGGCGTAGACCGAGTTCCCTCAGGGGCTATTGATTCCTGCATAAATAATGTCCTATACTGCTGGTATGCGTCCCAGTGGCAGTCCGCACGAACTGGAGCAGCGTCGTTACCGCGCGCTGGCTCTGCTGCAACAAGGACTCAGTCCGGTCGAAGTCGCGCAACGGGTTGGGGTTGATCGTCGCAGCGTTCGACGATGGAACTCGGCCGCACGCCACCAGGGCCGGCAAGCGCTGGCCGCTCAACCCGCTTGCGGACGGCCGCCGCGACTCAGTGCCGCCCAGCGGCAACGGCTGGAGAAGACCTTGCTCGGGGGCGCGGAAGCGGCGGGTTTCGCTACCCCGCTCTGGACCTGTCCCCGCGTGGCCAGCTGGATCGAACAGCGGTTTGGCATCCACTACCATCCCGATCATGTCTGCCGCCTGCTGCATGCCCTCGGTTTCACTCCTCAAAAACCTGTACGTCGGGCGGTGGAACGCGACCAGGAAGCGATTGGCCAATGGGTGAAGCAGCAATGGCCCGCCATAAAAAAAAGCGTCGCGCTTGAAGGCCTGGCTGGTATTTCTGGACGAGAGCGGCTTTCTGATGGCCCCGCTGGTGCGGCGCAGTTGGGCTCCGGCGGGCCAGACCCCGGTGCTGTACCAGCGGGGCGCGCACCATCGCAAGGGGTCGGCGATTGCCGCCCTGTGCGTTTCGCCGGCGCGTGATGACGTACGTTTCTACTTTCGCCTCCATGCCAGCGATACGCCGCCGCCCAAGTGATGGCCTTCCTCTCCGCCCTGGATGGCGAACTCGACGCCCCCTGGCTGATGCTGTGGGACCGGCTGAACGCGCATCGCGCCCGCCGCACGCAAGACTTTCTTCTCGCCCGCGGCTGGCCGCAGCCCTGCTACTTCCCCGCCTACGCTCCGGAACTGAACCCGGTGGAGTACGCCTGGAGCTGGCTGAAGAACAATCCCATGGCCAATCGGGCGCAGCTGGAGCTGGATGCGCTGGCCGACGCCGCCCGTCAGTCGGCTCGCAGCCTGCAACGCCAATCCTGGTTGTTGCGTTCCTTTATTCACCATAGCCCGCTTTTTTTGCGGCTCAAATAGGACATTACTTATGCAGGAATCAATAAAGCCCGGCTGCGTTGATGCCACATGCGGCACGGCTGAAGCCGTGCCCTTTCAAGGCGAGAGGTAGACTACATTAACTGTGAGACTGCCATAGTCACAATGTCGTGTGCGGTATATTTGAGCTGGCACTGGAACCCGGGAGCGCGTTGATGGCGGATGTAACGGTTGTAATTCCCCTGTACAACAAAGGGCCGTATATTCTTCGGGCCCTAAGCTCGGTTGCCAAGCAGAACTACCAGGACTTCGAGGTCATCGTTGTCAACGACGGTTCCACCGACAATAGCGGCGAGCTCGCCGAGAGCTTTCGCGATCCTCGCGTTCGCGTCATCCATCAGAAAAATGCCGGCCCTGGCGCCGCGCGTAATCGCGGAATCGCCGAGACGCAAACTCCATTGATCGCCTTCCTCGACGCCGACGACGAGTGGTTTCCTGACTACCTGGAGACGGCGGTGCGTGTCTTCCAGGAAGATCCTGAACTGGGATGCCTCACGCAAGGCTACATGGATGAGCCCGGCATGAGACCATCGCAAGCGCTGTGGCGCGGTCGCGGCTTTCGCGACGGCATTCAGGTGCTCGAAGGCCAGACCCCGCTGATGCTTCACTACATGATCGCCTACATGAATTCCCAGTCGACGGTGGCGCGCACGGAACTGGTTCGCAAGTGGGGAGGCTTCTACGAGGACCGCTGCACGTTCGGCGAGGATTCGTATCTCTGGCTTAAGTTTCTGCTGAACGAGCGGGTCGTCATTTTCGTTGCGCGAAACCATGGCGATCCATCGCGAGGCCAGCGATTTGAACCTGAGCATGAGGCTGAAGCAGGTGCGGCCATTGGAACCATTTCTTATCGATCCTGACTACTTCGACCAGGCATGCCCGCCTCGGCACCGGCAATTGTTTCAAGACTTCTGTACCCTGCGTGCCTTCAAGACCGCTTGCGTGTGGGGCTATCACGGACAGTGGCGGCGCGCGGCCGACATACGGCGGCAGTTCCGCCGGCCCGGCGACTATCGCATCCCCTGGTATTTCAGCTCGTGGATTTGCTCGACTCCCATCGGCGCCGCATTGGGCATGGCGTGGCGCGCGCTGAACACTTTACGTGGACGCCCGGCCGAACAAGGTGCAGGCGCGGTAAGTCGTACGACCAAGCCCGACCGCCTGCCCGCGGCCAACAGCTAGATTGACCTCTATCCCACCATCCGTCCCGCCACCCACCACAGCACGAACCCGCCCAGCAGAATGCGGTAAATCGCAAAGACGGTGAAGCCTCGCGTGCGCACCCAGCGCATGAACCAGGCCACAACGCCTAGCGCAACGATGAAGGAAACCACGAATCCGATCACAAGGACAATGATATGGTGCGCGTCGGTTGGCAGCTCTCCGATCACGCTCGGCTCGCCATGGTGTGGCCGCAGCGACTTGAAGAGGTCGTAGCAGGTCGCAACCACCATCGTCGGGATCGAGAGAAAGAACGAAAACTCCAGCGCGGTAGGACGGTCCATGCCTGCCAGTTCACCGGCCGTAATGGTCGACATCGAGCGCGAGGTGCCGGGGAAGACCGCCGACAGGATCTGGCACAATCCGATCCACACCGCCTGCCCCAGCGACATCTCTTCCATGTCGGTGGTGAGATTGCCGCGCGCGAATGCCCTGTGCTGCGAGCGCTCGTACATGGCGTCGACGATCCACATAACGATGCCGCCGATGATCAGCGACTACGCCATGATGTGGAGGTTTTCAAGATGCTTGCCGATGATCTTGGTCAGCAGAAATGCGGGAATCGCAGTGCAGACGAAGGCGATGATGGTCAGCGAAAGCGGGTGGGTGAGCACCGTCCGGTCGCCGCGCTTGCCCTGCGGAAAGTCGCGCATGAATTCGACGATGCGCGGCCAGAAGTAAATCGGCAGGCACAGAATTGCGCCCAACTGGATCACGATGGAAAACATCTTCCAGTAGCCGTTGCCCAGGTCGACTCCGAGAAACGCCTCGGCAATTCGCAGGTGCGCCGTCGAACTCACGGGAAGAAATTCGGTCAGACCTTCAATGATGCCCAGCAGGACAGACAGCAGGTAGTCGTTCAAATGATCCTCGGTGCTGCAGATTTGTGCTCAGTCTTACATCTCACGAGCTAAAAGAATTGTCATCACGAGCAAAGCGAGGGATCTGCTCTCGCCGGCATCGGAACGCTCTGTGCTTGGTAGAGCATTCGCCGGCTAGCAATTTCCACAATTCCAAACTGCTCGCGCTGCCATCGAGAACAGATGCCTCGCTTCGCTCGTCATGACAATGCAAGGAAGGAGACTGCGTTGAGAAGTCTCCGGCCCGCTACTCCACCGCATTTCCGAAAGCAGGAATTCCAGTCTGAACCATATATATCAGAGTAGCTGCTCGGTTCGACCAGTCGGTAGAGTCGGGGTATTGCGAGACGAGGCGCTTGCCCAGGACGACGGCGCGCGCGGCCGCGTCGTCTGCCTTCTTCTGCTGATTGTCGGTTTTGTAAATCGTGATCAGCGCTGCCTGCCGCCATGCCGCGTTGTACAGCGCCTCAGGAGCCTTGGGCGACTTGGGATGCTCGTCCACGTACTTGACGTAGATCTCCGTTTCCTTCACCGGGCACTCGGCCTGCGCCTCCCAATCGCCGCACAGCTTGTTGTCGATCAGGTTGTACGCGGCCAGGTCGGCCCACTTCGTACCCGGATATTTCTTGATCACCTTCTTCATGTAGCTTTCATCCAGCGGCAGCCGCATGTGCGGATCGCGCAGCTTCGCCGAGGGACGCGTCCTCTGGTCAGCCAAATCCAGTTGCCAGCGGATATCGGCAGCGCGATACGCGGCTTCGGCAGCCAGAGGCGAAGATGGGAAGTACTCAGCCACCGCCGAGTAGAGCCGCAAGGCATCCTGCGCTGCGCCGCGCCGGCCTCCGCGTTCGCTGGCCTGATACTCCGAATCGGCCGCCTCGCCGAAGATGATCTTGTCGCCCTCGGGTGTATCGGGCAGGATGATTCCCTTGTCGAGCATCCAGCCGGTGACGTTACGCTCGGTCTCCAGTTCAGGATTAGACTCGACCGTGCCGACCACGTGTACCCATCCCGGCGTGCGCTCCAGCACGACTACGTCGCGCCCGCGCGAGATGTTCGACAGCTTGGCCGAGTTCGTGTCGGGCGAGATGTAGATGACGCCTTCGCGAATGGTTACGCCGCGCGGGCCAACGGCGGCGAAGGCGAGGGTGGAGCAAGCAGCATAACGAGCAGTAAGTGCGCTTGACCGCGTAACTGTGAGCATGAAGAACGATTGTAGCCGATGCGTGAGGGTGATCAGGCTTGAGCGATTAAGTTCAACGACGAACGTGACAATCCCCGGTTCCCGCAACGCGGGACAGCATATCTAAGCCCAGCGCTTCAGCGCTGCGAACGACCGAACGATGATTGGAGTGCCGTAGGCACGGCACATGTCGTCCCTGCAGGGGACTCCGGGCATTCTCACGGTACGCTTCCCAGCGTTAAAACGCTGGGCTTAGATATGTCTGTCCCCTTCGGGGACGCGCGAGAGTCACCATCGCACATCGCGCGCCGAGCATGACGAGATTGCAGCATCCCTCGCCCGACGCCGCCCAAAGCGGGCTCGTGATGACAACCGAAATTACTCGGCTGCAGGAATCTCCTCCCCCAGCACCTCTGCCAGCAACTGCGGCTCGACGTTGCCGCCACTGATGATCGCGACCGTCTTCTTCGCCTTCGGCAGCTTCTTCTGATGAAACAGCCACGCCGCAAAGGTCACCGCTCCGCTGGGCTCGGCAACGATGCGCGCCGACGTGACGGCGCGCCGCATGGCGCTGCGAATCTCGTCTTCCGTCACGGTAACGATGTCGTCGACAAACTTGCGAATATGCTCGAAGTTCAGCGGCCCGACCGACTGCGTGCGCAAACCGTCGGCCAACGTGCTCGAAACCCGCTCCGCCGGAAGCTGCACAATCTCCCCGCGTTCGAAAGCTCTGCTGCGCATCGTTGGCCAGCTCGGGCTCGACGCCGACGACCTTCGCCTTCGAGCCGCTCAGCTTGATCGCGCTGGAAACCCCGCTGATCAACCCGCCGCCGCCCACCGGCACCAGCACCAGGTCAACATCCGGGCAATCTTCCAGAATCTCCAGCCCCACTGTTCCCTGCCCGGCGATGATGAACGGATCGTTATACGGAGGCACGATCGCATAGCCGTGCTGCGCGGCAAGCTCTTCCGCCTTCGCTGCATGCGCTCGGCGCTGCTGCCGCCGACGGTCACGATTTCCGCTCCCAGCGCGGCAGTCGCGTCGACCTTGATCTTCGGCGCGTTGCGCGGCATGACCATCACGCACTTCAACCCGAAGGCTCGCGCCGCGTAGGCGACGCCCTGCGCATGATTGCCGCTGGAGTACGAGATGACGCCGTTCGCGCGCTCGCTCTCGCTCAGCGAAGCGATCTTGTTGTACGCGCCGCGCAGCTTGAACGCGCCGATGGGCTGAAAGCTCTCGGGCTTCAGCCAAAGTTCGCCGAAGCCGTTGCCGCTTTGCGAGCTTCCGTTCTTCTCCGCCGGCGGGTAGTAGCGAACCAGCGGCGTGCGCGCAGCAATGCCGCGCAGTTTCTGCTGCGCTGCCTTGATGTCGTCGAGGGTAACCATGAGGGCCTAAATCTAGCGTGGCGAAAGCACCCATGTTCCGGCGGGCAGTTCCGCCGACTGCGCACCCGGCGCATTTCCGCGCCAGGCGAATCAGCTTCGCCATCCAGTGTACAAGGGCGAACTGCTCGCGGAAGCTCGCCTTGTGCCCGACATCAACGTGCGAAATTGCCGGACTCACCAGAGCCTCGAGCAGATACTCGCTGCGGAATCCTCTGCTGCAGCCACAGCAGCTCGGTGGGAGGGATGACCGTATCATCGGAGCCGTGCAACAGCAGCACAGGCGCGTGCAGAAAGCCGAGCCGTCCCGCGGGCGACGCCGCCGCCAACTGCTCGCGGTCTTTCTCGATCTCGCCGAGAATCGCCTGCCGGAAGCTGTCGAGTTGCTTGTGATAAATCCGCTGCATCACCTCCTGGCCGGCAGGAGTCATCTGCGCGGTCAGCGCCTCCGACTTCTTCCCTTCGTCAGCCAGTACGAGCTTGATCGCCTCGGTAGCTTTGGCGGTGTCTTGCTGCGGGAAAAAATCGCCGGGACGATCGAGGACGACGATCAGCGGGCCATACTCGTGCGGCGTGAGATGCTCGAAGCTTCCCATCCGGACGCTCAGCTTCGCCGGTAGCGAAGAAGTGCAGCACGTGCGCCAGATCATAGTGCGCGCCAACCGTGGCGATCCAGGCGATGGAACTGCTGTACTGCGGATCGGTGGCCGCAACCAGCGCCAGCCCGCCGGAGAAGCTAATGCCCAGCACTCCCGACGCTTGGCACGCTCGAGTTGACGAGCGAAGAACTGTGCTGCCGTCCCAATCACCGCAGCCGACTCGGCCTCGACGCGATAGTCAGCGATGCCCTGAAGCTGGGGCGTCATGACAAAGAATCCGCTGGCGGCCAGGGAGCGCGCGAAGCTCACCAGACGAGGCTCGTTGATTCCCAGCTCGTGCATGCCATGCACCACGACGATTCCCGGCGCGAAGCCAACCCCGCGAGGCGAATACATGCGCGCCGGCGTGGGCCTGCCGTCGACCTCGAATGTCTCGTCGCGCGTGTCTACCGGATGAACGTCATAATTGGCAATCCAGCCCTTGGCGTCGGGATTGCTGATGCGGGTGAGCAGCGAGGCCGCGCGCAGATAGTTCTGTGCGATGGGATACAGCAAGCAACAAGCACAGGAACTAGAAGCAAGGCCCAAGCCAGCAGGCGACCTCGAGAGCGCATGGAACTATGAACCAAGATGATGATGTCCGGGCGGAGCTTTGTATCACTCAGATCCGGCGTGAAAACGACGGTTTCAGAGTATCAGAGGGCGAAGTTGGTTGGTCCGGCGCAGGATGTCGTCGGCCAGCGCCTGCAACATGGAGGATTCACGCAATCGCAGGATGGGACGATTCTGCGGGCGGGTGAGTTCGCCGGGCAGCAAAAAGAGTTTGTAGCGCAGCTTAGAGAGGGTCAGCCGTTGCCAGGGATCGGGCAGACAGAGCCATTGGAAGGCGGTGACGAGATTGTAGGCGAGGCGAATGATTTCTAAGAACAGAGCGTTGGCCTCGAACGAGCGGGTGGGGATTTTGCGCAGCGCATAATCCTCCAGCAACTCGCCGAGGCGCGGCTCGATGGCGGCCCGCGCGTCGTAGAAGTGCCAGACGCCCAGCGGAGTGAGCGAGAGATTGGTGACCCAGGCGCGATAGACATAACGGCCCAAAGCGAACAGGGTGGGTTGCTTCTCCTCGGCGGAAAGGAAGCGGCGCGCGACCACGAAACGACGGGCCCGCGACCAACTCTGCGGACGATGTTGGAAATCGGCCATCTCCCAATGGCGGTTGACCTGGGTGTAGCGCAGTCCCGGCAGCAGGCGTTGCAAAGCCGGGGTCATGCGGGCCACAACCGCATACTCGGCGGGCCGAGATTCGAGGGCGTCGAAAACGGGATTCAAACCGAAACCGGCATCGGCCCGCACCCGCAGCTCGCGGATATCAGGAGGAACATTGGCGAAGCAGGTATCGAGCAGTTGGGGACTGCCGTCCCAGGTTCCGGCGTTGCCGGCGCGCAGTTCGGCATCCCAGAGGTAGGTGGAGTTGGCTTCCACGCACAGCAGCGGGTTGTAAGAACGCTTGCCGCGATAACGCGGGTTGTAGCCGACTTCGGCCCCGTCCTGATGTCCAAAGACGGTGACCACGGTGCTGTCGAGGTCGAAGATCAGGCGAGAACGGTGGTCGGGTAGGTGGATGAACTTTTGCAGCAGTCGATCGTTTACGCGATGAAGCTGTTCCCAGAACTGTGGCGGTGCATGGAGTAGAAAGCGGCGCAACGTTTGCGGATCAGGGAAGCTGGGCAGACCGGTCAGGTACTGGAAGGTGCCGTTGGAACGCAGGAATGACGCGGTTTCGAGGCGATCCAGGCCCAGCACAATGGGGTAGATCAGGGCCAGCATCATCTGGGGAACGGTATAGCGGCGGTTGCGCCTGGGATAAACTAGTTGTTGGGCGAGAACATGTCGCAATTGCAGCACTTGCAGAAATTCGCGAAAGAAATAGACGCCACCGAAGTGCGTGAGACCAGCATGATTACAGGAGATTCTTAGATTTCGAGGCGATCTGCGCATTCCGACACTTACTTCACCAAAAGTTAGGTAAGTGTCAGAGTATCAAAATCTAAGTAGAACACTGATAAACACAGCCCTCGGCGCATCCTGGAGACCCGAGAATGCGCCGGATCCAGGTATCAGGGCACGGCTTCAGCCGTGCCGCAGATCGGTCTTATGAGATTCGGGCTTTAGCCCCTGGGAGGAGTTTATCGAAGTGCAGGGGCTAAAGCCCTAAGATTTCCGGCGGCATTAACGCTGGCCTGAAGGCCAGCACTACCCGAACGCAGGCTTCACACTTCCAGAATCACCGGCATGATCAGCGGGCGGCGCGACGTGTTCTTCACGATGAAGCGCTTCAGGTCCTGGCGGATCTTCTCCTTGATCATGCCGTAGTCGCCCTTCTCTTCATCGCTCGAAGCGTTGCAGCGTGTTCATCACCGTCTGGCGCGCCTGATCGAGAAATCCGTTCTCAGCCATGCTGCCGCTGAAGCCGCGCATCACGATCTCCGGCGAGCTCTCGACTTCGCCCGTCAGCTTGTTGATGGCGATGATCGGCAGCACGATCCCATCTTCGCTCAGGTGGCGGCGGTCGCGAATGACCAGGTCTTCCACCACGTCGCCCATGGAATTCGAATCGATGCAGATGCGCCCCACCGGAACCTTGCCGGCCTTGCGCGCGCCCAATTCGTCGAACTCCAGAATGTCGCCGCTTTCGGCCATCAGCACGTGTCCTACCGAGCCATGCATCGCGCCAGCCAGTTCGGCGTGCAGCTTGAGCTGGCGATACTCGCCGTGAATCGGGAATGAAGTATTGCGGCTTCACCAGGTTGATGATGAGCTTCAGCTCTTCCTGGCTGGCGTGTCCGCTGACGTGCACCGGCGGCGTCGAGCCGTCGTCGTAGATCACGTGCGCATCGCGGCGGAAGAGGTGATCGATCACGCGATAGATCGCCTTCTCATTGCCGGGGATGATGCGCGAAGAGAGCACGACCGTATCGCCCGGCGCGATGCGCGCGTGCTTATGATTGTCGACCGCGGCGCGCGACAGCGCCGACATCGGCTCGCCCTGCGTCCCGCTGATGAGCACGCAAACTTTGTCGGGCGGCAGCTCCCTGCATCTGCGCAGGATGAATCAGCAGCCCGTCCGGCACTTCAAGGTATCCCAGGTCCTGCGCGATCTCGGTCGACTCCATCATCGAGCGCCCCACCACGGCGACTTTGCGGCCATGCTCGAACGCTTCCTCCATCGCCAGCTTGATGCGATGGATCGATGACGAAAAGCAGGCGATGAACAGCTTCTTCTCGGTTCGCGCGAAGATTTCCTGAAAGCGCGCGCGCACGGCGCGTTCGCTTGGCGTGTAGCCGCGGCGCTCGACGTTGGTCGAATCCTGGAACAACGCCAGCACGCCCTGCTTGCCGTACTCGGCGAAGGAGTGCAGATCGAAGAGCCTATTGTCGGTGGGAGTCGGATCAACCTTGAAGTCGCCGGTGTGGATCAGAATGCCCAGCGGCGTATGGATGGCCAGCGCAACGCAGTCCACCAGGCTGTGTGTCACCTGGATGGGATGAATGGTGAACGGGCCAACCTTGAAGCCGTCGCCCGGCACGAATCTCGTTGAGCACGGCGTCGTCAAGCAAGCCGTGCTCTTCCAGCTTGCCCTCAACGTAGGCCAGGGTGAACTCGGTGCCGTAGACCGGAACGTTGAGCTCGGACAGAATCCAGGGCAGGCCGCCGATATGGTCTTCATGGCCGTGCGTGAGCACGATGGCGCGCACGTGCTCCCGATTCTCCAGCAGATAGCGGATGTCGGGGACGACGATGTCCACGCCCAGCAGCTCAGATTCGGGGAACATGAGTCCGGCGTCGATGACGATGATGTCATCGCCCCAGCGAATCGCCATGCAATTCATGCCAAATTCGCCGAGTCCGCCCAGAGGAACAACTTGTAGCTTACCGGCAGGCATCAGCAGACTTGATGCTAGCACAGGGGGAAAGGCCGCTCTTCGCTATTCGCCTTTCGCTCTTCGCTTTTTGGCTCTTGGCCAGCCGGGCAATCATCAGAGCAACACAGGACGAAAAGGAACTCCGCGGTGGTCAGCCCGTGATGTTGCTGGCATTGATCTCTGGCGAAAAGCGAAGAGCGAAAGGCGAACAGCGGCCCTCAACGCATCCTATACTTAAATCGATGCCTGACGCCGAACCCAAATCCCTGATGCGGCGCGCCCTGGAAGCAGCCATTCGCAGGGCTTTCACTCGCGCCTACAAGACCATTAAGGTCGATCCTGAAAAATACATGGAGCACCTACGCTTGGCCTACGGGCTGCCGGCCATCACCTACGCGGGGTCTTCGGAGTCGAGCTGCACGTCCTCGATCACATTGCGGAAGAAACCATTCGCGCCAGCATGAAGATGGCAGCCGCTGAAGGTGCAGGGCTGGGGATGGGAGGGCTTTTCACGGTGCTGCCCGACCTCGGCATCCTGGCCGCGATCACCATGCGCATGATCCAGAAGCTGAGCCTGGTCTACGGCTTCCCCTATAACACCGCAGAGGAAGAGGCCGAGCTGTGGGTCGCCGCCGCGAGCGCCGCCGGAGTGGATATTGGCCGCGAGCTGGTGGAAAAGCAGATGGTTTCCAAGTTCGTGCCGCGCGTCATCCAGCGCATCGCCGCCAAGGCCAGCACCGAAATCGCGGAGAAATGGGCGGGCCGGCTCATACCGGTCGTCAGCGGAGTGATCGGCGCCGGTCTGAATTACTACTTCGTGCGCGTCTGGGGCGAGCGGGCCTTAGGCCACTTCCGCCAACGGCATCTTGCCGCGCGCCGGCAGCACGAGCGAGCAGATGCCATTCAGTTGCCGGCGTCGAGTGCTTCGTAGCGAACATTCACCACAGAGACACAGAGGCGCGGAGTGATTTACGGGCCAAAATGCCGCCCCTCCAATTGTTTGTCATCACGAGCGCCATCCTTTGGCGCGAGGGATCTGCTCTTGTTCGCGAGGATAGTTGGTTCGCGGCGCAAAATCTCTTCGCCGGGAGAGCGAGAACAGATCCCTCGCTTCGCTCGTGATGACAAGGCGAAGAGTGATTGGATTAAGAAACTCCGTGACCTCTGTGTCCTCGGTGGTGAAATTTCTTCCGCTCTTCACGAATTCGCCGCTTCCGCCACAACCGGCGAAGGCTGCTCTACACCGAACTCGCCTTCCCACTTGGCCATGACCACCGTCGCCAGACAGTTACCCAGCACGTTCACGGCGGTTCGTCCCATGTCGAGCAGTTGATCGATTCCCAGCAGCACAAACACCGGCTCGGTCGGCAAGCCCACAGAAGTTGCCGTGGCCAGCAGGATTACCAGTGCCGCCCGTGACACTCCGGCGACTCCTTTGCTGGTGAGCATCAGGGTGAAAGCAATCATGAACTGCTGCCCCAGCGACAGGTGCAGCCCCGCAACCTGGGCCACGAAGATCGCCGCCACCGAGAGATAGAGTGAGCTGCCCGTGAGATTGAAGCTGTAGCCGGTGGGAATAACGAAAGCCACGATCTGCCGCGGCACGCCCATGGCTTCCATCTGCTCCATCGCGCTGGGCAGCGCAGCTTCAGAGCTGGAGGTGGCGAAGGCGATCGTTACCGGCTCGGCCACCGCTTTGATAAAGCGCTTCAGCGGGACCCGGCACAGCAGCGCGACCGGCAGCAGCACGCCCACGACGAACACCACCAGCGCCGCATATAGCGTCAACAGCAGCTTCAGCAGGCTGCCAAGGATCGCGAAGCCGGTATGTCCCACAGTGTAGGCTATGGCAGCGCCTACTCCGAGCGGCGCCATGTACATCACGATGTTGGTGAACTTGAACATCGTCTCGGCCAGGCTTTCGCACAGCTTCAGCATCGGGCGGCGCTTCTCTTCGCCGATCATCGCCAGAGCGATGGCAAAAATCAGGCTGAAGACCACCACCTGCAATATCGCGTTGTCTGCCACCGCCTTGGCGATGTTCTCGGGAAAGACATGCAGGATCGTATCTTCTGCACTCAGCTTGCTCATGCTGGTGGTGTCTGACGCTGTGGTAGACGGGAGCTGAACCCCGACACCGGCCTTGCTTAGGTTAATTGCGCCCAGGCCCAGGAAGATCGCAATCGTGGTCACGACTTCGAAGAAGATGATGGAGCGCAGGCCCAGCCGGCCAACCTGCTTCAGGTTGGAGTGTCCGGCGATGCCCACGACCAGCGTCGCGAACAACAGCGGCGCGATGATGGTCTTGATCAGCCGCAGGAAGATTAGCGCCAGTACCCGCAGGTGCGTCGCGACGTTGGGGAAGTCATGTCCGATCTCTGCTCCCAGAAACATGGAAACAAAGATCCAGGCGGAGAGCGTGCGCCGCAGGCAGCCGTAGGCGATGAGCGCCAGCAGTCCGATCCAGCGCAGACCGAGGTTCAGTGCAGCGGGGCTGGATGTCTTCCACACCAACGCCGCCGCCACAGCGGCAACGGCCGCCGTAACCAGCAATATCCTCTCGCGACCATCTTTGGTAGCAGCAGTCATCGGCTCGTCAGCGCAGAATATCTTCCAGCTCGACTCCGCGATCGGTGCGCTCGTCGCGATACTTCACGATCACCGGGGCGTACAGTGAGAGCCCCCACTCGGCGGCCTTGCCCTTGGTAATAGCGCGAGCTCCAGGCACCACCACCGCGCCTTCCGGCACCCGCAGGGGCTGATCTTCGGAAGAGCGGTAGACTTCGCCTCTGACCACATCGAACAGCGGAGTCGACCGGGTGAGAATCACGCCTGCTCCCAGCACCGCGCGCGCGCCCACCTGGGTGCCTTCGTAGACGCCGCAATTTCCGCCAAGCAGAACGTCATCCTCAATGATGACAGGCGAAGCATTGATCGGCTCCAGAACGCCGCCGACCTGTGCTGCCGCGCTGATGTGAACTCGCTTGCCAACCTGCGCGCACGATCCAACCAACGCGTGCGAGTCGACCATCGTGCCTTCGTCCACGTAAGCTCCCACGTTGATGAACATCGGCGGCATGCACACCACGCCGGGCGCTACGTAGGCTCCGGCGCGAACCGACGAGCCTCCGGGCACCACGCGAACGCGATCGTCCACGGAAAAGTGCCGCAAAGGATAGGTGTCTTTGTCGACGAAGGAAAGCACGCGAGCATCGCCGCTCTCCGCCAGTTCGCCGATGCGGAAGCCAAGCAGGATGCCCTGCTTCACCCAGCCATTGGTTCGCCATGTGCCGTCGATCTTCTCCGCCGCTCGAATGGCGCCGGCGGACAAGGCGTCGCGAAGCTCAAGAAAAACGCGGCGAGCGTCCGCGTCACCGATCGCCGCCGAGCCTGCGGCGTAGAATCGCTCGATTGCCGGTTGCAGTGAGTGCATCTCGCGGGCAGTATATATGCTTGGCTGTTGCACTCCAATCGATGGCTGAGACGCAGCCGCCTGGCGGCATCAAACCCGACGATGGCATGGATTGAGCAATTGCTCGGGCGCACCCTGGTGCTGGTGGCGCATCCCGACGACGAATGCCTGGCTTTTGGCGCGTTGCTCCAACGCATGCGCGAACCGGTGATGGTGTTCGCCACCAACGGCTCTCCCCAGGACCCTTACTTCTGGCAACCGTATGGCTCGCGCGAAGCCTACGCCGGGCTGCGCCGCAAAGAGGCATTCGCCTCGATGCACGCCGCCGGTGTGAAAGATGTCATTTTCCTGCCCGACATTCCCGGCGGCGAGGGCTTGATTGACCAGGAGCTCTTTCGCAACTTGTCCGCCGCTTACGATTTGCTTTCCGAGCTGGTGAGGCGCCGCATGGTGCAGGCGCTGTTCACGCTGGCGTATGAGGGCGGGCATCCCGACCACGATTCGTGCAGCTTCCTGGCCGCACAACTCGCGAGGCGCTTCAACATCCCATGCTGGGAGGCGCCGCTGTATCACCGCTTGCCCGATGGCGGCCAAGTCTATCAGGGCTTCCTGGGAGATTCCAGTGAAGCCGTCGATGTAAGACCCAGTGCCGCCGAGCAGGCCGCAAAACGCGAGATGTGCCTGGCCTACTCGTCGCAGGGAGACTTCCTCACCCACTTCGACGTGGGCAGGGAGCACGTGCGTCCGCAACCCGCACACGACTTCACCCAGCCGCCACACGAGGGCAAGATGAATTATGAAATCTGGCAGTGGAGCATGACCGTGGAAGAGGTGTGCGGGGCGTTCGCCGAATTCCTGCGCGAACAAAGCAAAGCTACCTGGCTTTGAGGCGGCATCCGGGCTGCTTTTGACATCTACTCTGGCTGAAGCCTGCTTCTTACGGTGGGTTGAAGGGGCACGGCTTCAGCCGTGCCGAAGTATGCATTGATCGGTTGTCATCCTGAGGGGACGTCAGTCCCCGAAGGACCTGCTTTTATGTTCTCCCGACCACAAACCACCCGCTCGCAATCACGGTTCTCCATCCTCTACGTTTCCTATCCTTTGCTCGCGATCTCCAACGAGAGCGCCGGCGGCGCCGAGCAGATGCTGCTTACCCTGGAGCGCGAGATGGCTCGCGCAGGACACCAAACGACGGTGGCAGCTTGCGAGGGATCGCAGGTGAGTGGCCGCCTGCTCACCACCGGCAACCGGGCGCGTACCCTCGATATTTTCGACCAGCGCGAGCGTGAGCACTGCGAGCGCATCCTCAGTTACCTGCGCGATCATCCCCATGAATTCGACCTGATTCACGACGAGAGTGGACAGCTTTTTCCGCCATGCCGCCCGGTGCCCCATGCCGGTGCTGGCAACGTTACACTTGCCGCGCAGCTTCTATCGCGAAGAGTGGTTGTGCCGCTCGAAGCGGAATCTGGCGTTCAACTGCGTCTCGCAGTCGCGGCGCAACATTTGCCGATCTGCCCAACCTGATCGGCGTGGTGCAGAACGGGATCGCTCTTGAGCGGTTTCCCTTTTGTAGTGAGAAGCAGAACTACCTCCTTTGGCTCGGGCGCATCTGCGAGGAGAAAGCTCCGCACTTGGCGATTGCCGCGGCGAAACAAGCAGGGACGCCGCTGATCCTCGCCGGGCAGGTCTATCCCTTCAGCTACCACCAGCAGTATTTCGAGCGCGAGATTCGGCCTTGGCTCGGAGCGGATGTCGAGTTCGTGGACTCGCCGGTGTTCCAGCGCAAAGTCGATCTCCTGCGAAATGCGCGCGCGTTGCTGCTGACCAGCACCGCCGAAGAAACCAGTTCTCTCGTGGCCATGGAGGCGATGGCCTGCGGCACTCCGGTGATTGCAGCGCGGCGAGGCGCCTTTCCCGAGATCGTCGCGCACGGCGAGACCGGGTTCGTTGTTGATGATGTGAATGCGATGGCAGATAGCCGTCGCCCGCGTTCCGCAGATTAGTCCGCAGGCCTGTCGCACGCGAGTTGAGAACATGTTCTATTCGCGGCGAATGGCGCAGGAGTACGAATCGATGTACCGCCGTGTACTGGCTGAGGAGCGGGGACAAGCGGCGGCGTAAGAGGCGCTCCCGGAAGATACCCCCGTCAATTTGTCATCACGAGGCCGCTTCGGCCGAGGGATCTGTTCTCGCCGGCAGCGCTCATTGCCTTGTCGCGGAGATGATCCTGCCATAAACAAAGAGCAGGTCCCTCGCTGCGCTCGTGATGACAAATTGCGAAGTTCGCAATCCTGACAACGGCCGAAACCCTCGCGGGTGAACACCGTGTCCGACAACTCACCGCACCTCCGCCGCCTGCTGCTGCAACAACCCCAACTCGCTGACCACCTTCTCCAGCTTCGCGCGCGTGTCTTTCTTCATCGGCACCAGCGGCAGGCGGTACACCTCTTCGATCCTTCCCATCATGGCGAGCGCGGCCTTCACCGGCCCGGGATTCGATTCGATGAAGTTGGCCTGCATCAGCGGCAGATATTTGCGGAAAATCTCGCGAGCCGTGTCCCACTTGTTGGCCAGCGCGGCGCGCGTCATGCGCGCCATCTCGGCGGGATCTCGTTCGAGCACACCGACACAATGCCTGCTCCCCCCAGCCCGATGACGGCGAGGGTAATCGCATCATCTCCGGAGAAAACCAGGAAGTGCTCCGGCACAGTGGCACACACTTCCGCGATCTGCGCGATGTTGCCGCTGGCTTCTTTGACCGCGATGATGTTGGCAATCTCAGCCAGCCGCAGCAGCGTCGGCGTTTCGATATTCGTTCCGGTGCGGCCTGCGATGTTGTAGAGCATCAGCGGCTTCTCGCTAGACTCGGCGATGGCCTTGAAGTGCTGGTACATGCCTTCCTGCGTCGGCTTGTTGTAGTACGGCGTTGCCGTCAGCACGAAATCGACGCCCGGTCGCGCCGAAATCTCTCGCGCCTTGCCCACCGCCTCGCGCGTGTTGTTCGAAGTCGCGCCCGCCATGATCGGCACGCGGCCCGCGTTGACTTCGATCGTGATATCAATCACGCGCAGCCATTCGTCGTGGGTCAGGGTCGGCGTCTCGCCGGTCGTTCCGCAGGGCACAAGAAAGTCGATGCCCGATTGGATTTGCCATTCGACCAGATGGCGCAACGCAGTCTCGTCGACGCTGCCGTCCTGCTTAAAGGGAGTGATGATAGCGGTGCCGCATCCGCGCAGTTTCATGATGCTCGTTACCTCGTACCGCAATTCTAGAAGAGTTTCGTTTACGCCGCGCGACTAAGAATCGAACCACAGAGGCACAGAGACACGGAGGCTTAGAGAAAAACCCAAAATTCTCTGTGCCTCCGTGCCTCTGTGGTGATCAAGCCTTCTCCAGCGACGCCGCGAACGAATCCAGCGCGAGGCTCCGCAGCAGGTTACGCCGCATACCGCTCTCCAATTCACTTAGCCGCTGCGCCGCCGTGACAATCCAGTCGAAATCCACCTGTTCGCTCATGCGCTTCAACTCGGCCAGCATGTCTGTGTTGCGCACCATCTCCGGCGTGCCCGACTTAACGAACAACAAATCTTCCAGCAGCGAATACAGCACGCGGATCGTCGAATCCAACTTCGATTTACCGTCGGCTCCCCCGCGATAACCCTCGGTGACTTTGAACAGCTCGGAGTGATCGCGCGCACCCATCGCAGGCGCAAGCAGCGCCAGCGCATCCTGCCGCGCCGTCAGATATTGCGCCAGATCGAAGCTGCGCGCCCGGCCCAGTCCGCCTCCGCACAAGCGCGCCACGAGGCTACGCTCACGCGCCTTCCACTCCGGCCGCACCTCGGCGAGATATTCCTCCACTTCCGTCGGAGTAAGGGGCGCCAGCCGAAGCTGCATACTGCGCGAGCGAATCGTCGGCAGCAGCGCCGATGGATTATCGGTGAGCAGGAAAATGGTCGCGAAGTCCGGCGGCTCCTCCAGAATCTTCAACAGCGAGTTGGCGGCTTCCTTCATGAAGTCGGCGTCGCTGAAGATGTATACGCGCTCGCGCCCGTCCGATGGGCGGTAGTAAATCTCGCCGATGACGTGCCGCACCTGATCGACCTTCACCAGCATCTGCGGCGGGTCGGGCGGAATGATCGTCACGTCAGGATGCGTCTGCACCAAGATGCGCGTCTCGCGCTTGTCGGCATCGCGCAGGTTTTCGCGTGCTTCAACCGCCTCGGTGAAGCGGGTCTCCAGGTCGTCGGCCTCAGCGATGCGCACGCAGTTGGAGCAGCTCCCGCAGAAATCGGGCAGGCCGTCAGTCGTTGGACGCTCAAGACAGTTGATCGCCTTGGCAATCATCTGCGCCAGGGTGAACTTGCCCGCGCCCTGCGACCCCGACAGGATCACCGCATGGGGAAAGCGACCGTGCGCCAGCATCTCGCGGATGGTGTGGACAACGTCGGGATTGCCGTGAAAGTCAGAAAAGGGCATGTTGCGATTGACCCGCCATCGTCATTTTCTATTTGTCATCGCGTTTTGATTTGTCATCCCATTTTTAATTTGTCATCACGAGCGCAGCGAGGGACCTGCTCTCGTCTCGATCGCCGAAGCGACTTCTATTTGCGCAATATCTGCAAAAGTACATAAATTGCGCCTGCAGCAAAGATGGCACCCACAACGCGGAACTCAAATCGATTAACCCGCGTCAAAAGAGTTCCACCCTTCAACACGCCTGAGCGCCGGATGAAATAGTCCGGCTTAATCATGTGAGCGATTCCGAGGCCCGCGAAAGCCAATAGCATGATGATGGCAATCGTCTGTCGCATATACTGTTTCGATACTTCCTCCGGCCCTTCGAGGCGCAACCGAGAGCAGATCCCTCGCGCCAACAGAAGGCGCTCGTGATGACAATCCGAAACTATTGCGCTGACACACGCGTCTCAGCCGGCGCCACCAGCCGCTCCCGCACGACACTCACGATGTCTCGATGCACTTCTTCAATCGGCCGCCGCGCATCGATCATCACCACGCGTTTCTTCTCGCGTTCGGCGATCTTGCGATACGCCTCGTGCACGCGATCAAAGAACGCCTTGCTTTCGCGCTCGAAGCGGTTTTCGTCAGGAGCATCGCCATCGACCGCAATCTTGTTGCGTCGCCGCGCCCGCTGCACACTGTACGCGACATCGCTATCCATCAGGATCGTCAGCTCGGGCCACCTGCCCCGGCAGAGCACGCGGTGCAGATCAAGCACCGGCTCGCTCCCAAGCTGCCGTCCGCCTCCCTGATACGCCTCGGTGGAATCGGTGAAACGATCGCACAGCACCCAGCGGCCCGCCTTGAGCGCCGGCACGATCACCTGCGCGAGATGCTGCGCGCGCGAGGCAAACATCAACGCCATCTCCGCCCAGGGATCCAGGCCCGCCGTCCGCGAATCGAGCAATACCGCGCGAACCCGCTCGCCAATCTCGGTCCCGCCGGGCTCGCGCGTGGTCAACACATCAATATCGTCTGCCCGCAACACCGAAGCGAGCTTCTCCATCTGCGTCGTCTTGCCGCAACCGTCAAGCCCTTCGAAGCTGATGAATTTTCCCGCTGACGCAGCCTGAGCCACGACGTAATCCTAGCGTACTGCGTCAAGCAGAGGGCGGCTATTGTCACTGCGTTAGCGGCTTTGGTTTGTATCAGGGCACGACTTCAGTCGTGCCGCACACGCCCCAAATCTGGTCGGCTTTAGCCGCTGTGGCGCTTAAGAGTGAACGCTACAGGAGCTATTGATTCCTGCATAAGTAATGTCCTATTTGAGCCGCAAAAAAAGCGGGCTGTGGTGAATAAAGGAACGCAACAACCAGGATTGGCGTTGCAGGCGGCGGGCCGACTGACGGGCGGCGTCGGCCAGCGCATCCAGCTCGAGGTGCGCCCGATTGGCCATGGGATTGTTCTTCAGCCAGCTCCAGGCGTACTCCACCGGGTTCAGTTCCGGAGCGTAGGCGGGGAAGTAGCAGGGCTGCGGCCAGCCGCGGGCGAGAAGAAAGTCTTGCGTGCGGCGGGCGCGATGCGCGTTCAGCCGGTCCCACAGCATCAGCCAGGGGGCGTCGAGTTCGCCATCCAGGGCGGAGAGGAAGGCCATCACTTGGGCGGCGGCGATATCGCTGGCATGGAGGCGAAAGTAGAAACGTACGTCATCACGCGCCGGCGAAACGCACAGGGCGGCAATCGCCGACCCCTTACGATGGTGCGCGCCCCGCTGGTACAGCACCGGGGTCTGGCCCGCCGGAGCCCAACTGCGCCGCACCAGCGGGGCCATCAGAAAGCCGCTCTCGTCCAGAAATACCAGCCAGGCCTTCAAGCGCGACGCTTTTTTTTTATGGCGGGCCATTGCTGCTTCACCCATTGGCCAATCGCTTCCTGGTCGCGTTCCACCGCCCGACGTACAGGTTTTTGAGGAGTGAAACCGAGGGCATGCAGCAGGCGGCAGACATGATCGGGATGGTAGTGGATGCCAAACCGCTGTTCGATCCAGCTGGCCACGCGGGGACAGGTCCAGAGCGGGGTAGCGAAACCCGCCGCTTCCGCGCCCCCGAGCAAGGTCTTCTCCAGCCGTTGCCGCTGGGCGGCACGGAGTCGCGGCGGCCGTCCGCAAGCGGGTTGAGCGGCCAGCGCTTGCCGGCCCTGGTGGCGTGCGGCCGAGTTCCATCGTCGAACGCTGCGACGATCAACCCCAACCCGTTGCGCGACTTCGACCGGACTGAGTCCTTGTTGCAGCAGAGCCAGCGCGCGGTAACGACGCTGCTCCAGTTCGTGCGGACTGCCACTGGGACGCATACCAGCAGTATAGGACATTATTTATGCAGGAATCAATAAAGCCCGGAGTTCGTGGCCTCGTTTTTGCGGCACGACTAAAGTCGTGCCCTGATACAAAGCTCAGCCGGTGCGACCTCAGGCGCCTGCTCCGATCTTCTATGACCGCGGGCGAGAACGACGCCTAACCGAGCGTTTGCTCGTATGAGCGCGCCCCTCTGATTTTGCCACCCCGCTGTCTATAATGAAGAATGCATCCGGCAAACTCATCTAATACACCTTGTACCGCGTGCGCCCATGCGGCGCGTTCGCAGCGGGCCTGTTCATGATCCAGACCTTATTCGGCAGCACAGAAGAGAAGCCTAGTTTTCTTAAGCGCATGAAAGAGGCGGTCACGCGAACGCGTGAAAGCCTGAGCGAGCGCATTGAAGATGTCGTCGGCCTGCGCCCGGAGATCGACCGCGAAACCCTCGACGACCTCGAGGCCACGCTCATCGCCGCCGATCTGGGCAGCGCCACCACCTCCACCGTTCTAGAGGCACTGCGCGAGAAGGTCGATCGCAAGCAGATCGGCGACGCCAACGAACTGAAGCGCGTACTGAAGGAAGAGCTGCTGGGCATCCTGACCAGCGCCGACAAGCAGCCCGTGGCGCGCGTCGATGGCGAGCCGGAGGTCATCCTCGTCGTCGGCGTGAACGGGGTCGGCAAAACCACATCCATCGGCAAGCTGGCGTACGTCCTGCGCGCACAAGGCAAAACGGTCCTGATGGGCGCGGCCGACACCTTTCGCGCAGCCGCCATCGAGCAACTCGAAATCTGGGGAGACCGCACCGGCGTTGAAGTCATCAAGAACAAGCCGGGCGGCGATCCTTCAGCGGTGTTGTTTGACGCGCTACAGGCAGCCCGCGCGCGCAAGATCGACTACGTCATCGTTGATACGGCCGGACGCCTGCACACCAAGAGCAACCTGATGGATGAGCTCTCGAAGATGCGCCGCACCGCGCAGCGCTTCATCCCGTCGGCACCACACGAGACCTTGCTGGTGATGGACGCGACTACCGGCCAGAACGGATTGCAGCAGGCGCGCCTGTTCACGCAGTCAGCGGGCGTGACCGGCATCGTGCTGACCAAGCTCGACGGTACGGCGAAGGGCGGCATCGTGGTGGCCATCTCGAAGGAGCTTGGACTCCCGGTGCGCTACGTCGGCGTGGGCGAGAAGGTTGGCGACCTGCTGCCGTTCAACGCCGAGGATTTCGTGAATTCGCTGTTCGATTAGGAAGGGTGCCCTGCCTTCGTTTGGCGGGGTGGGGATCGTCTGGAACCAACCAATTCCATGCCTCAGGCATTCACCGACCAGAAACACATGGAGGAAGCTCTGGAGCTGGCGCGACGCGGTACTGCGCTGGCCTCGCCGAATCCGTGTGTCGGCGCGGTGGTTGTGACCGATGACAGCCAGGTTGTGGGACGCGGCTTTCACACCTACGACGGGCTAAAGCATGCCGAGGTGCTGGCGCTGGAAGAGGCCGGCGAACGCGCGCGCGGCGCGACCGTGTATCTCAACCTGGAACCTTGCTCGCATACCGGCCGGACGGCCCCCTGTGCAGATGCCCTGATCAACGCCGGAGTCAAACGCGTGGTCGCCGCGATGAGCGATCCCAATCCCCTGGTGGCAGGTGGAGGCTTCAAGAAATTGCGGGCGGCCGGCATCGAGGTTCACGAAGGGCTGCTCGAGTCGGAGGCGCGCAAGCTCAACGAAGCGTTTGCCAAGTACATCCGGCACAAGACGCCGTTCGTCACGCTGAAGACGGCGATGACGCTTGACGGCAAGATCGCGCCGCCTCCGCTGGATACGGTGTTACCGGGCGAACCCGGCTTAGCCGCGGCCAGCGGAGGCTGGATCACGAGTGAAACCGCGCGCGCCCACGTGCACACCATGCGCCACGCGAACGACGCCATCATGGTCGGCGTAGGCACGATCATTGCGGACGATCCGCTGCTCACCGACCGCACCGGGCTGCCACGACGCAGGCCGCTTCTGCGGGTCATTCTGGATTCGCGTCTGCGTTTGCCGGAGGAGTCGCGCGTGGTGAAAACCGCGCACGATGACGTCATCGTGTTCTGCTCCCTCGCGGAGGAACACAAGCGCCAGGAACTGGAAGCGCGTGGCGTGAAGGTCGTGCAGGTGCCTCTGTACCAGGCGCTGGACGACGGGACGATTCCCTTCCCCAGCGGAGCCGCGCCGGATGGACGTCCGGACTTGCAGCGCGTACTGGAAAAGCTGGGTGAGGCTGAAATCACCAGCCTGATCATCGAGGGCGGCGCCATGGTGAACTGGGCGGCACTGTCGGCAGGCATCGTCGACAAAATCTTCTTCTTTTACGCGCCAAAGATTCTAGCCGGGTCGGGGTCTGTTCCGTTCGCGCTGGGCACGGGATATCAGCGCCTGAGTGACGCGGCCTATGTGAAGAACATCACACTGCATCGCTTCGGAGAAGACTTCGCGGTGGAAGGACAGTTGAGAGATCCGTACGAGTAAGGCGGCTCTTGGCCTTTGGCTATTGGCTCTTGGCTCAGGCAACCTGGAGGATCGAGTGAGAAATTTCGAAGATCTCGAAGTCTGGCAGATGGCGCACGCCCTGACCGTTGAACTGTATCGGCTCACTGAGAAGTTCCCTCGTAGCGAAATCTTCGGGCTCACCTCACAGATTCGCAGGGCATCGGGCTCGATTGGCGCAAATTTAGCCGAAGGTTGTGGACGATGGGGCGAAGTGGAGCTGGCTCGATACGTTCAGATCGCCATGGGCTCCGCCAGCGAGTTACACAACCATTTGCGCCTGGCCAAGGATCTCGGTTTCGTTACCGCCGCCACCTACGAAGCAGTGGTCGGCGAGTTGATCAGCATTCGCAAAATGCTAACCGCCTTACTTCAGACGTTGCGACGCTCTCAGCAGCATGTCGCACAACTATCCTCTGGCCAAGAGCCAAAAGCTAATAGCCAATAGCTAAAAAGGACTTCATCATGTTTACTGGACTTGTCGAAGAAGTTGGAACTATCGCCAGCATCACCGCCAGCGGCGACAATCACCGCATCACCATCAAGGCTCCCACCACCGCGCGCGAACTGAAGGAAGGCAACAGCGTGGCGGTCAGCGGAGTCTGCCTTACCGCGTTGAACATCACGCCGGATTCGTTCAGCGCCGATCTGGCGAAAGAAACCTGGACGCGAACATCGTTCTCGCGTCTCACCTCCGGAGCGCAGGTCAACCTGGAGCTGCCGCTGAAGGTCGACGGCCGCATGGGCGGGCACATCGTGCAGGGCCACGTCGACGGAACCGGCAAGCTCGCCGGACTGGAGCCGATCGCCAACGCCAACGACTTTTGGCTGCTGATCGACGTTCCCGAAGAGCTGGAAAAGTACCTGGTCTTCAAAGGATCGATTGCGGTCGAGGGAATCAGTCTCACGGTTGCGAAACTGGAAGGGCTGCGGCTGACATTGCCATCATCCCGCACACCGTCAAGATGACGAACCTGTCGTCGTTGAAGCCCGGCGACCCGGTGAATCTCGAAACCGACATCGTGGCCAAGTATCTGGAGAAATGGACCCGACGCGAGGAGACAGTCCAGCGGCTTGACGGTGGAGCGGACTGGTGGCGAAGGGGTTTTGGAAACCCTCAGCTTGTCATCACGAGCGCCTTCATTTGGCGTGAGGGATCTGCTCTTGTTTGAAGTGCGAAAGTGGCGGGCGCTTTGTTGGCGATGCAAGCGAGAACAGATCTCTCGCTGCGCTCGTGATGACAATTCAGAAGAAAGTTGGGCAAGCAGACTAGCGTCTCAGACCGCGTTTTGAAACTATCAAGTCCTTGCCGCGTGCGGCGGGCGCTGTGCGCCGAAGTAGGCTTCGAAGTCGAGCGAGTCGAGCTCGAGGAACTCCTGCACGATCGGCTCGTTGCAGCGCGCCATCTCGGCGAACGTCCCGAAGAAGATGACACGCGCTTCGTGCAGAAAGACCAGGCGGTCGGCAAGCTTTTTGGCCAGCGCCATGTCGTGGGTCACCACGATGCTGGTCAGCTTGAGCTGCTTCTTGAGCTTCTTGATCAAGTCTCCCAGCAGGTGAGCCATCAGCGGATCGACCATGGTGGTCGGCTCGTCGTAGAGCACCGCTTCCGGCTGCGCCGCCAATGCCCGCGCAATCGCGACCGAGCGCTTCATGCCGGTAGAGAGGTCCGAAGGCAAGACGTCGCGAAATTCGCGCACTCCCACCATGTCGAGCAGGCCGTCGATGATCTGGTAAATCTGCTCTTCTTCCAGGCCGCCGCGCTCGCGCAACGGAAACGCCACGTTCTCGCCGACGGTGAGCGAATCGAACAGGGCCCCGTTCTGGAAGACCATGGTCACCTTCTTGCGAATGCGCTCGAGTTCCTGCTCGGGGTAGTCGGTGATGTCTTCGTAGGCCACCCAAACGCGGCCGCTATCAGGCTTCAGGAATCCCATGATGTGGTGCAGCGATACGGATTTGCCGACGCCGCTGCGCCCCAGGATGCAGACCGTCTCGCCCGGCATGACGTCGAAGCTGACGTCATCAAGCACGACCTTGTCGCCGAAGGCCTTCGAGACGTGGTCGAACAAGATATAGGGCTTGTGGTTGTGGTTAGTCATGCGTGTTGCCAACGACCGATCGCGTCGAAGCTGTCTCCAGCAATACCTTCGTATTCCTCCGGAGTGTTCACGTTGGTGAAGATGGAAGGGTCGAACCCCGCCGTCCCGAAGATCGCGCTCTGCAATAATACGCGTCGTGGTGCGATGGAAGAGTCGCGTCACCCTCAAGTCTCCCTCGGCGAGCGCGTCGTCCACGATGCCAAGGACCTGGCGATTGTAGACGGCACACAGCGGCTGCAACCGTCCCTGCGCCTCCGGAGCGGTGATCTGCTGCTCACCCGAGCGCGCCTGTTGCAGCAGCCACGCGAGGAAGTCAGCCGTCATGAGCGGAAGATCTACCGACAGGATGAGGTTGAGGGGGGACCGGGTTGCGTGGAGCGCAGCCTGAATTCCGCTGAGCGGGCCGCGTCCGGGCTCGGCGTCTTCGACCGTCTCACCAAAGCCGCCATACAAGCTGCGAGGGCCGCAGATGAAGACCTGCCCGCACGTTTGGCGCGCAAGCGCCAGCGCCCGCTGCAGCAGGGTCTCGCCGTCCCATACAAGCAGCGCTTTATCGGAACCCATACGCGAGCTACGACCGCCGGTGAGGATGAAGCCGGTTACCCCTTCCACGAATGAATCATACTGAATCGCAATGGATGCTGCTTAGGGACTCGGGGTAGTGCTGGCCTTTAGGCCAGCATTGCAACCCTCCCAGAAGACCAGAGCCGGCTTCAGCCGGCGAGACATTCTTTCGCCGGCTGAAGCCGGCTCTTCCCTCTAAAGGAGCTGCGCGTAACGCGGCGCTGAAGCGCCGCACTATCCAGCACGAGCGAGAGCCTGCCCTGACGCGACTCCTCGCACCGTGAAGCTTTTGAGAGCGTTCCCTATGCGCGGGCTGGACGGAACGTTGTTGTGTGCGGGATGCAGCCGTTGATCTCGACAGCTACAATGCGGCCGGCGCTATCGAGTTCGAGCGTGCCCGGAGCCGCCAGTACCGCGTCTCCGCTCAGGCCGGGAATGGCGACAAACACCCGGTTCTCCACGCAGCTTACCGAGGGGTCGCGAAGAGGTACGACAGCGCGAACTCGCTGCGGCAGGCTTTGGGCAGCACGAAGCTGAGGTCAGCCACGTCGCCGGTTTCGGTAACAGAGACGCCAATCTCGAGCGAGATGCGCGACTGAATTTCGTCACCTTCCACCTGACTCTCAGGCTTGAAGCAAATGTAGTACTCGAAGCCGGACTCCGGGTCGAAGGAACTACGGTCTACCTGAAATGCCATCGGCCACTTGCCTCCCAAGGGAAGTTGAACCAACAAAACTCGGACCGAACCGCGGGCGCCAGCCTCGCGGGCAGGTACAAGCATACTAAATTCGGGCGAACTCTACGACGAAAAGCCTCATCCGCGGGCGGAAGCCGGGGCCCAAGCCACCCGGCCAACCTGCCGACCGCTAAAGTCAGCCACTATACCTGATATATTTCGTTCCAGTACTTGAGAAAGGTGCATGCCGGTCTTTTCGCCCGTTGAGATCGCCAAAACGCAGGTTGTACACGGTTCAGGATTACGCGCTGCTGGCGTGGCGTTCGCTCGTCGAACCTGTTTGGTCATCCGCGCTACTTTGCCGACACGGTAATGCAGGCCGACCTGATCGGGGTTGGGTCGCTGCCTATCGTCATCCTCACCGGCTTCTTTACCGGAGCCGTGCTGGCGCTGCAAACCTCGAACACTCTGCAGCAGTTCGGCTCGCTTTCGCTGACCGGACAACTGGTTTCGTTCTCGATGGTGCGCGAGCTGGGCCCGGTGCTGACCGGCCTGATGGTCGCCGGACGCAACGCCAGCGGCATGGCCAGCGAACTGGGTTCGATGAAGGTGACCGAGCAGATCGATGCCATGCGCGCCATGGGCGTTGATCCGACCAAGAAGCTGGTTACGCCGCGCGTTATCGCCTGCACGGTGATGCTTTTCTTCCTGAGCATCATCTCCGATCTGGTGGGCTTGGCGGGCGGTTGGACGATAGCGTATCTCATGCTCGGTCTGGATTCGAGCCAATACTGGACAACGGCTTACCAGTCGCTCAAGTTTGGCGATGTGTTCATGGGATTATCGAAGCCCGTTGTGTTCGGCTTTATCATTGCGAGCATTGGCTGCTTCTATGGGCTTTCGGCCAAGGGAGGCACCCAGGGTGTCGGTCGCGCTACCACCCAGGCCATGGTCGC
This sequence comes from uncultured Acidobacteriaceae bacterium, assembly GCA_963813905.1. Classification (GTDB taxonomy): domain Bacteria; phylum Acidobacteriota; class Terriglobia; order Terriglobales; family Acidobacteriaceae; genus CAVVDY01. The sequence goes on along the minus strand of CAWFAY010000012.1, from coordinate 51,624 downwards.
GGCATCCGTATTGATCGTTGTCAGCGATCTGTTCATCACCAAACTGCTAATGGGATTGTTCTGATAAAGAATGTCGAGCCTCGCACCCCCAGTCGAGCAGTCGCAGCCGGTTGGCTTCCGGCCTGACGGCTGCGTGTTGAGCTTCGATCAGGTCTCGATCGCGTTCGAGGCGCCGGTGCTCGACGGCATTTCCTTTCAACTGAAACGTGGTGAAACCAGGATTCTGCTCGGCGTAGCAGGAACCGGCAAGACGCTGATCCTGAAACTGGCGCTGGGGTTGCTGAAGCCGGACTCCGGCCGCATCACCGTGCTGGATGACGAAATCACCTCTATGCGCGAGCAGGACCTGTACGAGGTGCGGCGGAACATCGGCATGGTGTTTCAGGAAAGCGCTTTGTTTGATTCGCTGACCGTCGAAGAAAACGTCGCGTACAGGCTCATCGAAGAAACGGGGGAGATCACGGACGAGATTCACCAACGCGTGTTGGAGGTCCTGCGTTTCGTCGAACTGGAAAAGACGTGGCCGCTCTCACCGGCCGAGTTGTCGGGCGGAATGCGACGCCGCGTGGCCATCGCGCGAGCCGTCATTACCCAGCCCGAGGTGCTGCTCTACGATTCGCCCACCGGCGGACTGGATCCGGTGACTTCGAACACCATCATCGAACTGGTGGTCAAGCAACGTGACGTTTACAGAACCAGTTCTCTGCTGGTCACGCATCGGCTGCAGGACGCCTTTACCATGGCCAGCCACTACTTCGATCGCGAGCAGAACAAGATGCTGCCGGTGCCGCCGGGCAAGACACTGGATGTCCATACCAGCTTCCTCATTCTGCGCGACGGGCACATCATCTTCGAGGGCACCGCGCCGGAGCTGCTGCGGGCCACCGATCCCTACATTCGCGAGTATCTGAGTTAGCGAGCGACGGCCGCTCTGCGGTTCGCCATCTCCGCCTGCATCTTCTTCATGGCTTGCAGGCGTTCGCGGGTTTCTTCCGAGCTCTCAACCAACTGCTGCACCTGATGAAGAAAATTAGGCATGCCCATCTTCTCGCGGAAGGCTTGAACATAGGGCTCGATCTTGGCATAGACGAAGAACATCTCGTTGTAGTTGTCGAGCGCCAGCTCGCGGTTGAGGGCGCCGCGATTCACCAGCGAGGCGGCCATCTCCCAGTATCCGGCTACCTGCCGCATGTATGCGCTCTCTTTCGATTCCCGGTTCATAGCGATGGCAACGAGGTCATCCACGGATGTGGGCCACAAGCCGGCCACAAAGCCGCGCGCCTCGCGCATCATGGCTTCCCGGCGGAGATCGTAAAGTTTCAGGATCAGTTCTGCATCGTGCTGTGTAGCCTGGGCACTCATGTTCTACCTGCCCGTGAGGGGATTTTGTCCAGAGGAGGACCAGTTCGATTATGACACAGCGACCGGACCTTACTGACACGGATCGGTCGCTCGCTGGTGAAGCCTACCCTGAGCCGAGCTGGAGTGCGAGCGGCCGGTGACGAGTGCGACTCAGAAGTTAGCCCACCTTGGGCGGTGGGACAGAGGCGAAGCGAAACGGTGCAGCGGCATAGTTGTAGTTGTCGAACGCCTGTTGACAACAGTTAGGCCCCCAGGCTGAGGAATGGCACAACACGCCGCTGCAGAGGCTAGGAACAGATCCCCGGTGCGGTTCGTGCTAGTCGTCGTCCGGGTCGCGGGGAGGCGTTTTGTCGTTGATGAAGTATGTTGCGTCCTTGGGGCTTTTGATGCTCTTGAACGGCCGTGGAGCTTTGGCAGAACTGAAGAACGCGGTCAGGTCGGTTTTTGATCGTGCGTCGGCGAAGTTCAGCACACCCTCCTGGAGTCCGAAGTTCTGCTCGATAAATCGCAGGACGCTTCCGAAGTCGTACCGGCCGTTATCAATGTAGCCGGCTGGGGTATAGGCCGAAACCACGAGCAACGGAACCCTGAAGCCCATCTCATAGTCATTCTGCGGTTGCTGCACCAGGCTCGGCGGCTCGTGGTCGTACCACCCACCCCAGTCGTCCCAAAGGATGAAGACAGCCGTGTCCTTCCAATATCCGGCATTGCCGTCGCAGTGGTTGCTGGCTCCAACGGCATTCACGATGGAGGCGACCCAGGAAGGTCCTCCGGGAGCGTCATAACCGGCATGATCCGAATTCTGGGCGGAAGGTATGACCCAACTCACGCCACGCAGATTACATTGACTAATGTCAGTGAGCACGTCGGGCGGATGCAGGTCAACATTGTTCGTCCATTCGGCGCCCAGGCACTCGCCGTTATATCCGCTCGATTGGCAGATGTGCTGAATGACGGTTGGGGCGGTCCAAGTGGCGGGGGCACTCGGTGTGTAGTACTTCCAGGAAAACGCTTGCGGGAAATCGCCCAGAGTCTGGATATCCCAGCATGGATAAATGTGAGATCTCTCCCGTCCTGGAGGGAAGATCAAATAAACATACGCGTTCATGTCGGCGACACAACCCGTCGGCATGCCACCCGGAACTGATTCCTCGGCGGCGAAAATACCGTTGGCATCATTGTCGGCACCCGGCGCCGACGCGTACCTCCGAATAGATACAGGTGAGCTGGAAAGCTCGGACCCTGATTGGTCTGAAACATGTAGTTGGCAAACCCGTATTGCGTCGCAATGTCGAGATAGGGATTCAGAGTTCCCGTCGAGTTATCGACGTAGCGAAACTGCGGTTTGCTGGGGCAAGTACCGTAGCAGGCGATTCGGGCTGCACCATCCATCCTGCACGGCGTGTTTAATGCAAATATGTTGTCGCACATCTGCACATACGCCGGGTGAGAATGCTCCAAATCGTACGGATCCGTGAAGCCGACCGGTTGGGGTTGCGTATAGCCCCTGACATTCGACAAATCGTACCACTTCGAGGTCTGAATGTTGTATTGGTTGGGGCCAGGGTTAATGCTGCACGACTGGCTGGAACCATACGGCGGTGCGCATAGCCCCTGGAACATATTGTCGGGTGTGCGATTTTCCTGCACGATGACGATGATGTGCTGGAAGTGGGGTATTTGGGCATGTAGGGGTGCGACAACAAAGCAGGCGAATACCGCGACGATCGAGGAGATGCGTTTCATACAACTTCTCCTTCATAGCGTTCTTAAGTGTTGTACGGAGACCAGCAGGAACCCTTTCGCCTCGGTGGCGATCGTCTTACTTCGGGGCGAAATTACTGGGACAGTATTGTGCGCCTCTCACCATCAAAAAACAAATGAGTTACCAGAAAATGTTGGCCGGAATTGAGCAAATCGGGTCGACGCTTTCAGAGCAAATGAAGCGTCTGCTGACTTGAGTTCCCCATAACACTAACGCCCTCAAGCTTCCACTTTTGGGTAGGGGAAGCTGTAGCGCGCGACCGCTGCAAGGCGTCGACACTAACGTTACGCCACAGCCTCGGGTGCGGGGGCGTCAGCAATTCGCTTCGAGAAGTCGCACTTTACGGTAACCACGACCGGCTCTTCTTCTTTCTTCTTCTTGCCGCGACGCTTCGGTTCGGCGCTCTCCACGGTCCGCTTGTTGTTCGGACACACCAGGTACACGCCATCCTTCAAGGTTTTCTCCAGCAGATACGGGCTGCCGCACTCAGGACACTTCTCCGCCACTGGCCTGAAGGCTGACGTGAATTCGCACTTGGGGTAATTCGAGCAGCCATAGAAGATATTTCCACGGCGCGCCTTCTTCTCCACCAGCTCGCCATCTGCACATTGCGGGCATTTGACGCCGATGAAGTTCTGCTTCACCCACTTGCATTCGGGATAGCCGCTGCAGGAAACGAACTCGCCGTAGCGGCCATGCCGCAGCAGCAAACCGCGTCCACATTGCGGACACTTCTCGTCGAGCGGGATGTCGGGAATTTTCTTCGCCTGGTCAAGACGCCGCGTGGTCTTGCAGTCGGGATAGCCGGTGCAAGCCATGAACTGCCCGAAACGTCCGCGCTTCAGCACCATGGGGCGTCCGCAGTTCTCGCAGTATTCTTCCTGCCCGGTCTCCTGCACGTCGGCGGTATCCAGGTCGGGCAGGTCGATGGGATTCTCCTTGGTAAACGTGCAACTGTTCGGGTCAGTCTTGTCGTAGGCGCTGCACGCGATAGAAGGAGCCGTGCTTGCCCCACTTGATGACCAGCGGAGAGCCGCACCGCTCGCACTTCTCGTCGGTGGGCTTCTCCATTCGCTTCACGTTCTCCATGTGCTTTTCAGCGTAGTGGAGGTCCTTCTCAAACTTGGCGTAGAACTCGGCCAGCGCGTTGGTCCAGCTCTCCTTACCGTCTTCAATCTCGTCGAGCTCTTCTTCCAGGCGCGCCGTGTACTGCGGATCGAAGATGTCCTTGAAGTTCTCCACCAGCAGGTCGGTGACGACGAAGCCGATCTCCGTCGGGATGAACTTGCCGCCGGTCTTCTGGACGTACTGCCGCTCCTGAATGGTGCTGATAATGGCCGCGTACGTGGATGGGCGGCCGATGCCGCGCTCTTCCAGTTCCTTCACCAGCGAAGCCTCGTTGTAGCGCGGAGGCGGCTCGGTAAAGTGCTGCTCGGCGTCGAGTCCTTTCAGGGTGAGCTTCTGGCCTTCGGTAAGGACCGGCAGCTTGTGCTTGAGGGCTTCGTCTTCCTCGTCCTTGGTGTCCTTCGCCTCTTCGTAGACCTTCAGGAAGCCTTCGAATTTCAGCACTGAGCCGGTCACGCGGAAGCGATAGGTCTGACCGCCGCGGTTGGCGTCGATGTCGACCGTGGTCTGGTCGAAAACGGCCGGCATCATCTGCGAAGCTATGAAGCGCTGCCAAATAAGCTTGTAGACCTTGTAGGCGTCTTCTTCGAGATACTGCTTGATGCTGTCGGGATGGCGCATCGCCGATGTCGGGCGAATGGCTTCGTGCGCGTCCTGCGTATCTTTCTTCGACTTGAAGGTGTTGGGCGACTCGGGCAGAAATTCTTTGCCGTATTCCTTGCCGATCCACTCGCGCACTTCGCTCAAGGCGTCGTTGGAAACGCGGGTCGAGTCGGTACGCATGTAGGTGATAAGTCCGACCGTGCCCTCGTCGCCGATTTCGACGCCCTCATACAGGCGCTGCGCGATCATCATGGCGCGCTTTACGCTGAAACGCAGCTTGCGCGAGGCGTCCTGCTGGAACTTGCTGGTGGTGAAAGGAGCTGCGGCGCTGCGACGACGTTCACGCTTCTCAACCGAGCGGACCGTCCAGTCGGCCTGCTCCAGTGCAGCCCGAAGTTTTTCGGCCTCTTCGCCGTTGGGAATCGGCGTCTTCTCGTCGCCAATACCAATAAAGCGCGCGCTAAATTGCGGAGGCTTGGCGGCGAGCAGGTGGGCGTCGATCGTCCAGTACTCTTCCTTGACGAAGGCCTTGATCTCGCGTTCGCGCTCAACGATCAGGCGCAGGGCGACCGTCTGAACCCGTCCGGCGGAGAGCCCGCGGCGCACCTTGTCCCATAAGAGCGGGGAAACCTGGTAGCCGACCAGGCGGTCAAGCACACGGCGCGTCTGCTGCGCGTCGACCAGGTTGCGATCGATGTCACGCGGCTGGGCGAAGGCTTCCTGTACAGCGCGCTTGGTGATTTCGTTAAAGGTCACGCGCCGGATGCTCTTCGCACCCGACTTCGCTTTCTTCTTACCGTCGATGGAGTCTCCGCCAAGTTCCTCGGCCAAATGGGCGGCGATAGCTTCGCCTTCGCGGTCGGGGTCAGGCGCAAGGTAGATGGCGTCGGCCGACTTCGCCAGCTTCTTCAGTTTGGCGATGACCTTCTCTTTGCCGGGAATGACGACGTATTCGGTAGAGAAATCGTTGTCGAGATCGACCCCGAGTGACTTCTTCGGCAGATCTTTGATGTGGCCAAGCGAGGCTTCCACCTCGTAGCCGGCGCCAAGATATTTTTGGATCGTCTTCGCCTTGGCGGGCGACTCGACGATGACTAGACCTTTGGACAATGTTTCCTCGTTGTCATGAGTGCGGGTGGTGCTTATGAGATAGAAACTAGCATGAACAGGTGTCAGGCATCAGGTTTCAGGTATCAGAATGCAACCAAGTATCTATAAATACAGTAACTTACATTATGAATTCCTGCTCACTCCTATTTGGTCTGCCGTGCACGAACCGTCTTCAGCAATGCAGTTAGCATCCGCTTCACAGCCCTGACCTCTTCAGTCAACGGATCGAATCGATCTGCGGGAAGATAATCAAGGTCGCGCGCCAGCACCAGGTGGTACTCAACCTCGCAAGCCGAACCGAGAGCGATCTGCACGAAACGCCCGAACTCAGCCTGGGTTCGCCCAGAGCCTTCTGCAAGATTCGCTGCAATGGACGCACCCGCTCGTCTCAATTGACTTGTCAGGCCGAACAACTCGGTACGCGGAAAACTCTCTGTTGAGCGATACAGATCCAGTGTTAATAGCATGAGCGCGTCGCCAAACGGCTAGCTTATTGAAATCTTGCAAGTGCGAGCTCCCTTCCGAATTTCTGAAACCTGACACCTGATACCTGATACCCAAGACCGAGGAAACTCCAGTCGCTCATCCGCCACACCGTCCGCACGCTAAAGTACACGCACATAATTCTTCCCCGGCAACTGCCGGATGCGGCTGCCAGTTCCAGTTCGAAGAGAGCTGTAAAGATCTCGGAAGACGACAGGTGCTGGACCAGTCGCTCGACGATTTCGTCGATGTGGGTTGACTCATCAGCCCGCAGTACGCTTAGTATCGCCTTCTCCGCCGGGCCCAATTCGGGCGCGTCAAACAATGATGCCGTCTGAGGTGCATCGGATGCAGGCGCCTCGGGAGGCGTCAGCGCCAGGCGAACGTCCGTGGGCAGTGCCTCCCACACGTCCTCCCAGGTCGCAACCAGCGCAGCCCCCTGTTTTATCAACGTGTTAGGGCCCCAGGAGAGCTTATTGGTCACGTTCCCCGGGACCGCATAGACATCTCGTCCCTGCTCCAGGGCACAACGGGCGGTAACCCGGGTTCCGCTGTATTCGCCTGCCTCGATGACCAGCACGCCGATCGACATGCCGCTGATAATGCGATTGCGAATAGGAAAGTTCTGCGGCGCGGGAAACGATCCCAAGGGAAACTCGGAGACGATAGCGCCGCCGGAGGCGCAGTATCTGGTCGGCAAGCTTCTGATTTTCCTTGGGATAAGTGACGTCGACCCCGGTTCCCCAGATCGCCACCGTCTTGCCGTGAGCGTTCAGCGCTCCGCGATGGGCGGCGGTATCAACGCCGCGCGCCATTCCACTAATTATGATGAGCCCGCGGGCAGCCAGGTCGCAGGACAGCCGCTCGGCGACGCCCACTCCATAGGGCGTTGGGTGCCGGGTCCCAACCACTGCGATCGCCGAATTTGCGAGCGCTTCCGCATCTCCTCGAACGTAGAGAATGAGCGGAGGGTCGTAAATCTCCAACAGTCTTGCTGGGATATCGGCTGATCGCTCGGCACCAATGCCGTGCGCACCCACTTCGCGCAGGCGATCCAATTCCTCGCCGGCGAGCTCCAGAGACTTTCCCAGCGCAATACTCTGGGCCGCCGCCGCGGGCAGACCAGCAGCTTCCAAGTCCGTGAGGGAGGCGGCGAAGATGGCGTCGACTCCTCCAAAGAACTCGACCAGCTTCTTGCCGCGACCGGCGCCGACGCCGGGAGTCATCGCCAGCCAAGCCATTTCAAGGACAGGTCGCCGGTTGACGCAGTCGTGCTCGGGGTCCGAGTTGAGGCCATGGCAGCTCCGTGGGGGAAGAGTCTGAAAAACGCGAGGGTAACTGCCGAAGGTGGTTACCGTCAATGAGGTGCGTCACTCGGGCTTGTGCGCCGGGATTGTTGAAGTCCCTGCTCCCAATCCAGTTGTCTTTGGATCGTGAGCGGCGATACCATCGACTCGTGAGAACTCCAGATGTTCAAAGTCAAAGGGATTGATAGACTGGGGAATAGAGAACCGAAATGCTGACACCGGAAGACAAGCAGTGGATTGCTGATCAGTTGGAAGCTCTGGAAACCCGGATGCTCACCGAATTCCATAAGTGGGCACAGCCTGTGGTGGGCCGACTCCGCAGCCACACGGAAGCAATGCGCACTCTTGATCTTGAATTGGAAGCATTGCAGGGCCGCGTAGAGAAGCTGGAGAATCGTACCTCCTGACGCTGGAGCAATGTTCTGACTAGCCGTCGTCTTCGCGAGTGGCGGGGAGGCTTGCCTGCGGCATTTGCTAGACTCAAACTTCATGCCCGGGCTTCGCATCTCTGCAATTTCCTTCCTCAATACCGCGCCGCTGATGTGGGATTTCGAGCACGGAGACGCCGCCCGGGATTTTGAGATTTCCTACACCATGCCGTCGGCTTGCGCGGCTGCCCTGGCTGCGAATGAGGCCGACATCGGGATTATTCCGGCGATCACCTATGCCGAGATACCCGGGCTGGTCATCCTGCCTAACATCGCGATCGCGGCCAAGGACCATGTTCGTTCCATCCTGCTGATCAGCCGCAAGCCGCTGGAAGAGATCTGTACCGTTGCCGCCGACACTTCTTCGCGAACTTCGGTGGCGCTGGCGCAGGTGCTGTTCGCGAAATTCCTCGGAGGCCCGCGTCAGTTCACTCCGCATCCGCCCAATATTGAGCAGATGCTGGCCGGCCACGACGCAGCTCTCCTGATCGGCGACCCGGCACTGGTGGTCGCATCGGCCCACCCCCCTTACTATCTCTACGACCTCGCGCACCAATGGCGATTGCGAACCGGGAAGCCATTCGTCTTCGCCTTCTGGGCGGTGCGTCTCGATGCTCTACCTCGCCTGCCCAAAGGTGTGAATCTGGCCAGGATCTTCCAGCAGTCGCGCGATCATGGACTGCAGCCGGAGAGCATCGCGGCTCTCATGCGCGAGTGGTCGCCTCGCCTCGGGTTGCCGGAAGAGGAAATTGCCGCCTATCTCACCCAGAACATTCACTACTTCCTGGATCGCGAGAACCATTCCGGATTGCAACTCTTCTTGCGCTATGCCCACGAACTCGGGCTCATTCCCCAAGTGCCGGACCTGCGCTTCCTGGGAGCAGTAGCGTTTGCTAGCCAGAAGCATTAAGGCACAGGCGGCGCTCGTCGGTTCCTGGCATTTGATTGTGATCGCGGTCGCTGGATTCTGCTTCTAAGCTCTCAGACGTGTCGTAGTCGAACGTAGATTGAGATGATGCTCCCCTACGCCATCCTCACCATCAAAGAGCACGGCCTGGCACGTGATTCGGAGGCTGGGCGGCCCCGGCCTGATCGCGGTGGGGATCATCGACAACTCGGTGATTCCCTTCCCCGGCGGCATGGATTTCTTCACCATCCTGCTTTCCATGTCGCACCGGGATTTGTGGTGGTACTACGCGATTATGGCGACGATTGGCAGCGTTTTCGGGAGCTATTTCACCTACCGTGTAGGAGAAAAGGGTGGCGAAGAGACGCTGGAGAAGAAGATTTCAAAGAGACGCGCGAAAAAGGTCTACCGGATGTTTGAGAAGCGCGGATTCTTAACCGTGGCGGTCGGATGCATTCTTCCTCCTCCCGTCCCCATCTCCCCGTTCTTCCTCGCTCCTGGAATATTGAAGTACCCGCTGAAGAAGTTTCTGCTGGCCGTCACTGTCGGACGCTCTATCCGCTATACAGCGGTGGCCTACCTTGGCTCCATTTATGGACGCACTGTGTTCCACTGGATGCACCATTACTACAGGCCGGTCCTATACACCCTCCTGGGATTAGCGGTAGTCGGAGCCCTGGTGGGCTTGTATTATTGGAGACGCTTTCAGCACAAGAAGCGTGAAGCCGCGAATTCCGAGCCTGCCCAGAAAGCTGCGTGATGATCGGCTGATACTTTCATAAGGAGAAGAACCATGAGAGCTAGCAAGTATTGCCTGGCGCTGATATTTGCGCTGGTTATTTCCGCCCTTCCCCTGGTCGCACAAAGTTCGGGAACCGCACCCGCAGCCGCGCCGGCTAAGACTTCCACCAAGAGCACCAGCAGCAAGTCGAGTGCTTCCTCATCGAAGCTGGACATCAACGCCGCGACAGCCGATCAACTGAAGGCCCTGCCGGGAATTGATGCGGCCACGGCGCAAAAGATCATTTCCGGGCGCCCGTACCACGGAAAGAATGACCTCGTCAGCAAGAACATCATCACCAAGACCGAGTACGACAGCATCAAGGACCAGATCATCGCGCATCACGCTCAGGCGAGCAGCAAGACAACAACGCCCGCGAAGCAGTAAGAGTTGTTAAGTAGAGAACGGCCGGCCTGACGCCGGCCTTTTTGCGCGGCGACGCTGTTCGCTCTTCGCTGTTCGCTCTGCGCCAGATCACTTCACTGAGTGTCATCCTGAGTGAGGAGCGAAGCGACGAATCGAAGGACCCCTATTTGGCTTCAGGCCATATCTGTTCATATCGGGGGCATGGGCAAAGGCGAGCGAAAAGCGAATAGCGAACAGCGGCCTTTCTCACAGCGAGAAATAAAACGTCGCGCCCTTCTCGACTGCGCCATCAGCCCAAATCTCGCCGCCGTGGCGACCGATGATGCGCTGCACCGTGGCCAGACCAATGCCGGTCCCGGGGAATTCGTTAGTGCCATGCAGCCGCTGAAACGGCTTGAAGAGCCGGTCCGAAAAGGCGGGATCGAATCCGGCGCCATCGTCACGAACGTAAAACACAAGCCGGCCGCGACGACGCTCGCAACCGATTTCAATGTGCGCCTGCTCGTGCTTCGAGGTGTACTTCCAGGCATTGCGCAGCAGGTTCTCCATTGCAATGCGTAGCAGGCGAGCGTCCCCTTCCACGGGTTCGCAGTCTTGAATGTCGAACTCGACCCGGCGGGTAGGCTCCTGCCGGCAGAGCTGGTCCGCAATTTCCCGGGCGATGCTGCTCAGGTCAACCCGCGCGTGGTGCATGCCGGTGGTGGTGACCCGGGAAAGATTCAACAGGTCGTCGATCAACTCCGCCATCCTGCGGCTCGCCATGTCGATCTGTTGAACGCACTCCCTCGCCGCTGCATCCAGCTCCCGTCCGTGCTCGGCGGAGAGGATGTAACTGAATCCGCTAATGACCTCCAAGGGGCCGCGCAGATCGTGGGAGACCGAATACGAGAAAGCTTCCAGCTCGCGGTTTGCCACCATCAGTTGCCGGGTACGATCGTCGACGCGGCGCTCCAGTTCAGCCTGCGCTGATTGCAAGGCAGCATCGCGCTGCTGAATCTGGGCCAGCATGCTATTGAAAGAGTTGATCATCACGTCGATCTCATCGCGCTTGCCGGTCGGGGTAGCGCGCACAGAATAGTTGCGCTCTTGCGAAACCAGGCGAGCAGTGTCCGCCAGCTCCACAATGGGTTGGGCCACCGATCGGCGGAAGATGGCCGAGAGCAACAGTGCCGGCAGCAGCGAAAAAAGCAGTACCAGAGCCGCGATGCCGCCGTATTGCTGCAGCCGCTGACCGGTTTCGGTCAGATCAGAACGAATATAGACAAAGCCCAGACGCTTTCCCTGGAAGACGATGGGTTGCCGGACGATGAGCTCATCGTGGCGAAAGGTGGCTACCGTCTTGCCGTTGGCGTCGCCGGGATTTGCCAGGCGCTCGCCCGGGCTTCGGGCATACTGCGCGAATAACTGGCCATCCGCTGTGAAGATCGCGGCTGCGATGATGTGTGGCAGGTTTCGAAACGCCGATAAGGTATCCTCGGCGGCCTGCGGGTCGTTAAAGGTCAAGGCTGAAACACTGTTAGAGCCAACGATCTGCGCCTCGGCCGAGAGATTGTGTACCAGGCTCTCCCGGAAGGTGTACTGATCGTAGGCGAGGAAGGCGCCACAGGCTGCGATGAGCGCCACTGCGCTTACCAGGACATTCATCACGGTAAGCTTGCGCGAAATGGGCGAATGTCGCAGATCAGACATGGCTAGTGACTCCCCCCGCCCCGTCTTACTGCGACTGCGACTTTCAACAGCTCGGAGCTCAGCGCAAGACCATTGCTCTGGGCCGGCGCAAGGTTGACTTCAAAGCGCACTCTGCCGTCGCGCAAAACGAACTGGATCATGCCTCCTTCTTGTACAAAGTCAGGGATGTCACTCACGGTGAGCACCGGGGCCTCTTGAACGACGGAAAGTATCTTGTTGAGACGGCCCGATTCGGAGCCACTGATGTACAGGATGGAACAACCAAGTGCGTCTTCTGGCCGCGCGATGCGTTTGTCCTCGACCTGCTTTCCCCCCAGGCTCTCACCTGCGATGGTGTGGTCCAGGACCGGCCCAAAGGGATCGTCGCCGAGTATGCATATCAGGAAGGGAGCGTCTGCCGGGCCACCGGATGGCCAGCCAACAAACTTCCCAAAGTTGAAGAGGTAAGCGGCTTCGACTTCGTACTGAGTGGGCTTGTCTTTTTCCGGCTCCGCCGATGCCCGGGCGTTCAGGAGGCACGGCAACAACAGCGCACACGCCACCCATCGCCGGAGATCGAGCGACGCTCTTCCCCACCGGCAGGTACGACAGATCGCACGATGGACCTGCTGCTGCATCTCAATGTGATCAAAAATCTTCGGATCAACGCGCCCGCACGACGGTTGCACAATTTGTATCAGCGGCTCGCAAACCGCCTCTCCCACCGAAGCGCCGCGTCATTGCCAACGCCAGGTTACTTTGCCGAACACTGATCTCCTGATGCCCACCGGTCCTCGCGGATCGTAGGAGAACTCGTCGTGATAAGGCTGAAAGAGATTCTGCCCGACTAGCGATAAGAGCACCTGCTTGGTGACATTCCAGCCCAGCGACACATCCCCTGTCCAGTAAGACGGAATCTGGAGGCCCGGCAAGGAGCTGATGTATCGAACCTGAAAATCTGCAGTGGTCGATTTCGGGAGGTTGAGGTTCGATTGAATCAGTACCTGATGCTGCGGGCTGGAACCCTGAGTGACCAGGGGAGATCCGACATTTATCGCGTTATTGTTGGCAACTTTGACGTGCATTTCCAGAAACGAATAAGACCCCCTCAGCCGCCAGAACGGTTTGGGCTGCCACTCCGCCACGATCTCACCGCCCTCCGTCGTCGCCCTATAGCTGTTGCCGAACTGCGCGGTTATCAGTTCATGGGTGGGCGCTGGGTCCGTTTCGACGAATGGGCCGCCCGTCAGCTCTTCACTGAACAGATTGCTGTACTGATTGAAGAACGTGGCGATGTCGACATACAGATTTGACTTCACCAGGCGGCGATATCCCAGTTCGTAGCCGTTCAGATATTCGGAAACGAAATCGGGATTTGCATTGAAGCGCGCAAAGTAGGGCAAGCCGTCTGGGGTGGTGCCGATCCGGCTGGATAGATAAAAATCACGTTCAACATCGGCCGGAGTGCGGACCGCGCGGGTAAAGGCCGCCCACAGTGTCTGGGTCGACGTGGGGGTGTAGAGCATGCGAACGCTAGGTTCAAAGAGCGCGCCGGTGTAATTGGTCTTCAGGATCTTGCTCCCGACAAAGAGCTGCAGCTTCTTCGGCACAAGCGCGATTTCATCCTGAACAAAGCCGGTGTAGAGCTGATCGGTCCTCTGCTGAGGGAGGAAATACAAACCCGTTGTGACCAGGGGCTCGAAGCCGTGGCTTATGTCGATGCTTGCGCCCCATGAGAGTTCCTGGCGCGGAAGTGGACGGCGCTGCAGATAGTCGACGTCGAAGGTGTTGCGCAGGTCGCCGAAATTCAATTCGTGGCGGTTGTCGCGGGAATAATAGGCATCCAGCAGAAAACCTTTTTTCTCGCCCTGCGTTCGTTGCCAGCGCCAGAGAATGTTTCCGCCCGAGAGGCTACCGGCGCCATCCTGGATATAGGTAACCGGCGGGTTGTAGGTGGTGATGCTGTTGCTTTCTCCGAAATCCTGGTTGTAGATATCGCCCTGCAAGGTGAAGGTGTCGCGAAGGTTCTGCGTCCAGTCCATGCGAAACCCGGCGTGCCCTGCCTGCCAGGAATCGTAGTTATAGCCGTCGGGGTGATACTGAGGGGCCCAACCAAACGCCTTGCCATACAGCCGGTAGGAGAAGTCCTTGCCCCGGGAGCCTCCATAGCGGGCTTCGCCAAAACCCTGCTGAACGTTGCCGCCTCCTCCGGAGAGCAACCCGCCCTGGGTTTCTTTGCTGCTCTTGGTGATGATGTTAATCACGCCGTTGACGGCGTTCGGCCCCCAGATCGTCCCGCCGGGTCCGCGGATCACCTCGATGCGATCGATGTCTTCGATGAGCGTGTCCTGTACTTCCCAATACACTCCGGCAAGAAGAGGCGAGTAGACACTGCGTCCATCGATGAGCACCAGCACGGAGCGCGACAGACGGCTGCCGAATCCGCGGATACCAATCGACCAGGTGTCGCTGTTGATGCGTGCAACCTCAACTCCGGGCGCCAGACGTAGCGCTTCCGGAATGTTGGTCGCACCGGAACGCTGGATGTCTTCCTGGGTGATAACGTAAATCGCCGCCGGGGTCTTCCAGACCTCTTCGGGCGCCTTCGTCACCGAGGTGACCTGGATATTTCCGAGCTGTTCGAGGCTGAGTTGTTTGAGCTGCTTTTCAGCAGCGTCGGGATTGTCGTCAGCGGCAAGACATAGACATGGAGAGAATGCGGCGAGTACCCCAAGAAGCAAGGCGAGAATCTTGCAAGCCGGAAACTCCCTGGAAGAAGTGGCCATGGCAATTACAGCTCAGCAGCGGCGCGCAGTTGCCGCGAGCCGGGCTTCAGACGTGGTGTGTGAGAGATAGCCCCTGGTACACACCTGTAGCGCAGCGACGTGAGATGCGGAGAGCCGGAACTCAGGTTGCTAAACTTCTGCCCCGGGGTTTTCATTTATCGAAATCGTGCTTTCGCTTGATTTCAGTAAATAAAGATGTAGATGCTCGCTGATCGAGAGCTCTGGATATATACTGCGAATCCATGTCTTAGTGGGGGCACATGCCAACTATCCTGATCGTTGACGACGACCCTTCGCACCTGAAGATCTACTCCTGGATTGTCGAACGCGGTGGTTACCGGACGGTTCCATTGCTGGCGTGGCGAGGGACCTTGGCGATTCCGGAAAACGAGTCGATTGACCTTGCGTTGCTGGACTACCGGTTAGGTGACTACCTTAGCGCCGCCGACGTTGCCCGGCAGGTGAGATCTGCCTTTCCCGCAGCTCCCATACTGGTTCTCTCGGACATGATGTATATGCCGGACGATATGGAAGAGCACGCAACGGCCTTCGTCCGCAAAGGACATCCCGACGAGCTATTGCAAACTCTGGCCTCTTTCGTCAGACCGCACACGGAGCAGGCGCCTTCCTCCGAGCCTGCCGCCTGACAAACAGAACAGCGAATCGAGCCTCGTTGCGAAGAGGTGTGGCTTCACCTAACAGCGTCCGCGTGACGGATTCTGTGAAGTCTCCCGGCTCCTCGATGACGCGCGTGTAAGTTGGAATGCCTATATCTTGGATTCATGTTCTCTGGTTCGTTCGAGGTTGCGGGGCTCAGCTTGCTTTCGGCAGCGTCCTGGGGTGCGGGAGACTTCTCGGGAGGGCTGGCCGCGAAGCGCGTGAACGTCTTCCGCCTCGTAGCTGTGGCGCACGGATTCGGTTTATTGGCGATGCTGCTCATGGCGTGGTTGGTTCGGGAGCCGGTACCGCCCAGGGCTGATCTGGTGTGGGGCGCAGTGGCGGGAACCTTCGGAGCCTTCGGTATCGCGGCGCTCTACAAAGCGCTGGCCATCGGCCGCATGGCAATCGTCGCTCCGGTGGCGGCAGTCATTACCGGCCTCATACCTGTTCTAGTCGGTTTGCGTACGCAGGGTTTGCCTGCCGCAACGCAGCTTGTGGGATTCGCGTTGGCGCTGGCGAGCATCTGGCTAGTGGCGCGTCCCGATGGAGAAGTCGATTCGCATCGCGGCCTGGGGCTGGCAATTCTCGCAGGCGTCTGCTTTGGGTTATTCCTGGTGAGCGGCAAGCAGGCAGGTCCACACGCGGTGTTCTGGCCCATGGTGGCGGCGCGTGCGGCGTCCGTCGTACTCATGTCGGCGATTGCGCTGTTGGCAGTCAGCGACCCGCGCCCGCTCAAGCCCGCACTGCTGCTTATTGTGTTGTCAGGTTTGCTCGATTCCGCGGGCAATGCGCTGTTCATCGCCGCCACCCGCCACGGAAGGTTGGATGTTGCAGCGGTGCTTTCTTCGCTGTATCCGGCTTCTACGGTGATCCTCGCACGGGTGCTACTGAAGGAGCGGATCTCGCGAATGCAGGGAGTAGGCATAGCTGGGGCGCTGCTGTCGATTGCGCTGATTTCCAGCTAGAAACGACGCGAATTTGGAAGCACATGGCACCTTCAGGCATTACCTTGGTAACGATGCAGGAATTACATGTCAACTAGGCGAAATACAACAGTTGCGGCCAATAGCCTGATTTTGCAATAGATATAACCATCGCGAAAAGTAAAGATTCCCCACCCCGAAGTGCTATTGTTACAGTAGAGAGTCAGACGAGGCCATGTGCCGTCTGGCTCTTTTTTCGTGTTACGCGAAATACTTACTGAGTCCCCGCAAGACATGGGCTTCACGCCCGGCAACTATACGATGCAGCAAGTGGCAGAGATTCTGGCTAGGTTTTTGGGAGACGAGTGTAACAAGCTTGATCAATCCGCGAAGCTCACCACGAACATGGGTTTCTTGTTGGGCGGGTATTCTAAGCCCGGCGATTTTGGAGAATCTTGGTCTGTCGAGATAAAGAATGGTGTGCCTCAGCCTCCCAAGAAATTACGACAGGACGAGGAGGTAGGACTGAGTTGGGGCGGCATGACAGAGGTGATACAGAGGATAATTCTGGGCTTTAGTCCGGGGTTATTCCAGACGCTCGCAGAAGTGACTAATCCGCCACAAGACCCCGTGGTTCTTGCTAGTCAGCTCGGCCCAGTCTTGACTGCCCGACTGCAAGCGCCGCTCGTTTTTGCGCCGATGCCGATTCAGGACGTGATCGACCTTGCTCGTTTCCTAGTACATTCGGCGATTATGTTCTCGCGATTCTTGATTCGGAGCGGGAGTACGTTACGAGCGACTATGTTCGGCTTGAACTACTGCCCAAGGCAATCTTCCACAAGAATACGGCTGAAGTTGACTTTTACAATGCATTCTTTGCCACTACAACGCGGACAATACCAACAAGCGAAGCGTTAGTTGCATATGCGCTCGATGAAGCTTCAAAGACCGGACTCTCGGCACTCGACGCGCTACATATCGCTAGTGCGGTTTTTGCTGGGGCCGAGGAGTTCATAACCTCGGAGAAGCCGAACAAGCCAATTCATCGCACACAAGTCATAAAGACGGTATCCATATTCCCGCCTGAGATATCCAGAAAGCAGCCCCGGTGGAGGGTTCGACTGAGAGCATTCCTGCGAGCGTGTTCAGAACGTCTATGAAGCTACACCGAAGTCGCCAGATTTGAACTGCTCAGAAATGCGCTAACTTGCATCTTTGAGTTTTTCTTACAAGTCGTGAAGGAGATCGATCTTTGACACGGCGCGCCCTCGCAACCATTCTCTTCCTCACCCTATCCCTGTTCAGCCTCAGTCTCGCCGCTCAGCAAAACGAGAATCCCGACTCTCCGCCGGAAAGCTCCTGCGAAGCCGGCAGCGGACAAAGGCAAGCCTGAGGCCCCGAAAGAAAAACCGGCAGCCATGAAGGAAGAGCCGCCGGTGGTGACGCATCACCAGATCACGGTGAACGGCAAGGTGTTGAAGTACACGGCCACGACGGGATACATGCCGTTGCGCAACCCTGAAACTGACGAGATCGAGGCCAATATTTTCTTCGTCGCCTATACGCTCGACAGCCCTTCGGGCAAGCGGCCGTTGATGTTCTCCTTCAACGGCGGACCCGGCTCGGCGTCGGTGTGGCTGCACCTGGGAGCGATCGGGCCGCGAAGGGTGAAGATGCTGCCCGATGGCGGAATGCCTCCTCCGCCTTTCGAGCTGATCGACAATCAGCAGACCTGGCTCGACCAGACCGATCTGGTGTTCATCGACCCGGTGGGCACAGGCTTCAGCCGAGCTGCCAAGAAAGAGCTGGGCAAGAAGTTCTGGAGCCTCGAAGGCGACATCGCCTCGGTCGGCGATTTTATTCGCCTGTATCTCACCCGCTACCAGCGCTGGAACTCGCCGCTGTTTCTGGTGGGCGAGAGCTACGGAACAACGCGCGCGGCCGGGCTGAGCGGCTACCTGATCAATCGCGGTATCGCGCTGAATGGGGTCGTGCTGGTATCGTCGGTGCTGAATTTCGAGACGCTGAATTTTGCGGTCGGCAACGACTTGCCTTACATCCTGTACCTGCCGACTTACACTTCAACCGCGTGGTACCACAAGAAGCTTCCTGCCGACCTGCAGCAGCTCGATCTCGCCACCGTGTTGTCGCAGGTGGAGCAGTATGCAGCGGGGCCCTACACTCTCGCGCTGGGTAAAGGCGATTCGCTCACCGCCGCAGGAGCGAGATGAGCTGATCACGCAGGTGAGCCGCTTCACCGGGCTCGACCGCACGATAGTCGACGTAAACAACGCACGCATCAGCGAGCCGGTATTCACCAACGAGCTGTTGCGCAGCCAGAAGCTGGAGGTCGGGCGCCTGGACAGCCGCTTCACCGGTACGCCGGTCAGCGGGCGCGCCGCTCGCGGCTATTACGATCCGAGCGAGTCGGCGATCCGCCCTCCATTCACGGCGACGTTTAACAACTACGTGCGCAGCGAGCTGGGCTTCAAAACGGACCTGGAATACTACGTCCTGGGCGGCGGCGTCGGCCAGTGGGAATGGGGCTCGGCGGGCCAGGGCTATCCCGATACCAGCGAGGCACTGCGGCTGGCGTTCATCAAGAATCCCTACATGCGGCTGTTCGTCGCATCCGGCTACTTCGATTTGGCGACGCCCTTCTTCGCGACGCGCTACACCCTGAACCACATGGAGCTCGACCAGCAGCAGCAGGCGAAGATCAGCCTGGGCTATTACGACGCCGGGCACATGATGTACATCAAGTCGAGCTCGCTGGATCATTTGAAACAGGATGTATCGGGATTTCTGGAGAGGGCGCTGCAGTAGGGGCGGAAGCGGTGTAAGAGCGGATCCATGAAGGCGATTCGGTTATCGGCACATGCGCAGGAACAAGCGACGTTCCGCGGCACAACTCAGTCCGAGATCGAAGAGGCCATTGGTGGTACCCCCTGGAAGCAGGCGGCGAATGGCAGACTGGAATGCAGCAAGGACCTGTCGTTCGATTCCGTCTGGAACGGGCGAACCTATGCTGTGAAGAGAGTGCGGCCGATCTTCGTGGAAGAACCGTTGGAGATCGTGGTCGTTACCGTTTACGTGTACTATTTCTAGGGGGATCAGTTATGCGCATCACGTATGATCGCGAGGTCGACGCTCTCTACATCCGCTTTCAGGAAACCACGGTCACGACCCAGCACTTAGCAGAGGGTATCGCAGCAGACTTTGATGCCGAAGGACGGTTAGCTGGATTGGAAATTCTCGACGCGCAGAAGCGGTTGGGAGGTCCCGAGGCTTTCAGGCGCATCACTTTGGAAGAGCTGTCTATCGCACACTAGGGACAGCCTGCACCTTCCGGCCGACTCTTCATTCCTGCTTCTCTCCCGGCGTCCCTTGGTCCGGGACATCCCATCTCGCACAACAAGGCGCTACCCAACCCGGCGGCGGCACTATAATTGAGCATTAACCGCGAGAGGACTCCGATCATCATGAGTGGTACAAACGGTTCCGACGGGATCGAACGCCAGCGCCGCCTTCCAGCCCAAGCCGCGCGCAGAATGGATCACCAAGCGCCGCGAGCACGCCGCGCAGACCGGCGACACCAACATGTCGCAGATGCACTTTGCGCGCCAGGGCCTGGTCACCGAAGAGATGCTCTTCGTCGCCGAGCGCGAGCAGGTCGCGCCGGAGCTGATTCGCGATGAAGTCGCTGTCGGCCGCATGATCATCCCGGCCAACGTGAACCATCCTGAGCTGGAGCCGATGGCCATCGGCATCGCGTCGAAGTGCAAGATCAACTCCAACATCGGCAACTCGTCGGTCACCAGCAACGTGGATGAGGAGCTGCGCAAGCTGCATACCTCGGTGCATTACGGCGCCGACACGGTGATGGACCTCTCCACCGGCGGCGGCATTCACGAGATTCGCGAAGCCATTCTGCGGCACTCGCCAGTGCCGATCGGCACGGTGCCGATCTACGAAGCGGTCTCGCGCGTGAAGCGCATTGAAGACCTCAATGCCGACATCATGCTCGAGGTCATCGAAGAGCAAGCCGAGCAGGGCGTCGACTACATGACCATCCACGCCGGCGTGCTGGTCGAGTACCTGCCGCTGATCACCAAGCGCATTACCGGAATCGTGAGCCGCGGCGGCGCGATCCTGGCGCAGTGGATGGCGCACCACCACAAGCAGAACTTCCTCTACGAGCGCTTCGACGACATCACCAAGGTCCTCGCTAAGCACGACGTGAGCTACTCGCTGGGCGACGGCCTGCGCCCCGGCTGCATTGCCGACGCCAGCGACGAAGCGCAGTTTGCCGAGTTGAAGACGCTGGGCGAGCTGACCAAGAAAGCGTGGGAGCGCGACGTGCAGGTCATGATCGAAGGCCCCGGCCACGTGCCGCTCGACAAGATCAAGGAGCAGGTCGATAAGGAAGTCGAGCTCTGCTACGGCGCTCCGTTCTATACGCTCGGCCCGCTGGTGATCGACATCGCGCCCGGCTACGACCACATCACGTCGGCCATCGGCGCGGCGCTCATCGGCTGGCACGGTGCGTCAATGCTGTGCTACGTCACGCCCAAAGAGCACCTCGGCCTGCCCAACGAAAAAGATGTGAAGGACGGCATCATCGCCTACAAGATTGCCGCCCACGCCGCCGATGTCGCGCGGCACCGCCCCGGCGCACGCGACCGCGATGACGCCATCAGCTACGCGCGCTACACCTTTGATTGGGACAAGCAGTTCGCCCTCTCGCTCGATCCCGAGACGGCGCGCGCAATGCACGACGAAACCCTGCCCGACGCGTATTACAAAGAGGCGGCCTTCTGCTCGATGTGCGGCCCGAAGTTCTGCTCGATGAATTACTCGGCCAAGGTGGATGAGTACAACAAGCAAGTCCACGGCGTCGAGAAGAAGGACTACTCGGAGCTGATGAACAAGCTAGTGGCGATTAAGTAGGGAGCTGTCAGTTGTCGGTTGTCAGTTGTCAGTCAAAACAAGAGAGGCGCTGGAACTTCTCTTTCGAAGCCCGCACGCTACGCGTCCGGATCTTTAAGCCCGGAGGGCGTGTGATGACAGCCCAGCGTGGAGCGAAGCGGAACGCTGGGTAGGTGTTGGTTTTGAGGACTCTTGAGTCGGCTTCAGCCGACGGCACAAACGTCTGTCGTCTCCGAGGGGACTCCGCCAATCTCCTGCAATCCCAACCCAGCACTCCGCCTGCGGCTCCATGCTGGGCTATCATCGCACGCCCTGCGGGCTTTGAAAACGCCTTCCGCCCTCCCGATGTTGTAATCTGATGAATTCGTAGTTCACGAAGGAGATTCAAAGATTTTGCGAAGCCTATCGGCTGTTGTCCTGATCTGCGCCCTCAACATTCTACCCGCCATTTACGCTCAGCCTAAGAGTCCTGCCGCGGCACCATTTGTTCCGCCAACTTCTATTACTGGATACCGGGATGCCAGTGCGGAATTGCAAGCTGAGAAGACCTTCCTCGCCGTGCCGGACGCCGCGCTGGCCAGGGAGCATCTGAAAACTCTGACCGCCGAGCCGCACATTGCGGGCTCGCCCGAAGACAAGAAGACCGCCGAGTATGTCCTCGAGAAGTTCAAGGAAGCCGGGCTCGACGCCTACATTCAGGAATACAAGGTCTGGATGAACCTGCCGGCGGACATCAAGGTCGATGTTGTCGCGCCGCAGGGCGTCACCATGCATGGGCCTAGCCCCGAGCACGTGAGCGACGATCCGTATCAGAGCGATCCGCGCGTGACCGTGGCCTTTAATGAATACTCGCCATCGGGCGACGTGACCGCCGATGTGGTGTATGCGAATTATGGCCGCCTGGAAGACTTCAAGAAGCTTCAAGAGATGGGCGTCGACGTGAAGGGCAAGATCGCGATCGTTCGCTATGGCATGAACTTTCGCGGAGTGAAGCCCTACGTTGCCGAGCAGTTTGGCGCCGCCGGCGTCATTATCTATTCCGATCCCTGGGATGACGGCTACTTCAAGGGCGATCCCTATCCCAAGGGCCCGATGCGTCCGCCGAGCGCAGTCCAGCGCGGCTCGATTCAGTATCTGTTCCGCTATCCGGGCGATCCGACCACGCCGGGCATCGCTTCCCTACCTGATCTTCCCGACAGCCAGCGCACTCCGCCCGACAAGGCGACTGACCTGACGAAGGTGCCGACGACGCCGCTGTCGTACCAGGACGCGACGCCGATCATGGCGAACCTCGGCGGCCCCGATTCGCCGCGCGACTGGCAGGGCGCGCTTCCGTTCACCTATCATGTCGGCCCGGGGCCGGTGAAGGTCCACATGATGCTGAAGCAGAACTATCACTGGGCGACGATGTACGACGTTGTCGGCATGGTGAAAGGATCGCAGGCTCCCGAGGAGTGGGTGGTCTCCGGCAATCACCGCGATGCGTGGGTGTATGGAGCGGTCGATCCCAATAGCGGCACGGCAGCGATGCTGGAGTCGGTACACGGTATCGGCGAGCTGCTGAAGACCGGTTGGCGCCCGAAGCGGACGCTGGTCTTTTGCAGTTGGGATGGCGAAGAGGAGGGGCTTATCGGCTCAACCGAATTTGCCGAGCAGCACGCTGACGAACTTAAGAACGCCGTTGCCTACTTCAATATGGACGTTGCTGTGGCCGGGCCCAGCTATGGCGCGTCGGCAGTACCGAGCCTGAAGCAGTATGAGCGCGATGTTGCGAAGGCGGTGCCGAGTCCAAAGGGCGGCAGCGTTTACGAGCAGTGGAAGATCAGCCAGGGGAAGGAAGAAAGAGAGCGAGCGCAGCATGCGACCTCGGCCATTGGTGGAACTCCGCGCGAGCCTAACGCCAAGATCAATCAGGACGTGAACGTTGGCGACCTGGGCAGCGGCTCGGACTTCACGCCGTTCTTGCAGCATTTGGGAGTGCCTTCCACTGACATTGGATCGCATGGTCCCTATGGCGTGTATCACTCGGTGTTCGACAACTTTGCGTGGTTCACAAAGTTTGGCGATCCGACCTTCGTTTATGAAAAGGAGATGGCGCAGGTCTTCGGGATTCAGGCGATTCGCATGGCTTCCGCTGATGTGCTGCCCTTTGACTATGAGGAGTACGCGAAGGAGATTGCGGCGTATTTGAAGTCGGCAGAGCAGAAGTCCAAAGACGCGTTTGGGGGGCAGTCGCCGTCGTTCGCTGCAGCTGATGAGGCGGCGAAGCACATGGAGAAGGCGGGAGCCGCAATGCTGAAGGCGCAGGCTGGCTCCGGCGGCGACGCAGCGACAATAAACGAGGCATTGATTGGCGCCGAGCGGGCTTTCGTCATCGACGGCCTGCCCGGCCGGCAGTGGTTCAAGCACGCCATCTACGCTCCGGGCGAGTACACGGGATACGCGGCGGTAGTGATTCCCGGCGTGAACGAGGCGATCGACCGCAAAGACCTGGCGACCACGCAGCAGCAGTTGCAAGTGCTGGCCGACGCGATCAACCGCGCTGCCGGAGTGTTGGAGAAAGCTGCTAACGGGTCGGCAAGCGGGTCGGGAGTAGGAGCGAAATAGACTCGTCTTGTCATCACGAGCGAAGCAAGGGATCTGTTCTCGCGGGCATCGCTGAGCTGCGCCCTCAGCGTCGGCCTCTCAACAAAGAACAGATTCCTCGCGCCAACCGAAGGCGCTCGTAATGACAAATGAAATGTGGGAACACCCTACGACATGCGCACCTTGGAGTCCATGCCCTTGAGCATGTGAATGCTTTCGATGAAGCGCACCTTGCGATTAGTCAGCTTCATTACCAGCGACTTGGTGCGCACACCGTCGCCGAAGAAGCGGACTCCTTCCAGCAGTGGGCCATCGGTCACGCCGGTCGCAGCGAAGACGATGTTCTTGCCCGGCGCTAATTGCTCGGCGGTATAGATGCGCTTCGGATCCTTGATTCCCATATCCGGCATGCGCTCGGCCTGCTCCGGGGTGTAGCCGGTCAGCCGTCCCACCATATAGCCGTTGAGGCAGCGAATGGCGGCCGCGGTGATCACGCCCTCGGGAGCGCCTCCCGAGCCCATGACGGCATGCACGCCAGAACCGAGCATGGCCGCAGCAACTCCCGGCGAGAGGTCGCCGTCGGAGATGAGTCGAATGCGCGCACCGGCGTTGCGAACCTCGGCAATCAGCTTTTCATGCCGCGGGCGATCGAGGATGACGATAACAAGATCTTCGATTTTGCGTCCCAGCACCTTGGCGATCACCGCCAGATTGTGAGTGACCGGCGCCTCCAGGTCGACCATGCCGCGGCACGACGGCCCGACAACCATCTTCTCCATGTAGCAGTCAGGCGCGTGCAGCAGGCCGCCGCGTTCCGACGCCGCGAGCACGGTGATGGCTCCTGGCAATCCGAGAGCGCAAAGATTGGTGCCCTCCAGCGGATCGACAGCAATGTCGACTTCGGGGTACGCGCCGCCATCGTGCTTCCCCACCTTCTCTCCGATGTAAAGCATCGGAGCCTCGTCGCGCTCGCCTTCGCCGATGACGATGGTGCCGTCCATCGGAACCGAATCCATGACGCTGCGCATGGTTTCGGTCGCGACCTGGTCGGCGAGCTTGCGATCGCCTTGCCCCATGGTTTTGCCGGAGGCGATGGCCGCCTCTTCCACGACGCGCAGGAACTCCAGCGCGAGATCGGATTCGAAGTTGGTTTTCAGGGTAGCAGTGGGAATGTGGACTTCGGTTTGAACCTTGGTTGCCATAGGGCCTCCGCCAGACACGGCTTGTGCGCTACAAAGCTACCAGAATACACGCACCACAGGTATCCATAGCAACAAAGAGGCTCAAAGTGGACTGGCAGAAGAACTACGTCGCGCCTGGCAACCATCGGTGATATGGCTGCTCGGCCTCCTCGCGCCATACCACCATGCACAACGATGGCCGGAGGAGTTTTAGGTTAGGCGGAGTGCTGCGCTTTGGGCTCACGCTCGGCTTCAAGACGAGCAATGCGTTCGCGCAGGTGTGTGATCTCCATCGCATCGCGGATGGTATTGAGCACTTCGGGGTGGGGGCGCTCGGCGGCAGCTTCATTGCGCTCAATACGCGATTCCAAGTGAACCATGCGCGACTCCAACGCGTCCAGCCGTGCCTTAAGCTCGCGGATCTCCGGCGCAATCGTACCCTGTGACGCCCGACGCACATCCTGCACGATGCTCATAATTTTTCATTTTAGCCTAAGCTACAAGCGCACTCCGCACGAGCATCAAAGGCTAAGATACTATCGATGATTAGCCGTTGAGCGCGAGTCGGGCACTGACTGAGGAGGGCGTCGCCATGGCTGCACCAAGTTCCGAAACAACCAGCTGCATCGTCGGCGGAGGTCCGGCCGGCGTCATGCTCGGCTACCTGCTGGCCCGCAAAGGCGTACAGGTTATAGTGCTGGAGAAGCACAAGGACTTCTTTCGCGACTTCCGCGGCGACACGGTGCATCCTTCCACACTCCAGGTCCTGTATGAGTTGGGAATCCTTGACGAGTTTCTGCGCATACCTCACCAGCAGATTACCTCGGTGAGCGGCGTCTTCGGAGACTTCGCATTCAAGGCGTCCGACTTCCGTTACCTGCCGACGCACTGCAAGTTCGTGGCGCTCATGCCGCAGTGGGACTTCCTCGATTTCCTGTCGGGGAAGGCGAAGCAGTATCCCAGCTTTGATCTGCGCATGGAGCACGAGGCTGTCGACTTGATTAAGGATGCCGGCCGCGTCGTCGGGGTAAGAGTAAGGGTGCCCGAGGGAGAAAGCGAGATTCGCGCCGACCTGGTTGTCGGCTGCGATGGCAGGCACTCTACCACCAGGCAGGCCGGGGGGCTCGAGGTGGAGGAGTTCGGCGTTCCTATCGATGTACTGTGGTTTCGCGTCAGCCGCCATCAGAACGATCCCGACCAACTGCTGGGCAACATCAACTACGGCAAGGCGCTGGTGCTGATTAATCGCGGCGACTACTTCCAGGCCGGCCTGATCGTCCGCAAGGGATCGTTCGAAGAGATCAAGGCAGGCGGCCTCGAAGCATTTCAGAACTCCATTCGCCAGATCGCTCCGTACCTTGGCGAGCGGCCCGCAGAAATCCAGAACTGGGACCAGGTGAAGCTACTTACCGTGCAAATCAACCGCCTGCGGCAGTGGTATGGTCCGGGCCTGTTGTGCATTGGCGATGCGGCCCATGCGATGTCGCCCGCCGGTGGAGTGGGCATTAACCTAGCGATTCAAGATGCAGTGGCAAGCGCTAATTTGTTGGCTGACATCCAGCGCGCACGGCGCGTCAATATGGAGCTGCTGGCTGCGGTGCAGCGGCGCCGCGAGTTCCCAACGCGAGTAACTCAGGAGCTTCAGGTCAACGCGCACAAGGCGTTCGAAAAGGTATTCGAGAATCCGGGACCGGCCGTGGCACCCTGGCAGTTGAAGGTCGCAGTTGAGATTCCCGGAATCCAGCGCGTCATGGGGAGGGTCGTCGGAATGGGGGTGCGGCCGGAACATATCGCCGATGCCGAAGCGCGCTCGCGGTGCGACACCCGGCGTCTGGTAAAGATCGCAGTCGGAATTGGCATAGCCGCGGCAACCGCCGCCCTGGTGATGGGCGCGCTGCGCCAGCGCTCGCGGCGAGAGTCTGTTCTGTCGTGGCGCTAGATTCGTTGTCGAGTGGTGGTGGCTCAATCCAAGGACGAGGAAAGGGCAACCACGGATTGACACGGATTACACGGATCAGAAGGCAGCCGCCCGGCTGAGTCGCAGAATCTAAGGTTGATCCGTGTTCATCGATATGAATCCGCGGTTGGACTTTCTTGTCGTACAAGAGACTGTCATCGAGCTAAGCCATTACTTG
Source organism: uncultured Acidobacteriaceae bacterium (assembly GCA_963813905.1). Taxonomy (GTDB): domain Bacteria; phylum Acidobacteriota; class Terriglobia; order Terriglobales; family Acidobacteriaceae; genus CAVVDY01. The sequence continues at coordinate 24,519 of CAWFAY010000012.1, read as the reverse complement.
TCAGGTGAAGGTGTTGACCTGTCTCGGAGGCGACTCGCGGCGCCCAGCCCCTCTGCTGGCAACTTGTCGCAAAAGCTACGATACTGTTGTCAGGTTTCATGACTTCGCGGCTCCATGCCGATCGGCTGCTCGTCTTCGTATTTGCCTCACTGCTTTTCGCGGGCGCCGGCACGTGGGCGCAATCGCCGGAAAAGTCGCCGCCCGTTCTTCCCCTATATCATTCGCTGCAAAGCGTCGGCCTCGACCCGCAGAAGACCTACAAGATTCGCGAAGCGGCTATCGACCGGGAAGATGTTCACCTCTGGATGAATGACGGCACTATCGCTTTCTTGCAAGCGGTCGATGGCCGCATTACAGGCGCATTCTTTGAAGGCGATGGCGAGGTGCTCATCCGGCCGCCGGACCGTCGGGAGCGCGCCTCACTCGGGCTGTTCGTTGGCGAGGGCATCCTGGAAGAGAAGTTCTCCTCGGCCTACCTGCGTTTCAATGACGATACCGCAGCCGAGTTGCAACAGTATCTGCGTCCGGCGGACGATGCGAAATCTTTCGTTGAACACAACGACTCCACCGCACGCGAGCTCGCCTCGGTAGATGCGATGCGACTGGCGATTTCCTTCACTAGCGGCCCAACTACTGTAGCGCAGGGCGAGGCGCCGCCTATGCCCGATCGCCTGCTGCATGCGCGCGTGGCAGGTAGACGACTTGGCGCGTTCGATATCTATTTCGATACGCGCAATCCCGAGCAGATCGTCGTCGGGCAAACGTCCGCCAAGGGGGAACAAACCTACTACGACCTGTGGATGAGCTTCGTCATGAGCTCGCTGCGCAAGCAGGCGACGAACGGCTCGCGCTTTCACGGACCAACCGGTCCGACCTGGACGCGAGATGCTGTCACTGTGACGAAGTATACGGTGAAGGGCAGCGTCACTCCGCCTACCGAGTTATCGGCGGAGGCCAGCCTCGAAGTCGAGGCCCGGCAGGGCGGCCCGCGGATCGTGATGTTCGAGCTTTCGCGCTATCTGCGAGTGAAAGCAGTCGACCGGGACGGCGCCCCGCTGGAGTTCCTGCAAAACGAAGCTGTGCCCGGCAGTGAGCTTGCCCGCCGCGGCAATGACCTGGTCGCCGTGGTCTTTCCCGAGCCTTTGAAGCTCGGCGCTCATTTCACCTTGCACTTCACCTATGCAGGGGCGGCCCTCTCCGACGCGGGTGGTGGCCTGGTTTACGTAGGCGCGCGTGGCACCTGGTATCCCAATCGCGGAATCGCGATGGCCAACTACGACCTGACCTTTCGCTTTCCGCAGGACTGGACGCTGATCGCAACCGGCAAGCCGGTTTCACTGGAGCGCGAGGGCGGCGATTTCGTCGGCCACTGGGTAAGCGAACAACCGATCCCCATCGCCGGCTTCAATCTCGGCCAGTACACGGAAGCAACCGCTCAGGCAGGCAAGATCGAAGTACACGACTACGCGGCACGGGGCATGGAACGTGACATGGGGCTTACGCGCCGCATGGCAACCGTTCCCGGCAAAGGCTCCGCACCGGGTCCTACATTGTCGGAGTCGATAATGCAGGCCGGCGACACTCCCGACCCGGCACAGGAGCTCAAGCCGCTGGCCGATCGAGCTGCCGAGACGTTGCTGGCGTATTCGCAGATGCTGGGGCCATATCCCTTCTCCACCCTGTCGTTGACGCAGCGTCCGGGAATGGAAAGCCAGGGCTGGCCGGGGCTGATCTTCCTCTCCAGCTATGTGTATCTCACGCCGGCGGAGCGCGCGAGCCTGAAACTGCCCATCGGCGACAATGTGCTGTTTGGCGAGGTCATGATGCAACACGAACTCGCTCACCAGTGGTTCGGCGACCAGGTATCGTGGGCCAGCTATCATGAACAGTGGCTGCTGGAAGCCCTGGCGAACTATTGCGCGTTGCTGTTGCTGGAACGCGGCAAGCCAGCCGATGTGCAGCTCATGCTGGAAACCTACCGCTCATTCCTGGCCACAAAATCGAAGGATGGTCAGCCCAATGTCGAAGCGGGGCCAGTGACGCTCGGGGTTCGGCTCTCGTCGTCAAAGTTTCCATCCGGCTACGAGATCATTACCTACGGCCGGGGCACATGGCTGATCCACATGCTGCGCACGATGCTGCGCGACGCGTCACGCACGCCGGCAAATCCCGATGGTGACGACACCGTGTTTTTGTCGGTACTTCGCCACCTGGTGGAGCGAAACCAGGGCAAAGAATTGACGAATGCGGAGTTTGAAAAGGCGTTTGAAGAGGTACTGCCCCGCTCACTCTGGTTCGAACGGCGTCAGTCGCTGGACTGGTTTTTTGACGGATGGGTAAACGGCACGGTGTTTCCGCAGTTCGAGTTAAAAGGTGTGAAATTTGCCGGAGCAGGTTCGTCACGCAGCGTGAACGGAGCCATCCGCCAGATTTCGGCGCCGCAAGACCTGGTCACCAGCGTTCCGGTTTACGGGATCGCGGGAGAAAAACAGATTTACCTGGGGCGAGTCTTTGCCGAAGGCGATACCACCCAGTTCACTCTGCGAGCGCCGACGCAGGTCACGCGCCTGGTGCTGGATCCGTATGGTACGGTGCTGAGCGCACCGGGCAATTAGCTACGATCTGCCCGCTACTAATGGCTATTATTGATCCCTGCAAAAGAAAAGTCCTGCATGACGGTGAAAGCGCCGGGCTTGGGCCCGGCGAAATAGTACGCATAAAAATGTGGCTTTAGCCACGGCGGACCGGGGCTGAAGCCCGGCTCTTACGCGCCGTTTTCGGCACGGCTGAAGCCGTGCCCTTCCACCGAGTCAAGCGGACATTTCTTTTGCAGCTCTCAATAGCGCGCCGGCTATCAACCGCCGGTTGCCATCGGAAGAACCAAGGGTCGCCTGCGTGGTATGTATCCGGGGACGCCTTGAAGGCGTTGCCCCTGCAAGGCCCCGAATCTGCGCTAGAGTTATCTATGCGCGAAATCTGGCGGCATCGTGGGATGAGGCTGATCTTCACCGCCAACCTCATCTCCATGATTGGCAGCGGCATGAACACCGCCGCCGTGACCTGGTACATCTTGCAGGCCACGCACTCCGAAGTGTCGCTCGGCCTGATGATCGCGCTGATGACCCTGCCTTCGCTGGTGCTGCTGCCTCTCACCGGCGTCATCATCGACCGCAACGACCGCCGTCACCTCATGATGGGCCTCGACGGGGCGCGCGGTGTGGTGATCCTCACCATCGCGATTCTCGCGCTTACGCATCGGGTGCATCTCTGGCAGCTGTACGCCATGACGATGATCGTCTCCGTCGGCTTCTGGATGTTCTGGCCGACGCTGAACGCGCTGGTGCAGGAACTGACGCCGGGAGACAAGCTGATCGATTCCAACTCGCTGATGCTGGCTGCTGTGCAAGGCGGCTGGATGCTGGCGGGAGCGCTGGTCGGCTTCATGTACAACCACATCGGGCTGGGCGGCGTGCTGCTCATCGATAGCGCCAGTTATGTCATCTCCATCGCGTGCGTTTTTCAGGTACGCAAGGGACGCGTAGTGGTGACGCATCCCGAGCGGGAGGATTCCGGCGAGCGGCCGACCAAAGCTGTCGCGAAATACTTCCACGAACTACGAGAGGGCTACGACTACGTCGCGCGCCATCGGCCGGCAATGCTGCTGGGTATAGCGTGGGCGCTGTTCATCGCGGCCATGATGACGCAGGGCGTGCTGACCGCGCCTTTGAGCGACCGCATCCTGCACGCAGGAGCCGTGGGATATGGCTGGCTCAACGGCGGATGGGCGATCGGCGCGCTGGTCAGCGTAGTTTACTCATCGCGCCTCATTCGCCGCTATGGCCCACATCGCTCGGTGACTATCACCATGTCGATGATTGCGCTCTCGCTGTTCTTCCTGCCGGCAATACGGTGGTTGGCCATCGCAGTGATGGTGTTGTTCATCATGGGATCAAGTCGCGGCGTGGGTGGCATTGCGATTTCGTCCGAGATGATGCAGACGGTGCCCAAGTACATCATGGGCCGGGTGCAGAATACGTTCTTCTTCCTGGCCAGTGGGCTACAGATCTTTACCTCGCTTGCGGCGGGCGAGGCTGCGCATCACGAAGGATTGAGGTATGCGTACTGGCTGGTTGCGTCGATGTACGTAGGAGCCGGGCTGGCGGCGTCATGGCCGGTGCGGCGCTCGGCAAACGCGATGGAGCAGACGGCGGCAGATTGAGGCGGCTTGAGTAACACACGTTCATTCAGCGCATGAAAGCCCGCAGGGCGTGTGATGATAGCCCATCTATGACAACCTCCCCCTGCGTCAAGGCTTTTTGAGGCAGGGCTCTCCCTCGGCTTTTTCTTAAGCGCCACTTCGCTCTATCAGAAAAGGTTTTGGCTTGCGTCACGATCAAAGCTCGCGTTCTAACCAACTACGATGGACCGGTTCTCTTCGGTTCCACCAACCATCTATACGGTGGCTTGCGCACCATGATTAGTAAGTCGAACTCCCACGCTGTCGCGGGAGGCAGAGCGCCCAATCAACACGTCGGGGATCAACCACACCCCACTGGGCTACCCAGGCTACTCTGCATGCGAACCGGACTCGCCGATTTGCCCGCTGGCGAGTCCCGACTTCCACAGCCACCACAACCGCACCGCCAGTTTGCGCGCCATGGCTACGGCCGCAATCGAGCGGTTCTTCTTCATCGCCAGCCGGACATACTGCCGCCGCCATTCCGGTTCCCAGCGCACCGCCACATGCGCCGCCTCCACCAGCAGACCGCGCAGCAGAGCATTGCCCTGCTTGCTGATGTGTCCCAGCCGCTGCTTGCCACCCGAGCTGCGCTCCGACGGAATCAGCCCCAGATAGCTGGCCACCTGCCGGCTGGTTTGAAAGCGCAACGGATCCAGAATGGTCAGCTCATAGGCCAAGCCCACCACCGGGCCAACCCCGCGCTGCTGCCGCAGATGCCGCACCACGGGACTGGCTGCGGCAGTAGCTTCCACCGCTTGGTCCAGATCGGCGCCGCGTCGCTGCAGATCCGCCAGCAGTTCCAGCAGATCACAGCGCTTGCGCTCTCCCCAGCAAGGCAGAGCCAGCGCCTGCAACTGCGCTTGCCCCTTGCGCGTCCACAGCCCGCGCCGCAGTTGCAGGCCTTCATTCATGGCCAGCGCTTGCACTTGGTTCTTCACCCGCGTCTGCATCTGCACCAGGCGATGGCGATGCCCCACCAGTTGCCGCTGATTGCGCTGCTCCGCACTGGGTATTACCAGACGCGGAAAGCGATCTTCGAGCAGCAACTGCAGCAGCAGTTCGGCATCGCGGCGATCGGTCTTTTGCTTGCGCGTCTCCGCCGCCCGGATCTTCGCCGGATTGCCTACCCACAGCTCGATGCCGCATTCCGCCAGCAAGCGCTCGAACCAGCGGGTGCCGCCCGTGGCCTCGATCCCGACCCGAACTGGCTGGCCGCACCGAGCGCGGTAGAACGCCTCCGCCCCGCCGCCGTGCTCCAACCGTTGTTCGCCAGTTTCGCCGGTGGCTTTGTCCAACCATGCGATTTGCTGAAAGCTCGGATGATAATCACAACCTATAATCAACATCGCGTCGACTCCTTCCTTCCGAGCTTTGATCGTTTTCGCAGACACCAATGTACTCGCTCCGAAGGAGTCGACGTTGTCATGAAATCAGCACGGAGCGCAGCGGAGTGCTGGGTACGTTGCGAAGAAACATCTCCCAGTCCCTCGCGGACGGCGTCACCCAGCCCACGTACCGGCATCACAGATACGCAAGGAGCGGTTTAGATAACCTGCAACCATGCCGCACACGCTTGCCCGCAATCTTGTTCATTGCGTGTTCTCGACCAAGGGCCGCACTCAAACAATTTCCGACCCGCCATTGTTGTGGTCACGGCTCGGGCTTATCGCAAAATCGAAGAGCATTCCGCTACTCTCGGCGGGAGGCACACGCAACCACGTTCACCTACTACTAGCGCTACCGACCACGATGCCGCTGTCGAAGGCGGTTCAGGACCTGAAGGCCCACACTTCCAGATGGATGAAAGAGCAGGTGCCAGGGTTCACGTGGCAGGAAGGATACGGTGCATTCGGCGTCAGCGAATCACAGCGGCAGATTGTCAGTGAATACATCGGCGCTCAGGAAAAGCACCATAAGAGATGGTCGTTCGAGCAGGAGTTTCTGACGCTCGTGCGTAAAGCGGGGATCGAACCGGACTTGGAGCACCTGTTCGGGTGAAGGTCGTCCCCGAGGCACTCCCGGTTTTTGGTCGGACTTTACCCAGCACTCCGCCTTCGGCTCCATGCTGGGCTATCATCGCACGCCCTTCGGGCTCAAAGATCACGCCTTTCAGGCTCAAGACCTGAAGCGGCGCCAATACACAGCCCACACTCCCGCAATTCCGCTGCCGAGAAGAGCGAGGCTAGCAGGTTCAGGAACCGTGTATGTATCAAGGGTGGCATAGGTAACGGAGTCAACAATACCCCCGAGGGTCACCTCTCCGGAGGCCTCAACGTTATTACTCCACATCCCTGTGAAATTGAGATCGGTTTCGAAGAGATAGGATTCGTTAAAGTTGGCGTACTCGGAGCCTGAGGTGATCTGTCCGACGAAATACAAGTTATCAGGCCCAGTCATCGCAAATGTGCCGCCGGGACCGAAAACAGCGCTGTAATGGAACATGGTGTAGTTCCATGAGATAGGGTTGGCCGTGAGGAATTTGTAGCTCCACGGCGTACCTGAGAAAGTCGCGCTGCCCGAAGCTGGAAGGCCCGGAATGCCCTGCTGCAAAACGCACGATCCGCTTGGAGGCTGGCAGTCCGTATCAAGGTGCACGTCGAGATCGCTGGCCAAGGCGGCCGCAGCTGACATACACATAAACAAAGCAAGAGCAAAGCAGCGCAAGAAGCTCTGCATTGGGTACCTCCTCCAAGTCGTTCCTCAGGAGGCTAGCACGAACTGAGCTGGACTGATGATGAGGAGGGCGTGAAAATCTGGTGCCAACGAGATCAATAACAGGATTTTGGAATGGACGGGATGAAGGCCAAGGCGCGACACATGGAAGGCCGCGACCTTGGCCGAATTGATGCCTGCTTACTGCGACACCGCCTTGCCGACGTCCTTCGTGCCGGTTTTCACCGCGTCAGCGGTCTTCTCGCCGCCTTTTTCGGAGTACTTCACCGTGACCTGCGAGCCTTCTTTAATTCCCTTGCCCGCATCTTTGGTACCTTCCCAGCTTGTCTTGCCGGTGTACTTGATGGTCTGCTCGGTGCCATCGGCGGTCTTAACCACTATCGTCTTGGTGCCTTTATCGATGTGCTTCACGATGCCGGTAACCGCGTGGGCCACGTCGTCCTGCGCGGCCGCGAACTGCGATATACCTGCCACTGCGAACATGAGCAGGCACGCCAGCGCGAGCACCCCTGTTGATCGGATCTTCATTACTACTCTCCTTGGATATTTGGCAGCTACTCTGCCGGGATAATATTAAGGCTATCAGACGCGCGAGTGATTGACCAAGGGGTGGCCTCCCCACGCAATCCGCCCGGCATCGTAAACGATGGCAGAATCACCACACCGTCAGCTTGGCGTTGTCGATCCACTCGTGGAAGCCGGAGCCGTTGGCGTTCATATCCAACTGCCACTGCACGCCAAGGTTGTTTCCCCAGTTCAGGTACAGGGCGTTGCCAGTGATGTTCACGGGCGTGCTCTTGCCATCAATGACCATCGTTACGTACGTGTATTGCAGCTTGTTAACGTTGGTCGTGGTGTAGAGCTGCATGTGGTGCCAGGTATTCGGAGCGAAGTGCGGGCAGGGGATGTTGCTATGAATCCAGTGGCCGCTGGCTTCGTCCCAAGTGTCCCAGAGCTGCGATGGGTAAACGCATTCCGTACCCATCATGTAGTTGTAGCCGTCCACGAACTGGAAGGAGTCGAACTCCAGCGCCTGGGCGGAGACGTTGTAGTTGGAATCAACGTAGAAGTAGAAGTCCCAGAGGAAATTGCGCGCATTACTGTGCGCGCCGAGCTTTTGCCACCACAGCGCATCGGCCCAAACACCCGAGTTGAAAAACTCGGTGCTGCTGCCGCTGAGCGACGGTGTTCTCTGGTTCTGCGCCATCCAGTAGACGCCCTAGGCCGCTGCCGCCGGCGCAATCCGATGAGTTGCAGGATCCCCAGTTTCCATTTTGTTGAATCTTGTCGAAGACAACGGCATTTTGCGGCGGCGTCGGCAAGCCGTCGGGCGCAACCGTCACCTGAACCGACTGGCTGCCGTAGGCGCCGGAACCATCCCACGCGCGCACAACTAGTTGGTGCGTTCCCAGCGCGACGGGAAACCACGCATCGACGGTCGGGGAGGCTGGACCAGTCCAGGCAATCTGAGAGTCGATATAGGCGACCCATCCAGTGATGACTCCGGGACTCATGGCTCTGGCCACCAGATGCAGAGGAGCGGCCGACGAGCTGTTGTTGGTTGGGGAAATGAGCGTGACCTGAACTGCGGCGAAGGATGCAGAAGAAAGGCAGAGATAATAGTCCGAAAAACATACAGAGGCGTTTCATCCTGACGACTCCTTGGTCAAGCCAGAGCTTCGGGGGCTCTTCGGAGAGAGAGAGGGAGCGAAGCAGCACTGGCGTATGGCGCGAGTATGGGTCCGCGAAGGACTAGGGCACATCGGGCATTTGTCGTAGGGGGAGCCGGAATTTTAACGCGGGTGCACTGGCTATCTACCTAGGAGGGATGTGACCGGCACTGTCCGACCGGCCCATCCGCCGGGGATGCGCTTCGGCGAATGTCCGCGGCGGAGGATCCAAGGGGTTCAGCTCCATCGGATTCGTTCCGAGCCAGCGAAGGCAGCCGGGCGTGCATCTTAACCCTTCGGGTTCACCTCAGCATTGGAGCCGGGGTCGAAAAGCTGATAATGTCTACCAGCAAAATCTTTGCATTTGAGGAGGAGACAACCTCGCTGACGCAGTGCCTCGACGAGCTCACGGCCGGGAAAGAACAGTCGCTTCCGCTTGCGACCTATCGCCTACAGTTCAATCGCGACTTCCGCTTCGAAGATGCCCGGCATCTCGTGCCCTATCTTCACCGGCTAGGGGTCACGCACTGCTATGCTTCGCCGATTCTGAAGGCGCGTAGTGGCAGCGCACACGGCTACGACATCGTCGACCACAACCAGATCAATCCGGAGATCGGAACCGAAGACGAATTTCGTGCCCTGGCGCACGAGCTGAAGGCGTACGGCATGGGGCTGATCCTGGACACCGTGCCCAACCATATGGGTATCGGCCCCGGCACCAATCCCTGGTGGCAGGACGTTCTTCAGAACGGGCGTGCCTCGGCGCACGCCGACTTCTTCGACATTGACTGGGAGCCGCTGAAGGAAGAGTTGCGCGACAAGGTCCTGATCCCGATTCTGGCCAATACCTATGGCGATGAACTGGAACGCGGCAACATCAAGCTGAACTTTGAGGATGGCCAGTTTTCGATTTCTTATTTCGACAACGTCGTCCTCGTCGACCCGCAGACCATCCCGCTGATCTTCGAGCCGTTCGATGAGCTTGCCGCTGCCCGAAGCGCACTGCATGAGCCGGTCGTGCGTGAGTTTCGCCGCCTGCTGGCTGACTTGCGACAGCTGCCGCTGAACAGCTCCAGCGATCCGGAGCTCATTGACCGGCGGCAGCGCGAGATTCCCTTGCTGAATCAACGGCTGGCAAGGCTTGCGACCGAGCTGCCAGTCGCCGCCGTAATCGAAGAGGCATTGCGCAAGGTGAATGGCCGGCCGGAGGATGCCGCCAGCTTTGATCGTCTGCACGCGCTGCTGGAGGAGCAGGCCTATCGGCTGGCGTCCTGGCGAGTGTCGGGGGAAGAGATCAACTACCGCCGCTTTTTCGACATCAACGACCTGATCGGCTTGCGCATGGAGGACCCGCGCGTCTTTGCCGAGACCCATCGCCTGATGCGCCGCCTCCTGGCAGAGGGGCTGGTCAGCGGGCTGCGCATCGATCATCCGGATGGGCTGCTGAATCCGGTGCAATACTTTGCGCGGTTGCAGATGCTGTATGCGGCCAGCCGCTGTTGCGGACCCGAAGCTAGCGGCCCCACGCGGGCGACAACGGGATCGAACTCGAAGTGAAAGCGGCGTTCGTGGAAAGCAGGCGCCCCTGATCGTACAGTCGGCGCCGCTGTACCTGCTGGTGGAGAAGATCCTGGAGCGCGGAGAGCAATTACCGCAATGGCCGGTCGACGGCACGGTCGGCTACGACTTTGCCAACCTGGTGAATGGCGTGCTGATCGACAGCCGCAGCGAGCGCTACTTCACCAGCCTCTACGCCGCGGATGACGGGGATGACGGTGGATCCCGACACCATGGTGTATGAGAGCAAGAAGATGGTGATGTACAAGGCGCTGTCCAGCGAAGTCAATGTGCTGAGCCCACCTGCTCGACCGCATCTCGATGCACGACCGGCGCGCCCGCGACTTCACTCGCCTGCGTGCTGCGCAATGTGATTCGCGAAGCCATCGCCTGCTTCCCGGTCTATCGCACTTACATCGATGAGCGCGGCAACATATCGGAGCACGACCGCCTGTACATCGAGCAGGCCATCGCCGAGGCCAAGCGGCGCAATCCAGACATCGCTCCGGCGTTCGACTTCCTGCAAAACATCCTGCTGCTGAAAGGCACGGACGAGGGTCCCACCGTTTATGGCTTTCGCAAGCAACTGTACTTCACTCTGAAGTTTCAGCAGCTCACCGGCCCGGTCATGGCCAAGGGGCTGGAAGACACCACCTGCTACGTCTACAACCGGTTCGTGTCGGTGAACGAAGTGGGCGGTTCGCCGGCCGAGTTCGGAATTTCGCTGGACGAATTCCATCGCGGCAATCAACTGCGCGCCCAGCACTGGCCGCACTCCATGCTCGCCACCTCGACCCACGACACCAAGCGCAGCGAAGACGTTCGCGCCCGCCTGGACGTACTCTCCGAGATGCCGCGGCACTGGTCCGCCAATGTCATGAAATGGCGGCGCATCAACCGCGCCCGCAAGATCCAGATCTCCGATGGTCGCCTGGTCCCCGACAACAATGAAGAATACCTGCTGTACCAGACCATCGTGGGAGCGCTGCCCATGCGGATCGAAAGTGAGCACGAGTTGCACGAGTTTGTCGCACGCATTCAGCAGTACATGGAAAAAGCCGCGCATGAGGCCAAGGTCAACCTGAGCTGGCTCAATCCCGAATCCCGAATACGTGGATGCCCTGAAAGAATTTGTCCGGCGTATTCTCAGCCCTGCAGTGGCGCGGCAAAGCCAACACCTTTCTCGACTCCCTGAGAAAGTTCATGCCGGCGGTGAAATACTTCGGAGCCATGAACTCGCTGACCCAGACGCTGCTAAAACTCACATGCCCGGGCGTGCCCGACATCTACCAGGGCCAGGAGTTGTGGGATTTCAGCCTGGTCGACCCCGACAACCGCAGGCCGGTCGATTTCACATTACGCCAGCGGCTGCTGGAATCGCTGCATGAACAGGAGAGCGCAGGAACGTGCGTTCATGCATGACCTGCTGCATAACTGTCAGGACGGCCGGATCAAGCTCTGGCTCACGGAGAAGCTGTTGAATTTCCGGCGGGAGCATCGCACGCTGTTCAGCCAGGGAAACTATATTCCGCTCCCTGCGCATGGCAGCAAAGAAGAGAACGTCATTGCCTACGCCAGAAGCTACGGGGATGAGTTCGTCATCGTCGCAGCGCCACGGTTCTCTTACAGCCTGATGCGAGGGCTGGAGAACCCGCCCGTCGGCTCGGTGTGGAGCGATACCAGCGTGGGCATCGATCCGACCCTTCCGAATCCCGCAACTTCGGAGTTTCGCAACTTGTTTACCGGAGAAAGAGTAGCCGTGAAGAACGGGAACGGCCTGCTATGTAGTGATCTGTTCGCACATCTTCCGTTTGCGCTGCTCACCAGCTGAGGCTTGCTGCCCGGCCTCAGGAGCTTCGACTCGGTGGGAGTTCGGCGGAGCACGATGTCGCGATCGGTTAGTTCCACCAGGCGCGCAAGCCTTGAGGCCAACTCCTCGGTAAGCTGGCCCTTGCGCAGCCTCCATGACCAGTTGCCCAGCGTCTTGCTGGGGACATTCATGCGGGCATCGCTGTCCAGTCCCAGCACATCCTGCACCGGAACAATGGCCAAATTGGCAACCGAGGTGAGCGCGCCCGCGCACGAAGCGACCACGCAATGTCTTCCTCGCGAGTGATGTTGAGATAGGTCGCCGCCGCGATCCGCTCTTCTTCCGACGCCGAATTCTTCCACCAGCCAAGGGTGGTGTCATTGTCGTGGGTGCCGGTGTAGACCACCGAGTTCGGCTCGTAGGAATGCGGCAAGTAGATGTGCGCGCCACGGTCGCCGAAACCGAACTGCATCACTCTCATTCCGGGCATCTCAAGCTTCTTACGCAGCTCAACCACTTCTGTCCGTGATAAGGCCAAGGTCCTCGGCGATGAACGGCAGCTTGCCCAGGGCATTGCGCAACGCAATGAAAAGGTCTTCATTCGGACCGGTCACCCATTGGCCATGGATGGCAGTTTCCTCATCGGCCGGAATCTCCCAGTAGGCTTCGAAGCCGCGGAAGTGGTCGAGGCGCACGATATCGCAGGTCTCCACCGCCCAGCGCAGGCGGTCGATCCACCAATCGTAGCCGCGCGCCTTCAGCTTCTCCCAGTCGTACAGCGGATTTCCCCAGCGCTGCCCGGTGTCGCTGAAAGCATCAGGAGGAACGCCCGAGACCACTTCCGGCGTAAGGTCTTCGTGCAGCCGGAAGATCTCAGGATGCGTCCAGACGTCAGCACTGTCGTAGCTGACAAAGATGGCTACATCGCCGACGATGCGAATGCCTCGCGCGGAGCAATAGGAGCGCAGGCTGCACCACTGCTGAAAGAAAGCAAACTGCAGGAAACGCTCGCGGTCGAGCTCCTGCGCCAGTTCCCGGCTGATTTTCTTGAGCGCCTTCGGCTCGCGCTTTACCAGCGACTGCGGCCAGGTTTGCCAGCTCTGGCCGTCGAATTTCTCGCGAAGAACGCTGAACAAAACGTAGTCTTCCAGCCACTTCATCGTTCTCTTTGCAGAAGCTGTCGTAAGCTCGACGATAGTCTCCGGTGGGCTGCTCGAAGAACCGGTCGGCCGCTTCGCGCAGCAAGGGAAGCTTGTGCGTACGCACGCTTTCGTAGTCGACCGGCGAGTCGCCGTTGGGCAGGGTTTCCACCTGTTCGCGATCCAGCAGACCTTCGTCAGCGAGACGCTCGGCGCTGATGAGGAGCGTGTTCCCGGCGAACGCCGAGGTACAGGAGTACGGCGAGTTCCCAAGTCCCAGCGGCCCGAGTGGGAGCACCTGCCATAGCGTTTGCTTGGCGGCGGCCAGCCAATCAACGAACTCGTAAGCAGCCGGCCCGAAGTCGCCGATGCCTCCGCGTGAAGGCAGAGAGCTCGGGTGCATCAGTATTCCGGCGGAGCGCTGGGAGATCATTCGGTCCTGCCTAAGATGAAAGCAGGCACGCCGGAGTGGTGTGCCTGGATTCGGGGTAAGCCTTAAGAAAACACCCGGCCGACGGTTAACGGCCCACTGCTGCGACCCGGGTGCTAGGTGCCTTCACCCATCTTGGTCATGCGCTCCATTTCTTTCTTGTTGATCTTGATTTTGCCTTCTTTTTCCAGACGCTCGCGCAGGTTCTGAACGTAGAGTCCTTCCAACTCCTGCCGCTTCTGGGCCAGCAGCGTTTCCTTCGCGGAGTCCCAGCTCTTCTTGAGTTCATCGCCCGAAGGCTGCTGTTTGTCGACCAGCATGGCCACCACGCCACTGCCTTGCAAGCCGATCGGACCGCTGATCTCCCCCTGCTTCAGGCTGAAGATCTGGGCCGCCGCTCCGGTGAGAGCGCCAATGTCGGGAACCTGCGCCGTCGGCCCGACCAGGTCGCTGGTCTTCATCGTTGCACCCATCTCTTTGGCCGCCTTCGCGAGATCGTGCTCGGAGTGCGCGCGATCGGAGAGCTCCTGCGTCCTTTGAGCCAGCATGGCCTGAGCGCGCTGCGTCCTGAATTCGTCCTCGACCTTCGCCTTGATCTGATCAAAGGTCGGGGTCTGCGGCGGCTCGACCTCCGTCACCTGATAAATCGCATATCCCTGCGGGATGGAGGCGGTGGCCGGCGGATCCATTTTCTTAACGCTGAACAGCGCGCTCATCAGGTCCTGCGAATTGCCGATCCCGGGCATGGGATCGGCCTTGGTCAGGAAGTCGGTCGTCGTCACCGACAGGCCTTTATCGGAGGCAGCCTTGTCCAAGCCGTTGGTGCGCGCCAGGCTCTGCACCGTGTCGGCCAGCTTCTGCGCCGCCGCGGCCGCCTTCTGCTGCTTCAGCACTGGCTCGATCTGCGCCTTGACTTCGTCCAGCGGCTTCATGCGCGGGGTCTGCTTACCTTCAACGCGAATGATGTGAAAGCCGTAGCTGGTGCGGATGATTCCGGTCGTCTGCCCCACGGGCGTGCTGAACGCTGCCTGCTCGAACTCGGGCACCGTGCGGCCGCGGGTAAGGGGTGGCAGCAGTCCGCCGTTCTGCGCCGAGCCGGGATCGTCGGAGTTCTTCTTCGCCAGCTCGGCGAAGTCGCCGCCTGCCTTCAACTGCTTCTCGATGTCCTCAGCCTTGGCCTTGGCGGCATCCACCGCCTTCTGGTCAACCTTGCCGTCGGGCCCGGGCACCGGGGTCTTGATCAGGATGTGGCGCACCGTGACAGTTTCAGGAATGCGAAACTCATCCTGATGCTGGCTGTAGTACTGCTGCAGGTCGGCCTGTGAAATCTGAATGCTGTCGGCCAGCTTCGACCGGTCGATCACGATGTAGCGCGCCTTGCGCTTTTCCGGGATCGAGTTGACGTACTCCTGTTTGTTCTGGTCGTAGAACGACTTCAGCTCGGCATCGGTGGGATGCACCTGCTTCTTGATATCGTCGAGGGTAAGGACGGCGTAATCGAATTTGACCTTGGTGCCTTGCTTGTCAACTTCTTCCTTGATCTGCTTGTCGCTCACCGTCGCCGGAGCTCCGACCGCCGCCAGCAGTTTCTGCGAGGCAATCTGGGTCTTGAGCTCCTTTTCAAACTGGGCGATGCTCAGGCCGAACTGGTTCTCGACCACCTGCTCGTACGCTGGTCTCCGATGAAGTTGCCGCCAGGGAAGAAGATTTCGCCAAACTGCCCCTGGTGCAGGAAGTCGCGCACCTCGGCATCGCTGACGCCCAGGCCCATGCGATCGGCCTCGTACACCATGGCGCCCTGGGTGATCATGCTGTCAGCCGCGCGCTGCATAAGGAACGGCATCAGCGTCGAGGGGACGTTGCCGCGGAACTGCTGGCGTGCCGATCAGGCGGGCACGATGCCTCAACCTCCTGCATGCCGACGCTCTGGTTGCCAACGACCGCCAGGACGCCTTCCTGGGTCACGCCGCCGCCGAAATAGTCGCCAAACATGCCGCCGGGAACGAGGGTGATGACCATCATCACGCAAATGACTACCAGGATGGCGCCCAGAACAACCTTCTTGAGCGGGCCTTCAGTTTGCAGAAACTTAATCATGCGGGTACGGAGAACTCCAAGGCTGGATGAGCTGTAAGAGCTATAATTGGTGATTATAAACCAGTGAAGCCGGGCTGCGCGGTCGACCGGTTGTGTCGGGCAGCAGTGGAGAAGATCGAATTGGAAATAGAGGGTTGTACCGACTGGCGGGCGAGGCGGTTGGGGGTGCCCGAGTCACGCGTGCTGCGGGCGAAGGGGCGCCGCTGATGAGGAGACCCGCAAATCAAGCTTGTCGGCAGCGTGGCTTCGCATCAGGGCACTTTCCGATTGCCTGAAGTGTAGGAACCAAAGGTGCGCGGTATGCCATTGTCATCGGTGACGTCAACGAAGCTCGCCCCGATGCTATTTGCGCCAACTTTCACCATGAAGTGGACGTGTCCGGTCAGACTCTTGCCGACGCAGCCAACCTTCGCGATCTGGTCTCCCTGGTGGACCGTCGCTCCGATTCTGCGAAACTGCGAAGGCACGCTGCCTTGCTGGATGTGAAGGTAATAGGCAACGGTGCCGCCAGTCTGATTGACCGTAATCTGGTTATTTGTGTCGCCTATTCCATCGTTGGTATCAATAACCGTTCCAATTGTGCCATCGCGCGATGCCAGCACCGGCGTGCCGCATCTCCGACGGAAATCCCAGGCGAATTTCTGGCCGAAGTTCGCGTTGTTGTGGTTAAGGCCGGAATTGTTTCCTTGAATGACCCAACTGCTTTCGCCGCCCGGGAATGGAAGCTCATAGGCACGATTTGCGGCGCTGTAGTCACTCAGAGTGATATCACCTTTGAGCTTGAGATAGGCGCCAAGCCAGATCCCGCCCCACAATATAGCCACCCCTAGCGGCACGAATACAATCCACGCCCAATGATGATAACCGGGGTAATTGGTTGACACGTCGCAGGCGCTCACGATCACAGGCAGTAAGAAGAAGGCCAGAAAGCCCAGGATGGTCCCGACCATCCCGCCCCAGTGATAAAGACTCGGCACATACAGAGGTCCGCAGCCTACGAACGAAAGAAACGCCAGGCCGAGACCTGTGAAGGCCGATAGGGCGATCAGGATTATGAAGAGCCAGTTCGCCCACTTCAAGGCTTGTGTCTGGTCGCCCGTTCCATTAGCTAAGGCATTGGCCAGTCGCACGGAGTTGACCATAAGTCCCGCAAAGCCGCCCCACAAGAGGATGACCAGGAGCGCGCTTACGATCATGTGGCCGCCGCCTAGAAATCCTCCGATCGAGCCGAAAATGAGGATGCTGGCCAACAGCAGGAAGCCAAGCTGTATGCCGATGAGAGTACGACCGAGAGCAACCATGCTGAGCCTCCCCAGATGTCTTGCCCGTGAACTCTGCGTTGTCCTGAACGGGTGGCTGATTCTACTACACGCGAAGAAATTAACAAGCGCGAAAAGCGAGTATTTTAGGTGGCTACGGACCGGAGAGTGAGGAAGCGGCCAACATCAACTCGCGGGTCGGTTCGCATCGGCCCTGTGGCGGTAGGTCGCGCAAACATGAAGAGATGCTCTAGGAGTGCTTCCCCTTAACTGGAGACGGCGATAACAACTCGCAGGGTAACACTTGACACCAAACTCGCGCGGGTGCACTATCCCACCACCTGGGTACTCTGCTGGTAGAGAACGGATTCGCCTCGGCATCAGAGAGCAGTCCTTATATGACCCGGTCGGCCGAGGACATCGGGGTACCGGCCGCCGACCGCAGCGCATACCTCGCGAAGGTCTTCAGGTCTCCGTCACGAACTCTGATGTCTAGTGGGGGCGACGAACCGGTCGCCGACAGCGGGGCTCCCGGACACTCGATCTTTGCCTGGGCGATCATGCAAAGCCTCAAGGATATGAGTGAGGACGACTTCACCGCGGGCGAGCTATTTCAGCGAGAGGTGCAGCAGCGAGTCGCAGGACGAATGCCTCAGTTGCCACAATATAGCTTCCTGCGGGAATCGGGGCATGAAAGTGGGGATTTCGTCTTTCACCGCACGGCGGCGACGCCGGCGCCAGTCGTAGAGGCTCGCCCCGCAAAGCCCGCTCCGGCCGTTACGTCTAACCCAACATACCCTCCAAATGCCTCCTCCACTCCAATGCAAGGTTCTATGGGCGGGGAGTCAGCGACCAAGCCTGACTCCTCAGAACGATCATCGAGTAACGTTGCTAGTGTTCTTTCGAGCGTCGTACCCACCGCCGTATCTATTGCCACCGCGTCGAGCAAGCAGCCTCGAGGGCCGAGCACCGTAGGCTGGGCCATAGATTGCACTCGCGGCCACATACTGCATACTGAGGACGGCGGCCAGGTATGGAGTCAGCACAGTTTCCGATCCCAGCAGCCGCTGATCTCTATAGCATTCGCCACTCCAAATTTCGCTTGGGTAGTGGGCGGCGACGATTATGCCTCTCTCACGACCAAGAGCCTCATCCTGCACACGCAGGATTCTGGCAAGACTTGGAAGAAGCAGTGCTGCAGCAACTATGATGGCCGTCTTATCTCGGTAGCGTTCGCCACCCCCAGCTCTGGTTGGGCCGTTGGACTCAATGGACTCATTCTACATACCGCGGATAGCGGTCGTAGTTGGCAGAAACAGAACAGCGGCGCCAGCACGACCCTCACCTCCATTACTTTTGCAACACCAGAGCTGGGTTGGACCGTGGGTGGTGACGGGGTCATTCTGAATACCGCTGATGGTGGCAACACTTGGACGAAACAGAGCAGCGGCACCAACGTGACCCTTCGGTCCGTGGCGTTCGTAAGTTCTGATAGCGGCTGGGCCGTGGGTGGTGACGGCGGGGTCATTCTCCACACCGAGGATGGTGGCCACACTTGGACGAAACAGAGCAGCGGCACTCATGCAAGCCTCACTTCCGTTTTTTTCGCAACCTTAAAGACGGGTTGGGCCGTGGGCGACTGGGGGACTATTCTGCATACCGAGGACGGTGGTGTTACTTGGCAGAAACAAAGAGGGGACTCCGACGAAATCCTCACGTCGATTGCCTTTGACACACCAGCATCGGGCTGGGTCGTAGGCGGTAAAGGGATTAAAGGCGTAGTACTGCGCACCGAAAATGGTGGACGCACGTGGCAGTCACAGAACAGCGGAACAGAGAATTTCTTGTGTGGTATTGCCTTACCCAAACTCCCATAACGTGGAGTGGCACTTCATCTTCACCGCCTGTTCAGAATAAGCGAGAGAAAGGGTCGCCGCCCCACGATAGCTTGTCCCGGACGATCATTCGCGTGCTAGTCGGCACGAGCTAACATAGGGCCAGCCGAATGGAGTGCTAGGTGGGCCACCGGCCCTTATTACGCTCATCCAGCCTTGTTAAACAAAAATCGATAGCGTCTTCGTCAGTCACCGTCTGATCTGCCCGTCCGCTGCGCGCTTGGCAGTAGTAAACTTACTGGAACCACGGAGGCGCCCTGACCATGTCTCCCTTTCCCGAGACCCCATTCACCCCCCTGAGCCGTGCCACGTCGAGCCGGCTCGACACCATCAATGCCGCACTCAATGCCGCGCTTAGCCCCTCGCTCGAAGATCCGAGCTCCGCCAACATCGAGGACCTGGGCGACCTGCCGATTGCCATCGTCGCTTTGGATGACGACGGCGGGCGTCCGCTCACCGGACAGCACCACATAGAGATGTTTTACTGCGGCAGCATGCTCAAGCTCGCGGCTCTCTACGCGGCGTACCAGCTCCGTGTTGCGGTCAACGATCTTGCTGCCACCCTGGATGTCGACCGCGTGAAAACTGCGGCGCAGGTCTTTGCTGAATTGCGCAACGCCTTCAACAAAGAGATTCTGGGCGCAGTCCCGCTGATTAACACCCACAAGCCACCCATCCCCGACGCTCTGAAGGTCCCAACGTACGACGTCGTCTTCCAGGCCACGCAGGAAGACGGCCGCTGGGTGCTCGACTTCCATCAGCTCAACAGTATCAAGGTACAATCGGGTCCCTTCACCGCCAGCTTCACTACTCACTTGAACCGCATGATCGTCGGCAGTCACAACGAGTCCGCCGGCGTTTGTGTCCGCTCGCTCGGCTACAGTTGGATCAATGGCGTGCTCCAGGCCGCTGGCTTCCTCGATCTAAGTCAACCCGGCCAGGAGGGTATCTGGCTGGCTGGCGATTACGAGAACTCCCCCACGGTCGAAATCCAGTCGGTGAATGACAAGCTGGTGAAGCAGGTCACGACCTGCTACCACATGGCATGGCTGCTGACTGAACTCTTCGACCACCAGTTGGTGCGAAACGAAGCTCATCCCATCAGCGGCAGAACTGGCAATGACGAGATGCTGGATCTGCTGGGCCTCGCTGTCATGGATCACGGTGCGCCTTCGCGGTTCGTGCTCGACAAGATACCGGGTTTTGGCTGTACCGTGCCTGCGCCCTTCGATGTCCTGCAAAGCAAGATTGGCGTGGGACAATTGAAAGTCGATCCGCGGAATCCACCCACGCCTGGAAACTGCAACACCGGCCGAGGGTGCGTCAGCTCGGAGGCGGCGATCCTGCAGCACTCGTCGGGACGGAAGTACGTCGTTGTCTTCGAGAACGTGTTGGACGGCAGATGTCGAGACTTCGAGCGCATCGCCAACTTCATCCAGACGGTGATGGACAACGATCACCCGTGACATCCGCTACGACGTACCGAGGCGTAAGTGAGCGAGCATGAAAGGGATGGGTTCGTGTTGAGGGCGGACGCCGGTGGCTCCTCCCCACTCCCCCCTGCCATTTCCCCGCCCGCACCTCAGTTTGCGCCATCCAAGGCTGAGCCCTTCCCAAGTGCCATGGCATCTATGATTTAATCGAGTACGAGAATATGGCAGAAGTGTCTCTCAAAACGCGGCGACGGGTGCTGAAGTACAAGCGCCGGCTGCGCGAATACAAGCTGATCGTGAAGGGCGTGCTCTCGACCGACCACCCGGTCATGGCGCAGATCATTCCCATGCGGCGGTGCAATCTCGACTGCGTTTACTGCAACGAGTACGACAAGACCTCCGATCCGGTGCCGCTCGAGGTGATGAACCAGCGCATCGACGACCTCGCGCGCCTGGGCACATCGATTGTCACCATCAGCGGTGGAGAGCCGCTGCTGCACCCCGCAGCTCGACGACATTATTGCCCGCATGCGGCGGTACCCGATGATCGCCGGCATGATCACCAACGGATACCTGCTCACGGCGGACCGCATCAAGCGCCTGAACCGCGCCGGGCTCGATCATCTTCAGATCTCAATCGACAACGTCATGCCCGACGACATCTCGAAGAAGTCGCTGAAGGTGCTCGACAAGAAGCTGCAACTGCTGGCCGAACACGCCGAGTTCCACGTGAACATCAACTCGGTGGTCGGCGGAGGCATTCGCAATCCGCACGACGCGCTGGTCGTCGGCCGCCGCGCCGTGCAGTTGGGATTCACCTCGACCATCGGCATCATTCACGACGGCGACGGCCAGTTACAGCCGCTAGGCGACGAAGAGCGCGAAGTCTTCCTCAAGATGAAGAAGATGACGAAGAAGCACTATGCGCGCTTCAACTGGTTTCAGGACAACATCGCCGCCGGCAAGCCCAACGACTGGCGATGCCGCGCCGGCGCGCGCTACCTTTATATATGCGAAGACGGGCTAGTGCACTACTGCTCCCAGCAGCGCGGCTTCCCCGGCACACCGTTGTCGCAATACACGGTCGACGACATTCGCCGCGAGTTTCGCACGGAAAAGGGCTGCGCTCCGCATTGCACCATCTCGTGCGTACACCAGGTGTCGTACATGGACTTCTGGCGCGCCCCGCAGCACGCCGCCTCGCCCCAGCCACCAGCCTCACTGGGCGCGGGACAGTTAGTGCAGATCGAGTAGGGAAGACGGCGACGGGTTTCCGGTCTCAGGTGTCAGGTGTCAGGTGTCAGGCGTCAGGTCAGCTTGGGTGAATTCAGACGGTCCCCCATTCCGTTGGCAGGCCGAGTCACCGCGTCTCTCGTCGAGCCCGTGTCTCCTCACGTCTCAGGTCTGAAACCCGGTACCTGATGCCTGAAACCGACGCGAGGATGGAAGCTGTTCACTCATCAAGCCGCGCGCGCGATGTTATACTGATGTTGCCCTTCTGAAATTTTCCCCACAAGCGGGCGCGTAGCTCAACTGGCAGAGCAACTGACTCTTAATCAGTAGGTTGAAGGTTCGATTCCTTCCGCGCTCACCACAAATCACCTGTAAATATGCGGTTTTTAGGTATACCACCACGCAATGGTGAATTGACGCCTTTTATTCGTGTCATCACTGTGTCACCAAATTTTCGGGGTTCTGCACTGCCGTGACCGGCCATTCGCCATACGTCGGGCTTTACGCAACGCTGAGGGTAAGCCAGGAATGGGGGCACTCGTCTGGAAAAGATGTCCGAACACCGCAGCGAGTAGAGTCCCCCCGCACGTGCGGCAGTTCGTTACCGCGTCCTGTCTTGCACAATTGT
This sequence comes from uncultured Acidobacteriaceae bacterium, assembly GCA_963813905.1. Taxonomy (GTDB): domain Bacteria; phylum Acidobacteriota; class Terriglobia; order Terriglobales; family Acidobacteriaceae; genus CAVVDY01. The sequence goes on along the minus strand of CAWFAY010000012.1, from coordinate 2,455 downwards.
CGCGAATGGTTTGCGACAACATCGCTACGCCAGGTTCTGGGGCACAGGGTTTCGCTCGCTTTACCAGCGGAATCAGGGACAAAATTATGCCGGCGCTCGTTCCTGGGCCCTTCTGTTGATCTCCAGATGTTGACGATAGGCGTCATCCGATTCAGGCCTTGGCCGGCGCGGGGCGCAGCGAGTGCGCCGGCTTCCATCGGCTCGCTGATAAACTGAAACGGCTTCCGCTTTGACCTTATGTACACGTTTGAGTGGATACTCGGCGGGTTGGCACCTCCCGAATTTGCGGAAGAGTTGGCCGCCTTCTATTCCAAGCATTACGGCGTATGGGGAGCCGGCAGCGAACGCGAAGGTCAGCCTGTCAAAGTTACCCCAGCGATGATTCGGGGGTTGCTCAAGTCAGCGGATTCGCGTATTGCAGTTGCCAGGTTTGGCCACGAGCTGGTCGGCTACGCTATCGCCCTTCAAACCAAGGTTCCCCGTTACGGGATGGTTTCATGGGTGACCCAACTTGTTGTGCATGAGGATCACCGCAGAAATAACGTCGGCAAGACACTCCTTTTCACGATCTGGGGATTCAGCGATCACAAATCATGGGGTCTCGTCAGCGCGAACCCCTATGCGATCCGTGCTTTGGAAAAAGCCACGCGGCGGCGCTGCCTTCCGAGCAGAATGAGGCGCAATCGTGAAACCTTGTTCAGATTGGGCACAAAGGAAATTCCGTACATCCACGAGTCGACAGAGCTCCTCATTTCGGCCCAAGAGTCGCGCATAAATACAGCTTTCTTCCTCGATCATTCGAGCTTGCCCGAACGATTGGCCGCCGTTGTAACCAATGGCAAACCGTGGGTGCTTGGTGACTTGCCCCTTGGCTGGGAGTGGTTCGCGTTCATCTTCCATGATCAACAGCAAATCCGCCTAACTCAGGCGGAACTCAACCAGATGCTGGAGGCCTCGGACGAAGTCACGAAGCGGGCGTATTCGCGGATGCTGGTTAATGGGAAGGAGCACGCCTGGGCAAAACATGCTGCGCTAGAAATCGACTTCCTTCTCAACAAATGTGGGGATACAAAACTGGCTTCTGTTCTCGACTTCGGTTGCGGACGCGGACGGCATGTCCTGGAGCTGGCGTCGCGGGACATCGATGCTACCGGGGTCGACTATATCGACTCGTTTATCTCAGCCGCCCGCCAGCAAGCTGTTGACCGCAGGCTCCTGCACGCATCCTTTGAAGTCGCCGATTGCCGGACAGTGAAACCGCAAAGGAATTCGATGCCGGGATCTGTCTGTACGACGTGATTGGAACCTACGCGAGCCAAAACGAAAACCTCAAAATCTTGCAGAATCTGGCGCACTACGTCCGGCGTGGGGGCTTCATTTTGCTGTCGGTGATGAACATGGAATTCACCGAACGTCGAGCTAAGTACTGGTTCTCGATCAGTACCGAACCCGACCGGTCATTGAGCTTCTCCCCAGCCGCAAGATGGAACAAGCGGTGAAGTTTTCGATCCCGAGCATTTCATGATCGATCGGGACACCAGGATCGTCTATCGAAGGAGCAATTTGAGGAGGGTTCCTGCTTACCGCAGGAGCTGCTCGTCAGGGATCGGCGCTACACCAGTACCGAAATCGAGCTTCTCTGCCGCGACGCTGGCCTCGACATTGTCTGGAGCCGCTTTGTCAGGGCCGGCGCATGGGAACAATCGCTGCCGGCCGAGGATGCAAAGGAAGTTCTCGTTCTCTGCCGCAAGCCGTGATACCTGGCGGCCCACGCCTATCCTTCGGCCGATCGCGCCAGTTGACCGGTTACTATGGAATATTGCGGATCGAATGGTGGATCAATGTGATTTCCACAAGCAGCCTCTTTGAGTTGCCCCGGTGCTATCGCGATATGGTCGTGTACGCAGTTTCTGGTCAGCCCATATGGCGTAGTCTAACTTGGCTGGTGTTAAGCCGGAGAATTCGTGGCGAATCGTCTTGCTGCCTCGCTGAGCAATTTCGCGGCTCAGTGCCGACACGAGATTGCTCCACGGAATGCCGAGAGCATCGCTCACGAATCTACGGATGTCAGTGTCTTACTTAACAATGCTGGCCTCGCCCATCAGCATCAGGAGTACGTGAAGGTTATTCCTGTTCCTTGACCCGGATATCCGTTTCGAGTGTTTCCGCTTGGTGAACTTGGCACCGTCTCGCAGATCGCTGGGCTGATTGATTCCGGCAGCTGAAAGCGCATCGGCAAAACGGTGTACGGCGTCGGCCTTGAGAATTCGACTCCTGATGAGTCGCTGACGATTGCCAAATAGGGTCCCATAGGTGTCGCCCTTTTCCAGGCGTTGCTCAATGATCTGGCGAATTCTCTCACTGTCGGGGTCCCTTCGCGGGAGGGCTGAAATGGTCAGTACCGTCCCAGGGAGGAGTGTTCGGTTCACAAAAGCGATCTACGAGGGGACACACG
>CAWFAY010000011.1:0-839525 GCA_963813905.1 uncultured Acidobacteriaceae bacterium | reverse complement strand
CCAGTCTTCAGATGTCATCTGAAGGCTCTGTTGAAAACGAGCGATGCTAAAATCCGCCGACTGCTTCTCCGGGGCTGTGGTACTTTGCAATAATTCCCAATCAGCCCAGCAGTACGTTGGTACGTCCCCAGAGTAGGGGTTTGTGACAGGTATAAGCTTCAAGTCCCGGGGAAGCTTCTCATTAACCCATCGAATCGGTGAGAGGCGGTACTCCAGAGTCGCCATTTTTCGATTTCGGGATATAAATCATCCCAGTATTTTTCGCAAAGACCCCTCATGAGATCGAGTCCGAGCGCAGCGCCCGAAAACCCGTACAGATGGATCCCGGCCTGAAGTAACCATGCCGCGAGTTGCAGATCTTTGGAGCGCTTTTCGAGCGCTTCGGTGCAAATCGCCTCGACGGATGTCCAATCGGCCCGCTTCAGTTCCGTTTGCCAGATCCCACGGGAAGATACGGATTTTTTCACGCCTGGACTGCTCGACCCGGTCGTAGGTACCCTCATAACGGAGCGGCACCACAGGGCTTCTCCTCCGAGATGGGCACGAGCAGCCGTTCAGGGCTGGTGAACGCCGGTACTGCTTGCGAACTCATCATCATTCTCCAAAGGCGACGGCCTGAGCGCTAAGCTTCGGGGCCACCGCCGGCAGGGCAAAAAACGATAGCTTCTCACCAGGAGCTTCCGGCTTCGCGGCGACCGAGGAAAGATCAATCCGGATGAAGACAAGCGTGTCACTACTACTTGCACCCGTAACGGTCCTTTGGTTGGGGGCGGGAACGTTGGGGAAGCTGAAGGCTGCCAGGTCGGGAGCGCTGCCCCGAGGTGGTAGGTGACTTTGCAGCAGCGCAAACAGAGGACAGAAAGGTTGGAATCGTTGAAGGTGACCGTGCGCTGGTCCTGCACCGTGTAGCCTGAGTCGCTGGTTGCCACCGGCACGTACGGTGAGTCCTTCGCATAGCGAAGGACGATGCGAACCGGATCTCCCAACCGCCAGCGCAGCTTTTGTTCAACCGGTTTGTATTGAATTGGCGGCTGCTGCCCAATCTGCATCTGCCAGTCGATGATCTGATTGCCATTGACTTCTCGCTCGCGGTTGGCACGAAAGAGGACACCCAAATCAGAATATGGCGACGGGTCAATAACCGCTGCCAACATGAGCTGAGCGGGCATTTGCCATGACCTATGAGAAAGGCCATTGCAGCCGCCCGGAATTGAGCGCAGCCAGGCTTCGCCACGCATAGGAAAAACCTGGAGAGTATAGATGGAAGAGGTTTGTAAAATTCCACCACCACGCCAGGATCGCCTGAGGAGACGTAAATCGATCTCGACATTTTGGGAGAAGGGCAAACGGCTGGCCGGCTGCATCCGGGGGAAAGTTGCCCGCGATCAGGGTATGGCTGAAGGCGCAGCCAGTCGGCGGCGTTGGTCAGCAGCCCATAGTTGCAGAGATCGTCGACAGCATTCAGCCAAAACGTTAACCTGGCGCCTGGAGACAGTTGCTTTGCACCGATTCTCAGGCGTGATCTTGTCAAGGTCCGTCTGAATAAAAGTCTCTGACAGGGAGATCGGATTGCCCGGCTTGTTGGCTTTAAAGAGCTTAAGATCCTGGGATATCGTCTCCCACTTGTTGGTGGACACGTCACCGCGAACGCCATGCGCGGCCAGGTACTGCACTACCGGAGCAATGTCGGCTCCCAGGGTAGCGATGCGCTGGCGCTCGCTTCTTAATATAGGCGCCCAAGTCTTCGGGCGAGTCGGCCTCGTAGAGATACAGTGAAAGCGGTTTGGTTCCGCTCCGTGGAACGGCTGAAGTCTGCGGCGCGTAAACTGACGCCAGTTCGTCGTCGAGCTTCACCAGCAGCGAATTCGCCTGGCTGGAAATGAGCTTCCTTAGACCCGTTTCCTCCCGCGTGGCTTCCAAATCCGCCAATGCGTTCTGAATACTCTGCAGACTTCCGATGGAATTCTTGAAGGAGCGCAACTCCGTATCGAGCGAGGTCTGACGGTCTGTGTTTGGTTGGGTATGCGAGCTTTGAGCGTTGCGCTATAGACAAGAGGGTTGCGCTAATGTGCTGCGCAGCTATGTTCTCAAGCGGTTTCCGATACTCATCAGGAAGGGCCGGCAGCATTTCATCCAAGGTTTTGGAATAGGAATTGTAGAGCCCTTGTGCATCGTCAAGCGCCACCTGGTTCCAAACAAAATTTGGACCGGGTCCGATAGAGGACGCCGATGACGGTTCCGACCGAGTCATTCATGAAGTCGAGTGTGGTGAACGATGCCAGGACGATGCCCAGCATGCGAACCGATCCGGCCAAACGAATTCGCCCATTGTTGAAATCCAGCACCGTGCCGTTTCCCCGAATCTTGGTTCGCAGCTTGCTTTGGGCTTCGACGCCCTGCTGCGTGACCAAGTCCCTTAGTCGAGCGGAGAAGAAACCCGCGTCAAGTGACGAACCCAAGGCGGGATAGGTGTTCCGCGAAAAGTTATCTTCAATCCAGTCGTAAGCTCCATTTCCCAGTTGAGTGTCGATGAACTGAATGTTGCCGAGGAGCGACCTGAGCTGCTGATTGGTTTGGTCCCGGTCTGATGTTAAGCCGCCAAGTTCGTTTGCAAGGATTCGACGCTTGCAAGCAACGGGCTATTGTCGAACCAGCTGACGTAGAAATCCTCGATGAGTCTCGATGTCTGCTTAGTCGTACTGTCCCGAAAATCACCCACGAATGAAACTTCCAGAGGCGACCAGGTCGCACTGTTGAGCAGGCTCTCAAAATATTGATCACGCGCCAGCCGATTCAACCCCGGCAGTTTTCTGTCCCCCAGGTACTCCAGCAGGTCTCCCAGTATTTTAAAGCTGCCGTATGCAGGATAGCTGAGAAGGTCATACGGTTGATGTTCTCATTGAGTGTGGTCACCTCTCCGATGTAAGCCTGCAATTTCAAGTATTGGGGATTCAAAGTGAATGGCGCTCCAGAGGAGCCTGCCCAGAGAGCGCCTGCTCCTGGGTCCCCGCGACTGAGGAGGAAGGTTGAGCGGTGTCGCGCGACATAAGTTGTGCTGCGCGCTGCGTGAGAGCCGACCGACAAGACTGTAAAACGACTTTCGCGAACGCCTGCTCGATGTTGCCCGAAGATCGCTTCGAACCAGCGAGATGTACGAAAAGGGCATCGCCAGCGACCGAAACTCGTTCTGACGAACCGCGTCAAGGCTCTCGATCAACCCGAACGCTGGGTCGATTTTGGTCGGTCCACTCACCTTGATAGCCTCGGCAGTCTGGGAAACCCTCTGGAGTACCGGTACGATCCGGTTGTTCTGAAGCATCCAGAGTCGGTGGTACGCCAATGCCGTACCTATGCCCAAAACGACAACGAGAAGCAAGGTAACGACCTGTGCAGCGATAACGGATCGATTGCGGGAGAAGAAGCCTGAATACAGAGGACGTGCAATCCGGTATTCGAGGAATACCTTAAAGTCGAATAGGTGTTGCACGAAGACCAGGCGAGGACTTTCCACTTCCGGCAGCAGGAATGGGCCTGGCGAATGCGAGTTGTGCACTAGAGCTGCCTTCCACTCTTCCGGGCTAGCGACAGGGGTAAGGGTCGTGGCCGGTGAAACAGCCGGGGCAGAAACAATTCCGCTAAAGTAAATGCCCCGCAGGAAGGGCGCGTCTTTGTACGCCGAAGCCCGGAAGGCACGGGCCAGTAGGACTCGGAGCGGTTCCCGGAGCTTCTGCAACTCGAATGGGAACAGAAACACCCCGTCGGGATCCAAGAGATGAGGCCGACCTGCCAGGATCTCCATCTGCCGGTGGAGCAGCGTGTCATGGATACCGTTGAACGCCTCGTCAACCCAATCGGAACTGAAGCTGGTATCGAGCCGATGCGGATTCGACCACCCAAAGATGTCCTGCTGCATCTCCGGCGGGAGTTCGCTGCAAAAGCTGCCAAAACCGGATATCTGATCGCACTTCGTAATGAGGATATAGATAGGGAGATTGAGACCTAGCTGCAGTTGAGCTTCGCTCAGACGCTCGCGGATAGTCTCTACCCGCACCAGCCGATCGGGTTTATCCGGATCATTGCTGGCCTCGATAAGTTCCGTAGCCGGAATGGTCAGGACAATTCCCTCCAGCGGTCGCTTCGGTCGGTGATGCACCAGAAGTCGGAGAAAATTCAGCCACGCCTTCTGATCCGTCGATGTGCCTGGACGAGCCAGGAAAGCTTCACCCGGAATGTCAATGACGATCCCCTGATCAAGGAAGCGCCAGCGCCGCGAAAGAGCCGGAGGGGCGCCTGGGGGAAGGATGTCCCCGTCCGCCGCACCACCTAGATGTTCGAGAATGCTGGTTTTGCCCGATCCCGACTCGCCCACCAGCAAGAACCAGGGAACGCGATACCGATAGTTGCTGCCCGGTACGAGTTGCTTCAGCATTCCCATCGCTGTAGCAAAACGTGCGGCCATTATTCTGCGCGGGGGCAAAGGATCGCTGAGACTTGTTTCCGCCGGCTCTTCAGGCGGTGCGATCGACGGCACTTCCTCCTTTTTGCGCGACCGCATAATGATGAATATGGCTACGACTGCAAGGGCTATCACCACCAACATAACCACGATCAGCAGGATCAACATTGAGTTCGTCGTGCCGACTTGGTCGCTCATCCTATGGCCCTCGCAGGTTTCCTGCGTATTCTCGGCTTCTACCGAGCCGCCTTTGCTTTCAAATCAGGTTGCTGTTCGGAAACAATAGCGGTCCGATCTGGCTGAAGAGCATTAGCCGGGGTGCCTTGTACTCTCGCGGAAACAGGTCCGGCATTCGGCGATTGGGCATTGCGCAAAACGCCCTGTTCCGGCTGGGCTCCTCCGCTGCCAAACGTCGGGGCAGCCAACGTGGGTGAGGCCTCAGGACTCGTCGACGTCACTTCGCCTGACGTGGAGATTGCCCCTAATGCGCTGTTCGCATTGCGGATTGCGTCGCGCGTTTCCTGGGTTAGGATGAACCAGCATACCGTGGAGATAACCAACCAGGCGAGCACTACGCTCGCTGCAACGAACCACCATCTTGCGGGGTTGGGCAATTGAGCTGGAACACCTTCCTGAAGCGTATAGCGGTAAGCGTCCGCAAACAGCCTTTTGGAATCATCGAGCAATCGTGGGTTGGACCGCGCCAGGTACAAGAGCAGTTCGCGACGGTCTTTCTCGATGGCAGATGAATCTTCGCTACCCCAATACTGGCCGCGAAAGCCCAAGGCCAAGACAGTCAGGTAAACCGCAGCCAACTCCTCGGCGGCCTGATCCTGGCGAACCAGAACGCTTTGAATGTTACGGAAGATCCGCTCCCCGGCAACGTGCGACCGAAAGAACCGTGCCTCAAGAAGATGGGCCAGCCAATATTGCTGCCCTTCCCACTGGAGATGGACAAATACCTCGTCGGCTACAGCCGCCATCACGTAAAGCAGCTCGCGATAGACCTCGCTGAACATGGAGGTCCCCGAGCGGGCCACGTCCACCATCTCGCGGTCCAGATATCCGGCTACGGCATTCCAAATCTCCGTTGTGGTGTGGTCGTTCGATGCTACCGCCGATGGCGCTGCTTCGCTGCCGGCCGCAACCGCTACCGACAGCACTCCGACCTGCGCCTGCTGTTTCAGGCGGATGATTTCCGTGTAGAAGTCCTGGAACTTCTGTAAGAGGAAGAACTTGGATTTCCCATGGGCTGGCATTGTCAACTCGTTTCGGAAGACTTTCGGTTGCGTACGTACAATAGTGCGGCGCTGGGTTGCACAGATTCCTGCATGCCGCCTTGCAGAATCAGTCTTTGTCTGGGGTTGATAAACTTCGGATCACTAGAGAGGGCAAACAACAAAACGCCTCGTGCCGGAAACAAGTCTTCAATGCGCTGCACCCGTCTTCGTTGGACTCCCAGGATGCGATTCGCCAACAACTGCGGAATGACCGATTCGCTTCCGAGAACACAACTCTCCCCCCACTGCACAATGACTTCTTCGGGCACGCCACTGGGAACTCGCAGTCCCAGGGCAAGCACTGGAGCAGAAAGATCATGCCCAGCGCCGCTGACTGCGGTTTCCACAAGCGGCTCCGGCCCAAGTTGAAAAACACCGTCAACCAGTTCGAACGGGATTCTAGTCCACGTTTCCGAAATCCCCTCAGATACGCTGCGCTGAATGAACTTGGCCACCGGCTGGAATGTAGCTGCCAGATCATTGTGGTTATATGCGGGGAATTGCGGAGGGACCAGTCCGCGGCTGAGAGGCGCAACCTCACCCGCCATCGAACACATGGCCAGATAGGCCGAATATGGGTGCGCTTTCTCGGAGACCAGTATCGCCTCCAGGAGCGGCAAGCCAGCAACCAGACTCGCGAGCCTGCGGCGCACGCCTTCCGCATCGGGATCACTGTCGTCAAAACCTGGGCTGCTGACCTGGTCTGCCAGTACCAACGCGCGTTCGCGGACACTGGCTGTCACCGACGCGCATAGACTTCCCAGGACCGAGCCGGGGGGCACCGAAAGCATAGGCGGAATGTAATCCGTAGCTACAAATGTCTGGTCTTGCACCTTGACCCGCAAGAGGGGTAGGCACTGAAAGCGCGATGGCACCTTGTCGTCGGCCAGCAATCCCAGGCGAGGCCGAAGGCGTGGAATGTATAGCGACCCTTCACCTGAAGCCTCGTCGAGGACGGCGGGGCCTTCGGCGGACTGATAGCGTGCCAGGTCTCCGCGAGTAGAAAACGATTTTTGCGCCGGCACTGTGAGATGCACAAATACCGGTTGATCTGACATTCGATCAACGAATGGTTTCAAATCGAGTTCCAGCGGTATCCCCCGCTCAGAGCCCGCTGCTACCAACAGACCATCCGGCATTATGGCTTCGAGGTTAAGGATGCGAAGGTCACCTCCAACCAGAGGCCCCTTATCGATGTCGAGTTCGTTGACACCCCAGCCAAAAGGCGACGCCAACATCGCCATGGCTTGCACAAGGAGCTCGCTGCGACTCGCAAATTGTTGGAAGTGTTGCGGCGCCAGGAGCATGCCTTCATGCCACTGAATAGGCTCAGGTAGATCAATGGCAATCTTTGACAAAGCGGTCTCCCAGTCCCCTGCCATAGGCGAGACCCCACCGGGCCGTAAACGGGTCACTTTTTGTCGGTGAAGCGCGCATTATTGGAGCCCTCATCCCAGCCTTTTGCGGCGCTTGGAATTTACTCTTCGCGCCGCCAGCTGTTTATGAGGCAAAGCATCTAACATTTTACGAGCTTACGCGTTGTCGCATTTTGCTGGATTTATCTCGGCAAGTCAACGACTTGCTGATTCGAACAGTATGCTTGAAATCTGTAATTGGCAACGCGACATCGGTAGGTCGATGATCCGGCGCCAGGATCGTTGTCCAGCCTGATGTGTTCGACTGTAGCTATTTTTGCTTTCGCTCCGACATCACAGCATCGAAAGCTGCATTGACCTCGGCCATCTTAGAAGAGTTGGCGAAGCCATCGGTGGCGTCAGGATGATAGATAAGTGCAAGCCGGGTACGAAGCTTCTTGAGATTTGAAGTCGGAATACCACGATCGATCCCAAGCGTTCGGTAAGGATCAGTTCCTGGGGCCAGGACGACCGGCGGTCCCTTCCGGGTCAGGGCACGTTTCTGCAAACCTTCTAAGTGCTCAATGGTGTCATGGCAAGCCAACTGGAAGCTTTTCCATCGTCTTAGCGTGACCAACTTCCCGAGTCCGGCGATTTGGGATTCCACGTTCTCGAGTTGCAGTTCGAGCAACGGATTATGGGACTCATCAACAGTCGCCTTCGCCAGCAGAATCATGCCCTGCACTCTCTGATAGATCGGCAGCAGGTCGGCCAGATTTGCCAGGTCCTGCCTCGCAAGTTCGGAGATCACCTGAATGAATGAAGTCGCGCAGGCGGAATCCACGACGATCGCTGCGCTGTTGCGAACTACGAATTTCGCAATGGCGGCGCGGTGCTCCGCAGGGGGCTGCAACGTTGAGTAATCTGCAAAGAGCGTCTATTCCTGCGAGGATGCCGTCAATTTCACGAATTTGACGAAGTTCGCCATTTGCCAAACAGCTGAGGCGTTTGACCTCTCGCGTGAACTGCCAGACCACAACCTTTTGTAAGTGGCGCTCGTTGAAGAGAACCACTCCGGTCACGATTGGTGTTAACCACAATCCTCTAGCTATCAAGCCGTGGAGCCAGCCCGGCTCCTGCGGGATGCCCGACAGCATAGATTGTTGAGCTGACATACCCAGCAAGACGATGCTGGAAGCAAGCGCCGAGAGCGCGGCGATCACTATGCGGCTTGGGGTACCCTGGAGCTCAAGCGGTAGATTGGGACAAAAAGAGCAGCTTAGCGCTTCGCCGTCATAGCTAAAACTCGCAACCCTCGACAGGTTCCCCGGCCGCAGCATTCGTGACATGTTCCAGCGCATTATTGCCCAGCTAAAGGAGACGCCGACCGCCAGGCCGGCGGCCATCGCCGGGAGAACCGCCCTGAAAGCCACATATGCAATTACGGCAAAACCCGTGAACGACAGGCCGGCAGAGAGCATCAAAACTGTGCGTGGTTTCTTGCGCAGCGAAGCCGGCCACAAGCGACGGCCCGTTGCCGAAAGCGCTGTAGAAAAGCGGGAAACCCACTCTAAACGCTTGATCTTCCGATGCCCAGCAATGCTGAGTTGATCCAACAAGCGGAGTGGTATTCCCTGGCTGGTCATGGTTACCGTGTTATCTATGGCCTCGTACTATCGCATGCCTGCGAACTACTGATTTTCGGGAGATTGTTCCGGTCTCCGCAGATTCCGGCCCGGGGGAGTCATTCTTGGCAAACGCTACACTCGCCTCTACAGCAGGGTTGGTATGGGCAGCAGCAAACGGGAGTGCAATTGGAGAGCGGGGCGATTGTGCTGCTCTAGTCGTTTGGCGGTATTGATAACCTGATTGGATCGACAGCCCAAGTAGTATCAGCACCGGAACGACGAAGCCGCGGAACGGGCGACCGCGGGAGATCACCGTCGACGCTGTCGGAAGCTGCAACAGTCTTTTCTGCATCGCCTCCGCCCCTACGTTCCCGTTTGCCGCAGCCGCGTGAAACCAACGGCGGGCAGCGTCCAAATCCTGTTCCACTCGCTCGCCCGAAAGGAACAAAACTCCAAGCTGGTACTGCGCGTGAGCGTCGCCGCTTTCAGCCTGAAAAGCCAGTTCAGTTAAGGACTCGGTCTCTGACATGCGGGTTGGTCCTCATGATTGCTGTGCCGTTCTTACCTCTCAGTTTTAGCCTTCATGTTCAATGGAATCAATGTACAGTTTGGTACTTGGCGGCGATAGCTCTGGCCAAGAAGGTCGCAATGCGGTAGATTTGCCCGCAATCAGAATTGCGATCCAAATAGAGAGCGCCTTGGCATACCAACGTAGGCTTGTTCCGCTGGGTTTCCTGCTGGTCCTGCTGCTTTGCGGATGTGGTGCGACCCGAAAGGTCACTCATCCGGTAAAGAGCGTGGAGCAGACGCTAGGGCATCCACCAACCCTTGACCTCATAGTGGATGTCGCGCCCGACGCTAACAACAACAGTCCCATCGCATTCGATGTGGTACTGGCAACAGACAAGTCTTTGGTAAAGAAACTGTTGGCCATGTCGGCGGCCGATTGGTTTAACAAGCGAGAGCAGATCAAGCGTGACTACCAGGGAAAGATACAAGTTCACTCCTGGGAGTGGGTGCCTGGGCAAGATGTAGGCAAAGTTCCCGTCGAGGTGAGCGTCAGCGTGGTAGGTGCCATTGGTTTTGCCGACTACTCCACGTCCGGCGAGCACCGTGCAATTCTGCCGCTCAGCGGGCCTGCTACGATCGCGTTCAACAAAGAGGATCTCAGCGTCAGCCCAGCAAAATAAGGCGCTCCCTGATGAGGCTACGAAACGGCTCGCGGCCAGGATCTGTTCGAAGTGTCGAACGCATACGGTCTGAGGAAAAATAAAACAACTGAACTCAAGCGCGGCGCGTCGTAAACGCAGAGCTTCAAAAGGAGGAACGATGATGGTCAAGTTTGGTCTTTTCGTACGGCTGGAGGCGAAGCCCGGCAAAGAGGCTGACGTCGAGAAGTTCTTGCGTGATGCCCTTCCGCTTGTCGAGGCGGAGCCCGCAACGGTTGCGTGGTTCGCCATTCGCCTGGGGCCGAGCACGTTTGGAATTTTTGACGTATTCCCAGATGCAAGTGGCCGACAGGCGCATCTTTCCGGAAAGGTCGCAGCCGCCCTTATGGCGAAGGCCCCCGAGCTGTTCGCGCAACAGCCCACGATTGAGCAGTTGGACGTGCTCGCGGCGAAGCTGCCGTAAGTCGCGTCCAGCAGGGACAACGCAACAGAGAGCAGGAGGGCGGCTTATCTCAGGCGGAGAAAAGAACAGCGCCTTGCGCGGATTCCTGCGACATAATCACCGAGAATAGCCGTCCTGCAATATGCAGCGAGGGCTCGAACATACTTGGCAAACATGTGTTATTGATAACAAAAGGTCTATTTTGGTGGAGCTAGTCGGGATCGAACCGACGACCTCATCGTTGCGAACGATGCGCTCTCCCAGCTGAGCTATAGCCCCACGCGAAGCACGGCCCGTGGACCTTGGGCCGCTTGGGTAGCGCCTCAATTATACAGAGGTTGTAAGGCCCAGATACAGAGGCTCAGGCGGTGGCCACGAGCAGTCCGCGGCGGGTTGGGCCCAGCCTCGACGAGAGGCCGCCACCGGGGGCGGACTGACGCGCCACTCCGCCCAGCACCACTCCGAGCAGTCGCCTGTTACACGCTTTCGCCACGCACCTTATAAACTATTTCGTTATGACAACACTGATGATTGCTGCTGCCCTTGCCCTGGGTCTGGCAACGCTACCGGCTGCACAGGCCGCCGGATTAGAGTTCGGCCCTCAGAACCCTTTTTACGCTCCTAGCACTCTTCCCTTTGAAGCGCCACCGTTCGACAAGATCAAGGATTCCGACTATCAACCTGCCATCGAAGCGGGCATGGCCGAGCAGAAGAAAGAGATGGAGGCCATTGCCAACAACCCTGATCCGCCTACCTTTGAGAACACGTTCATCCCGATGGAGAAGTCGGGCCAGTTGCTGCAACGTGCCTCGGCGGCGTTCTTTTCGGTGAGTGCTGCCGATACCAATCCCACATTGCAGAACATACGCTCAGCGATAGCGCCACAGCTTGCAGCACACGCCGACGCGATCCATCTCAATGACAAGCTCTTTCAGCGTGTCGCTACCATTTACAAGCAACGAAACTCACTGAAGCTCGATCCCGAATCGCGGCGCCTGGTGGAAGTGCAATACGACCACTTCGTTCATGCCGGCGCCCACCTCTCCGAAGCCGACAAGACGCAGCTGAAGAAGCTGAACGAAGAGATTGCCAGCCTGTCGACGGAGTTCAGCAACAAGCTGCTGGCAGCGACCAAAGCAGGTGCCTACGTCACCACTGACAAGAACGCGCTTGCCGGATTGAGCGATGCACAGATCGCCGCTGCCGCCGAAGCCGCCAAAGCCCGCAAGGTCGAAGGCTATGTCATCCCACTGCAAAACACGACGCAGCAGCCTGACCTGGTGAGCCTGAGCAATCGCAACACACGGCAGGGCCTCTTCGAAAACTCGTGGAACCGCGCCGAAAAAGGCGACGCCAATGACACCCGCGAGATCATCTCCAAGATCGCTCAGCTTCGGGCCCAAAAGGCCAAGCTGCTGGGCTATCCGAACTTCGCGGCCTGGAAGCTGGAAGACCAGATGGCCAAGACTCCGGAAGCGGCGCTGAACTTCATGGCGCAACTGGTGCCCGGATCCACGGCCAAAGCAGCCGTCGAGGCCAAAGACATTCAGGAGGTCATCGACGCGCAGAAGGGCGGCTTTAAGCTGGAGCCATGGGACTGGGAGTTCTACGCCGAGCAGGTACGCAAGGCGAAGTACGACATTGATGAATCGGAGGTGAAGCCTTACTTCGAACTGAACAACGTGCTCGAAAACGGTGTGTTTTACGCTGCCAATCAGCTTTACGGCATCACCTTCAAGGAGCGGCACGACATTCCTGTGTATGCCGATGGGGTGCGGGTGTTCGAGGTTTTCGATATTAACGGAAGCCCGATGGCGCTGTTCTACTGCGACTACTTCAAGCGCGACAACAAGAATGGCGGCGCCTGGATGAATAGCCTGGTGGAGCAATCGAAGCTGCTCGGTACCAAGCCGGTGGTGACCAATGTGGCCAACTTCGCCCCGCCGGCGCCGGGCGAGCCAGCGCTGCTTACCGCCGACGACGTGAACACGATGTTCCATGAGTTTGGGCACGCCTTGCACGGCATGTTCGCCAATTCCGAATATCCCAGCCTCTCGGGCACAAACACGGCGCGGGACTTTGTCGAGTTCCCATCGCAGTTCAACGAACATTGGGCGACGTATCCATCGGTGTTCCAGCACTACGCCAAGCATTACAAGACCGGTGCGCCCATGCCAGCGGAGCTGCTGGCCAAGATCGAGAAGTCCGAAACTTTCAATAAGGGTTATGACACGACGGAACTGCTGGCCGCGGCCGAGCTCGACATGCAGTGGCACTCATTGCCGGCGAACGCGCCGCTCCAAAATCCCGATGCCTTCGAGACCGAGGCGCTAAAGAAGACGAACCTGCTGATCAGCTATGTTCCTCCGCGCTATCGCTCCAGCTACTTTAGCCACATCTGGGGAAGCGGCTACTCGGCGGGTTACTACGCTTATCTGTGGACCCAGATGCTTGATGACGACGCCTACCAATGGTTTGTGGAGCATGGCGGCCTGACCCGAGCTAACGGTGATCGCTTCCGGCAGATGATACTGTCGCGCGGCAACACCGAAGACCTGGCCAAGATGTACGAGGCCTGGCGCGGCAAAGCGCCGAGCATCGAGCCGATGTTGAAGTATCACGGCCTGACCTCGGGCACTGCCAAGTAAGAGTGCTCTGCTTTTGAGGCGGTGTGCGGAGGCTACGGGGTACGCGCCGCCTCAGTTCCAATTCAGGAAAGCGCTCTGGGCATGACGTCTAGAGAAATCCGGTAGTGTCCTAAAGGTGCGTTGATGGCAAACAGCAACCGCTTGCTTCTGCTTTGCTGCGGTGCTAAGTTTCTCGCCGATCTGTGGGAACGCCTTGCGGAAGAGCATCGCTTTCAACTTTCCACTGATGGCCTTGTGTTCTATCACAAAGGCGTCGAAGATGTGTTCGCCGGACAAGCAGATTTCGCTCAGGTAATAAAGCTGTTCGGCGATTACGGGCAGCATGACGCGGCAGGGCGTTACTGGCCGTCGCCGATGGTAGAAACGATAATACGGATACAGGACGGTCGGCCTGACCCGAGCCGTATAAGTACGTTCCATGTTGAACGCCACAACCTCACGATTCGCATGACGATTCGCAGGTTCACCCGTTTGACGAATTCGTTCTCAAAGAAGCTGGACAATCACAAAGCCGCTTGCGCTCTACACTTCGCGTATTACAATTTCTGCCGGATACACAAGAGCCTTCGCGTCACTCCTGCGATGGAAGCTGGTATCACCGATCACATCTGGAGCGTGCAAGAACTATTATGAAAGTAGGTGAGAATGAACCTCTGGAGACGTTTTCTTATCGCCATGTTCGGCATCTACTGGACGCTTAGCGGCTTGCGCCAGATGCAAAAGGGTGTGATGGTGTTTGAGACGAGGAATTACAGGTTTACCGTTTTCTCAGTGGCTGAGGTATTGAGCGGTCTTTTTATCGTGACCTTCGCCCTCTTACCCAAGAGCGTTTACGCGCGAATCCTTGGCCAGGCTCAGCCGGAAGAGAAGCATAAAGCAGAAGTGCACCCATACTATCACCGCCACCAGCATCCGCCACCGCCGCCCAAGCCACCAACGCAGCTTTAGGACACTACTAAAAATACCTTTTCGGCGCGCGATTGCTTAGAATGGTTTGAAGCATCGTAATAACTGTCAGTTTCAAAAGAGACCCTCTGATTTCGCGGAGGGTCTTTGTCTTTTAACGCGCCGGATCTTCACAGAAGGCCACAAAACACACGCGGGAGCATCCGCCAGTGAGACTGCTGCTCTGGGTGTTTGTGCCGACGCGCCTGGCAATCTGGTGGGCACACCTCACGCAAAGAGGTCGAAACTCCTCCTCGGCGAAGCGGGACTCATTCATTATCTTCCGCCTTGATGCGCTCGGCGATGTCGTATTGACCACACCACTCTTTCGCGGGCTGAAGCGAGCTTACCCGCATGCGCGCGTTACCGCCGTGGTGCAGGAAGCCTATCGGTCGATCCTGGAAACCAACCCCTATATCGACGAACTGCTTCCAGTGCAAACCATCCGAAACCCGCGGCGCCTGAAGCACGCCCGCTACCTGTTTTCGACGCTGCTCTTCTACTGGCGCGAACTTCGCGACCACAGCTTCGACGTCGCCATCTGTCCGCGCTGGGATGCGGACGAGCACCTCGCGACGCTTCTCTGTGTGCTGACGCGAGCTGACGTCCGCGTCGGCTACAGCGAGCGAACCTCGGCGGGAAAGCAACGCTTCAATCGGAGCTTCGATCAAGTGTTCGACATCTGCCTTGAGCCCGGACCGCTGCGACACGAGGTCGAGCGTAACGTCGCGATGGTTGAAGCGCTGGACGGAGGCGTGAGCGACCGGGATCTCGAAATCTACCTGACGCCGGAAGACATCGCCTATGCTGACCGGGCGCTGCAAGGCGTCTCGAAGGACTGCCTGCTGGTCGCGCTTGGCATCGGCGCGCAATCGCCCGGGCGGCGCTGGCCGCTGGAACGTTATGCCGCTGTTATCGAAGAGCTATCCATGCAGTATCCCGTGCACACCGTCATCACGTGCGCTCCCTCGGAACGTGAACAGGCAGAGCGGCTTGCGGATAAATTGTCGAGCAGGTCGATCATCTCCGGCAGCGCCGAGATCCGTGAAACCTGCGCACTGCTGGCGCGCTGTGACCTGTTTCTTGGAAACGACACGGGCGCGGCGCACCTGGCTGCGGCGATGAAGTGCTCGACCATCGTCGTCTCACGACACCCCAGAAGCGGCGATCCGGCGCATCCCAACAGTCCCGCGCGATTCGCTCCCTGGTCGGCTTCGGCCGTCGTACTGCAGCCGGAGCGCGGATTGGGCGCATGCCGCACCCGCTGCACTCAGATCGGTCCGCACTGCATCCAGCAGATTTCCGTGCCGGAAGTCGTCGCTGCGGCGCAGGCGATGCTGATGCAGAGCGACCGGGCCCGCGCTAAGCTACAAGCGAGCCTCGCGTTGTGACCATCTCACCCAGCGGACTGGAAAACCTCGAACCAGCAAGCGACCATCGCAGCCGATTCCCGCTGCTCAGCGATCGCCGCTACAAGCGGATTGTAGCCGCCGTTGTCTCCGGCGGCGCAGCGCGTGTGTTGTCGTCGCTGCTGACACTGATTTCCCTGCCCCTGGCCGTGCGATACCTGGGAGCCGAGCGCTACGGGATATGGGCGACGGTAGTTAGCGTAGCGGTGTGGGTGAACCTGCTTGATCTCGGCATCGCTTACAGCCTGACGAACGTGATTTCCCAGGCCTACGCCCGCCAGGACCGTGAGGAAGCCGCCAAAGGTTTGACCAATGCCATGGCAGTCACGATCGGCGCCGTGCTACTGACAGCCTGTATCTTTGCATTTGTCTGGAGTCGGGTGAACTGGATCGCCGTGTTCAATGCCAGCCCGCACCTGGAACCAGAGGTGCGAGCGACGGTTCTGGTTGCTGCGATCCTGATGTTGGCCGGGCTACCCCTCAATCTCGCCGCGAAAGTCTTCGCCGGTTATCAGGAGCTTCACACCTACAACAAGACTCTGGCGATCGGCGCGGTGTGCAGTCTGGCAGGCTTAGCCATCGGAGTTTGGCTTCAAGTCCCGATGCCGACTCTCTTCCTGCTGTCCTACGGCTGCCTTACGTCGGTGGCGGCAGGAACCTTTCTCTGGCTCGTACTGTGGCACAAGCCGTGGCTCAGGCCGCGACTGGCGTTTCTTAACTCGCGCAGTGTCATGGATCTGCTGAGCACCGGCTGGTCGTTCCTGCTCATCCATGCGGCCGCGATTGTGGTTTTCAGCACCGACAACATCATCGTCAGCCATTATCTGGGCGCCGCCGAGGTCACTCCCTATAGCGTCACGTGGCGTGTGGTTGGCCTCGGATCCATACTGCAGGCGCTGGTCTTCCCTGCCCTTTGGCCGGCTTACGCCGAGGCGCAGACCCGTGGCGATGTCGCGTGGATACGGCGAACTTTCGCTGTGGCGATGCGAGCAACCATCGCCCTGAACGTCGCCTGGGCAGTGTTCCTCGTAGCCTTCGGTCGCTTTGGAATTCGCTTATGGGCCGGGCCTGCTGCCGTCCCGCCGCGCCCTCTTCTGCTGGCGATGGCGTTCTGGAGTGTCATCGCCGGGTTCACCACGGCACAGTCGTGTTTGCTGGGAGCACTCAACCGTACCCGCGTGCAAGCCGTTGCATCGACCTTGGCCGCTGTCGGCAACATCGTCCTGTCGATATTTCTGGTCACCCGCCTGGGCTCACTGGGGGTAATTCTCGGAACCGTTATCTCTTACATTGTGGTACTTGTAACACCGCAGAGCATCGAGGTCGTGCGCGCATTGCGAAATCTGCGGCCGGACAATGTCGGATCAATTCCAAATGTCGCCGCCGACATCCAGCCTACGGCGTAACCAGAAAAGGATTCGTTTCGCGTTCCTCGGCGATCGTGGTGAGCGGGCCGTGACCTGGAACGACGATGGTTTCGTCGGGCAGCGCCAGAACCGGGCCGTGCAGCGATTCCATGATCTTCTTGTAGGACCCGCCCGGCAGGTCCGTGCGCCCGATGGAGCCGGCAAACAACGTATCGCCTGCAATGAGCTTCTTGTCGGCCTCGAAGTACAGGCAGATGCTGCCTTCGGTGTGCCCCGGCGTATGCAGCACGTCGGCCACGACATTTCCCGCAGCCACCTTGTCTCCGGTGCCCAGGGTGCCATCAACGGCAACGCTCTCGGGTGAGCGCATACCGATCCATGCCGCCTGTACATCCAGCATCTTGAGCAACGCGTAGTCGTTCTGGTTGAGCAGGATGGGAGCGCCTGTCGCTTGTTTCAGCTTCATCGCCCCGCCGACATGGTCGATGTGAGCGTGCGTGATGACAATTTGTTTCACCGTTAATCCATGCTGCTCGACAATGCTGAGGATGTGATCGATCTCGTCCCCCGGATCGATGACCATCGCCTCCCTGGTTTGCTCGTCGCCCACGACCGAGCAGTTGCACTGCAATACGCCCACGGGGAATATCTCGTGAATCATGGACTCAGAGTAACAAAGAATCTTCATCACAGAGGCACACGGAGGACACGGGGAATACAGGATCTGAAACCTGATCTTGGTGGATATCGCCTTCTATCAGGGCACGGCTTTCAGCCGTGCCGTAGCGAGCTTATAATCTTGCGGGCTCTTCTCACTCCGCATGTCGGCATGACTGAAGTCATGCCCTGATACAAGGCTTTAACTCGCACGACGAACTTCTGATTCAGCACGCTAGTGAGTTCTTCGGGACCCTCTCTTTATCCTCTGTGTAATCGGTGTCCTCCGTGTCTCCGTGGTGAGATTCTTAGTGCCTGCGTACAAAATCCCGCTATGGTAAGGTGAGGCGATACAACTCAACTCAGCCATCCGGGACATGAATACCAAGAATGCCACGCTCTGGTTTCTCGCAAGTCTGATCATCCTTTTTGGGGCGATTGCGCTTGTTATTGCGTGGCCTTTCCTGCGTTCGATTGCGGCAGCCGTGATCGTAGCGGTAATTTTTTTCCCGGCCTACAAGAGGGTGCTGCGATGGACCGGAAATAAGCCGACTTGGGCTTCGCTTGCCGCCACTTTGGGAATCGTATTTCTGTTTCTATTCCCGGTAAGCTTGATTCTGCTAAAGGCAACGAACGAAGCCATCATCGCGGCTCAGCGGTTGAGCCGCCTCAGTGCCGAGCAGGGCGGATTTGCGCTGTTTGTGCAGGCATTGGCGGAACGTCCCCTGCACTTCTTCGGGCGCTTCGTTGACCTTTCGAAGTACGACATCCATTCTGCCGTAACTAATAGCTTGCAGCGCGTCAGTCTGGCGGTGCTGAGCTCCGGCGCAGCGGTCCTGGGCAGTCTCGCCCGGCTCACGGCGAATTTCTTCCTCATGCTTATCGTCGTGTTTTTCCTGTTTCGCGACGGAGAGAGGTGGGCGGGAAAATTGGGCGGCCTGATGCCGCTCTCACCGGCGCAGACTTCGCGGCTGTTTCGGAATATCAACGATACGATCATCGGCAACGTCTACGGAATCGTCTCGGTGGGATTAGTTCAGGGAGTCCTGACCGGAGTCGCAACAGCAATCGTTGGACTTCCCTCTCCGCTGCTGTTCAGTATCGCCGCGTTTTTCGCTTCCATATTGCCGGTAGTGGGTGCCGCGCTGGTGTGGGCTCCGGCGGGTCTCTATCTCATCTTCACCGGAGCCATCTGGAAGGGCATTTTCGTCCTGATCTGGGGAGCGTTGGTCATCAGCATGGTGGACAACATTGTTCGCCCCTGGGTGGTCAGCGGGAAAGTCGAGCTCCATCCCCTGGTGCTGCTGTTTGTGATCCTCGGCGGTGTTCAAGCCTTTGGATTTTTGGGGCTATTTCTCGGCCCGGTCATCGTCTCAGTTCTCGCCGCAGTCTTCCAGATTCTGCGTGAGGAGCTGGCAGATCAGCCTGCGGCGTTGGATCCGCATGGAGCCGAGGCAGCACACGCTCCGTGACAACGAGCGCCGGCACCGTGTTGAAGCTGTAATCTGCAAAACAGCGGACAAGGTAAGTCACAAGCCACGCGATGCTCAGGCAAACGCGGCGAGCGCCTCTGCCTCATCGTCTCTCACGTCAAACACGGTGTACAGCTTTGTAATCTGAAGCAGATCGTGGATTTTCTTGGTAAGGCGCAGCAATTTCAGCTCGCCACCCTGGTTCCGTGTCGAAGTAAAAGCGCTTATCAGCTCGCCGATTCCGCCGCTGTCGATGTACGTGATCTCGCCAAGGTTGAGAAGAATCTTGCGATGACCTTTAGCAAGTAGGTCTTTGACGGTATCACGCAGAACCGAGCTGCCTTCGCCTAATTTGATTTGCCCGCTCAGATCAACGATGGTGACATCTTGAATCTGCCGGGTCGAAGCTTTCATGCTCACAAGAAACCTCCATGTCCATATAGAGTGCGGTTCGACAATACCCCTGCCGCATCCCAAGTCTTAAGTCTGCACATCGGACGACCGGTTGTCTGTGATAAGGGACCGGAAAACACTTGGGCGATTTTCGGGGATGCTGGACTGCCCGACTCGATCAAGCCAGGTTCAACGCCCGCTTGAAGGAACCACGCTCGCTGGCGATCTTTTCCTGAAGCAGCATGATGGCGTAGATGAGCTGCTCAGGACGCGGCGGACATCCGGGAACGTAGACGTCCACCGGGATCCACTGGTTCACGCCCTGTACCAGAGCGTAATTGTTGAACACGCCGCCGGAAGTAGCGCACGCGCCCATCGAGATGACCCACTTGGGCTCGGGCATCTGCATGTAGAGCTCGCGAATCACCGGCGCCATCTTCTGCGAGACGCGGCCGGCGATGATCATCAGGTCGGATTGGCGGGGCGAAGGCCGAAATACCTCGGCGCCGAAGCGGGCTATATCGAAGCGCGACGCGCCCATGGACATCATCTCAATGGCGCAGCAGGCCAGGCCGAAGGTCATTGGCCAAATTGAATTCTTGCGTACCCAATTGACGACGGCGTCGAGCGATGCAAGGACCACGCCTTCGTGCTGCTGCTCGCCGAAGGTGGCGCGCAAAATAGCATTACGGCTCTGGTCGCTGCCGACCAGGTTCTCGAAGCGCTCGTGCCCAGATTCACTGGTCTTGTCCAGGTCCTGCTGCGTGATGCCGGTCTGAAGATCCATGACTTCCCCGATTATACCTATTGGATGCACAGGCAAAGGTACGACGCAACTCTGGGTTGAAACGAGCTACAGCTAAACCTATGAAGCAGTACTACCTTCCCAAACTGCTCTCCGTTTGCGAGATACTCGTGCGCGGCGCGGGTCTCGGCCAGGGGGAATGTTCGGTCGACTACCGGCTTCAGCTTGCCCGAGAAGATGTGCTTCAGCACTTCGAGCAGTTCGCCCTGTGACGCCCATGTAGGTCCCGAACAGCGTCAACTGCCGCGCAAAGAGCACCCGCAGGTCGAGTGCGGCATCGTATCCCGTGGTCGCGCCGCAGGTCACGAGCGTACCGCCATATTTGAGCGACTTGATGCTCTCGGGCCAAGTGGCCACTCCCACGTGCTCGAAGACGATGTCAACGCCGCGCCGGTTCGTGATGCGCTTTACTTCTTCCGAGATCTTCTGCTTATAGTGATCGATAGTGTGGTCCGCGCCGAGCTCGCGGGCTTTCTCCAGCTTTCGTTCGTCACCCGCCGTGGTGATGACCTCAGCGCCGAGCATTTTGCAGATCTGGATAGCTGCCGAGCCCACGCCCGAGCCCGCGCCAAGCACCAGCACGGTATGGCCGGGCCTTAATCCAGCCTTCCCGACGAGCATGTGCCACGCTGTAAGAAAGACGAGTGGGACGCTAGCAGCGGAGACGAAGTCGAGGGAGCCGGGAATGGGGATGACGTTGACGCGCGGAACGGCGATGAGTTCACAGTCGCCGCCATCGGCGTTATTGCCCAGCACCGCAAAGTACTTACAAAAATTCTGGTTCCCGGTTGTACATTGCTCGCAGTGATTGCAGAACAGCATGGGCGACAGCAGCACACGTGTCCCGGGTTGGACGTCGGTGATGTACTCGCCCGCCTTCGACCACTTCGCCGGCAATGTCGCTGCCCAGGATGTGCGGCAGCTTCACTCCCGGCAATCCATTACGAACAAACAGGTCGAGATGGTTCAGCGCGCAAGCGCGAACCCGAATCAGCACGTGATCCTTGCGTAACTCGGGATCGGGAACATCTTCGTACTTGAGAACCTCAGGTCCACCGAATTCATGAATGCGAACGGCTTTCATGCCAGCTCTTTCTCTTGCCGATCCAAATCAAGTCACAAAAACAAATCACTCTAACATTTCGCATCTCCAAGGTGTGTCATTCCGAGCGCAGCCGAGGAACCGGCGGTTTCTCCTCGATGCCGAACCTTTCGACCACCTCAGTGCCACGGTGCCTGAACACCCTTTTCGGCATTCCCAAGTGACGTGCATCACAAAAAATCTTTTTGTGCGATACCGTGTTTTCAGCAACATAGAGCACTTTTCTCATGCAAATGACTGAGGCGCAGAGACTTACATGTACTTAGCAGATTTCAAAGGGCTTAGCTCCAGTCAACAGTCAACGCCAAGCACTTTTCGGAAAGCTGAAGGCTGTCTGTCAGTAGACCTAGGCCGGTACGTCCGATAATGGAAAGTCGCGAAAATCTTTCTTCGCGCGATCCTTTGTTTTCATCACTGTAGCGCGATTTTGTCTGCAAAATCCTGATCCCCAGGGACTTATAGGCAAATTCGTGATTTCAAAGAACTTGGCGGGATCAGTCCCGCAGTGACACCCTCAGGTGTCCTCGAGGAGAGTTTATGAGTTGCTGAACTGACCTGCAGAGGGAAACTGTACCGCGGAGGTTACGAAGGTCGTAGGGATTCCCAAAATGGGAATGAGTGGGCGGGCAGGCGCGGGTGGCCACGAGGAACCTTCAAAGGAGCGAACCTGGGGCACGGAGGCGCAAATACGCAGCATGAAACAAACACGTTAACCTATTTCGTTTTTGAGACTTGTCCCGAGTCGAAAAATTGATCCTCTGTCGAGCGACGCTTCCTCCTATTTTGCTTCACCGCAGTGGTGAACTGTGGTGTAATACAACCAAATTGGGCGGGAGCCGATGCGAATACGTAACGACAAAGGCAAAGCTAAGGGCGCGGCGAGCGATGATGCGGCCAGCGTACGCGCTTCCATAAGCTTTCCGCAAGAGCTATATGACACTCTTAGCGAGATCGCCCGAAAGAAGAAGGTGTCGCTTGCTTGGGTTGTGCGTGAAGCGGCTGAGCAGTACATCGCCGACAAATGGCCGCTGTTTAGAGGGAGGGCATGAGCATACCCGCGTACTATGAATTCTTCGCCGGCGGCGGAATGGCGCGAGCAGGGCTCGGGGCGGATTGGACTTGCCTGTTCGCCAATGACATCGACCCCAAGAAAGCGGTGAGCTACGCAACCAATTGGGGCAAAGAACACCTTCGCGTCGAAGACGTATCCAGACTGACGACTGAAGACTTGCCCGGGCAGCGCGGATCTCGCCTGGGCGTCCTTCCCCTGCCAGGACTTATCCCTTGCGGGTGCAGGCGCAGGATTGAAAGGCGCGCGCTCCGGAACTTTCTGGCCTTTCTGGCACCTCATGCAGGCGCTGCAAAAGGAGGGCAGGGCACCAGCGCTCATCGTCCTGGAGAATGTCTGCGGCGCGCTCGCCTCGCATAACGGAAAAGATTTTGCGGCGATTGGCGCGGCTTTGGCGAAACACTATCGGTTTGGCGCCGTGGTGATGGACGCGGTGCGTTTCGTGCCACAGTCGCGGCCAAGGCTGTTCATTCTAGCTGTGCGCAACGACCGTGCCGTTCCGGCGGAGCGGACGGCCGCAAATCCCGATTCCGTCTGGCACCCTTCCCATCTCGTGAATGCCTATGAGAAGCTTTCGGCGTCTGCGCACGAGGCGTGGATCTGGTGGCGGCTCCCGGCACCCGTGCCCCGCTCCACGGTCTTTTCCGACCTGATTGAGGACGAACCGCAAGGCGTCGCCTGGCATACGGCGTCTGAGACGCGGCGGCTGTTGTCCATGATGAGTCCCATCAATCGGCGCAAGGTTGCGCAAGCGAAGCAGCTCGGGAGACGGAGGTCGGAGGAATCTACCGGCGCACGCGCATGGATGAAGACGGCGAGCGCGTGCAGCGCGCCGAGATGCGCTTCGACGAGATCTCGGGTTGCCTGCGCACGCCTGTGGGAGGCTCCAGCCGGCAAACTATCCTTATCGTCGAACCCGACAAATCCGCTCGCGTTTGCTCTCCCCGCGCGAAGCGGCGCGCTTGATGGGATTGCCGGATGCCTACATCCTGCCAAGAACTATAACGAGGCCTATCATCTTGCGGGCGACGGCGTCGTTGTGCCCGTAGTTCGCTTCCTTGCGGCCATCTGCTGGAGCCCTTGCTCGCGACCGAGAAATGCAAGCAGGAAGCGGCGTGATGGCGCGCGCCCACCAGGATGAACTGACGGAATTTGCGGCGGAAAGCGGCTTTCGTGGCAAGGGACCCTTATCCGTAGCGCTGGTCATCACACAGCACGCGAAAACAAGGGCTTGCCGCTAGACGCCCATGAGCTCGTGACGGAAGGCGGGGGCCAGGTATTGGGACTTGGAAAGGGGGCCGTGCAGTCAGTGCTGAAACGCCATGGCATTGACCGCGAGCTAGCCCGTGAAGGCGGTCGCACCTCGCGCGGCAGCCTCGGCAATATGCGCGAGTATGTCTCCTTTCTGAATGCTCTTGCAAGGAAGGTCCAGTCGATCTGGACGCCATCGAAGCTTTTTGGATCAACCGGGTTCATGAGTTCTTTGCAGGAAAGCCATTCAAAATCAAACTTGACCCTTCGCGCAGCCTCCGCGTGGTAGTGCGCGACGTGATAGGGCAGGCCGAAGAAAGGCAGAAAACAACGCCGGGCGTCTACTACGCGGGAGCAGTACTGCAGCATCTGGTGGGCGCCAAGCTCGATTGCGCCCTTGGCAAGGGACATTTCGAGCACAACAGCTTTTCGACGGCAGATTCGCCTGGCGCCAGGGCAGGAGATTTCTTCGTCGGGGACGTGGCGATTCATGTCACCACATCGCCCGGCGAAGCGGTCATTGCGCCGTTGCGGAGAGAACCTAAATGATGGGTTCCGGCCCGTGTTGGTGACGCTGCAGAAGGGGCTCACTGTTGCTGAAGGCTGCCAGCAATGTCGGACTGGCGGACCGCATCGATATTTTCGAGATCGAGCAATTCGTCGCGCTCAATCTCTACGAGATGGCGAAATTTGGGGCGGACGGACGCAAGACTGCCGTCACTGATTTAGTGGCTCGCTACAACGAGATTGTGGAAGAGTTCGAGACTGACCCAGCCTGAAAATTGAGCTACGGCGATGAAGGAAAGCCCGGAGCAGCGCAGCCGCATCATGCGCGCGGTGAAGGGCCGCGACACGGCCCCTGAGATGATCGTGCGGCGTTTGGCGCACAGGATGGGCTATCGTTTTCGGCTGCATCGCAAGGACCTGCCTGGAAACCCGGACCTGGTGTTTCCACGGCTGCGCAAAATCATTTTCGTCCATGGGTGTTTTTGGCATGGACACGAATGTGCGCGGGGAGCGCGCATTCCAAAAAACAATCGGGAGTATTCGGGTCAACAAGATTGCGGGCAATACGTTGCGCGATCGAAGCGATCTCAAGAAGCTCGCGACCAAGGGCTGGGCTTCACTTGTGATCTGGGAATGCCATGTAGGGAATGCGGCCAAGTTGGAGACTAAGGTTCGAGAATTCCTGAGGGGAGCATGAGATGCTACGGGCGGGCGGCCGAGGCAAGGCTCACGCGGGTGCGCGGGTGGCCCCCTTCGGCTGCGTTCAGGGGCAGGCTCCCAACCATCGGTTGGTTGGGCGGCGCGGGTTTTCTCTTACTCTCACCCGCGGAACAATGCCCAGCGCCGCTCTCTTCTTCCCCGTCCACGACCATTCAAGTTCCACCACGGGCATGGGAAGGCTTTCATCTTTCGCGATCCTCACGCAACATCTCTTCGGTCGAAGGGAATGGACCTGGAGCGGGAGATGGTCGAGAGCGCAGCTCCTCAAGTTTTCGGAAGAACTGGCGTCGCCTGCGCAGTTCGCGGGCGGTTGGCACGGAAGAACGTAGGATTGATCGCACCACTTGTGCTACCGACGTACCATCCTTGCGAGCGCGTTTTCGAAGCGCTTGATGAAGTTCATCGGGCACATTGCGAACGTGTAGTGTGGCCATAGTGCCTCGTATGAGAGTCTAGCATCGGAGAGAAGCACGCCAGTTTTGACTTCAGGCTGGCTGCATCCAATAATACGGCAGCCTCCCATGGACATCTACGAACAGATCGTCGAGCTTCGCCGCCAAGGACGCCGCGGGGCCGTGGCCACCATTACCAACGTGCGCGGCTCCATCCCGTCGTTTCAGACCGCGAAGATGCTGGTACGCGATGACGGCTCGATCGTCGGCACGATTGGCGGCGGCTGCGTCGAGGCCGAGGTCTGGCAGGCGGCCCGCGAGGTGATGGAAGAGGAGAAGCCGCGTTCCCTGACCTTCAATCTGAACAACGATCCCAAGTACGATACTGGGCTGGTCTGCGGAGGCACGCTGGAGATTTTCATCGAGCCGATACTGCCGCCGTCGCTGCTCTACATCTTCGGCGCCGGACATGTCGCCTACAACCTCTACAAGGTTGCGAAGATCGCCGGCTTCGACGTCATCGTTGTGGACGATCGCGAGTCGTACGCCAATGCCGAGCGTTTCCCCGACGCGCGCGAAATTATCGCCGATGACTTCGAGGCCGTAACCGAGCGCCTGCACGTTCCGGAATCGTCATACATTGTGATCGTCACACGCGGCCACCGCGACGACATGCGCGTGCTGCGCTGGGCGGTGAATGCGAATGCCCGCTATCTCGGCATGATCGGCTCTCGGCGCAAGACGATCTCCATTTATAAGGAGCTGGAGAAGGAGGGCTTTCCGGCGGAGAAGTTCGCCCAGGTACACGCGCCGGTAGGACTGGAGATTGGCGCGGTCACGCCCGAAGAAATCGCGGTCGCCATCGTCGCCGAAATGATCGCCGTACGTCGCCGTGCGCTTCCCGACATTGCGAGCAAGAAGTACGATTACGCCAAGACGCAGGACAATCGCGACGCTCAAGACGCAGTAGAAGAAGCGCGCGAACCGCAGTTAGCCGTCTCAAGCAGCTTGCTTGAAGTGCACGCCTTTGCGATAAAGCCCATCGCTTCCTACATCGAAGACCCGGTTCCAGCGCGCCCGAAAATTCTCCTGAGCAGCGTCAGCCGCGAGCTCGATCAACTCTTCTTCTGAGAAGTGCGCCCGCAGTTCGGCGTAGAGCTCGTCGCTGACATTCGCCGGCGTGTCAGCTAATGCGTCCGCCATTCGAAGCAAGGCCGCTTCCGCCTGGCGCAAATCCCGCCAAATCTCCACTGCGGATGGCAGCGATCTCGTCATCCGTCAGGCCATACATTCTGCCGCCGGCAGAATTGGCGTCGATTCAAAATGGACAGCCCACGCGCACTGCTGTCCTGAGCAGTACCAGCGAGCGCAAGCGTGGAGGTACCTTCGCCCTTCTGACCAAGCAGCCATTCGGTCAGGACGGTTACCCAAAAGACGCGCGGCACGCGCGCCGATATCTTTTGCGGCGTAAGATCGCGTCCCAACACCTTTCGCACTTTCTTGAACACCTGCCGCATGAGGAACGAAGTACGTTGCGGATTAACACCTTCAATTCTCGCCATAAAAACTCCGATAGTTTTTTTGATGTACGGCGAGCGCCGGAGGTCTCTTGGCGCAGGCGACGAGTTCAGTATTGCCGCCCAGTAGCAGCACTGGTCTAGGTTTGGTATCTTCGAGGCATGGCACGAGCGGAAAGCATTTGCGGCGTAATCCTGGCGGCGGGCTTCTCCACCCGCATGGGCCGCGACAAGGCACTGCTGCCCTGGCCGCCGGTGGCGGAAGGGACGCCCGCGGTCAACACCTTCCTGGGCTCGTGGATCGACCTCCTCCAGCAGCAGACTGAGTTGGTGATCGTCGTCGCCGGGCGCAACCAGGCCGAGATTACGCCGATCGTTTACGAGCACGCCGCCTTCCTGGTCGAGAACGAGCATCCGGAGCGCGGACAGTTCAGCTCGATCCAGGCTGGCTTGCAGGACGTGCTGAGTCGTGGCCGTGATGCCGCCATCATTGCCCTGGTCGATCGACCTCCGGTAGTGCCGGGTACGATTCGCGAGCTCAAGCACACGCTGCTGGCGTCGAGTCCCGATGTATGGGCAGTTGTGCCCGAGACACGGCGCGACGAAGAGGTAGTACATGGCCATCCCGTGATCGTGGGCCGCGACATGATGGAAGCGTTCCTGCGCGCTCCCGCAGACTCGACCGCCCGCGATATAGAGCATCAGCATGAGCAGCACATTCGCTATCTGCCGATCGACGATCCACGGATCGCGATGAATATCGACACGCCCGAGGATTACGAACGCCTTCGCCTCGCCAATCTTGTCTCGTCGGAGACGGCTTTTTGACCTCGCCCGCTCTTCGTCGCGAGCACAACAATTCATCGACGGCGTACTGGCGCTCAGGCCTGCTATTGCCGTGTTCGATTGCGATGGCACACTGTGGAGCGGCGACGCCGGTCGTGACTTCTTCTATTGGGAGATGGAGCGCGGGCTGATTCCGTCGGAGCGGGCCGAGGAGATGCGGGCGCGTTACGCGCTCTACGAGGCTGGTGACGTGGACGAAGAGCCGATGTGCGCCGAGATGGTGACCATGAATCGCGGCGTTTCCTGTGACGTCCTCTACCGCGCCGCACAAGAGTTTTTTGATGAGGTGGTCAGCAAGTGTATCTTCCCCGAGATGCTTGAGCTGACGCACGAAGCTCAAGCATCAAGGCAGCGAGCTGTGGGCGGTCTCTTCCACCAACAACTGGCTTATCGAGTATGCGGCGGGGCACTTCGGCATTGCGAGCGATCACGTGCTCGCCGCCTCCGTTCACGTTGACGATGGATACGCGAGTGACCGCATCCTGCGCGTACCCACCGATGAGCTGAAAGCTGTCGCTATCCGCGAAGTCATCGGTCGCCCGGTGGACGCTGTGTTCGGCAACTCCGTCCATGATTACGCCATGTTAGAGATTGCGAGATGGCCCTTCTGCGTGAACCCGAACCCGGACTTACAACAGTTGGCGGAAGAGAAAGGGTGGCCAGTCTATTGGCCGGAAGCAGTTTCGAGTGACCAGTCCCGAGTTTCAAGCTAACGGCCCACTGCAGTCGTCGAAAAAATGAAAGCGACTAACTGAGAGAGGGCTGCTAGCGGACGGCTTCTCGCTACCTCTTCAGCCGGTTCATCCGGAAGGGAACGTCCACCACCGCCTCCAGCGCAATGGCTTCGCCGTTCTTGGTTCCCGGACGGAAGTGCCAGCGCGAGAGAGCGCGGATGGCGCTGCTGTCGAGCCGGTCATCCAGGCTGTTCAGGACTTTGATATCCGTAACGCTACCATCCGCGCGAATCACCGCGTAGAGCGTCACCGTGCCTTCCACACGGTCACGCATAGCGTCGGGCGTATAGGCCGGATCGACCGCGTTCAGCGCCACGGGAGCCGTGGGCTTGGCCTTATTGTCGGTCTCCTTCAGCTCGGCAAAGTGAATGATCCAACTTCCGGCCGCCGAACTAAGGTTCGGAGTGTTCAGCACCAGGGAGTAATACTGCTTCTTTCCAAAGACGCGGGCTTCAATACTCTCGTCGTCCAGGCTTGGCGTTGGCTCCGGCGGAGCAACGGGCCGTCGGGTTGCGCGTGGGATGGAGGGCGCCATCGCAGCGGCGATGATGCGCTTCTGCTCCTCCAGCTTGGGATCCGATTTGCCGGTCGGGGTTCCGGCGACAGCCGAGGTCGCTGCTCCGGGAGGAGGATTTCCCACGCTGATACCGGTTGGTAAGCCGTTGCTGTTACCGGAACCGGAGCCGCCTCCTTTTCCTTGCGCGCCGGAGCCGTTGGTTGTCGAGCTGGCATCGCCCTTTACGTTCGGAGTACCCGGCGCATCGGCTTTACCGCCAGGCGAAGCATGAAATTCTCCGCTGCGGTTGCCGCCGGGCGCCTCGACCGGGCCGCGAACGTCTGCAGGGCTAAGCCCCAGCGCGATGAGCTGCCCTTGCCCGTGCGAGTTCGACAGACTCTGCAAGCTGGGCTGGGCCGGAGCGGCAGCCTTCGCTACAGGCGCTGCTCCAGCTTCTCCTGTGCCGCTTGCACGTTGCGCCGGAACCGGTAGCTTAGGAGCTTCCACCTGAGGCTGCAATTGCGCGACGTTGAGCTCGCCTGGCTTGAGCTTCAGTTGGTCCGCCGACACCGGAGGCTCCACTACCGATGGCTGTGCGACTGTCGGTACCTTCAGCGTCTTCAATGCGGAAACATCCGCCCGCGGCTCTACAACCGTGGGGCGAAGCTCAGGAGGAACCAGCAGCTTTGGCTTGAGACCCGAGACGTCGGCGGTGGGCTCAACCACCTGCTGCTGAAACTGGGGGATCTTCAACTGTGATACAGACTGCGAGCTGGCCGCAATCGGCTGTGCGGAAGGTACCGCGGTCCAGGCCACGATATTCGGGAGCGCGACGTTCTTGTTCAGCTTTACTTGCGGCGGCGCGACGATGGTCTGCTGACGGTTGTCTGGGTTGGGTGGGACGGAGAGGATCTCCTGCTTGGCCAGCTTCGGCTGACCAGTGCGCGGCTTTGCGGCCCCTTTGTGTCCGGTGTTGATCGGCGGTAAATATTCGCTTACGGGATAGTAGGCAATCTCGGTGTTCTGAAAGGGCGACTGCAGCTTCACCGGCTGGCGGAACAACGACGAGACCGACAGAAAATACACCAGCGCGACAAAGACGATATGTCCGCCGTACGACTCGGCGACACGCCGCAGGTCCACGCCGGTACGGATAAATGTCTCAGGCGGAACCTCCACCGGCTGCGCAGTGATTTCGACGGCAGGCGGCTGGCGTCGCAGCAGGAGATCGCCCAGATTGCGGCGAAAGACGCGACCCCGAGGCTCAAGCTCGTAGTGGAATGTTGGTGCTTCGTGCAGCCCGCAATCGACAGCGGTTTGGGCTGCGGTACCTTCCGACATCTTCTCCCGCCCGTGGGTTGGTAGCTGAATTATAGCGGAATGGAGGCTTCTTGCCGCCAGCGGGGGGTCCCGCGCGCCCAACTCCAGTCTCCCTTCTCTTGGGTGTCCCGAGTCTCCAGGGTGTCATCCCGAGCGAAGCGAAGCGGAGCCGAGGGATCCGCAGTTTCTCCACTGGCCCAAACCACGTCCGCCGAGCGACATCACTGCATTGGGCCTTTGACGCCCTTCTGATTTCGCATTA
The DNA here is from genome assembly GCA_963813905.1 of uncultured Acidobacteriaceae bacterium. Taxonomy (GTDB): domain Bacteria; phylum Acidobacteriota; class Terriglobia; order Terriglobales; family Acidobacteriaceae; genus CAVVDY01. The sequence continues at coordinate 809,283 of CAWFAY010000011.1, read as the reverse complement.
CCACCCTCCGTCGCGAGGGCGAACTGCAGATCCCTCGGCTTCGCTCGGGATGACACAGGCTGAATGTGAACGGCAAGACAAGCTCACAGGCCCGCGAAAACCCACTTGGTCACGCCCTCGGGAAACTGCTTCTCCGGCATGGCGAAGACAGCCGTTGGACAGACCCTCCACACGGGGCCGCGCTTGGGATCCAGCTCCCAGCCATACTTCGCCTTGTAGTCTCTGAACGCCTGCTGCGGAATCTCGTCGTCTTTGAGGCGCTTTGCGATGCCTTCCAGTATGACGGCCTCTTCGGCGTTATCGTTGCAGACGACGCACCTCGAGTTGTTCTCCAGGTTGCGTGACTTGCGCGAGGTTGCGCTGGTGGAGAAAAACCAGCCTCCGTCGAGCCATGTGCCCCAAACTGGCATCACGTGCGGAGCGCCGTCAGGCCGGACGGTTGTCAGCAGATAGTTGTGCGAGCGGTCCAAGCGCTCAAGCGCCCACTGCCATGGCAGCGTTCCTTCGCTCGACTGCGGCACGCCGTAGCCATCCATCTTGGGGCGGGTTGCGACAGGGGTCTGACTGGCCTTATTCATGCGCTACTCACGCTAGGCGCCCAATCTATGAGCCGGCTCTAAGGGTGCCCTTCTTCCCTGCGGGATACACAACAATTTCTTCCAACAGATCGTTCTCGCCCCGCTCAGCTTGCTCGTCCTCACGGATCGCCACCAAGCGGACGATGGCTTCGCGGCAGGCGACGCACAGTAGTCCATTTGGCACTGCCGGCTCCGCGGAGCACAATTCGCATTTCTTCAACATACGTTATTAAACCCTATCTCCAGGAATTGCTGCTCGACATTTAGTTACGAAACGTGACGAGGTAGCGGATGTAAGCGGGGCCTGACGATACAATGATTTTACATGCCACAGCATCCGCAAATCCGCCCGCAGGAGACAGAGGCCGCATGGATCGCCCGCCAGCGCACTCGCGAGCGACAGAAGCTGGTGGGCTTGCTGGTGGTGGTGCTCTTCATTCTCGTGCTCGCATTCGTTCGCTTCGGCAAGACCATCCCCTGGGGCGCGCGTTGAGGGATGATCCCAAGCCCTGTATCTAACCCATTGTTGCTGGTGATTCTTGGGCCTACCGGGTCCGGAAAGAGCTCATTGGCAATCGCCCTGGCGCAACGATTTCAAGGTGAGATCGTTAGCTGCGATTCGGTTCGCGGTCTATCGCGACTTTGAGATTGGCACCGCAAAGCCGACCCGCGCCGAACGTGAACTGGTTCCCCATCACCTGATCGACATTGCCGATCCCGGCGAATCCTTCACCGCGGGCGAATATGCTCGGCAGGCGCGAGCAGCCATTGCCGGGATTTCCAGCCGCGGCAAGCTGCCGATCGTGGTGGGTGGAACCGGCCTTTACCTGCGTGCGCTGTTGGAGGGCCTTTTCCCCGGGCCGCAACGCTCGGAGGACTTGCGCGAGCGCCTGCGTGAGATAGCCGCGCAGCATGAACCACCATATCTCTACCGGATACTTTCACGACTGGACCCCTCTTCCGCCGCCCAAATTCATCCCAATGACGCGGCGAAGCTGATTCGCGCCATCGAGGTCTGCCTGGCCGCTCGCCGGCCGATGAGCGAACTGTGGCAGCAAAGAGGGCGCGACCCACTGCTGGGCTACCACATCCTGCGCCTGGGACTTAATCCCGACCGCGACCAGCTCTACGCGCGTATCAATGCCCGCGCCGCGGAGATGTTCGAGAACGGCCTGATCGACGAGACGCGAAAGCTGCTACAGAAGTACCCTCAGCTCTCGGGAGTCACGCCGTTCACCTCCCTGGGATACAAGCAGGCGACAGCCTACCTTGGTGGCGAACTCGCACTGGCGCAGGCGGTTGCGCTGACTCAGCAAGGCCACCGTAACTACGCCAAGCGCCAGATGACGTGGTTTCGCAGGGAGCCCGAGGTAAGATGGCTTGCCGGTTTCGGCGACGATGACAAGGTCGAAGCGGATGCCGTTGAAATCGTTCAGGCTGGCGGCACCGAACAACTGGGTTGAGCTTGCCGGGAACGAATCGCCGCAAATATCCGTATCTTTAGACGTTGGGGTCGTAAGGGACGCAGCTTTCAACCCCTCAGTGACCCTTCAGGGGAGGGCGAATGAAACGACTTAAGTTGCTTTTTACATTGCTTGCGATTGCCTCGGTTTGGCTGCTCGCGGCCTGCTCGATTCAGGTGAGCGATAAAGACAAGGAGAAGCAGAAGGTCGACATCCAAACTCCGATTGCCAACCTGAAAGTCGACACCAGCCCCCAGGCCACGGACAACGGCATTCCGGTGTATCCCGGCGCTAAGCCTCGTGAGTCCGACAAGGACGGCGACAAGCATCGTGCCAACGTCAACATCGGCGGCCTAGGCTTTGGACTGAAGGTGATCGCCGCCGAGTACGTGACGCCGGATTCTCCCGAAAAGGTGAAGTCGTTCTACGAAGACAAGCTCAAACAGTTTGGCGATGTCCTGGTATGCAAAGGGCACAGCAGCGACAGCGACGTCTCGATGCACGGAGACAAAGACGACAGGCTGACGTGTAAGGATTCTCACGGAGACGGATGGGAGCTTAAAGTCGGCACGCAGCACAACCAGCACATCGTCTCCATCGAGCCCGATGGCTCTGGCACCCGCTTCGGAACGGTTCTGGTCCAGATCCACGGGAAGGAAGGAGAGGTATAAACATGCCGGGTTCGGCGCTGCCTCTGTCGTTTCTTGAGCGCAACTGGCTGTGGCTGCTGCTGGCGGCACCTATCGCCCTGTACGCCACCTGGATTGCATCGATGGTGGTTCCGGAGGTGGTGCGAGTGGTCGTGCCGGAGGTCGTGCGGAGTGTTCCGGGCCGCTGAGACGCGGCTTCACAACAGGCGCAATCGAGAGTTCTCCACCAACTTGTTGCAAGCCTGTCTTGCCGCCGGAGTGCGTCAACTGCTAACGTCACTTCGGTGGAACACGCCTGCTACAAGTGCCAAGCTGCTGTGGAGGAAGGAGTCCCGTTCTGCCCGCATTGCGGCGCTCCCCAGATTCGCGTAGTCCTGCCGGAGACCGCACCGGAGCTCATATCGACGCCGTCATCTGACGAACTGCCGGCGGCTGCGCCCGTCATTGCCAGCTCACCCTGGGGGCCTCCGCGCGCAGGGTTTGCGCCTCGCGAGCCAATTCACTGGAACCAAGTCTGGCAGGGCGCTCTCCTTGCGGGCGTGGGCGCGGCACTGCTGTCGTCACTTCCCTTCCTGGCGCTAGGCTCGCTCCTCTGGATGCTTCTCGCCGGCGCCCTGTCGGTCTCCATGTATCAGCGTCGCGTACCCTCGGCTGTGGTTAGGCCAGGCACAGGAATGCGCATTGGTGCTCTTGCCGGCGTATTTGCTTTCGTCATCACGGCCATCATGAGCACGGTTCTTTTCGCGACGGAAGGCGATCAGCTCCGCCAACTCATGGAGGAGCAGTTGCGCGCGTCGATGGCCAAGGCTCCCGATCCACGAACTCAGGAGATCATGCAACAATTCATGGCCAAATTGGCGACGCCGGAGGGTCTGGCAACGTTCTTCCTGTGGGTGATGGCGCTCATTGCCGTAGTCTTCGTCATCTTCTCTGCCGCCGGCGGAGCGCTGGGCGCATCGCTCTCGGCACGGCGGCGCGGGATGCACTAAGGGCCATCTCATAAATCTCTGTATCAGGGCACGGCTTCAGCCGTGCCGTATCGGTATCGTGAATGCCTTCGGCTTTAGCCCCTGAATACTTTGATTTGCAGGGGCTATTGATTCCTGCATAAATAATGTCCTATACTGCTGGTATGCGTCCCAGTGGCAGTCCGCACGAACTGGAGCAGCGTCGTTACCGCGCGCTGGCTCTGCTGCAACAAGGACTCAGTCCGGTCGAAGTCGCGCAACGGGTTGGGGTTGATCGTCGCAGCGTTCGACGATGGAACTCGGCCGCACGCCACCAGGGCCGGCAAGCGCTGGCCGCTCAACCCGCTTGCGGACGGCCGCCGCGACTCAGTGCCGCCCAGCGGCAACGGCTGGAGAAGACCTTGCTCGGGGGCGCGGAAGCGGCGGGTTTCGCTACCCCGCTCTGGACCTGTCCCCGCGTGGCCAGCTGGATCGAACAGCGGTTTGGCATCCACTACCATCCCGATCATGTCTGCCGCCTGCTGCATGCCCTCGGTTTCACTCCTCAAAAACCTGTACGTCGGGCGGTGGAACGCGACCAGGAAGCGATTGGCCAATGGGTGAAGCAGCAATGGCCCGCCATAAAAAAAAAGCGTCGCGCTTGAAGGCCTGGCTGGTATTTCTGGACGAGAGCGGCTTTCTGATGGCCCCGCTGGTGCGGCGCAGTTGGGCTCCGGCGGGCCAGACCCCGGTGCTGTACCAGCGGGGCGCGCACCATCGCAAGGGGTCGGCGATTGCCGCCCTGTGCGTTTCGCCGGCGCGTGATGACGTACGTTTCTACTTTCGCCTCCATGCCAGCGATATCGCCGCCGCCCAAGTGATGGCCTTCCTCTCCGCCCTGGATGGCGAACTCGACGCCCCCTGGCTGATGCTGTGGGACCGGCTGAACGCGCATCGCGCCCGCCGCACGCAAGACTTTCTTCTCGCCCGCGGCTGGCCGCAGCCCTGCTACTTCCCCGCCTACGCTCCGGAACTGAACCCGGTGGAGTACGCCTGGAGCTGGCTGAAGAACAATCCCATGGCCAATCGGGCGCAGCTGGAGCTGGATGCGCTGGCCGACGCCGCCCGTCAGTCGGCCCGCCGCCTGCAACGCCAATCCTGGTTGTTGCGTTCCTTTATTCACCACAGCCCGCTTTTTTTGCGGCTCAAATAGGACATTACTTATGCAGGAATCAATAAAGCCCTGATGCTCGGTGTGCTCGTGTCGGCACGACTAAAGCTCGTGCCCTGATACAAACCGAATAACGATTTATGAGATAGCTTCTGGCAGAGCGCGGGGCAAGGTTGCTCCTACCTTGCCTGTTCTCGTATGATTCGGAGCGGATGACTAAGCCTGCGGCGCGTCTCGAGAATCTCCGCGAAAAATCACAGATCATGTCCGCCTCGGAAATCGATCGCACTTTGGTCCGATTGGCGCACGAAATCGTGGAGAAGAACAATGGCGTCCAGAATCTTGGGCTCGTCGGCATAAAACGCCGGGGTGTGCCGCTGGCCAACCGGCTGGCAAAACTGTTGGGCCGAATCGAAAAAACAGAAGTGCCGGTCGGCACTCTCGACATCACGTTGTATCGCGACGACCTTTCTGCCGTCGGGCATCGGCCGGAATACCGCAAGAGCGAAATGGAGTTCGACATCCAGGACAAGAACATCATCCTGGTCGACGACGTGCTCTACACCGGCCGTACAACGCGCGCCGCGCTCGACGCCCTTTTCGATCATGGCCGCCCTCGGCGCATTCAGCTTTGCACCCTGATCGATCGCGGCCATCGTGAACTGCCGATCGAGGCCGCCTTTGTCGGCAGGAAGATCGAGACTACCCAAGACGAAATTGTTGAGGTAAAACTGCAAGAGACCGACGGCACGGAAAAAGTGCTGTTGCTGGACCGGATTTCCCCAGGGCAATGAACCGGCGCGATCGTTCCTTACTCGGTACCGACCAACTCACTCCCCCACAAATCAATTCCTATCTCAAGCTGGCGCAGCGTATGGATCCTCGTAAGGCGCCACAATTGCTGCGTGGCAAACGCGTGGTCCTGCTCTTCTACGAGGCCTCGACGCGGACCCGAACTTCCTTTGAATTCGCCGCTAAAGCGCTGGGCGCAACCACCACGTTGATCACAGCGACATCGTCGAGCATTGAGAAGGGCGAGTCGCTGATTGACACCGGCTGGACGATTACAGCCTTGGGTGCGGACGTGATCGTGATGCGGCATCCCAACAGTGGCGCTCCGTACCTGCTGTCCCGATATTGTCCCGTCCCCGTAATCAATGCCGGAGATGGACTGCATCAGCACCCTTCGCAGGGGCTGCTTGACGCGCTGACCATTGCGCGCCACAAAAAGACTTTCAAAGCCTTGCGCGTCGTCATTGTCGGCGACGTATTCCATAGCCGGGTGGCGCGGTCGAATGCGCACTTGTTGTCGCGCATGGGCGCGGAGGTAATCTTCTGCGGCCCGCCCGACCTGGTGCCGGAGATATCGGCCAGCATCGCACCCGGCGTGATTGCCTGCCACAACCTTGACGCAGCGATGTATGGCGCCGACGTGGTGATCTCGCTGCGCATCCAGAAGGAGCGGCTCGCAGGCAGGCAGCTCGGCCTGGAAGAATACGTCGATCGCTACCAGGTTGACTCGCGCCGCATGAGGCTCGCCAAGCGTGATGCGATCATCTTGCATCCCGGCCCCATCATCCGCGGTATGGAGATCACCAGTGAAGTGGCCGATGGACCGCAGTCGTGCATACACGAACAGGTCGCAAATGGAGTCAAGATGCGGATGGCCATTCTCGCAACCGCGCTCGGAAAGGTACGTTAGCGATGCGTGAGCTGCTGATCACCGGAGGACACCTCATCGATCCGACAACCGGCGTCGATCGTGCAATGGACCTGTTGCTGCACGACGGGCGCGTCGCCGAAGTGGGCGAGCGCGGCGCGCTCGATCGAAGCGGGGTCGACATAGTCAAAGCCAAGGGGCTCATAGTCGCTCCGGGTCTTATTGATCTTCACGTGCATCTGCGTGAGCCCGGGCAGCAGCACAAAGAGACGATCGCAACCGGAACTGCCGCCGCCGCCGCCGGAGGATTCACTTCCGTATGCGCCATGCCCAATACGGCTCCGGTGAACGATTCGCCGGACATCACGCGCTGGATGCAGGCGCCGGAGCGCGGTGCGGTGGTGAATGTCTTCCCCATTGCAGCGGCGACTGCCGGCAGCATGGGCATTGACCTGACCGACTTTGCCGCCCTGAAGCAGGCTGGTGCCGTTGCTTTTACCGATGATGGCAAGCCCATCCTGGATGACAGCGTCATGCACAATGCGCTGGCTGCGGCCGCCAAACTTGGTATTCCTGTGGTACAGCACGCGGAGGACACTCACCTGACCTCAGGCTGCTCCATGAATCTTGGGGCGGCGTCGTTTCGACTCGGGTTGCGAGGCATGCCGAATGCTGCGGAAGCCAACGTAGTGGAACGGGATATCCGGCTGGCGCGTGAGTTGAACGCGCATGTGCACGTGGCCCATCTTTCCACATTGGAGGCGCTGTGCGTGGTAAGCAAGGCGAAGGCTGAGGGCGTGCGAGTCACGGCGGAGGTCACGCCGCATCATTTCACGCTGGTTGACGACAACGTGGGCGAGTTCAACACCCACTACAAGATGAATCCGCCGCTGCGCTCCGTCGCCGACCGCCGCGCGCTGATCGAGGGACTAACCGACGGCACGATTGACGCCATCGCCACCGATCACGCGCCACATGCGTTCCACGAGAAGCAGGTGGAGTTTGAGCGCGCGGCCTTCGGCATTACCGGACTGGAAACGGCGTTGCCACTCGCCATCACCGTTCTGCACCATCATTTCAAGCTACCCCTGTGGCGCATTGTGGAATTGTTATCGGCTAATCCGGCAAGGATTTTTGGGCTTCAGGGCCGGGGCAGCTTGGCGGTCGGCTCACACGCAGACGTGACGCTGTTCGATCCAAGAAAGAAGTGGACCTTCGATGCGTCTCAGTCGAAATCGAAGTCGCGCAACACCCCGTTTGACGGATGGAGCTTTACTGGGAAGGCCGTGGTAACGATCGTCGGCGGGCAGATCGTCTATCAAGACTGAAGCGAACCACGGATTTCACAGATGTACACGGAGCGGAGTGGGTTTTACTCTCCTTGCTCCGGTCCGTGTTTACCCGTGCCAATCCGTGGCTGAGTCCGAACTACTTCCGCGCCGCCGGTGTCTTCGCCGAGGAGTGCGCCGCGGCCGCGAGCACCGGAGGAGCCTCATTGAATTCTGCGGCCGCTCCATTTGGCTTCTCGCCTGGCGACGTGAGCCCCAGCGCCTTCCGGACCTCCTGCTCGATCCGCGTCCTGATGTCGGGATTGTCCTTCAAGAACTGGCGCGCGTTCTCGCGTCCCTGGCCGATACGGTCGGTTTTGTAGCTGAACCACGCTCCCGACTTCTCGACGATGTTATTGTTGACCGCGATATCGAGCAGGTCGCCTTCGCGCGAGATGCCCTCGCCGTACATAATGTCGAACTCGGCCTCACGGAACGGCGCCGCGACTTTGTTCTTCACCACTTTCACCTTGGTGCGCGAGCCGGTCACCACATCGCCGTCTTTGATGGCGGCAATGCGACGAATGTCGATGCGTACCGACGAATAGAACTTCAGCGCGCGTCCGCCGGTCGTAGTTTCGGGATTGCCGAACATCACGCCAATCTTCTCGCGAATCTGGTTGATAAAGATCAGGCTGGTACGTGACTTCGACACAATGCCGGTCAGCTTGCGCAGCGCCTGCGACATCAGCCGGGCTTGCAGGCCCATGTGGCTGTCACCCATCTCGCCGTCCAGTTCGGCCTTGGGAACCAACGCAGCAACCGAGTCCACCACCAGCACATCGATAGCATTCGAGCGTACCAGCGCCTCGGCGATTTCCAGCGCCTGCTCGCCGTAGTCGGGCTGCGAGACGAGAAGATTGTCGACGTCCACGCCCAGTTTTTTGGCGTAGTTAGGATCGAGCGCGTGCTCCGCGTCCACAAACGCAGCCATGCCTCCCGCCTTCTGCGCCTCGGCGATGATCTGGAGCGCGATCGTAGTTTTGCCCGACGACTCCGGCCCAAAGACCTCAATCACGCGCCCGCGCGGCACGCCGCCTACGCCCAGCGCCGCGTCGAATGAGATCGACCCGGTGGATATCACGGCGATGGGAACGACCGCCTCCTTGCTCCCCAGCTTCATGATCGAGCCCTTGCCGAACTGCTTCTCAATACCGGACATTGCCAGCTCGATTGCCCGGTTCTTTTCTGTTCTCTCGTCTGCCATGAATGTCGCTCCTTGCCCGCTGCCTCCCGCGAAATGACTTCTCGGGAGGAGCCAGGGATATGTATTGCGATTGGGTCAGTGGGGCAGGCGCCGCCGTAGCTTTGGCGTTTCCGGAAGCTCAACCGCGCCGTTTCTGCGCTTGTTGAAGCTACCTTTAGGGGAGGCGCATGAGTAACTGACAGCGAAGTATACACCCGCTCAAGAGCGAACAAATAGCGAAATCACACCGAGGAGGGATAACGAAAGTAACCAGTGGAGAGCGACGAACTTGTCCGACTGAAGCTGTGCGCCGACAGAAACCCTTACTTCAACTCAGCCTTGGCAAATAGCAGCAACATCTGCTCTTGCGACGGCGTGTTCAGAACGTATTTCGTCACGAAATCATCCGCCTGCGGATACTTCGTCGCACGAATTCGGTCCGTCGAGTGCTCCGGATCGTAATCCGTGTGGCGCAGCTCAATCCCTGGCCCAAGCAGCAGCCAGTCGGCGCCCGTTCTGCCAAACGGCATGCCAACGCTGCCGGCATTTACTACGCGGGTCTTGCCGACCCGGCGATCGAACTGCATGTGCGTATGCCCGCAGACGACGAGATCTGCCCCGACTGCTTCGAAGACCGGCAACAGGTGATCTTCTGCCGTCGCTTTGGTAAATATCTCCTTGTCGTTGCGCGGCGTGGCATGGCAGAACAGCACCTCACCCAAGCCGTCGATCCGTGAGGTGCGGGTGGCCGGCCAGCCCGCGATCACCTCCTCGTGTTCTGGGGAAAGCTGTTGGGCCGTCCAGTCGATGGGCTCGCGCCATTCGGGCCGCGCGGTGCGATACCACTCTGTTTCGATAGCTCTCATCCGCGCCAGCACTTCGCGGTCTCCGTTGCCCATGATGAAGTCGGTTGGAACTTCGAGCGTGGTGAGTAGTTCAAGACACTCGAGAGGCATGGGCCCGGGCAGCACGTCACCGCCGATGACGATCTGGTCTACGCGCTCGCGGCGGATCTCTTCGAGCACCACTTCGAGTGCTGGCAGGTTGCCGTGAATGTCGTAGAGAGCGGCTACTGTCATAAGAATCGAAAAGATCAGCGTAAGAGATCGACGGGAATGTCCGGCAGGTCGTTCTCTGAAAGTATTCGTTTCATCGTCTCGAGACACTCCTGCGTCCTAACTGCGACTGAAGAAAACGGAACAGGGGGTCTCAGAGACAGCCCCGACATCAGTGATGTCGCCGGGAGACCGAGCTCAACGTAGCGTTTTCGATTGTCGGAGCGAACGGTAGCGAGAAATTGCTGGTCATTCCAACCCGGGTCTGAGGCGCATAGCGTTCTTGGCCGAACACTAAGTCGCCATTCTTTGTCACGTTCGTAACACTTATTCTTAAAGGCAACAACCAAATCCAGTAGCAGTTCCGTCGCGTTTCTTGCAGCGATATCGGCGATGGAACTAGCCCACGGTCCTTTGTTTTGACCTTTGGATGCGTGGATGAGAGCACTTGCACAATCCCTAAGTACTCTGCGAGCGGTTTTACTCTGCAAATCCTCGCCATAGACAACTCGATGATAGCCGACCTCTCCACTTCCAAAGATGGGACGAAGCAGCGGCTCGTTCCTCTGGTCAGTTTCGAACCGCAAACAGTAATTACCGTACGTCTCGTCGTGAAAGGCGGATCGTTCTTCAGAACAGAAACATGCAACAAAGGCAAACGGAATCCTGCTGATTAGTTGGTCGGGAACTCGCGATAGAACCTCAGCGGGAAAGCCTCTTAGGTCATTTTTCAGCAGGGTTCTGACCAGCTCTGCCCCATGTTCAATTTCAGTTTTATCCTTATCACCGAGATCAGCCGCACAAGTGGCGCGCAGGATACGGGAGGCCGCGATACCTTTCGCCCCTACCTCCTTCGTGTAGTGGAGAAGAATGGGCGGTGGTGGACCGCCGAGAAGTTGCAACCGGATGCGATTGATCGAAGAAGCGAGTTCTTCGGCAAATTCGATCAGTGAGAAACCAAAGCTCAAACGCTACTCCGTGCATCTGGATCCGCATTAGCCAATTAAGGCTCTTTGCTAAAGTCCATGCCTTTGGCCGCGATCGTCAGGCTATGCGCTATCGCCTTCTCTTCCGTGACGGCTTTTGAATCGACCGAACCGAAATACTTGGCTGTCGCGTTCGCCAGTCGCCTGCGGTTCTTGAGCCGGTGTAAACGTGCAATCGACACAGTAAACTTCTTTATCACGTTCTACCTCTTCAGCAAGTCCACCGGCTCGCGCACGTCCGTCACGCGAAAGTACTTGGCCAGCGCGGGATATCTTCTAGCCACAGCTTCATACATCGCGTAAGCCACGTTGCGGTACGAAAAGTGTCCGGCAACGCCGGTGCGAAGCTCGCTGATGTAGACGGCTTCGGCGAAGTCCATCTTGAACAGCGTGCGTTTGCGGAAGGCCAGCGGGATCAGGTACTGCGACTGCTCATCGGCTTCTGCAACCTCTCGCGCACACAACTTCGCAGCCGCTTCCCGCGTCCGCTCCATGGTTTGCGAATACCGTGATCCCCAGCCGGCCGCTTCGATCTCCTGAGGCATGTCGTACCCGTGGCGAGTGGTGTAGTCCTGCATGATCTGCACACAGCGGCGATGGCGGTGCATGTCGCGAAAGCCGCCAATGTCCATGAGGATGTCGAAACGAAATGGCTGCCCTGACTGGTACGCGCGCGCCACCTCGTCGAAGCGGCCGCGGTGCTTCATGCCCAGGCCGATGATCTCGTTGCGCAGCTTTTCACTCAGCCCCTCAACCACGCCGCGAATCTGCCGATAGGAATGATGGTCGCACTGGTAGAGGAGAGTGGTGGCGAGCTCGATCGCGAGCGGCTCATCTTCCAGCAAGTCGACCACAGGAGCGGGGTCGGTCGGCAAACGTCCGAGCAACTCAGCAGCGGCCCCGCTCAGCTCACGCCGGCTCTCCAACTCATAGGCGCTCGGCTCGGCGTATTTCATCAGCGTCGGAGCGACATGGACCTCTCGCAGAAGTATCTGCTCAGCGCGACTGGCAAGCTCGGGGGCCTGCTGTCGAATCTCTTCCAGCAAGCCTTCAGCCACCGGCTGGTTCACGTTGTAAGCGCCTTCGCGCGCCGCCTGCTTCAGTAGCTCGCCCAGCCGCCGCACCTCCGCGTGCGCGTCCGACAGCAGACGCGAAATCTGGTTCTCCAGGGTGCGCGCACTCACGATCTGTCCCAGCGACGTATTGGTCGCCAGCGGCAACAGGTAGCGCGACAAATCGAACGCCCGCGCGCGCAACGTGCGCTCGTATGCGTCTTGCTTCATCTCCTGCGGCTTGGGGGTGCGCTCGCGCAGGTAGCCGAACATGGCGTTCGAAAATTGCTGGTATTCCGCGAACAGATGGTCGGCGGTGGTGCGATAGAGCGCATCAGCCTCGCTATCACCCGCAAAATCAGGAACGTAATACCCGCTTTTCTTGAAGTCCTGATAGCGGGTGGAGCGTTCCTGCCCGTCCCAGCGCGGCTCGTCGACGAGAATCGTCGCGGCAAGGATCGACAGCCGCTCGATGGCAAACGCCAGGTGCGCCAGATCGGCAATACTGCGGTGTCCATATTGGAAGTAGAAGGTGTTGAGAAACTTTTCCGCCTTCTGCTCGTTCAGCTCGGCCAGCGACTCGCGCAGCGACAGCGCCGAACGCGAATACTTGGCCATTCCGTAGGCCTGTACTTCGGGGTCGGCGCCATGAATGGCGTAGACCTGGGTTGAAGGTTGTTGGGCAGCGGACGTTTGCGCGGGCTCAGAAACAGGTTTTGTGACCATCGGCGTTGGACTGAATCATAGGTGGTGGCGAATAGTTCAGCAACGCTTCCGCCGGGAAAGACACCAACCAAGTTAATGGCCCGCCGAATCCCCGATCTGAGCCCGGTGGTTGAAGCCAACGAAACCCAAACCCTCTGGGTTGGCGGCGACTCTATCCTTTTCGCCACCGGCCATCGGCCCTGGCCTCCTCCGATGACGCCGTGGGTGATGACCCAGCGCTGGAACGACTTGCTTTTTCTGCATTACGCGATCGCACCCGAGGTTCTGCGGCCGCTGGTGCCTGAGGCGCTGACGCTCGACATCTACGACCAGCGCGCATGGGTCTCCGTCGTGCCCTTCTGGATGGACCATGTCCGGGTCCACGGCTCACCTCGGCTGCCCTTCGTCTCCCACTTCCCGGAGCTGAACGTTCGAACCTACGTGACCTACGAGAACAAGCCTGGCATTTACTTTTTCAGCCTCGACGCGGGCAGCCTGTCGGCGGTGTGGGGAGCGCGTGTCTTCTACCGGCTGCCCTACTGGAAGGCTTCGATGAAAGTGAAGGGCAAGGGCCGGGCGGAGATTAGCTATCGCTCCAAGCGGGAGCACGGACCGAAGCCGGCAGTCTTTCGTGCGAAATACCAGCCAGCGTCGCCCGTGAGTCCGGCGATCCCGGGCTCAATCGAGTACTTTCTCAGCGAGCGCTACTGCCTCTACTCAACCAATGGGAAACGCGTCTATCGCGCAAACATTCATCACCTGCCATGGCGGTTGCAGGTGGCGAACTATGAGATTGAGGAAAACAGCATGGCATCGGTAGCCGGAATCGTGTTGCCTGAGAAACCCGCCCTGGCGAGCTTTTCGCGCGACTTGAAGGTGCTGGTATGGGCTCCGGAGCGCCTGGCATAGAAAGCCAAGGCACGAATTTCTCCGTGCCTCCGTGCCTCTGTGGTGAACAAAACCTTACGCGTTGATTGCCATGCCAAACACGGCGTTTGCCCCGTCCAGCATTGCCTCTGACAATGTGGGATGCGCGTGAATGATGTTGGCCAGCTCTTCAGCCGTGCATTCCATCTCCAGAGCGACAACGGATTCGGCGATCATCTCGGTCGCCATTGGCCCGATGATGTGGACGCCCAGAATCTCGCCGTACTTCGTATCCTCGACGATCTTCACGAAGCCCTCGTGCGCGCCGACGATGCTGGCGCGGGAGTTTGCCGTGAACGGGAACTTGCCGACCTTCACGTCGTAGCCGACTTCTTTGGCTTTCGCTTCCGTCAGGCCTACGCTGCCGATCTCGGGATGGCAATACGTTGCATTCGGAATGCGCAGAACGTTAATCGGCTTCACCGGCTTGCCCGCCATGTGGGTGACGGCGACGATGCCTTCCATGGCGCCGGAGTGCGCCAGTTGCGGATATCCGGCGACGATGTCGCCGACCGCGTAGATACCCGGCTCGGCGGTGCGCATGTACTTGTCGGTCTTCACGAAGCCGCGCTCGACTTCGATCTTCGTCTTCTCGATGCCAACATTCTCGGTGCGGGGCGCGCGGCCAATCGCCACCAGAACCTTTTCCGCCTCGATCGTCTGCTGCTTGCCGTCGACGGTGAACGTGACCTTCACGCCCTGCTTGGTCTTCTCGACCTTCTCCACCTTGGCGTTGACGAAGCCGTTGATGCCGCGCTTGCGGTAGACGCGCATCAGTTCCTTCGAGATCTCCTCGTCCTCCACCGGCACGTAGCGCGGCAGCATCTCGAGGATCGTCACCTCGGCGCCAAACGACTTGTAGATGCTGGCGAACTCAACGCCCACTGCTCCCGAGCCGATCACGATCAGCGACTTGGGAATGGTCTTCAGGCTGAGAACCTCGATGTTGGTGAGGATCTGCTCGTCAGGCTGCATTCCGGGCAACATGCGCGCGACCGAACCGGTCGACAGCAACAGGTTCTTGGCCTGCACCTGCGACTTGCCGCTCTTCGACTCGACATCCACGGTGTGGATGCCGCCCTTCGCCGGGCCGGTCAGCTTGCCGTAGCCCTCGATGACGGTGACCTTGTTCTTGCGCATCAGGAACTGCAAGCCCCTTGGCGTGCTTGTCGACAATTCCCTGCTTGCGATTCTGGATCGCTCCCCAGTTCACCGTGACTCCCGCCGTATTTTCCAGGCCAAGTTCAGGGCCTTCTTTTACGTGGTCGTAGACCTCGGCGTTAAACAGCAGGGCCTTGGTCGGAATACAGCCGACATGCAGACAGGTGCCGCCGAGGTATGGGTCTTTCTCGATCAACGCGGTCTTCAGGCCCAGTTGACCCGCGCGAATGGCGGCGGTGTATCCGGCAGGGCCGCTGCCGATGATGGCTACGTCATAAATGGTGTCAGGCAATCGAGTGCTCCGCTCTACAGATTGAAATTTAGGGGTATGAACAAACAGATGATTGTAAACGAGGAAAGGACGCGGCGGAATGCTCTGGGACGTCACTCCCACCCTTCCCAAACGTAAGGCCAAAGATGTGGGCAGTTCAGTAGAGTCGACGCCAGGGATTCGGCTACGCTGACGAAGCTCCAGCGGCGGCGGTTCTAAACGGGGGCACCGGTGAAGTGAAACTCGCAAGATCGCTCCGATAAAGAAAAGCCAAAGCGAAAACGGTTTCTACTTCGTACATCCTCAGAAAACGAAAATTTCGAACGATTATCACGACCGCAAGAAGATAGACGATCAGTGGTGCAGGTAGCGCGAGCGGCACGGAGTTCCTGTACATTATGCAGCAAATAAGTGCGACTGACAGGAATCCTACGCTGATTCCGATTGCGTATACAGTGTTCGCAACGTATCGACAAAGAGCTTCGGCCGCATAGATCTCTTTCGCGGCACTTGCACTGATGTCTCTCAAGATGTTCTTGTAAAAATCAAAACGACTGAGGCTGGTTCCGTAAGGTGGAGAGTCCCATACCTCGTCGTAGAACGTTAATGCAGAAGGCGGGAGATAGCGCTCCACGCGTTTCTTAAATCCCTTCCGATAAGGGAACTTGTCTCCCTCAATTGCAAAATCGGGCGAGGCACCTTTCTTGGTTGCCCGAATAGCCCATCCTGAAAAGCGATCGGCAGGACTGGTCTTCAACAATCGGAGAGAAACTCCGAAGCAATACGCGATGGGGATCGCTGCCAGCAGTGTCAAACCAAAGTTCGCGGCGAGATGCGACAAAATCTTCTTTGTTGCATCATCTGGGCTCACAAACGACAAGGTCAACAGAATGTTCAAAAGGAGAAACAGCCCCGGAAGAAAAAGCTCCAAGATGCCGCGCGGCGAACCTACGCTCGGGATATCCATCATGCCCTCGTGTGACCTGAGGACGGGAGTATACACCGCTTTCTCATCTGCTTGGTCTCACACATTCTCCGAGGGGGCAAGCGGCCTACCCTTGAGACTTTTTCTCGCCCTCATCCGTATACCCGGATAGCATGGTTGCCACCGCCTTCAGTGCGCTGCTTTCGATGGAGACCGAAGAGGCCCGCATAGCTCGTGGCTTGCGCCGTCGCGATCCTGACGTGCTCGACGCACTCATCGCGCAGTATCAGCATCGGCTGCTGCGCTACCTGCTGCACCTGACCGGCAACCGCGCCACCGCCGAGGACCTGTTTCAGGAAACCTGGATGCGCGTGCTGGAAAAAGGCCATCTGTACGACGGCCGGAGCCGCTTCGTGACCTGGCTGCTTACCATCGCGCACAACGTGGCGATCGACCATCTTCGTCGGCGCAGCCCGGCCAGCCTCGACGAAATGCAAGAGAGCGAAGATGGAGCCCCATTCGAGGTCCGGGACGCGCGGCCGTCTCCGTTCGAGCAGGCCGCGGCCAACCAAGAGAGCGCGCGCCTTGAAGCAGCACTGCAACAGTTACCGGCTATCTTTCGCGAAGTACTGACGCTTCGCATCCACGAACAGATGAAGCTGGAGGAGATTGCGAAGTTGATTCACATCCCGGTTGCGACGGTGAAAACGCGCCTGTACCGCGGCGTGATGGCGCTTCGTCCGGCGCTGAAAGGAGCCGCCGAATGAACCTCTCGGACCATGAACGCGCCCGCGAATCTCATACTCCTCCGCGATGTAGAGGGAGTGAGCGACGAGCGATGCCCTATGGCTGGCATCGCACCTGGCCGAGTGCCCGGAGTGCGACGCTTTCGCGGAGCAGACTGAACTGGCCGCGCTCGCTCTGCGCAGCGTGCCGGTCACGGCGAGCGCCTTCGCTGGTCAGCGCGACCCAAGCCCGCGTCCGCCAGCGCGCCGCCGAGCTTCGCGATCAGCAGGCGCGAATATTTCTGATCGGAATTTCGTTCTGTCTTGGGCTGCTGTGGTCGGCGGGTCGGCCTTCGTCGGATGGAAGATGAGCGGCTGGCTGGCGGACAAACTTCACGTCGCACCATGGACTGTCGCCGCCGGCCTGGTCGTTTTCTGGCTGGCTCCGGCGATCGCCGATCGCTATCGCAGCTTCTGCTCTACCATCCGCTTTCATATTCCGCTCACGGCCTGACTGGCTGGCACGCGCATCAAGGAAGATTTGCTATGAATGAAAACAAATCAACATTCCGGACATGAACTGGCCACCATCCCGCAATTTGGGTGGTTCCTTGCATTTGCCATCGGCTTTGCGGCCTTATCGCCTTGTTCTTTGCGGCGTCGCATCATGATCGCGGCATACCGCGCGCCGCTGTCCCGTTCTTCGCGCTGCTCTGCGCCTTCGTCGCCATCTGCTGGGTCTTGCTGTTGACCTACGTCAATCGCGACGCCGCGCGGCGCGGCATGAGCCCAACGCTATGGACGCTGATCTGTCTCTTTGTGCCCAACCTGATCGGGTTCATCCTCTACTTTATGCTGCGCAAGCCGCTACCAAGGGAATGTCCCGGTTGCGGCTTCACCGTTAACGATTCATTTCGCTTCTGTCCGCGCTGCCGTTATGCGCTGGCGCCGGTTTGCGGCGCGTGTGGACGGCCGATCAGGAACGACTACGCTTGCTGCCCGTATTGCGGCCAGGCAACGACGGTACTCCGCCGAGCGCACCTAGCCGCGAACCCGGCGTAGGGCGGATGCTTTGAACTGTTCCAAGATCTCGTACAAAGCCATCGGTCGTCGCGCGGCACACAACTGCGAGGTCCCTCGCGGAGCTCGGGATGACACACCAATTTCGAAATCTTCGGACGAGGAACGCTCGATCTTCTATGCGGTAATTTTTGCGGCACTACCTCAGCGGACGATTTCTTCGAAGCGCATTGGATCAGGACGGGTGCGGACCGGCGGCGGCTCGATCAACGCGAGCTGCTGCTTGGTGTAGCGGATGCGGTGGATGACGGTTATCGTGCTGAGCACTGCGATGATCCACAGTACCGGCCCCATGCGATTGAATAGCGCTCCGATGATGATGAGCACAATGCGCTCCGGACGCTCCATAAATCCGACTTTGCAACTGGGAATGAGCGACTCGGCGCGCGCCCGGGCGTAGCTCACCAGAACCGAGCTGACCATGACGAACGCCGCGAGCACGACGTACAGAAACCGATTCGCCCGGGCATAGTACACCAGCAGTCCAAAGAACAGAGCGACGTCGCTGTAGCGGTCGATGACGGAGTCGAAGAATCCGCCGAACTGGGTTACCTGGTTGGTAGCGCGGGCGACGCGTCCGTCCACCATGTCGAAGATGCCGGCGCCGATAATCACCAGCCCGGCATAGAGGAACATGCGGCGCTGGTTTTCGGCATTGGCGAAACCGAACAGCACCGCAGCAGCCGATGTTGATGAGCAGTCCGATGAACGTCAGTGCGTTGGGCGAAATGCGGGTCAGCGCGAGGCCGTGGACGATCTTGTACAACAGCCACTTACAGGAGTTCCCAACGGCGCTGGTCCACGTCATAACAGCTACGCCTCGTCGTGGATGGTAACGAGCTTCAGGACCTCCAGCTCGCGCTTGCCGGTCGGGGTGACGACCTCGCTTACATCGCCGACCTTCTTACCCATGAGCGCACGTCCGATCGGCGAGACGGTTGAAATCAGTCCTTTGGTTACGTCGGACTCTTCGCTGGTCACCAGCTTGTATTCGATTTCCTCATTTTTGGTGGAATCGAACACCACGAGGGTTGAGCCGATAGCGGCGCGGTCCTTCGGGATGTTCGCCATGTTGATCAGCGACAAGTCCGCCATCCGCTTCTTGAGCTGGCCGAGACGGGCGCGAACGAACTCCTGCCGCTGCTTGGCCATGTGATATTCAGCGTTTTCGCTGAGATCACCCATGGCGACCGCCTTCTTCAGTTCCTTGGCAACTCGTGGTTGAGCTCGTGCTCCAGGACCTGAATCTCCTGCTCGAGCTTTTTCTTAATGTGTTCAGGCATGCTTCTATGGATGTGCTCACTTGACCGGGCGTTCCCGCTCCAAGCGCATCCCGGAATTATAGCGCGAGGCAAATGCCTGAATCGCCTGCCGGCCGGCATTCGGCGGAGCCCGCTCGACGTGCCGGCTTCCCCACTCCGCGCGAAACCCTATTGCTTTGCCCCCAGATAGGCCTTCTTGAGCAGAGCTATCTGGCCGGCGTGATAGATGTGATGCTGAATGACCCCAACCAGTTCATAGCGGAAGCTCCGCTGGCCTCCCGGCGTGTTCTTGTCCAGGCTGTTGGAATCCAGTAGCGATATCGCCTGGCGAAACTGCCGATTGGAATCGCGGAAACTGTTCAGGGTTTTCTGCCACGCTTCCTCGTCGGCAACCGGAGTGGCGGGGAAATTTCCTGCCTCCTCCGGAGTGACCGGTCCGGAGAAGCGACGGGCGGCAATTCCCTCCCAAAACGCCATGTGCATTACCAGTTGCCAGATGGTGTGTGTGCCGGGAATTGGCGCCGCCGCCGCGCGATGCGCATCGATCCCTTCCAGGATCTTCCATACCGGCTCGCCATACCAGGCGTCCCCGCTCATAGTTTGGTCATACTGCTCGACAAGTTGCTGAAGCTCGCTCATGGAAACTCTCTCTTTCTAACCTGTATGCATTGTAACGCAGGTTAGTCACGTTGGGGCGCCTGCCATAAGAAAAAAGTCAGCCGCTCTTGAACCGGCATTTCTTTGCGGCCGGGTCGCTCTGTAGTACGATCTTGATAGCAAGGCCCAGCCTTGTGTAAGGCGCGCATCCGGCTGTACTTCCCCGGCATCGAGAAGCCGGGACGAAGGTGGAAACGTCGGTAGCTTGCCTTAGTCGGAGTACATACTTATAATCCCGCTTTCTGCGCCCCGGTGTTCCTGCGACATCTGTAGATGTGTTCACGACCGTCCGGTCGTCCCGGTGCAGCTTGTTTGTTCGAGGTCAGAAATCACGCGCCGTCAAAGCAGCGCGGTTGGGGTTGAAGTCGTCATCTGTTCCTAAGATCGAAGGAGCCAAGCGAATGAAGAAGTTGCTATTAGTAATGTTGCTGGTTGTGGCCGCCACGGGATTCGTACAGCAAGCGTCGAGTCAAGCCGCGGCATCAGGCCAGGCGACCCAAAAAAAAGAAATCAAGGACCCCGCCGAGTACAACGCGTACGTCAATGCCATTCAGCAACAGGACGCCAACGCCAAGGCGCAGGCTCTGGAAGCTTTTCTGCAGACCTACCCGAACAGCGTGATGAAGGTTGACGCGGCCGAGCAGTTGATGGCCGCCTATCAGCAGGCCGGCAACGCGCCAAAGATGATCGATGCGGCGAACAAGGTTTTGCAGATGGATCCGAACAACGTTCGCGCACTGGCCATTCTCACCTACACCTATCGCGCCACTACGACGGCCCAGAACCTGCAGCAGAACCTGCCCCTCATCCAGCAGAACGCAACCCGAGGCGAGCAGGCGCTGCACCAACATGCAGAAGCCGGAAGGCATGAGCGATGCCGACTTCACCAAGCTGCACAACGAGCTTGGCGCCATCTTTGAAGGCGGGCTTGGGTTCGTTGCTCTGCAAGCCAAGGACTATGCCGAGGCAGGAAAAGATTTCCGTCAGGCGGTCTCTGAGGAAAGCCAGCCCAACATCGCTGATATCTATCCCCTGGCTCAGGCTGACCTGGAAGCGAAACCCATGAACCCTGAAGGCTTCTGGTTCATCGTGAAAGCCGCTAACCTGGCGCAGGGCGAGGGCAAGCAGCAGATTCTCGACTACGGGCGCAAGAAGTACATCCGCTATCACGGCTCAGAGCAAGGCTGGCAGGAGTTGGTCACCGACGCCACGAATAACGCCAGCGTGATGCCGCCCCAAGGATTTACGGTAGCCGCCGCGCCTCCGCCGCCTTCACCGGCAGAGCAGGCGGCCGACCTGGTAAAGAACAAAGATCCCAAGAAAATGAGCTTTGCTGAATGGCAACTGGTGCTGTCGTCCGGCAATCAGACCGCGGCCGATACCGTTTGGAACACCATCAAGGACAAGGCCGTCAAGCTCGGCGCCAGCGTCATCAGCGCCAGCGCCAGCAGCCTGCAACTTGCCGGTAGCGAGGATGATATCGAGGCCAAGAAGGCCGATATCACTGTGCAGATGACAAAGCCCATCCCCGCCAAGCTCGTGCCTCAGCCGGGCGCGCGAGATCTTTTTCCAGGGAACGGTCTCCAGCTATACCCCGAACCCGTTCCTGATGACCTTCACGGACGGCATTCTGCTGGACAAGAACGGGAATCCGATTCAGACGGCAGCGCCGGCACACCACTCGACTACGCACAAGAAGCAGTAAGGACGTTGCTTGGAATGCCCAAACGGGAGCTTTTGCTCCCGTTTTTTGTGTGTGCGATGCCCGTTCTGAAGGAGGGCGGCGCTAGCGAGCGGCGCGCTTCTCGACGCTAAACGGACGTGCACTACGAGGAGGACGGCGAGTCCCACCACGCAGGGCCTTGATGTCGAGACCTAGTTCGGAAATGGTGCGGCTGAGAGTATTGCGATGCATGCCAAGCTGGCGGGCAGCCTTGCACTGATTGCCCTTGTTTTCTTGCAGTACAGCGAGGATGAACTTCTTCTTGAACTCACGCACCGCTTCGTTGTAGAGAATGCCGCTCTTGTACATCTGCATGATTAGAGCTTCCAGTTGATCTTTCACAAGGCCTCTCTCATGAATCCATTCAGACTTGATTTGTCGGCTGCTGATCGCAACAACTTATAAACCCGCACTCACCGTTATCGTGCGCCTTCCACGTGCTCCGGAACCGAGCGCAGCAGGTTCCAGCCATCGCGGAAGCGCTGTCGCAGCTCGGCCGGAGCAGCCCAGATCAACCCTCGGCCCGTAACCAGCAGGAACGGCGCGATTCGGGAATCCTGCAAGTACGGCGACGTAGGGCTAAAGGACGCCAACGCCATGACCACAACGGTGCAAACCGCGACGCCACGAATCGCTCCAAACAGCCCGCCCAGGACGCGGTCAAACCACCGTAGACCGATTCCCTGCACCGCCCAGCGCGCGATTCGTCCAACGACACCGCCGAGCAGCGCAAAAACGAGAAAAATCGTCAGGAACCCGGCAATATCCGCCGCCCATGCGGAGTTCATATACCGCATATACCAGGCCGCCAGCCGGGGATACTCCCATGCCGCTATCAGATACCCGACGACCGCTCCCGCCAAAGCGAACAGCTCATAGAAAAAACCCTGGGCCGCTGCACCCAGAATTGAAATCGCGAGCACAAAAACGAATCCCCAATCCAGAATGGAGAGACCCATTGTCATGATTGCGCGTTTCTAAACAGGCAAGGGCCGCCCCGTGAGCTGCGTGTAGGCTTCGATGTACTTCTCGCTCGTTTTCTGCGCAACCTCCGGCGGAAGCCCGGGAGCCGGCGGTTGCTTGTTCCACTTGATCGATTCCAGGTAGTCCCGAACGTACTGCTTGTCGAACGACTCTTGTGCTCCCCCGGGCCGGTACTTGTCGGCCGGCCAGAAGCGCGACGAATCCGGAGTCAATACTTCGTCCGCCAGCACCAAGCCTTGGGGTGTCTGGCCGAATTCAAACTTCGTATCGGCGATGATGATGCCCTTTGTCTCGGCGTAATCCCGCGCCGCCGTGTAGATCTTCAGACTCAAGTCGCGCAACTTCTCGCTCAGCTCGCGGCCTGCGAGTTTCACCATTTGCGTCGAAGGAGATGTTCTCGTCGTGTCCTGACACCGCCTTGGTCGCGGGCGTAAAGATCGGCTCGCGGCAACTTGTCCGACTCGCGCAAGCCCGCCGGCAGCGGGATTCCGCAAACCGAGCCGCTGCTCTTGTATTCCTTCCATCCCGAACCGGAAAGATATCCGCGCACCACGCATTCGATGCTCACCATGTTGGCCCGAATCACCAGCATGGAGCGGCCGCGTAACTGGTCAGCGTACTGCTGCAGCTCGGGCGGATACTTGGCAACGTCCGCCGTCACCGTGTGGTTGGCGACGATGTCCTTGAGGAAATCGAACCAGAACAGCGAAAGCTGGGTGAGAACTCTTCCCTTCTGCGGAATGCCGGTCGCCAGCACGTAATCGAAGGCCGAGATGCGATCGGTGGCGACAAACAGCAGGTGCTCAGTATCGACTTTGTAAATGTCGCGCACCTTACCGCTTGCGTAGAGAGTAAGTTCGGGGAAATCGGTTTGCAGGAGTACGTTATTAGTTATTTCAGACTGTGTCACGTCTCGTTGTCTCAACCTGTGTCGGAGTAAGTAGGCGGTATTGTATTTGCCCGGAGCGCTTTGTCAACGATTGTGAGATGCGATTTGCGAACGAGCTTCACAAACCGCAAAAGAAAACCCTTGACAAACACAGGCGCCGGTTCAGAGCTTACCCGAGTGCGACATTCGCTCCTGACGACAGCCGCTCCCCAGATTCGCTGTTGCAACTCAAAACCGTCGCCGCGCAAATCCCAGGAGCCGGTTCTTCCCGAAGGGCGGACGCAATCGGGTTCTCAGTCGGCTGACGTTCGGCGCACGCTGACCGCGTCCTGCAAGTAGTGCACCTCGGCTTCCCCAACCACGCCGGCCCTCTGCATCGCGCTCTGAAGATCGTCTGGACGTCATAAAGCGGCGCGCGCTTCCAGACTGTCCCAATCCAACAGCAAAGTCACATCTCTGGGATCATCGATCGCGAGAAACAGCCGGCAGCCGGTTTCGCCGGCGCCCATGCGCTGGTTCAGATTGGAATCAAAAGCCTGCTTCCATTGAGCGAAGTCGGCAACCTTATGTCGAATCATGACGTGGACCATTACGAAGCCTCCAAAGTCGAACGATTTACCACGATACGCAATTGTGCGGCGATTGTGAACTCCCTATGCACATTTTTCTGTGACCGCCCGCACAGACACCATGTTCAGCGTTCGTCCTCGGCCTTGCAACCGAGCCGGGAGCAGCGTGTCGCGACGCTACGCTATACTGCAAAACTCAGGAGAATTTCCATCTTTCCCCGCCTCATCATCCGCAGCTCCGATATTCATGCCGCCGGCTGCTTCGCCCTGGAGCCGGTGCAAAAGGCACGCGCCTGCTGGAATACGAGGGCGAGCGCATCACCAAAGACGAAGGCGATCTGCGCTACGAAGGGCGGCCCTTCACCTACCTGTTCGGGATCGGCAAAGGGGAAATCGTCATCGACGGACACGGCATGGCGATGTTCGTGAACCACTCCTGCAGTCCAAACTGCGAGACCGACGAGATCGGCGGACGGGTGTACATCACCGCCATTCGCAACATCAAGGCGGGCGAGGAACTCACCTACGACTACTGGCTCTATGACGGGGACGATGAGGCGCCTTGCCACTGCGGCAGCAAGAAGTGCCGCGGCAGCATGTACTCTCCGGCGGAGCTGAAGAAACAGAAAGCTCGCGAGGCCCGCAAGCAGAAGCAGCTCAAGAAAGCCGCCAAGCGCAGGGTCAACGCGAAAGGTCGTTCCGGCGCAAATGGGCGATACAAGGCCAATGGCGCTGCTTCCGCCCCGAACCGCTAGCGCGTCGCGTATCCACAGCTCGCGCGCCGTATAATCGAAACTTCCTTCCATGAGCTACCAGGTTCTTGCCCGCAAATATCGGCCGCAGAAATTCTCCGAAGTCATCGGGCAGGAGCACGTCACCCGCACCCTGAAGAACGCCATTGAGCAGGGGCGCATCGCGCACGGCTACATTTTCAGCGGACATCGCGGCATCGGCAAAACCACCATCGCGCGCATCCTGGCCATGGCGCTGAATTGCCAGTCGCAGGACCATCCTGTTCCGGAGCCCTGCGGCGTGTGCGATTCCTGCCGCGAGATTCGCGCCGGGAACGCCGTAGATGTGATCGAAATCGACGCCGCCACCAATCGCGGCATCGACGAGATCCGCGAGCTGCGCGACGCCGCGCGTTATCGGCCGGCCCGCGATCGCTACAAGATTTGGATCCTCGATGAAGCACACCAGATTACCGACGCCGCGTTCAATGCGCTGCTGAAGACGCTGGAAGAGCCGCCCGGGCACGTAGTCTTCATGATGGCCACCACCCAGCCGGAGGACATTCCGCAGACCATCCGCTCGCGCTGTCAGCACTTCAGCTTTCACGCCGTACGCTTCGACGAGATCGTGCAGCAATTGCGCGACATCGCCAAAGCAGGAAGGCATCGCCGCCGACGATGACGCTCTGGCCATGCTGGCCGAGGTGGGCGACGGCTCCATGCGCGACGCGCTCAGCATCATGGACCAGGCGATTGCCTGCTGTGGAACGACGCTCAGCGCCGACGTGGTGCGCGGATTGGTCGGCACTGTCTCCTCCGACGTTCTGGAAGATGTCATGCGCGCGGTGGCCGCCGACGCCAGCCAGGATGTACTGCGCATCGTCGACAAGCTGCTGGTCGAGGGCCAGAGCGCCCAGCACTTCGCGCGGCAGATGGTGCGCTTTCTGCGCAACGTGCTCGTCGCCAAGGTCGCGGGCAGCGATTCTCCCGTGCTGCAGATTTCGAGCGATGAGCGCGAGCGTGTTACCCGCGTAGCCGAGGCATTCAGCGAAGAAGATCTGGCGCGCTTTCTGCAAATCATGCTGCGCACGCACAACGACCTCAGCTACAAGCAGGAGCAGCGATTCCATCTTGAGCTCGGCCTGCTGAAACTGGTGCATGCGCAGCGCCTGCTGCCGCTGGAAGAGTTGCTCAGCGGCGAAGCGGCGAAGCCTGCGGGGACGCCGGCGGCGCGGAGCCTTCCTGCTTCAAGTACTGCACCGCGCTCTTCAACCGCCGGCGCCGAGACCATCCGCAGCGCCAGCCTCCTCGGAAGCGTCCAGCGCCCCGGCTAAGCCTGCTTCACCGTTCAGCAAGCCGTCCCCGTTTGAGTCGGACCGCAGCCGCAAGTCGGAGTTGAAGAGCGATACGTCCCATTCTGCGGGTGTGGTGAGCGTCGGAACTGCAACTGCAGTGGCTGTCGAACCAGAACCGCCTGTCCTCGCCGTTCCCGAGCAGGAAGTCGCACTGGACGTGCTGCGCGGAGCTGTTCTTGATGCGCTGGAGAATTCCGGGCAGCAGATGCTGGCGCACAATCTGGAGCAGGGCGAATGGTCTATTCGCGGGTCGGAGGTGTCTGTGAAAGTGGGGTTGTCGCAGGTGCTGATCGACGTGGCCCTCGGCGACGGCCCCGAGCGGGTCATTCAGAATGCGCTGTCGCAGGCGAGCGGCAGGCCGCTGCGGTTCAAAATGGAGAACGGAGGCGCGCAGTTCACGCCGCATCCTCCGTGCCGCGCCCGGCAAACGGAACCGGTAACGGAGCCAGCGCACGCAGCCGCGCACTCGCCGACCCCATTGTGAAGCAGATGCAGGAAACTTTCGGCGCCGAGATCCGCACCGTCATCGATCTTAAGGAGCGCAGCTAAGAGGCACGAGACATCCATGGGTAATTTCAATTTGCAAGACATGCTGGCGCAGGCGCGACAGCAGGCCGAGAAGCTGCAGGAGAAGATGCAGCAGATCGTGGTCGATGCCTCTTCGGGCGGCGGCAGCGTGACCGTCAAGATGAACGGCCAGAAACTGCTCCTGAGTGTCGTCATCGAGTCGGAGGTGGTGAAGTCCGGCGACGTCGAGATGCTGCAGGACCTGGTGATCGCCGCCGTCAATCAGGCTTCGCAGAAAGTTGATGAGGCGATGAAGTCCAGTCTGGGTGGAATGTTCGGCGGCATGGGCCTGCCGGGACTGTAAGGAGCCTGCATTGTCGCGTTTCGCCGAGCCTATGGCTCGACTCATCGAAGAACTGAAGAAGCTGCCCGGCGTGGGCAGCAAGACGGCGCAACGCTTTGCCTTTTACATCCTGCGCTCCAGCGATGAAGACGCCCAACTCCTCGCCGATGCCGTCCGCGAGGTTAAGGCCAGCCTGCATCTGTGCTCCATCTGCAACAACATCACCGACGTCGATCCCTGCGTGTATTGCAGCAGCTCCGACGCGCAACCAGCGCCTGGTATGCGTGGTTGAGGAGCCTACCAACATCGCCGCCATCGAAAAGATTCGCAACTATAACGGCGTGTATCACGTGCTGCACGGCGTGCTGTCGCCATTGCACGGCGTTGGCCCAGAGCAGTTGCGCATTGCCAACCTGGAGCGCCGGGTGGAATCGGGCAGTGTCGACGAGCTGATCCTGGCCACGAACCCCACAATCGAAGGCGAAGCCACCGCGACTTATCTGTCGCGCATGTTTCGCGGCTCAGGTGTGAAGATCACTCGCATTGCCACCGGAGTGCCCGCCGGGCAGCGACATCGAGTACGCCGACGAGGTCACCATGCAGAAGGCGATCGAGGGGCGGCGAGAGCTGTAGACAGCTTCGAAATTCCAAAACAAATTGCCGCCCTGCCCCCCCGAGTTGGGGTAGACTCCTGTGCAGAACGTATCACAGGAGCTGATCATGGCCGCTGCTACCGCACAATCTCTGGACGATTGGTTCAAACTGGCCCCGCCGCCCCGCCCACTCACAGGAGACCAGAAGTGGAACGTCTTCCTTTCCTACCGGTCGGTCGACCGCGCTTGGACATTGAACCTGTACGATGTCCTGACGCGTCATGGTCATAAGGTCTTCATCGACCAGACGGCACTGGCTGCCGGCAGCGAGTTAATGACGAGACTGCAGGACGCTTTACAAAACAGCCAGTCCGGCGTCCTCATTTGGTCGACGGCAACGGGTGATTCTGAGTGGGTTAGCAACGAGTATCAGGTGCTGCAGCGGCAGGCGATGAGCGATCCGAATTTCTTCTTCGTTCCACTCCGACTGGACAACTCCAAGGTACCGGCATTCGCCGCGAACAGGATTTTTCTGGACTTCAGCTCGTATCCCGACGGACCGAACGGCGGCGATCTGCTGAGATTATTGCACGGCGTTGTCGGCCAGTCGTTAAGCCGCGAGGCAGCAGACTTCGCGCTCAATCTCGACCAGAGTGCCAAACAGGCGGCGGATGACGTCGGCGCCGCAATTTTCAACAAAGATCCCGACCTACTGGTTGAGTTGTTCAAGACCGGAGGCCTCGCGTGGCAGACTTCCGCGGCGCTGGGCTGCAAGGCCGCTGAGGGTCTGATCAGGCTAAAGCACAACGACGATGCCATTGCCATGCTTCAGGAGGTCGAAAAACAATTCCCGCGTGCCATTCGTCCGCAGCAGTTGCATGCACTGGCTCTGGCGCGCCGAGGAACAGCGGAGGACCTCAAGCAGGCGCAGCGTATGCTTGGCCGACTGTATCAGGATGGCCAGCGTGACCCGGAAACCCTCGGCATCTACGCACGCACCTGGATGGATCGCTACAACAAATCGAACGATCCCGGGGACCTGAAACAGTCTCGCAATATGTATGCCGACGCTTTCCAGCGCGCACCTGACGACTACTACACCGGAATCAATGCGGCTGCCAAGAGCGTTTTGTTAGGCACCCCGGAAGACATCGATCGGGGCGGGACGCTGGCGGAACAGGTGCAGAAGATCGTAGGAACCGAACCGGTCCAAGGCGATTACTGGAAGACCGCGACGGTGGGCGAAGTTTTCCTTCTGAAGAAGGACTACGCCAACGCTGGACGCTTGTACAAAGCTGCGGTCGATATGGCAAGCTCCGAGCGCGGATCGCACGAGTCAACCTGGAAACAGGCCTGCCTCGAAATGAAGCAGCTCAATCCGACGGCTGAAGAGCGGGCGCTGGTACGGGAGGCCTTTTCGCACCTGCCCGACTGCGATCAGATGTTGGCCTGAGCCCATTTGCCCAGGGCGACGAAGCTACGCAGCCTCTGGTGCGGGATGCTTAGTCGTTATGGTTTCTAAGCCGTGCGCCTTCGGCCCGGTCTCTCGCCTCAGCAGCATGTAGGAGAAGAACAAGCCCAGGAATCCGAGAATGGAGAAGATCCACATTCCCATTGCATACCCCTGCGGGTTTGTCGGGCTGGCTCCGCTGATGTCGTTGGCTTTCCCAATAGCCCAATTGAAGACGAAGAAGCCTATCTGCTGAATCAGGCTCATTAGCGCGTACGCCGTGCCCAGCCTGTGTTCGCTAACGATGTATGCCACCGACGGCCACATCACGGCTGGAATCAGCGAGAACGCGATTCCCAGCATCGTGATCGGGACGAACAGCGGAAGGCTGCTGTAGACAATCATTAGATAGACTGGCATCAGCAGAAACGAGCCGAGCAACATCAGCATCGCCCGCCGCCCGATCCGGTCAGCCAACAAGCCAAATAGAGGCGTCGCGATCATGGCTGACAACGGCAGCAGGCTATTCAGTCGTCCGGCCTCCTGCTGCGCCGCCGCAAAAACGGCAGTCATCGCACTGGTCGCGCCATGGGCGGCGAGAATCTTGCTCGTGAACAGGTCCATCGCGAACGTGCGGAACGGGAATATACCGGAATAGAACGTGAAGCACAGCGCCACGACATACCAGTACGAAGGATTGAACTTCAGACCTTCGGCAAAGCTGAGCTTGTCGGGCTCGCCAGACTTCCCCAGCGCATAGTGCGACTCCGCATACCGCTCCATCACCCAGTACACAATCGCGCCAATCATGCACGACGACCCCACCACTACAGCCAGGACCAGGGGGCGGTGCCAACTTGGCTCACCCGAAGTTCCGTGGGGAAAGAATGCCCATTGTGCCCATGTGGGCGAGTTATCGGCGGCGATCGAAGCAAGCCGCGCAATCGTAAGGTTAATGCCAAAAGCAAAACTCAGTTCCTTGCCCTTGAACCAGCGCGCCAAAGCCGTGGTGACGGTTATTATTTGCGATTCAGCGCCTAGTCCCAACAAGGTCCGCCCGGCGACCATCGTGCCGAAGTTGCCTTCCCATGCAGTGAGCGCCGCCCCAAGCACACACAATGCCGAGAATAGAAACAGGGCCTGACGAATACCGACGCGGTCAATGATGATTCCGCCTAGCAGGAGGGTGGCTACAGCCGCGATGCTATAGCTTGCGTTGAGCCAGCCAAACATCGAGGCCGAAAAGCCGAGCTGGTCATGAAAGATCCGTTCCAGCGGATTGATGCTGTCGTAGATGTAGTAATTGCCGAACTGTGCCAGGCTGACAAAGATGAGCACAATCCATCGGTAAAGCTTGCTCGGTTCCGGAAGGGTATTGACGGTGAGCGACGCTTGTGACATTCAAGCCTCAGAATCGTGAGCGTTATATAGGCGAAGGGAAAAGATAACAGAAGCACTTAGGGAACACTCGTTAGACAGCATTAGTACTGCGAGGCGAGGCAACTATGATATCATGATATCATTTATAATGTAGTGGAGGACGGATATGGGTCAGCTGATCGTGCGCAACATTGAGGACGAGGTAAAGGCCAAGTTGCAGCGTCGAGCACGACGCCATCGCCGAAGCATGGAGGAGGAGTTACGTGACATCCTTCGTAACGCCGCCAATGCGGAAGTTCCTGCTGGCGGACTTGGCAGCGAAATCGCCAGTTTGTTTCGCAAGGTTGGTTGGGATGTAGAGATTCCCGAGTTGCGCGGCTACCATGTTAAGCCCCCATCATTTGAGCCTTGATCATCCTCGATAGCAACGTCATATCCGAACTGGCGCGGCCAAAGCCCGACCCGAAAGTGCTCGAGTGGCTGGACCGCCAGCCTCGAAGCTCTATTTGGACGACCTCGATTACTGTTCTTGAAGTTCGGTTCGGATTGCAACTCATGGTCAGGGGTAAGCGGCGGATGCTTCTCACGAGTGTGTTTGAGGCTGCGCTTGAGTCCATGGAGCACAGAATCGTTTCATTTGATGCCGCCGCCGCGAGTGAAACAGCGGCTCTGATGGCTTCTAGACAACAAAAGGGCAAGCCGGGCGATTTGCGTGACAGCATGATCGCCGGCATCGTGCTTGCCCATCACGCGACCCTTGCCACCCGCAACACGAGTCATTTTGAAGACCTTTCAGTCAAGGTCGTGAATCCCTGGACTGCCTGAACAAAACAACACGCACCTCATTGATGATCCGTCGCTACGACCCCACAAACCTCGCATAGAGGCTGCGCGCAATTGCCGTATCCGTCGTCCCCTTGATGATGGCGCGCCCGTCGGGAAAGAGCGTCATCTCGTAGGGCTCGCGCCAGAACTTCAGCACGAACTCGTTGTGCCGTACTGTGCCGTGGGCGTTCAAGCGCCGGGTCATGTCGTCGAAGTCAACGGGACGCTGGCGTTCGTGGATCTGCACCGAGTTGCGCCCACAAAGCGTGATATGCGGACGCCCTTCACCGGCCAGGTGAACGAAGTCGCGCTGCTGACAGGCACGGCAATCGGGGCGAGGCCGCGCGGCACTGATCGCCGCATGCTCGTTCGACCATACGTCATAGGAAAGCAGCGAACGATGAAGCCGGTCGCGCGCGCCGATCACAAGCTTCATGGCTTCCGTCGCCGCAATCGAGGCCACAACATTAACCGCAGAGTTGAGGATCCCCGAGGTGTCGCAGGTCTCCACCATCCCGCGCGGTGAATCCGGAAAGATGCATGCCAGGCAAGCGGTTTCACCGGGCAGAACCGTCATGCGTGACTCCATAGCTTCCCACGGCGGCCGCATACACCCAGGGAATGCCATTGCTCACCGCGAAGTCGTTGATCAGGTATCGGGTTTCGAAGTTGTCGGTGCCGTCGAGGATCATATCCACGCCGCCCAGCAACTCTTCGGCATTCTCTGGTGTTAAATCAACGGAGTGTGGCTCGACGACGATCTCGGAGTTGAAGGCGCTTATTTTCCGCGCAGCGGCAATAGCCTTGGGCAGGCTCTCGGCGGCGTCCGCCTCGTCAAACAACATTTGCCGTTGCAGGTTGCTGGGCTCGACATAGTCGCGATCGATGATGCGCAGATACCCGACGCCGGCGCGGGCCAGCAGCGATGACAACGCTGAACCGGTCGCGCCACAGCCTACGATGGCAATGCGAGCCGCCGCCAGCTTTTTCTGGCCCTCTGCTCCGATGGGCGGGAAGAGAATCTGCCGGGAATATCGCTCTGAGGAATCCAAGTATCGACCTGCTTTCCAGAACCTGCTTGTTTATTATAGGAACTTCACTTCAGGTTCGACCGGGGGCATGGCCAGCGACCGCTTCCCGGCCTGCAGGCGGTGCGTGATGGCCCTCGGGTACCCATTCTGAAAGCTTGCTTGTCAGCACCTGAGAACAGCGTGATGTTCATGAAGCCAGTGCTCGCAGCTCGGTTCCGGCTCGCCTTGGGCATTGCCCTTGTGCTGGCGGCTGCATCCCTGGCGCGAGCGCAATCGGCGGAAACGCCCGGCCAGGCCAGTAGTTCTGAGAGTTCCACAGCCTACGACACTGAGCGCTCTTTCCCGCTACGAGGGCCGGGTGGTGCGGCGGATCGACTTTCGGGGCGTCGCCGGTACCAACCCAGCCATGCTGCGTGGCTTGGTGGCGGTCCGCGAAAATGAGCCGCTCAAGCCGGAGGAGCTTCAGCAGAGCCTGCGAACCCTCTACGCTACGGGCCGCTTCGCCACGCTGGATGTGGAGGCTGACGCTGTGGCTGGCGGCATTGCTCTGACGCTTGTTGCCAAAGAGAACTACTTCAACGGCCAGGTGCGAGTTGAGGGCCTGACCGGCAACACGCCGCGACCCAGCGATCTGGTGAATGCGACCCGCCTGGATCTTGGCGAATTGTTTTCCGAAGACGAAGTCCTCAGTGGCGTGCAGCGGATGAAAAAGGTGCTGGCCGACAATGGTTACTACGAGGCCTCCGTCAGCTACCGTTTGACGCCGCATGAAGACACGCGCCAGATGGACATCACCTTCCAGGTGGAACAGGGACCGCTGGCCCGCGTGGGCAAGGTAAAGATCCACGACGACACCGGAATCGATCCAGCTACCGATCCAGAAGATCACTAAGCTGAAAAGCGGCGCCAAGGTCAGCAACGACCATTTATCGCGGGCCTTGGAGCGGCTGCGCAACTACTACCAGAAAAACGACCATCTGGAAGCGCAGGTGCGGCTCGCCAGCCGCGACTATCACGACGACACCAACAAGCTCGACTACAACTTTACCGTCGACGAAGGCGCCAAGGTGTTGATCACAGCGCAAGGCGAAAAGATCAGCGGACGTGAGCTCAAGAAGCTGGTGCCCGTCTACCAGGAGAACACCGTCGATGACGACCTGCTGAACGAGGGCCGGCGCAACCTTCGCAACTACCTGCAGACCAAAGGCTACTTCGACGCGACGGTTGACGTAAGCCGCAAAGAAGATCCTGAGCGCGATCTGGTCGACATTGTTTACACTCATCAATCCCGGCGAGCGTCACAAGCTGGCGGCCATTCGAAATCACCGGTAACCGATATTTCACCACCGCGACAATTCGCGAGCGTTTAAGCATCATGCCGTCCACTTGGGTGGAGCCAAACGGCCGCTTCAGCCAGAAGATGCTGACCGACGATGTCGCCAGCATCAAGGCGCTTTACTACAACAACGGCTTTCTGGCGGTGAAGATCGATCCCGATGCTGGTCAGCGACTACGAAGGCAAGAAGGATGACATCGCGATCAAGATCAAGATCGACGAAGGTCCGCAGACGCGGGTCGGCGACTTGCAGATCGTGGGCAACCACAGCTTCCCTTCCAGCCTGCTCGATTCGTTCATCACCAATCTTGCCCGGGCAGCCCTACAGCGAAGCCAACCTTATCAACGACCGCGACGCGATCACCCTGTTCTATTACAACAATGGCTTCCCCGACGTGCAGTTTGAGGCCATACCCTACCCCTACCGCCGGTGATCCTCTGCGCGAAAACCTCGTCTACAAGATCACCGAAGGCGGCAAGGTGGACGTGAACCGTGTTGTAGTTACCGGTCTGGAGAACACCCGGCCCTACATTGTCGACCGGCAGATGCGCATCCACGATGGCGACCCGCTCAGCCAGGCGGCGATGATCAACTCGCAGCGCCGCTTGTACAACCTCGGCATCTTTAACGAGGTCAACGCCGCGGTGCAGAATCCCGATGGCCAGGCGCCGCAGAAAGATGTGCTGTTCGACCTGGCCGAAGCCAAGCGCTGGACCTTCCGCTATGGCGGCGGAATCGAATTCGCCACCGGCAATCTGCCCAGCACCAGCAACCCTCAGGGCAAAACCGGCGTCAGCCCTAACGGCGTGCTGGAGATAACCCGCCTGAACATGTTCGGCAAAGACCAGACGCTCACCATGCGCGGCCGCCTGGGCCTGCTCACCCGGCGCGGGCTGGTCAGCTACGATGCTCCACGACTGTTTCGCCGGGAAAACTGGCGCGTAACCTTCAGCGCGTTCTACGACAACACCGCCGACGTCAACACCTTCGCCTCCGAACGCCTGGAAGGCAGCGTTCAGGTGGAACAGCGTTACAACCGCTTCACCACCTTGCTCTATCGCATGAGCTACCAAAGATTGCGGGTCGATCCCAACAGCCTGGTCATCGATCCCAACCTGATTCCGCTGTACTCCCAGCCGGTTCTGGTCGCCATGCCGAGTTTTACTTACATTCGCGACCGGCGCGACAATCCCATTGACTCCACCCGCGGCAGCTACACCGCATGGGACGTTGGCATCGCGACCAGCGCGCTTGGCTCGCAATCGAACTTCACGCGCACCCTGATCGACAACTCCAGCTATTACCCCATCAAGAAGACGGTGGGTTTTAGCGCGGCGGACGCAAATCGGCATCGAGCGCCCGTACGGCAAGAATTTCTACGGCACCGGAAATCCCGAGCCACCGCAATTCCCTTGCCCGAGCTGTTCTTCGCCGGAGGCAGCAATTCGCTTCGCGGCTTCTCCATCAACCAGGCGGGGCCGCGCGATCCCGACAGCGGCTATTCCATCGGCGGACAGGGCCTGTTCGTCAACAACCTGGAGCTGCGCACTCCGCCGGTGCTGCTGCCTTTTATCCGCGGACGGCGTAGGATTTGTCTTCTTCCACGACATGGGAAACGTCTTCAGCAGTGCGAACGAGATTCTCAGCGGAATCACTCGCCTGCATCAGCCCTCGTTAGCCGATTGCGCTCCTCCGAACAGTACCGTGCCTTGCAACTTCAGCTATAACCCTCAGGCCGTGGGAATGGGCGTGCGCTACAAGACGCCTATTGGGCCGGTACGGTTGGATCTGGCTTACAACTTTAATCCCACCCGGTATCCCATTCGCGAACAGGACAGGGTCACGTCATTGCGTCATATCAACTTTTTTTTCAGCATCGGACAAACTTTCTAATGCGACGACACATTGCCATACTTCTCGCCGTCTTCTCGCTGCTTGCAATCGCTCCGCGTTCGTTCGCGGGCGAGCTGATCGACGGCGTGGTAGCCACCGTAAACCGCAGGCCTGTGCTGCGCAGCGAATGGGATGAGGCGGTCCGCTTCGAGGCCTTCATGCACCAGAAGCGGCTGGCCGACGTCTCCGAGCAGGAGCGGGTTGCAGCCCTGCAACGCCTGATCGACCGTGAACTGCTGGATGCCCAGATGGGTAACGAGAAGGCCTTACGTCCCTCCGATAACGAGGTTGCCGGCGACCTCTCGAAGCTGCGGGAAAAGTTCTCTGCCGCGAGCGACGATGCAAAATGGCAAGCGCTCCTACACTCCTACGGGCTCACTGAAGCCGCCATCGCAACCCATCTGAAGGACGAAGTGCAGGTGATGAACTTCATCGATGTGCAGTTGCGGCCCAACGTCCGTATACAGGACGCCGAAGTGCAGTCGTATTACCAGGCGAAACTTGTTCCCGACCTGAAGCAAAGCGGCGCTCGTCATGGTACCGCTCGACGAGGTGGCGCCCAAGATTCGTGAGCTGCTGGTGCAGCAGCACATGGACGAAATGCTCGATGCATGGCTGCATAATCTGCGCCAGCAGTCGCATATTCAGACGATGGTGCCGCTCCCAGCAATGAATGCGCGGCTGGGCTCTCCCAGTGCTGAAGGAGACAAGTAACGAACCCGCCGACCAATCGCGAGATGGGAGACGCTCCCGCGAAGAGCCGCACGCGGCAGGCTCGGCTTGCCTGGCTGGCCGTAATTGTCGGCGTTCTTTTGCTTGGAGGCGCTTTCGCGCTGGTTCTGTATCTGCGCAGCCCGCAATTCAAGGAGTTAGTCAGACAGAAAGTGGTTACATCGCTCGAAGAGGCCACCGGGGGGCGCGTCGATCTGCAGTCCTTTCACTGGAACCTTGCCCGGCTCGACTTCGAAGCCACCAACCTCACGGTGCATGGGCTGGAGCCATCGACCGCACCGCCCCTGGCGCAGGTCGCAGACTGTACGCCTGCGCGCTCATGTCGTATCTCTGTTGCAGAAGCGCGTTGACCTTACCTATCTCGAGCTGGATCGCCCGCAGATTCACCTGATTGTCGCTCCCGACGGGAAAACCAACGTTCCCGAGCCCAGGACGAAAGGCAGTTCCGACCCGGTGCAGCAATTGTTCGACCTGGCCATCTCGCGCGCAGAGGTGCACGATGGTCAGCTTCAAATCAACGACCGGCAATTACCTCTAGACTTCGCGGCCAACGACCTTGCGGCCACAACGACCTTCGATCGGAACGACCACCGCTACGATGGCACGCTGAGCGTTGGGAAGATCAACGCAAAATATCAGGACTACCGCGAAGTGCCACTGGCTGCGCAGGCGGACTTCAGCGTTTGGCCGACCCACGCGCAGATCAAGCGCCTGACCGTGCAGTCGCAGAGTTCCCACGCCGAGCTCAGCGGCAGCGTCAACAATTTCAGCAATCCTGAGGGTCGCTTCGACTACTCCGCGACGCTCGATCTTCCACAGGCTGCGGCCATCGCGCGGCTGAGCGGCGTTCGCAGAGGCACGGCTACCCTCAGCGGGAGTGGCAGCTATGGTTCGCAACAATATTCCACCTCAGGAAAGTTCTCTGCCGGCAACATCGATTACGACTATGGTTCGCAGCTCCGGAATGCGAGCATCCGCGCCGATTTCCAGGCCAGCAATACGGTCTTTAGGCTGACCAACATCGCTGGCCGCATGCTCGGCGGTGATATCACTGGTAAAGCCGAAGCCAGCAACGCTGCGCCGGAGACTGGCCGCGCCGAACTGAAACTCGCTGGGCTATCGTTGGCAGAGATTTCGCGATTACTTTCCAGCCGAAGCATGCCGCTCGACAAACTGAAACTTGCCGGTGGTCTCGACGGCGGGTTGAACCTGAACTGGAAGGGCGCTCCCTCACGCGGTAGCGCAGATTTCGATCTGCACATCAGCGAGCCCAACCAGCCCGCAAGCGACCAGCTTGCGGTGTCGGGAGTCCTGCGGGGCTCCTACGAACTGAGCTCAGGCATGCTCGATCTTCACCCGCTCCAGCTCTCGACGCGCGCTACGCAGGTTGATGCCTCGGGCCGTATCGGCTCCCGTTCGGCAAACTTGAATCTCAGCCTCGAGACCAGCAATCTTGGTGAGATTGATGACGTCCTGAATGCCGTCGGCCATCGCTCTATGCCGCTTGAGCTTGCCGGCCAGGCGAGCTTCCAGGGGACAATCACTGGCAGCCTTCGCGATCCCCAGATCGCCGGCCGTTTACAGGCCAGCCAGTTCACCTATCTCTATACTCCGGCGCAGTCGGTAGCGGCCGCGCCATTGCCGCAACGGGCGATTCACGTGGATTCCTTCAGCGGCGAGGTGTCGTACTCCCCGTCGAACGCCGCCCTCCATCACGCAGTAGTGAATATTACGGGCATGACGCTGAACGTCGATGGCTCGGCGAACCTCGATAATGGCGATTTCACGGATGATTCGGCCTTCGAGCTCCATGCGGTAATGCATAACGGCGATGTGTCGAGCCTGCAAAACATGCTCGGGACTGACTACCCCGTGACCGGCGAAGCCAATCTCACTCTGCAAGCCTCCGGGACAAAAGCCGCGCCTCGGGGCCACGGCTCGTTTGCATTAACCAAGGCCACAACATATGGACGGCCTCTCGACTCGCTCTCCGGCGACCTTTCGCTCGAAAACGACAACCTTCAGCTCAGCAACGGCAAGCTCAAAGCGCCGGGCGGCTCCGTCTTCGGCTCCGGCGCTTACAACCTCAAGTCGCATCAAATGCTTGCTGACCTCCACAGCGAGGATATTCAACTCGCTCACGTCCCCGAACTTCAACGCGACCGCCTGAGTACTGCCGGCGTCGCTGACTTCAAGCTGCACGCGTCGGGTACGCCGCAGAATCCCGTGGTTGATGCACATGTGCAGATCGAGAGGTTGGTGCTGAACCAGGAGCACGTTGGCGCTCTGACCATCGACGCCCTTACGCGTGGGCAGGAGATGGTCATCACCGGCCGTTCCAACTTTCAGCATGCCGTCCTCACGCTCGACGGAACTGTCGGCATGCACGGCAACCTGCCGGGGGCGCTGGACGTCGAGTTCAACAATCTCGATATCGATCCATTTCTCGCCGAAGAGATCCGGGGGCGAATCACTGCTCATTCCGGAGTCGCGGGCAGAGTGCATTTGGCGGGACCGTTCCGCCTGCCTCGCCAGCTAACCGGCGGCTTGACCGTAGACAGTTTCCACGCTGAATTGGAAAAGGTGCCGGTGCAGAGTGACGGACCGATCGAGATCACCCTCTCCGACGGTACGCTCGATATAAAGCGCCTCGCCTTCACCAGTGCTGATACCAAGCTCAGCGTCGAAGGCGATCTCCAGCTCACCGGAGCCGGACAGCTCCAACTGGCAGCGATTGGTTCCGTGAACATGGCGCTGCTGCAAACTCTGAATCCGGAGTTGACTTCCAGCGGCAAGGCTAACGTCGACGTGCGGGTTGAAGGCACGATTCCGAAACCTGTTATGACCGGCACGGTCCAGGTAGTGAACGTTTCCGTGTCAGACATTGACTTACCGGCCGCGCTCGCCGATCTCAACGGATCTCTGGTCTTCAACCAGAGCCGCCTGGAAATCGAGAAGCTGGTTGGGCACGTAGGCGGCGGCACGGTCGATTTTGCGGGCTCCATCGGTTACGCAAACGGGCTGACCTTCAATCTCACGTCGGACGGCCACGACATCCGGTTCCGCTACTCCGGAATCAGCGTCACGGCCAATCAGGACTTGAAACTCCAGGGCACGCTCAAGAACGCAACCGTTTCGGGCGACATTACGATCACACGGTTTGCGCAGATACCATCTGCCGACCTCGCCGCTGCCTTCGCTAATACTTCAGCTCCCGTTCCCAACGCCAATTCCCCGTTGAACAATCTGCACCTTGATGTTCACGTCCGCTCCGCCCCGGAACTCACGGTGCAAACCTCATTGGCCAAGCTCTCGGGCGACGCCGACTTACGCCTTAGGGGAACGGCGCTGAATCCGATTCTGCTGGGGCGGGTGAACATCGCGCAGGGCGATTTCAAGATCAATGGCCAGAAATACTTCCTGGAGCGCGGCGACCTCACCTTCGCGAACCCGGTGCGGATTGACCCGCTGCTCGACGTTGAGGCCAAGACGCGAGTGCGGGATTTCGATATCACCATCGGCCTGCACGGCACGCTTGAGCGCCTCTCCACCACCTACCGCTCTGATCCGCCACTCTCCAGTGAGGACATCATCTCCCTGCTCACCCTGGGCCGCACCCAGCAGGAATATTCCCAGGCAACCGGAAGTGGGGGAGCGAACCTGGGCGAAGCGACCGGCAACGCCGTGGTCGGCGCCGCCATCAACCAACTCGTCTCCAATCGCGTCTCACGCTTGTTCGGCGTGAGCGCCATCCGAATCAATCCCGCAGCCGGCGGTCCCGACAACAATCCCAACGCCAGGTTGACGGTGGAGCAGCAGGTCTCCAGTAACGTGACCATAACTTACATCACCAACCTCGCGCGCTCGGCGCAGCAGGTACTGGAGTTTGAATACAACGTCACGCGCGACTACACCATCACCGCCATACGCGACGAAAATGGTGTCGTCAGTTTTGACCTGCTGATTCGAAAGCGCAGGAAGTGAGGTGGTGTGGCGCTACCGGGTCCCCACACGCACCGCTCTGCCAAGGTTCTGCGTCAGGGCACGGCTTCAGAGGCTGCTGAAAAAGTGGTGGGGGAATCTGGCTAGGTAGCTGATTTGCACAAGGCGATGGGTTACATGATGAACATGCGCGGAGAAGACGAGCAGCAGGACGCGGTGTTCAGTTATCGGCGGGTGGAAGACCGGATTGCGGGCGACCATCCTTTGCGGCGGATCCGACCCATGATGGATCGCGCCCTGGAGCAGATGTCGGTCCACTTTCAGGCGGCGTATTCGCGCTGGGGACGGCCATCGATTGCGCCGGAGCGATTGTTGCGGGCGTTGCTGCTGCAGATTTTGTATTCCATCCGCAGCGAGCGGCAGCTGATGGAGCAGTTGGATTACAACCTGCTGTTTCGCTGGTTCGTGGGCATGAATGCGGACGAGGCGGTGTGGGATGCGACGGTGTTCACCAAAAACCGGGAGCGGCTGCTGACGGGTGAGATGACGGTGCGACTGCTGGAAGCGGTGCTGGAGCAGGCGCGGAAACACGAGTTGCTGAGTGAAGAGCACTTCACCGTGGATGGCACGCTGATCCAGGCTTGGGCGGGACGGAAGAGTTTCGTGCCCAAGGACCCGCCGCCGTCGCGAGGCACGGGAGCGCGGGGTCGTAAGCTGCTGCGCGATCGGGTGCAATCCACGACTGATGAGCAGGCGCGGCTGTACAGCAAGAACAGCCAGCCGGGGCAGCCCAGCTACTTGGGTCACGTGCTGATGGAGAATCGCAGCGGACTGGTGGTGGCAGCCTGCGCCACGCAAAGCAGCCAGCGGGGGGAGCGCGAGGCAGCGCTGGCCATGCTCGACAGTATCGGTCGCGATCCGCGGCGGGTGGGTCCGGAGACGCCCGCCATCACGCTGGGGGCGGACAAGGGATATCAGTTCGAAGATTTTATCTGGGGCCTGCGTCTGCGGCGGGTGGTGCCGCACGTGGCCGAATACAAAGAGAACGACAAGTTCCCCAACTGGCTACGGGACGAGGAGCGCCACGATCCCCACTTTGCGGTGAGCCAAAGGAAACGCAAGTTGGTGGAAAAGATTTTTGGCTGGGGCAAAGGCGACAGCCTGTTGCGCCAGGTGAAGCTGCGGGGCAAGGAGAAAGTGGACGGCTTCGTTCGCTTGCTGGCCTCGGCAGTGAATCTGGTGCGAATGGTGAAGTTGATTCCTGCGGTGTAAGGCCCCAGGGAGTCGTGTCTCTGCAGGGCGCTAACAACGCCCCGGCAGAGGACAAAAAAGGCTGCGAAGCGCGATTCGGTGTGAAAAAAAGCCTTCCGCAGCTAAAAGGCGAAGCTGCAGAAGAATTTTTCAGCAGCCTCTTCAGCCGTGCCGATAGCGACCCTCTTTTATCCTCCCGAGGGACTTCAGTCCCGACGGATAAGGTGATCGCTGATCACTACGGAAGTTTACTGTGTCCATAGACTGGCTCCACACCGAGGCTCCTGCAGCTATTGCGGAAGAACGCCGCCGCATGGTGCAGGAGCAACTACGCTCGCGGGGCATCTACGACGAACGCGTGTTGTCAGCCATGTCCCGGGTCCCGCGCGAGGAATTTGCCGAAGCCGAGAGCCTCGCGCAAGCCTATGGCGACTACCCGCTGCCCATCGGCGCCGGGCAAACGGTATCGCAGCCCTACATCGTGGCGTCGATGATCGAGGCGCTGGCAGTCGATCCTCAGGACCGCGTTCTCGAGATCGGGACGGGAACGGGATATCAGGCGGCAGTCCTGGCCGAACTCGCAGCCGAGGTCTGGACGATCGAGCGGGTTCCCGAGCTGGCATCCAAGGCACAGGAGGTTCTGGCGCGCCTGGGATACCGTAATGTTCACGTAGTTGAGCGCGACGGCTCACTGGGCTTGCCCGAGCATGCACCCTTCCCCAAGATATTGGTGGCTGCCGCGGCGCCTGCTGCTCCCCAAAGCCTTATCGATCAGCTCGCGGAGGGAGGGCGCTTGGTGATTCCCGTGGGAAGCCGCGCCGAGCAACAGATTTATCTCATTCGCAAAGTGAACGGCGAGGTGGTGACAACTCCTCGCGAATTGTGCCGCTTCGTACCGCTGATTGGGCAGGAAGGATGGGGATCGTGAAGGCCTTCAACATTCGTCGTCTCATCCAAGGCTTCATCGTAATTTGCTGCTGCTTCGTGGGGTACGGTGACGCCCAGCAGTCCGCCGACACCCTGTCACCTACCGGGCCGGAAGCGACCATGTCCGGCAAAGCTCCGAGCGCTGCGGCGAACCCTACGGGCGACCGGGGCATGATGATGTTAACCATCTTCCTGCGTCACGACGAAAGCAAGACGCTGGACGAGATCAACGCCCATCTGAAGCAGACCGGCTTCAGCAAAAACTTCCCGCCTGCGGGCACTGAGGTTGTCTCCTGGTACGTGATGATGGGCGTCGGACAGGTCGTCACCCTGCGCTTCCCGCCCCAAGAGCTGCGCGAAGTGAACCTGGCCATCGAGCACGGCGCCTGGGGAGCCTTCCGCACTGAGTTCTACCCGACCTACGACTACAAGCCGGTGTGGGAGGCGCAGAAACAAAGCGGCACGGCGACACCCCGGTAGGCCAATCGCTGTGTGACATATGTCACACCCCCGCGTGATTAGCACACTCTGTCCCTCAACGTAGGCCTTTATACTTGAATTACGAGAGCGCGACAGGGTTCATTCCTGTAAGCTCATTGGGGTTTATGCCGCTTATCTGGCTTCGAGTCGCGGTCGCTTTTTACAGCGTCGGCCTGGTCTACTCCATCCTGCTGCTCAGCAAGCGAGGCGAGTTGCTGGCGAGGGTAGTCGAGCCGGCGGTCGGACTCGGTCTGATCTTTCACTTTGTTTCGCTGGTTGAGTCGTTCGCCCTCTCCGGCCATTTTTCACTGGCGTCCATCCATAACTCCGAGTCGATCCTGGCATTTCTGGCGATGGTGGTCTTCTTCGTCTTCTTTGTGGGATATCGCACCGTCTCGCCCGGTGTTGTCATTTTTCCCATCGTCTTCTTGTTGACGCTCGCTTCCGCCATCGGCCAAAAG
Source organism: uncultured Acidobacteriaceae bacterium (assembly GCA_963813905.1). Taxonomy (GTDB): domain Bacteria; phylum Acidobacteriota; class Terriglobia; order Terriglobales; family Acidobacteriaceae; genus CAVVDY01. The sequence goes on along the minus strand of CAWFAY010000011.1, from coordinate 766,091 downwards.
CCGGTCGCGTTAACTTCTCCTCTGCTCCGCAGCGGCTGGGTGTTCGTCCACGTAGTGCTCATCTTCACCGGCTATGCAGGCCTCTTCCTCAGCTTCGGAACCAGCCTGCTGTACATCGTGCAGGAGCGCTCGCTCAAGTCGAAGCGTCCGGCGAAGTTGGTGAGCAAACTGCCGCCGCTCCAGACCATTGACGAGATTTGCTATAACTCGTTGCTCTTCGGTTTCCCTTTTATGACGCTGGGCCTGGCTGCGGGATCGGTGCTGGCCATCGATAAGTATGGGCCGCTGTTCTTCTACGACCCGAAGATTCTGTTGTCGTTCCTGATGTGGATCGTCTACATGCTTCTGCTTTACATGCGCTGGAGCTCGGGATGGCGCGGCCGCCGTGCTGCGCTGCTCGCCACGGTGGCGTTCGTGGTGGCGCTCGGCGCATGGGCGGCGAACTACTTTAGCCGGGTGCATAGCTTCCGATCATGAACTTGATCGTCATCGGCGTGAACCACCAGACAGCCCCTGTGGAGGTGCGAGAGCAGTTCGCCATCCCCGAGGCGAGGCTGCCCGAAGCCGTGAAGTGTCTGGCTTCGCATCCCGGAGTGGAGGAGGCGATGATCGTCTCCACCTGCAACCGGGTGGAACTGGTGGCACGAACCAAAGACGGCCAGGCCGACATTCGCCAATGCATGCGCAGTCTGTACGGATTTGATCCCGCTCCTTACCGGCAACATCTCTACGAATACCGCGACCGCGACGCGATCCGGCACGTGTTTCGCGTGGCCTCAAGCCTCGACTCGATGGTGGTGGGCGAGCCGCAGATCCTCGGGCAAGTGAAGGAAGCCTATGCCACAGCGCGTGCTGTGGGCGCCATCGATTCACAACTCGACGCGCTGTTGTCGCGCGCCTTCGCGGTCGCCAAGCGCGTCAGGACAGAAACCCAGATCGCAACCTCGGCGGTGTCGGTCGCTTCGGTCGCTGTGGATCTGGCGCAGAAGATCTTCGGCAATCTCGAAGGCAAGAGCGTCTACCTCGTCGGCGCAGGCAAGATGTGCGAGTTGGCAGCGCGACATCTTCTGGCCCATGGCGCGACAAAAATCTATGTCGGCAATCGCACCCTGGAGCGCGCCGCCGCTATGGCCAAAAAATTCAACGGCGAGCCCATTCCCTTCGAGAAGCTTTACGACACGGTCGATCTCGCTGACATCGTCATCAGCTCCACCGGCGCGCCTCATACCATCTTCCGCAAAGAGCATGGCGAGAAGTTTCTGAGCAAGCGCCGCAATCGACCGATGTTCTTCATCGACATTGCCGTTCCGCGTGACGTCGATCCGGAAATGAACAAGCTCGACGGCATCTTCGTGTACGACATCGACGACCTGCAGCAGGTGGTGGTGTCGCACATGTCCGACCGCAAGGTGGAGGCCGATCGCGCGGAAGCCATCGTCGAAAACGAAGTCGAGAAGTTTCTCGCGCGTCTGCAAACCCTCGATGTAGTGCCGACGATCGTCTCACTCCAGGAGCACCTTGAGACCGTGCGCCAGGCGGAAATCGATCGCTTGCGCGGCCGTCTCGGCACGCTCACGCCCGAGCAGGAAATGGCGGTCGACGCCCTCACAAAAGGCATCATCAACAAGATCATGCACACGCCTATCACCACATTGAAGACAGCGGCGCGCGAATCCTCGGAGGCAACCACCGTCATCGAGCTGGTGCGCAAGCTGTTCAACCTCCGCGAAGTGAAAAAGGCGTCCGCCGCCGGCGAGACCAGCGCCTCGGCTGCCGACAAGGTCGAGGTGCGACGCTGATGGCGCGCCTGCGGATTGGTTCGCGCGGCTCGCAACTGGCGCTCTGGCAGGCGCACCATATCTCCGACCTGTTGCGCGCACGCGGGCACGAGGTCGAGCTGGAGATCATCAAGACCACGGGCGACAAGATCACCGATGTCGCGCTTGCCAAGGTCGGCACCAAGGGAATGTTCACTAAAGAGATCGAGGAAGCGCTCGCAGAAGGCCGTGTCGATCTCGCCGTCCACAGCTTGAAAGACCTGCCGACGGAACTGCCGCCGGGATTCGAACTGGTAGCGATCACACAACGCGTGAATCCGCATGACGTGTTCCTATCGGTCCATTACGACTGCGTCGACAGCCTGCCAAAGGGCGCGCGCGTAGGCACCAGCAGCCTTCGCCGCCAGGCGCAACTCAAAGCGTTTCGCGCCGATCTCGACGTCCATCCCTTGCGCGGCAATGTTGACACGCGGGTGCGGAAACTCGAGCAAGGCGAGTACGACGCCATCATCCTCGCCGCTGCCGGGCTTACGCGATTGGGCAAGACGCAGTTCATCCGCGAGTACTTGCCGGAGAGCTTCATGTGTCCTGCGGCAGGACAGGGCGCGCTGGGCATCGAGATTCGCGAAGGTGATGCTGACACCCGCAAGCATCTTGAGTTCTTGAACGACCCCGATTCGCGCGCCGCAACCGTGTGCGAACGCGCGCTGCTCAACAAGTTGGGAGGCGGCTGCCAGGTTCCAATCGGCGCTTTCGCCCAGGTGAAGAACGGCGTGCTCCACCTGACGGGAGTGGTAGCGCGGCCAGATGGTTCGGAGGTGCTGCGCGAGTTTCGAGAGGGCAGCGATCCCGTTGCACTGGGAGAGCAAGTGGGCGACGCTCTGCTAAAGCGCGGCGCGACCCGGATTCTGGAAGACGTATACGGCGAAGCCGCAGCGGCTCCGCAACAGCCGTGAGTAAATCTTCCAAGGAGCTTCCTCTTACCGGATGTCGCGTGCTGGTCTCGCGTGCGAAGGAGCAAGCCGGCGGACTGTCTTCCCTGCTCCGCGACCTGGGATGCCAGGTCATCGAAATTCCTTTCATCGAGATTCGCAAGCCAAGTTCGTATCAGCCACTCGACGCAGCCCTGCAAGGTATCGCTGCTTACGACTGGCTCATCCTGACCAGTGTCAACGGCGTTGAGGCTATGTTCGAGCGCATGGCGAAGAAAGAGATCGATTCGTCGAGCCTCGACCACCTGAAGATCGCGGCGATTGGTCCGGCCACGCAGAGCGCCATCGAGAAACTTGGCCTCCGAGTTTCCGTCACGCCGAAGGAGTACATCGCTGAGTCCGTGGTGGCCGCGCTGCGCCGCCGCGTGAAAGGCAAGCGCGTATTGCTGGTGCGCGCCAAAGTCGCGCGCGATGTGATTCCCCGCGAGCTGCGCAAAGCGGGAGCGACGGTCGATGTCATCGAAGCGTACGAGACGGTTGCGCCGGAGTCTTCGGCACGACGTTTGCGCGCGGCGCTCGCTGGAAGACGGAAACCTCATGCCATCACGTTCACCAGTTCGTCGACGGTGAAGAACTTCGTCAGCCTGCTTGGTCTGCGCGGAGCGCGTGCAGCCATCAAGGCCGGAGTTCATACTGCGTCCATCGGTCCTGTAACCTCGGCGACCTTGCGCGAGTTCGGACTGCCCGTGGACATCGAGGCTAAGCAGTACACGATGCAGGGATTGGTGGAGGCAATTGTCGCAGCACGCCTGCGAAAAGCAGGTCCCTCGCTGCGCTCGGGATGACAACCAAGAGATAGCTCTCGCAACGCCTTGCAGCCGCTCCCAAGCACAATCCACGCGTAGAAACCGGACGATCGAACAAGAAGTAGAGACGCTCGCAATGAATCCTGCTTCGCCTGGCGTGAATCCAAGTGCGCGAGGAATGCACATCATGCTGAAAGTTGCCATTGTTGTAGGCAGTACTCGTCCGGGTCGCAAAGCCGAAGCCGTTGCCAAGTGGGTGCATCAGATCGCAAGCACGCGCAACGACGCCGAATATGAAATCGTTGACGTTGACCATTACAAGCTTCCGTTGCTTGACGAGCCGATTCCGCCGTCGCTGCACCAGTATGGCAATCCACATACGAAGGCATGGGCGGCGAAGATCGATAGCTTCGATGCATTCGTTTTCGTTACCCCTGAATACAATCACGGAACGTCTGGCGCGCTGAAAAATGCCATCGATTACCTTTACAAAGAGTGGAATAACAAGTCCGCGGGATTCGTCGGATACGGCAGCGGCGGCGGAGTGCGCGCAGTCGAGAGCTTGCGCCTGGTGATGGGCGAGATCATGGTCGCCGATGTGCGCGCGCAGGTGGCGTTGTCGCTGTTCACCGACTTCGAAAACTTCACCGCGTTCAAACCTGCGCCACATCATGACAAATCCGTTCACGCCATGCTCGATCAGGTCATCGCCTGGGGCGACGCGCTGAAACCGCTGCGCGGGAAGTGATCCTCATCTTGCACAAACGCTCGCCGGAACCACAGAGACACAGAGGCACGAGAGTTTTTGGATTCTTTATCCTCTCTGTGTCTCTGAGCCGCTGTGGTTCTTATCGACTTTATTCATAAATCGAGCATCCACATCCTGGCGAAGGCACGCGGACTTTCAAAAAGTCCGAGATGGTTTTCATCTCATCAATCTGGGTTTCGATACGCGAGAACTGATGGCCTTCACCCTGATAGATCTTTAGCTGCACGACGCCGCCTTTTTTCTTGATCGCATCCGCGACTTGTTGCGCCTCGTTGCTGGGATCGCGCACATCGTTGCCGCCCGCGATCAGCAGGATAGGCGCCTTGATGCGGTCGATGAAGTTAATCGGCGAGCGATCTTCGTACAGCGCTTTGTTCTCCCCCGGGTCACCCATAATCGAGATGTCGTAGGCACGAATCGCCGGGTCTTCGGTGGAGAGCTCGGTAAACCAGTTCACGTAGGGCACAATCGACACGCCGGCGCCCCACATGTCGGGATATTTGGTGACCGCCATCATCGTCAGGTAGCCACCGTAGCTGCCGCCCATCGAAACCAGCTTCTTCTTGTCGACGAAGCCGCTCTTCGCAATCCATTCCGCCGCGTCAACGATATCGTTCAAGTCGCCACCGCCTTCGTCGCGGTAATTGGCCTTCATGAAGTCTTTGCCATAGCCGGTGGAGCCGCGGAAGTTCGGCGCGATAACCACGTAGCCCTGGTTGACGAGGTACTGAATACTGCGGTTGAACGTGTTGACGAACTGCCCGGTGGGCCCTCCGTGGATATACACGATAGCGGGGTATTTGCCGTTGCGCTGGATGTTGTTCGGGATGTAGGCGAAGGCTGAGATGGTCCACTTGCCGTCGCGGCTGGGATAGTGCACGAGGTAAGGCTCAACCATGTCAGCCGATCGCATGCCGCCGACCAGTGCGTGGGTGAGCTGTTGCGCCTGCTTTGTCTTCAGGCCGTAGCTCCAGAGATCGTTGGGAGCCGTGGGGCCGTTGTGATAGTAGAGCAGCTTTGCGCCGTCACGCGAATATGCCGCCGGATTGCCCGCGAGTGAGTTTACCCCTGCGGCAATCGGCAGCATCCCGGATTTACGACTCGCAAAGTCGTACAGATAAAGATTGGTGTTGCCTTCGACGTTCGCCGACCACGTAACGCTCGTGCCATCGGGAGAGAACGATCCAGCGCTGACCTCCCATTTATCGTTCGTGAGCCAGGTGATTTTCTGAGTTGCGATATCCAGCAACCCAGCGTTGTTGTAGCCGTTGCTGGCGTTCGAGGTGATGAGCAGAGTCTTGCCGTCGGGCGAGATGTCGGAGGCGAAGTAAGTCTGCTCGCCCTCGTGTGGCGTGAGGTTCGTCGCCTTGATCGACGCTAGATCGACGCGGAAGATATTGCTGTTGCGGTCGCCGGCGTCAGCCTGGGTGTAGATAAGAGATTGGCCGTCGCGCGAGAAAATCGGGGCGAAGTTGCTCTCGTCTGCGGGCGTGTCTTTCGTGATGTGCCGGACTCGTCGCGTGGAAAACTCCATCAGGTCAATTTCGTAGCTAGAGGCGCCTTTCGCCTTCACCACGTAGGCCAGGCTCTTGCTGTCGGGTGACCAGACCGGCGCATCCTCCGAAGTCTCCTTCGTAGTCGTGAGGTTCACAACCTCGCCGGTCTGAGGCGAGACGGCGAAGATGTCCCACTGCTCGTTGCCGTCGTAGTCGGAGGCGTAGGCGATCCACTTGCCGTCGGGCGACCACGCCGGCGCGCTTTGCCGCTGATCGCTGATGGTCAACTGCGTCGGCCATCCACCGTCGGAGGAAACAATCCAGATGTTGTTGCGACCGGTGATGTTGGTGACGAACGCGACCTGCTTGCCATCGGGCGACCAGGTGCTACCGCCGATGGCGCGCGTGGTATACAGCCTCTCGATGGAGAAGGTCTGCAAGTCGGCGACGGTCTTGCTCTCGAGCTTGGCGGGATCGTTCATGGCGGTGGGAGGGATGGTTTGAGAAAAGCCAGCCGCAGAGAGAAGGAGGAACGCGATTAAGAGTTTCAAGCTCCGAGTTTCAGGTTTCGGGTTTCGAGTTTTGAGTTTTGACTGGGGGGCGAGTTGGTTTGTGCCAGGACCCGATTTTAGTCGGGCCGTATCGCGTCCCCAACCATCGGGCTTTAGCCCCTGTGGTCGGGAGAAGACAGGGGCTAAAGCCCGGTCCTCACATAGTTCTGCATCGGCACGAATAAAGGTCGTGCCCTGATACAAGGCAAGAATCGCCGCGCCATGGGCGCGGGCGTTAGCTAATTGGTAATCGAACTGGCAAAGATAATCTTGCCCCTCTGCTGGTGTAGCGTCGGTGGTACCCCCTCCCCCCGGGATGTCTCTAAAATCCTGAAATGATGCGGTCATTTTCGGCGAAGCCGCGCAAAACCTTGAGCGCGTGAGGGTTACGGGCAAAATCCTCCAAAGTAAGGACTTAGCTGCCATTTTCGGAAGCTGGAGGAGTTCGATTGTTTGTAAAGTTGCTAACAGAGGCCAACAGAAGTTACGACGAGCTGATCGCGTCACACATCCCCGTCAAGAAGCAAAATTCGGCGAGAGACAATTCTCCCCTCTCCTCATGGCAGCCATTGTAAACAACTGAGCGGTGACGACCAAGAGAGTTCGTCACAGGAGAGTGTGACTAGCTCCGAAATGGGAATGCGAAGGTGAGTGCCCGGCTGCACATTCGCGGTATTCAATGTGCGAGAGAACGAGATACCGGTAGCTGGCGGTCGCCAAGCTTATCTATCGTCACGGTCAGGCCCGATGTATGCGGTGTATTGCGGGTGGAAGAAGCGGTGATAGACATACATTTGCTGCGGCCACACCGCCGGGAACAGCACTACCCTTCCTCCAGGTGTTTCCACTTGTCCACTAAATCGCGCCACGGGATCATTGCTCGAAGTTTGGCGACATCCATTTCTGACACACGCCTAGTAAGGAAGTACATCGTGATCGGACCTGTATCTAGTGCATAGCCCAGCTTTTCCATCCGCTCGCGGAATTTCACCATCTGCGTCAGCTTACTCGACTCTGCTTCGGCAAGTGTCAATTGAGGATGCAGAATCTTCAGCCAGCAGACTGAGAAAATCAACGGAAATGCCCGCTCTTTCGGCGAACTTCTCTTGCGTCATGTCGCGGGCTAACCGCATTTGTCTCAACCGAAGCCCGAATTGGATTCTGAGGCCGGCCACGGAGAAAGGAGTGTCCCTGGCCAGTGTCCCGGAATATGATTACGGGTAACACCGAGCGAGACTACGGATACCTTTTAGGCCGTGCAAGCAAGAGGCTGCTTATGCAGAAGGGTTTCAGAGTTGGATTACTTATTGGCATCTTCGCCATTTCGTTAGCGCTGTTTGAGAACTCACAAAATGGTCGATACCAATATTCAATTGGCGAGGGCCATGGAATCGTAACGGACACTCGTACCGGTGAGTACTGGACAGAAGATGGTAGCCACTTCGAGCCGCGAATGGCGCGCATCACTGTGCATCACCCCGTTGTCGACGACGAAAGCGCGGGGGATGATCGGGCTCAGCAATTCTCTGTTTGTCTTTCGAACCAGGTCAAAACCCCACATGAGTGTGTGATGGAGTTCCGACCAGGAACTAGCGGACCCTCGTCCTCCTCCGTGTCTCCCGCGCCCCAACAGTAGAGCTAAAGGCGATTTCAGTAGCTTTTCTCTCGGGCCGCTTCAGCCTACATCGCGGAACCGATCGGCAGTTTGCGGGAACAAAACGTTGTCTGCCATGAACTTGAGAAGCTGATCTGGCCATCGGTGGCCCTTGGTTCCTCGGAAGTAGAGAGCGCGGAGACGTGCGACAATTGCAACTCAAGTGAGATTCTGCGCGGAGCGGGCGTTCAACCTCCGTCGCTCCTCGTGAAAGGGCCGTGACATATCTGTTCTGTCTTATCGGCACACAGAGCTTCGGCCAATTGTCCGACGTCAACGCCAGCAATGGCACAGCTCAACGAACGCTCCCCAGCTTGCCCGATTACCCCCGCAAATCTCCTGCCCTAAGTGCTTGACACTGCGGTACCCGAAATCGTGCGATTCGGTTGCCCACAAACACATGTATTCGGCCAAGCTTAACGCTTCACAGCTAACGGTTCGGTAGCCGACTAAGTTCGGGTCGTTAGCACCCCGCCGAGCCTGAGCCTCTTCACCACCGGGGTTACCGCCAACGATGATTCTCGAACCTGCAATCACTGAGACTGATTACGGAAGGGTTGCCCGTCATGTTGTCACTTAGCTTTGAGTCGGACATCACTGACAAGCAATGACCGAAAGTCTTACGATTCCCGCTGTGATGCTCGAGTGAGAGGAGTTATATCATGACGCGCCAACCGAGCATTTTCATTAGTCATAAACACTCCGATCGTAAGATCGCGACCGAGCTCCGAGAATTCATCCAGCGGACCAGTCTAGGCGAAGTCTCGGTCTTCCAGTCGTCCGACCCGTTAGCCGAGGGTCCAAGGTTGGGTCAGCCGCTCAATCAGGAATTAAAAGAGGCACTCTGGAAGACCGGGGTCGTGCTTCTCGTCTACACGACTGAGGACCAAGACTGGTCGTATTGCATGTGGGAATGCGGCGTCGCAACAAATCCAGCATCCCCGCAGACCAGAATCATTGTTCTGCAGTGTGGTGCGGATACACCTAAGGTATTTCAGAGTGAGGTCCGCGTCGACGTGCGTGATTCGGATGCTATCTACGCGTTCGTACAGAAGTATCTTACGAGCCCCGATTTCTTCCCAGGCGCTGATGAAGCAGTCGCGCCGAAGTTTTCGGCCGACGGGCCGCCGGTGAAGGAGGCTGCCAAAGATCTCCATTCTCGCCTCATGAAAGTCATACCGAAACGCGAGGTCGCCGAGTGGTCTCCTCAGCCGTTCATTCGACTGGAGCTGAAGACTGAAGATATCGCCCAGTCAGGAAGCACTGGCGCAGACTTAGCACAGTTTAGAAACTCGGTGATCGTACGGGAAATGGATCCTCACGCTTCACACATATTCGGCATAAGTAAGTGCGAACATAACACGACTTTCGAAGTTCTTGTCAAACACTGGCTTGAACGCAAAAACGAGAAATCGCCGGCTTGGGTTGAAGATTTACAAGCACAACTGGTGCGTGCCGTCCACGGCGAGACTCCTGACCCACGGTGGACCCAACTGCCAGAAGCCGATGGGCCTGAACGGTATACTCCGGTGCTAACCCGCGTCCGACAAGTCTCTACCCCCGAGGCGATGCAATTCGACATAAGTCTAATCCCGTTCGAAGCAGCCAAGGTGCTGACCGGAATCGGCGATCCGTATTTGGATGAGTACCGACTCGCAATGTGCAAGATCGAATCCCTTGCGCAATCGTTAGTGCCTTATTTCACTCCGATCGCAGCCAGGTTTTTCAATGACTGGTCTGAATACGTGAGAAAGATTCTTAGTGATGGCGACATAATGCGTGGGCCCGAGAGATTAGAGATTACGCGCAAGTTGGTTCTCGCAACGAAGAAACACATGCTGATTGAACGGGTAGTCGCCAATCCACAAACCAAGAAGCACAGCCGCGACTGGCTGGCGTTTTATGAGGAGATCGGCGGGCGCGCAGACATCGAAAAGACTTGGATGCTTTGCGTCGACGAGCACGAAGCCACAGTCAACGCGAGCGAGATTGAAGCTGCATGGAAGTTCTTCAACGATCGAAAATTCGCAACCCTGTTTTGCGCTCCGAGCGACGTTGAGCTGGCAATCGGCGAGGCCGTTCCCAACCACGACGTAATAGAGGTGTTTGGCGATTTTGAATACGTCAAGCTTCTCTCTCTCCCTGGCGGCTCGTATACGGCTGATCCTAGCAAGAACGTGCTCGTGACAACATTCAGGACCACGGAACCAGAAGATCGCAGACTGCTGCAAAGCATGATCGGTTGCTCAACTCCGATTAACGAAGACTGGCTTCGGGGCCTACTGAAGGAGGATACGATCTCAGCCGTACAACATTGACGATTGTTGAAGTTGCGCCAGAGTGAGGAATCGGACAACGCCACTTGAGCGTCACGCAAACGCGTGCTTGAGAGAGGCGCGGCCCGTTCCAAGGGCCTCCGGTACCATTGCCAGATTGATGATAACGCTCAGAGGATTGGTATCGCCTTTTCACTGGACGGTTTGTCGCCAAACCGCCGACTGAGAGCGGACGACACGCCGTACAAGAAAGCGTAGGGCGTTTTACGTCCAAGTGGTGGTGCCAATGCGGTTGCCGGACCATCCTCCAAGCAGACTTCGGGCCCGCGTCGAACGACATCCGTACTGGCCCGTACATTCAGAGTCGCCGTGACTTAGGAATACTTTCTCCAGACAGCCAAGATGCACTTCCAGGATTGAACTCGTCTCAATTAGGTCAGTTCACGAGAAGGTGACTTTGCCCCAACTGAGCCGTTCGGACGTCACCCCTGCGCTGACGAAAACGGCTGGAATTGTTGGGGCCGAGGGTTGAGAATGTGCATGCGTGGCAGGAAGAGCGGTCGCGGCAATTTCCTTAGTTGGCCGCATAGGAAGTAGACCTTATAGTTGCCGGCGGCTTGTTGGCATGGAGACGTAATGGGGGTGATGGTGTGTCACCGCAAGGGCATGGGGTTTTAGACGCGAGCCAGCTAGGGAAGTTGCTGGAAGCGGTGAGCCGCAAAGGCTACGAGATCATCGGGCCTACGGTACGGGACGGGGCGATCGTTTATGACAAGCTTGAGTCAGTGAAGGATCTGCCCACGGGCTGGACCGATGAGCAGGAGCCCGGGCGGTATCGACTGAAGCGGCGGGATGACGAAGCTCTCTTCGGATATGCAGTAGGACCGCAGAGCTGGAAGAAATATCTGCACCCGGCGGACGTGCGGCTATGGTCAGCGGATCGCCAGGGCGGCACATTCCGAATCCTCAATAACGAGACGCAGCCCAAGCATCCTCAGGCATTTCTTGGAGTGCGGGCGTGCGAACTGGCTGCCATTGCGGTGCAAGACCGAGTGCTGCTCGACGACAAGTATCGCGATCCGATCTACCAGGGGCGACGGGCGCGCGCGTTCGTCATCGCGGTGCAATGCACGCAGTCGGCGGCGACGTGTTTTTGCGCGTCGATGGGAACCGGGCCGCGGGTGCAAAATGGTGCAGACTTGGTACTCACGGAACTCATTGGGTCAACGGGGCACCGCTTCGTCGTATCGGCAACGAGCGATCATGGCGCCGAGGTGCTCGCCGAATTGCATACGGCTCGGGCCACTGAACAGGATCTTCATGAAGCAGACGCGGCTGTGGCAGCAGCGGCAAACGAGCAGGTGCGTAGCATCGATACCACTGGCATCAAAGAGCTTCTCTACGAGAACTTTGAGCATCCGCGCTGGGACGACGTGGCCAGCCGTTGCCTGACGTGTGCCAACTGCACAATGGTCTGCCCCACATGCTTCTGCACCTCTGTGGAAGATGTAACTGACATTACCGAAGATCACGCCGAACGCTGGCGCCGCTGGGATTCCTGCTTCACGCAAAGCTTTTCCTATATTCACGGAGGCAGTGTCCGAACCTCCGCCAGAGCACGCTATCGCCAGTGGATGACTCACAAGCTGGCCTCCTGGATCGATCAGTTCGGCAGTTTGGGATGTGTTGGCTGCGGTCGTTGCATTACCTGGTGCCCGGTGGGTATCGACATCACCGAGGAGGTCAGGGCTATTCGGGAAGGAGGCACGAATGGAACCCCTTGAACGCATCATTGCGGAGCACCCGTTCTTCGTCGGTCTAGATGACGGCTTCACGAATCTGATGGTGAGCTGTGCGTCTAACGTGCGGTTCAAAGCAGGCACCTACATTCTCAGGGAAGGGGACCCAGCCAACACCTTTTACCTCATTCGGGAAGGGAAGGTTGCCGTCGAGGTTCTGGCGCCCCAGCACAAGCCGATTATCGTTTCGACCTTGAGCGTGGGGGAAATCCTGGGGTGGTCGTGGCTGTTGCCACCCTTTCAATGGAAATTCCACGCGCGCGCTGTCGACGACGTGCGCTCCATTGCGCTCGATGGAAAGTGTTTGCGAACGAAGTGCGAGGAGAACCACGATCTGGGCTACGAGGTTTTGAAGCGATTTGCGCAGATCATGGAGCAGCGACTGGAGGCGACACGCTTGCAGTTGCTCGACGTATACGCAGTCAGATGACGACGATGGCAACAGCAATTACAAGCGACCCGATGCTTCCCCAGCCCTACTCCGTACGACAGGTGGCCAAGGAGACGCCGGACACGTTTACCTTGAGACTCGAACCCGAGAACCCAGTGAACGGAAGTATATTCCAGCCCGGGCAGTTCAGCATGCTGTGGGTGTTCGGTGTTGGCGAGTTGCCAATCTCCATTAGCGGCGACCCTGCGTTGCACGACCGCCTGGTCTACACGGTGCGTTCAGTCGGTCAGGCTACTCATTCGCTGGTGAATCGGGAAGTGGGCGACGGCGTGGGTGTACGAGGTCCATTCGGGGCAGGCTGGCCGGTAGAGGCCGCTCGCGGGCGGGACGTCATCCTAGTGGCTGGTGGGATCGGCCTGGCGCCTTTGCGGCCGATGATCTATCACGTCTTGCAGAATCGGAAAGACTATGGGCGATTGGTAATACTCTACGGAGGGCGCAGCCCACGCGACCTTCTGTATCGCAAGGAACTGGCGACATGGGCTCGCAACCGCGAGACTCAAGTGCTGGTCACGGTCGACTATGGTGGCCTGAACTGGCGGGGCCACGTTGGTGTAGTCACGACATTGTTCAAATACTCCCGCCTACAGCCAGCGAGTTCGGTCGCGATGGTCTGCGGTCCTGAGATCATGATGCGCTTCGTCACACGGGAGCTGGAAATGCATGGGCTTAGCCGCGACGATATATACCTTTCGATGGAGCGGAACATGAAGTGTGCCGTCGGTTTTTGTGGCCATTGCCAGTATGGCCCACACTTCATCTGCAAGGACGGGCCTATTTTCCGTTACGAGAAGATCCGGAAGCTACTGGAGAAGTATGAGCTCTAGATCAAAACGCTAAGCCCAAAATTGGTGTTTTCAAGTTCGCTTCGTGCGACGGCTGTCAATTAAGCCTGCTCGATGCTGAAGATGAACTGCTCGGCATTGCTGGGGCAGTGGATATTGCCTACTTTCCTGAAGCCACACGCGCGATGTCGAAAGGTCCTTATGATATCGGCCTGGTCGAGGGGTCGATTACCACGTATCAAGATGCCCAGCGCATCCAACAAGTGCGGAGGCAATGCAAGACTCTGATCACAATTGGGGCCTGTGCCACGGCAGGCGGCATTCAAGCTTTGCGTAACTGGAAGGATGTTGATGAGTTCATCCGGATCGTTTATGCCACACCCCAGTTCATCAGCACGCTGAAGCTCTCGACTCCGATAGCTGAGCACGTTCCAGTCGATTTCGAACTGCGCGGTTGCCCGATCAACAAATACCAACTCGTAGAATTGATCACCGCGACGCTGGCCGGGCGCAAGCCTAATGTCCCCTCGTACAGTGTGTGCATCGAGTGCAAGCGCAAGGCGAATGTATGTATCGCCGTTGCCCGCGGGATCCCTTGCCTCGGCCCGGCAACCCAGGCGGGGTGCGGAGCGCTGTGCCCCAGCTACGATCGTGGCTGCTACGGGTGTTACGGGCCCATGGAGACCCCCAACACAGCATCGCTGACCAATCAGTTCCGGATTCTCGGACAGTCTGATGCTCAGATCTCGCGAGCGTTTCGAGGGTTCAATGCCTGGGCGTGGCAGTTCCGCAAGGCCAGCGAGGAGTGTGAACGAACATGAGCGGCCGCGGAGCGAGAACAATTCGGGTCGACACGCTGGCCCGCGTGGAAGGCGAGGGCTCCCTTTACATCAAACTCGTGGGTGAACGCGTAGCCGATGTGAAGCTCAAAATTTACGAGCCGCCGCGTTTTTTTGAGGCATTCCTGCGGGGGCGGCACTTTTCCGAAGCTCCAGACATTACGGCGCGAATTTGTGGCATCTGTCCTATCGCTTGCCAGATGAGCGCCGTGCACGCGATCGAACGGGCTCTGGGAGTCCCGATCGATCCTGCGGTTCGCCTGCTCCGTCGTCTCTTTTACTGTGGCGAGTGGATCGAGAGTCATACCCTGCATGTTTACATGTTGCACGCGCCCGATTTCCTTGGCTACCAGGACTCAATCGCCATGGCGCGAGACCACCGAGCCGTGGTCGAAAAAGCGCTCCGGCTGAAGAAGATTGGCAATCGGATTGTGCAATTGCTTGGAGGACGCGAGATCCATCCCATCTCCGCGGCGGTCGGAGGCTTTTACAAGACACCCACCAAGCAACAGCTACGCGATTTGGTGGACGAGCTGGAATGGGCTCTCGAAGCCTCGCTGGAAGCTGTGCGCTGGACCGCTGGTTTGCAGTTTCCCACCTTCGAGCAGGACTACGAGTTCGTAGCACTTCGTCATGCGGACGAGTATCCGTTCAACGAAGGACGATTGGTGTCGAATCGCGGTCTGGATATCGACGCCGCGGAATACGAAGATCACTTTGTCGAGTTGCATGTCAAGCACTCAAACGCCTTGCACTCCGTAGTGCGAGGAAGAGGCTCGTACCTCGTAGGCCCGCTGGCACGGTTTAACTTGAATTTCGACAAGCTCCCTGAGGTGGCACGCAAGGCGGCGATCGATGCGGGCCTACGACCGCCCGTAAAGAACATTTTCCGAAGCATCGTGGTCCGCGCGGTTGAACTCGTCTTCGCCTGTGCGGAGGCGTTGCGAGCCATTCACGAATACGAGCCTCCGGCCGCGCCACGAGTCGAGGTCCACAACAGAATAGGTGTCGGTCAGGCGATTACTGAGGCACCCCCCGCGGCATTCTCTATCACCGCTACGCCTTGGATGAAAACGGGATGATCGTCACCGCCAAGATCGTGCCACCAACCTCCCAAAACCAGAAACGGATCGAGGATGATCTTCGCGAGTATGCGGCGCAACTGGTGGCGTGGCCCATCGAGGAAGCTACATGGAAGTGCGAGCAGGCGGTGCGGAGCTATGACCCATGTATTTCTTGCGCGACGCATTTTTTGAGAGTTGTGGTGGAGCGCGAGGGGAACGAGGTAAGGATTGAGCGATGCTAATCATTGGCTGTGGCAACCGAGACTGCGGCGATGACGTTGCTGGAGTGCTGGTCGCGGAAGGCCTGCGGCAACTGGGGATTGATGCTCAGATTTGTCGTGGTGACGCTGCGGAGCTGATTGAGTCTTGGAGCGGCGTCGATGACGTGGTCGTGGTGGACGCGGTGATGACCGGTGCGCCGGCGGGCTCTGTGACTCTTTGGGACGGCCAGCATCCACTTGCCTCCCCCAGTTCAACGCCTTCCACGCATGGACTGGGCTTGGCGGAAGCGATCGAGCTGTCTCGCGTTCTAGGCTGCCTGCCGATCAAGCTGCGTGTCTACGGAATCGAAGGACGGCATTTCGAGATTGGAGTGGAAGTCTCACATGAGGTCAAGCAAGCCGTCGAGAGAGTGGTGCGAAGCATCGACACCGAAGTGACAGCTGCTCATCGGACTAGGTGTCTCCGGGTGTGATCAAGACAGCGCGCTGACACTCTGAGACACCTGCCCTGAAGAAGTCTTCAGGCAGTCTTCAATGGTCGTAGACGGCCCCTGATAGCTATTTCGCAGTTGCTTAGTGCGCGGATCTTACGATCGTGGGATAACTGGCCATGACGGAACTAATCCTAGCAGTCCAGACGAGAATGCGACGAGCCTGGTGCGGAAGAATAACAAATACGGAGTCTTAGTTGCTCGCCTTTACAAGGCCTTGAGCATATTAAAGGAGGGACGATATGGCATTTTTTGTTCGAATCCTTTTGATTGATGGAACTGGATCTGAAGGCAAAATCTTGAATGGCGGCGCAGTCCAAGCTGAACTCTACGCCAGATCATGCTTGAGGAGTTGAGGCGCCGTAACTTGCCTTGCGTTCTTCTTCCCTGAGCTCTCGAAAATGCTTGGTCTCCCACATGACGTGATATTTGGGGTGTGCAATTCTGAACATACAAGCGTTCCTGACGGCGCTAACGTGTCTCGTGCACGACGCGCCAATGCGCTAACTAGTACTTAATTGCGTAAGTTAACGATAGTATTGCGCAACTGCGAACCTTTGACTTCGCGTTTACGCCAGACGAACGGCTTGGCTTTGGGTCCGTAGGCTGCCACGAAGTCTTCAATCGCTTGGCGCAATTGCTCGATGTCGCGAAAAGACGCTCCCCGCAGTGCTTTGCGGCTCAGAATACCAAACCAGACTTCAACTTGATTCAACCAACTGGCCGACGTTGGCGTGAAGTGAAAGAACACGTTGGGATGAGCCGCCAGCCAGGCATCGTTTTTCTTGTGGATGCAGTAATTGTCCAAGATGGCGTGGATTTCTTTTCCCACCGGGAGATCGGCGACCACGCGATCCATGAATTCGAGAAACTCAATTCGCCGCTTCTTGCCAGTCGTCTGCGTATGAACGGCGCCCGTGGCGACTTCCAGGGCGGCAAACAGATTTAAGGTGCCGTGCCGCTTATAGGTGCTCTTGAAACCGCGGACGATTTTCCCACTGTCGGTTTCCACGAATCCCGTCTTCCGCTCCAACGCCTGAATACTCGGCTTTTCATCGACCGAAAGAACCAACGCATTCTGTGGGGGATTCAAGTACAAACCCACGACATCGGCGGCCTTGGCCGTGAACTCCGGGTCCGTGCTGACACACCAACTGCGCTGGCGTGCCAAACATACGCCTTCTTTCCGCAACACGCGCCAGACCGCATGCACCGATGTTTTCAAATGCTTCGCCAGTGCCGGCCCATCCCATACCGCTTGTCCCTTTGGCGGCGGTTCTTCCAGCGTGGCCAGCACTTGCTTGCGAAACTCCCCTGTATATCGCGGCGGTTTGCCCGATCGCGGACGGTCCCGCAATCCCGCTATTCCCTCCGCCGCAAAGCGCCGACGCCAATCGATCACCGTGTTCGGCCGCACCTTCCAACTCCGGGCCACCGTGCTGACCGGCTGCCCTTCCAGACATCCCAAAACGATTCTCGCTCGTTCCACCAATCGCGCTTCTAGCGTACGGCTGTGCGCCCAATCTTCTAAAACCTGGCGATCTTCTCGCGAACATTCCGGTACCGGCGCTGTTCTTGGCAAAGGCTCCCCCTTTACCAATCACATTACGTAATATCCATCACTAATGCAAGTAAGCACTAGTTTGGCCGTCGCGGGGTGAGGGCTAGTCCTCCCAACAAAGGCGGCAGGTCATTGTTCAGCGCGTATTTTGGCAAGGTACCGGCGTACATCCTGATCGCCATCTTTCTTGTGCCGTGTGCACCGGCCCAGGAGATCACTGCGATTCCTGCTCGCCTCACTATTCCAGACGAAATTCCCATCAAGCTCCAACTTGTCGAGAGCGTCTCCTCCGCTCACGCCCGCCCAGGGGACCAGTTGGACTTTATTGTCGTGAGAGATGTGAACGTCGAGGGCTTGACCGTGATTTCCGCCGGCACCGCAGCCACCGGCTCCGTCACTGCCGTTAAAGGCAAGCGGTTCCTGGGAATCGGAGGAAAGGTGGTCCTAAAACTTGATTCGGTAGCGCTGGCTAACGGCCACCGGATCGGATTGCGTGCACGCATGGCTGTGAAAGGACGAACACGTGTCAAGATGATGGCAGCCGCGATGATCGCTACCGGAATGGTCTTCTTGCCTGCTGCGGCGGTTTTTCTTCTCACCCGTGGTCACGACAGCATGGTGCTAAAGAGTACGGCAATCACTGCTCATACCGACCATGCCACCTCCGTTCCCTCGGCAGGGTTACAACCCTCCGTAGAACGGTCTTCTGAGCTGGCCGAGATGATGGACTACCTGCCGCCGCGTGTGATCAATGGCGACGGACGCGAAGGCGATATGCTGAACCTGGTTTTTGTAGCCCAACCGGAAGACCTGCAGCAAATGTTCGCGCGTGCGGGGTGGATCAAGACAGACGATTGGAAGCCGATATTCGTTTGGCATTTGTTGCGGCATCGAAACCATGACGCGCAATTGCCGATGGCCAAGTTCTACCTATTCGGGAGAGTGCAGGACTATTCGTATGCGTTGCCTGATCCGCAGGCGATCGTCACCCGACGGCACCATCTGCGAATTTGGAAAACCGACTACAACATCGGTGGAACGCCCATCTGGGTGGGTGCCGCTTCCCACGACGTCGCCATTGTGATCGGCAAGCGAGGGCATTTGATCAACCACCGCATCGACCCCAACGTGGATGCAGAGCGCGATTTCGTCGGTTCCAACCTGACTGAGAGCTTATCGGTCGACCGACAGGAATACTTGTCTAATGATAATCCGGTTTTCCAGGCGCAAACCTCGTCCGGCGACAGCTATCACTCCGACGGCAGACTTCTTCTGCTCGACATCCAATCGCCGAGCGCCGCCAATGCCGAGGTGCAGCGACCATCGTCCAGCATCGTTCGGGCGACTTCAGAGCCTGGCGCAGTTTCAATGGGATCTATCGATCGCGATCCAACCTCGCCTCATTGACCGGCCAGGAGATATTGATGCCAGGTAAGCGCGCACTAACTTTCAATCCTACGATGTTTCTCAGGCGAGGTCGGCAGCCGGAGGAGCAGCCGGGAGTTCCGGAACAAATAGCCCATCTTTCTAAGAGCGCTGCCGCGGTTCGCGATGGCCTGCGGCAGACCAAGTCCAGGCGAGCATGTCGGCACCCGGCGCGATCGGGCTCTAACTCACGCAGACTTCTTCGCGGGTCGGCCCATGCTTTTACCCCAGTCCCAGACTTGCTTGTCGGCTTCTCTTCTGGTTACCCCATAGGTTTCCTGGATCTTGCTTATTAAGGGGTCTCGCTTGCCGGAAATCTGCTCGAAGTCCTGCTCGGTGAGCTTGCCCCAATTTTCTCTGGCAGCGACCGTAAGTTGCTTCCAGTTGCCTTCAATATTGTCCCAATCCAATGTCTTCCCCTCCTGAATTTTTCTTTTCTTATGTCCTTCGCCACGCTCGTTGTTATTTCGGGTTTCTACCGTTGCCGTTTGACGTGCGCTGCGCGAGGCTTTCCATTCGGCTGCCCTGCTGAACATGGCGAGCGTGAGCGACCACGGAGACGAATGGAATACCCAAGAAGCTTTCTCGAAGGATGTTGCTGAGTTGCATGCAGTTGAATTGTTGCGCCCCGGTGCGCGCCAGCAACCGCTTCACACCGGCCTGCAGGGTCTTCTGACCACCCCATGGGGGTACGATAGTTCTCAATTCGTCGGCAATGAAGAAGAAATTCCAACCGGCGGCCCGAAGCTTCCGATCGAGTTCTGCGCTTTCGATTATTCCCAGCGAGCACCACTGATCGATGTAGTTTTCGCCTTGCGTCCCGACCGAACGCAGAAGCGCGGATTGCTGGACGAGGATGGTGCCGGCCTGAATCGTGTTAGAGATAAAGCTCCTTTTCTATTTCGTTCGCAGAGCCATCGCGGGAGCTCTCCTGCGGAGGTGAGCCCAGCTCTGAACGCAGCTACCTATCCCTTGGTGTGCGATCTTCTCAGCGTTACCCGGTGGGCGGCTCGTCTTTGCTTTTTCTTGGCGTAGAGGGCAGCGGCCCGCTTGTCGGCGGTACGATGAGGCCGGGCGGCTGTTGTTGGTCCAGTGACCGTCTTAGTCTCTGAAACACCTTCTTGTGCGTTGTCGTTTTCAGGCATTTGCATGCTGTTCTCCGATTGGTTTGCATAGTGAGCTAGTGTTGCAGCCTGGAAAAGCGGCACTGACCACGTATTCCTGGCGGAGGTGGTGCATAGCCGACCTTCCCTCATGCTACCGCCCCAGATTGGGTTCGTCTGAGCACTATTGCTCACTGAGCAATGTTGAACAGCTTTTCCTGACTCATGTGAAGGACAATAACAAAGCGCATAGCACCGGCTTCAGTTTGCAATGCTCAGAGGGCGGAAGAGTATGAATGCTTGGCTTCGAATAATCTGCATGGCACTGACCTCGTTTTTGATGTGTCACTCAGCTTTTGTCGAGGCGCAGTCGTCCGACCAGGAACAGAACCTGTTCGCGTGCAAGAACGCCTGGGATTCCTGTAATAGCGCTCTCTTAACGCCAGCCGTCAAACAGCAGGTGGCTGTTGCTATGCACGATCAGAATGTTGCGAACTGCGAGAACGGACTGTCGAGTTGCGATCGCTCTACTCTCAGTGGCCCGGAGCTGGCCGAGGTAGCAGCCGCTGTGCATCGAAATATGGTTGTCGATTGTTGGAGCGGATTGTCCGCATGCGACCACGGAAAGTTAACGACCGCCGAAGCAGCCGGCGTTGCTGTAGCAGAGGAGCAGAAAAATGTCTCTGATTGCTGGAACGGCTGGTCTTCCTGCAACCTCAGCAAGCTGAGCCCATCCGAGTTGAGCGAAGTAGCTGTGGCCCAGCACCGGCGAAATGTCTCGCAGTGTTGGGATGGCTGGTCGGATTGTGATCGCGCCAAGCTGTCTGCCACGGAGTTGGAGGCGGTAAGGGTGGCCGACCATCAGCGCGATTACCTTGCATGTGTAAGTGGCTTGTCGAGATGCGACTTGTCGCTCCTGACACCGGCGGAGGCTGGTGCAATCGGCTCCGGAAGCAAGACGAGTGCGCAATGAGAAATTCCTGGCGTCCTCAGATCAGACGCAGCTTTTGACGGTGTGCCGTCTGTCAGCCAGCAACACCATGGAGAAATGGCTGCTGTTCGATACCCGGAACAGTGTTACACCTTGAGAAATGAACTTTTTGTCCGCCCATTGCCGCGTGTGTAAGAGCGATCAGTTCAGAGCCTTGCCTGCGGAGGGTTGGATTGAAAGAGCCGTTCTGCCGCGGCTTTTTATTTGTCCGGGGGTATGTGTTGTTTGCCATAAACGTCGGTACGTACCGATCTTTCAGCGATGGACGCTGTTGCCAAATACCTGGCGATGAGACGCTGATTCATCAGCCACCGTTCCACCAATGCCACCCCCAGGGAGAATCATATGACTTACTACAGGGTCGATTTCGTAGCTGCCAAACTCATCTCTCGTCCCGCCAAGAGATTTGTCAGTGAGGAAAAGGCCAAGCAACATGCAAAACGAATTCTGGGCGTAGCGGATGATACGGGGCTGCTTTCCAGGGTCGCCATTGTCCCAGTCAGCAAAGATGGAAGTCGTGTCTAATCAGGCGCTGGACAGAATTGCGACCTGCCACCTTGCCCCGATTTGAGGGTCGACGCCGAGCCGCCTTTCCCTGCTAAGTCCTTTGGATCCCTAACGGTTCCCGCGAGTAACGGTGCCGGGCCGTGTTCTTGCCTCTTTCAGTACAGCCCCAGAGAACTCATTAGGAGCTCGTGAGTGGCGTATTTTGCCGCTTGCTTTCTTTGCTTTGTGTTGGAGCTGGAGTAAGCTTGTGTCAACGCCATCCCCGAAAACTTTGGGGAACGGAGATCCGACTCGGGGAGCTCGGTTGGACTTACCGGGCTTTACTCTTTTGTTCGTGTGATCCTAGAGTCCGCCCACCGTTCACCCACTGGAAATAGGTAAGTTGAGATGAAAGCGAAGAGCGTGCGAAGGTTCGATCCCAAGGCATTCCTGGCGACCATCGGTGACGGCCGGAAGATCCTGGAGTTCGAGAAGGGCGAAACCATCTTTGCCCAGGGAGGTACGGCGGACGCCGTATTCTACGTTCAGAAGGGCAAGATCAAACTGACCGTCGTCTCCCAAGCTGGAAAAGAGGCCACCGTCGGAGTGCTAGGAGAAGGCAGCTTCTTCGGAGAAGGTGGCATGGCAGGCCAGTTCCTTCGCATGGGCTCGGCATCGGCGATGACGGATTGCACGATTCTGCGAATCGACAAGCAGTCCATGGTTGAGGCTTTGCACCGTGAGCACTCGTTTTCTGACTTGTTTGTCTCGCATCTGTTGGCTCGCAACATTCGCTTCGAAGAAGATCTGGTAGATCAACTTTTCAACTCCAGCGAGAAAAGATTAGCCAGAATTCTTCTACTGCTGGCGCATTTCGGCAAGGAAGGCAAGCCGGAGCCCGTGATTCCAAAGATTACGCAGGAGTCGCTCGCCGAAATGGTGGGCACCACACGTTCCCGCGTCAGTTTCTTCATGAATCGCTTCAAGAAGCTCGGATTTGTGGACTACGACGCCAGTGGAATGAAAGTTCACAGTTCTCTACTGAATATAGTGCTTCACGACTGACGCTGGTTCTCGGACCGATGCCTGCTGTTTAGGTGCCGGTTCTCGCGACCCCCATTCCAGAGGCGCCATATGGCGTATGGGACGCGACGATGGGAGCGAGCTGTACTGCTTTCTACACGATAAACAAACCGAACCGATTTCCCGGATGTCGGTCTCTCGTTCAATTTCAGTCTCTCGAGTCGCGAACGATCCCGAGATCACCGGGCCATTACATGCGTCACAGGTGAATGCGGCGAGGTGGAGGTAGTGTGTTTGCATCAAGGAAAGCCCAATGGGGCTAACCAACTGATCCTATGTGTTTTGGCCGGTTGCAGTCTGTCCACAATGGCTCACCCGCGTCGATTAGCCGCAACAATTCTCTTTACCACTTGCCGGCAAACCCTCTGCCAGTGACATGTTCTGTTTTGACCAGACTTCCTGCCGCGGGCGTGACATCGTAAAAGGGTGGCACCTCGTTCAATCAGGTATGGCCAGGTGGCAATATGGCAAACAGTCCCAAACCTCAGATTTTAGTTGTGGACGACGATCCATGCATTCGCGAGAGTTTGGGAATGCTGTTGATGTCGGTTGGGTATGAAGTGGGTATGGCAAAGAACGGCGCGAGCGCTGTGTCTTACCTCAAGGGAAGTGTCCCGGATCTCATTGTCAGTGATCTCAATATGCCGGAAATGTCCGGTATGGAATTGATCTCCCGCGTACGTATCCAGTACCCGTCGATATCGATTGTAGCCATGAGCGGGGACTACGGTGGGGAGGCGGTGCCAGCCGGCATCATCGCTGATCGGTTCTACCCCAAGGGAGAGCACCCTCATCATCTTTTGACCACGATCGCGAGTTTGATCGCGGCCAAGCCGACTAGCGGCAGTGCGGACGAACGGCGCGCTCGCCTGGCGCAGGACTCTTAGAGGCGCGGAGGAAAATATGCTCGGAACCATCCTGATCATCGTTTTGGTGTTGTTTCTGGTAGGCGCTCTGCCGACGTGGAATCACAGCCGCTCCTGGGGATATTTCCCTAGCGGGGGTTTGGGTTTGCTCCTCGCCATTGTGGTGATCCTGCTGTTGCTTGGGCGGATCTAGTCAATCAAGCTTCGACATCTCAACCCAGGCATGCTGCTGCCGTCGCCAAGCGGTGGCTCATCCCCGAGCTTCGCTTGGAATACGCACATCCGGCTTAACTACCAACCGCACGCTGTAAAGGGCGTGCAATCGGCCCACGGGAGAGACACATATGCTCTGGACGCTCTTGATCGTTCTCTTGATTCTGTGGCTGCTCGGTTTCACCCTCCACGTAGGAGGCGGTCTGATCCACATCTTGTTGGTCATTGCCGTCGTGGTTTTCGTCTACAGCCTGATCACCGGCCGTCGCATAGCTTGATCAGCGGGCGAAGTTCGCCCTCTACAGACTTCCACAATGAACCGTGGAACGAAAAGGAAAATGTATCGATGAAGAAATATGGAATTGCTCTACTCACATTGCTTTTGTCCACCTTCACATTCGCCGGCTCAGGGCAACAAGACACCACCGCGCGCTTACAAGCGGCCGGCCAGGTCATGAACGAGATCATGGCCGCTCCCGACAAAGGCATCCCCGAAGAAGTGCTGAATGATGCCAAATGCATAGCTGTGGTGCCGGATATGGCGCAGGGGGCATTCATCGTCGGCGGAGAGCACGGCCGCGGTGTGGTTACCTGCCGTACTAGCCATGGCTGGAGTGCGCCGGCGTTCATTTCAATCGGTGGAGGCAGTTTTGGCTTCCAGGCAGGCGGTCAAGCCGTCGATCTTGTCGTCTTGTTCATGAATGACAAGGGTGTGCAAGGATTGCTCTCGAGCAAGTTTGAGCTTACCGGTGAGGCATCCGCCGCCGCCGGTCCGGTTGGGAGGCATGCTTCGGCAGGCACCGACTGGAAGATGAACACGGAAGCCTTGAGCTACTCGCGAACCAAGGGTCTGTTTGCCGGAGTCGCCGTGAATGGCGCCAAGATCCAGCAAGACAACGACTCAACAGAGGCTATGTACGGTAAGGATGTTTCCTTCCGCAAAACGCTATCAGGCGACGTGCACATCCCAGCCAGCGCTGATTCGTTTATCGCTGCGGTCAAAGCTGCCGAAAAACAGGCGCGCCAGCACGAAACTGCCGAAGCCAAGTAACTGATTCCTGCCGGTGCGTCCCTATCCAACAGCGGCGCACCGGCGTCCGAAGACCCAGCTTATTGTCTGGCGAGAGTTTCTTAGAAAGGGACCGAAATAGAAAACGCTGTGATGTTCCCCAATCTTCCGGTGCGTTGTCCAGACAGGGATCCTATGTCATCATCCAAAACGCTGCCATTTAGAAAGCCGCCGGTAATCGCGGGCTCAGTCAGTCATGTGTCTGAAATCAAGCCGGTGAATCCATTCGTTGCGACGGTCAATCTCTCTCTTCCGACCCGAATTGCCACCATCGGAAACTACCTTCCGCGACAGTGCGGGATCGCAACCTTCACGACGGATTTGTGCGACGCCATTGCAGCTGAGTACGGGAGTGAACGCTTATTTGCACTACCCGTGAACGATCCGGAGTCCGAATATAGCTATCCCGAGAGAGTTCGATTTGAACTGACCGAAGAGGAACTCGCGTCCTACGAACGTGCAGCCGAGTTTCTGAATTTCACCAATGTCGATTTGGTTTGCGTACAGCATGAATACGGAATTTTTGGAGGGACCGCCGGAAGCCACATTCTAGAGTTGCTGCGCAACCTGCGCATGCCGATCGTGACCACGCTTCACACCGTGCTGCGTGAACCAAACCCCGAGCAGCACCGAGTGATGGTCGAGCTTGCAGAGTTATCCGATCGCCTCATCGTAATGAGCCAGCACTCTTCGAAGTTTTTGCAGGAGATATTTCAGGTTCCCGCGGCAAAGATTGACGTGATTCCGCACGGTGTTCCCAACCTGGCGTTTGTAGATCCGAACTTTTTCAAGGACCGGTTCAGCGTGGGAGGCAAGTCTGTCCTGTTGACCTTCGGCTTGCTCTCGCCGAACAAAGGAGTGGAAACAGTCATCGAGGCACTGCCGCACATTCTGGCTCGGAACCCCAACGTGATCTATATTGTCGCCGGCGCTACACATCCTCACATCAGGCGGCGCGAGGGAGATCAGATACCGGGAATCGCTGCAGTCGCTCGCGAAGGATCTCGGAGTTGAGAAGAATGTCATCTTTCACAATCGGTTTGTGAGCCCCGAGGAGATGATGGAGTTCATTGGTTCAGCCGATATCTACATCACTCCCTATAAGAATGAGGCGCAGGTCGTTTCTGGAACGTTGGCCTACGCCCTTGGCGCTGGGAAGGCGGTCATCTCAACTCCTTATTGGCATGCGCTTGAGTTGCTCGATCAGCGCCGCGGAATATTGGTCCCATTCCACGATCCAAAAGCAATTGCTGATCAAACCATCTGGCTTCTGGAAAATGAGGCCGAACGGCACGCCATGCGCAAACGGGCGTATCTGTATTCAAGAAACATGGTCTGGAAGAGCGTCGCCCAGGACTACATGCGCAGCTTCCAGCGAGCCCGGGCGGAGCGCATGTGGAACCCTCGCCTGGTTAGCCCAAACGTGGAATCCAATGGTCTCCTGAGCCTGCCCGCAGTGAAGCTGAACCATCTCAGTCGGATGACTGACGATACCGGCATATTCCAGCATGCCGTCTTCACGGTTCCGAATCAGCACGAGGGTTACACCACGGACGATAATGCCCGCGCGCTGATCGTTTGTATCTTGGCGGAGCAGCTTGGAGTGAAGTGCGAAGCCGAGGCAAAGAAATTGTCGTCGCGATACTTGGCGTTTCTCTGGCTCGCCTTCAACTCGGCAAATGGCAGATTCCGCAACTTCTTGAGCTATGAGCGCCAGTGGCAGGAGTCCCAGGGATCAGAAGACAGTCACGGCCGTGCCTTGTGGGCCTTGGGAAGCGCAGTGAATCAGACGGTCGATGAAGACTTGAGAGGTCTTGCCGGGCGCCTCTTTGAACTAGCCCTTCCTGCAGTGCTGGGCTTCACCAGTCCGCGCGCCTGGGCATTCTCGCTGTTTGGAATCCAGCAATATCTGGATCGCTTTCCCGGGGACAGATCGGCTCAACGGCAGAGGGATGCTCTTGCTAACAAGTTGTTGCACATCTATGAAGTTACTCGCACGCCAGGGTGGAACTGGTTTGAAGAAAGTTTGGCCTATTGCAACGCGAACTTGTCCCAGGCACTGCTGCTGGCAGGCGCGCGGAGTTCGAACAAAGAGTGGCTCGCGGCAGGTTTGCAGTCAATGGAATGGCTTGTAGCCCAGCAGCGTTGCAGCATGCACGGCCACTTCGTTCCTATCGGCTCACTCGGTTTCTACCGCAAGTCAGGCGACAAGGCCCGCTTTGATCAGCAACCCGTCGAAGCTGGTGCAACCGTCTCTGCTTGTCTGGAAGCGTATCGTGCCACTGGAGATCACCGTTGGCTTACTCAAGCGTGGTCGGCTTTCAATTGGTTCTTAGGAGACAACGACCTGAAAACCTCTTTGTACGACGCCACCACCGGAGGCTGTCGAGATGGTCTTCATCCTGACCGAGCAAACGAGAACCAGGGAGCGGAGTCAACCTTGTCCTTCTTGATGGCGCTTCTGGAGATGCAGCAGCTTCAGCACGGTTCGGCGCCAGAGCGTGCAGCTCTAGTTGGATAAACATCTTGTGCGCATTCACACCGACGTTAGTTGAGTTGAGTTTCCATTCTTATGAAATCTACCCATGACCCTGGTCATCGATACCACCGACAATCTTCTTCAGCGCCATCCTGCCAATCCAATCCTGGAAAGCAAGGACTGGCCATATCCAATCAACAGCGTATTCAATGCCGGAGCCACGCTGCTTCCCGATGGCTCAACGCTGCTGCTCTGCAGGGTAGAGGATCGGCGTGGTCTCTCCCATCTCTGTACTGCACGATCGGCGAACGGTATTGACGGCTGGAAGATCGATCCAGAGCCAACCCTCATGCCCGACCCGATTGAATATCCGGAAGAGCTTTGGGGAATCGAAGATCCGCGCATTACCTACGTCCCAGAATTGCAGCAATATGCCGTCGCTTATACCTCGTATTCCAAAGGTGGCCCCGGAGTTTCTCTTGCTTTGACCAGGGATTTCCGCACGCTTCGAACGATACGGGGTCATCATGTCGCCCGACGATAAAGATGCAGCCCTTCTGCCCTATAGGATCGATGGCCGGTGGGCACTCATACATCGACCGATGACTCCCTTAGGAGCTCACATCTGGATTTCTTACTCTCCTGATCTGCGGCATTGGGGAGGTCATCGAATCATGATGGAGGCGCGGAAAGGCGCATGGTGGGACGCAAATAAGATTGGGTTGTCTTCTCCGCCTATCGAGACCGAGAGAGGTTGGCTGATGCTTTACCACGGCGTAAAGCAGACTGCGTCCGGCTGCCTATACAGGATCGGCCTTGCTCTCTTTGATACCCAGAAGCCGGAGCTTTGTTTGTTGCGAGGTGATTCCTGGATTTTTGGTCCGAAGGCCGATTATGAGCGAGGAGGCGACGTCCATGATGTAGTGTTTCCGTGCGGCCACACCATCGATCCTGACGGCGACACCTTGAATATCTACTACGGGGCAGGCGATTCCTGTATTGCGCTGGCCCACGCAAGCGTGCGCTCACTGCTCGGCTGGCTAGACACTAACGGCGAGATTAACGATGCTGAGCGCAATCGTTAGGAAAATGAACTTGCTGAACTGAAGCGTCGGAAGCGCTTCCAATTCTCAACACCCCTCACAATCTCACCGGGATAGGACGTTCTTCTCGGTTTCCGAGGGATACTGCGAAAGTCACCTACACGTACCCTCAAGTCCATAGGAGATATATGAAAAATCTTTATGTTGGCAACATGGAAGCAAGTACAACCGACGATGATCTTAAAACCGCGTTTGCAGCTTACGGCCCGGTTGGAGCGGTCACCATCATAAAGGACAAGGCGACCGGCATTCCCCGCGGGTTCGCCTTTGTGGAAATGTCCGACGACAAAGGCGCGCAAGAAGCGATCCTGGGTCTAAATGGTTCTCTGCTGGCAGGCAAAGCAATCACCGTCAACGAAGCCCATGCAAAGACGAAGAATACTGGAGCGGCAAGCCGGAGGTAGCCGGGCAGGAGTGTGCCTGCGCCTACAGCAGCACGATTCCTTCCGGGGCGATGGCCAATCCTGAATGCTCGCTTCGGCACGCCAAGTTCGCCGTTCTGCGCTGCGAACTTGGCAATTGTCCCCGTCTGGAAAGCCTGACCATCGCTGCGATTACGTCCAAGAGACGAGGGATATAGAAGTTGATCACGTCTTCGGAATTCGTACCGACAAACGCGCATGTGTATACGGATCTGGCGTGGAGTCAGTCCTGTCGGAGGGCTAAACACTTGGCCGTGTAGTCGGCAAACCGTCGAAGTGGTCCGTGACCGGCTTCTGGGAAGCCAGAAAGTAGTTCGGGGACGGATTGTCGGCTACGCTTCCCTAACTCCGGCTAAGTTCAAGCCGTGCAACCGATCGCTGGGCGCTTCCTTTGCTCACATTGAGAGTTCGGCACACCTGAGACCACGAAAGCCCTTCCCGCCGCAACTTGGCCACGCTCGCCGCGTCAACCTGGGCGCGCGGACGTCCGAATTTCTTGCCCTTGGCGCGAGCATTGCGCAGACCGGCCCTAACGCGCTCCTGAATGAGCGACCTTTCAAACTCCGCCATGGCGCCGATGATCTGAAACATGAGCCGTCCAGAGGGTGTGCTTAGGTCGAGGTTGTCGCGGAAGCTGATGAAAGCAACGCCATAAGCACAGAGATCCGCTAGCCCGAATTTCTCACCAGATGATCGATAACTGAGCCAGGGGTCGGATGGGGCGGCCGAGAGCGATCGGTGTAGGCGGCAGGGAGTGGTTAGCGGCAGTGGTGCACGGGTGATGGCCAAGGCGGTGGCTGGAGGCGACATTTTTGGGCGCGTGGAGACCGCAACTGCCGCCCGCCTGAGGTTGGCACAACCGCCGCGCTGCCCTCAACAGCGCAAAGCCGACCAGGCCGCGGCGAACAGCGCTTTCCAGGGATATGCGCGGGGATAACGCAGATAGATACGGCGGGCGCTGAGGCGCACCTCGGCGGCAATCTTGAGCAGCCGCAGTCGGATGGTGTTCACCTGGGCCCGCGCCCACACGGTGCCCGCCAAGGCCAGCCGCCGCAGAGCGTGCAGCAGCACATAGGCCAACGACGACAGGTAGAGCCGCAACTGGTTGGCGCGCAGGGTGGCGGCGCTCATGCGATCGGCGAACAGACTGAGCTGCTCCTTGATGCGGTTTTCCATCTCGCCGCGGGCGCAGTAGAGCTGTTCATAGAGAGCGCGCGCCTCCCACTCTGTGGGACTCAGCGAAGTCACCACGAAGCGCGGGTTGGGGCCTTTGTCGAGATACTCGGCCTTGGCCACCACGCGGCGGGCGCACGACCAACTGCTGCGCGTCTGATAGGAGAACTCGCCGAAGACGCGGGCGGCTTGCTGCGTCTTTTGGTGTTCGCGCTGGGCCGCGGCCATGAGGGCGGCGATTTCCGCCTCCAGCCGCGAGTTGCGCGCCAAGCCGAAAACATAGTGCACGGGCTCAGCTTCGCACCAAGCCATCAGCTCCTCGCGGCAGAAGCCGGAATCGGCGCGCAGAATGATTTTCACCTCCGGCCAGCGCTGCCGAATCTGGCCCACGATGCGTTTCACTTCGGCGAGCGCGCCTGCGCTGGCGTCCTGGTTCGAAGCCCGCTGGCGGGCGCACAGTAGATGCTCGCCGCAGAAGATGTACAGCGGCAAGTAACAGTACTCGCCGTAGTAGCCGTGGAAGAAGCGCGCTTCCTGCTCGCCGTGCAACGGGGTGTCGGTGACATCCAGATCGAGCACGATCTCGGCTGGCGCGGTCGCGTGCGCTTCCAAGAAAATATCCACCAGCAGCGTGTCCAACTGCTCGGCCGAGTAGCTGATCTTGTGATAGCGATCGGCGGCCGCCGCCGGCGTCAACTCCATGCGGTTGAGCGTGCTCTTGCCGGCCAGCGGTGATTCCAGTTCGCGCTGGCCGGCCAACACGGCCAGCAGGGGATCGTGGCGCAGTTGCTCATGATCGTTGAGATCTTCATAGCCCAGCGCCAGCCCGTAGACGCGCTGCGCCAGCATCTCGCCCACCGGGTGCTCGACCCGTGCCGGGTCCCGCCCATCCCGAAAGCAGGCCGCCGCCCGCGCGAGCAAGCCGATCTTGCGGTTGGTGCGGCGCAACAGCAGGCCGCCTCCGTCGCTGGTCATGCGGGCGCCATCGAAGTTGGCTACCACCCGCCGCGAAAAATGATCTGCAAACGCGAACGATTCTTGCGTACACTCTGTCATGAGAAAGGCCGTTTCTTTTTCGGGCATCGACTTCGTTTCACACCGCAGTTATGCCTGAAAAGACGGCCTTTTTCTACTGTGAATTACTGGTGGTTGTTTACTACTGGTGAGAAATTCGGGCTAGGGCGTTGACCAGATGCTTCAGCGAACGACCGAAGCGGTCAATCTTCCAGACCAGCACGGCATCGAACTTGCGCCGGTGCGCGTCGGCCATGAGTTGATTGAGTTCCGGTCTCGATTCCTTTGAGCCGGACACGCCCTGATCGACGTATTCACGGGTGACGGTCCAGCCACGGCGGGCAGCATACTCCCGGAGCTCCGAGAGCTGCATCTCGGGATCTTGTCCGTTCAGAGTCGAAACGCGCGCGTACAGAGCGACGCGAGCAATTGCGACGGGTGGTTCTGGGGTGAGTGAAGATGCAGTGTTACGCTTGCTGACAGCCATTGGGTGCCTCCTTAATAGGTGCCCTGGTTAGCGTCGCGTCGGTGTTAGTAGCACTTGGCGCGGCGCGTTCTTGTCTCGCTGTGTGCGGTTCCGTTGTGGCGCTGACTACATCGCAATTGGTCCGGCGGCGAGTGGTTGGCGGCCTCTCTAAACTCGGAAAATACTTTGGGGACTTTTTGAGGGAGTCTCCTTCAGAATCGGCAGAACTCAGTCGTTCCTGAAAACCCCGTAAGAGCCTTATTTCAGAATCAACCGCAATTGCCGGTAATTGGCAGTTTTGCCGTTCCTGCAACTGTTAACCGGAGGGTTGTAGGTTCGAGTCCTACCTGAGGAGCCATTCTTTTCTGCCGCTTACCGACCAAAAACATTTCCGACCCTCGCCGACTTGGGGGCTATAGTGAGATGTCTCGAACCGGGCGGACTTCTTTGCCCCGCCCGAGGAAGGCAAGATGGCATCTGAACCGATCAACTCGCCCCTGGCGGGAGTCGTCACACGGGGGATCGCACAACCGGTAACAGCTCCACTGGCTCGGGCCGCGATGTTTCTCGTCGTAGCGATAAACCCAGGCAACGACAATCGCGCCACCGTTCGGTCTTTCTGTGGAGACCTCGCCAAGCTGTTACGCGCGGTGGGATTTCGGGACATCGAGGCGGGGCTCTCCTGTGTCCTGGGAATTGGATCCGAAGCGTGGGACAGCATCTTTGGACCGCCGCGCCCGGCGGAGCTACATGCCTTCCGCGAGATTCGTTGCGGTGATCGAATTGCAGTCGCCACGCCCGGGGATTTACTGTTTCACATCCGCGCGCGGCGCTTTGATTTGTGTTTCGAGCTGGCGACGCAAATCATGATCCGTCTCGGCAATGCGGTTACCGCTGTGGATGAGGTGCACGGCTTCCGTAACTTCGACGACCGCGACCTCCTAGGCTTTGTCGATGGAACGGAGAATCCCACCGGACAGGAGGCGATCGACTCGGTAGTTGTCGGCGACGAAGATCCGCAGTTCGCGGGTGGCAGCTATGTCATCGTGCAAAAGTATCTGCACAATCTCGGGGGATGGAATGCGCTTTCCACTGAGGCGCAGGAACGCATTATCGGCCGCGCGAAGCTGTCGGACATCGAGTTGGACGACTCTGTCAAGCCGACCTCAGCGCACAATGCCCTCACTACCATTGTCGAGGATGGAAAAGAGGTCAAGATCCTGCGCGACAACATGCCCTTCGGACGGGTGGCGGACGGTGAATTCGGCACCTACTTCATTGGCTACAGCCGCTCGCCCCACACTATTGAGCAGATGCTGGAAAACATGTTCGTTGGCCGTCCGCCCGGTAACTACGACCGGATACTCGATTTCAGTCGCGCCGTCACCGGGAACTTATTCTTCGCCCCCACCACTACCTTCCTGGACAACGTAGTCG
Source organism: uncultured Acidobacteriaceae bacterium (assembly GCA_963813905.1). GTDB lineage: Bacteria > Acidobacteriota > Terriglobia > Terriglobales > Acidobacteriaceae > CAVVDY01. The sequence continues at coordinate 733,288 of CAWFAY010000011.1, read as the reverse complement.
AACCGGAGCCCGCGGCGTCGGCTTCTGCCGAGCCACCACCCGACGCCTCGACACCCCCGCGCCAGAACGATGGCTCGCTGGGTATTGGTTCCCTGAAAGGAGAGATTCCGCATGAATAACCTGCATCGAGAACTTGCCCCCATTTCCGATAGTGCGTGGGCACAAATTGAAGAGGAAGTATCGCGTACCTTCAAGCGTCACCTTGCGGGACGGCGCGTTGTGGACATGCATGGGCCGGCAGGTACCAGCCTCTCTGCCGTCGGCACCGGGCATTTGCAGACCATCGCGACTCTGGGAGACGGCATTCTCTCCCGGCAACGGGAAGTGAAGCCTCTGGTCGAGCTACGGGTTCCGTTCGAGTTGGAGCGCCAGGCCATCGATGATGTCGAGCGTGGCGCGAACGACTCTGACTGGGAGCCGGCGAAGATCGCCGCGCGTCGGGTCGCATTTGCCGAGGACGGAGCCATTTTTGAAGGCTATTCCGCAGCGGGAATCGTGGGCATCCGGCAAGCGGCCAGCATTCCAGCCATCACCCTTCCGTCGGATGTACGGGCCTATCCGGACGCCATCGCCCAGGCTCTGAGCCGCTTGCGTCTGCAGGGCGTCAATAGCCCCTACGCGGTGCTCCTCGATGCCAAGGTTTATACGGCCCTGGCCGAGACCAGCGATCAGGGATACCCGGTGCTGGAACATGTCAAGCGCCTTGTTGACGGCAAGATCATCTGGGCGCCCGCGATCCAAGGCGCCTTTGTGGTGACCACCCGTGGCGGCGACTTCGACCTGCACATCGGCCAGGACGTCTCCATCGGTTATTTGAGCCACACCGATACCACTGTGACGCTGTACTTGCAGGAGACATTCACGTTCCTGATGCTTACGTCCGAGGCCGCTGTCGCACTGGCTCCGCCGGTGAGTGCATGAAATGTGCGCACTGTCGGGAGGCGCGCAACGAACGGGGCAAACGAATTTGGATCAACCTTTAGATTCCCTCCGCTGCTCCATTGATCTTTAGGAAAGAAAACTAACGCCGGCCACTGTTTGGGGCTGGAGGTTCCCTTTTCAAAGGATCGCCTTTGCTCAGGATGGCCTGCTCTGTGTGGGCGCTGATGACGGGTGCAATCCCAACTGCTCCCACAACCAACTCGCCGCCAGCGGATGGTCGGCCCATGCGCCCGAGAGATAAGCCAAACAAATGACCGCCTCTTCGTCGCTGCCCAAGGCGTAGGCCGCCGGCATGTCCGTTGGCACGGGCCGCTGGAAACTCAAATACTCTTCCACGAATCGGTTCCGTTTGCGCGCCTGGCGTAAAGCGCGCTTCGCGCCAGGCAGATCGCCGGACAGGAATCGCTCCAGCGTTCGACCCCATGCGAATATCGCGGAGACGTCTTCCCGGAAATCGCGCAATATGCGCTGCGCACCCGCAAGGTTATCCTGCGAGAGATAGCAGCCGAGAAGAATATCGCGCACGCCCTGGTTGTCATTCGGATTGAGCTCCAACAAGGCTTCGAAATGACGAGTGGCATCATCAGCCCGGCCATTCGTGAGCAGCAGTTGTGCCAGTTGCACGCGGGCGCGCATGTAGGGGCGAGTTTCCAAGAGACCCCAGAAATGTCCCTTGTTCTCGGTGAAGTAGTTGGGCCCGAGCGAGCGTTCTCCCGCTTGCACGGCTTTTTCGAGACCGGCGATCAGCTCTTCGCGCGAACGGGACTCCAGATCGGCGAGGATGGCAATCGCGTCCACGCAATCGGAATCGAGCGCCAGCGCCTGGCGCGCCAACTTCCGCGCCTGCCTCTCGGTGCCGGCTTCCATCGCATCGAATGCAAGTTGCTGCGCCTGCTCGCGCGGAGACGGCGGCGGAAGATCGCGAAGCTCGTGGCCCAAGCCATCGCCAGTGAGCTTTGCCAAGAATGCATTCGCGTCCTCGACAGAAGCGAACTCGCGCCCCTCCATTACGCGGCGAATGTCGGCCATCATCTGCTCAACTGTGAGGCGAACACCTGACGCGTCAACCGCGGACTCGCTGCCGATTTTCTTTCTGGATTTTCCCGTAGATTTCTTCATGAGCGTTGCCTTGGCTCAGCAGTGTATCGCAATAGTGGCGCGCTGCCATTGCCAGGAGTACCGGTTTCTGTGGAAAGCCGGGCGTTCTGCACCGCAAATCTAGCGGTATCGAATTGCAGTTTGGTTTTTCGTGACCTTGTCTAACCCAATTCGTCCGGGGCGAGCAAGGGTCACAGATTCATGTTCCGCGCGTAACCCCTCTTGCCCCAGGAGCGCAACATATGTCGAAGACTGGGCGGCGGAGCGATGCTCGGAAGGCCCGCTTTCAATCCCACCGGCTTGATGTACTTCTTGAGCAGTTGCGAGGGTCAACGGCAGAATGTGACTGCCGAGTGCGGCCGATCTACACGTCATAGAACAACACCGTCGTTGAAGGGTCGAGTTGCTGCAGAAGGTGGAAGTCGGAAACATTGCGAGTCAACACCGTGAGGCCGCGTTTCCTTGCGGTGGCAAAAATTAAGGCGTCGTTCTGCAATCGGCCGCGGTCTTGCTTCGAAACACCTTGGAGGCGAGCGAGCACACCAGCAAGTATGCCAGCTTCTCTCCATATGTCGTTGTCCGGCGAAATGGTACGATGAATTGGGCGTTTTTCTAACATCAGCTTAAGCTCCTGGAGCGTCGGCTTCGTGCGCGCATCTCCTGGGTCGAGTAAGCCAAAGAGCGCTGCGAGCTCACCTTCGCTAACTGAAGAGTGCCACGCGTCAGCGGCTACGAGCATTGCCTCACCACCGATGGGAAATCGCCCCTGCAAAACATCGATGTAGACGGTCGTGTCGTATAGAAGCGCTTTGGGCGCAGCGGATACTGAACCCAGGAAGCTGAGATCCGTCCGTTCGCGTGGCTTAAGACTCCGGACGTGTTTATCGGGTTTGAGTCGTCGCAGTGACTTTTCGAGCTCAGAACTCAAGATCGATCTCCGGGCTAACTCTGCCACGCCTCGACAGTAGCCATTCAGCAAAATCGTCCGCCACGGCCAAATTTGCTATTGCTACTTCCAGCAATTCCGTGTCGGTCTGAATGCCCGTTCGCTTCTTCGCCTTTTGAACGAGAGCTTCTGGCATTCGGCCACGCACCATTCTGTTCTTCGCTCCTCGAAGGAGGCCCTTCTCTCTCGCAATCGCCATGACCTCGCGGAATCGATCTAGCTTCTCGGTCTTCCCTTTTATGACCCCTGGCTTCCGCCTGGATCGAACGATCTTCTGCTCAACAAATCGCCTTCCCTTTACTGCGCCTGCCCCAATGTCGCCCGTCGCAGACGTCGCAATCACCCGCTTCTGCGGCGTATCAGGCATAAGGCCTCCTGTGCTACAAATATCGATTTACTGTAGCACAATGCAGCGAGGATTCCGCGGCGGGCTCGCGCGAACCAGGCGTCGGAGAGACTATGATCCTTAGGGTCGCGAAAACCACAACTGGAGTTGGAATATGTCGATCCGACCTGTTAAGCGGCTCATCAAGTCCAAACCGACACTGGAAGGCGCAGGAGTACATCTCCGGCGCGCCTTCGGCTTCGGAAACACCAAAGACTTCGATCCCTTCCTCCTGCTCGACGATTTCCGCAACGATGTTCCAGAGGATTACCTGGCTGGGTTCCCCTGGCACCCCCACCGCGGAATCGAGACCATCACCTATGTGTTGGCCGGGACGGTGGAACATGGCGACAGCATCGGCAACAGCGGCGTGATCGGCGCCGGCGATGTGCAGTGGATGACGGCGGGCAGCGGCATCATTCACCAGGAGATGCCGAAGGGTGATCACGCAGGTCGCATGCATGGATTTCAGCTATGGGGCAATCTACCGTCGTCGCTGAAGATGACCTCGCCCCGCTACCAGGAAGTCAAAGCCGTCGACGTTCCCGAGGTTCGCGATGATGATGGCACCCGCGTGCGAGTGGTTTGTGGAAGTTTCTGGGGAAAGACCGGCCCGGTCGATGGAGTCGCAGCCGATCCGATTTATCTTGATGTATCGGTCTCTCCGGGTAGACGAAAGACCCTTCCGGTCGAGACATCGCGCCACGCCTTCGCCTATGTTTTCGCAGGCGGCGGTAAATTCTGCAATGCTTCGGGTCCGCTTGCCGTGCCCACCGAGGCGGTGAAGTGGCTCGACACCGCTCCTCCGGTCGAGGCCGACAACCGCTCTCTCATCCTCTTCGATCGCGGCGACGAAGTCACGGTGCAAGCCGGCGAGGACGGAATCCGGTTTCTGTTGGTATCAGGAAAGCCGCTGGAAGAGCCGGTTGCGTGGTACGGTCCCATCGTGATGAATACCCAGGAGCAGCTCCAAAAGGCCTTCACCGAACTTCAGGAAGGCACGTTTCTCAAAGAGGGGAAGGCGAAATAGCCACCCCACCGGCAGCAGGCGCGCATCGAATCAATGCGGATTGGGTCGCCTTGTCCTTTCAGGACGCCGGAACGTCTTGAGCATTCTCAAAATCCGTTTTATTGCATCCGACATCGCCACGAAGGCATCTTCGCGAGGAGCTTTTTCTCGGCTGTCGAAATTAGGTGCATTCTGTTCCCAATTTTCTCTGCACCGGCGTTAGAGGATTGCTGATGGCCCATCGATTACGAATCCCCGCCTGCCGCGAAAGCCACGCGGCAGGTGATTCGAGGAAACTATGACACGCGAATCGCGAATGTTAGCCGGAATCCTTCTCGTCGTTCTTCCCAGCGTAATGTATGGGGGCTTGACCCTGCTCGGCATGCTGACCAGAAATTCGCCGGGGTATCAGGACAATTCGTTGCGACACGATCTGTGGCGCGCCGGTCATGCGCACGCCGGCGTCTATCTGGTACTGTCGCTGGTTATGCTTCGCTACGTTGACGAGGCCGTACTCTCGCCGTTTTGGAAATGGCTCGCTCGAACCGGTGCTCCCATCGCGGCAATTCTCATCCCCGCGGCGTTCTTCCTGTCCGTGCTTTCACCCGGGCGACGGAGCCGAATGGGTTGATGAATCTCGCCTATATCGGTGCACTGTTTCTCGCCGCTGCTGTTCTAACCCTGGGCGTCGGTCTCATCCGCGCCGCCCGCAGGATGGAACAGTGACACCCAAACCGCGGCGATTCGGCCAACAGAATGGAGATCCCGATGACATCAAGTACCGGCAATGGCATTATCAGCGTGCCCTCCAACCACTCGGTCGATCAGACGGTGGAAAAGCTCAAAGCGATTTTGCAAGCGAAGGCAGTCACCCTGTTCGCGCTGGTCGACCATAGCGGAGAAGCAGAGAAAGTAGGGCTGCGAATGCGTCCTACCAAGCTGCTGATCTTTGGTAGCCCCAAGGCCGGAACGCCCCTTATGCTCGCTGCTCCCAGCATTGCGATTGACCTGCCTCTGAAGATACTGGTGTGGGAAGACAACGAAGGAAAAGTCTGGCTTTCTTACAACAGCCCCGAATATTTGAAGGAGCGGCATGGTTTTCCGCCGGAGTTGCTCGCCAATATAGCTGTAGTAGAAATGTTGGCGGCCAAGGGCGCAGAGTAGCTAGGATAGTCGAGAGCTGGGTTGCTTCGGGTTTGGGAGTCCCATCCATCGAGCCAGCCAGTAGGTTCTCGAACCGGAACAAATATGAGCGAAGCCGCCAAACCGACCGATCCACACGCAGCTCTAAAAAAGCAAGCGGCAGAGTATGCCGTGCGCTATGTAGAATCCGGCATGGCCGTCGGCCTGGGAACGGGCTCGACTGCCATCTTCGCCGTTCGATCTATCGGAGAGCTTCTGCGTAGCGGTGCACTCAAAGACATCGTCGCATTTGCCACATCGAAGGTTACGGGCGACGAAGCGGTCCGGCTGAAGATACCTATGTTGCCCGATGACTTGCCCCGCTCCCTCGACGTCACCATCGACGGGGCCGACGAAGTCGACCCTCAACTCAACTTGGTCAAAGGCGGCGGCGGCGCCCTGCTGAGGGAAAAGCTGGTGGCACAAAACACCGCACGCGAGATCATCGTTGTCGACGAAAGCAAGCTGTCGCCGCGCCTCGGTACGCTTCACGTGTTGCCCGTAGAAGTTTTGCCGTTTGGCTGGCGCTCCGCGGCCCGCTACCTTGAGGGCTTGGGCGCCAAGTATGTTGTCCGCCAGGCCGCAGACGGAAGTGAATATCGCACCGACCAGGGCAACATGATCCTTGACTGCGATTTCGGTCCGATCGCAAACCCCGCGCAACTGGCCGAACAACTGAACCGCCGCGCCGGAATCGTAGAACATGGCCTGTTCGTCGGCCTTACTCACGTGGTCATCGTGAGCAGCCCTGCCGGAATTCGCGAGTTGCTACCCTCCTAGTCTAGGCTCGTAAGCGATGTGCCGGCGCAGGTGTGATCCCTAGGGACAAGAACTGCTGCGTCAGGCGCACGAGCACTCAACCATTCACTGCCGCTTCATAAGACGATCCCTCACCTCTTCGTTCGTCGCCAGGTCAATGCAGGTCCATGCCATAGCCAAAGCCCCATCCACAAGCGCCTTGTCAGCGTCGGCAGTGACGCAATGGGCAGTGAATTCCGGCTGATGGTTTACCGCCGGCAACGAATTGATGCCGATCATGGGATGGATCGAGGGGATGGCGCGGGAGATATTCCCCATGTCGGTGGAACCGGTAGGCCGGGTCTCCCACTCGCCCAGATCAGGAAACGGTCGTCCCAGCGCCTCAGAGTTTTGGCGGTACAGCATGGCCAGGTCGTCATCGTGCTGCATCTCGGCATACGGCTTTTCGCCGCCGGTGATTTCGATCTTCGCTCCGGTTGCCAGTCCTCCCGCTTCAAAGCAGCGATAGACCTTCGGTTGCAGCTCCTTGAGCTGATCCAATGTTTCCGAACGCACAATGTACTTGGCCGAGGTATGCGCCGGAACCACATTGGGTGCGACTCCGCCCAGGGTCACGATGCCGTGAACGCGATCGGTAGAACGGATGTGCTGGCGAAGCAGACCAATCGCGGTTTGCGCGATGGTCAACGCGTCGGCGGCATTCACACCCAGCTCGGGAAACGCCGAAGCATGCGACTCCTTGCCGGTACAATACACCTCGAACATGGAAGCCGCGATCATCTTCGCACGCAGCATGTCGAACGGCGCCGGATGCACCATCATGGCCGCGTGAATCCCCGCAAACGCGCCCCGTTCCAGCAGCAGGATTTTTCCTCCTGCGTTGCCCACCTCTTCCGCGGGCGTGCCCATCACGTTCACCGCGATGCCAACTTCGTCAGCAACTTTCGCCGTGGCCAGCGCCGCTCCAATGGCCGACGCGGCAATGATGTTGTGTCCACAGGCGTGCCCGATGCCGGGCAGGCAGTCGTATTCGGCGCAAATGCCGACCTGAAGCGGCCCTGAACCGAAGCGGGCGCGGAACGCCGTAGGCAGTTCGCATATGCCTTTCTCGACTGCAAAGCCGGCATCAGCCAGGGAGTCGCATAGCCACGTCGAGGCCTTCTCCTCCTCAAACCCAAGCTCCGGATGGGCGTGAATGCGATGGCTCAGCTTGATCAGGTCATTCAGGACAGAATCTAGCTGTTCTCTTGCGGCGGCTTTCGCTTCCATAGGCACCTTCTCTTGCGACAGTGTCACAAGATTACATCGGGCGCGTGCGTCATGGCGCAAAGCATTCCCGAGTTCCACGTTTCAGCTTCGCCCAATAGAGCGGCGAATATCCGGCACACGGCGGAGGGACTCTGTAATGTTAACAATGAACTGGGTGTTCGATCCTGGTCTCCGCTAGTGTTCTTCACTACTTATTGACTATTGAATAATATAGTGACATTTTCTTGATCTCGTGCTATGGTTTGGGCATGGGAAATCCGGCCGGAGTTCGGCGAGACTTTCAGGCACTTGAGCAGCGGCGGATGCAGGCGGCGCGGCTGCTGGAGAAGGGGTACAGCCAGTCGGAAGTGGCCCGACGAGTGGGAGCGCACCGGCAGTCGGTAAGTCAGTGGGCGGCCGAGTTACGCGAGAACGGCCGCGCCGGGCTGAAGAAGGCGGGCCGTGCTGGCCGCAAGCCACGGTTGAGCGTGGAGGATCTGGGCAAGATCGAGCAGGGACTCAAACGCGGTCCGGAAAGCCTGGGCTACGAGACCGGATTGTGGACCACCAACCGTGTCACCCATTTGATCGAGCAAGAATGTGGGATTTCCTACCATCCCTCGCAGGCATGGCGCATCCTGCGGCAGTTGGGATGGAGTTGTCAGCGTCCGACGGGCCGCGCCTTGGAGCGGGACGAAGAGAAGATCCGGCGGTGGAAGCAGAAGCGCTGGCCGGAGTTAAAAAAAAGGCCAAAAACGAAGGTCGCACGATCGTCTTCATCGACGAGAGCGGGCTGAGCGAGCGTCCCCACCGCTGCCGTACCTGGGCACCCCGCGGACAGACCCCCGTGCTGCAATACCACTTTAATTGGAAGACCTTGTCGGCGATAGCGGGCGTAACCTGGTGGAACTTTTACTTCCGCCTGTTTCCGGGAGCAATCCGTAGCCCGCAAATCATCCAGTTCCTCGCTCATCTGCTGCGCCACATTCCTGGCAAGCTGCTGATCGTTTGGGACGGACTGCCGGGGCACCGCAGCCGTGCCGTCTGGCAGTTCGTACAGCAACAGAGGGGGCGTCTGTGGCTGGAATATCTTCCCGGCTATGCTCCAGAACTGAACCCAGTGGAGTATCTGTGGTCACACTGGAAGCAGCACGAATTACCCAACTTCTGCCCCACGACCTTTGGACAGTTGAGCGATTCCGCACGCCGAGCGTTGCGTCGGATGCGCCGTCGGCCCACCTTGGTCTGCGCTTTCTGGGAACAAGCAGAACTCTTTCCGCTGTAACTATATTATGCAAAGGTCAATAGATTAAGCTTTCCACGCTACCATATTATTGCTATAGTCCAAGTGGTTTCCGAAGACCGCCTGCAAGAAATGAAAATGCTTCTTGCTTCCCTACCCCTCTAAGCAACTGCTCCCACCGCAAGGAGAGTTATCATGGCTACTATCCGAAGCACCTGGACCGCGAGTCCTATCAACGTTAATAGCCCCTACTCCCCGAACCTTCAACCTACAGCTGAAAATTGCCGCTTAGTCCGCTCCCCCTCGAGATTTGCCACTTCGCGCCGCCTGTGAGCACAATTCCCAGATGGCGGTGGCACAAGAAGACCGCGAAACCTGGGATACCCCCTCCCCCTTTGCCTCGCAAAATCTTGATTTCATTGAGCAAGTTGAAAGCGAAGCTCCGCAAAATCTTGAGCGCGTGAGACTTGCAGGCAAAATCTTGATGTCAAATAACTTAGCGTAAAGTGCGCGGGAAAGACACTATCGTCCTTCCTCAACTTCGGTATACGGGTTTCTAAAACTGATGGGCAAGGGAAAAGGAGCGTGCCCAGGGTACGAAGGTAACCAGTCCGTCCCGATTTGGGAATGGAAGCACGCCAAACATTTCGAAATGTAGACGCGATGTAGACGCGAGTTTGTGGCCGCGAGGCGGCGTCGTCGCCCGCGGGCCAGCGCTGCGGCCTGAGAGCTTCATTCACACTCCCGACCCCGAACTGCGCCCGGGGCTCAACCCGCAGTCGCCGCTCTGCGCGGCGGCTTGTTTTTCGTCCTCCCAAACTAGCCAAAGATGCCGAACCTCGGCAATTGAAGTTTATCGCGTCGCAGCAAGTCATCATGCTGTGACCATCTTCGCCGACCAACTGCTTACGAATGTCCCAAAGCGATCGAGCGCTCGGGAGAAATTGTCTCCGGCGGCGGCATAGCCCAAACGGAAATGCGACGGCGTATCGAAGCAATCGCCGGGAGCCAACAGGATTCCACGTTCGGTAGCGGCCTGGCAGAACGGGCGGTCAGCCTCTCCGCTCACCAGCCAGGGGAACGCAGTCATGCCGCCTTGTGGCGGAATCCAGTCGAGTACGTCGCGATGTTCCGCCATGAAGCCTTCGAGAAGCTTGAGGTTTTGGGTGGCAGCTTCCTGGGTCTTGCCGAGTACGACGTCACGTTTGCGGATCGCAATTTCCGAAAGAATCTCTCCGGTAGTGGTGTTGCAGATCGAGAAGTAGGCGCGCGCATTCCAGTATTGCTGGCGCCGCCTTGCGTCGTGCTCGATCATCCATCCGGTGCGCACGCCGGCAATCGAAAATGCCTTCGACAGATCGGAGATCACGGTAGCGTGGGGCAGGCGAGCCGCCGATTTCGTTTGCCTTCCGTGGTAGATCGGGTGATAGACCTCGTCACTCACCAACTGGATTCCGCGCGCGGAGGTGAAGTCGTGCAGCGCATCCATTTCGTCGTCGCTGATGGTCGCGCCCGTGGGATTATGCGGGCTGTTTACCAGGATGAGCTTGGTCCTTGAGTCGGCGAGCCGCTTGATCTCGTCGGGATCGATCCGGAAGCCATTCTCGCGACGCACGCGATAGAAACGGGTTTCAATGCCCAGCGATTCCGGCAACGCAGAGAAAGTCGTGAATCCGGGCAGCGGGATAATAACGTTCGCGCCAGGCTCGGCGGCAACCCACATCAGGACCACGAGCGCCTCAGAGGCGCCAGTAACGATTTGCACTGCCTCTACCGGAACACCCTGCATTTCAGCGATTGCCTCACGCAAACGGTCGTCGCCGGCGGGGCGGCTGTAGACCAGGTTGTGATTGAGGAAGCGATGACGTGTTGCGTCGTCCGCGAGTGCGAGGATGTCGTTGACCGTCCATGCTGGTCCGGTGCTGGCAGCGAGGTTGAATTCGATGTCGTGCTCATAGCGGTCGAGCCAGGCGTCGAGCAGGAAGGGCTTAAGTTGCATGCGAGCACCTCGATGGAGAAGTTGGTTTCTGTGATTGATTCAGTGAGCGAGCGCGGGGATGATTCTTTAGTTTGGTCGGCGCGGGGGAGGTGGACCCACGCGTTCAGACGAAGGGGCGCGCCCCGACGTATGCTCACAGGCGGGCGGAAGCTCGGCGGTGCGGAACTTTCAGCCCAGCGCAAAAGCGCATTGTTGTTGGGAGGCGCGTATTCCCCCGCATGAATGCGGAGACTTCCACGTGAGTGTGCGCGGGCCGCTCCACGGCCTGAGAGCTTCATTCATACTCCCGACCTCGAGCTCGCGCCCGGGGCTTAAGCCGCAGTCGCCGCTCCGCGGCTCGCTTCGTAGCAGCCCAAGTTAGCCCAAAGACGGCGAACCTGGGGACCCCGCATGATTCTTCCTTTACACGACAATCGGAGTTATTTAATCTAGCTTGGGGGAACTTAGTCTAGCTTGGGAGAAACCAAGCTGAGGGAGGTTCACCATGTTTGGAGGCAAGATAGGGTTGCCGGAGTTGGCGGTGATTCTTTTCTTAGTGTTGCTATGTTGGCCATGGTTCAAAATCGTCGGCAAGACGGGAAACAGTAAGTGGCTCGGACTGCTACTTTTCGTGGCCTTGGTGAACTATATTTTTCTCTGGGTATTCGCCTACTCCAAGTGGCCGATTGAGAACGAGCTTGCTCAATTGCGTGCAAAAACCACCACATCTCACGCTTAGCACCGCACCCCGGGCTCAACACGCAGTCGCTGCTTCGCGGCTCGTCCCACACATTCGTGGTTTCCGAACGTGTGGGACGTGAAGAAACATCTGCATGGAGCTTGCGGAAAGGGATCACGCCGACGACAATACTCCCACTCATTTCAACGGCGGGACTGAGATGGGGCACCCGGCTCGTACCGCCAGTGTCAACAATCTATATCGGTGGCCGATGAACGCGCGCAAACGTTTGGGGATCAGTATGGACATGTTCCTTCCAACCCTAGTCCAAACCATCACCGCGGTGCTCGGAATCCTCCTTGCTGCTATCACGGCTTACTTTGTTTTCTTACAGAGCAAGTCTGCCGAATTTGATGACCAGATAGCGGCTGAGCGAACAAAAATCCACAACGACATCGCTCAACTGCAAGGTCACTGGCGGTCAACCCTGACGACGTTCATGCCCCCCGGATTTATGGACCGCTTTTCGGCGAACAACCGAGAAGTGCGCGGTGCCGAACTTGTGAATCGATTGACCCTATCTGTCACATTCCAAGACGAGAGTCTTCTATCCTCGTTTACTGAGACTGCATATGGAGACAACGCAGATGCCGCGCATGTTCAGAGTAGAGCCTATTTTGTTGCCTTGGACGAAGCTCTAAAGGTCTTATCCGCCGAGCAGCAACTCGCACCGCATGCCTTCGTATTGGGAGCGGCTGAACCACGAATGGCTGGAACATTTCCGGGGTCTCCAGGGGAACTGGGATATGAAGAGTGGAGGAGAGAGTTCGACATCATCGGCACGGCACTTCGCGTACTCCAGAGCCAAGAGACCGTCCGGGTCTCGGACTTCAAAGCATTCCTAAAACGTCGACCAGCGTTGCTGCCCTATGTTGACTATTATGAGAAGGATGTCCGAGATTTCTTTTCGACCGTCGAGTCCGTTAGGGCCCACATCCTAAACATTGACTCGCTCGAAGTCTCACGGTCACAATATTATTTCCAAAAAAGGGTAAGCTTTAGACCACTCTTAGCTCTAATAATCTCCGCAGCAGTTGTTGGTATTCTAGTTCCTCTCTTTCTCATTACCACCCCACCACTTTCAATGACGAGTCTGGCTGCTAACACTATGCTTCTCGCCTCTTTCACCCTGACGGTCGGCTCGCTAATACTTTTTGGCGTTGACGTTGCCCGACCCCTTAGGCCTGAACCGAAGGCATACGTTGTTGAGAGATGGCTAAGGGCAATCACTGCAGATGTTGGCGGATCCGAAATGTACCTCGTATCCGGAGCGACCCTTTCCGCCGAGCATATAGAGGGACTGCTAAAGTCCGACGAGGCAGGTCGTCTGCCACCTAGCTTGCTAGAGTCGCTTGGCAACTATGGAGCTCTGCTGGAAAAATACAACTCGGCAACAGAGGCTCTTGACGCCGCTGTTGTGCGACAACTATTGAGTGATCCAGAACTAAAACCATTCAAGCAGGAAACCAAATCGTGCTCACAATCAATTTCGCTACAACCCTCTGATGTCCTCAGCCCTGATCGAATGGAACAAATAAAAAGGCGGGTATTGGAGACTCGACAGGTTTGCTTCATTGTGGCAACCCCGAGATTTTGGGGTTCGAAGACAGAGGGCACCTTCTATCTTCCATATCATAAGCGAGATGTCCTCACGGGATGCTTGGACCGACTCGCCGAGCGCGTTGCAATTAGAAGCGCGGCTAGGGACTTTGATAGCAGTAGAGAGTCATTATTCAAAGTATTGCCGGGGCTGAAGATAGAATTAAAAAACTTCCTCGGCAACTAGCGTTGCCCTGAATTAGACTCTGGGCGCCAAACCGTAGGCGACTAACCTACTTCACCACCACATTCACCAACCGCCCCTTCACAACCAGCACCCTGACCACTTCTTGCCTTAGTTGGCGGCTTTGACGTTGTCGTCGGCGAGGGCGAGTGCATGCCAACACTGCGACTCCGCAAAGCGGAGGCTATAGTCTAGCCCAGCATGCAATGCTGGGTAGGCAGCATAGAAATAAATGAACCTGAGTCCCGTAGGGAACGCCAGCCTTGAATTCCCGGCGAAGCGGTCTGTGCCGCCCCTACGGGGCTCGCGCGCCTATATGGCACAGTACCCAGCACTCCGCCTGCGGCTCCGTGCTGGGCTAGACTATTCTGTGCCTACGGCACTTCCGGTTTGCCACTGCTACCGCACCACCACCAGCCGGCCTTTCACTACCAGCACCTTCACCACTTCCTTGCCTTCGATGGCGGATTTGACCTTTTCGTCCGCCAGGTCGGGCGCATGCCCAACGCTGCGACTCCGCAAAGCGGAGGCCATAGTCTAGCCCAGCACGGAGGCGAAGCCGGAGTGCTGGGTGGCCGTTAAGGAATGAACCTGAGTCCCGTAGGGACGCCAGCCTTGAATTCCCGGCGAAGCGGTCGGTGCCGCCCCTACGGGACTCGCGCGCCTATATGGCACCGTACCCAGCACTCCGCCTGCGGCTCCGTGCTGGGCTAGACTATTCCGTGCCTACGGCACTTCCGCTCGTCAATGCTGCCGCACCACAACATTCACCAGCCTGCCCTTGACCAGCAGCACCTTGACCAGTTCCTTGTCCTCGATGGCGGCTCTGACCCTTTCGTCGGCGAGGGCGAGAGCATGCCCAACGCTGCGACTCCGCGAAGCGGAGGCCATAGTCTAGCCCAGCACGGAGGCGAAGCCGGAGTGCTGGGTGGCCGTTAAGGAATGAACCTGAGTCCCGTAGGGACGCCAGCCTTGAGTTCTTGGTGAAGGAGTCGTTCGTTCGGTGACGTCCACTTGGGGACTCGGATTCTTAAATGCCACCGTACCCAGCACTCCGGCTGCGCCTCCGGGCTGGGCTAGACTATTCCGTGCCTACGGCACTTCCGGTTTGCCACTGCTACCGCACCACCACCAGCCGGCCTTTCACCACCAGTACCTTCACCACTTCCTTCCCTTCGATGGTGGCTTTGACCTTTTCGTCCGCCAGGTCGGGCGCATGCCCAACGCTGCGACTCCGCGAAGCGGAGGCTATAGTCTAGCCCAGCATGGAGGCTAAGCCGGAGTGCTGGATGGCCGTTAAGGAATGAACCTGAGTACCGTAGGGACGTCAGCCTTGAATTCTCGGCGAAGCGGTCGGCGCCGCCCCTACGGGGCTCGGTTTTTAAATGGCACTCTACCCAGCATTCCGCTGCGCTTCATGCTGGGCTAGATTATGGCCTCCGCTTCGCGGAGTCGAAACGCCATAAGCTAGTAAGCCCCGAGTCCCGTAGGGGGTAGCAGCCTTCATCCGAAGACGAATCGAGGATCGTAATCAACACCCGATTTGCGTAACAGCGCGACGAATTCCTCTTCGTAGCTCCGCCGCTTGTGATGCTCCGCCTGATTGGCGATGTATTTCACCACCGCTTCGCGTTGCGAATGGCTGACGCTGAATGCGCCGTAACCTTCTTGTTACTGAAACTTTCGCGAGGTCTCGCGCAGCCAACGCGATGTATTCGCCTTGATCTCCTGCATCACTTTGGACAGCGTTTGGGTCTGCGGCAAGAGTATGAGTAGATGCACGTGGTTGGCCGTGCCACCGGCAGCGACGACATGAACGTTCTTCTGGTACGCGAGCCCGACGGTGTATCTCCAGAGTGGTTCGGGATCGTGGATCAGGGGCAGGCGTTCTTTGGTGCTGAACACACAGTGCATGAGGTTGTGAGCGTAGGTGTGCGACATGCAGACAGATTACGGTGAGGGTCGATTGCCAATCCGTGATGCGGCGCACAGGGGTTGGTGTCATCCCTGCGGGACTCTGGTCTTATTTGGAAGCGGACCCAGCACTCCGCTACGCTACGTGCTGGGCTAGACTATGGCCTCCGCTTCGCGGAGTCGGAGCGATGGCTCACACTAGTTCACCACAATATTTACCAGCCTATTTTTAATTAATAATTAATGAAGCTGACTACTGAAACTGGCGCCGGAATTCGGTCAGTTCACGCGTTAGCTCTTCGATTCTCGACCTGAGCTCGGCAACGTTTTGTTCCAGGAGCGTGATGCGGTCGCGGAGATCGGATTCCGGCGGAGAGCCGCTCCGGTCGACTGGTCCGAGGCCGCTGGTGCATGCTCAGGTGCGGTGTAGTCGATGTCTCCCGACATCAAGTGCGCGTAGCGTGCCTCTTTGGTTCCGGGTTGCCGGGGGAGTAGCGCTGCCAGCGGAGGCTCACGCTGCATCAAGCGCTGCAACGCCGCCTGCACCTGATCGAGATCTTCGAAGCGGTGCATGCGTTCGGTGCGCCCACGCAACTCGCCTGGCGTTTGCGGTCCGCGGAGCAGGAGCACGCAAAGCACGGCGATCTCGCCGCGAGTAAAGTTGTAAACCTCCTGCAAGCGGTGCTCGTACTTGGTCACGCGACTGTCGGCTCCGCTCGCCGGCCCGGCCAGCCGCTGGGATTGCAATCCTGAGAGCGCCTCACGCACCGCGTCTTCGTCCAGCGTCATCACCGGTTCGCGGTTGTTCTTCTGATTGCACGCATTTACCAGCGCGTTGAGCGACAACGGGTAGTAGTCGGGCGTGGTAATGTCCTTCTCAACCAGTGAGCCGAGCACGCGAGCTTCCATGGGAGTGAGGTTCATCAGCGAGCCGGATTGCGCAGGATGTCGACACATTCGTGGGTTTCGAATGTGTGGGACGAAAAGACCAGCTGAGTGATTCTACTTGTGGGAAACGAACACGTCGATGGCAGTGCTCCACCTCATTCCCAACGAGAGAATTGGCTGGGACACCCGGCTACGGCTTGCCAATGCGAATCCCGGAGAGGGAATGAAGAAGTCCAAAGACATTCAGCAGCCACAACACGACGGCTATGACAACCACCGCATTCATGATTGACTTAATAGAGCTCTGCATGGGGATGAAGCGATCTACCAGCCACAGAAGAACTCCGACGACGATCAGGACTATGACAACCTGAACTAACGGCATAACTCGACTACCTTTCCGTGCATCCGGCAGAGCCATTTATGGCTTGCGGTAAGAGTGGTTTCGAAGCACTCAATTCATGAACTTGCGATCTGCTCCAGCGGCAGCACAGCACGACGCAAGTCAGCGAGAAAGGCGACCGCGACGGGAGGCACGGTACACAGGTGTACGCGCTTCCAGGGCCCTTTTCGCAAGCGGGGTCGAAAGACAAAGGTCCGTTGAGCTCCACAGTCAAAACAATGCTGGGAGGCTTCCGTCTCCCCGCCGCAGCGTATCGGCCACCCTACATTCGCGTGAGAACACAGGCTTAGTATTCGCATTGGTTTACCATCTGCTCTCGAAGGCGATTTTCCTGGACGGACCGCACGCTACTATTGTCAGAAGGAGCTCCTTGTTAAGCTCACAACCTGCGACTTATAAGGCATCTCCCATTGTTGCTGGAACAGCAGCCCGTGTCTGGTCAAGTTTGACCACATTGTGAAACCGGGCTGCTACAAGGAATGGCGCCGAGTGGAAGAAGAGATCTGAGGAACTTCTCGGCGTCGGTGGGGTGACTATGTTTCTTCCGCCGATGGCTCGCGCGGACTGATCTTCTTCTCGGCGGCGAGCTTCTGTATTTCCTGCCTAATCTCGTGGCGTCTCCGGTCGCGCTGTCGGTAGGCTTCTGTCTCTGCCTTACCGCCAGAGCCGCCACGATAATCTTCATCCATTGCCTTGTAGACCGATAGCTCCTTCAGGAGCGTGAGCACCTGCTCAGATCCTTCGCTGCTCATATGGCCGACCTTCCTTTGCAACTCGCAGTTGCCCGGCTGAACGTCACCGCGAAGTGACAGGTCTCAACCGATTTTAGGCAACAAGTCTTTCAGCCCCACAAGAATTGACGTGGGAAGCCGCAGCGTCCTCTCCATCGGATCCTGAGCGGTCGTGACGTGGACCGCGACTCCGCTGCCGTGTGGGAAAGGATCGGAAACAATGTCAAATTGCTCGCCATACATGCTGATATGGTGGGAGCGACTATAGCCGAGATCTTTAATCCTGACACAATCTTCAATCGTGGACTGGTCTACCGTAGAACTCATGACAGCGCCTATTTCTGAAATGCTGGTTAGTGTGAGGCGTGGAAACTCAGCATTTTCGTAGGAAGCAGCTACGGCGAGTTATCCCCGTAGCCGACGGAATGCTGGAAGAGGGCCTTTTGGACTTTGTTTCTCCTCTTCCAAGCTTATCCTGCAATCGAGCGCTGCTGTGTGAATTCTTGATACCGACCAGTGCTTAGACGACGACATTCCCTATAGACATATCCCGACCACCAATTACCTTCGTGGGACTAGCGAAGCGAATGAAAGCCGAGGACTTGCGACAAGATGGCGTCGAGCATGCTGTAGGAGCCGTTGGAATAGGCGCCGTATTGAGACTGGCTGTTGTAACCATCCTGGTAGCCGCGTTGGAATCCCTGGCGAAAATAATAGTTGTAGTCTTGCTGAT
This sequence comes from uncultured Acidobacteriaceae bacterium, assembly GCA_963813905.1. Lineage (GTDB taxonomy): Bacteria > Acidobacteriota > Terriglobia > Terriglobales > Acidobacteriaceae > CAVVDY01. Next base: position 715,307 of record CAWFAY010000011.1, on the reverse strand, counting down.
CCACGTAATAGCCGTTATAGCCGTAGTTTGCGTCCTGGTACGCATAAGAGCTGCGGTAGTCGGAACGCCAACGATCCTGGTGGTCTGCCTGTCCGCCCAGATAACCTTCCTGGTAGCCATAGTTAACGGCCTGGCGGAGCGAGTCTGCTCCGTATTGATTTATCTCGTAATTACGGCCGCCACGATTGTAGCGATAGATCGGGGCCGTGTAGAAGTATGGGTCCCGCTCGTAGTCAGGGTGCCCGTTGTTCCTGAGAGCTGTTTGTTGCTGACGCTGCCGCTCTAGATAGTCTTCCTGAAAGCGGTACTGTGCCATACGCTTCTGTTGCTGCAATTTTGCCGTCTGCTGTGCCTGGACATGCTGCTGCTGATCCAGGTGTCGGCTGTACTGCGCCAGGCGCTGCTGCTGCTGCTGAACAAGCTGCTGCTCGCGCTGTTGTGAGAGACGCTCCCCTTGTTGCTGTTGTGCCTGGGCGCGCTGCTGCTGCTCTTTGTTCTGCTCCTGCTGCTGCTGCTGAGCGTGCTGCTGCTGTTCTTTGTTCTGCTGCTGCTGCTGTTGCTGGGCGTGCTGCTGCTGTTGCTGGGCGTGCTGCTGCTGTTGCTGCTGTGCGCTGCTGCTGCTGCTGTTGCTGGGCGTGCTGCTGCTGCTCTTTGTTCTGCTCCTGCTGCTGCTGCTGAGCGTGCTGCTGCTGTTCTTTGTTCTGCTGCTGCTGCTGTTGCTGAGCGTGCTGTTGCTGCTCTTTGTTCTGCTCCTGCTGTTGCTGAGCGTGCTCTTGCTGCTCTTTGTTCTGCTCCTGCTGTTGCTGAGCGTGCTCTTGCTGCTCTTTGTTCTGCTCCTGCTGTTGCTGAGCGTGCTGTTCCGGCTTAGCCTGTTGTCCGCCCTGCGGAGCCTCTGGCTTGCCTTGTTTTTCCTGCTTGCCCTGCTTCTCGTCCTGCTGCTCTTGTTTCTGCTTTTCAGCTTGTTGTTCCTGCTGCGCGTAGACAAGTGCAGCGGTCCCGATAAGCAAAGACAGAACCACCGCGCTCATCACTCCAAGTAGTTTCATGGGCATTTGCCTCAATAACACTTTAGATGGGGCAGGGACCTCCTGGCTGTCTCCTTTTGACCATCAGAGATCTTCATCATTCACTGCCAACAACTTCTTCGCCGGGCATCTCAAGGTTCAGGTCGAGTGCGGGACAAACGAAATGGCCCCCGCATGAGGAGCCATTCTTTCTATTGCCTTGTATCTAGCTTTTAAATCCTTCACCGCACCACGATGTTCACCAACCGACCCTTCACCACCAGAACCTTCACCACTTCCTTACCTTCGATTGCAACTTTGACCTTATCGTCGGCGAGGGCGAGTGAGCGGACGGTTTTCTTCTACTTTGATCCAGATACCGCGGGAGGAATGCGCACTACGACATTCGCCAGCCTTCCGGGGACGACCTGTATCTTGACGACCTCTTTGCCTTCAATAGCTGCTTTGACCTTATCGTCCGCTAAAGCAAGGGCCTCAAGCTGCTTCTTTGGCGCGTCAGCAGGCACCATAATCCGACTCCGATTCTTGCCATTGACCTGCAAAGCGATCTCGACCTCTTCTTCTTTTGCCAGCTCAGGGTCGTACTTGGGCCAGGGAGCGCGGAGCAGTTCGCCGGTTTCGCCGAGCATCTCCCATAGCTCGTGCGCGAGATAAGGCGCGAAGGGAGCGAGCATCAACACGAGGTCGCGTTGCACGTCGGCCATGAGCGCGGGCGGCGCGGCTGGTTCGCCTTTTTGGATCTCGTCTTGGATCTCGTCTTCGTAGGCGTATAGCTCATTGACCAGCTCCATGATGGCGGCGATGGAGGTGTTGAAGTGCCAGCGTCCGCCAAAGTCGTCGGTAATGCGCTTAATGGTCTGGTGCAGCTTGCGCTGGATGTTGCGTGCCGCGGGGGAAACTGCGGGTCCCTCGGCTGCGCTCGGGATGACAGCGTTGTTTCGCAAAGAAAGAGCAGATCCCTCGCTGACGCTCGTGATGACAAGATCGGAGGGTGCGCTCGGTTGCAATGACGGCGTCTTTTTGTGATAGGGGTCCTTCGACTCGTCACTACGCTCCTCGCTCAGGATGACACCATTGTTTTCCCCCGCCGCATCGGTAGGTGCGTTGCGCACGACGAAGCGGTACACGCGCGACAGAAAGCGGCTGATGCCTTCGACGCCCAGGTCCTGCCAATCGAGGTCGCGGTCGGGAGGCGCGGCGAACAGCGTGTACATGCGGGTGGCGTCGGCGCCGTAGCGCGCGACCATGTCGTCGGGCGAAACGACGTTGCCCAGGTTCTTCGACATCTTGGCGCCGTTCTTGATGACCATACCCTGGGTGAACAGGCGCGCGGCAGGCTCGTCGTTCTTTACCACGCCGATGTCGCGCATGACTTTCGTCCAGAAGCGCGAATAGATAAGGTGCAGGATGGCGTGCTCGACTCCGCCGATGTACTGGTCGATGGGAAACCAATACGCTATGGTGTCAGTGTCGAGCGGCGCGGTGTCTAGCTTCGGGTTGGTGTAGCGGTAGAAGTACCAGGACGAATCGACGAACGTGTCCATGGTATCGGTCTCGCGGCGCGCCGGCTGGCCGCACTTCGGACACTTCACGTTGACGAACTCGGGCACGTCTTTCAGCGGCGAGCCGCCAGCCAGCGTGATGTTCACGTTTTCGGGCAGCACGACCGGCAAGTCGCTCTCGGGAACAGGCACGATGCCATCGACCGGACAATAGATGACCGGGATCGGGGTGCCCCAGTAGCGTTGGCGGCTGATGCCCCAATCCTTCAAGCGATAGGTTATGGTTGCCTTGCCAAAGCCATGATCTTCAGCGTACTTCGACATGCTCGGGATTGCCTCTTCGGAAGACAGTCCTTCGAACGGGCCGGAGTTGATCAGCAGGCTGTCGGTCGCGGTGAACGGCAACACCGGCTCTTCGGGTTCGCCTTCTTCGGGGATCGCTCTTTCGCGACGCGGAAGAATCACCACGCGAATGTCGAGATCGTACTTCTTGGCGAATTCGTAGTCGCGCTCGTCGTGCGCCGGGACCGACATGATCGCGCCGGTACCGTAATCGAGCAGAACGTAATTCGCTACCCAGATGGGCAGCTTCTCTCCGTTGAACGGATTGATGGCGTAGCGATCGGTCGGCACTCCGTGTTTCTCGATGGCGCCTATGTCGCCGGCTTCTTTGGCGCGACGCTGCTCATTGATCAGGTCTTCGACCTTGGCCAATAGCGCAGGATCGTTCGCGATGATGTCGGTGACGATGGGATGCTCGGGCGCAAGCTGCAACGAGGTCGCGCCGTAGATGGTGTCGATACGCGTGGTGAAGACCGTAATCTTGTCGCCCGCGGGCCCGGCCGCGCCGTCGAGTTCGAAATCGACCAGCGCACCTTCGCTGCGGCCGATCCAGTTGCGCTGCATGGTCTTGACCTTCTCAGGCCAGCCATCGAGATTGTCGAGGCCTTGCAGCAGTTCGTCGGCGTAGTTGGTGATGCGCAGGAACCACTGCTCCAGCTCACGCTGCTCGACGACGGTGGTCTCGTGCCGCCAGCAGCAGCCGTTCGGCAACACCTGCTCGTTGGCCAGAACGGTCTGGCACTCCGGACACCAGTTGACCTTGCTGCTCTTGCGATAGGCCAGGCCGCGCTCGAAGAACTTCAGGAAGAACCACTGGTTCCAGCGATAGTAGTCGGGCAGACAGGTGGCGAGTTCCTTCGACCAGTCGTAGGCGAAGCCGAGGCGCTTCATCTGCGCCTTCATGGCGGCGATGTTGTGCAGCGTCCATTGGCGCGGCGGCGTGTTGTTCTTCAGCGCGGCGTTTTCCGCGGGCAGGCCGAAGGCGTCCCAGCCCATGGGATGGAGCACGTTGTGGCCCTGCATCCACATGTAGCGCGCCAGGGCGTCGCCAATGGAGTAGTTGCGCACGTGTCCCATGTGCAGCGCGCCGGATGGATAGGGCAGCATCTCGAGGACGTAGTACTTCTTGCGCTCGGAGGTGGACGGCTCGGCGCGGTAGAGGTCGGGATTGGCGGCCCAGCGCTCGAACCATTTCTGCTCGATGGTCTGCGGGTCGTAGCGTTCGGGACGAGTGGGGGGTTCGGCTGGGGACTCGTTGGTCGGCTCTTGGATTTTGGAGTCGGACATAGATAAGGTGATTCGATTTCGCGAGGGTAATCTTCGATTGTAAACCGGAGATGCGCGGGTTGCGAGTGTGGCAGCGGCCGTCTGGTCAGGGCGGGGACGTTCTGGGAACGAGAACTGGATGCTGCCGTCGCTGCGCGACTCGGGTCGGTATCGCTAGCTCACCCGGCTCTTACGAGCCGGGGTCACACCATCCCGCCGTTTCCTAGCTGTTTTCGTCGGACGCGTCACTTCCTTCCTCACTGGAGCGTTTTCCACCAGCCCTTTCAACGCGTTCACGTTCATCAGATCGTCGAGCGGTTCGTCGATGGGCGTTTCGGCGATGAAGGCGGCGTGGGCGAGTCGTGGATCGTTGAGCAGTCGGCGAAATGGTTCCAGGCCGATGGTTCCTTTGCCGATGTGCTGATGGCGGTCGAGCTTTGATCCGCATGCGGCCTTGGCGTCGTTGCAATGGAAGACGTGCACGTTCTTCAGGCCGACGGTTTCATCGAGCTGCTGCAGCGTTTGCGCGAAGCCCTGCTTCGCTGACGATGTCGTATCCGGCGACGTGGGTGTGGCAGGTATCGATGCAGGCGCCGACGGGAACGAGCTTGCGCAGCAACTGAACCAGCTCGGCGACCTGCTCGAAGTTGCCGCCGAGCGAAAACTCCGAGCCGGCGGTGTTCTCGATGAGCACACGCACACCGCCGCGTTCCAGAGTTCGAGCCCTTCGGCGAGCTTGCTCGATGGCTTCGGCGGCGCGTTGCGAGTCCTTCTTCGCGAGTGAGGCCGCGATATGAGCCGGGATGCACGACGAGGTAGTCGGCGCAAAGAGCGAGAGCGCGCTCCAGCTCTCCGCGAAACGCGGCGATCGACTTGGCGTGGAACTCGGGATTTCCGCCCGCGAGATTGATAAGGTAGTTGGCGTGGATGGCCAGCGGCTTCAGGTCGTAGCGCTCACGCAGGCGGCTCATCTCGGCGCACTGCGAGGCGCCAGCTCGTAAGGCTTCCATTGGCGTGGGCTGGAGGAGAAGATTTGGAGTGCGTTGCATCCCAGGCGGTAAGCGCGTTCGGCGCCGTTCTCGACTCCGCCGGCGGTGGAGGTGTGAATGCCGATGCGGCGCGACGTGAGTTTGGGCGGCTCTTTCGGCGGCGGTATCAGCTTCAGGATGTCTCTTCTCGACCTTGGGGCCTTCGTGAGGCATGGGGGCGATTGTAATTGGATGAGGGTCGCAGCGATTGAGGCGGCGGCAATGGTCGGGGCGAGTACGAAGAACGCCGTTGCGGCAACTCGTCCACTCCGCTTGTTACGTCAAGGACAGCTTCAAATCGGCACCACCGACATCGTGCGTGAAAACCTGTGCCGTCCCCGAGGGACTCAGGGTGTTTTGACCGTCTACCCAGCACTCCGCTGCGCTCCGTGCTGGGCTAGACTGAGTCGCGCCTCCCGCGGCTCGCCATGGTCTAATCGCCACCGCTCCCAAGGCCTCCATGGTCTAATCTACTTTTAGAGCTCAGCCGTCGCCGCTATCGGGGTTTAGCCCGAATTTGGAACGCCAGGGAGGGCACCTGCATCTAACGTCACAGAACGAGTTGCTGCGAGTGGTCAACCTGAAGAAGGTCTTCCGCTCCGGTCCCTCGGAGTTGGTGCTCTTTGAAAATCTGTCTTTCCAGTGCACCGCGGTGAAATGCTCGCCATCGTGGGCGAGTCAGGTTCCGGAAAGAGTACCTTGTTACACATCCTCGGAGTTCTTGATCGTGCTTCCGCAGGTGACGTATACTTCGCGCAATCCGATTTGGGGAAGTTGTCGGAAGAGAGTGCCGCTGAGTTTCGTGGTCGCGAACTCGGATTTGTCTGGCAGTTTCATTACCTGCTGCCGGAATTCACCGCACTGGAAAACGTCGCCATGCCACTGCTGATGCGCGGCGAGGCACGACGGAAGGCGGAGCAGAACGCCCTGCAATGGTTGCAAGAGGTCGGGTTAGCGGACCGGGCAAGTCATCGGTCCGGCGAGTTGTCCGGAGGAGAGCAGCAGCGGGTAGCGCTCGCCCGTGCGCTGGTCACCGGGCCGCAGCTCCTGATGGCAGATGAGCCCACAGGGGACCTCGACAACCGGACAGCGGAAGCGGTATTTGAGTTGATTGCCAGGTTACATCGCGATTACAGCCTTACCTCGATTATTGTCACCCACAATCTTGCGTTTGCACGTCGCTGCGACCGGGTTACTACAACTGGCGCAGGGACGTTTGGCCGAGGTGTCGCCGGAATCGTTGGCGATGTAGGAACGAGAGGCTTCGAGACGGGTTTTTACGATTTAGGACGCTATTTGGAGCCATGGGGTTCCAAAATGACCCTCCAGGGAGGGTGAACCAGCCAGGAAGAGCAAATAAGGGTTTTCAGGGACTGGGTTCGGCGTCAAAATAGAGAGATACGGCCCCGGGAAGCTCCGGAGAGGTTAAATGTTCGAACGGTACACGGAAAAGGCCCGACGCGTCATCTTCTTTGCGCGCTACGAAGCCAGCCAGTTTGGTTCTCCTTACATCGAGACGGAGCACCTGCTGCTTGGCCTGCTGCGCGAAGACAAGGCGCTCACCAATCGATTCCTTCGCTCACATGCTTCGGTGGAATCTATCCGCAAGCAGATCGAAGGACATACCACTATCCGGGAAAAGGTCTCTACTTCCGTGGACCTACCCTTGAGCAACGAGTGCAAACGCGTGCTGGCCTATGCCGCAGAAGAAGCCGAGCGCTTGTCGCACAAGCACATTGGCACGGAGCATTTACTGCTCGGCCTGTTGCGCGAAGAGAAATGCTTCGCCGCCGAGATTCTGCATGAGCGCGGTTTGCGGCTTTCTTCCATCCGCGAGGAACTGGCCCGCACCTCCCAGGAGAAGTCCCAACCGGCGCAGCGTTCACGGGAGTCCTCGTTGTTGTCCGAATTTTCACGCGACCTTACGCAGTCCGCCATGGATAACCAGCTCGATCCGCTGGTCGGGCGCGATGGCGAATTGGAACGCGTAATCCAGATTCTCTGTCGCCGCACCAAGAACAATCCGGTGCTGATCGGCGAGCCGGGCGTGGGCAAGACCGCCATTGTCGAAGGTCTGGCGCAGCGCATCGCCGACGGCGAGGTGCCCTCGTTCCTGGCCGACAAACGCATTCTTGCACTTGATCTTTCTCTGATTGTCGCCGGCACCAAGTACCGCGGGCAGTTTGAAGAGCGCCTGAAGACCATCATGAAAGAGCTGATGGAGTCGCAGAATTCCATCATCTTCATCGACGAGTTGCACACGCTGGTAGGCGCCGGTTCGGCCGAGGGCTCACTGGATGCCGCCAACATCCTGAAGCCGGCCCTGTCGCGCGGCGAGATTCAATGCATCGGCGCAACCACGCCCTCGGAATACCGCAAGTCGATTGAGAAGGATCGTTCGCTGGAGCGCCGCTTCCAGGCGGTGAAAGTTCCGCCGCCGAACGAGGTTGATGCGGTGAAGATCCTGTTCGGCATCAAGGAGCGCTACGAGAAGTTCCACGCTGTCAGCTATACGGACGACGCGATTACCTTCTCGGTCTCGCACTCCAATCGCTATCTGCCCGACCGCTTCCTGCCTGACAAGGCCATCGACCTGATCGACGAGGCCGGTGCGCGGGTGAAGCTGCGCCAGACTTCGCTGCCTGACGACATCACCGAAGTGCAGAAGCGGATCAAGTTCATCGTGCACCGCATGGAGAACGCCATTGCGAACCACGAGTTCGAGAAGGCGCGCTTCTACTCTGACGAGGAACGCAAGGAGCGCGAGAACCTGCGCGCCCTGCGCGAGAAGTATCACCTCGATGAGTCGTCAACCGGCGTGGTTGGTCGCGAAGACATCGAAGATGTGGTTTCGCGCTGGACTGGCGTGCCGATCGCTTCGATCAAGGAAGAAGAGAGCCAGAAGCTGCTTCGCATTGAAGAAGAGCTGCACCGCCGCGTCATCTCGCAGGACCGCGCTATCTCGGCGCTGGCCCGGGCGATTCGTCGCTCACGTGCAGGCCTGAAGAGCCCGAACCGTCCCATCGGCTCGTTCCTGTTCCTCGGGCCCGACCGGCGTGGGCAAAACGGAAGTCGCTCGCACGCTGGCGCAGTTCATGTTCGGCAGCGAGAAAGCCCTGGTTCGCTTCGACATGTCGGAGTTCATGGAGAAGCACTCGGTCTCGAAGCTGATCGGCTCGCCTCCCGGATATGTGGGCTACGAAGAGGGCGGCCAGTTGACCGAGCGGGTGAAGCGCGCGCCGTACTCGGTGGTTCTGCTCGACGAAGTGGAGAAGGCGCATCCTGACCTGTTCAACATTCTGTTGCAGGTGTTTGAAGATGGCCAGCTCACCGATGGTCTGGGCAACACCGTCGATTTCAAGAACACCATCATCATCATGACGTCGAATATCGGCGCGCGTCATTTGCAGAAGCGCACCGGCCTGGGATTCCAGACCGACCAGGAAGACATGGTTTCCGGCAAAGTCGAGGACATGGTAAAGAACGAGGTGAAGCGCACCTTCAACCCCGAGTTCCTCAACCGTCTTGACGAAGTCATCATCTTCAACGCTCTGAACGAGGCTGACCTCATCCAGATCGTTGAACTGATGGTGAACCTGTTGAACCAGAACCTGGCGCAGCGCTCGATCACCGTCACGGTGACGGAAGAAGCTCGCAAGTGGATCCTGGCGAAGACGCTGGTCGATCGCAGCTACGGTGCGCGTCCTCTGCGTCGCGCGTTGCAAAAGTACATCGAGGACCCGCTGTCGGAGGCGCTCATTCAAGGCACCTTCCAGCAGCGTCCGGCGTTCATTGAGGTGTACCTCGAGAACGACCAACTCTTCTATCGCCCGGTTGGCGAGGAGAAGAACGAAGGTGTACTGCTGTACAGCAACTGAAAATTCACAAACCACCAAAGAGGAGCGCTGCGTGCGCTCCTCCTTTTATTTGCCGAACGTTTCTTACCCACACTCTCGCGCCCGGCCTACTGACCTGCCATGGCTTCTGCGAATGCCCTTGGCTTGACCGGCGTTCAAACTCTGACCATCTTGGTCCTCCTAACGCCCCTGGCGTGAAAGCCTTATTGACATGTACTTGCTTCCGAAGTATCTTTGTGCGGCCTCGATGTGTGACCCCAGAAAGGTTGGAAACGTATGAAACCGCGTATACTTGTGGGCGCTTGCGGCTTATTACTGGCTCTAACCGCGATCCCTTCCCAGCTTCGTGCCGACTCGTTCTGTAGCGACCCGCCGCCGTACCAGTGGCAGCAGTGCGGTACCATCGCGAAATCGAACCTGTTCACGGTAAACGCTTCGGGATTGAGCAATGGAGTGTTTGGGACCTTCGGGGGCTACCACGCCGATTTCCCCTCCGACGTCTTCGCCATCGTCTGGAGAGACGGTCAGCAGGTCTATACCGGTTCCCCTTCACCCAAGAACACGCAACTATCAATATTCCAGGGGTTTAGCCTGGTTCCCAGCGGCGTGTTGCAGGCCGGCGATCAGATCGAGTTTGTGGTGGACGTAGCCGACGTCAACGGCGAACAGCTTTACTACAGCATGCAGTTGGGCAACAACCTCGATGGCCAGAACCATCTCTGGGCTGAGAGCCTGGCTGAAAACCAATGCGATCCCAACCAGAGCGGCAATTGCCTTTTTCTGGGATGGGAGGACTTGCCCATACAGGAGGGGAGCGACGAAGATTTCAACGACTTCAAGTTCTTCCTCTATGGCGCCGATATAAGTTCGAGCTCCGCGGCCGTTCCGGAACCTTCTTCGATTCTGCTCCTGACCGGCGCGCCGTTGGCATTTGCCGGGCGCAGACTTCGCCGCCTGTTTTAGTTGGTTCTTAAGGAATTCTGCAACCCTTGTGTCGCTGAGAAGATCCTTCGACTCGGCGACACAGGACGCTCTCGAAGCCCACGGTTAAGCCTCCCGATTGCTCACCAAGAGATTCAGGCGCGCGCATAATCGGGCTGTTGCCCGCCGCGTTTGTGCGGCAATCGTTGCCGTCGGCGAAGCTGGAGACTCTTCCCCGCTGGCTTGAGTCCGAACCCTGGCCCTCGTTTTTGTCATTGCCGTACACTGGAATTGCACTTAGAAACTACTCTTGCAGGGTGAATTGTGTCAGAACCTACTTACGAAGAACTGAAAGCCAAGCTCGCGGCCGCCGAAGAACAGCTCAAAGGCCGCAAGGGGCGTTCCATCGATTTTCGGGTAAGCGAGAAAGGCGCAGTCAGCGTCTACGGCCTGGGACGTTTTCCTGTGACCTTGTACTACGAGCAGTGGGTACGGCTGCTGGAGAATTCTGACGCGTTGCGCCAGTTCATGGAAGAGAACAAATCCAGCCTCAAGCTGAAGACGGCTGAGGGATAACCCGGAGGCCTCCTTCGAGCGAGGAATCCGCTCTTCTGAGCACCCAGCAGATCCCGCGCATCGCTCATGGCTGCGTCGGCTGAGTCGGCGGAGTCGAAGCTACGTTCGCGGCTGGACACTCAGGCGGCAAGAACAAGCTTATATTTTCCTTCTTCCACTGCATTGCACGGTGAATGCGGTTGTAGCCGCTGGGATGGTCGAAGAAGATAATCTCCTCGATCGGCCCGGGCCGCATCTTGCGATATTCGCCCAGGTGCAGGGCTGCCCGCGCAAATCCGTCCGGCTGGCGACTGGCATTGAGCCCGAACATGTCCGCCTCGGCTTCATCGGTACGGGTCTGCGTGTTCTGGATAGGCGTCAGCACGAAGAAGAAGATCGACGCCAGAAGCACCACCAGCGGAAGTACAGCCGGATCACCGATGCCCCGGATTTGCCACTTCTCGCCCCACCGCGCCAGGCAGTAGTTGATGGACCATTGAAGAAAGCCGAAGAAACAAACGGCTACGACCAGCATGAATAACAGCGTTTTGGGGATGTGGTTGAGCACGTAGTGGCCCATCTCATGCCCCATCACCGCCTGAATTTCTCCCGGCGATCCCCGCCGCAAGAGATTGTCGTTCAGGGTGATGCGCATGGTGTTGCCGAAGCCGCTGACGTTGGCACTCATGCGGGTCGTCTGTCGCGAGGCGTCGATTTCGTAAACGTCCTTCGCCGGGATGTCGTTGGCTCGGGCCATGCTAAGAATCGGCTGGGTGATCTTGGGATCGTTCAGCGGTGTGATCTTGTTGAAGAGCGGTTGTATGTAGATCGGGCCGATCATCACCGCGAACGTAATGAACACCATGCTCACCACGGCTCCCCAAATCCACCAGGTTCGAGGCAGCCTGCGGACGATGGCGAACAGTACCACGACCAGCACACCGCCGAGCACCAGATTGACCGCGAACCCCTTGAGCTGGTCGCCCAGCCACGGACCGAAGGTCTGCGTCGCCAGTCCGTATTGATGCTCGCGGATGTAGCCTTCGTAAATCGCGATGGGTGCCGTAAGCAGGCTCACCACAATCAGGTATTCCACCCAGTACAAAAATGTTTGCAGCCAGCGAAAACGCGTGATGCGCTCTGCCAGATTGCGCATGCCCGCCGACCAGCGCAGATTCAGCAGCAGCAGAGCGACGATGGCCCCGTAAAGGAAGTCCCAGAGAATGAGCCAATAACCGCCCTCGAAGTAGGCAGTCGCCTCGCGTCTGCGCTGAAGCCGGCATCTCTGCCAGATAGGCCTCGGTCGCGGCGTCTACGTCGAAATGATCAGACGCCTGGGCCGCCGCGGGTATCGTGGTCGGGATATCAATCTCGCTCTGATCGAGTTTGGCGGAAGACGGGCTCGCTTCTGCGGAGGCCCCGCAGATCAGAAGCAGAAGGACGGCAATCGTCAAGCAGACAAAGCGGCGCGAAAACACAGGCATTCGTTCTCCCTTCGAGAACTGCCAGACTGAACAGGATTTGGGGTACTCGCATCAGTTTACGTAACTGAGCGAGGTAAGGTTCCCTTCTCCCCCTGACTGGCCCGATCAAGGCCCTTGTCCGAATGCCATAATCAAACATGCGCATCTTCCTCTCTGCCGGCGAAGCCTCCGGAGACATGTATGGCGCGTGGCTGATCGAGGCGTTGCGCGCGGAGTTGCGCCGGCGCGGCGATCCGCAAGAGCCCGAGTTCTTTGGCGTAGGCGGCGACGCCATGCGCGACGCGGGATGCGATCTCGTGGTCAATGCGCACGACATCGCCGTCGTGGGGCTGGCCGAGGTCGTGCGGCACCTTCCGCGCATCTATGGACTCTTTCAGAAAGTAGTTCGGGAAATCGAGCGCCGCCATCCCGACATTGCCGTTCTCATCGACTTTCCGGATTTCAATCTGCGGCTTGCGCGCCAACTTCACCAGCGCGGCATTCCGCGTCGTCTACTATGTCAGCCCGCAACTCTGGGCATGGAGGCAGTCGCGCGTCGAGCTAATCCGGCGATACGTGCGCAAGATGCTGGTGATTTTCCCCTTCGAGCAGAAGTTCTATGCCGGGCATGGCATCGATGCGGAGTTCGTCGGGCATCCGCTCGCCGACGCCGCTCCGAACTCGACCACTCGGGAAGTGTTCGCTGTGCAATACGGCCTAGACCCGGCACAGACCTGGATCGCGCTGCTGCCCGGAAGCCGCAAAGGCGAAGTTAGCCGAATCTTCCCGACGCTCCTAGAAGCAGCACAACTTCTAGGCCCCGATTACGTTTACATAGTGCCGGTCGCGTCCACGCTGGGCGAGTCATGGATGAAAGGCTTTCTCCCGGCCGATGCCCAGCTGCGCATTGTGTTTACCAACGATGCTCCAGTCACGTTGGCACACGCGCGCGCCGCAGCCGTAGCCAGTGGAACTTCTACTTTGCAGGCGGCATTGATCGGCACGCCCTTTGTGATGGTCTACCGCGTCGCAGCGTTATCGTGGAAGTTCGGACGGCGACTGGTCAAGGTTGATCGCTTCGCCATGCCCAACCTGATTGTCGAGCGCGAGATCGTCCCTGAGTTGGTACAGGATGAATTGACTGCCGAGCGAGTCGCTTCAGAGCTCAAGCGCCTGCTAGCCGATGGCGAGGCGCGCAGCGCGATGATGCGAGGGCTTTCGCGACGTACGTCACCGATTGAGCGCCGACACGTCTAATCTGCAGGCTAGCCACCATGCGGCCCAGGCTGTTTTAACCGTGTTGGATCGTCCAGCGTGACCAGCCGACGCTTCTTCACACGAGGATTTTCAATCGTTTATAGTGACCAAGTGAGCAGGAGCCTTCTCCAGGATGCAGAGCGCAGCGCGGTTTTCGAGGCGCGTCTTTTGTTCCATCGCATTTGTGATATTGCTGGCCACGGCAACGTACGCTGCCGAGCGTCCGCGGCTTCATGTCGACGACTATGCCATCCAGGCCGTCGTGACGCCGCAGACCCACCAGATAAAGGCCATTGCGCGCGTCCGGTTTACCGCCCTCGACGACATCGCCATCGCGATCTTCACGCTGCACAACGGCCTGAAGCCGACTCGCGTGCTCGACCCCACAGGCGAGACGCTTACCGCAGAGCGCGTCAGCCAGGACGCCACGGTGCGCGTTTCCCTGCCCGGGACCCTGAGCAAGGGCAGCAGCACCAGCCTGACCTTCGAGTACGAAGGAACACTGCAATCGGCCGATGACAGTCCGGTGCCGGGATTGAAGCTGGCCTATGTCGGCGATCCCGAAAGCTACCTGCTATATGCCGGGGGCTGGTTCCCCATGTCGGGCTACGGCACGGACCGCTTCACTTCGACCATCAGCATCAGTGTGCCGGCAGGTTATTCGGTGATTGGAAGCGGTAAGCAAAGTAGCGGAGAGTTCGCGCCTTTGGGCGAGCCAAGCGCCGCCTCCGGGACTGCCCGTAAGAGCGCCCGCGCGCAGGCAGGCCAGTTCTGCGTCTCCAGCCGGCAACACGATCTACACCTTCACCTATGACAAGCCGAGCTTCCCGGGCACGATTCTGATCGGCAAGTACGTAGCGACCAAGAGCAGCGAAGGGGGCCTCGACGTCACCGTCTACACCTCCGAGCAGAACAAGCCTTACGCGACTCAGTATGCCGACTCTGCGTCGAAGGCGTTCTTCTTCTATACCTCGCTCGTTCGGCCCGACGTATAGCAATAAGCTGAGCCTGGTCGAGTTGCCGAACGATACCGTTCCTTCGGCCTGGGCTCCTGAAATCGCAGCCATTGCTTCGCGCAGCTTCAACCAAAAGGTGAACTATCGGCTGGTTGCCAACACTGTCGCTCACCAGTGGTGGGGGACCATGGTCAGTCCGGCAACCCGCAACGACTGGTGGATTAGCGACGGTTTCGCGCGCTATTCCGAGGCGCTGTATGTCGAGCACGTCGCCGGCGAAGCGGGCTTTGAAGAAGTCACGAAAGACATGGAAGTCGGGGCCCTCGCCTACGAGACGGTGCCGCTCGCGCAGGTCGGAAAACTCGATGCCTTCTCGCCCGAGTTCCAGTCGCTGACCAGCGATAAAGGCGCGGTCATCCTGAACATGTTGCGCTGGGTTATCGGCGACCAGACGTTTGACAATGCGATGCGCAACTTCCTGGCGCAGTACTCGGGTAAATCGGCGACTGTCGACGACTTCCGCAAGATTGCCGAAAAGGATTCAGGCCAGCAGCTCACCTGGTTCTTTACCCAATGGCTCGACTCCACCGGCGCGCCTGAGTTCAAAGACAAGTACACCGTCTATCGGACGCAGAAAGGCTTCCGCGTGGTGGGAGAGATCCAGCAGGACATGGATCTTTTTCGTATGCCGGTCGAGCTCCGCATCGATACCGACGGTAAGACCGAGACCAAGCGCATTGAAGTCTCAGGCACCGACTCGGCTTACGAGGTCGATACCTACGGCAAGCCGCGCAAGATCACCATCGATCCCGACAATCGCGTGCTGAAGAACTCGGCTGAGCTCAGGGTGCGCGCTTCCATCGTGCGCGGACAGGCGGATGTCGAACAGGGAGACCTGACCGAGGCGCTGAAGGAATTCCAGAAGGCGCTGGACACCAATAAAAACAGCTCTCTGGCGCACTACCGCATTGCTGAAGTCTTCTTCCTTCAGCACAATTATCAGGCCGCCGCGAATGCCTACCGCGAGGCGCTGAATGGAAACGGCGAGCCTCGCTGGACCGAAGTCTGGAGCCACATCCGCTTGGGCAACATCTTCGACCTGACCGGTCAGCGGGAGCGCGCGACTAACGAGTACCGCCAGGCCTTACAGACCAACGACAACACCTCGAACGCTCTCGACGAAGCGCGCAAGTACTTGCAGAGTCCGTATCAGCCGCAGAGCAGCAACGGGATGTAGGGCGAATCCGGGGCTGAGATGTTGCCGTGTTAGAGACTGACGTGGTCTTGAGGTTCTGCCTCGGATGCACCGGCTGTTGCCTGCTCCCCCCTCCGCACCGCACAATAGGAGCCAAGACCCGGAGAACCGCCGTTGGAAATCGCAGTTGGAAGTGTCCTTCTCCAGTACACCATCGTGCGCACGCTGGGCGCGGGTGGCATGGGCGTGGTGTACGAAGCCGAGGACAGCAGGCTTGGCCGTCACGTTGCCCTGAAATTTCTGTCCTCCGAGGCCGAGCGCGATTCCTATGCACTCGAGCGTTTTAAGCAGGAAGCGCGTGCCGCCTCAGCGCTGAATCACCCGAACATCTGCACCATCTACGCCATTGAAGACTGGGAGGGCCACAGCTTCATCGCCATGGAGTTGCTCGAAGGCCAGAGCCTCGCCGAGAAGATCAAAGGCCAGCCGATGCCGTTGGACAAGATTCTCGACATTGGCATTCAGGTAACCGATGCCCTCGACGTCGCTCACCACAAGGGTATCGTTCACCGGGACCTGAAGCCGGCAAACATCTTCATCACCACTCGCGGGCAGGCCAAGATTCTCGATTTCGGACTGGCCAAGCTGGTTCGTGATCGCCGCGCGGCGATGGAAACGGTCGCCGCCGATGTGCCTACGTATGCTCCGCTGCACCTTACCTCGCCCGGAACCGCGGTCGGCACCGTGGCATATATGTCGCCCGAGCAGGTGCGCGGCGAAGAGCTCGATGGCCGCAGCGACCTGTTCTCGATGGGAACCATCCTTTACGAGATGGCGACCGGCCGCATTCCGTTCGCGGGCAATACGTCCGCTGTCATCTTCAGCGAGATCCTAACGCGCAACCCGCCCGCGCCGACGGAGTTCAACCCTTTGATTTCGCCCAAACTGGAAGAAATCATCGGCAAGGCGCTGGAGAAAGACCCGGATCTGCGTTATCAGACCGCCGCCGAGTTGCGCGGGGACCTCAAGCGCCTGAAGCGCGACAGCGAATCGGGCAAAACGGCAGCGCACTCGGTGACGGGTTTTACACAGAGCGGAACTGCAGCTTCGGCTTCATCGCCCTCACGGCCTGCGGTTGTGTCCGCGCCGCCGGAGCCTGTGCCGCAGTCGAGCGGCGCACATCCTCATCGCAGCACGCCGGTGCTTGACGCTGCGCGTGAGCATAAGGGTCGCGCCGGCCTGATCGCCACCATCGGTTTGATCGTTCTCGCCGCGGCGGCTTTCGGCGTCTACTCCCTTTTTCAGGGAAAGAGCGGAAGCGGTCTGTCGGCTTTTCAATCCATCACCTTCGAGAAGCTCACCGACTCGGGCAAGGTCAAGCTGGCTACCATTTCGCCTGATGGCCGCTATCTCTTCAATGTGCACGACGACGGCCATGGCACCCAGAGCTTGTGGATGCGGCACATCGCGACTGGCAGCGACAAGGAAATCCTCCCCACGACCGAGACTCGTTACACCGGGCTGACGTTCTCGCCCGACGGCAGCTACCTGTACTTCGTGCGTATCGAGCCGCCGCGGCCGGACGTGGGTTTGCTCTATCAGGTGCCGGTGTTGGGCGGAACGCCGCATCAACTGATCGTCGACGTGGACAGCGCGGTCAGCTTCGCGCCTGACGGCAAGCGCTTCGTCTTCCTTCGTAACAGCGGCGCCGATGCGGATTCCAAACTGATCATCGCCAACGCCGACGGCAGCAATGAGCGCGTGCTGGCCAAGCTTCCCCTGCCCGGCTACAAGGACCCGGCATGGTCGCCCGATGGCAAAACCATCGCGGCTACCATTCTCGATCCGGGCGGCGAAACCCTGGGCAGGATCGCCGGTCTCGATCCCGAGACGGGCAAGGAGAGCACCCTCTATGCCGCGACCGCAATGCTGAACAAGCCGGCATGGCTACCAGACGGTAAAACCCTGGCCGTGATATTTCAGGATGCATCGACCAACTGGGATAGTCAGATCGGAGAGGTCGACGCGCGCAGCGGAAAGTTTCGCCGCATCAGCAACGACCTGAACAATTACAGCGTGAACACCCTGGCGGCGACGGGTGATGCGAAACAGTTGGTCGCGGTGCAATCCACGCCGGTGCTCGGGCTTTACACCATGAGTTCGCAGGCGAACAGTCCTGGCGCTCCCACCGTGATCGATAACCGGAACGACGTGTACGTCGGCTGGACGAACGATGCGAGGCTCGTCGCCATCGACTGGGACGGCCACGTCATCACCATGAATGCCGACGGTAGCAATCGCACGGTAGTGTTCTCCGAGCGGCTTTTCATGCGCAATCTCTCCGTCTGCCAGGATGGCCGGCATGTTCTTTTCAGCATGCCAAATAGACAAACCAAAGGGCTGAGCGTTTTCCTCCTCGATTTGCAATCGGGAACGACCAAGCCGATCACCTTCGGCAAAGCCGATCTATATGCCGTCTGCTCGCCTGACAGTACATTCTTCCTCTATACCAGGCTGGAGAATGGGAGACAGTTATTGATGCGGATGCCGCTCGAAGGCGGCGAAGCGAAGCAGATATACCCTGACACCGCCCAGCTCGTCGGCCTTGCGCCCGACGGCAAAACCGTGGCAGTGGGCGCTCTCGAGGGGAAAGGCGCGGATACCAATCTGGTGGTCAAGCTGATCGACGCCAATGGCGGGCCTCCCACCAAGAGCTTTGGCGTCGACCAATTCATATCCGGGCCAATGACGTTTTCACCTGACGGGCAGTCGCTGTACTATCCCATCACCCAGCACGGGGTCTCCAATCTAGTCCGGCAATCGATTAACGGGGGCGACCCGGTTCCAGTGACAAACTTCGACGACCTTCAGATCTACGACTATTCTTACGACTGGGCCAACAAGAGGCTCGCTGTAACCCGCGGCCGCTCCAGCAGCGATGCCGTGCTCATTAAGGACCAGCGGGCGGAGTGAAATTCGATCAGGCAGGGTTATACAGGAAGCTATGTTCTGCACAAATTGTGGTGAGGAAATGCGAGCAACCGACAAGTTCTGCGCCAATTGCGGAACTGCTGCCGCCCCTCGACCGGCCAAAACTCGGGGTGCCGCCCCTGTTCCACCGGAGCCAGCCGCTTCGGTCCCGGCGCAATCACCTGCTCCGGTGCGCGCTCCTCAGTCCACCGCCGAAGCCTTCCACGCTCCGTTGCCGGCCATTTCAACCGTTGCGGGCAACGTGAAGCAGCCGGAACTGGGCTTTTCACCCCCGGCCCGGCAGGCGCAGCCGTCGGCGGCGGCCCCGGTGAAGCAGGCCGCTCCGCCGGTGAAAGCCGCTCCAGCGCCGCAGGACCCCGTTTCCAGTCAGGAAGAGCGACAGATCTTGTTGGAAGCCGAAGAGCTCGCTTCGGTACGCGGCATGGTGCCCATCGACGCTTTGCCGGACAGCTTCCCTGCCCCAGCTCCGCCGCCTGCGGCGCCAGTAGCCCGAACCCAGGCCTGCACCTCCTGTGGCGAACTCAATCCGGCCGACAACCGATTCTGCGAGAGGTGCGGCCAGCCGCTGCAAGCCACGCCGGTTCAGTCCGCGCCCGCACCCGCGTCCGTTCGACCGCTGGCTCCGTCTCCAATAACCCAGACCAGTTGGCTCGACGAGCCCGAACCGGTCGCATCTAGCGTCTCCAAGCCTATGGAAACGGCTGCGGTTTCGAAAGCTGCGCCTTCCCCTCCGCCAGTCGCCGCCGCACCGGCTGCGAAGGATGACAACTTCTTCTACTTCTACGACGATAGCGCCGCCCATCGCGGCAACCGCAAGTTGCTGATCGTACTGATGGTGGTGCTGGCGCTCGGAGTTCTAGGAGTTATCTACATGCTGTCGGGCCCGGCCAAGCACCCAGCCGGAGCGAACATCAGCATCAGCATCTCGCCCACCGAAGCTCAGGTGGTAGCGGGACAGGCACATGATTTCGCCGCCACCGTCACCGGCAGCAGCGACACCGACGTCACCTGGTCCGTGGCAGAAGGCAGCTCCGGTGGGAAGGTAGTCAACCACGGCGCCCAAGCTGAGGGAGGAACGGTCGCAATCATGGCGGTCTACGTCGCGCCGACGACTCCGGGAAGCTATCACGTAGTAGCCACCAGCAAGGCAGACCCGGCCAAATCGGCAACCGCAGAAGTAACGGTCACCGCTCAGTAAGAGATGCGTTCTGCTGCTGAGGCAAGGTCCGCATTGTGATGAGGTCGGCCCGGCAGTTCCTCAGCTGCACGACAAAATTAGCGTCCTGCTCCTTCGAGATCTCGAACGAGCAGGACAGTTATTTCAGGATTCGCAGCGTCCGTGACGCTACTGCGTGTTGTTTATCAGTAAGGAAACCGCGCTCGCTGAGGTTCCTATCCCCGCGTCGGCAGCCACCCCCGTGGCGACAAGATCCTGCTTACCGTCGCCGTCAAAGTCGCCTGCGGCGATCGATTGAGCAAACGTTGTCACACCAAAAGCAGGGGTTGCCGAGATCGCAAACGTCCCATCGCCGTTGCCGGTTAGCACCGCGATTGAGAGCGTGTTGAGACCCGTCGTCGCCAGGTCCATTTTGCCGTCTCCGTTGAAGTCAGCCGCGATAACTTCAGTAGCAAAGCCACCGAAGAAAGGCACGCTTGCGGTGGTGCGGAAGGTACCATTTCCGTTTCCCAGCAACACGTCGACTTCGAAGGTGGCGTCATCCGCAGCCAGGCCGATGACTGCCAGGTCAGGAGTGTGGTCGCCGTTGAAGTCTGAGACAACAACCTCGCCGGTAAACCCGGCGTGCACCAGCTGGGGTTGACCAAAGCTACCAAAGCCATTGCCTTTGACAATCCAAACGTTACTTCCTCCCCCGACGACCAAGTCCTGGTTGTGGTCGCCATCGACGTCGGCGGCAAATACCTGCAGCACCTGGCTGAAGGGTGGAAAGCTTAGTGTGGTTGGTGCCCCAAAGCTTCCATCACCGTTGCCCCGCAGGATTGAGACCGTATTATCCACAAAGTTAGCGACAGCCAGGTCTTGCTTCCCGTCATTGTTGAAGTCAGCGACGGCAGTAAACACCGGTATGTTCCCGACGGTGATGTTCTTCGGGGGTTGGAAGGTGCCGTCTCCTTTGCCCAGGAGAATGGAGATGTTCCCAGGATCATCCGAGAAGTGCCCGCTGTTGGCCACCACCAGGTCAGGCTCTTGGTCGCCGTTCAAGTCGCCAACAGTGACGGAAAACGGCTGATGCCCGACCGGTATGTCGTTCTTCGGCGCGAAGCTGCCGTTACCCCCACCGAGCAGGATTGAAACAGTGTTGCTGAGCTCGTTAACGACGGCTACGTCAAGCTTACCGTCGCCATTGAGATCATGGGCGACGACGTAATTCGAGCCAGTTCCGGTAGCGAAGGACGCTGCAGAGACGAACCTGCCAAATCCTGTTCCCAGCAAAACCGAGATGTCTCCCAACTGAGTGGCGGCGACCACGTCCGTTTTGCCGTCGCGGTTAAAGTCGGCGGTGACCAGCGCAGCCGGGTTTTGCGATATGGCGAAGCTCGGGACTAGACCGGACAAGAACCTGCCATTTCCGCTATTTAAGAAGACGGAGACCAACTCGGTCGAGACGCCGCTGATTACGGCAAGGTCTCCCTGTCTTCCGTTGCCGTGAAAATCACCCACGGTGACAGCTACCGGCTGGACCGGCGTCGGCACCGTCCCAAACGAGCGAAACGTTCCATTCCCCGATCCCAACTCGATCAAGACTGCCGATTGGCTTGCATCGAGCACGGCCAGGTCCGGAAACAGATCGGCGTTCAATTCCGCAGTGGCTAACGAGACCGGGCTTCCCCCAGTGATAATGTTGGTGGCCGCCTGGAAGGTTCCATCGCCATTGCCCTTCACGAGCGATACGCTGCCATTCGCCAGCTCGCGAACGCCCGCATTGGCTACCGCAATGTCCATGGCAGTTGTTCCATGGAACCTGCCGACCGCAACCGACTCGGGCGAGATACCTACACCGACAGTGGTGGCGGTGCGAAGTGAGCCATCACCATTGCCCAGCAAAATCGAAATGCTATTGGAGCCGGAGTTTGCGACCACTACATCCGGTTTGCCATCTGCGTTGAAGTCGCCCACGGCAACGGCGACCGGGCTCACGCCCACAGCAAAGACGCGCGGGTTCTGCAACGTGCCATTACCGTTGCCCAACAACACGGCGACGTTGTTACTCAGGTCGTTACTGACTACCACGTCTGGTTTGCCGTCGTTGTTGATGTCCGCCACGGCGACACCGAAAGGAGCCCTTCCGCCGGTCGAAAAGAAGATAGGTTGGGCAAACGAGCCATCGGCATTGCTTCTTAGCATCGCGAGGCTGGTTGAATTAGCGGAATCGCTGGTGACGATGACATCTTTAAGACCATTACCGCGAAAATCGCCCACCGCCGCTCCACCGGCGTGATTGATAGCCGGATAATCATGTCGCGCTTGGAAGCTTACGTTGCGGGTTTGGGCGCCGCTCTGCATAGAGACGGCGGCGTTAAGGGTTAACAGCAAGAGTAGTGTGCACAGGAAGCGATACAGTCGCATTTAAAACCTCCGACAACCATCATGCGATTCGCTCGGAGGTCTGGTTGTCAGAAGCGTGCTAGAAGGTGGTCAAAGACTAGTCAGCTGCGAGGGAGAGCCGGGCGGTCAAGCAGCAAGTTGCAGGTAGCCGTTGACACTCTGCTTAACTGTAACTGGACCTAAGGAAATTCACACTGTCACACCCCACCGCGGGCTGCGGCTCCCAGAGCTTCGAGTACGTCGACCGCGCAGGAGTAGCGCCCGAAGGGGGCTGCGATTTGCGCGCCTTGCACCATGTCGCGCGCCGCAGAGAGCATGTCCCGGGCGATTGCGACACCTTCAGCACGCGCGGCGTCGGCGGTATTGGCTTTACCCATGCGGGCGATGACGTCATCGGGCACGGAGATGCGCAGCTCATTTTTCATGAACTCGGCGTTGCGTGCGCTGGTTAGCGGCCAGATGCCCGCAACCACCGGAATGCGGCAGTGCGCGATGTTCTTTAGAAACTCCTCCAGCAGCCGCAGATCGAAGATAGGTTGGGTTACGGCCAGCTCAGCTCCGGCCTCGACTTTGTACTCAAAACGGCGAATCTCCTCCTCGATGTTGTCGGCGCCCGGATTCGCCCCGACAGCGATAACGAACTGCGTCGCATTGCCTATGGGGTTTGCGCCGATGTCGAGCCCGCGATTCAGGTTATGGACAATGTTGACCAGCCCGATGGCATCGACATCGAAGACCGCGGTCGCGTCGGGATAGTCGCCCATCTTCGGCGGATCGCCGGTGATGCAGATGAGGTTGCGAATACCGATAGCGCTGGCGCCCAGCAGGTCCGACTGGATGCCCAGCACGTTGCGGTCGCGGCAGGTGTAATGCAGGATGGGCTCTATGCCGACCTGCCGCGCGATGAGCAGGCACAGCGCCTGGTTGCTCATGCGGGCTGAAGCCCGCGGGCTGTCAGGAATATTTACCCCGTCAACCCCGACCGACTTCAGGAACTTTGCCCCCTCGATTTCCTTGGCAGCATCGATGCCCTTGGGAGGAACGATTTCCACCATGGTCACGAATTCGCCGGCGGCGATCTTGCGGCCCAGGCGCGAGCGCTCGCCCAGAGCGACGGTTTCGACCGGGGCCGCGGAAGGAGCTGCGACCGGCTTGAATGAGGTGGTGCGCGCTGAGCCTACTCGAAGACGCGACTTCATGCTGTGGATGTGCTCGGGCGTGGTGCCGCAGCATCCTCCAACCAACGTGACGCCCACCTCAACAAACTTCTTGGCGTAGCTGGCCATGTACTCAGGTGAGCACAGGTATATGTTGCGGCCTTCCACCGAGCGCGGCATGCCGGCATTGGGCTGCGCCGACAGCGGAGCCGTCGTCACCGCGCGAACCCGCTCCATCGCGTCGAGCATCGCGACCGGGCCAACGCTACAGTTGCAACCAACCACATCAGCGCCCCACTCTTGCAACTGCGGGCCGTAGTGCTCAGGGCTTGAGCCGTCGAGACAGTTGCCGTCTTCGTCGATCGTCACTTGGGCTACCACCGGCAACCCAGGATTGACCTCGCGCGCCGCCAGCAGGGCCTGGTGCAGTTCCTCCAGATACCCAAAGGTTTCCAGGATGATGAGGTCTATTCCCTCTTCATTCAGCGCCTGGATCTGCTCGCGAAAAGCATCGCGCGCCTCCGCCAAGGCAATCTTGCCCAGCGGCTCAATGCGGACTCCCAGCGGTCCAACGGCTCCGGCAACCAGCGCGTCGAAGCTCTTGGCCGCCTCGCGGGCCACCCGCGCCCCCATGCGGTTGATGTCGGCCAGGCGATCTACACATCCGTGCCTGCCCAAACGAAACGAATTGGCGCCGAAGGTGTTTGTCTCTACGATCTCGGCTCCGGCCTGCAGGTAGTCGTGGTGAATGTTGCGAATCAGGTCGGGCTGGGAGAGGTTCAGCTCGTCGTAGCAACGGTTAATGAAAATGCCTTTGGAGTACAGCAGGGTACCCATCGCGCCGTCGCACAGGACGGGGCCGGCTTGCAATCGAGTTAATAAATCTGTGGCCATAATGTGGCTGACTGCTACTTTGCAGTCGCAAACCTCTATCGTACATGACATGAAACGGATCGGCCCAGCCACGCCACGGACACGGAGGCGACATGCGTTCGCTTTGTTATAATTCACTTTTCCAACAACTTACGTATAACGGCAAAGAATTGCGGGGCAGAGTTTTGAATCGAGTATTGGCTCTTGTGGGCGCAGCAATCTGCGTATTGGCCATTGCCTCCTGCGGTGGAAATAACGGCAACACTTCGGTAACGACCCCAAACGGCAATACGATTAACAATCCGTCCGGCACGCTCAAAAACCGGGCCTACATCAGCAATCAGTACTCTGGGAATCTGCAGATCGTCGATAGCGCCAACGACACAACGGCGTTCTTTAACTCCAGTAACACCAACACCAGCACCACCAATCAGATTGTCGACCTGTCCGTAAACATCCCGGTTGGCATATCAACGACCTTCCTGGTGCGCAGCCCCGATGGGACCACCACCGCCGCTTACGATCCAGCCGCTATTTCCATCGGCTTGGTAAACAATTCCAGCCAAACCACGACCGGGACGGTTGCCCTGCCTGCATGGGCGGGCATGGCCATGTTTTCCCCCGATTCGAAGACGCTGTACGTTCCCACGGGCAATACCCCAGTTACGGGCGCCTATCCCGGCACCATCCAAGTTCTCGATATAGCCAACTCCGTTGTTTCGAGCATTCCTGTTCCTTCGGTGCGATGGGTCGCGCTGAATCCTGCCGGCACCATTTTGCTGGCCTTTGCCGATAACTCCGATTCGATGTGGCTGATCGACCTCAGCGCCAGCACCATTACTCCGGTTGCAATTGCGGGTTTTTCGCGGCCGGTAAACGCCTTCTTCACCAGCGATGGCAACACCGCCTACGTGCTCAATTGCGGCTCACAATGCGGAGGCAGCGAACCGCCATCGGTCGCGCAGTTTGACGTTCCTTCGCAAACCATCAAAGCCATGGTCGACGTTGGCGGCGCTACCGTTGGCCTGCTGAGCGGAACGACTCTGTACGTTGCGGGATATGCCAGCGGAGCGAACGGCACCTTCGATATCGTCGATACCTCCAGCCTGACCCGTACGACGGCGAACTCCATTCTGATCAACGACGGTCAGCAGTGGAAGATGGCAGTGAACAACAACAAGGTCTATATCGGCGCCCAGACTTGCAGCAATACGGTTACAGGATGCCTGTCCGTTGTGAACCTGGCGACGCAGACTGCCGACCCTCCCTTACCGGCACTGGGGCCGGTCACCGGCATCCTATCGGTCCCGAATCGCGACACGATGTACGTGATTCAGGGTGGCATGCTCTACATCTACGACACCACCACCGATCAGCTACAGAAGACGCAGCTTGGCTTCCGCGGCGCGCTCTCGGACGTGGTTCAGATCGATCAGTAGCCGGTCGCGCTGTATCCACCGCTATCCGCTGACGCTCTCGCCCCACACCGCCCGGAAGACCACCGAGCGGCGCAAACGTGGCTCCGACCTCAATGTTGGTAGTGCGCACCTTCAGGTCCGCATCTCCGCTCCCCGTAGTCATTGGGGGAGGATGCCCGCTGCCGTGCAGCGGACATCCTCCCCCAGACCAGACGAGAGACCTGCGCTACGCGGCGCTGAATGAAGCGCCGCACTACCGACCAGCTACGCTACTTCGGCTCCAGCCGCAGATGATGCACTCCCGCCTGCTGCACTGCTTGCTGTGAGAACGGCAGCGGGAAGGTTCGGCCGTGATAGTACGCGTCCCACTGGTCGTTGAAGTGCTCGTCGAAGATGTTTCCTGACTGGCCATTCACGATGTCGAGCGTCGAGTGATCCAGGTCCGACATATCGGCCGTGAAACGTTCCGAAGGGCCGAACTCGCCCCGCACCTGCTTCACCGTATCCTCATCGCCGGAAAGCGGCTGCGGCCCCGGCCCGGCGCGCTTGAGCACAGGGAAATTGCTCCAGAACGGATGCTTGACATCCACCTTATGGACCCTGCCCCATCTCCAGGCGGAGAGCACAGTTGGCGCATTCTCTTCAGACAGCGCCACTTCCACCGCGGCCGTCAGCAGAGCGTCGTAGTTGGCGTACTGTGCAGGCAGCCAGCGCGCAGGCTGGTTCATCAGGATGTTCTCCAGCCACACTGGCTGCATGAACCAGTGATAAGTCTTCCATTCATCGCCCAGCTTGGCCTTCAGCAGCAACTCTGCCAACGCTGCCCGCGAGTAATACGCCATGGTCGGCGCGGCGAGGTCGGTAGCCATGGTACCGTCCCAGTTGCGCATCAGGTCGGCCGCGGTCTTGGCGCGTTGCGACGCGTTGGGCGTGTGGTCGATGGCGTAGACGAAGCGCTCGGCGCAGAAGCGATCAAGCTCAGACCGCACATCCGTCTGGATGGTCAGCATGTCCGCAGCGGTATATTTTTTGTTTGCGCTCAGCAGCTTGTAGATGCGCTGCACGCGATAGGGCGCACTCCATTCGATCGCGATCGTGTAGGGGTAGTCCTTCGGCGTGACTCGCGCGTTGGCGGTCGCGATGATGCCCGACGGCGGATCGTAAACGCTCGGCAACTTGTCGTAGGGGATGTAGCCGGTCCACTCGTGGCTGTCATCCTCGCCAGGGACGGGCCGCGAGCCATCACCCGACGCGCGAATCGGCACTCGCCCGGTCGCCTGATATCCGATATTGCCCTCGGTATCGGCGTAGACGACGTTCTGCGCCGGGGCAGCGAGGTTGGCAAACGCGGCTCGGAACTCCTCCCAGTTGCGGGCGGAGTTTACCTCGAAGAACGGGATACTCCCCGACGTGTTGTCGTAGATGGTCCACTTGAGCGCGAGCTGGCGCCTCTCGCCCGGCACCAGCGGGGTGATGATTGGGCCGTGGCGGGTAATCACCACATCGAGGTTGACATCGGGCTTGCCCTTCACCCGGATGATCTCTTTGCGATGCTCGGGTTGCTTCCATCCTTGTGGCGTGAGATATTCCCCGCGGTCGTTGAACTTCTCCACGTACAGGTCTTCGACATTCGGGCCGAGATTGGTGAATCCCCACGCAAGGTGCTGATTATGCCCAACGATGACAAACGGAACGCCCGGCAGGGTGACTCCTACAACGTCGTAGTCCCCGGCTGTAAGATGCGCCTCGTACCAAGTGTTTGGCATGCGCAGGTCGAGGTGCATGTCGTTCGAGAGCATCGGCTTGCCCGTCATCGTGTGCGCACCCGATACCACCCAATTGTTGGAGCCCGGATGCAGATTGCCGTCGGAGAGGTCGCCGGGGCTGAACGGAAGGGGCGCGCCAGAAGGTGGGCGGTTAAGCGCGATCGATGCGTTTGGCAGGGACGCACCTTCAGGTGCGCCGTACGGGTCCCCGAATTTGTTGTCATCCCGAGCGGGCTTCAGCCCGAAAGGGATCTGCAGTTGCCTCAACGACGAGTGCTTCTTTGGACGGCCACTCTCCGGCGCATCCTCCTCTTCCTGCTCTTGGTTTTCTCCTGCGGGCGCCTCGTTCTCAATCGACTCCCCCTCCCCGCCCGGTGGATGATCGCGCCACGATGAATTCACGTACAAGTCTGCCGTCAACTCCGGCCCTAACTTTGCCAGGATATTTTCCCGCTGTAACTCCTTCTTGTACATGTAATGATTCAGGAACTCCGTCATCGACAATCCCACCAGCATGGAATCCTCAACTGTCCACTCATAGGGGAAGTAGGTCATCAGGCGAAATTCCAGCGGCAGCGTCTTCTGGTGCAGCGCAATGTAGGCATTCACCCCGTCGGCGTAGGCTTGTAAATGGGCACGCTCGTCGGCAGGCAGGTTCGCGACCGTCTTCTCCGCCACCTGACGAAGCCCGAGTATCCGCTGCTCCGTGTCGGTCTTGATGTAATCCGGGCCGAGGATGGCCGACAGGTCTCCCGAAGCGTAGCGCCGCGTCATGTCCATCTGCCAGAGGCGATCTTGCGCCGTGATAAAGCCCTGGGCGAAAAACAGATCGTGCAGGTTGCCGGCAGCGATGGTAGGGACGCCCAGGGCGTCGCGGGTAACAATCACCGGAGCCGTCAGACTCGATAGCTTGAGCGTCCCGTCGACCAACGGCAGAGACGCTTTAGCGGCACGGAAGAACCAGACGTCCGCCACAATAAACAGGAAAAGAATGAATGCGAGCAGCACAATCACGACTCGCATTGCCAGACTAAATCGCTTCGGACGCGCGGCTGAAAGAGTTGTTGAGACGGCCATGGAAGTTTCGATTATAGCCATGCACTCGGTTGAAAATCGTTCACCACTGAGGGCACGGAGATCACGGAGATCGGAAAGAAGAAAGTCTCGGATTTCTTTTCTTCTTAGACTCCGTGTCCTCGGTGTCCTCCGTGGTGAAACGGTTTTAGGAGCTTTGACCGGCAAACATGCTGCACTTCTTGCCGTCCGGTGGGTTGCAGTTGCAGCCTCAACCGGGAGTTGCCATAATTGGGCGCATGAAGTCACGTTGTGCGATGCTGACGGCAGTCGTCGTCATGTTTACCCTCGGCCTGGCTGCAAAAGACAAGAAGAGCGATACGGAGAGCCTGGCCAATCTGCACTTCACGGTCCTGAAAGACGACAACGGCAAACCTGTGCGGAACGCTTCCGTCATCCTGCACCCGGTCGGCAAGGACGGCAGCCAGAGCAAAGGAGGCTACCAGCTTAAGACCGATGCGGAGGGCAAGAGCGAAAGCGAAGGCGTCCCTTACGGCAAGCTACGAGTACAGGTGATTGCGCACGGATTCCAGACCTTCGGGCAGGATTACGAGATCACGCAGCCGACCGTGGACATTGATATCCGGCTGAAGCGCCCGACCGGGCAGTTCACTATTTACGACAATGCGACGAAGGCTACCACGGATGATGGCAGCCCGCAGCAAGGAACGCCTGTACAACCGCCGCCGAAACCATGAGATGGTTCCGCCGCCGAGTCGGCTACTTCGGCTGCTTCGCCTGCGCGCTGCTGGTGATTCCCTTCTGCTTCAGGCGATCAATTCCCTTCTGCGCCTTTTCCGCGTAAGGACCCCCGGGTAGAATTTTCAGGTAATCCTGGTAGTCCTCCATGGCGCCTTTCAGGTCGCCTGACTTTTCCAGCGCCGCCGCCAGCTTGTATGTCGCCTCCGCATCGCGGGGCTTATATTCCAGCGCCTCGCGATAACGGCTGATGGCAGCGGGGTAATTCTCGCGCTTGAAGTAGAAATCGCCGACCTCGACGTCTTTCATCGCTTTCATCGGATTCCACGACGTGAACTCGCCGGAGTCACTCGGCATGTCCAGATCTGTTCCGGGATGACTCTTGGCGTCGCCCGCCGGAGGCGAGATGTCAATCTCAGTTTGTTTGCTGGAGCTTTCATCGGGACCCGCGCCATCCGAGCGTGGCGGGTTGAGCGTGTTGTCCTCTGGTGGGGGAGCATTCTTGTCAACCGGAACCCGCTCGACCGGCGCTTGCCCCTGCGCCACATACACCGGGAGAGCCAACAGACCAATGAGGAAAAGCAGGATAGATCGAAACTTCACACTCATATTCTAGTAAACCCGGCCGTCGTTTTGAAATCTCTGTATTTCGGCTACATGCGGGCCTCCAGAGCGACAGCGCCGAGGGCGGGACAATGTGAGCGCACCACGTGAGCGGCGGCGAAACTGCACGGTGACGCCTCGAGCTTCGTCAGCCGCCACTACCGAGCTTTTCTTTTCCCCGGCGGTCGATGACAATCGGTGCATGAACGTCCTTGTTCTCAATTCCGGAAGTTCCAGCCTGAAGTTTCAAGTTATCGCCACCGATCTTGAGCGCATCAAGGCCTATCAGGATGAGCGTATCTGTCGCGGCGAGGTGGAGCGGCTCGGCGGCGAAGCTATCGTTACGTTTCAGGGAGGCGATAAAGCCAAGCGAAAGTTCACTGCTCCCTTGCGCGACATTTCTGCCGCGCTGGACTTCCTGGTGCGCTACATCGCTTCCGACAAGTCGGACGTGCCGTCCATCCAAAGTTCCGGCGACATTCACGCGGTTGGGCATCGCATCGTGCATGGCGGAGAGTTGTTCAAAGAATCGGCGCTGATTGACGACAAGGTGTTGCAGGGCATCGAAGAGTGCATCGACCTGGCGCCGCTGCACAATCCCAACAACATCCGAGGAATTCTTGCCGCACGCGAGCTCTTCGGAAAGCGCGTTCCGCAGGTGGCGGTGTTCGATACCTCGTTTCACCACACCCTGCCTGAGCAGGCCTATCTCTACGCCATTCCCCATCACCTCTACCGGCGGCACCGCATTCGCCGTTATGGATTCCACGGCACATCGCATCGCTACGTCGCATTTCGCTATCGCGCGCTACGTAGCCTCACCCGTGAGCAGACGAACATCATCACGCTGCACCTGGGCAATGGCTGCTCCGCCGACGCCATCAAAGGCGGCAACTCGGTCGACACCTCGATGGGCATGACTCCGCTGGAGGGCCTGGTGATGGGCACGCGATCCGGCGACCTTGATGCCGCTATCGTAAACCTGATCGCCAACAAGGAAGGCATGTCCGTCTCAGAGGTGGAGAACCTGCTGAATACCCAGTCCGGGCTGCTGGGAGTCTCCGGCCTGACCAACGACATGCGCGTGCTGCAATCAGAGCTTCAGTATCACGAAGACCGCCGCGTCCGGCTGGCTATTGAAGTCTTCTGTTACCGCGCTCGCAAGTACATCGGAGCCTTCCTCGCCTGCATGCAGGGCGCCGATGCGGTGGTCTTCACCGGCGGCATCGGAGAGAATTCTCCCGACATCCGGGCGCGCATTTGTGCGGGCATGGAATGGGCGGGGCTGAAGATCGACGACGCCCGCAACCAGCAAACCGTGGGGCGCGAAGGACTCATCTCGACCGACGACTCCAAACTTCTCGCCTACGCCATCCCCACCGACGAAGAACTACTGATCGCCCGCGATACGGTGCGTGTCATCGAGGGGCAGCCCCATCCTTCGTAGGGCACCTCACGAAACAAAACCATCACCACCGAGGCACAGAGACACCGAGATTTGAGACTTAAGATGTGTTCTTCTCGGTGTACCCGTAGGCTTGTGGTGAAAGTGATTTCGCTTTCCGCTCAGGCCAATGGCAAGGAAAAGGAGAACACTGATCCTCGTTCTAACTGACTTACTACGCTTATACTTCCGCCATGCGCTTCAACCAGTGCTTTAGCTATTGCCAGACCCATGCCAGTGCCTTGGATAGTCGAGCGCTGGCCCCGTCCGCGATAGAACTTTTCGAAGATCATTCCATGGTCGATGCCGTCGATTCCCAAACCCTGATCGGCCACGCTGATAACCAACATCGGCTTCTGCACCTCCGCGCTGATAGTGATCGGCGTCCCGGGAGGCGAATACTTGGCCGCATTGTCGATGAGCTGGGCCAGCACTTCGGCGATGCGGCGCAAATCCATTCGCGCCGGCGGAAGCGACTCGTCTGCCCTAACCTCGACGGGATGCTTGGACCAGGAATTCTTGGTGATGGCCATTGCCTCGTCGATCGCCTCGCGAATCGGGTGCGGCTCCAGATGAAGCTCAACGGCGCCGGCGTCAAGCTGCGCCATCTCGGCGGCTTCGCCTACCAGCCGGTCGAGCCGGTCGCTTTCTTCGTTGATGATGGTGAGCAGCTCATTACGCGAGCTCTCATCGAGGCTCGCGTCCTCCAGCAGGGACTCCGCAGAAGCCTTGATCGCGGTCAGCGGCGTACGAAAATCGTGGGTGACGGAATCGAGCAGGATGGAACGGAGGCGCTCGCTTTCCCGGTTCGCCTGGCTGTAGGCAAGCTTCTCGACTGCTCCGGCGCGCTCGATGGCAATCGCAATGAGGCTGCCGATGGCGTCAAGCGTTTGCCGGCCTACTTCTCCGCCCTGTATGCCCAGCGCACCGACGGAACGCACACCCACTCGCAGCGGGACCACCACCACTCCGGCAGCGGCATCGGACGCGGGCTCACCGCGAATCGCGACACGCTTCAACTCTTCATCTTTGATGACGCCTTGCGCTTTGATGTCGGAGTAGTAGACCTTCTTCCGCTCCGCCAGAAACATGCCCGCCGAGGTGACGCCGAAGCTCTCCACCACTGCACCCGGAATCGTATTCACCAGCGTCAGCACGTTCTCGGCCGTCAGCATCCGCTGGCTGAAGGCGTAGAGACGCTCCAGCTCAGTGCGGCGCTGGTTGGCGGTGAGCGCCTCGTGCCGCGCCCGCTCCGCCAGTTGGCTGGCGATCACCGCCGTTACCAGAAACGTCAATAGCGCAATCCAGTTCTGCGGGTCCGCGATGGTGAAGGTCCACCTGGGAGGCAGGAAAAAGAAGTTGTACGCCAGGGTCGACAATACGGCGAGCACAGTAGCGTAGTGCAGTCCCCACGCGGCGGAAACGACCAGCACCGCGAGCAGAAATGTGAAGCCGACCGTCGTAGGATTGACGTGGAATAGCTTGAAATACAGAAGTACAATCGCAACCACAATCGCCGGGAGGGCCGCGAACTTCGCGACCGATTTGCCAATCGCTCTCACAGCCGATGATTGTAGTGGAATCGACAAGTGGCGCAATCTTAGTCAGAATATGCGCAATGCCCAAGACCCCTGAGCAATGGCTGGAGCAGGTTGAGCCGCCAAAGAAACTCGGGCTTTTCAAAGTCTTCCTCGGTTATGCGCCAGGCGTCGGCAAGACGTACAGCATGTTGAGCGAGGGCATCCGCCGCCACAGCCGCGGCGAGGACGTGGTCATCGGAGTGGTCGAGACGCATGGCCGAGCCGGAACCGCTGAGCTGGTTGACCGTCTCGAAACCGTTCCCCGCAAAAAGCTCGAGTACAAGGGAACCATCTTCGAAGAGATGGACGTGGATGCGATCCTCGCCCGCAAGCCGCAGGTTGCGCTGGTAGACGAGCTGGCGCATACCAACATCGAGGGCAGCAAGCACCGCAAGCGCTATGAAGACGTGCTGGAGCTGCTGGACGCTAACATCGACGTAATTTCCACCGTAAACGTACAACACATCGAAAGCGTCACCCCGATTGTGGCCCGCATCACCGGTGTGGTGGTGCGCGAAACCGTTCCTGACTGGGTTTTGCAGCGGGTGGATGAAATTGTCCTGACCGACCTGACGCCCGAAGCGCTGAAGAACCGTATGACGCGCGGCGACATCTATCCCCTCGATCGCGCCGAGCGTGCGCTTTCCAACTTCTTCCGCCCGGGAAACCTCATTGCTTTGCGCGAGATCGCTCTGCGTCAGGTCAGTCATGTCGTCGATCGCGGCCTGGAGTCGTATCTGGAGAAGGAGCACATTGAGCAACACACCCCGCTGGCGGAAAAATTCGCCGTCTGCATCAGCTCCAACCCGGCTGCGCAGTACCTGATGGCGCGCGCCGCGCGTATGGCTGCCCGCATTGACGCTGAGCTGTACGTCATCTATGTCGACATCGGCTCTGACGACGACCCGGAGTATCGTCGTAGTTTGCAGGAGAATTTCCGCTTCGCTGAAAATCTCGGCGCGACCGTGGTCAAGGTGAAAGGCAAAAGCGTTGCTGGGGAGGTGGCCAAAGTGGTCCGCGATAAACACATTACGCAGGTTGTTTTCGGACGCTCCGCCGTCAGCGGATGGAAAAAGTATCTCTACCTTTCCGCAATCCACAAGTTTCTTCGCGATGCTCCCGCCGTGGACGTGCATATTGTGACGCAGGAGGCACGCTGAGTGCCTGAACCTGCAACCCGGCGAAACATCCTCGTCGTGGATGACGAAGCGCAGATTACCCGCGTGCTACGCACCGCTCTCTCCAGTCATGGCTATGCCGTAAGAACTGCAGGCGACGGTGACGAAGCCATGGAAATCATGCGCGGCTGGCCACCCGACCTCGTGATCACCGACTTGTCGATGCCGAACATGGGAGGACTGGAGCTGTGCCGCCGGGTGCGTGCCAAGTCGCAGGTGCCGATTATCGTCCTGTCGGTGCGCGGCGAGGAGAAGTCGAAGGTCGAAGCTCTCGACGCCGGCGCCGACGACTACGTAACCAAACCTTTCAGCATCAATGAACTGCTCGCCCGGGTTCGTGCCGGACTGCGCCGCGCCGCCGTGCCCCCTGCTGAACCCGAGCTGACGGAGATCAAGGTCGGCGATTTCCATATCGACTTCTCCACCCGTGTGGTGCTGGTAAGTGGGCGCGAGGTCCGCCTGACCCCCAAAGAGTTCGACCTTCTTACCTATCTGGCCAGGCACCCCGGCAAGGTACTCACCCACCGTACGCTGTTGGCTGCCGTTTGGGGTGGCAACAGCACCGAGCAGCCCGAATACCTTCGCGTCTTCATGAATCACCTGCGCAAGAAGCTTGAGCCCGAGAGCGCGGCCCCGCAGTACATCCTCACCGAACCGTGGGTGGGTTATCGCTTTGAGCCGGGAGAGTGATCCCAGCGCTCTGAAAATTTGCCGAGCCCATGTTTCGTGTCAGGGCACGACTTCAGTCGCGCCGAAAACGCCTCTGCTTATGTGGCGCGAGCGGACTACAGTCCGCGAGCGCCCCGTTTCTGACTGCTGAAGAGTTAGGTCTGTCGGCGACTAAATCCCCCTCTGGATCGCAAGAATGAAACGCCTATCGGCACGACTAAAAGGTCGTGCCCTGACGCGAATTTCTTACTCGCGGACGGACCTGCGCTGTCCGCTCCCGCTTAATAAACCTTTTATGCACACTTTATTCGCACTTTAGAGGCTCGCAACTCTAATCAAAGTGCGACGAGTTCGCGGAGCGCGTGCGTCTCCTGAAGCTCGGCGCGGGAGGATGTATGGCAGTGATGGTCCTGGTTGGAGCCGCAAGCCTGGGGGCGCTGTTTATGGTCGCGTTTCTGGTAGCGCTCAGTCGCGACGGACGAAGGCCTATGCCACACCGTGAGGAATCGTTCATGGTGCTGGAAGGCCACCTCAAACCGGGGCCACGGTTGGTACCAGGCATTTCCACCGCGCCACTCCTCGTAAGAAAGACCTTAAGAACGCCGCTGGAGCCATGGGCTTCTTCGACTCGAAACCAAGTGGCCGACGAACCGCGGCAAACAAGACAAGCGAGATAAAGATGGCAGCATCGATTGACAAAGTTGAAGGTTTCGCAGAATTATTTCACCACTACTACACCGCCCTTGCCTCGGACTTCGAGTGCGAGGCGAGAGAGAGTCCCGAGTGGCGCGAGCTCCTGCCGAAAGAGCGGAGACGGTTCGTGGCGGCCACCCGCCTGGCGCTGCTGGAAGCGGGCTCCGCCGGATTGCACAATGATGGCCAGGCGCCGTCAGCCTCTCACAACGCCGGCTCCGAAGGCCGCGAGTGCGGCTGCTGACAGCTCCACAACCTCAGTCCAGGGGGTACTCATGCAAGACGTCCTGTTCACCGTATTAACCATAGGCTTTTTCGCACTGTCGATCGCATACGTGCAGTTCTGCGACCGGGTCAGGTAAAGGCAATGCAAACCGAATCAGTTGTGATGATGGCAATCTGCGCGCTGACCATGGTGTATCTGGTCTACGCGCTGCTGCGTCCGGAGAAATTTTGAGATGACCGCCAACGGATGGCTTCAGATCGCAGTCTTTCTTGCGCTCATCTTCCTTGTCACCAAGCCGATGGGCGTCTTCATGACGCGCGTGTTCAACCGCGAGCGCACG
Organism: uncultured Acidobacteriaceae bacterium; assembly: GCA_963813905.1. Taxonomy (GTDB): domain Bacteria; phylum Acidobacteriota; class Terriglobia; order Terriglobales; family Acidobacteriaceae; genus CAVVDY01. Next base: position 679,664 of record CAWFAY010000011.1, on the reverse strand, counting down.
TTCATGGATCCGGTGCTTCGGACCGTCGAGCGCCTGATCTACCGCCTGACCGGCGTTGACCAAGATCACGAAATGCGCTGGACGGAGTACGCCGCGTCGATGCTGCTGTTCAGTGTCGTGTCCATGCTGCTGCTGTATGCGATGGAGCGGCTGCAAGGATTTCTGCCCCTGAATACGCAGAAGCTTGCCGCAGTCCCGCAGGCCTTGGCCTTCAACACCGCCGCGTCGTTCACCACCAACACGAATTGGCAGAACTATGGTGGCGAAACCACCATGAGCTATCTGACGCAGATGGCCGGCCTCGCCTACCACAACTTCGCGTCAGCGGCGGTCGGCATCGCGCTGGCCATCGCCTTCATTCGCGGCATTGCGCGCCGCCAGATGAAGACCATCGGCAACTTCTGGGTCGATATGGTTCGCGCTAGCCTTTGGGTGCTGCTGCCGTTCTGCATTGTGGGCGCGCTGCTCCTGGTGTCGCAGGGCGTGGTGCAAAACCTGCGTCCCTATGACACGGCGAAGCTCGTCGAGCCGCAGCAGGTGCAGCACGTGAACGCTGACGGCAAACCGGCCGTCGATGCCAACGGCAAGCCGGTGATGGATACGGTTACGACGCAGTCCATCGCCCAAGGACCGGTGGCATCGCAGGAGTTCATTAAGGAGCTCGGTACGAACGGCGGTGGCTTCTTCAACGCCAATAGCGCGCATCCCTTCGAGAACCCCACTCCCCTCTCCAACTTGATTGAGCTGGTCGCCATCTTCGCGATTGGCTCTGGGCTGACTTACACGTTGGGCCGGATGACGGGCTCCCCGGCGCATGGCTGGGCGGTCTGGTCGGCCATGGCGATTCTGTTTCTGTGCGGTGTTACGGTTGCTTACTGGGCGGAAGCGCAAGGCAATCCGCTGTATCCCGCAACCGTGAATCAGCAACACACGGCGTCGCAACCGGGCGGCAACATGGAAGGCAAAGAGGTCCGCTTCGGCATCACCAACACCGCATTATGGGCCACGGTAACTACCGATGCCAGTTGCGGCGCCATCAATGGCTGGCACGATTCCTTCACCCCTCTCGGCGGCATGGTGCCGCTGGTGAACATCATGTTGAGCGAGGTCATCTTCGGCGGTGTGGGTGCGGGCATGTACGGCATGCTGATTTACATTGTGCTGGCCGTTTTCATCGCCGGGCTGATGGTCGGACGAACGCCGGAGTATCTCGGCAAGAAGATCGAGGCCTACGACGTCAAAATGGCGATGCTGGTGGTGCTGGTATTCCCGCTCGTGATTTTAACTTTCTCCGCGATTTCATCGGTCTACGGCTTTGGCACCTCCAGCATCCTGAATCCCGGCCCGCACGGACTCAGCGAGATCCTGTACTCGTTTACTTCTCAGGCTGGAAATAACGGTTCCGCGTTCGCAGGGTTAACCACGAATACGTTCTGGTACAACGTCTCGGGCGCCTTCACGATGCTGATTGGCCGCTTTCTGATGATCATCCCCATGCTCGCCATCGCGGGCAATCTCGCGCAGAAGAAGTATGTTCCGCCGTCGCTCGGCACCTTCCCGGTAACCACGCCGTTGTTCACGGTGTTGCTGATCGGGACCATCCTGATCCTTGGCGCGCTGACCTTCTTCCCTGCCCTGAGCTTAGGGCCGATTCTTGAACACCTGCTGATGCACGTAGGTAAGACTTTCTAGAGGACTCGCATGGCAACCACGATAGAACCGAAAGCCGCTGTTACGCCGCCAACTGTGCGCCTGGGACACTCGCCCATGAAGCCGCGCAAGAAAAATATCTGGGACTGGAAAATTGTGCGGCGCGCGATGTGGGACTCGCTGGTGAAGCTGAACCCGCGCAACATGATGGGCAATCCCGTTATGTTCGTGGTGGAGATCGGGAGCGTGATCACCACCGTGCTGCTCTTCGCGCGGCCGCATCAGGCTTTCAAATTTAATCTTCAGATCACGCTGTGGCTGTGGTTCACGGTGTTGTTCGCTAATTTCGCTGAGGCCATGGCCGAAGGTCGTGGCAAGGCGCAGGCGGACACGCTGCGTCGGGCCCGCTCCGAGACCATGGCCAACCGGCTTCTGTCCGACGGATCCATCGAGCAGGTGCCCAGCTCCAAGCTGCGCGCCGACGACACCGTGATTTGTTCCGCGGGTGAGTTCATCCCCGGTGACGGAGAAATCGTCGAAGGCGTCGCGTCGGTAGACGAATCGGCCATCACCGGCGAATCGGCACCCGTCATCCGCGAATCGGGTGGCGACCGCTCGGCCGTGACCGGCGGCACGCGTGTGCTGTCGGACCAGATCAAGGTCCTCATCACCTCCAATCCCGGCGAGACTTTTCTCGATCGCATGATCGCCCTGGTCGAAGGCGCGGAGCGGCAGAAGACGCCAAATGAAATCGCGCTGAACATTCTGCTCGCCGGCCTCACCATCGTCTTCCTGCTGGCTGTCGTCACGCTCCAGCCTTTCGCCATTTACTCCGGCGCGCCGCAATCGGTCTTCGTGCTGGTGTCGTTGCTGGTCTGCCTCATCCCCACCACCATTGGGGGGCTGCTCTCAGCTATCGGCATCGCCGGCATGGACCGCCTGGTGCAGCACAACGTGCTTGCCATGTCGGGTCGCGCCGTGGAGGCAGCCGGAGACGTGAACACGCTTCTGCTCGACAAAACCGGGACCATCACCCTCGGTAACCGGCAGGCTTCACAGTTCATTCCTGCGCCTGGAGTGACCGAGGCCGAAATCGCCGACGCAGCCCAGCTCTCTTCCCTGGCCGACGAAACTCCGGAAGGGCGTTCCATCGTCGTGCTGGCCAAAGAGAAGTACGGGCTGCGCGGCCGCGAATTGGCGTCGCACGAGGCCCATTTCATCCCCTTCTCGGCGCAAACCCGCATGTCGGGCGTCAATCTCAACGGCTACGAAATTCGCAAGGGTGCGGTGGACGCCATTGAGACCTATGTCCATGACAACGCGCACACCATGCCTGCGGAGCTGATGGCTGCCGTCGAGCAGATCGCACGCAGCGGCGGCACTCCGCTGGTGGTCGCGGAAAAGACCCGCGGCGCCATGGGCGTCATCGAGCTGAAAGACGTGGTGAAGGGCGGAATCCGCGACCGCTTCGATCAGCTCCGCGCCATGGGCATTCGAACCGTGATGATTACCGGCGACAATCCGCTCACCGCGGCGGCGATCGCGCGCGAAGCTGGAGTCGATGACTTCCTCGCCCAAGCCACCCCGAAAGACAAGATGGACCTGATCCGTCGTGAGCAAGCCGAAGGCAAACTCGTTGCCATGACCGGTGACGGCACCAACGACGCGCCCGCGCTGGCCCAGGCCGATGTCGGCGTCGCAATGAACACCGGTACGCAAGCCGCAAAAGAAGCCGGCAACATGGTCGATCTTGACTCCAATCCCACCAAGCTGATCGAGGTAGTCGAGATCGGCAAGCAGTTGCTCATGACGCGCGGGGCCCTCACCACGTTTTCGATTGCCAACGATGTTGCCAAGTATTTCGCGATTATCCCCGCAATGTTTGCCGCGGCCTTCCCGGTGCTCAACGCGTTGAACGTCATGCACCTGAAGAACCCGCAGTCGGCCATTCTGTCGGCCGTCATCTTCAACGCGCTGGTGATCATCGCGCTTATTCCCCTTGCCCTCAGGGGCATCAAGTACAAGCCGATGGGAGCAGCGGCCGTGCTGCGCCGCAATCTGGTGATCTACGGCATCGGTGGCGTCATCGTGCCGTTCATCGGCATCAAGCTGCTCGACATGCTTATCACCACTCTGAGACTGGCGTAGGAGTTAGCCATGAAAAAGAATCTCATCACCGCAATTCTGATGACCGTGGTCACGACTGTGCTTCTGGGTATCGTCTACCCGTTGGTTGTGACCGGCCTCTCGCAGCTTTTCTTTCGCGACAAGGCGAATGGGCAACTGATCGTCAGCAACGGCACAGTTCTCGGCTCCCGCATCATTGGGCAGTCGTTTGTTGGGCCGCAATACTTTCACTCCCGCCCATCGGCGGCAGGAAACGGCTATGACGCCGCTAATTCAAGCGGCACGAACCTGGGACCCACCAATCAAAAGCTAATCGACCGCGTCAAACAGGACGCCGCTACCGCGCAATCGGAGAATTCGGTGCAACCGGTGCCGGTGGACCTGATCACCACGTCCGCCTCCGGACTCGACCCCGACATCACGCCTGCGGCGGCGGACTTTCAGATCGCCCGCATCGCCCAGCAGCGGCACATGACGGAAGACTCTGTCCGCGAGCTTGTACAGAAATACACTCAGCCACGTCAGTGGGGTTTCCTCGGCGAGCCGCGCGTCAACGTATTGGAGCTCAATCTCGCATTGGACCAAGCTTCCCCGAGGTAAGCCCTCAGCCGGCGCCTGCACCTGGCAAATTAGTTCGTCATCCTGAGATCAACAGGATGATCATGGTCAGCAGCTCTGCCCGGCCGGCCGGCGAGCATCGCCCTTACAACTCGCCCAGGGCCCGATGCACCAGGCTGATGGACATCGAGCCTTCGCCCACGGCCGAAGCGACACGTTTGATATTGCCCGCGCGCACGTCGCCCACGGCAAAGACTCCGGGCAGGCTCGTCTCCAGCATCTGCGGCGGACGAGTGAGCGGCCATGCCGCGGCCTGCAACGCGGTCGAGTCAAGATCGCGGCCGGTATAGATGAAGCCCTTGTTATCGAGCGCGAGGCAGCCCTGCAGCCAATCGGTGCGTGGCGAGGCACCCGTCATGATAAACACGTGCCGGATATTGTGCGCTGAGCACTCTCCCGTTTCTTTATCCTCCCAGGTAACGGATTCCAGGTGCGTGTCGCCCTCCAAGCCGACGATTTTAGTGTTGAAATGCAGTTCGATGGCGGGGTTCTCCTCAATGCGGCGTATGAGGTAACGTGACATGGTGTCGGCAAGCTGCCCGGAGCGTACCAGCATGAAGACTTTGTGCGCGTTTTGGGACAGAAACACCGCTGCTTGTCCGGAGGAGTTTCCTCCGCCCACCACGATTACGTCCTCTCCTTCGCAGAGCTGCGACTCCATGTACGTCGCGCCGTAGTAGACTCCCAGGCCTTCGAATTTCGACAGGTTGGCAATCGGCGGCTTGTTGTACTGTGCTCCGGTTGCGATGACTACCGTACGCGCCGCGAGCTTGGTGTCGTCTTCCAGAAGGATGTGATAGGGGCGCCGCTCGCAATTGAGCCGGATGGCGCTGCGCGAGACCATGATGTCGGCGCCAAACTTAACTGCCTGCGTCATAGCCCGGTTCGTCAGCTCCTGGCCCGAAATGCCGGTGGGAAATCCGAGATAGTTTTCGATCTTCGAGCTGGAGCCGGCTTGTCCACCAGGAGTGGCCGTCTCCAGCAGCAATGCATCAATTCCCTCCGAGGCCGCATAGACTGCAGCAGCCAAGCCCGAAGGCCCCCCGCCCACGATGATCAGATCGCGGATGGCAGTTTGATCGACATTGGCGTTCAAACCCAGGCAATCTGCCAGTTGCTGAATCGATGGGTTTCTCAGCACGTGGATGCCGTTGCAGATGGTGACCGGAATCTGGTCAGGCGTGATGTTGAAACGATCCAGCAGCTCCTGCGACGAGGTATCGGTGTCTAGATCGCGATACTGATATGGATACCCGTTGCGGCCCAGGAACTCGCGCAAATGAAGTGTTGCGGCGGAGTGTCGCGAACCCAGCAGAATCACGTTGCCCAAGCCGCCACTGATTAAGGCGAGGCGACGTAAGATGAACGCTCGAAGAAAAATCTCGCTGAGCTCCGCATCGCGCCCGATCAGTGCACGAAAGTCCTCGTGCCTCAGCTCCAGAAAATCGCCCGCGCTGCCCACACGTCCCAACACAAAGGCCCGCTGGCCCGACATGGTCGTGATTTCCCCGGCGAAGCTGCCCGCTGTGTGGGTCACAATCACCTGGCCTCCCAGGCTTGGCTGCACGATTTCCAGGCTGCCGGAAAGCAGCACGAAAAAGGGCACATGCTCATCGCCCGGATGGAACAGAACGTCGCCGGGCTCGACATGTCGAACCTTAGCCCAGGGACGAATGCGGTCAATCTGTGCCGCTGTCAGAGTGGGAAATATCTGAGTCTTGTAGTCGAGCGCGCTGGGAGGGGGAGTCGCAGTCAATGTCATGGTTTATCCGTAATATCAAAATTTGCTGTGCAGCAGTAGATGACAGAGGAGGGCAGCAGGCTTCAGGTATCAGTCGTCAGCTCGCTCAGCGATGACGGGGTTTACGCCCCCTCCGTGGTGTCATCGCGAGCGAACCCCGAGCGCAGTCGAGGGGGAGTTGAGGGATCCGCAGTTCGTTCGCATTGCGAGGGGCTCCGCACCGAACGGCTGAACGCTTAAGCACGAGTTCCCTATCAGGGACCTGACTTTCGTCGGGCCGTCCCTCCGTCGCACACCGTTTTCTATAATCAAATCCTATGCCATCCTTCCCACCAGTCATCGAGCAACTGGAATACCTGCGCAAGGGCGCGGCTGAAATCATCCGCGAGGGCGATCTCTGCGAGCGCATCGAGAAATCGCTGCGCACCGGCAAGCCCATGCGCGTGAAAGCCGGTTTTGATCCCACCGCTCCTGACCTGCACCTGGGGCACACCGTGCTCATGCGCAAGCTGAAGCACTTTCAGGACATGGGCCACACCGTCATCTTCCTTATCGGAGACTTCACCGGCCTCATCGGCGATCCTTCGGGCCGCTCGGCAACGCGCCCGCCGCTTACGCGCGAGCAGATTGACGCCAACGCCGAGACCTACAAGGCGCAGGTCTTCAAGATCCTCGATCGTGACAAGACCGAAGTGCGCTTCAACAGCGACTGGCTGGGCAAGCTCGGCTTCGAAGGCTTCATCCGCCTGGCGGCGAAGTTCACCGTCTCGCAGATGCTGGAGCGAGAGGACTTTCACAAGCGGTTCGCAGAGGAAAAGCCCATCGCCATGCACGAGCTGCTATATCCCATCGCGCAGGGCTACGACTCGGTCGCACTCGAAGCCGACGTGGAACTTGGCGGCACCGACCAGAAGTTCAACCTGCTCATGGGACGCCAGCTGCAACGCGATTACAACCAACCGCCGCAGATCGTGCTGACCATGCCGCTGCTCGAAGGTACCGACGGCGTGCAGAAGATGTCGAAGTCGTACGGCAATTACATCGGCATCACCGAACCGCCGCAGGAGATGTTCGGCAAGGTAATGTCGATTTCCGACGAGCTGATGTGGCGCTATTACGAGCTGCTCACCGACCTGACCACGCGCGAGATCGAACAGTTGAAGCAGGCGGTGGCGAACGGTACAGCGCATCCCATGAAGCTTAAGCAGGACTTGGGCAAGCGTATCGTGGCCAACTTCCATTCCTTCGACGCCGCAGAGCAGGCCGCGCAAGACTGGTCGCGCATGTTTCAGAAGGATGAGGTACCCGAAGACCTGCCGCTGATCAGCGTGAAATTCGAAGAGGTCGCCGCGCCGCATGCGGCGGCGAGTGCCAACGGCGTCGTGCAGGTGAAGCTCGACAAGTTGCTTGCGCGAACGGGCCTCGCAACATCCGTCACCGACGGGGTGCGCAAGCTGAAACAGAACGCGGTGAAGCTTGACGGCGAACTCAAGACCGAGTTAGTCGCGGCGGTAAAGCTCGGCTCCGAGTTCACTCTGCGCGCCGGGAAGAAGATGGTGCGGGTGACGGTGGAATGACCAACTGATGCGTCAGTTTTGCCGTCGATTTGGTAGAGAAGCAGCATATAATGGGTGCGCTTCGGATAATGACATAGCTGGAAGGCAAGATTATGAAATGCTATTTTACCCTGATTCACAGAAACGAATGGGAGCGACTAGGGAAAATATCGGCTCTTCTTGTCAGTCATAATTTTCGGCATGCTGAACTGTCGTACGGAGATACTCAAACCTACGAATCCACCAAGAGCGCGGAAGACGTCGAAATCTTTGTCCGGCACCTACTCGCTTGGCTTGATGCGATCGAGATACCAGCGGAACAGGAAGTCCCGACATGGTCGTTTCTCGCTACGAGTCGCACCCTGGCCTCAGAGCAATCGCCCCGCAGTTTGCCTCGATGGGTTCTGGCTGAGTTTTTCAACTCGATCTTGCTGGATGAGGAGGCTTTCGCACGTCTTGCCAACGTCGCTCCGGATCTAGCCGGCCAATTTGAGCCAAAAAGCGATCTTCGGCTCTATATTTACAAGCGGAGACCAAGACAACGCCACGAACGCGTCGATCACAATGGGCCCACGCAGGTCCCCATAGAGCAGTTCTCCAATGATCCACATGGCGAACCTCAAGTAACCAGTGTGCGGGCCGAAGGGTTTCGACAGTTGGTTTCTTTGGCTCACTCGGCATATCGAGATCTCCGAATCAACCCAGACCGCGGACTCGGCGGTCTAAATGCCTTAGTTTTGCTTTCTGCCGAAGAGAATCATTTGCCGAAGCACACAGAGCCCGAAGGCAAATTCGCTCTATATAACCTGTCGGCCCTTGGGCTTCGCTACAGCCAAAACCCCGACTCACTCGCAAGTTTGCTTGTGAAGGGACGGCTAGAAGTATTACACATCACAGCGGAACCGGCCGATGATCAGCAGGAGGACACGGATGAGCTTTCGAGTTCGCGCTAGGGTTAAAGGTAGGTCAGGGACTAAGGTCGTCGTCGAAGAGGGGACAATATTCGAAGTCGCGGATCTTAGCGCTTCGTCGCCGCAGACACTTCGCGTCAGCAGCACCCGGGAGTTCGTTCTCGAGTCTGACGACCCCATGTACTTTGATGTCGATACAGATTGTTTGAACAGAAGCAGGCCTGCACCATCTAATACCTCGATGCGGGCTACCCCCTTTGTGAAGCCCTGATCTGAGGATTATGGCGGACCCACTGAGTAGAATCGAAGAGGATATCGATGGGCATATCCTTGCGGGAACCACAGCGTTTAACTCCGACTTCCGAGAGAAAGACGGTGGGGTCTACGTCATCAAGTACCTCCCTGCGAAGAGACTCGGAAGTTTTCTTGGATCCGGCAAGAGACTTTTCGCTTCTGATGTCCCAGGTTTCACATGGGGTGATGGAGTATATATCGCGCCGCTCTCGGCACCACTCACCACGATGATGTTTGGTCGAATTGGCGTGGTGGGCCGGATCGAGCCGAGGCGCGTCTACGATGCCACCCGACCTCCAGGTCGGGATCTGTACCAAGCTTGGATTCGTTTTCAGTGGCAGTGGTACAACCTGCTCACTACGACGATCCACTCGAACGTTGCGAATCGATATTTGAGAAATGCGTTCAGAACGAAATTTCGGATTGACTGTGTGATTTTTCGACCAGACCAGTTCTGCCCTGGATATGTAGGTCCGAACTCGGATTCGTGGTTCACGGTAACGCATTGGACCAATGGTCGAGTCGCCGCGGGGCTTACTTCCTCCGTTTTGGACGCTGAATGGTGCGTGGTAGGCTGCGAAGAATTTTCTGGTGACCAGAGCAACCTCGTCTTTGACGCCATGATTGGACCGGCTTTTCGTGGCGCCAGACTCAGCAGGGCGCAGTTGCGAGCTGTGTCGCCAGGTTTGTCTAACGCAATTCTTGACCGCTATCGACGGAAACGAGCAAATCCTGCCGAACGCGTTCTTGTCGTGGCATTTTAGGCTGACAATGGATTTGGTGTTGTTTTTGGGCGGTGAGTTCTTGAAGAAGATGACGGACCCGTCCGTCAGCGACGAAGAAAGGGAGTCCTTTCGTTATGAGCTTGCCGCTTACTTTAGCCAAGAGAGCGAGTCTGCTGCCAGCATCGTTGAAGCCTTCAATCGTCTCGACTCTGAAGACCTTTCAACGTTTGGGCGTGATACAGCCCTCTGGTACTTAGACTGGGTAACGCAAGAGATCCCCGGTCTCGCAAAGCAAGTTGAGCCCAGATCTATTGGCGAGATGTGGTCGGTTTACAACGAGCCAGTCGTCCGAACACGAGCGGTTGAGGCTCTGGTTGGGATCGAACAGTTACGCGAAGTTCCGCCTCAGCGATCCGAAATCATCAAATTATTTAGGCTAGCATTGAACCTGCGCGACGAGCCCGAAGATCGAGATCGCCGACCATCGCTCGAAGCGCTTAACGTCACTGGCCAAATAGTAGACACACTCCTCACCGAGCAGAGCCCGTTTGCTCTTAACATCCTCGGCATCGTGCTTCCGCAAATGCCATCTCGGTACCGTCTGCACTTCCAAGGTGAAATCGAGAAGCGAGTGTCTATGCTTGGCAAGGCTCGCGCAGAAGAACTGCTGGCTGCAATTCGCGGGGGGCCGCGATCAGAATAGACATGCCTCCTCACAGAACGTCGGGTGCCCCACTCAACGGCACCTTTCGATTGAGTGGGAGATTCCGATCCCGCCCTACCCTATCGTCTGCACCTCAACACTCAGCACCGACGGCAGATCATGCACGATGGCCTTCCAGTTATCGCCGCCGTCGGATGACGCGTACACCTGACCGCCGGTGGTGCCGAAATAGATGCCGCAATCGTCAAGCGTATCGACGGTCATCGCGTCGCGCAGCACGTTGACGTAACAGTTGGCTTGCGGCAAGCCCTTGGTCAGCGCCTCCCACTCGTTCCCGCCACTGCGGCTGCGATACACGCGCAGCTTGCCTTCCGGCGGATAGTGTTCGCCATCGCTCTTGATCGGCACGACATAGATCGTCTCCGGATCGTGCGCGTGTACATCGATGACGAATCCGAAGTCAGTCGGCAGGTTGCCGCTGATCTCATGCCAGTTGTCGCCGGCGTCGTCGCTGCGCATCACGTCCCAGTGCTTCTGCATGAAGAGCGTGCCCGGCTTCTTCGGACTCATCGCGACGTGATGAACGCAGTGGCCAATCTCCGCCTTTGGGTCGGGGATGTACTGGGAGCGCAGCCCCTGATTGATAGGCTTCCAGTTCACGCCGCCATCGTCGGTGCGGAAAGCGCCGGCAGCGGAAATCGCGATGTACATGCGCTTCGGATCGCTGGGATCGAGGATGATAGTGTGCAGGCACATGCCTCCTGCACCCGGCTGCCACTTAGGGCCGGTGCCGTGCCCGCGGAGACCGGGCATTTCGTGCCAGGTGGTTGCGCCGTCCGTGGTGCGGAAGATAGCGGCATCTTCCACCCCGGCGTAAGCCGTATCCGGATCGGTGAGCGACGGCTCCAGATGCCAGACGCGCTTGAATTCCCAGGGATGTTGCGTACCATCGTAGAACTGATGGGTCGTAAGCGGCTTGCCGGTTTCGGGCGAGGTGTCGTAAACGAACTTGTTGCTCTCGCCCTTACTGAAGCCCATCGGATCTTTCTCCAGCGGGCCGGCCGGCGTCGTCCACGTCTTGCCGCCGTCGTCAGAGCGCTGGATGATCTGGCCGAACCAGCCGCTGGTCTGTGACACGAAAATGCGATTGGGATCAACCGGCGATCCCTTCATGTGGTAAATCTCCCAGCCGGCGAAGTGCGGACCGCTGACCTCCCAGTTGTCGCGTTTGCCGTCAGAGGTGAGGATGAATGCGCCTTTCTTGGTGCCTACCAATACGCGAACCTTGCTCATGCTTGCTCCTTGGGGAATGCGAGATGGCGCGCAGCAGCGCGACCCGCCTCCGGAGTTTTCGGGATTTGCGAAAGTCAACAGTTTAGCGCGAAGCAGGCGGCAGATTTGTGGAAAATGTCCCGCCTTTGGAGCGATTCGCCACAGAGCGAGTCGAAGGCAAGGATCGATAACAAGAATTTGCACGCATTCGTGCAATTTCGTGAAGTTGCACAGTGTCGAGCAAGACAAGGCTCAACGCGATCGTCGGCCTCTGATGTGAAACAGGATCTTTAAAGTATGTGCTTAAGATCGTACCGCCAGCCGCCCTCCAATTGCTGGCTGCCAAACAATCGCTACTTCTTCTCTCCCGGCGCCACCGGTTGCGCACCGGCTGTTTGGGGCCGCCCCGGCTCCTGTCCGGGATATTCATACACGCCGCGTCCCGCCTTGCGGCCCAGCCGTCCGGCCTTCACGTACTGCACCATGAGCGGCGCAGGGCGAAACTTCTCGCCCAGCGTCTTGTGCAGATATTCGAGGATGTGCAGCCGCGTGTCGAGACCAACCAAGTCGACCATCTCGAACGGGCCCATGGGATGGTTGAGCCCAAGCTTGAGCGCCTTGTCGATGTCCGCGGCCGTCGCGACGCCTTCCTGCAACATGTAGAACGCCTCGTTGCCGATCATGGCATTGATGCGGCTGGTGATGAACCCGGGCGACTCGCGGATGACGACAACTTCCTTCCCCATGCGCCCGCCGACTTCCACTGCGGCGGCCAGCGTATCGTCGCTGGTCTCCAGCGCACGCACCACCTCCAGCAACTTCATCTTGTGCACCGGGTTGAAGAAGTGCATCCCGACGCACTTGGGCGCGCGAAAGGTCACGGAAGAGATCTCGGTGACGCTGAGCGAAGAGGTGTTAGAGGCGAGAATCGTCGTAGGGCGGCAAATCTTGTCCAGCAGAGTGAAGATTTCGATCTTCGACTCCATCTCCTCGGGCACGGCCTCAATGACGAGGTCAGCCTCGCGCGCCGCCTGCTCCACCGACGACGCGTACTCCAGCCGCTCCAGCGCCTCGCCGGCCACGTCCTTCGTGACCTTGCCCAGCTCGACGGCCTTGTCGAGGTTGGCGCGGATCTCGGTCTCCGCCTTGCGCAGTGTGTTGGGCAGAATGTCTTCGAGAATCGTGCGATAGCCGCCGAGAGCTGCGGCATGCGCAATGCCCCGCCCCATGATGCCGGCGCCGATGACTGCGACCGTGTGGATGTCGGCCATCCGGCTAATCTCCCCGCTCCAGCAGTTCGACCATCGACAGGAAATTGGGGTCCGACTTGCGCATGTATTCGGCCAGACGCAGCTTCTCTTCGTTGGAAAGCAAATAAAAACTGGCATTGACGCGGCGCAACGTGGCCGCAATGTCGTCGATGTAATTCATCATGCGAATGAGTTCACCGCTGGCTGACATGAGAGATCCCTTTCGTGACGCATTGAAACTAAGAATGAAGCTGAGCCGCAACTCCGGCGCATGCGGGCCGCCCGGCAAACACTCATTGTCGCTTTTTGGATTGGCTTTAGTAAAGGCGACCCGCGGCGGAGGTAGTGGGTCAGTTTGAAGGATGCGCGCCTTTCGCGCGCCTGCGCGAATCGGCGCGCCCAGATTCCTCGCTGCGCAAACGAGGCTTGCTCGGGATGACACCCAAACTGCCCCACTACCCGCGGCGGATCATTGCAGTTGCCTTGCGCGCAGCACACCTGCAGGAGGCACGACAGAATTCTCCTCTCACCGCGGGCCACGTGACTGGACAAGAGCCCCACGGCAGATCAGGACATGGCCGCGCACCAGTTACGCCCCGCTCGCGCTCTGCATTTCGGGTGCGTTTGTAACTAATCTTTCAAATGGTGCTGTCTTGACCCGATTGGCCTGTTCCAAAAGCTCCCAGGGTTCCCATCCATCACCATTTCCTGCGAAAATCATGACGATACCTGCTGCACAAATCCGCGAGTTCGTTGCACAATAGAAGGTAAGCCGCCTCTTGGGAGAGATGCATGCCGCTTGACCGGAATCGTCAAACTGAGCGGACCGCGACGGAACTCCGTCCGATTCAGCGCCTGAAGCTCGCCTTCTTTGGCACGCTTGTGATCTTTGCCGCGCTGGGCGCGGGCGAAGCGGTTTACCGGCTGCTGTTCTTTGACTTCGACGGCGCCAAAGACCGCTTACCGATTGAGATCTGCTTTGGCCTGGCCTTCGCTTATATCGGCGTGAGGATTGCCAGGCGCATCTACCAGCATCGCGCGAACACCTCGACCGGCATCAGCCTCATCTCCGACCGCAATCACAAAATCCGCCACGCGGTCGATGCCCTGATCCCAGCTCCCTTCCCGGCTAATCAGCAGGCCATCCGCGTCATTCGCGAAGAGGTTGAGCGAATCGACGGCGTGCTGGAAGAGATCCAGCCGCGCTAGTCGGTCCGCAGCGGCCCCGCCCATCAGAGACACCACTCAATAACAAGGGATGTATCCTGCGCTGACCGCCTTCATCGCTGGCTCGGCAGATGGAAGGCATACAGGTTGCCATCCGTCGAACCGATGTACACCACGCCGTCGGCAACCGCTGGCGAAGACAGATCTATGCGGCCGGTGGTCGCATATTTCCCCAGGAGGTTCCCCGTCGCGACGTCGAAAGCATATAAGTTGTTGTCCCAGGAACCGACATAGGCAACACCGTTGGCGACGGCTGGAGAAGAATTGAGCACGCCACCGGTGCCATGCTCCCACATTTCCGCCCCTGTGGTGGCGTTCAAGGCATATAGGTAGGCGTCCTCGGCCCCGATATACACCACGCCATTGGCTACAGCTGGCGAACCCGTGATCCCGTACTGCGCATGGAACTTCCACAGCATTTCGCCGCTGCTGGCATTCAAGGCATAAACGTACTGGTCAAGAGACGCGAAGTAAACCACGCCGTTAAGGACGGTTGGCGAAGAATAGACCTGGTCCTTCGTCGGAAAGCTCCAGACCAATGCTCCTGTGCCGGCGTCGAAGGCGTACACGCTCCCATCATCGGACCCAACGTAGACCGCGTTATTTGCCACCGCTGGGGAAGAAAAGATGCTGTAACCGGTTTTATGCTGCCAAACAAACGCTCCGGTAGCAGCGTTCAAGGCATAGAGGTTCCCGTCGTCAGAACCTATGTAGACCACGCCGTTGGCCACCACGGGCGACGACTCTATCGCGTCCGCCGTCAGGTACTGCCAGAGGAGAGTTCCGGTCCTGGCGTTTAAGGCGTAGAGGTTTTTATCCTTGGAACCGAAGTACACCACCCCGTTGACTACTGACGGCGAAGAATCAACGGAATCTCCCGTGGCGTACTTCCAAAGGAGCGCGCCGGTCGCAGCATTCAGGGCATAAAAATTCTTATCCTCAGATCCGACATACACCACTCCGTTGGCCACCACGGGCGAGGATTGGACAACACTCCCCGTCGTGTACTTCCAATCCAGAACGAGGTTACCGACGTTCGCGGGGCTCAGAACAACCTCGTATGGGTTGAACCCAGTGTGGCAGGGAAAAAAGCGAAACTCTGATCCCCACTCGGCGGCGCTGAGCGTGGACCCGCCGCACGGCAGGTTGGGCGGGGGAAGCATTCGCGGTTGTGCGGTTAGGGTAGAGGCAAAGACCAGGAGCATTCCCAAGCAGACGCTAGCCGTGAGCTTCATCTTTCCTCCTTAAGCAACATTCCAGCGCGGAGGTTTCAGGAAGGTCAGTCTCGGATTTGTCCGAGAGTCAGACATTTTATAATCCCAATCCTTCCGAGCGGCAAGCTAAATTGCGCGACGCCTTCGATCGGCTCAATCTCCCCACCGCGTTCGTGGCGGTTTCCGGAGCCAACAACAACTTCCAGTCACGATCCGGGTATAAACGACTGAACGCCCACACATGAAGGTATTCACTTCCCGCTCCGCCGAGTCCGTCGGCGGCTACTGCGCACGCGCGCTGGCCGTCTGCCTAGTCACTGCCTCGCTGTGCACGGCCCCGGTTTCCGCCCAGAGCCCGCAATCCTCCTCCGGAGATTCCGGCAACACTCCCACCTTCAAGAAGGACGTGAAGGTGGTGAACGTCTTCGCCACGGTGCGCGATAAGCACGGGCAGATCGTGCCCGGCCTGTCAAAGGACGACTTCCTGCTTCAGGTCGACGGCCGCCCCGAGGCGATCCGCTACTTCGCGCGCGAGACCGACCTCCCGCTCACCCTCGGCCTGCTGGTCGACACCAGCCTGAGCCAGCGCCGTGTGCTGGAAGAAGAGCGCACCGCCAGCTATGCGTTCCTGAACGACGTGATGCGCGAAGACCGCGACAAAGCGTTCGTCATCAACTTTGATTCCGAGAGCGTGCTGCTGCAAGACCTGACCAGCTCGAAGCCGCAGTTGGAGACCGCGCTTGATCGCGTACACGTGGCCGAGCCTGATCAGAACGGCGGCTACGGCCGCGGAGGCGGAGGTGGTGGAGGTTATCCCAGTGGCGGAGGCAGCGGATACCCCAGCGGCGGCAGACACGGGGGTGGCGGAGGGCATCGGGCGGCAGGTACCACATTGTATGACGCCGTGTTTCTGGCCTCCGACGAACTGATGCGCAAGCAGCAAGGGCGCAAGGCGCTCATCCTGCTGACCGACGGCGTTGACCAGGGCAGCAAATACACCTTGGATCGCGCGATTGAAGCCGCGCAGCGCTCCGACACCATGGTCTACTCCATCCTGTTCGCCGATCCGGAAGCCTACAACCGTCCTATGGGAGCCTACGGCGGGCACCACGGCGGATGGAATGGCCCGTGGGGCGGCCCCGCTGGCCCACCGATGGGAGGAGGACAGCGCTATCCCCCGCAATACGAATCCCATGCCGACGGCAAGAAGGTCTTGCAGCGGTTATCCCAGGAAACCGGCGGGCACTTCTTCGAGGTCACGAAGAAGGAATCCGTCGAGGCCATCTACAAACAGGTGCAGGACGAGCTGCGCAACCAATACAGCCTGGGCTTCAGTCCCGAGCGCGCTGAGGAAAGTACCGGCTATCACAAGATTCTGCTGGCGGCGAAACCGAAGGACCTCGTAGTGCAGACACGGCAGGGCTATTACGAAGCGAGGTAGGACTAGGCCGCCTGGCTATTGCCGTTCACGCGCGCGCCCAGGCGCGGCAGGAAGACGCTGAACACCGTCCCACGAGCCGGACCTTCGACCCGGCTGCGCACGCGAATGGAACCTCCGTGCTGGGTGACGATTCCGTAGGACACCCACAACCCGAGCCCGGTTCCCTCTTCATCCTTGGTAGAAAAGAATGGCTGAAACAGGCGCTTGCGATACTCCGGCTTGATGCCCACGCCGCTGTCACTCAACGTTATTCGTACACCTTCCACGTCCGTCGCGGGATGGCGCACGTTGGCGATATGCACCGTGATCTTTCCCTTCTGCCCCGCGGGAATAGCGTCAATGGCATTGCTGATGACGTTCACCAACACTTGCCGCAACGGTCCGGGATAACCGACCACCTCACCCGGCGACTCGAAACGCCGTGCCACGTCGATTCCCTTCACCGCCAGGTTCTTGCGCTGCAGGGCCAATACTTCGTCTACGATGCCGGCCAGCGCACCCGTGCGGCTGCATCCCCGGGCCGAGCAAAAGTCAGGGTCCGGCTGCAAATCTCGCCCATGTGGATCAGTTGGTTCTCCAGCAGGCTCAGCATCTCCTGGGTCGCGGAATCGAGCTCTGAATTTTGCTGCAGCAGATACGTAATGTTCTTCGCTGCGTCCAGCGGATTGCGGATCTCATGCGCGATCGAAGCCGCCATCCGTCCCATCGCAACCAGCTTCTCTGACGCGCGCAGTGCTTCCTCAGCCAGCCGGCGCGAGGTCATGTCGCGGGCGATGGTCGACGCGCCCACAATCTTGCCCCTCCGATCGCGGATGGGAGAAACCGTGAGCGTCACATAAAGCAGGCTGCCATCCCTGTGCCGGCGCACCGTCTCATAGTGATCCAGGCTCTCGCCCGCGCGGATTCGGCTCATGATGTACGGTACTTCGTCCGGCTTGTCTGCTGGGACCAGCCGCGAGACCGGCTGGCCGACAATTTCATCTGCCGTGTAGCCGTAGATCCGTTCGGCGCCACGGTTCCAACTGGTGATGATTGCGTCGAGTGTCTTGCTGAAAATGGCGTCGTCACTGCCCGAGATGATTGCTGCCAGGAGTGCTTTTTCTTCTTCGGCCTTCGACATGGGTGCCTGGAAGTGATGGGGGCCGAAGAAGCGTGCCGGAAGTCGCAGCCGCTTCATCGCCGCAAATGACGAACTTTAACGCCGTGGAAGTATAACAACATAGGGGCCCTTCAAGTAAGATGCAAAATCGTGCGGGCACGATCAGGGAATGCCGCCGATCCGACGGATCCGGGTACTTTCAGTATTCCTGTGGCTTAATTTTTTCTTCGCCTGCTGAGATTGTAGTCACAGTGATCGGGGATGTCCGGCGGATTGGGTTTGCGCGACCCGCGCCGCTCGCGTACTCTCGGGTGAGTTCAAGCTGCATGAAAACCATGCGATCTTACGGGAGGACCGTTTAGCAATGATCGAACGATTGAAGGAGAGTGGCGGCTGGGCCTATGGCTTCAAGGTTGTTGGCCGGATCACGGAAGAAGATGTCAAAGCCTTTGAGCCGCAGATGAAGCTGGCGATTGACCAGCGCGGCAAGCGCCCGCTCGGAATCGTGGTCGACGCGACCGAATTGAAGGGCGTCGACTGGAAGGCTCGCTGGGAAGAGCTACGCTTCCTGCAGAAGTACTCCGACCACATCGCGCGCGTAGCCCTGGTGGGCGCCTCGAAGTGGGAAGAGGTCGAGAGCATGATGCTCGGCGCCACGGTGCTGGCCGAGGCCGATGTTCGCTACTTCGAAGCCGACGAAATGCCGCAGGCCTGGATGTGGGCTAAGCGCGCCAAGCACGCCGAAGACGTTCCCGTACGCCAGATCTATCGCGGCGGGATTTGGCGGGACTACCAGGAAGAGTTCAACCTGTAGGCGGCGTTGTGGGCGCTAGCCCGAATTTCTCACCAGATGATCGATAACTGAGCCAGGGGTCGGATGGGGCGGCCGAGAGCGATCGGTGTAGGCGGCAGGGAGTGGTTAGCGGCAGTGGTGCACGGGTGATGGCCAAGGCGGTGGCTGGAGGCGACATTTTTGGGCGCGTGGAGACCGCAACTGCCGCCCGCCTGAGGTTGGCACAACCGCCGCGCTGCCCTCAACAGCGCAAAGCCGACCAGGCCGCGGCGAACAGCGCTTTCCAGGGATATGCGCGGGGATAACGCAGATAGATACGGCGGGCGCTGAGGCGCACCTCGGCGGCAATCTTGAGCAGCCGCAGTCGGATGGTGTTCACCTGGGCCCGCGCCCACACGGTGCCCGCCAAGGCCAGCCGCCGCAGAGCGTGCAGCAGCACATAGGCCAACGACGACAGGTAGAGCCGCAACTGGTTGGCGCGCAGGGTGGCGGCGCTCATGCGATCGGCGAACAGACTGAGCTGCTCCTTGATGCGGTTTTCCATCTCGCCGCGGGCGCAGTAGAGCTGTTCATAGAGAGCGCGCGCCTCCCACTCTGTGGGACTCAGCGAAGTCACCACGAAGCGCGGGTTGGGGCCTTTGTCGAGATACTCGGCCTTGGCCACCACGCGGCGGGCGCACGACCAACTGCTGCGCGTCTGATAGGAGAACTCGCCGAAGACGCGGGCGGCTTGCTGCGTCTTTTGGTGTTCGCGCTGGGCCGCGGCCATGAGGGCGGCGATTTCCGCCTCCAGCCGCGAGTTGCGCGCCAAGCCGAAAACATAGTGCACGGGCTCAGCTTCGCACCAAGCCATCAGCTCCTCGCGGCAGAAGCCGGAATCGGCGCGCAGAATGATTTTCACCTCCGGCCAGCGCTGCCGAATCTGGCCCACGATGCGTTTCACTTCGGCGAGCGCGCCTGCGCTGGCGTCCTGGTTCGAAGCCCGCTGGCGGGCGCACAGTAGATGCTCGCCGCAGAAGATGTACAGCGGCAAGTAACAGTACTCGCCGTAGTAGCCGTGGAAGAAGCGCGCTTCCTGCTCGCCGTGCAACGGGGTGTCGGTGACATCCAGATCGAGCACGATCTCGGCTGGCGCGGTCGCGTGCGCTTCCAAGAAAATATCCACCAGCAGCGTGTCCAACTGCTCGGCCGAGTAGCTGATCTTGTGATAGCGATCGGCGGCCGCCGCCGGCGTCAACTCCATGCGGTTGAGCGTGCTCTTGCCGGCCAGCGGTGATTCCAGTTCGCGCTGGCCGGCCAACACGGCCAGCAGGGGATCGTGGCGCAGTTGCTCATGATCGTTGAGATCTTCATAGCCCAGCGCCAGCCCGTAGACGCGCTGCGCCAGCATCTCGCCCACCGGGTGCTCGACCCGTGCCGGGTCCCGCCCATCCCGAAAGCAGGCCGCCGCCCGCGCGAGCAAGCCGATCTTGCGGTTGGTGCGGCGCAACAGCAGGCCGCCTCCGTCGCTGGTCATGCGGGCGCCATCGAAGTTGGCTACCACCCGCCGCGAAAAATGATCTGCAAACGCGAACGATTCTTGCGTACACTCTGTCATGAGAAAGGCCGTTTCTTTTTCGGGCATCGACTTCGTTTCACACCGCAGTTATGCCTGAAAAGACGGCCTTTTTCTACTGTGAATTACTGGTGGTTGTTTACTACTGGTGAGAAATTCGGGCTAGTTGCTAATTGCTAGTCACTAGCTACTCCCACATCTTGGTCACGCCCTCTTCCAGAATGCAGACCTGCTTCTCGATTCCTTGCCGCCGCACGTCTTGCCGCAGGCGCGCCAACGGCTCGTCGATCGGCTCATGGCCGAGACGAAAGCTGCCATAATGCATAGGCACCATCCAGCGCGCTCCGAGATCGCTGAAGGCCTGCACCGCGTCTTCGGGCGAGGTATGCACATTGCGAAACGACGCCGGATAATAAGCGCCGATCGGCAGCAGCGCAACATCGGGCGTCAGACGTTCGCCGATCTCCTGGAAGCCGTCGAAGTATGCAGTATCGCCCGAGTGATAGAGCGAGTGCCGGCCGGCGCGCAGTACATATCCGCCGTAGCCGCGATGCGTGTCGCGAATCACGCGCGCTCCCCAATGCTTTGCCGGTGTATGCGTGATTTCGACCGAGCCTAGCTGCAGAGCCTGCCACCACTCCATCTCGATCACACGGGAGTAGCCAAGATCGCTAACCAAGTCGCGAACGTGGCGCGGCACAACAATGAGCGGCCGCTTGCCCGACTTGATTCGCGACAGGCGCGCAATGGTGCGCAGCGATGGGCGATGCAGGTGATCGAAGTGCGCATGCGTGACCAGCACAGCGTCGATCGGCGGCAGGTCGCGCAGGCTGAGCCCGGGTCGGCGCAGGCGCTTGAGGACGAAGATCCAGCGCGCGAAGTTCGGGTCGACCAGTAGATTTTTTCCGCCAATCTGAACGAAGAAGCTGGAGTGTCCGATAAACGTGATGCCCAGTTCGCCGCGTTTGGCGAGAACCGGCTTGCGAATCAGGCCGGTTCGCGGAGTCATGGCCGAGTGGCGGGCCAGCTTGGCGAATTGACCGGCCTTACGCCGGATGGCGGTGCTTAACATTGGTGACATCTAATTAGACGCTGCGTGAATAACGAGCGATGCGTGAGATTGTATGCCATCAACCTCCCTGTCATCCTGAATGAGCGAAGCGAGACGCAGTCGAGCGTAGTCGAAGAACCGCTATTCCAGCCAAACCGATCGTTGCAGCAATAGGGGTCCTTCGACTCCGTCCGCAACTGCGACCTTCGACTTCGCTCAGGATAACAAACCGGATGTGCTTCCAAGGAACATTGCGAAGGCACTGCCTTGCAGCTCTAGTTTTCTTCCCTCTGCTTCATACTCCCGCTGCGCAGATACCGGCTGTGCCAGCCCAGCGACTCCGTCAGCAGGTGCGGTGTGTGCTTGCCATATGACAGCCGCTCGGCGCGATTCAGATAATCGAGCAACGCTGGCTTATAGTCGGGGTTGGCGCACTTCTCAATGATCAAGTGCGCGCGCTGACGAGGCGAAAGCCCGCGCAAGTCGGCCAGTCCCTGCTCCGTCACGACCACCTGCACATCATGCTCGGTGTGGTCGATGTGCGACACCATCGGCACAATCGTCGAGATCGCACCCTTCTGTGCAAGCGATGGCGCCATGAAGATCGACAGATAGCCATTGCGCGCGAAGTCGCCCGAGCCACCGATGCCGTTCTGAATTCGCGATCCCATCACGTGCGTGGAGTTCACGTTGCCATACATGTCGGCTTCGATCATCGCATTCATGGCGATGACACCGAGGCGGCGAATGATCTCGGGATGGTTGGAGATCTCCTGCGGACGAAGAACAATTCGGTCACGGTAGTTGGCCATATCGGCATTCACTTCGTTCAGCATCTCAGGGCTAAGCGAGAACGCCGTCGCCGAGGCTGACGTCACCTTGCCTGACTTCAGCAGCCGGATCATGCCATCCTGAATCACTTCGGTGTAGGACGTCAGGTTCTCGAACGGGCCTTCCTCCAGCCCGAACAGCACTGCGTTCGCGATGTTGCCCACACCGGACTGCAACGGCAGCAGATTCGCGGGCATGCGGCCCTTCTGCACCTCCCAGCTCAGGAACTCAAGGATGTGGCCGGCGATGCGCTTCGATGCCTGGTCCGGCGCTTTGAAAGGGCTGTTGCGATCGGGCGAGTCGGTCAACACAATGGCAACGACCTTCTCGGGGGAAACCTCAAGGTAAGGCGACCCGATGCGCTGCCCAGGATGGGTGAGCGGAATGGGCCCGCGATTGGGCGGCGGCTGCAATCCGTAGTAGATATCGTGCATACCTTCGAGCGCGGAGGGCTGCCATGCATTCACTTCCAGGATGACGCGCTCGGCCTGGTCAATCCATGTCTTGTTGTTGCCAATGGACGAGCTCGGCAACAACCGGCCGTCCTCCAGCACAGCCGCAACCTCAATCAGGGCGACATTCATCTTGCCGAGAAATCCGTATTCGACGAATTGAGCAACATGGCTGAGGTGGATGTCCATGTATTCCATTTCGCCGGCATTGATGCGCTTGCGGGTTTCCGGGTCGGACTGATAGGGAAGGCGGAGGTTGATACCGCCCGCCATGGCCAGCGCTCCGTCCAACTCCGGCCCAGTCGACGCGCCGGTGAAGACGCTGACCTGAAACTTCTGGCCGCGAAAGTTTGCCTCTGCAATACGGCGAGCCAGCTCGATGGGGACGACCTTCGGATAGCCGGAGCCGGTAAAGCCGCTCATGCCGACCTGATCGCCGGAGCGGATCAAGGCTGCAGCCTCGTCGGCGCTCATGATCTTTTTTGCCAGCACGTTATTCAGGACACGGGAGGTGGTGGTTGGGATAGCAGTCGCCATGAAAAACCCTTTCGAAACTCGAGGAAATGCCCCAGGCATCCAAAATAGGTTCGCGGCTTTGAGCCGGTCTGTGAGGTAGGTCACTACGGCAGCGGATTCCCCAGCGGCCCTGGTCGTTGGCTCTAGGGGTTGCCGAAGATGCGGAAGTAGGTTTTCAGCAGTCCAGACTGTGCCTCAGGCGCACGCGACGAATGCCACTTCCAAACCTGGCGCTCTGATTCGATGAGCAGGCGCTCGAAATCGGAATCGCTGATGGTTCTCTTCCGCAGGAGTTCATCACGCTTGCTGTGCATCACAGAGCGTTTGGCAACTGCGGCGCGGATCCCGCGTATATACGCGCCCAAGCCGCCGCGATTACGAAGCACGTAGCCAAACCAGAGCGCCTGAAACACCAGGATGCGAGACAAGTAGCGCTGCACAATTGCCGGCGGATAGTCCTTGGCCAGCAGCCATAGCTGATTGCGCGTCACCAGCTCAAGAATGCGAGGATGAGCCACTGCTCCCGTCGTCGCACTGCCGATGTGATAGGCCAAGGCTTGGGGAACATACACTCCCCCGTAGCCCACGAGTTGCGCTCGCAGGCCCAGATCAATGTCATCGAGGTAGGCGAAGAAATCCTCGTCCAACCCGCCGCACTGTTCGAAAGCCTCGCGCCGATAGAGCACGGCAGCGCCACATCCGGTAAGGATGGGCAATGCTTGATCGAACTGTCCACGGTCCTCGTCCATGCTGCCCAGGCGGTACGCGCCACCGGCAATCAGCATGGCATCGCCGGCGCCATCAAGATGTGTGCGAAGCTTCGCACTCAGCAGCTTGCCCGCGGCGAACCCAAGCTGCGGCTCGTCCTCAAGCGTACGGACCAGCACCTCGAGATAATCGGGCTGCATTTCGATGTCGTTGTTCAACAGCAGAAGGTACTTCGACGATGTTGCCGCCACTGCGCGATTGATCGATCCGGTCGTTCCTTCATTGGTGGGCAATTCGATGCGCGTGGTGTTCTCCGGCAGGGGATCAGGCAGGATGCTGTCGCTGCGCGCCTCGTTCTCCACCACCACGATTTCCCATTCCAAGCGAGGCAACGTTTGGAGCTGAATGAAGTCGATGCAACGCCGCGTCAGCTCGGGACGATGCAGTGCTGGGATGATGATGGTGACGGTCTTCACGCGTGGTTAACGCGATTCTACACAGGCGCCATCGTGAGACCGGACCGCTATTGCGGGTAGCGGTTTTCAAATTTGGTGTAGGTGATCACTGTCCCGGCGCCGTTCACCATATAAGAGTCGGCAATAACGGAAGTGGGCGGGCCAAGGTGCACGAAGATCGCATAGCCGGAGCTGTTGCGAGGCAAATTCAAATCGGAAGCACTCGACGAGTGGACTACCTGCTTGGTCGGGGACAGGACCACCGCACCTGCTGCCAGCAACTGGCCGCTGCTATTGAAAACGTAGAGCGTCCCGCAAATCGTCATATCCGACATGTTGGTCATCCCCCACGTCGTCTCATACCCGGACCAGGTGCTCCAGCGGGCACTGAACATGGTCGTGTCGACAACGCGGTAGGAATACGCTCCCGCTGCCTGGCTGTTGGTGATGGAGACGATATTGGGTCCCCCTACAGACTGAATAAATGAAAAACGCTGCCCGGCGCCGTACTTGCTGCGTGCAATGGCCGGCGAAAAGTTTTGGGTCGCAGTCAACGACACAGACGACGGACCGAAGCAGCCATTCGCCTGCAGGGCAGAGATGTCGTACGGGCCCCACACCATCGGATTGACAAAGCTGATGCTGTTGTTGGTGTTCTCATTGTCGATGGTTGGAACAAACTCGATCGAATACGAGTGCATGGGCTGGCCGTAAAAGACGTACCAGTAGGTCGGGTTGTGGCCGTTGAAGCTGCCTTCAAACTGAGATTTCGTGATGCGGCCGTCAGCCTCGACCAGACTGGGATTTATGCAGTTCTTGGCCTCGCCTACGGCGGCAACCGCTGACAGCAGAACAATAGCAAGAGTCGCAATCCTCATCGGCAGGCGCTCCTTAGAGCCTATACAAAATTCTGCCGGTGCGAGTAACCTCCTGCCAAGTTACTTCGACACAATTCGGTGCTTAATCCGGAAAATGTTCCAGAATGGGAATGAAGGTAACCACCCCACCGTCCACCCGCAGATGCGAATCCGAGGCGTGGGATTAATCCTACTTCCACCCGATGGCCGCGTAGTCCTGGAATCCGTAAAGCAACTCATTCACCCGTGCGATGCCGGCATTGAATTGCTCCAGCGAGGATGAATGGTTACTTTCGATCTTCAGCGGAGGTACCTGCAGATCGACCAGTGGTGCCGAAAAGCGTAGCTTTACATTACGAAAGTCGCAGGACTCCATCGCAAACTGCAGGGTCTCGGGATGGATTGGCCGCATGTGCGTCGGGTCGAGGAAGAAGTTGCGGACCAAAGCGTAGACGCACTGTGGATTGATGGTCTCGAAGATGACAGGCGAGCCGGGCTTGCATTTCTGATAGGCGAGTGCGACGTATCGTAGCTGATCGCTGGCGCTCATGTGCTCGATCACCTGCGAGCTGAAAATCCCGCCCAGGGATTCATCCGGCGTCGACTCCAGGAATGCGAACAAGTCCTGCTGAACAATATCGAGGCCCTTTTCCTGACAGAGAAGGATCTGGTCCGTTCCCAGTTCTATGCCGCGTGCCGGGATGCCTGCGTCGCGCAGCGCCTCCAGAAACTCTCCCCGGCCGCAGCCGAGATCGACGACGTTGTCGCGATCGCGGAAATAATCGACATAGACCTGCTGCTTTTGCTGGGTTTCACCTTCGTCGCCGCGATACTGCTCTTCAAAGGCAAAATAATCGAATGCCAGTTCGTCCTTGATCTCGGAAGGAAACATTGGCGGCACGGGAGGGAGCGTGGTCGACATCTGCTGCACCGCCTCCGGACCCACCACCCGCAACAAGCGCCGCAGATCGCGTTCTCGCACCCGCATCTGTACTGAAGTTTGATGGATGCGCTGATTCAACTGTTGCAAGGTCACCTGAAGCGCATTGAAATTTTCCCTGAGAGCGTCTACATGCAGAGTGAGCTGATGCCCGTCGCTCCGCAGATGCTCAAGCGCCTGTGCCTGCTCCGCGTTATGCTTGGCCTGCTCCGCGTTATGCTTGGCCTGCTCCGCGTTATGCTCGGCCTGCTCAGCGTCATGCTTGGCGTGCTCAGCGGCATGTTGAGCAAGTTCCGCGGCTGTGCTTCGCAATGCCTCTTCAAAGCGAGTAACCAAGACCTCTTCAAGGCGAGTAAAGAGGGAGCCTTCCAGCGCGTCGACCGTTCGCTGAAGTGGAATCAGCCGGGTGTCAATGGCGCTCGCCAAATCGCTCTCGTGCGACGTGAGTCTTGCGTCCACTTGCTGTCGAAAACGTTCCAGGCTCTGTTCGCTGGCGGACTTCTGGGAATGAATCTGCTCGGCCAGCCATGCCTTGTTGCGTTCCATGACGTCGGCGTGCAGATTCAACGCCTCGGAATGTTTGTGCAACTGGCCGCGCTGGTCATCGAGGATGTTGCCGGCGTGCTGAAGCGCCCGGATAACGGCACCCTGAAACAGGTGTAGTGGGCGCGTGTACCAGGTCAGAGAGCGACGCATCACCTTCTTGCCGAACTGCACGGCGTCGTTCAGCGGTCCCGGGTTGCGCGGATTCAGTTGCCCGGTTTGGCGGCTGCCTTCCTGGGCGAGAGCAATTTCGTTTCGCAGGTCCACTATTTCGCCGCTACCCGCAACGGCGGGGGACATGCCCGCTGCCGCCCGCATGCGCTCTACGATCGCTTCGACAGTCTGAGGTTGGCTCATTGTATTTTGATGTTGGCTCGGCTACGGCCGCCGCAGGAGAAGGAAACACCAGCAACCAGCCATCAACAATGGAGAAGCCTACCAACCCGTGCGGATTCGTGCAATTGCGCAGTCAATACGCGTCTACATCTCGCGGTAATTCAGCAACCCGGCGCCGATCAGCACGAAGCATACCGGCCACACCCACGAGGGAATCTTGCGATTCCCGGGCGGCAGGCGTAACTCAAGCCAGCGCGACCATCCGGCAAACACAGCTAGTATTCCCATGGGAACGTGGCTGAGTTCCACAAGCAAGTTCTCTTTGACATTGGTGATGGCGTGCTGATGGGTCAGCAACACCGCGCCACCTGCGGCGCACATCAGCGGAAAAACAAGTGCAAGGCGATCGTTTTCCCGCTGCCGCTTTCGCACCCGCAGCTCGAAGATGGCAAACCCTACGCAAACCAGCGCCGCTATACGATGCTGAAATACCTCAGGGTCGGCAAAGCAGGCACCCACGCTCTTCCAGCCCATCGGCCAGCATTCGCTGTCGGCCTGCAGGATGATGAAGATGGCAATGCCGATGAGCAGCAACGGCCAGTACTCGGCCCACGGCGCCTTGCCGGTGCGCGCCAGCAGCGCCAACACTCCCATGCCGAGCACCAGGATGCCCATCCAGTGGTGATTCGACTCCGACTCCATCGACCAGCTGATCATCTGCGCCGAGAGCGGCTCCCCATCTGCGTTATATGCCACCGGCGCCTTCGCAGCAGCATCGCCGCTCTGCCCCAGCGCCGCCGGGCTCGCCGCCGCTACCTGGGTATAAGTGAGGCGGGGAATCGTCGGCCGGAAACGCTGGACGATCTGGTGGAACGAGACGATGTCGTTTGGCTGGTCTACCGCAGGCGGCTGCGAGGTGAGCGAAGCCGCCGTCAGGATAACGGTGATTCCGATGCCGACCTCGGCTTCGATCAGCCGCCGCAGACGCGGCATGACCTGGTCGCGGCTCATGTTTCGCAACATGAGGAAGTTGATCCCGCCCAGTAATATCAGCACCCCGAGCATCGAAGCTTTGGCCAGGACCATGACGCCATACGCGGTTCCCAGCACGGCCCGCCATGAGCCGACATACTTCAAGCTCATCCCCAATCCGCTCGCAACGATGAGGATGACGCTGATCAGCGCCAGTCGCGAGAAGCGTTCTGTGATGTACCAGCGCGCGGCGGAATCCCTATCGCGGTAGAGAGCCAGCACCAGGAACGGCAGGCCGCCCACCCAGAAGCCGGTGGCTGCTTCGTGGGTTGCGGTGAGTGCAACCAACAGCGTGCGGCCATCCATGCGCGATGCAGCGTGGTTGGTCATCAGCGACGCCCCGAGCACGACAATAGCGGGAACCAGGAGCCCCCAGGAAACCAGCCTCCCGCGGAAGAAGGAGGCTAGCAGTGCGGCCAGGGCGGCGCACAGCACAACGCTGCCCGAGATAAAAAAATTCGCGCCGATGACGCCGCTGAAGCCGAGCTCTGCGGTGACCATCAGAACCGCGGAGTTCACGTACAGATAGAGCGTCTGGATGAGGATAAGACCGATGATGCTGAGACGCAGCAGCGTCCACGAGCCGGACTCCATACGGTCTCGCTGGGCAGCCTCGCCGGGAGTCCCGCGCGACGTCCAGACTATGAACACCACTCCGCCGAGCAGCAGCGACTGAAAGACAAGGGTCCCCGCCCGCAGGACTACCGAAAGAAATCCGAATAGCTCGACCAGTTGCCGCATTCGTTGGCGCTACTGCACCGTGAAGGGGACTTCGCCTTTGCTCATGTGGCCGTCGGAGGCCAGCACGTGCCACTCCAGCTTATAGGCCCCTGGCTTGAGGCCGCTGGCCTTGCATTGCAGAATGTCAAGACTGGATTGCTTGGCGATGGGCAGCGTGGTCTGGGCTCCATCGGGAGCAATCAGTTGCACGCGCGAGCGGCCGCCGTCGATGCGCACGTTATAGCGCAGCGTGATGTCCACGTCAGGACCTTTCACGGTGGAATTCTGCTTAGGGGTCGAGTCCATCAGCACGGCGTGCGCAAAGAGGAGTTGCGAGCAAGTAATGATAGTGGCGAACGTCAACAGCGCAGCATAGCAGCGCCGGGATAAAACCACGGTGGTTCCTCCTGGAAATTGATGAGGTACTAAAAGCATACGCGGAGGTATGCCGCCGCTCAAGGGATGGGCGGGTACAACCGCCACGCGGGATTGGAAGGCGTCGCGTCAGGGCACGACCTCCAGTCGTGCCGATAAGCTGTTTGTTATTGTCGTCCCGAGGCGACTTCAGTCGCCGAGGGACCTGCTGTTCCGAGTTTTCCGCAGCCTGTTCAGCCGCTGTGGGAACTCGTTATGAGTGGCGGGGGGCAAGATCTCCCCTGGGCTAAAAGCCGACCTTCAGGCGGCCGGTTGCGACTCGGCTGAAGCGGCCCCCGTCAAAGCAGGATCTCAACACGGCTGGAAACGCTCCCTTGTATCAAATGAACGCGGTACGCATCTGATGGCTATAGGAAAAACTCACATGTTCTCACGTCTGTATCACGCGATGTTCGCGGTTGGCATTACGATTTCACTCTTCGCCTGTTCGGCAAATGGCCAACCCAAGGGACCGATTCCGGCTGCCAAGGTAGATGTGCCGCTTGCCACGAGCGCGGGCAAGCAAACCGCAGTTTTTGCCGGCGGCTGCTTCTGGGGCACGCAATCCGTTTTTGAGCGGGTGAAAGGCGTGCTCAAGACCACCGCAGGATATGCCGGCGGCTCCGCAGCGACCGCGACCTACAATCAGGTGACGACCGAGACGACCGGACATGCCGAGTCGGTCGAAGTGGTCTACGACCCGTCCAAGATTACCTATGGGCAACTGCTTCGCATCTTCTTTTCCGTGGCTCACGATCCCACCGAGCTCAACCGGCAGGGGCCGGATGTAGGGACCTCGTACCGCTCTGCCATCTTCTACACCAACGACGAGCAGAAGCGCATTGCCGACGCCTACATTCAGCAGCTCGACGCTGCCAAGGTCTTTCCCCAGCCCATCGTGACCGACGTAACTCCGCTGAAAGGCTTCTACCGCGCCGAGGATTACCATCAGGATTACGCCCTTCATAACCCCGATAATCCCTACATCAAGGTGTGCGATCTGCCGAAGATAAAGCTCTTGAAAGAGGAATTTCCCGACCTGTTCGTGGATTACAAAGGGAAGTAAGAGAAGAGTCTCCCTCGCCATCTGAAGATTAACCCGGGGCAACGGCATCTTAGAGACAGATCAACCGATTTGGTACTGGGTCAGCTTGAAAACACATAACGCGTTTCCCAAAATATTGCGTAACTGCGTGTGCGTCGCAGGACAATCATCAAGCCCGCGCCGGCCCGCCGGCGATGGGGAGCTTGCGTACCCAGGTGTCTACGCCGATGGACGCGACACTGTGGGCCGGTGAAGCGGGAGACGCGGGGAACTATGGGCGTAGGCGCTCAGAAATGATACGATTTGGCGCAGAATGACCAACGAACAGATGCTAGAAGTTTGCCGACTAGTTTTCCCGGTGGACGACGCTGCGCTATATGGCCTTCCCAAGCTCCACGATGGGACATGGACCGTAGGATTTAAACGGGAGCGCGAGGAAATGGCTCTTCAAGCCGAGTTCGAAGACCGCGAAATTCACAACGACGCAGAGCGATATGCGGCAATCCGTGCGCTCGAAAATCGCGTCCGCGGTGTGCTGTTATTGTCAATGTAGAGCCGTTCAAACTGACCCACTACCATCGATTTGCTTCTTCAGTTCGTGCAGCAGATTGAGGGCGTCTAGCGGGCTAATGCGATCGAGATCGGTTTCTTTCAATCGGTCCACCACCTTCTGCGACAGCGGAGTGAAGATGGTCAACTGCATCGGGCCGGGCTCAGGTTCGGCGTCGTTCGCCAGATGCTTGACCGCATTGCGCTCGGCGCTTTCGTGTTCGGCCAGCACCTCACGCGCGCGTGTGATGACGTCATTCGGCAAGCCAGCGAGTTTCGCGACCTCGATACCGTAGCTCTTGTCGGCGGCGCCTTCTTCGACCTTGCGTAGGAAAACAATCCCGCCGTGGCTCTCCTTGACCGACACGTGATAGTTCTTTACTCCGCTCAACCGGTCGGCGAGCTCCGTCAGTTCGTGATAGTGCGTGGCAAAGAGCGTTTTGGCGCGGGTGTTGGCGTGGATGTACTCAATCGCCGCCCAGGCAATGGCTAGCCCATCGTAGGTCGAAGTGCCGCGGCCCACTTCGTCCAGCAGGATCAGCGAGCGTGGAGTTGCAGTATTCAGAATGGCCGCCGTCTCGGTCATCTCCACCATGAAAGTCGAGCGGCCGCGTGCCAAGTTGTCACTGGCTCCAATGCGGGTGAAGATGCGATCAATCAGCCCCAGCCGCGCCGAACGTGCCGGAACGAACGATCCCATCTGTGCCATCAGCGCGATCAACGCCGCCTGCCGCAGGTACGTGGACTTGCCTCCCATGTTCGGCCCGGTGATGACCAGCACCGCGTGCGTGGTGCCGTTCAGGTAGAGATCGTTAGGTACGAAGCGGTCAGATACTCCGCTGATCTCCTGCTGCTCAATCACCGGATGGCGTCCCCCAACGATCTCCAGATCGCCGACATCTACGAACTGCGGCCGGCAATAGTTGCGATTCGCTGCAAGTGTCGCGAACGACGCCAGGACATCAATTTCCGCCAGCGCCAGCGCGGTTTGCCGGATGCGGCGTGCCTCGGCGGCAATCGCCATGCGCAGCTCGGCCAGGAGGCGACGCTCGATTTCCACCATCTTTTCCTGCGCGTCCAGCACCTTCGCTTCGTATTCCTTCAGCTCAGGAGTGGTGAAGCGCTCGGCATTGACCAGCGTCTGCTTGCGCTCGTAGTCGGGCGGGGCGAGATGGAGGTTGGCTTTGGAAATCTCCAGGTAATAACCAAAGACGGAGTTGAACTTCACCTTCAGCGACCCAATGCCGGTACGCTGGCGCTCGCGCTGCTCAATCTGTGCAATGTACTGCTTGCTGTTGCGGCTCAGGTCGCGCAGTTCGTCCAGCGCGGCGTCGACTCCGGCGCGTATCACGCCGCCATCGCTCACCGTCAGCGGCGGCTCGTCCTCGAGCGTAGAGAGGATGCGCGCGCGCAGATCGCCCAGCTCATCGCATTGCGCGTGCAGGTGCTGTAAGCGTTCGCCCGGGAACCCAGCCACCGCGGTGCGGATGGCCGGCAGCCTGCCAAACGAGATGGCCAGCGCCAGCAGATCGCGCGGATTCGCCGACTCCAGCGTTACCCGGCTGAGCAGCCGCTCCAGGTCGAGCATGCCCTCCATGGCCCGCCGCAACTCTTCCCGCCGGATAAGATCGGCGACCATCGACTGGACCGCGCTCAATCGTTGCTCGATCTCGCTGAGATCAATCGACGGCCGCAGAATCCACGAGCGCAACAGCCGCTTGCCCATTGGCGTTGCCGTGCAATCGAGGCAGCGAAACAGCGTGATGCTGTCGCCCGTGCCGGAGAACAACGGCTCGATAAGCTCCAGGTTGCGCACCGTGACGGCATCGAGTACCAGGCAATTCTGCCGCTCGTAGTAGCCAATACGGTCGATGTGATCCAGCGAGCCGCGCTGCGTCGTCCGCACATAGTGCAGGATCGCGCCCGCCGCCGTCGCAGCCGCCGAGCGGTTCGCCAGCCCGAAGCCTTCCAGCGACAGTACGCCGAAATGGTTTTCGACCAGCGGAATCGCATAGTCTGGCGCGAACACCCAGTCTTCCAGCGGAGTTTCAGCCCAGCTCGCATTTTCCAGCGATGCCATGCGCGGCCGGTGCCCCATAGCCTGCCCTGAGCCTGTCGAAGGGTCCATCCGTTGGACGTTAAGGTGGGCGGAGGGCTGATCGAACAGCGGTAGCGAAGAGGCGAACAACACTTCACGCGGACGCAGCACCAGCAGCTCTTCGCGCACGCGCCGTTCGGCGTCAGCACCGCGAAACTCCGTCGCGCGAAACTCGCCGGTTGAAAGATCCAGCGCCGCGAAGCCCACCTCGTCGCGCTGCTTGGCAACGCATGCCAGGAAGTTGTTCTCTTCCGACTGGAGCTGCGAGTCGGCAGCCGTTCCCGGCGTGACCACGCGCGTCACTTCGCGCTTGACGATCTTCTTCGCCACCCGCGGGTCTTCCATCTGATCGCAGATCGCGACCTTGAATCCCTTGCGAATCAGCTTGGAAATGTAGTTCTCCGCCGCGTGATACGGCACGCCGCACATCGGAATGGCAATGCCCTTTTCCTTGTTGCGCGAAGTTAGCGTGATTTGCAACTCCTTGGCCGCGACCACCGCGTCTTCAAAAAACAGCTCGTAGAAATCACCCAGGCGAAAGAACAGCAGCGCGTGGGGATGCTCTTTCTTGATGGCTGCGTATTGCCGCATCAGCGGCGTGGAAGGCTCGGTCATCGCACAAAGCGGGGCGGAGTGAGGATGCGCGGATTATAGCAGTGCGGAGGGAAGCCGCGAGCCCCAAGCAGCTGTTTGGGCTGTGCGACGATTGGGCGGCAGAGTAGGTGGGTAGTGCGGCGCTTCAGCGCCGCGAAGTAGCCGAATCTTTTCTCCCAGTTGTCATCCTGAGCGAGGAGCGCAGCGACGAGTCGAAGGACCCCTATTTTTTGTTGTTGTCCCGAGCCGGAGTCCGTCGCAGCGGTGGGTAGCCACGGACCCATCGCCGTAGGCGAGCCATAGGTTAGCCCGCGGTTTCAACGGCGGAAACGATTAGTGGACCAACCAGAGCCCGTTAGGGGCGACGGTCTTGAAGGCGCACGGCTTTAGCCGTGCCGAAAAGCCGCTTCATGAGCCCGAGTCCCATCGGGACGACACCTCACCCAAAAACAAATTTGGGATCGTGCGAGATCCCAAATTTCCGTAATAGCGCAATAGCTATGCTTCACGGGTGCTGGTGATCCAACCCGTCAGCCGTTGCATGTCGTGGGCCCAGAACAGAGTTAAGCCACGATCCTGGGCATCGGTGAGGTTATGCGTTTTGTAAACCCCACCCAGAACCGCTGTAGGAACGACGTTCAGCCTTCCGAAGTCTGCGATCCAAGACTCAGCCTTCGCTGCAGCGTCGTTGTTCAAGCGTTTGACTGAATTCGTGGAGGAGTTCGAGACTTTGCACTCAACTGCCATAATCCGCTGGTCGTAAAGCCCGATTACAACATCAGCCTTTCGCGTCCCCAGCCTCTGTTTCGTATCCGACCAGAGTTGCCTTTCCGAACGCTCTCCCTGCAGCTAACAGAAAGCGACCCGAACCGGTGCCAGCATCCACGACTCGAACCGGGATGCCGCCCCGTTTTGCCCAGCGGGTCATTGAGGCGACAATTGCCCGTGGTGTGAAAGTCGCGCCTGAGCTGCGCCGAATCTCGGGCTTACGTAGCCGACAGAACGCATCTCCCAGCGGATCTTGGCCCGACTCAATCGCGATGGCGAGGAGGCTTCGTACGTCCTTCGAGATCGTCCTTGCGGAATCCAGCAGCGCGTCTTCGGACCTCGATACCGGCTGCACGCGGCGAGCACCAAGAGCGGCCGCCGCAGCTATCAGGTCGGCCTCGGATAGAGGGAAGTTGCCCATTGGAGAGTCAGTCGGAGAGCAGAATAGCTCACCTTGAGCTTGGATACCACCGCAGTTTGCTAAGGACCCGTAGCAA
The DNA here is from genome assembly GCA_963813905.1 of uncultured Acidobacteriaceae bacterium. GTDB lineage: Bacteria > Acidobacteriota > Terriglobia > Terriglobales > Acidobacteriaceae > CAVVDY01. The sequence continues at coordinate 645,121 of CAWFAY010000011.1, read as the reverse complement.
CTATGGAACATGTTCCTCTCGTCTACCCAATCATCCGCCGCCATGTCGCCGATGCAGCGTTGTTCGAGTGATTTCCACAGGCAGACTTTTCCGAGAACGGAGCTGTTCCCATTCAGGCACCACTCTCTGTACGACCGTGCCAAGCCCGGGCTTGCTCGTTTTACAGGCCTATCCAACAGAGTGATAAGACATCACACTGCCCTGTGACAAACTCGCTTGGTCGGCAATGCTCACGCGGGTAGAATGGGCACGTTGAGGACGAGGGAGATTTGTCTCCCTCCGAATCGCGCCCAACTGATGGGGAGGCATGACGCGATCCGGTCGTCATAGCGCCTGTTGGCCGCTGTTAACCACTTCTAAACTCTTCCAATCCTTCCATCCCGAAGAAACCGCCCTTAAGTCGTTTGCTCCTAAGATTTTGCCTGTAACTCTCACGCGCTCAAGATTTTGCGCGGAGAGATTTCAGCCGGCCCAATGGGATCAAGATTTTACAGGTAGGGCGGGGGGAGGGGGTACCCTCTGGATTGCACTAAGATGTGTGCAGCCTGGAATTGCAGGCAGATGTTACCCGTCGGCCAACATCTGCCGTCCCTACGGGACTCGGACTCGTACATACGATCGCAACCCAGGACTCCGCTGCGCTTCGTCCTGGGCTGTCATCGCACGCCCTTCGGGCTTGCTAAAACGGCCAAGTCCAGCTCGCCGCTTCCGGCTGGTCGACGCCGTACTCGTGCGCGTAGTTCTTGCACTCGATCTGCTGGTTCAGGAAGTGCTCCTTCGCGTGGCCGCCGATTTTCTGCAAGCGAGGCACGCGGTCGATCACGTCCATGGCCAGGCTGAAGCGATCGATGTTGTTGTTGATGGCCAGCTCCAGCGGAGTATTGATGTTGCCCTTCTCCTTGTAGCCGCGCACGTGCATGTTGTCGTGATTGTGGCGGCGATACGCCAACCGGTGAATCAGCCAAGGATATCCGTGGAAGTTGAAGATGATCGGCTTATCGAGAGTGAACAGCGAGTCGAAGTCGCGGTCCGGCAGTCCATGCGGATGCTCGGTGCTGGGCTGCAACTTGAACAGATCGACCACGTTGATGAAGCGGATCCGCACGTCGGGAAATTCCTTGCGAATCATGGCCGTCGCCGCCAGCGCCTCCTGCGTTGGAATGTCGCCGGCCGAGGCCATCACCACGTCGGGCTCGCTGTCCTGGTCGTTGCTGGCCCAGTCCCAGATGCCGATGCCCTTGGTGCAGTGGGTAATCGCGGCATCCATGGTCATGAACTGAAGGTGGTTCTGCTTGTCGCAGACAATCACGTTGACGTAGTTCTGGCTGCGCAGGCAGTGGTCGGCCACCGAGAGCAGCGAATTCACGTCGGGCGGCATATAGATGCGCGTGACGTTGGCGCTCTTGTTGACCACCACATCGATAAAGCCGGGATCCTGGTGGGTAAAGCCGTTATGGTCCTGCCGCCACACGGTCGAGGTGATCAGCAGGTTGAGCGAGGCAATCGATTCGCGCCACGACAGGTGGTTGCAGATCTCCAGCCACTTGGCGTGCTGGTTGAACATCGAGTCGATCACGTGCACGAACGACTCATAGGTCGAGAAGAAGCCATGGCGGCCGGTGAGCAGATAGCCCTCCAGCATGCCTTCCATGGTGTGCTCGCTCAGCATCTCCATGACGCGGCCATCGGTCGAGAGCTCGCCCCCATCGAGGTCTTCGGGGAAGAACTCCTCGATCCAGAACTTCTTGCTGACCTCGTAGATGGCGTCGAGCTTGTTCGAGGTGTTCTCGTCGGGACCGAAGACGCGGAAGTTCGTCATGTTCTGCTTCATCACGTCGCGCAGGAAGACGCCGAGCGGGCGCGTGTTTTCGGCCTGGATCAGGCCGGGCTTCTCCAGCTTGATTCCGTATTCGCGGAAGTCGGGCAGGCGAAGCGCCTTCTTCAGCCGGCCGCCGTTGGTGTGCGAGGTTGGCGCTCATGCGCCGGGTGCCCGTGGGAGCAAGCTCGCGGAACTCCTGCACGAAGCGGCCATGTCCATCGAACAGTTCTTCGGGACGCTGCGAACGCATCCAGTTCTCCAGGATGCGAAGCTGCTCGGGGTCTTTCTTCACGTTCGGCAGCGGCACCTGGTGCGCGCGCCAGAAGCCTTCCAGGCGATGGCCCTCGACTTCCAGGGGAGCGGTCCAGCCCTTGGGCGAGCGCAAAACGATCATCGGCCAGTGCGGGCGCGTCAGGTGCGAGGCAGCACGCGCCGAACTCTGGATTTCGCGAATCTCGTTGACGCAATGCTCCACCGTCGCGGCCATCGCCTGATGCATGCTGTCGTGGTCGGAGCCCTCCACGAAGTATGGCGTCCAGCCATAGCCGCGAAGCAGGCTCTCCAGTTCCTCGATGCGGAATGCGCGCCATCAAGGTCGGATTGTTGATCTTGTACCCGTTGAGGTGATAGATCGGCAGCACCGCTCCGTCGCGGGTGGGGTTGAGAAACTTGTTGATGTGCCACGAGGTTGCCAGCGGTCCAGTCTCGGATTCGCCATCACCCACGACGGCGGCGACGATCAGCTCAGGATTGTCGAACGCCGCGCCACAGGCATGGGAGAGAACGTATCCCAGCTCGCCGCCTTCGTGGATGGAGCCGGGCGTCTCCGGCGTGCAGTGGCTGCCGATGCCGCCCGGGAACGAGAACTGCTTGAAGAACTCGCGCAGACCTTCGTAGTCTTCGCTCTTCTCCGGATAAACCTCGGAATACGTGCCTTCCAGGTAGGCTGGGCCGAGCACTCCGGGTGCGCCGTGTCCGGGACCGGCGAGGAAGATCATGTCGAGGTCGTACTTCTTGATCAGCCGATTGAGATGAACGTAGATAAAGGACAGTCCGGGGCTCGATCCCCAATGGCCCAGCAAGCGGTTCTTGATGTGCTCGGGTCGCAGCGGTTCGGTGAGCAGCGGATTGTCGAGCAGGTAGATCATGCCCAGGCTGAGGTAATTGCATGCCCGCCAATAGGCGTCGGTCTTGCGCAGCTCGTCGGCGCTGAGCGGCGTTCCGGTGACAGTCGACCGTGCGTGACCGTAGGCGCTGAGGGAATCGTTCTCGGAGACAACATCGGGAGGAGCGATCGTAGCCATAAAAAACTCCTACTTTCGATAAAAGAGCGTGGCATTGACAAATGCCGGTACTCTTTAAGCCTCAACCTTCCAGCGGAAAGAGTCAACCTGATGGGGTGTTTGTTACGCAGATTTAACGGCTCTTTTCAGATGAGAAAAGGCAGGATCGGGCCGGGTCGCCAGGCTTCAACAAGACAAAAAGGAGGGCCGCCGGTGCGCCAGCGGCCCAAAGTCGTGCAGGAGGAACCTCTTTTATTGCTGGTTGGAGTTCGGTGGCTGCGCAGGGCTATTCGCCTGCGCCGAGGCAGGAGCTTCCACGCTGTTGCTCATCAGCCGGATATCGACACGGCGATTTTCGGCGCGGCCCCTGGCCGAAGTGTTCGCGGCCACAGGATTGTCCTCGCCCAGTCCGATCACGTAAATCTTGTGCGCCGGCACGTTGTACTTCTGCGCCAGATACTGAATGACCGCGTCGGCGCGGCGCTGGCTCAATTGGTAGTTGTAGTCGGCTGGGCCGGTCGAGTCGGTGTATCCGTGCACCTCGACCAAATAGTGCCGCTGACTGGCGAGCTGCTGGCCGAACTCACCCAGGGTCTGCTTGTCTTTGCGGGTGAGATCGGCCTTGTCGAAGCCGAATAGCACCGTCGTCGGATCGCCGACCGGCTTGTAGGTGTCCAGGTTTTCCACCGTTCCCGCCAGGCTGGTCACGCGATTGGCAGCCTGGGTGGCGTTCTGGCTCGCCTGGTCGGCGGCCTGCCCCGCCGCGAGCGCCTTCTGGTTCGCCTGATCGGCGGCCGAGGTCGCCTGCTGGATCCCTTGCTGCGAACGGGCATCCACGTCGCGGATGTCGCGAGTATTTTTCGCCGTCAGGTCATCTAATTCATTGACCTTGTTGACGGTCGGCGTGACTTCGTTGCGGACGTACTTCTTGGTGGCGCAGCCCACGGTCAGCGGCAGAACGACAGCGAGCATGGCGGTGGCGAGGCTGAAACGGTTCATCGGCTCGGCTCCTAGATATCTGGAATACTACGTTGCAAGCTGATTGCCAAAGGATCAATGGAACCCTGACGCAAGTGGAGTAGTTTCAGTAGCTTTCATGCAAGCTGCGAACGAGAAGAGATCGAGCGTAGCTAAATCACGACATTCCGACGTGAAGCGTAGAATTTTTACCAGCCACGAGATGCCCGAAGCCGCCAGTTCCGAGCCTCTAGCTCCGAGCCGCGAGCTTCAGGCTGCCACAGACTCCGACTTTCGTCGGCGGCTGAAGCCCACCTCGGCATCGGGGATGATGATGCGCTTTCGGCACGATTAAAATCGTGCCCTTTTACAAGGCACCAGAGAGCACGGTTTTTCAGCAGCCCGCACTTGATTGCCAACGACTGGTAGCTGGCGGCTGGCAGCCGGTGGCTGATAACTGAAAGCTGAGAGCTGACAACCGACAACTGACAACTGCACCATGGACCTACACCAGAAAATCAAGACCATCCCCACCTCGCCCGGCGTGTACCTGTACAAGAACGTCGAGGGTGCAGTCATCTATGTAGGCAAGGCGAAAAACCTGCGCGCACGCCTGCGATCCTATTTTCTGGAGGGAGCTGCGGAGAACGCGAAGACAGGAACTTTGCTGCGCGAGGCGGTTGACATCGACTATGTCGTTGTCGACAACGAAAAGGAAGCGCTGGCGCTGGAGAACAACCTCATCAAGAAGAAGAAGCCGCGGTACAACATCCTTCTTCGCGATGACAAGACCTACCCTTACATCAAGCTGACCATCGGCGAGCGTTATCCGCGCGTGTTCCCTACGCGGCGCCTGCGCAAGGACGGCTCATTGTATTTCGGTCCCTACTTTCCCACCAGTCTGGCCTACCGGATCGTTGATCTCATTCATCGCCACTTCCTGATTCCGTCGTGCAAGCTGGACCTGAGCCGCACCTATCCGCGACCGTGCCTGCAGTACTACATCGGACGGTGCCTGGGTCCGTGCGTCGAAGGGTTGACCACTCCCGAGCGTTATGCCGAGGCGGTTCACGACGTGAAGCTGTTTCTCGAAGGACGCGGCCAGGATCTGAGGCGGTCGTTGCAGAAGCGAATGGCAACCGCCGCGGAAGGCGAACAGTACGAACTTGCGGCCAAGTATCGCGACCTGATCTCGACGGTCGAGCTGCTCGACCAGAAGCAGCGCATGGCAACGATTGATGGCGACGATGCCGACGTCTTCGGGTATCACTTCGAGAACCACATGTTGGCCGTGAACCTCTTCCACCTGCGTGGCGGCAAGATCGTCGATAAGCGCGAGTTCTTCTGGGAGGAGCTGAGCGAGATCGTCGGCGAGGAAGGTTTCGAGCCGGGTGAGTTCTTTTCCGCGCTGCTGAAACAGGTTTACCTGGACGCCCAGTACATACCGCGCACCATCTACGTTCCGGTGGATTTCGAAGATCGCGCCACATTGGAAGAAGTCTTGTCGGAGGGTCGCGAGCGGAACGTCCACATCACTGTGCCGCAGCGCGGCGACAAGCGTTCTCTGGTCGACCTGGTTGGGCAGAATGCGAAGCAGGCTTATGACCAGCGCTTCCGTGTACTGAAGCCTAGCGCCAAGGCAGTGCAGGAAGCGTTGCAGGATGCGCTCATGTTGCCCGAACCGCCGAAGCGCATCGAGTGTTTCGACATCTCGCACATCCAGGGTGCCGAGACGGTTGCCTCGATGGTGGTTTGGGAAGACGGCAGGATGAAGAAGTCGGACTACCGCAAGTTCATCATCCGTAGCGTGGAAGGCGTTGACGATTTTGCCTCGATGCGCGAGGTGGTGACCCGGCGCTATCGCCGCATGCAAGCCGAAAACCAGCCGATGCCTAGCCTGGTGCTGATCGATGGCGGCATCGGTCAGTTGCACGCGGCAGCGCAGGCGCTGGAGTCGCTAGCTATCATTAACCAGCCGCTGGCCTCGATCGCCAAGCGCGAGGAAATCATCTTCGTGCAGGGCCAGGAAGACGACCCCATTGTTCTGGATCGGCACTCCCCGGTGCTCCATCTGGTGCAACTGGTGCGCGACGAAGCCCACCGCTTCGCCGTTACGTTCCATCGCAAGCGCCGTGAGATTCGCGATCGCAGCACCGAGCTGCTGGAAGTTCCCGGCATCGGCGAGCGCACCAGCCGCCGGCTGTTGCAGCACTTTGGCAGCCTGCAGGCCATCAAGCAGGCGGATGCCGCGGCGCTGTCCGCAGTGGTGAACCGGGCTCAGGCCAATGCCATCCTGCGTCACTTTCATCCCGAGGCGGCCGCTCCCGGTTCGTCGCGGTTGGTTCAGATAGACTGAAGATTCATGGTTGCTACTTCGGACTCTCGTTCGCGCGATCTGCTGATTTGTTTGCTGGTGGTATTGGTGGTCGGCGCTATCGGCCTGGGGTTTGATTGGCTTCTGATCAGGGAAGGCGTTCGGCGCCTCGATATCCTGGTGCTATCAAATGCCCTCACCGGCGTCGCTGTGGGATTTTTGTACTTCCAGGTCATCCGCATTGAGCGCGAGCGCCGGGCCATGGTGCAACAGCGGCTTCGCACCATTGCCGAGATGAACCACCACATCCGCAATGCTCTACAGGTCATCGCTTACGCTAGCGTCACCGCCGACAGCACGAAATCCGTGGAGCTCATCCGTACGTCAGTGGAGCGCATTGAGTGGGCACTGCGTGAAGTGCTGCCCGGCCACGTCACCCCCGAGGCGCATGCGACCGCCGCGGAAGATGCGCGGCAATCTTCGCCCGCCTCCTAAGCGGACCCTGCGGACTAATGAAAAATATCGGGTGGTGCTGGCCTTCAGGCCAGCGTTCACAGCCGTTGGAATATCGGGCTTTAGCCCCGTGGTACTTTTCTCTTCGATTAGCGTTTCTATTCTGCGTGATATCTTCACTTTTGACGAAATCCTGAATTCAATCGTATCGGTTCACTCATGTCGCATAGCGAAGAAGTACACGAGCTGCACGAGCATGCAGAGCACGGTCATGCGCCGGGAATGGCGCCGGTGAGTTTCACCATGGCGCTGCTGGCCGTTTTGGTGGCAGCGGTCACGCTTCTGGGTCACCGCTCCCACACCGAAGAAATCCTGCTACAAAACCGCACCACCGACGAATGGGCCTACTACCAGGCGAAGAACCTGCGCCGCAACAATCTTGAGGCGCTGCGCGATGTCATGGGAGCGCTCCAGGGCAAGGATGCCGACAAGGTGGAAGCTGTCGAGAAGAAATTTGAAGGATCTATCGAAAAGTACGCCGATGAGCAGAAGGAGATTGAAAACGAGGCGCGCGCGTTGGAATCGGAACTGAAGCAGATGGCCCGCCGCGCCGACCGCTTCGACATCGGCGAGGTGCTGCTGGAGATCGGTCTGGTGATTACGTCGATCACACTGCTCACCGGCAAGCGCCTCTACTGGAAGCTCGGCATGGGGTTCGGCGTGCTGGGAATCATCGCGGCAGCCAGCGCCTACGCGGTGCGGTGAGAGCAACCGTTAAGAGTTCCTGGTGGCTGACCCAGCCTCTCCGCCTCCATTTTCACTGTTCCAGGAAGTGGGATGCTACCCAATTCCCCGCTCGAAAGCTACCGTTCGCCTTTCAATGCCGATACACGAAGCTGAAAAGGTGCTCTCTCTTGTACTATGGTGCGATGTTGGGCAGTGAAGGGTCACGCTTGGAGACCCTCGGAAAACCGCACGCCTAAGAAATCCTGGGGAGACGGATGAACGAAACGGCAGAGAATGGCAACACCTCCCAATATGACGCTTTCCTTTCTTACAATAGAAAGGACAAAGATGCCGTTCGTGGTTTCGCGAGCCGGCTGCAGGATAACGAAAACCTCCATCCCTTTTTCGACGACTGGAGCCTTGTTCCCGGTCTTCCGTTGCAGGAGCAACTTGAGTCTGCGCTGCAGACAAGCGCTTCCTGCGTGGTGTTCATCGGACCTTCTGGACCGAGCCCGTGGCAAACCGAAGAGGCCCGCGTCGTGTTGGAGGATGCGATCGAGAACCGGCAAATCCGGGTCATCCCGGTGCTATTGCCGGGGGCTGAAGAGGAGACGCTGAAGAAACTACCACTTCTGCGGCGCTATCCATGGGTGGATTTTCGTGACGATATAAACTCGCAAGACTCCCTGACGCGCCTGGCGGCAGGGATTCGCGGTAAGGCGCCGGGTAGAAAATCATCGGAGACCATAGCTAAGACTTCATTGTTTGTGCAAAAGAGTACTATTGAGCTCTTTCAGCAGTTCCTCTCACCTCTCGATATTAGCCAGCTTCCATTTGACTCCCACATCACTCTCGATCAAATTGCCAAACTGCTGAAGCTTCACTATCCCGAAAAGTTTCTGGCAGAAATCAAAGCCGAGCTCTCGAAGGCCAGATCGCTGGTCTATGACGAGAAGTACGCGGGACGAGAAGTCGAGGAAGACGAACGTTACATCAACTACCCTGGCTGGCAAAACGAGGTTCGGGAACTGCTGTCTGATTGCGGCTACCTTAACTTTGATCGCCTGGACGTTGTCAACGTGGGCATCGGCAACGGCAATGAGAATCCCAGCTTCTATCGAGAATTTCGCAAGCTGATCGGGGTTGACACCTCTCAGAGGTCGTTGGATCGGGCTGTCAAAGCCATGCCTTTCATGCAGCCAATACACGGAGAAGCAGAAGACCTAAAGGACATTCCCTCTGATAGCCAGGACTTGTATCTGTCATTCCGAACCTATCAAAGCAGCTACTTCAACATTAGCGAGGCGGCGTTCGAGGCTGCTCGGGTGTTACGTCATCGGGGTGGAGCGGTAATTTCAGTGCCTAACGTATATGTGGACAAGGGCAAGATCTCCAAGGGCTTGCAAAAAGGTGCAGGCAACTCTCTGGATCCGCACCTCGGTTGGGAACTGGCGGACAGGGTTCGGCGGGCGTTGTATCAAGCGGAGTTTGACGCTTGGATTACGACGGGTCTGTTTGAAATCTTTGTTGTCGGACAGAAGTGATTCAGCCAACGAGTTCTATCCGTTCGTAGTGCGCAAAGGTGTTCCTTTCACCTTTTCGCTTGGAGGTCGGTGATGCGCACGTAGTGCAGCCCGCCGGTTTGCCGCTCGACATCGATCAGCAGCTGAAGCTGCACCGCTTCCGATTCGCCTGCCGAAAAGCCTATTGCGAGCCTCTCCTTCAACCCTAAGTATGTGACGCACGTCACAGACCTGTAGCTCCGCCCATCACAGCCCCTCCGCCCATGCGACCTATATCTTCAGGCTTAGAGATTTCTCCACACGCAACGTGGGATCGCGCAAATCGAATTTTTGGGGAAAGAACGAACGTGAAAACTACCGATTACCCTGCTGCGCCAGCCGCCAACGGCCAGCCCGCAAACGGTGCAGGCGAATCATCGCGTCCGTCGCCTGAAGACGAGAAGCGCACTGGAGGCAAGATGCCAAGAGAAAAAGTCACCCTGGATGGGAACGAGGCGGTCGCGTACGTCGCCTATCGCGTAAGCGAGGTCGCCGCCATCTACCCCATCACGCCTTCATCGCCCATGGGCGAGTCGTCCGACGCGTGGTCCGCCGTCGGCGAGAAGAATATCTGGGGCGCGGTGCCCAAGGTCATCGAGATGCAGAGCGAAGGCGGAGCCGCCGGAGCGCTGCACGGTGCATTGCAAGCGGGAGCGCTGGGCACGACGTTCACTTCGTCGCAGGGCCTGCTGCTGATGATCCCCAACATGTACAAGATCGCGGGCGAGCTGACGCCGACGGTGATCCACGTTGCGGCGCGCGCCGTAGCCGCGCAGGCGTTGTCCATCTTCGGCGATCACCAGGACGCCATGGCCACACGCCAGACCGGCTTCGCGCTGCTTTCGTCGAACTCGGTGCAGGAGGCGATGGACCTGGCGCTGATCGCGCATGCTGCGACGCTGGAATCGCGCATCCCGTTCCTGCATTTCTTCGATGGCTTCCGCACCTCGCACGAAGTTTCCAAGATCGAGCAGCTCACGCTTGACGACATGCGCGCCATGATCGACGACGAGTTGGTTCGCGCTCATCGCCGTCGCGCGCTCTCGCCCGACCATCCGGTGCTGCGCGGCTCGGCGCAGAATCCCGACGTCTACTTCCAGGGCAGGGAAGCGGTGAATCCGTATTATCGCGCCTGTCCGACCATCGTGCAGAGCGTGATGGACAAGTTCGCGCAGGTAGTCGGCCGCCGCTACAACCTGTTCGACTACGTCGGCGCAGCCGATGCTGAGAGCGTCATCATCATGATGGGCTCCGGCGCAGAGGCTGCCCACGAAACGGTTGATTATCTGACCGCGCAAGGGCAAGAAGGTCGGGCTGCTGAAGGTGCGGCTGTATCGGCCGTTCTCCATCGAGCACTTCCTGAAGGCGCTGCCACCGACGGTGAAGAGCATTGCCGTGCTTGACCGCACCAAGGAGCCCGGCGCCATCGGCGAGCCGCTCTACCTCGACGTCATCACCGCGCTGACCGAAGGCTTTGGCGCGGGCACAGTCCCCGCTGGCCAGCTTCCCCAAAGTCATTGGCGGCCGCTATGGGCTTTCGTCCAAGGAATTCACGCCCGCGATGGTGGCGCGCGTCTTCCAGGAGCTGACCAAACCGGCGCCGCTGAACCACTTCACCATCGGCATTCGCGACGACGTGACCCAGACCTCGCTGGAGTACGATCCCGAATTCTTCACGGAAGATCCGGGCACTACGCGTGCCATGTTCTTCGGCCTGGGCGCCGACGGCACGGTGGGCGCGAACAAGAACACCATCAAGATCATCGGCGAAGATACCGATTTCGCGGTGCAAGGCTACTTCGTCTACGACTCGAAGAAGTCAGGCGCGGTGACGACATCGCACCTGCGCTTCAGCAAGAAGCCGATTCGCTCGACCTATCTCATCTCGCGCGCGAACTTCGTCGCCTGCCATCAGTTCAGCTTCATGGAGCGGCTCGACGTGCTGAAGTGCGCCGAACCGGGCGCGGTCTTCCTGCTGAACAGTCCCTTCGGGCCCAGACGAAGTTTGGGACAACCTGCCGCGCTCCGCGCAGAAGACCATCGTCGACAAGAAGCTGAAGTTCTACGTCATCGACGCGGTGGAGGTGGCGCGCGCAGCCGGCATGGGCGGCCGCATCAACACCGTCATGCAGACCTGCTTCTTCGCCATTAGCGGCGTGCTGCCGCGCGATGAAGCCATCGCCAGCATCAAGCACTCCATCGAGAAGACCTACGGCAAGCGCGGCGAGTCCATCGTCCGCAAGAACTTTGCCGCTGTCGATTCGGCGCTCGAGCACCTGTACGAAGTGAAGGTGCCCGACACCATTACCTCTCGCTTCGAGTTGCGGCCTCCGGTTCCAGAGAACGCTCCTGACTTCGTGAAGCGCGTGGAAGGCCCGATGATCTCCGGCGAAGGCGACTCGCTGCCGGTGAGCGCCATGCCCATCGACGGCACCTTCCCCACCGGTACCACAAGGTGGGAGAAGCGCAACATCGCGCTGGAAATTCCGGTGTGGGATGAGCAGCTCTGCATCCAGTGCGGCAAGTGCGTGATGGTCTGCCCGCACGCCGTTATCCGGGCCAAGATCTACGATCCCGCTAACATCAATCACGCTCCCGACGGGTTCCAGACTGCCGCGCCGAAGTGGCGCGAGTTCACCAATCTGAAATACACCCTGCAGGTCGCTCCCGAAGACTGCACCGGTTGCGGTCTGTGCGTCGCGGTGTGTCCGGCCAAGAGCAAGAGCGAAGCCAAGCACAAGGCCATCAACATGGAAGCCCAGCCGCCACTGCGCGAGAAGTACAACCAGTACTGGGATTACTTCCTGTCGCTTCCGGAAATTGGCCGCGAGCAGATTTCGCATGGCCAGGTGAAGGACTCGCAACTGCTGGAGCCGCTGTTTGAGTTCTCCGGCGCCTGTGCAGGCTGCGGCGAGACCCCCTATATCAAGGTGATGACGCAGTTGTTTGGCGACCGCGCACTGATCGCGAACGCCACTGGCTGCTCCTCGATTTACGGCGGCAACCTGCCGACCACGCCTTACACGATAAACGCTGAAGGCCGCGGCCCCGCCTGGTCGAACTCGCTGTTTGAAGACAACGCCGAGTTCGGCATGGGCATGCGGCTGGCCGTCGACAAGCAGAACGACTACGCCAAGGAGTTGGTGCGGCGTCTGGCATCGGAGATCGGCGACGAGCTGGCGGTGGCCATCCTCGATGCCGACCAATCGACCGAGCCTGGCATCTTCGCCCAGCGCGAGCGCGTAGCCGAGCTGAAGAAGAAGCTGGCCAACGTCAAGTCCTCCGCCGCACGCGATCTGCTGGCCGTGGCCGACACGCTGGTGAAGAAGAGCGTGTGGATCATCGGCGGCGATGGCTGGGGCTACGACATCGGCTTTGGCGGCCTGGATCACGTGCTCGCCTCGACGGCGAACGTCAACATCCTGCTGCTCGACACCGAGGTCTACTCCAATACCGGCGGCCAGATGTCGAAGGCGACGCCGCTGGGCGCAGTGGCGAAGTTCGCAGCCAGCGGCAAGCGCACTCCGAAGAAAGACATCGCCATGATGGCCATGAACTACGGTCGCGCATACGTGGCGCACGTAGCGATGGGCGGCAGCGACGCGCAGACGATGAAGGCGTTTCTCGAAGCCGAGGCTTATGACGGGCCGTCGCTCATCATCGCCTACAGCCACTGCATCGCGCACGGCTATGACATGGTGTATGGCATCGAGCAGCAGAAGAACGCTGTCAACTCCGGTCACTGGCCGCTGTTCCGCTACAACCCGGCGCTGCCGGCGGAAGGAAAGAACCCCTTCCAGCTCGACTCGCGCGCGCCCAGCATTCCGCTGGAGAAGTACATCTACAACGAAACCCGCTACACCATGCTGGTGAACAGCGATCCGGACGAGGCCAAGAAGCTGTTGCAGATGGCGCAGGAAAACGTGAATGAGCGCTGGAAGCTGTATCAGCACATGGCATCGATGAATTTCGAGAAGGCATAGCGGAGGAGAGAAGACGATGATCGACCTATCAACCAACTATCTGGGGCTGCGGCTCAAGAATCCCATCGTGGTCTCGGCCTCGCCGCTCAGCGAGAAGCTGGAGAATTTTCCCCGCATGCGCGATGCCGGCGCAGGCGCCATCGTGATGTACTCGCTCTTCGAGGAGCAGATCGAAGCCGAAAGCGAGAACATCGACGCGGCGCTCGAGTACGGCGCCAACAGCTACGCCGAATCGACCAGCTATCTGCCCGACATGCCGAAGTATCACATCGGGCCCGACCGCTATCTCGACCTGCTGCAAAAGGCGAAGAAGTCGGTGGACATCCCGGTAATCGCCAGCCTGAACGGCAAGTCGCGCGGCGGCTGGTCGCAGTATGCGCAGTACATGGAAGAGGCCGGGGCGGACGCGCTGGAGCTGAACATCTTCAACATCCCGACCGATCCCTCGATCTCGGCGGCGCAGCTTGAGGACGGTTACGTTGAGCTGGTGCGGGCGATTCGCCGCCAGATCAAGATTCCCATTGCAGTGAAGCTGGGGGCGTACTTCACCTCGCTGGCAAATTTCGCCAAGCGCCTAAGCGAAGCCGGCGCCGACGGCGTTGTTATCTTCAATCGCTTTTATCAGCCCGACTTCAACCTGGAGGAGCTGGAGGTTACACCAAACCTGGTGCTGAGCAGCCCGCATGAATTGCGTCTCCGGCTGCACTGGGCTGCGATTCTGTATCACCAGGTCGAGACCTATGTCGCCATCACCGGCGGCGTCCATGACGCGACTGACGTGCTGAAGTGCATGATGGCAGGCGCCAATGTCGCCATGATGACCTCGGCGCTGCTGAAGTACGGCATCGAGCATATCGGCGTGGTGCTCTCGGGCATGGAAGCCTGGATGGAAGAGCACGAGTACACCTCCGTCAAGCAGATGCGCGGCAGCATGAGCCTGGTCAACGTCGAAGACCCCACAGCCTTCCTGCGCGGCAATTATCTGAAGATGCTGGGCTCCTACAGCTTCGGCGACACGGGAACGGCGCTGCCGACGTACTGAGCTTCCTCTTACTACTGAACCGGGCCGGTCCTACGGGGTCGGCCTGTTGTCATTTGTGCGCCCGGCAGGGCGCACTCACTTGGAGGTGAAAGTCCTCTACACGCCCGGCAAGGGGAAGTGTTAGCCCGAATTTCTCACCAGTAGTAAACAACCACCAGTAATTCACAGTAGAAAAAGGCCGTCTTTTCAGGCATAACTGCGGTGTGAAACGAAGTCGATGCCCGAAAAAGAAACGGCCTTTCTCATGACAGAGTGTACGCAAGAATCGTTCGCGTTTGCAGATCATTTTTCGCGGCGGGTGGTAGCCAACTTCGATGGCGCCCGCATGACCAGCGACGGAGGCGGCCTGCTGTTGCGCCGCACCAACCGCAAGATCGGCTTGCTCGCGCGGGCGGCGGCCTGCTTTCGGGATGGGCGGGACCCGGCACGGGTCGAGCACCCGGTGGGCGAGATGCTGGCGCAGCGCGTCTACGGGCTGGCGCTGGGCTATGAAGATCTCAACGATCATGAGCAACTGCGCCACGATCCCCTGCTGGCCGTGTTGGCCGGCCAGCGCGAACTGGAATCACCGCTGGCCGGCAAGAGCACGCTCAACCGCATGGAGTTGACGCCGGCGGCGGCCGCCGATCGCTATCACAAGATCAGCTACTCGGCCGAGCAGTTGGACACGCTGCTGGTGGATATTTTCTTGGAAGCGCACGCGACCGCGCCAGCCGAGATCGTGCTCGATCTGGATGTCACCGACACCCCGTTGCACGGCGAGCAGGAAGCGCGCTTCTTCCACGGCTACTACGGCGAGTACTGTTACTTGCCGCTGTACATCTTCTGCGGCGAGCATCTACTGTGCGCCCGCCAGCGGGCTTCGAACCAGGACGCCAGCGCAGGCGCGCTCGCCGAAGTGAAACGCATCGTGGGCCAGATTCGGCAGCGCTGGCCGGAGGTGAAAATCATTCTGCGCGCCGATTCCGGCTTCTGCCGCGAGGAGCTGATGGCTTGGTGCGAAGCTGAGCCCGTGCACTATGTTTTCGGCTTGGCGCGCAACTCGCGGCTGGAGGCGGAAATCGCCGCCCTCATGGCCGCGGCCCAGCGCGAACACCAAAAGACGCAGCAAGCCGCCCGCGTCTTCGGCGAGTTCTCCTATCAGACGCGCAGCAGTTGGTCGTGCGCCCGCCGCGTGGTGGCCAAGGCCGAGTATCTCGACAAAGGCCCCAACCCGCGCTTCGTGGTGACTTCGCTGAGTCCCACAGAGTGGGAGGCGCGCGCTCTCTATGAACAGCTCTACTGCGCCCGCGGCGAGATGGAAAACCGCATCAAGGAGCAGCTCAGTCTGTTCGCCGATCGCATGAGCGCCGCCACCCTGCGCGCCAACTAGTTGCGGCTCTACCTGTCGTCGTTGGCCTATGTGCTGCTGCACGCTCTGCGGCGGCTGGCCTTGGCGGGCACCGTGTGGGCGCGGGCCCAGGTGAACACCATCCGACTGCGGCTGCTCAAGATTGCCGCCGAGGTGCGCCTCAGCGCCCGCCGTATCTATCTGCGTTACTCCCCGCGCATATCCCTGGAAAGCGCTGTTCGCCGCGGCCTGGTCGGCTTTGCGCTGTTGAGGGCAGCGCGGCGGTCTGTGCCAACCTTCAGGCGGGCGGCAGTTGCGGTCTCCACGCGCCCAAAAATGTCGCCTCCAGCCACCGCCTTGGCCATCACCCGTGCACCACTGCCGCTAACCACTCCCTGCCGCCTACACCGATCGCTCTCGGCCGCCCCATCCGACCCCTGGCTCAGTTATCGATCATCTGGTGAGAAATTCGGGTTAGCCGAACGGCAAGGGTGTCCATCGCGAGGTGGAATCTGGAGGAAGCTGTAGGCAAAACGCTGGCCTGACGAACAGGAAGCGGATAGAGGCGGCGCAGCTGGGTAAGCAGGCAAATCTCTGCAAAGCCCAGTTCTTGCACGGAAGGCTGCGACGTAGATCCGACAGGCATAAGCGGGAAGGTGAGTGCGCCATACCCGGGGAGATCTGGTTGTTTGCCGCAGGGCTACTGACATCGAGAGGTGTTGGGAAGAACCGCCAGAAGTCAGCCGAGGCCATAGTAGCGGTCGCAAGGTCGCGAAGGGCCGAACCTGTCATGAGTGGATAGTCACGCGTGCTCTCTGTGCGTTTGGGCAGAAGTCTCGCGGTTTACGCGGGGAGCCGGTGACCTATTGACTATTGAATAATATAGTGACATTTTCTTGATCTCGTGCTATGGTTTGGGCATGGGAAATCCGGCCGGAGTTCGGCGAGACTTTCAGGCACTTGAGCAGCGGCGGATGCAGGCGGCGCGGCTGCTGGAGAAGGGGTACAGCCAGTCGGAAGTGGCCCGACGAGTGGGAGCGCACCGGCAGTCGGTAAGTCAGTGGGCGGCCGAGTTACGCGAGAACGGCCGCGCCGGGCTGAAGAAGGCGGGCCGTGCTGGCCGCAAGCCACGGTTGAGCGTGGAGGATCTGGGCAAGATCGAGCAGGGACTCAAACGCGGTCCGGAAAGCCTGGGCTACGAGACCGGATTGTGGACCACCAACCGTGTCACCCATTTGATCGAGCAAGAATGTGGGATTTCCTACCATCCCTCGCAGGCATGGCGCATCCTGCGGCAGTTGGGATGGAGTTGTCAGCGTCCGACGGGCCGCGCCTTGGAGCGGGACGAAGAGAAGATCCGGCGGTGGAAGCAGAAGCGCTGGCCGGAGTTAAAAAAAAGGCCAAAAACGAAGGTCGCACGATCGTCTTCATCGACGAGAGCGGGCTGAGCGAGCGTCCCCACCGCTGCCGTACCTGGGCACCCCGCGGACAGACCCCCGTGCTGCAATACCACTTTAATTGGAAGACCTTGTCGGCGATAGCGGGCGTAACCTGGTGGAACTTTTACTTCCGCCTGTTTCCGGGAGCAATCCGTAGCCCGCAAATCATCCAGTTCCTCGCTCATCTGCTGCGCCACATTCCTGGCAAGCTGCTGATCGTTTGGGACGGACTGCCGGGGCACCGCAGCCGTGCCGTCTGGCAGTTCGTACAGCAACAGAGGGGGCGTCTGTGGCTGGAATATCTTCCCGGCTATGCTCCAGAACTGAACCCAGTGGAGTATCTGTGGTCACACTGGAAGCAGCACGAATTACCCAACTTCTGCCCCACGACCTTTGGACAGTTGAGCGATTCCGCACGCCGAGCGTTGCGTCGGATGCGCCGTCGGCCCACCTTGGTCTGCGCTTTCTGGGAACAAGCAGAACTCTTTCCGCTGTAACTATATTATGCAAAGGTCAATAAACGAGGAGCCGGAAGCTCCAAAGGCGGTCGAGGTGCTCATCGAACGCCAGGCGACACGACGCACGAAACCCAGCTCGCTGCCGTAGCTTAGGTTCTGCCCAGTAGACAGGAACCGCCCGTTGCGGAACCGCACGGCGGGTGGTGTGGGAGGACGGCGGGAGTAATCCCGCCTCCTACCCGATTCAGCGCGGCTCGGCGATTTCTAATACGACCTTGTCGTCTTTCGTCGAGCTTAGAAAGGTAAAGGTTTCGGGCTGGTAGGAATAGCAGGACAGAGTCATGGGCAAGATAGATCTCCCGTCTCGGGTTGGGATAAGGTACTGGGCTATTTCCTTACCTTCCTTCCAAATCAACTACCTTGATCAGCGCGCGGTGTGTCCTAGGCTCTCCGAACAGAATCGCTATCCTATTTCCGGTGATCTGCATACCCTCCGCTACCATGTCCGGCTCTCCGGGATCGACTCGGAATCGTCTCGTCACGGCTCCGCCCTCGGATATGGCGTACACCGTCGGCGCCGCCTCTTTTCGGATCAGGTAGGCGCTGTTGTCGGCCGCCAGCAGCATCGCACCGCCGCTCACCGAATGACGTTGTGCCGCTTCGCTTTCCGCCTGCCTTTGGGGCTGCACCCTGCGGCTTTTCGGGATCGCTGTCCAAGTCAACATCCTTCAATACCGTTCCGCTGGACGAGAATAGAGCGGTGTAGGGAACGTATTGTTTCAACTGTGCTCGCCAGCGGGTTCCCGCGATCAGCATGTTGCCCGAAGGGAAGACTACCAGCTGATAAGGGGAAAACGAGAACGGAGTATCCAGCTTGATCTTGGAGTGGCACGTGCCGTCATCCTTGAAGATCAACACATGTGGCTTGTCTTCAAGTGGAAATGCAACTTCGTACACCCGCCCATCCTGCGCGATGAAGAACTGGCCCGTGTGCTGCATTTTGATGTCGGAGCACGAAGTCGCTACGAACGAGGCGGTGCGCTCACCTTTCGGGTTGATCTTGTGGATGGAGGGAAATCCGTCGCTATCGCTCCTCGAGTAAACGTTGCCGTCGGCATCGCACTGCAATGGTGTCGCGAATGATCTAGCGACGTCGTTTGACGGAACCGTTTTCGCAATCTGAAGCGTGCCTTTAGTTACCGGATTCTGAACCTCAGTCTCGCCGCCAGTTTGTCCGAAGCAGAAGCAACCAGTGGATACGATGAGAGAGACTACGAGGGGCCGGTTCAGAAGCATTGTGTAACGCTCTCCTATTCGGCTATTGATTCCTGCATAAATAATGTCCTATACTGCTGGTATGCGTCCCAGTGGCAGTCCGCACGAACTGGAGCAGCGTCGTTACCGCGCGCTGGCTCTGCTGCAACAAGGACTCAGTCCGGTCGAAGTCGCGCAACGGGTTGGGGTTGATCGTCGCAGCGTTCGACGATGGAACTCGGCCGCACGCCACCAGGGCCGGCAAGCGCTGGCCGCTCAACCCGCTTGCGGACGGCCGCCGCGACTCAGTGCCGCCCAGCGGCAACGGCTGGAGAAGACCTTGCTCGGGGGCGCGGAAGCGGCGGGTTTCGCTACCCCGCTCTGGACCTGTCCCCGCGTGGCCAGCTGGATCGAACAGCGGTTTGGCATCCACTACCATCCCGATCATGTCTGCCGCCTGCTGCATGCCCTCGGTTTCACTCCTCAAAAACCTGTACGTCGGGCGGTGGAACGCGACCAGGAAGCGATTGGCCAATGGGTGAAGCAGCAATGGCCCGCCATAAAAAAAAAGCGTCGCGCTTGAAGGCCTGGCTGGTATTTCTGGACGAGAGCGGCTTTCTGATGGCCCCGCTGGTGCGGCGCAGTTGGGCTCCGGCGGGCCAGACCCCGGTGCTGTACCAGCGGGGCGCGCACCATCGCAAGGTGTCGGCGATTGCCGCCCTGTGCGTTTCGCCGGCGCGTGATGACGTACGTTTCTACTTTCGCCTCCATGCCAGCGATATCGCCGCCGCCCAAGTGATGGCCTTCCTCTCCGCCCTGGATGGCGAACTCGACGCCCCCTGGCTGATGCTGTGGGACCGGCTGAACGCGCATCGCGCCCGCCGCACGCAAGACTTTCTTCTCGCCCGCGGCTGGCCGCAGCCCTGCTACTTCCCCGCCTACGCTCCGGAACTGAACCCGGTGGAGTACGCCTGGAGCTGGCTGAAGAACAATCCCATGGCCAATCGGGCGCACCTCGAGCTGGATGCGCTGGCCGACGCTGCCCGTCAGTCGGCTCGCCGCCTGCAACGCCAATCCTGGTTGTTGCGTTCCTTTATTCACCACAGCCCGCTTTTTTTGCGGCTCAAATAGGACATTACTTATGCAGGAATCAATAAAGCCGGAGTTTAGACGAGGTACCGACTAGTAAGGAGAGCTAGAGACCACGACATTAAATTGAATGGCGTAGTGCCCCTGGCACTCTGTACCACGCCTAACCTGCCCGTGAAAGGACGGGCTTCCGGTTGCTCGCTTTCTGGACCGCTGCCGATCCCGAAGTTCCCGCCCGCCGGCAGATCAAGGCAGAAGACGCGAAGCTGAGTCCACCTCGCGCGTGCAGCCCACAGTTGGTCGCCAACCGTCAACAGAGGCTTAACTGTATTACGGGTCACCGTGTCCGGAATTGGATCCGGTTTGCAGGTCCGTTTTCGGGCGGCTGGAGCTCTTGCTCGATTGGGGGCGGGCGACGCGACGCGGCTCATCCCCGATTCGGCCTTTTTCCCATCTTTGTGAAGAACTGTAAAAAAGAACGGCGGCCAAGTCGTTTTAGGCGACTTTTCGGGGCCATTTGCGTCTATACTGGTAACCCAAATCCAAGGTGGGCGCCGCAACCCCGACAGCAACCCCAAACGGGCGCCCACCGCCCCCTTATTAAAAGCAGTTGCCAGTCTTCGGTTGGCAATTCTCGATCAGTAGTTACAACCCTCCCCGTTTCGATCGTCAGTTCTCACAGGTGCAAAAACTTCCCGGCGGGTTCGACGCTGGGGACACATTTTGGACATGGAATTGGCTTGGAGGACTTCGCGGGTCAGAGAACTGCCCGCCGGGGAACCGACAACCAAGACTGGAAACTGCCTCCTGAGCACTGGCAGCTTCGTCAGAGGGCTCCTACTTAAGCCCGCCGATCTCGCTCTCTTTGTACATGTACTTGATGCTGGGCTTGTAGATGAGAAGGTTGGCGGCGCCCGTGCGGTTCAGCTTCAGGCAGTACTTGTCGTACCACTCGATGACGCCGTGAATCTGCTCGCCATCCTGCAGCACCAGGACCATAGGGGTCTTAGCCTGCATCTGCTTCTGATAGTAGAAATTTTCCGCGTGGGTCTGCTCGGGCGGCAGGGATTTCTTACCGTTGCTGCGCTCGGGGCGCTCACTTCGTTCGGGACGCTCGCGGCGCTCCCGCGCGTTCGCCGTTCTCAGGCGCGCGTTCGCTGCGATTGAAGCTGGGGCGAATCAGTTTCCGGTTGGCAAACACCTCGCTGTCGACGGCGCGACCCACAGCAGCGGAATCCTGCGAATCTTTCATGGTGTTTGCTCCTGGCTGCTCCGCGCGACCGAGCCGTGGACATCCTGAGTTAATTGATCCTTCCGGTTGGCAGAGTCTGCGGCGCGAAGTCTGAATGTCTGGGTAAGAACGTTGGGTTAACCCTAACACAGCAGATGCGGCAAGACAATGCACCGTATTGTGCGACTTTGGTGTGACGTGTTTCGAGCGCAGGAGTCCGGCAACTCGCCGTCCTCGGCTTGAAGGGCAACGCCTGTAAAGCCGTGCCAAGGAGAAGGATTGGAGACGATTGGCTTTACAGGCTGCGGAAAAACTCGGCCTGGACGGGCCCCGCGTCAGGGCACGACCTTCGGTCGTGCCGATAAGCTGTTTGTCATTGTCATCCCAAGGCGACTTCAGTCGCCGAGGGACCTGCTTTTTTGAGTTTTTCCGCAGCCAGTTTAGGCGCTGAGGACGCGCCTTGCGAACTGAAAATGCGATCCACGCAGGAGTCGAAGCCGTCCAGCTTCAGGGCCGCCTGCGGCAGAGCTAAGAGGCGTGCCGTCTCAATCCTCACAACTGGCCAAAGATGTCCTTGAAGTCGAAGCAGCCCCGCCTGCCGGCAATCCACTCGGCGGCCAGCACGGCGCCCTCGGCAAAGGTGCGGCGCGATTTGGATTCGTGGGTGAGTACGATGCGGTCGCCGGTTGAGTTCAGCTCCAGGGTGTGGGTACCGGTTACGTCACCTTCCCGCTCGGAGGTCATGCCGACCTGGTCGCTTTGCAAAATCCTCTGCATCGCCACCGCTGTGCCCGAGGGCGCGTCTTTTTTGTGGATGTGGTGCCGCTCCGTGATGTGGCCAGAGTAGCCGTGGGCCAGCGCGGGAGCGGCAGCCCTCAGGATCTGGAAAAACAAGTTGACGCCATAGGAGAAGTTCGCGCCGAAGACTAGGCCCGTTCCTGCCGCCTCGACCAGCGCCTTCACCCGCTCGGTCTCCCCGTGCCACCCGGTCGTACCCACGACCATCGCCTTGCCGCTGCGCACAACCGCTTCAATATTTGCCAGCACCGCGTGGGGCGTGGTGAAGTCGATGACGACATCAGTCGCGCGAAGATTCTCAGCCGTCAGCCACGTTGCATCTGTATTTTCCGCGCTGGCAATCGTCTGGACGTCGTGTCCGCGCTCAACTGCAACCTCAGCGACGAGGGCGCCGGTCTTGCCGCGGCCCAGCACCACGATGTGCAACTGGCGCGTGCTCAATCGAAGACCTCCGGATCGACTTCCGCGAAGAAGCGCGCGTGCAAGCGCTGCACAACTTCCGGCACGTGGGTTTCGTCGATCACAAACGTCAGGTTGATCTCCGAGGCGCCTTGGGAAATCATCCGAACATTGATGTCGCGGATAGCGTCGAACACCTGCGCCGCTACCCCGGAGCGCTCGCGAATGCTCTCGCCGACCAGGCACACAATCGCCTGCCGGCCGGAATACTTCACCTGTCCAAGGTCTTCGAGATCGGCAGCAATCTGCGGAATGGCCTCGTTGGAATCGACGGTGAGCGAAACGCTGACCTCTGAGGTGGAAACCACATCCACAGCGCAGCGATGCCGCGCGAACACCTCGAAGACCTTCGCCAGGAATCCGTGGGCCATCAACATGCGCGCGGAGACGATGTCGATGATGGTAATGCGGCTCTTCACTGCGATGGCCTTGAACAGCGACTTCGACGGTCCGGTGTGCGACAGGATGCGGGTGCCTTGGTTGCCCGGGTTGCGCGAGTTCAGCACCAGCACCGGGATGTTTTTCTCCACCGCCGGAAGCACCGTCGCCGGATGCAGGACCTTAGCGCCAAAGTAGGCGAGCTCGGCTGCCTCTTCAAAACTGATGAGCTTGATACGACGCGCGTCCTGACAGATGCGCGGATCGGTCGTCTTCATTCCGTCGACGTCGGTCCAAATCTCGATTCGTTCAGCGTTCAGCCCCGCGCCCACCAGCGCCGCGGAAAAATCGGAGCCGCCGCGCCCGATGGTGGTGGTCAGTCCCTCGCGGGTTGCGCCGATAAACCCGCCCATCACCGGCACCCGGCCCTGGGCGAGCAGGGGATGGACCTTGACCCCCAAACGGTGATTGATTTCGTCGACCTGCGGCACGGCGCGCATATGCTGGGCGTCGGTGACGATGATCTGGCGCGCATCGAGCAGCGCAGAGTTGATGCCGCGTGCGGCAAACGCCGGCGCGATGATCATGCTGGAGAGGCGCTCGCCGAAGGAGGCCACGTGGTCGGAGGTGCGGGGGGTCAACTCGCCCACGGCGCAGATGCCGCGCAATAACTGCTCCAGCGAGTCGAATATGGCCGCCAGTTCGGAATGAAGTTCGGTATGCAGCCCGGTGCCCAGCAACTCGCCCGCGGTGTTGTAATGCCGCTCCCGCAGCTTCAGGCAAAGATCGAGCGCTTTATCCAGATCGCCTGCGCCCGCCGCAGCCGCCATTGCGAGCAGCTGGTCGGTCACCTTCGCCATGGCGCTGACGACCACGAAGGGCCGCTCTGCCGCGCGCCCCTTGACGATGCTGGCGACACGATCGATGGCGGCGGCGTCCTCGACCGAGGTGCCGCCGAACTTCATGACGATCACGGGCGCACCGCCGCAGGCAGGTCGTCGATCACGAAAGGTAGCCCTGAACCTTAAGGAGTTCGGCGTTCAGCAACGCTGCGCCGGCCGCGCCCCGAATGGTGTTGTGCGACAGCACGGTGAACTTCCAGTCGAGCACGCCGCAGGGGCGCAGCCGCCCGACGCTCACCGTCATGCCATTGCCGCGATCTATGTCGAAGCGTGGCTGCGGACGGTCAGGGGCGGCGTCGTAGGCAATGGGCTGCGCGGGCGCGGAGGGGCAGCCCAGCTCGTGCGGCGCCGACTTGAAGCCGTTGAGCGCGGCGATAAGGGCATCCCCATCCGCACGTTGGTTTAGCTTTATCGAAACTGATTCGGTGTGGCCGTCTTCCACCGCTACCCGATTGCAGTGCGCGGTCATCCGGAATCCGGGGTCCTCGATATTCGCGCCGTTCAGCTTGCCCAGCAGTTTGCGCGCCTCCTCCTCCATCTTCTCCTCTTCCTTGGCGATGTAGGGGATGACGTTACCGAGGATGTCGAGCGAGGCGACGCCCGGATATCCAGCTCCGCTGACCGCCTGCATCGTGGTTACAAAGATGGACTCCACCCCGAACTGGCGGTGCAGAGGCGCCAGCGCCACCACCAGTCCAATGACCGAGCAGTTGGGATTGGTGACGATGTATCCGCCGGATTGCTTGCGCCAGCATTGCTGCTCCAGCAGCGCCAGGTGGTCCCCGTTGACCTCGGGAATCACCAGCGGCACCTTCGAGTCCATGCGAAATGCGCTGGAGTTGCTAACCACGGCGCATCCGGCAGCGGCGAATTGCGGCTCCAGCTCGCGCGCGATACCGGCATCGAGCGCGGCAAAGATCACCTTCGGCGCGCCCTTCGGAGATGCAGGGGAGATGACCATGCCACCCACGCGCGACGGAAGGGGCGTCTTCAGTCGCCAGCGCGCGGCCTCGCCGTAGGCCTTGCCTTCGGAGCGATCGGAAGCCGCCAGCCACGCGACTTCGAACCAGGGATGGGCCTCGAGCAACTGGATGAAGCGCTGACCGACAACTCCGGTCGCGCCCAGGATTCCGACGGGGATTTTTGATAATGCCATTGCAGAATGTGGGGAACGGGCGTGGACGCCACGAAAAGTCAGGATACCATCTGCGGCGCGCGATACACCTCCGCCGCGGCCAGCACCGTGTTGCAGTGAATCGCTACCGTGTCTTCGACGTGGATCGCATAGCCTCCGGCGTAGGTCACCATGACTGGAATCCCTCGCGCGCGCGCTACGCGAAAGACCAGCTCATCGCGTCGCTTCAATCCGCCGAGTGTCAAATTCAGTCCCCCAAGCTGGTCTTCGCGGAAGGGGTCAGCACCGGCGACATAAGAGAGAAGCTGCGGCTCGAACTGCCGGAGTCCCGAACTGAGCGCATTGTCCAGCCAAGCGAGATAATCCTCGTCAGTGCATCCGTCCGGCAGGTTGACGTCGATCGATGAGGGTGGCTTGACGAAGGGGTAGTTGTTTTCCTGATGCAGTGAGATGGTGAACACGTCATTGCAGGCGCCCTCTGACGTGAGGCCGCCTCGGCTGGCCATAGCTTGCGCCGAAGCCGAGGGCAGCCTCGGAGACCCCTGCACCGGCCTGTTAAAGATGACCGCCGTACCGTTGCCCTGGTGAACGTCGCAATCTACTGTCATGGCGCGCTGAATGAGGCCGCGTTTTTGCACGGTACGAATCGCCACCGCGATGTCGTTGATCATGCAGAAGCCTTCGCCGTGATCAGGGAAGGCATGATGGAAGCCGCCGCCAATGTTCAAGCAGATCCCGTCTTTGAGCGCTCGCTCAGCAGCGGCGATGGAGCCTCCAGCATGCAGCATGAAGGTATCGACCACCTGCGGCGAGTAGGGAATCTCCATCTGCAACTCCTCGCGCGCCGAGAGGCTGCCTTCCATGAGCTTGTTGACATAGTGCGGCGAGTGCACCAGCATCACGTCCTGCTCGGAAGCTGGAGAAGGTTCGATCAAGTCGGAGCGGTCGGCCAAGCCCTGCTGCAACAAACGCTCAACGATCAAGCGGTACTTGTCGGCACGGAAGACGTGCTCTCCGATGGGAAGGAAATATTTCTCGCTGTAGACCAGTTTGAAAGGAAGCATGGCCGCGATCGCCAAACAGGCGATTGTACTCCGCCGGGTGGCTGCCCGCTTACGTTAAGATGACGCATTCATGCTTCCTGAGGCCCAACTCGGCACGCTGCGGCGCGCCGCCAGCCATAACGTGCTCTCCACGGCGGGCGCGGTGATGATCGTCGTCTTCGTCGCCTGCGCTCTATTCGCACCTTGGCTTGCACCCTACGATCCGGCTTACATCGACCTGCCTTCGCGGCTGATGGCTCCGTCGGCGGCACACTGGTTCGGCACCGATGAGCTGGGACGCGACATCCTGTCGCGCGTCATCTACGGCGCGCGCATCTCTATGCTGGTGGGCAGCTGCGTGGTCGCGGCGTCGCTCACGTTAGGGTTGATCTTTGGCTCCATCGCCGGCTACTACGGCGGGCTGACTGATCGCGTGCTGAACGTGGTCGTGATGAACGCGTTTATGTCATTTCCCGGAATCCTGCTGGCCATCGCCTTCGTCGCGTTCCTGGGCCCGGGAATTTTCAACCTGATCTTCGCGCTCTCCATTGGCGGCTGGGTGGGCTACGCCCGGCTGGTGCGGGCGCAGGTGCTGGCGGTGCGCGAGCGCGAGTTTGTCGAGGCCGCGCGCGCGCTGGGAGCCAGTGACCTGCGCATCATTGTGCGGCACATCCTGCCGAACATCATTCAGCCCGTGCTGGTACAGGCGGCGATTGGCATGGCAGGCGCGATCCTGGCTGAGGCCACCATGAGCTTCCTCGGCTTGGGGGTGCCGCCGCCGACGGCAAGCTGGGGAGCCATGCTGAACGACGCGCGCTCGCATCTGTTCGACTCGCCGCACCTGGTGCTGTTTCCCGCAGGAGCGGTGATGCTGGCCGTGTTGTCATTCAACTTCGTGGGTGATGGCCTGCGCGACTATCTCGATCCGCGCTCGCGCCTCGAGGCAGGGATCTAGGGCATTGTCGACTTTTTGGATTTGATTCGGCTGGGATTTGTGATACCTTCTGCTCCCGTACTCGCCCGGGGATGGCCAGGGCGCTGCTAGTGCAGGCCCGAGATCGGAAGTTTTCAGTTCCATCATGGAAACAATCGTCGACAAAACGAGCGACCACTCGCGCTGCCTTGCGCGCCGAAAATTCATTTCGTCGCTGGTCTCCTTCGGCGGATTTGCGGCGGCGAGCAGGGTCTTAGGATGGGGCCCGGAGTTCGCATGGGCTGACGGTTCCGCCGCCAGATCTTCCAGCATAGCCGCTCAGACTCTGGCCCGTTATCCGCAGAAGACAGACCTCATCCTGCTGACTGATCGGCCACCGCAACTGGAAACGCCGCTGCACTATTTTGAGACCGACCTCACTCCCAACGACGCCTTCTTTGTGCGCTGGCATCTTTCTGGAATTCCTACCACCGTCGACCTGCAGACGTTCCGCCTGGAAGTTGGCGGACGCGTGAGCAAGCCCGTGAGCCTCTCGCTCAGCGAGCTGCGCTCAAAGTTTGAGCCGGTTTCGGTGGTGGCGTTGGCGCAGTGCGCGGGAAATTTCCGCAGCCTGTTCGAGCCCAGGGTTGCCGGCGGGCAGTGGGGCAGCGGCGCGATGGGCAATGCCCGCTGGAAGGGTGCTCGCCTGAAGGATGTGCTCGACGCCGCCGGCGTGCAACCGGGAGCAGTGCAGGTGGGCCTGCGCGGGCTCGATGTCCCGCCGCTGGAGAAGACACCGGTATTTCAGAAGTCGCTCGAGATCGATCATGCGCGCGACGGCGAGGTGATGATCGCCTACGAGATGAACGGCGAACCGCTGCCGATGTTGAATGGCTATCCCATTCGGCTGATCGTGCCCGGCTGGTACGCGACGTACTGGGTGAAGGCGCTGTCGACCGTCACCGTGCTGGATCAGCCGCTCAAGACGTTCTGGATGGACAAGGCCTATCGCATACCCGACAACCCGCAGGCCAACGAGGAGCCGCAACATCTGGCGACGGCGACGGTGCCCATCAATCGGATGTCGGTACATTCGATCTTCGTCAAACCTGCTCCCGGCGAGCAGCTTCGCACGGGGAAGGGTTATCAGTTGGCGGGCATAGCGAACGACGGCGACTCAGGCATTCGTCGCGTCGAAGTCTCGAAAGATGGCGGCCAGAGTTGGAGCGATGCCACACTCGGCCCGGACCTGGGCAAGTACTCGTGGCGCCGCTGGCAGGCGGACTGGACTCCGGCGGCGAAGGGCACCTATCGGCTGATGGTGCGTGCTACCAGCAGCAGCGGCGAAACGCAGGTAACGACGCAATGGAACCGCAGCGGCTATCAGCGTGATGTGATCGAACATCTGGATGTGGTGGTTGCTTGAGGCGATCGATGAATCAGTGGAACATCGTGCGGGCGCTGGCGTTGGCGGCTTTGATTGCGGGCCCACTCATGGTGGAATCCCAATTGCCCTCAGCGGGCGCGCCCAAGCCGGCAGCTAGCCAGGTCCAGCGAATTACCCTGCCGCAAATTCCTGCAGACATATTGCCCGGGCCTAACCTGCAGGTATACGAGAAGAACTGCTTGATTTGCCACTCGGCGCGTTACGTAACCATGCAGCCGCGCTTCTCAAGAGCGGTGTGGCAGGCGGAAGTGAAGAAGATGGCTGACGTGTATGGCGGTTCCATCTCAGAAGCCGATCAGGCCCTGATTGTCGAGTACCTGGTAGCGGTGAGGGGTCCCGAAGCGCCGGCAAATACCCCTGCGAAGTGAGCGCCGCTAACCGCTCCCATCTCGTGGCATAGAGTCGCCGCACCTACTACTTCACGCTGATCACTTTCATGGAGGCGACCTGGCGAATCCAGGACACTTGTCGCCGGGCCCTAACGTCCGAACGCTTATGATTGTCCTTGCTGCAGCTTGTTAAGGTAGTCGATGATCTCCGGGCTGGTCCAGTCAGCGGCGCCGATGAACTTGCGGCGGATCACGCCATCCTTATCGATGACGTAAGTCTCAGGAAACTTGAAGGTGCCGTAAAGCGAGTTGACGCTCTGCCTGGCATCGCGAACGGTGAACAGGTCGATGTTGTGATCGCGTATGAACTGTTTGTAAGCCGCGTCGTCGGCATCCTCGCTGATGGCGAGGACGACTACCTTGTCGCCCATCATCTTCTGTAGCTGTACCAGCGAAGGCATCTCCTGGATGCACGGTGGGCACCACGTCGCCCAGAAGTTGAGTACCAGCGGTTTGCCGCGAAATTGCGAAAGAGCGACGGTGCGCTCCGAGTCCCGGATGCTGAAGTCGGGGGCCGCTTCGCCAATCTTGGGCGGACGTCCGCTGTTGCAGGCGGCGAGGAGAAAGACACAGACGATAGCGGCGGCCGATGCAAAGCGCTTCACAAATCTATAATAAACAAGAGCCTCGTAGACATGGATCCCACGAAAGACGAAGTTCAGGTTTCGGTCGTCGTTCCTGCGCGGAATGAAGAGGCGAACCTCGCAACCTGTCTGCAATCGCTAGTGGGCCAAAGTGGCGTAAATTACGAGATCGTCGTGGTGGATGACGACTCCAACGATCGTACGCGCGAAATAGCCCAGAGCTTCCCGGTTCAGCTAATCGAGGCCGATCCGCTTCCGGCGGGCTGGAGCGGCAAGTGTAACGCGTGCTGGACAGGCGCGAAGATCGCAAAAGCGAAGTGGCTGCTGTTTACCGATGCCGACACGCGCCACTCATCGACGTCGATTGCGAGTGGGCTGCGCGAGGCTGAGGAGCATGATGCTGCGCTGCTGTCGTACTCGCCTCGCCAGCAGGTACACAGCTTGGCGGAACGCGCGCTTATGCCCGTGATTTTTGCCGAGCTGGCGACGAGCTATCGTCCGCGGGAGGTGAGCGATCCGGCATCGCCGGTGGCGGCCGCCAATGGACAGTATCTGCTGATTCGCCGCGACGTTTACGAAGCTGTGGGCGGACATGCGTCGGTAGTCGAGGCGATTCTCGAAGATGTGGAGCTGGCGCGAAAAGTCAAGCAGGCCGGCTATCGTCTACAGTTTCGCTCGTCGGACGTGGTGAGTACGCGAATGTACCGCAGCTTCGGACAGATGTGGGAAGGGTGGACGAAGAACCTGGCCTTGCTGTTTCCCAATCCGCGCGGGCTGGCGTTACGCCGGGGCATTGAGTTTGTACTCATAGCCGCGAGTGGGGTGGCGTTGGCCGATGCGGCGCTCATCGACCACGACCGGTTGGGCATGGTAGTTAACGGCGTTGTCGTGCTGGGATTACTATCGTTCTTCTTCCAGCGGATTCGGCGGGCACATTTTGATTGGTATTCAAATGTGCTCGCAATTTTCGGCCTGCCGGTCTTCACGGTTCTTTTGTTGCGCTCGTACATCTGTCATAAGCGCGGGGAGGTAGAGTGGAAGGGAAGAAGGTATGCCCCTGCCGGCGTGGGCCCGGACTTGGCTGCGCCGACAAACTGCAGGCCCCTCGACTCCTCGCTGGCGCTCGTCGCTCGGGATAACAACTCAGAGGGGATGCTTAGCGGCACGACCAAGGTCCTGCCCTGATGCAAAGCTAGCAAAGCGGAGTATCGTCGAAGCTCATAAGGTTCATGTCGAGGACTACTAATTACCAATTGCTAATTGCCCTAACTAACATGGTCTATCTAACGCGCAGGTGCGAATTTTCTGCTTCGCATTACTACTATAATCCAGACTTCACTCCGGAAGAGAATCGAGCGCATTTTTGGCAAGTGCGCTAATCTCGATGGTCATGGTCACAACTACACCCTGGAAGTTACGGTGAAGGGCGAAGTCGATCATACAACGGGCTTCGTGGTCGACCTTAAGCAACTCAAAGACATTCTGAATGACGAGGTGGTCGAAGCTATGGACCACCGCCACCTTAACAAAGAAGTTCCGGAGTTCGCGAGTCAGATACCGACGACCGAGAATCTCGCTATAGCCATCTGGAACCGTCTTCATGCCAAGCTGAGCGTAGCCAGGCTGCATCGCGTGCGCGTTTACGAAATGCCTGACCTGTTTGTCGACTACTACGGAGAAGAATGAAGGCCCATCTCACCCGCCGTTACGTCATAGCTGCTTCGCATCGTCTGCACAGCGATCAACTTTCCGAGGCGGAGAACCGTGAAGTTTACGGCAAGTGCAACAATCCCTGTGGGCACGGGCACAACTACGCCGTGGAAGTGACCGTAAGTGGCCAAGTAAGCCCGAGTACCGGGATGGTCTGCAACCTGGCCGATATCGACGAGTGTTTCCGGCGCGAGATGATGGACCGTTTTGACCATCAGAACCTGAATAGCCGGCCTGAGTTCGCGGACCGGGTGCCGACAACGGAGAACCTTGCGGGGTGATCTACCACATTTTGAAACGGGAGTTCCATGCCGCTCATCTAGAGAAGATACGAATCGAAGAGACGTTGAATAACAGTTTCGAATATTGCGGCGAAGCCCAACGATCCTGAACTAGCGTTTCCCCCGAACACGACTGGGAGAACCATGAAGAACACCATCGATACACCCACCCTGACCAGCGCGAGCTTCGAAGAACTTACTCGTGAGCTCATCGTGCGCTTGGGTGAGAACCCTGACCGGGAAGGCCTGGCGCGCACGCCCGAGCGCTTCGTTAAGGCATTTCGATACCTGACAAAGGGCTACAACGAAGATCCCGAGCAGGTTTTGCAAGGCGCGCTTTTCAGCGTCGACTACGACGAGATGGTCATAGTCAAAGATATCGAGATGTTCAGCCTCTGCGAACATCATATGTTGCCCTTCTTCGGCAAGGTCCATATCGCATACATCCCGAAAGGTAAAGTCATCGGGCTGAGCAAGCTGCCGCGCCTGGTGGAAGTCTTCGCGCGGCGGCTGCAAGTGCAAGAGCGGCTCACGGTGGAGATCGCCGAAACCATCGAGCAGGCGATCCAGCCGCTGGGCGTAGGCGTAGTGATCGAAGCGCGCCACCTGTGCATGATGATGCGCGGGGTGGAGAAGCAGCACTCGGCAACTGTGACCTCGTCGATGCTCGGCGCGTTTCGCGCACAGCAGACGCGGCAGGAATTCCTTGCCCTGATCCAACACAAGAACAGCAACGGTTCGTAAGATGGCTGCCGATTTGAAGCAGTCATCGCCAACAGGTACGCGACTGTCAGGCAAGGTCGCCCTGGTGACGGGAGCGAGCCGTGGCATCGGGCTGGCCATTGCCCGCGCGCTGGCCCGTGAAACATGCAACGTGGTCATCAGCGGACGCAACCAGCAGACGCTGGAGCAGGCCGCGACGGAAATTCGGGCGAAGAGCTCAGGCGGCGCGCGCGTTCTGCCGTGCCTCTGCGATGTGGGAGATCAGGCAGCCGTCGAGCGGATGTTCGCCACGATTGAGCGCGAGTTTGGCAGGCTCGACATCCTGGTGAACAATGCGGGAATTTCGCAGTCGGCGGCTCCGGTAGAAAAGACGAGCGTTGAGCTGTGGCGCGAGATTGTCGATATCAACCTGACCGGGACGTTCCTTTGCACGCGTTCTGCTGTGCCGTTGATGACGCGGGGCAGCACAATTCTGAACATCCTCTCCGTGGCGGCGCGCGACTGTTTTGCCGGTTATGCACCATATAACGCATCCAAGGCCGGCGCTCTGGGCTTCACCTTCACACTTCGCGAAGAGCTGAAGCCTCGCGGTATCCGCGTAACTGCGGTGCTGCCGGGCGCGACCGCTACCGACATCTGGCAGCAGGTGATGCCGGACGCGCCGCGCGATAAGATGATCGACGCAGATTCGGTGGCCGCGCTGGTGCTCGAGGCGGTGGTGCTCTCGCCCAAGGCGAACCTGACCGAGCTGGTGCTCGATCCGATGGAGGGCGCGCTGTAGCCTGTCGCCCTTAGACCTTCGTTTCTTGTGAGTTAGCTCAGGAGCGAGTTCTACACAACGCGTGTCCTCCTGAGCGAAGCGAAGGACCTGCTCTCGGTCGCATCGGTATGACGTACGCAGAAGCCAATGCGCTCGCGAGGTGGAATGAAGACTCGCAATGGCAACGACGTCGCGCTCTGAGCAAAAGCAGGTCCTTCGCTTCGCTCAGGATGACAATTCATGAGGGGACACACGGAAAGAACTGGTCAGCCCGCGGCATCGAATCACTAGCTGGTCGCTGCGTTGCCTACACCGTTTCGTAATACTGCGCCATCTTGCGAAACTTCTGGTAGCGCGCGTCGAGCAATTCCTGGAGTGGCTTTTTCTCCAGCTCGGCAAGATTCTTCTCCAGTGCTGTGCTGAGAGAGGCCGCCGCAGCGTCGTAGTCGTGGTGCGCACCGCCCGCAGGCTCGGGGACAACTTCATCGCAGAAACCCATCTCGAAATTGTCTTTGGCGGTGATGCGCATGGCCTGGGCGGCAAGCTCGCGCTTGCTGGAGTCACGCCACATGATCGACGCGCAACCCTCCGGCGAAATCACCGAGTAGATGCTGTTCTCCATCATCAGCACCCGATCGGCGACGGCGATGGCTAGCGCGCCTCCGCTGCCGCCTTCGCCGGTGATGGCCGCGATGAAAGGAACCTTCAGGCGTGCCATCTCGCGCAGGTTGTGGGCGATGGCCTCGGCTTGTCCGCGCTCTTCGGCGCCAAGGCCGGGATAAGCGCCGGGTACGTCGATCAGGGTGATCACAGGCCGGTGCCACTTCTCGGCGAAGCGCATCACGCGAAGCGCCTTGCGATAGCCCTCGGGATTGGGCTGCCCAAAATTGCGATAGATTCGCTGCTTGGTCTCGCGGCCTTTCTGGGTCCCGATCACAACCACTTCCCTGCCGTTGAAGCGGGCCATGCCGCTAATGATGGCAGGGTCGTCACCGAAGCCGCGGTCGCCGTGAATTTCGCTGAAGTCGGAGAAAATGCGTTCAACGTAATCGAGGAAATGAGGCCGCATGGGATGACGCGCCAGCTCGGTTCGTTCCCACGCGCTTAGCTGGCCGGAGACCTGGCGGCGCAGCGTATCGACACGCTGGTGCATTTCTTGCAATTGCCGGCGCGCCTCTTCATTGTCGCCGGCAGCCACCTGCAAGTGTTCGATCTGTTTCTCGATGCGCTCCAGCTCGGTCTGGGCCTTCGAAGCAGCTTCCATGATTATTGTCAGAGTTTCTCGTTATGGGTTGCTGAATTGATGAAAAGACTTGTGCTAGGGCACGACTTCAGTCGTGCCGAAGAAACTTATTTCAATAATTCCGAGTCCCTTCAGGGACGGCACAAAGAACAGATCCCTCGACGGCTGAAGCCGTCTCGGGATGACAACAAATAACTAAACTTTCGGCACGACTGAAGTCGTGCCCTGACGCGAATTCTTCCCGACCGCGCCTCTTGGATGCCGAAAAACCTAGTCGATAACCCGCACGCTGCCGCGCCCGCAAAGCTCTTCTACTCGGCTAATAAAATTGCGGTCCGGCAACACATTATAGCCTTCCGCCTCCATCACCACGGTGAAGTCGCCCTTGCGCTCCAGGTCGAACAACACTTTGGCTTCACCTTTGCGTTCCTGGCACAGTGCGTGAAGACCGGAAACCGTGTTCTCCGAGACGTTCTCCAGCGGAATCTTGATGCGCAGGCTGCGCGGCAGCCGTGGTGTCGCCTGTTCCAGGGGAGTGATATCGCCGACGAGAATCTTGGTGTTGGAGCCTTCCTCGACTTTGACGCCGCCCTTCACCAGTACCGGAACGTCGAGTTTCAGCTTGTCGCCCAGCCGGCGGAACGCTTCAGCGAAGCACAGGATGTCGACGGAGCCGTTCATGTCCTCGAGCTGACCGGTTGCGTAGAGGTCGCCCTTCTTTGATTTGGCTATGCGGATGCCCTTCAGAACGCCGCCGACCAGCGTGTCGTCTTTCCCGGTCGACGACTTCAGCTCGCCTACTTCAGCCGTGGTGAGCGCATGGAAGTCGAGCAGCTTGTCGCGATACTTCTCCAGCGGATGCCCGGTGATGAAGAAGCCAAGAATTTCTTTCTCGCAGGCGAGCCGCTGATGCTCATCCCAGTCAGGAATGTTGGGCAGCGGCTTTTCTTTCGCCTGCGAATCCTCGTCGGCGAAAACCCCGAACAACCCATGCTGGCCCATGGCGGAATCGCGTTGCGTCTTGGCTGCATGCTCCATCGCGCTATCGACCACGGCCATCAGTTGCGCGCGGCGGCCGAGCTGGTCCATGGCGCCACTCTTGATGAGTGACTCCATCACGCGCTTGTTCAGCAGGCGAAGATCAACCTTCTCGCAGAACTGGAAAATCGAAGTAAAGCTGCCAATTTCCTTGCGCGCGGCGACGATGGAGTCGATCGCGTGTTGGCCGACATTCTTGACCGCGCCCAGCCCGAAGCGAATGGCCTCGCCATGCGGCGTGAACGACCAGTCGCTGACGTTCACGTCCGGCGGCTCGACCGCAATACCCATCTCGCGGCACTCGTTGATGTACTTCACCACGTCGTCGGTGCTCGACGAGACCGACGTCAACAGCGCGGCCATGAACTCGATGGGATAATGCGTCTTGAGATAGGCCGTCTGATAGGCGAGCAGCGCATAAGCAGCGGAGTGCGACTTGTTGAACCCGTATCCGGCGAACTGCTCCATCAGGTCGAAGATCTTCTCGATCTTCTTTGGCGGAAAGCCACGCTCGACTGCGCCGTGCACGAAGCGCTCGCGCTGCTTCGCCATCTTCTCCGGATCTTTCTTGCCCATGGCGCGGCGCAAGCAGGTCGGCTTCACCGAGGGAGTAATCCGGCCAGCAGGTTGGCGATCTGCATCACCTGCTCCTGGTAGACGATGACGCCGAGCGTCTCCTTCAGCACGGCTTCGAGCTGCGGCAGTTCGTATTCGATCTTCTTGCGGCCGTGCTTGCGATCGATGAAGTCGTCGATCATGCCGCCCTGGATCGGGCCCGGGCGATAGAGCGCGTTCAACGCCGTGAGGTCTTCGACGGTCGGTGGGCTTGTAGCGGCGCAAGACATCGCGCATGCCATGCGATTCAAACTGGAAGACGCCCGAGGTCAGACCGGTGTGGAAGACCCGTTCGTAGGTGGTCTGATCGTCGAGCTCCAGGCGGTCGAGGTTCAGGCGCTCGCCGCGTGTCTGCTCAATCAGTCGCAGGGCATCGTCGATGATGGTAAGCGTGGTGAGCCCGAGGAAGTCCATCTTCAGCAGGCCCAGTTTCTCGACCGCCTTCATGTCGTAGGCGGTGACGATTTCATCGTTCTTGGTGCGATACAGCGGGACGAGATCGGTGAGCGGTTGCGGCGAGATCACCACTCCCGCGGCGTGTACGCCCGAGTTGCGTACCAGGCCTTCCAGCTTTTTCGCCGTGTCGATCAGCTCTTTGGTCTGCGGCTCGGACTGATAGGCCGTCGCTAGCGGAGGTGAGTCCTTCAGCGCACCGTCGATGGTGATATTCAGCGTGGCCGGCACCATCTTGGTGATGCGCTCAACCTCGGCATATGGCACCTCCATGGCGCGGCCCGAATCCTTGATTGCCGCCTTGGCGGCCATGGTGCCGAAGGTGATGATCTGCGCCACCTGGTCGCGCCCGTACTTCTGCGTGACGTAATTAATGACCTCGCCGCGACGGTTCATGCAGAAGTCGATATCGATGTCGGGCATGGTGACGCGTTCGGGATTGAGGAAGCGCTCGAACAGCAATTCGTTTTGCAAGGGATCGATGTCGGTGATGCCCAGCGCATAGGCGACGAGCGCCCCGGCGGCCGAGCCGCGGCCCGGCCCGACGGGAATGTTGTTCTCCTTGGCGTAGCGGATGAAGTCCCAGACAATGAGGAAGTATCCGGCGAACTGCATCTGGCGGATGATGCCGATCTCGCGCGCGAGACGCGCTTCGTAGTCCTCCAGCGGATGCTTAAGGCGGCCGAGTGTCTGCAACTCGCGCAGCAGCGTGAGGCGGCGGGCGAAGCCTTCGCGGCTTATGTGCTCGAAGTAATTGTCGAGCGAGTATCCCGCAGGAACATCGAATTTCGGGAAGGGCTCGCGCACCTTCTTCAGTTCGACATTGCAGCGCTCGGCGATCTCCATGGTGCGCGCCAGCACGCGCTCGTAGCCGGAAAAGACCTTCGCCATCTCGGCCGGACTCTTCACGAAGAACTGGTTGTTGGCGAACTTCAACCGGTTGGTGTCGTTGATCGACTTGCCGGTCTGAATACAGACCATCACGTCTTGCGCGTGCGCGTCGTCCTCGCACAGGTAATGGCTGTCGTTGGTGGCCACCAGCGGAATGCCAAGCTCGTGCTCGAGCTTCAGCAGGTTTGACTGAATCTGCTTCTCCTCGGGCAAGCCCTGATCCTGAATCTCGAGGTAGAAGTTGTCCGTTGCCGAAGATGTCGTTGAAGGTGACCGCAGCCTGACGCGCCTTCTCGTACTTGCCTTCGACCAACTCTTCAGCCACTTCGCCCTTCAGGCAGGCCGACAGGCCGATCAGTCCCTTCGCATGCTCGGCGAGAAACTGCTTGCTGACGCGCGGCTTGTAGTAGAAGCCGTGCAGCGATGCCTCGGAGACGATCTTCACCAGGTTGCGGTAGCCTTCGTCGCTCTCGGCGAGCACAATCAGGTGGTTGTAGCTGTCGCCTTCGGGCGCGGCGCGATGGTCGTCCTTCTTGCAGATGTAGAGCTCGCACCCGAGGATTGGCTTGACGCCGGCTTCCTTTGCCGCGTCGACGAACTCGACGGCTCCGAAGATATTGCCGTGGTCGGTCATGGCGACCGCGGGCATGCCGAGTTCCTTTACCCGGTTGACGAGCTTCTTGGTTTCGCAGGCTCCGTCGAGCATGGAGTAATCGGTATGCAGATGGAGGTGAACGAATTCGGGCATTGTGGGGTTGCGCTCTTCTATTCTATGCGGCGGAGCGGGCCTTGCAGCCGGTGAAGAGTGTGGAAAACGCGTACCGTCGAGCTAGTACAAGATTGACGGCAGAAACGCTCCAGCCGGTTCGTTGTACAGCCCGAAAGACATCAGGGTGAGAGGTTGGATAACTTGCAGCCCGTGGCGCAAGCACCAACGGAACAGCTCGGTGTTGCGCGTGGGCAGCAGAAAGCCCGGTCCAGCGAATTCTTCCGCCGCACCAATCAACGCCTGCAGTTCGGCATTGCTGTCGGCGACGGCATGTCCGAAGAAACCAAGAACGCTTGCGTATCCGACAATTCGACCATCACGCTCGACCACCCGGGCTGTCCCTTGGCCTATGGCGTCCGACAATTCGCCGGAGCGGTCGTGGCCGTGGACGAGGCGACACAGCGAGTTGCATGCGTCCAAATCAGCAGGAGTAGCTGCGCGAACCTGATAGCCATTAGGAACATGCCGAATGGGCGCGCCCTGCATCACCACCAGCGGCTCGCGTATGTCAAAGCCGAGCTTCGCATACAGCGACATTGATCGGCTGTGGAAGGCTGCCTGCACCAGCCGCACTCCGGGGAATCGCCGCTCGGCAGCGCGGTCCATCACCGCCGACATAAGGGTGCGTCCGATGCCTGCGTCCTGCGCCGCAGGGTCAATGGTGATGGGACCGACCCCTGCGATTGCGGAACGCTCGTCGAGGCAATTGCTGCCGACGATCTTTCCTTCCTTCTCTGCGACTACGCAAAAGAAACCTGGGTGCGAAAACACCGTTGAAATCACGTGCACTCCCACCTCTGGGGACGGAAGATCGGGCGGGAAATTGTGCTGCCGATTTAACTTGGCAAAAGCTTCATAGCAGATCGTTCCGCACACTTCCGCATCCGACGGCTTAGCGCGGCGAACTGTTACTCCCTGATGGACAGCTGCTTTACTCATGTTTTCTCCTGCAGTGGCCTTCTTTTGAAGGGACGAGTTTAGCGCAATTGATCGTTCGGGATGCGGTTGGCGAGGGCTCCCACCTCGAACCGGTGCCACAGTTTGCCCCCGACCGTGAATTCCCTATTCCGGCCGCGGTATGTGCCCGGTCGATCCTCCCGGATCTACAAGCCGCCCGCCCGTGATGACCTGTCCCGGAGGTGTTTGTTGCGGAGGGCCTTGCCTGCCGCGACTCCTGGCAATCCCGCGATAAGCAAAAACGACGGCTAACAGAGGAGCGGCCACTACGAAGCCCCAGAAGCCCAAGAACAAACTCAGCAGTATGGGAATGATCAGCGAGGCCCAGATGGGCACACGCGTCTGGCGGCGCATGATCAGCGGTTGCAGGAGAAGGCCGTCGATCACAACGATCGCGCCATAGAGGATCAGCACATAAAGCGCGGTCTCCCAACTGACGAAGGCCGCCGCGATGATGGGACCGATGATGCTCAGCACCGGGCCAAACTGCGGGATGAACTGGAACAGCATCGCCAGCAGCGCCCAGAAAAGAGCAAACGGCACCTGAAGAAACGTCAGCCCGGCCCACCACAACAGCCCCACGCATGCGGAGTCGTAGCACTGGCCTACGAACCATTGCTTCAGCGCCCCGCCCGTGATGTGTATGTGCCGCGAAACCTGCATGTTTATTGGATGTATGCCGCCTCAAGGGAGCTGCGACTTACATGCTAAACTGAACCATCCCCATACCAGAAGGCAACGATGAAATTCGGCGTCATCATCTTTCCCGGCTCCAATTGCGATCACGATGCCTACTGGACCATCGAGCAGGTCGAAAAGCAGCCGGTGACGTTCCTCTGGCACGATTCGCCGGACTTGAAGGGCGTCGACGCCATCATTGTGCCCGGCGGCTTTGCCTATGGCGACTATCTGCGAACGGGAGCAATTGCGAAGTTTTCACCGGTGATGGAGTCGGTGCGCAAGTTTGCCGCGGATGGCGGTCTGGTCTTCGGCATCTGCAACGGCTTTCAGATCCTCTGCGAGTCGGGCCTGCTGCCCGGGGCACTCATGCGCAATGCCGGGCTGAAGTACGTTTGCAAGCCGGTGCATGTGCGCGTTGAGTCCACCAATACTCCCTACACCCATGAACTGACCAAGGGCGAAGTGCTGCAAATCCCGATCGGCCACATGGAAGGCAACTACGTGTGCGACGAGCGCACGCTGGCCGAGCTAAAGGATCAGGACCGCATCGTGTTTCGCTACGTTACGCCCGAAGGAGAGGTCACGACTGACGCGAACCCCAACGGTTCGCTGGAGAACATTGCCGGCATCTGCAATGAAGGCCGCAATGTGCTGGGCATGATGCCGCATCCGGAACGCGCGGCAGAGCCTGAGCTGGGCATGACTGATGGCGTGAAGATTTTCCATTCCTTGGTCGCGGCGATGGTAGCCAAATAATCGTTACGTCGCGATCGCTGCGTAGTGGGTCAGTTTGAATGAGGATGCGTGCCTTTCGCGCGCCGGCGCGAATCGGCACGCCCAGATCCCTTGCTTCGCAAATGAGGCCCGCTTGTGATGAAAATCAAACTGACCCACTACCGATCGCTGCGGGCGATTGACAACGCATTTCAAGCTGCGGCACAATCAGGCACCTTCGCTCGAAGCGCGCCCAGACCCTCTTCCCCCGCTCCTGGAAACCGCTAACCGTCTCCAGCTACGCAGGGTCATGCGGACTGCACTTCAGCAACGACCAAACTCAGGAGAAACGATGAAAAAGCTGCTCATTGCAACTGCGATCGGGGCAATGCTCTGCACCGCTGCACTCAACAGCAACGCCGGGTCCGGTAAGACCTCGGCTGACAAGAACGCCATGGTCGCCCACGGCGAGTACCTGGTGAAGAATGTTGCCGGCTGTCCCGACTGCCATACTCCGATGAACGACAAGGGCGAGTTCATCCAGGAAAAGTGGCTGCAGGGGACGAAGCTGTTCTTTGCTCCAACCGTCCCGATGCCGGTGTGGGCTGACACGTCTGTCAACATCGCTGGCCTGCCGGGATGGGACCACGCGCAGGCGGTCAAGTTGCTGATGACCGGCCTTGCCCCGAATGGTCAGCCGGCGCGGCCTCCCATGCCGGCGTATCACATGAACAAGGCGGACGCCGAAGCGGTGGTGGCGTACCTGGAGTCGCTGAAGAAGTAGCCGGAATATTCACCACGGAGGCCACGGAGTACACGGAGGATAGAGAGCGGCGTAACCCCTCTTATCTAGCGTTCTTCTATCTCCGTGAACTCCGTGGCCTCCGTGGTGAGCATCTTTTCGCACACCCGCAGACCTCGTTGTATGTTCTCCGTCCTTGCTGCGCGGCCTAGGCTTCTTTATCCTCGACGCTTATGCCTGCAATCGTGGAATGTGTACCTAACTTCTCTGAAGGCCGCGACAAAGCCAAAGTTGACGCCATCATCGAAGCCATGAAGATGGATGGCGTCTATCTGCTCGATCGCGAGATGGACGCCGACCACAACCGCTGCGTCATCACGCTGGTCGGCGATCCTGCCAAGGTGGAAGAGGCCGCGATTCGTGGCGTCGGCAAGGCGGCTGAGCTGATCGATCTGACGAAGCACACGGGGGCGCATCCCCGGCTGGGCGCGGCTGATGTCATCCCCTTCATCCCCATCGAGGGTCTGGCACTGGAAGACTGCGTTGCGATGGCGCGCCGCGTGGGCGAGCAGATATGGAAGCGCTTTGGAGTGCCGGTCTATTTGTACGAAGCGGCCGCGCAGACACCTGAACGCCAAAACCTGGAGAACGTTCGGCGCGGGCAGTTCGAAGGCATCCGCGAGGAGGTAAAGACGAACCCCGCGCGCAAGCCAGACTTCGGCAACGCCGAGCTTCATCCCACGGCGGGAGCGACGATCGTGGGCGCGCGCAAGTTTCTGGTCGCCTACAACGTGTATCTCAACACGCCGGACGTGGAGATCGCGAAGAAGATCGGCAAGGCCGTGCGCTTCTCCAATGGCGGACTGCGCTACGTGAAAGGCATGGGAGTCCCGGTGCGCGGACTGGCACAGGTTTCGATGAACCTGACCGACACCGACCAGACGCCGATTGCGCGCGTCTTCGAATATGTAAAGCGCGAGGCGGCGCGTTACGGCGTGATGCCGCTCTCCAGCGAGATCGTCGGCCTGATTCCGAAGAAGGTGCTGGAAGACGCAGCCGAGTGGTTCCTGCAGATCGAGAACTTCGATTCGTCGCTGATTCTGGAGAACCGGCTGGCCGCGGTCATGAGCGGCAAGGTGGCTGTTGGAGGGCTGCGCGCCGGCGTAGAGCCGTTCGTAGAGCAACTCGCCGCACCGACTGCGGCGCCGGGTGGAGGCAGCGCCTCGGCAGCAACCGGAGCCATGGCCGCAGCGCTGGGCTGCATGGTCGCAGGCATGTCGCGCGGCAAGAAAGCCTACGTGCAATATGAAGCGCCGCTAAGCAATGCCATCGCTCGTCTGAGCGAGCTGCGTGAGGCGTTCAAGGCCGCAATCGATGCCGACGCGGCGTCGTTCAACGAAGTGATGGCGGCGTTCAAGAAGGCGAAAGATCATCCCGAGGCGCAGGCCGAAGTCGACGCGGCGTTGAAGGGCGCGACCGAGATTCCGCTGAAAGTCGCCGAGCAGGCACGGGAGACGCGCGAGATTCTCGAGTCGCTGCGGCCAATCACAAATCCGAAGATGGCGTCGGACCTGACGGTAGGAGCCGGGCTGGCCAAAGCGGCGGCCGATGGAGCGCTGGCCAATGTCGAGATCAATCTGGGCGATATCAGCGACGCGAAGTTTGTGGCTCAAGTGCGGGAGCGGGTGGCCGCAGTGCGCGGGTAGTGCTGACCTTTAGGTCCGCGTCCCCGCGGCACAATCGAATACGGTTGAGCAGTCCGCAAAATGGCGGACTGCTCAACCCAGAATTCAAACAGGACTCCCGATACGCGGGCCTGAAGGCCCGCACTTGCGGTGTGAAAGCTAGATACCTCGAAAAACAAAGGTCTCTCTCGATATGACAGTAGCCACACTTCGATGGCGCCCGCATGACCAGCGACGGAGGCGGCCTGCTGTTGCGCCGCACCAACCGCAAGATCGGCTTGCTCGCGCGGGCGGCGGCCTGCTTTCGGGATGGGCGGGACCCGGCACGGGTCGAGCACCCGGTGGGCGAGATGCTGGCGCAGCGCGTCTACGGGCTGGCGCTGGGCTATGAAGATCTCAACGATCATGAGCAACTGCTCCACGATCCCCTGCAGGCCGTGTTGGCCGGCCAGCGCGAACTGGAATCAACGCTGGCCGGCAAGAGCACGCTCAACCGCATGGAGTTGACGCCGGCGGCGGCCGCCGATCGCTATCACAAGATCAGCTACTCGGCCGAGCAGTTGGACACGCTGCTGGTGGATATTTTCTTGGAAGCGCACGCGACCGCGCCAGCCGAGATCGTGCTCGATCTGGATGTCACCGACACCCCGTTGCACGGCGAGCAGGAAGCGCGCTTCTTCCACGGCTACTACGGCGAGTACTGTTACTTGCCGCTGTACATCTTCTGCGGCGAGCATCTACTGTGCGCCCGCCAGCGGGCTTCGAACCAGGACGCCAGCGCAGGCGCGCTCGCCGAAGTGAAACGCATCGTGGGCCAGATTCGGCAGCGCTGGCCGGAGGTGAAAATCATTCTGCGCGCCGATTCCGGCTTCTGCCGCGAGGAGCTGATGGCTTGGTGCGAAGCTGAGCCCGTGCACTATGTTTTCAGCTTGGCGCGCAACTCGCGGCTGGAGGCGGAAATCGCCGCCCTCATGGCCGCGGCCCAGCGCGAACACCAAAAGACGCAGCAAGCCGCCCGCGTCTTCGTCGAGTTCTCCTATCAGACGCGCAGCAGTTGGTCGTGCGCCCGCCGCGTGGTGGCCAAGGCCGAGTATCTCGACAAAGGCCCCAACCCGCGCTTCGTGGTGACTTCGCTGAGTCCCACAGAGTGGGAGGCGCGCGCTCTCTATGAACAGCTCTACTGCGCCCGCGGCGAGATGGAAAACCGCATCAAGGAGCAGCTCGGGCACAGCTAAAGCTGTGCCCCTTCAAATCGCCAAGTCAGTGCGCACTACCCCGCTCAGAACTGTTTCTTGGAATCGATGAGGATCGTCACCGGGCCGGAGTTCACCAGTTCGACCTCCATCATCGCCTGAAAAACGCCGGTTTCGCAG
This sequence comes from uncultured Acidobacteriaceae bacterium, assembly GCA_963813905.1. Taxonomy (GTDB): domain Bacteria; phylum Acidobacteriota; class Terriglobia; order Terriglobales; family Acidobacteriaceae; genus CAVVDY01. The sequence continues at coordinate 601,498 of CAWFAY010000011.1, read as the reverse complement.
CGCACGCCAAGCGAGCGAACGCGATTCACGAAATATTCATACAGTTCGCGCGCCCTCTCGGGACGCGCGGCAGCATCGAAGGACGGGCGCTTCCCTCGCTTAACATCTCCGTAGAGAGTGAACTGCGAGACCGCCAGGACGGCGCCGCCCGCATCGACGACGCTGCGGTTCATCTTTTCTTCTTCGTCTTCGAAGATGCGCAGGCCGACAATCTTGTCCACCAGGTAGTCCGCATCCGACTGCGTCGTCTTGCTGGCCCACGCCCAGCAACACCAGCAGACCTGTCTGCGATCTCTCCGGTGATCGAGCCCCCGACCCTCACCGAAGCCCGGCTTACCCGCTGTACCACGGCACGCATGACGATTTTTTATCATGACGGATCGAGGTTCTTGCCCGAATGGGGCATCTAACGCCGAGCAGGTTCCTCGTCGGTAAAGCGTTCGCGTTGACCGTTCCGAAGTTGCCGTTTACGATGAGTCGAGTCTTGCGGGGCCGGGCGAGTTGAACTTTTCTGAGACTTGCAATTTTCCAATAAAAACTCGGCATTCTTTACAGGGCTTCCCGGCGACAATTACACTTATAGGTTTCCGCGCAACGCGGCAGGAGAGGCAATTCATGGCATCGACTGAAGAGCGGGTTAAGCAGATCATTGTGGAGCAACTCGGAGTCGACGAAGGCGAAGTGACGCCGAAAGCCTCATTTGTAGACGACCTTGGCGCCGACTCGCTGGATACCGTCGAGCTGGTCATGGCGTTCGAAGAGGCCTTTGACATTGAAATCCCTGACGAGGATGCAGAAAAGATCCGCACCGTGCAGGATGCGGTCTCTTATATCGAGCAGCACGCGAAAGCGAGCAAATAGATCTGTCCCTCAGAATCTGATGAAAGCCGGCACATTCCAGGAAGGAGCCTTCGAAAACATGGCATCCGTAGACGAGCGGGTAAAGCAAATCATTGTGGAGCAACTGGGAGTAGATGAGGGCGAAGTGACGCCCAATGCATCATTTGTTGACGACCTGGGGGCCGATTCCCTGGACACGGTCGAGCTCGTCATGGCGTTCGAAGAGGCCTTCGATATCGAGATTCCCGACGAGGATGCGGAGAAGATCCGCACCGTGAAGGACGCCGTCGATTACATCAACTCGCACGCGAAAGGATCCAAGTAGTTTGCCGCGTCGCGTCGTGGTAACGGGAATCGGTCTAATCTGCGGCGTCGGCAATAGCACTCCCGAAGTCTGGCAGGCGCTGCTGGCCGGCAAGAGCGGAGTTGAGCGTATCACCAGTTTCGACGTCTCCAAGTTCGCCTGCCAGATCGGCGCCGAAGTCAAGAACTTCGATCCCCTGCAATTCGTCGAGAAGAAGGAAGCGCGCAAGATGGCGCGCTTCATTCACCTTGCCATTGCGGCAGCCGACGAGGCGCTGCAATCGGCCAACTACAAGGTCGAAAATGAGGAGATGGCCGAGCGCACGGGCGTTTCCATCGGCTCAGGCATCGGCGGGTTTGACGTCATCGAGCGCGAGCACTCCAACCTGCTGAATGGCGGCCCGCGCAAGATCTCGCCTTTCTTCATTCCCTCGGCAATCGTGAACCTGGCGGCCGGCCAGGTCAGCATGCGTCACAACGCGAAAGGCCCGAACGAAGCCACGTGTACGGCATGCACCACCAGCGCCCACTCCATTGGCGATGCCTCGCGCATCATCAAGTACGGCGATGCCGATGTAATGATTGCCGGCGGCTCGGAAGCGGCCATCACTCCGATGGGCGTGGGGGGCTTTGCCGCCATGCGGGCGCTGTCGACGCGCAACGACGATCCGCATCATGCAAGCCGTCCGTGGGACAGGGACCGCGACGGATTCGTCATCGGCGAAGGCGCCGGCATCCTCATCCTGGAAGAGTTGGAACACGCCAAGAAGCGGGGCGCGCCGATTCTCGCCGAAGTGGTGGGATACGGCATGAGCGCCGACGCTTATCACATCACGCAGCCGGCAGAAGATGGCGACGGCGGCTTCCGCGTCATGCGGAATGCCATGCGCGATGCGGGCATTTCGTCGGAGCAGGTTGGCTACGTCAATGCCCATGGCACGTCAACGCCCTTGGGCGATGAGATCGAGGCCACCGCCATCAAGCGCGCCTTCGGCGAGCACGCCTACAAGATGCTGGTCAGCTCGACCAAGTCCATGACCGGGCACCTGCTGGGAGGCGCCGGAGGACTGGAAGCCGGTATCACGGTGCTGGCGCTTGCGCGACCAGATTGTGCCGCCGACCGCTAATCTCGACAATCCCGGCGAAGGCTGCGACCTGGACTTCGTACCCCACACCGCGCGCAAGGTGAGCTGGAGTACGCCATGTCGAACTCCTTCGGCTTCGGCGGCACCAATGGCTGCCTGGTGTTCAAGAGGTGGGAAAGCTAGTTGCTGGTAGAGCGGCGCTTCAGCGCCGCGTCGAAGTTTGCTACATGATATGGGATGCCGTCCGTCGCTATGCGGCGGATGGCATCCTCAATCTATTTACCCTTGCCGGGACGCGGACCTAAAGGTCCGCTCTACCGCAAGAGCGAAGAAAAGGCCGCTGATTGCTCAGCGGCCTGATGTAGTTTCAGAACCAGGAATTAGTCGTTGTCGGGCTCGGTCGGGACCGGAACCGTTCCGGGATGAATCGGGTACTTGTGATCCAGGTCGTAGTACTCCCAAACGCGAGTGCCCTTGACGCCGGGAATCGGCTTGTCCTGCACTGCGCTGAAACGCAGCCCATTGTCGGTCAGCTCGGAGGCGTGCCGAATGGTGAAGATCGACTCGCGGAAAGGAGTATTCACATTGATCTGCGGATAGGCGAGCGCGAAAATCGGGAATCCCTTTCCGTTCGCGAATACAGCCGCGGTGTAGTCGGCCACCATCCTTCCGGAGAAGGTATTGGGAAGCCAGGTAAGCTGCATGGCGCCACCCAACTGCGCCGGAGCACCCCAGGTCTGACCACCGTCGTGTAGATTCAATGTAGCCCTGGCGCAAGCTGCAGTTATTGCCACAGTTCCCATTGGGATAGAAGTAATAAGCCAATCCCAGGTGCGCAGACTGTCCCGCGGTGTTGGGATCGATACCCAGGCCATGGATGAAGTGATCGACCGTGCTGTTGACCGGATCAATGGGGACGCGCAGTACAGCGCTCCAGTGAGTTCCGTCGGTCGAGGTGCTGTAGACGATGTCGTTCTCCGAACATCCGCTGCGGAACCTGCAATCAGGCCACGACATGTAGATAACGCCGCCGCCGTCCATTGCTGCCGAAGGCAGACCCGCGCTGCGCAGGCCGCCAGCCTCACCACGGCTCGGTGCGTTGGAGATGCTCACGGAAGCATTCCAGCTCGCGCCACCATTGGTCGAGATGTACGCGCTCATGCCGCCGTTAAAGTCGGCATAACTCACGACGACCGTACCATTGGGCAGCACCAACGGCTGGCCGCCGATACCGCTATCCTGGGTCGCGCTCCTCTTGGCTGGACCCCAAGTGGCGCCGCCGTCGCTCGACGTGCTCATGTACAGCAAATCACCCTGGCTGGGGCTGTCCCACTGGGTGTAGCAGTTGCCGTAGAAAGGGCTATTCGGCCAGTTGTCGCATGTGATCCAGTTCTTATCGGAGTTGATGCTTGAGGTAACCAGCACCGGGTTGGACCAGGTCAGGCCGTCGGATGACCGGCTGGTCGCCACCAAATCGTTATTTCCGATCGGCAGCGTTGAAATGAGCCACATCCCGTGCTTCGCATCGTAAGCAACCGAGGCATCGCTGGCCGCGGAATTGATGCCACCCTGATAGAAAATGGTCAGGCCGGGAAGCAGTCCGTTGGTCCAGGTCTGCCCTCCATCCTTGGAAGTCGCAAAACCGATGTCGGCGCCGCCTCCGCTGGAAATACGTGCGACCTGGAACGCAGTCACGATGGTATTGCCGTAGGCGAACGCGCCCGGCTCAACTTCCGTCTGATGCTGGCTTTGCGAGTTGACGAAGGGATCCATGCTGAGCTGGGCCAGATTCGCGCTTTGGGCGAATCCGGAAGTAACGGTGGCGAAGATGAAGACGGCAAGTAACAGCAGAAGGCTGCCGCTTAAGAGGAGACGAGGAACGACTTTGGACTTAGTCATGAAAACACTCTTCCTTTGCATATAGAACGATTCTGGTTTACAGCAACGAGCGAACGAGCCTCAGACGCTGTTGGGACATTCTCCAAGGTAGGGAGACCTAGAGGATTGAGAGTAGTTGAGACGATGGAACTTTAGCGCGCCCAGCCGCACGGCGTCAATACTATAGGCGTAGTACTTGAGGAATGAGGGGATCGCTGCCGTGACTTCAGGGCAAAGGCTTCCGGTCAGCAGGCGGCTCCCACAGCTCAATGCGGTTCCCGTCCGGGTCGATGATCCAGCCGAACTTGCCGTAGTCGTAGCTCTCCACCTTGTCGTCCACTTGTACTCCTTCGTCGCGCAAGGCTTGCAGAAGCTGCTCCAGGTTCTCGACCCGGAAATTCATCATGAACGGCGCGGAGCTGGGATCGAAATATTTCGTGGCCTCGGGAAAGAGCGCCCACACGGTCATGCCGGTCTTCTCCGGATCGTCGGCGTCGCGCCAATGAAACGACACGGCCTGGCTTTCATCGCGCTTGATGCCCAGGTGGGTTCTCGTACCAGGCGTACATTGCCTGAGGGTCCTTGCACTTGATAAACAACCCGCCCACCCCGGTGACCCTCTTCATGCTGTCCTCCTGAATACTCGCAGGATTCTAGCAGGCGCCCTTGCAATGGGCCAGTGATGGGCATAGGGTATTTTGCAGCTTCGGGGTGAACCGTGTTTGATCTCACCTTCATATTGATTGTTGCCGGTCTCACATTCGGCGGGTTCATGGCCCTGATCGGCTTCGGCGGATTCCTGACGGCGTGGTTTCACACTTCCCTCGGAACTCCCCTTCCTCTGCCCTCGCTTCATAACGCTCGCGAGCGGAACTGGTATCTCGGGGTTGGCGCGGCGGGAGTCGTGGTGTGGGGTGTGGCCCTGCTGGTCAGCCTGCGCGTGGCACCGTAAGGGTGTGGGTGTAAAGTCCGTGTCATCTCGAGTTAGGGCACGCCGCATTCGCGCGACCAAATCGAAGGACCCCTGTGATTGTTCCGAGCTTTGCAGTGGCAAGGGCTCGTCTGACTCGTCACTGCTCTCCTCGGTCACGATGCCATGATCACCGAAACAGCCTCGCTTGCGCTTCATCCTTTCCTGCTAACCGCGCCATCTGCTCGATGTAGCTGTCGGCGTCAAACTTCTTGCGTGCTGCGTCGCCGGACATGTAGCGAATCGTTCCGTAGATAGGGCGCTCGAACCACGGACGATCGAACTTGCCGGCGATCGCCCACGCGATGCCGGCATAGCCGTTCGGATCGCGGCCATCGAGGAAGTACTTGTCGTTCAGATAGACGGCAGTTTGATACGCGACCTGGGGCGACGGGCTCCACTCCAGAATTTTCTTCGCCCAGTACATGCGCATGTAGTTGTGCATCCACCCGGCATGCAGCATCTGCTGTTGCGCCGCGTTCCAGAGTTCGTCGTGGGTCTCGGCAGCCTCCAGTTGCTCGCGCGTGTAGGTAACGGGCCGCTTATCTCGGGCATGTTGGGCCAAGGTGCGGTGGGCCCAGTCGGGTGCGCTCTCGATGGAGTCGTACAGCTTATTGAAGTGGGCGGAGTTGATGGCCAGCTCGCGCCAGGTGATGAGTTGGTTGAGGTAGGCGTCTTTAGCAGCACGCGGTGCACCGGAGTTCTCCACCGCAAGTGCGATCGTGACCGGACTGATCTGCCCGAAGTGCAGATAGGGCGACAGCCGGCTGGTGCCGTCCACCTCCGGCTTGCCATGCCTCTCGGGATAGTGCGCGAGCTTGTGCGTAACAAAGTCGCGGAGGAGCTTGAGCGCCTCGCTGGTACCGCCGCGGAATGACTCCACGGGCTGCACAGAGCGATCTAGCGTCTTCCAATCGTGTGTGATGTCGTAAGAGCCATCGTCTGGTAGAGCGTGCAGACTTTTCGGCTTTTCCCATTCCACCCTGGCTCGAGGATTTTTCAGCGGCCGAAGAAACTGCTCGAAGTTCGCTTGTAACCTTGGTCGAATGGTTCGGGCGGCGTATTGCTCTTTCTCCAGCAGCTTCCAGGGCACGATGACATCGGCATCAACGGTCCAGAGAGGGACGCTAAGTTTCTTCGCCGCTAGCTCGCGCCAGTGGTCCGGCTCGCGCAAGGGGTTCTCGTCGCCGATCACGATCGAGGCCTTCACCTCTGTCGCAGAACTTTGCCAGCCGGTGGTTCGGCCACGCGCGAAGCACGAACCCGATTCCACGCCTGCGAGCGCGCTCGGCAATGTCGGGGATTCCCTGCGCCAGGAATGCATAGTGCCGCAGGTTGGCATGAGGATAGAACGGTACGGGCGCAAAGAAGATTACGACGGGCTGATGCAGCGCGTTAGCAACCTCAACCGCCAGGTCGAGCGCCGGAGTTATCGAGCGCGCGTTGCGCGCGTTGCATCCAGTAGACGACGGTCTTACCTGAGGGATCGGGCGCACCTTTGCGGCGCATGGTGACGCGCGGGTCTGAAGCCAACTGCTCGAGCGTACTCATAGTTGTTTCGGTCAACTCCAGGTGGGCGTGCCAGGGGCCGTACCTATGGCGTGGGGAGCACCCCAAAATCCTAGATGCTATGCCGTAGCGTTGGCAGCGTCCGTTCGCAAGAGCCGTTTCTCAGCAGCTCTGCGCCGAGACCGCCAGAATCGCATCTGCCACCGCCGCCGCTTCCACCGAGGCCTTCACGTCGTGCACGCGTACGATGTGTGCTCCCTGCAATATGCAGGCGACCATGGCGGCAAGCGAGCCATTCAACCGCTCGCCCACAGGCACCTCGCGGCCGGTGCGTTGCGCGATCGCTCTGCCGATGAACGATTTTCTCGACGCTCCAGCGAGCAGAGGAAAACCCAGCCGATGAAACTGGCGGAAGTTGGCCAGCAACGGATAGTTGTCGTCGAAATTCTTGCCAAAGCCGAACCCGGGATCCAGCACGATGCGCTGGCGTTCCACGCCCGCCTCGAAAGCCGCCTGCACCCGGTTCGCGAGGTCGTGCTCGACTTCGGAAACGATGTCGACGGCCCTCCCCAAGTTTCTCCATTCAGTCGGGCGGCCGCGCGTGTGCATCGTCACGACTCCACAGCCCAGCTCGGCGCAGGTTGCAGCCATCCTGGAATCCCATTGAAATGCGCTGACGTCGTTGACGATCTCCGCGCCTGCGTCCACTGCCAAGCGAGCAACCGCCGACTTGTAGGTATCAATCGACAAGAGGGCATCCGGCCGTTGTTTCCTTATGGCCTCAATCACCGGCAGCACGCGGCCGAGTTCTTCCTCGGGGCTCACGGACGGACCGGGTCCGGTCTCACCATGGAGAACTGTGCCCGGGCGGGTCGACTCACCGCCGATGTCCAGAATGTCCGCCCCCGCATCCAGCAGCCGCAGGGCATGCTCGGTCGCCGCCGCCGGTTGCAGGAAGCGCCCGCCGTCGGAGAAGGAATCCGGGGTAACGTTCACGACCCCCATCACCAGCGTACGGGTTCCGAGCTGAAGGCTTCTGGTTCGCAGCTGCCAGGTGAAGGGAGGCCGCATGTGGGAGATTCTAGTCTCCTCCCAAAACGAAACCGTTAGGCGATGATTAACCAGTGTAGAATCCGAGTTGAAGGTCCATGTACCCGGCCCGGCATTTCGCCTCGATCATCCTCGTACTGCTGCTGACGCAAGCTCTTGCGTTCGGCAGCAAGAAGCCGCAGCCGTCAAAAGGCGAAACTTCCAAACTCGACCGTGACATCGAACAGATCCTGAGTGAGCCCGACGCTGCGCACGGCTTGTGGGGAATCTATGTTGCGTCGATTGATAGCGGGAGACAAGTTTTCGCGCTGAATCAGGACAAGCTTTTCACCCCGGCCTCCAACAGTAAGCTCTTCACCACTGCGGCTGTGCTGGCGCTGATCGGGCCGAGCTATCGCTTCAAGACCACCGTGGAAAGCACCGGCTCCTTTGACAAGTACGGCCGCCTCGATTCAGACCTGGTGCTGGTGGGAAGGGGCGACCCGAACCTTTCCGGCCGCACCTTGCCTTATAACATTCGAACCGAGCGCAAGGTTCCGCCTATCCAGGTCTTGCAGGATTTGGCCGACCAGCTTGTACAGAAGGGCTTGAAGTTCGTCGATGGCGATATTGTCGCTGACGACTCGTACTACGTCTTCGAGCGCTATGACGAGGGCTGGTCGCAAGACGATCTGGTTTGGGAGTGGGGCGCTCCCGTCTCCGCTCTGACCATCAACGACAACGTCATCTTCGTCAACATCTTGCCGGCGGACCATGCCGGCGAGCGCGCATTTCTAAACGTCACTCCGTTTCCCGAGTACTACCGAATCGACAATCGCGTGCTCACCACGCCGCAGGGAACGGGGCCACGCAAGATCTACATTAACCGCGAGCCGGGCTCCAACCAGCTCACGATTTGGGGAAACATTCCACAGGATGATCCCGGCGCGGGAGAGGCGTTAGCTATCGAAGATCCAGCCGACTTCGCAGCCAAGCTGTTTCGCGAGCTGCTGGAGCAGCGTGGCGTCGTTATTTACGGCCGCCCTCGCACTCGCCATACGGAACTGGCCTCGCTGCAGACCTTCTCCGTCACCACCATCGCCTCCGGCGGAGGCGGCGATGAGAGAGCCCACACCAACCCCGCACCGCTGGTACTGGCCAGCTACGAGTCGCAGCCGGTGCTGGAGGATTTGCGCGTTATCAACAAGGTGAGCCAGAACCTGCACGCCGAGCTCATGCTGAGACTTCTGGGAAAAGAGAAAGGCACTTCCGGCTCCATCCAGGGCGGACTGGAGGTGCTGCGCGGCTTTCTCATGAGTGCAGGTCTGACGCCCGATGACTTTGCTTTCTACGATGGTTCCGGGCTGTCGCGTGAAGATCTGGTGACGCCCGCGGCGCTGGTTCAGCTGCTCATCTATGCCCATAAGCAAAGCTGGGGTGAGCTCTATGAAGACACCTTGCCGGTCGCCGGGGTGGACGGTTCGCTCGCCGACCGCTTCAAGAACACGCCGCTACAAGGTGTGGTTCGCGGAAAGACCGGCTCTCTGACGCACGTCAATTCTCTCTCCGGTTACGCAACCACCAAGAGCGGCGATCACGTTGCATTCTGCATCGTCGTCAACAATCACAATATGGCCACGAAGAAAGCGCTCGACACCCTCGATCAAATCCTGCTGAAGATCGTCGAGGAAGGAAAGTAAGCCTGAGGGCGGTCAACCAACGCCACGTTTCGGCCTCTCTCAGTATTGGGGAACTTGCAGAGTAAGGCCGTCGATCATTGAGAAGTGTTTGCGATTCCTTGTCACCAAGGTCAGATTCTCCTCCATTGCCGTAGCCGCAATCAATGAATCAAAAACGTGCAAGCCGTGCGACTTTGCGTACTTTTTAAGGAACTCGTAGGCTCGTACACCGGTCGAACCTTGAAGCGGCACGACTACGTATTCTGAGAGGAAATTGTCCGTTCGAGCGAGCTCTTCCTTATTCCTGGCACCTACGATGAGCTCCAAGGCTGAAACTTGCGAGAGTGCCCATGCCTCAGGCAACGCGTCGATATACTCTTGGGCGCGGACATCGCCGCGGTATACATCTATCAGCACATCGCTGTCGACTAAGTAGGGCATGCAAACCGGTTCGGATTGGAGAGCGCTCAGTCGCGAAGGTTACGACGCAGCGAGTTGACATAGTCCACACTGTCACCGATATCTGTACGGTCACTCCACATGCCGAAGATCTCAGAGCCCTCGATTGGAGGGGACTTTCCCTTCAGGCGATCGGCATACGAAGGTATGCGCACTTCCACGATAGTTCCTTCATGAATGCTGACGTCCTCCAGTGGTCTGAAGACACCGTTTTCGTATCGCGCCGTTATCGTCATGGCTTTTATAAATGGTATCACCACATGGTTTTACGTTCAGATGGCTGATGGTTGCGAGCTCCATGTTCTTGATACCATCGAAATGTGAGCACTTCTCCTGAAGTTCGGGTTCGTTTCGCCCCTTCTCCCACCGGCCAACTGCACGTTGGCAATGCCCGCACCGCACTGTTCAACTGGCTGTTCGCGCGCCAGAAGCACGGAACGATGGTTCTGCGCATCGAAGACACCGACCTGGAGCGCAGCGAGGCACGCTACGAGGCACAACTGCTCGACGACTTGAAGTGGCTTGGGCTCGATTGGGACGAAGGGCCAGACGTGGGCGGCCCCTATGCTTCTTATCGCCAGAGCGATCGCCTGGAAATTTATCGCGAGCACGCCGAGCGCCTGCTCAGCGAAGGCAAAGCTTACCTCTGCTTCTGCTCGCAGGAGGAGCTGGAACAGGACCGCGAAGCTGCCATGGCCGAGGGCCGCTCGCCCCTGTATCCCGGCACTTGCCGCGGCATCGATGCGGCAGAGGCACGCCGCCGTCGCGCATCGGGAGAGCCGGCCGCCATCCGCCTGCGCATTCCTGAGCACCCGATTCGCTTTCACGATATCGTGCGCGGCATCGTCGAGTTTCCCAACGAAGCAGTAAGCGATCCCATCATCCTGCGGTCGTCGGGAATCCCGGTCTACAACTACGTGGTGGTGGTCGATGATGCGCTGATGAAGATCACGCACGTCATTCGCGGCGATGATCATCTGTCGAACACGCCCAAGCAGGTAGCGCTCTACGAGGCTTTGGGCTGGCCGGTACCCGAGTTTGCGCATCTGTCGACCATTCTGGGCAGCGATGGAAAGCGGCTCTCGAAACGTCACGGTGCAACCTCGATTGCGAACTTTCGCGATATGGGTGTACTGCCGGAAGCGCTGATGAACTATCTCGCCCTGCTGGGCTGGGCACCGAGCGGCGGCACGCGCGAGATCTTCTCCCCCGACGAGTTGAAGAAGGAATTTCGACTGGAGCGGGTTACGCCGGCGGCGGCCGTGTTCGATATGGAGAAGCTGTACTGGCTCAACCGGCACTACATCAAGCAGAGCCCGCCGGAGCGCATCGAGAAGCTGGCGCTGCCGTATTTTGTTCAGGCAGGATACATACCGACCGATCCCTGCGAGCGAGTGGCGTCCTGGTTCGGCAAAGTCGCTGCGCTGCTGGTGCCGTCAGTCAACAAGCTCGACGAGCTGCCGGGCAAGGCAAAGCTCATCTTCCACGTCGATGCCGTCGCCGCATTGGCTTCGCCCGACAACGCTGAAGTGCTGGCGCTGCCGAAGGCGAACGAGGTCCTATCCGAGTTCCTGCAAAAGATCGGGGCTGACAACGCCAATTACGCCCGAGCGATTCAAGGCGATTGTGAACGAAGTCAAAGAGAAGACCGGAGCCAAAGGCAAAGAGCTCTTTCACCCGATTCGCATTGTCATCACCGGATCGCACTCCGGGCCCGAGTTCGACAAGCTGATTCCGATTCTTGAAGAAGGTTCGCAGCTCGAGCTGCCGACCCACGTCATGAGCGTGCGCGAACGGGTCGTGGCCTTTCGGGCGGCTTGGGCGCAGAAATAAGCAGTAACCGACCTGGCATCGTTTGTAATCCCACTGTCGTGAAAATAAGGGCTAAGTCCTTTCTATGACCTCTCGCATGGCAACGTCTTCGGCACGTAAGAGCCCAGCGCGTAAGCTCGCCTACTACGGGGCGATCAAGGACCCTCGTGATCGCCGTGATCTTCGCTACTCGCCAGAAGCTGGTTCCGAAGAAGCTGCCTGCGAAGGTCGACTCTGCGGCCGTTTTGCCCCCGTGTCCACGAGCAAGGTCATCCACTGCACCTGCACAGCCCATTCCGTGGCCGGCGCTTTTCAGTTCGAGCAGCGGCGTCTTGAGCTCAAGGACTTTTCTCCCTCACGGCTTTTTATTTTCTACAACACCGTAGCCATCATGCACGCCAAGCACAAAGAGAGGTGCGAATCTCCGTGCGGCGCTCAAGGCGGTAGCCCGCCACGGCGTCTGCCCGGAGAAGGACTGGCCGTTCTCCCTGACTCAAGCAGCGATGGCCAAGAAGCCCAATCATCGCGCCTACCAGGTAGCCGAGCACCACAAGATCACGCGCTACGAACGCATTGTGATGGGAAGGCGCTCGCGAGAGGAGTTTCTGCGGTTGATGAAGTGCCGCTTGGCGGAAGGCTTCCCGTTTCTCTTCGCCTTCCTGGTGCACGAGAGCTTCGAGTCAGACCATGTCGCAAAGACAGGCATCATGCCCATGCCCAAGCGAGGCGAGCGCCTGAGAGGCTGGCACGCCGTGATGGCGGTAGGCTATGACGACCGCAACCAACGCATGCTGGTGCGAAACTCTTGGGGCTGGAGTTGGGGTATCAAAGGCTATTTCTGGATGCCTTACGACTACATCACCAATCCCAGAGTCACGGCTGATTTCTGGACCATTCGCGGGGTCACGCCAAAAACCGAATCGGATTTGACCCTCGGGTAGTGCGGGCCTCTAGGCACGCGGAGCGATTGCCCGCCAGAAGATGCCCCCACCTGGAAGGCGCGGGCTGAAGCCCAGATTCTTAATGGCGTTCTTTCGGCACGACCAAGGTCGTGCCCTGGCGCGGATCTTCGCGCTTCATTTGCACCGCTGAATGAAGCGGTGCTCCACCCGCGCTACTGTATTCGCGACAGCTCTTTGGAATACAGCTTGTTGTCGGGAAATTCCGTGGCCAGTCCGGCGAGCAGGTCTTGGCGGTGTGGGTATCTTTATCGCGCAGAGCGGCAACTGCCAGCAGCAGCCGCGCGAAGGGCGCGAGGTAGTGGCCCTTTCTCCGCAACGATACGGAGCTGCTCAATTCCCTGCTGTTTGTCGGTCTTAGAGCCTGTCAGGCTCAGTACCCACCGAACGGGTGCAGGGTTCGCGCCCAGCAGATAATTCTCCGCGCCGAGTGAAAGATAGGCATCGTAGCGCGTCGGGTCGATGGCAAGCAGTTGCTGCGCCTGCGCCCGTGAGGTCTTCATGTATCCCAGGCTAGCGATGTTGCGCTTCTCGATCAGCGCCGCATAGTCGCAGCGCAACCCATTCGCCAACACCTTGGCAAAGAGCGCATCGGAATCTTTGGGATTCTTCGCCAGAGCGCTGTCAGCCAGCGCGTCGGCCTTGGCCAGGTGCGAATCGAACTCAGCCTTGATGGACGGGTCGGGCATCAGCTTGTGCCGGTTTTCGAAGTGGCTGTCGTCTATGAAAAGGTCCGACTCCAGCACGTGCAACCGCTCGAACTCCGAAAACAGATACGCCGCCGCGTCCGATACGTAGCCCATGGGGTCGCCGGCATTCGCCTGCTGATACTGGTGAAACGTGGCGTGCGCGCCCGCGAAGTCGAGGTTGTACATCTGACGATAGCCGTGATCGAGATCGGGAGTGCTCGCGAAAGCCGGCACAGCACAGCAGCTCAGCGCCGCAAGCAAGAGCGCAAAACAGTCGAATTCGGGTTGTATACATCAGCTTCAAAATGGTCTTTAGAGCTCGCGGTTCTATTAGATGCAGCTCGGGCCATGATTTTAGTCTCCTGCCTGCTTCGAAATGCACGTAGTGTTTCAGACTCTCGGAACACGCGGAAGTTTCACCCGGTTGTAAACGATGTGTCAACAGATACGCTAAGACGGACATATAACACGTGATTATTTGAATCTGCGGCTGGTCAACGCGGTAAGCTGCTCGATCACTGCTTTCGGGATAACAGGATGAGGGGGCATAAAGTGGTTCAACGCGCGTTACTCGTGGCCTTCGCAATTATTGCTTCAATCGCAGCCTGCGCCCAGCAGGGCGCCAACCCCGCCCACCGACCCTCGGCTGAAGAACGCCTACCGCTTCGAGCGCGCCGGCTGGGTCTACGTCCATCTCGAAGGCTCGCCCACCGAGATTGGCTTCCAGCACGGATACCTGCTCGCCCCGGAAATCGCCGACGGCTTCAAGGCCGTGCAGTTTCTGGAAACTCATGACACCCAGCGCGACTGGAGCTTCTTCCGCGAGACCGCGCAGAACGTATTGTGGCCGCATATTGAAGCTGAGTACCGCCAGGAGCTGCAAGGCATCGCGGATGGATTGAAAGCGCGGGGCAGCTCGCTCGATCTCTGGGACGTGGTCGCGCTGAACGCCAAGGAAGAGATCTCTGACTACTACGTTCCGACCCTCGAGCGGCAGCAGAAGGCCTCTGCCGGCGTGAGTCCCGAAGCCCGCTGGCCACTGCAGCGCGTTTGTGGCGACCGGCTCGTGGACGAAAGACCACAAGCCGGTGATGGCGCACAACAACTGGAGCGCCTTCCCTGACGGCTCGCGCTGGACCGTCATCTTCGACATCGTACCCGCCAAGGGCTACCGAATGCTGATGGACGGCTTTCCCGGAGTCATCGCCAGCGATGACGACTTCGGGATCACAGCCGCCGGGATGATGATTACCGAGACGACGATCACCGGTTTCTCGCTCTACGATCCTAACGGTATTCCTGAGTTTGTGCGTGCACGCAAGGCGATGCAGTACGCGAACTCGATCGACGACTATGTGCGATCATGCTCGACGGCAACAACGGCGGCTATGCCAACGACTGGCTGCTGGCCGACAACAAAACCGGCGAAGTCGCGCGGTTTGAGCTGGGACTGAAGATGCACCGCGTGTGGCGCAGCAAAGATGGCTACTTTGTCGGCTCAAACTTTCCCAGCGATCCTGAGTTTATCAAGAAGGAAACCGATTTCGACCCGCACAATCCTGGCCAGTTCGATGAACGCGCGCCACAAACGCTGGGACGACCTGATGGCGCAGAACAAGGGCCAGATTGATGTCGCGCTGGCGCAGCAGTTCCTGGCCGATCATTGGGACAGCTACCAGAACAAGCAGCAGGCCAACGAGCGCACGCTGTGCGGACACGTTGAAGATTCGCCGCGCGGCATGCCGGAATGGGACCGCCCTCCGTATTATCCGGATGGCGCGGTCAGCGGCAAAGCGGCCGACAGCACCATGACGAAGAACATGGAGTTCATGGCCCGTGCCGGCCATCCCTGCGGCGAGGACTTTATTGCGGATAAGTTTCTCGCATCGCACTCGGAATACGACTGGATGAAGCCCCGTGCTGAAGGACATGAAGGGCAATCCCTGGGCGGAGTTCAAGTCGGGCGAGAAGGCGAGCACGGTGCAGTAATTCCGAGCTGCGTTCTTCGCACCCAGCCTGATCTGGCGTTATCCAACTAGGTTCTTCACCGCAAAGAAAGCACTTATCGTACGGGATCCGGCTCGCATTCGCGCGGTTTTCAAGGCCGGTTAAACCCCTGTTTACATGGTTACTGCACAATCACAGTAGTCATGAACGCGCATCGCGTTTGGCACAAGTTCAGCTGGCCGCTTCGGGTACACCGCAAGCCGATCGTGCCGCGGCACGTTCCGCCGCTGGAGCAGGGCAATTACACGGTCAAGCTGGTGAATGATGCCGATGAGTTTCGCGAAGCTCTTCGCCTGCGCTACCGCGTCTTCAACCTGGAGTTGCACGAAGGGTTGGCTGCATCGCACTCCACCGGGCATGACTTTGACGAATTCGATGCCGTGGTCGACCACATCATCGTGAAATGCATCGCGGACGACTCGGTGATTGGCACCTACCGCCTCCAGACCGGCCTGGCAGCGACAAAGAATATCGGATATTACAGTGAGCGTGAGTTTGATTTCGCTCGTTATGAGCCCTTGCGCGCTGAGGTGCTGGAGCTCGGCCGCGCGTGCATCGACCAGCGCCATCGCAACACCCCGGTGCTCACCCTGCTGTGGAAAGCCATCGCGCAATACGCTCTGCTGCGCGGCTGCCGCTACCTGATTGGTTGCAGCTCACTCACGTCGCAGGATCCTGTGGTAGGGACGCGGGTCTACGCGCAGATGCGGAACTTCATGGCTCCGCCGGAAATGCAAACCTTGCCGCAGGAACCGTACGCATTCGAGCTGTGCGATGGCGAAACCAGCGAGCAGGCAAAGATTCCGAAGCTGCTACGGGCCTACCTCGCGGCGGGTGCGCAAATCTGCGGGCCTCCGGCGATGGATCGCGAGTTCCGCACCATCGATTTCCTCACGCTGCTCGACTTAGGTAGACTCCCCAAGGGCGCGCGTGCGCGCTTCCTGGGGGAATGATCGAGTTTTTCCGCCGCCAGTCGCGCCGAGTTCGCCGTATCTACCGCTTCGCCGCCGTTCTGCTGCGCGGCCGGGCGGAATTCGTGCGTCTGCAACGTTTGGGGCCGGTACCAGCGGCTACCCAGGTGCGCTTGTTACAGGGCTGGTGCAGCGGTTCGCTGGCTGCGCTCGATATTCAAGTAACAGTTGAAGGCAAAGCGCCAACTTCAGGATTGTTGGCCAGTAACCACCTCAGCTATCTCGACATTCTGGTCTATAGCTCGGCTCTTCCCTGCGCTTTTGTTTCGAAAGCCGAGGTCGGCCGCTGGCCCTTCTTTGGACAGTTCGCCAAGGATGGCGGAACGATTTTCGTGCAGCGTGAAGACCGGGCCGGCTTGCGCAGCGCCAACCAGCAAGTCATCGAATACCTGAGGAGCGGCATCGCCGTCGTTCTCTTCCCTGAGGGCACCACCACCGACGGCTCGCACATTCTGCGGTTCCACTCCTCCATGCTCCAGCCCGCGATTGGCGCTGGCGTGTCAGTGACACCGTGCGCCGTTAGTTATGAAGTGTCGGACAGAGACGAGAGGGAGGTCGCCTGGTGGGGAGACATGACGTTGGCGCCACACTTCCTGAAGCTTATCGGTAAGAGAACGATTCGTGCGAGGGTGGCGTTCGGAGATCCCATGATGACGATCAGCGATCGCAAAGCCTTAGGTGATCGGGCCAGAGAAGAAGTGATGGCGTTGCGGGAAAGGCTGCGGAACGCCCTCGAGAGATACGCATTGGAAAGGTGCCACTAGTGGACGCTTCAACCAGCGGTTATTCCGATTCGAGGACGAGATAGCTGAGCGCGCCGTCGCGTTCGATCTGCAAAACAATCGGTGCTCCGGGCTTCACCGCGCGCAATTTCTCGCGCAGCGCGGAGACGTCCTCGACCGGCTGTCCGTTCACGCTGTGGATCACGTCTCCGGGTTCGGGGCCTGCGCCTAGCAGCTCGGCTGCGGGAGTCTTCGCGGCGACAACAACTCCGCCCTCGATGCGCAGATCGGGCAGCATCTGCTGAACCTCGTGGTTCAGGGTGATGCCAACAATGCCCAGGCGAGGCACCAGATTATCGGCTCCGGTTACCATGTCGGCAAACCGCTGCGGATCGTCGGAGCGCTCAATCAGCTTCACCGAGTACGTGAACTCTTTCTTGCCCCGCAGCAGCTCGATCTTTGCGGATTGTCCAACCTTGTACTCCAGCAGGTCGAGCGAGAACTGGCGAACGTTCGTCACCCGATTGCCACCGACGCTGGTGACTACGTCGCCGATCTTTAGCCCAGCCTTGTCCGCAGGTGAATCGGGCGTCACATCTTCCAGCAGAACTCCGCGGGAGGTGGGCAGGTCCAGTCCCTCGATCAGATCCGGCGTGATGCTGCGCACCGCAACCCCGATCTCGCCACGATGTACGTGCCCCTCGGTGCGCAGCTGCTCGTAGACGTTCTTGACCACGTTGCTGGGGATGGCAAACCCCAGGCCTTCGTTGCCACCCGACTCCGTGATGATGAAGGTGTTGATACCCACAACCTTGCCATCAACATCAACCAACGGGCCGCCGCTATTGCCAGGATTGATGGGTGCGTCGGTCTGGATGTAGATCGCGGGATTGTCGGGATCGATCTGGCGCTCGGTTGCGCTGACCACGCCCATGGTGACCGAGTTCTCCAGCCCCTCCGGACTGCCGAAGGCGAAGACCACCTGGCCCTGCTTGAGGCGGCTGGAGTCGGCGAACTCTAGAGCCGGAAGATCTTTGGCTTCGATTTTGAGGACCGCAACGTCGGACAACTGGTCGACGCCGACGAGCTTGGCTTCGATTGGTCCATGCACGTCAGCCAGCTCCGGATCCTGCTTCATGCCCGGCAAGCGGACACGAATCCGCCGTGCGCCTTCCACCACATGAGCATTGGTGACGATGTAGCCGTCCGAGGTCATGATCACGCCCGCTCCTATCCCCCGCTGCGGCGTCAGGTAAGCGGTCGTCGTATCCGTCTTGTCGTTGTCGTTGTCGGAGCTGAGACCGTAGCCGATCGTCAGTACCTGCACTACGGACTTCGTCACTGCGCTCGATAGTTCCTGCACTGACTGGCTGAAAATATGCAGCGGATCGTTCTTCAGCAGCGTTGTCGAGGCCGAGGACGGCACCGGTGCTTCGGTCTGCGCCAGGCTGGCTCCGCCGAGCAGGAGCAGCGAAAAGATGCCCAGAAAAATCGAGCGCAAACGAACAGACATGGTCATGATTGTAAGCTGGACCTGGGAACCGGCTGGAGCTTGTTTATCTGATAATTCCGTTCGGTTGGGATAAAGGTTCCACTTATCGCGGCATCTGCCAGCGCAGCCCCACGCGCACCAGAATCGGTTGGCCGAGATTGACCGTGGGAGTGCGCGCAATTTCGTAGCTGCTGTTGGTGATGTTCTCTCCTGCAACGAACACGTCGCATCCCTTATACAACGGATGCGAGACGCTGCCGCTCATCACGAAATACGACCCAAGCGGAAGCAGATTCTGGTCGTCGTCGTATTCGTTGCTGGCCGCGCGGCCTTGCAGAGCAATCAGAAAACGCCGCGGCGCGGACCATGTCGCCTGAAAGGACACAATGTTGCGCGGCACCAGCGGAACCAAGTTCCCCACCAATGCCGGGTTCGCCGGGAACGAGATCACCGTGGAGTCGATGAACTGATAGGCCGCGGAGAAATGGATTGTGTCCGTGACGCGAAGGTTGGCTCCAATCTGGAATCCGGGCGCACGCACCTCGCCCAGGTTCTCTCTTTGCCGAAGAATGAGCGCGTCGGTCACGTTTAGGGTTACATTGGCGATCGGTGTGGTCACGTATCCCCAGAAGAACGTTCCGTTCACTTGAAGCCGGTCGTGCAACAGCGAGGCGCGTACTCCGGTTTCAAATCCGTTGAAATGCTCCGCCACGAGATACGGGTTGGCCAGCGTTTGCACATTGCCGACGCGAAAGCTGCGATACAGCTCATTCAATGTCGGCGCGCGAAATGAGCGATAGCCCGAGGCGTACAGCACCACGCCGTCGTCCGAGTCGATAGGAAACCGTCGCGCGCGGGTCGAACGAATTCTGGCCGCGGTTGGGATAGTAGACGATGGCCTGCTGTCCTCCGATGGGCGTGCGCGACGAACTCGCGTCGAAGTTGCTCCACAGGTCTTCGCGTCCTGACAGCGAGACCGACCAGCGCGGCGTAAGCTGGAAAATTCCCTCCACAAAAGCCCCAAGCGACTGCTGGCTGCCGCCGTTGGCGAGATTCGCCGTCGGCCTACCCAGCACGTACGAAGTCTCCAGGCTTGTGCCTTCCACGTGCTGCCCATCAAGGCCTGCCAGCAAACTGAATTTCGCGTTGATCGCCTTCGACCACTGCGCGATGAATCCGTACTGCTGCACCGGTACATGCTGATTGTTCGTCAGCGCCTCCGAATTACGATTCGGCGCGATGGACGAAAACGTCTGGTGATAATTCTCTGTCCCGCCGAACAGCCGTAGGGTGAAGACGCCTGCGCGGGCCGATTGCCAATCCGTTCCGAAGCCAAGCTCGCGCAAGGTGGTCGCGTTGATCTGTAGCGGCGTGCCGTTGTCACGGTGCTCTCCGTAGAGCGCGCCGTCCAGGAAGACACGCCCGCGATCTCCGAAGAAGCGCTCCACCTTTACATCCCCAGTGGCATGCTCGGAAGAGACGGGAGTATCCACCGCTCCTCGAATATTTTCCGGCACGTCGATGTAGCCGTCGGTGTTGAATCCCTCGGCACTACCGGAGACGGCCCACTGCCCCGCGCGTACGCCGCCGTATACCGAGCCGAAGGGGGTATTGTTGTTGCCGAAGGAGCCCTCCGCCGCAAAGTTGGTCAACACCGACGAGCGTGTCTCCAGATTGATCACGCCGCCCAGAGCATCGTTGCCGTACAGAGACGACACTCCTCCGGGCACAATCTGCGCTTCGTTCAACGATGCAACCGGCACTCGCCCCCAGAAGATCCAGCTTCCATACGGATCGTTGATCGGAATACCGTCCCTCAGCACCAGCGCACGGCTTGCACCGCTGGCTCCAAGCCCGCGCAGCGAAACTCCCTGGGACGTGGGATTCGCCGTCATGCTTCCCGAGCGGCGTAGAAGCGAGAACCCCGGCACCTGGCGCAGCTTATCGTCCACGGTGATCGCCCCAAACTGTTGCAGCGCTGCCGATGGAAGAATGGTCGTGCTGGGTTGCAACTCGAGATCTTCGGCGCCGGTGGGCAGAATAGCTGTGCGCGTCGCTGTGACATCGAGGGTCTGCCGGATGGTGGCGGGGGGCAAGACGATGAGCAGGGGTTTGTCGCCCGCCTGCCAGGGCTGCGTGACCGTCGAAAACCCAATAGCCGAGACGGTGATCTCTCCGGAAGCCCCTGCGACGGATGACAAAGTGAACGCCCCCGCCGCGTTGGTAGTTCGCCCGCAGCGTGGTTCCGCCGGCATTCAACGAAACTTGAGCGGCAGGAATGACGGCTCCGCTGCGGTCCTTCACCGTACCGGATAGGCTTTCAGCCCATAAGAACGACACGGGAAGGGCGAAAAAGCCCACAAGAAACACAACCGTACGGACGGTATGACGTGATCGCGCCAATGATCGACCCGGAGCAACAAGAGAAAGCAGTCTCATCCTGCCAATGAGTGTAAATGTAAGACTAGCCCGCTCACCATTACTGGCAGTTTACTGGCAGTCCGAATGCCCACCACTCGTCACCGCCCCATGTTGAGCAGCCCACTCCAGAAATCCTCGCGGCGGGTTGCGCACCTGCTGCAAGCTGGTTCCCTTCACGCTCTTGATCTTCTGCCACTTGATATTCGTGAGATCGGTATTCCCCAGGTCGGCGCCGTCGAGCGTCGCACCGCTAAGATCAGCACCGCTGAAGTTCGCCGAACAGAAGTCGCCGTCGCCTAAATCTGCATCCTGAAAGATCGCGCCAATGAAATTGCTGTCGCGGAAGTTGCCCGAGTGCAGGTTGGCCGCCGTGAAGTCGGCTTTCTCGAAGTCGCTGTTGCGCGCGTCCACCGCGTTCAGGTTGGCGCGCGTCAGTCCCGCCTTGGGCAAGCGAACGCCCTGCAGGAATGCCCCCGACACATCGACCCCGACCAGTGGAACGCCATCCGCGTCCAATTCCTGCAAGGCTTCGATCCTTCCGCCGCTGCCGCCCTTGCCCTGCGCAGTATTGATCACCTGCCACGCCTGATAGTGTTTTTGCTTCAGGCGGTCACCCGACTCGCTGAAATAGAAGATCACCGCGATCAGAATCGAGAAGCTGCCCAGATACTCAAGCGCTTCGAGGAACGACCAGCGGCTGAGCAGATATGCCAGCCACTCAAACGGATATTCGATCGCGAGCAGTGGAACCATCCAGAGATGTGGCGACGCCGCGCGTTGTTCTCGCCACGGTTCGGGACGCTTCCTGGGTGCGTGCAGTATCATCGATCGCCATCACTCCTCTGATTTGCTCGCAGAAATCTTCTCACGGCACCTGGTGAGACTCTGCTTGCGCAATTAGGTGACGGCGGGGCGGTGAGGAAATCAACTTCAGCTTTGTAACTTTCATCCCAAAGAGACGTCTTACGGCGCAGTGAGGTGGCGTGGTACATTGCTGGGCACAGGCTGACTGGCGAAATCCAGCAGTACCACTTAAGTGGGGGTTGTCGAATATCTCTCGATAGAAAAGATTTGCCTTGTGGCAGGAAATCCCTGAAGATACCCCGCACGTAATCAATCTGGGTGAGGTCAACTCGACAAGTGGCCCGCTCCAAACACGCTAGAGGAGAGTATCAAATGACGAAGTCGATGAAGTCCCTGATGATGGGCGCGGCCTGGCCGGTTTCATGGCTGGCGGCAGTGCGTTCGCTCAGACCGGTTCCACCAACAACTCTGTTTCCTCGGCAGACAACGGCTCCTACGCCGCTGACTTTTCCAAGGACAAGCACGCCTGCAAGGGCCAGAACTCCTGCAAGGGCAAGGGCGGCTGCAAGGCGGGCGACAACGGCTGCAAGGGCAAGAACTCTTGCAAGGGCAAGGGTGGCTGCGCAACGGACGGCTCCAAGCCCCCGTCAGAGTAACTTCGGTCACCAATCATAGGGGCCGGAGACAACCAGCTTCGGCCTTTATCAATTCTCAAAAAGCTTGGGCCACGAATTCTCCAATGCCTGCCAATCGCTTCAATGGTTTCACCGAGTACGGAGTCGGAATCGGACTACGCATTCCGCACTACAACCACATCCTGGAGAAAAAGCCGGTCGTCGACTGGTTTGAAATCATCTCCGAAAATTTCATGGTGGATGGCGGCCGCCCGCTGCACGTCCTCGACCAGATCCTTGAGCAGTATCGTGTCGTACAGCATGGGGTTTCCATGTATTTCGGCTCAGTTGAGCCGCTCAATCGCGAGCACCTGAAGCGCCTGAAGGCGCTGGTGCGCCGCACCAACACGCCCTGGCTGTCGGACCACCTCTGCTGGGGCAGTGTCGATGGCTCTTACTCGCACGACCTGCTGCCCATGCCCTACACCTTCGAAGCCGCGGAAAAGACGGCGCAGAAGATTCGCCAGGTGCGCGACTTCGTGGAAGTTCCGGTGGTGGTCGAGAACGTCAGCAGCTACGCCGAGTTCCACGCCTCCGAGATGACGGAGTGGCAATTCCTCAATGAAGTCGTGGAACGCGCTGACTGCGGCATTCTGCTCGATGTCAACAATATCTACGTATCGTCACGCAATCACAGCTTCGATCCCTATGATTACGTGAACAGCGTGCCCCATGAGCGCGTCGCACAGATCCACATTGCCGGCCATTCCAAGTACGAGAAGTACATCCTCGATACGCACGATCATCCCGTGATAGATCCCGTATGGGATCTGTACGCACGCGCCATAGAACTTATCGGCCCGACTGCCACGCTGCTGGAGTGGGATGACCACATTCCTTCCTTCGACGAGGTACACGACGAGGCGCTGAAGGCCAACCGCTATGTCGCCGAGAAGGTAGGCGCCTGATGTCACTCGATCACATTCAGCGCGCCATGTTTGACGCCATCCGCCAGCCGCTGACCGGCGACGAGAATATGCGCCAGCGCTCGCGCGATGGCAAGTCGCTTCGCGCCGTGGCCGAAGAAATCATCAAGCCGAACGATCGGCTCACGTCCTTCGAGCGTCTGGAGATCTACAACCGCCAGTACTGGTTCCGGATTCTCTCCGCGTTATCCGAAGACTTCCCCGGCCTGCGGGCGATCATCGGCGAACACCGCTTCGACAAGATGGCGGTCGAGTACCTGTACGACTGCCCGTCGCGTTCGTTCACGCTGCGCAATCTGGGCTCGCGCCTGGAATCGTGGCTGCGCCAGCATCCCGAGCACATCGCCGGAAACGAGGCAGATCGCGCTCGACATGGTGCGCCTGGAGTGGGCCGAGATCGAAGCCTTCGACGAAGCTGCCCGGCCCCGTCTGACCGAAGCCGACCTGCCGGCGCTCGGGCCCGATCCGCATTTCCAACTCCAACCACATATACGGCTGCTCGACTTGAACTATCCTGTCGACGATCTTCTGATCCGGGTTCGCAGCGAATTGGAAGAGACCGACATCGTCAGCAATGCGGTCACCGAGCGAACCCACTCGCGCTCCCGGCGGCGCCGGCTTCCAAAACCGGAGCGCATCTTCCTCGCCGTCCATCGCGCAGACAACACGGTCTACTTCAAGCGCATCGACCAGGAGGCCTTCACCATCCTCACTGCCCTGCGCGATGGCATGACCCTTTCCAGCGCGGTGGACGAGGTCGACTGGAGTGGAAGGAACATCGAAGAAGCCATGGCCGATGTTCAGAAGTGGTTTGCCTACTGGTCGGCGGCGGGATGGTTTTGCAAAGGATAGTGCTGACCTTCAGGCCAGTGTTGCGTACGGCGTAAGTACGCTGGGGCTTCAGCCCCTGAAACTGAAAGTTCCATCTTTAGTAAGTAACTTTTCACGGGCTTCTGAATCCTACGACTCGCAACTCTCTACGAGGATCTGACACATGAATGCCCTTCGCAAGCTGTACGCTCTGCTTGTAACCTGCGCCAACTCATTGCAGTCGTTGTTCCTCTTGTTCGTACGACTCTACTGGGGATGGCAGTTCGCGGTGGATGGCTGGGGCAAACTGCACAACCTGGGTCGGGTGACGGAATACTTCGGCACCCTAGGATTGCCTGCACCCGGACCGACGGCATTGTTTATTTCGATTCTTGAATTGGTCGGAGGAATTCTCCTTGCGGTGGGGCTCGGCACTCGCTTCATCGCTCTCTTGCTCACCGGCAATATGACAGTTGCCTACATTACGGGCGATCGCGACGCAGTGATGTCATTCTTCTCCGACCCTGACAAGTTTATCGCCGCCGCGCCTTTTTCCTATTGGATGGCATCGCTGATCATTCTGTTCTTTGGTCCGGGACGCTATTCTCTCGACGCATTAATCGATCGCATGTGGCTCTCCCGCGCATCCAATTGAAATGCTGCAAGAAAGGGCCTTGCCGCCGGGCCCGCGCGGACAGTTGGGCGGCAGGAATAATCCGAAAGTTCGCTTTTCGCTGGTGATTCTCGCTCTGGGCGCTGCCGTGCTGCTGGCTACCTTCGTGTCGCGACCGGTCTACTCGGCAATCTCTGCGCAAACCATATCCGCTTGCGGATCAAGCGTCGACATCCGATTCGACAACGATTCCAAGGGCGTCTCTAACGACGCACTGATGGAGTGGATCAAGCGCGCCACAACTGCGATCTGTACCTACTATGGCAAGTTTCCTGTCCCGCAACTCAGGCTCCAGGTCCACGTGCGCGGCGGCGAGGGCGTGCATCATGGCGTTACCTATCCTTCCGACAATGGAGGACTGATCAGGATCTCTGTTGGGACCTTCAACCACTCCCGCGGATCTGGATGCGGACTGGATGCTCACCCACGAGATGATCCACACGGCATTCCCATCCATGGCCGAAAACCATCACTGGATCGAAGAGGGCATCTCGGTTTATGTAGAGCCAATCGCCCGCGTGCAAGCGGGCCAACTCACCGCCGCGAAGATGTGGAGCGACGTGCTTCGGGATATGCCGCAAGGACAACCGCAGTCCGGCGATCAGGGCCTCGATCGTACTGATACCTGGGGACGCACTTACTGGGGAGGCGCCATGTTTTGCCTGATCGCAGATGTACGTATCCGCGAGCAGACCCACAATCGGAAAGGCTTGCAGGACGCACTGCGCGGAATTTTGAGCTCGGGCGGAAACATCACCCAGGACTGGGAGATTGAGCAAGAGTTCGCCGCAGGCGACAAGGCTACAGGAACTCACGTGCTCACGGACCTGTATCACGAGATGCGGGATAAGCCTTCACCCATCGATCTGCCGGCGTTGTGGGAGAAGCTTGGGATTCGACGCCAGCCTGACGGTACCGTCGAGTTCAACAAGAGCGCTCCTTTGGCGAATATTCGCGAAGCCATCACGCGCCCTATGAAGTAAATGTGGCACCGCTTCCGGGCCGCCAGCGAGGAATCGTGTGGCGGAGCAACGCTCCGTGAGCGCATGCGACTTACTCTTCGCATGCGGCTGGTATCACCACTGCTATAATCACGAAACTCCGCGCCCGCCAAACTCAGGGTCGCTCTATGCCATCCTCTCAGCCGAAACCCGTACAAGCGCCGACGAGTCGCTCGACAGATCAACGCAGCCTGCAAGAGAGGACCGCAGAGTTGGAGTCGTTGTTCGCCAACGCTCCTGTCGGACTGGCCTTCTTCGACGACGAGCATCGCTATTTGCGCATCAACGAGCGGCTCGCAGAAATCCACGGTCTGCCCGTGGAAGCGCACATCGGTCGCCGCATCAGCGAATTGCTGCCCATCAACGCGCGCGTTGCCGACCCGATTGTTGATGAGGTCTTTCGCACTGGCCGCTCCGTGGAGCAGCAAATCACGGGAGAGACTCCCAAGGCGCCGGGGGTCACGCGGCATTGGCTCACTGGCTTTTTCCCGGTGTTCCGTGACGCTCCGCAACCCATCGCAGTAGGCGCCTACGTTATCGAAGTCACTGACCGAATCCGGGCGGAGGAAGCGCTGCGCGAGAGTGAAGAACGTTTTCATAACCTTGCCGATAACATCTCGCAACTTGCCTGGATGGCCGACGCTAAAGGTTGGATCTTCTGGTACAGCCGGCGCTGGTATGAATACACCGGAACCAATCTCGAAGAAATGCAGGGCTGGGGATGGCAGGCAGTACATCATCCTGACCACGTTCAACGCGTGGTGGACAAGGTGAGCCACTGCTTTCAGACAGGCGAGATCTGGGAAGACACCTTTCCGCTGCGCGGCAAAGATGGCAGCTACCGTTGGTTCCTCTCGCGCGCTATGCCCATTCGCGATGAGAGTGGCAAGGTCCTCCGCTGGTTCGGCACTAATACTGATATCACCGAGCAGCGCGATGCCGAGCAGGCCCTGCGGGAAAGCGAGGAGCGACTGCACGCCTTTGTGAACGCTAGCTCCGACGTGGTGTATCGCATGAACGCCGACTGGAGCGAGATGCGCCAGCTTGATGGCCGAGGATTTATTTCCGATACGGAGAATCCTAAAAAAGATTGGCTCCATCACTGCATCCACCCTGACGATCAGAGCAAAGTGGTGAAGGCGATCAACCATGCCGTGCAGACGAAGGGCATGTTTGAGTTGGAACATCGCATGCTGCGCATGGATGGCAGCGTGGGATGGGCGCTGTCGCGCGCAGTGCCGCTGCTGAACGCCTCCGGCGAGATCACTGAGTGGTTCGGCACGGCCAGCGACGTCACCGCGCGCAAGAAGGCGGAAGAAGGTCTGGTTCGCAGTGAAAAACTGGCATCGGTCGGGCGCATGGCCGCCACTATCGCCCACGAGATCAACAACCCGCTCGCCGCAGTGATGAACCTTTTGTTCTTGGCGCGGAACGATCCCAAGTGCCCGCCTTCGGTGCGCGCCGATCTCAACAAGGCGGAATCGGAGCTCAATCGTGTCTCCCACATCACGCGACAGGTGCTCGGCTTCTATCGCGACTCCTCGCATCCCAGCCGCGTCTCGCTTTCCGGAGTGCTCGAAGAGGCGTTGGGCCTGTTTGAAACCAGGATCATGGCTAAGGACGTGTCGGTTGAAAAACGATATTCCGAGAAGGCCCACATCACCGGCGTGGCCGGAGACTTGAGGCAGGTCTTCTCGAACCTCATCTCCAACAGCCTCGACGCCCTGAGCGACGGCGGCGCTCTGAAGCTGCGCATCGCCGAGCGCACCACGCACGGCAGGCGGGTCGCCCGCGTCACCATCGCCGATAATGGCAAAGGCATGGAGCCGTCGACACTGCCGCGCGTTTTCGAACCTCTCTTTACGACTAAGCAGACCATCGGCACCGGCCTGGGACTCTGGGTGAGCAAGCAATTGGTCGAGAAGCATAACGGATCGATTCGCCTCCGCTCGAGCACCGCGCCGGAGCACCGAGGAACGACCTTCGTGATCGAATTCCCGGTATAAGAATTGCGCCGACCGTATCTTCATGAGTCTGCCGTCTTATCGCGATTCAGCGTTCGCTGTTCGATATCTCCGCTGTCGCGCTCGTGATATAAGTCCGGCATGAACGTCTTCGTAGCTGGGGCCAGCGGCGCAATCGGCCGGCCCATCGTTGCTGAACTCATTCGCCAGGGCCACACCGTCACCGGCATTTCGCGTTCGACCGATCGGCTTGGCGACATGGCCCAGCTTGGAGCCCGCGTTCTCGCCGTCGACGTATTCGATAGCGCTGCTCTCGAAAGAGCGCTGCGGGAGTCGCAGCCGGACGTTGTGATCGATGAGCTGACCTCGCTTCCGGCGGATCCCGCCGACCTTCCCAAGTCTCTACCGCGTGATCGCAAGCTGCGCATCGAGGGCGGCGGCAACCTGTTGAGGGGGGCTATCTCTGCCGGCGCTCGCCGTTATTTGCAGCAGTCCAGCGGATTCTTTCTCGAGCCGGGCGACGGGTTGGCAACCGAGTCCGCGGGGTTCGCCATTGCCGCGAGTCCGAACGTCTCGTTGAGCGCAAAGACCTACGAAGAGCTTGAAGAGCGGCTCTTCGCTTCACCGCTGGAAGGGGTCGCTCTGCGCTATGGGTTTTTCTACGGTCCCGGCACCTGGTATCGTCCGGACGGCGCAGGTGCCGATCAGTTCCGCCGGGGAGAAGTTCCCATCATCGGCGACGGTAATGGCGTCTGGTCGTGGGTCCACATCGAGGATGCCGCCGCTGCCACCGTGGCCGCGTTGACCTCCGAGCCGGGTGTCTACAACGTGGTCGATGACGATCCTTCGCCCATGAGCCGTTGGGCGCCAGCCTTCGCGAAGTTCGTAAAGGCTCCGCCTCCGGCGCACATCTCGGAAGAGCAGGCCTTCGCCATGGACGGACCCGATGCTGTCTACTACCAAACCAAACTGCGCGGCACTTCCAACCAGAAGGCCCGGAAAGCTCTGAAGTTTCGCCCTCGCCGTTTGGAGTGGTTGAGCTAAGTCTTTCTGCGCACCTGGCCCGCGGTCCTCGATCCCGTCCCGGAAAAGATAGCTAGGAGCATGGTCGCGAGCCTTATAGACTCTCATCTATAGAAGGACCTAGCGTTTATATAGGAGGACCTGGCGTTGTCGCCCAGCGGCGTTTTCGTCTTTCTTCGATCAGGGAGCAACTATGGGAAAGAAAAAACAAAAGAACAAAAAGAATAGCATTGGGGACACGAACGACTCTCCTGCCGTTACGTCTGGCGCGAGCGGTTTAAAACCAAAACTCAGCAACAAGGAATACGAAGCTGAACTCTTTAAGCTTCAAATTGAGCTGGTCAAACTCCAGGAATGGGTGAAGAAAACCGGGGCACGGATAGTAATCATCTTCGAAGGCCGCGATGCGGCAGGTAAGGGCGGCATCATCAAACGAATCCTGGAACGTGTCAGCCCTAGAGTTTTTCGGCTAGTCGCGCTGCCCGCTCCTACGGAGCGACAGAAAACTCAGATCTATGCACAACGCTATGTGGAACAACTTCCTGCCGGCGGAGAGGTCGTCATCTTCGACCGCAGCTGGTACAACCGGGCCGGGGTTGAATATGTCATGGGTTTCTGCAGTCCGGAAGATTACAAGAAGTTTCTGAAAGGCTGTCCGGCCTTCGAGAATGTTCTGGTCAACAACGGAATCCTTCTGCTGAAGTACTGGCTTGACGTCTCGGAGAAGGAGCAGCACCGGCGCTTTGTTGCGCGCATCCAGGATCCGACGAAGCGCTGGAAGCTAAGCCCGATGGATCTAGAGTCGCATCGCCGCTGGTATGACTACTCGCGTGCCCGTGATGAGATGCTGGCCGCCACCGACACCGCCACGGCACCCTGGTACATTGTTCCCTCGGATGACAAGAAACGTGCGCGACTGAACTGCATCGCCGACATCTTAAGTCGAATTCCTTACGAGGAGGTACCGTACACTCCTCCGAAGTTGCCGCCACGACAAAAACCCAAGGACTATCGTGAGCCAACTATGAGACACCAGGCCGTTGCCGAGCGCTGGTAAGCCATCAGTGCCTCTGAAGGTTGACGAAGAGGGCTAAGTCCTCACGTGGGCTAAACGGGAAGCCCTCCTCTTCCCTATCCAATAGAGCGCGGTTCCTCCCAGCACCAGGGCCGCGCTCAGCAGAACGATCTTAGCCACCGCCAAGGCTTTGTTGGGTTCGCTCGCATCCGGGATGACCGAACCTGCAATCACCAGCACCGTCGCAACAAAACCAACGATGGCGAGCGCGATCGCAACCGGCTTGCCTCCGGGAATGCGGACCACTCCGGACTCAGCAGGCTCATCTTGCAGGCGAATCAATGCGGCGAACATGAACAGGTAAGGAATGAAGTTGGCGATGATGCTCATACTTACCAGCACCTGATACGCGCCGCGAACCGTACTTCCCGTCTGACCCAGAACAACGAACACCACCGAGCACAGCGCCTGCACGATAAGCGCGATGTGCGGAGTTCCCCAGCGCGGATGGACGCGCGCGAACGCCGAAGGCAAGTAACGATCGATTCCGACTACAAATGGTAGCCGCGCCAGCGCTGCGAGATAGGCGCCAATGGCGCCGAGGTTTGCCAGGCAGATTAGCAACGCCACCAGCGGCCCTACGCCTCGCCATCCCACCCGCGCGGCGCTCGCGGAGATGGCCTGCATGATACCTTCCAGACTGTTCATCTGCTCGCGCGGCAACACCACCAGCATCGCTACCGTCCCCAATATGTAGCTGGAGGCAATCACAACCCCAGCGATCATCAGCGCTCGTGGAATCTGTCGCCGTGGCTGCTTGATCTCGCCGCCCATAAACGACGCGGCCTCGGCTCCGGCGAAGGCATAGAGTATCGTTGCCCACACTCCAAAGTTCGCAACATGGAAAGCCGGCGTAAGCGAATGGGAATTGAAACTGGTCGCTGACCCGAATCGGTGCCACGCGACTGCACCGATACAGACAAGCAGCGCCACCGGAACCCACGTTCCTATCGCCCCCAGATTGGTAAGCCACTTTCCGATGTTCAGCCCGACGATATTCAACACGAGCGCCAAGGCCAGGCCGATGAGCGAAAACGTGATAAAGAACGTTGCGCTGCCCTGGAGCTTGAGCCATCGGCTACCGCCAACATAAAGCGCATTGCTCGCGGCGAAGTACAGCACCGCCGGAAAGTAGGAAAGGTTACTGGCCCAGTAAATCCAGCCCGTGAGGAATCCGGCAAAGTCGCCGAAGGCGCGTTTGCTCCAAACATACATTCCTCCCTCTTGCGGATAGCGCGACGACAACTCCATCACACACAACGCCAGCGGTAGGAAAATAGTAGACAGACCCAGCAGCCAGATGACGATGGCGCTGGGTCCGGCGGCAGCCGCCAGTGGCAACCAGCGCAGGCTCAACGTCGCAACCACGTAGAACAGCACCAGGTCTCGCAAGCCCAGTACGCGGCGGGGTTGTGGTTCGGGAGTGGTTGTGTTCGGCGCGGATGCGCCCGCTGTAGCGGGCAGGTTAGATGCCGTCATAATCGACGTATTGGCCGGTACGATTCAGGCTCCACGATTCTCAGCGTGTGAGCCAGTGTGGCCCATTTGCGCCTGCAGCGCCACCTCAATCAACACGAAGCTTAAGTTTGCCCCTGGCAAAATCGTTGACTTCGGCACTGAGAAGGTCAATCATGATGCCCCTATGAAGACAATTCTCTCCGCTCTCTTCACCGGGATCGGTGTGCTTGCCCTCGCGATGTCGCTGCACGCAGACAATCAGCTCAGCCCCAAGCAAGAGGAAGCGGCGGAGGTGGCCGCCTGTGCGCATTCCCTCGCCGGTGGATTTCTGAAGGTTCCGGACGCGCGTGACCAGCGCTTTCGAGGCAAGGTTACCGAACCCACCGCTCGCTGCCGCGGAGGCCAAAAGGCAGTGCAGTTCCGCCCGACGCCATGGGTCGACTGGTCGAACTACTGGGGAACGGGCGACACCTCGTCGCTTCCGGTCGGCTTCCTTTCCGTTCAGGTCCCGAAACTGCGCGGAGTTACCGGGGCACTGCTCGACCTGGAATACCAGCGCATCGAACTCATCAAGTTCAATCTGTTCGATAATTCCGGAACTTATCAAGCCTACGTGATGGGCCGTGGCGGCGTCGGGGGCCTGCCTTGAAAACGTGGCCGGAGCTGCGGCTGCCGGCCAGCAATCCCAACTACCAGGCGGTCGGCGGAGACGGCCCCCAAGTCTGTAGCGGCGCACTGATTCGCGCCCGCACGCTGACCGGCATCTGCAACGATATTCGCAACCCGCTGATGGGTTCCACCGGCATGCCGTTTGCCCGCAATGTTCGAACTCGACACCACCTTTCCTGATCTCGCGCAGACCACACTCACCAAGAACCGCCACGGCGGCCGCATCGGACTGCTGACGCCCGATCCGCAGGTGATCAGCCGCAAGCTCTTCACCCGCGTGCAGTCGAATCCCGCGGCTTGCAACCTGGGATTCGGTCTCCCCGGCAACTCTGTCGACGCGAACTGCGATTACCAGAAGGCGCCATTCTTCAACGTGCTCGCTGCCTACTGGATCCAGTTCATGACCCACGACTGGTTCTCGCACATGGATGAAGGCCACAACGCGCCCGGAACCAGCATGGAGGTCGGCTGCAAAACCAAGCTAGTCAACGGCGTGCCCACTCCGCTCACGCCGGAAGAGATTCAGCAGCTCGGCTGCCGTCCCGGCGACCAGGTCGACAAGACTTACGTGCTCGCCGACTCCGCCCCTGAGCAGTTCACGGCGAACGGCAAAACCTATCTGACGCGCGCGCCCAAGACCTTCGCCAACAACAACACGGCGTGGTGGGATGGCTCTCAGCTTTATGGATTCGACGACACTTCGGTGAAGCGGGTGAAGCGCGACCCTAACGATCCAGCGAAGATGCAGCTCGAGCCGATCGCGGGTATGCCCGGGCCCGGGCTATCTTCCCGTGCTGCAGCCCGCCGATCCGGCGCCAGCCGCAATGGGCCGGACAGGAGTCGGTCGCATTTCGCGGATAACTGGTCCATCGGGCTGAGCTTCTATCACAACCTGTTTGCCCGCGAACACAACACCTTCGTCGACGAATTCCGCCGCCAGGCCGCGCAGACTCCGAATGCCGACAGCGGCCTGCGCAATCCCTCCGACCCCAAACGCGTCATCGCCTACAAAGACGTCAGCTCCGAGGAACTGTTCAACGTCGCGCGCCTGGTGATCGCAGCGGAAATCGCCAAGATCCATACCATCGAATGGACGCCGCAACTGCTTTACGACGAGCCGCTCTACAAAGGCATGAACGCCAACTGGAACGGCCTGCTCGGCACCGGCGATCCCGACGCATCCAAGGCTCTATCTGACATTGTGGTACATGGCTTCGGCACCTCGACCAGCGCCAAGAAGGCCACCCAGTGGTATTCCGTGTTCGCCTCCGGGCCCTGGCATCTTCGGCCTCGGCAGCACCGTCTCCGCACTACGACGTCACCAATCCCGACGACGTCAATGGAGGCGTCAACCACTTCGGCTCGCCCTTCAATTTCCCAGAGGAATTCGTCACCGTCTACCGGCTGCACCCGCTGGTGCCCGATCTCATCGAGTACCGCGAGGTCAAGGACCCCAACAAGATTGTCGAGAAGGTCGCAGTCATTGAAACCTTCGAAAACAAGGCGACCGGCGCGATGCACACCGGCGGGCTGGCGAATTGGGGCTTGAGCATGGGGCGCCAGCGTCTTGGCCTGCTGACGCTGCACAACGACCCGCAGTTCCTGCAGAACATCAAGCTTCCGCGTCTCGATACGCCCACCGCAGCAACTCGACATCGCCGCCCTCGACCTCATTCGCGACCGCGAGCATGGCGTGCCGCGCTTCAACGAATTCCGCCGCCAGTACGGCCTGCGCCAGATGACCAGCTACGACGATTTCGTCGATCAGCGGCTGCCTGCCAACTCTCCCGAGCGCAAGCGGCAGATGGACACCATAGCCCAGATCCGCGAAATCTACGGCACTCACGTTTGCGATGCGTCCAAGATCATCACCGATGCGCAGCTCAATCCTGACGGCACGCCCATCAACGATTGCCTCGGGCATCCCAACGGATCGGTCGTCGACAACATCGAGGACGTGGACACCGTTGTTGGCTGGCTCGCCGAATACACCCGCCCGCACGGCTTCGCCATCTCGGAGACGCAGTTCGTCGTCTTCATCCTCAACGCGTCGCGCCGCCTGTTCAGTGACCGCTTCTTCACCTCCAGCTTCCGGCCGGAGTTCTACACAACATTTGGCGTGAATTGGGTCAACCACAACGGTCCCGGCCCGGTGATGATGGAAATCGGCATGCCCAACGGGCACGCGCAACCGGTATCGCCGCTGAAGCGCGTGTTGATGCGCAACATTCCCGAGCTGACGCCCGAGTTGCAGCACGTGACCAATGCCTTCGATCCCTGGGGACGCGATCGCGGCCAGTATTATTCATTGCAGTGGATGCCGCGTCCGGATGCAGCGTCCGACCCGGCGTTTAAACAATAGCTAACGGAATCTCGTCTCTCCGATTTGTCATCACGAGCGAAGCGAGGGATCTGTTCTCCGTTACCCTGCAAAGATGCTGGCTTCTGACCCTGCTATCATTTCCCCGCACCGCTGAGCCAGGTCAATGGATTCGCTCTTTCACGACATCCTTGCTTCTTATGACTCCCAAGCTCCGCTGGAGCGAGCGTTCACTATTCCAGCGTCATGGTACGTGCACGAAGAAATCGCACGCCTCGAGGGCAGCACAGGTCTTCGGCCGCACCTGGCAGGTCGTCGCCCGCGCCGATCAGCTCAAGACTGCCGGGCAGTTCGTCACGGCAGAACTTGCCGGCGAACCGCTGCTCATCGTTCGCGGCAGCGACGGCCAACTGCGCGCCTTCTACAACGTCTGCCGCCACCACGCTGCGGCCGTTGTTCCGCAACCGCAAGGCAATGCAACCATCTTTCGCTGTCCGTATCACGGCTGGAGCTATGGCCTGGACGGCTCGCTCAAAGGCGCGCCCGAGTTCGAGGGCGTCTGCGCATTCGATCGCTCGCAAAATGGCCTTGTCCCCATGAAGGTCGACACCTGGGAGCAGTTCGTTTTCGTCAACCTCGATCCAAACGCAGAGTCGCTCACACCATTTCTGGGCAGACTAGCCCAACGGGTCGCGCCACTAAACGTCGGTTCCATGGCCTTCTTCGAACGCCGAATCTACACCATCAACTGCAACTGGAAGGTCTTCGTCGACAATTATCTCGACGGCGGCTACCACGTTCCGCATCTGCACAAGGGCCTGAACAGCGTTCTCGACTATCGCCAGTACACCATCGAGTGTGAAGATCGCTACTGCCTGCAATCCAGCCCGATGGTCGCGTCGGACGAAGATGCGAAGGTCGCCGCCACGCGCACCGGCGAGCGCGCTAGGTATTTCTGGCAGTATCCCAATTTCATGATTAACCTCTATCGTGGCTACATGGATACCAACCTCATCCTTCCCGATGGCGTTGACCGTTGCAAGGTGATCTTCGATTTCTACTTCGACGACGTAAGTGATCCGGCGGCCGAGCGCAACCGTCAAAGCATCGCTGTCGGCGAACGTGTCAACGATGAAGACGTGGCTATCTGTGAAGCCGTGCAGCGCGGTCTCCACTCCCGCGCGTACAATGCTGGGCGGCTGTCGGTACGTCGTGAGGCCGGCGAGCATCTGTTTCACCGGCTCTTAGCAGCAGATCTGAAAAGGGAGACCAATCCGACCAATGAATAGAAGCGCCCGGATGTATTCCGCTCGTACCGTCATCCTCATACTCATCGCCGTCTTCATCTTTGCTTCCGCCGCTCTTGCCCAGTCACCACAATTCTCCATCTCTTTCCCTGCCGCACGCAGCGCGCAGCCGCTGGATGGCCGCATGCTGCTATTGCTCTCCACCGATCCCTCGGAAGAGCCACGCATGCAGATCGACGACACGCCCAAGACGCAGATGGTCTTCGGAGTCACGGTTGACGGACTTAAGCCAGGCGAGCCGGTCATGGTCGACGACAAGGCCTGGGGCTACCCCATCCGCAGCCTGAACAACGTGCCACCCGGGGATTACTACGTGCAAGCGCTGCTCAACATCTACGAGACCTTCCATCGCTCCGACGGCAAGACTGTTAAGCTGCCGCCCGACCGTGGCGAAGGCCAGCACTGGAACCTCGCGCCCGGCAACCTCTATAGCAAGCCGGTGAAGATCACGCTCGGCCACGGCGGCGCGCCCATCAAGATCGTTCTCGACCAGCAGATTCCGCCCATTCCTGCGCCAGTCGATACGAAATATGTTCGCCACATCCGCATCCAGAGCGAGCTGCTGACCAAGTTCTGGGGACGCCCGATGTATATCTCCGCCATCGTTCTTGTTCCCTGGGGATTCGACGAACATCCGGAAGCGCATTATCCGCTGATGCTCTTCCATGATCACTTTGTTGCGAACTTTGATGACTTTCGAACTGAGCCACCCGATCCCAATCTGAAACCCGATTACAGCGACCGCTTCCATATCTCGGGCTACAACCGAATTCAGCAGGAAGAGGCCTACAAGTTCTACCAGCAATGGATCTCGCCCAACTTTCCGCGCTATCTCGTGGTGAAGCTGCAGCACGCCAATCCTTACTACGACGATTCTTACGCAGTGAACTCAGCCAATCTCGGTCCTTATGGCGATGCCATCGAGCAGGAACTGATGCCCGCGTTGATGAAGAAGTTTCGCGCCATTCCTGATGGCTGGGCGCACTTCACCTACGGCGGCTCAACCGGCGGCTGGGAATCGATCGCCGTGCAGATCTTCTACCCCGACCACTACAACGGCGTCTTCTGCGCCTGTCCCGATCCCGTCGACTTCCGCGCGTACACGCTGATCGACCTCTACAAAGACCCGAACGCGTTTGTTACGGAAGGCGCACACAAGCGCGTGGAGCAACCGGGTATGCGTGACTATCTCGGCCATACCCTTATCACTATCAAAGACGCCAACGCCTACGAGCTTGCGCTGGGTGACCACGGCCGCTCCGGCGAGCAGTGGGACATCTGGCAGGCGGTCTACGGCCCTGTAGGAGCCGATGGCTACCCGCAACCTATCTTCAACAAAGAGACTGGCCAGATCGACCACCAGGTTGCTGACTATTGGAAAGAGCATTACGACTTGCGCGCCATCCTGGAGAAGAACTGGGCAACTCTCGGGCCCAAACTGCAAGGTAAGATTCACATCTACGTGGGCAGCGCCGATACCTATTTCCTGAACGACGCCGTCTACCTTATGCAGGATTTCCTGGAGAGCACGAAGAATCCCTACTACGACGGAGAGGTGAAATACGGCGATCGCGCCGAGCACTGCTGGAACGGCGATCCCAAGCTGCCGAATTATCTCTCACGCCTGCACTACAACACCATGTACCTGCCGAAAATCCTGGAACGTATCGAAAAAACCGCCCCGCCCGGAGCGGATTTGAAGAGTTGGAGATATTGAGAGAGGTTGCGCTAGTGTTGACCGCAAAACGACCGTAGAATGTAAGCATATGGCTGATACGACATCGGTTACGTTTCCTCGGCCGGCTGCGCCAACGCCTGCTTCCAGGCTGGAGGCGCTCAAACGGCAGCAGTTCAGCCCGCAGACACGGAACGAGCGGATAGCAAAAGCTCTCGCCGCTTTGACTGCCCCTTCTGGACTGCACTTGACGGTGGGCGAATGGAACGAGGCCGCCCAAAACCCCGACTGGGAAGAAGAAGAATAACCACTGATGCCCACCCAGGCACTGTCCAGGATTCCCAACGGCAGTAATGTCTTCCTTGACGCAAACGTTCTGATCTATGCCCTGGGCAAGAGTTCTCCTGAGTGCGTGAGCCTACTGCATAGGTGCGCGACGGAGGAGACAATCGGCATAACTTCGTTTCATGTCATCTCCGAAGTAACCCACAGGTTGATGCTGCAAGAAGCTAAGAGCAAAGGGTTGGCAGGGTCACAACCCAGGAAGACCCTGAATGAACATCCGGAGCGCGTAAAGCAACTGGTCGACTATTGGGTGGATGTCCAGCGCCTACTTGCTTTCAATCTACTGTTGGTCGTGGTGGACGAAGATACAGTGCGAGCAGCGCAGCAGGAGCGTTCTCGCTATGGCCTGCTCAACAATGATTCTTTGGTCGTTGCGAGTATGCGTTTATATGGCGTCTCAGTACTGGCTACTCATGATGCTGGCTTCGAACGCGTCACCAGCATCTTTGTTTACGCTCCTACGGACGTGCCGGTCTGAAGAGCCTCCTCGCGACCCGGGACAAGTCAGGAATGATCTTCCTCTCAGTTCGACGCCGCCTTCCTCCGACAACCTTTCTTAACACTGCGACGGGAAACATCGTGCTGCACGAAGGGTTTCTGCCTGTGTCGTTAGATTCCCTACTAGGACCAGACGCGTGTACCTTTCGTGCCTTGAGAAGTTCGACGGTGTGCTGCTTATCCTGGCAACTTCAAATTCGCCGGGCTGGGCGGTCACGCTCTATCTTCTGGCTGTCACATTCGATCCCATGATCAAGGAGTTTCGAACAATGAAGCAGATTTTCTTACGTGGCACTCTCGCTATGGCAGTCGTCCTGGGCGGCGCCACGGCTTACGCTCAGATGGGCGCCCAGGCCGGCGGTGCACAGAATGGCCAGCGGCAACCCATGTCGACCGACCAACGCTTGCAGATGCTGAACAGCCAGCTCAGCCTGAGCAGCGAACAGCAGGAACAGATCAAGCCCATTCTCGAAAACGAGTCGCAACAGATGCAGACCTTGCGTTCGGATACCACGCTCTCGCAGCAGGACCGCATGAGCAAGATGCAGGAGATCCGGCAGAACACTGCCAACCAGATTAAGCCCATCCTGAATGCCGAGCAGCAGACGAAGTATCAGGAGATGATGACCCGACACGGCCATCGCGAAGGTGCTGCGCCGGGATACGGCCCGGGTGGTCCGCAAGGCGCACCACCCAATCCGCAGTAGCGCTCCGCTTCGCCAAGTCAGGCGCAGCTTTAAAGGAACACTCGTAGCCAGCGGGCGAAGTCGGCATTGCCTACTTCGCCTTCTTCCCCGCGGTCGGTCCCAGCATCTTTCTGGGATCGACCAGCCGGTCGAACTCTTCTTCACTCACGACGCCAAGTTGGAGCGCCGCTTCCTTCAGTGTGAGGTCGTGGTCCATGGCGTAGTGGGCGAGATGCGCCGCCTTGTCATAGCCGATCACCGGCGACAGCGCGGTCACCAGCATCAGCGAGCGGTCCACGTACTCAGCAATTCTTTTCAGGTTCGGCTTGGCTCCTTCCACCAGGTACTTGCGGAAATTCGTGCAGCCACCAGTCAACAAAGTGATTGACTGTGAAAGGTTGTGGATCATCAGCGGCTTGTAGACGTTCATCTCCAGATAGCCGCCCGCCCCGCCAAAGCCGACCGCAACGTCGTTGGCCATCACCTGCACGCAGATCATGGTCAGCGCCTCGACCTGGGTCGGGTTCACCTTGCCCGGCATGATCGACGAACCCGGCTCGTTGGCGGGAATGTGCAGCTCCGCGAAGCCGGCTCGCGGTCCCGACGACAGCAGCCGTATGTCATTGGCGATCTTGTACAGCGAAACCGCCAGCGTGCGCAGCGTGCCCGAGAGCTGCACCAGAGCATCATGCGCCCCCTGCACGGCAAACTTGTTCGGCGCGCTGACGAACGGCAAGCCCGTGATCTTCGCGATCTCGGCCGCGGCTGCTTCGGCAAATCCCGCTGGGGCATTGATGCCGGTTCCAACTGCGGTGCCCCCAAGCGCAAGCTCGTATACGTCCCCCAGCACTCCTTCAATGCGCCGCAAGTCGTCGGCGAGCATGACGGCATAGCCCGACCACTCCTGCCCCAGGGTGAGCGGAGTGGCGTCCTGCATATGGGTGCGTCCGATCTTGATAATGTCCTTCCACTCTTCGGCCTTCGCGGCAATGGCATCGCGCAGCGCCTGCACGGCGGGCATTAGGCGCTGCTTCACTCCAACCGCGGCGGCAATGTACATGGCCGAGGGAAAGTTGTCGTTCGACGACTGCGACATGTTCACGTGGTCGTTGGGATGCACCGGCCGCTTCGAGCCCAGCGGCGTGCCCGCAATCTGACAGCATCGATTGGAAATGACCTCATTCACATTCATGTTGAACTGCGTGCCGCTGCCCGTCATCCACACGTGCAGGGGAAACATGTCCTCGTGCTGCCCGGCCAGAAGCTCATCGCACACTTGCGCAATCAACTGGTATTTTTCGTCGGAGAGCTGACCAAGGGCATGATTGGCAATGGCCGCCGCCTTCTTCAGCACGGCATAGGCGGTGATCATCTCGCGCGGCATCAGCTCAGTGCCGACACTGAAATACTTGAGCGAGCGCTGGGTTTGCGCTCCCCAAAGTTTCTCCTCCGCGACCTCGATTTCGCCATGGCTGTCGGATTCCTTGCGCATGACTGCTATCAAACCACTTTTGCGGAGTTTTTGCAGCGAGCGGACGGATGCGGCGAGGCTAGATGCCTCACTGCTTCGTTTCAGTTCCTGCGTTGCCGGTGTTGCTCCCCGTCCCCTTCATGGGAAATGGCGAGCCTACCGCACCGGGCTTCACGCGAATCGGATTGCCGAACTGATCGGGAAACGGCAGCATCGTCGCTGGTGTGTTGCTTATGGGAATTGGCGTGCCCTGTGCGTCTGGAAACGGTAGGACGTTATTCGATGGATTTCCACTGCCGGTGGAGAGCATAGCGGCGGCTCGTTCAGACCTCTTGGCCTGCTCGGGATCCACTGTGGTCGGCTGCGCCTCGGGATCGGGCATCGCCTCCGGCTCGATCAGCTGCGATTGCGGCCCGGCTGGAGGAGGTCCCGCTTGCGATGGAGGGTTACCTGGGAAAGGTCGGGAATGCAATGGCCGCGGCCGTGTAGGCGCCGGCTCGGGCACTGTAGGAACCGGCGCGCTCCCCTTAGGAGCGTGTCCGAGGAAGGCAATCGCTGTCGCGCCGCCTTCTGCCGAGCGTGAGAACTCGTAATTAATGTCGGT
This sequence comes from uncultured Acidobacteriaceae bacterium, assembly GCA_963813905.1. Lineage (GTDB taxonomy): Bacteria > Acidobacteriota > Terriglobia > Terriglobales > Acidobacteriaceae > CAVVDY01. Next base: position 560,690 of record CAWFAY010000011.1, on the reverse strand, counting down.
GCCTTCCACCAGTTTGCTGATGACTTGTCGCAACGTGCCTTCCACGGACATCGCCGGCCCATGATAGGTGGTCAGAGTCTCGGTGCCGGTGCATTTGAGCTTCTGCTCCTGGCATACGGACGACATAACCGTGCTCAAGGGAGCCTGATCGGGAACCTTCACCTGAAGCTGATCGCCATGCGAAGTGACCTGAACCGGAGCAGGCTTTGGAGCCGCGGTGCTGGCCGTAGCGCCTCCGCTTGGTGAAGAGGGCGTGACAGCCGGTGTCGGCGCCGACTGCGCCAGGGAAAGACTACCAAGCCCAACGGTCAGGGCCAGCAGGCAGGCATTCGCGATTAAGCGTGTGTATCTCATAACACTAGGAATCCAGCACCAGTCTACCGCCGAATGACGCCGTGACAAAATGAATAGCCGCTACCATCCGAATCTCACCTTTCCTATTTGGACAACGTTCCTTGAAGGGCACAGGCTTTCAGCTGCGCCGTTACGCTTCTCCTATTAGATCGGTCAGCTCGAGCGGACTTCAGCGCGCGAGGGACGTGCTGTTTGTGCCGCGTCGCGGCATAAAATCAACTCTTCTCCCCTAACTTCTCCCATACTTCCTCGATGCTCCACTCCGGGATCGCTCCCGGTTTGCCGGCCACCACCGCACCCACAGCGTTCGCGAAGCGGCCAATCTGCTGCACATTCCATCCCTGGCTCAGGCCGTGAACGAAGGCCGCGGAGAATGCATCGCCTGCTCCGACCGTGTCCGCTACCTCAACGTGAAAGCCCGGCACCTGGGTGAACCGCTGGTCTCTCAAAATTGCGCAGCCGCGATCGCCACAGGTAACGCAGACGATTTCCGGTCCGAAGCGGTCGGCCCATCTCCGCGCGAAGCTCTCGACCGTGTCATGTTCTCCGTCGGTATCGAAGGTCGCGTCGAGGCACTCGGCCTCCCAGTCGTTCAGCTTTACCACCGTGGAGTTCGACGAAAGCTGCTCCACCGCAGTAAGGTTCCAGTTGTCGTCCCGCAGATTGATGTCGTAAAAGCGCTTCGCAGCAGGCAGCGCCTCCAGAAGGCGCAGAGTCGATGCCAGGGCTGATCCCGTTAGATGGTAGAGGGTCCCGTAGTAGAGCCAGTCTGGGTTGAGCCTGACGATCGCCTCAAGCTCGCTGTCGGAGATCCCGACGAAATCGTAGGCTGCGGGGCGCACAATGCGAAATGTAGGCTTGCCGTCGAGGTCAAGCTCCACCTCGGCGGTGCCGGTCGGCTTACCTGGCGAGCACGCGAACGAACTCAGTGGAAATACCGAGCCCGCCAATCAGCTCCAAGCGCGCGAAGGCCGCGCTTGTCATCGCCCACTGCGCTGAGCAGGAAAACCTCGTGGCCCAGCTTCTGCGCATGGGCGGCAAAATTCAGCGGCGCCCCGCCCAGATGCTCGGTCTGGCCGATAACGTCCCACAGGATCTCGCCCACGCTCAGGATGCGCATGCTTCAGACCGTGTTTCGAAGGCGCGCGGCTTCAGCCGCGCCGACTCGCATTTCACATTTTGTCATCACGAGCAAAACGAGGGATCTGTTCTCGTTTGCCGAGCGAAAATGGCGGCCAAAGCCATGCTCGGATACACAACAATTTATGACATGAGCTTGATGGCTTCTACTAAAGACTCTTACTTCCGTTTCCAGCGCACGCCATCCTTGGTGTTCTCCAGGATGATGCCCTTCTCTGCCAACTCATTGCGAATCTCGTCAGAACGCGCGAAGTTACGCGTCTTGCGCGCCTGCGAATGTTCGGCCACCAGCCGCTCGACTTCCGCGTCCGAGAGCGCCGCGGCCTTGGCGATCTCGGCTGCCGCAGGAGTGATCTTGTCTTGCAAGCCTTCCCGCTCCGCCCACTCCACGATGGCGCGCACCTTGGTCGCATCATCGTCGTGCAAGACGGCGAAGATTTCGTCGAACTGCGCAAGAGCCTTGAGCACGTGAGCGACATCATCCTTGCGAACCTCTCCTGCGTCAGCAGCGGCGTTCACATCGCGCACCAGGTCAAACATCGCGCCCAACGCTCGCGCGGTATTCAGGTCATCGCTGAGCGCCGCGGTCATCTCATCGGACGCCTTCGCCGCCATCCCGGCGACAGCCGCATTCGAGCCCTCCGGCCACTGCGTCGTCTCCAATCGCAGCTTGAAGTTGCGCAACCGTTCAACCGAGTTTGCCGCCTGCGTCAGGCCATCGAAGGTAAAGTTGAGCTGCTTGCGATAGGGCACCGACATCAGCAGAAAGCGAATCGACGATGGCTTGTGCCCCATCAGCACCAGGTCGCGCACGGTGTAGAAGTTGCCCGCGCTCTTCGCCATCTTCTCGCCTTCCACCATCAGGAAGCGTGAGTGAACCCAGAAATGCGCAAAGGGCTTACCGGTCATCGCTTCCGACTGCGCGATCTCGTTCTCGTGATGGGGAAAAATCAGGTCCTCACCGCCGGTGTGAATATCGAAGCTGTCGCCCAGATACTTCATCGACATGATGGAGCACTCGATGTGCCAGCCCGGCCGCCCCGGTCCGATCTCGGTATCCCATTGGGCCTCACCCGGCTTCGGCGCTTTCCAAAGGGCGAAGTCGCGTGCGTTGTCTTTCTCGTACTCATCGACATCGACGCGCGCGCCGTCCTCCATGCCGCTGAAGTCTTTCTTCGACAGCTTGCCGTACTCCGGAAACTTCGCAATGCGGAAGTAGTACGAGCCATCCTCCGTCTCGTAGGCGTAGCCCTTGTCGCGCAGGACGGCGATGAAGTGGGCCATGTCCTGAATGTGGTCGGTCGCATTCACCAGCAGTTCGGGATGCTGGATGTTCAGCGCGTCGGCGTCCTCCAGAAATGCCTTCTTGTATTTCGCGGTGTACTCCTGGACGGTCACGCCGTCGCGCGCGGCGTTGCGAATGATCTTGTCGTCCACGTCGGTGATGTTCATGACGTGCTTAAGCTGATAGCCGCTCTGCTTGAGAAAGCGACGTAACGTGTCGGAGACGATGAAAGTGCGGAAGTTGCCGATGTGCCCGTAGTCGTACACCGTCGGACCGCAGGTGTACATTCGGACCAAATTGTCTTCCAGCGGACGAAACTCTTCGACCTTGCCCGGCAGGGTGTTAAATAGCTCGATTGCCATGAAGCCTTTCAGAATGCGATGAAAGAAACTCGATTGTAGGGTTGGGCAAGAAACAGGGTCAACCGAAGGGCAAGGTGAGTTTTCTCTATCGCTAGAACTGCACGACCAAGAGACCGGGGATGCGCTGGAAGTCGCGCAGATTGCAGGTCAACAGCTTGTAGCCGAGCGCCAGCGCCGTGGCGCCGATCAGCAAGTCCGCGAAGGGAATCACTATGCCCCGGCTCTGCTCCTCACCGTCGAGCTTCCCGGCCAGCAGAGCGGTCTCTTTCGTGTACGGATACACCGTCAAATCAGCCAGCAGTTCGTGAATGAATGCTTCGCGGCGCTGGCGTATCTCCGCGGTCCGAGCACGGTAGATGCCATGGATAAGCTCGGTCAAGCTGACGGCAGAGAGCGCCGCTTCCTGATCGCCGGTCGCTTTCACGATCTTCTCAATCAACTGCTCGACCCTGTCGCCGCGCCGCTCCGCAGCGATGACCACGCTGGAGTCGAGGATCAGTCCCATGCCGGCGGATTCAACGGTTCATGATGGCTATTGATTGCGGCTTCGAGATCGCGGGCGAAGTCCCCGTCGAGTATGGCCGTGGAAGCATGTTCTTTGGCAAGACGCAGAGACTCCGAAAGCAACCGCACAGCCGGTTCGGCGGGACGAACCACGGCCACAGGCAGTTTGTCGCTCTCGATCACGACTTCCGCACCCGCGCGCACCCGTGCCATTAGTCCGGCGAAGTCGCTCGCGGCTTCCGTTTCCGAGATGTGGATCACCTGGTCAGCCATGCCGCGATTATACCGTCATTCCGACTCGCCTCCCTGTTCGACGGCTTCGGCGTCGAGCGTGGCGAACAAGTCCTCGGCAGTCGGGTTGCAGGTGCATCAGGGACTCCTGACATAATAACGCCGGCACCCCATCGGATGCCGGCACGTTGCAACACCAGATACCCAATAAACTCAGCTACGGCGTGATCTGCCACACGACGCCATCGCTAAGGGAACCACCCTTGGAGGCGGTACCGTAAAGGTTGCCATTCGTATCAAATGTCACGTTGCTGATCGGATTGGCCCCGTCGTTGCCTCCAGTGAAGTCGTGCAGCGAGGTGTATACCCAACTGTTTCCTGATTTGGTGAGCTTGAAGACGCTGCCGAAGGTTGCGCCGTCACAATACGTGGTGCCGTAAAGATTGCCCGCAGTGTCCATGGTGAGGGCTGCCCGTGGGCCACACTGCTGGCCCGGAGGTCCGGAAAAGCTGTAGAGCAGCTTGAATGTCCAGGTATCACCGGAAGGTGACAACTCGAAAACCGTCCCACCGCCTCCCATGCCGCCGTCACTGGTAGCGCCGTAGAGATTCGTGCGGGTGCTATCAAAAATCAGGCCGGCGACGGGAAGGCTTCCATCGCTGCCGTTTTGAAAGCTGTAAAGTGGAGGCAGAGGCTCTGTCCACCCGACCCCAGGAATAAATGTCAATTGGAAAACAGTGCCGCAGTTGGCATTGTTGTTACTGCAGTTGTTAAATAAGCCGCCATTAAGCGTCGTGCCAAAGAGGTTGTTGCCGGTGCTGTCAACGATGACCCCATTCTGGGGACTTGCGCCGTCCGGAGCGCCTGCGAACTCGTAGATAGGCGCCTCCGTCCAGTGGTTCCCAACAGGTTGCACCTCGTACGCGGTACCGAAACCTTGAGCAGGACCTAGTCCCCCGGCCACGGTAGTGCCGTAGAAGTTCTTACCTTGCAGGTCCCAGGTGAGATCGCCATAGCCGGGGTTAGCTCCGTCCACACCATTATCTGAGAATTGATGCACCACGTTTTCCGTCCAAAAGCAGTTTGCCGTCTTGCAAATCGTCAAAGGGACTATCAGGTTGAAGACGATGCCATAGCCGGAATTGTTGATGCCGTTGTATGCCGTACTGCCGTAAGGATGCCCGTCCGGGCCGAAGACAAGTCTGGCTCTTGGATGAGACCCAGGGGGAAAGAGGTAGATAGGAACCGTGCCCCAGTTGTTTCCCAAGCGTATGACCTCGTAGGCAGTTCCGTAACCATTACCGCCGTTATACGCCGTGCCATAGAGACTACCCGCTCGTATGGACACGCCCGCTTCTGGATTAGCTCCATCCCCTGCGCCCGTGAAGTTGTGAATCACGTTGAAGGTTTGGGCCTGCGCTGCCGGAATGGCGACTAGTGTCAACACAAGGACAATCACCATCGCCAATGCCAGGGTGGTTAATACAGATACATCTACATGGGGCGCGAAGCTCCGAAGCTGTCTAACGTTTGTCATAAACATTTTCAATATTCTCCCTGCGAACCTTTGGGCTTGTTCCGGCGGCCGACCTGTAGTAAGCCACCGCAAGCGCGAATGGGAACAAAACTAGTGAGCCGCACCCCCCACCACGCGAGGTGGAAGTCGATAGCGCACACGTTTGAAGAATTACCGAGACGACAAGTAGAGCCGACACAGCTGCCGTGGGGAAAAGAATCGATTGGTGAGTCGGCCAGAAATTGGTACCTGGAAACTATCAGCCAGGATTAAAGAATCTAGGGTCCGAGGACCACACATGCAGGATGCTGGGACTGCGATGATCCTGTCACGGATGCACATCCTGCCAGCATAGAAACTGGAAGTCAAGCAGCACTGAAGTGAGGATTGTAGTGATAGCAAATTCCTGCTGCTAATTACTATATTCCGACGCCGCCTATATCGGATCAAATTCCGTTTGGGATTGTGGGCCAGCTTGCCGGCCCCGAACCTCAACTACCTGGCATTCAATCAGCTATTCAAACCGCGAGCAAATTGCGCTACTCTGGTGCGAGTAGAGCACCATGTCTCGTCGCGTCATCTTGGTTGCGTTTTTGGCGATTGTCTTCGGTGCCCAGGCGCAGGCCTCGGGGCAAGTGGTTACGTCTGCCCCGAAGCTTTCCGCTCGCGCGGAGACGACCACCACGATTCACACAGGTACTCGCCGCGCAGATAGCGGCCTGCTTCCCCTACCTGCCGCCGGTATTCCTGCCGGGCTGGAGCCATTCTTCGAGCTCAGCAACTCCGACATCAAGTTTTCCTTCTCCCGGCTGACGGAGATCCTGCGCGACAAGAAGCACGAGGGCTGGGTGCTGTTCGCCTATCCCGACCCGAAGACCAGCGACCCTCTGATTGGAGCCGGATTCACCCTCAGCTCGCCTGCGCGGGAACATCCGCAAAGCGATCCGCTGAACCCCTACCAGTTTCTCGAGCCCTCTTCCGAGCAACTCTGGCAGGCGGCGGGTTTCGATACCCAGCGGCTGAACACGATCCTCGCTGAATACCAGTCCAATCTGGAAGTCTGGGGCACGCGAAAGTACCGCAAGAAGATTCGGACGCACGAGCTCACCGACCAGCTAACCGACGACGAGGCCTCGAGCCTGCTCCGCATCGCTGAGGTGCAGGCCATCCACAACGCGCGAGCCTACTGCCGCAGCTTCGATCAACTGACCGCATCGCAGCAGATGGCGCTTACGCAGCTCGTTTACCAGATGGGCGTAAACCTCGAACAATTCACGCAGTTCCTGGCGCTCATCAACCAGGAAGCACAACTTGAAAACGCGTCCTTCACCCCGGGCGCCGGTGGCGAGCGTCAATACTGGCGAGACGTGCAGGCAAGCTTGATACACAGCCAGTGGGCACGCAAGTATTCGACGCGCGCTATCACTGTGATTGCCATGTTCGACCCCGACTACTCCGAAAGCCCGTCAGCCGCCGAGCGTCGGGTAAAGGCCACGCTCCGGCCGGCAAGACACCACCATAAGAAGAAAAAGAGTAAGTCCCGCAATGCCGAGGCGTAGAAATACGACAACTACTTCCCATTCGCTTCAGGGGCAAGAGCAAGCTCATCGCACGACTGAAAGAGGCTGCTGAAAAATTCCGCTTGAAGCACCCCGGGGCCTAAAAGCCCCACGTATTTTCAACGGCATAAACGCTGGCCTGAAGGCCAGCACCACTCGAATTCGAGTTTTTCAGCAGCCCCTGAAAGTCGTGCTCTGAGAGCTTGTGACTTTTTTGATTTCGCGCAAATTGCAGTGCTGAAAACAAGCAGTTTACGCGGGCAAAATTCGTCAACCTTCAATAAAGTCACAAACTCTGAAGGTAGCGTTTTCCAGCCGGGTAACCCGAAGAGGCACCGGCTACGCCAGCCATGCGCCCCTTCTCTGGAAGTAGATTAGCGGACGAGTTGGAACACGTAGAGACGCCCCCTGGGAAATTTGAACTGATCAGCGGAACCCACGTATACCGTGCCGTTCACCACCGCGGGTGACGACGACACAATCGGCTCATGCTGGATGTCCAACTGGGTCACCGGCAGACAAATGGACTGCCCGCAACCGCCGGCATCGAACACCTCGACCATGCCGTTGTTTTCCCCGACGTAAACCAGTCCGTTGGCCACTGCTGGGGAGGAAAGCAGAGCTGCCTGCGCGCCAACCGCGATACCCCGCCACAAGAAGTTGCACGACGCCTTTCCGCAACCATTAGCGTCGAAGGCGTACAGCAAATCGTCACCAGAGCCGATATAGACCACTCCGTTGGCCACAGCAGGCGAGGAGGCAACAAAGTCGCCGGCAGGGGCTGACCACAAAGGTCCGCAGGAAATCTTCGGGCAGCCACCTGCGTTGAAGGCGTACAACCGGCTGTCGGTAGAGTCTTTCTCGTTGAACGAAGCGATGTAGACGACTCCGTTGGAAACTGCGGGACTGGAACCAAACACAATGCTCCCGACCTGCGCCGTCCATATCGGAGCGCAAACTTGCCGGCCGCATCCCTGTGCGCTGACGGCATAGAGCTTGCCATCCTGCGATCCAAAATAGAGAACGTTGTTTACCAGGGCAGGTGAAGAATTGATTCCTCCGCCGGTCGGCACCCACCACAGCGGAGCGCAGATTGACTGTCCACAGCCGGCGGCGGCGAAGGCATAAAAATTGTGGTCTTCAGAGCCGACGTAGACCGTGGTTGATGTCACCACCGGTCCCGAATCGACAGCACCATTCGTCAGCCCGACCCACAGCGGAGCGCAATCCGACTGGCCGCATCCCTTCGCGGCGAACGCATACAGCTTGTGGTCTTCTGACCCGACAAACACCGTGCCGTTGGCTACCGCAGGTGATGACAGGATGGCATTCTCGGTCGCTCCAGACCATAGCGGCTGGCACTCATCCTGGCCGCAGCCATCGGCGTTGAAGGCATAGAGCCGTCCGTCAAAGGAGCCAATATAGGCAACGCCGTTCACGATCGCGGGCGACGACGTGTCAGCGATGTCGCCCATGAGCCCTTCCCAAGCGAGACCCAGACGCTGCGCGTTGCCTTTGTTGATTGTGTTTTCGAGGGCGTTGAAGCCAAGATGCGACGCCTGGTCCCGGAACATGGGCCATGAAACGGGAGGCTTGAGGCCTCCAGCGAGATCGGAGCTGTCGCGTCCTGGGCTGACGGACAAGGCGGATGCGGCAGAATCGGAATTGTTCTTCTGCTGAGCCGCCGTCAACGACGAGTCATCCGCCGCGGACAACGGGGCTGCGTAGCTGCGATGCACCGAGCTGCTCCAGACGAACAGCCCGACAATGATCGCTAGAAAAGATGACGCAAAGCGAGTCATACATCCTCCTGGTTCTATGTGTAGCCCATCGCAAAGGCGCCGGTGTCGCCACGGAGTTTCAAGGATGTCATGAGTTTGTTTCATCTATGAAGCGTTCACCCACGTCGATGGGCTGGCCTCCTGTAGACTCTGTCTATCCAAACATGAACAGCAACCATTGGGGTCTTACTCCGGCGGAGTTGCGCAAGCTGCGTAGTTTCAAAGAACCCTACGGAATTCAGCGCTATCTCGACGGCCTCCCTTACCACCTGGAAGACACAGCCTGGTCGCCACGCCGCGTACTGCGTGAAGGCACCGCGCATTGTCTTGAAGGGGCTCTGTTCGCTGCCGCCGCGCTGCGAGCGCTCGGCCATCCGCCACTGATCGTCGACTTTGAGGCCGAGCACGACACCGATCACGTGCTCGCCATCTTCAAGGTGAAGAACCACTGGGGCGCTCTGGCCAAGTCGAACTATAGCGGATGCCGTTATCGCGAGCCGGTCTACCGCTCCTTGCGTGAGCTGGCCATGAGCTACTTCAACATTTACTTCAACATGCGACGCGAACGAACCCTGCGCCGGTTCTCGCGACCGGTCAACCTGGCGCGCTTCGACGATCGCCAATGGATGATCAGCGAGGAACCCATCTGGTTCATTCCTATTTATCTCTTCGAGGTGAAGCACTACCCTCTGCTCACCCCGGCGATGATCAAACGCCTGCATCGTGTGGACGAGAGGGTGTTTCAGGCGGAGACGCTAGGCAAAGCGTTGAAGTGAGGGATTCACTACCGAGCGCACAGAGGACACGGAGGTTTCGACAACAACGCGTGCCTTCCTGAGCGCCCGAATTATCGAGTGCTCCGAAGAGGAGCACGTGCGTTCATCATTGAAAACATACAACCAAATGGGGATTGCACATTTACTGGAAGAAAGTGGTAATACTTCTCAGACTGTTGCGCACACGCACCAAACTAAGTGTGGATATCGACCGGGTCTTGGAACTAAGTACGCAACTGCCGGATCTCGACCCTCGTGGACACAGGCAAGCTCGCATTCTGAACTTTGATTGTGGGGTGTTCCGTCATGGTCGCAAAGTGCGCCAATCCTCAGTGCAACGGCGAATTCCGAGAGCTTAGTAAGGGGCGGCTGTTCCTGCTCCCGCCGGCCGACGATAGTTTCTGCACCTGGCAACAGCGCAGGCTGATTGACCACTGTTACTGGCTCTGCCCCAATTGCGTGGGCACGCACACCATCACCCTGGAAGACATGAAGCCAGTGGTGCGCAAACGATGGGCCGATCCCGAGAGAGCGGACCCCTGGGCAAGCTGGGTGGACTAGCTTCTCTGCCCCGGTTAGCGTCCGACAAAGACGCGAACCTGGAGCACAAGCGCGCGAATCAGGTTCGCTCCACAGTTCGGGACAGGCTTTTCGGTCGACGCGGCAAGCGCGGGTCGGCGAATCAAAACCATTCCTGGCGCGACAGGCGCTGCGCAGAGATTGAGTAGATCAGAATTCCTACGTGTCCTCCGTGCCCTCCATGGTGAACCGTTTTCTTGTACTAGGTACAATCCCAATGTATGGTCTTTCGCTCCGACAATCGCTCCCCCGAACAGATGCGGCCGGTGAACATCGTGCCCGACTTCATCTCCACTGCTGAAGGCTCGTGCCTCATCGAACTGGGCAACACACGCGTTATCTGTACCGCAACATTGGAGGACACGGTCCCGCAATTCCTGCGCAACAGCGGCAAGGGTTGGGTGACGGCCGAGTACTCCATGCTGCCGCGCGCGACGCTGACCCGCACTCCGCGCGAGGTTAACAAGGGACACCTTGGCGGACGCACGCACGAGATCCAGCGTCTGATTGGGCGGTCGTTGCGCGCCGTCACCGAGATGGACAAGCTCGGCGAGCACACTCTGTTTCTCGACTGCGACGTGATTCAGGCCGACGGCGGCACCCGTACCGCATCCATTACCGGAGCGTTTGTTGCGATGGGTCTTGCCATGATGCGCATGATGGAATCAGGCGCCATCAGCGTAGCTCCGATTCGTGACTACGTTGCGGCAACAAGCGTCGGTATCGTCGACGGCGAAGTCATGCTCGACCTCGCCTACGAAGAAGACTCCCGCGCCGACGTCGACATGAACCTGGTCGTTACCGGCAGCAAGCGGATCATCGAAGTCCAGGCCACGGCGGAGAAGCGCCCCTTCGATGATGCCCAGCTCAACAAGATGATGTCACTGGCCCGCAGCGGAATTGAGTCGTTGATCCTGAAACAGCAGGCAGTACTGAAAGGGCTATTGCTGCGGCAGTAATTACTCCGGCTTCGCACAGCCTGATCGATACATGAAAACCAGAATCATTTACTGTTTGGGCCTGCTCGTCACCATCAACTGCATTGCCCCCGCACAACTGCGACTCCTTCCCCCACCCGGTCCGTCGTGCGACGGGCTCAGCAACCTCATGGAGTGGGGATCACAGTTTCGCTTTAACCAGTGCCACACGGGCTATAACCCGTATGAGATTACCCTGAGCCCCGCCAACGTGGGAAGTTTGGCTCTCGATTGGCAGTACAACCGAGGAGCTGCCGTTTACACTGCACCGGTGGTGGCGAACGGTATGGTGTACGTCGGGTTCATCGCTCCCGACAACAGCGTCCAAGCCCTGAACGCCGCGACCGGCGCGATGCTGTGGAGGTATCCGACGGGAAACCAGGTTCTGTCGTCGGCGGCCGTTGCCAACGGCGTGGTGTACATCGGATCCACAGACAACAACCTGTACGCGTTGAACGCTAGCACTGGCGCGCTCTTGTGGAAGTACACGATGGGCCAACAAATCCTTTCTTCGCCGGCGGTAGTTAACGGTGTGGTATATGTCGGGTCGCTGGACGACAACTTGTATGCCCTGAATGCCAATACCGGCGCACTTGTTTGGAAGTACACAGCCGGAGACGGCATCGCTTCTTCGCCGGCAATCGCTAACAGAATTGTGTACGTCGGCTGCCGCGACAAGAATGTGTATGCGCTGAATGCCGCTGACGGGACGTTGCTGTGGAAGTACCCGACAAACGGTTGGGTCGAATCATCGCCTTCCGTCGCAAACGGTGTGGTCTATGTCGGGTCCTACGACGGAAGTGTCTATGCGTTGAGCGCCCTCACCGGGGCGCTCCTCTGGAAATACACCACGGGCAGCGCTGTTTATTCATCTCCGGCTGTCGCCAACGGCGCCGTGTACATCGGGTCGGAAGACCACGCGGTGTATGCCTTGAGCGCCACCAGCGGCGCACTCCTGTGGAAGTACACCACAGGGAGCATCATCCTGTCGTCGCCCGTGGTGGCGAACGGTGTGGTTTACGTCGGGTCTGCTGACGACAATCTGTACGGCCTCAACGCCATCACTGGTGCGTTCCTGTGGAAGTATCCGGCTGTAGCAGCTTCCGTACCGGCCGTGGCTGACGGCGTGGTCTACGTCGGAGCCACAAGCTTGTTGGCTTTCCATCTTCCAGGCCACTGAGGACCGGCGGAAGCCACGATACAATCACTGAGGTGCACTTAGAGACGCAGGCGCAGCCTATAACCCGCTACTTCAGCACGCCGGTCGCCAAGGCTCTTTCCGCCGCCATCTTTCTCTTCTTCGCACTGTTCGCCATCCTGCTGCCCTGGTCCATCAAAGGCGCGCGCTACGCCTGGATGGCTGCGTTCTGTCTGTGGCTCTTCGCGCTCATTGCCGAACGCAAGCGTCTTTACCCGCAGCCGCTAGTGCTGCCCCTGTTCGCCTACATCGTTCTGAGCGGCCTTTCTTGTGCGTTCTCCTACGAGCCCTACATGAGCTGGCCGCATATGAAGCTGGTCTGCTGGACGGCGCTGATCGCCACGCTGTTCGCTCAGAACCTGGGCCGGCTCTCACAAGTGCGCACGCTCATTTTGCTGCTGCTGCTGTCCGCAACCGCAGTCGGCGGCTTCACTGCATGGCAATACCTGCGCGGAGTGGGCTTGCGTATCGTCTCCATTCGATTTGGGACGCCGCTCCATCTTGCAGGCCTTCGCCCTGACGATATCCTGGCCGCCGTCAACCATCATTCGCTGCACTCGCAGAAGGACCTCGTCAATGCCGTCGCTGCTCTGCCTCCAAGCGACACCGTGCGGGTGCGGTTTCTGCGAGATTCTCCCGTGCGCAGGAAAGAAACCGTTGCCCGCGCCGGCGATTTTCTTCAGGGCGGAAAGCTCACAACGACCATCGTTCTGACTAAGGGCGTGCCAAAGCGCGCTGCTGGCACCCTCGGCCATTATGGAAAGCTGGCTGAAGTTTTCGCTCCGATCGGATGCCTCGCATGGACGCTGATGCTCGGTACCCCGGCCCGCAAACGCTGGCGCCAACTGTTTTTTGCGCTCGCGTTTCTTGCCATCGCCGCAACGGTGTTTGCCACCCAAAGCCGCTCTGCGCTCAGCGGCCTGCTGGCGGGCTGCATGATTGCGCTATTGTTCATGGCGCCCCGGCGCACTCGCCCTTGGCTCATCTCTGCTTTGTTGGTTCTCGCCCTGGGCGCTGGCTTTTGGATTCAGCACACCCGCGGTCTCAAGTGGGTTGACCTGCGCGACCCGGGAACGCAGTACCGCCTCCTGATGTGGAAGGACGGCGCGCACCTCGCCATGCAGCATCCCCTGTTCGGGGTAGGCATGGATTCGATCCAGAACCGCTGGCCGGAGTGGAACCTGCAAGGCTTCGCGCGATTCCACGCATTCTGGAACTTCCACTCCGACATCGTGCAGCTCGCCGCCGAGCGTGGCCTGCTCACCCTCGCAGCCTGGCTATGGTTTGTCGTCGCCTACCTGGTTTACCTTCTGCGCTTGCTGCCGCGTTTGCAGCAGCGAACCCGCTTTGGATGGGCGGTCGGCACCGGCGTACTTTCCGGTTTCGTCGCCTTTCTTATTACGTCGTTAGTGGAGTCCTCTCTGGGTGACGACACGCTCGTCATGCTGCTGTTCTTTTGCTGCGGCGTCGCCATAGCCATGGAGCGAATGCTGGGCGAGCGCGGCGCCATCGATGTGGGGTGAGGGTGAGGGCCTTTGGCTTTTGGCTCGTGGGGCTCTTGGCTCGTGGGGCTCTTGGCTCGCAGCCATATTTCTGCTTTGTCATCCTGAGCGAAGCGAAGGACCTGCTTTCGCACCTTCCACCGAGTACCCTATGATTTGCTACTGGGACTCCTGCTATTGACGCCAACTCCAACTCGCTGCGCCTCCCCCTGCTTCCCTGTATTCTCCTCGCGCTGTTCGCGGCTCAGTCCCTCTGGTTCATCAAAACTCAGTCGCTCACCTATGACGAGCCCGCCCACATCATCGCAGGCTCCGACGCCTGGTGCTTCGGCAGGTTCGAGCGCTGGAACGATCATCCGCCGCTCGGCCGTCTCTGGTTGACGCTGCCCGTCGCACGCAGCCCGATCGATGCATCCGTCGAATTCAGCAAACGCAACTTCCTCGTCACCCGCTTGAACCCCGGGCCGGAGTGGCTCGCCTGGCACACCCGCCCCATGAACACACTGCTCGGCCTCGCGCTGGGCGTCGCGCTGTGGTTCGTGACGAGGCGTATGTTCTCCGAAGGCGCAGCCAACGTCGCGCTGGCTTTGTTTGCGTTTACACCGTCACTGATCGCGCACTTCTCCGTTGCAACCACCGACGGCATTGGCGCCCTGTTCATTTTCTTGGTTGCGATACAGCTCATCCGATGGCGCCACCGCCGGAGCGCCGGACAAACCGTCCTCATGGGCCTGGCGCTCGGCGGCCTTCTGTTGTCGAAGTTCTACGCGCCACCGCTGGTGCTCCTGGCGCTGGTGCTCATGCTGATCGTCAGCCGCGATGAGCGTCGACCAGTCTCGCACAAGCTCAATTGGAAGCCCGCATTGGGTGCGCTGGCAATTGCGCTCTTTCTCCTGTGGGCCGGGTACTTCTTCCACGTCTCGCATCTTGAAGTCGGCGACGGCCATGTCCGTGCTACCTTCCCCAACCGCCCGGTGCGCGAGTGGCCTTCGGCGACCAAGCTTCACCTCAGCGCGTTCGTTCCCGCCGGAGAATTCTTCGAAGGCCTGCGTGAGGTCGCCCGCAACAATCATCGCGGACGTCCGGCGTGGTTCCTGGGAAAGATCTATCCCCACGGCGGCATTCTGGCGTACTACCCGGTCGCCATCGCGCTGAAATGGCCGACCGTCCTGCTCGTGCTGCTGGTCGCCGGCGTGTGCGTTCGAGTTTGGAAAAAATCCCGCTCCCCTGTTGATCTGGTGTTGCTGTCGCTCTTTCCGCTGGTCTTCTTCGCTCTCGCTCTCGACTCGAGGTTCAACATCGGCGAGCGTCACGTTCTTCCTCTCTATCCCTTCGCGCTGCTCATCGCGGGCGGAATCTGGGAGCGCGCCCACACCTCGGGCCTTGGCAAAGTGCTCATCATCCTCGCCCTCTGCCTCAACGCAGCCGACGCGCTCCGCTATGCCCCCGACTACCTCGCCTACTTCAACGTCTTCGTTCGCCCGCAGAACAGCTGGCGACTGCTCACCGACAGCAATCTCGATTGGGGCCAAGGCCTGATCGCACTACTTAACTACCAGCAGGAGCACCCTGACGAACCGCTCCACCTTGCTTATTTCGGTTCCGTCGACCCAGCGCTGTACGGCATTCAAGCCGCGCCGCTCGCAGAACACGAGCAGGCAAAAGGAACCCTCATCGTCAGCCCCACTCTCCTCTCCGGGCAGAACCTGAATGATCCTGACGCCTATCGTTGGCTCTGGCCTCTCCAGCCCGATCGCGTGATTGATCATTCGCTGTGGGTGTACGACGTGCATTAGCATGACTCTCCCACCGAGACCAACCCGAGGCTTGGATCGGGCACCCTGATACCTGATACCTGAAACTCACATCCAATTAACTGACGGCTGATAGCTGACAGCTGACAGCTTCTCACAAAGGCTGACATCTGGCCGCCGCCCGCTTTAAGATAGAGGTTTCCACCGTGTCACCGCGCCCCACCTCGCATTCAGAAAGAAGGACTCATCCATGAATAGCTTCGGCAGTCGTTCTACCCTCCGCGTCGGCAATCGCGAGTTCGAGATCTATCGCCTTAACGCCCTCGAGCAGCACGGATGCTCCGCCAACCACCTGCCCTACTCGCTGCGCATCCTGCTGGAAAATCTGCTGCGCCGCGAAGACGGCAAGGCGGTCAAGGCCGACGACATCCGCGCCCTGGCCTCGTGGTCGAGCAAGAGCACGCCCGTGCAGGAGATCGCCTTCATGCCCAGCCGCGTGCTCTTGCAGGATTTCACCGGCGTGCCCGCGGTGGTCGATCTCGCCGCCATGCGCGACGCCATGAAGGCCCTGGGTGGCAACCCGACGCTGATCAATCCGCTGCAACCCGCCGAGTTGGTTATCGATCACTCGGTGCAGGTCGACGAGTTTGGAACGCCGCAAGCCTTGCAGCTCAACGCCGAGCTGGAGTTCCAGCGCAACAAAGAGCGCTACGCCTTCCTGCGCTGGGGACAGACTGCCTTCAAGAATTTCGCCATCGTGCCGCCCGACACCGGCATCGTTCACCAGATCAACCTGGAATATCTCGCGCGCGTCGTCTTCGTCGGAGCCGACGGCGAGAGCGGCAAGCCGCTGGCCTATCCCGACACCCTGGTCGGCACCGACTCGCACACCACAATGATCAACGGCCTCGGCGTGCTCGGCTGGGGCGTCGGCGGAATCGAAGCCGAAGCCGCCATGCTCGGCCAGCCGGTGTCCATGCTCATCCCGCAGGTTGTCGGCGTGCGCCTGCGCAACAGCCTGAAGGCCGGCTCCACCGCAACCGACCTGGTCCTCACCGTCACCGAGATGCTGCGTAAGCACGGCGTCGTCGGCAAGTTCGTCGAGTACTTCGGCCCCGGTCTGCACAACCTGCCGCTGGCCGATCGCGCCACCATCGCCAACATGGCCCCCGAGTACGGCGCTACCTGCGGCATCTTTCCCGTCGACCACGAGACGATCAAGTACCTTCGCCTCAGCGGCCGCAGTGAAGACCTCATCGCGTTGGTCGAGGCTTATTACAAGGAGCAGGGCCTCTTCCACACCAAGGACACGCCCGAGGCCGAATACACGCACGTCCTTGATCTCGACCTCGCGACCATCGAGCCCAGCATTGCCGGCCCCAAGCGCCCGCAGGACCGCGTGCCTCTCTCACGCGCTGCGCAATCCTTCGAAGACGCGTTGCCCAGCCTGCTCAAGCCGGGGCAGCAGGTTCCGCCCAAGCAGGCGTCGCGTTGGGAAGCCGAAGGCGGGCGCCCGGCCGGCATGGACTCGCAGCAGGATTCCGTCGAGGAGCATGTGTCCTACAATGGCGGACTCAATCACGGAAGCGTGGTTATCGCCGCGATCACCAGTTGCACCAACACGTCGAATCCGTCGGTGCTGATCGGCGCCGGGCTGCTGGCCAAGAAAGCCGTCGAGAAAGGGTTGACTGTTCCCGCGTGGGTGAAGACCTCGCTCGCTCCCGGCTCCATGGTCGTAACCGAATACCTCACCCGCTCCGGCCTGATGCCCTATCTCGAGAAGCTGAAGTTCAACGTAGTCGGTTACGGATGCACGACCTGCATCGGCAACTCGGGCCCGCTGCCGCAGGAAGTATCGCGCGTCGTGACCGACAAGGACCTCGTCGTGGCGTCCGTCCTCAGCGGCAATCGCAATTTCGAAGGCCGCATCAACTCCGAGGTGCGCGCGAATTACCTGATGTCGCCGCCGCTGGTCGTGGCCTATGCGCTGGCGGGACGCATGGACATCGACCTCTACAAGGAGCCGCTCGGCAAAGACAACGGCAAGCCGGTGTACCTGAAAGATATCTGGCCGACCGAGAAAGAAGTCGACGAAGTCCTGCAGAAGTTCGTCACCGGAGACCTCTTTCGCGGCGCCTACAGCGACGTCTTCAAAGGCGACGAGCGCTGGCGCGGATTGAATGTCCCACAGGGTGAGACCTTCGCGTGGGACGCGAACTCGACCTACGTGCAGAATCCACCCTACTTCGAGAACATGCCCAAGACGCCGGCTCCGGTGGGCGACATTCGCAGCGCGCGCGTGCTCTGCTACCTCGGGAACAGCGTTACCACCGATCATATTTCGCCCGCGGGCTCGATCAAGCACAACAGCCCGGCCGGACAATACCTGATCGACCACGGCGTGAAGCCGGCGGATTTCAACTCCTACGGCTCGCGGCGCGGAAACCATGAAGTCATGATGCGCGGGACGTTTGCCAATGTTCGCCTGCGCAATAAGCTCACGCCCGAACGCGAAGGCGCTTACACCCGCCACCTGCCCACTGGCGAAGAGATGTTCATCTTCGACGCCTCGGAGAAATATCGCGCGCAGGGCACTCCGCTGCTGATACTCGCAGGCAAGGAGTATGGCTCCGGCTCATCTCGCGACTGGGCTGCCAAGGGACCTCTTCTGCTCGGAGTGCGCGCCGTGCTGGCCGAAAGCTTCGAGCGCATTCATCGCTCGAACCTGGTGGGCATGGGCATTCTGCCGCTGCAATTCCTCGACGACGAGAGCGCCGAAACCTGCGGCCTCAACGGCGAAGAGCAGTACGACATTGTGGGACTTACCCACGTGCTGGAACACTTCGCGCCGGGCAAGACAGTAAAAGTCCGGGCGAAGAAGGCCGACGGCGCAGTTCTAGAGCTCGACGCCACCGTACGCATCGATACCCCGCAAGAAGTGCTCTACTACAAACACGGCGGCATCCTGCAGTACGTGCTGCGCCAACTCCTGCAAGACAAGGCGGGCGTGGCAAAGGCGTAAGGGAAGCTTAGTGTCAGGGCCTGACTTTAGTCAGGCCGGCACGGTCCTTTAAATTGTCATCCCGAGCGGTGCGAGGGACCTGCTCTCGCCTGCACTGCGACGGTGCCGTGTGTAGACCACGCAATTGTGATTTTCAAATGTGTAGGAGGCGAAGAGTAAACCGACGCAACCTCATCGAAGAGCATTCGCGTAGTTTTTCAATCTAACCCGTCCCACTGTCGTGAAAATAAGGGATAAGTTCTTTGTATTCACAATAGAGGTTAGGCCCTTATTTTCATGCTCTGTGGTGCGCCGCAGGCGCATGTGGTCTCATTCCGACGGCAGGAATGAGGTGGACCCCGGCGTGACAACGTGAGGCGAAAAGCCCTAATATCGGGAACAGGAGGCGCAAACCAATGAGCGTAGAGATCCCGTCGGAGATAGAGCGCGATATTCAACGGTTTGCGGAGCAGGAACAAATCACGCACGATGAAGCCGTTTTGCGGCTCATTGAAACTGGCCTCTCAGCCAGAAAGCCGGGGCCGAAAACGGTATTCGAGCAAGGACTAGGATTGTTCGGAAGTCCCGAGGATTCCGCTCTGCTTGATGAAGTTGTCTCCATTGCCTACGAGGAACGACGGCGGACGTTCCAATGGCAGGAATGATTGAGCACCTGCGACACGGGTGGGCAGCCGGCATTCTGCGTTGGGTGTCGAACAGCGGGCAAATTAACGGACGCTGGCCGGATTTGGAAAGCGAGGATTGAGCTTTTCTAGGCGGGCCGCAAACTCCTGAGCGTCGGAAAGCATCTCGGGAATTTCCTCATGTATACGTGCGTAAATCTGGTTGTAGTCCGCGCGTTCCCTCTTCTCTTTTAGGCGCCCTCCGATTTCTGCCAGCTTTCTGCAATCCGGTTCCGGGCTGCCACTGAAATTACGCCACATTTGTGTATGTATGCCCTCGCCGGACTTGGTCGTGAAGCCGTTGTCAACCGCCCGCTTCAGAGCTAAATGATAGACGTAGTAATAGGCACGACTGAGAGCACTGCGGAGGGCCGCTTCGTCTTGGCGTTTTGCCAACTCGTCAGCCAGTTCAAAATATTCTGACCAATCGAAGGGCTGCGCAGCCATCACACTAGCTCATATGTGAAAGTAAGGTACCCTGCTGCCTGTCGCGAGTTCGCGATCCACCACTCGTCATCGAATTTTGCCAGGGAGTCCCTGACATTGCGCACGTTGCCGGGCCACATGGCAACGGCATAGAGCGTCTGCGATCCCGACTCATCGACGGGTGCCCTCAGAGTGAAGACGGCATTCGCGCCAAAGTGCTCTTTGAGCTGCTGGGCTGCTTGAAGAAGTAGCTGGGGAAGTGTCCGGTGCCGTCGAAAGAAACTCAGCACCGAAGAATCGGCCGGCAGCACATAGTATTTACGAACTTCTTTGACCAGGGCTTCATGTTCAGCTTCAAAACCAGCCATTTGATCCTCGAGATCAGAAAGGATCCGCGGGCTGCTTTCAGGGGACGGAATCGCAGAAGTCTCCTGAAACCCTTCATAAAGCATTACCTGCGCGGGCTCGGGCCAATAG
Organism: uncultured Acidobacteriaceae bacterium; assembly: GCA_963813905.1. GTDB lineage: Bacteria > Acidobacteriota > Terriglobia > Terriglobales > Acidobacteriaceae > CAVVDY01. Next base: position 540,585 of record CAWFAY010000011.1, on the reverse strand, counting down.
TTGCCCGAGGTCTGGCTATTGAAATTGCCGTTCATGCCTGGTCTTCCTCCACACCTAATACCGAGAAGATTTTATCTTCATCTGCTTTCAGTTGATTGGCTATTTCTTCATAGCTGGTTTTGCCGTTGAACTCGCGCTCGAATCTAAGGAAAACGCCGTTGGCGATTTGTCCTGATCCGTCGATTGTCACTTTGCGCTTGTCCCATTTCAGCACAACCGCCATCGTCTCAACCGGATCCGCATCCAGTGCGGCGAGTTGCTGGGGGACAAAGGGCTTCAAAATCTCGAAGAAGGGCTTCGTCTTAGGCTGAAAATGTAATGCGATAAGCGTCCTTTGTGACTTGATGGTTATGCCACTCAGCCTGATCAAGGTTGAGAGTGCCGTGTCGAGTATAGTGATCGTCTCTTCCGCTGATGCCCAAACAGGATTGTCTTTGGTAAATCTGCACGATGCCGGTCCGAAAAAGAATGACGCACGTTTTTCCGGCAATTTGAATTTGATGCCCTGTTCAGAGGGCAGGCCGCTCGTAACGATTTCGACGTTATCGACGTTAATACTCCAAGGTTTCAGTGCGTCAAAGATATTTTGAACGACGGCGGCGCGATCCAGCCACAGAGTCACGTTTGGATCCTCGTAGTCGGCTATTACCTCGAAATATGACATGGGTATGGAAATAAGCTCAGACATTAGGTCTCCATCCTGAATTCTACCCTTCATATCGACTCTATCGATCACTTCTAACGGTTTCCAAATCCGTCGGAATCACTAGTGAACAAAAAGCGAAAGGCCCCATACGAACCAGCTCACGGGGAAGGTTCACTTCCGATCGGATTGGGCCCTGTGGCTAGGGTCTGGCACCGCCGCTGCCCGACGCACTCTCGGAGGACGCGACCTGAAGCCTCTTTGTGATCGAAACGATGCTAAGCCTCAGACCGAAATCGCTCGCGAGCTCTATCGGCAGGCGACCAACAAGACTCACCCGAATCGGAAGCGTTCATGCGCGGGTTCTTCCAAATCCGCGCCATTCGCCACGCCCCGGCGCGCAGCAGCCCCTACTTCGCTATCACCCCGCACGCGATCCGATCCCCCGCATTCCCCGCCGGATCGGTCTTCATGTCGTCAGCCTTGGCGTGGATGACTAGAGCGGTACCGCCGTTGGCGAACAACGAGTTCGACTCGGAGCCGTCGCCCAGAACGACTGCGTCGTTCTTGATCGTCTCTTTCGCCGTGCCGTTCGGCTTGACGGTGAAGTTCACCATGTCGCCGGCGTGGTGGCCCTCGGGATTCTGCAGGCCGTGCTTCTTGCCGGTGGGATTGAAGTGCGGGCCGGCCGACTTGAAGTCCGGCGGATCGCACTTGGCATTCTGGTGAATGTGAATGGCGTGCTCACCGGGAGGAAGGTCCTTCAAGTCAAGCTTTAACTCCACGCCGGTCTTCTCGGCGCGAATGGTGACGTGGCCAATGCTCTGGCCTTTGGCGTCCTTCATTTCAACCACGGTCTTCTTGTCCTGCGCGAGGCAGAGCAATGACAAGGCAAGTAGGAATATCAAGGCGGCGGTGAGTCGAATTGGCTTGCAGCTTTTCATGCCGACCTTTTTACCACAATCCAGCCCCAAAATAGCTCGAACAAATTTCCTCACCCAAGTGAAACGTCGAATCGCCGCCAAGGAATGCCGCCTGCTTCAAGTCCAAGTTTTGGACATCGGATGTCCAAGTTCTGGACAGTGCGATGCGGCGTCCTCCCTGCGCGACATCTCGAATGCTCAAATTTCCGCGAAAACTCCTCCTCCCTTTCCGCCTCGGTTTTGGCCAGGAAAGTGCGAGTGATTATCCTCTCAGGCCGCCACCGCCTGCCCAGCGCTGAATGCCGGCCGAACAAGACAGCAACCTTCAACTAGGACTTCTGAGACCAGAGAGCTATGGGACTGGCAATGGCGGAGCCGCAAGCAGTTCTTGGCGTGCCTCCGCAAGACACTACAAAATCCGAGCAGTTGCCAAAGGCCTGGTTAGCGGCCTACACGCGGTCGCGGCATGAATTGGTGGTTGCCAATCAATTCCAGCAGAAGGGCCTGGACGCACTGCTCCCGACCTACCGCCGCTTGAGCCGTTGGAGCGACCGCATCCGGCGGACCGACACGCCGCTGTTTCCCGGATACGTATTTGTTCGTGTCGGCGAAGGCGAGCGTCACCGCATCCTGCAAACCGCCGGAGTCGTGAGCGTTGTCTGTCGCAGCGGCAAGCCGGTTCCCTTGTCAGATGCTGATGTGGAGAAGTTGCGCTTCTGCACGGCCAATCCTCTTGCAATCGAACCCCACCCTTACTTGCGCGTAGGCCAGCGAGTCCGGGTTAAGCACGGTCCATTTCTTGGTTGGGAAGGCGTGCTGGTCGAGAAAAAAAACTCCACCCGGCTGGTCATCACAGTCGAGCAGATCATGAAGTCGGTGTCGATCGATCTGCATGGCGCCGACATTGAAGCAATAGGTTAAGCACCTTCCGTTACCTAATGACTTATCTTGTCTTAGCGACACTCGCAAACAACATCCTTCTCCCGGCGGCGGCAACTTGGGAATTGTAGTTCCCTTCCCATCGGCGGCTCCCGACCATCGCAGCGATCTGGACAGCAGCGCCCCCCGCCGCCTCGCATCGGTCATCGGAGTCACCGAGCGGCTGCTCGATTGGCTTGCCGTGGTTTGTGGTGTCTTGCTGCCATTTTGGAGTTACTGGCTACGCCGCGCTGGTTCCGTCGCCGGTTTCTCGAGTAGGGCAATCATGGAATCGGCCGCGCTGTTCGGGCTGATGGTGGTGCTGCTCCTGGAGAAGCACGGCGAATATCGCCCTTACCTGAGCCTGCTGGCGGTTCGCGAGACTGAGCGATTGCTGCGCGTAGGGGCAGAGTGTCTCCTGTTCGCTCTGCCTTTGGCATGGCTGGCTGCGCCGTCACTCCCGAAGAGCTTAGTGTTGACCTGTTTCTTCGCCGTGCCCGTGGTGCTGGTGCTAGAGAAGACAGCTCTGCGCGTCGTAGTCCAGGCTTTGCGAAGTTCCGGCTATGGCGAGCAAAAGGCTGTAATCCTGGGAGGCGGTCCGCTAGCGAAGAACATTTACTCTGCCCTGCTGCGCTCACCCAAGCTCGGCATCGAACCCGTGGCTATCGTGGACGAAGAGGCCGCGATGAACGGGACTGAGATCCGTGCGACTTCCTACGGCCACGGGCGGTCGGCGTTGGTGTTGGCCGGTCCGCTGTCAGTCCAACTGTTTCGCAACATGCAGGCCACCAACCTGATCATCGCCGATCCCAGCCTGGATAACGCCGAGACGCTGGAGATCATGGCCCGCGCGGCCACGCTGGGGGTAAGCACCTACATCGTCTCGCGCGACTATCTGGAGCCGGGCTATTGGCTGGAATATTCCGAGATCGACGGGATGATGCTCGCGAGCCTGGCCACCAAAAGCCAACACCGCGTCAGCGACTGCGCCAAGCGCGCCATGGACATTCTTCTCGCCTGCCTGGGTCTTCTGCTACTAGCGCTGCCCTGTGCCCTGGCTGCCCTGCTGATACGGCTGACCTCTCCAGGGCCGGCGATTTTCCGGCAGGTGCGGGTAGGTCACCGGGGGCGTCTCTTTTATCTGTACAAATTTCGCTCCATGTTTGTAGACAGCCCGGCGTATGCCTTTTCTCCGAAGACGGGCATCGATAGCCGCATCACGCCGATCGGGCGCTTCCTCCGCCGCACCTGTTTCGATGAGCTGCCGCAGCTCTGGAACGTGTTGCGGGGAGAGATGTCGCTGGTCGGGCCGAGACCGGAGATGCCTTTCATCGTCGACCGCTACACCCCCCAGCAGCACCAAAGGCTCTCCGTGAAGCCGGGCTTGACCGGGCTGTGGCAGTTGAGTGGCGACCGCAATTGCCTCATCCATGAAAATCTGGAGTACGACCTGTATTACCTGCGGAATCGAAACCTGTTTATGGACGTCGCCGTGCTCCTGCACTCCGTGGTGTTCGCGGCGCGGGGCGTTTGAGCATGCTTCCGCCCTTCGAGCGCGCGCCAACGAGTGACCAGATCCGGCAAGCCTATGGGGCAACGGAGCCTCTGGGAGAACGGCTGCTGCTCGAGATACTTCACGTGCTTCGCAGGCGGAGACTGGTGATGCTCACTTGCCCCCTGTTGGGGCTTGTGCTTGCGGTCCTGTATATCGCGGCGCGCGAGCCGCGCTTCGAGGCGGTGGCGCAGGTCGAGGTCACTCCCGCCAATACCAACCGGCTCGGACTCGACGAGCTTGCGGCCAAGGCACTGAATCCCAGCGACTCGACCCTGCGGCTACAGGCGGCAGTGAAGATCCTGCAAAGCAACAGCATGGCGCTTGAAGTGATGAACTATCTCGGGCTGGCACAGAATGCGGGTTTCGCTGGTCACTGGCGACAATCGTCGGGTACGGATTCGACGGAATGGCCGCCCGACACGCGTGATCATTTGCAGCAGCGATTTCAGAAGAGCCTCAGCGTCGAACTCGTCCCCAAGACCGATATCGTTGTCATCACCTTTCGCGCCAAGGATCCGCAAGTCGCAGCCGCAGCGGTCAACGTCATTGTCGCGCAGTTTCGTGAGCGCAGCTTACGCTCCAGCTACGAGTCGGCCAGCCAGGTCTCCGACTGGCTCTCGAAACAATTGGAGGACTTGAAGAGCAAGGCGCGCATTTCTCAGGAGCAGTTGGCCACTCTGGAGCGGACGAGCGGACTCCTCGGGCAGGATGAAACCGACAACATCGTGTTCGGGAAGCTGAAACGGCTGGATGAACAATTGACTGACCTGGAGTCGGACCGCATCGTCAAAGAGGCGCGCTATCGCATCGCAGTTTCGGGTGATCCGGAGCTGCTGGCGACGTCGGTTCCCGATGCCACGTTGCAGGTCTTACGGACGCAGCAGGCCGCGTTGCGCGCCCAATACGCGCAGCTCAGCTCAAAATTCGGCGCCGGCTATCCCAAGCTGGCGGAGATTGCCGATCAGATGAACAGCGCCGACGCCGCCGTCGACCACGAACTTAAACAACTCGGACAACGATATCGCAACGATTACGAAGCCGCCCTGCACTCCGAACAAATGCTGCGCGCCAGCTTCGAGACGCAGAAGCAGAAGGCTTATCGTCTGAATGAAGACGCCGCCCAGCACGCAATAATGAAGCGGGAGGTCGAATCTACGCAGCAGCTTTATGAAACGCTGCAACTCAAACTGAAAGAGTCGGGCATTGAAGCCGGTCTGTCATCCGCAAATCTGGAAGTAATCGATCCTGCACAAGTTCCGTCGGAGCCGTCGGAGCCCAAGCCGTTCTCGTCAACCCTGATCGGGCTGAGTGCAGGACTGCTGTGTGGCGCGGCCCTGGCCCTCGGGCTTGAATCGGTAGACGACTCCGTCTGCACTGCGGAAGAAGCCGAGCAGGCAGCCGGCCTGCCGGTGCTGGGAGCTATTCCGCAACTGCATCGCTCCACGCGAGGACTGTCAGCGTTGCGCCCGAGACGAGCAAGTCGCCCGTGCGATGAGTGGGATCGTGCGCTCATGTTGCGCGAGCCCGCTTCGATGGCGGCTGAATCGTATCGCTCGGCATGTCACAGCCTGCTGCTGGCTTCACATCCCCTCGCGCCGCGAGTCATCGCCATTGCCAGCCCCATGCCGCTGGAGGGCAAGACGATGACGGCGGTGAATTGCGCTATCGCGCTGGCGCAGCATGGGGCAAAGGTCTTGCTGGTAGACGCCGATCTGCGACGGCCCTCGCTGCACGAATTCTTTGGGCTGGAGATGCAGCCGGGGCTGCGGAATCTACTCGGCGAGAATGGGTATGCGGACCCGGCGCGCGAGATATCGCAACAGCCCGGACTGTGGGTGCTCCCCGCCGGCAGCTTCGGCGCGGGCAGTTCCGGAGTTCTGGATACGAAGTCGGTCGCGCCTTTGATCCTGCAGTGGCGCGAGGCATACGACTACGTCGTGATCGACACCCCGCCGGTCACTCTGGTCAGCGACGCGCTGGTCCTCTCCACTTGCGCCGATGCAGTCCTGCTGGTGGTGCGTTGTGAAGTGACCTCGCGGCGCGCTATTCGCCGCGCCTGTGATGCCCTGCGCCGGGCACACGCCAATATAGGCGGTCTCCTGCTGAATGCCGTGGACACGGCTCAGCATTACGGATATCCCATCACCGAAATGCGGAATGCAAAAGCCTACTATGCCGGCATCCATCCATCCTAAAGAGGCAGGCGGCGCCATAGCGCTGTTGGTCCTGATCAGTAGTTTCGGTTTTGCGCAACCGTCAGCCCCGGGCAGAACGACAGAAACTTCCGTCTCGGTCGTGGCGGGCGCCCCTGTAATCACGCAAGGCCGGACATTGGCCGCACCTGACCTGCCGCTCATCCATGTCGCGTCCGGCGACCTGCTCGAAATCACTGTCTTCGACACACCCGAGCTGTCGCAGAAAACGCGAGTCGACAACAATGGCCGTATCGACCTAATGGTCGGCGGAAACCTGTGGGTCGCCGGCCTGACCCCAACCGAAGCCGCTCTCGCCATCGAAGCTCGCCTGCGCGACGCCAAAGTGCTGCGCAATCCTCACGTGTCGGTAAATGTCGTCGAAAGCACAAGCCAAACTGTGACGGTGCTTGGTGAGGTCAAGAATCCCGGAAGCTATCCGGTATGGGGCCGGCAACGCGTAGCTGAAGCCATTGCTGCCGCCGGCGGACTAACGCAGAACGCCTCGCACACCGCGACGCTGACTCACAAAGATTCGAACACTCCGTCAACCATAGAGCTCGATGGCGCGCCGCAGAATCAATCCGGCTCCGACCTCGTCCTCATGCCCGGCGATCGCCTCGTCGTCGGCCGTGCCGGGATCGTTTATGTCCTGGGTGACGTCGGCAAGCCCGGTGGATTCATGCTCGACGACCGCGCACCCATTACCGTTTTACAAGGACTGGCGCTGGCTCAGGGCATGAACCGCACAGCGAACCTCCATGGCAGCCTCATCCATCAGACACCGGAAGGCCCACAGCAGGAAATGCTGGACTTGAAGAAGATTCTCGCCAATCAGACTGCCGATCCGACGCTGCACGACGGCGACATCGTCTACGTGCCGCTGAACGCCGTTAAGGACTGGGCGAACCGCGGCCTGAACTCCATTCTTCAGATGGCGGTCGGGGTGGTGATTTACGGCAGATATTAGGAATGACTCGGCCCAGCCAGCAATTGCCGAAGATCACGTTTGTCCCACACTGCAAAAAAATCATGCTTTCGGGGTGAAGCACCACGCTCTAGCGTAAGGGTTACGGTGGAAGCACCACGCTTCAGCGTAAGGGTTACGGTGGAAGCACCACGCTTCAGCGTGGTGAAACGAGCTCCCGCAGAAACCGGGCTTTCAGCCCCGGTCCGCCAGGGCTCAAGCCACATTCTTACCCGCGCTATTTCGCCGTCTTAAGCCCGGCGCTTCCGCCGCCATACAGGACTTTTCTTTTGCAGCAATCAATAGCCGCGAAATAACCAATGCTTGCCCCACAACAAATCCGAACATTTTTCGTCACCGCCGTGACATGGCAACGGCGCCCTCTCTTCCGCACCGAGCCGATGGCCAACCTGTTCCTGGACACGCTACAGCGCTACCGCGTCCAAAAGAAATTTCTTGTGCATGAATTCATCCTTATGCCCGACCACTTTCACTTGCTGTTCACCCCAGCTCCTGAGGTCTCGCTCGAAAAAGCCGTTCAACTCGTTAAAGGAGGATTCTCTTTCCGCGTGAAGAAGGAACTCGGCTCAAACCTGGAAGTTTGGGAAAGAGGCTACACCGAACATCTCGTGAAGGGAGTAACCGACTATCAGCGCCATACCGAATATATCCGGCAGAACCCGGTCCGTGCGGCGCTGGTTGAAACTGCAGGTGCCTATCCGTACGGCTCCGCACGTCACAAATCGGAGATCGATCCGACTCCGCCGTGGCTAAAGCCAGCATCAGAGATGGCGCTCGCTTCACCACGCTAAAGCGTGGTGCTTCCACCGGGTGGAAGCGCCGGGCTTGAGCCCGGCGAAATAGCTCGCATAAGAATGTGGCTTTAGCCACGGCGCACCCGAGCTAAAGCTCGGCTCTTATGCGCCCTTTTCAGCACAGCTTCAGCCGCGCGCCCTTCCACCCGGTTGAGCGCATCTTTCGCAGCTCTCAATAACCGGCGAAAGAGGACCTAATCAGACACTTGTGAATGTCCTTCCATTTCTCTTAAACCGACTTCTCCCGAAACGCGAGCGCAGAGCAATAATCCCTGAACTCTGGATCGCTCTCTACGGTCCCGATGGCGCCGGCAAGTCTGCCGTAGGAGCTCGGCTCTCAGATCAACTCGCACCGTTGTTCAGCCGTGTTGAGCTTGAGCACTTGCGCATTCCGTTAGGCCGAAGTCCGAAACAGAACGTACCGATGACACAGCCGCACTCCCAACCTTCCAGAGGCGTCCTGCTCAGCTATCTCAAGTTGCTCTACATGTTCGGCCACGGCTGGCTGGCGCACCTTCTGCTTACCCCTTTCCGGGTAGCCTCCGGCCAACTGGTGATCTTCGATCGCTACTTCCTCGATTACGCGGTCGACCCGCGACGCTATCGGCTCGCTGCGACAAGCATCGGCTTGGCCTCTCTGCTTGGCAGGTTCTCTCCCCGGCCAGACTTGCAGTTTGTCCTGGATGTTCCCGCGGAGGAGTTGCAAAAGCGCAAACACGAGGTGAGCCTTGCCGAATCAGAACGCCAAAGGCAAGAGTATGCCCAGCAAATAGGACACCTGCCAAATTCCGTTATGGTCGATGCGGATCGGCCAGTGGCCGAGGTCGCGAGCGAAATTGTCGCGATAGTCGCGGAACTCTTGCAGCGTCGTTCCGAGGCCGAGGTGAAGGCTGATCTCTCCATAATTCAATGAAACCAACAATACTCACATCGGAGGATTTGAGATCTTGCGCGAGCACTCCGACTACGCCCTCTAGTTCCCGCTTCGTCGTGCTGGGACGAAAGGCCGAGCCGCGTTGGTTTGTTCCCGCCAACCATCGCCTGCACGGGGACTCGTTTCTCGGCTGGCAACCGTATCGCATGACATCTCGTCTCGCGTGGGGGGTGATGACAACGGCCTTGCGATGGGGCGCGGCGCGTGCTCTGCCGACAGCCCACACCACCGACCTCGATGGCATCTCCGACCTGGATTGGAACTCCCTCGGCTGGCGCCGGCCTTCCGCGCCGGAGTTGCTGGTGTATCTGGGTACACCTGGGAACACGCGCAAAGCCATCCTGCACCTGATCGACCGCAGTTCGCACGCGTGTGAGCTCATTGTGAAGGTACCGCTCACCGAGGCCGCGAAGTGCGCCATAGAACGCGAAGCTCAGACGCTGCTTGAGTTGCAGGACGAGGGGTTTCTGGCCGCACCACGACTCGTCGCCTTCGATCGAAGCGCCGGTATCTCGTCGCAAACCGTTATGCGCGGCTCGCGCGCCGGCATAAAGCTCACTCGCGAGGTCGCGGATCTGCTGCAATCGCTGCAGCATCACAGCGAATGCATCACTCTGCGGGAGGTGGCATCTTCGCTGGAAAAAGCAGCGGCCCAGCGGGAACGGAGCGCTCCGGATGCCGCGCTGATGACCAGTGCTTTGGAGAGCATGGATGACGCCAGCGAACTGCCGGCGGCGCGCCTCCATGGGGATTTCGCGCCGTGGAACATCAAGCTGCACGACAGCTCGGCAGCGTTGATTGACTGGGAAGATTCGCAGCCTCGCGGACTGCCGTTGCACGATGCCTACCATTTCGTGCACATGGCCCGCTGCCTATTCGGCAGACGACCGCAGCCGGTCTCGCAGGAACTGCGCTTCCGCTACCCGTTTGCCTTGAGCAGCTCGATTCGCTGGAAGCTCGAAATCGCTTACCTGCTGCAAACCCTTCTCCGCGCGCCCGCAACGCGCGACCAAAAATATCCGGCGTTTCTTCTCGCCACTCTGCGTCGGACGATAGCGGATCGCCCATGACAGCGTGTGCTTGTGAGCCAACAGAAACGCAGGGCGGTCTAGCGGCGCAACCGTCGCAAGTTGGCGGCGACAACTCTTCCTCTGGGAACACCCAGTATCGTCTTCGCCGCGAACTGTGGACAGCCGTCATACGGGCGCTCAACCATTCGGAACTGCCCTATTGTCTTCTCGGCGCAGAGGGCGACCTGCCCGGGCTTGCTGATTCCGATATGGATTTCGCCGTCCGCCCCTGCGATTACCAGGCCGTTCCCCAATTGCTTGCCGCAGCAGCCGCCGGTGTTGGAGGCCACTTGGTACAGGTAATCCGACATGAGACCACGGCAACCTACTTTGCACTCGCTAAGCAGCAGGGCGACATGGTGGCTTTTCTGAATCCCGACTGCACCACCGACTATCGCCGCCACGGCAGGCTCTGGATGAGCGCAGACCAGCTGCTTCGCGAGCGACGACGGGTGGCAGGCGGCTACTTCCGTCCTTCCCCGGACATCGACTTCAAGTATTACCTCACCAAACAGGTGTTGAAGCAGACTCTCAGCGACGCTCAATGGAAAAAGTTGGCAGCGCTGTATGCGGCCAGCGCACAACCACAGCAAGCTCTGGCTCGATGGCCGCGTGAACCTGCGAACCAGATCGAGCGGGCTCTTTTGCAAAATGATCGCGAGGGATTCAGGAATCTCGCACGTCGCCTCAAATGCGAACTGAACCGCGCACCTCGCCAGGAGAGCGCGAGCGCCGCAATGTCATCGTTCATCCGCGACGCCGCTCGACTTGTCTCGCGCGTGGCACGTCCCACCGGTTTGTTTGTCCGCATAAGCGGCGGGGGATTGGAAGAGCGGACAGCGTTGGCTTGGCAGTTAACCAAGCTACTAGCGCCCGCCTTTCGACGCACGTGGGTTGTCACTTCCTGCAACGCCGCGAAGGTGATGCGTGCTCTGGTCGAATCCACACTAGTGGTATCGCCGAACGAGACAATTCCCTTCCCATTGCTCCCCGGTGCCGTCGACCTACGCTGGCGGTCTGCGGCGTCAGCAAGCGAGAACCTCGAACTGGCAATAGCAACCGTTCTGTCTTACTTGTCGAAGCGAACGATGCGGCGGCTCGAACTACAATCGCACCGATCAGCAGGCCCCGATCTCACCGAACTCGCGGAGACCCGAGTCTTCTGATGTCGCGCATCCTTCTTTCAGCGTACGCGTGCGAACCGGGCAAGGGCTCGGAACCCGCCGTCGGTTGGATGTGGGCAACAGGATTGGCGGCGTTGCGCCACGAGGTCTGGGTCATCACCCGCACCTCGAATCGAAGGCTGATCGAGTTAGGGCTGCGCGCGAGGGAGGCCCGTCATCTTCACTTCGTCTACTGCGATCTTCCCCGCTGGGCCCGCACCTGGAAGAAGCTTCCCGGCGCCATTTACCTCTACTATTTCCTGTGGCAGTGGCTTGCATTCTGTGAAGCGCGGCGGCTCAATCGCGCCAGGCGGTTCGATTACGTTCACCATGTAACCTTCGTCAGTCTGCGCGCACCCAGCTTCATGGGATGGCTGGGAATTCCTTTCTACCTCGGTCCGGTTTCCGGGGGAGAGCGCGTTCCGGGCGCACTTCGCCGCAGAATGACGCCTCGGGCAAGAGCGCTCGAAGTTGTACGCGACTGCGCCAATCTGCTGGCCCGCTTCGATCCGCTGATGCGAAGTGCATTCCGGCGCGCCCAACGGATCTACCTGACGTCGCGTGACTCCTTGAATTTGGTACCTCCGCGATATCACCACAAGTGTGAAGTGCGGCTGGCTATCGGCATCACCCGGGAGCAGCTCGCCTTCAGCGGACGTAAGCCCGTAGGCAGCGGGCGCACACTGCGTTGCGTCTACGTCGGACGCCTCCTGGAATGGAAGGGTCTGGAAATCGCCATGCTCTCCATGCGGCGGCTGAAGGCACTCGGCGTTCCCGTGCGCCTGACGCTCATTGGCGATGGACCAGCCAGAGCCTCGCTCCAATCGCTTGCGGACCAACTTGGGATTGCGAGCCAGGTGGCGTGGCTACCCTGGCTGCCGCACGAGGAGGCCCAGCGCAATCTCCACGAGCACGATGTGTTTCTGTTTCCGAGTCTGCGCGACTCTGGCGGAATGGCCGTACTCGAGGCAATGGCGCACGGGTTGCCGGTGGTCTGCACCGATCTTGGCGGGCCAGGCCACATCGTAGACAACCGTTGCGGGCGCCTGATTGCAGCCCGCAGCAGGACCGCCGAAACCATCGCCGACGACATCGCTGAACATCTGCGCGAGCTGTCTGAGAACCGTGGGCTGCGAGAGTCGTTGAGCATTGCGGCGCGGCGCCGCGCGTGGGAGTTCGACTTCCAGCGAGTCGTCGAGTCGGTCTACGGAACGAGCACAACTCCGGCTGTACTGGCGGGTGTGGCATCCGCATGAGCGCTTCGGTTCGAGAGGTGAATACTCACGCCTGGAGCCGGGACTTGGAGATCGCTACTCCTCATCGCGCTGTTGCGCGCATGGTCCGAGGCGTGGCGCTTTGCTCCTTGTTGTCGCTGATTTTTGTTGTGGAATACCAGCAGGCGGGCGCAACGGCGGCGAAAAGCATGTTGTACAACCCGGTCGTTGGAGGGTTGCGGGTGATTGATGTACTCGTCCTTTGCTTAGCGCTCGCACACGGGTTAGCGCTCAGTTGCTCGCGGCGGCGAAATCCGACGTTCCCGCGCCAGCCCGCATTGCTACTGGCCGCATTCGGCGCCGCGATTGCCATAAGCCTGGTCTACGGCATAGACCGCGGAGGACGAAACTTCTTCTTCGATTGGCGCGCGCTGGCGCTGGGCGTGGCCTTCTACGTCATCTACCGCTTCTGGATTCAGACCGCGTCCGATGTTCGCGCTGCTGTGTTCCTGTTTGGTGTGGTTGCGGCTGTCCGCATCGCGACCTTGTTCCTTGCCTACGCACGCGGACAAGGTGACAACCTGCTTGGTCTGCGCATACCTCTGTTTGACGGACCTTCGATCTCGGCTTTGGTGTTCGTCGCGATTCTCGGGTTATCGCTCTCCGGCGGCCATTCGCAAGGCCGACAACGCTGGCTGTGGTTGCTGCTGAGTGCCGCCGCCATGCTGATGGTGGCCCTCTGCTTCCGCCGCACCTACTGGGCAGAACTCGTCATCGGAGTTTTGCTGCTGGCGCTAATTGCACGCGGACGGCGGTTTTGGATCCTGGCCCTCCCACTGTGCATCGTCGCAGTCGCATTTCTGGTGCTCGGCACGTCCTTCACCGAGCGTCTCGCCAGCATCGATTTCACCAGAGACGATTCACTGTATGGCGAGGATAACGCCGACCACGTCGGCGATCTGCTGGACGCGTGGGTACAGGTCCGCGCCTCTCCGGTGATGGGTATTGGCCTCGGGCGCTCCTATCCGACCTGCCTGATACGCGACTGGAAAGAAGAGTCGGTGATGGTTCACAATGCGCCCCTGCACGTCTGGTTGAAGTACGGGCTGCTGGGTCTTGGCCTGTACTTCGCCTATCACCTGTCTCTGTTCCGTTGCCTGCGATTGCAGGGGAAGCGTTCCCCGCCAGGCAATCGGGCTATGGTGAACGCGGTGCTCGCCTATCTGGCAGCGCAATTCATCGTATCCCTCGGCTTCACACCCTGGCCCTACTCAGCCGTCCAGTCCACCAACCTGATCGCTTTCCTTCTCGCAGTTGCTTTCATTCGAGAACCCTTATGTCATTCCCAAGCATTTCCGTCATCACCCCGACCTTCAATGGGGCCGCATACCTGGAAGACGCAATACTCAGCGCCAGGCGGCAGAGCGGTATCGTTCCCGAGCACATCGTGATCGACGCCGCCTCGACCGACAGCACGTTCGAGATTCTTGAGCGCCATTCCCATCTGCGGTGGATTTCCGAACCCGACCGCGGTCAATCCGATGCCATCAACAAAGGCTTCCGGATGGCGACCGGCGATCTCGTCGGTTGGCTCAACGCTGACGACTACTATCTGCCGGGCGGTTTAGAGGCGATCGCGAGGGCGGCCGAGCAGCATCCTGAGGCCGATGTGCTGTATGGCGACTGCATCTTCGTCGATCCCGAGGGGCGCATCGTGCGCTCCAAGGTGGAGCACGACTTTGACCAGCAGGTGCTGCTGTACTTCGGCTGCTATATCCCTTCCACTTCGACCTTCTTCCGCCGCCGTCTGATCGAACGAGGACTGCTGCTTGACTGCGACTACCGGATCGCCATGGATTTCGAGTTCTTCGCGCGACTGGCGCGCCTGGGATGCACCTTCCATTATGTTCCGCAGTTCATCGCCGCGTTTCGCTGGCATGAGGACAACGTCAGCCTGCGCAACGCCGACCGCCGGGCGGAGGAGCGCCGCCTGGTACAGCGTGGCAGCACCGGGGGCGAGCAACCGGCATGGAGCCTGGAAGCCTGTCGCTATTACGCCCGAGCCCGCCGCCTGACGCGCAAGCTCTTGACCGGCAACATCGCGCGCGAGATTCGCATTCGGCAAAGGATCGGCTTCGACACGCGGTGGATGAGAACTTTGGAGCCCGTGCTATGGCAAGACATACCGTCCTGGTAGTCCACAATCGATATCTCGAGCCCGGCGGCGAGGACTCAGTCGTCAATGCCGAGATCAACTTGCTGCGTCGTAATGGACACCGTGTGCTGCAATACGCGAGGCATAATCGCGAGATTGCGCAACTCGGCTACAGCCGAAAGGCGTTTCTTCCGTTTACCACAACCTGGGATTACGAATCGTATTGGGAGCTGCGTTCGCTCATCCGCCAGGAGCGGCCCGCGATTGCGCACTGCCACAACCTGCTGCCCTTGCTCAGCCCGTCTGTCTACTATGCGTGTGCGGCGGAAGGCGTGCCGGTGGTTCAAACCGTACACAACTACCGCCTGGTTTGCCCGGGTGGGAACTTCTTTCGCAACGCGGCACACTGCAACGCTTGCCACGGCAGCCTGACGAAGGCGGCCTTGCGTGGCTGCTATCACGATTCCTGGCGACAAACCTCCGTGGTCGCGCTCATGCTGGGCGCTCATCGCGTGCTGGGAACCTGGCGCAACAGGGTGGCTGCCTACATCGCGCCCAGCGAATTCTGCCGCGCTACGCTCAGCCAACACGGTCTGCCTGCGAGCAAGATCGTGGTAAAGCCACACTTCGCTCCCGAAATCCTTCAGCCGAAGCGAGGGTTGGGAGAGTATGCCATCTTCGCCGGGCGGCTCAGCGAGGAAAAGGGCATTCTTCAGCTCCTCCAGCTCTGGCGCAGCCTTGCGAATATTCCTTTGCTGGTCGTCGGCTCCGGACCGCTGGAGCAGGCGGCCAGGCAACTCGCCCAGGAATCGAACGCCAGCCATATCACCTTCGCCGGACGCCTTGCCCACGACGAAACGCTGCGGCGCATACGGGACGCGCGATTTCTGGTGGCTCCCAGCCGCTGCTACGAGACCTTTGGCATAACGGTGCTGGAGGCGATGGCTTCCGGCGTTCCCGCCATCGTGCCTCGCACCGGCGCGTTGCCGGAGCTGGTGTCCGACCGGCGCACGGGACTTCACGTCGATGTCGACCACGCAGAGCAGTTGTCCTGTGCCATCCAGAGGGCGTGGTCGCATCCGCTCGAAACCAGAGAGATGGGCAGGGCAGCTCGCCATCGCTGCATCGAGCACTATTCGCCGGAGAGCAATTACCGAAAGCTGACCGCCATTTACGACGCCGCACTGAACACCTGGGAGCCGGTGCTTCTCTCCCCACCCCGGTCAGCAACAAGCAGTGCAATCTGGAGCGCGGGCCTCCAAGGTCATCATCTTCCTCCGGCTGTCATCCCGAGCGACGACCCCGAGCGCAGCCGAGGGGGAGGAGCCGAGGGACCTGTAGTTCGCGCCCCGCGCAGCCCACAGCTCCCGTCGCAGACTTCAACCCGGGCTGATGCGGCTTCTCTTCCCGACTTATCCATACCACCACTCTGAGGCAATCATGAAATCACAAACTCGCGTTCTAGTTACCGGGGCCGGAGGGTTCATCGGCCATAACCTCATCAAGCGGCTCAAGCTCGAAGGCTATTGGGTGCGCGGCGCCGACATCAAGGAGCCGGAGTTCGAGCCGACCGCCGCCGACGATTTCGAGTTGCTCGATCTGCGGCAGTGGGCCAACTGCCTTCAGGCCACCCGCGGCATCGACCAGGTTTACAACCTCGCCGCAGATATGGGAGGCATTGGCTACATTACCGCCAGCCTGGCCGATATCGCGCGCAATAACATCCTCATCAACGCCCATATGCTTGAGGCCGCGCGCATCAATGGGGTGCGGCGCTACCTGTTCTCGTCGTCGGCATGTGTCTACGCCGGTTACAGGCAGCATGAGGCTGACGTCACCCCGCTGCGCGAAGAAGACGCCTACCCCGCCGACCCGGAAGCCGGTTATGGATGGGAGAAGCTATTCACCGAGCAGCTCTGCCGCTATTACCACCAGGACTTCCGCCTGGAAACGCGCATTGTTCGCTTCCACAATGTCTATGGGCCGCTTGGCACTTACGAAGGCGGCAAGGAAAAAGCTCCGGCGGCCATATCGCGCAAGGTGGCGCTCACGCCGGACGGCGGCGACATCGAGGTCTGGGGCGATGGTCAACAAACCCGCTCCTTCATGTATATCGACGACTGCGTTGAAGGGCTGTTGCGCCTGATGGCCAGTGCCTATCGCGAGCCGCTGAACCTCGGCACCGATGAGCTGATCAGCGTGGATGGCCTCGTCGACCTCACATGCGAGATCGCCGGCAAGAGGCTCACCAAGTACCACGATGTCAGCAAGCCCCAGGGAGTACGCGGGCGCAACAGCGACAATTCGCGCCTGCGGATAGTGCTGGGTTGGGAGCCACAGATCCGCCTGCGGGACGGGCTGAAGGTGACCTATATGTGGATCGAACGCGAGTTGCGCAAAGCGGGACGGCTTGCGCCCGTACTGGCGTATGCAGCCGATTAGATTCGCCGAACTGCCACGCGCGAACGTGCTCGGGGTCGGTGTGCACGCGACGACCCTGGAGGAGGCGGTCACCCTCTCCGGCTGCCTCCTCCAGAGCGGCGCACGCGGCTACGTCTGCCTCACAGGCGTACACGGCGTGATGGAGGCGCACCGCGATCCGCAACTGCGTCGCGTCCTGAACGACGCGACGCTGTGCCTGCCCGACGGCATGCCGACGGTGTGGCTGGGGCGTGCGCAAGGACATCGCCAAATGGGCAGGGTGTACGGCCCAGACTACATGGCGGAAGTCTGCCGCTGGTCGCTGAACCGGGACTACAAGCACTTTCTCTACGGAGGCAAGCCGGGCGTAGCTGAGCTGCTGCGCAGGCGATTGCAAGGGCGCTTCCCCGGACTCCAGATTGTCGGGACATACACCCCGCCATTCGGAGAGCTGTCGGAGGCGCAGGAAAGCGACTTGCGAAGGCAGGTCGCTTGGTGTAAGCCTGATATTTTTTGGGTCGGTCTTAGCACGCCCAAGCAAGAAAGATTCATGGCCGAGCACATTGGCAAACTCGAGGTGCCACTGATGGCCGGCGTCGGAGCGGCGTTCGATATTCATGCGGGCCTGCTCAACGACTCGCCGCGGTGGGTCAAAGCCAGCGGACTGCAGTGGTTCGATCGGCTACGCAAAGAGCCACGCCGCCTGTGGCGGCGGTATCTCAAAAACAATCCGGCATTCGTGTGGGAGATCTCATTACAGGCAGTTGGGTTGAGGCGGTTCACAGTTGACTGAAGGCCTGCCCATAGCCAGATCAGTAATCAACCCACACCACAAAGCTCAGCTCATCGTCCTGATATCGAGCAGCAATCGTCCAGCATCCGGGAGTCGGGAGATTAATGCCCATCACCATGAACGGCTGATCGGGCTGATTCCATCCGCCGTTCGCATGCTCGTCCGCCACCAGAGGGGGAGCCGGAGCGTCCAACCGTGTGCCTGTCACGGTTAGCGGGGGCTGCTGTTCCAACCGAGCGTTATAGCCAGCTCGCCAGTAGAAGAGCTTTTCCCGATAGGGGCGGTTGCTGCCCGCACCGCGGGGAAATCCTGTCCATATTCCGTCCCCAGGTAGGCTCGTCCAGAGCCGGTCGCTACCGAACCAGAAGCGGTTCGGAAACGATGTAGCGGGATATGGAAACGGCGGAACGAACAGGCTGGTCTGGAACTGCCTTGTGACTGGACAGCTGGCAGGCACGCGCTGCGCACTCGCCGCGTCTGATTGTGCCGAAGCAGAGTGCAACCACAGCAACGAAATCAGAAGAAGAAACAGAAGGCGCAACAGCATGAGGCCTCCCTGGGTCTGGTATTTTAGACCTACCGGTACCGAAGCCGTCAGAATTTCGGTTGGAACATTGCTCTCCAAGCATCGGCGCACGGCAGTTCTCCGTTGACTGAGAGCCCTGGGTCTGTCCCGAAAAGCGTCCGCTTAAAGCTCGTTGCAAGACTATTTTCTTACTTATTGACTATTGAATAATATAGTGACATTTTCTTGATCTCGTGCTATGGTTTGGGCATGGGAAATCCGGCCGGAGTTCGGCGAGACTTTCAGGCACTTGAGCAGCGGCGGATGCAGGCGGCGCGGCTGCTGGAGAAGGGGTACAGCCAGTCGGAAGTGGCCCGACGAGTGGGAGCGCACCGGCAGTCGGTAAGTCAGTGGGCGGCCGAGTTACGCGAGAACGGCCGCGCCGGGCTGAAGAAGGCGGGCCGTGCTGGCCGCAAGCCACGGTTGAGCGTGGAGGATCTGGGCAAGATCGAGCAGGGACTCAAACGCGGTCCGGAAAGCCTGGGCTACGAGACCGGATTGTGGACCACCAACCGTGTCACCCATTTGATCGAGCAAGAATGTGGGATTTCCTACCATCCCTCGCAGGCATGGCGCATCCTGCGGCAGTTGGGATGGAGTTGTCAGCGTCCGACGGGCCGCGCCTTGGAGCGGGACGAAGAGAAGATCCGGCGGTGGAAGCAGAAGCGCTGGCCGGAGTTAAAAAAAAGGCCAAAAACGAAGGTCGCACGATCGTCTTCATCGACGAGAGCGGGCTGAGCGAGCGTCCCCACCGCTGCCGTACCTGGGCACCCCGCGGACAGACCCCCGTGCTGCAATACCACTTTAATTGGAAGACCTTGTCGGCGATAGCGGGCGTAACCTGGTGGAACTTTTACTTCCGCCTGTTTCCGGGAGCAATCCGTAGCCCGCAAATCATCCAGTTCCTCGCTCATCTGCTGCGCCACATTCCTGGCAAGCTGCTGATCGTTTGGGACGGACTGCCGGGGCACCGCAGCCGTGCCGTCTGGCAGTTCGTACAGCAACAGAGGGGGCGTCTGTGGCTGGAATATCTTCCCGGCTATGCTCCAGAACTGAACCCAGTGGAGTATCTGTGGTCACACTGGAAGCAGCACGAATTACCCAACTTCTGCCCCACGACCTTTGGACAGTTGAGCGATTCCGCACGCCGAGCGTTGCGTCGGATGCGCCGTCGGCCCACCTTGGTCTGCGCTTTCTGGGAACAAGCAGAACTCTTTCCGCTGTAACTATATTATGCAAAGGTCAATAGAGCCAACAATTTTGCTTGCATTTGAACATGCCGAGCACTACCCTACTGCCACTTCAGTCAGACCGGCCAGAGGGGTGAGCCATGCGAGTGCTCGTATCTATCCTCTTTTCAGCTGTCGCTTTATTCGCGGAAAATCCGCAAGCATTCGCTCCGAATTCACAGGTCCCCGATAACCTCAGCATCCCCGCCAAGCTCTCCAAAACAATCGATACCAACAAGTGCAAGGCCGGAGATGTGGTGGAAATGAAAACCCTGGAACCGGTGCTCATCGCTAACGGCCTGGTAATGCCGGAGAGCGCCAAGTTGCACGGGAGAATTCTGGGGGCAGCCTCTCGTCAGAACGACCAGCCTTCGTGGCTGGTGCTGGTGGTGGAGCGCGCCGAATGGAAGCAACACAGTATTCCGCTACACGCGTTCGTGGCTGCCCAGATCACGATAAAAACCCAGCTACCAGGGCAGAGTAACAATGCTTTTCAGGATGCCATCAACCTGCCGGACACTCTCTACAACCGCCACACCGCGGCCAGACAAAGTGCTCCGGGCAGAGGGATTTCGGCGGCGCTGAGCCATGCCCTGCGAGACGCAACCGTTGAAGGAAATGACGCGCTGGAATTGAGCTATCACGGGCTGAACGACCTGCGTCTTATGAAGGACCAGAACGGGAGAGTGTTCCTGGTTTCGCAAAAGCCGCACCTCAAGCTGCCCTCGGGCACGATGTTTATGTTGCGCAACCAAGCAACCGTCGAGCAAACGGAAGTGGGTGCGACGAAAGCAGCCGGCAGCGCACAGTAAAAATAGGACGGGGGGCCCTGTCTCGCCTGCGACTACCGGAGCCCTTTACTTCGGCGCAAGCAGCCTCCCCAGATCTTCGATGCTTTAGGCATCGCTCTCCCCGCGCATCAAACTTCAGCTCACCCTTCTTGTTGGCCACCGGCACGGGCGGACGGTGGCGGCAACAAATCGCGGAGCAAGCTCGGTCCATTTTTTCCTTGAGCGTTGACCTTGCCTGGACTACCCTAATAGCACCTGTGCGGGCCAGAGGGGTGAGCTATGCGCATGCTCCTGCTTGTCCTCTTTTCTGCTATCGCGGTCTTGGCTCAAGATCCGCAAGCGACGACTCCGGCTGACCAGGTTCCCGATAACCTCCGCATCCCAGCCCAGCTTAATAAGACGATTGACACCAAAAAATGCAAGGCTGGAGATGTGGTCGAAATGCGGACCCTGGAGCCCGTGCTCATCGCCAACGGCTTGGTCATGCCGGAGCACACAAAGTTACGCGGGAAGATTGTGGGCGCAGCCTCGCGTACGGATGACAAGCCTTCGTGGGTGCTGCTGGTGGTTCAGCAGGCGGAGTGGAAGGAACACAGCGTCCCCTTGCGCGCGTTCATCACCTCTCAAATCACGCTAAAAGCGAAGGTCGATGCACAGAACGACAGTGCCTTCGAGGGAGCCATCAGCCTGCCCGAAAGCCTCTATCGGCGCCGCTCCAGTTCCCAGAGCTATCCGACCAGCGAGCTTTCAATATCGGCGGCCCATCCTTTGCGAGACGGAACCGTTGAGACCGGCGAAGTGCAACAATTAAGTTACCAGCGGTTGGACGACGTTCGCCTTCTGCAAGCCAAGAACGGGGCCGTGTTTCTGCTTTCGCAAAAAGAACATCTGAAGCTGCCGTCGGGCACGATGTTTATGTTGCGCAACCGGCCGGCGGCAGCCGCTCCGGCACAGGCACCGCAGAAGGCGACGGCCAGCACGCAGTAACCACGACACATCTCACAAATCGCTATTGAAAGGGCACGGCTTCAGAAATTACTAACAAAGTCGAATCTCGGGTAGTGCTGGCCTTCAGGCCAGCGCTTACGCCTCCGAAAATACGTGAGGGCTTCAGCCCCCGAAGGACTTCGGTTTCTCGATTTATCAGATAGCTTGTAAAACCCATCTTGCTAATCGCTCGCAGACTCCCGAAAGACTTGCCTTGACGACGGTTCGCGCCAGGGCACGACCTTGGCATCCAAAGCCGACTTCAGTCGGCGGCACAAGACCGGTTTGTTTTTCACAGCAGCTTTTTCGGCTCCGCGATTTACAAGATATTTTCTAGGTGACACTGCGCCTATCGTTTGCGATCCGTTCCCAAGCTCTTCAACTCCGTTGTCAGCAGCTTCTCCAGATCTTTGATGCTCTGGTACTTCAGGCATCGCTGTCCGCGTACGTCGAACTTCAGATCATCTTTCTTATTGGCAACCAGCACGGTGGTGCGAGCCTTGCCCCACGCATATCCCACTTCGAGGTAGACATTCGGATTGGCGCCGGTCAGGTCGGCGATCACGACCTCGGCGTTTTCGATGCGCATCTTCACCTGGTCGAGAATGTCGCCCGTAAACGCCTCCCGGTCCACGCGCTCGCAGATGTAGCCCAGCTGCCTCACCGGGTTTTGAATCCCGTAATAGAAGACATCCTCCATCTCCTCGGAGAACGGCATGGCCACGAAGACGCGCGGTTTGTTCTCCACCTGCGCGGCCGATTGCAGGTTCGTGGATACCGGCGACGTTACGGTCACATCTTCCACGTGCGCGCTCTCGGTCAGCTGGCTGGCGATTCGAAGCTTGATCGGCGGACCGACGGTGATATCCGACTTAAGTGCGACGTCGAAGTCCGCTCCCGCTGGAGGCCCTGCTCCCGGACCATGGGTTGCAGGCCGCGGCGTGGACCTGCGCGAAGGTTTTTTCACCAGGCCTTTCTTTCTGGCCGGTGTTACGGGAGGTACAGGCTGCGCAGGAAGCAGTCGCTGCAAAGCAGTCTGGAGTCGCGCTACGCGAGCGCTGTTGCGCTCCACGATCGAGACGCGGTTCAGATGAGCGGGCGCTCTCCCCGACTGGACAGCCCCTAAGATGCCGCGCACCTCGGCGTGAAGAGCTTCGATCTCGTCAAGACCGTAGCCGGGTCCGTGCAGCGTAACCGCGATGTGCCGGGCATCGGGGGAGTCTCGCGCCGTGATGTCCAACACCTGCCCAGCCCAGCTCTCAATTTTGGTGTAGCCGAACTCGATAATCGTCGGCACGCCAACAAACAGCACGTGAGTGCTAGGCAGCACTCCACGACTGTCGACCCATACGTATTTGCCGGGAAGCGGACTGACCGCGGCAAGGCTATGGATAATCTTCTTATCCATCAGAAGCGTCGAAACTGCCTGGTCAGAACCGAAGAGATGTTGAGCATACTTCAGGGCTAGTACATCGGCAGAGAACTCAAGTACGTCGCCCTGAACGACTTCGATGGTTACGGGTGTGTCTCTCATCACGCGGGATGTTACCACTAAGAGGTCTCAGGTGTCGGGTGTCGGGTATCAGGTTTCAGATATTGCATAAGATGTCAGGTTCCGCCGACAATCCGATATCAGAAGATTGACCTCTGACACCTGATGCCTGAGACCTGATGCCTGAGACCTTCTCCCCACCCCTCGTTGCTCCCCCTCCTCCCCTCAATTACACTGATTAGTTTCATCCATTCGCCATCTTGCAAGGAGATATGCGGCCCATCGGGCCAGAGCGGCGGAGCTTTCCAGCGTTCGCTCGCCTTCATAAATCATGAAAATTCACGAGTATCAGGGAAAAGCCATACTGTCGAAGTACGGAGTGGCAGTGCCTCGGGGACAGATGGTCGAGAGCATCGAAGAAGCCGAAGCTGCGGCTCGATCGCTGTTACACGAAGGCGCCTCCGGAGTCGTCGTCAAAGCGCAAATTCACGCCGGCGGACGCGGTAAAGGCGGGGGCGTGAAGATTGCCAAGTCGGCGCAAGACGCGACCGAGATCGCCGACAAAATGCTGGGCATGCAACTGGTCACCCACCAGACCGGCCCGGAGGGCAAGAAGGTCCAGCGCCTGCTGATCGAAGAGACGCTGCCGATCGCGCGGGAGCTTTATCTCGGCATCGTGCTCGACCGTCAGGTAGGTCGCAACGTTTTTATGGCGTCAGCGGCGGGCGGGATGGAGATCGAGGAGCTTGCGGCGAAAGATCCCAACGCCATCATCAAAGAACACCTCATCCCCGGTCTCGGCTTGCAGCCCTACCAGGCACGCAAGATCGCTTTCCGGCTGGGGCTCGACACCCAATACATCAGCGGCGCGGTGAAGTTCATGATGGCGCTGGCGCGCGCGGCGGAAGACACCGACGCCTCGCTGGTGGAGATCAATCCTTTCATCACCACGACGGACGGACGGCTGTTTGCCCTCGACGCGAAGATGAACTTCGACGACAACGCGCTCTATCGCCATCCTGACATTCGCGATCTGCGCGACATCTCGGAGGAAGATCCGCTCGAGGTCGAAGCCAGCAAGTACGCGCTGAACTACATCAAGCTCGACGGCAATGTAGGCTGCATGGTCAACGGCGCCGGCCTTGCGATGGCCACCATGGACATCATTCAATACGCCGGCGGCATGCCCGCCAACTTCCTCGACGTAGGCGGCGGCGCCAACGAAGAGCAGGTGACGCACGCGTTTGAAATCCTCCTGGCCGACAAGAATGTGAAGGCAGTGCTCATCAACATCTTCGGCGGCATCCTACGCGTCGACACCCTCGCTAACGGCGTCGTGAGTGCGGCGAAGAAGACGAACATTCAGTTGCCCATCGTGCTGCGATTGGAAGGGACGAACGTCGAACGCGGACGCGAAATCCTGAAGGAGAGCGGTTTGAATTTCATCGTGGCACAGACCATGAAAGACGCGGCCGAGAAAGTCGTCGCCGCCGCCAAGGGGGTACGAATGAGCATCCTGGTCGACAAATCAACACGACTGGTAGTGCAAGGATTAACCGGGCGCGAAGGAACCTTCCACGCTAAGGCTTCGCAGGCGTACGGAACACAGGTCGTCGGAGGAGTGACTCCTGGCAAAGGCGGCAGCACGCATGAAGGCTGGCCGATTTTCAACACAGTGAGCGAAGCCGTGGACAGGACCGGCGCGAATGCGACCGTGATCTTCGTTCCGCCACCCGGCGCGGCCGACGCCATCATGGAAGCCGCCGATGCCGGCATTCCGCTCATCGTCTGCATCACCGAAGGCATTCCTGCGATGGACATGGTAAAGACGTGGGAGTATCTGAAGACCAAGAACTCGCGGCTCATCGGACCAAACTGCCCAGGCATCATTTCCCCCGGCAGGTGCAAGATCGGCATCATGCCGGCACAAATTCATAAGGAAGGCAACGTCGGCATCGTGTCGCGCTCAGGCACGCTGACCTACGAGGCGGTCTTCCAGTTGACGACGCGCGGCATCGGTCAGTCGACGGCCATCGGCATTGGTGGCGACCCGATCATCGGCACGAATTTTGTAGACGCCATCGATCTGTTCAACCAGGACCCCGAGACCGAGGCGATCATCATGATCGGCGAAATCGGCGGCTCCGCCGAAGAAACCGCGGCCGAGTTCATCAAGGCCAACGTGCGCAAACCGGTGGTAGGATTCATCGCCGGGCAAACCGCTCCTCCGGGACGCCGCATGGGTCACGCAGGCGCCATCATCTCCGGCGGCAAAGGCACCGCGAAGGAGAAGATCAAAGCCCTGCAGGCCGCGGGCATTCACGTCGCAAATTCACCGGCCGAGATTGGCGAGACGCTGGTGAAGGTTCGCGATGCGGTGATGAGTAGATAGTGGTCAGTTGTCAGTGGCGACGAGGAAGGATACGAAGCACGACTTCCCTCGCACCTGACACCTGATACCCGAGACCTGATACCTCGCCATTTAACTGACAACCGACAACTGAGAACTGACAACTTAAATCATGAAGACCCTGCAACGTACCCTTTCCATCATCAAGCCGGACGCGGTAGCGAAGAATGCTACCGGCGACATCATCCACACCCTTTTGCAAAACAATTTCCGCATCATCGGAATGAAGATGTTGCACATCACCAAGTCACAAGCGGAAGGCTTCTACGCCGTCCACGTCCATCGTCCCTTCTTTGAATCGCTGACCAACTTCATGTCCAGCGGTCCTATCGTGGTGATGGCGCTGGAAAAGGAAGACGCGATCGCCGACTACCGCAAGCTGATGGGAGCCACCGATCCGGCGAAAGCGGACGAAGGTACCATTCGCAAGAAGTGGGCAGCCAACATCGAGCACAACGCGGTGCATGGCTCCGATGCGGAAGACACCGCGCGCTTCGAGCTAAGCTATTTCTTTGCCGGTTTCGAGTTGGCGAAATAGGCTCCCCAATATCGGGGGAGTCCCACCACGAAGCTTTATGCCGCATGTGCAGATCACGATGCTGGAGGGCCGCTCGCTAGAACAGAAGCGACGGGCGGCGAAACGCATCACTGAGGTGATGCAGGAAGAGCTGCAAGTCAATCCCGAGGCCTTGACGATCGCGTTCGTCGAGGTTCCGCGCGAAAACTACGCGAGAAATGGAATCCTCATTGCCGATCGCGAAAAACAGTAAGCCGCCATATAGGGATAAGGCCGCCGAGTTGGCGGCCTTGTGTTTCTAGAACAGCTACTTCTGGGAAGAACCGCCGCCCGAGCTACCGGAGTGCGAAGCCGAGTGCTCGTCGCTGTTCATCTTCTCAGCCAACTGCAAATGCTCCTGCAAGGTCGGCAGGGTCTGGCTTGCGAAGTTCTTCACCTGCGCATCGCTCCCCGAGCTGGCTTCGCGCTTGAACTCCGCAATGTCCTTCTTATGGTCCGAAACCATCATCTTCGCGTAGGCCTTGTCGAAGGCATCACCCTGTAACTTCGACAGCTTGTTGTATTCCGCCTGATCATGCGAACTAGGCGACGTCGGCAGCGTTACACCCTCCTTCTCTGCAACCTGCTTGAGCTGATCGTTGGCCTTGGAGTGGTCGGTGACCATACGCTGGCCAAAGTCTTTGACCTCCTGGCTCTCGCCGTTCTGCTGCGCCAGCTGGCCCATCTGCACCTCCGCCAGTCCGCCCTCAGCCGCCTTCTTCATAAAAGTCTTGTCGTCGGTCTGTGCGCCGGTTGTTCCGTTGGCCTGAGCGTCGCTCATGGTTCCCGCCTGGCCGGGGTATCCTGCCGTCCCCGGATATCCTGGTGTGCCCGGCTGACCCACGGCACCCGGCGTTCCCCGTCCTGGGACTCCTGGCTGCCCCGGATACGCGCCGCCCGCCTGGGCAAAGCTCATGGTGGCCAACAGCATTATCGAGGCCGGTATTGCCAGCCATCCAAGTCGTTTCGCGTTATGCATTGCTAATCTCCTTTCGCAAGTGCCGGCCGCAACTAGCGTGATCCGGGATCTCCCCGTATCAGGGCTTAAGCGATTAGCAACACTCGTCCGCCATTCGCTTGCGGCCAAGCAATGAGAGGATTCCGACGCCCGATGGGTTGTCAGAGACCGAAACATCGGGACGAGCTGAGTTGCTTGAGGTACCCTTGCGGCCTGCTTAGCCGGCCAGCTTGGTTCCGCTAAGTTGTGTCGAGTCGCTCTTGGGGATGCCGTGTGACAGTAGCAGGGCGTGAAACTTCTCTCCCATCTCCTCCGGAGAGAGCAAGTGGCGTAGTTGCAGCGCCACCTTCGCCCGCTCCTGCGGCAGCTTGCAATCCTGGAAGGCGTCGGCGAATTGCGTTTCTTCTCCGATGCCGAGTAGCAGCTGGGTTTGGGTGAGCAGAGCGACCTCGTCCAGCCCTTGTTCAACACCTCGGACGCGCAGAGCAGTGAAATTCGCGTGGGCGGTGATGTCCTGCTCGCCGGGAGCTTCATAGGGAGAGGCGCTGGCGCGATGGCGATGGTAGGTCATCAATGTGTCGCGATGGCGCCCGGCAAGTTGCTCCCCGCGCGTGTAACCGTAGTCGATGAACATGGCAAAGCCGGAACGATTGCGAAAGCGCTGCGCGATGCGGTCGATCCACTGGAGCGCGGCGAGTGCGACCTCAACCCGTTCGCCGGGTTCGGGGTGAACGCTGTAATGGTCGATGTAGGCTAGCTCTGCCGCTGAAGGCGGAACAAACTGCTCGACCAGTCTTCCCTGCTCTTCTGCCACCCGCACACTGCCGCGATGATCGACGATGTCGACTGGCAGCGCGTCGAAGAATTCGTTGGCGAAGAGAATGATGGGCGAGTCGTGTACCGCAATGATGGGCGGGTCGTGTACCGCGTCGTTCGGGTAGTGCGGGCCTTCAGGCCCGCGTTCCCGCGGCTTCATAGAGGAAGGGGCTTCAGCCCCCGCGCTTTCCACCGAATCACAAATCCTCGCCCTGCCTGCCGCTATGTGTTCCCCCAACCGCTCGCGCAATCGCGCTCGCAGATGCTCCGACTGCTCGACCAACGAGTACCGCAACGCTCGCGCGAAGTCGGGAAACTGCTTTGCCGACCAATCCAACACGTCCGAGGCGAACAACCCTCGCCCCGGACCCAACTCGATCAGATCGATGCGATCGGGCGAGCCTAGCACGCGCCACATCTCTTCGAATTGGCGCGCCAGCAGCCTCCCAAAGACCGCGTGCACGTCGCTGGAAGTGTAGAAGTCTCCCGCTTTGCCGAATTGCTCGCGCGGCCGCGCGTAGTAGCCCAGCTCCGGCTCGTAGAGACACATCTCCATGTAACGCGAAAACGGAATCGGCCCGCGGCGACGAATCTCCTCAACGATGCGCGCGCGCAGCGGATTCCCACTCATTCCAACCCCAGAAATGAGTGGGGCACCCGGCGGCTCGGGCGGCGAGCTCACAGCTTTCCTTCGCGCTGCATCTGCGCGTGCTCTTTGCGGTGCTGCGGCGTGCGGATGAACATCTCGACCAGGTAATCATGCAGGCAGTCGAAGAGCTGGCGCTGGAAGGTCCACTCGAATTGTGAGTCTTCGAGATCGCGGGGGTGCAGGTCGTAATAGTAGGTGTGAACCTTGGGCTCGCTGAAGCGCGGGCTGAGTATGACCTCGACGCCATCGCCCTTCTCCCGCGCGTTGAACGACACCAGCGGATGCTCATAGAGCTTGAGCTGATCGAGCACCTGAGTGAGGCGGTCAGAAGGCACAGAGGAATTGTAGAGGAACGGGCAGTGAGAGAACGTTCAACGGCCATGTGAGGGTTGTGCACGATTGACCGTGCCGGGGCCCGGGATTCTGTCGTCCCTATGACTGAGCCCCTATGCCGATGACTTATCTCCTGGCGGCTCATAGGCAAAGAAGTCGTGATGAAACCGCTGCGCGTATTCGCGTATGAGCTGCTCGATACGGTCAGTATCCTGTGAATCTCACGATCAGCCCTGCGTGATGCGGCTTATCGCTCATGCGCCAGACGATCTCTTATCCTTTGCGTGCCAGTACCAGCTCAATGCCCGCAAATACCAGATCCAGCTTCGAGCCGTGCAATCTGCCCACGCGCTCCGTTAGAAGGGATTGATCGATTGTGATCAGTTGGGAGACGTTGGCGACGGAGTTTTTCGGCAAACCTGTGCTGCGCGCCGCAAGGTGAACGTTTCCTGGCATCAGCGCCCATTTCACATTGCTGGTAAGGGGGACACAAACCACAGTTGCTAGTTGACTACGATTGAACGAGTCAGACTGTACCACCAGAACTGGTCTGCGAAACCCTGGGCCCGACTTCCTGGGTGAGGGAAGTTCGGCCCACCAGATTTCGCCTTGCGAAATCACCAATCACTCTCTTCAAGGATGCGCTGTGTTGCCAACGTCGTGAAGGAATTGTGAGCACCGCCAATCTCTGAGCACGCTTTGTTTACCGCCAGCATGATTTCGTCCGGCGAATGCCGTGCCACGTATTCTCGTAAAGCGTCGCTAAATACGCGGCTGCGCGAATGCTTGGTTTGTTTGGCTAGCCGCTCAGCCTGTTCGAACACATCGTCCGGAATGGAAACTGCCGTTTTCATACCCAAAGTATAACCCGGATCGGCCGTTGCAAGCCATGGCTCACGCCGAAGGCTTGTCTCTTGGCGGCTCATACGCAAAGAAGTCGTGATGAAACCGCTGCGCGTATTCGCGTATGAGCTGCTCGATACGGTTAGGATCTCGTGATCTCACGATCAGCCCTGCGTGATGCGACTTATCGTTCATACGCCAAACGATCTCCGGATCGTTGTAAGCCGATGTGTCCGGCCACTCCTGCTTGGCTAAAGAGATCAACAGTCCGGCAAAGTCGTTGCGCAGCGGCACAACCGCGTAGGGCGTATTGCCGCCGGCAACCTCGACTTTGGCCCACTCCGCCCAGAGATTAAGGCCGGTGGCGGCCTCCACCAGCTCTGCGATATGCGCACCGCCCACTCGGGCCGCCGTCTCAAGGAAGTACAGCCGGCCATCCTGGCCACGGATGAACTCGCTGTGCGAGGCCCCGCGCAACATACCGAAGGCTTTCAGTACCTGCTCGTTCAACGCGCGCAGGTCCCGTTCCTCAGCCGAGCCGGGCGCCAGCGTGCGGGTCGTGAAAACATCGCCGCTCTGCGAGACCTCCATGGGCGGTCGCCCGTATTTGCTGGCGACTGAAAGCAGCACTTGGCGTTCGTAAGTGATGGTGTCGACGTGGTAGATGACGCCGGGGATATATTGCTCCAGGAGATAGAAGGACTGCTGATCGCCCAATTGGTTGACCGCATCCCAGAACTCAGTCGAGCTGTGAAGCTTCTTGACCCCGATTGAGCCGGCGATGGATCGCGGCTTGAGTACCCAGGGCGGGGGCACGCGCTCCATGAAGTCGTTGAGCTTGCGGTGGTTCAGCACAGGGAGGAACGCCGGTACCGGCAGTCCCTCGGCGGCGGCTCGCGTGCGCATCGCCAACTTGTCACGGAAATAGCGCGCGCTGGTCTGTCCCATTCCTGGCACCCGAAGGTGCTCACGCAAGATCGCCGCCGTTTCTACGTCAAACTCGTCGAGGGCTACGATGCGGTCGATGTTCTCGGTCTTCGCCACGTGGCTGAGCCCGAGCATCACGTCGTTGATGTTCCAGACCTTGTCGACATCGGGGACGTAGAAGATCTCGTCGATGCTCTCTCGCGACCAGGCGGCGTGTTCCAGGCTCTGCGAGGTCACCAGCAGCACGCGGCAGCCCTGGCGCCGGCACTCCTCGATGAATTCGTTCCCCTTGAAGTAGCTTGCCAGGCAGACGATGGTTACTTTCGACGAGGTTCCAGAATCCGGTGAAGAGGATGACATCGCAACCTCCAGCCCTTAGCCGTGTTGCAACAAGGTAACAGACGAACACTGTAGTGGGTCAGTTTAATTGTCATCCCGAACGAGCCTTATTTGCGAAGAGAGGGATCTTCCACCCCGACGCACGCAAAATCGGCGTGTGTCGGGGACCCCGGTCTGGGCGTGCCGATTCGCGCCGGCGCGCGAAAGAGCCTGCCCTGAGCGACCCCGGACGAAGTGAGAGCGGACGAACGGGCACGCATCCCTATTCAAACTGACCAACTACTACGAAATAACTTTCGTCGCTGGGAAGCCGTTGGATTTTGTACAATCTAGAGCTTGCGAACGTCGCTGCCCCCGGTGCCGGTTTCGCATCCAGTGCCGAGATGTCCGATTGAGCGCCCGCTCGCCTGCACTGCTTGACTGAAGAATGCAGTTTGCCGATGTGAATAAACAGAAGAGAGAACGACGAACCGGGGCGGTGACGAACGCTCCGAAGGAAGGTTGCCGTGCCTGAATTGAGGAAAGATCCGATCGTGGGGCGGTGGGTAATCATCTCCACCGACCGTGCCAAGCGCCCTGCCGATTTTGTGCGCGAGCCGGTTCAGAAGAAGAGTGGATTCTGCCCGTTCTGCGCCGGCAATGAGAACAAGACGCCGTCCGAAGTGCTGGCTTATCGCCCCAACGGTGCCGGACGCGACGGTTCAGGGTGGACGGTTCGCGTTGTCCCCAACAAGTTTCCAGCCTTGGGAATCGAAGGCAGCCTCAGCCGTCAAGCCGAAGGCATGTTCGACAAGATGAACGGCGTTGGCGCGCATGAGGTCATCGTCGAAAGCCCCGAGCACGATGTCAGCCTGGCCGAGCTGCCCGAGAAGCGCATCGAGGACGTTCTCTGGGCTTTTCGTGACCGCATTCTCGACCTGAAGAAGGACAAGCGCTTCAAATACATCCTGATCTTCAAGAACCACGGAACCGCCGCCGGCGCTACGCTCGAGCACTCGCATGGCCAGCTCATCGCCCTGCCTATCGTGCCCAAGCATGTACTGGAGGAGATGGAAGGCGCGAAACAGTATTACATGTACAAGGAGCGCTGCGTGTTTTGCGACATCATCCGCCAGGAGACCGAAGATGGTACCCGTGTCGTCGGCGAGAACGAGAACTTCCTCACCCTCGCTCCCTATGCCCCGCGGTTTCCCTTTGAGACCTGGATCTTGCCCAAGCGGCATGAATCGGCTTTCGAGAACTCTTCCTCACAGGTCTACGAGGCACTGGCCAAATCGTTGAAGAACCTATTAACGCGCGCCGATCAGGTACTCGACAGCCCGGCCTACAACCTGGTGATTCATACCGCCCCGGTTCAGGAACCGGCATTGGATCACTACCACTGGCACATCGAATTCATGCCGCGCCTGACCAAGACCGCCGGCTTCGAGTGGGGAACCGGCTTCTACCAGAACCCCACGCCTCCGGAGGAAGCCGCAAAATACCTGCGCGAGGCGAAGGTAGAGAAGAAGGAAGTGGTGGGAGTGTAGGGCTCCTCCATTGCCACGCAATGGTTTTTCACCTACCCTGAAGGCTATGGAAGTACAGTTCACCCCCGAGCAGGAAGCGCAGTTGGCGCAGATCGCGTCAAAGGCTGGCACAGCGCCCGAGCGGTTGGTGAAGGATGCCGCCTTGCGTCTGCTCGAAGAAGATGCTGGTTCCGCTGTTGCCCCTTCCGGCAGCGTAGTCGCAGAGATGCGTGCCTTGCGCGCCCGCGTTAAGCCCGACCCCGAGGGTTGGACAACACGCGATTACGTCCGCTACGGCCGCCGCTAGATGTCTCTGGTCGTCGATGCTTCCGTTGCCCTTGCATGGGGCTTGCCCGATGAAAGCAGCACTTATGCCGACGCCGTTCTGGCCGTTGTTGAACGCGACGGCTTGCGCGTCCCTGAACTCTGGGCGCGAGAGGTTGCCAATGGCCTTGCCGTCGCCCATCTACGCAAGCGCATCACATTCGCCGATGAGTCGGCGTTTCTCCTAGCCCTGTCGCGCCTGAACATTGACGTTGAAGAAGCGGCTTCAGCTTTGACCGTTATTCGCGACGGAACGGCGGCTGCGATGCGTTATGGTCTTACGGCTTATGATGCGGCTTATCTCGATCTGGCTTCCCGGGAAAAGCTGACCCTTGCCACTCTCGATGGGGCCATGCGCAAAGCAGCCGAACAATCAGGGATTACGATTTTCCGGCGGTAATCAGAGCGCAGACCTCACCAAGAACGGTATGGGATCGCCGAGGTTGAGACCATCGCAGAGGTGAATCCTGCCGATGCGAGGAGCGCCCGGACTCCCTCCGATGCCAACCCCGGGTGTGGCGTAGGACCGACGACAACGCTCTCCACGATCTCGCCCTTCTGTTTGCTTTCAAATCGATGTGCGTAGTACGGAACCAGCATGGATTTTCCCTGGCGAAAGAGCATATGCTCTGCGTCGAACACCTCTGCGATGCTCACAAGCCGCCACTCCCGTTCTTCTGCAAAACTCCCGTCCTTAAGGACGGGAGCCACGAACGGGAGCAAGTGATTTAGCAGCTTAAACGACTCGCGATAGACGCGATCACGCTCCAGATGGTTAGACATGCTCGCGTCCGCGAATTCGGCGACCCCATCGAGCAGTTCGTTCATCAGCTCTAACCGGTCTGATTCTTCGTAAATACAACGAGCAAGAAACTGAGTAGTGTTGGACTCAGACGAATTCAGCAGCGCCGGCTGCGAAACCCGATCGCGTATCCTCCCGACGAGGGGCAATAGGCGCGCCACTGGCTTAGTTGGTCCGGATTCTCAGTGAAGGAACTGACATATACGGGCGCTTGCGCATGGTTCAGCACTTCAGCAAGTGCTTTATAAAGCCCAATATGGAAGCCGTTACCTGCTTTCTTTGAACGTTCCCATATTAGATCGCTAACTAAACCCAGCGATAATCTGTACTCCGTACTGTCATTCAAAAAGCGAATATCCGTTGCCCATATAGATCTTGAGCTCACAATTTCGACCAAGCCGGATGCTGACGTGTAGTGATACAGTGTTGCGGGCTTCTGTCCAGGACTGAGCCTCTTAAGCAATCGATCGGCGAGCTCTTTCTCCATCTCTGGCTATATCGTAGTCTACCAGCGCCGGATCGTAATCTATTCGTTGCGATCCTGATATTCCTCGTACCATGCCATCTGAATCGCTTCCAGCTTCGATTCATTCGACATCTTAGGATCGTCAACGAATGTGGGCAGCTCGGTGATGTAGCGGTGAAGGTCAGTAAAGCGGACTTCCAGCGGATTCTGGTCGGGATACTTGTCGGCCAGGGCAATCCCTAAATCTTCGGCGTCATCCCAGCGTAGTTCAGCGGCCATGAGTGTCCTTTCAGGCAATCATCAAAAGAAATCACCACCGAGGTCACCGAGGCCACAGAGAATTTTGATTTCCTTTCTCTCCGTGTACTCCGTGTTCTCGGTGGTGAATAATCAGTG
The DNA here is from genome assembly GCA_963813905.1 of uncultured Acidobacteriaceae bacterium. Taxonomy (GTDB): domain Bacteria; phylum Acidobacteriota; class Terriglobia; order Terriglobales; family Acidobacteriaceae; genus CAVVDY01. The sequence continues at coordinate 506,431 of CAWFAY010000011.1, read as the reverse complement.
TCCTTCTGACACGTAATTCCGATTCCACGCCGGAATTTCAACCACCACTTCGCCGGGCTTCTCGATTACCGACTGGCAGCCGAGACGCGACTCGAGTTGTAGGTCGGCAGCCATGTCGAGGCGGTCGGCTTCGTCGTCTTCCATGTCGCTCAGCAATTCTTTGCCTTTTTTCACGACGACATGACAGGTCGTGCACGCGCAATTACCGCCGCACGCGTGATCCAGATGAACGCCAAAGTTCAACGCCACATCCAGAATCGATTCAGGCTTGCCGTGCTCCAGGTAGGGCAATTTGCCGTGCTCGAACTCGACCGTCTTGTTGTCGGGAAGGAAGGTAACCCGGACGGTATTCGCTCCCGGTGCCTCGATGGTGGCAGCTCCGCTGCCCTGGGTTTTTTCGTCAGCCATAAAATCTCAGTTCTCTATCTCCGCCTGTGCGATGGGATGCGGTGCTTCCGGGCCTTCGCCGACGTCCGCGTTATCCATCGTCTTGCCTTTGAGTGCAGCACCTACAGCGGAATCCATCATGAGCTCAGCCAACCGCATCGTGCCCTGATTCAGCGCGTCGATCGCAGTGCGGATCGCCTGATAGTCTTCCTGCGGCAACACGGCGCGTAACCCTCGCTCCAACTTGCCGATGCTGGAGCGTTCCTGCGACGTGAGCTGCTCCCATGCCGGATTCTTGCGGCCCTTCTCCAGCGCGGTGAGGATGGTGTCCGCTTCGTTGCGCGCCTCGACCAGTTGGCGCTGGCGGAAATCCTCTTCCGCGTAGTCGAACGATTCCAGAATCATGTTCTCGACCTGCTCGTCGGTCAGGCCGTAGCTGGGTTGCACTTCGATCTCAGCTTCCTTGCCGCTGCGTAACTCGCGCGCCGTGACGTGCAGGATGCCGTTCGCGTCGATCAGAAACTTAACCTCAATGCGTGGCAGGCCGGCCGGCATCGGTGGAATGCCCTTCAGGTCGAAGCGCGCCAGCGAGCGATTGTCTTTCGCCATTTCGCGCTCGCCTTGCACCACATGCACCGCCACGTTGGTCTGCCCCTCGACGCCGGTGGTGAAGTGTTCGGTCGCCGACGCTGGAATGGTCGAATTGCGATGAATGATCTTGGCCACTCCTCCGCCGAGCGACTCGATGCCGAGCGACAGAGGCGTCACGTCGAGCAGCAGCATGTCGCTGGTGGCTTCGGTGCCGCCGGCGAGAATGTTGGCTTGCACGGCAGCTCCCAGCGCCACCACTTCGTCAGGATTCAGGTCCGCGTGCGGCTTGCGCTGAAACATCTCTTCGACCAACTTGCGCACCAGCGGGATGCGGGTTGAGCCCCCTACCAGCACAGCTTCGTCGATCTGCTGCACCGTGACATCGGCATCCTTGATCGCCTGCTTCACTGGTCCGACCGTGCGATTGACCACCGGCTGAATAAGCTGCTCGAATTGCTCCCGCGTGATCTGACGCTGGTAGCGCCTTCCGCCTGGAAGTTCGACATCGAGCGCGGTCGACTCATTCGCAGATAACGCGATCTTTGCATCGATCACCGCCTTGCGAATGGCTTGCACAACTTCCGCGTTGCGGCGCACGTCGAAGTCCAGATCACCCTGTATGTCGTCAATGGCAATGGCGATCAGCAGATTGTCAATGTCGTCGCCGCCCAGATGGGTGTCGCCGTTGGTTGCGATGACCTCGAAGATGCCTTCGTGCAGCTTGAGAATGGAGATGTCGAAGGTTCCGCCGCCGAAGTCGTAAACCGCAACCGTCCCGTCTTTCTTTTCGTCCAGACCGTATGCCAGCGACGCCGCCGTAGGTTCATTCACCAGCCGCAGCACTTCGAGTCCGGCGATGCGGCCAGCGTCTTTGGTCGCCTGGCGTTGTGCGTCATTGAAATAAGCTGGAACGGTGATGACCGCCTTGGTCACGGGCGCTGCGAAGTAGCGCTCAGCGTTGCGCTTGAGCTGGCGGAGGATGAAGGCCGAAATCTCGGGCGGGGTGAAGGTCTTGTTGCCCAGTTTGATGCGCAGCACTTCGCCGGGCGCAAGATCGTCAGCGAGGCGGAAAGGAAAAAGCTTCAGTTCGTCCTGGATGTCTTCGACGCCGCGTCCCATCAGCCGCTTGACGCTATAGACGGCGCGCTCAGGAGTCTCGATCAGATACTTGCGGGCTGCGTTGCCGACAACGATCTGGTCGTTTTCATCAAGCGCTACAACCGAGGGGACCAAATTAAGCCCATCTTCGCCCGGGATGACGACCGGGCGGTCCTTCTCCATGTAGGCCACCAGGGAGTTGGTGGTGCCGAGGTCGATTCCGATAATGCGATCAGATGCCATTTAAATGTTTGTCATCCTGAGCGAGGAGCGCAGCGACGAGTGGAAGGACCCCTATGGTCGCTAGCTCTCCAGCACCGCTTCCACTTCGCGCAACAAGTTGCGGATGTACGAGCGGCGATTCAGTACATCGACCATCTGGTTGCGCACCTGAGCGCGATCGCTCTCCAGGACTGTTTCCCCGCGATCGCCGCGGTCAACCAACGCATCCCAGTCGTTCCACGCCGAGCGCAACTCCTCGATCAGGTTGTCGTGCTTGGTCTGGAGATGCTGCTTTGTCGCCTGCACGTCATGCTCGAGCGTGCGATCGTCTTCGCCCATCTTCTTATTCATCCGCAGCTCTTCCAGTTGCATGTTGAGCTCAAAGACCTCTTCCAGCAGATCCGGCGGCACCACCTGCTTTTTCACCCTGCCCGTGCGCCGCGCCTCTTCCGTTGCAGCCTGTGACTGCTCTTCGAGTTCAATGCCTTGCAGGCGCAGCAGATACTCGGTTCGAGTGATCGGGTCCTTCAATGTGCGATAAGCGTCGTTGAGCTGGGAACTCTTTTCCAAGCTCCACTCCTGCTCAGGGCCGCTGCCGCCGGCATTGATGTCAGGATGAAGATGGCGGCTCAGATCGTAGAACTCGCGTTCGAGCTGCTTCGTATCGAGATTCAAACGATAGGGCAGGCCGAAGAACGTGAAGTAATCCACGGGAACCGGCGGCTGCACCTTGCCACACTGCAGGCAAAAGTGTGCTGCGCGCATATCTCCGCAAGACCAGCAATGCGCCTTAAGCGGTTTGTCTTGGCTGGCTACCAGGATGCCGTTTGCGGCCGATTTGTCACGCTTCGTCGTTGCCATCGGACCCTCGCGTCAGGGCACGACTTCAGTCGTGCCGGTGAGCCGCTTATTTATTCTTTGTCATCCCGAGACGGCTTCAGCCGTTGAGGGATCTGCTTTTTACCGCCCCTGAAGGGGCTCAAATCTTTAAAATCCTGCTTACCCAGCACTCCGCTTCGCTTCGTGCTGGGCTATCATCTGGGTCGCCCCTGAAGGGGCTTAGAGCATCGAGCCCCGCCGACTATCGCAAAGCCGCCTTTCATCAGAATTGTCGGGGAAATCTCGCAGCATCACGAGAACGAGCTGCCGCAGCCGCAGGACTTCTTCGCATTAGGATTCTGGAAGACAAATCCCTGGTGCATGAGGGTTTCCTCGTAGTCGAGGATCATGCCGTGCAGGTAGATGAAGGACTTTGGATCCACGAACACGCGCACGTCGTCATACTGAAACACCCGATCGCGCTCGCGTGGCTGGGTATCGAAGCGGATGTTATAGCTAAGCCCTGAGCACCCGCCACCCTGCACCCCAAGGCGCAGGCCGCCTTCGGTCGGCGAGATGTTTTCCTTCGCCATCGCCGAGCGAATGCGCGCCAAGGCCTTTTCCGTTACCTGAATGCCCTTGGCGGGCTGGGCCGGAGCTTGTACCGGGTTCTCGATGTTGACTGTGCTCATGCTTCGATTCCGGCGTGCCCAGCCCTGCGGCTGCCCGGCACGCCTATCCTCGCCCTAAGTCTACGCCTGCTGCGCTACCGGAACATTCTCTGTCTGGCCTTGTCCCTGCTTCTTCTTCCAATCGCCAATGGCGGCGCGGATCGCGTCTTCCGCCAGCACTGAGCAGTGAATCTTCACCGGAGGCAGCGACAGCTCCTTTACGATTTCGGTGTTCTTGATCTGCAAAGCCTCGTCAACTGTCTTGCCCTTCACCCACTCGGTCGCGAGCGAAGACGAAGCGATGGCCGAGCCGCAGCCAAAGGTCTTGAACTTGGCGTCTTCGATGATGTTCGTCGCCGGGTTCACCTTGATCTGCAGCTTCATGACGTCGCCGCATTCGGGCGCGCCGACCAGGCCAGTGCCGACCTCGGCGCTGTTCTTATCGAGCGAGCCGACATTGCGAGGATTGGTGTAATGATCGAGAACCTTATCGCTGTATGCCATTCTTTTATTTCTCCTCGGGGGCTGAAGCCCCTTCCAAAAAGAACCCTGTTCGGCACGCCTGAAGGCGCGCCCTGTTACAAACCTGGCGTTGCGAGCCTTGTATCAGGGCACGACCTTGGTCGTGCCGCAAAACTCGCTATAAAATTCCCCGCGGGCTTTAGCCCGCGAAGGAAAATCCCTTAGTGCGCCGACGGCTCGGCCGCCCACTGGACCTTCGTCAGATCGATACCTTCTTTCGCCATCTCGTAAAGCGGCGACAACTCGCGCAGACGATTGACCGTATCTACGACGCGTTCCGCTACGTAATCAACTTCGGCTTCGTTGTTGAAGCGTCCCAGGCCGAAACGAATCGAACTATGCGCCAAATCGTCTCCGGCGCCGAGGGCCTTCAATACATAAGATGGCTCCAGCGTCGCTGAGGTGCATGCCGAGCCGCTCGAAACCGCGATATCGTTGATGCCCATCAGCAGCGACTCGCCTTCCACATAGGCGAAGCTGATGTTCAGGTTGTTGGGCAGCCGATGCTCCAGCGAGCCGTTGATGTAGACCTCGTCGAGCTGGCCCATGATCTTGTCCTTCAGCCGGTCGCGAAGGGCCGCGATCTTCTTCGCCTCTTCCGCCATGCCTTCCTGTGCGATCGCGCATGCCTTGCCCAATCCCACGATGCCGGGCACGTTCAGCGTTCCCGAACGCATGCCGCGTTCGTGTCCGCCGCCATCGATTTGCGCGACCAGTTGCACGCGCGGATTCTTGCGACGAACGTAGAGTGCGCCAACGCCCTTCGGTCCATAAAGCTTGTGCGCAGTGATGGAAGCCAGATCAACATTGTCCTGAACCACGTTGAACGGCACCTTGCCGATGGCCTGCACCGCGTCGGTATGGAACAGCACACCGCGCTCGTGACACAGCGCGCCAATCTCGCGAATGGGCTGCAACACCCCGATCTCGTTGTTGGCCGCCATGATCGTTACCAGGATCGTCTTGTCGTCCATGGCGCGCTTCAGGTCGTCGAGATCGATTCGCCCGTCCTTCTGCACCGGCAGATAGGTGACGCGGAAGCCATACTTCTCCAGCCGCTTGCAGGTGTCGAGCACCGCCTTGTGCTCGATGGCCTGGGTGATGATGTGATTGCCCTTTTCGCGATACATCTCGGCGACACCCTTGATCGCAAGGTTGTCGCTCTCGGTCGCGCCGGAGGTGAAGATGATTTCTTTGGTGTTTGCGCCGATCAGCTTAGCAATGCGCTCGCGCGCCTGCTCGACTGCCTGCTCCGCTATCCAACCAAACTCGTGGTTGCGGCTGGCGGCGTTGCCGAAGTTCTCGGTAAAGTAGGGCAGCATTTCCTCGATCACGCGAGGATCGGTGCGCGTGGTGGCGTGATTATCCATGTAGATGGGCAGCTTCACACCCTTGCTCACGTCAACGTTTTCCGGGGCAATAGCAGTAGTGCTCATATAAGGTCGCTTCTCCTAAACTTGCGCGGCTTTGTCGCGCCTCCAACCTAGCGTGACCAACTCCGTGGCCGGCTCCGCACCCGATTCAGGTTCGGTCATCTCCCAAATCGTTAGCCGATTCAGAACTTCTTCGATGCTGCGGCTCACCTTGCGGAGCGGGCCGCGAATAGTGCAATGGTCGCTCTGCTCGCAATCGTCGCTCACGCTGCACGAGGTGATGAACATAGGGCCCTCAATGGCTCGAATCACCTCAAACGCGCTGATCTGCCGCGGGTCGCGCGACAGCGTATAGCCACCATTCGTCCCATACTGCGAAACCAGCAACCCCGCCTTCGTGAGTCGCTGCAAAATCTTCGCCAGCGCCTCATGAGGAATGCTGTACATCTCCGCCAGGTCTTTGGCGCTGCAGGCGCCCAAATCAGCGTGCTCGGCCAAGTGCCGCATGGCGATCAATCCGTAATCGGCCTTTTTTGTGAGCTTCAGCATTCGGGACGGTTACCCATAAGACGCATATACGACCTTTTCAGTCGCAAATCGATTTTACGGCCTGCCGTGGCATCAGCGCAAGTTTTTCAGCGAACGGAAGAACTGGGGAGTGAGCTGTAGGTAGCTGGCAGTGAAAGAGTTAACAATCTACGACGAAAATCATCGGATATTTCCCGATCGGGGTGCAGGTCTGGCCGCCTCTCTGTTGTGGAAGCCCGCATTTCCACCGCGGGAGAAGCGCTTCCTCCCGGCAGATACCCGCATCTGTGAGGGGAGATGCGACTCCCTCCCGGTGGAAGCCCCCGCATTTATGCGGGGGAGGATGTGATTGCCCTCCGAAACGCGCTTTAGCGCCGGACGAGAAAACTGCAGATCCCTCGGCTTCGCTCGGGATGACACGGCAAGTGGATAGTGGATGCTAGCGGGGAATTGTGAAGGGATACGAAACTGGAAGAGCGAAGAACGAATATCGCAGGCCGCCGTCGCCGGGGGTAGGCCTCACACTTTTAACATGGGCAGCGCGAGGAAACGCTTGACTTCGCTTCTCCTCAGTCTAAAATACCGCCAATTCGAGGACCGTCCGCCCCAGGCGGACCATGGCATGAATTTCATCCAGCCGGCTACGGCCGTCCGCAATCTTCTGCAGAGCAGATCTATGCCCAATGTATGTCTTCACCCCCGTGTCCAGGTCGTCTCCCGAGACGAGGACTCCGAATTCGTGGAGTGTCTTGAATGCCGCGAGGTATTCGACTCCAGCGAATTTCGCGATATGGACATCGAAGCGAAGATCCCCACCGAAGACGAAGAATAAGCGGTTCTGGCGACCCGCACGGTCCTTGGACGAAAGCGCGGAGGTGTCAGTAGTGCCGCTATTCGCTATTCGCTTTTCGCTTTTCGCTTTTCGCCATTCGCTCTTCGCTGGGATCGTCAGCACATCGGCTTTGGAGTGAGGGTGAGTCGCAGCCTGTTCCGGCTGCCGATTACGGGGAGCAGCAGAGAAAGACCCGCGCCGTAGGCGCAACAGAGCTTAGCCCACCGCTTCAGCGGTGGGTGCGCAGAACCAAATGGATCTAAGTCCCGTTAGGGACGACAGATGGTCTGGGTTGATCAGACGGCACGTCCCTCGTGATCCCCGTCATGGAATGTTTGCTCCCATTGGTGGTTTAATCGGGTGTTCGCAACAACGATGTGGAACCTGGCGGTGAATCTGGGGAAAGCCTGAATGCGTGCCTTGAAGTTAACATTGGCTAGCATGGCGGTGGCGACATGCATTGGTACTGCAGTTGGCGGAGCTTGGCTCGTATCCCGCTATTTATCCAGTAATCCTGCCATTCCTTTGCGAGTCGCGTACATGGTGACGCTCGCCATGGCCGCGATTTCATTCAGCCGGCGTGGTCTTTTTCGAATCGTCTCCGTTACCGCCCTATTGGCTTGCTGCTGTGCCCTGCAATATGGAAAATTCGGACTCTCCGTCGCAGGTTTGTCGTTTCTTCTTCTCTGGACGTGCGCTTTTGTGCTGCTGTTGTGGCCAGTAACACCACTGCTCTGTTATCTGGCAGCGAGTTATCGTCACTACCCTCCCGCGGGTATTCGTGGGTAAGTTACAAAATCGCCAGGTCCTATAGGGACGACAGATACTGCCATCGCCCTACCGTAGCCGCAACCCTGCTTCCGCCGACAACTCCGCTTCCGCGAACTCACCCGCCAGATATCGCGGGTAGGCTGCGGCGGCGATCATCGCGGCGTTATCGGTCGAGAGCTTGCGGGCAGGAAAATACACGGTCAGGCCCTCTTGCCGCGCTGCTCTCTCGAAGCTGGTGCGCAGCTCAGAATTCGCTGCCACTCCGCCGGTTACCAGCAGCGTGGCAACGCTGTACTCGCGAGCTGCCGCCAGCGCCTTGCTCACAAGGTCGTTCACGACTGCCCGCTGGAACGACGCCACCAGGTCTAACGTCTGCTTGTCGCAGAGTGCCAGGTAATCCTCAGCGCTTGGATTCGGGATGTTCTCGAGCGCCTGGCGACGCGCGGCGATGGTGGGCTGCATCCCCTGGAGCTCCACGTAGCGCAGCACGGCGGTCTTGATTCCGCTGTAGGAGAAATCATTTCGCTGCGCGTCGGGATCGTGCCGGTTCTCGGGATTGCGGTCGCGGTGCTTGATCTGAGCCAAAGGGAATTTCACGGCATTCGCATCGCCGTGTGGGGCGAGAGAGTCGATGATTGGTCCGCCAGGATAGCCTAGCTCCAGAAGCTTCGCGACCTTGTCGAACGCTTCGCCCGCTGCGTCGTCGCGGGTTTGTCCTACATTGTGATACACCCACCCATCCTCGCGAGTCTCAGCCAGATACAGATGAGTGTGTCCACCGCTGACCACCAGCGCGAGAATGGGAAAGTCCAGATTGCGGTTGCCTCTCTGCCTCTCCTCCAGCAGGACGGCGTGGATGTGTCCTTCGAGGTGATTGACCGCGATCAGCGGCTTCGAGGCAGCGAAGGCCAAGGCCTTGGCGAAACTCAGACCGACCAGCAGCGAACCTGCCAGCCCGGGCCCTTGAGTTACGGCGATGGCATCAATCGTGTCATAGGTTTTCCCGGCGTCGTCCAGTGCTTTGCGAACGACTGGGATGATGGCCCGCAGATGCTCCCGCGATGCCAACTCGGGGACTACGCCTCCATAAGCCTGGTGGGTGGCAATTTGGGAATAGACCACGTTGGAGGCGATCTGCTCGCCGCAGCGAACTACGGCCGCAGCCGTTTCGTCGCACGAGCTTTCAATTCCCAGGATGTAGATGTCGGGCACCTATCCTATTGTACGGACTGCCGTCGCGCCTTCGCGTCAGGGCACGACCCTTCGGCTATGCTCTGGGCAGGCTCTCGGTCTTGCCGAAAGAGGTTTCCCTTTTAGGTATTGTCATCCCGAAGGAGGTTTCCCTTTAGGTATTGTCATCCCGAACGAAGTGAGGGATCTGCTCTCGCATCATGTTGACAAAGAGTTTCCTGCGCATCGATTGTTCCTCTGCGCGCAAGAGCAGGTCCCTCGGCGGCTGAAGCCGCCTCGGGATGACAAAACAAAAAAGTGCTGCGTTAGCCACGACTGAAAGCCTGCCCTGAGCATAGCCGAAGGGTCGTGCCCTGACGCGGGGCGACAAGACCCATGCGCTTCCCAGAAATCCAGGATTACGTTGTTGAAGGCTCCCAGGCATAACCCTCTTCGCCGTGCTGGGTGAGATCCAGGCCTTCGACTTCGTGCTCAGCCGGAACGCGCAATCCAATTACGGCGTCAACGATCTTCAGGATGACCACCGTCCCAACCACTGAGAGTGCGATTGCCGTTCCCACTCCTACCAGTTGGTTCAGCATCTGATGGGCATTGCCGTCGATCAGCCCGACCGGCAGGGCATTACCTTGCGCGTCTTTGAAGATGGGATTGATTGCTCGCGAGGCGAACACTCCGGTGAGCAACGCGCCAATGGTTCCACCCGCCCCGTGGACGCCGAAAGCATCCAGCGAGTCGTCATAGCCGAAAGCCGCCTTGACCTTGGTGCACATGAAATAACACGCGATGCCGGCGATCGAGCCCACGAGAAGCGCCGGCATCGGCCCAACAAATCCTGCCGCTGGAGTAATGGCGACCAGTCCCGCAACCGAACCGGAGATGGCTCCCAAGGCACTCGGTTTTCCTTTGTAGACCCACTCAGCGAATATCCAGCCAATTGCCGCCGCCGCGGCACCGAAGTGGGTGGCCACGAACGCGCTGGTAGCCAGGCTGCCTGAGCTTAGCGCGCTGCCGGCATTGAATCCGAACCATCCTACCCACAGCAGACAGGCTCCGATGAAGCTGAGAACCACGCTGTGCGGCGGCATCGTCTCTGCGGCGTAACCTAGCCGCCTGCCCAGGTACAGGGCACAGACGAGCGCCGAGACTCCCGACGTGATGTGCACCACGGTCCCGCCGGCAAAATCAAGAGTGGGAAAGAGTCCTCCCAGCGCAGCGTTCAGAAGGCCACCTTTTCCCCAAACCATGTGCGCCATGGGCGCGTACACCACGATCGACCACAGCACAAGAAACAACAGCATGGCGCTGAACTTCATCCGTTCGGCGAAGGCCCCGCTGATGAGCGCCGGAGTGATAATGGCGAACATCAGTTGGTAGATCATGAAGGTTTGTAATGGAATTGTGGCCGCGTAATCGGCATCCGGCTGTGCCCCAACGCCGTGTAGAAATACGTGACTCAGTCCGCCCATGAAGCTCGTACCCGAAGCGAAGCACAGGCTGAACAGGACGATCGCCCAGAGCACGGTGATCACCGTCATCATGGCGAAGCTCTGCATCATGGTGGCCAGAACATTCTTTTTGCGCACCAGCCCGCCGTAGAACAGCGCCAGGCCTGGTCCGGTCATCATCAACACCAGCGCGGAGCAGACCAGCATCCAGGCGTTGTCGGCAGAGCCCTTGGCGTCCGCGACCTGCTGCTGCAATTGCGCCATCGTCGGAGCAGCGCCGGTCGCTGCGGATTGCGCAGCCACCGAACCGGCGAGGAACAGCATCGTAACGGCGGGCAGACACTTGCGAAGCAGGCGCATCACAGCCTCCATTTCGGACGATTGCAAACCGATTGCGAGCCAGTTGAGTTCGGAAACGCGACTGGAACTCCTGCGCTTCCCAACCCCTGATCCGGAGCCACAAAAGCGGTACGCACACCCCGCTGGCGATTTTCTTCCGGATGGTCGATAACCTTAGCGGGTATTGAGAGGGATGAGAAATTCAAACTTCTTATATGGCCTATCAGCCGCGGTTATCGGAATTGGTGTTCGATAACGGCTTGAAATCCGAGAGGGAGGCCGGTTCATCCATGCATTGGCGTAGAGGTTGACGCCACGCCCGTCCACGCACGGCTGGAAGCCTTTCAAGCTGCGAATTGCGCAGCCTGCTGTCGCACGCTGGCCCTGCGGTGCCAATCGCTCTACGGTTGGGCAGGTTCAGGACCCCTGCCGGCGAGGGCGGCAAGCTTAAACGGATACCATTTTGGGGCGCGATGGGCGGTTTTCCGGAAATGTTCGCTTATCACAACCAGGTGTGACTTTGGTCGTTGCTCCTGCCCGGCGAAGGGTTAGAATAGAACTTGGAATTGAAAATGATTTTCAACTTCATATTCGGGCATAGGCGGCAGCGGTCAACTGAGGCCGGCGCGCTGTCTGATCTGAAGGTGGGCGAGCGCGCTATTGTCAGTGACCTGGAAATGGCTCCGTCGCTTGCCGAGCACCTGATGAACCTTGGCCTGGTGCCGGGATTTGAGGTAACCGTCGCCCGCAGTTGCCCCGGCGGCGATCCCCGCGTCTATCGGGTAGATGGAACCGAGATCGCCATGCGCCGCGACCTATCGAGCCAGATCCGCGTGCAGATGCTGGGAGCACCTGCCTTCGGTGACTAATCTTCCGGAGCCACGCCGATGACCTGCCATACCGTGGCCCGCCCTGAGGAAGAAGCCTTAGGGGCGCTCCGCACCGTCGCGGTTGTGGGTCCTCCCAATTCCGGCAAGACTACGCTGTTCAATCGCCTTACAGGACTTCGCCAGAAGGTTGGCAATTTCCCGGGAGTGACGGTTGAGCACCACACGGGGCACATCCGCGATGCCGCCGGCAACGAGGTTGCACTCATCGACTTGCCCGGTGTCTACAGTCTGAATCCGAAGTCGGAAGACGAAAGAGTTGCGGTCGATGTGCTGTTGGGCAACATACCTGGCAGGATGCGTCCCGACGCTGTCATCCTAGTTTTGAACTCGAACAACCTGAGCAGCCACCTGGTTCTGGCGGCGCGGGTGATTGCCCTCGGCCTGCCCACGCTAGTGCTGCTCAACATGGCCGACGAGCTGCGCGAGCAAGGCGGCCATGTCGACGTTCTGCTGCTAGCCCGCCAACTCGGAACTCCAGTCGCGCTGGTGAGCGCAGTGACGGGAGAAGGGTTGTTTGCGGTCTCGAATTTCCTGAGCTCCTCGGCGCCTGCTCCGGAACCGCTGGAATTGCCGGTCGTCGGTAGCACGCGTAGTACACGCGAATGGGCCGTCCGCGTTGGCGAGAAGGCGAACTATCGCCGCCCCGCGACGCCTGCCTGGACGCGCCGCCTCGACGCCATCTTCCTGCACCGCTACTGGGGACCGCTGATCTTCGCAGTTGTCGTCATCGCCGTCTTCCAGACGATCTTCGCCGTAGGTCAGCCGCTTTCGAACCTGATGCAGGCTGGTCTCGACGCCACCGGCCTTCGCCTCGGCAATCTTCTGCCGGAAGGCTACTTCCGTTCGCTGCTGGTGAACGGTGTATGGAAGGGAACCGGCTCTGTGCTGGTGTTCCTGCCGCAAATTCTGTTGCTGTTCCTGGTGATCGGCATTCTTGAAGATTCCGGCTACCTGGCGCGGGCGGCGATCATCGCCGACAAGACCATGTCGCGCGTCGGCTTGAACGGCAAGAGTTTCATTCCGCTGCTCTCGGCCTATGCCTGCGCCGTTCCGGCAATCATGGCGACGCGCACCATTGAAAGCAAGCGTGACCGTATCGCGACGATCCTGATTGCTCCGTTCATGACCTGTTCGGCCCGTCTGCCGGTGTACACCATGGTGATCGCCGCATCCCTGCCGAACCACTCCCTGCTGGGGCCGCTGCTTGGCACCCGTGCCGTAGCCATGCTCGGCCTGTACGTGCTCGGTTTCCTGATGGCGGTGGCGACGGCAAAGCTGCTGAACTCCACCGTGCTGCGCAGCACCGACACGCCGTTCGTGCTGGAAATGCCACCCTATCGCTGGCCACGTCCGGTGTCGCTCGGGTTACGCCTGGTCGATCGCGGCAAGGCATTCCTGTATCGCGCCGGGACCGTGATTATGCTGGTTTCGCTTCTGTTATGGGGGGCGACGAATTTCCCCATGCACAACGGCCAACCTCCGGCGGTGCAGAACAGTGTGGTAGCCAGCGTCGGTCATGCGATCGAGCCGGTTATCCGGCCTCTCGGCTTCGATTGGAAGATTGGGGTTGGCTTATTGACCTCAATCGCTGCCCGCGAAGTTATTATTGCTACGCTTGGCACGCTGCACGGAGTCGATCCCGAATCACATTCAGCCGATTTGCAGGCGGCCTTGCGGCAGGAGCTCACGCCCGCGGCAGCGGTGGCATTGCTCGTGTTCTTCGCCTTTGCCATGCAGTGCATGTCAACGGTAGCGGTGGTACGCCGCGAAACCAACGGCTGGAAGTGGCCCGCCATCCAGTTCGGCTACATGACGCTGGTGGCTTACGTCGCCGCGTGGGCTGCCTACAACATCGCCGGACGCGTGATCGGGTAAGACGGCCCTGCCCAAATCAAATCTTTTTCTTCGATTGTCAGCACGAGTTCTTTGATTGTCATCACGAGCGAAGCGAGGGATCTGCTCTCATTTCCCGAGCCAAGATGATGGTTTCTGCATCGCTGCTAATGTTGGATCAAGGCGGCGTTTGCTGCCTAGGACACAAACTGCAGGTCCCTCGACTCCGCTGCGCTCCGCTCGGGAGGACACAAGTAAAGATCATCCTATGGCGCAGCTAAAGCTGCGCCTCTTCCGAACCGCTGCGACCCTTCAACCCTTCCGCAACACCAACGCAGAGTTCTTCGACCCGAATCCAATGCAATTGCAAACCGCGTGCTCGATCGATGTCTTGCGCCCTGCCTCCGGCACATAGTCCAAGTCGCAAGCAGGGTCGGGCTTCTCAAGGTTAATCGTCGGCGGTAACTCTCCGTGCGTCATCGCAACCATCGTCGCTGCGACCCCGGCCGCACCCGAGGCTCCCTGGGGATGCCCGATCTGCGATTTCAAGCTCGACATCGGAATCGAGTGTGCCCTGCAATTCAGCGCCAGCTTCACGGCGCGGGTCTCGATGCGGTCGTTCAGCTCGGTAGAGGTTCCATGCAGGTTGACATAGTCGACGTCCGCCGCTGCGATTCCGGCATCCTCGATTGCCATCTGAATTGCGCGGGCGGGCTCCTCGCCGTCCTCTTGCAATCGAACTCGATGGAAAGCCTCGCACGTCGAGCCATAACCGGCGAGTTCTGCCAATATGTGAGCGCCTCGAGCCAGCGCGTGTTCGTAGTCTTCCACCACGAACATCCAGGCGCCTTCGGCGATGACGAAGCCGTCGCGGTCGGCAGAAAATGGTCGCGATGCGCGCTCCGGAGCGTCGTTCCACGATCCGGTCATGATTTTCATCAGCGTGAAGCCCTTCATGATTCCGGGCGCGATGGGGGCGTCAGCGCCACCCGCCAGCATCATGGGCAGGTAGCCATGCTGAATCTGCCGCAATGCATATCCCAAAGCATCGGTCGAGGAAGTGCACCCGGTGGTGATGACATGGCTCATGCCACGAAAGCCGAACCGCATACTGAGTTCGCTGGCCAAGGTCCCGGCGGTTCCACTGGGGATGGAATACAAGCTGGCCTGCTTCGATCGGCCGGAGAAGTACAGCCGGTACATCTCCTCGGAAAACTCCTGCGCGCCACCGCCGGTTCCCAGAGAGACGCCGATGTCACGCTGCTCTTTCAACGACAGCGTCGCCGGATCGACACCGGCTTGTGCCAGGGCCTCCGAGGACGCCGCCAATGCCATTGGCACCACTCGTGAGACATGCTTCCGCTCATGCGTGTCGATCCAGGCGAGCTCGTCAAAGTCACGCACCTCGCCGGCGATCTGCACCGGGAGATCGCTCGCATCGAAGCGGCTGATGCGCTTGACCCCACTCGTGCCCGCCAGCACCGCACGGCAGAAGTCATCGCGGCCAATGCCGTTCGGGCTGACCGCTCCCATGCCGGTGATAACGACTCGCTTCTTCATCAGTGCCCTTGTGATGCCTCGACCCACACCGAGGAAACGTGAGACACGTTCCCAATTGCAGGCACGGAATATTCTCCACCTGCCGCAGGTAATAATGTAAATGGTGAGGGAATGTCTCTCGCTAGTCGCTGGTCACCATTTGTCACTCGGAATCTACATCTCCGTCCCTTTCTGCCGCACGAAATGCAGTTTCTGCAACTTCGCGTCCGGAGTCTTTTCCGGCGCGGTATTCGATCGTTATGTCGAGCAGGTCATCGGCGATATCGCATCCGTGGAGCAGATCGCGAAGCAGCTCGGCGGGCAATTCGACCGGTCCGTGGATTCTATCTATCTGGGCGGCGGTACGCCTTCGGTGCTTGCTCCCGGCCAGCTCAAGACACTGTTTCAAGCGGTGGCGAATAATTTCGCCGTCGAGCGGCCGGCGGAGATCACGGTGGAATGCGCACCCGGCACCCTCTCCGAGCCGATTCTCGAAGTGTTACTCGAATGCGGCGTGAATCGCGTCAGCCTGGGCGTCCAATCGTTCGTTGACCAAGAGTGTTCGTCAGTCGGACGTCTTCATACGCGAGACGTCACG
The DNA here is from genome assembly GCA_963813905.1 of uncultured Acidobacteriaceae bacterium. Classification (GTDB taxonomy): domain Bacteria; phylum Acidobacteriota; class Terriglobia; order Terriglobales; family Acidobacteriaceae; genus CAVVDY01. The sequence goes on along the minus strand of CAWFAY010000011.1, from coordinate 490,782 downwards.
CTTGCCGATGTCGCACGCTTGCGTCGAGCCGGCATAGGCAACATCGGTATCGATCTCATAGCCGGTCTGCCGCACCACACAGCCGAGAGCTGGGACTATTCTCTTCGCGAGACCCTCGCCACCAGCGTCCCGCACGTGAGCGTTTATATGCTCGAGGTCGATGAAGACTCGCGGCTCGGCAACGAACTTTTGGCTGGTGGCAGCCGCTATCACGCGCATCACGTTCCTGATGAAGATCTGACCGCCGACCTGTATCTTGCCGCTTGCGAAAAGTTGGAGCGCGGCGGCCTTCATCAGTACGAGATTTCCAACTTCGCTTGTGCAGTTACCCACGGCATCGGATTGCGCGACTCCCGCCACAACCTGAAGTACTGGAAGCGGCAGCCGTATCTGGGCTTTGGAGTTGACGCGCACTCCATGCTGCTAGCCGGCGATGAGCTAGCGCAGCAAGGCGTCCAGGCCATCCGTTTCGCAACTCCTTATTCGCTGGAGGCATATTCCGCGGCTGCAATGCAGTTGCAGCCGGGCAATGCTCGTGTTTCACAACTCTTTGCGTCGCGAACTCTGGTTGACGCGCAGATGGGGTTAGAAGAGGAGTTCTTCCTCGGCCTGCGCATGAATCGCGGAGTTTCGCTCCCAGACATTGCATCGCGGTACGGAACGGAGCGCGTGAAGTCACTCGATGGCACGATTGCCGAACTGGTGGAGGCAGGCCTATTAGAAGTCGCTGATGACCGCCTGCGACTCACTCCGCGCGGGCGCCTGCTGTCGAACGAAGTCTTCGAGCAGTTCCTGGTAACACAGTAATTGTTTTTATCGCTGTCATCCTGAGCGAGGAGCGCAGCGACGAGTCGAAGGACCCCTATCCCACCAAAGGAACATCGCGCTATAGCGATCCTTCGACTGCGCTCGACTGACGTCTCGCTCCGCTCAGGATGACAACGCTAGGCGGGACGACCCGCGCCTAATGCACGGTCTTTGTCTTGCGTGACATGTAATCCATCAACAGATATTGCCCCAGCGTATACGGCGTGGTGAAGTAGGCCTTGCCGCGGCACATCTCGGTGACCTTCTGCACGAACTGGACTAGGCCGTAGTCCGACGCCAGCATAAACGTGTTGATGAGCACCCCTGCCCGCTTGCACTTCGACACTTCCTTCAGCGTTTCGCTCACCACCAGAGGATCGAGACCAAAGGCGTTCTTGTAGATGCGCCCATCTTCCAGCGTCAGCGCCGACGGCTTGCCATCGGTGATCATGACGATCTGCTTCATGTCCTTGCGCTGGCGTTGCAGAATGCGCTGCGCCATCCGCAGCCCTTCGCGTGTGTTGGTGTAGTACGGGCCGACCTTGACGCGGGCTAATTGCGACAGAGGCAGCTCTTCTGCCGAATCATGAAACAGTACCAGCGAAAGTGAGTCGCCGGGATACTGCGTGCGGATGAGGTGCGACAGCGCCATGGCAACTTTCTTTGCCGGAGTGAAGCGGTCTTCGCCGTACAAGATCATGGAATGCGAGCAATCGAGCATGAGCACAGTCGCGCACGACGACTGGTACTCGCACTGATGCACTTGCAGGTCGCTGTACTCGATGTTCAGCGGCAGGTGCAGACCTTCGCGCTGAATGGCGCTGGACAGCGTTGCGGTGATGTCGAGGTTCAGCGTATCGCCGAATTCATACGTCTTCGAGGCCCCGCTAGCTTCGATGCCCGTCGCCATGTCGCGTGTATCGTGCCGGCCGAAATTCGACTTGCCCAACGATCCCAGCAGATCGCGCAGCGCCTTGAAACCTAAAAAGTCGAGGCTCTTGTCGGTGATCTCGAACTTAGCCTGCGCCTGCGACTCGCCCACCTGTCCACCGACATTCGACTGCCGCGAGGGATCGTGCGGCTGGTCAATGCTGATGTACTCCTCCTGCTGCATGCGATCGAGCAACTGATCGATAAGCTGCTCCAATTGCTCACCGCTCATGTTCTCAACCTGCTCGCGCATTTGCTCATCCAGCAGGTCGCTGTTCATCATCGCTTCGGCGATCGCCTGCTTCAGGTCTTCCAGCGACTGCTGGCCATCGTTCAGGTCGTAGTAATTCGAGTATTGCTGCTGGAACCCGCTTTGCAACAGGTAATCCGACAGTGCGCTGAGCAGGTCCTCCAGGCTCATCTCGGAGGCAGGCTCGGGAACGTATTTCTTGTACTTGATGAACTTCATAGAGCAGTTGTCAGTTGTCGGTGGTCAGTTGTCAGTTTAGCTACGAGTTTCCAGTTTCAAGTTTCGAGCGGCAATCCGCCTTGGCTATCCAGGCCTCTCAGCATTGTCATCACGAGCGAAGCGAGGGATCTGTTCTCGTTTCCTTGTCGATAATCTCCACTGTCGCGTCATGGCGGCACAAACCGGCCACAGATCGTTTCAAAATCCCGGACCTCCTTGCGCCGCCAACAAGAGCAGATCCCTCACTTCGCTCGTGATGACAATCCACTACGCCCCCCAGCCAACGGACGCTTGCGGGTCCGAACTTGAAACTCGAAACTGGAAACTCGAAACCAACTGACAACCGACAACTGGCCACTGACAACTTAGTTAAAGGGTCTCCGTTGTCTGCGAAAATCCCGCTCCTCGTCATCCTCACGGAAGTTTTGCTTCTCGCGGCGCGGCTGCTTCTCGCCGGCGGTGAACATCCGCTCCTCGCTGCGGCCAATCTTCTTGTGCGCGTACAACCCTTCCAGGACGAACTCCGCTCCGGACACCAGCATCTCCGCAGGCTCCTTACCACTCAGGCCAAGTGCGCCGAGCTTATCGAGCAGGCCCTGAATCCCGCGCAGCTTATGCAGCATTTCCTGCGCTCCGGCCGAGTCGCGCATCTGAATTTCGCCGCCCAGGTCGAACCACTGCACGATCTGGTTCATGTTGTTGCTGCCTTGAAAGTAGCCGTCGTAGGTGCGCGCGATCGCGGTGCGAATGATCTCGCGCGAGACATTGTCGGCGCCCTTCAGCTCGCCTTCGTATTCCAGTTCGAGCTTTCCGGTGATGGCCGGCAACGCCGCATAGATGTCGCCGATCCGTGGAACCACGAGCTTCTCGCCTGACCGAATGGCGCGGCGCTCGGCGTTGGACACGACATTCTCGATTGCGCTGATTGGCAGCCGCTGGCTCACGCCGGAACGCTTGTCGATGCGCTTGTCTTCGCGGGCCACGAACGCAATCTGCTCGATCACCTCGCTGACGAATGACGGAATCTGCAATTGATATCCGTCGCGTTCGGTCCATGCCTCCTGCGTGGTGATGGCAAGCCCTTCGTGCAGCGTTGCCGGATAGTGGGTGCGTATCTCAGACCCAATGCGGTCCTTCAGCGGGGTGATGATCTTGCCGCGTGCGGTGTAGTCCTCGGGATTTGCGGTGAAGACGATCGCGACGTCCAGAGGCAGGCGCACTGGGTAGCCCTTAATCTGTACGTCGCCTTCCTGCATGATGTTGAACAGGCCGACCTGAATTTTGCCGGCGAGATCAGGAAGCTCATTCACGGCAAAGATGCCGCGATTGGCACGCGGCAGCAGACCATAGTGCACGGTGAATTCGCTGCCCAGTTCGTGGCCGCCCTTAGCGGCCTTAATGGGATCGATATCGCCGATCAAGTCAGCAATGGTGACATCCGGGGTCGCAAGTTTTTCCACGTAGCGCTGCTCAGGAGTGAGGTAGGAGATCCCAGCACCTTCGGGATCGTCCTCAAGCAGATGCCTGCACCGCGAGCACAGCGGAGCGTACGGGTTGTCGTGAATCTCGCAGCCCGTCAGGTAAGGAATCCTTGGATCCAGCAGCGTGGTGAGCGCGCGCAGAATGCGGCTCTTGGCCTGTCCGCGCAGACCCAGAAGAATGAAATTATGACGCGAGAGAATAGCGTTAACGATCTGGGGAACGACCGTATCGTCGTATCCCACGATGCCTTCGAAAACCGGGCCATCCCTGCGCAAACGTTGCATCAGGTTGTCGCGCATCTCGTCCTTCACGCGACGGGCTCTTAGTTTCTCCTCGGAAAAATGGCGGCTGTGGCGAAGCTCGCCCAAGGTCTGCGGGAAGTCGCTCAAGGCTGGAATACCTCCAGGGTCATCCGTCCCTATTACGGTGGCGGAGTCAACTAACTGCTGGTTATTCTACGCCTGCACGTTTGACGCCCGGAAACGCTTCAAGTTGCGGCTAGGAAGCGGGAATCTGCCGTGCTGGGCAACGATGAGCAACGTCGAACCGTGTCTTAGCAGCTGCCGGTCGGGAGCTTAAATGATCGCCGGCTTGCTGACTTCGCGTCCCAACAGCTCAGAGGCCATGAGGTAGAGGAATTGAAGCGGCGACTCAGAAATGAACGTGTCGAAGAAGGGGCCGTATTTTGATTCGAGAAGTTCCTCGAAGTAGCCCGGCGAATAGCGGGTTACCGAGCTAAGGAAAAACATCAGCAGGTAAATAGAAAGCAGCTGCGGTAGGCGACACTGGTGCTCACTTGTCGGGCAACAGTAAATGTAGGGTTTACGGTAAGGGGAGGCAACCTTTACCGTCTCCCACAGATTGTTCCTGGTCTCTTCGATGATTTTGACTAAGCTCTCCCCAGGGTCCGCGGTATACAGCGTTGGCATATGTTGCTGGAAGCACATGGTATCTAGCAACTGCGACAATGCGAGATGAAAAGTCCCCTTGAGATTAGCCTCCCGCGATGCCGCTTCTCCTGTGATACTGAGGCGTTCGAGGTCACTCTTCCGTGCGTAAATATTCAGCCAGACTGCTTTCTGAGCTTGAAGATGCATGAGTTCGAAACTTTCGATGCTGACGAATCTTTCGCGCTTCCCGGTCGCATAACACCAGAGCCGATGACCAGGAAGAATCTGCGGCAGAAGGTTGCCCAGTTTCAGAGGCGCAGAAGTGATTGAGGAATTCCCTCCAAACAGCTGCAGAAGTTCGTGAAACATCGCAGGCTTGTGGCGGTCGTCGAACTTGATCAGGGAACCTGGTATCGCTCGATGTCTAGTTTCGATAGCGATCCCGTGTGAAGCTCGTCCAGCGAGAGCGGCGTTGCCTCTCGATATTGCATAAACCTTGGCGAGATTGAGAAAGGCGTAATAGAGCAAAACGGGTCTAACCGCCAATTCCACAGCTACCGTGGCCGCCTGAAAGTAATCCTCAGCCTGCCGCCGGAATGAATGGGCGATGTCCCTGATCCTGCCCTCGGGAACCGCCCTATGGGTTGCCTCTGCAATGAGTTCCCACGGTTCATTGACGAAAAATCTGTGCTGAACCTCGTAGCTCAATCCCTGCGCGCGGACTATGTTTCTTCCGAAGGGAACCACTTCCCGCCCGATCCGGAGGAGTTCGCCAGGCCGCCACGGCAATATGGTTGTGGATTTCCTATGCATCTACTCTCAATTACTAATATGCATCCGAGGTTGCGCGCAACTGCTCAGCCGAATGCTAGGTCGTGCGCCTGCTAATAATGAATAAGCCTGACGCAAGCAGGCAGAAGACCGCTCCGCATCCCGAGACGATCAGCGGCAACGCGAAGAAGCGAACATTCCAACCAGCCCCGATGCGAGCCTGACGCGGATCGCGCGGGTCGTAGCGGATTTCGTGATGGCTGCCGACGACGAACTCGTCAGCGCGGGCGCGAGTCTTCTTGTAGTTGCTGTCCTGAAAGCTGGTGACCTCGGTCGTAACCGGCCTGCCGTCGATGGTGTAGAGCAGACCGAGGCGCGCGGAATAGAACTGCTCGTGCTGCGAAATGCGATCGACGACGACATCGCTGCGCAGGACCTGCGCGTCGGTTGCCGGCCAGGTCCGCAGTACCTGGATTTGGTGCGCGAAAAACGGCAGGCTGAAGATCACCAGCATGACACCGATGATCAGGCAGGCGACGGCGATCGCCTGCAGTGTGCCGCGGCGTTCGTTCATAGCTCAACCAAACAGGGATTCACCACGGAGGCACGGAGAACACGGAGAGAAATCAAACGTAGAACCCCGTGAGTTGTCATGACGAGCGCCGCCTTCTGGCGCGAGGCATCTGCTCTTGTGTACGGTGCAATGGAATTTCCATGAATCCTGGCGGTGCGTTCGAGAACAGATCCCTCGCTTTGCTCGTGATGACAAATCTGGCAGAGCGTCACGATGTTAGCGCTCGCACTGGGTGCCCCACACATTCCATCGTTTGGAATGTGTGGGAGCGACACAGTAAAGTCTTCCGTCGATTTATTGACCGCCGCGCTTCAGGTCCTTCTGTTCCTCGCGCACGTGCCGGAAGCGGCTCCACAGATATCCGATGTACCCCAACTGAATGACCCAGGTCACGATGTAGGCGGCCTTAAGTGCAACGTCCCCCTTCATGCCGCACCTCCTTGAAGCGCCGCTTGTGCGTGACGTTGCTCGACGTCCTCTTCCATCCTTTGCAGGTGATAACGCGCGACCACCAGAATGATCGCCAGCATCGAGAACGCCAGCCAGTTCCACAACAGCGGAGGCCACATGCTGGGGTCGAGCCCTGAGCCTTGGCCTCCGCCGATCACCGGTGACGGGTGCTGGGTTCGGAACCAGCGAATCGTCATGTAAACGATAGGTACGTCCACAAATCCGAAGATGGCGAGCGCCGCAGCGAGCACCGAAGTCTGGCTGCCGGTCGAGTAGCGGCGCAGCACGAGATAGCTCACGTAAATAAGCCAGAGAACGAGCGTCGTTGTGAGCCGCGCATCCCACGTCCACCAGATGCCCCATACTGGACGCGCCCAGATGGGCCCGGTCACCAGCACGACGGTACAGAACACGACCCCGACTTCCGCCGTGGCCGCTGCAACCGCGTCAGCTTTCTGATTGCGCCAGATCAGGTACACAACAGAGGCGATGAAGTTAGCGAAGAACAAGAGAAACGCCGTCCATGCTGAGGGAACGTGATAGTAGAAAATACGCTGCACATTGCCCATCGTCTGCTCGGTTGGCGCCACGACCAACCCTTGATAAGCCGCGAACCCAAGGGCGACGACGGTAAGAGCAAGGAAGAGTTTGGATAACAGCTTCATTCGGCGTTCAACACGCTTTCAAAGAGAAGCAGACACACAGCAGTGAACACAACATCGTAAACCAGCAGCATCTTGATCCAGAAGTCGGGCGATGCGTCGCCGGTCAGGATCGAGGTTGTCGAGTCGACCATCGCCAGCAGCGCCGGGATGGAGATCGGGAAGAGAATCAGCGGCAACATGATCTCGCGGCTACGAGTGCGGATCGACAGCGCTGCGAAAAAGGTGCCGTTGACGACCAGGGCCCAGGTGCCGAGCATGGCGACGACTACCAGTTGCCATGCCGGGCCGACCGAGCGCAGATTGTAGAAGACGATGAAGAGAGGCGCCATCAGCGCTTCCAGAATGGTGACGAAGAGAAAGTTGCCGAAGGCCTTGGCCAGGAACAGTGCGTTCGCTGGAGCTGGCGAGACCCGGTAGGCATCGAGCACCTGGTTGCGCAGCTCGCGCGCCCACGTCTGGTTGAGAGCTACCACGGCAGCGAACAGAAATGCCACCCAGATCAGTCCGCCGGCTATGTGCCGCGATTCTTCAGCATTGGGATTGAAGGCAAAGCTGAAGATCACCACCACCAGCAGCGCGAAGAACAGCATGGAATTGATGGCGTCTTTAGAGCGCCATTCCATACGCAGGTCTTTCACCAGCGTGGCGCGCGTCATCGACATGGTGCTCATCGCGGCCTCGCTGTCACAGACTCAGCCGCCGGTGGATGCCCCATCCCGGCTTCGTTCTCAGCTGCTGGTGGGTGCCCCATCCCGGCTTCGTTTGCCGGGGTGGGGGTCTTGCCTTGCCATTCGGCTGCGGGTGTGGTCGAGACGATTTGCCCTGCCGTCATGTGTACAAACTCGTCGGCGACCTTCTCCATCACCGCGGCTTGATGCGTGATGAGCAGGATCGTCTTGCCTGAGTCGCGCAGTCGTCCCAGGACCTCCGCCATCTCAGCCGCCGAGCGAACGTCGACGTTGGAAAACGGCTCATCCAGCAGAATGACTTCTGGATTGTGGAGCACAGCGCGCGCCAGCGAGAGGCGCTGCCGCATGCCCTGCGAGTACTGGCCGACGCGACGTGATAGCTCAGGATCCAGCCCGACCATCTGCATCGCGCTGCGGCAGACCGCGTCGTCGCTGATCCCGTATAGACCGGCGAAGTAGCGAAGGTTTTCCATGCCGCTCAGCTCGTCATAGAGCAGCGGTGCGTGTCCCATGTATCCGACTCGCTCGGCGACGCTCCGCAGCGAATTGGAACCAAGTACGCTTATGACGCCTTGGCTGGGCTGCATCAGTCCGGCAACGATGCGCAACAAGGTGCTCTTGCCTGCGCCATTGTCACCGAGAATGACATAAAGACGACCGGCAGCGAATGTGTAGGAGGCTCCGCGAAGGGCAGCGAACCGTCCGAAGAACTTGACCACGTTCTCCAGCAGGATTGCGGATTCGACCGGGCCGGTCGGTGGGTGATCAGCGCTGTGGGTTTCTATATGGGCGGGCTGCGGCAACTCTATTGGCTCGGGCTGCTGGACTGCGCTCCCCTCAGCTCCGCCTTCTGGGGATTCTCTCCGCTGGCCGGCGTGGCTCCCGGTTGGCCGGGTTGCTTGGGCGCATACTTGGAAGCGCACTTCGCCTGAATGTTAGTCGCATGAAAGACGCCATCGCGGCCAAACTTGCCCTCTGCCAGCGCTTGGGCGTCATCTTTGAAGGTGTCAGGCAAGGCTTCGCTGCCGGTGTAGACGACGGGCAAAGTGCGGTCCTGCTCAATCAGCAGGAACTCGGCATGCGTTCCCTGGCGTTTGATTGAGCCCGGAGCCACATTTCCGGCCACGCGAAGCCGTTTGCTATAGGCGCTCGAGCCCATGCCGTTGAGCTCTTTGATGGTGACGTAGTAGCTCTTGCTGTCCTGAACGCCAGTGAAGGCGAGATAGCCGAGGGCAACCACGATTACTGTGATGACTGCGCCGAAGCGGAAATATCTGCTGGTCTGTTCCGACATTCCTTCAATCCAGGCGAGGCATGATCGCCACGCCGCGCATGTCGATAAGCATAAACCCTTCCGCAACCCGAGCACCATGTGATCTAGCTCACAGACCGGCGCCTTTTCCCCGGGGGATATTGCAGCCTGAACGACCGCCACCTCGGCGCAGGCGCGGTCAGCTCAAGAATCGTCTTGCCACTGGATGTTCAATCGGACTAGACTAACTAAACTAAGTTTAAGATGAAAACGGTGAACATCCACGAGGCCAAGACCCATCTGTCGAAACTTATCGACGAGGCGAGTAAGGGGGAGCCATTCATCATCGCCAAGGCGGGCAAGCCGATCGTCAAGGTGATTGCTGTGGATGCGCCTTCTGGCGAGCAGCGTCGCCGGCTGGGGTTTATGGCCGGTGAGATTTCGGTCCCCGACGACTTCGACCGAATGGGCGATGAGGAGATCACACGCATGTTCACTGGCCGCGAATGAAGCTGCTGCTGGACACCCACCTGCTGCTCTGGGCGGCTGGCGAGCCCAAACGGCTGTCCTCTGTGGCGCGAAGACTGATTGCGGATGAAGAGAACGAGCTACTGTTCAGTGCCGCCAGCCTGTGGGAAGTAGCCATTAAACGAGGCCTTGGCCGCAGCGATTTTCAAGTGGATCCACGAGTATTGCGGAGACGCTTATTAGACAACGGCTACTCCGAGCTGCCCATCGTCAGCGGACATCTTGTCGCGATTGATAGCCTTCCCTCGATCCACAAAGACCCCTTTGATCGTCTTTTGGTCGCGCAGGCGACGGTGGAGGGAATTACGCTGCTGACGCTGGACACGGTGGTGGCCCAGTATCCCGGACCTATTCGACGGCTCTAATGCCGAGGCGGAACCTGAAATATCAAACTCAGGCCGCCCCCGCCTGATCGTGGCCGTTGCCCTCCAGGCTGGCGCGAACCAGTGCGATCAGTTCCGGAGGGGGTACAGGCTTCTGGCGGAAGACGACATCGAGGCCTTCGTATTCCGATTCAGCCTCGGATAGCCCGCTCAGCACGATTACCGGGACCCAGGTATTTTCTTTACGCAACTCGCGCACGAATTGCGCACCATTTCGCCCGGGCATGACGTGATCGGTTACGACCAGGCTTATGCGCTCGCCTAGAATTCGCAGCGTAGCCAATGCGCTTTCCGCGGTGGTAGCGACACAAACCGTGAAGCCGGCATTGCGCAGCACCGTCTCCCGCACGCTCAGTTGCAGAGCATTGTCATCAATCAAAAGCACCTGGCTCACTCACGCCCCCTTGCCTGCGATCCGTCGGCCGTTGGAACTGGCAACAACCGGCTGCTCCAGGCGCAAACGAAGTCACTGGAGAGACGACCAAACCGCAGTTCAAGTTTGCCGGCGGCCGAATCAAATTGTGATGAGCTTAGGCTACGTGTTGTCCAGAGATCTCCTGCAATGCCTGGAACCAATCCTGCTCAGGGGAACCGCCTCTTCCGCGGCGCTGCAAATAGAGCTCGTAGGCTCTACGGCGCACCATCTCTTCTGAGATCGCCGCTGGGCTGGGTGGCGCGGCGGTTTTTGTCCTGGCAGTCACTTCCGGGTTCGCATGAGCAATGGCGGGCGCCGTCGTCACCGGCTGCGCCGCGTCAGTGCCATCCCCTTCGACTGGTTTGGTCTTGCGGCTCCGTTTTTTCGGCGTTTCTTCCTGGTTCTCTTTAGCCCGTGTTGCTTTCGGCATCGTTACGTCACTCCTAAACCCAAATCGATTCACCCGGTCAGCGCTCAACTCTGCGTCGCAGCCAGCGGTGTACCTTCACTATAGCGAATTTTGCCGCCTTATTGGGCCCCAAACAGCGCTTATCCACAACTTTCGGCAGCTTGGAACACAACTTTGCAACTTGCCGCATTGCGCTTCCACTTGTCGAATTTAGGTGTCCAATAGAAGTACACCGTGGTGCGAATCCGAGCGCCTCCGGAACTACGCCATGGCTAGTAACGTATATGTACGTGGGCCCAGAGAAGGGCCAAGCGAATGATTTTCTTCGATATACTCCGGCAGATGTTTCGCAGCTTGTGGGCGCATAAGCTGCGTTCCTTCCTGACTATGTTCGGCATTGCCTGGGGAGTCGGCTCGCTGTTGCTGCTGGTCGGGTTGGGAGAGGGCTTCCGCTCCGGCAATCGCCGCGAGTTGAACTCTATCGGCGAGGACATCATGTTCACCTTCCCGGGACGCGCGCCTGCCGTCGCTGGGAACATGAGTTCCAGTCACGAATATCGGATCACCTATCGCGATTATCTCGATGTAAAGGACCAAGCGCCGCACGTCAGGGCGGTAGCGCCCGTCCTCAGGCGAACCGACATCCGCGAGGTCAGCGAGTTCGGCAACTCCAATGGCGAAGTCGTCGGAGTGCCCCCAATCTTCAACCAAATCCGTTATCTGCCTCTGGCGGCGGGCCGCTGGATCAACCAGGCCGATGAGGCGCAGAAGCGGAATGTCGCTGTCATCGGCGACGAAATGCTGAAAAACCTTTTCCCCGGGCAGGTGCCGATCAGCGCCGTCGCTCAGACGATTCTGCTAAACGGCGTGCGCTTTGAAATCGTTGGCGTCACCGAGCGTATTGGGCATGGGGACGACAACTCGACCAACAATCGAGTGTTCATGCCCTTTTCAACCATGCACCAGTATTTCCCGATGAAAGGCGAGGAGGAAGAGGACGCGGTTTCGTTCCTGAATTACCGGCCGCGCGTGCGCGAGGAGCATCTGGTGGCGCGCGATGAGGTGCGCCGTATCATCGCCCGTAATCACGGCTTCGATCCCAAGAATGAAGACGCCTTCGAGGACTGGGACACGGTGAAGAACGCAGAGACCGTCGGCGTGATCTTCGACGTGATGGACATGTTCCTTGGCGGCGTGGGCCTGGTGACACTTGGCCTGGGCGCCATCGGTATCATCAACATCATGCTGGTTTCGGTGAGCGAGCGTACCCGGGAGATCGGTTTGCGCAAGGCGCTGGGCGCCACCAACCGCAGCATCCTGTTGCAATTCTTTCTTGAAGGCGCATTCCTGACGCTGATGAGCGGAGGAATCGGCATGGCGGGCGCGGCGCTGTTTATGCAAGCGCTGAGCGGAATAAAGTCGGAGGGAGGATTCGATCCGCCCAAGCTGTCGTTGCTTTCGGCCATGATTGCGATCGGCGCCTTGTCGCTGGCGGGAATCATCGCCGGGCTGTATCCCGCCCGCAAAGCGGCCATGCTGGAACCGGTAGAAGCCATGAGGCAGGAGTAGAGACATGGTTCGCGATCTGTTCGCTCAAGCCTACGAAGCCATGCGGTATAACCGCCGGCGCACTATGCTCACCATGCTGGGCATGGCATGGGGCATCGCCACGGTTGTGCTCCTGCTCGCGTACGGCTCCGGATTCGGACGCGCCATCGAAATCATCTTTGCCAACTGGGGGACGCGCATCATCGGCGTCTTCCCCGGACGTACTTCGCAGCAGGCCGGAGGACAAAAGGCCGGCACCCAGATCAAGTTCACTCTCGACGACGTGGATCGCATCGTAAACGCGGCCCCGCTCGTACGTCGCATCACTCCGGTCGTGGACAAGCAAGCCACGGTGCAGCAGGATGTGCGAACTTACACCCTGCCCATCGAGGGCTGCTACGACAGTATGTTCAAGATTCAGGCGATGAAGATCGGCGAAGGGCGCTTCTTTGACGACCAGGACCTGGCGTCGCGCCGCCGCGTAGCGGTCATCGGTTCCGAAGCCAAGGCAAAGCTCTTCTCCGGTGAATACGCCCTGGGCCAGTCCATCCGGATCGATGGAATTAGCTTCACCGTGATTGGCGTAATGCAGGCCCGCATGCAGGAGAGCGATGACAGCATCAACAAACTAATTTACGTGCCGTTCACCACCATGAGTGAGTTGAAGGACACGCACTACCTCGACGGCATCTGGCTCGATTTCGAAGGCGATCAGTTCGAGCAGGTCGAGCACCAGGTTCGCGGGGTGCTGGCGCAGCAGTACAACTTCAAGCCCGACGACAAGCGCGCGGTATTCGTCTTCAACATGATGAAGCAACTGCACCAGTTCCAGATCATCACCTTGGGGCTGAAGATCCTGCTGGGCTTCATTGGTACGCTCACGCTTGGCATCGGTGGCGTGGGTCTGATGAATATCATGCTGGTCTCGGTGACCCAGCGCACCCGCGAGATCGGTGTGGAAAAAGCGCTGGGTGGACGCCGCAGCCACATCCTGTTCCAGTTCCTTGCTGAGGCATTGACGATTACAGCAATTGGCGGGATTGCTGGGATCGCGATTGCGTATCTCATTTCGTTCTCGGTCGGTCGCCTGACGTTTTATAGCGCCGTTGCCAAGAACGCTGAAGCCGGCGACATACGTCTGATTATCGATCCGACAATCGTAGTAATTGCGACGGTGATCCTGGGTTTGGTAGGGCTAGTCAGCGGAATGCTGCCGGCGATCAAGGCGTCGCGCCTCGATCCTATTGAGGCGCTGCGCTACGAATAGATAAGGATCTCTACACGCGCTAGCATCTAAGTGCTATCAAGAGTCGATCGACTTTGGGAGCTGTCGCTGAATTTCGCGCCAGGATTCGTTTTAAGGCGTCCATAGTCTCGGGGAGTAGTTTTCCCTGTCCGATGGGGTAGAAATCGCCTATAGGTCAATTCTGCGCGTTCTGGAGCTATTCCAGAATACCCCGCAATGCCCTATCTGAGGGTCGGGCCTAATGTATAGCCCTAAAGTGCCATAACCTGCACTGACTCGGGCTCCGCCGCAGGTTGCCGTTAAGATCTTCGACGTTACTTATTCCAACTGAAATGAGCTTGGCCGCCGGTAATTCATCACACGAGCTCATATCGCGCATCACAGACAGCGTGTAATGTCTGGTTTATAAATTGCGACCACCATGGGAGTACCGCTCATGTAAGGAGGTACCATGGCAAGGCAAAGATCGCTATTGCTGATGATCGGAGTAGGGTTGGCAATCATAGGCTGCATACTGATCGCTAAACCCTTCGAGCTCGAACCGTTGTGGGTCCAGTGGATGCTGGGGTTTCCGCTGTTCTATGTGGGGATCCCGCTTGCAATCGTAGGAGCCGCAATCCATTTCGTCGGGTACAGCGGCGGCCCTAAGAACCCATTCTCACCGCCGGCGAACACTCCCGGCAAAAACTAGGGCAACCCGTAACCCGACTAGCCCGAATTTCTCACCAGTAGTAAACAACCACCAGTAATTCACAGTAGAAAAAGGCCGTCTTTTCAGGCATAACTGCGGTGTGAAACGAAGTCGATGCCCGAAAAAGAAACGGCCTTTCTCATGACAGAGTGTACGCAAGAATCGTTCGCGTTTGCAGATCATTTTTCGCGGCGGGTGGTAGCCAACTTCGATGGCGCCCGCATGACCAGCGACGGAGGCGGCCTGCTGTTGCGCCGCACCAACCGCAAGATCGGCTTGCTCGCGCGGGCGGCGGCCTGCTTTCGGGATGGGCGGGACCCGGCACGGGTCGAGCACCCGGTGGGCGAGATGCTGGCGCAGCGCGTCTACGGGCTGGCGCTGGGCTATGAAGATCTCAACGATCATGAGCAACTGCGCCACGATCCCCTGCTGGCCGTGTTGGCCGGCCAGCGCGAACTGGAATCACCGCTGGCCGGCAAGAGCACGCTCAACCGCATGGAGTTGACGCCGGCGGCGGCCGCCGATCGCTATCACAAGATCAGCTACTCGGCCGAGCAGTTGGACACGCTGCTGGTGGATATTTTCTTGGAAGCGCACGCGACCGCGCCAGCCGAGATCGTGCTCGATCTGGATGTCACCGACACCCCGTTGCACGGCGAGCAGGAAGCGCGCTTCTTCCACGGCTACTACGGCGAGTACTGTTACTTGCCGCTGTACATCTTCTGCGGCGAGCATCTACTGTGCGCCCGCCAGCGGGCTTCGAACCAGGACGCCAGCGCAGGCGCGCTCGCCGAAGTGAAACGCATCGTGGGCCAGATTCGGCAGCGCTGGCCGGAGGTGAAAATCATTCTGCGCGCCGATTCCGGCTTCTGCCGCGAGGAGCTGATGGCTTGGTGCGAAGCTGAGCCCGTGCACTATGTTTTCGGCTTGGCGCGCAACTCGCGGCTGGAGGCGGAAATCGCCGCCCTCATGGCCGCGGCCCAGCGCGAACACCAAAAGACGCAGCAAGCCGCCCGCGTCTTCGGCGAGTTCTCCTATCAGACGCGCAGCAGTTGGTCGTGCGCCCGCCGCGTGGTGGCCAAGGCCGAGTATCTCGACAAAGGCCCCAACCCGCGCTTCGTGGTGACTTCGCTGAGTCCCACAGAGTGGGAGGCGCGCGCTCTCTATGAACAGCTCTACTGCGCCCGCGGCGAGATGGAAAACCGCATCAAGGAGCAGCTCAGTCTGTTCGCCGATCGCATGAGCGCCGCCACCCTGCGCGCCAACCAGTTGCGGCTCTACCTGTCGTCGTTGGCCTATGTGCTGCTGCACGCTCTGCGGCGGCTGGCCTTGGCGGGCACCGTGTGGGCGCGGGCCCAGGTGAACACCATCCGACTGCGGCTGCTCAAGATTGCCGCCGAGGTGCGCCTCAGCGCCCGCCGTATCTATCTGCGTTATCCCCGCGCATATCCCTGGAAAGCGCTGTTCGCCGCGGCCTGGTCGGCTTTGCGCTGTTGAGGGCAGCGCGGCGGTTGTGCCAACCTCAGGCGGGCGGCAGTTGCGGTCTCCACGCGCCCAAAAATGTCGCCTCCAGCCACCGCCTTGGCCATCACCCGTGCACCACTGCCGCTAACCACTCCCTGCCGCCTACACCGATCGCTCTCGGCCGCCCCATCCGACCCCTGGCTCAGTTATCGATCATCTGGTGAGAAATTCGGGCTAGCTAAGCTAAAGAAAAGTCCGCGAGTGGCGATTTGTCATTCGGCCGCAGGAGAAGTTGGTCTGCCCATGGTGCAGTCAGGCAACATGTTTTCGAACGTCCCGCGCATGCAACTACAACACGTTGATGGCGCGCGCCGCGAGTACCACGAGCACTGACAAGGAAATCAACGATTGCAGCATGGTCAGGATCTTGGCCCACCCGTCGAGCACTGGCGTGTCGGTCGGGGAAAAGGCTGTGCTGGTATTGAACGCCAGGAAAAGGTAGTCGATAAATTTCGGCGACCAGTTCGGATCGGGCGGCTGCCGGCACATCTGCGGAAACAAGAATGAGCTCGGTATCAGTCCTGTAATGTTGTCGCGCCCGACCGGTCCGCCCGCATCCAGCTTCCAATACCAGAGCGCGAACACGATGATGTTCGTGATCCACAGCACTCCGGCGGAACGCAGTAGCGATTCCGGCGTGTCTTTGTGTTTCGGCAGGCCCTGAATCAGCAGGACCAGCGAAACCATCAGCGCCAGTGTCAACGCGCCGGTGGCGACGAATGTCAACCCCCGGGCGAGAGTGTAAGAGCCTCGCTTGTGTGAGGCCATGATGGGTATAAGCAGCAACCCCATCGCCAGAGGAAGCAGCCAGTCCGGTCCTACCGATAGACGCGATGGCAGCACGAAATGCAGACAGGCGCCAGCCATGAGCGCCACGAACCCAGGCCATCGCGGTTCCGGTTCACCCCGCAAGACGGCCGACCTCGCCTTCTTGGTCAACTCGGGAACCAGGTTTTTCAGACCGCTAGCGTTCTGGCTCATGGCGGGACAACAGTATACGACGCAGCTTCGCTAGTGGCTCGCTGACGTCAGGCATGAGCGAGGCGTGTCAGCGCTTTATCCCGACCGTCCGATTGCGAACAGTAGAACCCCTGCACGAACGGCGCTGGTGCCCGTGAGCAGCGGATGTTGCTGATCGGAAGCTAGTTGCGATGGTCAGCAAAATGCACTCCACAACCGGACCCAAGGTATTTTTGGAGAAGGAATGTTGAACCTGTGGCAGGACCTTCGCTTTGCGCTTCGCCAGATTGCCAAGTCTCCCGCATTTGCTCTGACGACGATCCTGACCATCGGACTTGGCATTGGCGCGACTACGGCAATTTTCAGCCTGGTAAACACGGTTCTGCTGCGGCCATTGCCCTTCCCTAATCCTGATCGTCTGATCGCAGCAGGATCGGTGAACGATCGACGGCCTACCGCCCCGTCCAGTTTCAATGCCGCAAGCTATCCCGACTTCTTTGACTGGCGAACGCAGAGCCACTCCTTCGAAGGACTGGCGGCCTACCGCGATAGCGGCTTTACACTCACTGGCAAAGGCGAGCCAAAACACCTGAGCGGCCAAATCGTCACCGGCAACTTCTTCGGCGTTCTCGGAATTCCCCCTGCCATGGGACGAGGCGTAGGCATTGAGGACGAAAAGATCGGGACTCACGTCGTGGTGCTCAGCCATCAGCTGTGGCAAACCGCGTTGGGCTCTCCGAAAGATATCGTGGGGCAAGCGATCACGCTCGACAACGTGAGTTACACCGTGATCGGCGTGATGCCTGGCGGCTTCGGCTTCCCCATTCAAAATCCGGCTCCGATGCTCTGGACCTCGAGCGCCGATGACGCCTTCGACCCTGGCGGCGATCCAATGACCTCCCAACGCGGTGCGCACCTCCTCGACGTCGTTGGCAGGCTCAAGCCCGGAGTGTCCGCCGAGCAAGCCACGGCCGATCTCACGCTGATCGCGAAGAACTTGTCGAACGAATATCCCGATTCGAATCGGCACTTCACCGGCGCTAAGGTGATACCTCAACTCGAAGCCCTGGTCGGGGATACTCGTCCGGCCCTACGTATCCTGTTTGCCGCGGTGATGCTGGTGCTGCTCATTGCTTGCGCGAATGTCGCTGGGTTGCTGCTGGCGAGGGGCTCGCGTCGGCGCCCCGAAATCGCAGTACGGACCGCGATGGGCGCAAGCCGGCCACAAATCCTGCGCCAGATGCTGGTGGAATCGCTTCTGTTGTCGCTGTGCGGAGGGCTTGCGGGAGTCGCCATCTCGGCCCTCGTGCTTCGAGGTTTAGTGCGCCTCGTTCCCGAGAACCTGCCGCGCATTGATCAGGTTGGAGTCGATGCAACCGTAGTGACCTTTTCAATCGCTGTCTCGCTCGTGACCGGATTGCTCTTCGGTGTCTTGCCCGCCTGGCGGATGGCACGCACAGATCCCGCCATGGCTCTTCGAGATGGTACCCGCACCGCCAGCGCCGGGCGAGGCCGGCATCGTCTGCAAAACGCGTTGGTGATCGCCGAAACTGCCGTTGGACTGCTTTTATTGATAGGCTCTGGCCTGCTGATTCGAAGCTTTATTCACGTATTGCAGGTAGACCCCGGGTTCGACCCTCGGAACGTTCTGACCGCGAACCTGGCCCTTCCCGACAGCCGTTATTCGCGTGATCAGCAGATTCAGTTCTATGACGAGCTCACGACGAAACTACGTTCATTACCAGGCGTGCTATCGGCGAGTGCGGCGTGGCCTCTGCCTTTGGGTCCGTTCGGAGTGCAAGTCTCCTTCGACATCGAAGGACGGCCTTTGCCCCCGGGTGAACGGAATACCGCGTTTGTCTCTGTCGCCGAACCGGGATACTTTCAGAGCATGCGAATTCCGCTGCTGCGGGGCCGCGACTTTAGCGCCACCGACGACAGCAAAGCTAATCCTGTAGTCATCATCAGCCAGTCGATGGCGAACAAGTTCTTCCCTGGCGAGGATCCCATCGGCAAGCACATCACACCCGGCCTGACGGATGGGGTTGTGAAGGAAGTCCCACGCGAGATAGTCGCAGTGGTCGGCGATGTGAAAACCCGCCGGCTCACGGAGGAGATCGCACCACAGCATTACCTGCCGCTCGGACAGGCCATGGTGGGCTTACCTAGTTTGGTAATTCGGACCGCAGTCGACCCGGTCAGCTTGGTACCAGCTGTCCGCAGCCAGGTAGCCCAGATGGACAAGAATCTAGCGCTCTTCAACGTTCACACCATGGATAGCGTTGTTGGCCAGTCTGCGGCCCAGCAACGTTTCCAAGCTACCCTGCTCTCATGTTTCGCAGCCATGGCACTGCTGCTATCGGCGGTTGGTCTGTATGGATTGCTGTCTTACCTGGTCGTGCAACGCACGCTGGAGATTGGCGTGCGCATAGCGCTTGGAGCGCAACGCCGTGACGTGATGGGCATGATTCTCGGGCGCGGCGTTACGCTCGCCGTCGGCGGTCTGGCGATTGGAATCGTCGCCTCAGTTGCGCTGACGCGCTTTGTTCGAGGACTGCTCTTTGGCGTGCAGCCGCTGGACGTATTGACCTTTGTTGGCGTCTCTTCGGTGTTGTTGCTGGTTTCGCTGCTCGCCAGTAGTGCTCCCGCGTATAGGGCGGCGAGACTCGATCCAATAAAGACGCTTCGGGACCAGTAGCTATTCCCTGCCAGTTGTTGTCTTCTAAAGAGCTCTCGCCATTTGGATTTTCGGCGGCGTCGCCGAGCTCTGCTCGACAACCGCTGCATGGGCGCATATAAAAGACTGCGACTCTCTTCGAGGACTTGTCCCGCGTGCGCCCAAAAACCTGCTGCCTTCTTCTACTCGTACTCGCTCTCACCGCGTCGGTCGGTTTCGCTCAATCCAAACGTCCTATCACGGAGAAAGACCTGTTCCGTTTTCAATGGATTGGCGATCCGCAGGTTTCGCCCGACGGATCACAGGTCGTCTTTGTCAAAGTCGTAGTCAACGACAAGAAGGATGGGTACGAGACGTCGTTGTGGACGGTCGCAACCGACGGCGCGTCGGCTCCCAGGCGCCTAACGAATGGCAAGCACGACTCTGATCCGCGCTGGTCGCCCGATGGCAAGTGGATTGCTTTTGTGCGTGGCAGCGGCGAGCCACCCAAAGACGGCAAGCCTGCACCTTCGCAGCTCGCGCTGCTCTCGCTGGGTGGGGGTGAGGCGTGGACCATAACTGACTTGCCGCGCGCGGCAGGCGATCCGGTGTGGTCGCCCGACGGGACGCGCATTGCCTTCCTTTGTGACGCGAATCCAGACGATTTCGCGAAGAAGCAGAAGAAGGAAGCCGGCGGCGAACCGGAACATGAGAGTGATGTGAAGATCATCACCCGCGCCGTCTATCGCTTTAATGGGACCGGCTATCTCGATCCCAAGCACCACCGGCACATCTGGATGGTTGACGTGCCGGCGAGCAGCGATGCGAAGAGCACGCCAAAGCAGCTCACGACGGGCGAGTTCGACGAACAGGAGCCGAGTTTCACTCCTGACGGTAGCCGCATTATCTTCCATGCAAACCGGGTGATTGAACCTTACTACGAGCTGCCCCAGGGCGACATTCTCTCCATACCGTCCAATGGCGGCGCGGTCGAACTCATTTCCAAGGTGAAGCTGGGAGGATTGCTGGGCGGCATAAACGATATGGTCCTGTCCCCCGACGGCAAGCGGGTCGCCTTCATCGGTGCGGTCGAAAGCCCGGTGCGCTCCTACACCGAGCCCGACCTCTGGACGCTAGAACTCACCCCCGGTGCCGTAGCCAGGAACCTCACCGCCAATTACAACTACGACATCAACAGCGGTGTAGGTGGCGATAATCGGGCGCCGCGTGCAGCCGGAAGGCTGACTCCCTTCTGGTCGAAGGACGGGATCTCACCTGCTCGATGTTGTTGCCAAACAGGGCCGAGCCATTCTGGTGAGCGTCGATGCGGCTTCAGGAAAGGTCCAGGAGCTTTCGCGCGGAGACCAGGCGGTTCAGCAGTTCACGACTTCTGACGACAGCAAGGTCGTGGTCATGAACGTCTCGACGCCGACGATGATCGATGAGCTCTTCGTGCTCAATCAGGACGGCACCGAGCGGCAACTTACCAATCTGAATGGCCCGCTCTTCAGCGAGATCAACCTTACGGCTCCGGAGGAGATGTGGTACACCAGCTTCGACGGCAAGAAAATCCAGGCTTGGATCCAGAAGCCGCCTGACTTCGATCCCAGCAAGAAGTATCCGCTGATCCTGAACATCCATGGCGGCCCGCACAGTGCCTATGGCTGGGTGTTCGATCACGAATTCCAGTGGATGGCGGCCAAAGGGTATGTCGTTCTGTATCCCAATCCGCGCGGCAGCACCAGCTACGGAGAGGAGTTCGGCAACGTTATCCAGTACAAGTATCCGGGCGACGACTACAAGGACCTTATGATCGGTGTCGATGAGATGCTGAAGCGCGGCTACATAGACCAGAGCAAACTAGGCGTGACCGGCGGCAGCGGAGGCGGCGTGCTGACGGACTGGACTGTCGGCCACACGCATCGCTTCCAGGCCGCGGTGGCGCAGCGCGATATCGCCGACTGGGTTTCGTGGTGGTACACCGCGGACATTACCCTCTTTCAGCCCAATTGGTTCAAGGCTCCGCCATTCGACGACTTTCAGGATTACGTCAATCGCTCGCCCATCACCTACATTGAGAATGTCGATACTCCGATGATGTTCATTCTCGGCGATGCCGATTCTCGGACCCCTCCCACCAGCGGCGGCGAGCAGATGTTTCGCGCTCTCAAGTTCATGCATAAACCGACGGTGATGGTGCGCTTCCCCGGTGAATCGCATGAGCTGTCGAGGTCGGGACAGCCTTGGCACCGCATCGAACGACTGGAAAACATCGTAGGCTGGTTCGATATGTACCTTAGGGGCATACAAAATCCGGAATACAAGATGCCGCCGGAAGAAACGTCGGTGAAACCGGAGTCGCAAAAGCCGCCGGAGGAGAGGCCGCAGAGCTGGTAAAGACTAAACACCATGGTTCGCCAATGTGACATCATGAGAGCGCCTTTGATGCGCATTTCTCATGTTTGGTGCCAGCAAGAGCGTCAATTGGAGGTTAACGTTGATGCGGCTCAGTGTAGTGATACCGACATGGAATGAGGAGCTTTGGCTTCCACGGCTGCTCAAGAGCCTGCGCCAAATTGGCAATATCGACGAAATATTTGTCCTCGATAATGAGTCGGAGGATGCCACTGTATCCGTTGCGAAAGCGAGCGGATGCACAGTGGCAACGGGAGGCCGCCCTGCGAAAGGACGCAATGTGGGCGCCAGGATGTGCTCCGGAGACATCGTGATTTTTATCGATGCGGATGCGGTTCTTGAAAAACGAGTGATCGAGGGGGTAGAGAGGCATTTTTCCTCGTCCGAAGTCGTTGCAGTACACTGCCGGTTAGCTCCCATCCGTCCCACTCTATTCATCAGGTTCTGTTACGCATTTATGGATTGGTACGTCCGTTTGGTTTCACGGCTGGGGATCCATCAAGGCGCTGGTAGCTTTGTGGCCGTCCGCAAGAGCGCCTTTCTTAGTGTCGGCGGCTTTCGTGAGAGAGTCGAGGTGGGAGAGGACGCGGACTTTTTTCGCCGATTGGGTGAGCTTGGCGTTATACGATACGACCGCGATTTGACGGTGTATGTTTCACCCCGGCGCTTTTTTGTTGAAGTCCCTGTTGTTTTTGCCGCTAAAGTTTTCTTCTGGGGTGCACTACGATTGTCGAGCACAACCGCAAGCATAATCGGCTATAAGTGGACGGCGTACCCAAGGCGTGCGGCTGAACGGGAAGAACCGTTTGTGCGAGAATTGCTGGCCTACTAGGCTGGCAGATGTTTGCTGGGAGAGCGCTATGACCAGCCTGGAGTCGGTAAAAGCTGAAATTACCTTCTTTATGGAGAAGGGCTTCCAGTTTTCATTTGTATACGTCGGCGCGGTGTTCGCTGCAGTCGCCACGCTCAACGTGGGTACCGTAAAAGCGATATTCCACCTGCCCGAAGAGAACCTGAGTCTGCTCATCGTGCCGGCCTTACTGTTGTTGAACTTCCTGTATCTCGTGGTTGCATCATCGTGCCTGTTCGCGATCCTGAAGAGGGGTTACTTCATCCTGGCTAACGGGCAAAGCTCCGAAGGAGATAGCCTAACCGAGGTAGCATGGGAAAGGTTTGTACGACGGGGTACAGACGGCCCAACCCGGCGGTTCGGGTCCATCGCTTGGAACATCGATAACTACTACACTGTGGTTGTTTGCCTACTCATTGTCGCTCTGTCTGTAGTGCTTGCCGTATACGGAGTGGCTGAGTTCCCGGAACGTTGGAAAGCGGTTCCGCTGGTTCTGCTGCTTCTCCACGTTATACCAGCCTGGTTCTTCCTGCGGACGAAAAGCCTAAACGATTTATGTCATCGGCTGGTTGACGCTTCGCGCACTGCGGCTGCTCAGCGGCCATCACAAGTAGGCCAGGACTGAGAGGTCAGCGTAGCCGTATTTCTTGAGCATCGTGAAACTTTGGGCTTCACCCGGCATCCACTTGGTTGACCCCAAGAATCTGAGTTCTTTTGACCGAAACGATCCAATTCGTTCTGCAGTACGGCTACCTGCTGGTTTTTGTGTGGGTGCTGGCCGAACAGGCAGGTATCCCTGTGCCGGTAGCGCCCTTGCTATTGACCTGCGGCGCCCTGGCTGGCCAGCAGCGAATGAGCCTGTTCATGATCGTCATGGCTGCGGCGGTGGGTTCGCTCATCAGCGACTCGGCCTGGTATTTCGTTGGCAAATGGCGCGGGCTGGGAGTCTTGCGTCTGCTGTGCAAGATCTCGCTCGAGCCGGATACCTGCGTTCGCCAGACAGAAGCGAAGTTCGCCAAATTCGGCCTGCGAACGCTGTTGTTCGCCAAGTTCGTACCCGGCCTGAACACCGCAGCCGCTCCGTTGTCGGCTGTCGTCGGAACCTCCTACGCACGTTTCGCGCCCTTTGCGTTTGCCGGTGCGTTCTTGTGGGCGGCAACCTTCACCCTCGCTGGATACTTCTTCAGCAACCAGATCAGCCGGATCACGAACGACCTACAGCGCCTGGGATCCTGGGCACTGCTGCTTTTTATTGGCGCATTCATTGCGTACATCGGATACCGCTATTACGAGAGGGTGAAATTCCTGAATCAGGTGAAGGGCGACCGCATTTCGCCGCAAGAGCTCAAGGCCAAGCTCGAACTCGGCGAGCAAGTGACGATCATCGACCTGCGCCATCCTCTCGACCTGCTTCCCGACCCTCATACCCTGCCCGGTGCTCTTCGCATTTCCCCCGAGGAGTTGGAGGCTCGTCATACGGAGATCTCGCGTGACGGCGAGATCGTCCTTTTCTGTACTTGACCGAACGAAGCTACCAGCGCCCGTGTGGCGCTGCAACTCCGAAGACACGGTATTCGTGGCGTGCGTCCGCTACTGGGCGGATACTACGAGTGGAAGGAACTTGGATACCCCGTGGAGGAAGTGCTTACCGAAGACGATTCCGGTGAAGAACTGGGCGCAATCGCTTCTGACGGGGCGGCGTAGTCAGCTTTGACGAAGCCGTACGGATCAGGGATGGATCTGGGCTAACTTTTCCCAAAGTTTCGCCATGGGCACCCGAACCGAAGTGCCGGCGATGGTGAACTCTTCCACCGGCTGCCAGCTGACAGCGCTGCAATCGTAAGCTTCCCGTCGCTCGGGATCGACCACCCACACGTGCTCAACTCCCATTTTGCGATAGTCGCCCAGACGTTCCTGGTAGCGGGATACGCGGTCTTCGGGTGAAAGAACTTCAACCACCACCACCGGCGGCTTGCTTAGAACGCCTTCATAAGGAATGCCAACAGGCACGACTGCAATATCCGCGATGCGCACCCGTGTGGCTGCCACCCGCATTCGGATTTCAGGGCAGGCCTCCAACCGCCACTGCTCCTCAAAAGCTCCAAACCACTTTATAAAGAACGCCTGCGTAATCGAGTGTTCTTTCTCGCCCACGTTCCGCTGCTCAAGCTCGCCATCGACGTAATCACGATCAGGCCGGTAGGCTGTCTCCAGATAGTCTTCTAACGAAATTTGATGGGAAGTTGCCATCGCATCTACATTGTTAATTGTAGCGAAATCCCTCTCGTGTCCATGGTGGACCGAATGTGGTCGAGGGAAAAACGAGTGCGAACCCTTCTAATCAGCCGGCCAGATAGTCCAGCGCTTCCTCGCGTGTGGCAAAGACCGCGATTTCGCGGGCCGAAAAAGCGCGAATCGAGTCCAGCAGTACCTTGTGGAGGTTGTCGCTGAGCACCCATGCCGCCTTGGCAACGTGGGGACGATCAAAAACCGCGGCGATCTTCAACTGCTCAATTGTGTCCTTGGTGAAGAGCGTGTTTGTAAAATCTCCCAGCAGCAAAACTGAATGCTTGGGCTGTTTAGTGACGTATTGCGGAACGGAACGGATACATTCCAGCAATTGCTCCTCCGTACAGGCACTCACATCGGCCAGCAGGATACGCTTGCCGCGGTGCTCGACATATCGGATGCGCTCAACGTTTTCTCCTGAATGGCCGGGGTTCGTAATGCCGGCAACCGTGGTGGTAGGAGAATTCTCAGGTCCTTGCTGCTGCATGCCAGCCCCCGTCAAACGGCAAAGTTGCAACGAGCTTACTCCCAGGCGCCGGCCGAATCAACGGACCGGCGGCCCAGGTAGTGGGTCAGTTTGATTGTCATCCCGAGCGGCGAGGGATCTGGGCGCGGCGATTCGCGCCAGCGCGCGTAAGCCACCCATCCCTATTCAAACTGAACCACAACGGCGGCCCTGGTTATCTTCGATTGTCGGTTTGCGGCTCGGGATGGATGAGCACCCGGAAGAGCTCCGGCACTTCTTGCCGGAAGCGGCCTTCCATCGCTGTCTGGATGTCGTGTACCCGCGACAGCGGCAGGTCATCTTTCATGGTGCAATGCAGGGAGAGATAGAGCCTGCCTCCCACACGTTTGAAGACGAGATCGTGCATATCAACAACTTCGGGAAAGCTCTCTGAAACCGTCTGGAGCTTGCGCTCAAAGCTGGGCACACGCACCATGCCGTCTCCGGTTTCGATGGTTGCCGGCTCGCTCTCGATGTGGGTCAGAATGGTTGAGATCTCCGGCATATCGCCTTTCATCTCCGCCTCTAACTGGGTCACTCTCTCGTGCGCCGCTTTCAGCGACAGGGTTTCGTCGAGTTCGACGTGCTGTTCCAGATGAAGCCGGCCAGCGATGTCTTGCACGCTGATGTCATGCACGTTCAGGTTGTGCCGGGTAGCCACGGCCCGCACGCGGTCAAACAGACTCTCACGGCGGTCAGCACGGGCAACCGCGTTCACCACGACGTCAGCTTCCGGAAGCAACTCACGAATGCGTTGCGCGACCTCGGTCGATACCTGTTCCGACTTCTGGAAGGTCACCGTCCGCGACATCGCCACCGAGACATCGACGAAGTAATTGCTGCCGCCTCGCCGGATGCGTACTCGATCGACTTCCAGCACTCCATCAACCCGGTAAAGTTCGGCGATGATTCGGGTGCGAATGCCGGTGGGCGCCGCATCCAACAGTGCGTCGATGGTTTGGCGGGATAGCCTCCAGCTGACTTGCACCACGATACCGGCGACCACCAATGCAGCCAGGGGATCAGCGGTCGCCAGCCAGGCAATCGACCAGCGATGGCCAGCCAATACCAGCGCTAAACCCAGCACCACGACGGCACTTGACCACACGTCCGTGCGGAAGTGCAAGGCGTCGGCCAGCAATGCCTGGCTGTCATATTTTTCGGCGATTCTGTGCAGCCGGCGCGACCGCCAGACATCGACCAAGATCGAGGCCCCCATCACCAGAAACGCCCACACGGACGGATAAATATGCCGGTGATGGAAAAAGAGCCGTTTCAGGGATTCGTAGACGATCCACACGCAAGTCAGGAGCAGCAATCCGGTTTCGATGAAGGCGGAGAAATTCTCGACTTTGCCGTGGCCGTATTGATGATCTGCATCCGCCGGCTTGTCTGAAACGCGGACCGAGAAGAAGGTGATGGTTGCGGCGACAAGGTCCAGGCCGGAATGTGCCGCCTCCGACAAAATCCCAAGGCTTCCGGTGGTCAGCCCTACCGCGATCTTCAACGCGGTAATGCCTATCGCCGCCCACACGGAGTTCAGGGCTACCGCCTTCTTTTCGCGCTGCATGGTCGTGGTGGTCACACGTGCGTCCTGCCTCGATTATTCACTGCAAGCGATTTCCCCGCCAACCAGAAACGGCCCACACCTGGCCCACCGTGCGCAAGGGGGGCGCCGACAAAAGGCCGGTTTGGCTTGTGCCCGCGGCTGTGTGGTACGATTTTGGTCACTACCTACTACCTGTGTTCTTCTTCCGGAGGTTGAACTTCATGCGACTTCAAGCCCTTACCGTTCTTGTGTTTTCGTGTGCGCTGGTAACCTACGCGGCCGGCCAAGCCGGGGAGACATCAGCCAAGCCCCTGGGGCACGCGATCAAGCCCGGCAAAACAACCGAGCTACCGGCCACCGCCGAGAGTGTTAAGCCAAGCGATGCGGTCATTACTATGTCCGGTGCCTGCAAGGGCATCAGTGAGAGCGGCTGTGTGAGCGCTGTCAGCCGCGAGCAATTTGAGCAGATGGCGAACTCGATCAAGCCGGGAATGACCACCGATGCGAGGCGTAATTTCGCCATACAGTACGGGAAGATTCTGTCCTTTGCCGATCAAGCGCGCGCTCTCGGACTGGAGAACGAGCCTCGGTTTAAGGACATTTTGCAGTACGTGAGGGATCAGCTGCTCGTCGAGTCCCTCCAGCAGTACTACTCAGACCAATACTCCAAGGTTTCTGATCAGAAGATCGAAGAATACTACAAAGAGAACAGCCGCAAATTCATGCAAGCGGACTTGCAGCGAGTGCTCATACCCAGCCAGCCTGCGGCGGCGGAGATCACGAAGCCCACTCCTGAGGAGGAAAAGGCTTACGTGGAGAAGGTACGCCAGGAATGGGTGGGAGGCGCCGACCCGGCGAAGCTGCAGAAGGAAGCCCTCTCGCGCATGGGTTTGAATGGCTCAGTGCCCGATGTCAATCTCAAAGACCACACTCCCGGCATGCTGCCGCAGGAGCAGCAGTCCGTTTTCGATCTAAAGCCGGGTGAGATTTCGCAGCCATTTACCGACGCTGGAGCATCGTATCTCTATAAGATGGTTTCGGAGGGCGAGAAGCCGCTGAGTGATGTCAAAGCCCAGATTGCCAAGACGCTTCACGATCAGATGATGCGGGAAAAAATTCAAGAGTTAAGCGAGAACGGCAAGCCGGTTTTGAACGAGGCGTATTTCGGTCCTGAGAAGAAGCCGGGGCCAGAATCCGGCGCCGGGCAGGAGGGCGCGGAGCCCTCGGCAAAGTCAAACCCATCTCAGCCCGTTCCTCCGCAAAAATGAGCCTCCGGGGGAGGACGGTTCTAGTCACCGGCATTTCAGGTAATCTTGGACTTCGCCTGCTGCCGTTCCTCTCGGACTTTCATGTGGTGGGCGTCGATGTGCGCCCACCTTCGGTTTCCGGCGGCATTGAATTCCACTCCTTGGACTTAGGCCGAGAAGCAAGTTGCCCGGCGCTCACTCATCTGCTCCGCGAGACCGGAGCAAGTTCCGTCATTCATCTTTCCTTCATCCTTGATCCCCAGCGTAGTGGAGTTCTCGACCTGGAGGAGATGTGGCAGATTAACGTTGCCGGGACCGCGCGGGTGATGGAGGCGATCAGTATCGTCAACCGAACCGGCGGTAGCGTGCGGCAGTTCATTTTTCCGAGCAGTGTTTCTGCTTATGGGCCGGAAACTCCTGGTCCGGTACGCGAAGATGCACCTCTCAAGGCCTACGGCTTGCCCTACGCGATTCACAAGAAAGAAAGCGACGAGGTGGTTCGCTACCGGGCGGAAAGCTTGGGCGACTGCCGAATCTATATCTTGCGGCCTCACATCTTCGCCGGCGCCACCATGCAAAACTATATGGTCGGCGTGCTGCGGGGAACTCCGCTGGGCAAGAGCCGGCGGGCCGCCCGCATGCGGGCTGAAGGCAAGCGCTTGCCGCTAATGCTTCCACGCGGCAAAGAATATCTGGGCAAGAAAGTGCAATTCGTCCATGTGGATGACGTGGCGCGGTTGCTGGCCTATCTGCTCTACCGTCCAGCGTCCGACCCGCCGTTGACGATCCTCAATGTCGCCGGGCGCGGCGAACCGCTTACCATCGAAGCATGCGCCCGAATCGCCCATGCTGAGGTGAAACGGGCTCCTACCCGAGCCGCGTTTGGACTGGTTCTGCGAGCGCTATGGAAGTGGGGGATTTCTTCCATCCCTCCCGAGGCTTTGCCCTACCTCATCGGCTCTTACACCATGGATACTTCGCGGCTTCAGGAATTCCTGGGGCCCGATTATCCCGAGGTAATCCGCTATACAGCAGAAGACGCCCTGCGCGATACCTTTGCGCAGGCTTAGCCCTTGTGTCCCCTATATAGTCCGGCAATACCAAACGTGTAGGGCGTCCACGATGCATCGCGGAACCCAGCATCGCCCATGCGTTGCAGCATCTCTTCCGGAGGTGGAAATCGTTGTACCGAGGCCGGCAAGTATTTGTAGGGGCCGCTCACACCCGAAATTACTGTTCCAATTGCGGGGAGTACCCGGTGGAAATAGAAGCGGTAGACCTGTCCCACCAATCCCTTTGGCTCGCCAAAATCCAGAATGCCAACTTCTCCTCCTGGCGAAAGCACGCGGTGGATCTCAGCCAGTCCGCGATTGTAGTTGGCAAGATTGCGGAATCCGAACGCTGCCGTAACCAGGTCAAACTCGCCCGGCCCAAAAGGAAGCTGTAAGGCGTCGGCTTCGATCCAGCGAATTCTTCTCGTGCCGGCCTTCTGCTGCGCCCGCACCAACATTGCATGGGAGAAATCCGCTCCCATGATTTCGATCGAATCCTGCCTGCGATGGCGGTAGAGCGCGAAAGTCATGTCACCCGTGCCGCAACAAAGATCAAGCACGTGTGCATTAGGACGATTCAATGCCTCTGTGAATGTGCGAGCCGTGCGGTTCCACCACAAACGGTCAACGTTCATGGACAGAACGTGGTTCAGCAGATCGTACCGAGGAGCAATCGAGCTGAACATCTCGCGAACCGCAGATGCCGCCGATGCCTCGTCGGCTGAGCCCTCAGGCGCTGCGCCGATGACCGGATCCTCAGCTTTGTTTGTCTGGTTTACCATTGCCGCGAAGCGAGCTGGTTCAGTTTCTCTACTGCTCGCAAAATCACGCGCCTAGGAACGTCGTTTGCGATCTCAACTTCTCCCACACGCCGGGCGAGAACAAAATGGGGTATCCCACCGACTGTCTTCTTGTCGCTCATCAGCCGCTTCAGGATGCGACCGGGCTTTACCTTGAGCTTCGGCAAGGGCCCGTAAGCGGTGACCATCCCTTCTATACGTTGCGCGGTTTCCTTGTCCGAAACACCTGTTTCCTTGCCGATGATGGCTGCTGCGATCATTCCCCAGCCTACCGCCTCGCCGTGCAGGAGGCTCTTGTATCCCGGTTTCCGCCTCCAGCGCGTGTCCAATGGTGTGGCCGAAATTAAGAATGCGACGCTCGCCGCTCTCTCGTTCATCACTGCTCACTACATCGGACTTAACTCGGATGCAGTCGGCGATCAGTTGCTCCAGTAGACTTCCTTCGCGAGCCAGCAACGCATCTCGTTGCTTCTCCATGAGTTCGAAAATGCCCGGATTCCGAATCACACCGTACTTCATGGCTTCGAACAAGCCCGACCGGTACTCGCGTTCGGGAAGCGTCGACAGCACATCCGGATCGACCAGCACACACGCCGGCTGATGGAAGGTCCCGAGCAAGTTCTTGCCACTCGTGAGGTTGACTCCGGTCTTGCCACCGATCGCAGAGTCCACCTGCGCGACCAGGGTCGTAGGCGCCTGCACCACCGGAATTCCGCGCATGAAAATCGATGCGAGGAATCCACCGACATCGCCGACTACGCCTCCACCCAGGGCGATAATGACGGATTGCCGGTCCGTGCCATGCTCGACCAAACTGTCGGCGAGCTTTTCCAGATTCGTGAGGCGTTTGGCACGCTCGCCATCCGGCATTTCGAAGAAACGCACCTTGCCTGAAGTTCCGCGAAGACCCTTCTCTAGTGTCCTGCCCCAAAGTTTGCGTATGGGTTTGGAAGTTACGACGCAGACTGCGGTGCGCTGAGGCACGGCTTCGTCCAGTATTCGCGCGGCTTGGCTAAGTAGCCCGCGCTCGACCAGTACTTCATAGGATCGTGAGGCGGTTGTGACGGCGATTCGGATCAAGCCATTAGTGTAACGGAAAGGTTTGAGGCCGCCTCAGGCACGTTTCCCAATACGAGATCAGCCGCTTTTCTTGCGAAGGAGTACCCATTTGCCGGTGTTACCATTAGCAGCAGAAGCGTAGAAGTTATGGCTTCTGCCATGAAAAACCTGCCTTCGGAGACTGACTTCATCGTCGTAGGCGCCGGCATCGCCGGATTGCGGGCTTCGGTGGAGCTTGCGTCCACGGGCCGCGTCCTCTGCCTGGCCAAACGTGAAGTGACTGAATCCAACACGCAATATGCCCAGGGTGGAATTGCGGCCGCCCTTAGCGATGAGGATCAGGTCGGCCTTCACCTAGAAGACACGTTAAAAGCGGGCGACGGCCTGGTGAACGAAGAGGCCGCGCGCATACTCGTGGAAGAAGGGCCTCACCGCATCGAGGAATTGATCGAGTGGGGCACGGAGTTCGACCGCACCGGAACGAAGATCGCCTTCACTCGCGAGGGCGCGCACAGTCGCAGTCGCGTTCTCCACGCCCACGGCGATTCCACCGGCCGTGAGATCGGGCGCGCGCTCTACCTGAAAGCCGCTGCCCTCAAGAACATCTCCTTTGGGGAATTCGAGTTTACGACCGAGCTGCTGCTGTCTGACGGAGCGGTTCGCGGCGTTCGGCTGCTCGACCAGGACGGTCAGTTCCACCAGATCTACGCTCGCGCGGTACTGCTGGCCACAGGAGGTCTAGGGCAGGTCTACAGCAACACCACCAATCCCGCTGTAGCGACCGGGGATGGCGTGGCGATGGCGCATCGCGTGGGAGCCGAAATCAGCGACATGGAATTCGTGCAGTTCCATCCCACCGCGCTCTATCTCAAGAATGCTCCCCGCTTTTTGCTCTCCGAAGCCCTGCGCGGCGAGGGAGCTTACCTCCGCAACATCGAGCTGAAGCGCTTCATGCCCAAGTATCACGAGCTGGCGGAACTTGCTCCGCGAGATGTCGTCGCTCGTGCCATCGCGCATGAACTTGAGCTGCAACACCGGCCGGATGCCACCGTCTACCTCGACCTTAGTCATCTCAAGGCCGACCTCGTGCGCCAGCGCTTCCCGACCATCTACGCCACCTGCATGCAGTACAACATCGACATCGCGACGGAGTTGGTCCCAGTGCGGCCGGCGGCCCACTACGCGATGGGCGGCGTGCGTACGGATCTCGACGGCCATACTTCAATCGAGGGGCTCTACGCTGCCGGTGAAGTGGCGTGCACCGGGGTGCATGGAGCAAATCGGCTGGCCAGCAATTCCCTGCTGGAAGGGCTGGTCTACGGCGCGCGAGCGGCCACAGCGATGCGGGAGGAGGACAGCCTCACTCCCCAAATCGCCTCCGTGCCGGCGCCAGCGCAATCGAGCAACGGCAATAGTGCCGAGGTCGAAGCCTTCATCCGGCAGGTGCAATCGCTCATGTGGCAGCACGTTGGCGTAGTACGGGAAGGCAAGTCTCTTCGCCAGGTGGTTGGAGAGCTTAACCGGTTACAACAACAGGCGCCGCAATCGGGAAGTCGATTGGCGCGCGAAGCCGCCAACATCCTTGAAACCGGACTGCTGATCGCCCGATCCGCGCTCGCCCGCGAAGAGAGCCGCGGCGCTCACTATCGCCTCGACTTCCCGCTCAAGAATGATGCCAAGTGGCATAAGCACTCGGTCGTCTGCGGAGACTCGATTCGCTTCGAATAGGGCGCCGCATTCTGCTGAAGCTTTGCTCGGGTATGCACCGCATCAGGGCACGACTTCGGTCGTGCCGATAAGCCTCTTATTTTGATCACGTCGAGCCGAGTTCAGTCGGCGACACTTCGTGTTCCAGGACTTTTTCAGCATTCTCCTTCGTCGTGCCGGACAGCCGCTCTTAATTAAATTTGTCATCCTCAACGTAGTTGAAGGACGTGCTTCGCAAAGCGGCCCGCATTCCGAGTAGGAAAACGCTCTTCGCGGGCAACTTCCCCTCCTGGCACCAGCTTTAGATTTCTCGGCGAGCATCTACTGTGCGCCCGCCAGCGGGCTTCGAACCAGGACGCCAGCGCAGGCGCGCTCGCCGAAGTGAAACGCATCGTGGGCCAGATTCGGCAGCGCTGGCCGGAGGTGAAAATCATTCTGCGCGCCGATTCCGGCTTCTGCCGCGAGGAGCTGATGGCTTGGTGCGAAGCTGAGCCCGTGCACTATGTTTTCGGCTTGGCGCGCAACTCGCGGCTGGAGGCGGAAATCGCCGCCCTCATGGCCGCGGCCCAGCGCGAACACCAAAAGACGCAGCAAGCCGCCCGCGTCTTCGGCGAGTTCTCCTATCAGACGCGCAGCAGTTGGTCGTGCGCCCGCCGCGTGGTGGCCAAGGCCGAGTATCTCGACAAAGGCCCCAACCCGCGCTTCGTGGTGACTTCGCTGAGTCCCACAGAGTGGGAGGCGCGCGCTCTCTATGAACAGCTCTACTGCGCCCGCGGCGAGATGGAAAACCGCATCAAGGAGCAGCGTAACCGCTTGCGCCGCAGCACTCCGGCCATGCCGAGCAAACCGCCGCCTAGCAGAATCAGGCTCGAGGGCTCAGGTACTGGTGCCACCCAGAGCTTGAAGTCGGTGGACTCGTAGGCATAATCCCACATCTCGCCTGAGGGCAGAGATGGGAGATCGATCATGCTGAAGGTGCCGCTCTCGTCACCGTAGGTCAGCAGGAAGAAGGTGTCGCCGAGTTTAGGCAAGAAGCCATTCACCAGAGCCACGTCGAGCGTGCCGTCCAAGACTGCATTGCCAGTGATCATGAGCTGATCGTAATCCATGCCCGCCTGAGTTCCGGCAAGCTCGGAATAGAAAGTGCCGATCCCGAACTGCTGGTAGTTGCCCTGAAGGGTCAGGAGGCGGCACGACGGCGCGTTGTTGCAGTTTTCAGTCCCATCGCCAGGATGCAACTTACCACTCATTTTCACATCCCCGTAGATAATCCCGCTGCCGGATAACATTCCGCTATTGATCTGAAGGGGCGTGGTGGTCGTCACAAGGCTGTCAATAATCGTGGAGCTTTGGGGACCATCCTGTACATAAGTGCCGGTATTTGTCATTCCGGCTGCAAAAATCCCTCGGTTTAAGTAGGAACCGGTATTTTCAACACCACCTATAAACGTTCCATTGTTAACAATGCTCCCATAATTGCTGAGGCCGCTGTCGGCTTCAATTTTTCCGTTGTTAACCATAGTGCCAGTATTGCCAAAGCCGCCGTAACTCTCGATAGTTCCATTGTTGGTGAATACGCCGCCGAGGTTACCAAAACTCCCTCCTCCTCTAAGTCCATCGATATCTATGCGTCCATCGTTAGTGAAGGTGCCATAATTGTTAAACGAGCCCAGGTAAGTTAAGTGGATACTTCCGGTGCTGTGGTTGTTCAGCACGCCGTAGTTTTCGAGAACACTAAGGTGGTCGGGGTATCCCCCCCCCGAGTAGCCGCCGAAATTGTCCCATACGCCATCGTTTCTCCAGTCTTGATAGTCCGGTGGGGCATTGACGCTAAAGCCCATGCTGCCTTGACCGGTGGTAAGAGTGGCGCCGGCATGGTTTACGAAAATATTGGCGCCCACGCCACCCACGCCACCGACGTTCATCACACCGTAGTTGTCAAAGTATCGAAAGTCACCTCCTCTGAAACTTAGGTCGACAGCCGATATTTTGCCGTAGTTGGACGATCCCGAAGCAGCATCGATCTTGCTTGCAGAGAAGTCGAGGACACCGGTGCTGGTAACCGTCAGCAAAGAGGACAGAGTCAATTGCGAGGCACTCCCGTTGTCGGTAAGGGTGCCGCTTAAGGTCAGGGAATTGATTGTCGTGGTGCCCACGTCGAAATTCACGTAGTCGTTAGCGGAGCCGATCGTTGCATCGTCGGCTGATCCGGGTGGCGAGTTCAAGCTCCACTTGCCGCTGTTGCTCCAGTTGCCGGTGCCGCCGAGCCAGTTGTCTTGGTCTAGAGGATTGTGCGTGTATCTACCGAACTGCTGGTTGTGCGATCTCCGACCCGCGCTCGCGTGCCACGGCTCGGCATAACTAAGCTGGATCATCGACGACGCTAGTATCAAAACTGCTATAAGAATGGGTTTCATAACGAACCCCTCCAGTCTTCCTGGTCTCCTACGGAGAGTTCAACGGGCGCATAGGTTCGTGTTCGCTACAGGCCGAGAAGCGCGGACGAAGGGGCAGGGTCTGCTTACCCAGGCCGAGCCAAAAGGCAGAAAAGCTTCAGTTCCTCCTGAGGCCGAACTTTGGTTGGGTTAGCTAGTACCTAGTTGAAGAAGTTAGCGTATTATCAATCGCGTTTAGAATCAGCAGGTTGGGCTTCCCTAATAGTACGCTAATTAACGCAACTAGGTACTAGTGCTTACTTGCATTAGTGATGGATATTACGTAATGTGATTGGTAAAGGGGGAGCCTTTGCCAAGAACAGCGCCGGTACCGGAATGTTCGCGAGAAGATCGCCAGGTTTTAGAAGATTGGGCGCACAGCCGTACGCTAGAAGCGCGATTGGTGGAACGAGCGAGAATCGTTTTGGGATGTCTGGAAGGGCAGCCGGTCAGCACGGTGGCCCGGAGTTGGAAGGTGCGGCCGAACACGGTGATCGATTGGCGTCGGCGCTTTGCGGCGGAGGGAATAGCGGGATTGCGGGACCGTCCGCGATCGGGCAAACCGCCGCGATATACAGGGGAGTTTCGCAAGCAAGTGCTGGCCACGCTGGAAGAACCGCCGCCAAAGGGACAAGCGGTATGGGATGGGCCGGCACTGGCGAAGCATTTGAAAACATCGGTGCATGCGGTCTGGCGCGTGTTGCGGAAAGAAGGCGTATGTTTGGCATGCCAGCGCAGTTGGTGTGTCAGCACGGACCCGGAGTTCACGGCCAAGGCCGCCGATGTCGTGGGTTTGTACTTGAATCCCCCACAGAATGCGTTGGTTCTTTCGGTCGATGAAAAGCCGAGTATTCAGGCGTTGGAGCGGAAGACGGGATTCGTGGAAACCGACAGTGGGAAAATCGTCCGCGGTTTCAAGAGCACCTATAAGCGGCACGGCACCTTAAATCTGTTTGCCGCCCTGGAAGTCGCCACGGGCGCCGTTCATACGCAGACGACTGGCAAGAAGCGGCGAATTGAGTTTCTCGAATTCATGGATCGCGTGGTCGCCGATCTCCCGGTGGGAAAAGAAATCCACGCCATCTTGGACAATTACTGCATCCACAAGAAAAACGATGCCTGGCTGGCGGCTCATCCCAACGTGTTCTTTCACTTCACGCCAACGTCGGCCAGTTGGTTGAATCAAGTTGAAGTCTGGTTTGGTATTCTGAGCCGCAAAGCACTGCGGGGAGCGTCTTTTCGCGACATCGAGCAATTGCGCCAAGCGATTGAAGACTTCGTGGCAGCCTACGGACCCAAAGCCAAGCCGTTCGTCTGGCGTAAACGCGAAGTCAAAGGTTCGCAGTTGCGCAATACTATCGTTAACTTACGCAATTAAGTACTAGATGGAAAAGACGGGCCGCAGAGTTGAACAACATACTGAACCTTTTAGGTGTGATGTCAATGCAAAAAGGGGCAGACGGAACGCCAAATTGCGCCAGGCTTCCCCCAACTTGGTGCAAGCCAAACCTGCGGTTACGAGGTGTGTATCAAACCGTGCATCCGTACAAGCCCAAACCGGCCAGAATATGCTGCGAATGAGCCCGAAGCGATTCTCCAAATAACGAGCTTTGGTTGCAGCCGGAGTAGTAGGATTTCGGGCACCACTGCGAATTTTCGCTATGCAACGCGTTTGGTTTTCGCGGGAAACAGCAACGATGCCACAATCGATAACAGCAATACTCCGGCAACCACTCCCAGCGCGATCCCAATCGGGATTGTGATGTAGTGCGAGGCCAGCATCTTCACCCCGATGAAAATTAGGATGAGCGACAGTCCGTAGTGCAGCAGATGGAAGGTCTCGATCATTCCCGCGAGCGCGAAGTACAGCGATCGCAGGCCGAGGATGGCGAACACATTGGACGTGTATACGATGAAGGGCTCGCGGGTGACCGCCAGCACAGCGGGGATCGAATCGGTGGCAAACAGCAAGTCGGTGGTCTCGATTATGATCAGCACAATCGCCAGCGGTGTCGCATAGCGAATGCCAGCACGGCGAACGAAGAACTTGTCGTCTTGGTAGGTCTTGGTTACCGGGAAAAATTTACGAAACGCCCGGAGCACGAGGTTCTTCTCGGGCTCGATCTGCTGGCCCTTTTGGGTGAAGAGTTTTATTCCGCTATAAATCAGGATCGCGCCGAAGATATAAATGATCCACTCGAAGCGTTTCAGCAGTTGGATACCGGCAAGGATGAAGATTGCACGCATTACCAACGCGCCCACCACTCCCCACAACAGCACGGAATGCTGGTAGTGCCGCGGCACCTGAAAGTAACGGAAGATCAGCAGGAAAACGAAGAGATTGTCGACACTGAGCGACTGTTCGATCAGGTATCCGGTGACGAACTCCAAAGAGAGCTCGGAATTCGCACGGCCTAAATGGCCCACCAGCGTATGTCCGAAGAAGTAGAGAAACACCGCGAAAATGCCCGCCAGCGACACCCATACCACGGTCCAGCCAATGGCTTCGCGAAACTGAACCACGTGCTTTCTGTGATGGAAGACGCCGAGATCCAGCGCCAGCATGGCGAATACGAATAGGTTGAACAGAACCCAGAAGATCCAGTTTGAGGGCATGCGCGCGGTCTCAAAAGGCCATTCTATCGAAGGCGGGCTTGAACCCGACTGTCAGCAATGATCCGGAAACTCGAAACGACCAAAAGCCATGCTTGACCGTGTATGCCATATCTGGCATATTAGAAAAGGCCCGAAATTTCGATGAAAACGCTGATCTTCGTTGCCGACTCACGTCGTGTTCTACGGGAGTTCCCGAAAACCGTGCAGCAAGAGATCGGATTTGCTCTTTATCAGGCCCAGATTGGGGAAAAGCACGTCCACGCCAAGCCGCTGAAGAACATCGGGGCTGGAGTGCTGGAGGTGGTTTCCGATCATCGGGGTGACACGTTCCGCACGGTCTACACCGTAACACTGGAAAAAGCCGTATATGTGTTGCACGCGTTTCAGAAGAAATCGAAGCACGGGATATCCACACCGAAGAGTGTGATGGATCTTGTAAAGCAGCGTATGCAACGTGCCATTGAAATCGACCAGGAGTTGGAGAAATAACGATGCCCAAACGCCCACGGGATTACACCGTCAGCAGCGGCAATGTCTTCGCCGATCTAGGTCTGCCGAACCCGGAGGAGGCGCTGGCCAAAGCGGAGCTTGCCCACAAGATCACCATGCTGGTTCGTGGCCAGGGGCTCACCCAAGTACAGACCGCCAAACTGCTGGGTGTGGATCAGCCCAAGGTCTCCGCCCTCATGCGAGGACAGCTCTCCGGATTCTCCCTGGAACGGCTGATGCGCTTCCTGCTCCTGCTGGGCCAGGACATCAAAATCACGGTGCAAGCCTGCCCACGCTCCCGTTCCCGCGCTCGTGTACATGTAGCTTGATCCAACTCTTCAGACCATCCCAGAGCTGGGATCGAGACCAAACACGACACAAAAACGTCTGCTCGGGTCAGCTACAATTGACGCTCTGCGTTCTTCAATCCAAATGCCGCAACGAAAGGATCCTTATGGCTCGTGAATCCGGCACTTATGCTCATTTTGATACCAGCGAAGGCCCCATCGTCGTCCGCCTGTTCGAAGCCGACGCGCCCACCACGGTGAAGAACTTCATCGAACTTGCGGAAGGCACCCGTGAGTGGACCGATCCACGCGACCGGCAAAAGAAGAAGTCACCGCTGTACAACGGCACCATCTTCCATCGCGTCATTCCCGAGTTCATGATCCAGGGCGGAGACCCGGCTGGCACCGGCATGGGCGGCCCCGGCTACCAGTTCCAGGACGAGACCAAGGGCTCGCGGCACAAGTTTGACAAGCCGGGCAAGCTCGCGATGGCCAACTCCGGCCCGGACACCAACGGGTCGCAGTTCTTCATCACCGTCGCTCCCACCGAGTGGCTTACCGGCAAGCACACCATCTTCGGCGAGGTTGTCGAGGGACAGGACGTGGTCGACAAGATTACCAAGGTCCCGCGCAATCGCCAGGACAAGCCGTTGAAGGATGTAGTTCTGAGGTCAGTGAAGGTTCAAGGCACCCCCGAGATTCCAGAGGAGATGGAAGAGCTTCCGCCTGCAGAGCTAAGCGATGAAGAACGAGCTGAATGCGAGGATTTCATCCGCATGATGACCGAGAGCGATGAGGGCAAGGCCTACGTGCGCGCCGACGTCGCCGACTCGCTTAAGCGGTGCTTTATCTCGATGTGCCTTTTCGGTCGTGCGGAGCGATTTGCGATTCTCGCCAGCGGGAAACCGGATTACGCCGAAAAAGCGTGCGAAACAGCAGCAAAGGCGAGCGCGGTCTTTCCGATTTCAGTATCGTTTTACCAATTTGCCCGAATTCTGGATCGCTTCGGGAAGAAGGTAGATGCAAGGGCGATGTTTCGAGAATTCCTCCGTCGCCATAGCTCTGAGCACCTCGACGACGCGGAAAAGATTGCGTTAAAGCAAGTTGACATTCCGGATGCCTTAGCTCATGCGCGAGCCGCATTGGAGAGCTGACGACGGTGGTATGGTGGAAACAATGACACATCGCATGCAGCTCACCGCGCACCGTCCCGCAGCGCTCTTCACGTCGTCCGTCCCCGCAACACTCAAGGACGAATTCGCCACCGTTGAGACCTTGTGGTGTTCGACAGCGAAGACTCGCGGCGTAGATACCTTGATACTCTGCTGGACGAAGTACGAAAAGCAATTGCGGCGCCTGTTCTGCTTCCTCGTATTTCAGCATCCGGGTTTCTCCAAAGACCAGATTAATGAGGTTATTGCCGATCTCGCAGATAATGGACACCTCTATCCCGAAACTTTCATCGAGGGTATCAGGGCGCTGGGTGTAGCATCGGTGCCGGACCTACTCGGTTCACGTCATGCAGAACTCTCGCGAGAGATAGCGCGGATACAGAAGTATCGGAACAAGCTAATTCATGGCCAAATCACAGGCCTAGGCATCAAATCGTACCAATTGGAACGCGATGTTCGTTGGATTGTGGAGTGGATCTCCTGCCTCGCAACCGCGGCGGAGAGCACATTCGGCTATGACGGCCTTAGGCGCAATACATACCACGCTGCGAAGGCAACGCCGAAGATCACCGTGACCAAATATCCGTTTACATCACCTGCAGAGCTAAAGACGTGGCTTTCTAAGCTAACCAAGAAGCGCTGATTCTCGCACCTGCGTCTTAAAGCCTCGGGGGGCGGCCCCGGCTACCAGTTTCAGGACGAGACCAAGGGCTCGCGGCACAAGTTTGACAAGGCAGGCAAGCTCGCGATGGCCAACTCCGGCCCGAACACCAACGGTTCGCAGTTCTTCATCACTGTGGCTCCCACCGATTGGCTCACCGGCAAACACACCATCTTCGGCGAAGTCGTTGAAGGTCAGGACGTGGTCGACAAAATCACCAAGGTTCCCCGGGGCCGTCAGGACAAGCCCAACCAGGACGTGGTGCTGCACGCAGTTACGATTGAGCGTGTGTAGCTACCGGGAACCCAGCTTTCTGATTTGAGCAAGAGAAATCCCGCTCGGCGGAGAACGAGCGGGATTCGTTTTGCATGCGCGCCTTACGCATGCTTTTTGCAGCCCAGGGGAGGGACTGCGCCGCTACAATCTCACAGCGGCTTCCAAGAGACCGACCGTTGCCGCCATCCAGAGCGCGAACGCCACCGTGTTCAGGGTGACGCGGATCGCAACGTTGTCCATCAACCAGTTATAGTTCGCGTTCATACGTTTCTCCTTTGGGTTGCGTCCGGCAATGCTCTGTGGCTCTCACCGGTCAACTTCTGTATGAGATATACGGCCCAGGCGGGAAAAGGTTCGTTACGGTTTGGTTAACTGGTGCTGGGACGCGGGGATAAGGGGTGAAGTGCTAAGGGAAAGGTAGGGCCGCTCGATCTCACTCCATCCTGCCGCTTTGCGGCTTGAGTTGGCGGGGCGGATTATCTGCCTGAAGTGGTTGTGGTCCTTTTCGTCCGAATTCGAGGAGGATAAGAATTGTCCATCCGATAAAGAGAATCACCCCGAGGGACCAAAGCCACCGCCTCGGAACAAGGAGTACGGGATAGCAAGCCCCGACGAACGAAAGAATAGAAGCACCGGCCGACAGTCCATAGCTTCCCACCCTGTAAACAAGTCGGCCCCAATCGACATACGGTCGATCACGGCGGTAGGTTTGCCAGAACGTGACGTGGATGTTTGCATGGTCGGCTTTCATCTCACGCTCAAATTCATCGCCAATATAAAATCCTATCTCGCGTATGTTGAACGACAGCCCATACACCATGCAGTCGAACATGAGGGCTACGAACGGACAAATGAGGATTCCTGGACTGATCATCTTAGGATCTTTCAAGAAGAAACCGAAAAGGGAGCCCAAGAAGACAACCTTTGCAAGGCCCACTTGCACGCGCAGTTTTTGAGCTTCGGTGATTTCTATCCGAAGCACCTTGAAGTACTCGATCACACTGGACGAGGGTCTTGCGCTGGAATCCATTGAAGTCTGGCGAATTATAGACGACATTCTCCGATTGGTCCCAAGCATTTTCCGCCAGGAAGCTTTCCATCTCCTTCTATAAGCATCCACTATCCGCTTCCCTTCTCCGCGATCTCTCCCAGCTCCCAGTACCTCTTCACCATCAGCTCCGGAACCTTCACCCGCCCGCCCTTCAACATGCTCTTGAGTTGCAGAGCATTGACCGCGGCTTTGCCTTCGAAGTGATTGTTGGCAACGACGAAGGTCTTCCCTGCTTTCTCGGCGATGGCGTCGATGCGCGTCTTCCAGCGTTCAAGTTCGGGCTCGGTGTAGAGGTAGTTGTAGCGGTCGTTGCGCGAGTCGCTATCGAACCACTGTTCGTAGTTGCGTCCGTGCAGGCGGACGTAGCCGATAGGTGCTGTCACGTGGTCGCTCGGCCGGATCGAGTCCCCCAGCTTCGGCTGGTCGATGTTGCAAAACGCGACGCCCTTCTCGGCGAAGTAGCGCAGGGTGCCTTCGTTGGTCCAACTGTTGTGCCGGACCTCGACCACCAGCGGATACTGCTTGAACTTCTCGATCACCGACGTCGAGGTAGTCGCGGTTCGAGTCGGTGTTCTTGAAGGAGATAGGAAACTGCACCAGCAGCGCGCCCAGCATGTTTTCGTTCGCAATCGAGTCCAGGCCCTCTTTTGCGAGCCGCTCGTCTTCGGCGGTCGAGCGGATGGTCTCCGCCGACGTGCTTTCGAGCACGGCGATCGGCGAATGGGTAAACGCCTTGTTCAGCTTGGCGGTGAAGACGAACTCGGGATTGACCGCGCGCGCCATGCGGCTCCACAGCTTGCCCCACTCCGGCTTGATGTGTCCGTAGAACGAGGTGTTGATCTCCAGCAGGTCGATGTACTGCGCCAGGTACTCGACCGGATGCTGCGACTTCTTGAGCTGCGCCGGATAGACGATGCCTTCCCAGTCTTTGTACGACCAGCCGGCGGTGCCGACGTAGATGCGCGAGGGCTCGACCATTCGAAAGCGCAGAGTAACAGAAACGGAGGTGTCAGGTTTCAGGTGTCGGGTGTCAGAGGGTTCGCGAGTCGGGGACGACGATCGAGCGCAACTTGTACGCGAGATGAAGGAAAGCAGGTCCCTCACTTCGTTCGGGATGACAATCACATGGGCTTTCGGGATGACAAACATAATAAGATCCGTGACATAAAGATCCGTGACCCGGTCGAATCATGCTGAAGCGGGAGGA
This sequence comes from uncultured Acidobacteriaceae bacterium, assembly GCA_963813905.1. Classification (GTDB taxonomy): domain Bacteria; phylum Acidobacteriota; class Terriglobia; order Terriglobales; family Acidobacteriaceae; genus CAVVDY01. The sequence goes on along the minus strand of CAWFAY010000011.1, from coordinate 447,776 downwards.
TACGAGAAAGTACGCCGGCCTCGGCTGACAACGACAACCGACAACTGACCAAAGGAAAAGGCCACCCGGCAACAGGGCGGCCTTCTCTTCAAGGGAGAATAGTTCCAACGGAGGCTAGACCGTCAAAACTTTCTGAAACAAATACTAGGGACAGGGCGAGGGAGTGTCAAGCAATTTCTGTCCCTTAAATTACTGTGTTTTCAATAACTTACGATCAAAGGCAACACTCGGCGGAAATCTTCAAAAAAGCGGGGATTCTCACTTTTGCAACAACAAATCCCGTAAAATCAACGCCTTAGGTGAGTCGCCCTATTCTCGCAGGTGAAGCTGAATGATCTCCATGTTCTCGGGCCGGTCAAACACCCGGTTAGGGAACAAACGCTTCATTAGAATCCGGAACCCTCCGAAGAAGACGCCGACGATGAGCATGATGAGCAGAAGAATCCCGATCAGACCGAAGATTCCGACGATCAGATTGCCGATGTTGTCGCGTCTGGGAAGGGATGTGGCTTCATCCCACGTGACCTCCGCCTCGTAGTTCACCGAGCCGAGTAGTGCTCGCGCATCGCTGTTGTCGACTGCCCCATTGGCCACGACGAGAATTGGTCCGGTGCGCCGCAACGCCAGCGCCCCCGGATTGGCTTTTGCCACCGCTTCCAGCGCACGCAATCTGTCGCCGGCGATTTGCGGCGTGGGATATTGCAGCAGCATCAGCGTCACCGGGCCGTCCGGCAATGAATACTGCTGCTCAAGAATCTCCGGGTCGTACTGAAATTCCACCTGCTCGGCTGTCAGCGGGGTACCCAGCGCCGTTAACGCCTGCGACCCGATGATGAACCGGGCGGAATTATCCACCGCGTTCTGCCTCGGCAGATACTGTGGCAGGCTGGGAAGGTCGTCGTTCGCACCTTTCGCGGACGGTAAGGATGCAGCAAGTTCCCGGAGTTCCGCAGCCGACATGCCGGTAACATGATCGAAGGTGGCATCCACCAGCACGTTGCTGCGGAAGAACAGGGTACGTTCGTTGGCAGAGGCAGCCTTGGTTCCGACCTGCTCCGATCTCATGGCGGGCTGGCGATAAAAGGTAAACGCACCGTAAGCGCCAGTCGCGTCCTTGAACAATGCCGCCTTGATCGTGAGTTTCCGGCCATCGCTGCGGGTGTAGGTTGCGGTCTCCGCCTCGGTGAAGCCGTATTCCTGTAATACTGCGGGATAGGCGCTGTCCGCCACGGCGGCGGCGTGCGTAACCTGAGGCGCGCCGGTCAAAGTCCATCCGGCGAAGGACTGGGGCAGGAAGTCGGGGTTCGCGGCGGAGGCAAGGCCGCATAAACCAAACGCGACGACGATGAGAGAGACAAAACGCTTCATGAAATCGTGAAATGATCCGAGACGCAGTCCCACGAGCGCCTTGGAATAGGCTACTCCAATTAGACTGTTCGGGATTGTGATAAGTTTCGGAGGCGGGTGGGCTGAATTGTCCCGTGTAGGGGCCCCGACGCTTTGCCGGATTACTTGCGATAAGTCATAGCAAGCCCTTTGCCGGGCTTGTAGCATTGACTGACTTCTTGCCAGGAGCAGACGCTCATGCTGGTGACCGCCGCGAGCAACCGGCGAAACCGCAATCAGGCCTTCGCCGTTGCGGGCGGGGCGGCAGCGATGTCTTTGGCTGCAGGTTGGTTTTTCCAGCCCGCTCTTCTCTCCTTGGGTCTCTGTCCGTTCGTTTATTGGCTGGTTCGACGACGATGCGTGCGGCGGATGGAGATTATGAAACAACCGTTCCCGGATTCGTGGGAAAAGGTGCTTCAATCTCATGTCGCGTTCTTCCGGGCGCTGCCAGAGCCTGGGAAAGAACGATTCCGGCAGCTTGTCAAAATCTTCCTCGATGAGGTCCGGATTACCGGGATCGAGACCGAGGTCGATGACACCGTTCGGGTCCTGGTTGCCGCCAGCGCAGCCATCCCGATCTTCGGATTCGATGATTGGGAGTACCATCGCCTGGGCGAAGTGCTCGTCTACCCGCGCACTTTCGGAGAGGACTATCAAACCACCGGAGGGCCCGATGAGAACACTGGCGGCATGGTCGGAATAGGGCAGCTACGAGGTGTAATGATTCTGTCCAAGCCATGGCTTCTCGATGGGTTCGATAATCCCTCCACCAGAGACAATGTGGGCGTTCATGAATTCGCGCATCTGGTCGAGCGAGAAGTGGCCGAAAGCGGTGTTCCACGCGAGGTTCCCTTACGAGCGGTCTCGGAGTGGGTGCAGTATGTCGCGCACGAGCTTGCTTATCCTTCCAAGAACCGTTCCTACATTCGCGACTACGCTTACACGAACGACCACGAATTCTTTGCAACGCTGGCGGAGTATTTCTTCAACTCGCCGGAGTTGCTCAAGGAAAAGGACCCGCGACTGTATGGGATGCTCCGGGATATGTTCCATCAGGACACAGCATCTCTGCTGAAACAGACATTCGCGCACAGCTCGGGATACGATCCCAATGCTGCCTGCCCATGCAGGAGCGGGAAGAAGTTCAAGATTTGCTGCCGGTTGAAGGGCGCAAAGGGGGGAGCGTCGAGGGCGGTTGAGGGACAGTCCCCAGACTTCGTCAAAAGCAGGACAATTAAGCCGTAACCACCTCGAAAACAGGCCAGCTACCCGAACTTGTTGCTCGCACGAACAGGCCTAAATATAAGTCTGAGGCGAGGAACGGGGGCTGATTACTCACCGGCTTCTTTACCCATCTTGCTTGCGACCTTCACCCCGCTCAGGCCGCCAACGTACTTCGCGATGCCTTTGTAGAGCGATTCGGCGATCTTCTGGCGGTACTCGGGGGTTTCCAGGCGCTGCTCGTCGGTGGGGTTCGAGACAAACGAAATCTCCGCCAGGATGCTGGGCATGTTGGCGCCGATGAGCACCACGAACGGCGCCTTCTTTACGCCGCGGTTGTGCAGTGAGGAGTTCTTGCTCGACAGCCCCTGGTAGAGCGAGGTCTGCACGTCAGAGGCGAGTTCGCGCGACTCGTCGATCTTCTCCTTCAACGTGATCTTCTTCACCAAGTCCTGTAGCTCGTGAATCGATTTCTCCGAGACGGCGTTTTCGCGCGCGGCCACCTCCAGCGCATCGGGGCTCGAGGTGAAATTCAAGTAATAGGTCTCGACACCGCGGGCCTCCGGATCGGGACTGGAATTGGCGTGTACCGAGATGAACAGGTCAGCCTGCTTCTCGTTCGCAATCGCAGTACGGGTTTCCAGGGGGATGAAGGTATCGTCGTCGCGGGTGTAGATCACGTCGGCCCCGAGCCGCGCTTCCAGCAATCGCCCAAGCCGTAACGAGACGTCAAGCACCAGGTCTTTCTCCATCAGCCCGTCGGGACCGATGGTTCCGGTGTCGTGGCCGCCGTGTCCGGCGTCGATCACGATTCGCCCGATTTTAAGGCCGAGGGCGCGAATGAGGCTCCGGTCCCCGGCGGAAGTCGGAGCGGCCTCTCGTGCCGCAGCAACTTGCGCCGGCGAGGGCTTGCTTCCCTTCTTCCCTGCCTTATTTCGCGGCGCCACTGCGACTGCCGTTGGCGCTGAGGTCGGCTCCGAGGTGGCTTTGATCCCCCCACGCTCGGTTTTGCTGGCATCCGCGAGCATGTCATCGCTGTCATCGTGTTCCGGCTTTCGCTGGCTGGGCCTCGCCGTCGGCCCAGCGGAAACGTTGGTATTTGTGCCGATGGAGGTCTTCGCCGATTGCGAAGCGGAGTTGGAAGTAGTACGCGGCGGTTGAGCCTCGGCATCCATTGCGGCTGTTGGCGGTACGCCCCCGATCGCGGTTTGGGTAGGCGCCTTGTCGGGCCGCGCCCGTTGGGTGCTTGATCCATTTGTCTGCACCCTGGAATCTGCACCCGTCGGCTTACCTGACGGGATCAGGTCGCCAGCGCTGGGCGAGATGTTCCCGGCAACAATGGACCGCGAGCTTCTCTCCTGATTTTCATTTGCCGATTCCGGACTCTGGTTGGCCGTAGCTTGCAAAGGCGTCGTGGTTTGCCGCCCATGAATGTCGATGATCAGGCGATACGGATTCGGGAGAACAAAGGCTGAGTATTCCGACAGGTCCTCGACCTCCAGCACGACCCGAGTCGAATCGCGCTGGTACTGTCCCACGCGAATCTTCTTGAGAAAACCGTCCTGCACCTCGAAGCTCTTCCCCACGAGAGTGGAGGCCAGCTTGGTGTTCGGGAGGTCAAAAAAGATGCGGTCAGGATTGGGCACTCGCCCCGCCTCGTATTCAACCGGGCCATCGACGTCGATCGCCACCCGCGTGGAATCGGGAGACGACCAGTGACGGATTCCGGTAACCAGCTCCATCCCCGTCTTTTGTGGGGCGGGGGTCGAGGCAACCGGCACCACTGCTTGCGACGACGGAGCCGGCTTCACGGTTTTCGCGTTACTCGCCTCCTCGACCTCTGCCTTGGGCTTGGGGTGTTCGAGTTCTGCCAGTGCCTCCATGGCCTGGGCGGCGCGGTGATCGTGGGGGTAGCGGTGCAGGAACTCCTCAAAAGTGGCTCGCGCCGCCGCAGGGTCATTAAGGTCTTCCTTGTAGATCTGCCCAATGGTGAACAAGGCTTCGACGCGATACTTGCTACCCGGATATTCCCGGCGAAGGAACTTGTACTGACCGATGGCGGCGTGCAGGTTCTTTTCCCCCGGTTGGAACTGACGTCCCATAGCGGCCAACAGTTCAGCGACGGCGACGATGCTGGCGTCAGCCTTGGAGGAGGCAGGCGACATGTAATAGACCCGACGATAGGCATCGATCACCCGCTGATATTCGCGCTCGCTGCGGTCGGGTTGGGAACGTCCGTTGAGCGCCTCGCGCATCTGCTCAGCCTTTTGATATTGCAGGTAAGCCGCTTGTTTCTTGGATGGGGCATCGGCGGCGAACAAGCCTACCGCGGTGAAACCGGCGAGCGCTAGCAGAACCACAGTTCGAAATGCAGGCGAGGAAAGGCGGTGCACAGCGCGACGCACAAGTGCGCGGCCGAGGGCTGCGGACGTCGACCTGGTTATTGCGGACAAATCTGCCGCCAACACCGAGCCACGGCGTCGGCCGGCGGAGCATTCATCCAGAGCACTTCGATTATAGGGGTTGAGGGCGGTTGCTCCGACGGCACAAACAAGACGGAATCAGAGGAGTGACCCCGCTTCGCTCCGGATCGCACGGGAACGCGTACGGTCCGCGTCAGGGCACGAGTTTGGTCGTGCCGACAAACTGCGTTTAAGCCGCCCAAACCCCTTCAGGGACGACACAAGAACAGATCCCTCGACGGCTGAAGCCGTCTCGGGATGACAAATAAGTTTTGTTGCCGTGGACGGCACGACTGGAAAAGCCTGCCCTGAGCGAAGTCGAAGGGTGCCCTGACGCGGATCTTCGTCAGTTCGGCTTTTTACCCCCGCTTCGCGGCGGCGATCTCTTGCACCATCTTGTTGGAAGTGCCGGGTTCGTACACGCAGAAGGGCTCCTCGGCCAGATAGTCGCCGGTTGCGGCATAGGCGCGGGCGCGGCAGCCCATACAGACGTGGCGGAATTCGCAGCAGCCGCACTTCCCTTTCAGGTTGTCGTCGTCGCGCAGCGCCTGAAAGACCTCGGCGTTTTCCCAAATCTCGGCGAAGCTCTGCTTGCGCAAGTCACCGGCGATCGCCGGCAAGTATCCGCAGGGGAAGACCTCTCCTTCGTGCGAGATGAAGCACACCCCGGTTCCAGCCAGACACCCCTTCGTCATGGCGTTCATGTCGCTGGGATGTCCATGCGGGTGGCCGGTGTGTCCAACCGGAGCGCCGCCGCCGGGCTTCAGAGATATTCCGGTCGAGCCCGGCATGGTCATGTCCGTCGGTCCGATCTCGGTTGGCGGATGATGCTGGATGGGAGGAGGAACTTCGCGTCCCGCCGCCTTATCCGCCGCACGCCGCTGACGCGCCACGCGGAAGTAATGCGGTGCGCAGGTCGCTTTGAGCTCAATATCTCCGCTGAGCGACTGGTCGTAAAACCAGTTGAGCATCCGCTCGTACTCGTCGGGAGCAACCATCTGCTCGGCGGCAATATCCACGCCACAACCGACAGGAACTAACAGAAACGTGTGCAGCGCATCAGCTCCGAGGCCCCGGGCCAGGGTTAGGACGTCGGGTAATTGGTGAGCGTTGTGGCGTGCAATCGTGGTGTTGATCTGCACCGAGACACCCAGCCGCTGCAGGTTTTTCATGCCGTAAATGGCGGCGTCGAAGGCGCCGGGGATGCCGCGAAACGAATCGTGGGTAGCAGCATCTGAGCCATCGAGTGAAATCGACACTCGCTTGATGCCCGAGTCTTTGATGCGCTGGGCCACGTCGGCCGTCACTAGCGTGCCGTTAGTCGCCAATGCCGTGCGCAACCCGCGGCTGTTGGCATACTCGGCAAGGGTGAAGATGTCATGACGGTACAGAGGTTCGCCGCCGCTCAGCACCAGGATGGGGTTACCGTAGTCGGCGATTTGCGAAATGATGTTCAGCGCCTTGTCGGTGTGAAGGTCCTGAGGGGACATCAGCTCGGTCGCAGTGGCCCGGCAATGGATACAGCGCAGGTTGCAACCCTTCGTCACCTCCCAAAAAATAAGGCGCGGCTTGTACTGTTTGGCGGCCGTTGCCGCCACGCTGCCCTTTTCTGTTGTCATGTTGTACCCTCCCCACAATTGCAGATGGCTCTTTGTTGCTGATGTAACGATAGGATTTCGGCAGCCCGAGGGGCCATGCCTCTTATCACAGGACCTTGTGACGAACGTCACTTTGGGGAGGATATACGGTGCCGTGGCGGCACCCGATTCAAACGATCCTGTAGAGCTGGGCAGCTCTCCCTTACGGACTAAGACCGAAGCCTACGCCGCCGTCGGACACGGCGATACCATACCCTCTCGAATACGTCCTATTGTCCCGCTCCGCCGCCGCTGTGGCAGTCGGAGCAGTTGACGGCATTCAGGTCGCCGATGTCCACCGGGTGCTGGAACGCCTGGTTCGGAATGGCGGCCAACTTTTCCTTGCCCTCTTCTTGCGCGACCAGAGTATGGCACGCATTACAGTCCTTGCTTATCACCTTCCCATCAGCACTGACGTGGTTGTCGTCGTGGCAACGGAAGCAGCCTTGGGAGTAGAAATGCCCGATATTGTTCGGATGCGTCAGCCAGTTGACATGCATCTCGGGGAAAAAGGTCGTTCCGTAGATTCGTTGCAACTCGGCGACAGCAGCCTTCACCGCAGCAGCCTTTGAACTGGCGATCTGCGGATATTTCTCCTGGTAGAAAGCGTTGATCTTCTCAGGAATTGCCTTTTGCGCCTCGGCCGAAGTCTTGTAGTCGGCAGTCAGCACCTGAACGCTCTGCTGCTTGATGTACGGGAGTGAGGGATCGATCACGTTCAACGCCATCGCGCGGTCCACCGACAGATCAGGGGGTACATAAATGTGCGTCGGCCGATTGTGGCAGTCAACGCAATCCATCCGCCTTTTGTCAGCTTTGGCAATTTCTTCGGGCTTGGGAGGATTGTCCTTCAGAACGTATTCCGTGACTTTGCCGGTTGGATCGGTCAGTCGCACCCATGGAATGTTCTGCCGCTTCTCGTCACTGGCGTAGTACTCGATTTTGTTGGCGATGTTCATGTGCCAGTGAATGCCGCCGCCGGAGGGACCAAGATTCGGATCCCCGCCGCCCACTTTGATGAGCATGCGGATAGCGCGGGGGGTGTTGTTTTCGTCAGCGCCGAAGTGGGTGAAGGTCTTCAACTGCGCGCCCCAGAATTTCCTGCGGCCAGTGGCATTGCTCGCAAGTCTCCTGCGCAGGACGAAGGTTCGCCACCGGTGAGGGGATCGGCCGGGGGTAGGTTCCGCGAATTGTGTAATACACCTGGCGCAGGCCCGAGAGCTTGGAGCGCACATACCAGCCCGCACCCGGGCCCACGTGACAGTCGACACATGCTACTCGCGCGTGCGGCGAGGCCGAATATGCCACGAACTCCGGGTGCATCACGGTGTGGCAAAGCTGACCGCAGAAGGTCACGGAATCGGTGAACTCGTATGCCTTGTAGCTGCCGACGGCACTAAGCAGCGCGAAGATCACCACAAAGCTCAGCACAAACGCAACCGAGCTGCGTTGTACCGGATTGTTCAGATCGATACGCGGAAACTGCGCCGCGTCGGGCAAGCCGCGGGCACGGCGTCGCCGCTCCAGCATCATTCCTACGATCATCAGCAGCAGGCCCAGAATCAGGAGTCCCGGCATCACCATGTAGGCAAGAATTCCGATGTAGGGACTCTCCTTGGCCGACACCATGTCGACCAGGAACAGGAAGATGATGTTCGCCAGCGCGACGACCGCCAACGCAAGTCCGACAAGACTTACCTTGTTCTTGATCAGCCTGCCGGGGATGAAATCGTTCAGATCATGCGACGTCCGCTGCTGCTCTTCGGCCATGAAATACGGCTCCTGATAAATTGCCTGGATGGTGCGGGATGCTGACCTTATATCACTGCAAGCTGGGTTTCACATCACAGCAAAGTGGTAGTGATGGCAAGCGACTCGTCTGAGGATACTCCAGGTCACCTCAATCGATCCCCGATGTTCAACGAATTATTTCGAAGCGACTACCTCGTCAGCAGGCTCTTCGCTGGTTGCGTTCGGGGTATCTTCCTCAATCGAGGAAGCCTCTTCCGGTCCCCGAGCCCGTTCGATTGCCAACGTGTCGAGCGGGTGCTCATGCTCGTAATGCTCGATCGACATCTTGCCGTCGAACCAGGCCCAATTCATTGGGTAGGCATCGGGATCGAAGATGACGGCATAGAGGTGCCACACGATGATCGCCAGGGTAGCGAGGATAGCCTCGTACCAGTGGATGAGGATGGCAACGTCGATCCACCAGCCGGGCACGCGATCGGCAACCAGCATCTTGAACCAGATCATCAGACCGGTGGTGGCCATGACAAACATACCCCAGACCAGGGCCCAGTACTCTGCTTTTTCCGCGTAAGAGAACCGGCGGAACATCGGCCGCTTGTCGCTTACCCCGAGGTAAAACATGAGCGCGTCGCGCACGTCGGTGACATCCTTCCAGTCGGGCAACATGTCCTTGACCAGTTGTCGCCCGTCCGGTTCGAATGAGATGTAGTAGATGTGGTAAAGGCTGACGATGATGAGCACGACGCCGGCTACGCGGTGCACTATGCTCCTCACCGCTTCATTGATGAAGGCCGCAGCCAACCACGAGCTTGGATATCTCAGCGCAAAGCCGGTAAGCACCAGGGTGAAGAAACTGATCAGCAAGGTTAAATGCTGAGCGCGCTGCTTCCGAGTCATGCGGAACAGGATCCGCGGCTGCCCGATGCGGTGCAACTTGAGCTTCTTGCGGATGATGATGAGGTTGTGCAACACCATCCCGCCGATCACCGCAACGATCATCCAGATGTAGAACTTACTTATCAAGCCCAGGACTTTCGAGCCCACGTCAGCTTTTTGCGTTCCATCCAGGTGGACCTTGGCAGCGATGAACCGCTGGTTGGCGCCCGGGTGGCACTTTCCGCAGGTTTCCGCCAGGTGCGCCGAGTTGATCTTCGAGCGGGGATCGCTGGAGGGAAGAATGTCGTGCACTCCGTGACAACTAGCGCAGTTGGCGACCGTGTTAGAACCGACCTTCGATGCCATGCCGTGATAGCTGGCCAGGTAGGTTGAAACCCGATTGCCGGGCAGGCCGAATTCACTGCTGAGCCTCACACTGGCATGGCACCCGGCGCAGGTATTCGCGACATTGGCCGCCGCCACCGCCGACCCTGGATCGCTGGGCGCTTTGATGGTGTGGATTCCGTGGCAATCGGTACAAACCGGGGCCTGCCAATTGCCCTGCGCGACCTGCTTCCCGTGGATGCTCTCCTTGTAGTGCTGGGCAACATCGGCGTGACACTTGGCGCAGGTGTCGGGAACGTTGAACTTGAAGACTGTGGACTTGGGATCGCCACCGCCGAGAATGTCGTGCGCCCCGTGGCAATCGGTGCAGACCGCGGCTTTCTCCGAACCTCCGGAAACAGCTTTACCGTGTACGCTCTGCTCGTATGAATTGAAGGTCGTGGAGCTGACGCCGCTGGAACTCATCACCAGCTTCTGTCCGTGACAAGCGCCGCAGGTCTGCGGAATATTGGCGTGCGCCACCTTCGATTTCGGATCGCCTGCCGGCAGAATAGTGTGAACGTTGCCATGGCAATCCTGGCACTTGGCGACATTCGTGTTGCCGGCTGCTGCAGCCTTGGCATGGATACCATGGTCGTAGGCCGCCTGCTCATCGCTATGACAGGTCGCGCACTTGGGCATGACCGGCGTGGGATCGTGGGGGAAGGCCTTGATGTCGGCGTGGCAATCGGTACAGCCAAATGTGCTGTGAATGGACGCCTTGAATGCAGCGTCGTCGACATGAAGGCTGACCTGTTTGCCATTCTCGTCCTTGGTCAGGGTTGCGTCGTTGTGACAGGCGAGACACTCCTCATTGCTCATCTTGGCGGCGGTCTTGGGCTTTCCTGCCGCCACGGCAAACACAGGGAGCAACAGAAGAAGTGCTATTAACCAACCGCAACGCTTCACGGTATTCCTCGCTTTCAGCGCATCAGTCAACCATCCAACATGGCTGATTGGCGGGCCGAGGGGCAGTGAGTGGCCTCACAAGGGGGCGTGACAGGGGTCACACGGAAGATGTATGCGGCAGGAACCAAGCCTCGATCAATGTCAAGTTCTGAAAGATACGGGCCTATGGGTGTTGTGTGAAATTTGAAGATTCCAACCTTATTGGGCCGTGAACGTGCTTGCCAAAGCTCGTATGAACGTAAGAAAATCGTTCCCATCGTCTTGGGCCACGTTGTAAGGTAAACAGATCAAGACGTCATGCCTACGTCTCCTGCGCGTGAGCCAGTTCATCTTGGGTAGATTCATTCGTTCGCCGATTGGAACCCGGTTCCAGATAAGGAGTGCGATGAGTTTAGCGAAGACCGGAAGTTTCCGATTAGCCTTGATTCTGCTCGCAAGCCTCGCAGTGGCGCCAAGCACCCTCGCGAGCGATCCGGCGAAGACCCAGCCTCCGCAGGCATCTGCCGCGCTTCCCGGTTCCACAGGAGGGCAGTACGCTGCGAATGACATCTGTCAAACCTGCCACCAGGAGATCTGGGAAAAGCACTTTGCGGGAACCCCGCACTCGGCGCTTCTCAAGGGCGATCAACATGGATGCCAGTCCTGTCATGGTCCGGCACAGGCGCACGTTGACGGCGGCGGCGACGTCACCAAGATCATCCGGTTTGAGACTCTGAGCCCAGCTCAGACAGCGGCGATCTGCCTCGGCTGTCATCAGTCCAGCCTGGAGACGCAGAACTTTTCCAAGTCCGAGCATCTGGCCAGCGGAGTGACCTGCACTAGCTGCCATAGCCCGCATAAATCCGCCGATGTGAACTTCATGCTCGTGAAGTCGCAGACCGAGCTTTGCTTCGGCTGCCACGCGGCGCAGAAGGCGCAGTTTGCCCGGCCGTATCGCCATCGCGTGGAAGTGGGACTGATTCAATGCAGTGATTGCCACAACCCGCACGGGACCGAGCGGGGTGGTCAGGTGCGTTCGGCCGCCGGACAGTTCGCGGTCTGCACCAAGTGTCACACCGACACGATGGGGCCCTTCGTCTTTGAGCACGCCCCGGTCAAGACTGATGAGGGATGCCTCTCCTGCCACACGCCTCATGGCTCGACCAACCCGCGGTTGCTGCAGGTGAACAACGTCAACTTCCTCTGCCTGCGATGCCACACGCCGAACATGAACGGGGCGGCAGGCAGGCCCATAGGACCGAACCACGATCAGTCAACGAAGTACCAGGCGTGTACAACGTGCCACACGCAGATCCACGGTTCTAACTTCAGTCCGGTGTTCTTCCGCTAACTAAGAGGTCCTTATGCGATTTCGAACTGATCATAAGTCGCAATCAATGCTTGCTTTTGCAGTGGGCGGACTTCTCTTCGCAACCCTAAGCTTCGCGCAGGCTCCATCGGCACCGCCGCCTGCTCCGGCGCCGGCGGATGCGCAGGAAGGTAAGGACATTGGTGGCTTCCACGTGACGCAATCCATCGAGTTTGGCGGGCGCATCAACGAAACCACGGGAAGCACGGCGATGTACGACACCCTGGTTAACTATCAAAGTGGGGCGCGCATCCTTGAGCAGTCGCTGACTATGCAGGCCAAGGACCACGAAGAAATCTTTGACACACTCACCCTGTCGAGCTTTGGATGGGGCGGCGATCCCGAGCAGGCTGCACGGCTGCGGGTCGCGAAATACAGCTGGTACACCTTCTCGGGAAGCTACCAGCACATGCAGAACTATTTCGACTACGACCTGTTTGCCAACCCCCTGAACCCGGCCCCGCCCGCCGGCAACCCCTCGGCTCCGGTTCTGTTTTCGCCGCACACCTACTTCGACCGGCAGAATCTCTATAACTTCGATCTGGTCGTGCTGCCGATGCACAAGCTGTCTTTTCGTGCCGGCTACAACCGCAACCGCATCATCGGGCCTTCTTTCAGTAGCACCCATGAGGGAACGGAAGCGCTGCTTTATGAAAACTGGAACAACCAGTTAAATGGATTTCGCTTTGGCGCCGATTGGCGTGCGAACGATAAAACGACAATCAGCTATACGCAGCTTTTGCAGTACTACACCGGTGGCACAACGGATTCCCTGAATTCTTATAACTCCTGGCCATTGTCGAACTCGACTTTGGTCAGCTTAGGACTGCCATGGTTCAACGGCGGCAGTCCATGCTCGGCCCCGCTGAAGAATGGAATTGCCAATCCATCCTGCAACGGCTTCTTCAACTACAGCCTGTATCAGCACGAGCACACCTTTATTCCCACCGAGCAGCTCAACGTGCGCTCGTCGTCATTGAAATGGCTCGATTTCAACGGGCAATGGCAGTACAGCCACGCGCAGATGAACACGCCGCTGACCGCCATCTTCAATGGTTTGACCAGTCGCACAGGTGAATTGGGCTACAACACGGCCGGCAGCAGTTCCAGCGCGAAATGGAATTCCTCATCGGCCGATGTCTCCGCCACCGTCCACATCAGCGAACGTCTGCGGCTGGTCGACGCCTTCCGCTTCCGCAACTTCAGTGTGTCGGGCAATTTTCTCGACTACGAAAATAGCCTTTTCCCTGCTGCGCCGACCACGGCTTCGCTGCTGACACCGGTGGCGTCCTTCCCGGGAAATATCCTGACCCATGCGTCGGGTTCGCCTGCCGACGTTATCAACGACCTTTACGCCAACTTGCTTGGGCAGTTGTCGTACGCAAACGATTTCCAGGTGCAGTACGACGTCACGCGCAGCTTCGGCGTGCGCGCCGGATTCAATTGGACACGACTGAACATTCAACCCGGCGACAGCTACGAAGCGGCGCTCGGCGACATCTACTATCCCAACAATCCCAACCGCGGCGAATGTGCAGGACAGCCGCTGAATTCCAATGGCAGTTGCACGTTCACCGGCGTGCTCACCCCGTTGGACAGATCCTCTGAGCGCCACGACACAGCTCAACCGCTACACCGGGGTGCTGGGCGCGTGGTATCGCAAGGGAGGCCTGCACGCCGACGTCGACGCTGAATATGGCGCGGCCGATAACTGGATCTACCGCACCGATCCGCTGAACTTCTTCAACTTCCGCGCCAATGTCTCGTATGCTCCGCGTCCCTGGCTGATGCTGGGAGGCAATTTCAACTATCAGAAGGCGAGCAACAATACTCCTGGCATCAACCTCGGCCAGCACAATTACACCACGATGGTGAATGCCACCATTATGCCCAACAGCAAGTGGGGGTTCGACCTGGCCTACAACTTCGATGCCATCCAGCAGAACCTGTTCCTCTGCTTCCAGGACAGCACGCCTCCGCCCGGCTCGACCGCTTGTGCCGGTGACAGCTCACTGCTGCAGACCTTTGGCGTATACCAGACGCACACGCAATACGGATACATCGCACTCACGTTGTCTCCAGTGGAGCGAGTCAATCTGCGTGTGGGCTACAGTATCGTGGATAACCAGGGCAACACGACCGACTTCAACGCCCTGTTGCCGCTCGGGCCGCTATCTTCGACCTATCAGACACCGCTGGCCACGGTGGAGGTTAAGCTGTACAAGGGCGTAAGCTTCAAGGGCGGCTGGAATTATTACCAATATGGCGAAGGCTCATTCGTGGGACCTACCGCTCCCCGGTACTTCCACGCAAACAACACGACCCTTGCTCTGCGGTATGCTTTTTGAGGAAGTCTATTTCGAGGCGCCCTTCGTGATTATCTTGGCAAAACTGGTGCCTCCCGACGCTAACAATAGGCAACCTGACGCTGGAGAACGGCGATGGTTGATTTGCAATGCTATTTAGCTCGGTGGAGCAGCTCTGGCTTTAGTTAGCTTTGTCAACGTAGGCTTTCCGCTTTTGTATCTTTCAGGGGCTACGAAAGGCGATCACACCGACAAAGCGTACCCCCGGACACGATCACGGGGGACAGGTTATGAGTAGATTACCCGCGGGCGAGCCAGCAAGCGCGGTCTCCGCGGGCGAATGCTGCCGATGTTTCTAACTCGCTCGTAGGCTCCGTGCAGGTCCTGGCTTAACATGTACACCACTTGCAGACAGATAGAACGGTGCTCGCGTAGGAACTTCACCAGTTCCCTGCGGCGAACGAAGACAACTTGAGAATCGTCGAGCACTTCGGCCGTTACTTCGTAGGGAGTATTCGACATAACTGCCCCCAGCCCCAGGACCTCTCCCGGCCCGGCGACGCGTAGCGTCAGCCTCTTGCCGTTCTCAGCCCCGATGGAGAGCTTGGCGCGCCCATCGCAGAGAATGTAAATGCCGCGTACCGGGCGGCCTTCCGCGAACAGCATGGTGCGCTTCGGATAACAGGCGATGGACTTGATCGCGTCGAAATCCCTCAGCGCGTCCGTAGACATATCGCAGAAGGGGTGGTCGGATCGGGAATCGCAAGTCAGACAACTCGCGGACTGAGTCATGCTTACCATGATGTTCTGGTAATACGTCGGTTGAAGGAGGCGGCGCAGTGATTGCAGTCACCCGTTCTCGTGACCCCCTTCACATGGCCCGCAAATTGCTGCGTCGATTGCACAAGGTGCGCGCGATGGTTTTCGGGGCCAGCCAGGCCGTTCAGCTTCTATTGCGTCAGGGCCAACGACTTCAACGCTGCCTTGTTGCGAATCACCAGGGTCGATCCCTTCGCCTGTACGATTTGTCTCTTCTTCAAGTCAGCGAAGAGCCGGGTGACCGTCTCTCGCGATGTGCCAATCATCTGCGCAATCTCTTCATGGGTGAGCGCCAGCTTAACTCGCGGCTCCGTCTTACCAGCTTCACCCGCCTTCGCGCTCCACTCCAGCAAGAGCTTGGCAAGCTTCTCGCTGGCGGAGTGCGATAGTCCTAACGAACGGATCTCGCGGCATGCGGTGTTGTATTTGTCGCTCAGCTGCTCGGCTACGCGGAAGCAAGCATCACTGTGCTCTCGCAGGAAGCGCACAAAGTCCTCCCGCTTGACGAAGTTCACCTGGCAGGGATCGGCGGTTTCCGCCGTGAGCTCGTAAGGCTTGCCGCTCACGCTTGCGCTCAGGCCGAGTACCTCGCCGGCTTCGGCAATCTTTAAGATCAGGGTCTTGCCATCACTAGAGCAGATGGAAAGCTTGACCCGGCCTTTGCATAGAACGAATATTCCGCGTGGAGCCTGTCCTTCGACGAACAGCACAGCGCCCTTGGGATATGCGGTTGCGTACTTAATGTGTTCAAACGATTGCAGTGCGGCAGCAGGCAAATCGCAGAAGATATGTTCGGCCCGCATCTTGCAGGTCAGGCAATTCTCGATGATGTCGAGACCGTAAGGTGTTAACACAACGCCCCCTTCATGTTGCCGTATCTCCGCAATGGCGGCCGGTACGCCGTGGCGTACTTCCGGGGAAGCTGCGCGCACTGCCATCGCAGGGCTGTCCGCCCGAGATGGAGTCACAAGCCGATGTGATTCGACGGTGACCGGGTCGGCATCTCGCGCCGGAGATCGTCTGCTCCAAACTTGGCTGTTTCCCAGCCGGCAGGCGCTGCTCCCTGATACCCTTCAGCAGACCGCCAATGCGCACATGGAACAAGTGCATTAATCACAATCGCCTGTGACGCATATTACCTGTCGAGAAGAAAGGACATGGAATTCAATAACTTACAAAGCAGAGGCTACTTGGTGGGAAATTGTAAAAATACCCGTGTCCTGGTGTCGAGCGTCACACAAGGATGTTTGGGGGCGGTGGCAAACCGCCCCGCGTTTAGGCGTTTACCGGCTCGGCAGCCGCTACGCGCTCGGTGTCGAGCACGGTTGCAATAGCGTGCAACACCGCGGCGACACGCACCGCAGCCAACACTTTCTCTTCGCCAAATCCCTTTTCGCGCAGTACCTTCTCGTGGGAGTCAACGCAAGCGCCACATCCATTGATAGCCGACACCGCCAGGCACCACAGCTCAAAATCGAGAGGATCGACCCCGTGTGTCCGGATTGCATTCATCCGCAAACCGGCCCGCATGGTCGCGTATTTTTCATTCGAGGCAAGATGCTGGAACCGGTAATAGATGTTATTCATGCCCATCACCGCGGCGGCAGACTTCGCTGCTTCGAAAGTCTGCGGCGCAAGGTGCGATGCTGCCTCCTCCAGCGCAGTCGCTGTCAAGTCTTCGTTGCGTGACGTCATGGCGCAGGCAACGACTGTTCCCCACAGTTGCTGTTCGTTCAAATCGGTCTGGTTCGAAACCACGCTGGAGAAGTTCAGCTTCATGTCCTTGGCGTAAGCAGGAAGCGTCTCCATTAATCCATCAAGTGTCATTCGAGAATTCCTTGTAGGTTAGAATGGCTCCGCCGTTGGCGCCGACGGAGCCAGTTGACGATTCATACTTAGACCTGGAGGGTTTCCTGGCCCTTCTGCCAGTTGCAGGGGCAAAGCTCGTCGGTCTGGAGCGCGTCAAGAACCCGCAGAACTTCCTGCGGATTACGGCCCACGGAGAGGTCGGTGACGTAAGCGAAGCGAATCACGCCTTCGGGGTCGACGATGTAGGTGGCGCGCTGGGCCACCCCGGCGTTCTCGTCAATGATACCGAGCTGCCCGGTCAGGTCACGCTTGATGTCGGCCAGCATGGGGAACGGCAGATCCTTCAAGTCTTCGTGATGAGTACGCCACGCGTGGTGTACGAACTCGGAGTCGGTGCTGCCACCCAGGATTTGCGCATCGCGGTCCCTGAATTCCTTGTTGAGCTTGCCGAATGCGGCGATCTCGGTGGGACAAACAAAGGTGAAGTCCTTGGGCCAGAAGAAATAGACCTTCCACTTGCCGGGATAGTCCTGGTTAGTGATTTCCTTGAACTCTTTGCCCTTGTCGAGGCTTACGGTTGCAGTCACTTTGAAGTCGGGAAATTTCTCTCCAACGCCTAACATATCGATTTACTCCGTTTTGTATTTAGTTTGAATGCTGCTTTGTCTCTGCTTCTAAGCACGCCTTGCAGGTCCCCTGTATCTCGATGCTGAACTTCTGCACCCGGAAGCCGGCGGGCAAGCGGCCTCGCAGCTTGACGGGATCGATTCGTTCGACGTCGATGTCACAGATAGACCGGCAACGCGTGCAAACCAGATGATGATGGGGATGACGATTGGCGTCGATGCGCCAGCCATGATGCGGCGAGACTTCGTGCAGCATGCCGGCCTGCACGAAGGTCTTGAGATTCTTATATACCGTCGCAAGCGAGATCGACGGCAAGTCTTGTTTTACCTGGTCGTAGATCTCTTCCGGCGAATAATGCCCGGGTCGTGACACCAGCGCCTCGTAGATTTTTTGCCTCTGGTGTGTCGCCGCCAGGTCGTGCTCTTGGCACAACCGGCGAAACTCATTGTAAGCTTCCCGGCGCATAGTTATCAGATGATAATAATTATCAAACGATGCAAATGCTCAAGCCAGCCTCGCTGCTGTGCGATAGCGGGTGTCCGGCTGAACTGACCAGCCTACCGAATGTGGAAGAGAACTTCCGTGAGATTCTTGCAAGCCGGACTCTTATCGGTCCGATTCGGGAAAATGCCGGCCCTTGGCACCGTGGGCGACTCCAGGCGTGAGACCGGCGCGCCGCTTTTTCCGAAGAGCAGACACCTACCATGCGTAGCGGAGTAGTTGTGCAGTTTGAATGTGGATGCGTGCCTTTCGCGCGCCGGCGCGAATCGGCACGCCCAGATCCCTCGCTTCGCAAAGAGGCTCGCTCGGGATGACACCCAAGCTGCACCACTACCCGTAGCGGAGCAGCCAAGAGCGAACGGTGAATCGTTTCGCGTGCAGATTCGTCTATATCTATTTAAGGACAAACCCGGTTAAGGAGCGACGACATGGCAGGAAGCTCAAGGACCAGCTTCAGCAAACGTCAAAAAGAGCGGGCCCGCCAGGAAAAACAGGCGGAGAAGGCGCAGCGGAAAGCGCAGCGCAAGCAGGAAAGCAATACGCCGCCGGAGGCTCCCGCGGAACTGACCATCACCCATGATGAGGAGGGGCAGCCACTGGGTTTCGACTTTCACGATTTCAACAGTTAACCTCGGTTATGTTTGAATGCTGGCGGGAAGCAGCGATAGTCCAGTCAACTCGGGCACCGATGCGTACTTCAGAAACCGGCGATAGCAGTAAGGGTCGCTGTGCCACCCGCCTGTAGTAGCCAGCGACATGGCTTCGCAGCCGCCACCGCACTCCATCGCCAGTTCGCACCCTTGGCATGAACCACGCATGTCTTCGGCCGAAAATTCCCGGAGGCATTGAAATGCGGATGGGCGAAACCAGATCGTCCAGAGGTCGTCTTTGCGTAGGTCGCCTTCAACCGTCCAATCAGGCCATGAGAGGCATCCCTTGACCCGTCCGTCGCTCATAATGCCCAGGCTCGAGCGTCCGGCAGTGCAACCGTTCCACCCGAATTCCTCCAGGTCTAGCTCAGAGAAATAGCCGCAGCTGTCGGCGGGCACGACTTTCGGCACAGTCGCGTGCGAACTGACCTCTCGAATAAAACGTCCCAGCTGAAGAAAATGCTCCGGGCTCAATTGAAGTGAGCTGGAGTTGCTACCGCGGCCAGTCGGAAACAGTGGCTGCAATTGCCACTTCCATGCTCCCAGCGATGAAACTAGCGCGTACATCTCGTCCAGTAGGGCAATGTTGAGCGCCGTGACGGAGGTAATGATGGTCAGATCTATGCCGGCCTTGACCATGTGCTCAGCGCCAAGGAGCGTCTTGCGAAATGCCCCTGACACTCCACGAATTCGATCATGCACGGCCTCTGGCCCATCGATGCTGGTGCCGGCGGAGTTCAGGCCCGTGTCAAGCATCCGTTGCACTACATCCTGGTTAATGGGCAGTCCATTGGTGACTACTCCGGTTTTGATCTCCAAGTCGCGCAACTTCGCGGCGATGGCCGGCCATCCCGGATTGAGAAGCGGCTCCCCTCCCGTGAAAATCACTTCAGTGACCAACAATTCTGGAAACTGATCGCACAAGGCGAGAGATTCTTCCAATGTGAATTCATTTCGGCGCGCGGCACCGGCAGAAGATGCACAGTGCATGCAGCGCAGGTTGCAGGCCAAGGTTAGTTCCCATCCAATCAGGTGGGGAAAGCCTTCGTAGGTCATGCCATCCTCAAGCAGACGGACGCTAGCTCGGTTGTCGAGTTCGCGCCCGCCTGGGGTTTAGGTTCATTTCCCGTGAGCGCGCTTATAGGTCTGCAGGGCGATGTAATCGCCCGCGCGCAGTGTTGGCTCCCTGCCTGCCACAAGGTCCTCTGCGATGTTCATGATTGGCCCGGCAATGGGTGCGGGTGGCGGTGTGCCATGCTCGAGATATGCCGAGACGTGAGTGTCCACTACGTTGTTGAAGGCCTTGTCGCCTCCTTTGACTACTTTCTCAAAGCCTTCTAACAATCCTTTGTCAAAGCGATCAAAGTCGTGAATGATGAGGTAAGCAACACGCCACCACCACGGGGTTGTGTCAAGGGTCACTCTATACCGATTGATGAGGAATTTATTCATGGAATATACCTCCTAAATGCGGTGTCAACGAGACGCGATTAAGAACATGTCTGTGAGCACCGCGTGCTTCCCCGGCATAACAACCGGGGAAGTCTTGCTGTGCAAATGAGGATTCGCGTACTCAGATGTTGGTTTGAATACGCACTCGAATCTTAAAGGCAGAATCAGATGGATCGAAGGATTATTGAGGTTTCGGAAGCATTAAAGTCCCGAATTGGGAACACAGTTCGGAGCGGCGAGAGTTCACGCTAGATTTTTAACAGCGACGGTTGCCACACAAAGACGAGTGTCTGGATATCGCGAAGCCTAAAGCACACCAGCGATTACTCAATCTCGATGACCGGCCCGGTCAAGCTCTTCACCTCGCCAACCCGCTCAATCACGTGCCGCGCAAATTTGAACAAAGACCGCGCATGCGGTGACTGGTCGCCTTCAAGCACAATGGGCTGGCCGGAGTCGCCTCCTTTGCGAATGTCGGGGTCGAGCTCAATGCTGCCCAGGAACGGCACATTGAATTGTTGTGCTGTGCGTTCCCCTCCGCCCTTGGAGAATATGTCGATCTCCTTGCCGCAGTGTGGGCAAACGAAGTAGCTCATGTTCTCCACGATGCCCAGGATGTCGACCTTCACCTGCTTGAACATCTCAATCGCCTTGCGCGCATCCTGAAGCGACACGTCACTGGGCGTCGTCACCACCACCGCGCCTGTAACCGGAACCGTCTGCACCAGCGAAATGACCACATCGCCCGTACCCGGTGGCAGGTCGATGATGAGGTAGTCGAGTTGTCCCCACTCCACCTGTCCCAGAAACTGCCGGATGATGGAGTGCAGCATGGGCCCGCGCCACACCAGAGGTTTGTCGCCAGGGCTGAGGAATCCGACGGAGATCACCTTCAAACCGTAGCGTTCAGGCGGCAGAATTCGGTCTTCGCCCACCACGTTCGGGGCGACCGTGGTGCCAAGCATCAGCGGAACGTTGGGCCCATATACGTCGGCGTCGAGCAGCCCGACTTTGAAGCCCATGCGGGCGAGAGCGATCGAGAGGTTTACAGCGAGGGTGGTCTTGCCAACACCACCCTTGCCGGAGCCGACAGCGACGATCGCCTCGACCCCAGGCAGCGGCTGCGGGCCTGCGGGTGATTGGGTGGGCCCATGAACATGAGAACTCACGTGCGATACCTGCTCTGTGTGGATTCAGCGACGTAATCCTTGATTATAGACGCCTCGTCCGCAGGCCCTCGCGAGCCGGCCTATGGCTTGCGCTCGTAGCGGATCTTGAACGCTTGCACCCACTCGCTGTCCTTCTGCAGGAACACGGTGAACCAGTAGGCATCGTTGCCATCGCGCACGATGCTTGAGCGAACGTGAGAGACCCGCCCGTCAACATGGCTGATATCGAAGTCCTGATGCAACGTCTTCCCGTCGCTGTCGGGAGTCGCGGTTCCGATGGTAAGCTCGCCCTCGGAGTTGGTGTAGTAGAAGCCAATGGTCTTCGTCGCAGGATTGTAGGCGTAGAAGCCGTTGTAGTGCGGCTGGCCATTGAACTTGGTAAAGAACTCAATCGCCTGATGGTTGGGCGCCCAGTCAATTTTGTTCTCGACGTGTGTGACGGAGCCGTCCCCGGGGTCTTTGACGTCCGAAACCCAGGTTCCTCCGACAAACCAGGCCACCGGTTCTAGCGGTGACGGTTTTGCAGGATCCAGCTTGGATTGTGCGGCACAGTTGAGCGCCATCACTGAACTGAGTAATAGAACCACAGCTTTCGCGCGAAGACTCATTGTCTTACCTCCGTTGGTGACGCTGCGATCAATTGCTGGTCGGGAAAGCCGCTAGCATGTCACGCTACGGTGGGAAGCGCAAGCCGGGGATGACGAAATGCACTTGGAGCTTGCCAGTCGCCACTGCCGGGGCGCCGTCCCAGGCTTTCCCGGACACCAGCCCATCCCTCACAAAAGTCCGAGGCTGGGGCTGCTGCATCCAAGTCCTAAGCATTCTGCACGGAGAAGTCGCATGAAGATCGCAAATGATGTCACTGAACTGATTGGCCATACCCCGCTGGTACGGCTGAACAAAGTCACTGCCTGCTCGAAAGCTACCATTGTCGCCAAGTTGGAGAGCTTCAACCCTTGCGCCAGCGTGAAGGACCGCATCGGCGTAAGCATGATCAATGAGGCGGAAAAAGCCGGAAAGATCACGCCTGGCAAGACGGTGCTGATCGAACCCACAAGCGGGAATACGGGAATCGGCCTGGCCTTTGTTGCCGCCGTGAAGGGCTACAAGCTGATCGTCACGATGCCGGACAGCGTAAGCCTGGAGCGCCGGGTCCTGCTGCGTGCCTTCGGAGCCGACGTGATACTTACGCCCGGACCGAAAGGTATGAAAGCCGCAATCGCCAAGGCGAACGAGCTGCTCAAAGAGACTCCAAACAGCTTCATGCCTCAGCAGTTCGACAACCCGGCCAATCCCAAGATCCACTTCGAGACTACCGGACCGGAAATCTGGGACGACACCGACGGCAAGGTCGACATTCTCATCTCCGGCATCGGCACGGGCGGAACGCTGACCGGCGTGAGCGAATTCATCAAGCCGAAGAAGCCCTCGTTCAAAGCCATCGCCGTGGAGCCAGTCGAGAGTCCCGTGCTTTCCGGCGGCCAGCCTGCCCCGCACAAAATCCAGGGTATCGGCGCTGGGTTCGTGCCCAGTATTCTGCGCACGGATTATATTGACGAAATCGTGCAGGTGAACGCGGACGAATCCGTTACTATGGCACGCCGTCTCTCGTCCGAAGAAGGTTTACTGATGGGTATTTCCTCCGGAGCAGCGGTGGTCGCCGCGTTGCGTGTCGCTCAGCGCGACGAGAATGCCGGCAAGCTGATCGTCGCTGTGCTGCCCGATTTTGGCGAGCGGTACCTTAGCAGCGTACTCTTCCAGCAGCTCCGTGACGAAGCCGCGGCGCTGACTGCCGAGCCCGTGGCAATATAAGGCCATGCGCTCGTTCTTCTTTCACATGCGTGAAGACATCGCAGCGGTTCTGGAGCGCGATCCCGCGGCAACTTCCGCGTTGGAGGTCATCCTTCTTTACTCCGGGCTGCATGCCCTTTGGTGGTGGCGCATCGATCACTGGCTGTGGTCGCACGGAATGCGCTTCCCTGCCCGCTTCCTGTCGCAGGTTGCACGCTGGATCACGGGAATCGAGATCCATCCCGGAGCGCAAATCGGCCGGCGCTTCTTCATCGATCACGGCATGGGAGTCGTCATTGGAGAAACCGCCGAGGTCGGCGATGACGTAACGCTGTACCAGGGGGTTACGCTGGGCGGCACCGGCAAGGAGAGCGGGAAGCGACATCCCACAGTGTGTGACAACGTCGTCATCGGCGCAGGAGCAAAGATTTTGGGGTCGATCACCATCGGCACCAATTGCCGCATTGGTGCCGGATCGGTGGTTTTGCGCAGCGTCCCGGCAGATTCTACCGTGGTCGGCGTTCCCGGCCATATCGTCCTGCATAACGGCCAGCGAGTGGTCATCACTGATCCAAAACAAATCAATGACCCGCTCTCAGAGGCGCTCGCGGCGGTTGCGATGGAAGTAAAGACCCTGCGCGCCGAAGTCCGCCGCCTGCAAGGCCGAGAGCATGAGGTCACGGGGCGCGATGGTCTGGATCGCGCCATTGAGATTGAGATCGAGTACCAGATATAGCAATTAGCAGTCAGCAATTGGCAATTAGCAATTGGCGATTAGCAATAGTGGATGGCTGTTCTCGATTTCAGATCGAATGTATGTCTCGTCGGGAGCAGTCCGAAGGACGTCACAATTCGTAGCCCAGGACGTGAGTCCTGGGTAGCCGTAGCGAAAGAACCTGAGTCCCTTCAGGGACGACACGAGAGCAGGTCCCTCGTCGGCTGCGCCTCCTCGTGATGACAAGCGATAGGGGGCTGCTCACACTAGCATCCGCAAGACCAGCGCATCTTCTTCAGGATTCCGGTAATAGGCTCGACGCCTGCCCTCTTCCCTGAATCCCCACTTCGCGTACAGCTCACGCGCCGCCGTATTCGATTCGCGCACTTCAAGCAGCACAGAGACGGCACCCTCCTGTCGTGCCCGTGACAGCAACACGCGAATCAGCTCACCGCCAATTCCCTGCCGCCTCCACTTCGGCTCGACGACGACGTTCTCGATCTCCCAATCTTCACCTTCGCAACGAGCAATGACGAACCCGGAGACTTCGCTGGTCTGCTCTTTGCAAGCCACCAGGGCCACGCGTCTAGGAGTGTCCGGGTCAAACAACGCCTTGTACTCGCGTTCGCCCCAATGCGCCGCAGTCTCGGCTTGCTCCGCGAGATTCATGATCTTGGTGATGTCTTCAGGAGTAGCAGACCGGATCAGCATCGCGTTATCGCTGGGGCGGCGCAAAGATCTCCGCATCGGAGCGGCGAATGTAATTGGCGTCAAGGGTGGCGGGATCGGCGAGCTCGCCCGCCAGAAATTTCGTGAGACCGATTCGAGCGATAGCTTCGGCATCGAGCGGTTGGACGAGCTGGACGCGCGCGCCGCTGTTGCTCAACGTCTCAGCGACTTTGGCATCGGGAGTGAGGACCTGAAAAGAAGACGACGTGGCTTCCCTGGAGAAGGCCTCAAGCTTGATGATGGACTCGCGAAGCATCGAGACGCGCGAGTTGTCGATCAAGAAGTCGCCAACGTACATCTCGCCACGCCCGGCGTCCAACCCCACTGCGAGCTTCGACGGCTGCCCCTCAGTGGCTAAAGCCGTATGGGATAGCTCGCTGTCGACACCGCTGAAAAAGCCTGCCCTGAGCGAAGCCGAAGGATACCCCTTCAAGGCTGCCATGGACAACGCGTCAGGCCCGCGCAGGACAGCCACCGCCTCCAGCATCGAGACCGCCACCAGCGGCTTTTGTAGCGCCTCGCAAAGCCCTTTCACCGTCGCGATCCCCACCCGCAGTCCGGTAAACGATCCTGGCCCGGACACCACGACGAATGCGTCGATCTGCTCTTTGCTGAGTTGTTGATTTGCGAGAAGCTCCGCAATCGCCGGCATCAGCCGGGCGGAATAGGTACCGCCTTCGATCGGAATAAGTTGCACGGTCTCGAAACTGTCGCGATTGCCACGGCATAGTGCGACGCTGCCGTTGCGCCCTGACGTATCGATGGCGATCAGCAACATCTCTCAGACGCCGATCGGCGCTTCTTCGACCAGCTCCAGCAGGACGCCGCCCGTACTTGAGGGATGCACGAAGACGTACATGTGGCCACCCGCGCCAATCTTCACCTCGTCGTTGATGAGACGAGTCCCGGCGGCTTTCAGTTCCTCCACTCGCTCTGCCAGGTTGGTTACCTGCAACGCGACGTGGTGAAGACCGGGGCCGCGCTTCTCAAGAAACTTCGCAATCGTCGAATCGGGTGAGGTTGGCTCCAGCAGCTCAATTCGGCTTTCGCCCAAGGGAACCATAGCGACTCGGACCTTCTCGCCTTCGACCGTCTCCTCGGGCATGATTTCCAGCCCGAGATTTTCGTAGAACTTCTTCGCTTCTGCCAGCGACTTAACTGCGATTCCCAGATGATCAATTTGCGTCATGCATGTTTCCCCAGTTCGCCGACGATCTCTTCCACCAGAGAATACGGATCGCGCTTGTGCTCGGCAACTTCTGTCGCATAGCGTTCCGCCTTGCCATCCTCGAGAAAGCTCGAAAGCACACGCTGAAACAGCGCGTCGCGCAGCATCTCAGCCAGCCGTTGGCGCCAATTCTGCGTGCGGCGTTCCCGCGCCAGCCCGCTCTGCTGAAGGTACTCGCGATAGCTTTCGATCGCCTGAACGAGGTCCGCAATCCCTGCTCCCTCGCTCGCTACCGTCTTCACAATCGGCGGCACCCAGTTATCGTGTCGCAGTGCCAGAGACTGCATGGCGCGAATCTCGCGCTCAACACGCTCTGCGCCTTCACGGTCCGACTTGTTGATGACGAAGATGTCGGCGATCTCCATGATGCCGGCCTTGATGGTCTGCACATCGTCGCCCATGCCGGGCACGAGGATGACAATGGTCACGTCGGCGAGCCGCACAATGTCGACTTCATCCTGGCCAACACCGACGGTCTCGATCATCACCAGGTCGCGGCCGCTGGCATCGAGCACGGTGGCAACATCGGCGGTGGTGCTGGCCAGTCCACCGAGCGAGCCGCGTGTGGCCATGCTGCGGATGTAGATCCCGGCGTCGGCGTAATGCGATTGCATGCGAATGCGGTCGCCAAGGATGGCCCCGCCGCTGAACGGGCTGGTGGGATCGACGGCCACGATGCCGATGGTCTTGCCTTGCTTGCGATACTCGCGCGCGATCTGATCGACCAGCGTGCTCTTGCCTGCACCCGGTGAACCGGTAAGGCCGATCAGCAACGCGTTGCCGCTGAACGGAAACACAGCCTTCAGCAGTTCAGTGGACTCCGGCGTACGATCTTCCACCATCGAGATGGCACGGGCAAGCGCACGCGGATTGCCTTCGCGCAGACGGGCGACGAGATGCTGTAGGTTAGGCTCGGCTCTCACGGTTGACGTATCAGATTAGCAGGATGGGCGAGGAATGGTGCGGTCTCGATGACCTTGTTGGCTTGTCATGACGAGCGTAGCGAGGCATCTGCTCTCGCGTGCTCAACTTTTGCAGCTAACTTAGGAAAGCAGATCCCTTATGCCAACTGCAGGCGCTCGTGATGACAAGACCATCGGGTGAAGCCGGCGCTGGTGCGTGAAGCCTCGGAATTTAGAGAACGAGTGAATGCTTCGGCTCGAACAGATCACTTGTGTAATGGCGATGTATCGTAAGTTGTCGAGCCGTTCCCCTTCCGGGCTGGGTTTGTCCGGGTGGGTCGCTTTCGAAGCCACCACGGAATCCCTCTACCATCACAACACCCCACCCCACCCCGCCCAAGCAAGGCGGAATGGGGCACCCAAATAGTCGGAAGCCTTATGGAAGGAACCGATTCGCAGGGATGTGTAGTGGGGATCTATCGCAACCTATGACGGGCGCACTGCGGAGTGAACTTCTCGATTGCCGATGAAAAGCTTGAAGTCAGGGCAGCAGTCGCTCAGCCCCGCTGATGGAGGCTGTCGCAAGAGCCGACTGACTTTGCAGGGATGTCCTGGGAGCGCCCACCAATTTGAACCTTGTAGGGACTTCTAACGTTGGAAGTGGCGGTTTTGCAACTCTCAAACGGTACTTGCGAAGCGGCTCAGCAGCAACAAAGAAGGGCCGACATCCAAACCGAGGATGTCGGCCCCGGGACTTGAGCTAGGCTGCCGTCTCTCCGGCGGGCCAAAGAAGTCGAAGCGCGCCGCGCGGAAGGCTGGGCTCAGCCTGCTCCTTAACCCACCCGATCAGGCCATATTAGGAGTGGGTCGAGGAGGAGTGGGCGGCGGCAGAGGGCGAGGGGTGGGAGGCGGCGGTATAGGCGGAAGCACGGCCACCACACTGTTGCCGACGATCGCCGGAGTGGGTTTAGGAGGAGTGGGCGGCGGCAGAGGGCGAGGAGTGGGAGGCGGAAGCACAGCCACCACACTGTTGCCGACGATCGCCGGAGTGGGTTTAGGAGGAGTGGGCGGCGGCAGAGGCCGAGGAGTGGGCGGCGGAAGCACAGCCACCACACTGCTGCCTACAACCGCAGGAGTGGGCCGAGGAGGAGTGGGCGGCGGCAGAGGGCGAGGGGTGGGAGGCGGAAGCACAGCCACCACACTGTTGCCGACGATCGCCGGAGTGGGTTTAGGAGGAGTGGGCGGCGGCAGAGGGCGAGGAGTGGGCGGCGGAAGCACAGCCACCACACTGCTGCCTACAACCGCAGGAGTGGGCCGAGGAGGAGTGGGCGGCGGCAGAGGACGAGGGGTGGGAGGCGGAAGCACAGCCACCACACTGCTGCCGACAACCGCAGGAGTCGGCCGAGGAGGAGTGGGTGTCGGTGGGGGAGGAAGGGGCGGCGGCGGCGGTAAAGGCCGATCCACACCCACTACCCAGCTGCCGACGCTCGAAGGAGTCGTGGTGTATCCTGTTGTTGCGAAAAACACCAGAATGACCATCACTCCCATAATGAAAAGTTTGCGAGTCATGGTATTTCTCCTTATTAATCAGAGTTTGTACAGCTCGTTTGATGCCCGTGGCATAAGAACCTAAGAAATGAGCTGTGGAGGATTGCGTCGGGCGACCCGAGAGGAAATGGACTTCGAGAGTCGGGGCGCAACCTACCTGCCTTGGCGAGTGCTTTAAAGGTTAGCAGCCAAGGACCGGGAGAGATCAGGTGCAGGATCTGGTGGTGGTCTCGATACCTGTCACCCAATATTCATAGCTTCTGTCCGCCTCAGCGCAAAGGCAAGAACAAAATCGCCTTAGGGCACAATAGTGCGTAGTTCCTTCCCATTTTGGGATGGAGCTTTGAACGGCGATGCTGGTCACGGCGTCGCCAGAATCACGTTTGAGCCGTAGTTTGTGACCTAGCCGGGCCGGGTGCGCCGGTTAAGCCGACCAGAAGCGCATTCCCGCTGTACGGGAACACAGCCTTCAGCAGTTCAATGGACTCCGGCGCGCGATTCTCGACCATGCGCGAGCGAGGGGACGAAAATTGCCTTCGCGCAGACGGGTGACGAGATGCTGTAGGTTAGGCTCGGCTCTCACGGTGGAAACAAACAGATTATCAGGTGGAAGCCCCGGCCTTCAGGCCGGGGAAAACGAGCCATAGAAAAGAGGTTCCGGAGCCCCTTCCGGGGCGGCACGAATCCGGAAAAATCCTAGCAACTTGAGAAACGTGTAGCCGGGGATTGACGTGGTACTGCCGAGGGTGCTCCCATTATGTCAGTGGCTTCTGCCGCAGGACAGTGCGTATGACGAAATTAAGATTCCCGGCTTCAGCATTTATCTCTCCGACGGACCCCGTGATTAGAATCGAGGCGGCCATTGATTGCGATGGCTCAGACTGCAATCGCATGTTCGTCGATGGTGAGGGAAACACCCTGGAGCTGCCCCCGCACTTTCATTGGATTGAGAGTCAGGCGGGGGCGGGAGAGCGAACCTATGCAGATGGAGGGGCGCTTCCGGACGACAACTACGAACCGGCTCATCTCTGGGGGGCAAAATGATGTCTGACTGCCAGGAGTATGACAGGCTAAAATCCGATTTTATGGCTGTCCGACACGCGCGTTTGATGCGCGTCATGAAAAGCGAATACGGGCCAATAGACAGCGAACAATTGTGGAGCGAGGAATTCCACCTGATGTTCCAGTTGTGGGAGCATAGGACTTCACATCACTGCCAAGAGACCGATATCTAGGAATGGACTTGCAGTTATCTGGCGAGCAGCAAGCGCCTTCGGCTGAACCACCGCCAGAATAGGGCTGGGGAAACATGAAATGCTTCCATGTAGCTGCACTGATCTGTGCCCTGGTAGCGGCCAGCGTTGGCCAGCAGACTACCGTATGCCGTGCGGTGGGCCGCTCAATCGTCTGCAACGGTCCGGGAAACGCATATACCGTGTGCAATATGGTAGGTAATGCCTTCACATGCAATAGCTACGATAATGGTGGGCAGCCTATCGGAGCACCGAACCGAGCAGCCAGAGAGCAACTCGGCGCTTCGATTGGACAGGCGATGGGCCAGATCAGTACCAATCTGATTCTTCAGAAACGCGTGAAAGCGTACTGTAAGCAGCATCCGGGCGAGCAAGTGTATTTGAACGGTCAACTCCTCGGCACCTTTGCCTCGAAGTAGTCGCATATGCCGCCGCTAAAGCGGCTCTGGAACTTCTAACGACCGTTTCCCCGGCCTGAAGGCCGGGGCTTCCACCTGCCTAGTCCTTCAATATCTGCCGCGCGATCACCAGCCGCTGAATTTCGCTCGTGCCTTCTCCGATTGTGCAAAGCTTCACGTCGCGATAAAACTTCTCTGCCGGATAGTCCTTGATGAAGCCATAGCCACCGTGAATCTGCACGCCTTCGTTCGCGGCCTTGACCGCGACTTCGCTGGTGTAGAGCTTCGCCATCGACGACTCCAGCGTGGTCTTCATGCCCGCGTCTTTCATACTGGCGGCACGCATGGTGAGCAGGCGAGCAGCATCGATTTCGGTCGCCAAATCGGCGAGCTTAAATCCGATGGCTTGAAACTCGCTGATCGCCTGCCCGAACTGCTTGCGCTCTTTCGAATAGTTCAGCGCCGCTTCGTAAGCCCCTTGCGCCATGCCCAGCCCAAGCGCCGCAATCGAAATTCTCCCGCCATCGAGGACGCGCATGGCGTCGATGAAACCGTCGCCTTCTTTGCCCAGCAGATTCTCGGCCGGAATCTCGCAGTCTTCAAAGATCAGCTCCGAGGTATCGCTGGCGCGCAGGCCAAGTTTGTTTTCTTTCTTACCCGCGCGAAAACCCTTGGTTCCCTTCTCCACCACGAATGCAGACAGTCCATGGGTGTGCGCTGTCTTGTCGGTCACAGCGACCACCACCGCCACGTCGGCATAGTGGCCGTTTGTGATGAACGTCTTGGTGCCGTTCAACACCCAGGTGTTGCCACGACGAACGGCTGAGCAGCGCGCACCACCGGCATCCGATCCCGAGCCCGGCTCCGTCAATCCCCATGCGCCGAGGAATTCCCCGGTCGCGAGCTTGGGGATGTACTTGCGCTTCTGCTCCTCGTTGCCCGCGATGAAGATGTGATTGCTGCACAGCGAGGTATGCGCTGCGACAGTAATGCCCACAGAACCGTCTACGCGCGACAGCTCCTCTACCGCTATGACGTACTCGACGTAACCCATGCCCGAGCCGCCGTACTCGGTCGGGAAGATCGTTCCCATCAGTCCGAGCTTGCCGAGTTCCTTGATGATCTCCATCGGAAACTCGCTGGCTTCATCCCACTTCATTACGTTGGGAGCGATCTCGCGCTGGGCAAAGTCGCGCACCATCTTCTTCAATTGCAACTGCTCGTCGTTGAGCTGGAAATCCAAGCTATCTCCTTTTTTGGCCAGCGCCCTCTATGGCGGGGTGGGCGTGCTGCAAGCAAACATGAGGTTATAACACAGAAGAAGCTGGGCGAAGTCTCGCATTCGTCACACAGGTGTCACGCGCTTTCAATAATAGAAGAATGAGACGTGGACAGCACCCGAAGAGATGTGTAGCTCCGGGCAGCGCTATTCTCCAAGACGCGTGCATAGCGGTGTTAGACTCTGCTGATGTTCGCGAAACTGCTGCCAATCGCCATTCTGCTTGGGGTCGCCGCTCTAGCCAGCGGGCAAGCTCTACAACGCCCTGATGTGCCGGGAAAGATCGCAGCCCCGGCCAACGAAGAAGTCGTCCTGATGGCCCACGCGTCGGGCGCGCAGATTTATGTCTGTCACGCCGGGTCCGACGGCAAACCTGCCTGGTCCTTGAAAGCGCCCGAAGCCGAGCTGCGTGACTCGCAAGGCGCCGTGATTGGCCGCCACTATGCTGGGCCCACATGGAAAGACAAGGATGGAAGCGAGATCACCGGCAAGGCTACAGCGCGGGTAAATGCGCCAGAGTCGGGATCGATTCAGTGGCTGTTGGTGAGCGTCACCGGACATCCCGGCAAAAAGGGCGTACTCAGCCGTGTTACCAGCGTCCAGCGAATTGACACTCAAGGCGGGATGCCTCCTCCGGACTCCGACTGCAATCCCTCGAAACTGAATTCCGAAGTGAAAAGCCCCTACAGCGCCGACTATTACTTCTACGCTCCGGCGAAGTGAAATAGATGGACAGCGTACGCATGGATCTCTGGCTGTGGGCAGCGCGCTTCTTCAAGACACGTGCAGTGGCCAAGAAAGCGTGCGAACTGGGCAGGATCGAGTCGAACGGCCATCCGGCGAAAGCTGCCCGGGAGGTTCACGCCGGTGACAAGCTGAAGATCACCAACGATACCGGCGACTTTCAGGTCGAGGTATTGATCGTCAGCGATGTGCGCGGGCCGGCAGCAGTGGCGCAGACCATGTATCGCGAGTCGGACGAAAGCCGCGCGGCGCGTCAGAAAGCTGCGGAAGAACGGAAGGCTACGCGCCTGTTCGAGCCTGTGCCGCAGACCAGGCCATCGAAGCGCGACCGGAGAAGGATCATTCAGTTCCGGAGCCGGTCGTAGCAACACCTCAGCCAATCCTAATGATGGGCACCGCGGCGGAAACTCATCCCGCGTTGATGCTCACCGCGGAATAAGGAGCGGCTTGGAGAGGATTGAAGGTGCCCATGCGAGTGATCTCCGCAAGCAGATCGCGGGGGTGGATGGGCTTTGCAAGAAGGGTGAATTTGTGCTCGTCACCACGGGACCTCGCCATCAGATCGGCGGCGGTGGTCTGCCCTGATAACAGCAGCACCTGGCAGTCGGGCGCAAGCTGGGTGATCTCAATCGCCAAGTCAAATCCATTCATCCCCGGCATTACAACATCCGAGAGCAGGAGATCGGGAGGTGTCACGTTGGCGATTTGGAGCGCACCCTCTCCGTCATAAGCAACCGTGGTTGCAAAACCCGCTTTCTCGAGGATCAGGGCAAGGGTTTGCGCGATCATCTGCTCGTCATCCACTACAAGAACCAGCGGAGGTGGTGGGGTGGCATCAGGAACTAAGCCATCGCGCAATAAGTCGGAGACCGGAACCGTGGGAAACGCCGTTTGTGACATTGTATTTTCGTTAACCAAACGGTAACAGCCTCCGGTTGATACGGGTTAACTCTTTATCAAATTCATGTGACCTCGAATGGCGTAGATTGGCGCGACGAGTAGCTCACAATCTACAGGACGAGAGGATACTTTTGCGCTACCTTAGGGATCGCAATACGAAACAAACTCCTTAAGGAGACGTTATGACTACGTCGAAGAAGAACGGCCACAATGGAGTGAGCTTCAAAACGGTCTCCCAGGATGATCTACCTTTCGGCCGCAAGGGAAAGCACAACGAGGTCGTACTTGACCTGCTGGAGAATCTGGAACGGCTGGAAGACGGGCGAGCGTTGAAGATTCCGCTGTCGGACCTACCTGATTCGAAGGCCAACATCCGCTCCGCCCTGAATCGCGCAACCCGGAAACGCAACCTCAATGTCGCTACCAGCAGCGACGACGCGTATTTCTACGTCTGGAAGCCGGATAACGCGTAGCCTTCACTTCCCCGCCACCGGCAGCACGATGCTTGAAGCGGCATCTTTCGACCGATAGATCTTCTGCGTCGCTTTCGTGTAGTCCGCGTCAGTCGCCTTGTAGATGTTGGGCACAAACTTTTGCGGATTGCGATCGTAGAGCGGGAACCACGTGCTCTGCACCTGCACCATGATGCGGTGACCTTTCATGAAGACGTGGTCGTTGGGATGCAGATCAATCTTGTATTCCGTTACTTTGTTCGGCGTAATCGCTTCGGGCTTCTCCAAGCTGTTGCGATAGCGGCCACGCAGGATGTCGTCGGCAATCATCAGCTCATAGCCGTTCAGCACCGGGCCGGCGTTCTTCTCGGCATCATCCTCGCTGATCTTCTGGTAGTCCTCGGGATAGACATCGATCAGCTTCACCACCCAGTCGCTGTCGCTGCCGCTGGTTGCCGCGAACAGGTCGGCTACAATGTCGCCGGTCACGGTGATGTTGTCTGTCAGCGGATCGGTCTCCCACGTCAGCACATCGGGCCGATGCTCGACGAAGCGCTGATCTTCTGCCAGCCAAGTCGTCCACGTAGGGTTGGGGTAAGTCGGCGTGACGGGACGGTGTCGATACGGCACCGGGTTCGTTGGGTCGGAGATGTAGGAGTCGGACGCGTCCTGCTCGGCGGGCGGATCGAAGGACAGCTTGCCATTCGAGTGAAGGTAGAGCTTTCGCTCGGTAACTCCCTGTGTTGGCGGCCACTTGTCATACGTCATCCACTGATCTGATCCGGTCTGGAAGGTGACAGCCTCAGGCTGATTCAGCGGCTTGTCATGCAGCCAGTGGGCAAACCATGGAGCGAGAATATGCGCACGATAGTAGCGCGATATATCGCTGCCAAAATCGATGTCGCCCAGCTTGCGTCCGTTGTCACCCATCCAGCCACCGTGGTTCCACGGGCCGGCGACGAAGTAGTTCAGGTGATCGGTGTCGGTCTGCTCCAGCGTGGCGTAAATGCGTGTGGGGCCGACGAAATCTTCCTGGTCGTAAAATCCCGCAACGTTGAGATTGGGGACGGTCGTGTGTTTCAGATATTCCGTTACCGAGTGCTGCTTCCAGAAGTCGTGGTTGGGGTGCTCGACAAAGTCGTTCCACGTAGGCAGCTTCTCGTGGAAGTAGCGGGTATTCGCGTTCGACAACGCGCCGAGATCGAAGTACCACGAGTAGGTGTCGTACTGGTCGAACTCGAAATCGGTGTTCTTTTCCTTCGCGCTCTCCAGCAGCGCCGAATACTCAAAGCCGTAGCTGAGGCGAAAGGCGCCGTTGTGGTGGAAGTCGTCGTTGATGAACATATCGTCGGGAGAGGCTTGCTCGCTCGCGGCCTTCAGTGCCGGATGCGGCTCCAGCAGCGCCTGCGTCACCAGCCATCCGGGATACGAGATGCCCCAGATGCCGACACGCCCGTTGTTGTTGGGCACGTTCTTGATGAGCCAGTCGATGGTGTCGTAGGCGTCGGTGCCTTCGTCGATCGACTTGGGATTGCTCTTATCGCGCGGCTGGCGCTGCATGACGAACGTTCCTTCGGACTTGAAACGCCCGCGAATGTTCTGCAGGACGAAGATGTAGCCGTCGGCTTTGAGGTCATCCAGTCGGTCCGACTCGTTGAACCGATCACCATTCTCGGGCACGCCGTAGGGACTTCTCGTCATCAAAATCGGCAGCGGCCCGGACGCATTCGTGGGAGTCATGATCACGGTTTGCAGGTGCACGCCATCGCGCATGGGGATCATGACTTCCTGATAGGTGAAGTGCTGCGGCTTGTACTTTTGCTGGACCGGCGGGGCTTTAGGCTCGTCTTGCGCAGTGAGCGGCGCGATCCACGAGCAAATGAAGAACAGACAAAATGCGGCGAGAATAGCGCGCGCAGTCAGATCGGTCTTACGAGACATGCGCGACAGTATACAAGGACGCGACTCAATGTCCCGGACTTAGTCCAATGGCTGCAATGATCCCCTCTACGGTGGGAATGCGTTGCGCTTTCGTGTAGCGGTAGACGCTGCAACCATCGACCAGGACTTCCAGCTCGTGGATAGGCGTGTCTCATCTTCGGCTTGATGCCATACCTGGTTTTGAGTTCGCGCTTCAGGCTCCCGGCCAAGCGTCGCAGGCCGGTTCATATCAGACAGCGGCGAATTTCGATCTGCATAATTGCTTCCCTTTGAATCACGCTTTTTGCGCCATCAGCTCCACATACCGTCGCTACGATTCTCCAGCGCCTTCGCACACTGTTCGCGCGAAACATCCAGATGCGTGACAAAGCGAATCGCCTGCGGACCGACGCCGTTGGCCAGCACTCCGTGCTCGCGCAGCCGCTTCGATAAATCCGCTGAAGTCATGCCCGTTCCGCTGATATCGCAGATCAGAATGTTCGTCTGCACCTTCGCAGGATCGATTTTGAATCCCGGAATCTGTGCCAGGCCTTCAGCGAGAAATTTCGCGTTGGCGTGATCGGTCGCAAGCTTTGCCGGGCCCTGCTCCAGCGCGATCAATCCCGCCGCGGCGAGAATGCCGGCCTGCCTCATGCCTCCGCCGAGCGCCTTGCGGTAGATGCGTCCGCGATCGATCTGATC
Organism: uncultured Acidobacteriaceae bacterium; assembly: GCA_963813905.1. GTDB lineage: Bacteria > Acidobacteriota > Terriglobia > Terriglobales > Acidobacteriaceae > CAVVDY01. The sequence continues at coordinate 411,907 of CAWFAY010000011.1, read as the reverse complement.
GGCACGTCCAACCAGCAGCGAGCCCACGGGCGCGCCCAGCCCCTTCGACAAACAGAACATCACGGTATCGGCCTTCGCGGTCAGCTTGTCGACGGGAATCCCCAGCGCGACCGAGGCATTGAAGACTCGCGCGCCGTCGAGGTGAACCGGCAGCCCGGCGTCGTGCGTTCGGTCGCAAACATCGTTGAAGACCTCCGGCGGAGTGACGGTTCCCCCTGCCATGTTGTGCGTGTTCTCCAGCGAGACCAGTCCGGTCTTCGCCGAGTGATAGCTCTTGCCGCGCAGCTTCGGCTGGATGTGCGCCCAGGTGAGAATGCCATCTTCCGCCGCAACCGTGCGCGCGCACCACGCCGGAGAAGTGCGCCATCATCGCCATCTCGTAGTTGAAGACATGGCCGCGCTCTTCGCAGATGACCTCCTGCCCGTGCGTGGTGTGCAGCTTGATCGCGATCTGGTTGCCCATGGTGCCGCTGGGCACGAACAGCGCCGCTTCGCGTCCGAAGATCTCCGCCGCGCGCTGCTCCAGCCGATTGATGGTCGGGTCTTCGCCGTAAACGTCGTCGCCAACCTCGGCTTCGAACATGGCGCGCCGCATCTCGGGCGAGGGCTTGGTTACGGTGTCGGAGCGCAGGTCGATCAAAGCGTCAGTAGTATTGGAGCCGTTGTCGTTTGAGGATGAATACATAAGCGTCTCTAGGTTTCGAGTCTAGCAGTGTTGGGCTACCCCCGAGGTAGCTCCGTTAGACACGGCGTTTACCAAAGCATAATCTCGACAGCACAAACTGCTGCCGTCATTCGTTGCACAGATTCAGGTGCAATCCTCGGGATACCCCCTCCCCCCTGCATCTCGCAAAATCTTGAAAACAATCAGTCGATTTGAAGAATGCTCCGCAAAATCTTGAACGCGTGAGACTTACAGGCAAAATCTTAGCAAATAAAGACTTAGCTGGTTTCTTTGGCGGGCGGAGAATTTTGAGTATTTTATAAGTGGTTAACAGCGGCGAATGGGAAGAAGGAACGGTCATTCCTTCGAACACGCTCCCAAGGGATGAGGTTGGCGCGAGAGACACCACTCCTCTGCATCCCTTAGCTGAGATTGTATAGGAGTCGGACCGCCCGACCTAGCGCGGTTGTCACAGATCAGTGTGATAAGAAGTGATCCCCGCGTTGATGAAATCCCACATTTCCCAACCGACGGGAAATGTGGGCCACCCGTCCACCCGTCCCTGATGGCATTGCACATATTGAGGTGCATGCGGCAGGGTACCCCCTCCTGCATTTCGCAAATCTTGAAAACAGTCGTTCCGTTTTGGGCAATAAAACAGTTGATGCACATATGCAAGTCATTGCACAATGTGCTGGATAGGGCAGCGGCACCGGAACATCGTTGCTTTCATCCTCTTCAATCTGTACTAGTTAGTCCAAAATGCCACTTCCAAACATTCCAGAGCTTCCAGACGACGATCCAATGGAAGCTCTACGAGCAATTTGGCGTTACACGCACGCCTTGGTCGAATATTTTTCCCCGCTCAGGCTCACTATCACCCTCGGCAGTTTTTTTTTAGCGTTACTAGCGGCGGTCTACCTCTTCACTCATGACATATATGAAGTTCTCTCTTGGGGAGCAGACAGCGTTCCCCTCTGGCTAACCGTTCTCGGCATCATCCTGTCAGTAAAGAAGCCCATGAAAGAAGAACAGCAGGGCGCTCTACTTGTATTCTTGATCATGCTCGGCTTTGCAGGCACCGCCGCCTTACATCTTAGTAGAAGCCACGATCAACATCATTTAGACAATAGGATAGATACCGCACTCGGAATTATCAACGGCATTCAGAGCAAACTTAGCGTTCAGGGCAACAGTAGCAAGCCCCAGACTGGATGGGAGAGACAAAAAGACATCTTAGACAGTCTGCGTGGCGAATATATATTAACTCATAAAGATATAAGTTCTGGTTTATTGGCTGGCACTGAGTGGCCCCCGAATGATTGGATGAAGAGGCGGCTGCAAGAATTGGGAGAACAAGAATTAGCAGAACATTGGAACTTTTCATTTAAGCAACCGTTGGCTCCGGCCCGCGCGCCGTCCGCAACCTCGGTTCCTGGCGCTTCGTTGGTTTCCCCAAGCCTGATTAATCTGTGCAATAGAGCTAACGCACTTGCCGATGAAATGATGCAATATCTATATTTTCGCGGCTGGCCAACTCAAGTATATAAATCGGGGGGTGCGGACGCTTTCGCGCAATGGGATCGTGACCTGACGCAATATTTCCGCTACAAGTATCTCGATCAAGTGAAACAAATTGGGAAGGAGTTTGCGAGTTTCCACTATGTAGATTCTCGATTGGATGAGGAACTCAAAAGTATCGACCAATTAGGAAGTCTTGGGGCACCTATACTTCCCCAAGAGATCGCAGATATGGCAGATCGATTACGACTTCTTGCCAAGCAGGCGTCCCCGGAAAACTATAGAGAACCAAGACCTCTCTCCTTCAAGGAAAAAGTCGTTCCTGCCACATGGCTGCCGAAGATTGCTCCGTATCAACTGGAAATAGAGATAACCACCAAAGAGATCATCACCCAGGGATATATCGTGGTGGAGTTTAGTGCTCCGCCGGGTGCAATGGTCAGCGACCTAAAAGGCGCTAAATACGTATCTGAGTGGGGAAAAGACGTGACCAATGATAAACTATCCGCTTTGTTTAAAGCGTATAGTGCCGATTATACTAAAGCTCCCCCTATTTACGCATTCGAGATTGGGGATGTTCCGTTTGTGCCGTCTCTGCCAATTCACGTAACCATAGCAAACAAAACGGAAGTTCACGTAAAGAGCGTGACTCTGTACTGAGGAAAATGAAGAAGCAGGAATACGGAGAAGAGCCGGGTGCGCCACTCATTCCTTCGGTTGGAATGAGTGGGATATCACGGCGGGTGGCCCGGGCAAGCAGTTTGAGTAGTCAATGAACCCGCGGGTGCCCCGTCCAACCATCGGTTGGTTGGGCGGGGACTTTCTCTTACTCTCGACGGGTGGCCCACATTTGCCTGTGGTTGGCAAATGTGGGAGTACGAGGAAAAGACAAAGAACGTGCCAGCGGGCTTTATCGACTTTCACATTCTGGTTCGGCGCACTTCATGACACTTAGCTGCCATCAGCGCTGAGACCCCACATTTCCCAAAAGATGGGAAATGTGGGCCACCCGGCAGATTGCCACTGTGATGAGAGACGGCGAGGCGAAAAGAAACATGACAAATACGGGACTAGAAAAGCACCGACCGAACAACGAGGAAGAGTTACCGGTAGTGCTCCTGCACGGTACATCAGGACAGTCAGAAGACTGGTCCCAGGTTGTAGAACAGCTGGCGAGACACCGCCCCGTGATTCGCCTAAACTATGCTGAACCGGCCGCTGACACTGACTCGGCAAATGCACCGAGAGTATCCGATTTCGCAGATCGAGTTGTGGCAGCAGCCCGGGCTGGTGGCAGGCATCGCTTTGACCTTGTTGGCTATTCCCTTGGAGCTGCGGTTGCCATATTCATAGCGGCGGAGTATCCAGAGATGGTTCGTTCGCTGGTTCTTATATCAGGCTTTAGTTACGGCGGTGACCCGCGAATGAGGTTACAGTTTGATCTTTGGCTGCGCCTGGCGCGAACGGACAAGATTGCCCTTACAAAGCTACTTCTCGTGAGCGGCCTCAGCCGCGAGTTTCTCTCGGCGTTCGACGAAAATACCATCAACGGAATCATCCAGAGCTTTGTCGCGATGAGTGACTGGCCGCTGATCGAGCAGAATATCAGGGTCGATCTCGCAGTGGATGCGCAGGAGCAGGCCAAGAAGATCAAGGCGCCGACATTATCAATCATCGCGAAATACGACCAGATTGTGCCACCCTTCTATAGTCAGGAGCTAGCTGATTTGATTCCCACTGCAAAGAGGGCCGAAATCCCTTCAGGACACCTGTCTTTCCTCGAAAAACCAGTTGATCTAGCCTCGGCGATGTTGCCATTTCTCCTTGAGAACGATCCACAGCCGTTTGGTACTTGAGAAATTTCCTCTGAAGGTCCGGGCCGCAGTGGTTCGACAGGTCCGGGCCGGAGGAGGTTTCAGCTCTGATCGATGAAGCTGCATATACGCTCGGTGGAAGAACTCACAAGTCAAGCATTGGGTGGCTTCTTCAAGTTGCCGGGTGCCCAACAGACTCCTTCGTTTGGAATGTGTCGGACTGAAGCGGGCGGGTGGCCCACATTTCCCTTCGTTTGGGAAATGTGGGTGCTCAAGGAATAGACTAAGAACGTGCCACACGGGCTCCATCGATTTCATCACACTGGTTCAGCGCATTTCGTTACATTTACCTGCTATCACCGGTATGCGCAGTTAAGCGATCCCTTGGTACGCGATCTGTTTGTGCGGGCGCTGGAAAGAAGCCGCAAGTTGTATCGCATGCTGGTATACGGATTCGTGGTCATGCCCGAGCATGTCCACCTGCTGGTCTCCGAGCCGGAGCGCGGAACGGTTGCCCATGCGATTCAGTCGCTGAAGATTAGCTCAGCCAAACGAGCAAAGAAGTCTTGCAGTCCCACATTTGCCCACCGAAGGCAAACATGGGCCACTCAGATGTGGGCCGCCCCGTGCCATTCTGGCAAAAGCGCTATTACGATCGAAATGTAGCAGGGAAGGAATTCACGGAAAAATTGAAGTACATCCATCGGAACCCGGTCAGGCGCGGGCTGGTAGTGAGTGCAGAAGACTGGAAATGGAGCAGCTACCGTCACTATCTCACTGGCGAGGACTGTGGCGTGAAGATCGAATGTTGGAGGAGCAGAACGTACAGCTTCCCGATCCCATAATTGCCAAACGAAGGCAATTATGGGCCACCCGTCCTCGATCCTTGTCCGTGGAGGTTCCAGGTCCGTGAATTCCACTCATTCCAAACGATGGAATGAGTGGGGCACCCGCGCTTTTCTTGTTAGTCACTCCGCTAAGCAAACCGGAAACAGGTGCAAGACGCTGATATCCCACATTTCCCAACAGACGGAAAATGCGGGCCACCCGTCGAGGTCAGTTGCGAAGAATGGGAGCTCCGAATGGGGCACCTGTGATTCCGCCATCGACCATCAGTTCGACCGCGTTGATGTACGAGGAATCATCTGACGCAAGGAAGAGCACGGCTTTCGCGACCTCTTCCGGCTCACCCCAACGGCCCAGCGGAACTGCAGAAGAGAAAAACTCCGCAACCTTAGCGGAATCTTCTGCGGAGATAGAGGCGCGTGGGCCGCGCTTCCAGATGGGAGTCTTGATCGCGCCTGGTGCAACGACATTCACGCGAATGTTGCGCGGAGCAAGGTCGGCGGCGATGGAACGAGCCATCGAGACGAGGCCACCCTTCGTGGCTGCATAAGCGGCGACGCCGGGTTGGCCGAGATAGTTATGTACCGACCCGTTAAAGATGATGCTGCCGCTGTCCTTCAGCAGAGGCGCCGCAGAATTCGCGGTGAAGAAAGCCCCAGTAAGGTTGGTGTGGATTACGTTCTCAAAAATGGTCTCGTCGGCCGTGCCGGTAGGCGTCCGGCCGGTGGTGCCGGCGTTGGCAAAGACAATGTCGAGCTTCCCGAGATCTTTGGCCAGGGCTGCGAAGAGACGCTTGCGATCCTCCGCAACAGTGAGGTCTGCGCGGTAGCCACGCGCGTTTGGTCCAAGTTCTGCGACCGCCTCATCCAGCGTTTTCTGGTCGCGCCCAGTGATTGCGACCTGCGCGCCTTCCGCAACGAAAAGGCGGGCTGTGGCCAAGCCGATGCCGCTGTTGCCTCCGGTTATGAGGGCCTTCTTGCCCGTGAGCTTCATAATGCCTCCTTCGACGACTGGCATCAAAAAATGATGACCATCATAGATGGAGGATGCAGGGAAAATTATGCGGGTGGGCCGGGCCGGCCAAGCGCTTGGAGTAGTCGAGGAACACGAGGGTAAGCTGTCCAACCATCACGAAGTCAGTGACGGATGTTCAAAGCTCCTCGATCCCACTCACCCGAACTAAACGGATGAGTTGGGCACCCGGCAACGCATAATGGAGTCATGTCCGCTGCTGAGTCCAACTTCAACCAAAATTTGCGCATCATCCTGGATTGATGGATGTTCAAAGTTCCTCGATCTCACTCATCCGAACTTAACGGATGAGTTGGCCACCCGGCAACGCATAATTGAGTCATGTCCGCTGCTGATTCCAACTTCAACCAAAATTTATGCGTCATCCTCGTGCGCACCCGTAATCCGCTCAACATCGGAGCGGTAGCACGGGCCATGGCGAACTTCGGCGTTTCGCAGTTGCGGCTTGTGGCGCCGTATGATCTGGCGTTTCGCGAAGCCCGCTCAGCGGTCGGAGCCAGCGAGCTTTTAGCCAACGCCGAGGTCTGCCAGAGCGTTGCGGAAGCCGTCGCCGACTGCACGCTCGTCATTGGCACAACCGCAGCCACAAATCGCAGCGTAAGCCTTCCGCTCATTAACCTCCCGGAAGCAGCCCGCCAGATCACTGACGCCGCACACACCGGGAGGGTCGCACTGCTGTTTGGCTCCGAAAAACGCGGCCTCGCCAACCAAGACATGAGCTACTGTCATTGGCTGATGCGCATTCCCACAACCCAGCAATCTCCTTCCATGAATCTCGCGCAGTCGGTCGTCGTCGTGCTATACGAACTGGCCCGAACCTGGAACCAGACTCCAGCAACCGTAAAATCCGAAGCCATAGCTGCTGCCGATCCTCCAGCGAACATGCAAAGTCTGCGGCGGCTCGCCGAGGTCATGCACGAAGCTCTGGAGTGTTCCGGCTATTACTCCGAAGCGGCCGCTGCGTCTTCGGAAGAACAACTTCGCCGGCTGCTGCTTCGCATGAAGCTGACCGAACCTGACTGGGAAATCGTCGTCGGAATGTTCCGTCAAATCCTCTGGAAGCTTCGCGCGAACTCGCCCCAGTGATACGCATCCCAAATGACCGCGTTTGTAGGGCGGGACGGGTGGCCCACATTTGCCTTCGGTTGGCAAATGTGGGAGTGCGAGGGATAGGCTAAGAACGTGCCCTGCGGGCTCTATCGCTGAGATCCCACATTTCCCAACAGATGGGAAATGTGGGCCACCCGGGGTTGGAAATGGTTTTATGCCGCCGATTGAAGTCGGCTCCTAATCATTTAACAACAGCTATTCGGCACGACCAGAGGTCGTGCCCTGACGCGAATCTTCGCAGAGCCAAGCTATTCAGATTCTCTTGCGACGGGTGGCCCAAGCGGAACGTCATGGCTTTAAGTCGTAGGAGTTCCCCAGGGCTCCGGCGCCCGCCAGATATTTTCGCGCCCGTACCAGTTCGGCAATCTGACGGATGTGACCGAGGTCATGCAGCGTCCATTCGTGCAGCATCTGGGAGAGGGTAATCTCGCCGACTTCCGCGTGCTTTGCGATCGCCGGCGCCCGGAGGCAGGTTCCGCAGAAATTCCAGATTGGTCTCGCGCTGCTCTTCGAAGTGATCGAAGGCATCCTCCGGATCGGCGTTGCGGTAAAGCGCCAGGTACATCTGCGCATCATCCGCTTCGAACGACGGGAAATCTTCGGCCATGAATCGATCTAACCGCATGCCATAGCAATGCCCCTCCGAGTGAGAGAGGTGCGCCAAAACTTCAGCGATGGAAAAACGGTCGGCGGCCGGCTTCCAACGCGCATCCTCATCGGAGATTTCGCACATCAGGCCACGTAGAATTTCGGGCGTCGCTTCCAACATGTCGAGGCAGGGCAAATCGCTATCGGGCATGAAGATATCCTACGATGGGTGGCCCACATTTGCCTTCGGTTGGCAAATGTGGGAGTGCGAGGAAGAAAGTGAGAACGTGCGACGCTGAGATCCCATATTTCCCAACCGAGGGGAAATGTGGGCCACCCATCGTGCCACGCGGGCTCTATCGCTTTCACCATTCTGGTTCAGCGCACTTCATTACATGTACTTCCCATCATCGCTACATGCATCGGAGCGAGCTGGTATACGGCTTCGTAGCTGAGACACACATTGCCTAACAGAGGGGAAACGTAGGCCACCCGTCGTCTGTCCACCCGTCCTTATGCCGCCGACTGAAGTCGGCTCCTGATCATTTAACAACGGCTTTTCGGCACGACCGAAGGTCGTGCCCTGACGCGAATCTTTGCAGCCCGAGAACCTGATTTTCGCAAAAGAAATGCTCCGGGAAAATTCCGGAGCATTGTTGTGAGCTAACAGATCGTTCTACTTCGGGCTGCCGTGGCCTCCGCCACCATGGGCACCACCACCGCCGGAGTGTCCTCCGCTTGGCCCCATTGCATGCGAGGAGCCCATCGCCGGTCCAGCACCCATTCCAGAGCCAGAATGACCGGCAGCACCGTAACCGCCGCCCATACCATAGGCCGCGGAACCCGGTGACGCTGTCCGCGACGGAGGCGCGAAGACGTGTCCTGTGGGTTGAGCAGTGTGTCCCGCGTACGGGCTATAAACGGCGTGAGTGTTAGCCCCTGCTGCTGGCATCGCCCCATCCCTGTTCGCAGTACGGGGCACATACGGAGTTGCGCCATGATGTGGCAGGTTCAAGGCTTGATCGGTAACTCTCGGACCTATCGTTGCTGGAACCACGCTGCGGAAGTTTGGCGGCACGCGACCGCCCGGAATGGCGGCGGGCAAGTTACCAATTGTCCCAACCTTTACTGTCGGTGCGTACGCCGCCCCACTGACCATGGGAGGACGCGTTGGCGGTTGCCATCCGGCAGGGCCGTGTACTACTGGCGCGGATTGGAATCCACCGCTGTACCATCCGCCTCGATGACCATTCCACGAGCCTGGCATCCAGAACCACCCTGAACCGCCAATATAGGACCACGCGCCGTAGTGGTAGGGCAACCATCCCCATGGATACGCCGACGCCCAGGTGTAGCCCAGGCCCGGGTAGAACGCCCATGCTCCCGCAAGATAAGGATTCCAGCCGATCCAGCTGGAGACACCGTAGGGCTGCCAACCATAGCCAATGCCGGGAACATAAGACCAGCCTCCATAGTAGCTGAGATCGGAATAGCCATAGCCATTCAGGTTCGGACCCACGCCCGTGTTGTTGTAGGAATACGCTGTCTGGTAGGCGGAGCGCTCGTTATTCCACGTATCCAGCGGAGCGGCATCGACGCCCTTGGCGATCTCATAACCGGAAGCGCTGTTGGGATCGACGGTAAGCGTTTCCTTCTTGCCAACCTTCACGTCCCGCGGCTGCGTTTGCAGCTCAACTTCGCCCTTCAGAACCGATAGCTTCGGATTGCCCGAGTCATCGCTCAGGCGCAGCTGGGTATCGTGATGGATCAGGAAAACGGAATCTCCAACGCTGGCGCGATAGATGTCATCCTTGCTGGACTTGGTGTCAAAGTAAACCGTCCCTTTGACCACCTCAACCTCGTTCACCTTCGCTCCCGCGTCGTTGATCAGGAGCTTGCTGAAGCGGACCTCGGAGTTCTCCCCCAGACGAACAGTGCTGTTGTTTTCGAACTCGACTTCAGCCAGGCCGTCGTTGCCGGTCGCCAGCCGCACACCTTCGGTGATGGGCGTGTTCAGGATGGCCCTCTCAATCCCCTGCCCTGTCGCGCGATCCATCTGGACCGAACCGTCGATGTAACTCAAGCGGATAATGCGGACGTGTGATTCGGCATGCGCCCCTGCGCTGGCCATCATGAATATCATGGCCAAAACCGCTGACAATGCGTTCCCCGTTCGCCTTGCCATGTCTCTACCTCAGAACTTTCCCCTGATCGAACGTTTCCACTCGGCTAGGACAGTGCGACCTGGAGCCACTTCGAAGCCACCTTCGCCTATACGTATTTAACACCGTTTTGATGCGAAGTTGCCGGAAATCGGCATACGCCTGCCTGCCGCTTCCCAAACCGAGGAGGCTACGGCGGGCTGCTGCCCGGCTTCGGGACCGCGGCTTCCGGATGCGCTGATTTCAAAAGTTGGCGGGCCTGCAAGCGCGCCACGTGCATCACCCCGTCATCGTCGGCGATCTTGCGCAGGATCGGTTCGATGGCCTGCATCTCGTCGGCCATGCCGTTTGCCCGCAAGTCGGTCAACTCCTTCAGCCGTGTATCCATACCCAATTTGTCGAAGCGGTATTGGAACGCAAGCTTGCGGCCATAGTCGATGGTCACTGCGATCGATTGAAAGAGCTTCGTAAGCTGCTGGATATTGGGGTTGGGCGAGAAGTTATAGCTGGCCGAGCTGTCGATGCCGGGTCCATGAAACTCCAGCGTCTTGGTCCCGGTCTTGGCGATGTTTTTTTGCTTGGCTTCGAATTGTCCCTGGAAATAGTCGGCGGCTTTGGCCCACTGGAAGACCCGCTCTACGTTGGCCTCCGACATGGTGAAGTCCTGCTGGAAGGTGTCGTTCTCGCCACTGTCTGGGGCACTACCAGTTCCGCTGAAGTGGGTAGCTCCGTTCTCGCTAACCGTGAACACATAGTCCGACCAGGGCAGCCCCTTGTCCCAAGCTGAACTTGAATACGACGGTCGGACCGGGCGGCGGGGCTGCGACCTGCTGCGCCTCGAGGCAGACGTCGGTAAACAGCACGCAGACTGCTAGTAGCAAAAAACGGCAAGAGGACATGTTCAGCGACAGATTCTACCCGATTGGAACCGCACTTAGTGGCCGGCAGCCGCAGATTGACGCTGCAGGGTTGCCGCCGTGTGCAGATGGCAAATCGCGATCGCCAGCGCGTCAGCGACGTCCGGAGGCTCAGGCGGCTCAGACTAGGTTGAGCAGCCGCGCCACCATGTGTTGCACCTGCGACTTCTCCGCCCGGCCATAACCGACCACCGCCGACTTGACTGACAGCGGAGAATAGGCGACGACCGACAGTTGCGCCTGGGCTGCCGCCAGCATGGCGACGCCTCGCACGTGTCCAAGTTTCAATGCCGATTTCACATTCAAGGCGTAGAAGACGTCTTCGATGGCGACGAGTTCGGGATGATGAACCGCGATGATTGTGTCTAAAGCGTCGCTGATTGCCTTCAGCCGAAGCTCGAGCGCATCACGAGAAGAGAGGCGGATCGCGCCGCTGCAGATATGGCGCAGGCCGGCATCGTCCTGCTCGACCACGCCATAGCCGGTATACTCGCCCCCGCAATCGATACCCAAAACCCGCATGTCCTGCTGAGAGTGTAGCAAGGGTGCATCGAGCCGGAGGCGTTAAATCCAGGCAGAAGCGGGTGCGTCAACACCGCTCGAACCGTAAGCAACCGGTAAGCTGACGTCCGGCATCGCTCTGGTGAAGTCCTTATGCGGAAATTTCTTCTCGCCCTGATCATCGTCACCGCTGCGTGTGTGTCGGCTCAGGAGGACGTTGCACATCCGCGGATCACCAATGGGCCGGTGGTGGAATCGGTGACGACGACCAGCGGCGTGGTAGCGTGGTCAACCAACGTCAGCTCCGGCTCCGTTGTGGACTACGGGACCGACAGGCACTATCTGACGCAGACGGTCCGAGATGCCCTGGGGCGGATACACCCATCGCGTAACGCTGCATCAACTGCAGCCCGACACGACATACTTCTTCCAGGCAAGCTCCCCTGATGCGAAGGGCAGCGGCGAAGTCCTCAAGAGCGAGGTAGGGCAGTTCCACACGCCGCCGGCTTCCTCCGCGCCGAAGGCAGGAAGCAAATAGCCGGGTAGTGCGGCGCTTTTAGCGCCGCGTTCGCAGCAAGAGAAACCAGAGGCGGGGCCCGATGCTCACCTTGAGCATCGGGCCCCGCTCTACTTATGGGGTCGGCATCAACGCGGACCTGAAGGTCCGCACTACCCTAGTCTTCTCGGCGTGCGTTCGTCAGCCGCAATCAACCGCTCATCCAACCGTCCGCTTAGCATCAGGCCCAACATGCGGAAGTCGCTGACGAACGACCACAACGGGTGCCCGAAGGTGGCCGGCTTGTTGCGCTCGATCAGAAAGTGACCCGCCCACGCACAGCCATAGCCGATGGGAAAGAACAAAAGCGCCAGCAACGGCTTGCGTGCGATGAGTGCCCCCGCCACCACTCCCAGGCCCAACATCGTTCCTGTGGCATGAAGCGCACGATTAGCCGGGCTGCTGTGCTGTTGCAGATAGAAGTCGAAGAACTCGTCGTAGGAAGAAAACTGTGGTGATTCGCTCACGTGCCGGCGCCTCCGCATGTGTTTGAGCTGCATCTTGCCAAAGGTGGCAACCAAGGTGCGAACGAGTGTACTCCTTCGCCGCATCTTTAGACGATGTTGTAGTAGAAGCTCGCTGGGGTACATTGACTCCGCACGGGTTAACATTTAGCTTCATCCGGTTAAAGCTTCCGTTGCTTTTGAGCCGGAGATCGCTGATGCGAGCCTGGAAATTCTGTGCGCTGTTGATGCTTTTCTGCAGCGTCGCCTCCCTCCTTCGTGCGCAAAGTCCTTTCGCTCCAAAAGTTACCGGACCGCTGTCGCAGCGCGTGGTCGCCTACGTGATCGACGCGAAGTACGATCCTGACAAGCACTCGGTTGATGCTACCGAGACGCTGACCTATCACAACCTGACCGGCCAGCCGCTGGATCACTTCCCCTTTCACCTTTACCTGAACGGCTTTCAACCCAAGGCCACATGGGTGCACGAAGCGCATCGCGACGGAAACTTCCGCTCCACCACCTTCGAGAATGCGTGGGACCCGAAGGACAGCGGGTCTAACGACGTTACCTCGCTTGAAGTTGTCGGCATGGGGGACCTCACCAAGCAGATCAAGTTTGTCTCGCCCGATGATGGCAATCCCGACGACAAGACCGTCTTTGAAGTCCAGCTTCCCCGCCCTGTCCCACCCGGACAGGACGTCGTCTTCAAGATAAAGTTCCATGCGGTTTTCCCGGAGGTGATCGCCCGCACTGGCTACAAGCGCACCTTCCTGCTCGCCGGACAGTGGTTTCCCAAGGTCGGCGTGTGGTGGCACGGGGCATGGAATTGCCATCAGTTCCACGCGATGACTGAGTTTTTTGCCGATTTCGGCACTTACGACGTGAAGATCACGTTGCCGAAGAGCTACGTCATTGGTGCGACTGGCGTGCAGACTGGCGCAAACGATAATCCCGATGGAACCAAAACCGTCGCCTTTCACGCCGAAGACGTTCACGACTTTGCCTGGACCGCTGATCCTAATTTCAAGGTTATGGATAGTGAGTTCAACGGCAGCGTTGGTCCGGTAAAGATTCGCCTGCTGACCTACGAAGGCCACAAGAGCTCATGGGACCGCTACATCAGCATCATGCAAGAGACGATGAAGCGCTTCGATGAGTGGTACGGGCCCTATCCCTATGCGCAAATCACGGTGGTCGATCCGCCGCATGGCGCGCTGGAAGCCGGTGGCATGGAGTACCCCACATTCATCACCGGCGACACCACGTGGTGGGCATTCAAAGGCCAATATCTGTTTCCTGAAGGCGTGACGGAGCACGAGTTCGGACACCAGTATTGGTACGGCATGGTGGCCACTAATGAATTCGAGAATGCCTGGCTCGATGAAGGGCATCAACAGCTACACCGAAGCCAAGGTGCTGGACGACATCTATGGCCGCGACACCAGCGTACTGAATTTCATGGGCGCGCAACTTGGCGAGCCCAGCCTGCAACGCGAGCAATACCTAAACCACCCCGACTTCGACCCGCTCTCGCGGCCCAGCTACACCGACATGAGTTTCGGCTCCTACGGGGCGATCAGCTATGGCAAGACGGCCAGCATGCTTTTAACGCTCGAAACCGTCGTCGGCGAGAAGACGTTGCGCGATGCTTTACACAACTACTTCATGAAATACCGTTTCAGCCATCCGACGCAGGAAGACTTCCTCCGGACCGTGAACGAAACCGCACAGCAGAACCTGGGCTGGTACTGGCAACAGGCCGTCTATGGAACTCAGATGCTGGATTACGAGGTGCTGCGTGCCGAATCGACTCCGGTGGAATGGTACGACGAAAAACTGGAAGAGAAAAAAGGGGAGACCACCTACGAGACGCAGATCCTGCTGCATCGCAAGGGCGACTTCATCTTCCCGGTCGAGACCGAAATCAAGTTCGACAATGGCGAGACCGACCGTGTGCGCTGGGACGGGCGCGAGCGGTGGGTGCGCTATGTCTACGTCAAGAAGGCCCAGGTCGTGTCGGTCCAGATCGATCCCGACTATCGCGTGACCATGGACCGCGACTACCTGAATAACAGCGATACGGATGCGACGCAGCACTTAGCCGTCGCCAAGCTGACGACGTATTGGACGTTCTTCACGCAGTTTCTGGGACAGATGATGGGCTGGCTGACGTAGAGATCTCTGGTTTGATGGTGGGTGGAGTACACACTTTTTAGCGCGGGTGGAGTACGCCTTCAGGCGTACATTGCCGGGCAGGTATAGTGTGCAGGGCTTTGTGGAGAGCTGCAAGAAATCTCCGCTTGAGTCGGTGGAAGGGCACGGCTTCAGCCGTGCCGAAAACGGCGCGCATAAGAGCTGGGCTTCAGCCCCGGTCCGCCGTGGCTATTAAAGCCACATTGGATAGCGGGTCGCCCGCGGATTAAAGTTTGCTTGCAATAGAAGAAAAGGGAAAGGCTGGTCGGGATCACCAAGGAGGCTGCTGAAGAACGCGACAATAGATTGTGCCGCCGGCTGAAGCCTGGCTCGGTAACCTCTAAACAAGAGCTTTTCGCCACGACTGAAGTCGTGCCCTGACGCGGGGCTTCGCAGACCCAAGTTTTTCAGCATTCCGTGAAAGCGTGCTCCACCGGCTGACGCGTTTCAGCTAAGGCAGGAAGAAAAATTGCCAAATGCAGACAAAGACGTTCTGGGTTCAGGCTTTTCGCTGGTCGTTCGGCATCAGCGGATTCTCTGGTGGGTGTTTGCCGTAAACCTCATCCTCGGCGGCTTGGGTGCGAGCGGTACGGCAAGGGCTCTGGGCGGCGCTCTGCATCATAGCCTTGCCGGCGAGCGGCTCGCGAAGGGGTTCGATCTCGGAATTTTCATCGCGCTTCTATCCCAGCCGGATGTGCGGCTGTTTAGCCATTCGGGTGGAGTCTTCCTGTTCGCTGCCCTCTACTTGCTTTTTCTGCTGTTCATCATGCCCGGCGTCATTAGTGTTTACCTCGAAAATGGCAGGCTCACTACGGGCGAATTCTTCGGAGCCGCAGGCACATTCTTCTGGGCTTTTGTACGGCTGGCGCTGTGGTCGTTGATTCCGTTCACCGTCGTGAATCTGCTGTACGACGGTGTACACGGCTTGGCGGATTACATCGGCGATCGTGCCATTGCCGATCAGACCGGTTTCTACATCATCGTTATCGGCTGCATACCGGTACTGTTGCTGTTTGTATGGGTGCGGCTGTGGTTCGACCTGGCGCAGGTTCGGGCTGTAGCTTTGAGCGAACACCGCACCCGCCGCGATGTAGCGCAGGCATTTCGCTGGGCCCTGCGGCGGACGTGGCCGGCGTACTGGGCATACATCGGCATATGCGTGCTGGTCTGGATAGTCACGGGCATCTGTTTGTTGATATGGACGAAAGTCCCCGGCCGGGCAGTCCCGGTAACGTTCCTCCTGCTGGAACTCATTATGCTGTCCCAGATCTTTGGGCGCCTATGGCAGAAGGCGTGTGCCACAACGTGGTATGGGATGAATCCGGAGCTGGTGGCGACAACCCCAGGCCCGACGCCGTTGGAGGTGTACACACCTGTACCGATGCAGGAAGCTTCTGGGACCGTTTCGGATATTGACGCCCCGATAGCTGTAGAAATCGAGGCCATGCCCGAGCCGGAGCCGTTGCCGCCTTCCGAACTGCCGCCGCGGAATACAACAGAGTAGCTATCACGCGACAAAAAACGGGGCGCTCGTTACGCCCCGCGTCATAACTGGCCTCTGAAGTCGGCCTTTACTCGTTTGCTCCAAAGGATTTCAGGTCTTCTGGTCCTTCTTGCAGTGCGACCTTCTCCTTGCCCTGAACCATTACCCGGACACTTTCCACCACGTCAGGGTTGGCCAACGTCGTGATATCTCCGGTGTTCATGTTGTTGGAAAGGGCCGCGAGAACACGCCGCATGAGCTTGCCGGATCGTGTTTTCGGCATATCCGGAACAATGAGAATCCTCCGCGGGCGGGCAATTTTGCCAATCATCGTCTCGATCACGTGATTGACCTTGGTCAGGATCTCCGGATGCTGAGGCGGCAGTATATCAGGCTGCAGCACGATATAGACCTCGGGCACGCGACCTTTGATTTCGTCTACCACCGGCACCACTGCCGCTTCTGCCACCTCGGGAACCGTCAGGCACGCAGACTCGATTTCCTTTGTGCCCAGGCGATGGCCGGCGACGTTGATGACATCATCCACGCGTCCCAATATCCGGAAATAGCCGTCCACGGCCAGCACGGCTCCGTCCGCGGCGAAGTATGGCCAGTCTTTCCAGTTCTTGCTATTGGGATCCTTGTTGTACTTGCTGTAGTACTGGGCTACGAAGCGCTCGCGGTCACCCCAGATGGTTTGCATGATTCCTGGCCAGGGATTCCGAATGCAGATGTTGCCTGCCTTCCCGGAACCGGCGTGCACTTCCTCTCCCATTTCGTCGAGGATTACAGGGTAGATGCCGGGCACACCTGGGCCTGCACTTCCCGGCTTCATGGGATTCAGGGCCGGCTTGGTGCTGCATAGGAATCCTCCATTTTCGGTTTGCCACCAGGTGTCCACAATCACGGCCTCACCTTTGCCGACCGTTTCGTAGTACCAGCGCCAAACCTCGGGCTCGATGGGCTCTCCCACCGTGGTCATATGCTTGAAATGGTAGTTGTACTTGGTGGGTTCGTCGTGGCCGGCCTTGCGCAACATACGGATGGCCGTGGGCGAAGTGTGGAAGATGTTGACGTCCAGGCGCTCGGCGATTCTCCATACCCTGCCGGCGTCGGGATACGTCGGGATACCTTCGTAGATGATGCTGGTGGCGGCCAGGGCCAGAGGGCCATAGACAATAAACGAGTGACCGGTAATCCAGCCGATGTCGGCCATGCACCAGTACACATCTTCGGGGTGGATGTCCTGGATGTATTTGGAGCAGCCCGTCACATAGGCGAGGTAGCCGCCAGTGCGGTGTTGACAGCCTTTAGGCTTTCCTGTGCTGCCGCTGGTGTACATAAGAAACAGCGGCGCCTCCGAATCCATGGGAATCGGCGCCACGATCTCACCCGAGTAGTTCGGGAGGACCTCGTCAACGAAGAAATCGCGCCCTTCAACAAACGGGGTAGCGGACGCATTCTGGCCGGGGTGACGCCTCCAGACCAGGACCTTCTCCACGGTCTGGCCGTCCTGCTTGGCTATGTCGAGCGCTATGTCAGCGGCCGCTTTGTGGTCAAGTAGCTTGCCGTTGCGATAGTAACCATCCATCGTGATCAGGATGTGGCTGCCCGAATCGGCGACGCGCCGGCCGCAAGCCTCGCCGCTGAAGCCTCCAAACACAACCGAGTGAATCACGCCTAGGCGGGCGCACGCCAGCATGGTGATCGGCAACTCGGGGACCATCGGCATGTGAATGGTGACGCGATCTCCGCTCTTCAGACCACAGAAGTCGCGCAGCAGCGCCGCGAATTCATTCACTCTCACGTAGAGTTCGCGGTAGGTGACGGATACAGGCGCTTCGGATTCCGGTTCGGGGACAAAGATGAGCGCTGCTTTGTTCTTGTACTTGGCGAGGTGCCGGTCCACGCAGTTGTACGAGGCGTTGATCTTGCCGCCCACGAACCACTTCCAAAACGGCGGATCACTGGTGTCGAGCGTGGTGTGCCAGTACTGGTCCCAGCTCAACATATCGCCATACTCCCGGTAGCATTCCGGGAAGTTTTTCTCGCTGAAACGTACGTTGATGTTGGGATCGGTCAGATTTGCCTGGCCGATAAACTTCGCCGAAGGATAATAGTATTCTTCCTCCCGCCAATGGACTGCGATCTGAGCCTCGGTGGTCTCGATTACCGCATTCGGCGTCTGGAGAGTTTGAGCCATATCAGTCACTCCTTAAGGTTTCTAAATTTGTGATGCAACCCGGCAGTTTCTCGTCAGCATTTCCTGGGTTGACGGAGCGCGTCCTGGCGCTCCGTTCAGCCCCATAAAGATGGAACATTCTAGTACGTCAGCGCAACCTTTTGCTCGTGCAGGAACATTACAGCTTGACATGGCCCGCCCTGCCTCGACAACGGACCAGCAAATTCAAGTGCAGGGGCCATTTCCCCCGACTTCACGCCTTAGCAGGAGTCGTGGTTCGGCCCACTCCGGGCTGGTTATCCAGCGCCGCCCTCATCTGGTGCCAGGCGTGCTTGGCTTCTTCTACCGAGCCCTCATCCTCGATGGTGGTGATGTCGCCGGGGTTCTTCTCCTGAGTCACCGCTTTCAGCACACGCCGCATGATCTTGCCGCTACGCGTCTTGGGCAACATATCGACGAAGTTTAGTTCGCCGATAACGGCCACAGGTCCAAGCTCATGGCGCACCTGTTCCAGTAGCTGCTGTTTCAATTGCTCCGATGGAATGAAGCCCTGTTTGAGCATGACAAATGCGGAAATTACTTCGCCCCGCAGTTCATCGGGCCGTCCGATGACGCCTGATTCCGCGACCGCAGGATGGCCAAGCAGAGCAGTCTCGACTTCAATCGTGCCAATGCGGTGTCCGGCAATCTTGATGATTTCATCGGCGCGCCCTGCGAACCACACATAGCCATCTTCATCGATTTGCGCGGAGTCTCCGGTGTAATAAACATCTGGAATGATTTGCCAGTAATCACGGCCATAACGTTCGGCTTCGCCCCATAAGGCAGGAGTCAGGCCGGGGAACGGACGCTTGATCACCATGATGCCTTTTTCGTTCACGCCGCACTCGGTACCATCGGCCGCCACCACTGCGGCATCAATGCCCGGCATCGGGATCGTCGAGGACCCGGGCTTGATCGGCAACATTCCCAGCCCATAGGGATTACCAAACATCGGGCCGCTGGTTTCCGTCTGCCACATATGATCGATGACCGGGATTTTGTTCTTGAATATCTTCTTTTGCAGCCATTCCCACGCCGGTGCGTTCAAAACCTCGCCGGCGCAGAACACCCGCTCCAGATACTGGTAATCGATGTTCCCGAAAGGTCCATCGCCGTATCGCATCAGCAATCGCACTGCCGTGGGCGAGGTGAAAATGCCGCTGACCCGGTACTCCTCCATCAGCGTCTTCCAGGTGCCTTCTGGGGTGGGATAGTCAAGCGCGCCTTCGAAAGCTACGGTGGTCGCGCCCGCGATGAGTGGCGCATACACGATGTAGCTGTGGCCGACGATCCAGCCAATGTCGGACGTGGACCACCAGACATCCGTGGGCTTCAGGTCAAACAGCCACTTGCCCATGCAGTGGATGTGCACTTGATAGCCGCCGTGAGTGTGAATTGCCAGCTTCGGCGTTGCGGTCGTTCCCGAAGTAGCCAGGATGAACGCCGTCTCGTTGGCTTCCATAGCGACGTAGCCGCCGGTTTCTCCGGCACCATGCTCGAGAAAGTGCTCCCATAGCAGGTCCCGCCCGGAACGCATGGGGGTTTCTCCAGCGGTTCGTTTCAAAACGACGACATGCTCAACCTTTTCGCCTGCGTTTTCCAGGGCCTCATCCACGATCTCTTTCAGCCGAGTGTCCTTGCCTTTGCGATAGGTCACGTCGGCCGTGAATACCAGTCGCGAACCACTCGCCTGGATGCGGTCGCCCAAAGCCTTCGCTCCAAATCCCGCGAACACGACGGAGTGGATCGCACCGATGCGGACGGTAGCCAGCATCAATATGATCGCCTCCGAAGACGTGGGCATGTAGATGGTCAGGCGATCGCCCTTCTTGATGCCCATTCCGCGCAGCGCTGCCGCTACCCGCTCAACTTCGTGCAATAGATGCGCATAGGTGAAAATGCGGCGTTCGCCACGTTCGTTGAGGTAGATCAGGGCGGTGTGTCCGCCCCAACCGCGTTTCACGTGGTAGTCGAGCGCGTTGTAGGCCAGGTTCGTCTGTGCCCCGACGTACCACTTGAACGTAGGCGGAGTCCATTCCAGCACACGGTCCCACTTGCGGAACCATGGCAACTCATTCGCCGCGCGTCCCCAAAACCCGTCCGGGTCTTGCTTCCCTTCGTCGATCCACTTCTGAACTACCGGGGTGACCAGATGATGCGCCGCCGGCGCGGCATGTGCTCCGTCGGGTGCCCTGAGCCCAGCCTCGGATACAGGCTCTTTAATTGCGGTACTCATGATAAGAATGCTCCTCTAATCTTTTGAGCTGCTGTCCGACGTGCGTTCGAACAGGGCTCCTCTGAAGACCACCCTGGGGTGGCTTCCAGTCACCCCAAGGTCAATCACTGGTTCACTACGGCTATGGGTGCTTGGGCCGGCGCGCCAGCAATTCGGCGACGAATGCGACCGCGGCCAAAGCTCCTGCGGTATAAAACGCCATCTGATAATTGTGATACTTGTCGTACATCGTGCCGCCGATCTTGGCACCGAAATAGCCCGCCACTCCCCATGCGGTGAACAACATCCCGTAGTTGATACCCGCATTCTTGGTGCCCCAGAAATCGGCAGTGGTCGCGGCATTGACCGAGAGCTGCGTGCCGTAGCACCAGTAAACGATAAACACGACAATGTATAGCAATGTCACGTTGCTACCGACGAGGTAGAGCACGGGCATGGCAACCATGGAAATAGCAATCATCGTGCGCAACACATTGAGGCGCCCCATGGTGTCCGACATCCAGCCCGACAAGATGCGACCCGACGCGTTTCCAATGGCGCCGACGACCAGGCCCATGGTGGCAAGCGCTGCTCCGGGGATACCCACGCTTTTGGCGAACGGCACGAGTTGGCTGATGACCATCAAACCGGCCAGCGTGCCCAGCGCATAGGCGATCCACATGAAGTAGAACGTCGGCGTGCGCAGCACTTCGCCGGGGGTAAAGTCATAAGTGGTTGCGCCGGATTTGGCAGTCGCCGGTGGGGGCGTCCAGCCGGCAGGCTTATAGCCGGGTGGAGGATTCTTTAGCAGGAAGGCGCCAATCACTGTCATAACAAGAAAAATGGCACCCAGGATCGTAAACGTCGTATGCACGCCGTATGCGGGGATCAGCTTCAAATTGGCCAGCGGCCCGAACAGCGCCGAACCCGCACCGTATCCTCCCACCGCTAATCCCACAGCCAAGCCCCGCTTATCTGGGAACCACTTGGCCATTACCGGGATTGGTGTGGCATAACCGAAGCCGTTGCCCAAGCCGCCAATCACGCCGAAGCACACATACAACCACGTCAGGCTGTGGGTGTAACTGCACAGGAAGAACCCCAGGCTTACCAGTATCGCGCCGGTCAAAGAGACCCAGAACGGCCCGAACTTGTCCTGCAGGCGCCCGGCAACAATAAAGGTCAGGGCGAAAACCACGACGGCGATTCCAAACACGGCCGAGGTTTGTGCGCGCTTCCAGCCGAACTCTTTCTCCAGCGGAGCGACGAATATGCTCCAGGCATAGAGGGTACCCGAGCGCGATGTTCATCAGCAGGCCGCCCACCACCCGCCACCACCGATTAAGCCCTGGACTGCCGACTTCGATCGAATCGACGCTGTTAGTAGCTGTTGCACTCATATTATTTCTCCCTCCGAATGGCGCGGAGAACCATACCACACGGTATTTGCGACGACAATTTGAATTTGCAAAAACTGATCGATTCCGGTAAAAAGCTGCTGCTACGCCTTCCAGCCTGGTTCTGTTCTTACGACAACCCTGTTATCCGAACTGTGTATTGCTTGGATCCCAACGGACCAGCCGCTCTGGGCACGAGCAGCAGGCAACACCAAGGGCGGGAAGCGTCGGGGTAGAGGAGAGTGGTCACGTTCACCGCTCGCTTCGCTGCAAGCGCAGTCCGGAAATCTCCGGCGCCCGCGCCGCGACGGAGGTCAAAAGACCGGGCCCTGCAGAGCGGCACTAAGACCGGCGCTTCCCGCCTTTCTTGAGCCGTTGTGGGCGTGATTTTCTTGCGTTAGACAGACATGGGTCTGTGATGTCGAATACCGGGTCGTGTGATGGAGGTCACCGGGCAGCCGGTTATCGATCCCGAAGGCGAAGTCTCGCGAAGCTGCAGAGCGCGCTTCATCTCACCTTGGCGTAGATCAACTGATCAAGAACGATGCCGTTTTTCACGGCGCTGCGGCGCAGGATCCCTTCCCGCTCGAAACCGGCTTTCTCCAGCACACGAATGGAAGCCACATTGTAGGAAAAAACCAGCGCGAACACTCGCGTGAGCTTATATTCGGCAAACGCCCATTCCGAAGCTGCTGCCGCCGCTCGGGTCGCGAACCCCCGGCCCCAGTAGCTCTCGCCCAGCCAATATCCCATCTCGGCGCTCACCCGCGCGATGTCGACCCCGATTTGAAAACCTAATCCGCCAATTGCCTCGCCTTCAAATTGCAACGCGAATGAACGCTCGGGCTTCTGCTCGCGCACAAACTCCAGATAGTCGACTCCATCACGCCGAGTGTAAGGGAAGGGGAACTGGTCGCGAAGATTGGCTGCGATCTTGGAATTGTTCGCGTGGCGCAACAGCGCTTCAAGGTCTGACTTACGCCACGACCGTATCTGCAAGTCTCCGAGATCGAGCAACATTGCCCTTCATGTTGCTGCACCAGAGCGGATTGCGCAACTCAGGGACCAAAAAAGAGCACGAAGTGCAGTCCTTCGGCGAACGTTCTTTCTGCTTCGCGCGGGGGCTACACCGACATGACTTCCTTCTCTTTGGCCTTGGCCATCTCTTCCATCTTCTTGATTTCGTCGTCGGTAAGCTTCTGGATCTGCTCCATCGCGCCACGCTCTTCGTCTTCCGTGATTTTCTTGTCCTTCATCGCCTTCTTGATGGCATCGTTTCCATCGCGGCGAATGTTACGGACCGCCGTGCGGTGTTCTTCCAGAACTTTATGCAGGTGCTTGACCATGTCTTTGCGCCGTTCTTCGGTCAGGGCGGGAACGGGAACGCGCACCAGTTTGCCATCGTTCATCGGATTCAGCCCCAGGTCTGCGCTGCGTATCGCCTTCTCAATCGCGCCGATCTGGCTGACGTCCCAGGGCTGGACTGTGATGAGCTGCGGCTCAGGCGCGCTCACGTTGGCGAGTTGGTTCAACGGCATCTGCGAGCCGTAGGCTTCGACAGTCACGCTGTCGAGCATGTGAACCGACGCCCGCCCGGTACGCTGCGAAGCCATTTCTTTCCGGAAATCTTCTACCGCCTTGTCCATTCTGGTTTTGAGCTGCGAAAAACTGTCTTTCAGTGCTGGAATCGCTGCCATCGAGACTTGTGCCATGTCTTATCCGCCTGACGTTAAGATCGCAAACTTGTGATTATAAACCCCTGTGTTGGATGCAGTGGCGAACGGCTGTTGTGGACAGTGGTGAGACACGCTTTGTGGAATCCTCATTTTCTGCGTTTTGTCATCACGAGCGCCTTCCTTTGGCGCGAGGGATCTGCTCTCCGCTGCATGGCGAAGATGCACGAGTAGGTCGACCCGGCAACCAGGTTCAGGCAAGACTTCTTCTGCGGTCGGCAAAGAGCAGATCCCTCACTTCGTTCGTGATGACAAATCAGGAAATATTGAATGTACCGACAACCGAACACTGACAACTGATCACTGACAACCGACAACTGCTCTATCCTTCGTTCACCAGTGATCCGACCTTCTCCCCCATCACCACGCGAGCGATGTTTCCGCGCTGGTTCAGGTTGAAGATAACGATCGGCAGGTTGTTCTCACGGCAAAGGGCGATTGCCGTTGCATCCATCACCCGCAGCCCAAGGCGCAGGATGTCCATGTAGCTGATGGTTTCGAACATGGTGGCGTCTTTCACCACTACCGGGTCAGCGGTGTAGATGCCATCGACCTTGGTCGCTTTCAGGATCGCGTCGGCCTTGATCTCCATCGCGCGCAGCGAGGCAGCCGTGTCGGTCGAGAAGTAAGGATTGCCCGTGCCCGCAGCGAAGACAACTACCCGGTCTTTTTCCAGGTGCCGAATGGCGCGACGCCGGATGAAGGGCTCAGCCACCTGGTTCATCTCAATGGCAGACATCACGCGCGTCCACACGCCCTGCTTCTCCAGCGCGTCCTGCAACGCAAGCGCATTGATAACGGTTGCGAGCATGCCCATGTGGTCGGCCGAGACGCGGTCCATGGTCTTAGCCTGCTCGGCGACTCCACGGAAGAAGTTGCCGCCACCGACCACAATGGCGATTTCGACACCCAGCGCGTGCACTTCGGCGATTTCAGCCGCGATCTCGTGGACCCGAATGTTATCCACGCCAAAGCCCTGGCCCGCAGCCAGTGCCTCGCCAGAAAGTTTCAGCAGAATTCGTTTGTAAGCAGGAGTAGGCATTCGTCAGCAGGTATTCCGGAAGCCGTTTCCTAGTGTAGCAGGGGAGACCGAATCGCCCGGTGGCTCCAGAGGGGGAAATAGTAACGAGCGTTCCTCAGAATTCCACATTCGGCTTCCACTCCGACGCCATAAACTAGTGGTAGTGCCTGACCAGCTAGCAGCCTCGCCAGCTATGCAATCCGTCGACCGGCTCCTCACGCACCGTTTTCCGGTTGCCAAATTTTCGTCCGCAGCAGCGCGAAGTCATTGACGACGTGCTGGCCGGCCACGACGTTGTTTGTGTCATGCCGACGGGCGCCGGCAAGAGCCTCTGCTATCAGCTTCCCGCCGTCGTTCTCGGCGACCTAACTGTCGTCGTCTCGCCGCTGATCGCGCTCATGGCCGACCAGGTGCGCCAGCTTAACGACCTTGCCATTCCTACGCTGCTCATCAACAGCTCACAGGATTCCGTAGAACAGCGCGAGGCCTTGCGTAAGCTGCGCGCCGGATTCAAAGGCATTCTGTACATTGCTCCCGAGCGCTTCGCCGCTCCTTCTTTTCGCGCTCTTTTGCCGCAGCTTCGGCCACGGCTCTTCGTGGTCGACGAAGCGCATTGCGTCAGCTTCTGGGGACACGACTTCCGGCCCGAATACATGCGCCTGGCGGAGATTCGCGAGGCACTCGGCTTACCGGTGACCATCGCGCTCACCGCGACGGCGACGCCGCAAGTCCGCAGCGACATTGCAACCTTCTTGAAGCTGCGCTCGCCGAAGATGCACGTTACCGGATTCGACCGGCCTAACCTGCGTTACGCCTCACGCTTTTTCCGCAACGACACCGAGAAGGACGACGCCTTATTGCACGGTCTGCCGCTCGCGCGCGGCACCGGCATCATCTACTGCGCCACCCGCAAAACCGTGGAAGAACTCACGGCGTTGCTGCAACAGAAATTTCCCGACCGCACGATTTGCGGCTATCACGCGGGCATGGAACAGCCGCAGCGCAAAGCCAGCCAGGAGCGCTTCATGCACACCCCCGGCGCGGTCATCGTGGCCACCAATGCCTTCGGTATGGGGATCAACAAGCCTGATATCCGCTTCGTGCTGCACTACAACCTGCCGGGCAGTGTCGAAGCCTATTATCAGGAAGCTGGGCGCGCCGGCCGCGATGGCCTGACCTCGCATTGCGTTCTGTACCACTCCCCACGCGACTTTGGGATTCAAGAGTTCTTCATCGGAAAGATCGGAGAGAACAACGAGCAGCTCAGGTCACAGGAGATCGCCCAACTCAAGGCCAACGCCGCGCGCAAGCTGGAAGCCATGATGCAGTATGCCAAATCGCGACGATGCCGCCGCTGGAACATCCTCAATTACTTCGGGCAGCCTGCCTTCATTTCGGACTGCGGCTGCGACGTCTGCCGCGGCAAGGTGAAACGCCCTCCGGAGAAGTCGTTCGATTCGCCTCCGCGCAAGTCACGCAAGAGCAAGCCGACCAGCTCGGACGAACCGCTCGATCGTGCCGCGGAGGCTCGCTATGAGGCCCTCCGCGAGGTGCGAAGCAAACTCGCCAAACGCGACAAGATCGTCAGTTTCGCCGTGATGCACAACTCGACGTTGCGCGAAGTGGCGCGCCGCGCGCCGACGAACATCGCTGGTCTGCTCAATATTTCCGGGATCGGACCGACCAAAGCGGAACGGTATGGAGCCGAAATTATCGCCGCCTTGCGGACTGCTCCAAAATGAAAAAGGGCGGGAACTTGTCCCGCCGCGCTGCCGCATGACACGCCGCCTTGAACAACTCTACGCGCTCGTTATCCGCCAATTCGCTTCCCGAAGATGATTGAAGTTGAGGGCGTCGATCCCATCGTTCTGCAGGGCGTTAGAAAGCTTGAAGTCATCCGTCAATACCAAGTAGTGATTGCGCGCGACCTCGGCTATTGCGGCATCGCTCAATCCAAATCTTGCGAATTTGTTTTGCAGGGCAGGCGAAGCCGATATCTGACGCTCGTCTAGAAGCGCCACATGAGCCGCGAAGGCTGCGAAATAGATTTTGCGTTGAGCTTCAGGAATAGCACTGGAAAGGTTGCTTACCTCTGTGAGCACGTGCGCCGTTGTAACCAGCCGTTTGAAATGCTTCAGAACATCTATCAGTAGATCGAAGTCGGTTTCGGTATAGCGGGCGAGTCGAGGAGTTTTGCCAAACTGTTTGCGATCGTAGACGCCAGTGAACACCAGCAGAAGCAGATTGCTGTCGACTATAACTCCCTCTCGGCTGTAGCGTCCCAGCGTCGCGGAAGAATAATCCACTGCTACGCAGCCACTAGAGTTCTGATCTTCACCGAAACAAATTCACCTGTGTCAGCTCTCAATCTAACTACTTTGTAGGTTCGATTGGATCCATTGCTTGCCAGCAAATCTCCGATCGAATTCGGTTGGGGACCGGGGTAGCTTAACGTGATGAGCCAAAACTGGCGATCGTCGGAGAGCTCAACTTCCTCAAGAAGGATGTCGGTAGGCGGAATCTGCAGCACTTCTTGCAAGTACTGTCGGGCCAGTTCCACAGCTTTTCTGACCTCAATGGCCATATGCAGATCCTGCTTTCATTAAATCAAAAGGGCGGGAACTTGTCCCGCCCAATCTCATCACTCATCGGTGCGCTCCTACTCGGCGCTCTGTTCCTGCTCCGTCGCCTTGCTGACGGCAATAGTCTCGGCGACGTCGCCAACCTTGAAACGCGCGAAGCGTCTGACCGCGATGTTCTCGCCCAGGTTGCCGATAACGGACGCGATCAACTGCGACACCGTCATGGTCTGGTCTTTGATGAAGGGCTGCTCGTAGAGGCAGACCTCCTCGTAGAACTTGTCCATCTTGCCTTCGACGATCTTCTCGACCACGGGCGCCGGTTTCCCGGTTGCGGCCGCCTGTGCGCGATAGATCTCTTTCTCTTTCTCGAAAGCTTCCGGCGAGACATCTTCCTTGCGGATGTAGCGCGGATCGGTGGCCGCGATATGCATGGCAACGTCGTGCACCAGGTTCTTGAAGTCGTCGGTGCGGGCGACGAAATCGCTCTCGCAATTCACTTCCACCAGCACGCCGATCTTCCCGCCGGCGTGGATGTAGCTGGCAACCGAGCCTTCGCTGGTCGCGCGCGTGGCCTTCTTGGCGGCCGTTGCCACGCCCTTCTTGCGAAGAATGACGATGGCATCCTCGACGTTACCGTTGGCCTCGGTCAGCGCCTGCTTACACGCCATCATGGGAGCGTTGGTCTTGTCGCGAAGCTCTTTCACCTGTGCCGCGTTGATGTTCACGGATGTAGTGCTCATTTCCTGTATATCCCTCTCAGTACCTAAGCCGTCAGCTGTCAGCCATCAGCTTTCAGCTAAATACTCAATGTTTTCAGACCTGCTCTCGTAGATTGGATGAGAGCGAAGCGATGACGGTGCAGCGGTCCAATGTTGCGCCGGCACGCTCAAGCTGAGAGCTGACGGCTGATAGCTGTCAGCTTCTTGCAAAAAACCCGCGCCTTATGCCAGCGCGGGTCACGAAACCAAGTCGATACCTACCGCTGTTCTTAGACGCGTGAGTCGGAAGCTGCGCGGCGTCCGCTCTTGCCCAGCACTTCTTCCATGCTGACTTCTTCCAACTCGCTGGCATCGAGGCCGGGCGCTTGACCTTCTTCGCCCTCGCCTTCCGGAGCGCTGGCAACCGCAGCTTCCGCCCCTTCGCTATAACCGACCGCGGCGGCGATCTCGGCACCTTCCTTGTCGGTCGCGGCCTGCGAACCTTCCACCACCGAGTCGGCAATCTTCGAGGCAAACAGCCGAATCGCGCGCAGTGCATCGTCATTGCCGGGGATTACGTAATCCACTTCCGTCGGATCGCAATTCGTATCCACCACCGCGACCACCGGGATACCCAGCTTGCGTGCTTCCTTCACCGCAATCTGCTCTTTGTTCGAGTCGATCACAAAGATGACGTCGGGTAGGCGGTTCAGATTCTTGATACCGGCCAGGTTGGCCTGAAGGTGCTTGCGCTCACGCTCCAGCTTGATAACTTCTTTCTTCGGCAGCAGCTCGTAGCGGCCATCGGTGGCCATCTCATCAAGCTCCTTCAACCGCTTCACCGACTTCTGCACCGTCACCCAATTGGTGAGCAGTCCACCCAGCCAGCGCGAGTTCACGTAGAACATGCCGCAGCGGTTCGCTTCTTCGGCGATGGCGTCCTGCGCCTGGCGCTTCGTGCCCACGAAGAGCAAGAGCTTGCCCTGCCCGGCCATCTCGGTCACAAATTTCGACGCCTCTTTGAACATCTTTAGCGTCTTCTGCAAGTCGATGATGTAAATCCCGTTGCGCTCGCCGAAGATGTACTCCTTCATCTTCGGATTCCAGCGCTTCGTCTGGTGCCCGAAGTGAACGCCGGCTTCGAGCAACTCCTTCATCGTAATATTTGCCAAATTCCCTCCGTTTTGGCGGTGCATCCCTCGCGGCGGAATTCCCTGTTGGGTGCCCCATCCTTGTCCGCGCTTTTTGCGGACAGGGTGGGATTATTCCGGTCGCTCAGGATTACTTCCCGTACCCCGCCCCGTTAACCATGTGGTTCAGCGGGTGCAGGAAAATTCGTTCCGGTGATTGCTCTTGAGCGCCCACTCCCGGAACCAAAAAGTGAGCCGTCAGCCTTCAGCTATCAGCCGTCAGCTGGAAATCTGGGTGTCAGGTATCAGGTGTCAGAACTGATAGCTGATAGCTGAGAGCTGATAACTGAGAGCGCAAGTGCTTTAGCGCTTAGAGAACTGGAAGCGCTTGCGAGCGCCCTTCTGGCCGTACTTCTTGCGCTCCTTACCGCGAGCATCGCGGCGCAGAAAGCCTTCCGCCTTCAGCTTGGGGCGCAGTTCAGGATTGAACTCCTGCAGCGCGCGCGCAATACCCATGCGCACGGCACCTGACTGTCCATTCACGCCGCCGCCGTCGGTAGTGACGGTGATGTTGAAGCTGCCCGCCGTCTCCGTCAAAATCAGCGGAGACTTCGCCATGGTGCGCTGGGCTTCCGTTACGAAGTACACATCGAACGGCTTGCCGTTAACTGTGAAGTCGCCGCTACCGGGGCGCAGAAACACGCGCGCCACGCTCGACTTGCGGCGACCCGTACCGTAATACTGAACCAGTTCTGCCATTATTCTCTCTTGGGTGTCAGGTGTCAGTAACCGACCCTCATTCCTAATCCGAACCGAATTCAAACTTTAAGCGGCGTCAAAGCCCAGCGCCCCGAAACTGAGACCTGATACCTGACGCCTGATACCTAACTAAACCACCGCCGCAATCGCTTCCGGCTTCTGCGCTATGTGCGGATGCTTGTCGCCCTTGTACACCTTCAACTTCTTGGCCATCGCGCGGCCAAGCTTGGTGTGCGGCAGCATGCCGACGATCGCCGCTTCCAGCACCTGCTCCGGCTTACGAGCCAGGCGCTTCTTGAATTCTTCGGCGCGAATCCCGCCCGGAAAACCGGTAACGCGGTAATAGACCTTGTCGTCCGCTTTCATGCCGGTAACACGAACCTTATCGGCATTTATGACGACCACGTGATCGCCCATATCGAGGAACGGCGTGTACTTAGGATTGTCTTTACCGCTGAGGATGCGCGCCACACGGGTCGCCAACCGGCCCAGGGTCTGGCCGGAAGCGTCGACAACATACCACTTGCGCGCAATTTCCCCTTTGGGGAAATACGTTGACATCTTGCAATCTCCCAGATGTGTGAAAACCGCGAAAGAGCCGCTGAGTTCGGTGGCGCTGAACGCGCAAAGAACGTCTAGACGGGCAGACGCAGGACTACCAAAGAGCTATCAAAGGTTTAAGAATAGACCAGCAACACCGTCCCTGTCAACGAAACAGCGGCACAGCAATGGGTTGCGGTCGGTGCGACTGCTTCCATTTATCTACCGCACGATGTCTACAGTGTAGGTCAGTGTAGGTCGCCGAGGTGTTGGTTGCCGCGGTATTGGTTGCAGCGCGAAGACGGTCCGGCGTGCAACATGAGGACTTAGGAGTTGCCAACTTGTCAAGCCGCTCCAGTCCGTAGGACGAAACAACCTTAGCCCAGGACGTCAGTCCTGGGTAGGCCGCCAATCAGAGTTGGTTGCCGCAGTGTTGATTGCCACGGCAAGACGTCTGTTGCGCAACATGACGGCTTAGGCTTGCCAGCTGGTCTCACCCGAAAGCGGCTCCAGTCCCGCAGCGCGGGACGAAACAACTTTAGCCCAGGACGTCAGTCCTGGGTAGGCCGCCAAAAAGACTCCCAAGCCCCTTTAGGGGCGGCACTTCCCTCTTTGACCCGACGTTCACCTGGGCTATCATCATCGCGCCACTAATGTCCAACGATGCCAAATCCTACGACGTATTTCTCAGTCACGCACACGTCGATGCGGACTTCGTCAAGAAGTTGGCCGATACGCTCGTGGACGAGCACGGCCTGAAAGTCTGGCTTGACCAGTGGGTGCTCGTGCCCGGAGACCTTTGGCAGCACGACATGGTAGAGGGGATTGATGACGCCGCAAGTTGTGCTGTCTGCATCGGCAGCAAAACGCCGCAGGGCTGGTTCAACCAAGAGATTCAGCGGGCACTGAACAGGCAGTCGCGAGAGCCGAAGTTTCGGGTAATTCCCCTCATCTTACCCGGCGGCGATACTTCGAATGTCGACAATTTCCTTGAACTTCGCACTTGGGTTGACATGCGCAAGGGGCTGGATGACGAAGAAGCGTTGCACAAGCTAGTCTGCGGAATTCAAGGTATCCAGCCCGGACGAGTCGTTACGAAGAAAAAGAGTTCCGCTCCTCTCTTCACCGTCCCACTCCCCGACAACCCGTTCTTCACCGAACGCGGCAACGAGCTTGCCGAGTTGCAAGGTTTGCTAGAGAAGCGAGGCATCGCCGCTCTTACTGGAATGGGCGGCATGGGCAAGACGCAGACCGCATCGAAGTACGCGTACGTGCATCGCGACGAGTATCCGGCGGTGCTCTGGGTGCGCGCCGAAAACGATGAGACGCTCTACGCCGACTTCACTCGCCTGGCTGCGCTGCTCAACTTGCCCGAGAGCACGGCGCAGGAGCAGAAGCTGGTGGTCGAGGCCGTCAAGCGCTGGCTCGACGGGCAGGAGCGCTGGCTGCTGGTGCTCGACAACGTAGTCGATCTCAAGTTCGTCGGCGAGCTCACGCGCAAGGCCGATCCCAATGGCCGTCACATACTCGTGACCACGCAATCGCAGGCCACGGGCGCAATCCGGTCGAAGGACCTGCCGCTGATGGACAGCGAAATGGGCGCGCTGCTGCTACTGCGCCGCGCCGGCTTGATCGGCCCCGATGCTCCGCTCGCCGAAGCACTGCCGGAGAACATCGAAACAGCCCGGGGGATTTGCGAGAAGCTCGGCGGCTTGCCCCTGGCAATCGATCAGGCTGGCGCGTACATCAGCGAGACCGGTTGCAGCCTCACCGATTATCGCGAGCTGCT
This sequence comes from uncultured Acidobacteriaceae bacterium, assembly GCA_963813905.1. GTDB lineage: Bacteria > Acidobacteriota > Terriglobia > Terriglobales > Acidobacteriaceae > CAVVDY01. The sequence continues at coordinate 379,986 of CAWFAY010000011.1, read as the reverse complement.
GAACGACAACCTGCCCGAACTGCTGGCCCGGCGTGGCGACCTCGATAACGAACATGAATCCGTCGCACGGACCTTTGTAAAGTCCTTGGAGGAACTGGCTCAAAGAAATCCCGCCTCCGCTGACCTGGTGAGTGCCACGGCCTTCCTTGCCCCAGATGCGATTCCGGAAGAGATCTTCACCGACGGCGCCTTCCAATTCTATGGCCCGCTGCAGGACGCGGCTTCCGACAAGCTGGCATGGAACGAGGCCATCGGGGCGACGCTCAAGTTCTCGCTGCTCGACCGCGACTCGGACAGAAAGATGCTCTCGGTCCATCGCACGGTGCAAGCAGTTGTCAGCTGGAACATGGAAGAAGAAGAGCACCGCGCCTGGGCGGAGCAGGTCGTTCAAGCTGGAAATGCCGCTTTCCCGGATCCTACGGTGTTCGAGAACTGGCCTCGCTGCGAGCGGCTACTCCCGCATGCACAGGCTTTGGCAAAGCTGATTGATGACCTCGACATGTCGGTTCCGGGCGCCTCACTGCTGCTGAATCAGACTGCCTATTATCTGAACGAGCGCGCGCGCTATGTTGAGGCTGAGTCGCTCTATCGCCGCGCCCTCGCCATTGATGAGAAGGCCCTCGGCCCCGACCACCCTGGCGTAGCGACCTGCCTTAGTAATCTCGCGGGCCTGCTGAGAAACACGGGCCGCTATACCGAGGCCGAGCCGTTCATTCGCCGCGCCTTAGCCATTGACGAGAAAGCCTACGGCCCCGACCACCCCGACGTAGCCGTTGATCTCAACGTTCTTGCGGTGCTGCTCGAGACAACGAATCGTTATCCCGATGCCGAGCCGCTCTACCGCCGCGCCCTAGCTATCTCTGAAAAAGCGCTCGGCCCCGACCACCCAAGTGTAGCGATTCGCCTCAACAATCTCGCCCAGTTGCTGCAGGACACCAACCGACTGGACGAGGCCGAGCCGCTCATGCGCCGCGCCCTCGAAATTGACGAGAAATCCTACAGCCCCGACCACCCAAACGTAGCTATTCGCCTCAACAATCTCGCCCAGTTGCTGCAAGACACGAATCGGCTGGCCGAGGCTGAGCCCCTGATGCGCCGCGCCCTCGCCATCGATGAGAATTCCTACGGGCCTGACCACCCTGACGTTGCCATTGACCTCAACAATCTCGCCCAGTTGCTGCAGGACACCAACCGGCTGGCCGAGGCTGAGCTCCTGATGCGCCGCGCCCTCGCCATCGATGAGAATTCCTACGGGCCTGACCACCCCAGCATAGCTCGCGACCTCAACAATCTCGCCCGGCTGCTCAAGGCCACTAACCGGCTGGCCGAGGCCGAGTCACTCTATCGCCGCGGCCTCGAAATCAACGAACATTCCTACGGCCTTGACCACCCGGCCGTCGCTAGCAATCTCAACAATCTCGCCACCTTGCTGCAGGCCACGAACCGGCTGGCCGAAGCCGAGCCGCTCATGCGCCGCGCCCTCGAGATTGTCGAGAAGTCGCCGGGCCCCGATCACCCCAATACCGTGATCGTCCGTGGGAATCTTGAAGCCCTTGTCCGCGCCCGCTCCGCAGAGGCGTGAGCGTGAGGTGGTTAGTGGATGGTAGATAGTCATCGGCTGGAGGGATGCTAGCCCACCCGTTTGGCTCCGTCATGACTCATCCCTCTTCTCAGAGCGTGGGCGCCCCACGTCGCTCAAACCCGGCATGGCCCTTCGCCGACCCCGAAGAACCTGACAAGTACATTGCTCAACTACCCCTCAGCGCGTATAGTTCGCTGGAATAGCGGAGACCCATCGGATAATCCGGCCCCAAACGCTGTCGACAGGGAGGAAACATGACGGGAGTTCTGATTTGGCTTCTGGTTGGACTGATCGCAGGCTGGTTGGCCGGCCTAGTCATGAAGGGTGGCGGCTACGGCATACTCGTGGATATCATTCTCGGACTGGTGGGCGGCATTCTGGGCGGCTGGATCTTTGGCATGTTGGGCATCTGGCCCGGCGGAGGCTTGATCGGCTCCATCATCGTCGCATTTATTGGCGCGGTGATCCTGGTCTGGATTACTCGCCTGATTAAGCGGGCCTGAAAAAGAAGTTGAATAGCGGAATGCGATAACGGAAACGTCGGAACGCCCCACTCATTCTTCGGCTGGAATGAGTGGTAGCACAAACCATTCCCATCAATTCCCATTTCGGGAATTCCTACGACCTTCGTAACCTCCGCGCCACAGCTTTCGTGTGCGTGCCGGGTCAGCAACTCATAAACTGCGTTCGAGGACAGCGAAGAGGTGTGCCCCAGGTCTCCCAGACGACGGCTTGGGAGTAAGTTCTTTGATATCTCGATTTTGCCTATAAGTCTCACGGGCTCAGGATTTTGCAGCGAGAAATGCGCTAAGCTGAAGAAAACAAAGATCTTACTATTTCAGGTTTTTTCGGGTTCTTGCGCATTATCGGACGTAGATAGCGACTAAGGCATTTTCAGGGAAGGCGTAGACCGAGTTCCCTCAGGGGCTAAAGCCCGCCTGCGTTGATGTGACATGCGGCACCGCTGAAGCCGTGCCCTTTCAAGGCGAGAGGTAGACCTACACTAACTGTGAAGCTGCTATAAACAGCGGCTAACGTATCAACAGGTTGTTCCCATCGAGACCATGAGTGGCTGGCGGCTGGCGGCCGGTAGCTCACGGCTGAGAGCTGACAGCTGACGGCTGATAACTATCCCAGGTCGAATAGCGAAAAGCGTCAGTTCCGCGTCAGTTCTTCGACAAGTAATCCAGCAGGCTTAGGTTGCTGCTCTGGGCAGCGGCGGCAAGGGCCGAGTTGTGCGCGTTCTGGGCATTGACCAGGTTGGTGGCGGCGACATTGGTCGAGGTGTCGAACGACAGGTTCCACACATGTTCGATGATCATGGTGCGTGTGACTCTCCGGCCTGCATTACGCAGCAGGTATTCCAGAAGGGCGAATTCTTTCGAGGTCAGGTCGATGGTCTTGCCTGCGCGCTTCACTTTGCGTTCCACGCGGTCCAGTTCGAGGTCCGCTACCTGCAAAACCGTCTCCACGGTACGCGGACCGCGTCGCAATAGAGCACGGACTCGCGCCGAGAGTTCCGTGAAGGAGAACGGTTTGATCAAGCAATCGTCGGCACCGGAATCGAGCGACTGCACCCGGTCCTCGATGCGGCTGCGTGCCGTCAGCACGAGCACCGGCAGACTGGGCTTCTTCGCTCGAACCGCCCGCAGCACGTCGATACCATCCAGCTTGGGCAGGTTCAGGTCGAGGATGAGCAGATCATAGTCGCTCTCCAGCGCCATGCAGCGCGCCAGCTCTCCGTCCCCTGCCGTATCAACCGCGTAATGCTCCGCCTCAAGCCCCTTTCGTACGAAAGTTGCCAGAGGACCATCATCTTCGACCACCAGGATTCGCATCTTCACCCAGAGGACCGCCTTCGGGCGGGTAACTATCCAAAGTAACATTGCGCGAAGTACTTAGCTCCTCAAAACGAAGCGAGAGGCACCGTTCAGTTCTAAAACGGGAATAATCCAGTTCTAATCTGGTGCGAGTTGCGAATCTGTCGAACAAACGCTGCCGGGAAGCAGTCCGCGAGAGCAGCCGAAATCGTATAATTGAGGTATGGCACGTGGTTGGGAAAGTAAGTCCGTAGAAGCGCAGATCGAAGACAACAGATCCACCTCCTCAAAGCAAAATCCGATTAGCCCGGTTTCGCACGAAGAAATTCACCGGAAGAGCCGGAGGGCTAACCTTCACCTGTCTCGCAAGCGAATCCTGCAAGAGCTGGAAGGCAGCACCAACGAGCGCTACTCCGAAATGCTGCGCCGTTCGCTGGCGGAGCTGGAAGGCCAGCTAAGTTCGGGTTCATGAACCAGCCTCCCTGCTCGACCACAGGGTACGTAGCGTCTCGTCACATGATTGAGTGATGGGAGTCACGGAAGCGAGGGTCGTTCAGCTTCACAATGCTCTCGAGGTGAAGCATGCCAGTCCTGGTGATCGCCGTCGTCTTTTTCGCCATCTTTCTCGTGATGGGAGTCATGGGAGTAACTGCAATGGTTTCCGAGCACAAAGGGAAGCTGTTCAGCGGACGCTGGGCCGACTACCCGAAGGCGAAGCGCAGTAATTAGCAGTAATTAACAGGCCGGTCCCGGCAAAAGAAAGCTTGATCTACTCTTATGGTGGAGCGGCCATGCCGGAGTGCTATCGCGCGGCTTCCATTACCCGCGACAGACACGACTCGCAATATCCGCTGTCTTTGAGATCAATCCACTCCACTGCATGAGACGGCGCCATCGCACAACGGTAGTCGTCGCAGTGCGTCAGACGAAGCGTGTGGCCGAGCTCATGCACCGCTTCAATCAGCAGGCGATTGGCCAGCACATCGAGGTCTTCCGGCAAGCCATAGAACTCCTGCCGCAAGCGGTGGTAGGACACGATAGCAGCGGCGCCCCCAACCTGAGCCTCGCCAAACACGAAGGTCAAAATCGGTATGTACAGGTCGAGACTGGTGACCGCCAGCAGCTTCCAAGTATCTCGCTGCTTGTAGGGCTGCATGGCCGCGAGAATCTCCGACGAGTGATATTGCTGGCGCTCGGAGTGCAGGGCGAACGAAGCTTCGAAGGCGGGGGGAAGGATCTCGCCCTTGACGTGGAACTTCTCCTGCAGGGCCTGCTGTAGCCAGTCCAGCAGCCGGGCATCGACCGCTCCTACCGGCAAGATTTGCAGCTTCTTCATTGCGATTCGACAGAGGCGAGTTCCCGGTCGCGGCGGCTCCAGCCGTACTTCTTCAGTTTGTGGTGCAAGGTGACGCGATCGATGCCAAGCACCTCAGCGGCCCGAGTCTGATTGCCACCGCATTCGTCCAGCACGCGCAGGATATGCCCTTTCTCGACCTCGTCGAGGCTGCGCACTTCAGAGTGCGAGGCTCCGTTGCGTGCTTTGAGAGTAAAGTCAGCTTCGCGCAGCTCAGGCTCCTGCGAGACAACCATGGCACGTTCCACGGCGTTTTCCAGCTCGCGAATGTTGCCGGGCCATGCCTGTTGCTGCAAGATCGCCATGGCAGCCGGAGAGACGCGCGTGATCTTCTTGTTCATCTCGCGGGCAAACTTCCGCACGAAGTGGTCGACGAGCAGCGGGATGTCTTCCAGCCGCTCGCGCAATGCGGGAAGCTCAATGTGAAATACGTTCAGGCGGTAATAGAGGTCGGGACGAAACTTCCCTTCCTCGATGAGCTGCTCCAGGTTCTTGTTGGTGGCGGCCACACAGCGGAAATCAACCTTGATGGTTTGATTTCCCCCGACGCGCACGATCTCGCGCTCCTGCAGTACGCGTAGAAGATCGGTCTGAGTCTTCAGACTGATGTCACCGATCTCATCGAGGAAGACCGTTCCGCCTTCGGCAATTTCGAACTTGCCTTTCTTCCGGTACTGGGCGCCCGTGAACGCGCCCTTCTCATGTCCGAACAGCTCGCTTTCTAACAACGTCTCGGTGAGGGCGCCGCAGTGGATGACGACAAGAGGGTGAAAGCGTCGCGTGCTCCCTGCATGAATGGCGCGCGCCACCAGTTCCTTTCCGGTCCCGCTTTCGCCGGTAACAAAGACCGTAGCATCGGTTGGCGCAACCGTCTCGATGGCATCGAAGACGTGCTTCATGGCTGCGCTTTGGCCGATGATATCGGATGGCCGCGCAATCTCCGCAACCGTCTCCCGCAAACGGACATTTTCCTGCTGGGTGCGGCGGTGCGCCATGGCTTTCGAGATCAGGTGAGCAATCTCGTCAGGGTCAAGAGGCTTATTGACGTAGTCATAAGCTCCGTTCTTGAGTGCGGCGATCGCGGTCTCAACCGAAGCGTAACCGGTCATGATGATGACCAGCATGTCGGGATAGATTTCGTGCAATCGGCGCTGCAACTCGATGCCATCGGTGCCCCGCATCTTGATGTCGACCAGGGCCACGTCATAGCTGGTCTCAGCAACTCGCGTCAGGGCTTCACTGGCGCTTTCGGCCGTGCCGACCTCGTAGCCTTCTTCGGCAAACCATTTAGCGAGCGAATCGCGCACGCTCAGTTCATCGTCTACGATGAGCAACTTGCCTTTTTCCACTCTGCTACCTCACTTCCACTGGGCTGCGGTCTTCTTCTCTTCCCGTAGCGAACTTTTGACTGTCGACCGGCAGAAGCACTCTGAAGGTCGTCCCCCGTCCCGCGATGGAATCGACTTCGATGTGTCCTCCATGCCGCTCGACAATGTTCTGGCTGATGGCGAGGCCCAGGCCAGAGCCTCCCGCTTCCTTCGTGGTGTAGAACGGCTCGAAGATGTGCGCCAGATGCTCCTCGGTAATACCCGTGCCGTCGTCGCGAATCGTCAGCGCGATCTGGTTGTCGGCTAATTGCGTGCTGATCCACAGATTGCCACCCTGCGGCAAGGCATCGATTGCGTTAATCACCATGGCCAACACTACTTGCTCGATCTGTGCCGGATCGCAGTGCACCGGCGGCATCTCGGACGCGAGCTCGAGGTTGAGCTGTACGCCCGCCATATCCATCTTGTGCTGAACCAGCTTGACGCAACGGTCAATTACTTCCGAAAGGTCGCACCACGCCAAATTCATCGGAGAGACCCGCGAGAAGCTCAGCAGGTTGTGCACCAGGTCGCCGCAACGCTTGCTCTCCGACGCGATAACGTCAAGCGAGCCGGCCATCTCGTCATATTTCGGGACGCTCGTAGCACCCTTCAGAATCCAACGTTTCACCAGTCGCGAGTAGGTCAATATGCCAGAGAGCGGGTTGTTGATCTCATGTGCGACCACGGCCGCCATCTTGCCGATGGTGGCCATCTTCTCCACATGCAACATTCTCTGATGCGCCTGCTTCAGTTCGCGCGTTTTCTCCTCAACCCGGTCTTCCAGAGTGTGGGCCCAGGCGGTGATTTCTGCCTGTGCGAGCTGCAGCTTATTGCTCATTTCATTGAACGACTGCGCCACCTCGCCGATTTCGTCGTTCGACATGACCGGAATTTGCAGACCTAGCTCACCCTTGGCCACGCGCTCTGTTCCGCGTTGGAGCATTCGCACCGGATTGTGCACCACTCTGCGGATGAAGATCCCGCACAGTAGAACCAGGCTGGACAGCGCCAGGGTGAAGTAGGCCAACATCCGATGACGATCTTGCGCCAGGCTCTGGTCGACCTTGGCCAGGGAAAGGTTGGTGTCAAGCACACCCAGAATCTTGGTGCTCGCAGGATGCGCGTGACAGACGGCGTTGGAGCAGGCCGGCTGGTTCTCGATGGGGGTAATGATACCGAGCACGCGAGTGCCATCGGCGCGATAGATGCGAAAGCGGTCGGAGCGCTTCAACAGCGAAAGCGGCTTGGATTGTTCATGGCACTTGTAACAGGCTTCGGATGCCTTATCGACACTCTTACTAACTTCATTGGGCTCGGTCGAATAGCTGATCACGCCCTCCGAGTTCATGATCCGGATGCGGACCATTCCCGGCTGGTCGGCCATGTTGATCATCATCTCGTACAAGCCGCTACGATCGTTTCTCAGCATGTAGTGCGACGCGCTGCGGCGCAGTACCTCACTCTGCTGCTCCGCACTCACCAAGGCCGCAGCTTCGAGGTGCTTGCGGTGCTGGTCAATCGTCAGGTACATCAGCAAGCCGAAGGTGACGGTCATGACCACGAACATGGACGCCATCAGCTTAGTGCTGATGCCGTGGCCGTCTCGCCACTCGCGGGGGGCCTCGCCCGAAGGGCCGGTCAGATCGAATTGGTCAGTCTCCGGCATGTACTGGTTCCGCCAGTTCGCCAGCCACGTACTCTGTTTGTCGGATCGTCGGGGTGTGAGCCTGCTCTTCGGAAAAGATCGGCAGGTATCGGGTAGCCAGCCCGAAGATGGCGAACCCCAATGCAACGAACATCGCCGTGATGGCGACTTCCGTCCACTTTGGCGTATAACGTCCGCCCACCGCATTCTCGACGCCCGTGATCGTCACGTTCAAGCGATTCGTAACGAATCCCAGCAAGGTTAAGACTGCCACCAGGTAGAGTCCCTGGGCGCTGTTGCGGACCTTCGGAATCAGCAGCAGCGTCAGCGGAATAATTACCGAGAGGAAAATCTCCAGCAGGAAAAAGCGTTGCTCGTATCCCGGCACGAGCACCTGATGCAATACGCCCCTGTTGAGCAAGTCTTCCAAGCGGAGGACGCCATAAATGGCGAGCACCACGACCAGCACGCGTCCCATATCGCGCAGGATGTAGAGTTCAATCTGGCGGCCGAAGTACTTTGCGCTCATCGACGATTCGAAGATGATCATCGCCAGTCCCACGGCGATAGACGAGATGAAGAAGAACACCGGCAGCAGCGGGCTGTACCAGAAAGGATGCAGTTTGTTGGGCATGATCATGTACAGCGTGCCCAGTGAGGATTGGTGCAGGGTCGAAAGAATAACGCCCAGAATGACAAAGACCAGCATCAGCCGCCGCACCACTGTCAGCGCCTTCTTCCATCCCAGGCGCTCAAATACGATGGGGGAAAACTCGAGTGCCAGCACCGTGGTGTAAAGCATGACGCAGTAGGCGACCTCGAACATCACCGAATGAGGATTACGCATGATGAGCGGATGCCAGATGTTCCACGGCAGGCCAAGATCGTACATGAGCGCGGCGCACACCAGAAGGTAGCCCATGAAGGCGGTAAGAATGGTCGGCCTCATGATCGAATGCCAGCGCTTGATGTTGAAGATCTCGACGGCAGCGGTCAGGGTGAAGCCGCCAGCTGCGAGCATCACCCCACACATGACGTCAAAGCCGATCCAGAGGCCCCAGGGAAACTGGTCGCTTAAATTCGTGGAAGCTCCCAGGCCCTTGAAGAAGCGAAGATAGGTGCAATAAACGCCCGCCGCCATGATGAGCAGGAAGACAGCCTTCCAGAAGGTGAAACGCATCTTGGGAATCTCGCGTAAGGTCACTGCCCACCGCCTTTCTTTTCCTGATGCTCCGCCTCGGCAACTTCTTCGCGGCGATGAGTGATCCAGTAAACGCCGCCCAGCAGTGTTCCGAAGAGAGGAATGAAATCAGGAATGCGCGACAGCACCTGGTAGGTGTACATCGGCAAGGCGCGATCGGTGAGGTCGGTACGCAATCCGAACTGGTTAAAGCCGATGGACGACAGCATCATCACCGACGTTCCGCCGACCTCGGTCTCGCCAAAGATGTGGGGGAAGTATTTGCCCGGCTCGTCATGCATGCGCTTCTTGGCCTCGGCAAGCAGTTCGTCGCGGTCACCGAACTTGGTCGCGCCGGTGGGGCAGATCTCCGCGCAGGCGGTCTGGCCGCCAGCCGCGACCCGCTGGTAGCACATAATGCACTTGCGAACGCCGGGAACGGCTTTGTCCCATTCGTACTTCGGGACTCCAAACGGACAGGCCGCCATGCAGTAGCGGCATCCCATGCAACGGCTTTTGTCGTAGGTCACCGGGCCGAGTGCGGTCTTCTTCAGCGCTCCCACCGGACAGACCGAGGCGCAGGCGGGGTCGTCACAGTGCTGGCAGAGGCGGCGCATAAACTTGTCCTCTTTCACCAGGACCGTGGTGTATTTATGCGCGGACGTGACCTCCTCGGCTGCTATCTTGTCGTCGTACGGCAGGCCGTTCTCGGTGGCGCAGGCCTGCTCGCACTGCTTGCAGCCGATGCACATCGTGGCATCGTAGAGAATTCCTTTGCTCATGTGTTTGATCTCCCCAATCGGCGCGGGGCCGACTGGCCATGTGTAGTCCCGGGTGCTGGGAACCGGGGGGAGCGAATGAGTGCGTTTTTTCCGGAGTAAGTGGATTCAGTCTGAGAGCGCCAATTTCGGGTTAAGTTTGGCCCCCAGAGGCACGGACTGCTGATTCGTGCCCGAGACTCTTGCGTGCGAATCCCGGTGCAGATATTCACTGTGGCCCAATCGGCCTCTGGACGAGAGCAGGCGCTCCCACCCGGCGGCCCGGAAAAAAGAGAAGACTACTTGCCCAAAGTCTTGACGTATCCAGCTAGCTTTTGCGCCTCTGCCTGGCTGATGCCCTTGGCGCCAAAGGCGTGGGAAGCCTTCTTCTGTGGGCCCCCGTTTTCGATGAAATCGGCAAGCTGCGCGTCAGAAGCTTTCTGAACTCGGTCGGATGAGAACGCAGGTGCTCCCATCTTTTGTCCGGCAGTAGTTGCCTTCCCGTCTACTCCATGACATCCGGCGCATTTCGTCTTGTAGATGTCAGCTTGGGCCCACGACAGATTCGGCAGAATAAGGAACAGAGCAATTGCGACCAGAAAGACCGCGAAAATGACTTTTTTCATCACTTCTCCTGAAAGCAGGACATTAAGGCGGGCTGCGGATGTAATAAGTGATATGAAGCCGAGCCCGCGCACGGAGCTGAAATCCCGATCCGCGAGTTCAGTTTCGTTCTCTGGCGGGCGGCAATTCTGTGACTTGTGTCACTTTTGTGCGTGATGTGTTTCGCAACGGGATGATGCTCCGAACTCCCTGACTGGTAGTGATTTTCAGCATCCCGCATGATTTGGCTATGCGGGTTGTGGTGATTCTCAGTGCGAAAATCGGCGCAGCGCCGCTGAAGCGATTACTTATTTGTCAGCGGGATTTGGCGCTCTTGCGCAAAAGCCGCACAAGACCGTGGTGCGGCCGGTCTTGCGCTCGGATGTGAGCTGCCAGAAGGTAGATTCTGGGCCTCGGGCAGAAATCTTGATACAACATGATTTTGTCGTTACACAAAGTCGCACCGACGGCCCCGACGAGATGCAACACGATCCGCAATACGATGTAATCATAGTTGGCGCAGGAGTCGCCGGCCTGGCTGCTGCCGAGCATCTCGGAAAAGCAGGATTGCGAGTCCTGGTTCTGGAGGCGCGAGCGCGTGTTGGCGGGCGAATCTGGAGTCTACCCGGTCCCACCCGAGAGACAGCAATTGAATTGGGCGCCGAGTTCGTTCACGGCAAGCCGCCGCTGCTGGACAACTACTTGCAGGAACACAAGTTGGAGCTGATCGAGGCTATTGGACGAACTTACTGTCCTGGAAAGAGCGGCTTCTTTGAGCCGTGCAGTGCGTGGGAGAGCGACATATTTCAGCGGCTGGACCAGCTCGACCCTTCCGGTTTCCCTGACGAGACGTTTGAGCAGACGCTAAAAACCCAATTCGCAGACTGCCCCGAGGACGAAAAGCAGGCCGCTCGTGGGTTTGTAGGAGGGTTCCACGCCGCCGACCCAGCCCGCATCAGTACCCACTCCATCATCTGCGGCGATCACGCCGATCGGGAAATCGAAGAAGATCGTGCTTCCCACGTCGTGGGCGGTTACAGCAAGTTAGTTGAAGCGCTGGTGCATTCGCTTCCCGACACGGTGACTGTTCGAACTCGACTACCGGTCACACAAGTCGATTGGCGACGCGATCTCGTCGTGGTATTGGCGGGAGCAGAAAATTCAGAGCAGATGCAGGAGTTCATCGCACCGCGGGTGGTGGTTACGCTCCCGCTTGGCGTCCTTCAGCAGGAGCTACAACCCCTCGGAGCGGTGACGTTTAGACCTCCCCTGGTGGAGAAGCATCGCGCTCTGGCAAAGCTTGCGATGGGATCGGCCGTGCGGGTTACGCTTCGTTTTGACAGCGTCTTCTGGGAAGATCCTCACGTGATGGGTGAGCATGCGTTGCGCGATGCCCACTTCATTTTCAGTGACGATCCGAGCTTCCCAACCTGGTGGACAGCCGCGCCGTCGCTGGACCTGCCGCTTCTGGTGGGCTGGTGCGCCGGATCCTGCGCCGAGGCGAAAGCATCCATCGACGAAGGAGAACTCTGTTCCGAGGCAGTGCGGGCTCTTGCCGGAATTCTTTCTCTGCCTGAAAGCCTAATCGCCCAGCGTCTCACGCATTTCTACTATCACGACTGGCAGGCCGACCCGTACGCGCGGGGAGCATACAGCTATGTACTCGCCGGCGGAATGGAGGCGCAGCAGAAACTGGCGAGACCGTTGGCAAATCGCTTGTTTTTTGCGGGAGAAGCGACTCAGAGCGATGGCCACCATGCCACAGTTCACGGCGCTTTCAGCAGCGGCCTGCGGGTCGCAGAAGAAATACTAGATGTTCACGGCCGTTGAGAAGCGGGGTTCAGTCGCCGCCGATGGCAGGCACTAATGCGTTTGTTCCCGTTTGCTTCCGCAGCGTTCTGGCGGGATCAAAGAAATGCAGGATTCCAAAGATCACCCACCGCCCGAGAACAATACCGGTCGCGAAGGCAAACACGATCGTGAGCAGCAGCAATATCGACAGGAACGTAGAAGTTATCATCGCCGTCTTATTCGATTGAGACGCTGGTCAACCGTCCGAACCCTGGGCCGTGCTGGAAGCATCTAGTGAGAGCGTCCGCACTACCCTGGATGCAACTTTACCGCGCATTGACGCCTGCGGATGTTGACAAATAGGATACTGGTGTAGAACTGCGCACGCTGCCTCGCCAAGGTTCCAGAACGGCACTGGTCGCGATTTCCGGTGAATCTTCCGCGACCGCCAGTTGAGTGTGTCTGAATTCGGTGACAAACAGGACGCCGTGTCCAGTGATTAGCAAAGCGGGTCGATGGCCATTACCAGCATAACCGTGCGTGGGGCACGGCAGCACAATCTCAAGAATATCAGCGTCGAAATACCACGGAACAAGCTGACTGTCCTTACCGGCCTGAGCGGCTCAGGGAAGTCATCGTTGGCATTCGACACTATCTACGCCGAGGGCCAGCGCCGCTATGTGGAGACACTTTCGGCTTACGCTCGGCAGTTTCTCGATCAAATGGAGCGTCCCGATGTCGACAGCATTGACGGCCTGAGCCCGTCGATCGCGATAGAACAGAAAACCACCAGCCGCAGCCCTCGTTCCACGGTCGGAACCATCACTGAAATCTACGACTACCTACGACTGCTGTATTCCTCCGTGGGGATTCCCCATTGTCCCCAGTGTGGACGAGAAATTTCGCGCCAATCCGCTGACCAGATCGTGCAACGCGTCATGGAGCTGCGACCGGAAGATCGCGTCATGATCATGGCGCCCATCGTGCGCGGCCGAAAAGGAGAGTTCAAGAAAGAGCTGGATAAACTTGTCCAGCAAGGATTTACCCGTGCGCGCATCGACGGCGAACTGCGCAATATCGCAGATGAGGAAATCAAGCTCGACAGGCGCAAGAATCACACCATCGAGCTGGTCGTCGATCGGCTGCTGGTAAAGCCGGGCATCGAGCGGCGGCTGGTGCAGTCCGTCGAGTTGGCGATGAAGCTGGCGAATGGTCTGGTGCTGGTCGCTGTCGTCGAGGGCGAAGAGCGGCTTTACTCTTCAAAGCTGGCGTGTCCGGAATGCGGCATCAACGTTCCGGTTCTAGAGCCGCGGTCGTTCTCTTTCAACAGCGTGTACGGCGCATGCCCTGAGTGCAATGGGCTGGGTAGCAAATACGACTTCGATCCTGCGAAGGTCGTCTCCGATTGGTCGAAGCCGCTGCTGGAGGGAGGCCTTGGACCGGGTTCTGCCTCACAGAATTTGATTCACACGCTTCAGCTTGCGGCGGCCGCTTATGGCTTTGATCTCTCGAAGCCCTTTGAGAAACTTCCTCAGAAGACGCAGAACCTGATCCTCTATGGACCGGAGCGAGGTGAGCACAAGCGCGGCGGCTTCCTGGGCGTGTTTGCCTATTTGCGGCGGGCAATGGAAGACAGCAGTTCGGAAGGCTATCGCGAATGGTTGCTGGACCATATGTCCGCCAGCAAGTGCCCGGTGTGTGGCGGCAAGCGTCTGCGGGCCGAGAGTCTGGCGGTGAGGGTAAACGGCATGTCGATCGCCGACTTCACATCACTTCCCGTCTCGCGTGCGGTGGAAGCCGCTGGCGAAATCCGCCTCAATCCGCGGGAGGAGCGGATCGCCGGACGCATTCTGAAGGAAGTTGCGGAGCGCCTGGGATTTCTGAACGCCGTCGGGCTGGGGTACATCTCGCTTGATCGCTCAGCTGCGACCTTGAGCGGCGGCGAAGGCCAGCGTATTCGGCTGGCAACGCAAATCGGGTCGCGTCTGCGCGGGGTGCTTTACGTATTGGATGAGCCGTCGATTGGGCTGCATCATCGCGACAATGAGCGCCTATTGGAAGCTCTGGAATCGCTGCGCGATCTGGGCAACACGGTGCTGGTGGTCGAGCATGACGAGGACACGATTCGCCGCGCGGATTACGTCGTCGATCTTGGTCCTGGCGCTGGCCGTCATGGCGGAGAGTTGGTCGCCAGCGGAACGCCGATGCAAATCGCCTCCGAGCCGCGCTCTCTGACCGGGCAATACATCTCCGGTGCGAAGCAGGTTACCTATCGCTATGCGCGACGCGTTCCGAACGGCAAAGCTATCGTGATCCTCGGCGCGAATGAGAATAACCTCAAGCATCTGGACGTTAGCTTCCCCCTCGGAGTCATGACGGTGGTGACTGGGGTGTCTGGTTCGGGCAAATCGACTCTGGTGAATGACATCCTGTATCGCTCCCTTGCGAAAGCGTTGTACGGATCGCGCGAAGAGGCAGGCGCGCACAAATCAATCAGCGGAACCGAACACGTCGACAAGGTCATCCGCATTGACCAGTCGCCGATTGGACGAACGCCGCGCTCGAACCCGGCGACGTACACCGGCGTCTTCACTCAGATCCGAGATCTGTATGCCATGCTGCCGGAATCGCGCGAGCGTGGGTACAAAGCCGGACGCTTCTCCTTCAACGTGGCGGGCGGCCGCTGCGAAGCCTGCCAGGGGGACGGGGAGCGACGAATTGAGATGAACTTCCTGCCCGACGTGTACGTCTTATGCGAAGTATGCGGCGGGAAGCGTTACAACCACGAGACCCTGGCGGTGCGCTATAAGGGCTACTCCATCGCCGACCTGCTGGAGATGCCGGTGGCGGACGTATTGCCCTTGCTGGAGAACTTTCCGCAGATCAGGCAGAAGCTGCAAACGCTCGTGGATGTCGGGCTAGGCTATATTCATCTTGGGCAATCGGCGGTGACTTTGTCCGGAGGCGAGGCACAGCGCATCAAGCTGGCACGGGAGTTGAGCAAGCGGCAGACGGGAAAAACCCTGTACCTGCTGGATGAGCCCACGACGGGTCTGCACTTTGCCGATGTCAGTAAGCTGCTTGAGGTTCTGCATCGTCTAACTGATTTAGGCAATAGCATCATCATTATCGAGCACAACATGGATGTGATCCGCAATGCCGACTGGATCATCGACCTCGGTCCTGAGGGCGGAGAAGACGGCGGTCGTCTCGTGGCGCAAGGCACTCCCGAACGGGTATCGCGCGCCAAGAAGTCGTATACCGGACAGGCCCTGGCCAAGCTGCTACCGGGCATTTCCAAGCTGAATGGTCAGACTGTTCCTCAGCGAGTCGGCGCCCATGGGTGAAGGCGATCGCTGGCCATTGCAGGAGGCGGCAGACCCTCCGTCCAATGTGGACATAGTTCCTCAAAGCACGACGTCCTTCCCGTTTCCCGAATTGCCCGAACAGCCGCGAAGCAACTTCCCGGCTTGGACGATATGGGATGTGGTTGTGATTCCGTGCGTGACCATCCTGGCGATCCTGGGCTGCAGCCTGATCGCCGTCGCCTTTGCGCACAGTATGCATGCCTTTAATGGACTCTCCATCTACGCCCTGGCTCAGGAGCCGCTGGTTGTCATTGGCTCGCAAATTGCGAGTTATCCCATCGTCATCGGATTCATGGCGGTATTGGTCCGCCGACGGAGTGGTGAACTTTTTCTTACTGCGATTCGGTGGAATTGGCCGGGCCGGACTGCGATCTGGTTTTACCTGGCAGGGATTGTCTTGGCATTCACGGTTGAAGGCTTGGCACACTTTTTGCCGATTCCAAAGTCGCTCCCGATGGACAAGTTCTTCAACGACGCCACCAGCGCCTACCTGATGGCCTTCTTCGGCGTATTGGTTGCGCCTGCGCTGGAAGAACTGTTCTTTCGAGGAATGTTATTCCCGACGCTGCGCCGGGGCTTGGGAACGATACTGGGCGTCGCACTTACGGCCGCTGCCTTCGCCGCAATCCATAGTGCGCAGTTGGGATACGCGTGGGCACCGATCTTGAGCATCTTTGTGGTCGGTCTTGTGCTGACGATCCTTCGCGAGCGCACGGGTTCTGTCGCCGCCGGCGTCCTTACGCACTCCGGTTATAACTCCACACTGTTCGCACTGCTTTGGATCGGGAGCGAGCATTTCCATCATCTGGAAAAATTGGGCAGTTAAGGAGAGCAACCACCTGAATGGCAAGCGCACGTGGGGAACTGGTACGAATGCTGGCTGAGAAATCGTTTCGTCTGGGCAATTTCACATTGTCCAGCGGCGGAACCAGCGATTACTACATCGACTGTCGGCTGACTACGCTGAACGCAGAAGGAGCGTTACTAACGGGACAGGCCGTATTTCAGGAGATGCAAGAGCGCGGATGGCGTGCGGATGCGATTGGGGGTCTCACAATGGGAGCTGACCCCATCGTAGTCGCTACTTCCGTGGTCAGCGCGCAACAAGGCAAGCCTGTGCACGGATTCCTGGTGCGCAAGGCTGAGAAGACACACGGCACGGGCCAGCGCATAGAAGGTTTCCGCGAGAAACCCGCTCGCGTGGTCATCGTGGACGATGTCTGCACGACCGGCTCTTCCACCATTCAAGCCATTGAAGCAGCGAGGGCGTATGGATTTGAGGTCGTTGGCGTTCTGTGCCTGGTAGAGCGCGAAGAAGCAGGCGGTCGAGCGAGCGTCGAGCAAGCGTCCTCACCGGCCCCTTTCGTGTCGCTGTTCACCGCCAACGAAGTTCGCGCCGAACACATTAAGAGCAATCTCTCACACACAAGCAAAGCATGAGCATAATCAAAACGCTGGAATGGACCGACGCTGGAGTGCGCTTCATTGACCAGACGAAGCTGCCGACGGAAGAGGTCTACGTAACCTGCAAGACCTATGAGGAAGTGGCCGGCGCGATCAAGACCATGATTGTCCGCGGTGCGCCTGCCATCGGTGTTGCTGCGGGCATGGGAATTGCGCTGGGTGTGCGTGACGCAAAATCTGACACGGCGGACGAGCTCGCTGCTCGGTTCGAGCAGATTTGCAAGGTCATCGGCTCCACCCGCCCTACAGCCGTCAACCTGTTTTGGGCGATCCGCCGCATGCAGGATAAGTTTGCGCAGTTGCGGGACAGGTCCATTGCAGAAATCAAGCGCGAGATGGTTGACGAAGCCCGGCGAATGCACGTGGAGGACATTGCCGCCAACGAAGCCATGGGAAAACACGGGGCCGTTCTATTGCCTTCCAATGGCGGGGTGCTGACTCACTGCAATGCTGGCGCGCTGGCGACGGCAGGATACGGAACGGCCCTGGGCGTCATCCGCGCTGCCGTCGAGTCAGGCAAGAAGCTGCACGTATTCGCAGACGAGACCCGCCCGTTCCTTCAGGGCTCGCGTCTTACGGCATGGGAGTTGATGAAAGACAACATTCCCACAACGGTGATCTCCGATAACATGGCTGGAGCCATCATGCGGCAAGGCAAGATCAACGCCGTTGTAGTCGGTGCCGATCGCATCGCGGCCAATGGCGATGTGGCCAACAAAATCGGCACATACACTGTCGCCATCCTGGCGAAGGAGCACCGAATTCCCTTCTATGTTGCGGCTCCGATATCGACCGTCGATCTGGGAACGGCCGACGGCAGCAAGATACCCATTGAGCAGCGCGCTGCAACAGAAGTGACTCACCTCGTCGGCAAGCAGCTTACGCCTGACGGCGTGGGTGTTGAGAACCCTGCCTTTGATGTCACTCCACACGAGTACGTGACGGCGATCATCACCGAGCGGGGCGTTGTGCGACCACCTTACAGCGAATCCCTGAAAGCGCTGGTTGAGGGGTGAGCGCGTTTCTGCCGGAACCCCGGAAGTAGAGAAATCTCGCCCGGCCCGAAACGGCTGTGCCCTTGCCTCTGAAGCCCGGACACTCTCTCAGTTTTGCGGCGGCTGCTGGTTCGCAGGATTCAACTGCTGCTGATACTGCTGCTGCTGTTGCTGCAGGCGCTGAAGCTCCTGAAGTAGTTGTTCAGGACTTTTGGCACCCTGTTGCGGCTGACCATCATTCGCCGCTTCCGGCGGCTGCTGAGAAGGAAACTCGCCATTCGGGTTGGGCTGATTGGGGACAAAGTTGCCGGGGCGGTAGGCTCCAGGCGGCGGCTGACTCTCGTTCGCTGAATTATCTTCCACCGGCACTGGCTCTGGCGGAGTGTAATCGTCTTCCTGCTGCGGTTCTTGTTGCGCCTGCTGAACAGGTCGCGCCTGGGCGGTGTTGGTTATTGGAACATTCTGTCGGGGCGTCAGAATCAACTTCTGCACTGAACCAGGCTGATTGGGAGTGCCAAGAATTATGTAGTTGAATTTCGACCCGTTGAGAAGAGTTGCGAGGACATCCCGAGGCTGGCCAGGACCAAGCTGCGCGACCACCCGGTCACTGTTCGCACTGGCGGGGATCTCGAAGGATGCACCGGTTTTCGCCTGCACCGACCGCAGCACTTGGGCGAGGGTAGCATTGTTTGATTCGATCGTCAGTTGGCCCGCCTGATAGGAAACATTGGGTGCTACGGGGGCCATCTGCTCCGGAGTAGGCGGCGGAGGGGGCGCCTGAACAGGCTGTTGCTCTGGAGTTGGCGTCTTGGCCCGCCTGGCAGAATGATGCTGTCCTGACTTTGCCGCCTTCGAGGCCGCGCTACTGTTTTCAGATTGACTCGGCCCCGCGCTGGATTGCGCAACTGCGTTCCCCACGAGCAGGAAAACAGAGAAGAACGTCGCTAATGCGCTTTTCCGCTTAAGGCGTAACATACTGAGTTGGACGCGCTACCCGAGCCATCGTTTTGCACGCTTATTGTACGCCGAGTGCCTTAGGAATTCGCAGTCGGTGTCGATCGTCTTTAAACATCGGCTCGGAGCAGGCTTGCATCCTACGGACAGGAACTTTGGAAGCCTACGTTTGTAAGAAGCTTTTAGGAAGACCACAGCCATGAAAGCCAATCTGGCCCGACTCCGTCGATCTGCTTATCTCTCATTCGCACTTTTACTGACCGCTTTTTGGGGCTCGCATGCGATTGGCCAGACCTGCGACTCGGGCTCTGATCTCAATGCAGGCACGAAATCCGCGATTGAGAGCGCTGCCCAGCGCTATTTCAGCATGTCCGCACAAGGCGACGTAGCAGGCCTAAAGGCGAACGCAATTCCCGATGTTGCTGCGAATTTCACGGGCATTGAGCAGGCGGTCGTCGACAATAAGAAATACTTCGCTGAGGGACAGCCGGTTGTCGCAGGCACTTACCTCCTCGACGCCTCGCAAAGCAAAGGCACACTGCAGCGCGCCGATTTCTATTGCGGTATTTACAACTCCCCCGAGAGGGTGGGCTTTTCCATACCGAACCTTCCCGCCGGACGATATGCCGTGGTCATTCAGAAGATCTCGGGCGATAAAAATCCGATTACGCTGACCATGATTTTGCAGGATTCAGGAGGGGCGTGGAAACTGGCCGGCTATTATCCCCGGCTGAACGCAATCGGCGGGCACGATGGCGAGTGGTATTTGGCTCAAGCCCGCCAATACAAGGCGAAAAACCAACTGCATAATGCCTGGTTTTACTATCTGACGGCCTGGGATTTGTTGGCCCCAGTAAACTTCATGGCTAATCCGCAACTCGATAAGATCGCCCAGGAAATGGAAGCGGCACGGCCGAGCGACCTGCCCTCGTCTCAATCGCCGATGGATTTACCGGCGAAGGGAAGGGTTCTTAAAATCACCGAGCTTGCGCCGGTTCCTGTCGGCAGTGACTTGAACCTGCGGGTGCGCTACAACACCGCCGACGCCTCCAACAGCACTCTTGCCTATCAGGACAACATGGCCGTCATCAAAGCCATCGTTGCTAAATATCCCGAATTGCGCGACGCCTTTACTGCGGTGATTGCTCGTGCCATCGACAGCGGTGGGCACGAGTACGGCTCCCTTCTCGCAATGAAAGACGTGAAATAGCTAGCTAACGGACGGAGCGCGGCGGGCTCGACCGAGATGCGCCTGTCGCAGGCTCTCGCGTGATTTCAACATCGTCCTGCGGAAGAATCCCAGCTAACGGACGATCGAGGCACTCGTGGCGAACAGCGGCGCACGAGTCGCTTTTGCGAAGGGGCCTATAAGCTGCCGACGTCTAGTAAGCCGCTTCTTTCCCTTCCCGCCATCCCACGAAGTCCCAGCTCCAGTAGAAGCCCGTGGACCACTCCTTCGCGTTCCAGGGATTTCCATCGTCGTACACGTGAGAGAAGAGATCATCTCCTCGCTCACGATATTTGTCATCTCCGGTGAGTCTCCAATACCAGGCGAAGGCTGGCACGACGAGATTATTCAGGTCGCTGGAGGTGTACTTCTGGCAATCAGTGATGCATCGTTCCCCACTGGGTTCAGGGTCGTTCAGGTAGTGATGCTTGTGCTGGTCATACCAATCGTCCCAGAAGCGGTCCAGCAGTAGCTTGATGACGTAGGGAATGCGCTCATCGTGGGAAATGAGGTACCACTTGATCAGTGGACGCATGGCCAGCCCCACCATAAACGGCTGATTGAAAGAGCGGTCGGGCGCTCCGGTTGCATTGCCGTAAAGCGTAGCCAGAGTTCCGTCGGCGAAATATTGCAGGTTGTAGTCGGGCTCGCCGGTTACATCGAGCCGCGCCAGCCGCCTCTCGAAGCCGTAAGCGTGCTCGCGCATTTCAGCATCCCCAAGCCAGCCCCAAGGGGCCGAACCATCGTCGGCGATGCGGATGACCGCCTCCTTGTAGCTGGAGTCGTGGGTCCAGTGATACGCCGCGACCAGGGTCCACGGAAAATACAGAAAAGGTAAAACAGTATTTGGTCCCTTCAGCAGAAACTGGTCGCGCATCGCCTTGGCGATGTAGATGCCGCAGTTGGCCCAGCTTGGATCGTTGGTGTATTTGGCGATCTTGAAGAAGGTCTGGTCGGTGTAGTACCAAACACGCTTCTGGCCACCGAAGCCGTAGTCCACGGGATACGGCACGCCGGTATCGGTCAGAGTGACGGATCCGTCGGGCTTGATCCAGCCCAGCGGAGCGTCCGGATATTTGCGGTTGGCGCAGCGAGGCATCGGAGTTGTGGTCCAGTCGGAGCCGCCTCCGTTTTTGTCGGAGACCATCATGGTCTCCCACTGTTTCAGTCCGGGGATCGGGGGATAGCTGGACGGCCCGGAGGTCGGGGTGGACGGCAATTCCACCGCTTTGAGCGTGTACTGAAATGAATTGGGGTGCAGATTGGTCGCGCGATCTTCCGAGGTGTGGACGGTGATCCGGTAGTCTCCCGGAGGGGTCACGGCCGGCACCTTGGCGAACATCGTAACCAGCATGGTCGTGATTTCCGTCTCGCTGAGCCCACCCCTGGTGACCGGCGGCAGCATGGCAGTCTGTTCCATGCGCCAGGAAAACACCGTGCCGCGGGGGTAGCCTTTGATGGATTGAATCTCGATCGGGATGTTGCCGCTCATCGCGCCGGGAACCGAGAGCCCGGGAAGATAGGCGGCGTAAAGATAGTGCGTCCCCTCGCCTTTGCTCTTCAGATCCAGCAAAGGCAGATTGGAAGAGCACCCACTTTCGGGGTATGGCAAACTGCGAATCTTGAATGTAGTTGGACTGACGTAGGCAAGACAGTAGGGCATGTACTCGCCGCCTAAGGCGACGGCCAGCCCTTCCGGCAGCTTCCCGGTGGAGTAGACGAAGAACGGCGCATTGTCCAGCAGCTTATGCGGCTGCTCAGTGGTGCAGAGGTCGGTGTCGGGATCACAGGTGAAAGGAACGGCCCTCGCGGCGCGGAACACCATCACGTGCCTGTACCCGGCGAACGACATGCCATGCGAGCCACTGCCGCGAATACCCTCGTTGAGTTGGACGGTTGGGCCGTCTGGGGTCGCCGAGAACTGGAACCGATGACCTGTCCAATCTTTGATGTAGTAGACCTTGGAATGGTCCTGCTGCCATGAAACCAGACCACCGGGCAGCGTGCCAGTGGTCACAAACTTCACCTCGGTGCCATCCGGCAGACCACCGGCGAGGAGATGTGAATCCGTGGTGCACGTGTTCGAAGTGAAATCGCAGCCTGTGATGGAAAAATCGGCGCGCGGTACCAGGCTTCGTCCAGCGACCGGCGCAGGCGTGTCCTGCGTCAGTGGCGTTCCATCGTTGTACATTCCCAGCGGCTCGGCGTTGGGCCAGGTGTAAGGGCCAACAAAGACAGTGCGCGATCCGTACCACGAAATCGGGTCACCCTGTTCCGTTACGTCGCGAGCCGGGAAAATGTGCTGGGCAGAGGTGCACAGAGGAAAGAGCAGAGAAAATGCGAGAAGCGCAATGCAGATCTTGCCAGTTGAAAGCATTTTGTCGAGAGCTACCGCCCACCTTTGCCGAGGAGCAGAATTTTTAGAGTGGCGAACAGGATGTACAGGTCGAGGCCCATGGAAACGTTCTTGATATAAAAGAGATCGTAGGCCAGCTTCTCCTTGTTGTCTTCCAGTGTAGCGTTGTAGCCGCGATTGATTTGCGCCCAACCCGTAGCGCCGGGCTTCACCAGCCAACGCTCCCGGTAGAAGGGGATTTCGGCGACACACTCCTCTTCCTGTTCAGGCACGAACGGCCTCGGTCCCACGAAGGCCATATCACCCTTGATGATATTGAACAGCTGCGGCAGTTCATCGATACGGCTGCGTCGCAGCCAGCGCCCCACTGGAGTGACGCGGGAGTCGCCGTGCTCGGCGGGCGTGAGGTCCAGTTTGTCGGAACCATCGTACATTGAGCGGAACTTGTAGACCGTGAATAACTCACCGTGTTCGCCAACCCGCTTCTGTTTGAAGATGACCGAGCCTTTGGAGTCGAGACGAATCGCGATAGCTACGATTAGCATCAAGGGTGCGGTCAGAAGGATAGCCAGCCCTCCGAGCAGGAGCGAGAACAGGCGCTTGTAAAGACGCAGTCCGGCTGGAACGTGGAAGCCTGGAGAAAAAAGCAGCCAGCTCAGGCGCAACGATTCCAAAGGGATTTTCCCAGTGACTGACTCGTAGTATTCCGGGCCATCGTGGATTTGTACGCCGCTGGCCTTCAGCTTCAGGAGCTCTTCGACATTCAAACGGCCGCGGCGGTCGCCCATGGTGACGACGACTTTGCGCACGCCCTCGCGCTTCACCAGTTCGGTGAGGTCGGCACTCTCGAATGACGGGATGCCCGCAACCGGACAGGAGCCTCCCACAAAGGCGGCGACGCGGACACCCAACTCGGCGCGACGGCCGATCTCCTCAATCAACGGCTCGGCTAGTGGTCCTTCACCATAGACGATGGCCCGCTCGGCAAAGCGGGCCGAGCGGTTCAGGACAAAAAAAAAGCTGCGCCACAAGGGCACGGCTACCGCCATGAACAGGACTCCCAGCCATAGGACGTCGCCGCCGAGCCTGATCTCCGGAAAAGTGTAATAAAGAACCGCGAGAGCGACGAAGGTGCAGCCGAGAACGCCCACCAGTCGGGTCAGCACCTCGCGACGGTTGGTCAGGATGAAGGAGTTGTAGAGGTCGAAATAGTACATCAGGATCAGGAAGACAGCCGCTACCAGGCCGATCCTCCCGATTCCGTTTTCATAGAGCAGGTAGATGTTGGCGTCGAGGGTTGTTCCCGCCCATAACACCACCGCCAGGACAAAGCCAAGAATGACCAGAACGGTTTCCGTTACGGTCAGCAGCAAGGTCCGGGTGGGGAAATAGGCGTTAAACAACCGGATCATGCAGTGGCCGCTTTCCCCTGGTCCTCATCCGATGATTTGCGGCTCGACTTCTTGTTGTCGTAATATCCGTATCCGCCGAACTGGTTATAGGTCGCCTGCTGCGAGGCCGCTTCGTTAAACACCAGGCCTACCAGCTTCTTACGGTCGATCGAATCCAACCCCTTGTTCAGCAGTTTGCGGCGCGTGTATCCCTCACGAACGACAACCAGCACTCCGTCGCTCAGGCGGGCCAACGAGGCGGCGTCAGCCATCGGTAACATGGGAGTCGAGTCCAGCACCACCCAATCAAAGTGCGCCGATATCGCTTCAACCATGTTGGCGAATTCCAAAGATTCGAGGATTGGCAACGGCTCCGGCAGTCCTTTGCCGGCTGACAGGAACCACAGCGGTAGATCCCCTACACGGTAAAGGGCATTTTGGATGGAAAGCTGCCCCGCATGCCACTCAGTAATGCCCACTGTGGGCGCTGACGACAGTAGGGCGCTGGCCGTGGGCCTGCGCAGGTCAGCTTCCATCAGGAGAACTCGCTCACCCGGACGCTGAGAAAGAGCGATGGCGAGGTTGACGGCCACGACCGACTTGCCTTCGTCAATCACCGCGCTGCTCACCAGCAGCTTGGACAACTGGCGCTTGTCTTTCATGTGGGCCAGGCGAGTGGCCAACACGCGGAACATCTCCGCGCCCGCGCCATTATGGTCGGAAAGGGTGACGATCCGTTGCTCGGGGGTCGGTTCAGGATGCAGGACACGCTCGGGAGGAACCGAGAGCCAGTCAATGGGAGCCTGTATCGCAGCAGCAGTCGCGTGGGTTGCTGCGGCTTCCAGCGAGGCATCTTCAGTAGCGTTGCTCTCCATGACCGACGCCAGGGCCTCGGGTGGTACAGACTGGTTAGGCGTTGCCGCACGTGGCGTTGGAGCTTCTCCTTGCGAACGTTGCAACGCATCAAAAATTCGGCTCATAACTAGGCTCTCCTCGCGGACGAAATGGGCTTTTCCAGGCTCTCGTTATCTACTGTACGAAGTGCTCGAAACAACGAACGGAGAAGGCTCTCGCTGCTCTCCTGACCGTCGTGTCCCGAACTACTGACTTCTTCCGGTATTGCGGATGCCGGCGTTAACCGGAAGTCTGTGGCGACCTCCACAATGATGTCCGAAGTCACCGGTTTTTGCTGGCGCGCATAGGAGCTTACCATCGCGTTTTCGCAAAGGTTGTTGATGATGCGCGGAATTCCACGCGAATATTCATGCAGCGTCGACAGGCTGTCGTCGGAGAACACAGGGGCTTCCGGCTTCGCGCCGGCGCGCTCCAAACGAGACAGAACGTAAGACCTCGTCTGCTCTTCATCCAGTGGCAGCAATTGACACCGCAGAGCTATGCGCTGCTTCAACTGGCGTAACTCCGGAGAGTCCAGGAGCGTCTCCAACTCAGGCTGTCCCAGGAGCACGATCTGCAAGAGCTTCTGCTGCGAAGTCTCCAGATTCGTGAGCAGACGAATCTCTTCCAGCAACTCCGGCTGAAGCGCCTGTGCTTCGTCGACCACCAGCGCTGTAATCAGCCCACGGGCGTGCCGCTGGATGAGGAAGCGGTTAAGGTCCAAAAGTATCTCCGTCTTGCTACGACCGGCGTAGGGCAGACCCAGATCGGCCATGATGTACTGAAAAAACTCCGTGGTCGACAGAAGCGGGTTAAACATATAGCCAAAGGCTATATTTCCCTTCCGCAGTTCCGCCAGCAGACAGCGGACAAGAAGAGTCTTGCCGGTACCTACCTCGCCGGTAATGACGATGAAGCCCTTTCGTCTCCCCACTCCGTAGTGGAGGTTGGCCAGCGCCTCGTTATGCCGAGGTGTGGGATGGTAGAAAAAGGGATCTGGGCTGATCTCGAATGGATTTCGGTTCAGCCCAAAGAATTGCTTATACATGTGCTATCCCCAGTAGTACGCGAAGAAGATTCCGGTGGGGATAATGATCATCACCAGAATCGCTGCCGCTACCGCAAACCATGGCCTCCGTCGCTCGGACGCAATTTCCTGCTCGGTCCGAATCGGCGGAATCTCTACCAGAATCGGAAGCGGCGTGGCTTCGGCCAAGTCCTGCTCGTTGCGAATGCGGTCATCGACATACTCAGAGCCGGCGCCGAACAACACCGCCAGGCCAAGTCCGACGGCCAACCCCGCCAACGAAAACCTGAAACGGTCGGGGAAGGACGCTTTCTCCGGCAAACTCGGGGGATCGATGATGCGGAAGTTCTCTCCCTGCTGCTGCCTCTGGAGGTTTGTCGCCAGCGCGGATGCATTTTTCTTGTCCAGGAGATCCGTGTACGCCTTCTGCGTTGTCTCGTAGTCGCGCACCATGGAGAGCATGGCCGCCTGGATCGCGGGTGTGCCACCCAAGTGCGTCTGCAATTCCGCCAACTTTGCCTCGACCGAGCGGATCTGCTGCTCGCGATTCTGAATCTCCATACGGTTGGACTTCAGTTCGCTCTGGATCTGCATCACCGGCGCCATGGCCGCCAATTGTGAGGCGGTAGTTCCGGTTGGCACGTCGCCGGCATCGGCGGCATTGTCGTTGTCCGGGTTATTATCAGAGTCGGCCGCTTTGCCGGAATCTGATCCTTTACCGGCAGGCGGAGTCTTATCGGCGGAGGCAGTTGTCGCTGCGGCCTTATCCTTGTCGGATTCGTCGGAATTGTCGGACGTGTCCGCTTTATCCGCGTCGCCGCCGTTGCCGGCCTGTTGTTCCTTGAGGGCCTGGAGCTTGGCGATCGTGTCCTTCATCTTCTTGACGTCAGGATGATCTGGGGTATACCTGGCTTCCAGATCCGCCAACGCTGTCCTTGCTCCTTCAATCTGCTGGTCGATCGACTGTGGACCGCCGCTCTGGACGTTATCAACGCCGGCAGCTTCGTATTGAGCAAGCATTGATGTCAGATACGTTTGCTGCTGTATCGCACGGTTGCGAGACTCCGTGAGACCAGCCAACTGCTGTTGCGCGCCGGTCATCATCTGAATGTTGGCCTGTGCCTGTTGCGGCAGCTCGCCTGCGTGCTCTTTCTCGAATTCACGCAGCTTGTTCTCCTGCTGTAACAGCGACTCTGAAGCGTTCTTTAGCTGCGTATCCAGGAACTGCGTCGTGCTCTCCGACATCTGCTGGCTGGCCTTGACGTTTTCGTCGATGAAGTAGGAGACCATGCTG
Source organism: uncultured Acidobacteriaceae bacterium (assembly GCA_963813905.1). Classification (GTDB taxonomy): domain Bacteria; phylum Acidobacteriota; class Terriglobia; order Terriglobales; family Acidobacteriaceae; genus CAVVDY01. The sequence goes on along the minus strand of CAWFAY010000011.1, from coordinate 352,912 downwards.
CTGTTGACCTGTTGCGCAACGGAAGCATTGTCGGAGGTGTACTGCAGCTTGAAGGCCGTCAGTTCGCGCTTGCCGGATTCGTCAGGCGTGGGGGTCTGCACCAGGTCGATCTTGATGTCGCTCCGCATCTTCTTGAGCTGATCGTCAGGAGTAGGCGTCAGGAAACTTTGATACAGGTGGAACCGGTTGACGAGACCGAGCAGCCGCTGGCGGCTCAGCACCTGCTGGGTAATCGACTCCAACCGCTCGCCCATTTCAACCTTGACGTTCGCCCGGACAAAGGTTTCAGGCACCTTTGTCTTGTCGATCAGGATGAGGGCTTCCGAGGTGTACTGCGCGGGGATGATCCAGGCCGACAGAAACACCAACAGCCAACCAATAAACAGCGGCCCGATAATCCACCACTTGCGGCGGCGTACTACGGCCCAATACTCTTCAATTCCACGAGCTGATTTCTGCTCTTCCATTTCCTGCATCATGTTCTACCGTCCAAGTGGGTGATTCCAGGCATACTGGATTGAAATCCAAATTCGGCTGTCGTTGTAAGTGGGAGAAGCATCAACAACGTAAATGTTCTTCTGCGTCTCACGGATATAGGAGTACGCCAAATGCCCCGTCAGTTGCCGGTTGATCTGGCGATCAAGCTGGAAAATTGTCTGCAACAGAGTATATTTGCGATCGGGAAAAAGCTGCCGGTTCAGATTGCTGGCGGCAAACGAGGCATTGTTTCCGTATTGTATGCTCGCCGAACCAGTCCAACGCGCCGACAGTTGTCGGCGATAGGCTCCGTTGACGTCATAGACGGTCGTGGTGGCCAGAAGTCCGCCGCCGTCACTGACCTGCCGGGAAAGGCCAAGATTAAAGGACTGGCGCAAGCCTTGCCAGCCGAGGTTGACACCAAAAGCAGGAACCCAGTCAGCCTGCAACAGCGTGGCATATTGATTGAAGATCTGGATTATGGTTTTCGCGGTGATGTATTCAGGGCCAGCCCAACCAGAAACGCTAAGGCTCTTCGAGAACTGGTAATTCACGAAGCCCTGGATGGCGCTTATGCCGGACCGTTGCTGGCCGTGGCTGAAGTCCAGAGAAGTGAAGTTATAGCCGGCTCCTACCGACAGTTGGGCGGAGAACCTGTGGGCGTAATTGGCCCCTCCCGAGAAACTGATCAAGTTGTACAGGCCGCTCTGGAAGGTGTAGTCGTGGCTGTAATTACTGTATCGGCGGAAGGACTCACTGCCGTTAAAGGTCAACGTATCGTACCGATTCAACTGGTTCGATAGATCCAACTGGACAGTATTCTGATTCGTAGTGGCAAACGGGACATAGACGTTCGGATTTGGATTGTTTGGCGAAGGCTGTTGTACTATGGTGAAGAAGGTCCCAAACGGATCCGCCGAATAGGTGTAGCGATCATCGGCGTGCGCCTGCCAGTGCGAGGTGACCTGATAGATAATGTCCCCTGTTGCAGTCTGCGAATATGTATTAGAGTGCGGTAGCTGCTGATAAACCCCCAAACCCCCGTCATAATACAGGTTCAAAGCGAGCTTCGACCGATACTGAGAAATCCCGATATGGGGTCCGATCAGATATGAGGTTTGGGGCTGGCGCTGCGTCGAGAAGGCGGCAATGTTTGTATCGTAGGACGCCTGCACGAACATTCCCAGATTGAGATTGGAGTGACCCACTGCCTCACCCAGAAAGTTCAGGGATTTCCCGGGATCGACTTCCGTGTATTCAGGCTTTGGACCGGGCGTCTGTGCCGGCTCATCAGACGAAGGAGCCTGCGCAGGAGCGGGAGCGGGCGGGGGCGTCTCGTCTTGCGCCCATGCACCCACAGACACTGCCAGCGAGCATTAGTAGAAGGCACAGCCCGAATCGACGTTTCATGACGTCCTCCTCTACGGCACAACTAGGGTGTCACGAGGCTGCAACTCAATATTCTGCTGGGAATTCTGACCCTTGATTACATTCTTGTAGTTGAACGGCAGCCTTACCTGCTTGCCGTCGGCCTCAGTTCGCAGCACGTAAATCTTCTTGACCTTTGCGAAATCCTTGAAGCCGCCCGATAGCGCGATGGCATCCAATACCGTCATGCGACGAGTAAGCGGGTAATATCCCGGCTTCAAAACTTCGCCCACAACATTGAAAGTCAGACTGTTTACTTGATTAACGATGATCGTAACCTCAGGATCGGACATGTACTTCTTGAGGTCGGTCGTCAGCTGATCCTGCAACTGGAGGGGCGTGAGGCCCGAGGCTTTGACATCGCCCAAAAGCGGCAAAGAGATCATGCCGTCAGGGCGAACCGGGACCTGCCTGGACATCTCCTGCTCTTTCCACACGTTAACCGTAAGGATGTCTTCGGCCCCGATGACATAGCCCTTTGGAGGTACTGGGGCTGCGCTTTGGGGAGGAGTATCGGGACTGGCAGGCTGCGCCTTTGCCACGTCCGTCGTCGGGGTGCTTGGGGCGGGCGCGGCATTACTGTTCTGCGCACTGGCCCGCCGCACCGATGGGCCTAATAGCAATAGAAGTGCTACAACCGCTAACCAGATGTTTCTCGGACTACGTTGCATGTTTCACCCTTTGTCCGTCAGCCTTGCGCCTTGTCTTCATTGTGCTTTGGCGCGGCAGGCGAGCGTCGCGTTGGAATTCCCACGTCCTTCAGTTTGTACAGCAGCGCACGATAACTAATGTCCAGCGAACGCGCCGCCTTCTTACGATTCCAGTTGTTTGCGTGTAAGGCGTTCAGAATGATCTTTGCTTCAATCTTACGCACTGTTTGACGGGTCAGCTTCTTCAACGAAATCGGACCGTTGAAGACAAAGTCATCTAGCAACTCGTTCTCGGCTGGTTGAAGCAGTTCGCTGAGGATAACGTCTTCCGACCCCATTACCACATAGCGCTTGATCAGGTTCTCCAACTGGCGCACATTGCCCGGCCACGCATACCGTTGCATTTTCGCCAATAGTGCCGGACGCAACATCGGCGCCCGGCCGTTCAGCTTGTCATTGTAGTACTCAAGAAGATATTCACAAATTACCGGCAAATCAATAGCGCGTTCACGCAGGGGCGGCAGATGGATGATCATGGCTGCGATGCGGTAGAACAAGTCCTGGCGAAACCTTCCGTGCTCGATCTCGCTGTGCAGGTGCCGGTTCGTCGCGCAGACAATTCTGACCTCGACCCTCCTGTCTTCTTGCGCACCAATACGGCTGAACTGGCCATCCTGCAACAATTGAAGCAGCTTGGCCTGCAAAATGGGGTCCAGCTCCGAGATCTCGTCCAGGAACAGCGTTCCCCGGTGCGCCATCTCCACCCGGCCCGGCTTCGGACCGTAGGCCCCCGTGAAGGCACCCTTTTCGTATCCGAACAACTCACTCTCCAGCAGCGTCCCTGGGATTGCCGGGCAGTTCACCTTGACAAAAGGTCCGCCAGACCAAGGGGAGTAAAGGTGCAGCAGTCGGGCGATGATGTCTTTGCCGGTCCCACTCTCGCCCGAAATCAGCACGGAGATATCTGCCCCGGCTACCCGCTCCAGTTTTTGGCGGATATCCTGCATCACGGGGGTCAGTCCAAAAACAACCGCCTCAGGCGGCAGCAGTTGAGCCGCAATCGGAGTTTCGTTGTTGGCGCCCGCCAGCAAAGCCACCAAAGTTCCTCTTTCGAATGTGGAGCTACGTACCAAGAATTTGCATTGCTTGCAGCCAACTCGGGTCAGAGTCGGGTCAAGCTGCAATTTTAATTGTAAGCCGCTGAACCTAAGTGCATTACTCTATCACAGACGCTGCTCAAGTCGATTACAAAATCGCCAATTTAGGAGAATGGACATAGCGAAAGAATGAAAACTGTTTCATCTTGCGAGTCGAGGACTTTGTGCCTGCCCCTTCTCACTCGCACCGATCAATCGGCGGCTCCGTGAGCAACGGGGTTTGGAACTCCAATCCCAGCAAAAAATACTGGCGGTCAGGCGTACAACGCAAGACCGTGGCGTGGAACAGCGAGACGGACCGCGGCAGTTGGGCCTTGTTGATCAGCGCGACCGGAATCTCAAGCTTCAAGGTCGATCCTGGGTCGCTATATCGCTTGGTCGCCAGCAACGCTCCACCCGCGGACAAATTCAGCGCGGTGGCGAACTCGAGGAATTCTTCGCCGTTGGGCTTGTTCCCCCGCATGAAGAAGGGAACGGAAATCGGCAGGCGATCCCACTGCCGGCGCTCGTTCTTGTCAGTGTGACGCAAATTAAACCTCTATATGCTGTCCGAGCAACCCGATAGCCAACTGCGGCCCCGGCAGACACGCGCTAACCGTCCTTCCCAAGACAACTTGCGGGTTTTCGGCCTTCGCGCGGGATGTGGCTCACCAGGTCGTCCCGCAATCTATTGCACATACTGGGTCGAGAAATAGCCTTATGTCGGTACATGGCTAAACCATTTCGCCGGTATTGTCGAGAGAAAAGCTTGTACGCCTCTGTTGGGCGGACTTGGTCAGTGAGGGAGGGACGGTGTCAATAGTCTATCGCAATTCCTCCTACGCCACGAATACTAATCGTGCCCCAGAGTTTCTGAGCGAAGAGGATCGATCCTCCGAATTCCGCGAGCCCTTGGCCACGGCCGCGCATGAGTTGAAAACACCCCTCGCCATAATGGACGGCTATTTGCATCTACTTCTTGCACAGAAACTTGGCCCACTAACCCTGAAACAAATTGACGTGCTGACCGAAATCCAGGAGAACGGCCTGCGCCTCTCGACCTTCGTGCAAAATCTTCTGGCCTATGCTTCCACGAAGGTTAAGCGTTTCGAGATGCAATATGAAGTGGGCGACATAAATGCCTGCGTTCGCGAGATTGCGGAACTTTGGTCCCAGCGGTTCCATGACAGAGCCATCGCCTTCTACTTCCTTCCGGGTGAGAAGCTGGTGCCATTCCGCTTCGACTGGTTCAAGGTGCAGCACATTGTTTCGAATCTGTTGGACAATGCGATAAAGTACACGCCCGGGTGCGGCACTGTGTGGCTTCATGTTGAACCATACTTTTGGGAACGTAGAGCCGGCAAACGCACGCCGTTGGTTGAACGCCGCGGGCGCCGAAGCAGCACTCCCAATTGCTGCCGTATCACGGTGGCCGACACCGGTCCAGGGATCGAACCGGAGTTCCAGCAGGAGATCTTCGAAGAGTATTTTCGACTCACTCATGAGGGGATGCGGGCCGACGGTTACGGACTGGGGCTGCCGATCGCCCGCAACCTGGTGCAGGCGGCTGGCGGAAAAATCTGGGTCGAGAGCGATCCTGGCAACGGCAGCAAATTTTCCTTCCTATTGTTGCTCAACCCTCCGCACAACAAGCGCAAATCCGAGGTCCAATGAGCGGAGGGCGCATACTGATTGTCGATGACGAGCCCAGCATGCGGAAGTATCTGCAAACCGCGTTGGAACTCGACTCGTATCAGGTGAGGGCCGCCACCAGCGGCGAGGAAGCGCTGGAAGAAGTCCGGCAGAAGCCCCCAGATCTGGTTCTCCTGGATTTGCTGTTGCCTGGCTGGGATGGTCTGGAAACTCTCAAGCGCATACGCGAAGCCTCTCCGCTTAGCCAGGTTGTGATGATGTCTTGTGTTCATGACACTCGCAAGGTAGCGCAAGCGATGCGCCTGGGAGCGCAGGATTACCTCTCCAAGCCAATTCAAAAAGAAGAGATGGATGACGTGCTGCGTTTCTGTTTGCTGCACTCGGCTTCCTCCCCGCCGGAGAGCGGGAAGGCAGTCGACCTCGGCGGCGGAGTGCTATTTTTCTGCGCCACGCCCCAGATGCAAAACCTGCGCTCTCAAGCCATGCAGGTGGCGCGTTTCGATTTTCCTGTCCTTCTGCTCGGAGAGAGCGGAACCGGGAAAGAGATTTTGGCGCACTTGATCCACAAGCATTCGGCACGCGCCAATCGCGTCTTCCTAAAGGTAAACTGTGCCGCTGTACCCAACGAACTGTTGGAGAGCGAGTTATTTGGCTACGAGCCGGGAGCCTTCACCGGCGCTAACAAATCCAAGCCGGGCAAATTCGAGTTATGCAACAACGGAACGCTGCTGCTGGATGAAATCGGTGAAATGTCTCCAGCCTTGCAGGCAAAGCTGCTCCAGGTGTTGCAGGACGGGCAGTTCTGTCGACTGGGCGCGCGCAACTCGGTAAAAGTCGATGTGCGGGTTCTGGCCGCCACAAACATCAACGTCGAGCAAGCCATGGCGGAGAAAAGCTTCCGTGAAGACCTCTACTACCGCCTCAGCAGTTTCGTGCTGCGTATGCCTTCTCTGCGCCAGCGCAAGGAAGAGATTCCCATGATGCTTCGCCACTTTATGCTGCGCGTGGCGGAACGTTACGCCTGTCCCGTCCTGCCGCTGTCCCCACGCTTGCTGCGCGCCTGTGAAGATTACTCCTGGCCAGGCAACATCCGCCAGTTGGAAAACTTTGTAAAACGATATCTTGTGCTGGGCGATGAGGAATCGGCGGTTCGAGAACTTGAGGACGAGACCAACAATCCAGATTCTGCCAAGATCATTGCCCTGCAATCTGATCCACCCGACTTCAAGCAGATGATGCGTAGCGTTAAGAACGAGGCTGAGACGGAGGCCATCGCCAGCGCGCTCGAGAAGACCGCGTGGAACCGCAAGCGCGCGGCAATGCTGCTCAACATCAGCTACAAAGCTCTGCTCTACAAAATCCGGCAGTACGACATTCACCCCCACCCGATCCCTTAACCGTACCTTCCACTACTGTGCAACAACCTGCACCTGCCGCCGTGCGCCCACCTCCGCCTTTCGCTGTAAGTCCGGCGTTTTGATTCACCTTGGCCCGCACACGTTCTGGCAGCAGGTTTGCCCTCTCTTGGTTGAGTTTCGAAAGCCTTGTGGATTCGAGACACTTCAGCAGGGGAGACATGAGCAAAAAAACAGCACTGAAATTATTGGTGGCAGCACTGTTCGTCATCACCGCAACCTTCGCTGCGTTTGCCAATCCGGTGGAAGTTCGCTTCGCTGGACTAGGCGGAGAGAGCCAGAACGGGGAGTACACCTATCCGTACTACCTCACGATCGACAACGGATCGCAGATCGCAATGATCTGCGACGATTTCAATCACAAGTCCAGCGTGGGCGACACCTGGCTGGGCTAACGTCACGAATCTCAGCAGCGGCAATCTAAGTGACACCCGATTCAACAATCTGGCCGAGTACCAGGAAGCCGGCTACCTGTTGATGCAGATCAACGACAGCAATCAGGTCGAGTGGGGCAATATCAACTTCGCAATCTGGAAGATTCTTGATGCCAATGTTGACCTGGGAGATGTGCCGCCGGGAACCCTGGGTCCACAATACTGGTACAATCTCGCGCTAAACACCAATATGTCAGACATCGACTTTTCTGGGGTTCAGATCGTGACGCCGACGAATCCACTCTCCGAGTCCGGCGACCAGGAATTCATGTACCTGACGCCCGAGCCAGGGACGTTGCTGCTCATCGGCGGTGGCCTCGTCGGCCTATTCTCAAAACGGAAGCGCTTAGCATAAACAGCATGCAGCATCGGCCGGAGATCACGTCTCCGGCCTCCCGCACTGCCCCCACCCTGAAACACACATCGCCTTCAGGCTAGTCGAAATGGGAGCCGAGCAGATCACGTGTCGAGCGAAGCAACCGCCAGTGCGGTGTCATCCCGGGCGGAGCCGAGAGATCTGCCGTTGGCATTGACTGGCCGCCGGATGCCCACCGAGGGGACTTCGTTTTCGGGTGGTGGTGCAGTTTGGGTGTCATCCCGAGCGCGCCTCTTTTGCGAAGCGAGAGATCTGGGCGTGCCGATTCGCGCCGGCGCGCGAAAGGCATGCATCCATATTCAAACTTCACCACTACCCGTTTTCGATTTCGTTAACCTTTGAGCAGTGCTGTTTCGGTACAATTATTTCTTCATAGATCAAGCTGCAGACTAAGAGGTGAACCATCCCGCAACCCGGCCCATCCACCCCGCAACGGCGGTTCCGCGTCGCTCTCCTGGGCGCAGGAAACATCGCTGACGGTCACGCTCCAGCTCTGGGGACGCTCCCCGAGCTTGTTGAAACAATCGCCCTCTGCGACGTCAACCTGGAACGCGCCGAAGCCGCTCGGAAACGATACGAGATACCTGCGGCGTTCAGCCGCCTGGAGACGATGCTACGGGAAGCGCGACCTGACGTCGTTCATGTCCTGCTACCTCCAGAGCTCCATGCCAGTGCGGCTGAAGAATGTTTATCGGCGGGCTGCCATGTATTCGTGGAAAAGCCCTTTTGCGTGACGGTTGAGGAATGCCGGCGGGTGCAAGCCGTAGCGGCGCGCAAAGGGTTGCAAATCGGCGTCAATCACAACGTTGTTTTCATGCCGGCTTTTCTGGATCTCATCGACGCCATTCGCGCCTGCCGTTTTGGCGCCATTGAGCAAGCACAGGTCATGTTCACGGCGCCCATGCCGGGGATCGAGACGGCGGTCCATAATCATTGGATGTTCAGCGCCACGGACCGCCTGATGCTCGAGATTGGCCCTCATCCTTTGTCGATCTGTGTTCGGCTGCTGGGGCGGCCGATGAGGGCCAGTACAGCTGTCTCGGGCGAACTCACTTTGAGCAATGGCGTGCGGTTCTTCAAGCATTGGCTAACCTCGCTGGTGTGTGAACGCGGCAACGCGCAATGCACGTTTTCGGTGGGAGGAAGTTATTCCTCGATAGCGGTACACGTTATCGGCGAGGATGCGCAAGCCTTCGTTGACCTGCGGCGCAACACCATACAAATCATCGAGAAGACTCCTTACTTGCGCATGGATAACATGATCAACGGGTGGAGAAATTCTTTGGCGCTGGCCGGGCGCAACCTGCGAAACCTGAAGGCGTATTCCATGGGAGCCGTAGGGTTCGGTCCTCGCTATGACCAGCAGGGCTCCTCGTTTCGCGCCAGCATCGCAGCTTTCTATCGAGCGCTCGCTGCGGGCAAAGCGCCGCGAATCGACGGCGCGGAAGGAAACAGGGTGGTGGAAGCTTGCCAAATGACCATCGACAGCGCATTAGCCTTTGCGGAACATAGGGAGGAAGCTGTTGCCGCAGTCTGAACGGGTAGTCGTTATCGGAGGCGCGGGATTCATCGGCAAGCGGTTGACCGGTCTGCTGGCGAACGACGGGTGCCATGTGGTCGTTGTGAGTCGCTCGTCGGGAGCACGCCGCAGTACCGACCCCCGCATTGAGTATCAGTCTGGTGCCATCACGGATCGGGCGCGCATGTCGGAGGTCACTGCGGGTGCTTCCGTGGTCTACGACCTCGCGATGAGCGCCGGGGCCGTATGGGCAGACTGGGAGCGCGAGGTCATTGCTGGAGGTATTAATGTAGCCGAAGCCTGTCTCGAGAACGGGGTACGGCGCCTGATCTATACCAGCAGCATCGCAGCTCTCTATCTCGGTAAGCCGGGAACGGTCAGTGAATTCACCCTAAGCAATGACGCTTCGTGCAAAGACCGCGCCGATTATTGCCGCGCCAAGGGCGTTGTCGAAAATAAGCTGCTGGAGATGCACCGCTCGCGCCATCTGCCGATAGTGATCGCCCGTCCGGCGGTTGTGATGGGTCTGGGAGGGATGCTGGTGCATCCTGCGCTGGGTGATCGGGTATCCGACATCTGTCTCCTCGGTTTTGGCCGTGGCAAGACTCCCCTGCCCTGTGTGCTGGTGGATGACGTCGCGAAGGCTTTACTGCTGATGAAGGACGCCCCCAACATCGAGGGTTTGACCTTCAACCTCGCGGGAGATGTTCGCCCCTCCGCGTCCGAGTTCGTATCCGTATTGAGGGAGCGCACACACCGTAACTTTCGCTTCTACCCCCGGAGCATGTTGGGCATTTGCGGGGGGGAACTCAGCCGATATCTGGTTAAGAAACTCGCAAGAAAGCCGGGCAACCGAATGGTGTCGTTCCGCGACTTGCGGAGCGGCACTCTGGTTACCCAGCTTGACTGTTCTCAAGCCAAGCAGAAGCTGGGCTGGCAACCGGTTGCGGATCGCGAAGAATTCTTCCGGCAAGCAGTCGACGTGTTCCTTAAGCCGATACCTGCTACCGACATTCGACTGGAAGCCGCGGATTAAGAGCGATACCTGAGGTCGCGACACTCGAACGCGAAGCTCTGGAAGTCGTCGTTGCAAGCGCCAGAATTGAGTACGGCGTCTCCGATAGGTTGTGTATCATGGCGTCACCGTTACTGGTTGCGTCAGTGAAGTTGTGATCTATGACAGAAAACACTCAGGCGGCTCTCACCCAGATTTTCCATGATGTTTTCGACGATGACGGCATCGTGCTGCGGCCAGACCTTACCGCCGCAGACGTGGACGGATGGGACAGTCTGGCGCACGTTCGCCTGCTGCTCACTGTCGAACGAAAGTTCGGCATCAAGTTCAATGCCATTGAGGCAGGGAAGCTAAAGAACGTTGGCGAGCTCATGGAGCTGATTGACAGCAAGCTTTCGGCTCCCGCCCGGAAATGATCATGTCGGCCCTTTATTCTGAGTTATCCTGGCTGCCACGTCCCGCGGAAGATTTCAGCTCTCAATGTCGTTCTGCATTACAAGGCCCTGAGTCGCCAGGCTCACGCATTCGGGCGCTTGCCTCCTGCGGACTGGACGAGAACCAACTGATTCGCCTGGCGAAGGTCATCTCGTCGGCACGCTCCGAAGGAAAATCGCTGGAGCCCCTCGCCGAGTATCGCCTGGCGTTAATCAGCAACGCCACCGTGGACTTCATCGTCCCTGCCCTCACTGCAACTGCCGCACGTTACGGCATCGCACTCAAGTGCGTTGCCGCCGGTTATGACCAGGCGGTGCAGGAGAGCTTGAATCCCGACTCGGCAATTAACCAATGCAAGCCCCATGGAGTGCTCATCGCGCTTGACTGGCGCGGTGTGCCCTTACAACTGGCTCTCGGAAAAGCGGAGGCGGCTCGCGCCTCGGTAAACGCGGTCCTGGGGCACATTCAGTTGATTCGCAGTGGCATTCAGCAGAACAGCGGTGCAACCTGCATCGTACAAAATCTGGCTGCTCCACCAGAGCTGCTGATGGGCTCGCTCGACCGCGTGCTTCCCGGAGCGCAGCGCAACCTGATCGATTCGGTCAACCAAGGGCTGGCTGAGGCCATCTTCGACACCGGAGACGTCTTGCTGGACATCGCGGGACTGGCCGAAACTGTCGGACTGGCAAACTGGTTTTCACCGTCCGAGTGGAACATGGCTAAGCTCCCGTTCTCGCAGTTCTATCTGCCACTTTACGCAGACCACGTCTGCCGAATTGTCGCGGCACTTCGCGGCAAGAGCCGTCGCTGCCTCGTGTTGGATCTCGATAACACTCTTTGGGGTGGCGTCATCGGCGACGACGGGTTGAAGGGCATTCAGATCGCCCAGGGTGACGCAGCCGGCGAGGCTTATCTGGCTTTGCAGCGGTATTGTCTATCTCTTCGGGAGCGCGGTGTAGTTCTGGCTGTCTCCTCCAAGAACGAGGATGAGACAGCTCGCCTGCCATTTCGCGAACACCCCGAGATGCTGCTGCGCGAGGAGCATTTCGCGGTATTCCAGGCAAATTGGAGCGACAAGGCCACGAACATCAAGTCGATCTCCGAGGAACTCGCGCTGGGGCTGGAGTCGCTTGTCTTCGTGGACGACAATCCGTTCGAGCGCGAACTCGTTCGCAAAGCACTACCCCAGGTCGCTGTTCCGGAGATGCCGTCTGACCCGGCACTCTATGCGCGCACGTTGGCCGCCGCTGGGTACTTCGAGCTGGCAACTTTTTCTCAGGAAGACCTTAGCCGCGCCGCCTACTACGATGGCAACGCTCGTCGCGCTGAGTTGCAGAAACAGGTTGGCGATCTGAACCAGTATCTTGCCTCGCTGAACATGGAGATCACCTTCCAGCCGTTCAACGAGACGGGGCGAGCGCGCATTGCGCAGTTGATCAATAAATCGAACCAGTTCAACTTGACGACCCGCCGCTACACCGAAGCCGAAGTGGCAGAGCTGGAAAGTGATCCCAATTGCCTCACCATGCAAGTTCGCTTGACGGACACGTTCGGCGACAATGGCATGATCAGCGTGATCATCTGCCGGACCACTCCAGAGGGCAACTGGGACATCGATACCTGGCTGATGAGCTGTCGCGTGCTTGGCCGTGGTGTCGAGAAGATGGTGCTGCGTGAAATGCTGGAGCACGCAACGGAACGCGGTATCGGGAAGCTGATCGGTGTCTATCGACCGACGGACCGCAACAAGCTGGTTGAGCAGCATTACAGTAAGCTAGGATTTACGGAAACCGAGCGCCGGCAGGATGGTACTACAGTGTGGGAGCTGGACGTAGCCACCGCGAACGTAGAGCCGTGTCCGATGCGCGTCCGTTCTGAGGGTTTTTTGAATCGAGCCTCGGTCGCGCTGCAAGGTCAGTAGCAAGCCACGAAATCAGAATTGGTTGGACCTGTAGCCAAAATGAGCTCAGTAGCCACAGTTGCGCAAGAAACCCACACAATCCGGCGGCAACTGATCCGCGCGGCAAATGCGGTTCTCATTCTTGCGGCAATCATTTTTTTCCTCCTGTCGGCCTACTTCGTGCTTGCCCACAAACCGCTTTACGTCAAAGTGGGGCCGGTGGTGATAGCTTTTGGCTGCCTCGCACTCTTGGCTCTGCGGCCGCCAGTTCGAACCTTTGCCGCCTCCGTCATGATCGGTGCCTTCGCCGGACTGTATGCGACAGAACTGATTTCGCGTGTCCTTTACAACGACGATCTGCCGCTTCAACGGGAGGTCCGCAAAGCTGCGGCGGCAGCAGGTATCCGATACGATCCGCGTACCCGACTGGAAGCTATCTTGGAATATCGCAGCCAAGGTGTGGATGCCTATCCCCCGTTCTATCCCTACTTACTGCTAGACGCTCCGCTTAAGGTGGACGGGGCGCCGACAATTCCTTTGGGAGGGCACTCCGATGTTTTTGTCGTGGCGTGCAATGAAGACGGACAATACCTGACCTATAACACCGACGAGTACGGATTCCCTAACCCAAAAGGGCTCTGGCGGGCTAATCCGATCGATATCGCGATGGTGGGTGACTCGAACGCGGTGGGGGAATGTGTTCCGCAGGCCGACAGCATCGCGGGTCAGCTCAGAACGAAGTACCCCACTACGATCACGTTGGGCGCAGGCGGCCACGGACCGCTGTTTACGTTGGCCTCCATTCGCGAATATCTGCGGTATGTCAAGCCGAAGCAGGTGCTTTGGATCTACTCTGAATCGCACACCCCGCAATACCTCGACGTGGAAAGCCACTCTCCGTTTCTGCTTCGCTATCTCGACGATCCCAACTTCTCGCAGAATCTGATCGAAAAGCAGCCCGCACTGGACACAGCCATCGAGGGTTACGTTGAATCCGGAATTCGGCAGGAACTGCACGCGCATGGCTGGCCGACCACTCTGCGGAACTTTGTTGTGCTCAAGAATGTTCGCACGTTGGGATTCGAGTTGCGTGCGCGGTTGCATCCTCCCAGGCCCATCGAGTTCAATACCTCGCTCTTCGGGCGCGTACTGGAGGAGGCATCGCAGGAGGTCCACGGCTGGGGCGGAGAGCTGACCCTGGTTTATTGGCCGGATGCGGCGCGATATCCCGGCATCGCAAACTACTCTCCCGCGCTTCGCCAAAGGCACGACGAGAATCGTCGCCGGGTGCTTGACATCGCTTCCCGGCTTGGTCTCAATGTCATCGACCTGACTCCGGTATTTCCTGATCTGCCGGCGGAGCGAGCAACGGAGAACGCCAAGTACTTCTATTCGTTTCCGGCACACTACACACCGGAGGGCTATCGGACTGCGGGCAGAGCGATTATGTCGGCGTTGGAAAATCACAGGTAGCGAGGGGACACGAACCTTTGGATGCAGCGTTTCCATTTTTGATTTTTTCGGCTGTGGTGATTCTTGCCTACAACAGCAGCCGGTCCCCCGGGTGGCGCCGGTTGGTTCTGCTGCTGGCTAACTTCGCGGCGCTTGCGACATTCTCGTTGCAGCCGAAGACTTACGTTCCCTTCGCTGCATTCCTGATTTTCGGATATCTCGGCGTGCAGTTAATCCGCGCCTACGGGCGCGTGTTCTTCTGGCCGGTGTTGCTTGCCACTATCGCAGCCTTTATCTGGCTAAAGAAGTACTCGTTCCTCCCCTCGTCCAGCTTTCTTCACTTCGCCTATGTCACCATCGGACTTTCATATATCTTCTTCCGAATCCTGCATCTCCAAATCGACACCTACTCGGGCGAGATCGAAGAGAACGTCGGGCCGATTTCGTATTTCAACTACACCTGCAACTTCGCGACGTTGGTCACAGGTCCCATCCAGCTCTATCAGGACTTCAAGGCAACGCCCGGATTGACGGGTGATAGTGGGCTGAGCTTCGCCGTTGTTGTCGCGGCCCTTGAGCGTATCCTTCGTGGCGTAATCAAGACGAATGTTCTCGCCTTGGCCGCATCCCGAATGCGGGACAGTGCCATGGACGTGCTGCTCACGACGTCCCATCCGTCTGCAAAACTGACATCGGGAATTGCCGTTTTCGCTCTCTACCCAATTTTTCTGTACTGCAACTTCTCGGGCTACATCGATATCGTGATCGGAGTGGGGGAACTGCTTGGCTTCCACCTGCCCGAAAACTTCAATCGACCATTCTCCGCCAGGAACTGGCTCGATTTCTGGGGTCAATGGCACATCACACTTTCCAACTGGTTGAAGCGGTACGTGTTCAATCCCATGATGCTGACACTCATGCGGCGCTACTCATCTGTCAAATTGGAGCCGTTCTGGGCGGTGCTCGCCTACTTCGTCACGTTCTTCCTCATCGGCATATGGCATGGCCAAACATCGGAGTTCCTCGTCTACGGCCTGTTGCTGGGCCTGGCAATGAGTTTGAACAAGCTCTACCAGATCATGATGGCCAGGTGGCTAGGCCGCCAGGGATATAAGAAACTCGCAGCGCAGCCGGTTTATCGGGCGCTCGCCCGCGGTCTCACGTTCACCTATTTCACCTTGTCTCTAGTGTGGTTTTGGTCGACGTGGAGGGAGATGGCAGTTCTCTATTCACGGCTTGGACTAGCACAGATGCTTGCCGCGTGGTTTGTGATCTTCGTGGTTGCAACCCTCGTATTGGCCGCCTGGGAGGAAGCCAGAGCCTGGATGTTCGGTATTCAGTGGGATGAAATGCCGGCTGTCGCTTCGGTTTACGCGCGCGCCGCCTGGAGTTCCGGGCTGGCAGTCGTGCTGATCGCAGTCACACTTTTGACCAGGCAGTCCGCGCCCGACATGGTATACAAGGCGTTTTAGCGGCGGCTCAGACGAACCTTGGATCAGGCCGGGACTTCGACGAACTCAATCAACCCCAGCTCAAGAAAATATACGAACGCAATCCGCCGCCCGCCGAAGGCCACCGCCGGCGCAAGCGGCCGCACGATCGCACCGCCTTTGGCAAGCGACTCCTCAAGGGTCTTCTCTATATCGACGGTTTCGTAGCAGAGGTGGTCCAGGCCGCCTCCCTTTTTGCAGGCGCGCCACACCGGGGAATCATCACCCGCCGGTTCAATCAACTCGATCAAGCTCTCGGCTTCGCCACCACCCCAGAATTGAACCCGCACCTTTTGTATGGGATCGTGGAAAATCTCGGTAGTTGCCGACAAACCGAGTGCTGCGGCATACGCCTCGCCGTAAGACTTAATGTCGCTTACAACGATCCCTGTATGGTGTAAACGCATTGGGTAGCCGGTATGTCTATCCAAGCAATCTGGCAGCTTCTTTGGCGAAGTAGGTCAGGGTTATGGAAGCACCGGCGCGCTGAATGCAGAGCAACGACTCCATCATGACGCGCTCGTAGTCGATCCATCCATTGAGCGCCGCAGCCTTGATCATGGCATATTCACCACTGACCTGATAGGCAGCCAGCGGCACGTCATAGCGAGTGCGCGCCTCGTGTATCACGTCCAGGTACGGCATGGCTGGCTTGACCATGATCATGTCGGCGCCTTCGTCCAGATCAAGTTCGATTTCGCGCATGGCTTCGCGCAAATTAGCCGGATCCATCTGGTACGAGCGCCTGTCGCCGAAGTGAGGAGCAGAATCCGCCGCCTCGCGAAACGGTCCGTAGAATCCGCTGGCGAACTTCGCAGCGTAGGAGAGCACAGGAACATTTTCAAAGCCCGCCGCATCCAGCCCGCCGCGAATGGCCTGCACTCGTCCATCCATCATGTCGCTGGGCGCGATGATATCCATGCCCGCTTCTGCCTGGGACACGGCCGTCTTGGCCAGCAACTCCAGGGTGGCGTCGTTAACAATTTCGTAGTCTTCCGCCGACAGCGGTGCAATCTCCGTCGCCGTAGCCGCTCCCGCGGACTGCCCGCCAACCTTGATGACCCTCTTTCCTTTCGATTCCAACTCGCGAACGAAGGCATCGGCCTCCTGACGCGCTTTGGAATAGCCACCGGCCGTAGTGTCCACAATTCCGCAATGCCCATGAGACATGTACTCGCACAGGCATACGTCTCCCATGAGGAGCAGCCCAGGCACCTCACGCTTGATGGCTCTGGCAGCCCTTTGCACAATACCGTTGCGTTCCCAGGCGCCGGTAGCCATCTCGTCTTTCTCTTCCGGCAGGCCGAAGAGGATCACGCTGGGAATGCCAAGGGACTTGACATCCCTGCACTCCTGCACCGCTTCATCAACTGACAGATTGAAGACCCCCGGCATAGAACGCACTTCTTTACGGACACCCTCCCCGGGACAAACGAAGAGCGGATAGACGAAGCCTTCAGGGCTGAGGCGGGTTTCGCGGACAAAAGAACGTAACGCTTCACTGCGACGGAGGCGGCGAGGGCGATCGATTGGAAATGCCATGACAGAAAATTCTAGCAGGAGAGCGCGCGCAGTCGCGTAAATTGCGCTCGAGTCAAATGGCACTTCAGGGGTAGGTCCAGCCGAGTAGTACGAGGTACGAGAATCGGGTCACGCCGCGGATGCTGGCTCAGATTCCCCCAGGTAACACCGTATCTTCTCCAGCAATGCCGGAAACATGGCTTCTTTCTGCAACACCGCCTTAGCGTCAGGGGCCGAGTCAAGTGGCCCATACCCGGTAACTATGATGACGGGAATCTCAGGGTTTGTGGCATGAACCCGCCGCGCCAGCTCTAGACCGTTCATCCCGTCCATCTTGAAATCGGTTACCAGTATGTCGAATTTCTCACGCTGAAACTTCTCCAGAGCATCGTGGGCGTTGTAGGCACAAACTGCGCGATAGCCCTGGCTTTCCAGAATTTCACAGCTCAAACGCGCTAAAACCTCGTGGTCGTCGACGAAGAGAACGGCTTTCATCTTGCTCCTACCAGATATCTGTGAGCGGGCACAACTTCCGCCCGAGTGATTAGTTTCCAGAGACGCCGCGAAAGATGCCCGGGATTCGATACCTCTCTGGGTTCCCCAGAAGCGGGGACGTATTGCCGATAATCGGCTTGATAACATCCAGGTTATCCGAACTGCTGGTTTGACGCTCCTGCGAGTGCTGTTTAGACTCAAGGAGTTGTCCCGTTGCGCCGTTTCGCCCCCGCCGAACAAAATGGAAACACCCACATGACGAAGTATTTGCTTACCGAGCTTGGCAGAATGCTGCCAGCGCCGCTGCTTGGCAGGATAGATAACGCCCTCAACTATCTAACCGTGGGCCAATGGATGCGGGCAAATGGGCATTCAATGCGACGGCGCTACAAGACGCGCGAGCAACTTTATGACACTGTGGGGGCGCAGGTCGGGACGCGGGACGTGCTCTACTTGGAGTTTGGCGTCTGGCAGGGCGCCTCAATTCGGTACTGGTCAAAGCTGCTGAAAAACCCAAAGAGTAAGCTGCACGGATTTGATAGCTTCGAAGGGTTGCCGGAAGATTGGCTTCAAGATCGGCCAAAAGGATGCTTCTCGACCAACGGCCAAGTGCCAGTAATCGACGACGGCAGGGTAAAGTTCTTCAAGGGCTGGTTTGATGAAACGCTTCGCAGCTATGAAGTACCCAGCCACGAAGTTCTGGTAATCAACGTTGATGCTGACCTGTATTCATCTACCGCGACTGTTCTTAACGCCTTAGAGCCCTACATCGTTCCCGGCACATTCATCTTGTTTGACGAGTTCCACCACCGCCTCCATGAGCTGAAGGCGTTTGATGAGTTCATTCATCACACCGGAATGAGGTTTAAGCTGCTAGGGGCTACAGATTCCAATTCGACAACGAATACCTTGGTTGCGCTATTCCAGCGGCTGCCCGCATGAAGCCTATTCCAGCAGCTCTTAGGGATGCTGCGCGGGGCGTCAACAAGGCCACGACAGGGTCGAGTTGTAGCCAGCGACGGCGTGTTTTGCTTAGGCTGCCCATTGCTCACTGGCCATTCGGCTGCTAACCGTTGTGACCTTTTCTGCTCAATGGCAAGGTCGCCGCCGCGCGTTGTGGTAAATTCCTCATGAGCATTGTTTCGTGCCAGTTCCGCTTGCTTCGTCTCTGAGAACACCTTAGAAACCAACGGGGCGGTTAGCTCAGCTGGTTAGAGCGCCTGCCTTACAAGCAGGAGGTCGCAGGTTCGAGTCCTGCACTGCCCACCATCTAACTGCCGTAAATTGAAGTTGATAGCAGAGGTTTGCTTCCGGCAGTCTCCCCCGCCAATTTCTCACTGTGCCCAGAATTGTGCCCACCTAGCCGCGACATTGCCGAAAGCACGGCATCCTCCGAGGGGTGAACGTAGCGCGCCGAGATGCCGATTGAACTGTGCCCGGCGATCCGCGCCAGCGTCCACACGTCACAACCCGCCGCGCCTAGCCGCGTCAGGAACGTGTGCCTGAGCGTGTACAGGACGAACGGACGAACCTGAGAGAGCCTCAGCGCGTTTGCGTGCTGTTTCTTGAGGCTACTCGGCTCCAGATGGCCACTCTTGGTAGGCGCGGGCCACACATAGCCCTCCAGGGCCTTCCAGCGGCTTCCCAGCGCGATTCCAGAAGTGATCTCACCCGTGGCGACATGGGGAGCATACGACGCGCCGCTTTCGTCTTGCCGTGGGTGACCAGCAGGGTTCCATTGCGCCCATTGACCCAAGTGATGGAATCCCACGAAAGCCTGTAGCACTCCTCCGGGCGCAGCCCCGTATCTACAAGAACCGTGGCAACATCAGCCAGCAGCTTGCTCGCAGCCGCGAGATACCGCGCCTCTTCATCGGCAGTTAGGACCCGTTCCCGGTGACGCTCGCCGGGCAGCATTCTTACCTTTGGCACGGAGTCCAGCTCGCCCCACTCCACAGCGACCCTCAGCACTCGGCGCAAGATTCGCAATGAGCTGTTTATCGAGCTTACCTGTAACCCCTTCGCCTGCCGATGGCTCGCGAAGTCGGCTATTTGTTCACCGCTGATGGCGTCGAGGGCCAGGTTCGCCAGCGGTACGTATCCCTTAATCGCCAGAAGCCCAACACGGTAGAAATCGCGCCATGTCTTCAGTGTGGTAGCCGACTCGCACCACGGCTCAAAACGTTTCTTGCAGAACTCAGCAAGCGTGGGAACTGGCTTTTTCTCCCTTATCCCCACTTCGCCCTTTGCAAGCGAAGTGCGATGCGCCGCTTCCATCTGCCGCGCAACCTTGTCGTTGCCCTGCTTGGTGGACTCGCGGATTGCTGCACCCTGCCAAATGAACTTGTACCAGTAAACGCGACCGCGCTTGTAGATCATGGCTTCGCCTTTCTTTGCGTCTTGCTGCCCTTCGGCCGCCCGCCCAGCTTGCCCCATTCGCGCATCCGGCGCTTGAATTCCTGCCTTGCCCCACTTCTTGATGCGGGCTTCTGCGCTGCGACGGCCCATGAGACTTGCTGCGCTGCTGGCATCCGTTGGTTCTTTGCGTTTCATGGTCACAAGCATAAACCTAACGTAAGGTTATGTCAAGAGTCTCGCAGCTTTTTCTCTCGACTGGAGCAATTGACTCTGCTGCTCCAGCATTTTCCGTCTGCCGGGCAAGCTGCCCTCTCCCACATTTTGCTTGCGCTCTCGGCTCGATAATTTTCCTAACTCTCTTTTAAGATCAAATCCAAATCCTGCTGGTCCTGTTCTTCGTTCGGGTTCCTCCGAAGTCCTGCTGGTCATTTCCTTTTCGTGGTTGTCCTTCGATTCCTCACAGTCCTGAGAGTCCTTACAGTCCTTATGGAAGTGGGAACTGTCTTCCGGCTCCAGTTCTTCGCCTGTTTCCATGTTGAAACGCTCGCTGTGAAATTTGTATTTTGCCGCTGTTCCCGAAGGTTTGTGGTGCTTGGCGATCAAGCTGATATAGCCGTCCGTCGTCGCCAAGCGTGCGTAGTAGCTGATCGTCCTTTCATCCACGCCCAGGGCTTTGCCCAATCGCTCCACGGGCAGGTTGATGTAGTCCCCCGGACGCAGTTCCTGAAGGCGACCCGCGATGCTGATATAAAGGCCGTAGCGTTGCGAGATGCAGTTCTTTGGTTGCAAGGGCCTTTCCTTCGCCAATGCGACAGCCAGCGTCAAGATGTCGTCACCCGCTGGTACACGAACCTTGCCCCACGTGGCGTGAAACTCCGCTTCGGGATCATCCGAATCAAACGAGTCCGCCCACGAGAACGGGCGACCGTCTTTGAGTTTGACGTTGCTGATTTGCCGGAATGCATCCGTCGCAGATAGGCCCCTCAATCGAGGGTGTGCCGCGCAAAAACGTACAAAGTCCCACATCGGCGTGCGAAACTGCGCGTCGTAGTCCAGCGCTGTATAGTTCGTCGTTCCGCTCTCGCGCCCAATCCAAGATAATCGGGCAGTGGCAGTTCGGTGGGAATGCGGTCGTCGCCCGCGTTTCGCCGGGACACTCATTCGCTCACTCTCCCGCGTTGCAGCGGGTGACGTGCTAAGTGGATATCAGCCTGCTTGAGTTGTGTTCGCGCCCTGTAAATCAGTGCGGTCTCCGTTGTTGCGTGCGGGAACTCTTGGAGTCCGACACGCAGACGTGATCTGCGAGAAATGTTTCGAGGTCGCGCAATCTGTATCCAATGCACCTCTCAATTCGCACAAAGGCCGGGCCACGTCCTTCGCGACGCCAGCGACGCAGGGCAGCAACACTAACCGCTAAAATGCGGGCTGCTTCAGGCTCTCGGACAACTCGAAGAGGTTGTGATTCCACTTTTTCCCTCCGTCCGCCTCAGTCGCACGGACGCAGCAAGGATGACACAGCAGGGTGGGTCACAAGTGGGGGTGAAAGGTGGGTATTTCGAGCGCCTTGTAGAGTATTTCGCGCGTGTGCAGCCGTATGCGGGGTCTTAACTATCGCCAGGTTTCACGCGTGAGCAGCAGCGTGCAACTGCGAGTCGATGCGTCCCTCGTCTTTTACCTTGCACAATCAATTTTCGCCAGAGCGGTGATTTCTTGAACGTGTCTCGCAGCCGACTCGAAGGGCTATCCAACGCTTCGAGCAAGCGGTCCCGATGCACTTCGGGGATGCCGTTCTGAAGTTCTTTGCAGAGAAACTCCACAATTTGCGCCTGTCCGGTCGTGAGTTCATGGCGCTCCCCGTTGAAGTAGATAGTTCTAAAGTCAATTGAGTGTTCAAGCGTAGCCGCGTCGGTCTCAGTTACAGAATCCGGATGCTCTGCTTCCGTTTCCTGAATCTCTCGCTGCAAGGGCGCGGCTGGCTCCTGCAAAGTCTGTTTTGCTGCAAGCTCGTCTAGGAAACGCAACACCTCCGCGAGAATAGCGTCCGAATCAGCGTAGTCCTGAAGTCTTTGCTTCACTACACTCGCTGTCTTGTTGAACGCCCACTTCACAGAGTCCGTGCCAACCCGGCTAGAGAATTCGTGAGCCACAGCTAGGAATCGCCGGAAGCCTGCCTCAGTATGCGGGAGCAACTGTTGGGAGGACAGTGTCATGCGTCGGAACGCGAGAGGCCGTCGCGAGTGCTCTTCTTCCACTCTGTATATGTCCGCAACAAGGCACTGCCTCGCTGCGCTAACCTTGCTTCTGAAAAGCCGTTCGGCTGCGTCTCGCGCGCCCATGCGTCACCTTCCCGTGACTCCCGCTTGTGGAGATCGGCAGGCGCGAGGGGAAGCCCGCGCCGTTCGGGAGCGACCCTAGCCGATTCATTTCAAATTACCGCACGTTTGCCAGAGCGCTGGCCAAAAAAAAAGAGTAGCCGTCCAATATTCGACGGATTAGCACGTTTGGCTGTCAAAAGGCAGTCAGGGCCGCATTCTCGCGCCCAATCGTCGCCTACCTCAAGAAGCGGGCGGCACAGGCCGAAGAAGAAGCAGCCGTCCAACATTGGGTGAGTTAGCACGTTTGGCTGTCTGAATGATGTTGAAATATGGCCGCATCTCCCGCGCAACCGTCGCCTATGTGGGAGCGGCGAGCGAGCCAGTCCGCAAGACTACGACGCTTCGTCGGCTGCTATCCGTCTATGAAGTGCGTATCCGCACCCACGAGCAGCGGGAGCGCGAACACCTACTTGTGCGCCTTGTAGCGGCGTAGCGGGAACGGACGGGACGGGAGCAGGCCGTTCACTAACGATACCGTACAGTCACTCCTTCGATTTAGGAAGCGCGAGCTGTGGGGTTCCTGCGGCTTCTGATCGGGCACTATACTTCCATCGTGCCTAACAGCGTCTTTCCGTCCCTCAGTCTATCTCCTGTGCCTTTGTCTGGGCGATCTCGGCTAGTCACAAAACGTCTGAGAACGCTGCTTTGGATGGTCAGCAGCTGGATTATGGGCTGGATCGTCTTTGCGAGCCTAATTGCTTGGAATTACCACTCGAACCCAAACGTCGGTGCTATTATCGCGGACCTCTATACGATCCCCTCTTTCGCTGTGCCTGCAATTGTGGGCGTCTTTCATGCACGGCGGACGCGGCGGAGGATGGCGGAATAGCGGGCTTTGGCTCTTTAAGCGCCGTCAGCATCTTTGAACCGTTGGCTAGCGGACATTACAACTAGACTGAACGCGGCGAAAATTACAATGCTGTTCGACCGATTGAAGAGAGGGTATCAGGCGTTCCACGACGCAACCTCGCCGGGTACCAGGATATTTGCGGATTCGTGGGATTCGTCTTGTTTGTAATAGCTTTGGCATGATGGTGAGCGGCCTAGGCGAGTTTGCGTCCGACCACGATCGGGGCGTCGCCTCAGCCTTTATATGCAACACATCTAGCAATGGACAGCCCATAATGTCGTTCGATAGCGGTCGAACTTGGCAATGGGACGACGGGCGCTGCGCTTGGAAGGTACAGGCCGAACGGGATGAGTCTGCACAAATTTACAGCTACTGGCCGACTACCCTGCGTGTGGATACCGACATGGACTCTTCTTGGTTGAAAGACGAAGAACGAATCTGCCAGACATATCCTGACGCAAAAGGCAGGGTCGCGGTCGTCGCCTGCAATGCCGCGGGCTCCCACCGAGATCACAACATTCCTGTCAAGTTTTGGGGCGGTGTTGACAGGCATGTTACTTCTGACTGAAATGCCGCCGAGAAGGGGACGAGTTCGTTTGTAGAGCGATGGATTGATGATGCGTCGAGGCGCGTGGCGTGAACTCCTTCGACTATCTTGTCGAGTTGCAGCGCCATGCCCTAGAACTAGCCGCCCACCCCGCGCGCCATGAAATCCGTGTAATCTATCGCGAGACTCTGGCCAAAGCACGCAACTCCCCGATTCGACAGAGTTATGATCAATCCCGCTGGCCGAAAAGGATCGTCTTCTGCAAGAAGGAAGCCTCACTCGAAAATGGGCGAAAGACAGGCTTCTCCAAAGCCGAAATCACCAAGGGTTATTGGCGACCCCATCGATCGCCCCGAAACCGTCAAATGGGTTAACCTGAACCGACCCAAGTCAACCTATCTACAACCCTGAGCACTTTGCCATCCTTAGCCAAGGGGTGGGGGCTTCAACAAGTGGAGGGCGGAAAACGCTGATTTCGTGCCAGAGCTAGGTTGGGCGCCACTTGGCGGGGCATACCTCAGCTTGGCGGACCTCACCCGAGCGGACCTCACCGGGGCGAAGCTCAGCGAGGCGAACCTCGGCGGGGCGGACCTCAGCCGGGCGAAGCTCGTGCTTGCGAATCTCGCTCGGGCGAACCTCAGCGGGGCGAAGCTCCACGGGGCGGACCTCCGCAAGGCGAACCTTGGCGGGGCGGACCTTACCGGTGCCGACTTCAGATTGGCACAGCTGTACATGGCGGACCTCACGGGGGCGACCCTCAAGGGAGCGAACCTCAACGGGGTGAACCTCAGCCAGAAGGATCTCAGGGGGGCGAACTTCAGCGGGGCACTCCTCAGGGAGGCGAACCTCAATGAGGCGAAGCTCCACGGGGTGGACCTCAGCGGGGCGGACTTGTCCGGGGCCACTTTGGTTGAGACTGATCTGGAGGGCGCCGGTTCTCACCGGGTGTCGTATCTATGGAATCTCCGCCTGGAACGTAAGGCTCGAAGGAGCAATCGAATCGAACCTGGTGATCACCCGTCAAGACGAATCCCCAATTCAGGTGGATAACCTCGAAATGGCCCAGTTCTTATATCTGCTTTTGAACAACCAAAAAATTCGCCATGTCATCGACACGATCACTTCTAAGGCAGTACTGATCCTGGGGCGCTTCACTCCTGAGCGGAAAGCCATCCTGGATGGAATCCGCGACGAACTCCGCAGGCGGAGCTATCTGCCGGTGCTGTTTGATTTTCGAGAAGCCAGCAAGCAGAGACCTCACAGAGACCATCTCCACCCTGGCCCACATGGCGCGGTTCGTCATCGCCGACATCACCGACGCAAGAGCATCCCCCAAGAGCTGGAATGGATTGTGCCAGACCTGCCTTGAGGTTCCCGTTCAGCCGCTGCTGCTCGCCTCGCAGCAAGAGTACGGGATGTTCGAGCACTTCCGACGCTATCCGTGGGTGTTGGAGCCGGTCCTCTACGATGACCAGCAAAAGCTGTTAGTAGAGATCGAGGGGAGGGTGATTGTTCCTGCAGAAGCGAAAGCGAAACAGCAGACAGGCAGATGAGCACCCCGAGGTGGGTCATGCTCATCCGAGCCCAAGTCCCAAATAGTCACCTACAACGACTCCGGAATCATCAGGCCACGCACATGCGAACTCCGCCACCGCCGCAGACGCAAATAAACCTTCCGCTTGTCAGGGGAATATCAGGAATCTTACTGGCCATCGTCTGCCCTCCTCGCCCCGGGGGGCGAAGGACAGACGTTAGCAGTGTCCGTCACGACAAGTCATGCAGCCTTGCCGGAAGGACACGTCGGAGAAGTCGATTTTAGGGCGTCGAAGCCGCCTGGCCCCGGCGATTTCCGGACAATTCCGCGCGGATGCGCGTCGGAGAGTCGATTCAAGGCGTCGAAGGTTATCCCAAGCGGGCCGGGGGTGGCACTTTGCGGCTACCGTCGCGTCGACTGTGCCCAATTTTGTGCCCACCACCAAACCCTACCGAGTGCTACCGAGCGTCTTTGCTTCACTCTCTATGACTCGCAAACCCTAGCGGAATGAGGCTCTTGTAACACTCGGTGACAGTTCGTATCGCGTCGTCGTAAACTATTGATTTTTGGTGGGTGCAATCCTTACAAGCAGGAGGTCGCAGGTTCGAGTCCTGCACTGCCCACCAGTCCGGCCATGGAATGAACTCGCGGCGCACCCTCTACGTTATATGTCTGGCCTTTGCGGTTGGGGGCCCGCTGTTCTGGTACGCGGCCTCGAATCGGCCCACCGCCGTCCCCATCGGCAGGGTAGTCGAGATCAAAGCTCCTTTAGGCCTGCCACCGGTTCCGATTCCGGCGGACAATCCGCCTACCGCGGAGACGATTGCGCTCGGGCGGCGCCTTTACTTTGAGACCGCGCTTTCGATCGATAGCACGGTTTCCTGTTACACTTGCCATATGCCTCCCATGGGGTTCACCGATGGTCAGCGTGTCTCAACAGGAGTCGGCGGTAAGCACGGCGTACGCAACTCGCCCAGCGTGCTGAACTCAGCTTACTGGACGTCGGATTTTTGGGATGGGCGCGCCGGCTCGCTTGAGAAGCAGACGGAAGGGCCGGTTACAAATCCGGTGGAGATGGCGCACACTCTGCGAGGAGTCGCGCAGCGGCTCTCCCGAGACCCGACGTACGTTAAGGCATTCCAGCAGGCCTTCGGCCCGGGACCAATTACTTATGTCAAGGTGGAGAAATGCATCGCCTCCTTCGAGCGCACCGTGCTGAGCGGCAATTCCGCCTTCGATCGCTATTACTACGGCGGTGACAAATCCGCTATGACCGAAGCGCAGATCCGGGGGCTGCAACTCTTTCGCGATCCCAAGAAGGGTAACTGCGAAACTTGTCATACCATCGGCGAGCACTACGCCCTGTTCACCGATAACAAGTTTCATAACATCGGCGTCGGATTCACAAACGGCGAGACGGACGATAAGGGGCGGGCCACGATTTCAGGGGATGTGCAGGAGACGGGGGCGTTTCGAACTCCCACCCTCCGCAACGTGGCGCTCACCGCTCCATACATGCATGACGGCAGTCTAAAGAAGCTGAAGGACGTAGTGGATTTCTACGTTGGCGGAGGAAATTCCAACCCCTATCTCGACAAGGAAGTTCACTCCCTCGACTTCCTCACCGGCCAGGAGCGCCAGGACCTGATCGAGTTCATGCAGGCGCTGACGGGTGAGATGCCTGCAAACGCCGGGCCGCCACCGCAGGCGACGCAGCAAGCGAAGAACTAGCTCACGTAGGGTGTGCATCTTTTCTGCAACCTTGCCGCACGGTCGATCCAAAATCGCTCGTAGACGCAAGCGACATTTTGCGCCAACTGTCATTTTTTCGTGTTAGTCTACACGGAGTGTTCCGAGCCCTCCTTGACTAGAAATAACGTCCTTTCAAGCTTCTCCCGGAACATAGACCAAGCATTCGGCCTGGCCACTCTGACGGGGATCTGACTCACTACCACGCCAACCCCGCAAATCGTCACGCAGGCAACCTGATAACTAAAGCAACAAGGTAAGGGAAAGGGCGTGTTGATGCGCGTGCACCTGGTCAACCCCAGCGATAATTCCTTTGGAACGGCAGTCATCACTCCACGCTGGCTCTTCGTGCTCGCAGCGGCTACACCCGACTCCGCGGGCGAACCCATCCTGGTCGATGAAACCCTGGAGCAGATCAACTTCAATACGATCCACGAAGGGGATGTCGTCGGCATCAGCGTGCACACAGGAAACGCTTTGCGTGGGTACGAAGTCGGCCGCGCCGCAGCCGCGATGGGCGCCCGGGTGGTATACGGAGGAATTCACGCCACTCTCTATCCCGGAGGAGCCGTTCGAACTGGGAGCCGCAAATTGTGTGGTCAAAGGCGATGGCGACCAGATTTGGGCCAAGGTAGTGCGCGATTGCATTGCGGGAACTCCGGCTAGGGTCTACGAGGGTGGCAAAATCGCGGGGGACCAGTTTCTCGCCGCCCGCTGGGACCTGATGCAGGTGGACAAGTATATGTGGGCGTCGGTGCAGACCGTCCGCGGCTGTCCCAAGCACTGCTCGTTCTGCTCGGTATGGCGTACCGACGGTCAAAAGCCTCGCCAGCGCCGTTTTCAGGCAGTTATCGACGAAATCGTCGATCTTCGCCGCCGAGGCATTCGCTTTATCGCGCTCGCGGACGATAATTTTTATCCGGTCACGCTCACCGACCTGCGTCTGGCAAGGCAGCAAAACAATCTGGCGCGGGTTGCGGAACTGGAACAGATACGCGAAGAGCGCTTTCAACTGATGTCCGAACTGGCGAAGCTTCCTAAGGAGATGGTTTTCTACACCCAGATCACGATGGAAGCGGCCGAGGACACTCAATTCCTTGACGCCATGCGGGAAGCCAATATCAAGGGGGCACTCGTCGGCGTGGAAGCTGTGACTCCCGAAGGACTAAAGGCTGTTTACAAGGACTTCAACTGCTCGGGCGACGACTTGGTTCGTCAGTTGCAGACTTTCCGGGAACACGGAGTACACGTGCTGGGCTCGTTCATCTTTGGGCTGCCGACCGATGGGCCGGGCACCTTCTCTGCCACCGCCGAGCTGGCGCTCAAAGCGGAGATCTCTTTCGCGCAGTTCGTCATGATGACGCCATTTCCCGGAACCGTCGACTTCGAACGGTGGGAGAAAGAGCAGGCGGAGAATCCAACCTACGTGGACGGCGTACCGATCACGCGATATTGGCTGATACCCATCGCCAGCCGGCCGAAGATGTTCACCCCTCATCCCAGCATGAGTTCTGATGAAATTCGCGAGCGCACGCAATCAGCGTGGGACCGTTTCTACAATATGCGCTCGATCTGGAAGCGATCCGCTTGCACCCCAACCCTCAAGGCGCGCATTGCCTTCTGCTTTCTGTCGAAACTCTATCGCCAGATGTACGCCGGCACGGGTATCTCCACCGACAGTGCACGCCGCAAGAAATCAAAGATTGCGGCCCGTTGGACTGCGCGTCAATGTCGCAAATTGTTCCAAGCCAAGCCTATGCCTGAACTGCGGTCGCCGGACTGGCAACTGCATCTAGGGCAACCGGGTCGCACTGGCGAACCAAGCCCGCTTTACATTCTGGAATAGCCGCGGTCTACCCAGCGCCAGGTCCGCTCATGACACGGTCTGAGATGCTTTGGTGGGGGTCGCATCGGAGGTGATTTCCTTGCCTCCAGCATATATGGTATTGCCTTCAGGCTGGAAGCTTCGCTCGACATGTCCATCGACATCCTCAAACAGCTTTTTGAGCGCCACTTTGGCGCGCCCGCGACCGGCGTGTCACCCCTCCAGGGAAACCTCGGCGCCTCAGGGCGAAGCATCGTGCGGCTCAGTGGCGGTGGCCACACGGCGATCGGCATTCTCTACAACGTTCACGAAGAGAATGTCGCGTTCGTCGAATTCTCGCGCCACTTCCGTGGTCACGGTCTGCCGGTGCCGGAAATCTACGGTGAGGACCTCGATCACAACGCCTATCTCGAAGAAGACCTCGGCGACACCACGCTTTTCCAGTTCCTTTCGCAAAACCGCGACGGCGAGGATATTGCGCCCGAGGTGATCGAAGCTTACCGAAAGGCGATCGCCGTCTTGCCACGCTTTCAGGCTGAAGCGGGCAGAACGCTCGACTACCAGTTTGCTTATCCACGTGCCAGCTTCGATCGCCAATCCATTGCCTGGGACCTGAACTACTTCAAGTACTACTTTCTTCGCCTGGCCGGCATTGAGTTCAACGAACAGGGGCTGGAAGACGATTTCCAGCGCTTGACCGAATTCCTCCTCCGCGCCAATCGCGAGTACTTTCTCTACCGCGACTTCCAGTCGCGCAACATCATGCTGCGCGATGGCGAGCCCTGGTTTCTCGATTACCAGGGCGGACGCAAGGGCGCGCTGCAGTACGATATCGCCTCGCTGCTGTACGACGCCAAGGCTGATCTACCGCCGAATCTCCGCCACCATCTGCTCGACTATTACCTCGATTCGCTGGCGAACTTCATTCCGCTCGATCGCGAAGAATTCCTGCGCTACTACTACGGCTATGTTTATGTCCGGATCATGCAGGCGCTTGGGGCATACGGCTTTCGCGGATTCTATGAACGCAAGTCGCTCTTCCTGCAAAGCGTCCCTTATGCGCTGAAGAACCTGCGCTGGCTGCTGCACAACGCCGAGTTGCCGATTGCGCTTCCTGTGCTGACGGGGGCATTTCAGTCGATGCTCGCTTCCGACAAGCTGATGGACCTCGGCGCAAAAGAAACAGCCGGTCTTGTGGTGCGAATCTACAGCTTCTCCTTCCACCGTGGCGCGCCTCCGCAGGATGACAGCGGGAACGGCGGCGGATTCGTCTTCGATGCGCGCAGCCTGCCCAATCCCGGTCGCGAAGAGCGATTCAAAGCCCTAACCGGATGCGATGCCCCGGTCATCGAGTATCTGCAGCAGCAGGAGACCGTCCATCAGTACCTCGCCCATGTAACATCGCTGGTCGATGCGACAGTTGAGAACTATCACAACCGAGGATTCCATCACCTGATGGTTACATTCGGATGCACCGGCGGCCAGCATCGGTCGGTGTACCTCGCCAATCAGCTTGCCGAACATCTGCGCGGTAAGAACGGCCTGCAAGTTGTGCTGCACCACCTCGAGTTGGAGAAGATGGCGCGATGAAGGCGATGGTGCTCGCCGCCGGGTTGGGCACTCGTCTGCGTGCGCTGACCAACGATCGTCCCAAGGCCATGGTCGAAGTCGCCGGCCAAACGATGCTCCAGATTACGCTCTCGCGCCTGCGCGAATTCGGCATTCGCGACGTGATCATCAACGCACATCACTTCGCCGACATGCTGATTGCGTATCTTCGCAGCAACGACAATTTTGGGATGAATATCGAAGTCTCGCGCGAGGACGTTCTGCTCGACACCGGCGGCGGACTGAAGAAGGCTGCCCACTTCCTTGTCGATTCGAGTAAGCCCTTTCTGCTGCACAACGTCGACGTCTTGAGCAACATCGATTTCTCCGCGATGGTGCAGTTTCATCTGGCGCAGAATGCTCTTGCTACCCTTGCGGTCCAGGACCGTCTAAGCTCGCGACAGCTGCTGTTCAACAATGACAGGGAACTTTGCGGTCGAAGAATCGAGGGAGCCGCGGTCGACGAGCTAGTTCGCCCAGCAGTCCAGATGACACCCCTGGCCTTCTCAGGAATTCATGTCATCTCCCCGCGAATTTTTACGCTGCTGGAAGAGGATGGCGGCGTGTTCTCCATCGTCGACTCTTACCTGCGACTGGCTGGAGGAGGCGAGAGGATCGTTGCTTTCCGTGCCGATGAATACTACTGGCGTGATCTCGGCACGCTGCAAAGTTTACATGCTGCAGAACAAGATCTGCAAAAGGGCTTGATCGCGATCCGATGATTCATCGCGTCTTTTTTGGCCTGACGAACTTCAGTGCGGTGTGCGTCTCAGAAAATTTCACCACCTTGACATCCACCAATCCCGCAGCTCTCCCGGCCTGAATTACCTGCCCCTCTTTGATCTCCTGCTTGCCCTTGGGATAGACAATCCAGAGAGCGCCATTTTTTGCGAGCGAGGGTAGAAGGCCGCCAACTTCTCCAAGGTCGGCCGACTCAGATGCGCCGATAAAGATGAGATCGGACTCCGGCAGCAGTTTCGTATTCGAGAAGGCCTTCGCACCAGAACGGAGGTCGCGGATAAAATCCGCATCGCGGATCGCCAGTACCGAAACTGTCAGTTCCGGCTTGATTCCCAGCTTCTCAGCAGTAGTTTTGGGATGCAGGATTTTGTCGGCCCACTTGGCTGCGCGATCGCCAAGCTCGAAGATGGCGCTGCCGTCGCTCCAACTCAGGTGGAGTTCCCCGCCCTTTGCGTTCACCGACTGAATGAACGCCAACGGAATGGT
Organism: uncultured Acidobacteriaceae bacterium; assembly: GCA_963813905.1. GTDB lineage: Bacteria > Acidobacteriota > Terriglobia > Terriglobales > Acidobacteriaceae > CAVVDY01. The sequence continues at coordinate 321,443 of CAWFAY010000011.1, read as the reverse complement.
GAAGGAAGAGTCGCCGCGAAAGATGATCTCACTGGTCTCCAGCAGCGCCTTACCTTTTAGGGTCTTTCCCCCGGTGCGAACTTGGCATTGCAGCTCCGATCCCATGGATCCTCCCGGCGTTTGCGTTGAGCGCTTCTTATTTTCACATGTTCACAGGATGACGAAATCTCTCGGCACCGACTGTACGCGCTAACGAACCAATCAGGCCTTAACTGCGAAGCGTTCCGGGTGAGGAGTATCGCGAATGTCCCCAGCCTCCACATCGGCAAGTACCGCGCGGAGCCAGCGCAGATCGAGGCGGCATTGCGCCTCCATATGCTGCATCAAGTGGCGGCTGCCGGTGGGCAACATCGCCGTCCATTGCCGGCGCAACTTTCGGATCTCCGCGCGCCGCGTGTTTTGCCTGTCGATGTGGCTGCGCAGAGCCTCGGCGACCAGGTTGAGGTCGGCGAGATGCAGGAAAAGCATGGGGCCGTAAAGAGTTTCCCGAAGGTCGCCTTCGGCGGCGAATTGCGCGTGCAGTAGTTCACGAAAGCGGGCGCGTCCGCGCGGCGTGATGCGGTAGACGGTACGCATGCCTCCCCGAGCCACACGCTGGTGGGCGACCGCGGTTAAGAGTCCGCTGTCGGCGAGCTGGCGCACGGCATAGTAGAGCGTGCCGACATCGACCTCGGTAAAGCACTCGATCATCGCCTGGGTCAGACGCCGCTTGATCTCGTAGGGGTGAAAGTCGCCCCGGTGGAGAACCCCCAAAATATATAATTCGGCTTTCATTAGTCAAATTGTACTATTATGTTTGTACTAAAGGAGGTAACTGATGAAACGCACCATTCTCGCCTGCCTCGCAGGACTCCTCACCTGGCTTGTCGTGGTTTCGGTGATCAACCGCCTGCTTCGCCTGAGCCTGCCGGATTACCACCGCTGCCGAACAGACGCTCCAGTTCACGCTGGGCATGAAGTGGGCACGCCTCGTAATGGCTATCGTGACCTCAGTCGCGGCGGGTGCTGTAACCGGCTGGATATCCCCATCAAGCCGGTGGGCGCCGTGGATCGTCGGCATCGTCGTGCTTGCAATGTTTCTGCCCGTGCACATCGCAATTTGGAGCAGATTTCCGGTGTGGTATCACCTGACGTTCCTGCTGACGATTGTTCCGGCGGTGCTCGTCGGTGCGCTGCTGCCACCGCGCCGCAACAAGGACCTCAGCGAGGCCTACTCCGCACCGAAGTAAGTTTCCTCGCCGAGTATCAAGTTTGCCCCAGCTAGCGCCGCCGTACTCAGCTCTTCGCCACGCGCAAATTGTTCGTGACCTCGAAGACTCCCGGTACGGTCTTGGCCGCTATGCCAGCCATGTTCTTGTCGGCTTCGTTCAAGACGAAGCCCGCGAGAGTCACGCGCCCATTTTGTACGATGATGTGAATGCTCGGAGCAGCCTCCCAGAAATACCTGGAGAGGCCACTGGTACGAACCAGCGCATCGTACGTTCGCTTGCGAATGCGGTCGTCCACCCCCGAAGGTGGAAGCACCTGGATGTTATTCACGACCTTCTCGACCCCTTCGATCTGCTTCACCGCAATTTCAGCGTCCTTCTTCGTGACCGCGTGCTGGCTGGTCAGAGCACCTGTCAGGGTTACCGTGCGACCCTGAACCGTATAACCAAGATTGTCGAACAGCGAATAGTAGGGGAGCATCAATAGCTCATGGCGCACTTCCCTGGCGATCTTGTCCTCGACGGAGCTCCCTCCCGTCACCTTTTTGCCGTAGTCGGCCACGACTGGCCCCGGGACAGTGATTACAGGTGAATTGTCCGAAGCTTGGGTACCGTCGGCATGGCCCGGCGGTATCACCTGCTGGGCAACCACTGCCATGCTGAAACTGAGTAGCAGGGCGCTTAGTCTTAGAATCTGCATTACATGCCTCCTTCATTTCTTTAGACGTTTCTGCTAACCGTCAGCTTCATCCCGTATCAGTTCTTCACAAAACCCGGCCCGGACACCTATACGCGTTCACCGCAAGGCTGGCTAACCTTTCGCTTTTCGGCGCGCGTCCTACCATCCAGGAGCCCGCAGGTTGCACGCTTGGCCGTTCCGATGTAGAAATGCGGGCAGGCGTGTGCTGACTCAAGGTGAGGTCAGCCGACGCGGAATCTTACCGCTACTGTTGCAGGAGGGCGTCATGTTCAGGATCATCACGGTCGAGCGGGAATACGGGGCCGGCGGAAGCCTGGTTGCAGCCGAACTGGCGCATCGTAAAGGGTGGCAGTTGCTCGACCAGCAGCTCACAGGCGAAATTGCCCGCATGGCCGCGGTCGACCGCAAGGTAGTAGCGCGTTGCGACGAAAAGGTCGATCCATTGATGCATCGACTGGCGAAAGTGTTCTGGCGCGGCAGCTATGAGCGCGCTTTGCCGGTTGCGGATCACCATATCTTTGACGCCGACATGATGGTCGATCTGGCGCACCGGCTGATGGCAGAGAAAGCCCGCGAAGGAAACTGCGTCATCGTTGGTCGCGGCGCTCCCTATATTCTGCGCGACCGTTCCGACACCTTTCGCGTATTCGTGTACGGCTCCCGCGAGGAGAAAATCAAGCGGATGGTACGACTCAAAATGAGCGAAAAGGAAGCAATCGAAATGGTGGACACCATCGATCAGGAGCGCGCCGCATTCGTACGCAAATACTTCAACGCCGAGTGGCCTTGCCGGCGCCTGTATCACATGATGCTCAACTCCGACTCCGGCCTGGAGTTCGTAACGGAGGCCATCTTGAACGCCATGGATGATCTGGAGCGCAAGCACACTCACCACGACGCTCGCGGCATGGGAAGCCACCAGCATCCGCACACGGTTTGACCTTAGACGCGGTATCAGCCTTCTTCATTGCCGTCGACGCAAGTCTGAAGCGATCTCCGTCACATTGCCTCTGTGATGCATGGACTTGTGCTGTTTTCTGCGAGGCCTAGACTTAGGCTGATCAGGCTTTAATGAGTCGCAGGCATTTAGCCCGGCACTCCCGGTCGATTTTGACACGGAAGAGCCTCGGCAAAGCGGCTCTGGGGCCGACGACACGGAGGTTCATATGCCGCTCAATCAGCTTCGAGCTTTCCTCGACCAACACCATATTCGCTACGTAGTTATCTCGCACTCCAAAGCGTATACAGCTCAAGGAATCGCTGCTGTTGCGCATATCTCCGGAAAGGAATTGGCTAAGACAGTAATCCTCAAGCTGGATGGGGCGCTGGGAATGGCCGTACTGCCCGCTTCGTACCAGGTCAACCTTGGGGCCATCAAGAAGGCTACAGGAGTGCGCGTGGCTGAACTTGCCAGCGAGCACGAATTCAAGCAGCACTTTCGCGATTGCGAAACCGGGGCCATGCCGCCGTTCGGGAACCTTTACGGGATCCCGGTCTATGTGGACGAGACGCTTACGCTGGACGAGGAGATCGCCTTCAATGCTGGATCTCATTATGAGCTGATTCGCCTGGCTTACAAAGACTTTGAGCGCCTGGTGAATCCGCTTGTACTCAATTTTTCATCGAGGCATACACGACCGCACCGTGAAGGCGTTCTTGTGTAGAACAGCGGAGCACCGGATGTGGAACTGATCGCAGGGAGAATGCACCTGCATCGAGCAGTACGAAATCCACACACAGTCGCAGCATTTGAACATTTGAGGGGCGAATTTTAAAGCGAGGCGCTGATAACACTCGTGGATTGACCCGACAGTGCTTCTCCCATAGAAGCCCGGCGAGATTCCTTTACTTTTCGCGGGGATTTCAGCAAATACTACAGCTCGCGTTGTAAGTGCCGTCGCGATTTACAAATCCGCAATTGACATCGTTGCGCTCGGTGCGAGAAGATTCTGCCACATTTGTCACTCACTTTTCTCGTAGACCAACACCTCCTGAAAAGTTCCGCGACAAGATACTTGCGTTCAATCACCGCTTGAGCTGCTCCTGCCGTGAAAGACGTGCTTCACCTGAATTCAAGATTTTTGGAGAGGACAATCGTGAAGAGGAGATTTTTGCTTACTTTAGCTGCAATGGCGCTCGGCGCCTGCGCAGTGGTCAATGCCCAAACCATCACCCCCCTCAACCACACAGCGCCTGACGGGGCTGAAACGGTGTTGCTACTTACCGATGGCAGAGCGCTGGTACAGGGCAACAGCGATACAGATTGGTGGACCCTTACACCTGACATCAATGGCAGCTACATCAATGGCACATGGAAGCAGGTAGCCAGCCTGCCGCCGGGCTATGCGCCCTACGCTCAGGCCCAAGCTGTGAACATCGATGGACGCGTTATTATCGAGGGTGGCGAATACAACTTCGGCTCTTTCGCATTCACCAACCAGGGTGCGGTTTACGATCCCGTCGCCAACACCTGGACCATGCAGCCTCCACCTGACGGATTCGACTTTATTGGCGATTCGCCATCGGTTGTGCTGTCGAATGGCAAGTTCGTGCTCGGCCAAAAGATGACTATGAGGATGGCCGAACTTGATCCCCATACTCTGACCTGGACCCCGCTGGCCTCCACCGGCAAGAGCGACTGGTTTGCCGAAGAAGGCTGGACGCTGTTGCCCAACGGCACATTCGTGACAGCTGACGTGCTGAATTCTCCAAACTCGGAGCATTACGACCGTACCACACAGACCTGGATTCAGGACGGCAGCACGCAGGCACTGCTGATGGGTCCACCGGAAGTGGGCTGCATCAACGGCCAGTGGGGAACGTACTGCCCGCCGGGCGAAATCGGCCCTGCGGTTCTGCGTCCTGACGGCACAGTTTTCGCTACCGGCGCCCTCCATCGTGGCGAGCAAACCGGTCACACCGCGATCTATACGCCGGGAGCACCAGACCAGCCGGGTACATGGGTCAAGGGCCCAGACTTTCCGGGCGGCGATTACTGCGACGATGACTTCGCCGCTCTGCTGCCCAATGGCAACGTCCTGGTGAGCAGCGCCTTCAACAACCTGTACGAATTCAACGGAACCACGATGACGAGAACGGGCTCGGGTGGCGGCAGCTTGCTGGTGCTTCCCACGGGCGAAATCATGATCGACGGGAGGAAAGTCTATAAGGGCACGGGCACTTACCAGCAGTTCTGGGCGCCGATGCTGTTCCCGTTGACGGTTGCTGCGTTGCAGCGTGGGTCGACATACTCCGCGTATGGATCGAACTTCAACGGAATGTCAGAAGCTCACGGATTCGGCGATGAGTTCCAGACGGCGACGAACTATCCACTCGTCCGCCTGACCAATATGGCGACTGGCCATGTGTTCTACGCTCGCACGCACGATCACAGCTCCATGGGCGTTCGTCATGTGGCAACGCTCGCCAGCACGCACTTTGATGTGCCGGCGAATGCGGAAACCGGAACGACCAAGATGGAGGTCGTCGCCAACGGAATTCCGTCAAACCCAATCACCGTCATGGTGTTCTAGTTTCTTCGGACCGGACGTTCTGTTTATGTGGAACGCGAGGGGACGAACTTCTCGGGCGGAGGGGACTCCGCCCATTTTTGTTGGCGTCGCCATAGTGCGATTTCGACTGCGGGTCGGAGCTCTGTGAAGTCCATGAACAAAGGGCGCTCGATGAGCGCCCTTTTTGATTTTACTGTTGCAACTTTTACCAGCGGTTTCCGCCACCGCCACCGCCCCCGCGTCCGCCGCCGTAGCCGCCGCGTCCGCCACCGCCGCTATCGCGACCATAGCCGCCACGACCGCCACCCCCGCCACCGCCGCGCGGACGGCTCTCCTTCGGCCGGGCTTCGTTGATGTTGAGATTGCGGCCTCCCATCTTGGTCCCGTTCAGACCTTCCATGGCCTTAGTGGCGGCATCGTCGTCCGTCATCTCGACAAAGGCAAAGCCGCGCGGCTGGCCGGTATCGCGATCGGTCACGATGCTCACCCTGTCGACTGGACCGTAGGCTTCGAACAGCGAACGAACTTGATCTTCCGTCGCGTCGTAGCTCAAGTTTCCAACGTAGATATTCTTCATAGCGTCCTCTTATTTGATCCCGGCCGATGCTGGGCCAGGCCAGAATTCGGTTGACGTGTGCGACTGGAAGACTCAAGCTGCGAGCTCGCCGTCAAAGAGAGGAAGGGCAGCCGTTGCTGCCCTCCAGTTTCGTTGTGCTTCCGATTAGAGAGGCTGTACGTTTTCGGCCTGCCAGCCCTTGGCCCCGCGCTTCACTTCAAAGCTGACCTGCTGACCTTCCTGCAACGAGCGAAAGCCACCAGCCTGAATCGCCGAGAAATGCACGAATACATCGTCGCCGTTCTCGCGCGAAATAAAGCCGAAGCCCTTGGCATCGTTAAACCACTTCACAGTTCCTTGTTCCATTGTATTTCTAGGTTTTTCCTTGTGTTGATGTTGCGCTGGACAGATCGGAAGTTACCAGACAGGAATCGCTCGGTCAGGAGGGATGGCTGTGGTCAAGCCGTTCGAACAAACGCACAAGTATTATACACAAATCTCATTGTCCAATCGGCGGATAGTTAAGTGGCAAAACAAACTTGCCGCAATCAGAAACAGCACTATACATTGCGGAAAGCGCCTGAATGGGCGCCGCCTTGGTTGGCGCTAAAGAGATAACGAAGGTTGGGGTGTGGCCGAAAATTGGCTTCGCATGAATCGTGTGCACAGTCAGAAAACAGGAGACGAAGTGATGGCTGACTTTTGGAGGCGTCGCACGTTAACCGTTGTGATCATTGCCGCAGCGCTCACAGCCCTGCCAGCTGCCGCGCAGGGTGGCAAAGGCGATCTGGCCGATAAGATGGCTGCGCTGAAGCAGTCTGTGACGCAAAATCAGCAGCGGTTGCACCAATACCAGTGGACGGAGACGACCCAGCTAACGCTGAAGGGGGAGCCTAAACCTCCAAAGCAGTTCTTATGTCAGTACGGTGCCGACGGTAAGGTCCAGAAAACCCCGATCGCCTCTGAGGGCATGCAGCCGTCGCAAGGCGGGCGCTTCAAACAGCGGATGGTCAAGAAGAAGACCGAGGAGATGCAGGACTATATGGGCGATGTGAAGGATCTCCTGAGTCTGTATGTCCCGCCTGACCCGGTGAAACTGCAACAGTCCTATCAGGCGGGCAACGCTTCGATTAGCAAGGGGTCCATACCTGGCACAGTGAATCTGACCTTCCATAACTACGACAAACCGGGCGACGAGTTGATGATCACCTTCAATGCGCAGGCGAAAAAGATCGCACAGATGAGCGTGAAGACCTACATGCAGCAGCCCAGCGAGGCGGTTACGCTGGACACCCATTTTGCCACCTTGCCAGGAGGCACCAATTATGCGCAGAAGATCGTGCTCGGCGCGACCGCGAAGAAGCTTGTGGTGACCACCACAAACTCGCACTACCAGAAGGTGCAGTAGAAGGTGAAGCAGAGCGATTGACGAATCAAAGACGGCTCCTGGGGAGGAATGGCTGTTCTGAAGTTTATCGCAGAAAAGGAGAGTGGTAAGCGAACCGCATGGGCTGAAGCCGGGGCCGCCCTCGGAATTTTGTCATCACGAGCGAAGCGAGGGATCTGCTCTCGTTCGCGGGGCAATTGGTTGGCGGCGCAAAACACCTTCTCTGGGAGAGAAGAACAGATTCCTCGCTTCGCTCGTAATGACAAACCAGCAGGCAAATGTCAGCGCGACGGCGCGGCTGAAGTCGCGCCCCTTCAAATCGGCTCAGGCCGAACGCAGCGCTGAAGCGTTGCTCTATTAAGGCACAAAAGCCAAGAGCACTACCGCGTCCCGTTGGGGTACATCAGGATCTTGCTGGCCTCGCCGGTTTGCAGGCGCGCCATGCCGCTGGCGAAGTCCCTCATGGCAATGCGGTCGGTGATGACCGGATGCAGGTCAAGCATGTTGGCTTTGAGCAGCGCGGTCATCTGATACCACGTCTGGTACATGCGGCGTCCATTGATGCCCTGCACGGTTGCGCCCTTGAAGATGACTTCCTCGGCCAGGTTAAGCTCGACCGGCTTCGAAGGAATGCCCAACAGCGACATGCGTCCGCCGAGACGCAGGATCTTGAATCCGGTACGAATGGCTTCTGTTCGCCCGGCCATTTCGAGCACGACATCCACGCCGGTGCCGCCAGTGTTGTCCATCACGATGCCGTATATGTCGTCCTTAGTGGGATCGAGGACGAAGTCGGCGTTCATCTGCTCGGCGATCTTGCGGCGATGTTCGTTGACCTCCAGCGCGAAGATCTGCGTGGCTCCGCAGGCGCGAGCAACGGCGATCGAGAACAGGCCGATCGGACCGCATCCGGTGACGGCAACGCTCTTGGCGGCGATCTCGCCCGCCAGCACGGTGTGTACGGCGTTGCCCAGCGGGTCGAGGATCGACGCGTACTCCTTCGGAATGGACGGGTCGAGCTTCCAGATATTGCTCTCGGGAATGACAACGTATTCGGCGAACGCACCGTTGGCGTCGACGCCGATGATCTTTACGTGCTGGCAGATGTGCGCCTCGCCGATGCGGCATTGCAGGCATTTGCCGCAGGCCACGTGCATCTCGGCGGAGACGAAGTCGCCTTCCTTCACGGCGGTGACATCTTTGCCCACGGCTTCCACGATGCCGCAGAATTCGTGGCCCGGAATGAGCGGCGGATGAATGCGGCGTTGCGCCCACTGGTCCCAGTTATAGATGTGCAGGTCGGTGCCGCAAATGGACGCTACTTCGACCTTCACCAGCACTTCGTTGGGGCCAAATGTGGGACGGGGAACTTCGCGGATCTCTGTGCCAGGAGCGGGCTCCGGCTTTACGACAGCAAGCATGGTATTGGACATGAGAATGACTCGCAGGCCGCTGCGGATGGCGGCGAATGATGGACTAACAAAGATGTGAATGGGTCGGGCAAACCCGCAATTCTAGCACGCGGTGGCTGCGCGGTGGTTGAAGGCCTTGCTTTAGGTGCCAGGGTGAAACTGCCTCGTGTTGGGGTGAACCGTCCCCTCGCAAGGCTAAGCCCGGAGGCGTGCGATGACAGCACAGGACGATTCGACCTCGCTCAGCGCAGGTTACGTGAAGCAGAGTTCTGGGGATTTCTTCTGATGCTCACACGGTGGAGGCGGCGTATGACAACTCAACAAAACCATTCTTGTAAGCGACCACGTTCTTCAAATCCCACCTCTCCTCCGTCGGGAGACCACCGAATAGCCGGAGCCCGTCACCCAACAGGACAGGGGCTATGGTCAACCTGATTTCGTCCACCAGGCCGAGTTCGAGAAAACGCTGACATAGCATGGCTCCGCCAACCAACCAGATGTTGCGAAATCTCGGCGCAAGTTTCAGCTTAACGAGTGTTTCGAGATCACCCGAATAGAACTCGACGCTCTTCTTCGCCGAGGGCCATTCTCTGCCGGTTACCACCACCGTCGGAGTATCGCCATAGGGCCAGCCCAGTTCCAGTGCGTGTTCATACGTGCGAGAACCAAGTACATAGCAGTCTATGGCTTTGACGAAGGTTGCGGCTTCTTCCTCCGAAATGGAAACCCCGGCTTCGTAGAAGCTTCCATTGACATCCAGCCATGAGATACCGTTGTCCTTCCTTGCGATGAACCCATCCAGGCTTGAAACCACGTGCAAGGTTATTTTTGATCCTGTTGCCCTTGCTTCGCGCGACATTATTCCTCCTGGCCTTGGGCGACATCGATCTGCTGGCTGCCCCCACTCTTCCATCGGTTGGAATGAGTGACAGGGTAGGACACCGACTCGCAACGGACAACGCTCAATATAGACCAGGCCCGGTTCGTAAGCATATGCGGAGAAAATACTCCACTGCCAGTCCTCCGCTTGCAACACTAAGCAGCGCTCCATCAGATTCTTGACAGCAACAAGTTTGTGGGGTTGCACGTGACGTTCTATGAATCCCACTCTTTCCAACCGATGGAATGAGCGGGGCGCCGGGCGAGAAGGTTTATCCAGTGGAGATAGAAAGTCGCGCGACACGCCCTTGTACGTCTGAAGGTCCGTATCCGTTCTCAATCGTCCAGCCCTTTAAGCGCAACATATCTTCTAGCGGATGAATGAGGGGTTCCTCCGGTCTCCAGCCCCCGTTATGGCAGTGGCTCACAAAGATACCTGTAGGTGTCAGCCGATCTGTCAGCGATTGCAAGGCGTCGCCCTTTTCCGCGGGAGGGAAGAGCTGCAGGGTGCAGCGCTCAATCACAACGTCGAACAGCCCGGGGGCGATCTTAGGATCCAGCAAGCTACCTGCCACGTATGTGATGTTTCCGCCGGCCTGCCGGAGGTCGAGCGGGTAATAGCGCTTTAGATCCTCCACGGTGAATATGCAGCGCTGAGCGATCTCAAGAGCGACAACAGAAGAATCAAGCACTGTTACGTCGAAGCCGGCCTCGGCAAGTGCGCGCGGCTCCTGAGAGATACCATTGCCGGCGCACAGTACCGTTTTCATTTCCCGGCGCCGCATGGCTTCGACAAGCTCCTTGTCACGGCAAAACATGTCGAATATCGGCGGCCCTAACCCGTTCTCAATCTGTTGCCGCCAGTATTTGTCCCAGGCCTGTACATCGTGGACGTCACCTGGCGGCCAGAACCAATCGCAGTCATCGTCTGGCTCAGAGGCCTGATCCCGGTTATCGTCGGGCTCGGACGGCTGATCCCGCTTGAAAAACCCAAAGAGACTTCGCGAGAGCGACTTACTCAAGGCGCTACCTTTCCTTCCTTTCGGCCATCATTCGCGCGTTGAACTGCTCGCTCTGGCCCTTGGCAACGCTGAGCGTCTGCCAGTCGGCGCCCTTCCAGTGCTTGGCGAGAAATGCGATCTGCCCGACATGATACGCGTAATGTGCCACCTGCCGGTGAATAGCTTTCAACACGGAGTGCGGTTCTCCGCGAATGGTGACGGTGCGCGCAAGATCATCAGGGCTGAGCGAGTTGATGGTCTCGAAGACGAGCTGCCAGTTGTTCTCCCAGGAGCGCATCAGGTCGGCGCGGGTTTCGGCATCATGGGTGATGAATTCCTGATCGCGATTACGCTCGGGCTTCTCGCCATCGCTGGTGAGGAAGCCCGTGAAGCGCGAGCGCATGTTGCCCGCCATGTGCTTCACGATGATGGCGACACTGTTAGACTCGGCACTCGGGACCGCAAAGAACTGCTCGTCGTTGAGCTGAGCCATCGCGCCGTCGGCCAGGCGCTTGTTCCCGCGCAGGGAGCGGAAAGCTTCGTCGAGATAAAGCGCGGCAATGTCAGTCATCCCAATCTGCCTCCTTTTTGCACCATACGGTTTGCCGTAGGGCGCGCCCGCCAAGCATACTGTATGGTTTGTTTTTTTCGAAAGCGAGGAATCATGCGACCAACCTTACTCCTTCTCTGCTCACTGTTGCCGGCGATTCCACTCCTTGCACAAACTCAATCACAAACTCAACGTGGCATCGAAGTCAGCGATCTCGATCGCAAGGCCGATCCCTGCAACGACTTCTATGAGTTCGCCAACGGCGCCTGGCGGGCGCAGAATCCGATTCCCGCCTCCATGGATCGCTGGAGCCGCCGCTGGGCCGCGGGCGAAACTAATAAAGGACAGCTCAAGACAATTCTGCAAGAAGAGGCGGCAAAGCAGAATCAGCCGAAGGGCTCGTCGCAGCAGTTGATCGGCGATTTCTACGGCGCGTGCATGGACGAGTCGAAGATCGACGCCGCCGGTGTCACTCCGCTGAAGCCTTACTTGAACCAGATCGACGCCATCCACGACGGTGCGGGCATGCAGAAGATGATCGTTACGCTTCAGGCAATGTCGATCCACGTCCCGTTTGCTCTTTCCTCGTCGCCCGATCTGCATAAGCCATCGATGATCATCGCCGACATCGGCGCAGCCGGCCTGGGACTGCCGGACCGCGACTATTACCTGAAGCCGGAGCAGCGCTTCAAAGACGCGCGCGAGAAATATGTCGTGCATGTGGCCAAGATGTTCGAGCTCGCGGGCTACAGCAATGCCGATGCTGCGAAAGCGGCCGACCGGATTATGCAGTTTGAGACGTCGCTGGCCAAGGCGTCGCTTGACAATGTGGCGAAGCGCGATCCGCAGCAGCTTGATCACAGGATGACGTTCGCAGAGCTGCAGAAGCTCGCTCCGCATTTCGATTGGACCGCCTACTTCGATTCGGCGAAGATTCCGCGCGGTCCCCTCAACATCGAGGAGCCGCAGTTTCTCGAGGAGTTCGACAAGCAAATCACCGGCGCATCGCTGGCCGACTGGAAAACCTATCTGACATGGCAGCTGCTGCACACCGCCGCGCCTTATCTATCGCAACCGTTCGTGGATGAGAATTTTGCGTTCTACCAAAAAGATCTTGAGGGCCGGACCGAGTTGAAGCCGCGCTGGAAGCAGTGTGCGGAAGCTGCCGACCGGTTGCTGGGCGACCCGCTGGGCAAGGAGTACGTAACGCGCTACTTCCCGCCTGAGGCGAAGGCCCGCGCGAATGAGATGGTGCACAACATCCTGCTGGCGATGACCGACACGGTGCAGAACCTGGACTGGATGACGCCGCCGACCAAGAAGCGCGCGCTGGAGAAGCTTTCGACCTTCGACGTGAGGGTCGGCTATCCCGACAAGTGGAGGGATTTCAGCAAGGTCGAGATTTCACGCGACTCGTTCTTTACTGATGTGGTCAATGCCTCAAAGTTCAACGTGGCCGATGACATTGCACAAATCGGCAAGGCAACCGATCGTGGCCGTTGGGACATGACGACGCCCACCTCAGATGCGTCCTACAATCCGCTGCTGAACACGATCACGTTTCCGGCAGGTATTCTGCAGCCGCCCGCCTTCAGCGTGAACTATGTTGACGCGGTCAACTACGGTGCAATCGGTGTCGTCATGGGCCACGAGATTAGTCACGGCTTCGACGACGAAGGTTCGCAGTTCGACGCCCAGGGCCGCCTGAATAACTGGTGGACGCCGGAAGACCGCAAGCGTTTCGAAGCCAAAACGCAGTGCGTTGTCGATCAGTTCGATAACTACTACATCGAGCCCGGCATCCATCACAACGGCAAGCTGGTGCTGGGTGAGTCGATCGGCGATCTCGGCGGCGTGAAGATCGCGTATCTCGCGTTCCAGAAAGCCCAGAAGGCGAAGCCGCAGCCGACCATCGACGGTTTTACTCCCTATCAGCAGTTTTTCATTGCCTGGGGACAATTCCGCGGAGACGAAACGCGTCCTGAGGCGCAGCGCAAGATGATACAGGGCGATCCGCATCCCGTGGCGAAGTACCGCGTAATTGGGCCGCTGTCGAACTTCCCGCCCTTTGCCGAAGCGTTCTCGTGCAAGGCAGGCTCGACGATGGTGCGTCCGGCGGACAAGCGCTGCGTGGTGTGGTAGGGGCTTCCCTTTTTGTCATCACGAGCGCAACGAGGGGATCTGCTCTCGTTGGCCGATCGAAGATGGTGGTTTCTGCTTGTTGCTAATGTTGGATTAGGTCGGTTTATTGGCTAGGACGCAAACTGCAGGTCCCTCGGCTCCTCGCCCTTGCGCTGCTCGGCGTCGTCGCTCGGGATGACACACTAAGAAAGAGGAGCCAGATGTACGGCACGGCTGAAGAGGCTGCTGAAAAAGGAACCAACTTAGTAATTTCAGGCGATTTGGTGGAGGAAAATCCAACGGCTTACAGACGATTTTCTTTACCAAATGCACCCCAAAGGTACTTTTTCAGCAGCCTCTGAAGCCCTTTCGGGATGACAAGCAAAATGGATGCGCGATGCGGCGCGCCTGAAGGCGTGCTGCACCCGGCGATGATTGCCGGCGCTACGTTTCCCGCGGCATGGCGCCTGCCAGCAAAAGTACGGCTCCGCAAAACATCAGGGTGTCCGCCATGTAGTTGAGACCCTTGTCGAGGCTGGCGCGTTCCACCACTGCGATCGGTACGTAGACCACCAACTCCACGAACAGCACAGTCAGGCCCAGCCACGTCGCGGCTGCGCGGGTCTTCTTCCCAATCATCAACATGACGCCCGCAACTGCATAAACCGCGGCTGCAAGGTAAGTCCAGACGGCGTGGCCGAAGATGTACGTGGGAGTCAATGGCTCCAGGGGAACGCCGGGAACATGATCGCCGTGCAGAAATTGCTCGTAGCTGAAAAACAGCACGGGAACGGCGACGAAGTATCGTGCAACTGTCGTCACGATGCGCGCGCCACGCTTGCGCCAAGGGTCGCTAAGGCTTGCGGCCATCGCCAGAGCGCCGCCGCTGAAGGATGTTTCGCGTAACGCGATGGTTAGAAAAATCCGATTGTCCGGATGACGTATGGAAGCCGGGATGTACATCAGCAGCACGAAGAGAAAGAACGTCAACGCCAGCAAACTCGCCGCAAGGCGCGCCTGAATTCTCGTCACCAGACTGAGAGCACCTGCGATAAAACAGGTACCGACGAAGTACGCCCAGAAGTAATGCCACGGAATCCATCTCGGTATGATGGAGGCGATGACTCTGGTGAGAGTGAAATGTTCGGTGCCGAAGGCCGCCAGTGGCGCGGCGTAGAAAATCGGCCCTAAGAGAATCAGCTTGCCAAGTCCTCGCGCTTTTTGCCAATCGCCACGAACGAAAATCGCGACCAGCCCAACGACAAAGATCACCGTAAAAGCGAGATACGACCAAATCACTTCGCTTGGAATCGCGGCCGCAACCATGGCCGGAGGAAGCGACACTAAGAGCGTGTTCACAGCAACCCTACCCCCGTTCAACATTGCAACCCCAAGGCCGCAGATTTTACTCGGTCTTCGATGAGGAGGATTCGAAATCTCGCCGTCGATGAGTAATCCGCGCCAGTCTCGGGTTTCGGGGTACGTAGTGTAATAGGCTCTCGCGAAAATCCGGTTTCGAAACGGCGCAGACCTAAGCCTGGATTGGCAGACGGAGATGATCGCCGAAGGAGGGTTCCATGCATCAGAAGGGCTTCAGACTGATCGCGTTAGCTTTCTTTTTACAGGTCGCCTTATCTGGAGCAACGTGTCAGGCACAGGCGCCCGCCGCGAACACTTCCTATCCCGCAATGGCTCCGCTTGACCAGTATTTGATGCCCGACAAGGATTCTGAAATCGCGCTGGCGCGCAGCGCTGCCCCAAAATCCATCTCGGACGAAGCCGAAGTGATGGTGCTTGGATCGAAGGGCTACACGACCGCTGTGCAAGGCACGAATGGCTTTTTGTGCATCGTGGAGCGTTCCTGGGGCGCCGCCACCGATGATCAGGGATTCTGGAATCCCAAGGTGCGCGGGCCCATTTGCTTTAATCCGGCAGCCGCAAAGACCTTTCTGCCCATCTTCCTGACGAAAACCAAACTGGTGCTGGCAGGAAAGTCCAAGGCAGAGATTGTCGACGCGATCGCATCGGCGCTGGATAAGAAGGAACTGCCCGCGCTGGAACCGGGAGCGATGTGCTACATGCTGTCGAAGCAGCAGTACTTGGGCGACGAGGGCAAGAGCTGGCATCCACATCTGATGTTTTTTGTTTCAGCCAATGCAGCGAAAAGTTGGGGAGCCAATCTGCCGGGGTCTCCGATTATTGCGGCGGATGACCCTGAAGAGCGGGCGACTATTTTTATGGTCTGGGTTGCCAAATGGTCCGATGGGACGCCCGCTGCGCAGGCGATGCACTGACTCGAGAGTCGAAGGTTGCGTAACTAAGAGATTCCAGGCCGTTGTGGGCCCGACTTATTTCTTCGGTTGGAGACAGTGCGTTGTGTGGTAGCAAAACAAAAACGCGGCCACGGACTACCACGGATTAAACGGACTAGAAATAAACAAATCCGTGAAATGTGTGGCGATCCGTGGCTAGCTTTTTCTGACCGCGCTACTGATTGGTCTTTGTCCAGCGGTCGACCCAGTCGGTCACGGTTCGCCACCAGAGCTGCGAGTTCTGCGGCTTCAGTACCCAGTGGCCTTCATCGGGGAAGTAAAGCATCTCCGACGGAATGCCCAGCCGCTGCAACGTGGTGAAGAGCTGGAAGCCTTCCGACACGTCGAGCCGGTAATCGAGTTGTCCGTGCACTACCAGCAGCGGCGTCTTGAAGTTCTTGGCAAACAGATGCGGCGACCATTTGCGATACATCTCGCGGTTGGTCCACGGAGTGCCTTTGAACTCCCACTCGTTGAACCACAGCTCCTCGGTCGTGCCGTAAGCCGACTCGGAGTTGAACATGCCGTCATGCGAGACCAGGCACTTGAAGCGGTCGGTATGGCCTTCGATCCAGTTGATGGCGTACCCACCGTAGCTGGCGCCCAGCGCGCACTCGCGGTTCTTGTCGATGAAGGGATAGCTCTTCTCGGCGTAGTCGAGTCCCATCATCAGGTCGTCGAACGGCGCGCCTCCCCAATTGCCATTGATGGCGTCGATGAAATTCTGGCCGTAGCCGGTTGAGCCGTGGAAGTTGACCATCACGATGACATAGCCATTGGCCGCGAACAATTCGGGGTTCCAGCGATACGACCAGTCATCGCCCCACGATCCTTCCGGCCCGCCATGAATGAGGTACTTCAGCGGATACTTTTTGCTCGCGTCGAAGCCCGGTGGCCGGATGATGAAGCCCTGTACCTTTTCTTTCGCCGCACCGGTAAACCAGAACGATTCCATCGGCTGCATGGCGATCTGCGACAGTACTGGCTCATTCAGCATGGTGAGGGGCTTGGCCTTGGAAAGCAGGCAGTCAGGAACGCTGTACGCATTGCCCGGAACGGCGATGCGGCAAGCAATGAAATCTAGCGGCGCCGTGTAGATCTCGTTCGGGGCACTGATCGACATCTGGTCGAAGACGAGAGTCTTGCCATCCGGAGTCGGGGCTGGGCTGTCGTTATAACCATCCAGTAACTCCTGCGGCCAGGGGTTCGGCTGCCCGATGTTGAGCACGTAAATCGGGTTCTCGCCTTGGTTGCCCGCGGTGAAGTAGATCGACTTCGAATCGGGCGACCACGCCATGGAATCGACCCAGCGATCGAAGTTGGGCGTCATGTCCATGAGCTTGCCGGTCGCGCGCTCATACAGCATCAACCGGAAGCGGTCGCTCTCATAGCCGCCACGGAACTGTGAGCGATACGCGATGTATTTGCCATCGGGGGAGTAGAGCGGCGTACCATCGCTGCCGGGATTGGTCGTCAGTTTCTTCGGCTCGCCGCCGGTGACAGGAACCACGAACACGTCGGTATTGGTACTGGTGGCTTCGACCTTGTCGAGGTTGCTGGTGTAGGCGACTTCTTTGCCGTCGGGCGAGAAGCCGTACTGGTCCTGGCCTCCGAGCGAGAATGGAGGCACATCGTGATCGCCGGGCGTGAGATCGAGCGGCGCACCGCCTTCCACCGCCTGGATAAAGAGATGGCTGCGCTTGCCGTTGGAGTAGTGTGTCCAATGACGGAACATAAGCGAGGTGAAGAGCTGCGCCTTCACCTTGGACTTTGCCTTCTCTTCGTCACGCTGTTTGTTGCATGCATCGTCCTTGCAATCGGGATAGACGTCGGAGACGAACAGAATGCTCTTGCCATCGGGAGACCAGAGCGCGCCTGAGGCTTCGGTCGAGATGTTGGTGATCTTACGGGCATCGCCAGTCAGAGATCCCGTGGCAGAGTCGAAGCTCTGCAACCAGATCTGCGAGCCGCCGTCTTTCGACGATTCAAAGATGAGGCTCTTGCCGTCGGGCGAGAAGCGCGGACGATCTTCGCCGGGGCCGGTAGTGGGAGTTAGCCGTCGGGCTTCGCCTCCCGACATGGGAACGATCCACAGGTGTGGCGTGCGCGTGTTGGCTTCAAGGCTGACATCGACCGCGCTGAAGGCGACCCATTTGCCGTCGGGAGAAACAATCGGCTCGCCGATGCGCTTGAGCTGCATCATGTCTTCGAAAGTGAAGGGGTGCTTGATCTGGGCGAGAGCTGGAATTGCAAGAGAGAACAGCAAGAGAGCTACAAAGATGCGACGAAGCATAAGCCTCCGCGAGCGGCCGTAGGATGACGGGCAGGCTCGCAATACTGCAGACGGGATAGTGTAAATGAGAGGTCCTGCAGTCAGCTTAGGGTAAAATCTTTGATGTGCTTACCCAAGAAGATAAGCAGTGGATCGCAGACCAAGTCTCGTCTCAAATCTTCGCCAGTGAGGAGCGCATAGCGGCGCGGATCGAAAGAACTGAAACCGCTCTGCTGACCGAGTTCCATAAATGGGCATCGCCGGTCGAAATGCGGCAGAGAACTCATGCTGTCGCCCTGCGTGCCATCGATACTGAGATGGAAGCGTTAAAACGATCGCGTGAAGAAGCTTGAGGCCAGCTAATGCGGCTCGAAACAGCTACTCCGCCCCTTGGCACTTATCTGCTGGAGGGGGCATTCCTACCTTTGGCTCTTTCCCATCGTCTAAACAAGAGTGAGGCTTTCCGCTAGAATCCATACAGGATGCCTGATGTACTCGAAACCTCTTGCACACCGCCGCATAACGCAGATTGCACTTGTATTCCTTTTGCTCGCGGCTCCGCTGTTCGCCGCTTCCGATCGCGGAGAAGGTCCGCTCGATCCGTCGCAGCCAACCGGCATCACGGTTGACCAGATCATCCAGAACTTCGCTTCCAAGGAAAAGCAGTTCAAGATCGCGCGCGAGCAATACGCCTACCGGCAGGACCTGCTGGTGCAAACGCTGGACGGCGATACTCCCAACGGTGAGTTCCGCGAAGTGGAAGACGTGCTCTTTGACAACAACGGCAATCGCATCGAACACGTGGTGTTCGCGCCGCAGTCGACGCTGGTCGGAATCCTGATGACCAAAGAAGATTATGACGACATCCGGCGGCGCATGCCATTCGTGCTTACCAGCGACGAGATCCCGGACTACAACATTCTTTATGTCGGGAAGCAGCGGGAGGACGAGCTTGGCACCTACGTCTTCGATGTTGCGCCCAAGCAGATCGACAAGAACCGGCGATACTTTCAGGGCCGGATATGGGTTGACGACCACGACTTCCAGATCGTGAAGACCTACGGCAAGAACGTGCCTGACCTGGGCACGAAGAAACGCGGCGGCCAGGAAAACCTGTTTCCCAACTTCACCACATGGCGGCAGCAGATCGACGGCAAGTACTGGTTCCCGGTCTATACCAAGGTCGATGACACGCTGCACTTCTCCACCGGCGACATTCACATTCGGCAGATCGTGAAATATACCGACTACAAGCGGTTCGGCTCGAACGTGAAGATCACCTACGAAGGCCAGGAAATTTCCAAGGACGGTCAGCAGAAGGGGACACAGCCGCAGCCCGCGCCGGCACCGCCGAAGCAATAAGAGCCAGAGTAGAGCCCGAAGGCATTGGCAGCAAACAGCATCTCTGTCATCCCGAGCGACGACGCCGAGCAGCGCGAGGGGGAGGAGTCGAGGGACCTGCAGTTTGTGCGCGTAACCAAGGCCGTGCCCTGACGCGGGACTCCTCTGCTCAAAAGCCCCTACGCCGCGGGCCTGTGAATCTGCGGTTCCGCTCCATTGGCTTGCCGTTCGATCGCTTTAATCTCGACCCGCTCTTTCGTCACGCCCAGCTTCACTTTTCCGAAGGCGCCGATATAGAAGTTGGCGATGAACACCAGAGAGAAGAGCGACATCAGGTATCCCCGCCAGTCGTCGTACAGCAAGCTTATAACGCGTGATCAGCAGAAAAACGATGGTCACGTAGTGACTGAAGCAGTATTCGCAGGTGAAGAGGTAGTAAAACTTGCGGCAGAGCAGGCTGGGGTGTCCCTCGCTCTTGCGAACGCAGTACTCGCGAGGCTCGCGGAAGACCTCCTCGTGAGTCACTGTCCAGGAGACGCAGGCGATGGGGATTGCCAACAGGAAGAGCCAAATGACCTGATCGGGTATCGGCACAATGGTTAGAAGCAGTGAACCTGCTGGATGGCTGCCTGTTCCCGCTGGCTGCGTGCCACGGAACGGCCAGTTACTAGCGTTATCGTACGCAGCACCCGCCAGCCCCCACTTTGGTCACTCGCACGTTTTTTAATACCGTCGTAAACTGATAGCGCAGATGGCAATGGGTCTCGAGGTCGCCGGACGCAGCGACATAGGAAGAGTGCGCTCGTCCAACGAGGACAGCTTCGGTTACGATCAGCGGTTGGGCGTGTATGTAGTCTGCGATGGCATGGGCGGCCACGCTGCCGGGGAAATTGCCAGTCGCATAGCGGTCGACAGCGTTCTCGCCTATTTCCGCGATCAAGAGCCGATGGCTGCCGACGCAACCCTCATCGACGCTCCGATGGGCGCTCGCCTCTTGGCCGACGCAGTTAACAAAGCCAACGAATCGATTCTCCGATACGCCGATCAAAATGAAGCTGCCGCGGGCATGGGCACCACCCTCGTCGCGGCGCGATTTTGCGATGGCAAGTTCACTATTGCGCACGTCGGCGACAGCCGCATTTACCTCTTGCGCGACGGCGAGTTGGTGCAGCTTACAGAAGACCACTCGTTTGTGATGGAACAGGTGAGGCGAGGGGTGCTCACAATCCAGGAGGCGAAGCAATCCTCGGCGCAACACATCATTACCCGGGCTCTAGGCACCGGCGACGACAGCCCTCCCGATCTCGCCGAGTTCCCTGCTCAGGAAGGCGATCTATTGCTGCTGACCACCGATGGCATTTTGCGGCACGTTGACGACAGCGAAATCAAAGCCATCCTGTCACAAATCCCCTCTGTCCAGGTCGCTTGCGACATGCTGGTTGATGCCGCCATAGAAGGCGGTGGCGAGGATAATGCGACCTGCTTGTTGTTGCGCGTCCGCAATTTCAACGGAAGCAATCCGCAACGATAGCCCGTTACGGGTAGTGCGGCGCTTCATTCAGCGCCGTGTCCAGCGCCAATGAGAATAAAGGCGGGAGTTCCATCGCGTGCGATGGAACTCCCGCACGTTATGTTTGCGATGCCGTCAGCGCGGGCCTGAAGGCCCGCACTACCCCCATCTCTCTGCTACACTCGAATGTTTTTCGATCGACATTCATAACTCTTCGAGGCTTTTCTCATGCAGATCAAGAACGTAGGTGTGATCGGCGCGGGGACCATGGGCAACGGTATCGCTCATGTTTTCGCGAAAAGTGGTTACAACGTGACATTGGTCGACGTTGAACAGCGCTTTCTCGATCGCGGGTTGCAAACGATTGGCAAGAACCTTGAGCGCGAAGTCAGCAAGGCGAAGATCACGTCCGAGCAGCGCGACGAGGCACTCAAGCGTATTCAATCCAGCGTGGACCGTACGCAACTGGGGGCATGCGATTTCGTCGTTGAGGCAGCCAGCGAGCGCTTCGAGATCAAGGCGGAACTGTTCCGCGATCTCGACGCGATGTGCCGCCCAGAGGTAATCCTCGCCTCCAATACTTCTTCCATTTCCATTACCAAACTGGCGGCGGTCACCAAGCGGCCCGACAAAGTCATTGGCATGCACTTCTTCAATCCGGTCCCGATGATGAAGCTGGTCGAGGTGATTCGCGGGCTGGCGACCTCAAACGAGACCTACGCCACGGTGAAAGAACTGGCGGAGAAGCTGGAGAAGACCCCGGTCGAGGTAAATGATGCTCCGGGCTTCGTCTCCAATCGCGTGCTGATGCCGCTGCTCAACGAAGCCATGTACACCGTTATGGAGGGCGTGGCGACACCCGAGGCGGTGGATGAAGTTTTCAAACTTGGTATGGCTCACCCCATGGGTCCGCTGACACTGGCGGATTTCATTGGCTTGGACGTCTGCCTCGACATCATGCGCGTCATGCTGGCCGGGTTGGGTGATCCCAAGTATCGCCCTTGCCCGTTGCTGATAAAGATGGTCGATGCCGGCTGGCTGGGGCGGAAGTCGGGGCGCGGCTTTTACACCTACGAGCCAGCAGCGAAGTGAGAAGTTAATTGCCATACTTCATCGCCATCCTGCTTGGGCTTCTGACCGGCTGGATCAATCAGAAGGCGGATGATGCGCTGCTCACGGCGTTATGCGTGCTTGGCTTTACCATGGTTCTCGGCGTGTGGAGGCCGGAGCGTCCATGGCGCTGGGGATTGCTGGTTTGGGTGGGGGTACCGCTGGTGCTTGCCTATTACCAGTTCGTCGTCAGATGGCCGCATGATCGCGGGCAGGTGTACGGAGCCTTCTTGCAGTTGCTGGCCGCGAATGCGGGATCGTACGGCGGGCACTTCATGCGCCGCATGATCGAGGGGGTGTTTGGGAAGGATGGAGGATAGGACCTCAAAGTCTTCCCGCTGCTTCAGCCACGCAGTCGCACAATGCACGACGCGACGTGAGCGGGGCAGAAAAGTGTCCGGTCCCAAGCCAGCGCAGCGTACTGCCCTTCCAATGCGCGTGCAGGCGCTCAGTCTCGCTCGGCAGGATGTACGCATCGCGTTTGCATCCGGCGATTACTGCCGCATCGACACGCAACGGTGCCGGATGCTGCGTGATATCTGCCGACAGAAATAGCTGCTGCAGCCGCTGACGAGCTTTGCGGCTCCCCGGAGACTCAGGGGGAAGGTTGCGAAAATCGACGCTCCACTGTAACAGCCCGCGAGTGTACACAGCGGCTGCCGACGCGCCGGTGGCTAAGGCCGCGCAGCCCACAGGGTCAGGAGAAATCGCCGCAGTCAGCGCCGCCATGTGTCCACCCATGCTGTAGCCGACTACCACGAGCTTGGGGTAGCTACGCTTCAGGTACAGCAGCAGCGCACGCGATTCGCAAAGCGTCGCGGCAGTCATCAGAATATGTTCGCTGACCGTGCGCAGCGAGGGACCGGACTCAGTTCGGCGTAAGCCGTAATAGGCGTTCTCCAAGAGATAGAGATTGAGCCCGCGGCGGACCAGCGAGCCAAAGACACGCTCGCGGACCTTGTAACCTTCGTCCCGAGATGCGGCGAGAACGATGCAAGCGGTGTCATTTCCCGGATGCTCCCAGGCTCGCAGATGTGCCACGGCTGTCTGCTTGGGAAGCAGGTCAAGGGGCGAAACGAAGCTACCGTCGAGCAAACGAAGATCGCGCTGCCGGCCCGAAGAGCACCATTTGATCGCAGGCTGCGAGACGGCGTCGATATATGCCCGCAGGTCGGTGATTCGCGCCAGCAGTTCCTCGTCACCCCAGCCGCCGCTAAACAGCTTGGAACGCGCTGATAGCCAAGCGACGCAGACATCGAAAGGGTGCAGACGAGATTCGGCGCTCCGTAAAGTGGTAAGATCCATCCTCATTAACTGCCACCTGATGAAGCAGTGCAAACGAAGATAGCACGGGTTCACTACGGAGAAGGTACCCTGACGCGAATCTTCGCACTGGCAGGAACGTTGCCGCAAAAAGATAGAAGTGGGCCGCACGTGGCGGCCCACTCCATTGAAACATCGTTTGTCTTAGTGCTTATTCGCTTGTCTTAGTGCTTATTCGCTCCTCCGGCGTTCTGCTGAGCCAGCTTCACCTTGGCTGATTCCAGTTCCTTCTGCACCTTGGCGACATCGTCACTATCGACTTCGGCGGGAATTGTTTTGTTCCATTCTTCTAAGGCGCGCTCCCAGTGCGTGGCGGCGAGTTTCAAGCGGCCGGTCTTCTGGTAGAGGTCGCCCAGGTGATCATGAACCGTCGGGTCATTGCCAATGCGTTCGGAAGCTCGGCGCAGGTTCTCTTCCGCCAGCTCGTAGTTGCCCATTTTGTAATAGGCCCAGCCGAGCGAGTCGAGATACGCGCCATTGTTAGGATCGAGCGCTACCGCCCGCCGGATGTAGCCGAGTGACTCGTCCAATCGCGTGCCGCGGTCGGCCAGCATGTAGCCGAGGTAGTTGAGCGCCTGAGCGTTTTTCGGATCGCTCGCGATTACCTTGCGGAACTCTTCTTCTGCCAAGTCGTACTTCTTCTGGCGCTCATAAATGGAGCCGGCGACGAAGGTAGTGTAGTCTTTGTCTTCTTGCTTGACAGACAACGCCATAGCTTTGTCGACATTCTGTTCCGCTTCTTTCCACTGCTTGGTGCGGCTATACATCTGGGCAAGAGCGATGTAAACCTCGCGATCATCGCTATTGTTCTTGAGCATGCCTCGGACGCGCTCAATCGCTTGTCCGGGATTGCCCATATCAGCCTGCTGCGAGGCGGCGATGAGCTGAAGGCTGCGATCAGCCGGATACTTCTTGGCAGCCTCTTCCGCCGTGGTGGTGGCCATCTGCCAGTTCTTGTCGTCGCGATAGGTCTCGATGATCTCCTGGTAGCCACGAACGGCGTTTTCATCGCCCAGAGTAAGCATCTTTTGAAAGGTTTCAATAGCAAGTTGAGGCTTGTTAGCCTCACGGTAGACGGTTCCCAACCGCTCCAGAAATACCGCGCGATTGTTCTTATCGGAAGCTTCGTACTGCCCGTCGCCGTGCTCGGTCTTCTGCAACAGACCTGTCAGAATCTGGATCGCTTCGTCGTACTTGCCCTGAGAATCGGCGATGACGGCGATGTTGTATTGCAGTTCGAGCGAATCCGGCACGATCGAGCTGGCCTTTTTCAGGGCCTCCTGTGCCTGGTCGTACTTGCCGTTCCGGCGGTAGATCTCCGCCATGCGCATGTACGTTTGAGCATCGGACGGATCCGAATCGGCGATGAGCTTGTACTGCTCGAATGCGGCGTCGGTCTGGCCGTCGTTCAAGAGGTTCTGTGCCAAGCCTCGAACGTAGTCGAGATTGTCTTTGTCCAGGTCAACCGCATGCCGGTAGGCATCCACCGCCTTGCCGTATTCCTTGCTCTGCTCGTAGGTGTAGCCCAGCGTGGAGTACAGCTTGGCCGTGCGTGCCTGTTCGGGGATGGCATTAAGCACCTGGAGCGCGCGGGAGGTGTCGCCCTCCTCGTTGTAGAGAATCGCCAGCGTTGTGACGGCATCTTCCGACTGCGGCTGCAAGCCGACGGCAATCTTGAACTCACTCTCCGCTTTCAGCAGCTCGTTGTTGATCCTGTACAGGCGACCAAGCAACAGGTGGTCCTCGACGCTCTTCGGATCAAGCTTCACGATCTGCTCGTACTGCTCGATCGCCAGCTTCAGGACTTCCTGCGACTGGTTGTTAGCCTGCATGTCGCCGAGCGATCGCAGGTAGATGCGGCCCAGCAGCCGCCGCGCTTCAAGATTGTTGCCGTCGCGCCTGAGGATGTCCTGCGCTTCGAGAACAGCATCGCGAATCCGCCCGGTCTTGGCATACAGCTCTGCCAGGCCCGCATTCAGGTAGTCAGAATCAGGATCGTTTTCGATCGCTGCGCGGTACTCTTCGATGGCTTTGGTCGCGTAGTCCGTCCGGCCGTACGTGGAAACCATCTCCTCGTACATGTGGGCCATCATGAAGTGGTAGTAAGCTGCGGCTTTGTCCGGCTGGGCCGGAGGTTTCGCCGATGCCTGACCGTCGCTAGCCGGGGCGGCGGAAGCCGGAGCATCCTTCGTTTCAGGCGCGGCCTGCTGCACCGGAGCCGGCGTCTCCACGCCCGAGGCCGGTTCAGAGGAGGAGGGCTGTTGCGCGAATGCACTGGCAGGAGCGGCCAGTAGCAAGGCAATGGACAGTTTGCAGAACAGATTTGAATTCATTGATCGGACCAGCGACTTCCAGGCCATTGGATGCGAAGCCTAACCGCAAAGGTCATTCTATTTTAGTGGTTTATGGTCAAGACGGGAACTGTGGCGAAAAGTGCCCTCTCACCCACCTCTATTGAAACACAGGAAGTGGTTGGACGTAGCGGGAAATCAAACGTTAAAGTGCCGGAACCTCTTGCAGCACCCGAACTTTCCATGAATTTTCCGCCGCCGTCATCAGAACGACGTACTGTGCCGTGACCTCCTGGGATGCGACGACCCGGTCACCGTCAAGCAGTTGAACCTGCAACTTCGCGGTATCGTGCAATTCCATCGCCGAGCCCTCGCTGGAGTAGAACATCGCCTGCACCTTGTGGCCCCGGTCAACGTAACGGCGATGAACTCCGGCCTGCTGCTGCTGCTGAATGGTTTCCCTCAGCTTGTCGGCTGCGGTTCCAATAAAGCTGGACGGCAGTAGATCGGGCCGGTTCTGATCCAAGGCATCAGCCATGGTCTGCCAGGCTGCCGCATAGTCGCGCGTCAGGGCGTTTTGCGTGGCTTCCTCAACCTGGCGCGGAGTCGCACTCTGGACGTCAAGGGTTATGGCCGGCGAGTTCGCGGCAAGGACCGTCGAACGGCCCGGGCCGGAAACGTAACACCAGCCGCCAACTGCCAACGCAAAGACGGCGCTTGAGATGAGTGCCCGCTTCACATGCCACCTCGCCAGTGAATTTCGTTCCCTACGACAATCCCGGACGCGACCGAAATCGTGGCATTCTCGCTCGCCGGTAGTATCGCCTGGGCTATGCCTTGCTTAATATGGGCGTCCACCGTACTCCGGCCATTGGTATCGGTTGATCTGAAGGTCACGATGGTGCCATCGGGCACAGGATTTCCCGCACAGTCCCGGATGGGATCGGTACTGACGAGGATACCGTTCCTCGTCTGCCGCGCGTTCATGCGAATGCTGCACGGATCCGCCGCCACTTCCTGGACGACGCGCCGCACCGACGCTGGACCGCTAGAGGCCACGAACTGTGCGGCACCTTCTTTCTTGGAAGAGTCCAGCTTGGTGTAAGCCACGCCGTCTTTCGACATCTCGTTGCGGGTGACCGTCTGGCCGTCGACGCTCAGGTCGAACTTGACCGGTTGCGGCTCCATCACCAGGTTCTGATGTTGGTCAAAAAGAAACGCTGTTCCGCTGATGACGTCGTGGGTGGCGACGGGAACCCGGGAAGGCCTGGCCAGGAAAGCAATGGCGCCGACTTGATTGGCGGTGACGAAGAATGAACCCTGACCCACGCCTTCTACCGAGACCAGGTACTGGCCGGCGTTCTTCAGTTCATCCCCGGAGATGCTGATCTGCCCGAGTTGCACCTTACGCTTGATCGCGGTCCCCGGGCCGGAAACGTACAGCATTGCCTTTCCGCTGCCGGGAACGGTGAATGTCGCGGCGTTGCCGGCGGCGATCGTCGCAGGAAGGTTGAGGTCCGCGGCGAAGGCAAATGTCGCGGCGCAAAGGAAAACCAACGTCGCCAATCCGATGTTGCGTGCATTGCGAAATTTGGTTTGTATCAGGGCACGACCTTTAGTCGTGCCGAAGAAGCCACGAGAAGATATGGGCTCTATTGATTCCTGCATAAATAATGTCCTATACTGCTGGTATGCGTCCCAGTGGCAGTCCGCACGAACTGGAGCAGCGTCGTTACCGCGCGCTGGCTCTGCTGCAACAAGGACTCAGTCCGGTCGAAGTCGCGCAACGGGTTGGGGTTGATCGTCGCAGCGTTCGACGATGGAACTCGGCCGCACGCCACCAGGGCCGGCAAGCGCTGGCCGCTCAACCCGCTTGCGGACGGCCGCCGCGACTCAGTGCCGCCCAGCGGCAACGGCTGGAGAAGACCTTGCTCGGGGGCGCGGAAGCGGCGGGTTTCGCTACCCCGCTCTGGACCTGTCCCCGCGTGGCCAGCTGGATCGAACAGCGGTTTGGCATCCACTACCATCCCGATCATGTCTGCCGCCTGCTGCATGCCCTCGGTTTCACTCCTCAAAAACCTGTACGTCGGGCGGTGGAACGCGACCAGGAAGCGATTGGCCAATGGGTGAAGCAGCAATGGCCCGCCATAAAAAAAAGGCGTCGCGCTTGAAGGCCTGGCTGGTATTTCTGGACGAGAGCGGCTTTCTGATGGCCCCGCTGGTGCGGCGCAGTTGGGCTCCGGCGGGCCAGACCCCGGTGCTGTACCAGCGGGGCGCGCACCATCGCAAGGGGTCGGCGATTGCCGCCCTGTGCGTTTCGCCGGCGCGTGATGACGTACGTTTCTACTTTCGCCTCCATGCCAGCGATATCGCCGCCGCCCAAGTGATGGCCTTCCTCTCCGCCCTGGATGGCGAACTCGACGCCCCCTGGCTGATGCTGTGGGACCGGCTGAACGCGCATCGCGCCCGCCGCACGCAAGACTTTCTTCTCGCCCGCGGCTGGCCGCAGCCCTGCTACTTCCCCGCCTACGCTCCGGAACTGAACCCGGTGGAGTACGCCTGGAGCTGGCTGAAGAACAATCCCATGGCCAATCGGGCGCACCTCGAGCTGGATGCGCTGGCCGACGCCGCCCGTCAGTCGGCCCGCCGCCTGCAACGCCAATCCTGGTTGTTGCGTTCCTTTATTCACCATAGCCCGCTTTTTTTGCGGCTCAAATAGGACATTACTTATGCAGGAATCAATAAAGCCAGAGGAGATATAGTCACGACGCTCGAGAGGGTGCTTCCCGGAGTAGACTTTGTAACCAATGGCGCATTGGATGTCTCCGCGTTGCTTGATACCAATATTGCTGTTGCGCGCTCATTTCCACAACTATTAAGCCTCAGAAACTTGACCGAACTGCTCAGGGATGTCGTTCGCAATGATTCCCTTCAGCGCAGTGATGCCGCAATACGGGAGGCTGATGTCTTGTCTGGAGTATTCGTCCCTACAGCAGCATACAATCGGGCTTGGCAGGTCATCGCCAAACACAATTTTGTGGTTCTCGGAAGCGCAGTCCAGAGCAGGCGCTTTGGAGAATTGCCAGCGACGCTCACCTTGGTGGTGCCGAGCGGTGGGCGGCACTCAGCCAGCTTCTGCTGATGAGCGTGGCAACCACAGGGGACGGTTGTACCCCACAAAGCAAACTCCGTGATGCCGAGCCGTTTTAGAAGTGAAAGGAGCAACGAGAATGCCAGAAAACGCCTTTTGTGATTCCGGGAGTTCGCCCCCGGTGGCGCCAGAACCCTTTGTGTCCGCGGACGAAGCCGCACGATTCCTATCCGTGAAGCGGCGCCATGTACTCGAACTGGCCCGCAGAGGTCTCCCCGGTGCCTACCCATTAGGGACCGGCACACAGCGCAACATCTGGGTGTTCCGCCTTTCAGAGGTTGCGAACGCAATCGCAAACGGCAAACAGCCTGACCACAAAACCCCGAAGTGCGTTACGATCCGATCAGGCAGTCTCCGCGCTGAAAAGAGGATCCAATGAGCTATCAGCGAGGAGCATTACGCAAAGTACACCGCAAAGCAGGAGATATGTGGGTGCTGCGGTAGCGGGTCAAACGATCGGATGGCAATCGGGTCGAGAACACTTTGCCTGTCGGTCTCGTTCGGGACTTCCCGAAAGAGAAAGACGCTTGGCGTGAGGTGGACCAGCTTGGTTTGCTTGTCCGCATCAATGACGAGTCCACCGATACCCGCATTCGTTTCGATGTTCTTGCCGAGCATTACCTCAAAGCTGACTTTGGTGAACATGCCGTGCGACCGAAGTCGGACAACACCGTAACTATCACAAACCACATCGTTCGCGACTATCTCGTATCCCGCTGGGGCAGCGAGATAGCTGACGACATTAAGCCCCTCGCCATCCAACAGTGGCTAAAGGCGCTGCATACCGAAGCTGGTCTCGCAAGGACAACGATCTCTAAGATGCGGGGTGTGATGAGCCGCATCTACAAGGTCGGCATGCTCCATGAGCAAGTCTCCAAGAATCCCGTAATGAATGTCGAGACGCGGGCTAAAAGCAACTACCGGGCCATTCTTATCACCCCCGACCAGACGTTTAGGATATTGAAGTCCCTGAGCAACATTCTGCATTTCACCTTGGTTCTGACCTGCGCAGCGACAGCTCTTCGCTCATCGGAGATTCTGGCACTTCGTTGGGATGATATCTGGTGGCATGAGGGCAAAATCAGGGTTTCCAAACGCTGGTCGAAGGGAAAGGAAGGCTCCACCAAAACCGATGCATCGGACGGCTACGTGCCGTTGCATCCTCTACTCGCCAGTCACCTGAAGGATTGGAAGCAGAGAACGCCCTACGCTGGCGATTCGGATTTCATCTTTCCGTCTCTGAAGGCAAGGGGCAAGGTTCCCCTCTCGGCTTCTGTCTTTGTTGCAGACCACCTTCGCCCGGCAGGAAAAGCAGCGGGAGTGCGAATTGAAGACGGCCAGCGCTTTGGCCTTCACAATCTCCGTCACTCGCTATCGAACTTCTTGGTCAATACAGCCAAGGTGCAGGCGAAGACCGTGCAGGGTATTCTGCGTCATTCGAGAATTCAAACGACGCTTGACCTCTATACGCAGGAAGACGGCGATGAAACACGGGCCGCACAAGGCCAGTTCCTGAAAGCCCTTGGCATGTCGTCAGGAGCTGTGCAGTGAAAATGTGGGTTGGATTGTGGGTTGAGGTTTTTCGACTGCGTGCTGCTAAACCATTGAAAAAAATGGTAGGCACGAGGAGACTCGAACTCCTGACCTCTACCGTGTCAAGGTAGCGCTCTAACCAACTGAGCTACGCGCCTGGATCGATGTCGGCTGGACGCGGCGCTTGCAAAACCTGCTTGCGTTGCGGTGCCGATTACTGCAGTAACCTCATTCTAGCTATTCCTCCCTCGCCAGGCAAGGGCACTAGGATGTACGGTGACATCAAGCTGCTTGTATAAAAACACGGAGGGCGCGGGTTTTCCATTCCAGGTTGAAGCGTTGGAAGATGAGTAAGTGATCCGGCCACGCTTTTGACGTTCACAAAACACATCATGGGCCGATCACTGCGGATTGTTTCCCGCATTTTGACCAGCGGCGGCTTTTTGTTGCTGCTGTTTCTTTTTGCTGATGGGGGTTGTCTCGGCAGGCGTTGAGCACTTGTCCGCCAGCACTTCAAAGCTGGTCACCTGGAAGCGCCGGTTCTTCTTATTGCCCTCGTCCAGCGAGTCGGCGGCCGGGACCCACTGTCCCGTCAGCTTCACCTTTTGTCCGGCAGCCGTTTCCAGGTCTTGGGGGCCCAGCACTTCCACCCCGGAACGATACTGCATGCTTTTCAGTACAAAATGTCCGTCGACGTTCCGCCCGTCAAGGCACCCTATTACAGTAGAGCTCTTGGCTCCCGCAGGCTTGGTAACCTGATCGCCGCTGATTGCGCTGTTGTCCTGCGTTGCGCTTGCGGCATTGCCCTGCTTATCCCCCTGGCTGGCAGGTGGAGCACTGTCGGGAGCCGCGGGGCTGGGGTTGGAGCTCTGCGCCGAAGCAACTACGCTCAGGGCTAGCCCGCTCACCAATATTGCAAACAGTCTCTTCATAACCAAAAGTTAGATGCCTGATTATCAGTCAACATCCGTGGCTTGCGCAAAAACAATCACCGCCGAGGGCACGGAGTACACGGAGAAGCCTCCGTAAGAATTCTTGAGGCTTTCCTCCGTGACCTCCGTGGTGAGACCTTCGCGGCAGGGAGGCCCCTTCGCCTACGGTGCTAGCTCGGTTTCTTCGCCCAAACCGAAGCATTCAGACAACCGACTACGCCGTCGATCACCTTTGCCAATCCATCCGAGAATTTTGCCTGATCGACAATTTGCTTGTTCGCAATGGCATCTGTCACCGATATCGCCGACTGTACGAAGGTCAGCGCAGCGTTCTTCTTATCGTTTCCGGTTTTTGCTCCGAAAAGCCCTTCCACCCCGTTCACAACAGCCGGGGCCAGGGAGATGCCTTGAAGCAGTTTTGAAAGAAAGTTCATCGTATTGCTCCTTGTCTTTGAAATGAGGCTTGTCGCCTGATATCTATTCGTATGGGTAGTCAATATGCAGCAGCATGGAATAACGCGAGTACTTCGGCGGAGTCGATGCGTCGTACTGTCGCAGGTAGTAGTCCTGAATTCGCGACAGGCGCGGCAAGACGAAGCTCTGGGACAAGAAGCGTCCGGCCAGATTGCCGTTGCTGCCGGCTCCCCATCCGCCATCGGACCGCCGTACCTCGATACCTCCACCCGGCGGCGGTGCTGCGCCAGCGTCAATCGTGATCTCGGTGGCGATGATGTCGGTTACCTGCGCTCCCGTCAGCGCCGGTAGGTAGAGCGACGACGACGGCTCCGTCACGGTGAATACCGTCGTGAGCGGTTCCTGCAGCAGTACAGAATCGAATTCCAGGGTCATCAGGGCAGCGGCGTAGTTGGCAAACTGGATCGAGTAGTGCGACCGGTCCACGTCCACACCGAGTACCTGCACTTCCACCTCCCGAACCCACGCCACAAATTGCGCTTGCCAGGATGGCGCCGCGACTTGCACGAACATTCCAGGAGTTACGTCGCTCGCCGGCAGCAAATCACTCACCACGTCATACGAGCCCATCCAGGCCGTCTGGGTCGTGTCATCGAGCGTCGCCAACGCGGCATTCTCGCAATCGATAGCCGTACCTGCGGCCGGCAGCTTCAGTCGCTTCACCCAGCTTCGTTGCCCATAGTCGGCGCCTTTGCGGTGAGTGTTGATGCTGTTAGTGTCCTGCACTCTTGCAATCGCTCTCGCGCTGCCGCGATAGGTCACTACAATCTGCTCGTCGGGATCGGGCGGATAGGGCGGATAGAAATGGAGATTTCCTGATGATGTGACGTAGCATTCGCCGCCGTCCGCCAGCGCACCTGTCAAGCGTGTGCGGAACGAACTGCCTGTCTTCATGCTGCGCACCTCCGCCGCCGGAGTCTCAGTCACCCTCGTAAACGACAGGTCGAAGTGCAGGCCGCCGCCGTCCACCACCGCATAAACGCCGAACGAAGGACTTCCCCATTGCACATCGTCGTAGAGCACCGTTGCTGGAGCTGCCAGCGTCCCAGGATTATTGGGATCCACGTCGTGCACCGACAGCACAAAGCGCACGCCTGCTCCAATCGCATCTCCGCCCCTTTGGTTGTAGGGACCATGGGCTGATGAGTAGTAGCTCTGATGAACCCGATGGGCTTCGTTCGACAGTACCTCTGTCGCGAAGGCATACAAGTGCCCGGGCGTGGTGGTGATGACGTTCCCTACCGGCGAGCCGTTGACCAGCGCCTGTATGTTAGCAGTTGCTTCCGTTTGGCGTTATCCGAAATCCCGCCAGACAATTCGCGTCGCCGACGCTGCCGTTGTAAATGCCTCCAATCGTTCCCTGAGACGCCGCATTGAACGACACCTGCCCATGTTGCAGCCGCAGGCCTCCCGCTAGCTCGAGCTGTTCGACAAAGCGCAGCGTCGCGGGTCCATTCAGGTGCAACACCCCGGACTGCACGGACACCGTATGGTTTGGATCGCTGAGCGCCCACAATGTGGGAGTGAGTGCCGGCCCCTGATAGCTCTCCTGGAACAAGGTGCTTGAGGTTGCGCCGTACGGCTTGATCGACAATCCGAAATTGAGTGTCAGACCATCGCCCAGGAAGTAGTTGCGTACATAAGCTCCGGCTCCAACTCACCGAAAATGGTCACGTCGTTGCGCAACAGATCGGGCGTAGCTACAGCAAGCCCTTCGGGCAGGAACTTCGCGTCGCTCTCATTGATGCTGAAGCTCTGCTGCCCCAGTGGCTGAAATGTCAGCTTGCCGTCCTGAACGGTATAGCTGGCGCCGACCATGGTCGCCAGCTCCTGGGCGTGTTCGCTCCAGTTCTTCTGCGCGTTGGTCGCGTACTGGTACAATGATGGCAAAGTCCTGTACGCCAGAAGTGTCCATTGCACGCCGGGAAGCACATCGTTCGTTATCGTGCGCAGCGCATCTCCTGCGCCTGCGCCAGGCAAACGGAGGACGAATGGCCAGCGTATTTCGCTCCAGCAACCAGGAATCGTCTTGCGCCAGCCAGCAGGTAACGCCACGCTCGCGCCTTTTGCCCGTATCCCAGCGGTTGCTGCTGCGGAGCCGCAGTCAGGTAGCCGGTGAACAGCTTGTAGCCGTCTTTGCGTTGCAGGACGAGCCGCCCGCCGCTCGCCGGCACCACGAAGTTCTGGTCGGCTGCCGCGAGCGTCGCCGTCATCTGCCACGCCCGATTCAGCTTGCGCGAGATTTTGGGCAGGGCCGTTGCATCCAGATAGGGTGTATAGTCTTGTGGTCCTCGACTGTCGTTGTTATCGATGGTAAGTTTCATGGGAATTGCATCTCACTAAGTGCGCCACTCCCACGCTGATGAGCGACGCTGAAACCGAGTACGTGATCGAATTGCAGACGCGCCTGAGCGAGAAGCTTCAGGCGCTGGGATTCGGGGCCGACCCGCGTGCCCGCGACCTGGTGCATCACCTCGCAGAAATCGCGGCCCGCTGCCGTACCTTCGAGCAGCAGTCCTTACCCCTGTTCAACGAGCTCGCGCCCCAGCATCGCCGCTCCTTCGTTCAATTGCTGATGGAGATCAAGGCCGACCTCGACGCCATCCAGGACTCGATCACCGACACCCAGCCCGCGCTGCAGGCCCTTTTCGACTACCTGGTGGAAGAAGAAAGCCAATCCGGTGAGTAATGCAAAGCTGCCTGGAAAAGGCGCAGCTTCACCTTCGCCGATATCTGCTCCACCCCTCTTGGTCATCCCGAGCGAACTTTAGTCCGCGACGGACCTGCTTTTACAAAGGAAGCTGCACCTCTCGCCCTTGTCCTCAATACACCGCCGCATATTCGGTGGGAAGTAGCTGCGATAGCACAGCACCGTCTCGCCGTCGTTCGCGTCCGTTGTTGGCAGCGCTCGCAGGCTGACGTGCAAGCATTGTGTTGAATACCGGCGCCGTCCATTCCTGGCGCTTCTCGCTCGTGCTTTGACAAGGCTGCAGCCGAGGGTAGTAAATGCAGATTCTTCCCCCGGCATCGCTCGGCACGACAAACAGCGCCGACCACTCCTGGAAGTAGCTGCCTCCTTCCCGGTCCACAAAGGCAACGACCTTCTGCACGCCCATGCCGGTGTTGGCGCTGCCGATTAACCGCTGCGCCAGGCCGAGCTCGTTGCTCGTCTTGCTCTTCACCCGCGACAGGTTGAAGGTCACTCGCCGCGTGTAATCTTTGTGCGTGCCGGGATCAAGCGCCGTTGTCAAATACGCCGCTGGCGCGCCGGTGCCGATATATCCGGTGGCTCCGGTGTAATCCCAATCCACGGCAACCACATCGCCGATGTTGTACTTGCTCATCTCGCCCGGGTCGAGCACCACCTTGTAGTCACTCGAACCGTCCAACGCGTACGAAGCCGGAATCGCGACACCGCCGGATCCTTGAGGCAGGCTGCTCTGCGGCGTTGCCAGCACGTTCATCTCTTGTGTGCCGCCCGCCAATGCCATCTGGATCTTCCCCCAGGACTGGAAATCGAACTCCACCAGCGCCTCAGGCTGCGAGCGATATTGCGTGCTCACCGTGGCGTGCGGACCGTTGCGCAGCGCTTCGTACTTCGTCGTCGAGTTGCGAGCGAAGTTCTGCACCCAACCCAGGTCGAGAAACGGAGGCGGAGGATTATCCAGGTCGAATTGTCCCTGCGCCGCAGGATCGAACGCGACGCATGAAGCCGCTGTTGCGATCGATCGGCGCAACATACGCCCGCACCGCATGGCTGAGCGGCGTCATCTGCGAGCGCTTGGCAAACATTTCTACGCTCATTGCTGGTTCACCTCCGGATAGAAGAACACCGTCACCTGTGCTTGCCGTCCCACCTGCTTGGCCTCTACCTTGGCGGGCTCCAGCTTCGGCGCCGACCAGAAGATGATAGGATCCCAAGTCGACCGGCGATCCGCTGGAGTAGTCGTTCTTGTGCGCCTGCGCCGGCGTGCACATCGCCAGCAGGTCTGCATCCAGCGCACCGAGGTTGCGGCCGCGACCCACTCCCGCCGCTGTCGCGAGATCTCCCGCGCTGGTATAGGTGATGGTGCAGTCCATCGCCATCAACGTGCTCGTCGCCGGCTGCACCGATCGCGCGCCTCCCCATTCCAGATAGAAGGCTTCATCCTGCCGCGGCGGTGCGACTAGGCGGCTCGTTTTCAACGACCACGATGGCCGGGCGCGTCGCGCCGTCAATCACGATCGTCAGATTCGGGTCGACCTGCACCAGACGATCGCGCAGTGTGATGTAAAACGTGTCTTTGGTTGCTTGCATCGCCTACTCCGAAGCAAAAATGCGGTACAGGTATTCGGCCCCGGCATGTTGGTCAACCAGCACGCTGTCGATGTGCAGCACCTTGTCGCCGTAAACCAGCGCCGACCGCCGTCAGTAGCCAGGCCGACATGTCATCCACGCTGATACATGCTTGCGGCCTGCTGAACCGAGCCGGTGACAGCCTGATTTCGTAACGCACTGTCGGTTCATGCGCGCGCCGAGACGGTCAGCACCAGCGCCGGCGACAGAGCGGCACGTCCTCCACTGTGGGAGTAGTAATCCCGAGCTGGCTGTTGGTGTCTCCGCTGCTCGGCTCTGCGATGCGGAGCGATACCTGGGTCGCACCCAGTGAGCGCATCATGCAATCAGCCGCACGCTGGGCCAGGTGCTGCTGCCCATCGATTTGCGGCGAAGAAAAATGTGGATTCTCCATTTCATGCCGCCTTCTGCGCCAGGTACGGCGCCAGGTAGTTCTTCACCGTCTGGTCCAGCAGCGTGTCGGCAAAATAGTCCAGATGCATGCTGCTCAACGTGCTGCTCTGGACGTTCAGCGCCGGGCGTCGCCTGCGCGTTGCGCACAATCTGCGCGCACGCGAACTTCACCGGGTCGGGAATGGTCGCGAATCCCGCGGTATAGGTAATCTCCAGCTCCTGAAATGCCAGCCCCAGCGGATTCGGCAGCCACGAAACCTCCCCCGTATCGCTGAAGTAGTCCATCGTGGTGACGTCAAGGTCCACCCACGTTCCCGGCAAAGCAAACACCAGCGAGACGTCGTTAGCGATATCCCACAATGAGGTATCTTCCCCGCGTCGCGGCGGCGCATAGCGCCCACGCGCCGATATCAGCGGCGGTCTGGTTCTGGCCATCGATTGCCAGCGGCAGATACGTCAGCCGGACGCAATTGCGGCCCGGCACCAGGCGCATGCGTTCCGTGAACGTCTCAACGCCCAGCGTAGAACGCCGGCAATACGCATCAATGAGCGAGGAAGCCGCTCCCACCCACGACACGGCCGTCGATGCTTCCAGCCCGTAGTTTTCGTATTCGGAAGGATCTAAGTAAGTTCATGGCACTTCCATTCCTCGGATTGCTTGAAAGCAAAGATGGGGCGGAGTGTCGCCGCCCCTTCGCACCAGGCCGGAGACCGCGCCGCTGAAGTACAGGGATCGTTCGGCAACCTGGTTCAGCAGCGCGGTGCTTCGTCAGCCTTAACGGTTGACGACCACCTTGTAGTGCGCGTAGCTGGCGCCCTTTACGACGACGCCGCCAAACTTCACCACCACCATCTGCGACGCCAGCGAGCTGGGCGTGCCCAGCTGAAAGACGCGCGGCTTGGGATCGGTGAGCCAGTGGTACTCGATCATGTCTTCGCTGACGATGAAGCACGGCAGCACCGCCGTCCCGCTGCCCGGATTTCCGGTGTAAGGAATCGACCAGTCGGGAATCAGCGGCAGTTCGCCCGCCTGCGTGGAGAGCGTCTTCACGCGTACTCCGCCCGCAACCTCGGTCGTCGACAGCACGACGTTGAACTGCTGCTTTCAGTTCGCGGTCGATCAGGTCGAGCAACACCGGGTTGGAGTAAATCGCGGTAGGCCGCACTTCGTAGTTGGAGTTCGCCACCATCTGCGCAATCGTGGACTTCAGGTTGTCGACGATCGGATCGCTGGTGTGAATGGTCGTCACGTTCCCGCCATCGGTGATCTGGCCCATGACGCCGTAGTACTGCGGCGTGGTCGGGTTCGACAGCGACGTGTCGTTACCCTGCCACAGGTTGACATCGTGCGTACGCATCAGGCCTTCGACCGAGTCGGCCAGGTCCTTTGCCTGAAGATAGGCGAACTGGCTTTGCTGCGTGCCCACTTCAATGTCGAACAGGTTGTAGTTGATCTGCGACACCAGGCACTTCAGCGGAACGCTACGCTCCGAACGAGTAGGAGTGACCAGCGTGGGCTGGATGTTGCGCGGATCGACAAAACCGTGCGTCGCGTCGGGCGCAGGAATCCCTGTCTCTTCGAAGAAACGCGACGGATGCCCGGTCGCTGGAACCTGCTGGATACGCTGGCCAAAGACGCCGCGGCGCTTGCATATGTCTGTGATTTCGGTCTGGTAGCGATCGATCTCGACCGCGCCCGGCCCCATGAAATCGGCTGCCGATTGCAAATTGACGAATTGTGCTCTCATATTGTCCTTTCGAAAGGAAATGGCGGCCCGAAAGCCGCCATCGCTTGAAGTTGATTGGTTACTTACGAAACTCTTAAGTTGTCATCCCGAGCGAGAGCCCAGCGAGGAGCCGAGGACCCGCAGTTTCTTTCGCTGTCATCCTGAGCGAGGAGCGCAGCGACGAGTCGAAGGACCCCTATGTCCACCCAAGATTTGTCATCCTGAGCGCAGCGAAGGACCTGCTGTTTCACGACGTTGCGTGAACGACAACTGACAACTAGCTCAGTATTCCCGCCCTCGCCAGCTCCGCCTTCACCGCAATGCGCTGCTCAATACTCAGCCCCGCCAGTGCCTTCTCCACCACCGGCGTTTCGATCAGCGCGTCGCCCTTCTACGCCTTCTTTAGCCAGCAGCGTCGTCACCAGCGGAGAAAGCGTTTTGCGTCGCGCGCGTGCGGCCTGCGCCTGCAAATCGTGATTTGCCTTTTCAAGCTCGGCCACCTTGCTGGCTCCGGCCTGGAGGCTGTTGCTGTTGCTGCCCTCGTCGATCGCCGCTACGATGCGGTCGATCTTCGCGTGCAGCGACTCGAATTGAGCGTTGATGTTGACCAGCGCGTCGGCGAGCGATTGCGTCGCCTGTGCCAGGCGGTCGGTCGTGGTCTGCTCCTGGCCTGCTGCCGTCTCCGGAGCGCTTGCGTCTTTCGTTTCTGGATCCATCTTCGTTTTCTCCCACAATGTCAGACTGATTGCACTTCTTTGTCGTTAACCTGCACTCGCCGCGACGCGTTCACCTGCTGGCTGCCGAGCGGCATCCTCGATCTGCAACCACGTCTGCGGATACGCAGCCTTATCGCGCCGCAATACTGCCGCTCCCGTGAAAGTGAATTTGGTAACGGTCCATACCGGCGCAGCAATATCCGGTACCCAGGCGTTGGTGATCTCATACGACATGCCCAGCACGCCGTTGCCGGCCCGGATCTCCGCCATCACCTCGGGAAAGTCCTGCGCATACAGAAAACCTCCGACAGCGAGCTGCCCCGTCGCTTTGTTCTCCGTGAGCGACTTGATCTCGGCGTCGGTAATGATGCCGATCTTGCGCCTGGCATCGTGACCATCCATCGCCGGCGAATAGTCCAGCGCCATGCCCAGCAGCGAGGGCAACGCCGTTTCCGTGGCCTTGTAGCTCAGCGTCACGCGATGCCCCTGCGCTCCCAGCGGGCGAGTGCTGCGATGGCACTCCCACCAGCGTCAGCACCCCGCGAAATGGCAGGCGGTTTGGATGCTCCGCCACCTCCGGCATGGCCAGCGCCATGGCTTCCAATTGCAATTTCATTCACAACTCCTGTCATCTTCGTTTGTCATCCTGAGCGAAGCGAAGGACCTGTTTTTGTTTGTCATCCTGAGCGAGGATCGCCGAGCAGCGCGAGGGTGCCGAGTCGAAGGACCCCTATCGCACCGCGGCGCTCTGTCTACTGCAACTCCGGCGCGTCACTCACCCCGCCACTCTTCTCCGGCAGTGGCGCCAGGCCGCGCATGCGGCGTACCTCATTCACCGTCAACACCCCGCAGCCGATCAGCGTCTGCTGGATCTGTGCCTGCTCCAGCTCGTTCGGAGCATCCACATCGGTGAACACGAATTCCAGGTCGCTCCAGCCCGAGCCGCTTGGCGATGACGTCCCGCGTCAGGTGCTCGGCCAGCAGCCGCGCCACCGGAACCACGGCGGTGCGAAACGCGTCGTCATACTGTGTGGTAGCTGTGTTGCGATTGACGTCGCGCTCCAGCCCCAGCAGCATCGGCGGCAGATCGAAACGCATCCGCAATCATGCGAATCAGAAATTCCTGCCACTGCAGCCGCAGGTCCGCATCCGTGCCTCCGGCAAAGCGCAGCACCTCCGGCTTCGCTATCCACCGAAAGGATCGGCACCTTGCCCGTGCCTTCGATTTCGTCCTGCCACCAGCGAATCAGCCGCTCATGATGCTGCGGGCTCAGGTTCTGCACCCACAGCGCATACTGCACCACCGTGTTGCTCGCCATGCGCGCGGCGTAACGATGCGCGCTGAGAAATTCGTGGATGGTCTCGAACGCGACCTCCAGCTTGCCCAGCCCAAACGGCGTATGGGTCCGCGGATTCAGCCGTATGTACGACAGCTCTTCGTCCGCCAGCGTGATCTCTGAGTCCGCAAAGAACTTGCCGGTCGACTGCACATAGCGCGGCGACGCCGGATTGCCGTCCCAGTCGGTGCGGATCCGAATGCTCGCGCCATCGACCGGCCACAATGTCAGAGGCCGCTGCGCATCGCCTCGTCAGGTCAAGCTCGATCGCGCCAAAGCCGCCCACCAGCACGTCTTCCAGCACCTGCTCGATCAGCGAGCGAAATGAATCGTCCGGATTCGGCTGCTCGAAGTTCTCCACCAGGACGGCAATCCGCTCTGCCGCTCCCGGCAGCTCGTCCAGCGACCGCCCGTGCCGCGGCTGAATGCGCCAGTGCATGCCCGGCGATGCGGTCCTTGATGGTGTTGATCGCCTTGCGCGCGATCGGCGTCTCGGCAAACCTCCGCAGGTTCGCCGGCGATGGTTTGGGCATGACCCCGGCACGCAACAGCGTGGGTGCCCCCGGAGTCAAGATGGAAGGCAACGGCACCGTCCGTCGCGCGGATTCGGTTGCGGTAGAGGCCCGGCCTTCAGGCCGGCGTCTGTCGCCGCATGGGTAGTGCGGCGCTTTAGCGCCGCGGCTGTGGCGGCCAAAGACGAAAGGGGCTTTAGCCCCTGCCTGCCCGATTGCCACATTGTGGTACCACTGAAGACGTACGTCTCCCAGGCGGCGCAGCGCGCCGCGAAATCTCTCTCGCATGTTCATAGGTTTTTGCCTTGAAATAGAAAAGCGCTCCCGAAGGAGCGCCGATCTTGGTAGTCGGCCTTCAGCCACGTCAGCGTTCTAAAATGTACGGGCTTTTAACGAGCGAGTTTTAGCGCGTCGTCGCAAACCCTTATCTTTTTGTCATTCCGAGCGGGCTTCAGCTGCCGAGGGACCTGCTTTTCAGATCCTCTTCAGCAGACGCTGCAGACGCCGCGATCCACGCCTGTCCGGCCTACAACCTCATCTCCACTCTCACCCGCTCCGCAATCGCCGGCATCTCAGCCACTCTCGCGACCTGAACATCGTTCTCCGCCAGCGTCGCCAGCGCGAATCCAATAGCGACATCGTTTACATCCAGCCCGTCTTCGACAATCGCTGTCAATCGCTCTCTACATGCCGCTTCTGATCAGTCCTTCCTTCATCGCCGCATAGCTGAACGCCAGCGCCTTCGCCGCATTTACCTGCGACCGCCCCCCTGCTCCGCCAGCGACAACGCCTGGAACATGTGCAGCACGCCATTCGGCTGATATCCGCAATCCACCTTGAACGGATCGCCTGGCCGCGTGAACTCCGCAGCCGCAATGTCTTTCTGCATCAGTCGCCCAGACGCCCGCCTCTTCAAACGCGCCGCGCATCGCGTCGATAGATCGCCTGCCGCCCGCGCGCCATTCGCTCCGCCTTCCTCGCGCCTGCGACTCCAGATACGCCTTGCCAGCACTCCGATCTCCGCTTCCGGCGACTCGGTCAGCACTCCCATCACCGGCGTCATCTGCAACGCGCCCGCCCAACCGGTCTCGATCTGATCCAGCAGCCATTCCCGCCGCGACATCGGCGCCTTGTAATTGATGATCTCCGGCACCCGCGATTGCAGCTTGCTGCGCAAATCCTGCTCCAGCGCCTCCAGCAGCCCAATGTCGATATCCGGATCAAGGCACCGCACCCGCCGCCAGTCCCGCGTCAGGCGCACATCGGTGAACGCCGCTCGCCCTCGCCCGTCTCCAGCAGCACCACGCCGATGTTGACGAACTCCCCCTTCACCACGTCCGGCACGTAGCGCAGGAGGAAGAATTCGCATTGTTTTACATCAGCCATGAATCAGTGCTAATAATTAGTAACTAGTAACTAGCAAGATTTACCGCTTATAGACTACTTCGGCTGCTTCCGAGCCGCCTCGACTTTTCGCATTAGAGCAGCCAGCATGCGCTGCACTTCACCGATTTCGAACTGCACATACTCATGACCTTCCCGGGGAATGAACCCCAGGTCGTTGGCCAGCAGCAGGAAGTATTCCAGTTCCGAAGCTGAACCCATCGCCATGCAAAGGAACCGGTGCAAGTCTCCGTTTCCAGATCGGCCGCATCCTTCCGCGATATTAGCGGGAATCGACGCAGCAGCCCTCCTCATTTGGCTCGTAAGCCCATAGAGCTCATGTTTAGGAAACGTGGCAGTGAGCCGGTAAACGGCGAGCACGAGTTGGTCGGGCCTTCTCCCAAACTGTGAGTTGCCGAAAATCTCTCATCGATCCGCCTTTCGCTAATTACTAGTTACTAGTTACTCCATTCCTTTCTCCCTCAGCGTCGCCAACGCGAATTCGACCGCGACATCGTTTACATCCAGCCCGTCTTCGACAATCGCCGTCAGAGTGCTCCCCACATGCCGCTTCGCGATCAGTCCCTCTTTCATCTCCGCATAGCTGAACGCCAGCGCCTTTGCAGCATTCACCACGGCCGTTGCGCCCTGCTCGGTAGACAGCGATAAAGCCTGAAACATGTGCAACACGCCATTGGGCTGATACCCGCAATCCACTTTGAACGGATCGCCCGGCCGCGTAAACTCTTCCGCCGCGATGTCCTTGAGCATCACTCCCCAGACACCGGCGCCTTCAAAAGCGCTCATCATGGCTCGAAGAATCGCCTGCCGCCCTCGCACCATGTGCTCTGCCTTACCTCGCGCCTGCGACTCCAGGTAAGCCTTTGCCAAAAGGCCAACCTCTGCTTCCGGCGACTCCGTCAACACTCCCATCACCGGAGTCATTTGCAGCGTGCCTGCCCATCCGGTCTCAATTTGATCGAGCAGCCAGTCGCGCCGCGACATCGGCGCCTTATAGTTGATGACCTCCGGCAGACGCAATTGAAGCTTGCCTTGCAAATCCCGTTCCAGCGCCTGCAACAGCTCAATGTCAACGTCCGGGTCGAGGCATCGCACCCGTCGCCAATCCCGCGTCAGGCGCACATCGGTGAATGCCGACTCGCCCTCGCCCAACTCCAGCAACACCACGCCAATGTTGACGAACTCTCCCTTCACCACGTCGGGTACGTAGCGGAGGAGGAAGAATTCGCAT
Organism: uncultured Acidobacteriaceae bacterium; assembly: GCA_963813905.1. Classification (GTDB taxonomy): domain Bacteria; phylum Acidobacteriota; class Terriglobia; order Terriglobales; family Acidobacteriaceae; genus CAVVDY01. The sequence goes on along the minus strand of CAWFAY010000011.1, from coordinate 278,212 downwards.
TGTTTTAGATCAGCCATCAGCCATCAGCTCTCAGCTTGGGTCTCAGGTATCAGGTGTCAGGTGTCAGGTGTCAGGTGCATCAGAAAACCCAGATTTCGCTGCCTCCCTGCCCTCGGTCTACTCCGTGGTACATCTTCTCCGACTCTGTGCCTCCGTGTCTCTGTGGTGATACATCAATTCACCACCTCACGCCAATTCGGGAACGGGTTCCGGCTCGAATTCTTAAACGACAAAATCAGCTCGCGTACCCGCGAACGCCGCTCCAACAGCTTCGTAAATAGCCGCTGCAGCGCGTCCACCTCCGACCCGTACCACTCCGGCGGAATCTCTTCCGCCAGCGGCCACAGCGAACTTTCCGGGAAGGTTTCGATCTTACCCAGCCAGGGCTCGAAGGTATCCCACCCTGTGATACCCGCGTACACGTCATTGCGCCCGAAGACCCCTCGCAGGGGCGCGTCGGGAAAATTCCACTCTCCCGCGTTGAAACAATAACCCTGATCGATGAACGATGCCCGAAACTTTCGTTCCCGTGCTTTCTTCCAGAACGCCGCTTGCCGCCCATTGGCGTTGCACGTCCACTTGTCCAGCGCCAGCACGCCGGCAAAATCGCGCAGGTTACGAATCGTCGCAGTCATCGTGTCCGGCAAGTAATCATAGACCTGCCCTTCCATCGGCGAGATAACATACTGCGATCCAAACGAGAGCCCCGCTGTAAACAGCATCTTGTGCCCGCAAAGTTCCATGCGCAGCTCCGGCGTATGCTCCACCAGCCAGGGATCGACATCCACTACTTCCGTGTCGGGCATCGGCAAGCCAATCAGCCGGCCCAGCTTCGTGCCCAGCCAGTCGTTGGCCAGCACCCGCGTATGTTGCGGGTTGTTCTGAAACTTCACCACGTAATAATGGCCGTCGTCGCAACGCATCAGGTGGCTTTGCGCCCCGCCCCGCATCCTGCGGACGTGTTGTACGGCCTGTACTGCCAATCGCTCTCCTTGTGCGGTGGTTCAGGCGACAGGGCGGATGTCTGCCGACGATACAGTCCCCTGTTGGGACCCGCTCTCGCTTTATTCAGAATCCGCCCGCAACGGCCATCGCAGCCGTACCTCACGGCCATCGCCTCCGCGTCGCCGGTGCACCCAACGTCACCGCTTACCGCCCTGCGACACTGCCGCCATTGCGAGATTCCGAAATTGATGCTAACCATTTCGTCCTCCCGCTTCGTCGGCAGGCGTCACAAGGCTTTGTGATTCAACTTCGCTGTCCCCTAGTTGTCATCCGGTGCGACCACTAGTCGCGCGAAGGACACGGCTTTATCCGCGCCGAGCAAACTCTACCTCTTTTGATTTGTCATCCTGAGTGAGCAGCGCAGCGACAGTCGAATGACCGCTTACCACACATCCAAATTGCGATGCTCGGCCTCCCATCCGCAAGTCGAAGACTCCAAACTCGAAACTCGAAAGCTTCTTCCCTTTTCGTTCCTGGACCAGCTCCAGCCGCTGAGCCAATGCTTTGCGGAGAGTCCCAACGGCTGAAGCCGATTTGTCCAGCGGTGGTCTGCACGCCCCAAGGCGTGCGCCACCAAGTAAGCTCATCCCAGCGAGCCCACGCTCACGCTCGACGGCTTGCGGCCCGCACTCGGCGCTGCGTCAGCGCGCACCGCCAGCGCCACCGCCATCGCCATCACCAGGTCGTCATGCGTGCCGTTGGCCGCCGACGCGCTTCCATCCGGATGCCGCACAAATGTGCGACACTCTTCCAACAGCCGCGTGCTGCTGAACAGGAATGGCGCGTTCGTCAGCGTGGCCGCAAAGTTCTCTAACATGCGCGGCCGGCTTGCCGCCGACGTCAGCCAGCCCGCCTGGTTTCCCTGGTAGTACACGTTCTGGTAGCCCTCGTGCAGCGTCAGCGATGCCAGCACCGCGTGTCCATGATTGTTGCGCTCAACCGCAATCAGCGCCTGGTTGTACTCGCGGCCGATCAGCGCCACGCACGCTGCCAGCTCTGCCGGCGGAAAGTGCCCCTGCAACTCCGCGCACTGCATGCCGCTGGCGCGCTCGATCACCTGCGCACAGGCAAAGTCGCCGTCACTGCCGCCTCCCGCCGGGTCGACGCCCATGATGTACTCTTTCGGCGTCGCTCCCTTGTCGCCGGTGATCGGCGGAAAAAATACCAGCAGGCGCGCATTATCTCTCTGCTCCACTACATTGCGCGGCTCGCGCATCCGGCGGTCGATGATCTCAACATCGAAGACGCAGTCACCCGAAGCCATGAAGCAGCTCTCGGGATCTTCGGCGTATTCTTCCACCATGCGCGAGCCGAAGTTCGCCCGCATCTCGCGGCGGAAGGCGATCTGCCCGGCATCGAGTCCGTGCTCGCGCATGAGCTTCCGTTCCGTGTCAGTGAAGTTCACGATCTGCACTTCGCGGCGATACGTCGGCTCCCACCACCAGGGGAAGAAATGCCGCGTGTAACCGGTTTCGTGCGCCCGCAGCCATTCGTCATAAAAGCATCCGCAGGCTCCGTTCGGCGTCGATTCCAGCACGATTTCCCCATCCGGTGGCACTGCCGCGCGTAGCGAGGCCAGCGTTGCCGCCGCATCCCGGGGCCAGCGGGCCACCTCCGAACAATGCAGGTTCTGGATGGTGAGCCCGCGGCCGGCGTTCGGGTCCGCAGCCGTTTCCACGCGATATTCGGAATCGAGGCATGGAAAAACAATCTGCCGGACATTGGCGCGCGAGGTTCGCAACGCGCCCTTGCGCAACGGTCGGGCAAGTTCTCCACGAACCGGTGCACGATACGAAAAATCTCTTCTGCCGATTGCTGATCGTGCGCGACTTGCACGCTCAGCGTTCCCGGATGCGTAATGGTATGGTTGAAAAATCGCGCCGCCACGTAGGTCGTAATGCCCAACTGGCGCGCTTTCAGAACGATATTGCGCTTGCTGCAACGTTGCCCGTAATCCTTCTGCGCCCGGTTCAGAAACAGCGGCCGCAGCTTGCCGCGCTTGTCGCGGACCTTGAGCTGTCCTGCCATCATCAGCTCGCGAACTGTATCCACCTCCATGCCAGGCTTGATGATTCTGTCTTCCCCTAGCACTTCACGGTCCAGCGTGCCTCCTGCGTTCACCAGCCAGATGAAACCCTCGCTGGGATCTTCGCCTAGCTCCTTCGTCCTGCCCAGCGCATCCCCGTGTTCGCTAAGTGCTTGCTTGAGCGCTTTCTTGTCTTCTTCCGTAAAGTAAACAGTGCTTGTTGCGCACATGCCTCTCACCCCCTGGAAAATGAAAAGGCCGGCGATCGTTTAATCGCCAGCCTGTCGAGCGCGGCCTTCTGCCCGTCATACCACATTGTGGTATGCGAGGGTCGGCATCCGGTCGTGCTTCCTCACCCTGTTCTTAGGTGTCAGTTATCAGTTGTCAGCTATTAGAAATGTGATTGCAGGTTGTCAGTCCTCCGAAGAAACTTATAGACGTTCTGCATGAAAACCGTTTCGCTTTTCGCGTGTTGTTCGTCGCTAATCAATAATTGCTAATTACCAATTGCCAATCACTGAATCGTCTTGCAATAAAACGTCTTTGGCGTGATCGTCTCCGAACTGGAGGCATTGAAGGTCAACTTCAGCGTGTCTGCATTGGCCAGGTTCTCCGACGCTGTCAGACCCACCTGCGGGCCGGCCTGGATCGTCGTCCCGGCGATCAGCGGGCTTACATTTGCCACCTGGCTCGACAGCGAGCTTGGCGTGAAGATCTCAATGTCCCCTGTCCAATTACTGCTGCCTGAGGTGACGGTTTGCGTCGCCAGCAGCGTTGATCCAAGCGTCCACTTGAACGTGATGCTGTTGCTGGTGGTCGTCTTGATAAAGCGGGCGGAACAAGTAATTCCCGTACCGACCGACACGGTTCCCGCCGGGATCGTCACGCTGAAGATGTTCTGGTCACCGCCATTGCCCACGATGCCACTTTGAGGACCAACCATCGTGCCGCTGACCAAATGAACCCCTGGCGCGCAGGAGGAACCGAGAGCGCATGCCACACCATTCACCGTGGTCGAAGCATTCGAAGCTGCCTTGCCATTCAAGGCGGTTTGCAGATCGGTCTGATTGGAGAGCGTTCCGGTGATCGAACCCCAAGCCGCGCCGCCCCCGCCGCTAGTGAGCGCCGTCCATGCGCTGCCTGCGTAGTAGCAGAGCACGCGCGTTGAGCCGTGCCCGCTCGTGCAATCGTTCGAACTCGCCCCATCACTCACCCAGGCCATCGATCCCACACCGTAAGATGCGGGCAGTGTGGCAACCGTGTACGTGCCCAGGGTAAACACCAGCGCATCAACATTCACACCATACACGTGGTTCCAGCGGCAACTTACCGCGCCGCCTTTCTGGCACACGCTGAGCGAGTTGCCCAGGTTCTTTTCCGTGGTGTCGCCCGAATTCCACGCCGGAACGAAGTCCCACTTTGTGGTATCGTACCCGCTCCCCGTGAAACGGTAACCCGCGCGGGCCATCACCTCAGGGGTGGCGCCGTAGTTAATGCGATTCTGCCCGGCCAATTCCACGCCGCCCGCCATGATGCTTTGGCCGTCGCCGTTGCCGAGCGACGCTAGCATCGTGGCGTTACTGGTTGTGGCATAGAAGATCGGCGTGAGGTTTGCCCCGCCGCCCATGATGCCGGTGCCCGGCGTCAGCGTGAACGCCTGGTTGGCAAACACGATGCCATTAGGCTCGTAATAAAAGGGCTGTTTCGAGTTGGCGCTGGTCGCCGGCACCACGACGCTGCGTACGGTATCGTTAATCAAATTGGTATACCCGGTAACGTAAAAACCTTCCATCTCGAAGATCCCGCCGCCCGTGCCGATCACCTTCACCAGCGCGTTTTGCGCGGTGCCAAAAGCGTAGCCCCCAATCACGTGCACATGAGTGTTCAAGGCCGCCAGCGTATCCAGCAGAATCACCGGGTCGTGCGCCGCACCGTTAGAGCAGATCGTCGACTCAGCCTCGGACTTCAGGCCGCTAATCACCAGCGTCCCCGCCGCGTTCTCCTGTACCGATACCAGCGACCCGGCATTGCAGTCGCCGCTCAGACCGTTGATCTTGCCGACGCCTGAAAGATTCGTGAAGCGCACGCCGCTGCCGTTCCGTGATCGGCTGGTGCTCAGATTGGCGATGTCTGACTGTGTGGCAGCCGCTCCGGCAAACTCAATATTGTTGCTGTAGCAGTTCTTTACCAGCAGGTCGCGTACCTTCGCGGTCTCGCCCATATTCTCGACGTGCACGCATTCGCCTGCCGCTTGATTTGCGCCGTCGACGTTCAGGTTCTCAATGGATCCCCAATGCCACCACTGCACCCCGGCGCCCGTTCCCGTGCCGACGCTGGTCGTCGCAATAATGTCGTTTGCGAAACCGCTGCCCACAGTGATGGTGGTCCCGTGGTTCGAAGACGTGCCTCCACCGATGAGGTGTGCGCCCTCCTCGACGACGATGGCCGCAGTGACGTTGTTGTTGCCATTGTTGTGGGTCACCGCCGAAGTAATACGGTATGGCACCGGCGACAGTTGCACCGTCACCGAATCGGGAATGTAAAATCCCGGGCCGCTATACGCCGCGGTCCGATCATCGATCACTGCTCCCGCGACCGTCCCCGACCCATAGGCCGCATCGATTGCTGCCTGGATGCTGGCGTACTTGCTCACGAAGTATTCGTGCCCTGGAATGTCGCGCGCCGTTAAATCACCTGCGACCGAAACCGTGTTGGCGGTCAGCGGAGCAGCAACGTTGAACCCTCCGCCGTTGTCGGCCATCAGCGTCAGATCGTTCGTTGTGTCATACCCGAAGTGAAAGGTGCGCGTGCCGTCAGGCTTGTACCACCCCAGATAGCCTGGATGGGCCGTGTCCCCCGAAGTCAGCGTGATGTATCCATGTCCGGGGACCTGGTCCCATCCGAAGATGAACCCGCCTGTCATATTGCCCGTCCCCACCACGTACTTCGCGGTGATGCTCCCATTGTTCAGCGGTTCCGCCGTGATGTTGCCCTTGACATAAAGGTCCACCGTGGAATTTCGGTAAGGCTGTGAATAGACGGTCGTGCCTTGGCCCGTGTCGGTAAACACGTAGGGATGCGGATAGCCATCCGGCGACGGCCCCTGACACGGCAGATTGGTCGCCAAGGCGTGAGACGTGTCGCCTTTCAGCAGGTCCCAGCTGGCGAAGAATGGGGTGCAATACACACTAATCGAATTGTTCGGGCTAGCGGCGCCATTACTGATCGTCGTAGGCGGCGACACGTTCGTCACTCCCATGCCGTAATCGTGTTCCACGAAGTAATAGGTGTAGCTCGTGCTTCCCTTAGTGTTCGCCGTAACGGCCGGTCCGGTTTGCGGATCGCCCAGCGTATCAATCACTGTTCGGCCGAAAAGATAGCTGCCGCCCGACATATTCATGCCGCGCTGTCCCCAAAGCCTCCCGCCGAAGATGCCGCTCGAGGTTGTGTTGTCGTCGGGATTATTGAAGAACACGCCGGTAAGGTTCTGCAGGGTGGTGTTGCCCCAGGATCCGTCGTCGGTCCAGTCGCATCCGTTCTTGTCCAGACACGACGGAAGCGAGGAGAGTACTCCTTTGGTTATGTGGTCGGGATCCAGGACAACGCTGCCGATCGAATCGCAGGAAGCCGAAGTGCTTCCGTTGCAACGGGACATGATCACGTTGCTGTAGCCAATTCCCGGCTGGTGATAGTGCGTGATATTTTTCTTGGCCCCGCCACCGGCCACCAGCTCCGCGTAGGTAAATCCCTGCGGGTCGAAGCAGGGAGGCGAGGCGAACGAGTGGCCGCTGTTACTGTCGACGAAGCGGAGGGTCAGGCCCGCGCCGGAGCCCGTACCGCCCGTATGCGTCATGGTGCACGTTCCCGCGCCGGGGTCCGGCAGTTGGAAGTTGTCAGACCGGCCCAGCGCCACAATGCCGCCCACGATGTTGAAGAACGTAGCCGGCACGGTGACATCCAGCCATCCCGGATTCTGAAACGGTGCCTGGAACCACGGCATGTACTGCGCCATTCGTAACTTCGTGCTGCCGTCGCGGGCAAGTACGTCGAGATTGATCTGCCCTGTGCTGTCCACCGAGGTCTTCAGAGCGTTGAAATTGGCATCTCCGCCGGAACCCGCCGATGCAGTAAGCGTCGAGCCGGTAATCGTGTTGGGCTTCACCCTGCCGATCGGAGGCGGAGAATCCAGATTTGCCGCTCCCCCATTGGCGTCCACGTACTCTTTGTTGGCCACGTCGGTCGGCTTCTGCGGATCAGGAACGACCGGCGACGTGGAGAACGTCTTAACTCCGCCAATGGTCTGGCTGTCGTTGACGTGAACATAGCTCGAGTCCGCCTGGTCTCGAGTCAGGAACTGTGCTGCCACCGCGGTTGGCACCAGCTTCGCCCGCACCGCCGAGATGGTCGTGTTGCTGGTTGCCGGTACCGCCCAGTATTCCTCTTTGTTGGAGCCGTCATCCAGCTGGTATACCACTCTGTAGTACACGCCTGTGGGATTGCTACCTGCCGTCGGCGCCAGGCTCGCGCTGAACAGCCCGTTCGGACCCAGTTGCACTGCGAGCGATCCCGCTGCCACCGCGTTTTGCGTGGCCGTGGTGAAGGCCGGCCATGAGATCAGCAGCGTTCCCTGCGCCTTGTAGCCGTTGGCGTAGTACACCGTATCGGTGATGGTGGTGAGGCTGATGCCGCCGAAGTAAGCGTGGATCTTGCCCAGCACCGAACGCAGGGCGTAACTCCCCGCCGACAACTGACGACTGACAACTGACAACTGCTGTATTCCCCCGGCGGACGGGGCCCCTGGACGCCCAAATCCCGCCCCGTCCGCCGCCACCGCTCGCGGCGCTACACACGCGAGCCACACAATCAGGACAGCAAAAAACCGCCCGTATGGGCGGCTGATCGTACGCATATCGTTTGCCTCGTCTGAGCAATTGGCAATTAGCAATTAGCAACTAGTGATTCGAAGCTATCTCATAAATCGATTTTGAAAGGGCACGGCTTCAGCCGTGCCGCGAAGCACCTGTCAAAACGGGCTTTAACCCTGAGGGACTTCCGTTTCTCGATTATGAGATGGCCTCTAGTGTCCCGGGTTAAAAGTTCGTTATCTATATCAGAGACTTGTATCAGGGCACGGCTTCAGCCGTGCCGAACGAGGTCCCAAAAAACATGGCCTTTAGGCCCTGAGGCGAAAATCGAAAGTCACAGCAAATTGACAAACGAATTTACGATTCACCACACTAGTAACTTGCAAATGACATCGTTACGGCCCTGCGACCGTGAATAGCTCCCGCAGAAAACATTCGATCAATCCTTGCATACGGGAACTACGGGATTTCGCAACCCCAGTCGCTAACTACTAACCGTTACCGGCTCGTCGCCACGTAGCTCTTCATAAACTCTTCTACGCTCTCGACGTACACCTGCGCAAAGTCGGCGACCGAGCGCTGGCTTTCAATCACCTCGATCGCGTCTTGCAGCGGCCATCCTGTCGCACGCAGCACCGCCAGCGTCATCATCGGCGCCCGGTGTACGCCTGCTGCGCAATGAATAAAGACCTTCGCCTCCGGATCCTCCAGCGCCTGCAACGCAAAGTCGACACCGCGCTGCAATAGCTCTGGCGGCTTCGGCCGGAAGTCGTCGTCGGTCGGGTTCCACAGCACCTCCACGCCATACGGCTCGGCCAGCTTGGTGTCGTCGAACTCGATCTGCATATCAATGATGTGGGTGACCCCGGCGCGAACCACCTCGATCATCTTTTCTTCGTTCCAGATGCCGCCTCCCACTGCAATGCAGTCGGTCACCCAGGTCATGTCCATGCGGCGCGTCGCTCCTCGGCTACGTTCAGCCTTAAGTTTCGATTCTATCGTGCCCGCCGTACGCCGGCGGAGCCGTGCACCCGAAGCCCGCGCCGGACTGGGTTCAACGTGAAACAGAGTCAGAGGAGCCATAAGGATCCAAGGTTCAGATGTATGGTTTCAGGTTTCAGGTTTCAGGTTTCGGGTTTCGGGTGGAAGCCCCCGCATTCATGCGGGGGAACAAAGCCCCCTTTACGTGTGCGCTTTAGCGCCGGGCTTTGTATCACCTGGATCCGGCGCATTCTCGGGTCTCCAGGATGCGCCGAGGGCTGTGTTTATCAGTGTTCTACTTAGATTTTGATACTCTGACACTTACCTAACTTTTGGTGAAGTAAGTGTCGGAATGCGCAGATCGCCTCGAAATCTAAGAATCTCCTGTAATCATGCTGGTCTCACGCACTTCGGTGGCGTCTATTTCTTTCGCGAATTTCTGCAAGTGCTGCAATTGCGACATGTTCTCGCCCAACAACTAGTTTATCCCAGGCGCAACCGCCGCTATACCGTTCCCCAGATGATGCTGGCCCTGATCTACCCCATTGTGCTGGGCCTGGATCGCCTCGAAACCGCGTCATTCCTGCGTTCCAACGGCACCTTCCAGTACCTGACCGGTCTGCCCAGCTTCCCTGATCCGCAAACGTTGCGCCGCTTTCTACTCCATGCACCGCCACAGTTCTGGGAACAGCTTCATCGCGTAAACGATCGACTGCTGCAAAAGTTCATCCACCTACCCGACCACCGTTCTCGCCTGATCTTCGACCTCGACAGCACCGTGGTCACCGTCTTTGGACATCAGGACGGGGCCGAAGTCGGCTACAACCCGCGTTATCGCGGCAAGCGTTCTTACAACCCGCTGCTGTGCGTGGAAGCCAACTCCACCTACCTCTGGGATGCCGAACTGCGCGCCGGCAACGCCGGAACCTGGGACGGCAGTCCCCAACTGCTCGATACCTGCTTCGCCAATGTTCCTCCTGATATCCGCGAGCTGCGGGTGCGGGCCGATGCCGGTTTCGGTTTGAATCCCGTTTTCGACGCCCTCGAATCTCGGCCCGCCGAGTATGCGGTTGTGGCCCGCATGACCCCGGCTTTGCAACGCCTGCTGCCGGGACTGCGCTACACCCAGGTCAACCGCCATTGGGAGATGGCCGATTTCCAACATCGTCCGCAGAGTTGGTCGCGGGCCCGTCGTTTCGTGGTCGCGCGCCGCTTCCTTTCCGCCGAGGAGAAGCAACCCACCCTGTTCGCTTTGGGCCGTTATGTCTATCGCGCCTGGGTCACCAATCTCTCGCTCACTCCGCTGGGCGTCTGGCACTTCTACGACGCGCGGGCCGCCATCGAGCCGCGCCTCGGCGAGTTGCTGGAGGATTATGCGCTGCGCAAAATCCCCACCCGCTCGTTCGAGGCCAACGCTCTGTTCTTAGAAATCATTCGCCTCGCCTACAATCTCGTCACCGCCTTCCAATGGCTCTGTCTGCCCGATCCCTGGCAACGGCTGACCCTCTCTAAGCTGCGCTACAAACTCTTTTTGCTGCCCGGCGAACTCACCCGCCCGCAGAATCGTCCCATCCTGCGATTGCGTGAATCCTCCATGTTGCAGGCGCTGGCCGACGACATCCTGCGCCGGACCAACCAACTTCGCCCTCTGATACTCTGAAACCGTCGTTTTCACGCCGGATCTGAGTATTAGGGAAGCCCAACCTGCTGATTCTAAACGCGATTGATAATACGCTAACTTCTTCAACTAGGTACTAGGTGTACGACTATTGTGCTGGCGTGACGACCTGTCTCCTAGTGGTCTGCTAGGGTGACAATTCCGCTCACGATGTCATACCGGAGCCAGCGTTTCGTTACCCGTGTCCACCGTCTCCACCGCCTTCAGCGGCTTCAGCCGCGGAGGCGTCATCCCCAGCTTCTTGTAGAATGACAGCACGGCTTTCGTCGGGTCATCGTCCAACTCATCTGCGGCAACGTTCGCTGCGGCTGCGCCTGCGTCGGGAGCCGGTTGCGTCGTCTCTGCCTGTGTCTCGCCCAGCTCCGGCAGCTCATCGATTCCTGCAAACTCAAACAGAACTTTCGCGCCGCCGGCGTTGCTGCCGCTCGCCGCCGTGTTTGCCATGCCGATCGCAATCCTCATCAGGTTGGCGTAGATGGCTCGCCGGACGCGCTCAACTTCCTTGCGTCGTTCCTCGATCGACTCGAATTGCAGATACTTCCCGTTTAGCTGAGCATGGAGGCCAAGGTTGGACCCGCCTGAGCCTTCGTCGTTCTCCACTATGCGCTTCGTCGCATCGGAGGCTTTCCCGGTACTCTTGCCCTGCTTGGTCGTCTGACTCTTGCTTCGTGCTGCCGTTCCGCTCTTCTTCGCTGCCATATCCCGCTCCCTGCAATCTGACACTTGCGCAGAAAAAAAACCCGGCGCTAGGCCGGGTTTGTGAACACGTCATAAATGCCAAAACCCAGCTTTCGCCGGGTTCTCTAATGCGAAGCTATACAATCCGCCTTCCCGAATCACAACTCTAGTTTCAATATAGCATACGCAGCAGAAAATCTTTGCTAATTTCGGAATTTATATTTCCATTAACTACAATAGTTTACGCGGAATTGTTGCATTTCTCCAGGATTATTCACTTGACACAAATTAACTAGAAATGATGCAATGCAAGGCCGTGACAGGGCCACGTCTCAGATGAGACATTCCGCCGGAATTCCGGCGGTTTTCTTTTGCGCTTTAGTATTGAACAATTGCCATTTGCCGTGAGACAATACCATTCAGGAAAGGATGCAGTCATGGCAAAGGTATACATCAATCGCGACGGTCTCAGCGTAGAAGCAAATTTAAGCGTTGAGGAATTGAAGCAGCTACTTGGCTTATCTCCGCACCAAGTAGGGGAATTCCCCGCTATCGCTGCGCCGCATACACCAACCGTGACGCAGTTAGAACTTGTGAGGCCTGCTGATTTTGCATCCTTCTACGCTCGCGTTACTGACCGGGCGAAGAAGTTTCTTGATGCCTTGGCGAAGTACCCGCAGGGTATCGATGCTGATGCCTTGGCGCAGGCAGTGGGATTTTCCAATCCAAATCAGATTGGCGGACTGATCGGCCGAGGTATCCGAGGATATGCAGATGAGCATAAACTGCCAATGGAAGACATTTATCGCACGGATGTTTCGTTCCCCGGCGGTAAACGCATACGGATGTTTTATCCGGGAAGATTATTGCTAGAGCAAATAAGAAAACCCGCTTAAACAGCGGGTTGTGGGAGTGTGGCCGAGGGCTTGAAGGCACCCGATTTATAATCGGGCAACGGTGTTCGCAGCACCGTTCGTGGGTTGGAATCCCACCACTCCCGCACCCACGATTGCGAGAAAGGTTCTAGCGGTTCTAGTTTCGGATTCGCTAAGTCGCGTTAGGGAACGCAAGCGGCGACGCATTCGACATTGCTACGGACACGATGTCGAGTTTCCGTCCGCCCTAACGGAAAGAGCACAGAAGGTGGCCGCCCGATGTGCTCCCGAATCCAGGGCCGATAGGAGGTGATGCCTATGCGAACATTTCGCGTTCGCATCACAGTTACCGTCCGCTCGGACGGCACCTTTACGGTGCTGGTCGAGTGGATAAGTAACAACCCCAGCAGTGGCTACGAGCTAGCTACTCCCCACTGCTGGGGATATTGCACATGAACGTCAAAACGATTGCAAACGATTTCGCTTGCAGAGGTATTAGCGACTATGAAGACCGATAAAGGGCAGTTTGATTCCGTGCTATCCAAAATGCTAACAACCCCTCCAAAGAAGGAATCTGAAATAAAAGCCCCGAAAAAGCCTAAGCCTTCTCGCCAGAAGTGAGATCGGTAAACCGCAGCGGCTCGACTCCGCACATACGGCGCACTGTTTGTATAAACACATCCGCGTCGTAGCGCCGATTAAAACGATACTCAAACTCGCTCAGGTAGCGGTGCAAGTGCTTCGCTGAGAGCTTGTGGAACTGGCCTATCACGCCGCGCTTGAACAGCGAAAATGCCGATTCGATACGGTTGGTTGTCACATCTCCGCGCACGTACTCTCCCATTATGTGATTCACTGTTTCGTGCGACGGCGAGAACTCAGGATTCATGCGCTTGAGCGACTTGAGGGCCGGCGGATAACTGCGGTGCTCATCCGTCATGATGCGTTCAGTATCGGGCCTAATGTGCGACCCGATGAAGCCGCGGAATGTATGGGCCTCATTATTCTCAACGTGCCGCAAGCGAAGCTCTCCGCCACGCTCGACCGCACCCATCACAACCTTCTTTGCTTCCATAGCAGCATGGCGGCCCTTACCGCGAACGCGACCTCCCACGTAACTCTCGTCGATCTCGACTGTGCCGCCTAGTGGCTGAGGATTCGCTTCGGCCATTGATTCGCGGATGCGGTGTAGTAGATACCATGCAGTCTTGTATCCGCCGATGCCCAGGTCGCGCTGTAGCTGTGCTGCGCTGATGCCCTTCTTCGCATTCAAGATTAAGCCTATGGCGTGGAACCAAGTTATTAACGGCAGATGCGAGTCAGCGAATAGCGTTCCCGCCGTGGGGCTGAATTGCTGATGGCAAGTCTTCTCAAGGCAGAGATAGAACCAAGGCCGCTTGTTTTTCGACTCGGACTCCCGGCGCACCTTCTTAACCTTGTCGCCGCCGCAGATCGGGCAGCGAATGATGCCATCCGGCCAACGCATCTGCTCGACGTACTCAAGGCATTGCTCTTCAGAGGCAAACTTTATATAAATGTCCCTGATATTGATGGGCTTAGGCTTGATTCGCTTTGGCATGTATTCATATTACACAAACCCTCAATTTGTGTCAAGTGAATAATCCTGCATTTCTCCTAGTTGACACGTAAAACCTACTTCGTCGGCTACAGGTCAGTAGCGTTACATCTATATTCTTCCCGATTCGGGAATCCGCCGCCCCTGTGCGACAATCATCTTCGCCACTCAGCTCACAGGAGAATTCTCCCGCTATGCGCCAAGTCGTTGCCACCAATGACGCTCCCAAAGCCATCGGCCCCTACTCGCAGGCGATCAAGGCCAACGGATTCATCTTTGTCTCCGGCCAGATCGCCTTCGACCCGGCTACCCAGCAGATCATCGATGGCGATGTCGCCGCCCAAACCGAGCGCGTCCTGCAAAACCTCGCGGCGATCCTGACGGCCGGCGGCAGCTCGCTAGCCCAAGTGGTGAAGACTACCGTGTTTCTGAAGCACATGGGCGACTTCGCCGCCATGAACGAGGTCTACGGCCGCCACTTTCCCGACGCGCCGCCCGCGCGCTCGACCGTCGCCGCGGCCGGCCTGCCACGCGACGTGCTGGTCGAGATCGACGTCATCGCGATGGGGTAGTATCGTTAGCTGATCGTTCACAGGGTTCTGCTAGCGTTTACGACAATGGCCTATCGTATAACTTTCGTTCTTCTCTTCGCCGCGATCATGCTCGCTTCGTTAGCGGCTCACCCCCAGATCACCGCAAAGAACTGGGGAGAAAATACGGCGGGCGTCCAGCTCATTCTGCATGAAGGACCGCGACAGAATTCCGCGCAAGGGACGATCCTCTGGTACAACCTCATCGGCCAGGGATTTCCCTCCGGCGTGCCGTACACGCTTTGGAGATGGCAGTCCGGTCAGGAACCCAAGGCGGTGATAGAAGGCGTGAGCTTCGGTGACCGCGGAGTGCTGGTATGCTCCGGGCAGCCTGGGTTCTGTAAGGGTCAAGGCCTGGATGATCCCATCAATATCAAGACCACCGCGGCACCCGGCGAAATGAAGCGCTTCGCCGTCGCCTCGCGTGATGGCAAGATCGCCGGCTTTGCTGATGCTGTACCCATCCCCCGCTGAGGCGAACTGCCTGCCGGGCCACCCTGTCGCGGTCGCCGCCGCCAGCCTTCGCCGCGACGTGCTGGTCGAGATCGACGTGATCGCGCTGGGGTAAAAGAGAGCAATTAGAACTTAGCTACTACACATCGCTATGTCATCCTGAGCGACGACGCAGCGAGGAGTCGAAGGACCCCTACCGCGCAAGAAGAAGCCCGCGCTTTCGCGGGCGCCCCCCCAAACAACAGTTCAACAGTATCTTAACTATCGACCAATCCTCCGCCGTGCTATTCCTCCAACTCCCACAATGCCAGATCCCAGCAGCAGCAGGCTCGAGGGCTCGGGCACCGCCTGGTTCAGCGTGAGCGACAAATTGTCGTAGTAGGTATCCACTTCCAGCGGACCATCCAGGGTCAAGCCATAGTAATTCGCCAGGCCGAACTGCATTACGCCGCTGGCGAAGTCCGGGTGCCGGGTGTCGTCGTAGGTGCCGGTGGCGAAGTCGAAGAAGGCGAAATCGCTGGCCATCAGCGAGCCGGCTCCGCTCTCCCACGTGTCGAACGCCACGTTCACCGGAACCGCAGCGATGTAGTAGTTGCCACCTTGTAGCATGAGCGCGCGGATGTTGCTCCCGGTCAGGGTAATGTCGCCGTTGGTGTGGATGTACTTGTCTTCCGAGAAATCAATCGAGCTCAGCGCCCCCTGGCTTCCGGGATCGTAGCTCCACCCGTTGTGAATCAAACCCTGGTAGCCTTCTTCCAAGTCACCGGTCCCGGCAAAATTCAGGATGAACTCCGCCGACGTTCCCGGGTTGCCGAAGTTCGATTGCTGTACCGAGCCGCTCATGCCCGGCCCGCCCAGCCACTGTTGCAGGGGCCCATAGTTGCTGAGATTAAAGTCACCGTCGAAAAACGTTGGGCCGGCAAACGCCGGAGTGGCGGTAAACAAGCACCCCAGCATCAGAACGGCGGCGGCGTGAAGCAGCATGTTTCGCATAGCAATCTCCTCAAGTCTGTTATGGCTTCCCGTATGGGTGCTGGTCGTTACAAACGAAGAACCCCGCGAATCCTGTGGCCACGCAACTTACCTCATTTTCGGCAAGCCAGGCAATGGGAAAGGGCCGCGGACAGCCGGCCTTGACCGGATATTCAAATAGTCGTGGGCATTGCCGCCCGTTCAGTGTATTTTGTTTCGCAGCCAAGATGTCCAACGTCTCTTGATGCCTGAGGAGGTCAGCCGTGCCTGACTCGGTGTCTCTCTCCGCTCTGCTGGGCCCGGCTCTGGGCGTGATCGCCGCCTACTTCCTATTGCTGGCCATCGCTTACTTCCTCGGAGCAAAGACCGCGTTCGCCAAAGCATTCTTCAAAGCCAGCACGCCTCCGGCGATCGCCGCCGTGGTGCTGTTTGTCGGCCTCTATCTCATCGTGCTGACCATCTCAGCGCAGATCGCCTCCGACAGTTGGGACTTCGCCTACAGCGTAGCTTCGGCAACCTTCGGCCTGGCGCTCGGCTGGGTGCTGGGCATCGTCATCTCCCCCAGCAGCAAAGACGAGGCCACCGAGTTCTCCCTGCTGACCAAAGCGGTCTCCACCTTTCTCACCGGTTATGTTCTGGGTTATCTCAAGGACTTGACGCTCGCCGATATTAAGACTTTCCTTGACCGTCCGGGCATTCCTTTTCGCCTGATGGCGGGCGCCGCCTGCGGCCTGGCAGCTTTGGCGGCGGTGTTCGTCATCCGCCGGGCCGAGACCATGCAGGCCAACGCCGCGCGGGAGTGGTTCGTCGGCTACGCACCGACCGACCCTAAGCATGCGCAGGCGCTGCGGCCTGATGTGCTGGCGCGCGGGCCGTTCTCCACCCGCGAGGACGCGATGGCCGAGATCGAACGTATCAAGAACCTCGACGAGTTTAAGGGAGTGACTCTCACCGCCGTGCGCGTCGACATCCTCTCCGAAGAGACGGTCGCCGCCCCGCCCGCCGATACCAGCTCGGCCAATACGCTGTCGATCGCGCCGCCAGCCAACCCGCCGAATCCGGCCACGCCCCCGGCGGACCCGAATCAGCCGTCTTAGCGCATTCTTTCGCTGTCATCCGGGGCGGACGCAGGCTTTCCTGCCGCCGTGGTCGAAGCACCTGCATCTTGTTTGTCATCCTGAGCGAGGACGCCGAGCAGCGCGAGGGGGACGAGTCGAAGGACCCCTACCCCGGGAAGCTCCCCACACGCCTCCCCTCGCCCTTCCCCTTTATTTCCGTGTTGCCTATCTGGGAACCCGCTCCAAAGCCGCATAAAAAGCGGCCCAAAGTGACCCAGCCTGTGGAAAACCCGCATAAAATCAGGCTGAAAATGCTTTGCGAGCGTCCGGCGTTGGTATACCATACCCTTCAATTGAGCGTAATCATTGCTCAAGTCTTCAAGGAGGTGGTACTCAATGGCAACAGGCATGACCAAAACTCAGCTGGTGCGGCACATGGCCGAGCAGCATGAGATGAGCAACAAGCAAGTCGCCGCGTTCCTCGATGCGCTGGCGGAAGTCGCGATCAAAGAGACCAAGAAGAACGGCGTATTCGTAGTGCCGGGTCTTGGCCGACTGGTGAAGTCCAACCGCAAAGCCCGCATGGGCCGTAACCCGCAGACGGGCGAGGCAATCAAGATTCCTGCCAAGACCGTAGTGAAGTTCCGCGTCGCCAAGGCAGCGAAGGACGCGATCGCGCCGAAGAAGTAGCTCTGTTTCGAAACTATTGAAGTTATTACGCCGAGGCCGGCCCCGCGCCGGCCTTTTGCGTCAGGTTTCTCTATTCTCCCGATTTGTCATCCCCAGCGAATCCGCCCCGGCGAGTGCCGCCTGTGCAGTGATGAGGAGCGAGCGGTCTGCTGTTGCTATGTCATCCCTTGTTGTGTCATCCCGAGCGAAGTCGAGGGATCCGCTCTTGCTGTGTCATCCCGAGCGAAGTCGAGGGATCCGCAGTTGTCTTTCACTGACAACCGACAACCGGCCACTGACAACTGTCTTATCGATGGCTGACGGCTGATAGCTGCCGACTCTTCGCTGGAAGCTGGCGGCTGGCAGCCGAGAGCTTCACCAACTTCGCGTACTCCGCTTTCGCCTGCTTGTAGACGGGAATGTCGGGATCGGCATCTTTTCAGAGGGTGAGAAAGTCCTGATACGACTTGCGGGCCCCCGGGTGCAATTCGCGTTGGATTTGCTTTGGCGACCTGGTCGTCTGACTTGCCCGAGTTTGCCACCGATAGGTTCTTCAATCAGGAGAAACCGGAAGAGCGCCGGCCTTTGGCGTTGCGAAGAGCTTGTCGAGAATGATGTCGAGCTGATCGCGGAATTGAAGCTTGAGGTCTTCGAGATTTTCATAGATCGTATGATAGTGACCTAGCTCCTTTAGCTTTTCCTGAAAGTCCCACAAGGAGTTCAACTCGTCTCTCCGTGCGCTGCCGGTCTTGATCTCTGCGTTCTTGAAAAAGGTGTAGATCAGTGGCTTGCGATTCTTCTTGAACTCCTCGAACGCAACCTCGAATTCTTCTGCGGTAAACTTGCCCGCCTTGGTGAAGAACAAAGACACAAAGACATCACAGTTGCAGACTGCCTTGTTGTATTCGTCCTGCAAGCGAGTTTCCGACATTGCATCTAGGAATTTTTCCCAGCGTACGATCTCCAAATAAATTCGCTGCTTCCGGAGCTGATCGTTTTGCTGGCGGAAATAGAGATCGAAGGCGTCGCGGTCTTTTTCCAGCTCGGAGGACGAAGCGAGAAAGATGCGAATCGTTTGGGGAGCTGCGACCGTGGGCGTCTCAGCCTTGGCGCGTGGTTCTTCCTTCGCCCAGCCCGGCAACTTGTCCAGCTTGATGCCGTCCAACAACTCCAGTACATTCACCATCTCGTAGCTGCGCGGGCATTCCATTTCGAATCTTCTGTCCTCTTTCCGCTGCAGGAGTCGCTTCTGCCCGAAGAATTCCGGTGACGACGCCACGCGACACGCTTTGCAATTGCAAGGTATACGCTTTTCGACTTTGTCGCGCAGGCCTTGGAAGGACTCATTCAGTGCGTCGAGATCCGCAGCGATCACGCTGAGCAGCGCCTTATGCTCGGGCCCTCGGGCACGCACCTCGATTTCGCTGCCATTCGGAAGTATTTCCACCAGCGCCGCCGTACCCTCCCGTTCAAACAGGCCACCGCTAATCCACGCCATCTGCGGATTGAGAACAAAGCGATGCAAGCGCACCGTCAGGCGGCTGATCATGCCCTTGGGCAGAAACTCATAGCGATAACGCAGCACCAGGTCTTCGGGCTTGCCCCAGTCGCTCAGCTCAGCGGGCTTTTGCGCCGGCAGCAACTGCGGGACCAGCCACGTCGACGGCTTGCTGTCGCGCAGCTCGTAGCAAAGCTCGAAGTTCTGCATCAGCGCGCGCAGCTCCAGATGCATGTCGGCGTATTTGGAATCGCTCCACAGGCGCGCGCAGTCCTCGTGGTTGAAGCGGCCCAGCCCGTTTCTTCACGCCTTCATCATCGAGGATGCGAAATACCGCCACGGTGGCCCACTCGTTTTGCAGAATGACGCTGCGCGCCAGCAACGGGTCGTCCTGAAAATGCAGAAACACACCCAGATCGTGCAGGTAGCGGCTCAGGAGCAGCGCCTTCGTCCTGTCAAACTCGATGTGCCTTCCATAGATTCCGAAGTACTTCTCAAGCGCTATGTAGGGCTGCTTCTCAGCAAGCTGCTCAATCTCTTCCCGAACTTTGATCCAGCGTGCGGGTACCTCCTCGCCGATATGAGGAAGATTCTCGGCATAAAACTCGATTGCCTTACGCACGGCGTCTACTGCATCCTGGCGCTCCAGGTCGCCGGCGTAGACCTGCTGCACGTTGTCATATCGGCCCTTGATCCCGGCCAGATCGATCTGCTTGCTGCGGCCGCCCTTCTCATTCTGAAAGATCAGCGTCGGGCTGTGCTGGCTGAACACGTCAATTAACTCAAGCCAGTACTTAAAACCTTCGTCCGATACCGATTTGTAGTCTTTTCGGGTGTCATCCACCAGTACGTACAGCGAGCGATGAGTGAGGAAGAACTGGTGGGCGGCGTGGTAAATCTGCTGCCCGCCAAAGTCCCAGACATTCAGCCGGAAGGTACGGCCATTGCCTAGCTTGAACTCGTGCCGATAGATGGCGATGCCCTTGGTTGTCTCGTCTTCCCTGGGCAATGGCTCCTGGGGCTGATACAGGCGGCGCAACAGGCTGGTCTTGCCGGCACCCCCCTCGCCCAGGATCAGCATCTTGGCTTCGTACAGATGGTCGACGCCTTCTGCGGCCCGCTCGGCGAAATAGTTGAGGATGGCCTCGTTGCCCTGCTGCACGATCTCCGGCGGCGGAACGGTGAGCGGACAATCTTTGACGTAGATGGCTGAATCCCTTCCCGTCTCCCATTTCACTGGGAGCCCGCTACGGATGTGCTCGAGCACGGGGGAGAGGTCGCTGACCTGCGTGATCGAGACATCAAGCCCCTGCAGGTTGGTCAGCCCGGCCAGCGGCGTAAGGTCGCTGACCGGCGTCCTCGAGACATCAAGCTGCTGGAGGTTGGCTAGCGCGGCCAGCGGCGAAAGGCCGCTGACCTGCGTGCCTCCGACATGAAGCCTTTGTAGTTTGGCCAGCCCGGCCAGCGGCGCTAGGTCGCTGACCGGCGTTTTATAGAGATTAATCTCCTGCAGGTTGGTCAGCCCGGCAAGCGGCGCTAAGTCGCTGACCGGCGTACTGCCGACTTTGAGCGTCTGCAGGTTGGCCAGCCTAACCAGCGGCCCCAAGTCGCTGACGTACGTACCGCCGACACTAAGCGTCTGAAGGTTGGCCAGTCCGGCCAAAGGAGCCAGGTCGCTGACCTGCGTGTGGTGGACATAAAGCAATTCTAGGTTGGTCAGACCGGCCAGCGGTGCCAAGCCGCTGACCTGCGTTATGGCGATATTCAGTATCTGCAGGGGATTCAGACCGGCCAGCGGCGCAAGATCGCTCAGGCGCTTGTTGGTTTCGTGGGGTCTTTCAGACAATTTGTAATTCCACCGCTGACCGTCCCACTCCGAGTAATTGTCCGAGAGCGACAACGACTCCAGCCATACCAGCTCGCCGACCTCTTCGGGTACCCTGGTCAGCCCGCACCTGCCAAGGTAAAGAAACTTGGCCCGGGTACGTTTGTTTTCGGCAATAAGCTCCTTCGCCCTCTCGGGTGTCGAGTCTCTTCCAACCGCCTTGCCTTTGCTTGAACGCGAGCGCGCCATTGCCCACCGATTGTAGACCAGAGCAGGATTCGTGGGGCTGTCAGCTATCAGCCATCAGCCATCAGCTAGGCGCTTTGGCTTCTCGCCCACCCTGCCTAACCTCCCCGTCTGTGACGGGAATCACAGCCTGCCGTGCATGCCGCAGTGACAATGAAAGGGATATCCTTAATCTTCAGCGAGCCGGACACCTCCGGCTGATGCGTACGTGTTTCCCAATTGAGGTCAATTCATGGATAGCGCAGCACTCCTGATTCACCGTTTGCAATTCGCGTTTACGGTGACCTACCACTACCTGTTTCCTCAGCTCACCATGGGACTGGCGCTGCTCATTGTGGTGCTGAAGACCATCGCCCTGCGCAAGAACGACGATGCGTACGATCGCGCCGCCCGCTTCTGGGCCAAAATTTTCGGCATTAACTTCGTCATGGGCGTCATCACCGGCATCCCCATGGAGTTTCAGTTCGGCACCAACTGGTCACACTTCTCGCGCTACGCCGGAGGCGTGATCGGCCAGACGCTCGCCATGGAAGGCCTGTTCGCCTTCTTCCTGGAGTCGACCTTCCTCGGCCTCTTCTTATATGGCGAGAAGCGGTTGAGCAAAGGCATGCACTGGTTCGCCGCCTTCATGGTCTTCTTCGGATCGTGGCTCTCCGGCTACTTCATCGTCGCCACCGATGCCTGGATGCAGAATCCCGTTGGCTACGAGAAGGTGGCCGACGGCAGCGTGCAGCTCACCAGCTTCTGGCAACTGCTGCTGAATCCCTGGGCGCTGGTGCAGTATGCGCACAACATGAGCGGCGCGGCCATCACCGGCGCGTTTGTAATGGCGGCGCTCGGCAGCTTCTATCTTCTGATCGGGAAGCATATCGAGCAGGGACGCATCTACGTGCGCACCGCAGTGATCGCCGGACTCATTTTCAGTCTTCTGCAACTGTTTCCCACGGGCGACCAGGCCGGCAAGATGGTGGCGCAGAAGCAGCCGGTCACGCTGGCCGCGATGGAAATGCTGTTCAACACGCAGGAAGGCGCGCCGCTCGTCATCATCGGCCAGCCCAACATGGTGACGCAGAGCATCGACAACGGCATCCACATTCCGAAGATGCTGAGCTTTCTTACCTATCGCCGCTGGAATGCGGAGGTGAAGGGGCTGAACGAGGTCCCGCAGGAAGACTGGCCGCAGAACATTCCTCTGCTTTATTACTCGTACCACATCATGGTTGGGCTGGGCACGATCTTCATTGCGGCCATGCTGGTGGCGTGCTTCCTGCTGTGGCGCGGCTCGCTGTACAACGCGCGCTGGATGCTCTGGATCCTGCTGCTGCTCGCGCCCTTCCCCTACATCGCCAACACCGCTGGGTGGATGAGCGCCGAGCTTGGCCGCCAGCCCTGGCTGGTCTACGGGCTGATGCGCACCGCCGAGGGCTACTCGAAGATGGTGTCGGCGGGCAACGGCTGGTTCACCTTTCTGGGATTCGCCGGAATGTACACCGTGCTTTCGATCCTGTTCATCTTTCTCATAACGCGCGAAATCGACCACGGGCCCGAGCCTTCGCCGGCCGAACGACCGAAGTTGGTTCCCATGAATTCCGCGGGGGTGCGATAGCCATGGCAACGATATGGTTCATGATTGTCGCGGTCATGGTGGCCGCCTATGTGTTGCTCGACGGCTTTGACCTGGGCGCCGGCGCAATTCACCTCTGCATCGCCAAGACCGATGACGAGCGGCGTACCATTCTGCGCGCTATCGGCCCGGTGTGGGACGGCAATGAAGTGTGGCTGCTCGCCGCCGGAGGCGCGCTGTACTTCGCGTTTCCGCTACTCTATGCGTCAAGCTTCAGCGGCTTCTATCTTCCGCTCATGATGGTGTTGTGGCTGCTGATGCTGCGCGCCATCGGCATCGAATTCCGCACTCATATCCAAGAGCCGGTGTGGAAGGGCTTCTTCGACGTGGTGTTTAACGTTTCGAGCATGCTGCTCTGTATTTTCTTGGGCGCCGCACTGGGCAATGTCGTACGCGGCGTGCCGCTGAATGCTGAAGGCTACTTCTTCGAGCCGCTGTGGACGAACTTTCTCGTCGGCAAGAACAATGGCATCCTCGACTGGTACACCGTGCTATGCGGCGTGGTCGCGCTGGTGACGCTTACGGCGCATGGGTGCCTGTACCTCGCGATGAAGACCGACGGCGAGCTGAATCAGCGCGCGCACAAGGTCGCATCGGCGCTATGGCCGGTGCAGGTGCTGCTGACTCTGCTCAGCCTGATCGCCACTCTGTATGTTCAACCCGTCGTGCTGAACAACTACTACAAGTGGCCGGTTGGGTTTGTCATTCCGTTGGTCGTCGTAGCCAGCCTGCTGTATATGTTCGTTGCGCTGAAAAAGAAAAACGACACTGGCGCGTTCTTCGGCTCCTGCGGATACATTGTCGGCATGCTGGTAGGCGCGGCCTTCGCGCTCTATCCCATGGTGCTGCCGGCCAGCACCGACCCGGCCTACAGCCTCACTATCGAGAATACCAAGACCGGCGCGCATGGAATGATGGTGGGCTTGGTGTGGTGGAGCATCGGCATCGTCTTCGCCATCGCGTACTTCGTTTTCATCTTCCGCTTGTTCCGCGGCAAGGTGAATTTGGACGAGGGCGGAGAGCATGGGTACTAAAGACCAGTTGTCAGTTGTCAGTTGTCGGTTGTCAGTGGTCAGTTGTCAGCTTTGTAGTTTGCGATTGGCGGTCAGTTATTGCGAGCGGGAGGCT
Source organism: uncultured Acidobacteriaceae bacterium (assembly GCA_963813905.1). Lineage (GTDB taxonomy): Bacteria > Acidobacteriota > Terriglobia > Terriglobales > Acidobacteriaceae > CAVVDY01. Next base: position 254,465 of record CAWFAY010000011.1, on the reverse strand, counting down.
GGCTTTAGCCAGCCCCTTCTTGCTGAGCAATGAGGGCCAGCGACCGAAGGCCGCGACAGGTGATAGCCCCGCCCTTCAGGGCGGGGTAAGGTTCAAAAGGATGAGAGAGTGCCGTAGGCACGACAGAGGTGTGTCGTACATCACCGAAATTCGGGTGGCGGAATTCTTACTATGAGGGGATGTCCCACACTTACGCTTCCAACCTCGTGCATTGCGTCTTCAGCACCGCAGGTCGAAAGAATCTCATCCACGACCCCGAGCGTCTTCGTCAATACATATCCGGCATTGCAAGGGAAAAGAAGATTCCCCTGATCGCGGCTGGTGGAACCGCAAATCATGTACACGTTCTCATTGCGCTACCACCGGCGATCGCCTTGTCCAAAGTCCTTCAGGACCTGAAAGGAAACTCCTCGAAGTGGCTCAACGAACTTGAGCGCGGTTTTGCCTGGCAAAGGGGTTATGGTGCGTTCGGGGTCAGTGAATCGCGGAGGCAAGCTGTCATTGACTACCTGCTCGGACAAGAAGAGCATCACCGCAAGTGGACGTTCGAACAGGAATTTATCACACTACTTAAGAAAGCACGTGTACCCTACGATCCGAATTTCGTCTTCGGATAAAACCCTGCCGTGCCTACGGCACTCTTTTCTTTTCTTGACGCCTACCCCGTCCTGAAGGACGGGGCTTTCACCTGTCGCCGCGATGCGGCTGGCGAATGTTACAGCTCCCCCATGTCAGCGTGAACGGCAAAGGAGCAGCGTTGGCGATGGCAGATCTGCCAAGAAGAAACGGGCGCGGGAGTTATTCCGCGCCCGAGGTTTGTTTAGGTAATGGTGATTACTTCTTGGCAGACGGCGATCCCACTCATTCCAAATGGCAGGAATGAGTGGGGCACGCCTGCTCGACAGTCTATTCCACTACGGCTTAATCATCCACACGACACCGCAACCGTAACCTTCATTGCAGTTCATATCGCCACCCTCGGACGTGGTCCCGTAGAGGGTGCCGTCGGTGTCGATGGCCACGTTGCTCAGTACCTCTAATCCGCCGTCGGTACCTCCCGTGAAGTCGTGCAGCGAGGTGTACACCCAGCCGTTTTCCGTGTTGCTTAGCTTGAAAACACTACCGGACTTGTATATGCCGCCACAGGCCGTGGTGCCATAAAGACTGCCAGCTCCATCCATGCTGAGAGTCGCTCGTGGACCACCACACCCGCCCGCTTGGGGAAAGCTATAGAGCAGCTTGAATGTCCAGGTATCGCCGGAAGGTGAGAGCTCGAAGATGGTCCCTGCGCCGGCGCTGCCGCCGTAGACGGTCGTGCCATAAAGATTGCCGGCGGCATCAGATATCAGGCCACCGACTGGCCCCTCTCCATCGCTGGCGTTTTGGAAACTATAGAGAACCTGTTCCGTCCACCCTACCCCCACGACGTAGGTTAATTCGAAGACGGTGCCGGCACCATTTGAGCCGCCGCGGTAAGTCGTGCCAAACAGATTCCCCTTGTTGTCGAAGACAAGGTTATTCAAAGGATTTGCTCCGTCAGGCCCCGAGAAACTATAGAGAACACGCTCTGTGTAGCCGTTTCCTGAAGGCGTCAGCTCGTAGACGGTACCGTCGCCGGATGTACCTCCATTATCTGTGGTGTCGTAAATATTGCCCTGCTGGTCCCAAATGAGGTCGCCGATGGAGGGCTCCCGTCCGTCAGTACCCGAACCGAAATCATGGAGATCGTTCACCGTCCAATAGCACGCCGCAGTTTTACAAACCCCGACCGGGGGTGTCAGCTTGAAAACGGTGCCACCGTCGTACGCTCCGCCATACGACGACGTGCCGTAAAGATGGCCGTCTGGTCCGAAGAGGACTCTGGCGAACGGGTTGCAATTATGGGGAAGAGTTGCAAGGATGGAAAAGAGCCAATTGGATCCCGAGTGGGTCAACTGATACACGGTGCCGCAGTCGTAATACTCGCCAGATGTCGTTCCATAGAGTGTGTTCCCTCGTATGGTCACTCCCGAATAAGGCTCTTCGCCTCCTGGTCCGCCGGTGAAGGAATGAATCACACTGAAGGTTTGGGCGTGTGCCGCCGGGCTCAGCGATGCGAAGAGTGTGAGCAGGATCAAAGAGAAGAGAGTCTTTGGTTTCATGGCGAACTCCTAAGTAGGCTTGAGCGACCGGAGGTGCAAGAGGAAATGATGAAATCGCATGATGTACCTCCGAGTGCTCGGTTTGTAAGGTCGTTGGGCGCTGGTTGGCAGTGATGGTTAAGAACGTCTCAGACGTGCGGGACGGAAGTTAACTGACTGCGAGGAAAAATGCTTACGACACAATTCTTACAGCTGGCCGGTTGAATCGAAGCTACGTTTCGCAAAGAGTTGCGAATTGTTCCCAAAATGGGAACCCCCTATATTTGGGACGAGCCATTGCACGGTAGGGGTCCTTCGACTCGTCCCCCTCGCTTCGCTCGGCGTCCTCGCTCAGGATGACAACCTCAAGCTAGACCGCAAGCAACTGGCGGCGGGATCGCAATTCAGGAAAAGGTCCACCCGCGACCGGGTAGCAACAGGTTCGCGTGGGTTTAGGGGCGAGCTATTGAAAATGCTCGGCGATCCACTGTGGATAGCGATACTTGATGAGGTAGAGCACGTATGCACCCTGCACGGTGGTGTGGGCCGTGTCCAAGTCGCCGATGTGGAACTCCACGATTCCCCTGCACCATCCATACCAACAGGTACTCCAGGAACCGTCGCTTCGCTGGTAGCTCATGAGTCGTTCGACCCAGCGTTTCCTTATAAGGTCCGGGCGTCCGGCCCCGAAGATGATCCAGAGGCGTTGCGGGTAGGAATCGCCGACCCTAAAGTCGAATCGCTGGTCGTTTGCCACACCTTCGGTAACCGGATTGATGACGGCATCAAGCTCAGGTGACGGCCCATTGAAATATCGATAAATATCAAGGGCGATGAGCTGGTGGTAACGTTTACCCCACTTGAGCTGGGTGGGAGAAAACAAGGTGTCTCGAAAAGCGACGGGCAAATCCACTTTGCGAGGAGCAACCCCGTAAGCGTCGGCAACCTCCTGCCAACTGAGTCCCGCCATGTCCGGAATCGTAAGCCCGGGTACGTTGGTCGTCCCTTCCGCCATGGCTGTGAAAAACCCGGTGATCGGCCTGTCCGGGTCCTTTAACCGTCTGGTGTTCACGAATTGGGTAACCAGGTCCCGCATCCGCGGATCGGATGACATTCGTGCCATGTCGCCCACCATGAACATGAGGGGCGGGTTCCCCGTTACCTCAGGATGGGTGCTCATCCATACCGTGGACCGCTCAATGGCATTGTCCAACTCCGCCTGGAACTGCGCACGCGAGGTGCTACGCAGCGAGAAGTTGTTGTTCAGGATGAGAATGCCGACGAAGGCGACCACTGCTATGGCCGCGATAGCGAAGAACCGAAAGATATGCTTGGCAACCGACATGAGGGTTAATCCCGCAGATGCACTTACAAAGGAAGGAATGTATCACATATGTACTCCGCCCTGGTGCGAGTCTCAGTACACCACGCCGTCGGCCACTACCGGCGAATGCCCGATTACACTCGCAAGCTTGCTGGGGCCTGAGGCGATGATTGCTGCGGAAAGCAGCTTCATCGCCCCAGGCGTTTGCCCAGAGGTTGGTGTCTAGTTAAGGTTGTTTGGGACTTGGGTTACCGGTGCGATCGGCTGGAGGCTCCAGTCGGGTCGCAGCAGAGCCGGGTCGGGGCGCTCCGGCGGGCTGAGCTTGTCAGGCGACAAGCTGCCCGGCAGAGCGAAGGCGTACAGGTCGGTACCGTTCCTCCCGTACATGACGCCATCGACCACTGCCGCCGCACCCGCTGCTGGGTACTCCCACAGGAGTGCTCCGGTGTTGGCATCCAACGCCACCCCGCCAACGTACACCACGCCGTTGGCGACCACCGGGTCACCACCCTCTGGGTAATCCCACAGGAGCGCCCCGGTGCTGGCATTCAAGGCGCACAATCCACTACAACCGCTGGTGTATACCACGCCATTGGCTATGGCTGGCGTGCCGCCCGCTCCGCTGTACTCCCACAGCAGCAACCCTGTGCGGGCGTCGAGGGCGTAGAGGCTTCCATTTTGGTCAGCGACGTACACCACGCCGTTGGCCACCGCCGGCGAAGACGCCCCCGTCACGTAGGACATCCATAGGAGCGCGCCCGTACCCGCGTCCAAGGCATACATGCGGGGGAAAAGATCATCCGTCCAAAAGTACACCACTCCATTGGCCACAGCGGGCGAAGCCACGACCCAAGTATAGGGTTGGTATTGCCAGAGGAGTGCTCCCGTGCTGGCGTTCAGGGCCAAAAGTCCAGCGGGACCAGACCCAACATACACCACGCCGTTGACCACGGTCGGCGCCTCGTAAACTGGCCCCCCGGCCTTCCATAAGAGCGTTCCCGTACTGGCGTTCAGGGCGTACACCCTGCCGGTGTAGTAATCGTAGTTAACTGATCCGAAGTAAACGATCCCATTGACGACCGCAGGCGCAGCCACTATGCGAGTAAAATCCCCCGTCGTGTACCGCCACAGGAGCGCTCCGGTACTGGCGTTCAGCGCGAAGAAGTGAGTTCCTTCTCCGTATCTGTCCATGAATCCAGACCCGGCGTACACCACACCGTTGGCCACCGACGGCGAAGATATACTTCCCTCCGCCGTGTACGCCCACTTTAGACCGAGGTTCGTGACCGTATCCGGACTGAGGATGGTCTCATAAGGATTGAACCCCTTATGGTCAGGCGAAAAGTGAAACTGTGCCCAGTTCGTCCCGACCCAGAAGGGCTTCTGCGCTGCCTTAATGCCGTAGCGCTCGACGGCAGTGATCCAGTGGGTTCCGAGAACCGTATCCTTCGGTACCTGCACCGGGATTCCGCTCTGGAGGCCTCCTCCGCCAAAAGACCCGCCACCGTTGGTGACTGTCAGGGCCACATCGGTAAGGTCGAAATAGATGTCAACCGCCGCATACGGGTCAAAGCCACCGCCTTGCACCAACACGGTGGTTGTGGGAGGTCCGGCTGTGGGATTGATTATTAAGGCAGGTGCGATGGTTGGGTTTTCCTCTGCCCAGGCCATACCACTGCAGAACAAAGCGGCCGTGAGCAGAAGGGAAAAGAGCAAAGTCAGGGTGAACGATTGCCGCATCGCGATGGGGTTACGAACGAACTTCAATCCGGGCGATGCATATAGGAAGGAAGAAATGCGTTTCATTGTGTACCTCCTACACTCGCAAGCTTGCCAGGGCCTGAGGCTATGATCGCTGCCGGAAAGCAGTTTCATCGCCCCAGGCGTTTGCCCAGAGTCGGTTGTTTAGTTAAGGTCGCTCGGGTTTCTGGTTACAGGTGTGCTCGGCTGGAGCGACCAGTCGGGCATCAGCGAACCAGGATCAGGCCGCTCTGGCGGGTTGAGCTTGTCAGGCGACGAGCTGCCCGGCAGGTCGAAGGCGTAAAGATATGTGCCCGATGGGAAGTACAGAACGCCATTAGCTATCGCTGGCATGCCGCCTCCCCCGTACTGCTTCAGGAGTTCTCCGCTCTTGGCATCAAACGCCAGCCCGTCCGCGTACAAGACGCCGTTGGCTATCGCTGGTGTGCCCCCCCAGTTGGACTGCCACAGGAGTTCTCCGGTCCCGGCATCTAACGCCAACCCGTCGACGTACACCACGCCGTTGGCTACCGCCGGCGAAGAACTGCCCCCGGTCGTGTACTTCCACAGGAGCGCTCCCGTGGCGGCGTTCAGGGCGTACACACCGTCAGAAGACCCGAAGTAGACCACGCCGTTGGCCACCGCCGGCGAGTTGACCGCAAAATACGGTCCGGTCGTGTACTTCCACAGAAGCGCTCCCGTGCTCGCGTTCAGGGCGATGAGGGCGTTGTCCCCGTTGTAGGAAAAGAACCCGAAGTACACCGCGCCGTTGGCCACCGCCGGTGAAGAAAAAAGGGCATAGACATCCATTATTGGGTACTCCCACAGGAGCGCTCCCGTGGTGGCGTTCAGGGCGTACAGGCCGCACACTAAACCTTGATCTTTAAGGCCGCAACCCCCGACGTACACCGCGCCCTTGGCCACTGTCGACGAAGTTTGGGCGTCGAACCCAACCGGGTACTCTCCCCCGTAATCCCACAAGCGCGCTCCCGTATGGGCGTCCAGGGCGGTGATGCCGCCACCTGCTAAATAAGGAAACCCTAAATACTTTGATGCAACGTAAACCACGCCGTCGGCCACCGCCGGCATCCCCACATCATTACTGCTGATGTAGTTCACCCACAGAGGCGCTCCTGTATTTGCTTCAATGGCGAACACATTGCCCCAAGCCTCATGAAAGGCAGTGACCGACTCCGCGACGTACACCACACCATTGGCCACCGCGGGCGGCGAACAAGATTTTGGCCACCAGTAGCGGTTTGGCTCACGTGTCTGGTAGCTCCAGCGGAGACGGAGGTTTCCCACTGTGTCCGGGCTAAGAATGCTCTCATAGGGGTTGAAACCCGTGTGGTCAGGCGAGAATTGAAATTGCGCCCAGTCCGTGCCGACCAGGAATTTTGTCTGCGCGGCCTTGATGCCGTAACGCTCGACAGCGGTAATCCAGTGCGTACCTTGAGCAGCATCCTTGGGCACCGGCACCGGGATTCCGCCCTGGAGACCTCCTCCGCCAAAGGAGCCGCCCCCGTTGGTGACTGTCAAGGCCATATCGGTTAGGTCGAAGTAGATGTCAACCGCAGCGTAAGGGTCAAAGCCGCCGCCCTTAACCATCATCGTGACTGGGGGCTCTCCCTGCGTGGGATTGATTATCACCGCCGGTGCGATGGTTTGGGTTTCCTGTGCTCTGGCCGCTGTGCTGCAAAACAGACTCGCCGTGAGCAGCAGCGACAAGAGTAAAGTGAGGGTGAACGATTGCCGCATCGCGCTGAGTTTCGAAACTGGAATGAACTTCAATCCGGGCGATGCATATAGGAAGGAAGAAATGCGTTTCATTGTGTACCTCCTACACTCGCAAGCTTGCTGGGGCCTGAGGCGATGATCGCTGCGGAAAGCAGCTTCATCGCCCCAGGCGTTTGCCCAGAGTTGGTTGTTTAGTTGAGGTCGTTAGCGCTTCTTGTTACTGGTGCGCTCGGCTGGAGAGACCAGTCGGGTGTCAGCAAAGCCGGATCAGGACGCTCGGGCGGGTTGAGCTTGTCGGGCGATAAGCTGCCGGGCAGATGGAAAGCGTCAAGTTTGCCGTAAGGAGACGCCATGTACACCACGCCGTTGGCTACCGCCGGCGAAGAAAAACCCCCCGTTCCGTACTGCCACAGGACCGCTCCCGTACTGGCGTTGAGGGCCCAGCGACCGACATACACCACGCCGTTGGCCACCGCTGGCGTAGGAACATCATAGAAGGGCACTCCCCCGATCGCATACTTCCACAACAGCGCTCCGCTAATGGCGTTCAGGGCGTACAGGTTATCGTCCCGAGACCCGACGTACACTACGCCGTTGGCTACCGCCGGAGAAGATTGAGATATTGGACCGCCCGTCATGTACTGCCAGAGGAGCGCCCCGGTGCTAGCGTCCAGGGCGTACACGTTACCGTCATCAGACCCGACGTAGACCACGCCGTTGGCCACCGCTGGCGAAGAATAGATGGGCCCTCCAGTCGTATACTGCCACAGGAGTGCTCCGTTGCCCGCGTTCAAGGCGTACAGGTTATTGTCCTCAGACCCAACATACACCACGCCATTGGCCACCGCTGGCGACGAAAGGTCACCGTGATACCCAGAGGAGGGCCCCAAACCGTACTCCCACAAGAGCGCTCCCGTACTGGCGTTCAGGGCGGACAGTGTGTTCGCCGACGACACCGTGTACACCACGCCGTCGGCCACCGCCGGCGAAGACCTGGAATCGTTCCTGTAGTGCCACAAGAGTGCTCCCGTGGTGGCGTCCATGGCGTAAAAGTAACCGTCTTCACCCCCGACGTACACCACGCCGTTGGCCACCGCCAGCGATGACGACCAGAAGAATCCAAAGTCATAGTCTTCATAGTTCCACAGGAGCGCCCCGGTCGTGGCGTTAAGGGCGTACACATAGGAGAATCCGTTGTAGTAGACCTCGCTGAAATAATACTCCGCGACGTACACCACGCCATTCGCCACCACCGCCGGCGAACAAGGGAGTAAGTTGTTTCTAGGGCCGGGGTCGCCTGTCTGGTAGCTCCAGCGGAGACCAAGGTTTCCCACCGTGTCCGGACTCAAAACGGTCTCATAAGGGTTGAAGCCCTTGTGGTCGGGCGAATAGTGAAACTGTGCCCAGTCGGTACCGACCACGAATTTTGTCTGAGCAGCCTTGATGCCGTAACGCTCGACCGCGGTGATCCAGTGCGCCCCTTGAACCGCATCCTTGGGCACCGGCACCGGGATTCCGCCCTGGAGACCTCCTCCGCCAAAGGAGCCGCCCCCGTTGGTGACTGTCAAGGCCATATCGGTTAGGTCAAAGTAGATGTCAACCGCAGCGTAAGGGTCAAAGCCGCCGCCCTTAACCATCATCGTGACTGGGGGCTCTCCCTGCGTGGGATTGATTATCACCGCAGGTGCGAGGATTGGGGCTTCCTGTGCACTGATCGCTGTGCTGCAGAACAAACCTGCCGTGAGCAAAAGCGAGAAGAGCAAAGTCAGGGTGAACGAGTGCCGCATCGCATTGGGTTTCGCAACTGGAATGGACTTAAACCCGGGCGATGCATTGAGGAAGGAAGAAATGCGTTTCATTGTGTGCCTCCCACGCTTGCAAATTTGCCAAGGGCCTGAGGCGATGATCGCTGCGAAAGCAGTTTCATCGCCCCAGGCGTTTGCCCAGAGTTAATTGTTTAGTTGAGGTCGCTTGGGTTTCTGGTTACGACCGCGCTCGGCTGGAGCTCCCAGTCGGGCAGCAGCGAACTGGGATCAGGCCGCTCTGGCGGGTTCAGCTTGTCAGGCGACAGGCTGCCGCTCAGGTCGAAGGCGTAGAGGTTGCTGTTGTAGTTTATGTCGGTACTGGCAAAGTACATGATGCCGTTGGCCACCGTGGGCGAGGACCAGAGATAAGGTTCGAGCGGGTACTTCCAGAGGAGCGCTCCGGTGCCGGCGTTCAAAGCATAGAGGTTACCGTCGTCGGAGCCGAAGTAAGCTACGCCGTTGACCACCGCTGGCGAGGACAAGACATCGCTCCCTGTCGTGTATTTCCATACAAGTGTCCCCGTGTCGGCGTTCAAGGCGTAAAGGTTACTGTCGTAAGACCCAACATAAACCACGCCGTCGGCTATGGCGGGCGATGAGTGCACTTGATCCCCAGTCGTGTACTTCCACCATAACACGCCCGTCTTAGCGTTAAGGGCGTAGACGTTGTGGTCCCAGGATCCGACATAAACCACGCCACTGACAACCGCTGGCGACGAGTAAGAGTAACACTGAGCGCCGGTGCTCGCGATCTGGGCTTTCCACAATTCCGCGCCCGTGCTGCTGTTTAGCGCGTAGAGATATTCTGCGCTGCTATCATCGATCACGTTGGCATACACCACCGCGTTGGCCACCGCCACAGCATTACCTACGCATTGACCCTTATGCTGCTGCCAACACAGTGCACCCGTAGAGGAATCGAGAGCATACACATCTCCGTTGAGGTTTCCGAAATACACCGCACCATTGATCACGGCCGGCGAAGAATCGACCTCCGCCGAGGTAGTGTACTTCCAAATGAGCGCTCCGCTGCCGGCATTCAAAGCGTACAGGTTCGGGCCGTAACGATCCCCGAAATAGACCACGCCGTTGACTACTGCAGGCGCATCATCAACCCATCCGTTGGTTTTGAATTTCCAGAGGAGAGTACGGGTGCTGGCGTCGAAAGCACGGACATATCCGTCGTCACCATCGGACGTTCCCTGGTAAACGATGCCGTTGGCTACCGTCGCCGAACCTGCGCCGGCGTTGCCCGTCGGGGAACTCCACCGTAAGCCCAAGCCCCCAACGTTATCCGGGTTCAGAATGTTTTCGTACGGATTCACGCCCTTGAGATCAGGCGAGAAGCGGAACTGCGCCCAGTCAGTCCTGACCAGGAACTGCACCTGCCCGGACTTGTTCTGGTCGCGTTCTACAGCCGTAATCCAGTGCGTCCCCGGAAGCGCATCTTTCGGGGCTATGATCGGGACTCCGCCGATTGTGGGTTTGGGGGTTGGTGACGTGGTGCCGAATGCACCGTTAATGTCGGTCCGCACAATTGCCAGATCGGTCGTGTCAAAGTAAATGTCGACCGCTGCGAAGGGGTCGAATCCGTTACCGGATACGAACACCGTGGTGGTCGGCGGTCCCACCGTGGGGGTGATGTAAACGTTAGGCGGGGGTGGTACGTAATTCTCCTCTGCCCAAGCCATTCCACCGCAGAACAGACTTGCAGCGAGCATGAGCGAGAAGAGCAAAGTTACTGTGAACGATTGCCGCATCGCTGAAACGCACTTCAACCCGGGCGATGCAGATAGGGAGGAATGATGTGACTTCATCATGCACCTCCAGTGCTTTCGAAACGTCAGGTTGGGTTATTAGTTGATGAAGGAGTTGTTGGATCGTTGAGCTACTACTATGGCCCGTTCGTCTCAGGGGGGTGGGCGCTCCGATTGGGGAACTTGCTCTTCGGAGAGGCGAGATTACTACGGTTACTACGTGCCAATTATCCGACGAATTGCGAAAAGCGGGTGAATTATTAGAGACAGAATCGCAGGTAATTCCCGAATTGGGAAACCCCTACTCGAGCTTCAGCGGCTTCCCGCTTCCGTGGTCGCTGAGGGCAAACTGGATGGGGCGGGGGTGTTTGGGGCTGAACACGCAATGCACGAGCACGGAAGCATGAGTATGGGACATGTTTCGAATCTATGGAAAGGCCACCAGGAGTTTCTGTGATTTTGAAGACGCGTGAATGTGCGCGGTCTGTTTGTGACGGGAAGAGCCCCTGCCGGGGCTCCGGGTCTCGCGACGGATCCGACCCGGCGTTCCGCTTCGCTTCACGCTGGGCTACACTGAGCCGTCCCGCGGGCGGGACTTTGGCAGTTCCTGAAAAAGCCTGTCCGATCCACCTCAGGGGCTAAAGCCCGCGTTTTTGGCGGCCTGAGTGACACGGCTAAAGCCGTGCCCTTTCAAAGCCGGTTCATGCGATCGCTTCTATTCGAACGTACACCACCCCGTTGGCCACCGCCGGCGAAGAATAGACCACCGCTCCTAATGACAAGTCGAGAAGATAGGGGTCCTTCGACTCGTCCCCCTCGCGCTGCTCGGCGTCCTCGCTCAGGATGACAACGCAACTGTGAAGCTGAATCACAACGGGCCGCCCGCAAGCGGCCCGCTTCCACAGTTGCAGTGTCTCTAAACCGTCACCATCGCTGCACCAACATGTTCCAGCTCATGGGCCACGGCGATCGACAGGCGGCGGACCCCTTCGCGAATCATCTCCGGCGTGGCATTGGAGAAGTTCAGCCGCATGTGCGAGCCCTTGTCGCCGTCAGCGAAGAACGGGTCGCCGGGAACAAAGGCCACGTCGTGCCGCAACGCCTCGTCGAGCAGCTTCCGCGCGTTGATGCCCGTCGGCAGCGTGACCCACAGGAACAGGCCGCCATGGGGATGCGTCCACGTGACCTCCTCGGGGAAGAAGTCGCTGAGCGCGTGGAGCATGGCGTCTTTGCGCTCGCTGTAGACGCGGCGAATGAGCTTTACATGTTCCTCCAGGAAGCCGTCGCGCGCCACCTCGTAGGTCACCATTTGGGTGAAGGTCGAGGTGTGCAGGTCGGAGCTCTGCTTGATCTGCACCAGGCGCGCGATCACGTCGGGCGGGGCGACGATCCAAGCCACGCGCAAACCGGGCGCCAGCAACTTGGAGAAGGTACTGAGATAAATCACGTTGCCCAGCGTATAGCCGTTGTCGCGTTGCAGGTTGGTGCGATCGAGCACCACCAGCGGCGTCTTGTGATCGCCCTGGTAGCGAAGCTGGCCGTAGGGGTCGTCTTCGATGATCGGGATGCCGTACTTGTCGGACAGCAGCACAATCTGCTTGCGGCGCTCCTCTGACAATGTGACACCCCCGGGGTTCTGGAAGTTCGGCAGGATGTACATGAACTTCGGCCCGGAGCGCAGCGCGGCTTCCAGGTAGTCGGTGTTGAGACCGTGATCGTCGATAGGTACGGTGACGTATTCCGCGCCCATCAGGTCGAAGGCCTGCAATGCGCCGAGATAGCTGGGCGACTCAACCAGAATGCGGTCGCCGCGATTGATGAGCAGCTTGGCAATCAGGTCGAGCGCCTGCTGCGAGCCGGAGGTGATCATCACGTTGTCGACGCCGGCGACGATGCCGTAGCGCGCCATCTGCGCCACGATGAACTCGCGCAGCGGCAGGTAGCCTTCGGTCGGGCCGTATTGCAAGGCGATCGTCGGATTGTCCGTCAGTACGCGGGTGCAGGCTTCTTTGAATTTTTCTACCGGAAAGACTTGCGGGGCCGGCATGCCACCGGCGAAGGAGATTACTTCAGGACGCTGAGTGAGTTTGAGCAGTTCGCGGATGATGGAGCTTTTTGCGCACTTCGTGCGTTGGGCATAGCGATGCGCCCAAGGTGCAGCCATAGGAGATCCCCCTTAGTAGTTACAGATAATGATAGTGCCGCTATGAACGTTCGTCTGTGACGGGGGACACGGGGGAATGTGCGGTTGGGGGACATGTAGCGGGACGGAAGTATCCGTGCAGAGCGGCCTAAAAGTGTGGTACCATGCGCCATCCAAGGGGGTATATACAAGCTCCCTTCCCCGCTGGGCTCCAGGCCCGTTCCCGCAGGCCAAGGTTGGGCCAATCGAACGCCCACCAGGAGTTTCCTATGAAACCACGCGCGTTTGTCGTCATGCCGTTCCAGCAGCGAAAGCTTGACCTGCTTCCCGCGATGGCTGATGAACCTGGCCGGGGCCACAGCGAGGCGCAGTCCGTGACGGTGGACTTCGATAGCATCTGGGAAGATCTGATCAAGCCTGCGCTTGAAATGGCTGGGTGCGAACCGTTCCGGGCCGACAGCGAGATCTCCGCCGGCGATATTCGCACCGACATGTTCTTTGAGCTGGTCACTGCCGATTACGTGGTCGCCGACCTGTCCATCACGAATGCAAACGTGTATTACGAGCTGGGCATTCGCGACGGGATTTGCCCGCGTGGCGCATTCATCATCAATGGAGGCTGGCCCGTTGCCCGGCCTTTCGACGTCGCGCAAGACCGCAGCTTTCAATACAAGGGACACTTGTTTGAGGTACATCAGCATCTCTCGGCGGTAGCGCACGGTCATCACTCGGGCACGCATGAAGCCGCCGCAGCAGCTCCGGCCAAGACAGTTCACCGCGGCGGCGATCACCATGCGGTCGCTGCCAGAGAGGCGCTGCGCGAACCACCACTCGCCGAGAATGAACTAAAGGCCGAGAAGACGGCCGAAGCCCGGAAACTGGCGACCGTCTTCCAGCGTGCCTTTCTCCCCGAAGTGGCGGAAACCGGCAGCCCGTTGTACTCGCATCTGCCCGGGTTAGTGCCTGCCAACTGGGAGAACATCGACACCTCGCGGGCGCGCGTGTTCGGCGCCCTGCAGAGCGACTGGCAGGAGAAGGTCCGGCGGGCGCAGGAAATGAACCGTCCCGGCCATATCCTCACCATTGCGCAGTATGCACCGACGCGGATCCATCGCACCAAGATACTCCTGGAAGCCGCTATCGCATTGATCGGGCTGGAGCGTTTTACGGTAGCGGAAGAGGTACTGGAAAAGGTATTGCAGGCTTCTCCTGACAATGTAAACGCGCAGCTCTACCTGGCGATTGCGCGAATCCAAAATGAAGATGTTGAAGGCGCCGAGCACCAGCTTCGGACCATGCTGCGCAAACGAGAAGATGATCCAGTTACGAACATGATTCTGGGATACGTCTACCGCCTGCTTTGGCACCTGACCTGGAGAAAAGACCCAAATCCGCGCGCCCGCGCCAAAGCATCGCCGCGAATGCTGATGGAATCCATTGAGAGCTTCTGCAAAGTACACCGCTTCCATGCTGATCAATATTTGAGCGGCTACAACGGTCTTCTCCTTATCGGAGTCGCGCAGGACCTCTTTCAGGAGGAGCTGAAGCTGCCTCCGGTTGTATTTGATCCGCAGGCTATGACGACTGTGGTCAGGTATGTTGCGGAGTCTGCGCAGCAGGAAGCGCAGGAAAAGGGAGATCATGAGGGTCAATTCTGGAGCTCCGTCGCATTGTCGGGACTCGAATTACTCGCCGGCAACAAGTCCACATGCCTGCAGTACATGCGCGATGCCTGCGAAACCCCCTCGACAACGCTGTTCGACCTTCGCCTCATGGAGGAACGGGCGAACTTCCTGAGCGCACTCGAATTCAAACGGGACATCGTTGACCCGGTACTCGAGATCGTGCAGCAGGCGTTGAAAGAAAAGTTGCCGGCGAATGGGCACAAACGGGTTTTCGTCTTCCATGGTCACGCAATCGACAAGCCGAATTCGGGCCGGGTTTTCCCGCGAACGATCAAAGACAAAGTCGAGGCGGAAATCCGCAGAACGATCGCGGAATGGAACATCGGGCAAGACGACCTGGCCATCTGCTCGGCGTGCACGGAGTGCGACGTCTTTTTCGGAGAGCAGTGCCTGGAGCGGGAGGCGCGGGTGCGCGTGCTGCTCCAGAGGCCGTCAAAGGCCGAGATGGCCGACGAGATGCGCGATCCGGAGTTCGGCGAGTGGACGAACCGGAGATCGCTGTTTCTGGGACGGGTGGGCCGCCTCAACGAGCTCTGGTTCGATCAAGACGAGCTAGGCCTTCCAGTCGACACGACCTCGCTGGCGGAACGCCATTGGCGGTGGATCCTGAATACGGCCCGCATCGAAGCAGAAAAGGCGAATGCTGACTCCGGACCTAGCCTCTACGGCCTGGCGCTGTCGGACGGGAGGCTGACTTTGGACAACCCGGCAGACTCGACGTACTTCGTTACCGAGATTCGACGGTCGGTTCGCTTTCAAGGTGTGGCCAGAGTGATCGACCTGCACGGTATCGCAGAAGGCGACTAACGCACGTAGCCAGCCACCACATCCTGTGGGAGTTTGCGGGGTTCGAGTCGGCTCTAAACGTTCCGCACGACCCCAGTGACTTGTTTGCCGACGAACACCGTCACGCTGCGCGTCTTCACTGGGTAGCTGTCCTGCGACAGCAGCGGAAATTCCAGGTCGTCTTCTGCGATGTCGCGTGGCCGGCGAACGGAATTACTTCGAGACATAGTGTGAGTCCCCTACCGTCTCTCGCGACGCACGCCTCCCCCGGTCGACACAGGGGAGCGTGCAGTGGAAGCCCCCGCATTTATGCGGGGGAACGGAATCCCTCATTTGGCGGTGGAAGCGCTGGGCTTTATTGATTCCTGCATAAGTAATGTCCTATCTGAGCCGCAAAAAAAGCGGGCTATGGTGAATAAAGGAACGCAACAACCAGGATTGGCGTTGCAGGCTGCGAGCCGACTGACGGGCGGCGTCGGCCAGCGCATCCAGCTCCAGCTGCGCCCGATTGGCCATGGGATTGTTCTTCAGCCAGCTCCAGGCGTACTCCACCGGGTTCAGTTCCGGAGCGTAGGCGGGGAAGTAGCAGGGCTGCGGCCAGCCGCGGGCGAGAAGAAAGTCTTGCGTGCGGCGGGCGCGATGCGCGTTCAGCCGGTCCCACAGCATCAGCCAGGGGGCGTCGAGTTCGCCATCCAGGGCGGAGAGGAAGGCCATCACTTGGGCGGCGGCGATATCGCTGGCATGGAGGCGAAAGTAGAAACGTACGTCATCACGCGCCGGCGAAACGCACAGGGCGGCAATCGCCGACCCCTTGCGATGGTGCGCGCCCCGCTGGTACAGCACCGGGGTCTGGCCCGCCGGAGCCCAACTGCGCCGCACCAGCGGGGCCATCAGAAAGCCGCTCTCGTCCAGAAATACCAGCCAGGCCTTCAAGCGCGACGCCTTTTTTTTATGGCGGGCCATTGCTGCTTCACCCATTGGCCAATCGCTTCCTGGTCGCGTTCCACCGCCCGACGTACAGGTTTTTGAGGAGTGAAACCGAGGGCATGCAGCAGGCGGCAGACATGATCGGGATGGTAGTGGATGCCAAACCGCTGTTCGATCCAGCTGGCCACGCGGGGACAGGTCCAGAGCGGGGTAGCGAAACCCGCCGCTTCCGCGCCCCCGAGCAAGGTCTTCTCCAGCCGTTGCCGCTGGGCGGCACTGAGTCGCGGCGGCCGTCCGCAAGCGGGTTGAGCGGCCAGCGCTTGCCGGCCCTGGTGGCGTGCGGCCGAGTTCCATCGTCGAACGCTGCGACGATCAACCCCAACCCGTTGCGCGACTTCGACCGGACTGAGTCCTTGTTGCAGCAGAGCCAGCGCGCGGTAACGACGCTGCTCCAGTTCGTGCGGACTGCCACTGGGACGCATACCAGCAGTATAGGACATTATTTATGCAGGAATCAATAGCCCAGCGAATATCGCTGCGACGAAGAACGGGCTTCAGCCTCGGCCGTGGCTAAAGCCACATCATCTCCCGTGCTATTCACCTGGCTTAAAGCCAGGTGCTTCCACCTTGACGAAAGCTAGAGTCCCCACTCACTCGCGGTTTGGGATGAGTGGAGATCAGATAGATGGCCGGGCCGCCCAGGCTCACTGGTTCGGCAGATGGAAGGCGTACACGTTCCCATCTCCCGATCCGACGTACACCACGCCGTTGACCACCGCCGGTGAAGAGACGACGTGATCTCGCGTCGTGTACTGCCACAGGAGCGCTCCCGTACTGGCGTTCAGAGCGTACACGTTATTATCGACCGATCCGATGTAGACCACACCGTTAGCCACTGCGGGCGAAGACTCGACAGAATTCCCCGCCATGTACTGCCACAGGAGCGCTCCGGTAGTGGCGTTCAAAGCGTACACGGTATAGTCAGGGCCAAGAGACACGGCGTATACCACCCCGTTGGCCACCGCCGGCGAATAAACCTGAGAATTCCCCGTCGCGTCCTTCCACAGGAGCGCTCCCGTACTTGCATTCAGGGCGTACAGGTTGCCGTCCCAAGACCCGACGTACACCACGCCGTTGGCCACAGCTGGCGAAGAATCGACAAAATTTAGCGCGCTGTACTTCCACAGTAGCGCTCCCGTAGTAGCATTCAGGGCGTACACGTTGTCGTCATGAGACCCGACGTACACCACACCATTGGCCACCGCCGGCGAGGAAAACACAGAATTCCCCGTGGTGTACTTCCACAGTAGCGCTCCCGTGCTGGCGTTCAAGGCGTACAGGTTACCGTCACCAGACCCGACGTACACCACGCCGTTGGCCACAGCCGGCGAAGAATCGACGTAGCCACCGGTCTGGTACTTCCAAAGGAGCGCTCCCGTACTCGCGTCCAGGGCGTACACGCTATAGCCAAGAAGAGACCCAACGTATACCACACCATTGGCCACCGCTGGCGAAGAGTCGTAGACGTAACCCCCGGTGGTGTACTTCCACAGGAGCGCTCCCGTATTGGCGTTCAGGGCGTACACATCGCCAGACCCGATGTACACCACGCCGTTGGCCACCGCCGGCGAAGAGTTCACTAAGGATCCCGTCGTGTACTTCCACTCTAGAACGAGATTTCCGACCGTGGAGGGGCTCAGAATGGACTCATTCGGGTTGCAGCCGCTGTGTTTAGGATCGAAATGAAACTGCGGCCAGTTGACGAAAAGCGTTGCCGGTGGTGTTATCGTCGGACCGCAGGGAATTTGTGGAGGGATTACGCTGTCCTGCGCCATCGCGAAGGCTGCGATCAGCATGACCAGACTCAAACAGCAGATAGCTTTAATTTTCATACTTTCTTCTTTCTAAGCTTATGTTGGCCCGCACAAGCGGCTAAGCTCGTGTAGCGAGACCTTCATATCCTTGGGTTAGTTTTTCCCATTCTTGAAGAAGTGCGAATTGCAAAGTTACGAGCCGAATGGCTCAAGTGCGGGATACCTGGAGAGTCGTGCCAGGATTAGGGCCGATTGGGAAGGACTATCTGGGCGGTAGTTGTATAGGCTGTCCCGCAGTGACTTTAAGCCATCCACGGCAAGAGTCAAGCACAAAAGTATGAAGGCCGGTTCTTTTCACCGGACCTTCGCACAACGGCCCGAGGCCAAGGCCTGTTCATTTGCGTAGCTAGTTCGCCGAGCTAAAGTTCGCCTCTTCCACCCTCAATACGAATATCCCTTCGACTGCGCGATGTCCCGGCGGTTGCAGTTTGCCTGCGGCTCTGATATCTCTTGCCTGCGAATTCCTCCCGCCTATGAGCCGCCGCTTTGAGTCTGAACAGTGGGTGCCCGCTCCGGTCGAGCGGGTGTTCGCTTTCTTTGCCGATCCCCACAATCTGGTGCGCATCATGCCTCCCGGCCTGGGCACCAAGCTGGTGAAGCTCAACCTGGTGCCGCCGCGCTTTCCTGCCGGACAGGTGCCGCCGGGCACGCTTCGCATGGCCGGCACCGGCACCGAGATGACGGTCGCCTTCCGCGTGGTGCCCTACATTCCCGTCCACGAGCGCTGGGTGGTCAATATCACCGAGTTTTCGTTCAACCACTACTTCCAGGATGTGCAGAAGCAGGGGCCGTTCCGCCGCTGGCAGCATACCCACAGCTTCGAAGCCATGATGCAGGGCGGGCTGGAGGGCACGCTCATCCGCGACGAAGTGGAATATGAAGTCGGCTTCGGCGTCGTGGGCCAGGCGCTGGAGTCGCTCGTGTTCCAGCAGATGTTTCGCTCCACCTTCAACTACCGCAATCGGCTGATCCAGGAGATCTTTCCCGCCGCGGCGGCGGTCGCCCTGAGCTAGAGCATTTTCAGAGAAGGCGTAGACGGAGTTCCCTCCGGGGCTATTGAGAGCTGCAAAAGAAATGTCCGCTTGACTCGGTGGAAGGGCACGGCTTCAGCCGTGCCGAAAACGGCGCGTAAGAGCCGGGCTTCAGCCCCGGTCCGCCGTGGCTAAAGCCACATTTGATGCGTACTATTTCGCCGGGCTCAAGCCCGGCGCTTCCACCGTCATGCAGGACTTTTCTTTTGCAGGGATCAATAAAGCCCGGACTGCTTCATGCCACATGCGACACGGCTGAAGCCGTGCCCTTTCAAGGCAAGAGACGGACTAAATTACCTGTGAAATTGCCATTATCACTTGCCTCGGTGACGGGGGTCACATCGCGCGTGCCCGGCCCCGCGCTAACTTGAAATTGAAATTCAATTTCATAATTGGCAGGTGGCCCATGCGCACTTCTTTCTTCTTCTTACTGCTCCTGCTGGTGGCGGCCGTCTTCGCGGCGCCAGCCAACGCCGAATCGAATCCGTCAGCCATCTCGCCGGACGCGGCCCCATTGAGTGGACAGACCGCGGCGGCGAAACCCGAGCCTCCCATCCAGGACAACAGCTTTCTGGTCGAGGAAGCCTACAACCAGGAGGACGGCGTGATTCAGCACATCAGTTTTGTGCAGTTGCTCGGCAGCGGCGATATGGTTTACACGCAGACTGACGAGTGGCCGCTGCGCAGCCTTAAGCACCAGCTCAGCGTGACCGCGTCAGTTAACGAATCGGGCAACTATCGCCAGGCCGGCCCGGGCTGGGGCGATACCGCCATCAACTATCGCTACCAGCTTGTGGGCAGTGGCGAGACCCGGCTGGCGATTTCGCCTCGTCTCTCCATGTTGCTACCCACCGGTAACAGCGGTGCCGGACGCGGCTATGGCGACTGGGGCTTGCAGACCAACCTGCCCATCAGCTTTCAGGTCAATCGCTGGCTGGTGACGCACTGGAACGCGGGCGTGACCTGGATTCCGTCGGCGCAGGACGCGCAACAGCAGCACGCTGCGCTGGTGAACCCGAACCTGGCGCAGTCGACGGTCTGGCTGGTAAAGCCGCGCTTCAACGCACTGTGCGAAGTAGTGTGGGCGTCGAATGCGAGCGTCATCGCGCCGCAGCGCACCACGCGGCAGCAGTCACTGTTCATCAGCCCGGGCGTGCGCTGGGCCTATAACTTCAAAAGCGGGCTGCAGATTGTGCCGGGAGTTGCGCTCCCCATCGGAGTTGCCGAAAGTGCGAGACAGCGGGGTGCCATCTTATATCTCAGCTTCGAACATCCGTTCGCGTTGGCGCACTCGAAGTGAAAACACGCTCTTCGCTATTCGCCTTTCGCTATTCGCCTTTCGCCTTTCGCTCTTCGCCGGATTTGCAAAAAGCTGCTGAACTCGCATTGGGTCCTCTGGCGAAAAGCGAAGAGCCAAGAGCGAAGGGCGACTCCCCCGTGTCTCTGCGGTTGATATTCGCTATCCTGAGCAAATGGACCTTTTCGCCCTTACTCGCAAGCTGATCGACATCGAGTCGATCACCGGCAACGAAGTGGCCGTGGGAGAAGCGCTCGCCGAAGAGTTGCAGAGGCTGGGTTACGTCGTGGAGCGCATGATGGTTGAGCGCCACCGCTTCAACCTGTGGGCCACGCTACCCGGCGAGCCTAATCCCGCAATCGTGCTCTCGACGCACATGGATACGGTGCCGCCATTCATCGCGTCGTCGGAGACGGACGAGTGCATTTATGGGCGCGGCGCCTGCGACGCGAAGGGCATCATCGCGGCGCAGATTGGCGCGGCCGAAAGATTCAAAGGCAGCGGCGTTGGCGTTGGACTGCTGTTCGTCGTAGGCGAAGAGCGCGACAGCCAGGGCGCGCAGGTCGCCAATCAGCAGCCGCGCGGGGCGAAGTTCCTCATCAACGGTGAGCCCACGGAGAACAAGCTGGCCCTGGCATCGAAAGGCACATTGCGCGTCGAGGTGGTGGCGAACGGGAAGATGGCGCACTCAGCGTATCCGGAGTTGGGCGAGTCGGCCATCGAGAAGCTGCTCGACGCTCTGGAGCGCGTGCGCGCCTTGAAGCTGCCGGCGAATCCCAAGGCCGGCCGGTGCACCATGAACATCGGCCTGATCGAAGGCGGGCGCGCGCCGAATGTCATTCCCGATCACGCACACGCCGAGCTACTGTTTCGTCTGGTCGGCCCGGCCGGGGAGTTACGTCAGCAAATCACAACTGCGGTCGGGGACAAAGCACATGCGCACTTCAAACTGGAAATCCCGTACCTCGAGATGGCGACGGTCCCCGGCGTCGAGACGATGATCGCCGCTTTTACCACCGACATTCCCGCGCTCACCCATTGGGGACAGCCGCTGCTGATCGGTCCGGGCTCGATCCACGTAGCGCACACCGAAGGCGAGTACATCGAGAAGAAACAGTTGCTGGAGGCGGTGGAGCTATACGCAAAGATCGCGCGGCAGTTATCTAGCCCACCAACTCCACTGACGCCCTGAGCGAGGAGTGCAGCGTAGAGTCGGGGGAGCGCTACCTGCGAGGAATCTCGCGAGTGGAGATGGATCGGCCGCCTGACCATTGTTTCAGGATGTTCTGATCATTTTCACTTGACTTGGACCGAAACGGTACTAATCTGTCCACGTCTCCCGGAGATTCCAGGCGCACGTGGCATTCGCAATAGGAGCGATTGATGCGCAATCCTATCCAAGCTTCCGATGCGGCTCGAAACCTTCTCCTGTGCGCGCTGCCGCTCGCCGAGTTGGAACATCTGCTGCCTCATCTTCAGCCTGTGACATTCTCGTTGGGACAGATCATTTACGAGCCCGGCGAACGCATCGAGTATTGTTACTTTCCCACCGACTCCGTCGTCTCGCTGCGGTACACCATGCTAGACGGCATGACAGCGGAGATGGGTCTGGTGGGGAATGAAGGTGTCCTCGGTGTCACCCTCTTTCTGGGAGGTGAGTCGACTTGCAGCCGAGCTCTTGTCCCGATAGCAGGGGATGCGCTGCTGTTGCCCGCGAAGCTGTTGCGGGAAGAATTCGCGCATGCCGGGCAGCTTCAGCATCTGCTTCTGCGGTACACACAAGTACTCATCACGCAAATTTCACAGACCGCTGTGTGCAACCGCCTGCATTCTGTGGAGCAGCGGCTCTGCCGTTGGCTGCTCCTGTGTCACGACCGGAGAAATCGTTCCGAGCTGCTCATGACGCAGGAACTCATTGCCAACATGCTCGGGGGACGTCGCGAAAGCGTAACCGTAGCAGCCGGACACCTGCAAGACGCCGGGCTGATCCATTACTGCCGCGGTCGTATCACGATACTGGACCGCGTTGGCCTCGAGGCGGCCGCCTGTGAATGCTACCGTGTCGTGCAAGACGAAGCCGTCCGTCTGATTGGCAGCAAGCGGAACCCCGAATCTAGCAAGCGCGAGACGGCTTTCCAAGTAGCCGGCTGACGAGAGCTCGTAACTGATCAAAATTGTCGGGGCTGGTCATATGGATGTTGTACCCGACTGGCACTTCGGCACCCTCATCGAGGCTTTGGGGGGAGAAAACCACAACCGGAATGTCCTCGCCCAGTCCGGCACGCTCGCGCATTCGCCTTGCAGTTGCAACCACGCGAGTAGGACTAACGCCCAGATTGATGAGAATCAAATCTGGAGGTTGTAGGCCGGCCTTCAAGACGGCTTCTTCCTCATCTCCTGCTGTACTCACACGGTAACGGCTGGCCGTAAGCAATCGCTTAATTCCCTCGCGCGTTTCTTCCACATCCTCGACCACCAGGATGTTCGAACGACGCTCTAGATTGAGTGGCACGGTTTGCTCGACTAGCGAACCTCATTTTTCTAACAGAGCTGTTCTTGGTTGTCTGTGCGCTGGACTACGAAGCCTCTATCCTGAGGCAAGCCCGCAGTTATTTAAGCCATTGCATTAACTAGCCATCAATTCCCGGTACGTTAGTGCCGACCGGCGTCACTTAGGCACTATCCACTCGGGGAATTGGGATGGAATTCTTGCGTTATGTGCGTTGGCGCACCGACGCCGGGGTTGCTCGGTGTCATAAACCATTGAGCAATCCTTGTACATTCACCTCGGAGGTATTTTCATGGCGGAAAGAGGCAAGTTCGTCCTTGAGGTCCCACTTGATGCATCCGGGATCAAAGATTTCAAACCAGATCGTCCTGTGAAGGTCGTCGCGTATGACCGAAAGGGCGCGACCGCAAGTTCAGCAGAGACTCATTTGGATACTAAGGGACAGGGCTTGGTAACTCTTTCGTTCGCAGAGAATCCAGGTGGACTTCGGGTCGTCGTCGGCCCGCACAACGCGACGGAAGAAGAGCTCAAAAACCTGCAGACCCTCAACGTTAATGTTCCCTCCAGCGGGTGGAAAGAAAACACCATCCGGCTTTCCCCAATTTTGATCTCCGCCTATTACTGGTGGTGGGTGGTGGTGGTGGTGCCGTGAGTACACCATTACCGGCCGCCTCGTGTGCGGCGACGGCAGCCCGGTCCCCGGGGCGAAGGTGTGCGCATACGATGTGGACTGGTGGTGGTGGTGGCTTAGCGAAGAACAGGTGGGTTGTGCTACCACCGACGCGACGGGATCATTTCAGATCAGCTTCCGCCGCTGCTGTGGATGGTTCTGGTGGTGGTGGTGGGAGCGGAGGTACTGGCGGGTCGATTCCCTTCTTGCGGAACGGATTGTTCCGCTCTTGCAGAAAGTTCCTGGGATTCGCAGGATACCTCTCCCTGATCCAGCGCCTGATGTCAAGATTTTCGAGTCCTTGTTGGGCGTGACAGGGGAACTGGGGCGCAGCCCGGCGCTTGCTTCCCAGCGGACGGGAAGGAAGACTGGCGCAGCATTCAACCCGGGCGTTTTGGAGAGCTTGCGCGGTAGCCTGCTCGCAAAGCTACCCTATTCGCAGGAGCTCGAACGCCTGCGCGTGTGGCCGTGGTGGCCGTGGTGGCCGTGGTGGGATTGTGACGCAGACATTATCTTCCGCGCCACACAGACCTGCAACGGACAGGACAGAGTAATTCTAGATGAAACCGTCCTGCAGACTCGCTTCGGCATCCCCAACCAGCTCAATGTAAACCTTGTGGCTAACGATCAAGCCTGCTGTGTGGTACAGGTCTGCCAGGACTCGGATTGTCCTCCGGGCAATTGCATTCTCCCCATCGACATTTGCAACGACACTTCTGCGACGGTCGGTGGAAACCCGGATGCCAACGCAGCCCCCGCTACTATCGGATACGAGAATCCCGGCGCGGCAGCGCCCGGTAACCCGTACGCGGATCGGCCTTTCTCTCAAAATGTTCTTCTCTCCGCCAATTTCGGAGACAGTTTCGATGGCGACTACTACGAGTTTGAATGGACAACCACCCCGGCCGTGCCTCTTTCCTGGGCCGCAATGCCGTTGGCTGCTGACGGTGCATTCTACCGTTACTATTGGGACGCCTTGCTCATGCAACCAGCGTCCTATTCAAACCGGAGCCCATCAATTCACCTGACGGCATACGCAATGTTTTTGAGAGCCGTCAGCACTATCAGAATAACAACTCCATTGGCTTCGGCTGGGATGCCGCAGACTATTTTGTGCTGATGTGGTGGCTGACTTTCAATACCTTCCCCAACGACACCTATTACTTACGTCTAAAGGCTTGGACCAGACCTGGATATACCGGTGATCTCTCCAAGGGGCGGATCGTACCCTTCTGCGAAGAAAAGCCGCAAGACAACTACGTCGTGATCACGATCGACAACCGTCCAACGCCGGGACCGGCCGCTGGACATCCCACCGATCATCCCTGTGGTAGCGGCACGGTCCACGTCTGCACCACCCAACCGGACTGCAACATCTTCGCGATCAGGATCAATGGGCAACCGGTCGGTGCTTGCGCCAACATTCAGGCCACGGACAGTGACCCGGTTGAAATTGACTTCATGGTCCACGATCCAGATGAGATGTTGGCGTATTATTCGCTTTCGTGTCACTACGGCTTGGACTTGGTGATAGACATAATCTGCTCAACCAACGGTGTATATGACCCGAGTCGAGGTGTGGAGATTGGAACTCTCTCGCCTGGTCCCGCAGCCAGCCTTGCTTCCAGCTGGATCGATACCGCCGCCCAGATAGGACCGGACTACGGTACCGCGCTTACGCAGGGAGCCAGCGCACCAAATTGGGAGGGCGGGACGCTCACATTGCGTACGACGGTGGGCGCGCTGTTTCCCGTAACCTGCTGCTACGAACTAAAGCTCTGGGCTTTCAAGCGAAACATCGTCAATTGCTACTACGGAATTGACCAAAACGCGTACTACAACGTGACTGAGCTGAGCTTCACAGTATTCAAGTCGTAAATTGCAACCGGGGGGTGGTCGTTCGAGACGGCACCCCCCGTCTTTTGATGATTGGAAAGTGAACCGCCGAACCGGATGCGCTTCTACTGGCTGATCCTTGGGATCCTCGGCGTGTGGCGAGTGACCCATCTGCTGAACGCCGAGGATGGCCCTTGGAATTTGCTGGTGAAGTTCCGGCAATCTCTGGGGAGCGGACTCCTCGGGGAGCTGTTCGACTGTTTCTATTGCCTGAGCCTCTGGATTGCGCTTCCATTTGCCTGGGTCATCGGCCAGAGTTGGAAAGAGCGATTGCTCTTGTGGCCAGCGATCTCTGGCGCTGCCATCCTTTTGCAACGCTCTAGGGCAAAATTGGAATCAGCGCCACCGGCGATATATCTAGAAGACAAGGAGCCAAGTGATGTGCTGCGGCAAGAATCGGACAGCCGTCTCTCAGACAAGAGTGTCCGCCCCCCCGAATAATGCGGCTCAGACTTCGCCAGCCTTCGCAATCAAGCAGCGCAGTAGCGTCGCATACTTCGAATACATTGGGAAAAGCGCTATGACGGTAATGGGGCCGATCTCTGGTATGACCTACCGTTTCCCCGCCCCCGGCAGTCGCGCTGCAGTCGACCTTCGCGATCACAGGCATGTCGCGGCAGTCCCCAATCTAGTGCAAGTTGGAAGTTTGTAGGATCTCTCGTAACCTATGAATTTCAAGATCGTCCTTTCCTGGGCGAAAGAGAGCTGGTTGTTACGCGCTGGCCGCGCTCTCGTCTGCTCCCAAGGGAAGGAAGTATTGGGTTCCGCGAATCGGCTCGCTGACGCGGCGCAGCAGAGCTTGCAGATCTTCACTGCGCTCCACGAAATCGATCTCTGACGTGTTGACGATCAGCAGGTCGGAAGACGTGTAGTGAAAGAAGAAGTGCTCGTAAGCTTTGATCACTTCTCCCAGGTAGTCATCGCTGATGGCCTTCTCGTTGGGGGCGTTTCTCTTCTTCAATCGCTTCTTTAATATCTCCGGCGTAGCTTGCAGATAAATCACGAGATCAGGCGTCGGTATATTCTGCCGAAAAAGATCGTAGTAGCGGTTGTAGACCCCCAATTCGGCATCGTTCAGGTTCAGGCAGGCAAACAGTTTGTCCTTCTCGAAGATGTAGTCGGCGACGATGGTCCTGCCCGGGCGCTTCAAATCCGCCGTGGCAAGCTGCTCGTAACGCGCAATGAGGAACGCCATCTGCGCCTGGAAGGCCGCGCCCCGCTCGCCATTGTAAAACGAGGTGAGAAACGGATTTTGGTCGGGCTCGCTGATGCGTTGCGCGTGCAGGGTTTCGGCAATCACCTGGCAAAGCGTGGTCTTGCCGACTCGAATGGGGCCTTCAATCGCGATGTAACGAGGTGGTTCAAACAGGTTTGCCATGGGAGATGGAGAGCAGCCGTTTCGAGAATAGCTCTCCTCGCTGCGTGTGGCAATCAGGAGATTTCCACCGGGGACCGAGAACACTTGGGATGTTAGGCCAGACTGGGTGGAACGTTGATCCGTAGGCTGAGTGAAGCCGTCTGCAACGCGCTTTGTATCAGGGCACGGCTTCAGCCGGGCCGCTAGGCACGCAATTAGGCTCCGGCTTTAGAGGCTGCTGAATTTTGCAGGGGCTGAAGCCCGGATCGATTACGACGTTGCGGCATGACTAAAGTCATGCCCTGATACAAAGCAGCCGAGTACCTTTGCAGTTCGAGACCCGCCGGTTTCAGACGCTCCTCATCGAATACCACGACGTCTACAATGGGCACCAGTGAAAACCGCCATTATTGCAGGAGCGGCGATCGCCGGGGCAGCCACCTGGGCCGGCTTCCACTGCTACCTGCCGACCTCGCAGGTGTGGGGCAGGACGTTCGTTGGCCTTGAGCCCGGCTCGCGCGAGCTGGCCCTCACCTACGACGACGGCCCCAACGATCCCTGGACGCTGCGCCTGCTGGACGTACTGGAGCGCCACTCGGTGAAGGCGACGTTCTTCGTTGTCGGCAGGTTCGTCGCGCAAAAGCCGGAAATCGTGCGCGCCGTGGTTGCTGCCGGGCACGAGCTCGGAATCCACACCTGGGACCATCCCAACCTGATCTTCGCCGCCAGTGCCGAAGTCCGCTCGCAGATTGAGCGCACCCAAAGCGTCATCTTCGACACGACCGGCGTGCGCTGCTCGCTGATGCGTCCGCCCTTTGGCGCGCGCAGGCCCGCGACGCTGCGCGTTATCCGCAAGCTCGGGCTTGAACCGGTGATGTGGAACGTGACCTGTTATGACTGGAAAGCCACAACGCCGCAACGCATCCTGGCCCAGGTCGACCGCCAGATGCGCGGAGGCGACGTCATCCTGCTGCACGACGGCGGCTACCGGCAGATGGGAGCCGACCGCAGCCATTCCGTCGAAGCAAGCGACCGCATCATACGCAAGTACAAGGACGAAGGCTACGGATTCGCAACGGTTTCGCAGATGATGTTGGCATCCTCCGTCGGACGGTAGGGTCGGTAACGGCGCGGTTGAAGGCGGCTACGAAACTCTCTGCGGCGATTTGAAAGGGCACGCCTTCAGAGGCTGCTGAAAAAGTGGTGGGGGAATCTGGCTAGGTAGCTGATTTGCACAAGGCGATGGGTTACATGATGAACATGCGCGGAGAAGACGAGCAGCAGGACGCGGTGTTCAGTTATCGGCGGGTGGAAGACCGGATTGCGGGCGACCATCCTTTGCGGCGGATCCGACCCATGATGGATCGCGCCCTGGAGCAGATGTCGGTCCACTTTCAGGCGGCGTATTCGCGCTGGGGACGGCCATCGATTGCGCCGGAGCGATTGTTGCGGGCGTTGCTGCTGCAGATTTTGTATTCCATCCGCAGCGAGCGGCAGCTGATGGAGCAGTTGGATTACAACCTGCTGTTTCGCTGGTTCGTGGGCATGAATGCGGACGAGGCGGTGTGGGATGCGACGGTGTTCACCAAAAACCGGGAGCGGCTGCTGACGGGTGAGATGACGGTGCGACTGCTGGAAGCGGTGCTGGAGCAGGCGCGGAAACACGAGTTGCTGAGTGAAGAGCACTTCACCGTGGATGGCACGCTGATCCAGGCTTGGGCGGGACGGAAGAGTTTCGTGCCCAAGGACCCGCCGCCGTCGCGAGGCACGGGAGCGCGGGGTCGTAAGCTGCTGCGCGATCGGGTGCAATCCACGACTGATGAGCAGGCGCGGCTATACAGCAAGAACAGCCAGCCGGGGCAGCCCAGCTACTTGGGTCACGTGCTGATGGAGAATCGCAGCGGGCTGGTGGTGGCAGCCTGCGCCACGCAAAGCAGCCAGCGGGGGGAGCGCGAGGCAGCGCTGGCCATGCTCGACAGTATCGGTCGCGATCCGCGGCGGGTGGGTCCGGAGACGCCCGCCATCACGCTGGGGGCGGACAAGGGATATCAGTTCGAAGATTTTATCTGGGGCCTGCGTCTGCGGCGGGTGGTGCCGCACGTGGCCGAATACAAAGAGAACGACAAGTTCCCCAACTGGCTACGGGACGAGGAGCGCCACGATCCCCACTTTGCGGTGAGCCAAAGGAAACGCAAGTTGGTGGAAAAGATTTTTGGCTGGGGCAAAGGCGACAGCCTGTTGCGCCAGGTGAAGCTGCGGGGCAAGGAGAAAGTGGACGGCTTCGTTCGCTTGCTGGCCTCGGCAGTGAATCTGGTGCGAATGGTGAAGTTGAACGGCAGGCTCGCAGGCGTGCCGTCATCGGTACTGGAAGATCCGGCTTCAGCCGCTGCGGGAAGTCGAAGCTCGCGTACCTCCCAGAGATTGTCTGCGCCATCAAAAGCAGGTCCTTCGCTCCGCTCAGGATGACAAAAGCAAAGGGATCGCTTCGGCGCAGTTGAAGTCACGCCCGTCTCGAACCCTCAAGTGCACCGGCTACGCCGACAACTGCTTCCGCTGCTTCAGCTCCTGCAGAAGGTTGTCGATCTTCTCGTCGCGCTCCAGCTTGTGCAGCCGGGCCTCTACGTCCTCGCCGAGAAGTTCAGCCTTAGCTTTGCCGATTGCCTCTTCGCGCGCCACGGTTGACTTTATGCGATCGAAGGTGCGGTTCTCGCCCGTGGGGGTCTGCTCAGCATCGGCCGCCCTGTTCGCTGCGCGCGAACGGCGAGCCTGCGCAATCAGCATGTCTGCTTTGGTGCGCGCCTCCGCCAGCTTCAGCTCCAGACGCTTCAGAGCGCTCTTCAGCGACTCGACCTGCACCTCCTGATCAGCAATTTGCTGATCGAAGTTTTCGGTCATCTGCTGAAAGCTGAGGGCACGCTCAAGCGCCGCGCGGGCCAGCTCATCGTCTTTCTTGCCCACAGCTAACTCCGCCTTGCGCATCCATTCGCCGTGCTTGTCGGCATTTTCTTTTTTCTTTTTTTCCAGCAGATGCAGGTCAGCCAATGCGATGGCTACCTGGGTCTTCACCTGAAGGAACTGGTTTTCCATGTCGAGAATGACCTGCTTCAACATCTTTTCCGGATTTTCCGCCCGGTCAATCAGATCATTCAGGTTCGCTCGTACCAAGGTTGCTACTCGATCCAGTAATGCCATAACGAACTCCTTTGAGCTATCAGCTATCAGCTATCAGCTAGTCAGCTATCAGTTTTCAGCCGTCAGCTATCAGTAAAGACCGAGCTGCCAGCCGCCAGCTACCAGCCACCAGCTAACACCGTTGTCATCCCTGAGCGGAGTGGGAGCGACGAGTCGAAGGACCCCTATATTTACAGTGCTGCCGTCGCTCCGCGACTCCGCTCCTCCGTCTATCACTACCCGGCTCTTACGAGGCCGGGCTCACAGCATCCCGCCGCTTTGCGGCTGGCCTTTGGCTTGGGCGGGACATCCGCATCCACTGTCCACTAACCACTATCCTCGGCCGGATGCCCCACCCGTTTCGCCTCTTTTGCGAGAGAGTGGGAGCTCTGTCTAGCCACTAACCACTAACCACTACACTCCCACTACCCACTACCCACTCACTGCTCAACTCCCCGCTCCTGCGCCCTTACTCTTCTCATCTCCCGGCGGCAGTTGGTCAGGACGCGGCGACTTGTCGCCAATCGTGCGGATCTTGCCCAGCAGATCGCTCATCTGCATTCCCGAGAGCGCCTCGAAGAGGGCCGGCACCTGCGCGGCAATCTTGGTGATGTCGCCAGTCACCTTGTTCATGCCGGCAGCATCGCCGTTTCCGGTGGACACGATGGTGATCTTGTCGACCTTTTCCAGCGGACTGGCCAGCGCACGAACGATCTCCGGCAAACCAGTGAGCAACTTGTCCACCACCGCGGCTTGGTTGTACTCCTGATAGGCCTCGGCCTTCACGTTCATAGCGCGCGCCTCGGCGTCACCCTTCTTGAAGATGATTTCGGCTTCGGCTTCGCCCTGCGCCCGAATCGCGCTGGCTCGGCCCGCAGCCTCGACCATCGTCTTCTGGCGCTCGGCTTCCGCGAGTGTCTCAATGCGCTGGCGCTCAATCTCGGCCCCTTTCAGTACCGTGGCAATGAGCTCTTTTTCGCGGCGCATGATTTCTGCTTCCTGCACCTTGACCTGCTGCTCCTTCTCCACCTGCTGCACCTTCACCGACTCGGCGACCACTTGTTGCTGCATGACGTTGGTCTGAATTTCGTACGCTTTGTCGGCTTGCGCTTGCTGGCGCTTCACCAATTCGGCGTAGGTCGCTTTCTTCACCTCGAGATCGCGTTGCGCTTCCGCCTGCTTGGCGAGCGACGCGGTTTCAGCCGCGACACGTTC
Source organism: uncultured Acidobacteriaceae bacterium (assembly GCA_963813905.1). GTDB lineage: Bacteria > Acidobacteriota > Terriglobia > Terriglobales > Acidobacteriaceae > CAVVDY01. The sequence goes on along the minus strand of CAWFAY010000011.1, from coordinate 223,421 downwards.
CTGATCGGCCTGCGCCTTAGCAACGGCCGATTCGCGCAACGCCAACGCACGCCTGATGGCGGTATCGCGCTCAGCTTCGGCGGTGGCGACATCGGCATCGCGCTTGATGCGCGCAACGTCGGGCCGCCCCATGTTGGTGATGTAGTCGTTCTTATCGCGAACTTCTTTGATGGTGAACGAGATCACCTCGAGACCCATTTTGTTCATGTCGTCGGCGCAGGTGGAGCGCATGCGATCGGCCACCATCTCCGGTTGCTTCACGATCTCTTCGACAGTGAGCTGCCCGATGATGCCGCGCAGATGGCCTTCCATTACCAGGCGAATTAGCGCCTCGCGCTGCGGAGGCGTCTTGGTCAGAAACTGCTCCGAGGCGGTAAGAATCGATTCGGGATCGCTCTTCACCTTGATCTGAGCGACGGCCTCGACCGTGACCGCGACGCCCTGCTTGGTATAGAGGTCTTGCTGCGGAGCCACGTCGAACGACATCAGTTCCAGCGAAAGCTCGCGGCAGTTCTCGACCATCGGCAGGATCACCGTGCCGTGCCCCTTGATAATGCGCGTGCCGCGAAGCCCGAATACCACCAGTGCTTCGTTAGGTCCGGCCTTGCGGTATAACCGCGTGAACACAGCAATGATGAGGACCGTCGCCGCAACTACCGACCACACGATCACCACCACGTCAGTTGGAATGTGTAAACCCATATGCCTCCTTTGGAGCTGTCAGCTGCCAGCCGTCAGCTACCAGCGAAACTCGAAGCTGTCAGCCATCAGCTGTCAGCCATCAACGAAACTCTGTGTCACCCGAGCGAACCCTGGGATAGTCGAGGGAGCTGCCGTTCCTCCTCCCGCAACGAATTGCTGAGTGTTCAGCCGCCACCGTTAGCCACTACGCTCGCAATCAAAGCGACTGCCTCTTCCGGATTGGCGACTTCTACGACCAGCCGATCGTATGACTCATCGCGAAGGTCAATCACAATCGCGCGATCTGGATTGTGTACGTCCCAAAAAGTTTTCTGGTGTCTTGTGTAGTAGGTGCCGGCAGTTATCACTCCCGGAACATTCGTTCCCGGAAGCCTCATCCCGTGCCACCAACCCTTCGCGACCTCAGGATCCGTGCGAACGCTGGCCACGTGCTCAAGCGGAATCTCTAGTGAGCTCTTGAGCGCCCATAGCTTGTCAGCTCCGCGTACATTCACTTGCAACTTTCCTTCTGACACAGCAAGATCAACCATAAGAATCTCCAGTCACGAACTTCATCTCTGTCGCGGGGGTGCCCGTTCTCTTGCTCTTTTGCGAAAGGGTGGCAATACCGACTTCAACAACTCGTCTTTCGCCGACCAAATCCTGTTCGCAATTCCAGCGCAGCGGCAAAGATGCCGGCGGCGACGCCTACCGCAAGTCCCGTCGCAACCTGGTGAAAGGCCGCTCCTAATGCAGAGCCAATTCCTGCCCCGAAAGCCACAGCCAAGCTCAGATTTATGGTGTTCTTCATTGCACTGCTCGCTCTTCGTCTCTCGCTTTTCGCCTTTCGCAAGTCCCGAAACCGTCTGGTATCTGGTTCTTTGCTAGTTGCTAGTTGCTAATTGCTAATTGCTAATTGCTAATTGCTAATTGCTAATCGCTAATCGCTGTCTTACTCTCTCCCGCCAATTCATCCCAACGCTGCACGTACGCGATGCCGTGCTCATAGCGGATCACGACGATCTCTGTTCCCTTCGGCAGCGCTTCTCCGCTCTCGCTGCGCGCTCCGCAGGTATGGCGCGTGCCCGCCTGCGAGAACACGATTTCTCCTGTCCCGCCTTCGCGAATTGGGCTGTTGACTTTCCCCAGCACTCCCACTTTGTCGTAGTCCGCCGGATCGAGCTCATGCTCGTGCGCCAGCAGCACCTTGGCGATAAACCAGAAGACAACCGCCGCGCCAACTACGCCGGCGATGAACGACAGCGTGGCAATCACCGTCACCACCAAGGTGGAGTAGCGGGTCAGCAGGTACCCGGTACCGCCGAACCACGCCAGGAAAGCGCACAGCGTGCCGAAGTTCACCACCGAAATGCCTTCACCGTGCGCCCCCGCTTGCCCACCGCCATGCGCTCCGCCCACGTTTCCGAGGTGCACATGGGGAACGTGGAGATGGAAGTGCGGCAGGTGGAAGCTGCCGCTCAAGAACGACAGAACACTCAACGTGACTCCCAGCAGAAAGCACGTCAGGTAGAACATTGCCCACGTCATAGGCTTGCTCCCGCGCCACGCCTGGCAGACGGCCTGCGCGACGTGTCGCGCGGTTTCACGCCATCTACTCCCGGCTTCAATACCTCCATCAGGCGCTCCAGCAATCCCGGAGCCTCGAGGATGGCGCCCAGCAGCACCAGCGCCCTTCGGGTGTCGGAATAGCGCGCGATCTCCAGCAGCGCCTCGCTCAACTCAGCGTCATCGGCGAACTGCTCGGCGCCGTTGATCAGCATCAGGTCGAGGCGGTCTTCCATCGCCCGCAGATCGCTGGTGAGCTCCGTGTGATAGCCCTCGGGATCGTCCACCAGATAGCCGGGATGCACTTTGAAAAACCGCGCCAGCAACATGCGCGTGTCGTTGGTCAGATGGGGACGTGCGCCGCTTTCAATCTGCGACAGATACGATTGGCTCAACCCGCGTCCAATCTCCTTCTGCATGGCTTTGGCCAGGTCCTGCTGGGTCATCTCGCGATCGAGGCCGCGCAGTGTGCCCTCGACCAGCCGCAGGTAGCGAAGTTTTTCGCCGAGCTTCATACGCTCCCCAACTGATTACGAATTGCAATTATGATATAGCAATCTGTGATATGTCAAGAACTGGATTTGGTGCGGAATCAGCGGGTTGGAAGAGAAGTTTTGAAAGGAACACAGAGCGCGGAGGCTTGGGAGCCTAAGGCGAGCTAGGTTCAAGGGTAATGAATTACCACATATGTGGTGTATAATGACCACAATGCTGAATCTCAGATCCGAAGCACGTCGCCACCTGTTGGCTTACTATTTTACGAACCCTACTGCCCGTCTTCATCTGCGTGATTTGGCAGCCAAACTGAACACCGACCCTTCGAACTTGTCGAAAGAGCTGCGTCGCATGGAGCATGAGGGCCTGTTTCGATCCGAGGTCAGTGGCCGCCAAAAATATTTTCAGCTCAACCGTGAGTATCCGCTGTTCGATGAAGTGCGGCGGATCGTAGCAAAAACGGTCGGCGCGGCAGCTATCATCAGGGAATGCCTCCGAAAAATTGATGGCATCGATGAAGCGTATTTATATGGCTCGTTTGCCATGAACCAGCAAGATGCTGCTAGCGATATTGACGTGCTTGTGATCGGTTCTCCCAGCGAGGAGGTTCTGGCGCAAGCCGTCAGCAAGGTGGAACGGCAACTGGGAAGGGAAATCAACTACACGGTTCTGTTCCGGAAAGAATTCGAGTCCCGTCGCGCCCGCAAAGACCCCTTTCTGGAGAACCTCTGGCACAATAAGCGCATCCAGCTCATAGCGCCAAGATGAAGAAGCTAAAGCCGCACACCGTTGACTGGGTGCAGATCGAGCGCTTTCTCGCCAGTGCGCAGAAGAAGCTTACATCAGCCCACAAAATTATTGGTTTTGACGAAGAGGCCTGCCTTCAACAGGCGTACGAGGCAATGCTCAAGGCATCGCTCGGGTTTATGTTCAGTCATGGGTTTCGTGCGAGAAGCCAACCTGGACACCACGTCGCTATCATCGACTTTGTACGGTCGCACATCGACAAGAAACATTCCGGCCTGTTGACCGTGTTTGATCGTCTTCGGCGCAAGCGAAATTTGGCCCTTTATGACGATACTGGGTTCGTATCTCGCCGCGAAGCCGAGGAAGCGCTCAAAGCTGCGGCGGAGTATTTGAATCTGATCCGAGACGATATCACGGGGCGGAAGCCTTAGTGCATCACAACATCCGACAGATCACACACTTCAGATAAGCCGTCTCGGGAACGTTGAGCAGCGACGGATGATCGAGTGCTGCGCCGCGCTTTTCCAGCACCCGCACGTGACGGTTCGTATCGGCGGCGGCGGAGCCGAGCATTTCGAGGAATTCGGCTTCGCTCACGTGAAATGAGCAGGAGCACGTGACGAGTATCCCTCCAGGGCGGAGCATCTTCAACGCGCGCAGGTTCAGCTCCTTGTAACCTTTCAGAGCTGTGGGAACAGCGCGTTTAGTCTTCGCGAATGCCGGCGGGTCGAGAATGATGGTGTCGTACTGACGGCCGGCGGTGGCGTAGTCCTTCAGCAGATCGAAGGCGTTGGCCTCGATCCACTCGATCTCGCCGCTGCGATGTTCGGCCTTGTTCAGCGTTTCGTTCTGCTCGGCAACTTCCAGCGCCGCGCGCGAGATGTCGAGTGCGGTCACTCTCTCGCACACGCGGGCCAGGTGCAGCGCGAATCCTCCCTGATAGGTGAAGCAGTCGAGCGCTTCGCCGTGGGCCCACCGCGCGGCTGCGGCGTAATTCTCGCGCTGGTCGAGGAAAGCGCCGGTCTTCTGGCCGCTCAGGCCGTCGTAGTGGAAGCAAACGCCATTCACGCTGAAGATCGTGCTGGAACGTTCGCCGCGAAGTAGCTGCGACTCGCGTGCTGGTAGTTGTTCGAGGTTGCGGATATGGGAGTCAACCCGTTCGAGAATGTTGGCCTCGGGAAAGTGTCGGCCTAATGATTCCCCGACAGTCTCGCGCAAGTCGCTGCGATCGAACGCCTGGGTAAGGATCTGTAGCGAGAAAACATCGTTGTACTTGTCGACGATGAGGCCGGGCAGCATATCGGCCTCGCTGAAGATGACGCGATAGGAATCGGTGTCACGGGCGACCTGCTTTCGGAATTCAACAGCCGAGTGGATTCGTTCGCCGATGAGTGCCGGTAACTCGTCCTCGCTGATCTCTTCGGAAGAGATCATACGTATTGCGATTTGCGACGCGCTGCTATAAAGTGCCGAGCCCAGCTTGCGCCCGCGCTCGTCGCGAACATGGACCAGCGCTCCCGCAGGAGCGTCGTTACCTTTCGCCAAGTCCGATCGATAGACCCAAGGTGTCCTGCGCGCAGGCGGGCAGCGCCGCGAGGGGAGACGACAATAGTAGGGATCGAACCTTTTTCGGATGTCGGTTCGCCAGCAACGGAACTTTGCCTTTTCGGGGTTGTCATCACGAGCGAAGCGAGGGACCTGCTCTCGCTTGTGTCAGGAAGAGATCGCCCACGAGGTGACAATATCACCTCAACGCTTGCGGATGGCAACACTTAAGCCAGCGTGACAGTTTTGCTGGAACGAAGTGAGAGCAGATCCCTCGCGCCAATGGCGCTCGTGATGACAAGTCAAAAGCGGTTTGAAACGAATTAAAGAAGCGGGCGAGTGAAATTACTTAATGCGCCGCGGCTTCGCCTTGAGCGGTTGTGGATTCAGCTCCGGGAGCCGATTCGACGGATGAAGACTCGGGAGCTTCGGCTGGAGATTCAGCCGATGCGGTGCCCGTCTTCGCTTCCTTCCCCTCTTCCGGCTTGGGCGGTGGTGGGACGTAATACAGGATCCGGTGGCAGTAGTCGCAAGTAATGAATTGCTGGTTGCTCATTACCTCCTGAAAAACCTGGGGCCGCTGCATGACGCGGCACGCAGAGCACATCTGGTCTTCATAGACGGCAGACAGCGCCGAACCCCGCCGCTTAAGAACACGGTCGTAGTGGTTCAGGACGTCCTCTGAAACTCCGCTGCGCAACTGCTTCCGACGCTCACCGAGCTCGGCCAGCTCTTTCTCGTCCTCGGCGGTGCGCAGGCGCGCCGACTCCTTCTCTTTTTCGTTCTCCGCCGTATCGGCCTTGAGCACGCCTTCGGCCTTTTTCAGAGCTTCTTTGCGCGTATCGGCGGCGACCATGATCTCGAGAATCTTGTCCTCGGAGGCAGCAATCTTCTCCTCCGCGAACCTGATCTCCTCCATCAGCGCTTTGTACTCATGGTTGGTCTTGACATTGAGCGACTGATCACGATACTTGCTGACCTTCTGCTGCTGGTCCTGAATGTCGCCTTCATGCTTACGCTTCGCTGAGTCGTCGGCCTTCATGGCGCTCTGCGCGGCTTCGACCCTCGCTTTTGATCCGGCCAGCTTGGCCTCGATCTCCTGTACGTGCTTGGGAAGGGCGGCGACCTCGGTGCGTAAGGCAGCAATGCGCGAGTCGACCTGTTGCAGGTCGATCAGTTTTTCAAGGTCAGAATTCATCAGGACAGGTGGGAACCTGCATGAATTCTAGCACGCAGCGGCAGACGAAAGGCTTTCACCACGGAGGCACGGAGAGCACGGAGGAATTAGGGCCAAAGCCTTCTCTGTGTCCTCTGTGCCTCCGCGGTAATCGCAATATTCAACACCGGGTTAAGGTATTCGGCGTATGGAGCGCCCCCGCGAACCACGGTTACGATGAGAGCATCATGTCACTGGAGATTGCCCGGCTGCTCTTGGGCCTGCTGATCGCGGCCCTGCACCGGCCTATTGCCGATTTCATGCTCGAGCGCGAGCGCTCGCTGGTCTTGGCGTTCCGCGAGCGCAGTATGCCCTTGCCTGCCGTGCCCAACACGGAGACCCTGCGGACCATCTACTTCAGCATCGGAATTTTCATGGTGGTGGTCGAGATGCTGCGAATCTATCAGTTCACGTGCTAGGCCGGCCTCTTCATACCAATTTCTTCCCTTGTCATCCTGAACGAAGTGAAGGACCCGCTTTTCGTGGGACGTATAGATGCAGCTCGCGTTCGCCGCAAGCCTCACAGGATCAAGGCAAAGGGTCCGCTGGGAAAGGAGAGCAGGTCCTTCGCTACGCTCAGGATGACAATCAAGAACTCCCATCGGCCCTTCTCCCATCATCCGTTCTACAAGTCGGAAGTGCCCGGCACCGCAAATTCCAGGCTGCTGATGTACACTCTTCGCTTCCATCTCTGCTTTATAGGAGTGCGTGTGACGCGTCGGATCGTTGTGGTCGCCTGTTGTCTCTCGTCATTCTTATGCCTCGCATCCGCACAAACGGTGACGTCGTCGGGTGCTCCGCAAGCTCAGCCTTCCGAGCTGACCATCGAAGCTATCTACGCCGATGGCGGACTGCTGGGGCGAGCGCCGGAGTCGATCAAGTGGGCGCCCGACGGTTCTCGCGTCGCGTTTGTCCAGCGCGACGACAGCGGCGAGAAAGGCGCGCTCTATTACGTCGACGCCAACCATCCGCAGCCCGCCGTGCTGGTCGCTCGCGAGAAGCTGGCTTCCCTGGCTCCCCCCATCAGCAATATCAAAGACGAGCGCCAAAAGGAGGCTGTGCAGCGTTACTCGGTCGCGGCCTACCACTGGTCCCCCGACTCGAAGAAGCTGCTCTTCGACTCGATGGGCCAGCTTTGGCTGTACAACCTCGACAATGGCACCGCGGTGCAGGTGACTTCCAGCAACGATGCCAGCGTCGATCCCAAGTTTTCGCCCGACGGCAGCCGCATCGCTTACGTCCGCAAGCATAACTTGTATGCCCGCGACGTTAGCGGCGGCCGCGAAGACGCGCTCACTCGCGACGATGATCCGAATCTGCTCAACGGCGAAGTCGACTGGGTTTACGAGGAGGAGCTGTACACCCGCAGCAACTATTTCTGGTCGCCCGATGGCAAGCAGATCGCCTTTCTACAGATGAACGAGAAGCCAGTGCCCGACTACCCCATCACCGACTGGATTCCGACGCACTCCACTGTCGATGAGCAGAAGTATCCGCAGCCGGGCGACGCGAATCCCGTGGTGCGCCTGGGCGTGGTGGCGTCCAAGCGGCGGCAAGGTGAAGTGGCTCTCCGCGGGAGGCGGTAATGGCGGCGTTGAACTTGGCGGCGATTCCAATGTCTACGTGCCGCGCTTCGGATGGGTGCGCCCCGGCATCGTCTGGGCGATGGCGCTCAATCGCGCGCAGGACCGGCTGGACCTGTACTTCATCGACGTAAAGAGCGGCAAGTCGCAGCTCATGATGAGCGAAAGCAGCGACACCTGGATCGACATGCATCCGGAGACGGAGTTTGAACTTCTGCGCTCGGGCGATCGCTATCTGTGGACGAGCTGGCGCGATGGGCACTACCACATCTACCTGTACCAGTTCGATAACCAGAATCCGCTGTCGGGCACGGCGACGCTGGTGCAGCAGTTGACGCATGGCGACTGGGACGTTGAGAGCATCGATGGCATCGACGAGCAGCAACGGCATCGTCTACTTCACCGCCAACGAAGGCGACTGGCGGCAGGCGAACCTCTATGCCGTGGGCCTGGACGGCAAGAACTTCCATCGCGTGTCGAAGCAAGACGGCGCGCACATGGCAACCTTCGATCCGGCGAATGCGAAGTATTACGTTGACAATTATTCTTCGCTGACCACGCCACCTAGTATGTCGTTCTGCGCCGTGAGCGGCGAGTGCAACGCATTTTGGAAGTCTCGCAGCGTCGAGCCGTACAATCTGCCGACGCCGAAGAAGGTTGAGTTCACCGCAGCTGATGGCACGACCAAGCTGCTGGGCACGATCCTGCTGCCGAGCGGCGGCCCGATGATGGCCAACGGCAAGGCCCCGATGATCGTGAACCCCTACGGCGGCCCAGGCGCTCAGAGCGTGCGCGATGCCTGGGGCGGCGCCGAGCTACTACTTCGACTGCATTCTCGCGCGCCAGGGATTTGCCGTGCTGCACGTCGACAATCGCGGCATGGCGAATCGCGGCAAGGCGTTTGCGGCATCATTGCGGCGCAACTTTGGCCAGAAGGAACTCGAAGACCAGATCGCCGCGGTGAAGCAGGCGGTACAGCAGTTTCCGGAAATCGATGCCAATCGCCTCGGCTTCTGGGGATGGAGCTACGGCGGCTACTTCACGCTGTACGCGATGACGCACTCGCGACATGTTCAAGTCCGGCGTCGCCGTCGCGCCCGGTCACCGACTGGCGCCTGTATGACTCGATTTATACCGAGCGCTACATGGGCCTGCCGAAAGACAACGACGAAGGCTACAAGAAGAGTTCGCCGGTGAATTTCGCCGGCGATCTGAAGGGCAACCTGCTCGAAGTGCACGGCACCAGCGACGACAACGTACACTTCCAGAACACCGTGCAGATGGTGAATGCGTTCATCAACTCGGGCAAGCAGTTCGAGCTGATGATTTATCCGCGCAAGACGCACGGCATTGCGGGCAAACAGGCGCGAACGCATTTGTTCCACCTGATCGAGAACCATTTCGAGGAGACGCTGGCGCCGGGAAGGTGAAGCCGTTGCAACCGCCGACTGGCGCGGATGACGCGGACCGGAGGAGCGAACCACGGATCTCCACGGATGAACACCGAAATCCGCGTTGATGATTCGTCTGGGGGTCGATTGAGGGTGGTTGCAGTAACCTAAGCGCTTAGGTTAAGATTGATGCCGACAATTTGCGGTTCGCTGGGTTTCGGGTGGTCATTTATCCCAATGACCATCGTCCGGAGCATGTTCACGTGATCGGCAAGGGAGTGGAAGCAGTGTTCGAGATCAACTGCCCGGAGGAGAGATCGATTTACGGGAAAATTACGGCGCCAGCCGGCGCAGCTCTCACAAATGAGCCGTCAGTTGAAGCAGTTTCAAGCACGAATCTGCGAAGCCTGGGAGGAGATACATGGAGAAGGATAAGTTTGTGGCCGCCACAGAGCGCGCTCGCCGGCAGCAGCGGCGAACTCCCCCGGCAACCGCAGCGCGCTACGATCGCAGGCTGGGTCGTATCATTATTCAGCTCGGGTCCGGCCTGGATCTCATGCTTGATCCTCAACAGGCAGAGGGCCTGGAAGAGGCTACCCCAGGTCAGCTCAGCGCCATTGAGATAACGCCATCCGGCCTCGGTCTGCATTTCCCTAAGCTCGATGCAGACGTTTATGTTCCGGGACTCCTGGAGGGAGTTCTGGGATCGAAGAAATGGATGGCCTCGACGGCTTGGAGCTTCCGGTGGCCGGCGCACCAGCCCCGAGAAAAAGCGTGCCTCACGCGCCAACGGCAAGCTGGGTGGTAGACCACGGCGTGCAGCAGGTTAAACATAAACCTGCCCATACGCTCCTGCAACCGCGGATTTGCGCGGACGACGCGGACGGAAAACAGAGCAACCACGGATCAACACAGATGTTCACGGATCGGAAAACAACATCAGAGCAGCGAAGATCCATGGCCGAGATGAGCTCGATCAAATTTCTCAATCCTTCTTTTCTGATCTGTGTCAATCTGTGTAAATCCGTGGTTCATGTTTCTCTTTTCCGCGGCCGTCCGCGTAAATCCGCGGTTTCTTCTTCTCGCACTTGCCCGCCGCCTCTGCTTCTGTTTGAATTCGGTGAACCCATTTCGCGTTCCGGAGCACTGACCTGGCGAACCAACTCTTCTGCTGCAAGTCCATCGACAAGCTGATCTCCGAATCGGAAGAGCCCGAGCACCGGCTGAAAAAGACGCTCGGCCCGTGGTCGCTCACCGCTCTGGGCATCGGCGCGGTCATCGGCTCCGGCATCTTTACCGTCGTTGGCACCGCGATTGCCGGGCAGAAGTTCGACACCTCTTCCATCCTGAACGCACCGCTGGCCGATTACATCGTCCATCATTCGGCCACGCTAGGCCGCCCGGGCGCGGGACCGGCGCTGGCTCTGTCGCTCATCCTTGTTGCGATCGTCTGCGGATTCACTGCGCTGTGCTATGCCGAGCTGGCGTCAATGATCCCTATCGCCGGGAGCGCCTATACGTACACCTACGCGACCATGGGCGAGCTGATCGCGTGGATCATCGGATGGGACCTGATCCTCGAATACGCCGTCAGCAACATGGCGGTCAGCGTGGGCTTTGCAGCGCACGTGGTCGACGCGTTCGACTGGTTCGGTTGGCATCCACCGCTCCGCTGGATTTCGCCGGCATACCTTCCCGGTGGAATGACGGACTTCAAGGGCAATGTTCTCTATCCTCCGGGCTTACACTTCGGATTCAACGTCCCGGCGTTCATCGTGGTTATGCTGCTGACGGTCGTTTTGGTGCGCGGCATTCGCGAATCGGCCGAGGCCAACAACGTGATGGTCATACTGAAGATCTCGGCCATCCTGGCATTCGTCATCGTGGGTGCGCACTTCATTCATCCGTCGAACTACCATCCGTTCATTCCCGAAGGATGGTCGGGCGTGCTCACTGGCGGGTCCATCATCTTTTTCACCTACATCGGCTTCGATTCGGTCTCAACCGCCGCGGAAGAAGCGCGCAACCCGCAGCGCGACCTGCCCATCGGCATCATTGCGACGCTCATTGTGTGTACCGTCCTCTACATAGCTGTGGCCGTCGTGCTTACCGGCATCGTGAACTGGTCGACGCTGGTGGACGATGCGGCTCCCGTCGTGAACAGCATGAAGAAGCTGACGCTGCTGACCGGCTCGCAGACCTTGCGCTGGACGCGCCTCGCCGTACTCTTCGGCGCCATGATGGGAATGATCTCTTCCCTGCTGGTGTTTCAGTTGGGGCAGGCGCGCGTTTGGTTTGCTATGTCACGCGACGGGCTGCTGCCCAAGCTCTTCAGCTTTGTGCATCCAAAATTTCGCACGCCGTCGACGGCGACGTGGATCGCAGGATTCCTGGTGGGCATTCCCGGCGGCATCCTCGACATCGGCACACTCGCCGATCTGTCGAACATCGGGACGCTCTTTGCGTTTGTGCTGGTATCGATTGGCGTGATCATCCTGCGCTACAAGCAGCCGGAGCGGCGTCGCGGCTTCCGTGCGCCCGGCGGGCTGACCGCGCCGGTGCTCAGCGTGCTCTTCTGCGTTCTGCTGATGGCGGGCCTGCCGATCCTCACCTGGCTGCGCTTTTTCGCCTGGCTGATTATTGGGCTCACGGTGTACACGCTGTACAGCCGGCACCACAGCGAATTCTGCCCGCCGGAGCGGACAGCGCTGCCGAAGGCCGGGTAAAGCGATTAGCGCTTGAACGTAGGGGTCGGAAAACCGGCTTCCGGCGTGCTTTCGGAGTTTGGCTCGGAGACGAGCTCGGTACAGTTGCCGGATTAGCAAATTGTGCGAATAGCAGAAAGAGCCCGCGCCATAGGCGCAGCAGATCATAGCCCAGCGCTTCAGCGCTGGCCGTAAACTGGGATACAGGCAGCCGAGTCCCTGTTGCGAGTGCACGATGACAAAGACAAAGATCATGCGGATCAATCGACTGCACGTCTGAACGCGTGCTCCACCCAGACAAACACCTCCGATGATCGATCCAACCCTCCCTCCGACTTCATCCGCTCCCTGCCCAAGGCCGAGTTGCACCTTCATCTGGAAGGCACAGTCGACCCTCCCACATTGTCAGAGCTGAGCCGCCGCCATCCCACGCCACTCTACGACCGAGAACAACCGCTACACCAACATCGCCGACAGCGGACGCGTCTTCACCGAAGAAGAAGCGCGCGACCTGTACGACTACACCAACTTCACCGGATTCCTGCTGGCGTTTAAAGCGGTCACCGAGCGATTGCGCACCGCCGACGACTATGAACTGGTCACCTATCGCATGATGCAGAAGCTTGCCGAGCAAAATGTCCGCCACGCCGAGGTCTATGTCTCGGTCGGCGTGGTGCACTGGCGTGGAGGCGACTTCCCTCCCCTGTTCGAAGGTCTGGAGCGCGGGCGCGAGCGCGGCGAGCGTGACTTCGGTGTGTCGGTCTCTTGGATCTTCGACGCGGTGCGGCACTTCGGAGTAGATGAAGCGCAAGGCGTGTTGTCGAAGAGGCGATCCGGCTCAAAGATCGCAACGTGGTCGGCATCGGACTGGGCGGCGACGAGCGGCGTGCTGCGCCGGAGCAGTTTCGCGAGGTGTATCAACTGGCGCGCGAGAACGGGTTGCGCCTCACGGTCCACGCCGGCGAGACCGTCGGCCCGGACTCGATCTGGGGGGCCCTGCGCGAATTAAAGGCCGATCGCATCGGCCACGGACTACGCGCGATCGATGATCCGGAGCTGGTGAGCTACCTGGCCGAGCAGCAGATTCCGGTGGAGGTCTGCATCTCCAGTAATGTGCTGACTGGCTGCTGCACTTCTATTGAACAGCATCCAGTCCGCAAGCTCTTCGAAGCCGGCGTGCTGGTGACACTCAATACTGACGATCCTGAGATGTTCCACACCACGCTGAACCGCGAATACCAGATCGCGCAGCAGGTCTTCGGCTTCAGCGATGACGAACTGCAGCAGTTGGCGGACAATTCGTTTCGCGCGGCGTTTCGAGAGGAGTCAACCGCGGATTTTCGCGGATGAACGCGGACATATTGGGGTATCAGGTGTCAGGTGTCAGATGTCAGATCAGAACGTAGTTACTAGGACCTGGAACCTGAGACCTGATGCCTGAGACCTGATACCTTCTTTCAATGCCCAAGCACATCGGAATTGTCGCTTGCAGTGCCGAAGGTGCGGCACTTTGCTATCGCACCATCTGTGATGAAGCGCCTGCCATCATGGGCCGCCATCGCCATCCTGAAGTCTCGATGCACACCCACTGCCTCGCCGACTACATGGACTGCATCTACGCAGGCGATTGGCGCGGTGTCGCCAACCTGATGCTGTCGTCGGCTAACAAGCTCAAAGCCTGCGGCGCTGATTTCCTGATCTGCCCCGACAACACCATCCACCATGCCTTCGATCTGGTTGCGACCAAGTCTCCCCTTCCCTGGCTGCACATTGTCGAAGAAGTCGCTTCAGTGGCAAACCAGCGCGGTTTTCGCAAGCTCGGCGTTACCGGCACGAAGTACACGATGGAGGGGACGGTCTATCCGCAGAAGCTTAACGCGGCGGGCATTCACTACGTCATGCCCAACGCCGACGAGCGAAAGCGCATCGACGACATCATCTTTGATGAGTTGGTGAACGGCATCTTTACCGGTGAATCACGTAGTTATTTCCAGCAGGTAATTGGTGGGATGAAGAACCAAGGCTGCGACGCGGTAGTTCTCGGCTGTACCGAAATCCCTCTGATTGTCGACGACAGCAGCTCGCCCCTGCCGACGCTCGACTCCACACGCATCCTGGCGCGGGCGGCGATTAGAATGGCGTTGGAGTAGTTTTTGGGTAGTGCGGCGCTTCAGCGCCGCTTCTCGCGCGTCCGAAAAAACAACTCGCAGCAGCGGCCATTGGAAATGGCCGCTGCTGCGAAGATTAGTAGGCACCCGCTAACGCCGGCCTGAAGGCCGGCACTACCCTTCCGCGGTTAAAGGCGTGTACAAATCTCCCTGCACCCGGTCGGCAATGTTCGCCAAGCCCTTCACCGCGTACTCCTGAAAGTGCGGCGAATTGCGGTGCGCCTCGAGCGCAGCTTCATCGCGATATTGTTCGTAGATGAAGAAGCGCGCGGGCTGGTCTTTCTGCCGATGCACGATGTACATCAGGCATCCCGGCTCGCGGCGCGAGTCGGCTTCGAGCTTGCGAAAGAGCTCGGCCACTTCGTCTTCATGGCCCGGCCTGGCGACCCACGTGACAGCAAGAACGACCACAGAGTGCTCCTTAAGACTAGTTTTCGGATTGTACCGGGGAGAGCGGGCCTTTCAGGCCCGCGTTTCGCAAGCGTTCGCAATTCCTGGGGGGTTGACAGTCCGCTGCCGAGCAGCGGACTGTCAACCCCAGACGAGGATGGCCGCCATGACCGTGGCGCTGAAGCGCCACTCTACCCAAGCTTGCCCGGGATATGGCAATTCCAAAACCGGTTTAGCTCTTCCCGCTCACATCATCCAGCACCTGCGCAAACTCCGCCGTGAATGCCGTCTGGTCGCGGTCCGGCCCGGTAGAGATGATGCCGACCTTCGCGTCCGTCTCCTTCTCCAGGAAGGCAAGATATTCCTTCGTCTTCTGCGGCAGGCGGTCGTAGCTGTCGATGCCGAAGGTGCTGGTGTTCCATCCCGGCATCTTGGTATAAATCGGCTCGATCCGGTCAAAGCTGGCGGCCTGCGCCGGAATCTCTTCCGTCGCGCGGCCGTCGATTTTGTAGCCCACGCACACCGGAATCTCCGCCAGTTCGTCCAGCACGTCGAGCTTGGTCACTACCAGCCAACCGGTGCCGTTGATCATGTTGGAGTAGCGCAGCAGGGGCAGATCGATCCACCCGGTACGACGCGGGCGCCCAGTCACCGCGCCGAATTCATTGCCCTTCTTGCGAATCGCCTCGCCCAAGTCATCGTGCAGCTCGGTCGGGAATGGACCTCCACCAACGCGGGTGCAATACGCCTTGGTCACGCCAACGACGGTCGTAATCGATGTCGGCGGCACGCCGGTACCGGTCACAGCCCCTCCCGAAGTCGCGCTCGACGAGGTCACGAAGGGATACGTGCCGTGGTCGATATCAAGCATCGTGCCCTGCGCTCCTTCGAACATTACCGGCTCGCCATGGGCGATTGCCTGGTTGAGCAACTGGCAGGTGTCGGCGACGAATGGCGCCACGCGATCGGCAATCTGCGCGTACTCTGCGTACATCTTGTCGGCATCGAGCGGCTCGCTGTTGAACAGAGCATGCGCCACGGTGTTCTTCTCGTGGCAGGCATTCTCAATGTGTTTTTGCAGCAGCGCCTTATCCAGCAGGTCCTGCACGCGCAGGCCGCTCCGCGCCATCTTGTCTTCGTAGGTCGGACCGATGCCGCGCGAGGTGGTGCCAATTCTTATACGGCCGGGGGCGTTCTCCGCCGCCAACTCAATCATGCGATGGTACGGCAAGATGACGTGCGCCCGATTGCTTACGAACAGATTGCCATCGACATTCACGCCCTGCGCGCGCAGCGCATCGACCTCGCGCATGAAGGCGAAGGGATCGAGCACCACGCCATTGCCGATCACACCGCGACAGCCCTCGCGTAACACGCCGCAGGGAATGAGCTGCAGAATGAACTTTTGGCCGTGGATGGTAACGGTGTGCCCGGCATTATGTCCGCCGGAATAGCGCGCGACTACCTTGAAGCGCTCGGAGAGAACGTCAACGATCTTGCCTTTGCCTTCATCGCCCCACTGGGCGCCGACGACAACGGCGGTCTTGCCTGGTTTCAAATGGCTACTCCATGTGCGGTTGCCGGGATGGGCCAGGAGCCGAGGGGCAACCGCTGGCATTGGCACACAACTCGCCCATTATTCTGAAACAAGCGCCAAAATTCGGGGAAATCGATCTGGGCGGGCGTGTAACTATCGATTTTACAGGCTGATGTGCAGCTCGCGCAATGTGGCAGTTACCGGGAGTGGCTCAATCCAAGCACGAAGAAAGGCAACCACGGGTCGACACCGATTACACGGATCAGAAAGCAGCCGCCAGGCTGAGGCGCAGAATCTAAGTTTGATCCGTGTTCATCGGTGTGAATCCGTGGTTGGCTTTTTTGTCATACCCGAAACTGTCATCAAACTGAGCCATTGCCGTTAGCCGGGACAAGCGTTCCAGATCGCCGACGCTTGCCGCCGTCTTCCTTTTTTCTACATAATGCGGCTGGCGGACAGAGGAGAAACTCAGTGGGAACACGTGAGCAGGCGAGACCAACTCAAGCCGAGAAGGCACAAACCTTCCGCGCTCTGCACCAGCGTGACGGCGCGTTCATCATCCCTAACCCATGGGATGCCGGCACCGCGCGGCTTCTCGAACATCTCGGCTTCGAGGCCTTAGCGACCACGAGCATGGGTTACGCCTTCTCCCAGGGACGACGCGACAATACGCTCGACCGCTCAGAAACCCTGCGCAACGCAACGGCCATCGTGTCGGCTACGGCGTTGCCGGTCAGCGCCGATCTGGAGAACGGTTTTGGCGATGAGCCCGAGACCGTCGCCGAGACCATCAAACTTGCCGCAGACACTGGAATCGTGGGCGGCTCAATCGAAGATGCGACCGGCAATCCGGGCGATCCCATCTATGACTTTGAACTTGCCGTC
This sequence comes from uncultured Acidobacteriaceae bacterium, assembly GCA_963813905.1. GTDB lineage: Bacteria > Acidobacteriota > Terriglobia > Terriglobales > Acidobacteriaceae > CAVVDY01. The sequence continues at coordinate 206,512 of CAWFAY010000011.1, read as the reverse complement.
GAACGAGTCCATGCAGCGGTAGCTGCGGCCCGGGCGTTGCCCTTCCTTTTCACTCTGACGGCGAGGGCGGAGAACTATCTGCATGGCCGGCACAATCTCACCGATACCATCAACCGGCTACAGGCCTACCAGGACGCGGGCGCCGATGTCCTCTATGCGCCCGGTCTAAGCAGCCGGGACGACATTGCCGCCGTGGTTCGCTCCGTCGACCAGCCGGTGAATGTCCTTATGGGGCTCCAAGGCGTTCAACTGAGCCTGGCTGAACTGGCGGAGCTCGGAGTCAAGCGCGTGAGCGTGGGAAGTGCCCTTTGTCGCACCGCTCTCGCCAGCTTTCTGAATGCCGCTCGGGAGATGCGCGATCACGGAACCTTTACCTTTGCGGCTCAAGCGGTCAAGCCGGGAGAGATCAACGCCATTTTCACGGACTAAACCACGCCAGCGCTCATGTCTCCCTGGTGTGTGATACCGAGCGCAGCCGAGGGATCTGCAGTTGCTCTGTCATCCTGCCCGGCGACTCAGGGATCAGTTCTTTGATGGCGCTTGCACTGAACTGTCAGGTCTCGTAATGCCGACGAAAGCAGATGCCTCGCCCGCCGCGGCTCGTCGTGACAATTGCGAAAATGGGGACCCAGCTGCCTCGACCGGCGCCTATCGCGGGCGGGTCAATGGCCCCGCTGGGTTGTGTTCGTCCTGCACTACTGAATTCCCAGCACCGAGGTCAGATGGGTAATGTTCAGCAGGTCTTTCACCCGCGGATGCACTTTGATCAGCACCAGGTTGCAGCCGTCCGACTTGGCGGAGACGTAGGTGCCGAGAACGCTTCCGAGGCCCGCGCTGTCTACCGCGTCGACGCCGCTCAAGTCGGCGAGCACGGTGTGATGGCTGGGCGACAGGCTCTTGACCTCTGCGCGAAACAAGCTGGCGCTCTCGAGGTTGATACGCCCCTTGCAGATGAGGGTGGGGGTGCCATCTTCGGAGACCTGGTGTTCGATCGTTAGCAAGCGCTGCGAACTGGGAGTCGTCGCCACTAAGGTATCCTCTAAGTTTCGAGACGAATTCCGCCACTGTGGGCAGGATGGTGAACGGCATCATAACATCGCAACAGGTCAAGTAAAACTGTGATGAGTTTTCGTTAAACGAGAATTAACAGGCGATAGTCAGGCTCTGCCCAGACGGCCGCCTTCCACCTTTGCAATGCAAGCGTCACATGATCTTTCAGATGGTCCCACTTCCCTATGCCTGAGCTTCCCGAGGTCGAGACTGTCGCGCGCGGCCTGGACAAGCGCGTCTCCGGCGACACCATCGAGTCCGTGTGGCTGGGCGAAAAGCCGGAGCCGCTGAAATCGCCGGCGAAAGAAATTGCGGCTGTACTAGAGCGCGCTCGTATTGCCAAAGTCCGCCGCGTGGGCAAGCACATCGTCTTCGACCTGGAGCGCCGGCGTCGCGGCGGCAAAGGTGCTCCAGTCCGCCACGGGCAGTGGATCGTGCATCTCGGCATGACCGGGCGGATGCAGGTGGCCGAGTCGCGAGACGAACTGCTGAAACACACCCACGCAGTGCTCAAACTCGGTTCCGGGCGCGAGCTGCGCTTCGTCGATCCCCGGCGCTTTGGCAGGCTGGAGGTGGTGCGGCTGGACGAGAGGGCGGCTACCGGTTTCGCGGCTCCCGGCGATGAGCCGCTGGACGCCCAGGCCGATCGCTTCGTGGAACTCTTCCGCAAGCGCAAGACGCCGATCAAGAGCGCACTGCTCAATCAGAAGCTGTTGAGCGGCGTGGGCAACATCTATGCAGACGAAGCGCTATTTCGCGCCGGCATCCGGCCCCGACGGCGTGCGGCGTCACTGACGCGCGAACAGCTTCGTAAGCTGCATGCCTGCGCTCAAGGAAGTCCTTAACGAAGCCATCGCTCTCGGTGGGTCTTCCGTCAGCGACTACGTAGACGCCGACGGCAAGGAAGGCTTCTTCCAACTCCAGCACCGGGTTTACGGCCGCGAGGGCGAGCCCTGCCTGGTATGCAAAACTCCCATCAAGCGGGTTATCATCGCTGGTCGCAGCAGTCACTACTGTCCGCACTGCCAGAGATGAGGATACAGAGGGAACCAAATGCAAACATTCGCCATAGGCGTGGATCTTGGTGGAACCAATCTGCGCATCGCCGCCGTCGACGATACCGGCAAGCTGCTGGAGAAGTTGACGCTCGGCACCGAAGTCAAGCGCGGGCGCGACCACGTCATTCAGGAGATGTGTGGCGCCATCGAGCAATTGCGGACGAAATACAAAGATTCCGGCGAACTGTGCGGCATCGGCATTGGCGTCCCCGGCTTCATCGACATGGAGACGGGCATGGTGATGCGCTCGCCTAACCTCGCCGACTGGACGAACTTCCCGGTGCGCGAGGTCATCGAGAAGCAACTCGGCACGCCTGTCATTCTGGAGAACGACGCCAACGTCGCTGCCATGGGCGAAAAATGGCTGGGCGCGGGTCGCCAGGTCGAGCACATGGCCATGTACACCCTGGGAACCGGCGTCGGCGGCGGACTCATCTTCAACGGCCGCTTGTGGCACGGCATGACCGGCATGGCGGGAGAGCTGGGCCACTTCAATGTGTTTCCCGACGGCCATCCCTGCGGCTGCGGCAGCCGCGGCTGCCTGGAGCAGTACGCATCGGCGACCGCCATCGTGCGCATGGCGCGCGAAGCCATCGAGCGCAAGGACGCTTCCGAAGAGTTGGAGCGCTTAGCGCCCGATCCGGTGCAGTTCACCTCGCGCTCTATCTACAACCTCGCGGTGCAGGGTGACGCTTCGGCGAAACGCGTCTTCGAGACCGTGGGACGCGCGCTGGGCATCGGCATCGGCGGCATGGTCAACGCTCTGAACCTGCCCATGTACGTCATCGGCGGCGGCGTTGCCAGTTCCTGGGACGCATTTGCGCCCGCCATGTTTGAGGAGATGAAGTTCCGCTCCTCGATCTACTCACTGACGTCACCGGATCTCAAAGAACACACCAAGAGCACCCTCGTCACCCGCGCATTGCTAGGCAGCGATGCCGGCCTCTACGGCGCCGCCCGCCTGCCGATGATAGAAGACTTCACGCAGATGGAGAAGACGCGGACGCGCGGGTAGGGAGTCAGCTTGGAGAATCCCTCCTGTGATCCGAGAGCAATCCGAGGTATGAGATTGCGCTGGCCACGGTCCTCCCGCTTCCGGATCACCACCTGCATGTCGACTTCTTGTTACCGAATGCACGTTGGAGAATAAATTCAGTGCAAGTGCTTCCCGGAATCCGGCGAAGTTCCCTCGCATATGGCTAATCCCAATCCCTCCTACGGTCCGATCTCCACGAACCGCTTTCCTCTTCGAAGTTCTCCTGGTCGATCAGCTGACTCTCATCCTCCCACCAGATCAACGAAAGAACGCTCTGGTTAGCCCATGGCTGTGAGTCCTCTTTGACCCAATACTGATCAGGACGAAAATTCTTGATCCACTGGTCAGCCCGTCTGTCTTGCGGCCCCAACCCTGGGTTGCGTCCTTGCAAGATAGCGGCGGCCTGCGTCGATTGCCCAGGGCGATCTAGGGGCCAGAGCTTTCCATTTACCGTCGAGCTTGCAACATACCATTGACGCCCGGTGCCACTATTACAGATGAGCATTGCAGGATAAGAACCATACTCCACGAGTCGAATTGCCGTTGCCGAAATGCTCATCGTGAAGATGGTAGCCAGCTTCTCGACGGTCGCAAAGGTTATTGGCAGATCTTTGGATATAGGCCGGAACATCTTCACCGGTAGCAGAAGGTCAGCCGCAAAACGATTAGCGCGCTTCTCCGGATTATCTTCGGACCACTCGCGAACGAACATCTGCTCGTTGCACTGAAACGTTGCGGTGCCCCTGTCTCGCATCCAATGCCCAAGCTCATGGCCGCCTGAGAAGCGTTTCCTCTCGGGAGAAGAGTTCACGCTGATCGTGATGATGGCGGAGTCGTCCAGCCCCATGATTCTCGCTTCGCAACCTGAGAGTGGCTTGTATTGGATCAATGCCCCGCAATGCATAGCGATTGCTTCGATATCCAGGTCTTTGGGCTCCCGGATTCCCAGGTCGGACAGAATTTCAGCCGGACTCTGTCCTGAACTAATTGTTCCCATCGTTCTCCTTCTCCGCTATGTCGTCGAACGCACCCAACTCCATCAGATCCTCGAGTGCCGATCGGACGTCATCATCAGAAATCTTGGTGAGATCTCGAAACTTCGCTGTGATCTTCGCGACACGGTGATCTCTTGACGCCGCATCCGTAAGCATCCTGAGTCTCTCAGCAGGAGTCGCCGGCATGACGAAGCGTCGATTCCGTCGTGCGGTCAATCTTATCCGGTACGAGGAGCGAGCGGCGTGTAGCTTTCTCTGCTCACTGCTTAGAACGGCATCGAGCAAGGTGTTCTTAACATCTGCAGCAATTTGCTCGGTGTTCTGCCCAGCTGCCTTCGCCTCCGCCAAGAGGTCTTCAGGGGAAGCCTGCTCTACTGCTTCGGCGAGGTTGCTGACCAATTCTGTAAAGTCCATTTTGCTGGGATTTTTGTCAGTGGACATGGGGCATTCCTTCCGGCCAGCGCTTCTGGATCGCACGATCCATTCTCCTTACGGCCGTGTCGTATTCCTTGCGGGTAAGGTCCAGGGCCCTCATGATCTCGGGGCCTTTGGTCTGGCGTCGCCATTCACTGAAGATTAGAGAAGCAAGTGAATCCTCGCTGAAGAGCTCTTCCATTTGCAGGAAAAGCCCTTCCTGGGTGAGTTCTTCGCTCTTGACGAGTTGTTCCTCTGGGTTAGGCCCACCATCGACGGCGCGCTGAACGGCATTCGGCATCGGGTCGCCGTCAGCGTTCGAAGCAGGCAGATCGGCTTCAAGGACCGGTGTCTCTCCTCGCTTACCCCGTTCGCGCCAGTCAAACTCGATGCTCGCAATGACACCAGCAAGAAACCCGATGAAGTCTACCTTTTGGGTCTTCCAGTGACGTTTATTCTCGAGCACCCTGAGGATAGCCTCGTGCAGGATGTCCTTGGCGTCCTTTCCCCACACGTGTCTTCGCAGGCGGAAAGCAGCTCCCTCCGCCAAGCGCTGCAACTTAACCGACTCCGCTTCCGTCAGTGATGCTATCGCCTCCCGTACTTCGTCTGGGCCGGCAACCATCTCCGCGCTGCCGAGAGGTCTTGCCTTTTCTTTCATTTGGCCTTCCAGGAGACCTTCTACTTCATAATGCTCCGGAATCGAGCCATTTGGACGCTCGGGCGCAGCAAAAAAATAAAAAAGCCGACCGTTGTCCAAACAAGCCGGGGCAGGCGCATTCCATATTGAGAGTTCTGCCAACGGAGCTCTCTGGAGAACTTACATGCCCAATAGCGAAGAGGTACTAGCTCACGCCGAAGAGCGACACCACCACCGCACGGTCAAGATCTACATCGATCGTGTTGAAAAAGTATCCCCAACTCCAACCACCGGTGTAGCCCTGTATGCGCTGGGCTCTGTGCCGGATAACTACGTGCTCTTCCGCGAAGTCCAAGGTCATCGCGACGACGAGCTCGTTCCCAAAACCGAAGCGCCGATCCACCTGACCGAATGGGAGCATTTCTACAGCGCTCAGGGAAAGCTCAACCCGGGGAGCGCCGTCTAAATGAGTGCCCCTCCGATCCCGGCAGTCCTTCCTCAGGCCGACCTGGACTTCCTAAATGAGAAGGGCTGGCAGTACGAGATCGCACCTCATCCGGGTGAGGTGCGTATCTATATCCGCCGCTTCCGTTTGCCCGAGGCGTATTCTCCGCTGGTCATCGACCTCCTTATTCGCTTGCCAGTCGGGTACCCGCAGTCGAACCCGGATATGTTCTGGACGTCGCCTGATGTGCGCCTGATGAGCGGTGCCTACCCGAACCGGGCGGATTACCATGATCCGTCGGCGGAGAACTGGCAGCGTTGGTCTCGCCATGGTGCTTGGCGGCCGGGGATCGATAACCTGCGCAGCAAGATGGCCTCAGTGAAGAAAGAGCTTGAGGCGGGAATCTGATGCGCTACTCGATCACCTTTGCTGAGGTCGATTACCGGTCGCTCACCGACCATCTGTGCCACCCAGGCTCGACAGAGCAGGCGGCCTACCTGCTCTGCAGCCTTTCGGTCACGGCATCCGAATCACGACTACTGGTTCGCGAGGTCGTTCCTGTCTTGCCAGAGGAGACTATCAGCGCGTCTGGCCGCCAGATGGAGATTGCGCCACACTCTTTCATGCGCGCGATGAAACGCGCTGACACCGGACGGCTCTCTTTTGTCTTTGTCCATTCCCATCCAGACGGCCCCCCCTTCCATTCCTCGCAGGACGACATCACCGAGCCCAGCCTTTTCCGGACCGCCTACACCCGCATTAACGGAAACGCCATCCACGCCAGCATCGTCATTTCCGGAACCGACCACCCGCGCGCCCGAGTTTGGCACCTGGACGGAACTACTTCGCCTGTCGAGGTTATACGCGTCATTGGCGACCGGTTCAGATTCTTTCACCACGATGCTCGACGAAACGCGAGCACCGAGATTTTCGATCGACAGGTACGGGCGTTCGGTATGGATATTCAGCATGTCCTCAAGACCTTGCACATCGGCATCGTTGGGAATGGCGGCACGGGATCGGCTGTCGCAGAGCAGCTGATCCGGTTCGGCGTCGGTAAGCTCTTCCTGTTCGAGGGTCAGACGCTCGACGCCTCAAATGTCACTCGCGTATACGGTTCACGCTTAACCGATGTCGATGTACCCAAAGTCCAGATCATTCAACGCTTGGCTCAGGACATTGGCTTCGGGACGGAAGTCATCCCGTTCCCGCAACACATCACCATCCTGACGTCAGCCGAAGCGCTGCGGGGCTGCGACGTGATCTTCGGTTGCACCGATGATGAATGGGGGCGATCGATCCTTTCCAAGCTGGCTATCGATTACTACATCCCGGTGATCGACATGGGCGTCAAGATCGACTCCAATGAGGGATCAATTGTCTCAGTGCAAGGTCGCGTCACTACCCTCGTCCCCGGATCAGCATGCCTCTTTTGCCGCGGCCGGATCACTGCCGATGGGGTCCGTGTGCAGGTCATTGAGAACTGCAATCCGTCTCAAGCGGAAGAACTCCGCCGCCAGCGATACGCCCCGGAGTTGGAGGGTAACGCCCCCGCTGTCATCGTTTTCACAACCGCTGTGGCTTCCACGGCGATCGCAGAGCTGCTGCATAGGCTGACGGGCTTCATGGGGGCTGAACGAACCAGCAGCGAAGTCATTCACTTTTTCGACCAGAGCAGAATGCGAACAAATCACCTCTCACCGAGCCCCGATTGCTACTGTGGCGATCGGCAACGTTGGGGACTGGGCGACCAGCAACCGTTCCTGGGGATGCTATGGCAAAGATAAGAATTGCGAACATCCTCAGGCGTTTGTGGGCCACTGTCGCACAGCGCTCGGACGAGCTTCGGGTCCAATTGATTCCGTCCATGCGGGATCTTCCAGACGTGATCGGCAATAGGCTGCTTATGTTGTTGGTGCACCCGGTAAACCTAAGTGGGCAATATTATCTTGTCCCTGCGGCTGCGGCGAGCGGATCGACATATGTCTCATGCCGTCAGCACTCCCAAGGTGGGAACTCATGTTGCGGAACGGTCGGGCATCCTTGTCGCCTTCAATCTGGGTACCGCGGGAGAGATGCGGAAGTCATTTCTGGATTCGCCGGAGTCAAATCGTCTGGTGTCGCGATTTCGAACGATCGATAGTTCGCTCCGCGCCCCGAGTCACCCATTGACTCCGGAATAGCCTACCCAGGGATTAACGCCTTGCTACGCCGGGACCCACGCGAGAACCTTCTTCATAGCTCGCAGGAAGTGCTCATTTGCTCGGGTGTGCCTAAGGTGACGCGGAAGGCGTGTGCGCGTTCCAGGAGCCCATCCTGTAACGCACGATGGTGCCGGCGTCCTGCAGTTGCTGGCAGATCGGTTACAGCTTGCTTCGAGATTGTCGGCAGCCGGAAGCAACTACGCCGTGCAATGATTCGCACTCAAGAGGACACTGCCTGTTTCGCTTCCAGGATGATGTCCACAACTTTCTCTGGCGCACTGAGCAATGGTGTGTGATCGACGGCGAGCGACCGCGTTGTAGCTCTCATTCGATTCGCCATGAAGTGTTGTGTTTTGGGGTTGATCATGCGATCTTCTTCCGCAATCAGGAACCAGGAAGGCTTGGATCTCCAGGCCGGTTTTGGAACCGGCTCTTGGATACACTTCAGCGCGATTGGCCTCTGTACAGCGGCCGATAAGGTGATTTGGTCTGCCGTCGCATGCTGTGCGAAAGCATTTCTGAAGCCTTCCTCGGGCATCCAGATGAAACCGTCGCCATCCGGGGCGAGTTCGGGCGCCTGGGCGTGTCGTTCATCACGATAGAAAACCTGAGCAACGGTTTCGCCTTCGTCCGGAGCTAACGCCGCGATATAGACCAGTCCCTTCACCCGTTCGTCATCTCCCGTACCGATAACAGCGCCCGCATAAGCGTGACCGGCGAGAATCACCGGTCCATCCGTGCGGGCGATGGCACGTTTCAACGCGGCAACGTCATCTGCTAGCCCGAATTTCTCACCAGATGATCGATAACTGAGCCAGGGGTCGGATGGGGCGGCCGAGAGCGATCGGTGTAGGCGGCAGGGAGTGGTTAGCGGCAGTGGTGCACGGGTGATGGCCAAGGCGGTGGCTGGAGGCGACATTTTTGGGCGCGTGGAGACCGCAACTGCCGCCCGCCTGAGGTTGGCACAACCGCCGCGCTGCCCTCAACAGCGCAAAGCCGACCAGGCCGCGGCGAACAGCGCTTTCCAGGGATATGCGCGGGGATAACGCAGATAGATACGGCGGGCGCTGAGGCGCACCTCGGCGGCAATCTTGAGCAGCCGCAGTCGGATGGTGTTCACCTGGGCCCGCGCCCACACGGTGCCCGCCAAGGCCAGCCGCCGCAGAGCGTGCAGCAGCACATAGGCCAACGACGACAGGTAGAGCCGCAACTGGTTGGCGCGCAGGGTGGCGGCGCTCATGCGATCGGCGAACAGACTGAGCTGCTCCTTGATGCGGTTTTCCATCTCGCCGCGGGCGCAGTAGAGCTGTTCATAGAGAGCGCGCGCCTCCCACTCTGTGGGACTCAGCGAAGTCACCACGAAGCGCGGGTTGGGGCCTTTGTCGAGATACTCGGCCTTGGCCACCACGCGGCGGGCGCACGACCAACTGCTGCGCGTCTGATAGGAGAACTCGCCGAAGACGCGGGCGGCTTGCTGCGTCTTTTGGTGTTCGCGCTGGGCCGCGGCCATGAGGGCGGCGATTTCCGCCTCCAGCCGCGAGTTGCGCGCCAAGCCGAAAACATAGTGCACGGGCTCAGCTTCGCACCAAGCCATCAGCTCCTCGCGGCAGAAGCCGGAATCGGCGCGCAGAATGATTTTCACCTCCGGCCAGCGCTGCCGAATCTGGCCCACGATGCGTTTCACTTCGGCGAGCGCGCCTGCGCTGGCGTCCTGGTTCGAAGCCCGCTGGCGGGCGCACAGTAGATGCTCGCCGCAGAAGATGTACAGCGGCAAGTAACAGTACTCGCCGTAGTAGCCGTGGAAGAAGCGCGCTTCCTGCTCGCCGTGCAACGGGGTGTCGGTGACATCCAGATCGAGCACGATCTCGGCTGGCGCGGTCGCGTGCGCTTCCAAGAAAATATCCACCAGCAGCGTGTCCAACTGCTCGGCCGAGTAGCTGATCTTGTGATAGCGATCGGCGGCCGCCGCCGGCGTCAACTCCATGCGGTTGAGCGTGCTCTTGCCGGCCAGCGGTGATTCCAGTTCGCGCTGGCCGGCCAACACGGCCAGCAGGGGATCGTGGCGCAGTTGCTCATGATCGTTGAGATCTTCATAGCCCAGCGCCAGCCCGTAGACGCGCTGCGCCAGCATCTCGCCCACCGGGTGCTCGACCCGTGCCGGGTCCCGCCCATCCCGAAAGCAGGCCGCCGCCCGCGCGAGCAAGCCGATCTTGCGGTTGGTGCGGCGCAACAGCAGGCCGCCTCCGTCGCTGGTCATGCGGGCGCCATCGAAGTTGGCTACCACCCGCCGCGAAAAATGATCTGCAAACGCGAACGATTCTTGCGTACACTCTGTCATGAGAAAGGCCGTTTCTTTTTCGGGCATCGACTTCGTTTCACACCGCAGTTATGCCTGAAAAGACGGCCTTTTTCTACTGTGAATTACTGGTGGTTGTTTACTACTGGTGAGAAATTCGGGCTAGCGATGTCAGAGGTATCGAAGCTGCGATTACTCGTACCCCTTCCCGTTCAAGGCCGAGGATCACGTCCTTCCAACTCGAACCATCGGCCCACGCTCCATGAACCGCAATTACGGTCAGGTTTCCAGAAACGCTCACATCCAAAGTCCTTTCCGCTACGCCACAGAACGGGTTGCCACCTTCGGCATCCCCGAACTGAGAAACTCCCGCATACGTTCAGCGATAAAGCCGCTGGAGTCTTCCAGTGCGAAGTGACCGGTGTCGATCAGGTGCAGCTCCGCCTTCGGGAGATCTCTTTGGTAGGCCTTGGCTCCTTCGACGGTGAAGAACGGGTCGTTCTTTCCCCAGACAATCAGCATTCTCGGCTGGCGCTTGCGGAAGTACTCATGCCAGCGGTCATAGAGCGCGACATTCGACTGATAGTTGTAAAGAAGATCGAGCTGAATTGCGGCATTGCCCGGACGGTCGAGGAAGAACTGGTCCAACGTATAGGAATCCGGGCTGACGCGGTCGCTGTCTGCGACACCATGGGTGTACTGGAACATGGTCATTTGCTTGGTCAGCAAATCGCGCACCGGCTTTTCGGTCTCGGCATTGCGATTGGCCCAAAAGGGCTTCATCGGGTCGAATGCAGCGCCAATTCCCTCCACGTAGGCATTACCGTTCTGAACCACAATGCTCTGAATAGCCTCCGGATGTTTTGAGGCGATCCGATAGCCGACCGGCGCGCCGTAATCCTGCACATAGATGCTGAACTGCTTTAAGCCCAGGTTCTCGAACAGCAAATCCTCGACGTGTGCCGCCAGATTGTCGAAGGTGTATTCGAACTCGTGAGCACTGGGGGCATCGCTGTAGCCAAAGCCCGGATAGTCCGGAGCAATCACGTGGAACTTGTCCGCCAACTGCGGTATCAGGTCACGAAACATATGTGAAGAACTGGGAAAGCCGTGCAAAAGTACGATGGTTGGCGAATTCTTGGAGCCGGCTTCGCGATAGAAGAGCCTTTGCCCCCTTACATTGGCGTGATGATACGTTGTCATAAAGCGTCCTCTCTGTTCAGTTGATTCGCCGTTCTACACTGGATGGCCGGCCAGGTCGACCTTCACGCGTAGGATGTGGAGACACCGTCAAAAGTTTCGTTGATGGTGTTATTTTTGAGTTATATTTTGTGGGGGCAGGGTCCGTATGGCAGGTTCATCTTTGCAGCAGAAGGAATGGGTGAACGGCTTTCTGTTTGTAGGCAACCAGTTGGCCCTGGATTTCCTAAATACAAAACCTGTTTTGGAAAGTGAACCTCAAGAACTCCTGCCGAATGCCGCAGCTCTGGAACGATGGCTGATAGCTTCTGGAATCGTCACGTCTCAGAAAAACAGAGCGCTGGTGCGGGCCTGGCGGGACTCACGCCCGGGAGAGGCTTTCGTACACAAGCTAATTGCATTTCGAGAACGTTTACGAGGAGCGGTGCTCCGGTTGGAAGCTGGGTCAATGCCGGGCGCGTTCCTGGCGGAAATGAACGTGCTCTTGAAGACGTACCCCCAACGCATGAGCCTGAGGAAGGAAGGCTCGCAAGTGGTGCGCGACGTGTTCTTCCAGCCGCAAAAACCCGAGGACGTGTGGGCCCCGATCGTTTCTGCTACAGCCGAATTGCTCTCCCAGCTTGAACCGTCCCGGGTTCGCAAATGCGAATCGGAATCGTGCATCGTCCACTTTTATGACACCAGTAAAAAGGGATCGCGTCGCTGGTGCAGCATGAATATTTGCGGAAACAAATTGAAGGTCGCGGCCTATCAGAGACGGCGCCGTGTCGGCTGAAGTGGCCGATGTCGCGGTTATCCCATCCACCATCTCAGGACAAGCCTCTGTCAAAGTCCGCGTCTACTTCATCGGCCGCGAACCGGTGATGAGGATATCCACCAGTCTCCTGGCGCTTCGCTGCCAGTCAGGAGTGGACGCTACGTTGGAGACGCCGACTAGAGCCCGAAGTAGATCGAAGGGCTCGAGGTCCTTGCGTATGTCGCCGCTCTTGATTGCGCGCTTCACCAGCGCGTCAATCGCTCCCCGGACCTGAGCGTGCGAACCCTCATACAGCTTCGAGGGGCCTCCGGCGAACGCATTGAGTGCAGGCGCGATGATCTGCTTCGCCGCAATGTAATCAACGAACAACAACATCCAGGCGCGCAACGCTTCAATCGGGGGCATGGTCTCGGCGAACTTCCGCTCTGCTGCGGCCAGCTTTTCCACTTCCGTGCGATAGACCGCCTCGATCAGTGCATCGCGTGTCGGAAAGTGGCGATACAGAGTTCCTGCTCCAACCCCTGCGTCTTTGGCGATGTCATCCAGGCTGGCGTTTGCGCCGGAGCGGGTGAATGCCTCCTTGGCCACTTCCAGAATGCGCTCGCGATTACGCTGCGCATCCGTGCGCGGCTTTCGTCGTATCGGTTGTGAGCGCTTCGTAGGCATCAACAAAAATCTTGCAACCGGAGACAGTCTCCGGTTATCTTATCTACTGTTTCGGAGACAGTCTCCGTTTTATTCGAAAGCGCGGCGGTTCGTCAATAGCGATTGCGGTAAGGACGGACGGCGAAGGATGCAATACAAGGAGGAAGAATGACGACAATGACGGATGTATTCGGGGCGACCTCGACAACAGAAGATGTTTTATCCGGCGTGAATCTGCACGGTAAACGGATTCTCGTCACCGGGGTTTCGGCCGGGCTTGGAGTGGAGACAGCGCGGTCGCTTGCCGCGCATGGCGCGCAGGTTGTCGGTGCGGCGCGGGACCTCACGAAGGCGAAAGCCGCTACTGAGCAGGTGCGGAAGGACGCTGCAGCCAACGGTGGAAGTTTCGAGCTGATCGAGCTTGATCTCGCCAGCCTGAACAGTGTTCGTGCCGCCGCCGAAGGGTTGCTGGCAAAGGGCGAACCCTTCGACGTAATCATCGCCAATGCGGGAGTGATGGCCACACCATTTGGCCATACCGCAGATGGATTCGAGACGCAGTTCGGCACCAATCATCTGGGCCACTTTGTTTTCGTCAATCGCATTGCGCCTCTGCTTCGGGCAGGTGGCCGGCTCATTAATCTGTCGTCTTCGGGGCACCGCTACTCCAACGTCGATCTCGACGATCCTAATTTTGAGCGGACGCCCTATGATCCCTTCGTCGCCTATGGTCGATCGAAGACGGCGAACATTCTCTTCGCAGTTGCCTTCGACCACCGGCACCTTCACCGTGGGGTGCGTGCTGCGGCTGTGCATCCGGGAGGCATACAAACCGAACTGGGTCGCCACGTGGACGCGAGCCAGCTCCAGGCGCTGGTCAACCAGATGAATGCGCAGCTTGCAGCGGAGGGCAAGGCTCCCTTCCAGTGGAAGACCATTCCTCAAGGAGCAGCAACTTCGGTGTGGGCCGGTGTCGTTGCTCCGGCGGAGGAGATCGGTGGCCAATATTGCGAGAACTGCCATGTCGGCCACATCGTGCCGGACCACGTCACCATCAGCGCCATAAGCGAAGGAGTGCGCGGCTACGCGCTCGACCCAAATACTGCCGAGGCGCTTTGGAAGAAAAGTGAAGAGATGGTCGGAGAGTCGTTTTAGGGTTCAACGACTTAGACAATAAAAATCACTCCCAGACGTCTACAGGACCAGATCAACCAGACACGGAGGAAACGAAATGATTGATACCCGTCTCGGCGGCAGTTTCACACTCCCTGGCACATCCATGACGGTGAGCCGCATGGGCTACGGTGCCATGCAACTTGCTGGTCCGCAGGTGTGGGGACCGCCGCGCGACGTGGATGCCGCCATAGCTGTTTTACGAGGGGCGGTCGAGTCCGGAGTTGACCACATCGATACCAGCGATTACTACGGTCCGCATGTGACCAATCAGGTGATCAAGCGGGCGCTCCATCCTTATCCCGAGGGACTTGTGATCATCACCAAAGTGGGCGCTCGTCGCGGTTCTGATAAGTCGTGGATTCCCGCACTCTCCAGTCAGGAGCTAATCGATGGCGTGCATGACAACTTGAGAAATCTTGGCGTCGACGCGCTTGACGTTGTCAATCTTCGTGTCGGCGGATTTACGGAGCCCTCGGAGGAATCGATCGAGGAACCGCTGACTGTGCTTGCGGACCTCAAGCGTCAGGGACTGATTCGTCATATCGGGCTGAGCAACGTTACTCCCGGGCAGTTGGCCGATGCTCAAACCATTGTCGAGGTCGTTTGCGTGCAGAACTTCTACAACGTGGCGAACCGGAAAGATGATCGCTTCATCGACGAGCTAGCGACCAAAGGCATCGCTTATGTTCCATTTTTCCCGCTTGGAGGCTTCACCCCATTGCAGTCGACGGTACTCGACCGGGCGGCAGCGCTACTCAACGTTACGCCGATGCAGCTTGCGCTTGCGTGGCTCCTGCAACGCTCGCGCAACATTCTGCTGATCCCCGGAACGTCGTCGGTCGAGCATCTTCGCGAGAATCTTGCGGCTGTGAAGCTGCAGCTTCCTACTGAAGTGCTTGCCGATCTCGACTCGATGGGGCGAAGTTCTCAGACAGTGGTCTCGGCCTGAGGATTCTTTGTCCCACCCAATTCATACAAGGAGAATTTATGAACGTATTTGTTACCGGAGCAACGGGCTTCATCGGCACAGCGATTGTGCGTGAGTTACAGGCTGCGGGCCATCAGGTGCTTGGCCTCGCTCGCTCGGATAAGGCAGCACAATCGCTTGCGGCCGCGGGAGCGAAAGTACATCGCGGTTCGCTCGAAGATATTGAGAGCCTGCGCAGCGGAGCGGCGGCCGCGGATGGCGTGATCCACCTGGCTTTCATCCATGACTTCGCAAACTACGGGCCTGCCGCCGAGGCGGATAGACGCGCCATCGAGACGCTCGGAGCCGCGCTCGTGGGCTCTGACCGCCCCTTAATTGTCACCGGTGGGACCTTGCTGGTTCAACGCCAGGGCCCGCTTGCAACGGAAGACGATGCGCCCGTTCTCAACTTTCCTCGCAAGTCGGAAGAGGCAGCGCTTGCGCTGGTGTCGCAGGGCGTTCGCACGTCGGTGGTGCGCCTGCCGCCGGCGGTCCATGGCGCCGGCGATCACGGCTTCGTTCCGCGTCTCATCGCCATCGCGCGCGAAAAGGGCGTCGCGGCGTATATCGGTGAAGGGCATAATCGCTGGCCCGCCGTGCATCGACTGGATGCTGCTCATCTTTATAGGCTCGCGCTGGAGAAGGCTTCCGCCGGAGCCTGCTATCACGGCGTCGCGGATGAGGGCGTCCCGGCCAGCGACATCGCCGAGGTAATCGGCCGACGCCTGAACTTGCCGGTTGTCAGCAAGTCTCCGGACGAGGCAGCCGAGCACTTTGGGTGGATGGCGCAATTCTTTGGCATGGACGGCCCAGCGTCCAGCGCGAAGACGCAAGGACAGTTGGGATGGCGTCCAACCCAGCCAGGACTCATCGCTGATCTCGACCAGGCGCACTATTTCGCGACTGAGCTGGCAGCGTAGGTAAGTGCGCAGGCTCGCTGTGAATCTGCATCTTCCCGTTGGGGTTCAACTCCGAGAGGTTAGGAATATGAATCAACTCACACGTAATAATCGATCACAAAATCACAGTCCGACGTGTGCCGACCTGGTAAGGATGGCGGAGCAAGAGTTGGCAGCATTCTTCCGCGCGGTGAGGGAGCTGTTCGGATTAAATCAGGCGGGCCTCTCCGCAGAAGACTGGCTGCACGAGTTGACCGCAATGAATGGTCTGCCCACTTCAGCCCAAGAATGGCGACGGCTCACTATCAAGGTTGCGGCACAGCTTGCAAGTCGAGTGGAGGGTGCAGACGAAGTTGCCTGGCGAGTTCTGAGTGCGACTCCGTCGTCATAGCCGTTGTCGGAAGCGGTTTCCTTTCACATAGCCAGGGAAGCGCCGACGCGAATCCGCTCACCCTGGTGAGCAAGTCGCCCCCTACTGCAAATTCGCGTACTCCGCTTTGGCTTGCTTGTAGATAGGGATGTCGGGGTCGGCATCATTCCAGAAGGAGAGGAAGTTCTGGTAGGCCGTGCGGGCTGTTTCCCGTGCGGCAGGGTCTCTGGCGGCGTCGAGGGCGTAAGAGCGAGCCAGGCCGAGACGGGCCAACGCGCCCCAGGGAAAATTCCCCACCATGCCATAGTGGTTGATGAACTTCTGAAATTCCGCTGCGGCCGCTTTGCCGTCGCTCCGCATGAGATAGGCCTCTCCCCGCAAATAAACCGGGCATAGAAGTACGGTGACGCCTGCGGGCTGGCCCAATTCAATGGGGCTGGTTTGCTGCAATAGCTCGATGGCGCGGTTCGGATCCTTATGCTGCAAGGCCACGGCCGCGCGGATGGTCGGCAGCCAATATCCCTGCACCAGCGTGCCTCGAGGCACTTCACGGTCGAGTTCAACAGCCAGCCTCTCCGCCTGCGCGGTATCCCCTGCCTGGGCGAGGGCCAACGCGGCCATGGCCCGCACATCGCGGTTCGGGCCAAGCTTCATCGCTGCAATCGCATCGGCGCGCGCCTGCTGTGAATTGCCGGCGCCCGCCTCGCGCAGCGCCGCCACCACCTGATATGCCGCCGCCGTTTCCGGAGCGTCATTGCGTTGGGCCAACTGGATCGCGCGCCGGGTCAGCTCGCGCGCGCTCTTGAGGTTGCCGTGCCAGCCCTCCGTATCTGCCTGCGCAGCCAGCAGAGCGTCTCCCGCTCCCGGCTTCTCCAGGCCAACGGTGAGGATGTGTGCCATTTGCGGCCGATCGCCCTTGAGAAAAGCCAGCTGATAGCGGGCTTGCAGCAGGATCTCGCCCTCCAGCTTGCGCGTTTCTGCCTGCTTGAATACCGCCTCCGCCTCCTCCAGCCGGTTGAGGTCGATGTAATCGATTCCCAGGTTGGAGTAGCGGTTCACGTGGCTCGGCTCCATCGCCATCGCCTGCAGGTCCTGCTCCAGAGCCTGGTCCCATCTTCCAAGATTGCCGGAAATGATGGCCAAGTCCACGTACGGGGCATAGTCCCTTGGGTAGGTCTGCTGCCACTGCCTGTAGACCTGCGCCACCTTTTCCAGCTCCCCGGTGACGTACCAGTAGTAGAAGGCCTCGATGGAGAAACGTTCCCGATCGGTGACTTTCTCCCGCAGCGCGTAGGCCTTGCTTGCATTTTCCGCGGCCCGATCGAGTTGGTTGAGGTTGCCGTAGACAATCGCCAATGAGCTGTATGCGCCGGCGAAATTCGAGTCGAGTTCCACGGCCCGCTTGTAGAGCGGCAAGGCGGCGGTTTCCCCCTTGCGCCCAACGCGTTTTCTGCGCCAGGCTGTAGGCCTTCAACGCCTCCAGCGAAGGTGTGGTAGCTTCCTCCACCGGCGCCGCGAACTTCTGAACCGAGCTGAGCGACTCGCCTAACTTGGAGCGCAAACTCACTGCCGCACGATCCAGGGCCTTGAGTACGCTTTCCTTGCCTGTCGTTTGCTCCTGTGCTTCGGCCAGCAGATCACCGGTATCGCAGTTCACCGCCTTCAGGCCAACCACGTACTGGCTGCCCAGACTGGCAATCGAGCCGGTCAGCACGGCCTTACTGCCGGTGCGCTGGCAGACCTCGCGCGCCACCTCCGGCGTTAGCCGATCTCCGGCAGAACGGCCCATCTCCTTCAATATTCCATTTACCTTGCGCTCGGAGATCAGGCTAAGAAAGGGCGTTTGCCCAAGCTGTACCGAGAGCCCCTGCTTGAGCGTGTCATCGAACACGGCATCGCCGGTGGTGTTGACGAAGTCAGAGAGAACAATCGTGTCCTTGTCTGTCAGGCCCTTGGATTGGTGCAGGCGATAATACAGAAGGCTGGCGACAACCAATGCGGCCAGCACAATGGAAATTGCGATCATCCACGCCCAGCGCTTTGGACTTACTACCGATTTCGGCGCTCGCGCTGCGGAAACGCTCACCGCGGATATGCGTCCGCTCTCGCTATCGCGCTTGAGCCGCTGCAAATCCGTGCGCAGGTCGGACGCATGCTGATAGCGCAGGTGCCGGTCTTTCTCCAGCGCCTTGCGTATCACCGCTTCCAGCCCCGAAGAGACTTCAGGGTTCACCTGCGATGCCGGTTGGGGCTCATCGCGCAGAATGCCGCTGCAAATCTCGCCCGAGCTTGAGCCCTCGAACGGCATCTTGCCCGTCGCCATCTCGTACAGCACCGCGCCGAAGGAGAACAAGTCAGTGCGCGCGTCGACTTCTTTGGCGCGCACTTGCTCGGGCGACATGTACGCTATCGTGCCCATCATCGCTCCCGGACTGGTAAGCTGCGAGTCCCGGTCCGCTATCTCGGTTTCAGCGTTTGCGCCCGTAGCCGGAGCCTTGACCGTAAGCTTCGCCAGACCGAAGTCGAGAATCTTCGCGTGACCGCGGCGCGTGAGAAAAATGTTGGCGGGCTTGATGTCGCGATGAATGATGCCTTCGCCGTGGGCCGCATCGAGCGCATCGGCAATTTCGATGGCGATGGGAAGAAGCTGCTCGGACTCGAGGGGCTTTCCGCCAATCCTGTGCTTCAGGGTCTGGCCGCCGAGGTACTCCATGACCATAAAGGCACGGCCATCGTCCTCGCCGACATCGTAGATGGTGCAGATGTTGGGATGGTTGAGCGCCGAGGCAGCTTGCGCTTCACGTTGGAAACGCGCCAGGGATTGCGGATCGCGACCGAACTCGTCGGGCAGGAACTTCAACGCCACGAAGCGGTGAAGGCGGGTGTCCTCGGCCTTGTAGACCACACCCATGCCGCCGCCGCCGAGCTTCTCAACGATGCGGTAATGCGAAACCGTGGTCTCGATCATGGCCAGCCAGAGTGAATGGAAGCCTGATCATAGGGTGGCAATCACCACCAGTCAATTTGTTTGCGCGATGGCAATGCCGAATCGCAGGCTGGTCGCAAGCGCTCACGATCGCTTCATGATTTGGGGATCACTCCCAGCCGCTACCGCGAGCTCACGGTGCGTTCAGTCGGCAAATGATGGCACGACGCGCGCGAGCACCTTCTTCATCGCCCGCAGGAAGTGGTCGTTCTGTTCAGGCGTGCCCACCGTTACGCGACAGGCGTGTTGCGCGTTCCACGCTCCGGACGCGGACAGGCGATGTTGCCGCTCACGCCGCCTTGTCATCTTGTGCGGCTTCCGGGTAGGCAGCCGATTCTACTGGGTCGCGTAAGCGAAACTTGTTGACCCCTTTTCCGATCAGGTCCGACAGAAAAAAGAGCTGTCCCGCGCTGACGCCCGGCAACACTTGATGGTGTCCCACCGCGGCAAAAACCATGCTTGCGATACAACCGCACTGTGAACAGTCTGGGGTGCCACCAAACTGGCAGGGCGTAATCCGCGTCTTCAGGTCCGACGAAACGGTGAGCGTGGTGCGGGCGAAGATGCAGTCCTTGGGCGAAGCCGGCGGATGCTCGAGCTCCTCGATCAGGCGCTTGGGCATTTCGATCAGCGGATACCCAATCCGTAATCGAAGCAGTTCCTCAATGACTCTTCTCCGCTGATCAGGCGTAAGAATTTCCGGATCCACGGCTCCCTGTTGGGGCGTGAAGAGGCTGATCCAGATTCTCTTTGTCTCTTCGCGCTCGCTCCAGAATCGAACGAACTCTTCGAGGTAGCCCGGCCGATCCATCATCTGGGCGGTGACCGTGCAATGGATCGTGACCTTGGTTCTCGCGATGCTCTTGAGGATGCGTTCGTAGGTGGCCGGCTTGCGCCGTACATCGTGCTCGGGCTGTAGACCGTCGACGGATACCACGACGTTTAAGCGGGACAGGGCATTCCAGCGGACTGGAATCTGGCGGAAAGCGCTGGTCACCACCTGCACATGGATACCGCGCCGCTCCAATTCAGGCAGCAGCTCTTCCAGTTCGCGAAACCGCACCAACGGATCCCCTCCCACCAGGGAGACGTGCATTGGGCGGTGCTCGTCAATCAGGCGAAGAGCGCCTTGCACCAATGCGCTGCCTTTGTAGTCCGTAAGCTGGCGAAGAGTAACGCCAGGTATCCCCAGGTGGTCGTCTTCGTAGGCGTAACACCCAGGGCAACGAAGCGGGCACTCGCGAGTGAGTTCGATGGAAAGAGAAGGGACCCTGCCGGACAAAATGCTTGTCCAGGCATGCAGTACTTCGGAAATTTTCAAGAATTCTCCAGGAGTATTACTGAGTAGACGAGTTCGGCGGCAATTCGATTCAACTTGGCGCAATCAAATATGCCAGGCGAGATTCAAGGAAATGAAGTTCCGCTCGTCGATTTGCGCGCTGACTTCGCCTGAGCACAAGGACTTCGCGCAGAGCACGATCATCAATCGCGCTGCCAGGTAGCGATGCCGGGCTCTACGACGCCGCCTGCCGGCCAATGTTGGAAGTTTCACGCAGATGGAGTAGGCGCGAACGCGCGCATAAGGAATCAGCGGGAAAATCCTCCCGTGATCCGAGACAGTCCGCGGCATGGGATTGCCCCGGCCACAGCCCTCCCGCCCCTCGCAATACCACCTGCGTGCCGAGCTGTCGTTACGAATCGGCCCCTCGATGAGCGACTCGGTCACCTGGCGCTTCAGACCCGTGGCCAAAAATTGCATGAGGCAAACTCACCTCCGCAGTTCCTTTGCCCGCACCGTTGCAACGAGTGACAATCCATTCGTCAGCAGGATCAGCGCGAAGGTCAGCGACGGAAAGAACATCAGGTCCGCCGGCTTCGCCTGAATCGCCTGCAGCACCAGCACGGCCGTAATCAGCCCACGCGGGATCAGCAGGCTCGCCAGTTCACGTTCGCGCCAAGTCGTCCCTCGCCAAACCACGCGGCTCGCCTGCACCGACACAACCCGCGCAGCAAGTATTACGGCCATAATTCCCACACTCGGCAATAGTTGTTCCTTCAGTCCGCGGAAGTGAATCATCGCCCCGAGCAGCACAAAGAAAAAGCTCCGCACCAGGAACGCCAGTTCCGAGTGGAACGAGAGGATCTGGCTGCCTTCATCCGCCGCCACGGACGTCACCTCGAACTCTCGCAAGAAACTCTCAGGCCCCACCAAACTCGCCAGCATCGCCCCAAACACCATCACCGCAAACAACTCGCTGCCTCCCAATGCATGCGTGCCTGAATACACACTGAGCACCGCCGCAAAGGTCAGCACCTGCCAAAATCTTTTATTAGAAATCTTTGGCAGCACACGCGCCCACAAGAAGCCCGCAATAGCCGCGATCACAAAGGCCAGCACAAAGCTGAAAAGGAACTGTATTACCATGCCGCTCAGGATCGCGCCACCGCTCGTGCGGCTCGTTGCCCCTCCGGCAATCAGGCTCAGCAGCACACCCACCACCAGGGCCCCGAGGCCGTCTCCGAAAGACGCTTCGATCACCAGTGTGGTTTTCAGGTCAGGCCTCAGATCCATCTGCTCCAGCACCGGCAGAATAATCGATCCGCTTATGCAGGCCAGCGCCGCCCCCGCGAGCAGAGATGACATGCGTTTCATGTGCAGCACGTGCATGCAAAACAGATGCACGCCTTCCATGGTCAACGCATAGCTCAGCACGGCCAGCACTGTCCCGGCGGCGAACTGTTTGCGCGCACGCCGCAAATCCAGCTCCAGTCCCGCGGCAAACAGAATCAAAATCAGCGCAACCGTACCCACGCCGCGCGCGATCTCAGGGAATTTGTCTGCGTCTATCCAGTGCAGTCCTGGTCCCAGCACAATTCCGCAAAGCAGCAGAACCACGACATCGGGCACGCGTGTCCGGTGCGAAAAGCGATTGGCCAGGTAAGCCAATACCAGTAATCCGCCCAGCAACCCAAAAAAATTGGCCAGCGTAATTGACATCGCGTTCTGTTATTCCTCTTCCAATCGATTGCCAACGCTCTGCTCACTGCTGACTCCCTGGCCAACCACGTGATTGCACATCGCAGGCAGTTCCCGGAAAAACCGTCCAGCATCATCGTTACAGCTAGTGGGTGCTCGTGTACAGGCGAACTCACTCATCGAGCTTGGGTTCAGCCTTGATCCCGGGAATGGTACTGAGAAGCGTCCTTACCGCCGTGAATCTTGGGTTGGCTATTCCGGAGTCAATGGCTGACTCGGGGCGGCAGAACGAACTAGCTCTGCTACGCCGGCACGCGGGCCAGCACCTTCTTCATTGCCCGCAGGAAGTGCTCGTTCTGTTCAGGCGTGCCCACCGTTACGCGGAAGGCGTGCTGTGCGTTCCACGATCCCACCATGTGCCGCACGATGACGCCGGCATCCTGCAACTGCTGGCAGAGGGAGGCGCACTCGTCGCCGACTTCGCAGAAGAGGAAATTCGCCCAGGTCGGCACCACGGAGATTCCTAACGCTGAGAGCTCACGCCGCAGCCGCTCCGATTCACTCGCGTTGGAGCGGACTGACTTGGCCAGATGCTCCGCGTCAGCCAGCGCCGCCAAGGCCGCCGCCTCGGCGAGAGCCGAAACCATGAACGGCGGCTTCAGCCGATTGAAGTAGCCCAGCAATTCCGCCGGCCCAAAGCCATAGCCGACACGCAGACCCGCCAGCCCATGCGCCTTGGAAAACGTTCGCAGCACGACGACGTGCCGCCCATCGCGAACGTAATCGAGCGCGTGCGAATACTCCACGCCGCGCTGCGCTGCGAAGTAGCTGGCGTAATCGTAGTAGGCCTCGTCGAGCACCGTAATCACGTGCTCCGGCATGCGATCGAGGAAGCGGTCAATCTCCGCGCGCTTCCAGCACAGGTGCCGGTCGGATTGTTCGGATTGGCCAGATACACGACGCGCGTCTCGCTGTTCACCGCATCGGCAATGGCGTCGAGATCGAAGTGATGATTGCGTGTCGGCACCTCGATCAGCTGCGCTCCCGTCGCGCGCGTCACCAGCGGATAAACGATGAACGAATGCCTGCTGGTGATGGCGTTCCGTCCCGGAGCCAGCAGCGTGCGCGCCAGCAGATCGAGAAACGAAGTCGAACCTGACGTGACCATCACCTGCTCGGGTGCGAGATCGTTGATCTCGGCCAGCGCTCCCCGCAGCTCGATCAGGTCGTTGTCAGGATAAAAGTGAATGTCGGCAGCGGCGCGCCGGATCGCCTCGACCGCAAGCGGCGATGGCCCGAAAGGATTCTCGTTCGAAGCCATCTTGATGCAGCTCACTCCACTCTCCAGTTCTGCCTGCCGGACCGGTTTGCCCGGCTTATAGCTGGGCAGCGTACTCAGGTGCGCCGGCACCAGCGATTTGAACTTTGTCATTCTTCCCCTTGCACGAGCGACAAACAAATCCGGGAGCTCTGATTGACTTAAGCAGATTCCCGAGGGCTAAACAGTTGCTGAAAGAGTCGACTTCGGAATGCTTCGCGTCAGGGCACGACCTCGGTCGTGCCGATAAGCTCTTTCATTTTTGCCATCCCGAGGCGACTTCAGTCGCTGAGGGACCTGCTCTTCCGACTTTCAGCAGCCTCTAGAGCCGCTGTAGGTGCGACGCACTTACGGACGGCCTTAAGGCCGTCCCCTTCCTTGCTGGCGATTGCGACGACCTGGTTGCTTGCGAGCGCCGGTTTCCTGCTTGCTTGGAGGCCTGCTCACTTTCTTATCGTGTCCACGATTCGGCGTCAACTGCGCCGGAGCCGGCTGCGGTTTACGACCCGGCTTCGACCCCTTGGTGGCCGCCTTCAGTTGCACAACTTCACTGCCGGTTAGATGCCGAAACTGGCCCGCCTCGACATCGAGCTGGAGCGGGCCGTAGCGCACGCGCTTGATCTTCTCCACGTGATGGCCAATCTGCTCGAACATCCGCCGAATTTGCCGGTTCCGCCCCTCGATCAGCGTGATCTCGTACCAGGGATTCGCCGCCTCCCGCAGCAACTCGATCCGCACCGGCCCCGTGCGCACAGCCTGCGAGCGCCGCTTCTGCTCCTGGCCTTCGCGCGTCTTCAGCGGCTTGGTTTCGGCGGGAAGAAACACGCCGCCGCGCAGCTTCTTGATCTCCTCCTCCGTCGGCTTGCCGCTCACCTTCACCAGGTACGTCTTCGGGACATGCGATGAAGCATGCGTGAGCTTCTGCGCCAGCTCGCCATCGTTGGTCAGCAGCAGCAGGCCTTCGCTCAAGTAGTCGAGACGGCCCACCGGATAGAGTCGCGCTCCCACGCCGCGCACCAGGTCGAGCACCGTTGGCCGGCCTTCAGGATCGGTGACCGTCGCGACATAGCCCTTGGGCTTATGCAGCAGCAGGTAGACGTGGCGTTCCGGTCCTTGCAGAGCCTTTCCCGCTACTTTGATGCGGTCGGTCGCGAGATCTGCCTTGGTTCCCAGTTCGGTCACAATCTGCCCGTTGACCGACACCAATCCTCCAGTGATGAGCTCCTCGGCTTTGCGGCGCGAGGCGATTCCAGCAGCGGCAATGATCTTTTGCAGGCGTTCCAGAGGCATTGGCGGGTGTGACTATCGAGGGTAGCACACCTTCGTGAAGCGGTCGTGTGCAGTCTCGTGTCGCGGCCATTCTGCGAGTCGGCTTTCACCAGCATGGCGGCATCGCCACACCGCCGCCGCTAGGGCCGAGACACAGCTTTTGAACAGTCCAGAGCACGGCGACAGAGCTCGAATTCGCAACCGAACACCATCTCCCGGCATCGAGATTATTGACGGAGGTTTTACGCATGACCTTCGTCAGCAAGACGAGCGGACCCATGAGAACGCACCTCATCCCGCTCGATGAGTACAAAGAATCACGTTTCCTCCTTGGGCCGGCACGTACCTCCAAAATGCTGCCGGCTCTTTTTTGCCGTTGCTGTACAGACTACGCAGAGCGCTTGCGCGGGCCACCCGCCCCGTAGCATGTTGTCGCTCTTTAAAGTTGTCATCCCGAATTCATGGGGACCTGCTGCTTCCCCTCCGGTGTCATCCTGAGCGGAGTCGAGGGAGCTGCAGCTTCCCCTCGAGTGTCATCCTGAGCGAGGAGCGGAGCGACGAGTCGAAGGCCCCCTATACTCCCCTTCATCCCACGCGCAGCCGAGGGATCTGCAGCTTCCCCCCGTGTGTCATCCTGAGTGAGGAGCGGAGCGACGAGCCGACGGCCCCCTATACTCCCCTGTCGTCCCGAGCGGAGCCGAGGGAGCTGCAGTTCGGTGGAAGCCCCCGCATTCATGCGGGGGTAAGCGTGTCGACGCTTCGACGGCGCTTTAGCGCTGGAGCTGCCCGCTCATCGGCACCCCGCACCGGCCCGATCCAGGGTTGTCATCCTGAGCAGAGCGAAGGACCTGCTGTTCTGTGCGCTCCCCTACGCTTCGCGCCGACATCTTTTCTGGCCACTGACCACTGACAACTTGTCCGGGTGGCCCACATTTCCCCTCGGTTGGGAAATGTTGGGAGCTAAGATGCTTCCTGATCAAACGATCGCGCTACAGCCTGCTCCGCTACCCCACAATTGCCGACCGAAGGCAATTGTGGGCCACCCGTTGCCCTCAGGCCTACAGTTGCTTTAAAGAAGTGAACATTTCAAAATAGGACATGATTTGGGAAGGCAGGCCGCTGCGAGAGATTACCGAGGCAGATATCAGAGTGTTGGTCGAATCCGGCTTGGAGGAGCACCTACAGCTAGAGTACAAACGCGAACTGTATGAAGATAACGATGCCGGCAGACGCGAATTTGTTCTGGACATTGGAATGTTCGCAAACACCGCTGGGGACGTTCTACTGATTGGGATTCCTGAGCGCAGGGATGACAATGGGCAGCCAACGGGTACTCCCGACCCCGCTGCCCCTCTCGGAATGGAAGTACCAAACCCGGAGGGAGTTCTTGCAGCCTACGATGCGCGGATCATGGAGGCTATCGAAGAGCGACTGCCTGCCGAATCCGCAGCCATCCCGGTTGAAAATGGCCGCACGGTATTGGCTATCCGCGTCCCGAACAGCCCAGCCAAGCCGTATTCTGTAAGGCGAGAGCGGCACATCTACTTTCCCGCGCGGAGAGAGCGCCAACGGTACTCCATGAATGTGCGGGAGATCAAGGAACTCGTGATGAGAATGGCCAGCCAACTACAAAGAGCGGAGGAATTGCTGAAGAATTACTTCGAGGGGATCAGTCGTGCCGATGGGCAGCCCTACTTGGTATGCGGACTGGTTCCAGTGTTCTTCCAAGATTTCTTGGTTGACGTGCAGAGCGCCGCCTTGTATCGCGCTTTTGGCACCTTCTCCCGAACAGGCAATCAGGCTTATCGCGATCCCGGCTACGCGTTCGACGGCCTTGTAAGAACCGAGGACTCGTTCGATTATCGAGCTGTGCTTTGGCGGAATGGGCTCCTAGGTGTTAGTTCGCAATGCCCGCTCTACCGAACTCGGGGGGATGATAGAGTCATCCTCGATCCCAGGGTAGTGGAAGCTCAGTTGAGGCGGTTTGTAAGGCAGGCGAGCAACATATATCAAACGGCGGGATTGACCGCCCCCTTTATTTTGGGCATGTCTCTGCAGAGCGCAGAGCCGATGTTTGGGGCTTTTCCGGACTTTGGGCTCAACACATACTACGTTGCAGGAACCCCAGTCGCGCCGGGAGCATATCGTTTTCCCTATTTGCAGGCGATGAGTTTATCTGATTGGGATCATTTGATTCGGCCCTTGTGCGATCAAGCGCACCAAATGTTCGGCAAAGAAGGCTCTCCAAGCTTCGGCGCGGATGGAAGGTGGGCGGGGATACCGGTGTAGGTGTCAGCCGGATGCCCCAGACATTCGGGCCACCCGCGAAATCACAATCCACTACAAAGAAGCTAATTGCAGCCTAGCGTTCCGAAATTTGAATACGGCTAGAGTCTGGAATATTTGCCAGGAAATCATCAACTCCACTCTTCGCAAGCTTGGACAGGTCAGACCAAGTAAGTGTTGTAGGGGAAAGCAATTCGGAATACCATCCGCCCTTACCACACACGATGTACACGATATAAGTGCGAGTCGTTACGCATGTAGGGCACGTTACTGTCACTGCGCCAAAAAGCCTATCTCCATCTTTCCAGAACTGTTTTGCATTAGCTTGTCCGATAAACGCGTCCGGTCCCTGCGAACCGTGCGGCCTTATCCAATCTCCACTTTCGACGGGGATCGGAAGTATCTTAGGGCCTCCCGTTTCTGGATTTATTCGGTCAAGATTCCAAATACCCGGAGAGTACTTAGGCTCACGTAGTACTACGCCGGACCTGTTGACAAATACAATTGCGGGTTCGTTGGGATACACCAACGCCATACCAAGGTCTGGTTTTTCGGCAACAGCAGGCGGCTCCTCCGGGGAGGCGACCGGTAGTTTGTGGATTGCCGCCGTATGGTGCGGGGCTGGCTTTGGGGCAGGTTCCGCACCGTCGCCGGCTTCTTCGTGTTTCGGAGCTTCTTCCTTCGACGCTAGAGTCTGATTTGGCTTAGTGTCAGATACCGTCCGCTCTTGTTTATAGTAGGGGAGACGAGGAATGAATACAGCAGCAACAATAGAAGCAATAATTACTGCCACGAGAAAACGGAACATTGGCGGTGCAATCTTGGTAAAGGCGGGCGAGTCGACGAATTCATATATGAGATAAAGAATGCCGACCGCCATTAAGCCGATTCCCCAAGGTGGAGAGTTACTTGACATCATCCACCCCAACCCGAATATCGTTGCGCCAGCGGTAACAACCGTGGCAATCGTGCGTATTGGGTTTCTTCTTGGCACGTTACTTAGTTAATTCACTGAAAACACACTTCATTCGGCATAGCACCTATCGGGCCGCCTCAGTTGGAACGTCCATGCATGGGCAGAGTGTATCAAGAAAGGTCCGGTGCCCCAGGTTCGCCCTTCGGTTGGGCTAACCTGGGGATCACTGCGATGCCGCACGGACTCTCCCGCGTCTCCGCTCCAGTTCCAGCCCGCAGGGCGGGATGGGGTGAGCCCGGCGCGTGAGCGCCGGGTAAAGGTCGGTCAGGAAAATGTGAGCCGCGTCAGCGGCGGCACCGTCGTCTGATCGCGCCGCTGGCGCGGCTCAGGCTTTGCAAATCCCACGTTCCCGGCGCTCACGCGCCGGGCTCACATCATCCCGGCCTTCGGCCTAATGTCTCGATCCCCGACGGTTTTCGCAAAACTCACAGCCACCTGATCTGCAACCAGGACGCGGGATTGTCCACTTCAGTCAAGCGACTTCGCAAATGACCCTCGGTTCCCTTATCACACGCTGACGTGATGCACGTCATAGCGCGGCTCCGACGCGATCCACTAGAGTGATCTCCTCTGGAGGCCCCGGAGAGAGAGGATACGTGTATCTCGGGGCCGCCGCCGCAAGAGCAGCTATCAGCTACTCAGAGAACCAAGAGCTACCAGCTACCAGCCGCCAGCTTCCAGCGAAGAGCGTCCTTTTCCTCCCGCCAAGTGCCGTCTTTTCAAGATTTTGCCTGCAAGTCTCACGGGCTCAAGATTTTACCGGCAAAGTTTTTTGCCAGCCCAATGGAATCAAGATTTTACGGGGTACCCCTGGGAGGGGGTATCAGGTTTCAGGTGTCAGGTATCAGAGGGCCTTTCTGATGCCTGAGACCCGATATCTGATACCCGGGGAGCAGGTCCTTCGCTCCGCTCAGGATGACAAACGCTATTTGATCGCACTCATAAGGAGTACATACAACCCATGATTCAGCCACTGCGAGCATGTCAAAGCCAACGGCCACTTCTGCGGATCGCCTGCCATGCGCGGCCGCAACTACTGTTTCTTCCACCTCACCCACATTGGGCAGCGGCTGCGCGTCGAGCGCTATGCCGCGCACGGACTGCAAGCGTCCGCCGATCGAGTTGCCGCTGCTGGAAGATGCCGCTTCCATCCAACTCGCGCTCATGCAGGTGACCGAAGCGCTGCTGCACGGCACGCTCGACCCCAAGCGCGGCGGCCTGGTGCTCTATGCGCTTGCAGACCGCCAGCAGCAATCTGCGCAACATGGCCAAAGACGCCAAGGAAGAAGCCAGCGCTGCGGTTTGCAACCGCTACGACAGCTTCGAGCAGGACTACGAGCTCGACGATGGCGGACTGACCGCCAGCTTGCGCATCGAGGAGCCGGCCGAAGAAGAGGAAGCCAAGGCGCGGAGACGTGGATGGCGCAGCATGCGGCCTGAGGGAGGGCGAGCCAGAGACGACGCGAGGCTGCTCGCAAGAAGAGCGATCAGTCCGTGCACACCGACAGCGCGGCTCCCCGCCGCCAGAGGTCCGCATCACGTTCACGACCGCGAAGATTATGACCAGCGCGTGCGCATCCTGCTGATCTGACCGGAGCAATATCTGCAGGCGAAGAGCTCGCTATCTTCCACTACGCATGGACGCACGACATCGACGCCGAACACCCCGACGGCCGCAAAGGCCGATACGCGCAACGCGCCGCCATCAGCCAGAAGATCTTCGTAGGCGCGCGCAAGCCGGTGGCGAGGTGAGGGTAGAGAGCGAAGAGTGGGCGTCGATCGCTGACGGGAATGCGTAGAGAGGTGGAAATCATCGAATCCCACCCAAGCCAAACGATGGCTTGGATGGGGCACCCGCGTTCGAGGCTTTTCGGTCGGATAGGGGTCCTTCGACTCCTCGCTTCGCTCGTCGCTCAGGATGACAGCAGGGTCTAGCTGATAGCTGAGAGCTGACGGCTGATAGCTGGCGGCTGTCTAACGGCTGGCAGCTTACACTTGAAACTTCGCACTCGAAACTGGAAACTTCATTCATGGCCCTCATTCTCGACAAATCACGCGAGCTGCAAAAGAAAGCCGAGCAGCTCATTCCCGGCGGAGTGAATTCGCCGGTGCGCGCGTTCAAATCGGTCGGAGGCGATCCGCCGTTCCTCGTCCGCGGCGAAGGCGCCTATGTGTGGGACGCCGACGGCAATCGCTACATCGACTACGTCGGCTCGTGGGGACCGCTCATCCTGGGACACGCCGCGCCCGAGGTGATTGAGGCGATCGTCGCGGCGGCGCGCAATGGCACCAGCTTTGGCGCGTCCACGCCGATGGAGGCCGAGCTGGCGGCGCTGGTGGCCGAGGCGTTTCCCGCGGTGGAGAAGGTGCGCTTCGTCAGCTCGGGCACGGAAGCGACCATGTCGGCCATTCGCCTGGCGCGCGCGTATACCAAGCGCAAGTTCGTGGTGAAGTTTGAGGGCTGCTACCACGGGCACTCGGACGCACTGCTGGTGAAGGCAGGCTCGGGCGTGGCGACGCTGGGCATTCCCGGCTCGGCGGGCGTGCCGGAAGAGTTTGTCGAGTTCACGCTGGCGCTGCCCTACAACGATCTCGACGCGGTGGAGCAGGCGTTCAAGAAGTTCAGCGGGAAGATTGCGTGCGTCATCGTCGAGCCGGTGGTGGGCAACATGGGATGCGTGCCTCCGCGCGACGGGTATCTCGCGGGCTTGCGAGCGATCACCGAACGCGAGGGCGCGCTGCTGATCTTCGACGAGGTGATGACGGGATTTCGTGTGGCGTTTGGCGGTGCGTCGGAGTTGTACGGCATAAAGGCCGACCTGGTGACGCTGGGCAAGATCATCGGCGGCGGGCTACCGGTGGGCGCGTACGGCGGCGCAGCGAAGATCATGGACATGATCGCTCCGCTCGGGCCGGTGTATCAGGCGGGCACGCTGAGCGGGAATCCGCTGGCCATGGCGGCGGGGATTACCACATTGTGTGAGCTGCGGGAGAATCGGGAGCGGTTGTACAAGCAGCTGGATGAGAATTCGGCGGAGCTGGTAGCGGGCGTGTTGCAGGCGGCGCGAGAAGTGTTGACTCCCACCCTACCGCCAAACGAAGGCGGTAGGATGGGGCACCCGAATCCCACCCCGGCAAAAGAAGCCGGAACGGGGCACCCGGACACAATGGGGCACCCGAGGACCATGAGGCACCCGGCGATGACCGCGAACCGCGTGGGATCAATGTTTACGTTCTTCTTTACTGACAAACGAGTTGTGGATTGGGAGACAGCGGCGACCTGCGATACCGCGGCGTTTGGTCGCTTCCACAATGCGATGTTGAATGCAGGAGTGTGGCTGCCTCCGTCACAGTTTGAAGCGGCATTTATGAGCGCCGCGCACACCAGGCAAGACATCGAGCAGACCATCGCGGCGGCGCGAGAGGCGTTGATGCAAATTTGAAAACCCCCACCCCGGCAAAAGATGCCGGAATGGGGCACCCAGATTAGGTCGTCGCGCTCTTGCGTTTCGCGAAATACCAGAAGATCGGCACGCCCGCCAGGATGACGACGCATCCCCAGATGGAATTGCGCAGGTTCTCGGTGAAGGTGAAGTAGAGCAGAATCGCAGCCGCGAAGACGAAAAGTGCCGGAACGACGGGATATCCCCAGGTGTGATATGGCCTTGGCAGATCAGGTTCCTTCTTGCGCAACACAAAGACTGTGCTGGCGGCGATCATGTAGAAAAGCCACTCGGCGAAAATCGCCAGCGAGAACAGTTGGCGGAAGTTGCCGGCGAACAGCAGCAGAAACATCGACAGCACGAGTTGCACACCCAGCGCGACCGACGGCGTGTGGAAGCGCGGATTCACATCGGCCAGCGCCTGGAAAAAGTAGCCGTCGCGCGCCATCGCGTAGGGCACGCGCGCGCCGCTCATGATGGTGCCGTTCAGGCTGACGAGCATCGACAACGCCATTCCTGCCGAGACGATTCCCGCTCCCCAGGCGCCGACCGCGATTGCAGTAGCTTCGGATGCGGGTCGCTCAGACGCGGCAACAGCCGACGCAGGCAGAACATATTGCACGGCAGCGTTGGTCAACATGTACATGATGGCGACGACGCTTACGCCGGCGATCAGCCCGAGAGGAATGTTGCGCTCGGGATGACGCACTTCCCCGCTCACCATGTTCAAGTCGTTCCATCCGTCGTAGGCCCAAAGCGCGGCGACGAGAGCGGCGAAGAAGCCGGCAATGCCTCCTTTGGCGCCGGCAAACTCGGAAGCGAAGTTCAACCATGTGCCGCTCGCCGCGGTAAAGCAAAGCACGGCAATGGCAACGATCATCGCGACCTTCAGCACCGTGAAGACGAGCTGGAACTCGCCCGCCTTCTTCACGCCGATGTAGTTCAGGCCGGTGATGAGCGCGGCGGCGAGAATGGCGACAAGCTGTCCATAGGTGATGGCGAATGGCTTCGCGACGGCGGATTGGTTGAGAAACGAAAGCGCGCTGAAGGTACCGAGAATGCGGACGAGTCCCGTCGTGGTAGTCGCGATCGAAGCGGGCTTGGCGATGGCAAACCACGTCCAGGCATAGAGAAATGCCGGCAGCGGGCCGTAAGCGTCGCGGATGTAGATGTATTCGCCGCCGGCTTGCGGCTTCATGGCGCCAAGTTCGGCGTAGGTCATGGCGCCAAACATCGAGAGCAGGCCGCCGACGATCCACACCAGATAGACGAGACGCGCCGAGCCGACCGCCTGCATCATCTCGGCAGGGACGAGGAAGATTCCGCTACCAATGATGGTGCCGATGACGACCGCGGTCGCTTGGCTGGCGCCGAGCTCGCGCGAGAGGGTTGGCTGTTTCTGGGTTTGAGCGAGCGCGGATTTCATTGCATTGGAATATACCGGAAGGAGAAAATGCAGGTCCCTCGGCTGCGCTCGGGATGACACGGAAGTGGATGGTGGATGTTTCGCCGCAACTTGTGAGAACGAGACCGCATCGGTTCTGGTATGCCGCGTGAGTCTCAATCCGAAAGCGCTGCTGCCGAATTGCTGCCGCTTCATCCAACGCTGGAAAAGCTTCGGGCGGCTTCACGTGACTGCAAGGCCTGCGATTTGTGGCTGCGTGGTACGCAAACCGTGTTCGGCGAAGGAGCGCGACATGCGAAGGTAATGTTCGTCGGTGAGCAGCCGGGCGATAAGGAAGATCTGGAAGGCAAGCCATTCGTCGGCCCATCCGGGGCATTGCTCGACAAAGCTCTGGCGGAGGCCGGCATCGACCGCAAGCAGACCTACGTTACCAACGCGGTCAAGCATTTCAAGTGGGAGCCGCGCGGCAAGCGCCGCATCCACAAGAAACCGAATTCCCTCGAAATCACCGCCTGCCGTGCGTGGCTCGACGCCGAGATCGACGTGATCAAGCCAGAGGTGATCGTCTGCCTGGGAGCGACTGCGGCCCAATCGCTGCTTGGGCGGAGCTTTCGCGTGACCCAACAACGCGGGCAATTGATGCAGTTTCGCGACGGAATGAAAATTGCCGCCACGGTGCACCCGTCGTCGATTTTGCGGGCTCCGGAGGAGGATTCACGTCACCGGGAGATGCAGCTCTTCATCACCGACCTGCGGGTCATCGCGAAATTTGTGCTGTCCGACAATGACGCTTGATGAAAGCCGGCTTCTATGAGGCATAATACGGGAAACACCGGGGGTCCTCGACTTGCGCTCAACGCAGGAGGCGCTTTGTCGCCGCAACTAGAAAAGGTTCGCACTCAGGCACAGCAGGTCACGCGCGATTTTTCGCCCGAAGATTGGCGCTATGCCCGGGAGGGGAAGTGGTGTGCCTCGCTCATCCTGGAGCATCTCCTGCTGACCTTCACGGCCACCACGAAGGGCGCGCAGAAGACGATACAGGCTAGCGAACCGTTCTGCCGCGAGGCTACGTGGCGAGACCGCGCCGGCAGGTTCTACGTCTTGCGCCTAGGCCGAATTCCGGGCGGTCTGAAGGCGGCGAAGAATATCACTCCCAAACAAGGGCCGCCGGGCGACAACCTGCGAATGTTCAATGACGCTCTGGTAGCGATGGACGCCACGTTGGCGGATGCGGAGCGCCGCTTCGGAAAGAAGACCAAGATTCTCGACCATCCGATGCTGGGGCCGCTAACGGCGGAAGAGTGGCGGCGCTTTCACCGGGTACATGCGGAACATCACCTCCGGCAAATCGTCGCCCCCCCGGTCAACGCCCTTCGGATGAGGGTGCCGGCTTGAGTTTTCCTAGCTCGCCGCAAACCAGGCAAGGTAGTGCCTCCAGGCGGCCTCGCCAAAGAATATAGCCACCAAGGAACATGCGCCAAGGAACACTCCGAAAGGGACTTCTCCCACCCGCAGCATCTCGGCTGTGGTAAGGCGTGCGTGGCCGGCAGTCGCCGTTTGCCCGTCATGAGCCAACGCATTCCAGGCCAACCAACCGATGGCATAAGCGGCGCCGAGGATTGGCGCGCTGAACAAAACGAAAAGCGTCAACTTCAGGCCAAGGAATGCGCCACACATCGCCACGAGAGCGATGTCGCCAAAGCCAAGGCCGTGACGCTTGCGAACGAGGTAGTAGAGGGCCCAGATGGAATAGAAGAAGGCCGCGCCGAAGATCATGGCGACGATCGCATCCAGCAGAGAACCCTGACGAACACCCATCGCGGTTTGAATTCCCAGCATCCGCAACAGGAACTCCGTCCCGCTGCTGTCGCCGGGCACAAACCAGGCGAAGAACAATCCCAAGGCGATGCCGGGAAAGGTGAATTCGCGGGGAAGCAAGCCGGTTTCAGCGTCCATGAAGATCAAGCCGATGAGCAGAAACGAGAACACGCCGGCTTTCAATAGGTCAAGGCTTGGACCAAATTTTGCGTAGCAGGCGACAAAGATTGCGGCGGTAAGAAACTCAACCGCCGGATAGCGAAACGAAATGGGCTGCCTGCATTCGGCGCACCGCCCTTTCAGCCATAGGAAGCTGAGAATAGGAACGTTGTGGTACCAGCGGATGGGCTTTCCGCAGCGGGGACAGTGCGAGCCAGGAGAAACAATGGATTCATCGTGCGGCAGGCGGCTGATGCAAACGTTGAGGAAGCTGCCGAAGACCAGTCCTGCTACCGCCAGCACGCATGACAAAAAAAGGTCCACTTGATCCTTGCGGAGTTTGCGTCAGGGATGGTTAAAGCGCAGCAAATCTCCCTTCAAGGTTATATCGCAGTGCTGGCTGCCCGGAAGATCGCCCGTCCAGTTCAACAGCTTGCGATTGATCAGGCGCACCTCGGGATCGAGTGTGTGCCAGCCGCTACCGTTCTGCTCGCGGAGGTGGACCTTACAGCAGGTAAGCGTCTCCTCTGGGTCCTGGTTCTTCCACTCCAGCAGGGAGGCTTCGAGCTCTTCGGAGAGCGCCTCGTTGGGGAGAAGGCAGAGGATCCAGTCGTGGCTGGCGTCCATTGCATAGGCGCCTCGGGTCACGCCGGGGATTGAAGCCTTAACCGCGGCGCCATTCTCATGCGCGATCCGTGAGGTGTCGTCGTCGGAGTGGTCGTCGATGATCAAAACTTCGTCGCATGGACGCAGCGAGTCAAGCGCACGGCCAAGCCGCAAGGCATCGTTGTGGGTATGCAGGAGAGCTGTAATTTTGGGCATGGCGGTGAGGAGAAAGGTTCTACTCGCGCTCTCCTACATAGAAGCAAAAAAGGCGCAGCCAGGTTGTGACTGCGCCCAAGAATATTAGCCTAACTTAGCCCATCGGAATGCGGTCCGCGTTGCGATCATTGGTGTTCTGCGGGGTTACCGTCAGATTATTCACCAACTGGAAGTTCAGCGTCGATTCTGGGCCGAGCTTGATCTGCTCGCCCTTCTTGGTGGCCGCGACACCAGTACCCGCAGCACCGCCTGCAGCAGCACCAATCGCAGCTCCTCGGCCCCCACTGGCGAGGCCGCCGATAATCGCTCCCAAGGCGGCGCCGCCTCCGGCTTTGACCGCCGTGTTCTTGCCCTCGCCTTTACCTTGGCGCGACCACTGATTCGTCTGGACGTTGTATGTCTTGCCATTCACCGACAGACTGTTGAGTTCCAGCGTCAACAATGAGCTGCCCGCAAAGCGTCCGGCACTTTGCACCGCAGCCACACGGCCAGTGACGTCAGCCCCGATAGGAATCACGGTCTCGTCGTCGATCACAATAGGCGCGCCCAGGCTGCCGTGGAACTGGTCGCCTACCTGATTACGCTCCGAGTCGAGCGGCTCGTTCAAGCGAACCGTGAGCTGAGTGCCCGCAGGGATGGTCACCTTCTGCGGGGGAGGAGGCGCCGGCGCCATTACGGGCGCGGGCTGCTGCATGACGGGATTCGAATCAGGTGGAGCATTGCGCGCGAGCACCGGCTCGTCACTATCGCTGCTGTTGCCGCCCGACTGTTTCGCATGCGCGCTGGTATCCGACTTGTGGGCGGAGCGCTTGGGCTCAGACTTCCGCTGTAGGGGAGCCGGAGCAGGCTTTGGCTGCTCGGCTACCACCGGAGGAGGAGGCGTGACTTGCGCCTGCTGAACCTCAAGGTTGTTGACTACTGTCTTGACACCGTTCACCGTGGCGGCATCGTTGGCCGCCGCTCCGCGCTCGGCGTCATTCGCGACGTTGCCGTTGAGGGTGACGATTCCGTCGCTTGCCTGCACGGTAATGTTCCGGCTCTCGACGGAAGCATCACCATAGATCTTGCTCTGAACATCGCTGGCAACCTGGGCGTCGCTGCGGACTGCCTTTTCGTTGCATCCCGCCAGCACCAGAAGTGCAAGCGCGAGCGCCGCAACGCCAACCAAAAGGAACTTCCTGGGCATGTTTCGCTCCTCCGATTACAGACGCATAAACCCGAAAAATGAAGCATTGTCGCTATGGATACCGCAGAACAACTCTATGATTCGATGGCACTTTCAGACGTGGAATGTAAAGAATAGTAACCAGGCTGGGTAGGAGCGAGCCAAGCGGTTGCTCGACCTCATGGCGGGGAGAGTGACGGCCAACGTCGATGCTTAAGCGAAACTACAAAGCAGTAGCACTGCCCTCTAGTTTGGTCACCTCCGTCAGGCGGTTGTTGATGGCAAACAGCGCAAGTTCCAGGCGGCTGTTCACTCCGACCTTGTCGAAGATATTGGTCAGGTGATGCTTCACGGTGTCTTCGCTCAACGCAAAACGGCGGGCAATTTCTTTGTTGCTCAGGCCGGCCACGATGCTGACCAGAATGTCCATCTCGCGCTTGGTAAGGCCGTAGTTCTTTTGCGGCTTATCGCCGGAAGAACTGTTGCGCATGAAGTCGACGATATCGCCCACGGCCTCGCGTCCGACCCAATACTCGCCGGCCATGACGGCCCGGATAGCCTTCATCAGCAACTGCGTCGCAGCATCCTTCATGACCACGCCGCGAGCCCCGAACTGTAAGGCTTGCACAATCTGAATTCGCTCGATGGCCGCGGTGAGGATAATGATCCTGGTGTTGAAGCCATTGCACTCGGCGGAAAGCTCGCGCATCACGTCCATTCCCGCCTTGCGCGGCATGGCCAGATCGAGCAGGAGGATGTCGGGCTTCAGCTCGCGTGTCTGTGCAATCGCTTCATCGCCGTCAGCCGCCTCGCCGACGACCTGAAGCTCCGGTTCAGATTCCAATAAGCGGCGCAGGCCATCACGAAAGATGGTGTGGTCATCGGCGACAATAATGGTTACAGTGGCACGCTCGTCCATACACTGATGTCCTTTCGAGGAACCGCAACTCCAAAGCGACCCGCTCGTGACCAAGGCCGAACCAGATCGCCTCGTAGCTCAACCCGTCTGTGGATCAAGCTGAGGCAGGCAAGCCTGCAGGCTTACCGGAGGTTTGCCCATTGCAATCAGAAACTCAGGCTTTCTTCCCACGATTATGCACACTAAAGTGGGTTACGCAAGCACTATCGTATTTACGGCCATTGACGAGCATCACCAACCCGGGTGATGGAGCTCACAGCCGAGGCCGGGCGACAGAGCTAAACTTAGTTGTTGCAGTGTCTTACATGACTAAGGCTGAGGTTCTGGCAAAATCGTGCCTGCTCCTTTGCCCCCTAGACATTGCGCACTTGCAAGCCGGAAGGAGGTACCGACTATGAGTTCTCGATCGTGGTCGAAAGTTCTGGCAACCTCGCTCATGTTCTTGTTGACCGCAATCACAGCGGTTGCCCAAACCTCGGGAAAAACTGGCCCGAAATACGACATGACCAAAGAAGTAAAGGTCAAAGGGACGGTGACCGAGGTCAGGGTACCTCCTGGGCCAACTGACCCAACAGTTCTTGTGGTTAAGGTTGGGGACCAAATCACCACTGTCCAACTGGCACCGAAGGACTACTTGAAGGAAATTGATTGCTGGATCAAGGTCGGCGACCAGGTAGAGGTCACTGGCGCGAAAGTGACGGATTCGGCAGACGAGATTGTCGCTCGCGAAGTCGTCTTCGGAAACAACACTATGGTGCTGCGCGACAACAAGGGCGTGCCGATCTGGGAGCTCTGGAAGCCGAGTAAGGGCGGATAAGCGCGAAGGGCTTTCGGTTTGGCTGTCATCCCGAGCGAGCCTCTTTTGCAAGCGAGGGACCTGGGCATGCCGATTCGCGCCGGGGCGCGAAAGGCATGCATCCTTACCTCTCTATCCGCTCGAACTCTCCGCTGGTCGCGTTCACGGCGATACGGAGTTGAGTGTCGTCCATGCTCGTCCCGTAGACCACGTGCCACAGCAACGTGTTCTTGCGTGCGTCCCAGTCCAACATGAAGAAGACGGGCTGCTTCGGATTTTTCTTGAGCAGCTTGTTCCCACCGTGCTTCTGCGCGACGTCGTAAGCCTGATCGCTGTCCACCTTCAAGAATGCAAGCTCGAATACCGGGGTTGAGCTGTTGGTGGGACTCCAGGAGTCTTCGGCGGAGAAGGTCACTCCCGGCTCAGGCGCATCGGGGCCGACCAGTCCTGACCATATAAACATCTTCATCGCATGCTTCGCAGGCGAGGCAAACGAGGCTCGCCACCAGGCCGGCTTTGCCTTCGCTGGCCGGCGCGTCAGGACTGAATTGCGATTGCAGGCGGAAGGGCTTCACGTCGGGCGCCCACAGGCGCGCAGCAAGATACATCTTCTGAAAACGCCGTGCGGCCCGTTTCAAACTGAGGCTGTTTGGGCTGAGCTTTTGCTGCGCTTTGCGAAGAAGCTGACGGCGACTCCGCGGGTTTGGTGGAAGAGCATGCGGTGAGCAACGCCAGCAGGATGCATGCGATGAAGGTATGTCTCACGAGTGTATGGAGGCGAATAGTCGTCCGAGGGATGTTCACACAGTATCACCCTCAGTTCCCAGAAGCCCGTTCCTGGTCAGCTTGTTGTTCGAAGGGGACATCGGAGCGTTTCCAAACTCGAAGAAGCAACTTCCGAAAGATTTCAGCGTCACTTGCACCGCTCCTTTACCATGCTGCCCACCGTAGCTGCCAGTCGGCCGTTGTCCTGCTGCTGGCGGAGATCGTCGAGGAACGTATATTTGGCTGCGGGCTTCTGCTTGAGAATTGATTCGTAGGCGCGCAGCGCCCCCTTCACGCCGGCAAGAAACGCGGCATCCGAATCGGTTGCTTTGCCGGGATTCTCCAAAATGAAAGCACCTTCCGAATAGGTCACCTGCTCATACAGTTCCTTCTCGTATTCGTAGGGTTCGTGATTGGGAGCATCCACCAGATTGCATGGCCGAATGCTGATGTCAGGAATCTCTTCCCACCATGTGCTCAGCCAAACGCGCGCCGCAGAGGCGTCAAGGGAGAGCGGATCCTGCTCCAGATGCTTTGTGAGCAGGATTGCGTATGCGCGTTCCTCCGCCGTGGAAGGACCGCGCGAAGGCTGCGGGCCGCGCTCCACCGGAGTCCAACCCTGATAAGCGAAGTGCCCGGGTGTCTGCTCCATCGCGTCGGGATGCTCGACCGCCCAGGTATTGGCTCGCGCCTCGCCCATGTCCCGCTGTGGCTGCGTAAGGCGCGGTTTCATGGCTGCCAGTGCGTCCTGGCTCTCGGGTGCGCCCATCCTGGCGCCAATGGCGAACCACATGTATGCGGTCACCGGATCGGTGGGTACGCCACGGCCATCGCGATAGATTTCGCCCATCTTCTGAATCGCACCGGAAACGCCAACCTGGGCCGCGCGTTCATAGTGGCTGCGGGCCTGCGCGAGATCTACGGGAACACCTTGCCCGGTTTCGTACATCTCGCCGAGATATTGGTCGGCCGGACCATAATCGTCAGCAGCAGCGAGTTTGAACCACCCGATTGCCTGGGCATAGTCCGGCGCACTTAGGTAGCCTTCACGATAAAAGCGTCCGACCTGGAACGTAGCATATTGATCGCCACGTTGCGCGGCAGCGCGGTACAGGTTGAACACCAGTTGCGGCTGCAAAGGAACGCCGCTGGCATTGGTGTACATTTCGGCCAACGTGAGCATGGTCGGCATATGCCCCTGGGCCAGCGACTTGCTCAACCACTTCAGCGCTTCTTCACGATTGACAGCGACTCCCTCTCCCTTCAGATAAATCTCGCCCAGCCTCCACTCGGAGTGGGCAAAGTCTTGCTCGGCAGCGCGCTGATACCAGATGAGGGCTTGTTGCAGATTCTGCTGTACTCCCCTGCCTCGAAAGTACGCGGTCGCAACATTATGCTGCGCGACCATGTGTCCGCCTTGTGCCGCTTTGAGCGCCCACTTGAAAGCTTCCGCATGATCAACCGCGACGCCGGCACGGCCGAATTCATATAGCGTGCTCAACACCCACTCGCTCTCAATACTGCCCTGCTCAGCCGCCATG
The DNA here is from genome assembly GCA_963813905.1 of uncultured Acidobacteriaceae bacterium. Taxonomy (GTDB): domain Bacteria; phylum Acidobacteriota; class Terriglobia; order Terriglobales; family Acidobacteriaceae; genus CAVVDY01. Next base: position 165,715 of record CAWFAY010000011.1, on the reverse strand, counting down.
CGCAGATAAGGAAGTCCCTTACTGGCGTCCTTGGGAACACCGTGTCCGCCGGAGTACGCCAGCCACAGCAGCACTTGCGACGGCAGATCACCAGCCTGGGCCTTGGTGATCAGTGGAGCAATCTCTTCGGGCTGGAGCCGAGCTGCGCGGTCTTCGTACGGCTCCTGCGAAAGAGCGCACACACACGCCAGCACGGTGCACAGCGCCAACCGGCGAACGATGGTCCATGTATGCATGGTGTCCTCGTTTTAAATGTGACAAATGGTACACGATTCGCGTGAACAAAGGATCATTGGTGCTGACCTTGGACTGAGAGCGACTGACGGCAGTCCGGAAGTCAGGTCAGTTGCGTAAACAGGCGTTTACATTCACAACGCTTGGGCAGATGGTTGTGCCGCCCCTGACGGGGCTCGAAGAATTCAACGGGCATAGCTACCCAGGACTCTAGCCTGCCCTGAGCGGCAGCGAAGGGTCCTGGGCTACAGATTGTTTCGCTCTTCGAGCTGGATTCATCGCGTAGGGAAGAGCTTCGTTAACCCGTAGGTGTGATCGTTCGGGCAAAAATAAAGGCTTGCGACGGCGCAGCTGAAGCTGTGCTTATCGGCACGACCGAGGTCGTGCCCTGACGCGAATCTCCGCACTAACAATGGAAAGCTGCTGCGCACTCAGCTCGCCAGCAGGGCTACGCCGGCCACCACGAAAAGCGCGGCTGTCCAGCGTCGCCGGAACGCGCCCAGCACACATCTCCGCTGGCAGCGAAGACGGCTACGGCAATCAGGACCAGGTATTTGCGGGAACTCACTCCCGCCTCAGAGGACGACCAACTCGCTCTCCGGCTTGGTAGTGCTGGGCGGCGACGGCGGCACAGGGGCCGACGGAGCGGGCTGCTTCCGCCGTGATTCTTTCACAGCGCGATTGCGCGCCGCCCGCAGCGTCATGAAGGACTTCGCTTCTCTGTAGAGGCGCTTGCGCTCGCTGGTGTCGAAGAAGGCTTTCCGGACGATCCGGAACACCGCTTTGGGGCGGAAATAGTACTCGTCGTAGAAGCGGTGCACCATCTCCATGACGTAGTCGCGGGGCAAGCCGGGGTACTCGATCATGGCCAATTGATGGCCGCCTTCGTCGACCATCTGCGAGCCTTCATTCACGATGAAGCCGTTCGCCTTGGCGTAGTCGTAGAATTCGGTGCCGGGGTACGCGTGGGCAACGGAGACTTGAATGGTTTCGACATCGAGCTCCTTGGCGAAGTCAATGGTGGTGCGAATGGTTTCCCTGGTTTCGCCCGGCAGCCCGAGGATAAAGTCGCCGTGAACCTTCAGACCAAGCTTGTGGCAGTCTTTGGTAAACTGCCGCGCCCGCTCGACGGTTGCGCCCTTCTTGATGTTTTTCAGGATTTGCGGATCGCCCGATTCATAACCCACGATGAGGAGTCGGCATCCTGCTTCCTTCATGGCCTTCAAGGTCTCGTAGCTAGTGGTTACGCGCGAGGTGCACGACCATGTGAGCTTCAGGGGCTTTAGCTTCTCGCAGAGCTCTACCGTGCGTGGGCCCTGGATGTTGAAGGTGTCGTCGTCGAAGAAGAATTCCTTCACGTTCGGCCAGTGCTCTTTCGCCTTCGCCATCTCGCGCGCCACGGCATCACTGGAGCGCTTTCGCCATGGATGTCCGCTCAGGGTCTGCGGCCAGAGACAGAACGTACACTGCGCCGGGCAGCCGCGTGTGGTGTAGAGCGCAACGTAAGGGTAAAGCAGGAACGGAACGTTGTAGCGGGTTACGTCCAGGTCGCGCTTGTAAACGTCAACCACATCCGGAAGAGCGTCGAGATCATCGACCGCGGGCCGATCGGGATTGTGCACGATCCGTCCATCAGCAGCGCGATAGGAGACGCCGAGAATTTCGCTCAACGGCTTACCGTTGGCAAACTCCACCGTGGCGAAGTCGAACTCGCGGCGCACGATGAAGTCGATGGCCTGCCCTTCGAGCAGCGATTTCTCCGGCGCAGTCGTGACCGGCGGCCCGACGAAAGCGACCTTCAGCTTGGGATTCGCCTCTTTCATTGCGGCTGCCAGACGAACGTCGCCCTGCCAGCCCGGAGTGCTGGTAAACAGCACCAGGAATTCGTAATCCTTGCCGATGCGAATGGTCTCTTCGCCGCTGACATGGTGCGGCGGAGCATCCAGCAGGCGTGAGCCTTCCAGCATTCCTGCGGGATAGGCGAGCCATACCGGGTACCAGTAGGACTCGATTTCGCGGGTGGCCGGCCAGCGCGAACTAGCGCCGCCGTCGTAGTTCTCGAAGGAAGGAGGATTCAGGAACAGCGTCTTGAGAGGCATCTTCAGCATTGTATTGTATCGTACCCGTGTTGGATGCTATCCAACTACCTTGTGAATCACGAAGTTACCTATTAAACAGCGAAGTGCGATTTAGGGGGTGGGAATGGCCCAATTCTCCAGCTCACCGGTGATTCGCAGAAGCTGCAGCTCGGCCTTAGCGAGATCGTATTCGGCGTCGAGATAGACGGAATACTTGTCGTTGGTATCCAATTCAGCATTTTGCTGGTCGCGAGAATTCGCCGCCCCGGTTTGCAGACGAGCGCTCACCGCCTCCTGCTCTCCTTGAGAAACCTGCCAGTCGAGCTTGGCGACATCGCGGGCAGCCTGAAGCTGTCGCACCGAGCGCTGCAGCTTTAGGGCATTCTCGGCCACCTGGTTCTTCGTCAAGTCAGCCTGCTTGTGCGCGATGATGGCATCGGCGTCGGCCTCCTGTGCCTTGGCCTTCTGCACGAAGTCCAGAAACGGAAATCTGAGGTTCAAGCCAACACTGAGGTTGTTCGCCGAGTACCTCAGGTAGTACAGGTCGTAGTTGTTGAACCTTGCCAGGTAAGCATACTGGCTGGCGAAGTCCGCGGTTGGAAGATTCGCCTTGTGCTCGGCCTTAGCGCGGGCGTCGGCTGCAGCCGCCTTCTGCTCTGCCAGCCGCACTACCGGGCTGTCGGCTGTTGCCCGGGCAGAGTAGTCGTCTTCTTGCGAGATCAAGGGCAGCGGAGGGATGGATTGCTGCGTCAACCGCAATCGCGGCCGCCGGCAGATCCACCAGCTTCGAGAGGTGCTCGCGCAGCACATCCTGCTGGCCTTCCGCCTCGGCGATCCGTAAACGAATCCGCGCCGCAACCAACTGGCTCTTCGTAAGCTCCAGTTGGCTATCGATGCCTTCTTTGAGCCGCTGCTCCGTGATGTATTGAGCTTTCTCAGCGGCCGTCTGGGCCTTACGGAGCGCCGCAATGCGGGAGCTGACTATGCTCAACTGCTGGTAGGAGAGGGCGGTATCGAGAATGACATCGTTCTTCTTGTCCTGAACATCGAAGGCTTGGGCCTTCCACTCGATTTTCGCGGCCTTCAGGAATTGGCGAAGAGAAAGACTGAATATCGCCTGGCTGGATGTGAAATTTACGACGGACGGGGCAGAACCTTCCAGCGTCAATGGAAAGCCATACGAGTATCCCAGGCCGGAACCCACCGTGAGCTGCGGCAGGTAGTGATTGCGCACTTCCTGGTAGGCCTTAAACGACCGCCACTGATTGACGGTGGCTATTCCCATGACTCCGCTGTGCTGAAGCGCAAGTTCGATCGCCTGCCGGAAGGTGATTGGCCCTTCGGCCGCAGCGGGGCCCGGCGCCTCTGCTGAAGCCTGGGCGAAGGCAAGCGACGCCGCCAGCAGACAGGCGCCGAGCGCCAGTGCGCGACCGCCGCCGAAGACCAAACTAAATTTGCGGTGTACAGGTTTACGCGACATCACTCGTCGAGTTCCACCAGCGGAAGCGGAACGGCTGCTTCTAGTGCAGTTGATCGAGGGCCTTCCTCGCGCGGCCGAAGCCTGAAGCAAGAGAGAGCGAGGCCTGGTATTCAGCCGAGGCGTTGGTCTTGTCGCCACTCTTCTCGTAAATCTGACCCAGTAGATAGTGAGCGCGAAACGCCGGCGCATCCTCCACCAATGCACCCGACGACAGATAGGTCTTCACGTACTGCACCGCCGCTGGAAAATTCCGTCCTGCTTGCAACAGCTCGTTCGCGGCATCGTAGTAGGTCACCGACGGACGATTGGGCTGGCCGAGCGCCGATTGGATGGCGTTCTGCATGTCCTCGGTCCGTCCGCGCTGCCGGTAAAACGAAGCCAGGCTCATCCAGTACTGGGCCGGGTTCTGCGCGCTCGCGATTGCCGCCTTCAGACGGGCTTCTGCGTCGCTGTACTTTTTTTCCTTCTCCGCGGCAATGGCGAGGATCCAATCTGCGGCAGCCGGATCGAGATTCTGAACCTCGGAAGCCTGGCTGCGCGCCTTGCTGAGGCCGCCTCCCATGATGGCGGGCGCTTCAACGTAGTATTCCGACAGATCGGCGCGCGCCGAGACGTTTCGAGGGTTCAGCTCTACCGCGTGCTCAAACTCATTCTTGGCCTTACGAGCCAAACCCGCCGCCGTGAGCGGATTCCCGATCGCAGCCGCTTTTTGTCCGTAAGCCCGGCCCAGCCACAGATGATATTGCGAATCGTCTCCTCGAAGGCTCACGGCCCGCTCGCCGTTCTGGATGGCCGCGTCCCACTGCTCAATCGCGTAGTAGGCGCGCGAGAGCAAATTGTACGACTCCGGATCGTCGCGATTCATAAGTCCGCCGATGAGATCGTTCATCCGCCCGGCGGATAACAGTTGCAGAGAATCCATCGCCGACGGACCGGCAGCCGCGAACAGACTGAACGCCAGGAGCAGAGAAATAAATGCGGCGAGCCTGATGAAAACAACCTTCATTGATTCACAACCTTCACTGGCATTCCCGCCGCAAGCGACTGCGAGTTGATGGCGCCTAGCGCCACCACGGCGTGGTCCGACAACCCGCTGGTTACCTCAACGCGGGTCAGATCGGAAACCGCTGTCTGCACATCGCGCCGCTTCAGCTCTCCATTGATCACTTGAAACACGTAACGTCCGGCAGAGTCTTGGTGAATCGACTCGCGCGGAACCGTCAGCACGTTCTTCTGCTGCTCAACGATTACAGCTACCGTAACGTTGGTATTGGGCAGCAGCCGCAGGTCGGAGTTGTCGACAATACAGGTGACTTCGCCAACGTTGCGCGTATTGCGTTGCACGATGACCGTGGGCAGGGTCTCTACTTCGCCCTTCCACACTCGGCCCGGCAAGGCATCCCAGGTAACTTCCACGGTCTGCCCCTTGCGCAAGCGGCCAATCTCCGGCTCGTCAACGAACGCCCTCACCCTCACCTTGTGCAAATCGGCAAGCTGCACCAGCAGGTCGCCAGCGTTGACGAACGCTGCCCTGCTTCACCGGGAGCGAGTAGACCATTCCCGCAAACGGCGCCGTGATATTCGAGTTGCGCAGCAACGCATCGGCAGCAGCAAGAGAGGCTTTCGCTTCCGATTGCTGCGCCTCCACGTGGCCGATCTCGGGAGGCGAATACCGTTCCTTGAGCTTCTGCTGCAAGTAGTGAACGTTGGCATCGGCAATTTTGAGCTGATTGCGGGCGGCATCGACCTCGGCCTGCGACGCGGCGCCGCTTTGCTGCAGCCGCTGCATGGCCTGCAAATTGCGTTCCGCCGTATCGCGGTCGGCTTGAGCTTTCGTCAATGCATTGCTCGTGGTCAAAACCTCTTCCCGCGTTCCGCCGGTGGAGACGGCGTTTAAATCCGCCTGAGCGCCCCGCAGTTGTGCCTCGGCCCGCGCGGCCTGCGCCCGGGCATCGGCATCCTGAAGCTGCACCAAAAGCTGTCCCGCCTTGACCCAGTCTCCCTGCTGCAAGTCCACCCTGGTTACAGTGGTTGCCACCGGCGCATGGGCCTCAAAATTCGTAATCGGCTCGATTTTACCGTTGGTTGAAATGCTGGCGGTAACCGTTCCCATCTCCGCCGTTCCCACGCGAATTGCGACCCGGGCACGGCGCAAGGAGATGAAGGCAGCCAGCAGAGTCACCGTCAGAATCAAGCCGATGAGGATGACCCACGTCAGTTTGCCGTTAAGGCCTCTACGACCTCTCTCAGTTGCTGCCGCCATTGAAGTTCAAACCTATGAGTATAGCTTAGTTACCCGATTCCTCAGGTTATCTTGACAGCTACCTCTGAGGGCATTCCCGCGGTTTCCGGGCAGCACCTTCGCTGGATCGCAAGCTGCGAAGGTTTGGCCACAGTCCTAATGTTTGATGTGCTCGCCAGGCGAGCGACTCAGCTCTGTCACGGCGCACCCGGCGGCAGAATCTGCCATCCCAAAAGATAGAAGTCGTTCCATCCGCATCGGCCCTGGGGATTCGGGAGCAGCTATGCGCTTCAAGCAGTGGCGGACGGTGATTTCCCGTTCGGCCGAGGACATTAACCGCAATCACACGCTCGCCTTCGCGGCAGCGCTGTCGTACTACTTCGTGATGGCCTTCTTCCCTGCCCTGATTGCGCTGGCGGCCATCATCGCGTATCTGCCGATTCCCAATCTGTTCAACACTATGGTAGGTACGTTGTCGCGGGTAATGCCGCCGGAGAGCACTGGCCTTATTCGCAAGGTGGTAGGACAGATCATCACGCCGAATCGCGGCGCGTTGCTTTCGTTTGGCTTGCTGGGCACCTTGTGGTCGGCCTCCGGCGGATTCGCCAATATGATCGAAGCGCTGAATGTCGCCTATGACATCCCGGAGACGCGGCCGATCTGGAAGACACGCCTGCTTGCGCTGGAGCTGACTTTCGAAGTCGGGACGCTGATCCTGTTTGCCTTCTCGGTGATGATTGTCGGGCCGCAGTTCGGAGCATTTCTGGCTCAGCGATTGGGCTTCAGTTGGGCCTTCGCGGTGGCCTGGCCGTATCTGCGTTACGCTCATGGCGATTGCGTTCGTCGTACTCGCGGTGGAAGGACTCTACTTTCTTGGCCCGAACATCAAGCAGCGCTTTCGCGACACCCTGCCGGGCGCTGTACTGGCGGTTGCGGGCTGGATTCTGCTCTCGACGTTGCTGAGCCTGTATGTCCATCACGTCGCCAACCTGAATAAGACCTATGGCGTGCTCGGCGGAGGCATCGCGTTGCTGCTCTGGATGTATTGGTCGAGCTTCGCCGTGCTGATCGGGGCGGAGCTGAACTCGGAGATCATCCAGGAGCGCGGCGACGGCAAGCTGCCGCTGAAACAGCCTCCACCGGCAAAGGTAGAGCCCCATCCGGCAACCAGTGCAGAAGAAGCCAGACCGGCAGCGTGAAAGAAGCTGCCAGCTGCCAGCCAGCTCAGTCGGAGGCCATCAACTATCAGAACGGGTTATTAGCTATCAGCTATCAGCCTTCAGTTTTCAGTAAAAGTAAAATGGCAGCGGCCAATCTTTCACTGCGAACGACTGGGATACCGAGACAGAGGTTCGCAAAGGGAGCGCTGGAGAACGATCCTTTACTGACAGCTGAGAACTGATGAGCTGAGCGCCTCAAGCTGGGAGCTGGCGGCTGGCAGCTGGCGGCTAACACGCAACGGGTCATGGCCGCTACAATGATTCCGATGGCAAAGAGTCAGCGGTACACGCCGGAGCACGCCGAATCCGGCCTGGACGCCAAGTTTCCCGAGATCGAAACCTGGCCCAATCAGTTTCCAAACTACGAGATCGTCATCGACGTCCCCGAGTTCACCTCGGTCTGCCCCAAGACCGGACTTCCCGACTTCGGCACTCTCTGGATCCGCTACATGCCCAACCGCGATGCCTGGAGCTGAAGTCGCTGAAGGAATACCTCACCTGCTATCGCAATCTCGGCATCTTCCAGGAGAACATCGTCAATCGCGTGCTGGAAGACGTGGTGCGCGCGACCAAACCCAAGTGGGCGGAAGTGAAAGGCGAGTTCCGCCCGCGCGGCGGGATCGGGACGGTGGTGATCGCGAAGTATCCGCGGCCGAAGAAGTAGCCTGCAATGAGACCGGTGTCGAGCTGTCCAGTTCTGGACGGGCCCACTCACGACTGATCGCCTGACTCGTGCTTCTGAGCTCCCTGCGATTGGCGGCTCGTTATAACGCAGTACGTTACGGCTGCCGTGTTGTGGAACCGGAGTTGCTTTTTCTCCGTATCCGATAGTCCAGAAAACCTCGTGCGATGGGGGCCGCTCATGGAATCGCTGCTGCAAGACCTGCGCTACGCCGCTCGCGTACTGCGCAAGAGCCCGGGATTTACTGCTGTCGCCGTTCTAACGCTGGCACTCGCTATTGGCGCGACCACTGCAATCTTCAGCGTCGTTTATGGAGTGCTACTGCGGCCTCTACCATTCGTCGAACCGGACCGGATTGTGGCGATTCACGAGGTCAACACCAAGGGCACATGGTCGCGCCTCGCCGATCCCAATTTCGATGACTTTCATGATCAGAGTCACAGCTTTGAGGCCATTGCCAAATACAACTGGATGACCCTGCCTGTGTCGGGAGCATCTCAACCCACGCGCTCAGTTGTGGCCAGTGTCTCCCCTGAGTTCCTGAAGGTGTTTCGCGTTCAGCCGATCATCGGGCGCGGTCTGAATGACGAGGACGCGAAGGAAGGCGCCGCCCCGGTTGTCCTTCTAAGCAACGGGTACTGGAAACAGTATCTCAACTCATCGACGGATCTTCCATCTCTTCATCTGAAGATCAACAACGCCGTTTTCTCGGTCATCGGCGTACTTCCCGACGGATTTGATTTTCCGCGACAAGCGGCATTGTGGATCCCGGCTCATGTCGAGAGTCCCAGCCGAACCTCACACAATTTCTATGGCGTGGGGCGGCTTCGTGATGGCGTGAGCGTTGAACAGGCAAGGGGCGACATCAGTACCATCGCGCGGCGCATCCACGACAGCGCAAGCGATAAGAATGACTATCTGCTCAAGGATGCGACCGTCGTTCCGTTGCAGCAGTCGATGACCGGAAAGGCCCGCTCGGCGCTGCTGATTCTTCTTGGAGCAGTGGCTTTTCTGTTGCTGGTCGCTTGCGCGAATGTTGCCAATCTGATGCTGGCGCAGGCTTCGGCGAGAACGCGCGAGCTGGCGATCCGTAGCGCGCTGGGTGCGACGCAGGGACGACTGGTGCGCCAATATCTCACCGAGGCTTTCCTGCTCGCGCTGGCCGGTGGTGGCCTGGGAGTGCTGGCGGCGTTCGCAGGAGTGGCGGCGCTGGTTTCCCTGGCTCCGCAAAATCTTCCCCGCCTGGAGAGCGTCTCCATCGACGTTCCAGTGCTCGTGTTCGCATTGCTGCTTTCTACCGCGGTCGCCGTCGGGCTGGGCGCGTTCACCGCGCTGCGTGCAACCTCAATGAGCGTGCGTGCAGGACTCGGCGAAGGCGGCCGTGAACAGGCCGGGGCGCAAGGCAGCCAGCGAGCCGGCCGGATCATCGTGGCGGCACAGATCGCGATCACCCTGGTGCTGGTCGTTGGAGCAGGCTTGCTCGGACGAAGCCTGATGAAGGTGCTGGAAGTGAATCCCGGGTTTCGCGTCGATAAGATCGTCACCATGGACGTGACTTTGCCGTGGGTGCAGTCGAACGACCAGAAAGGCAAGACCGATCAGGCGATCTTTTTCTCCAACCTGATAGGCCGGCTCAAGCGGATTCCCGGTGTGCGTAATGTCGGGGCGACCAGCGGTCTTCCCTTGGATGGCAGCCTTCCCGACGGAATGTTCCTACTGATGAGCCAGAATGAGGTCCCAAAGTCCTTCGATGGCTTCGAGACCTTCCTTCGGCAGAAGGAGCGCATCGGCAACGCAGACTTCTGCATCGCGAGCGGCGACTACTTCAACATTCTGGGAATTCCGCTGGTTCGCGGCCGCTACTTCAATGACGGCGATGGGCCTGACTCGTCGCATGTAGCGGTCATCAGCGAGTCGCTCGCGCGCGAGCGTTGGCCTGGGCAGGACCCGATCGGTCACACCATCGAGTTCGGAAACATGGACGGTGACCTTCGCCTGCTGACCATCGTGGGGATAGTCGGCGACATACACGAGGACGGACTGGATGCGCCGCCGCGTCCTACGGTTTATGTCGATCTGTTCCAGCGGCCGCGTCCGGCAATCACCGTCACCATGCTGACCGATGCTGACACGCAAATGGTGACTTCGGCGGCGCGAGCGATTTTGCACGATCTCAACCCTGAGATTCCGCCGAGATTCCGCACCTTCGCGCAAGTCTATTCGGCTTCGCTGGGTTCGCGCCGATTCAATCTGATCCTGATCGCGTTCTTCGGAGCGGTCGCGCTGCTGCTGGCCGTTGCCGGAGTGTTCGGCGTGATGGCGTATTCGGTCAGCCGGCGCACGCGTGAGATTGGCAGTGCGCGTGGCCGTGGGAGCTACCTATCACGATGTGGTGGCGATGATCGTCCGCCAGGGCTTGCGCACGGTGCTCATCGGCATTGCCATCGGGCTGGTCGGCTCGCTGGCGCTCACCCGCACGCTGCAGTCGCTGCTGTTTGGCGTGACCGCAACCGATCCGCTGACCTTCGCTGGAGTAATTGTGCTGTTAGTCGCTGTTGCGCTGCTGGCCTGCTACATCCCAGCGCGGAGGGCGACGAAGGTCGATCCGGTGGTGGCGCTGAGGAGCGAGTGATCACGCAGTTTCCGAAAGATTAATTGCTAGTGCTTACTTGCATTAGTGATGGATATTACGTAATGTGATTGGTAAAGGGGGAGCCTTTGCCAAGAACAGCGCCGGTACCGGAATGTTCGCGAGAAGATCGCCAGGTTTTAGAAGATTGGGCGCACAGCCGTACGCTAGAAGCGCGATTGGTGGAACGAGCGAGAATCGTTTTGGGATGTCTGGAAGGGCAGCCGGTCAGCACGGTGGCCCGGAGTTGGAAGGTGCGGCCGAACACGGTGATCGATTGGCGTCGGCGCTTTGCGGCGGAGGGAATAGCGGGATTGCGGGACCGTCCGCGATCGGGCAAACCGCCGCGATATACAGGGGAGTTTCGCAAGCAAGTGCTGGCCACGCTGGAAGAACCGCCGCCAAAGGGACAAGCGGTATGGGATGGGCCGGCACTGGCGAAGCATTTGAAAACATCGGTGCATGCGGTCTGGCGCGTGTTGCGGAAAGAAGGCGTATGTTTGGCACGCCAGCGCAGTTGGTGTGTCAGCACGGACCCGGAGTTCACGGCCAAGGCCGCCGATGTCGTGGGTTTGTACTTGAATCCCCCACAGAATGCGTTGGTTCTTTCGGTCGATGAAAAGCCGAGTATTCAGGCGTTGGAGCGGAAGACGGGATTCGTGGAAACCGACAGTGGGAAAATCGTCCGCGGTTTCAAGAGCACCTATAAGCGGCACGGCACCTTAAATCTGTTTGCCGCCCTGGAAGTCGCCACGGGCGCCGTTCATACGCAGACGACTGGCAAGAAGCGGCGAATTGAGTTTCTCGAATTCATGGATCGCGTGGTCGCCGATCTCCCGGTGGGAAAAGAAATCCACGCCATCTTGGACAATTACTGCATCCACAAGAAAAACGATGCCTGGCTGGCGGCTCATCCCAACGTGTTCTTTCACTTCACGCCAACGTCGGCCAGTTGGTTGAATCAAGTTGAAGTCTGGTTTGGTATTCTGAGCCGCAAAGCACTGCGGGGAGCGTCTTTTCGCGACATCGAGCAATTGCGCCAAGCGATTGAAGACTTCGTGGCAGCCTACGGACCCAAAGCCAAGCCGTTCGTCTGGCGTAAACGCGAAGTCAAAGGTTCGCAGTTGCGCAATACTATCGTTAACTTACGCAATTAAGTACTAGTTGCTAATTGCCAATTGCTTTCTTTCACAGCGGTATATTCCCGTGCTTCTTGGGCGGGTTTTTGTCGCGCTTATTCGCCAGCATGTCGAGTGCCTGAATCAGCTTTCGGCGCGTGTCGCGGGGACGAATGACCGCGTCGAGGTATCCACGCTCGGCAGCGACATAGGGATTGGCAAAGCGGTCGCGGAATTCCTCGATCTTCGCGCCGCGCTCAATATCGGGATGGTCTGACTTTTCCAGCTCACGCCGATACACGATGTTTACCGCGCCTTCGGGACCCATGACCGCGATCTCGGCTGTAGGCCAGGCGTAGTTGACGTCGGTGCGAATGTGCTTCGACGCCATGACGCAATAGGCTCCCCCGTATGCCTTGCGCGTGATGACGGTTATCTTCGGCACCGTCGCCTCGGAGAAAGCGTACAGCAGCTTCGCGCCGTGCACGATGATGCCACCGTACTCCTGTTGCGTTCCGGGCAGAAAGCCGGGCACGTCCTCAAAGGTAATCAGCGGGACGTTGAAGCAGTCGCAGAATCGCACGAAGCGCGCGCCCTTGATGCTGGCGTTGATGTCGAGCACGCCGGCAAGAAAGGCCGGCTGATTCGCCACGATGCCCACGGATTTGCCGTTCAGCCGCGCAAAGCCGATGACGATGTTCTTGGCGTAATGCTCTTGCACTTCGAAGAAGTAGCCGTCGTCGACGACCCGTTGAATCACGTCCTTGATGTCGTACGGCAGATTCGATTCGGTCGGCACCAGGGTGTCTAGCTCTTCGTCAGCGCGGTCGATGGGATCGGTGCAAGGACGGCGCGGCGGGTCCTCCAAATTGTTCGACGGCACAAAGCTGAACAGCTCGCGAATCATGCTGAGGCATTCGGCGTCGTCTTGCGCCAGAAAATGCGCCACGCCCGATTTGGCGTTGTGCGTCATCGCGCCGCCAAGCTCGTCTTTGGTGACCTCTTCGTGGGTCACCGCCTTGATCACCTCGGGCCCGGTGATGAACATGTACGAGGTTTTGTCGACCATCAGAATGAAATCGGTCATGGCGGGCGAATAGACGGCACCGCCGGCACACGGGCCCATAATGGCGGAGATCTGCGGCACGACTCCGGAGGAAAGCACGTTGCGCAGGAAGATGTCGGCATAGCCGGCCAGCGACTTCACGCCTTCCTGAATGCGCGCCCCGCCGGAGTCGTTCAGCCCGATCACCGGCGCGCCGACGCGCATGGCAGTATCCATGATCTTAACGATCTTGGCGGCATTGGTTTCAGAGAGCGAGCCGCCGAAAACGGTAAAGTCCTGGGCGAAGACGAATACTAGCCTGCCTTCGATGCGGCCATAGCCGGTGATGAAGCCGTCGCCGTAGACGACGTGCTCTTCCATGCCGAAATCGGTACAGCGATGGGTGACCAGCTTGTCGGTCTCTTCGAAGGTGTCTTCGTCCAGCAGGAAGTCGATGCGCTCGCGCGCCGACATCTTGCCCTGTTTGTGCTCGCGGGCGCGGCGTTCTTCTCCCCCGCCGGCTTCGGCGAGCGAGTCGCGACGCTTCAGTTCGGCCAGCTTCTCTTCAAGGTTCATGCGGGCGATTATAACGAGCGGGCCAGACGGGCCGTGAGGTAAACGTCACAGCGGTTTGTGACGTTGCGAACGATTCATTCACCACCGAGGACACGGAGGTCACGGAGTAGGAATATCGTCGTCGCTCGGGATGACAAACAAAATGGATGCGCAATGCGGCACAACGAAAGCCGTGCCCTGACGCGGAGTGTTTATCAAATAGCTTCCATGAACCGAGACACCCGGACGTCTCGCCGTTTCCTTGATCTGTCTTCTCCGTGCTCTCCGTGTCCTCCGTGGTGAATTGTCTTTAGGCCGAGAAATGCTCCCAGCCCCTAACCTCCAGGCGCTTTGTCTTGCCATCGGCGCTTGCGACAGTCACGCCGTCTCCGCGCACGATCTCGCCGATGCGGGTCACGGCAACGCCTGCGATTAGCTTTGGCACCTTACCCTTGGGCGCAGCGGTGAAGAGCAGCTCGTAATCCTCGCCCCCGTGCAGAGCGAACTCCAAACCTTCGGGTCCGGGAAGGCAAGGTAGCGACTCGGCATAAATTACCGCGCCGACACCGGTTTCGTCGCAGATGTGCTGGAGATCGACCGACAGTCCATCGCTGGTGTCAATCATGGCTGAGGCCAACTTCTTCTCCCGCAGGAAGCGTCCAACTTCGATGCGCGGCTCGGGATAGAAATGCCGCTGGTGTGCAGATGCACGCGGCTTCTTGCTTTGCCGCAGCAGCTCCAGCGTCGCCATCGACGCCCCCAATATCCCGGTGACGTAGATGAAGTTGCCGACTCGTGCGCCCGATCGCAGAATGGCTTTGCCTTTGGGAACAGACCCCAGTACCACGATGTCAGCCAATACCCCATCAGGAGATTCGGCAATATCGCCTCCGGCAAGCTGCACGGAGTAGCGCTCCGCCAGCTTCAGGAACCCCTTGAAGAACTGGTCCACCCATCGCTGTTTCAGATCGCATGGAAGCGCCAGCGACAGAAATGCCGAGCGCGGCGTGCCGCCCATGGCCGCGATATCGCTCAACCCGCGCGCCAGACAGCGATGGCCGACCGATTCAGCTGAATGCCATTCGCGACGGAAGTGGACTCCTTCGAGGCTGAAGTCGGTGGTGACCAGAGCTTCACTGCCCTTAGGAACAGCAAGCACAGCGCAGTCGTCGCCGATACCAATCCCGACGGCCGGGCGTCCGGCCAGGTGGCGAATGGCCGCAATCAGTTGAGTTTCACGAAGTGGCACAGAATCCAACCCATTCGAAGACATCGGCCACTATAGCCGATGTGGGTCTGCGGGCGGAATGCGAGGTCTAGCGGGGCTGCAACCCACACCAAGTCAGGAATGGCTCAGGCGGGTTGCGGCACGCGAGATGGAGTTGCGCTCAGCCTGACCTGTTCGGGCGGCTGGTACATGCAAAACGATCCCGTCCCCGCGGGGCCGGTGCGTCTGTTGCCGACTTCGGAACCGGTCACTTCGCTCGCCCACTTCACAGAATCCATGTAGATGGCGAAGGCGGCGTTTTCGCCGATGCCGATCTTGTGCGCCAGTCCGGCAATATTGATCCAGTCGCCGCACTCGTAGGCGGTCAGCATTTCGAAGATGTCCCGGTACCCGCCTGGTTCTCCGAGCAGAGCGTTCTTAACGGCGCCCGGAATCGGTACCTGCTCCAACACGGCCGTGAGTGAGATTTCCAGCAAAGCAGGAAATGCAGAGACCATGCCCATCCAGAAGCCCCCCGCCACAGAATCGCCCAGAGCGTCGGCCATGAGGTCGCAGAATCGCCCGCGAACCAGGGCCCAAACCACCAACTCCGAGGGCTTCTGAAGGCAGTTTTCAGCTACAGCGCTTACCAGCAGCCACTTTCGGGTAGCTTCGTCTCCCAGCAGCGCCAAGGCATGATTTATCGACCTGACTTCGACCCGAAAACCGAAAGCAAAGGAATTCAGATAACGCAACAGACGTAAGCTGAGCGAGGGCTCGGCCTGAATCATGGTCTCGATCAGGCGGCGGTCCAACTCCGGCTGTTGCACGGCCTTGAGCAGACGCAGGCAATTCGAATGGGATGCGGAAATGCTTTTCCGCTGCACGATTTCAGGCCGTTGGAAGAAGAATCCCTGAAAGAGCTCATATCCCATGGCGATCGCAGCGCGATGCTCATTGCCGTTTTCAACCTTCTCTGCCAGCGCGAGCATGCCACGGCCACGGACCTCGCGGGCCATTTCCTGCTGCCGGGTGCTGTTCGTGAGGCGGAAGTCCACTTTGATGATGTCGGCAAGAGACAGATACGGCTCCACTTCCCTTAGCGAGCACACATCATCGAGCGCGATCAGGTAGCCCTTCTCTTTCAAGGCGCGGCAGGCTTCCAGCACCTCTCTGTCGGGCAAGACGTCTTCGAGAATTTCGATGACCGTCCGGGCGGGCGGCAGTAACTCGATCAAACGTTGGGTGAGGACCGAGCGGGTGCAGTTCACCAGGGCGAGTTTGTCGGCGCAAAGCTGTTCAAGTCCCCAGAGGATGGAGCTATCCAGCGTCGTGAAAGTCGCCTCATCGGAATCTCGAAACGTGGCAACGGCTTCGAAGCCGGAGCGAAACAATATCTCATAGCCAAACACCGACATATTTCGCTTGAACACTGGTTGCCGCGCTGCGAACCGCATTCCGCGCTACCCTCCAGCAGGCGATGGCTGTCGTCAATCGCTTTATCGGCAGTCGCGGGCACAGAAATTACTCGGGGACCGGACCCCGGGGCGACACAGCATGTACCGCCGCAGGTTACTTAAGTCACCTCGCGGTGTTCACCGGTCATTGACATAACTTTGCGCAAGCTGTTAGGGTTTTGAGTTTTAATGCCGATTTTGGCTGCAACGGGGAAGGTCCGCAGTTCTTTTGCTGGACGGCCCGCGACCTGGTCGGCGCACGGGTCAGGCCCTTTTTCCGATTCAACTATTTCCGGAAGTCCTTAGAAGCCCATCGAATACCCTAATTTTTTCAAGGAAGTGCCTTTGCGAAAGCGCTTTTACATCCTTTTCGTAGCCCGCGATGCAGAAGGGCAGCTCCGTAAGATACCCATTCCAGTTCATTACTTATACGTCTTCATGGCCGGTGCTCTGCTAGGAATGTTCACCATTACGGGCATGGCGGGCTCTTACGCCCGCATGGTATGGAAGGTGGCGCGATTCAACGAATTGCGTCTGGAAAAGAAAGCCCTGCAAACCCAATATAAGCAGTTGGAGACGGTATCTCACGAGAAGGACGTTCAGGTCGCGTCCCTGGGATCTTTGGCCAACGAAGTGTCCGTTATTTACGGCCTCAAACCAAATCCCAAGCTTTTGGCCGAGGGGAACCAGCCCATGCCGGAGGAGCAGGTAAGATACACCATCGACCAGCTCTATGCCTTGCGCAGTTCTGCGCTGACAGGCACGGCGACGACCGCACTGGGGCTGGGACTGACGCACCAGGCAACACTCGGCGAATGGGCGCGGGCAGCGGCAGCTCCGACTCTGTGGCCGGTTATAGGCCCTATTACCAGTTCGTTCGGCGAGCGCATCGACCCGTTCAATGGTGAGGGCGCCTTCCATTCCGGAATCGACATTTCGTGTTCCTATGGCCAGCCCGTGATCGCGCCCGCGAGCGGGACCGTAACTTACGCCGACGTGCATCCCGGCTATGGACGCATGATCGAGGTCGACCACGGCAACGGCATCGTCACCCGCTACGGTCACTTGTCGGGATTCGCGGTTGCCGATGGACAGCCGGTACGACGGGGACAGGTCATCGGCTACGTTGGGCTGAGCGGCCGCAGTACCGGGCCGCATCTGCACTACGAGGTGCGCATCAACGATACCCCGGTGAATCCGCACAAGTACCTGCGCGCCACCAATGATCTGCTCAGTGCATCTGCGGGCGGTACATAAGCTACTGCAAGGGAATAACTTCTACTCCCGGCTTTGCGGGTGGTTGTTCTCGCGTTTGCAGTCGCCCGGCTTCCTGGCCCGCCCCCAGTCCGTGACGCCACAACCCGAAGCGTGGTAGAAAGTCAGCAGGGTAAGGAACATGGCAGGAACTCTCGACTGGTCGCAATGTCCCGCGGTAGAAAGTGTGCTGGGCCGCCTCAGTGGCGCATGGGTGTTTCGCAATACCCGAATGCCGGTGTCCGCGGTGTTTGAAAACCTCGAGGCGGGTGCCACCATCGACGAAATCACGGAGTGGTTCCACATCGACAAGAAGCGGATCGTCGAAGTTCTGGAGTTCGCAGCACGGAGCCTCGACTCTCAGCAGGTCCCGGTCGAAACGGCAACCAAATCTCCCCGCGATGCTCGTTCTCTTTGACCACAGCACACCTGCTCCCCTGTCCTCCTGCCTCGCCGGCCAGACAGTTATTGAGGTTAGGGACCGTGGATGGGACAGACTTTCTAATGGCGACTTGCTGAACGAGGCGGAGCAGGCAGGTTTCCACGTACTTTGTCACCGCCGACAAGAACATGCGTCACCAGCAGAACCTTAGAGGCCGCAAAATAGCTATTGTGGTGTTGAGCACTCCACAATGGCCGGTCGTCAGGTTGCGTATAGAACGAATTGCGGCGGCGATCAATGCAGCCACGCCGGGAAGTTATACCGAAGTGGATTTAAGCGCCGAGTAAATCCTGGTCCTCGAGAGGTCCATTCCTTGAGACTCTGGACTTCGTGTTCCTCACTTCTTGCGTTTTGATTTCGACGGAGCCGCCGGCTGAGAGTCTTCCGGCGGCTTTTGCGTTTGGGGGGCAATTTCTACGGGCGACTCGCTGATAATCTTGCGAAAGAACCCAAACGGCACGCTTGCAGTCACGATGGCCTCGTTGTTTTCCTGCTCAACATGAAAGCTCTCAAAGGTCTTCTTCACGTCAGGATCCGGGCCACCACCGTCCATTGAGATATCGATCGACTTGAACAGCGCGAGGAAGGCATTCAGTCTTCCGACGAACCCGCGTGCCTCTGCCTCACTCTGGGTGATGACCTGGGCACGAAGACGAACGTCTGTCAATGGCCGCGCAGACGCGATCACGACGCTTCCCTTGGGCAGCAGACTGCCCCACCCGCCGGGGATCAACAACTCCCCGCGGTCCTGCATCGAGATCTGAGCCGGGGTCCGCGCAATGCTCCAAACCACGCTTCCCAGAGGAACGCGCCGATAGTAGTCGCGTACCAGGGCCGGCCCCGGGAAAGGCAAAGCCGATCCCTTGTAGCGGTCAATGATGTAGTGAATGAAGCCGGGATCGGCGTTGTTCGAAGCTGCGGCAGTATCGAGCCCCAGCAGCGCTACGCGAAGGGTGCGGCCTTCGAGCGGAATCACATACACATCAAATCCGTCGTAATGCTCAATGGCATTGTTCGACAGTTTAGCCAGGTACTGGCTGACGCGGCTGTGATCGAAGTGGCCTTGCAGGATCTCGGTGTAGCGGGTTTCCTGATCGCTTGCGGTTCCGTAATGAATTGCGAAGGCAGCCCGGTCAAGGTCGCGCTCGAAATCGAAGCCGGTCTCGCTGACGAACTGTTGGTATTCCGGATCGCGGTTAGGAGCAGGTTTCTTCCCCAGCTCCGTCAGCAATCGAATCGGCTCAAGGTTGACATACAACACCGCGTCGGAATCGGGCAGCAGCCGAACCGTATCGGGGGCGGCGCCCTTGCGCAGGAGGATAGCAGCGACAATTGCGCCCGCCAGAGCCAGAACTACGACGAGTGCGATCCAGATTTGACGCCTGCGGCTACGCATTGATCAGCCAGAATCATACGGGAAAAGCTCCCACTAGCGAAGCGCGCGGAAAACGGGTAGACTCAAAGTGTTCCGCTTCACGTGCCCGCGCTGGGCACACTCTGCAGAATCCCCAGCCAGGAAGAGGCCCTGGGAGTGGCGAGTTGCGGGTATTGTGGTCGCTTTGAAAGCGGCGAATATCTGGATGTGTGCCGCCAGTTGCACGTAGGTTGCCGTTGTGTTACCCTTTATGTTTGTGCCCGGTTGGCGGGAAAGTTTCAGGTCTGCCTACGCCACTTTTGAGTGCCATGGCAGGCCAAAGGCTGGCGTAGCTCAGCTGGTAGAGCATCTGATTTGTAATCAGAGGGTCGGGGGTTCAAATCCCTTCGCCAGCTCCAGGTTGTAACCCTTGAGCGCGCCGCGAGGCGTAGTGGGAGTAGAGCCAAGCAAGACGCGCAGCTTTCCTAGAGAACTGAATCCAATAGCAGCTTCCATTTAGGTGTGAACTCGCGCGGAAGTGCGATTGCGGGGCTGTTGCAGAGTTGCGCAGGATGTTCTTAGTCGCTGAGCGGCTGAGTTGGCTAGGTCTTTGACAGCAGGGACGAGCGGTTCCGGGCCCGCGTATTTGCGGCCGCAGCGTTAGATGCTTTTCCAGGCGTCAGGGCGGTTGGCTCGGTCGACTGTGCACAGGTGGCCGAGTGGTTAATGGCAGCAGACTGTAAATCTGCCGCTCCTTGCGAGCTACGGAGGTTCGAATCCTCCCCTGTGCACCAGGTTTCTTGATGAAGTTTTGGATAGCGATGGGTGCGTACGCGGTTTTGGCGGTTCTGGCGGCCCTAACGATTGACGATCAGAAGTTCAAGCTGGCGACCCTGGCGATTTTGGCGATGTTTGCCATCCGTACGTTGTCGTGGAGCCGGAAGATCGACCGCGAGCGCGAAGAGCATTCGAAAGACGATCGTTGATGTTTCTGATCGACTTGGGGCGGGATCCCGAAGGACCGGGGAGTGGATCAGCGGGAGTAACTCAGTGGTAGAGTCACAGCCTTCCAAGCTGTTGGTCGTGGGTTCGATTCCCATCTCCCGCTCCAGTGTTGCAAAGGTTTACGGGCTGATGTAGCTCAGTTGGTAGAGCACTCCCTTGGTAAGGGAGAGGTCATCGGTTCAATCCCGATCATCAGCTCCAGTTTTTTCGGCAGTTGGCAGTAAGAATCCATTTGGCGCCTGAAGCGTCAAATACTTACAGCCTCACAACTTGAGTTGATGGCAAGCTCTCCCCCGTGGATGACTAGTTCCAGTATGCAATCGGAGTCCAGACCAGCCTTTCAGCAGGCAGGTCTCAAAGTCGAAAAGCTGGAGGAGTTCGAGCAGCTGCAGTCCGCGTTCAATCGGGTGTTTGCTCCGCGGAACGTGGAGAGTTTTCTGCGGTTGCTACAACGCAAGGGAATTCCTATCCGCGACTTTGACCGGGTTTTGCGCGAGCGATTGCTGGAAACGGCGGATGCGACGCTGACCAAGGGCGGCCGAAGCGCCAAGCAACTTTATGAAGCGCTGAGCGTGAGCGACCAGGCCCAGATTCGGGAACATTATTTGACCGCGCTGGAGGAGATTGACCTGCCCCTGCGCGAGAAGTACAGCAAACTTTATCGGTATTACTAGGTGAGATTATGGCGAAAGAGAAATTTGACCGCAGCAAGCCGCACGTGAATGTGGGCACGATCGGGCACATCGATCATGGCAAGACGACGTTAACGGCGGCCATCACCAAGGTATTGCAGAAGCACAATCCCAAGATTGTGTTCCGTTCCTTTGACTCGATCGACAATGCGCCGGAAGAGAAGGCGCGCGGCATAACCATTGCCACGGCGCACGTGGAGTACGAGACCGCCAACCGGCACTACGCCCACGTCGACTGCCCCGGCCACGCCGACTACATCAAGAACATGATCACCGGCGCGGCGCAGATGGACGGCGCCATTCTGGTGGTCGCCGCCACCGACGGCCCGATGCCGCAGACCAAAGAGCACGTGCTGCTGGCCCGCCAAGTCGGCGTGCCCTACATCGTCGTGTTCCTGAACAAGTGCGATGCGGTGGAGGATCCCGAGCTGATCGATCTGGTCGAGATGGAAGTGCGCGAGCTGCTCACCAAGTACAACTTCCCGGGCGACGATCTGCCGGTGATTCGCGGCAGCGCTCTCGGAGCTCTGAACGGCGAGGCGCAGTGGGAAGCCAAGATTGACGAGCTGATGGAGTCGGTCGACAAGAACGTTCCGCTGCCGGCGCGCGATATTGACAAGCCGTTCCTGATGCCGATCGAAGACATCTTCTCGATTCAGGGGCGCGGCACAGTGGTTACGGGCCGTATCGAGCGCGGCAAGGTGAAAGTGGGCGAGGAGTCTGAGATTGTGGGCTTCCGCGAGACCCGCAAGACGGTGGTAACCGGCGTGGAGATGTTCAAGAAGCAGCTGGACGAAGGTATGGCGGGCGACAACGCCGGCCTGTTGCTGCGCGGCATTGCGAAAGAAGACGTCGAGCGCGGCATGGTACTGGCCAAGCCGGGCTCGATTACGCCGCACACCAAGTTCAAGGGCGAAGTGTACGTGCTGTCGAAGGATGAAGGCGGACGGCACACGCCGTTCTTCAAAGGCTATCGGCCGCAGTTCTACTTCCGCACCACGGACGTGACGGGAGTGGCGACACTGCCGGCAGGCACCGAGATGGTGATGCCGGGCGACAACGTGGCGCTGGAGATTGAACTGATCACGCCGGTCGCAATGGAAAAGGGCTTGCGCTTCGCTATTCGCGAAGGCGGCCGCACCGTCGGCGCGGGCACGATCAGCGAGATCATCGCTTAGGGATTGAGTCCCACCCCGGCAAAACCAGCCGGAGTGGGGCACCCGAAGTTTCTCGGCGGGGCTAAGAGTTCCCGCTGATTTCCGAGCTTCGACTCGGACAAGGCCTCAAGGGTCCAAACCGCGAGGCAAACCGAATGGAGAAGGCAAATGCCCCGCGAGATTGTTACGTTGCAGTGCAGTGATTGCAAGAATCGCAATTACTCGACCACCAAGAACAAGAAGACCACGACGGCTCGGCTGGAGTTCAGCAAATTCTGCCGGACGTGCCGCAAGCACACGTCGCACAAAGAAACGAAATAGCTGTCAGCTATCAGCCGCCAGCTATCAGCCTGTTTGTGGCGATTTCGGCTGATTCGATTTGTAGAGGTCGTCTTGAGCGGTGACGGCATTGAGAGGAAGAACTCTCAGCGTAACACGAGCTGAAAGCTGATAGCTGGCGGCTGACAGCTCAACAGGGGCGTAAGCTCAACGGTTAAACTGCCGGTCTCCAAAACCGGACTTGGGGGTTCGAATCCCTCCGCCCCTGCCAGATACGCTGTTCGCGATTCGCTTTTCGCCGGAAGGTTATTTCCGGCGACGAGCCAAGGGCCGAGCAGCGAAGGGCGGTAAATGAAGTAGAGGCGCAACGGCGCCGGAAACAGGTATCAGATGGCGAAGTCCGCAGCAATCGAACCCGTTCATGAGGACCGGCTGGCAGCGATCAAGGCCTGGCCGCAGCGCGCCAAGAGCTTTTACAACGATGTGCGCACCGAGATGAAGAAGGTGACCACGCCCAACCGTAAGGAAGTGCAGGGCACGACCACAGTAGTCATCATCACGGTGTTCCTGTTTGCAGCCTATTTCTGGGTGATCGACACGATCCTGCAGAAGACGATGGATCAGGCGCTGCGCAGCCTGGCACATCGCTAGGTGCAGGCGGAATGGCAGAAGCGGTAATAATGGCAGACGAAGAGATTAAACCCGAAAGCAACGGCGCGGAAGCGCAGCCCTCCGGCGAGACGACCACAGCCACCACAACGGCTGTAGCGGAAGAGACGCCGAAGAACCCGAATATGAAGTGGTACATCATCCACACCTATTCGGGCTTTGAGCGCAAGGTGAAAGAGTCGCTGGAGTCGCGGGTGCGCGCCTATCCCGAGCTCGAGCATCGCATCGGCCAGGTGCTGATCCCGACCGAGTCGGTGACCGAAGTTCGCGGCGGCAAGAAGTACACCAGCGAACGCATGTTCTATCCCGGCTATGTGCTGGTGGAGATGGACATGGACGACAACGTGTGGCACGTGGTGAAGTCCACGCCGCGCGTTACCGGATTTGTGGGCACCGGCCAGCAGCCGACGCCGCTGTCGGAAGAAGAAGTGCAGCAGATCGTGTATCGCGTCGCCGACAGCAAAGAGAAGCCGAAGCTCAAGGTCAAGTTCGAGAAGAACGAGTCGGTGCGCATCACCGAAGGTCCGTTCGCCAGCTTTACCGGCGATAGTGGACGAAGTCAACGAGGACCGCGAGACGCTGAAGGTGATGGTCACGATCTTCGGCCGCTCAGACTCCGGTGGAGCTGGAATTTGGGCAGGTGGAGAAGGTCGTAACGTAGGACAATGGGCATTTTCTCGGCACATCTCCGCGTCTGGAATCCAGCCGTTCCGTCCAAGGCTGAAGAGCTGGACGTGGTGGTGGATACTGGCGCCGCGTATAGCTGGGTATCGCGTACTCGGCTTGAGCCGATGGGATGTGAAGCCGGTACGCCGCATGCAGTTCCGCACCATTGAGGGGAACATCATCGAGCGCGACCTGGCTCCAGTATTCGTGGCGACGGACGGTTTCACAGGCGGCGATAACGTCGTCATGGCCGAGCCGGGGGATATGGAAGTGCTTGGATCCCACACCTTGGAGAGCCTGGGCGTTACCGTCGACCCAGTGAACAAGAAGCTGGTGCCGGCGGTGGGATTGGCGTTAACAAACGTAATTGCCAGTTAGGCGAATTTGAGCGGGCCTGCGCTTCTGGCCCTGAATTGAAGAGAGAACATGGCAAAGAAGATTACAGGTTCGGTGAAGTTGCAGATTGCGGCGGGCAAGGCCACGCCGGCTCCTCCGGTTGGCCCCGCGCTGGGTCAGGCGCAGATCAACATCATGGAGTTCTGCAAGCAGTTCAATGCCAGAACCAGCGCCAAAGAAATGGACGGCCTCATCATCCCGGTGGTGGTCATCGGTGTACAGCGACCGCTCGTTCACCTTCATCACCAAGACGCCTCCGGCGGCGATTCTGCTGAAGCGCGCTGCCGGCGTGGCCAAGGGTTCGGGCACGCCGAACAAGGACAAGGTCGGCAAGGTCACCGAGAAGCAGGTGCTGGAGATCGCCAAGCAGAAGATGCCTGACCTGAATGCGGCCTCGGTAGAAGCCGCGGTAAAGAGCGTCAAGGGCACAGCGCGCTCGATGGGCATCGAGGTCACGGCGTAAGTTTTTCATCCCACATCGTGGGATAAGGCGGCCGCAAGGCCGTAGTCGTAAACACCACGGCTTCTCAGCAGCAACGGGAAGCGGTGGGAGACAGGGAGTGCAATGAAGAAATCGGGAAAGAACATCGAAAAGGCACGGAAGGAAATTGAAGCGCGTTCTTATCACGCTTCAGGATGCCGTGCCCTTGTTGCAGAAGGTGAAGTTCGCCAAGTTTGACGAGACGGTGGACCTCACGATGCGCCTGGGAGTCGATCCCAAGCACGCCGACCAGATGGTGCGCGGAACCGTAGTTCTGCCCGCACGGGCTGGGCAAGACGAAGAAGGTTCTGGTCATCGCCACCGGCGAGAAGGTTCGCGAAGCCGAAGCAGCAGGCGCTGACTTCGTGGGCGGCGAGGACATGGTGGAGAAGATCCAGAAGGAAAACTGGACCGACTACGACGCCGTGATCGCCACGCCCGACATGATGAAGTCGGTGGGCCGCCTGGGCAAGGTGCTTGGCCCGCGCGGGCTGATGCCGAATCCGAAGACGGGCACGGTGACCTTCGATGTAGCGGCGGCAGTGAAGGAAACCAAGGCCGGCAAGGTTGAGTTCCGCACCGACAAGACGGCGCTGGTCCACGTGCCGGTGGGCAAGATTTCGTTTCCGCCTGACAAGCTGGTGGACAACGCAGCAACCGTGATCACCAGCGTCATCAAGGCGAAGCCGTCGGTGGCCAAGGGCAAGTACATCAAGGGCTGCTATCTGAGCTCCACGATGGGCCCGGGCATTGCAATCGACACCGCGCCGTCGAAGCAGCGGCAAAGGGATAGCCCCCGGCGGCAAAAGCGCACTAACGGCGAGCCGGAACGGCTCGCTAGCGCGCGTAGCGACGAAGAGGATTCGAACATGGCAGTTAGCAGAGAGAAAAAAATCGAGCAGGTCGAGAAGCTGACGCGAAGAGCTGCAGCAGGCCAGCCACGCCATCGTGGGCACGTTTGCCAAGATGACGGTGGAGAAGGACTACGAGCTCCGCAAGGCGGTGCGCGGCGCGGGCGCGAAGTATCGCGTGGTGAAGAACACGCTGGCCGAGCGCGCTGCCAAGGGCAGCAAGGTCGAAGAGGCCATGAAGGGCCTGGCCGGCGTCACCTCCATTGCCTACACCAGCGGCGACCCGGTCGCGCTGGCCAAGGCGCTCAGCAAGTACGCCAAGGACAACCCGGAATACACCTTCAAGGCGGGCATCGTCGAAGGCCGCGTCATTCAGATCAAAGACATTGACGCGCTGGCCAGCATGCCCTCCAAGGAAGAGATCTACGCCAAGCTGCTGATGCTGATGAACGCTCCAGCGCAGCGCCTGGTCACGGTGATGAATGCCGTGGGACGCGACCTGGCGGTGGTCATCGACCAGGGCGTCAAAGAAAACAAGTTTGCCGGTGGCGAAGCCGCAAGCGCGTAGAGAAAAGCAGATCCCTCGCGGATAGAAGCTCGACTCGGGAGGACAAAAGGTTTGAGGTACGCGGGCCGGACGGCCCGCACTATCTGAGAGTTTGGAAACGCGAAAGCGCTTCCTGAGGATTTTGGTTATCCGTTGTGAGGCGTGCTTCTGCGTGATGTCTGGCATGCGGGCGAGCACACTGGA
Source organism: uncultured Acidobacteriaceae bacterium (assembly GCA_963813905.1). Classification (GTDB taxonomy): domain Bacteria; phylum Acidobacteriota; class Terriglobia; order Terriglobales; family Acidobacteriaceae; genus CAVVDY01. The sequence continues at coordinate 139,771 of CAWFAY010000011.1, read as the reverse complement.
AGCCTCAGGGCGATAACGAAATCAAACACAACGAATAACGAATATTGGAGAAACACATGGCGGATCTGCAGCAGTTGGAAGATTCAATCGTAGGCCTGTCGCTTCTGGATGCGGCGGCGCTGGTAAAGAAGTTGGAAGAGCGTCTCGGCGTCTCGGCAGCGGCTGCGGCCCCTGTCATGATGGCGGGCGCTGCCGGTGCGGGCGCCGCGGCTGCGGCCCCGGTGGAAGAGAAGACGGAGTTCGCCGTCGTTCTGACCGCTGCCGGCGCCAACAAGATCAACGTGATCAAGGCTGTCCGCGAAGTCACCAGCCTCGGTCTGAAGGAAGCCAAGGACCTGGTCGATGGCGCTCCCAAGACCGTGAAGGAAGGCATTTCGAAGGAAGAAGCCGAGACCATCAAGAAGAAGTTCACCGACGCGGGCGCAACCGTCGAGGTGAAGTAGGGGTAAAGGTTTCGCCCCGTTCTGCAATCAAGGGATGCTTTGTATCGAACTTCCCTGGAAGGCGACGGGCGGGGCGCTTCACTCCGGCGAGCTGACCGGAGTGCTCAGGCTGCTGCCGCTTTCGGACGACGGAAGCGGCGGCTAACGTACTTCTTCACGTGAGAGCGGCCGTGGAGAGGCGCGATGAAGCCGTGGAAGCTTGAGCGATACTTAACAGCGGGTATCGCGGAATTCCCGGGCATCGTGGAGCGGATTCCAAGCGAATTCGCAAACACAGCAGGTGAGTGGCAGGCGGCAAGCTGACCTCGAGCATCAGCTCAGGTGCAAGAGGCAGGCAAGCCGAGGACAAGGCCTGAAGATACTGGCGCGGGAAGAAATTCTCATTTCGGCAGGATATAATTGGCCGAATTCCCGAACTGTTTGGTTACGGGATTGCTCGACGCCTCAAGCGGCGCTTGGGGGGACCTCTGTCTCTGCGGGCGCGCTCGTCTTTTTGCGCAATTCCCAACCCCGTTTTTCTCAGACCCAAACTGCCACAGCGCGACGGCACTGATCCCTGTCGCGCATACACGGTCCGGCTCCGCCGAGCCTGGCCGGAACTGATTTAGGAGCTTTATACATGGCGCAACAAAAAACTGCCAACAGAAATCGGTTCGATTTTTCCAAGATCCCGGCGACCATTCAGATTCCCAACCTCATCGAGGTGCAGAAGCGTTCGTACGACCGCTTCCTGCAGATGGATGCGCTGCCGAGCGAACGGGATGACGCCGGTTTGCAGGCGGTATTTCAGTCCGTGTTTCCCATCACGGACTTTCGGAACGTATCACAACTGGACTTCGTCGAGTACGCGATCGGCAACTGGGAGTGCAAGTGCGGTCACCTCAAGGGGCTGAACCACCTGCGCACCACTTGCCGGAACTGCGGTGCGACGGTCAAGACCGATCCGTTCCACCTGGGCGATGTGCTCTGCACCAAGTGCGGCACGTACAACGCCAACACACCCGACTTTTGTAACAAGTGCGGCGACCCTGTCGGGTTGCAGCTCAAGTACGACGTGGCCGAGTGCGAAGAGCGCGGTATGACGTATTCCGCGCCGCTGAAGGTCACGATGCGTCTGACCATCTACGACAAGGACCCGGAGACCGGCAACCGCTCCATTCGCGACATGAAGGAGCAGGAAGTCTTCTTCGGCGACATTCCGCTGATGACCACGAACGGCACCTTCATCATCAACGGAACCGAGCGCGTGATCGTCAGCCAGTTGCACCGTTCGCCGGGCGTGTTCTTCGAGACCGCCAACAACCGCACCTATTTCCTGGGCAAGATCATTCCCTATCGCGGCTCGTGGGTCGAGTTCGAGTACGACCAGAAGAACATTCTGTACGTGCGCATCGACCGCAAGCGCAAGTTCCTGGGCAGCATCTTCCTGCGCGCCCTGGGCCTGCGTTCGGACGAGGACATCCTGCGCACCTTCTACACCGTCGACCGGCTGGCGCTTCGCGACAACAAGATCTACTGGACGCTGGAGCCGGGAGTCGACCAGCCCGACGAACCTGCTGGGCATGAAGCTGGCGCATCGCATCGCCACCAAGAGCGGCGAAGAGATCGCGCACTCCGGCCGCAAGGTTACGGCGGCGGTGATGAAGGAGATCCACAAGCACAAGATCTCCGAAATCGAAGTCGACCTGAGCGATCTGGAAGGCGCATTCGTTGCGGCCGACGTCGTCGACACCACCACCGGCGAAGTGCTGCTCGAAGCCAACTCCGAGCTGACCGCCGACAAGCTGTCGAAGATGCTCGACGCCAACGTCGGCGAAGTGCACGTGTTCTTCCCCGAGCGCGACGATGTGGGCACGGTCATCAGCGCCACGCTGCGCCGCGATTCGGTCAAGACGCCGCAGGAAGCGCTGATCGAGATCTACCGCAAGCTGCGTCCGGGCGATCCGCCGACGCTCGACACCGCGACCTCGCTCTTCCACGGCATGTTCTTCGATTCCCGGAAGTACGACTTCTCGCGCGTGGGCCGCTTGAAGTTCAACATCAAGCTGTTCGAGAAGGAAGACGCCACCAATCTCGAAAACCGCACGCTCGAGCCGGAAGACTTCTACGGAACCATCCGCTACCTGCTCAAGCTGCGCAAGAACATCGGCTCGGTGGACGACATCGATCACCTTGGCAACCGCCGCGTACGCGCGGTCGGCGAGCTGCTGGAGAACCAGTTCCGTATCGGACTGGTCCGCATGGAACGCGCCATCAAGGAAAAGATGAGCGTGTACCAGGAGATGTCGACGGCCATGCCGCACGACCTGGTCAACGCCAAGCCGGTCATGGCTGCCATCCGCGAGTTCTTCGGATCGTCGCAGTTGTCGCAGTTCATGGACCAGACCAACCCGCTGTCGGAGATCACGCACAAGCGCCGTCTGTCGGCACTGGGGCCGGGCGGTCTGTCGCGTGAGCGCGCGGGATTCGAAGTCCGCGACGTACACCCGACGCACTATGGCCGTATCTGCCCGATCGAGACGCCGGAAGGTCCGAACATCGGACTCATCTCGTCGTTGAGCTGCTATGCGCGCATCAACGACTACGGCTTCATCGAGTCGCCGTACCGCAAGGTGAAGGCCGGGCGCGTGCTCGACTTCGATCAGCGTGGTGAACGCCGGCGACAGCGACTACCGTGTCGGCGATCACCTGGAGAAGGCCGAGGTCCTGAAGGCCAACGCCGACCTGAAGGAGCGCAAGAAGAAGCTCATCGATTACGAGCCGTTCTCCTTCTACCTGTCAGCATGGGAAGAAGACCGGCACGTCATCGCGCAGGCCAACGCGGAGATCGACGACAAGGGCCGCATCGTTGCGGAACTGGTCAACGCCCGCAAGGCCGGCAACTTCGTGCTGGTGAACCGGGACGAAGTCGACTACATCGACGTCAGCCCGAAGCAGCTGGTATCGGTCGCCGCTTCGCTGGTGCCGTTCCTGGAGCACGACGACGCCAACCGCGCTCTCATGGGCGCGAACATGCAGCGCCAGTCGGTTCCCTTGCTTCGCGCCCAGGCGCCGCTGGTCGGTACCGGAATGGAGGGCGTCACCGCCCGCGATTCCGGAGCCGTGGTGCTGGCACGCCGCAGCGGCATCGTGGACTCGGTCGACTCCGAGCGCATCATCGTGCGCGTCGAAGGCGAGCATCATCCCATGCAGCTTTCGCGCGAGGTGGGCAGCGACATCTATCAGCTCACCAAGTTCAAGCGCTCGAACCAGAACACCTGCATCAACCAGCGGCCCATCGTGAAGAAGGGCATGCGGGTTGCGAAGGGCCAGGTCATCGCTGACGGTCCCTGCACCGACATGGGCGAGCTGGCGCTCGGCCGTAACGTGCTGGTGGCCTTCATGCCGTGGCGCGGCTACAACTTTGAGGACGCGATCCTGGTCTCCGAGAAGATGGTGAAGGAGGACTATTACACCTCCGTCCACATCGAGGAGTTCGAGATCGAGTCGCGCGACACCAAGCTGGGTCCGGAAGAAGTCACGCGCGACATTCCCAACGTCAGCGAGTCGGCATTGCGCGATCTCGACGAGAGCGGCGTAATCCGCATCGGCGCGACCGTGAAGGCCGGCGACATCCTGGTGGGCAAGGTCACGCCCAAGGGCGAGACCCAGCTCACTCCGGAAGAGAAGCTGCTGCGCGCCATCTTCGGCGAGAAGGCCGGCGACGTGCGCGACGCTTCCCTCACCTGCCCTCCGGGTATCGAAGGCACGGTGGTCGACGTGAAGATCTTCTCCCGCAAGGGCCAGGAGAAGGACGAGCGCGCCAAGGCCATCGAAGCGCAGCAGGTCGAGCGTTTGCAGAAGAACTTGTCGGACGAGATTCGAATCCTCACCGACGAGCGTCTGAAGCGCCTTGAAGCTCTGCTGGGCAACAAGGAAGTGCTGGCTGACCTGCACGACGAGCGCACCAACAAGCGCCTGCTGACCAAGGGCGTCATTCTCGACCGCGAAACCATCGAGCGCATCTCGACGCGCAACCTGAAGCGCATCAAGTTCGCCGACAAGGACCCGCGGATCAACGAGCAGATCGACGAAATCGAGGAGATGACGTCGCGCCAGATCGACGTGCTCCGCAAGATCGTCAAGGAGAAAGAAGAGAAGCTGCAGAAGGGCGATGAGCTGCCACCGGGCGTGATCAAGCTGGTGAAGGTTTACATCGCCATGAAGCGCAAGCTGAGTGTCGGCGACAAGATGGCCGGCCGCCACGGAAACAAGGGCGTCATCGCGCGCATCCTGCCGGAAGAGGACATGCCTTACCTCGAAGACGGGACGCCGGTGGAAATCGTCCTGAACCCGCTGGGCGTGCCAAGCCGTATGAATGTGGGCCAGATTCTTGAAACCCACCTCGGCTGGGCCGGATTTGCACTGGGGCAGAAGATCGACCAGTTGTTGCAGGAGAACTCGAAGGCGGAAACCTTGCGCCGCGACTTCAAGGACGCTGTTCAAGAACACGCCGTTCCTGGATAACCTGGTCGACCTGGACGACGAGACCCTGGAGCGCGTAGCCGACGGCATGAAAGACGGCGTCTTCTTCGGATCGCCGGTATTCGACGGCTCGAAGGAAAGCGAGATCAAGTCGCTGCTGACGGAAGGGGAGCTGCCCACCTCGGGCAAGACCTACCTGTACGACGGCATGACGGGTGAGAAGTTCGAGCAGCCGGTAACGGTCGGCTATATCTACATGCTCAAGCTCTCGCACCTGGTCGACGACAAGATCCACGCGCGTTCGATTGGTCCGTACTCGCTGATCACGCAGCAGCCGCTGGGCGGCAAGGCCCAGTTCGGCGGACAGCGTTTCGGCGAAATGGAAGTGTGGGCGCTGGAAGCTTATGGCGCAGCGTACATCCTGCAGGAACTGCTCACCGCGAAGTCCGATGACGTGTATGGCCGCACCAAGATTTACGAGGCCATCGTCAAAGGCGAAGCGGCGATCGAGCCGGGTGTGCCGGAGTCGTTCAACGTGCTGATTCGCGAGTTGCAGTCGCTGTGTCTCGACGTGGAGCTGATCAAGACCCACGATCGTAAGCAGCTTCCGGCTCCCGAGCCCGTTGCGGCCGACTAAGGAGAACACGTGATGACAATAGACGAGCGGCTCGAAAGACTTACTGAACGCCATGAAGCCCTGACCCAAACGGTCGAGTTACTGCGCGCGAGATGCACGAAATGAAGGCCGGCATCGATGGCCTGAAGTCCAGCGTTGACGGAATCAAGAGCTATACCAGCGAGATTGCCGAGGCCACCGCTCGTCTATTGCACATTGCGCAGATCCACGAGCACAGGATTACGCGGCTCGAAGGCGAACAGTAGGCATTTGAGCCCTAGCAAGACAACGAGAAAAGCTGCCTCGACTGGCAGCCAGTAACAACTAACAACAGGTCAGACGAACGGAGAGCTGACCACCGACAACTGAGGACTAATTATGTACCGCTCGAGTCCATTCGATCTGGGAAACGCTATCGCCGATTTCGACGCGATCCGCATCAGCCTGGCCTCGCCGGAAAAGATTCGCAGCTGGTCGCACGGCGAAGTCACCAAGCCGGAGACCATCAACTACCGCACCTTCAAGCCGGAACGCGATGGCTTGTTCTGCGCGCGCATCTTCGGGCCGGTCACCGACTGGGAGTGCCTCTGCGGCAAGTACAAGCGCATGAAGCACCGCGGCGTGATCTGCGACAAGTGCGGCGTTGAAGTCACGCTGTCGAAGGTTCGCCGCGAGCGCCTGGGCCACATCGAGCTGGCTTCGCCCTGCTCGCATGTGTGGTTCTTCAAGGGACTGCCCAGCCGCATCGGGCACATCCTCGACATCTCGCTGCGCGAGCTTGAGTCCGTGCTCTACTTCGAGGCCTACGTCGTGGTCGAAGCCGGCGAAGCTCCGGTGAAAGAGCGCGAGGTCATCAAGGACGAAACCAAGTTCCGCGAACTCGATCAGCAGTTCCGTGCCAGCGGCTTCAAGGCCATGATGGGCGCCGAGGCAATCAAAGAATTGCTGAAGCGGGTTGAAGTCGAGACCATGTCGACCGAGTTGCGCGAGAAGATGCGCAACGAGACCTCGGTGCAGAAGCGGCTGAAGTATGCCAAGCGCCTGAAGGTGGTCGAGGCCTTCCGCAAGAGCGGCAACAAGCCGCAGTGGATGATCCTCGATGTGATTCCGGTCATTCCGCCGGAGCTGCGTCCGCTGGTTCCGCTCGATGGCGGCCGCTTCGCCACGTCGGATCTCAACGACCTGTACCGCCGCGTCATCAACCGCAACAACCGGTTGAAGAAGCTGATGGACCTGCACGCGCCGGAAGTCATCGTGCGCAACGAAAAGCGCATGTTGCAGGAAGCCGTGGACGCCCTGTTCGACAACGGACGCCGTGGCCGCGTGCTGCGTGGCGCCAACAATCGCCCGCTGAAGTCGCTCTCCGACACGCTGAAGGGCAAGCAGGGTCGCTTCCGCCAGAACCTGCTGGGCAAGCGCGTGGACTACTCCGGCCGTTCGGTGATCGTGGTCGGTCCCGAACTCAAGCTGCAGCAGTGCGGCTTGCCGAAGAAGATGGCGCTGGAGCTGTTCAAGCCGTTCATCTATCACCGGCTGGAGCAGACCGGTCACTGCACGACGATCAAGCAGGCCAAGGAAATGGTCGAGCAGCAGGAGCCCATCGTATGGGACATCCTGGAAGAGGTGATTAAGGACCACCCCGTGCTGCTGAACCGCGCTCCTACCCTGCACCGCCTCGGCATTCAGGCGTTTGAGCCGGTGCTGGTGGAAGGCAAGGCGATCAAGATTCACCCCCTGGTCTGCACCGCGTTCAACGCAGACTTCGACGGTGACCAGATGGCCGTGCACATTCCGCTGTCGCCGGAAGCGCAGGTCGAAGCCAGCGTGCTGATGCTGGCCTCGCACAACATCCTGTCGCCCGCGTCGGGCCAGCCGATCACCGTGCCTACGCAGGACATGGTGCTGGGCATTTACTACCTGACCAAAGCGAAGCCGGGCGCCAAGGGCGAAGGCCGCGCCTTCGCCAACATCGAGGAAGTGCTGCTCGCCAAGGAAGCCGGCGAGGTGGAAACGCTCACCCCGATTCGTCTTCGCTACAGCGGCGAAGTCATCGACCTTACCACGGCGTACGACGATCAGGACGTGATCCACACCGAGCCGACCAACTTCGAGCGCCAGTTCATCTCGACGACGGTAGGCCGCGCCATCATGAACGATCACCTGAAGCGCGGCGCGGCGGAGATGCCGTACATCAACGGCCTGCTCAAGAAGAAGGGCGTCGGCCAGTTGGTGAACTACTGCTACCTGCGCTTCGGCCTGGAGACCACGGTGCGGATGCTCGACGGCATCAAGCAGCTTGGCTTCCATTACGCGACCAAGGCGGGCCTGTCGATCGGCATCGACGACATGGTCATTCCGCAGAGCAAGGCGGGCCTGGTGCGCGACGCTGAGCAGCAGGCGATCGCTGTGCAGCAGCAGTACCTGGACGGCGCCATCACCAACGGCGAGCGTTACAACAAGGTGGTTGAAATCTGGTCGGCGATCACGGAAAAAGTGGCCGACGAGATGTTCGGCGCCATGCAGCAGCGCGACAAGACGGGCGAGATCAATCCCATCTACGTCATGGCTGACTCCGGCGCTCGCGGTTCGAAGCAGCAGATTCGCCAGCTCTCGGGCATGCGTGGATTGATGGCCAAGCCTTCGGGCGAGATCATCGAGACGCCGATCACGGCGAACTTCCGCGAAGGTCTGACGGTGTTGGAGTACTTCATCTCCACCCACGGCGCGCGTAAGGGTCTGGCCGATACCGCTCTAAAGACCGCGGACTCGGGCTACCTCACTCGCCGTCTGGTCGACGTGGCGCAGGACGTGATCATCAGCGAATACGACTGCGGAACGGTCGATGGCATCTACGTCACCTCCATCGTGGAGTCGGGCGAGATCATCGAGCCGCTGCGTGATCGTATCGTTGGCCGCGTGTCGCTGGAGAAGATCAAGGACTACGAAGGCAACGTGATCGTCGACGTCAACCAGGAGATTACCGAGGAGCTGGCCATTTCGGTGCAGGCTGCCGGTATCGAGCGGGTGAAGATTCGCTCGGTGCTCACCTGCGAATCGAAGCGCGGTGTCTGCGTGATGTGCTACGGACGCAACCTGGCTTCGGGCCGACTGGTCGAGTTGGGCGAGGCCACGGGAGTCATCGCGGCGCAGTCCATCGGCGAGCCGGGAACGCAGCTCACCATGCGTACCTTCCACATCGGCGGCACGGCTTCGCGAGTCAGCGAGCAGTCGCGCCTCGATGCCAAGAACAACGGCACGGTGCGCTTCGTGAACATGATCACAGTCCGCTCCAAGGAAGGCTTCCTGGTGGTCATGAACCGCAATGGTTCGATTACCGTGGTAGACGAGAAGGGCCGCGAAAAGGAACGCTACGCAGTGGTTTACGGCGCTCGCGTGAAGGTCGAAGACGGTCAGCAGGTTTCGCTCGGCGATGTTCTGGTCGAGTGGGATCCGTACACCTTCGCGATCCTCACCGAAATCGGCGGAACCGTGCAGTTCAAGGACCTGCAGGAAGGTCTGACGCTGCACGAGGAAGTCGACGAGGTCACCGGCCTGTCGCGTCACGTGGTCATGGATTCGCCTGACGAGAAGCGCCAGCCGGCCATCACCATCAAGGGCAGCAAGGGCACCAAGCGTTACCTGATGCCTTCGCGGGCTCACCTCATGGTGCAGGATGGCGACGAGGTCACGCCGGGCGATGTGCTCGCAAAGATTCCGCGCGAGACCACCAAGACCAAGGACATCACGGGCGGTCTGCCGCGCGTGGTCGAGCTGTTCGAAGCCCGCAAGCCGCGCGAGACCGCTGTCATCAGCGAGATCGATGGCGTGGTGAAGTTCGGCGACGTGGCCAAGGGCCAGCGCAAGATCTACGTGGTGGCCGACAACGGTACGGAGAAGGAATACTCGGTGCCGCGCGGCGTGCACATCAACGTTCAGGAAGGCGAGCGCATTAAGGCGGGCGAGCCGCTGATGGATGGCCCGCTCAACCCGCACGACATTCTTGCCGTGCTGGGTGAAAAAGAGCTGCAGGCTTATCTGGTGAACGAAATCCAGGAAGTCTACCGCTTGCAGGGCGTGAACATCAGCGACAAGCACATCGAAGTCATCGTTCGCCAGATGATGCGCTGGGTGAAGGTGGAAGACGTGGGCGACACGTCGTTCCTGCTCGAACAGCAGGTCGACAAGTTCCGCTTCCGCGAAGAGAACGAGAAGGCGATTGCCAATGGCGGCAAGCCGGCTACCGGCCGTCCGCTGCTGCTGGGTATCACCAAGGCCTCGCTCTCGACCGACTCCTTCATCTCGGCGGCGTCCTTCCAGGAGACCACGCGTGTGCTGACCGAAGCGTCGATTCAAGGCGCCGTCGATCACCTGCGCGGGCTCAAGGAGAACGTCATCGTGGGCCGTCTCATTCCCGCGGGAACCGGCATGGAGTACTACCGCAATGTCCGGCTCTCGGAGGAGATGGAGCAGGCCGCTCAAAAGGTGCAGGAGGAAGTCACGGCCGCGTACGAAGAAGCCGAACGCGCGCTGGAGCTGCTCCGCAACGAAGGCGAGAACGAAGGCGAAGAGCTGATGACCGAAGGCGACTAGCTGTTCGGTTCGTGGAAGCCATAATGAAGCCCGGGGCGAAAGCTCCGGGCTTTTTGTTGGTGTATTTAGCCACAAGACATCCTTTTGAGCGAATACACAAAGATTTTGATAACTGGTGTATGCTTGATTCATGAGCCGAACCAACATTGAAATCAATGACAGCCTGATGCGGAAGGCCCGCAAGCTTACGCGCCTCAAAACAAAGCGCCAGATTGTGGACAAGGCGCTCGAATTGCTCGTTCGCTCAGAGAGTCGCAAAGGTATTCTTCGCTACTATGGAAGCGGGATATGGAGTGGTGACCTCACCGCATCGCGAAGGAATCGTGTTTGATTCTCGTAGACAGCGCTGTCTGGATCGATTTCTTCACTTCCTCCCCGGGAAGCGCTGGCGCTGAACTACGTCGCCTTATTGAGGAGAGCGAACCCGTTGCCCTGACCGGCATCGTTGTAACCGAAGTCTTGCAAGGACTAACGAGGGATGTCAGGCACATTGAGCAATTTCTGGCGCAATTCGACCTTCTTGAGCCGGCGGGACTTGACACCTACCGAGTGGCGGCGTCAGTTTTTCGTATGGCCCGCGCAAAGGGTATTTGCCCCACCACGATCGATTCCCTAATTGCGACAATTGCGGTCGAACATCACGCCAGCGTGTTCACGCTGGATAAGGATTTTTCCCGAATTGCGCTAGTCACGCCACTGCAGCTTTATCGTATCCCACAGCTTTAAGGCTGTGTAAACTGCTTCTGCGCACACTGATGCTCCCTTTCTTTCAACAGCTGCGGCTGGCTTTTTGGCGATCCTTTGAGCACGACGCCTTCGCCATTGCCAAGGCCGCCGCCTTCTCCGCCATTCTCACGCTGTTCCCTGCCGTGCTGGTGCTCGCTTCTGTCTTGTCGACCTCGCACACCACAGAGACCTTCTTTCGCGAAGTGTATCGCTCGCTGGGCCGTATTTTGCCGGAAGGCACCAGCGCTGCCGTGCTGCAATATTTCTCGGCGAGCAAGCCGGTCAAGCTGAAGCTGCTCTTCACGACTTCGATCTTCACCCTCTGGACCGCCTCGGGCGTGATGATTTCGTGGATGGAAGGCTTCCGCAAGGCGTACCAGATGCCGAAGACCTGGGGCTTGGTGCAGGAGCGCATGATCGCGTTGCTGCTGGTTGTGCTGGCCGGTCTGCCAATGGCATTTGCGTCGTTCCTGGTGGCGTTTGGGAACCAGATTGAGCGCTGGACGGTCTACCATACAGGTCATGAGCTTGGGCCTTATATTTTGGGGCTGTGGACTGCGGTGCGGTGGATCATCGCCGCGCTGACCAGCGTTGCGGTCATCGGGCTGGTGTATCACCACGGGGTTCCACGGACTCAGCCGTGGCACCGTGTTCTGCCGGGATCGGCACTGGCCACCGTGCTGTGGTTCGTTTCCACCGTGTTGTTCGGCTTTTACCTGCGCCGCTACGCCAACTATGACGTGATCTACGGCTCGGTCGGTGCGGCGATTTCGCTGCTGATCTGGTTGTACCTGGTCTCGATGGTTGTGCTCATCGGGGCGGAGTTCAACGCGCTGCGCTTTCCGCGATATCTGTTTGGCGCGCACTCGGAGATTGATCCTGCGAGGAGAAAGATCCAGGCGTAAAACAAGCTGTCAGCTGTCAGCTATCAGTGGCGGTGTCAGGCGTCAGGCGTCAGGTCTCAGGCGTCAGGCCTCAAGGTCTCCGGCAAAAGCGCAGCGCGAACGGCATGAGTTGAAATGTTGACAATTCTAGCCCAAGGCGGAAGCCCTGGGTCAACGTCGCAGATATAAAGCCCAAGTCCTGTAGGGACGGCACGAGAGGCCGCTTGCAAGCCGCAACGCACAACTACACTGAATCGACGACCGCTTTCGACCCGCTGCACGCTCCCGCAACTCACCGCCGGAGGGCGAAGATCGTCTGCACTATCGGCCCGGCCAGCGAATCGGAAGACGCGATGCGCGAGTTGATGCTCGCCGGAATGGATGTCGCCCGCCTGAACTTTTCCCATGGGACGCACGATGAACACCGAGAGCGCATTCACCGGCTGCGCAAGGTGGCGCGCGAACTGGGAAAGCCGATCTGCCTTCTACAGGACCTGCAAGGTCCCAAGATTCGCACCGGCAAACTGAAGGAGAGCGCCCCGGTCGCCCTTGAGATGGGGCAGACGCTGACCATTACCTCCAGCGATGTGCTCGGCTCTTCCCATGTGATCGCGACCACTTACAAAGGGCTGGCCAACGATGTAAAGCCGGGTGAGCAAATATTGCTCTCCGATGGAAAGATCGAACTCGTCGTTCGCGAAATTCGTGACGGTGACGTGGTTTGCGAGGTCGTGAACGGAGGCACGCTCGCCGAAAACCAGGGAATCAACCTGCCGGGCACGAACATCAGCATCCCTTCCCTCACCGAGAAAGATCTGGCCGACCTCGAATTCGGCATGAAGAATGGCGTTGATGTCGTGGCCGTCTCCTTTGTCCGCGCGGCGGCCGACGTGGTGCGTGCAAAACAGGCCATCGCCCGCTACCGCGACGATGTCGGTGTCATCGCCAAGTTGGAGAAGCCGCAGGCCATCGAAGACCTGGACGCCATCCTCAAGGAGGCACATGGCGTCATGGTGGCGCGAGGCGATCTCGGCGTCGAGGTAGCGCCGGAGAAGGTTCCGCCCATCCAGAAGTACGTCATCCGGCGGGCGCTCGATTTCCGCCGCCCGGTAATTACCGCCACCCAGATGCTGGAGTCGATGATCGAGAATCCGCGGCCCACGCGGGCTGAGGCCAGCGACGTTGCCAACGCAATATTCGACGGCACCGACGCCGTGATGCTCTCCGGCGAGACAGCGGTCGGCAAATACCCACGCGAGGCGGTGCAGATGATGGCGCGCATCGTCAACGAGGCGGAAGCCGCGAACTTGCATCCCTTGACGCCGGAGCACCAACCGAACCAGCGCATGTCGATCGCTGAGACCATCTGCGAAGCGATGGCGCACGCCGCACACGACTTGAATATTCGCGCCATCGCCATCTTCACCGAGACGGCGAACACCGTGCGTATCCTCTCCAAGTACCGGCCTGCGGCCGATATCTACGGCTTCAGCTTCAGCGAGGCCGTGCACAATCGCATGAACGCCTTATGGGGAGTGACTCCTGTACGCTGTCCTGCGGAGCTTACGGTGGAGGGCATGGCGCACTTCGCCGAAGAACAGCTGCGTGCCCTGGGAGCGCTCTCGCAGGGAGATGTGTTTGGCCTGGTTGCCGGCACGCAGCGCGTCATCGGCGCTACCAACTTTATGCGGTTGATCGCGGTGGAATCGAAAATGTAGCGGAGGTGGGGGTTGGCTGAGGAAATCGTATCGCTGGCAGTGATTGAGGCTCTTCCCGGCAAGGAGGAGGAGCTTGTCTCCATGCTGCGTGAGCTCTACACCCTGATGCGCGACAAGGGGTATAGCCGCGACTCCCTGCGTCGCGACGCCTCACGGCCAGACCGCTTCTTCCACACGCGCTATTGGAAGTCGGAGGAGACCCGCGTCGAAGCTCAGCACGACCCCGAGGTACATCGCTACTGGCTGCAATTGCCGGAGTTGTGCACCATTCCTACGGTGTACGAGAATTTGGAGATGGTGTTTGAAACCTGATCGGCGAAAGATCTGAGGCACCTCTCTTCGCTGAAGCACCGCCCTTCAGTTCACCCAGCCTGAGCGCGAGTCGCCGTTCTTCTTTCCGCCAGCCGAAGCGCCTGGGTCTTTGAAATTGCCGTGTTCGTCGAAGTAGTCGTCGTGCTTGTAGTCATTGCGGTCATGCTTGCGCATGTAGACCTCGAACTTGCGGGCCGCCCGGCGCCGTTTCCACTTGTAGTAGGAGTTGCGCAACCCGTAATAGCGCTCGGAAGTCGCATAGGCGAAGCCGCGGCGCGGCACGAACTTCAAGAAAATGTAGCCGAACAGCAATCCGCCAAGATGGGCCATGTAAGCCGTCGATTGCCCCAAGCTGTGCGCCGATGACAATGCTCCGTAGAGGGCCAGGCCGATGATGCCGATGACGAAGTACTTCGCCTTAATCAGGAAGGGCAGCGGGAAGAGCATTACTTCCGAGTCCCCGTGCAACATCCCGAAGGCCAGTAACAATCCATAGATCCCACCGGAGGCGCCGACGGTGAGAGTGCGGGGACTGACTCCCAGAATGCCGGTAAACGAAATCAGAACCGTACAAACCGCTGCCCCGATCACGCAGAAGAAGTAGAACTGCATGAACAGGTTGTAGCCCCAGTCCTGCTCCAACTGCGCGCCGAACATCCATAAGGCCAGCATGTTGAACAGGAGATGCAGCAGCCCGAAGTGCAGAAAGGCGTAGGTCACCAACTGCCAGACTCCGCCGTGGACGACGGCATAGCCTTCAAGGCCTAAGTGGCCGTAAAGCCATCCTGCAAGCTCGGCTGTGCTGTTAACGGCAGTAAACAGCGCGAACAGCAGGAAGATCGCGCAATTCGCAATCAGTAGTTGCTTCACCGCTGGAGTGAAGGGTGGGAAGCTCAGTCCCATGCTGCCCATGTTGGTCGTGCGTCGCATGAAAGCTCAGTGTGCTCGGGCGATGCCCTGCGTTATCAGTTTAGCCGAAAGGGTGGAGCACCGCTTCATGAAGCGGTGCATATCGGCCATTCGTTTTAGTTCCGGCTTCAGCCGCTGAGGTAATTCTTGTGGATTATCTCAGGCGCTTAAGCGCTCCCTGAAATGGCTACTGCTATGGACGCCTGAAGGCGTCCTCCACCCGAGGACCTCAAGAAACCCAAGCACGTCACCGCTCCGGCACCGGCACAACCGCCAGGCTACGATGCCCTTTTGCGCCCACTGCCCGCACGGCAAAGATCACGTTGTCTTTCGATATCGGCAACGTCGCCTTGGTTACATTGCCAACGTCCTTGGCGTGCTGCCATTCCGGAGCCACAGTATCGCGCCAGAGAACTTCATAAGCGGTCGCCAAGCCTCCGGGCGAGGCGTCCCACACCAAAGTTGAATCGTTTTGCAACTCTTTGGTCAAGATGCGAACGTTGGCCGGAGGAGCCGGCGCCGAGGCCAACGAGGCGAGAACCGCCGCGTTCAACCGGGTGACATTCGCGGTGTAGGGGTAATCGATGAACTTCGGCAGATCGCCGTATTCGACGCCGTTTTCCGTCCGGACGTTCTGGTGCTGGTGATTGTAGTTCTCGCGGAACTCAGTGAATCTCACCGCCGCGTAGCCCTGCTGGTTAAACGAGGTCTGGTCACCCCCGCGCAGGAACCGGTCAGGTCGAAACACCAGCAGCGGGTGAAACGTCTTGGGCGGCAGATACTCCTGTGACGTGGCCGCGATGTAGCGGGCAAGCTGGCGTGATGCGCTGTCGTTCTCGCCGCCGGTGGCGCGAACCAGCTTTAATTGTTTCTCATCGGCATTCACGGGAATGCCTTCGGAGAACACCCGTACCACGTGCGGATCCTGCCCGATCAGGCCCGGTGTGCGGTCGCCACCCACGATGTCGTTGTTCAGCACCGCCTCGATCTCCCATCCTTGCGCCGTCGCCATCTTGGCGAAATGCGCGCTGCCGTAGAGCCCCTGCTCCTCGCCGGCAACCGCAAGGAAAACGATGGTCGCCGGGAACTTGTGCTTGCTCAGCACGCGGGCGCATTCCATGCTCACTGCCGTGCCGCTGCCATCGTCGTTGGCTCCCGGAGCCTGCTGCGCAGCATCATTCGTCTCACTGTTGCGCGAATCGTAGTGCCCCGTTACCAGCACGATGCGGCCCGCGTTGGCGGCGTCAGAGCCACGCAGCACCGCGTACACGTTAGTAATCTTCGTGGGCTTGGGAACGCGCGGCCCGGGCTCTTGCGTAAACTCGTCAGTCTTCACCTCAAGGCAACCGCCGCAATCTTTCGAGTAGCTCTCGAACTCGCTCTTGATCCACTCGGCTGCCGCGGTAGCACCCTTGCCGCTCGCGGCCGGCATATCCGATGAGAGGGTTTGCCGGGTATAGAAGCTGACGAGTTTCACAATCGTTTTCTCGATGCGGTCGGCAGAAACCTCACGAAGTGCGGCCGCGACCCGCGGATCGGGTGAGGAGGTGGGCAGTGAATTCGAGTTGGCGGAACTTTGAGCAAATGCCATGGGAACCGTCAACATCAAAAACGCGATTCCTGCCAGGAAGCTTTTTGGGTTACACATGGAGAGACAAGACCTCGGATTTCTTCAGCGTCCTTACTTGACGCTGCTAGCAAGAGATTCTAAATATAAAAGGGCACATGGCGCTGTGACCTAACGGTTCCAGGCCGACCCCGAACGGAGGGCATCATCATGGTTATTTGTCCCGAATGTGAAAGTGATCTCGATATTGAAGAAGATGAGGTCGACGAAGGTGAAGTCGTCTCCTGTCCGGAGTGCGGCACCGACTTTGAGGTGGTTGCCGTCGATCCTCTCGAACTGAGCCGGGTAGGGGAAAAGGAGGACGAAGACGACGATGACGAGGAGTCCGACGAGGAAGGTGAGTATTGACCGGCATCTCCCCGGTCGTCGGGAAGGTCGCAAGGTTGCTCTCCGTCCTGCTCCCGATTCTGCTGATGGGTGGTGCGCTCTCCTCCGCACCACTGAACCCTTCACCGCAGTCAACCTCAAACAACAACAGCAAAGACTACGCGCTGATTTTTGGAACGGTATGGGGGCCCGATTCCCGGCCGGTGCCCGGAGTACCCATCAGGATTCGGCGCGCCTCGGAGAAGAAGTTTCGCTGGGAGCAGGTATCAAACCGCAGAGGCGAATTCGCGCAACGCGTGCCGGTCGGCACTCAGGATTATGTGATTCAAACCGATATTAAGACGCCAAAAGGCACGCCCAAACCGGAAATCACCGTGCATATCGACGACAACGAACGGCAGGATGTGAGCATTCACCTGACTGCGCAACAATTGGGGCGTCAGTCAGAGTAAACTGAAACCAATGAAGAAGCCGCTCAACGTGCTATTGCTCTGTTTCGTGCTGCTGTCCTGCGGTGCCTGGCAGCTTCAAATCCCTCTCGGGCAGGCGCCCAGCGATGACTCGGGAAAGAAGGCGCGCGTTAATCAGCGTGTTCTCACCGGGGTGGTGATGGACAAGAATGACAAGCCAATTCCAGACGCGGTCGTTTACCTGAAGAACGAGAAGACGCTGAACGTGAGAACGTTCTTTGCGCAGAAGGACGGCACCTACCGCTTCCCGCAGCTGGAGCGCAACGTCGACTACGAGGTCTACGCCGAGCTCGATGGCAAGCGCAGCGATACCAAGACGGTGAGCCAGTTCGATGATCGCAATGCGCCGCACGTGAACCTGCGGATCAACCTGAACAAGTAAAGAGTCGCTTTTGGCGAGATTGGCGTCAGGGCACGACTTCTACAAACGCGCCTGACGCAGAGCATCTCTTCACGGGACTCTTCTCTTAATGACAACTGAAATAAAGCAGGCCGCCATCACTGGCGGCCCTTTGCACATACTTGTTGTTTGTTTAGCTATTTTCGTTGCTGGCGCGCTTCCAGTTCATGAACTCGCCGATGGTGGATCCTGCGCCCGATGTGCTGGTCGCCGGAGCCTTGTAAGCTTCGACATCCGCGCGGGAAGCTTCCTCGCCTACGGCCCGAATGCTGAGCCCGACCTTCTTTTCGGCCGGGTTCATCTTGATGATCTTGAACTCGAATTCCTGCCCGGGCTCAAGCTTTATCGGGGCCCCGTGCGAGTCCACTGCCTCCGAGTTATGGCACAGACCTTCCACACCGTCAGCGATCTCGACAAAGGCTCCGAAGCTGGCCAGCCGCAGCACCTTCCCGTGAATGACGTCGCCCACGCGATGCTGGTCAAAGAAGGTCTCCCACACATCGGGCTGAAGCTGCTTCACGCCCAGTGACAGGCGGCGCTGCTCGGGCTCGATAGCCAACACGATTGCTCGTACCTTGTCGCCCTTCTTCAGCACCTCGGAAGGATGCTTCACGCGCTTGGTCCAGCTCAGGTTGCTGACGTGAACCAGGCCGTCGATGCCGTCTTCGATCTCGATGAAGGCCCCGAAATCGGTCAGGTTGCGAACCTTGCCTTCGACCACGGTACCCGCCGGGAACTTCTCGTGCAAGGTCTCCCACGGGTTCGATTCAAGCTGCTTGAGGCCGAGGCTGATGCGGCGCTCCGTGGGATTCACGTTGAGCACCACAGCTTCCACCTGATCGCCTACGTTCACCAGCTTCGAGGGGTGCTTCATGCGCTTGGACCACGTCATTTCGCTGACGTGGACCAGGCCCTCGATTCCCTGCTCCAGCTCGATGAAAGCGCCGTAGTCGGTAACGCTGATGACGCGCCCGCGAACATGGGCCCCGATGGGATAGCGCTCCGCGGCATCCAGCCACGGGTCGGGAGTGAGCTGCTTGAAGCCGAGCGAAACGCGCTGCTTGTCTTTATCGAACTTCAGCACCTTCACCTGGATCTGGTCGCCCACCTGCACCAGGTCATGCGGATGGGTGAGGCGTCCCCATGACATATCAGTGATGTGGAGCAGGCCATCGATGCCACCCAGGTCGACGAAAGCGCCGTAGTCGGTGAGGTTCTTCACGGTCCCGGTGAGGATCGCGCTTTCCTCGAGATGGTCGAGCGTCTTGGTGCGCTTCTCGGCCTGTTCCTCTTCCAGCAGTTGCTTGCGCGAGACCACGATGTTGCCGCGCTTCTTGTTCAGCTTGATGATGCGGACTTCGATCTCGTGACCCTTCAGGCCGTCCAGGTTGCGCAACGGGCGGAGATCAACCTGCGAGCCCGGCAGGAAGGCGCGGGCGCCAAGGATGTCGACCGTCAGGCCGCCTTTGATGCGATCGATGACGCGCACCTTTACCGAAGCCTTATCGTTGTAGACCTTCTCGATCTCATCCCAGGCGCGCAGCCGCTGTGCCTTCTGATGGGAGAGATTGATGTAGCCCTCTTCCGTGTGCCCCGGCTCGCGCATGACCGCGATTTCGTCGCCGGCTTGCACCGTAACGTTGCCTTCGTGGTCGGTGAACTCCGACACAGGAACTACGCCCTCAGACTTGTAGCCGATGTCGACCACGACGTACTGGGGTGTGACCTTGAGCACGTGACCGGATACGATCTGCTCGTCGTTGAGGGCCGCTTCGGTCTGGGCCTGCTCCTGCTCGAAAGACTCCAGCACGCTGGCGAAGTCTTCCATGCTGGGCTCCTTCTCTGCCTTTTTAGCAGGAGGCGCAGGTTCAGCCGGCGCATGGCTTTCAGCCGGAGCTTGCTCAGCTACGGCCGCGCCGGAGGCGTGCTCGTCTGTAGGTTGTTCAGCAGTCTGCGTGGGTTGTTCAGCCTGAGTTTCTGCTTGGGCGCGCTCTTCTGCTTGAGCATTCGGAGCGTGCTGATCTTGACCCTGGTCAGACGCGTGGGCGTCAAAAGCTTGCTCATTCGGCTGGTGTTCGGCGGCAGGGTCCTGCGTTTGCGTGGTCGAAGTTTCTGTCTGGGTGTTGTCGAGAGCCATGGGTTGGGTACTTGAGCTACCGCTATTTGAGTAACGATAGGGAGCCGGGATTCAAAACGGACTGCTGGCTTGAGTCTTCTTGGATGATTTCCCGCTTCTGCGGGTTTGGAACAACCCAGCGGCCGGATCCTTTGGAGCGGGCCCCGCTTGCCAAGGACTGCTTCGACTATAGCAACCGCCCCCAGCAGTGTCAAACCTCTAACTCCAATAGCCGCGCGCATTTCGGGCCACATCTCTGAATTTTTATGCACTCTTAACCGAGCGTGGAGGCTGGTGAGACCAACCCCCCCGAATGAGAAGCAGGAAGTCAGGCAGCAGCAACGCACGACGGCCGAGTTTCCTCTGTTACTCTGCCTCTGTGGACGTTCTCTGGACCCCGTGGCGCTACGCGTACATCAGCTCCGCCGACAAAACGCCGGGCTGCGTCTTCTGTGACCTGCTGGCGATGGGCGACGACGAACGGGCACTCATCGTTCACCGTGGACTACACAATTTTGTGGTGCTGAACGCGTTCCCTTACACCTCGGGCCACTCCATGGTGGTTCCCTACCAGCACCTTGATCGGCTGAGCAAGCTCCCGCGGGAGTCGCTCGCCGAGATGACCGAGTTGACCCAGCGACTCGAGGCGATTCTGTTCCAGGTCTACCATCCTGACGGCGTGAACGTCGGCATGAACATCGGCAAGGCCGCCGGAGCCGGGGTGGCTGGGCACGTCCACATGCATGTGCTACCGCGCTGGGTGGCGGACGCCAACTTTATGAGCGTAGTGGCCGAGACCCGTGTTCTTCCCGAGCTGCTCTCCGAAACCTATCTTCGTCTGAAGCAAGCGTTCTGAAATCCGCCAAGCCCGGGCGAGACGGCATTTGCACCGCGATCCTGCATCTGTGTAACCGGAGTCTGAACGCTACCCGAACAGGAGTACTTTATGGCGCATTACGGAAGCTTGCGCGATTACCGCTTCAACGATGACGTGGATGATATTCGCGGCGCATCGCTCTACGGAGTGGACGATGAGAAATTAGGCAAGATTGAGGACGTGATTTTCGATCATGGCAGCGGCGCCATCCGGTACGCTGTGGTCGATTCCGGCGGATGGCTCAGCAGCAAGAAGTTCCTCGTATCGGCCGGCCGCATTGGTCCTTACGCCAAACACGAAGACGACTTCTATGCCGACATGACGAAGAAGCAGATCGAGGCGCTGCCGCGATACGACGAGAGCAGTTTCAGTCATGACAGGAAAGAAAACGAACGCGATTGGTCCGACTACAACGAACGCTATCGCAAGTCGCTGGAGACCACCGGCGGAGTGCTGCACCGTGAAGACAGCACGCACGCCATTACCCCTGATCCCAGCGAACTACCCGCCACCGGCGAAGCACTGCCCAACGAGGAAAGCCTGCAACCGGAACGGGTGGCGGGGGTGTTCACCGACACAGCTCCCAATTCGAACAAGACACGTATGCGGCCCGCCGGGCTGGCAGCGCGCGCCGAGGACTCAGCCATTGCAGGCGAATCGGTTCGTGAGGAGATTCCCACCAGGCTGGAGGAAGAGGCGCTGGACCGCCGAGCCTCGCGGGAAGGCGGCCGTGCGCCGGCCTCGGCGACCTACAGCGGTACCACGAGACAAAGCGGAAGCGTAGCTGGCGGCGACCAGACGTACAGCACAGAAACGCATCGGCGACTGGCCGCTTTCGAAAACCACTTGCGGCGTAATCGGGTGGACATCACGTCCACTTGCCGAAGCTGCGATGTAAAAGAAGACAAAGTGGCGTGAGCTGCTCAGTCAAGAATGACGGGCGCGAGATACCGCGTCCGTCGCTGGTTCTTCGAAGTTGCAATCGTAAGGCGGGAACGAAGCTTAGGCTTCGACCATGGAAGCTTCCGGGAAGCGAAGCTTGCATTTGCCCAATGCCCGGTTCAGGACATTCTCGATCTCCGGCTCCTCGCAATTCCGCGCCATCGCCAACTCGCTCACCAGTAGGTAGCGGGCTCGCTCAAGCATCTTCTTCTCACGAAAGCTCAGAGGCTTAGTCCTGGCGAGGAGCAGAAGTCCCTTCAGAACGATGGCGACGTCGAGAAGGGAGCCAGTCCGCATCTTGTCGGAATTTTCCTTGAACCTGTATTTCCAGTCCGCATTGTTCTCGATTTCGCCATCCATCAGGAAATCGAGGACCTTCTGCACTTCCCCGTTGCGGACTACCCGGCGAAGGCCGACGCTTCCTACATTGTGAAAAGGAACCATCACCTTCAGGCTGCTGGCTTTGATTTTGAGAAGATAAAAGCGTTCGATTTGGGAGCCGATCGTCCGGCTGCTGATTTGTTCTATTACGCCAACCCCGTGATTCGGGTAGACGACCTTATCTCCGATGCTGAAACTCTGGTTATTCATGAGGGCTACCGCGCGGGGGCGGTCAAACCAGATCGTATGAGGGCGTACAACTTATGTAGTAAGTATAGCTCTTCTGCAACAAACCGTCAAACGCTGTACCAAGAGTCGCCGCCGGAGCCCTACTGGCTGGACCGGGCGTTTGTAATTCTGTAATGCGGGTGCTAACATCCGGCTTTCATCAAGTTCACGCAGGAGGTAATCATGGCTGAGAACGAGGGCAGCGGTTTCTTGTGGTTCCTTGCGGGATTGGGTATCGGCGCGGCAGTCGGTATTCTCTATGCTCCCACCGCCGGCGATGAGACCAGGCAGAAGATTCGCGAGGCAGCCGAGCAGGGTCAGAACGCGGTCAAGGATCGTGCCCGCCAGGCGCGCGAGCAGGCCGGTAGCTGGGTAGACCGCGGCCGCGACTACATCTCGCAACAGAAGGACCAGTTCCGTTCTGCCGTCGACGCGGGCAAGCAGGCGTATCGCGAAGCCACGGCGGACGAGCCTGGCACCACGTCTGGCCAGTAGCGGGAAAAACGGTCGCTAAACTCCAGCCAAGGAGCATTCATGGACGACAAGCTGACCATTTTTATCGCCGTCACGGCGGGTGCCGTAGTGCTCCAAATGCTGATTCTTCTGGGCATGTTCCTCACCATCCGTAGGCTCAGCGCCGTCGTGAGGCAGATGTCTGAGGATGTTCTTGCTCGCGCACTGCCCTTGCTGGAGCAGAGCAAGAAGCTCACCACCGATGTGCAGAGCCTGCTGGAGACGACCCGCCCCAAGCTGGACATCATCCTCGACAATGTCTCGGTTGTGAGCACAACTGCCTGCGACCAGACCCAGAAGATTGAAGTCGCCATTAACTCCTTCATGGACCGGGCGCGCCTTCATGCCATACGCGTCGACGAGATGCTGACCCGGACCTTCGACCGGGTAGAAGACACCAGCTCGAAGGTCCAGAACACCGTGCTCTCGCCCTTCCGTCACTTGAATGGCGTTCTCCAGGGCATCGGGGTGGGGCTGGAAACGCTTTTCCAGAAATCGCGGCAGCCCAGGAATGGCAAGCACAACGACGAAATGTTCATCTAGTACGGCGACACGGCGCAATTTCTCAGACAATTCGTCGACCATGATCAGCAACTGCATTGCCGCCGTGTGTCAGCAGATGAAGAAGTTAGTAACGTAGTTTGCCACGCAAAGTAGAAATTCCTTCCCGCGCGGTTGGATGCCGATTCAGGAGATCCAGGCACCGCCGACCACGACGTCTCCGTCATAGAAGACGACCGCCTGACCAGGTGTGACGGCACGCTGAGGCTCGTCGAAGGTCAGCTGAACGTCGCCGTTGGCAAGCTTCTCGAGCACGGCATTGGCAGGCCCGTGGCGATGGCGAATTTTCGCCTGCACCCGCATTGGCTCGCGAAGATCGTCGATCGCGATCCAGTTGGCGCGCTTGCCGATCAGCGTCCGCGAATAGAGTTCCTCGCCTCCTCCCACAACCACCTGCCGCTGGTCGCCGCGAATCTCGAGGACATACACCGGCGATCCGGTGGCGACCCCCAAGCCCTTGCGCTGGCCGACGGTGAAGTTGTGAATACCGGAGTGAGTGCCGATGACCTCGCCTGTCGTGGTGACCAGCTCGCCCGAGGTATCGGGAATCTCGTCTCCCTGCTCGGCGAGGTAGGCATCGAGAAACTTCTTGTAGTCGCCGCCGGGCACGAAGCAAATCTCCTGCGAATCCTGCTTCTCGAAGACGCGCAGACCCACGCGCCTGGCCTCCTCCCGAACTTCCGGCTTGCGCATTTCGCCGAGGGGAAACAGCGTGCGGCTCAACTGCTGCTGGGTCAGACCGAAGAGAAAATACGTCTGATCCTTGGTGAGGTCTGCGGGACGCTTCAACAGCCAGCGGCCTGAGCGCTCGTCGAACTCGCTGCGCGCGTAGTGACCGGTCGCGAGCATCTCTGCGCCAATCTGGCGAGCGGTGATGAGCAACTGATCGAACTTGAGGTGGTTGTTGCACAAGCTGCACGGAATCGGCGTCCGTCCCGAGAGGTATTCCTGGACGAACGGGCGCACCACATCTTCCTCGAAGCGCGACTCCTGATTGACGACGTAATAGGGGATGCCGAGTGTCTCCGCCACGCGGCGCGCGTCGTAAACGTCGTCGAGCGAGCAACAGCGGCCATGCACTGCGTCGGGCATTCCATCGCGACCCGAGAGGCGTCGCTGGTTCCAGAGCTGTAGCGTAAGACCAATGACGTTGTAGCCCTGCTCGCAGAGCAGCGCCGCGACGGTGGACGAATCCACTCCGCCCGACATGGCTACGGCGATGGTTTTGTTAGTCATTAGCAATTAGCGGTTCGACAGTTCAAGCCCAGCGCGGAAGCGCTGGGTACGACGGCCTCTCATTGAACCAGAGTCCCTTCAGGGGCGACATAACCCCGTTACTTGCGCGCACCGCATGTTAGCTGAGAGCTGACGGCTGAGAGCTGACAGCTTTCTTATACACCGGGCTCAGCTCGCGCAGCCGGCCCACCACTTCGGGCACAAGCTCGATGGCGAAATCGATGTCTTCCGCCGAGTTCTGCTTGCCCAGGCTAAAGCGGATGCTGGCGCGTGCGCGATCTGCCGACAGTCCCATAGCGGTCAGCACATGCGAAGGCTCAATGGCTCCCGACGAACAAGCTGCGCCGGTCGAAACCGACAACCCCTTCAGATCGAGGGCGATCACCATGGCCTCACCTTCGATGCAGTCGAAGTGAATGTTCGTGGTGTTAGGTACGCGCGGGGCCCCTGCGCTGTTCACTCCAACCTGATCGACCCGCTCGACGATCTCGCGCTGCAAATGGTCGCGAAGAGCAGCCATTTTCTCTACGCTGCCGTCCTCACATCCCGCGCGCGCAATCTCAGCCGCCTTGCCCAGCCCCACGATTCCCGGCAGATTCTCCGTCCCAGCGCGGCGTGAGCGCTCGTGCCGCCCACCGTAGAATAACGGCTGCAACAGAGTTCCCTTGCGCACATACAGCGCGCCCGCGCCCTGCGGCCCGTGCATCTTGTGTCCAGTGATCGTCAACAGGTCGCAGCCAATCTCTTTCACGTCTAGCGGTATCTTGCCGGCAGCCTGAACCGCGTCGGTGTGAAAGTAAACGTCGGCCTCGGCGGCCATCTTCCCGATCTCTACTACCGGCTGCAATACCCCGGTCTCGTTGTTCGCCAGGATGATGCTGATCAGCTTGGTCTCGGGCCGTATCGCCCGTCGAACGTCGTCAGGGTCAATCAGTGCCTGTCCGTCCACCGGCAAGTAGGTCACCGCGCAGCCCATCTCTTCCAGGCGCTTACAGGCATTCAGGACGGCATGATGTTCAACCGCCGAAGTAATCACGTGATCGCCCGGCTTGACCAGGCCGAACAGAGCCAGGTTGTCGCCTTCGGTGCCGCCGCTGGTAAAGACGACCTCAGCAGCGCGACAGTTCAGCAACTCGGAAACCTGCTCGCGCGCCCGCTCCACTGCCGCCCTCGCCTGCTGCCCCTGCTGGTGGATGGACGAGGCATTCCCAAACTGCTCGAAGAAGTAGGGACGCATCGCCTCGAACACTTCGGGCAGAAGCGGGCTGGTGGCGTTGTTGTCGAGGTATACCCTGCGCATGGTTGAGTCTATTTTAGCTACTTTTCTTAGATACCAGGTCCCGGAGTCCCGATTCGGATTTCCGCCCATCCAGAACCGCAGACTGCTATTTGCCCCGCCGATGGCGAGAATTTATAGTCAAGAGTTTGCTTATCGAGTCCGGCAATTCCCATCGGACCCTGCGAACAGTCTTCTGACCGGAGCGATCATGAAAAAGCGGGTTGTCGTCTTCTTCTGCACTCTTCTGTTTGTGCTGCCGGCCTTCGCCGATGAAGGCATGTGGTTGTTCAACGCGTTTCCCAAGGACAAGGTCCAGGCCAAGTACGGCTTTGCGCCGTCGCAGGAGTGGCTGGATCACGTGCGGCTCTCTTCCGCTCGCGCGCCAAATGGTTCATCGTCCTTCGTAAGTGCCGATGGACTAATTTTCACCAACCATCACATCGCCCAGGGCTGCGTCCATGACCTTTCGACCAATGGCAAGGACTACATGAAAGATGGCTTTTACGCCCCAACGCGGGCCGAGGAGCCGAAGTGTCCCGGGGTTGAGTTTGTGGTGCTGGAAGACATCGAGGACGTGACCTCGCGGGTGAACGCCGTTGCCAAGCCAGGCATGTCGGACGCCGATGCGGGCAAGGCGCAACGTGAAGAGATGTCGGCCGATCGAGAAGGAGTGTTCGGTCAACGGACTGCGCTGCGATGTGGTAACGCTGTATTCGGGCGCCTTGTATCACCTCTACAAGTACAAGAAGTACGACGATGTGCGGCTGGTCTTCGCGCCGGAGTTCGACATTGCCTTCTTCGGAGGTGATCCCGATAACTTCGAATATCCCAGATATGACCTCGACATCTCGTTCTTCCGCGCCTATGAGAATGGCGAACCCGCAAAGATCAAGGACTATCTGAAGTGGTCGAAGAACGGAGTACAGGAAGGAGACCTGGTGTTCGTCTCCGGCCACCCGGGACGTACCGGCCGGCTGCTTACGGTCGACCAATTGGACTTTCTGCGCGACTATCAATTCCCGATGCTGCTGGCTTCATACCCAAAACGGCTCTCCGCTTTGCAAAACTATTCGGGGCAATCGGAGGAGAATTCACGCCAAGCCGAGCACGAGATCTTCGGCATCCAGAACTCGTTCAAGGCGGTAACCGGTTTCGAGGAGGGACTGAAAGACCCACAGATGATGGGCAAGAAAAGCACTGACGAGAAGGACCTGAAGAACTACGTCAGCTCCGACGCCGAGCGGCAGAAACAATACGGCAATCCCTGGATCGAAATCTCTAAGGCGGTCGACGTCCAGAAGGAAATTTATAAGCAGCTCTACTACGTCGACCAGATGGCCGGTTTCCGTGGCGATCTGGCAGACTATGCGCGCGCCATCGTCCGCTCAGCCCAGCAGAAGGAGAAGCCCAGCAATGAGCGCATTCGCGGCTATCAGGATTCTGCGCTTCCGACTCTGGAGCAAAGGCTGTTCTCCACCGCTCCCGTCTACAAAGGACTGGAGAAAGTCCTGCTGGCTGAGAGCCTGACCGAAATGCAGGGCGTTCTCGGGCCGAATGATGAGACCCTCAAGAAAACCCTGGACGGCAAATCACCGGAAGAGCGCGCGAAGGAAGTGATCGACGGGACCAAGCTCGACGACGTAGCGGTTCGCAAGCAGCTTTACGAGGGGGAGAGAAGGCGGTCGAGGCCAGCACCGATCCCTTGATCATAATGATGCGGACGGTGGAGCCCGACGCCGTCGCCGTACATACGAGAAACGAGGATGATGTGGAGTCCGTCCTTCGCAAAAACGCGGGGACCATCGCCAAGATTCACTTTGCACAGGGCGGCCTCAGCGTCCCACCGGACGCGACCTTTACCTTACGGCTCAGCTATGGCGCGGTGAAGGGATATGAAGAGAACGGCAAGCACATACCGTGGTTCACGACGATGGGCGGGGCCTTCGAACACGCCGCGGCCCATGGCAGCAAGCCTCCGTACGAGCTGCCGGCAAGCTGGACGAAGGCAAAGTCGTCGCTGAACTTGAAGACTGTCTACGATACGGCTTCCACACCCGACATCATCGGCGGCAACTCCGGGAGCCCGGTGATCAACAAGGATGCGGAGGTGGTGGGCATCATCTTCGACGGCAATATCCAGTCGCTGCCCTGGAACTTTGTCTACGACGACGTACAGGGACGCTCGGTGGCGACCGACTCGCGTGCAATCATCGAGGCGTTACGCAAGATCTATCATGCGGACGCGCTAGCCAACGAGTTGGCTGGGTCAGAAGGCGCAACTGCCGGAGGCAATTCGAAGGCGATGAAGCCGAAGAAGAAGCAGAAGTAGACTGGCAGTTCGCCGGTTGTTACGTACACCGATGAGGCTCAGCTTAAAGCTGAGCCTCCGTCTTTTTGTCGACTGTTCTAAGCGGCGGTCGCGTTGGACTTCTGGTCCTGCTTCTCGGGCTTTCCATCCGCGGCGGCCAGATGAATCCCGCTGTCGCTGCGAGTCTCCCGGAACTTCTTGGGAGTGATCCCAACCAGCCGGCGGAAGACGCTGGTGAAGTGGCTTTGGGTCTCGAAGCCGACATTCGTCGCGACCTCGACGAGGGCCGTATTTCCATCGCGGAGGATCTCCTGGGCGCGCTCGACTCTCTGACGCATGACGTACTGGTGAGGAGTCGTCCCGGTGCTCATCTTGAAGAGCTTAGAAAAGTAATACTGGCTCATGCCAACGACTTGGGCCATCTCCGCCACGCTGAGGTCTTTCTCGATGTTCTCCTTCACATATTCCAACACGCGCTGAAGACGCCGGGGCGGCAGTCCGCCGACTAGTTCCACGGGAGCAAGCGTCGCCCCCACGTAGGCATCAACGACCTCCTTCGCACGATCCGCGTCAATCGACTGCACCGACAACACAAGAACGTTCATGCCTTCCGACTTCGCTCCCGAGAACGCCGAAAACGAATCGTTACAGAGCGCGGCCCGAATGCCCGGAACGCGATTGGCGGCGACCGATGCGCCGACCCCGCGTCCTGTAACAATGATGCCTCTTTCCACATCGCGACGCAGGACGGCCAGAGCCACCTGCTCGGCATAGTCGCCGCGTACCTGAGGCTCCACGCCGGACGTGGGGTCGAGCACCTCATGTCCTGTCGCGGCCAGGTTCGCCGTCAGTTGCTGTTTTAACGTATTGCCAGTTTCGTCAGAACCGATCGCGATTCGCACTTTCCTTCTCCTCCATCTGCTGATTTTCCTGAGTTTCGTTGGAGTGGCATGGGCGGCAAGGCGCCTGTAATGGTTTCACTGGGCCATGTGCCATCCGTTCCACTAAGTATGTGTTCATTACGTCCCCACAGCGAAGCGTGGCTCCCCGCTGATAGAGTTTCTGCAAAGTCGACTCTCCCGCTTCATCCATGCCCGTCAATCCGCACAGGTCTATGATGACCGGGTGTTCTGAAGCGATGACGCGCTGCTGAGTAAAGGCTCGTTCCAGCTCGGAAACCAAGGATTGCTCCAGCCTGCCTTCAAGCAGTAGACGCACCTCGGTTTCGCTGTTTTCGATCGTAATTCTCAGCAATTACCATCTCCTGGGACGCTTCCTGGCCAGAGGTGAACGCTCGTTTCTGAAAACGGGTCTATGGCAGCGCGGGCTTGTTTGCACTTTTCTTGTGCACTACGGCTGCCATATCCCACCTTAGCGCAGCATCCAAGTAAGTGGTTGAAAATGGAAGGTTAATTTTGAGTTGGCAGTCACGTGCCGGCTCGTTCTGTCAGAATTATGCGGCAGTTTCTGACACGAGTGTCAGATTTCTGACTCTATCGACACTGATCTCGGGAGATTCCGAGCTTCTCCATGCGGTAGAGGAGAGTGGTTCGTTTGATTCCCATGAGGGCGGCAGCTCCACTCGGACCGCCAACGACCCATTTGGCCTGGCGGAGAACATCCAAAATCCGGCCCTTTTCGATCTCTCGCAAGCTGACCTGGCCGTAGGAAACATGAGCAACAGGAAGTAGATTCGTGGCACGAAGCTCCGACAGCGGTGCCACCAGCTCTTCCTCCGCGGTGAGGATGACGGCGCGCTCGATAAAGTTCTGCAACTCCCGAACGTTGCCCGGCCACGAGTACTCGGTAAGCGCCGCGATCGTGTCGGGTGGTATGCGTTCGATCCGCTTTTTCATGCGCCGCGCGTACTTCGTGACGAAGTAGCGCACCAGGAGGGGAATATCTTCGGAACGCTCCCGAAGCGGCGGGACAATTATGGGAAAAACGTTGAGGCGGTAGAAAAGATCGCTGCGAAACTTTCCTTCCGCAACCATCTGCTGAAGATTATGGTTGGTAGCGGCGATTATCCGGACATCGACGCGCTGGGTGCGTGAGCTTCCCAGGCGCTCAAATTCCTGTTCCTGGACGACGCGCAGCAACTTGGGCTGAAGCTCCGGTGGAATATCGCCCACTTCGTCGAGAAAGAGGCTTCCCTGGTGCGCCAATTCGAATCGGCCGATCTTGCGGGTGATGGCGCCGGTAAATGCTCCCTTCTCGTGGCCAAACAGCTCGCTCTCGAGAAGCCCCAGCGGGATGGCGGCGCAGTTGATACGCACGAAGGTCCGGTTGTGGCGGGCGCTGCGCTCATGAATCGCACGTGCGATCAGCTCTTTGCCCGTACCCGTCTCGCCGCAGATCAGGACGGTAGAATCCGTGGGCGCAACCGTTTCCACCTGCTCCAGCACGGCGCGCAGTGCGGCGCTGCCGCCGATGATGTCTTCGAAATCCTGCTCTGCGCGAATCTCGTCTTCAAGATAGGACTTCTGCTCCGAGATTTGCTGGTTGCTCTCGGAAAGGGCGCGATGCTGCAAAGCATTATTCACGGCAATGGCGACCTGGCGGCCAACCTGCGTGGCGAAATCCAGATCACCCTGCGAAAATGCCTGTTCGCGACGGCTGCCGAGCGACAGAACTCCAACCGGAGCGCCATTACTTTGCAGCGGGACAAGCAGGAGAGACTGGAATCCCTCTCCCGTCCGAATTCTGAGGATCTCCTTGTCCTCGCTGTACGGTAGCCCTCCGGTACCCACAAACAGACCATGGCCGGTTCGAAAGGCCGCTCCCACATTGGTTCCGTCGATGCTGATCAGCATTTCCTGTTGCAGATAGCCGCGGCTGTCCGGGAAATCGAGAGCGTGGAGGCGTAGTTTGTCGCTGCCGTCGGGAAGAAGCAGGCTGGCGGAGTCGTATTCGATGATCCTCCTGAGGTTGGCGGAGAGGGCACCGAACAACGCCCGCAGCTCCAGATTGGAAACCACGGCATTGTTCAACTCCAGTACCAACTGCAGGCGGTCGCGCTCGCGAGTCAACTCACGTTGCAGCACTGCCGACCGCTGCCGAAACATCGCATTCTCCACCGCAAGCGCTACCTGCGCCGCAATCAACTTCGCGAATCCAACTTCATCCTCGCCAAAGCCGCCAGGCTCACTGCGTCCAATGGTAAGAGCGCCCAGGGGTCCGGCCGGAGTGGTGAGAGGCAGCACGCACAGACACCGCACGTGGTGCTGCCGCAGAAGCTCGCTGGCTTTCTGAAACCGGGTCTCCTGCTCCAGGTCTTCGCAGATGAATACCTCCTGGTTTAGCCACGCGAGCCCAGAGGGTGAATCGTCGACTTCGAAATTTTGTCCAATCCAGTCGGGTGTCGATTCCGAAGAATGCAGGATGTGCAGCCGCATGGCTCCGCACTCCTCGTCGTGCAGCACGACGCTCACATAGTGGGAGGGCAGCAACTGAGAAATATGGGGCGAAAGCGCAACAAACACCTGGGACAAATCCCGGTGAGACGCTATGGCGCGGCACATTTCTTCCAAGGCCGCAAATTTAGCCTCAGTTTTTTCCTGCTCGATCATGGGCGCGCAAGTATCGCTTCGGATCATTCGGTTTTCGAGACCGACAGGAATCGGTGAGCTGGGAGCACAACTCTATTGGAACTATGATAACGAAAATTTGCGTGGCGGGTTGTTGTTATATTATGCCAAAAAGCTGCTGACCGGAAGCCAATCAGCGCGTGATATAGAACAAGGACCAGGGATACGAGTATCCTGAGCCCTTGTTGTAAGCTCTCAACATCCCAGCTTCACTTATTAGAGGAGCGCCATTGCAGAAGGACAACCCGGCACCCGGCGGCCCTGGGATCGTTCCCAAATGGACCTTTGGAGCCAAAGATGCAGTCGGAACCGCCTACTCGGTTTCCAGTCGGCTGTGGTACACGCTAGCAAATGGCGTTCTCACCGAGGTGTATTACCCGACCATCGACACGCCGCAGATCAGAGACACGCAATTCCTGGTGACGGACGGCAAGTCGTTTTTCCACGACGAGCGTCGCCGCATGATCACCCAGTTAGATTGTCTGGGCAGTGCCGCTCTCGGATTCAAGGTGACCAACTCCGATCCCGACGGCAAGTACTCCATCGAGAAGACAGTCATTGGTGATCCTCACCTGCCCTGCCTGCTGATGCGCACCCGCCTCAATATCGCACCCGAATGGCAGGGCCGGCTGCACGTGTACGTTTTGTGCGCTCCCCACTTGCAGATTGGCGGCTGGCACAACAATGCAAACGTGGTCGAGGCGCGCGGACACCGCTTCCTGCTGGCCCACCGTGACAACATTTATCTCAGCATCGGCGCCAGCATCCCCATGAAGAAGCTGTCGGTCGGTTATGTCGGCGTGAACGATGGCTGGACAGACCTCTCCGACAACTTCGTGATGGATTGGGAATATACCTCGGCGACCGACGGTAATGTAGCCATGATGGGAGAGTTGGACCTGAGCCACACCACCGAGTTCACTCTAGGGCTTGCCTTCGGCCATACGGCGCACAACTCGGTTTCCACGCTGGCGCAGTCGTTGGCTATTCCGTTTGAGCAATCGTTGCAAGTCTTCGACGATCAGTGGCAGCGCACGAGAAAACGGCTGGTACTGCTCGACAAGTGCTCTACCGTGGACTCATTCCTATTTGCCCGCACGGTGAATCTCCTGCTCGCGAACGAGGATAAGATGTATCCCGGCGCCATGATTGCCAGCCTGAGTATTCCCTGGGGCGAGGACAAGAGCGATGACGATCTGGGCGGCTATCACCTGGTCTGGACGCGCGACATGGTCGGCTGTGCCACCGCCTTGCTGGCCGTAGGAGACACGGTCACTCCCCTGCGCGCTCTCATTTACCTCGCGATCGCGCAGCGGGAGGATGGCGGCTTTTACCAGAATTTCTGGATTGACGGCTCTCCCTACTGGACAGGGATTCAGCTCGACGAAGTCGCCTTCCCCATCATGTTGGCTTGGCGGCTGTGGAAGGCGAATGGACTGGCAAACTTTGACCCTTACATCATGGTGACCCTGGCATGCGGTTACCTGATCCGCGAAGGCCCGGCTACCATGCAGGACCGATGGGAGGAGGCGGGTGGCTACTCGCCATCTACGCTGGCCGCCAACATTGCCGCGCTGATTTGTGCAGCCGAGTTCTTCGAAGCGCGCGGCGACGCTCATACCGCGGAGTTCGTCCGTACCTATTCCGATTTTCTCGAATCCCATGTGGAGAAGTGGACCGTTACCAACCATGGGACGCTAGTTCCCGGAATCGCGCGGCACTACATTCGCATCAATCCCGCTATCAGTTCGGAGGGTTCGACCGGAGACGAAGATCCGGACTCCGGACAAATTAAGTTGGCGAATCAAAAGCCGGGAGACCGCTATCAATACCCAGCAAATCAGATCGTGGATCCGGGCTTCCTGGAATTGGTGCGATACGGAGTCAGAGCGGCGGATGATCCCTTGATGATTGATTCGCTGAAGGTCGTGGATGCGGTACTGAAAGTCGATACTCCCGCCGGCCCATGCTGGAAACGGTATAACCATGACGGCTATGGGCAGCGCGACGACGGCAGCGCTTTCGACCAGTGGGGCGTGGGCAGACCATGGCCCTTGCTGACTCTGGAGCGGGGGCTGTACGAGCTTGCGGCGGGTCGAGACGCGACCGATTTCATTCGTACGGTTGAAAAATTTACCTCGGGGATTGGCCTGATTCCCGAGCAGATATGGGATGGGCCCGACCTTCCCGAGCAGCACATGTTCTTCGGTAAGCCAACCGGGTCGGCGATTCCGCTCAATTGGGCACACGCAGACTTCATCAGGCTGCTGCGGTCGGTTGCGGACGGAAAGGTTTTCGACGTCCTCGGCCCGGTAGCGGCGCGATATCGGGATGGAGCGCCGGAGGACCGGCTCTGCAAGATTGAAGTATGGAAGATGAATCGCCAGGTGCGCAACATCGACGCTGGAGTGCTGCTGCGGATACAGGCCTCGTCGGCCTTCCAGCTGCGCTGGAGCCTGGACAATTGGCAGAGCAGCACGGACTCGACTTCGATCGCGACGTCTCTCGGCATTCAGTACGTCGATGTACAGACCTCTTTAACCCAAAATTCACCTGTGCAATTTACCTTTTTTTGGCCGCAAGACAACGAGTGGCAGGGTACGAATTTCGTAGTCGCTGTGAAGCCGGCAGCGGATCCTGCTTCGCACACATGAAAGGTGGCAAACGTGAGCAGTCAAGTGAATATGGAAACGCAAGGCAAGCAGCAAGCAACCGCAACCCCGAGCGCCAAGGATGCCGGAGTCCATCCGAAGGGCGGCTCGACAGGGCTGGACAAGAAGCTGGAGCAGCTCTGCATCAACGCCATTCGGACGCTGTCAATGGATGCGGTGCAGAAGGCCAACAGCGGGCATCCCGGAACTCCTATGGCCCTGGCTCCGCTTGCCTTTGTGCTGTGGGACCGTTACTTGAGGTTCAATCCGCATAATCCCCATTGGCCGGGTCGTGACCGCTTCGTACTCTCGAACGGCCACGCCTCCATGCTGCTCTATTCCATGCTGCACCTTACCGGCTTCGATCTTCCCCTGGACCAACTGAAGCAATTCCGGCAATGGGGCTCGAAGACTCCCGGGCATCCGGAATACGGGCTCACGCCAGGCGTAGAAACCACTACCGGTCCGCTGGGACAAGGCTGTGGCAATTCCGTCGGGATGGCCATCGCACAGCGCTGGCTGGCGACGCGCTTCGACAAAGATCTGTTCGACTACCGCATCTATACCTTCTGCGGAGACGGCGACCTGATGGAAGGCGTGAGCAATGAAGCCGCTTCCGTCGCCGGGCATCTCGGCCTGAATAACCTCATCTGGTTTTACGACAATAATCACATCACGATCGAAGGCAGCACGTCGCTGGCGTTCACCGACGACATCGCGACGCGGTTCATGGGCTGGAATTGGAACGTGCTGCATGTAACCGATGTAAACGATCTGGATCTGCTCGACGTGGAGATCCAGGCCGCGCAGCGAGAGATCGCGCGGCCCACGCTCGTCATCGTCAACACCCATATCGGGTGGGGGTCTCCCCACCGGCAGGACACCAGGGAAGCTCATGGCGAAGCTCTTGGTGTGGAAGAAGTACGGCTGACCAAGATCGCTTATGGCTGGCCGCCCGATGCTCAGTTCCTGATTCCTGACGAAGTCAGTCAGTACATGGGCAAGGCCGTCGAGCGCGGCGCCGCGTGGGAGAAGGACTGGAACGCTCGCTACAGCGCGTGGGCAAAAGAGCATCCCGAGCTCGGCAAGATGTGGCAGCACATACAGAACGGCACGCTGCCGGAGGGCTGGGACAAGGACATTCCCACCTTCCCCGCCGATGCCAAGGGCGTTGCAACGAGAAAATCCGACTCGACGGTGCTCAATGCGGTAGCAAAAAACGTGCCATGGCTGCTGGGCGGTTCGGCTGACCTTCATCCCTCGACCTTCACGCTGATCGACGGCGAAGCTGATTTTGAGCGCGGCAGCTATGGCGGCCGCAACTTCCATTTTGGCATCCGTGAGCACACGATGGGATCCATCCTGAACGGTATGACTCTCACGGGCCTGCGCGCCTATGGCTCGACGTTCCTGATCTTCACTGATTACATGCGACCGCCGATTCGTTTGGCGGCATTGATGGACATTCCCGTCATCTTCATCTACACCCACGACTCCGTCGGGCTGGGTGAGGACGGGCCCACACATCAGCCAATTGAGCAGCTCATGTCATTGCGCGCCATCCCTCGCCTGCTGGTCTTCCGTCCCGCGGATGCGAATGAAGTAGCCGAGACCTGGCGCGTGATCATGCCGATACAACATCAGCCGGTGCTGATGGCGTTTACCCGGCAAGGGGTGCCGACGTTCGACCGTACGAAATATGCTTCGGCAGCAGGAGTGGCCAAAGGCGCCTACATCATGGCCGACGCCAAAGACGGCAAGCCGGACTTGATCCTGATGGGTACCGGCTCCGAGGTGCAGCTCTGCGTGGGAGCCTACGAAAAACTCACCGCCGAGGGCGTAAAGGCTCGCGTGGTTTCGATGCCCTGCTGGGAGCTGTTCGAGAAACAGTCGCCGGAATACAAAACCCAGGTTCTGCCGCCGGAGGTTCGCGCCCGGGTAGCGGTGGAAGCGGGCACGAGCTTCGGTTGGAAAGAATACGTCGGCAACGACGGAATGGTTGTAGCCCGTGACGACTTCGGCGCATCTGCTCCTATCAAGGACCTGATGAGGGAGTTTGGCTTCACGGTCGACAACGTGATTGCCAAGGCCAGAGAGGTGATGGACAAAGTAAAGGGGTGAGCTGCCCGACCGATCCATCAGATTCGAATCTCACTCGCGCCACCGGAGCAAGACAAGTGAGCAGCACACTGGTTCAGCCTACTGTTGAAAAAGTGGAACCGCAGCCGTTGCCGCAGGCTGGCTCCGCATTGCTGGTTCTGTTTGGCGCGACCGGCGACCTCTCGCGCCGCAAGCTCATGCCGGCACTCTACGATCTGGCTTGCATCGGCTGCACCAACCGCAATTTCGACGTATTGGGCATCGGCCGCACGGAGCTCAAGGATGAGCAGTTCCGTGAGCGCATGCACGACGGCGCGGCACAATCGTCGGACGCGCGCGGCTTCAGCGAGGAGGGATGGAAGGACTTTGCCTCGCGGCTCCATTACCTGGTCGGTGATGCCGATCAGATGGAGTTCTATCCCCAGCTGAAGAAGAAGATCGAAGAGCTCCAGAAGCAGGGCGCCAGCAAGAACGTTCTCTTTTACGTTTCGACACCTGCCTCACTGGCGCCGCCCATCGTCGAAGGCTTGGGTCAGGCCGGCCTGGCCCACAACGATGAAGGCTGGACACGCATCGTGCTGGAAAAGCCGTTCGGGCGCGATTTGAAGAGCGCTCAGGAACTGAACGAAATCGTTGCCCGCGTCTTCGATGAGGAGGCGGTCTACCGCATCGATCACTACCTCGGCAAAGAGACCGTCCAGAACATCATGGTCTTCCGCTTCGGCAACCTGATGTTCGAGCCCATCTGGAACCGCAACTACATCGAATATGTCGAGATTACGGCTGCCGAGAAGCTGGGCGTGGAAAGCCGGGCCGCCTTCTACGAGGAAACCGGGGCCTTGCGCGACATGGTCGCCAACCACATGCTTCAGCTTCTGACACTTACCGCGATGGAACCGCCGGTGGCGTTTGATGCCCATTCGGTGCGGGAACAGAAGGTGCAGGTGCTGCGCGCGATTCGTCCCATGACGGTGGAGGAGGTCGCGCAGCGCACCGTTCGTGGCCAGTATGGACCCGGCACCATCGACGGCAAGCCGGTTCCGGGTTACCGGCAGGAGAAGGGAGTCAATCCCAATTCGAACACCGAGACCTACGCTGCGGTCGAGTTCCATGTCGACAACTGGCGCTGGGCGGGAGTTCCCTTTTACGTCCGCGCCGGCAAGCGGCTATCAAACCATCTCACCGAAATTGCGGTGCATTTCAAGCGCACCCCGCAGGCGCTGTTCGCCAGCCGCCCGGGAGACGTACATCACAACGTCATCACCATGCGTATCCAGCCCAACGAAGGGATTGCGATTAATTTCGGCGCCAAGGTCCCGGGAACCCAGATGCGCGCCACGCGCGTAAATATGGATTTCTCCTACCGCGAGGCTTTCGGCTCCGATAGTCCAGCGGCGTACGAGACATTGCTCCTCGACGCCATGCGCGGCGAAGCAACGCTCTTTACGCGACGCGATGAGGTCGAGGCCGAGTGGCGGATCATCACGCCGATCGAAGAGGCATGGGCGCAGTTGCCGCCGCCCAACTTCCCCAACTACGCCGCAGGCAGCGATGGTCCGGACAGTGCCGATGCAATGATCAAGTACGATCGCAATCGTTGGCGTCCACTCAAGCGCGACAATGGATGGAATCTGTAGCGAGTTAATCATCGGCGGCGATGGTAAGATTTTGCCTTCATGGTTACCTTTGTCGTGCTGCGCCTGGTGGCGGTCGTACTGATCGTCGCGGCGAACGCGTTCTTTGTCTCCGCCGAATTCGCCATGGTCAGCCTGCGCGAAACCCAGATTCAGCAACTGGTGGCGGCGCACCGCGTAGGCTCGCGCACAGTTCAAAAACTGCATCAGCAGCTTGACCAGTTCATTAGCGCTGTGCAGTTCGGGGTGACGATTTCCAGCCTGGCTTTGGGCTGGATCGGCGAAGCCGCCATGGCTCGCGTTCTGGAACCGCTCTTCATCAACCTGCCGCATGCACAGGTGTACGCGCATGCAGTCGCTGTGGTCTTCGCCTTCACCCTGATCACTTATATGCACGTAATCCTCGGCGAAGTGGTGCCGAAGTCGATCGCCCTGCAGCGGACCGAGCGGGTTGCCCTGGCGGTCGCTGGACCAATGGATTTCTTCATGCGACTCATGGCGCCGCTGCTTGCTCTGATGACATCGTCATCCCGCGCCGTGCTCAAGGCATTCGGCATGCGTCCGGTGCGCGAGGCCGGCGTGCATTCTCCCGAAGAGCTGAAGCTCATCGTCAGCGCTAGCCGCAACCTGGGCCTGCTGGAAGCCCCGCAAGAGGAGATGATCCATCGCGCGCTCGATCTGGAAAACATCTTCGTGCGCGAGGTGATGGTTCCCCGGCGCGACATCTTTTCTCTTCCCGGCGACATGACGCTTTATGAAGCGTTAGAACGCGTGGTGGATGAGCAGCACTCGCGGGTGCCGGTCTATGATCCGCAGCGCGGACCCGAGCACATCATTGGTGTTCTGTACGCGCGCGACCTGATGCGCTGGATGCGATACCGCCTGTCGCGCACTCCGTCGGGCCGAATCATCACGCGTGAGACCAATCTGCGCGTACGGCACATCATGCGCGAGGTCCTGGTCGTTCCCGAAACCAAGACGCTTCCCGACCTGCTGACCGAGTTCCAGGAGCGTAAACGACATCTCGCGGTAGTAGTGGACGAATTCGGCTCGACGGCGGGCGTGATTACCGTCGAAGATGTCCTCGCGCAACTCGTAGGACCGATCGAAGACGAATTCGAAGGTCGCGAGCCGGTGCCGCTACTGAACACGACCGTGATGGAGCTGGACGCCTCGCTCAACATCCGCGATTTAGACCTGGAATATCAGATTGCCCTGCCCCGCGATGAAGGCTTTGAAACGCTTGCCGGCTTTGTACTGGCGCAATTGCAGCGCATTCCCAACGTGGGCGACAGCTTCCACTTCGATGGACGGCGCTACACCGTAAGCGCCATGGAGGGCCTGCGCGTCGACCGAGTGCGAATCGAGTCCGAGCAATCTCTATCGCAAGCCGAGCCGCAGACGGCAACCCCGGCCAAACACTGATGCCGCGCTACCTACTCTCTCGCCTGCTTCTCATGGTGCCCGTCGTGTGGCTGGTGGTTTCCGTGGTCTTTCTGCTGATCCACCTTGTTCCCGGCGATCCCATTCAGCAGACGCTGGGTGAAGGCGCGGCGGCCACCGACATTGCGGCTGCCCGCCATGCTTATGGTCTTGATGTGCCGCTTGGCCAACAGTACGTGAAGTACTGGGAGGGCCTGTTGCACGGCGACATGGGCCGCTCGCTGCGTTTCAATCAGAATGTCGGACACATCATCGCGCAAGCCTATCCCTATACGCTGCAGCTCACCTTGGCGGCGCTGGCGGTGGCACTCTGCCTGGCAATACCGGCTGGGGTTCGTTCGGCGCTCCGCCGCAATCGCTGGGACGACCGCCTGCTCAGCTTTGTGTCGCTGCTCGGGCTCTCGTTTCCCAATTTTGCTTTGGGGCCAATTTTGATTCTAGTGTTCGCCATCGACCTGGGCTGGTTGCCGGTTTCGGGCGCAGGTTCTCCGGCGCACCTCATCTTGCCGGCGATCACCATGGGCGGCGCCTTGGCGGCAATTCTCACTCGCATGGTCCGAACCTCCATGCTGGAGGAACTCTCGCAGGACTACATTCGCACCGCACGCGCCAAAGGTCTTCCCGAGCGTACCGTGGTTTACCGGCATGCTCTCAGGAATGCGATGATTCCGGTTCTCACCGTGGTTGGGCTTCAGTTTGGAGCAATGCTGGCGGGCGCCATCGTTACCGAAACCGTCTTCTCGTGGCCGGGAATCGGGCGGCTCACAATTCAGGCAATTTCCAATCGCGACTACTACCTGGTGCAGGGCTGCATTCTGGTAATTGGGCTGACGTACGTTCTGGTCAACCTTCTTACCGACCTGACCTATTCCTTTTTCAACCCACGAATTCGGGAGTGAGTCGGTTTTTTCTCGCCAGCCGTATCCATTAGGATTAAACTTGCATCTTCATACTCACACGGGGAGGATCGCCATGCGGGTTGACCGTTCGAGCGCCAGCAACAGCTCTGATCCTGTCGGCGGCCTGAATCGCGCTAAAGCAGGTATCCACGAAATGGAAAACAAAATGCGCCGCAAGGCGACGGCGGTAGCCAAGCGCATTTCTGCCACCTTCCACCACGAGGATACCGAAGAGATCCCTCCCCCCAAGGAGCGCCAGGGAATCGTCTCCATCAACGGCGAGGACGTGGAAACGATGCGCTGCTGCGGCGGCAGGCGTTCCAGCTAAATCTCACCCGGCTCGTCGACCCTACGAATATCGCTCCGCCATAAAATCGCTCATCTTCTGGTAGGCAGCTTCCAGCACGTGTTCCGGCGGCAGGAAGACGATTCTCATGTGCCGCGTTCCCGGCTTTTGGCCGAAGCCTGAACCATGCACCACGAGCACGTGTTTTTCCTTCAGCAAAGCGGTCACAAAGGTCAAGTCATCCTCGGGAATATCCAGGGTCGGGTGGGCATAGAAAGCTCCCTTTGGAGCCACCAGACTCACGCGCGGAGTGCGCCTGGCCCAGTCAACCGTCATCTGCGCACGGCGTCGCAGCTTCTCGCGCATGACTTCAATGTGGTCCTGGGGACCTTCGAGTGCAGGCTTGATGGCGTGCTGGAACGGATGCGGCGCTGAGAGGCGGGCCCGCAACAGCCGGTGTATAGCTTCCAGGTAGGGATGCAAGACGTCGTGGGGGCCGGTTGCTACCGCCCATCCGATACGCCAGCCGGGAACCAGATATGCCTTCGACAGCCCATTGAAGGTGATGATCGGCACGTCTTGCGCCAGGGTCGCGATGGAAATGTGTTCGGCGCCCGGCGCGTAGATCAGCTTGTCGTAGATTTCATCGGCGAAGATCAACAGATTACGCTGCCTTGCCAGCTCGATGATCCGCTCCAGGGTACGGCGTGACATGACCGATCCGGTCGGATTGCTGGGATTGATCAGCAGAATCGCCTTGGTACGCGAGTTGATGCGGCGCTTGAGGTCGTCGA
Source organism: uncultured Acidobacteriaceae bacterium (assembly GCA_963813905.1). Classification (GTDB taxonomy): domain Bacteria; phylum Acidobacteriota; class Terriglobia; order Terriglobales; family Acidobacteriaceae; genus CAVVDY01. The sequence goes on along the minus strand of CAWFAY010000011.1, from coordinate 98,450 downwards.
GATCCGGCTCCCACTCGTTGGTCTCATCGAGATCGTAGGCGTTGGGTTCGGCGCCTAATTTTGCCAGCACCGCGCCGTACAGCGGATACTCCGGGCTGGGCGTGAGCACGTTGTCGCCGGGGTTGACGAGTGCTGTCAGGCAACTGTCAATGACTTCCCCGCTGCCGTAGCCAACGAAGACGCTCTGAATTTCCTTGAAGCTTCGCCTCTCTGCGTCATGTCCGATGGCCATCACCGCCGGCCGGATTCCCAGCGAGTCGCCGTAGCTGTTGTGGCCGTCGAGCATGGCCTTATGTACCGCCTCAATCATGTGCGGCGGAGTTGGAAAATCGAACTTGCAGGGATCGCCAATGTTGAGGAACAGTATCTGGTGCCCTTCCCGGGCGACCTCGTCGGCGACCACGGCCAGGTCGCGGATAGCATAGCGGACGTTGGCCATGCGCGCCGCAGGCGTGACTTGAACGGCTTGCTGAACAGGCATCAGAGCACCTATCGAATGCGACCGAAGATTTAAGTTCCCTATGATTATGAACCAGCGGACGCCCGGGCAGTAAAGAAGAAAAGGGGCGCCCGAGCGGTCCCGCTCCGCCCAGGCGAACGGGAAGCGTTTCTTCTTACTGGGTCAGCAGGCCGTACATATCGACTTCGTTTTGCGCCCCGACAAACACCAGGCCGTCGGCGATGGTCGGCACCACGAACTTCACTCCCAAGCCGGCTGCATCCCGGTCCGGGAGCATGTTTGAGTTGTAGAGGTCGGTGTGAATGTTTAAGGCGTCCATGGCATGCAAGACCGCGTGTTGGCTACCTGGGGAGTTGACAATTGCCCACAATATTGCGTCGCTACTTCCATTGGCTGAGAGCGAGGGAGTCGGGCCGCGAGTATCCCCAGGATCGTCGAGAAAGACCTGCGTATTGGGATTGAACTGCTGCGTCTCCGGATCGAAGCTGTAGGCCTTGAGATAATCGTACGCTCCCGCAACATACAAGGTGGAATTCCAAAAGACCGCAGAACTCAGCCCATGGCCGGGGACCTGAAAGGTCTGAACGGCTTGGCTGTTGTCGCTCGCCTGCCACTTGCCCAAGTCATCCCGATCGAGAACATAAATCGTTCCCAGCTTATCGCGAGCTATCAGCAGATGAGGGTACGGCTTGCCTGGCTGATCAGGCAGTAACAATGCTGCCGAGGTCCCAAAATCCCAGTCCCCATCGTCCATCATCTGATAGTTATAGGGAGCAAAGTAGTCAACTACGCTAAAGCCGTCGGTAGCCGACCAGTGCAGCCGGACCAGCGAACTACGAAAGTTATTCTTCGGCCCGATGAGATCATGCTCTCCACCGTTTGCCACGGGAACATAAATATCACCGTTCCGATCGACGGAGGGACCGCTGCCACTCATCCAAATGCCGCCGTTCAAGGAGTACGGCACAGGAGTCCAGTAGGCGGTCGGCTGTAGCGTGTCCTCAGCAAATGACATCAACCAGCCGGTATAGGCTCCATAGTCGCAATGGGACGCCCACGCAATATATACCTGTTTATGCGCAAGCAACAGCGCCGCACGCTGATTGTTCATTTGCGGATCAAAGGTCGCCAGACCGGTGGCCGGATAGTTGGGTGGCGGACCGGTTACAACCGTGGCCGGAAGCAATTCTGTACCCGCCGATAAGCTCACCGCATGGAGCCGCTGATGGAAGACGGTCGAACCCGCGACCACTTCCTTGGTTCGCACCAGTACATACAAGGTCTGGGTCACGGGATCGATGACTGGAGTACCCGTGATTCCAATTTCCGGATTAATGCCATTGCACCCCCACACATCATCCGGAGAAAGCGTGCTCACATTGGGACCGGCAGCAAGGTAGTCGATGTGCCAGACCAGCGTCTTCGAGTCCACATCGAATGCATAAAGTTGATCGTGTTCAGTGGCCACGATCAGAAGATTCGCAACATTACCTCCAGTTGTAGCCACATTGGGAACATACAAGGGCTGAGCGTAGACATATCCCTGGACGGGGAAAGTCGCAACTTTGCCGAAAGTTGAAGGACCAACATTGTCCGGCGTCAGGGTCGTTTCCGTCAGGTTGAGTCCGCTACGAAAGCTGTCGTTATGATGAGTCAGAACCGAAGTTGTGCCGACCCGCCGCTGTCCAGATCCACTGCTCATTCCTTGCGTCGAGTTGGTAGGTGCAGCAGCGCCGCCACAACCTGCCATCAGGATCAAGGAAAGGCAAACCAGAGTAAGAATTACACACGGGGGATTGGTTAAGCATCGATCTTTACCGGACCACATTCTTGAGAGCCTCGGAGAGTTAACCCTTCAGCGAAAGGAGTTGGCCAACGGCCGGCATAGGTTCGCACTACCTGAGCGGGACCGGAACCGCTGACATTGCGCGAAACCAACTCACTCCTTGTCGCTCAGGCCCCGGGATCCCTTACTGGCCGCCCTGCCGACGGAAATTCAACCCCATTTACGCGGAAGCTATTCGCTGTAGAGTAGATGCTGCAACATGATAAGTCTTTTCGAATCTTGTGCACAGGATGTTAATAAAACTCTCCGTAAGGTCAACAGGCGCTTTACTTTAGGCAAATGAAACCAATTTGAGGCTGGGTCAGCTTTGGATCGGCGAAGCGACTATCTAGCTGGCGTGTTGGGAAACGCTCAGGATGTTGCCGTTGGGATCCTTGAACCACGCCACCAGCGTGCCGTCGGGCGCACTCCAGACACCGAGTTCATCCTGCTTCATGAAGTCGCCGAATCGCTCACATGTAACGCCATTCTCCTGGAGCTCTCGAATGGCGGCAGCAATATCGGCGACCTCCCAGCCCAGCACAGTAAAGGGTTGCGGCTTTACCTCGCGCATCTTGGTAAGCCGCAACCTGTTTCCATTGGCGTCGAGCACGAGGGCAAAACCGTCGTCGCTGACGAACCTCAGGCCGAGCTTGCCGACGTAGAAGCCCTGGCCTTGTCCCCATCGGAGATCGGTACCATGGCAACGATCTTGTGGTCTGACAGCATAACGGCACCTGGTAGCGGAGCTATTTCCCCATCACCAGCTTGGCGATGGTCATCAACTGCATGTTCGACGTACCTTCGTAGATTTTGCCGATCTTCGAGTCGCGGAAGTACTTCTCGACGGGATAATCCTTGGTAAAACCGTAGCCGCCGTAGATTTCCACGCACAGCGAAGCCACGCGTTCCGCGACCTGCGAGCAATACAGTTTCGTCATGGCCGCTTCCTTAACGAAGTTCATGCCGGCGTCCTTCATTCGCGCGCAGTTGTAGAGCAGCATGCGCGCCGCCTCAATTTCGGTCGCCATCTGCGCAATCTGAAACTGAATGCCCTGGAACTCGGCGATCGCCTTGCCGAACTGCTTACGCTCCTGAGCGTACTTGACCGCGTATTCCCAGGCTCCGCGCGCGAGTCCGATCATCTGGGCGCCGATGCCGATGCGCCCTTCGTTCAGGGTCTCAATGGCGATCTTGTAACCCTTGCCTACTTCGCCGAGCACGTTCGCCTTGGGCACGCGGCAGTCTTCCAGAATCAGCTCGCAGGTGCTGGAGGCGCGAATACCCAGCTTGTCTTCCTTCTTGCCGACGGTGAAGCCGGGAAACTCTTTCTCAACGATGAAGGCGGTGATGCCCTTGTAACCGGCAGAAGGATCGACGGTCGCCAGCAGGATGAACACGCCTGCCTCTTTGCCGTTCGTGATCCAAAGCTTTTGACCATTCAGGATGTAATCGTCACCCTTGAGCTCGGCTCGGCACTGGAGGGCGAAGGCATCCGAGCCCGATCCGGCTTCGCTCAAAGCGTAGGCTCCCACAGTGTCGGAGCACATGCGGGGAAGATAGCGTTGCTTCTGCTCCTCGGTGGTCCAACGCATGAGCGCGTTGTTTACCAGAGTGTTCTGTACGTCGACCACGACGCCGGCGGAAGCATCCACCGCCGATAATTCCTCAACCGCGAGGATGGCCTCGAAGAAGGTCCCACCACCGCCCCCATACTGCTCGGGAACCTCAATGCCCATCAGGCCAAGTTCGAAAAACTGACGGACGAGCGCCGGTTCGAAGACGCCCTTCTCGTCCATCTCCTTCACGTGCGGCTGAACGGCCTCCTGGGCGAACTGACGAACCGTATCGCGAAACAGAACTTCGTCTTCAGTAAGCGCCACGAGCGGCGCGGGAGCAGAGTGGGCGGTTGCGACGGATGACATAAGAGCGGTCCTCTAGGCTGGATTAGGAAACCTACGATTCTACACCGCAGGATACGAGCGGGATCGACAAAACAGGTGGTTCGAGAGAGGTAAGCCTTAGCGCTTATAGACCAGCTTCAGCTTGTCGGCTTCGAGTATGCGCGCAATCTGCTTGCGGGCATGGATAGACCACGGCCCGCTGCGGTCGAGTTTCACGTAGGCCGTCCAATGCTGCAAGGCCAGCCGTGGCTCACGCAAGCGCTCGTAGGCCAACGCGAGGTTGTAGTGAGCGTCTGCGTAGGTCGGCGCCAGCTGAAGCGCGGTCTTGTAGGCAGTAACGGCGTCCTGAAAACGGCCCGTTTCGTCCAGCACGTTGCCCAAGTCAAAGTAGGCAAGGGCGTATCGCGGATCGGCAACAACCGCCGCCCGGTAGTGCTCCTCGGCCGCCACGAAGTCTTGCCGGTTGTAGTACAGCGTGCCCAGGTTAATATGCGCGGCAGCGTGTCCCGGCTCGAGCTGCAGAACCTGCTGGTAGACACTGATCGCTTGGTCGTGATTGCTGGGATGCTCTTCCAGCGAAACACCTCGAGCGAACAGGTCATGAACCGAATCAGTTCGTAAAATCGGCTTGACCTTGCCGGGGCCCGCGGCCGCAGCCGTGACCACCGCTCCCGAGGAACCAAACTCCATCACGTATTGGCCGACAACAGGTTCCATGGTGTATCCATTGTGGCGAAAGGCCACGCGTTTTCCGAGACTGAAGGCGCGAGCCTCAAGAAACGGATTCTCCATGCCGGCTACTTGGCGCTGCATGGCTTCCAGTGATTCGCGGATCACCGCCGGGCGCACACGTTTGGCGCGCAAATCTCTTATTTGCTTGATTTGGAGCAGGTCAGCGAAAGAGAATTCCTCACAACTCGGAGCCAGACCCGCTCTTTGCCAGCCAGCCAACTGCCGGGTGGTGATATGCAGAATTCGTAATACGTCCGCTCGACCGTATCTCGTCATGGAAGGTCGGAAGCGCAATCAGAGCCAGCTTCAATTATCAAGCGAATGGTGGGCTCTCCGCAAGTGTAAATCTGGCTACACCGGTGGAAAAACGAGGCCTAAGAGTACTTGTTTGCAACAGCTTTGGAGCACCTCGGCTTTACCAGCAGGGGAGCAAACGCTACATACCGTCGTACCACACCGTACTGCGCTCAAACTCGCCGGTCTTGCGGAACGCCACCATGGTGCAGAAGTCTAAGGTCCACAGCGTTTCAGGGTGGAGAATTCCATCATCCACAAATTCCTCGTTTTGCTCACGTCAGGAGATGAGGCCGGGTTGCGGAGAAACTGCCCCTCCGTACGATCGACCACGGAGTCGAGAAATCTCCGGTCGGCGTTGGCAAACAACTCCGCGACGACGGAATCCATCTGCTCAGGAACTCTCTGCTCTAATTCCACAGTTCTCCTCAATGGGTCGGAAAGGCTTCCTAACGCGCCGGTCGCTGAGGGGCGCGCTAAGGAAAAATCACCTCATTACTAACAGGGTCTCGCGAACCATTCCTTGGCTTGGAGCAACAGCGGCGAAGCCAGAATCGAGCTTGGGTCAATGACCACTGGCTCTAAGGTCAACGCTCGCTGCAATGGCCGCTCTGGAGCGCCAATCTGCCGAGTATCGAGCCGGAATGCATCCAGCGGCTGCCGCGATTGCACCGTCCTGGTTTAAAATCGATGTCAGGCCGACGTAGCTCAGCTGGTAGAGCAGTCGATTCGTAATCGACAGGTCATCGGTTCAAGTCCGATCGTCGGCTCCAGTAACTTCTTTGGCCTCACCACCACCCTCCGAGTCCGGTGGAAGGATAGCCCTGCGGCCCTCCCGACAGTAGGTTTACACCCGGTCACCGCGTAAGATCAGATACAAGGACCACAGTCTCGCCATGACCCGCCGTTTGCCAAAACCGGTGCTGTTCGCAGTGGCCGTGGTGTTTGCTGCCACTGCACTGTTTTACGCGGTGTTGTGGACCTTCTACACCAGCCACGGGGTGCCCGTCGAACTCGGGTTCGAAGACAAGTTCGACTCCGCCGAGCACAGCGACTTGGTTCAGAAAGTCCATCCGGGAAGCCCTGCCGAACGCGCGGGCCTGCAAGCTGGAGATCGGATTGTTGCGGCGGGAGGCGTCCCGCTGACAGGTCCGGAAACAATGCCTCTCATCTGGTCGCGACACCGTCCTGGAGATACAGTCGAATTAAAGGTGCTCCGGCCGGGCTACTCTTCGCCCATCGTTCTTCGCGGAACCTTCCGCTTGAGTGAGTCGGGAAGGGCTGAAGCTGGCCTGGTGAGCAGCATCGGGCTGAAGATCTTAAGCGTTTACCCCTTCATTTTCCTCATCGTCGGCTTCGCGGTTTTATTTCTTCGCCTCGATGACCGCAATGCCTGGCTGCTTGCGCTACTGTTTGCGGGCTTCATCGCCATACCGGACTTCGCCAGTGGGGTTAACAAATTGTCTGCCTTCCCGCGACAGTTTGCGCTCGGTTATCGCTCCATTCTTACTGACCTGATCCCCGCCGTCTTCTATTTCCTCTTTGCCACGTTCCCCGAGAGATCTCCTGTTGATCGCCGGCTTCCCTGGTTGAAGTGGTTTGGAGTTGCGCTTGCGCTGGTGCTCATCCCGCTCGATTTGTTCAGAGTTCTCGATCATGCGGTCTCCTATCCCAACTGGTTGGTAAGCCGCCGCTTACACTTGGGCATTTCTTTGATCAACTATGGGTTGGTCGTACTGGGATTCGTTTCGCTGGTGTGGAACGACCTAGTTCTTACCTCGTCAGAAGCCCGGCGCAAGATTCGCGTCATCATGTGGGGAACATTAGTCGGGGTTGTACCGGCCACAATCGTCCTGGCCGCCAACACTTTCTTCGATTACTCGATAAGCCGTCTGCTGTCCGCGGTGCTAGTCGTTTTGCTCTGGCTCTTTCCCTTGTCCTTCGCCTACGCAGTGGTCAAGCACCGTGTGCTCGAAATACCGGTATTGCTTCGCCGCAGCGCGCGGTATCTTCTGGTGCAGCGCGGGTTCGTCATCCTGCTCATTGCCTTCAGCATTGCTGTCACTTTTGCGTTTTCCCTGGGATTCTCGCGCTACTTGCAGTCGATGACAAAGGTGGCCCTGCCAGGAGCCATCGCGCTGGGAACCATATTTGGCGGCGTCCTGCTGTGGACCGGAGCACAGGTGCACCGGAACGTAGGCCACCGCATCGACCGCGCTTTCTTTCGCCATGCCTATGACGCCCGCCTGATCATGGAACAGTTGCTCGCCAAAACTCGTACGGCAACGACCCGGGACGAGCTGGCGGCCTTGCTCGAGTACCACCTGAAGGGAGCGTTACAACCCGGCTCAGGCGCTGTGTATTTTGAGTCTCGCGATGGTCAACTGACTGCGGTCAGGGGCAACCTGCCGACAGAATGCGCGACGTACTCGCCTGCTGAGCCGGCATTTCGGGAGCTTGCCAGGTACGGCAAGCCCTGGGATGTCTCCAGCAACACCCTGAATGGAGAGCCTCTGCCGAACTCGCTGCTTGCGGCCGCCCCAGAGTGCCTGGTGCCTATTCCCGGTCGCGACGGTCGATTGGCAGGCCTCATCGTTCTGGGACCGCGACTGTCAGAGGAGCCCTATTCCGGCGAAGATAAGCGCCTGCTTCTGTTGATCGCCCACCAGGTAGGAGTCGCGCTGGAAAGCATTGTCCTCGCGGAGAACATCGCCGAGCGGATGGAAGCGGAGCGCCGCGCAACCCAGGAGATGGAGTTCGCTCGCCAGGTACAGGCCAGGCTGCTTCCTCAAAAGCTACCTGCGATGAGAAGCCTGGAGTACATCGGAGGATGTGTGCCCGCGCGGAGGGTAGGCGGCGATTACTACGATTTCCTTGAGCTTCGTCCCGAACGCCTGGGGATGGTCCTGGCCGACATCGCCGGCAAAGGTGTGCCGGGCGCCCTGCTGATGGCGAACCTGCAAGCCAACCTGCGCAGCCAATATGCGATGGCCGTGGAAGACCTGCCGCGATTGCTCGCTTCTGTGAACCGCCTGTTCTTTCAAAGCACCGACCAGAGCAGCTACGCGACGCTTTTCTTCGCTGACTACGATGACGCGACTCGCGTGCTTCGCTATGCCAACTGCGGGCACTTGCCGGCGCTGCTGCTTCACTCTGACGGCAGCTCGCGACCGGCGTCAGCTCCGATGTGGTTGGATTCCACCTGCACGGTACTTGGACTGTTCGAAGAGATCTCAATTCAGGTCTCGGAGGTAAGCCTTGTCCCGGGAGACATTCTGGCCCTCTACACGGATGGCGTCACTGAGGCGGTGAACCGGGAGGGCGAGGAATTCGGCGAAGGCCGCCTGGTCGATGCCTTGCGTGGTAAGTCCGAGCTGTCTGTCCCCGCGCTCTTGCAGTCTGTTTTCGACGCGGTGGAGCAATTCAGCCCAGGAGAACAACTGGACGACATCACTCTGGTAGTTGCTCGCTGCGTACGCTAGCGCCGAGCTAAGAGACCGGTACGGCAGTGCCCTTCGATGGCAACGGTTCGACTGCTGGGACTCCCATACCGTGATACTCGAATCCCAAGCGTGTCATTTCGCCTCTATCCAGCAGGTTCCGGCCATCCAAGATAAGCGGACGCTGCATGAGATTGCCGATCCGCGCCCAGTCGAGGTCTTTGAAGCAGTCCCACTCGGTCACGATCAGCAGTGCCTCCGCCCCATTGGCCAGTTCATAAGGGTCGGCGCAGTATTGAATCGAGGAAAAAAGCGCTTTTGTCTTCGTCATCGCTTGCGGATCATAGGCACGGACTTGAGCTTGCTCCTGCAGCAGCCGGCGGATCAACTCCATCGCCGGCGCAAAGCGAATGTCGTCCGTATTGGGCTTGAAGGCCAGGCCGAGCACGCCAATGCATTTGTCCTTCAAGGTCCAGAGCGACTGAGCTGCCTTCGCTAAGAACAGGTCAATGCGTCGCTTGTTGATCAGCTCGGCGTCTTTCAACAACGAAACTTCAACTCCTGCCTTCTCGCCCAGACGGATAAAAGCCTGTATGTCTTTGGGCAAACAGAAGCCACCGAAGCCCAATCCTGGGCGAAGGAAAGCCGGGCCGATGCGCGGGTCTAGCCCCATTCCTCGCAGCACTTCTTCAACGTCAGCCCCCATACTTTCGCAAATGTCGGCGATCAGGTTTGCGTAGGAGATCTTCAGGGCCAGAAACGAATTACAGGCGTGCTTGATGAGCTCGGCACTGTTGATGCTGGTAACCAGAAGCTCAGGCGGCTGCTTCTGCGGGCACTCCCCTTCATGTACTGGGCATTGAAGCAATTCCTGCCGCAAAATGGGGCGATAGATGTCGCGAAGCTGGGCTTCGGCGCTTTCGTCGTCTACGCCGATCACTACCCGGTCGGGATGCAGGAAATCCAGCACCGCCGTACCTTCGCGCAGAAACTCAGGATTGGACGCAACCGCGAAACTCCATTTCGAGTTGCGACTGTAAATCCCCAGCGCGCGCGAAAGCTTCTGCCCCGTCTGCATCGGGACGGTGCTCTTCTCCACCACTAGCTTCGAGCTGCGCGCTTCCGACGCAATCAAACGGGCCGCGCCGTCAATGGAACTGAGATCCGCGTCACCATTCTGGAGCGGCGGCGTACCAACACAAATGAAGATCACATCGCCGAATCGCACCGCCTCTGCAAGATCGGCGGTGAAGCTCAGTCGCTGGGCTGCGACATTGCGATCCACCAGTTCTTGCAGGTGAGGCTCATAGATGGGCAAAGCTCCCTGGCGGAGGGTTTGAATTTTGCTCTCGTCGTTGTCGGTACACAGGACCGAGTGACCGATTTCGGCCAGACACGTCCCCGTGACCAGACCGACATAACCGCAACCTAAGACCGTAATTCGCAAGGAATTTTCCACCTGAACTTCCGATGATAGCAGCCGTCACAGACTATCGACGCTCCCGGACTTACAATCGGCTTGGATTTCTCCTATGCCGACCAAAACCATCATCGAACCGTTTCGTATTAAGAGCGTCGAGCCTATCCGCTGGACAACCCGCGAGCAACGGGAAGAACTGCTGCGCGCCGCACACTATAACCTCTTCCTGCTTCCTGCCGATGACGTGCTCATCGACCTGCTGACCGATTCCGGCACCGGCGCGATGTCGACCCATCAGTGGGCGGGCGTCATGGAAGGCGACGAAAGCTACGCCGGAAGCAGAAGCTTCGACCACTTCCGCGACTCCGTCCAGGAAATCTTCGGATATCGGCACGTCATCCCCACGCACCAGGGCCGCGCCGCTGAGCGCATCCTGTTCAACGTGATGTGCAAGAAGGGCGACGTGGTGCCCAACAACACGCACTTCGACACCACGCGCGCAAACGTCGAGTTTGTAGGAGCCGAGGCCGTCGATCTGCCTTGCGCTGAAGCGCGCGATCCGCAGCATCGTGCTCCCTTCAAGGGCAACATGGACGTCGACGCGCTCGAAGCCTTGATCGCGAAGGTCGGGCCGCGAGCGCATTCCGCTCGTCATGCTGACGGTGACCAACAACTCCGGCGGCGGCCAGCCGGTGTCGATGGCGAATGCGCGCGCGGTGAGCGCGGTTTGCCGCAGGCACGGCATTCCGCTCTACTTCGACGCCTGCCGCTTCGCCGAGAACGCCTACTTCATCAAGCTGCGCGAAGAAGGATACGCCTTCAAAACTCCGAAGCAGATTGCGCAGGAGATGTTCGCCCTGGGCGATGGCTGCACCATGTCGGCCAAGAAAGACGGCATGGCCAACATCGGCGGATTCCTCTGCACCAACGACGACATTCTTGCCCGCCAGGAGCAGGACCTGCTCATTCTGACGGAAGGCTATCCCACCTACGGCGGGCTTGCGGGACGCGACCTGGAGGCCGTCGCCATCGGGATACAGGAGTCGCTGCAGGAGGATTACTTGCGCTATCGCATCGCCTCGACGGCTTATCTCGGCAATCACATCTCCGAGCACGGCGTGCCGATCGTGCAGCCGCCCGGCGGCCACGCGATCTATCTCGACGCCAAGGCGTTTCTGCCGCACATCCCGGTTGAGCAATTTCCCGGCGTGGCGCTGGCCACGGAGCTATATCTGGAAGGCGGAATCCGCTCGGTCGAAATCGGCAGCCTGATGTTTGCCGGTGCCGCGAAGATGGAACTGGTGCGGCTGGCGATTCCGCGCCGCGTCTACACGCAAAGCCACATCGACTATGTGGTCGAGATCATCCTGAAGGTGTTCGCCCGCCGCGCACGAGATTCGCGGCATGAAGCTGACCTACGAAGCGCCGTTCCTGCGCCACTTCACCGCGCATCTGGAGCCGGTTGAAGCGCCGGTCAGGTTAACGGGTCGTCATCTTTCTCAGGGGATACTGAGAGATGGCGCGACGCCGTACGCTGTCTATGTCGAGCGCCGCTACGACGATGAAACCTGCGCAGCGGATGCCCCCCACCATGCCATCGAGAGCAGCAGCAGCACGGCGATTATCCCCTGCGAAGTGACGCAATACAAGCACCACACCCCCAGCACGCGCGCTTCAATGTTGGTGAGGCAGAGCGAGAACCCCATGCCGATGAGCGTGGCCAACAACAGCAATCCCCGCCGGCGCACCAGCGCCAGAACCCCGATCAGAAAATAACCTGCAATCCCGATCGCGGCGACCGGGACACCGTACATTACGGCATAGGGGCTGTGGTTCACGATTCCGCAGTCCCACTTCTCGTTGATGCTGCAAGGCGCAGCTCTCCGTGCTGTAGTGCACGCGCAAGGCAAGCCACGACAACCACCATCCCCGCGACTGCCAAAATGATAAGTATGTAACGCATTTGTTTTATTTCCGGTTAGTTCAACCGCAGTATACGTTCCAGACATGACTGTTGACATCACACGGCGTTTGTGATGTAGTACAATCCCTCTTCTGTGATGCGTAAGGGCCTTTCCAGTCTGGTAATGGCGGCGATGCTGCTGATGGCGGTTGCGCCGCTGCTTGCCTTGTCGCCGCAGACATTGCCCGCGTGCTGCCGGGCCGGGGGCAAGCACCACTGCGCCGCCATGGCAGACATGGGCGGCGAAGGCTTCCGGGCACAAGCCCCGTCCTGTCCCTACCGGCATCGCCCGGCTGTCGCGCCGGCCCACTCGGCGCTGCAGGTTTCCCGTACTACCCTGGGGGTAAGCGACGAGTTGCAGCCGGCTGCATGCTGTCGCCGTTCGCACCGTTGCTGTTGCTTCCTCTTACAGCGTTCCCAAGCGCGGCCCTCCACTCTCCTAACTCGCAAGTCTTCCCTTAACGTCATCGAGCAATAAGCAGGTCTGTGCCTTCCACGGCATCCCAGAAACCTGCTGCTCAGCGAGTCGAACGGAGAGAGTCTGTGCAACAGAACGCAATACCTTACCGGCCGCACATGGCTGCGCTGTTTCTGTTCCTTTCAGCGTCGTTACTTCCCTGCTCCGCTACCATCCTCGGCGATGTGCGAGGCGTGGTGCATGATCCCCAACACCATCCCATCAGCGGCGCGCGCGCCACGCTGGAATCCACGAACTCCGCCTACAAGCTCGCGCAAGACACCAACGCCGACGGCATCTTCCAATTCTCGGCAGTGCCTTTGGGAGAGTACCGCGTGACGGTAGACGCTCCCGGATTTGCCGCCGCGACGCAGGTGCTGGTCCTGGGAGCGGCCAGTGCGCCTGTGCTTGCATTACCAGCTCGCGCTCGCCGGGGCCGCATGAAAATGTGAATGTCACTGCGTCGCCTGCCGACCTGAATCCCGAATCGCCGCGACGCGACATCTTCATCGACCAGCAGCAGATCAGTACCTTCGCCGGGGTCGATTCCAGCAACAGTTTCAAGATCATCACCGACTTCGTCCCCGGCTCCTACATCGTGCACGATCAGCTTCACGTGCGCGGAGGCCATCAGGTTACCTGGGCCATCGACGGCGTGCCAGTGCCCAACACCAACATCGCCTCGAATGTCGGGCCGCAGTTCAATCCCAAGGACGTCGACTACCTCGAAGCGCAGACCGGCAGCTACGGCGCCGAGTGGGGCGACCGCACCTACGGCGTCTTCAATCTGGCGATGCGCAACGGCTTCGAGCGCGACCGGCAGGCTGAACTCATCACCAGCTACGGCAACTACAATCGACCGACGATCTGCTCAGCTTCGGCGATCACAGCGAGAAGTTCGCCTACTACGCCAGCATCAGCGGCAACACGCTCCGAATACGGCCTCGAGCCGCCGACCCAACTCAACCTGCACAACCAAGCCTACGGTGGAGGCGGGTTCACTTCCCTCATCTACAACCCTAATGCCAATGACCAGCTTCGCTTCAGCTGGCGCGCTTCGGCTCGATTACTACCAGGTGCCGAACGATCCTGACATGCAGGATGCCGGAATCAACGACCGCGAGCGCGAGCAGGACATCTTCGGGACGCTGAGCTGGGTGCATACCTACTCACCTGGGATGATGCTGACGCTTTCGCCCTTCTATCACTTCAACCGCGCTGCATATGAAGGTGGTCCTACCGACGTCCCGGCCGCCACCGACAACCGCGCCTCCAACTACGAAGGCGGACAAGTCTCGCTGTCGGTGGTGAAGGGCAAGCACAACGCGCGCTTCGGCATGTATGCCTTTGCCCAGCAGGACAACACCTATTTCTCGCTGGTGGCCAACGACGGCTCCCAGGACAGCAGTTCAGCCAGACGGTCACTCCCGGCGGCAACATGGAAGCGCTGTTTGCCGAAGACCAGTACCGGGCCACATCGTGGCTCACATTCAGCGGCGGTCTGCGGTACACCCATTTTGCCGGCAACATCACGGAGAATCCGGTCGATCCGCGATTGGGCGTGGCTATTCGCATTCCCAAGCTTGGCTGGATTGTGCGCGGTGCGTATTCCATGTTCTATCAGCCACCTCCGCTGGATACCGTCTCCGGCTCCCTGCTCGACTTCACCAATGGCCCAGGGATCTAGGCTTCCTGCCCTTGAAGGGCGAACGCGATCAGCAGCAGGAGTATGGGTTGACGATTCCGTTTAAAGGCTGGGCTGCCGACCTGACCTATTTCAATACTCTGGCGAAGAACTTCTTCGATCACGATGCCATTGGGAACTCCAACATCTTCCTGCCGCTGACGATCCAGTACGCTCGCATCAAGGGTTTCGAGGTCGCGCTTCGCTCGCCGCTGATTGCGCACCGCTACTCCGCTCATGTGGTGTATTCCAACCAAACGGCGCAGGGGGCCGGAGAAGTCACCGGCGGATTGACCGACTTCGAGCCGCCGGAAGAGGGTTACTTCTACCTTGACCACGACCAGCGCAACACGCTCTCCGCCGGAATCACGGGCAATCTGCCGTGGAGGATGTTTGCGTCGCTGGAGTTCAATTATGGCTCGGGCTTCGTCAACGGCGACGGCCCAGAGCACCTTCCGCCCAACCACACCTTCGACTTTTCGATCGGCAAGAACTTCGGCGAGACCTTCACGCTGCGCTTCATCGGCACCAACATCGGAGACCAGCGCTATCTGCTGGATAGCAGTAACACCTTCGGGGGAACCCACTACGCTGATCCGCGCATGGCCTCGGTACAGGTAAAGTATCGGTTTAAGTATTAGGGTAGCGCGGGCCTTCAGGTCCGCGTTGGGGGCTGGCGCTCGGCGGTCACGATGATAGGGCCGTCGGCGGGGACGAACTGCAGATCCCTCGGCTCCGCTCGGGATGACACAGATTGGAGGCTGGCGCTTTGCTCTGGAGGACACAGATTGATAAATCATGTACTCGCCCCGTAGTCGTTGTCGGGCTATCATCCCGAGCGACGAGCGCCCTCCAAAGGTCTCATCCCGAGCGGAGCCTCCACCGCGTGTCATCCCGAGCGGAGCCGAGGGATCTGCAGTTTCTTCGCTGATGCGCCAACGACGCAGACTACCTAATGCTCATGTTCATGGTCGGCGTGCGAATGCCGGTGCGGATGGGAATGCATCACGCCGCCGTGGGAATGCCGGTGCGCGTGCACGAGGTTGGCTCGCAGAAGCAGGTCAAAGTCTGACAAGACCTGCTTCGCTCCGCCAGACGCCGCTACCCTTCCCTCCTCCAGCACGTAAACGCGATCGGCAATGTCTTCCACGATCTCGATCTGATGAGTTGCGGTAATGATGGTCTTCGACGAACTCTTCCAGCTTTGGATCAGGTCGATCAGCTCGCTCTGGCTGCGCGGGTCGAGCGAAGAAGTCGGCTCGTCGAGCAGCAGGACATCAGGATCGAGCACAATCACCGAGGCCAGCGCGACGCGTTTCTTCTCGCCGCCTGACAGACGGTACGGTGGCCGATCGCGCAGATGCTCGACGCGCATTAGCTGTAACGCCTGCTCGACCCGCTGAAGAATTTCCTGCTTGGACCAGTGCAGCTGCCCGGGACCGAAGGCAACTTCATCGAAGACCGTGGGATTGAAAAGCTGGACGTCCGGATTTTGAAAGACCAGTGCAACGCGACGGCGAAACGGCAGAGCGAAACTCGTCAGACTGCAACCGATCCTGTGTCAGTGCGGTTCCGCAAAACGCTACCGTTCCGCGCGAAGCAAAGCATAATCCGTCGAGAAGACGCAGCAACGTAGACTTGCCGGAGCCGTTGGCCCCTACCAGAGCAACCGACTCTCCCGCTGCGATCTCCAGTGACAATCCGCGCAACGCAGGCACGCGGTCGTACTCGAAATGCACATCGCGGCATTCGAACAATGCATTCAAGGTGGGTTACCGTCCCAACCATATTGCCAGAACGGCAATTCCGACGATGGCCGCCAGAGCGAGATAGTCGCGAGGCTGCATTCGCCGGTCCGACATGGTCAGCACGTCTCCCCGATAGCCGCGCGACTGCATGGCCAGAAACACCTCCTGGCTCAGGTCCATGCTTTTGCTCATCAGCACCCCGGCGGATTGTGCGATGAGCTGTCGCTGGTCTGGCCCGCGCAGCACGCCGACTCGCCGGCTCTCTCGCGACTCGAACATCTGGGTCGCGGTCTCAGCCAGGAGAAAGATATAGCGATACGCCATGCCCAGCATCATCACCACTTCTCTAGGAACATAGAGCGAGCGCAATGCTTTGAGGATCCTGCGCCCACGGAGTGCAAAGCACCAGGATCGTGGTCAGGGTGACCGCTGTCTCCACTCGCAGCGACCAGCATGGCAGCCGCGTACAGACCCTGGCGCGTGATGGGAGACGAAGCTGTGATCGGAACGCCGGGCGTAAGAAAAAGTGCCGGCAACGCGATGACTCCGGTAAACGCCAGCACTATCAGCCAGACTCTCAGAGCAAGCGTACGCACGGTGACCGCCGACGCGAGGGCGAGCACTACTGCACCGGCAAAGAGCGCAAGCACGATCACCATCTTATGGACCAGCACGATGGCGATCACGAGCACGAAAGGTTCCCAATACGCGAACACGAGGATCCAGCGACTGCATCACGCCATGCTGCCGGGCCGTTTGCTCGCTGATCAGCGCCCGGCTCAACGCGCGGCTGAGGCTCTTCAGGGTCGACGCAAGAAAGTTCGTACGACTCACGTGACCTGTTCCGAACGGACGCCAGTCCGCCAGCGGCCTTGCGCGAGGAGTGCGATCAGCAGGCAAACTCCCACGCCGAACATGGCCGAAAGGAAATAGCCTAAAGCGCGGCTTTTCACAAAGGCGGGGGCATAGGCGGGAAACGGCGAAGTCCAAACCGTAGCCAGGCGCCGCATGCCGCTGGGAGGCGCAGGCGGCGGCGCACTTCGGGAGGCCGCGGCGATTTGCACGCGCGACGCGGGATGGACGAAGTCACCGGGTGCCCACTCGCCCCATGCCTTGCCGGTCGCCAGAATTCCCAGCGGCGTGAGGATCAGCAGGAGAGCGACCGTCACCCACAACCGACGCAAGGAGGCACGCGAACGTCGCCCGGCCGCAACCGCGCCTTCTGCCAATCCCGAGGTTGCCGCCAGAAGCGCCGGATCGGCGGTTTGCAAATACGCCACCAGCCCGGCAGAGATCAC
Organism: uncultured Acidobacteriaceae bacterium; assembly: GCA_963813905.1. Classification (GTDB taxonomy): domain Bacteria; phylum Acidobacteriota; class Terriglobia; order Terriglobales; family Acidobacteriaceae; genus CAVVDY01. The sequence goes on along the minus strand of CAWFAY010000011.1, from coordinate 81,225 downwards.
TGCCTCCGCGATGCCGGCAAAGGTCAAGTGCCCGATCATCATCGCCGGAATCGCAATCTTCAGCGGATAGGGAGCGTAGAGCGGCGCACCACCGGCGTCGTGAAACAGCACTGGCTGAAGGCCGAGCTCAACCGCCGCCGCCAGTGCTGCGGCATTGGCCGCCACATATCCCGCGATCCCCGCCGCGATGACGCGTCGCCGCGATTCTACTGGCGAGCGCATCGATAGCAGTCGATACACGCCGTAAGCGACCACCGAGCCAATCACCGCCATGTTGAAGCAATTGGCGCCCAGCGTAGTGATGCCACCGTCGCCGAACAGCAGCGCTTGCAGCGCAAGCGCCAGTGAGGTAGAGAGCACCGCGCCCCAGGGACCCAACACAATCGCGGCGATGGTCACGCCCAGAGCATGTCCGGTGGTTCCGCCGGGCAGCGGGAGGTTGAACATCATCACCACGAAGGCGAATGCAGCGAAAACCGAGATCAGGGGAACCACCCGGGTGAGCAGAACGCGTTTCAGGCGCTTCAGGCAGACGTACCAGGCCGCGATCGTTCCGCCGTACATAACGGCGCAGGTCGACGGGCTCAGATATCCGTCAGGGATATGCATGCTGCGAATCCGGGTTCGATTCTAAACGAGAAGGAACTGCCCCCCAGAAACGCTGCGACAATCAGCGAAGTTTCGCGTCAGGGCACGACCTCCGGTCGTGCCGAAAGCACTTTCCTTTCAGAGGGGGTGGCCTTTAGCCCTTAATCTGATTGTGCCGTCCCTGAAGGGACTCCAATTCGGCGGACAAGTTCGTCGGCACGACTGAAGTCGTGCCCTGACGCGAACGGTCGCAGCACGAATAAGCATTCGGATGCGATGGTTACAGTTCCTTGGAGGCCTCACTCGCTTCCCACCACCACGCGCGCTACGGCGAGCATGCCGATGGCTTCGGCCGAGGGATCCTGTAACTGCTGGGTACGTTGCAGTGCTCGCGCAGGATCGACTTGAGCGGCAGCCTCGCTCACTTCCTGCACCACCGCGGGCGCGCTGGTGCTGAGCGAAGCGCGCGAGGACCAAACCTCGTCGAGCGACGAGAAGGCAATGTCGAAATAATGGTCGGCGGTCTTGTGGTCACCGGCGGTGCCACTGGCGAATCCGCTGGCAGCGGCCTCGCGTGCCCGCATGGACGGCGGAAGTGACTCCAACTCGGAGGTGCGGTCGTCAGTCTTCTGCATTGCACGCAGAACCGAGACGTTCTCTTCCTGCGGCGGCGTCAATGCCGCGCTGCCGTCTGCTGTGGCAGCAACTTGCTGGGCCATGACATCGGAGCGCAGCATCTCGTCATATGCGTCCTTGCCCAGGAACTTGCTCAGCAGATCGGTCGTCATGTTGACTGCAACCCTGCGATCGTTGCCGTCCGGAAGCTTCGCCATCCACAGCAGAAACTTCAGCCCCGCTGTTTTCACCGCGTCCTTGTCCATCTCAGGGGCGGCGCGCACAAACATCGCGGCATAGTTGGGAGCTTCGTTCACATATTGGACGGCATCCGGCGGCAGTGATGCGAACAGGTTGACGAACATTCGCTGTGACCAAGGAGACTTCATCCCGCCCTCTTCCATCAGCGCAAGGATGGCGCGCGCCGCGACAACGCCCTGCTGCATGCCGGCTTCGACCTTGCGGGCCGCTCCCTCACGCGTCTCGGGGCAGTTGGTGACCGCGCCGACCAGCGATTGCTCGGCGTTGAGGACGGACGCCGGCGGAATCGTCTGCACAAAGGTCAGCGCTGAAGCGCAGTCCACCTGCCCCGCAGCGATCATCGAGACTGCCGGTTTCTGGGAAGACGAAACCAGCTCGGTTTCGATACGGGCGCCTTCCTTGGCAAACTGCCTGGCCATGTTGCTGTCGATTGGCGAGACGACATTAGCGGCAGCCGAAAGCACGCGCAACCGATCCTGGGGATCGGGTTGCGGTAACGCAACCGCTGACTGCACCACGTCGAGAACGAATTTCTTCCGCGCAGCGAGTTTCGACTTGGCAGCGGCGGCCGGAACCGAAGAGGCAGGCGCTTGACGCGATTGCTTGGTAGCGGGTGCGTTCTGCTTCAGCGAGGCAGGAGTAGTCTGCCCGCTCGCAAGAGGTACCAGAAAAGCGCACGACGCGACAGCCAACACACGGATATGACGAAAAAGCATCACGCCTAATGCTATCGACAATCCAGAGCTGGTTGTATGGGGGAAAGGCCGCAGGGCCTTAACACTGATGGCCAGCGCCGATAGGTACCCATGTACTCTGCCTCGGCTAAGATGTGCCCCTTGAGCGCCGAATCGAGTTTCGCGCGAGTGGCCCCGGCGGGAAGATCCAGCTTGATATCTACCGCGTAGACGCGGAAAAAATAGCGATGCGTCTTTCCTGGAGGAGGACAAGGACCGTTGTAGCCAATCTTGCCGAAGTCATTGCGCCCCTGGCGCGCGCCCTCTGGGAGCTCGCTTGTCCGGGGAAAATTCTCCACTACTCCGTGCCCACCGCCTATGTTCCAGATAACCCAGTGTACCCAAGTTCCTGAGGGCGCATCAGGGTCGTCCATCACCAGCGCATACGTCACCGTACCCGCGGGAGGATCACTCCAATGCAGGTGGGGAGATACGTCTTCACCGTCGCAGGCAAATTGCCGCGGAATCGTGGCCCCGTATTTGAAGCCGGAGCTGTCCAATTGAAAACTCTTCTGCGCGGAAGTTGATTGCGCATTCATATCTTCCGGAGGCACTGACGCGGTCATGACAAACACCCCCAACGCCACCAGACTGGCCAATTGCATGGCACCCTCAAGCAAGGTAAGTACACGTACCACCTTGATCGTCTCAGATTTCGGGCGAACTCAGGCGAAGAAAAAGTAGGGTGGCCGGCGATATCCGACCACCCTTTGTGAGAGTTACGGCAGGTAATAACGGAACGAGGTGAAGAACATGTTGTTAATGGCCTGGGGCTTGCCGCCAATACCATTCCAGGTACCACGCGTAAGGTACGAGTACTGCATACCCATCTGCAATCTGCCCTTGGGCCCGTTGTAGGGTTTGTACCAGAAGCCCGCGGTGCCTTCGATGATGGCGCGGGTGTCGCCCGTGCAATTCGCAAGCCCTCCGGGACCGTATCCATTCGCTGCAGTCGGTACGGTTTCGGTACCGCATCCGGTGTTGATGAAGTAGGGCGATCCGTAACCAACCGGCTTACCCTTGAACTGTATCGCCCAGGAGCCCACGTACTCGCCACCGCCGTCGAAGTACCAATCCCACTTCGGCAAGTGCACGTCGAACTCAGCCAAGGCCTGGTAGGAGCGGAGCGGATGCAGCACGCCATTTCCATCCACTGTCAAATCGGGCAGTCCTGAGGTCCCGTACCGGCCTACCCCGTTGCCGCCCAGGAAGTGCAGGGCTGTCTCGTACTTCTTCTTGGCGAAGAGCCAGCGAGCATTGGCCCCCCATCCCACACCGCCTGCGGTGCTGTTAAACGCTCCTGAAGCTGAGGCCGGCGCGTTCGGGTAGATGCGCTCACGGAAAAGACTCCCGATTGCAAATATTTCGTAGGTTCCGAACCCGGGCTCGAAGTGCAGCTTCCCGACAAAGTCGGGCGACAGGTTGGATGAATAGTTTGCTGTCGGATTGTAAAGACCGCCGCCGGTGCCCGGCCCACCGAGCAGGAAGTTGGTGGCGTTGCCGTGGGCCGTCTCTATCGTCTGAGCGTTTTCAACGGAGATGCCGGCCCAGATCTTATTGTTAAAGTTCTTCGTCACGCGGAAGCCGTACTGCGCGATCCCAACTCATGCCAGCTACGTACTGCGCGTCGATCTGTAGCGGCGTGGCCTCGGTGCGGTTCTCCAGACCCTTCCGGGTCTCCGTCACCAGGCTCCACATCTGGCCGGCGGTGAAGGTCCAGCCGTTATTAAGCGCTGCCTGTGCATAAGCCTGGCGCTGCCGCATGGTGTAGCTGTTGCTCTGGTTGTTATTGGAGGTGACACCGGCGGACAGGAAGTCCATTTCGTAAGTAACCAGTGAGGTTGACGTTCGCTGTCTTGCCCTGAATCAGCAATGCCAGGCGCGACTGACGGCCCGATCCGTAGAACTCCGTCTGGCGAGCCTGCCCGGCGGCAGAGAACGGAGTGCCATTGAACGGGGTGTTGATGTCGGCAACTATGGCACGCTGGCGCCAAACCGTTTCACCCGCCAGGAAGCCGCCCGGAGTGATGGTGACACCCTTGTAGTGAATGGCGTTCGGCATCTCCAGCTCGCCGATGCGCTTTTGGGTTTCCGTCAGCGTTTCCGCCATGTTGGCGTCCGTCGCCTTCAGATCCTTCACGTCGCCCTGCAAGGCGTTAACGTCCGAACCGTAATCGGTTGGAGTCGGCGGAGCCGCAGGAGTCGGAATGTTCTTGACCTGGTTCTGCAACTGCTCAATGGCCTGATCGCGAGTCGAAATCTGCTGCTGTAACTGTTTGATCTGCTCCTGCTGAGCAGCCACAGCATCCTTAAGCTCTTGTATTTCGTTTGGAAACACCGACTTGGCCGACCCCTTGTGCTGGGTCTTCGGCTTGGTGTCACCGTCTTGTGTTTGCGCAAAGACGCTGCACGTCATGGCGCACGACAGCGCAACGATCAATGAAAGTTTCATCGTCTCTCCTGATATCAGTGGGCAGGATGAACCGCACAAAAACACGAATGCTGTTATGGAAACCTACAAAACCGCAGCCCTGACCCAAACGTTTTCCTAGCGAATCGTAGGTTGCTAAAGTTAAGGAATTTTGAATATGCCGTTAAAATTGGGCTAACAGGCTACCCAAAGGTAGTAGTGAGCTTTCACACGGTTTTCATTTGTTTGGCGGACGCGGGCAGGTATACTGCGGGTTTCTGAGTCGTACGAAACTGAACATCAAGCCAACCAAGGAGATTCACTGTGTTGCATCGCAAGTGTGCATATGCCATAGGTACAACAACACTCGTGCTGGCTATCCTTATATTGTGTGCCGGTACGGCTTCGGCTCAGAGCCTGTTTACCTCCCAAACACCGGAATTCTCGCAGAACGTGAAGACCATCCTCTTCCCCTTCAACGTCTATAACCGGATTGAGAATCCCGATGTGCTGACGGCAGACGCCGATTGGTTGAAGCAGCATCCGGATGCGCACTTCTGGATTCAGGGACGGGCGGACAGCCGAGGCGACGTGGTTTACAACCTGGCACTCTCGTATCGTCGCGCCCAGTTCATCAAAGGAGACCTCATCAAGTCAGGCGTCAGCGACGCGCAGATCGGCTTCGCTACCGGTTGGGGCAAGCTGTACCCCGTGTGCAACAGCAGCAACGAGTCCTGCTTCCAGGACAACCGCCGGGCCGATATCGTTCAGCCCGATCACGCTTTGTAGGCGTTTCAGTCGGAACCTAAGGCCTCGTTCGGCTGCGGGTTAGCGCAAAGCGGGCGAGGCCTTCTCTGTCACGAAACTTCCGCTTCGCGAAGGAACGCCTCCTGAATCTCGCGGTTCGGAGTCGCACTGGCAGTGACGCAGCTGAGGATGCGCCGCTTCTTGGTCAAACCGATCAGCCATTGTTATAATCAGCCAGTCGCCTCACCTGTACGCGCGTCCGCGCCTGTGGCCAGGTAGCTCAGCTGGTAGAGCGCAGCCCTGAAAAGGCTGGCGTCGGCGGTTCGATTCCGTCCCTGGCCACCATAGAATCAACAACTTGCATCGCTTGCTTTCTCGCGTTCCGTTCCGAAACGTTCCAATACTTCACTGTACTGTCGTCGGCAATGGGAGCCGCTCTACAGCTCGTCTCCGCGACTCGGGAATATCCTGGACGTAGATGTCCGCCGTCGTGGACATGCGCGAGTGCCGCATCTGCCCCTGAATGTCTTTCATGTCGGCGCCTTCCCTCTTGAGCCACGTCCCGTAAGAGGTTCTGAGGCACCGCCAGTTGACAAAGCCCAAGCCCAATTTTCTCGCCGCTGGCTTGATGAAGCGGGAAAGAATGTTGTTGTCGCGCATTGGCTTGCCGTCCCGTACTGACTGAAACACCAAATCTTCCGGCCCATCAGATTTGATGAGCTTGTACCGCCGAACGGCGGTGCCGGCACGTACGGATACGGTCTTCAACTTCAGTGCGTGTATGCGCTCTATGATGTGCCGCTGAACTGCAACCGGCGCGTTGCTGGCTTCGCTCTTAGGGGCGGACCAGTCACCACGGCAGCACCGCTCATCGACCATGAGGCTATCGAATCCCACGTCGTTCCAACGCAACCCGATCAACTCACTGACACGCAGGCCCGAGTACACCGCGACATAGAGCATCGTGGAGTACGGTTCCGGTATCAGCTTCACAATCTCGTCAAACTGCTCTGAGGTGATATTCGGCTTCCTGGTTCTCTTACCGATCGTTTCCGGGGGAAGCTGCACACCTTCCATCGGGTTCTTGACGAGGAGTTGGTAGCGTACCGCTGAGCCAAGCACACTGGAAAGTACGTCGCGAATCTTGTCTTTCGATTCGTGCGACAGCACGCTCCCAGTCATGCCGCTGAAATAACGTTGCAACTGCAGTGTGCCGAGGTCGCGCAGACAGGCAGTGCCGAAAGCGGGAATAAGGTAATTTTGGATTACCCCGCGCGATCGGCTTTGCGTGGTCGTAGCCATCAAGGGCAGCACCACCGGAATGTAAGTGTCGTTCACGTAGGTTGCGAAATTCGTTGCTGACCCGAGAAACTCAAGACCCTGATTGAGCGGCCTGAGATACTCGGCAGCGACTTTTCTTACTTCACGCTCCGACATCGTGGCCGGAGCCAGTTTCACCCTTTCCTTCCGGCGGCGACGTGCACCTTGGCAGAAGACATCCCTTCGCACAAAGATCCACCACCAAGCGCCTTCTCGAAAAGGTCTCGGGTTTTGAAACCTCCGTCTGGCCATCCGCTCGAAATCTCCTTTCAGCGGAAGGCCGGAGTTCGCCTCGGACATAACAATAGCCCCGTCATGCGGGACCATCAACGGGTTTTGTCGGGGGCTTCCCATTTTTTCGAGTCGCTCGCTACTGCTCTGTTGACTATTCGGGACTCATCTGTTTCTCGCTGCGGAGCCATGCGGCTGCCCTCGCGACGCCCCTCGCAGCGATACTAGTTTCGCCACTGTCTCTTCTCACTCGCGTATCGCCGCTCCTCCTCACGCTCATGCATACACCCACAACCCGCGATGCGCGCGGCAATGGAACACGTTGGAACAGGTGAATTCGGGGATATAACTCTTCCACGCGCGCGCATACGCACGACACACCCCTGCGCATATAGGCGTTCCACGTGTTCCACGATGGGAAATCAATGGCTTAGCCCGAGTTCCAGTGCGTGTTCCAAACGCGTTCCTCGGGTTCCGACTCATCGTTCTGACCTCACGTAGAACCGTTTGCCGCGAAGGGAACCTTGCCGCTCCTGCTTTTGCCGCCAGCCATCGCGGGTGAGGCAACGAGCAACTTGGTTTCGGTCAGTCTGGGTGAGGCGGTCCTTGTCTTTGCCGATGGCGTGGATGAGGATGTCGCTGATCGTGACCTTGCCCGGCTCCGAGCCGTCCCAGGGAGCTACGGGAATGGTGATGCCGTTGGACAGATCTTCACGCCGACGAGGATCGTCGGCCCACTCCAAGATGATGTCGTCCCAAACACCCGGTTCATAACGCTGGTCCTGCTCCTGTTGGGCTAGCAGGTTGAGCTCCGCGGTATCCAGCCACCACACCTCACCTTCCTTGAAGCGGTGATACGCCTCCGCCCAAAGTTGGTCGCGATCGCGACGGATGCCATCTACATCAATCTGTCCACAACCCACCGGCCAAAACCTGCGATTTCCGCTTGGATCCACAAATGGCTGTTCCTCGTTCGTGGACGCGGCGAACACGTTCTGTCTGGGGACATCGACAGCGCGGCGTCCATAGGGAGGACGGAAGTGGTCGGTGCGAGCAGTTAGAAATGCCTTGACCTTCTCGATCTCGCCCCGGCGCATGGAGACCAGTTCGGACATCTCGATGACCAACTTGCCGAGCAGATCGAGGCGCGAGTCTTTGGAGCCGAGATCAGCGATGTGATCGGCGAACCACTCGTCGCCCACCAGTGCTCGCAATGCCGATGACTTTCTGATGCCTTGAGGTCCCTCCAGCAGCAATACATGATCGGCCTGACATCCGGGTCGGAAGACGCGGGCAACAGCCGAGATTAGCCACCGAGAGCCGACCGCGCGGATGAATTGGGAATCGGTGCCGCCGAGGTAGTCCATCAGCCAGGTGTCGACGCGCGACACCTTGTCCCACACCAGGTTCTTGAGGTAATCGCACACTGGATGGAAGCTATTCTCACGAGCTACGGTTTGCACCGCCTCCGCCACGGTGTTTGAGCCTACGAAAACGCCCACCTCGCGCTGCAGCCACTCCGTCGCGAGCGAATCATCCACATCGATCCACCTGCTGCACACTTGCTTTCGCCAAGGTGTTGCCCGGAGCGTTACGGCCTGTAGGGAGAACTCATTAAAGGCCAACACACCATGCCATTCGGGGGCGTACCGAAGGGCGGTTATGGCGTTAGCCAGCAAGCGCTCGGGCTGCGGCGGTGCACCCTTGGTTTGGCGGTAGATCAGGAGACTATGCCAGTCGGCCATCGCGCTGGACGTGGTATCCAGCAGCTTGGTCATGGCATCATCGCCGTACAGGCCAATGTAATCGTCGGGACCGTTCACGCCATCGAGCCCCGGCAAATCGGGCACATGCACGTCAGCTTTCTGCTTCAGCAGCTGGCGCACAAGCGCATTGCGAGCGGCTTGCACCGCCCGATTGCTTGCACAGTTGGCGTCTAACAGCACGTACACCTTGCGCCCATCGCGGCAAATGCCGAGCTCAGGGAGTGGGCCAACCTCATCAACGCGCTCGCCCCTCGAATTTTCGACTTTGCCAATCCGCGCACGCCATGCCCAGCATCCACCGAGGGCAATAGGCAACAATTGGCGACCAGTGCGCTCTGCGAGCGCCCTTAGGGCAAGCGCGGACTTCTCAGCCTCCACTAGCACTACGGGGATGTCAGCGTCCTGCCCTAGGTTATGGTCGCCCGGGACGATATAGGCACGCCGGCGGTCTCCATACGGTGCGAGATACTTCTTGACCGGCTTTCCGTTTTCTATTTCGGGGTGGTCCCGCCGCAGCCGCAAGGTACGACGAACACCGGCAGCATCGACGTAGGGAAACACAATGCCAGCGTTGTCGCCGGTGCCGTTCAGTCCGAACTTTAGTCGCGCTTCTTGATCGCTGACGCGCTCGATTCTGGCACGTGCGAGCAGCTCGGGTTCGATGCGCAGCCGCCGAAACATCTCCAAGTCGGCGGGGGTGAGGGTGGTTGTGCTACTCATTCTCCATCTCTCAACCGCATGGTGGCCTGCCGATCGCGTTTCTGTTCGCTTCTTCGTTCGCGGTGCTTCTCTCGCGGCTCCCCACCAGTTCTTGAGTACCGAGCCATCAGTGACCTCCACGTTCTAGCAGTTCCTCGGCGTATCCACCCTCGGCAAGGAAGCGGTTGAGATCCTGGACCGTCACCAGCCGGCGACGGAAGACTGGCACGGTCTTAATGGCCCCTGCCTGAATAAGCCGCTCCAACGTGCGCAGACTTACACCAAGGGCACGAGCAGCCGCGGCACGCGGAAGCGCGACGATTTGTTGTTCGCAGTCAGGGATCTGCATCAGATTCTCCAAGAAAAAAGCCCGCTTGGCAGCGGGCCATATTTGAATTTGGCGAGTAACTCAAGCCTTTATCGGACGAGTTGCCATGTCCGCAGTTGCGGACCTCCATGAACAGTTCCAGAGCCTAGTTGCGCAGCCGCCGGTTTGTAGTCGCGCTTGACAATCGGTACGATTGCCGGCCTGGCGTGTCTAGTGCTCGGCGCCGGTCGGGCGAGGCGGGCGTCCCCGTTCCGACAAGACTCCAGCGCGCGCTTTTCGGAGCAATGTCGGTGCCACTTGCAGCGCGGCACCACGCCCGTCCGTTCCAACATCGCCGCTTGGGCTTGCGTCAGAACACAGACCCTAATCTTCATCGACATTGAAATCCCTCGGGACACACGAATTTCTTCATCCGCCCATCTGCACCCCGGATGGAGCATGGTGCTGGCGGCTCACGTCGCGCCGTTGTCATCTCTAGGCGCGTCTTAACGGTATATGAAGTGCGTCGAGGGAAGGTCTCGCCGGCACAGCAGGTCGCGGGGAAAGCTCCTGCGTCTGAATGAGATACAAAGAATTGAGCAAATTATTGCGGGTTTTTGGATCGTCTTTTTGCATTAGCTCGGAATTCAGCCAAAGCCCGAGATGAAACGCGGTGTCCAGACGCAATAGCTTCAAGAACAACCGCAGAAGGGGGAGGCGAATCTTCATACCGGAGCCCCAGCTTGACGTAGGCTTTTCTGAGAAGGTGGAAACTGCGTTCGTTCAAGCAGGTGCACATGTTTGGACGGGCCTCAGCGTACTCATTGAACCATCTGGTCACAGGGAGTCCACGTTCTGCCGCCCTATCCATCCACTTGACCAGGCCCCTCCAGTGCGCCGCGTGCTCGGAGTCAAGCTTTTGAGATGCTCTAAACATATTCATGAGCTGTTGCCCGCGCTTCTCGTGCTTCGGGCTGTTAATGTCTCGCCAGTAGAGAGAGAAGAGCTTTCTCGCACGTCGTTCGCAATTTCGCAAATCTGGGTAACCGAGAACTATGTAACCAAAGGCATACCAAACCCATCCCGAGCACTGGAACTCAATCGAATGTTCGCGCAGGAACTCACAGAGGATTGCAACGGGTTCATCGCCTTCGGATTCACTCGCTGCCATGAACCTGCGGTAATACTGGAGGCAGACGTCGAGGTCCGGGTCGCCGAACAAATCTCGCATTTTCTCAGGGAGTTGACGGAGTTTCATGTTGGGGTAGCGCCGGTTCATGCGTTCGAGTGGGGTCATTCGCGAGAGGTCATCACCTGCTTTCTGAATCATGTCCACCAGCCATTGCTGTCCAATCGATGGGCTTGGGCTCGACGTGCCCCGGCCGCTCGCGATCTCGGCAGCCTGCGGACTGGATAGGCCCATCCGTTGCCCAAGAGTCAATCGCTTCACTGGTATCTCCATTCTGTCTGGATGTCAGAATCTCCAATTGTAAGTAACGAACAAAAGTCGCTTCTTGATGGATGCGACCATTAGCTGCCTCACTGCAGCCATCCGGGCAGCGGCTTACGTTTCGAAAAGTCCCGTGGAAATGGACGCAGGCGAAGACGCCAAACCGTGGGGTTGCACCACTTGACAAGTTAATACTGTAGTATATACTTTGGGAACATGGGACGCGAGATCCTCTTACCCACTTTCACCTGTTTGCGTTGCGGCCATAGCTGGCATCCGCGAAATCCAGAGAAGCCGCGGTGCTGCGCGAAATGCAAGAGCCCGTATTGGGATGTACCGTCTCTAACGGAGAAGAAGCTAAGACAAGCTATCGACGACGCATTTTCGCCGGGTGGCATAGCTGCTTTCTTGGAATCACTCCACACGCGCGGCGCGAAGATACATAGCATTGAAATCGCCTCGTCCGACTTGACGATCTACCTGGCCGGAGGAGCGTTTGCCAAAGGTGACCCGTTCGATACGAGCTTTCTTTCCATGTATCAAGGTCTGGAGAAGCCTGCGCAACAGCGAATCAACGACTACTACCAGTCGAGGATCGAGGGGGTTGCTGACCCGCTGAAAAAGAAATTCGCGAAAGAATTTCGAAAATAGAAACGCGCCGCGCCAGTGCTATCAACGCTGACGCGACGCTAACCATGGCACCTACATAGGAGGCACCGATGGCTATACATCAACGTAACACCGCATCTTTAGCCACTCAAGAACCACCCCTTTCAATTGCTCGCGTCGCTCTGTACGCCCGCGTCTCAACCTCCAACGGGCAAGATCCCGAGATGCAACTTTCCGAACTCCGGGAGTACGCTTCCCGCCGGGGGTGGACCATCGCCAGCGAGTATGTCGATCAGGGCGTCTCCGGCTCGAAGGAATCGCGACCTCAACTTAACCAGCTAATGGCCGACGCGCACCGCCGCCGGTTCGATGCCGTGTTGGTGTGGAAGATCGATCGATTCGGTCGCTCGCTCAAGCATCTGGTGAATGCCCTTGCAGACCTGTGCGCCTACGGCGTTGCGTTTGTGAGCTTCCGAGACAACCTCGATCTCAGCACCCCCTCTGGCCGACTGATGTTCCAGATCATCGGCGCGATGGCGGAGTTCGAGCGATCCCTCATCCAGGAGCGCGTTAAGGCGGGCCTGCGGAACGCAAGAGCAAAGGGGAAGAAGTTCGGACGGCCACGCGCACATGTTGACGCTTCTCGGGTGGCCGAACTGCGCAGCGACGGGCTTTCGTGGTCGCAGGTCTGCCACACCCTCAACGTGAGCAAAGGGAGCGCGCAGCGATCGGTTGCGCGGCTTGGAACGTGGCCGGATTAGGAAAGGTTGCCGACCGCCTAGACGCAACCCTCCAATCCCACACTTCCCGTATGCCGGTTTTTCGGGCGCTTATGTCGCAAAGCCTACTGCACTTCCGCGCGTAGCCGACAAACCGTCAAAGTGAATTGCTTCCGTGTAGCTGACCATCCGGCCGAAACCTACTCCGATCCTCCGGAAGTGCGTTTATCGGGACCTATCGGCAATCGTGAAGTTAGCTCAACAGGCTCTGCTCTCCTTTGTTGCGACCCAGTATGCCTCGCCGAAGCGCACGGCGTTTCATGAGCAAGAAAAAGACGGGTACCAGGATCAAGACGTGAATCGTCGAAGTCACCATTCCGCCGACGATGGGCGCGGCGATCGGCTTCATCACATCTGATCCGATGCCGGATTCCCACAGTATCGGCGCGAGGCTGAGAATCACGGCGGTCACGGTCATCAGTTTGGGACGCAATCGTTGCACGGCGCCATCAATCGCTGCCTGCTCCACATCTTCTTCCGTCAAAGGCTTGCCGGTTGCGAGCCGTTGTTGCAACGCCTCGTGCAGGTAGATCACCATGACGACGCCGGTCTCAACCGCAATACCAAACAAGGCAATGTATCCCACCCAGACGGCGACGCTGAAGTTGTAGCCCAATATCCATTGCAGGATCAGCCCTCCGGACATGGCGTAGAGCGTCGGGAAAGATCAGCACCGCTGCCTCGGCCGCCGACTTGAAGATCATGTACAGCAGAAGGAAGATGACAAAGAAGACGATCGGCAAGATGATCTTCAGCCGCTCCTTGGCACGCAGCTCGAATTCGTATTCGCCGGCCCAGCGATACGTGTAGCCAGCAGGCAAAACGAGTTTGCTGCGCAGACAGCTTGTCGGCGTCGCTCAACGAATCCGCCATAGTTCTGGGTCTTCAGGTCGAGGTAGACGTAACCGGTCAGCGCACCATCTTCATCGCGGATCATCGCTGGTCCGCGGGAGAAGAAGACGCGTGCCACCTCGTTGATGGGGATCTGCGCGCCCGAAGGCGTGCCGATCAGAATGCGATTTACCGCAGTGGGGTCGTCGCGGAAATCCCGTTCGTAGCGCACGTTGACCGGAAAGCGCTCGCGCCCTTCGACGTTTTGGGCAATGTTGGCCCCGCCGATGGCAGACCTGATCACCCGTTGCACATCGGCTACGGTGAGCCCGTAGCGCGCGGCTTCGGGCCGGTTCACATCAATATTCAGGTAGAAGCCTTGCGACACGCGCTCGGCAAAGACGGAGTTTGTTCCGGCATAGTGGAGAGGATCTGCTGGATTTGTGCCCCGATCTCCTGAATCTGGTTCAGGTCCGGCCCCTGAATCTTGATGCCCACCGGAGTCTTGATTCCGGTCAGTTCCATGTCGAGCCGGCTGGCCACCGGCATGGTCCAGGTGTTCGTCAGTCCCGGAAATTGCAGCTTTTCATCCATCTCCTGGATCAGCTTGTCGTAGGTCATGCCTTGGCGCCATTGCTCGCGCGGCTTCAGCATGATGGTTGTGTCGTACATGTCGAGCGGGGCGTTGTCGGTGGCGCTGTCGGAGCGGCCAACCGTGCCGAAGACGGTAGAGACTTCGGGAAAGGAACGGATGATGCGGTCCTGCTCCTGCATGAGCGCTGTCGCCTGGGTGATGGAGATACCGGGCAGCGCGCTGGGCATGTACAGCGACGAGCCTTCGTACAACGGCGGCATGAATTGGCTGCCCAGCTTGAAATACAAGGGAATCGTGACCGCCAGGAAGAGCAGGTTTATCGCGATCACCACTTTCCAGTGACGCAAACACCAGCGCAATACCGGAAGGTAGATGGCCTGGGTCGCGCGCGCCGCGGGATTTTCCGATTCCGGGCGCAAGTCGCCCGCGAATAAACAGCGGCATGAGTACCGGCACCAGGGTGATCGAAAGCAGCGAGGAGAACACCAGGGCCATGGTTTTGGTCCAGGCGAGCGGCCGGAACATGCGCCCTTCCTGCGCTTCCAGCAGAAACACCGGAAGAAACGAGACCAGGATGATGATCAGCGAATAGAACAGCGCCGGGCCAACCTGCTTAGCCGCGCCCAGCAAGATGAGCCTGCGCTTCTCTTCGCTGAGTTGTTCTCCCGGAGCCAGGCCGCTGCGTTCGGCCAGATGCTTGTAGCCGTTTTCGACCATCACGATGGCCGCGTCGACGAGCACACCGATGGCCAGCGCCAGGCCGCCGAGCGACATCACATTCGAGCTGACGTGCAGGAAGTACATGGGAATGAATGCGGCCAGGACAGCGATGGGCAGGGTGATGATCGGCACCAGAGCCGAACGGAAGTGAAACAGAGAATGCGATGGTCACGAAGCTGACGATGATGGCTTCCTCGATCAGGTCGCGCTTGAGCGTCTTGATCGATTCGTCAATCAGCCAGGAGCGGTCATAGCCGGTCACAACTTCAACCCCGGGCGGCAGTGACGGCGCAATCTCCCGCAGCTTCGCTTTTACGCCCTTGATGACGTCCAACGCGTTCATGCCGTAGCGCATGACCACAATTCCGCCGACCGCTTCGCCTTCGCCCTGCCAATCTGCCGCACCACGGCGCACGTCGGGCCCGAACGCCACGGTGCCGAGGTCGCGCACCAGCACCGGCGTTCCATTCTTGGTGGCGACGGGGACATTCTCCAAGTCCGAGAGCGACCGCAGATAGCCAAGCCCGCGCACCATGTATTCGGCCCCGCTCATCTCCATCACGCTCCCGCCGACTTCGTTCGTGCTCTCGCGGACACGATCAATGACAGTGGAGACGGGAATGCCATAGGAAAACAGCTTGTTGGGATCGAGCTTTACCTGGTATTGCCTTACGTAGCCGCCGATCGTGGCTACTTCAGCCACTCCGGGCACGGTTTCCAGTTGATAGCGCAGGTACCAGTCCTGCAAGGCCCGCAGATCGGCAAGACTCTGGTTGTGAGTGCGGTCAATGACGGCGTATTCGTACACCCAGCCCGCGCCTGTAGCATCCGGGCCGATGGCCGGATGCACATCCGGCGGCAGCCGCCCCGCGATCTGCTGCAGGTATTCGGTCACGCGAGAGCGCGCCCAGTAAAGGTCCGTGCCATCTTCAAAGACGACAAAAACGTAGGAGTCGCCAAACATCGTCTGCGCGCGTACGGCCTTGACGTGAGGGGCCGCCAGCAAAGTTGTGACGAGGGGATACGTGACCTGGTCTTCGATGACGTTGGGCGGCTCGCCCGCCCATTCGGTGTGGATGACGACCTGCACATCGCTGATGTCGGGAAGTGCGTCCAGGGGAATGTGGCGAAGACACCACACGCCCGCTACCACCAGGAATACAACCCCGGTGAGCACCAGAAAACGGTTTCGCTCACACCACTCAATGATTCGGGAGATCATCACATGCCTCCCGTGGCGTTCACGGTGAGTTGTTTGGAGGCGATCGTCTGCCCGTTGCTCAGTGCGACGATCGTCACCTGATAGGAGCCGCCGCTCGGGAGTTCCAGTGAGCCTTCGTACGTGCCGTCACCTTTGCCGGCCAAGGTCGACGACCTTCTTGATGGCCGCCATTCCCATCGCCGGCATGGCGGCATGTAGAAGGTCACGGTCACCTGCGCGGCGGTGATTGGCTTGCCTTCGGCGCTGGTCAGTTTCACTCGCAAGGTATTGCTTCCTTTGCGCGGCGGCGAGGGTTCGGTGCTGAAGTCAATCGCAACCTGCTCAGCCGGCTGGTTCATCGCCGCTGCGGCTCCGGCTCCGGGCGGAGGAGGCGCAAACGATCCAATTGCCGCCTGAAGCTGTGCCTCCGAATCCACCAGGAAGTTCGCGGAGCTGACGATCCGCTCCCCGGCATGCAACCCCTTCAGGACGATCACGTGATCATCGAGCCGCGGACCAGTCTTCGATTTCACGGGGCTCAAGATATCCGCCGCCGTGGTCGATGAACGCAATCTCCCGCGTGCCAGTCTGCAGCACGCCCGACGCGGGAATCACCAGTTGGCGCCCAAGCGGAACACCGATACTGACATTCACGAACATGCCGGGCTTCAGCACCAGTCCCGGATTATCGAAGACAAAGCGCACGCGCACGGTGCGGGTCGCGGGATCAACCTGCGGCAGGATCTGATCGATCCGGCCGCGAAAGTTTCTCCCCGGATATGCATCCACTGTCACCGTTGCCGGAGTGCCGGGCTTTAGCTGGCCAACGTCGGTCTGGTACACGTTCGCGTAACCCACACGCTGGAGAGATCGGCGATGGTGTAAAGCTTCGTCTCGGCTTGCGCGTACTGGTTGGGAAGCGCGTTGAACTCGGTGACGAAGCCTGACGCCGGAGATTCAATCGTGATGTCGTGTTCGACTGTGCCCGCTTGCTCCAATCGCGCGATCTCGCTTGCGGGCACATTGAACTGTCGCAACCGGTCAGCAGCAGCCTGCAGCAGCCAGTCACTTTCCCTGGCTCCAGTTCCGTGCACATCCTTTGCGAAGGTTTGCTGGTTTTGTTTGGCGAGAATGTATTCCTGTTCGGTGCTGACCAGGTCCGGACTGTAGATAGTGAACATCGGCTGGCCCTCGATGCACGTACTGATAGCTGGCATTGACCAAGACTTTTTGGATCCAGCCGGGAAAGCGCGTCTGCACATAGGCAAGCCTGCGCTCATTCACGTCCACGTTGCCGGGCACCTGCAGTTGATTGCTGACCGTCCGCATTTCGGCGGTCGCCGTGGTTACACCTATCGCTTGCAGACGCTGCGGCGACAGTTGCACCGGCGTGAGCTGCATCTTGGAGGAATCGGTTGCCGGCTCGGTAGCTTTCGAGGGCTGCCCTGATGGCTCCGGCCCTTTGGCTACGACGACCGCAGTTTCCTCAGGGGTAGAACTGTTATCGCGCGCGTATGACATACCCCAATGCACCGGCGAGTGCCAGGCAGATCATCACAGCAATTACGAAGGCATATTTGTAAGCACGTTCGTTCATTGCGCCACCTCCGGCGAGGCTGTTTGTGTGGTTCGGCTGATCGGAGCGCCAACAGCAAGTTCCAGATCGGCAAAACGTGTTTCAAAATCGGCGAGCGCCTGAAAATACGCGAGGTCGATATCAACTACGGTCATCTGGCTGTCGAGAAGGTTGAGAAAGTCGGTGCGATCGTTTTCGTAGGCGATGACCGTCGAATGCAAAGTGGCCTCGGCCTGGGGCTGCAGAGCCCCTTGATAAACGTCGGCCAGCCTCTTGGCCGCCTTCACCTGCGCCAACGCCTCTTCAATCTGGCCGAAAGCGGCGTTGCGCATGGCCGCCAGCTCCGCGTCCTGTTCGCTCACCTTCGCCTTGGCTTCCGCAATCTCGGAGTCGTGCTTGCGGTGGTTCAGCCATGGCAGGCTCATGGAACCTTCCACCATGTAGCGGTTGCGTAGGTCCGTGCCGCCCGGCATGAGCATGTAACCGGCGGAGACGGTGAAGTCGGGGGTGTAACTCTTCGACGCGAGCGATTGTTCTTGCTCGCTCTTCTGCACAGCGGCCTGGGCCTGCGCCAGATCAGGCCGCGATGCGAGCGCCAGCTTTTCGAGGCCTTCTGTGTCCGGCAGATGAGCAGGAACGGCGTAGTCTCCGCGAACATTGATCGGCGTAGCGGGGTCGCGTCCGAGTAGCGTGTTCAGTCGGGCGCGGGCGACCTCAGCATCCTGTTCAAAATGGATCAGGTGTTCGGCCAGGCGGGTGAGCGCAACCTGGGCCTTGAGAATGTCCTGCTGAGGTACTTTGCCGACGGTGTACTTGATTCTGGCAGCTTCGATTGCTTGCCGGGCAATAGAAACGTGCCCGTCGTGGATGCGAAGCTCGTCCTGCGTGCGCAGCAGATCGTAGAATGCCTTGCGCACACGAATTCGAACTTCGAGCCTGGTGTTCTCCAGCACAGTCTTAGCCTCGGTTACATCCGTTTCGGAGATGTCGGTGCGCAGTGCGCGCTTCCCGCGCCATGGGAATGTTTGTCCCAACATGAACATGTTCTGGGCCGCGTTGTAGTTCCAGGGCTGGCTGAGGGGAACTCCCCATCCTCGATACGCGACAAAGGGATCGTCGAGCGCCCCAGCGGCGGGTACACGAGCTTCCAGCACAGCGACCTGTCGCGCAACGACGTGGATGTTGGGGTTGTTGAGCAGCGCCGTGCTCTCGACTTCGTCGAGAGTCATAGCAGGGCCGGACGGCGTCACATGTTGGTGTTGGAGCAACAAGGCATTCGTCGCGGATAACGGATCCTCGGCTCTAGCAGAGGACACGCATAGCGACACCGCGAGCAGTGCACACAATAGCTTCATAAATTCTCTCCGTCAGTGGCAAAGACACTTCGGGCTTGCGCCCAATCAGGGAAAAGGGACGGAGAGATTCCTAGATTCTTAGGACAGTCGTATTAGGCAGGAATTCGCTTGGAGGATGGTGTTGAAGCCCTTCGTCAAAGTGCGCGGAAATTTGTGCCGGTCCGGCCACGGAAACGGAAGCAACCACCTGAAGAACGGGACCGGGCTGAGGGTCGCGCGTTATGACTGGAGGGTTACTCGATCGAACTTGCGCCTTGCAGCAGGTATGCGATGCAGGCATCTCTGCCGAGCCGCACATCTGCGGCATGTGCTCGCAGCATTCTCGTTCCTGCAACGTCATCGCCCATGCTGGAATTACACACGCCAGCAGGGGTGTGGCGGTCCAGCACAGCACCGAAACGGCCATGCATAAGGCAGCGATACGTCGCATGTTGTGAGTTTAGGTTCTGGAATGTCCTTCGCGCAAGTGATCACAATCACAGTACGGCGTGAGCGCTGCCGAGGGCTGCAGACCTGCAAAGCTGGCTATTCTGACAGGGACGATACTCTCACCAAGCACGAACCCAATAGCGGAGTTAGTGTGCTACCGAGTCGATTCCGGTTGTATGAAGGGCCACCCGGAAGTTAGCCTGTTCGGAGTCAACTTGGCCGTATAACGCCCGTTCCGCTCTCTTGCCTGAACGCCTCTCAGGGGTTGGGCACATGGAAGCGTAGCCGACAATACGTCCAAGTGGTCGTGTTGGACCGAGCAAGCGAATCCCAGGTGCTCGGATGAGTGCTGTGGTGACACCCCAATTGACAAGCGGCATAGTTTCCGGATCGCGGTTCTCGGGAGCTGCTATTTGAACCACTGACTATGGCAGACACCGTCAGCTTGGCTTTGCGTATAATTGCCATTTATTTCTGCACAGGGGGCGGTGGTAATGGATCCGAAGCTCACCCACGTGATTGCATATGTCGCCGACATGGACCGTGCCGTCAGGTTCTACCGCGACGTTGTCGGCTTGCCGTTGAGGTTTCAGTCGCCGGGTTGGAGCGAGTTCGCAACCGGAGCGACGACTTTCGCTCTACATGCCGCTTCCGATAAGAACCCGGCTGGCATCGTGAAGCTCGGGCTGACCGTGCCGGAAATTCAGGAGTTCCACAAAGCCTTGTCCGGTAAAGGAGTTCAGTTCACAATGCCGCCCACGCCGCAGGACTTTGGCGCCACTCTGGCGGACTTCCTCGATTCTGACGGTGCACACATCAGCGTCAGCAGCGGTTAATGAACCAACCTGGGAGCGGGCGAGTTGGTGTGATGCTTGTGCCACGAGCGCTTGCATAGCCGCTTAAGGGAGCGACTGAACACGTTCGCTTGCGATTCTTAATACAATGCTGAAAGTTGCGAACAGCGTGCCGCCCTCTTCTTTGTGCCGTACAAAGCAAAGTAGTAGCCGCTGGGTCGCCGGATGACTAGTGATATCGGGCGTCCGTGGAACAGGCTGCCGCGGAAC
This sequence comes from uncultured Acidobacteriaceae bacterium, assembly GCA_963813905.1. Taxonomy (GTDB): domain Bacteria; phylum Acidobacteriota; class Terriglobia; order Terriglobales; family Acidobacteriaceae; genus CAVVDY01. The sequence continues at coordinate 60,938 of CAWFAY010000011.1, read as the reverse complement.
GGTTCGCCAGTGACCGCCAGGTATATCAGACAGAGGCTGTTCAGCTATGAGCACGCAATCACCGCGACGGCTGGTCATCTACAATCCAGCCGCGCCCGATTTTCAGCAGAATCCCTTTCCGAGCCTGCGTTATCTGAGGGAATACGATCCCGTTCACCTCACGCGCCTTGGATGGGTATTGACCCGATACAAAGACTGTGCCGAAGTGTTGGCGAGTCGGAACTTCGGGATGCGCGGCATCGAGGACATGCTTCGCAGGCAGGTAGGGCCGGGCCCGGCATTCGAGTTTATTGCCAATCGCTTTCATTCGTTCGATCCACCTGAGCATACGCGCCTGCGCTCTCTCGTTAGTCAAGCCTTTTCGCCGCGTCGCATTCAAGGGATGCGTCTTCATATCGAAGCCCTTGCTGAAGACTTTCTGAATAAGGTTGGAACCGACTCGTCGTTCGATGTTGTCGAACGCTTTGCCTATCCGCTTCCATCCTGCGTAATCACAGAAATGCTGGGGACCCCGATGGAAGAACGCACGCAACTCAACGTCTGGACGGAGCGGATTCTGAAACTACAAGGTATGTCTCAACCGGACAAGTTGACCATGGAACAAGGCAACGCAGCCGCCGGAAACTTCATGGCCTACATGCGTGCGTTGATTGAAGTTCGACGCAGTAAACCGGCTGACGATTTGTTGAGCGCGCTGATTGGGGCCGACGAACAGGGAGATCGCCTGACGGCTGAAGAAATCGCGGAGTGCGTGGTTTTCCTTTCGAACGCAGGTTTTGCGACTACCCGCAATCTCATCGCAAGCGCAGTTGTAGCGCTTCTGACGAACCGCGATCAATGGGAATTACTCCTCGACGATCCATCGTTGATCCGCGAAGCCGTAGAGGAGGCTTTGCGGTACGACTGCTCCCTGACGAGTACGCTGCGTTTCGCCCGAGAAGAGACGATTGTTGGAAATAGAAAGCTGGCTCCGGGAACTGCCATCTTCTGCTTGCTGAATGCGGCCAACCGTGATCCAGAGCGTTTTCCAGACCCCGACCGCTTCGACGTCATGCGAATTGATAAGAAACACCTGGCCTTTGGCGGAGGTGTTCACTCTTGTCTGGGGGCGCCCCTGGCGCGACTGCAGATCGAAATAGCGCTGGGCGCTCTGCTGCGTCGCTACCCTCGCCTTCGATTGGGAACGGACAGAATCGAATGGCGTTCCGGATTGTATCGCGGTCCGATACGCGTCCAGGTTTTCGCAAACTGAAGAGCGGGTTCATGCATCGGTGGGATTACGCCTATCTACAAGCCCTATTCACATTCATAGCGGGACTAACTTGATGCTTAGAAACCTGGGTAAGCAGAATCCGGTCGTGGCCTCTGCATTGTTGAAGTGCTTTTCGGCATCGAAGGCGTTAACCGAAGATAGAAGAATGCATAGGCCGCATGGCATATCAGAGTCGGTAGAAAGCTTCCTGTATACAGAATAGTGATGCAGCCGATGGTAGAAATTGATACCGAACCGATGAGCAGAATTATTGCCTGGCCGAAAGTGTCCGTTTGTAGCACCTGCTGCATGACGAAGAGCACTGTGCACACAACAATGGGAAGATAGAGGCCAGCCTGCGGGAAATCTGCTATCAAGACGACAAATACAGCACCGCGAAAAAACACTTCCTCACAAATAGCTGCGCCAAGCGGGGAGCCCACGCGCATAACGCCTGGCATCATGAGGGTGTAGCTCACCCAGGGAATTCTGGTTACCTCGACAAACACATTCGTCCCTTTTGCGAGAATCAAAATCTGCATCATCAACCCCGTTAATGCATTCTGCGCAATGAAAGCTAAAGGAACCACCATTAAGTACTTCGGCTCCAAGGTCAGGAGGCGCAGCAGATTCACTCGATGGGCGACCAGTATCGCAACAGACATGAATAGTCCTACAAGCATATAAATCGACCAAACGACGTAACTACGAACGAGGTCCGCGTTCATCTGCGAATACTTCATGATGATATGAACGATAGCAGTGATAAAATTGCTAAAGCCAATCCGATTGACTCTGCCCCAACAAATGGAGGCAACGGTAACGATGATCAAGAAAACAGTCAAATCAAACTGGCAGCACATTCCTTACGACCTCTTTCTTGCTAACAGAAGAAGCGTGACGTTTTGAGTCACATGGGCAACAATGACGACTAGAATTGACAAGCCGGACATGTAAAAGAGCAAAACGTAAAGCAGTCCGCTTGGCAACTTGGCGATCACGCTTTCGATGCCAAACGCAAGGTGGTTGACGGCGTAGGCCAGTGTACATACGGAGATAACAGCCCACAGTGCCAGGATGAAGTCGGCCGCGAGCAGGTTATACAGCAGCTGGCGGAGTATAAGTTCTTCCCCAACCACCATTGCCAGAACGCTCGCAATGTCCTTGAAATCTACCCGTGAAACGGAGGAGTAGATGCTATGAATCGCTATTGAGGTCACAAGCTTCTTTGTTCGCAAGAATGAAGTCAGCATTCCGACAAGATATTCCGCAAGGATGCAGGCGATGCCAACAAAAGGTGACAGCAATAGCAGTGGTAACTTTGGTAGATGAAAGCTCAATACTTGCCGTGGTCGCACAATGGCGACAACCAAGACCATAATCGCATATCCAGTCACAAAGCCGACCAGGTCGCGACTGAGCGACTGGGTACGCGCGAAGCCGCGCGGGCCCTTGAGCAGTGCGGTCATGTTCGCACAGAATCCAACAGGATAAATGCTGGCGATCAAGAGCAGTACCGTATCAAGGCGCGGGATGAGGTAACGGATTGCGAATTCCTCCAAATTGAAGCAACCGAGGGTGGGCGCCGTATGGGAACGACGGCAGGGATACTTGCACCATTTCCGGGAAAAATACCCGCTCTACTGACCAATCCGTATGTTCGAGTTCAGGGGGCGTAATCTCCATGTGAACCGCATACTTGGATATATTCTTTAGTTCGCCAAGAATATAAGCGAGCTCGTTGTCAACAGTGGACTGGTAATTCCTCAGCGTGCTCAGCCTGACTTCTCCTTCTACCATATTTCTCATGGTTGCGCGCTTGCTTTCAGCGTCCTCCGCGCCAGCCCAATAAGCGACATTGCTGTCCAAATTGGTATGGCTGTGCTCGTCGATATTAGTCAGGTAATCACGAGGCTGAAGCGCGGGGCCGTTGTAGCCCATATAGTAGATTGCAACAGCTTCAATCAAAGTTCTGTAGAGGGTAGCGCCCGGATTGAGTCCTGCACCCGTGCCTAAGAGAACTGAAGGGCGCTCTGCACCCTTGCTCAGGATCGCAACACCAAATACGTGTCCTGGCATTCCGGGCATGGTGTAGTCGTAAGGCACAAGTTCGACGTCAAGGTCGCTGAAAATCTCCGCAATCATATCGCGCAGAGTCGGGTCATCGAGGATAACGCGCCGCGATTTTGTGAGAGTGTACCACCGGATCATGAGTGCGTCAGCTTCAACCGCTTCAAGCAGGGCACTTCGCAGCGCGAGTTTTGGATTGGTGTGGCTGGCGCAGCCCTTGGAAAAGGATGTAATGAATGGAGTTTCGTTGTCGAACTGCACGCCGGTAAACAGACACTGGGCTGGTATGCAGATATGCCGGCCGGGGTTGAAAAGCGACGGACACCACATCCAGCTAATCTGGTCGTCGGGTGTTATCCTGCGGAAGATCAGCTTCCCGCGCATCTTTTCGTAATCCTTCTGGGTGAAAATGTTGATCAACTCCCAGGGCATGACATCTGATTCAGACTTCAGGTCGTTATAGCTGGCTTTGAAGAGTCGTTTCTTGACTGTGGCTGCGGCGGCAAAAAGCGCGTAGCGCTCGATAGCCTCTCCTAAAAGCCGTACGAGTGCTTCTTCCCGGTAAACGCCGTAGCCGGCGAGGTGATATTGAATTTCGGTGTGCCCACCCAGCAGGATTTTGTGATAATTCGGCATTCGGGCCGTCATGGTTTGCACACGGGGTGCGTGTTTTGCTTGCGCCACTTGAACAATCTGCGATTCCGTGATGCCCACGTGCTGCCCGCACAACCGCCGAAACTGGTTGACGACGTGTACGCTTGATGGATAGAACCTTAGCATTGTTTTGATAGGCTTCGCTATTTCCGAGTCTAGGATCGACCAGTATCCACAAGCGTGATTCGGTCGACGACGCGGTCAACAATCTTCTTTGACGAGGTATACATTTCTTCCATCCGGGCTTCGGCAACGAAGCCACAGGCGGGACAGAATGGCACACGCAGCAGAGGCTGAACCTGGGTTTCCATGAGCGGTATGTAGGTGTTCAATATACGTCCCGCCAGCTTTGCCTTCCCAATCCTCGTAGCCAGAAGCCCTTCGAACAACGCCTGGGATGCGAGAGAATGCATCAGTGGACTAGCATGGATCTTGTTGTCGAGCCGCGGAAGGTTCCTGGTTTGTTCTACAAATTGCTGATAGGTGGGCATTTCCATCATGCGCGCTAGCAGCCGCTGTTCAAAGCATTCAAAGCATCCTGTTTCAGGAGGCTTGATAGTGAAGATCGTGGTAAACGGTCCATCTAAGAGCCCTAGGCTCAGCACTTGCGACGTCTGGACAAGCACTCGATTCAGATTGCGCAAGAAGATGATGTGAGGCCTCTCCAGGCATCCGATGATGCAACTGAACGGCTCGACAATTTCGCGTACAGAACCTAGTTCTTTCCTGGTCCCGTAAGCATCGAACTTCGTGGTTAGGTCCTTCGCCTCGATAGACTTGAAGTCGTCATGCGTCAAAAGCGTCAAGGGCATGTGGATTTCCCTTGCCAGCATGACGGCGTAGTTCCTTATGGATTCGGTGTCTGCGATGAATAATACGGGCTTATCGCTTGACGTGCGATTGGTTGCATAGTCGGCTGTACCGCCAAGAAGCTGATTGAGAAGACGTCTGGCGTCCGCGTCATCTCCCTGGGTGATATAGTCTTTGGCACATAAGGCGGTGAATGTTTCGACGATTTGCTCTCTCGAGTTGTGTGAGATTTTGCTCGTCAGGGAGACGCTCGGTATCCACTCCTTTGCCGTCCTGCAGCAGGTTGAACATCTTGACTAACGTGTCTTTGTGATGGCTGCTGAGACCCTCAAAACTTAGGATTGCTTCTTCAAAGTTCCAAATTCCCTTACGAAGGCGAAGTTCATCGGCTCCGTTATAGTAAATCTGTACATCCTCTTGCAGCATCAGATGCTTGTCGACACCGTTCGCTTCAGAGCTATCGATCATTCTTCCTCCCGCGAATTAGAGCATCCCGACGACTGTTGCATGAACTAGTTGTTTAGATAGCCCATCGATACCGAGAAACCGCTCCGTCTGAACCTTCTCCCAGCCGCCCATATCAGAAGAGCCGACCTTGATTGCCGTAGAAACGAGGTGGACGTGTGCCGCAATTTCACCGGCTTCAATTAAGGCGAAGATTGTTCCCATATCGCCGTACTTTCGGGAGTTTTCGTAAACGCTATAAACATAGTACATCGCTATGTTCACCTTGGCTGGCTCTACATTCGTTCCCCAACTGACGCCCAAGGCGAGGTGTTCCTGCCGCTTCTGCTCGTCGAAGGCCAGTACCTTCTTGAGAGAGTGATGGAAGGGCAGATAAATATAAATCCCATCTTCAAGGCTCTCTATGTTATGTAAGACCAAGTATAGCGATATCGGATTCAAGCCGCCGCCCGATGAAGCTGCTCGAGTGTGGGCAAGTTCAGGCTCACCAAGCGAGTATTTGGGCCATGTTGAATCGTCTTCCTCCGAAATCAAGGCCATATCACCTGTCACACCGTTGCAGTAGAATAGGATCGTTGATAACTGCTGCAGCGGCATCGTCTTTCCGGTAAACTGTCGTAAGCTTCGGCGAGCGCGTATGGTAACGCCGAGCGAGGCATCGACATTTCGGTACGGTGGCAGTTTGATGATCTGGTCAGGAGTATTTTGATCCTCTTCTTCGCTGAGGTGTCGAAGTGTCAGACTGCTTCGCACGGGAAACCCAAAATACCCGGAGACGCCGATCGGCAACCCTAGGTCCAGGGAGCCGCGCTTGAAATTGAGCAGGAATTCCTGGCTCAGTAGATGTGGGCGGGAAACGAGCAGGCTGGAATAAGCGGCTTCCGGGGGCACAACGGCAGTACTGTCTGTGTATACGGATCCGGCCAAGTTGGCGACCCAGTGAAAAATTCCAAGCAGAGAATGATATTCAGCCTCCATGAAGTACTGCAGTGGAAGCTCAGTGCGGGCAGTCTTCTGGAACGCCATCTAGTGTCTCCAACTAAACTGAGTTCAGCGCAGGCTCTCTGGTGCAGAGATAGTCAATTGCGCCGCGCAGAAACGATCTGGTAAAGGTTCGAGTAGGCCAGACACTCTAGCCGTACAGACGTTTCTATGCTTTTGCCGACGAATAGAGTACCGGCGCATCGTGTGGCATATGTCGCAATCGGAGAGTTGAGAAAGAAGTCCTTCAGCAACACGGGAGCCTGCACACGCGCAACGCACGATAACGCCCTTTCGGTCGCTCAGCCGACGGTGGCGCCGATAGCAAACCTTACCCAGGCATTCTCTCAGTTACCCACTGGGGAATGCCTGAGTATAATGCCTGCGTTACTTCATCGCAGGTTCGCCCCGCTGCTTCCAATTCTCAAGATGTTGAATCTGGGTCGCCGACAGCGTGCGCTGCTCCGGTTGCGACTTAAAGTGAGCTTGCATAGACTGGTCGACTTGCATCAGCCCGAGGTAGTTTCCATCAGGATCCACCATGGTGGCAAATTGCCCCATGCTGTTCGAGGACGCTACCGTCGCTCCAGCGGTCCCAGGCGTTCCAGACGCAAGACTTTGATGGAAAACCTCTACGGCCTGCGGCGGGCCTGAGACAGCCATAGCAGTGGGGTTCACGACTACCTTACCGCCCGCAGCCGTCAACTGCTGAATCGTTTCCTGCAAGTTATCAACCGCGAAAATGCAGGTGATCGGCTCGCGCTCATTCCAACGCGCCCCGACCGTTAGGGTCAAACCATCCTGACTGATGGGTCGAAAGTATGACTCTGTCTTGTCATTCAGGCTTCGTGCGAAATCCTGGCCACCAAACAGTGTGTCGTAGAAATTTCGCGAAGCTGCCATGTTCTTGGTGGGGACGTTGCATGCGATCAACTTAGCCTTCAACTGCTGATTAGCCATAGACATTCTCCTTTCCCGATATCCTGTCGTTCACTCACACGGGCGTGGCCCACTTCCTTCGGGTGCTAAGTCCCGCACCGGCGCGCTAAATTAGCAACAGCAGGAACATGAACAGCAGGTGGTCGGGCAGCTAGTGGTTCCGCCAGGGGTCAGTACAACGCTGGTAGCTAGGCAGGTCGTGCCTATGTGTTTACTAAAACGCAGCATGGGTAGTTTTCTCCTTGGATGTAGAGGGGCTGAATGTTACCCTCCGCCGTTTTTCGTGTCAAGAGAATACTAGGGGGGGGGACAGAAAATCCGAGATGTCCCGGCTTATGAGCAAGTTGGAGAATTCGTTTGCCGCCTAACATCGCGCTCCAGTGCCTGGCATCGTAAGCGGCGAACGCGTCACGTCTTAGCCCCGCCACCCGGACGTACACTCCGACGCGAGAGCTTCTCCGCCCCGCCAATTTAGAAGGCGTATGTCTACCAGGCGTTCATGCGAGCGCTGCGAATGTACTTCAAGATTGCCGATTCGATTTGCGCGGGCTGAGCAGACGACGCATCACGAGGAACACCACCAGTCCGCCCGCGATCGCTTTCGCGGTTTGTAATGCATCAAAGAAATGGATAAAGCGAACTCCCGCGTCGCTGACCTCCAAGGCACCCACAGGATACGCCGTGACTTGGCCGCCTCCTCCGCCCCCACCCCCTTTGCGCGGGGGCGACGAGGAATTTTCCTGCTGTTCTCCTCCGCCCCAACCTCCGCCGAGACGATACTCAACCCGCGCAACGGGAACAATGGTCCTCCCGTTTGCCTGAATCGCCTCGCCAAACACCTGTTTCACGGTGGCGGTGGTGGCAAACCGCTCAGCAATGGATTGCAGAATTTCTTGCGCCTGATCCATAAGCACCTCGATCTTTCAGTTGCCGATGCCGAATACCTGGGTTGTTATTGCATTCGGAAGTCGATCGACTCAAACGTATACGAATTAGGTCGGGTCTGGAGGTAAGAGCCGGGATCTTTCGCATCGCAATGCCTCCACAAACGAAACTCTTCGCGATGGGCCCATGCCGCGGAATGGTAGCGGGGCTATTTTGGGGTGTCAAATGCAAATCGGCACGGCGATCAATGAGTGGGCGTGATCAGGCTGGTGGCTGGCGTGGTCTTCACTTGGACGTATAACGCCCGTTCCGCTCTCTTGCCTGAACGCCTCTCAGGGGGTTGGGCACATGGAAGCGTAGCCGACAACTCGTCAACTGGAAGCAGTCGCCAGAAGTACTAGAATTGTAAGTTGTGCCGCAGGCCCGATCTGACACAGTTTAGCGGCTCGACGAAGCGGTCACTATGTCGGATTCGGTCCTCGCGCGAACGAGGTCTTCGCCTGGGCGGGAGAGGTTATGTCATCCGCATTACACGTCGACGTGTGGTACGAATCTGGGTTTGTGCACAGATAGCTGAATCCAGGCGGTGCATTGATGAAACGCCGCATTATTACTGCTACACTTTGGAGCCTTTTCATCTGCCCCATAGCGTTCGCGCAACAGGCTGCAACCCACATCGAACAGCAGAGAGTGTCCGCTCAAGTCTACAACGCCTACGCGTTGCCAAAACTCACGTTGCGGGCTGACAACCCCACACCCTCTCCCCAGCAGATCGTGCACTTTACGGCCGCTTGGGACCGGCAAGTACCCGCCATGACGTACCACTTTGACTGGGGAGACGGTCAGTCCAACAATACCCGGCTGCCCGCGTTCCAGCACTCTTATGCGAAAGCGGGCTCCTACACTGTAAGAGTCACCGCCCAGAATGTCGAGCAGCACGCTCCTCCCATAGTCAGCAACCCGCTGGCGATCCAGGTTGCCTTACCTTCGCTCGAGTCTATTCCCGGTGTCCCCCCAGCCATCTTGCTTCCTGCTGCCGCGCTGACCATCAGCGCCGACAACCTCTACCCGCAACAGGGAGCGGCCGTGCGTGTAAGCGGCAAATGGAATCGCGAGTCTCACGCGTGCAATACCTGTTCGACTGGGGAGACGGCCAGACAACAGGCGCGCAGCAGCCGGCCGCCGACCACACCTACGCTCGGCCCGGCAAATACCAGGTTCGTGTTACGGCCAGTCCTATCGCTGCAACCCATATCCAACCAATCCTTAGTAATCCCTTGAACATCACGGTCTCCCAGACCCCGACGCCTCCCCCTCCCGCGCCGGTTCTCGAGCTCACTGCCAGCAGCCTGAATCCGCTCGCGGGCGAAACTGTGCACTTTACGGGTTCATGGAACCAGCAAGTGCCAGTGGCTCGCTACCGCTTCGATTGGGGAGATGGTGAGACCTCGACCGTTTCGCAACCCTTTGCTGACCACACCTACGCGCGGGCAGGGTCCTATACCGTTCGCCTCACCGCCAGCCTCGCAGCGCAGGTATTCGTTGCCGCAATCCAGCCCCAAGTCGCCAGCAACCCGCTGCGGGTCACCGTGAACCGTCCCGTTCCGCCGCCATCCCCGATCCCGAAACTCGGCCTTCGTGCCAACTCACAAAACTCAGCTCCCAACCAGGCCGTGCAGTTCACGGTATCGTGGGACCAGAAGGTGGCCGGCGCTCAGTACCGTTTCCTCTGGGGAGATGGCCAGTCTTCCGATAGTGCCTCGCCGCAGGCCTCGCACGCTTACGCCTCGCCCGGCAATTACAGCGTCCAAGTGTTGGGACGCGGATTGGCCAACGACCATGCTTTTAGCGCCAGCAGTAACTCGGTATTGATCACGGTTGCGCAGCCACCACCACCGAACCCTCAGCCCAACCTGAGTCTCCGTGCCGGCGCGCTGAATCCGCCCGCCAACCAGCCCGTGCAGTTCACGGCATCGTGGGACCAGAAGGTAGCCGGTGCTCGGTACCGTTTCTTCTGGGGAGATGGCCAGTCTTCCGATAGTGCCTCGCCGCAGGTGTCGCACGCTTACTCCTCGCCCGGCCATTACAGCGTCCAAGTGTTGGGACGCGGATTGGCCAACGACCATGCTTTCAGCGCTCGCAGTAACTCGGTATCGATCACGGTTGCGCAGCCACCACCACCGAGCCCCCAGCCCAACCTGAGCCTCCGTGCCGGCGCGCTGAATCCGCCCGCCAACCAGCCCGTGCAGTTCACGGCATCGTGGGACCAGAGTGTGGCCGGCACCCAGTACCGCTTCCTTTGGGGAGATGACCAGTCTTCCGATAGTGCCTCGCCGCAGGCCTTCCACGCTTACGCCTCGCCCGGCAATTACACGGTTCAGGTCAGCGCCCGGGGCCTAGCGAATGATCAGGCCTTCGTTGCGCAGAGCAACCCGGTTTCCCTCACTGTGACTCCGTCGTCTCCACCGTCCGCGCTGATTGCAATTCTCAGCGCCGATCGTCAGAACGCCGCCATCGGGGAGCCTGTGCAGTTCACGGCGTCGCTCAACCAGGATGTAGGTTCCGCTCAGTACCATTTCGTCTTTGGCGACGGCAACTCGCAGGATTCGCCCTCCAACGTGGTCGAATACCGCTACCCCAGCCCGGGCAATTTCCAGCCGGCGGTGACCGTCTCCGCCCCCGATGGACAGCAGGTAACAAGTCCCGCCATCGTTCTCGACATCCAGCCGCCGACCGGGCTGGCACATGAATTCCAACTGAACGTCCAAATTCAAAGCAAGGATTTCGTAGTCGGCAAAGACATCGTCTTGCACGGATGGATGGACCCACCGCAACCTCATGCGACCTATTACTGCAATTGGGGGGACAACTCTCCTCCTGACCGCGTCGGTGCCGAAGGGGTTTGTACCCACCGCTATGCTCGAGCGGGACATTACTCTGTCGGTTTCCTGGCAACAGTCGAAGGAAGCTCTGCCGCACCGCTACGGAAGGATCTCATCGTCGTCATCTCGACCGCATTCTGGCCGTTCTCTTTGCGGCAGTGGCTTCTGATCCTTGCTGCCCTGGGGGGCGCTGCTGTAATCTGGCGCATCCTGCACCGCTACGTTAGCCCACGGCCAGAACCCGAACTTCACTTGACCGGTTTCGCCGATCCCGGCATCCACATCGTCAAGAACGTGGACACCTCCATTCCCCATCTTTCCTTGAGGTTGCGGCCAGGCGCGGAACCGGCGGAACACCAACTGACTTTCTCTAAGCGCGCTGCACCATCCGACTAGGAGGACATCATGCCCGACCAGCACACCGAAACGAACCTTGAAGACCTCACCATTCGGGAGTTGTTCGAGTTGCCGCTGGACAGTGCGCCCGAATTGGCTGCCGGATTGGACGTGAAGGATTTCGCCGGCATCGAGAAGAAGTTGTCGGCCGTCGCTGATCCCATACCTTGGAGCCGGGTTCGGTCCGAGCTTGCAGCACAGGTCTCGGCCGCTCTCAACACCGGGCTGTTGGACGCGTGGGCGTCGGCGTGGAAGACCTACACGCACGTGAAAGAGGACGTCGAGCAAAGCCGCAAATCACCCGACACGGTTGTCCTGAGCCGCTTGGCAGAACACTCCATCGAGTCCACCTTGCATCTTTACGTCGAAGTTTTCCTCGGCCCGGCCAGACTCGAAAAGATCGTCTTCGATGTGTCGCTTGCCACGCATCTCTCAGGCCTTATCTTGGGCATCCGCAATGGGCTGCTGGTGTCCTTGCAAGCGGCCCAATGCGACTGGACCGGCTCCATCGCCGTAAAGCAGGTCACACTCTTGAAACGACGGCTCAAGACCCTCGACTTGCCTGGCCGCATCGTGCTAAAACACGCCATTCGCCTGACGCCGAATTAGATGGGTTGGTAGTTGACGAGAAATCGCTATGTCCTAAATAAGCGTTCTTCTGGCGGATGACGGATCGTGAAGTTGGCCCGTTTGGGCGTCAAGTTGCCGAGAAACGGCTATCCCGTGCTCTTGAAACTCCGCCGGTTCGCGGCCACAAGTACGGAACGGCGATTTCTGGCTCATGTGGATTGGGTTCTTGGATGGCCACGCGCAGCGTCGCGAGAGAGGTAAGCCGATCGTGTTTTCAGGCTGCGTTGCTGAGCCACGAACGCGGCTTAGCGATGTGGGCCATTTCTGTGGTCTTGACAATCGCAACGTGGCATTCCATATTTCACTCGGTCGAAGCTGGTTCCACCACTAGCAATGCTGTGACGATTGGTGCAACCGAGCTCGCGGCTTGTCGGAAGGAGACACTGTGAACAAGCTTAGGTTGTTGAAACTCGCCTGTATTCTCTTTGCCTTTTGCGCCGCGAACGCGATTGCCTTGCCGGCGCAAGTCTTAATAACGCTGCACAGCTTTGCGGGTTCTCCGAGCGACGGCAGCGAACCTCTCGCCGGGCTGGTGCGGGCCACCGACGGTGACTTTTACGGGACCACCTGGCAGGGCGGAGCCAACGGCGACGGCGTGGTCTTCAAAATGACCTCTAGTGGGGTGACCACGCTCTACAACTTTTGCTCTGAAAGCAACTGCGCTGACGGCAGTGAGCCTGTCGCCGGGCTGGCGCAGGCCACGGACGGCAACTTTTACGGAACCACCGTCACCGGCGGCGCCAATCTGGGCGGCACGGTCTTCAAAATCACTCCCAGCGGCACGCTAACCACGCTCTACAACTTTTGCTCTGAGAGCAACTGCGCTGACGGCAGCGCGCCAAGCTCCGGATTGTGGCAAGCCCCAGACGGCAACTTTTACGGAACTACCCTCTATGGCGGGAACGTTAATGACAGCTGTTTCGGAAATAGCTGTGGCACGGTCTTCAAAATCACTCCCAGCGGCGCACTGACCACGCTCTACAAATTTTGTTCTCAGAGCAGCTGCGCCGACGGCGCCAACCCTCACGCCGGGCTGTGGCTAGGCACGGACGGCAACTTTTACGGAACTACCCTCTATGGCGGGAACGTTAATGACAGCTGTGAGACAAATAGCTGCGGCACGGTCTTCAAAATCACCCCCAGCGGGCTGACCACACTCTACAGGTTTTGCTCTAAAGGTGCGTGCTCTGACGGCAGTTACCCTGACGCCGGGCTGGTGCAGGCCACCGACGGTAACTTTTACGGTACCACCTCCGGGTACGGAGCCAACGGTCTGGGCGGCACGGTCTTCAGAATCACTCCTAGCGGCACGCTAATCACGCTCTACAGCTTCTGTAGCAAAATGGGGTGCGCAGACGGGAACGAGCCTCTGGCCGGACTGGTGCAGGCCAAGGATGGCAACCTTTACGGAACCACCCTCAGCGGCGGAGCCAACGGCGAGGGCACCGCTTTGAAAATCACCCTCAGCGGCACGCTGACCACGCTGTACAGCTTCTGTAGCAAAATGGGGTGCGCAGACGGGAACGGGCCTCAAGCCGGACTGGTGCAGGCCACCGACGGCAACTTCTACGGAACAACGTCATTCGGCGGGACCAATAGCGATGGTACCGTCTTCCGTCTGGTCCTGGCCACCGTGCGTTAGTCGAATGAGGGCGAACAGCTAAGTCGCTCCGCAAAAAGACATTTAAAGTCTTACATGTGTGTCATGAATTTGACGATGGCGTCTAAGGCGACTGACGAATGCGCGTAGCGGGAGGTCTTGACATAACTGTCGGTAACAGGCAATACGTCCACGTGATCTAGCCCCCGACACCACTGACTCTACGCTAGATTCGCATTTTTCAATTCCGGATTGCCAATGTGCTGACTTCCTGCAGCCCGACTTCTCTGGCCTATTCTTCAACAACTTCTGCATTCCCCTGTTGCTCACCAAAGCCGCACGACAGCGCAGACCATCTTGTGCAACATCGGCACAGACGTACCCGCTTCCGCAACGATTCGGGCTTGCGAAATCCGCTGTAGGTTGCTGTCGAGATCTTCCCGTCACCGGAATCCTAGCCCGAATTTCTCACCAGATGATCGATAACTGAGCCAGGGGTCGGATGGGGCGGCCGAGAGCGATCGGTGTAGGCGGCAGGGAGTGGTTAGCGGCAGTGGTGCACGGGTGATGGCCAAGGCGGTGGCTGGAGGCGACATTTTTGGGCGCGTGGAGACCGCAACTGCCGCCCGCCTGAGGTTGGCACAACCGCCGCGCTGCCCTCAACAGCGCAAAGCCGACCAGGCCGCGGCGAACAGCGCTTTCCAGGGATATGCGCGGGGATAACGCAGATAGATACGGCGGGCGCTGAGGCGCACCTCGGCGGCAATCTTGAGCAGCCGCAGTCGGATGGTGTTCACCTGGGCCCGCGCCCACACGGTGCCCGCCAAGGCCAGCCGCCGCAGAGCGTGCAGCAGCACATAGGCCAACGACGACAGGTAGAGCCGCAACTGGTTGGCGCGCAGGGTGGCGGCGCTCATGCGATCGGCGAACAGACTGAGCTGCTCCTTGATGCGGTTTTCCATCTCGCCGCGGGCGCAGTAGAGCTGTTCATAGAGAGCGCGCGCCTCCCACTCTGTGGGACTCAGCGAAGTCACCACGAAGCGCGGGTTGGGGCCTTTGTCGAGATACTCGGCCTTGGCCACCACGCGGCGGGCGCACGACCAACTGCTGCGCGTCTGATAGGAGAACTCGCCGAAGACGCGGGCGGCTTGCTGCGTCTTTTGGTGTTCGCGCTGGGCCGCGGCCATGAGGGCGGCGATTTCCGCCTCCAGCCGCGAGTTGCGCGCCAAGCCGAAAACATAGTGCACGGGCTCAGCTTCGCACCAAGCCATCAGCTCCTCGCGGCAGAAGCCGGAATCGGCGCGCAGAATGATTTTCACCTCCGGCCAGCGCTGCCGAATCTGGCCCACGATGCGTTTCACTTCGGCGAGCGCGCCTGCGCTGGCGTCCTGGTTCGAAGCCCGCTGGCGGGCGCACAGTAGATGCTCGCCGCAGAAGATGTACAGCGGCAAGTAACAGTACTCGCCGTAGTAGCCGTGGAAGAAGCGCGCTTCCTGCTCGCCGTGCAACGGGGTGTCGGTGACATCCAGATCGAGCACGATCTCGGCTGGCGCGGTCGCGTGCGCTTCCAAGAAAATATCCACCAGCAGCGTGTCCAACTGCTCGGCCGAGTAGCTGATCTTGTGATAGCGATCGGCGGCCGCCGCCGGTGAGTCGAGAAGTGCCTGGAACTGCGGCTCGGATCGCAGAGGATCGAAGGCGGGCTCCACCTTGATCCACATAACTTCATTCGCGCGTTCTTTGAAACCCGTCTCTAACCAATGCAGCGCCTTCTGTTTCTGTCCCGTGCCCAGGTAAGCCACCATCATCTTTCCCGGATCAACGTAGCGGGCGGACTGCTCAGCTTCGAGTTTACGCAAGTAAGCCTGGGCTTCCTTCTGATTGCCGGCCCGGCCATTGGCATAGGCAAACAACATCCACGCGTAAGGTCCGTTCTGAAGCTGTTTCCACTGCGCGAGGTCCCGCAGGGCTTCGTGCGGCTTGCCCGCCTCGATGTACGCGAACATGATGATGTGAGCCCGGGGGAAGTTCGGCTCCATGTCGAGCACTGACCGGAGCTGTTGGATGGCCTCATCGTAACGGCGTGCATAGTAGAGAATCGCTCCCCGGTCAGCCGCGATGATCAGCGAACGCGGGTCTAGTTGGCGTGAGCGGTCGATTTCGTCCAGCGCTTCGGAAAAGCGTCCCTGCAAGGTGAGAAACTCGGCATACCAGTGCCATGCGGTTGCGTAGTTCGGATTGATGGTGATCGCCTTCCTGTACTCCGCTTCCGCTTTCGGCCAGTCCCAGTCGTAGTTCTGAGCGAGGAGCGCCATCGACGCGTGGGCCTCAGCCAGCCCGTCGTCGAGCTCAAGCGCTCTTTTCGCGGCTTCGCGAGCTTTCGATACGGTTTCGTTTCTTGGAGCGAAACCGTATTCGCCGAGAAGCAAATAGGTATCTGCGAGGCCCGCGTAGGCTCGTGCGTAGTTCGGGTCTGCAGCGACTGCTTCCTGGAATGCACTGATTGCCTGCCCGAATCCTTCTTCCGTCCGTTTGTTCCAGAAGTATCGACCGCGCAGATAGGAATCGTAGGCGGCATACTGCTCGGCAGTCATGGTGCTGGGCGGCAGCGCCCTAGGGAAGCTGCCATCTTTGACCAGCGTCAGCCTGATCTCCTGCGCCACCTCGTTCGCGATATCTTCCTCGAGCTTCAGAAGGCTTGTGACGTTGCGGTCATACTGGCCCGCCCAAACTTGCGCTTGGTCCTTCATGGAGATGAGCTGTGCCGTCACCCGAACTTTTCCTGCTTCGCGGCGGACGCTGCCCTCGAGGACGTAGTGCACCCCAAGCTCTCGCTGAACCCGGCTTAACCCTTCTTCGCGGTCTTTGTACTGCATTACGGACGTCCGCGCGATGATGCCGAGATGTTCGGGGTCGAGGTTCCCGAGCTGCGTGATCATCTCTTCGGTGAAGCCGTCGCTGAGGTACTCCTGGCCGCGCTCTCCTGTGAGGTTTTCAAAAGGCAAGACGGCAAGCATGTATTTGCCATTGGGACCGGCAGGAGCGACTGCGTGCGTTGCTGAACGCGACATGGCGAAATAATAAACAGCAATCCCGGCGATGACGACCGCGACCGCCGCAAGCGGCAGCCAAAAAAGTGGCGCTGCCTGCCGCCGCTGTGGCGCCTCAGGATTCGGGTTAACCTGCAGTATCTTCCCACGGCTCAGCAACTTACGGGTACATAAAAATCAAGGCGGCGGGTCCGTTTCCGCTATTGAGCATACGGGCCTGAATGCCGCACATTCACCTCGTTGGCGGGGTGAAGCAGCAGCGGTAGGCTCCAAACGGTCACGCCGAAGCTGATCCCTACCCGGCTAACTGCTACTCGTAGTTGTTCTACGTCGTAGTGCACACAACAGCCGAAACCTTTGAGGAGAAGATATGAAATTCGCGTCAGTTATGAAGACTCTGGTTGTGGGCGCCACATTTATGGTGTTGGCGTTTGCGACACCGATCACAGCAGTGGCTCAGACTAACGACGGCATTCTGCGGGTGTCGTACCAGGGAGAAACTCACACCGGCTTATGCTGCTCGACATGGAGTGACCCGATCCAAGTGAGGGAACCGGAGAAGTCGCTCCCCATCGTCGTCACTTTCAGGACCGACTATAGCTCCAGCGGTGCGATGCTGGTGGGGCTGCAACTCAACAATGGACCCTGTACCTTCTACGGTCCGGCGTTCCTCCTAAAAACACCTTTGGACGCGGAGCAGTACGGGTCCGTCACGATGCAGTGGGTGATCATGCCGGGCGATTACGGGCTCGTAAGGGGTGCCAACACGATCCGCCTGTGCGGCGGCGGAGCGTCGCAACCCGACACCATCGAACTCGGGTTCCATACGGTCGTCGCGCACGTTCATAAGTAACCCCATCGCACGGCACTTCAACAACAGAATCCAACCGGTTTCACGTCACTCGTGGACAAAACCCTCGGTCGCTGTTAAATCCGGCGACCTACAGGAGAGATATGATAGGTAGAATCACAGCATTTGTTTACGGCGTGCTTTGCTATGTCGCGTTTTTGGCGGCTTTCCTGTACGCCATCGGGTTCATAGGGAATTTCGGAGTCCCGAAATCGATTGACTCGGGACGGCAAGTCCCCTTGGAAATCGCCCTTTTGACCGACGTCGCACTACTGGGTCTATTCGCGGTACAGCATAGTGTGATGGCCCGCCAGTGGTTCAAGGCGGCGTGGACTCAGCTCGTTCCAAGTTCGGTTGAGCGCAGCACGTATGTGCTCTTTTCGAGCGCTACCTTGCTGCTGTTGTTCTGGAAGTGGCAGCCGATCGGGGGCGTGGTGTGGAACGTTCAGAACCTTCCAGGCCAGATAGCCATTTTTGGCTTGTACGCGACCGGCTGGATCATCGTGCTTGTCGCGACTTTCCTGATCAATCACTTCGACCTGTTCGGGCTGCGGCAGGTGTGGCTCAACCTTCGCGGAACGGCGTATACGCCGCTAAAGTTCCGCACTCCGGCTTTCTATGGCATGGTGCGGCATCCGCTGTACGTCGGATGGCTGCTCGTGTTCTGGTCGGCTCCGGTGATGACAGCCGCGCATCTCGTGTTCGCCATCGCGACAACCGCCTACATCCTGGTCGCTATCCAGCTTGAGGAACGCGACCTGTTGCAGATGCATGGCGAATACGCGGAGTATCGCCGCCGCGTGCCGATGCTGATTCCGTTTAGGAAAACGCAACCGGCCGAGCAGGAGGTGCTTCGTAGGAGCGCGTAATCAGTTTCTCGATCGAGGCAAACGCCGCCTTCGAACCTGGGGGCGGCCTCCTTTTGTCCTCCGATGTAGATGTGGGAAACAATACGGAACAAGCTGCATACAACCAGTTGACATCCTGGTCTCTTACTCTCGGGGACGACGCCTTCGTGCAACAGCATGTCGTGGACACGTAGGCCGCACAGCACACCACAGCGTTCGAATCCTGTAGCGGTCGCATTCGCGCTGGCCGGACTCTACCTGCATTTGGGAAAAGGGTTTTCGGGCTGGGAGGTGCAGCGCCGGTATTTACTAATGCTTTCCTTTCATCTGGCCGTATAACGCCCAAACCGCCGATGTGCTGGCAGCCGTGACCCTGAAGTCGTACTGATCGAAGCGGTTGTGCCGATCAAAGCAGATTAGTCGTGTTAAACGCGCTTGCACCTATTGACCTTTGCATAATATAGTTACAGCGGAAAGAGTTCTGCTTGTTCCCAGAAAGCGCAGACCAAGGTGGGCCGACGGCGCATCCGACGCAACGCTCGGCGTGCGGAATCGCTCAACTGTCCAAAGGTCGTGGGGCAGAAGTTGGGTAATTCGTGCTGCTTCCAGTGTGACCACAGATACTCCACTGGGTTCAGTTCTGGAGCATAGCCGGGAAGATATTCCAGCCACAGACGCCCCCTCTGTTGCTGTACGAACTGCCAGACGGCACGGCTGCGGTGCCCCGGCAGTCCGTCCCAAACGATCAGCAGCTTGCCAGGAATGTGGCGCAGCAGATGAGCGAGGAACTGGATGATTTGCGGGCTACGGATTGCTCCCGGAAACAGGCGGAAGTAAAAGTTCCACCAGGTTACGCCCGCTATCGCCGACAAGGTCTTCCAATTAAAGTGGTATTGCAGCACGGGGGTCTGTCCGCGGGGTGCCCAGGTACGGCAGCGGTGGGGACGCTCGCTCAGCCCGCTCTCGTCGATGAAGACGATCGTGCGACCTTCGTTTTTGGCCTTTTTTTTAACTCCGGCCAGCGCTTCTGCTTCCACCGCCGGATCTTCTCTTCGTCCCGCTCCAAGGCGCGGCCCGTCGGACGCTGACAACTCCATCCCAACTGCCGCAGGATGCGCCATGCCTGCGAGGGATGGTAGGAAATCCCACATTCTTGCTCGATCAAATGGGTGACACGGTTGGTGGTCCACAATCCGGTCTCGTAGCCCAGGCTTTCCGGACCGCGTTTGAGTCCCTGCTCGATCTTGCCCAGATCCTCCACGCTCAACCGTGGCTTGCGGCCAGCACGGCCCGCCTTCTTCAGCCCGGCGCGGCCGTTCTCGCGTAACTCGGCCGCCCACTGACTTACCGACTGCCGGTGCGCTCCCACTCGTCGGGCCACTTCCGACTGGCTGTACCCCTTCTCCAGCAGCCGCGCCGCCTGCATCCGCCGCTGCTCAAGTGCCTGAAAGTCTCGCCGAACTCCGGCCGGATTTCCCATGCCCAAACCATATAGCACGAGATCAAGAAAATGTCACTATATTATTCAATAGTCAATAGGAATACACCCTCGATTGCGGAGCGGAGCTGGTGTGGCCTTGTCACAGAATCAGCTACTGCAGATGAGTTCTGAAGCGTGCCTTCCGGCGCCTTGATTGAGCGCGGACAGGTTCGATAGGGTTGTGGTGGAGCTACGCACTGGAAATCTATCTGATTGATGGCACATACGAACTATTCCGGCACTACTACGCTCTGCCGTCCGCGCAGGACGCGACGGGCCGAGAAGTTGCTGCCCTCCGAGGCGTTCTGGCGTCGGTGCTTGGGATGATTAAGGATGGGGCCACCCACATCGCGGTTGCAACCGATCACGTCATCGAGTCCTTTCGCAATGACCTGTGGCCTGGTTACAAGACCAGCGAAGGCGTCGAACCCGACCTGCTCGCGCAATTTCCACTACTCGAAGAAGTGCTGTCGGAGGCTGGCGTTGTCGTCTGGCCTATGGTGGAATTTGAGGCGGATGACGCGCTTGCCGCTGCAGCCATCGCAGCCGCCCGTGATACACGCGTCGAACGCGTGATCATTTGTACTCCAGACAAGGACCTGGCGCAATGTGTGCAGGGCTCGCGGATTGTCCAGCTGAATCGTCGTACGCGCGTCACCATAGATGAACCCGGCGTGGTCAAGAAGTTCGGGGTTTCGCCGGCATCGATTCCCGATTATCTGGCACTCGTGGGTGATTCTGCCGACGGTTATCCGGGCCTGCCTGGCTGGGGTGCAAAGTCATCCGCTGCCGTCCTCGCGAAGTTTGGACATCTCGACGCTATCCCCGCGGACTGTCGCGAGTGGCGTGTGAACGCCGCCAATGCGAGTGTGCTCGCTGACACTCTTTGCCGGGAGCGCGATCACGCATTGCTGTTTCGCACCCTCGCGACGCTCCGGGCCGACATCATGCTCTTTAACGATGTGGAGGAATTACGCTGGGACGGTCCCACAGCCGCCTTCGACCTCATTGCAGCCCGTTTAGACGGGGCGGCGACTAAACGCCCGAGACCAGGAGTTCGTCGTATGCCAAAGCGCGCCGATTCTCAGAGTTAGGCAGCACCAGCACAGGCCGCAGGCTTGCCCAATTACCCCTGCTAATCTGCTGCGCTAAGTGCTTGACACTGCGGCACCCGAAATCGTGCGATTCGGTTGCCCACAAACAGAAGACTTCGGGCAGGCCTTACATGGGTGTATTACCAAGGTTCACCGGATTGGAACGCGAAAGAGGTTCTAACCCGAATTTCTCACCAGATGATCGATAACTGAGCCAGGGGTCGGATTGGGCGGCCGAGAGCGATCGGTGTAGGCGGCAGGGAGTGGTTAGCGGCAGTGGTGCACGGGTGATGGCCAAGGCGGTGGCTGGAGGCGACATTTTTGGGCGCGTGGAGACCGCAACTGCCGCCCGCCTGAGGTTGGCACAACCGCCGCGCTGCCCTCAACAGCGCAAAGCCAACCAGGCCGCGGCGAACAGCGCTTTCCAGGGATATGCGCGGGGATAACGCAGATAGATACGGCGGGCGCTGAGGCGCACCTCGGCGGCAATCTTGAGCAGCCGCAGTCGGATGGTGTTCACCTGGGCCCGCGCCCACACGGTGCCCGCCAAGGCCAGCCGCCGCAGAGCGTGCAGCAGCACATAGGCCAACGACGACAGGTAGAGCCGCAACTGGTTGGCGCGCAGGGTGGCGGCGCTCATGCGATCGGCGAACAGACTGAGCTGCTCCTTGATGCGGTTTTCCATCTCGCCGCGGGCGCAGTAGAGCTGTTCATAGAGAGCGCGCGCCTCCCACTCTGTGGGACTCAGCGAAGTCACCACGAAGCGCGGGTTGGGGCCTTTGTCGAGATACTCGGCCTTGGCCACCACGCGGCGGGCGCACGACCAACTGCTGCGCGTCTGATAGGAGAACTCGCCGAAGACGCGGGCGGCTTGCTGCGTCTTTTGGTGTTCGCGCTGGGCCGCGGCCATGAGGGCGGCGATTTCCGCCTCCAGCCGCGAGTTGCGCGCCAAGCCGAAAACATAGTGCACGGGCTCAGCTTCGCACCAAGCCATCAGCTCCTCGCGGCAGAAGCCGGAATCGGCGCGCAGAATGATTTTCACCTCCGGCCAGCGCTGCCGAATCTGGCCCACGATGCGTTTCACTTCGGCGAGCGCGCCTGCGCTGGCGTCCTGGTTCGAAGCCCGCTGGCGGGCGCACAGTAGATGCTCGCCGCAGAAGATGTACAGCGGCAAGTAACAGTACTCGCCGTAGTAGCCGTGGAAGAAGCGCGCTTCCTGCTCGCCGTGCAACGGGGTGTCGGTGACATCCAGATCGAGCACGATCTCGGCTGGCGCGGTCGCGTGCGCTTCCAAGAAAATATCCACCAGCAGCGTGTCCAACTGCTCGGCCGAGTAGCTGATCTTGTGATAGCGATCGGCGGCCGCCGCCGGCGTCAACTCCATGCGGTTGAGCGTGCTCTTGCCGGCCAGCGGTGATTCCAGTTCGCGCTGGCCGGCCAACACGGCCAGCAGGGGATCGTGGCGCAGTTGCTCATGATCGTTGAGATCTTCATAGCCCAGCGCCAGCCCGTAGACGCGCTGCGCCAGCATCTCGCCCACCGGGTGCTCGACCCGTGCCGGGTCCCGCCCATCCCGAAAGCAGGCCGCCGCCCGCGCGAGCAAGCCGATCTTGCGGTTGGTGCGGCGCAACAGCAGGCCGCCTCCGTCGCTGGTCATGCGGGCGCCATCGAAGTTGGCTACCACCCGCCGCGAAAAATGATCTGCAAACGCGAACGATTCTTGCGTACACTCTGTCATGAGAAAGGCCGTTTCTTTTTCGGGCATCGACTTCGTTTCACACCGCAGTTATGCCTGAAAAGACGGCCTTTTTCTACTGTGAATTACTGGTGGTTGTTTACTACTGGTGAGAAATTCGGGCTAACACGACACCCCTTGCAACGCTGCCGGTCTAATCTGTTTGCTAATCCTGTCTTTTCGACGTAGAACAGTGTTTCCAGTCAGCATGATCTCAAGATTCCATAGAATGCATTCGAGATGTTGCAGCCGAGCCAGTTGCAAGAGTTAAAGGCACTTGCACCCGCAAGATCGTTGTGATCTTTTCTGGATGGTTGAAGGAGTATTCTCTTGGTTACGCCCGTACCAGTTGCGGTCGCGAAGTCGGATTTTGCGACTCATTTCGAGGGACTGACCGGAAACCAGCCGTATCCGTGGCAGCAGAAACTGTTCGATCTCCTGTCGACGGGACAGATCCCCCCCGACGTCAATCTTCCGACCGGGTCGGGCAAGACTTCCATCATAGGGATATGGCTGCTTGCACTGGCGTGGCAGGCGGTCGAGCAGTCGCAAGCGATGACTATTCCGCGCCGGCTGGTCTGGGTCGTAAACCGGCGTGTGGTCGTTGATCAGGCGACCGAAGAAGCCGAGCAGATTCGCAAGCACCTTGCCCCCGACTCGGGGATTGCGCAGCTTGAACCCGTTCGGCACGCGCTTCGCAGCTTATCGGTCGGCAACGACAATCGGGAGTTGATCGCCATCAGCACCTTGCGCGGCGAAAGGGAAGACAATCGCGAATGGAGCGAAGATCCTTCCCGTCCGGCGATCATCGTCGGCACTGTGGACATGATCGGCAGTCGCTTGTTGTTTTCCGGGTACGGCGATGGCCGCTACTGGCGGGCTCAGCACGCCGGGCTGATCGGGCATGACACGCTGATTGTCAATGACGAGGCCCACTTGACTCAGGCGTTCGCCGCTCTTCTGTCGAAGGTCCAGCCAAAACAACGGGCTACTCTCAAGCCCTTTCGCACGCTCCGCCTCTCCGCGACCCACTCCTATTCAGAGTGCTGGCCGAATTCGCTCGAAGATGATCGCAAAGACGGACGCTTCCAGAGAGTCTTTGAAGCGAAAAAGAAAGTGCAGATACGCGATGCCGGAAAGCAATTTTCAACCTTGCTTGAACTAGCACTGGAAGCGGGTCCTGCGCGCACTCTCATCTTTGTACAGCAGCCCGACAAGGTAACTGAGATTGCGGACAAGCTGAAAAAGAAAGCAGGAGATCAAGCGGCGGCGCGAATCCTTACACTGACGGGCACAATGCGTGGCATCGAACGTGACCGGATCGTGGAAAGTCCGGTCTTTAAGGCATTTGCCAGTCACGAACCGCCCTGCGAATCCTCTTGGTTGATTGCGACGAGCGCCGGTGAAGTGGGAATCAACATCAGCGCCGACCGTCTCGTCACCGAACTGGATACCCTGGATCACCTGCTACAGCGCTTTGGCCGTCTCAACCGTTTCGGGGAAACGACCGGCACCGCTTATGTTCTCGTCAGCGATGCTGACAGGAAGGAGGAACGCAAGGCAGCCGCGATGGATTTCTTGCGAAACCTCGACCTGAGCGACAACGATCCAAGTGGCGGGGAGTCATATAACATCTCTCCGGCGGCGCTTTTTGGACGCGAGTTGCCAGCCGGCGCCTGCTCCGAAGTGCCGCTTCAGGCGGAGTTGCACAATTGGCTGATCGACGTCTGGAGTCAGACCTCTCTTGGCCGTCATCCTGCTCGGCCGGAGGTCGAACCGTGGCTGCACGGGAAGCAGGACGCTGTTCCCGAGGACCTACGTCGCCTGGCGCGAAGACGTTCGCGATCTGGTCCGTGATGGCATAGGCGACGAGGAACGCGAAGAAGGGTTAGAGAAGTACCGACTGATGGCCCACGAGCAATTGCGAGAGCCCACAACGAGGTTGCTCGCAAAACTGGAGGAACTTGCTCGTACCCAAACCGGCGATGCAGCATTCCTGCGCCGCAAGACGGACGGCAGCGTCGATGTACGAGCCCTAAGCAGATACGCGGGAATCAAGAACAATTCGGACCAACAACGCGCCATTGCGGAAATCGCATTTTGCCAACTCATACTTCCTCCTGGCTGCGGCAGCGTCAGCAACGGCATGTTCGTTCCACTCTGGAGCTCAAATGAAGAAAGAGCCAGGAACAGTGGAGACAAGAAGCCGGACGACTACGACGTAAGCGGATGCACATGGGGGAGAGGTGCAGGCAAGGTGATCGCAAACCCGGACAGAGCTAGTACTTAATTGCGTAAGTTAACGATAGTATTGCGCAACTGCGAACCTTTGACTTCGCGTTTACGCCAGACGAACGGCTTGGCTTTGGGTCTGTAGGCTGCCACGAAGTCTTCAATCGCTTGGCGCAATTGCTCGATGTCGCGAAAAGACGCTCCCCGCAGTGCTTTGCGGCTCAGAATACCAAACCAGACTTCAACTTGATTCAACCAACTGGCCGACGTTGGCGTGAAGTGAAAGAACACGTTGGGATGAGCCGCCAGCCAGGCATCGTTTTTCTTGTGGATGCAGTAATTGTCCAAGATGGCGTGGATTTCTTTTCCCACCGGGAGATCGGCGACCACGCGATCCATGAATTCGAGAAACTCAATTCGCCGCTTCTTGCCAGTCGTCTGCGTATGAACGGCGCCCGTGGCGACTTCCAGGGCGGCAAACAGATTTAAGGTGCCGTGCCGCTTATAGGTGCTCTTGAAACCGCGGACGATTTTCCCACTGTCGGTTTCCACGAATCCCGTCTTCCGCTCCAACGCCTGAATACTCGGCTTTTCATCGACCGAAAGAACCAACGCATTCTGTGGGGGATTCAAGTACAAACCCACGACATCGGCGGCCTTGGCCGTGAACTCCGGGTCCGTGCTGACACACCAACTGCGCTGGCGTGCCAAACATACGCCTTCTTTCCGCAACACGCGCCAGACCGCATGCACCGATGTTTTCAAATGCTTCGCCAGTGCCGGCCCATCCCATACCGCTTGTCCCTTTGGCGGCGGTTCTTCCAGCGTGGCCAGCACTTGCTTGCGAAACTCCCCTGTATATCGCGGCGGTTTGCCCGATCGCGGACGGTCCCGCAATCCCGCTATTCCCTCCGCCGCAAAGCGCCGACGCCAATCGATCACCGTGTTCGGCCGCACCTTCCAACTCCGGGCCACCGTGCTGACCGGCTGCCCTTCCAGACATCCCAAAACGATTCTCGCTCGTTCCACCAATCGCGCTTCTAGCGTACGGCTGTGCGCCCAATCTTCTAAAACCTGGCGATCTTCTCGCGAACATTCCGGTACCGGCGCTGTTCTTGGCAAAGGCTCCCCCTTTACCAATCACATTACGTAATATCCATCACTAATGCAAGTAAGCACTAGCCATCGCGCCACGAAGAACGAAGATGGCAAATGGACGCTCAGGCGACTCGGCGTACTCGAAGAAGAGATGGAACTGTGTGATGATCTGGAATTGGAAACCCTTCACAGCTTCGCGGCGACCCATGGCTGGCGATTCCTGCTGAAAATAGCCACTGAAAACGACGCCGGAGAGAGTGAAACTGCCCTGCTCTACTTCGGGAAGGCTCGGCAAGAGACCAAATCAGTGCCGGTGGTCTTCATTGATAAGCACTGCGCCGACGTGGCTGACCTGGTAAAGAAGCTTGCCGGGTGTGCTGGCCTTCCCGAAGAACTTGCGTCAGCTCTGCAACAGGCCGGACAGCTTCACGATCTGGGTAAACAGGAGGACATCTGGCAACAGGCCGCGGGGAACCGGCGAAAAAGGGATGGAGCGTTCGAAAAGGGCGCGCCTGTGGCGAAGCCCGTCAAGGTCATGCAGGGTCGAGCGCTTGGAGGATTTCCTCACGAGCTAGCCTCATTGCGGTATGCCGAAGAAGCGCTTCGCGAACAAACTTTTTCGCTGGAACTTCGCGAAGTTGTGCTGCATCTTGTGGCCGCACATCACGGTTATGCTCGCCCTTGCTTTGAGAAAAGGGCCTATGATCGCAACCATCTTACGGCGAGCGCGCGTATCGCTCTTGAATCAGCCCAACGCTTTGCGCGACTGCAAGAGCAATATGGCGCGTGGGGGCTCGCGTATCTGGAATCAATTCTTAGAGCAGCGGACGGAATTGTTTCCGCCAATTCTGCTGCCGAGGAGCAGCCCACGAATGGCTGAACTGCGTATTCCGCTTGACCCCTGCAATCCCGGCCAATTTTACGCCTGCTGCGGACTGATCGAGCTGTTCGAACTGAGCGGCACGCAGACGCTGTCGAAGTTCGTGGTGAACTGGCATAGCCCTAGACAGGCAACTTTCATTCTGGAGAGTTCTTCGTCGCCAGACCTGCTGGGTGTTTTCAATCTTCTGAGAAATCCGGATATCTACGAGTATGTGTCGCGGCAGAAAATGCGCGACAGGAATCGGAAGCAGCAGTCAGACAAAGAAGGCGAACAAACGGATGATGGTGACAAAGCGCCAGCTTTGCGACTGCACGTCAAGGGTAGAATCTTCGAGATTGATTGGTGGCTTGACGTATTTCGACAGAAAGTGAGTCCACTAAAGTTATGGCCCGGAAGAGCAACCACGCAAACGGTAATGACCACACTTATAAGAGCCCTTCCAGCCAGGATTTCGCAATATGATCTTTTCGATACTTCTGGTGCCTATGTTAAAGGTCGATTTGGCATTGATCCTCGTTCGTCATGGGAAGCGCTGGATCAAGGCTACTCTCCCCACGCACAAAACGAGAATGTACTGACGTACGTGGTAGTCGAATTATTAGGGGCTGTGGGACTCCAAGGGTTTCGTCCTCGGATAGTCTCAAGAGGTGTGTATGGTTATTCCGCCTGGGCGTGCCCGATCCCCCCCCAGGTGGCACGAACTGTATGCGCACGAGCTTGGGACGGATTTCCCGCCGCCGAATTTGTCTTCAGACTTGAACAACGTAGCAGTCGTTCAAAACGGCTGGGCGACGCTACACTGACACGTGTTTGCTAAGCAGGAGGCTTCATGGAACTAACTCAATTTGACAATTGGCTTAAGCCGGAAGGGCCGGTCGCCCTCGCCATTTCTGAACCCCTCGAACCGGTAACAGCAGAGGAGGACCCCAAGAAACGGGTCATATTTCCACCAACCTATGCCGACCCGGGTGGTGACAAGAAAAAACCCTATTACGTCATTGACGAGACGCCCGAAGGTTGCGTCTGCTTGATAGACTCCGTTGGATCACAGGCGAACCGGTTGGAACCACTCTTCAAGGGAAAGTCTCGGCCGGAGCTCGCAGAACTCGTACCCCACGTAATAGTCCGCGCGGGCAAGAAGGTCATTAGCCTCCTGGATCTTGGTCACCGTGCTGCAGATGCGGTCGTTCGGTTCTCCGACAAGGGAGATCTGCTGCGGAAAGCGTTCCTCGACTATCGCGACAGGGGAAACGCGGTAGCTCTGGCAAAGATCGCTCCGACTTCACTCGTGTTCGGAGCATGGGACTCACGGGGCGACGCCGACGATGCCCGCGGAACACAAACGAAACTCCCCCGCATCGTGGAATCAACGATTCGCGCGTTCGGAGTAACACGCTTGACGCGGGCAGCCAGTTACCGTGCCGCCTTGACCGCGGAGGATCAAGAGACGCTCGGATTGAAAGGCACCTCAGAAGAGGGCTTGGCGAACGCTCTGGCTCAGTCGCCAGGCGGCGTCATTGCAAGAGATGGGATTCGACGCGAGGCACTGCTCAACCTGACGGCACTGCGCGCAATCGGCGCTGGTGAAGACAACCCAGATCCCGAAGCAACTTCGAAATTGCAGAGATACATACTGGGATTGGCACTGGTGGCTTTTGTTGGCCCCGGCGAGACATATTTACGGCAGGGGTGCTTGCTCGTACCCTCCCAAACAGAACGCGCAAGCAAGAAAATCGTTTGGCGCAGTGGCAAACGGGAGTCGTTCGAAATTATGGAGTCAGAGGCTTTAGCATATGCCAGAGTTGCCGCGCAGAGCTTCGGAGTCGGTCCAGGTATTGATGCCACCTTCGACCCGAAGCGAGTGGGGACCAAGAAAGCGAAGACTAACAAGAAGGATGAACCTGCCTCAGTAGGTGAGGGTTCATAGATGCAACCGTATCTCTGCATCTCGGCTACATTTCTAACACTCCGGTATCACGGCGACGAGTGGCCCCCATCGCCAGCAAGGCTCTTTCAGGCACTGCTTGCCGGCGCTAACACAGGAGCATACAAACAGCACTGGGCGACTGTTGAGCAAGCGCTCACCTTTATTGAGAACCTTGCGGCTCCCGAGTTGATCGCGTGCCGCGCTTCACAGCTGCCGCCTTACAGAATCTCAGTCCCAAACAATGACTCGGAGAAGATAGCGGGTGCATGGAAAGCCGGAGAACCGGACAGAGCTGCGACCCTTGCTGCCAAGCTTCGAACTGCTAAGACGTTTGCGCCGTGGCGGCTCGCAGACAGACACGACGGGGCAGCGCACGTCTACTATCTCTGGAACGTGCTAAACGAGACTCCCCCGCTCGATTCGTTGAGGCGGCTAACGTCTTTCCTCCACACCATAGGTTGGGGTATTGATATGGCGTTTGCTGATTCCTTTCTCTTGAATGAAGAAGAGAGACAAAAGCTCGCAACTGAGATTGAATACCTGCATTTAATTCCGGGCGAAAGAGGCGAGTTGCGCAAGATAGCTGCTCCAGGCTACTTGCAGGACCTCTCTACAGCGTACAAGCGATACTTGAATCGAAGCTCGAACAAAGGCATAAATCCGTCCAACCGAGCGACGAAATATGGTTGTACACGGTATTTGCGAAAGGGGTTCACCGAGCCGCCGTATGCGAAGTTCGTGCTCCGCAAACTCGATTCGCCAGCGCTCCTTATGCCGTGCCGTGGGCTCTAGGCATGAAGGTCGCTGCGTGGATGCGTCACGCTGCGGCCGCTGCACTCCGGCAGGAGCGGCAGTATTCAGACGAATTCATCGATAGCTATGTGCTGGGGCATGGCAATGGACACTCCAAACACATGTCCTTCGTACCTGTGCCGAATGTGGGCACGATCTACCCAGATGGGGCGATACGGCGAGTGCTGGTGCTGGAACCGCCTGACAGCGATGGCGAGATCGCGGCCCTGCTGCAATGGAAGCTTGCCACCTCGGTTCTGCGTCGCTTGGTGGAAAACGGAGGCGGACCTCGCAAAACGGAACCTGAGTGCCGGCTATTCGAAGCGCAAGACGACAATATTTGGCCATACTACATTCGCCCCGCCCATGCTCCGAGTTCGCTATGGCATACGGTCACCCCGGTTGTGCTCCACGGATACAACTCCGAACATGGCAAATTTTCGTTGAAAAAAACAGAACAGCTGTTGTATCAGGCATTGGAAAAGTCCGGATACCCGCAGCGATCGATCAGGGAACTTTTCTTCCAGCCCGCTCCACTTTGGGCAGGCACGGAAGGCGCGCTCGCCATGCGGGTCCCCGAACATCTCGCAAAGTGGCCCCGCTATCACGTTGGCGTGCGTTTTAGCGAACCTGTTCCCGGGCCTGTCCTTGCCGGCATCGGGAAACACTACGGCATTGGCTTGTTTGCCGCACCGCGAGAGAAGGGGCACTGAAATGCGCAACTCCTACCTGGTTTGCTACGACATTTCGGACGAAAAGCGGTTAAAGAAAGTATTCAAACTGATGCAGGGATTCGGAGACCACCTCCAGTATTCTGTCTTCGAATGTCAGTTTACCGCGTCGGACTTGGTGCGCTGTCGCGAGTCGCTGCGTGGCGTCATCAAGCATACGGAAGACCAGGTATTGTTTGTTAACCTAGGCCCGTCAGAAGGACGAGGCGATCGGGTCATAACCGCCTTGGGCAAGCCATACACCAACATGGATGCGCCCTGCATTGTAGTTTGACTCAATATCGCCGGATCGGAGAAGCACTTTGACACCTGAAGCCAATGCCGTACAACCGGTCCGTGTGGAACCCGATGATGTTCATCATCTCCAGAAGAAGCTGCCCGACCTGCTCCCGGCGCGGATGCTTAACGAGTTTGTTTATTGTCCACGCCTCTTCTACTACGAATGGGTCGAGGGGGTATTCGAATCAAGTGCCGACACGCTGGATGGTCAAGCAAAGCACACCCGTGTGGACACCGAACCAGGCCAAATGCCAGTGGCCGGTGAAATAGGGCCAGAGGTGATTCACTCCCGCTCCGTAACACTATCGAGCGAACGTGTTGGGCTGATTGCCAAGCTCGATTTGGTCGAGAATGATCCCGAAAACGGTGAAAGCAATTCAGTGCGGCCGGTGGATTACAAGAAGGGCAAACCACGCGAGGCGGATGGTGCGTTGGTGCCCTGGCCCTCGGACCGCGTCCAAATCGCGGCCCAGGCAATGGTGCTCCGAGACAATGGATATAGCTGTGAAGAAGGTATTCTTTACTACGCCGCGACCAAACAGAGAGTGCGCGTAGAAATCGATGATGCCCTGATCGCTGAGACGGAGGAGTTCCTAGCTCAAGCAAGGAGCGCCGCAATTAGCGACCGGATTCCTGATCCTCTGGTTGATAGTCCTAAATGTCCGCGCTGCTCGCTGGTCGGCATTTGCCTTCCTGATGAAACGAACGCTCTGCGCGCTCGCTCCCTGAAGTTCGATGACGGCTATGCGGTACAGATTGAAATGTTCGATGAGAACCACAGAGCCCCCGCCCTTCCGGTTCGCCAATTGATCGCTCCGCACGAAGCTCTGAGGCCACTGTACCTAAACTCCCAAGGAATGCGTGTAGGTAAGTCGGGCGAGGTAATCCAAGTCCGCGAGGGCGACGAGCTGAAGCAGGAGGTCCGGCTTGGCGAAGTCTCGCAGATCAACTTGTTGGGAAACGTCCAGATTTCCACGCAGGCAATCCAGGCGTTTTGCTCGGCAGAAGTGCCGGTTTGCTACTTGTCGCAGGGCGGCTGGTTCTATGGGATTACGAGTGGTCTGAACTCCCGCAATGTGTTCTTGCGTCATCGGCAGTTCATGTCCGCAGAGCACGACGGAATTGCTCTTCGGCTCTCGCGCAAGCTGGTCGCGGGCAAGATTCGCAACCAGCGCACTCTCTTGCAGCGCAATCATATTGAGCCGCCGGAGCAGCCGCCACGGCTTTTAAAAGCTCTGGCCGACAAGGCAGAGGCTGCGACAGAACTTGAGAGCTTGCTTGGCATTGAAGGTTCGGCAGCGCGCATTTACTTCAGCGAATTTGCGGGCATGTTGAAAGCGGCGGAAGAGGAAAATGACGCGCATCAAGACCAGCGAACGCAGTTCCGCTTCGACTTCACGGAGCGCAATCGGCGCCCGCCCCGAGATCCGGTGAACGCGCTTTTATCGCTGGCTTATAGCATCTTGGCGAAGGACTTGACCATTACCTGTTACGCGTTGGGTTTTGATCCGTTTTGGGGTTTTTATCATCAGCCGCGCTTTGGCCGGCCAGCATTAGCGCTCGATTTGATGGAGCCGTTCCGCGCCTTGATCGCTGACTCGGCCGTTTTGACCGCAATCAACACTCGCATGGTCACACCAGCAGACTTCGTTCAGTCGGGACCCTCGGTAGCGCTGAAGCCAACTGGGCGGAAGGGAATTTTTCGAGCATATGAATTGCGCATGGACACGCTCGTCACGCATCCTATGTTTGACTACCGTGTGAGTTATCGAAGAGTGCTGGAGATTCAGGCGCGACTTCTGGCGCGATTCTTGAACGGGGAAATCGATGATTACCCGGTTTTCGTAACGCGCTAGGGACCGCGAGCGGTGGCTTGACACGAAAAATGCGGAGGTCGCTCGAAGATGGATAATCAATGGAAAGGAAAGAACTTGCGCTTCAGGTCTAACAGCTACTAATGCTCTTCTCTGTTGCCGGAAGCCCGGGTACTCGCAATTGTCCGTGCAACTCCTTGGATTTGCAGGGGTTAGAGAGACGATATTTCCGCGCTGAATTCAGCGCGGCCCCATTCTAAATATTCTCCGCCGAATCGGAAGCCAACCAGTGTTTCTGTGCTACAAATGGCGGACGATTTTCTAATCCTGTATACCTTTCCAGTCTGGTCATACGATTCCAGGCAAGGGTCTAGCGGTATAAATATATCTGTCTGACCAAATCTAACTGAGATTTCAAGCCAGGTAATGAAAGCACCTTGCTCCGATAGCAAGAAAGAGGAATTGATTGAAGTACTCCAACGAACTTCGACAGAGGTTTTATTAGATATCTACATGAATGATGCTGTAGCAAAAGGAATTGCAAAAGGATTGAAGAAAGATGGAAAGGAGTGTTAGATGTCTTTCCGTATGCTTGCCAGGAGGTATCCGCTTGAGCACGTCACATGGCCTCGGCTGAACACCGAAGTTTTTCCCATTTTACAGCACACTAATTTCGACCTAGAATTGGCTGCCGTCACACTCTGTGAAATAAGGCTCGTCTATGCAGGCACTTCGCATCTACTTCGCAAACGAGGTCTATCAGCACCGTGCGCTGAAGCCCGCGGCTTAGTCGCAGAACCAGAGGCACCACGTCCACCGCGCCCCCGTGTTCCTCATGAAACCAACCAACGCAAGCGCAGATGGCCGAGCTATCAGCTTTGCGTGAAGGGAGCGCCGCCCATCCACCAGGGCGACCGGCCCGACATTTCAAAAGCGGATTTCACTTTTTGCATGACGGCGATTGATTGGGGATGGAGCGTTGAGGCCACAGCGGAAAGGCTTTTGCAGGAAAGCACGAAGGCCCGGGAGAACGGGGAACGGTACGCCCTCACCACAGCCCGCAATGCCGCCGCCGCCGTGGAGCGTCGAGGCCAGCCGGTAAAATCAACGCCGCACCCCTGAAACACCGAGTCGTTTTGAATTGTAGAGCAGGGGGTACTCACCTACCGGGCACCTTCAGCAAGCGCACCAGCGGCCTTCCTAACGAGAAATTCTCTTTCATCCCTCTTGGGTAGGCACACTAGGATATCTACTCTCAGGAGACTGGCTAGACGTTCCGACACAATTCGGGCCACGCTCGCCATAAACGCATCGGGGTTAGCATCCAAGTGAAGGAACGGGTTAATCGCGAACTTTACTTTCTCTCAACCACACTCGGGAGCGTAGTTTCCCGCCGCACGTCGGACACGTGCACGTACCGGAGCCGCCACATGTCTGACAGACCGGCTCCGGCCCCATATCAGCATAGCTGTAAAACGGCCCAAGCCAATAAGGAGGCTCAGACGGGGGCGGACACGCAGCACAGGTAACCGCCCCAGTACCATCGATCGGGCACGCAGCGGCTTCAGTCAACAGAAAACCCTAAATCATTAGGCAAATCTGACACGGCGCGGCGCGGCGCCAGCGGATCAGCCTTCTCGGAGCCGCCTTTTAGTGCCCAAATGGTACAAGGCATACCGCTCTTGTCCGTGCCTTGGCATCGCTTAACAATAGCTATTTGTGGCATTGCGGGGAACCTGGGTGACGTGGCTCCGCTTGCGCCATGTGGGCTGCCCAAAGAGATGAAGCTTGGCGTCTTCGCCTGGGTCACGCCACCTGTTCAAGACCAGGTGTGACGTCAGCTCATACAAAACCTGCGAAGGGCGCACATCACCCGTGTGAACGAGATTAAGGTCTACTTTTTCCCCAATGATTCCAGAGTTTTGAGTCTCAGTAGCACCAACGAGGTCCGGCGTCAGTTCAAGTACGGAATCGTCATTGAATTCCGCCGAGAGGCGGTCCTCAGGCAGCTCGACGCGATAGCCTTCCACACGCGGAAAGCGAATCTCAAGCGCGTCTCGTTCGGGCCGCATCGCTTTGACCTGGATGGTCTCTCGTGGTGGTTGTGGTGGTGAGACAACGGGCTTGGCAGTGAAGTCGAATGGAATGCCGAGCACATCGGCATATTCCACATTGAAGCGGGCATTACCGGCCTCCGAGAGACGCCGAATCGGAGGAGTCGTGGCCAAATGACTCCGCCTGATCGCGAGCTTGTATGCTTGCGTGAGCAACTGAGTGCTGCGATTCACGGTGGCCGGCGCTTTTGGCGGTATTTCTTGCAGAGGATCTCCGGCTTTTTATACCACCTTAGAGCCATATAGGCGCCAGAGTGCCGTTTAGACCCATTGAGCGACATTTCAGAATAGCCTTAGAACGCGTAGAATCCGGCGTCTGACGGCACCTTAAAACGCCCTCCTGGCGCCGAATTGACCAGAAGATCAACCATAGTCTCACGACATGAGGGCCACCTTAGTGCTAGCTCTTTCGACGGCGGTGGGCGCGGCGGAGGCTCTCAATGACCAGGAAGGTGGAACGCATAAAGCTTGCCGTCCTCCGATCCGACATAAACCGCGCCGTTGACTACAGCAGGTGAAGAATCGACCGAATAGCCAGTGGGATACATCCACAAAAGAGTGCCAGTCGCGGCGTTGACGGCGTAGAGATTGTTGATCTCGGCGATCGGGTTGCTGGATCCGACGTAAACCACGCCATTAGCCACCGCCGGCGAGGAATCAATAGAGGTCTGAGTCGGGAATTTCCACTTCAGCGCTCCCGTACTTGCATTCAAGGCGTACAAGTTAGCGTTGGGGGAGCCGACGTAGACGGTGCCATTCGCTACCGCCGGCGAAGAGAGGGTCGAGTACTCTATTGTGACCTTCCATATGAGTACGCCGGTAGCAGCGTTTAGGGCGTGTACATAGTCATTCGCAACATAGACCTTGCCACCGGCCACAGCCGGCGAAGAATCGATACCGTTTCCTGCTGCGTACTTCCAAATGGGGGTTCCGGTGCCGGCATTCAGGGCGTAGACATATCCGTCGCGTGAACCGATGTACACCACGCCATTGGCCACCGCAGGTGAGGACTGAATAACATCCCCGGTTGCGTATTTCCAGAGGAGGGCGCCGGTAGAGGCGTTCAACGCGTACACATTGTTGTCGAAGGAACCGACGTAGACAATGCCGTTAGCTACTGCAGGTGAAGAGGCGACTAGGTTGCCAGTTAAGTACTTCCAGATGAGCACGCCCGTGCCGGCGTTCAGAGCGTAGACGCTCCCGTCTTCTGAACCGACGTAGACCACGCCATTGGCCACCGCTGGCGAGGAATAAACGCCGAACCCTGTTGCGTACTTCCAGATGAGTGCGCCCGTGGAAGCGTTTA
The DNA here is from genome assembly GCA_963813905.1 of uncultured Acidobacteriaceae bacterium. Classification (GTDB taxonomy): domain Bacteria; phylum Acidobacteriota; class Terriglobia; order Terriglobales; family Acidobacteriaceae; genus CAVVDY01. The sequence continues at coordinate 25,141 of CAWFAY010000011.1, read as the reverse complement.
TCGCGTAGACCTGATTGTCATTGTCGTAGGAACCCACGAATACCACACCGTTTACTACCGCGGGCGACGAAATAACTGAGCTTGCAGTCAAGTAATTCCAGTCCACTACCAGGCTCCCAACTGTGTTGACGTCGAGAACGTTCTCGTATGGGTTGCAGCCGCTGTGGGCAAGATCATAATGAAATTGCGGCCAGTTGATGGACAGCGCTCGCGCAGGAATTATCGTCGGGCCGCAGGGAATTTGTGTTGGGGCTAGGCTATCCTGCGCGACCGCAAGCGCTGCGATCAGCATGAGCAGGCTCAAATAGAAAACGCTCTTGCTTCTCATCGTCTTTCTCCTAAACTGTGCCGATAAGGTCAGTTTGGGTTGTCGGTTGCTAGCTTGCAGAGAGCAAGCAATTGCAGCCCCCTAACCGCAAAAAGACACCTCACTGTCCCGGCAGGTGAAACGCGTAAAGACCGTCGGCAGCGCCTATGTAAACCATGCCGTTGACCACCGTGGGAGAGGAATACCCGTAATTTTCCTTCAACGCACCGGAATCCCATAGTTGTGCGCCCGAAGCGGTGTTGAAGGCATACACTTGGCTGTCGGTGCCTGGGACATAAACAACGCCATTCGCCACCGCTAGCGAGGCATAGATTGAGACTGTAAAGTCATGCCAGATTAGTGTGCCCGTGCTGGCGCTCAATGCCACCAGGATGCCCCCAAAATCCCCTCTAGTCCCGACATACACTACCCCATTAGCAATGGCCGCCGAAGGAGTAAAGGAATTAAGAAAAGACGAGTACATCCACACGAGTGCTCCAGTACCGGCGTTCAGGGCATAAAAACTGTACGTGTACTCGGACCCGACGTACACCATCCCGTTGACCACCGCCGGCGAAGAAACAATGCCGCTGCCCGTGTCGTACTTCCATATAAATGGGAATTCCCGTTTTAGCTCCCCCGTGCCCGACACTATATACCGATCCAGCGATTCCAGTGCATAATTATTCTCCTTGGCCGGGCCCATGACTCGGGACACGGTCCCGTCTGGCCCAATTCGAGTCCCGCAACTGCTGACCACGGCCTTTCCACGGGTCTTGTCAGACACCCCTCCGTCCCCTCTTGACTCTGGATCGATTCCCCGGCCACGGCCTCAGCTATCCCTCCGGAAGCGACAGCACCGCGATCCGCCGCACCATAGTCGCAAAGAGTCCAGGTGGCCATTCCAGTTCTACCGGCGCCTGACGCTAGAAGCGTCGGCGGATGGGGATATGCCCATGCCGTCGGCCTATGTAAACCGGCTGCTCCTGCGTCTGCCGATCTTCTCTTTCCATGCGGGAACCGTAGATGTTCAGGCTATAGTCGTCCATCCCCGCCTGCCGATAGGCGGCCAGCTTTTCCGCAATCTTGGCTTGAGGGCTTTTCTCGGCTGGTTCGGGCAGGCTCATGACCACATATTTCATCGCATCGCGTGCATGGTTGTCTTTGTCGAGGATCTCTTCCGACTGGTTCTGGCTCATCAACTGAGTAGCCGTCAGCTTGCGCCGGCGGGTGCGCATCAGTTCCCACAGCAGGTTGGGGCAGTCCCAATCATGCCGACCGGGCTGCGGCCGGTCACTGTAGTTCCGGCAGACGATTTTGACGGTGGGGTTCCGATGGGCGAGGTCGCCCCAATGCGCTAACAGAGCCTCTGTAAACGTCTGGTCATTGCGATTGCGGTGGAAGCGGGTGAGGAACTCGACTCCCTCTTCGGCATATACCTGGGCGATGGCCTTGGGTTCTTTCCCCCTCTCCTGCTGCGTCCTTTGGTCGAAAACTGTCGGATCGGCGTAACAGGCTTCAAAGCGATCGATGTCGGGCATCCTCAGCAGTTCTGGTGCGTGCTGCCAGACGCTCTTACCCGGAACGTAATACTCACCCGAAAAGTAGATCACCCCTTCAAAGTCGATATAGGCACGTTCCAGCGCCGTGGGGTTTGTCTTGCCGTGATCGAAGCCCCCAATAACGCTCCATTCTGGATCGGGCCTCCAGGCGGGATCGGTGATCACGATTTTCTCCCAATAGGCGACCAGCGTGTCGGCGAATACGAGCTCGCCGCCGCCAGCTTCGTCAATGATCTCCTGCTCGCGATCCCAGTCCGATTGGGACGTATAGGTGCGTCTCTCCTGGGCTTTCCACTCGGGATGTTGGTCAGGATTGCGCTCGGGATGGGCGCTGTAATGCAGGCGAACCACGGGAATGCCACCTGCGGTCCGGCGAACGCTCACCCCCTGCATGATGTCCACCGCCGTCTGCGGCGGCCCCATCTGTACGCCTTCCAGAGCCTGCGCTGTTTTAGTCTTCGCCATTACGAATGATGTCGTGACGGGCATCCGCGTACCATGACGGTCCCGCCGAGCTGTTGAAGATGATCTTGCCTTTTACCGCCGCCAGCGCTTCGTTGTAGCATTCGCCGGCCTCGGGTTGGAAGGAGCTTTCGTCGTTCAAATAACCATAGGGATGATACGACCGAATCTGGTCGGCTCCGCCCGGGATGCCGGAAATGTAGCCGCCGTGCGTGAATTCCAGCGAGAGCGCCGGCTGATCCTTGGTCGGCTTGGTTAACGGAAAGGCTTCGCGCAGAAAGTCCGGCTGCTGGTCGTAGAGACACTTCGCATACTCCACCAACTGAATAGCCTTATTCTCCTTTTGTGTCTGAAACAGGATGCCACACTCGGGCGTCGTCATTGCCTTTAGGGTGAGATAGGCCACGCAGGCCCAAGAGACCATCAGGTCGCGGGACTTCTCGATCCAGACGATGCGCTTGGCATCGAGGATCTCGAAGAGAATGGCCAGATAGTCGTAACGGGGGAAGGGCTCGTAGGGCGAGGGACGGCCTTCTTCCACCCAGTGTTCGTTGAAAGTCTTGGTGTGTTCGGTAACCCATGTGTAAGTATCGCGCACGGCATCCTGAACCAGTGCGCCCTGAGCCTCGCGTTGGCGTGCAGCCTGCCGGTCGGCCAGCATCCCGCGGACGGCCGCTCGTGATTCGAGTGACCCGAGCGGAAAGTCGCCAGGGCGCCAGGGTATCGCGTCTAGCAGGGTCGTACGTTGCAGTGGTTTCAACAAACTCATCCCCCACTTTCAGCCGTCAGAGGCTGTTGCACCTAAAGTCTCGGTGAACCAACTGGGCAGAACTCCGTCCTTGGCGTAGGCTTCCAATTCCGCTTGGCTCATCCGGTCGAAAAGAGCATTGAGATTTATGGTTTCGGTGCGCTCAACCCATTCGCCGCGGCTGTTGATTCGCGCATAGGCGCTGGCGGCGCTCACCACAGCAGCAGCGTTTACCTCTACCTCCCCTGCTTTCTCAATGATCCGTTCCAGAGCAGCCCGGATGTTTCGCCGCCGCTGCCCCATCAGCCCGAACACGTGTGCGTGGCGGTAGATGGCATCGCGGCTGACACCGTATTGCTTGGCAATACGCGCCGAGCTGACCCAATTGATAAATGCCTCCTCGATGTCAGACCGCTGCGCGTGCCCGCAGATATGGCATTGCTGCTCATGCCGGCCGCGGCTGACGGGATTCTCGCCGGCCTTGCTCTTCTGTTTTTTCGTGCTCATACCTAGCTGACCTCCGTCGAACGTTGGACATTCGGCCACCCGCCGCTGCTAATTGGTTAATGGTCGATTCGTGCATCTTCCGCTGAAGAACTGAGGCGAACTCCAGCTTCCGCATGTCCAAGTGTGGGTCCATTATGGGTCCAATTGGAGAAGCCAAAATCGAGGTAGGAGAGGCGATAAGAGGCGTGATTACAAGCAGTTAGTAGCGACAGACTACAGCCCTGAAAAGGCTGGCGTCGGCGGTTCGATTCCGTCCTTGGCCACCATATTTTCAATCACTTAGGGACTTTCCGACGCACGTTTTGGGCTCAATTGAGTTAGTGAACCATCCTCGACAGGGCATTCAGTTTGCTAACTGCCTTGGGTTGCGACTCAGGAACGAACTACTGATAGATCTCCCGCGTTTGTGCTCGCTCGTGAGTGACCCGCCTATGCTTGCGCGTCTTTTACGTTGGCATCGGCCATCTTCAGCGAGGGTCGCATGCGAGGTGCTCAGACAGCCCCAGTTAGCAACATCCAACCCGACTTTTCTTGCGACCGGTTTGATATGACGGCGGAGGATAATGTTGTCCCGCATCGGCCATTCCGGCTTAAATGAATGTGGCGAATCCAATCAGTGTTCCAAAAATCCGCGACGGTCAGCCGCCGCAAGACTCCGTTGCGCAGATGGTTGCACTCTAGGTGACAGACGTGATGGAAACCGCGCGGTGATTATCAACACTTCTGAACACAACCGGCAGACCGCGCACGCGCAACTGATTGAAAATGGAGGCCCTGGGCAGAGTCGAACTGCCGACCAACGGTTTAGGAAACCGCTGCTCTATCCATCTGAGCTACAGGGCCGAGTGCGCAAGCGTTTGACTCTTTATCACTAGTTGGACTCTGTTGAGCTTGCAGTTTTCGGGTCAACTCCACGAAACCCCACAGCTCCAACCGCTTGGTTCTTCAACACCATTTTAACAACGCCGGTATTTGCCTTGCGCTTCTCATTGATCAAGAACGTTGCCGCAGCGATTCACGGTGGTGGCGACTTGCGCATGTCGCATCAACTTCTGCTATACGCCCATTGGTGCAGCTGCGGCATCGAGCCGTGTGTGGCCCGGTTCTTTCAGCTCGCCGAGAGAATCAACCTACAATTGCAATACGAAGCCAGCAACGCCTTGAACATCGTCAGCCTGGGCGCACCGGAAACGACGGTGTCAGCGCCTTCGACCTTCGGCAAAAATCACCAGCGCCCAGCCGATGCGACGGCTTCAACTCGGCTTACCCTGATCTTTTAACTCGTTCCGAGGTACCGCCATTGTCCAGTCTGCACTCTTGGGGTAGTAGGCGGCGCCGTGCTTACTTCGCGTGTGGCAACACGCATTTGTGCCGGGTAACTGCTGGCCGCCAGTAGCAAGCTATTAGCTCACCGCGGCCTAGTTCAGATTCCGTTTCGGCGTTGTTGCCGCCGAGCGTGACTTGTTAGCTCCCGTCGTGCTTATCGGAAGCTCTTCCTCGTCTCCCTCGTCGGGAGAAAAAAGAAAGTCTTCGATCTCGTCAATGCGCTCGCTGGCATCATGGTACCCAATCTGGATGAGATCAGTCGTGTATTTGGATGCGAACAGCAAGTAGCTCATCAGGTCCGCGCAGGAAGCCGCATCCCGCCCCAGACTGCTGACGAAGTACTGGATGAGATAAGGCAAGTCCCGCTGGTGCTGCTCTGCGAGTTGTGACAAATCAACCGATGGCGTAATCAATAGCGGCGTCAATGGTCGGACAATTTCGCAGCCCTCGACACTCGACTGGTCGAACTGCCCACAGCTGATCAGTTGATTTAGCCGTTCGAGGTGCTCGACGTCGGTCGCCAGATGGTCGAGGAACATGACATTGAAGAGCACTCCCAATACCTGTGCCAGCGAAGGATTCCTGCTGCCTGAAGCTTCCTCCTGGTGCTCAAGACCGTGTCCGCGCACGCCGATGGCGAAGATCTTTCTTGCCCCCAGCCTTATCACTGGGCTCAGCGGCTGCTGCAAGCGAATGCAACCGTCGCCAAAAAACGCGGTCCCGCGCGCGGTCTTCAGCTTTACAGGTTGAAAGACCAGCGGAATCGCAGCCGATGCGCAAATATGTTCCAAAGTAATCTTGGTCGCCAGCGTCACCCGTCGACTGCGATTCCACATAGGGTGGCCCTTTGCACCCTGGATAAAGAGATAACTTTTCCCCGAGTTATAGTTCGTCGCGGAAACCGTCAATGCGTAGAGATGTCCGCGCTTGATGTTGTCCTGGATTCGAGAGCAGTCGAGATGTTGGCCGAGAAAGTGCCGCAGAGGAGTCGCATCCAATAACGATTGGGCATTACCTCCGCCCAGCACTGCTCCGAACGAGAGGTCCAGTATCCAGGTGACGGAATTACGCGCCTGCGAAAGAACGTCGCAACGAAAGATATCTTGCGGCCGGAGATTGGACCAAAGCTGCGCCAGAACTCTGGTGGCTAAAGCGAAATCGTCACAGCCCATGGCCAGGCCGGCACCGTTGATCGCTCCCGCCGAAGTGCCGCCTATGATAGGAAAGGGATTGCCGTAGGTCTCAATCTGTTTTAGCTCGCCAATGCGTTTCAGCACACCAGCTTGATAAGCGCCCCGCGCGCCGCCGCCCGTCATCACTAAGCCGAACGCTCTTGCCATGTTCCCCCCGGACCCCTTTTGCGCAAGACCATGCAATGCAATCACGTCAAAGCATCGTCGTTTATCCATCAGCGTGCTCGTGGTTGCCGGCACGCTCGTGAGGCTTTCGTGTGCAGCGGGACCGACCGTAACGCGACAGCCTATTCCGCTTTCAAGTGTCTTGCGAACCGCCTTTCTTGTCAGTGAGTTGTGTCACGCTCCCTGTGTTATCTCCATGAGTCGAAAGCGTCTATCGGTGGGACGCCGCCGAAACGTGAGAGAGACGTGCTAGCCCTGAATCGGCTCGCAAGTGTGGAGAGAAAACCGTATGGGAAGCCGTCCAAGGCGACGCAGATCATTCGCGCTGGTAGCTCACCTTACCATTTACGAGTACAGCGGTGACATGGCTGGTGTACTCGAAAGGATCACCGTCATAGAGCACGGCGTCGGCGTCCTTGCCCGGCTCAAGTGAGCCTACGCGCTCGGCGATGCCGAGAATCTTAGCCGACTCGATTGTCGATGCACGCAACGCCCCTTCGAAACCCATGCCGTTAGCCGCAGCGATTGCCGCCTCAAACAACAGCACACGGTTCTTGGGAACGTAGCCCTCAAAGCCGGTCATGATGGCGACCGCCACCCCGGCATGCGCGAGGATGGCGGGATTCTCCAGCGAGACATTCTCGGTCTCCAGAGAGGCCGGCCGCTGGAGGGTGGGACCAACCAGCGCGGCGGCTCCCGACTGCTTGATCAGCGGCGCTTCCAGGTAACCCTCGGTGACGCTGCTCAGCATGAATTTCAGCTTGAACTCCTGCGCCAACCGGATGGCCGTGTCGATGTCGTCGGCGCGGTAGGCGTTGAAGATGGCGGGCACTTCGCCGCGAAGCGCCATGGCGATTGCTTCCAACTTCAGGTCTTTCGCCGGCTCCTTAGATGGATCTTTCTTTTCACCCGCGTTCCAGTCGGACCACTTCTTCTGGTACGCCTGTGCCTCCAGCAGGCTTTTGCGGATGATAGCTGCGGTCATCATGCGCGTGGTGGGGGCCTTGTTCTTGGGTCCGTAGAAAGCCTTGGGCGATTCACCAAGGTTGAAGACGATTGCGGACACAGGCTTCACGGCGAGTTGTTCGACGGTGGGACCTACGGTCTTCGGCCCGACAGTCTTGAAAATGCCGGCCTGCCCGGCGATGGGATTAGTGATTCCCGGCGCGGCCTGGACCGTGGTGGTGCCGTAAGTGTTGATGTAGAGCAGCAGCTTTTCGCGCGGATTGAAGCTATCCATCGCGCGCACGTCGGCCGTGTTTGGATCGGTACGTTCGTCCTGGTCCTGGTCTGCGGGGATGTTGTAGGCGCCGGAGATGCCGGCAGTGGTTTTGGCGTCGATCAGTCCGGGCGTGACATAAGCGGCGTGCATGGCGGTGTATCCCGAGGGGGCGTTGCTGCCGCCGCGCACTGCGGTGATCTTGCCGTTGTCGATGAGCACTACGCCCGGCTGGCCCTGCGTACCGGAGCCCATGGTGTAGAGCTTGTCAGCCACGATGGCGATTTTTTGAGCTACCACAAGGTGGGAGACAACGAAGAGCGTAAGCGCGAGCAGGACCGCGCGCCGGGAGCGGCGTCTCACTGTGCACCTCCGGCGGCACTCAAGTTCACCTTGGGATAGCGGTCCGCAACGTCATAGCCCCCAGTGGCATACCGGAGATCGACGGGGTTGCTGCGGTCAAAGACTTTCTGGCCCTCAATCCAAGTTTCCAGAACCTTTGTATAAACACTAAACGGAGGACCCGACAACAGGATAAAGTCGGCGTCCTTCCCTTTCTCCAGAGAACCGACGCGATTGCCCAAATCCAGCATCTCAGCGGCGTTGATGGTGATAGCGCGCAGCGCGCCATCCTCGGTCATGCCGCCGCGCACCGCCATCGCCGCTGCACGTATGAGGAAGCGCGAGTTGTTGATGGGATCGTCGGTGTTGATGGCGAGTTTCACTCCCGCGCGTTCCAGTATCGCAGCGCCGTTGTCCACAATGTCGATGGTTTCTTCTTTCCCGCCGGGAGAATCGACGATGGTGAGCGTCACCGGGATATGCCGCTTGGCCAGTTCGTTGGCAACCTGATAGGCCTCGCTGCCGTGATGAATCACTACCCGGTAATGAAACTCGTCGGCGATGCGAACCACCGTCATGATGTCGTCAGCGCGATGACTGTGATGCTGCACGATGCGCTTGCCGTCGAGCACCTGAACCAGAGCCTCCATGCCGAGATCGCGCTCCGGCTGTTTGGCGTCTTTGTTTCCGGCAGCGACAGCTTTGTTGTAGTCGTCCCACTTACGCTTGTATTCCTCGGCCTTGGTGTATTCGCGGCGGGCGAGGGCGGCCTCTTCCATGCGTGTCATGGGAGCCTGGTCGCGTCGCCCGTAGCCCTTGGGGTTCTCGCCGTTGGCCATCTTCATGCCACCGATAGAGCCGGGAATCAGCATCTCTTCGATGGTATTGCCGCGCAGCTTGACGTATGCTGTCTGACCTCCAATAACGTTGCCGCTGCCGGGCATGATGTTGGCTGTGGTGATGCCGCCAGCCGTAGCGACGCGAATCCCCGGTGCCGCGGGATTGATTGCATCCATGGCACGCAGCTGCGGCTGAAGAGGTCCGGAGCTTTCATTGGCATCCTGGTTGGCGGGGATCGGCGGATTTCCGATGATGCCGATGTGCGAGTGCGTGTCCACGATGCCCGGCATCAGCACCTTCCCGCTCGCATCAATCACGCGAGCGTCCGCCGGCACGCTGACGCTGTTTGCCGGGCCAACCGCCTCGATCTTGCCGCCGCGCACGACTAGTACCCCGTTTTCGATAGGCGGTCCGCTGATCGGGTAGATCTTCGCGCCACGGACGGCAAGCACCTGGTCCGAGCCGGGCGAATTAGACGCAGACGTCTCCTGCGCCTGTGCCAAGAAGGAAGTGAAGGCGACGGTGAGTAAAACGGTTGCGATGAATACGAAGTGTTGAATAAAGCGCGATGTAGTTTGCAAACATGGATGCAACGGCGGGCTCCTCGAGACAGCGTGGGAGGGATGCTAAACGCAAGCGGGAGAAAGAGTCAACCAATCGCAGGAATTGGCAACTTGCCTTCGCAACCCATAAAAATGCCGGGAGCTTTTCGCCCCCGGCGGGAGAGGACTTCTACATCATCTGCTAGAAGCTGAATCGAATACCGAACTCCATCTGACGACCGAAGGTTTGAGAACCGTTGGTAACGGACCCCGGCAGCGTACCCCAAGCAGCAGCGTTGCTGGTGTCGAGATAGTCGCCGTCCGGATCGCCGAATTGGTCGTGGTTGAAGAGGTTAGTAATGACTATCTGGAACTCGGTGCTAAAGCGCTCCGTAATCTTGAACAGCTTCTTGACGCTCAAGTCGACATTCCAGTAGTTCAACCCACGGGTTACGCCGAAACCGCCGTCCTTGACGTCGTAACCAAGAATCGGCTGGCGAACGCTGTTCCACGTCGCCACTGGATCGGCAAAGAGGTTAACCCCGTAACCGGCGGTGCCAATGCCTTGGGAGCCGGGTACGTTGTTATGGCGTTTCCCGCTTGGCAAAGGAGCGATCTGGATGGCGTTCTCGGACACACCGTAGCCAAAGAAGTTGGACGAGTCGCCTTCGCCGAACGCCTGACCGCCACCGTTGATGGTGCCCAGCGTAATCGGCAGGCCGGTTCCGGTGGCGAAGATAGGCGCAATGTTCCAACCGCCCAGCAGGTGTCCAACGAACCCTGACTGCGACTTGTACCAGTGGGGCTGATAGACGGCGTACATGTTGAACACCAGAGTGCGATCGAAAGGCTGGAGACCGTAACCGGTATCGATGTTGAAGGGATCGATAGCGGTGGCTTCGCTGGTCGCCTGTACTTCGGCGCCAGTGCCCAAGGCTTTCGACCAGGTGAAGTTCGACTGCATGCTGACGCCGTTCCAGTCGGAGGTCTTCACGCTGACGAACAGGGCGTTGTAATTGCCGTGTCCGAGGCTGGCGTTCAGGCCGACACCCGAGGTGAGTTGCCCTTGGGCGCCAAACTGTCCGGGCAGAGGCGTGTTCAGCATGCTGCGCGGGAAGTTGAAGCCGCCATTGTCCAGATCGCTGTACAGCGACCAGACATTGGCGATGGCCAGATTGCCTGTGCCATCCTTTCCAATGCCTTCGTTCGCTATGACGGCTTGGGTGCAGTTGGCAAAGCCGTTGCAATATCCTGTACCCGACAGCGCTGCTTCAAAGAAGGGCTGGGGTGCAACCGCAGCTGCGTTGCCGATGCAGTTGCCACCGCCCAGGTTGTTGGCGTTTCCGTTGCCGCAGTATCCGATCACCGTATTGGCATAGGCCTTGGCGAAGGTCTGCCCGCCCTTGGTAATCATGTACGGAACCGCGTTCAAGTTGATAGGCAGATATTCGTTGTTGATAATGCGCCCGATGTAACCAACTTCCAGGCTGACTTTGTTGGTCAACTGGCGCTGGAAGGTGAAGGTGAAGGAGTCAACATGGTTCGGTCTGAAGTTGGGATCCAGGGCCTCGCCCGCACCCGCGGCGACGTCGTTCACACCAGGGAAGAGTGGCTGAGGCAGAGTCGGACTTGCGGCGGGCAGCGGAGCGGTAAGACCGTCGACGCCGACGCGGAACGCAGTGGAAGCAGTAGCTCCGCCGCAAGCGCCGGAAATAGTAGGGCCAATGCACTGTACTGCCTGGATAAGGCCCGTACCCAGCAACGGCACCAGCACCTGGTCGACGCCGTTGAGGCGGCCATAGGTACGACCGTAGCCTCCACGAAGCACCGTCCGGCCGTCGCCGAAAACATCCCAGGAGGCAGCCACGCGCGGACTCCACTCACCGTAGTAGGGGTTATAGGGGTACTTCCTGGGGTTAGCCAGGTTTCCAATCAGCGTGAAGCCAACCTGTGGGTTATAAACGTCGCCGGCCAGTGCAGCCGATTGACGGGCGTTCAGGTACTGCGTGGTGCTGATGGGATTGTTGTCAGGACCGACAAAAATTACCTGATTGCCATTTTTTTCGTACGGCGGAAGTTCCAGCGTCCAGCCTAATCCGTAGGTCAACGTGAACCTTGGCGTCATACGCCAGGTATCGCTGCCGTAGAAGTTGGCGTAAGGAATATTGACCGCCGTGTAGGCGGGCGTGAGCGGAGGATTCAGCATCAAGCTCCTTACCGTTACGCGTATAAGCCACCTGCGAGATCGAGACGAGACCCAGAGTCGCAGCGTAGTCGCGGCCCCAGGTGGCTGGCTGAGACACCGTCGGGTATGAACCCGGTCACGTCGATCCCGTTACCGGACCGGCCGTGGTGCCCAGCTGGTAGACGGTCTGGTAGTTGATACCGCCGCCATTGTCAGTACGCTGGTGCTGGTCGTAGTTTTTCTGGTACAGGCCGCCGAACTGAATCAGGTGCTTGCCGTGCAACCACGAGACGTCGTCGCGGAACATGTTGTTATGACCGTTCCAGTAGCGGGTACGGGTCTGTTGGGTGTTGACGTTGTACGGAATCAGCGCCTGGGTAGCCGTTTCGCCGAATGGCTCAATAGCTCCAGACGAGTCCCGGCGACCTGCACTGGATCGCCCGCAGTGCCCCACTGCCAGATAGTTACGCAGATAGTTGTAGGTGAAATTGTTGGTGATGTTGTTGGTCAACTGACCGGTCATCGAGGCGACCAGAAACCACGGCTGCTGCGGACGGCTGGACAGCGAGGCCGGCGTGCCCAGCGTATCGCCGGGGAAGAACCCGCCGATGTCCACCTGGTCCGTCGTTGCGCGGGTCAGGCTGTAGTAGCGATAGCTGCTCATGAAGTGCCACTTCGAACCGAAGTCGTGGTCCAGACGAGCTACGCCAAAATTGTCATTCTGAGGGATACCGACGTTCGCCAGGAATCCGAGAACGTTCAAGCCGTCGCAACGCGACAAACCGCATCCGCTTTCATTGGACAGCGGCAGGTACTTGTTCCAGACTCCTTGCACCAGTGGATTTATGCCCACGCCGCGCGGATCGCAAGGCCCGGTTCCGCAATTCGAGGGCGCGTATGTCGTGCCGTTATAGCTCACGGCATACGGGATTCAGGTTGTAGACCTGGCCGCCGAACTGGAGCAAGCCAAGACGCATCGCAGCCGAGGGAACTGCCCTCTCGACCGTGCCTGCATTGGGCCAGCGGAAGCCCTGATAGTTGGCGAAGAAGTACGTCTTGCCGCCCAGAATGTTCTTGGGGATGATCGGGCCACCAATAGCGCCGCCGAAGCGGTTGTAGTGATAGCTCGGAGTGCCGACTCCGCTGAAGTTGTTCTGGTAGGTGTTGGCGTTCAGATTGTTGTCGAGGTAATACTCGTAAACCGTTCCGTGCCACTGGTTGGTTCCGCGCTTGGTAACGATCTGAACCTGCGCGCCTGCCGAGCTGTTGAAGTCAGCGCCCTGTCCTGCGGTGCTGACCTTGAACTCCTCCACGCTGTCCGCAGGGGTCGGCATAACGCCGGTTGCGCCTGCGGCCACGCCGAAACTCTGGTTGGCAGCGCCGCCCGTGGGATCGCCGGCATAGCTGGGCGTATACACGCTCATGCTGCCGTCCATATCGTTAGTGTTGTTGCCGCCATCAAGCTGGAAGGTGCTCTGGTCGACGACCGTTCCGGCCACACTGCCGTCAGGGCTGATACCCGCCTGGAGGGTCAAGAACGTGCTGGTATCGCGGGCGATGCTGGGCAGCGAACTAAGGGCAATGCCGCTAACCGTGCTGCCCACGGTGGCGTTGTCGGTCTGCAACTCAACGCCGGTGGTCGCGACTTCGATGGTTTGGCTCTCCGATCCGACCTTCAGTACCGCGTTGTTGGTTGATACCTGTCCGACCTCAACCCTATCACCCGTGATCGTTGTCTTTGCGAATCCCTGCTTGGTGATGGTGACGTCGTATACACCCGGGTTCACGTTGATGAAAACGTATCTTCCGGCGCTGTTGGTTGTGGTGGTTCGCGTTTGTCCGGTGGCGGTGTCCTTGAGAGTCACCGCCGCATCGGGAACCACTGCGTTGGTGGAATCGGTAACCGTTCCATTGACAGTGCCCAGAGTTGTGGTCTGCGCAAACACTGGCAACGCAGAGCAACACAGCAGCAGTGCCGACAGCAACGCCGCTGCAAAGTAAAATCTTTTGCACGTTGGACGCATCGTTCTTCCCCCTTCGAAAATTCCTACGCTTCAGGACCGTAATAGAGATAGCCGCACAGAACTACTAGGCCTGTAGTCGACTACCTTGAACCAATTGAGGAGGGGTGTTGTCCGACACCTTGCCCCCCGACTATGTCGCTCGCACCCACTATGCAAGCGACTCAACCCACTAATGGTTGAGCAGTCTATACCTCGATCGCATCTTTATGCAATAGCACTAAAGTGCCGATAATCGCCCAAGGCACGCCAATATCCGCCGCTTGACCGCGATCGGCAGCACGCGACATCAACGAGGGACCGCAGGCGGACACAGATCCATTCGACAAGAGCGTAAGAATCGCACCCCAGCGTGCTCATCTCCGCCCTACTTGCGCCCCTCTGCTGCTTCCAAGTACGATTACGCGAATTGTTAACGTTTGAGGAACATACAGAATGTTGCGTCGTTTCGCGGTTTGTTTTGCCCTGGTTCTCTCGTTTGTCCTCGCCTCATACGGCCAGGTTGACCCGGCTCTGGTCGGAGGCATGCAGTGGCGCCAGATCGGCCCCTTTCGCGGCGGCCGGGTGCTCGCCGTAGCCGGAGTTCCCGGCGACCCCAACACCTACTACTTCGGCGCCGTCGCCGGAGGAGTATTCAAGAGCACAAACGGCGGCATGAGCTTGGACTCCCACGTTCGACAAGCAGAGATGTGTCGTCGATCGGGGCGATTGCCGTGGCCGATGCCGACCACAACATTCTGTACGTGGGAACCGGCGAAGCCTGCTTGCGCGGCAACATCTCCTACGGCGATGGCGTCTACAAGTCGACTGACGGCGGACAGACCTGGAAGCACATCGGGCTCAGACGACTCGCGCCACATCGGCGCATTGATCATCGACCCGCGCAATCCTGACATCGTGCTGGTGGCTGCTCTCGGCCATGCCTGGGGACCGAACTCCAGAACGCGGCGTATTCCGCACTGCCGATGGCGGCAAGACCTGGCAGAAGGTGCTCTACAAGGACGAGAACACCGGCGCCATCGATGTGGTGTTCGATCCCAAGAACTCCAGCATCGTTTACGCCGCGATGTACCAGGTGCGCCGGCAGCCCTGGACCTTCACCAGCGGCGGCCCGGGCAGCGGACTCTACAAATCCACCGACGGTGGACTCACCTGGAAACAACTGGAGGGACACGGCCTCCCTGAAGGCGAACTGGGACGCATCGGAGTTTCCGTCTCCGGCGCGAACTCGAATCGCGTCTACGCGCTGATCGAAGCGAAGAAAGGCGGCCTCTATCGCTCTGACGATGCCGGCAATACCTGGACGCTGGTGAATGACGATGAGCGCTACCGCCAGCGTGCGTGGTACTTCACCCACGTCTTTGCCGACCCGCAGCAGCAGGACACGGTCTACGTTCTGAACACCGGCGCGTTCCGCTCCAACGACGGCGGCAAGACCTTCGATCTGCTGCCTGCGCCTCATGGAGATCATCATGGCCTGTGGATTGATCCCACGAATCCGCAGCGCATCATGAACAGCAACGATGGCGGGGTGACGATCTCCATCGACGGCGGCAAGACCTGGACGCAGCAGAACAACCAGCCGACGGCGCAGTTCTACCACGTCATAACCGACAACCACTGGCCTTACCGGGTCTACGGCGCACAACAGGACAACAGCACCGTCGCCATCGCCAGCCGCGGCGAAGAGGGCGTCATCGCGCGGCAGGACTGGTACGAGGTAGGAGGAGGGGAAAGCGGATACATCGCCCCCGATCCGAAGGATTCCAACATCGTCTATGCCGGATCGGATGCGGCGATCATCACTCGTTACGACCACGCAACCGAGCGGCTGACGGATGTCTCTCCCTATCCGCTGGACACCTCGGGCAACGGCGCGGGCGATCTCAAGTATCGCTTCCAGTGGACGGAACCGGTGCTGGTGTCAGCCTACGACTCGAACGTGCTCTACACCGCTTCGCAGTACGTGATGAAGAGCAGCGACCAGGGGCACAGCTGGAGCGCTATCAGTCCCGACCTGACGCGCAATGACAAGAGCAAGCAGAAACCTTCTGGCGGCGACATCACGCTCGACATCACCAGCGTCGAGTATTACGACACCGTATTCGCGCTGGCGGAATCTCCGCTGAAGGCGGGGACGCTGTGGGCCGGCACGGATGACGGGCTGATCCATCTCACGCGCGACGACGGCAAGACTTGGGAGGACGTCACGCCGAAAGACATGCCCGAGTGGAGCATGGTCAGTATCATCGACGCCGGGCGCCATGATCCCGGCACGGCCTACGCGGCGATTGATCGTCACAAGCTCGACGACTTCAATCCGCTGATCTACAAAACGCACGACTACGGCAAAACCTGGACGCGCATCACCAACGGCATCCCCGCCGGAGCTTATGTTCGCGCCGTGCGCGAAGATCCCAAAGTTAAAGGGATTGCTGTACGCGGGCACGGAGACGGGTGTCTATTTCTCCAACGACGATGGCGAGCACTGGCAGTCGCTGCAGCTCAATCTTCCGACCACGCCAATCCACGATCTGGCGATCAAAGACAACGACCTGATTGCGGCTACCCACGGGCGCTCGTTCTGGATTCTGGACGATGTCACTCCTCTGCGACAGGCGAACTCGGCAATTGCCGGCCAGGAGTTCCACCTGTACCAGCCGTCTCCCACAGTGCGACTACACTTCCCCGACCAGGTTGACCGCCGACGCCCGGTCGGCGAGAACCCGCCCAAGGGCGCGATCATTGACTACTACCTCAAAGCCAAGCCGGCCGCTAAAGAAGAGATCGTGATCGAAATCCTCGACGGGCACGGCAAGCGTGTGCGCCGGCTGTCAAACCTGACGGAGAACAAGAGCGAGCAGCCGCCGGAGTGGCCCGATCAGGAACGGCCGGTGAACCTGCTCCCAGCCAACGCGGGCATGAACCGCTTTGCCTGGGACCTGCGCTACGATCCGCCGGTTCAAATTCCCGGTGCGTTTTATGTGGGCGATCCTCCGCGTGGCCCGCTTGTAATTCCTGGCACCTACCAGGTGAAGCTGACAGTGAAGGGCGTGACCCAAACTGCGCCGCTCGAAGTGAAACTTGATCCCCGCATTCAGAACCAGGTCACGCAAGCCGACCTGGAGAAGCAGCTCGCACTGGCGCAGAAGCTGCAACAGGACATTGACCAGCTGCACCGCGCAGTCAACCAGATGCGCGATTTGCGCAACAACCTTCAGCTAGTACAGAAGTGGGCGGGATCCGATTCTTCGAACGGCGAGGTCATCGCTGCTGCAAAGTCGCTCGATCAGAAAATGGCTCCCGTCGAGGGGCTGCTGATTCAGGTCAAGATGAAGAGCTCGGAAGGCAACTTGCGCTATCCCAACATGCTGAACGAACAGTACTGGAGTTTGAACGAACTCGTACAATTCAACGACTCCGCACCTACCGCGCAACAGTTGGAGGTCTACGACGAGTTGCACCAGCGTTTGCAGGCGCAGCTTGCGCAATGGCAGGAGATCCAGCGCACCGGAGTTCCGGCGATGAATGCCGCAATGCGAAAGTCGGGAGTGCCCACCTTGTCGGTGGGTAGCGGCGCCGGCGAGCAGCCAGCCGAACAGTCTGGTGGCCAGCAAGAGTAAGCGATGGTCTTCCGAGCCTCCGAAGACTATCCGCGTAATCCGCGCCGATCCGCAGTCGCGCTCTCTTTCTTCGCACCGGCTCATCACGGCCGGTACGAGTCCCCCAGTCCGTTAACGATTGCGCGCTTGATCTTCGGTCCGGCCAGCCAGGAGATGAAAAACGGCCCGGGACGCAAGAACCATCGCAGCCCGGGATCTTCCACCTGCGACACAATCGCATTGCCAAGCTTCCGCAGACGCTTCTGCACCAAGCTAACAATTCTGTTCACATCCGAGGCGCCGATCTTCTCGCGTGCCGGATGCGGTGCTTCGGCTGCCGCACTCCCGCAGAGCGGAATAAGCGGTATCCATGTCTTGTCAACGGCTCTCTGCATGGTTGGCAGTATCCCTCCGCTTCCCTCAATCACCGCTCCCGTGTGGGCATAAGTTCCGGGAGCGGGCCGACAGAATCTGTCCTTAACGACGGCCCGGGTCGCCTCGTCCATCGCATCAAGGCTCGGCTTGAGGATCACGTTGTCAGCCGGAAGAACAAAGTAATCTCGCAGAAACTTCTGGCAATTACGGCGGCCCAGGGCGTAGTCGTGCGCCCGAAATCCGCGATAGAAAAAGCCTCCGAATGCGCCAAGCGTCGCGCATTGCAAAGCCGGCGGCTGCTGAGCCGGGTCGGCACTGGCGGTCTTTCGGTAACGCTCCGTGAGCTGGTCATCCGATGGCGCAATCACATATCGGTCAAAGGTGGCGCCGTTCATGATGGCGCTCAACGACTCACCAAAGAAGCGAGACTGCGAAATCAGCGCCCCGAAAAGCTTGGGGAAGGCGGAAACGATGGCTGCGGCGCTGTTTGCATTGAAGCTCGGGTCGAACATCTCGGTCGTAGGAAATGGTGCGATACCGATCACGGCGCGGTCCACCGTCACCGGGTCTTGCGCCGATTTTCCTATCGCAGCCGGATCGAGCGAGAGAAGGTAATCGTGGGAATAGTTGAACGGATCGTTGTTCGTTACGCCCCCGTCGACGTTCAACGTTACATAGGGATCGCCTGCGCTGGGAGGGATGTTGGGCGGAATCGGGGGCGGCGTGCCGGTCACCGCCGATACGACCGACTCCCATGGAGGAGGCATGTACTCGGCTAGTTTGCGGTCCAGAATGCGGGGAGCTAAAAATACCGGAAACGCTCCAGTGGCCATAGCAGCGGTTTGCAAAACGTCCCACCCGCCGGCAGCCCCTGGTGTTGCCAGGTCCAGCGTCCGAGTGGACGCGGATCCTGGAGGCGTGCTGCCGCTCCCTATGGTCTGAAACCGAATTCGATCTCCATAGAAGAAGGTCGTTTCCTCAATCGACCCGGGAGCTGCCCCATTGAGCGAGTACGGCACCCCACGAAGATTTGTAAGCGACAAGAACAGCGTCAAATTTGGAGAGACATATGGCCGCTGCACCGGTGGTTCGCCGGTCGGTTTTAGAGCATAGGCGGCAATCTGGTCGATGATCCGCGAGTTCAGCAGCGAGATGATGGTGCTTCCGGAGGAGAGATCGCTGTTGTCAAGAAGAGGGACGATATCAATCTTGTTTACCCAGCTCTCGTAGAAGATGTTGGTTGTATTTCGCTGATTGACGTCGTGAATATGCTCGAAATTCTGATACAGCATGACAGAGGAGATTGCGGCGCACATACCCCCGGCGGAAGCTCCGGAGAAAACCTCGATGGAGACGCTGTGCGAGGGTACGGCTTCGCCGCGTTTTTTGGCTGCATACCATTCATCCAGCGCTTCCGTCAGAAAATCCAACACTCCGGCTGTGTATGCGCCGGCAGAGATAGCCCCGGCCATATTGATTCCGATCTTGAACGACGGCATGGCGATGACACTCCTGTGGTGCGGTCAATTGAGAGTGCATCGAGGGTACCGCAGGAGTTCGCAACGCGAAAGAGCCAAACCCGAGCTAACGCAGTTTTCGATGATGGAGGGGGCGGTGTTTCACCTCTGAGTAGCAAGCCGACTCTAGTCGGCGGCAGAAGCTCGCTAGATCGCGAAGAGCAACTCCCCCGTCCTTCACGCCAGAAAGTCGCATCTCCGCGCTCTTCCGCCCGGCCATCACACGTCGGGGTGATGAAGCTCACGGCTATTGCATCGGGAGGGGTCGTATCCTCACATCAGGTGCTGTAATGATGGCTGCTTCCCGACTGCCGCTGAGTGGCCTTGAGCGTGTTCTCTTTCGTACCGCCGTTGTCCTTGGCGCAGCGCTCGTCTTGTTTCGGTTGGGCGCGATGATTCTTCTGCCTTACCTGAGGCACGCCCGGTAGTTTCGTGACTTTGCTCTCCCGCCCGCGGCTGTGAATTCCCGTCCTCGATTTGGATTACAATTGCACCCCTAATCCGCGTTTCGGTTTTGCTGGCGCGGTAGTGTACGCATTGAAGCTCAACTTCCCCCCGAGGGCTTTCGATGTCCTTTCGGTCTGTATTTCTTGCAGTTGTAATCGCGTTTGCCCTGGTCCTTGCAGCTTTCCTGATTAACCGCGCGCGCCCCAAAGTTGAAACCGAGCAGCCCAATGCCGCTTTCGTGCGCGCGACCGGCAAATGTGCCGAGTGCCACGCCAGGACCCAGTATTCCGTAGTGCATGAATACGAGATGAGCGCCCACGCCAGGAAGGGCGTGAACTGCCTGGATTGTCACCAGCCCGCCGCTGGGCAGGAGAAGAAAGACCATCACGGTTTCGTCATCTCCACCAAGCTCACAGCCGGAAATTGCCGTAGTTGCCACGAGAGCATCTACCAGCAATTTGTGCGCAGCCGCCATGCTGCGCCGGCATGGGCCGCTATCTACGGCGAGAAGGGCCTTTCGCCCGAGCAGGTGAATTTTTCGGAGCAGTATCAGCCCGGAGGCACGCGACGCCCGCCGCATCCTTTCGTGCAACTGGAGGGCGGCTCGGCCATGACCAGCGGCTGCGAACAGTGTCACAGCGTTGGCCGGCCTAACGCGGACGGAACGATCGGCACCTGCACCGCCTGCCATACCCGGCATGACAGCTCCGTGCGAACCGCGCGACTGCCCAGCACATGCGCGCAGTGTCACATGGGCCCCGACCACTCGCAGATCGAAATCTACGAGGAGTCGAAGCACGGCGTGATGTTCCAGGCCCAGGAGCACCTGCTGAATCTCGACGCTCCACCCAAGACACTGACGACCCGCGACATGTTTGTTCCCACCTGCGCCACCTGTCACATGAGCGGCATCAACGGACTCGGCGTCACGCACGACCCTTCAGAGCGACTCTCCTATTTCCTCGCCGACGCAATCAGCCAGAAGCGCCCGAATTATGCTGCGGCCCAGGCCAAGATGAAGCAGGTCTGCTCGCAATGCCATACACCTGCAACGATCGACCGTGTCTACACGCAGGCCGAGCAGGCAGTACAAAACACCAACGCCAAGGTGCAAGCTGCGAAGGACATCATGGACGGACTGCGCAAGGACGGCTTACTCACCGGTCCCCCCTTCTCACAGCCCATCGATTTCCTCTACTTCGATCTATGGCACTACGACGGGCGCACCAGCAAGCACGGAGCGTTCATGGGAGGAGCGGACTTTGTGCAGTGGCATGGCAACTACCCCATGCTGCAAAAGACGGTGGAGATGAACGCCATGGCGGCAGAGCTCAGGAAAGAGCACGGCCATGCCCACTGAGCGCTGGTGGGACGATCCACAGCTTTGGATTGAGGGCTTCGCGATCCTGAACATCGGATTCCTGACCTTCGATATCTACATGGCCCACTCCGTCAATCAATTTCGCAACCCTAACGAGTACATTCCGCTGTTCTTTTCCGCCATTGCGCCCGTCGTGCTGCTCGTCGCACTTTGGTTCCGCAAGCGAAGGCCAGTCCTCTGGAAGATACTCGGCCATGTGGTTGGCGGTTCTGCGGTTCTGGTTGGGCTCACCGGCGTGATTCTGCACCTGGACAGCCACTTCTTCTATGAACGCACGTTGCGCAGCCTGACCTATTCAGCGCCCTTTGCCGCGCCCCTGGCTTATACCGGGCTGGGGTTCCTGCTCATCATGAATCGGATGGTCGATGCTGAATCGGTGGAATGGGCGCAATGGGTGCTGTTGTTCACGTTGGGCGGCTTCATCGGGAACTTCGTCTTCAGCCTGATGGACCATGCGGCCAACGGGTTCTTCTATCCATTGGAATGGACGCCTGTAGTGGCGAGCGCCATCGCGGTAGGCTTTCTGACCGTGCCGCTGGTGATGCGGGTCTCGCGGCAGTTCATCGATCTCTGTGCCGCGGTCTTGCTGCTTGAAGCAGCGGTTGGATTATGGGGTTTCATCCTGCACGCCGAGGGAAATCTTCAGGGACCCTCGATTCACCCGTTTGACAATTTCATCTATGGCGCGCCGCCCATGGCTCCGCTGCTGTTCCCTAACCTGATGGTGCTGGGGATTATTGGGCTTTGGCAGTTACGCAACAGTGAGCTTTTTGTCGGCGGAATCCCCGCCACTGTACCAGCCGATTGAGAACGGAAACGCTTACGATACCCGCTCAGCCGCGAGCGAAGACTTGACCGGGCTGGGCAGAAGAGGCTCGCTGTACCCGATGCCGCTCAAGCTCATTGTGGATTCCAGCCGGCACCATCAGCCCATCAAGCTCCAGGCGGTACTGCTGCCCGCGCCAGGTAATTACGTTTCCGAAGAAGCTGCACACCCAGAAGGCGAAGCCCATCAGGTCGCGCAGCGGATACAACCAGCACAGGCGCAATGCGTACGGATCGCCGACAACGCCCCAACCGGCGACGACCGCCATCAATACGCGATTCAGAACTGCGAAGGCGAGCAGACGCAACACCCAGCATCGGCCGACCGACAGCCATCGCCGCCACCAGCCCGAGCAAGCCAAACGGCATGGCGAAGCTAAGAACGCTTGCGGCGTGTCCCACCGGACGCGAGAAGCGGGTGCTCTTCATCCAGCGAATCTGGTGAACGAAGGACGGCCGTAGCGAGCGGTTGACGACCACGTGGTCGATGACGTGCCTCGAGAGCACGACCCGGTTGCCGGCTTGGGCGACTCGCTGGCCCAGCACGTAGTCATCAGCGCAATAAACCGCCAGCGGCTCGAACCCTCCGACGGCGTCCAACACTTCACGACGTATGGCCATCGTCGGCCCCAGGGCGAATTGCATCCCCTCGAGCAGGTCCGAAACCAGCACGCCCGAGGTCATCTCCACACTCATACCGAGTGCTTCCAGGCGCGACCATAAACCGCCGGCGGTCGCTCCTCGATACAGGCACGTCGCCATCCCAACATCCGGGTCCAACAAATCGGCAACAACTTCTCGAATGTAGTTGGACTGAACCTGAACATCGCTGTCGCTGATGATGAGGTAGTCGTAATGCGCCGCCGCATACATTTTGCGCATGGAACAGATCTTGGCGTTGGCTTCCGTTGGCTCGCCTGAGATAACGATCTGCACCGGCACCGACGGATAGTCCCGGCGCACCTCCTCCACCACCGCCAAGGCAGGATCGTCCAAACGGCGTACTCCGAAAATGATTTCAAACGTGGGGTATTCCTGGTCGAAGAAGCTCGCAATGTTAGCCCGAAGGTTAGGTTCGATCCCGTACAGTGGCTTCAGCAGCGTGACCGGAGGGAAGAGATCCGCAGGAACTTCCGGAACTCGCCGGCGCCGAAACCGGGAACTGGCTATCAACAAAAGGCTGAGGAAGCCAGTACAAGTTACCAGTCCGGCCGCCGCTACAACCAGCAGCACATAGCCAAGGTGCATTCAGTTCTCCAGGAAAATGATCCAGGGGTGGCGAGATTGCTCCCTGCAGACCCTTTTAGGATACAGGGAACTGCCGTTTTCAAAAACAGCTGCTGTCGCTGACCTGCCACCTCGTCAGCGATTGCCAGCCTTCATCTTGGCGATTCGGGTGTATCTTTCCGCCATTCATGCTGTGACACACAGCACTGAGGTTTATCCTTGAGGATGTAATCATTTGACTCTAATCGCACTCTTATGGAGGCTTTCATGGTTAGTTCGGGAAGCAGCATTGCTGTGAGCGAAGAAATTTCGGTTCATCCTCCCAAACGGTTTCTCTTTGGTCCGGGACCTACACAAGTTCATCCGCGGGTGTACCAGGCGATGGCGCAGCAGGTTGTCGGCCACCTCGACCCGTACTTCTTTCAGATCAGCACCGACAATGAGCGAATGCTGCGCAACGTCTTTGGGACCGCGAACCCGCTGACCTTTATGGTTTCGGGAACTGGCAGCGCCGGCATGGAAACGGCCATCACCAACTTTGTCGACAGCGACACCAAGGTCGCCGTGCTCGCCAATGGCTACTTCTGCGATCGCATGAACGAGATGGCAAAGCGGCAGGGCGCCAACATCGCTCGCTTCGAGAAGCCCTGGGGTGAGTTCTTTGGGGCCGACGAAGCAACCGATTTCATCCGCCGCGAAAAGCCGCAGGTCGTTATGTACGTAATGGCGGAGACCTCCACCGGCGTTTTCGAGCAGGGCGAAGCCATCTGCAAGGCAGCTCACGAAGTGGGAGCAATCGTAATCGCCGATTGCGTGACGTCGCTGGGCGCTATGCCCGTCGAGGTCGACAAAACCGGAATTGACGTCGCCTACAGTTGCACGCAGAAGGGGCTAAGCTGCCCTCCCGGCCTGGCGCCGATCACGGTCTCGCCGCGCGCCGCCGACTTGCTGAAGCAGCGCAAAGCCGCCTCGCACCTGGTACTTCGATATCGGCCTCATCGCGGACTACCTGCTCGAGTCGCACCGCTATCATCACACCGCGTCCGCAACTATGTTCTATGCCTTGCACGAAGGACTGACGCTGATTGAGGAAGAGGGCCTGGCGCAGCGCTGCGAGCGTCATCATCAGGCCCACCGTCAATTCGTAAAGGAAATCGAGACCATGGGCATGCAGATGCTCGTTCCCGAAGGCCATCGCATCTGGAACCTGAACACGGTTCGCGTACCCGCTGGAGTTGACGACGCGAAGGTTCGCTCGACGCTACTCAATGAGCACGGCATCGAGATCGCCGGCGGCTTCGGACCACTGGCTGGCAAGATCTTCCGCATCGGGATCATGGGCCCACTCGCTACACCGGATCACGTCGACGATTTCCTGGATAAGTTCTCCAGCGCATTGAAGCAGGCGGGATATAAAGGATAAGAGCGTTGCTGGGTTTCCCCTCATTCCTGACGTTGGAATGAGGGGAACGAACATACTCAATCTTCGCGGGTGCCCCATTCTAGCTCGCGCGCGACCACGATGATCGTCGGACAACTAAGGTCGGGTAGTCACTTTCTATTCGTCAACATCTCCGGACCTTCAACCGACTAGCCGGGTACCCAACTCATTCCTTCGCTTGGAATAAGTGGGAATATCGTCAACATCCTGGACGGCTTGCAATATACGACTCTTTGTCTCCCACACCTTCCAAACGATGGAATGTGTGGGGCACACGGCCCCGCGACCCTGGGTCGGGTGTGCACGCAACTGGATTGTGAGTGCAATCGCCTGATTGCACCAGCTATCAGTGTGCTCAGTTGGGTGACATTGTCGTCAGTAGTAGATTGGAAGGATGTTCGACACTTCCGATTCCCGAGACGATCGACAGAGCTGTCCTGCACTCAGCGGAGTATTGGAAACAGCACTCATCGTCCAAGACGTAGCTCGCGCGACCCGCTTCTACCGGGAACTCTTTGGGTTTGATGTTTTGACACAAAGCGAAAGGCTGTGCGCGTTGAATGTGAGACCTACGCAAGTTTTACTTCTGTTTCAACGCGGCGGTTCACTCGATGACATACGGCTGCCCGGTGGAGTCTTGCCCGGGGGTATGGATGCCCAAGGTCGCAGCCACATAGCTTTTGCAATTGAGGCAGAGCAGCTCGAATCGTGGCGACACTGGTTAAAGCAGAATGCAGTTACGGTAGAGAGCACGGTTCTGTGGGAGCGTGGGGGCACGAGCCTCTATTTTCGCGATCCCGATGGAAATCTCCTCGAACTGGCCACACCGGGAGTTTGGGCGAATTACTGATTACTGTTGTTAGATCCCAGTTACGCTCATTGACGCGGAAGGATAATGAGCGCTATC
>CAWFAY010000010.1:0-67959 GCA_963813905.1 uncultured Acidobacteriaceae bacterium | reverse complement strand
CGGCGCGAGTTCGGACGAGAGCGTTCGTTGGCGCGGATTGTCATCGTGAGGCCGACGCGGCGGCCGAAGGACCCGCTGTCGCGTCCGCTGGAACGGTGTTAGCTCTGTATCGGCTGATCTCGTCGCTCACGCACCGCAATCATCAGCGCTACCTCGTGGCAGTTTCGAGTTTGAGGAAGTGGGCACCCGCCGCTCCGAGCCGCGTTCATCCGTGTGAATCCGTAGTTCGATTGCCGTTCGCGCAAGATGGTATGATCGATTCTCGGGCGCTGGTCCCGCGCAACGAAGCTCTGTGAACCCCGCCAGGTCCGGAAGGAAGCAACGGTAACAGGTCACTTCGGGTGCAGCGGTCAACTGGCGCCTGACTTGTTTGCAAAGTCTCCACTCGAAATCCTAGAAGATGATACACAGTTCGCGCCGATTCAGATTGGGCGAGCTTCTCTAGTTCTCGTGAATTGCGAGCAGGTCACAGCGTTTCCACCCGTTAGGCAAATCCTTGGCGCGGCAGATGAACAGGGGAATCTTTTCCTTCTGGCAGAGACTCTTGATGTCTTCGAGTAACGTTTTCTCGGAGCTTGAATAAGCGTCGGGATCCGTCACTACGATCCACACGCCATTGTCTTGGACCAGGGCATCCTGTTTTCGGACAAAGGACAGGAACTGCTCCGTTGTCTGCAAGACTGGCGGTTCCGATTCGGTCGTCGAAATATTGTCTTTGGCAACAGTGAGACCCCATTGGGTTCCGCCGATATCAGCTACCCGCTTCGGAAGCATGTGCATCGAAATGCCATTCGCTCGTTCGGGCTTCGCCGTCGCAGCAGCAAGCATCTCTCGTAGGTGTAGCTGCGCGTACTGGTTACCGGCGGCGGCAGATTTTTCAAGCCACTCCTTCGATTTCTGATAGCTGCGCGGCACCCCTTTCCCTTGATAGTACATACCGGCGAGCTCGATCATTGCATTATCATTTCCAGCGGCTGCCGCCTTTTCAAACCACTCCTTCGCCTGGTTATAGTCCTGCGGCACTCCTTCACCTTTGTAATACAAATAGCCGAGGTTCTTCATGGCCACGGCGTCGCCGGCCGCTGCAGCTCTTTCACTCCACTCCTTTGCCTTCTCATAGTCCTGCGGCACTCCCTCGCCTTTGTGGTACAGACCGCCGAGGGTGCGCATTGCTGCAGCATTTCCGTTCGCCGCCGCCTTTTCAAACCATTTCCTCGCCTCTTCATAGTTCTGCGGTACCCCATAACCGTAGTAGTAAAGAGCGCCAAGATTCCTCATCGCGGTTGCATCCCCGGCAGCCGCCGCCTTTTCATATTCCTTTTTCGCCGCCTGATAATCCTGTGCCCCCTCTTGCCCGGTGGCCTGGCTTGCGGAGTTGACGCCGTTGGAACCTGGGGACGGCGGGAGTCTGAAGTTCACCTCTACATTGATCATCACTGGAACTGGCTTGCCGTCTTTGGTGGCAGGTTCAAACCGCCATTGCGTCACGGCTTTGATGGCCTCTTCGTCCAGTCCCATGCCCAGTGAGCGCTGCACCTTGATGTCCTGCGGCAAGCCTTCGGCGCTCACGATCATCCACAAAACGACAGTGCCCTCATATTTCGCTTGTCGCGCTTCCTCGGAATAAACAGGGTCGGGCGCATAGGTTGCTTTCGGAGCCGTCACATCCCCGCCGACGCGATAAACGCCTGGGTTGCTATCACCTTGTCCGCCACCGTGGCTTGTGGCAACAGCAGGAACACTGCCCCCTGGTTTCGAGTCTTGAGTTGCTCGAGAGCTCGGCGTCGAGCTTGCCGCGGCGACCGGTGTCGGAATTGTGAACGAGTCGAAAAATTGCTGTTCGAACGGAGGTTGCGTTCCTTTGCGGTGCAGCACGAGCAGTTGGTAAACACGTGGCTTGACGGACAGAAATTGTCCTTCGACCACTGTATTGTCGTCCACAGCGATTAGCGCCGATTTGGCTGGTACACCCCTGAGCGTCAGCGACTCTTCTTTGACGAGCGTCCCTTTAACTTCTCCAACAGTGCCACTAATTGCAAGATCGAGTGCATCACTTGCTTTGAGGTCAGATGGCCAGACCGAGTCAGCATAGGTCAGGACGAATTTCGCCATCGCATCTTCGAACGAATACATACGGCCCTCGAAGTGAAACGGACTTCGGTCTAACGCCATTTGTACTTCCTTAGGTTGACCTGGAAAGCTAACTTCAAACTTCTTGTCGGGAGAAACTAACCTGAAACTCTGCTGGCCAAGTGCTTCCTTTGCCGCAGGCGGGCTGGAAGAGCAGTTGTTAGTTGCCGGTCCACCGGGCTGTGCCTGCTCCGGAGCGCAGCTCTTGCCTAACGATTGCTGGATCTGCGCCAGGCATCTCGTGTAGGTGTCAAGAAACCTGTCGCGGACTTTCTTGTATTCGTCGAGGGTATTGAATAAGCGCCAGCGCGGTTCAGCATCCAGCAGATACATGCTGATAAGCACTCCCTCATCATCGAGGAAGAGGTAGTAAATACTCAGAGTGCCACCTTCCAACTTATTGTGGGTTGTTCCGTATATGGTCAATCCATTCCGGGTATAAGTCTGAACCGTCGGTTCCATCCCTGGGTCGCTCGCCAGGAACTGCAGGTTCTTCATAAGGTTGGCCTTCGCTTCACTGTACTGCGACCGAGGCAAGCGTTCGACCTTGAGATTGCCGAACGGTTCCTCCACCATGTAAGTGATCAGAACGCGATAGCCCACTTCCACCGGGATGCGGACTTCGCCATCCTTTGTCGGAGCGGGCCACGCAAAGTCCCTTACCGGTCCATCCACCTGCACAATCTGAAACTCAGGTCCCAAGTCACAGGTCGTGTACCGTTTCAAATCACGTTCCTGTGGTTGCGGCGGATTCGAGCCGTTGCTGTTGGAAGCAGATTTATTCGCGCTCGGCTCGTCAGATTGCTCTTCCGGAGGAGCGCCGTTCAACTCGAAGTTCACGTTGATGTCGGTTTTCACCAGGACGGGCTCCCCATCGAGGAGATATGGCTTGTAGCGCCACTGCTTCACCGCGTCCATGGCAGCCTGAACCAACATGGGATGCCCACTGACAACCGTCAACTCCTGGATGCTTCCATCTTTCCCAATCAACGCGTGCAACACGACCGTTCCCTGCACCCGTGCCTGGCGGGCGAGTGGCGGATATGTAGGTGGTACTTTGTGTACCAGTCGACCCTTCCCGCTTTCAATCTGAACTGGCGAAGAAGAGTTGCCAGGCGGCCAGGCAGTCTGTGCCGCTGCCCCGCAGACCAGCAGGGCGATCAGCATCCCGCACAGACAGAATCGCGAAATCACAGCACCGTAATATTACCCCGAGTCAATCGGCGCACGGTAACTATTTCTGGGTGCGGCGGCCAACTGGCGCCTGACTTTTTCGCGCCCCATTCTCGACCATTCACCCGCCAACCGTTACCACTTCCCTACTCTGCATAGACTTTCCCAGCCCCATCGGTAAAAATGAAGGCTCATTCATTCTGTTTTCATATTTGAGGTTGGAGGTCTCGATTGCCGACTGCTCATCGCGCCAAGATCACGGCGCTTGGAACCTACGTTCCGCCCCGCGTACTTTCCAACCAGGACCTCGAAAAGATGGTCGATACCACCGATCAGTGGATCCTGGAGCGCACGGGCATCCGCGAGCGGCACCTTGTCGACAAGGGCGTAGCCGCCAGCGACCTGGCCGTCGAAGCGGTCAAGAACCTGTTGCAATCGCATCCCTTCGACTTGCAGCAGGTCGACCTGATCGTCGTCGGCACGGTCACGCCCGACATGATGTATCCCTCGACCGCGTGTCTTGTGCAAAACAAACTCGGGATTCGGAACACGTGGGGCTTCGACGTCTCCGCCGGGTGCTCCGGCTTTCTCTACGCGCTCAATGCCGGCGCCAGCTTTATCGAGTCGGGCGCGTATAAGAAGGTGCTGGTGATCGGCTCGGACGTGAACTCATCGATGACCGACTACACCGATCGCGCTGTCTGCATCATCTTTGGCGACGGTGCCGGAGCCGTACTGCTCGAACCAGCGGACCCCGGCGAAGACGGCATCATCGATCATGTCGCGCAGGTCGAAGGCGCCGGCGGCCAGTATCTGTACATGCCCGGTGGAGGCAGCCTGCATCCAGCGTCCCACGAAACCGTCGACCAGAAGATGCACTACATCCATCAGGACGGCCAGCAGGTGTTCAAATACGCCGTCAAAAAGATGGCCGAGATGACCGAGCGCGTGCTGGGGAAAAACTCGCTGAGCGGCAAAGACGTAGACTGCTTCATCGCCCACCAGGCAAACCGGCGCATCATCTCCGCCACTGCCGACCGCCTCAAGATGCCGATGGAGAAGGTCATCATCAACATCGACCGATTCGGAAACACTACCGCGGGAACGATTCCGTTGGCGATGCAGACCGCGGTCGATACTGGCAGATTGAAGAAGGGCAACCTGGTTCTACTTGCCGCTGTGGGTGCCGGCTTCACCTCCGGGGCGACGCTGCTGCGTTGGGCATACTAAGGAGGTACGGTAGTCGCTTGACACCCTGTTTTAGTGCGTCATACCCTGAACCCCATGGAAGTTGAACTTACTCCCGACCTGCAGGCCAAACTCACCCGACTTGCTACCGAGCAGGGCCGGGACACTCAGGCCCTGGTCCGCGAGGCCGTCGAGCGTCTTGTGGACTATGACGAATGGTTTTTGGCCGAGGTCGAGCGAGGCCTGGCGGCCGCCGAAGGCGGAGAATTCATTGATCATGAGAAGGTCAGCGCACTCATTCATCGTCGATATCCGGACTGATGCGGATTCGATGGACGACGCTCGCCGCTGACGACCTTACCCATATCTGTGACTACATTGAGGAACACGACGGCCCGAGTGCAGCGCGTCGGGTAGCGATTGGGATCGTAGAAGGTGTCGAGTCGCTTGCCCAATTTCCGAACCGTGGTCGACTGGGCCGCGAAGGAATGCGCGAGCTACTCTTTCGTGGTCTTCCGTTCCTCGCGATTTACCGTGTTGGCGCCGAAGTTGTCGAGATCAACCGCATTCTGCATGGCGCACAGAAATGGCCTTAGCTTTCTGCCGATGGAATCCGCAGAGGCACCAGATTGGATTGCGCTGTTGAAGTGGCGCAGGTTTTAGCTGTGTCGGTGCAACTCTCTTAATCTTGTCATCCTGAGCGAGGAGCGTAGCGACGAGTCGAAGAGCCTGCCCTGAGCTTGCCGAAGGGACCCCTATACTTACAGAAGGTCGCTTTAGAAATTAAGGAACTAGTTTCTAATATGCCGCGCCACAAACCCGTCCCCGGCCATGAAGTCCAGCAACGCACCTACGGCAATCATTGCTTCGGATGCGGCCCGGAGAACGAAACCGGACTACAGCTCAAGTTCAAGCTCAACGAAGAGACGCAGCGCTTCGTCTGCAAATTCAACCTACCGTCGCGCTTCGAAGGCCCACCCTCACACGCGCACGGCGGCGTGATCGCGACCATCCTCGACGAAGCCATGGGCAAGGTCAGCAAGTTGCGCAACATTATTGCCGTCACCGGCCAGATGGCCGTGACCTACATCCGGCCGGTTCCGCTCAATAAGCCGCTCATTACTGAGGGCTGGGAGGTGAGTGTGCGCGGCCGCGAGCACAATCGCGTCGCCGAAATCCGAAACCTCAAAGGCGAAGTGCTGGCGCAGAGCACGGGCGTGTTCATCGAGATCGATCCCCATCGCATGTTCGCCAAGTTCCTGAAGCAGAAGCACAGCGACGCAACGTAAAGCGTTATGCGTACTCTTGCTTACACCGCGTTTGTCAACATCTCCAGAAATGCCGCGTGCGCGCTGGAGATATGGCGCTTCTTACGACAGATGTACAGATACGAGATTTCGGAATCCATGTCCGCGAGGCGAAGCGCCTGCAATGAACCGTCTTCGATCTCGCGCCGCACGATGCCCCGAGGCTGAATGGAAACACCCAGGCCTGCTTCGACCGCATGCTTCACACCCTCGGCGTTTCCGAAGTCGAGAACGTTCTGCAAGACGATGCCTTTCGCTTTGAGTCTCTCCTCGACCACGGCCCTCGCGCCTGCACCGCGTGCCGCCACGATGAAGGTTTCGCCGGTAAGGTCCTGCGCTTTGATCTGGCGGCGGTTCGCCCATGGGTGATCGGCCGGGACGATCACGACCAGTTCGTCAGTCATGAACGAAAGGCTTACCAACTTGGGATGATGCACATCCGCGCTGACCAGTCCAAAGTCGACTTTGTCGTCCAGGACCTTCGCTGCAATGCTTGCCGTGGTTGATATCGCAAGCGTGACCTCGATGGCAGGATAGTTCTTGCGGTAAGTCGCTAGAACGCGCGGCAGCACGTAGAGGCCAACCGGGAAGCTGGCTCCGACGCGCAGCCTTCCGCGACGCAGCCCGGCTAACTCCTGGATACGCTGCTCAGCCGTAGCAACCGAGCCGAGCACCTCACGTGCGCGTTTCGTACAGGATCTCTCCCGCCTGCGTCAGCGCGACTTTCTTTCCCACGCGATCGAAGAGCGGCGCGCCCAGCTCCTCTTCCATGTGCTTGATGTGCTTGCTGACGCCTGGCTGGGTGAGGTGTAGCAATTCGGCAGCTTTGGTGAAGCTTTCGGCCTGCGCGACCGCATGAAAGACCCGTCAAACGCTCCAGATTATTCATAACTTTGAGTTATGGAGTATATGAAATCAAGTCCTTTGACTCATGTCAAGGACAGACTTACCCTGTGAATTGTGATCGAGAAAGCGCAGAAAAAAGGCCTCGATCGAGGAGATTTCTAATGAACAACCTGGCAAGAGTGGAAGTTGAAGAGACGAGCGTTCCCGAGAGCTGCAAGCTCATCCTGGCTTACAGCCGGACCGAAGATTTGGCGAAGGGCAACGCGCAGATCGTCGAGTCGATCGTCGACCGCCAGCTCGCCAACGGCAGCATGCCGGCGTAATACTTCAGCCCCCGCCCTGGCGCGGGGGCATTGCCTTCCTCCAGGCGCGCGAGCGCACGTTACAAAGCGAGTCTCCGGCTCCGCCTCTCCCCGCCTCTATCCACAGCGTAAAATAATCTATTCAGGTAGGCTTGCGACCAATCGTGCTTGGTCCCGCCTTTTTGTTCACGGAGAACTCTTATGTCTGACAACAACGGCAACAACACAGGATTGCGTTTAAAGATCGGCCTGGCCGAGATGCTGAAGGGCGGCGTCATCATGGACGTGATGAGCGTGGCGCAGGCCGAGGTCGCCGAGAAGGCCGGTGCTGTCGCCGTCATGGCGCTGGAGCGCGTGCCCGCCATCATTCGCGCCGAGGGCGGCGTGTCGCGCATGGCCAATCCGAAGCTGATCAAAGAGATCATGGCGACGGTGTCGATCCCGGTGATGGCCAAGTGCCGCATCGGCCACTTCGCCGAGGCGCAGATTTTGCAGGAGATCGGCGTCGACTACATCGACGAATCCGAAGTGCTTACCCCCGCCGACGAAGAGCACCACGTCGACAAGCACGCCTTCAAGACGCCTTTCGTCTGCGGCGCGCGCAACCTGGGCGAGGCCCTGCGGCGCATTGCCGAAGGCGCGGCCATGATCCGCACCAAGGGCGAAGCCGGTACCGGCGACGTGGTCCACGCCGTGAAGCACATGCGCCAGATCGTGAAAGAGATGCGCCAGCTCACCGTCGCCAGCGAGGAGGAGCTCTTCGCCGCGGCGAAGAACCATCAGGCTCCATACGAGCTGATCAAGATGGTTGCGAAAGCCGGCAAGCTTCCGGTGCCCAACTTCTCCGCCGGCGGAATCGCCACTCCCGCCGACGCGTCGCTGATGATGCAGCTCGGCGCTGAGGCGGTGTTCGTCGGCTCCGGCATCTTCATGAAGGGCGGGGTCACGCCGCTCGATCTCATGGACAAGGCCGAGCGCGCAGAAGCCGAAGCGCGCGCCAAGGCCATCGTGATTGCGACTACGCACTACAACGATCCCAAGATCTTCGCCGAAGTGAGCGAGCAGGTACCCGGAGCGATGAAGGGCCTGGCTGTGTCGGCGATCGAAGAGAAGGATTTGCTGCAGACGCGGGGATGGTAAGAGGGGCGCTTTTCGCGTTCGGTCGAAGAACCATCGCCTGCTGTCCCATGTGCTCCGAAGGGAATTTCATTTCACATAAGAACGTGATACGTTGACACTCGTGAGCGAGTTTGACCCGATCTTGCTTCTAAGCCCGGCGGACGCCCTGACGACGTTGGCTGCTGTCCCTGAACGAGTGACCACCACAATCCTTGATCCTTGGTACAACAAAGGTGTCGGAGGAGCTGTCGAAAATTACCATGCGTGGTTGCGTCAGGTGTTTGAGGCGGCTGCGAAGATCTCGGACCACGTTTTCATTTGGGGTTTTCCTGAAGTAGTGCATGAGGTACTCAACGAGAAACCGCCGCACGATTTCCAATTTGTGGCATGGCTCACCTGGTACTACAAGAATTGTCCCTCGGTCATCCGTGGATGGCGATCAGCCCAATACACGTGCCTTCACTTCTCCGGCCCAGGTGCGAAGATGTATCCGGAACACTTCTTAAACGAGACGCAGCTTGAAAAGCATCAACAGAGAAAACTGCGTTACATGCCCGGACCGGGAACTGTGATCGAAGCGCCGCTCAATATAGGCTTTGTTGGCCGGCATGAGCAAACGGGTCATCCAGCGCAGAAGCCTGAGAAGGTTTTCGAGCCTCTTGTCTCTATGACCACCAAGGCGGGTGACGTTGTTCTGGACCCATTCGCAGGTGCCGGCACAACGGGCGCAGTATGCAGGAGCATGGAACGGCGTGCAATTATCTGCGACCACTCGGATGAATACACGGGACTGGCGGAGAAGCGCCTCGCCGTGGAACGTCAGCCGTTTGATTCGTTGAAATATTTTTTTAAGAATTCGAACACGACCTCTTTGTCCCGACGGGATGCTGATTGCACAATGGCATAGACGTTTAGCTTGCCTGTAGCATTGTCCCAGAAATTCTTCTTGATGACTTGATGTCTACCACACAAAGCGCGCCAGGCCTCGGGGTTGGTGCGATCAGACTCGCAGTTGATGGAATGAGGAGTCATGTGGTCTGGCGTGAGCTTGACGGTCCCGCCCCCGATTGGGTCGACCTCTCCATCCTTCAATCCGCAATGCTCGTTGCCTTCATTCCACTCGCAGCTGCTTTGTGCCCTGTGCAATACCGCCTTCCAAGTCTCCTTCGTCGGAAGAACACGTTTGCCTGCTCCACGCCGTCTGTCAGCAGATATCATTACGTACTCACCTACTCTCAGGCGCCGGTCATCACGGTTAGAGAGTATGGTGTAACCATCGTCGGTTCGGAGTTCGGATAGGCGTTGATGCCAATTTTCGGGGTCTTCAGTCCCGCCTTGTCTTGCGACTTCTATGATTTGGTCTCGAGTTGCCACTTTTCCGAGGTTCTCTAGAAAAAAGGCTTCGATTCTGCCCTTAATCGAGGTTTGTGCATAGCTTCCGACGATCGCCCGCCCTTGATTCCGTTCGCCTTTGCTTGATTCGCCTTTCAGCATCACCTCGCCTTTTTGAGCTGCCTTTCCATTTCTCCGACGAGACTTCTCAGGGGCACTTCGAGCGCCTGGGCGATACGGTGCATGTTGACGAGGGCTATGTTTCTCGTGCCCCGCTCAACATCCCCGATGTATGTTCGATGGATGTCCGCCAGCTCGGAG
This sequence comes from uncultured Acidobacteriaceae bacterium, assembly GCA_963813905.1. Classification (GTDB taxonomy): domain Bacteria; phylum Acidobacteriota; class Terriglobia; order Terriglobales; family Acidobacteriaceae; genus CAVVDY01. Next base: position 58,241 of record CAWFAY010000010.1, on the reverse strand, counting down.
AGCCGTTCCTGTGAAAAGCCCTTGGCCGCGCGAAACTTTCTGACCGCGTGACCAAACGCTTCCTTAATTTCTTCGTCTGGAATTGAACTCACTGCGGCAGGGTAGGTGGAAGATGCCTATGAGTCTACAGACTATGAGTGGATACGGCGGATGCTCCCGGAATTAAGAGCTTCAGCCTCACCAGGTCCCAATCCCGGGCACAGCAGTTTCTCCGGAATCCGCGCCGATCCGCGGTAATCTAAACACTCAAGTCTTCACCGAAAGCTGGTACCTCATCTCGTGACCATCGGCGTACTTGCCTTACAAGGCGACTTCGACGCACATCGGCGGCGGCTGGAAGAACTCGGTGCCGACGTGGTACTCGTGCGCAAGCCGGAGCAGCTCGACGAGATCGACGGGCTGATTATTCCCGGCGGCGAGTCGAGCACATTTCTCAAGCTGCTGGGCGAAAAGGGATTTCAGAAGCTCAGCGACTTCGTGCACAGCAAGCCAACGTTTGGAACCTGCGCCGGCGCGATCCTATTGGCGAAACAAGTTGAGAATCCGCAGCAGACCGGGTTCAACGCCATCGACATGACCATCCGGCGCAACGCCTATGGCCGCCAGATCGACTCCAGCATTGTCGATGCGGTGACGTCCCTTGGCGAAGATCCGCTGGAGATGGTCTTTATCCGCGCACCGCGCATCGAGAAAATCGGCGACGGCGTCGAAGTGCTCGCCCAACGCGAGGGCGACCCTGTGCTTGTGCGCAAGGGCAACGTCATGGCAGCGACGTTCCATCCTGAACTGTCGGATGATAAGCGCGTGCATGAGGAGTTTCTCAAGCTGGTGAAGAACAGCAATTAGCAATTGAGTGAGGAGCTGCTACAACATTCATCAGTCGTATCACCCCAATGATTTGTCATCCTGAGAGCTTGTGACTTTTTTGATTTCGCGCAAATTGCAGTGCTGAAAACAAGCAGTTTACGCGGGCAAAATTCGTCAACCTTCAATAAAGTCACAAACTCTGAGCGTAGCGAAGGATCTGCTTCGTGTCGTCCCTGAAGGGACTCACCTTCAGATACCACAGTTACCCAGGACTCACGTCCTGGGCTATGGTTATGCCGTCCTCCGGACTGGACGTGCCGGGTTCAAGTTCTATGGCATCGCCGAACAAACTTTTGCAAGAGAGACTTAAGTCACAGCCTTACACTTGTGGCTGCCATAGCATCAGCTCATGGCGACGCTGACCATGTCCGCTCAACAACTCCGCAAGAGAACCATGATCGTGCCGCGCGAGCACGGCGCATGGGGAATCCTCTTGGTACCGCTCGCGACCGGCGCAATCGTGGCGGCGGGCGCGGCATTCAACCCAGTTGCCACAGCTCTGTTCGTGGTCGCGACCCTTTCGCTGTTCTGGCTGAGAACGCCGCTGGAAGCGTGGCTTGGCCTTTCACCCATCAAGGCACAAACCACAGACGAGCGCAGGTCGGTGATGAAGGTGATCGCGACGCTCGCTGCCGTAGCTCTGGCCAGCGTGGGCCTGCTCTTTGCGAATGGCTATACGCGCGGCCTTCTGATCATCGGGTCAATTGCGGCATGCTCGTTTGCGGCGCAAGCGGCAGTGAAAAAGCTGGGCCGCTCCGGCAGAATGCCGGCGCAGATCGTCGGCGCCATCGGACTGACATCCACCGCTGCGGGCGCCTACTATGTCGCCAACGGCACACTTGACGCGACCGCTCTTCTGCTGTGGGCTGCCAACTGGCTGTTCGCAGCAGACCAGATCCACTTTGTGCAGATCAGGATTCGCGGCAGCCGCCTCACTACGTGGCAAGCGAAGGTCGGCCGTGGAAGGTGGTTTCTGCTCGGTCAGCTTGGTTTGCTGGTTGTGCTGGCGGCGGCAAGCGCGGGGAGGACGATCAGCCCGTGGGTAATTCTCGCCTTTGTTCCTGCCCTGCTGCGGGGAATATCGTGGTTCTTCAGCCCAAGCCAGCCGCTCGATGTGCACAAGCTTGGATTCAGTGAGCTGCGCCAGGCGCTACTATTTGGAGCGATTCTGTCGGCAGCATTTCTTTTGTGAGGACTGTCCGCTCGAGTCAGGGGAAAGAGCCCAAGGGCTAGCCCTCACGTATTTCAGCGGCGTGGACGCTGGCCTTAAGGCCAGCACTACCGGGCCGCGCCAGGTGCGAGAACCGCTTTAGTTATTCCAGCTCTTCCGGCCGGATTCCGATGTTCTTCTCGCCCCGTCCTGCCGCCTGGCAGGGAGAAACAACATCTCACCACAGACTGCCGACAGACGGTTGCTTAGCTCCGCTGCACCTTGTCATCCGTTTGTCTGAAATCCTTACCCAAATACTTCCAGCCGCGTGACCACTTCGTGACACCCACGGAATGCTCGAAGCCTACTCTGCAGCTGCGGTGAATCGAATTCATTGCAATACAAAAGTTCGGAGCATTTGACCATGGCAACAGAAGACTTCCCCTCTAGTGCTTCTCCCGAGGAGCTAATCCAGCCTGCTTCCGTACCAGAAAGGGACGGAAGGAATCGTCGCTCGTTTCTAAAGGGCATGGGGGTCGCCGGAGTGGCACTCTCTGCGGCGGCCTTGCTACCGGAGATCCTTTCCGCTGATGACCGCGCGACCGGTATCTCCAGCGGCGATGCCGCTATTCTGCGATTTCTCGCTGCGGCCGAAATCCTCGAGACCGACATCTGGCAACAGTACAACGAACTCGCCGGTATCCAGGATGACGAGGTTCCCGGCGGGTCGGGAAATCCATTGTTTACCGAGGCTGTCGCACAGCTTGACGAAGACATGGATCAATACATTCACGACAACACCGAGGACGAGCTTTCGCACGAGGTATTCATCAATGCCTACCTCGTCTCGAAGGGCGCTCAAGCGGTCGATTTGGACCGCTTCCGCACCTTGCCAAGCAGCAAAGCGACAGGAGCTCAGCAGATCGGTCGCCTGACAAACCTGATGCAGCTCACAGTCGATACGAGCTGGTGGACGCGTTATCGGAGTCGAAAGGGCAATCCAGATCTCGGCGATACCTTCCCCAACGCCGTTCCCAGCCTGGCTATCGGCCAGCATCCCGCGATACCGCGCACCGACGACGATGTGCGGCCGGCCGTGCGTGCCAATGCAGTCGTCGCAGACTTCACGCAGGCCATCGCCAATACCGCAGGATTCCACTTCGCGTGGATCGAGCAGGGCGGCAGCAGCTTGTATCCACAACTGGCGCAGCGCGTCAGCAGCGTCGAGGTGCTTCGTATCCTGCTGAGCATTGGCGGAACGGAGATCGCGCACTTCCAGACCTGGCATGACAAGGCCGGCAATGCTCCACCGATAAGCAAACTGAAAGATCCCAAGACGGGAGTCGAGGTGAGCTTCCCGGATCTGAACTCTCCTCCCTTCGGCGGAGAGGACTTCCAGACGAACCTTATTCTGCCGGAACCGACGAGCTTCTTGAATCGCAGCTTGCCGGCGTGCTCCATTATTCGTCCGACGGCAACCAAAGGGGCGGCCACGGCAGCACTGCGCGCGCTCACTGCCGACGGCCTCTTCATTGGCCAGTCTCAGGACTTCTTCCGGTTCATGAGCCAGCTGGCGATAGAAGCCGACGAAGCGCAGCGAGGCTCAACCCTCCTGTGAACTTCTGTCTGCCCAAAGAGCAGGCGTCGATGGCCATAACCATGTTCATCGGCGCCTGTAATGAAAAGAAGACTCTCTGCATTGAGGAGTAGATATATGTTCGAAGGCATCTTTCAGCCTATGCACTTGCTGGTGATCATGGGAATCGCTCTTCTGGTGTTTGGCCCAAAGAAACTGCCCGAGTTGGGCAAAGGCATTGGAGACGGGATCCGCAGCTTCCGTTCGTCGATAAAAGAAGATGCAGGGGAGAGGGCTGGCTTAACTACAGAAGAGCACAAGTAAGAATGGACCTACTCCAACTCTTCCGGCTGGATTCCGATGTTCTTCTCGCCGGCAGCTTTGCGCTCCCAGTAGTTCTTCAGCCAGGCTTCCCAGCTTTTGCCCGCCGCCATGTCGCGTCCGCTGAAAACCAGCGCGGCAATGTCGGAATAGGCAATCGACGTCTTCTCGTGTGAATTCTTGGGGATGATGCGCACCACGGAATCGGCCAGCGTTTTTCCGTTGCGGCGATCGAAGATGTAGCCCTCGACCTTGGATCCGTCCTTGCGCGTGATGGTCACGTCGCCGCGATAATCGAAAGCCTTCTCCAGCGCCGCGCGAACGTCTTCTTCCGACGCGAGTTCGGGAATCCATCCCTCGATCTTTTCGTGCTCGTGGCCAGGAACGATTTCGCCGTTCATTTCGTTATGGGTGCGCTGCGGTTCGGACACACATTCATTTCACCACAAAGCACTTTATCGCGCATCGCCGGCCGTACCGTATGATGTGGCTTGCCTTTGCTGTGCGTTTTAGAGGTGAGCTTATAATCCTTGTATGACCCAAGTGACTCTGCCCATCGTGATTGAGGCCGACGCGGATGGATATTTCGTATCCTGTCCGTCGCTGCAGGGTTGTTACAGTCAGGGCGACAGCTACGAGGAGGCGCTGGGGAACATCAAGGACGCCATCCGGCTGCACATCGACGACCGTATCGCCGACGGAGAAGAAATACCCACGCAAGTCTCAGTCAGTCTCTCGATGGTCGAAGTCGCCATCTGATGCCCAAACTCCCACGGCTGACCGCTCGCCAGATAATTTCTGTACTCCAGAAGGCCGGGTTCTCTCTCGCCCGACAAAGCGGGAGTCACATGATCTACAAGAACGCGGCAGGAAAGCGGGTCACCGTTCCCTTCCACGCTGCTAAGACGCTTCACCCCAAGCTCCTGAGAAGCATTCTTCGCGATGCCAATCTTACGGTTGAGCAGTTAGAAGCGCTGCTGTAATTCGTGCTCTGGTCAGATCTTCACCATGGATGCGATCGAAGAACGAAGGTTTGATTTCTTCGTGACTTCGGTGTCCTCTCAGGTGAATTCTTTCGTCAGTCCGCTGCGCCAATCTGCACCAGCGGATTCACGCTGTGCACCGGGCGATATTCTTCTTTCAGCATCTCGGCGGCTTCGGGATCTTCGTATTTCGTCGAGAACGTCGCCCGAACAGTCGCCAGGAATCCCTTCCACGACATGAAGGTGTCGTTCACCGCCGAGGCTTCGTATCCGCTGTGCACCATGCAATTGGCGCACTTCGGATTGCCCGACTCATAGCCGTACTTATCCCATTCCGTGGCCTGCATCAGCTCTTCGAAGGTATCGGCGTAGCCGTCCTGGAGCAGGTAGCAGGGTTTCTGCCAGCCGAAGAGGTTGAAGGTCGGCATGCCCCAGGGCGTGCATGGGTAGTCGCGCTTGCCCATCAGGAACTCAAGGAACAGCGGCGACTGGTTGAATATCCACTTCTCTTTGCGGTTTGACAGCATGGCGCGAAACAGCCGCCGCGTACGATCGCGTCCCAGAAAGTGCTGCTGGTCGGGAGCCTTGTCGTATGAGTAGCCGGGCGAGAGCATCATGCCCTCCACTCCCAGCTCCATCATCTCGTCGAAGAAGGCGCGGACGCTGTTGGGATCGGCGCCATCGAAGAGCGTGGTGTTGGTGGTCACGCGGAAGCCGCGCCCGACCGCCTCGCGCATTCCCTCGATCGCCTTTTCGTATCCACCTTCCAGGCAGACGGAAAAGTCGTGATGCTCGCGCTGGCCGTCCACGTGGACGGAGAACGTCAGGTATTTGCTGGGCTTGAACAGGTCGATCTTCTGCTTCAGCAGCAGCGCGTTGGTACATAGATAGATGTACTTCTTGCGTGCGACCAGGCCTTCGACAATCTTGTCGATCTCCGGATGGAGCAGCGGTTCGCCGCCAGGAATCGACACCATCGGCGCGCCGCATTCATCGACCGCGCGCATGCACTCGTCGACTGAGAGATGCTGCCGCAGCACGTGGCCGGGATACTGGATCTTGCCGCATCCGGCACAGGCCAGGTTGCAGCGGAACAGCGGCTCCAGCATGAGGACGAGCGGGTAACGCTTGCGCCCCTTGACGCGCTGCTTCAGGACGTACGAAGCAACCGTCCACATCTGCGAAACAGGTACACCCATAGTTTCCGCCTAACTCCCAAAAACACGACTTCGTGGTTCGCTCTTCGCTATTGGCTTTTCGCTTTTCGCCAGAACCGCTATCGAATGGTCACTCTGGCAGCCTCGGGGCACGAGCACACTCAAAGAGCCTGCCCCGAGTCCAGCCGAAGGGGACCTGCGGTTTGTGTCTGGGGCAACAGATGCCAACTCAAACAAGAACGCGAACTCCTATTCGTATTTTCCAGCAGGACAAGCCACCATGTCAAACCAGGACTCGCCCCCGCGTGCAGCCGAAACAAGACTCCAGCTCCTCGAAATTGGGCCAGCCTTGGCCGTTCCGGTGTTAAGGTGAATTTTCGATCGGCAGTCTCCTAAGTAGCCCGCTTATGTTCGAACGGTATACGGAAAAAGCACGACGCGTCATCTTCTTTGCCCGCTACGAAGCCAGCCAGTTTGGTTCTCCTTACATCGAGACGGAGCACCTGCTGCTTGGCCTGCTGCGCGAAGATAAGGCGCTCACCAATCGATTCCTTCGCTCACACGCTTCGGTGGAATCTATCCGCAAGCAGATCGAAGGACATACCACTGTCCGGGAAGACGTCTCTACTTCCGTGGACCTGCCCCTAAGCAATGAGTCCAAGCGAGTCCTGGCCTACGCCGCAGAAGAAGCCGAGCGCTTGTCGCACAAACACATTGGCACGGAGCATTTACTGCTCGGCCTGTTGCGCGAAGAGAAATGCTTCGCCGCCGAGATTCTGCATGAGCGCGGTTTGCGTCTTAACACGATTCGGGAAGAAGTGGCCCGTACTCCGCACGAGGTAGGTCCGGTTTCCTCTCCTCGTGTCAAGTCCTTTGTCCTCGAGTTCTCGTATGACCTTAGCGCCGCTGCTGCGAGTGGAGAACTGGATTCTGCAACCTGCCGTGACCAGGAATTCGCAACTCTGATCGAGGTTCTTGGCGGCGATGCCCGAAACAATCCCGTACTAGTTGGCGAACGCGGGGTTGGCAAAACTGCCCTGGTTGAAACCCTGGCGCACCGTATTTCGCATAGAAGCGTGCCGCCGTTCCTGACCGATAAACGCGTGCTGGCGCTCGATGTTTCTTCGCTGACGGCCTGGACCCGGTACCATGGGCAGTCAGAAGAGCGATTGCAGCGCTTGCTAAGGGAACTCGTTGAGTCTCGCGCTTCCATTCTTTTCGTGCAGGATCTTTACCTTCCTGTCGGTGCAGGGGCGGCCAAGGCGTCTATCGATATGATGAACATCCTCGGGCCATATATCTCTCGTTCAAAACTCCAATGCATTTGGGAGACGACACCGGCTGACTACGAAACCGTGATCGAGAAGATAGGTTGGTTCGCCAACCTCTCCCGGCCACTTCGTGTGTCGCCCGTGGTTGAGAGCGACGCTCTCAAGGTGCTTCAGGCCGTGAAAGGCAGGCATGAGCAGTACCACGCAGTGTCTTACTCCGACGCTGCCCTGGAGTTCGCGGCGAGACATTCCAAAGGCTACCTGGGCAGGGCTGTAGGCCTGCTCGATGAAGCCGGCGCCCGAGTGAAGGCGAGGCAGTCACCCCTGCCCGAAGACGTAGTCGAAATCAAGAAGCGCATCGCGTTTATCCTGCAGCGCATGGAGAACGCCATCGCAAACCATGAGTTCGAGAAAGCACGCTTCTACTCCGACGAGGAACGCAAAGAGCGGGAGAGGCTGCGCGAGTTGTTCACGAAGCACCGCATCGACCCATCTCCTATCGCAGTCGTGCAACCCGGGGACATGCAAGCCATCATAGCCAGCTAGCCGTATGAACCGAACGCCGCTGCCGTGGCCAGCCAAGCCGGGTTATGGAACGTGCTTCGATCCCACCCTTACCAAACGAAGGGAAAGGATGGGCACCCACAGTTCAGGAACTACGGAACGACGGGGGCGAGCCATCCGTCATTCATTTCGCATCACGATCCGAAAATCTATTTCTTTTTCTTCTTGAACAGCGGCGCGAGCGCCGACTGAATTCCCGTTCCCATCGGACTGCCCCAGCCGGTACAAGGGTCCCACCCGGCCGCTGCCTTGAAGTGCCCGTTATTGCCGGAGGTAACGTCGCGAAACGTTCCCTTCGTCGTGGCCACGCTCTGGTAGAGATTGGGATTCAGATATCCCACGTGCTTGCCCAGCGACTGATTGAAGAGTGCAACCAGCCCGGCCCATAGCGGGGCAACCGCGCTGGTGCCGCCAACCGTAAAGCTCGACCCATCGGACTGCACCTGGTAGCCGGTGGCGGGATCGGCATCGCCGGCAATGTCGGGCACGCCCCGGCCTTTGAACTTGCCCTTGTTTGCCGACGGCGGAACCTTGGCTTTCGACTGGTAGGAAGGAAGCGGGAAAGTATCGCTCACGCCGCCGCCGGTAGCTCCGCCGCTGGCGCCATCGTTCCACACCACTTCGCTGGAGATCGAGCTTCCGCTGAGCTTGAGCGAGGTTCCACCGCAAGCCAGCGAATAAGGACTGGAAGCCGGAAAGTCTACGTGGTACTTGCCGTCGCTTACACCATCGCTCGATCCGTTGTCGCCGCAGGCGACGCACACGGTGACGCCGAGCGCCGCCGCCGCTTGCAGCGCGCTGTTGTAGTTCTGCAGGGATTGCGTTAGTCCACGTCGATTCAGGCCCACCCCAGCTGATCGAAATCACCGATGGCTTGTTGACGTTATCCATGGCCGCCGCATTGATGGCGTCGAGAAAACCGGCATCGGTGTTAGGCGCGAAATACACCACGATGGTTGCTCCCGGGGCGACGGCGCCGGCCACTTCGATGTCGAGCGCCACTTCGGTGTCAGGCCCATTGGGATCGCCTGTCAGGTTGGTTCTGCGCGCCGTCGACGGAAACCGCAATCACCTTCGGAGTCGCCAGCTTCAGGCTCTTGAAGTAGGTTTGCAGGTCTGACTGCATGTAGCCGCCGCCGAGCTCGATGATGGCGATGGTCTGCCCCGCTCCCGTGCCGCTGGGGAAGCTGTAAGCTTTCGCAATCTGCAACGGCGTGTAAGAGACGGAGGTGGCCAGAGGATTGGCCCGGTTCAGCCGAAAGTGCGCTTGCGCCTGCGGACGATTGTCCAGGCCGTGAACCGAGACGACGATATTCGACAAGCTCGGCGGGAATGGTCACCGCGCCCGTGCGCCCGCGGTAGGTGCCGCCGGCATATTGATACCTCTCGAGCGACACCTGAAAGGCTTTGGCAAAATCGGAACAGCGGCCAGTGAGAAGCATGGTCCTCGCCGCAATGTTCACCTGCGCACACGCTGAGGCCGTGCTGGCTGGCAAAGGCCGCAACCTGCGCGACATCGGCGGGATCGGCGCCATAGCGCGCCTGGTACTCCTCGCGCGTGAGCCGCTCACCCTTGGCGATGAGCTTGTCGAGGCTGGGCTGCTTCTTGCCTCCCGAACGCGACCGCAAGACAACGGTGACGTGCATCACCTCGTTGGGATCAAGGGCTCCTGTCTTGGTCGCGCCTGGCATCGGGTTGCGCTCGCTGCCGGGAATCTTCTTGTATTTGCTTGAAGAACATAGCTGCTCCTGGGTAAAGGCTCTTGCTCTGCCGATTGTACCGAAGAGTTTGAGTTGTGATTTGAAAGGGCGCAGGCATGCGAAGATTCGCGTCAGGGCACGACTTCAGTCGTGCCGAAAACGCCTTTTTTTGTCGTCCCGAGAGGACTTCAGTCCCCAGGGATCACTTTTCGCGGTCACAGCAAAACAGCAGGTCCTTCGCGGACTAAAGTCCGCTCAGGATGAGAGAGATATTAAAGGGCTGATCGGCACGACTGGAAGTCGTGCCCTGACTCGAATCGTCGCAAAGCCGAGTTTTTACAGTACCCTAATCATGCCTCCGCGAGGAACTCGCGATAAACCCTGATGTGCCGTTCAGCGCACTCGCGCCAATGGAACCTGGCTGCCCGCTCGTGGCCCAGGCGTTGCAGCTCTCGCCAGCGTTCCCCAGAGAGCACTACGGTTTCAATCAGCTGTTGCGATCGACTCGAAATCCGAAGGTGCGAAGTATTCGGCGGCGTCGCCTGCGACTTCAGGTAAGGACGCTACGTTGGAGCAGGCCACCGGAGTTCCGCAGGCCATCGACTCAGTCGCCGGCAACCCGAAGCCTTCCTGGAACGAAGGCACAACGGTCAGATCGGCGCCACAGTAGGCGGCGCGAACCTGATCGTCGGTGGCCCGGCCGGCAAACACGACACTTTCGCCGAGCCCTAGATCTGCCGACTCCCGCGCCAGCACCGGTCGCCAGTGTGGATCGTCGCCGATGATCAGCAGACGTGTGATCAAGCTTGCCGCGCTGATGGAGAAGCGCACAGGCTCTCAGCAGTCCGCGCACATTCTTGTGCGGCTTGAGATTGCCGACGAACAGCAAGTAGTTACCACTGAAGCCGAATGTGTGGTTGGTGCGGGTTCGCGATTCGTCTCTCGGCTCAGGATAGATGTGCGGCGGCACGCCGGTGTAGGTGACGGTGATCTTCTCCGGCTTCGGCTCCGAGGTGCTCGACGATCGTTCGCTTGGAGTATTCCGACTGGGTGAAGATGTGATCGGCCCGCTTGCGCCACGTGCTGCAACATGGGCCTGGCATAGATCTGACTCTTCAGGCTGCGGCGCATGGTTTGGTCGAGCAGATGATTCAGGTCGTGGATGCTCACCAGCAGCGTTTTGCGGCGAAGCAGCGGAGCGTTGTAGTGCGGCACGTGCAGTACTTCGTAGTCGCGCGCCAGCCTGGCAACATCGATTTGCTCGCGCAGCGAATAGAGCCGGGCGCTTCGAGAGCACAACCTCGTATCCGAAGGGAGCGAGTTTGGCCCGATGCTCCGGCAGCGTGATCAGCGTTACCGGCAACGTGCCCAACTCGTGAAGGCCGCGAATGAGCTGTAGCGTGTAAGCGCCCAGTCCGGTGTACAACCACCGCGCGTCAATAATGAGCCGGCTCACAATGAGAGCACTCTGGTCCCGGCCATGGCTCAGCCTACTGCTGAGGTGACGTCGTCTTTGGCTTCGTAGTGGTCGTGCTCTTGTGGGTAGTGCCGGTCGTCTTGTGCGTCGCCGCAGGATGACGCGGATCGACAATCACGATGTGCTTGATGTTCACCGGCGTCACGGGCTTGTTGTTTGCGCCGGTTTCGACGCGCGCGATCTTCTTGACCAGGTCGATATCCTCGCACTCGCCGAACAGGTTGAACTTGCCGTCAAGCCACGGTGTAGGCAGCTTCGGTGATGAAGAATTGTGATCCGTTGGTGTTGGGGCCGGCTGTTCGCCATAGCCAGCGTCCGGGCACGTCGAACTTCAGGTCGCTGGTTTCGTCGTTGAATTTGTAGCCCGGGCCGCCCATTCCTGTTCCCTCAGGATCGCCGCCCTGAATCATGAAGTTGGGGATGACGCGATGAAAGCGTGGTTCCGTCGTACAGGGGCTTGCCCTTCACCAGCTGTGCCGGTCTTCGGATTGGTCCACTGCTTCTTGCCTGTCGCCAGGCCGATGAAGTTGGCGACGGTCTCCGGAGCCTTGTCGGGAAACAGCGTGCAATGGATGTCGCCCATGCTGGTCTCAATGGTCGGCGGTGGGCTGCGCGGGTGCGGTTTCGGTGGATGCCTTGTTGGGAACAGTGCCCGCGTCGGGAGTGTGGGTGCCCACCGGTTTGGTGGAGGTTTGCGCGAGAGCGTTAACCGAGAGCAACAGAGCAGCTATGAACAGTTTGCGCATAAGGTGGTCCAGGACTTTCCATCTCCATATTATCCGCGAGAGTCAATATAACCATAGAGACACCGAGACACGGAGGAATCCGAGTCTTATGACTCTGCGCCTCTGTGCCCATCTCGAAATAGGTTGAGCATGCTGCTAAGTCAGCTTCCATCCTCACCGAACTCTGTGTCTCTGCGCCTCTGTGGTGAAAATCTTATTGTCCGCTCGGCGCCACTTCTTTGCGCGTGTCCTGGTGCGCCTGCTCCGCCTGGATCTGCTTCGCCGTCTTCTCCACGTCGGCGAAGACGCGCATCAGGTTGCCGCCCAGAATCTTCTGCAAGTCGGCCGCTTTGTATCCACGCTGGTACAGCGCTTCGGTGATCTTCGGCAGATCGGCGGCCGAGTCAATTCCCTGCGGCGAGCAGTCGATGCCATCGAAGTCGGAGCCGAGCCCGACGTGATCGACGCCCGCGACCTTCACCATGTGGTCGATGTGGTCGATCAGGTCGCTGAGCGGCGGACGCGGCAGCTTCTTCTCCAGCACTGCTTCGGCTGCGAACATCTCCTGCATCGTCTGGGGCGTGCGCTCAGCCCGGAACAGCGCCTGGACCTTCATCGTAGTCAGGGTCCTTCTCGTCTTTCAACTTCTTCGACGTGTCCACCCACTTCTGCGAGATGAATCCGCAGTAGAAGTTCACCTGCGCCACGCCGCCGTTGCGCGCCAGCGCGACCAGCATGTCGTCGGTCATGTTGCGCGGAACGTTGGTCAGCGCACGCGAAGACGAGTGCGACGCGATGACCGGAGCGCGGCTGGTGGCCAGAGCCTGGTACATGGTTCGGTCGGCCACGTGCGAGATGTCGACCATCATGCCCATGCGGTTCATCTCGCGCACCACCTGGCGGCCGAAATCGGTGATGCCGTCGTGGTGCTGCACCGTCTTGTCGTCCAGGTCGCCGCTGGAATCGCCCAGCTCGTTGGTGTTCGACCAGGTCAGCGTCATGTAGCGCACGCCGAGGCGGTAGTAATCGCGCAGCACGCGCATGTCGCCCTGTAGGGCGTGCCCGCCTTCGACGCCCATCAGCGCGGCCAGCTTGTGCTGGCGATGCGCGTTGTAGATGTCCTGCGTGCTGAAGGCCATCATCATCTTGTCGGGATGCAGCCGCGCCTGCTCGTACACCGAATCGATCATGTCGAGCGCGCGCTTGATCTCCTGCCCCTTGTAAAGCTTGGGATCGACCCAGATGGACAAGAACTCCGCGCCCAGGTTGCCGGCCTTGATCTTGGCGAAATCCATGTAGCCCTTGCCGGCATCCTGCGCGAGATCGAAGTTCTCGTCAACGAAGCGGCCCGGCGTGTCGGCGTGGGTATCGACGATCAGCGCAGAGTTGTGGATGGCGCGCCAGCCCGTGGCGCGTGGTTTGCGATGTTGCTGCAGTGCTCTTCGAAGGTGGTTTCGACGAGTTTGGTTGCGTGGGCGCAGACGATTGCGTGAACGCTGGCAGCGACAGTGATATGAGTACGACGACAACTCGGACAAGGCTTCGCATCAGAATGATGATTCTCCCGGAAGATGATGTGCGAGAGGATTGTAAATGAAGGGCCAATGCCAAGAGTGTATGCGGCGATTCGGAAGCCGCATCACGCAAAGGGGTTTTCGATACGGAGATTGCCGAAGTGTCGTCCGGATTGCAGGTCTTCACTATAGAGCACACTGCAGCCGGACTCACGGGCGGCGGCTACGATCAAAGCGTCATACCAGGAGAGACCGTGGTTGCCATTCAGGCGCAGCGCTTCGGAGAACAGGGCCTGCGAAGACTGCACTGCCATCAGCGGACGGAAGACGATCCCCAGGTATTGCTCGGCCTCAGCCACCGTCATAGGCTGCGCAAATCGGCGCAGGGCAACGTTGAAGAACTCCTGTACCACCTGATAACTCACCACGCCCTTTCGCGTGGCCACAGCCTGACGAATGAGCTGCGCGGCGCGCCGAGCCTTGCCTGCTGAAGCGCGGTCGAAACTGTAGACGAAGATGTTGGTGTCGAGAAAAAAGCTACCGTTCATTCATGTCGTCTCGGCTGAAGCGGCGGCCCGAGCTGACGTGGCGAAGGCGGCGCATAAGGGCATCCACCTCCTGCCCATTGCCGGCCTGAGCGGTGAATTGCAAGAGCCATTCGCGAAAAGCCGCGTTCAGCGTCCGCCGCTGCGAGCGGGCCACCTGCCGGGCCTGCTCAATTAGGTCGTCGTCAGCACTTAGGGTAACGTTCTTCATACGGAGACAGTGTACACGAGAATCGTGTGCCTGCACGTCCGACTCGTTCGACATATCGAAGGCTATGTCCTGAAGAAGTCCTTCACCGCCTGCCACATCACCTGGCCGCCGACGTCGGCGATGGACTTGGTCAGCGGAATGTCTTTCGGGCAGACCTCGACGCAGTTCTGCGCGTAGCCGCACTCCTGGATGCCGCCATCGCCCATCAGCGCCTTCAGGCGATCGACCTTGAGCGCTTGGCCCGTGGGATGGGTGTTGAACAGCCGCACCTGCGAGATGGCGGCTGCGCCGACGAATCCGGTCTTCTCGTTGAACTGCGGACAGGCTTCCATGCAGCAGCAGCACGAAATGCAGCGCGACAGCGGATACGCCTCTTCCTGCTGCGCGGCTGACTGCCGCGGCCCGGGACCGAGATCGTAGGTGCCATCCACCGGCACCCACGCCTTGACGCTTCTTCAGGTTCTCGAACAGCACGCTGCGATCGACCGACAGATCGCGGATGACCGGGAACTTGGAGAACGGCTCCAGCGTGACCGGCTGCTCGAGATTGTCGATGAGCGCCGAGCAGGCCATGCGCGCGCGGCCATTGATCAGCATGGCGCACGAGCCGCACACCTCTTCCAGGCAGTTGGAATCGTAGGTCACCGGCGTGGTCTTCTTGCCGTCGCGGGTCACCGGATTGGCGGCGATATCCATCAGCGAAGAGGTGACGTTCATGTTGCGCCGGTAGGGCAGCTCGAACTCCTCCCAGTAGGGCTTGGAGTTGGCGTTGTCCTGGCGCTTGATCTTGATGACGATAGTTTTGCCGTTAGTAGCCATGATTCGATAAGTAATTAGCAATTAGCATTTGTCTTGTCATCACGAGCGAAGCGAGGGATCTGTTCTCCTCGACTTGCAATTGCGCTTGGCTATGCCAGCACCTGTCGCACCGCACACGAGAGCAGATTCCTCGCGCCAACTGATGGCGCTCGTAATGACAAGTTCTAAAATGCAGTCTGACCAACGCTGGCCTAAAGGCCGACGCATCTACAACTCCTACGTCGCCGCGTCATACCTTCTCGGCCGCGGCGTGATCAGCGATGTATCCACTGCCTCGAACTCGAAGCGCGGCTCGTCGGCATCGGCGGCGAAGTACGCCTTCGTCGTCTTCAACCAGTTGGCGTCGTCGCGCTCCGGGAAGTCCGGCTTATAGTGCGCGCCGCGCGATTCGTTGCGCATCTCCGCGCCCTGCGCGATGACGCGCGCCAGCTGCAGCATGTTGTAAAGCTGCCGGGCGAAGACGAACGACGTGTTCGCCCACATGCTGCGGTCGCTCAGGTTGACGTGACGATAGCGCTCCAGCAGCTCGACCAGCTTGGCGTCCGTCTCCTTGATGTTCTTGTTGTAGCGGATGACGGTGACGTTCTTGGTCATGGTGTCGCCCAGCTCGCGCCACAGCAGGAACGGATTCTCCGTTCCATCGTTATTCATCAGCCGCTGATTGATCTCTTCCTGCCGCTTCTTCTCCGACTCGAAGATGTTGTGCGCCGGAGTGTGTCCGCTCTTGTGGACGTTGCGCGCGTACTGCATGGCATCCGGCCCGGCGATGAATCCGCCGGTAATGCACGACATGAGCGAATTCGCGCCCAGGCGGTTCGCGCCGTGGATGGAGTAGTCGGCCTCGCCGCAGGCGTACAGGCCTTCGATGTTGGTGCGCTGATTGAAGTCAACCCACAGGCCGCCCATGGTGTAGTGCATGCCGGGGAAGATCTTCATCGGCGTGTCGCGCGGATCGTCGCCGACAAACTTCTCGTAGATTTCGAGGATGCCTTCCAGCTTGCGGTCGAGGATCTTGCGATCGATGTGCGTCAGGTCGAGATAGACCATCGGCTGGCCATCGATGCCGAGGCCGTGCTCGTACACGACCTTGTGAATGGCGCGGGTCGCCACGTCGCGCGGCACCAGGTTGCCGTACTTGGGATACCACTCCTCCAGGAAGTACCAGCGCTCGCTCTCCGGAATGCTCTTGGGATCGCGCTTGTCGCCCGGCTTCTTGGGAACCCACACGCGGCCGCCTTCGCCGCGCGCCGACTCCGACATCAGGCGCAGCTTGTCTTCGCCCGGAATCGATGTCGGATGCACCTGGATGAACTCGCCGTTGGCGTAGAACGCTCCCTGCTGATACAGCGCCGACTGCGCCGATCCGGTGCAGACCACCGAGTTGGTCGACTTGCCGAAGATGGCGCCGATGCCGCCGGTCGCGATGATGACGGCTTCTGCCGGGAAGGTGACCACCTGCATGGTGCGCAGGTCCATGGCGCAGATGCCGTGGCAGACGCGCTGGCCGTCGAGCACGGCGGAGAGAAATTCCCAGCCTTCGTACTTGGTGACCTTGCCTTCGGACTCGTAGCGGCGCACCTGCTCGTCGAGCGCGTACAGAAGTTGCTGGCCGGTGGTGGCTCCGGCAAAGGCGGTGCGGTTGTAGAGCGTGCCGCCGAAGCGGCGGAAGTCGAGATTGCCCTCGGGCGTGCGATTGAAAGGAACGCCCATGCGGTCGAGCAGGTCGATGACGCCGGGCGCCATATCGCACATCAGCTTCACCGGCGGCTGATTGGCCAGGAAGTCGCCGCCGTAGATGGTGTCGTCGAAGTGCTGCCAGGTGGAGTCGCCTTCACCCTTCAGGTTCTTGGCTGCGTTGATGCCGCCCTGCGCGCATACCGAGTGAGACCGCTTGACCGGAACGATGGAGAACAGGTCGACGTGACCGCCCATCTCCGCGATCTTGATGGTGGCTGCCAGTCCTGCCAGTCCGCCACCTACAACGATGATCTTAGGATGTGCCATATAAGTAATTAGCAACTAGCAATTAGCAATTAGCAGATCATCGCTGGCTCACCGACAACTGACAACTACTTAAGTCGATGTTCGACGATCACCGGGACCTGGTCAGCCGGAGTTCGCACAAATCCGGTGATGGAATACAGTCCGATGCCAACCAGCGCGATGGCCAGCGCCAGGCACACATAGCCGAACTTCCGCCGCGCCTGCTCGCCGACCGTGAAGCCCCACTTCGCGGCAAACAGCCACAAGTCCGTAGGAAAAATGCCACGAGGCGGCGACAATACCGACGACGTAGAACGCCACTACCCACGGTTCTGGAAGTCGAACCAGACCTTGGAGAATGCGCGTCTGTAGCCGCCGCCCATCAAGTGCACGCCCGTGAAGCGCATCTCGATAGACGTGATAGGCGATGTAAACGAGCGCGATCAGCCCGGTCCAGCGCTGCGAGGTGTACAGCCAGTTGCCGGTCCAGGGATAGTCGCCGACATTCGACTCGCCGCGATACCAGATGTAGAGCCCGTACAGCGCGTGATAGAGGAGCGGGATGAAGATGAATACCCACTCCAGCACATGCACGAACGGCAGGCTGGTGAGGAACTTCACCTGGTCGTTGTAGGCCTGCACCCCGTTCATCGATTCGGAATTGGAGATGAAGTGCTCGATGAGGAATGCGCCGATCGGGATGATGCCGGTAAGCGAGTGCAGCCTGCGGAGAACGAAAGAATAGCCCTGGCCCGCTCTGAGCGGAGCCACGCCTTTATGAACTGTTGCGGAACTGGATTCGATAGGACTGGCGGTTGAAGCCACGACGCCGACTCCTTATGATTCGCAGGGATGATGCGCGAACCTTTGATTATCAAATTCGCTAACAGCGCAAGTCAAGGAAACTGTGACGCGCCGGATTAAAGCAGTGCAAATTCTCGTCGCAATGACCTCACCAGCAGTGTCTGACGTACGAACAAGTGCCGATGCTATTGCACCGCGATCAGTACGATGCCTTGGCGGATTCTTCGTGACGCCAATCACACTGCATTGTGAGGATGCTGCTCGCGCAGGTGATCGGCCCAGTCGAGAAATTGCCGGAACGCTGCGCCGCGATGGCTGTACTGCGCCTTCTCTTCGGCGGTGATCTCGGCGAAGGTCTTGTTGATCAGGGGAAAGAAGAACAGCGGATCGTAGCCAAAACCGTTCTCGCCCCGCGGCTGATGCAGGATGATTCCCTCGGCCTTGCCGTGAAACGTCGCCAGCGTGTGGCCGTTGCGCGCAACGGCAATCACGCAGACGAATCGCGCGGTGCGAAATTCGTCGGGAACGCCTGCCAGTTCGCGCAGCAGCCGCGCGTTGTTGGCCTCGTCGTCGGAGTTGGGAGAGTCGTCGGGAGCGTGTACCTCGTCGGCTGCGTAGCGTGCTGAGCGCACCCCGGGCGCGCCGTGCAGCGCGTCCACTTCCAGCCCGGAGTCATCGGCGATGACCAACTCGCCCTCGGCGTACTTGCTGTAGTGCTCGGCTTTCTTCTTGGCGTTGGCCTCGAAGGTCGCGCCATCTTCGATGACGGTCGGGATGCTCGGCAAATCCGGGGAGGGTGGCGATCTCGATGTCGTGCGCAGCGGCCGCGCCGACCAGGTCGCGGATCTTGCCGGGGTTGGAGGTGGCGACGAGGACGCGGCGTGCAGTTGGGCATGCCGTCATCGTACCGAAACACTTGTCATCCTGAGCGAGCAGCGGCGTTTGTTTGCGCTGCGAGTGAAGGACCGCTAGTCGCGAATGCCGGTCGTGATAGAGGTCCTTCGACTCGGTCCCCTTCGCGCTGACTCAGGGCACTCGCCCACGATGACAACTTGAAACAATTTGTCCCTGCTGACGCCCCATTTATCATCTCTCGTTTGGCCGATGCACCTCTACCCTGTGACGCGCGTCATAGCTGCCGGGCCCCGAGCGTATTACAAAAATCAGTAAAGGTGCAACGTGCCGCTTGAGCCAACGCATGAATCTCAGTCTATCTTCTCTGCCCCACGTCCCGCATGAGGCCCACATGCTGAGGTCGCTCTTCATCGGCCTCTCCGAAAGCAAGTCCACTTCGCCATTTTGCCGAGAACTCGCCCATCGGGCCTGCGCTTCTCCAGCCGCTTTGTTGCCGGAACGCAGTTGGCGACGTCATCCGCGCCGACTGAGGCGGTGACGGCTTCCGGGGCGACGGTCAGCATCGATAACCTGGGCGAGAACGTCACCAATGCCGACGAGGCGAAGCACAGCGCCGAGCTTTATCACCGGATGCTCGACGAGATCGCGGCGCGCAAGCTGAACGCCAACATCAGCCTGAAGCTGACGCACATGGGGCTCGATGTCGATCCCGACCTGGCGTTTCGGCTGGTGACCGAGCTGGTCAATCACGCGGTCGACATCAACAACTTCGTGCGCGTGGACATGGAAGGCTCGCCCTATACCCAGAAGACGATCGACTTTGTGCGCGGGCTGCACCGCGCTCCCCGGACACGACAAGAAGGTCGGCACCGTCATCCAGTCGTACCTGTACCGCAGCGAAGACGACGTGAAGACGCTGCTGGCCGACGGCATTCGCATCCGGCTGTGCAAGGGCGCCTACAACGAGCCGCCGGACCTTGCCTTTCCCAAGAAGGCCGACGCCGATGCCAACTACGTCAAGCTGGCCAAGATGCTGCTGAAGAGCGGCATCTATCACGGGCTGGCCACGCATGACGAAAAGATCATCGCCACGATGAAGCAGTTCGCGACGCGCGGAGAAGATTCCGCCGACCGAGTACGAGTTCCAGATGCTGTACGGCGTGCGCCGCGACCTGCAGGAGCAACTGGTGCGCGAAGGCTACGGGCTGCGCGTCTACATTCCGTTCGGGACGGAGTGGTATCCGTACTTCATGCGCCGCCTGGCCGAGCGCCCGGCGAACGTGTTGTTCATTGCGAAGAACATGCTGCGGCGGTAACGGAAAAGCTCTCACCACAGAGACACGGAGGACACGGAGGAATTAGGTTTCCGACAAGATCACTTCTCATTGTGCGTCGTTGCTGACTGGTTGCCGTTTTTCCATTCCAGGTTTCTCCGTGCCCTCCCTGTACTCCGTGGTGAAAATCCTCGCTTCACCTCTGCTATTCTCGCGGCGTGGCTAATAAGCGCGTAGCCAAGCCGATCCATCAGCATTGTTGGGCCGGGAAACCTCGGCACAGCGCTGGCGATTGAGCTCGCACGCGTCGGATACCCCATTCGCTATCGTCGCGAGGCGGGCGGCCACGAAGATCACGCGCCCGAAAGCACTGGCGCGTCGCGTGAAGGCAGAACTGGTCGTACTGGGCGAGCAGCCGCTCGATAGCGATGTTGTCTGGCTCACTGTTCCCGACGACGCCATCGCCGACGTTGCGAGCCAACTGGCCCCATCACAGTCGTGGAAAGGCAAGATCGTCTTTCATTCCAGCGGAGCCCTCACCAGCGAAGAGCTGTGGCCGTTATGCGAGAAGGGCGCGAACGTGGCCTCGGTGCATCCCCTGATGACCTTCGTCGCCGGGAAGAAACCATCATGGCACGGCGTCGCATTTGCCATCGAAGGAGATCAGGAAGCTGCGAAGGTTGCTCACAAAATCGCAAGCGATCTGGGAGGCAATCCTTTCGAGATCGAGAAGCGCAACAAGACGCTTTATCACGCCTTCGGCAGCTTTGCCTCGCCGCTGGTGATAGCGCTGTTGAGCGCGATGGAGCAGGTCGCCGAGGCGGCCGGCATTTCTGCTAGAAAAGCGAAGGAAATGATGGTTCCGCTGTTACGGGAGACCCTCAATAATTACCTGGCACAGGATGCACCCAGCGCCTTCAGCGGACCGCTGGTACGCGGAGACGCGAAAACCATCCGCAAGCACCTGGAGCAATTGAAGCGGGTACCGGAGGCGAGAGAGGTGTATCTCGCGCTAGGACGCGCGGCCCTCAAGCATTTGCCGGTGAAGAATAAAGAATCGTTGGAAAAGGAATTAGTGCGCGCAAAGAAGGTCTGACCGCACGAATGTATCCCGCTCTAGACTTGTCATGACGAGCAAAGCGAGACATCTGCTCTTCCTCATGAAGCACAATATTCGTTGTATGCAATCAGGTTCGCACCCCGACGGGGAGCAAATCCCTCGCTTCGCTCCTAATGACAAACACGAAAACAAAGGACTTAGCGGGGCACCAATATCGCACGCGCACATGTGTCAAGGATATTCTTGCCCTCAGGCACGAATTTTAGGCTTGTCATTCCTGTTTCAACCTGCCCCAGCAGGTCCGTTGCTCGTGATGACAAAATGAATGGGCGCTCGTCGTGACACACTACAGAATGGATCGCGAGGAGAAGCCTCTACCACCCGGTGAACAGATGCCCCATCTTCTCTTTCTTCGTCCGCAGGTAATGGGCGGCAGTCTCGTAGGGCTCGACTTCGGCTGAGACGCGCTCGACCACCTCAATGCCGGCGTTCTCCAGGGCGGCGACTTTCTCGGGATTATTCGAGATCAGCCGCACCTGCTTTACCCCAAGCTGCTTCAGGGCCTCGGCGGGCAGGGCATATTGGCGGTAGTCGGCGTCGAAACCCAACTGCTCGTTGGCCTCAATGGTATCGAGGCCTCGGTCCTGCAATTCGTAGGCCTGCAGTTTCGCCATGAGGCCGATGCCACGACCTTCCTGCTGTTCGTAGAGAAGAATGCCCGCACCTGCGTCGGCAATCATCTGCAACGCGAGTTCGAGTTGCTGGCGGCAGTCGCAGCGCATGGAGCCGAACACGTCGCCGGTCAAGCATTGGGAGTGGATGCGAACCAGCGGTGGCGCGCTATGAATGTCGCCCATCACCAGCGCGACCGCGCTCTCTTTGCGGCGCTCAACTTTGCCCTCGCGCCCTGCCCTGGCATCGCCGTTCGCCGGCGGCGCAAACTCTCCTTCGAAGCCGTAAATGCGGAACTGTCCCCAACGGGTAGGGAAGTTGGCCTCGGCAACTTTCTTGACGTTCGGCTGAGTCACACTTTAATTATAGCCACCCCAATGGCATATGGATTAAGCAGCCAGCGGTTCGTCCCTGCTTACGCGCGGGAGCGGGCGGGCTCTGCTATGCTCTGTCGTTCTCCTCTCCGGAGGTTGCACTTGCTAACCAAAATCCTTTCTTCCGCCCTATTGCTGATCTCAGTGATGTCGACAGCGCAACAGAGTTCGCCCAAAGCGGCCGAGCCGGTACTTCCCTATTCGCCCAGCCTCGATGTCGCCGACATGGACCGCAGCGTCGATCCCTGCGTCGACTTCTACACCTATTCCTGCGGTGGCTGGATGAAGAACAATCCCATCCCGCCCGACCAGTCGTCGTGGGAGGTCTACAGCAAGGTGTACGAGGACAACCTGGCTTATCTGCGCGGCATTCTGGAGCAGGCAGCCGCGGAGAAGAACCGCGACGCCGTCACCCAGAAGATCGGCGACTACTATGCCGCATGCATGGATGAGGCGAAGGTCGAAAGCCTGGGAGCCAAGCCCATGCAGCCTGACCTCGAAGCCATTGCCAACCTGAAGAACACCAGCGAGCTTGCGCCTCTGATTGCAAAATTGCAGCTCTCGGGAGTGAGTGTGCTGTTCCGCTCCGGCCCGGAGCAGGACCCGGACAACTCCGACGCCATGATCGTCGAAGTTGCGCAGGGAGGCCTGGGGCTTCCCGACCGCGACTACTACCTGAAAGACGATGCCAAATCCAAGGAAACGCGCGAGCGCTACCTGCAGCACGTGCAAAAGATGTTCGAACTGCTCGGCGACTCACCTGAGGCCGCAAAGCAGAATGCCGCGACCGTGATGCGCATGGAAACTGGACTGGCCAAGGCGTCCCTCACCCGCGTGGAGCGCCGCGACCCTTATAAGCAAAAGCACAAGATGAGTCCCGCTGACCTTAACAAGATCGCCCCAGCGTTCAACTGGTCGGCTTTCCTGACGACGGTGCAGGTCCCGAAGGCTGACATCCTCAATGTCTCGTGGCCGGCGTTCTTCGAAGAGGTGAACAGCCAGTTGAAGTCGGCGTCGCTGGACGACTGGAAGAACTATCTGCGTTTTCACGTGGCCAACTCGAGCGCGCCGTATCTCTCGTCAGCCTTCGTGAATGAAGACTTCTCGTTCTACCGGCAATACCTGCATGGCGCCAAAGAACTGCGTCCACGCTGGAAGCGCTGCGTGCAGTATGTCGACGACGATCTTGGCGAGGCGCTTGGGACAGGTCTACGTGCGCAAGACGTTTTCTCCCGAAACCAAGGCGGAGACGGTCGACATGACACGGCGCATTGAAGACGCCATGGCGCTCCGCATTCAGCAATTGGACTGGATGAGTCCCGCGACCAAGCAGCAGGCGCTGGCGAAGCTGCACTCTATCCGCAACAAGGTTGGTTATCCCGACAAGTGGCGCGACTACAGCTCGGTCACCATTGTGGCTGACGATTTCTACGGCAACAGCTTGCGCGCAAACGAATTCGAATCGCACCGCGCAGTTCAACAAGGTCGGCAAACCGGTGGACCGCAACGAGTGGGACATGACGCCGCCCACCGTAAATGCGTACTACAACCCGCAGATGAACGACATCAACTTCCCGGCGGGCGTGCTCCAGCCACCGCTATACGACCCCAAGATGGACGATGCGCCTAATTACGGCGACACCGGTTCGACGATTGGGCACGAGTTGACGCACGGCTTCGACGATGAAGGCCGCCAGTACGATGCGAAGGGCAATCTTAAGGACTGGTGGACCAAGCAGGATGCCGAGCAGTTCACCAAGCACGCCGATTGCGTGGTCGATCAGTACGCGCAATACGTGGTGGTCGACGATGTTCACATCAACTCGAAGCTCACGGAAGGCGAAGACGTCGCCGATCTGGGTGGAACCATCCTGGCTTACATTGCATGGAAAGATGCGACCAAGGACAAACAGCTACACGCCGATCGATGGGCTTACGCCCGATCAGCGCTTCTTCGTCGGCTTCGCGCAGTGGGCTTGCGAAAACGACCGGCCGGAAGATCTGCGGGTGCGCGCCATCACCGATCCGCACTCGCCGGCGAAGTATCGCATCAACGGCGTGGTGGTGAATGTGCCCGAGTTCGGCCCGGCGTTCAGTTGCAAGCCGGGCTCGCCCATGGTGAAGCCCAGCGACAAGGTGTGCCGGGTGTGGTGATTCTGTTATCCCGAGTGTGGAGGCTTTGTCTTTTAGGCCTATCATCCTGAGCGACGAGCTCAGCGAGGAGTCGAGGGGCCAGCGTCATGACCCCTATCCGTTCTGATGTTCGTTGATGGCTTGAAACGTAAGCGCGTGAATTTACGCCGCTGCCTCAAGTTCTTCGATGGATACGGCCGCTGGTCCTGAATGTCGCTGAAGCCTTTGTCGCCGAACAGCGAGAGGTAGTAGCGATGCGCGCGCTCCCAGGCTTCATCGTCGGGCGGCGTGCCGAAAATCTCGACGTAGCTCGGACTGCCCGGGAATGGGAACATGGGCACCGGCTCGCTCACCCAGACGCCGTGCGCCTTCAGGTGCTCCTGCCACCGGCGGATCTCATCCTTGTCGTCCTTCTCGGTCAGGATTAAGTTCGCCTGCACCCAGGGAATTCTCCGGCGCGCATAGATCAGCAGCTCGGTGATGCGTTCTGTCGAGATGCGACAGTTCTTGTTCAGCTCGTCGCGGCCTTCATCGGTAATCGACTCGATGCCGCACTCCATCGAGATGCAGCCGGCGCGGCCCAGCAGGTCCAGCGTCTCTTCGTTCCATAGATCGATGCGGGTCTGGAAGCCGATCTTCACGTTGCGCTCGGCGAGGCCTTCCAGCAGCTTCAGCACGTTTTTGCCGACGCCGAAAATCTCGTCGATGAAGTAGAAGTAATCAACCCCGCGGTCGACCAGGCCGATCTACCTCGGTCAGGACGGCATCGACCGTACGCTCGCGAAACTTGTTGCGGAACAGCGTCTTGTTGCAGAAGCTGCACGACCAGGGGCAGCCGCGCGCGAACTCCAGCTCGGCGCCGCGGCCTTCGCCGCTGAAAACATGATGCCGGTGCTGGTGGCGCTCGACGTTGTAGTTGTGGAAGTCGAGCGGCGCGAGCGCTCTCATGTCCGTGACGCCCAGACCAGGGTTGATGTGCAGCGTGCCGTCAGGACGGCGGTAGCAGCAGCCAACGATATCGTCCCAAGGTTTTCTCGCGAGTTCCGGGATCGTCTGGTCGGGCTCGCCGCGCAGCACGACGTCGCAGTTCAGCTTGCGCAGCGTTGCCGCCGGGGTCGCCGAGCCGTGGGGACCGATCGCTACTTTGGTCGCTCTGTTATCGAGTGCGGCAAACCACTGCATGGGTACGCGCAGCTCGGGCTGTGGGCAGCGCCAGAATAGATACGATGGCGCGGTCGGGATCACCAGGAAATCCGGTGCGAATGCCTGCACCTGCTGCGCGCACCTGTTCCAGCGAGAGATCGTCGACCTGCGCATCGATCAGCAGCGGCTGGTGTCCGGCTGCGCGGATCTGATCGAAGGCGAACAGCAGCTCAAGCGGGTAGTGCGGCTCGCGACAGCCGAAGTAGGTTGAGCCTTCAAATGTCCAGTTCGGATTGACCAGCGCAAAATTCATTACGCGGTCCGGCGCATGGGGAGAGGCGGAGCCAGGGCCGATACTTCGGCAAGTCCGGGTGATGCGAAGAACTCCCGTTATGCTTCCACCATTGGTGAATTCTGCGACAGTGTCTGCGGCAGGCTGATCTGCGGCTGCCAACCGGTGTCAGCTCCGCAGCTTTTGTGTGTTGCTGACGTACACCGCCTGGTCGCCGGGGCGTTCGGCGTCGAAGCCGATCTCCAGCTTGCGTCCCGTGAGGTCCTCGATCGTCGCCACCAGTTCCAGCAGCGAGACGGAATTTTCGGGGCCTCCGCCGACGTTGTACACACGCCCTTCGCCTGACGACTCAAGGCTGCGCACTGCCTCAAAGGCGCGCAACAGGTCAGCGACATCGAGCACGTCGCGCACTTGCAGTCCGTTGCCGTAGATAGTGATAGGCCTGCGATTCAAGGCCGAGTAGAGGAAATGCGCCACCCAGCCCTGCTCTTCGCTGCCGAACTGCCGAGGCCCCGCAATGCAGGACATGCGAAACACCGCCGTGTTCAGCCCGTAGATGCGAGCGTAGTCGCGGACATATTGGTCGGCAGCCCCTTTCGAGCATCCGTAGGGAGAATGGAAGTCCAGCGGCTGCATCTCTGAGGTGCCTTCATGGCTGGAACAGCCGTAGCGCGTTTTTTCCGGCCACACCTCTCCGCTGCTGCTGCCGTATACCTTGTTCGTCGAGGTGAAGAGCACAAATGGCGGGCTGCCCGACCTGCGGGCGGCTTCGAGAATGTTGAATGTGCCTGCGAGGTTAATGTCAAAGTCGAGGCGCGGAGCAAGCACCGAGGTGGTCACGGCAACTTGCGCCGCGAAGTGATAGACCTCGGTGGCGTAGCGCATGGCACGCTCGACCATCTCAGCGTCTCGGATATCGCCCACCGTAACCTGCAAGCGCCGCGAGTGGCCACTCAGAGCCTCAAGCGCACGCAGGTTGTGGCGGACGCCCGCACGAGACAGGTTGTCGAAAACGTGTACCTTCGCCTCAGTACGTCGCAGCAGCCACTCTGCCCAGTTGGAGCCGATGAAACCAGCCCCGCCGAAGATGAGAACTGACCTAAAGCGGAGTCTCTTGCTCGTCATCGGCTCACCTGTTGCTGTAACACCGGGGTCACCTCTGGTATCAAGGAAGGTAAGTAGATGCGAAGCGCAACCTCTGCAGTTTGCTCAGGCAGAATGCCTAGGTCGAAATCGCAAGCTGGATAAAACTGGTTTTGGATATTTCGGAACAGGTTGCAACGCTTAGGACGCAGAAGCAAACGTCGCCATTGAAAAAACCTGAGACTCGCGTTAAGCTAGCATCCCCAATACTTCCACAGGTCGCATCGCTGGACGGCTGACGCAAGAGCGCATCACCATGACGGTCAATTTTCCAGTCCTCCTGCGGCCATTGACAGTCAGCAAGAACTCAGGGTCGTTCAGGCAGGCGTTTGAAAAGCTGTATCGGGTGTAAGCAAAAACAGTGGTTACAAGAAAGCACATCTAAGGGGGTCATGCATGAGGTTTGCTGTCCATTTTTTTCTGCTGGCGAGTGCGGTACTGTCAGCAGCGCAGGTCAACATCACTACCTTTCACAATGATAACCAGCGAACTGGTTTGAACTCGCAAGAGTCGACCTTAACCCTCGGCAACGTGAATACCGCGAACTTCGGCAAGGTTGGATTCCTCGCGGCCGACGGCAAAGTGGACGCTCAACCACTGTACGTCTCTAATGTCACGATCAACGGTGCATCGCACAACGTCGTCTACGTCGTAAGCGAGCACGACACAATTTACGCGTTCGACGCAGCGGACGGAACGGTGCTCTGGCAGACCTCAGCGTTGCTGCAAGGCGAAGTCCCCAGCGACGACATAGGTTGCGGCTCCCTGACGCCGGAGATCGGTATCAGCGCAACTCCGGTTATCGACTTAACGAAAGGCACGATGTACTTCGTCGCTATGTCGAAGACCGGCACGGGAACGTACTACCACCGGCTGCACGCTGTCAGCATCTCCACAGGCGCGGAAATGCCGGGCAGCCCAGTAGAGCTTCGGGCTCCCGGCCTGGATCCCAAGCAGGTCTTCGTTCGCGCTGCGCTCGTGGAATCCAAAGGCAGCATCTACATGGCCTTCGCGTCTCACTGCGACTACCTGCCTTACAACGGATGGGTGATGCAGTATAGCCCGTCGGCGAACTTGCGTAACCTGGGGCGACTCTTAGTCCTTAACCTTACGCCCAACGGCTCGGCAGGCGCCATCTGGGCGTCAGGCGGGGGGATGGCGGCGGACGCTAACGGCTCTGTGTACTTACTGGACGGAAACGGCACGTTCGACACTACCCTGGATGAGAAAGGGTTCCCGCTGGATCGGGATTTCGGAAACGCCGCCCTCAAGCTCGGCAGCGATGGCTCATCGCTGGGTCCGCAACTGAAGGTACTCGATTACTTTGCCACCTTCAACACCGTGCAGCAGTCAGATAAGGATAAAGACTTTGGTTCCGGGGGAGCTCTGGTGGTTGAGGTTCCCGCCGAAGGCGGTCTTCGACACTTGGTGGTCGGGGCCGGGAAGGACACCAATATCTACGTGCTTGATCGCACCAACATGGGTAAATGGAACCCAAATAACAACGCGAACGCCTATCAGGTCGTCACCGGCGCATCGCTCTATGGATGCTGGTGTTCGCCGGCATACTTCAACGACACCGTGTACTACGGGGGCGTGGCGGACAAGGTAAAGGGGTGGCAGTTTAACATGGGCCGACTCTCCAGCCAGCCAGTAACCCAGACTGTGCATATTTTCGCCTACCCAGGCGTTACCCCGAGCATTTCATCGAATGGGCCGGCGAACGGCATTCTCTGGATCATGCAGACGGCGCTCACCAGGACAGACCCGGGAACCTTGCACGCGTTCAACGCACTCGACTTGTCGCAGGAGCTCTACAATAGCGACCAGAATCCAAGTCGGGATCGGTTTGGGGCAGCCAACAAATTCGCTACTCCGATGATCGCCGACGGCCGGGTTTACGTGGGAGTGAATAATGGTGTGGTAGTTTTCGGGCTGTTACAGTCACGATGAAGGCATTTCAGCAGGCAGCGCGGAGATGTAAATCGTAAACACCGCCGGCAGGTGATTAGAGAGGCGGCTCACGGCCGCCAGTTGGTTGTCATCTCTCCGGAAACGGGCCGCGCCCGTTTTGCGGGACCGTGCGATAAGGTCGAGAGTCGGGCGCAGAAGGCAAACCCGGCGAGGTTGTTCAAGGTCAGGTATGAAAGAACAATACCTGACCTTGGCCAAACCGTCGCACTTAGGCAGCAGCCTACTGGGTAGTCTTGAACTTGAAGGTGTCTCCCTGGAGGTTGATGGTCGGATCAACTGCCGAGAAGGCGAAATTGTTAGCGGCATCGGTGCCACCAACTCCGAAATAGTAGCGCGTGTTGGGCCTGAGACCGGAGATGTCGCAGGAGTTGATCCAGAGGTTATCGGTGTTCGTGTAGACGCTCGGTCCGCAGTCGGTCTCGATGTTGATGTTATTCGGATCGGTGCCAACCTTCACAACCGTCGATACCGCTCGCTCAAAGGTGTACCAGGTTATGGTCGCCCCGCTGTTTGAGATGTTGCTGGCGGTGGGTTTTGCCGGGTACGCACCAGAAGGGTACGGCCCAATTACATCCGGGTAGGGAGTTTCTGGCGGATTGTGGGTCGGAAGCACGTAAGAGTCTGTTCCGGGAAAAGCTCCGGTGCGCCAACCCACGAAGTTCGAAAATTCCTGGAATAGCTGATTGAAAAGCCTGTCGCCGTAACTATGCCAAGTTGGCGCAAAGAGTTGATCGGCAGCAGTCCAGCACTTTACTCCGCTTGTGGGCAGAGTGCACGAATCACCATACACTGCCCCCAGCCACGCGTAAGCGGGCGAGATCAGGTTATTCGTTGTGTAGTTTATCCAACAATCCTGGCCAAATATCGAACAATTATACGGAACCGCCCACGGCTGATAGGGGAAATGGTAGTCGTTTCCTAGCTGGTTGAATTGAGTGGAGTAGAACCAGTCGAGCAGCTTCATCAGCTCTATCGGGATTCTGGCATCGGGCGCTGAATGCGTGTATTGCTGTACATCGTAAGCATCGATTAGCGACATCGCCAAGAGTCCGACGTTCCAGTTCGAGGGGCTGTAACAGCAGGTATAGTTGCTGTCGCCATCCAGGGGATCGTACTGTATTGCCTCCGCAATGGTCTGCAGAAGCAGATCGACTCTTTTTTGAATCTCGTTGGCAGGCTGAACGCCCGTTTCGAGCCAGTGGGCGAGGGTAACATTCGTGTTGTAGGGCAGACCCCTTATGGTTCCGACCTGATTCTTATAATACGTGTAGGTGAACTCTTCGTCTTTAAATCCAGGCTCGGGATAGCTCAAGATGTTGGCCCCGAATCGGAGATGGGATGTGGCATTCAACCCAGAGCAGGTTTGTTGGCCATTGCAGTTTTCGTTAAGCACGTCTCCCTGGCGCTGAAAGTCCATGTACATACCCCAGGGAAAGACGTTCCAGTCCTTGGTGCCGTTCCATCTGGCGATATTGACCGCCCAATTTAAGTATTGAGTTCCAACTATCTCGGAGCAAGCGTTCCAGTACGCCTTGTTACCGGCATTGCCCCAAACCAAAGTACCTTCATCTGGTGTCAAGTCTCCGGGCTGAGAGCTAAAGTTCGGAATAATATGTCCGGTATTACCCGCGGATATCGCGACCTGATTGTAGCCATGAATGGAAAGGGTATCCCCAATGGCATACGCGTGGCGACGCTGCCACTGTGCACCTGTAACACCGTCAAACCGGTCGCCCATCTCTTTGAATACCCGATTACCGTCGTAGGTGTAGATGTCCCAGGGATCGTTTAACGACGTCGCACTTGTCAGATCTCCGTTCAGGTAGGTTCCCTGCTGATTGGCGCTCTTTAGCTGCTCGCACGACTGGGGAGCCCACTGGGCTGCGAACGCAATCGCGACATTGTAGTTCGGAATAGGCGGAAAGGTAGTAGGCGGTGTAACCGTAAACTGGGCAGGGGGCTTTACGGAAAACTGCCAGGTTACGGTGTGCGGAGGACCCACCGGGATGTTGCTGATGCAGTCTACAATCTGGAAGGTCATGGATAGGTCGTGGCTGTCGTCGCCGGAACCAGACCGAGTCCGGTGAACAAACTTTGACCGGGACTGCTGGCCCGGAACAATCCGAGCCTCGACGGCGGGCTCGGCAAAGTAGTGGTTCCAGCAAAAATAGTTGCCGATGTAGGGGTCATGCTTGTAAGTATATACTGGATAGTTATTGGTTGCGGCGTTAACTTCTTCGCGTGTGCTGTCGCACAGGAGCGAAAATGCGATATCTGTATCTCCGCAAGTGGCTCCCAGTAACGCTCCTGGAAGACAGGATTGGCCGTCGATAGTGGCCCGCGTCAGCATCAATACATCATTGGAGTTCCAGAGGCCTCCTGTCTGGATCAGACTAACGCCCAAATTGATTCCGCTGTTCTGATAGACATAGCTCGGTCCCCAAATAAAGGCATTAAAACCTAACGAGCCGCCACTTGAAGCCACGGTGTTGAATGTGGGTGTGGTGGTAGGCCACGGAGCAGAGCTCCAGTTGGTATCGGTCTTGACGCACGGCTTACCTCCTATCGGATCGGTACAGCTGGCGACAGAGTAGTAATACAAGGTGCTGGGCTCGAGGTTCTTAACAACTACGCAGTGGTTGGTCGTGAGAGAAGCGTCATATACCTGGCGCGAAAAGCTGTTACTCTCTCCGATCATAACCAGCGAATCACTTGCATTGGTTGTATTCCAGCACAGTTGAGCCCAATTAATATTATTAGAATATGGAGAGTTCACGACGATATTTGTCGGCTGGTCGTTGCCGGCTCCAGCCAAGGCACATCGGGGGGTTAGCAACAGCGACAGCGATAATGCGATTACGGCGAATGCATTCGACATAGAGACTCCGATCATTGGGTAACTGCACCTAACCACAGTTCCGTCAGCCGGGATAAACTACGCCCAGCCTGCATTGTCTGAGTAGGGATTAGTAACAACAATATTCGTGGGCTGATCGCTGCCTGCGCCTGCCGTGGCGAGCTGAACTGCCAAAACTATCAGTGCGGTTACGAGAAGCGTATTGCGCATGGGGGCAAATATCCATCCTTTACCATTGAAATCGCACCGAACGTCAGTACCGCGGGCGACAAGACTCTAGCTTCTCTGAGCAGGGCTCTGCGAGAGATATAGTTGCCTGTTATGTCGCGCTTGACGGTGCCGCGATTGCTTGCCTAGCCGGAGACCCGATGGACCGATCCAAGTCTCGCCCAACCCTCTAGCGGACTCAGCCCGCAGTCACCATCTGTGACACAGCTAGCGCTCACGGCTGGTTACTATACTTGGTGGTCTCGACCTTTACAATCAAGGAATAGCTCCTCTACGTCAACTATTTTGCAGGCGGTTTACAATCAAAAGTAACCGGTTCTTAGGCAGCTTGGTGCTATCCTTCAGAGAGTCACTGTATATTTGGCGGGCTCACTACTACCTTTAGGGGACAAATTGAGCACAAACTGAGCAAAAATTGAGTTGAGACCCGGCGCTTGATTGACTTGACTTGGGCTCATATAAGGTCTCTTGTGTAGTTCGACGCTTCTTATCGCCTAGTTATCGATCATCATGATAGTACCTTGCGCTGGATCCTCCATAGCTACGGGTCATTTCTCTGCCCGCTCGTGTCAGGGTATCGCTGGTTTGACGCAACCTGCAGACTGCTATTAACGCCGAGCAAGCTATAGCCAGCAAGAGAATGACTTATGGTAAGTTTTTTAGAGATCGAACGATAGAGTCGAAGGGAGGTGGAACATTTCGAGGCGACGATTACTATCGAAAACCAGAACGTAACACAATTGAAATGAAGCTCATGATGGGAATAAACACTACCAGCGAAGACTCAAGCGATCATCCGCAGTACTGTCTGAAATCTAGATTTCAGACAGTACCATCATCCATTGCCTAATTGACGAAACAGCCGCCAGTACCCATACAGCAATTCGTGGCTCCGCAGCCGCTTGCCGAAGAGCTACTCGATTTAGTACTGACCGCGAACGTCGATAGTTCCCTCTGCAAGTTCTGCGTGTGACACGTGGGACACTCAGGCCTCTGCTCCCCAAACAGAAGTACCTCGAATTTGTTGCCACAAGCCTGACAGCGATATTCAAAAATCGGCATGATTCACCTCGAACCGAGACTCTTAATGACCCAACGATCACCATTATAAATGCCGGATCAATCTACGCGCGACCGTGGCATCACCGTAAGCTTCAGCAGTTGTGTTCCGCGGACCAACTCAACTCCGCAGGGCCCGGGTAAAGATTGGGAGTGCCGGGTGGCTGCGCTCGGTCCTAGGGAAGAACCGTACCTAGCTCCTCGCAGCATTAATGATCTCGCTCGACTCGACCTGCGCGCGCGGAACGAGCCGGAAACAAGTTCGAACATTCGAAGGTTATCAACCAGATCCTCGATTCCAGGATACTGCCCCTGGATGTCCTCGAAGATATTCGCTTGTCAAGTAACAGATTGACTTCGGAAGATTTGAACTTCAAGTCAGACGGACTTCCGAATACTCCAAAAGCAGCAATTTACAAGTCAACTTGGAGATTTGACAATGGCGGCCCCTCAGACGTTATCGGGGAGGAGCGCACTCCGAGTACACATCACATCAAATTCGCCCGGGTTGGTGACCCTCGGATAGCTTCGCATATGCAGCGCAGTTTTTGTTGTCCGAGATGATTCAGATAACCGTATTTATTGTAATATTTATTGCAATAACCCGAACACCGCCACCCCAAATTGCGTTCCTACGTAGACCCTGCCGTTCGCAATCATCGGTGTGATGAACTTATTGCCCGGGCCGAACTGGTCGCGGAGTCCCTGCTGGTTGCTGTCGTACAGCTCCTGCGTCAGGTCAAGCGCGTTGTAGGCATACAGTACCGCGGCCCTTAGTATCCCGCGCGGGGTGTTCTCAACAACCCACAGAATACCGTCCTGGGCGAAGTTCGCCGAGATGCTGGGCGTCGTGCCCGGATAGAAGAAGGCGTGGCTCGTCTGGCTGCTGGGCGAGGACGCGAGCCGGCCACTCACGATGGGAAACGCCTTGACGTGATCGCTGGTGCCGCCAAAGTAGACCGTGTTGTGGAAGTATGCCGGCATCGCGAATTCACCGTAGGCTAACGCCCCGGTTAATTGCTGGTAAAGATTATTGTTGTTGTTCGGATTCCACTTGCCCATGTTGTCGCGATTCGCGACGTAGATATTCCCGTCCTTGCCCGCTCCTATGACCAGGTGGACCTTCTTGTTCGCTGTTACGGCGATATCGGGAAGTACCAACGCTCCGCCCGAACCCAGGTCGAGATCGTCGTGCGACTCCTGCACAGTGTTGTACATGTTGAAGTAGTCAGCTACGGCAAGCGGGCCCGAAGCCGACACCTTCAGCATGGCATTCCCGTAGTCTCCGTTGATGGGGAACCCGTTGCTATCGAGCGTAGTGTCGAAGGTGCCATTGCCATCGAGGAAGTAGATATAGCCGTCATTGTCAGCGGCGGGCCCGGCGCCTGACTGCCAAATCGCGCCCTTGCTTCCATTCGGCGTGACATTTAGGACGGAAAGCTGCTGAAGGTTGGATGCGCTGTACTGCATCATCCAGCCAGTGTAAGGGATGTAATCGCAGTGCGACGTGAACGCAAGATAGATATTGCCGTTGACCTCGAGCAATCCTACTCGCTCGGCATACTGCTTCGGATCGAAGACCACGACGCCGTTCTTGCTATTAGCCCCGGATCCGGGATACTGCGCCTGGATGTCGACGGGGCCGCCGAACAATTCGGCACCGGTAACGAGGTCAAGTGCGTGGAGCCGCTGGTGATAGACGATGTTTGCGTCGGTCGACATGGCAACGAAATAAATCACACCGTTCGGCAGCCTGTTGCGGTCGACCACCGGCGTGTTGGTAATGCCGATTTCGCCCACAATCAACTGGCAGTCCAACATCTTTGCCTGAGTCGGCGTCTCCCCTTGCAGCAGGGCAGTCGTTTTCCAGAGTTGCGCACCCGTGTCCGCATCGAATGCGTAGATGCTGTCGTGTTCCGTCACGACGTAGAGCACATTATGGACCACGCTGTTGATGACGACGTTAGAGGCATACAGCGGCTCCCCGTCCACTCTCCCGTCGGTCGTGAGGAAGTTGACCTTGCCGAAGGTGGCCGAATTCACGTTCGCGGGCGTCAGTATGGTCTCCAGCGGCATCAGCCCGGTGCGGCCGATGTCGTCGTGATAGGTCAGCACATTGATAGGCGAAGCAGCAGTGCCGATAGGCGAAGCAGCAGCGCCGGTGCGGCTCTGCGCGGCCAACGCTGTAAGGAAGAACCAAAAGACGAGCAGGGTGGAGACAATAATCGTACGGCAACGCATGAGGGACACCTCTTCGCAAAGTTGATAAGCACTCTGCCGAACCAACTCCTCGGTGTCAAGAGGAATTTAAGCGAGGCGGCCGGAACTTTCGACGACTATCGAAACCTCATAGACGGTATCTCCTTCCGGCGTGTAAGTGCGCAATGTCTGGGAGCTAAAAAGTCGGCACGTAGTGAACAAAAAAAGCCGGAACCCGCGCCTTTCGCCTGGCGCCCCCGTACCTGCTGGCTTACCTGGATGTGTACTACTGCGGGACTCACGCGTTGTACGGCGCCCACGACGGAGCGCAAGTGAGCATCGAGCAAATCAACGTCGGCAGTGGCCAATGAATCGGCCAAAGAGAGCGATTCAGAAGCGGTGTCCTGGGAGAGTCAATCGAAAGAGCCCATGTAATCCTCGGAGCATGTGAATGCCGGCGCCGCATCTCATGATTCGGGCGGGCTCTACTGCGCCTTTTGCTGCAACTCCAGGCATTCATCGTGCAGCTTGGCGTCATGTGTCATGCCATCGGCGATCATGCACTCATCGAGCGCCGACTTGGGATCGGACGTTCTAAGAATTTGTAGCAGGACAATGTGTGGCGTTGGCCAGGTCGGCGCCAGCCGCGCAGCCTCTCTCAACTGCGTGATAGCCGAGGTCAGGTCGTGCTTGTTCTTGTAAGCGATACCCAGGTTGTAATGGGCGTTGGCGTTCCCCGGCTGCAGCTTGATGGCCTCACTATATTCCGTGATCGCCTCCTCGACTCGCCCGGTTACATCAAGAACGGTGCCCAGGTTCATGTGGATGTCGGCGTTATGCGGCTGCAGTTTGAGTGCCCCGCGGTATTCCAGTATGGCCCCGTTGTAATCGCGCCGGGCGTATAGAAGGTTTCCCAGATTGCTGTAAGCCGAGGCAAGCCGCGGATTCAGGCGAATCGCTTCCCTGAACTCCGCTTCAGCCTCTCGCCAATCGCGATTCTTTTTCAACGCGTAACCCCAGTTGTTATGCATCTCGGCGTCGTCGGGTTTCAGGACTGCCGCTTGTTTGTACTGCGCGATGGCTTCGCCATACCCACCCTTGTCGAGGAGAAGATTTGCCAGGCGAATGCGAGCATCAGCATAGTCCGAATACTCCTTGATGGCGTCGCGATACTCGGCGATCGCCTCGTCGAACTGCTTGTCCTTCTCATCCAGCAGGGCCTGATGGTAGTGGCGTTCAGCCGCAGCGGGAATGATGACCGTGGCGGGTTTGGCTTGAGGCTTGGATTCTTTGCTGGCTCCGTCGGGAGGCGGTGAAGTGGGCTGGCTAGTCTGAGGCGGAGCTGGTTGGGTGGGCTGTGGCGAAACCGGTTTCGAAAGGTCCGGAGCTTTCTGCGGTAAAGGCTGATCTGGCAAGGGCTGCTGTGCGCTGAACGGGCCGCAGAGCGCGCAAATTATGAGGCTCATGAACGCGAATCGATGCAACATGACTGTGCTTCTAAAAGTATAGCGTCAGGCCGCTTCTTCATGCGATCCGCACCGGCAAGGCTAGCTCTTCGCTTCTTCTGCCAGCACTCGCAGGTCGTGTCCCGTCATCTCCTTCGGCTGCGGAATGCCCAGGATCCCCAGCATGGTGGGAGCGATGTCTTGGAGCGCGCCGTCGGGCTTCAGCGTGAAGCGGCGGCCGTCGCCCTTGAAACCTGCGGGCGCAACCGCATGCTCGGCGACGACGATGAAGGGAACAGGATTTGTGGTGTGCGCCGTCTGCGGGCCGCCGGTGGCAGGATCGATCATCTGCTCGGCGTTGCCGTGGTCGGCGGTGACAATCATCGCGCCCCCGACTCGCTTCAGGGCCGAAAAGATCTGTCCGAGGCAGGCGTCGACTGTCTCGACCGCTGCGATGGTTGGCGGAATCTTGCCGGAGTGCCCCACCATGTCGGCATTGGCGAAGTTGACCACCATCACGTCGAAGGTTTTGTCCTCGATTGCCTTCACCACCGCGTCGGCGATGCCCTGGGCGCTCATCTCAGGTTTCAGATCGTAGGTCGCGACCTTCGGCGAAGGAACCAGCACGCGGTCTTCGCCGGGAAACGGCTTCTCGACTCCGCCGTTGAAGAAGTAGGTTACGTGCGCGTACTTCTCGGTCTCGGCCACGCGCAGGTTGCGCATATTGAAGCTGGCCATGACGTTGGCAAGGATGTTGCCCAACGACTCGGGCGGCGATACGACCGGCAGAGTGAAGTTCTTGTCGTACTGCGTCATGCAGACATAGGTCAGGTCTTTGGGCACGCGGTCGCGCGGAATGGTGCTGTCGAGATCTTCCGCGCCTTCCAGTTCGCGGCCGTCCTGCGGCGTGAAGTGGCTGTTGCGGGCCAGGCAGCGCGTGATCTGGCGCGCGCGGTCGGCGCGGAAGTTGAAGTTGATGCAGACATCGCCGTCGCGAATCGTGGCCACCGGCTCGCCGCGATCGTCGACGACCACGAACGGCACGATGAACTCGTCGGTCACGTCGCGGTTGTACGACTCGCGCACGCCCTGCACGGGATCGGTGTAGCGGCCGCCTTCGGCCGTCGCCGTAGACCATCGCGTCGAAGGCTTTCTTCTCGCGCTCCCAGCGCCGGTCGCGGTCCATCGCGTAGTAGCGTCCGCTCACGCGTGGCGATCTTGCCGACGCCGTACTCGCGCATCTTCTGCTGTAGCTGTTCGATGTAGCCTGCGCCATTGGTGGGCAGCGTGTCGCGGCCATCCATGAACGCGTGAACGAAGACGCGGTCCACGCCGTTCTGCTTAGCCATTCGCAGCAGCGCGTAAAGATGGTTCTGGTGCGAGTGCACGCCGCCGTCCGATAGCAATCCGAACAAGTGCAGCCGCCGCTCGCCGGTGCGCGCTTTGGTCATGGCGTCGAGCAAC
This sequence comes from uncultured Acidobacteriaceae bacterium, assembly GCA_963813905.1. Lineage (GTDB taxonomy): Bacteria > Acidobacteriota > Terriglobia > Terriglobales > Acidobacteriaceae > CAVVDY01. The sequence goes on along the minus strand of CAWFAY010000010.1, from coordinate 20,401 downwards.
GCGGGATTCTTCTCGAACTCGCCATTCTCGATCATCAAATCGATCTTGGTGATGTCCATGTAGACGATGCGCCCGGCGCCGATGTTCAGGTGACCGACTTCGCTGTTGCCCATCTGCCCGGTGGGCAGGCCGACGTAACGCCCGCTGGTATGAATCAGCGTGTTGGGAAACTCGGCAAGCAGTTTGTCGTAGTTCGGCTTGCGCGCCAGCGAGATGGCATTGGCCGGAGACGGCGGAGCATAGCCCCAGCCATCGAGAATGATGAGGACGAGAGGTTTGGGTGGAGTCATACTCAATTTGCGGCGGTCGAAGGATTCGACTCTGTTATACCTAGGTCATCTCCGAACATGCGAGCCTCGAGCTCTTTCTTGTTCGGTACGTGCCTCGCTTCTATCATTCTCACCAGGATCCGCCTCGCGATGGCGAAGGTCTCGACCTATGGCTGAATTTCGGATTTCCCGTCACCGTGCGCAGCTTTGGAACGATGGTCATACAACGACCTAACATGCTTGAAGCATTTGTAGCGCTCTCTGCCGGGAGCCTCGAGATATGCTGCGATATTGGCAGAAACGCGGAAGCTTAGCTCTTGGCTTGAGGGAGAAAACAACCGTTCCAGTCCTCCCCATACCGATACAAGTGCAAGCGCTGGATTGGAGTTCCAAATGCTAAAATCGATGGCCTGAAATGCTACGCTAAAATCGTTATTGTTTAGCAGTAGCGTGCTGTCCTGCCAGTGCTGCCGAACCCATTCAAGTTCAGCGCTCCCGATCGTCGGAAGACTTCTGCTCCTGTCAGGGTACAAACGCGACGTATATATCTCCATGGGGCGCAGAATAGGTTCCTGTTTTATGACAGGAATGGAAGCAAATCGCTCCGATGAAATGACAGGGACAGACACAGCGGTGGTACTTTTCAATCTGAGGAGAGCTGCAATCCACCACACGGCATTCAGTTGATCGAGCGGGGCCGGCTCGCAGTTCCCCGGCACGAAAAGCTCAGCGAGTATGTCTATTCCAAAACCACCTTGCGCGGATTTCCAAGGAGTGGGGTGAGCTTTTCCTGGGGCGGCCGGGGCGAAAGCCATCAGAAATGGCGCCATGAAGTGAGCGTACGTTCTAGAAATTACCACTCCGCTGCCCAACTCCGCGCGATCAGGACCAAGAACAAAGCCGGAGAGTCCGGCATAAATGTCGTGCGGATTAGGATCCATAGAGACCCGTTTGCAACTTTGTTTCCCTCAGATCACGAGGCAGCTTCAAGCCGAGATCACCTCATCAATGCACGAAGTGGAGACGAATGACGGACGGCACTTCATCGACCTCAAAGTGACAGCGAACAGCATCGCGCACCATGTCACGCAGCTCACCCACAGACTCAGCCTGAGTGAAGATCGGATGTCCGAGCGCTTGTGCGCTATACCCGCCTTCGGGCGCTTCCTGGATCGCGAATATGATCTCTGATTCCCGCCTGATTATAACAATCAACAATTGGCCGGTAATTGCCTCCGCTTTGAAGGGGCGCGTCTTCAGACGCGCCGTTAGAACTGCGTTCAAGTAGGCTTCAGCCGCCAAGGGCAATCATCCTTTGCGGTTGAGACACCGATTTCCCTGGGGGCTGAAGCCAGGATCCAAACAGATATTTTCGGCGCGGTTAAACCTAAAGCCACGTCCTTCCAAGCAGGAAACCTGCAAAGCCCCCCGGCCACTACGCCTTCGCCTTATTCGCCAACTCGCCGCGATAGTTCAGCGCTTTCAGACCATTGAACCTCGCCGCCGTGCCCAGCTCTTCTTCGATGCGCAGCAACTGGTTGTATTTGGCGATACGGTCGGTGCGCGAGGCGGAGCCGGTCTTGATCTGGCCCGCGCCGGTGGCAACCGCGAGGTCGGCTATGAACGTGTCTTCGGTTTCGCCGGAGCGATGCGAGATGACAGCCGTGTAGCGGTTCTCGCGCGCCAGGTTGATGGCGTCGATCGTCTCGCTCACCGAGCCGATCTGGTTGAGCTTGATCAGAATCGAATTGGCCACACCGGAGTCTATGCCGCGCTGGAAGATCTCGATATTCGTGACGAAGATATCGTCTCCGACCAATTGAATCTTGCCGCCCAACTCATCGGTGAGGATCTTCCAGCCGTCCCAATCGTCTTCCGCCAAGCCGTCTTCCAGTGAAACAATGGGATACTGCCGCACCCAGTCCGCGTAGAACTTCACCATATCTTCGCTGGAGTGCTCGCTCTTGTCCGATTTCTTGAAGACGTATTTCTTCTTGTCCGAGTCGTAGAACTCGCTGGCCGCCGGATCGAGAGCAATGGCGATCTGTTCGCCCGGCTTGTAGCCGGCCTGGGTGATGGCTTCGAGAATCACTTCGATCGCTTCAATATTGGACTTGAGCGAGGGAGCGAAGCCACCTTCATCGCCGACGGCGGTGTTGTAGCCGCGCTTCTTCAGCACGCCCTTAAGCGTGTGAAAGGTTTCCACGCCCCAGCGCAGCGCCTCGCTGAAGGACGGCGCGCCCACCGGCATCACCATGAATTCCTGAAAGTCGACGTTGCTGTCAGCATGGGCGCCGCCGTTGAGGATATTCATCATCGGCGTAGGCAGCAGGCTGGCGGTAAACCCGCCGAGATACTGGTAGAGCTCGATTCCCAGGTGGTCGGCCACCGCGCGCGAAGCCGCCATGGAAACTGCCAGAATCGCATTGGCGCCCAGCTTGCTTTTGTTCGGCGTTCCGTCGAGCTCACCCATGATGTCGTCCAGCTCGCGCTGCTCGCTGGCATCGAGACCTTCCAATTCGGGCGCAATCACTTCATTGATGTTGTCGACTGCCTTGAGCACGCCTTTGCCCTGGTAGCGGCTCTTGTCGCCGTCGCGCAGCTCAACCGCTTCGTGCTCACCGGTCGAGGCTCCGCTGGGAACAATGGCGCGGCCACGGGCTCCGCTTTCGAGAATCACATCGGCTTCAACGGTGGGATTGCCGCGCGAGTCGAGCACCTCGCGGGCGAGAATTAATTCGATTCCTGTCATGGTATGAGTCCGAATCTTCGCCGTTAGATTGGCTTGCGCGCAGGCGAAGGGATGTGGAACACCCAATTATAACGGGGACTAGTCTCACGACGGAGCGCGCGTCGGGAACTGCAAGTCCCTCGGCTGCGCTCGGGATGAGGCACCCGGAACACAGAGTGAGGCAATAGCTTGTTTCGCTGGATGGCCCTCCGGATTTTTCTATACGCTTTGTTGAGCAATCGTCCATTGCCGGAGCAGCGCTGAGTACGCGCAGGCCCCTACAATGCTTTCATTGTTATTCCGTGTCCTCCGTGTCTCCGTGGTGAGCCTTCCCAGCGGTTTCACCGCGAAACAATCCCTGAGTAGCTGGGTTGAACTAGCATAACTACGAAATCTGTTCCACTAAGGTTCTTCTCGGGTTGGAGTAAGTCGGTTTTAGGCTTATTCTGTTTTCGCTGCTACCGCACGCAAACAGCTGTTTCGCCAAACGTCGAATTGCGGAGTGTATATGAACTGGAACGGGGTTTGTCGTAGCGCCGCCTACCTTGGTTTCGCCTTGCTGTTCAGCGTGTGTTCTTTGGCTCAACCTGGTGTCGTTGAGCGTATCAAGCGGCCGGTTAATGATGCCGACGTCGCGTTGCTGCCGGGTGGGGTCCATCCGCGCATCGCGCGCGCTCTCGACCAGGGCAGCGTGCCAGCCAACAAATCGCTAGCGCGCATGGCGATTTTCTTCAAGCCCAGCGCCGCTCAGCAAAGCGATCTGAATGAGATGTTACGCGAGCAACTGGATCCGGCTTCGCCCAACTATCACAAATGGCTCACGCCCGAGCAATACGGCGCACGCTTCGGAATGAATCCGAATGACCTCGCCAAGGTAAGCTCGTGGCTGCAAGCTCATGGATTCCGCAACCTCGCGGTCTCGCGTAGCCGGACATCCATTGAGTTCGACGGCAACGCAGGGCAAGTTGCAGCGGCCTTCCGTACGCCGATCCATCGTTTTGTGCTGAACGGCGAAACCCACTACGCCAACACAGCCTCGCCGCAGTTGCCTACCGCCTTTGCCGGCACGGTTTCAGGTATCACTTCGCTGAACGACTTCCGCCCGCGGCCCATGTCGATTGCCCACTTCACCTCCAGCATCTCCGGGAGCCATTTCCTGGTGCCGGGAGACTTGGGGACCATCTACAACGTCAATAGTCTGTACAATTCCGGGATCGACGGGACCGGTGAGGCGATCGCCGTCGTCGGTCAGACCTTATTGACTCCAACGGACGACGGCAGCCATGCGGACGTCGACACGTTTCGCTCACTGAGTGGTCTACCGGCGATCAACCTGCAGCTAGTCAAGACGGGAACCCCGACCTACAGCACAGGCGACGTAGATGAAGCCAACCTGGACATCGAGTGGTCGGGCGCAATTGCGCCCAAGGCGCAGATCGTCTTTGTTTATTCCGACAACGCTCTGTTCACCTCGTTGCCGTATATCGTCAATAACAATCTGGCTCCGGTGATCAGTATCAGCTATGGAAATTGCGAAGCAAGCTTCGGCGCTTCGTCGGTTACGGTCCTCACGCAGGTACTGGCCCAGGCCAACTTACAGGGGCAAACCATCACTTCTGCCTCTGGCGACAGCGGCGCCGCCGATTGTGATGGCAGCGCATCAAATCCGGTGACCATAGCGACTCACGGCCTGGCCGTGGATGTACCTGCCTCCACCCAATACGTAACCGCTATGGGAGGCAGCGAGTTCACCGGAGATGACGCGGCCACGGTCAGCAACGGCGTCGCCTCCGAGACCCAGTACTGGAAGGGGTCGAGCAGCCAGACCGATACCAGCGCCACCGCCAAGTCATACATTCCTGAGATCGTTTGGAACGATACCGATTCCGCAGGAATTGCCGCTGGCGGGGGTGGCGTTAGCACGCTTTTCACTAAGCCGACCTGGCAGACGGGTACCGGTGTGCCCACCGATGGCCAGCGTGATGTGCCCGACATTTCTCTGACTTCCTCTCCCAACCACGATGGATACCTGATCTGTTCTCAGAGCAGTTGTGTAAGCGGTTTCCGCAGGAGCGACCAGACGCTGAATGTGATCGGAGGAACGTCGGCCGCCTCGCCGGTGTTCGCCGGACTCGTTGCCCTGATGAACCAGAAATTCGGCACGCGCTTGGGAAATGTCAATTCAATGCTCTACTCGCTCGCCGGCAGCACATCGAACGTCTTCCACGACATCACCTCGGGGGACAACAAGGTGCCGTGCCAGATGGGGACCAAGGACTGCCCCAGCGGAGGCACGATCGGCTACAGCGCCGGCACAGGTTACGATCTCGCCAGCGGCTTGGGCACCCTGGATGCCGGCGCGCTCGTCGCAGCGTGGAATGGAGTTGTCCCTCCGGACTTCACCCTGTCTGCGAACCCGACCTCATTGGCTCTGGTTCGAAGTGGTACCGGAAGCTCCACCATCGCGGTGACCGGAACCGGCTCACCGTTGGGAGGGAGCGTGAGCCTCACGTGCACGGTGTCGTCCTCTCTGGGCGCGACAACCTGTTCCCTCAGTCCGAACAGCGTTAACGCAGGTCAGAATTCCACCCTGACGGTGACGGCGACCAGCGGCGCTGCACTGCAATCGCCTCCCTTGCCCGGGCATCCCTGGGGCATGGAGTTAAGCTTTGGCTTGGCGGCCGTGTGTTTCATTCCCTGGGGAGAAAGCAAGCGGCCGGGACGCCGTGTGTTGCGTAAGGCCTCGCTGAGCCTGCTGGGACTGGTGTTCGTGCTGGGGCTTTTCGCCTGCGGCGGTGGCGGGTCCAACAATAACAACAACAATAATTCCTTCACCCCGCTCAACGGCACTGTGACCGTGACGGCCGTAAGCGGCGGCCTGAATCACAGCGTGACTATTCCCGTGACCATCAACTAATTTCTTGCTGATGGAAGAGCGCCCCTTCAGGAACCTCTAGGCAGACTCGGACGATGCCATCAAATGCTGCTCCGCCCAGGGAACCACCCACTGCGCCGCCACCTCTTCCGGCAGTGTCCCGGAACTGGCGTCGTGCAGCAGGATTTCGCCGGCGCGTCTTGCGCCGAGCTGGGTGAGGAGAGCATCGAATCGCATGCCGCCCTGGCAATAGGTGTCCTTGTAAGTGCGATCGCCGAGAGCGATCACCCCGTAGGTGACCGATGAGAGGTCGGGGCGCTCAGTTTCGAGACTGTTGAACAAAGCCTGGGCGTTGTCGGGCACATCGCCCTGGCCGTAGGTCGAAGTGCAGACCAGAAATGGCCCGCCGCCGGAAAAGACGCTCGCGTCGAGGCCATCCATCATCTGGATGCTGGCCCGATGGCCCGATGCCTCCAGCGCAGTCTGCACCTCCTGCGCGACCATTTCGGCGGTGCCTGTCATGGTTCCAACCAGAATCGTTAGGTTCAGCGGCACGGCCCTCGCCCTGTCGTGGCAGTCATCTCGTTGCAAATCCTCAAATAAAACTGATCTAGCGGAAGTATAATGCATACGCAGCGCTGTATTGTTTTCTGACTCCAGGGACGGCTACCGCCGCCGAGCTGACTTTGAAATGCCGCAAGAGCTTGCCACATCCGCCATCGCCGGTGCTGTGGATACCAGCTTCCTGAAGCTGTTGGGAGACCGTGTGCGCGAGGCCCGGGCCCGTCGCGGCATGACGCGCAAGATTCTCGCCCGCGACTCGGGAGTCTCCGAGCGCTATCTTGCCCAGCTCGAAACCGGCCAGGGTAACATCTCGATCCTGCTGCTCCGCGACATCGCGCAGGCGCTCGATGTCCCGGTAGAAGCCCTGGTCTACGACGGCCCTGAGCCGCCGATCGACCTGGTTCACACCACCGAGTTCTTGCGGCGCCTGCCCACCGAAGAACTCGCCGAAGCCCGCAGCTTGCTGGTCGAGCATTTCGGCGGCGTCGATCTGGCAGCGCGACGCGGACGGGTCGCGCTCATAGGGCTGCGCGGAGCTGGAAAATCAACCCTCGGAGCAATGCTGGCGGAGCGGCTGGAGGTACCGCTTCCTGGAACTTGATCGCCTGATCGAGCAGGAGAGCGGGGTTTCGCTGAGCGCTATCTTCGATTTGTACGGGCAAGGCGGCTTTCGTCGCTTCGAGCGGCGCTGCCTGGATGACGTCATAGAACGCTATCCACGATTCGTGCTCGCCACCGGCGGCAGCCTGGTCTCCGAGCCGGCGACCTTCGAGCGTCTGCTTACCATGTGCTTCACCGTGTGGCTGCGCGCCTCTGCGGAAGATCACATGCAGCGCGTAATCGCCCAGGGTGATATGCGCCCGATGGCCGACAACCGCGAGTCGATGTCCGACCTACAGCGGATTTTAGCGGTGCGTGAACCGCTGTACCGCAAGGCCGACTTGACCGTCGACACCAGCAGCCAGTCACCGGCGGGCACAACGGAGCTTATTGTTGAGGCGCTCAGCGCGCCGGCGTTAAACCGCTGAACTTGCATAATATTTCCACAACTTGGCAGAGCGCCATGCATTATAATGCATCTCATAGATGTTCCCCGGCCCGTGGGGGCCCGGCACGCTGCACCGTAGCGTCTGCCCTATCGTTCCCATAGTGAGGAGAGCTTTATGCCTGACGTGCTCGAAGCACAGCAGATGATTACCTTCGACGTCCCCGGCGGCGAGTATCGCCATTGGCGGCTGGCGATTGACGGCCGCATCGCGACCATTGCGATGGACGTGAACGAAGACTGCCCGCTGAAGCCCGGCTACAAGCTGAAGCTGAACTCGTACGACCTGGGCGTCGACATCGAGCTGCACGACCTGCTGCAGCGCATTCGCTTTGAGCATCCTGAGGTCGCGTGCGTGGTACTGACCAGCGCCAAAGAGCGCATGTTTTGCGCCGGGGCGAACATCTACATGCTGGGCTCGTCGTCGCACGCGTGGAAGGTCAACTTCTGCAAGTTCACCAACGAGACCCGCAATGGCATGGAGGACTCCAGCCGGCACGATGGGCTGCGCTTTGTCGCCGCGCTGAACGGAACCACCGCAGGCGGCGGCTACGAGTTGGCGCTGGCATGTGACGAAATCCTGCTTGGTCGACGATCGCTCCAGCGCCGTGAGCTTGCCCGAGGTTCCGCTGCTGGGCGTGCTGCCAGGCACGGGCGGTCTGACACGCGTGGTCGACAAACGCCACGTGCGCCGCGACCTGGCTGACGCCTTCTGCACTAACCCGGACGGCGTGAAGGGCGAACGAGCGAAGCAGTGGGGCTTGGTCGACGACATTGCACCCCCGGCGAAGTTTCAGGGCCTGGTGCGCGAGCGTGCCGAAGCGCTGGCCTCCGACTCGACCCGCGCCGACGAATGCGAAGGGCATCAAGCTCACCGCTCTAGACCGGCGCGTCGATAATCTCGGCTATCACTACAAGTACGTTGACGTGGAGTTCGATCGCCCTGGCCGCACTGCAACTCTTACGGTTCGCGGTCCGGAAGGCTTGCAGCCGCTGGAGCCTGACGCGATACACGCCGAAGGCGACCAGTGGTGGCCGCTGCGCATGGCACGCGAATTGGATGATGCCATCCTGATGCTGCGCGTCAACGAACCGGAACTGGGGCTGCTTCTTATCAAGAGTGCCGGCAGCATCGACGCGGTGCTCGCGTCCGACGAGGTGATGCTGGAACACCGCAACGACTGGCTGGTCCGCGAAACCATCGGTATGTTGCGCCGGACGTTCGCTCGACTGGAAGTCTCCTCGCGCAGCATGTTCACGCTGATTGAGCCCGGCTCATGTTTTGGCGGCATCCTGTATGAACTTGTTGTAGCAGCCGATCGAAGTTACATGCTGGCAATGCCAGAAGGCGACGGCGACGCCCCCAAAATCGCGGTGAATGTTTTTAATTTCGGGCTGCTGCCGGCCGTCAATCGCCTTAGCCGGTTGGAAGTGCGTTGCAGCGGCAAAGCCCGCACTCGCGCGGCTATCGGTGCGACCCTGGGTAAGCCGATCGGCACCGCACAGGCGCTCGAGTTGTGTTTGGTCACATTCGCTCCCGACGAGCTCGATTGGCAGGACGAAGTTCGCATCGCAATTGAAGAGCGGGTGAGTCTTTCGCCTGACGCGCTAACCGGTATGGAAGCCAGCTTGCGCTTTCCTGGCGCGGAGAGCATGGAGACCAAGATTTTCGGCCGGCTCTCGGCCTGGCAGAACTGGGTGTTTATTCGCCCGAACTCGACCGGCGAACATGGCGCGCTGAAGCTATTCGGCTCCGGCTCGAAGGCGAAGTTTACCTGGGAGAGAGTGTGAAGGGCCGGTATTCGCTATTCGCCAGGGTTGCTAGTCGGCGTCGGTTTTTCAACCAAGATTGTGTTCCCTTCAACAGCGATATTAAAGCCGCTAAGCGTCTCGATCCTCTCTGGCGAAGAGCGACAGGCGAATAGCGAACAGCGAACACAGCGAACAGCGAACAGCGAGTAACGAATACCAAAAGGATTAGTTCATGTCCATCAATTACACCGAGCGCATTCCTAACAACGTCGATCTTGGGTCGAATCGCATTCTGCAGCGCGCTCTGGAGCACTGGCAGCCCGAGTTCCTCAACTGGTGGCAGGAACTGGGGCCGCGCGATTTCCAGGTCGCCGACGTTTATCTGCGAACCGCGACTTCTGTCGATGCCAAGGGCTGGGCGACGTACGGCTTCGTGCGCATGCCCGAGTATCGCTGGGGGATCTTCCTCGCCGAACGCGACCCCAATCGCAAAATCGGTTTCGGCGACAGCTTCGGGCAGGATGTCTGGCAGCAGATTCCCGGCGAGTATCGCGCCACGTTGCGGCGGCTGATCGTCACCCAGGGCGACACGGAACCAGCGTCCGTCGAGCAGCAGCGGATGTTGGGTCACACCGCGCCTTCACTTTACGATTTGCGCAACTTATTCCAGGTGAATGTGGAAGAAGGCCGGCATCTGTGGGCCATGGTGTACCTGCTGCACGCCTATTTCGGTCGCGACGGCCGCGAGGAAGCGGAGGAGTTGCTGGAGCGGCATTCAGGCGACGCCGACAAGCCGCGCATTCTTGGCACGTTCAACGAGCCTATCCGCGACTGGCTCAGCTTCTTCATGTTCACCTACTTCACCGATCGCGACGGCAAGTTCCAGCTTAAGTCGCTGGCCGAGTCGAGCTTCGATCCGCTGGCGCGCACCTGCTCGTTCATGCTGACCGAAGAGGCGCACCACATGTTCGTCGGCGATACGGGGATCAACCGCGTGATCAAGCGCACGCTGGAAGTGATGAAGGAGCTGAATACCGACGATCCCGTGGCGATTCGCAACGCGGGCGCGATCGACCTGCCGACCGTGCAGCGTTATCTGAACTTCTGGTTCTCCTCGTCGCTCGACTTGTTTGGCTCGGAGCAGTCTTCGAACGCGGCTTCGTACTTCGCCAATGGGCTGAAGGGCCGTCCTGACGAAGCGCAGTACGAAGACCACGTCGCGCGCGATACGAACTTCGTCCTGGAGATGCCGGACGGCAAGGGCAGCACGAAGAGCGAAGACATTCCCATGCGCAACGCGATGAACGAAGTCACGCGCGGCTCGTACGTGCGCGACTGCGATCTCGGCGTGAAGCGCTGGAACCGGCTGATCGAAAGAGCTGGGCACAGCTTCCGGCTGTCATTGCCTTCTACGCGCTTCCGCCGCAACATCGGCGCCTGGGCGGGCGTGCCGACCGACCTGCAAGGCAATCCCATTCCGCAAGAGGAGTTCAACCGTCTCAAAGCAGACTGGCTGCCCAGCGAAGCCGACCAGGCGTACATCCTCAGCTTGATGCACGGCGTCTACGAGCCGGGCAAGATGGCGGCATGGATCGCGCCCCCCGATCGCGGGATCAACAACAATCCTGTGGATTATGAGTATGTGAGGATGGCGTAGCGCGCGAAGCGCGAAGCGCCTTTCGCTGTTCGCTTTTCGCCAGAGAACATAGATCGTAAGCGGCTTCTACCATGCTGTTGAATGCAAAACAAAACCCTCATTGACAACCCGATGCTGCGGTGGACCCCTGGGCTGAGACAACCAGAACAGTCACAAAGTACCGTTCGATGAAGTTGCGTTGACATTGAAGCGGGAGCAGCCGCAGAGTGGCGTCGGCTGGTGAAGCGGACGCGGGCTCTGCTGAAGAGCAACCCGCCAGGAATAACCGGCTGGAAACTCATCCATGGTGATGGGCGCGGGCACGGTCGCGAGGTCGTGCCCTTGGTACATGGATAGATTTCCCCATGCCTCAGAAAACTCATGCCGGCACCTCCACCAGCGTCGGCGACGACAGCAGCGACTGCTCGAAGGCAGCCGGCGAGCGGTAATCCAGCGCCGAGTGCAGCCGCTTCTGGTTATAGACGACCTCCAGGAATTCCCCGATGCGCGCATAAGCGTCGGCCAGATCGCGGTACTCGCTGCGGTAAACTTCCTCGTACTTCAGCGTCTTCATGAAAGACTCGCAGGCGGCGTTGTCCCAAGGATTGCCGGTGCGCGACATGCTGATGCGGATGCCGTGTTCCTGCAAGATCTGAGTGTAATCGTGGCTGGCATACTGCACTCCGCGATCGGAATGGTGCACCAGGCCGACCGGCGCCCCGCGCTGCGTCAGCGCCATTTCCAAAGCCGTGATTGTCAGCCTGTCCTGCAGCGTACGATCCAGCGCCCAGCCGATGACCCGCCGGGAATAAGCATCCAGAATCACTGCCAGGTAGACGAACTCCTCGGCCAGGCGAATGTACGTGATATCCGCGCGCCAGAGCTGATTGATGCTGGTCGGCACCATGGCTTTCGCCAAGTTGGGATACACCGGCAGATCATGTTTCGAGTCGGTTGTCACCACGAACTTGCGGTGGCGCAGGCAGAGCAGGTTGTCCTCGCGCAGGATGCGCTGCACCCGCTTGCGATTCACCCTCCAGCCGCGCTGCTGCAGTTCGTGGGTTATCCTCCGACTGCCGTAGGCGGGCCATTCCAGAGCCACCCGCTGCACCGCGTCGCGCACCGCCAGCTCTTCGGACGGTACTGCGGCTGGCCGCCGACGCCGATACACCCCGGCGCGGCTGACTTCCGCCAAATGGCACATCCGCTGCATCGTCAAACCTCGTTCCGCGGCGACTTCCCGTTGGATTTGTTCGTAGACCGCGCGCCGCCAGCCAGCGCCCGCAGCTGGCGCTGTTCTTCCACACGCTGCAAGGCTCGCTTTAAAAAATCAATCTCCAGCGTCTGCTGCCCGATCTTGCGCTCCAGCTCCGCCATCCGATCCGCCTCGGCCCGCTTGTGTCCCGAGCCCATAAAGGCGCCTGCCCCCAACTTCTCCTGTTCGTGATACCAGCGGTAAAGCTCGCCCGGACCTACCTCCAACTCCCGTGCCAGCCGCGCCACCGGCTCCCCGCTTTGCATGCGACGCACCGCCGATAACTTGAACTCTCGGGTAAACTTCCGTTTTGATGACATGCCAGTCCCCTTTCGCTGAATTTTATGGGTGTTCTGGTTGTCTCAAAATTGGGGTCCACTCCATGCCGAATGGCAATTCTGGCGAAGAGCGAATAGCGAATAGCGAAAAGCGTCTTTGCATCATCGGCTCTGGTCCTGCCGGATGTTACGTCGCCGAGCACTTGCTGAAGCTGCTGCCGGACGCGCGTATCGACGTGCTGGAGAAGCTGCCGGTGCCGTTTGGGCTGATTCGTTACGGTGTCGCACCCGACCACCAAGGCACCAAGGGAGCGGCTCGCGTCCTGGACCGTACCCTCTCGCGAGATCGAGTGCGGTTCTTCGGAAATGTCGAGGTAGGCCGCGATGTCACCCTCCACGAGCTTAGCCAGCTGTACCGCATTGTGGTACTGGCGACGGGAGCTCCGCGCGACCGCAAGCTTGATATTCCCGGCGAAGACCTTCGCAACGTCATCGGTTCGGGCGCATTCGTCGGCTGGTATAACGGACACCCTTCGCGCACCACACCCGACCTACACAACGTCCGCTCGGCGGTGATCATCGGCAACGGCAATGTAGCGCTCGATGTTGCGCGCATTCTGGCAAAGCACGGAGACGAGTTAAAGGGTTCCGACTTGACGCCGGATGTTCTCGCTGCCTTGCGCTCGCAGCCAATCGAGGACATTCATATTGTGGGCCGCCGCGGCGCCGCTGACGCGAAGTTCAGTCCCAGCGAACTGAAAGAAATGGGAACACTGCAACGAGCGAAGCCGGTCATCGAGGACCCGCGAGAACTCTCCGGCGAAACGCCGGTCCAGAGAGTCTTGCAAGGGTTTGCTGCCGATGAGCGCACCAGTATTCCGGTTACAATTCACTTCCACTTCTGCCTCACGCCAGTAAACTTCATAGGCTGTGAGGAACCCTGCCGAACTGAAGTCTGTGAAGGTGGGCAACAAGTGCATAGCTCATCGGCACAACCAAGCAGGCTGCTGAATACGACCGCGGAAGATACCTCGGGGGCTAAAGCCCCCACCTATTTACTACCACCTGAACGCTGGCCTGAAGGCCAGCTCTACCCAAGCCTGCAGTCTGTTCTCTTTCGCTCGGCCTCAGGGGACGAGATCGAAATCCCCGCCCAGATCGCCGTCACCTGCATCGGATACGAGGCAGTTCGCTGCTGCACGGCGCTTCCGCTAAACGGAATATTCGCGAATGATGCGGGCAAGGTCGACCATGGCCTCTACGTCGTCGGCTGGGCCAAGCGCGGTCCTTCCGGTACGATCCCCACTAATCGCGCCGAAGCGCTTGAGGTAGCGCAGAAAATCGCGAGCGAAGTCGCTGCATCGCCAGAGAAAGCCAATCCCGATCTCGCGGAAGTACTACAATCGCGCGGCGTCGCTTGGGTCGATTACGCTGGTTGGAAGCGGATCGAGGCAGCGGAGCGTGCGGGTGCCTGCGACGAGCGCTGCCGTCTAAAGCTGTTAGAGGTGGAACACATGGTGCAGGCGGCGCGCCAGATCGATCTGCAACCGACGGAGAATTGACTTAACCGCCCGGCTCACGAACAATTAACTTACTGTTGGTGAAAAACCTCGTTCGTGGGGCACGCTTCCAATCGACAATAGAACGATTCGGATAACGATGTTCTGAGTATTCAGCGTTGGTTCACAACAGCAACATAGCCGCATTGAAAGAGCTACCCCGAAACCGTTGCGAGGCCGTAGCCCACAGCTCAGGCCACAAAAAGGGCTTGCGAACCGTCGCGGCAATCGAATTCACCAAAGGGCTGCTTGCGGTCGGCGCAGGTTTGGTCTTTCTGGAACTGATTCGCAAAGACTTTGACCTGGAAGACGCCGCGCAAAACCTTCTTTATTACCTGAATATCGATCCTGACCGTCGCCTGTCGCAGGCCTTCGTTCATGCTGCCGCCAAGATCATGGATGCCAATGTCACGGTAGTGCTAACCATCACTCTGTTGTACGCCACCGGCCGCTTCATCGAGTCGTACGGCTTGTGGCGCCAAAGGGTTTGGGCGGAGTGGTTAGCCATCATCTCCGGAGCGGTCTACCTCCCGTTCGAGTTGTATGCGCTCATCCGGCGCCCCACTATAGTTCATTGGGTGATTCTTCTGATCAACATCGTGGTCGTCCTTTATATCGCGTGGGTACGCTGGGACGAGGTAAGCGCGCGCAAGGCCGGTCAAGTGCGATTGGCAGAAGACGGGGATTGAGAAGACAGTTGTCAGTTGCCAATACTCGGTTGTTGGTGAGTCGGGCCTGTTTCCCCGCATCGCAAACTCCGTTCCAGGCTACTGTTCCATTGCTACAATCAACCTAATGGCTGAAGGCACTACAGTACGCCTGACGGAGATGGTCAAGGCCGCGGGTTGAGCCAGCAAGCTAAGTCCGGCGGTGCTGGACTCGGTGCTTGGGAAATTAGCCCGGCAACATGACCCCAACGTGCTCATCGGCTTTGAGACAGCCGACGACGCCGGCGTGTATCAACTCACGCCCGAGCTCGCCGTCGTGCAGACGGCCGACTTCTTTACTCCTATCGTCGATGACCCGTACGTGTTCGGGCAAATCGCCGCCACCAACGCGCTGAGCGACGTTTATGCCATGGGAGGCAAGCCCGTCAGCGCGCTGGCGCTGGTGTGCTTCCCCGAAGACGGCGATCCTAACATCCTGGAGCGGATGCTCTCCGGCGGGTTGTCGAAGATGATAGAAGCCGTCTGCACGGTAATAGGCGGGCACAGCATTCGCGATCTTGAGATCAAACTCGGCTACTCGGTGACCGGCACTGTTCACCCCAAGCGCATCCTGGCCAACAGCGGAGCGCGTGCAGGGGACAAGCTCGTCTTCACCAAGGCGATCGGCACCGGCGTCATCTCCACGGCGATCAAGCGACGGAAGGCCGACTTTGCCTGGACGCGCGGCGCCATTCGCTCCATGATTACGCTGAATAAGACCGCGGCCGAGATTGTCACCAGCGGCTTTGAAGTACACGGCATGACCGACATAACTGGCTTCGGCCTCATTGGCCATGCGCGCGAGTTGGCGCGCGGCTCGGGCGTGAGCTTGCGCATCTTCGCGTCAAGAGTGCCGCTGCTGGAGGGCGCTCTGGAATGCGTGCGCCGCGGCTATATCCCCGGCGGCCTGAAGTCGAATCGCGGCTTCGCCGAGGGCTGTGTCGAGTACTCCGCCGGAGTGCCGGAAGATCTTCGTACCCTGCTCTACGATCCTCAGACCGCTGGCGGACTGTTGATCTCCGTCGCCGCCGCCGATTGCGACCGCCTAGTCGAGAAACTTCTGGCAGCGGGAGTTTGCGCAACAGAGATCGGCGAAGTACTCGAGAAGCAAGCGCCGCTGATCGCAATAGAAGCTTAACAATAAGGTACATCCCGTCCGAAAAGGGTAGAGCGGCGCTTCATTCAGCGCCGCGTTGGCCCTGAAAAGACAAATGACCGGGGCTGGGCTGGTCATTTGCAGAATGACCAGCCCAGCCCCAGTTTCAAAACTTAAGGTGCAGGCTTAACGCCGGCCTAAAGGCCAGCTCTACCTAGCTATTTGGCGGGCTTGGCTTTTGCTGTTTGCGCCGGAGTCGCCGCGCGCAACTCACGTGTCTTGATGCGAAGCTTATCCCTTTGTGCACGCAGCCGGTGAGCGCGCGAGCGATCACCATTCTTGAACGACATGAATTTACCTCAGGCTGGATTGTACTCCTTTGACAGCAGCGACGAGTGTCCGAGGCTGAAGCTGTGCCTGGGCGTAGAGTAGGCGCCGATTCGGTCGGACGACAAGCGTTGCAGCCCGTAAACACTAGAAACAACTACGAATAGGAATAGGACCAAGGCCGGCAACGCATAATCCGGTGATAGTCCACCAAATAAAATACTAGTTGATATTTGCAAATGGGCTTATAGTGTTGCGCATCAGGAGCACGTAAGCTATGCGACTGCCAAGAATCGCCACTTTCTTATCACTATTATTTATCCTCCAATTTGCCTTTTCCGCAGACCAACCGAAGGAGATGACGCCTGGCGAGCGCAATTACGTGGAGGCGATGCTCTCATTGCTGTCCGACGATGTCACCCATCATTACTATGATCCGACATTGCACGGTGTCGACTGGCAGGCGAAGGTCGCGCATGCACGCGAACAGATCAAGCAGGAAAAATCTTTAAATATGGCGATGTCGCACGTAGCGGCCACGCTCGATAGCTTGAACGATTCGCATACTTTTCTGGTTCCGCCTCCGCGTCCCTACATTCTGGACCACGGTCTGACGATCCAGATGATCGGCAAGGATTGCTATGTCACCGGAGTGCGGCCAGGAGGAGACGCCGAAAAGCACGGCGTAAAACCCGGCGATCAGGTGGTGGCAATTAACGGCTATCGCGTTACGCGCGACAACCTGTGGAAGATCGAATACACATTCAGCATCCTTCGGCCCTTGCCACAACTGACTGTTACCCTACGCAATCCGCAAGGGGAGGAGCGCAAAACCCTGCTGGAAGCGACCTTCCAGCCGCGTGCTCACGTACAGGACCTGAACGCGGAAACAATCCAAAATATGTCTCTCGAAGGCGAGGAGTGGGTGCGCAGGCAGCGCATTCGTACCGTCGAGTTTGGCGATGACCTTCTCATCGTTAAGCTGCCCTCATTCATGTTCGACGAGGGGAAGCCGGTAAGGTGGTTTCGATGGCGCGCAAACACAAGACCGTGGTCTTTGATCTGCGCCAGAACGGCGGCGGCGACGTTGAAGTGCTGAAGGCGGTAGTCGCCGGACTGTACGACCACGATGTAAAGATTTGCGATCGGGTCGGACGCGATGTGCACAAGCCAATGGTCGCTAAGTCCAACCGTCACAATTTCGAAGGTAAGCTCTACGTTCTCATCGACAGCAAGTCCGCATCAGCATCTGAACTGCTGGCACGGGTTGTTCAACTGGAAAAACGCGGGACTGTGATTGGGGATGTCAGCTCCGGCAGCGTGATGGAAGCCAAGCCATATTTTCACAAGGCAGGGGTTGACGTCGTGACCTTCTTCGGCGCCTCGATCACCGATGCCAACCTCATCATGGCTGATGGGAAAAGCCTCGACGCGGCGGCGTCACGCCCGACGAGATCATGCTGCCTACTGCCGCTGACCTGGCGGACGGAAAAGACCCCGTGCTGGCCCACGCAGCTTCTCTGGCCAATGTAAGCTCACTCCTGAGCAGGCAGGCAAGCTCTTTCCCTACGAGTGGCCTAGCTATCGCTCGGACTAGCTAACCAAGGACAGCTACTTCTTGACTGGCTGAGAGTCTGGTGCGGTGGCAGGTGAATTCCGCAGGTCAGGGGTTTTCAGGCGGATCTTAATTTTCGCCTTTCCGAGCCGGTGAGCGCGCAAGTGATCACCATTCTTGAATGACATGGTTTGACCACTAGGCTGGATTGTACTCCGCGGATGAACGATGTTGGGGGCTGGGTCAGAGGCGCGCCCAAAAGGCCGACGCAAGAAAAAGCGGCTCGCGTGTGCATCCAGCGTGCGGTACTTCTGTGCTATGCTCTGACCGATGCAATACCTCGACAGCTTCCTAGAGGCGGCTCTTCCGATAATTTTTACTAGCGAAACTGGTAGTTTCAACAAATATTTGCTGTTGGACTATGTTCCGGAGCAGGTTATCGACCAGATCGCGGACTCGACAACAGTCAGCGACGTAATCGGGAAATGCAGGGACATGAACGCTATCGATGAGTGCTTCGAAAAGTTCAGGGAGGCTCTTAACCGCAATTGGAACAGGATACTCCCCACGGAAAATCCGAGCTGATTGCCTCGATTCGGCAATTTGCCTTGGAGGATAAGTTCGCTCCGCACGTGCTCATCGACCAGGAAGCACTCAAGATCCGTTGGGACATCGCTGATATGCTCTACGAGCATGTCAAGGAGCGTCCTAGTAGAGCTGGAAAAGCGGAAAATCGACCTAAGATACGAGGATGCTCCGAGACTAATTGCTCCCGACGATCAGCGGCTCTTGTTCGACTCCTTACTTTTGCTACTGCGAAACCACGCCGACATCGACTTGTCGGTTATCGCTGTCACAGCGCCAAACTTAAAACGAAAGTTCCTTGGCCATGTGCGGCACAGGTGCAGACTGGAGTTTCAGAACCTTCTCACCACGGTGAGAGCGACGATGGAGAAGGCATATTACGATTGGCAATGTTTGACGGGCCGTGACGAATCCGGCGTTTCCTACCACGTCCAGACGGTTTTAGATCCATTCATCGTGAAAGCTGAAACTCTGATTAAGAACATCACAGGGCCAATTACAGACAACGAAATTTACGACCAAGTAAGGAAGGTTTTCGCGGACCCACAGAACCCAAACCTTACCATCATCTTGAACTGGAGCATGGAGATGAGCAAATACAAAATCACGGGCGGTCAGCAAGGCGCCGTGGGAGACGAATCTCACGCGGAAAATTTTGTCCAACAACAGACGGTCGGCACCTCAATCGACATTCCTGACTTGCTTGCGCTTTCGCAAGAGCTTTCGAGAGAATCAGAAGCGAAGCGCAAAAAAGGGCTACCACTCCTGACGAGTTGCGCGCTACAGCAAGAATTGCCGAAGCCGAAGAGGCGGCCAAGGGCGGAGATAAGTCAAAGGTTATTCAAAAGCTCAAGCTTGCGGGCGAGTGGATCCTTGGCGTGGCAAAAGATATCGGTAGCAGTGTCGCGGCGAAGGTGATAGCGCAGAGCATGGGACTGCCGGGTTAGCGGCACCGATTTGCTGCAATGGCTGATCAGCGGTTTCATGAGTAGGCCTTTTGCCGCGCGGAGTGCACTACTGAAGCCCGTGTT
Source organism: uncultured Acidobacteriaceae bacterium (assembly GCA_963813905.1). GTDB lineage: Bacteria > Acidobacteriota > Terriglobia > Terriglobales > Acidobacteriaceae > CAVVDY01. The sequence goes on along the minus strand of CAWFAY010000010.1, from coordinate 1,136 downwards.
CCTCGAGTGGTGTCTCTCGCCTCGCCCCGGCACGCGGCGCTGAAACGCCGCTCTCACCAATCACATCTCCACTTCCACCGGCTTCGGCTGCGGAGGCGGAATGGTGTGCAACGCGTCGACCATCGCGTCGGTGAACTCGGTTGTGCTGGCACTGCCGCCGACGTCGCGCGTCAGGTGCTTCTTCTCGGTGAAGACCTTCTCGATCGCGGCGCGGATATGGTTGGCTGCTTGTTCTTCCCCAAGATGCCGCAGCATTAGCACCCCTGAGCGCAGCACTGCCGTCGGGTTCGCCATATCTTTCCCTGCTATGTCAGGCGCGGAACCATGCACCGCCTCGAAGATGGCGCACTCGTGGCCGAAGTTCGCGCCCGGCACCAGGCCCAGCCCGCCGACCAGACCGGCACACAGATCGGAGACGATATCTCCGTAGAGATTTTCCAGCAACAGGATGTCGTACTGGTACGGATTCATCACCAGTTGCATGCAGGTGTTGTCGACGATGTGCTCGCCGTAGGTGATCTCCGGGTATTCCTTCGACACATTGCGCGAGCAGCGAATGAAGAGCCCGTCCGACATCTTCATGATGTTGGCCTTGTGGATGGAATGAATCTTCTTACGTTTTTTCCGGCGCGCGTACTCGAAGGCAAACCGCGCGATGCGGGTCGAAGCTTTCTCGGTGATGATCTTCAGGCTCTCCACCACGCCGGGCACGACTTCGTGCTCGATGCCGGAATAGAGTCCCTCGTGTTCTCGCGCACGACGATGAGATCGATGCCCTGATAGCGGGAGGGAACGCCCGGGAGGCTGCGAATAGGCCGGAAGTTGGCGAACAGCTCAAACTTCCTGCGCAGCGCAACGTTGATGCTGGAGAATCCACCGCCGACGGGCGTCGTGACCGGACCCTTCAGCCCAACCTTGGTGCGCTCGACCGACTCGATAAGCTCTTTGGGGATGTATTCCTTGTAGAGCTCGTAGGCTTCGGCACCGGCGGCATAGCTTTCCCATTCGAACTTCACGCCGGTCGCTTCCAGAATACGTACGGTGGCGTTTACCACCTCGGGGCCGATGCCGTCACCAGGGATCAGGGTAACTGTATGTGCCATTGTTTTTGAGTTGTCGGTTGTCAGTTGTCGGTA
>CAWFAY010000009.1:0-79952 GCA_963813905.1 uncultured Acidobacteriaceae bacterium | reverse complement strand
CCGGCGCAAAAGTCGGTTTTTAGGGAAGTCGAGAGCCGGCGATGCCGGCGTGGGATGGAAAACCGCTACTGATCGAGGGCTCGGCCTATGTTGATGAGGTTATCGCTGATCACCCCGAGCCCGACCCATCGCTTCATTCCCGCAGTTCCTTTGTAGCGGCAACGGTTCAGGCCGTGCCGCCGCTTGAGTATGCTGATTCTGCCTTCGCAGCCCGTTCTCCACTTTTGCCCTTTGCGGAACCAGCGTTGTTTTTGGTGCCGTCGTCGTTCAGCGCTCTTGGTAGAGTGGTTCGGGATTGACACCCGCTTTACTCCCATTTCCTGGACTTTGGCTTCTCCCTGTGCAGAGTAGAAACCGGCATCGCCGGCAACCAGGTCCGGCACCCGGTCCAGGCGTTCTTCATGGGTCTCCACCGCGGGGATTAACAGATCGCGGTCCAGTGGCCGCTGATCATAGATCTCGTAGGCCGTGATGATCTGATTCTCGGCTTCCTGGATCTTTACCATCTTGCCGAATTCGGTGGGCTTGCTGGCCTTGCCTTTGCGAATGATTTCCGTGTCGGGTTCGAAGATGCTGACCAGTTTGTTCTCTGCCCGGGTATTGCCACCAAACACGCGCGCCTTGGTCTGGTGAATCACTTGCTGCACGAGTGCAACAAACACGTCCAGTTCGCGCCGCAGCCCGTCCAACGTCGCTTGTTGTAGAACCTCCGCTGCGTGCTTAATACCCCGGCCAATCTCGGCGGAGAACTTCTTGGCCTGGCCCACGACACGGCTGGTGACTTCCACTACTTTGCGATAAATCGTCTTGACCTTCTCCAGGGCCACTTTGCCTTTGCTGCGAGTCGCTCGGCCAATCTCTACCAAGCGATGCTGCATGCTCCGCCGACGATCACGTAGTTTGGTGCCGGCTTTACCGGCGATCTCGGAAACCTTCTTCATCAGGCGGGTAAGCACCCGTACGCCGTCTCCCATCAGCCCGCTGTCGGTAGGATAGTGAATGTTGGTTTCCACCACCGTGGTATCCACGCGCATGCGGCGTCCCTTAACGACAGCCCGCTCATGCGCCAGCGCAACGATGCGGCCATGGATCTTCTCGATGACCTCTGGGCCCAAGGCCTGGGCCAGCCGCCCGAGGGTCTTGGCATCGGGCACCTTTTCGGCTCCGACCCGGGTGAACTCGCGGTACAGCAGATTGCCGCGCGTTTCCCGTTCCAAGTCGGCAAAGCTCCAGTCCCGAATGTGCTTCAGGAGCAACATCCTGAGTACCACTTCCGCAGGCGTACCTGGCCGACCGTGCGTGCGACTGTGTGGGCGGCGGCGTTGCAAAGCGTGATGGACAATCTCCAATAGCTCTTCGTCGGCCAGGATGTCGTCGGCATGGCGCATCCAGCCTTCCCACAACTCGTCGACGGTTTCGCGGATGAACCCATCGCCGAAGCTATGCTGTTGGCGGCGGAGATCAATCACGGTGGCGCCTCCGAGACTTCGCACCGGTTGTCTCTGGACGCAAGGCTTTTTGATTGAGCTCACAAATCTGTTCCAGTCCTGCCTTGAGCCGTTGAAAGTTCTCCAGCTGCCGTTGCACCTCAGCAACCTGTTCCTTGCGCAAACTGACCTGGCGAATCCGTGGACCAGGGTACGAAACAGCCAGCACCGCCACCGGATGCCCCTCTCCGCGTTCGCACTTCGGGCACCCCTGACGGTGGCGGATGGTCCGTTGCAGCAGCGAGCCGCGGAGGATGTCGCTCACGTCGGGAAGGTCACGGATCAGCTCAGTACGCTGTTTGGAGATGTTTTGCGAAGTACTTTGTTTCATGCTTATACATGAAACATATCTCAGCTCAAAAAGCAAGAACTTTCTCGAAATTGTGCGTCCTGACACCTTCAGCTTGGGTTGCGGTTGGATTCCGGAGGCTCCCCCGGCTCACTTTTGCGCCGGAAAGTAGCTAGCGGGAACTCATCTGCCATGCCCGGGTCGGGCCCTACAAGATGAACGGTGAACATTTCCTCGTTATATCTCGCTTCGACCGCCTTTTGTGCCTTTTGCGTAATGCTGGCTCGCGTGGTGATGGATTTATCCATGCTTTGCACTGCGATTATGGGAACGCCGCTCATCTTGAGATTGAATTCCTTCCCTGCTTCATCGAGGGCCTTATAAAGCTGCCGCATAAATGCAGTTCCAGCAGCCTGTTTCTGCTTTTGCTCCATCACGTACCTTTGATCGCTGAGGCGCTGATCGTCGTACTTCTGTTTTGTCTTTCTAGCGAGTTCGTCAACCCAATCGGCCATTTGGCATTCTCCTCCGAGGTGATGATAGAACGCAGCACGGGCAGAGTCACCAGAATCTGACCGAAAGCTAATTTTCAGGGAAAAATCCATCAACGCACCTTTAGGACACTACCGGGCGCTGAAGCGCCGTACCCTACGCCGCGCTACCCTACTTCGCAAACGGCGATCCCGACTGTGCTGAGAGTTCTTTGATTGCGTGCTCGTAGATGACCTTAACGGCGGGGTCGGAGGTGGCGCCTTGCTTGTCTTGAAGCCACTTCAGCATCGCGGCGCGCGAAGGGTGAGGATAGTTGGGATCGAGGTCGGTGACCTTCAACTCTCCGTTGAGATCCTGAACGGTAAACGCAACTTCCTTGTCGCTACCCGCAATTTCGGTAGAGTAGCCCTGTCCGAGGTTGAAGCGTCCGAGCAAATGGTAGGTCACGGTGACAGTCCATTTGCCGTGGTCGGACCGCAAGGTGCTGACGTCGTAACGGGAGACGACATCGATGAGCGGGTAGTCGGGGTTTTTGGGCCAGTTGACAACTGGCTTCAGCTTCTGAAAATCCGGCTCGGTAAGCCGGGCGCCGGTGTAGTCGAGACGGCAGTACTGCCCCACTTTATTGCGGACCTCGGCGTCGTTGGTTTGCTTCGGCAGTTGCGTGGGAATGCCGAACTGCGCGAAGGCGGCACTTGCCGTCAGCACGAAGAAAAGAAGAAATGACCGCATGAACGCTGAATGGCCTCTACGGAGGTATTCCTGAGTAGCAGGGTAACTGTTCCGGAGAAAGAAGACAAAGCGCGCGTTGGATTGGGTGGAGCGCCATTTCAGCGGTGGCGATCATCTCCGCGCTGCCATCAAAAGCAGGTCCTTCGCTCCGCTCAGGATGACAAACGCGAAAACGATGACAACGGGTGCGCTACGCTCTTCCTGTTTTCTGGTCGCTGAAGACCTGGCCGTCGCGGATGTGAATCACGCGATGGGCGTACTCGGCGATGTCGTGCTCGTGGGTGACGAGGACGATGGTGTTTCCCTGCTCGTGCAGTCGATCAAAAAGGGCCATGATCTCGACGCCGGTCTGCGAGTCGAGGTTGCCGGTCGGCTCGTCGGCCAGCAGGATCGACGGGCTGTTCACCAGGGCGCGAGCGATGGCGACGCGCTGGCGCTGTCCGCCGGAGAGTTCGTTCGGCTTGTGACTCATGCGGCCATCCATGCCGACGGAACGCAGGGATTCCTTAGCGCGCTCGAGGCGCTCGTCGGAAGGGATGCCGGCATAGATCAGTGGCAGCTCGACATTGTGCAGCGAGGTGGCGCGAGCCAGCAGATTGAAGGTCTGGAAGACGAAGCCGATTTCCTTGTTGCGAATGCGGGCCAGTTCGTCGTCGTCGAGCTCGCTGACCAGTTGCCCGTTGAGCCAATAGCTGCCTTTGCTGGGAGTGTCGAGGCAGCCGATCAGGTTCATCAGGGTTGACTTGCCGGAGCCGGACGGCCCCATGATGGCGACGTATTCGTTGCGCTGGATCTTGATGCTTACGCCGCGCAACGCCTGTACCTGCTGCTCGGAGCCCATGTCGTAGGTCTTCCAAAGATCTTCGGTGCAGATGATGCACTGCTCGGGCGGCGCCACCATCGTTTCGTCCCGCAGGGTCGCCAGTTCCGTTGCCATTCTTTTCTCCTCGTTGCGCTGCGCGCCTTGCAGGTCACTCATCGTTGCATCTGCTCTCAGGGCGCTCGCGCCGGATTACGATTCTTCCGTCTTCTTGGCCGGTGTGTTATCTATTTTGACGCTCGCGCCGTTCTTAAGTGTGCGCAAGGTTTTGTAACTTCCGGTGACGATCTCGTCTCCCTCTTGCAATCCGCTCGTGACCTCGATGTCGGTCGTGCCGGCAATGCCTGTAGTAACTGGTACGAAGACGGCATCCTTTTTGTTCTTCAGGACGAACACGCCTTGCAATTCTTCCTTCGGGTCACCTTTGTCCTTGTCTTTGCCGTCCTTGGCGCTGGCCTGGACGACTGTCTGTTCCTTCTTCTTGTCCTTCTCCGGTCTCCAGGTCAGCGCGCTGGCGAACGGTGAGCGCCTGGATCGGGATGGCCAGCACCCCGTTCCGGGTGGCGGTTGTGATGCGCGCGGTAGTCGACAATCCAGGCAGCAGGTTTTCAGGCGGATTCTCAAGTGTTACAACAACTTTGAAATCCTTGGCTTCCTGGCTGCTCGAGGTCGATTGCGCGGTGGAAACGCCGGTGGAGCGAATAATGGCATTGTTGCCGATCTCGGTCACCACTCCCTTGAAGCGCTGCTTTGGGAATCGCATCGATGCTGACCTCGGCCGGCTGACCAATCTTCACGTTGACGATGTCGGTCTCGTCGACTTTCACCTCGGCGGTGATGACCGAGGTGTCAGCGATCGTCATCAGGGTGCTGCCCGGCGCGTTCTGAATACCGATGACCACGGTTTCGCCTTCGCGAACCGGCAGGTTGGTGATGACTCCGTCAAAAGGAGCGCTGTATTCCGTCTTGCTCAGCACGTCGGTAACGCGCGTCAGGTTGGCGGCGTTCTGCTTGATGCGCATATTGGCCGAGTCCTGCTGAGCGCGGGCCTGGGCCAGCTTGGCCTTGGCCTGGTTCAACTGGGCCGAGGCTGTGTCGAACGCCGCTTTCTTGGTGTCGTAGTCGGACTTGGCGATGAGCTGCTGCTCGTAAAGCGACTTATTGCGGTTGTAATCGAGCTGGGCGCGCTCGTACTCGGCTTCCGCCTGATGCAGCTCGGCCACGCCAGTATTTACCGCTGCCTGAGCCGCCACGTAGTCGGTCTGGGCCGAATTGACCGCGGCCTTGGTGGCATTGACGTCCGCTTCCGGCTGGACGTTCTCAATCGTGGCCAGCATCTGGCCCTGCTTAACCCGGTCGCCTTCCTTGACGTAAAGGTGCGTGATCTTGCCAAAAGCGTTGGCGCCAATGTTGACGTAGACCTTTGGCTTGATCTCGCCCGAAGCAGTGACCACGGCGGTCAGATCTTCTTTGACGACTTTCCCGGTCTGAACGGGCACCACGCCTTTGCGGCTCTGCTGAATCGAGAAGCCGACGATCGCGAGCAGCAGCAGAACTCCACCGACGATCAGCGCAATCTTTTTCCAGTTCTTCATGAGTCCTCAATCGGGGAACCCATACAGGCACACGTATTTGTGTGGCTTGTTACGGATTGAAACGGAGTAAAGTTCCTGACGAGAGCGATGGCCGAAAGCGTTGAGCGCACACCAAAAAGGCGTGCCTTGCTCAAATACGCGACGCACGAAAGCCTCTTCCGGATGCTCCGATTATAGCCGTTTAGCGGCTCCGGCTGCGACCAGAACCAGCGCGAGAAACCCCGGCGGACAGGAACTTTACCGGCGGCGGCGGGTTGTAGGGAACTAGTCGGGGGCGCTGAATGGGGCTGTCTCGCCCACAACCTTGCTTTCACACGTGCGAAAACTTACAATTTATTCACCCAACGTGTCTGCGCAGGAGTCTGGTAGCACCGATGAAGTTTTCGTTTTGGCGTTTTTTTCTTAGCTCGCTGGCCGGCGTTCTCTGGCTGGCAACCGCAGTAGCCGCCCAAAATCCCAATACCTCCTCAGGCAATGCGAACGACGGGGCTCCGGCAATCGCATCGGTCCCTAACAGCGCACCAGGAACGACTTCTGCCAGCACAAGCAAGGGGAAGAAAGTCACGGATGATAGCGCTGCCAACGTCGACCTTTCAGCTCCGACGGAGAATCCGACGGCCAGTCAGCCCGATCCGCTGAAGCGCGATCTGAGCCCGCAACAGAAGAAGCAAAACGCGAAGCGACTCAAGCAGGAATTAGGCTCGACGTACAAGAAGTGGCTCAACGAGGACGTACGCTGGATCATCTCGCCGGAAGAGCTTACCGCCTTCAAAGCGCTCTCCAATGATGAAGAGCGCGATGCTTTCATCGAGCAGTTCTGGCAGCGGCGCGATCCTACCCCCGACACGGAAGAAAACGAATTCAAGGAAGAGCATTACCGGCGCATCGCCTACGCCAACGAGCACTTCTCCGCTGGCCGGGCGGGATGGCGTACCGACCGCGGCCGCATCTACATCGTCTTCGGACCACCGGACGAAATCGAGGCGCATCCTTCCGGCGGCACCTATGATCGTCCTCTGGAAGAGGGCGGCGGCGAGACCTCGACCTTCCCGTTCGAAAGATGGCGGTATCGCTACATCGAGGGATTGAATTCCTCGAATAAGCAGGAAGTGTGGATCGAGTTCGTCGACACCTGCATGTGCGGCGATTACCACATGACCATCGACCCGAACGAGAAGGACGCACTGCTGCACGTTCCGGGCGCCGGCTTGACCCAGTATGAACAGATGGGCCTGGCCAGCAAGACCGACCGCGTCAGTGGATTCGGTAACATGCCCCAAGGTCCGCTTTCGGGTCAACAAAATACCCAGACCTTCGAGCGTCTGGAGCAGTGGGCCGCTTTGCAGCAGGCGCCGAAGGTCAAGTTCAAAGATTTGGAAGAGGTCGTCAGCCACAAGATTAACGTCAACCTGATGCCCTTCGACGTGCGGACCGATTTCGTGAAGATCACGGGCGACACCGTCCTGACGCCGGTAATCGTGTCAGTGAAGAACAAAGACATTACCTTCGTGAACAAGGACGGCATTCAGCGCGGAACCGCCAACATCTTCGGTCGCGTGACCACTTTGACCGGCCACATTGTGCAGACCTTTGAGGACACGGTGCAGGTCGATGTTCCCACCGAGTTGCTGCCCAAGACGCAGGAGCATTCCTCGCTCTATTGGAAGGCATTGCCGCTGCGGCCGGGACGCTATCGCTTCGACGTGGTGGTGAAGGACGTCAACGGCGACCGTGTCGGCACCTGGACCCACGGGGTGGTCGTGCCCGAATACACCGAAGACAAGCTGGCTTCGTCTTCGCTCATCCTGGCCGATCACCTGGAGAAGGTGCCCGCCAAAAGCGTGGGAGCCGGCAACTTCGTCATCGGCCAAACCAAGCTGGCGTATCCACACATCGAGCCGGCGAACGGCCAGCCGGCCAGCTTCCGGCGAGACGAGGCGATGAACCTGTGGATGCAGGTGTACAATTTGCAGTCCGACGATAAGACTAAGAAGCCGTCTGCCAAGTTCGACTACGAGATCGTCAACCTGGCGGACAACAAGCCGGTGTTGCACACCAGCGAATCCACCGACAGTATGGCTAACGTCGGGGAGCAGGTGACGCTGGAGAAGAGGCTGGCGCTGAGCAATCTGCAGCCCGGCCAATACCGCTTGACAGTGAAAGTGGACGATAACGTTTCAAAGCAACAGATAGCACCCTCGGTTCGCTTTGCTGTCGAGTAACTTGGAAAGGGAGCGCGGCGGTAGTTTCATCCGCGAATGTTTTGATCCCGGAAAACGCTCTGTGGGGGTTATCAGAATGACCCGTACGACAGGCTGGGTCCTCGGTGCCGTACTCGCCTTGTGCCTCGCGGCCGGGGCGGCGGTAACGCCAGGATCGATCTCTGGGTTTGTAAAGGACTCCTCGGGCGTGCCACAAATGGGCGCCGCGGTGGAGGTCTATGGCACCGCCACCGGCCAGCATCAGCTCGCCTACACCGATGAGACCGGACACTTCAGCCTCAGTGGCCTGCTGCCCGGTTCCTACGACCTGCGCGCCTCAGCCCCATCATTTTTGCCCACTCTGCGCGAGGACGTGGCACTCTCGGCGGGCACCGCCAAAGTTCTCAACCTCACGCTGAACACGCTGTTCGAAGCGATGAAGATGTTGCCGCCCGCCAAGCGCACCGGCAATGAAGACGATACCTGGAAGTGGACGCTGCGCTCGACCGTGAACCGCCCCATCCTGCGTTTCGACGACGGCGCGCCGGTGGTGGTTGAGTCCTCCGAGCAGGAGAAATCGTTTAGCGGCGGACTGGCATTCGTAGCCGGAGGCGCTGGCTCAGGCTATGCCAGTGGATCGGATATGGGTACCGCATTCAACCTGGAGCACTCGATCTTCTCCGACTCGACGCTCGGATTCAACGGCACCCTGGGCTATAACGCGGGCATTCCTGACGGCATCCTGCAGGTCTCCTATCATCGGCAAAGTGACGACGACGGTATGGGACCACAGATGGCGCTCAGCATACGGCGCTTCGCTGCCCCGCAAAATGGAGTCCGCCTAGGCTCATTGCAGGCGGTGTCGTTTTCCTATTCGAATGGATTCTCTATAGGCGAGCTGCTGGACATTCGGGTAGGCAGCGAGGTGCAAGCGATTCAGTTCATGGGCCGCGCCAACGCGGTGCGTCCGTACGGCACGCTGGACATGCATCTTGGCGCCGATACCATGCTGGAGTACAAGTACACCACCAGCGAACCGAACCAGGCCGGTATGGGGCTGGATGGCCCTGGCGAAATTGCGCAGAGCGGTCCACGGATGTCGCTGGCCAACTATGATCCGCTGCTGGAGAACGCTCACCATCACGAACTCTCTCTCTCCCGGCGCTTCGGAGACAACAACAACCTACAGGTAGCCTATTACCGCGACCGAGTTAAAGATCCCGAGCTGCTGGGAGTTGGTGAGATCACCAGCGACGAAGGGTACTTCCTGCCGGATGTTTATTCCGGAACCTTTAGCTTCACCGGCGGCGAGTTACAAACGCAGGGAGTGCGCCTGGTGTATGAACGCAAGCTGGGCGACTCGCTGGCGGCCACCTTCGATTACGCCTACGGCGGCGTCCTGGAGCTGGATCAGCCCGGAGTGGACTGGTCGCTGGTACACGATAATCTCAAACAGGCGTGGCGGCACACGGCAGCGCTAAAGCTGAATGGCAAGCTGAACCATTCGCATACCACCTGGATGGCGTCCTACCGCTGGATTAGCGGACAGGCAGTCACGCCGGTTGACATGTTCGACGCCTCATCCGGTCAGACCGAGCCATTCCTCAATCTCTTCCTCCGCCAGCAGATTCCGCACTGGCACTTCCTGCCGGGTGGCCACATGGAAGCCGTCGTCGACCTGCGCAATCTTCTGGCGCAGGGCTACGTTCCGATGCTCGGCCCCGACGGCAAGACGGTGTACCTGGTGCAGTCCGCCCGCAGCGTTAGGGGCGGCGTCTCGTTCACGTTCTAGGCAACGGTTCTGCTCTAGAGAAGTGGTACGCCTTCTAGCTGTGCTGCTTTGCGCAAATCTGAATCCAGAGTTCCCAGAGGCAATTGGCGGCGGTGAGCTAGCTCAAGGTAGGCTGCGTCGTACACGGTAAGACCGTATTTTTCGGCGAAAGCGAGCACAGCCGCTCCAACCGATGTGAGCGCCGGTTCTGCTTCGACGGGCAACCGCCCAAGCTCGTCCCACAGGAGTCCTGGCTGGTCTGCAGCAATTCGTTTCCGGCGGGCAGCAAATAGTAGACCGTTCAGGATTTCAGCAGGCCAGTGCGCAGGGACAATGATCTGATCGCCCTGCCGCAATCGCTCCAGAAGTCCATCCATAACGCTGCTGGATTCGTCCTCGAAACACCAAGCCAGGGCCGCTGACGCGTCCACGACGAAGAGAGCCATCAGTACTTGTGGCCTTCGTGGATAAGATCCTCCGTTCGCAGACCTGCGAGTTTGTTTCCTCTGCGCAAATCTAAAATGCGTCCGACGGCTGCACGAACAGATTCGAGATGATATTCGCCGGCGGTGCCCAAGGCTTGCCGCGCCAAGATCTCCTGAGCATACACCTCGACAGAAACCCCGTGCGCGCGAGCCTGTACCACCAACTGTTCAGGAATGTCTATGGTGACTTGCATTTTTCCGAGCCCTATCGATTATACGTCCGCCCAAGCGCGGCAGCCCGTCCGCCGTTCAAGTAGGACCTTTCTCGGAGCCTTGCATTGCGTTAACCGCGAAGGAGTTACGTCTGCTTTTTCATCTGCCGCATGGGCAATCGGACTACAATGACAACAGAGTTCCTCATGGGTGCCGTTCCAGCCGCAATCCCATCGCAGCAGGAAGTTGGTGCGTCTTATGGGCACAGTAGCTGAATGTGCGTGGACGCCTTAGAGTTGCATTGTATTGAAAGTACGAATCAGTAGATCGGGCAGTATCCGGAGATGTTAGGCCGCAAGGACAAAGTTTCGGAAGGTCGCCTCACGGCGGTGCAGTACATGCTGCTGGGGGTGTTTCTTGTCCTTGCCTTCGGATTGTGGCGGCTGCAGATCGCGCACAGCGATTACTACGCATCGCTTGCCGAGCAGAACCGGATCAAGCAGGTTCCCATTCTCGCGCCGCGGGGCAAGATCCTCGACCGTGAAGGCCGCATCATCGTCGACAACTATCCTTCGTTCTCCGTGCTGCTGCTGCGCGATCAGAAGCGCGACTTGAACGCCGACGCCGACCTGATTGCCATGGGGCTGCACATTCCTCCCGATGAGCTGCGGGCGCGGCTCAAGCGCATGGCCGCCGTTCCCGGGTATCAGCCGCTCTTCCTGAAAGACGACATCACTCCCGACGAGCTGGCCTTCATTGAATCGCATCGCGCCGAACTGCCTGAGCTGGACATCATCAATGTGCACCGGCGTCTGTATCCGCGCAATGGCTTCATGGCGCATGTCATCGGCTACGTAGGGCAGGTCAGCGAAGACATGCTCCAACAGCCGCAATGGGAGCTCTACAACCCGGGCGACATCGTCGGCATGTCGGGTCTCGAGGCTTATTACAACGACATCCTGATGGGCAAGAACGGCTCGCGGCAGGTGCTGGTCAACAGCCGCGGCAAAGAAGTTGGAACGCTCAGTGACGTACCCGCGGTACCGGGCAAGCAACTCCGCACCACGATCGACCTCGACTTACAGATCGCCGCCGAAGAGGCGCTGGGCGACAGGCAAGGGGCCATCGTAGCCATGGACCCTCGCAACGGAGAAATCCTTGCTATGGTGAGCCGCCCGACTTTCGATCCCAACCAGTTTGCGGTGCGCATCACACGTGACGAGTGGAACAAGCTAATCACCGATCCCGGCAAGCCGCTGCTCAACAAAGCCATTCAGGCCCAGCTTGCTCCCGGCTCCGTGTTCAAGATCATCATGGCGACGGCTGGCCTGCAGGAGGGAATCGCGCAGGACCTCATCGTCAATTGCGGCGGCGGCAAAACGTTCTACGGACGTTTCTTCAAGTGCTGGATCGCCGGGCATGGCTCGCACGGCACGGTGGGCATCAGTAAGGCCATCTACCAGTCGTGCGACTCATACTTTTATACCTTGGCGGAGAAGCTCGGCATCAGCAAGATTGCCAAGTGGGCGACCATGCTTGGGCTGGGACAGAAGACCGGCATCGACCTGCCGCAGGAAGTCTCCGGCGTAATGCCATCGGAACAGTGGAAGATCAGGAATTTCAAACAAAAGTGGTACGCCGGCGAGACGATCTCTGTCGGCATCGGGCAAGGCGCGGTGGCCACTACGCCGATGCAGCTTGCGCGCGCGATAGGAGCGATCACTTCCGACGGCTTACTGGTCCGGCCGCATCTTGCCTTCCCCGATCAGTTCCCGCCGGGATTCAAGCAGGTTGCGGAGTACAGCACCCAGACCCATGTTCCCCTTGACCAGAAGAACTGGGATACCATCACGGATGCGATGGCGCTCGTGGTGTCTCCCGGAGGAACGGCGGCGAGCGCTCACTTGCCAGGCATCGATTTCGCCGGCAAGACGGGTAGTGCGCAGACGGTTTCCAACGAGCTGAAAAAGAAGATGTCGGCCAGCGAGAAGAGCAAGTTCAAGGACAACGGCTGGTTTGTAGGCGTCACCCCGCGGCGCAACCCGGAGCTGGTGGTGGCGGTTCTGCTGGAAGAGGGCGAGCACGGATTCTTTGCCGCCCGCGCGGCATCGCAGGTCATTAAGGCTTACGTCGAGAAACAGCGCACCCGCGAGACGCTGGTAGCCAAGGCGAACGCGGCTTCCGGCAACAAGGCTGAGGTGGCTGCCGTCTGGCACCAGGGAGACGCGAGCGCCGCCGGGACTGGCGCCGACAACAAGCTGCAGGCGGGGCACTTCAACATCGACGCGAGTGGGAAGGTAAAACCGGTTGCGACCGCTCCGGGCATGGCCGACCCGAAGCCTAACCCTGCCGACCGTGATCTGCAAGCCACCGAGTCGCATACCGAAATGGCCGAGCCCGAGGTCCAGCCCGAATCGCAACCTACGCAGCCCGCGCTGCGGACCGACGGCGAAGAGCCCACGGCCGAGGCTGCTCAGAAAAAGCCGGGAACTAAGCCCCTTAAGCCGCCGAACCGCGCGCAACCTGCCGCGGAGCCCGCCACTCTGGTCGTCCCGGAAAGGCATCCGTGAGCCGATACGTTTCCTTCCGCGACTTCGATTGGGTACTCCTGGTATTGGTGCTGCTGATTTGCGCCCTCGGGGTGGTGGAAATCTACAGCGCTACTCTTGGCACCAAGTTCGCCGGCGTACACATCAAGCAGGTCTACTGGATTATCGGCGGCGTGGCGCTCATGTTGATGGTGAGCCTTTTCAACTATCACGCTCTGATGGCGCGCGTGCCGCTGTTCTACATCATCTCTATCGCTTCTTTGGTCGCCGTCAAGCTGTTCGGCCAGAAATATCTGGGCGCGCGCCGCTGGATTCAGCTCGGGTCGTTTCACTTTCAGCCTTCGGAGTGGGTGAAGCTGGTGCTCATCCTCGCAATGGCGAAATACTTTTCCGACAACGTGAAAGGTGAGCCCGACGGTCAGGATATGGTCAAAGCCGGCGCCCTGGTTGGCGTTCCCATGCTGATGGTGCTGTCGCAGCCCGACCTCGGCACCGCGCTTACCTACCTGCCCATCGCGATCATGGGACTGTTTCTCGGCGGCCTCAAGCTGCGGCACGCGCTGGTCGTGTTGGCGATTGCCGGCCTGCTGGCGCCGGTTGGCTGGCACTTCCTGAAGCCCTATCAGCGCGACCGCCTCACCAGCTTCATGGAGCCTGAGGCCGACTCCCAAGGCAAGGGATACCAGGTCATTCAGTCGCTCGTCGCCGTGGGATCAGGTGGCATCTTCGGCAAGGGAACGGCGCAGGGCAGTCAGACGCAGGGCCAGTTTCTGCCTGTTCCGCACACCGACTTCATCTTTGCAGCCTTTGCCGAGGAACATGGCTTCATAGGCGCGATGGCGGTTCTGCTGCTATACTTTATAGTGCTGATGCGTTTGATCCAGAACGCTCAGACGGCTCCTGACCGGGCTGGAGCCTTCGTGGTCATGGGGGTGGTCGCGGTTCTCGCGTTCCATATCCTGGTCAACGTTGGAATGGTTGTTGGTTTTATGCCGGTCACGGGTATCCCTTTACCTCTGATGAGTTACGGGGGATCGTCGGTACTGTTCATGTTCCTGGCGTTGGGCATTGTGATGAACGTTCGCATGCGCCGGTTCGTGAACTGAAGCGTAGTCGGTTCTATACAGGTAGTGCTGGCCTTCAGGCCAGCGTTAGGACGTAGAAATACGGAGGGGCTTTAGCCCCTGAGGGACTCGGTCCCCGAAGTAGCAGAGAAGCGGTTTCATCCGCCGCGAAGTGTTCCAGCAACAAAGAGTGGGACCTTCGAATGGATGACAACAAGATTACGAGCGCCCTCGCGATAAGAGGGTAATCACCGGTCGCTTTGGTAAGGGACCGGACAGGGATTGCAAGGTTCGTTGCTGGAGGCGGGAAACGGCCCCACCAGAGATCTCAGCCCACGTCGAGTGACTTGGTTGGAGATCCCTAGTCTGGGAGTGAGGCCACAAACCTTCGGCGATGCGCCCGATTACTCGGTGCACAAGATTCCACAAAGAGCAGTCGCGCGAATCAGGTCTGGGGACCACCTCGGCATCAGCCCAGGTGTGCTTCGGGCCTAGTCACACCGATCCATCCTTCCTGTCCGATTCCCGGCTGAACGCGCCGGTGAACCGGAGTATTCATGAACAAAGAATTGTATGTGTCTTCCACGCCGCACGAGACACGCGTGGCGTTGACGGAAGATGACCAGCTCGCCGAGGTGTTCTTCGAGCGGGAAAACGAATATACCCTTGCCGGTTCCATCTACAAGGGCCGGGTGACGCGGGTACTTCCCGGCATGCAATCCGCTTTCGTCGATATCGGACTGGAGCGCGATGCCTTTCTGTATGTCTCCGATTTCCTTGAAATGGGCGAGGAAGGCGAAGAAGAGTTCGATGAAATCCCGGCAGGCCGGGGAATGGTCGACCTTCGACCACAGGAACAACAGACCGCTGCGCCCGCAGCTACCCGGGTTGAGGAAGCCGAGGAAGACCTCGATGCTGGCGCCGAGGACTTCACCCCTACAAACGGCAATGGTGAGCCGGAAGCAGAAGGCGAATCCAATGCAGCCGCGGGTGAGGAAAGTGAATCCGGCGAAGGTGCTCGTCGCTGGAAAGGACGCCGCCGCCGTGGCCGTGGTGGCCGCCGTGGGCGTGACGATGAGGGCGGGGAGCGGCCATCGCGTCCCGAGCCGGCCACGGAACAGCGCACCAGTCCCCCGTCCGAGCCGGCGCATCGTGAATTCGGGCCTCCGCCCGGATACACCCCCATCATTTTGCCGGGTGAATCGATTTCCAAATATCGCGGTCGTGGCCGGCAACCGGAGGAGCAAGCCGTAACCGCCCAACCTGACTCTCCGCCGCAAACCGAGGATTGGGGCGACGAGCCTCCGACGCGAGCCTTCTTCGGCATTGCCCAGCAAGATCAGGACGAGGAGACCACGGAAACTACGTCTTCGACAGAGCCTCAGGCAATCAACTTAACCCACGGCCATGCGGCGACGGAGCCGGAGCAACTTGAGTGGGCTGCCGCTGGCGACCATCGTCCTGCTGACGAGAACGAGACGCACCGCTCAGCCAACCTCGTTGCCGCCGAGCCCGCAATGGTGGCGGCTTCGAGCACCGAGGAGGATCCCGCTTACGATCAGGACGGCTCCGAGACGGTTTTCGAGGTCGCTGAGCGCCGGAATTTTGACGAGCAGGACACACAAGACCTGATGGAGCCTGCCAGGGAAGAGCCGGCCACGTACGAGCACGCTCAGCCCTTCCCCGGTTATGCCGCCGCTCCCTCGAGCGCTCCGAAGGGTCACACCCTGGAGCACGAAACCCTCGAAGACGAGGAGATGGAATTCCATCCGGTACCGGAAGACCTTGAAGCCCTTAGCGAGGCGGCAGCGGATTCCGATCTCGACCTGGTCGAGGAAACACTCGATGCAGACAACGGCTACGGTGAGCGATGGCTGCCGAAAATCGCCGACGTCGACGAGGAAGAGGTCCTGGCCGCCGAGATGCGGGGAGAGACGTATCACGCGCCGGCAGAGGAAGAAAACGGCGACGACGAGGAAGAGGAAGCGGCGAACGGACGCGCCGAGTTGCGCGCCGCGTCGCCAACCATGGCTTATCAGCAGCGCCAGACTGAGCGTCCCGGCTACGACCGCCGCGGACAGCGCGGCCGCCGCAGCACCCGGCGTAACAACGTTCGCACGCGTCCATACTCACACCGGCCGCAGCCGCTTATCACCGACCTGTTGAAAGAAGGGCAGGAAGTGCTGGTCCAGATTGCGAAGGAGCCCATCAACAAGAAGGGCGCCCGCATTACCAGCCACATTGCGTTGCCTGGGCGCTTCCTGGTGTATATGCCCACGGTGAACCATGTCGGTGTCTCGCGCAAGATCAACTCCGAAGAAGAGCGTCAGCGGCTGAAGCGCATCGTCACCAGCGAGCGCGAGAACGGCTTGGGCGGTTTCATTGTCCGCACCGCTGCCGCCAACATCAAGGAAGACGATCTGCGCGCCGATATCCGCTTCCTCAAGCACCTTTGGGCGGAGATCAAGACCCGCACCGAAGGCAGCAAGGCCCCGGCGCTGATCTATCACGACCTAAACCTTGTCGAGCGCATCTTGCGCGACCAGGTCAACGCTGAGTTCTCGCAGATCTGGGTCGATACCGAAGACGAGTACGAGCGCATCATCCGCTTCGCCAATCGTTTCCAGCCTTCTCTGGTGCGGCGCATCAAGCTCTACACCAAGGAAACTCCGCTGTTCGAGCAGTTCGGCATCCAGGAAGAGATCGACCGCTCGCTCAAGTCGAAAGTGTGGTTGAAGAGTGGCGGGTACCTCGTGATCAACCAGACGGAAGCGCTGGTAGCAATCGACATCAACACTGGGAAGTACGTCGGCAAAACCCAGCGGCTCGAAGACACCATCGTCAAGACGAACGTCGATGCCGTCAAGGAGATCGTGCGCCAGGTACGCCTGCGCGATCTGGGCGGCATCATTGTGATCGACTTCATCGACATGGATGAGCGCAAGAACCGCCAGAAGGTGATGCAGGCGCTCGAAGACGCCCTGCGCGCCGACCGCGCGCCGTCCAAGGTTCTTCAGTTCAACGACTTTGGATTGGTTGCCATCACCCGCAAGCGGGTGAAGCAGTCGCTGGAGCGCACGCTGGGTGAGCCGTGCCCGTACTGCACCGGGGCAGGCTTCGTGAAGTCCGTTCCGACGGTCTGCAACGAGATCTACGTCGAGATGCGCAAGATGATCAAGGAGCACGACCGCAAGGACGTGACCCTGCGCGTGAACCCGGAAGTCGCCAAGGCCTTGAAGGCGAACAACGGCAAGCTAATCGGGGAGATGGAAGACCTGATCGGCAAGACGGTGATCGTGAAGGGCGATCCGCTGCTGCATCAGGAGAACTTCGACATTCACTAGCCCGTGAACAAAACATTGGTGCCCCCCATCCTTTCCCCTGATGTTGGGAAAGGATGGGGAGACCGAAAGCCTCCTTCTTTTCCCTTTACACCCCCATCAGCTCCTGCCTACGATGCTTGCACCCCTGCTGTCCAACCAACCGTCGCATTTGAGGGGTGAACTATGCCCTACAAGGAGAGCTATGAAGCACTACGCAAAGGCCCTATTGGTAGCATTCGCAGCGCTTGTGATTCTTCCCATCACAGCACAGCTTGCAACTGCCCAGGCCCAGCCCACGGCTGAGAAGCAGGAAGCCATGGCCAAGCTGGAGAAGATGTCGGCCGAGCTGCAACTTACCCCGCAGCAAAAGCAGCAGATGATGCCCATCATGATGGAAGAGGGCAAGAAGATGAAGGCCCTCAAGTCCGACACGTCGCTGGGCCCCATGCAGAAGGCCATGCAGATGAAGCAGGTCGGCGCCGATATGGACGCCAAGGTGAAGCCGATTCTCAATCCCGAGCAGTATCAGAAGTTCGAACAGATCCGCGCACAAGAGCGGGAGCAGATGATCGAGAAGATGCGCAGCGGACAGTGATGGCGGGTAGTGCGACGCTCTAGCATCGCGCCTGAGCAGCGAAAGAAAACTTGGGGTGGAACTCCAATGTGAACCCATTGCAGTTCCACGCCGATCTACGTAGAGCCGCCTTCACGCGGACCTAAAAGTTCGCACTACCGCAACGCGACCGAAGTTCTCTCCTGCGCGTGGTGGCTCAGCCGGTGGCTTAGTGCGTAACCCGCTCCGAAGAACACCGCGCTGAACAACAGGTCGGAAATCAGCGTATTGCGGAAGAACGGCACGCCCGCGACCATGCATGCAACCAGGCCGCTCCAGGTCGCCGGATACATCTCGCGCGAAACCGTCCACACGGCGAAGTTGCTCACCACGAAGAACGAAATCGAGGCCACGAGCGACGCGCCTGCAACTCGCAGGAGCGAGGAGTTACGCGCCAGCAGCCCACCGAACAGCATGATTGCGAGATACCACACCCAGGTCACCGCCTGGTCCCAGCCGAGAGGGTAGCCATACACGAACTTGTTGAGGTAGATATCGGATACGATCAGCAGGGCCAGAGGCGTGATCATCCGCTGCCGCGGCATGCGCGCCCCGAAAAACAGCAGGGCAGCCGCCACCGGCGTGAAGTGGAATGGCATGGGTACGGCCCGGGCATGCACCAGAACCGCGAAAACAACAAACAGATAAGCCAGGATATTCATTGCGTGTCCCCTGATGGCGACGTTCGGAATCTTGATTCTGTACGCTATCTCCGGCTGAGTCAAGGCTGATTGTCGCGTTGCTCAAAGACGATTGCACAATACTAACTAAACGTTGTCATCCTGACCTAAGTGAGCTCTTGTCATCCTGAGCGAGGAGCGCGGCGACGAGTCGAAGGACCCCTACAACAAGGTAGCAATTCGTGAGGATAGGGGTCCTTCGGCTGCGCCCTCCGCCTTTGGCGGATCGCTTCCGCTCAGGATGACAGCGCGCAAGGGAAGCTTTGAGCAGAAGCCCTCATCGCGAACCCGCCCCTGCCACCTGCTTCAGCCATTCCGGCCGGCTGGAGTTGGGTCCTTGCTCCTCCACCTGCAAATTCGGGCTGAGCAGTACGAATCCTCCAAGCACAGTTCGTCCCGGATAGGCATATCGCAGATCTTTAAAGTCCACCAGGTAGCCCTTGATGTCGCCTTCCAGAGCTTGCGTTTCGACAACGGGAAACACCGCCCAATCGAGATACACGCGCCCGAAATACGACGCCTTCGCCGCCCGCGTGACCGCCGTCTCTTCCGGCTTGTAATAAGTGCGCGCTTCGCCCGCGCGAGTCAACCTCAGGCCGGCTGGAGTCTACGGGAAGTGTCTGGAAGAACCCGGCTGTCTCAACTACGCCGAGCCAGCGATACGGATTCACCCAATAGGGATAGGCCGCAATCCTCGTCGCCTCGGCCCCGTTGTAGGTGATCGCGCTCATTGCGTTCAGCGCCCGGCGATGCTGGAAGTCGCGGTATCCCCAGAGAACGACGATGCAGAGCAGAGCAAAGATGGCGCCCCCGCGTCCGCCCGGACCCTTGTTGCGTGCTCCGACTTCCTGGTTGATCAGTCCGAACAGCCACGGCAATGCAAGGCCGAGAATCAACACCGCCAGCATCACCGGCTCGATGATGAACATGATGTCCCACGAATACCAGCGGTAGTTGAACGGCTCGAAGAGGCGGATACCATACGCGGTGGTGTAGTCGAGCAGAAGGTGGCTGAGCGCGGCAAGCAGGGCCAGCCAATACAGCAGGCCCCATCGGACCGGCGGATAGTCGGGCCGCGGTTTTCGGTGGCCAAGCCAATAGCGGTGCAGCAGGTACACGCCGATCACTGTCGCTGCTGCCATGAACAGGCACGCCGACAAACGAGTGCGTAATGCCGCGATGATGCTGAAAGGCCGCAATTGGGCCCTTGAAGTCCCAGAGCACGTCGCAGTCGGCAGCCTCGGCGGCCAGCGCCATCGTAAGCGTGGCGTACGCCGTCTTGCGATTG
This sequence comes from uncultured Acidobacteriaceae bacterium, assembly GCA_963813905.1. Classification (GTDB taxonomy): domain Bacteria; phylum Acidobacteriota; class Terriglobia; order Terriglobales; family Acidobacteriaceae; genus CAVVDY01. The sequence goes on along the minus strand of CAWFAY010000009.1, from coordinate 60,410 downwards.
AATCCCGTGCGCCCCATGCAGGCGCCGGTAAGCATATGAGTGAGTGGGTCCAAGGTTCAATTGAAGGGGCACGGCTTCACAAGCCGCTGAAAAACTCTGCTTTGCGACGATTCGCGTCAGGGCACGACCTCGGTCGTGCCGATAAGTGCTTTATTGCATAAGACCGAGCCGACTTCAGTTGGCGGCACAAACCGTTCTCGAGTTTCTCAGCAACCTCTTCAGCCATGTAGAACTCAACAATTTTATACAACGCTCTTTATCACCCCGCGCGAGTCCATCCCTTCCCCGCTTTGCGACAGGATGGGAATCAGCGCCGCTTCATTGCAAAAAGTGCTCTGTCTTGCCCTCCAGCAGATCGATGGCATGGGGCAGCACATCGGCCACGGCTGCAAGGGACTCCACCGCGCCGCTGGGGCTGCCGGGCAGGTTGAGGATCAGCGAGCGGCCACACACCCCACATACGCCGCGGCTCAGTATGGCGGTGGGTGTCGCCGCCAGGCCATCGGCACGCATCTTCTCTGCGATGCCGTCGATCAGCTTCGAGCACACGGCGCGCGTAGCCTCAGGCGTGACATCGCGCTCAGAGATGCCGGTTCCTCCGGTGGTTACGATCAGTTGGGCCTGGACACACAACGCCTTAAGCGACTCTTCGATCAAGTCCTGCACGTCGGAGCAAATGCCGGTCGATACTATCTCGAACCCTCGTACGCGCAGTTCTTCAGCCACGGCGGGTCCCGAACGGTCTTCCCGCTCGCCTTCCGTCACGGAATCGCTAACCGTCAATACAGCAGCAGTGATCATCGCATCCTCCTCGAATCGGGCTTCGGGCGGCGGTAGTCTCCGCTCTTGCCGCCAGATTTGCGTTCCAGCACTAACGTCGCGAATTTCGATTCCCTTATCCAGCGCCTTGCACATGTCATACACTGTCAGAGCTGCGACCGAAGCCGCAACCAACGCCTCCATTTCCACTCCTGTGACCGCCGTGGTGCGCGCGAAGGCGCGAACTTCGATCCCATGCTTTGTTATCTCGCACGAAACGTCGATCTTGCTTAGCGGAATTGGATGGCACATGGGAATCAGCTCGGAGGTGCGCTTCGCCGCCTGAATGCCTGCGATCCGCGCGACCTCCAGGGGATCGCCCTTGGGATTCTCGCGGCAGCGCGCCGAGGACCTCCTTGCTCATGGCTGACAAACGCGCGCGCCTCCGCCTCCCGCAATGTGGGATGCTTGGCCGAGACGTCCACCATGGAAGCCCTTCCAGCAGCATCATAGTGTGAGAGCTTTGGTGACGTTTTGTCTTTCTTGGCCATCTCAGAACGGCAGAACCGTGATGCTCTCCCGCGCCTCGAAATGCTCTTTGTCGGAGGTACTACAATGTAGCAGTTCGCGCGCGACATCGCCATCAGATCGCCGGAGCCCTGCCACGTTCACAATTTCGACCTCAGGGTTGTTCGTGAGTTCCATCCAGCCGTGCCGGCAGAAACCGCGTCAACCCGGACTTCACCTTGAAGTTCGATTTTAGCCGGGCCTGCGCGAACAGTGGCCGCATGGGGACGCGCTCCACCAAGCGCATCGAGCACCGGCCTGACAAAGAGCTGAAACGTGACCATGGTCGAAACCGGATTGCCGGGGAGGCCAAAGAAGGGCATGCCGTGGTCTCTCCGGCGAAGCTCTCCGAATACCAGCGGCTTTCCTGGCTGGATGAGTACGCCGGTAAAGAAAAACTGTGCTCCCAGCTTTTCCAATACCTGCTCGATCAGATCGTATTTGCCCATCGAGACGCCGCCGCTCAGAAGCAACAGATCGGACTCGATGCCTTTGCGAATGAGGACTTCCAATTCGGCGGCGTCATCCTGCGCCACGGGCAGGAGCAGCGGCTCTCCCCCGGCTTCGTGAACCTGCGCCGCCAGCGAGTAGCTGTTCGAATTGCGAATCTCGTTGGGGCCGGGAACAAAGTTGATGTCGACCAGCTCGTCGCCCGTGGCCAGAACTGCGACTCTCGGTCGGCGATAGACAGCGACTTCGGCTCGGCCGACGGCGGCGGCAATCGCGACCGTCGACATGGTTCACGCGCGTGCCACGAGACACCATGATGTCGCCTTTGCGCGCTTCCGAACCCGCAGCGACCACGTTCTCGCCCGCAGCGACGGTCTTCTTCACTGTCCACGGCGTCGCCGTTTCGTTCGGTGTACTCCACCATGACCACGGCATCGGCGTCACTCGGAACCGGCGCTCCCGTCATGATCTCGACCGCCTCGCCCGGCTTTACTCGTCACCGAGCTTTGCTCCACGCTCGCTCCGGCTTTCAGCTCGCCGACGCACCGCAACTGTGCAGGCACGGTGGCTACATCCTCGGCACGGACGGCGTAGCCATCGCGCGTGGCCCGCGGGAACGGCGGAAAGTCGCGATCGGCGACCAGATCTTCCGCCAGCGCGAGCCTAAGGCTGTCGAGAAGGGAGACCAATTCCGGCGTCGGTGGGAGAAAGTCGGGAAGCGTATTGCTGGACAACTGCAAGCGCCTCGCTGAAGCTGATAACCGGCATCCGTAGATGAATCCGCTATTCAGTCTATCGTATGCTCCGTGAGCGCCCGGGCACTCTCACTCGCCGCTCAATCTGCCGTAACGAATACAGCACTCGGCTGCGTTGCAATTTCTTAGTATTTGAGCAAAGGACTGGTATTCTGCTTTGAGACGAGGGCCCTCAATGAAGCAGTTCTATATCCGGGATTGCGGTCAGCAGGAAAACCAGACCATCACGTCGCACTTCGTGGTCGCTTCCAAGCAGGTCAAGGCCAAGAAGAACGGTGAGGTATACCTCTCGCTGGTGCTGGCGGATCGCAGCGGTCAACTGCAAGCCAACATGTGGGACAACGTCTCCGACGCGCTGGACGCCTTCGAGCAGGACGACTTCGTCAAAGCCAAGGGCGTCATCCACAAGTACAACGGCCGCTGGCAGATGACCGTCCACAAGCTCCGCAAGCTGGATGAGGCGGAGATCGACTACTCCGACTACATTCCCAAGACCTCGAAGGACATCGACGAGCTGTGGCAGAAGCTGGGTGAGTTCGTTGAGAGCTTCGAGAATCCCTGGCTCAAGCAGTTGGTGCACGACTTCATGGGCGACGAAGCTCTGGCTACGGCGTACAAGTGCGCGCCCGCGGCCAAGACGCTGCACCATGCCTTTGTCGGCGGACTGCTCGACCATGTCGTCTCGCTGTTCACGGTCTGCGACCTCGCGTCCCGCAACTACCCTGACGTGAACCGCGACCTGCTGCTGACCGGAGCCTTTTTACACGACGTGGGCAAAGTTCACGAGCTCACCTATCAGCGGTCGATCGCCTACACCACCAAAGGTCAATTGCTGGGCCACATGATCATTGAGCTGGAGATGCTGCACGAGAAGCTGGCACATATCCCTGGCTTTCCCGACGAGCTGAAGATCCTCATCGAGCACCTCATCATCAGCCACCACGGTCAGTACGATTTCGGCTCGCCCAAGTTGCCGATGTTTCCCGAAGCGCTCATGCTGCACTATCTCGACGACCTTGATTCGAAGATGGAGGCGATGCGGGCGCAGTTCGCGCGCGAGGCCGAGCTTCCGGGCGCGTGGACGAGCTATAACCCGTCACTCGGACGGCCGCTGCTGAACAGCAAGAAATTCCTGGAGCCGAAGCCGCAGCAAGACAGCACGCCGGACTCGCAGCCGCAGGCCGCAGCCGCAGGTTCAGATTCGATCGATTCCTTCGCCGCGAACGTGGTCAACTCCAACGGCGCGCATTCGCAAACCGTTGCGGATGCTCAAATGGAATTGGCTGCCTCGGAAGAGGGGGATTCTGATTCATCCTCTTCTCCGCTGCAAGCGCTACAGCAGAAGTTTGCCGCGCATAAGGTGACCGCGCTCGAACGCAAGCCGAACTGAGGGCTGTGCTCCCTGTGGCTAATTGGCCGGTTTCTTGCCTTTAATGGAGAATCGTGCGGGCGCTTCAATCGTCTGGAACTTGGCGCGCTTGCTGTCGACGCGATAGTCCGAGCCTTCCATCTCGACTTTCTTGCACATTTCATGCAATCGCGAACGCATGCGTTCACCGATCCGGTCGCCTAGTGTCTCACGCCGGGCGGCGCGTTCGGCAGTCGAATAGCTCCGCGGGTTTTCGTCGGCGGCATCCCCTTGCTCCGGGGCGTCAGGATAGTTCGTAGTGATGATCGTGGTGCGGTTTTCGTTATAGCGACTGTTCAGGATGTAATTGACGGTGTCGAACACCCACTCCGTGGTGCGGACCGCACCCAACTCGTCGAGCACCAGCACTTCAGCGTCGAAGACGGGACGAAGTATCTCCATCTCGGTGACCTGGACCGAGGGGTTATAGGAGTTCTGGATGGATTTCAGAAGTTCGCGATAATCGCAAAAAAGGCAAGTGATCCCCTTCTCCCGGATCAGTGCCTTGATGATCGAGACCGAAAGGTGTGTCTTTCCCACCCCAACTGAACCGACGAAGAGCAACCCCGTTTTGTCGATGGGATACTCCTCGACAAATCGACCGGCGAAAGTCTTGGCATCTCCGATGCTCTTCTGCGACGTGTCCTCGGGATCGCACTTGAAATTGTCGAGCTCGCAATGCTGGTAGCGCTCCGGAATATGCGCCGCTGCCAGAAGACGTTCGCCACGGTCACGCACGCGACACTGGCAGCGCACCACCTCGCGCTCGTTCTCGCGCTGCCGAATCTGCCATCCGGTGCCGTTACAGATTGAGCATGTTTCGGTCGCGCCCGTCATTTCAAGCACCCAGCTCCGGCCGACGAAGATGTTCCGCTAAAGCGGTTCCCAAATTGCTGTGTCCGCTAAGCTTCGGTAGAGCGGCGCTTCAGCGCCGCGTCAACTCCGCTCTTCTGATGAGGCTTTCAGCCCACTGCGCTGCAGTGCGCTGAAAGCCTAAAGTCCTGAGGTGCAGCCCGGACGCGGACCTGAAGGTACCGCTTTACCCGGATACACCTATCACGGAACTGCTCTAATTCTCTCATCAGCGCTTGCCCAGAATCACCAGAGCCACGCCGAGACAGACCAGCAGAATACCGGCCCAGCGGGAGCGGTTCAATCGTTCACCGAGGAAGAGCGTTCCCCCGATCCCTCCTGCAACATAGCTCAATGCCGTAACCGGGACGACGAAGCTGACATTCTCCACCGAGAGAATGCCCAGCAGAGCGAAGAAGCCAAGCGTCATCAATCCCAGGCCGATCCAGATCCATTTGATTCGCAGCACGCGTCCGGCCACCTGCAGCAGCGCGCGAGGCCGAAAGTCGTGAACTTCGCCGGTCTCCTTCATGGCGCGCGAGATGCAGAGCTCGCCCGCCGTGCCGGCAACCACGATCAGGAAGAAACCAACAAAACGAAGCACCGTCAGCGCGTCTCCGTGGTGTTGGGGTGAGTGCGTCCTACCACGACGACGCCGAGGCAGATGACCGCAATGCCCAGCCAGCGCAGCGGAGACACCGTCTCATGCAGCATGACCACTCCCAGAATGGCGACCACCGCATAGGCCAGGGCGGAAGCCGGCTGCACATAGCTGTAATCCGCCCATGACAGCGCCAGGGAGTAGGCGACGAAGAACGTAATCAGCCCCGCTATCCCTAGCCAGATGGTTCCGGAGGTCAAGATCTGCTCCCCAAGGCGCAGCAGCTCAGGCAAGGAGGAGACGGAGATCGTTCCGATGCTCTTCATCCCCTTGGCGAGCAGGGCGTTTCCCAATGGGCCCGCCAGGACCATGATCAAGATCATCAATCGGGTTTTGAGGCGAAGTTGCTTCTCGCGGATGTGAGCTTCCATGAATGGTTCTCTTTCATCCTAAATGAAACCGCTGGACCCCATCGTGGGCGACTCTGGCGGCAGCAAACGATACCGGGTATTGCCGACTTGGGTTACGCCTGCGCTGAGGCCTACAATCGCAAGTGTGCTGCGTTCTAAACTTCTAGTATCCGGAGGTGTCCGGTGGATCTATTTGTCGTTGTCCCGATCGTCATCGTTGTTCTGTACATGCTGAACTCGATCAAGATTCTGGCCGAGTATGAACGGGGTGTGATCTTTCGTCTGGGCCGGTTGCTAGGCACGGCGAAGGGTCCGGGAATAATCCTGGTCTTTGCGCCGATCGATCGCATCGTGCGGGTTTCGCTGCGGCAGGAGGCACTGGAGGTTCCTCCGCAGGACATCATCACGCGCGACAACGTCACGCTGAAAGTGAACGCGGTCATCTTTCTGCGCGTGATCGATCCCAACAAAGCAGTGGTGGCGGTTACGAATTACATGTACCAGACATCGCAATTCGCGCAGACCACGCTACGCTCGGTGCTGGGCGAGGTGGACCTCGATGAGCTGCTGGCGCACCGCGACAAGATCAATCTGCGGCTGCAATCGATTCTCGATCAGCACACCGATCCCTGGGGCGTGAAGGTAAGCAACGTTGAAGTGAAGCAGGTCGACCTGCCCGAGACCATGACGCGCGCCATGGCCAAGCAGGCCGAGGCGGAACGCGAGAAGCGGTCGAAGATCATTCACGCCGAAGGCGAGTTCGCGGCGGCGCAGCGGCTCATCGATGCGGCGCACCTGCTGGCGAGCGAGCCGACCAGTATTCAGTTGCGCTATTTGCAAACCCTGACCGAAATCGGCGTGGAGAAGAACACGACCATCATCTTCCCGGTGCCGGTCGATCTGCTGGCAGGCTTGCAGAAGCTGGTGCAGGTCGAGCCGGCCAAGGCGGAGAGCAATCCGGCAGTACGAGGCGAATAGGAGGGCATCAGAGGCATGGCAGCGGAAGATACCGAAATAACGTTAGGGACGGGCAAGCTGCTGGGCCTCTTCTTCATGCTGGCCGCAACCTGCGGCATTTTCTTCGCCGTCGGATATTCGCTGGGGAAAACTGCCGCCCGTGAGCAGGCGCTGAAGAACCAGCCAGTGCAATCGGAAAGCGTAGATCCGGATGCGGCAAATCCTAAGCCTGCCGGCGCAGTTACCGCCGCTCCGGCCGCCGAAAACGGCACAGCGGCCAAGGAAGCGGCGCCCGATCTGACGTTCTACAAAGCCGTCAAGCAGAGCCCGGGCGAGGAATCGAAGTCCGCGCAGGAGCTCAAAGCGTCAGGTGCCTCCACGGGCAGCACCGGCCCGAATGAGGCGGGGCCAAAGGTGAGTGAGAAGCCGGCTGCGAGCGCCGCGACCATTGAGAAGCCGGCTCCCATGGCTAAAGCAGAGCCACCAGCGACTCCCGTGCCGGTGTTGCCGCAAGCCAACCCTACCGGCACGTACCTGGTGCAGATCGCTGCGGTGTCGCACGAAGAAGATGCGGCTGCGCTGGCGGGTGCACTGCGCAAGAAGAGCTACGCCGCGTCGGTGGTCAGCAATCCCACGGGCAAGGACAAGCTCTTCCACGTCGTGCTGGGCCCCTATGCGAGTCTCCAGGATGCCGAGGCGATGAAGCTGAAGCTGCAAGGTGAGGGCTACAGCCCAATCGTCAAGCGGTAGGACCGGCTCTTGGCTTTTGGCCCTTGGCTTTTGGCCCTTGGCTATTGGCAATCGAGTGGTACGGTTTAGTTCTGGTGACTTATGCACTCCGCGTGGACATCATGTCGAATTGCTCGTGCAGGAAGGGGTAAGTAAAAACAAACGACGGACCAGAAGCTAAGAGCCAATAGCGGCTCTTTTCAATACGCCATCAGGAAGTAAGTGCCATAGTGATTTCCATTTCGGAATAGAATTCGTGCTCGGTAAGTTACGGGAACGTCATTGGTGTTGCGAAACTCGAAGTCGATCACGTCCCCAACCCGGAACACCGCGTCGATATCAAACGCCGCTCCTGTCGCACTCACGTTCGTACAAGTACCTTCAATGGATGTCCTATCCCCGCACACATAGGTGATGCGCACCGGCACGCACACGTGGAGCCGGTGCTCGGAGCGGCGATCCGGTGGATGAATGGACGGAGGCGAAACAGGGTCGGGCTGCGGTGCCTGAAGGCTCATAGTGCCTCCATCGGCAGATCATCGCCGGCGCATCAGTGGAATGGCGCCGCCATTTAGTTTCTGTTCATCGCCCTCGCACAGGTCAAATCGCCGGTAGACTGGCTCTCGGAAGACCTGCTCTGTGGCGAGGCTCTTGCAGAAATCATGAACCGAACATGATCGGCGTGTAGGAGTTGAAACCTACGCTGAGAGTTAGAATTGTTCGCTGAGGGCATTATGGCGACTACGAAAGTCAGCGTGGAGGAGTACCTGGCGACCCACTATCGCCCTGATGTGGAGTACATCGAAGGCGAGCTGCAGGGGAGAAACGTGGGCGAGGTAGAACATGCGAAAGTGATCATGGCGGTGATCCGGTGGTTCCTGGGTCACGAGGAGGATTGGCAAATCCTCATTCTGCCTGACGTGCGGGTGCAGGTTGCAGCCGAGCGCTTTCGCATACCCGATGTTTGCATTTGCGCGCAGACGAATACGGACCGGCGCATCGTCACCACCACTCCCCTGGTCGTCATTGACGTGCTTTCTCCCGAGGACCGCATCAGCCGCTACCACGAACGTATCGCCGACTACATGAGAATGGGAATTCGCGGGATCTGGGTGCTCGACCCCGAGACCCGCAAGGCATGGGACTGCTCCACCGGAAACTGGATTGAAACCACCGATTTTCGGTTAGCTGATTCGCCCATCTCTCTGAAGGTGGCGACGGTGCTGCCTTAGTATGGCGCGCCAGGTTCGCGTCCCTCGTTGGACACCAAAACTGACGAGCAACGAACGGACAGCGCGCCAACTCATCCCTGCGCGGGCTCTCTTTCCGGCCACACCTTCGCCAGAACCAATGCCGCCACAATCCCGATAGAGACAGCTCCGAACCGGTGCAAGGCGGCTGCCCAGGGCGTGTCTTGGGACGGCACCATCAACACGATTATCACGGTGATGCCACCGAACCGGTAGGCTGTCATCCCCAATCGGGGCAATTCGCAAATCACGCCCAGGACGAACACGCAGACGGCGAGTACAAGCACACGCACGGCCGGATTGGAAGTCGCCTCAAAGTTGGCGGCCGCAATTGCGCCAACGACGGCCCCTATCGCGGTGCCAACCAAGCGTTGCCGCGAAACCTCCAGCGCTGCTCCCAGTGATGACTGCGTGATTACGAGCGTCGTAATCGGCGCCCAGAAAGGTTCGTGAAGGCGACACAGTTGTGCTATCAGCAAGGAGACAACTGCGGCCACTGCCGTTCGTGCCGAGTGCACTAGCACGAGCCGCCGTTCGGAGGAGATAGTGGTGTCCGTCTTAGCCATGGCTGCCTACGAATGTAGCAGCAGGGGGCTAAGGTTCGCGTCCTTGAGTTGGACGCAACCCGGGGGGATGCGTTCTGGATATGCGCAGGCCGGGAGCGCAACTTCGGCGCTGTAACATGGTATTCTGGCAGCACCTAAAAAGGTGCTTTGAATATGGGCAAGCCAGTACTGGACATCACCAGCGACATTCAATCACTGACCACCTTCCGCCGCCGTTCGGGCGATTTCATGAAGCAGATCAAGAAGACCAAGCGCCCGGTCGTTCTCACCGTGAAGGGAAAAGCAGCCGCCATCGTTCAGGACGCGGAAGCGTACCAGCGCCTGCTGGACATTGCTGCGCGGGCGGATGCGGAAGAGAGCATACGCCAGGGTCTCGACGACGTAGCAAATGGGCGTACCCGCCCCGCACGTGAAGCATTCGACGCGATCCGCCGCAAACATGACATACCGCGTTGAACTGGCTTATCGTGCAGTTCGCGATCTTGAGATCCTATACCTTGAGAAGAATGCTGCGGAATCGCAAGCAGCCGCTCGCTGGTACAACGGGCTGGAGAAGGCAGTCTACGCGCTTGAGACGTATCCCTATCGCTGTCCTGTCGCTCCGGAAGCTCGTAGAATGAAGCGAACGCTTCGCCACTCACTCTACGGTAAGAAGCCTCACGTCTATCGAATCATCTATGAAATCGATGAATTGCGGCGCACGGTTTGGGTGCTCACGATACGCCATGGCGCAAGGCGAAGACTTAAGGCATCCGACGTGGAGAGCTAGCGGCGCGGTTGAAGCCTCGCCCTGATACGAAACGCTCGCCTTACTCGACCGTCACCGACTTCGCAAGGTTCCTCGGCTGATCGACGTCGCAGCCGCGGCGGACGGCGATGTGGTAGGCCAGCAACTGTAGCGGGACAACTTCCAGGATCGGCGACAGCAGTTCCGGAGCATGCGGCACATAGATGACGTGGTCGGCAGCCTCTTTGATCTCCTCGTCGCCCTCGGTGGCAACGGCAATCACGGTGCCCGAGCGGGCCTTCACCTCTTTCAGGTTCGACAGCGTTTTCTCGTAGCGCTGCACCGAGTCGGGATCGTTCACGTCGCGCGTGGCGAGAATCACCACCGGCAGCTCTTCATCGATCAGCGCGTTGGGGCCGTGCTTCATCTCGCCGGCAGGATAGCCCTCGGCGTGGATATAAGAGATTTCCTTCAGCTTGAGTGCGCCTTCCAGCGCGATGGGATAGTGAATGCCGCGTCCCAGGAAGAGGAAATCGGACGCCTTGTGATATTCCTTGGCCAATTCTTCGGTGACGTCGTCGCCGCCGAGAAGCGCGTCCAGCTTGCCCGGGACCAGCGTCAACTCGGTCAGCAGCTTCTTCGATTCCTCGGCTGTCAGCGTGCCGCGCACCTGAGCGAGATATACCGCGAACAGAAACAGCGCGGTCAGCTGCGCGGTGAAGGCCTTGGTCGAGGCTACACCAATCTCCGGACCGGCATGGGTGTAGACCGTGCCGTTGGATTCGCGCGCGATCATCGACCCCACAACGTTGCATACGCCCAGGGTCTTCGCGCCTTTGGCGCGCGCCTCGCGCATGGCAGCGATGGTGTCGGCAGTTTCGCCCGACTGCGTAATCAGAATCGTAAGGTCACCCGCGCTGATCAGCGGATCGCGATAACGGAACTCGCTGGCGTAGTCGACCTCCACCGGCACCTTAGCCAGGCGCTCGATCATGAACTTGCCCGCCAGGCCCGCATGCCAACTGGTGCCGCAAGCGGCGATGTAAACCTTGTTCAGCTTGCGGAACTCGTCTTCCGTGATGTCCATCTCGTCGAGGAAGACCTTGCCGGTATCGAGCGAGACGCGGCCCAGTGTGGTATCGCGCACGGCGCGAGGCTGCTCGAAGATTTCCTTCAGCATGAAATGCTTGAAGCCGCCCTTTTCCGCCATGATCGGGTCCCAGGTGATGTGCTGCACCTGGCGGGAAATGGGATGGCCGTCGAAATCGGTCAACTGCACGCCCGCAGGAGTGATGGTAGCGAGATCGCCGTCGCCCAGGAAGAACAGGTCGCGGGTATGAAAGAGGATGGCTGGCACATCGCTGGCAACGAAGTATTCGTGATCGCCGAGGCCGATGACGGCGGGCGGGCCGTTGCGACCGGCAACAATCTTGTCAGGTTCATCAGAGGAGATTACGGCGATGGCGAATACGCCAGTCAACTGCTTCACCGTCTCGCGGACTGCTTCTTCCAGCGGCATGCGCTTGTCGCCGGTGCCGAGGTTCTTCTCCACCAGGTGAGCGATGACTTCCGTGTCGGTCTCGGTGGTGAACTTGTGGCCCTCGGCGATCAACTGCTTCTTCAGCGCGACATAGTTCTCGACGATGCCGTTGTGGACGACGACGATCTTGCCGGTGCAGTCGCGATGGGGATGAGCATTCTCTTCCGTCGGCCGCCCGTGCGTGGCCCAGCGAGTGTGGCCGATGCCGTAGGTGCCGTCGAGTGGCTTCAGGCGGATGACCTCTTCCAGGTTGCGCAGCTTGCCTTCAGCGCGGCGAACCTGCAAGCCTGCGCCGTTGCCGGCAACCGCGATTCCGGCTGAGTCGTAGCCGCGATACTCCAGCCGGCGCAGGCCATCAATAATGACTGGCACTACCCGCTTCTTGCCGACATAACCAACAATTCCACACATGATGGGACTCCCCTGGCGACAGCTTCGTCGCCTTGACCCGAACAGCCGCTAGGCCCTGAAGTGACGTTCCAAGTAATTGAATGTTAGCTGATTTGATGGATTGAGAGCGAGTTACGATGCGGGAGGGCGACACGTTAGGAAGTCAACAAACAGGTTAGGGGGCGCGGCGCGATGTTGAGCGGCTTCGCTTCTTTGGGTGGAAGCCCTCGGATTCATCCGAGGGAATTGTCCAATCGCCCGACCCGGGCTTCAGCCCCGGCCAGCGCTGAAGCGCAGCTCCTCTATACGACATGTTGTTCCCCCGCATAAATGCGGGGGCTTCCACCCTACCCTTCCAGCGTGTAGCGGTATTCCTCGATGACCGGGTTGGTCAGGACTTCGCGGGCGATGCGCTCGATTTCGGCCTGCGCCTCTTCCCTGCTAGCGCTCTCCAGCGCAATCTCGAAGTACTTGCCCTGGCGGACATCGTCGATGCCTTTGTAGCCCATCTTCTTCAGCGCGCCGTGGATGGTTTTGCCTTGGGGATCGAGCACCGTCTTCTTCAGCGAAACGTACACGTAGGCTTTCATAGGAAAGATCATTATAGATGCCAGCTGATGCCACACCGCCTGGGGAGCGCAGTGACTCTCTCCGGCACTCTTACGGCGCCGCCATGTATGGCACTGGCGTGTCGGTTGTGATGGCCGAAACTCTGTTGTAAAGTCTCCTCCATGCCTCAGCGACAGGGATCCATTCGGCTTTTCCGCATCCTGGGCGTGGAGGTCTTTCTGCATTGGTCGTGGTTTCTGGTGGCGGTGTTTGAGATCCAGGCTCGAGTGGGTAGGTACTCTTCGATTCTGTGGAACGTGCTTGAGTATTTGGCACTGTTTGCCATCGTCCTAACCCATGAGTACGGACACGCCCTGGCCTGCCGGCAAGTCGGGGGACGGGCAAATCAGATTGTGCTATGGCCGTTGGGCGGCGTGGCGTACGTCGATCCGCCACAACGGCCGGGCGCGACTTTGTGGAGCATCGCTGCCGGCCCGCTCGTGAACGTGGTGCTTGCTCCTTTTTTCTTCACCTTCCTGGCATTTGCCGGAACATTCGGGTGGAGGCAATCCCAGCCGAACCTATACAGCTTGCTGGCTGCGATTCTCACCATTGACCTGGTTCTGCTGGTGTTTAACATTCTGCCGATTTACCCGCTGGACGGAGGCCAGATTCTCCGCTCGCTGCTGTGGTTTGTGATCGGACGTGCTCGAAGCCTTACCATCGCGACCCTAATAGGTCTGGTTGGAATCGCGGGTCTGTTTCTGTTTGCCATTCGCAGCGGCTCCGTTTGGATTGGCATTATGGGGGTCTTCCTTGTAATGAACTGCTGGGCCGGTCTGAAGCATTCTCTGCATCTGTCGAAACTCGCAAAGCTGCCACACCGCGGCGGATTCAAATGCCCTTGGTGCCTTGCGGCGCCGCCCCAAGGGCGCTTCTGGATTTGTCCTGATTGCAGCACGATCATTGACCTCTTCGAATCGCAGGGCGCATGTTCTTACTGCGGCAGGGTGGCGGCACAAGTCAGCTGTGTCGAGTGTGCTCACTCAAATCCCATTCACGACTGGATTGTTCCTCACAAAATGGTCGCGGCAAGTTCTTAACGCCGGAGTGCCTACTCCGTATTTATTTGACTCGTCGAAATTTGCGAGTCATTCGAATTCGCTGCAACGCTGCACACCTGCCATTCGCATTCTTGCGCAATGCTGTGAAAATTGCCCGTCATAGAATAGTTACGATTCATTTCTGAGGAGTTCTTATGCGAAGCCAAATTACCGGAACCACCATGCCCGTCCTGGAGTTCGCTCTCGATCCCAACGAGTCGATCATCTCCGAAGCGGGAGAGCTGTCGTGGATGAGCAGCGCCGTTCAGATGACCACGCATACGCAGTTCGCTGGAGGTGGTGGCCTGTTCGGGGTGCTGAAGCGGGTAGCGGGCGGCGGGTCGATCTTCATGACGGAATACCGCGCGGTAGGTGCAGTCGGCGAGCTGGCGTTCGCGACCAAACTCCCCGGGCACATCGTTCCTGTCGAGGTTGCGCCCGGACACGAGTACATGATCCACCGGCATGGATTTCTGTGCGCTACTCCTCAAGTCCAGATCAGTGTCGGGTTTCAGCAGTCGCTGGGCGCGGGCATCTTCGGCGGCGACGGCTTCCTACTACAGCACCTCGGCGGGCAGGGAACGGCATGGCTTGAACTCTCGGGCGAACTGGTGGTGCGCGATTTGCAAGCCGGGCAAACCCTGTTTGTTCATCCCGGGCACGTCGGAGCATTTCAGTCCAGCGTGTCGTTCCAGGTCACGACCGTGCCGGGTATCAAGAACATGATTTTTGGCGGCGACGGCCTTTTTCTGGTCGCACTCACCGGTCCGGGAAGAATCTGGCTGCAGACGCTGCCTATCGCAAAATTGGCGCATGCCATCGAGCGATACCTGCCTCGCGCCACTTCAAAAGAGGCGGTCGGAGGAGGAGTGGTGGGCGGAATCGTCGGCTCGGTCCTCGATAATATGAGGTAGAGAACAGACGCCGCGTTATGTTCCATACAGTTCGCTCTCGCTGACGACGGCGTCTCCGCTTCCGGTCTTGCCTGCGCGGTTAGCAGCGCCAAACATGGCGCCGCGGGCTATTCTCGTCGGCGCGAACCTCATCATGCCGATAGGCTGCAGGAGATCGTCGTAAATGGCTTCTATGCCGCCGCGCATCAGGTAGGTCTCATGCCAAAATCCGGTGCCGCCGGAGTCGCGCAGAAAATTCTTCCACCACTCGCGATGCGGCTCAGATCGCGACCACGCGAGCAATGAGTCCATGTCGCGCCAGTACTGGCGCATGCCAATGTTGGCGGGAAAGAGCGAGTAGATAATCGGTTCATGCAGCAGCAGGCCGTCCGGCTGTGCCGCTACAGAGGCTGAGATCTTTGGACCGAATCCAAGCAGCGTTTTCAGCCCCGTGATGCGGTTCACCCTCATGCCAAGATAGATGACCACCAAATCGGGAAATCCGGATAGGTCGACGGTGCAGCGTTCAACCTTTGTTGTCACGCAAGTCTCTCCCTGAGTCTCGAATTCATAAAGCAACAGATGCTCCGAGGAGCGAAACGGACTTTGACAGCCGCGTTGCGATTGCCGTTACAGAACTGCTCGGACATTTCGTGTCAGGATGCTGCCGCAAATTGAAGCCTGGCGAAGCGCCAGTCGGCCGGGGTGGCTACCTGCTGCCTGATACGCAATAGCTGACATTGTCTCCTTTTAATTTGTCATCACGAGGTGCTTCGCCGAGGGATCTGTTCTCGTCGGCAGCGCAAATCCTCTTCCATTGGGAATAGTATCCAGGCGCAAGCAGAGAGCAGATCCCTCGGTCGCCATGGCGACCTCGTGATGACAAGGGATGAAGATTCCCCGGAAAACCAAAGAAGGTCCTTTGTTGCGCAGATCGTCTTAGAATGTCGTGGTTAAACGAAGGGAGAAGCTGCGGGCCGGCCCGATAGCGTTGCCGGAGAAAAGTCCGCCAAAATCAATCAGGTTCAGTTCATTGTTGAGATTCTGTCCATCTGCCTGAAGAGCAACATTCATGCGCTCGGAGTTGTATATCTGAGCTCCCGCAGATGCACTGAGTATTAACGAAGGAAGAATGCGACCGCGCGCGAAGTTCACCCGGCTGAGCACCTGGGGGCCATATTCCTCGAGTGCCGTCTCGTAGTCGCCGGTAAATTCGAACGGAAGCCCGCTGCCGTATTGGATCCCGCCTCCTATCCAAAATCGAGGCGTGGCCTGGTAAATCCAGCGGGTGAATAATGTGTTGCGCTGGTCCTGTGAATCAGGAAAGTGGCCGCCCGATTGGCTTTGGACATCGCCTACGTCCTGTCCAAGGAACAGGCCTCCCGTGACCGGAAACCACACCGCTCCCACCATGTAGGAATAGCTCAGGAAGCCGGATAGCCGGTGCCAGGGTGGCACTGCGATCTTGGCCTCCGCCCCATAGATGGTTGCCTTCCGAAACGCAATGGGGAAGCTGATGGTAGTGTTCTGAATCTGATCATCATCAGCGTAGTTGTTGACGTTGCGCAAATAATAGTTGATGTCAAGCCGCAAGTTATTGCGGAACGACTTCGAGACTCCCGCCTCATAATAGTTTCCTTCGGAGGGCTGAACCGGGATGGTGAGGAAATCGGGATTGATGAACTGGGCCTCGAACGAGCTGGCCAGCAGGATGTTCTCTAAGGAAGGGGTCTGAAAGACGCGGTCATAGGAAAAATGTGCAATCAGCCCGAGGTCCGGGAAATAGCGCGAGATGGCGACACGAGGTTCGACAGCGTTGCGATTGACGACAAGCTGATAGTGGTCCCAGCGTAGGCCAAGGTTCATGGTCCAATTGCCCATACGAATCAAGTCCTGAACAAAGGCGGACTGCTCGAGGTCGGGACGCGTGCCTTGACTGGGATAAGCGCCCGGAAAGCTGAAGGTCAGCGCCGTATCGTCGTCGAACTGCGAGGGATCGGTGATGATGTAATTGAAATTCTCGTGCAGGAAAGTGTTGTCCGATTCGAAGCCGAGCTTCCATTCGTGCCGCCCGTGATCGACGGTGAGCATGCCCTTGAAATACGCTTCATTGAACCAATTGTGCTGGAAGAGAATGATCGGCGTGGATAGCGCGTTCGAATAAAAGTCGTTGCTGTTGTTGCGGACCATGGTGCGGAAATCGCCAATCACCTTGGGCGAGAAGATGTGCTGGTAGTTGCCAATGAGCATCGCCTCGAAGTTGTTGGCATCCTGCCGCTGGCACGGTGGACCTGTGGTCTGGTCCCCCGGATAACACCAGGTCTGCTGCACGATCTCATTGGGCAGCTGGTAACGCGACAACTCGTAACGCGCGATAAAATTCAGCCGGTCATTGGGGGTGAGGTCACGCTGGTAGTTGACGGAGAAGTCGCCCAGCGTGCCGCTATTGGTGTAATTCTCTGTGACAACCGGATTGAGGTAGTGATCGGTCTGCGCCCCCGAGGCGCTGAACCCTAACGCGTTCTTTCCCCACGCAAACTGCCCCTGCGCAAACGCCCCGGCGCTGGTATAGCTGCCTCCGGAGAGTACAACCTGCCCATGAAATCCCGGTTGGGGATCGCGCAGGGTGTTGACCTCGACAGCACCGCCCATCTTCCGGCCGTACTCAGCCGGGAAGCCGGCGGTGTAGATTGTCATAGAATCGACGTCGTTGGCCCCAATCTCCGGCCCGAAGCTGGGCGACCGATTGTCGGTCAGCGGAATGCCGTCCACCACAAACTGTGTCTGGTACTCCGAGCCGCGTGGATGCAACACCGCGTTGCCTTCGTAGAGCCAGCCCGGCTGGGTGTTCACCAGGTCCTGAATTGATCGACCCGGCAACGCGGTCAGCCGCTTTTGAATTACGTCTTTGCCGATCTGATTGACCGATCCCGCTTGCTCCGTATCCAGCAGAGTTTCCGGTTCGGTGACGGTTACCGACTCTTTGGCGGGGGCGACCTGTAACTGAACTGCTACCTCGATGGGGAGAGAGGAATGAATGTCGACGGTCTTGGATACCGGCGCATAACCTTTGCCCTGGACGGTCATGGTGTAGAGACCGTAGGAAAGACGCTGCACATTCAGCTTGCCGTCCTCCGCAGTCGTCAAGTTGTTGTTGTATTGATTGGCCTCGCTGACAAGCTCGAGTGTCGCCTTCACCCCGAGACCGCTGGGATCGGTCACCGAGAGCCGCAACTCCCCGCGGTTACTTTGGGCGACAGCAATCGTGCTTGCTATAACCAGCAGACAAATAAATTTCGTGCCGCGCAGCAATCTGCTCATGATTCACTGACCCGGAGCTGAATCCGCGCCGATGTGAATCCGGCTGCTCATCCTCGCTCACTGCAATATTCCAGAGACCCGCTTCTTGTTCAGGGTTTATTTTATCCGCAGGAAGTCGGTGCGAGATTCTCACGAAAATGCTGAACAAAATGATGTGGAATGGAATATATACAGTAACGAGACCCCATGATCTCATCGTCTGACACATATCGGGCATTGACCTCCTGTACAACCGGAAATGAGCGAACTCTGGAATCGCCATCTACGGTTGAGGGGGAAGTCATCGCCCTGTTCGACGAACTTCGAGACCGGCTTTTGCGTTACGCACTTTCCTGTGGTCTGTCCTCGTCTGACGGCGAGGATATTGTGCAGGAGGCATTTCTTTCTCTGTTTCGCCATCTGCAACAGGGCAAGCCTCGCAGCAACCTCCGCGGCTGGCTATTTCGAGTCTCCCACAATCTCGGCCTGAAACGGAGGTCGGCAAACGGCAGATGCTGTGAATTGACGGCCGCCGACGCCGACGAGATGGGGCGCCACATCGATCAAGGCCTCAATCCCGAAGAGCATGCTTTGTTTAGCCAGCGGCGCACGCGTCTGATCGCTGTATTGCAGGCGCTTCCCGATCAGGACCAGAAATGCGTTCGACTGCGGGCCGAAGGTTTGCGATATCGGGAAATTGCTGAGGTCCTGGGTATTTCGCTGGGCAGTGTCTCGGCATCACTGACCCGTTCCCTGAACCGATTAGGGAAAGCTAGTGAGAGGTAATGCTATGACCAAGCAGTATACCCACCCTACTGACGAAGAGTTGCTCTCGTTCGTGGATGGAGAGCTATCCTCGGGAAACTCTCTGAACGTTGCGCGACATCTCGCCGCGTGTTGGGAGTGTCGAACCCGCCGCAAGACTTTGGAGGAGACGATTGCGGAGTTGGTAGAAGCCCACCATCAGGCCTTGGATCCTAAGGTGCCCCCTGCTGCCGGTCCGCGGGCGCTTCTGGCGGCACACATGGCCGAATTGGTGAAGACCCGTCGCACTGGCTTCCGGCTATCGACCCTCCTGCAACCGTTCGGTTCAATGCAAAGGCACCACGCGCTTATAGCAGCGGCGGTGCTGATACTCGTAATAGGAATCGGATATCGCTTCGCCTCATCAAGAGCTTTGGCTGGGCCCTTCACTTCAAGCCAAGTTCAAGTCGTTCCCGATACTCGGTTAACCCCCGGATCCGTGCGTCCCATCAGCGTAAGTGAGATTTGCTCGTTGAGCTTCAGCGATGATGCCGAACAAGTTCCTGCTTCGATAAAGGAGCAAGTGTTTCAGGAGTACAAAGTCAGCCGCGGACAGGCAGGCAATTACGAGTTGGATTATCTGGTTAGCCCCCAACTAGGCGGCACAGCGGATATTCGCAACCTTTGGCCCGAGCCAAAATCTTCAGCGACCTGGAACATGCGGGCCAAGGACGTTTTGGAAGACCATCTGTATGAACTCGTTTGCCAGGGAAAACTGGACCTCGCTACGGCACAACGCGACCTGGCAATGGACTGGATATCCGCTTATGAGAAATACTTCCACACTCGGGCTCCCCTGACTCCCTCATAGCTGTCAGACCTCCGCTTGTTCGTGAGCTCATAAGTAGCAACTCTTCGCTTTACGAACTAATCGGCGGTGGCAGGACAAACGAAAGGAATGTCGTGCTTAGCGGCTCGCCCCGAAATGCTTGTCCGGTGAGGTGGAGGCTGCTCCTCCGCTGCTCTCGGAAGTCGCAGGGGCCGCATACCACTTGGAGCGTGGAACCACGATCTCCTGCTGCGGCTGAAGCACGAAGTGCGGCGACATGATCTGCACGCCGTACTCATTGAAAGCATCCTGAACGTTGGCGTAAAGCTCGGAGAGCGTCTCGGGACTGAAGGTATTGCTCTGGAGTCGCGCGATCAGCGTGTACTCGACATAAAAGTCGGAGAGCGAGCGCTGAAGAACGTAAGGCGCGGGATTGGTTCGCAGGTCCTTCGTTCGCTCGGCGCCCAGCAGCAACAGCGCGTGCACCTGTCTCCACGGCGCGTCATAGCCGATCGTCACCGTGCAGGTAATCGGCATCCCGGATTCGTATCCCAGCCGCGCATAGTTCGTCGTGGCCGTATTCACTACCACCGAGTTGGGTACGGTGACTTCCTGCATTTCGACGGTGCGAAGCTTCACGGCGAGCAGACCAACTTCCACCACCTCTCCCATCTTGTCGCCCACGGTGACCCATTCGCCGGTTTTCAGTGCCTTGGAGTACACCACGAACAAGCCGCTCATAACCTGGTTGATGATTCCCGTAGAACCCAGCGAGATCACCAGTCCGAAAAAGACGCTGATACCCTTGAACGCATCGCTGCTCGATCCAGGTATGTAGGGATAAGCCACGACCAGGGCAAAGACCCAGACAATGACAGCGAAGATGCGCTCCGTAGCATGCGCAACATCCGGATCCATCCAGGAGACTCGAATCGTTCCGTCAGCAACCTGGTGGAACAAAGCTTTGCCCAGACGCGCGACCCAGCGAGCAATCAAGAAGATGACGATGCAGGAGAAAATCCCCGGCAGGGAGCGGACGGCGGCAATGCCCAGCGTCCGGATGAAGTTGAATACGTATCCGCCAAGCTGGCGTCCCCAGGGCTGGGTATAGGGAAAGAAGCCGAGCGCGTTGGTCAGCCACGCGTAAATTGCGCCCAGCGTAAGCAGCCAGGCGAAAACGCGCAGCACCGTGTACACGGCGCCCGCGACATGAGGCAGCAAATCAATCCCGTAAAGCCGCAGCCGGTAAGGGAAGGTCTGCTCCTTCCCGTGTAAATAGTTAGTGACCGCGTGGTACCCCTTCCACACGAGCCACAGAAATCCAGCCGTGAGCGCGATGCTCAACAGAGAGAAAAGTAGCCCTCTGCGAATCACCGGCCAGCGGCGCTCATCCTCGCGCGCTTGTAGCGCCTCCCCCAGCTTCAGGACTGCGGTCTGGGAAACCGACGCCAAGGTCTCGCCGGTCTCCTTGTCGAGGTCGCTGGCGCACAAGACAAACAGCACCCTGCCCGAATAAGTGAAGGCGATAGCGTCTTGATCTAGTACCGTGATCGGGTGGAGCTCAACCTCTGAGGCGTGCACCGAGATGGGCAGCTCGCTCAGCCGCTGCATGGCGCGGTCGGCGCGGTCCTGCGGCGCTGCGCCGGCGACATTGCTGCGCAGGGTGGCGATGTTCCGGTTCCAGAACTCGATGGTCGCGGGTTCGAGGGAGGGATCTGAAGTCTTCGCCTTATCGGTTGAGGCGGCGGCAGCGGCGAACGCCGGGGACGCAAGCGCCGCGAACATGACCAGCAACAGAGCGGCAGCGACTGCTTGATGTGCCCTGTGGCTGTATTTAGTACCCCTGCTGTACAAGAGAGCCCCGCAGTAATAGCAGCTAAGCTGAATTGCGCTCTTCAGTTTGCGCCAATGCCGATGGCGAAGGCAAGTACATGGGCTGCGTCAGGGGTCGGAGCTGCAATCGTCACTGCAAGCCTGCAGAGCCCAGCCCCGGAGGGGCGCCCCTTCGACAAGCTCAGGGCAGATTGAGCTCTGTATCACCTGGATCCGGCGCATTCTCGGGTCTCCAGGATGCGCCGAGGGCTGTGTTTATCAGTGTTCTACTTAGATTTTGATACTCTGACACTTACCTAACTTTTGGTGAAGTAAGTGTCGGAATGCGCAGATCGCCTCGAAATCTAAGAATCTCCTGTAATCATGCTGGTCTCACGCACTTCGGTGGCGTCTATTTCTTTCGCGAATTTCTGCAAGTGCTGCAATTGCGACATGTTCTCGCCCAACAACTAGTTTATCCCAGGCGCAACCGCCGCTATACCGTTCCCCAGATGATGCTGGCCCTGATCTACCCCATTGTGCTGGGCCTGGATCGCCTCGAAACCGCGTCATTCCTGCGTTCCAACGGCACCTTCCAGTACCTGACCGGTCTGCCCAGCTTCCCTGATCCGCAAACGTTGCGCCGCTTTCTACTCCATGCACCGCCACAGTTCTGGGAACAGCTTCATCGCGTAAACGATCGACTGCTGCAAAAGTTCATCCACCTACCCGACCACCGTTCTCGCCTGATCTTCGACCTCGACAGCACCGTGGTCACCGTCTTTGGACATCAGGACGGGGCCGAAGTCGGCTACAACCCGCGTTATCGCGGCAAGCGTTCTTACAACCCGCTGCTGTGCGTGGAAGCCAACTCCACCTACCTCTGGGATGCCGAACTGCGCGCCGGCAACGCCGGAACCTGGGACGGCAGTCCCCAACTGCTCGATACCTGCTTCGCCAATGTTCCTCCTGATATCCGCGAGCTGCGGGTGCGGGCCGATGCCGGTTTCGGTTTGAATCCCGTTTTCGACGCCCTCGAATCTCGGCCCGCCGAGTATGCGGTTGTGGCCCGCATGACCCCGGCTTTGCAACGCCTGCTGCCGGGACTGCGCTACACCCAGGTCAACCGCCATTGGGAGATGGCCGATTTCCAACATCGTCCGCAGAGTTGGTCGCGGGCCCGTCGTTTCGTGGTCGCGCGCCGCTTCCTTTCCGCCGAGGAGAAGCAACCCACCCTGTTCGCTTTGGGCCGTTATGTCTATCGCGCCTGGGTCACCAATCTCTCGCTCACTCCGCTGGGCGTCTGGCACTTCTACGACGCGCGGGCCGCCATCGAGCCGCGCCTCGGCGAGTTGCTGGAGGATTATGCGCTGCGCAAAATCCCCACCCGCTCGTTCGAGGCCAACGCTCTGTTCTTAGAAATCATTCGCCTCGCCTACAATCTCGTCACCGCCTTCCAATGGCTCTGTCTGCCCGATCCCTGGCAACGGCTGACCCTCTCTAAGCTGCGCTACAAACTCTTTTTGCTGCCCGGCGAACTCACCCGCCCGCAGAATCGTCCCATCCTGCGATTGCGTGAATCCTCCATGTTGCAGGCGCTGGCCGACGACATCCTGCGCCGGACCAACCAACTTCGCCCTCTGATACTCTGAAACCGTCGTTTTCACGCCGGATCTGAGTGATACAGATCGATTTCGCGGATTCGCGGCAAGTCCAAGAAAAGAATGGCTCCTCAGGTAGGACTCGAACCTACGACCCTCCGGTTAACAGCCCCGTGGGATGCCGTAATTTCAAATACTTAGCGGCGCAGATGACCACTCACGGCTACTTGAAGGATCAAGTAGTTACACGGAGAAGAATTTTATGTGACCCTTATCTGACCCAAGACTGGCTCACTGAAAGGCTCTCCTTCGACCGTACAAGAGCGCCGGTCCGTTGAACCTTGCCTGGTCGTTCATCATGTCCGATATAATCCCGGTCGGAATAAAGAGACGATTGCCGCCGTTGCCATCGGCATCGGGATTCGATGAGGGCCTTGGGTTGCCGGAGGCCACATATATCGCACCTCGCAGCCGGAGGCCTCCGGTTCCGCGCACTTCTCTTCATGATCGACTGAAGCGATGGTGCACGTGGTCTGGATCGTGGAGTAGGCACGGTGGGACCCCGGCGTCGAGCGTTTGATGCTTCATCACTTTTTATGCTCGAAATTCGAGGCGCAACCCCTGGGCCCTCGCCTGCGGTCAACTCAATGAAGGTAGCAGGGGTTTTGGTCGTCCCCATCCACCTTCACAGGTTGAGGTTTGTCCGAAAATGGAGGGACAGGAACAGAAAACGGCACCGAACGGATCAGTTTCGGATTGCCGTGGTCATCCTTGTAGGTAATTTGAAACTTATAGTGATCAGGCAAAGGTTTTTGCCACAAGGGTCGAATCCAGATGGCATACCAGGTCTGACAATCATTTCTCGGTTTTTCCTTCAAGATTTTGATGAAACCAACGTCGGTGCCGTCCACCACACTATTATCGATGTTCAGAACGGCAATCGTTCGTTCCCTTGCGGCCCTATATTCACGAGCATTGGAAACCTGTTCTGCCCATTGGAAAAACGGCAAATTTCGGTCCGGCAAATGCTTGTCGTCATCCTGGAGGATATCTTCGAGGTCTTCGGCCGGCAGGTCACGGGCCTGGCCGACTTTGGATGGGCCAAAGCGGCCCGCAGTCCCGCTTTTAAAGGCGTCCTGATCTGGAAATTTGAATTTACCTGGCGGCGCTTGCTCACGCAGGTTTGCAAGTTGGCAGGCAAAGAACTCGGTCTCTCCCGGGCCCCACAAGGTTGAGGCTCCCATGTAATCCTGCGCGGCGTATTCGGAAGCCGTAGCCGAATAAGAGACATACTCATTGGCCAATCCAACCAGTTGGAAGACGTTTCCAATCTCCTTCTTCTCCATGTCCTTACGAATCCGATATCCGCCGGTGGTACTCATCTCAACCGGAAGAGCACCCAGCGAGAACTTACCCGCATTCGAGAACTTACCCAGCTCAATGTAGGTGACCGGCAGATAGACCGGACTAAATCCTGGGATTGCATTCACGAACCCAAGCACTGGGTCAAAACCAGGGAAGATTTCAGTTGCCCCCTTCTTGGTTCCCTGGTCGTTCTGGCTGACCGGGTTTCGGACTCCCTCTTTCCACCCGAGATCGTAAAAGCTCGTGCGATCGAGTTCGCCTCCTCCCGGCATTGCCGCGCCAGGAATAGCCTTGCTCGCAAGCTTTGCGTCCGTTTTTGAGCCATGCGGACAGGATCGGTCACCTGCGTCATTTCGGTCTATCAATCGCGCCCGAACCATAACCGCGGCATCCAGAGAGTCGGAAAAATCAGGGGAAGAGAGAGTCTTTTCGACCTGTTTCTGAAACTTGTCGCCTCGATCACGCATTTCGTTGACGTCCCTGTAAAATCGTCTGGCAGTGATGTCGCCTTCCGCACCATTAAAGAACCCAACGATGACGTTTCCGCCCCAGTTGGCTTCCAAGGTATCCATCACATAGCCGGTGAAGTCCGAATTGTAAAGAGGAGCGGAGTGTTCCAGCACGGTTGGATGCACAGCGAAAAACACTAGGTCGGCAATCTTTTCGTTCGCCAGGCTGCGCGCTTCAAGCACGACCATTCGCCGGTTGATAGCTCGTAGTCGTGGGCAGCCCTCCAGATTCCAGCCATCTTCCGGTTCGCCCCGCTGGTAAAAATCGTGACATTTGTCGATGGGTGGGTTTCCAAGGTCCGCCATCACGAACTCAGCATCCCAATTCAACATGAACACACTGGGAGACCGGTTCACAAGGAACGGCGTCTTGTAGTCAGGCTCAATGTTCTTGTGATAGATGCGCAGCGTAGAGCGTTGAGCGTTGGTGACGGCATGTTCGATCGCGTTCACGATCTGATCGACTAGAAAATCGGATAAATCTTCACTAAACCCACCCTGGACAGAAGCGAAGCCGTTATAAGCAGCGGAGCTCAGGTAGTTGCCCGGGCCCTGATGGGTATGGGTCGCGGCGATCACCAATCCTTCCGGCTTCAGGCCCTGCTGGGGGATCTTATCCCATACTTTTGCGGTGAGGCCTAAGGGAATGGCGAAGAGGTCACAGGAAACCAAGACCACAGCAAGACCGTTTTGCTGCTTAATGTAAAATGCCCGGGCCCAAAGCCGGCTCCATGAACCACGCGCAATGGCACCCGCCGGACCGTGGCCCCCGGTTGGGAAGCCGGGAGGGGGCGTAATTTCTACCTTGGCAGCTCCGACAATGTAACCATTCGTACCACTCGCACCTTTCGACTGAGCTTCGGAGAATACACCGATGCTTAAAAGCATCACGAGAAGAAACCTGATGGCCACTGTGCCCCTCCCAACATACTCCGGCTCGGTTTAACGTGATCCCAATACTATCAATGCGATCCGCTATGCGCCGGTCAGCATCACTGCATGGGACGCGGATGGTTTGACAGCCACGCTTTGCAACCTTCCCGAAGCACGACGGGTAACACGTCTGCCTTGTAAAACCTACAAAGGTTGTCGAAGAGTGCCTCATCCTGTTTCTGTTCTCGTGGATCGTCCTCAACGGTCACCAAAGCAGAAACTGGTTGACGTCGTGCCGAAGCTTGGGAGGCTCCTTCCGCGATTGGATATGGGGTAGGAATGGGAACCGCAGCGGTGGGAGCGACAGTCGGTTGGTCGGAGGAGAGACTCCTCTGGGACCGCTGCCATTCCGCACCGTTTGGTAATGTTCGAATGAATTCCTCGACGGTCTCCGGCTTCTTCGTCTCCCTAACCCTGGACGCCTGAACCCGCTGGGTTGAAGGTCCCGAAGAACCATCTGGCCAATGCAGGTGTAATTCGAATTCCGCAAGCGGCTTTGTCGCAGGGTCTGGCAAATCCGTAAAGGTAACTAAAATTCCTGGGTTCTGAGGATCCTTCATGAGCGATAGCGTTGGGGCCTTAATTGAGGGAGAGTTAGAAAAGAATTTCGTGCTTCCCAAAGGGGTGGGCATGCTGGCTGCGGTGTGCGGCAGCAGAATTGATATATTGCTGAGGCGTACCAGTTCTTCCTGGTCCTTCGAGCCCGACAGTTTGGTCTGCCCGTGAGCACAAAAACCCTCGTTACCCCAGTTTCTTATCATGATTCCCCAGACGTTATCGGCCGGATTGGGATCGAGTTGCACCGCAGCAGCATAGACAGGATGCAGCTCAGTATGGCAGTAATGCTCGCAATCCACACCGAATAGTCCAAGTAAAACTATGTAAGGACTTTGATCCTGGGTAATATGCTGAGTGAGCCATTGGTTAATCTCATCAGCCGATTTGTCCGCAGCTATTAACGATGACAAGTCGGCCCAAGGAGAGCTATGCATTTGCCGGATCGTTTCGCGGGAGTCGAACTCCAACCCTAGCAGACCACCCTCCACAACCATGCTCCCCGCCGTTAAGCCATGCCGGTAGGCGGGCAGAGTCGCGAAATTGCAGTCCTGGTCGAAAGACTTCTCTTTCCAGAGAAGGCCGCCTGTGTACGCGACTGGCTGCCAATTTATATGGCCGTGCAAGGGCGAATCCAGTTGCCACATGCATACCAGTATCTTCGGGAATGCCGCCAGGTTTTCCCAAGTCGCCTGAGAGGTACAGTCGGCTGAATTAGGCAGTCCATCGGAGCATAGTCTAGCTGGATCCGGAACCTTCCCTTCGTTTCCGGGAATGACCTGCCACCTCCAGTAAGGGTTCAATGGAAATCCATTCGCGTCGGGCTGGTTGGAGAGAACGTCGAAATTGCCCTGTGCTGCCGGGCGCATGTTATAGCTGGAGAGATTCTGAGAATCAGCAACCATAGGGAGCAGCAACAAACAGACCAGCGCATATTTAACAAGCGGGCCCATGAAGCACCTCCTTAGCTAAAGTCGTAGGTGGCTGTCGAAGCAAACTTATCCGGATTTTCCTTTTGGCATCCTGGGTGGCCAACACTATACACTCAAATAGCCTCGGCTTCTGAGCTCTTTTCATCCCGGCGACTCCCGACCCCCAAGAACAGGCCAGACTTGACTTGCCTGGGCATCGATGAGTTCCCAATCGCTTCGCTATGAAGCGACTTCTCCCAACACCTCTCCGTCTTCCTCTCGATTTCAACCGATTTGCTTTGCGAGCCATCCTTACCCAGTCGGCAGCGGCAGCGCGTCATCCGCCGCAGCATACCGCCAACCAGCCGCCGCGTCAGGTGGCCCGCAGCCAACAGCAGCCAGTAATAGTGGGCATGTTTGACCAGACGGCCACCGGTCTTCACCCGCCGTTCCTGCAAGTTCGTCAGCGACCAGTTCGCAATCCGCAGCAGCAGGACCAGCCGCCGCCACAAATTCCCAAAGTAAGTATGCCAGCAGGCTGAGCGCCAGCCGTACCTGGTTCGACCGAAAGCGATGGCATGACAACCGCGTCATCTTGACCGCTTGCTTGCATTCCTTGATCCACTGTTCCGCCGTGCCCCGCTTGTTGTCGAAGCGCAACACCGCCCGGCTCGGCATGTCCAGATTGGTCACGATGCAGCCCACGCGAGGAAACAACTCACCTACGTGAAGCTTGCCGCCTGATAGAGAAAGCCCGGACCCCCTTGTACCAAACCACCGGTTTGTGACTCGGACGTCCGACCGTGCGCCTCAGCAGTTCCTCGATGTCCCGCAGCAGACTGCGTTCGCCGGAAGCTGGATCGCATGCTTCATTCCGCGTTTTTCCAACGTTTCGTAGATTTCCGGTTTTGCAAAGGCGGCATCGGCGCAAAACGCTACCTCCTTGCCTTGTTGCTGATGACGCTCGATCTCGGGCAATAGTACCTCCTCCCAGCCTTCCGCATTACGCACGTTGCCTGGTCGCAGCTTGGCCGCCAGACAGTCGCCTTCTCTGTTGAACAGCAGCAGGGGTTGATAACAGATGGACGCGAAGTGCCCGTTATAGGCAGTCTGCACCTGCTGGCCATAGACCGGAATCTCGGTCGAGTCCATCTCCAGCACCGCCCGTTGCAGAGAGTCGATGGTTTCTGCTTTCGCAACCAGTTCACGGTTGATCTCTGCCAGACCGGTCAGATTCTCCTCTTGCGTCAGCAGTTCGGTCTCGAACGATTGCAAGCGTGAGGTCAGCGCCGCTCCGCGCTCCCAGATGCTCTCCGAACCGATCAGCCTGAACGTCGGATCGTGCGCCAGTTGCTCGGCGTAGTCGACATCCTCATAGCCCGCCATCCGACTGTAGACGGACTGGCACAGCAGGTCAGCCAGCGGCAGTTGGGTGTTCCCCCCTCCCCGCGAATCGGTGCAAGTGCTGTTCGAGGAGTTCACTGAATCCCAGACATTCGTCCAACTCGCGCACCAGCACCAGACCACCATCAGAGGTGACCCGGGATCCCTGGAAATCAACTTTCAACGAGGGGTTGAAGAAGAGCTGAAACGGCTGCTTTTGTATATCATCCATTGGGCGTTCACCTCCAGAGCGCCCGATCACGCTGAAACCCGCATGAATCAAGGATTCTGGAGGCATCATAACTTCAGTTGCTCAGACCCAAATCGGAAATATGGGTTAATTACGCTCCGTAAGGTTCCGAAGGAACTCACGCAACGTAACTCAACCCGTCGAGTCAGCGATTCCGGCCTGTAAAGACAGACTCGGGGGGGTGCACCAGTCGAAAACTCGCGTGTATAGGTTAACGTCGGTCTAACGTCGGTCTTGACAGTTCCATAGGCCCCCTTGTATTCTCTATGGGCTTTACACGATCCCTATTGGATTTGCGGGTTGGTACGCTAACCATTTCCTTGTAGGTCAGTAGTGAATTCTCAGGGTGGAGACCGTAGTCGTATGGCTCTAACTGTTTCGTTGACGAATCCGAGCGGCACTGATTCCTGCTCTCTCGTTCTAGTCGAGAACGCCGGGCCAAACACTTGGAGCACTCCAGACGCGGGGAAACTATGCGTTGCTTCGGGTGAGTGGAACAAGTCTCCTGAAGGGTCAGGCACGTTTCAGGTGTTGCTGGATAACGGAGCATCGGGCGCAGACAACAAGTTCGTCGCAGAGTTGCACTTCTTCAATGCGTCGGTTGGCACGTCCGGTCGAGCAGCAGTCAGGTGCGGGGGTTCATTCTCGGCAACGCCCTCGTCTGATCCCGTTGGCAACTACACATGGACGGTGATCGCGGTTTGAGGTTTCAAATGAAGAGATTTTACGCGATGCCGAATTCAGGACCACGGCTTTGATTCTTTGGTCAAACTCATGGATCGTAAAGGAGACAGAGGCAGCTACGGATGAAATTTAAGACGAGTATTGCGCAGATCCTACTGATTCCAATGGGTGTGTCGGGCCCGCTACTCGCAGCAGATCAATGGATGGTTAGGAGAGAATCATCAAGCGGCACCTGTCACGTTCAAATCAAGACTGCATCGCCCTTGGGAGCTGACGTGGCGGGCCCTTTTGATACTAGAAAGGACGCCTGCCTAAAAGCCAAGGATCTCTATGACCCAGGCGCTACTGAATCAGGCAAATGCTTCACGTATGGCCAAGGGACTATCGATGGATGCAAAAAGGAAGCGGTGCCTCTTCCCGGAACGAAAGATACCCGTTCGTCAAAGCTGACGTGGCGGCAAGTTTCGTCGAATGTGCTGAGGTAAATTCAACTTTGGCCAAGTTCAACGGGCTCCATATAACCAAACGATATCGCCGGGTGCTTCGTTTGGCGTACGCTACGCAGTCCTCACCCGATGATGGTCTAGCTCAAGACTATCTTCCAGATAGGACGATCTGGGGAGGACGGAGCCTGAACCTCTTCGCCGATATGCTGACCTTTGATAACCGTAAACGCAATGCGAACGGCCGTCGGGCACCGTTCTAGAATCGGCCGAGTCAACGGAGATTTACCACCAGTTTTATTGTCCAAGGATACTGCTTCAATTTCAATGACGGTTAATGGAGCTTTCCGGATGCGCGGTGTGCGGAATATTTGGCCGGAACGATTTATTGCGAGCTGTGCCGCTGAAGGAGCTTTGAGCCTTGGCTGAGCGGGATGGAAAGCTTTCTGGGACCGTGTGATATGTCGATATCGATCGGATTCTCCTGAATGGACACTACGCTGTGGACGAACTCCACTAGCGCGGCCTCAGAGTGACGGCTACTCCAGCCCCACAGCATCAACATATACCAGCCGCCGCACTTTTCCTGGTGCAGTGCAGCCATCCGGCACAAAGTCAGCCTCATATATCTCATACTCTCGTACGACAATCCGTCTCTTCGCGCAGAGTGGGTCAGGGAACAGAGTGCCGGACCAGAGGATCTTCTCACAAGTTTTCGGCAGGTCCCGTACAGAGTCGTTCTGTGGATCAGGTATCAATTGTATTGACAAATCGGCATCGCTGAGCTGTTGCCATCCTATGTCATTCTGGTCGTTATACACCTGGCGCTCCAGCTTAACTTCAAACTCATTGGCAGATTTCGCCGCGCCGGTGGCAGACTTGGAAGGCGAGGGGTTCGGTACCCCGATTATCTGCAGTTGCAGCGCGTTTTTCGGATGCTTGTCGCCTGGCTTGATCGCCTTAATACGTTGGACGGTGACAGCTCGGTCGGCATTCAACAGGGCGAAATCGGCGATAACGACTCGCGACGTTTCAACCCCCTGAATAGAGTGGGGCTGGTATCGGACTAGCGCTAAGCGTACGAATATGCCATACTGCGGCGCTCGGTCAAAGGCGATATCGCTAAAGAGGAATTGCCGCAAGGCGTCGGTTTGTACTGGGTAGCCTACCACCGCGACTGTGCCGGTTACTCCTGGTTCATCAAGCTGAAGGGACCATCCGCACGCCCCCGCTTGTCCGAGCAGGGTTGAGACATTGCAAGCATGACTAGAACCTGGCCTCGTCGTTTCGTCGTCAGCAGCTACTTGTGCTGTGGGCGTCGGTTGCCATCCCTCCAGAGCGAGGGTTCCAGCGGCGCATTGATTCGGTAGGCGTACCGGATCGCCTCCCCATGTTGAGAGATAAGGCTCAGTCTTCTCGTTTCCCGCTTCCGGCTTGTTGGAAATCGGAATACTCGAGAAGGCTTGCATTGCCTTTCTTACATCCGCCGAGTCTGCGATGATCACCCCTAGCAGTTCATCCTCACCTGTGCTACGCCAGCGCGGGCGCAGAAACACGCGTAACCCTGCGCCTAATCGGCGGTTTTGGAAGCAGGGATTCTGCTTATCTTCCGCGTTATCTTCTGGGGATTGCCATCCGAAGGTGGGCACGATGTAAAGAAGGTCGGGCGATTGGGGTCGTGCCGAGCTCTTCAGCTCCACTTCGATGGAAGTACCGACGCTGCTGGAGTCATCGTCAGTCGCGTCTTTGAAATACTCCTTGAAGCGTGAGAAACCCTCGGTCGTGATCCTTAGTCTGCGGTAATGTGTATCCTCAAAGTCATGCTGGACGTAGATCGTCTGCATGTTGTTCTCAACGTGTCGATCCCCCTGATCCTTATTTCCGGCGATAGCTTGCTCCAACAGCAATGACTTTCCCGCGTGCGGCACGAAAATACCTTTACCGTCATCGACGCATTCGTTCCACTCAGTCCGGCTCCTCAGCTTCCCGGTGCTCTTTCGATCAAAGGTGTAGGCAAGGTTCAGCTCCGCCACAGTGCTGTTCGTTGTCCTCCCAATATATTTAGGCAGCATCTGCCGGGTGGTGCTGAAGCTGCCGGTTGAAAAGCTTGTGTCCATTAAGTCGACTTGCCGCAGCGGGCGGGGCACCGCATTCACAACCTCGATATACCGCGGAAGGCACAACATGGGGTGTTCTCCGCGGAGCAACGCGGTCTGATCGAACTTGCCGCCGCCTGCGAATTGTTGCCATAGCGCCATAGCACTAAGCCAGCTTGCACCGGCGTCGCCGAATCCAGCCTGTAAGCGGGCGCGGCCCTTCCATCCCGCCGGCAACTCCAACTTGAACTGTTGCGAATCCCCGTCCATACCGGCGGCCAAGGGGTTGGTGGTATCCAGAGTAAAACGCGCCTTCGGAGCGCCATCCTTGCTCCTTTTGCGTGCTTCCTTTACGGAGATTCCTTTGACCGCGAGGAGATTCACGAAGGCGTCCGGCCATAACGCTCTTCTTCTGGCCACGTCGCGCAATGGCAGCGTGCAAAATGGTTGTTCACCGGTGATTTCATCCTCGAAGGTCGCGGTCACCGCTTCCGCGGCGGGATCAGGCAGGTAGGGCACGTCGGGCAAATCCCGTTCGTCCCCACTGAACGGTCTCGCTACCTCATTCAGCTTTCCGCATGCGTCCAGCTCAAGCCGCAGAAAACCGTTGATCAGCCCTTCAATGCCATCTTCGTCGTTAGCGATGTGCAACTCCGCGACCTCGCGGTTCACGCGAGGCGCCACGATGACGCGAAGAAGGTCTGAAGGTGAATCGTCCGCATCTTCGCTCCGCAGGACCATTTCGTACATTTTCTCGGTCGAAGGGCCGGCAAACAGCACGCTGGGAGGCTGGAGAGGTTCCCAGCGTCCCAGTGTGAGTTGGGAAGTCTTGTGCGCAGGATTCATCTGAAAAGGCACGCTGTCGCCGGTGACGGTTTCCACCCGAACCGTCATCGCATACACGCCTTTCGCGCGCATCGGAGGCCGCTTCAGCAGCTCTCCTTCGTGGTCGTTAGGTTCGGAAATGTCCGCGCTGAAGCCAAACGTTTCTTGCGGAGGGCTGGACTCGGCGTTCTCGAACTCTTCCATTGCGCGATAGGAGGGAGGAGGAGCGCACATATAACTGCCGTTCCAGCGAGCGACCACCTCGTGTGTGTTCCACTCGTCCAGCGCCGCCCGGTTCTCCAGTTTGTCGCCAGCCGTGACCGCGCATGGTTTAATGGAACCTTGTGCGGCCACGTTCTCGGGGACAATTGGCTGCAGATTGCTCTTATCACCGAAGAGCAGCTTCTCATGCCTCAGGCACATGGGAAACCACCCCTCATGAGCGCCATCTGGTGATTTGGCGTAGAGGTCGACGATGAGACCTCGCGTCAAGTCCTCCGCGAAAAGTATCGTAGTGTCGTCAGTGAGAGGGTGATCCGCTCCATTGGCCCCCACTGATCGAACGATTTTCTGCTGCGCTTTGGCCGCGCGCCCATGCTCCACCAGCATCAAACCCATTGTGCGCGAGGGCGGCGGGAGAGTCTGCTCGGGGTCGTCGACCAGCAGGTTCTGAAGGAGGTTCGTACGTCGCAGATCATCAGCGCGCACACCCTCACGGACCAGCTTTGCGGTTCCAGCCGCTTTCGTTGCGGCAAGGCTCGCGAATGTCTGAGCCAGCTTGTGTCCGTCGCTGTCAGCATCCTGCGCGACTAGCGAGTATTCGGTGAGCGTCAGGTACCCATTGTCGATAGACCTATCGAATGACAGGGGAAGAAACGAACTCCGATCGTAGGCACACCACTTCGCCTGCAACGAAATGCCAGGGAACAGATTCTTAATGGCATCGTCGAGGTGCAGACGGACGCAGGATGCAGAATTGATGTCATTGCTGTTTGCGCTGCTCACGCTGACATCCAGCACGATGCCCAGAGGCCGCAACAGAGAAGCATGATTACTGAGTAAAGCGATGCGTTCGGCAAAATCGAATCCCCTCCCATAATCCTGCGCCGGAGCGAGAGTCGAAGGACGCCTCTCGATGCGCGAGGTGAAGGCCGCATGATCGAGGAGTGGGTTGGGGAGTGTGGGACTTGGCGCCCCATTGGCTTGATTGCTCTGACGGTCAGCGATAGCCCGTAGCGTCTGGCGCGAGTCGTCAGTCAGCTTGGCTGGGTCCGTCGTCACGCGCCGCGTATCGCGCTCGTAAATGCTCTGTGCGCGCCCGGACAAGGGAGCAGCGGCAGCGGCCGACTGGATTGCTACAGCGCTCGTTCCAGGAATCGCGAACGGATAATGCTGTGCCGTCAGCGAATCGAGCGTCAGAGCGACTCCCCCAATTGTGGCTAGCGGAGTTTCGCCGGGTTTCAGGCACTTGTGTTCGAAGAGGAACTGGCGAACGGTGTTCACGCAGGAATTAACCTGCTTCACGTCGTATGACTTAATGGTAGGCGTCTTGTCAGCCGTGGCTATAGTCAGCTTCGTGCCATCATTCACAGTAACAGCGCTGCCCAGTAGGTAAGCATAGGCATCCTTGTTTATGGACCCGACCAGGCTCGCCTGAACTACCTTCGTTACGGCCGTGCACTTTCTCCCGCTCCCATCAGCAGTCCCGAGATCCACACTCACGTTCTTGAGTTGCTGAACCGTGTCGGGCCAGTCCTTGAACGGCTTCGGCAGTTCGCCCTTGTCGAGCTTAGGCGTAACGAGTACCGAGACCTTGTAGCCGCCACCAGACGCTTTTCCAGCGGGCACCATTGTGAATATCACCATCGCCATGTGCGCTCCTTACCAAGCGTAGCTTTTATACTGTTCACGGTAGATCGGTATCCACTCTTTGCCGTAACCCGTGCAGGCCGATGTGTTCTCATCCTCTACTGTGTTCTCATCCCCAACGAAGAAACGGGCCCAGCCGGGCAAGTTCGAATTTTCCAGGCGAGCCCACTGCGGAGGCTCAGTGGCCGGAAGGATGAGTTCAGCGTTCGAGCCCCCGCCACCACTGAATTCTTTTCTTAGCGTTAGTCCCACACTGGCGCTGAAGAAAAGCACGTGCACCTCAACGGTCACAGTGCACTCTCCCACCAGCCACGCCTTTCCCGCTCGGCTCTCGTAGGCGAGGGCGAGGAAGAACTCGATGGATATGGAAACGATGCCGAGGATGTTCAGTTCGCCGCCGGCTCGTATGTAGCCTTGCAATACGAGATGATTGGGCTCTGTCTTGAAATAAAACCCGCCGAAGATGTGGACATCGCCGGAGGCTACGCCGAGGTCCAATGCTGCGACGGCCCCAAAGTCCAACGCTGCTTCGATTTTGACGAAGTCGGACTTGCTGCGAAGCTCCAGAGCGACAAAGCACGTGCCCCCGAATATACCGAACGAAAGAAGGCAGGGCCGACTGCGCTCGGCAAAAGCGAAACGGAATGTGACCGGGTCACCCACGAAAGATAGAACGAGGCTCGTATTGAAGCAGACGTGCTCCAGATTGAATGCGCCGGTGCTGATATTTGGGAGATTGACTGTGGCCACTGCCCGTATGTCGCTCGGAGAGGGCACGATCGTGACATTTCCGAAGTGCAAGAAGCTTTGCAACTGTTCGACGAAATTCAGAGGACCTAGGAATTTGATGCCCCTCTTGTCGACCTCCACCTTGACAGCCGGTTTTGCGCCGTTAGTGCTCTCCATGCTGAGCCGGTTAACGGGGAGAACAATGAAAGGCGCGAAGGGGAACAGGTGCAGTTCGAAGTCAGTTAGCACGACTGACATCTGGGAAGTTGTGGGTGAACCGTCGAAGCGTTTTTCTACGAAACAGTGAATGTCGAGAGCGGCGGCCTGCGAGCCCCGCGCTGCCTTTAATAATGGGTCATCCGCCGGCGCATCCTGCAGTTGTGGAGAAAAGTCGTAGCTGACGCGAATGCCAGTAGGAAGGTCGAGCGCGGATAGAATGTCGAGGAGTGTCCCCTGAATACCCGCGATTGCTAGGTCGATCTGATCTCTTATCGGCTTCAGCGTAGACTCAACGTAGTCCTGTGCGGTTTTTTGAAATGCATCAGCTTTTGCTCGAAGGGGCGACAGGGCGGCGTCAGCCTGCTGTTGATAGTCTTGCAGCTTGTCTTGGATGTCCCGCTTTATTTGCGCCTGCAGATTCCACTTGGCGTTCTGTGCCTCTTGCTTGAGATTGTCCAGCGCCGCTTTCACTTGCACTGAGGCGTCAGCGAGTTGTTCCTGAAGATTCTGATGGATATTGTCGACCTGTTCCACAAGCCCCTGCACGGCCGAGGCCGTGGCCAAAAGCTGCTCAAGGATATCTTTCAAGAGGCGAAGGGCTTCTCCGATCTTCTGCAGATCGGCATTGTTGACTCCCTCCTGCAGGGAAGTCACTGCGCCATCAAGTTTCAAGATCGCTGCATTCGTCAGGTTCTCCGTTGCCTGGTCAAAGGCTCCCTGCAGTGCACGCAACTTGTCTTGTCCGATCTTGTTAAACTCGCCTCGCAGGCTGTCGATATCCTGCTGAGACACACCCGCATTCTGCGCGATCTGCTGGACAAAGTACTCCCGCAACTGCGGCAGGGTCTTCACCACATCGATGCCACTGATAGCTTGCGATGCCGTTTGCTGGAATTGTGTGAGAGTATCCGCGTCTCCTAGCGTCGCCAGTACGGCGGGAACCATAGCTTGCGTCATTAGCGCGCCCTTGTTGTGTACCGCTTTGGTTGTACCGAAAAGGCCACGCGTGATAGTGAAGATATTTCCCGATACGCTGCTCACGCCCACCATTTCGGCTTCAATGAGCGCATAGACGTTTGCACCGGTGGTAAATCCACCTGTGGAGGCGACCCTAACCGTCGCATCGGAACTGCTGATATCGGCCGCGACTTGAGTGAAATGCAGGCCCAGCATCCCGACGGCGCTTTGAAGGGCTGCGTTGTAGCCATTGATGGCGGCCCGGAAAGGGGCGTAGACGGTCAGGATTTTCTGTTGCAAAGAATTTTTGACATTGTTGAAGGTTTGCCGCAGGTCTCGTAACTCTTCTTGCACCAGCTTAGGCACGCGGTCCGAAAGTCCGGAAACGTTCGCGACCAAGGTAATGACGTCACAGAGACGAATGGCGCCGAGCAGTGTGGCTTCAGAAGGAAAGAACTGGCAGGCATCGAATTTGCCGCCGAAGGCATTGTTGATCGCGTTCTGAGCATCGCCACCTAACACGCCAAGCTTTCTGGACAGCGCGCCCACATTTACTTTGGGTAGGACAATGCCCCCGCCCTTCTCGCCGGGGAACTCAAAACGGGCTGGACTGTTTTCAATCTTCAGAAAAGCTTCGCCTGCGTTGACCTGCCCACCTTGCGACGGGAAGCCCTTCTCCACGTACTCCGTAGGAAATGACACAACAGATGGCGTACTTCTATCGCTGAATACCTGCACGGGACCGAGCTGCAGGGACGCTTGCTGAATCTTGGGATACCAGGGCGGCTGATCGAAGCGCTTGCGCAGGTACGAAGTGGAGTCATCAGGAACGGAATAGCACCACGCGAGGCTGTCTGTCGCAAATGCCGTATCGCCGACCTTGGAAGCTGGCGCAAAAGAGATTTTCTGCTGTCGCATATTAGTGCTTTGCAGATTAGCGGGAGAACAACCGGTGGGTGCGAAGGCTTTGAGGGCGTTAGTCAGGTCCGCACTTGTTCCACCGAAAGCAGTGGAGCTGCTGACGAAGACCATCGGCAATTCGCACTTGATTGTCCGTTCCTCCAAGTCCACCAGCTCGAGAGGGATCGCAAACCATCGACCACAAACGTGCGGCAACAGAAAGGCAGGGTCGTTGCACGTTTCATCAAGATATGGACTCTTCTCAATCGTGACGGTGGCGCTCTTGAACGGGAAGTCGCGCGAGTTGAACCGCTGCCCTATGGCTGGATAGGTCATTCGTGGCCGCGGGAAGAGGAGTTGGCAACGCTGTACGAGAATGGCGAGACGTTTGCCATCCGCGCCAATCCACCATTCTCTCTGTGTCAGTTTTTGCAAAACACAGCGGTGACCTGTAGGGATCAGAAACCCTTTAAATTGCAGCTTGACAAGATTGTCTCTGAGTACTGCCGTACGTTGTTCCCAGCCTTCGACATTGAGACCCTGCAAGGGCTCCCAATTGACTTTTCCGTCCAGGCACCCGCCAAGAGAACTGAGGGCCAACGTTTTCACCGGCATCGCAAACGGATTGAACCACTGCAAATTTTGGGTCTGTCCGTTGAAGGTGGTCGAAGACCGCACTAGGCCCTTTCGGTCGTCCCCGTTCATCGGCTGGCAGACTGCCACGCTCGAACTGGAATCAGGAAACGGGTCAGGAGGCTTATCTAGCGGGAAATCCGGCGACCAAACGGCACGGATGGCTTGCCAGCGCTTGGAATTGGGGTCTGCAATTTCGATCTCAGAGCCACTCTTCAGCCGGCTGTGCCACAACTCCACTCGTTGCTTGGATTGGGGATCGGGCGTCTTGCTGGATTGAAACTCGGCCGAAGCATTAGGCGAAATGATTAGGCGGTAAGGAAGCTCGATCGCCGTCTCATCACTCGATGGGGCTCGCGGCGCTTGCTTCGGCCGTTGCTCCGGCGGCAGCGGGTTGCAGGGCACCGACAAGATGCATTCCTGGTCTCGCTGCAGACCTGTGACATCAGCCAGCTTCAGATGCGTGGGGCTGAGCAGTTGCACGCCCTCTTTGATAATGCCGCTTGCGTTCTGGTTTGGAATCTCGAGTCGGGTGTATCTGGCTTGCGAGTTCTGGTCAATGGTGATCGTGTTCTGATTAGGATCTACACCGGTGATGCGAGCAGTCGTGAAATCACAAATGAAGTCGGTTTCGATGCGGCCGTCCGGCGAGAACTTACCTTGCATGTTGACCGGAGGCCTGGCCAAATCTGTGACTACTAGTTGCCAAGCTGACCAATCAAGGAGCGACTCCAATGTGAAGGGCAGTACATCCTCGTCTTTCGTAAACGGCCGAAACACCAGGCGGCTGTCGCCGGAAACCCTAGTTCGCAGCGGTGGGGTGGGTTTTTCATTGTTGTCGAGGGTGGCGGGGCCGCAGGACGAATCCTTGGCGTGAAAGCATTCTTCGTGCAAATGCTGCGGAGGAAAGCAAACCACCACGAGTGCATCATTGGCTCTTCCCTCCATGGGTTGCAGGAATGAATCTCCACCGTGACAGTGGAACTGCATGCGGTGGAATTCTAGCTTGAGATTAACGAAGTCCTGAGGACGGACGATTTTCACAACCAGAGGCGCATTGCCAGTGCTCAGGCAAGCTCGTCGGGATTCGCTGTCCAATTGCAGGAACCGTCCGACCTTGCACCAGAACTTCCCCCAAGTAAGAGGCAGCGAGGCAGTGTCTGGAATCTCGGCTGTTTGCACCACGGCTCCAGGAAGTTGAGGACTGACGGTGACAGCAGGCTGGCAGGAAGTCGAAGTTGCTCCTCCTGCCGCGGCCACTTGAAGACCCGGAGCATCGCTGGCGTTGTGCAACTCAAGCGACAGGCCCGGGAAGTGTAGTGTGGTGCTTGCAATATCGGCAGCGAGGTACTCCGACATATCCTCGAGCCCTGCCGCATATCGCAAATTCGCTAGAGGTAGTGAAAGCGCAGAACCGTCAATACCCTCGAAAGGCGCAATCGGGACGGCGACTCCGCCTGTGGTTTGACCTTCTGCCAGCAGAGCAACATGCTGAACGGCACCGCGTTCAGTACTCTCGACGCGAACTGTATCGAAAGCCGTCGGTGAAAGCTGGATTCCGTATTCGCACCCCGGTAAGTGTGGTTCGATCTGCCACCGATTGGCTCCTCGCGTGAGGCGAAGCAGCGCAGCGGGTTCCCCGCCCGTGCGCAGCATGCTTTCATATCCGTTCTGCGGTACTTGCAAAGCTGCGGAACCGGCGTCCAGAAGCCGATGTCCGACGCGCGCGCGCAGCTTTCCACCCTCAAAGCTAAGTGTCCAGTCAGGGGAAAATGTGACCGACTCACAGCAGTCGGCCTCAAGACCGAATGTGCGACCGTCAAGGTGAAAATCGGATGGCCTAGTCCACGCGCACTTTTCGTCCTGCAGCCACGACGCGAGATTGCCCCTGAAAACAAATCCCCAGTCGGAGAATGTGAGCCTATATTGCCAATCAAGCAATCCTTCCCATAGTTCCAGGTGCAAATCGGCTAGAGTGGTTGAGCCGGCAATCCGAGCTTTTTCCAGCCACAACGAATAGCGCGACCTTCCAACATCCAGTCCGATGTGCGGCCGGCCAGTGAATGCTCCTTCGTCTATGACAAACACATCCTGGCTGTCGACCTGTAGACTCACGCGGCCGGGCCTTTCGGCAAGCCGCAAGCGTCCGGCAAGGCGGTGAACTGTTGGCTGATAAGCTGCCGCGGCTGCCAACGTAGCCGCCCCTGCTTTAATGAAGTCGCGCCGCGATATATTGAAAAGGCCACTCTCTGACGAGGCCCGGACCGCTTTGCCGCATTTCTGGGAGAGCTTTACCAGATCCAAGACAGTTTGTTGCTGGACTTGTTCAAATGCGCTCTCATTGTCTGCATTCATGCGATATTCTCGTAGGTTGTATGCCGTGATAGGACAGAACTGCGGGCTCACACGACGGAAGATTTTGGGACTGCCCATGAATATGCCGGGAAATTACGACTCTTGGGTTCCTGGATTCTTTACAGGCAGAGCAACGAAGAGCGGCCAGCCTCAACGCGATCGGTTTCACCTTGTTCGCTCGCTTTCCCAAGCTAATGAGAATAGGGGCGTAATTGTATCGTGGTGTTGAGCATTGTCAAAGCATGAGATCTTGCCAAACAGACGAGAATGCCGAACCGCACTGGCACCAACGTGCCACTCAGTCGACTCACTCTACTAGTCCGTTCACGGTCGGCTGTCCGAGCTTCTTGGAGTCGTTTGTTTAGCTCATGGACATATCCGTCTCAGTGAGAAATAATCACCTGCTGTGTGCGGCGGGAGCCGGACGCAAGAGATGTCGTTGGCTTGAGAAGCCCTGACGGCGAATAGTCTTGGAGAAAGGCTCTGAGGCTTGGATGGCCCGAGTTGCTGGTCGTACTTGCGGTCGCGCTGCTGGTGTTTGGACCACGACGATTGCCTCAGATAGGCCGGATGGTCGGCAGTACAGTCCGTGCCATTAAACAGCGCTTTTAGCTGTTGTCGTCACAATAAGTTGCGCAGGAATCGTTAGTTCCACGCCGATCGTCCGTTGTGGCTGAGGCAATCGTGGTTCGTGGCGAAGCGAAGAGAGTCCCGCTGCGGATGTAGGCTATTAGGCGCTCTGACTTAGCGCAATTTGCGCGTGCATTGAAATCATCTCGGTACTAGTTTCGCAATGCGATTGCTTAGCCGGAGTTGGGACAGTCGTTAGTTGAATCGAGAAAATTCCTGGCGACGCGTTTGAGGATTGTAAACTGGTACGCCAAAGCACGATAACCTCAGCGGAGAAAAGCAATGGCTAAGAATTCAGCTCCCTCCAACAATATGGCGACGACCCTTGAGCGAGTCCTTGAGCGTTGCCTTACCGCGATTGAGACGAACTCCTCTGGGGACCGCAGGCTCTTCTTCCCTGACGGCATCGAACTGATACGGATCAATGGATCAGCATCAAATACTGGTCCAAATTTTGATTTTGAAATTACGATAGCTGGACCTGCTGCTACAAAGCCTCTGACCAGTACTATTGACTATTGAATAATATAGTGACATTTTCTTGATCTCGTGCTATGGTTTGGGCATGGGAAATCCGGCCGGAGTTCGGCGAGACTTTCAGGCACTTGAGCAGCGGCGGATGCAGGCGGCGCGGCTGCTGGAGAAGGGGTACAGCCAGTCGGAAGTGGCCCGACGAGTGGGAGCGCACCGGCAGTCGGTAAGTCAGTGGGCGGCCGAGTTACGCGAGAACGGCCGCGCCGGGCTGAAGAAGGCGGGCCGTGCTGGCCGCAAGCCACGGTTGAGCGTGGAGGATCTGGGCAAGATCGAGCAGGGACTCAAACGCGGTCCGGAAAGCCTGGGCTACGAGACCGGATTGTGGACCACCAACCGTGTCACCCATTTGATCGAGCAAGAATGTGGGATTTCCTACCATCCCTCGCAGGCATGGCGCATCCTGTGGCAGTTGGGATGGAGTTGTCAGCGTCCGACGGGCCGCGCCTTGGAGCGGGACGAAGAGAAGATCCGGCGGTGGAAGCAGAAGCGCTGGCCGGAGTTAAAAAAAAGGCCAAAAACGAAGGTCGCACGATCGTCTTCATCGACGAGAGCGGGCTGAGCGAGCGTCCCCACCGCTGCCGTACTTGGGCACCCCGCGGACAGACCCCCGTGCTGCAATACCACTTTAATTGGAAGACCTTGTCGGCGATAGCGGGCGTAACCTGGTGGAACTTTTACTTCCGCCTGTTTCCGGGAGCAATCCGTAGCCCGCAAATCATCCAGTTCCTCGCTCATCTGCTGCGCCACATTCCTGGCAAGCTGCTGATCGTTTGGGACGGACTGCCGGGGCACCGCAGCCGTGCCGTCTGGCAGTTCGTACAGCAACAGAGGGGGTGTCTGTGGCTGGAATATCTTCCCGGCTATGCTCCAGAACTGAACCCAGTGGAGTATCTGTGGTCACACTGGAAGCAGCACGAATTACCCAACTTCTGCCCCACGACCTTTGGACAGTTGAGCGATTCCGCACGCCGAGCGTTGCGTCGGATGCGCCGTCGGCCCACCTTGGTCTGCGCTTTCTGGGAACAAGCAGAACTCTTTCCGCTGTAACTATATTATGCAAAGGTCAATAGGTTCTTATTGGAAGCCTTCTCCCGAGTTCAGCAGGCCTGCGAAAATCGTTTTGATGCTAACCAAGATGCTTGTGACAAGTTTGTCAAGGCTGTAGCGAATAACTTTGGCATAATGTTGACAGGAAATGCAGATGACATAGTGGGAGCCATCCAAAATGCACCGTGGAATTATATTGGCAACGATCTCGCCGCAGCAAAGCAAGGAGCCGATTTCGCTGCACAAGATAATAAGTTGGTTGTCGGAGGACTCACATCTGGAGAGCTCGGCGATTCTAATGGACATGTTGTGATAGTCGTTCCGGGAGACCTAGTGAACGGTAAATATCCGCTTGCGTATTGGGGCAGCATTACTCCAGGAAAATCTCGGAAGGACACAGGAGTTAATTACGCCTTTAAACACCCGCTGTGTGATTCAGTGAGATATGGCTGGATGCAAATCTGAAATCTCAGTGCTGTCCCTCTGAAAGTGAGCCTCGACTAACCTGATTAGAGGCTAGAGATTCTAGCTCTTAAAAACTCTTTGGCTCTGGGTTTCCCAACCTCTCCAGCGGCCGCGGCTATAATTCGACGCCCTTCGAGGTTGATTCGCAGTTTCCAATCCTCTACCGATTGTGAATTCCTTTGTGGTGTCAAACGCTGAAAATTGAGTCGGGCAGACCGAGTTCACCCGACTTCTCCTTGTTGGCCCTGGCAAGAATCTCGCGAAGAGCGGAAAACTGAAAATCATTCGGACATCGAAGTATTCAGGGGATTTAGACTTTACCCCGGACACGGACATGACCATCGACCGCTGGAGAGCGAAACTAGTCTAAAGGGAGCGGAGTCCTATGCCTCTGAACGGCGGAACGGCGGTTCACTGCAGACATAGATGCCTGAACTCCGACACCAGCTGACCCTCTGCCTTGCCATAGGAGAAGCCGTAGCGCATCTGCTTCATCAACCGCGTTCCTATTGGCTGGCGATGACAATCGTCATCGTCTTGAGGCAAGAGTTTGCTGCCACTCTTCAGCGAGGAACACTTCGCATCCTGGGCACTATCATCGGCTTGATCTTCGCGACCGTACTTTTTCACGTACGTCCACCCGGCATTGGCTTCGAGGTATTCCTCATTGGAGTGATGGTTTTCGTCCTACGATGGGCGGGTGCGGCGAATTACGGCCTGTTTAGCATCGCCATGAGAGCGCTTGTGGTGCTGATACTCGCCGTTGCCGGCGTTACTCCCCTGAAGCTCATCTTCCCGCGCGCCGAGATGACGATCCTCGGAGGACTCATTGCATTAGCTACCTTCGTGCTGTGGCCGGCGTGGGAGCGCAGCAACGTTTCCGAGATGCTGGCGCAATTGCTCGCGGCCTATCGCCACTACTTTGGCGCCCTGGCAAAAGCACCAATGAATGGCAGAGCGCCGAACGAAGCCGAAGTTGGTCCGGCACGAGTGGCAGCTCGCCTGGCTCGCTCTAACATGGAAGCATCTTTTCAGAGGTTGCGCGCGGAGCCAGCAACCAGATCCGAGGTGATATCTCTGGTCGCCGCTGTCATGGCAAATTTCCACCGATTCGTTCGCGCAATCATGGCGCTGGAGGTCGTCTCGCCGGAACAGGCGCCCGCTCGTCCGGAGTTTCGCGTGTTCGCCGCTGACGTGGACAGCATGCTCGATGCGCTGATCCGTGCTCTCCGAGGCGACCCAAGCAGCCTACGGGACTTGCCCGATCTTCGCGAAGACCACCATGGCCTGGTGAGTTCGGCTGCGTCCGATACTTCCCGCTACGAGTTCGTGAACGAAGAGAAGGACCGCATGACCAACAGCTTGAACACCCTTGCGGAGCAAGTAGCGCATTGGATGAAGCTGCGATAAGGACTTCGCACCAAAAAAAACGCCAGCGCTGGTCGGGTATACGTGAACACGAATGCTACCTATTACATCAAGCTCTCCAGTGCGCTGACATGGGATATTTCCTTCTATCGTAATTGGGACAACCAGACTCCGCCATTTCACAGGCAGCGACAACGGAACCAGCCCAGGCCGGGATGGACCTTCGGTAATCGATCAAGTTGGAATACGACCGCGGGCATGCAGCGCAGGAATGAGGCCACCGTCACACTCTTTGCCAGACGTCAGCACCAAACGGAGAGAAACAAAGCCAAGTTGTAGGTTGCATGCATGAGCGCTGCCGCAGTGGTCGAGCGCGATGCCACTC
Organism: uncultured Acidobacteriaceae bacterium; assembly: GCA_963813905.1. Lineage (GTDB taxonomy): Bacteria > Acidobacteriota > Terriglobia > Terriglobales > Acidobacteriaceae > CAVVDY01. The sequence continues at coordinate 15,573 of CAWFAY010000009.1, read as the reverse complement.
GGATCCAACCATAGGCTGCGCCTGTCGCGGTAAACGATACCCAATGCGCAAAGTCGGCCGGCTGGTGAAAGAGCGCGAACAAAAGAGCAGTTAGGATGACGGCACCGACGTCGCCAGTGGTGTGAGCCAGGAGAGGGAGTAAACATCCCCGGAAGAGAGATTCCTCCAGCATGGGACCCAGCACAAAACCCAACACCAACAATTCGACAAATCCCAGAGACGGCTGGCTTTGACTTCGAAAGTTAAGGTAGAAGGTAACGCCTGAGGCAAGGGATAACCCTCCGAGGAGAGCGACAACGATGTGGGCCGTGGACGGCCAGATCCAACCTAATGGCTCCAACACCGGTTGGTCATGGCGGATCTTGAGAACCAAATACAAGGCCAGGCTCAAAGAAGCCACCACGGCGACCTGCAAGCCGAAGTTCGGATCAGTGAGTTGGGAGCGCCGGAGAAGACGAAGGCGCACAAGAAAGCGCAGGACCGAACCAAGCAGAACGAGGATTAGAAAAAAGACGCCAATATCTTCGTAGCTCCAGTACGGCTTCGCATGCTCCAAATGATTCTTGGTTACCGACCAATGCGCGCGCAACGGCTCTTCCCCTCTTCACCTCGCCAAAACAGCCACTGCCGAGCAATCGGCCAGGACGGCGCAACTGGCGTCACACAAGAACCAACAGTCGTGTCACAGTGCATAAAGATGTCGGAACTCCGGAACTACTTCGAAGGGCTTCGTCGGAGGACCGACGATTTCTCCAACCTGGTCGATGAGTACTGTAGAAGCGTTACCAAGGAATCTCGATCCCTCACGAATGTGCACGATTCGGTCCGGCTCGAATCCCATCAGTCGCGCGCAGGTTGCATCGGCGGCTACCGGATCATTCGCAAGTACGACTTGTCCCAGACTACGAGGGGTGCCGTTGAGAGGCCCGTTGCCCTCCATCGCCACAATCCCGTCTGCGATCACGAAACGGATGGGAACGGTTGCGCACAGATCAAGGATGCTCTCCTGGATACCTTGCCAATGGAGAATATTCTTCGGCCATCCGTATCTCGTACCCGGCACGACGCCAAACATGTTCTTCATACTGAGCGTAACGCCGGACCAGTGATGGGCTTTAACCTTCGGCATCGAGACTAAAAAGTCTGATTCCAACACAGTCCGAGGAAGCCAGAGATCCTTTATGCCGGTATAGCTGGCGCGCAGCGGAGTCCGAAGCAGCTGGTCGCGATTCAGGTCGACGAATCGGATCTTTTCGTCTCGGAGATGCTGCTCGTAACTACTTTGGGAAAGCACCAGCTGTGTGTCGCGTTGATGTCCCGGTCCCTCGGCTACCAACACAGATTTGGCGCCTAGTCGGCGGAACGATTCGGCGGTGGCGAGTACCAGCAATGGGTGGGTATTGATTGCGTTGCCAGGAATGTAATCCACTAAATTGGGCTTGAGGACTACGGTCTTGCCGACCACGTTGATCGGGAAGAGACGAAGACCCGCGAAGACGATCTCGTCAAGCTGTTGGGAGTATTGCTGTGCATGGAGGACCGCAACTCGAGATCGCTTTAGTCGTTGATCCGAATGATATTTGGGTAGAAGAAAGGGAGTCGTGACCGCTGTGCCAGCCGCCAGAGCGGTGCTCCCAATAAGAAAATCACGACGAGTAATACTCAACCGGTCACCCCGAAAGCTGACAAGGCTCGGCTGTAGTCAAGAGCAAGGCAGGCCACCGCCAGCGTGCCGGTGTCTTCTGTACTTGTGAGACCAGAAACTGCCGACAGAGAATCGTGAAGCGAAGCAATCGGCCGGCGGTGAGCAGCAAGCGCCAGGATTGACCAAGCGAGGCTCCAAGGCGCCGCAAGGGTCGGAGCAACGCGTTCCAGGTACTGCACTGCACTTTGTACAACCGGGTGCTTTCCTCGATCGCTCAATGTCAGCAGAGCAATCGCCGTATCGTCGACGTGCGGTGCCATCGGGCATCCATAGACAACGCCGTTGCCCGCATTCCATCCGCCGCCAGGACACGCGCGATCGAAAAACATCTGGATGCCGCAATCGACGCGTACCGGGATGCGCTCAAGACCACCGCAAGAGCAAGGGAGCTGATTTAGGGCAAGAATCGCGAATGAGGTGGGAACAACCCAGCTAACCGTCTCTGGAAACCAAGGCCAGCCATACTTCTCGGGATCGAAACGGACGTGGCGGTCGGCGGTGCGAAACTTCCATTTCCAAAACCAATTCGATTCCCTGCCCGAGCAGTTCAGCAGCCAGTGGAAGCCCTGCAACCTGGCCGGTATTGCCGGTACCAGATCACGAAGGGCGATCACAGCCAGCGAAGTGACCCAGCCACCCTCTTGATCGTCTTCGGGGACGACTGGCCAACTGCCATTGGGATTCTGTGTGCGAAGCAAAAAGTCTTGGGCACGTTCGATGTCGCCTACAGGCGCCGAGCCGAGTGCCAACGCGGCATAGCACGTCGGCTCAATTGCTGGCTGCGAGGAAGATGCTAGAGCAGCCCAGCCTCCACACGGGAGCTGCCGTAGGGCAAGTTCGGCTAGCACGTTGCTGAGCACAATGGGATCGGTCGTCACAGTGGGCACTTGTAGTGCGAAATCTCCTTACTGTCAAAACGCACAGCGAAGACGGAAACATATCAGCTATAAGTCCAGCCATAGTGCCGTTCAAAAGGCGGAGAGTTCTGCTACCAGTCAAAGTGTGATTGGTGAGAAAAACTTAGTGCAGAGTCGCGAGTGGCCCATCACATCAAATAATGATTGATTTCCGATGGATGCGAGAAAGGCGGTGATCAGTCCTCTGGCGGGTTCCGACGGTGTCGGTGCCCAATCGCGAGGCGGAGGACGGAAGGCGGGCTGCCAGTCAAAGTGCAATTGGTAAGAAAAGGTTGGTGCGCTTCGTGCGGAGAACGCTGGCCCGCCCGCGTGAAGGATACCAGGCGCAGGGCAAGGGGCCGCGCCACCAGTCAAAATGCAATCAGTGAAAAAGACTTGGTGATGGAGCTGCCAGGGATGATTTGCCGTGCTGGTGACTCCCAGCGCCAAAACGAAGAGATTCTTACTTCCCAGTCAAGGTGTGATCAGTGGAATAAAGATGGTGAGCATCTTGTGAACGAGGTCCTGCCCGAACGTCCGACCCGCGGCCGGCTGCCCGGCGTCTAACACCTGGAACGGAAGAGCCAGTCAAAGTGCGATCGGTGGGAACAAGTTTAGTGCGGGTTGCCGACTTCGAGGTTGATTCCGTTCCGTTTGAAAAATGTGCGATTGTTCTTGTCACAGGCAATATACTGTTTTGGGTTCAGCCAGAACATCCCCATCGTCAGCTTCGGCAATCCGATCGTTTCGATTGCAAGACAGCGATCGACTAACTTAGGGTCAAGGCTCTCGGGCGGAGCTTTAACAACCGCCTCGGCCAGCGTCCAAAGGGTCGATATGTCATCGCGTCCGCGCTTATCGGCATACGGGAAGAACCAAGCCTTCAGTGGATTGACGACGGGAATCCCATCGAAGTCATCCGGCACCTCGGATTCCAGACCTAGCTTGGCTTTGAGGTTAGCGAGTATTGCGATTCGGTTCTCCTCCTTCAATCCGCGGTTGAAGCAAGAGTAGAAGGTGAAGGGGTCAATCACCTTCATCGGAGAAGCGGCCCGCGCTTGATGAGCTCCTGCGCGACACGACATTAAGTTCCATCTCAGCTCTCCTGAATTCCTGCTGTTATGTCAGGTCACTTCGCATCATGATGAGCCGCAACCGTGAATTCCCAGCCGCAGTAAAGCAAGACGCTTCTCGAGGACGGACACCAGTCGAATGTTCTTGCCATGTTCCGGAAATCCGATAAACTTGCCCGCGCTCGGGAGAGGCGGTAGCACACGATGCGAAGAATAAAACAGACGAAGGTCATCGTGAACTTCCCCGGCTCCATGGAATTGACAAAGCGGAAGAGTGAAAATTCCTTGGCGCTGGAGGTGAGACGCGGCGACGAATTATTGGGAACCTTGCTCATGGGCCGAGGCAGCGTGGAGTGGTGGCCCAAGGGAAACAAGGTCAACTCTGTGAAGAAGAGTTGGCGCAAGTTTGCGGATATTTTAGAAGAACAAATGAAATAGTGAGCTGCTTACGTAGATGCTGGTGCGGGCGAGACCTTGTTTTCATTTAGCGACTTGGCCGCGTATACAGGTAGCCGCTTACACTTCCGGATAGCCGCAACTCCGGCTGCGGCTCGCAACTACCGGTGGAGCAAGTAACGGCGAATCCATCTCGCTGTGCGCCCCGGAGGCGTAGGCCTCGTGCACCGTTGGGACCTCTACCCAGGGGATAGTTCGAGACTGCTGCCCCCACCGGGTGCAGGTGCTGAACACTAGTCACAAGGATGAAGGAAAAGGTTGGGTGGGTCATTGACGGAGGACATCTTCTAAGTTGCGCGAAAGCAACGAGCGGTCATAAGAGGTTGAAAAGCGAGGACATTCGCGTCAGACTTGTTGCAGACCAGTGTCATCACCGCTCACGTCTTCGTCGTGCTGCCGGGCGACGCCCGCTCGAAGATCCCTGGATAATGTCGACGCATGTCCTCTCACTGAATGCCCTGCTCGTTTCCTTTCGTCGCCGCCACCCTCGCGGTCCAGTGCGGAACGCCATCAGGAAGAAATTGTTCACACGCACCGAGCAACGCGCTCGACCTGTCCAACGTTGGACGGCTGGGCTTTTTCCGTCGTGCCGCTCGTCTCAGAGGCTCACTGCGTCACGGGATACGGCTTCGAGGGTCAGCGGACTTGAACTGGAAGATTGTGACGAGGGAACCATTTGGGCCAGGAACGCGCCTCCGCCTCTTCGGCACGGCGACGAAGCCGCTGGTACGTGCTCCAGCGCATTCCTTGCGGCTTCCAGGGAAACGGCATGTTAAGATCGGCGGAGCCACCGAGTTTGACGCGGATCGCCTGTGCGCGATGGATGGCCCTCAGGTAAGGCGCTTCCCTCTGGCTCTGATACCCCAGTTGATGGCAGTAGCGACAGGCGAAGAAAGCACCACCCAGGTACAAGATCGCCACGCGCCTTCCACAGCCGCTCGTGGGACAGTGAAACCAGGCCCTCGTTCCACCGTAATGGCATGGTGTCCATTCGAGGCGGACAGCGTATTCCAGATCCGCAAAGGAAGCATCGTGTCGGCGCGCCGCGCCGTGTCAGATTTGCCTAATGATTTAGGGTTTTCTGTTGACTGAAGCCGCTGCGTGCCCGATCGAAACCCCTCGTCTCGTGTGGAATGACTTGCGGTTGCGCGTCTGTGGTGAAGTACCTGTGATTGATGCACACCAGGAAACTCGCGTCCATCGCCTTGGTGTACTGCGGCGAGCGCCACTTACGCCAGCATGGCCGAGGTTTGCACAACCCGATCCCGGATTGTCGGTATGCCTAACGGTCTGCAATTGTTTTTTCGAGGCCTGCTCAGCGTTCACTCACGTTATGGCCTGCACGCTCGCGGAGTCGCCTAGCGACCCTTTACACCGAAAGCTCCGACAGCATCGTTGCCTCCGCTGCCGCTTCGATTGCTACCGGGTGGAGCGAACCAGTTCCCGGGCGGGAGTTGCACCCGCTGAAGTCCAGCGCCTTTCACGGCGCACTGTTTCGCCAACCACTAGTAGCCGAGCTTGATTAGAATCGATTGATGTTCGAGAAATTTGAGACGGCTAGACTCATCCTTCGGAAGCCGGAGCGCGGAGACGCTGCTGCAATCTTTGCCAGATATGCCAGCGACAAGGAAGTCACTCGCTTATTGGCCTGGCCTCGCCACAGCACCATCCAGGACACGCATACATTTCTGGAATTCAGTGACGTTGAGTGGTCGAAGTGGCCAGTGGGACCGTATCTAATAGAGTCACGTCAGGACAAGACTCTACTGGGCAGCACCGGTTTGGTGTTCGAAACACCAGACTGTGCCGCGACTGGTTATGTCCTGGCCAGGGATTCGTGGGGCCAAGGGTACGCCACCGAAGCACTAAGAGCAGTGACAGAGATTGCGCGGAATGCTGGCGTCCTTCGCCTGTGTGCCCTTTGCCATCCCGAGAATCTGGCTTCCGAACGCGTGCTCCAAAAATGCGGCTTCAAACTTGAACAAATCTTAGCAAGACACTCCAAGTTTCCGAATTTCAGAGAGGATGATCTCTGCGATGTGCGCTGTTACGGGATTCGGCTCGGATGGTGAATCATGGCGATATTGCGGCAGCAAGCCAGCCGTCCGAGTCGCGATTTCTCCGATGCATTCGTGGCCTTGGAAGCCTCGGATCAATTGGTGAACGCGTAGAATCAGAACGTGCCTAATTTTACATCGGTGGTCCGCTTGCTCAAGAGGCTCACTGAAAGCAATTGGTCTCTTAGCCAGGGCGGGCGGTATGTCGCAGGCTTCTTGAACCGGCAAACCTGCGGGAGCGTGAATTTGCGGCAACAAGTCACGCACTTGAAGCGAGTCGTAGCCGATAAGACGCTGGAAGCGGATTTTTTCAAAGGTGCCTTGCAAAAAATCGAGGCTCGACGCCAGAGCAGAAGCAACTCTGGCGAGACGGCATCTACGAGCAGATTCGAGAAGTGATGCCTATGCAAGGCAGCCTGAGTATCGAGCGGATGTGTCGGCTGGCGGGGGTCAGCCGGGCTGGTTTCTATCGTTGCCTGCAAGAACATATGCCAGTGGAAGAGGATATGGAGGTGCGGTCGGCGATTCAGCAGATTGCCGTCGAGCACCGGCGGCGCTATGGCTACCGAAGAATTGCCGCTGACTGCGACGGCGCGGGATGCTGGTGAACCACAAACGAGTGGCTCGGATCATGCGCGAGGATAACTTACTGGCCGTGCAGCCGCGGGCCTTCGTCGTGACCACGGATTCGCAGCACGAGTTGGAGGTTTACCTGAATCTGGCCAGCCGCATGAAGCTGACCGGGGTCAATCAGCTTTGGGTGGCCGACATCACCTACATCCGGTTGCATGGTGAGTTTGTCTACCTCGCGGTGATTCTCGATGCCTACTCACGCAAAGTCGTAGGCTGGGAGTTGGAGCGAACGCTGGCAGCGCGGTTGCCTATCGCGGCATTAGAAAAGCGATCGCGGAGCGAAGGCCACCTCCGGGCCTGGTGCATCACTCCGACCGCGGAGTGCAGTGGGCTAGCCCGAATTTCTCACCAGATGATCGATAACTGAGCCAGGGGTCGGATGGGGCGGCCGAGAGCGATCGGTGTAGGCGGCAGGGAGTGGTTAGCGGCAGTGGTGCACGGGTGATGGCCAAGGCGGTGGCTGGAGGCGACATTTTTGGGCGCGTGGAGACCGCAACTGCCGCCCGCCTGAGGTTGGCACAACCGCCGCGCTGCCCTCAACAGCGCAAAGCCGACCAGGCCGCGGCGAACAGCGCTTTCCAGGGATATGCGCGGGGATAACGCAGATAGATACGGCGGGCGCTGAGGCGCACCTCGGCGGCAATCTTGAGCAGCCGCAGTCGGATGGTGTTCACCTGGGCCCGCGCCCACACGGTGCCCGCCAAGGCCAGCCGCCGCAGAGCGTGCAGCAGCACATAGGCCAACGACGACAGGTAGAGCCGCAACTGGTTGGCGCGCAGGGTGGCGGCGCTCATGCGATCGGCGAACAGACTGAGCTGCTCCTTGATGCGGTTTTCCATCTCGCCGCGGGCGCAGTAGAGCTGTTCATAGAGAGCGCGCGCCTCCCACTCTGTGGGACTCAGCGAAGTCACCACGAAGCGCGGGTTGGGGCCTTTGTCGAGATACTCGGCCTTGGCCACCACGCGGCGGGCGCACGACCAACTGCTGCGCGTCTGATAGGAGAACTCGCCGAAGACGCGGGCGGCTTGCTGCGTCTTTTGGTGTTCGCGCTGGGCCGCGGCCATGAGGGCGGCGATTTCCGCCTCCAGCCGCGAGTTGCGCGCCAAGCCGAAAACATAGTGCACGGGCTCAGCTTCGCACCAAGCCATCAGCTCCTCGCGGCAGAAGCCGGAATCGGCGCGCAGAATGATTTTCACCTCCGGCCAGCGCTGCCGAATCTGGCCCACGATGCGTTTCACTTCGGCGAGCGCGCCTGCGCTGGCGTCCTGGTTCGAAGCCCGCTGGCGGGCGCACAGTAGATGCTCGCCGCAGAAGATGTACAGCGGCAAGTAACAGTACTCGCCGTAGTAGCCGTGGAAGAAGCGCGCTTCCTGCTCGCCGTGCAACGGGGTGTCGGTGACATCCAGATCGAGCACGATCTCGGCTGGCGCGGTCGCGTGCGCTTCCAAGAAAATATCCACCAGCAGCGTGTCCAACTGCTCGGCCGAGTAGCTGATCTTGTGATAGCGATCGGCGGCCGCCGCCGGCGTCAACTCCATGCGGTTGAGCGTGCTCTTGCCGGCCAGCGGTGATTCCAGTTCGCGCTGGCCGGCCAACACGGCCAGCAGGGGATCGTGGCGCAGTTGCTCATGATCGTTGAGATCTTCATAGCCCAGCGCCAGCCCGTAGACGCGCTGCGCCAGCATCTCGCCCACCGGGTGCTCGACCCGTGCCGGGTCCCGCCCATCCCGAAAGCAGGCCGCCGCCCGCGCGAGCAAGCCGATCTTGCGGTTGGTGCGGCGCAACAGCAGGCCGCCTCCGTCGCTGGTCATGCGGGCGCCATCGAAGTTGGCTACCACCCGCCGCGAAAAATGATCTGCAAACGCGAACGATTCTTGCGTACACTCTGTCATGAGAAAGGCCGTTTCTTTTTCGGGCATCGACTTCGTTTCACACCGCAGTTATGCCTGAAAAGACGGCCTTTTTCTACTGTGAATTACTGGTGGTTGTTTACTACTGGTGAGAAATTCGGGCTAGGCCCGAGATCCGTGCCCAATGCGACCGTTACTGGGAGATTGCTGATCTGGAGAACACCTTCGTGAGGGTCAGGTCGAAAAGCCTTGAGCCGTACCTGCTTGCAGCCCGCATCGTGGAGAGTATCGAGAACGCCCCGCCGGGCAGCAGCGAGAAGCTAAAGGCCCTGATGCAAGGGTACGTGCTTCTTGGTTTGCTTAAATTAAGATTCCGAGAAGGCTGATCCGCTGGCGGCGCGCCGCGCCGTCTCAGATTTGCCTAATGATTTAAATTTAAGGGAATCCTTCGATGGCATATAAGTGTGGGGGGGTGGGGGCTAAAACGGAAATTCCGTCAAGGAGGCTGTATGCGGCGAATGTCATCGGTGGCAAACCCCGGGAGCTTCCATGGCGTCGCTTTCGCTAATGTCGCGTCCTCGCAGGAGAGAAATCCCCATGGTTCGGAAATAACCGGGTGCGACAACGCGATATATAGCATTCGGTGACTCGCCCGGACGTGATCGTGGTCGACCTTCAATGGAGAAGGGGAATCCCCAGGTGTCCCCGGCGAGAGGAACGTGATTGATGGCGCTAACCGACTCGACCCCCGGCAGAGCGGCCACCCGCTGTAGCACCTGTTGATAGAAGGAAAAGCGTTTCTGCGGTTGCGCTTCCTCGGAGCCGGCGACCGACACGACCGCGCTCAGCAGGTGATGGGTTTCGAATCCGGGATCGATGGCGCGAAGCGCGAAGAAGGTGCGTACCATCAGCCCGGCCCCAATCATCAGCAGAAAGGCAAGGGCGAATTCCGAGGCCACGAGCAGGCTGCGCAGCCGGTTGCGGCGCAGACTCTCTCCCCCTCCTCGCCCGGTTTCCTGCAATGCATCGCGCAGGTTAACGCCACTGGCCTGCAGGGCCGGCACAACGCCGAAGATGATTCCCGTAAGGATTGAAATCGCCGCGGTGAACAGCAGCACGGGCGTATCCAGCCTGATGGACTCGGCGCGAGGCAACGAGGCGGGCACCAGAGCGATGAGCACACGAATGCCCCAGAACGCGAGCAGCAAACCTGCGCCGCCTCCGAGCAGGGCCAGCAGCAAGCTCTCCGTAAGGAACTGGCGCACGATCCGCCAGCGCTCGGCGCCGAGCGCCGCCCGCACCGCGATTTCCCGCTGTCGAGCTGCACCGCGAGCCATCAACAGGTGCGCCACGTTCGCGCAGGCAATGAGCAGTACGAAGCTTACAGCCGCCAGCAATACCAGGAGCGCCGGACGAACATCGCCCACCACTTTGTCCTTCAGAAACTGCACCGTAATGTTGCGGTTGGTGCCGGGAAACTGCTGCTCCAGTCGCGCTGTGATGGTCGCCATCTCCGAGCGCGCCTGCTCCAGACTGGTCCCGGGTTTAAGCCGTGCAAATGCCCACAGGCTCTCAACCTCGCGGCTGGCAGCCCGCTGGCCCAGGGCAAGAGGCACCCACAGCTCGGCCTTGGTCACCCAGAACGGTGCAAAATGAAAACCAGCCGGCATCACTCCTGCAACCGTGAAAGGCTGACCTTGAAGCGTAATGGGATGTCCCACAATGTCAGGATTGCCGCCAAAGCGCCGTTGCCAAAGGCCATAGCTCAGGATGACCACATGTTCGTTACCGGTCTTGTCCTCGTCCGATGCGAAGAATCGGCCCATCAGGGGCTGCACGCCAAGCAGCGGAAACAAGTTCGGGCTCACCCTCAGCGCTTTTACCGACTCAGCCTGTCCCGTGTTGCTCAGGTTCGCCGTCCATGACTCAGCCGAGCCGATGTCTTCAAAGACATGGTTCTGAGCGCGCCAATCCGCTACATTCCCGGGAGCAACCGGATGATCGTAGTCCTCCAGAATGGTGACCAAACGGTCCGGGTCCTGATACGGCAGAGGACGGAGCAATACTGCGTTCACCACGCTGAAGATCGCGGCGTTGGCACCAATACCCAGTGCAATCGCGAGGACGGCGACGAGGGTGAATGCCGGAGACTTGAGCAGTTGCCTTATGGCGTAAGAAAGGTCTTGAAGCATAGTTTTGCAGCGGGTTGAGTTATGGCAGAATACGCCACGGATGTCGCTGCAACACGCCAGCCAATACCGCTAGAGCCTAATCAATGAGTTAGACGAAAGAGACGAGCTTATGGCGTCCAGAGAAGCGGAAAGCGTCCGCCTGTGGACGGACGCTTGGGACCTATTGAGAGGCGCAGTAATTACGACGCCTGCCTGGACCGGCTGCGGGATCGAGTTCTCTGCGATGGCGCCGATGAAGCCGGGCGCCTCTGCGGTTGGCTCTCCATGGCCGCCCGTAAGATGCGGTTGATCCGGGTCTGATAACCCCGGCCATTGCTCTTCAGCCATTTCAGGACGTCCTCATCCAGGCGAATGGTGAGCTGCTGCTTGGCAGGCGGCCAGGGTACCGTGGCCTTGGAAAAGAATTCCTCCCCAAAGCGGCGGAATGTCGGAATAGTCAATCGGCATTGCATCTAGCCGGCGCAATTACGCGGTAGTCAGCGTCGGGAATTTGTGGGGATCAAGGCGATAACGATTCATAAAACTTCTCTTCGCGGCCATTGGCCTTGCGAGCGGAGATCAGCCGGATCGCTTCCGAGGCGGAGGGCCTCCGGGCATCAGAGTATTTTGTCGTGCTTCCCTAAATTGTGCCTCGCGCAGAGTAACTGCACGTTACTCTCTGTTATCGAACTTCCGCCCTTCGACCAGGGCAGGTCATGGTCGAAGTGAAGCTGATCCTTCGCACCGCAAAGGACGCACTTTCCAGCATCGCGTTTCCATACGGCGAGTTTGACGGTTGTTGGAATGATCCTTCTAGGCTCAACATGGTGCCTCGGTATGAGATCCTCGTCGCCTTCAACTGCAACCAGTCGAAACTTGAATACGTGGCGACGTCCATCGTGCTCTATGAGGGAATCTACTAGGTGGAAGACGCCGCTATACGACCAGATTCCTTCATGAATCTTCTCGTAAACGCGTACTCTCTCCGGCAGTCTCTTGCCGGTCTTTGCATCTTGGGCGGCCTTATGAAACTTACCATTCTGCGTGAGTTTCCCAGAGGGAAGGCGCTCTTGCTGGTCGACTAGCTTAGGGTAAGGACACGCGGTGTTTCTCGGTTGGTCGTGCCCCTCATAAATTAGCGTGGTACCGCCATCTTCAATTCGATCTTGGTATGGCGCATTGCGGCGAACGGACATCAAAATGACCGAATGGTGCGGACTGAGTCCGAAATTCATCCCGCGCTGCAGACTCGCCTTTTCACGACGGCACATTTCCAAGTACGAAATGACTTTGTCGCTTGAACTGAATACCTCGTTCTCAGACTTCGCATCCATTCAGTTTTGCGCCTACAAAATCTTCTTCCCGAACGCCGACAGTGCTAATTCGACCGCCAGCTCTGCCGTCTGGTTGCGCTCGTCGAGCACCGGGTTCACCTCGACGATTTCGAAGCTCAGCATGCGGCCGTGGTCGGCGATGATCTCCATCGCAAGGTGGCCCTCACGGTAGGTGGCGCCGCCCCAGACGGGCGTGCCGACGCCGGGAGCATCTTCGGGATCGATCCAGTCCATGTCGAGCGAAACATGGTAGCCGACAGTATTGCGACCCGCGAGACGTAGCGCCTCTTCCATCACTGCACGCATGCCACGCTCGTCGATGTCGCGCATGGTGAAGACATGCACCCCAGACTTGCGAATGTTCTCGCGCTCGACGTTGTCAACATCGCGGATGCCCACGAGCACGCAGTTGTCGGGGTTCACTTTGGGACAGAAGCCGAACATGTCGGTGAGGGGCCCGGGGAAGAGACCCATGATGGCGCCGAGGGGCATACCGTGTACATTGCCGGTCGGCGAGCTGTCGGGAGTGTTGATATCGCTGTGTGCATCGACCCAAAGCAGGCCGATGCGCTGCTTGGATCGCCGATAAAACTCGGCAACACCTGAAACGGTACCCGCTGCGATCGAGTGATCGCCGCCCAGCACGAGAGGAATCTTGCCGGCCTCAAGCGTCTGAATGACCAGGTCGGCTTCTTTCGAGCAGGTGTCGGCGATTTCCTTCAGGTACTTAGCATTCGGATCGCCGGCTGATTTGGTCTCGGCCAGCGCGACCGGCACGTTACCTTTGTCTTCGACGACGTAGCCGAGCGCCTCGAGTTTGCTTTCCAGCCCGGCGACACGCACTGCCGACGGACCCATGTCGACGCCGCGCCGCGACTGACCGAGATCAAGCGGCACCCCGATGATGCGGATCTTCTTGGAATCGACGTTTTCTAGGGCCTTGGTGATCGGTGGACTTGCCATGGTCTTCTCTCTCGCGATTACGGATACAGCCGGTGCAACATGCGGGGGAACGGAATAGTTTCGCGAACGTGTTCCAGTCCACAAATCCAGGCCACAGCGCGTTCGATGCCCATCCCGAATCCGGCGTGCGGCACCCCGCCAAACTTGCGCAGATCGAGATACCATTTGAAAGCTTCTTCCGGCAGCTCATGCTCGTGAATACGCTGCAGTAACAGCTCGTGTGACGCCATGCGCTGGGAACCGCCGATGATCTCTCCGTAACCCTCAGGCGCCAGCACATCGACACAGAGCGCCAGTTCCGGGCGGTCAGGATCAGGCTCCATATAGAAGGCCTTGACCTTGGCAGGATAGCGATGGATCATCACCGGACGATCGAACTGCGATGAGATGTAGGTTTCGTCAGGCGAGCCGAAGTCTCCTCCCCATTCGAACTTGCCTTCCACCAGGCCTTTTTCGTGGCCTTCATTCAGCATCTTCACCGCTTCGTCGTAGGTGATCCGCGGGAAGGGCGTCGCAATGTTCTCCAGTTTCGAAATATCGCGGCCGATGGTTTCCAGCTCGGGGCGACGGCGCTCCAGCACGCGCGTCACGATGTGAGCGATAAATTCTTCGGCGAGCTGCATGAGGTCATCGAGCGTCGCGTAAGCCATCTCGGGCTCGACCATCCAGAACTCGGTGAGGTGCCGGCGCGTCTTGGATTTCTCCGCACGAAACGTCGGACCGAAGCTGTACACCTTGCCCAGCGCCATTGCCGTTGCTTCCACGTACAACTGCCCCGACTGGGTGAGGAACGCCTGCTCCTCGAAGTAGTCGACGGGGAACAGCGTCGTCGTACCTTCGCAAGCGGCGGGTGTCAGGATAGGAGGATCGGTCAACGTGAAGCCGCGGTCGTCGAAGAAGTCACGGGCAGCCTTGATAATCTCGGCGCGAACGCGCAGCACCGCAGCCTGGCGGGGCGAGCGCAGCCAAAGGTGCCGATGCTCCATCAGAAAGTCAACGCCGTGTTCTTTGAGCGAGATCGGGTAGGGATCGTCTTCCTTCACGCGCTGGATGACCTGCGCATCGGTGACGTCAAGCTCATATCCGCCGGGCGCCCGTTTGTCGGCGCGAACCTTGCCGGTCACGATCACGCTCGACTCCTGAGTGAGTCCCTTGATGCTCTCGAACAGCTCGGGCGAGACGGCGTTTTTGGCGATGACACCCTGGATGATGCCGCTGCCGTCGCGAAACTGCGGAAACAGCAGCTTGCCGCTTTCGCGCAGGTTGTAGAGCCAGCCGCGAATGGTCACGGCCTGGCCTTCGTGCTTGCCGATTTCACGGATGGTTGTAATTGGAGTTTCTGTTTGAGTCGCTGAAGATTCCATGAGATCAGTTTCCCTGATTTCCAGAGGTAGGCACAAGGGCAGCCCGTTTGAGGCTTAAACCTAGTTTACGGCAGAGCGCGGCTCGAGGGATTGGGTCACGAGAACGCCAGCGACCAGATCTTCGAGCACGGTCGCGCGGCTGCAACTTGAAGTTCAAACTTGACGATGTCTCCGCCGACCAAAGACTTCGCCAAGGCGAAGGAGTGGGCCAACAAAGTGCTCGATCACACAAAGAACGCACTCGACCCGAAGCAGAAGAAGTGGATTCCGCGACGGAAGCGGACGCCCTGATGATCCGCGGCGATGCGCAACCAGCTTTGGAGAAGCACCGCCAAGCAGCGGCTCAGAAACTGGAGCCCTGCGAAGCCCTATCAATGGAAGAGCAGGCAATGCGGGTGGCTGACTTATGCGGCGTTCCCGACGACCAGATCAAAGAGCTGGGCGACTGTTACGAGATCGGTAATTGTAAGCGGTTTCAGCGGTGAGATCGCAGAAGATGATTGGCTGCCCCCAGGGATTCGAATGGCGTTAATGACATAATTTACAATAACTTAGGCGACGCGGGTGGCACCGATTACAGCCTAAAAAAACCCATTGCAGCCCCCTTTGGACCGCACATGAACCGCACAAAAATCGCACACAAAATAGGGCATACTCACCGGGGTCGGCATTTCGATGGGAGGGGGACCCAAGGTCAATACGCGCGCATTCTCAGAGACATAGCCGTGCACGTTGCACCCTGTGGGCCATTATTGGACCGCAAGGGCCCTAGAGTTCGCATCAAAGCTGTGTTTAGGACGCTTCTCAGTGTCGGCATGGCGAATCGCCCAACTGCAAGCGCCACAAACTGACCGGTCGCCAAATTGCAACACGCGCCCTGATAACTCGAAGACCCTCGTCGGAGCACCTGTCCCAACAGCCCTAACGCCGCGTAAGCCAGATTCCGGCTTCGGCGGCCCCGCACGACGGCTGATCATCATTTTTGCTTTGCTGGAGACGATTTCTGGATAGAGCCCGGCGACCGTCAATAGTCGGTCCTCCTTCTTCCGATTCGCCGAGTTATCAGGTTGT
>CAWFAY010000008.1:0-425155 GCA_963813905.1 uncultured Acidobacteriaceae bacterium | reverse complement strand
CACCTACACGAGATGCCTGGCGCAGATCCAGCAATCGTTAGGCAAGAGCTGCGCTCCGGAGCAGGCACAGCCCGGTGGACCGGCAACTAACAACTGCTCTTCCAGCCCGCCTGCGGCAAAGGAAGCACTTGGCCAGCAGAGTTTCAGGTTAGTTTCTCCCGACAAGAAGTTTGAAGTTAGCTTTCCAGGTCAACCTAAGGAAGTACAAATGGCGTTAGACCGAAGTCCGTTTCACTTCGAGGGCCGTATGTATTCGTTCGAAGATGCGATGGCGAAATTCGTCCTGACCTATGCTGACTCGGTCTGGCCATCTGACCTCAAAGCAAGTGATGCACTCGATCTTGCAATTAGTGGCACTGTTGGAGAAGTTAAAGGGACGCTCGTCAAAGAAGAGTCGCTGACGCTCAGGGGTGTACCAGCCAAATCGGCGCTAATCGCTGTGGACGACAATACAGTGGTCGAAGGACAATTTCTGTCCGTCAAGCCACGTGTTTACCAACTGCTCGTGCTGCACCGCAAAGGAACGCAACCTCCGTTCGAACAGCAATTTTTCGACTCGTTCACAATTCCGACACCGGTCGCCGCGGCAAGCTCGACGCCGAGCTCTCGAGCAACTCAAGACTCGAAACCAGGGGGCAGTGTTCCTGCTGTTGCCACAAGCCACGGTGGCGGACAAGGTGATAGCAACCCAGGCGTTTATCGCGTCGGCGGGGATGTGACGGCTCCGAAAGCAACCTATGCGCCCGACCCTGTTTATTCCGAGGAAGCGCGACAAGCGAAATATGAGGGCACTGTCGTTTTGTGGATGATCGTGAGCGCCGAAGGCTTGCCGCAGGACATCAAGGTGCAGCGCTCACTGGGCATGGGACTGGACGAAGAGGCCATCAAAGCCGTGACGCAATGGCGGTTTGAACCTGCCACCAAAGACGGCAAGCCAGTTCCAGTGATGATCAATGTAGAGGTGAACTTCAGACTCCCGCCGTCCCCAGGTTCCAACGGCGTCAACTCCGCAAGCCAGGCCACCGGGCAAGAGGGGGCACAGGATTATCAGGCGGCGAAAAAGGAATATGAAAAGGCGGCGGCTGCCGGGGATGCAACCGCGATGAGGAATCTTGGCGCTCTTTACTACTACGGTTATGGGGTACCGCAGAACTATGAAGAGGCGAGGAAATGGTTTGAAAAGGCGGCGGCGAACGGAAATGCTGCAGCAATGCGCACCCTCGGCGGTCTGTACCACAAAGGCGAGGGAGTGCCGCAGGACTATGAGAAGGCAAAGGAGTGGAGTGAAAGAGCTGCAGCGGCCGGCGACGCCGTGGCCATGAAGAACCTCGGCTATTTGTATTACAAAGGTGAAGGAGTGCCGCAGGACTATAACCAGGCGAAGGAGTGGTTTGAAAAGGCGGCAGCCGCTGGAAATGATAATGCAATGATCGAGCTCGCCGGTATGTACTATCAAGGGAAAGGGGTGCCGCGCAGCTATCAGAAATCGAAGGAGTGGCTTGAAAAATCTGCCGCCGCCGGTAACCAGTACGCGCAGCTACACCTACGAGAGATGCTTGCTGCTGCGACGGCGAAGCCCGAACGAGCGAATGGCATTTCGATGCACATGCTTCCGAAGCGGGTAGCTGATATCGGCGGAACCCAATGGGGTCTCACTGTTGCCAAAGACAATCTTTCGACGACCGAATCGGAACCGCCAGTCTTGCAGACAACGGAGCAGTTCCTGTCCTTTGTCCGAAAACAGGATGCCCTGGTCCAAGACAATGGCGTGTGGATCGTAGTGACGGATCCCGACGCTTATTCAAGCTCCGAGAAAACGTTACTCGAAGACATCAAGAGTCTCTGCCAGAAGGAAAAGATTCCCCTGTTCATCTGCCGCGCCAAGGATTTGCCTAACGGGTGGAAACGCTGTGACCTGCTCGCAATTCACGAGAACTAGAGAAGCTCGCCCAATCTGAATCGGCGCGAACTGTGTATCATCTTCTAGGATTTCGAGTGGAGACTTTGCAAACAAGTCAGGCGCCAGTTGACCGCTGCACCCGAAGTGACCTGTTACCGTTGCTTCCTTCCGGACCTGGCGGGGTTCACAGAGCTTCGTTGCGCGGGACCAGCGCCCGAGAATCGATCATACCATCTTGCGCGAACGGCAATCGAACTACGGATTCACACGGATGAACGCGGCTCGGAGCGGCGGGTGCCCACTTCCTCAAACTCGAAACTGCCACGAGGTAGCGCTGATGATTGCGGTGCGTGAGCGACGAGATCAGCCGATACAGAGCTAACACCGTTCCAGCGGACGCGACAGCGGGTCCTTCGCTTCGCTCAAGATGACAATTCGAAGAAGCTGCTGCGAGTGTCGAAGATGGTGGCTGCGAGTGTTAAAATAAAGAGATTCCATGCATTTGCCAGACGATTCTGTGGCCCTCCTGACCGCTCCGGAAGAGAGTGCTGAAAGCGAAAAACCAGCGCACAGGCCGCCCCGAAGAAGATCGGCTTCGTAAGCCTGGGCTGTCCCAAGAACCTGGTCGACAGCGAGGTCATGATGGGCCTGCTGGCGCAGGGCGGCGCCCAGATCACCGCGCGCGCCGAAGACGCCGACGTCATCGTGGTTAATACCTGCTCGTTTATCGACACGGCGAAGCAGGAGTCGGTCGACACCATCCTGGAGATGGCGCAGCACAAGACGCCGGGCAGGGCGCAGAAGCTGATCGTCGCGGGATGCCTGGTCGAGCGCTACCGCAACGAGATCCAGAAGAACATTCCGGAAGTGGACGCGGTCGTCGGCACCGGCGAGTTGCAGCAGATTCTCAGCGCGGCGGGCATTGCCCAGCCGTCAGCGGTCGACAGTAGTTCGCCGTTTGTCATTTTGAACTCGCGCTCCGAGGGCGATGCCCGTGAGGCGGCCGGACGCTTCTCGAAGGAAGGGTGGGACGGCGCGATCGCCGATCTGCCGAACTATCTCTACGACGAGACCACGCCGCGCGTGCTGGCCACGCCGAAGTATTCGGCGTACATCAAGATTGCCGAAGGCTGCGATCATCCCTGCTCGTTCTGCATCATTCCGCAACTGCGCGGGAAGTTTCGTTCGCGGCGATTTGAGTCGGTGATTGCCGAGGCGCAACAGTTGGCGCAAGCGCGGCGTGCGCGAGATCACGCTGATCGGGCAGGACACGACCTGCTATGGCGAAGACCTTGGACTGAAAGACGGCCTGCGCGCTGCTGCTGGAGCGGCTGGCGCAGATCGAAGAGCTGCGCTGGATGCGGTTCCTCTACGCCTATCCCAACAAGATCACGGGCAAGCTGCTGGAGACGATTGCCGCGCACGAGAAGATCTGCTCGTACATCGATGTGCCGCTGCAGCACGCGTCGCCGGCGGTGCTGAAAGCGATGAAGCGGGGCGCCGGGGCGGAGATTTTTCTGAAGTCGATTGCCAAGATGCGGAAGGCGATTCCCGACCTCACTCTGCGTACCTCGTTCATTGTTGGCTTTCCCGGTGAGACGGAAGCCGACTTCGAGCAGCTTTGCGACTTTGTGCGCGAGGCGCAGTTCGATTGGCTGGGCGTGTTCGGCTACTCCGATGAAGAAGGCGCGAAGGCGTTTGAACTCGGCGAGAAGGTTGCGCCGCGCGAGATCGAGCGCCGCCGCAAGAAGCTGATGTCGATCCAGAAGCAGATCTCGCGCAAGAAGAAGAAAGCGCTGGTCGGCCGCCAGTTTGATTTGGTGCTGGAAGGGCCGTCTGCCGAGACCGAGTTGCTGTGGGAGGGCCGCACCGCCATGCACGCGCCCGAGATCGATGGCACGGTGTACGTGAACGATTTCGGCGATCGCGAAGTGAACGAGGGCGAGTTCTACCGCTGCGAGATTACCGAAGCGCATGAGTACGATCTGGTGGCGCGCATTGTTCGGTGAACAGTTGTCAGTTGTCGGAAATGAAGGTGGCAGTTGAAAACGGAACCGCGGCATTGAAGGGGCGCGCAGCTTTAGCTGCGTCGAATATTTGGGAGAGATTCGGCTTCAGCCCCTAAGGGCAGTTCCAATTCGAGTTCCCTCAGCGGCTAAAGCAGCAGATTTTGTAACGCTGCTTTTCGGTACGCCTGAAGGCGTGCCCCTTCAAAGACCGGTACGGCTCAGCTGAGTCCCTCTAGAAGCGATACAAAAACAGATCCCTCGACGACTGAAGTCGTCTCGGGAGAACAATTCATAGGAAGCGTATTGGCACGACCGGAGGTCGTGCCCTGACTCAAATCTTCGCAGCAGGCGATTTTCAGCGGCTGTGAGCCCTGCTTCGAAAGTTTCCGACCACTGACAACCGACAACTTAACTACCATGCCCAAGAAATCAGTTCGCAGCCTGCGTTGTCCTATCTGCCGCAAGATTGTGCTGAAGAGCGAGCCCGAGTTTCCGTTCTGTAGCGAGCGCTGCCGGACCATCGATCTGGGAAAGTGGGCCAGCGGCGGGTATGTCATCTCCAGTCCGCTGAACGATCCCGAGACCGGCGATTCCAGCTATCCAAATGAGCACGTCAAAAAGCCAAACTGAAGCGCTGCCGGTGGTTGCTGCCGCGGCGCCACGTTGGGCCACGCTGGTCGCGACGTTCTTCGGCGCAGGTCGTCTCAAGCCGGGGCCCGGGACCTGGGGATCGCTTGCGGCCATGCTGCTGTGGTGGCTGATTGCATCTCACATCGCAGCGAGAGCGCGGCTGGCCGTCATCGTTTCTGTTGATTGTGCTGAGTGTTGCGGTGGGGATTCCTGCTGCGACGCTGGAAGCGCGCGGCTGCGGCAAGAAAGATCCGTCGCATGTGGTGATCGATGAAGTCGCCGGCCAACTGGTCACGCTGATTGCGGTACCCATCGGGTGGAAACCGCTGCTGGCGGGTTTTATACTTTTCCGTGCATTCGACATCCTGAAGCCGCCGCCGATTCGCCGACTGGAGCGGCTGCCGGAGGGCACGGGAATCGTCGTCGATGATCTGGGGGCAGGAGTTTACGGCCTCATTGTGATGCAGCTTCTGCTGCACTTTGGCGTGCTGGGCTAGGCGTCGGGAGAAGAACGAAACCATGGAGCGACGGACCGGCGTACGTAACGTCAACGGCTACCCCCGTATCGAGTCGATCGATCCAGGGTTCGCTCTGCCCGGAGGTGAAGTTCGCATCACGGGGCAGCGGCTTGAGTCTCGGGAAGGCTGTGCGGCCTACTGTCCGATTCGGCGAGGTGGAAGGATCGATCATCGTCGGCTCGCGACAGTTCATCGTCGCGCGCGTGCCTGAAGGAGCTGCTTCGGGCGAGGTGGTTGTCTCGACCAACGGTAAGCATAGCAATCCGCAGAAGGTCGGGGTGGCCGTTCCCATCGCCGAGAGCCTGCACCCGGTTGCGAATCCTGCTGTGGATGACGAGGGCAACATTTACGCCACGTTCTCGGGCTCGCGCGGGCAGAAGTCGCCGGTAGCTATCTATCGCATCGATCTGCGCCAGAACGTGAAGCCGTTCGTGCAGGAGATGATGAACGCCACCGGCCTGGCGCTGGGGCGCGACGGCAATCTATACGTCTCGTCGCGCTATGATGGCACGGTCTACCGTGTCGCCAGGAACGGCGCGATGAGTTCTTATGCCGAGGGGATGGGGATCGCTACCGGAATTGCCTTTGATCGGGAAGGCAATCTCTACGTCGGCGACCGAAGCGGGACCATCTTCAAGATCGACCGCAACCGGCAGATTTTTGTCTTCGCCATGCTCGAGCCCAGCGTCTCGGCTTATCACCTTGCGTTCGACAGCAAAAACAATCTCTACGTGACCGGCCCGACCACCTCCAGTTTCGATTCTGTGTACCGCATCGATCCGCATGGAGAGGTCGGCGTTTTCTATCGCGGCCTGGGCCGTCCGCAGGGGCTTGCCTTCGATGTGCATGACAACCTGTATGTTGCGGCCTCGCTGAACGGCCGTCGCGGGATCGTGAAGATTGCTCCCGATGCGAGCGCTTCTGTGGCAATCGCCGGGCACAATCTGGTCGGACTGGCGTTTGCGCCGCACGGTGCCGTGGTGCTGGCTACCAACAGCGGCGTGCATCATCTTGCCTGGGGAGTTCACGGCCGGTCATTGCTGCCGGTGATCTGATCAAAGAGTCTTCAGATACTCGATGATCGCCCAGCGTTCGTCATCCGTCAGCTCGCGCCCAATTACACCTTTGCCGGGAGTGTTGCTGAACTCATGGCCTGCATTGGAATTGCCGGGGTGAGGGTCATCCGGTTGGTCGGTGCGGAATTCAAAAGCGCCGTCAATTTTCGCCGTGCTGTAGCCGACATTTTTCGGATCGAACTCGCGGCTACCCACATAGAAGGTCTTGTCTCTCCGGTTCGCCGGAATGAGCATTTGATAGAGACTGGGCACAGACCCGTTGTGCAAGAACGGTGGCGAGGCCCACAAGGCCGCCCAACGGCCTGGCGCGATAGGCCAATGGCGCCACCACGCCGGAGTCGCGAAAACCGTTCCACTCGTCTCTTTGCTCTGCTGTCAAGCCAAGTGTGTCGTAATTCATGTCGCGGATTTTGCCGGTCACGGCGCGCAGTCCTTCCGCCGCAGAGACGGTCCCCAATCCCAGAACGCCGGTAACCGCAGTCCGCCCCGCCCAGTCGGTGGCTTCCCTGGGATCGGTGCCGATTTCGTCCAGCGGGATGACGTTCAGCTTCAAGAAAGATTTGCCTCGTAAGCCTGCTTCCCAATATTTGGGATCCTGAATCTCCGGTGATTCCAGCGGCGGTAAATGGCAGTGCTGACATTGTTGTTTGTAAAGCTCCGCGCCTTTCTGTGCCTTCGCCTGATCGATGGGCCCGAAGACCTCTTGCGGCCACGACGGTGACTTCAGCCCGGTGAACGCTGTTGGCCCGGCGAGAAGGCTCTCGGTCTCCCACTGTTTCTTCACGTTTACCGTCGAGCGATAGAGGTTGGCTGGATCGGTGAGATTGACGCGTGCGCGAACTCCCAGGGCTTCGCCGATGTTTCTCACCATGGGCTGCTGAATGGAAGCGTTGTATTGCACCCAGCCAAACCAGCTCGTGTACCACAACGGCGGGAAATTCGCCGGAGCATTCGCGACCCGAAGGTTGGCGTTGTCCAACTCAGTGCCAAAGACGTAGTTGCCAATGCGGCCAAGTGCGTCGGTACGTCCAAACCCACCGACAGCCGCGTAGAGTTTGCCGGCGTCAGCCGCATTCTTTTCCGCGAGGCCTGCGTTCAGAAACGCTTCGAAATCCTGCCGCAATTTTCGCTTGGCATCGTCAGACGCGTTGTCTCCTAGGACCGCCTTGGCAAAGCGATCGAAGCGAAAAGGTATTTTGTCGGTGAAGGCTACGGCGTAGCCCAACTCCGTCTGGAATGCCGCCAAGTCCAACGTCGCCGACCCGCCATCGATGCGCATTGCCTTGCCTTGGTACTCCAACTGTCCGGTATGGCACGCCGCGCAGGTCAGCCCCACGACTTCGACGCTCTGGCCGGTCTTGACGTCGGTGATCGTGTCTTTGGCGAAGCCAACCGGGAGGCCGTCGGAATTTGCGGCGGCGAATCGGCAGAAAGCCGAATCGCGCCAGATAGGAGGTATCGGAGAACTTTGGGACTTCTCCGAGAACCTTGATGTGGGGTTGTTCCAGCGCAAGGAACCACTTATAGGGCAGCAACTCGGTGCCTTGGGGTGCGTGGTAGAACCAGGTCCGTTGGTCAGGGGTCCAATTCTGCCCGGCAAACTGGACTTCTACCGGCTTATAGACCGGCATGTTTTCGCTGGGCCGCTTGCCGAAGACGGCTTGCAGTTGTTGGCAACCGGTCATGGGGATCGCAACAACGAGGGCTGCCAGCAAGTGAAGCAGACCGATGGATCGAATAGTCATTGGACTTCGCCTCAGAGTTCAGTCCGGACGCAGAGTATTTGAAACAACCCTTAGGGATGACGGTAGGGATGACGGTGAGTCTACACCGGCGGTGGCCTTCGTCAATGCTGAAATCGCAGAGCGCCAAGGGAATGACTCCGGCACAACGCGGTAACGTGAGGCGGGTGGTCGCCAAGACACAAGTTGCTCTATGATCCGAGGGGGTAGTGTCTGGCATGAATCTTGGTTGTGCAATCGTCCATCGATCCTGCGACGAAGAGGGAAGTCGCGAGCCTGGCGTGGCAGGAGGTCCGGCCGCATCGGTGCGGGTTGCAGCACGGCGGGTGGTTGCGGCATTTGCACTGGTTGTTCTGGGGTTTAGTCTTTTCGTTGGGTGGGTGGCCGTGGTGCCGGCGGCTTGCAGCGAAGCATCCGCATCGCTGAGCGACCGGGTGCTGGTGGTCTTTAACCGTAGCGATGGCGGCTCGCGCGATGTCGCCAAGTATTACGCGAAGATGCGCGGCATTCCTGACAAGAATCTCTGCTCCATCTCGCCGATCGATACCATCAAGCTGGGTTGGAAGGAGTACCTGTCGCAGGTAAAGGAGCCAGTCCAGAAATGTTTGACCGCGGTGGGGCCCGGCAACATCCTGTACATCGTCTTCAGCTATCAGACGCCCTACCGGGTGGAAGGGCCGGACAAGCGCTCCAATCTGATCTTTGCGCTGGACCAGCAGGTCGCCGACATCTGGAGCCAGCTGTCTCCTGATTTCCCCATGGCCCGGCCGCAGCAGCCTTACTTCGACCCGGCGCGCAGCAAGGCGAATGTCTACCAGCCGTTCGTGCCTTTTGCGGACTATCGGGCTGAGCCTCACGCCAAGATGATTTACTCCGTCTGGCGTCTGGACGCAGCCAACGCCAAGCTGGCCAAGGGGCTGGTGGACAAAGCGATCGCGGCCGAGAAATCCGGGCTGAAGGGAGTGGTGTGCATCGACCGGCGCTGGCCGCTGAAGACTCTCGATGACTCCGGCTACGGTGCCGGCGACTGGGACCTCCACCGGGCTGCGGACTTCGCGCGCGAGGCCGGATTCCAGGTGATCGAGGACGCCAACGAAGCCGAGTTTGGAACTCCGCCCGCCCCGGAGTGTCCCGATGCGGCGCTGTATGCCGGCTGGTACTCGTTGAACCACTACAACAACGCCTTCACCTGGAACACCGGCGCCCTCGGGCTTCACATTGACAGCCTGTCGGCGTGGGGACCGCGCTCCGGGACGAACTGGGCGGCAAATGCCATCCAGAAAGGCATCACCGTTACCAGCGGTGCAGTGGAAGAGCCCGGCCTGAGCGGGCTGGTACATCCGAGTGGAACGTTTCGCGACCTGTTTCAGGGGGCCAATGTTGGCGACGCCTTCTTAAGGAACACTGCGTTCCTGAAGTGGGAGATCCTCTACATTGGCGACCCGCTGTATCGTCCGTTCCCGCAGGGCAAGCCGCCGTTTGCGAAAAAGCAGGGGAAAAAGGCCAAGCCGACAGACGAAAAGCAGTGAACGAACTTAGCTCAGTCGGGGTGCAGTCCGAACATCTGTCGCAAGATCGCCCTCGCGGTGGGGAGCTTAAGGCCTATAGGCAAGAAGGCACTGACGCCATAACGAGAAGTTCCGCCAAACCCTGAAACGAGCACGTTGATTTGATCCGAGCGAGTCTTGGAGTATGCGTATCGATCGCAAATAACAACCATCGCTTCGCATAGCTCGTGAAACGTTGAGGCGTCGAGAGTTCGAGGCACCTGCCAAGCTGCGCCCATTAAGAGGCAGGCGTCAGGGGCCAAGGGGAAAACCGCCGCGGCATCTTGCTTGTTGAAACCATGCCCGGTGTTTAATTTGCCATTCGGAAGAGGGACGAAGGTGATCAGGGGGTTGTCTGTCGTGATGAACTCATGCCCATTTGGAGGCCTGATCACGTTCCATGGCTGCTTGCGCTGCAAGATGTCTGCGATCAGATCGGTGTTTTCCAAGAGCTGCGAAACGAAGGCATTTTTGGCGATAGCTGGATGACCAGCTTCTTGCAGCCACTTCTTTATTTGTCTGCGAATAATTTGGACCGTGACGTGCGTCCCATGCCGACCGTTCAGAGACTCGGTTATCTCCTCGAGTAGGGACTCGTCGTCAGTAGCTGACTCCAAATCAGCGATGACGTTTTGATGGATGGACTGGTTGAGTTCGTGGCGTTGCGTCGCACGCGAGTAAAGCAGCGCTGCATAGAACGCGATCCTCTTTTGTGCAACCAAAGACCAATGGAACAGTTCGCTCCGACTGCAATACAGAACTTCATTGCACTCATTCTCTTTCTGCGCGAGGGCAACCTCAAGGGACTCCTCGTAAGAACCATCTGGCCGTAAGAAGGCGAAGTAGCCATTTTCGAACCCCTGCACAGAAGTTGCTCGTTGATGGGGACTCTTACCTCTCTCGTAAACCCAAAGTCGGCCGGGCTTATCCTTGCCGCGGCTGGATCGGGTGGCAAATTGTTCGAGGTAGAACCTCGGAATGATGTGTGATCCGATCATTCGTCTAATTTCCTCACCATCTTAGCCGCCCAAAACAAGTAATTGCGCCTTTCCCATACAATTTCACATCATGTCCTTCCGTTTCCAGATCGAGGCTACTGAAGGTCTTGCGCGTGCCGGGCGTTTCTTTACGCCGCATGGCGAGGTCGAGACGCCGGTGTTCATGCCCGTCGGAACGGTGGGAACGCGTAAAGGGCGTTCCCCAGGACACCCTGGAAGAGCTTGGCGTTCAGATTCTGCTGAACAACACGTATCACCTGTATCTGCGGCCTGGGGTCGAGACGGTGCGCGAGCTGGGCGGGGTGCAGAAGTTCATGGCGTGGGAGCGGCCGATCCTTACCGACTCGGGCGGATTCCAGGTCTTCAGCCTCAGCGACCTGCGCAAGGTCACGGAGGATGGCGTTTCGTTTCGCTCGCACCTCGACGGCTCGTCGCACTTCTTTAGTCCGGAGAGCGCCATCGCCGCCGAGATTGGTTTGGGCGCGGACATCATCATGGCGTTCGACGAATGCACGGAGTATCCCGCCGACCGCTCGCGCGCACAGGCGTCCATGGAGATGACGCTGCGCTGGGCGCGGAGGAGCAAGGAGTATTTCGAGGCGCACAAGGAAGATGTGCCGTGGTTTCGTTCCGCCAGCTTATTTGGCGCCGGGGAGAAAATGCAGATCCCTCGCTCCGCTCGGGATGACAAAAATAGTTGGGATGACAAGCATGATAATGCAGGCTTCGGCACGGCTGAAGCCCTGCCCGTTCAAAGCAATAGTGAACATTCGTGTAACATCCGCGTTTCCGGCGAAGAGCGAAGAGCGAAAAGCGAAGAGCGACCTATCGAGCCGGGCCAGACGCAGGCACTCTTCGGCATCGTGCAGGGCGGGACGTATCCGGATCTCCGCCGCGAATCTGCCGAGCGGACGGTTGAGATTGACTTCCCCGGGTATGCCATCGGCGGCCTTAGCGTCGGCGAACCGCGCGAGATGACCTATGAGATGGTGAACGCGGCGATGCCGTATCTTCCATGCGGACAAGCCGCGCTACTTGATGGGTGTCGGCACGCCGGAAGAGATCGTGCAGTACGTTGCGCAGGGTGTGGACATGATGGATTGCGTGTTACCGACCCGCGCCGCGCGTCACGGCCTGCTGTTTACGTCGGAGGGGCGAGTCACGATCAAGAACGCGCGCTATGCGAAGGATGAGGGGCCGCTCGATCCGCGCTGCCATTGCCGGGTGTGCCGGCGCTATTCGCGGGCGTACCTGCGCCACCTGTATGCCTCTAACGAATTGCTGGCTCAGGTGTTAAACACGATCCACAACCTGGCCTATTACCTTGACACCATGCGTCGCGTCCGGCAAGCTATAAAGGCTGGAGAGTTCGCGAATTTCCTCTCCGACGTCCGGCCACCGCAGCTCAGCGTTCCCTAGCGGCGCTCGGGTCAGCCACTCGGACGGGCAGCGGGCCCGCCAAGTCCCCGGTTTCCGGCAAACGCGATAATATAAATGAGGCTTTGAGCTGCTCACCAGGGCGCGGAGCGTCAGGCCCTGACACCGGCCCGAGTTATCCGAAGTTCCGCTCGACTCCCCTGCCGTCCTGACGTGCTCCGGGTGTAAGCGCAGAAGGAGTCGTCGCGTCGAGGCACGATACGCACCGCGGGTGGAGAATACGCAGTTGCAGAGGACTCTGCTCAGTAAGGTGCAATGATTACGAACGCAGCTATGTTCCTACAGGCAGCGGCCGGCGGTATCGCGCCGGTGCTGATGATGGTGGGAATTTTCGCGATCTTCTATTTCCTGCTGATCATGCCGCAGCAGCGCCGCCAGAAGAAGTGGCAGGCGATGCTGGAGACCATCAAGTCAGGCGATCGCGTCACCACCAGCGGCGGCATCAAGGGAACCGTGCTGTCGATGAAAGACGACGCCATTGTTCTGCGCGTCCCGCCAGATAACATCAAGATTGAAGTAGCGCGGTCCTCGATCGTCTCACTCACCACGGAGGAGGAGCGCTCCTAGACCGACGTCACAGTTCGGCGCCGTAGTTCGGCGTCCTACTTCAACCAGGGTTGCAGTTTCATCATGAATAAGAATCTCACGCCTAAAATCATCCTCATCGTCGCCGTGCTGCTGGTCTTTTTGTTCGGCATCTTCGGCATTCCCAAGAGCTTCACGCCTGCGGGACTGCTGGCTGCGTTACAAAGCCGCATTCACTTGGGCCTTGATCTCAAGGGCGGGACGCACCTGATCCTTCAGGTGCAGGTCAACGACGCGGTGAACGCCGAGACCGACCGCGCGGTCGAGCGCCTGAAGGAAGACCTGAAGAGCCGCAACGTCAACTACGGCGAGATCACCAAGCCGAATCCGCAGCAGGACCCGCAATTGATCGTGATCAAGGGTGTTCCTCCGGAGTCTTCCAACGAACTGCGCAGCCTGGTGACCGACCGCCTGCCGGATTATGAGCTCGCCTCGGGTGCGGAGAATTCCTGGACGGTGCAATTGAAGCCGGCTGCGGTGAAGGACATGAAGGACAAGGCGGTGGCAGCAGGCGATCGAAACCATTCGCAACCGAATCGACCAGCTCGGTGTGAGCGAGCCCGTGATCCAGGAGCATGGACTGGGCGACTATCAGATTCTGGTGCAGTTACCGGGGGTCGACGATCCGGCGCGCGTGAAGGAGATCATGCAGTCGACCGCCATGCTGGAGATTCGGCAGGCGCTGGGAGGTCCTTTCGGCAGCGAGCAGGAAGCCATGCAGGCCAATGGCGGCGTTCTGCCGGACAACGCTGTGCTGCTGAAGGGCCGCAGCATTGGAGCGCGCGGTCAGGATAGCGCGAACCCCGGCGAACAGTGGTGGCTCATCAGCCGCTCATCGGCGGTGAGCGGCAGCGACCTGCGCGGCGCCGAAGCCCGGGCGCGACGAGAATGGCCGCCCTGACGTGAAGTTTGACCTGACCGGCGAGGGTGGACGCCGCTTCGCCGCGTTCACCGGGGCGCACGTAGGCGACAAGCTGGCTGTGGTGCTGGACAACAAGGTGATGGAAGTAGCCACCATCCAGGAGCAGATTCACGATCAGGGACGCATCAGCGGCGGCTTTAGCGATCAGGAGACGCGCGACCTGGCGCTGACCTTGCGCTCGGGCGCGTTGCCTGCCGGCATCAAGTATCTGGAAGAGCGCACGGTTGGTCCTTCGCTGGGAGCGGATTCGATTCGCGCGGGGGTTCGCGCCGCGATCGTGGGCATGGTGGCCGTCATGGTCTTCATGCTGTTCTACTACCATGCCGCCGGCATCAATGCCGACCTTGGCCTGTTTCTGAACCTGGTCATCCTGTTGGGCTTCCTGGGATTCACCAGCGCGACGCTTACCTTGCCGGGAATCGCGGGCGTGATCCTGACCATCGGTATGGGTGTCGACTCGAACGTGCTGATCTTCGAGCGCATTCGCGAAGAACTGCGGCACGGCAAGACGCCGCCTTCAGCGGTGGAGCAGGGCTTCGCTCATGCCTGGATCACCATTATCGATACCCACGTGACCACCATCGTCTCGGCCGTCATCCTGTTCCTGTTTGGAACTGGTCCGGTTCGCGGATTTGCCGTGACCCTGAGCTTTGGTCTGGCGGCCAACCTGTTCACGTCGGTCTTCGTATCGCGCGTCATCTTCGATAGCATCCTCAACCGCCACCAGCGTGGCGAGGCGTTGAGCATTTAAGGGGCTACCGGTGCAGCTATTTACTCAACACCAATATCGATTTTCTTGGCAAGAAGTGGTATTTCCTCGCCTTTTCGCTGATCTTCAGCGTTGCCGGTATTTGCTCCATGCTGTTCTGGCACGGCATTCCTCTGGGCGTCGACTTCAAGGGCGGAACGCTGGTTTACGTGAAGTTTGCTTCCACCCCGAATCTGGATCAGATCCGCTTGGACATGGACCGCGCTGGCCTGAAGGATCCGAAGATCCAGAGCTACGGCACGCCCGGCAGGAACGAAGTGCTGGTCGCTCTCGAAGAAAAGGAAACCAGCGAAGCCGCGCTCGACAAGGGCAAGAACGCCATCATTAAGGCGCTGGAGACGGAGAACCCGCAAAATAGCGGCAAAGAGGACCTGAATAACACGGGACCTTCGACGCTGGCGCAGTACCTGCTCGCGAAAGATCCTCTGCATCTTGGCACCGATGCGCAGCAGCGCTATCACGGAGATCGCGCAGAAGATCGATGACTTTCGCAACAAGCAGCACGGCGGAGTGCTGACGTCAGTCGATGAGCTGCGCGGGCGTGGTGCCCAATGAAGTGCTGAACCTGCTCGAGCAGGACTTCTACACTTCGAATTTTGCGGTGCGAAACGTGGAGATCGTCGGTCCGCAGGTCGGCGGACAGTTGCGGCACCAGGCCCTGATGGCGACCATATACTCCCTGGCGGGAATGCTGGTGTATCTCTGGTTCCGTTTCGAGCTGATCTACGGCATCGGCGCGGTGGTCGCCTGCTTCCACGACACGATTATCACTGTCGGCTTCTTCTCGCTGCTGAATAAAGACATCAGCCTGACGGTGATCGCCGCCATCCTGACGCTGATCGGCTACTCGATGAATGACACGATCGTGGTCTTCGACCGCATTCGCGAGAACATCAAGCTGCTGCGGCGTGAGCCGCTGGCGGACATCGTGAACAAGAGCATCAACCAGACGTTAAGCCGGACCATTCTGACCTCCGGCCTTACGTTCCTGACGGTGCTCTCGCTGTACTTGTTTGGTGGGGAAGTGTTGCGTGGCTTCTCGCTGGCGCTGGTGATCGGAATCCTGATCGGCACCTACTCTTCGATTGCGGTTGCGGCCCCGATGCTGGTGGCTTACCAGGACTGGCGTGAGCGCAAAACCGGGCGTGGTGTTCTGCCCGCGGCAGGCGCAGCCCGGGAACGCGAAAAAGTCAAAGTAAAGGTGTAGTCGAATCGCAAGTCAAAGGAGTAGACTTGGCAACTGTTCGGCCCGGCCGGGTACTCCCAGCCGCCATTGGGAGCCGCCCGAGCAGATTGTGGGGAGCAAGCCGTTTCCGGCAGCAGTTTTGCTTTTTGGGAGCAAATGCTGTATTTCCGGTGTCTAAGTATTGCAAGATGAGTCTGACGGAGAATACGCCATGTTTGAAGACAGTCTAGTGGAATCGGGAGGGAAGCTGAAGTCGAAGCAGGGCGCTACCACCGCCGTCTCCTTCATTCTTCAGATTCTGCTAATCGGCGTTCTCGTATTATTACCGCTGGTTTTTACCGAGGCGCTGCCTAAGCAGCAGTTGATGACGTTCCTGGTTGCTCCGCCGCCACCGCCGCCACCACCACCGCCGCCGGCCGCGACCCCGGAGATCAAAGTCGTCAAGAGAACAAGTGAGCTCGACAACGGCGAGTTGCGCACCCCGACCAAGATTCCGAAGAAAATCCAGATGATTAAGGAAGAGGACACGCCTCCCCCGTCAACCGCCGGCGTTGTGGGCGGAGTCCCGGGTGGAGTTCCTGGAGGCGCTTCCGGGGGAGTTCTGGGCAGCATTATCGGTGGCACGCCGACGGCGGTGCCCAAGGTAGCGACGCCTCAGCGCGTACGCGTATCGCAAGGCGTATCGCAAGGCTTGCTGATTCATCAGGTAAGGCCTTCGTACCCGCCGCTGGCGCGTCAGGCCCGAATTCAGGGCACGGTGGTGTTACAGGCGGTCATCGGCAAGGACGGCAACATTCAGAACTTGAAGGTAGTGAGCGGACATCCGATGCTGGCGCCGGCCGCGCTGGAAGCGGTAAAGCAGTGGAAGTACAAGCCTTATTACCTGAACGGCGAGCCGGTTGAAGTTGATACGACGATCAACGTGAACTTCACGCTGGCGGGCGGATAGACCGGCTGCTCTGTTTCGCAGTTTGCATCCAACTGTGAAGCGGCCGTGCGAACGGCCGCCAATTCAGTTAGTTTTTTAGAGTTGCCCGTGCATTTTCCGGGTGGAAAAGTTTTGGGCCGTGTTTAGCGGCCTGATGTAACCGAATCACTCGCAGTGGAGGAAGTTGCTGCGATAAAGAAGTCCGAGGAGGATAATTCGACTCATGCTTTTAGCGAACCTTGCAACCTACGTGATGAGCCATGTGCCCACGGTCGCCGCCTGGATGTTCCAGGAGGGCGGCATCGGTTGGGACCCGGTCTCCCTCTGGCACCAGATGGGTTGGCTGGCCAGGATCGTGGTCGTCATCCTGTTCATCATGTCGGCCTGGTCCATCGGAGTGATGATTGACCGCGCCATGGCGTTCAGCGCCGCCCGCAGCCAGTCGCGCGCATTCGCTCCGGCCGTTGCCGGCGCGCTTGCGTGAAGGCAAGATCGACGAGGCCATCAAAGTGGCCGAGCGCAACAAGAAGAGCCACCTGGCGAAGGTCGTCACCGCCGGCCTGCAGGAGTTCAAGGCGCACGGCGATTCCGCTGACATTCCCGGCGAGCAGATCGAAGCTTCCAAGCGCGCTCTGGAGCGTGCCGAAGCCATCGTGCACGCCGAGTTGAAGCGTGGCCTCAGCGGTCTGGCTACCATCGGTTCCACGGCCCCATTCGTCGGACTGTTCGGAACCGTGGTCGGCATTCTGAACGCGTTCCGCGAAATCTCGACCCAGAAAGCGACTGGTCTGGGCGCTGTCGCCGGCGGTATTTCGGAAGCGCTGGTGACCACCGCTCTCGGACTGTTTGTGGCGATCCCCGCTGTGATGATGTTCAACTACTTCACCAGCAAGGTGGAAGCCTTCGACGTGGAAATGGACAACAGCTCCAGCGAGCTGATCGACTATTTCCTGAAGCAGTCGCGGCGCCGGCGTTCGCCGGTAGAAGGCATGGCTCGGCCACGCGGCCGAGCAGGAGGTTGAATTCACATGGCACTGGCTATACGCAACGAAGGTTCGAAGGTGAATTCGAACATCAACGTCACGCCCATGGTGGACGTGATGCTGGTGTTGCTGATCATCTTCATGGTGATCACGCCCATGTTGCAGAAGGGCGTGAGCGTCGACATGGCAAAAGTCAACAACCCCGTGCCCATGCCGGATGCCGATAAGGAAGATGCTTTGCTCGTCTCCATCATGCGCGACGGCAAGATCTATTTCGGCACCGACGTGGTGACGGCCGACGCCCTGACGGAAAAGGTCAAGGACAGGCTGGCGAACCGGGTGGACAAGCGCGTCTTCATCAAGTCTGATGCCCGTGCGAAGTACGGCAACGTGGTGGACGTGGTGGATAACGTGCGCTCGGCCGGGGTCGATGATGTCGGCTTGTTGACCGAGCAGAATAAGTCGGCCGCCACGCAGAAGCCGCCCCAGCACCGGGTGCGGGCGCGGGTTCGCAATAGGAGTTTTTTATGGCAATGGCAGTTGGCGGGTCCGGAGGCGGGCCCACGGCGGACATGAACGTGACGCCGCTGATCGATGTGCTGCTGGTGCTGCTGATCATCTTCATGGTCATCACGCCGCTCACGCCGAAGGGTCTGGATGCGCTGGTTCCGCAGCCTCCGAAAGACCAGCAGAAGCAGCCGGAGTCGAACGACCGCACCATCGTCGTTCAGCTCTTGAAGGGGGCCGGGGACAAGCCGGCACTGAAGATCAACCAGGATGACGTCACCTGGGAAAATCTTGAAGGCCGTCTGAACGACATCTTCAAGACCCGGGCCGAGAAGGTGATGTTCGTCAAGGCAGATAACGACCTGCCCTTCCAGGATGTGGCTCAGGTAATCGACATTGGCCATGCTGCCGGCGTCGATAAAGTGGGTCTGATTACGGCCAAGATCGAGGCTGGCGGCTAGTCGAGCGTCGGCCTGGTTCGGGAAGCACTCCTCCTCGTGGACAGGCGGGACATCGGCGCGATGTCCCGCCAGCCTGCTGGAAACGCGATCAACGCAACGGAGAGTGACAACTAACGATGAACAAGACAGGACGGGTACTCAGCGTACTTGCTGTGCTGCTCGCGCTTCTTTCGGCCGTGGGTTGCAGACAAGCTAAGGGCCCGCGACCAGCTGAATAAGGGTGTTAATTCCTACAAGAACGCGCGATACGAAGAAGCCATTGAGCACTTTAAGAACGCGGTCGCGCTCGATCCCAAACTGATCAATGCTCAACTTTATCTTGGCCACCGCCTACATGCAGCAATACATCCCGGGCGCCGATTCGCCCGATAATAATAAGTATGCCGAGGAAGCGATCGACGAGTTCAAGAAGGTACTCGATACCAATCCTCCCAAAGAGCAGAAGCTCCTCGCGCTGAAGGGAATCGCCTCGCTTTACTTCAACATGAAGAAGATGGACCAGGCGCGCGAGTACCACCTGAAGGTAGCCGAGCTGGACCCGAACGATCCCGAAGCGTACTACTCCATCGGCGTGATCGATTGGACGCAGACCTACGCGCCCCGTATGGCGGCGCGCGCAGCACTGGGCCTGAAGCCAACCGACGATCCCAAAGGCAAGGATTGCACGGAACTGCTTAAGGCGGTGAAGGACAAGAACGAGCCGATTGTGCAAGACGGTATTCAGAACCTTCAGAAGGCCCTTCAGTTGCGTCCCGGACTACGATGACGCCATGGCTTATCTGAACCTGATGTATCGCGAAGAGGCCGATCTGCAATGTGACAATCCCGATGCCCGGAAGACAGACCTGAAGACCGCCGACGATTGGGTGGACAAAAACCTGGCGACGAAGAAAGCCAAGGCCGAGAAGGCGGGGCCTTCCGGTATTGTCACCACCGAGACGCCAGCGAATCAGTAGCCGGTTGCTGGATTCTGATTTTCCGAAGCCCCTCCTGAAGAGGGGCTTTATTTTTCGTGGGCTCCCACCGCAAATGCCCGCTCCAAAGGACATCACTCGGTTCTGTGACGATGTCACTTACCTCTCATTCTCCATGTTCTACAATCCAATTTTGCGCCTGTAGGAACTCCCTCATGTTCAAGCGCATTCTTATCGCAAATCGTGGTGAAATCGCGGTCCGCATCATTCGGGCCTGCCGCGAAATGGGAATCGAATCGGTGGTGGTGTTTTCCGATGTTGACCGGCGCGCGCTGCACGTCCGCAAATCCGATTACGCCTACCATATCGGTCCAGCCACGGCGAGCGAGTCGTATCTGAACATGCGACAAGATTCTTGACGTGGCCCGGCGCAGCGGCGCCGAAGCGATCCATCCCGGCTACGGCTTCCTTTCCGAGAATGCAAAGTTCGCGCGGGCCTGCAAAGATGCGGGCGTGAAGTTCATCGGTCCCACTGCGGAATCGATGGAGATGATGGGCTCCAAGACGCGCGCGCGCCAGAACATGAAGAGTGCCGGCGTGCCTTTCGTTCCGGGTTCGGAGCGGGGACTGGAATTCGACGGCATCGAGCGCATGGCCGAACAGATCGGCTATCCGGTGATGCTGAAGGCGGCGGCCGGTGGCGGCGGCAAAGGCATGCGCATGGTCGCATCGCCGGCAGACCTGCGCTCGGCCTATGATGCCGCGCGCAGCGAGGCGCAACGGTCGTTTGGCGACAACGAAGTTTACATCGAGAAGTTCATTGTCAATCCGCGCCACGTCGAGATGCAGGTCTTCGGCGATGAACACGGCAACGTGGTGTATCTCGGCGAGCGTGAGTGCTCAATCCAGCGCCGTCATCAGAAGGTGCTGGAAGAGTCGCCCTCGCCGATTGTCGATGAAGACATGCGGCGCCGCATGGGCGAGGTGGCAGTGCGAGTCGCGAAGGCGGCGAATTACCAGAATGCCGGGACGGTCGAGTTTCTGGTCGACGAGCAGCGCAATTTCTATTTCCTGGAGATGAACACCCGTTTGCAGGTGGAGCATCCGGTGACCGAATTCGTGACCGGATACGACCTGGTACATCTGCAGCTTCGGATTGCCAGCGGCGAGAAGCTGCCCTTCACGCAGGAAGAGGTCAAGTTGCGTGGCCATGCCATCGAGTGCCGCATTTATGCGGAAGATCCGGACAACCACTTCTTCCCGTCTCCAGGTCAGATTACGCGATTGATTTCGCCCTCAGGTCCTGGCATTCGGCGCGATAGCGGAATGTATGAGGGCTGGACGGTGCCGATCGACTACGACCCGTTGCTGGCCAAGCTGGTCGGTTATGGCGAGACGCGCGACGACGCTATCAACCGGCTGCGGCGGGCGCTGTATGAGTACTTCGTGGGCGGAATCAAGACCAACATCTCGCTCTTCCGGCGCATTCTTCACGATCCAGATTTTTGCGCCGGCAAGATCGATACTGGATTCCTCGACCGACTGCTGGCGCAACCAGCGGAGGACACCGATGCACGGCGGCCGCTGATCGCGGCCATCGGAGCGGGCATTTTCGCCACCTTGGAGCCCAAGGCCACATTGCCGGGCGTCAACGGTTCGGCGGCTTCTGCGGGCAGCAACGGCGTGGGTCCGCAGCCGGAACTCTCGGGATGGCGCCGCGCGGGGCGGATTGAGGCGCTGAGGGAGAGGTGAGGCGATGACCTACGACGTTGTGGTAGATGGTAAAACGCATCGCCTGGAGCTGACGCGTGGCGAGAACACGTGGCAATGCACGATTGATGGCGAGCCCATGGAGGTGGATGCTGCGCTCACCGCGCGTGACGTGTTGTCCGTGCTGGTCGGCAACAAGGCAGTACGAAATCAAGCGTGAGCGCTCGCTGCTTGGCGAGTTGCACATGGTCATCGGAAGCGCGCGCTATGCCGTGGACGTGCAGGACCCGCGCTCGCTGCGCACCCGTCGCGCCGCCGCCGGCAGCGAAGCCGGTCCGCAAAAAGTTACTGCCGCCATGCCGGGCAAGATCGTTCGCATCATGGTTCAGGAAAAAGACGAGGTGAAGGCCGGGCAGCCCGTTCTCGTCATGGAAGCCATGAAGATGCAGAACGAGATGAAGTCGCCCAAGGACGGACGGGTGCAGAAGATCCTGACTTCGGAAGGCTCGACCGTGAATGCCGGGGATACGCTGGCGGTGATTGAGTAGCTGTCAGCTATCAGCCGTCAGGTCTCAGCTAATCACTCGCGAGCAGTAAGAACTCCTCAGATTGAGCCGCCGCTACAAATGCTATGCTCTCTCAAGAGCTTCGCCATGAAAGAGCAGATTGAACAAAAGCGCGAGCAGATTACTCAGCTCTGTCGCCAGTTTCACGTTCGCCGATTGGCGTTATTCGGCTCGGCTCTTGGTAGCGACTTCGACACTGAGCGCAGCGATTTCGACTTCGTGGTGGAGTTCGAGACCTTGTCTCCGGGTACATACGCCAAAACCTACTTCGGATTAATCGCCGAGTTGGAGCGCTTGCTCGGGCGTAGAGTCGACCTGGTCGAGGAAGGATCCATACGCAATCCGTATTTCCGACAGGAAATCGAAGCTCGCCAGGACACGCTGTATGCCGCGTAGCCTGCGGATCGAAAGAGCATCGGCCATGCTAGAAAAGGAGATAATTCATGCCGTCGACTTTAACAATGCGTCGCGAGAATAAGGGGCTCACGGCCAGGATCAATCTCTGGGCGTTGGAGAAGTATGTTGAAGATTTCAATTCAGAGAAGGCACGTCTTTGGATTAGAGGCTCAGTGACGAACGCTGAAACCGGCGAAGAGAAGAAGTTTAACGATGCTGGAGAGCTGCTCACAATCCTTGGCAAGTGGAACGTCGCGAAGTTCAAGCAGCTTCGGAAAGTCAAAAGGTCGTCCTGAGGTTGGTGGTCAGCGAAGCGTAGTCGTCATATTGTGTAGTGAAAATACGGCAACCGCCGTTCTTCTGTCACCTTTCCTATAATCTCCTGATGCAGAAGCACTGGAAGACCAGCTGATTCATTCCGACGCACGCATTCCTGAAGGCTTTCGCTCGCTTAACGTTCCTGTTCATCGCGCTTCCACCACAGTTTTCCCAACCGCCTCGTCCGTCACCGATGACTGGGACCAGTACGAGGTCGGTTACACCTACGGCCTGTACGGCACGCCTACCGTCCTGGAACTGGCGGCACGTATTTGCGAGCTGGAAGGCGGACACCGGACGCTCATCACGCCGGGTGGCCAGAGCGCAATCGCACTGATTCAGTTGGCGTTCTTGAAGACAGGCGATCATGTACTGATCCCCGAAAGCGTTTATGGCCCGAACCGCTCGCTTGCCAATCGCGTGTTGCGCAAGTTCGGGGTGGAGGTCACGTACTACCAGCCGCTCATGGGAGCCAAGATAGAATCTCTGATTCGGCCAAACACCAAGCTAATCTGGTGCGAGAGCCCGGGCTCGATCACCATGGAGGTGCAAGACGTTCCTGCGATCGCCGCCGCGGCGCACACGCATGGTGCGTTGATCGTGCTCGACAATACGTGGTCGGCCGGAGTGCTTTTTGATGCCTTCGCACATGGGGTCGACATCACCATGCAGGCGCTGACCAAGTATGTCGGCGGGCACAGCGACTTGCTTTTGGGCTCCATCACGGTGAAAGATCCGAAGCTGTGGGAGCAGCTCGGCGCAACGCATCAGGTGGTCGGCATTGCGGCTTCACCTGACGATTGCAGCCTCGCGCTGCGTGGGTTGAAGACGATGGCGGTGCGGCTGACAAGCCATCGAGGAGTCGGCGAAAGACATTGCGTTGTGGCTTGGTGACCGGGCTGAGATCGAGCGCGTCCTGCATCCGGCGCTCGACTCCTGTCCAGGCCACGAGTTCTGGGTGCGCGATTTCCAAGGCTCATCCGGCGTATTCTCGATCGTCTTCCGGCCGGAATTCTCCAAGGCCCAGGTGCATGGGTTCGTGAATGCGCTTGAGCTGTTCAAGATCGGCTATAGCTGGGGCGGTGTCACCAGCCTGGCGGTCGCCTACGATTTCGGACAGTGGACGACGCGTCCCGCTTACGGTCATCGTATCGTGCGCTTGAACATTGGGTTGGAAGATACCTCAGACCTGATCGCAGACCTGGACCACGCATTCGCCAGAGCCGCGCGATCCGACCCATCGTGAGGCAAGCAGTCACCAGAGTCTGTTTCAAAAATTGGCTGAGGTCGAGGAACTTGCTCCCTCAGGGCTGCCCAAGCTTTAGACGATTCGGAACGGCGCAGCTAAAGCTGAGCCCTTCAAAAGATTTTGTGAGTTTCGCCCTTACGAGTGCTCCTGGAAAGGGGTAAGATTCCAGAGCTTTACTCCTGGGCTCTGGAGGAAGGTATGTCGATAAAGCTTACGGACGGGAAGAACTGGTCGGCCAACCTGAACGGGACTGGATCGCTACTGGATAAGCTGTCCCTTACTGTCACGGGCGTGAAACTCGGCGAAAACTGGAACCACCCGGTCAACCAGATTAAACCCAGAGACCTGGGACCGGGAACGCTGTCCTTTGCCGGCAACACGCCGCTTCCCTTCGCCAACTCGACATTGACCGTAAGCGCGAGCCAGGGGGCCATGATCGGCGGGCAAGTCTCCGGTTCGCTGTTCGGCGGCGGTGATCCCTTTGATCAACCTGTCAGTCTTGCCAATAAATGCTGCCTGTGGCTGCAACTGAACGGTACGTTGAACGTGGGCGTGGCGGGAAGCATGAGCGGGTTCGGCATCGGCATCTCGGCGAACTCCTATGCGCAGTACCGGTTCAATCGCATCTTCGAACCGGACGCAGCGGGCACTTTCCGCCCGCTGTCGCAGGCGGTCGAGGAGCTATTCGACCAGGCGACGCCGCCAGTAGATCTCGCAGCATTGCTCGCAGCTCCGGTGGGCTCCATCTTCGAATTTGACTGCGGCGGCTCGGTAACCGTGACGGGTAGCTACTCTGTGCCCACTTCCACGCTTCCGCTGGCGAGCTCAGCGGTTCCTGTGATGAAGCAGAAGCTGACGATCGCGGCAAATCCGTCGCTCAGTCTGTCCGGCTCGTTCCAAGTGAGCGGGGCCCTTATTTTCCGGGTCCACAAGTTGACGGACACCTCGGCCCGTTTCCATCTCTTCAAGAAATCGGGAACAGCCTTGAGCGTAAGCTTCAGCGCATCAGCGGGTATCACGGGCGGCGTCGCCGACAAGGATTTCCTCGATACAGCGTT
Source organism: uncultured Acidobacteriaceae bacterium (assembly GCA_963813905.1). Taxonomy (GTDB): domain Bacteria; phylum Acidobacteriota; class Terriglobia; order Terriglobales; family Acidobacteriaceae; genus CAVVDY01. Next base: position 400,746 of record CAWFAY010000008.1, on the reverse strand, counting down.
CCAAGCAATCCTCCCTGATTCCAAAGTCGATCTATCGGCGCGCGATCCTGAGTTGAACGCTCAACTGAAAGACGTATTGGAGGATGCGGTCTCGTCGCATTTCTCAGCCACGCTGGACGCCGAGGCCAGCCTGTCTTCCAGCACGTCCCACGTATTCGTATTGGATATCAATCTCCAGGTTGCGAGCCAGTCGCCAGAAATGACGAATCGGGTGAACGGCTTGTTTCACGGGGACTGGACGTTGGCCAGGCAGCATGACCTTCCCTGCGTGACGAACTACAGCGACATGCTGGAGAAGGTGAGCCGCTCGAAGCATGAGTTCCAGTTCCATCTGCTCAACCTGTTCAGCTTCGTTAGCGTGAGCGACTTCTTCACCTCCGCTAAGGTATTGAAGACGCCCGACGGTGTTGTGTTCACCGATCATGACACCGCCAGCCGTATTCAAGCGAGCGCCACCGGCGACATTGCCGACCCGATGAGCTTTAGCAAAGTCCTGGCGCAGGCTTTGCAAGCGACGCTGGTTTTCAAGACGGGGAATGCCGCGCCCGCATTGGTTGACCTCTCCATCTCTGGCAAGTATTTCACCTACAAGCGAAATGCTCCCGCGGACGACCTGGAGGGGATCGCGCTGTTGTGTGCAGCGCTGGATTGTCCCCTGACCGGACTGAACCCGGATGCCGACCGGGTCGGAGTAGTGAAGTTCGACGCTTCCTCGAAGTTTGATGGCAATGCTTCCGATGCATGCTTTGTTGGGCCGGCGCCTGATTTCAATCCCAAGAATCAGGCGGATTATATTGGCTATGCTCTGAAGGCGATCGCGAGCCTATATGATCCCGCGGACCGTTTCCACGCAGCGGCAACCGATGTCAATCTCTGGTCGAAGTTGAATGCGGCGGGGAACACCGCGGCCATGCTCTCCGACAGTTATGTGCAGGGCTTTCTGCGGGCGCATGGGGGATTCGACGGCAACCCCGGAAACGGTTTGCAGGTGATGTGGCTGTACAGTATTTGGTACACGGTGACGTTCTGGTCGAAGGCCATGTCCGACTACGCAGGCCTTTTGCAGAAGGCGAAGAAGCTGGCGAGCCAGCTGCCGGCCGGCTCGACACAGCAGACGCCGGAGATCCAGCAACTGATGCGCCAGCTCTCGTCGGCAATGAGTGATGCGCAGCAGCGGGAGAATAACTTCATCGATGCGCGGGCGCAGTTTGGGCTGGCGGCCCTCTATCTGTCGTCAGGGAAGAAAGCGGCTAACGATGTTCGTCTGACATGGAACGGCGACACCCGATCAGCAACGAACGGCACTGCGTTGGCGGAGGCAGCCGACGCACGATAACGGCCCAGGTGTGAGCCGGGTTTGCAATCACAGGCATTGATCGGCGTTCCTCGATAGGAGAGAATAAATCTTTCTCGAATTCCCATGCCAGCTTGGTTCAGATAAAGATGTCATACGACCGGGATGACCTCGCCAGCCAAAAGGTTGATCGCGACTCCGTCAGAGCTGCCTACACTTTCATTCTGGGGCGTGAGCCCGAAGATGAAGGCGTAATCGACCTGCATTTGCGAAGCTTTCAGACCGTGGCGAATTTGCGTGAGGCCTTCCTGCACAGCAAGGAGTTCGCGCCGATTGTGGAGCAGATTGCCGTGCAGCGAATTTTAGAAACCAAGTCTCTTACACCCCTGGACATCTACACGGGCTGTACGAGCAAGGACTTCGACCTCATTCACGCGCGCTTCACGCAGGAAGTTCATCCCGAACCCGGATTCGTCGTGGACCGGCTCGGTGTGCGAACCAGGATGTCCAGTCTGTGGGAAGAGGTGCAGCACCTCAATGGAACGGTTTCTTCGGTTCCTATTCCATCCGACTTTCATGCTGAATCCATCGAGTGGGCCGGTATGTTGAAAGCGGTGGAAACTGCGAGGTCTTCGTTCCGCATGATGGAGGCCGGCGCTGGGTGGGGACCCTGGGCCGTGGCTTCCGGGGTCGCTGCCCGCAATGCCGGGATTACCGATATCTCTCTGATGGCGATTGAGGCCGACCCAGGCCACTTCGCATTCCTGCGACAGCATTTGCTGGACAACGGCTTTGACCCGGATGAGCATCGCCTGCTGCAACGAGCTGTCGGGGTAGAAGCGTCGCTGGCGCGCTGGCCGGTCGTCGACTCGCGAAGCGACTGGGGGGCGCGACCCATTGCCATGAAGTCTGAAACCGATAACGGTGAGGTTGCGGTTGATTATCGCGGCAAGACATTCACTGACACGCTGGAGATTGAGGTTGTTCCTTTCGAGCAGCTTGTCACCATGGAACCGCGGTGGGACCTGGTGCACATGGATGTGCAGGGAGAGGAAGCAAACATCTGCCGGGCAGCCGCGAGGGAGCTTGATAAGCGCGTGCACTGGTTTGTGGTGGGCACACACTCCCGGCTCAACGAGGGTGGGTTGCTGGATACCTTTGCCGGCATGGGCTGGGAACTGGAAAACGAAAAGCCGGCACGCCTTCAGGTATTCAGCGGTGCGAAACGCGACGAGTCTTTCTTGTCAACCGACGGGACTCAGGTCTGGCGGAACCCAAAGTTGGATTGAGTGGCAATCGGTCCCGGATTCCATCGACTGGAATTCCAAACATGCTATTGGAACCGCCTCAAACCTGTCGGCGCAGGCGGCGGCAGGCTCGGGCTAGGGTTAGATATGAAACGTACTGCCTGTGGCTGCTAGCGCGAGCCGACTGCAATGCGCGCATCGATTGCCAGGTTCACAGGCGGCATGTCAAACCACCGAACCGATTCCTGCACCAGGGTAAGCCGAAGCAAGAAATCGCCTGCGTTCAATGGAGCTTGCACCCGCACCGGGAAGCTTCTTCGTGCCCCAGGGTGAAGTGGCGGCAGAATGGCACTACGCTCGCCATCGAATACAAGCGTGTCATGAGTGTCTGCAGACAACCAGTGATATGAGATGTGCACAGGATTCGGCTGACCGCTTGAAAGAGTAGCCTGGCTTCCATTCATCACCTCGATCAAAGGGCTGAAAACGGCGCCCGTTTCAACAGCGGTGGGAATGGTGCAAATCTTCAGTTCGATACCACTCAGAGCCGGGAGCGCAATTGGATCGCTCAGGAATAGCCGCCGTATCTCTTGCAGGTCGATGGGCGAGTGCGAGGCCACAGCGTACAAGTCGCGAGCCGCAGCCAGCTCCCTATGTGACATCCTCTCCAGTAGCGAGCGAACCGGCTTCCCCGGCTCTCCAAACCACAAGACCACATTTTCAAAGTGCCGTTGCAAGCTTCGTTTCAAAACCCGGGGCGATTGTTCGTTTATGTGCATCAGCAGCTCATAGCGGGTTCGCGGTTCCGGTGGCAGGTAGGCTCCGACCGAATCAGCAAGCTTCCGTTTGCGGGCATAGTCGTACCGGAAGTACCAAAGGTTAGGGTAAGTATGGACAACGAACACGCCTGTTTGGGAGAGGTGTTCCGAGACTCGCGCATATAACTGCTCGAGTTCTTCCGGCGAGAGGTGCTCAATGACATCCGAGGCAGTTACAGCGTCAAACAACCCTTGAAGGGGCATGGTACAGACATCTGCGCAGACCAGCTCCACTCGCCGCCGCAATTCAGGCTCGCCCTCAAACGTTTTCTCGGACAATTGAATCGCGGCCGTCGAATAGTCGGCGGCCGTAACTTGCGCTCCGCCCTCGGCGAAGTAATGCGCGAGTTCCCCGCGACCGCATCCGAGGTCGAGCACTCTTCGTGGCTCGTTCTGAGTGGCGACCGTGGCCATGACCTGAAGCCGTTCGTCTTCTAAGTGCTTGCCGCCACCCCTGTTGTACTGTTCAAATCCGCCACAGTCTTGCAGGAAATACGAGCTCGTGTAGGCTTCGCGCAGAACTCTTGAAGTCAGGTCGCCTTCCGGACTGTCGTCGTCTTGCAGGTACTGCGGCGATACCTGAATCAGCAGTTCGCCAGCATAGCCGGGGATGACGCCATAGAACCGGATGGCATCGCGGTAACGATGCAGAAAATGACTGATGGAAAGGAAATTCCGGTCTGTCCAAAAATAACCGTCCACGAGTAGCCACCGCGCTTGCCTGATGGCAAGTTGCAGGTCGTGCCACGTTCCGTCTCCATCTTGTTGGCCGTCGAGATGGATCAAATCGTATATGCCACCGGGAAACTTCCGCATTTGCTGAGTGTCGGCGACAATGAATTCGGAAGGATACAGGCGTGTGATCTTCCTGGCCCAAAGCATGGCTCCTTTCACGCCGCCGAAGGTGTCCGAATCCAGGTCGATCCCGACGTATTTGCTCTGGGGAGAGGCATCCAGGAACGCAGCGGCGGAATATCCATAGCGGACACCCACCTCCAAAATGGAAGAGGGCTGCAGGACCGAGGCGATGGACCACTTCAACCGGTAATAATCCACCCATTCATCAAACCGGTGTTTCAAAGGGTCGTTGGGGTTTGCCGTGGTGCGGAAATCGTAGTCGCAGTTGTGAGCAACGTTTAGTATTCGCTCCAGCACAGAGAAATTCTCACCTTGTATTGCTCGAAAGGCAAGTGAACCCCTTTGAACGGTAGTGGATCAGTTTGGTTGTCATCCCGAGCAAGCTCCTTTGCGAAGCAAGGGATCTGGGCGTGGCGATTCGCGCCGGCGCGCGAAAGCCACGCATCCCTATTCAAACTGACCCACTACGCTTTGAACTGCCGCTGAGGAGAGCTCCTGCCTATCTATACGGTACGCGTTCGCCTCGTTGGTGCGCGCAGAGTAAAATCAGGGGCGTAATGTCCAACTCGTTTTCGCGTACGGTTAAGGGAGCTGAGGAGGAGAAACGCAATTGGACTCCACTCCTCATTGGGTTAGTTGCCGTGCTGGCGGTGGTTTTCGCGATGGTGATTGCGAGCCGTACCGGCGGCAGGAACGAAGCCCAGCCTAACCCTTATGCCGACAATCTGAAGCTTTCCGACATGAAGGTGAGTGCAGCGGAGAACTACGTGGGCGGCACCGTCACGTATCTCGACGTCAACATCACGAACACGGGGAACAAGTCGTTGACCGGCGCAGAGATGCGCGCGACCTTCAAGAACTCGATGGGCCAGGTGGTGCAGACGGAAATGATTCCGCTGCATGTGTTGGTAGAAAATCAGATGGCTGGGTATCCTGACCTGGTCGACCTGAGCCGTAACCCCATCAACCCCGGCCAGACCAAGACGGTTCGCATGACGCTGGAACACATCTCAGATGACTGGGACCGGCGGGCTCCTGACATGCAGTTGGTTAACCTCAAGCTCAAGTAAGTCCGATCCCTTATTGATCCAGGCGAACCCGTGGATGGAAGCGAATCTGTCCTGCTACTCTGCTTGCATGCCTCCCCTCATCCGCTTACTGGCCATGTGCCTCATTTTGCCTTCGTTGGTGTCTGCGCAGGAAAAGCCGGCGGCGACGCCGACTCCGGCCCCGCAGTCGGCGGCCACGCCACAAGAGCCCAAGCCACAACAGCCGCCACGGTTCTACCATCCGGAAGGCCCCGATCCTACCGAGATCATCGCCCACGAGCACAGTGTCACCGACATGCTCGAGGTGGTGCCGTTCACCAGCCACATCTTTCACAACACGCGAATGCTACGGGTTTTTATGCCGGGCAACTACTTTTCGCCAAGTAATCGGATGCGAAGATACCCGGTGCTCTACCTGCAAGATGGCCAAAACGTGTTCGACAAGGCCACGAGTTTCAGTAGCAAAGAATGGGAGGCGGACGAGACCGTCGATCACCTGGTCTCCGAGTTCAAGATTCCGCCCATGTTCATCGTGGGCATCGACAACGCCGGCGAGCAGCGCACTTCCGAATACCTGAGCTATCCCGACCCGCACAATCCGCAATTTCAAAGCTCAAATCCGCCAGAGTTGGAGGGAACGAAATATGCCGACTTCTTGATCAAAGAAGTGATGCCGTTCCTCCAGAAGCGCTATCGCATCGCAACCGGGCCGGCGAATACCGGGATAGGCGGCTCCTCATATGGTGCGGTTGTCAGTCTCACGACGGCGCTGCATCGCCCCGGAGTGTTTGGCAAGCTGCTGCTGGAGAGCCCATCGCTATGGGTGGGAGACGGCAAGTTGCTGGCGGAAGTCGAGAAAACCAAAGTGCTTCCACAGAAGATCTACCTCGGGATTGGTACCAAGGAATCTGGTGATGCGGAATCGGATGCGCTCGTCCTGAAGGCATTCACCGACCTGGAACACACTTTGAAAGCCAAGGGAATGGGGCCGAGCCGACTAAAGGTCGTCATCGAGGAAGGCGGCCAGCACAATGAATCAGCCTGGGCCCGGCGCTTTCCCGATGCCGTGTTATTCCTTTACGGACGCTAACGCTCCAGCCGGCATCTGAAAACGTAATTATGTCGCGGACTACAAAGCCACCCGAAACAACCCGCCGCTCGCGTGAGACGTCCGGCAGCTACTTCGGTCCGCTGGCGGTCATTACCACGCTGTTCTTCGTGTGGGGCGCGCTGACGTCGCTGAACGACGTGCTTATTCCCTATGCGCAGCACGTCTTCAACCTGAAGATTGGCGCCAGCATGCTGATCCAGACAGCGTTCTTCTCGGGATATTTCGTGTTTTCGATTCCGGCGGCGAGAATCATCGACTGGGTTGGCTACAAACGGGCGATCCTGGCTGGTTTGGGCACGATGGTCGTCGCGTGCCTGATTTTCTATCCGGCAGCGAAGATTCCCTCGTTTGGATTCTTTCTGGCTGCGCTCATCGTGCTGGCGATGGGCATCACGTGCCTACAGGTTGCCGCCAATCCATTTGTGAGTGTGCTGGGCGATCCGAGGACTGCTTCGAGCCGGCTTAACCTGGCACAGGCCTTCAACTCTTTGGGGACGACGATCTTTCCCTGGGTCGGCGCCCATCTCATCATGGGCTCGGCGGCAGCGGTCATCGCCGAAAGCGCCTCGCGGCAAGCGAATGCCGTGGTCCGGCTGTATTGCTACTTCTTCGCCGCCGCTTTGGCGCTGCTTGCGATTGCGATCGGCCTGTTCAAGTTCCCCTCGGTCGAGGCCGCGGCCCATCCGCTGGGTGAGTACGTTATTGACTCAATTTGGCAGCACCGCAATCTGGTATTTGGCGCGATCGCGATTTTTGTGTACGTAGGTGCAGAAGTCTCAATCGGCAGCTCGATCTCCAATTACCTTGCGCTGGACAATATCGGCCACCTGATCAGTCCAGGCACGATCCCTGATGCTGCGGTCCGCTATCGTTCCGCGCTTGGGCTTGCCGCCCGCTATATCTCCCTCTACTGGGGAGGCGCCATGATAGGCCGCTTCATTGGGTCAGCGATCCTGCAGAAGATGAGGCCGCGCAAGCTGCTGGCCTTCTGCGCGACGGTAGCAATTCTGCTGATAGTTGTTTCGGTCTCAAGTTCCGGACATGTGGCGATGTGGTCGATTCTGGCGGTTGGCCTGTTCAACTCGATCATGTTCCCGACCATCTTCACGCTGGGAATCGCCGAGCTTGGTCCGCTGACGGGAGACGCTTCCGGGATACTGAACATGGCGATCGTCGGCGGGGCGATCATTCCTTTGCTGGTAGGCAGGGTCGCCGATACGGTCAACCGGACCTACTATTCTGCGATGAGCCAAGGTGAGACCAGTTGGGGGAACGGCATTCAGTACGCGCTGCTGATTCCCGCCATCTGCTATGGCTACATCCTGTTTTTTGCGATGAGTGGAGCCAAGCCAAATAGCGAACGGCGTGCCGAGGCATAGTTTGGGACGCCGATGATCAGGCCGGCGGTCGGGTCTCCCTATCCCAACGGCCACCTGATTCCCGAGCGGTTCAGAATGACGAGCCTATGAATCGAGGTTTGTCGTCGTCACCAATCGGGGTAGCCCGAGAGACGCGCTGCACCGCCCATCGTCAGAGCTGCTGTGCAGCGCGCGGAGGAACTTCGGGCTAACCTTGCGACGGATGCAGCACGCGGAATGTGCTGCCGCCATTCGACCAGACGCGCAACATCACGCTGTCTCCCTTGGGTACGCTTGCCAATGCCTGCTGGACCGCTTCGGCGTTGGGCGTGACCTTACGATTCACCCCCTGGATGACGTCCCCAGGTTGCAAGCCGGCGTCATCGGCCGGACTGCCGGGAACGACTTTCTCCACCACCGCTCCTTGAACCTGGCTGGGCGCCTGAACCTGCTGGCGCACGTTGGAATCGAGATCGGCGATACCGATGCCCCAGCGCGGTTTGCCATTCTCGGCGCTGGCCAGTTCAGTGTTGTTCTTACCGCCCATTTTCTCGACAGTGACGGGTACGGTCATCTCCTTGCCATCACGCATAACGGCGAGATTGATGGTGGTGCCGGGCGGCCTGCTGCTGCACCTTCATCTGCAACTCACCGGCGGTAGCAATCTGCTGTCCGTTGAGACCGGTGATGACGTCTCCTGTCTTCAAACCGGCTTTGGCGCCGGGGGCATCGGGCGTAACTTCAGTCACCACGGCGCCGTTCGCGCTCTTCATGTCGAAGAACTTCGCGTTCTCCGGTGTGACATCGCTGATGCCCACACCCATGTAACCGTGCTCAATTTTGCCGTTCTTCATGAGTTGCGTAACCGTGGGCTCGACAATTTGCGTCGGTATGGCGAAACCCATTCCGGCGAACGAACCCGAAGGCGAGATCAGGAAGGTGTTGATGCCCACCACCTCACCGCGCGCATTCACCAGCGGGCCGCCGGAGTTGCCGGGATTAATGGCCGCGTCGGTCTGGATGTATTCGCCGGGCTTGCGTGCGTCAGCCTCAGGATTAGGCCGGTTCAATGCGCTAACAATGCCGCGGGTGACGGTAAACCGGAAGCCATACGGATTGCCGAAGGCGAGCACCGTCTGGCCAGGATGGAGCTGCGTCGAATCACCCCAGGGGACGCTGGGGAAATTCGAGCCCTCGATCTTGATAACCGCCAGATCGGTTAGCGGGTCCGTGCCGATGAGCTTTGCCGGCAGAATGCGGCGGTCGTTCAACGTGACGCGGATGTCGGTCGCGCCCTTGCACGACGTGGTTGTTGGTGACGATGTATCCGTCGGGAGAGACGATGACGCCGGTGCCGATACCGTGCTCAATGCGCGGCTGCATGCGCTGGCCGAACATCGGGCCTCCAGGACCCTGGAACATCGGACCAAAGAATTGTTGCAGCGGATTGCCGTTATCGCCCTGGTCCTGTCCTTCGGCCATAGCCTGCTGCGGGGATACCTTCGAAGTCACCGCCACGTTCACGATCGAAGGAGTGACGCGCGCGGCCACAGTTTCCATGGCGTGGTCAAGCGCCAGGAGCGCGTCGACCTGGTTGGCGTCGAGCGGGCCGGCTGCGGTCGCAACGGGCGACGTGGCAGCGGTTGCGGTTGCGGGTTTCATCACTTCATAGGCGGTAAGCGATCCGGCCAACGCCAGCGCCAGGGCCGAAGCCGCAATGCGGCGCTTGGTGGTGTTCGTCCACTGCTTCAGGTTCCACTTGTTCATTGCTTCATTCCTCTCTTGGTTAAAACTAAATCCTTAGTTGTTGGTGCTGCACCCGGAACGCGCCTTGGATGAGTTCATCTAAATCGCCTTCCGGGAGATGTCGTTCGGGGTTTGCGGGCTGCGGTCTGAAGACCGTCATGTGATAGGTCGAGACGGCCCAGACGTGCGCGCCGTCACTGTAGAAATCCGTTTGTGTAACGATTACGAACGCAGTCGGCAGGGCGTTCGTCTGCGGCTGCGTAAAGCCGGCGCGATACAGAGCGGGAGCGGAATTGCCGGGCGCCATGCGCTCGATTGCCGTTGGACTTCACGACGGGCGACGGATTTGCGAATGCTGGTTGCAGGTTTGCCGAGTTGCTTAAGTGTCGCGTGACGTTCAACGTAAAGCGCAGGGGTCACAACTGGCGCCGTCTGCGATGAGGCATGCCATGCCGCCGGCGTCACAAGGCCTTCTGACGGTTGCACGCGATTGTGCGCGATTGCATTGCCGCTGCCGGCGAGCTGAAGGCAATCAAATTTGGCGCTTGCGCGAATGTCGCCAGCAGCAGCACCGAACCCGAAGCGGCGCTCAACAAAGTCAACGCGCGATGCGCCGGCGGTGCGAGGACGCCCGCTTGTGAGTATCTGCGTGACGCGCGCCGAGCACTCCTTAACCCGATGCACGGCGCCTTGCGCCAGCATGGCGGCGCGACGCAGAAACCCCTTCTCCGCCAGCGAGACCAGGCACTCGGCATAGGCGCGAGGGTCTTCGGTGCCGGCCAGCACATGCTCGTCGCAGGCCATCTCCCGCTCGAGAGACAGGCGGCCCTCGATCCACCAGACTGCGGGATGGAAGAAGAACACGGCGCGCACCAGCTTTTGCAGCAGGTTGGTCCAATCGTCGCGGCGGCGCAGATGCGCCAGCTCGTGCACCAGAACCGAATTCAGGTCGGTGGCCGATAGCTCCGAGAGGGCCCAAGGCGGCAAAACCACGGCAGGACGAAACAGGCCGACGGCGGTCGGCACGGAAACACGATCGGAGACGCATAGGGCGGTTCGGCGCTGCCGCTGAAAGTCGGCAAGGGTTTGGCGAGACTGAGTGTCGATGGACGCCAATTCGACCTCATCGGCTGAGTTGCGAAGGCGAATCAGCTGAACGATGCCAACAGCCACACGCGTGAGCAGTAACAGAGCGATCGCCACCCATGCCGCGAATAGCGCAGTTCCCCAACCTGCGGGCACCGTCAATGCGGCGTGGGATACCGCGGAAGTAATCGGGCGGTCGATGCGGGCCAGGCCTTCGGCAAGTGGCAAAGTCGCGATGGAAAGCAGGGCGGCCATCCACAGGCTGAAGCGGGTGCTGGCGTTCTGTCGCGGAATCAGCTTTAGCAGCAGCCAGACGAGCGCCGCGAGCACCGCGCCTTCGAAGAATGAGTTCACCAGCCGCTCTGCCGAGCTCTGCGCGATCACGTTCAGGGCGGTGGCCTGCATTACTTGTGCTCCTGTTTCTGCTTCAGCATTTCGCGGAGGCGGCCCAACTCGGCCAGGTCAATCTGCTCTTCTTCGAGCACGTTCAGCACCAGCAACTCGTGCGAGTTGCGGAACATGCGGCGTACCAGATTGCGGATCTCGGAGCGGGCGGCGTCCTGCCGCGCTACGACGGGCTTGTAAATGTACGCCCGGCCGTCCTTCTCGTGCTCGACGTAACCCTTCTTTTCCAGAATGCGGATGGTGGTGAGGACCGAGTTGTAGGCCAGCGGAGCCTCCGCCGGCAGAGCGTCGACGACCTGCTGGACGGTGCTCGCCCCCGGACCAGAGCACGTCCATCAGCCTGAGTTCGGCTTCCGTCAGAGTCGCTGATGTCTTGCCTGGCACCTAGTTCTGACCTTTCAGAAGCGTTCAGGAGATTGGACGAGGGGTGGGAAAGGTAACTAAACTTTTAGTTGGTCGCATTATGGCGAAGCTCATCGACGTCCGCGCCCGGCTGCAGAGGCCTTCGTAGACGGCTATGCTCAAGAGCCATCAGAGGTAGCGACACGAGGCTTGCCCGAACGGTCGATATGAGCGTGGCTTAACATCGTGCAAGACGAGCGCCACCACATCAACGTGCTCTGGCCAAAGCTTCACCTGATTCAAAATTGGTAGGTCGACTGAGCGATCCCGCGAACTCAACCTCCAGTTTGATCGTGGCGTTTCACGAATTCCTGCATTCTGAACTGGATGCCCAGTCGAAAATTCCGAGTTCGAATATGAAGCTTCGAATCTGGAGCCAGAGACGTGGGTCCATCAGACATTAGTCGCGCCTGAGAAGGACAGCCCACGCTTCCAGCTGAACCGCATACACGGATAACGCAACCAGGGTCGCGATCCTCGGAGTCGAGATGCGCCAGGCCGTTTATAGAGCTGAGGGAACGTAATGGCTTCCACGTGCCAACGAATCCGTCGAACTGCAGTCCCGACAAGAATGCGGCGAATGAGGATTTACCTCATAAGATCCCCAGTATGCAAAGGCAAACTCACTTGCGCAATTCTCTTGATATAGTTCTACCTGCGAGGTGATAATCCAAGTGGACAGAGGACCGCCCTCTTCAGTGGAAACGAGTCGCAAAGCTCTGTCATCAGTGCAAGCGGCACAGTAGCGGTGAATTCAAGACGCGGCAAGCTGCGACCTTCTCGATAATCGCTGCGAAAAAACCGTCGCACGGGTGAATGCCGGGGATTGTACGCAGGTATTTGCCGCTGACCAGCGAGTCGAGGTCTTCCCAGTCGAGTTCGCCGGAATCGCGCAGGCGCTGCAGTTCATCGCGAACTTCGAGCGAGCGGAACTGACCCGAGGCTGCCAGAACTTCCTCGACGACCTCCTCGTCCTCCTCGCGCTCCAGCGAGCAGGTCGAGTAAACGGCGCGGCCGCCGGGAGCAAGATGGCTCAACGCCGCGCGCAGGATTGCCGACCTGCTTGGTGTGCAGATCGTCGAGATCTTCGGGTTTCAGCCGCCATTTGATCTCAGGATTGTGCGCCAGCGTGCCGGTGCCGGAACAGGGGACGTCGGCGAGAACGCGATCGAACCCGCCCTCAACCGGCAAGTTGAGCGCGTCGGCCTGGATGACCTTCACGTTGGGGGCGCGCACACGCTTGCGCAAAAGGTCGGCACGATGAGGGTGCAATTCGACGGCGATGATTTCAGCGGCGGGTTGCGCGCAGCGAGCACGGCAGTCTTCCCGCCGGGAGCGGCGCAGCAGTCGAGCAGGCGCGTTCCGGTGCCGACGAGTAACGCTACAAGCTGCGAGGCTTCATCCTGAATGACGACGCGCCCGTCGCGAAAGGCTGCGGTGCGGGTGAGGTCGCTGACTTGGCCCATGAGCAAGCGAGCGCTGGTCAGCATCCCACCCGGCGCGAGTTGAATCCCATCTGCGATCAGATCGGCTTCGGCGGCGGGATCTTCGAAGCGCAGTGACGGTGCCGGCTCGAATTGATCCTGTTGGCAAATGCGGAACGCGTTCTCGATGCCGAACTGTTCGACCCATCGTTCGACCAGCCATTGCGGGATGCGCGTACTCGCGCGCAATGCTCGTCGACGGTGGCGCCAATTTCTTCGGGCATGGAGACCGGTTGTGTATTTGCCAACTTGCGCAGAACGGCATTTGCAAAGGGCGCGGCGGATGTTTTGCGCGCGCGCTTGACCAGTTCGACGCTTTCGTTGATAGCCGCTGAAGCCGGAACACGCGTCAAGAATTGCAATTGATAGGCCGCGATGCGAAGCGCGGTGAGTACCTCGATGTCGAGCTTGTTGAGCGGCCGCGACGAACGCAGCGGCAATGCTCTCGTCCAATCGTGAGCGCCAGCGCAGAACGCCCATCACGATTTCGGTGGTCAGCCCGCGGTCGCACGTCGAAAGTTCGTCCAAGCCAAGAAGAATGCAGCAGTTCGCTCGCGTACGCGTCCTGGGTTTCGACGCGAAGCAGAATGTCGAAAGCAGTTGCGGTGCGCTGCGGGAGAGACTGGGCATGTCACGACTAGGCCGTTGCGCCCACCGGCTCGTCGCTTTGCGGGCGATAGCCGTTGATAAAGTCGCGGGCGCTCATGCGCTTTTTGCCTTCCATCTGCAATTCGTGTATTTCGAGCGCGGTGCCGTGCGCGAAGCCCAGCAGCAGGCGCTGGTTCTCGACGGCGAAATGCCCTGCGGCAACGGCAGCGATCTCTGGCGACGGAACAGCCTCATGCAGATGCAGCATCTTCCCGCGAAAAGTCGGTGAAAGCTCCGGGCCAGGGCTGAAATCCGCGCAGACGGTTCCAGGTTTCCTTGGCGGTGCGCGAGAAATCGATGAGGCCGTCATCTTTGGTCAGAATCGGCGCGAGCGTAGCTTGAGCGTTGTCCTGCGGTCGAGGCGTGAGGGTGCCTTTCGACAGCCCGGCGAGGCTGGTGATGACCAGTTCAGCGCCCGTGTGCGCCAGACGCGGCGCGAGCGTCAGCGCGGTGTCGTCGTCGCGAATCGGCTCTTCCCGTTGCTCCAGAATGTCGCCGGTATCGAGTCCCGCGTCGATGCGCATGGTGGTCACGCCGGTAACGGTTTCACCGGACGCAATCGCCCACTGGATGGGCGCAGCGCCGCGATATTTGGGCAGCAATGACGCGTGCAGATTGATGTTGCCCAGCGGAGGAAGGTCGATCATCCATTGCGGGATGATGCGCCCATACCCGACCACAATGATCGCGTCGCGGCCGGATGGCTTCCAGTTGGGCGCGAAACTCTTCGTTGTTCTTGATCTTCTCCGGCTGGGTGATCGGCAGGCCCATGCGCCAGCGCTTCCTGTTTCACCGGCGAAGGCTGCGAGCTCCATGCCGCGACCGCTGGGCCGGTCGGGCTGGGTGACGACGAGCCGGATACGAAATCCCGCCTGAAAAAGCCGTTGCAGCGTCGGTACTGCGAACTGAGGTGTTCCGCAGAAGACCAGGTCCATCATCGCCGTCTCACCATTCGCCGGCTTTGATGAGCTTGCGGATCTTGCGCTTCATCAGGTCGCGCTTGAGCGTGCTGATGTGGCTGATGTAGAGCTTGCCGTTCAGGTGATCGGTTTCATGCAGCAGGGCGCGGGCGAGGAGCTCCTCGCCTTCCACTTCGATGGTCTCGCCCTCCAGGTTCTGGGCGCGCACTTTGACCTTCATCGGACGCGTCACTTTCTCGCGGAACTCCGGGATACTGAGGCAGCCTTCGTTGGAAGTCTGCCGGCCCTCGGTATGAACGATCTCAGGGTTGATGAGCACAATTTTCGCCGCGGGATCTTCCTTGAAGGTGACATCGATGACCGCGATGCGCTTGCTGATGCCGATCTGCGGAGCTGCCAGTCCCACGCCGTGCGCGGCATACATGCTCTCGAACATGTCGTCGACGAGCTTGCGTAAATCATCGTCGAAGTCGGTGATAGGGGCGGCCTTCTTCTCCAGAACAGGGTCGCCAAATTTAACGATCTGGTAGACCATTTAGAAGTTTCGAAGTTGCTGACAATATCCTTCGTAGTTTCTCTTCACTTCGGCGATGGAATCGCCGCCAAACTTTTCCAGCGCCGCGCGAGCGATGGTCAGGGCCACCATGGCTTCGGCCGCAACCCCGGCGGCGGGCACGACGCAAACATCGGAGCGCTCATAGGCTGCCTTCACCGGCTCGCGGGTTGCGAAGTCGACCGAACCCAGACGGCCGGCGCAAGGTCGAAATCGGCTTCAAGTAGCCGCGCACGCGGATGTCTTCGCCGTTCGACATGCCGCCTTCCAGTCCGCCGGCATGATTCGAAGCGCGAGTGAAGCCGGTGAATGCGCCCTGCACCTTGGTAGCCTATTTCATCGTGCACGGCAGAACCAAGAGCATATGCGGCTTCGACCGCATCGCCAATTTCAACCGCCTTTAACCGCCTGGAGCGACATCACTGCGGCGGCAAGCTGCGTGTCCAGGCGCTCGTCCCAGTTTACGTAGGTGCCCAAACCCGGCGGCACATTGTGCGCGATCACTTCGAAGACCCCGCCCACGGAGTCGCCGGTGCGCAAGAGCGATATCGACCTGCTCTTTCATGCGCGCTTCGGAGTCAGGGTCGGCACAGCTCAGCAGGATCTCATCTTTCGCGGCAAGAGTCTGCAATGCGCTCCACGTTGACCGGCTTGTCGAGCCTGGCGAGCACCGACGGCGATCACGTGGCTCAGGACTTCGATGCCGAGCTCGCGCAGCAGCAACTTGGCAAGCGCTCCGGCAGCGACTCGCGCGGCCGACTCCCGCGCCGAGGCCCGCTCCAAAACGTAGCGCGCTTCTTCGAAGCCGTACTTAAGGCTCCGGCCAGGTCAGCGTGGCCCGGTCGAGGCGACGCAACACGCTTGTGCTTGGCCGGGTCGCCGGCTTCAACGGGCAGGGACTCGGTCCAGTTCTTCCAGTCATTGTTGGCCAGCAGCATCGCGATGGGCGAGCCGATGGTCTTGCCATGACGCACTCCGCTGATCACGTGTACCGATGTCGCGCTCGATCTTCATGCGTCCGCCGCGGCCATAGCCCTGCTGACGGCGCCAGAGCTCGCGATTGATGAAGTCGAGATCGACGGCAAGCCCAGCGGGCAGGCCCGAAACGAGCGCAACAAGCGCCTCGCCGTGCGATTCACCGGCCGTGGAGAAGCGGAGCATAAGAAAGAAGATTGTAGCGGAAAGATAGCAACCAGCTACGAGCTCGCGAGCGTCAACTTCAGCCACGATCGTCAGGGCGAGACTTCAGTCGACAGTTACTGAGGAAACTTCCTTCAACGAAGCTCTTGTCCTCTTCTGTTGTGCCGGCTAAGACGAAACGATCTCGTGTAGTTCGCTTTGCCCTGCTCCACGCTGGTGATCACATACGAGCAGCCGATCCAGTGAGCTTCCTCGAGGTCGGTCGGCGACCACTGTGCGGGATGATCAGGATGGGAGTGATAAAAGCCGACAATTTCCATTCCACTCTCGCGCGCTTCCCGCTGAACGCGCACCAGTTCAGCAGGATCGATCTGTAGCGGTTATGAGGCGAGTCCTGAGCGCGCGTTCCGGCAGGGAACGATTCGCGATGACACGTGCTTGTCAGCAGCGGCCTTGCCCAGCAGCACTCCGCAGCTTTCGTGTGGGATAAGCCTCTTCGCCGTGGCGGAGCATGTGTCATCGTAATGCCGTCTTTGCACAGATCGCAGCGTCAATGCGATTAACCTCCCAGCCACATCTTTACAGAGACTTGCGGTCCGGTTACGACCCCAGGTGCGTCGGCCGCTCTATTCACCGGCTTTTATTGTGCCAAGGTTGCCGATTTGCCGGGCAGTGTGCGACATTGAGAGTTCCGGCGCAAGCCTGAAGTGAGTCGAGCATCGCCGCGCAGGGTGGATTTCAGCCCGCACAAAAGGGCTGCTTCGCGCGGCGAAGATTCGCGCATCAAAGTTTAACGCAATCATGGCTAAGAAACTAAAGCAGCGAACGTACGAAGACGCAGTCGACATGGTTTCGCAACCACGGCTTCGACGTACTAGAAGCGCCGGGAGCGAATAATCGTGTGTTCCTGCGCAAATACCGAGTTTCGGCCGCGATCGAGCGCACGCCTGACGGCGGAGTGAAGATCTTTGCCTATCCCGGCTATGTCATCAGCGGAGAGATTTCCAAGCTGGTCGATCTTGGCCATCAGAAAGTTCTGCGGACGACCAAGGCCGATTATCCGGCGACCGCAGAACATCTGAAAGCGCTGCACGATTTCTCGGAAGAGCTGAAAGAAGGGCATTGGTGCTACCAGTCTCTATAATGAAGCGTTGGGAACGGTGAGCGAGTCCTACATGTATGACCGCGTGCGGGGCCGCGACTTGCCGGAATCAGAGCGGCCGAAACGTCCCTGGCAGCAAGTCCCGCCCGTCTAGCGCCAAGCGCGCCTAAGATTCCCTACCCTAGCGCGGTTACCCGTGGAAAGCCGAGATCCGGTGTTCGCCGATCTAAGCTGTTTGCTGTTGCATCGTGACGCACAGGCCGATTCTGACGCGGGAATCTTCGTAATAGTCGAAATCGGTCATTGCAGCGACCACAGTCCCGGCCATCGACTGCACGGTGAAGAACCCCGATTCAGAATCACTCGCTGAAGCCCATCAATCGCGGCATGGTTGCAGTCAGCGCGGCTACAGCGGTGTCGAGCTTTCCGTGGGTTTGAAAGCTCATCACCTTCCAGATTCCGCCTGGATAGTCGGTAAGTGCGGTATTCGCGGCTGTGATGCCACCGCAGATGAGAGAGCTGATCGCGGCCCGCCTGCTTCGCCTCCAAAAAAGCGCCGCTGTCACGAAGAAGGTTCCGGCTACCAGGTAATCGATCACAGCATGAGCTTGCGGCTTGATGACTTTGGGCATCCTGCCCGCGGCCATGGCAACACCTTTTTGCAGAAGCGGCATTCCCGCATCTCTCCTTCAAGCGCGTGCTGGAGGCCGGACTCGTGACGGCAGACCGCACAGACTTGAAGGATGCCCGGTTGCGAAGCTTAGTTGGTGCAAAAGCCACGGTGTGCTGTGCAGCCCGTAGCGGGCCGCTTAGCTTGCTGCCTCGGCGACTTCGTTCTGCCCGTCAGCCTGTTGCGATCCGTATTCTTTCAGCTTGTTGTGTAGCGTCTTCAGGCTGATGCCGAGAATGTCGGCGGCGCGCGTCTTGTTGTTGTGCGTGGCTTCGAGTGTCTTCAGGATGAGCAGGCGTTCCGCTTCGTCGATGGTAGTGCCGACGCCGAGGCGAACCGCGTTTGCCTCCTGTACCGGCAGGCGCGGCGACACGTGACCAAAGCCCGGAGGCAAATGCCTGGGCTCAATTATGGTGCCTTCGCAGACAATCACCGCGCGTTCCAGCGTGTTGCGCAGCTCACGAACATTTCCCGGCCAGGTGTGCGCTGCAAAAAGCGCCATCACCGCCTCGCTTACGCCGGCCACGCGGCGACCATGCTTGTCATTCATGTCGCGCAGTAATGCATTCGCCAGGTCGGGCAGATCCTCCTTGTGCTCGCGCAAGGGGGGCATATGAATGTTGAACACGTTAAGGCGATAGAAGAGGTCGTTGCGTAGTTGTCCGTGCGCGACGGCTTCCTCGGGCTCCTTGTTGGTGGCGGCCAGTACGCGGACGTCGACGGAGGTTTCCGTTTTGCTGCCCAGTCGGCGCAGCTTGCGGTCTTCGAGAACGCGAAGCAGCTTCGCCTGGGTCGCAATCGGCATTTCGCCGATCTCGTCCAGCAGCAGCGTGCCGCCCTCAGCCAATTCGAAGCACCCGGTCCTGCGTTCCAAGGCTCCGGTGAAAGCTCCCTTCTCATGTCCGAAGATTTCGCTTTCAATCAGCGTTTCCGGAATCGCGGCGCAGTTAATGGCGACAAACGGCCTTGACTTGCGGCCGCCGAGAGAGTGGATGGTACGCGCCACGAGCTCTTTGCCGGTGCCGCTCTCGCCGGTGATCAGGATCGAGGCGGTGCTGGGCGCCACCATCTCTACCAGCCGAAACAGCTCCTGCATTTTCCTCGACGAGCCCACCAACTCTCCGAGCACGCCGATATCCCGCAGTTTGCGGCGACTTGCTTCCAACTCCCGTTCAGCGCCGCGAATACGGGTAGCATTTTGCAGAATGTTCCGCAGACGCGTGGGGTTGACCGGTTTTTCGATAAAGTCGAACGCTCCCCGCTTCATGGCACTAACCGCGGCTTCGACGCTTCCCTGGGCAGTAAGCAGAATCACAGCGACTGGTTGGGGCTGAGCCGCCAGACGCTCGAGCAATTCCATCCCGTCCATGCGCGGCATCCTCAGATCGGTTACCACGATGCCGGGATTGCAGGTGACGACCTTCTCCAGCGCTTCGACACCATCGGCGGCAGTTTCGGTCTCGTATCCCCAGGCTTGAATGAGCTCCGCCAAGCCGCTGCGTTCGTTCTCCTCATCTTCCACGATCAATATTCTTTCCGTTGTCATTGAGAACGACGCCTTTCGCCGTGTGTAATGTAATGCCTTAATCGCATTTCCCGCCCCTTAGATGCTTGTTTACAGCCAGTGGGTCGATTCGTTTCGAACCTCTCGCGGCGCGCAACTGGAGGGTCTACCAATAAGTTAACACTCAAGGCAGATGTGCAGCAGGGGTAAAAAACTTTCGTCACGGTACGAAACTGGCGACAGCCGGGTCTGTCGGCCCGAGTGTATCGAAATGTGGCAATGATAAGGCCCTAACCGAAATACACTCCGGTCGTAGGGTGGGTTTGAGCGCGGATCACCGAACGCCTGCTTAGGCGGCAGCGGTCCAGTCGGTCGTTCTCGGGGGGAACAATGCCGGATGTTACAAAACGTGCACGATTGAGTTAATAGGTAAAGATAAGTTGTCAAATCGTTGTTGAAAACAGTAAACTTGCTAACTTCAGGGTTGCTGATACAATCAGCCTTGGTTGCAAGTCGGGTTGCAGTAAGGATAGGCGACGAGCCTGTTGCCTTATTCCGTTCCATGTTGTTGAGTTCGCCACCTCGAGGGGGCGGTATTGTGAGAGTTTCCGGAGGATTACGAATGTCCTGTAATGCAGTAGTCCCTAAACGTATTTTCGCCGTGCTGATTGCGCTGGCGTTCCTGACAGGAACATACGCTGCCGCACAAGGCACCGTTCAGCCGGTAAATGAATTTTACATTGGTTATTCCTGGCTCCACCCCAACGGCAACGTAGATTGGGGCAAAGTTCCCGATATCGTAGCCGGCGGTGATGCCAGCATCACGCACTATCTGCCACAGGCCCATAACTTGGGCATTATTGTGGACGGCAGCATCCATTCCGGCAGAGGCGCCAACAACAACAATGGGCTCGGCTCAAATGTGGGGCTGATAATGGGCGGCTTGCAGCTCAAGGCGCACGAGACCCAATTGTCGCCGTTCGTCCGGATGATGGCCGGCGTGGCGTACCTGGATCCTAACCTACTTCGGTCGGAGTGGAAGCCGGCGATTGACGTAGGCGGCGGCTTGGACCTGAACCTGGGTAAGAAGTTGTCCATTCGCATGGCGCAGTTTGATTACATCTGGACTTATTACAGAGAGCAAAACCCGCAGCACACCAGCGACAACTGGAACATGATTCGTTTGTCAGCCGGTGTGGTGTTCAATATGGGCAGCTACTACAACCCGCCACTTACCTGCACTGCCTCGGGTACGCCGGACGCGGTTTATGCGCCAGACCCGGTGAAGGTCACCACCACGGGCACCGGTTTCAACCCGAAGCATCCGATCGCATATTCTTGGACCACCAATGGCGGCAAGATGTCCGATGCTAACGCGCAGAACTCAACCGTGGACACCACGGGCGTGGCGGCGGGCAGCTACACGGCGAATTCCACCATTACCGACACATGGCCAAAGTTTAAGAATCTTGACTCCGGCCATCACTTAAACATCTTGGGCAAGCCACAGCCCATCCCGCCGGCAACGTGCGCGGCGAACTTCACAGTCAAGCAGCCGCTCCCGCCACAGGTAAGCTGCTCGGCCAACCCAACCACGATCGCGATCGGCGAGCCGTCAACCATCACGATGACAGCCACCGACCCGCAGGGCTGGCCAATGACATACAACTGGTCGGCTACCGGCGGTCAGTTGTCGCCCAATGGTACGAGCGCAACACTGACAGCAGGCAGCGCGGACGCGGGCAACACCATCACCGTCACCGGCACGGCGACGACTGATCGCGCCGGCGGGAACCCGTTCACTCAGAGCGCCAGTTGCACGGCCTCCATCAGTGTGCCTGCGGTTCAGCATCGTGCGTCAGCATCCAGGATTGGGGCGAGTGTACGTTTGAGAAGAACCCCAAGAAGCCGTGGCGTGTAGACAACGATTGCAAGGACACCCTGGATCGTCTGTCGCTGCGCTTGCAGCAGATGCCTAACGGCAAGCTGGACATCGTCGGCTACACCGACGAGAAGGAATCGGTCAGCGAGCAGACCCTGGGTTCGCAGCGTTCGGTCAACGTGAAGTACTACCTCACGACCGACGGTCCGACTAAGGTCGACGGAAGCCGCGTCCAGCCTCGTGCCGGCGGTACCAAGGGCAAGGCGACCCACTTCTACTTCGTCCCCGAGGGCGACCTGTGCGGTGGACAGCTAGAAGAAGGTACGGTGGTCGATGAGACCCAGGTGCAGCCGCAGTCGCGTAAGCAAGCCTGCTCCGAAGAAGAAGGCTCATCACGAGGCCAAGCCTGCTGCAGCTCCTGCGCAATAGGCGAGTGTCTCGGTTCGAACCTCAGGCCGGTGAGAGAGACCCTCTCACCGGCCCTTTTATGATCGCTGCTCAGGTTACTTACCGGGCGCCTGCCCAGGTTGTCTGAGAGAAGACACTGAATCGGAGTTACCATTGGAAGTTGCTGTTGTATCCCCAGAATTTGCGAGGAATAGGACGATGTTGTCAGTGGTTCGCAGAGGGCTTGGTTGGTTCGGGTTCTGTATTCTTCTTATTGGCCTGCTGGCTGGTTACTCGATTGCCTCCGACTGGCGGATGATCGGTCCCGAGGGCGGCAATGTCCGCAGCCTTGCTTTCGATCCCGGCAATCCGGATTACATTCTGCTTGGCACCAGTGCCGGTCAACTCTTCGTCTCGAAGAATGGCGGAGCTTCGTGGCAACTGTTCGCTCATTTCACACTTGGCGACGATTACGTCTTTGACCACATCATCTTCGATCCCACCAATCCAGCGACGATTTATGTAGCGGGATGGGGCCTCTTCAACGACAACGAAGGCGGCGTCTTCCGCTCCGATGATGGAGGGAAGACCTGGAAGGAGCTTCCCGGTACGCACGGTAAGTCGATTCGCGCTTTAGCGATGGCGCCCAGCGATCACAACACACTGGTGATTGGCGCTTTGGATGGAGTGTTCCGCTCTCGCGACGCCGGTTCTACCTGGCAACGAATGACTCCGGAAAACCCTGAGGTCATGGAGAACCATTCCTCGATGAAGAACTTTGTCTCCGTGGCCATCGACCCGCAGAATCCGGATGTTGTGTATGCCGGCACCAGGCATCTGGCCTGGAAGACCTCAGACGGGGGACAAACTGGCACAACATTAAGGACGGGATGCTGGATGATTCGGACGTGTTCAGCATCATCATCGATCCCAAAACACCCTCGCGAGTTTACGCCAGCGCGTGTTCCGGAATTTACAAGAGTGACAACGGTGCGGAACTATTTCATCGGGTGCAAGGACTGCCGCACTCCGCCATCAGGACGCGAGTACTTAAGCAGGATCCGGTGCGGAGTTGGATTGTTTATGCCGGCACCACAGGAGGATTGTGGAAGACTGTCGACAATGGCGCCAAGTGGTCGCTGGTGACTTCGACGGACGTCATCGTGAACGATGTGCTGATCGACCCGCGGAATCCGGATCGTGTTCGGGTGGCGACCGACCTGATGGGAATTCTCGCCAGTAATGATGGATTTGCTCACTACACTACTTCCAATCGCGGGTTCTCGCATCGGGTGGTGAACGAGGTGGTGGTCGATCGCAAGGACCCCAGCCGTATTTATGCGGGAGTTGCTAATGACGGCGAGTTTGGCGGTGTTTTTGTCTCCGAAGATTCCGGAAAGGATTGGCGTCAGAGCAGTAAGGGCTTGGGATGGGCGTGACGTCCTGAGCCTGCAACAGGCGGATGGAGGCGAGTTGTTCGCGGGAACCAACCACGGCATCTTTTATTTTTCATCCGCGAAGAAAGCATGGGAGCCTGCCAGCATGATTGTGGGAATGCTCCCGGAGTGGCGGCCAAAGGAAGCGGCGCCCGAACCGACTCCCGTCAAGTCAAAGTCGAAGTCCAAGTCCACGTCGATGACTCACAAGAAGACAGTTACTGCTAAAGCGAAGCCACCGGTAGAGCCCGTGATTCCCGCCGACACGGCACCGCGGGTGCGGTCCTTGCAGATCGGGAAAGACATCTGGTTTGCGGCGACCAATGAAGGGCTCTTCATGAGCAGCGATAAGGGTAAGAAATGGTACGGTCAGTTCGTTGAAGGCGAAAATAACTTCACCGGTGTGAACGCCTACGACGACGGAACCGTAACCCTGGTCAGCCCCAAAGCCGCATACATTTCTCGCGATGAAGGCAAAACCTGGATCTCGCCTACTCTTCCTACTTACGTGGGTCGAGTACATAGCTTGAGCGTCATGCCGGATTCTTCACTCTGGGTGGGCTCCCGGCAGGGTGCGGTACAGTCCACCGACGGCGGCAAGACGTGGCGATACGTAACTGGTGGGCTTCCGAAGGATGATGTCCTGGAAGTGGAGTATGATCCGGTCGGCCAGCGGCTCCTGGCCACCGCACTCCAGAAACAGGAAGTGTTCATGAGTAAAGATAATGGCCGGACGTGGCAACATACTCAAAGCGCTGACGTACCCATTCGTGCTGCCATAAGCTATCAGGGACACTTGTTGGCGACCTCGGCCTACAACGGGGTGTTGCTTCAGGAAAACCGCGACGAAGTCGTCAATAAATTCCACGAAAGCTGCTGCCATCTCAGAGGCGACACAGAGCCAGAAGTGATCCAGGCCGAGTCCCTGCCTTCCGAGCGCCTGATATCGGAGGAGAAGAGGCTGGAGGGCGGAGTTGCAGCTTTCAGCAACCTTTCTTGACCATTTTCTCTTTCGGAAACACTACAGCAAACCATTCGTGTAGAATTCGTGCCTGTCGAATGGCTTTTTTTCCCTTAGGAGAATGGAAACTCTGATGGGGGACAGGCCGTCGCGGGGCGAATTGCGAGAGTTTCCGGAGGAGTACCAAATGTCTTGTTATGCAGTAGCCCCAAAACGCGTTTTTGCCGTGCTGATTGCGCTGGCCTTCCTGACAGGAAGCTACGCGGCAGCGCAAGCTACGAGTTCTCCCAAGAATGAGATCTACGTAGGCTATTCGTGGCTGCACCCCAACGGGAATGTGGATTGGGGTAAAGTCCCCGATATCGTGGCCGGGGGCGATGCCAGCATCACGCACTACTTTCCTAACGCCTGGAACTTGGGCATTATCGCAGACGGCAGCTACCATTCCGGCGGAAGCGGCGGCCCCGGCGGCAATCTGGGCTCCAACGTCGCCCTAATCATGGGCGGCTTGCAGTACAAGTTGCACGAGACCCAGCTATCGCCCTTTGTTCGGGTGATGGTAGGTGCGGCAGACCTGATGCCTAACCAGCTTCGCTCCGAGTGGAAGCCGGCCATCGATGTAGGCGGTGGACTAGATCTGAATCTGTCCAAAGCGTGGGCCATCCGCATCGCGCAGTTCGACTACATCTGGACCTATTATCGTGAGCAAAATCCCGCCCACACCTCCGACAACTGGAACATGATTCGGCTGTCGGCAGGTGTGGAGTTCAACCTGGGTAACTACAACTCGACCCCGGTGACGGCGGCTTGTACGGCTCAGCCGAACGACGTGATGGACGGCGAGCCAGTGAACGTCAGTGTTAGCGGCAGCAACTTCAATCCCAAGCACACCCTGGCCTATGCCTGGACGACGAATGGCGGAAAGCTGCAGGCGTCCAACGTTCAGAGTCCGACCATTGATACGACGGGAGTGGCCGCCGGCTCGTATACCGCCAACGCTACTGTCACCGACGCCAAGCAGAAGAGGAACAACTCGGCAACCTGTGCGGCGAACTTCACCGTAAGGGCGAAGCCGATGAATCCGCCCCAGGTCTCCTGCTCGATTAATCCTTTCACGGTTCAGGCGGGCAACGCGGTCACCATTACGTCGACCGCAACCAGCCCGGATGGATCGCAGATCACCAACGTCTCCTACCGGGCTTCTTCCGGCCATGTTACCGGTACGGGTAACACGGCAACAGAAGACACCGCAGGCGTATCGCCGGGCACGGTCACGATCACGGTGTCCGCCACCGACGCGCGCAACCTGACCGGAGTGGGTACCTGCTCGTTCACGGTGGAGGCTCCGCCTGCGCCTCCGCAGGTGACCAATATCGCCTCCATCCAATTCCCGGATAAGAAGCGTCCGTGGCGCGTCGACAATACGGCCAAGGCCATCCTCGACGATGTTGCCAGCCGCATGAAAGCTGATCCGAACGCCAAGATCGCGATTGTCGGTTACGCCGACGGCGAGAAGGCTCCGATGGAAGGCAAGGGCAACAAACGTCACCCGATGGATCTGGCTGGGCAGCGCGCTGTGAATGCGAAGGCGTACCTGGTGCAGCAGCAGGGAATCGATCCGGGACGAATTGACGTACGCAAGGGAACCGGCAAGTCGGAAACTGCCGACATTGACTTGATCCCGCAGGGCGCTGATGTCGCCTCCGCTCCAATCCTCCAAGGCACGACCCCGGTGGACGAGTCAAAGGTGACGCCCAGCACCAACGCCTATCCGATGCCCCATACTGCCACTCCCAGGCATCATGCCAGGAAGGGGGCTCCTCCCCAATAGGGAAGCCAGTAAAACTACAGCCGGTGAGAGAACTCTCTCACCGGCGCTTCTTACTTTTACGTTGCCCGTTGAGCGGTCGCTCTTTGGAGTCCATCGAAGTGATCGCCTACGCAGGTGCGCGGCAGTATCATGGGAAGAGCCGCTCACGTCTTATCGGTATGTATGCGCAAATTCGTTTTATTTTTCCTGATCTTTAGTATTTTTCCTGCTGTCCTGTTTGCCGGAGCCTGGCAACTCATTGGCCCGGAGGGCGGCGATGTCCGCAGTCTGGCCTACGACCCTGGCAATCCTGATCGCATTCTTCTGGGGACAAGTGCTGGGCAAATTTTCGAATCGCGGGACAACGGGAAGTCCTGGATGCCGTATGCGCATCTTGGGCCAGGCGATGATTACGTGCTCGACCACATCGTCTTCGATCCCACTCATCCGGCTACTCTGTACGTCGCCGGATGGAGCCTCTTCAAGAATGATGAAGGCGACGTGTTTCGCTCCGATGACGGCGGCAAGAGCTGGCGCGCGCTGAGCGGAATTCACAACAAATCGGTGCGGACGCTCGCCCTGGCTCCCAGCGATCACAACATTCTCGTCGCCGGGGCGCTGGACGGCGTCTATCGTTCGCGCGACGCAGGCATAATCTGGGAGCGGATCTCACCGGAAGGCCATTCGGACCTCAAGAACATCGAGTCGGCGGCCATCGATCCGCAGAATCCGGACGTTATCTATGCCGGAACGTTTCACTTGCCGTGGAAGACAGAAGATGGCGGCAGGAGCTGGCACCGAATCAACCAGGGCGTGCTGGATGACTCTGATGTATTCAGCATCATTATCGATCCACAGATGCCGACCGTGGTTTATGCCAGCGCCTGTTCCGGAATCTACAAGAGCCTGAATGGGGGTGAGCTGTTCGCACGCATTAAGGGTATCCCTCATTCCGCCATACGCACGCGAGTGCTGAAGCAGGACCCCAAGCGCCCCATGGTGGTTTATGCCGGAACGACCGGCGGGTTATGGAAGACGTTGGATGGCGGTGGCAAGTGGGAGCTGTATTCCGCCGCCGACGTCACAGTGAACGACATTTTGATCGACCCGCGTAATCCTGACCGCGTGCTGCTGGCGACGGATCGCGGCGGCATCCTCGCCAGTAACAATGGTTTCGAGAATTACGCGACCTCGAACACAGGCTTTGCGCACCGCACGATCGGCGCCGTGACGACCGATCAAGACGACCCGCGCCGGCTCTATGTTGGGGTCGTCAATGACAGGGAACTCGGCGGCTTCTTTACCTCCGACGATGCTGGAAGGAACTGGAAGCTTTGGAATAAGGGACTCAATGAGCGCGATGTCCTCGCCCTTCAGCAGGCGAGCGGAGGTGCGATCTTCGCCGGCACCAATCACGGCATCTTCTATCTGCCATCGCTCAATACTGCGTGGCAACCCGCCAGTATGTACCGTGGGGTGCTTCCTGAGTGGCGGGAGACTGAGTCGCCTTCCCGGCCGCAATATGGAAAGGCGACGAAGTCGAGTAGCAAGTCTGCGCACTCCAGTCCCGTGCTTTCCAAGGCCGCGGCCAGCAAGTCTACGGCAAAGAAGGCATCCTCGCTTCACGAGGCTCCTATCCCGATCGCCATTGCGCCGCGTATCCGATCACTGCTCATCACTAACAAAGCGTGGTACGCCGCGAGCAACGAAGGCCTATTCGTTAGCGTGGATGAAGGAAAGAAGTGGTACGGCGAGCCCATTCTGGGAGCGCAAGATCTGATTGGAATTCAGCAAGCCGGCACTGGCGCACTGGCGGTCGTCAGCTCGACACAGGCTTTTCTGTCAAACGACCGCGGCAAGACATGGACGGCGCTAACTCTGCCCTCCTACGTGACAATTGTCTACGGTCTGACGTCGGCTCCGGATGGGTCCTTTTGGCTCAGCACCCGCGAAGGCGCTTTGCATTCCCCGGACCAGGGAAAGAGCTGGGAACACATGCTCGGTGGATTGCCATCGCGCGAGATTCTTTCCGTGCACTACGACAACGAAGCGCAACGTTTGCTGGCTACCGGTTTGCATGCTCGAACTGTCTTCGAAAGCAAAGATGGGGGAAAGAGCTGGCAGCCGCTGGCGGAATCGATTGTGTCGATCAGTTCCGCCATGGGTTATCAGGGACGCATTCTGGCGGCAACCGCCCATAATGGTCTTCTGCTGGAAACATCTGTCCAGACAACATCGGCAAGGAAAGATCGTGGCGAGATGACCGCCCACTCCCCGTTGCCGACTGAGCGATAGGGCGAGAGTATTCCAGTCAGAATCTGGATGCCAAGGCGAGCGCTGTCGCTTTGAGCTTCGGCTCCAGGCCGGTTTGGCCTGACTCCCAATTCGGTCCTACCTATTTTCCGAAACGGGAGCGACAAACCCCTTTGAATTCCTTCTATTGTGCGGGCGCCAATGCTTGCATTCCCAAAACTGGAATCGAAACGTCGAGGGTAGCGAAGTCTTCTCAGGCTAAGTGATTGGAAAGCTTCATGAAGTGAGCCTCAGAATTCTAATCCCAGTTTGGCATGTTCCTTGCATATTGCTTAATGTCATCCCGAGAGTTGCTATGAGATCTCCAGAATGTGGCAATCGGATTGAAATTGGGCGAGTGGCCTCCCTCGGGCAGTCGGGTGGCGAGAGCGTGGCAAAGCCGCAGCCCTCGCCACTGGCTACCGAGTGCTGTATCGAATTGCTGCATGACCTCAACAATGCCTTTGCGGCGGTCCTGATGAACGCGCAGGTGCTAGACGGCAAGCTGCCCTCGTACAGCCGCTCGAAGCGCTATATCCACGAGATCGAGCGAAGCGCGCAGCGTGGCGGCGCGTTGCTCAAGCGGTTGCTGGAGCGGCTTCCTGGCGATGAGATCGGTTCGTGCGACACAGAGGCTGGGTCAGAAAGGGTTCCTCCTGTAGCTGAACGCATAGCAGCGGTGGCGAAACAGGGGCCGAATGCGGCGGCGGCGGGTGCGTTAGGATTTTGCGTCCGCCGCCGGCCGCACATGCGGCCCCTGTTTTTTGTCCGCTGGCAGCTGACGCGGATGCTCACAGAAGACTGTGATTGCTGTACTAGCCTTTAATTCCCAAAAAGGGACAATTAGGGCAGCAGCCTTTAGGCTGTCAAGCTCAAAATCCCGCAGTCGAAATCGAGGTTAGGCCGTGCTTGCCACAGAGACAACAGAATAGAAAGCGTTGAGCGCGTAGAAGCTCCTCCTCCCCAAACTGAGTTGTTGAACCTTCTGGTCGTCGATGACGAGAATGCGGTTCGGGAGTCGTGTCGCGATGTCGCTGAGAGTCTGGGATTCGCCACCTATACCGCACATTCTTCCGACGAGGTCATTCACGTACTCGACACCGCCAGCATCGATGTTGTTCTGTTGGACCTGCGGATTCCCGGAGGCAACGGAATCGATCTCCTGCGGGAGATCAAGCGCCGCCGTCCGGAGGCGGTGGTCGTCATCATGACCGGTTATGCTACCGTGCATTCCGCGGTGCAGGCCATGCAGGCCGGGGCGTACGACTACATCAGCAAGCCTTTTACCTTCGATGAGCTGCGCCTGGTTCTGGACCGCGTGACCGCGCAGCTGAAACTGGCGGTCGAAAATCGCAGGTTGCGCGACGCCATGAAATCAAAGCACCGCTTTGGCTCCCTGATCGGTCGCGCGCCGGAGATGGAAAAGCTGTATCGCATCATCGCGAAGGCGGCCAACAGCTCACATCCGGTGTTGATCTTAGGCGAGAGTGGGACGGGCAAAGAGTTGGTCGCACGTTCTATTCACTTCGGGGGATCGTACCGCGATCGCCCCTTCATACCGGTCGATTGCGGATCGCTGGTGCCCACACTGATCGAGAGCGAGTTGTTCGGCTATGTTCGCGGCGCCTTCACCGGTGCCGTGCGGGCCAAGGACGGCCTGCTGGCCACGGCCGATGGAGGCACCATCTTTCTGGACGAAGTGGGCGAGCTGCCGATTGATCTTCAATCCAAGCTGCTCCGCGCCATCCAAGAGAAAGAGGTTCGCCCGGTGGGCAGCAATCGGGCAGTACCGGTAAATGCGCGCATACTGGCCGCCACCAATCGCGATCTGGAGTCTGCTGTCCAGCAGGGGACATTCCGCCGTGATCTTTACTTCAGGCTCAACGTACTGACCCTGCGTATTCCCCCATTGCGGGAGCGCAAGCAGGACATACCCCTGATGGTGGGCCATGTGTTGGAGCGGGTGGCCCGGACCACAGGGGTTCATCGCACCATCAGCGACGAAGCGCTGAGGCGGATGCTGGATTACGAATGGCCAGGGAACGTACGCGAACTGGAGAACTGCCTGGAGCGCGCTTGTGCTCTCAGCTCCAGTGCAACCCTCCAGATCGGAGACTTGCCGACCGCCTTGCGCAATCTCGCAAACGAAGCTTACCCAACACTGGAATTGACGCAGAACCACAGCATTGTGACGCTGTCGGAGCTGGAAAAACGCGCCATCACTCAGGCCATCGAACAGTTGAATGGCGACAAGCTTGAGGCGGCACGCCGGCTGGGCATCGGCAAAACGACCCTCTATCGCAAGCTTAAGGAATACGGCGCGATACGCTGATGCGCTAAGCACCGCGGGATGGCGCTCCCAACCTTGAAGATCCGGGATACGTGTGCCCGACCTCCAAGGGCAGAACAGAAAGAAAGCCGAAGGACGGAAATATGATCTTGCTGGTTACCACTTCATCTCGCGCGAAAGAATGTGCCATGGCTCTGGAAAAGAGCTCACGGCAGAAGGTTGCTCTGGCTGACTCGGTGGGTCGCGCCCTGGCCAAATTGCAGCAGGCCGAGTATGACGCCCTCATTGTCGACGAGTCGCTGGTCGAGATTGACGACACCGCCATCGATGCACTGCTCAATCATGCCGGCATGGCGATGCCCATCTACATCAACCTTGGCCTGCACCGGACGGAAAGGGTAGTCCGCGAAGTAGGCGCAGGGTTGATGCGCAAGCACGCGGAGCGCCTGGGTGCGAAGCGATCAGCCGTGACCGAATTGCAGAGCCAATTACGTGGCGACCTGACCGGCATTCTGCTGGCAAGCGAACTGGCCCTGAGAGAATCCTCGCTTCCGCCTCGCGTCGCCGACAGGATCAACTCGGTCCACAAGCTGGCCCAGCAAATCCGCTCGCGGCTCGAAGTGGTTCCGGCGAGATAGCCGGGGCATAGCGATAAGAAAGGCCAGAGCTCAGTACTGGCAACGCACACCACAAGCCAAGCTCTGTCCGATGCGAACTTGCTCGGGCAGGGGAATCCGTCGTCTGCCAGCGTCGCGCGGGCCAGCGCTGCGTCGGGCGCCTCGCCTCTGCAGCGCCCGATACGGGTTCATGGGTCGTCATTCGGCAGCTTACGCCGTGAACGTCGCTATCTTCCGGGCAACGTAAGTACCGGGCAACTCCTCTAAATTGAAGTTGGCGCGCTGGATAAGGCCGACTTGTTGCCAATGCCGACTTCGTCGCAAGCCGATCCCCAAGTTTCGCCGCACTCGGGCGCACCGCCGGTGGATCGACTGGAGCTTGCAAACCAGATTCGAGGCTTGGGCGAGTGGTTTCATAATCTCGACCTCCTTGGAATACCGACCGCACCGAATCATTTTCTCGGCGACTTTCCCGCCGTCAAATGGAAGCACATTTCGTCTGCCGTTCCGGAAAATCTGAATGGCGCTAGCGTGCTGGATGTTGGTTGTAATGGCGGATTCTATTCAATACAGGCGAAGAGGCGGGGAGCCGGCCGAGTGCTTGGGATTGATGTCGACGACCGCTACCTGAATCAGGCGCGTTTCGCCGCCAGCGTCCTCGGAGTGGAGATCGAATTCGAAAAGCGTTCCGTCTATGACGTGGATGCCATTGCAGGGCAGTTTGACTTCGTGTTTCTTATGGGCGTCCTTTATCACCTGCGCTATCCGCTATTCGCTTTGGACAAGGTGATTACCAGAGTTGCGCCCGGCGGGAAGCTGATATTTCAGACGATGCTGCGCGGCTCCGGCAGCACGAAGCATTGGGAGCGACGACTATCAATTTTGGGCGACGAACGTTTTCTCCGATCCCGACTGGCCTGTCGATGTATTTCATCGAGAACAGTTACGCCAACGATCCAACGAACTGGTGGATCCCGAACCGGGCGGCAGCGGAGGCCATGCTGCGCAGTTCCGGGTTGGAGATTCTGGACCATCCGGAACCGGAGACCTGGATATGCACGCCACGAAATTCGGTGCGCGACGGCAGCTCCATTCTCGATCTTGAGTTGCAGGGCACGCTCTAAGACTCCAGAGAACAGAGGAACCTACGACTGCATGGTAGAAGCCGTAATGTTGTGGAACGAGCCGAATAACCTGTCTCACTGGAACTTCAAGCTCGATCCGGAGTGGAAGATTTTTTCTGAGACAGCAAAACTGGCAGCTCGCGCGATACGAGCGGCG
Source organism: uncultured Acidobacteriaceae bacterium (assembly GCA_963813905.1). Lineage (GTDB taxonomy): Bacteria > Acidobacteriota > Terriglobia > Terriglobales > Acidobacteriaceae > CAVVDY01. Next base: position 368,395 of record CAWFAY010000008.1, on the reverse strand, counting down.
AACCCCAGGCTCAAGATCGTGTTGGGCGGCATCTCCCCCATCGATCCGCACTTCATAGAGCTGCTGGCTTCCCAGGGAGTGATCGAGGAGGTCGACGTTGTGGCTGTGCATGGATTTCCACTGGACTGGAACCACTGGAACATCCATGAGTGGCCGGCGAAGGTTGACGAAATCCGCCGCGTGACACACAAGCCGGTCTGGGTTTCGGAGGCTGGCGCTTCGTCCTTTGGCGCAGAGGAAATACAGGTTTTTGGCATGAAACGAACGGCCGAGTTACTGCTAGACACAGTGGAACGCGTGCACTGGTACAGTCTGCACGATCTGCCGGCGTCGTGGACGGCCACCACCCGGCACAAGGAAGCCGAGGGCAGCGCTTATTATCGACACTACTACATGGGGCTGCTGCGCCAGGATGGCTCGCCGAAGCCTGCGGCGGAGTGTTTTCCGGCGGGCATGGGCATTTGTCAGTGGTTCCACTTTGAAGACCATCGGCTGGAATCTTCGGTGCAGTGGCTGCGTAGACTGGGAGTACGTTACCTGCGGACCGGGGTGAGCTGGGCGGACTGGTTTCGTTCCGGCGCAGAGGTCTGGTTTGACCGCCAGATGCAAGCGCTGAACGAATTTGACGTGACCATGACGCTGTGTTTCACACCAGAGCATCTAGGCGTCGAGCGGCACTACACCAGCCCTCCCATCCGTCCCCAGGATTTCGCCGATTTCGCCACCTGTATGGTGGAACGCTACGCCCCGATGCTGGATCGCCGGGAAGCCGGCGCGCGAAACTCCGGTGAACGGGTGGGCTATGGAGGCTCGTTGATGGGCAGCCACGTTTTGATCACGGGGGGTGCAGGGTTTGTCGGCTCTCACTTGGCGGATGCGTTATTGGCGCACGGACAAAAGGTTCGGATCTTCGACAGCTTGTCGCCGCAAGTGCATCCCAACGGGCGGCCGGAATATCTGCATTCTGACGTAGAACTCATACCCGGCGACATGCGCGATCTGGATGCCGTGTCCCGCGGCGCTCCGCGGCGTCGACACCATCGTTCATCTGGCCGCAGCAGTTGGGGTAGGCCAGTCGATGTATGAGATTTCGCACTACATGGGAGCGAATACCCAGGGCACAGCCAATCTGCTTCAGGCCATCCTCGACACCAAGGCGAAGATTCGCAAGCTCATTGTCGCGTCGTCGATGTCGATTTATGGCGAGGGGAAGTATCTTTGCCGGGAGTGCGGCGAGGTTTCTCCTTCGCCGCGACCGCTCGAGCAACTGAAGGCCAAGCAGTGGGAGACGCGTGTGTCCCGCATTGCGGACGCGAGCTGACCCCGCTGGCGACGGACGAGTCGAAGCCGCTGCAGTGCACCTCGATCTACGCGCTCAGCAAGAAAGATCAGGAAGAGATGACGCTGCTTTTCGGCCGGACCTACGGCTTGCCGGTTGTCGCGCTGCGCTATTTCAACATCTACGGGACGCGACAGGCACTCTCGAATCCCTACACAGGCGTAGCCGCCATCTTTGCGTCGCGGCTGCTGAACCGTCGCGCTCCCATGATTTTTGAAGATGGCCGACAGATGCGCGACTTCGTTAGTGTTCACGATGTGGTGCAGGCGAACCTGCTGGCGATGGAGCGCAGCGAGGCTGACGGCATGGCGCTGAACATCGGATCCGGCAGCCCCGTCTCGATTGCGGAGGTGGCAGCCGAGTTGACGGGCTGCCTGGGCGAGAAGATTCCTGCCGAGATTACCGGCAAATATCGCGCCGGAGATATTCGTCATTGTTTCGCCGATATCACCGCTGCGCGCAAAGTTCTCGGCTACGAGCCGCAACTACCGGTTCTCCGACGGGATCGTCTGAGCTGGTTGGATGGCTTCGCTCGCAAACCGCCGTGGACAAAGCCGCAGACATGGTACGTGAGCTGTCGGCTTACGGCCTGACGGCTTGACAGTGACACACGCGCGTACGTTGCGTTTCGAGATTCCTGCCTATGCGGATACTGCTGACGGCGGACACAGTCGGGGGCGTCTGGACGTATGCTCAGGAGCTCGTCACCGGACTGGTGCGCCGCGGCGTGAGGTCACTCTGGTCAGCTTTGGCGAGATGCCGGAGCTGAGCCAGATGCGCTGGACAGAAGGGCTGCGCGGCCTCGACTTCCGGCCTACGCCCTTTCGGCTGGAGTGGATGCAGGATGCCGCCGACGACATTGAAGCTTCTTCTGAGTTCCTGCTGAATATCATCCGCGAGACCGAGCCTGATCTGTTGCACTTCAGCCAGTACTGCTATGGCTCAGTCGGCTGTCGACATTCCCAAGATCGTTACCGCGCACAGCGACGTTGTGAGCTGGTGGCAAGCTGTACACGGGCATGAGCCGCCCGACTCGGATTGGAGTTGCTGGTATCGGAAACTGTAACGGGAGGGTCTTGAGGGAGCTGACGCAGTGATAGCGCCCTCACGCTGGATGCTTGAGCAGATCGAGAAGCACTACGGAATGCCAGCGAGAGCCTCCGTGATCTACAACGGGCGCACGCCTCAGCATTTCAATCCACACGCCGGACAAGCAAGATCGCGTAGTTTCCATCGGGCGGCTTTGGGATGAAGGCGAAGCAGGTGTCGCTTCTCGCGCGAGAGCGGACTGGGATGTCCGGTAACCATCGCTGGGGCTATAGCTTCTCCCGACCAGCGCTCATCTACAGCACTGATCGCGTCTTCGGCAGGTCGATTGAGTTACGAGACAAGCTAACGTAGCAGCCAGGTCCGGTCGCTGCTGGCCGACGCTTCCATCTATGCTGCGACTTCACGCTACGAACCCTTCGGACTTGCTCCGCTGGAAGCCGCGCTCTCGCGTTGCGCGCTGGTTGCAAACGATATTCCCACGTTTCCGCGAGCTGTGGGGGCGGACGGCGCTGTATTTCCCGGCGAATGATGCCGAGGGTCTGCGCCATGCCGTGACAAAGCTGCGAAGTGATCCATCGCTGCGACGACACTATTCCGAACTGGCATATCAACGCGCGCGCCGCCTATTCAGCGCCGATCGGCATGGTGGACGAGTACCTGGCCCTGTACCGGTCGCTGGTGCCGGAGAGGAGCATGGCGGCGTGAGCGGGCGTATCCGTTTTCGCTATCTTCGCCCACTCCTGGATATCCGACTGGAACCACGGCAACGCGCACTTTCTGCGAGGCCTTGCCCGCGAGTTGCAGCATCTCGGCCATGAAGTTCGCTGCTATGAGCAGTTCGGCTCGTGGTCGCTGACCAACCTTGTCGACAACGAGGGCGAGAAGGCGCAGCAAGCCATCGAGCAATTTCGCTGCGAATTTCCCGACCTTGATGTGCGGCTGTATCAGCGTGACTCCGGCTTGGCTCGACGCCTTGCGGCTGGAGCTGGCAGGGCGCTGACATTGTGATCATTCACGAATGGAATGATCCCGAAGTGGTGAACAGCATTTTGTCGCTGAAGCGTGAGCTGGGTTTCGCGCTCTGTTGCACGACACGCACCACCGGGCCTATACCAATCCGGGCGAGTTGCTGCGATTTCCGCTCGAACTGTTTGATGGAGTGCTGGCCTTTGGCGAAGCGATCCGGCGAATTTATCTCGAGGGCTTTGGAGTTGAGCGCGTCTGGACCTTTCACGAGGCAGCAGACGTCGGCCATTTCTCGCCGCGACAGGAAGAGCGCAGCGTTCGACCTGCTTTGGATCGGCAACTGGGGAGACGAAGAGCGAACGCTGCGAACTTAGTGAATTCTTGATCGAACCTGCCGCCGAGATCCGGAGTCTAAAGGCCGTTGTTTATGGAGTGCGATATCCCGACGAAGGCAAGGCGGCGCTGGCCGTAGCAGGGATTGAATATCGCGGATACCTGCCCAATCTGATGGCGCCTGCGGTCTACGCGAGAAGCGCTCTGTCTCTACACGTGCCCCGCCGCTCTATACGCCAACGGCCTTGGTGGCATTCCCACCATACGAGTCTTCGAGGCTCTGGCGTGTGGCTCGCCTTTGCTGTGCGCGCCCTGGGAGGACGCCGAGCATCTTGTTTCGAGCCGGGACGAAGACTACCTGGTTGTTCAACTCGGGGTCTGAAATGAAGTCGGCAATCCAATGGCTGCTTCGCGATGATGCTGCGCGCGAGCAGATTGCCGCGAATGGCAGGCAGACCATCCTGCGGCGGCATACGTGCGCACACCGGGCTGCGCAACTGGTCGAGATCTGCGGGGAGTTGATGCGATGAGGGTATTTGTTTTCGGGTCGAGCCTTACGTCGTCCTATTGGAACGGCGCAGCAACTTACTATCGTGGAATCTACAAGAGCCTGGCGGAGCTCGGGTTTCGAATCACCTTCGCCGAACCGGATGCCTACGGCCGTCAGCAGCATCGTGACAATGAAGATTTCGGCTATGCCGACGTAATCGTCTATCAATCTCCTCGCGACATTCCGTTTCTGTTGAAGCGGGCAGCCGAAAGCGATCTGGTGATTAAGCACAGCGGGGTAGGAGTAGACGATCGCGCTGCTCGAAGAGTGCGTCCTGGATTGCCGGTCCGTCCACACGCAAGTCGCCTTCTGGGACGTAGACGCACCCGCCACACTGGCGTCGGTAGAGTCGAACCCGCTGCATCCATTTCGTGCGCTGATCCCTGAATACGACTACGTCTTCACTTACGGCGGTGGGTCGCCGGTGGTCGATCACTACTTGCAACTCGGCGCCCGCGCCTGTCACCCGATCTACAACGCACTCGACCCGGCAACGCACCACCCTGTTCCCGCCGATCCGGAGTTCCGGTGCGACCTGGCGTTCGTGGGCAATCGCCTTCCTGATCGGGAGCGACGTGTCGAGGAGTTCTTTCTCGCGGCTGCAGAAGCAGCGTCTGAGTTCAGCTTTCTGCTTGGCGGTGAGGGCTGGGGCGGCAAGCCGCTCCCCAAGAATGTCCGCTGGATCGGCCACGTGGGCACGGGCGATCACAACCGCGTCAACTGCTCGGCTCGTATGGTTCTGAACATCAATCGCGAATCGATGGCGAGTGTCGGCTTCTCGCCACCAACACGGGTCTTCGAAGCCGCTGGCGCGGGAGCATGTCTGATCACCGACGACTGGGCGGGAATCGAAGAGTTCTTCACCCCGGGATGCGAGATCCTGGTCGCCCGCGATGCGCATGACATTACCGATTTGCTGAAGACGGTCGATGCAAGGCTCGCACGGGAAATTGGCGAAGCCATGCGCCGCAGAGCATTGCAAGAGCACACCTACGCCTTGCGCGCCTTGCAGGTGCGCGAGATACTTCAGCAGAGTTCGCCGGGCGTTCTCGCTGCGCGCAGCCGCGAACTATATCGGCAATTGGCATGAAGATCGTTGTCTTTGGATTATCCATCACCTCGACCTGGGGAATGGGCACGGCACCACCTTCCGCGCTCTGCTGCGCGCATTGCATGCGCGCGGGCACGGCATCGTCTTCTTCGAAAAGAACGTCGAGTGGTACGCCTCCAACCGTGATCTGCCGGAGCCGGATTTTTGTAAGGTGATCTCTGTTTGAGAATTGGCGCGACGTTCTGCCGCTCTGCGAGGAAGCACCTGAAGGAAGCAGATGCAGCGGTGGTCGGGTCATTCTTTCCCGATGGCATCGCGGCAATCGACGAAATCGCCGATTCGAATGTCGGACGTGAAGACGTTTTACGATATTGATACGCCGATCACGATGGCCGGCTTGCGAGCCGACGGCCGCACCGATTATCTGGAAGCGCGGCAAATTTCCCTCTTCGACGTGTATTTCAGCTTCACCGGCGGCCCGATACTGCGAGAGTTGGAAACCCATTCGGAGCGCGCCGTGCGGTCCCGCTGTATTGTTCGTTCGATCCGCAACAGTATCGCCGCTTCGGAGTAAATCGCCGCTTTGCCTGCGAGCTGAGCTACATGGGAACGTATGCGCCCGACCGCCAGCCAAAAATCGACGAGCTGTTGAGCGCGCCCGCACGGCTGCTACCCGACCGGCGCTTCATCGTTGCCGGGCCGCAATATCCGCATCATCTCGTTTGGCCGTCCAACGTCCGGCGAATCAAGCACCTGAATCCGCGCTGGCACGCGAAGTTCTACAGCTCCTCCCGCTTCACGCTAAACGTGACGCGTCGCGACATGGTGATGGCCGGTTACTCGCCCTCGGTGCGGCTGTTCGAGGCGGCGGCTTGTGGTGCCACGATCATCTCCGACAACTGGCCCGGCCTGGACACATTTCTCTCTCCTAATCGGGAGATTCTGTTACCCACGAGCTCAGGCGACGTGGTGCGGTACTTGTCGGAATTATCTGACGCAGAAGTGCGGCGCATCGGGAAACATGCCCAGGAACGTGCCCTTTCCGAGCACACCAGTGAACATCGTGCGATCGAATTTGAAAAAGCACTGGAGAAAATTTCATCCTCTGACGCTACTCTCAAAGATGGCCTCGTTCCTGTCGGCGCCAGCTAGGCTGCCAGTACGCTCACCAACAAAATCGTTACTCTACCCGCGCGATCCAGCTCCGAAAGGCAGGCAGCACCTGTCGCTCGCCTTGCATCTCTGTAGCTGATCCCGTTCGTTATGCAAGCCCGTGCACGTCGATTCGCGTCACAAAGGACCCTATTTCATGCGAGTTGCTTTGGTTGCTCCTCCCTTTCTGCCCGTGCCCCCACGCAAATACGGTGGGACAGAACTGTTCATTGCGCAGCTCGCCGAAGGGCTACAGGGCAAGGGCGTCGACGTCGTGGTTTATACCATTTCGGAATCGACTGTGGGAGTGGAAACCCGCTGGTTTTACAAGGACTCGCAGTGGCCGATCAAAGGAGAGGTCTTTGACAATCTCAAAGACATGAACCACTCTTCGTGGGCGATTCGCGATGCCAGCAAAGATTGCGACATTATCCATTTGCACAATGTCCCTTCCCTCATGTTTACCCGGTTCGTGCAGAACCCGTTCGTGTATACGGTGCATCACGTACGCGAAGAGCCGCTGAGCGAGATATATGCCAACTTCCCTGATGTTGAGTTTGTTACCATCAGCGAGTTCCAGCGCCGGCGGAGAGAAAATGGAGCGAATCCGCACCATCCATCACGGCGTCGACATGAAGCTGTACGAGTTCAAGGAAGAGAAGCGGGATTATCTTTCGTTTTTGGGACGCATCGCTCCCATCAAGGGCACACATCTAGCGATAGAGGTGGCCAAGAAGGCCGGTATACCACTGAAAATCGCCGGCGAAGTGCAGCCAATATTTCAGGACTACTTCGATTCCATGGTGAAGCCGCACGTCGATGGCAAGTTCATCGAATTCGTGGGTGAAGTCGACCTTGCCGCCAAGAACGAACTGCTTGGAAATTCCCTTGCCATGCTCTTTCCCATCCAGTGGAACGAGCCATTCGGACTGGTGATGATCGAGGCGATGGCTTGCGGAACCCCTGTGCTGGCGCTGCCCGGGGGTTCGGTCGAAGAAGTTGTGCGCGACGGAATCTCCGGATTCGTATGCAACAGCGGTGAGGACATGGCGAGCCGCGCGAAGCATTCGCTTGCAAAAATCAGACCGCGGACGGTTCGGGACTATGTACGCCAGCTTTTCTCGTTGGATCGTATGGTTGCTGATTACATCGCTCTGTATCAGGAGATGGCCGGGGATGCGAGTCCCTTGGTTACAGCGCGATCCGGCGGTACAGTGAGAGGATTCAGCGCGCGAAGGAGTTAGGACCGCGGTCCTCGGCTCCAAGCTGCGCAATCGGAATGAGTACGTTTCCCTCCATCACCGACGAAGAGCTAATTGCGATCCCGTCGCCCTTTCAAGAGCCGCGAGTCGCCTACAAAGAGCTTGAGCCGCGCAAGGTAGATAATCTAACCCTCATCGACGGCAAGACCTTTAGCGCGACCAATGTCGCGGGAGACATTTACCCTCCTGGCTCTCCGGATGTGGGGTTCTTTCACGACGATACCCGCTTTCTTAGTCATCTTGAGTTGCGCATCGGCGGACATCGCAGCGTCGTGCTGTCCGCAAGCACGGAGAAGACGTTTCGCGCGCGAATCGAGCTCACCACCGGCAACATTACACTTCGAGACTCCTTCGATCTGCCGGAGAACACCGTACACATCCGTCGCGAACAACTTCTGGCCTCAGAGATCTTCTTTGATCGCCTGACCTTCGAGAACTTCAATCTCGTGCACGTCGACTTCACGCTGGAAATGCTCTTTGATGCGGACTTTGTCGACGTTTTTCAGGTGCGCGGCGTGGCGAGGCAAAAGCATGGCCAGTATTATGCTCCCATCGTGAAGGCGGATAGCATCACATTCGTCTACCGCGGGCTCGATCAAGTCACCCGGCAAACGCGTATTAAGTTCTCTCCGGTCCCGGATGAAATCAGGGATCGTACCGCCCTATGGCAGCTCCGACTCGAACCGCTAAAAAGAGTTGAAATTGAAATACAGATCAGCCCCTATGTCGAAGGCCGGGAATCGCGGGCCCACAATTTCGATTTCGAAGCCCAGCTGCGCCAGCGCCGGGCAGCTTTCGCACGCTGGGAGTCCGACTCTACACGCTTTGACTCTTCAAATGAGGTGTTCGACGATCTGCTGGCCACCGGCATTGGAGACTTCCATGCGTTGCAGATTCCCGACGGGCGGGAGCACATCATAGCCGCCGGGATTCCCTGGTTCGCCACGATTTTCGGCCGCGACTCCATCATCGCGGCATATCAGTCCCTTTGTCTAAATCCCCAGCTCGCAGTGGATACCTTGCGAGTACTTGCGCGTTATCAGGGGAAGGAGAGCAATGACTGGTCGGATGAGGATCCGGGCAAGATTCTCCACGAGTATCGCAACGGGGAGATGACGCGCGACGGCGAAATGCCTTTCGGGCCTTACTACGGATCTGTCGACGCCACTCCCCTGTTCCTGATCCTGCTGAGCGAGACCTTCAACTGGACAGCGGACGAGCAGCTGGTTGAAGAGCTCTTGCCCAATGCCTACGCTGCGCTTGGAGTGGATCGATAAATGCGGCGATCTGGATGGCGACGGCTTTGTCGAATATCAACGCCGTTCGCCAAAAGGGCTGGTGAACCAGGGGTGGAAGGATTCATGGGACGCCAACATGCACCGCGACGGCACCGTGGCGCAAGCCCCCGATCGCACTCAGCGAAGTTCAAGGATACGTTTACGACGCGAAATACCGCATGGCATCGCTGCTGCGCGGTTTCGGTGACGTGAAGACCGCCGACCGGCTGAAGCGCGAGGCCTTGGATTTGGCGCGCCGCTTCGACAAGGCGTTTTGGGTTCCCAGTCGCGGCTTCTATGCCATGGCGCTCGATGAGAAAAGAAGCCGCTTGAGGTCATAGCTTCAAATCCCGGGCAGTTACTGTTTACCCGCATTGTCAATCGTGAGCGCGCACGCACCATCACTACGCGCCTGATGCGCGACGACATGTTCAACGGCTGGGGCTGGCGAACGATGTCGAACGACGAGAGCGTGTTCAATCCCCTCAGCTACCATCGGGGCTCGATCTGGCCGCACGATAACTCCCTGATCGCTCATGGCATGGCGCTCAACGAAATGCGGCGAAGGCGCGTTGCGTGTCGTTACGTCTCTTTACCAGGCAGCACAGAACTTCCGCGACTACCGCCTGCCCGAGCTCTTCTGCGGGGTGCAGCGGCGCGAGAACGATACCCCGGTGCATTATCCGGTGTCATGCTCGCCGCAGGCCTGGGCCTCTGGTGCGATGTTCCTGATGCTCACTTCCATTCTGGGTATTCGGCCAAGCGCACCGCGGAAAGAACTGAACATCATCAACCCGCAACTGCCCGAATGGCTCGAACACCTGCACATCCGAAATCTGCGGATCGGCGCGGCTCGTGTCGGACTCGACTTCACTCGCCAGGGCGAGCGCACGTTTTGCAATGTGGTCGACGTCCAGGGCGAAAAGCTGCTGGTGAACGTCGCCTTCAAGAAGTAGAGATCGGTGGATTTAACTTGGCGCCGGCGCCGCTGCGGTCAGAGACTTCGCACGTCTCCGTTACAATAGCCTTTCTTGAGTTCAGCGCACTTCGGAGGAGATGCAATGGCGCAGGTCAAAATAACGGTTCGCAGGAATGGGCCCTATCGTGTCGAAGCACCGGAAGGATCGATCGAGTTGGTCGATGCTGACGGCAATCCTTACGATCTGACCGGCAAACCGGCGTTCTCCCTCTGCCGCTGTGGTGCTTCGGTGAACAAGCCCTTCTGCGACGGCACCCATTCCAAGATGGGGTTCCAGGCAGCGGAAGCTGCAGTGAAGAAGGAAGAGCAGGGCTCCCAGTAGATACGGCGCCGGTGGTTCGGCTAGGAGTCGCTAGGAAACGGCGATTCCGGCGTATCCGACCACCATATCGCGGTCTCCCGAAACATCGCCCGAGGTAGCGTAGCGCAGCAATTCAGCTTTGGTTGCGCCGAGTTTCTGGGCGGCGGTGAGCATTGCGACGGTCGGCCCATAACCGCACATGCTGATGTTCGCTTCTCGCACTACGTCGTAGAGGCCTCGTGGATCGAGAGCCAGAATCTGGTCGATGGCGCGCCGGTCTTTCACGCGTGTCACGGAATCGCTTTCGTAGTGGTTCATGTCGCTGGAGGCAATCACCAGAACGCGCTCGCCGACTCCGGCAATCGCGGAAGCGATCGCGACCCCCAGAGCGCTTAACACCTGGAAGTGACCCGTACCGACAGCGATGGGAACAAACTGGAAGTTTGGGTGACAAGACTTGCAGGAAGGGAAGCTGTACTTCCAGGGCGTGCTCGAATCGGTGGGCCGCTTCGTCTTCCGTCAACAAAGGAAAGCGAGCCTTCAGAGAGGACGCCAGCGCTTCGTCCAGCGGAGCATCGCCCAGCGGTGTGCGCCACGCACCTACGCTCATAATGGCGAGCGGCTCGCCACGGCCGGTATGGTTAGGGCAAAGGACGATGTAGCGCTTTGGTAATTCCAGGCGCCGGTACACAGCTCCGGCCACGCTTCCCGAATAAACGTATCCGGCATGAGGCACCACGCAGCCGAGTGCGCGAATCTTTGCCTCTGTGGGTTCTATGGAAGACCGTGCAAAGGCTTCTACGTCGGATCGCAGTTCCCGGGAATCGGCGGGATAGAATTGCCCCGCAACTGCCGGCGGACGGATGGCGGTGCTCATGGGAAGTCGTCCCTCGACAAGTTTACGCCGGTTGCAAGTTCCCCGACAGCGCCGCCATCTTGTCGAGAGACACGGCCTCGGCCCGCACGTCGGATCGAAGACCGGCGGCCCTCAATCCAGCTTTGATCGAGGTATCCGAATAGGAGCCCTTCAGGTTGTTGGCCAGGGTCTTGCGCTTCTGAGCGAAGGCAAGTCTTAGCAGTCGAATGAAGGGCTCTTCCTGAAGCTGCAACTCCTCCAGGCGCGGAGCCATTACAAGTCGCAACACCGCGGAATATACATCTGGCGGGGGATTGAATGCCTCCGGCGGAACCGTGAACAGACTCTCAACCCGAGCGTAGAGCTGTGCCGTGGCCGAAAGCAGGCCGTAGTCGCGCGAACCGGGCACAGCCGAAATGCGGTCGGCCACTTCGCGCTGCACCATAATGACTGCTCGCTCTACGCTGCGATGCAGATCGAGAATCCGCAGGACGATATCGGAGGTGACGTAGTAAGGAATGTTGCCGACGATGTCGACGGTTTCGGGCTTAGTCGGGCGCAGATCGTGTAGTGGGCCCGGGCGGCGTCCCAACATGGAAGGGAACTCGACGGTCACGAAATCCGACTCGAGGACCTCGACATTTGTCCTGGTTGCGTAACGCATGCGCAATTGCGCCGCCAGCACGCGATCGAGCTCAACCCCGATGACGTGCTTCGCTCGGTTGACCAGCAAATCGGTCAGAACCCCTTCGCCTGGACCAATCTCAATCACCGTTCGGTTGGAGACATCGCCCAGCGCCTCGACAATGCGCCGTGCCACGCTGTGGTCGATCAGGAAGTTTTGTCCCAGTTTCGGCTTGTGACGGGTTCGTCGCTCGGTGACCGGTTTTGTCGTGCTCCTGGGCACGTTGACCCTCTTTCCCTGCGGCAATTAGACTCAACTGTTTCTCTGAACCGTTCATCATAAACGCAGCCGCGGTTTTCTTCCCGGCGTGTTGACTGCTGGCCGTTTCGGCGGGCAAGGCGTCCTAATCAGACCAGTCGCACGCGCGGAGGTTTCATGCGAATTGTCATGGCGGCATCGGAATGCGCACCTTATTCCAAGACGGGTGGATTGGCCGATGTCGTAGGTTCGTTGCCTCCGGCCCTGGTGAAGCTGGGCCATCAGGTTAGCGTCTTCGTTCCTCGTTACCGGCAGACCAAGCTGGAGAACCCTGTCAAGATTATTCCCAGCATTACGGTACCGTTCGACGATCGCTACCGGTTTTGTTCTGTGCTGGACGGCGGTCTGCGAGAAGGGGTGCAGACCTATTTCGTCGACTATCCGCCGTTCTTCGATCGAGACGGTCTTTACGGAACTCCGATCGGCGACTATCCGGACAATGCCGAGCGGTTTGCTCTGTTGTGCCGCGCAGTCTTGGAGGCCACAAAGTTTCTTGGCCGCCCGGACATCCTGCACTGCCATGACTGGCAGACCGCGCTGGTACCCATTCTCCTGAACACGCTCTATACGGAAGACCCTGTTTTTGAGCGAGTGCCCTGCATCTTCACCATCCACAACCTTGGGTATCAGGGTCTGTTCCAGCCTGAAATATTGCCGCTGCTATTACTGCCCTGGGACCTGTTCACGATGACGAAGTTGGAATTCTACGGCAAGGCGAACTTCCTGAAAGGGGCCATCACCTCCGCCGACTTCATTACCACCGTGAGCCGCAAGTATGCGCAGGAGATCCAGACCAGCGAGTATGGCTTCGGACTGGAAGGGGTGCTGCGGGCGCGTTCGGGGACAGTTGCAGGAATTCTCAACGGAGTTGATTACGGCGAGTGGAATCCAGAGACCGACACCCACATTGCTGCCAATTACAGCGTCAATGATCTGAGCGGCAAAGCGGTGTGCAAGCGAGCGCTGCTTAACGAGTTCGGATTGCCGGAGGATACCCAATTGCCGGTATTGGGGATTGTGTCGCGGTTTGCCGGACAAAAGGGATTTGACCTGATTCAGCAAATATCCGACCGGCTGGCGCGCGAGGAATTGATCGTAGTCGCCCTCGGCACCGGCGATCATGATTACGAAGACATGTTCCGTCGCTTGAATAAGCAGTATCCGCAGAAGTTTGCGGTGAAGATTGCCTTCGACAACGGACTGGCTCACCAGATCGAGGCCGGTTCGGACATGTTCTTGATGCCCTCGAAGTATGAACCGGCGGGCTTGAACCAGCTCTATAGTCTGAAGTATGGCACCGTTCCGATTGTGCGAGCGACCGGGGGACTCGACGATACCGTGGAGCAGTGGGATCCGGAGACGCGAAGGGGTACCGGCTTCAAGTTCAGGGAGTACAACGGAGAGGCGCTGCTGGAGACGGTGCAGATGGCGCTCGCGGCTTTCCCTGATCGGGAACGGTGGCAAGTCCTCATGCGAAACGGCATGGCGCAGGACTATTCATGGGACGCCTCGGCGCGAGATTATGTTCGTGTGTACGAGAGGGCACGGCAGATCAAGTAGAGACTCTGACTATGGCGGCAAGGCATGCACCCACGCTGACGCATGGGGCCGAGAACCTGTTCGAGGGCTTCGAGAACCTGATGCCCTTCCGCGTGCACGACATTCTGCTCGTGTCCAGCCTCTACGACTCATTCATCCTGCGCGAAGATGGTCGCCTGAACGAGTTCCTGATGAAGGAATCGCTCGACCTTCACCTGCAGAACGTTCCAGGAATTTCTCACGTATCCAGCGGGCGGGAAGCGCTGGATCTTGCCCGAACCCAGTCGCGCTTCAACCTGATTGTTACGAACCTGCAAGTCGGCGACATGAATGCCGCCGAGCTTGCGGCCCAGGTGAAGCAGGCCGGGCTCGACGTGCCGGTGATGGTTCTCGCCTACGATGACCGCGAAATCAAGGACTTCGTCGCGCGCCGCCCGCACACCGACATCGAGCGCATCTTCCTGTGGCAGGGCAATGGGCGCATTCTCATCTCGATGGTCAAGTACATTGAGGACAAACGCAATGTGCAGCACGATGCCGAATCGATGAACGTTCCCGTTGTGCTGGTGGTCGAAGACAATATCCGTTACTACTCCTCCTTCCTGCCGGTGCTTTACACGGAGATCTGGACGCAGACGCGACGTCTGATCGAAGAAGGAATCAATCTTCAACACAAGCTGCTGCGCATGCGCGCACGTCCCAAGATACTGCTGTGCTCGAACTACGAAGAAGCTGAGGAGCAGACACTACGCTATCGTGACCACCTGCTAGGGGCGATTCTGGACGTGGAGTTTCCGCGTGGCGGCACCATCCAGCCGGAGACGGGATTTGATTTAGCACAGACTATACGCGATGTTGTGCCGGACGTACCTATCGTCCTGCAGTCGAGCCGGACGGAGTACATGGATCGGGCGTTCCGCCAGGGGTTCTCATTCGTTCAAAAGAATTCTCCTACTCTGCTCAGCGATCTGCGCAACTTTCTTATCGGAGAACGTGGGATTCGGCGACTTCGTCTTCCGCCTCCCGGATCAGACGGAGGTGGGGCGCGCGTCAGACCTGAACCAGCTCGAACAGCTATTACACACTGTTCCGCCGGAATCGATCGCCTATCACGCCGAGCGTAATCATTTTTCACACTGGTTCATGACCAGGACTGAGTTTGCCCTGGCGCAGAAGTTACGACCGCGAAAGATTTCGGATTTCTCGTCACTCGAGGAATTGCGCCAAAGCATCATCGACTCGATCGGCAAGTATCGAGAAGAGCAGAGCCAGACGCATATCGGCGACTTCAGCCCTGCCAGCTTCCATCCCGAACGCTCATTCTTCCTGCGCATCGGCAACGGCTCCCTCGGCGGAAAAGCCCGCGGGCTTGCCTTTGCCCGCAGCTTGCTCTATCAGAACGCGGCTCTCTCGCCGCTTCCCGGGTATTCAGATCACCGTTCCGCCCACGCTTGTCTTGGCGACTGACATATTCGACCGATTCGTCGCCGACAACGACCTGCTGGATTTTGCCATGCACTGTCCAGACGATGAGGAGATCGTTGAGCGGTTCGTGACAGCGCGGTTGCCGGCCACTCTAATCAGATGCGCTGCTGGCTTTCCTGGAGAAAATGCAGTGTCCGCTGGCGGTACGCTCGTCGAGCCTGCTGGAGGACTCGCAGTACCAGCCATTCTCCGGCGTATATGAGACGTTCATGCTTGCCAACCAGGATCCAGGACTTGCAGGTACGCCTTGAGCAGTTGATGGAAGCGATCAAGCGCGTCTACGCCTCCACCTTCAGCCGTCACGCAAAGGCATACGTGCGCGCTACGCCATACCGCCTGGAGGAAGAGAAGATGGCGGTGCTGATTCAGCAGGTTGTGGGAGCGCGCTATGGCGAGCGGTACTATCCCGATTTCTCCGGCGTGGTACGCTCGCGTAACTTCTATCCTGTCGCGCCGGTTACGCGTGCGCGACGGTTTTGCGGCGGTCGCGTTGGGCCTGGGAAGGGCCGTGGTCGGGGGAGGCAAATGCCTGACATTCAGTCCACGCTATCCGCGAAACCTGGTGCAGTTCTCGTCGGTGGAAGATATTCTCGCAAACTCGCAGACTGAGTTCTGGGCATTGCCCATGAGCAGCCATGAGCAAACGTCCGATCCGGCCGATGGTCTGCGAGAAATTCCGTTTGCGATTCCCTTGGCAGAGGTGGACGGCACTTTGAACTTGCTGGCGTCGACCTATTCCGCCGACAACCACGCAATCTACGATGGCCTGAGTCGTAAAGGGATGCGCGTCGTAAGTTTCGCCCCGATTCTGAAGTATGGAATGTTTCCCTTGCCTGCGATTCTCGACCAGCTGATGTCCATTGGTGAGGAAGGTCTGGGCAGACCGGTAGAGATCGAGTTTGCCGTGCGGCTGGCGAAGAAAAGCAACGAGGCTAGCGAGTTTGGCTTTTTGCAAATGCGTCCGCTGGTGGTTTCGCGCGAAGGCGAGGACCTGCGAATAGAGATAGTTGACCGCAGAGAAACTGCTCTGCCAGAGCGCGCAGGTCCTGGGGCATGGGCGTATCGACACGCTGCGTGATGCCGTGGTGGTCGATCTTCACCGCTTCGAGCGGGCGCGCAGCCACGAGGTAGCGCAGAGCGTGGCCACCTTCAACGCCAAGCTCTCCGATAGCTCAACGCCATACCTGCTGATAGGAGTAGGACGCTGGGGCTCGAACGAACCATGGCTCGGTATTCCTGTCGCCTGGGACCAGATCTCAGGCGCGCGCGTAATTGTCGAGTCCGGCTTTCGCGACTTCCGCGTCATGCCGTCTCAGGGCAGCCATTTCTTCCAGAACCTCACGGCGTTTCAAATCGGATACTTCACGGTGAATCCCGACGCAGGCGAGGGTTTCATCGATTGGGAATGGCTGAACGCACAGCCCGCGCTTCACGAAAATGGCTGTGTTCGCCACTTGCGGTTCGCATCGCCAGTTTCGGTCATCATGAACGGCAAGACCAGCGAGGGATTGATATTCAAGCCGACCGAGGACTAGGTGTCAGGTTTCAGGTATCGAGTGTCAGGAATCTGTTCTTAGTAACGCCGAGTTGAGAGACTGATAGTCGAAACCTGATACCTGATACCCAGTACCCAATACCGTATGTCACCCGGCGCAATCATCGAACGCCTCTTCGACTCCCGATATGGCGTCTCGAATCGCCTGATCGCGCGCTGGCTATTTCTACGCGCGCTGGCCGTCATCTATTTTTCGGCTTTCTATTCGCTGCTTTTTCAGATTCGCGGACTCATTGGGCACGACGGCGTTCTTCCTGCCAATGAGTTTCTGGAGGCGGTCGCGCATAGTTACGGCCCGGCACGCTTCTGGTTCGCTCCCTCGCTGTTCTGGCTCTCGACCGGCAATGCCGGGCTGATGGCGGTGTGTTGGATTGGGCTTGTCGCCTCTGTACTGCTGTTTTTCAACTTGTGGCCGCGCGGCACGCTGGTAGTGTGCTTCGTTTGCTTTTTATCGTTTGTCTCGGCGGCTGGGGATTTCTCTGGCTATCAGTCGGACGGCATGCTGCTGGAAGCGGGCTTTATCGCCTGGTTCTTTGCGCCTCCAGGATTCCGGCCCGGTTGGGGGGAAACACATCTGCCTTCGCGCGCCAGCCTATTTTTGTTGCAGTGGGAATGGTTCCGGATTTATTTCGAGTCGGGCATTGTGAAGCTGGCCAGCGGAGACCCCGAGTGGCGCAACTGGACGGCGATGGACCAGTACTACCAGAACGGCCCATTGCCGACCTGGATCGGCTACTACGTACAGCAGCTGCCCCACTGGTTTCACGCTTCCACGGTATTTGTCACCTTCGCCGTCGAGTTGGGCGTCGTGTGGATGATGTTTCTGCCGCGCCGATGGCGGCTGGTCTGCTTCGTAATCGTCTCCGCACTGCAGATCGGGATCATCTCTCACGGCGAACTATGCCTTCCTGAATTACCTAGTGCTCTCGCTGGGCATTCTTCTGGTGGACGACCGCTATCTGGTGCGCATACTGCCGAGACGCTGGCGCGCGGAATTCGAGCAGGCGGCAACCGTTGCGGCAGCACAGCGTCCCCAGCTACTTGCGCCAAAGCCTGAACCGGCGTTGTCGATCCTCGACAGCCCTGCTCCCCCTCCTCCGCCGCCCATGACGCCATCACGAGCACGACACGGCAGCGCCATGAAGCTGGCGCTGACCAGCGTGATTCTGAGCTGGATTTTTTATTCCACTACCGGGCAACTGATTTGGACTCTGGCGCCAAGCTTCCCCCTGCCTAGAACGCCCGTCGCGGCGCTCGATCCATTTCGCATCGCCAACCGATACGGCCTGTTCGCGGTGATGACGCGCGGCCGCTACGAGATCGAGTTCCAGGGCTCGAACGATGGCCAGACATGGAAGCCGTATCCGTTCCGCTACAAGCCGCAGGATCCGTCGAAGCCCCCCGGCATCTACGCGCCCTACCAGCCGCGCTTCGACTGGAACTTATGGTTCGCATCACTGGGCGATTGGCGCGAGAACTCAATTGTCCCCAGCACCGAGGAGCGATTGTTGTCCGGCAGCCGCGATGTGCTGCAGTTGTTTGCCGGAAATCCTTTTTCCAGTGAACCGCCAAAGCAGGTGCGGGCAGTGCTGTGGCAGTATTGGTTCACCACGCTGGCGGAGAAGCGGCACTCCGGCATGTGGTGGCGCCGCGACCTGATGGGGTTGTATGCTCCCGTCCTGCAAATAGGCCCCGACGGAAAACTGCAGGTCGTGCAGTGGCCTGCTCCCTTACCGCCGCATGGGTAGGCCCGGCATCTATCAGTCTGGAGGCATTCATGACTGAGAAAAAGAAAGCTGCACCGCGCCGTAAGTGGTCGGCAAAGGTACAAACGGAATCCACCTATCCTCCGGAAGGACTGTTTAACAAAAGCGCCGCCGTTATTGCACGCACGCTTGCATCGCCCGAGGTTTCGCCAAAGGGACCTGGCTCGGGCATGCGTATGTTGTCCTTTTACATCAACCGCGCCGGACGCAATCTCGACGCAAAGCGGCTGGCCGAATTGAAAAAAGCCAAGGAACTGCTCCACAAGCGAGTGGAACAAGAGAGGGCTTCCGACAAGAAACCGATGCACAGAAAGAAAGCAGCTTGAGCGCTCCTCCACACACAGCAGCGCGATTCACAGATCGCAAGGCGTGCGTTGTCGGCTCCGGCCCGAACGGACTGGCGGCGGCCATCGTGCTAGCGCAGGCGGGGATGGAGGTCGAGGTCTTTGAGGCCGAGGCGCAGCCTGGCGGTGGGGCGCGAACCATGGAGTTGACGCTACCAGGCTTTCGCCACGACTTTGGATCGGCGGTACATCCTATGGCGGTGGCCTCGCCGTTCTTCTCCTCTCTGCCTCTACACCAGTACGGGCTCGAGTGGATTCATCCGCCGGCGCCGCTGGCTCACCCGCTCGACGACGGTACAGCGGTGATTCTGGAGCGCGACTTCGGTGACACGGAGCGCCAGTTGCAAGCAGACGGAGCGGCCTGGCGCCGATTAATCGAGCCGTTCGCGCGCAGTTGGGAACGCCTGGCGCCGCAGATTCTGGGCCCGGTGCCGCCCTTTCCGCGAACGCCTTGGTTGCTGGCAAGGCTGGGCGTCATCTCCCTCTCTTCGGCTAATGCTGTGGCGAAGCGTTTATTTACAGGAGAACGCGCGAAAGCGCTGTTTGCCGGCCTTGCGGCCCATTCTTTTCTTGATTTCGACGAGCCGTTAAGTGCAAGCGTCGGGGTCGTACTCGGTGTGACAGCCCACGCTGTGGGATGGCCGATTCCGCGTGGAGGTGCGCAATCGATTACGGATGCGCTGACCGCGTACCTGAATAGCCTGGGTGGCAGGGTCACGACGTCGTGCAGAATTAACAGTGCTGGCGAGCTTCCGTTCTGTGATCTCACAATGTGGGATGTTGGCCCGCACCAACTCGTGGACCTCGCCGGTGACCGGTTGACCGCCGCGTTTCGCAAGGCTCTCGCCCATTATCGCTATGGCCCGGCAGCGTTCAAGGTCGACTATGCGCTTTCGCAGCCGATTCCGTGGAAGGCCCACGAATGCCTCCGAGCGGGGACGGTCCATCTTGGTGGCACGCTGCAAGAGATTGCAGCGTCAGAGTGCGCTGCGCGTCACGGCCGCCCTGCTGAGCGTCCTTTCGTGCTGCTATCCCAGCCCACGCTTTTCGACGCGACACGCGCTCCTGCCGGCAAACATATAGCTTGGGCCTATTGTCACGTTCCCAACGGCTCGAACTTCGACATGCTGGACCGGCTGGAGTCGCAAATCGAGCGCTTTGCGCCCGGCTTCCGCGATTGTGTCCTTGCCCGCCGGGTCTTCTCGCCGGCGGTTCTTGAGTCCATGGATGCAAATCTGATTGGCGGCGACATCGCCGGAGGCGCATCAACGCTGAGGCAGTTTGTGTTTCGTCCCACATGGCGAACGTACGCGACGTCAGCGCCGGACATCTATCTGTGCTCGGCCTCCACGCCGCCGGGAGCCGGAGTACACGGCATGTGCGGCTACAATGCAGCCAGACTTGCTCTCTCGAAGCTGCGATGAACCTGGTCGGCGAAACCATCTCGCAATACCACGTGCTGCGTGAGATTGGCCACGGCGGAATGGCCACCGTCTACGAAGCCGAGGACACCCTGCTCAAACGCAAAGTGGCGCTCAAAGTGATCGCGGATAGCCTCCTACGCAACCAGGAAGCGGTTACGCGATTCGAGCGCGAGGCACGCGCCGCAGCCGCCCTCGATCACCCCAACATCTGCACCGTCTACGAACTCACCCAATACAAGGGGCGGCCCGTGATCGTGATGGAGCTGCTCGAAGGTGAGAACCTGCGCGAGATCTTGCGTCGTGGACCCCTGCCCGTCGGCAGTGCTATCGACATTGCAATTGCGGTGGCGGACGCGCTTCAGGCAGCTCACGCGAAGGGCTTTATCCACCGCGATATCAAGCCGGGCAACATCATGTTCAATGGCCGTGGGCAAGTGAAGCTTCTCGACTTCGGGCTGGCCAAGTCCGCCGACCAGGAGGAGCTGGACGAAGATGCTGAAGCCGAACACGGATCCATCGGCGGAACGGCGCAGTTCATGTCGCCTGAGCAGACGTTGGGCGAGGCGCTCGACCCGCGCAGCGACTTGTTCTCCTTCGGAATCGTGTTTTATGAGATGGTGACCGGGCAGCGGCCATTTCATCGGCGCAGCGGCCTGGCCACCTTGCAGGCGATTCGTACCGTGCATCCCGCCTCGCCGCACTCGCTAAACTCGGAGATACCCGAAGGCCTGGAACTGATTATCGCCAAGCTGCTGGAAAAAGATCCCGCGAACCGCTATCAGACTGCGGCCGACCTGCACAGCGATCTCGAAGCGCTGAAGCTTGCGCTCGATGCGGCAGAAGCCGAGAGGGGACGCGCCGTTTCCGAGGTCGCGGAGAACGCCATCCCGCCCATCGCGGCGGCCGACCCTCCCTCCCCACTGGCAAGCCAGGAACGGCTCGTCACCCGAGTCTGGCGGCGTCGCGCCTGGTATGTTGCCCCGTTTGTAGTGGCCGCCATCCTGTTCCTCGTGTTGGGGGCGATTCTGCTCTACCAGCGGCTTGCCGGAGTTTGATTTGCTTCGAGCCGGCAGCTCTTAGTGTGCAAATAGGATGCGCATCCCCCACAGCGCGCCCGCGCCCAGGACGATCACGAAGGCAGCGCTGATCATCCTTCCCGAGAAATCACTCTTGCTCCAGCCCTGGAGCACAGCCACAATTCAAACAATGAACAGTAAGATTGCCGTCACGCCCAATGCTTTTAGCCACATGGTCGCACCTCACTACCCGCCAGCATGGCAATTCAGCGGCGGCATGAGAAAGGATGCCTATCACCGTCTGGTGTGAGAAACGGCGATTTGGGCGTGAAGGTCATGCTACAGTCGACTTCCTCAGCATCCGCTGCCTCGTTTGCCCATGGCGACGCCTCTGCCATGAATTAATCCTGCTTTCTTCGGGAACTTTTTGGGTCACTCGCGACATTACAGATAAGTAGGTTCAAATTCTCTAGGGCGGAACGAAGGAGACTGGGTTGGGAACCATGATCAGCGACGAAGCCCTAATGCTCGAATTTCAACGCGGTTCTCGCGAGGCCTTCGAAGAACTGTACGGTCGTTACCGTCAGTCGCTGTATGGCTTTTTTCACCGCCGCCTAACGAATTCAGCCCGCGCTGAAGATCTCGTACAGGAAACATTTCTCGCAGTTATAAAAGGCTCTTCCCGTTACGAGCCTCGGGCGCTGGTGCGCACGTACGTGTACAGCATCGCAATGAATTCCCTTTTAGCGGAACGGCGTAAGCAGGCCCGTGATGAGGTCGCGGGCGATTGTATCCCCGAGATCCCAACCGTTCCGTCGCAGGACCGTACGTTGTGGGTACGACAGGCCCTGCTGAAGCTGGATGACACAGAGCGCGAAATTCTCATGCTCCGTGAATACGATCAGCTAAGTTATGCCGAGATCGCACAACTCCTGCGCATACCGGTGAATACAGTGCGCTCGCGACTGTTCCGAGCGCGTCTGGCGATGAAGTATTTTCTTCGACCCGCACCCGCCAGGCAAACGGGAGCTTGTGCTCTCCAAGGTGGGCTCAGCGTACCAATCAAGAGGGAGGCCTAGGATGCCAAAGGATACTCATTTCTTAGGACAGATGGAAGAAGTGATGGCCTACCTTGACGGTGAGGTTACAGCCGAGAAAGATACCCGATCTGCCGCGCATCTTCAGCAGTGTGAGCAGTGTCAAGAATTGGCGGCGGACCTGCGAAGCCTTTCACAGGATCTGGCGAGCTGGCAGGTCGATTCTGCGCCAACTCCCATGTCTGCTGAAATCGTCGCGGCGCTAGACGCGCGCCAAGCCGGATCCAGTTCGGAAAGGAGGCTCTGGAGGCCACGCCGTCACCAAGATTCAAGACTTTCCCCCTATGGTTGGGCCCTGGCCTTCGGGTTGGGTGCTGTTGCAGTCACCATCTTTTTCTTTAGCGCTACCTCGACGCCTCGGTCGGCGGCACCTACCATGAATGCTGGCGGGTCTTCCCGAGCAGTGGCTACTAACGATAGATCGCTGTCGTCACGTAACGCATCTCCGCCGCCACCTGCCGCTCCAAGCACGCGTTCATCGAGCAATACCTACACCGTCGAGGGCGGCGACCATGATCGGTTACCGTCGGCGGGGCAGGCGGCCTTGCTCTTGGCGCAACCCGTGCCGGCCGGAGCGCAACTCAGGCTGGTAGCCCCGAAAGCGCCGATGATCGTTCGCACCGCCCAGCTAACTTTGGTCGTGCAGGACTTCGATGGTGCACGCCAAGCTCTCGATGAAACCCTGAAGCGGCACGGAGGGTACGTAGGGGAGATGAGCACTCAGACGCCGGAACAAGGTGAGCGTCAGCTTACGGCTACGTTGCGTATACCGGCGGCCCAACTTGATGCCGCACTCACCGAGTTGAAGAAGCTGGGACGGGTAGAGTCAGAATCGCAGAACGGAGAAGAAGTCACGTCCCAGCTAGTCGATTTGGATGCACGTCTGGATAATGCTCGAAAGACTGAGCAGCGGCTCACGCAGCTATTGCAAAACCGGACCGGAAAACTGGAGGATGTGCTGAGCGTCGAGCAACAGATCAGCTCGACAAGAGAGGAAATCGAGCGGATGGAGGCGGAGCGAAAGTCTCTAGTCACAAAGGTCGACTTCGCTAGCCTGACCGTGATTGTCAAACAGGAGCACAAAGCAGAACTGCAATTAGCGCCTCCTTCCGTCGGCACCAGACTCCGTAATGCCGGAATTGACGGTTACCGCAATGTCATCGATGTGGTAATGGGGCTGGTGGAATTCCTGCTGTCCGTAGGGCCCAGTCTGCTGCTGTTGGGTTCGGTAATCTTCTTCCCGGTGCGCTGGGCATGGCGCCGAACGCACCGGGCACATTTGTCGGAATCGAATTAGTACGTGCGTGTGACATGGACGGCTGCCACGCCTACGCCGCCCTTCCAGTCCAACGCGTTGACTCCTATGGTGTGCAGGCCCAGCGGCGTCGGCACCCACATCTGCATGGACGACGAGCCGCCGACTACTTTGTACAGCGAATTTGTACAGCGAACCATCGACTCCTGACAGGTACGGCATGTACTTCATGGCCTCGCTATCGCTGCGGTTTTCCAGCATGAGGACGAAGACGTGGGAAGGAGATTGGGCGACGACTTGGGTGGCGAATGCGAGTAACAATGCGAGTAGATGCTTCATGTCGGGCAATGTATCTGGGACTCGGCGAAAATCAGTTATGCGCGTCGCCCCATTTGAATGGCTAAAAAACCTTAGCTCCTCCTTAGTTCTAGTGTTGCATTCAGGTGAATGCGTACAGCGGACGCCTGTGGACGCTAGAGGTGCTACCCGAGTTGAGCGGTGTAAAATAAGGAGTTATCGACACTGTGCTGAGTCCCACCGTGTTTTGCAGCATCTAGAACCTGTAGGCTCAATAATCACCGGCGGAGAGCCGTCCCCCTATCACTCATCCGAAAGGAAGCACTTATGGCTACGCTTACTCATCCTGCACGCGAGGCCAATCGCGTAGACACTGACACGCGCATCGATATGCGAATACCCGAGAAGTTCGTTAACGAATCCTCGATCGACTGGTCGAACCCTGAGAACCAGCGGCGTATGCGCACCGCTATCGAGAAGGTTAGGAACGAACTGGGGCGCGAGTATGACTTGGTTATCGGGGGTCGTAGAGTGAAAACCTCGAAAAAGCACGAGTCGATCAACCCTGCGCACCCATCCCAGATCGTGGGCGTTCACCAGGAGGCCGGGTCGGCTGAAGTCGCACCGGCCATGGAAGCTGCGCTGAAGGCCTTCGAAAGTTGGAGCCGCACGCCCTGGGAGACCCGAATCAATCTGCTACTCCGGACTGCGCAGCTCATGCGCGAACGCAAGTACGAGCTGATGGCGTGGCTGGTCTTCGAAGTAGGCAAGAATTATGCCGAGGCTGACGGCGATGTGGCGGAGCTGATCGACTTCTGCATGATGTATGCCCTGGAGGCGGTCCGCCTTTCCAAGGCGAAAACACCAGTGCAGCTGCCGGGTGAGCACGACCATCGGTGGTACATCCCTCTCGGCGTCGGCGCTGTCATTTCGCCCTGGAATTTCCCGGCCGCCATCATGGGCGGCATGACCCTGGCCTCAATCGTTTGCGGCAATACCGTCATCCTTAAGCCCTCAGGTGATTCTCCTACCATTGCCGCGAAGTTCTTCGAAATCCTCGAAGAGGCGGGCCTGCCCGACGGCGTAGTGAACTTCTGTCCCGGAAGCGGGTCGAGCTTTGGCGAGGCGGTGGTCGCTCATGCCAAAACGCGTTACATCGCATTTACCGGATCGAAGGAAGTCGGGCTGCATATCAATCAGCGGGCTGCTGAGCAGCAGCCCGGCCAAATGTGGATCAAGCGCACCGTTCTGGAAATGGGCGGCAAAGATTCGATCATCGTCGAGAACGATGCCGACTTCGATTCCGCCGTCGATGGCGTCGCCGTGTCAGCATTCGGGTTCAGCGGCCAGAAGTGCTCGGCTTGCTCACGTGCCATCGTCGACGAGCGCATCTACGATCGCTTCCTCCAGCGGCTTCGCGAGCGGGTGGAGAAGATAAAGGTCGGCGAGCCGACGGAGAATCCCGGTATGGGCCCTGTCGTTAACGAGAAGTCGATGAAATCGATACTCGGTTACATCGAGAAGGGAATTGCCGAAGGTGGCCGGCTCATCACCGGAGGTGCGCGCGCAACCGAGCTGGGAGACGGTTATTACGTGCAGCCGACCGTTATCGCCGACGTCGATCCTCAGGCTACCATCGCGCAGCAGGAAATCTTTGGGCCTGTTCTGGCGGTGATCAAATCGCGTAATTTCGAAGAAGCACTGGCGATCGCAAACAATACCGAGTTCGGGCTGACCGGGGCGGTGTACACCCTTTCGGACGATAAGATTGAGGTCGCCAAGCGTGAGTTCCACGTTGGCAATCTCTACATCAACCGGAAATGTACGGGAGCCATGGTCGGCGCGCATCCCTTCGGTGGATTCAACATGTCGGGTACCGACTCAAAGGCGGGTGGACCCGATTACCTGTACCTATTTACCCAGGCGAAGTCGATTGGCGAGAAGATCGTGAAGTAGTTTTGGGACTTGGCGTTGATCGAATTGAGGGCCACTGCTGGAATTGGGAGGGGGCTAAACTGTCAATAATTGACAACAACTGTTCTCCTCGTCTACAGTTCGATCTATGAACGTGAACCTCGGGCCGGTCTTCGACGAATTTGTGGCAGAGATGCTCAGGACCGGTCTGTATCAATCGCAAAGTGAAATATTGCGAGAGGGGCTGCGTCTGCTGAAGGAACGCGAGGACCTCAAGAAATTGCGGATTGCGGAAATCCGCAGGCAGATTACGCTTGGCGCGGAGCAGGCCGATCAAGGCGACGTAGTCGAAGGGGCTAAAGTGTTTGCGGACCTTAGGGCCAAGAGCGCCAAAGCTCGTCGCGCTCAGCGCAAGTAATGTTCGTTCTCACCCGGCTTGCAGCCCAAGACCTGAACGAAATCTGGGGCTACCTCGCGTCGGAGGACATCGATGTTGCAGACCGAATCCTGGCAGATCTCGAGTTGGCGATGCAAAAGCTGGCTCAGTCGCCGGGACTAGGTCATTTGCGCGAAGAGTTGGCCGACCGGCGTCATAAGTTCTTCCTGGTCCGTTCCTACCTGATTGTCTACCGGCCCCAAACCACTCCCCTACAGATCATTCGTGTACTGCACTCGGCGCGGGACATTCGAGCATTGCTGTCCTCTTCGGAGGAGTAATCTCATCACATGGGCTGGAATCAGGGGTTTCCTCTGGTGCCCTGGCCGCCATCGACTCTGTCAGGCCTCCAGTTTGATCGGTGCCTTGCAACTCGCTTCCAGCAGGTACTTCGCACGCGCCAGGCGCTCACCGATCGGGCCGACATGAGCATCCAGCCCATCCACCGTGACGACAATGGCGCCATCTTTGCGACAGACAATTGGCTGGAACTCGTGTGACTTGGCCGCCCCCTCCAGAGCGACAGCCAGGCGCAGAATCCCTGCCAAGCGCAGAATCTGCACGCGCGATCTGACAGGTACTCCGCTGAACATCGGATGGGTTACCGGGGAGAGACTTCCCCGGTGGTAGCGTGCGATGATCGCAACGGCCTGCATATCCTGCACCGACCAACCCGGTGGCGGCGTCAACTTGCGCAACAATCGGAAGGAACTCTTGTGATGCCCGTTCTCATGTTTACTGCGTCCAACCTCTTGCATGAGAGCGGCCGCCTCCAGCAAGTAGCGTTGCCTGCCGTCGGCTCGAATTACCCTCTGTTCACAAAGGCCATCGTAGAGCTTCAGCGCCAGCAAACTTACACGCCTGGTGTGTTCGAAGTTGGGATCCAGGAAAGAAGCCCAAAGGCTAAGCCTATCAAGGCTCCCGCGTTCCACGGCCTCTCCCGACGGCAGCGCGGCGCGCCACTGCGCCCAGAGAGAGCGACGTCCGACCATGCACTCGCGGTAGAATCCGAGCCTCTGGTTGCGTTCCTCCTGGATGACCGTATGCCAATGCGAACGCACCTCGAGGGCAACTTCGTGGTGGGAACGCACCATGGCCCAAAGCACGTCGAAGTCATGAACTTCGCCCAGAGCGTCTTGCAGACTGCGCAAGTCTTTTGACCATTTGTCATGCAGCGCTGGCAGGAAGTTTTCCACCGTGTATCGCAGCCGCTTGATGCCAATGCGCAGCTGATGATAGGCGGCACCCGAGCGGTTACGCAGGGCCCGGCGATGTAGTTCACGAGCATCGTTCCAGCGTTCCAGTGCGAGCAACTGAAAGACGCTGCCGCCCAGTGGGATCTGCTCCGCAGCGCGCCGCAAGCCTTTCGTTCAGGGTGAGCCAGTGCTTGCGATCGAACGCGCCTAGCTCCTGTTGTGCCGCATCTTTAAGTCCCGTTTCGCGGAGCTGCAACTCCAGCAGCAAGATCGGGCGCGCCGGATCGTCGGGAGACGATAGCTTGCTAACCCACTCCATCATGACCTGCACATCGCGCAACTCCCCCAGCGCGGCGAATAGAGGCTTCGCCATCCGCTTCATCTGCTTCCATCCAGGATCAGGATCCACGGAGAGGAATCCGTCTGCCATGGAACGGCAGCGGCGAATAGCCACCCGCAGATCGTGTACCGGATCGGCGGCGAAGTCGCGGTTGGCGTTTTCGCACTCTTCAACAACGCGCTGCGCCCAGTAGAGGAGCCCCGACTTCTTTTCCGGCACGGTCGAATTGGGAGCACTCATCTGCATCGGGTCGATTTTTATTCTAGTGCTATTTCGATTCGCCGCTCGATTCGATTCTCGCTGCATGTTGCAGCCCCATTCGGTGTAACATCTCCCTACAGGGTGTGGGCCCCTCGTAATCCAGCCAAGAGAGATGGCGCGTGAACGTTCTGTTGCTGGCAATGCCGGACTCTTTCGAGCACATGCCCACCGTGGCCGTGCGCATGCCCAATGGGGCCCTCGTCTCGCTCGCCGGCAACGTCGATACCCATCACCAGGTCGCCGCCGCCGACCTCATTCTGCGACAGGACAGAGTTAGAGAAACCGTCGAGCAACTGGTGCGCAAGCACCAGCCCGACATTGTCGGAATGTCGGTTATGACATTCCAGCGAAAAACGGCGTTTCGCATCATGGAACTGGTTCGTGCGCTCCGTCCTGACATTCGCATCGTCTGTGGAGGCTACGATCCAAGTCTGGCCCCCGAAGCCTACATGCACGAAGGCAGCGGCGTAGACTTCATCGTTCGAGGCGAAGGCGAACTAACCTTCCGCGAGCTGTTGCGCGCTGTTGAAAACGACGAAGGGTTCGAGAACATCGCCGGACTTAGTTATCGCGCGGCGGATGGTTGGCGTCAGAATCCCGCACGACCCGTACACAGCCTGGAGGGGGACGAGATACGGCTTCCGAAGCGAAGCGTGCGCGTTCTTTCCGGCTACACCATGATGGGACGGCCGATTGACGTGGTTGAAACCTCGCGCGGATGCACGTTCGATTGCGGCTTTTGCTCGATCATCGAGATGCGTGGGCGTAATTTTCATACCTATTCGTTCGACCGCGTGCTGGACGATATTCGCGATGCCAGGGCGCACGGCGCGCGCGCGATATTCATCGTCGACGATAACATCACCCTCAACGTTCGCCGCTTTGAGGCGCTCTGCGAGGCTATTATTGAGGCCGGCTTGGACGATCTCGTCTACACCGTGCAGGCCATGACCTCTCCAATCGCGATGCATGCCAACACGCTGGTTCCGCTTATGCGTAAGGCGGGCTTCCGCTATGTATTCCTCGGAATCGAGAACATCCTGGAAGACGATCTGGAGTTTTTGAAAGCCTCGGCAAAAAACGCCTACCGCGAGAACGGCAAGCGCACCGAGAACGCCACTCTCCGCGCAATCCATGCACTGCATGAGAACGGCATGTACGTCGTGGGCGGACTGATCGTGGGTAATCCCGACGACACGCTCGATTCGGTCCGAGCCAACCTGGAGTTCGCGCGCAAGTACGTCGATTGGCCGTACATCCAGCATCCCACGCCGTATCCGGGCACGCCGATGACCAAGGACTTCAAAGCGCGCAATCTGATCAAGATCGAGAACTTCGAAGAATACGACGGGACAACCGCCGTGGTTGCGACCCAGCACCTTGAACCGGAAGCGATCGAGTATGAGCGCTGGAAGAGAGAACGCTGGATGAAGGTCGCTCATATCCCCGCCGTCATCGCCAAGGAGCCCTGGTTCGTTCTGCGTAACTGGCGAAAGATGGTGGCCCACACTTTCCGTGGAAGCAGTTGGCGATCGATGCTCGGCCTGGAGAACGACAAGCAAGTGTTCGCGCGCTATAAGGCAATACGTGCGGCAGAGCGGATGTACTTATAGGTATCAGGTATCGGTGCATTGAATGTCGCGCTGTCCCTTCCTGTCTGCCACCTGACGCCCGCTTTTCTTTCTGACCCTGATACCTGATACCTGAAACCCGAGACCCCACACCTGACACCTGACAATTGACGCCCCTTCCCATTAGAATCGGGTATTACGGCAACGCAGCGAGCCTTTCTGTAGGTCTGTCGGCAACTCTCACGCGATTTCCCGCCACGAGTCCGGGCGACTTGCACTTTCAGGCTGGAAACCATGCCACTCAAGCAATCGGAAGCGATTGTGTTGCGGACGTATCCGCTGCGCGAGTCCGACTTGCTGGTGACGCTGTTTACCCGCGCCGAGGGCAAGATCAAAGGCATTGCGCGTGCCGCCAAAAAGTCGAAGCGGCGTTTCGGAGGCGCGCTCGAGCCACTTACGCTCATTCGGGTTTACTACGACGATCGCGAAGGGCAGGAACTGGCACGGCTCGATTCGTGCGACATTCTGGATTCGCCGTTGTCGCACAGCTTGGATTATGCGCGAGTGGCGGCATTGGAACACGTCGGCGAACTGCTGGACGAGTTGCTGCCCGAGCGCGAGGCCAACGACGCGATCTTTCGGTTGACCTACTCGGTGCTGCGCAGTTTGCACGGCGGAGCAATCTGGATTCCGCTGACCTATTTTCAGCTTTGGCTGGTGCGGCTGATTGGGTTTCTGCCGGAGATCGATGAATGTGTCGTTTGCGGCCGGTCGCTGGTTGGTGATCGGGCGTTCTACCACGCGCTGGTCGACGGTGTGATGTGCTTGCAACACAAGCGGCTGGCTTCGTCGGAATTGACAGGGGAGTCGCGTGAATTGGCTGCGCGGATGTTCCGCGCCCCGGTGGAAGACTTCGAAGCTATGGCAAGCGCAAACGGCAACGGGGAAGGCGCACGAGCTTTGCACGCAGACTTGCGGAAGTTTCTGGTACGCATTTTGGAGCGGCATCTGGAAAAGAAGCTGGTGACCGCAACGATGCTGGAGAGATTGTAGATGTCAGCACTTGGCACTTAGCAATTAGCACTTGCGATCTGCTGTTTAGCCGATCCGCTGCTAATTGCTAATTGCTAATTGCTAATTGCTAACCATGCCTTCTTCGCAAAATCCGCTGACCTTTCAGGATCTCATCCTTCGCCTGCAGGCATTCTGGGCGGAGAACGGCTGCGTTCTGCAACAACCCTACGACGTTGAGGTTGGCGCCGGAACCATGGCGCCGGAGACCTTCCTGCGCGTGCTCGGGCCAAAGCCGTATCGCGTCGGCTATGTGCAGCCTTCGCGCCGTCCCGCCGACGGACGCTATGGTGAGAATCCTAACCGGCTCTTCAAGCACATGCAGTATCAGGTGATTTTGAAGCCGCCGCCGGCCAATGTTCAGGACCTCTATCTCGATTCCTTGTGCGCCATTGGTATTGATTTGCGCAAGCATGACATCAAGTTCGAAGAAGACAACTGGGAATCGCCGACACTGGGCGCGTGGGGCATCGGCTGGCAGGTGATGCTCGACGGTCTGGAGATCACGCAGTTCACCTACTTCCAGCAGTGTGGCGGAATCGACCTCGACCCGATCTCGGCGGAGCTGACGTACGGATTGGAGCGCATCGCTGCATTCCTGCAGGACGTCGATAGCATTTACGACATCACCTGGGTCATCGGGCCGGCCGGCCGGTCGGTCAAGTACGGCGAGATTCGTCTTCAGGACGAATTGCAGTTTTCCGTGTACAACTTCGAACGCGCTGACGTGGAGAACGCCTGGGAGCACCTGCGGCTTTATGAATCCGAATGCCGGGCTTTGCTGGACGAGTATGCTGCACAGTTTGCAGAGCGCAATTCGAAACATCCGGACAAAGGGAACGCCGGTCCTGGGCATTCTGGCCAAGAGCCAAAGGCCAACGGCCAAGAGCGGCTTGCCGAACGCAAGCGTTTTCCGGTGCTGGCTGCATTCGATCTCTGCCTGAAGTGTTCGCACCTTTTCAACATTCTTGATGCTCGCGGTGCGATCAGTGTGACGGAGCGCGTTGGCGTGATCGCTCGCATCCGGGCACTGGCCGTGGGAGTTGCAAAGGCGTATGTAGACCAGCAGCAGGCCGAACAATTGTCCACGGAGCCTGAGAGTAGAGTGGAAGAGCTAGCCGCCAGCAGCTAGTACCCTGACGGTCTTTGTCGTTACTGAAAGCTGACGGCTGATAGCTGATGACTAATTGCTAATTGCTAACAGATGCCTGACTTTCTTCTAGAGATCGGTACCGAAGAAATTCCCGCAAGAATGATCGATGGCGCGCGTGAAGAACTCGCGACTCGCATCGGCGACTTGCTGAAGCGTGAACACCTGGCCGAAGCACCCGACGTTCAGGCGTATTCCACCCCACGCCGCCTGGCGGTCGTTGTGCCCGGGGTTCTGTCGGCGCAGCCAGATGTCACCGAGCAGCTTACCGGCCCATCGCTGAAAGTCGCGTACAAGGACGGAAAGCCAACTGCCGCGGCAGAGGCTTTCGCTCGCAAAGCCGGAGTCGCGGTCGACCAACTGGAGAAGGTCACTAACGCCAAAGGTGAATACCTCTCCGCTACCGTTCAGAAGAAAGGACGGGCGGCTCCCGAGATTCTTGGCGAGTCGCTGCCCAAAGAGATCGCAGGAATTTACTGGGCGAAGAGCATGTACTGGCGCGGTAAGTCAGCCGAACGCTTCGTGCGTCCTGTTCGCTGGATGGTTTCTCTGCTTGACGATGCGGTTGTCCCCGTCGAGTTCGCCGGCATTCGCGCCGGCAACACCAGCGAAGGGCATCGCATTCTCTCTTCAGGGCCGGTCGAAATCAGCAGCCCGTCTGACTACGCCGACAAGCTCGCTCAAGGCTCAGTTGTTCCCTCGTCTGCCGCGCGTGAGGAGCGTATTCGCAAGGCTCTTGACTCTGCGACGCGAACCATCCCCGGCGCCCGCTGGCGTGAAGATAAGCCGCTGCTCGACACCGTCGTGAATTTGACGGAACTTCCCTCGGTGATTCTCGGCAGCTTCGATCCGGAATTTCTTGCGCTGCCCGCGGAAGTGCTGGTCACGGTGATGCGCGATCACCAGAAGTATTTCGCGCTGGAGGATGCCTCCAGCAATTTACTCCCGCACTTTCTGGCTGTGCTCAATACAGACGGTGATCCTGATGGACTGATCCGGCACGGCAACGAGCGCGTGCTGCGCGCGCGCTTCAACGACGCGCGCTTCTTTTGGCAGACCGATCAGAAAATACCGCTGCGTAAACGCGTCGACATGCTCAAGACGGTCACCTTCCAGAAGGATCTTGGCAGCTACTACGAAAAGACCATGAGGGTGCAGAAGTTGTCGAGCCTCATTTGCGAGGCGCTGCGCGAGTGCAGGAACGACGGTGCGCCCGGGGGTCGTCTTCAAAGCGCTCTGCTGGCCAAGACCGATCTTACGACCGAGCTGGTGAAGGAGTTCACCGAGTTGCAGGGGATCATCGGCGGCCTCTACGCCAAGGTGCAGGAGCTCGACCCGGTCTTGCCGAGGGCCACTGCTGAAGCGATTGGCGACGCGATCTACGATCAGTACAAGCCTGAGTCGATGGACGACGAAGTGCCGCGGAGCCTTGAAGGAGCGGTGCTCGCGATCGCGGACAAAGCCGACAGCATCACCGGGATGTTCGCGCTTGGCCTGCAGCCAACAGGTTCGAAAGACCCCTTTGCCTTGCGTCGCGCGGCGAACGGCATCGTGAAGATCATCGCCGAGCACAAGCTGCCGTTGTCGATGGCGAAGCTGTTCTCCGATGCCCGGGCTGAGTATGCCGGTTCGGAAGCCGAACAACGCTTCGACCGGAAGGTGAACTTCGAAGAAACTGTCGGCAACTTCATGCGCGAGCGCCTGGAGTTTTATCTGCGCGATGTGCATGGCTACGCCTATGACGTTGTGAATGCCGTCCTCGCCGCGGGAAGCGATGATGTGGTGGACGCCATCGCGCGCGCGGAAGCGGTTACACAGACGCGCGGCTCGGAAGATTTCAACTCGATTTCGGTGGCGTTCAAACGCATCAAGAACATCCTGCGCCAGGCACGGGAGACAAACAAAGCCGTCGCTTCACAACTGGACGAGGCGGTTCTTACGGATGACGCTGAGAAAGTGCTTGCCACCGAGATACCTATCATCGCCCGGCGCGTCCGCGAACTGGGCGGCCAGAAGAGCTATGGCAACGCTTTGGTCGAAATCAGTCGCCTGCGCAAGCCAGTCGATACCTTCTTTGACAAAGTTATGGTCATGGTGGACGACGAATCCGTTCGCGCCAATCGCCTCGCTCTGCTGCAAAGCTTGTTGAACGAATTCTCCTGGATCGCCGATTTCAGTGAGATCGTGACCGAGACCAAATCTTCGTTAACTGCATTACCCAGGTAAAGGATTAATCATGAGCACACACGCGGTTGATATGGAGCACGAAGCAGCCGGCACGAAGTCGGTCAAGTACGTCTATTTCTTCGGCGAAGGACACGCCGAAGGTAACGGCAAGATGAAAGACGAACTGGGCGGCAAAGGAGCCGGCCTGGCCGAGATGACTAACGCCGGCCTGCCCGTGCCTCCCGGCTTCACCATCCAGACCGAGGCCTGCCGCGAATACATGCGCACCGGCGATGTGTCCGCAGGAGGTGAATCGCCAGATGGACGAAGCTCTGGCCCGCCTCGAGCAGTTGCAGGGACAGAAGCTTGGCGGTGCCGAAAACCCGCTGCTGGTCAGCGTGCGCTCGGGCGCGAAGTTCTCCATGCCCGGCATGATGGACACGATTCTGAATCTCGGCCTGAATGACGAGTCGGTGAAAGGTCTCGCGGAGCGCACCAGCAACCCGCGCTTCGCCTACGACTCCTATCGCCGGCTGATCCAGATGTTCGGCAGCGTAGTGCTCGAAATTCCCAAGCACGCATTCGAAGAGGTCTTCGACGGCAAGAAGAAGCAGAAAAAAGCCAAGCTCGACACCGATCTCGACGCCAAGGCGCTGCAGGAAGTCATCGCCGAATACAAGAAAGTTGTGAAGCAGCACACCAAGCGCGATTTCCCGCAGGACCCGCATGAACAGCTCGTGATGGCGCGCGATGCCGTGTTCCGTTCATGGGGTAACGACCGCGCTAAGCACTATCGCCGCATGAACAACATCGACGACATGTTGGGCACTGCCGTGAACGTACAGGCCATGGTCTTCGGCAACCTGGGCGAAACCAGCGGCACAGGTGTGGGCTTCACGCGCAATCCCGCGACCGGTGTCAAGGAGTTCTACGGCGAGTTCCTGATGAACGCGCAGGGTGAAGATGTGGTCGCCGGAATCCGTACCCCGGTGCCGATTACCGAACTGGAGAAGGTCCAGCCCGAGGTCTACAACCAGCTTCGCGAGATCACCACGCGGCTGGAAAAGCACTACCGCGACATGCAGGACTTCGAGTTCACCATCCAGGACGGCCGCCTCTACATGCTGCAGACGCGCAACGGCAAACGCACCGGGCGCGCCGCGGTTCGCGTCGCCATTCAGATGGTGGAAGAAGGGCTGATCACCAAGGAAGAAGCGATTTTCCGCATCGAGCCCAACCAGCTTTACGACTTCCTGGTGCCGAAGCTCGACGAGAAGAACGCGAAGGTCGAAGTGCTTGCCACCGGACTTCCGGCCTCACCGGGCGCCGCCGTGGGGCAGATCGTCTTCACCGCCGACGAAGCGGTGGAGAAATTCCAGAAAGACCCAAAGGCCAAGCTCATTCTTGTGCGTGGCGAGACCACGCCAGAAGACATTCACGGCATGGAAGTCGCTGCCGGCATTCTCACCTCGCGAGGTGGCATGACCAGCCACGCCGCCGTCGTTACCCGTGGCATGGGCAAGTGCTGCGTGGCCGGCGCAGGCGACATCGAAGTCAGCGAGAAGGCGCGTGAGATGCGCGTCAAAGGCAAGGTGCTGAAGGGGGGCGACTGGATTTCGCTCGACGGCACCACCGGCCGCGTCATCAATGGGCAGCTCAAGACCGTGCCCGCTTCGCCGGACGATCCCGAGCTGAACAAGCTGATGAGTTGGGCGGAGCCGTTCCGCCGCATGGGTGTGCGCGCTAACGCTGACATTCCTCGCGATGCTCTGCAGGCGCGAGCTTTTGGCGCGGAAGGCATCGGCCTGTGCCGCACCGAGCACATGTTCTTCGCCGAGGACCGCCTGCCGCACGTGCGTGCCATGATTCTCGCCAACAACGAGAAAGATCGCCGCACGGCACTCCGCAAGCTGCTGCCCATGCAGCGCCAGGATTTCATCGGTGTCTTCCGCGCCATGGACGGCTTCCCGGTCACCATCCGCACCCTCGATCCGCCGCTGCACGAGTTCCTCCCTCGCCGCGAAGATTTGATGGTCGAGATCGCCAAGCTCGAGATCGACCAAGCCGAAGTCGCCCAAGCTGAAGGAGCTTCGCACGCTGCTGAATCGTGTTGAGCAGTTGCACGAAGTCAACCCGATGCTTGGCCTTCGTGGGTGCCGCCTTGGCATCACATATCCTGAGATCACAGAGATGCAGGCGCGCGCCATCTTCGAGGCTGCGGTCAAGGTCGCGAAAGAAGGCGTAAAGGTGAAGCCGGAAGTCATGATTCCGCTAACCTCCGGCTTGAAAGAGATGGCCAACCAGGCGGCCATCGTGCGCCGCGTGGCGGAAGAGGTCTTCGCCGAGAAGGAGACCAAGGTCGAATACCTGGTCGGGACGATGATCGAGCTGCCGCGCGCCGCTCTGGTAGCGGATGAGATCGCGAAAGAAGCTGAGTTCTTCAGCTTCGGTACCAACGACCTCACGCAGACGACGTTTGGCTTCTCACGCGACGACGTCGGCAAAATCCTGACGGCCTATCTTGCACAGGGCATCCTCAAGCAGGACCCGTTCGCCACACTCGACCGCGAAGGCGTCGGCCAGCTAATGAAGATCGCGGTGCAAAAGGGACGCGAGACTCGTCCAACCATCAAAATCGGTATCTGCGGCGAACACGGTGGCGATCCGTCGTCGGTCGAGTTCTGCGCGCAGAATAACTTCAACTACGTTTCCTGCTCACCATTCCGCGTGTTGACGGCTCGTCTGGCAGCGGCCCAGGCCGGCG
Source organism: uncultured Acidobacteriaceae bacterium (assembly GCA_963813905.1). Taxonomy (GTDB): domain Bacteria; phylum Acidobacteriota; class Terriglobia; order Terriglobales; family Acidobacteriaceae; genus CAVVDY01. Next base: position 331,689 of record CAWFAY010000008.1, on the reverse strand, counting down.
CTACCGCCGAGTTGAAGATCGAGGGCGGAAGAACGAAGTAATCAGTGGACAGTGGGTAGTGGATAGAAGCGGAAAGCGATCAAGGCAGTGATGCTAATTTGTTCGCTAATCTTCGAGCTTGAACAGGAGCCCTACAAGTCGTCCGCACCGCGGTGCCAGATTTTAGCCCAAGCCGAGCGGGCAAAAGTGGGAGAGTTTGAGTCCGCTTATGCGGACGCCCGATTTTCGTAAGCTCTGATGATTCGGGCTTCTATTCTCTTATCTGCGACTTATCTCCAGAGGTTCGAGCGTGCGAGACTATGTTCGCGAAAACAAGCTGAACGCAAGTTGTCATACCTCAGCTTGGTAGTCCATTCCTGGGAATCGATTAGAGTAGGGTGCCTTTTTGTTGGGTTCCGAAGAACTAGTTTCAGCGTTCTTAAGCCTGGAGAGTAACGATGCCTAGTGCCGATAAGCCGTTCACAATGAAAGCACTAAACGACTTCATGAACTCAGCACGCGGAAAAACGCAATCGGAGATACTTAAAGATTTTGTGCGCATGATTATTTTCCGCGGCGGACTAAGCAAAGCGGGTGCAGTCCTAGTCTGGAAGAAATCCGATGGTATGCTTCACCTCTTCAATGAGGACGACTTTCTTTTCAAAGAAGGCTACTTAGACAGGTCGAAGTGGACTAAAGAAAAGGATCAGGAGCTAAAATTTGCGCTCCACGAGTGTTTTGCTGGACTGGCCTTTACGACTCAGGAAACTCAGTACGACAGGGACGTCAGTAAGAACAAGCATTATGTCGATACTGGGGAACCTATCCAGGATATGTTATGCGTGCCGATCATCCTTCCTTCGCGGCCGATTCCTTTTGGTGTTGCCTCCTTCCATAATGGACCCGACGATCCGTCGTTTTCCCCAAAAAAAAGAACCACGATTGAAGTTTCGGTGAATAGCTTGTGCTTTGCCCTAGACTTGGCTTTGCGGCCGCGATCCAAGAACGTCTTCGTCGTCCATGGGCGAAATCATGAGGCGCTTAACAGCCTTAAGGTTATACTTTTGGAACGAGGGGTTACTCCAGTTATTCTCGGCGAGCAAGCTAGTACTGGCGAAGTGTTGCAGAAGTTGGACGATTTGATAGGGGAATGCTGTGCCGGATTTGTTTTGTTGACTCCAGACGATGAAGGACGTTTTCTTGACGACGCGAAACCTCAGCCCCGTGCCCGGCAAAACGTGATCTTTGAAGGTGGGTGGCTCAGCGCCCTCTTCCGACGGCGCCAGCAAGTTTGTTTTCTCAAAGTCGGCGATCTCGAGCTACCATCCGACATTCTCGGCATATGGTACGAAGACTTTAACCACAAAAAACCGAATATACAGGGTATCGAGAAGATCTTAACCGAGTGGGGCATTAACTGGACGCGACGCTAATAAAGCTGGAATCCTCAGCCCCAGCCACTTTAGCAGGGGAGGATATTTTCTGATCGTGTGGGAGCCTGCCGAGAGGAATTGTCAACCCGTTACGCCAGCCGGTAGAAGCTCAGCCCGGTATCGCCCTGCTCCAGCTTGCGATAGCGCACCAGCGCTCCGAAACGTTCACCGGGGTCGAAACGCTTCTCATGCTCGGCAACGACAATGCTGGATGGCTGCAACAGTCGAGCCTGCGAAAGGAACCCGAGTGTACGCTCGTAGCTTCCGTGCATCCGATATGGCGGATCGAGGAAGCAGTAGTTGCAGACGACGCCGGTTGACTCCAGCAGGGGCAAGGCTCGCGCGACCTCGCGCTCCTCCACCTCGAACCCAGAATCGATTCCTAGCGATGCCAGGTTCTCGCGCAACAGCCGCACGTGCTTCTTCGCGGATTCTACGAAGTACACCTGGCGCGCCCCGCGGCTTAGCGCCTCGATACCTACTGCTCCGGAGCCCGCGTACAGGTCGAGCCACACGCTCTCCTGCAAGTCGCCCGCTGATGCCAACACGTTGAACAGCGTTTCGCGCAGTCGATCGCTGGTGGGTCGCAGGTCGAGTCCTGGCAACGATTGCAGGGGCCGGCTGCGAAATTTTCCGGCGATGATCCTCACCTTCGCAGGATATAGAATTTTGAAATAAGAGGCGCACGTGTTTCGAGGCTGGTCATTTCCGGCAGGGCGGCTGTTCGGGGTAGAGGTTCGCATCCATCTCACTTTTCTGTTCCTGCTGGCTTTCGTATGGTTTACGCAGTCGGCGGCGATGGGTACCAGTGGACCAGGCCGCGGACTGGTGTTGGTCGGCATCATTTTCGGTTGCGTCGTGTTGCACGAGCTGGGACATGCCCTGGTCGCGCGCCGTTACGGGCTGGTAGTGCGTTCGATTCTATTGCTGCCGATCGGCGGCATGACTCTCATGGAAGAGCCTGGCCCCGAGCGATCAAATCCCGCCCGCGATATCCGTATCGCCGTTGCCGGCCCTTTGGTGAACCTGGTCATTGCCGGCGTTGCGGCCCTCCTCATCCTTGCTCTGGCGCCCCAGGTAAAGCTCTGGGGACAGCCTTTTGTGCATGCCGGTAATCTGCCGCGGAGCCTGGTGTGGGGCAACATCTTCCTGGGCGCCTTCAATCTACTTCCGGCCTATCCGATGGACGGTGGCCGCATACTGCGGGCGCTGCTCGCCGAACGTATGGACTATGTCCTGGCTACACGTCGCGCCGTAATGATTGGACAGGCCCTGGCGATGGTGATGATGCTGGCCGGGCTGGCATGGAACGTCTGGCTGGTGCTGATCGGTTTCTTTCTCTTTCTGGGCGCCCAGATGGAAGACCGCTCGGTGCTCTTTCATTCACTGTTGGAAGCTGTGAGCATGGAAGATGTAATGCTCACTGGGTTCAATGTTCTCTCTCCGGCCGACACATTAGAAGACGCGCTGAACAAAGCCGTCCACTCGCTGCAAGACGACTTCCCGGTAGTGCGCGGCAGCGACATGGTAGGAGTCGTCAACAAGCAGAGAATTCTCGATGCCCTCCGTCGTGAGGGCAACGGCTACGTGCAGTCGGCAATGATGCGTAATTTCGAGATCGCGCAACGCACCGACTCGCTGGGAGCGGGTTTTCGGAAGCTGGGTAAAAGGGGACTGACGATGATCCCGGTGGTTGACGATCTGCGGCTGGTAGGGATCGTTACCTTACAGAATCTGACCCACAGCATGGCGCTGGTTCTGGAGACCCGCAGGCTGCGCCGGGCGCAGAAACTCGACTAGCGCCGATCTGTGGCTTTGTCGCTGCCGGGCTGCGCTTATTTCGCTCGCTGCCATTCGCGGTAGGCTTCGCTCTTCGACAAACCAAACTCTTTCGCCGCCTGCTTCAAAGCATTCTTCTCTTCCATCTGGTCGGATTGCATTAGCTCACGCACGCGGACCGCCACGGATCCGGTAGGCTGGGCCGACGGGCGCTCTTCGCCTTTCGCGATGAGCAGCGTAATCTCGCCCTTAACCTCGGCGCGCTTTTTGAGTTCGCCGAGTACTTCCGAGGCCGGCCCGCGCAGAAACTCTTCATGCAGCTTGGTGACCTCTCGCGCCACTACCACTCGCCGATCCCGGCCGAGCACTTCGATAATGTCTTGCAAGGCTTCCAGCAGGCGATGAGGGGCCTCGTAGAAGATCTGCGTGCGAGACGAAGAACGCGAAGATTCAAGCATGGAACGGCGTGCCCCAGCCTTCGCCGGCAGGAAGCCGCCGAACCGAAACGAGTCCGTAGGCAAGCCGCTGGCCACGAGCGCGGAGAGGAAAGCCGTGGCACCGGGAATAGGTACCACCCGAATATGGTGCCGGACAGCCAAAGCTACCAGCCGATACCCGGGATCGCTTACGCCCGGCATGCCGGCGTCACTCACGACCGCAACGTTATCTCCGTTCTCGAGATGAACAATTAGCTCAGAAGCGCGTTCCAACTCATTGTGCTCGTGATAGCTGATGGTTCGTTTTTCGATTCCGTAGTGGTTCAGTAGCTTTTGCGTCTGCCGGGTGTCCTCGCAAGCAATGAGATCGACTTCCTTCAGCGTCCGTAGGGCCCGCAGGGTGATGTCTTCCAGGTTTCCAATGGGAGTTCCCACCAGGAAGAGAGTTCCCAAAGCGCCGGGCTCTTTTCCAGAGTTATCGCTGTAAGTCTGTGTAGTTCGGGGCACTGCGGAGAAGTTTACACCCGCGATGCGCCTAACCCGGTGCGCTGTGATCGCAGAGCAAATATCCGCGGCCCGAATGCTGACGGTCTTACTAAGCCCCGGCCGGGCCATTCGTGCGAAGATTTTCTGTGCTGTTCCTTCGCCGCCTTGCTAACCGCAACATGTCTCTGTACGCCCAACTGGATCAGTTGGAACGTTGCGGGATTGTTCCCAACGTTGGCACCGGCGTCGCCGATTTGCTGGCCCGCCAACCCGAGCGGCAGTACGAGACGGAACCTTTCCGCCTCCTGCTAAGCGTACTCGGCGACGACTCTGATCCAAATCGAAATCCTTTTTGCGATAACGTATGGCATTTGCGAGTTGGTTGTATCGAAGGCCCCGGAGACTACGCTCGCATCGCGCAACGCATGTCGATTCTCGCAGGCGGGGCTTTACCCCTCACCGAGATTTGCGACGAATTCGAATGGGCTGCGGGTGTGGTTTGGCTGAAGTTCCGGCTGCGGGATGAGCCGGTAAGCTGGCCGGCACGCATTCGCGAGCGCTGGATTGATCCCATGATTTTCAGCCGATTTGTAGCGTTGCTGGAAGTGCAGAACACTGAGCGCCGGTTTACCTATCTCGATCTCGGCGGACAGGATGCCCTTCTCGGCTGCGCCGCGCCGAAACAGTTTGCCGAGCTGCGTCGTCGGACCGGCTTAAGGTTCGAGTGGCTTGGATGAAGATACACGGCGCGCCTGAACCCGTCTCTTCCCGACTGCGCTCGCGCGAAACCAGCAGCTCTGTTCCAACCTGCCGCTGCTCGCTCGCGTCCAACGAGAATGCTGGATCAGCACCCCCATTGTCGAAGCGGCTAATTTCCTGCTGATCGCGGGCCTCGTCTTCTATGGGTTTTCGTTCTTCGCGCAATACCATTCGACGGGCAAGTGGGCCAAGAACATCACCGGGTTGCTGGCAGGGATGGGAATGCTGACCCTGGCGTTCGCGCTGGTGATCACGCCACGTAATGCCGAGGTCATTGCGCGCATTGCCGAAACCCACGCCTCGAATGCGTTTTTGGGAATCAGCAGCGGATTGCTTCTGTCCGCCATTGCTGCATTCGGGATCATTGCGTACTGGCGGCCCTTCCGGCTGCGGCATGAACGCAAGCTGGAAAGAGACTTGAACCGTGAGCTTCCAAAGGTCCCCTAGCCCCAAGAAACCGGATGCTGGTTCCGTCCTGAACTGGCCCAGACCCCTGGCGCCGCCGCAACCCCATGACAGCGGCGTCGGGACCCTGCTGCGCACCGTTCGTCCAGGGCTGGTGACTGGCGCCGCCAACGTAGATCCATCACTCGTGATCACGGCGACCGTAGTGGGAGCGACCTTCCATTTCTCGCTGCTTTGGGTAATCGTCCTGTGCGTTCCTTTTTTGTCGACCGTCTTCGCGGTGTCAGCGCGCATTGGCTACGAGACCAGAAAGGGTCTGGTAGACCTGCTCCGGGAAAACTATGGCCGGCATCTTGCCATGGTTTGCGCTTCCGCCGTGGTCGTCCTCAACATGGCAATGATCATCGCCGACCTGATGGCGGTTAGCGAGGGACTGAGTATCATCCTCCTCCAGAAGCGCAGTTTCTTCGTTGCGGGAGTTGCATTCACCGTCTGGTATTTCCTCATCTTTCGCGACTACCGCAAACTCACCCGCATTCTACTTTGGATGTCACTGCCTCTTTTTCTCTATGTGCTGGCCGCAGTGCTCTCGCGTCCCAACCTCTGGAGCCTGCTGGTGGGAACCTTTGTGCCGCACGTGAGCCGCGGTCCGGAATACGTCACCGCCCTGATCGGACTCTTCGGATCGCTGCTCACGCCTTACGTGCTAGTGTGGCAAACCAGTTCGCGCCGGGAGCAGGCCATGATCGGCGAAGGGCGTCCAAACTGGGCAGAATCGCACGCCGGAACGTTCGCCACCACTGTACTTTCCTATAGCATCATGGTCGCCGCTGCGATGGTGTTGCATCTTCCCCGCCCCATCGACATGACTACCCGCCAGGCTGCCGCCGCGCTGACGCCTGCCGCCGGGAGCCTGGGGAGCCTTCTATTCGCTGTCGGGATCATCGGCGCAGGCATGGTCGCTCTTCCGGTGTTAGTCGCTTCGATGTGCTACAGCGTTTCAGAAGCCATGGGCTGGCCGGCCGGCCTGAGCGAGCATCCGTGGGAGGCCAAAAGCTTCTATATCCTGATTTCGGCTGCGCTCTTTGTCGCCAGCGTGGTGAATTTCTTTCGCATCAATCCGGTGAAAGCGCTGTACTTTTCGCAGGTGCTCGCCGGAGTCCTGACCATCCCGATCCTGATCTTTATTTTGCTGCTTTCCAACAATCGGCGCGTCATGCAGACCGTTAACACCCGCATCCAGAATTTCTGGATGGGGGCCGTCATCGGTGCGCTCCTGGCCACCGGAGCATGGTTCTTGGGGCGTGACTTGTTGCCCTGAACAGTTTTCTCTGTGCAATACGCAAACCGCGCCACTGAGTATTTCAACCGGGACCGCAGCAGACATAAACCGTACTTTTCGGTAGCCCAATTGCCTGGAGCCAGTTGATACTGTGAGGCATCTCTAAGTTATGGCTGACGCACGTGTACCGCAGGTTGTGATCATAGGCGGCGGGTTTGGTGGACTGAAGGCTGCGGAGGCGGTGGCGAAGCTGCCGGTTCACATCACGCTGGTCGATCGCAAGAACCATCACACATTCCAGCCGCTGCTTTACCAGGTCGCGACTGCTGGACTCTCTCCGGCCGAAATCGCCGCGCCCATCCGCGAGATTCTCGCTCGCTATCGCAACATCGAAGTGCTGCTGGGCGAGGCGATCGGCGTTGATGTCGCCAACCGTAAGTTGCAGTTCCATGGATACGAGCTGGCATACGACTATTTGGTGGTTGCCGCCGGATCGAGTCACGCCTATTTCGGGCACGACGATTGGGAGCCGCTGGCACCAGGACTGAAGACGCTGGAAGACGCGCTCGAGATGCGGCGCAGGGTTCTGCTTGCCTATGAGTTGGCCGAGCGGGAGACCGCGCTCACCGGCACGCACATGCCCCTGACCTTTGTTGTCGTCGGGGCCGGTCCGACGGGCGTGGAGCTGGCGGGAACGCTGGGCGAGATCGCGCGCATGTCATTGAGCAGTGGGTTCCAGCATATCGATCCCAAGAAAACCCGCATTCTGCTGGTGGAAGGCGGATCCGCGGTGCTCGCTTCCTTTACGCCCGATCTTCAGCAAAGTGCGCTCCGGCAGTTGCAGAAGCTAGGCGTCGAAGTGCGTTTGAATTCGATGGTGACCGATGTTGGTGAAGGCGAGATCCACATCGGCGGCGAGGTGATGCCGGCGGCGGTCATCTTGTGGGCGGCAGGGGTGTCGGCGTCTCCGCTGGGCAAAGCGCTGGGCGCTCCAACCGACAAGGCGGGCCGCGTGTTGGTCGAGCCTGATCTCAGCATCCCCGGACATTCGGAAGTTTTCGTCATCGGCGACCTGGCCTCGATCACGTATGGTGACGGCAAGCCGGTGCCTGGATTAGCTCCGGCAGCCATGCAGGAGGGCAAGTGGGTTGGACGGCAGATCAAGGCCGACCTGGAGGGCAAGCCGCGCGCGCCGTTTCACTATCTCGACAAGGGCACGCTCGCCACCATCGGACGTGCTGCCGCCGTCGCTGACCTTCCCGGGAATGTGCACATTTCCGGCTACTTCGCCTGGCTGGCGTGGCTGTTCGTCCACATCTTCTTCCTGATCGGCTTCCGTAATCGTCTGGCCGTGATGTTCGACTGGGCCTGGAGCTACTTCACCTACACGCGTTCCGCACGCCTGATCACTGGCGAGTCGAACATCGTCCCCATAACAACTCTCTCCCACATGGAAGAGGCCAGCCAGCACGTCGCGCGGATGGAAGCGGAGGGGCCAGTGGCCAAGCGAGCCTAGGCGTCGAGCGGCAACCGAAGGACGTAACGCTTTGCAGGACTAGTTCCGTGGCGTTTTCGCCTTCTTCGCCCCCTTAATCAGCGCGTCCACGTCCGCCAGATCCTGAGGTCGTGCAGCTGCCAGCTTCGCCGCGATGAGGTCGTCGCGCGAAACGAAAAACGCTGTCAGTCCGGTCTCAGGATCGACAGTCGTTTCAACCCGTCTCTCCCAAGCGGCGTCAAAATCCAAACCTTGGATTTCCGGAAGAATCTCAACCATCACCGGAGCGCTGCCCATTCGGAAAAACTTGCCTTTCTCGCACAAGTCCTGTGGCTTGAGACCCGCGAGGGGGGCTCCAAACTCTCCAAGGGCCGCATAGACCGCCTCCGCATTATCGCGGTCGGGCTTGATGAATAGATCGAGGTCCTTTGTGGCGCGAGGCTGCGCATGAAAACCAACTGCGTACCCACCAACCACTAGGTACTTAACTCTGCGGTCGTTGAAGATGGACAAGAGTGCGTTGAAGTCTGGGTTGAGCATCACTCGTCGCTTGCTTGAGCCCATAGAGCTCCATTGATAACTCGGTCACCGCTTTCAATCGCTCGTAGCCGGGCAGGGCTTGCCATTCGCGGTACTCGTCCGCCTTCATTTTGTCGAAGCTTTCGTACACGCGGATGGTCTTGTCCATGGGTATCACTAAGCATACCGCGCAACGGCGGCCAACGCACAACTCTTCGTTATCCCCCCTTCGTGCCATATATCATTAACAATTCTTTTCCATGCCCCACTCCACCTTTGTGGCTGGAAATAGTAGAGTGAGAGAATCTGACCTCAAGCTGGCTCTTTCGGTCCAGAAACCCCGCGGGTCTCTCTGCGCAGTTGAGCCCTTTCGTCAGTAGCAAGAATGCGATTTCGTGACACAGGCACGTTTCACGCACGCGCGGCCCTTCTGCTGCTCGGCGTGGTTTTGCCCACCAGCGCGGGTGCGTGGCCGATGCCCGGACAGCAAGGCTCTTCCGCCCCGGCAACGGCCAAGGTTGTGGGAACCATTGACACCCTGGGCGCGAATAACTTGGTAGTGAAGTCCGACGAGGGAGTCGACCGCAACATTTCTGTTCAAGACACCACCCGTTATCTGCAAGTCAATCCCGGAGAGAAAGACCTGAAGAAGGCGGTGCCGATCCATTTGCAGGATTTGCAGACCGGCGACCGCGTTCTGGTGCTGGGGAAAGACGCGCAAGACAAGTCGGTCGCAGCGGGCTACGTGATCGTCATGAAGAAGATCGATCTCGAGGCCCGGCAGCGCAGCGAACAGCAGGACTGGCAGAAGCGCGGCATCGGGGGACTGGTCTCGGCGGTTGATCCTGCCAGCGGCGACATCACGATCGCGTTGACCTCACTGGCCGGCAAGCGCGTGGTGACGGTGCACACAACGAAAGCGACCATCGTCCGGCGGTATGCCCCCAACTCGGTCAAGTTCGATGACGCCAAGCCGAGCACGCTGGCGGAGATCCGGCCCGGCGATCAGTTGCGCGCCCGCGGCGAACGCAACGAAGACGGCACCCAGTTCGCCGCGGAGGAAATCGTCAGCGGCAGTTTCCGCAACATCGCGGGGACAATAAGCGCGATCGATACCGCAAGCGGCACGATGACCGTGGCCGACAGTATCAGCAAAAATCCAGTGCAGGTTAAGGTGACTTCCGAATCGCAGTTGCGCAAGCTGCCTGCTCCAATGGCGCAGCGCATTGCCATGCGCCTGAAAGCGGCTACGGGAGGAGCCGGCGCCCCGGGCGGACCACCCGGAGGCGGTGGTGTCGGCAGTCCACCGCCGGCAGAGTCGTCGAGTTCATCGAACGGCTCCGGACAAGCTGGTTCTGGACGCGGCGCGACCGGAGACCTCCAACAGATGCTCAGCCGATTGCCGGCAGCGGCCCTCAGCGATTTTCAGAAGGGTGACGCCGTCATGATCGTGTCAACCGAAGGAAATGCGGGCGATGAGGTCACGGCTATCAAGGTGGTTGGCGGCGTGGAGCCCATCCTGACTGCCGCGCCCAAGGGCGCCAAGGACATGGTCATATCGCCCTGGAGCCTTTCTGCACCGGAAGGCGGCGGCTAGCTTCGCAGGGCTACGGGCAGTCTCTGAACGTTCTGGGAAAACTATGTTCTTGTTGTTTCGTCGATTCGTGCAGTTCGTGGCGGTCCTCCTGGTGGCGCTGGCGATCCTGCCGGCATACGCGCAGAACGGAACCGCCTCGCTGCACGGGCTGGTGACCGACCCATCCGGCGCGGCCGTAGTCGGAGCCGACGTACAACTCGTCGCGGCCGACGGCACCGCCCTCAGCACTAAGACCGGCAAAGATGGGACCTACCAGTTCAAGCATCTAGCTCCCGGCAAGTATTCCCTCAAGGCGCAGTCCAAGGGATTCGCGTTATATGAGGTCGACGATCTCGATGTCGCCTCCGGGCAGTCGCAGAAGGTGGATGTAGCGCTCTCCATTTTGGTCGAGCAGGAGAACCTGAACGTAACGGAACAAGGCGCCAGTGCGGGCAGTCTTGATATTTCCAACGACAGGAATGCCACGCAAATCGTGCTGAAGGGCAAAGACCTCGACGCCCTCCCCGACGATCCTGACGATCTGGCTGCCGACCTGCAGGCCTTGGCGGGGCCATCAGTCGGCCCCAATGGTGGCCAGATCTACATCGACGGCTTCACAGGCGGGCAAATCCCGCCCAAGTCGTCGATCCGCGAAATCCGCATTAATCAGAACCCCTTCTCCGCCGAGTACGACAAGCTCGGATACGGGCGCATCGAAATCTTCACCAAGCCGGGCACCGACAAGTGGCACGGGCAGGTATCGGTCACCGGAAATACCGCGGGCTTCAATAGCAAGAATCCATTCGCGACGGAAGAGCCCAGCTACAACTCCGAACTATATAGCGGCAACGTGGGCGGGCCGCTTGGCAAGAAGACTTCGTTCTTTCTGTCCGTTGACCAGCGTGAGATCGGCGACGTGGCCGTGGTAAACGCATTCGTACTGAACTCGGACTTTCAACAAGTCCCGTACAACACTACGCTGGCTGTACCACGCACACGCACGGTCATCAGCCCGCGCCTTGATTTTCAGATCACGCCCAATAACACACTGACCGTGCGCTATCAGTACTGGCACGACACCGACGAGAACGCCGGAGTCGGACAGTTCGCGCTGCCCAGCCAGGCCTACAACAGCATCGAAACGGAAAACACCATACAGCTAAGCGACACCCAACTGTTCGGCTCGAAGATCGTCAACGAGACGCACTTCTCCTGGCGCCGCGCCCGTAGCCAGCTCAATCCTTCGAACACCGATACCACGGTCGACGTAATCGGCGCGTTTCTGGGAGGCGGCAACAGTTCGCAGTTCGTCCGAGATAACCAGGACAACTTTGAAATCCAGAACTACACTTCGGTGCTCCATGGTAAACACTTCATCAAGTTTGGAGCGCGCGTACGGGACGGGCGCGAAGCCGACTACGCCAACAGCAACTTCAACGGCACCTACACCTTCGACTCACTTACCTCGTACCAAATCACTGAGCAGGGCATAGCCAATGGCTTGACGCCGCAGCAAATCCGCGCGGCTGGCGGCGGGGCCAGCCAGTTCTTCGTCATCGTTGGGAATCCTGCGATTTCCGTGAACCAGGTCGATGTCGGCCTCTATATTCAGGACGAGTGGAAGTGGAAGCCGAATTTCACGGTCAGCGCCGGCTTGCGCTACGAATTTCAGAACGAGATACCCGACAAGTCGGCGGTGGCGCCTCGAATCGCCTTCGCTTGGGGAATCGGCCGCGGCAACAATCCATCGCCCAAGACCATACTGCGCGCCGGTTGGGGAATTTTCTACGACCGCTTTGACAAGATGTATGTGCTGATCGCCGACCGGCAGAACGGCATCAATCAAACCCAGTACATCGTCAACCAGCCGGATTTCTTCCCCAACATTCCGCCGCCTAATCAAATTTCTCAAAACGCCGTATTCCCCACCGTGTATCAGATCGCGCCGAACCTGCAAGCCGGCTACATTGAGCAGGTTGCTGTCAGCGTCGAAAGACAGGTAAGCAAGGATGCGAACTTGTCGGTCTCCTATCTGAACTCCCGCGGACTGCACCAGTTTTGGACCCGCAACATCAACGCTCCCTTTCCCTCGACCTACAATCCGGCGGATCCCTCCAGCGGCGTACGCCCGTATGGCGACATCGGCAATATCTACCAGTACGAATCCCAGGGAGATTTCCGCCAGAACCAGCTCATCGTGAATGGCAACTGGCGGCGGGGCGCTCGCCTTACCCTCTTTGGTTACTATGTTCTGAATTATGTCGACTCCAACACCAGTGGGGCCAGCAGCTTTCTCTTCGACCAGTATGATCCGCAGTTGAGCTACGGCCCAGCATCGTATGACGTGCACAATCGCGTATTCATCGGCGGCACAATTGCAATGCCGAAAGGCTTCCGCGTGAGCCCTTTCTTTATCGCTACCTCCGCCCAGCCGTTCAATATCACCACCGGACAGGACTACAACGGCGACTCGATTTTCAATGATCGTCCGACGTTTGCCACTGGCCCCGGGCCAAATGTTGTCGTGACCAACTACGGCACCTTTGATACCGCTCCCCAGCCGGGGCAGACCTATATCCCGCCCTACTATGGCTATGGTTCCGGACGGTACTCACTCAATTTGCGCGTGAGCAAATCGTTTACCTTCGGGCGGGAGACCGGCGGCGGCCTGAGTTCGGACGCAGGTATGGGCGGCGGCGCTCCCGGCAGTCATCGCCACGGACCGGGCGGCCCGCATGGCGGCGGATTCGGCGGCGCCAGCAGCGGCCCTCTGGCGCTAGGCGGCGGAGTCGCACGACGCTACACCCTGACTCTTACCGCCATTGGACGGAACGTTACCAACCATGTCAACCTCGCTCCGCTGGTGGGCAACTTGTCTTCCCCACTGTTCGGCGAGGCCAACGCCCTGGCCGGCGGGCCGTATGGTTCCGCCTCAGCCAGCGGCTCCAATCGCAGAATCGATTTCCAGGCGGTCTTCAGCTTCTAGCCGAATACTGCCACGCGCTTAGTTCTCCCCGGTTCCAGAATTCGACAGCGGCTGAGCAACCAACACTGATATCGAGTTCTCTCCGTAGCTGGACGTAACTATGTCCATTCGACCGTCGCCGTTGAAATCGTATGCGGATACGTCGAACGGGTTACTCGCTATCGGGAACGATACGGGCGCCTTGAATGTCCCGTCGCCGTTACCCAGAAGGACGTCAGCCATGTTGCCGTACGTCGCAACGGCCAAATCCAGCTTGCCGTCGGCGTTCATGTCTGCAACGTCGACTCGAACCGAGCCACCTGTTGTCGGAAACTTCGTCTGTGGGCGAAAGGTTCCGTCTCCGTTTCCCAGAAGTATCGAAACGGATGATTCACACTGATTGGCGACCACAAGGTCAAGCTTTCCGTCTCCGTTGAAGTCTGCAACCTGAACCCCACCCGGACAGCCGCCCGCGCCATAGTCAACCTTTGGGCGGAATGTGCCATCTCCCTTGGCCAGCAGAACGGCCGCAGTGCTGGAACCGTAGACGGCGACCACGATGTCGAGATTGCCATCCCGATTAAAGTCGCCGGTCGCCAGAGCGGTCGGATAACCAACCGGATATGTAACGAAGGGCTGGAAGGAGCCATTGCCGTTGCCCATCAGAACCGATAACGTGTAGGACCCTTGATCCACCGTCGCCAGGTCGAGCTTGCCATCTCGGTTGAAATCGGCGGTGATGTCCCAGGTCGGAGCGGAGCCGGTCTCATAGTAAGAGGGCGAACCGAAGGTGCCGTTTCCGGATGCCAGCAGCACGGCCATAGCACTCGGCGAATGCACGGCGATGGCAAGGTCCGGTACGCTGTCCCGATTGAAGTCCGCAAATATAGGCATCACGGTACCCCATCCAACTACGTATGTGCTCCCTTGGTGCAATGTGCCGTCTCCGTTGCCCATCAAAAAGAGAACCTGCCCTTCACCGTTGTTGTTGGTGGGAACAGCGAGATCCAGAATTCCGTCTCCGTTTATGTCGAATGCTGTTGGAAACGCAGGCATGACGCCGACTGGATAATCTTGGCGTTGAAACGACATCTGTGAGATCGGGCGATGAACCGGCAGGAAAAGAGTGTTCGATGTACCGCCGCCCGGGCTGGGATTCACCACGGTGATCCACCCGGTGGTTGGAACAGCTATGTCTGACCACAGGATGAAAGCACGAAGCTGCGAGCTGTTCACGAAAGTTGTCACACGCGGCTTGCCGTTCCAGTTGACCGTGGCTCCCGGAACAAATCCGGTACCGTTCACGACGAGCGGAGAAACAAGTGCCGGTCTTTCCGGAATCATGGCGGATGGGATCAGAGGCTGTGTGAGAAAGGGTACAGGGTTTTGCGCCGCGATGAGCAGCGACGACAGTAGCAGAACAACGATGCGGAAGATGCACCTGTGTATGAATGTGGACGTCATGGGATCACCCCCTGAGAGATTTGGGTATCCGTGCTGCCAAGAGAGACGTTTGAAGAGCCTCGTTTCGCGTCAGCGAAGATGTGAAAGGTGAGAAGTGGGAAACAATTGTCTCCCGAGACACCTACTCAATTAGAGCGGTTCGGTCAGCGTACTGTTAGTGATGGGTGTGGCACCGGTAGGTGACAAGCCTTCGTCCCAGCGCAAAAGTAGACTATTGCGTCGTCGTAAGTGATTCCTCGGACGCTGGGGCATCGAGCCTCTGTCAGGACGATGCCCCTTTTGCGATCTAACCTCGCGCTGCGCTGCTGTGAACCTCCAACGCGCTTTCTACGGTTTCGATATCCACCAGCCCACGGCAGCCGTACAGCGCGGGTAGCACTTCACTCGCCGGATGCTTGCGCCGCAGTTCCGCGACTTTCTTCGTCCCCGCGCGATAGGCGGGCAGATACATGCGGCCCAGCAGCGGATGCCGGCCCCATGCGCCCGATAGCTTGCCCGCGCGTTCTTCGCTCACCAGGAAATCGCGGCGCAGCGTCTTCGCAACTTCTTCCTGCGCAGCGCCTTTTCCCCATGTCAGATATGACGACTGGTTCTTGGCATCGTCCTGTAGCAGCGCGAGCAGAACGCCGATCTGCATGTCTTCGTCGGGCAACTGCTCCACTTCTTTAACGCCGTAGGCCATGAGGATGGCATTGTTCGCCAGTCCCTCGAACAGGCTCGCTGCGCGCGTGTTCATGGTGAGCACCGTCGCCTCGAAGCCCATCAGCTTGCGGAAATACAAGTTCTGCAAGTATGCAAACGTCGTCACATGTCCGGGCACGACTTCGTGGCTCACGAGCTGCTGGAACTCAGGAAACGAAATCTGCAGCGAGGCGTTGATCTCGTAGGTCGCCTCGTACTTCGGCGAGCCGTCAGCGTTGCGCGCGCGGCCAACGTAGTTCATCGAGCCGGAGAACCACGCCTCCTTGATCGGCAGGAACTCGATATTGGCGCGCGGCACCGAAGCCAGCTCCTGCGGGCAAGTACGGCATGACGTTCGCCGCGCTGAGCTGATCGAACTGCGCGATCACCGCCGCTCCGAGCGCCTTCACCGAGCCCATAGGAACGATACGCTCGCGCCGCCAGGCATCCACGCTCTCCAGCAGCGACTCGCGCGAGGTTGATGGATATCCGGCGCGACTCAGCAACTCGGCCACACGGTCGCGCTTCTTCTCAGGCGCAGACGGCTCTGGTGCGCGTGCGGTTGAGGCCAGCACACAACGCTCATACGGCACCGCCGGGCCGTTGCCGAGGATTTCCATCGCGAGGTCCCACATCACTTCGAGGCATGTGGCGAGGCCTTCTAGATACGGACCTGCCAATTCGGGCTGCGATGACGCGCTCTTCGCGCACTCCGGCAATGGCCGCCGGAAGATCGATCGCGCGCAGATATTCGTCGACCGCTTTGCGATCGATGGCTTTGCCCGAGACGCCTCCGCTTTCGCGCAGCCGAGCCGCAGAGGGAGTGGTGTACGCCGGCGGCAGCGGCTCGTCGGAGAACCATGAATCGGCGATGAAACGTCCCGTGCCCGACGGACACATCACGTCTCCGCCCCAAAGGGTATCGATGCCGAGAATGGCATCAGCAACATAGCTTCCTAGTTTGTCCATTAGGCGGCCTTCTTTCCTTGAACTGAGCTGAACCACAGATAGAGACACAGTCCCACAAACATGATGGCGGAGATGGTCTGCGATATGGGTTGGTTGTTATAGAAGGGAGTCTGGATGAGCTCCTCCCGATATTGTGGCAGCAGACGCAGCGCCGCGCCGAAGACACCGCCCAACGCTCCGCCAGCCATAAGTCCTCCGGCGACGATGACACCGCGCTCGCGAATGCGTGCGACCCTGTTCACCGCCCGTCTTGTCGGCGCGCTTGTTCACCAGGTGCGAGATGAACCCGCCGGCGAGAATCGGCGTAGTCAGTTGCAGCGGCAGATAAATTCCCAGGGCGAAGACCATGGATGACAGCCCAAGCATCTCCATGATGACGGTGACCATGGCGCCGATCCCGAACAGAATGTAAGCAACCGGCTGTCCGCTCATGAAGCCTTCGACGATGGCCTTCAGTGCCGAGGCTTGCGGCGCGACCAGCACCTGGCGCAGGTCGCCGGGAGCAGCCTCTCCGAACTGAAACGCCTTGGCCAATAGCACGATGGTCAGGCCAGCGGTGATGGCCGCGGCAATCACCCCGATGAACTTTACGTTCTCCTGCGCCGAAGGTGTCGATCCGATCCAGTAACCTGCCTTAAGGTCGGTGATGAACTGTCCCGAGGCGCAGAGCGCGACACAAACCATGCCCGCGAGCGCCATCACAAAGAACATGCCCGTCGTTCCGGAGAGCCCGAATTTCAGCAGCACGACCGCCGAAACAATCACGGTGAGCAGGGTCATGCCCGAAGCGGGGTTGTTGGCTGTTGTGGCGATGGCGTTGGCAGCCACGGTGGTGAAGAAGAAGGCGAACAGCAACGTCAGTGCCAGGCCGATGGCGAGCACGCTCCACGTGACGTGCAGTTGCCCATAGAAGACCGCTACGGCGAGCGCGCCCACCACCACGCCAGCAAGTATGCCGAGGATAGGAATGTCGCGGTCCGTCCGTTCCATGTGCGGGGCTTCGCCGTGGCGGAAGGCATGCAGCGCGATGCCGAAGGATCCTGCAACCACCCGCAGAGACTTGAGTATGCCGACGAGTCCGGCAGCCGCGATGGCGCCTACTCCGATGTAGCGGACGTAGAAGCGATAGATCTCAGCGGCGGTCATGTGCGAGATAGGAATGGTGGCCGGATAAACCGTGACGTCGCCCATGTGGCTGCCGATGAACCAGATCGCCGGGACCAGAACGAAGTTGACCAGCACGCCGCCGGCGCAAAAGATCATGGCGATCCGCAAGCCCATGATGTAGCCAAGCCCGAGGATGAAGCCGATCGCGTCGAAATTGAACACCATGCGATGGCGGTCGGCCAGGTTCTTCATCACCGGAACGAACTGGAAATTCAGGTACTCCTTCCACACGTGGAAGCTGGTGACGAAGAAGTCGTACACCGCGGCAATGCATGTCGCTTGGAGCAAAAGCTTGGCCTGCGATCCGCCTTTCTCACCGGTAACCAGGACTTCGGTGATGGCCGTGGCCTCAGGGAAGGGCAGCTTGCCGTGTTGCTCCCGCACGAAATAGCGGCGCAACGGGATCAGAAAGAGAACACCCAAGCAGCCGCCGGCGAGACAGATAAAGATGGTCTGCACCGGATGCGGATCGAGGTGAAGGATGTAGAGCGCCGGAATGGTGAAGACCGCTCCAGCAACTACGCTGCCGGAAGTGCCGCCGATCCCGGTGATGATCATGTTCTCCAGCACAGTGGAGCGGCGCTTGTAAATGCGAGCCAGGCCGATCGCCAGGATGGAAATCGGAATCGCCGCCTCCATTCCCTGGCCGACCTTCAGCGCGGAATAGGCTGACGCGACGCTGAAGATGACGCACAGCACCACGCCCCAGCTCACCGAGCGCCATGTCAGCTCCGGAATTGTGGCAGAGGCCGGCACCAGCGGCAGATATAGCTCGTCAGCTTCTAGCGTCTGATAGGCATTTGCGGGAAGAGATTTCGCTTCGAGTTCTTGTACTTCCTCAACGGCAGCAGTAGTCATGCGGTGCTCCGGGCAGGGTGATCCCGCACGAATCGTATGCCTGGGCAAAGAGAAAAAATGTGACCTGAATAACCGACGTACGTGACGAAAAACCACGGCGCAGTGCGTCTGAGTTCCGAAGGAACGAAACAATCTGTAGCCCAGGACGGGAGTCCTGGGTAGGTGTCCCCATTGAAGTCTTCCGCAGCCCCGTAGGGGCGGCACCCTTGAACGGGCACGGTTTCAGCCGCGCCGTTTGACCACCAATCTCTTGGGTCAACGCGAGTCAACCCCGAGCCCAGGCGAGGGGGAGCCGAGGAACCCGCAGTTCGTACTTCTCGCACTCCACGTTTCACATTGATAATTACTACGTAACTTCCGCTCTCTACTGACAACTGACCACCGACCACCGACAACTGAGATACCCCCTCCCCCCAACCTATTGCTAAAATCTTGATGCCATTGGGCCGCCTGAAAAGTCTCTCCGCAAAATCTTGAGCGCGTGAGAGTTACAGGCAAAATATTCCGAAATAAAGACATAGGTGCGATTTTCAGGGGATGGAAGGGTGGAAGTGTTTTATTAGTAGTTAACAGCGGCCAACAGGCGCTATGACGAGCGGAATCGCGTCACATACATCCACCAAAGAGCACGACCGGGAGAGAATACAACTCTCCCTTGTCCTCATTGGAGCCATTGTAGCCAACTGGGACAGGCCCACCAAGCGAGTTTGTCACAGGTCAGTGTGATGTGGCCGTGTGGCCCATGGCGAGACGCTCCGTTGTGGGATTTTGAGTGTAATCGCCTGTTGAACGAAGCCGCTATCGCGGCAGAAAGTGCGCGATCGTTTGAGGGCATAAATTGGGGTCGTCACGCATAGGAGGCGTTATGACCCATCTGCGACAGCGCATGCTGGAAGAACTCCAGCGGCGAAACTACTCTCCTGCAACCATTCGTTCTTACCTCCGGTGTGTAACCGAGTTTGCTCAACACTTCCATCGCTCTCCCGATCAGCTCGGAGCCGACGACATTCGTCAGTTTCAGTTATTCCTGATTAAGCAGAGAAGGCTGGCATGGTCGAGTTACAACGTGTTCGTTTCCGCGTTGCGATTCTTCTATGTCAAGACTCTGAAGCAACCCTTCATCCTCGAGGACATTCCTTTCCAGCGTGAGCCCCAGCAGTTACCCGAGATCCTCAGCCAGGACGAGGTAGCGCGGTTGTTACAGGCACCACCGCATCTGAAGACGCGAGCGGTGCTGATGACCATCTACGCGGCGGGCTTGCGGATTTCCGAGGTCGCCCGTTTGCAGGTGTCCGACATCGACTCGGCACGCATGACCATCACGATCCATCAAGGCAAGGGCAGCAAAGACCGAGTGGTAATGTTGTCCCCGGTTTTACTCGCAGTGCTGCGCCAGTACTGGCGGCGGAAGAAACCTACGGGATGGCTCTTTCCAGGCAAAAACCCAGACCAACCCGTCGGCTGCAACGCTTTGCGCCGGGCTTTTCACAATGCCGTCCGCAGAGCCGGTCTGACCAAGAAGGTTTCTCCGCATTCGCTGCGCCACAGTTTCGCCACCCATCTGCTGGAATCAGGTACGGACCTTCGCACCATCCAGTTACTGTTGGGTCACAGTAGCCTGAAACCCACGACTCGCTACCTGCACGTTTCTCAAAAACACGTGCGGGCTACCGCCAGCCCTCTGGATTCCTTGAGCTTGACCAAGGAGCGCTCTAAAAAATGATTCGGCCACCCCTGGAGGTGGCCGACATTGTTCGCAGCTATGGCACAGCGTTCGTGGAGCGGCATCGCCGCTGGCTGACTTTCCTGCACCTCAAGGTCCTGCGTGCGATTGCCGCCTGCCGGACTGCCGCACTCGGCGGCCACCTCCGCCAGTGCGATGGCTGTGGACAGCAAGCCATCTCCTATAACTCATGTCTGAACCGACACTGTCCCAAGTGCCAGGGGGCAGCACGGCAGCTCTGGTTGGCCCAGCGCTCCGCCGAGCTGTTGCCAGTTCCGTACTACCATGTGGTATTCACCCTGCCTCATGTCCTGGCTCCCGTGGCCTTGCAGAACAAGGCTCTGGTTTATGGCTTACTGTTTCGGGCGGTGGCCGAGACCCTTCTACAGATCGCCGCCGATCCCCAACACCTGGGTGCCGAGATCGGGTTTCTCGCCATTCTCCATACCTGGGGGCAGACTCTCCTGCATCATCCTCATGTGCATTGTGTGGTGCCGGGCGGGGGACTCTCACACGATCATCGGCGCTGGATTGCGTGCAGCGACAAGTTCTTTCTGCCCGTCAAGGTCTTGAGTCCGGTGTTTCGCGGAAAGTTTCTGGATACCCTGGAGCAGGCCTTTCGAAAACACCAGCTCACCCTCGCTGGTCAGTTGGCTCCTCTCCAATCACCGGAGCTGTTTGCCGCTCTGCTGGACACTGCTGCCCACCGCAACTGGGTAGTCTATGCCAAGCGTCCCTTTGCCGGACCCGCTCAGGTCTTGACCTATCTCTCCCGCTATACCCACCGCATTGCCATCGCCAACTCCCGCCTCATTTCCATGGCCGACGGCAGAATCAGCTATCGTTGGCGAGACTACGCCCATGGTTGCCAGACTCGTACCATGACCCTCGATGCCGATGAGTTTCTCCGCCGCTTCCTGCTGCATGTCCTACCCGCCGGGTTTGTGCGCATCCGCTACTTCGGCCTGCTCGCCAATCGCCACCGTAGCAAGTTCTTGCAGCTCTGCCGTTCCCACTTGCACGCTGCTTCTCCGCCACCCGCTGCACCCTGCGCTCACCTCTGCCCAAACTGTCATCGCGGCGTCATGCGGGTCATTGCCGCGCTTTCCCCTGCCCAGCTTTCCGACTGGCTGCCCGATCCACCCCAAGCGGAGAACTCTTCATGATCCCCATCCTCTTATTACAAGACCTGGTTCCCGCGCTGCCCTGCCGTGTTAGCCGAGGTAGCAGTGTCGGCAATCGCCTCAATCAGGGGCTTGCCGTGCGCACATCGCGTCGCATCCCTGGCTTTCCTAGCCCGTCCGCGCTCACCAGCTTGGCGAATATAGGTATTTCCGGCTGTCGCCCCGACCTGCTACCCACCACACCCCAACCCCAAACTGCCATTCAAAACGCATAGTTTTTGGCGGCGGCTCCGTTCAACCGATTCTATCGCCAGTGCTCAGGCGGCCCACCTCTCTGCATCACTCAGAACTCTCATCGCCTGAGCACTCTCGATAGAATCCTAGTAGGTTCCCGCTAGTAATACGGAAACAGTCGCTCGACCGCCAATCACACGTCAACTTCCCACAAGCCGACTTCAGTACAATCTTCGGGGAGGCAGACTCGCCGATCGGCTGTTGCTCAGGATTACCTAAGGGATGGGGATTTCGTTATTGTTATCTGAGGCATTGCCAGGATTTCCCAGTCACGACATGTGTTCTCGGACATGAAAGACAACTTCCAAGAGCCGCTATTACCTTTACTGCAGGGGACAGCTTGCATCGTTATTATCCTGTGGGGCGTTAGGTTTCTGTCTGAACTCCTCGGGCCTTTGCTGCTCGGTCTATTGCTCGCCTACGCCGTAGCCCCATTTCCCTTTTGGCTCATGCACCGATTCAGGCTCTCGAAAGCCAGGGCGACTGGGATCACAGCCGTCGCGCTATCCGCCACAGGGCTCTTAGTCGGATTAGCCTTGGAATTGGGTGTTGCGGGATTAACGATGAGACTTCCGCTCTACGGACAACGTCTAGCTGGCCTCTACGAACAGGTAACGGTCTTCTTGAGTGCTCACGGCGTTGAGCCCACGAGCTTGGCCCTCAAGAATGTGCTCACACCTGAGCGACTTAGCGAAATCACTGTTTTTGTCCTCCCCGCCGCCGGTGCGATCGTCGTCAAGGGCGCACTGATTCTACTGTTGGCATTCCTCTTGATCATGGAAATGTTGCACGGTCCCGGGGGAAAACGGGGCCCGCTCGGTGAGATCCTGACGAAGCACGGGTTTTACTCGAGAAAGTACGTCGCCGTCACTGCCAAGGCCGCAGGGATTAACGCCCTGATTAACCTGGTTTTCTTGCTAGCCATGGGCGTAGACGAAGCAGTCCTCTGGGTGTTCCTTTATTTCTTCCTCGACTTTATTCCGACCCTGGGCTTCTCGATTGCACTCATCCCGCCCACTTTCATCACACTTCTGGTGTATGGCTGGAAGAGAGCACTGCTGGTGGGTTGCGGCTTAATTCTGACGAACCTAATCGTCGACAACGTAGTCATGCCGATGTTCGCGAAACATGAGCTGAGTATCTCTTTCCTCGAAATCACGCTGTCGTTAGTCGGCTGGGGGTTCATCTTCGGCCTGTCAGGCGCGATTATGGCGATCCCAATGACCCTGGCATTGAAAGAGCTCCTCGCGAAGAACTTGGGGCAAAGGGGGATTGCGAAAGAGGCATCCGGATGACTTACTCGGATTGCCGCGACTGCGCAGCACCAACGAGACAATAACAAATGCTCTCAATAATCCTCAGCGCGTGCGTTCTGGTGCTCCTTACAGTAGCCCTGCATGCTACGGGTATCGCGGTACTGCTCCGGCACTTGACGAGTCTGTATGCCCTGCCGCCAAACAAAGTTTGGCCTGTCATCCGCAGGCTGCTCCACATTATCTGGTGGCTGCTCCTGCTCCATCTGGCGGAAGTTTCGATCTGGGGATTGTTCTACCTGTGGCGTGGATATCTGCCCAATGCCGAAGCGGCGTTCTACTTTTCCGGAGTCACTTACACGAGCCTTGGTTACGGCGATGTGGTGCTGGCGAAGCCCTGGCGGCTGCTCGGACCGGTTGAGGCTTTGGTGGGCGTGATTATGTGCGGCTTGTCCACAGGTTACTTTTTCGTCGTCGTGAGCCGCATTCATCAATGGCGGCCTCTTAACGCCGGCGACAGTCCCGTCACAGAGAAAAACAACCTTAGCCGAGCAGGATTTTAGACGCTCGCAACGATGCTAAAGACCCTTCACACGTCAGCGCTACGATGAGCTCTTTGGTTGGCTGCAAGTCACCCCGTTGCGAAAGGTGTCAAGGTCAGCTTTTTTGGGGTGTTAACTTGGGGATTTGGGCGGATACTTGGAGGGATTCCCCTTAACTTGCTGCTGCGTCAGGACGTAAGAACATGACGACTGCTGCTATCTTCGTCTTACTTCTCTTTGGGTATGCCCTCTTATCAAAAAGGGCAGCGCAAACACCGATCACCGCTCCCATTCTTTTCACCGCTGCGGGAATGGTACTGTCTTCGCACTGGATGCGGGTTGCCGCGGCTGGCATGACCCCCAATGTGTTCCTCCGACTCGCTGAGTTAGGTTTGGTGCTGCTCTTATTTACCGACGCCAGCCAAAC
This sequence comes from uncultured Acidobacteriaceae bacterium, assembly GCA_963813905.1. Classification (GTDB taxonomy): domain Bacteria; phylum Acidobacteriota; class Terriglobia; order Terriglobales; family Acidobacteriaceae; genus CAVVDY01. Next base: position 308,072 of record CAWFAY010000008.1, on the reverse strand, counting down.
CGATCTCACAGTGTTGCGGAGTATCGAAACGCTGCCCGGTCGCTTGTTGAGCGCGGGAATGCTTTTGACCGTACTACTGGGCGGCATTGTCGCCCGACTGGTGTTTCCCGGCCTGTCAATTTGGGAAGCGGGCATTCTGTCCGCCATTCTTGCCCCGACCGACGCCGGACTCGGCCAAGTTGTCGTGACTAGCCCGCTTGTGCCCATGCCCGTTCGCCAGGCGCTCAACGTTGAAGCCGGGCTCAATGACGGACTGTCGGTGCCGTTCCTGTTGTTCTTCATGGCACTTGCGGCGGCCAAGATTGAAGGCGGGGCGGCAAGCCTGCTGCAGTTCATGGGGGAGCAATTGGGTTTAGGAGTGGTTGTAGGGATCGCGGTCGGCCTGATCGGCGGCTGGCTGCTGCGCACCGCCACCCGCCGAGATTGGCTGGCCGAATCGTTTCAACAGATCGCTGTCGTCACGCTGCCCCTGCTTTGCCTGTTGCTGGCGGAAATGGTGGACGCCAGCATGTTTATTGCGTCGTTCGTCGCCGGTCTCGCCATACAGATACCCTTCAAAGATGCCGGGAAGCACAGCGTCGAGTTCGCTGAGGAGTGGGGACAGACGTTTAATCTTGCGGTGTTTTTTTTGTTCGGCATGGTCGTAGTATCCAATTGGCCACAACTCACACCAGCCAGTTGGGTCTATGCCGTCCTGAGTCTGACGGTAGTGCGGATGTTGCCTGTCGCAGTCGCGCTCATTGGGACACACCTCAGCCCATCCTCCGTTATCTTTATGGGCTGGTTTGGCCCGCGTGGGCTTGCGTCGATTGTCCTGGGATTGGTGTACCTTGAGCAGGAACTTCATCTTCCCGGCGAACCTGCAATTCGAGCTGCCGTGATGGCGACGGTGGTCCTGAGCATCTTCCTCCACGGGCTGAGCGCAATGCCCGGCATCAGCATTTATGCCCGCAACGTGGCCGCTCTCAATTCCTCCGCACCCGAGCGCCGGGAGCTCGGAACGTAATGATCGGTGGCCATTTGACATCGGCTGCGCTACCTTGAGGCCTGACGAGCACACCCGAATTGGACTTGGCCAGAAACCGGCTTCTGGGAAACCACATACCTTCTGGAGTGAATCGATCGGTGAAACCGGAACTTACACAGTTACGAGTGATAAATCGCCATAGCACTCATTGACCTCCTGCCCGGGCATCCGGCGCTAAAGCGCGGCTCCTGAGAAACGTGCGCGGTTCCCCGCATAAATGCGGGGGACTCCACCCCAAGTCGGCCGAAGCTTCACCGGGTTTCGGTTGCAACAATTCCAGCCCAGTGCGGAAGCACTGGGTAACATGCCCAAAATGACATTGAGCCGGTTTCAACCGGCGGCACACATCGTGGTCAGCCGCACGATGTACCGGTGCCGCCCCTGAAGGGGCTCGGGGATCCTAGGGGGTAGCCTACCCAGGACTTCCGTCCTGGGCTACGGATTGTTTCGCTCTTCGAGCTCGGGTACGGACGCTCAACGTAACAAATCACATCTGCCGGTGAGGTTGGTCACAGAATGTTTGTGCGCTGCCGGCCCACAATCGACTACAAACGCGGAGCGAACGAATTCCCAGTGGAGGTTGCCATGTCGGAAGATAAGAGGGACGTTCTCGAGGTTTTGCGCTACGAACTCAACTTCGTGGAACAGGGCGGTTATGGCAATTGGTACAGCACCCCGTGGGGACCGGCCTCGATTTTCCAGGACTCACTGAGTTGCCTCAACCACGGCGATCCCACCCGTTCCCATGCTTGCCACGAGTGCGTGCTGTACGACTTCGTGCCCGAGCAGTACCGCACGGAAGATGTGCCCTGTCACCACATCCCCCTGAACCGGGAAGGCGCCACCATCGCTTCTACCCAGACGGAAGAAGAGTTGCGCGAGAACCTGAAGCACTGGCTGAAGCGCACCATCGCGCGCATCGAAGCAGAACGCGCCAAACAGCAGGCCACTGCGACGGCTAGCAAGTAAGAAAGACAAGCTCACCACAGAGGCACGGAGGATTTTAGAAACATCCCCCTTAGCGGCGCTCATGCAGCCTATTGCAAAACGCGCCTCAATCCCTCGGTGGTTGCGCCGTATACCAGGTGTGCGCCCAGTCCCTCAATGTGCTTTGACAGTGGAACCTCATCCGGCGGCTTGCTGAGCTTGAGCGTCGGCACCATGATTTCGTCCGCCGCCAGCCAGAGTGCTGCCGCATAGGCCAGCCCGAACCCGGTACGCGTGACGGGTGCGAGACGTCAAGGCTTATCTGGAGAATCGGCCACGCACGGCGGCCACCGAACGGCAACGCCAGGATGCACTCGGCCGCGCCACAGGAACCTACGGACCGGGACCAGAGCTGGTTGCCGAACAGCAGAACCCGAGGTTCGGCGCGCCCTCGACGCCGGCGGAGTACACCGCACCGCCGGAGGCGAAGCGCTGATCACCGGCTCACGCCCTCGGGAAACGACTTGAACTCGACCGAGCGCTCGCGAACTTTGTCCTTTCCATTGGCGTCGCCGGCGTGCTGCTTGAGTGTTCCTTTGAGGACTCGGTAGCCTTCCTGATTGGGCTGCTTTCCAGGCTGCTTCTCGATGGTCCCGTCGAACTCATACCAGACGCCGTGGATGGTCTTGGTGGCGAAGGTAAGGTGGTCAGCTTTCAGCGAGCCCTTGCTGAAGAATTGGTCGATGAACTGACCCTTATCGGTATCGCTGTCGCCGAAGCGCGAGATGAATCCGGAGAGCTCACCATCTTCCATCGTAAGCTGCACGTACTCGCCTTCCTTCAGGAAGGAATACATGCCGGAAGGGTCTTTCTCCGGATCGAACGTGCCACCGCTCTGGCTTGGTGTTTGTCCGATTAACCCTATGGCAAACACGGCCAGCAGGGCGAGGCAGAGAAACCTGTACATTCGGCTAAGCTCCATGCTCATCATTTCACGAAGCCGCGAGTTTGGGGAAACCGGAGGGGCGATTCGGAAGCGAGGCGGGCTCAGCGAAAGTGAGGCAGGATAGCGCCGGTGGTGCGTCGGTAGTCCTCGTATTGCGCGCCGAAGGTGTCGATCATGAAGCGTTCTTCGAGTCGGCTCTTGAGCCAGAGGCCGAGCCACACCAGCGCGACACCGAGAAAGCCCCAGACATTGCGACGGCACAGCGTCGTTCCGGCCAGTGCCAGAATTATTCCGGAATAGATGGGGTGGCGGACGAAGCGATAGGGGCCGGTGCGAATCAGCTCATGGTCTTGCTTGACCGTGACCAGTCCGCTCCAGTTCTTGCCGAGATAGAGCCGCGCCCAGATGGCAAAGAGAAGGCCGACGAATGTCAGCGCCGCTCCCAGCCACATCAGCCAGGGGATGGGAGGAACGTCCAGGCGCCACAGCCCTATCCGGCTTAGGACGCCGGAGCCGGCCATGCAAAGATACGCTCCCGCGGCGGTGGGCAGCATGTAGGTGAGCGCGTCCGACCGACTTCAGTCGAATCTGTGCGCGCTTGGTGCGCAACGCCCACAGCACCCAGAGCACCGCCCAGGCCAGCCACATCAGCTTGCAGAGTTGGACGGCTCATAGGCAGCATGTACTTGAGCATGAACAGTCGCTTCATACCTTGTCGAATTCTTGAAGCTTATGCCTTCGATGAATAGTTGCTGCATTGCTGCCGTCGCAATCTTCAACAACTGTCGTGACGAAGTGCGGCTAGTCTCCACTTGGCCGAATGTTTCCGAAGTAGCACGTTGCCCTTGGGCAATCTTCTTCCCACCGAGAAGATCAAGACCTGCGCCGACTCGGGATGCTGGGTCTCGTTGTGGCAGACTGGATACTAAACGAAGCCAGTATGTGGGGCTATCGGACGTGGGGTAACGTATCCGTACAGAACCAACCGAGATATTAGCTTCTTGCTCAGGCCAATTCCTGCCATTGAGCATCTCGCCCATATCTTGGAGCTACAATATGACATTCACGCCACCATGGCTCATGGCGCTTTGGTGGAAGATCGATTTGTTCGAAGCCACCGGTACAGCCTTGACGTACCAATCTCTAGGCATACCTTGCAACTCGGTAACCTTCTTGTCTTGGAGCATCGATCATAGCCGCGCCCTTTATCGCAATGATCTTGTATCAGGCGAATGTTTCGGTAGCTACGGAATGGCCCACGTTGCTGAACGTTGTATACCTGATCGCCAGACATAGTCCCGTTCCGAAAATGAAATCGGAACATGACTTCTACTTCCTCTCTCTGAGCCAAGGACTCCTCCGATCATTTCGCAGTCCTTGGCTGAAAAGCACTAGCGAGCCGATTGGAGATCGGCCATGCGCGCATAACAGGCGGCTCTGAGGATGGTATTCGCCGCCCCGACCAGCGAAGCCCGTCAAGGAGCCCACTGCCACCAACAGTCATCCTATTCTGGTGGCGGCGAACTCCTCTTGCGTCGCTTGCTTTGGAGAGCATTGCGGAGCGTCAAATTGCCTCACTTCTGGAGGCGGCCATCCGCGTTTCCTGCGAGTCTCGGCGGCTTCGGCGATGGCGTGCATCAGTTGCTGAATGTCGCCGCGTAGCGACTGGAGGCTGGATATGCTGTCGCGTACCTTGCGGATCTCTCTGCGATTGGCATTCCAGATTCTTTCGCGCCGAGATAGGCAGGCGATAGTGAAGGCAGTGAACGTAAGCAGAATTCAAGGAAGATTCGGAAGCAGCGAAAACCGTTCCGACCTCCCCTTTTTCCTGCAACTATCGCCCTCCAATCCCATCTAAAACTTGACAATGATTCACTCAAGTTCTATAGTCGGGCTGTTATAAATACCGAGTTTGCGACTCGATGACTATTTTGAATCAGTGGCTTACGAACTTATAACCCGTAAGGAGGGTGGCTGCAATGGCAAAGATTATCGGCATTGACCTGGGTACCACCAACTCGGTGGTCGCCGTCATGGAAGGCGGCGAGCCCAAGGTCATTCCAAACGAAGAAGGCGGCCGGACCACGCCGTCGGTCGTGGGATTCACCAAGAACGGCGAGCGGCTGGTCGGACAGGTCGCCAAGCGCCAGGCCATCACCAATCCTGAGAACACCATTTATTCGATCAAGCGGTTCATGGGCCGTCGCTACGACGAAGTGAACGAAGAGATGAAGATGGTGCCCTACAAGGTGGTGCAGTCGGGCGATCACGTGGCCGTGATGGCGCAGGGGAAGGAATACACCCCGCCGCAGATTTCGGCCATGATTCTTCAGAAGCTGAAGAAGGCTGCCGAGGACTACCTCGGCGAGAAGGTGACGGAAGCCGTCATCACCGTTCCGGCGTACTTCAACGATGCGCAGCGCCAGGCGACGAAAGACGCCGGCCAGATCGCGGGTCTGGAAGTGAAGCGCATCATCAACGAGCCGACGGCGGCCGCGCTGGCCTACGGGCTCGACAAGAAGAAGGACGAGACCATCGCCGTGTATGACTTCGGCGGCGGTACGTTCGACATTTCGATCCTGGAAGTGGGCGAAGGCGTCATCGAGGTGAAGTCGACCAACGGCGACACGCACCTGGGCGGCGACAACATCGACCAGCGCATTGTCGACTGGCTGATCGCCGAGTTCCAGAAGGATGAAGGCCTCGACCTGCGGGCCAAGGGCAACGAGATGGCGTTGCAGCGTCTGCGTGACGCAGCCGAGCGCGCCAAGATCGAGCTCTCCACCACCATGGAGACCGAGATCAATCTGCCGTTCATCACGGCGGATGCCTGCGGTCCGAAGCACCTGGTGAAGAAGCTGACCCGCGGCAAGCTGGAAGAGATGGTCCGCGACATCATCGACCGCTCGATCCGCCCGTGCGAACAGGCGATCAAGGACGCGGGCGTTGACGCCAGCAAGATCGACGAGGTCGTGCTGGTCGGCGGACAGACGCGCATGCCTGCGATCCAGGCGCTGGTGAAGAAGATCTTCGGCAAGGAGCCCCACAAGGGCGTCAATCCTGACGAAGTGGTCGCGGTCGGCGCGGCGATTCAGGGCGGCGTGCTGGGCGGCGAGGTGAAAGACCTGCTGCTGCTCGACGTGACTCCGCTGACGCTGTCGATCGAGACGATGGGCGGCGTGGCGACGCCGATGATTCCGCGCAACACGACCATCCCGACCAAGAAGACGGAGATGTTCTCGACCGCGGCGGACAACCAGACGTCGGTCGAGGTGCACGTGATGCAGGGCGAACGTCCGATGGCGCGCGATAACCGCACGCTGGGCAAGTTCCACCTGACGGGACTGCCGCCGGCTCCGCGTGGCGTGCCGCAGATCGAGGTGACGTTCGACATCGATGCCAACGGCATCCTGAACGTCAACGCGAAGGACATGGCCACCGGCAAGGACCAGAAGATCACGATCACGTCGTCTTCGGGTCTGAGCAAGGAAGAGGTCGAGCGCATGGCGAAAGACGCCGACGCTCATGCTGCCGAAGACAAGGCCAAGCGCGAGGAAGTGGAAGCGCGCAACCAGCTCGACGGCATGGTGTACAGCATCGAGAAGATGCTGCGCGAGCATGGCGACAAGATCTCCGGCCAGGAGCGCAGCGACGTGGAGAATGCGCTGGCCGACGCGAAGAAGGCGCTGGAAGGAACCGACGCGGGTCCGATGAACTCGGCGCGCGAGAAGCTCCAGGCGGCTTCGCACAAGCTGGCGGAAGCCATGTACAAGGCGCAGTCGGCGCAAACGCCGCCCACGGGCGGACCGGCACCGAGTGGTAACGGGGCCGCCAGCGAACCTCAGCCGAAGAAGGACGAAGGCGTCATCGATGCTGAGTACGTGGACGTGGATGAGAAGAAGTAAAGACGCTCTTCGCTATTCGCCATTCGCTTTTCGCGAAAACAGGGGGTGCCGCGTGGCACCCTTTGTGGCAATGGCGAGAGCGACTTTCGGAGAGTAGAACAGACTAGATCGCTGCTCCGTTCTGGCGAATAGCGAAGAGCGAACAGCGAAAAGCGAGCGGAAACTGGAAAGAGGTAAGCAGTTGCGATTTGAAGTAAACGGCCAGTCCTATGTATTGAGCTTCAACCCCAACGAGGGGCGCTGGTATCTGCTGACGCCCGGCATCGATGGGCGTGTGAAAGCGATTCCGGTGCTCGACGATGCTGCGGGCTTTGTGCCCAACATCGTCGTGCCGATGGGAGATGAAGGACCGGCGGTAGTGAACTGAGTTGTCAGTGGCCAGTTGTCGTTTGTCAGAACGAAGTTTCCGGGGGTCAGTTGACAGACGTGGATAGTGGTTAGTGGATAGAAGAAAGAGGTCTCTTCGCACCGGCTCCGAACGAAACATTGCGTTGGCGGGATTGAACGAAGAACAGCGATCCAGCGCCGTAGGCGCGAAATAGCTTAGCCCAGCACGCAGGCCATCCTTTGGCGGGAGTGCTGGGTGGGCAAGAAAAGCAAACCCTGAGCCGGCTTTAGCCGACGACACGATTTGCGAGGGCGTGAGCCTTAGCAGGCGCGGAGCGCCGACGAGGTGTTAGCTCCGGGCGTAAGCCCGGGAGTGAATGTACGAAATTAGGATCGAGTCCCATAGGGACGGCAGATTTGAACCCGTGCCGCCGCTACGCGGCTCAGGATGAATCTTGATGAACGTATACCGCGGGCTCACGCCCACGGCTAAAACCGATGACGCCGCCAAGGCGGCTCGAGCCAAACGAAGAGCTGAGAAGTTTCTGAAACCGCACGGAGCGTAGCTATGGGCCTGTATGTTCATTCGATCGGAGAGATACCAGCAGGTACACAACGTGCCTACTATGTCTATCTGTTGGACTATGGCTGGGAGGAAGAGCTCGGCAATGCAGTCCGCGCAAACCTTCCTAAAATGGCTGACTTGGCGTCCCGCTCCAACGCCGTCGTAATTCACGGCCCACGAGGGGTGCACTTTGAAGATGAAGTTCTTTCGTGGCACCACGTGAACGGAGAAGATGCGAAGAACATTCTTCCGGCGATCCTCGTCACCAGCCGCCATCCGTCGGCATTTCGCGAGTCGTTCCGGGCGCATCGGTCTAAAGAAGATCGCAAAGATGCACTTCTTTTGATCCCTCTTCGAAAAGTATGTAAGTCTGCAAAAGATGTCGTTGAGATGATTCGGCGCGTATTTGAGGACATAAGAGACAACAAGCCGTTATCGGAGTTCAAAGTGGCCAAACGAATGCGCAGAGGAGTAGGCAGAGCGATAGTGGATGCCGTCATCCTGCAGCCAAAGGTCGGAGGCGTCGGATTTGACATTAAGAAGTTCTTTGCGGAAGCCAAAGAGAGCCAATAAGCCGCCCGCCTTTCGCCAAAACGGGGCGAAGGAATGCGGGCACCGGCGTACTCTTGTCGATCGACGTTTACTAAACCATGAATCTAGCCAATGAAACTGCGGTCGCGATCGTTGCACTGTTCCTCGTTCCTGGCTTCGTCATGGGTTCGGTTCGGGGAAGGTTGGTGCCCCGAACGGCGTTTTCAGCAAAGGATAAATTGCTTCAATTCTTTACGTTGAGCTGCGTCAACAATGCTGTTTGGGCGGCCCTGTTGTTGAATCGTCCTATCTTTGACAGGCTCGTAAGTACTGTGCCCCGAGCAACGACATTGTTTCTACTGGTGGCATTCGCCTCTCCAACAGTTCTCGGTGCCGCGTCGGCTTTCGTTCAGCAGCGAGACCTGATTGGTAAGTGGGCGCCAAAGATGGGTCTGCGCGTCGTAAATCCGGCTCCAAGCGCTTGGGACTGGCATCTTTCGAGACAACTTGGCGGTAGGATTGAAGTCAAGCTGAAGAACGGCGAATCGATATTCGGGTGGTTCGCGGAGAATTCAAGTGCAGGGGACGAGTGTCGGGACATCTTCATTGAACATGAGTTCGAATTGACCACTTTCGATGGAGACACGAGCCCGACATGGAAACCCCTTGGCAATTCCATATGGATTCCAGAACCTGAAATTCATTATGTGCGTTTCCTTGGAGAGGCTAAATGAGCAGGCAATATCCAACGAAGGACAGTTATCAACCACTGAAAAAGAGCTACCAGCCACAGCCCTCGAAGACCCCCTCGCCGCCACGTACGCCCGAGAAGGGTCAGCAACCACAGCCTGCGCCACCGCCCCCAGCAAAACAATAGGTAGGTTGGTAGAACTCACGGGGCAAGGCTAAACAAAATGGCAACCACCACCCAACAAGACTATTACGCCGATCTCGGAGTGAAGAAGACGGCCACGGCGGAGGAGATCCGCAAGGCCTTCCGCAAGCTCGCGCGCAAGTATCATCCGGACGTCAATCCCGGCGACAAGTCGGCGGAGGAGAAGTTCAAGAAGATCTCCGAAGCCAACGACGTCCTGAGCGATCCCAAGAAGCGCAAGATTTACGACCAGGTCGGCTTCTACTCCGACAACATCGATCCGGCGACGGCCGAGGCCTACGCGCGCGGCGGCGGCTTTGGCGCGGGTGGATTCGGTGGCCGGCCTCCCAGCGGAGGCGGAAGAACGCAGACCTACACGCAGGAAGTTCCGTTCGACTTCGGCGGCTTCGATTTCACCGACTTCGCCGAGGGCGCAGGAGCGGCGGGCCGCCGATCGGCAGGCACCGGCGGATTTCGCGACATCTTCTCCAACATCTTTCGTGGCGGACGCGAGGAAGTCGCGCAGCGCCCTGAGCCGGGCAGCGATCTCGAGTACCAGGTGAACGTTGGCTTCTGGCAGGCCATTCGCGGAACCACCATGAAGCTGAACATTCCCCACCAGGAGACGTGCGCCAACTGTCATGGCAGCGGCTACCTCGAGAGCCCCGGCGTCTGCCCGGAATGCAACGGCAAAGGCACCGTCACCCAGAAGAGCGGCAGCATGAAGTTCAATGTCGCCTGCCCGCGATGTGGCGGCAGCGGCAAGAATCGCACTGTGTGCAATGTGTGCCACGGCGAAGGCCGCGTGGAGCACACCGAGAGCCTGGAGGTACGCATCAAGCCGGGCACGCGCGATGGACAGCGCATTCGGCTCGCGGGTCGCGGCAACGCCGGCACAATGGGCGGCGCGCCGGGCGATCTCTACATCGTGATCAAGGTCGGCGAGCACCCGCTCTTCCGCCGCGAAGGCGACGACATTTATCTCAGCGTTCCGGTGTCGATCACGGAAGCGGCGCTGGGATCGAAGATCGAAGTGCCGACCATCGACGGCCGCGCGTTGCTGAAGATTCCACCGGGTACGGCTTGCGGACAGAAGCTGCGCCTGCGCGAGAAGGGCGTGCCCTCGGCTGTAAAAGAAGACCAGCGCGGAGATGAGATCGTCGAGATCAAGATTGTAGCTCCGGCTCCCAGCGATGAGCGATCTAAAGAGATCCTGCGCGAATACGCGAAGCTGAATGCGCAGGATCCGCGGGAAGAGTTGTGGAAACAGGTGGGGTAACCGCTTTTAGCTGTTCGCTCTTGGCTTTTCGCCGGAGTTGTAGGGTGGGAGCGTTGTCAACGAAAAGCGAATGGCGAATCTAGCACGGCAGAACAGCAGGTCCTTCGCGGGCTGAAGCCCGCTCAGGATGGCAGAATTGAAGGGTCGTTGCGGCCCGACTGAAGCCGGGCCCTAACACAAAGCGATAGCTAAGACTGGCTCTGGCGAAAAGCGAGCAGCGAAGAGCGAATAGCCAAGCGGAGTTCCCATGTCCAAACGTAAAAAACAAGGCGCGTACATGATCAGTTCGGTGGCCGAGATGTACGGCATCCATCCGCAGACCTTGCGCCTGTACGAGCGTGAAGGACTGCTGAAGCCGTCGCGCACTGAGGGCAACACGCGGCTCTACACCGATGAAGACCTGGAGCGGCTGGAACTCATCCTGTCGCTGGCGCGCGACTTGGGGGTGAATATCTCGGGAATCGCCATCATCTTGCAAATGCGCGAGCGGATGGATGAGATGCAGCGGCAGATGGCCGACTTCGTGGACTACGTGCGCAGCGAAGTCATGCTGCGGGCGCAGCAGGCGGGAGCAGATGCCGACCGCGGCGCGATTGTTCCAGTACGCCACCCCATTCTTCTGAAGCAGGAACGCCGCAAGTAACCGATAACTCCGCGGCAAAAGTTACAGTCGGGGGCTCTTAGACTGGCGCGCATTACTCGACAGGAACATCTGAACAGCAATTGCGATTGCAGTCGCCAGCACCGTCGTAGCAATCAGCGGGTGGGATGGCCAGATCTTCGCGGCGAGCCCAAGGCTCCAAAGCTCGATGGAAGCCACGATGGAAACTACCAAAACGATAAGGAAGTTCTTCATGCCCGCCGCCCCCTCTGTCCTGAAGATACGAAGGGTAGCACCAAAAGTTCCCTGGATGCGCTAATCGGCAGTCGTTATTCCAAAGTAACGCAGCGAGGCGCTCTTATCGGCGATCTTCCGGCAGGGCACTGGCTATGGATTCCCTTACAGCCTCCATCAGTGCGTCTCGATCTGCATAATTCCGGGGATCAATGGCAGGGTGATACACGACGGTAACTGTGCCTGGCCGTAGCGCAAAGCGATGCTTCGGCCATGCCTCATAGGTGCCCAGAATCGTCATAGGCAGGACGGGCACGCCCGACTCGATCGCCAAATGGAAAGGCCCTTTCTTGAAGGGCAGGAGCTTGCCGTCCGGGGACCGCGTCCCCTCCGGATAGATCAACATGTGCAGCCCCGTTCGCAAGACGGCTACGCCTTCGCGAACGCTTTCGATGGCCGCCTCGCGGTTGCTGCGGTCCACCGGAACCAACTTCGCCAATCGCATACCCGTGCCAAGGATTGGAACACGAAACAACTCCTTCTTCACCAGCACGGAGCAGCGCTCGTGGATTCGAGGGATCTCGATGGGCGGATCGAGGTTCGAAACGTGATTCGACATGAAAATGTAATTCTGCCCCGGCTTGATGTTCTCTTTCCCGACTTCGCGAATTCTGATACCCGCCAGACGAACACCTGTAATCGCCAGAAACGTCGCGACATGATAGAGCGGCCGAACGTCCTCTGGTGATTAAGGCGTACAGCAACAAAAATGGCCCGACGAGGAGATTCGACAATCCCCAGAAGACAGCATGATGACGGCACGTATCAATGCACACCGCCAGGTTCGTCGTCCCCGTGAATCCAGGCTGCACGATGTGCGCGTTGCTCGGCTGTGATGCCAGCGACATCAGCGAGCACAGACTCTTGCTCCTGACGGGCGCCGAGCTTCATTTTCAGCGTATGCTCCTTGCCCGCCCTGGAGATTCGCAGCTTGACGGTTTGGTTGGGCATCATGCCGGCGAGTACGCGATCCAGATGAAACATAGCCGGTCGGCCGTTTACTTCGAGGATGCGGTCGCCTTGGCTTAGGCCCGCACGGGCGGCATTGCTGCCGGGTGAAACCTCTGTGACCTCTGATTGGCCGTCCAGGTTGGACGTCGATGTAAATCCGAGGTCGGCTACGGTGACGTTCTCGGATGTGAGCCGAAGTCCAACGAAGCGAAGGAACTCGTCGTAGGGGATCGGCATTCACGCCTGCGACGTAGTCGCGAAAGAAATCCGCGAAGCTCTGCCCGGTGATGCTCTCGGCTGCCTCGCGCACCCCGGCAGAGTCTGGAAAATAACGGTGCTGCTTAGCGTAGTGCTCGTTCATCCACTGGAACAGATCGCGTAGCGACTTGTTGCCCTGGGTCAATGCGCGGATGCGCAGGTCCAGCAGAACTCCGAGAATTTCGCCCTTGTTGTAGTAGCTGATGCTGCGCTGCGGAGTGCGATAGAACGCGTTGCCCTCCAACCAGGCATTGAGGCTCGAGTCCTCGGCCGACTGCCAGAGGTGAGCCGGTCGCCCTTCCAGCTCCGTAATCGCAGTTGCAAGATGCTTGAGGTATTGCTGCTCGTCGATCAGCCCGGCGCGCGCGAGCATCAGTTCGCTTACTGTGTTGGTCGCGCCCTCGCTGAACCATAATGCACGCGTGTCCTGTTGGTGCTGATAATCGATGGGATCGAGCGACTGAGGCCGGATGCGCTTTACATTCCAAAGATGGAAGAATTCGTGAGCGCTGAGGCTGGCCAGCGCGTCGAGGTCGACCACGCCGTAGGCGCTGGCCGAGATCGCTGTGCCATAAGCGTGCTCCATGCCTCCGCTGCCGGGTCCACGCGGGAAGTCGTAAAGGAACGTGTATTCGTGGTAAGGGTGGTCCGCCATCCAGTCCACGGTGGCATGGGTGATACGCTTCAGGACGCTCTGCAGTCCTACAGCGTCGTAGTCACCCGGATCGCCATGTACCACAATGTGGTAGATGGCATTGTCCTGCTCAAAGGTATACTGCTGAAGAACGCCAGTCTCGGCAGGGCTATCGACAAGTGTGTCGTAGTTTTCGGCCACCCCAATGGACTGCTCAACCTTCCCGGCATCCTCTCCGCCGAATACATGGGTGTCCCGTAATGCCCAGTTCGCAGGGACGTCGAGCAGGCGGATGCTGACCTCTTTGCTGCGAAGCTCGGGGGAATACATCAGCACCATCGCCCAGTTAAAAAACCCATGCTCCGCATCCAGTTCGCTGCCGAACGGTCCGGGAGTGTCAAGGTAGACGTCGTAACTGACAAGGGCACATCCTGGAGCGCCGTTAATGTCCCACTCACTAGTACTCGATTGTAAGATACTTAAAGGCCGACCGGAACCATCTTGCGCTCTTACGTCTTCAACGTGAGCCGCGAAGTTGCGTACCTGGTATAAGGCGTTCCAAACCGGCATGGCGAGGCGGGCGCTACCACTGAATTCGGCCAAGCGGATGCTCACGTGCGCCGTATGAGTCGGAGCATCGGCCAGGGAGACGAAGTACTCCGTCGGCTCATGCTGCGGATTCACTGGCGTATCGCATGTGACGCGGGTTGCGGCCTGAGCTGGTATCGCGACAGAAAGAAACAGGAACGCAAGCAGGCAGCACAGCATAGAGTTGCTATGCCGTTTCACGCTTCCACCGGAAGCCTGCGGCAGTTGCTTGAGCTTCGCGGGCAATTTTTCGTAAATGCCGCCGAACCCGCCGTTGGAGAGGATCGCTACCACGTCGCCCTCTACCAGTTCGGGCGCGACGGTCATCGACAATCTCATCAGCGGTTTGCAACAGCCGCGCTCGAATGCCGGCCTGCGAAAGGTCTTCGATCACCCCCTCGGGGTGAAGCCGCTCGCTCTCAGGAATCGCCTCTGACTTGAAGACCGCTGCAATCACGACCTGGTCGGCGATGCCCAGGCTCCTTGCCAGCTCCTCCTGGAATACGCGCCGCCGCAGTGTGTTCGAGCGTGGCTCGAGGATCGCCCACAGCCTTCGGCCAGCATACCTGGCACGCAGCGCTTTTAGGGTTTCGGCGATGGCGCGTGGGATGATGCGCGAAGTCGTCGATGACGGTAACGCCATAGGTGTCCGAGCGCACCTCGAGCCGTCGCTTCACTGAGCGAAACGCGCGCAGCCCGTCAACGATGGCGGGAACGCTGATACCGTAGTGGGACGCCATGGCGGCAGCGGCGGTGGCGTTCAAAACGTTGTACTCGCCGGCAAGCGAAAACTCGAATTCGGCCCAGGGCCGTCCTTCATGCAGAACGCTCCAGCGGGTAGCCTCGGGACGGTATTCGACGTCGACAATGCGCCAGGTTGATCGCTCGCCGAAGCCGTAGCGCTCGACCTTGCACAGAGCATGCGCAATACAGTCGTTGACATTGGCATGTCCGTCCCATGCAATCAGCACCCCGCGTCGCGGGACGAGGTTCACCAGCCGCTTGAAAGCGGTCTTCACCTCATCGAGGTCGCGGTAAATGTCGGCATGGTCGAATTCGACGGAAGTGAGGATGAGGGCGTCAGGAAAGTAGTGCAGAAACTTGGGGCCCTTGTCGAAGAACGCGCTGTCGTACTCGTCGCCTTCGAGGATAAATTCCGGCCCGGATCCGAGTTGAAATGAGCTACCAAAGTTTTCCGGAATTCCGCCGATAAGAAAACTGGCGGCACGCTGGCCCGCAGAGAACAGCCAGGCCAATAGGGAGGACGTGGTTGTTTTGCCATGCGTGCCCGCCACTACCAGACGCTCGTGGCCGGCGAGGAACTCGTCATGCAGCAATTGGGGCAGCGATCGCAAGGGAAGGCGCTGATCGAGTGCGGCCTCCAGTTCGACGTTGCCCCGCGAAATCGCGTTGCCCACGACCACGAAGTCGGGGCGAGGCTCCAGATTGTGCTCGCTAAACGGCTGGGCAACAGGAATACCCAGCTTGGCAAGAAAGTCCGACATTGGGGGATATGCCGCAGCGTCGGAGCCCGTTACGTGATAGCCCCGCTGTTGCAGCATTCCGGCCAGCGAGGCCATAGCGGTACCGCATATGCCGATCAGGTGGGCATGCATCTGTTTCGTCATCTGGATATTGGAGTTGCTGCGCCTTCGCTACGTGCGGCGGCGGCATGTCGCAGTACCACCGTGGCGCCGGCGTCTAAATGAGCTTCAACGCCGAGCGGGATTGTAATGTTGCTTCGGGACACGTGTCCGGACGGCAGGCCATAGACGACGGGCACGCCTAACTCGCCGACCACGCGTAACACGACTTCCTGCAAGGTGTAACCCTCGGCCCCGCGGGCGCAATCGAGCATCTCGCCAAAGATAATCCCGCGCACTTCGTCCAGTTTTCCCGCCAGCTTCAGTTGCATCAGCATTCGATCGATGCGAAATGCCGGCTCGGCGACGTCTTCCATGAATAGGATCGTGCCTCGGGTTTGAATTTCGTACGGCGTGCCCAGCGAAGCGCACAGCAGCGACAGGCAGCCGCCATACAGCATGCCCTCGCGCGTGCCCAGGCACCAGAGTCTGCACTTGTTGGCCAAAGTCGCGGACGTAGGGCTCGCCGGAAGTCGCGGCATACCAGGACTCTTCGTCCACGCCATCCGGCTGCGCGTCCTTCTGCAGCATCGGCCCATGAAACACAACCAGGCCTGCCCGGTCGCAGAAATATGTCAGCAGACGTGGTCATGTCGCTACAGCCGCAGAAGAACTTGGGATGGCTGCGAATCAGGTCGAGATCGAGGTGCGGCAGCAGGTAGTTGGAGCCGTAGCCCCCGCGAAAACAGACAATGCCTTTCACCTCGGGATCGGCGAACATCCGATGCAACTCATCGACGCGGCGCTCGACGGATCCGGCAAAGTACAGGTCGCGATCCAGAATGGCCGGCAGATGGAATGGACGGTAGCCGCGACGCTCCAGCGCGGCCAGACCTGCCTTAAGCGCCTCAGCCGTAATCGGGCCGGCCGGTGCGATTACGCCGACAGTATCCCCGGCGCGCAAGGCCGGCGGGCGGATGCGTTCCTTCTGTGCAGGAGAAGGCATCAGGAAAGGTTCATCTTAACTGAAAAACTCGCCCCGGCAGAGTAACGTCGCGGAGCCCGTCAGGTACACCTGGCTCATCCCACTCCACGGTTTGCGTTCCCCCAGACGTATGCACGCGAACCGGCGACTTCGCGCGGCCGGAGTAAATGGCGGCCACGGCCGACGCGCTCGACCCGGTGCCGGAGGAGAGTGTCTCGCCGACGCCGCGCTCCCAGATACGCACTCGATCTCGTGCTCGTTAAGCACCCGCACCAGCTCGACGTTGGTTCCGTTCGGGAAATCCCGGTGGCCGGCGACCTCGGCGGCGAGCTCTTGCCATTGGGGCGCGAAGTCATCGACGAACATGACGAAGTGCGGATTTCCCATGGAAACCGGAATCCCCTTCGCCTCATCGACGGTCAATCCAACCGCCAGTCTCGGCATCGACCTGGGGCTCGCCCATCGCCGTGCGGAACTCGAATGCGTTGCCATCGCGGGAGATCAGCTCGCAGGTCTTCAGCCCGGCATCGGTTTCAATCCGCACCAGAGTGCCCGGATGCTGAGAGCAGTACCACGCCGCCACGCAGCGAGTTCCATTGCCAGATATTTCGGCGTCCGAACCGTCGGCGTTGACCAGCTTGATGCGCAAATCGGCATCTTTCGACGGCAGCAGCCATTCGACGCCATCAGCGCCGACGCCATGGTGGCGATCGCACACGGTTCGGGTGAAAGCGTGGATGTCGCCGGGAGGATGCCGAGGCATCGATGATCAGGAAGTCATTGCCACAGGCGGTGGCCTTGAAGAAAGGGACTCCGGGCATTCAGTCGCGGTCCGTTTCGGCGGTGGCTGCAAGGGTTGAGACCAATGGAAGCGCCTTGAGGCGTTCCGTAAGCTGTTTCTGCTTGGAGCGGTAGGCCTCGACCGTAAATTGAAGGCGGCACTGCCCATCCAACACTGACATATTGACGGTCTGCATGCTAAGTCCCATCTGTTCCAGTGCATGATTCAGAGCAGCCAATACCTGATCGGAATTGTCGCATTCGCTGCCGATTACTTGATAGGAGACGATGACGGGCTTCAGATCGAAACGCGCCTCCACCTGGCCGAGAGCGATCAGGGCCAGAACCACAAGCGCGGTTGCCACGATAGCGGTGCCGTACAGGCCGCCACCGGCAGCCATTCCAATGCCTGCGACGACAAAAATCGTAGCCGCAGAGGTCAGTCCGGAAACGGATCCCTTCTCATGCAGAATGGTGCCCGCACCAATAAAGCCGATGCCGGTGATGATTTGTGCCGCGATGCGTGTTCGGTCCGCGACATCCGGACCCGCTAGCCGGTCGGAGAGAATTGTAAACAGAGCCGACCCGAAGCAAATGAAGATGTTGGTTCGCAGTCCGGCGGGACGATGTTTTAGTTCGCGCTCCAGTCCGACGGCGGCGCCCAGTACCGCTGCTGTAAGCAGGCGCTCGAAGCTCTGCGCCGAGTGGGCATTGAAGGGTCCCCAGTCAGGAATCCACACGAGGTCGATTAGGTTGTGCATCGCCGGTTGCGCGGATTGTAGCAAAGCCTTTGCACCACGAAAATTGACTGTGTTTGGGCGCTCCAAAAGATCACCACGGAAGCACCGAGAACACGGAGTAAATTTGATCAAGCCGGAAGGCCTGATTGTCTCCGCGCTCTCCGTGTCTCCGTGGTGAGCTTCTGTTGGGGTTGACGAACACTCAATGCTCATTCAAGAACAGATTCCGCTTGCCCCAATGACAACCCTCGGTGTGGGCGGCCCGGCGCGCTATTTCTGCGAGGGACACAGCGAGCGGGATGTTCGCGAGGCGGTTGTGTTTGCCCGTGAGCGTGATTTGCCCGTTTTCATCATGGGCGGCGGGAGCAACCTGGTCGTTTCCGATGCCGGCTTCGCAGGGCTGGTGTTAAAGGTCGCGCTGCTCGGCATTACAGAGCGGAGCCTCAGTGGCCGGTCGAGCGCAGTTCGACGTTGCCGCGGGCGAAGATTGGGACGCCTTTGTCGCCTGCACCGTGCAATCGCGGTTCGCGGGGTTGGAGTGCCTTAGCGGAATACCGGGAACGGTCGGCGGCACGCCAATACAGAACGTAGGCGCCTATGGACAGGAGGTCTCGGAGACGATCACCGAGGTGCGGGCTCTCCATCTCGCGTCGCTGGAAAATATTGTGCTGGCGCAGTGCCGACTGCCAATTCGCCTACCGCAGCAGCCGCTTCAATACGACGGACCGTGGCGAGTATGTCATCACCGGCGTAAGCTTTTGTCCTGGTGCACGACGGCAAAGCCGAAGATCGCATACGCCGATCTGCAGAATCACTTCGCAGCGCACGCTGGCGAACCCACCTGGCTGAGACAAGAGAAGCTGTGCTCGAGATTCGCCGCCGCAAGGCAATGGTGATCGTACCGGGAGATCACGATTCGCGCAGTGCAGGGTCGTTTTTCAAGAACCCCGTGGTTACGGAAACGCAGTATGCCGAGCTGGCAGGCCGGCTGGCTGATCGTGGTTTGCAGTTGCCCAGCTATCCAGCGGGAGAACAGTGCCGGAAGATTCCTGCGGCATGGCTGGTGGAGCAGGCGGGATTTCATGAAGGGCTACGCCAGGGGGGCTGCCGGAATCTCGCGCCGTCACACATTGGCGATCGTGAATCGCGGCGGCGCAACAGCGGCCGAGGTTGTTGCGCTGAAGGACGAGATACAGTCGCGTGTGCGCGACGAGCTTGGCATCGAGCTTCAGCCGGAACCGGTGTTTGTGGGCTTCTGAAATCTGAGCTGCCCGGATCGGGCGGGATTCGCTTGTGCCATTCCGTTGCCTGCTCGTACGCCATCGCCAACTGGAGTACTCGCCAGTCGTCGCCGGGACGTCCCGAAATTTGCAGTCCAACCGGCAGGCCTGAGTTGGTGAATCCGCAGGGCACAGTGATGCTCGGCCACCAGAGAAAACTGAAAGGGAGAGTGTTGCGAAGAAGAGACTTCACTTCATATGCCCGCAGAGCGGCTGAATCCATCGCCTGCAATTCGCTCAGCAGCGGCGCCGACAACCGGCACGGTCGGCGACAGCACCAGGTCGAGTTTCTCAAATACTGCATCAGCCGGGCTTCCGGCTTTTAGCGACTCTCGCTTTCGCACATAGTCGATCTCTTTCACGCCCGCCGAACCGCGCACCCGGTCGAGAGTTCGCGGGTCGTAGAGCTGGGGAGTGTGCTCGAACATTTCCTTGTGATAGCGGAAGATCTCGAAGTTGCGGACCTCCCAGGCAGGTTCCACTTCGACGCGAATGTCTTCCACGTAGGCGACCAGTTTCACCAGCGTCTGAACGGCAGATTCGAAGCAAGCCGCGACATCAGGTTCCAAATCGGTAGCGAAGTTGCGTGCCACGCCGATTCTCAGCTTGGCCAACTCGCACGGCTGTGAGGGTAATAGCGCCGGGCATCCCACAGGAGACAAGGCTTGTAGGACTGCGTGGGCATCGGCCACGGTTTGGGTGATCGGCCCGGGCGTGTCGAACGACTCCGCCAGCGGGATCGTTCCGGCATTGCTCAGCACGCCTTGGCTGGGACGATGGCCGACGACGCCGCACAAGTGCAGCCGGGCAGCGGACGGAGCCGGCGGTATCGGTGCCGATGCGCGGCGATGCACATTCCGGCGGCGACGGCGGCCGCCGATCCCGAAGAAGAGCCGCCGGTGATGCGCGTCGGATCCCAGGGGTTTCGTCGCCGGCCCGAAGGCGCTGACGACGCCGCTGCCTCCGAAGGCGAACTCGTGCATGTTCGTTCTTGCCGACGATGACCGCGCCGGCGAGCTTCAGTTGCTTGACGATTTCGGCGTCTTCGGTGGGAATGCGGTCGCGGTATTGATTGCTGCCGGCGGTAGTGCGCACGCCGGCGGTGTCGATGTTGTCCTTGAGCGCGATGGGGATGCCGTGCAGCGGGCCACGGTAGTTGCCGGCGGAGATTTCTTCTTCGGCTTGTTGCGCCTGCTTGAGGGCAAGCTCGGCAGTGACGGTGATGAAGGCGTTGAGCGTTGGGATTGAGTCGTTCGATGTTGGCCAGGCATTCGCGCGTCAGCTCGACCGGCGAGAGTTTGCGGGTGCGGATTTGTTCGGCGGCTTCGAGGAGGGAGAGCATGGGCTGCATGGATTTAACGACGTCGAATGCTCATCGTACATCCCATATTTCTCGCCAATACAACTGTTCGGCGAAGGGCCGCGAGAGCAGATGCCTCGCTACGCTCGTCATGACAAACTCGGAAGCTGGCGGCCGAGAACTCATAACCGAGAACTGACAACTGACAACTTGCTTCACCCCAGCCCAAATTCTTTCCACCGCTTCGTCACTCGCTCCTTCGTCTCCGGATCCATCGTGATTTCGTCCGGCCAGGGGCGGGTGAAGCCTTCGCTGGGCCACTTGCGCGTGGCGTCGACGCCCATCTTGGAGCCGAAGTCGGGCAGGCGCGAAGCGTGGTCGAGCGAATCGACTGGGCCGAGCGTGAACTGAATGTCGCGCTCCGGGTCGATGTTGTTCAGCACCTTCAGCGTGACCTCGCCGATGTCCTGCACGTTCACGTCTTCATCGACGACGAGGATGCATTTCGTCGACATCGCCTGTCCCAGCGCCCAGATGCCGTTCATCACCTTGCGCGCCTGCCCGGGATACGACTTCTTGATCGAGACGATCATCAGGTTGTGAAAGATGCCTTCGATGGGCAGGTTCACGTCGACGATCTCAGGAATGGTCAGTCGCATGAGCGGCAGGAAGATGCGCTCGACGGCCTTGCCCATCCATGCGTCTTCCATCGGAGGCTTGCCGACAATCGTGGTGGAGTAGATCGGGTCCTTGCGATGCGTGATGCAGGTGACGTGGAAGACCGGGTAGAGGTCTTCCATGGTGTAGAAGCCGGTGTGGTCGCCGAAAGGGCCTTCGGGGCGCAGTTCGTCGAGCTGCACGTAGCCTTCGAGAACGATCTCGGAGTTGGCGGGAACTTCGATGTCGACCGTCTCGCACTTCACCAATTCGACCGGCTTGCGGCGCAGGAAGCCCGCAATCAGAAACTCGTCGATATCGGGCGGCGCAGGAACGATGGACGAGAACGCCACCGCCGGATCGGTGCCGATCGCCACTGCGACGGGCATGCGTCCCGCCGACCTGCTTGCCTTCGGCAACGCGCGAGCCACCGCCGGAGCGCGCCATCATGTCGAGCGCGGCGGTGATGGGCTGAGCTTCGCCCTGGGCGGCGGCGCGGCGCATGCGCTCGCGATAGTGCTCGGCGCCCTGCTTCTGACGCTGCCAGTGCATGCCTGTGCTGCGCTCGTCGTAAACGTGCATGCGATACACGCCGACGTTGCGCTTGCCCTTAGCCGGATCTTTGGTCACGACCGAGGGCAGAGTGATGAAGCGGCCGCCATCGTTCGGCCAGCACTGAAGAATGGGGAAGTCGAGCAGCGAGAAGTTGTCGTGCTTGATGACTTCCTTGCACGGGCCGGTCTTCACCTCTTTAGGGAAGAACTTGCCCAGGTCGGCCAGCATCGGCAGCATCTTGATTTTGTCGAGCAGACCTTCGGGCGACTTCACGTCCATGAAGTACCTTGATACGGTCGGCGATCTCGTCCAGCGAATCGACGTCGAGCGCCATCTGCATGCGGCGCTCAGAGCCAAACTGGTTGATAAGCACCGTCGAGCCGCGGATAGCCCTTGACGTTCTCGAACAGCAGGGCCGGGCCGCCCGGGGCCGTGCGAGCCGCGGGGTCCCCACTTCGAGACGCGGTCGGTGATCTCGGTGATTTCGAGGATGGGATCGACTTCTGCTTTGATGCGCTTCAATTCTCCGGCACGGTCGAGCGCGGAGATCCACTCCCTCAGGTCCTGATAGGCCAAGCCTGCCTCGCTTGCAGAATTGCGGTTTAGCAACCCACGATTATAGGCGCGCCCGTGGAGGCCGCTTCCAACTCTGCTCAAGCAGCGCTCATCCAAATTTCTTTGCGCAAGCAACGCCCACAACGAGTCAAAACTAACCATTGATGCCCAACAACTCTGCTGATAACACGCTGCTGCTTCACTGCCTGTCACAACTTACCCTTGACCCTGGGAACGCGGAGGACGGGATCCGCTATCTCTCCCAGCTCAGCCCGAGGAGCGGGAGCATTTCGAGTCCGTCGCCGACTCCAATCACGTTGTCGTGCGCGCATTACAGTGCGGCACCGGCAAGGGCCAATGGGAACGCGGCACTGGCGGACTGGGCATCGGAAGTGCTCGCCCGGCAGCAGCGGCGTATCGAAAACGCGCTGGTTTTCCTCCAGCGCATTACGCAAGAGTTGGAAAAGGCCGGCTGCCCGGTCACGGTCATGAAGTCGCTCGACCACTGGCCCGACCTGGGCAACGACCTCGACCTGTTCACGACGGCGGATGAGAAGCGTGTCAGAGAGGTCATTGTCAGGCGCATGGGCGCACGATTGGAAGCGCGCAGTTGGGGGGACCGCCTGGCGAACAAATGGAACTTCTGCGTACCCGGCTTGCCGGAATTGATCGAAGTGCATGCGCAGCGGCTAGGCCAGACAGGCGAACAGACGCTCGATGGCGCAGCGATTCATCACCCGTCGCATACCTAGGGAGATCGGCAACGTTACCTTTCTGGTTCCTGCTCCTGAGGAGCGTGTAATCGTGGCCACCCTCCAGCGTATGTATCGGCACTTTTATTTCCGGGTTTGCGACATCGTGAACACGGCTGGCGCTACTTGATGCTCGTGCGAGTTGACTATCGCGGAGCTGCCGCCGTGCGGCAGACCTCGGCGGAATCTGGAACGGGGTCGCCACCTATCTCCAGATCGTTTGCGATTATGTCCAGAAGTATCGAGGTTATGCGCCAGAGTTGCCGGACGAAGTGCGGGAGGCAGCCCGCTTCGGCGGCGATGCTGTTTACGTGGGCGGGAGATTCTTGCGTGTCCCCGTCTTCCTAACGGTGCCGGGCTGTACACGCGTCAGGTAGTCAACCTCGCGTCGCAAGGCGATGTTTCGGCAACCATCCGCCTCTGCCTCCTTCCACCGCTAGCCTCGGCAGCCGCCTTAGCCTATAAGCTCACCGGAAGCGATAAAGGTGTATGGTAGAAGACTCCCCAGGCACTTTCGCGAGCGGAATCCGAGGCTCGTTCCGCGGACCTTTTCGCTAGTCGTTAACTTTAACCTTCATGGCGACTGCTGCGCCAAAAGACGCCAAGTTACTTCTTGGCAAAAATTTAGCAACAATCCGACGCTGGCGGTTGCCGAGTCCGTCCCCAAGTTGCATAATGGACGGCAATCCTGTGGGGAGAGTCTGAGCCGTGATCTCCCTGGCCGTTGCTCCAATTAGCTTAGGGTTTCACCGAGTAATCTCGACGTGAGAGTTTTCACCCGCTTCGACCGACGGTGTCTTCGCTCTCACGAACGTGTGTTCGCTTTTCACGATTTTTCTCCAGATCACCGGACAACACACCCAAGCACTGCGAATCTCAATCTGCGCAAAGGACACATCACATGTCTGTGACTCGCATCGATATTCCGCTCGATAGCCTTGTCGCTTCGCCGCATAGCGAAGAAGAGATCCAGCGCAAGCTCGCGCATGAGCGCGCGCGCCTTGCCAGCATGATGGGGCTCGACAGCGGCCCTGTCCGCCACTTCCGCCGTCCGGCGGAGCGGCCTTTCGGCGCCGAAGAGCGCGGCAAGGTGACCATCCTGTTCGGCGGCCTCACCTGGAAGCATGAGCGCGTCATTCAGGCGGTGTTTAAAGGCTGCGGGTACAACTGCGAGATCACTCCCGGTGCCTAACGTGTCGGCCTTCCAACTGGGGAAGGAATATGGCAACAACGGCCAGTGCAATCCCACGTACTTCACCGTCGGCAACCTGGTGCAGTATCTGCAGAGTCTCGCAGCGCACGGGTCTGAGCAAAGAAGAGATCATCAACAACTACGTGTTCTTCACCGCCGGCTCCTGCGGTCCCTGCCGCTTTGGAATGTATGAGGCGGAATACCGGCTGGCGTTGCAGAATGCCGGTTTCGATGGCTTCCGCGTGCTGCTTTTCCAGCAGAACGATGGCGTCAAGGCGGCCTCCGGCGAAGCGGGATTGAAGTTCACCGTCGACTTCGGACTCGGCATGTTCAATGCGCTGAACCTCGGCGACATCATGCACGAGATGATCTATCGCATCCGTCCCTACGAAGTGGAGAAGGGCCAGACGGACCGCGTATTCCAGGAGGCTGTCGACGCGCTTTGCACCATGTTGCGCGAGCGCAAGCCGTTCGAGGACCACGAAGACCTGCCGGAATGGATGGCGAAGAAAGTCCGCGCCAGCAAGGGCGCCAAGTGGGAGGTCTGGGTCAACTCGCTGCTGAAGGTGCGCGAGCAGCTTTACGGCCATCCCTACAAAGACGCGTTACAGGCAGTGCACGATCAGCTTGGCACTATCGAAGTCGACCGCCTGCGGGTGAAGCCGGTGGTGAAGATCATCGGCGAGTTCTGGGCGCAAACCACGGAAGGTGACGGCAACTTCCACATGTTCGAGTTCCTGGAGCGCGAAGGCGCACAGGTGCTGGTAGAGCCCATCGGGACCTGGGTGATGTACATGATGTACCAGGTGAAGGCGCGCAACCTCGCCAAGCGTTCGCTCGACGCTCCCTACAAGAAGGTGCAGCCGTGGGAGTTGCACAAGCTGGCCATGAACGAGCTGAATTTCCGCAAGAAGCAGTGGATGATCGGCAGTCGGCGAGCGCATTTACGCCCGCCAGTACCACCGTGTGGTGGAAGCGCTGGGCAACATCGCACATCGATCTCATCGACCAGAAAGAGCTGGCGGAGATGGCCAACCCGTTCTACAACGAGTTCGCGCGCGGCGGTGAAGGCCACCTCGAAGTCGGCAAGAACGTTTACTACACCAAGAACCGCCTGTGCCACATGGTGCTGGCGCTGAAGCCGTTCGGATGCATGCCTTCCTCGCAGTCCGATGGCGTGCAGTCGGCGGTGGCGAACCACTTCAAAGAGATGATCTTCCTGCCGATCGAAACCTCCGGCGAAGGCGAGATCAACGCTCACAGCCGCGTGCAGATGGCGCTGGGCGAAGCCAAGGTCAAGGCCCGCATGGAGTTCGAGCAGGTGCTGGAGTCGACCGGCAAGCGCCTTGAGGACATCAAGGACTACGTAGCCGATCATCCGGAGTTGCGCAACCTGTTCTATCCGGTGCCGCACGTCCACGGTGTGACCGGTATAGCCGCGCACTTCGTGCTGCACGTCAGCGACCTGATGAACGGCAAGACGCAAGCTGAAGCGCGTTCCCGCTCCTCGGGCGCGAGTGCAGCAGCAGGAGTTGGCGGTAGCGTAGTTTGGATCGACAGGCCTGGAGGTTCAGGTACGGCCTCCAGGCTTAGACTTTAATAGAGAAGTCCAACCGGCTTCTCCTCACGCCGGCGTTGTAGCAACGACTGAAGAAAGGACAGCCACGGCAATGCCTGAGGTGGAAACGCCTAACCCCTGCCGACGGCCAGTTCTTCGTCTGCCCCAACGTTTCGTCTGGATGTTCAGCTTCATGATCTGCTGATGAAGCCGCCGGACGCGCGCACGCTGCTGCCCGCCCCCAAAGACGGCAAAGAGCAGACGCTGCCCGAGCCGGTGTTCCCGCAGTATCCAGAGCTGATGGCTGCACCGCGATGAGGATTTCTTTCGTCAACGGCAAGCGCAAGGTCACAGACCAAGCACATTTATCGTGCGTATGCGTGGCTGGGCGTTTCCGTTCTTCCGCTCGCGCGTGCTGCCGGGCGATTTCCACCCGATCATTGCGTACCTGTTCAACGAGTGGAAGTGCAACCTCGACTGCCACTATTGCTGGGCATTCGACAACACCGTTCGCGGCATGACCGAAGACGTGGCCAAGCGATCGGTCGATTGGCTGCGTGAGTCCGGAGCGGGAGTGCTGGCGCTGATGGGCGGCGAACCGCTGCTGCGTCCCGACTTCGCGCACAAGATCATCTACTACGCGGCGAAGAAGGGCTTCTGGATTTATCTGCCGACCAATGGCCGCCTGCTGTGGCCGAAGGTGATCGACAAAGTTGCTGATGCCGGCGTTTCCACCATCAATCTGGCGGTCGATGCCTGGGACGACGTACCCGGACGCGGACTGCCGAAGGCGATGGTGCCGATCCGTTCGCACTTCGACTACATGGTGAAGAAGCAGTACAAGTACGGCTACTCGTGCTTCCTGAACATCAACATCTGCCGCAACAATCTGGACGATGTGCGGCGGTTGACCGAGCTGGCGCACGACAACGGCATCGCGACCGACTATCACATTTGCGAGTCGCCGATGACCGAGCAGCCGGCGTTCAAGCATTACGAGAGCAATCCGACGTTCATCCGCAAGGAAGATCATCCGGTGGTGGCCGAGCTGATCGATTGGCTGATCGAGAAGCAGAACTCCGGCTACAAGATGGTGAATTCGGTGAAGCGCCTGGCGCAGATGAAGGAGTTCATCGAGGGCAATATGCACGACTGGGGCTGCCGCGCGGGCATGAACTCGTTGATCGTGCGCGTCGACGGAACGCTGGCGCCATGCTTCCCGATGTACAACGCCAGCTACGACTGGGGAACCATCGAGAACCACAAGTTCGAGCGGAAGCAGCTTACCGACATGAAGCAGGAATGCCAGAAGACCTGCTTCTCGACGCTGAATCACATCCTGGCGTTCTGCTACAACGACGAGCGTGTGATCAAGTGGCTGTGGAAGCACGCCAAGGTCGGGTTCAAGAGAATCGAGGGCAACTTCGAGGATTAGACGTAGAGCGGGCCTTCAGGCCCGCGTCACGGCAAATGAAATCGGTAGAGCCGACCTTTAGGTCGGCGTTAAGACATACATAAAACACCCGGGGCTTAAGCCCCGGTAGAAATTAACGAGCAACACGCTGGCCTGAAGGCCAGCTCTACCAACAAGAACTCAGGAGGCCCGGGTGAGTTCACACTCGCACGCAGCACGGGTCTTCATCTTGCAGCACCGGCGCAACCAAGGTCGATGTTCAGCTCAACGATCTGATCAAGAGCGCATCGCCTGACACGCTGCCTGCCCGCATCCTTGCCAAATCCCGCGAGGTTTCTGCGCAATCCGGACACAAGATGGTCTACATGGTGGGCATGGACGTTGGCTCCACCACCGTTAAGTCGGTCGTCGTTAATGCTGAAACCGACCAGATTATCTGGAGCGACTATCAGCGCCACGAAACCAAGCAGCCGGAGAAGACGCTCGAGTTCCTGAAGCGCATGCAGGACGAAGCCGGCATTGCGCCGCACAACTGCCGCATCTTCATTACCGGCTCAGGCGGCGGCGCGCTGGCCAACCTGGTCGGCGCGAAGTTCGTGCAGGAAGTCACCGCGGTATCGCTCGCCGTCGAGAAGATGCATCCGGAAGTGAACTCGGTGATCGAGCTGGGCGGACAGGACGCGAAGATCATCGTCTTCAAAGAAGACGAGAACACCGGCCGCAAGAAGAAAATCCCGTCGATGAATGACAAGTGCGCCGGCGGCACAGGCGCGGTCATCGACAAGATCAACGCCAAGCTGAAGATTCCCACCGAAGACCTGGGCAACCAGGGCTACACCGGAATCAAGCTGCATCCTGTCGCAGGCAAGTGCGGCGTCTTCGCGGAAACCGACATCAACGGCCTGCAGAAGCAAGGCATCCCGCCTGACCAGCTAATGGCGTCGCTGTTCGATGCGATCGTGCTACAGAACCTGACCGTGCTTACCCGCGGCCATACGCTGCGTCCGCATGTGCTGTTGCTGGGCGGACCTAACAGCTTCATTCGCGGCATGAAGGAAGCCTGGCAGCAGAACATTCCCAGGATGTGGGAGGAGCGCAAGGTTGAAATTCCGGAGGGAATGAAGCCGGAGGACCTGATCAAGGTTCCCGATAACGCGCAGTACTTTGCCGCCATCGGCGCGGTCGAGTTCGGCAAGGACGAAGACCCGGACGTCGGTATCTACATGGGCACCGAATGCCTGGAAGACTACATTTCCGTCGGACGTCAGGCGGAGAAGTCGAAGTCAGGCGCGGCTGGCCTGAGCGCGTCGGAAGAAGAGCTGGCCGAGTTCAAGAAGCAGTACACGATCCCCAAGTTCAAGGGCTCGACCTTCGAGCCGGGCCAGGTCGATCAGCGGATTCATCGGCATTGACGGCGGCTCGACCTCGACCAAAGCTGTACTGCTCTCCGAAGCGGGCGACGTGCTGTGCAAGGCCTATCAGCTTTCCAACGGCAATCCGATTCAGGACACGATCGACATGTTCATTGCGATCCGCGAGCAGGTCGAGTCTCAGGGCGCGAAGCTGGAAGTTCTTGGCGTCGGCACCACCGGTTATGCCAAAGATGTGCTGAAAGATGTGCTCAAAGCCGACGTAGCGCTGGTCGAGACGGTGGCGCATACCGAGTCGGCGATGAAGTTCTACAAAGACCCGCACGTCATCGTCGATGTCGGCGGCCAGGACATCAAGCTGATTGTCCTGAAAGACGGACGCGTCAAAGACTTCAAGCTGAACACGCAGTGTTCGGCGGGTAATGGATACTTCCTGCAAGGCACGGCCGAAGCGCTGGGCTACAAAGTCGAGCAGTATGCCGACATCGCATTCGCCGCCAACACCATGCCGGTCTTTGGGTACGGCTGCGCTGTGTTCATGCAGTCCGACATCGTCAACTTCCAGCGCCAGGGCTGGGCCGGCGAAGAGATTCTGGCCGGACTTGCGGCGGTGTTGCCGAAGAACATCTTCCTGTACGTTGCTGCGATTCCGAACCTGGCGAAGCTGGGCTCGCGATTCATCCTGCAAGGCGGCACCCAGAAGAACCTGGCGGCGGTAAAGTCGGAAGTCGACTTCATTCGCTCACACTTCCACGGGGTTGATCACGGTCCCGAAGTCATCGTGCATGAGCATTGCGGAGAGTCGGGTGCGATCGGTGCCGGAGTCGAAGCGGTCCGCCTGTACAAGAATGGCCATCGCACATCGTTCATCGGCATCGATGCGGTGATGAAGATCGGCTATCGCACCACACGGAGTGAAGAGACTCGCTGCTACTTCTGCAAGAACAACTGCCTGCGCACCTTCATCGATGTAAAAACCGGAGATGCCGACGAGCTCGATACCTCCACGCCGCTGCCGGTCTTCAAGTCGAAGGTACCGCTGCAGACCGGCGAGCGCCGCCTGATCATCTCCACCTGCGAAAAAGGGCAGGTGGAAGACGTCAGCGCGATGCGCGGCATCAAGGCCGGTCTCGACGCCGTGAAGAAGGAGAACCCGAACTTCGTCGACATCGCTGCCCATGAGGCGTGGCGTCCGCGCAATTCGAAGAGCGTTGCTGATCCGATTCCTGCCCGGGCATGGAAGTCGTCGGTTCAAGTCTTCGTCGACCAGCGAATCGAGCTGATGAAGGCCCGCGCAACCCATCGCGTCGGCATGCCGAAGGTGCTGCAAATGTACCTGTATGCGCCGATGTTCAGCGCGTATCTCGAGAGCCTGGGCGTGCAGCCGGAGAACATCATCTACCTCCGACTTCACTTCGCAGGAGTTGTACCGCACCGGCGCCGGCCGCGGCGCTATCGATCCCTGCTTCCCGTCGAAGATCGGTATCCCGCACGTCTACAACCTGGTCTTCCAGAAGCACCAGAAGAAGCCGCTTAACACCATCTTCTTCCCGATGATCGATACGCTGCATCAGCCGCTGAAGAATTGCAGCGCCAGCAGCGCTTGTCCGACGGTGACGGCCACGCCCGACGCAGTGAAGGCGGCGTTCACCAAGGAGAGCGACGTCTTTGCCGAGAACGGGATCAAGTACCTCGACCCGATCCTCAACATTCACGATCCGAAGCTGTTCGGCCTGCAGATGTGGCAGACGTGGGGGCCGATCCTCGGCGTCTCGGAAGACGAGAACGAGCGCGCCATCGAAGTCGCCTTCAAGGCGTTCGAGGAGTACGACTCAGGACTAAAGAAGCGCGCGCGTGAAGTGCTCGATCACCTTGGAGCGCGAGAACCGCCTCGGCATCGTCATGCTCGGGCCGCGTGTATCACCACGATCCGGGACTGAATCACGAGATCATGGAAGAGTTCCAGAAGCTCGGCTACCCGGTGTTTTCGCAGAGCTTCCTGCCGACGGACGAAGACCTGCTCGACCGCTTGTTCGGCGAAGAAGTTCGCTCCGGCGCGATCACGCACGCTCTCGACATCAAGGATGTGTGGAAGAACGCCTACTCGGCCAGCACGAACCAGAAGATTTGGGCGGCCAAGTTTACTGCGCGCCATCCCAACCTGGTCGCGCTGGAGATCAGCAACTTCAAGTGCGGCCACGACGCTCCGATTTACACGGTGATCGAAGACATCATCGAGAACTCGGGCACGCCGTACTTCGCGTTCAAGGACCTCGATGAGAACAAGCCGACCGGCTCCATCAAGATCCGCGTCGAAACCATCGATTACTTCCTGAAGCGTTATCGTGAGGACCTGCTGAAGAAAGCTGACGCTGCGAAGGAACTGGAGCGGCAGTTGGCCGAGTACGAACGGACGCTGCGCATGAACCTGACGCACAAGTCGGTGCGCCAGGAGAGCGAACTGGTGCCGCTTGTTCCTTTGGCGCAGGAGTCGCAGCCGGAGCTTTCGTCGGCGAACGACTAGAAGCAGTGGTCAGTGGTCAGTTGTCGGTTGCCAGTTGAGAAACATCGTTGTCATCCTGAGCGCAGTGAGGTCGCAGTTGCGACCGAACGGAGTCGCAGGACCTCTATCGTCACCAGATCACTTGACGAACGTAGGGGTCCTTCGACGCGTCGCTCCGCTCTCGCTCAAGATGACAACCGTAAGAATCATCACTCGGATAGCGCGCTGGCTCGCCCGACAGCGCGCTAAAATCAATTCACTCATGCCTCTTACCGCCGATACCAAGAAAGTCATGTTCGAAATCTACCGGGACACTTCGCTGACCGGGCAGTACAAGGTCGTCTACTTCACCGAACTCGGCGAGCACGACAAGGACACCGAAATCGCCGACGCGATGCGTGGCGAGCACATGTTCGACGGCTTCCTGCTGCATCGTGAGCGGCAGGAAGGGAAGCAGGTTGTCGAGCAGATCCTGGGGGAGCTGAACCGGGGCGCGAACATCGACGCCGCCGTCGATCGAAGAGAAGCTCAAGCCGTACCTGGCAAAGTAGCACCTTGGTAGCCGTCTCGCTCCGCTATTGTGCGATTTCCATTTTTCGTAACACGTCGCGAACGTAGACACCATATCACCACGAAAGTGCCATCTAAAAATTGAACCTGCCGGCTCCCTTTTTTCACACCATAATCCCAAAATTCATATCTTGCGAACCAACTGTGTTCTACAATTCAGGATGTCGTTGATTCGGCAGCACTTAGCTTAGGGGTAAGTCTCAACTGCATGGCATCCGAGTTGCAAGAAATGGCGGCAAGGGCCGGTGTGCTCCAACAAGCCGGCAAGCCACGCCAGCAACGGCGACCGATGCCGAAAGACCTGCAAACGCGATTCTTCGCTGTCTTCCTGGCGCTTGTCAGCGTTGCTGCGGTGGTTTTTGCCTGCATCAACTTCCAGAAGAGCAGCGAGTTTCCCACGCCAACGGACGGCATTTGGTGGGTGGAAGACGGCAGCCACCTGCGGCCCAGCGGGTTGACCCGGACAGTCCAGGTGAGAAGGCAGGAGTAAAGCAGGGAGACCTGCTTGCTCTCCGTCGACGCACACGCCGTCAGCAATGTCGGCAGCCTGGAGCGGCAACTCTACCGCGTGGGCATCTGGTCGAAAGCTAGCTATTCGCTGCAGCGCGAGGGCGTGACGTTGGAAGCGCCGCTGATCCTGGTGCCGGCGGATCGATCGCTCAACCTCGGGTTACGGCTGATCGCGCTGGTGTACCTTGGCATCGGCGTGTATGTCCTGCTGCGACGCTGGACGGCGCCCAAGAGCACGCACTTCTACGTATTCTGCCTGGTCTCGTTCGTCTTCTACTCGTTCCATTACACCGGCAAGCTGAACGAGTTCGACTGGATCGTGTACTGGTCGAATGTGGTCGCGTGGCTGCTGCAGCCTGCGTTGTTCCTGCACTTTTCGCTGACCTTTCCCGAGCATCGCGCAGTGGTCGACCGGCAGCGCTGGCTGGTTCCGATGGTGTATGTGCCGGGAGCGATTCTGCTCGGAGCACACATTGCGCTGCTGGCATGGGCGCAACCCAGCGAAACTTTGCGCTGGAACCTCGATCGTGTGCAGATGGTGTATCTGGCGGCCTACTTTGTGATGGCCACGGTGGTTTTGTGGCAGAGCTATCGCCGCGCCAGCACAGCGATCTTGCGCCAGCAGATGAAGTGGGTCACGCGCGGCACGATTCTCGCTGTGGCCCCGTTCACGCCTGTTCTACGTTATTCCTTACCTGCGCGGCGCAGCACCTTCGCTGGGCATGAAGGTTTCGGTTCTGTCGCTGGTATTTCTGCCGCTCACCTTTGGTTATGCCATCTTCCGTTACCGGCTGATGGACGTTGACTTGATCTTCAAGCGGGGCATGGCCTATACCATCGCCGCCGGATCGATCACGGCGGCGTACTTCGCCGTGATCGGCGGCATTTCCGAACTATTTCACAAGAACTTTCCCAGCGCCGGGCCGATCGGGCTGCATCATCGCCATCGCGGTGACAGCGCTGCTGTTCGATCCATTCAAGAACTGGGTGCAGGACTATCTCGACAAATTCTTCTATCGCAAACGCTACGACTATCGAAAGACGCTGATCGAGTTCGGCCGCGACCTGAACTCCGAAACCGACCTCGACCAGATGCTCACGTCGATTGTCGACCGGCTGTCGCGCACCTTGATGGTTGATCGCATGGCGATCTTCCTGTCGAGTCCCGAGCAGTCTGAGCAGTTCACGCTGGCGAAGTCGTATGGCATCTCGCAGACGAGAGGGCTTGACCTGGGCTTTCTCAATCTCGCGCGGCCTGAGTGGGAGGCGGGTCACCTGTTCTTCGACAACACCGTCCATGCCATGCGCGAAACTCCCGAGGCGCAGGAGGCGATTCGCAAGCTCGACCTGCATTACTACATACCCTGCACGGTGATGAATCGCATGATCGCGGTGCTTGGGCTTGGGCAAGACCTCGGAAGGCGACTTCCTGTCCACCGAAGACGTGCAACTGCTGGAGACGCTGGCCGGCTACGTCGGCATCGCCATCCAGAATGCGCGGCTTTACAAGTCGCTGGAGAGCAAAGCCGAGCAATATGAGCGGCTGAAAGAGTTCAACGAGAATATCGTCGAGTCCATCAGCGTGGGAGTGCTGGCGGTCGACCTGGAAGACCGCATCGAGTCGTGGAATTCGCAGATGGAAGTGATGTTTGCCAAGCCGCGGGCTGACGTGCTGGGGGTAGGATTGAGCCAGGTTTTCCCGGCAGAATTCCTCGAGGAGTACTATCGGGCCCGCCAAAGCTCCGGCATCAATAACCTCTACAAGTTCCGGCTAGGCACCACGGCCGGCGACTCGCGCACCACCAATATCGCGATCGCCCCGCTGGTGAGCAAGGATTTCAGCGTGATCGGCCGGCTGATCATTCTTGACGACATCACGGAGCGAGTCGAACTGGAAGGGCAACTCTCTCAGGCAGAGAAATTGTCATCCATCGGGCTGCTGGCTGCCGGCGTAGCGCACGAGGTGAATACGCCGCTGGCGGTGATCTCGTCCTACGCTCAGATGTTGGCCAAGCAGGTGAATGGTGACGCAAAGAAGTCGGAATTGCTCGACAAGATCACGCGCCAGACGTTCCGCGCCTCCGAGATCGTAAACAGTTTGCTCAATTTCTCACGCACTTCCAGCACGGAGTTTGCCAGCGTTGACGTCAATCGTGTGATTCAGGACACTTTGATGCTTCTGGAGCATCAATTGAAGGTGGCACGTGTGAAGGTGGTGCAGGAGCTTGCAGGCCGCAGCTACCGCCGATTTACGGGAACACAGGAAAGCTTCAGCAGGTCTTCTTGAATCTGTTCCTGAACGCGAAAGATGCAATGCCGTCCGGGGGGACGCTGATGGTCGCCACACAGAATGGACATTCCGTGCAGGTGACCGTTACAGACACCGGAAGCGGTATCGCGCAGGAGCACATACCACGCATTTACGATCCGTTCTTCACCACCAAGAACAAGCCAAAAACCGGGCACAGCGGCGGGACCGGGCTGGGGCTCTCCGTGACGTACGGCATTATTCAGGAGCACGCGGGCAAGATTCGCGTAAGCAGCAAGCCCGGCGAAGGCACAACGTTCATCATGGAATTTCCGCTGATTAGGAAGGCAGTCAATGCCTGAAGCAGCACTCAGCCGCGCCGTAGGCAACCACGACGAAACCGCATCGCCGGGCTCGGTGCTGATTATCGATGACGAAGCCGCCATTCGCGAGTCGTTGCAGACTCTGCTGGAGTTCGAAGGCTACGAGGTAGAAACCGCGATCGGATGGTACGCGAGGGCCTGGCGCGCCTTGCGGAACGGCCATTCGACCTTGTGTTGCTCGATTACGCCTTGCCCGAGCGCAACGGCATCGAGATCCTCCAGGACATACGCGAGCGCGATTCCGAGCTGGCGATCATCATGATCACCGCGTACGGGACGGTGGAAAACGCCGTCAACGCCATGCAATCGGGCGCCACCAACTTCATCCAGAAGCCGTGGGACAACGAGAAGCTGCTGGCCGACATTCGCGACCGCCGTGGGCCGCCGGCGCGCTGAGGAAGAGGTCGTCCACCTGAAGCGCGCTCTGAAGCAGCGCTACAGCTTCGAGAACATCGTGGGCAAGAGTGAAGCGATGCTGCGCATCTTCGACTTGGTTGCGCAAGTCGCGCCCAGCCGGTCGACGATTCTGCTGCAAGGTGAGAGCGGTACCGGCAAGGAGCTGATCGCCAAAGCCATTCACATGAACTCTACCCGCCGCGACCGGCCATTCGTTCCGGTGAACACCGGCTCGGTTCCGGCCGACCTGTTGGAATCGACCTTGTTTGGGCATGTGAAAGGCGCGTTCACCAGCGCCATCGCCAGCAAGAAAGGGCCTGTTCGAGGTTGCCGATCGCGGAACCCTCTTCCTCGACGAAATCGGCACCATGGGCCTGGAGACGCAGGCCAAGATCCTGCGTGTACTTGCAGGACCGGCGCTTCATGCACCTGGGCGGCGTCAGCGAAATACAGGTGGATGTGCGAATCATCGCCGCTACCAATGTCGACCTGAAGCAGCAGGTAAAGGAAGGAAAATTCCGCGAGGATCTCTTCTATCGT
The DNA here is from genome assembly GCA_963813905.1 of uncultured Acidobacteriaceae bacterium. GTDB lineage: Bacteria > Acidobacteriota > Terriglobia > Terriglobales > Acidobacteriaceae > CAVVDY01. The sequence continues at coordinate 272,494 of CAWFAY010000008.1, read as the reverse complement.
CTCAACGTCATCACCATTGATCTTGCCGCCGCTGCGCCAACGTAAGAACGACATTCCGCCTCTGGTCTATCACTTTGCGGACAAGTTCGCGCGCGAGAACGAGAAGCCGCCCTTGCGGATCACGCCGGAGGCGTTGCGTCCCCTGATGGACTACGACTGGCCGGGCAATGTGCGTGAGTTGGAGAATGCCCTCGAGCGCGCTGTGGTCTTGGCGAATGGCCCAGCGCTGACCGTCGACCTGCTGCCTGATAACATCGCCGGCCGGGCGGCAAAACTGGCGTTGATGGAGCATCGCCCCGATGCCTCGCTGTTTGAAATCATGGAAGATTGCGAGCGGCGCATCATCAGCGACATGCTAGAGAAATGCAACTGGAACCAGACAGAAGCTGCCGATCGTTTCCGCATCCCTCTTTCCACCCTCAACCAGAAAATCAAGCGCCTGACTATCGAAATTAAGAGAAAAGGCCGCGACGGCAACGGAGTCAGCAACTAGGAGACGGGGCAAGAACCTCTGGTACCTGTCTTTAGGTAATGTACTGCTTTGGGGCTAGTTCTAACACCACTTTTTGGCCTCCCTATCTACTATCACCTGGATCCGGCGCATTCTCGGGTCTCCAGGATGCGCCGAGGGCTGTGTTTATCAGTGTTCTACTTAGATTTTGATACTCTGACACTTACCTAACTTTTGGTGAAGTAAGTGTCGGAATGCGCAGATCGCCTCGAAATCTAAGAATCTCCTGTAATCATGCTGGTCTCACGCACTTCGGTGGCGTCTATTTCTTTCGCGAATTTCTGCAAGTGCTGCAATTGCGACATGTTCTCGCCCAACAACTAGTTTATCCCAGGCGCAACCGCCGCTATACCGTTCCCCAGATGATGCTGGCCCTGATCTACCCCATTGTGCTGGGCCTGGATCGCCTCGAAACCGCGTCATTCCTGCGTTCCAACGGCACCTTCCAGTACCTGACCGGTCTGCCCAGCTTCCCTGATCCGCAAACGTTGCGCCGCTTTCTACTCCATGCACCGCCACAGTTCTGGGAACAGCTTCATCGCGTAAACGATCGACTGCTGCAAAAGTTCATCCACCTACCCGACCACCGTTCTCGCCTGATCTTCGACCTCGACAGCACCGTGGTCACCGTCTTTGGACATCAGGACGGGGCCGAAGTCGGCTACAACCCGCGTTATCGCGGCAAGCGTTCTTACAACCCGCTGCTGTGCGTGGAAGCCAACTCCACCTACCTCTGGGATGCCGAACTGCGCGCCGGCAACGCCGGAACCTGGGACGGCAGTCCCCAACTGCTCGATACCTGCTTCGCCAATGTTCCTCCTGATATCCGCGAGCTGCGGGTGCGGGCCGATGCCGGTTTCGGTTTGAATCCCGTTTTCGACGCCCTCGAATCTCGGCCCGCCGAGTATGCGGTTGTGGCCCGCATGACCCCGGCTTTGCAACGCCTGCTGCCGGGACTGCGCTACACCCAGGTCAACCGCCATTGGGAGATGGCCGATTTCCAACATCGTCCGCAGAGTTGGTCGCGGGCCCGTCGTTTCGTGGTCGCGCGCCGCTTCCTTTCCGCCGAGGAGAAGCAACCCACCCTGTTCGCTTTGGGCCGTTATGTCTATCGCGCCTGGGTCACCAATCTCTCGCTCACTCCGCTGGGCGTCTGGCACTTCTACGACGCGCGGGCCGCCATCGAGCCGCGCCTCGGCGAGTTGCTGGAGGATTATGCGCTGCGCAAAATCCCCACCCGCTCGTTCGAGGCCAACGCTCTGTTCTTAGAAATCATTCGCCTCGCCTACAATCTCGTCACCGCCTTCCAATGGCTCTGTCTGCCCGATCCCTGGCAACGGCTGACCCTCTCTAAGCTGCGCTACAAACTCTTTTTGCTGCCCGGCGAACTCACCCGCCCGCAGAATCGTCCCATCCTGCGATTGCGTGAATCCTCCATGTTGCAGGCGCTGGCCGACGACATCCTGCGCCGGACCAACCAACTTCGCCCTCTGATACTCTGAAACCGTCGTTTTCACGCCGGATCTGAGTATCAGGAACGTAGTAAATACTCACCATTCCCTCTGGCTTCACAGCAAAAACTACTTCCCGTAGTCGTTCTTCTTCTACTAATCTCACATGGAACGGAGGTATGATGACACCGCTCGTCTGTTCGGCTGCTAGTGTGCGTTAGCAGTTTGCGTTTAGGAGGATAAGGAGGAACGTGAAAAAAGCAGCTTTGCTTTTCTTGCTCTGCTTTGCGCTGGGCGCAACATACGCTTCAGCGTCGATCGTCGGCACCACAAACCCTGATCTATTTCAGGATCATGTCGACTGGTGCACGCAGTTCAACAATTGCGCCAACACTCCATTCGTTGAACCGTCGCCCTCGGCGTTTACTTCGGGTGGAGGCATAACGGGACTTGTTGGCAACGTGGGAACGCAGGAGCCGTTTGAGGTGCGGCAGCAGGGCGTTTCGTGGTTCGGCAACTTTCCGGCGGCTATGGGCGTTCTGTACAACGGTGTTGGAACATTAAACAACACCCCGCTGATATGGCTGCAACCTTTGACCAGGGTGTATATGGGGCCGGAGCTTGGATCAATGCCGGCGTTGTAGGCGCTTTCAGCGCAACGGTTACGCTCTTCGACCAGAACTTCCAACCGTTAGGCAGCTTTAGTGCCAACGGCGATACGGAAAATGGAACCGGGATGGCTTTGTTTATTGGTGCCTATGACAGCAACCCAGATGTTTATGCCATTCAGTTCAGTGTGAAGGACATCGAGGGCCAGGACGACTTCGCAATCGGGACGCTGGGCCTGAACACGACGGGCGTCGTTCCTGAGCCGGGCACTCTCATGCTGCTTGGACCTTCCGCCCTCGGTCTCGCGGGCGTGATTCGCCGGCGCATGAATCGTAAATCGCAGGAGGTGCTGTAATGAAACTGACGAAAGTGATTGTTATCGCCACACTGCTGTTGCTGGCCTGCCATCTCGTCGCCCAGTCTCCCATGACTTACGTGGAGAAGCTCGCAGCCTTGGCGGAAGCGACGGGACAGCCGCAGCGTCTGATGCCCACGGCGCCTCCGCACCACTTCCGCTCGGTCTCCTGGATCGTGGGTGGGTTCACGCCAGGACAGCCGCCGACCAAACCGCCTAACTGCAACATAAATGGCTTCTGCCCGCCGTCGGTTGAAATCGCTTACGGCACGCCCAGCGTCATCGGCGGCAACGGCGGAGCCGGTATCACCATCGCCATCACCGACGCGTTCCACTATGCCAACGATGAGGCGGACCTCAACTTCTTCAGCACCGACATGGGGCTGCCGCCCTGTACTACCCAGAACGGCTGCTTCAAAAACGTAGACCAGAATGGTGGGCAGAACTTCTGTGGCAGCGATAGGGGCTGGGAAACAGAAACCATGCTGGATATCGAGTGGGCGCACGCCATGGCTCCCAACGCCAAGATCGTGCTGGTGGAAGGTTGCACCAATGACGATAGTGACCTGAATACTGCGGTTCAGACTGCAGTCAACATCGAAGGCGCGAACTTCGTTTCCAATAGCTGGGGCGAAGACGAGTTTCCGGGAGAGATACAGGAAGACGCAGCTTATGTAGGTCTGAATGTGCCTCTTATGTTTGCCTCCGGCGACGGTGGAGCTCCCGCCGATCTATCCTTGTCAGTCGATCTACGCGACTTGCATCGGCGGAACTCAACTGACGGTTGATGGCAACTTCCATCGCACCAACGAGACCGGGTGGGCAGGCAGCGGCGGTGGTTGCAGCCTGTACGAGCCCTCAGTCAATTACCAGACCAACAATGGCGTCACCCTGTGCGGCAGTAACCGTGCCGCTCCGGACATCTCGGCCGTAGCCTCGACCGCCAGCCCTGTGTACATCTACGACAGCGGCAACGGCGGTTATGGCCGCGTGGGAGGCACCAGCGTGGCCACACCTGTCACAGCGGGAGTCTTTGCCAACATCGAAGCTGCTCGTCGAACCTTCGGAAAGAAGGACTTCGGCCAGATCATCGGGAACCAGCTGTACCATCCGTACAAGCTGTACAGCACCCCGGGGTCGAACTACCTGTACTTCTACTGGGACGTAATTACGGGTAACAACCGTCACGCAGGCAGGTCCCGGCTATGACCTGGTCACCGGCCTCGGTGTCTCGTACCCCGTGAACATGGCCAATCCGTTCTTCGGTTTGCAGTAATTGACCAAGTAGTAGTTCGCTCCTCGGTCTGGCGCGCCTCGTAAGGGGCGCGCGACTCAGCAGAGCGGTGCTTCGGCACCGCTTTTTTCGTTAGGCGAGTGCATGCATGGAGCGGCTCTCGTGCAAACCCACTCCTGCCGTTCGGCGACCTTCATATCCGGGTTGGAATGTAAACGGCTGGAGAACGAGTGCATAGCCGGCAGAGAACGCACCCATGGCTCTGTGGTCCACTACTATTCAATCCGTAGATACGCATCGCAATCGGATTCCCCTCCTGATAAAACTACTGAACATAGTTGACGTTTCTGCTTGATATTCCGAAAAAGGGGACTATCATGGTGTCGCTTTCCCCCGGCATTCCTCGGGCAACATGTATGAGGAATCGTGAGGCGAAGGGCGATGCCGTTCTGCTGACGACTCGGTCACTGACGGCTGAGCCTGTCGCCTGGTTGAGCATTCCCCGTAGTAAGACCACAGTGGCAATCTGGCCCTTTTCACGATTGGCGGAGGATCGAATGAAAAAGCTTTCCGTGCGTGTAATCTTCTTGCTGGTGGCGTTGTCAGTTTTCGCTGTAGGACTGGCCTATGGCGATACGATCGTCACCTTCCCCAGCGACAATAGTTTCAGCTGCAATGTCGATGCCTGTGACTTCATCGGTAACCTGAACCACCAGAGCGAACCGCTCTTTACTGCCGGCGACTTCGTAACCGAGATCTTCTTCACCGGGCAAACTGCGATCAATTCACTCGCGTACGATTTTTCCCTGATTAACGGTTTTGGAGGCAATCCGGGAAACTCTTACGAGAACGACCTGTACGTCAACGGCGTCTCTGGTTGGCAGTTTCCTTGTGCCCGATTGCGACTTCTGCAACAGCACCCAGGAGTACAAGGGCACTTTAGCTTCTCGCCCCTGCGAAGGCGACGGAACGTATGCGCTGTCGATTGTGCTGGGAGTCAATGTTCCGGACGGGGGAGGCAACGAGATCTTCCTCGCTCCGGGTTCGGCGACGCTGGGCGACGTTCCAGAGCCGAGCAGCCTGGTCCTTTTGGGTTCCGGAGCGTCTGGCGTTGGCCGCGGGAATGCCGGCGCAGGCTCTTGCCCTGAGTACGGGGCACGCTGACGGCAATAGGCGGATACGCTCGCCCTAGCGGCTGAGCCGCCTGAAATCTCCACAATCTGACTGAGTTTGATATGGAGAGATTCTTACCATGAAACGAATCGCGATACCGAAACTCCTTGGAGTTGCCGTCATTCTCGTGCCGTGTTGGCCGCACTGGTTTCGACCGCTTCGGTCGCGGCCACCATCCCCAACAGCGTGCCGCCGTATGTCGCCACGCGCGCAGAACCTGGGCGCTGAGAATCCCGCCAGGGCGATCGACATCACGGTGAATCTGGCATTGCATGACCGCGCCGGACGCGATGCGCTGCTGAAGCAGCTGTATGACCGCAATTCGCCGCTTTATCAGAAGTGGCTTACGCCGCAGCAGTACGCCGACTCGCTTTGCGCCCTCAGCGCAGGAAGCCGCAATGGTGCAGAACTTCCTCAAATCGCAGGGTCTGACCGTCACCGCGGTGAACAAGTTCAACTACACCGTCAGCGCGCAAGGCACGATTGCCGACGTGCAGAAAGCGTTTGGCGTGCAGATTAACCGCTTCCTGCGTAACGGAGAAATCCGCTACTCGAACATTAATAATCCCTCGGTCCCGGCGCAGCTTGCCGGCATCGTCGGCTTCCATCGGCGGCCTGCATGAAGTGCTGATGAAGCCGCATCATGTGTTTCCGGTGGATCCGGACACGGGCCGCGAAATCCAGGGCCGGCCGTTGCAGGGACCGGGACAGATCTACTGGGAATACCAGTGCTATCGCGGGACTGAAGTGCATGCCTTCACGACCGGAGGCAAGATGCCGGTCGGCTACTACTCGGGCAACCGCTATGGCGCCGATATCAACAACGGCCAGGGACACCTGCCGCCGTGCGGCTACGAGCCGGAAGCGATGCAGACCGCCTATGGCCTGACTTCCGTCTATGGCTCGGGCTTGGACGGCACCGGCCAGACCGTCGTGGTTGTCGATGCCTTCGGCTCGCCGACCGCGGCGGCTGACATTGCGAAGTTCTCCAGCACCTTCAGCCTGCCGGCGCCGAATTTTGCGGTGTTCGACCCGCAGGGACCGCCGCCGTACAACTCGGGCTGGGCGGGTGAGACCACGCTGGATATCGAGTGGTCGCACGCCATGGCTCCGGGCGCCAAGGTGGTGCTCATCGAGGCCATCGACAACTTCGACAATAACCTCATGGGCGGAATTCAGTATTCCCTGGACAACACGCTTGGGGAATGTCATCTCCAACAGCTACGGCTCCGACGAATACGACGACGATTCCCAGGACATGCAGGCTTGGGACGACCTGAACGCCAACGCGGCGGCATTGGGCGTCTCGGTAAACTTCTCCACCGGCGACTCGGGCGACTTCTATCGCGATGTGGGCCATATCACCGTCAGCGTGCCCTCGAACTCTCCTCACGCCACGGCAGTGGGTGGCGTCAGCGTGTTCCTGAATGCCGACTACAGCATCCAGTTCCAGACCGGCTGGGGGACGACCCTCACCCGATCGCCGAGCCGCCAAACTTTACGCCCGGACGTCCCTCCGCTTTGCTTCAGCGACAACATGCCGGCGGGACATTGCTTCTACTTTGGCGGCGGGCGGTGGCATGAGCCAGTTCTTCCCCAAGCCGTCGTAGCAGTCGCGGTCTGCCCGGCACGGGGCGCCAGCAGCCCGATGTCTCGCTCACGGCTGATCCTTACACGGGCGTGACGATCATCTGGTCCTACGACAACCCTGGAAACTACACCGTCGGCGTGATCGGCGGCACCAGTGCCTCCTGTCCGATGTTCTCCGGCGTGTGGGCGATCGTGAACCAGAAGAGCCAGCAGAAGAACGGCCACTCCGCTGGTTTAGCGGCGCCGTACATGTACTCGTTGCCGAACAATGCGGTGCTAGGACGTCATCCAGTCGTCCCGTATACACTCGACAAACCTGGCGGGCAACATCTTCACCGGAGCAGTCAAGCCGACGTATTGAGTCGCCGGCAGGATTGGTTGGTCCCGATGTGCCGACGCAGTTCACCAGCGCGTTTTATCAGAGCGCGTCGTCGAAGCGTTGGTATGCGCTTGGATTCGGCCTGGACAGCACCCTGATAACGGGTCCTGGCTGGGACAATGTGACTGGCGTGGGTACCCCCAACGGGGCGAACTTTATCAACGCGATCGTGCCTTAGGTGAAGGACTGGTCGCGCTTCGTTTGCAACGTGGCTTCATTGGTTAACTCCGGCGCGCCCCGCGAGGGGCGCGCAACTCAAGCAGAGCGGTGCTTCCCGGCACCGCTTTTTTTATCTTCCGGCGACCATCAGCGTGTCGGCGAACACGAGCATAGAGCTGCCCTTGTCATGCGAACCTGCTTCGGCGCGGTCTATGGCTGGAGTGTATTCGTCAAACCGCTGAGGGCAGTGAGCCGAAACGGAGTCCTCTCAGACGTGCTAAATTTACGTATGTGGAGGGCCCGTAGCTCAGTCGGTAGAGCAACGCACTTTTAATGCGTGGGTCGCAGGTTCGATTCCTGCCGGGCTCACCATTGAATGCTTCTCCCGCTTCAGTAGAACAACCCCACTCAACCGCATATCGGCTGCTAACAGAGGCTCGCTTCGCTGCTCGGTTTCAAAACGGAAACCTCAACACTTGTTTATCGCAGTTCTTGCTTGACTCGAAGTCGGCCAAGAGCCAACTTACTCCTATAACCCTGCAGTCCGGTGACAGGATCGACATGGTCACAAGAATTCTGCACCGAATGCGCTGTATCCCTGGCCGCTGATCTTTGCAGCGATCGCCAGTATCAGGTTCGCGGCTGACTCTCGACGCTCCCTTCCTCTCGAGCCGCCGTTAAGTTGCATATCTACTCCCTACAAGAACGAAAGGATCATGTTATGCGGATACGCACTATACAATTGGCGTTGCTGTCGCTCCTCGTATGCAGTAGTGCTGTCGCTCAACCGCACTACACGTTTACTCCCATTGCGAACCTGAATGACTATGCAGGCTACTTCGAACCTGCCACCCTTAACAACCGCGGAGACGTGTTGTTTGCCCCCGCGATGAAAACCGGAGGCGAGGGCGTCTTATTGTGGCGGAAAGGAGTCCTCACCACCATCGCCCAAGGCGACCAGCCGACGTTCGATAACGGCTTATGCTGGCCCCCGACATTCCCCAGCGATTGCCCCGTTTTTGGTTACACCTTTTCGCCCATACAAATGAACGAACATGTCGACGTGGCTTTCATGATGACCCGTGATGGGATCAACAACGTCCCAAATCCCTTGGGGATCAACACCGGCGTCTATCGCTACAATTCGCGCACCGGCGTAGTTCCCGTCATGGTTCCGGGAACGCCAGCTCCGGGCGGCGGCGTCTTCTGGGGATCATTCTTCTTCATCAGCATCAACAACCGCGGCGATGTATATTTCCCAGCCATGGCCTGCACCACTACGACGCTGTCTTACCCGTCGCAGGCCTGTCCTGACAACAGTCCTGGGGACCTCAGTCTTGGCGTGTACAAGGCGGACGCGAAGGGACCCATCACTGCGGTGGTGAAGCCGGGCGATGCCGCACCCGGTGGAAGCTATTTTGATTTCGCTAACGACCCAGCGAGCAATGCGGGAGGGGACGTGGCATTTGTCGGCCACATCTTCACCGATCCTTGCTACGGCAATTTGTCTTTCCCGTATGGCTGCGAGGATAGCGTATTCCTGAAGAAAGGAACCTCCGGTGTGATCGTCCCTATCGCAAAAGTAGGAACGCCCTCGCCTCTACCTGGCAGAAGCTATGGCGATACGTTCAGTCCGATGGTTACTCCGGAGGGAGATGTCGTCTTCTTTTCCGATCTGTCACAGGCAAATGACGGTTCTGGACATGCCGTGTTCTTCTACACCCACGGCAAAACCATTCCTATCGCGTGGCCCGGCGTTTCCATGCCAGGCGGCGGCACCTATTTAAACACTTACGCGGGCCAGGACGTGGCCGTCAACGGTCGGGGAGACATCGTGTTCTCGGCTACTCTGACCGACGGCACGCAGGGAATCTATCTCTGGCGTCACGGACAGCTTTCGTTGGTAGCCAAGACCGGGACTGATACCGGCGCAGGGGTCATTGCCAATGTGGACGACTACGGCGCTGGTCAGGCATCCACCCAGGTCTGGATTAACGATGTTGGCCAGATACTGTTCATGGCCAGATTCCAGGAAGGCGGAGGAGCCTTGCTGATCGCCTCGCCGAAGTGAAAAAGAGAACGTAGCAACACTGGAGCGGCAGGTGACCCTCTTTCTGAGCCTGCCGCTTGTTGCATTTAACGAGGACGAACTACGAGCGCTCGACGTACACTGCCATTCCATACGCCAGCACTTCAGTCACGCCTTGCATGACTTCGGTGGCGTCGTAACGCATACCGACGACGGCGTTGGCCCCGAGTTCGGCCGCATGCTGAAGCATCAGGTCGAAGGCGTGCTCGCGCGTCTCTTCGCAGAGTTTGGTGAAGAGGGTGATGTTGCCGCCGACGATCGTTTGCAGGCTTGCGCCGATGGTGCCGACGATAGAACGCGAACGAACGATGATTCCGCGTACCAGCCCAAGGTTGCGTTTGATGGTGTAACCGTCCAGGACGAACGCCGTTGTCACCATACTGTGGGGAATCGGACTGGTATAGTCCACACCGGCGGGCCGAGTGCTCATAGCTCGTTACCTCGAATTGCGCTGAGCATAGCACGGCAGCACGGCTGCTCTCCCATGGCCAGGGTCCCGGCGTCGCGCCATCTCCAGCGGATCGCATAGAGCTGAGCAGGCCAGGTCTGCCGGCACGGCAACATCGAATACACTTCCGTAGGGAGTGATTGTGGTGTTGGTACGGCGTTGGCGGCGGGGGAGTACGGCCCTGAAGAACAAAATGGCGAGCAGAAGTACGATGGCCTTGGACATGATGAAGAGAGCGGGGCGTCCACCGGCACGCTACATGCGCCACCAACCAATTGCCGGGCGTCTTCCCGCTCCACTTGCTTATCGGCACCTCGCGCGAATTCCATGACTTCCCAACCTGACAACAAGAACCGCGGGTTCCTGATCGTCCTTTCTGTAACCTTCATGGTCGGGTTGGGCGTGGCTGTGGCCCTGTGCGGAATCTGGCGCTATCACCCAGCCGTACTCAGCGCGCAAATGAGAGTTGCGGCAATTGCCATATGTCCACCATTTCTGCTGGCCGGAATTCTCGAAGCCACAAGCGACAGTACCCTGGCGCTTATCATGACCCTCGGGACGATCATCTTTGCCAACGGATTTCTCTATGCCGGCCTGGCCTCGTTTGCGTATTTCCTGGCAACGGTGGTATTGCGGAAAGGGTAGAGCGGCGCTGCATGCAGCGCCGCGTCAACGTACGCTCGAAAGTAGGGGTTGCGGTCCGCTGCTTACAGCGGACCGCAACCCTGAACTACTGCACGGTCTGAACGCGGACCTGAAGGTCCGCTCTACCCTGTTTCGTGGCGGCAGGGTACCCAACTCCCACGAATTCTACTGAAATGTTGGGCCCTGCACAGGGGGATCCATAGGGGGGCCTGTTTGCGATTGGCGTGCCCTTCATCTCATCGAAAGTGGGTTGGATTTTGAGTTCCGACCGTGGCGCCCCCGCTCCACGTTAGTGCTTGAAGGCCAGTTGAATTGCTTTTAAGTGTAAGGCCGAAACCCAGGAAGGCTCCGGCCTTATCATGTGCGCCGATGCGGGGCGATTACTGCGTCAGCTTGCGGCGTATCGTGCCAGCCAATCCCAGGGCCCCGGTTCCAAGCATAACGAGAGTGCCCGGCTCTGGAACTGCGGTGAAACCGATCTCGGTGCGCAGACCCACGCCATCGGCACCATCGCCGAACCCCGCCGAGTTGTAGGCCCTGGAGAGAATCGGACCTGTGCCCGAACGGGAGAATCCCTCATTCAGATTTTGGTTGCTGATCACCAGGTCGAAGAGCAGATTGCCCTGCGACGGGTCGTACATGAACGGAGTGGTTAGGTTGAAGATCAGACTGAATGTCTCCGACCCGCCGGTGACGTTCTCGCCAAAATTCGGATTGGAGTACACATCAGTGAGCGGAATGGTGAAGTTGTCATCGAGGTTGGTGGTAAGGTTTCCCACCTGCACGTTTGTGGTGGTCATCCTGAGATCCACATTCGCGGAGTAGAACGTGGTGTCCTGGGGCGAGAACGCCAAGGATGTGATCTCCACCGGTCCCGTGAACAGGCTGGAGGAGTAGATTTCCTGGTAGCGTCCGCTGCCAAAAAGTGACCCGTAGGGGATAACGTTAAACGCGGCGTGACCGCCGGGGTTTTCTGCGATGATCGAGTCTGCGAAAGCGGCGTGGAACGGCGTGACTAGGACGATCAACGCTATTGCAACAAGCAGTTTCTTCACAGAATCCTCCTCCTGGAGCCAAGTTTTTTACCCTAGTTCCAGATATCGCACAATTGTGCTCCTTGTCAGCGATCAAGACAACGGATTTCTTGTGAATGTTTGGTCCCCCGGGGAACCCTTCGTGACCGCCACTGCGTTTTCGGAACGGTCTTCCACCGAAATCTGCCTCGAGTCACAGGGAATCCACAGGGGGACCCCGGTTTGCGATTGGCGGGCCGCTTCATTTCGTCGAAACTTTTCTAATGGCGAACCCCGGCGACTTCGCGTCTACCCTCAAGCAGCAGGCCGACATCGTTCGCATCATCGGCGAGTACGTGAAGCTGCGCAAGTCCGGGGCGCAGAATTACCAGGGTCTCTGCCCGTTTCACCAGGAGAAGACGCCGTCGTTCTCGGTCCACGCCAGCCAACCAGTTCTTCCACTGCTTCGGCTGCGGCGTTTCAGGTGATGTCTACAGTTTTGTTCAGAAGATCGAGAACATCACCTTCCCCGAAGCGGTGCGCATAATCGCCGACAAACTCGGCATCGCCATGCCGAAGATGCAGTATGCGTCGGAGGAAGAAGCGCGCCAGGCGAAGCAACGCGGCGGGCTGCTCGACATCAACGAGCGTGCCTGTGTTTTTTTTCAGGAGCAGTTGCGCAAGACCGAGTCGGCCCATGCCCGGGAGTACCTGAAATCGCGCGGCCTCACGCCGGAGATCATTGCCGAATTCCGCATCGGCTTCGCGCCCGAGCCGGGCTACCTGCTGCGCGATGCTCTGCGCGGGCAGTTCGACGAAGAGCTGATGCGCGAATCGGGGCTGTTCTCGTGGAAGGAAAGGACCAGTCAGCGGCAGACCGAGCGACGGCCGCCAACCAGCACAGGCATCGCTCTATTCCAAGTTCCGCAATCGCGTGATGTTTCCCATCACCAACGAGCAGGGCAAGGTCATCGCTTTCACCGGGCGAACCCTCGCCGCCGACGAGAAGGCCGGACCGAAGTACCTTAATTCGCCGGAGACGCCGATCTACTCCAAGTCGCGCGTGCTGTTCAATATCGACAAGGCCAAGCAGGCGATCCGGCAACTCGATTACGCCATCCTGGTCGAAGGACAGATGGACTGCATCTCCGTCTATGCCGCCGGGTTTAAGAACGTCATCGCCAGCTCAGGCACCGCTTTCGCTGAGCCACAGGCTCGCCTGCTGGGCCGCTTCAGCAAGAACATCGTCGTGAACTTCGACCCCGACACGGCTGGCGCAGCCGCGGCCGAGCGTTCACTGACTCTGCTGGTGAGCGAGGATTTCCAGATCAAGGTGCTGACGCTGGAGACCGGCTTTGATCCAGACCTGTACATCCGGCGCAAGGGCAAAGACGCTTACGCCGAGGCGCTGCACCACTCGTCGCGCTACTTCGATTACCTGATCGAGCGCGCTCGCGCACAGTTTCCGTTTCGCACTCCCGAGGGCAAGGTCAAAGCTGTCAACTTCCTATTACCGCACGTGCAGCGCGTGCCCAGCCGCATTGCGCGAGACGAGCTAGCCAACGAAATCTCGCATCGGCTGGGGATTGAGTCCTCAGTGCTTCGTCAGGAGCTGCGGCGCGCGGCGACAGCGCGGACGACGCAACATGTCAACGCTCCAGCGAGCGCCGCATGCACCGATGCCGAGCGGGTCCTGATCCGCGCCTTGGCCTCGCGCGATCTGGCGCAGGCTCCCATAAGCCAACGCGAAGGGCAGGACCTCGACTTCGATCCCGCCCGCCAGGCGCACTTTGCGCTGCGGCAGGAGCCGTTGCATGCCGGCTGCGGCGCAGAAGAACTGATCAACGCGTTGTTGATGGGAGTGGAAGAGGGCAGCGATCGCAATGTCTCTGCCCCTGAGCGAAGACCAACGTGCGCTGCTTGCGTCGATCCTGATGCACGAAAACGAGGAGCTTACCCCCGAGCTACTGGAGAGCGCTTTACGCTCGCTGAAGCGCCGCATGCAGCAGCGTGAGCTCGAACAGCTCCAGCGTCGGGTGAAGGAGCTCGAATCGCAAGGAAGACCTCACTTCCAGGGCGCAGTTGGCGCAAGAGCGACTACGGCTGAAACAGGCGGCAAGGTCGGTCGGGGAAGGGGATTAAGGCGACGGTGGAGGCTGGCGCGCCCTCCTTCTCCGAAGAATTCTTAGAGCCACGAACAAGGTCGTCCGCGACGCGGACCCATCCGAAGCTGAGTTTCCGGGTTATCCGTCTCGTATTTCCCTGACAAGAAAAGCTGAAGCCAAGACTTGACAATCGACATCTAAATTCGTGTAGGCGTGTGAGTTATCTTGCCACGCCGAAAGTTCGCCCCAAACAGGCGAGAAGTAGCGTTTTTGGATTGAAAGAAAAGGCTAGGAGGGCGGGCCTGGCCTATGCTAAAATTCGAAGGTTTCTGCATATGCCGGTACTTCGGTACTGCTCCCGCCCAACGTGTGCACCGTAAACGCGCGCCTCGCAGCAGGCGCGACGCAGGGGAAATTCTGCTTTGGCTTTAGACGACAAGTACGACGACATTAAGAAATTGATCGATGTGGGCAAAGAGAAGGGCTACCTCACCTATGACGAGGTGAACGACCTGATCCCGCACGATGTCCACTCGCCCGACGACCTCGACGACCTGATCACCACCATCGGGACGCAGGGAATCGATGTGCTCGAAGGGCCCAAATCCGACAAGAAGTTCGATGGCGAAATCGAAGCCGGCGAGGACATGGAACTGGACCTCACGCCCGGCACGATGGAGAAGACCAACGATCCCGTCCGCATGTATCTGCGCGAGATGGGAACGGTTCCGCTGCTGACCCGCGAAGGCGAAGTCGAGATCGCCAAGCGCATCGAGCGTGGACAGCTTCGCGTGCTGAAGGCGCTGTCGCGCTCGCCGATCGTGATTCGCGAGATCGTCGCCATGGGCGAAGACCTGAAGCGCGGCGTCCGCTCCATCAAGGAAGTCGTGCTCTTCGACGACGAGGAAATCACCGAAGAGGTGCTGCTCAACCGGCTGAAGGACATCACCGGGCGCATCGACGAGCTGAACAAGCACTACAAGAAGTCGTCGCAGCTGGCCGAGAAGCTGGCCGACACGCCGCAGCGCAAGAATCCGCAGATGAACCGCAAGCTGCGCTGGCAGTTGGGCCGCGAGCAGGTGGCGATTTCGAAGGTCATCCGCACGCTCGGCTTCACCAACGTCGAGCGCAAGCGCCTCATCGACCGCGTCAACAAAACCGTCGACAGCATGCGCGGGCTGGATAAGCAGGCGCTCAACTTCGACAAGCGCGCTGAGCAGACTCGCTCAGACGAGCAGAAAAAGGAATATCGCCGGCAGGCGCGCCAGATTCGTGCCGACCTGGAGCGCCTGGAGCAGGACGCAGGCGCCAGCTTCGACGAGCTGAAGCGCACCCAGCGCGAGATCGTGCAGGGCGACGTCGATGCCGAGTACGCCAAGCGCGAGCTGATCGAAGCCAACCTGCGACTGGTGGTCTCCATCGCCAAGAAGTACACCAATCGCGGACTGCAGTTCCTCGACCTGATTCAGGAGGGCAACATCGGCCTGATGAAGGCGGTGGACAAGTTCGAGTACCGCCGCGGCTACAAGTTCTCGACTTACGCGACGTGGTGGATTCGCCAAGCCATTACCCGCGCCATCGCCGACCAGGCGCGCACCATCCGTATTCCGGTGCACATGATCGAGACCATCAACAAGCTGATCCGCACTTCGCGGCAGCTGGTGCAGGAGCTGGGACGCGAGCCTACTTCGGAAGAGATTGCCAAGCGCATGGACATTCCGGTGGCCAAGGTGCGCAAGGTGCTCAAGATCGCGCAGGAGCCGATCTCGCTGGAGACGCCGATCGGCGAGGAAGAAGATTCGCATTTGGGCGACTTCATCGAGGACCGCGCAGTGGTTTCGCCGGCTGAAGCGGTGATCAACGTCAACCTCAAGGAGCAGACGGCGCAGGTGCTGCGCACGCTCACCGCCCGCGAGGAGAAGGTGATCAAGATGCGCTTCGGGCTGGAAGACGGCTCCGAGCACACGCTGGAAGAAGTGGGCCAGTCGTTCGCCGTGACCCGCGAACGCATCCGCCAAATCGAGGCCAAGGCGCTGCGCAAGCTGCGTCATCCCTCGCGCTCGCGCAAGCTGCGCGCGTTTATGGACGGCGTGCACGATTAAGAGGCTGTCAGCTATCAGCCGTCAGCTCTCAGCTTGGATGATCTGCTGGGAGCAGCTTTGCATCAGGGCGCGGCTTCAGCTTGGGTGGCCCACGTTCGCCTGAGCTTGGGTAGTGCCGACCTTCAGGTCGGCGTACTCGAGACGAAATAATGATTGGGGCTTCAGCCCAAGCTGAAAGGCGCGAGCGATCGCGCCTTTTCCTTGTACGCCGTGCATGTTCGACAGCTCGGAGGTGAAAGTCCTCTGACCAACCTGATGGAGGTGAAGGTCTAGCGAAGCGCAAGGGCGTCATCGCGAGGTGGGGTCTGAAGGAAGCGTGGAGCAAACACGCGGGCCGATGAACAAAAACCGGATGATGAGGCCTACGGTGCCGGGCGAGCGGGCAAGAGACCGCGAAGCCCATATCCATCAAGGGCACTGGTGGTAAATCCGGCGGTCGTGCGTGGAAGGCGGTCGAGCTTATCACGGGAGATCTGCTGTGCTGTCACGGAAGTGACCGGGGACATCGTAGAGGTGTTCTGACGCGTGGCAGAAGTCAGCAGAGGGCGTAGTAGTCGCGCGAGCGGCGAAGGCCCAAACGATAGGAAGGGTTAGTAGTGCTTGGGTCTCGATGAGGGTAGTGCACTAGCCATCCCGCTTCGGCGGGCCTCCGTAGGCACGGAGCGGTGAAGCCGCAACGGATGCTAACGTGAGAAGTGAAACCCGCACGGCGTCCCCAAACCACGAACGCCCAGCCCATCATTCATTCGGTGGGACTAACCTATCGAACCGCCGGATGCGGACCCGCTTGTCCGGTGGTGTGGCAGGGGAGGAGAGGCGACTCTCCCCCCTATGCCGATTCTGACGCCCAGTATCCGCCGGAACGTCGGCCCATTCCGGCTAGATACGATTTCGATCTGACTTTCTCTGATCCCCAGGTTGGCCCTCGGGAGTAAAATCCACCAACCGCGTCGCGGCCGCACCTCTGTATTCAGCCCTCGTGTTACAACAGAGGTTCGCTCATGCAAGCTCGCAAGCTACCCTTCGGCGCAGGACTTCCACAGCTTGCGGCCGCCTTTCTGCTGCTTCTGTTCCTGGCGCAATGCATTTGGTTCATCGCTCTCGTTCCTATCAGTTCGCTGGAAAGCAGCTACATCGACGATGGCCTGGTACAACTCCAGAACATGACCAACGCCGGCTCGCCGGAGCGCTCTCCGCTGGTGCCGCTGCTGGGCGCCATTCCGGTGAAGTTGAGAGGAGCCATCCACTTTTCACAGCTCAGCCAGTATCGCTTCCCGATCCGCCTGCCGTTTCTGTTCTGTGGCCTGATGTTGGGTGCCTCCCTGTGGTACGTTGCGAGGCGACTGTACGGCAACTTTGGCGGCTTCATTGCCCTGGCTCTTTATTCTTTTTCGCCCATCATCATCAACCGCACAAACCAGGTGCAAGAGGACATCGTCGCCGCCTGGGGGGCCTTTGGGCTGATCTTTACCGGCATCGCGGTAGCGCATACTCTGTACGCGCCGCGCGAGGTAGTTCTCTGGAACTGGCGCCGCATTCTGCTGCTCGGCATATCGATTGCACTCTGTGTGGGCGCCCAGTTTTCCCTGTGGATTTTGCTGATACCGGGTTTGGCCTTCCTGCTCTGGGTTGGTCACGTGCGCCCTGGGGCGGCGCTGGTGATCTTTGCTGCAGCCTGCGCCATTGCAGCGCTGCTCATGCTGGGGTTCTACGGATTTCACCCGGTGACGTTGGCTCATTCGCTACGCGAGGCGCAGTGGTTACAGTTCTCGCCGCAGCAACTGGGGTCCGCCTTGAGTTACAGGCTGGTCGGCGAATTCTTCCTCCAGGCGGGGCTCGGTCCGCTGGTGCTCATTGCGGGCGCGCTGGTCACATTCGCCGGCTGGCGGCGCACCCGGTTTTTCGGTACCGCCGCCCCATTGATTACGGCAGGGGTCCTGGTTCTTGCTGGCTTGGGAACTGAGCAGTTTTCCGGCCTGCTTTTTCTGTTCGTTTCCCTGCCTTTTCTGATACTGTTCGTCTCAGGAGTAGCCGTCGACCTGCTGGAGAGCCGGTACGGAATTTTCGCCAACGCCGTGATCGTTGGGGCGCTCATCGCGAACGCCACACTCGACATTTACGGTCTGCTGGAACTTCGGCATTTGGGAGTCCGATAGGAACTTACGGGCATCCAACGGGTTGAGAAATATAGTCGAGATTCTGATGGCGGAACGGACTAGCGTTCGGAAGCTACTGGGGCGAGTGAGCCAGATCGTATCCATTCTCGGCGTTGTCGCGCTGGGGTTGGTCTTGGTTTCGCCCGCCGCCGCTCAAATTCACGGCATCCCGCCCTCCGTAACCTCGATCCCAAATCACGTTGCGCCCTTCGGCGTACCCAACATTCCGCCCAGCGTAACTTCGCTGGGGCCTTACGGCTACTGTTGCCAACGGCCGTCGAATATTCCTTACCGCAACCAGGCATTTCCGAATCCCTACAATCGTCCGCGGCCGCCGCGGCTATGGCTCCGGCTATGGTTATGGATACGGCGGTTACGCGGTTCCATACTACGTCTATCCCTCGGACGACACCGGTTATTACGGCATGGGTGGAGGCGGCCCTTATCTCTACTCCGGCCCTCCGCAGGGGCAAGCCCCTCCTGCCGAGCAGACGCTGCACATTATTGTGGATTCGCCGCCAGTGAGGTCCGCCTCGAAGGATGAAGTTGCCGACGAGCAGCCCCAACGCATAGCGCCGCCTTCCGCGCAGGAAACCAAGCCGGGAGTGCCGACGATTCTGGTCTTCCGCGACGGCCACCAGCAGGAAGTGACTAACTACGCCATCATGGGTCAGACGGTATACGTCTTCGACAATCGCACTAAAAAGATTGCGCTGGCTGACCTGGACGTTCCGGCGACCGTTAAAGCGAATGACGATCAGGGCGTGGAGTTCCAAGTTCCGAAGACGAAGCAGAGCTCCAAGCCTGCGAAGAGCGGTGTGCCGCTACAGAGCACGCCCGATGAGTCGCCGAAAGTGTCCAGCTCGATGACGTCGACGCCGTAGGATTCCGCGGCAGCATTTCCCATAGCGCTCCGGCGCAGCATCATTCTTCAGATTGTCATCACCAGCGGAGCGAGGGCTCTGTTTTCGCTTGCAGCGCAACGGTGATCGCGGTTGTTACGCGTGCCCCATCACCAGCCGTCCCAGTGGAAGTCTTGCGTAGCGAATTGTTTTTGTCATGTGATCGGGGATTCGGCTAGGAGAGGCTCGGCGGTCCGGGCATCGTTTCTGAGCAATTCTGGCCTGCGATCAAGACGAGACCAGATCCCTCGCTTCGCTCTTGACGACAACGAGTAAGCTATTGATTATTAAGTAGTTACTGCGCACTGCCAATCTCTCCTCATGCTATAATAATTGGTGCTCCTTTAGGTGGGAACTCCTCACATAGCAGGCTAAGGAAGCGGCCCATCACCCAGCTAATGCTGCCGTGTAAAGGCGCCGCCCACAGCTTGCTCCACAAAGAAGCAACAACAAAGAAAGAGCTCGGCTGACAGCTGATGGCTGACGGCTGACGGCCAAATATGCCAGACGATCCCAACCAGCAATTGCCGCTTGACCCTGACAATGTAGGACCCGGCGCAGCCAACATTCAACCCATCAACATTGAAGACGAGATGCGGCGCTCGTATCTCGACTATTCGATGTCGGTCATTATCGGGCGCGCGTTGCCCGATGTGCGCGACGGATTGAAGCCGGTGCATCGCCGAATTCTGTACGCCATGCACGACATGGGCGTGCTGCATAACCGCAAGCACGTGAAGTGCGCCGGCGTGGTCGGCGAGTGTTTGAAGAAGTACCATCCCCATGGTGACTCGGCTGTCTATGACGCCATGGTGCGCCTGGCTCAGCCGTTGGAGCTGCGCTATCCGCTGATCGATGGGCAGGGAAACTTCGGTTCGGTGGATGGCGATCCGCCCGCGGCTTACCGGTACACCGAAGCGCGCATGGCGGCCATTGCCGAGGAGATGCTGGCCGACATCGACAAAGACACCGTCGATTTTGTCGCCAACTTTGACGACACCACGGTTGAACCGGTCGTGCTGCCGACGCGGGTTCCCAATCTGCTGGTGAACGGATCGAACGGCATCGCGGTCGGCATGGCGACCAATATCCCGCCGCACAACCTGACCGAGATCATCGATGCCTGCATCACCATCGTGAACAATCCGCAGGCGACGCTCCCCGATTTGCTGAAGTATGTCCAAGGGCCTGATTTCCCCACTGGCGGATATATTCACGGGCGCAGCGGAATCATGGAGGCGTATCGCCATGGACGCGGCCGCTTCATGATGCGTGCCAAGGCCGCCATCGAGCACCTGACGAAAGATAAAGACGCCATCGTCGTCACCGAGATTCCCTACCAGGTCAACAAGGCGAAGCTCATCGAGCGGATCGCCGATCTGGTAAACAACAAGGTCATCGACGAGATCTCGGACGTCAACGACTTCAGTGATCGCGACGGTATGCGCATCGTGATCGAGCTGAAGCGCAGCGCCGAACCGCAGATCGTGCTCAACCAGCTCTTCAAGCACACCCAGATGCAAGAGAGTTTCAGCATGATCTTCCTCGCGGTGGTCAACGGCCAACCGAAAGAGATGGGCCTGGTGCAGGCCGTACAGCACTTCGTCGATCACCGTATCGACGTGGTGCGGCGCCGCACGGCCTATCTGCTGATGAAGGCCCGGGAGCGCGAGCACATTCTGGAAGGCTACCGTATAGCGCTCGACAATCTCGACGCGATCATCAAAATCGTTCGCGGATCGGGCTCACGCGCGGAAGCCAAGGAGAACCTGCTCGCCGCAAAGTTCAAGGTCACGGATGAGCGGATCATTGAGCGCATCGGCGGCCGCGAAGGCAAGCTCACCCCTCGCCAGGCCGACGCCATACTCGACCTTCAGCTCTATCGCCTGACTCGTCTGTCGACAGAAGAAATCCTGAACGAGCTGAAAGAGCTGCGCGAGAAGATTGCCGAATACGAATCGATCCTCGCCAGCGAAAAGAAGCTGCGCGGCGTCATCATCAAAGAGCTGGAAGAGATCAAGAAGAACTACGGTGACGAGCGGCGCACCATCATTCAGGACGAAGCCGCCGAAATCAACCTGGAAGACTTGATCGCCGACGAGCAGGTGGCGGTCACGGTGAGCCACTCCGGCTACATGAAGCGCACTCCCATTTCCACCTATCGCCAGCAGCGGCGCGGCGGAACGGGCCGCAAAGGCATGAGCACGCGCGAAGAGGATTTCGTCGAGCATCTGTTCGTTGCCTCGACGCACGACTACATCCTGGTCTTCACCAACACCGGCCGGGTGTACTGGCTGAAGGTGTACGAGATTCCCGAACTCAGCGCCGCCGGCAAAGGCAAAGCCATCGCCAGCCTCGTGTCGTTGCAGCCGGGCGAGAGCGTCCGCACGCTTATGCCGGTGCGCGACCTGGAGGAAGAAGGCAAGCACATCTTCTTCGTCACCCGCCAGGGCACGGTGAAGAAGACGCCACTGAAGGACTTCAGCAACGTGATGTCGCGCGGCATTATCGCCATCGGCATCGACAAGGGCGACGAACTGGTGGCGGCAAGCTGCACTGACGGCAACCAGATTATCTTCCTGGCTTCGCACGAGGGCATGGCAATCCGGTTCGGCGAAGAGGACGTCCGTTCCATGGGGCGTCCAGCGTACGGAGTGCGCGGCATGGACCTGGACAAGGGAGACTACATCGTCGGCATGGCAGTGACGCCGAAGGATCGCACAAAGCGCAAAGACAGCGAGACGGACGAGCCCAGCCTCATCCTGTCAGTCACTGAGCAGGGCTATGGCAAGCGAACTGATGTTGACGCGTACCGTCTGCAATCGCGCGGCGGCAAGGGCGTGATTAACGTCAAGACCACGTCGCGCAATGGCAATGTCGTCGGCATCCTGCTGGTGAGTGAGAAGTCGGAGCTGATGGTTATCAGCCAGTACGGCAAGATTATCCGCATCGACAGCGCCAACATTCGTGAAGCTGGCCGCTCAACCCAGGGCGTTCGCCTGCTGCATCTCGAAAACGGCGATCGCGTAGCAGCGGCGTCCGTCATCCCGCCGGAAGAAGCAACTGAGAACGGCAACGGCGAAACGGGAATCCTGGTGCAGTAGGGCTCCGGAGTCCCACTCATTCGAAATCCGCGAATGAGTGGGACACCCCGCTTCATCATAAGCGTATGCCCGGTAACTGCTCGACGGCCACCGGCCACCGCGTCTATTCGCACATCTCTTGAAGCGCAGCTACTTCTCGCTGATTCATTTTGATGGCCCTCTGACGCACGTCTTCGGGGACTCGAATTGCCTTGCGGATATTTGCGTCGATATGAACCGCCACCAAGCTGGTGGTCGCCGCGACTTCCCCGCTGGCGTCATGCACCATCTTGTGAACCATGTGAATGGACTTGTCCTTCACTTCCAAAAGCGCGGATTCGATTGTCACCGCATCGCCCGCATACAGCTGACGCTTGTACTGGATGTTCTGCTCTACCGCAACCATCCCGGTTCCATCTTTTGCGAACCGCGATGGATTGAGACCCAGCATCGCCAGCAATTGCCAGCAGGCCTCATCGAACTTGCCGCTGTACCACATGACATTCATGTGGCCCATATGGTCGCAGTGCCAAGGATAAACTACCCCACGATAAGTGATTTTCCATTCAGACATAAATGCTCTCTCGCCCGATCATGTTCTTTATTAAGGGTTGCGGTTGCCACCTTATGGCGCCGCGATCTTTCGATCTAACTGGCGATAGGATAGCTATCTGCCATTTCATGAGTGCTTACCTTTCTCGCCCAAGCTCCAACCAGTCCATATGACATGGCCACCCCACGTCTTGCGACCACCTCTTTGCGCATGCGATCAGCCAAAGTATCAATCTGTACTTGAGCAGCCGAGGCAATCTTTAATTTCTCGAGCGTTGGTAGCAAGGTACGCACCGCCTCGGCAAGTAACTTGTAGACGGGACTATCGCCTTCGCCAGAGACTAAGCTGTCTAAGCGCATCCTTGGTGCAGGCAAACCGCAGTCGAGGAATAAGGAATGTATTTCGAGTCCAAGTTCAGGGCGGGCTCCGCTGCTGCGCAAGGCTTCGGCCAGCCACCGCGCCGCTTCGTCGAAAATAGGAACAGCTGGCCAGGAGCGGCATGTAGTCCAGTCAAGCTCCTGGAACGCCACCAAGCCATCTTCGCGAAGATATCGCAGCATGTTTCTTAGACTTATCGCAGGATCGTCCTGATACATGAGTACGAGCCGACCAATGATCGCGTCAAACGGTCTGTCGAAGTGCATGGAAGCAGGATCGCCTACTTCGAAACGAATGTTGCGCATGTTCTGTCGAGCTGCTCTTTCCGTGGCTCTTTCCACTGCGGCGGGAGAGCGATCTACTCCAAGCACGTGCCCGTGCGGACCAACTAAATCGGCAGCCAGAAAACTTACGTCTCCGCTGCCGCTGCCGACATCAAGCACGCGCATACCCGCCATTAGCCCTGCTTCACTAAGGAGGTGACGGGTATACGGTGCGAACACGGTGCCTTGAAAGCTGAGACGATCCAATTCACGAGAAGAGTGACCCAAAGCATAGTCGACCTTGAGATTGAAGTTTACAAATTCCAGGCTAGACACGTATGCGATTCTCCTTATTATTTGCAATGAGGTTCTGTTCATCAGTCGCTAAGGTGTGGTTTGGTGCCGCGCCGAACAGTCGCAATCACTGATGAAGCAAAACAGACAAGGGTAGCTAAGGAGCGGTTTCGACATGCCACAGGCTTGTAACCGCCATGTCATTTTTTCTCTTTCTAAGATATTGGCCTATACGGCAACTAGATTGCGAAGAGCAGAATGACGGAAACCCAGAGGCAGGTAGTCCAGCCCAGATCATCAGCGCAAGGACTGTATTCGGGACGAGGTGCTCCCATCGGAGGAACACGTCGGGTGCCCCATCCCGGCATCTTCTGCCAGGGGGCATGTGTGCGATAAAAGAGTTCCGCTCTGATACTAAAATCCCACCCGGGCAAACCCAGCCCGAGTGGGGAATCCGTCAGTCTTCGAGACCGTTCCGATAAACCCTACTTGCCCGGAATATAGCTCAGGTCCGGACGGAACTGGATGATCGAGCTCGTCTGGTACATGACTGCTTCGGTGAAGCTGTTGAAGATCGACTGCATCTCCGCATCTCCGAAAGCGTCTTTGACCATCTCGCGCACCGGCTTGATGTTGGGATTGTCGCCAAAGCCGGCCCAGTTATCGTGGGGAAGGACCAGCACCCACTCGTCTCCCGAACCGCCGTTCGCGAGCCGGTACCACTCCCACTTGTTTCCCCAATTCGTCTTGGTCGCCGCGTCCTTCACTCTGGTGGCCGCCTTTTCGAAATCCATGCCTTTGCCGTATTTCACATGGAAGGCGATGACTTCCTCGTACTTCAAGGGCAACTGCGATGCCGGCGGATTGCTGATCTTCGGCAGGAACTCGTAGAAGCGGATAACCAGCTTGTCGACGTAGTTGCCGATCACCTTGTTGTACTCGGCGAGATCTGTCTCCTCGGGGACGGACGGCGTATCCATGTCGGCCCAGTGCTGCGGCGGCTGTCCGACAATGTAGGTGTTGGTATCGTCACCGCTGATGATCTCCCACACCAGCAGCGGCGTCTTGTCGTTCTGCTGCTTGTGCCAGGCGGCCTTCTGCTTGCGGCCGTCCTGGTACTGCTGGATCATTCCGTTCTTGGGAGTCTGGAATTCCAGCTGAAGGATGGTGCCGGGGTTGGACTGTGCGAATACCGAGGGAAGGGACACTACGGCAAATGCAAGAGCTGACAACAGTCGCAATGCTTTCATCACGTCTCCTTATGGCTTAGATTTTGGAGGCAGGCTGGGCGTACGTCGCCGAGCAAACCTGAAACAGGCTGCCAGACCGGAGTGCGGGCTTCTCCGGAATTACAAAAGGGGAGGTGCAGCTTTGGTGGGGAGCATCATGTTACGTTTTGCGGCGGTCGTCAATGGTTATTTTGACGGAATCGCCGGGCGACGCTGTTTTGTGTTGCGACAGGTCCGGTTCAACGAGCCCCGGGGCTGAAGGTTTCGTAGGCTGCTCGCGCCAGCAGAACCGTTAGCAGGACATGAACGGCACAGGCGGGCCATAGCAGGTAGCCGTCGAAACCTGCGCCAACTCCGAGATAGCCAAGACCAACGGCTGCGACAAGGTTATAGGCAAAGAGGGCGCGAACGGCCGGACGGGGAGCGTCGACTCCGCGCGGCCAACACGATATCCCGAGTGTTAAGAGGGCCAACCCACCTACCCGGGCGACGACGATACCGATCGCCGGCAGCTCAACCCCTAAGAGCAGACGCCCGACGAAGGCGGGAATGGCGATGAGAGCCACCCCCGTCACCACCTCAATCGCGGACGACACCAGCACCACGGTTCTTACCTTCATCCATCGCTCCAGACGGCTCGAAGATCGGCGACCGAAGTATTGCCGAACATCATGGGCACTTGGGACTTAGGCCACTGCTTGAACATCTTCTGGATAGCTTTTTGCACTGCTTCCTGGTTCTTGTTGCCTTTATTGCTCAGCATGTCCTGACCAATCCCTCGCCACACCAGAGATTGGTTCTTGGCGTCATAGAGGTCGACAATCAGCGTGCCTTCCACGTTCTGCTCCGGAGTGATTCCGCCCATGCCTCCGCCGATGCCGCGCATGCCCCACGCGCTGTAGGATGTTTGCTGTTTCATGCCGCCGTTGGCGGTGACGATCAGGTCAGGGTTCTGCGATTCCTGCACCAACTGGAGGCCCTTGCCCTGTAGCGCGGAGTTGATGTCCTGTTGCGCCACTTGCGCCAGAATTGAATTTTGAATCTGGTTGGTATTGTTGGAGCCCCAGGCGTAGGTGTGATTTGGCAAAACTCTGATCGTGGTTGTAGTTAACCGAAACCTGCTGCCCCATGGCAATCATGGAAGTGAGTAGCAGCATCGCGAATGTCGCAAATCTTGTTCTCATGATGTGATCCTCGCCCTAATTTGTTGGGAGGCGCTTGTAACAATGCGTTGCAAGCGCCCGATCTCCCATCCCTAGTTGTTGACCCTGGCTATAGCGTCGTCCATCTTCCTCTGATCCTCGGCTGACAACTGCGACGGCCCAAGCTTATAGTTCAACTTGTCGATGGTTCCGGTAAACGCAAACGGCACCTCGTAGGTGAAATCCGCCGGCGTCCGAGTATCAAGGCCAATGTCAAAGGTTTCGTCGATCGACATCAATAGCGGAATCGTGTGCTCGATGGTCTTGCGATCGACCTCCTTACCATCAACGTACAGCACGCCAGTCCCACCTTTCGCAGGACCGGGCCCAGCGTATTTGAAGTCGAAGACGATGGTGTGCTTGCCTTCATCGAGGGAAGACAGCCCACGCCAGCGGAAGCGCTCCAAGTCGAGGAAGTTGTAAACGAATACCGGCCTGCCGCGGCCGATGTGGAACATGTCGACTGCGAAAGCTAGGACTAGTCCAAAGGCAGCGACCACCAGGCATGCGAAGCCGAAACGCTTTCTCCATCTGCCCGCGGTACCAATCAGGAGCAGAAGTAGTCCCAGAATCAGCAAGCCCCAAAAGATCTTCTTGGCCAAATCGCTGCTCAGCACCCAGCTTGCGCTCGGACTTAGCATGAGCGCGTAGCCACCGAAGCGGCCGCCGAGGGTGGCGATCACTCCCTCCGCGCCACCCGAAGGGACAGTGATGTTGGCGGTGATGACGTAGTCCCGGTCGAGAATGCTCGGAGCATTCCCCACCGGAATGCCAGGATTCACGCCGGTGTAAGTGAAATCGGTGACGCCCGCAGTGGCACTGGGTTTCGGCGCAAGCAAGCGTACGAAGCCCGAGTTATCCAGCGGCAAGACCTGGTGTGCGGCAGCCTCTTTCAGGAACAGTGCCTGCATTTCTTTCAGCTTGTCAGGATTGCTGGCTGCCAGATCGTTGGACTCCGAATAATCCTGCGGCGATGTTGTACAGCTCCCACTTGTACTGATCCATTGGCGGCATTGTGCCTGTTCCCAGCTCCCAGGGCGGGGAAGGCGGCGTCGTAGCGGCAATCCAACCGTCGTGATAGATGGCGCGGTTGCCCACCATTTCGAAATACTGGGTGTCGCGCTTCGATGGCGCGTTGGCGTTGGCAGAGTCGAAGGTGTAGGCCATGCTTACGCCTTCAATCGGCTTCTGTTTGATGCCGTTGACCATGTCTGGAGCCTGAACGCCGGCGGCTTCAAGAATCGTCGGCACGATATCAATTACGTGATGGAACTGGGTGCGAATCCCGCCTGGGTCTTTGATATGGCCGGGCCACGAAATCGCCAGACCCTGCCGAGTACCACCGAAATGCGAGGCCACCTGCTTGGTCCACTTGAACGGCGTATCAAACGCCCAGGACCAAGCCACCGACATATGCGGGTAGGTTTTGTTCGAGCCCCAGTCTTCATAGTGCAAGGCATTGTAGGCCAGCACCGGCTTGACCTCCGGCTGGTTGAGAATGCCGTTGTAGGCGGTCAACTGGTTAAAGGTGCCGTAAATGCTGCCTTCCGCACTGGTGCCGTTGTCGCCGTCGATGTAGATAATCAGCGTGTTATCGAGCTTGCCCATCTTATCGAGTTCGTCGATCACGCGGCCAATCTCGTAGTCGGTATAAGCGGTGTAGGCGGCAAACACCTCCGCTTCGCGGGCATACATCTTCTTTTCCGTCGCGGTGAGCGAGTCCCATTTCGGCAGCTTGGCTCCGCCATATTCCGCCTGTCCGTCGGGCCACGCTGTCAGCGTAGTATTCGGTGGAATAACGCCTAGCCGCTTCTGGTTTTCGAAGATCTGCTCGCGCATCTTTTCCCAGCCCATGTCGAACTTGCCCTTGAACTTCTCAATCCACTCCTTCTTCGGCTGGTGGGGCGAGTGTGAGCCGCCGGGCACGTAATAGAGAAAGAATGGTTTGTCGGGCGCTGACGCGTTCAGTTCCCTCATGTACCGGATGGCATCGTCTGCCATGTCGGTGATGAGGTTGTAGTCCGGGTGGCCGACCCAGGGAAACACCTGCGTGTGATCACGGAACAGATAAGGCTCCCACTGATCGGTCTCGCCGCCCATAAACCCGTAAAAGTACTGGAACCCCATGCCCGACGGCCATTGCTCAAAGGGACCAGCCGCACTGCTGTATTGGAAACCTGGCGTGTTATGGTTCTTGCCGAACCACGAGGTCGCGTAGCCGTTTTCCTTGAGGATCTCGCCGACGGTCGCGTTATCGACGCCGATGATGGAATCGTAGCCGGGATAGCCGGTGGCCAACTCTCCAATAACGCCGAAACCGACCGAGTGGTGATTACGTCCGGTGAT
Source organism: uncultured Acidobacteriaceae bacterium (assembly GCA_963813905.1). GTDB lineage: Bacteria > Acidobacteriota > Terriglobia > Terriglobales > Acidobacteriaceae > CAVVDY01. Next base: position 244,225 of record CAWFAY010000008.1, on the reverse strand, counting down.
CAACGCTGCTCGCGTCGGCGAGCAAAGTGCCGTGGAGTGGAACTCGGTGTAGCGCAGACCAGCCTTGGCAATGCGATCCAGGTTGGGGGTCGGGATGACGCCGCCGAAGGTGCTGGGCACGCCATAACCCTGGTCATCCGTCATGATGAGGAGTACATTGGGCGCGCCTTTGGGCGGCACTACGCGAGGCGGCCACCAAGCCGTGGAATCCTTGGCGTCTTCCTTGATTACGCCACCGAATGGCGGGGGTGGCGCCGGAATCTGATTCCCTTTGATTGTGGTGGTGGCGCTAGGCTGACCCAACGTGCCTGTGACCTGCTGCGCGAAGGCCATACCGGCGCTTGCGAACAAAGTTGAGACAGCGAGAGTTCCCAAAGCAAGGGTTCGGATACCTGCTCCCAGATCCATAGGATTTCCTTATGGGTTTAACTTCGGTTGATCTCCACCCCGGAGAGCCACGCTGGGTTTTGTTCGAAGGGCGCAGAGCGAGGAAATCCGCTGAATGAATCGAACGGGAACCAGCAAAGGTTTTGCAAAAAGGTTCAGCGAGTTTAGTCGCTGAGCGCACATTAATACAAGTGAATTCCATGCCCGCGCGGCCCTACATCCGCAGTAGCCGCACTACTGAATGCCAGACGGATTTCCTTGCTCCCCATGGTGGCTGCTTCCGTGTCCCGCCTCACATGGCCCTGTGATGGGCATCACTTCGGCTTGGGCATAGCCTGCGCCAGAATCGATGCATCGTTCGGTGGGTCTCCCTTTTGAAAATTCCTGGGTGGAGTTCAACCGCAACGTAAGTTCATCGCGATGGCGAACGGGGTAGTGCCTTAATCCTTCATATCAATGCCTGCCCCGGCGCCCGCAACAAGGAAGCTCAACGATGGCCAAGGGATCGGTGCAAATCGTAGTCGAGCGATGTAAAGCTTGCGGATTCTGCGTAGAGTTCTGTCCCACCAAGGCCCTGGCGCTGTCCTCCGCCTTCAACGCCAAGGGCTATCACCCGCCATACATGGTTCATCCGGAAAAGTGCAGCGGCTGCGATCTCTGCGGCATGTACTGCCCAGATTTCGCGATATTCGGCTACAAGCAGCCGGCGCCTCCAAAGCAGGCGGGCGCAGCGGAGGCGAAGCCTGCAGCTCAGGCCGCTGCGACGGGAGAGGAGGCAACCGATGCACGCTGATCCTGCCGGAGTATTGACCGGTTCGCATTTCCTTGACGGCGACCACGCCTGCTGCGAAGGAGCCTTGGCAGCAGGGGCGCGCTTCTCGTCCGGGTATCCCATCACGCCCTCGACGGAAGTGGTGGAGCGTTTCGCCCAGCGCGTGCCCACCGTCGGCGGCACCTTCATCCAGATGGAAGATGAACTCGCCGCATCGATCACGCTACAAGGCGCGGTGTGGGGCGGCGCAAAAGCCTTCACCGTAACGTCGGGCCCGGGCTTCTCGCTGATGATGGAGCACATCGGCTACGCGGCCATGACCGAAACACCGTGCGTCTTCGTCGACGTGCAGCGCGGCGGCCCGTCCACCGGACTGCCTACGCTTCCCGCACAGGCCGACATGATGCAGGTGAAGTGGGGATCGCACGGCGACTACGAAATCATCGCGCTGTGTCCTAACTCGCCGCAGGAATGTTTTGACCTCACGATTACGGCCTTTAACTACTCCGAGCAATATCGCTGCCCGGTGTTCGTCATGATGGACGAAGTCGTCGGTCACATGACGGAGAAGGTGGTCATTCCCGAGGCCGACAAGATCGAAGTCACACCTCGTCGCTACACCAAGCTTCCGCCTGAGGAATTCCTGGCATTCGAACCGAAGGAAGATCTGGTGCCCGACATGCCGCATGTGGGCCAGGGCTACAACGTTCACGTCACCGGTCTGACGCACGATGAGCGCGGCTATCCCAACATGACGCCCGTCGTCCAGGACAGGCTGGTCAAGCGGTTGCAGAACAAGATCCTGAAGAACATCGACAAGATCACGCTGTACGAAGAAGAGGCAACGGATGGCGCCGAGGTCGTGGTGGTCTCCTACGGGATCACATCGCGAGTGGCCCAGCGCGCGATCGAGATGGCGCGGGAGCGGGGGATCAAGGTCGGGAAGTTCCGCCTGATCACCGCGTGGCCATTCCCGGAGAAGCAGATCGCCGAGATCGCCGCCAAGGTCAAGGCCATCGTGGTACCGGAGATCAACCTCGGACAGATGGTGCGTGAGGTGGAACGCGCCGCGGCGGGCAAGTGTAGGGTTCGCCTCGTGCCGCACGCCGGAGGCAGCGTTCACAATCCTGAGGACATTCTCAACGCCATCCTGGAGGTGACGCGATGAGCGCGACGATCAACATCACCAATCCGGTCGAGCCGTTCCTGCGCACCGACCGCATGCCGCATATCTGGTGCCCCGGATGCGGCATCGGGACCAGCGTCAACTGCTTCAGCCGCGCTCTGATCGACTCGAAAGTCGATCTGAAAAACGTGTCCATCGTGTCCGGCATCGGCTGCACCGGCCGAGTCGCCGGTTACATGAAGCAGGACTCGTTTCACACCACGCATGGCCGCGCAATCCCGTTCGCCACTGGACTGAAGCTGGCCAATCCCAAGCTGAACGTCGTGGTCTACTCGGGCGATGGCGACCTGTTCGCCATCGGCGGCAATCATCTGATTCACGCGGCCCGGCGCAACGTCGATCTGAAAGTCATCTGCATTAACAACCTCATCTACGCGATGACAGGCGGGCAGACCGCACCGACTACGCCGAACTCCGTCGATGACATCGACCAACCCGTACGGCACTTTTGATCCATCCTTCAACCTGCCGTACCTGGTGGAAGCCGCGGGCGCGGTGTACGTCGCGCGCTGGACGACCTTCCACGTTCGCCAGCTCGCGCGCGCCATGCAGGAGATCTTCTCCAAGAAGGGCTTCTGCTTCATCGAAGTGCTCTCGCCCTGCCCGACGCTCTACCAGCGCCGCAACAAGATGGGCGACGGGCTCGACACCATGGTGTACTACAAGGAATTCAGCAAGATTCGCAACGGCGCTCCCACCAGCGAACTGGGCTTGGGCAAGTCGGGCGAGATCATTGTGGGCAAGTTTGTTGACCGCGAGCGCAGCGATTATCGCGACCTGATGCACGACAAGATGGTCGAGTCGCTCGGCGACCGTTATGTCGAGAGGGAGGCATGCGAATGCGAAATCTAACGGAAATCCGCATCGCCGGATTTGGCGGGCAGGGCGTGATCCTGTCGGCCATCGTCATCGGCAAGGCTGGCTGCATCTACGAGAGCGGCTACTCGACCATGACGCAGGCGTTTGGCCCCGAGGCCCGTGGCGGGGCCTGCAGCGCGCAGGTCATCCTGTCGGACGAGCCGATACTGTACCCGTATGTCACGCGGCCTGACATCCTGGTTGTGATGTCGCAGGAGGCGTACTCGCTGTTTACGCCGCAGCTCAAAGAGAACGGACTGCTCATCATCGAGCAGGACATGGTCCGCGTCGAGGACCTTCCGCCGGGCGTGCGTGTTTACAGCGTTCCCGCGACGCGCCTGGCAGAAGAGCTCGGCAAACGCATGGTGCTGAACATCGTGATGATCGGCTTCTTCGGCGTGGTCAGCGGACTGCTCAAGCCCGAGTCGCTACGTGACGCCATCGCCGACTCTGTGCCCAAGGCATTTGTCGACCTGAACCTGAAGGCCTTCGACAAGGGCTACGAGTACGGACTGAAGGCGCTCAACGGACAGGTCGAAAACGAAGAGCAGCCTATCGAGGTCGCCGCACTAGAGAGCTAGGGGACGCCTGAACAATTCGAGCGATGCCAACGCTTCGCGTCAGACCCGATTTCAGAGGCTGCGGAAAAACTCGTTTGTGCGAAGATTCGCGTCAGGGCACGGCTTCAGCCGTGCCGAAAACACTCTAACTTCCTGCCATCCCGCGGGGACTTCAGTCCTCGCGGGATCTAGTTTTTCGGTTTTTCAGCAGCAGCTGACCCTGTCGCAAATCACGACCGAAGCCTCACGCCAGACCTTCTGCGCTTTTCGCAAAGCCTCAGCGGCCAAAACCAGGGTTACTTATGGCTCGTCGCAGCACGATTAAAAAATCTGCAGAAAGAGTCCTCGATCGCTAAGTGTTGCCGACTGAAGTCGGCTCGACATGAATCAAATGATGGACTCATCGGCACGACCGAGGTCGTGCCCTGACGCGAATCTCTGCAGATGCGAGTTTTTCAGCACCGTTAGAGTCGGGCCCTGACCCAAATCTGCCATCATCCATCCCCGCCTCCCTTTGCTACACTCGCCTAGTGAGACGAATCCGACGCAATGCCTGGATCCTCGCCTGCACATCAGGAATTCTTCAGGTCCTCTGCTTCCCCAAGCCGGCCTTCTATCTTCTGAGCTGGGTCTCGCTGGCTCCGCTCATGTACGCCATTCTGAAGTGCCGCGAGCAGGACGTGAGCGCCGTGCTCGCAGAAGGCGGACTGTTTCTCGCCCCCGCTAGCGCGTGGCAAGGTTTTCTGCTTGGCTACGTCAGCGGGATCATCTGGTATCTCGGGAGCTGCTACTGGGTGTACAACACCATGCACGAATACGGCGAACTGGGCGCCGTCACCTCCGCTGTGCTGCTGGTTGCCTACGCGCTTTATCTCGGGCTGTACCACGGCGCATTCGGGCTGCTACTGGCTCTTACAGCCGCGCGCCGCAACGGATACAGCCTCCGCGCGCTGCTCTTCGCGCCTTTCATCTGGGTAGCCGTGGAGTTGGCGCGAGCTTACATCACCAGCTTTCCCTGGGACCTGCTGGGCTACACCCAAATCGACAATATTCCGCTGACGCGCATCGCCAGCGTGACCGGCGTCTACGGCCTTTCCTTCGAGATCGCGCTGGTCAACACCGTAGTCACCGCGGCGTTCCTGGTCCCGCAACGCAAGCGGCCTTTCCTGCTCGGGGTAAGCGCGCTTGCCATCGTCCTGCTGCACGCCGGCAGGTTCTACTCGCCGCCGGCGCTGCCGACTACGCAAGGCGTAACGCTGGTGCAGTCGAACGTTCCCATCCTCGACGAGGCGTGGAGCCTGGAGTATGAAGAGCAAACCTTGCGCGAACTCGCGGCCCTGAGCGTTCGTCCCCAAGCCGAGCCTAACCGCACGCCCGGGCTGATCGTTTGGCCAGAATCGCCAGCCCCGTTCTTCACCACCGACCTCCACGTGCGTACCACGCTGGCGGACATCGCCCGCAGCACGAACTCGTCAATCATCGCCAGCACCATCGGAATTCGCGGCTTCGGCGATCCCTCGGGCGCGCGGCAAATCTACAACGCCGCCTCGGTCATCGCTCCCAACGGAGCGTGGACCTACGAGTACGACAAAATTCACCTGGTTCCGTTTGGCGAGTATGTGCCTTTCGCCGACCTCCTGGTCTTTGCCAAGAAGCTGACGCGCGAAGTAGGAACGTTTTCGCGGGGTTCCAGCCGCCAGGCGCTTGATGTGGACGGCTCGCGTGTGGGGATCTTCATCTGCTATGAGTCGATCTTCCCCAATGAAGTCCGCCAGTTCGCGCGCAATGGTGCCGAGTTCTTCGTCAACGTTTCGAACGACGGCTGGTATGGGGACACTAGCGCTCCGCTGCAACACCTGAACATGGCTCGCATGCGTGCCATCGAGAATAATCGCTGGCTGCTGCGCGACACCAACACTGGCGTAACGGCTGTGATCGACCCCTACGGACGCATTGTTGCCGAGGCGCCACGCTGGCAACGCACGGCGCTCCAGGGGGCGTACGACCTCGAACAAGACACCACGTTCTACACCCGTCACGGCGATTGGTTTCCGGTTCTGTGTGCGATAATCGCCTTGTTGGGCTTGCTGTTGCGCTATTACCGGAGCCGCTGGCTGCTGCAGACGCCGCCGGCGCAGTAGGTAGGTAGTACGGACCTTTAGGCCCGCGCGCGGAGGGTTGTCTGCAACGGTAGAGCGGCGCTTCAGCGCCGCGTCCGCTGCTGTATCCGCAGAACGGGATTGGAGGTCCGATGCAGCGCATCGGACCTCCAATCCCTCGTTCGAAACCCTGGCGCGAACGCGGGCCTGAAGGCCCGCTCTACCAAGTCACCCAAGGAGTTTCCTAACCATGGTCGAAGAACTGGAACAGGAATACGCTGCACTGCGCGACAAGGTGCACGATCTTCAGGAGTATCTTTGACGCGCCTCGTCTGCGCGAAAAGCTGAGCGAAGTCGAAAAGCAAACCGCCGACCCAACGCTCTGGTCGAATCCCGAAAAATCTCAACAGGTCATGCGCGAGAAGAAGCGCCTGGAATCGGCGCTGGCAACCGAAGCTGATCTGTCGCGCCGAGCTGGCGATATTACCGCCTATTTCGAGTTGGCGCGCGAAGGCGAAGACGTCTCCGCCGATCTGCGCCGCGAAATCGATTCGCTGCGCACCATGGTCGACAAGCTGGAGATCGAGACGCTGCTCTCGGGCATGAACGACGATCGTGGCGCCATCGTGACCATCCATCCCGGCGCGGGCGGCACCGAGTCGCAGGACTGGGCCGAGATGCTGATGCGCATGTATCTGCGCTGGGCCGAGCGCGAGGGATTCTCGACCAGCCTGTACGAATATCAGCCGGGCGAAGAGGCAGGCATTAAGTCGGCAACGTTCGGCGTGAACGGCGAGTACGCCTACGGCCTCTTGACCAGCGAAATCGGGGTGCATCGCCTGGTGCGCATCTCGCCCTTCGATCAGGCCAAGCGGCGGCACACTTCGTTCGCCAGCGTCTTTGTCTCACCGGAGATCGATGAAAGCATCGAGGTCGATATCAAGCCGGACGACATCCGTATCGATACCTACCGTTCGGGCGGCAAGGGCGGCCAGCACGTGAATACGACCGATTCGGCCGTGCGTATCACGCATATTCCGACGGGCATCGTCGTCGCCTGCCAGAACGAGCGCTCGCAGCACAAGAACAAAGAGAAAGCGATGAGCATCCTGCGCTCACGGATCTATGAGTACGAACTGGAGAAGAAGAAAGAGCAGACCAGACAGATCGAAGACTCCAAGCTCGACATCGACTTCGGCTCGCAGATTCGTTCCTACGTGCTACAACCCTATCGCATGGTGAAAGACCTGCGCACTCGCGTGGAGATCGGAGATGTCGACCGCGTGCTCGACGGCGATTTGAACGAACTGATCCGGGCGTATTTATTGGCGAAGCGGAATGAGCAGAGAGGCTAGAGAGTTGGCAAGACTGCGCATTACGTCTGTCCAGATTTTCACGGGAAGAATTCGAGTAGGTCTTTCACCTCTTTGCTGCTCAGAACCGGAGCACCTGGATCCAGGGTTAGCACGGGCAAACCTGTGATAGGGTCAGTAATAATTCGAGCCTTTCTTCTGCTCTTCTTCCTCAGTGGACTGACGACAATCCTCCCAGCTTTGACGTCGATTTCGAGGCGATCACCCGGTTTGCACGCGATCTGCTTGGCGAGCGCGCTTGGTATGACAATGTCGCCGCGTTTCGACACCCGGGCTTTCATGATGTGCCGATGTTAGCAGAGATAGGCAGTGCAGCAGCAAGCTCTGAGCCCGAAGGGTAGGCGGTGATTAATCACGCCGAGTCCCCCGGGGACGACAGAAGTTCGTTTGTGCCGTCGGCTGAAGCCGGCTCAGGTTTCTACCGACCTGCCTACCCAGAGTTTCGCTTCGCTTCACGCTGGGCTGTCATCGTGGCCGCCCTCCGGGCTCGGCGCTTCGAGCGGGAAACCAGTTTCCAACTTTCGGGTTCATTGCGGGACCAACGTCAGAGTTTGTCATGCGGGAAGTCCGCCACAGACGGACGACCTCACTCCGCTCAGGAGACAAAAAAACGGGCATCGGCGGCGCTTAAGCTGTGCCCCTTCGAGTTGGCGCAATCCCGATTGGCCGAACCGCGTCGCGTCATCTACCATGCTGTGCATGACAGACGACTGCCTCTTCTGCAAAATCATCGCCGGCAAGATTCCTTCCAAGAAGGTCTACGAAGACGACAAGGTCTACGTCTTCGAGGACATCAACCCCAAAGCTCCAACGCATGTGCTGATCATTCCCAAGCGCCATGTGGTCGATCTGAAAGAAGCCACGCCGGAAGATGCCGAAATCATCGGCTACTGCCAGCTCGTTGCCGCCAAGATCGGGCGCGAGCGCGGCATCGAGGACGGCTACCGCACGGTCTACAACGTGGGCCCGCGATCAGGCCAGTCGGTATTCCACCTGCATCTGCACTTACTGGGCGGTCGCGACCTTAAATGGCCGCCGGGGTAGCGACCAGCTATCCGCACAGCACCGCGCCACCGTTGATGTTCAGCACCTCGCCCGTGATGTGGCGCGCCCAATCGGAGCCGAGGAACACGATGCCATTCGCTATGTCCTCCGGAGTTGCAAGACGCTTCAAGGGAATCGCTTCAATGGCCTTCTGCTTCTCCTGGTTGTTTTCTTCGCCGCTGAACACGACGTCGTTCAGTCGGTGTCGACCCATCCCGGGCGCCACGACGTTTACGCGAATGCTTGGCGCCAGCTCGACTGCGAGCGACTTGGCGAAGCTGATCTGGCCACCCTTCGAAGCCGCGTAGTTCGAATAGCCCGCTTCGCCGCGTTGTCCCGCCGTCGAGCTGACGATTACGATCGAGCCGCCGCCGTTGCTTCTTCAGCGCAGGCACAGCCGCCCGGCTGACCGTCCACGTCCCGCGCAGATTGCAGTCGAGCACGCGGTCCCAGATGTCGTCGCTCATCTCGTCCACCGGAGCGCCCTCCCAAATGCCGGCGTTCGCCACCAGCAGGTCGAGGCGGCCAAACTGATCGAGCGTCTTCTCGATCAAGGCGGCAGCCTCGGAGCTCTTGCTCACGTCGGCCTGGATTGCCAGCGAACGCACGCCCTGCTCCGTTACCTCGCGGACGGCGTCGGTGGCCTCCTTGGTGTGGGTAAGGTAATTGACCACGACATGCGCGCCGGCCTCGGCCAGCCGCTGCACGGTGGCTCGGCCGATGCCGCGCGAGCCGCCGGTGACGATGGCGACGCGGTCGCGAAGCAGATGGCTGGGGAAGGTGGTCAGTTTGGTTTCGGTTAGGACGGTCATGGGTTCTCCTCGCATTACGGCTCTTGGCCCTTGGCTCTTAGCTCTCGGTTCGTTGTTCTTCACGTTTGTCATCACGAGCGCCTTCGTTTGGCGCGAGGGATCTGTTCTCTCGCATAGTACGAAAACTCTCGCCATTGCCGATGTCGTCTGCATCGTCACAAGCGGACAGCTTCGTCGCGCCATCGAGAGCAGATCCCTCGCTTCGCTCGTGATGACAAGAAACAAACAGCAACGCATCGGCGCATCTGCTGCGCCCCTTCAAAGTCTTTGCGCCACTGCTCTTCGCGCTTCCACGCTTCCATTCACCACGGCGGCGATGGCATCCACTTCCGCCAGAAATCCGTCGTGCCCGTGCGCCGATTCGAACTCGGTGTAGTCGCACTCCACTCCTGCGCTGCGGATTCGCTCCGCCAGCGCACGCACGTCTTCCGGCGGAAACAGCCAGTCCGACGAGATGCCGATCAGCGACACGTGTGCCTTGATACGCGTCAGCGCCCCTTCCTCGGAGCGCATAGCCGCGCGCGATATCAAACGTATCCATCAGCTTTGAGATCACCAGGTACGAGTTGGCGTCGAAGCGCTGCACAAACTTCTCGCCCTGATAGTCAAGATATCCTGCAACATCGAAACGTTCGTGCAGTGAGCGCAGAGGATCTTCGCCATTGCGGTTGGGCTTGCGGGCGTAGCGCTCGCCGAACAGCTCCGCCGACTTGTAAGAGCACATGGCGATGGCCCGCGCCAGCCCCAGCCCTTCGGCAGGCTGCTGCCCGGCAGGATAACGGCCGCCGTCGAATCTTGGATCGAGCAGAATCGCCTTGCGTTGCAGATGATTCAGCGCCAGCCCCATTGCTGACAGCGGCGCCGTGCCGATCGCGATGCAATGTCCCACTCTGTCAGGGTAATCGACCGCCCATTGCAGCGCCTGCATCCCGCCGATGGAAGCGCCAATCACCGTGCGCAGATGTTCAACGCCAAGCTCGTCGAGCACGTGCGCCTGGGTCCGCACGATGTCGCGCACGCTGACGATAGGGAAGTCCGGCCCGTAGCGTGCGCCCGTCGCGGGATTAATCGACGTCGGTCCGGTCGAGCCATAGCACGACCCGAGAATATTGGTGCAGATCACGCAATCGCGCGCTAAGTCGAAGACACTGTTTTCGCCTCCCCCGTTGCGCGCCGCTTTTCCGTGCGGCGGGGCAGAGAACATCTCCGGCCACCAGTCGGCCGCTCGCGCCGAGCCCGACAGCGCATGGCACACCAGCACTGCGTTATCGCGCGCGGCGTTCAACTCGCCATAGACGGCATAGCGAATCGTGACCGGCTGCAACGCGCCGCCCGCCTCCAGTGGGAACGGCGCGTCGACAGCGAAGGTCACGTCGCCTTCACGAGTTGGTTGCAGACCTGCCCCCATCAGCGCTTATCACCTCGCCTCGGCGGTCGCCTTGTCGCATGCCGGCGCCTTGCCGGTCGCGGCTTGCAGCGCCTGCTCGATGTCGGCAATGATGTCGCGCACATCCTCGATGCCGACCGACAGCCGCACCAGATCGGGCGTCACTCCCGTCTCGCGCTGTTCCGACTCGGCGAGTTGCTGGTGCGTAGTCGAGCTAGGGTGAATCACCAGCGACTTCGCATCGCCAAGGTTCGCCAGCAGGCTGAACAGCTTGACAGAGTTTATGAACTTCTTGCCCGCATCGTAGCCGCCACGAATGCCGAACGTCACCAGCGAGCTGCAACCGTTGGGCAGATACTTCCGAGCGCGCTGATAGTACTTGCTGGTCGGCAGGCCGGGATAGTTCACCCATTCGATGTCAGCATGGCTCGCCAGGTATTCGGCGACCTTAAGCGCGTTCTCGGAGTGCCGCTCCATGCGAAGATGCAGCGTTTCTGCCCCTTGCAATAGGAGGAACGCGTTGAAGGGCGAGAGTGCTGCGCCGGTGTCGCGCAGCCCCTGCACCCGCGCTTTGATGATGAATGCCAGGGGCCCAAACGCATTGGTGTAGGACACACCGTGATACGACGGGTCGGGCTCGACAAAATCCTTGAAGCGTCCCGAGGCGGCCCAGTCAAACTTGCCGGCATCGACAATGACTCCGCCGATGGAATTGCCGTGGCCCCCGATGAACTTCGTCGCCGAATTGATCACGATGTCTGCGCCCCACTCGATCGGCCGACAAAGCGCCGGACTCGGCGTGGTGTTGTCGATGATGAGTGGCACGCCGTTGTCATGCGCGATCTTGGCGAGCTCTTCGATGTCGACGATGTCGAGTTTGGGATTGCCCAGCGTCTCGGTGTACAGCGCCTTGGTCTTTGGACCGATGGCTGCGCGCAGCCCGGCGAAGTCGTCGGCATCGACGAACTTCACATTGATGCCCAGCTTGGGCAGCGTGTAGTGGAACAGGTTGTAGGTGCCACCATAGAGCGAAGTGGTCGAGACGATTTCGTCGCCCGCCGAAGCCAGCGTGATGATCGCCAACGTCTCAGCCGCCTGCCCTGATGCGAGCGCCAATCCGGCAGCGCCGCCTTCGAGGGCCGCGATGCGCTTCTCGAAGACGTCGGTCGTCGGATTCATGATGCGGGTGTAGATGTTGCCGAACTCCTGCAACGCGAACAGCCGGGCGGCGTGGTCGGCATCGTCGAACACGTACGACGTTGTCTGATAGATGGGGACGGCCCGCGACTTAGTAGTTGGGTCGGCCGACTGCCCGCCGTGGATGGCGAGGGTGTCGAAGTGAAAGTTCGGTTTCGATTCGGACTGGCTCATGACGCTTCTCCTGATGAGTTTTTGATGGCCCCCGATTCCCGCGTGACAAACTTTTGACGTAAAAACGAAAAGCCCACGATCGCGGGACCGTGGGCTGTTTCGGAAACCTTGCGGCTGGTTAGCTTACTGGCCGCTCCTAGGCGCAACCCACGCGTCGACACTGCTACACATGCACATGGCCATAGCCATGGTGCTGATAGGAGTCGCGCTGTAGGTCGCGTGATACATCGTTTTGTGAAGGTACAGGGAAGGGGGCGCGGCTGTCAAGCGGAGGAAAGTCCGGCTCAATCGCCGGCAGTCGCGCGTTCGGGCACATCGCTTCGCGCGACGCTCTTGGGACGTCCACCGCGTTTGCCGTTGGCCCGCGCGGCCCGAATTTTCGCTTTGCTGGTCGCCGAACCTCCGCGGCGACCGATTTCAGCCATCCAACGCGCGGTGCCGAACACATGATTGAGCAATCCGGGCACGTAATGATCCACGTCAAGCTCCGGCCAATGAAGACCAGTGCCTCGGCCGAGCAGTTCGATCTTCCCCACTTCGGAAGCTGTGGCGTGTTGCAGTCCCTGAAGGCGCGCCCGGGGTATGGACACACGCGTACCATCAGCCAGATGAATCGTGACCAGATCGTTTTTCCTGTCGTATTCAGCCTTGGTGGCGCGTAAGTCGTGGCGCTCGAGTTCGCGAGCGCGTGCAAGTGCGGCGTCGATATCCGCTTCCGTTACACGGACTTTGTGTCCTGCCTTATTCATGCATCTTCTCCCACAATTCGACCAGCACCTCGAAATGCTCCGCGTGCCCCGCTCGCTTGTTTCTCCATAAACGAGGTGTTCTGAGCATATCGCGTGAGAACCTTCTCCGCCGCATGCGTACGAGGCAATGACGAATCGGGTTTACCACAGAGACACGGAGGCACGGAGAAATTTGGCATCGAGATTTGAAGGGACCGAAGGAAGCGGAGGACGAAATTGCGACGGCTCGAGCCGGTGTCCCCGCTGATCGTTTCTCGACCTCCACTGGATAGCCCGTTTGCTGTCTACCCTCCTCCTCTGTGCCTCTGTGGTTGATTTCTGTGCTTTTGTGTCCTGTGTGCGTCGCCCGTGGCAGCCTTGACTCCCACTTTTTGTGCATCTTCCGTTTTCAGCCAGGGTCTATACTGGTGAGCAGAAATGTCCACCCCTGCGGTTCCCAAACCGGCTGAAACAGCGGTCCCAGAGCCTGCGCCGCAGCAGCACGATGTGCTGCCCACGCTGTTTGGTGAAGGGAAGGGGCTGTACGCGACCCGCAAAGACACCTTTCTCTATTCGTTTATCGTGCATGTGGTTGCCCTGGGGCTGCTTATCTACTCCACCCACTGGGTGGTAAGCCACAAAGACGAAATCAAGCAGCAGGTCGTCGGATTAGTAACGGACATTAGTCCTTACCTTCCAATGAAGGTTTCCAAGACGCGCGCCGGTGGCGGCGGTGGTGGTGGCGACCGCGATAAGCTTGCAGCTCCCAAGGGCGCACTTCCCAAGCTGTCGAAGGACCAGATCGTACCTCCCGCCATCGTGATCCGAAATGACGATCCCAAGCTGACAGCGACGCCCAGTGTGGTAGTTCCGCCGGAGATCAAGCTGCCGACGGTTGGTGCGCTGGGCGATCCACTTTCCAAGGTGATCGGCCCGCCATCGAACGGAACCGGCTTCGGCGGCGGCATTGGCAGCGGCAGTGGCGGCGGTGTCGGTTCCGGCAGGGGCCCGGGCGTTGGTCCCGGCCACGGCGGCGGGTATGGTGGTGGCGCCTATCGTGTCGGCGGCGGTGTCAGCGCTCCCAAAGCGCTCTATGCTCCCGACCCGGAATATTCCGAAGAGGCGCGCAAGGCAAAGTATCAGGGGACCGTCGTGCTCTGGATGGTAGTGGGAGCCGATGGCCGGCCGCAGCAGATTCGCATCCAGCGCGCGCTGGGTATGGGCCTCGACGAGAAAGCCATCGAAGCCGTCCGCCAGTGGAAGTTCGAGCCCGCCCGGCTCAATGGGCAGGCCGTGCCGGTGCAGATCAACGTAGAAGTCAACTTCCGGCTGTATTGACCCATTAACAATCCCGCGCCATGCGTTGGCTCCTTTACTGTCGACTCGCTCTTTCCTGTTCTGTACTGGCGTGCACGGCAGGCTTCGCGCAGACTCCTGTCTTTACCTCACCCCTGCCGACTGGCGTTCGCCTTGATCCCGCCGGCTATGCTGTCGAGCTCGGAAGCATGCCGCTCAACGTGGTGGTCGCGCCCAGCGGGGACAAGGCCGTTGTGGTGCTCAGCGGCTGGCGCGAGCAGGGCATCCAGGTCGTCGACCTGAAGACGCGGCTGGTCACGCAAACGTTATTGCAGGATGGCGCCTTCTACGGCGCTGCCTTCTCGCCCGACGGCCACACGCTGTACGTCTCCGGCGGCAATACCGATAAGGTCTTCAGCTATTCGTGGAAGGATGGCAAAGCGACGCTCGCGAATCAGTTCGAGTTGGCCAAGGCTAAGGCTGCGGACGGCACGGGCACAAGCTACCCGGCAGGCCTTGCGGTCGCAGCGAACGGCAAGTTTGTTTATGGGGCGGAGAACGTTGGCGATCGCCTGGCAGTGTTAGACGCCGCGACGGGCAAGGTCGTGCAGCGCTTCCCCACCGATCATTATCCCTACGGCGTCATCCTCAGTGCCGACGGCCACGTCTTCGTCTCCGCCTGGGGCGGCACGACTGTGTCAGAGTTTCGCGTTCTGGCGAACGGGATGCTGGCCTACATTGGGCGCATCGAAGTAGGCCGCCATCCCTCTGCATTGGCGGTAACGGGCTCGCGCCTTTACGTCGCTCTTGCCGGCAGTGATCGGGTGGCGATCATCGACATCCATTCCCGCAGAGTGGTCGGCTATCTTCACGACTCGGCGCCGGGCGCTCCGCCCGAGGGCAGCACACCTAACGCTATCGCACTCAGCACAGATGGGAGAGGGCTGCTCATCGCAGAAGGAGACAACAATGCGGTTGCCGTTTTCGATCTGGTGAACGGCAACCTGCTCGGACGCATCCCGACAGACTGGTACCCGACGGCGGTCGCGGAAGCCGGCACGGAAATGCTGATCCTCTCGGGCAAAGGCCACGGTACGCACGCCAACCCCGATGGTCCCGTCCCGCTTACGAATTGGCCAACCGGCAGGCCCCTGGCCTATGCCCTGGGACAGTTGAATGGCAGCCTGCGGTTGTTGCCGTCAGCGATGAGCGCGTCCGGGCTAGCCGCCTACACCCAGCGCGTCACGGCCGCAAACCACTGGCAGCAGAGCCCTGAGGCGCGACACTATCCGCCGTTCAAGCACGTTATCTACATCATCAAAGAGAATCGCACCTACGATCAGGTGCTGGGCGACATTAAGGAGGGCGACGGCGATCCCAGCCTCGTATACTTTCCCGACATCACTATCACCCCGAACCATCACGCTCTGGCACGGCGCTTTGGACTCTTTGACCGCTTCTTCGTTAACGCCGAAGTCAGCTCGCAAGGTCACATCTGGTCCACGGCCGCGTACGTCACGGACTATGGCGAGAAGCTGATCCCTTCAGGCTATGCAGGGAAGCGCGCCGATGTCGACGGTGAAGATAGCGACGAGCCGGAGCGCGGTTTCCTGTGGACGCTCGCGGCCCGCTCAGGCGTTACCTTTCGCGACTACGGAGAAATGGTCAAAGGAAACCCCGGTTGGCCGGTGACGCAAAAGGGTCTCGGCGCCGACATCAGTCCCGATTACGCTCCCTTCGATCTGGTCACGCAGGACCAGAAGCGTGCCGATGTGTGGATCGCCGAACTCCAGCGCTACGTGCGCGACGGCAACATGCCGCAGTTCGAGCTTATGTGGCTGCCGATGGACCATCTCACCGCCGCGCGGCCCGGCAAATGCACGCCGTACGCCTGCATGGCCGACAACGATCTCGCCCTCGGCCGCATTGTTCAGGCGCTCTCGCACAGCCCGTACTGGAAGGACACGGTGATCTTCGTCGTGGAAGATGACGCACAGGCCGGTCCCGATCACGTCGATTCACACCGCGCGCCCTTTTACGCGATCTCGGCCTACAACCGTCCTGGCACGGTGCATCGCTTTATCAACACTACCGACGTTGTCGCCGCGATCGAAGACATCCTGGGCATGGGCCGGCTTTCGAAGTTCGATTACTTCAGCCGCTCGCTGGCTGACATCTTCGCCGCAACGCCCGACCTCACGCCCTTCGATCCGATTACGCCCACGCAGGATCTGAATGAGAAGAATCCGCAGAACACCGCCGCGGCTCGCATGTCCGAAGGGTTGGACCTCAGCGCCCCCGATCGAGTGGACGACCAAATGTACAACCGCATCTTATGGTTAATGTTGAAGGGTGACGCGACGCCGCCGGTTGCGCACAATCGTTCACCCCTGCACGCGCTGGAAGCGAGCCAGTGATGTGTGCGATTCCGGTGCTATCCATGGTCTAGTACCGACAAGTGCCTGGCACCGCAATCCCGACCTCACCAATGTTGCTTCGCCTCTGGTGGAATGTGAAGTCTGCCAGGAGTAGTCCAGCAATTTGAGACTGCCAACGCCCATCATTGCATTCCACATGCCAACTTTCCAGTAACCACCGCTCTCTAGAGATCGTCGTCGGTGACAAGCTGCTGAGGCGCAGTGATGAAGTGAAGACTTTTCCTGACAACCTGAGTGCAGCGAAAGCTAACTGTTTGAAAATGCTTGAGTCTAACGCGCCCTGACGCAACCCACACGGCGCAGGTGCTCCTATGAAAATCGCAATCATCGTGGCGATTGTCCTGACATCCCTTCTTGCCTTCACGCAGGAAACATCCGAGCTGTCCATTCCCCCAAACGGCGACGCTGAGCGCGCGGAGGTCTCGCAATGGATCGGCCCCGTCAGGATTTCCATTGCGTACCACAGCCCACGCGTCCACAATCCCGCAACCAACGATCGGACAGGACACATCTGGGGTGAGTTGGTGCACTACGGCTTCATAGACGAAGGCTTTGGTCCGACTCAGAGTGCGCCGTGGCGCGCCGGTGCGAATGAGAGTACGACCATCACGCTTTCCGACGACGTAAAGGTCGAGGGCAAGGACCTCAAGGCCGGCACGTATGCCCTGTTCCTCGACTGGAAAAAACCGGGCCATGGTTCTGGATTTTCTCCCGTCATCAGGGATGGGGAAGCTTCCAGTACGACGCCAAAGACGACGTGCTTCGGGTGCCCACCAATCCGGAAGATGCTCCCTTCACCGAATTTCTCACCTATGGTTTCGACGAGCGTCGTCCGGATTCAGCCACCGCATTCCTGCAGTGGGAGAAGAAACGATTTCCCTTGAAGATCGAGGTGCCGAATGTGAACGAATTGTACGTCGCAGAAACTTCGTCAGCAACTCGAGTCCTGGCCGGGTTTCCGATATGAAGACTGGCAGACGGCCGCGCAATTCTGCGCCGACCACAAGATTAACCTGGACGAGGCCTTGATCTGGGCCGACAAGGCGATCTCGTCACCCTTCCGCGGGGCCTCCATTGGCCATGAAGACTTCTCCACGCTGCAAACCAAAGCCGCGGTGCTCGACGCCATGGGCCGTGAGACGGACGCTGACGAGGTGATGGAAAAGGCATTTACTCTGCCTGGTACGAATGCGGTTCAGATCTACAGCTATGGCATGCAACTGCTTCGAAGCGGCAAGAACGACAAGGCGATGAAAATCTTTGGCCTCAACCAGCAGAAGCATCCGGACGACAAATTCTGGACGTCGCTGGGCCTCGCGCGTGGCTATACCGCCGTGGGCGACAAAACAAATGCCATCGCGAACTGGGAGATTGTTGTGCGCAATGTTCCAGCCAGCTTGCAAGGCCAAACTGCCAATTACGAAGGGGCCCTGAAGAAACTCAAAGAAAACAGTTAAGACCACCTTCTAAGACCACCGTCCAATCAACGGGAATCAATCCCTCCCCAGGGCATCGGGCCAGCCTGAATCGCCGCTGCTCGGCTAACCCGGATTCCCGTCCCATTACTTGAACTCACCAAATGTTTGCCCCGGCGCGTTCCGCTCAGATATCATTTTCAGATATATGTATGACGAGTTTCAGGCGGTTGATCGCTGGAGCGGCCAGCGGGTGCATTGCCAGTATCAGGCGTTAATCATCGCCATTGCCACCCGCCACGCGGATGCGGTCGACGTGAAGTTCCTGGTCGACGAGCGGCCGGTTTGGATCGCACTCCCCCACCCAGCCTGGGTGGAGTACAACCGGCAGACCGGCAAAGTCATCACTGACCCTATGGCGGTGCAGATCGCAGGCCACTACCTGAAGTGGGCCATCGAGTCGGGGGAAGACAGCGGACGCGAGATGTACACGCTAACCGTCGAGGAAACGCTCGATCACCTGAATCAGATCATGCAGGAAGTCCATCAGGAAGCAGTCGCCCGGTAGGCCCAGTATCGGGCTTTTTTGTTCTGCGCGCCGGCCACGTCCTGCCAGCTTCGGCGGGAGCTGCTGGATGATGATCCAGCGTTGCTAAATTTTCTTGAGGAGCTCTCTTTATGTCTACTGCCGTTCAGGCACCTGGACTCTCCGATTTACTTCGAGCAGCCGAACGTTCACCGCAATCTTTCTCCCGCACTTCTGGTGGAAGCCGCTTTGAAGCGCAACGAAGGCGAATTGAGCGCGCGCGGCTGCCTCGTCTCCGAGACCGGCAAGCGCACTGGCCGCTCTCCCAAAGATAAGTTCACCGTCAAAGACTCGATTACCGCCGACAAGGTCGCGTGGGGCTCAGTCGAACCAGCCGTTTCCTCCGGAGAAGTTCGACGCTCTCTATGACCGCGTGATGGAGTACCTGCAAGGCAAAGAGCTCTTCGTGCAGGACCTGTTCTGCGGCGCCGATCCGCGCTATCAACTGCCCATCCGCGTCATCAATGAATTGGCCTGGCACAACCTGTTCGTGCATCAGCTCTTCATCCGGCCGACGGCGGAAGAACTCGCCAGCCACAAGCCTGAGTTCACCATTGTCAGCGCGCCCCTGTTTCTGGCCGATCCCAAGCGCGACGGCACCAATTCTGAAGTGTTCGTCATCGTGAACTTCACGCGCAAGATCGTGCTCATCGGCGGAACGCAGTATGCCGGCGAAATGAAGAAGTCGATCTTCGGCATCATGAACTTCCTGCTGCCGCAGCGCGATGTATTCCCCATGCACTGCTCGGCCAATATCGGTGACGATGGCGTGACCGCGCTGTTCTTCGGACTTTCCGGCACCGGCAAGACAACGCTCTCCGCCGATCCCACCCGCCGCCTTATCGGCGATGACGAGCATGGCTGGAGCGTCGATGGCGTTTTCAACTTCGAGGGCGGCTGCTACGCGAAGTGCATTCGCCTCTCCGAGCAGAACGAGCCGCAGATCTGGAACGCGCTTCGCTTCGGAACCGTGCTGGAAAACGTGGTGCTCGATCCGGTGACGCGCTATCCCGACTTCGACAACGACAGCAAGACTGAGAACACCCGCGCAGCGTATCCGGTCGACGTTCATCGAAAACGCGGTGATCCCCGGCTTCGGCGGACATCCGAAGAATGTTGTCTTCCTGACGGCGGACGCGTTTGGCGTGCTGCCGCCGGTCTCGAAGCTCACCCCTGAGCAGGCGATGTTTCACTTCATGTCGGGCTACACCGCCAAGGTTGCCGGAACCGAAGCAGGCGTGACCGAGCCGCAAGCAACGTTCTCGACGTGTTTCGGCGCGCCGTTCATGCCGCTGGCACCCAAGGTTTATGCCGAGATGCTGGGCCGCCGCCTGCGCGAACACGGAGCGCAGTGCTGGCTGGTCAACACCGGGTGGCAGGGCGGCCCCTACGGCGTCGGCAAGCGAATGAGCCTGCCCTACACCCGCGCCATGGTGAATGCGCTGGTCGAAGGCAAGCTGGCGAACGTGGAGTTCGAGATTGAACCCTCGTTCGGATTCAGCATTCCAAAGGAGGTTCCTGAGGTTCCTTCGGAGCTGCTGAACCCGCGCAATTCGTGGAAGGACAAAGCAGCCTACGACAAGATGGCTGCTGACTTATCGGCGCGTTTTGCGAAGAACTTCGAGCAGTTCGACGCGCCGGCGGAGATCAAGAACGCCGGGCCGAAGGCGGCGAAGTAGCGGTTGCTTTGTGCAGTTTCAACTATAGATCCCGCGCGGCTGAACAAACGCGTGGGATTTTTGCTGGCTGTAATGAGCCTCTTTGCGCTGTCATCCTGAGCGACGACGCCGAGCAGCGCGAGGGGGAGGAGTCGAAGGACCTCTATACCTGCTAAAGGTCCTCCGACTCTGCTCAGGATGACAACGAAAGTAGATTTGTCATTACGAGCGCCGTCATTTGGCGCGAGGAATCTGCTCTCGTTTGAAGCGCGAGCATGACCGCGCAGCGTGGCGGCGCACGCGAGAACAGATCGCTCGGTCGAGGCGACCTCGTGATGACAACCAGATATGGTTCTTGGACTCACACCAAGAATCTGGCTAAGGATGAAACAAAGGAGTAAAAATCTTCCTAGATCGAGTTTTCATCGAGCGACTACAATTTTCAGTTGTTTCCGTCATTCAAGGTGTTCGGAGGCTAATGTGTATCGCTCTTTCTGCTTATTCCCCACACCAATTGTCGTTGTGATTCTATTGATCGGCGTCTCCTTCGCCGCCGATGAAGCTAAGCACTGGGGCTACTCCGGCGATACCGGTCCCGCGCACTGGGGCGAATTGAGTCCGGAATACTCAGCCTGCAGCCAGGGCAAGGAGCAGTCGCCGGTAAACATCACTCACGCCGAGCACGCGAAGCTGCCCATCATTGAGTTCGATTACAAGCCCTCGTCGCTCGACGTCATCAATAATGGACATACCATCGAGTCGGACTACGACCCGGGCAGCAGCATCACCATCGACGGCAAGACCTACAACCTGGTCCAGTTCCATTTCCATCACGTCAGCGAGAACACGCTGAATGGCAAGCATTTTCCGTTGGAGGGACACTTGGTCCATAAGAGTACCGACGGGAAGCTGGCAGTCGTGGCGGTCTTTTTCGAAGAAGGAGAGGCGAACCCGGCGATTGCGACCGTCTGGAGCCACATGCCGAAGACGGCGGGAAATGAAAACAAACCCGGCGGAGTGAAAGTCAACGCCTCACAGCTTCTGCCCAGCAATCGCGAGTACTACACATTTACCGGATCACTAACGACACCGCCCTGTACCGAAGGCGTTACCTGGCTGGTGATGTCGCACAAGATGAGGGTTTCGAAAGAGCAGATCGCCGCCTTTGCAGTGCTCGATCCCAATGACTATCGGCCCACGCAGCCGTTGAACGGAAGGAAGATTGAGTTGGGTGGAAAGTGAAAAGAAGCAATTAGCAGTTAGTCTTCAGTGGCTAGTGGCGACTTTTGCGAACCCAACGATCATGTTCTAGATTGCGGGCTTAACGCACCGAATCACGGCGCATTAGATGCTGAGAGCCCAAAGCTGAGAGCTAATTGCTGGCTGCTAATTGCTAGTTGCTATTCGTAAACTCCACCAGCAACTCCAACCTCTGCCGAGCGTGGCCGGAGTCGATAGCGTAGGCGGCAACGGGAACTGCTGCCTGAATGGTGTCCGCCTGTCCGGCTGCGACCAGCGCCGCTGCGGCATTGAGTACAACACGACATCGCGACGGGCTGAGCGCTCGCCATCGAGAATGCGGCGGATGATCTCGGCGTTTTCCTGCGCATCGCCCCCGGCGATTTCGCTGAGCGGCGCGCGGCTGCAAGCCGAACTCTTCCGGCGTGACCTCATACGAGCGCACCTGTCCATCGCGTACCTCGGCGATCTTGGTCGCACCGGTGATGGTGATCTCGTCCAGCCCGTCGCGCCCGTGAACGACCAGCGCGCGGCGCAGTCCAAGCTCGCTGAGCGCCTCGGCCAGCTTCTCGACCAAGGTCTGCGGAATACACGCCCACTACCTGTGCCGAGGCATGCGCCGGATTGGTGAGCGGGCCAAGCAGGTTGAAGACCGTCCGCAGGCGCAGCTCGCGCCGGGCGGCCTGCACGTACTTCATGGCCGAATGCAGCGCCGGAGCATAAAGAAAAGCGATGCCGGTCTGCTCCAGACAGGCGGCAATACGTGCAGGCGGCAAGTCGATCTTCACCCCGAGCGCTTCCATCACATCGGCCGAGCCGCACTTGGAGGTCACGCTACGGTTGCCATGTTTCGCAACTCTAACTCCGGCCCCCGCAGCCACCAGGGCGGTCGCGGTGGAAATATTGAAGGTGCCGCTGGTATCGCCTCCGGTGCCGCAGGTATCGACCAGCGCGTCGCGTTCGGTGCCGCTCAGATCGAGGGCATGACCGTCGTCGGTTTCCAGCGGAGTGGCCGCGGCGCGAATGGCCTGCGCGAATCCGACAATCTCCTCGACGGTTTCGCCCTTCATGTGCAGCGCCACCAGCAGGGCCGCAATCTGTGCGTCGGTCGCGCCGCCGCTCAGGATCTCGGCCATGACTGCCCGGGCCTCCTCGCGGGTGAGGGCAGAGCAATGGTTTGCGACTTTATGCAGCGCGTCGAGGATCATGGTCGACGGGCCGATTGGTCGAGTCGTGATAGCGTGCTCTCCTGCGGCAACGCGACCTGCAGGCGGTTCTGCGGCGGCGCCAGCGGACACGTCGCGTACGGGGTATAGGCGCAAGGCGGATTTTCCAGCCGGTTGAAATCGAGCCACAGCTCTCCCGGTTGGGTCAGCCCGTGGTCGGGAAACGGCGTGTAGAGGAAACGTCCAGCGCCATAGGTTTTGTCCTGGCTGGTCGTGTCCTTGATGATGAAGAAAAGCTCCGTGTCCCCGGGCTCTTCCAGGATCGGCTCCAGGCTCAGGCTCTGGCCGTTGAGGGTGAACGTTACCTTCCCTGGCACATCGGCTTCGATCTCGGTCCCAAGAACGGTCGGCACTTTGCGTTTCAGTGGAGGACTGTAGGGCGTCCACTGTCCTTTCACCCGCAGCGCCGGGTCGGGCGTATACCACTTCAGCCCGTGAAATCCGGTCCGGGTCGGCGATTGCGAATCCCGGATTCGCAGGCCGTACTGTTCGCCGCGATGAATCACCGTAACTTGCAAAGTTGCGATAGTGATCTTGGATGGTTTGCCGTTATCGTCGCTGACCAGAGGCTGAGGATTCGCCGGGGCCTTGCCGTCAACCTGTAGCCCCTTCGGATAGCCTCCGGCGGGGGGCAGAAGCTCGATCGAGTTGTTCCCCAGGCGCACAACGCCCAGTTGAGGCACGGCTTGCGACTTCAGCTTGATCGCGTTGTCCGGTGGCCGAGCCAACGGAATTGTCGCCCGGCTTGAGCCAGTCCAGCCCCACCAGCGACAGCCAACCGTTCGGGGCCTGCAAGTTCTTCGCCCGCTGGGCACGCCACGCCAGCAAGCTGCTTTGCCAGTCGCTGGGGGCCTGGGTGTCGGCGGCGAAAGCGGCGAGCGTGAACACCAGCAGAGCAGTGGTGAGGGCGGAAAGCAAGCGCTGTTTCACTAGCATTGGAACTCCGAATCCTTGGAACGTTGTCTAGCTTAGCATCGCGCGGCGCCCGTTCCGAAAATGATACCCAGCGCCGCGCGGTCTATGGCCTCAGCTTCGCGGAGCCTCCGGATAAAGGGACTTCTGACCGAGTCGTGACTTCTTGTCCTCCCACTGCAGCAACGGTGGATTGGAGTGGCGCACCCTCCATTCTTCAGGAAACTTCATTGGACAAGGTGGGCGACTTCAGGTGGGACCCGCACTTCCTGGCATCGGTGTTTGTTGTGTTTCTCCATTATCTGGACTACGGCTGGCTCAATGACCTCGAGTTGGTTCAGTAGCACGGCGTTAGAAGCCAGCGCTCTAGAGTAAGCCCGGCGAATTATCCCAATGAATTCCAAGATATGGGCCGTTTCAAATGCGTCAATCGCGTGCCCATTGGAGTCGATTATCTTCCCTTCGGTGTTCAGGTCGAGAGTCCCCTTAACTTTTCCGGTGACCTTGTCCTTCACCCGGGGCCTGAAAAGCAGGTTCCAAGTGCATAGTTGCTGGGTACAGTGGCTGTAGATGTTGAAATCGCGGCGCAGGTACTTTCGATAGTCGGAAAGAGGCAATTGTGAGTGAATGAACTTACCGGCGACGACCGGTGCCCATTCCTTCGCAGCATCGCTCGCTTTCAAGTCACCTTTTTCCCATTCCTCCGCTGCACCTTTGACGAGGGTCGCCGCTGCGAAACAGTCGAGCGCATCCTCCATCGGTCGAAGCAAACAGACGGCAGCAGAGTGGAACCCTGTTCCATTAAGCAATCCACAACCACGAATCAAAAATAGTAGGTGCGTCGCGATCAGCGCCCCATTTGCCTGAGCACGGTCAGTGTCCACATCTGGCCTTGGATTCCCAGCGAACAGCCGCTCGATCCATCTGAGTGCTTGCTGAACTGGGCTACTTGGGCCATAACCCTTCGTTCCGCTCGCAGAGATCCGAGGCCTAAGTGTCATTTGAGTATGCTCTCACAGTCGCTTCACATCTGTCAGTCAGAAGGTAGAGGCAGAATGACCGCACAAGAAGAAAAGGCCACCAAGGTTTCTCTTGATGGCCTTTATTTGTTTCGGCGACGACCTACTCTCCCACGCACTTTCGCGCGCTCGGCTCACGAGAAGGCTTCAGCTCAAGCCGCCGGCGATGACCAGGGTCTCGCCGGTGATCCACGCCGAGTCGTTGGAGGCGAAGAACACCGCCGCGGGCGCGATATCTTCCACCTTGCCGATGCGGCCGAGCGGAGTACGCGATTCGAGGTCTTTGCGGAAGTCGCTCTGGTCGAGTCCGGCGGTCTGTACGCCCTCGGTAAGCACCATGCCCGGATTGATGGCGTTGACGCGAATCTTGCGCGGTCCCAGCTCCTTGGCAAGCGACTTGGTGATCGCATCGACCGCGCCCTTGGTAGCGCTGTAGACCGTCGGCGTTGGGTCGTGGCGACACGCTGACGATCGAGCTGATGTTGATGATGCTTCCGCCATCGCCGTCGAAGTACTTGGCGGCTTCCTTCGATGCCAGCACCAGCCCCAGCACGTTGAGATCGAACTGCTTGTGGAAGTGCTCGCCGGTGATGCCATCGAGGGGCGAGAACTCGTAGACGCCGGCATTGTTCACCAGGATATCGAGCTTGCCGAACTGCTTCTTGGTTTCGGCAAACAGCCGCTCGATGTCGGCCTGCTTGGCCACGTCGGCCTGGATGGCGACCGCCTTGCCGCCCTTGCCGGTGATTTCCTTGACCACCTTTGTCCGCGCCCTCCTTGCTGGACGCGTAGTTGACGACCACCGCGGCGCCTTCCGACAGCCAATGCTTTGCGATGCCTGCGCCGATTCCTTTGGACGCTCCGGTTACGATTGCGACTTTTCCTTCCAGCTTGCCCATGTGCTTCCTTCCTTTCACTTCGAATCTGCCGGTACGATTTCTGTACCTTTCGATACAGATATATGGCGGAGGTAAAAGGTTTCACAAATATTTACTGCTCGGTACATAATTCTGGCGTCTAATATGAATAGGTGATGAAGCAGGCTAAGGCAGCTCTCCGGGGACGGCCGCGCTCGTTCGACAAGGAACAGGCGCTTGATGCCGCTTTGCGCATCTTCTGGGAAAAGGGCTATGAAGGCGCTTCGCTATCCGATCTGACGGAGGCGATGGGGATCAACCGTCCCAGCCTCTACGCCGCATTTGGCGACAAGGAAGCACTCTTCCGACAAGTGCTGGAGCGCTACGAGCACGGGCCGGTGGCGTACATGTCGGAAGCGCTGAGTGCGCCTACCGCACGTGCTGCGGTCGAGCGAATGCTGAAGGGAACGATCGCCGCCCTGACTCGTCCGCAATCTCCGCGAGGCTGTTTGTATGTTCAGGGAGCGTTGGCGTGTGGTGACGAGTCCAGTGCCATGCGCGAAGAGTTGGCGACCCGACGGTCAGCGGGGGAACTTGCATTACGCAAACGTCTGAAGAAAGCGAAAGACGAAGGCGAGCTACCTGGCGCCGCCGATCCTACTGCCTTGGCGCGCTTTTACATGGCCGTGATGCACGGCATGTCGGTACAGGCCGCCGGAGGCGCCACCCGCGCAGCCCTGGAGGGCGTGGCCGAAACCGCGCTCAGGGCGTGGCCGGGGAAGTAGGCGAGTATCGGTCGCAATCATGTCTCTCTCTAGTGCTTTACATAATGTTAAAATGTAAAGCGATGACGACAGCGAAGCTTTCCAGCAAGAACCAGATTGTGATTCCGCGCGAGGCGCGCGAGGCCCTGCACCTCAAGCCGGGCGACCAGATTTTGGTTGTGGTCCGTGGATCCAAACTCATTCTGCTTCCGAAACCGAAGTCCTACAGCGCTGCTATTCGCGGTCTCGCGCCGAATCTGTATGGCCGAGACTACATAAAAAAGGAACGCGAAAGTTGGGAATAGAAGCTCTGCGCTCATTCCTGCGAAGGAACCGACGCATTGCCCTGGACTCGAACATCTTCATTTACCAAGTCGAGGCCAACCATCGCTACCTGCCAATGACGGACATGATTTTCTCCGCACTGGAGCTGACTGGTCTAAGCGGAGTTACCTCAACGATCACAATGACGGAGCTTCTAGTGCCGGCATACAGGAACAAGAACGAAGAGCAAGTCGACGAGTTCTATGCCCTGTTCTCGCGGTATCCCAACCTGGAATGGATTCCCACAAGCTTGGAGATTGCGGACCTAGCGGCGGAACTGAGGGCGCTACACAACCTGCGGACGCCCGACGCCTTGCAGGCAGCTACCGCGGTTCACGCCAAGGCAACCGGGTTCATAACCAATGATCCGGTTTTTGAGCGGATGAAGAACTTTCAGACTTTGGTGCTCGACCGTGTTCTCTAAAGACGGACCGTCCTTCAGGCCCAAATTCCCGATTCGGGAAGAGGCTTGTCAATAGCCCGAACGTGCCACAAATCCGCGCAAATGCATGACAGCAATACAAATATAAAGTTGCGAAACTACTAAAGATTTCCCGCGGAATCTGCTATAGTAGAAACAGTAGGGCCAGTACGGTGCAATCCGCCGTCTGGCTCTTTTTGCGTGTCTAGGACGCAAAACCGGTTGGCTCAGTGCGCGCGCCGGACGACGTTTTGACAATTGAATAAAAATGCTTGCGCCGACTGGGTCCAAAACCCCAGGCAGACTGAGGGAAGCCGTTGGCCGCGAGTCAGCGAGATTATCACACGAATTGGGCTGGTTAGAGCCTTTCCTTTCTATGCCAGTCTTATAAGCACGAGCTGCGACCGGGCGGAAACACCGCTCTCGGTATAATCGAGGATTCCTCAGGAGATCGCGTTGCAACAGGCAGAGATTGGAATCATCGGCGGAAGCGGACTGTACTCCATGCCCGGGCTGACCGAGGTGCGCGAAGTCGTGCTGGAAACCCCGTTCGGCAAGCCATCCGACGGTTACGTTCTGGGAACACTAAGTGGGCGTAAAGTTGCATTCCTTTCGCGCCACGGACGCGGGCATCGGTTGATGCCGACTGAGTTGCCGTATCGCGCCAACATCCACGGCTTCAAGCAGCTTGGGGTGGAGCGGATTCTTTCGCTCTCCGCAGTTGGCTCGCTGAAGGAAGAGCATAAGACCGATGGATTTCGTCGTCCCTGACCAGTTTGTCGATCGCACACGGCATCGCGTAGACACGTTCTTCGGTGATGGGCTGGTGGCACATGTCGGCTTTGGGCACCCGGTTTGCGAAGAAACGGCAAAGTTCGTTGAAGAAGCCTGCCGTCGCGCCGGCGTCAACGCCAAGCATGGCGGGACCTATGTGAACATGGAAGGGCCGCAGTTCTCCACCAAGGCCGAGTCGAACCTTTACCGCAGTTGGGGCATGGACGTGATCGGCATGACTAACCTGACCGAGGCCCGGCTGGCGCGTGAGGCCGAACTCTGTTACGTGACCGTCGCGATGGTGACCGACTACGACTGCTGGCATCCGGAGCACGATCATGTGACGGTCGAGCAGATCGTCGGCGTGCTGGTGAAGAACGCGGAGAACGCCTGCAACGTGGTACGCGAGGCCGTTACGGTGCTGCCCAAAGATCGCGGCTGCAAGTGCGGGTCAGCGCTGAAGCACGCGATCATTACGCATAAAGAATCCGTGCCACAGGCTACGCTGGAGCGGCTGAAGCTGCTGGTGGGAAAATACTTCGACTCTGAAAAGAAAGCGGGAAGCTAACCCTTGTCCATCGTCGTTGTCGGTTCGGTTGCATTCGACTCGCTGAAAACACCTTATGGCACGCGCGAGAAAATTCTCGGCGGCGCTGCCACACACTTTTCCCTTTCTGCCAGCTACTTCACCGACGTGCGCGTGGTGGCGGTGGTCGGCGAAGACTTCACGCAAGAAGACGAAGCGGTGATGACGCAGCGCGGGGTGGATACGCGCGGCATCCAGCACGCAAAAGGGAAGAGCTTCTTCTGGAAGGGCGAGTACGGCGAAAATGTCAACGAGGCCAAGACCCTCGACACTCAGTTAAACGTTTTCGAAAGCTTCGACCCGAAGATTCCGGCCGAGTACCGGGACTCGGAGTATCTGTTCCTAGCGAACATCGATCCGGCGTTGCAAGTGCGCGTGCGCGACAGCATGAAAGGCGTAAAGCTGGTGGGCGGCGACACCATGAACTTCTGGATCAGCAGCCAGCGCCAGAATCTCGGCGAGATGTTGAAGCGCGTCGACGTATTGCTGATCAATGACGGCGAGGCCAAGATGCTGGCTGGCGACACCAGCCTGCCGCGCGCAGCGCACAAGGTCCTGGAGATGGGGCCGAAGGCCCTGGTGATCAAGCATGGCGAGTATGGTGCGACGATCTTCTTCCGCGACGGGCGAGTTTGCCGGCGGGCACCATCCATTTCGTGCTCCGGCGCTGCCGCTGGACGAGGTGCGCGATCCGACGGGCGCGGGCGACAGTTTTGCCGGCGGCTTCATGGGCTACATCGCGTCCCAAGGGGAAGTGACGCGCCGCGTGTTGAAGCACGCCATGTTCTACGGCAGCGTCATGGGGTCGTTTTCCGTCGAGCGCTTCGGCACCGAGCGGCTGCAGAGCCTGACGCGCGAAGAAATCGACGAGCGGTTCAATGCGTTTCGTGAGTTGACGCACTTGGACTAGGTGGAGGACCGGTTCGGACTAAGACATTTCACCACAGAGGCACGGAGGACACGGAGGGTCTCATTTCATTGAGTTCTGATTTTCCGTCAACTCTATGCTTTCGGTGGTGAATCTTTTGCTTATACCTGCGATAAACTCTTGGTATGGCGACGATTCCCAAGCCCGAGACAGAAGAAAAGCTGAACCAGCTTGCTTCGCGCATGCACCGACCGAAAGACGAGGTGCTGGATGAGGCGGTAGACCAGTTACTTGCTTACAACCAGTGGCTTGAGGGCAAGGTGAAAGAAAGCCTGGCCGCTGTCGGGCGAGGCGAAGTCGTTTCCGACGAAGATGTGCTTGCGTGGATTGAGGAGAGGGAACGGAGGGAACGATCCTAGATGCGCGTGGAATGGTCTGCGCGGGCTGTTTCCGACTTGCAGAGCATTTCGAATTACATCGAGGAAGCAACTAGCCTGCAATCCGCAAACCGGATTACCCGCAATATCTTCAAAGCTGCACAAAGCCTGAAGTCACTGCCTGGCCGCGGTCGTCTCGGACGGACGGACGATACCCGCGAATTACTGGTTCCGAACTTGCCGTACAGGATTGTGTATCGCCCATTCCACGAGCGAGTGCTTATCCTGAACATCGTGCACGCAAAGCAACAATGGCCTTAGCCAACAATCGGCGCATTCGCGGCAAGCAGGACCCTGAGCGCCGAAAGCAGCAAGGCGACGAGTTTTTTCTCAGTTTACCGCTCGCAATCCTTTCGGTCTCCGCTCTCCTCTGGTACTACGCGCATAACGAACTGCTGCTCTATGGCGATGCGGTAGCGCACATCAACATTGCGCGCCGGGTCGTCGACAATCGCTCCTGGCTATCGTCCTTCTTTCAACTCGGAACCGTGTGGCTGCCGCTGCAACACGTTGCCATGCTGCCGTTTGTCTGGAACAACCGGCTGTGGCAGAGCGGGATTGCGGGATCGATCCCGAGCATGATCGCGTATGTGCTCGGAGGGTTGGGGGTATTTCGGTTGGTAAGTGGTTTCGCTCCCACCCTGTCCCCAAAAGCGGGGGACAAGGGTGGGGCACCCGCCTTTACGAGTTCCCAAAATCGGGGAAAGGATGGGGCATCTACTTCTCCCACCCTGCGCCAACCTTGGGCGAAGGATGGGGCACCCGCTTCAAGCCTTCTTCCGGCGTGCGTGGCGACCTCGATTTACGCGCTCAATCCCAACCTGCTGTATATGCAGGCCACGGCGATGAACGAGCCGATCTACATCGCGTTCTTCGTCTGGGCGCTGGTTTTTCTGGACGAAATGTTTCGGGCCGGCAGCTTCGAGAAATCTGGAGACCCAACTCGGCCGAGCCTTGCGCGCGAACGCTCCCTGGAGCGTTGCGGTATCTGCCTTGCCGGTGCCGCGTGGACGCGTTATGACGGATGGTTCACCGCAGCGGTGATCGGCGCCATCCTCGTGGGAGCGGTTGCACGCTGGTGGCGGAGGGAAGCGAAGGGAGAGCGGCGCCGCGCGCTGGCCAAGTCGCTGATCGAGCTTCTGTTGCTCAATGCGCTTATACCGGTTTTCTGGCTGGCCTACAACCATCGCGTGTCGGGCCGCGCAATGGATTGGGCGAATGGTCCCTATTCAGCGAAAGCGATTGCCGAGCGCAGCACCCAGCGCGGCGCAGCACCGTATCCCGGCGAGGGCCATCCCGTAACTGCAGCTTTGTACTTTCTGAAAGCTGCGCAGTTGAATATCGGCAGCTCCGCATGGGGGCGGGCGATGCTGGCATTAGCACTATTGGGCAGTGCGGTGGCGGCTTGGCGCTTCCGACTCTACAAGGTTTGGCTGCTGCTCTGGTTGCCGCTCATCTTCTATGCGTTTTCGATCGCGTATGGCAGCGTGCCAATCTTCATTCCCGTATGGTGGCCGTTCTCGTACTACAACGTCAGGTATGGGCTGGAACTGCTGCCGGTCCTCTCGGTGTTTCCGGTTCTGCTCGCAATGTTCGTTGTCGACCAGTTACGCAACCGGCGGCGCGAATGGGCCGCATGGGCATTGCTGACTGTCTGCGTTACCGGGAGCTATCTCTCCGCGTGGGCAGACGTACCGATCACGTTGCGCGAGGCGCGGGCAAATTCGCGCACGCGAGTAGCAATGGAGGAAGCGCTGGCGAATTTCCTGTCGCGCATTCCAAAGAATTCGACGCTGTTGATGTACGAAGGCGCGCATGTGGGCGCTCTGCAACGCGCGGGTATTCCGCTGAAGGACGTCATCAGCGAAGTGAGCCATCCCGATTGGGAGTGGGCGCTGCTCGATCCGGCCCGCAAGGCCGACTACGTCATCGCGTTTCAGGGCGACCCGGTGTGGATGGCCGCAAAAGAACATCGGAGTGAGCTGAAGGAAGTGGTGGCCATCACCGTACCCGGCCAGGAGCGGTGCATTATCTATGCGCCTATCGTCGCTCCGGCTTCACCTCGAACGCCTTGATCACGATGTCATTGGGCTGATTGCCGACAGGGATGACGTTCACCAGCGCGCGGTCAGCGCTAATCTTCGAATTGGCGGGGGTCTTGACCGTGCGCAGGACCGCGACATCACCTGAGCCCGTGTCCGCCACCAGCAGATGCTCCTCGTTCGGCGTCAGCGCCAGGGCATCGGGGCGGCTGCCCACGCGCACCGATCCGATTACTCGGCCTTCGTCAATGGCATACACGCTGACCGTATCCGCACCGAAGTTGCTGACGTAGAGCAGAGAGTTGTCCGACGTCACCACTCCGCTCACCGGATTGCTTCCGATGAGATAGCTGCCGCCGACCTCGTTGGAATAAGTCTCAATGATCGAGAAATTGTCGGAGTCGAAGTTGCTGACGAAGAGTTCTCCGCCATCGGGTTTGAGCGCCATCTGGATCGGCGTCTTGCCGACCTCGAGCAAGGTCAGCACGCGATCGCTCTTCAAGTCCAGCGACGCCACCTGGTTCGATCCCGGGCAGGCAATGAAAGCCTTCGAGCTGTCGGGCAGAATGGCGACGTCCTGCGGTTGATGGCACACGGGCAGTGTTGCGCGAACCGCCAGCTTTGCGGTGTCGATTATCGATGCGGTATCGTCGCTGCGATTGCTGACCACGACTACACTTCCGTCCGCAGATACGCGCGCCAGCCCGGGAGCGTTGCCCACTCCAATGGTAGCGATCACCTTCCGCTTGTCGAGATCGATGACGGAAACGTTCGACGAGCCGGAATTCGCGACATAGGCGCGCTTGCCATCGGCTGACACCGACACAAAATACGGGGCGCGATGCACACCGATGGTGGAGACCACCTGATTGCGCTCGGCATCGATGACGGTAATGTTGTTCGATTCGGCGTTGGCGACATAGATTTCGTTCTTCTTCAGATTGGCCGCAATGCCGGTCGGGTTTCTTCCCACAGCGATAGTTGTTATGTTTCGCAACGACAAAACATCGATGACGCTGACCGAATCGCTCTTCCCATTGGAGACATAGGCGTACTCGTGATATCCGGGATTGATGGGCTTGGTCTGGCGGCAGCCGGTGAGCGAGAGCGCAAAAACAAGTAGCAGGCCCAAAGCCTGCCACTCGCAAACGCGATTACAAAACACTGATCTGCGCGCCATTACCTGGCAACGGCTGTCGCCGGAACCGCGGCGTGCGCTAGCGGCTCAGCCACCGAGCGTCCCAGCACCGCGGCGATCTGTCGCACTTCGTGCATCAACTGGTCGAACTGGTCGGGAAACAGCGATTGCGTGCCGTCGCTCAGGGCCCGGTCAGGATCGGGATGCACCTCGACGATGAGACCGTCAGCGCCGACGGCCACCGCGGCGCGCGACAGCGGCGTCACCTTGTTGCGTTTGCCGGTGCCGTGGCTGGGATCGACGATGATGGGCAAATGGCTGAGACGTTGCACCGCGGGAACGACACTCAGGTCAAGCGTGTTGCGGGTATGATCGGCGAAGGTGCGCACGCCACGCTCGCACAGGATCACCTGGTAGTTGCCCTCGCTCATAATGTACTCGGCCGCCATGAGGAATTCATCCAGCGTGGCCGACATGCCGCGCTTGAGCAGCACCGGTTTGCGGGTACGCCCGGCGCGTTTCAGCAACGAAAAGTTCTGCATGTTACGCGCCCCGATCTGGATGATATCGGCATACTTCTCAACCAGATCGAGCGATTCGTTATCGACAGCTTCGGTGACGATGGCGAGTCCGAACTGGTCGCGGACCTCGGCCATGATGCGCAAGCCTTCTTCGCCCATGCCCTGAAAAGCGTACGGCGACGTGCGCGGCTTGTACGCTCCCCCGCGAAAGAATTTGGCTCCGGCGCGCGCCACGCGCTCAGCGGCGGCAAATGCCTGCTCGTGCGATTCAATCGCGCACGGGCCCGCAATCACGGCGACTTCGCTTCCGCCGATGCTGGCCTCGCCGGGGAAGCGCACCACCGTCTTCTCGTCCTTCACCTCGCGGCTCACCAGTTTGTAGGCCTTGCTAACGTGAATGACTTCCTGCACGCCCAGCATCTCGTCAAACGTGCCGGTTTCAATGTCGGAGTTATTGCCGGTAATGCCGATGGCCGTACGAGTAGCGCCCGGCATAGGATGGGCACGCAGCCCGAGCCGCTCAACTTTTTCGCAAACCGCGCGTACCTGCTCTTCAGTCGCGGCGGTCTTCATGACGATAAGCATGGGAACCCCTGGTGCGATTCAGTGTAACGTTGAGGCGGGGTGAGGAGCAATGACGTAGGGGCCGCGTGACCCCGCCGGCAGAGGAAAGACTCTTTGGGGTACCTCAGGGGCGGCCCTGCGCGCCGTGATAGATGCGCAGAACTTCGATCGCCTGGTCTTTCACGCGATAAACGGCGATATAGGGTAACGGCGGAAACAGGATTTCCCGAGTACCGCTCTCGCGTCCAGGGCGCCCACGGTGCGGAGAGACTTTCAATGAAGCGATAGCCTTATACAGTTTGCGCATGGTGGGCTGCCGGTAGTGAGGGTGGTGGTCCTTGAGGTAATCGCTGATGTGCTGCAAATCTGCTACCGCGGCCGGCGTCCAGCGGATACGCATGTCTATGAGCGCAACATCTGCTCCAGGCGAGCGTCCATTTCTTGCTCTTCAATGAACTCGCCCCGATCGGCCTGTGCGATGCCTTCCCGAACGGCCGCACGAAACCGGGCATCTTCCTGAAGCAAGCGCAACACCGCGTCTTTGACCAATCGCTCAGCGTCAGTGCCTGCGGTGGCGGCAATCTGTGCTAGCTGCGCTTCCTGTTCGGGCGTGAAATGTACTTCCATGCCGTTCAGAGTACGGGAAAGCCTTGGTTCAGGCAAGTTGCGAGAGGGAGCGATGGAAGACAACTAAGCCGACTCGGAGGGCACGGAGAGAAGAAGTCCTTGTTCCTTCGTCCATCTCCGTGCCCCGTGGTGAAATCTTCCACGTCCTCGAAATCTACTTCCGGCTAGCGGGCGGAATGATTCCGTTCATGCGCAGGTACTCAACCATCTGGCCATAGTGGTCGAACGGGTGCGACAGGATGCTGGTAGCCATCGCCAGCCGGGTCGTCGGGCGATCGCCGAAAGGCCCCTTCACCGGGGTCAGAACGTTGCTTTCGTTGATGGTGGCCAGCGCTTTGTGGGCGTAAGTGTACGAATCTTTCAAATACTTCAGGATATCGGCACGCGAGGTAATGTTCTCCGGACCATTGGGCCCGCCCATCGGAATGGGAGGCTTCTCCTGAAGGATGGCAGAGCCGAAAGCGTAGTTTGCGACTGCAATGTGCTTGACCTGCATAGCGAATGTGCGAACGCCTTTGAAGTCGCCCGGCCCGGTCGGCGCGAAGTTGAACTTGTCTTCGGGCATCGCCTCGGCGGCCTCGACCACTTCCTTCTCAACATTGCTGAGTATGTGGTCATACACCGACGCGAAGGTGGGCTTCTCCGAGGCCGCGCCGGCTCCCTGTGGAGTGGCGGCGAATGCCGCGTTGCTCAACGCCACTGCCAGCACCAGGCCGGCGACAAATACTGAATGCCTCATTGTTCTCCTCCAAGCTCATCAGACGTCTGGAAACGATGCTGGCAATTGTAGTGCATCTCGTTGATCGTGGTTTGGCAGGAATTTGGCACAAGAAAATGGGCACCGAGAGGAAGCGCTAACTAACTTCCCGCCCGGTGCCTTTGAATGTTCGATCGCCGACTAAGGCAAACTCGTTAACTACTGTCCCCGGCTGGCGGGAGGAATGATGCTGTTCATGCGAAGGTACTCCACCATCTGCCCATAGTGATCATACGGATGGGAGATCATAATTGTGACTAGTGACAGCCGCGTAACCGGGCGATCACCCCAGGGCGCTTTCACCTGCTCGAGAAGGTTGTTTGCATTCAGGCCAGTGACGGATTTGTGAGCATAGGCGAACGAATCCTTGAGGTACTTCATCACGTCCGCCTTGGAGGTGATGTTTGCGGGGCCAGACTCGCCGTTGATATCCGCCGGCGGCTTCTCTTGCAGCAGGGCAGCACCCACCATGTAGTTTACGGCGGCAATGTGCTTGATCTGCATGGCGAACGTGCGCACGCCCTTGAAGTCGCCCGGGCCAGTGGGCGCGAAGTTGAACTTGTCTTCCGGCATGGCGTCAGCGGCGTCCACAACCTCTTTCTCGACACTTGAAATCAGCCGATCGTAAACCGCGGCGAAGGTGGGCTTTGTCTGTGCCGGGGCTGCCGCCTGGGGATTAGCGGCAAATGCCGCGTTGCTCAACAACGTCGCAAGCACCAAGCCGACGATAAGAAATGACCGCTTCATCGTTCCTCCTCTGAGAGCGCAAACGTAATGCTGCACGAACAGCGTTGGTAATTCTAAAGCAGTTTCAGGATCGACGCGTCAAGGCACGTTTGCCGCGCATGGGGCGACATGCAGATCCCTCGGCTTCGCTCGGGATGACAAGTCAAGAGGGCGTCGGGATGACAGGTTAGGAGGATGGACGGCTGGGCGAAAGTCCGGCAATATCCTGGTTCCCGAATGGCCACTCCCTCCGCCTCCGCGATCGGACCAGGTAAATCAACAGGCCGATGACGGTGATGACGATGGCATAGCGCAGCTCGCGCATGGAATTGACCCGCGCGAACAGGATGAAGACAAATCCACCGATGGCCAGCAGCGCAGGAATGGGATAGAGCCACATGCGGAAGGGACGTGGCACGTCGGGGCGCCGAATGCGAAAGACGATCAGCCCAATCGCCTGAATCAGGAACTGAAGCGAGATGCGGATCACCACCAGCGCGGCGATGATGTCGGCCAGGCGCAGCAGGCAGAACAACGTAGCGACTAATCCCAGGGCCAGCAGCGACACCGTCGGAAAGCGATGCTTCGGATGTACGGTTGCGAAAGATCGAAAGTAATTGCCGTCGAGCGCGGCGGCGTAGGGCACCCGCGAATAGCCCAGCAACAGCGAGAAGATGGAGGCAAACGCCGTCCAGATAATCAGTACGGCGATGGCGCGCCCGGCCCAGCTTCCGTAGATGCGCTCCATAAACACCGACATGACAAAGCCGCCATGTGCCTCAGTGTACTGCGACAGCTCACGCCACGGCATTACACCCAGCACGCTGATGTTCATCACGATGTAAATCGCCGCCACCGCGAAAATCGAAATGATGAGAGCGCGCGGAATGGTTTGGCCCGGG
This sequence comes from uncultured Acidobacteriaceae bacterium, assembly GCA_963813905.1. Taxonomy (GTDB): domain Bacteria; phylum Acidobacteriota; class Terriglobia; order Terriglobales; family Acidobacteriaceae; genus CAVVDY01. The sequence goes on along the minus strand of CAWFAY010000008.1, from coordinate 207,551 downwards.
TCGCGAACCTCCCCCCCAGGAAGCAAACGTTGTAGTAACCCCAGTAGTCGTAGGTCGCGATGAGCATCGCCGAGCCCATCCCGGTGATGAACCCGCGCGAGAGATGAAAGGCTCCCGGCGGGAAATCAAAGGCCCGTGCTGCGCTGAAATGACTGACACCGGCAGCGATGATCCAGACGATGGCGAGCACGACCCCTACCCAGAGCAGTTCTGCCAGCTTGCCGACAGCGGTGATGCGCCGATAGAGCAGCATGACGACCAACACGCACGCCGCCATGGCGACGAACGTACTCATCTTGACCAGGATGCTCAGCTCCAGCGGCCCGAGCAGCGGAACGGATAGATGGAAGGTACGCTCCAGCAGCGTGCGGTTCAGCGCAGGCCATAGAAACGATGCGTAGTCGCCCAAGCCGACGCACCCGGAAGCGATCGACAGCGGCGCGCTGAACGAGAGCTGCCAGATGAACAGGAACGACAGCAGGCGACCCCACTTTTTGGGGCCGTAGATTTCTTTGAGATAGAAATACGAGCCACCAGCCTGTGGCATGGCTGCGCCCAACTCGGCCCACACCAGCCCGTCACACAAAGCGAAGAGCGCGCCGCAGATCCAGCCCAGCATCGCTTGTGGACCGCCGGCGGCGCTGATGATCAGAGGTATGGTGATGAACGGGCCCACGCCGATCATATCGATCATGTTCAGCGTGGTCGCCTGTAACAGGCCGACGCCGCGTATCAGCTCAGGCCGCGCCGGGCCTTCATCGGGGAGCATGTCCCACGCTTAGCAGGTTGACGTAGAGCCGAATTGCACCGGGCACTCCGAACGGCAATTGCCGGAAGAAGGCATAGCCGGTGTAGATGTAATAGCCCTTGCCGTACTGCACCAGCAGCAGCCCGCCTTTCTGTGGCGGCTCGCCGGGATCGTTGGATGCCAGCAGCGGCGTGTACTTCGCATCGAAGGGCTCCATGAAGTACAGCCCGCGCTCCTGCACCCAGCCGGCGAAATCGCTTTGCGTGATTTGGTTCGGATATTGGAAGACCTCGTTTTCCGGCTGCAGCAACGTGACCGGCGCCTCTTCCACGGTTACACGATTGCGGCTCAGGGTAGCGGGATACGGCGTGTAATGCCCGGCGTTGAACTCCGTCGGCTGCGTGTTGTATTGCACCAGCAGCGTTCCGCCGTCGCGCACGTAGTCGAGCAGGCGCTGGTTATTCTTCCTCACGTCCTCCCGGCTGTCGTAGGCGCGAATCCCAAGTACGATAGTTCCGAAACGTTGCAAGTTTCCGCTGGCGACGTCTTCCGGCGTGAGCAGGGTTACATCCAGGCCGATCTGGCGCAGCACCGTGGGAATATCGTCACCCGCGCCCATGATGTAGCCGATCTTCAGAGCCGGGCGGGACTCTTACATCGACGACGCTTGCGCGCTGCACCGCCGGTTGGTAGTAGAAAAAGCCGCCGATGTCGGGCCGCGTCACCAGGCTGTAGCCCTGCTTGAATTCGCGCCCCTGGGCTTGCACCAGAGCGGAGACGCGATAGCGGCCTTCTTTAGCGCCATCCGGCAGCACCGTGAATTCCGTGTTGTGCTCTCCCTGCTTGCTGAAGTCGACGGGTTCCGAGTTCGGCTGCACCTTCCAGCCAGAGGGAACTTCAGCGCGAACTTCGCCGGACGCATGCTCGGCCGTGGAGCGGACCTGGGCATTCAGGCTGGCCATCGGATTCGGCTGGGCCGCCATGATCTGGGTCGAAGGAACGGTGTGAATCGAAAACGGCGGCACCACGGCCAGCGGCATCGACCAGGCCTCGCCGTGCTGGTCGTGCAGCGGGGTGCGAGCGACAGCCGTGATGACGCCCTCGCGTTCTGCAACCTGATAGACAACGTGGGCGCTTACCGGCGGTGGCGGCAGCGGTAGGGTCACGTACCGCGGTTCGTCGATGGTATAAATCGAATCGGTCTCCGGATCGTTGCGATGGAAGTACGCCTTGGTGATCTGCGCATCTGCGGGTGGTGTGACACGGAACATCACCGAGCAGCCCTGGCCGGGGCCAAGCAAGGGCGGCACCTTGTCCATGAACAGCTCGGACTTCCATCCTTGCGGCACGTCGAGCGTGAGCTGCTTGACAACAAGAGGCCCACGGCTTCCGTTGCGAAACTTCGCAACCAAAAGAAACGGCTTGCCGGCGGTGATGACCGCGCCCAGTACCGGCCCGTTCGAGGAGGTTGAAAACTCCTCAGCCATGGGACGTCCGTCGGGCGTACCCGGCCCGGCGCTGAGCTCCAACCCGAGCGCCAGGTTGGCGGCGTGCTCGAACTGCTCCTGCTTGGTTCGGAGTTCGACCAGCACCTCAGCTTTTTCGGTTGCGCTCAGTTCGGAGGCTTCCACCTTCGCGATAAGCCCGCGCGTCAGCGCCAGACCGCGCAGGAGCGGGACCGCCGCGTCTTGCGGCGATTTATCGGCGGCTGCGGTGGCGTCGTCGATGGCGTGGACGATCCAGTCAAGGTCAGGGCGCAACCAGGCCGCCTTGTTCCGGTCCGCTCCCAGCCGCAACCAAAGCGACGGCAACGAAGTATCTATACCGTCGAAGAAATCCTTCTCGTGTGCGTTGCTCACCGGCACATTCGGCAGGACCGAGTCGATAAGTTTGTAATAGCTAGTTCGGCGGCCTTCCGTGAGGTGCCAGTTTCCCGCGCCTTGCGAGAGCTGATGCTGCAACCCGCTGAATGCGAACTGCACATAGCTCTCGCCCAGCAACGGATCGACTTGCGACGTCTCCAGTTGGACGTTCCAGTCTTCGTTCGCGCGAACGTTGTCCATGTACAGCTTCTTCGCCTGCCAGGGCTGGAGTCCTTCGCGAATCTGTTCCGGGAAGCGCGTGGGATCGGCGGCGGCGCGAAAGGCCTCGCGGGTCAGAATTCCCGATGCCTGATGATTGCCATGCCCGTCACGTGAACTGCCCTGAAAGCGAGTGCAGATTACATCGGGGCGAAACGTGCGTATGACGCGCACCATGTCGCCGAGCGCCACGTCGTGCCCGCCCCATTTTTCGAAGGTCTCTTCCGGCGTTTTCGAAAAACCAAAATCGGCAACACGGGTGAAGCGCTGCTCTACGCCGTAGTAGCGATCGGCCGCGAGCAACTCGAGGGTTCGCACAATCCCCAACTCATCGAACAGATTGCTGCCAACCAGGTTCTGGCCACCTTCGCCGCGATTCAGCGTCAATTGCAATGCAGTTACGCCGTGGCCGCGCGACTCGAGCGTCAGCATGCCGCCATCCTCATCGTCGGGATGCGCGACCGTGTGCATTAATCGGGCGGTAGTGTGCAACTGCCGAAGCACGAGCTTGAGACCAGTGGCTCCTTCATCGATCGGCAGCGGCTGCGTATCGACCCAGGGAGATGCCACCTGGGCGAAAGCAGCGAGGGAGACAATGAGAAGCAGACCGGCGCACAGTGCCCGTCCGGCGCGCCCCGACGGGCGTGATTGGCTGGCGTGAAGGTTCATGCGCAAACGAATCACCTAGTATAGAGAATGTTGCGGTGACGCACGACACAAACTGCAGATGGTGGAGGAGCGCAGCTTTAACGGCGCCGTCGTAAGCTCTTTATTTTTGTCATCCCGAGACGGCCTCAGCCGTTTGGAAAACGCAGTTCGGCACGACTAAAGGTCTGCCCTGATAAAATCCGCCATCACACGTACGCCCTGTCCACGTAGCACCACTTCCAGTCGCCGCCATCGTGCGCTTGCATCACGGCATGACCCGTTTGGTCGAAGTGGCCGTTAGCATGCCTGCCGGGTGACGAGTCACAACAGCCCACGTGGCCGCACGTCAGGCACTTGCGCAAGGCGACCCACTGCTGGCCTGTCTTCTCGCACTCCTCACAGCCCTGGGTGCGGGCCTTGACCTTGGGGTTCGCATCTTTCACATGTTCGCACTTTGCCATGCCGCCTCCTGAATTGAAGTCGTTTGGATGTGCTTGGACCCACGCGGGATTCGCCCCTCGGAAAACACAAACTGCGATTGTGGGCTGAAAATCTACTTCTTCATCACTTCACCGATATACACCCCATAAGGCTCGATCTCTAGACCTGACATCTTCAGTGTGTCCGCTCCTTTCTGCGTGCTCAGCAAGGTCTTAGCCTCGGCGCTTGCGAAACCCTGTTGCGAAAGATCGAAACTCATCTTCTGCGGCTTGGCCGACATATTCAGCACGACCAGTACTGCCTGATCTTTGTAGCGGCGCAGATACGCCAGCACGTTCTCGTCTTTGTCGTTCAGCGGAACCCAATCGCCATTGAGCAGCGCCGGATTCGTTTTGTGCAGCGCGATCACCTGCCGGTAGAAGCTCAGGATGGAATTGGGGTCCTTCCGCTCGGTCGCGACATTGTGGGTCTGGTAGCTGACCGGAATCGGCAGCCATGGAATGCCTGTGGTGAATCCGGCATTCGGTGTGTCGCTCCACTGCATCGGCGTTCGCTCGCCGTCGCGGCCCTTCTGCTCCGGCCAGCCCAGGCGGCCGATGGGGTCTTTCACATCCTCGCGCCGCGTGGGATCGTTGTTCTGCATACCGATCTCTTCGCCGTAATAAAGGATGGGGGTACCCGGCAGCGTGAGATACATTCCCGCCAGCACCTTGGCGATGGCGTCGTTGTGTGTGCCATCGCCGAAGCGGCTGTAAGCGCGCACGATGTCATGATTGCTCATCACCCACACTGGCCATTCGCCCGAGCCGACCACGGCTGCGATGTGCTGGCGAAAGACAGCCGACGAAAGCGGCGCAAGCTTGGTGAAGGCGAGATCCATCGGCATCTGAAGGCGTTCGTGGTGCGGCCCGTAGTAGCTCTTGAGTTTCTCGATGGTGTCCGTCCACGTTTCCCCGATCAGTACTGCGTTGTATTGATTGGCGACGTTGCGCAGCCCAGCCAGCGCATCCATCACTTCCGGCAGATTGGTGTTGTACTTGCGCTCCTGGTTGGGCTCGCCGTACGCATCCTTGCCCGGCAGCGGCGGGTTGTTGGTGAGGTTGGGATCTTCGAAGAGCGTGTCGACGGCGTCGAGGCGGAAGCCCACCACGCCGCGCTTGTACCAGAATCGCGTCACGTCGAAGATCGCATTCTCGACCTTGGGATTGCGCCAGTTCAGGTCCGGCTGCTGCGGATAAAAGAAGTGGTAATAGTACTGGCCGGTCTTCGCGCTCCACTGCCATGCCGAGCCGCCGAAGAGCGACGTCCAGTTGTTCGGCGGCTGGTTGGGACCTTTGCCACCGCGCCAGATGTACCAGTCGCGATAGGTATTGGTCTTCGATGACTCCGACGCGAGGAACCATTTGTGCTTGTCGGAAGTGTGGTTCACCACCAAATCGAGAACGATGCTGACGCCGTCCTTCTTGCCTCGCGCCTCCATGCGGTCGAAGTCTTTCAGCGTGCCATACATGGGATCGATGTCCACATAGTTTGATACGTCGTAACCGAAGTCGACCTGCGGCGAGGGAAAACACGGCGTAATCCAGATGGCGTCGACGCCGAGCCAGTTCAGATATTCCATCTTTGATGCGATGCCGTTGAGGTCGCCGATCCCGTCGTTGTTGGCGTCCATGTAGCTGCGGGGATACACCTCGTAGAAGACGGCATGCTTCCACCACGGGTGGCCTTCGGCATCGATAGGTGCGGGTGCGGATTGGGCAAACGCGAGCGAAGAGAGGAGAAGAAGAGCGACTGATAAACGCAGCTTGTTTGCATGCACGCGACCGCCTCCAGGACCGAAAGAGGGAGTTTAATTCATGCAAGCGCAGGGTCGGGCATTTCATTCACCGAAAACGCAGCGTCCCAATTGGTCCCCGAGCTGTTCCACTTCTTTGGGATCCTGCGCATCGCGAAAGCGGCGAGTCAACTCGAAAAGGGCCTTTTCCTTCTCCTTCTGCGCCTGAATTCTCAGTTCGACGAGCTTGCTTATTTCTTCCATGCGCCTCCCAGCGCTATTGTGTGGGCCACGCGGCCGCCGCTTCCCACACGCGCGCTTCCGCATGCGCCTGCGGCCGGCGCTTATAGCCTTGCCGGTCTTGCGTTTCCCTCACCTCTATTGTCTGAAGATGTTGCCTTACCGCATCCCCCTCCAATGCCGAAAGATTCCGCTTCATACGGCAGGCAGATTGATCGTTTCCCTTTGGAACTTTCGATCAACCATCTGGCTCACTTGCATATCGACAATTCTATCCGTCGGCAATCGCGAACACGCAGCCTTGGTGGAGAAGACGACGTGAAATGTAATGGATGTGTACTTGTGCGCCACGTGACGTCCCTACGGCACCCGGAATCATTTTCTCACCCGGTCCCCGGCACTCACAGCCTGCCCTGAGCGAAGTCGAAGGGTGCCGGGCTATGGTCGCGCTGCGGGCTGGTTCCATTGGAATTCCGCAGGCAATCCTGGGAGAAGAATTAACCACCGCTACGACCGACAACTGGGCACGCCGTATTTGGGACTCGCTCCAGCGTCCCGTGTCACGGAGCAGACCAGGCGATTTTGCCATCTGCACCGATATTTTCAGGGTTGACCTGCCAGGCACGGCGCATTGCTTGTGATACTGTCGGTCGTGACTTCGCGTTTGCGAAAAACAGTCCGCTCGTTGTAAGGATTGGCGATCAGCACCTTTATCGTCAGTTAGCCAAACTACCGGATCATCCTGAGGTGTACCTATCGTCGCACCGGCTGCAGCTGGCGTCGAAATGGTCAGACGCACACGGCAGATGGCCGGCAATCAGATGACGTTTACAGGGCTGAACGAGCAGATAACGACGCTTTGAAAGACGTAGAGGGACAAGTTCCGAATTCCTCATATTCATTTCAAATGCGGTAAGAGACGATGAATTGGGCGATGCGTCCCTGCGCTCACCAGCCATTCAGAGAGAGTACCACATCTGCAATGCCTACCGTTCCGAGCAGTAATGTTAGTCGGCGTATCGAGGGTTGTAGGTCCGTTCCAGTCGTGTCATTGTACGTGGACACGCGGACGAAGGCATTTGAGAGTTCTGAAGCACAGTACTGTTCTTTCGATAGTCTTGGTATCGGCGGATACGACACCACCCACATAGCTGAAAGCTGAAGTGCTGACAGCCGACAGCTCCGCCTCACTCCCACTCAATCGTCCCCGGCGGCTTCGACGTGATGTCGTACACCACGCGGTTGATGCCCTGCACTTCGTTGACGATGCGATTCGAGATGGTCTTCAGCACGTCATACGGCAGCGGCACCCAGTCGGCGGTCATGCCGTCTTCGGAGTTCACGGCGCGGATGGCGCAGGTGTAGGCGTAGGTGCGCTGGTCGCCCATCACGCCCACCGACATCACCGGCAGCAGCACGGCGAACGACTGCCAGACCTTGGTATAGAGCCCAGCTTTCTTGATCTCGGTGACAACGATGTCGTCGGCCTCCTGCAACAGCGCGATGCGTTCAGGAGTTACATCGCCGAGAATGCGAACGGCAAGGCCCGGCCCGGGGAAAGGCTGGCGTTGCAGGATCTCCTCCGGCATGCCCAGATCGCGGCCGATCTTGCGGACTTCGTCTTTGAACAGGTCGCGCAGCGGCTCGATCAGCTTGAGCTTCATCACCTCGGGCAGGCCGCCGACATTGTGATGGCTCTTGATGGTCTGCGACGGCCCGCGCACGGACACCGACTCGATCACGTCGGGATAGAGCGTGCCCTGCACCAGCCATTCGACTTTGCCTTGCAGTTGCTCGATGCGATGCGCCTCTTCTTCGAAGACGACGATGAACTCGTTGCCGATGATCTTGCGCTTCTTCTCGGGATCGCTTACGCCGGCAAGTTTGCTGAGAAATCGCTCGCTGGCATCGACCGCGTCGATGTTCAGGCCCAGTTTGTCGCGCAGGTTCTTCTGCACGTTGGCGAACTCGTTCTTGCGCAGTACGCCGTTATTCACAAAGATGCAGGTGAGCTGGTCGCCAATCGCGCGGTTGACGAGCACGGCGGCCACCGAGGAATCGACTCCACCGGATAGCGCGCAGATGACACGCCCGCTGCCCACCTGCTCGCGAATTCGGGCGACCGTTTCGTCGATGAAGCGCTGCGGCGTCCAGTTCGGCGTGAGGCCGCATATATCAAAGATGAAGTTACGCAGGATCGCGGTGCCTTGCGGGGTGTGATGGACCTCAGGATGGAACTGCACCGCCCAGTAGCGCTGAGCGGGATTCTGAATGGCGGCGAGCGCATTCTCGCTGCTGGCGACGACCTCGAATCCGGGAGGCAATTCCTCCGCTTTATCGCCGTGCGACATCCAGACCGAGAGTGGGCCCTCGAGTCCCTTGAACAATGCCGAAGAAGCGCCCAGCAGATCGACCTTCGCGTGTCCGTACTCGCGTTTATCGCCGGGCACGACCTTGCCGCCCAGTTTGTGCGTCATGAACTGCAGCCCGTAGCAGATGCCCAGCACCGGTACACCGAGATGCAGCACGCGCTCGTCAGCGGGCGGCGCATCATCGTCATACGCGGAGCACGGGCCCCCGGAGAGAATGATGCCTGCAGGCCGGTGGCTCTGAACTTCTTCCAGCGAAGCGGTACAGGGAAGGACGACGGAGAAGACGTTTTGCTCGCGGATGCGGCGCGCGATGAGCTGCGTGTACTGCGAGCCGAAATCGAGGACGACGATGGATTGGGTTTCCACGTACTAGGTTGACAGAGGATGGGGGGAGTGTAAAGTGGCAGGCGCTGTTCGCTTTTGGCGGCGGGCTCTTTTCGCGTTCCGCGACTTGGGCGACTTCGACCGACGCTCTTGTTCCTTGTCTGTACGTATCATTTAGTATTGACAAACTCTTTTCTTTCGTCGTAGTTTAACCTCTGGACTACTGAGACCTGAATGCGCTTCCGTTGGGATGAGCAAAAGGATCTGACGAACTTTCGGAAGCACGGCTTCGGATTTGCACTCGCAACCGAGATCTTTGGCGACCCTTTCTCGGTAACGATTGAGGACCGCCTCTACGGCGACGAGTTGCGATATCGGACCATTGGACACCTTGAAGACCTCATGCTGGTGGTGGTCATACATACGCTAACGGAGATAGAAGGCGAGGCAGAGATTCGGATCATTTCTGCCCGCAAGGCGACGCCAACGGAGCGAAGACTCTATGAAACTCAGCCATAAGCAGCGCCAGGAACAGCTCGACGCAATTGCCGCCATTCCCGATGATGCAATCGACACCTCCGATATCCCGGAGCTGACTGAAGAAGACTTCCGTCGCGGAGTCCGGGGCATGTTCTATCGCCCCCTCAAGAAGCCGGTCACGATGCGCCTGGATGCCGACGTGATTCACTGGCTGAAACAGGACGGACCCGGGTATCAGACGAAAGCGAATGCGCTTCTGAGGAAAGCCATGCTTCGTGCCCTCGCCAGCAAGCAGTCATCGCGAGATTCCGAATCCCGGCAACGGGCCGCAGCGACGAAGCAGAAACGTCTTAGAAAAGCCGGATGAGCGAATAGCGTTTCATGCCCTTCCAGCGCACCCGCAAGATCTACGACGAGCAGATGCTCTACGAATACGCCATCGGTGCGCTGGGACGGCGCATGCGCACGGTGGCGGAGCTCAAGCGGTTGATGCGCAACAAAGTCCGCGAGCAGCCGCATGCCGAGCTGCTGGTCGATGTCGTGGTCGCACGCCTGAAAGAGCAGAAGTACCTCAACGACACCAGCTACGCCGAGAGCTATTCGCGCTTTCGCAAGGAGAACGAGAAGTTCGGCCGCCGGCGCGTGGTGCAGGACCTGAAAGCCAAGGGCGTCCACGCCGACATTATCGAGAAGACCGTCGGCGCTGCCTACGGCGACGTCAACGAAGAGCAACTGGCGCGGCAGTATCTGAAGCGCAAGCGGCTGCATAAGCCGACGGACCAGAAGCAGGCGGCGAAGGTGTTTCGAAATCTGGTACGTGCCGGATTTAGCACGCGAACCATCTTCGGCATTCTGAAGAAATGGGACGTCGACGAGGAGACACTCACTGCGCTGGAGAGCGAAGCAGCTCAGGTGGAGTCGACGCGCGAATCCGGCTAGGCATTGGCATTGCCTAGGCTGTGCCTGGCAGGGCAGTCCTAGCAGTTCCTAACGTTTCTTGAACTTCTGACAATTTGCTGACAATTCCTCTCCAATAGTGGTGCAGTATTCCTTTCCAAGAGTCAGGGAGGACTCGGCCCGTGACACGACCTGTGCGACTTCTCACGCTGCTGCTTCTTTTGAGCTGTGCCGGCTGGGGCCAGGTGTTGCCCAAGCTTACCCAGGTGTTTGCCTATCTCTGCTCAAACGATTTTCAAACTTGTCCGAATGGTTTGGACCCCGTCCTTTCTCCACTGCAGATAGGCAAGACTTCTTTTTTCTATGCGGTCTCGTTCTATGGGGGGCAAGGTGGTGCAAGCGCCGGCGGGACCATCGTGAGGACCAACACGACCGGGCTGGGCGGAGCCGTGTTTACCTTTCAGCCGGGGCCACAGAACAATTTCCCGGATGGCGAATATCCCGGCGTGGCATTTGTGACCGGGCCGGACGGCAATTTCTATGGAGTGACCGAGAAGGGCGGCCGCTTCAATTGGGGCGTGATGTTTCGTCTCACGCCTTCGGGAGCCGTTCAGAAGTTGTATGACTTCTGCTCGATATCCAACTGTATCGATGCCGGCGCCGCTCTTACGCTCGCCAGTGATGGCAACTTCTATGGCATCGCGTCGAAGATTTTTTTCCGCATTACCACTCAAGGGGTGTGGACACAAATTGCGACGTTGCCGGTCAACTTAGGTTTGTATACGCAGTTAATTCAAGCGAATGATGGCAAGTTCTATGGGGCCAACGTTATACAGAACAGCGATGGCAGCGGAGTGGCTTTTCGCATCAGCCCGTCCGGACAGTACTCGGAGCTGCATAGGTTCGACCCCATCAATGTTCCTTCCTGTCCGCTGATTCAGGCCACGGACGGAAACCTGTATGGTGCGACGACCAACCTTGGGCCTGGCACTGGAATCTTTCGGTTGACCTTGTCCGGAGACTTCCAGATTATTCATGAGTTGACGAGTCAGCAGGGCTATAACCCTTCACAGATACTGCAGGCCAGCGACGGAAATCTCTGGGGACTGACCAACATCGCAGGCGGGACTTTCTTCAGGATACGGCTCGACGGAACCCTGCTTGACACCGGCGGCTTCGATTGCAACCGGACAGGCTGCCTGCCACAGCAGATGATCCAGGCCAGCGACGGTAATTTCTACGGGGTGGCGGGTGCGGGCGGGTCTGCTCCCCCGAATCAGGTCGCACTGGGAACGATATTCAAACTTGCGGCTGGACTACCGCGTCCACAATAGGCTGGCCTGCGAGGAGGTGAGTTGCGGCGCGTCGGCAATGGCCTGCACGCCGCTTTTTCTCTGCCCGGGTGCGTAGCTTACACGCTGGCCGCTGGGCTCGGTGGCGGCTCAGATTAATATGGTGCGTGGCGTTTACGTCTCGTCTCTCGCGCACTACGGTGTTGGCCCTCATCGGGGTGACTCTGGCGCTGCACCTGGCGGAAGAGTACATCACTTTTCCTATCTACATCCCTTCGCTCGGCCGTCAGTTGCCGTGGTGGCTGCCCTCGCCGGCACTCCAGCATAGTATGACGAATTTGCGCATAACGCTCATCGTTGGGACGGTGCTTCCGTGTCTCGTGATTGCCTGGGCGATTATGTCCCGCTCTCACGGATTCCTGATTGCGAGTCTTCTCGTCGAAGCCGTGCTGCTGGTCAACGCCTTCGCGCACATCCTGACGGCCTTTCTCCGAGGCGGCTATGTTCCCGGATTGATTACCGCCGTGCTGATCAACCTGCCCTTTGGCATTTACGTTTTTCGCACCGCGGTCAGGCAGCGATGGATTCGCCGCTATAGAGCATGGCAGCTGATTATCGTTGCCATCGTACTGCACGTTGTCTGGTTGGCCAGCGGAGTGTTGACGGCGAGCCGGTGACAACCGAGACATGGAGTGGATCATGCAGAGGGTCCGATTCCAAAGTTCAATGCGTCACGCTGGGCAAAAATAAGGCGCCGATCTACTCGGCGCCCAGGACATTTCAGCTCAAAGCTCCGCTAGCTCTTCGTGATCCTGATGTCTCCGACATCGGAGTTGATCACCAGCTTAGCGGCGCCGTTGCCCACGCTACCTGTGGCCTTGGAGGTTCCGCCACTCAGTTCGTCGATCTTGACGTTGCCGAAATCGGTGATGATATCGCCTTTCCTGGTGGTTGCGTCTAGCTGGAAGCCGGCGTTGGGCGGCAGCACCAGGGTCACGTCGCCCTTCCTGCCGGTGATCGTCATCCTGCCGAGCGGCAGCTTGTTGGCGGCGTGAATCTCGATGTCGCCATTGGTGGACTCGACTTCCAGATCGCCGCTTACGTCATCCAGATGGACTTCTTTCGACCGCATCACCAGGCGTGACGGACCAGTCACATCTGTGCCGCGTAGCGAGTCACCGGAAATTTCCAGGTCACCGGGAACCGACGCCAGCGTGAGATCGGAACGCGCCGACTTGAAGGTGACCATCTTTGCGACCTTCGACACCCGAATGTCGTTGAAGAAGTCGCCGTTCAGACGTACCGAGCCGTTGACGTCCTCGACTGTTGCGTCATCGATGCGCCCGTCGATATCCACGTCGCCCGTAACCTTGGATACGCGGATCGAGCCTTTTTCCAGATTGATCTTCACCGCGCCGACAATGTCGGCCAGCGCAATGTCGCCATGCTGTCCGGAAATTTTGACCTCGGCCTTGCGGTCGGTAATGTTCAGGTCGCCTCGCCGGCTCGCCAGATCGAGGGCGGCCTGCCGCGGAACGTAAACGTCCATGTCAGCGCTGACCCCATGGTCGCCGGCGCCGTTGGTGTTGGCGTTCAGCAGCACCGAAGTCCCGTTGACCGTGACTATGGGCTTGCTGCCCTGGTTGTACTTGTCCGCGTCGCTCTGGTTGTTTGCGTAGAGCTTCTTGTGAACCACGACCTTGATCGTGTCACCGTCGCTGGGCTGAACCGTGATCGCGCCGCGATCGCTCACAATGCGCAAATTGCCATTCGCCGGGAACGCCTGCTCGATCGTGTCGTCATAGGTGAAGGGAGTGCCAAACATCCCGCCCAGGTCGTCATCGATCTGGATCTGGTCGCGCACCCCGCCCCAATTCACGTCGTGGCTGTAGTGTGCACCCAGGCCGAAGACGATGATGAGCAGCAGCAGAAACACGCTGCCCGCACCGATTCCGCTGGCGCGATAGCCCTGCCGGTTGGCGGTGGCGTGTTCCACCAGCTTGATCACGCCCCACAGGATCAGCAACAGAGGCCAGAAGCGCCCGAAAGCGCGCCATATCGGCAACCGCACTCCAAAGTTGTGCAGCAGAAACAGGCAGCCGATGACGATGAGCACAATCGGCCCCGCCAGCGAGCGGCGATAATACGGCGGTGGTGGCGTGGGCGTCATTGGAGGTTGCGTAGAAGTGCTAGCCATTGTGCACCCCCGTATCGTTTGGAGTGTTTCCGCCCTGCTCGTAGGGCGCTGGAGGCAAGGTTCCTCCCGGCTGCATTGGAGCGGGAGTCACCACCGGCCCGGGCGCAACTGGTGCGGGCCCGACCGGAGCTTGCCGGTAACCGGAAGCCGCCGGAGGCACTCCCACGTACTCGCGGGGAACGTGTCCGTTGATCGGCGCGCTGTGGCGCAGGAACGACACCAGCCCGATCACAATCAGCAGAGCCGGCCAGGTACGATCGAAGTTCAGCCAGTAGGTAGAACTCACCTGCGCCAGCAAGAACAGCACACCCAGGGTGATCAGGACCGCTGGCCCCATATATCCGTGAGCGCGGCATCGGGGGCAGGAGCAGTAAGGATTGTATCTATATCGCATGACGCCTCCTCAGTACTCCATCCGATTGCGCTTCATCAGCACGCGAATGCCGACGGCGATCAGGATGAGCGGCCAAAAGCGCCATATCCAGTCAAAATGCATCCAGCCAAAGGTGTTCAGCAGGAACAGAACGCCGAGCCCGATCAGCACGAACGCCCCCACCGGAATCTGCTTCTCTTCCGGCGCATCTTCCGCCGCCGGTACCATCGGTGCTCCCTCAACCGGAGCGACCGGGGCGGTCCCGGCAGGCGTTACCACCGCCGCCGGAGGCCGGTTGGAGAACAGGTTGTTAAACCCGAATGGGTCGGGAGGTTGTAATCCCAGCATGCGGGCCTTAGTCGTCTGATAGGCCTCGATCGGCATATAGATGACGAACGCGGCGATGGCCAGTCCGAAGAGGCCACTAATGTGATCGGCCGCCCAGATCAGGGTGGCGAAGATCAGCACATGGATAAAGCCTTTGGCGTATTCGCCGTTGTACATGGCGCCGACGCCGGGAATGCATCCCAGACAGGCGGCCAATCCGGGGCTGCCGCTGGCGACAGTTGGCGCACCCGGAGCGATCGCGCCGGGTTGGGGCGGAGGCGGCATGGTGCCGCTCACCTGAGATGCGAGGCAATCCTCGCAGTAAATGACGCCACGCACGTCCCGCGCACAGATTGCGCATACCGGTTTACCACAGGTACGGCAATACGCCGTTGCGGGAATGTCTGCATGATTGGCGCAGTTCATAACGTCTTCCTGTTCTGCCGGGCCCGATTCATTTGCAAGTCGACTGCGGCCGGGGCTTGAGCCAGTACCGGCTCGTGCCCGCTGATGCCATACCGTCTGTACTCCTTTTGGTTCTGGTTCTCGCTCTTGTTAGGGTTCTTTGGCGTGTTGCTGTCCTCCTGCTTCTCTTCGGGCCGGGCGGCGCGGCGCAAATCGCGGACGCGAGACTCGATCTCGTATACCAGGCGGATGTTCTCGTAATAACGGACCACGCGCGCTTCCGTCGTGTAGTACGTCTTCTGTATCCCTTTGGCGCTCAGGTCAAGATGCTTCAGATCGCTGATATGAAAGCCCGCAACGTTCAGCAGCATGGTGACGGAGAAGAACGCCATGCCGAACGACATGGCAAATCGCGGCGTCGCTATGCGGTGCAAATACCGGAGCGACGCGGCCCTTCAGCCGTCCCCACCAGTTCTCGCCCGCTAGTGACTGCCTTCTCGCGCGGCTCCGGCAGGGCTCCTGCCGTTTGCACCATGATGTTGTGCACCAGGTTGCGCGGGACCTCCACTTCCTCCAGTCCCTTCAACCAGTGCATGCCGGCGACGGCTTCCTGGTACTGGACACCGCAAACCGGGCAGCTCTGCTGGTGGGCCTCAAAGCCTGCCAGCCTGGCGCCATGCAGCGCCCCGTCGAGGGCGTCGGCCAACAAGGCCTCCCACTCAACGCACTGCATTCCGGATTGGGTGTTGTCTGTCATCCTCAACCGACCTGTCCATAGGTACGTTGCAAAAGTCGCGCAAGTTCCGTTCGTCCCCGATTTATGCGACTCTTCACAGTTCCCTCGGGGACTTTGAGCACTATGGCAATCTCCTTGTAGTCCATATCCTGCAAATCCCGCAGGATGACCGCCTCCCTCAGTTCGGGCGAGAGCTTCTGCAGGGCCGCCTGCACCATCTTCTGGGTCTCCTGGCTCTGTACCCGCTGCTCTGGACTTGACCGCTGGTCTTCTAGCTGCTCGGCAATCGTGAGCCCATCTTCCTGATTGCCCGGCGTCGCGTCCAGCGAGTCTGTCACTCGGTCATATTTGCCTTTGCGAAAGTGGTCGACCAGCAGGTTGCGGGTTACCGTAGTAACCCACGTCATGAAGGCCGCCCGGCTTCCATCAAAGGTGCCAAGGGTGCGATAGATCTTAATGAACACTTCCTGGGTCAGGTCAGCCGCGTCGTCTGCCGAGCCGGAGAACCGGTAGCAGATGTTGTAGATGCGCCGGTTATATTGCTGGACGATCTCCTGCCATGCCGCAGCATCGCCCGCCACACAGCGGCGTACCAGCGCATTTACGGCTTGGCTGTCGTCCAAACGGCGCTCCCAAAGGGCTTTACTCCTGGCCTAAGATTCGCTTTAAGGCTGGTAGAAGATACGAATTCGCAAGGCCAGAAGTTCGACACGGTGCCTCCGGCAGGACGCCGGATTCGTGACGAATTGTAACAGGGGGAGAAGACAGTTCAGCGGCAATCGGGACACACCGTCGCAAGCCCGAACCCACCTTGGAACGGGCGGGGGAGCCGCGCGCCTCCCCCTTTTGCTATCGGCCGGTGGCCCAGGCCACCCGTCCTGGCTGGAATCGGCTGATATTAACCGATGATCTCTTCAGTGAGACTAACCGGTTCTGGCAATATCGCTAAGTCGCCCAATTGTGCCGTAACCTCACGCCGCCGCAGATCGAAGGTCAATAAGAGCAAGTCGCCGGGTTCTCCGCCCCGACGACGGAACAGCGGACCCAAGCCCCAGGTTGCTCGGTCTGAAACCACCAAGCGACCAATTCCAGTGCCGTCCGCCGTCCTTAATGCGAAGCTACCCTTCAGTTGCTCACGCAGATTACTCGGGAGTTGCACTACCCCGCTAGACAATGCGGAGGGCGAGAGCTTAATAGCAGCCCAAGGGTAGGCATTCTCCGTCCATCCGTGATCCACTTGAGAACTCACTCGGCGACGAGATGCTCGGCTCATTTCATCCGCCGAGAATATGGCTCCTCGCAGCCCGTAGATTCCGGGGCCGTACTTGGCCACGATTGGCAGTCTGCCGAGATAGATTCCCAACGTAGCTCTGTTTATGCGTCCCGCAGTACACATCTCTTCGAGGTCGGCGCGGCTCAAAAGCGGTCCCCTTGTGCGGAACTCCTTAAAGAGTGAATGCTCAGTGTCGCTCAGAACCTGCGCGGGGTCATCTGGCTGATGAGCCAGCAGAAAGTCCTCTTCCACTGAGCAGTGAGCTGCGCTCATGCAGAATCTCAGTACCACGTCTTTAGGTGGGGCGAACCCCATGCCACGTGGATCGTTAGAAATTGCAGCCCGCATCTCACTTACGTGTATTCGCGGCGCAACAGCCAATACTTTTCGCACCACCGTCAGCATGTGGTTTCGAGGCACGTTTGACAACCAAAACCACCCTTTTCCAAGGTCCTCATAGGATTGTGTCGCGCGAATCACATGGTTCACCAAGTTCATATCCATAGTTGAGCGGACTGCCTGGTCAAGCGCTTCTTTCAGATCGACGACGTTTACTAGTCCATATTTCGAGGCATAACGGCGAGCGTGGATGGTAATCAGGCGGGTCAAGCCGGTGCTCTTTGCCTCTGTGATGACGCGAACGCCGTTTGACTCGTCAAGGACAAACGGAACCGGCTCTCCGAATCGCTTCGCGCATGCGATCACCGACTCAATTCGGAATCGGCAATCGGTTAGGCACCTTGCTGGCAGTTCCCTTTCTATGTCACCAGCGACCGCTGGCACTTCTCGTGCCGTAAATCGAAGCACCCTCTTCAGGGCAGGCAGATATGCTGTTCGTCGGCGGTAAACGCGATCGGCTTTCCCGGCAATTTGCCTAACGCGCTCGCGTGTTAATCCCACGCTATCACCGACCGATTGCAACGTCTTGGGAACTTCGCCAGTCCAACCCCACAGGGTCAAGACAATCTCAAGGTCGCGTTTTCGCAAGTGAACCGACGCAAGAGAGCGCAGCTCCGATTCCAGGCTCATCTTCGCTATTTCCGCCAATCTCTTGCGGATCCGACAAATCGCCTCAATCACTTTAGGAGCGTTAGGGGGGTCTGATGTGCGGGCTATCAGCCTTTGCGCGAGTTGTTGAAGCGTGACCGTAGAGTCAATCAGCACATGAGAGTCGCAAGCGTAAGCAGCGTATACAAGAGACCCAAGATCATGCGACAACCTGAGATCGTTGCACCGAAGGAGACCAGCGACTCGTGACGCAGCGAGCCTTTCCGCGTATCGAGTCAGCTCCGCACAAAGCGGCTGCCGCAATTGAGGCTCGGGCTCAAAATGACGTTTAGGCTGGGAACTGCCGAGTCTCTCCATTGCTCCGAGAAGGTTAATGAGCGACTTCTTGCCGAAATTCTTGGTACTCATTAACTGTTGAAGTGTCAGCTTGGAAAGATCACTCGGCTGGGAGATGACTCCATCATTGATCAAACTGACGAGGCAGTTGTGGGCTCTTACATTTAGTTCTAGATCCTCAATCGTGGTGGTCGGAGGAATCTCGGGAAAATGCCTATCGGAGGAAGACTGGAAGACTGAGGGCTGTGCAGCCGAGAGGCGCCCTCTGAAGGGACTTGCTTCGTCGGCCGGCGGATGGGAGCTTCTGCTGCGGAAAGGTTCGGGGATGCTTGGGTCAATAAAGCATCCAGTATCATCGGTTCGATTGCTTTGAGTAAGTCGACGAGGGACACTACACCAAAAGCGTATAGCTGCATAACGTGTCTTATCGTCAGGCGCGACAGGTCCGCCACATCATTTATCACTCCCCGTCGAATCAGCGCATTGAGACAGTTGTATGTCCGAACTGAAATTGAAAGATCTGTTAGCGTCCATGCTTTGGAGAGCACTGGAAAAAACTTGTGCGAATACGAAGGCCAAGTGCGAGGGTGACGGGTTAGGTTTTGCAGATCGCTTCTGGTAAGTCTAGTAGCGCCGTCCACGTCCGACGCTCCCAGCGTGTGAAAGCGGAGGGCAGCAAGCAGATCGATGGTAGGACGAAGTCCAAACAAGGAGGCGAGATGGTCGAGCGTGTAGTCTGCGAAGCTTGGCGCGTCCCAAACGAAGGAACTTCCGCACCTGCTTCTCAGACACCCCGCAGTCGCCTCCTCTATCGCAAGAGCTTCCAGTTGTACCGCGCTCTTGACGCGCGGAAAGTGGGTGATTTTCCAAAATGGAGCATCTCTCATCTGTTCGGCACGAGAGATAACCAAAGCTCCGAGGCGCTCGGCTATGCTTAGGTCTACATAGCCCCAGATCCGTTCATCAAGATCTGCTAGCAACGGGAAATCATCTGCAAGGCGAGCGAAAAATGCTGGCAGACCGACGCTCAACACGGGCCTGAGTGTCGGAGGTGCGATGGGGTATCCTGCGTGAGGGAATGTTGACAACTGTTGCCTCAGGTCATGAGATGTAAAGACGCGCGCCTTTGCGCGCCAAGCGATTCACCGTGTCCCGGACTTCGTAAATTGGATCCGTCCAATCCGAATACTCTCCTCGTTTCCCCAACTCCGAACTGAGCGCGATGGCATATTCAGTGAACGCGACTTCATAAGCTAATCGTCTGAAGGTGGGATCCTCGGTACTGCCGCCGCCCCGAGCAGCAGTAAGTTGCGGATGCTCCAAATTGATGTAAATTGTCCGCTCGTCTGCGCGATAAATGGCGCGATGTTCTTCGTGTCCCATCGGCTTAAATTCGACTCGAAACCCTCCTCGTCTTGCCGTGGGCCGTTGTGACTGTGGCGCCCTTCCGCTAGTGAGTTTTCCACCCTCTTCTGCTCGCAGTTCAGGCTGCAATTCCCGCGGTGTACCGCCGCCCCCTCCTCCCTCGCCTTCAGCACCTGGAAAACCAATGGGACTGGTTAGGACGCTAGGCACTTCGTTCCCGTCTGTCAGGCCGTCGAGCGAGTCACCTGGCGCGGGTGCGTCGCTCAGGTCAACTAGACCAGCCGCCTTAGCGCGGACTTTGTTTAGCTTGTCCCGGAAAGTGTCGAGATCCTCATTCAGAAACCGCGCAATATCGGATGCCTGTTCAGCCAGGCGTTTCGCTTCTTCGCTCATGCGGTTTTGACGTTCGCGCTCAACTAATTCCTTCCGTAGTTGCTCGACGGATTGGCTTATAAATGCATAGACCGATCGCACCAGTTCATTGCTGGCATTGAGGCGCATTGACCGGCTTAGGTCAAAAGGCGAAATCGGTGACGTGTCAGTGTCCAGTTGTGGCACATCCACCTCTCCAATGAGATACCCGGACATCTCCTTACCTTCTGCACCGCCGAGGGTCGTTTCGTGCCAGACCCCGTTGGAGAAGATCGATATGCCCCGAAGTTCCTCATCGACAGGAACCTTGGAGACTTTGATCACCAGTTCAACATTGCCAAGAACATCTCTGAGGGGACCCGAAGGCTTAAATCGCCGCTGCTCCTGGATTGGGGGCTCGGAATACTCGCACTCGAAGTTGTTCACGATGACAGTGCAGTTTTTTGGCCATCTTGCGAGGTGTCGCTCGATGTACTTAATGCATCCTGGCTGATCTAACGACTTTAGGTGTATTTGCTCGATGTCAATTATCGTCCCGTTGTGATCAGAGCAGGGGACCTCGTTCTCCAATACCCGAACGGGGACAGGTTCTCCTGAGGAACTGCCCTCTAATTCTGCCCGACTCACCTCTACCGTTGAGCGCCGACCATCGCGGACGGATGTTACCCTCAGGAGATCGCCAATACCAAAAGCCGCAGACTTTCCCGTTCCGAATCGACCACGCCCAGGGGTTCCAGACTTTCGATCTAGGTTCTCTCCATGCATTACAAAGAAATTCTGTAACCCTTCAATAGTCATCCCACGACCGTTGTCGCTGATTCGGATCCTTCGGGCTTTGCTGTCGAGCTTGACATGCACAGTGGGACTAGTTCCGGGATCTACGTATTGGAGACCGTTAGCGACGTACTCCCAAATCACAAGCTTGTCGGTTTTGAATAGTGCCGCATTCTGGAGCAGATCCCGGCTAACGTGGCTTTTGACGAATATGGTTTTCGACGACATAGTTCTCCCTTACAAGTCCGGCGACGTGTTTGACTGTGGGCCCCAATTCAGAGTCTTCACCGAATGCGTTAAAGACACGCAACACCTTATCCTCAACGCCGGAATCGCTTACGTATGCGTCTACTCGGAAGAATGCTTGCGCTTCTCGAGTCGTGATTTTCGACAAATCCCCCAATCGGAACTTTGCATGAGCAGTGGTGGACAAGAGCCTGAGCTTTTCCGCCCGGCGCCACTTGCGTTCCTTAAGTGAAAGTCGCACCGACTTTTCAGGACCCAGCGACCGCTTGTGCTTTCGAGCAAACATTGTGCCCGTCTCAGTGAGCTGCCAGCCATCGCGCTCTGACCCCACCATCAACCCTCGTTTGCGTGCGTCCCAAAGGCGTTTTCTGACCGCATCGATACTTATTTGATCCGGGTACTTCTTCCAGGCGAATCTTCCAGGTGCGATTTCGTTAGCTCTGACCGCGATGTCTTCGGTCTCGACATGGACTGTAGTTGCGCCCACACCGAATGCTGCGATTACTACGATTTCGCAGTTTCCTAGTGCTGGCGAGGTTTTGCCTGAGGAATCATCCTGTTTGGCGTTGCGTCGGATCATAAATCGCTCGTCGGACAAGAGCCGGGGTGCCCCACTCATCCGTTCGGTTCGGATGAGTGGGAGCGAAGAATGTTGACGGGACGCTACTTCTTCCCGCAACCATCCTTATAGCTAGTCAGCGTGCCGCCGTTGGCTTTCAGCGTACGGTCCCAGCAGGTGAGGTTCGAGTCGACGTAGGTGAAGCGTTCGCTGTTCGTCTGATTGGTCGGAGTAGCGACGCCGTTGGGATCGATATTCAGTGTGTCGCCGGGATTCTCCGACACGTCCATCGAGCTGAAGTAGATGGGCCATCCGTTCTGGGTGGTGAGCTGGTTCTCGCTCAAGCCCTGCGTGATGGACGCAACCTGTTTCTGCGAGTTATCGCTATAGAGGTTGTAGGCATAGTTGAGCGTCAGCGGCCAGGCATTCAGCCGGTAGTCGAGCGTTAGTCCTGCCGACGACTTGGTGCTCGTCTGTGCGGCGATGCCGGTGTTTTGCTTCACCGTCTGGTCATATACCGATCCATCGATATAGACGTTGTATGTCTGCGCGTTCGAGAACGTAATGCTCTGCGCGACATCGGTCTGCACCTTGCCGTGTGAGGTATTCACATAGCCCGATACGACCAGGCCACGGTTCGACGACACCGAAACCGTTCCGTAGAAGGCGATCCCATTGGTCTTGATGTTTTCCTTCACCTTCGGGTCCGGCTGGCCGAGCGTATCCTTCAGCAGAGCCCCGGTAACCTTCTGCGAGCCGTGATCGAGATAGAGCAGCAGGGTTGCAGTCGCGGAGAAGTACTGATTAGCGTTGTAGACACTGACAGCCACGGTGTGCTGGTTGCCGTCGCTCAGGATGGACGCAAACGGAGTGAGATCGACGCGGTACGGTTCGAAGTTCAGAGCCTGAATACCCGGAACAGGACGCCACAGGTAGGGATCGATGCCTCCGGTGTAGATCCACGGATAAACCGGAGCGATACCGGCAGGTTTGCCGTCGATGGAAACTTCGCCTTCACGGAATGCTGTGTTGCCGCAGTCGTAGAGTTCCCCGGAAACATCATTCGGCGCGCAGGTATACCAGAATTCGTCGCCGCTCTGGCTCTGGGCGAAGACGTCGAGATACGCCCGCTCCACGTTGGTTGGCAGATTGAAAGTCTTCGCCAGTTGGTCGCTGCCGGTGTTCAGTGTGACCGTTCCGCCGGTCGCATCCGCTGCCATAGGCAACACCTGATCGGCTACCGCAGGAGGCTGGTGATGTTTGGCGACCGGATAAAACTGAAGGTACGCGCTACCGTGGAGATGGCTGGTGTAGGTGTCGTTCACCAGGTTACCCAGATCGACCCGTCCACCTTGCGCGGTAGTGAGCAACGTACTGTAGTCGGTCAGGTCAACCTCGGCGTGCCATGAGCGCTCGACGTCCTTCGATGGCTCCGCCGTGGTGCCGAAATAAACGTTGGTCCCGCCAATCCAAATCTCTGCCGTGCGATCGAACTGACGGCCGGCATCGACCGACCAGTCGGCGTTCAACACGACTTTCGCCCACGGGCCCGCGCAATCCGGCGAGTAGGAGAAGAACTTGGGATTGAAGTCGGCGAAATCAAGATTGCTGAAGAGCTGCACCGTGCAGGGCTGGCCTGTCGGGCGCGG
Source organism: uncultured Acidobacteriaceae bacterium (assembly GCA_963813905.1). Lineage (GTDB taxonomy): Bacteria > Acidobacteriota > Terriglobia > Terriglobales > Acidobacteriaceae > CAVVDY01. The sequence continues at coordinate 184,634 of CAWFAY010000008.1, read as the reverse complement.
CACTTTGGGATCAGCGGTTACGGTGTTGGCCGATCCGATCTGGGGAATGCTCGGCGCAGTATATTTCTGCGCTAAAACCGGCACACTGATAAGAGCAATAAGAGCGAGCACAGGGACGATGCGGCGGAGCTTCGGCACGCAGGACATTTCTATTCTCCTTCGAGCACGCGCTTAACAGGTCGCGCGTAGAGAGTTAGAAAACGAGCATAGTTCCGATGCTGCCGGTCTTACAAGCGCCCGGAAGTACTAAGGCAACAATGTTTTGGAATTGGATAATTACTTTTCGTGCAAGGAGGATCGGGTGGCCCAGATTTGCCCTCGGTTGGCAAGTGTGGGTTCGCTCATAACGTGAACATGTACGACCTGTCCGGTGCCCCAGGTTCGGTCTTCGGTTGGCCTAACCTGGGCGGAAGCTAACGTGGGATCCTAGCGGCGATCCTAACGCCGTCACACTGACAAGGGTGGGGGCTCTGTGTGCAGTGCTATCCGTTCCAAGCTTCAGAACACGTATTCATCACGAACAAAAAAGTGAGAAAAGCCCATCCAGCCAAGAAGGTTGGATGGGCTACTCGTCCGACTCAGCCCGCGACCGGTGTGACCGCCGTGGCGGCCACCGGCTGGTCCTGCTTGGTGATGAGCCTGCGCAGGGCTGCCTTGTCCGGGTTGAGCAACTCGTTAATGCGCGGCGGGTTCACCGCGGCAACGATGATCAAGCCGGCCTCCGTATTGACTTCTCCGAAGACACCCAGACGTTGCAGCTTCAGCGCCTGGTGCTCATTGTCCTCGGTCGGGCTCAGGTAATGGACCAGCGACGTCTTGTAGCGATGGATCAGGAAAAGGTGGGCCAGCGTCATCAGCCGCTTCTTTCGCAGCGAACCATCAAACGTATTCATGTCGCGGATGGACAGCAGCCTGTGTCCTCGGCGATCGTGAACGTCAGCGAAGATGACGTTGCCGGCCTTTTTCTTCTCGCCGTTGGCGATGCTGAGTTCAATGAAGTCGGAGCCGGCAGCCACCGGCCGCAACTTCGCACGCCAGCCCGCGGAAAGCCCGTTGTGCTCTGCCCAAATCTGTAGCCAGTCCTCCAGCACCTTGGGTGGAACCTCGGTCTGTACCAGGTGCTGGGCCTGGGTCGATCCCTTGCCCATGGCTTTGGTGGTTGCCGTCCGTCCCGAAGCTGCCATCAGCGCGGCATCGAGCCGAGGGCCTCCCACCAGCGTCTGCGGAGTGCGATAGGGCGATTCAACCAGCCGCAGCTTGCGCTGCAAGCGCGCCAGAGAAAGCATGCCGTCATGCTTGAGCGCGGTGGCAAACTCCTCCGCCGCCAGTCCGTCGATCTGGTGGCCGCCATAGGTGATGAAGTTGAAAACGAAGCCGAGCTTGCCCAACTCTGTGGGGAAGCTCTTCATCTGGTCGTCGTTCATGCCGGTGGTGTCCCAGTTAAACGAGGGCGAGAGGTTGTAGGCCAGCATCTTGTCAGGAAACTCGGCATGGATGGCTTCAGCGAACTCTTTCGCATCATGCAGGTTCGCCGTAGCGGTTTCCATCCAAAGGATGTCGCAGAAGGGGGCAGCGGCGAGCGACTTGGCGATGGCATACTCAATTCCGCCCTGCACTTGGTAGTAGCCTTCAGGAGTCTTGGCACGCTCGCAGTCCCATTCCACATCGATGCCCAGCGCCTCTGCCATCTCGCGGGCCTCATACCACGAGAGCCGCTTGGCATGTTCCAGCCACTGCTCAGGGTTCAGATCGAACGATGCACCTTCGCTGTTGCGGAAGGCAAGGGCCTCGGCTGCGGCCTGGGCATAGGTCTTTAGATCGGCGGCCGCCTGCCATTTGTCCAGGAACTGGGAGATCACCTTGTCGAGCATGGTATCGAGCACCATGTCGGGATGGCTCCTGTACGACGCTATACTTTCCGCGATCAGCGGAAGCAGCCCGGTCTGCTCCAGCCAGACGTTTGCTTCGTCGTACTCAGTCTTCGGCATGGCAAACATCAAGTGCCCGCGAACCTCTTCCAGTCCGGCCTCGTAGAATTTGCGATGCAGCGCCAGAAACACGGCCTTGTAAGTCGGCAGATACAGATTGGTCACCCCGAGGATGAAGGGCTGGTCGCGCTCGTCGGCACATCCGTCCAGAAGGCTGGCCGCTTCGGCATCGGTGCGGGCCACGATGATCCCCGGCACCTGCATTACATCGAGTTGGAAGCGCGCGGCGTTGAGGCGCTGAATCTGCTCATTCTCCGAAACCAGAACCTTGCCGCCCTGATGCCCGCACTTCTTGACCCCAGGCTTCTGATCTTCGATGTGATAACCCGGCACGCCGACCTCGACGAAGCGGCGAATCAGGTTGCGCACATGCGCGTCGCCGCCGTGGCCGGTGTCGGCGTCAGCGATGATGAATGGCCGGTAGTCGTAGACCGGAGTCGCGGCGCGCTGCTCCGCCGTCATACGCGAGCGCGCGAAATGCTGGTTCTTGTCAGCGGTAATCAGCGCGCGAACGATGGCGGAAGCCTCCTCCGGCACCTGACTCAGCGGGTAGCTGGCCAGGTCGGCTCCCGGGTCTTCCGTAATGCTGCCTTTGGCTGAGGTCGCCCAGCCGCCGAGATAGATGCCCTCGATGCCCCGGCGCTTGATGGTCACAGCCTGCCCCGGCGAGTAGGGACCGAAGGTGGTGATCGACTTGCCGGCGTCAAACAGCTCGCGCAGCCGGGTGTAGAAGCCCTCGGCTGCGTTGCGAGCGATAGGATATTCGGCGCCGATGGTGCCGCGCTGCTCGACCACCTGGCGGGGAGAGTACAAGCGCACGATGCCCTTGAATCGTGGGCCGGCAAACCACTCACTCATTTCCTGAACTCGCTGGTCGAATGTCTCCATGATGGCCTCCTGGCGCGGCGTGGGATGAATGGCGGGCGCGTTAATACTCCAGAAATGTACGCGCAAACGCGGCGATGCTCAATAGCGGGGCGAAGCTATTGGAAAGGGCATCGCCGTTCGCGGACTCGCCGCGCTTCTCCCATGTTACGACGCGGTAAAAACGGCGCGAGGAAGCAGGTCACGTTAGTGTGTGATGAGGCTGAGAGTTCGAGACTCGAATATTGAGAGTGCAATTTGTGTTCCGGTGGAAGCCCCCGCATTTATGCGGGGGAATACAGGCACTCCAGTCCGGCTCCGCGCTTTAGCGCTGGCGCATTGTGACCAGTGCGGGGCGGCAAAAATCCGGGGCTGAAGCCCGGCAATGAAAATGAACTCTTACTCCCCCGCATGAATGCGGAGGCTTCCACCCATACGAAAATTGCGGGGGCTCCCGCAGAGGATGACCTTACGCCGCAACCATTTTCTTCACCATCTGCGGCAGCGCTTCACCCGCCTTGGCCAGAACGACTTCGTCGAAGTAGCCGTTGTTCGCCGGCTCTTCCGGTCCGACATAAATCGTTCGCGCGCCGTTGCGGCGGGCCAGGCGAACGAAGCTCGCTGCCGGCTCGACCACGCCCGACGATCCGACGGTCATCAAGACGGTGCTGCGGTCAAGCTCGGCAAAGATGCGGTCCATCTCGTACGGCACTTCGCCGAACCAGCAGACGTGAGGTCGCAACACCGCGCCGCAGGTTGCGCACTTTGGTAGCGCTAACTCGTGCGGTTCGGAATCCTCAAACGGCTCACTCGGACAAAGCTCGCGCGAGCAGCGGGTCATCATCAAACGGCCGTGCATGTGAAGCACGCGCTCAGAGCCGGCTTGCTCGTGCAGCGAATCGACATTTTGCGTGCAGAGGAAGAAACGACCGTCGAGCTGGCGTTCGAGTTCAGCTAGCGCGAAGTGCGCCGGGTTGGGTTTTACCTCCGCATGCTTTTGCCGTCGCATGGAGTAGAACTGCCACACCAGCAGCGGGTCGGCGTGAAACGATTCCGGGGTCGCGACCTGAGTCGCAGGATATCCGCGCCAGATGCCGCCGGCACCGCGAAAAGTGGGCAGGCCGCTCTCGGCGCTCACGCCCGCGCCGGTCAGGACGAAGAGGCGATCGCTCGAAGAGATTCGCATTCATCTTCAGAATATAAGGTTCCCGTCCTCCATGTCGGGCGCTCCACTCGGTACCACAGTTGCAACGAGGGGGAGAGAAGCTCTCGTGTGTGTTGCGACACGAATAGCGTCCGTCGGCAGATGGACGAGGCGGTGCCTGCTCACTGGCCGTTTACTGAGAAGGCGTACACTTTGCCTGATTCCTCATGTAGGTCTGGGTCCGTGCTGAAATAGACGGTGCCGTTGGCCACAACCACCGAAGAGAAGAGCTCAATACCACCCGTGGTGTAATTCCACAGGAGTTCACCTGTGGCGGCATCAAGGGCAACAACGTGAAACCAGGCGGAGTCATATACCACTCCATTGGCCACAGACGGCGCCCGATAAGGTGTCTCGCCGCGCCCGAAATCGAAGGTATATGTCCAAACGAGAGATCCAGTGCTCCGATTCAGAGCGTAGAGCTTATCCGAGCCGACGTACACCGTATCCTTGGAAACAGCCGGTGAGGTAACGCAGGCTATCGGATACTTCCAAAGGAGCGCGCCGGTGCTGGCATTCAATGCGTAGAGTTGACCGGAAGCGGCATACACGGTGTTGAAGGCCACTGCCGGTGAGTAAGGCCCACCCGCCGGATACTGCCAGATGAGCGCTCCGGTGGCGGCATTCAGAGCGTAGAGCTGGTCGGCACTAACGTAGACTATGCCGTTGCTCACGGTCGGCGAGGCGTCCACCTGAGCGGCGCCGGTAGTGAACTTCCAGATAAGAGCACCTGTGGCAGCGTTCAAGGCGTAGACGTTCTTGTCCCGCGAACCCACATACACTACGCCGTTGGCGACGGTTGGAGTTGAATGGACTTCCGCTGAGGTGTAGTACTGCCAAACGAGGGCGCCCGTCTTGGCATTCAGGGCTAAGACCGAGTAATCGGTGGAGCCGGCGAACAGCATGCCGTTGGCTACCACAGGGGACGTGTATGAAAAGTCCTCATAATTCGTAAACTCCCATATGCTTGCACCAGTGTTGGCGTTGTGAGCGACAATGCCACCCCAAAAGAAGGGGTCGTCCAGGTAGTAACTGCCGTAGATCATGCCATTGGACAGTACGGGCGAGGTGAACGCTCCTCCGTCAAAATCCCATTTGGTTGCGAGAGACGAAGCGTTGCTGGGTTTCACAATGGCTTCATAGGGATTGCATCCAGTGTGAGCCGTGTCGTACTGAAGCTGCGGCCAGTTCACGGAAGGTGTTGCAGCAGGCAGAGCCGTTGGATTGCACGGAATCTGCGCCGTCGCAACGGACGCGACCAGCAGGACAAGACATCCCCAGAGAATGCTTTTGATCTTCATGGCTGCTCCTCGCAAGTGCAATGAGATGGAATCCATGGTGCCCGCGAATATTGCCCTAGTCGCGAACCATCTTCAAGTTAAAATTTGCCGGCAGAATTTATCTGACAAAAATTGAACTTCGAGTTGCGGAGTAGAGTATGGTTCAGTCACTACTTCGGCTGCACCTCGACCGGCTGTGATAGCTTTGTCGAACCTCTTCCCTGACTGGCTACGGTGATGGATTGTCCGTGCTTGGTGTACTGCGCCAATACCTCAGGTTTACCCCAGTCGAGGTCCCACCCATTTTCAATTGCGATCACGGTATAGGTGCCGGGAAACACTTGTAGAAGGCTGAAGGTTCCATCCATGTCGCTCTGGTCGCGGCGAAAGAACTCATGCTTCAGGCTAGGGTCCTGCGGCACAAGTACGACCATCGCACCGGAAAACGGCTTTCCGGATTTTTGCGCTACGCCTTCGACGGTCACCTCGCCGCCAACCAGCGAGAGCATGACTTCCACCGGCGATCCAGACGGAACCTCGAGCTTGCGTCCCTCAGTTACGCCGTTCGTGGAGGCGATCCTTACTGCGTACGGCTTGTTAGCCGAGGCGGCGAGGAAGTCGTATTGGCCGGCACTGACATTTGTGAACGTGGCCTCTCCCTCGGCGCTCACCGGCCGCACCGACACAACTCTCCCTTTGCTATTGCGTATTGCTACTCTGAGCGGCACGGGCACCTTCGACTCGCCTGCCACCTGTATCTTCGCCTTCACCGTACTCGTGGGATTGCCGGACGTCATGTCGATCTCAGAGTTGGTGGGACTCAGTTCGACCTCGGTGGGCTCATTCACCTGTCTATTCATGCCTCCAAATTGACCGATTGTGTAGTGCCCTGCGGGGATTCCTGTAATCTCCATTACGCCGGGGGAGAGCATATTTACCTGACCCGCTTCAACGCGCACCATGCCGTCGAACGATTGTTCTTGAATCATCGGCCATGAATAGCCGGTTGTCCCGTTGTTCGCTACGTGCACGATGAGATGCAGCGAAGGAGCCGGACTGAGGTGGATGTCAGCCTCTACCTTGGCGCCGCCACGGATCGGGATCGGAGTGGTCTCATCCGCCTCTGTCGTGTCGCCGTAATAGGTGATCGGATAGGCGACGTCGAGCGACGCATCTATTGTTGAAGGCGGGGCCGTTTCCCCTTCCTGTTCCTGGAGATGACGGCCATGTACCGCATACCACGGTTTTGCTTGCACCGACACGAAGTACGTTCCTTCGTCCAGCGGCGTGGCTTCGTAGGTGCCCTGATCGTCGGTCTTTACTCCCAGCACCGGGCGGATTTGGCTGATTCCCGACTGGTGGCCTTCCCGGAGAACGATCACCGTCGCATTGCGGACGGGTTCGCCCGCCTCATCGGTGACCTTGCCCCTCAGCACCGGGTTCGGAGCAAGCTGGAGAACCAGGTTCTCCGTATCGAAACCGGCCCCAGTCACAATCGCCGTGGAGAACTGCTCGTGCTCCTTATAAGAAGCTGGAAGGAAGCCCCGCCTCTCCCCGCCCAGCGAGTACTTGCCGGCGGGGACGTGAAACACGAAGCGGCCGTCATCGGCCGTTACCATCGATTTCACGCTCTCCCGATTCCTCGCGTCACCCAAGGTGACGCGCGCCCCGGCGAGTGGATGTCCGCCAATTCTATTTACGACGGTCCCTGAAACCTGGTAGGCCCCAATCGGAATCTCAGACGCGATCAGGATCAACGGCGTGCAGAGCAGCGCCGCACCGAAGGCGAGAAGAACGACGGATCGTAAACCGGAAGATCGTGGCATCTTATTCACTCGTCGAGACCAGTTGCAGTTGCATTCGCTCTTTCTGCCCCCCTGCCAACCGCACCACCTGCCCCTTCCCGTCATAAGCGCGCATGGCAACTGGGTTCTCGTATTCGAGCTCGGGTTGCACCTGGGGGAACGCCAGCACTCGGTACTCGCCGGGCGGCAACGACACGGAGAATTTTCCCTCCCGGCTTACTGTCTGTTCGGTGAAGCGCCCCGCGCTATCGGGTAATGGAATGAAATACAGACGCGCACTCGAATCCGAAGACGACACCCCGCCCCAGCCATACGCTCCGAGTGAGATGGGAGCCGCGGAACCTGTAAGACCACTCGCGCCTTCGACTACGCCTTCGATCGTTGCGTTATCGTTCCGCAGGATTACTTCGATGGAAGGAGCAGAACTTCCGGACGGGACGACCAACGGATGATGCCGCAAATCGATGCCGCCGGCCGTCACCGACGCCGCATAGCCATTCGTCGGATACGCCTCCACCCAGTAGCGTCCCGGCGTGATACGTTCGATCTTTATCGAGTCGGGTTGCGTATCCGGACCCCCCATTGTCGAAGCACTCTGCTGCTGCTGTTGCTGCGACGCGAAGTCGTCCGCCGGTTCCAAGGTCACCGTGACATCGAATCGGCGCTGCTGCGAAATCGTCCTGCCTTTGCTATCTACGGTCGTCGTTGTGACCGGGCTGACCTCGGAGGTGAACTGGTCTTTCACATTCACGATCACTGGTGGAGTGGCAGCTAAAGGCAGGACTGTCCCTTCAGCCCCGCCGTGGACCGTAATATTCGCCTCGCCACTGAACGCCTGCTCTCCAAAAGCTCACCGCCCGCAACCGATAGCTTCCGTTGGGCAGCAGTCCCACAATCGCCTGCTTCTGCCCGTCATACTCCAGCGCAGTATCCCGGCCCTCCAGGGCCTTGAACAGAAACATCGATACCGAAAACGTTGCCCGGTGGAACATTGGTGACCGGCACGATTACCGGGAAGTATGGCTGCCTCACCAGCGTCAGGTTGGCTTGCGCTGTCTTTCCCGGGGTGAGTTCAATCGTTCCCGCTGAGGCGAAGCCGCTCGCGTTCGGGTAATAGACCGGTGCGTAGCCGTACACCTGCCCTCCCGGAGCCGAGAATTTCGGGTCCTCATCCCTCAGCTCATGGGTCAGCAGCTTGTAGCTGCCCGCAGGAAGCTCGGCAAAGCGAAATTCGCCGTCGGACCTGGTGGATTGCACTCCCACCGAAACCCAGTGGGCGCGGCCATTCCGCACCTGCCGCCGGTAGAGTTCCACTTCGATCGGGTCTGGGGGCTCCGACGTGGGCAGCGCAACGTGGCCTACAATCAGCGCCTCCGGCAACAGCGCAATTTCGACGTCCTTTCCGTCGATCACTCTCTGTCCAGGCTGGCCCTGCTCGTTCTGCGCCGTTCAGAAACCCGGGCTTGCGGGCCGTCAACATATACGGACGATAGCCAGGCTGCTGCCTCCTGACGCGGCTGGACTCCCTGGTCCGGTCGCGGCTTCGCCTCCAGCCGGAGCATCTGCAAACACGAACTCGAAGCGGCCGCTGCTGTCCGTCAAAGTTGCGAAGCGTTCGCCTTCGGAGACGACCAGCGCACGCGCGATCGGTTCGTGGGTGACGCTGTTGATCACCACCCCGCTGATGCGGTCGGCTGCGCTTTTGGCTTGCGGGACTTGCGCGAAAACATCTTGGGAAATCAACTGGGCAGCCAACAGTAGGGTAGCCAAAACCAGGACTTCAACCGGACCGTTCTTGCGGACGAACATACTGGATCTATGTCCTCAGCGCACGGGGGTGCGCAATGTGAACGTCAGTTCCCGAAATCCTCATTGTGCGCTAAGTCCCGAAAAATGCAATCGCAAACCGGCGTAACCCCACTACGAAGAATTTTCCTTCCACCCTGCCCAACTGCGGGACAGGATGGGCCACCCACTTCATCGGCTCCGACGCCTGCATCCGCCACCTGACACCTGACACCCAGCACTCACGAGTCCCCAACATTTTATATACTGAATCTTCTGCCGCCCGCGATTCCGCGCAGATTGCATCCGTCCGGCCGGTAGGGAATCTACAACAGTAGAATCATAATCGGGCCCGTCGGAGCCCAGGTCAGCCCAAAGAAGGCGCGAACCCTTCGGCATGACTCAGGTGGCCCAGGCTAACCTGGGGCACCGAAGGGCCAGGAGCTTGCCATCCTTGTCCACCGTAATGATGAACGTTGACAGCGAGAAGCTGGAACGGGTGATGGATTCGTTCCGCCGCTGGGGGTATCTTCAAGCCAATCTCGATCCGCTCGACCACTTCAAGCCGCTGCCGCATCCCGAGCTGGATGTAACCGGCGAGGAAGCCGAAGCCGCGCGGCGCATTTACGCCGGCTCGATCGGCGTGGAGTTCATGCACATCGCCGATCCCGAGCGGCGCCTCTGGATCCAGGAAAAGATGGAGGCGCAGGAGGCAGGAGCCGATCGACCGGGCGCGTGTGCTCGATCAGCTGGTGCGCGCCGACGTCTTCGAGCAAACGATTGCCTCCCGCTACATCGGAACCAAGCGCTACTCGCTGGAAGGCAACACCGCGCTGATCCCGCTGCTCGACGAGATTCTCGACACCGCTTCCGAAGAGGGAGCCGAGCAGGCAGTGCTGGCCATGAGCCATCGCGGCCGCCTGAACGTCATTATTAATGTAGTGAACCGCCCGGCAGCGGAAATCTTCGCCGGCTTCGAAGATGTCGATCCGCGCAGCGTGCTGGGCGGCGGCGACGTGAAGTACCACATCGGTGCGACCGGGCTGTTCACCGCTGCAAACGGCCGCCAGGTGCGCATTCACCTGGTCTCGAATCCCAGCCATCTGGAAGCCGTCAATCCGGTCGCCATGGGACGCGCCCGCGCCAAGCAGACGCGCATTGGCCGCGACGGCAAGCTGCAAGGTCGTGCCCATCATCATGCACGGCGATGCCGCTTTCGCAGGGCAGGGAATCACCGCCGAGAGCCTGAACCTTGCCACCCTGCGCGGCTACAACGTCGGCGGAACAGTTCACATTATTGTTAACAATCTAATCGGCTTCACCGCCAATCCGCAACGAAGCCTACTCCAGCCGCTTCTCGTCGGATTTGGCGAAGCGCCTGCCCATTCCCATCTTCCACGTGAACGGCGAAGATGCCGATGCCGTGGTGCGCGTGGGCCGCATGGCGATGGAGTTCCGCAACGAGTTTGGCTCCGACGTCATGGTCGATCTCATCGGCTTCCGCCGTCACGGCCATTCCGAGGTCGACGACCCGACCATCACGCAGCCGATCCGTTATCGCAAGATCAAAGACCACCCGACTGCTCTACGAGATCTACGCGCGGAACACCGGTCAGGATCCGAAGCCGTTCATACAGAAGTTCATCTCGGAGCTCGATACCGCGCAGGTCGCCGGCAAGAGCATGGCGAAGAAGCCGGTGATGCGACAGTTGCCGACCTACTGGGCGCCGTTCCATGGCGGCGAGTGGAAGCCGGAATACGAAGTCGATACCGGACTCACCGCCGAGCGCATTCGTGAAATCACCGATGGCCTGGTGAAATATCCCGAAGACTTCCACATCCATCCCAAGGTGCAGAAGCTGCTGGAGCAGCGGCACGAGATGGGATATGGCAAGCGTCCGCTGGATTTCGGTATGGCCGAGGCGCTGGCCTTCGGCTCGCTGGCGACGCAGGGCGTGCCCATTCGCCTCAGCGGGCAGGACAGCCGCCGCGGCACCTTCAACCAGCGGCACTCGGTACTGATCGACATCATCGATGAGAAGGAGTACGTGCCACTCTGCCACCTGGCGGTCGAACCAGGCGCGGGTGGAGATCTACAACTCCGAGCTGTCGGAAGCTGCGGTCATGGGTTTCGAATATGGATTCTCGCGCGACTTCCCGGAAGCGCTGGTCATGTGGGAGGCGCAGTTCGGCGACTTCGCCAACGGCGCGCAAATCATCATCGACCAGTTCATCGTGGCGGGCGAAGACAAGTGGGACCTGCTGAGCGGGCTGGTGCTACTGCTGCCGCACGGGCATGAAGGCCAGGGTCCGGAACACTCCAGCGCACGCATCGAGCGCTATCTTCAGTTATGCGCTCGCGACAACATGCAGGTGGTGCAGCCTTCCACCGCGGCGCAGTACTTCCATCTTCTTCGTCGGCAGGCGCTCCGCAAGTGGCGCACGCCGCTAATCGCCTTCACTCCAAAGAGCATGTTGCGCCATCCGGAAGCGGTGTCGCCGGTAACGGAGTTGCAGCGTCCGCGCTGGCAGAACGTCATCCCTGACGAAACAGCTCTCGATGCGAAACGAATCCTCCTCTGCACCGGCAAGATTGGTCACGAGCTGCGCATCGAACGCAAGAAGATGCAAGGTGTGAAGCCGGCTATCCTGATGCTCGAGCAGATGTATCCCTTTCCGGAAAACGATCTTCGCCAGGTGCTCGGCCGTTATCCCAACGCGACCGAGTTCATCTGGGTGCAGGAAGAGCCAGCCAACATGGGCGCGCTCTCGTTCGTAGTGCCACGACTGAAGCGCATTGTCGGCGCCAAGCTGCGCAGCATCAAGCGCGCAGCGAATGCGACCCCCGCAACCGGCTCGGGCAAAGCGCATGAGCTGGAGCAGAAAACCCTGATCGCGCTCGCCTTAGGTACGTCCGCATAGCGGCTGCTTCTGGAATCGCAAAATCCAAGTCAAGCTACGAGCTTCTCTCCGCTGAGCTTAAAAAATTAGTTGCATATTTAATTATCTAAGCCTCTATCGGTTGATATCCCCGCCATTTGCTGCATTTACCTATGGACCATCTCCAGCTCTGATGCGGGGAATTGCCCAGTCTTTTCTGCATAGTTCGTGATCTCCTTCAAGGCGAGTAGCTGTCGTGAAGGTGCTTCTCTATCGTAAGTCAGTTTGTCAGTTTCAAGAGATCTTTATCGTACTTACTTAGTCCGATATGGAGTTTGGAAGTCGCTCCTGGGCCTTCTATAAGAAAACAAATTCTGCCGCTGGTGGACCTTCTGCAACTTGTTGCAAAGACGCTGTGGGAACATCTTGTGAAATGGTTCCTGTCGTGCACTCTCTCGTGCAGCGTTGTTCTGCCGGGTTCTTTCGTGAACGCCCAACGATCGAGCGCAAACGTATGAAGTATCAAGTGATGTGGAGAGTGCGATGAATAGAAGTATTTTCACACTACTAACCCTGTTTAGCGTCCTGTTGCTCCTGTCGGCTCTATCATTCGGACAGGCCATCAGCGGCGACTTGACGGGCGTAGTGAAGGATGCGTCGGGCGCCTACGTTCCCGATGCCGACGTCACGGTGACCAACCTGGGCACCGGTTTTAAGCAAACTACCAAAACAAATGCATCCGGCGAGTATCGTTTCTCCAACTTGCCGGCTGCCCACTACTCGGTCGACGCAGATGCTCCCGGCATGAAAGGCGGTTATCGCGACGTCGAAGTGACACTAAACAAAGTTGCGACCGCAAACATCACGACTGCAGTCGTCAGCGCCGGAACAACCGTGGAAGTGAACGAACAGGCGGTGGCAATCGATACCACCACGCCCACGATTTCAACCACCTACGGCAGCAAGCAAATTGCTGAATCGCCGCTTGTAACTGCCGGAACCGCGACGACGAGCAGCGGCGTTTTGAATCTCTCGCTGCTCGATGCCGGTGTAGCCACCTCAGGCGGTGTCGGTGCCGGATCTGGCCCGTCCGTCGGAGGCCAGCGTCCGCGCAACAACAACTTCACCATCGAGGGCGTGGACAACAACGCCCTTACGACTACCGGTCCGCTCATCGTAATTCCGAATGACGCGGTCGACAGCTTCACCGTATTGCAGAACCAGTACTCGGCTGAATTCGGTCACTCTTCAGGCGGCCAGTTCAACCAGACCATCAAGAGCGGAACCAATCAGTTCCACGGTACGGCCTACGAGTATTTCCAGAACCGCAATCTGAACGCGGAAGACTCGCAGGTTGCCTTGACGCAGGCACCTGGACCGTATAGCAACCCGCGTTATGACAACAACCGCTTCGGCGGCAACTTCGGCGGCCCGATCCTGAAGAACAAGCTGTTCTTCTTCACCGACTGGGAGTACAACCCCATCGGTCAGACGGCCAATCCGAATACCTTCTGCGCGCCGACCTCGGCGGGCTATTCGATGTTGAGCACGTTGTTCCCCGGCAACACCAACCTGCAACAGTTCCAGAAGTATGTTCCTGCGGGCGGCGCAGCCAACGTTTGCGGCTCCAGCATTACAGTTGCGCCGGGGGTTGCGACGGTTAATCAGAACGGAGGCTTCCCCACCGGTACCTCAACGTTCTCCGTTCCGATCGGCGATGTGGGCTTCATCGGGCCCAGCTTCCAAAATACGCTGAGCTCCGCGAACTCATTCGACTACAACATCTCGGAGAAGGACCAGTTGCGTGGCCGCCTGGCTTGGGTCAAGTTCAACGCCTCTGACACGACGGCGTCGTTGCCGACGTTCTGGTCAACTACCCCGCAGCGTTTCTGGGTGGCGACACTCAGCGAGTATCACAACTTCGGAACCAACATCAACAACGAATTCCGCTTCGGCTTCAACCGTTTCTCACAGGTATTCCCGGTCGGCGATCAGACCTTCCCCGGACTGAACGGCGTATTTCCGAACCTGCTGGTGAGCGAGTTGAATCAGATCCAGGTTGGTCCTGATCCCAATGCTCCGCAGGGAACCATTCAGAACCAGTACCAGTTCGTAGACAACCTGAGCTGGGTGAAGGGCAAGCACAACCTGCGTATCGGTGGTGAGTTCCGTTGGATCATCAGCCCGCAGACGTTCACCCAGCGGGTACGCGGTGACTACGAGTGGGGCTTCCTGTCCGACTACTTGAACGACTTTGCCCCATTCCCAACCTCGAATGGCTTTGGCGAACGTTCGGCCGGCAACCCGGTGTATTACGGCAACAAGAAGGCGGTGTATGCCTACGTCAACGACGATTGGCGCATTTCGCCGACCGTCACCTTGAACCTCGGCGTGCGGTATGAGTACACCGGCGAGCCGCTGGCTGCCACCAGCTTGCAGCCGCTGAACGCAATATCGAATGTGCCGGGATTGATCACCTTCGGTGCACCCACGGCGCAAACGACCAACTTCATGCCGCGCGTGGGTATTGCGTGGGCGCCTACTCCGAATACCTCAGTCAACATGGGCTTTGCCATGGCGAACGACGTTCTCTATGACAACCTGGGCATCAACTCGTTGCCGCCGCAGGTGCAGCAGACGTGCGATGTGGTAAACGTCGGCCAGCCAACTGCCTGCGCTTACGGCAACAGCGGGTTCCTGGCTGCCGGCGGCCTGCCGGGTGCGCCTATTCCGATCACCAATGCAACGGATGCGCGTGCGCTTACCAGCGCGTATATCCCGAACCAGACCCTGCCTTATTCGGAGACGTGGACGGCCGGCGTTCAGCACATCTTTGCCAACAAGTACACGTTGGAAGTCCGCTATGTCGGAACTCGCGGTATCCATCTGCCGGTGCAAACTCACATCAACAACCAGGCGCCAGTCACGCCTACGCAAAGCCTGCCGACGTTCCTGTCCAATCCGGGACAGGCCTACCTCGACACGCTGCCGCTTACTCTCGACCAGCTCAGCGCCATCGGCAACGCGGTACCGTCCTATGCCAACGCTGGCTTCGTGAACCAGATCACCTCGTTCTATCCGTATGGCTCTTCCAACTACAACGGCCTGCAGGTTTCGTTCAAACGGAACTTCACCAACGGCCTGCAGTTCCAGGCTGCCTGGACATGGAGCCACACCTTCGACAACTCGACGGCCGACGTCTTCTCGACCGTTCTCACCCCGCGTCGTCCGCAGGACTTCAACTGCTTTGCTTGCGACTACGGCACCTCAGCTCTGGATCGCCGTCATCGCGTCACCTTGGCAGCGACCTACGATCTGCCGTTCTTCAAGAACGACAACTGGTTCATGAAGAACGTCGTGGGCAACTGGCAGTTCTCGCCGATTTACACCTTCCAGTCTCCGGAATACGCGACGGTGCAGACCGGCAACGACTCCAACCTGAACGGCGACTCGGCTTCGGACCGGGCGGCATTCCTCAACCCCAGCGGTGTACCAAACACTTCATCGACGGTTACGCCGTTGACGAACTCGGCGGGCGCGGTGGTAGGCTTATGTTGCCGACAATCCGAATGCCCAGTACATCGACGCGGGTACCGGAGTGTACGGGGCGGTCGCGCGCAACACGCTGTCCACTCCCGACATCAACAACTGGGACTTCGCGCTGCTGAAGCGGGTGAACATCACCGAGCGCCAGTCGCTCCAGTTCATCTTCCAGGCCACCAACATCTTCAACCACGCGCAGTACGTCCCTGGTCTGATCAGCGACGTGCAGTCGTTTGGTCAGTCGAGTGGCACGGTGCGTGGAGCCCTGTTGACTGGTTCTCCGACGTTCGCTCAGTGGAACCAGGTCTTCACCAACCATCCACGCAATCTGGTGCTGGTGCTGAAGTACAACTTCTAATCGCAACTAAATCCGTCGGACTTCGGGGAGCCTTCGCGCTCCCCTTTTTTTCACGGCGAATTCCTACTCTCAGAGCATCTCGGTGACTTGGCCGGGCTCGATAAAGTCAGGCACGAGATCTGCTGACTGCTTGCGGCCTGGTGAACCGATGGTTCGCCGTGGGTCAAACCACGGTCAAACCGTGCTTCAGCGGAGTAACATGCCTATTGGCACCTTTGTGTAATTACAATAATTCGTATTGATTTTGGAATTCAATCAGCAGCGCTCCTATAGAAACTCATATCCAAAAATTGACAGCATCCCTAAGTTGTTGAAAAAGCAGGGAATTCCTTGAGGCAGAAACGGTTACTCTCGTGCACTCTCACTCGCGGGATTGTCCCGCCAAGTGTCCTCTGCGGACGCCCTGAATTTAAGCGCAAACGTAAGAATCTCTATCAGCGAAGCGGAGAGTGCGATGAACAGAAAGATTTTCACACTACTAACCCTGCTCAGCCTCGCGTTGCTATTGCCGGTCCTTTCCTATGGACAGGCCATCAGCGGCGACTTGACGGGCGTGGTGAAGGATGCGTCGGGCGCCTATGTGCCCGATGCCGACGTCACGGTGACAAACCTGGGCACCGGCTTTAAGCAAACCACCAAAACGAATGGATCCGGCGAGTATCGTTTCTCTAACTTGCCGGCTGCCCACTACTCGGTCGACGTAGCCGCTCCCGGCATGAAAGGCGGCTTTCGCGACGTCGAAGTAACGCTGAACAAAGTTTCGACCGCGAACATCACGACTGCAATCGTCAGCGCCGGAACAACCGTGGAAGTGAATGAGCAGGCGGTGGCAATCGACACCACCACGCCTACCATTTCGCAAACCTACGGCTCCAAGCAAATCGCCGAATCGCCGCTTTCAACCGCCGGGAACCCGGGCGGGACCGTTAGCAGCGGCGTTTTGAACCTCTCGCTGCTGGATGCCGGCGTGGCCACCTCAGGTGGTATTGGCGCCGGTTCTGGTCCTTCCGTCGGCGGACAGCGTCCGCGCAACAACAACTTCACGATTGAAGGCGTCGACAACAACAGCCCTTGCCACTACCGGTCCTCTCATCGTGATCCCGAATGACGCGGTCGACAGCTTCACCGTGTTGCAGAACCAGTACTCGGCTGAATTCGGCCACTCCTCGGGCGGCCAGTTCAACCAGACCATCAAGAGCGGAACCAACCAGTTCCACGGCACCGCCTACGAGTACTTCCAGAACCGTAACCTGAATGCGGAAGACTCGCAGGTAGCGCTGACCCAGGCGCCGGGACCGTACAGCAATCCCGCGCTACGACAACAACCGCTTCGGCGGCAACTTCGGCGGCCCGATCCTGAAGAACAAGCTGTTCTTCTTCACCGACTGGGAGTACAACCCCATCGGCCAGGTGGGAAGTCCGAATACGTTCTGCGCGCCGACCTCGGCGGGCTACTCACAGTTGGCTACCTTGTTCCCCGGCAGCGTCAACCTGCAGCAGTTGCAGAAGTACGCGGGCAACGGCGGCGCTGCCAACGTTTGTGCGCCAGGAAGCCTTAATGTTGCGCAGGGTGTTCCAACGATTAATCCCAACGGGGACTTCCCCACGGGGACGACGACCTTTAGCGTTCCGATCGGCGACATTGGCGTTATCGGACCCAGCTTCCAAAACACGCTTACCACCGCAAACTCCTTCGACTACAACATCTCCGAGAAGGACCAGTTGCGTGGCCGTTTGGCGTGGTCCAAGCTCAGTTTCTTTGACACTGCGGCAAGCTTGCCGACGTTCTGGACCACCCTTCCGCAGCGCTACTGGGTCGTGACCCTGAGCGAATATCACAACTTCTCAACCAACGTGAACAACGAGTTCCGCTTCGGCTGGAACCGCTACTCGCAGTTCTTCCAGGTCGGCGATCAGGTCTTCCCGGGGCTCAATGCATTTCCCAACATACTCGTCAGTCAGTTGAACCAACTCAACATCGGGCCTGACCCCAACGCTCCGCAGACCACGGTTCAGAACCTGTACCAGTTCGTGGATAACGTGAGCTGGGTGAAGGGCAAGCACAACCTGCGGCTCGGTGGTGAATTCCGCTGGATCATCAGCCCACAGACGTTTACCCAACGTGTGCGCGGCGACTACGAGTGGAACGCCTTGTCCGACTACCTGAACGACTTCGCGTCGTTCCCGACCCCGGGTGGCTTTAGCGAGCGCTCGTCCGGTAACACGGTTTACTACGGCAACAAGAAGGCGTATTACGCTTATGCCAATGACGATTGGCGCGTTTCGCCAACCGTCACTTTGAATCTCGGGTTGCGCTATGAGTGGACTGGAAATTCGCAGGGAGAAAACAACCAGTCGCTCAACTCGATCTCCAGCGTGCCTGGCCTGCTCGTCTTTAACAATCCCGGAGTACAAGGAA
The DNA here is from genome assembly GCA_963813905.1 of uncultured Acidobacteriaceae bacterium. Classification (GTDB taxonomy): domain Bacteria; phylum Acidobacteriota; class Terriglobia; order Terriglobales; family Acidobacteriaceae; genus CAVVDY01. Next base: position 166,508 of record CAWFAY010000008.1, on the reverse strand, counting down.
CCAACTTCATGCCGCGTGTCGGCATTGCTTGGGCCCCTACTCCGGAGACGTCAGTCAACGTGGGCTTTGCCATGGCCAACGACGTTCTCTATGACAACCTGGGCATCCTCTCGCAGCCGCCTCAGCTGCAGCAGACCTGCGATGTGGTGGATATAGGGGACCCGAAGCCATGCCCGTATTCGGATACTCACTTCCTGGCTGCTGGCGGCTTGCCCAACACGCCGGCTCCGATTACGGATCCGGCCACGGGGCGTGCAAACACTGCCGCCTACATCCCGAACCAGACGCTGCCGTATTCGGAGACGTGGACGGCTGGCGTTCAGCACATCTTTGCCAACAAGTACACGTTGGAAGTGCGCTACGTCGGAACTCGTGGTATCCATCTCTCGACCCAGACTCACCTCAACAACGCTGCGCCGGTAACGCCTACCCAGACTCTGCCGACGTTCCTGTCCGCTCCTAGCCAGGCCTACCTCGACTCGCTGAATCTCACTCTGGCGCAGTTGAGGGCACAGGGCAATGCGATTCCGGCCTACGCCGACGCTGGATTCGTGAGCCAGATTACCTCGTTCCAGCCTTACGGCTATTCCAACTACAACGCTCTGCAGACCTCGTTCAAGCGCAACTTCACCAACGGCCTGCAGTTCCAGGCTGCCTGGACATGGAGCCATACCCTTGACAACTCGACGGCCGATGTGTTCTCGACCGTTCTGACGCCACGTCGTCCGCAGGACTACGCATGCTTTGCCTGCGACTACGGCACGTCGGCTCTGGATCACCGTCATCGCGTCACCCTGGCAGCTACCTACGATCTGCCATTCTTCAAGAACGACAACTGGTTCATGAAGAACATCGTGGGCAACTGGCAGTTCTCGCCGATCTACACCTACCAGTCGCCGGAGTACGCGACGGTGCAGACGGGTGCTGATGCCAACCTGAACGGCGACTCGGCTCCCGACCGGCCGGCGTTGTTCAACCAGGCTGGCGTACCGAACACCGCGTCAACCGTTACCGCGTTGAAGAACTCGGCGGGCGCGACGGTCGCCTATGTCGCCAACAATCCGAATGCCCAGTACATCGCGGCGGGCAGCGGAGTCTATGGGGCGGTTTCCCGTAACACGCTGTCTACCCCCAGCATCAACAACTGGGACTTCGCGCTGCTGAAGCGGGTGAACTTCACCGAGCGCCAGTCGCTCCAGTTCATCTTCCAGGCCACGAACATCTTCAACCACGCGCAGTACGTTCCTGGTCTGATCAGTGACGTACAGTCGTACGGTCAGGCGAGTGGCACGGTGCGCAGCGCTCTGCTCACTAACTCCTCAGACCTTTGCGCAGTGGAACCAGGTGTTCACCAACCACCCGCGCAACGTGGTGCTGGTGCTGAAGTACAGCTTCTAACTTCATCTGGAGTTAGCATTGCTTCGGGGAGCCTTCGGGCTCCCCGATTTTTTAGTCTTGGCCAAAAAGTGCAAGCATTTCGCACCGGTGATGGGCCGGAGTAGGTCTTTCTCAGTTTTGCTGTACTGGGTGGAGCACCGCTTCAGCGGTGCACTTTCGCTTCGAGATCGCATTCCGGCTTGAGCCGCTGAGGTAAATCAACTTTTCTTACCTCAGGCGCTAAAGCGCATCATAAGACAGATGCTGTCGCTGGACGCCTGAACGACTGGCGAACTCGGTAAGCGTCCAATCCCGGGTACGAGCTGGCCGTCCAGGCCAGGCGTCTATGCCGTTGGAAATGCGTAGAGCTGGCTTTAGCCGCTGCAGGTACGCCTCAACGGACTTTTTCGGCGAGCCTCTGAAGCCCGCCATTTCACAGCTGAACGTCTACGGTTTCTAAAACAGCTTTCGCAATTCCCGGCGCAAGATCTTTCCCGACGGCGTTCGTGGAATGTTGAGAACGAAATGTATTTCGCGCGGCACTTTGTAGCTCGCCATGCGTTCGCCTAGAAACGCCCGCACGTCCTCGCAAGTCTGTTGCGTATCCAGTTGGCCTTCGCGCAAAACCACAAAGGCGCAGGGCGTCTCTTCGCCGTCGGCTTCGATGCGCGACACCACGCCGCAATCGCGTACGCCAGGATGCTCCAGTAGCACGCTCTCCACTTCGGCGGGAGCGATGGAGAAGCCCTTGTACTTCATCATCTCCTTGCGGCGGTCCACCACGTAGTACTGGCCGGTCTCGTCCACCCGCACCACGTCGCCCGACCAGTACCAGCCGTCGCGCAGCACAGCGTCCGTCGCTTCGGGCGACTTCCAGTAGCCCAACATGAATTGCGGGCCGCGCATGACCAGCTCACCCAGCTCCCCTCGCGCAGCATCGTTGCCGTTCTCGTCGACCACGCGGCAATCGGTCAGAGCTACCGGCGCGCCAATCGAGTCGGGACGATACAGCTCGGGCGCGAGAAAGCCCATGTGCGTGACCGGAGAAGCTTCGGTCATGCCGTAGCCCTGCCGAATGGGGACACCGGTCAGGCTGTTGAAGCGGCGCGCAAGTTCGCCTGAAAGCGGAGCTGCGCCGCACTTCACCCATTTCAAGCGATGCTGTCTTGGGAAACTTGTTCTGCTCGGCGGCGTGACAGTACGCCAGCAGTGCCGGGGGAACGCACAGTGCGAGCGTCACGCCTTCCTGGGCGATCAGCGCCAGCGAGGCTTCGCAATCGAAGCGCGGCATCAGCACCAGCGTTCCGCCGCGGATCAGTGACAGGTTCAGCCCGATGGTGAGCCCGTAGATGTGGTACATGGGCAGGAAGCACAACATGATGTCATCGTCTGAGATGGCGCCCGTCTCGCCCGGAATCAGCGTCTGATAGACGTTGGCGACGATGTTGTAGTGGGTCAGCATCACGCCCTTGGGCAGTCCGGTGGTGCCGCTGGAGAAGGGAATCGTTGCCAGCGCCAGCCGCGAGTCGCGGTCGGGGCTGGGCAGCGTGATTCCGGAGCGCGCGCTGTAGCAGCGACTCGAATGGCTGGCTGCCGTCACAGTGACTGCGCGTGGTGAACAGGTTGCGCAACGCCGGCAGCCCTGCAAGGCTGATCCCGCTCAGCAGCGCACCATCGGTGACCAGCGCGACCGCATCGCAGGTTTCGAGCTGGTAACGGACCTCACGCTCGCGATAGGTAGGATTCATCGGCGTCGGGACCGCGCCCGCCATCATCGCGGCGTGGATCGCGACCCCAAACTCCCAGCAGTTGGGAAGGAAGATGCCGATGCGGTCGCCGGGCTTTATGCCGCTGGCGACCAGGCCGCGAGCCGCGCTGTTCGACCAGGTCGGCATATTCGGCATAGCTGATGCGACGTGTCGGTGCGCAGGAGGTGTCGATGATGGCGGTCTTCTCGCCGCGCATGCGGCACGAAGCGAGAACCACCTCGTGGATGAACTTGCCGTTCTGGATCGTCGTACAGACGCGTACGTTTTGTGTCAGTGTCGCTGGTCATGAGGTCGCGGGAGAGTGTAGCAGGAAAGTGCTTTCGAGCGGCGACATTCCTTTTCGATTTTGTCATCATGAGCGCAGCGAGGGATCTGCTCTCGTTTGCCGTGCGACGATGGCAATTCCTGCTTCGTTGCTGACGTTGGAATGAGACAGCATTTCTCGCGCACGACGCCTACTGCCAGATCCTCGACGGCAGGAAGCTCTTATCCCCTCGCCGCCAGTACTTCGGCGCACTCAACGTTGATATTCTCTTTTCACGACCACCGTGCAACAACTTCTCCTTGTCTGCGGAACGCTTTCCCTTCTCGCCTGGCTCTACCTACTGCTCTTCCATGGCCGGTTCTGGCAGGTGAGCCGCTTGCAAGCAGATGCACCGCCCGACCGCCAGATCAGCGGCCACTGATTGCTGTCGTTGTCCCCGCGCGCAATGAGGCCGATTGCATCGGACGCGCGGTACGCTCGCTGGCCAATCAGAGCTGCACAAGCGCGCTTCATATCTTCGTCGTTGACGATGGCAGCAGCGATGGCACGGCGGAAGCAGCGCGTGGCGCTCTCCCCGAGGCGGATGCACGCAAGCTCACAATCATCACCGGCCGCCCGCTCCCGCCCGGCTGGACGGGCAAACTCTGGGCGGTGCAGCAGGGAATCGACGCGGCCATGGAGTTACGCCCCCAATTTCTCTTGCTAACCGATGCCGATGTCGAGCACGCGCCCGATAACCTCGCAACCTTGATTTCTGTTGCCGAACGCCAAGGCTACGACCTGGTTTCGTTCATGGTGAAGCTGCATTGCCAGAGCTTTGCCGAGAAGCTGCTGATTCCGGCCTTCGTGTTCTTCTTCTTCATGCTCTACCCGCCGCTATGGATTCGATCGCCCAGGAGACGCACGGCCGGAGCGGCCGGGGGATGCATGCTGATCCGGCCAAAAGCGCTCGAACTCGCCGGCGGCATCGCCGCCATTCGGCAGCGAGATCATCGACGACTGCGCGCTGGCGCGGGCGGTGAAGCGAAGCGGCGGCCGCGTGTGGCTGGGCGTCACTCCGAACACGCGCAGCTTACGCGGGTATGAAAGCTTCGGCGAGATCGAACGCATGATCGCGCGCACGGCCTTCAATCAGCTCGGGCACTCCGCCGCTCTGCTTCTCGGGGCGATTGTGGGCATGGCGTTGGTATATATCCTGCCCTTGGCTCTGCTGTTCACCCGCGACGTGCGGCTGATTGTCTTAGGTCTCATCGCTTACGGCATCATGGTCATCACCTATTCCCCAATGGTTCGCTTTTACGGCTTGGGGATTGGCTGGGCGCTCACCCTGCCGCTTAGCGCCATGTTCTACATGGCCGCCACCGTCGATTCGGCAATCAAATTCTGGCGCGGCCGTGGCGGGGAATGGAAGGGTCGCGCCCAGGACCGCAGCGCGTCGATGTGATAAGACCCAGTGCATTGTTGCGAATGGCACGTCCTGCTATGCGAAGCGCTTGTATTCCGGGATGTGCGTTGCCAGCCCGCTCTGCTACCGTTTGTTTCCCTGCCGATGTCTAAGTTCCGGGGCGCAGCTGTCTCATTTCGGGACGGAACTTCCTGCAATTGGCAAACGTAACTTACTTCAGAACAGGGAATACTGCGATCATTGGCTGGAGGGGCAAGTGGCAAACGGCAAACATAATAAGAAGAAGCGGTGGATTATCCTCACCATCGTTGCTGTAGCGGTCGTCGCACTGGTGATTGTGGCGGTTGCGGCCACCCGCGGCGGCACCAAGATCGATCCCACCAAGCTGGCCAAAGTAGAGCGCGGCGACCTGGCGAAGAGCGTGGTTGCTACCGGCAAGGTCACGCCCATCACCAAGGTCGAGATCAAGTCGAAGGCCAGCGGCATCGTGAAGAAGCTCTATGTCGATGCCGGCGACCAGCGTCCATACCGGACAGGTGCTGGCTGAGCTTGACCGCGAAGAGATTCAGGCGCAAGTAAATTCTGCCCGCGCGCAATTGCTTTCCGCCGAGGCGAACCTCAAAGGCGCAGAGGCCGACCTGACCCGCGCCAAGGTGGATGCCGAGGGGGTTGACATTCCTACCCTGCAGCGGGCCTACGAGCGCGCGCAGCAGATGGCCAAGGACGGAGTGGTTTCCGCCTCAGCGCTGGATGACGCACAGCGTGCCTACGAGTTGGCGGTGAACAAGCGCGACGTAGCGCGCGCTCAATACACGGTGAACAAGGCCAAGGTCGCGCAGGCCGAGGCCGACGTCCAGAAGAACCGTGCCACCCTTAACCAGCTGGAAGAGCAGCTTGAGCTATACGACCATCACCTCGCCGATCGACGGCGTGGTGCTGTCGCGCGATGTGGAGATCGGCGACGCTGTCAGCTCCATTCTGGTGCTGGGTTCGGGCGCAACGCTGGTCATGACGCTGGGCGATATCAGTGAGGTCTACGTAAAAGGCAAGGTCGACGAGAGCGATATCGGCAAGGTCTATCTTGGCCAGCCGGCGCGAATCCGGGTTGAGACCTTCAAGGACAAAACCTTCACCGGCAAAGTGACGAAGATCTCACCCATGGGCGTGGAGAAGGACAACGTCACCACGTTTGAAGTTCGCGTATCGATCAACAACCCTGGCGGCGAGCTGAAGGCCGAGATGACGGCCAACGCCGAGATCCTGCTCGACGAGCACAAGAACGTGCTGATGATTCCGGAAGGCGCCATCATGTACGACAAAGACAAGAAGGCGTCGGTCGACATTCCCGAGCCCAAAGCCAAGGACGGCATGAAGAAGGTCGCGGTCAACATCGGAATCTCCAATGGCGCGAAGACGGAAGTGGTTTCCGGATTGAAGGAAGGGCAGGAAGTCGTGCTGCAATAGTAAGGAACTAGAAGCCATAGCCATCTCTTAATTCGATTTTGAAAAGGGCACCCTTCGGCTGGGCTCAGCGTAGACTTTTCAGCCGTGACGAGGCCCGTTTTCCATATTTGTCATCACGAGCAAAGCGAGGGATCTGCTCTCCTTCGCCGAGCGAACACGGTAGTTTCTGCATCGTTGCTCATGTTGGTTGAAGGCGCCATGCTGTCTCACCGGTCAGCCCAGTTTTCAATGCCATTCTTGTGAGGGGTTATGAGAAAAGTTTCGCTGGCAGTTTTCCTGATAGCGCTGGCTCTCCCAGCGATGCTGTTCGCGCGCTCGGAGGGCAAGTTTGATCGCACGCTGACAGTCAACGGGCCGGTCAGCTTGGACCTGACAACCGGCTCCGGCAATGTCACTGTGCGTAGCGGCGGTTCTAACCAGGTGGTGATTCATGGAGTGGTTCGCAGCAGCAACGACTGGTTCGGCGGGGACGCGGAGAGCGCGGTGCGCGCGGTGGAAAGCAATCCTCCGATTGAGCAAAGCGGCAACAGCATACGCATCGGATACAACCTGCCGGAAGATGCCAGGCACCACGTCTCCATTAGCTACGATGTGACTGTCCCCGGCGATACATCGCTGCAGGCGCACTCGGGCTCGGGTGATATCGGGATTGAGGGGTTGCGCAAGAGTGCAGTCGTCACGACCGGCTCAGGAGATGTAAGCCTGCGCGATCTCGGTCCGCAAGCCAATGCTCGCACTGGCAGCGGCACCATCAAGGGGCAGGACATCGCGCTGCCGTTTACCGCGCGTACGGGTAGCGGAGGCATCGAAGCGGACTTGACCGGCAGCGGCAATGCCGACGTCGAGTCGGGATCGGGAGATGTGCGCCTGCGCGGGCTGAAGGGTGGATTACGCGCTCGCACCGGCAGTGGAGACCTTACCGTCGATGGCAATGTGCAGAGCGGCTGGAGCCTCCACACCGGATCTGGATCGGTGCGTCTGTCGGTGGGTTCGAGCCAGGGCTTCAACCTCTACGCGCGTACCGGATCGGGGACAATCCACTCCGATTTACCCATTACGATGCAAGGCAACCTGAATCGCCACGAACTCAAGGGTTCCGTGCACGGCGGCGGCCCGGAAGTAGAAGTCTCTACTGGCTCGGGAGATATCGAGCTCAAGTAGCAAGTCGAATTTCGGGTAGAGCTGGCCTTCAGGCCAGCGTTCAGCGGCCCTCCTTATCCTCTGGAGCCGGCGTCAGCCGGCGACACACCCCGCTAGGGTCCACGCCCAGATCACGAGCTTTACTTGGCGACCTTAGATACCTGGATATACGCTCGCATTAGCGACGGTGGCGTCAGGGCACGGCCTCGGTCGTGCCGATGGGTCGATTATTCACTCATACTGCGGAGCCGGCTTTAGCCGGCGATACTCGGTTAACCCTGACGCTCGCGGAGAGGAATAGCCGATCTGAACCTGATCTTCTGCGACTCGTCCCACTCCCCTTGCACTTCTACATGAGTCGCAATACTCTCTTGTAGAAGTACAAGGGGAGAGAATGGGCGACGCATTCGTTGAGCTTCCGCAAGGCACACTAGACCTTCTGATTCTCCGCACGCTGGCGTTGGAGCCACTGCACGGCTGGGCGGTCTCCGAGCGCATCCAGCAGATATCCAGCGACGTGCTGCGGGTGCAGCAGGGCTCGCTCTATCCCGCGTTGCATCGCCTGGAACGTCGCGGCTGGATCAAGGCCAAGTGGGGCACGTCGGACAACAACCGTCGCGCCAAATTCTACGAACTCACGCGCACGGGCCGGCGGCAGCTCGAAGAACAATGCGATGCCTGGGAGAAGCTCACAGCTGCCGTTGCCCGCGTACTGGGGACAGCATAAGGAGGTGTGTTTTGCTCCGCGATGTTCTGCATGATGGCTGGTTTCGTCTGCGTGCGCTGTTCCGCCGCGGACACGCAGAAAGCGGAGCACGACGACGAGCTTCGCTTCCACTTCGAACAACAGGTTGCGAAGTACATTGAACTCTGGCATGAGCCGGGAGGAAGCGCTCCGCCGCGCGCGCGTGCAATTCGGCAGTCTCGATCAGGTACAGGAGGATTGTTGGCAGGCGCGTGGCGTGGGCCTGCTGGAGAGCTCCCTGCAGGACGTGCGGTATGCCGTGCGCACGCTGCGCAAGTCTCCCGGCTTCACCACCGCTGCGGTGTTGACACTTGCCCTGGGCATCGGCGCGAATACTGCGATTTTCACCGTTATCAACAGTGTCCTGCTCAATCCGCTTCCTTATCCCAACCCGCAGGAACTTGTCACGATGAAGCAAAACGATTCGCTGCCGAACCTGGAAGAGATTCAGCGCGACAACCACAGCTTCAGCGGTGGCGGCGGTATCAACACCATGGCCATGGATTTCACCGGCGGACCGGAACCAGTGCAAATCCGCGGCGGCTTGGTAGACGCGGGCTTTCTCCAAACGCTGGGCGTGGCGCCGATGATGGGACGGCTGATCGCCGCATCCGAGGATGTGAAGGGCGGCCCACGCAACGTCGTGGTCGGATACGGCTTCTGGAAAAATTTCCTGCATGGTGATCCGCAGGTGCTGGGCAAATCCATTTCGCTGAGCGGAAACACCTACACGGTGATTGGCGTGATGCCCCGCGATTTCAGCCTGCCTCGGGAACGAGCCGATGTATTCGTCTCGCTGTGGGTAGAGTATCCCTCGGCAGCTGCTGAGCGCGAAGTGCATTTCATGCACTCGTACTGGCGCCTGAAACCAGGTGTCACTTTGTCCCAGGCGCAGGCCGACATAGCGGAAATCGATCGGCGTTTGTCGGAACAGTATCCCGACGGTGAAAAAGATCGGCGCACCTTACTGCGGCCCTTGCGCGAGGCGGTCGTAGGCAACGTGCGCTCTGGCCTGCTGGTGCTGTTCGGCGCCGTAGGCCTGGTGCTGCTCATTGCGTGCGCCAACTTCGCGATGCTGCTGATCGCGCGGGCCATGGCGCGGCAGCGGGAGTTGATGACGAGGGCCGCGCTCGGCGCCGGACCGGCACGCTTGATTCGCCAACGCCTGACCGAGAGCATCCTGCTGGCTCTCGCCGGAGGCGCCGCAGGCCTGCTGTTCGCGTGGACAGGCACCAGGCTCTTGCTGGCCCTGAAACCGGCGGCCCTGCAACGTTTCAGCACGATACACATGGACAGCAGGGTCTTCCTGTTTGTCTTCGGAGTGTCGCTGCTGACCGGCGTTGTGTTCGGCCTTGCACCGGCGTGGTCTGCGGCGCGGGCAAATGTTGCAGAGTCGCTGCGAGATAGCGCGCGCGCTACTCCGGCCGGCGGGTCACGGCATCGCCTGCGCAGCGTGCTGGTTGCGAGCGAGTTCGCGCTGGCACTCGTGCTGCTGGTGGGGGCAGGCCTATTGATAAAAGCCTTTTGGCGATTGCGCTCAGTCGATCCGGGTTTCAATCCAGCGAACGTCACGACCTTCTATCTGTCGCCGCCGGCAACCCGGTATCCGAAAATTCCTTTGCAGATGAATTTCCGCAGGGAGTTGCTCGCCAAAATCAGCTCTCTTCCAGGGGCTGAGTCTGCGATGATCACCGATGTGCCGCTCGCTGGAAACTATGTGGGTCATCGTGTGGTCATCGATGGGCAGCCGACCCCTGCGGTTGGCACTGAACCCGTGGTGCAAACCCTGTCGGTCATGGGAGATTACTTCCGCGTGATGCAAATAGCAATTCGCGCCGGACGAGACTTCAGTGCGATGGACCGCGAAAACCAACCGCTGGTGGCGATCGTCAACGAGGAGTTCGTTCGGCAGTTATTGCCTGGGCAAAGCCCGCTGGGGACACGGATCGACTGGATCAGACGCGACGAGCCACATAAGTGGATGACGATCGTTGGTGTTGCGGCGGATGTGAAGCATTCTGGGCTAAACGAGCCTGTGGATCCTGCCATTTACGCTCCCTATGCTCAGAACGACGAGGCGTGGCGAACATGGACGACGCTAGTCATCCGGACGCGCAGCCCGCTAGCAACCGTCATAGAGAACGTGAAGAAGAAGGTTTGGAGTTTAGACAGCCAGATCCCTGTCAGCGATATTCAAACCATGGACGACCTGATGGCACTGTCCCTTGCGCAGGAACGCTTCAATGTGATGCTGCTGGGAGCGTTCGCTGGTCTGGCGTTGCTACTCGCTGCGGTGGGAATCTACGGCATGATGGCTTATCGCGTCACTCAGCGGACGCATGAGATCGGGGTGTATGTCGCGCTCGGAGCGGGCCGCGCAGATGTATTGCGGCTAATCATGCGAGATGGCGCACGGCTCGCCGGCATCGGGATCATTGCCGGGCTGTTAGGGGCGGTGGCGATCACAAGGGTGATGACGACCTTGCTCTTCGAGGTCAAGCCCACGGACCCGGCGGTGTTCGGCGTAGTTGCGCTTCTGCTGGCAGCGGTAGCTCTGGCCGCGTGCTACATTCCCGCGCGCCGTGCGTTGAGTGTTCCCCCTACCGTCGCGCTCAGATGCGAATAAGCGTCCCTCCCACCCTTGTCGTCCAAACCAAGGACGACAAGGGTGGGGCACCCACATCGTGAAAAGCTCACGCGATCAGCGCCGCGGAAGCATACTTGCAACATTCGTACTCGGGGCTGAAAGAAATCCTCAGGACGCGGTGAAGACGGGTGAGGACGACGAGGTGCGCTACGAAATCACGACGCATTGGTGAAGCTCACGGTGCGGCTGTCCTGGGTGGCCCAGCGCTGCAACTCGACCAGTAGACCCAATCCTGACGCATCGAGCGCCTCTATGCGTGCGAGATCGATCTCGATCGTCCGTTCCGGCCGGGCCAGAGCAACGCTACGCAGGGTCTCCGTTTCCATACCAAACACAATACGGCCGCTGCAGTGAAGGCTGGCGGTCCGGCTGTCGCTTTGAATATCGATTCTCAGCATTGGTGATCCGATGGGTTTACCCATTAGACGCCCGGGCTTGCCTCAAGGAAGCGCATTGGCGAAAACGGGGGACGAGTAATCGTCAGCGCGCTGCCAGTCGCGTATTCAGGAACTCAAGTGCCATCTCAGTGTCCCTGACCTGTGAATTAACCTTTCTTGTTCTGATTTTCATTGATTCTTCAGTGCGTGACGTTATGAAATAGTTAGTACCCTTACGACGGGCAGGCCATGAGTTCAGCCAATCTGGAACCGACTTCCCCGGAGCAGGTCTCAGCCCACCTGCAAGCACGCACCTTGGAAGCCTGCCAGGTGGCGCGCAAGGCCGCGGGGATTGTAGCCGAGGGCATCGCGACCGGCGTGGCATCACTGCTGGAGGGAGTTCGCGAACTCGAAAAAGAGCTGGATGGGCTGGACCGCGAAATTGACCAGGGCGTTACCTGCATCATCACCAAGGTCAGCGAGCAGAGCGCGAGGGAACTGCTGGCCTGCATGAAGTTCAACATCGGGCTGGAGCGTATTGGCGACCTTCTGTTGAATTGCAGTAACCGTGCGGCCGCGGTGGGCAGCCGCATTGATCTTCAGGACATTCGCGATCTCACGGTGATGGCGTCACGCCTGGAGAAGATGCTGGCCGACGTCCATGATGCCTTCAAACTACGTGACCTGAATCGTGCCATGGGCGTACTACGATCCGACGCCGAGCTGGATCGCATCCGCAATCTGGTGTTCCTGCGGCATCTGGAACACAACGACAATTCTCCGCGCACTGAGAGCTTCCACGTTTTGTTCATGACGCAAGCCCTGGAGCGCGCCGGCGACCACACCAAGAACCTTGCCGAGGAGGTCTGTCATCTGATCAGCGGTCAGAGCGTCCGGCACGTTCTTCGCGCTCTAACGACAAGTCCGATGAGCAGCGCTTCATCGAAGACCTGCGGCGCCGCCAGAAGGCCAAGTAGTCATACGATTTTTACGGTAACTTTAACTCCGCGGCGGCGCGCAAATGCACCCAATCTGATGGGCGGCGTGGAGGAAGCGCTATGAATAGTCAAGATGCCGCGGGTTCGGTGCGCAAAGCACCCCCGACACAGACACGGTGGCACTTGCAGCGCGTGCTGTCATGGCTGCGGAGCTGCAAGCAGTACTTGCTGCTGGGATTGCTCGACATCCTGGAGCCCCGCAAACCCTTTCGCGAATAACAGCTTTGGCAGCACGACAGTGGCTCTTCATTCGAAATTTACCGCTTTGTAACAAAAATTTAACCCACTCACGATAGAACGGGTAGGGTCCCAAGGTCTTCATTTTAAGGAGGCAATCTACGTGATTCGCACACTCAGGGTGTTGCTGTGTCTGGCCGTGTTTGCGAGCTGCGCGTGGGCGCAGACAACCATCAACGGAGCGGGCGCTACTTTCCCGAATCCTATCTATCAAAAGTGGTTTAGTGAATACCACAACGAGCATTCCGATGTGCAGTTCAACTATCAGTCGATTGGCAGCGGCGGTGGAATCCGCCAGGTGCAGGCGGGTACGGTCGATTTCGGAGCCTCTGACGGTCCCATGACCGACCAGCAGATCGCCGAATCCAAAGTTAAGGTCATACATCTTCCGACCGTACTGGGATCGGTGGTTCCGGCTTACAATATCCCCGGCGTCAATGAGGAGATCAAGTTTACCCCCGATGTTCTTGCTGGAATTTACCTGGGCAAGATCTCCAACTGGAGCGATCCCGCAATTGCCAAAGCAAATCCGAACATCAAGTTTCCTAGTCAGGCCATCACGGTAGTGCATCGCTCCGACGGTAGCGGAACCACCTATATCTTTACCGACTATCTGTCGAAGGTGAGTTCGGAGTGGGCCGGCGGACCGGGAAAGGGCACGTCAGTGAAGTGGCCCGTGGGAGTTGGCGGCAAAGGCAATGAGGGGGTCTGCCGGAAACATCCGGATGCTGCCGGGATCCATCGGCTACGTCGAGCTGATCTACGCGCTGCAGAACAAGATCAATTACGGCAGCGTGCAGAACTCGTCGAAGAACTTCATCAAAGCCAGCTTGGAGAGCACTACCGCTGCTGCTGCCGGAGTGAAGATGCCCGCGGACTTCCGCGTCTCCATCACCAACCCCGCAGGGAAGAACGCCTATCCCATTGCCAGCTTCACCTGGCTGCTGATTCCGGTGCAGCCGAAGGACCCCGCCAAGGGGAAAATCATCAAGGACTTCCTGTTCTGGATGCTGGACAAGGGTCAAGGCATGGTAGAGCAGCTCTCCTACGCTCCGCTGCCACAGGACGTAGTCGCGGCCGAAAAGAAAGCCATCAACGAAAGAATTAAGTAGCCCTCCCGGCAGCTTCAACCATCGCCAATTCCGGCCCAATTGGGGGCCGGGATTGGCTTTTACGGCGTAAGCTGTAATGGTTGTGTAATCCGCGTTTGATACCGTCAAGCTGATGAATTCTTCTGATCCTCTTGCCGAGCCAGAAGCCGGTCGCTTCCGTGCCCTCGCTGGCCCAGACCAGCACCGAGCGCAAGCACTCCGTCGGTGCCGCTGTACTCAGCAAGATCAGGACCAGGACCCCGGGCAGCAGCCGGATTCCCGATGCCACTTTTCGCGCCATCATCGCTCTTACGGCCTTTTCGGTCTTCGTCATCGTCGTTCTGATCGTCTACGAACTGATTGACAAGTCCAGGCTGTCGTTGCACCAATTCGGAATCGGGTTCTTCTGGGGCCGCGACTGGGACCCGGTGAATGGCGAGTTCGGCGCGTTACCATTTATCTACGGCACGGTGGTTTCCTCCATCCTGGCGCTGATTCTCGCGGTTCCTCTTTCGGTGGGCGTGGCCGTGTTCATCACCGAGATGTGTCCCGTGGCACTGCGCGCCATCATCTCGTTCCTGGTGGAGTTGCTGGCTGCGATTCCGAGCGTCATTTATGGCCTGTGGGGAATTTTCGTCCTGGCCCCGCTGCTGCGCGAGTACCTGGAGCCTTTCCTGGCGAAGTACTTTGGGTGGACCGGGCTATTCGAGGGCCCGCAGTTCGGATTGGGCATGCTGGCGGCGGGAATCATTCTGGCCATCATGATCGTGCCCATCGTCGCCTCCATTACCCGCGAGGTGCTGACCGCGGTGCCACAGAACCAGCGCGAGGCCGTCCTGGCGCTGGGCGCTACCCGCTGGGAGATGATCCGCGTGGGTGTGCTGCGTAATGCTCGGATCGGCATTGTCGGCGGCGTCATTCTCGGACTAGGCCGCGCTCTGGGCGAAACCATGGCCGTAACCATGGTCATCGGCAATCGCCCGGAGATCGCGAAATCTTTATTCGCGCCCGGCTACACCATGGCCAGCGTTATTGCGAACGAGTTCAGTGAAGCTACCGGCGACCTGTACCTGAATGCGCTGGTCGAAATCGGACTCGCGCTGTTCATTGTCACCCTGATTGTCAATGCCCTGGCGCGCTTGCTGGTGTGGAGCATCACCGGCGGAACAGCGAGGGTCAGTGTCTAACCCAGGCCGGACGCGCTCCACAAATCTCAGCCTCTGGCGGAAGTTTACCAATGCCGGCGCTACAACCTTCGCTGTCGGCGCTGCCATTCTTGTACTCGTCCCCCTGATGGCGATTTTTGTGTACCTGCTGATGAAAGGCATCGGGACGGTGAACCTGGCGTTCCTCACCCAGACTCCGAAACCGGTAGGCGAGCCGGGCGGCGGCATGGCCAATGCCATCGTTGGCTCGGGCGTGATCCTACTGATCTCCAGTGCCATCGGGATTCCAGTGGGCATCGGCTGCGGCATCTACCTCGCTGAGTACGGCCGCAATCGTTTCGGCGACTTTGTGCGCTTCACCGCCGACGTGCTCAACGGTGTCCCCTCCATCGTGATCGGCATTGTGGCCTACTCGCTGGTGGTCGTGCCGCAGAAGCACTTTTCGGCGTACTCGGGCGGCATAGCGCTGGCCATCATGATGGTGCCCACGGTGGCGCGCGCCAGCGAAGAAATGCTGCTGATGGTCCCCAACAACATTCGGGAAGCCGCTCTGGGACTGGGAATCCCCAAGTGGCGGACCACGCTCTCCATCACTTTGCGGACTGCTTCTGCAGGCGTGATCACCGGTTGTATGCTGGCGTTTGCACGCGTGGCCGGAGAAACGGCTCCGCTGCTGTTCACCGCGTTCGGGAACCAATACTGGAACCTGAATCCGAATCAGCCGACGGCGGCTTTGCCCTTGCAGATCTTCGTCTATGCCATTTCACCCTTTGACGAGTGGCACCGGCAGGCGTGGGCAGGATCCTTGATTCTGATTGTCCTGATCGTGGTGGCGGTGGCGGCGGTGCGCATCGTGACCAGTCGCGGAATGTTAAAGGGGGCCTCGTAACCGCATGGGCGTCGGAATCCAAGTGAAGGGCCTCAATGCCTGGTACGGCAAGAACCTGGCCTTAAAAGATATCGATATGTCGGTCCAGGCCAACCATGTCACGGCCGTGATCGGGCCTTCCGGCTGCGGCAAGAGTACGTTCGTGCGCTGCCTGAACCGCATGCACGAGACCATCCCCGAGGCCCATGCCGACGGCGAGGTGAAGGTCGGCGATATCGAAGTTTACGGCGATGGCACCGATCCAGTGGAGGTGCGCCGCAAGATTGGCATGGTTTTCCAGAAGCCCAACCCGTTCCCCAGCATGTCTATCTATGGCAACGTTGCTGCCGGCTTGCGGCTGAATGGACTGCACAATCGCAAGCAAATGGACGAGCTGGTAGAACGTTCGCTGAAGCTGTCGGCACTGTGGGAAGAGGTGAAGGACTCGCTGCACAAGAAATCAGGGGCGAGCCTTTCCGGCGGCCAGCAGCAGCGCCTGTGCATCGCACGTGCCTTGGCGGTCGAGCCTGACGTGCTATTGATGGACGAGCCCGCTTCGGCGCTTGACCCCATTTCTACCAGTAAGATCGAAGAGCTTATTTTTCAGTTAAAACAGCACTATACTGTCGTGATCGTTACTCATAATATGCAGCAGGCGGCCCGCGTGGCCGAGTTCACCGGCTTCTTCCTGATGGGCAGCTTGATCGAGTACGACAAGACGGAAAAGATCTTCACCACGCCCGCAGACAAGCGAACCGAAGACTACATCACAGGCAGGTTTGGATAATGCGAAGCCGCTTTCAGCACGGCTTGGACGAACTACGGGACAAACTGTTACGTATGGGCGGCCTTGCCGAACAGGCAATTGACCGTGCCACCGAAGCCTATCGCACGCGTGATGCGAAATTCTGCCAGATGGTGTTTACCGGCGAGAATGCCATCAACCAGTCAGAGCGCGACATCGATGAGCTGGCTCTGGACCTGCTTGCCATGCAGCAGCCGATGGCCATCGATCTGCGATTTATTATGGCGGTCATCAAGATCAATGCCGACCTGGAACGGGTGGGCGATCAGGCCGTCAACATCACGCAACGCGTACTCGACCTGATCAGCGAGCCGCCGGTGGAATTGCCGGTGGACGTGCCCAAGATGGCGAGCAGCGTGAGCACGATGGTGCAGCGGGCCCTGGAATCCTTCCTCGACGGTCACGCCGAAGTGGCTGAATCGGTGCTTCAAATGGATAACGTAGTCGACCGCATGAAAGATGAGGCTTTCGTTGTCCTGGTGCAGAAGATGCAGACCGAACCTGCCCTCACCCGGGCGGCCTTGAATGTGCTGCTGATCACCCGCAATCTGGAGCGCATCGCCGATCACGCCACCAATATCGCCGAAGACGTTATCTTCTGGGTGCGCGGTGCGGATGTGCGGCATGGCGGCGCCCACTACCCGTACTAGCGCCGAACCACGAGCCTTCGGGACCCCGCTCGGCATCCTGGGTACAAAATTCCGGCCTCGCGGGATGCGAGGCCGGGTGCGTTTACTCTCAGGAGGCTTTTTCCCTGCTCACCCTGTTCTTATCGGCGTGCTCGCCCCTGACTTGAGCGACCGACCGGCCTTCCCCAAGCCGGAAACGCAACCGCCAAGCTCCCCGGAGAAGCCCCTCGCGGCTTCTCATCTCAATGGATCTGGCCCCGCCAGTGCTTGTGGCAGGTCGCGAGACATGCCCTAACCCACGCCTCGAGAGTAGAGCGACCATCAGCGATTGCAAGATTGTGAAAGAATTAGCTTTAGCCTTGCCGTGCTATTAACCTTGGCTCTCAAGTGAAATCTTCATTCCGGTTAGTCTTATTTATCCCGCTCGCGAGGTTCCGCGTGGCCTTTCATCCATCTGTAAGTGCGAGGTTATGATCGTTAGAGCGTTTCCCCAATTGCCGTATCCGCGTAGCTCGGGTAGAGCGGCGCTTCAGCGCCGCGTAACGCAGTCCTCTTTGATGAGCCCGAGCCTTGGGGTAGCCTGGACGCGGACCTGAAGGTCCGCTCTACCGGATACGCCTTCTCTGAAACTGCCATACCACCTCGTTAGCGCTTGTCTTTTCCTACTTTGGTGCTATAGGTATCTCCTAAGAACGAATCCAATGTAGATAGCTGACGGCTAGGAAATTTCAAAATCGTGCTTATCGGCGGTCAGGCGGGTCGCAGTCCCAAAAAAGTAACTAGTAGTAACCTTGGAATTTAACCAGCTAGGGCGCCGGCAATACTTCCGCCCGTTTCCAGTTTCGCATTTTCCGTCAGTGTTTCTTTTGCGAAAGTGTGATATAAAACAATCCAACTGACCTGCAGATTGCACAGCAGATTGGGGTTTGAGCGCCCTACTCCGATTTGCGCAGCCGTGTACTACGAAAAGGCAGAGCTCCATGCTGCGCACAAGTGGTGACTCGGTAGCCTAGCCTATTCCGAGAGTTCCAAGCTAATCCGAAATTATGGTTAAGTAGTGCGCGAAGGGTCTTCCTTATGGATGGTCCAAGTAAGTCTTATTCTACAACCAGGGGGCGAAGGGCGATGAAGAGGAAAAACCGGGCTGACAACGAGATTTATGAACGCCAGGCTAACCTTTGTAAGGCTTTCGCTAATCCTACCCGCCTGCAGTTAATCGGCATGCTCGAAGATTCCGATTGCTGGGCGGCGGAACTACAGCAGGGCCTGGAAATTTCCAAGGCGAATCTTTCCCAGCATCTTTCCATTCTGAAAGCTGTCGGCATTGTGCAGACGCGGCGCGATGGCAAACAGTTGTACTGCAGGCTGGCGATGCCCGAAGTGAAGAAGGCGACAGCTCTGTTTCGCAACATGCTGAAGTCGCAGATGCGCGAGAACCGCCGCTGGGCTTGAGACCGGGCATCGACTCGCGTCGTTGTCCCGGCCAGGCTCGCCGCTTTCACAGCATGACACGTTAGACTGCTGTTGAATGCCGCGCACCACCATTCTGGAATACCTGGACAACTTCCGCCGCCACGCGTCGGAGCCGGCGTACGTTCATCGTCGCGGCTATCGCGTGCAGCACTGGAGTTACGGCGACGTCCTGGCCAGCACATATCGCTTTGCCCGCGAGTTGGAGTCCCGGGGGATCGGCCGCGACGACAAAGTGCTGCTGTGGGGCGAGAACTGCGCCGAATGGGTCGCTGCCTTTTTCGGCTGCGTCCTGCGGGGCATTGTTGTCGTCCCCATCGATAAGATCGCCGCTCCCGACTTCGCCGTGCGGGTGGCCCAGCAGGTCGACGCCAAGCTCTGCGTCTGTAGCCAGAGCAACGATGTCCCCGGCGTTCCGCGCTTCGAGTTGGATAACCTGCAAGAGAGCCTCTCGCGGTACCCTGCCGATGCTGTCACTTCTGCCGCCCCTCACGCGCGATGACGTTGTTGAAATCGTCTTTACCTCAGGTACCACGGCGGAGCCGCGCGGGGTTGTCATTACCCATGGAAATATCCTGGCCAATCTCGAGCCGCTGGAGCGCGAGATTGGCAAGTATCTAAAGTACGAGCGCATCTTCCATCCCATCCGCTTTCTGAATCTCCTGCCCCTGAGCCACGTGTTCGGACAGTTTCTCGGTATCTTTCTTCCGCAACTTCTCGCCGGAACGGTGGTCTTTCACGACAGCCTGAATCCAGCCGAGATCATCCGCCTGGTTCGTGAGCAGCGCATATCGGTGATTGTCGCAGTACCGCGTTTGATGGAGTCGCTGAAGGACAAAATCGAACGCGACATGGCGACCGCTGGGCAGGCAGCAGTGGTTCGAGAAGCAGTTTGAGGCGGCGAAGGGTGAGCACTTCATCAGGCGCTGGTGGCGATTTCGCACGCATTCACAACCAGTTCGGATGGAAGTTCTGGGCGTTTATCTCGGGCGGCGCGGCGCTCGATGCCGAAACCGAGGAGTTCTGGCGCCGGCTGAGCTTTGTCGTCATCCAGGGCTACGGCCTGACCGAGACCACCTCGCTAATCTCGCTCAATCATCCCATTCCGAACCGGGAAACGTTCCATCGGCAAGGTGCTGGAAGGCCGCGAAATGAAGCTCGACGAGCATGGCGAGATTCTGGTTCGCGGTGCCAATGTTGCGGCGGGTTATTGGCAGGGAAAGAGCTGAAGCCGGTCCTGAACGAGGAAGGTTGGTTTCGTACCGGCGACCTTGGCGAAGTCGACGCCGAAGGCAACCTGTATTTTCGCGGGCGCAAGAAGAATGTCATCGTCACCCGCGAAGGCATGAATATTTATCCCGACGACCTTGAAGCTGCGCTGCGTCATCAGCCCGAAGTGCGCGATTGCGTTGTCGTTCCGCTGGAGCAGGGCGGCAATGCTGAGCCCTGCGCTGCGCTGCTGCTGCGCGATTCCGCTGACCCCGAGCCGGTCGTGCAGGCAGCCAACCGCCAGCTTGCCGAGTTTCAACGTATACGCCGCTGGCTGGTGTGGCCGGAGCCGGATTTTCCGCGCACCCCGACTCAGAAGCCCCGAACCAACATCATTCAGGCGTTCGCCGAAGCGAAATTCGCCGGCGGCAACGGCGCGGCGGTATCGGCGGGATCGCTGGCCGAGCTGATCAGCCGAATCACCGGGCGGAACGTCGGATCCCTTACTCCAGATTCGAAGCTGGAAGAGGAACTCAACCTCAACTCGATGGACCGGGTGGAGTTAATGAGCGCGCTGGAGGATTCCTACCAGGTCGATCTGGGCGAGGCTAACTTTGCCAATCTCACCACCGTCGGCGAACTGGAGCGCCTGTTGCAGCAACCGGAGAAACCGGCGCGCAGCGGATATCGCTACCCGCGCTGGGCGCTCCGCTGGCCGATTACATGGATCCGCACCGCCGCGTACAACCTGCTCTCACTGCCTGCCACGCTGATCATGGCGCATCCCCGCATCGAGGGTCGCGAGAACCTCAACGGCCTGCAAGGCCCGGTGCTGGTCACGTGCAATCACGTGACATATATCGATGTGGGATTCGTTCTGCTGGCGCTGCCTCCGCGTTTGCGTCACAAGCTGGCGGTCGGCATGCACGGGGAGCGCCTGTGGGGTATGTGGCGGCCTCCTCGCAGCATGAACCTGTTCGCGCGCTGGTGGCAGCAGGCGGGATATTATCTGGTCGTCGCTCTGTTCAACGTCTTTCCCTTGCCGCAAGAGTCTGGAGTACGCGAGAGCTTTGCTTTTGCCGGCGCCTGTGCCGATGACGGTTACAGCGTGCTGGTCTTCCCCGAAGGCCGCCGGACGCCTGACGGCAAGCTGTCGCCGTTTCGGTCGGGCATCGGAATGCTGGCCTCGCGGCTCGATGTGCCGGTCGTGCCGGTGCGCATTCACGGGTTGTATGACATGAAACTATCAGGCCGCAAGATTGCGCGGCGCGGTGAGCTGCGCGTGGTTATTGGAAAGCCGGTGCGCTTTCCCAGCGACACGCCAGCCGAAGAGATTACCAATCAATTGGAGCACATCACGGCAGAGCTGTAGGTGCAATTGGCTGGTGCAGTGTTGGTTTACAGCCGGTAGAACTTGGCGAGACCGCCCAAAATGCCTGTTGCCAGTAGTATCAATGACGACGGTTCGGGTGTCCCCTCGACAATATTTACCCCGGAGAGGAAAGCAGTGTGATCGCCGGCGTTTATTCCCATGAACTCCAACGTATGATCTCCCCCGGTATCGACGGTGAAGGTGAGGAACCTGAGCGTGAACGGCGTAAAGCTCGTCAAGTACCACGTACCAATCACGTTCCCATCGATTAGCGCCTCAACCGTCTGGTCGCCGTCGTAGCCGCCGCCCTCGTGGTATCTCGAGCCCAGGTAGAAGCTCAACGTGTAACTTCCAGCTGCAAAGCCACTAATATCTTGCGATACTGACGAATTGTCTTGCTGTAAGAACACAGCCTGGGTGAAGGGCAGCCCGTCGAACGGCGGCGGGTTGAAATTGGTGTCAGGACCGGTGAGGCCAGAACCTTGGTACTGGGCATGGGTGAGACCCAATGTCCATCCAAAGCCAGGAGCCGAATTGAAATCCTGAGATTGATTATTACAACCGTCCGTCCCTTGGTAGGCGTACTTATAGAAAGGGTCACCGCCGCCACAATTGATGAGCACGGCACCGAAGTTAGCATTCACAATGATGGGGTCCGCGAAGGCCGCTGGGACCGCCATCATAAGCGTCCAAATGAGGAGATATCTTATTGAACGAGCAGACATGATTCGCCTCCCGAGAACTGATTGACCAGAAATTCCGGATTGTGGCGACTGCCGTCAGTATAGTCCCCATTTTCTGTTTAGGCGCACTTTGTTCGCATTTGCGGGCACCGAAGTTTCTGAAATGGACCAGTGACCTGCAAGGGGCTCCGAGTCCGTATAGACGACAGAAGTTGCGAGGGTCTCCTCTAAAGGCCGTTGCCCGCTCAACCCGAAACTCCCACCGTGACTTAGAACTTGAAGTTAAAGACGTACGCCAGCAGGAAGACGGCTTCGGCCGCCACCAGCGTGACCCATATTTTCTGCCGGAAGCGGCTGCGCGACAGGTCGCGCTTGAACTGCATCTGCGCCGCCCACAGTTCCTGAGCGAGGGGCACCCCCGCAGCAGGCACAGGTACAGCTGCCGGCTCCAGCACAGCGGCGACAATCATCGACGTTTCCACCGGAACGTCGGGGAGAAAAACCTTCTGTGTTTCGAGCAGCGATGACCAGTCCAGCAATTGCAACCAGCTATTGGCGCCGTAAGCTGCGATAGGTTTGCAAGTCACCGAAAGCGGGGGCTGCTTTTCGGGCGAGAGGTGATAGCGCAGGCCGTCGAGCAGAGAAACCCACCAGCCATGGCTGAGGTCGTCGACCAGCAGCTCACCAACGTCCACCGGACGCGAAGTTAGTTCCAGCGGTGGCCCGGTATCTGGCGAAACTACATCCGCGATGTTGCTGAATACCGTGCGATACCACGGCAGCGAAAGCCGGTCGCCGAACATCATGCCGGTGTCGACCGGGCGCGAGGTCAACTCCAGCGGAGGCAGGCGCTCCGGCGAAATCCGGTCGGCGAGATTCAGAATCAACGAACGCCAGAGCGGCATATCGATGCCGGCCGGCGGAGACAGGTCGAGATCTACCACCCATCAATCATAGCAAAGCAGCTACCGTTATTCTCGATAGCGCGTCTGCCGGACGAGCGACCAGCTCAATAGCACCAAGCCAATTGTCGCCAGCAAGTAGCCTCCCCAGGCGAGTTTCAGGAGCGCTGGACTGAGCCACGCCGGTCCAAGCGTCGCCAGGCGGGAGAAGATATTCGAGATAGAGAAAGCGCTCAGCGAAAGCGGAGGAACGCGCTCTCCAACGTGCGCCGTAAGACCGGTGTAGTACGGCAGCATGTATGCGTGAACGCCGTAAAGGTCGATAACTGCCAATAGCGTAATTCCTGCGGCAAGCAGCCCAGGTAGAGCCTTGAGCCCAAAGAGCTGCGCTATACCCCGCGCCAGCAGGACAGCCTCAGCAAACACGAGACAGTAGAGATACCAGCCAGTCGACGCCGAGACGCCTAGGTGAACGTAAGTGACCAGCACGTGATAGCAGAGCCCGACCCAGAAGCACACATAGAAACCCGCGACGGCGATCACCGGGTCGGGTCGGCTTCCCGACCTCAGCCACTTCCAAACGTAAATGCACATGCCCAGCACGGCGACCGCAGCCGGAAGCAGCACGCACAAGTAGATCCACGCCGGGAAGCGAAGGAAACTCCAGCCACCAAACCAGACGTGAGAGAGCAGGATGGAAGCGAAGCCGCTCCGCCAATTTACGTGGACGACCTGTGCGAGGAGCGCCACGCGCGAGAGCTGATGGCTCGCCGCGTCGTCAGCCTGGCCGGACCAGGAGCCGGAAACCCTGTGAACGTGCCAAGACCATGGGCCTGCAACCGCTGCAAGAATCGCCACTGCGATCGCGAGGCACGAAACTAACCGGGCCCCGTCCCCCGACGGTCGCAGCCGCAGCCAAAAAAGAAAGACGAGCGCCGGCAGAAAGGCGAGGAAATACGCCTTGGTGAGAAGCGCCAACCCCAGCGTCAGCGCGATTGCCGGCACGTAGAAGAGGGGCTGGTCGGACTGCACGAACCCTACCGCGAGCAGCAGGAGCACCGTGCAAAGCAGCAGCGCCAGAGGCTCGTTCGACACGCGGCACATGTCGATGAACAATTCCGGCAAGGCGACGACAAGTGCCGTCGCCAGCAAAGCGAGTTTGCTGTCGCCGAGGACTCGGTGCGCGAGCATGTATCCCAAAGGCAACGCCGCGCCGGCCAGTAGAAGCCCGAAGAAACGCAGTGCGAACACCTGTCCCGGTAACGTCAGGTGGGCCACGGCGCGAAGAATCGGAGCAGCGAGAAAATAGTACAAGGGAGCCTGCTGGCCTTCGTAGTTTTCGATCGCCGGATTCGAAGCCTCAGCGACCCACGATTGTGGCAGCGAGAGAAGCTCGTTGCGCATCTTCTCGCGCTCTTCTGGTTGCAGTGCCCAGTACTGCTCCTGGGTGATGACCGGCTTTGGCAATTGATGAAGCCGGAGCATCCACGGGGCGGGCGAAAGATAGAGTGAAGCCGCGACCTCACGGCTCAGGGGCGTCGTTGGTGCAGGCATGTGCCCAGTCGCGGCAGCATGCTGCACCGCGGCGAACTGGTATGGCTCGTCAAAGCCCTCCCACAAAGGCATCGCGAGGCAGTAGAACAAGCCGCGAAGCAGAAAGAGCAGCATCAGACCTACAACAACCGCACGTGGATCAAGCCAATCGCGTTTCACCGCGGCCATTGTATCGGCTCGCGAGCCGGTGCGGGATGCGATAAGATGTACGCCCGCGCAGCGCTGCTGAAAACCGCGGATACAAGGAGCGTTCCTATGAGTGAAACGGTTTCCCCCATTCCTGAGGGCCTGCATAGTCTCACTCCGCACATTGTGGTGAACGATGCCCGCAAGGCGATCGAGTTCTATCAAACTGCGTTCGGCGCTCAGGTTTGCTCAATGTTCCCTACGCCCAACGGTAAGATCATGCACGCGGCCATCATGATCGGCGACTCCACCCTCATGCTGAATGACGAATTCCCCGAGATGGGATCGCCATCCCCGGCAACCACCAAGGCGGACACTTGCGTGCGCCTTCAGCTTTATGTTCCCGATGCTGACAAAGTGTTCAACGCTGCGGTGCAGGCGGGCGCGACCGTCATCATGCCCATGATGGACATGTTCTGGGGTGATCGCTACGGCCAGGTCGTCGATCCGTTCGGCCACCACTGGTCGATTGCGACCCACGTCAAGAACATGACGATGGAAGAGTTGAAGGCCGCAGGCGACGAAGCCATGGCCAAGATGGCTGCCGCCGGATCATAAAGGGCGACGTCAACGGCGACGATCAGCGATGTCGTCCGCAAAAAAGCCCGGGACGAGCTCTGCGCTGGCTCGTCTCCGGGGTGAGCAATCGCTGTTGAAGCTAGCCCTTGTTGGCGCCCGCTCCGTGCATTTTCGCGCGCTCAATTAACATCTGCACCTGGTCCTTCTGCGGATAGTCAGGATTGGTTTGCAGCAGCTTCTCCCAAGCCACAACCGCTGCTTTGGGATCTTTCTTGCCCTGCCACTCCACGATCCCCATGTTGAACAGCGTTCCCGGATGATTGGGTCTGACCGCCAGGGACTTCTGGAAGTTCGCGAGTGCCTTGTCAGCATCGCCCGTATACCAGTAGCTGGTGCCGAGATCGGTGCGAACGTCGGCGTTGTTCGGCTGGATTTTCAGCGCCTTCTCGTAATAGTCGATGGCTTGCGGAAAACTCTGTCCGTCGTAGTAGAGGTTGCCCAACTGCACCAGGACGTCGAAGCTGTTGGGATTCGCTTTCAACTGCGCCAGCAGCGGCTCAGCCGCCTTCGCCAGCATCTCGGGAGAGGCGGCTTGTTGCTGAGGAGCGCTTCCCGGCAATTGGGCTGGGCCGATGTTGGCCGGTGCCGCTCCCGCACCGGGCATGCCCGAGGGAGGAGTTGACATCGCCGCCTGCGCATTCTCCGGCAGGTTCGGTGTGGCGGAGGGAGCAGAGCCGCGGGCGAAATACCCGACAGCAATTCCGATCACGAGGGTAATGACGGCCAGCGTATAAGCTTGAACGCTGGTGAACACCGTGGCATTGGTCTTTTGATTTTGCGCAGTTTCAGTCATGAGTTACTCCTTGATTCTTAACTATCAGTTCTTAGCTTCAGTTGCAATTACCGGCAACTGTTCAGATCCCATCAGGCGAGACAGCGCCGCAGTCAGCACGTTGGGGGCGTCTTTTTCGGGCATCTCCTTTAACTCACGCGCCAGCGAACTCGCAATGCGCTGCGTCACATGGGCTGCGAAGGCAGTCATCGCCTGGTCCTGATCGGCGGTGAACGGGCCGAATTCCTGACGCAGTACCTCCAACTCCTGGCGGCAAAGCTCATCCAGATGGTGCCGCAGGGCGGCGAAGGCCGGCACTGATTGCTCGGCCGCCAGCCGGCGCCGGAAGCCACTGACCTCGGCACAAATAATCTTCTCCGCTGCCGCGGCGGCTGCCTGGCGCTCTCCTGAGTTGCGCCGGACCGCCTGCTCCAGATCGTCGATATCGAAAAGGCGCATGCCTTCGATCTCGCGCACACTGGGCTCGATGTCGCGTGGGACTGCCATGTCAATCAGCACCAGCCGCCGGTGCTCACGAGTTCGGGCCACGGCTTCAGCTTGCTCACGAGAGACGACGTATGCAGGCGATGAAGTCGAGCTTACAACAATATCGGCTGTTTCCAGATATCGCCGGTGTTCCTCGAAAGGCACACGCCGCGCATTCAGTTTGGCAGCAAGTTCCTCGGCGCTGGCCGAAGTTCGGCTGGTGATGTTTACCTTGCGGACGCCGGCGCTCATCAGGCGACGCGCCGCCAACTCGCTCATTCTGCCCGCGCCGATCAGCAAGACCTCGCGGCCGCTCAGGTCGCCCAGCTCTTGTATGGAGAGCTCTACCGCAGCATAGGGTATGGAAACCGTTTCGTCGCCAATCGCCAGCTCGGTGCGGATTCGCTTGGAAACGATCAGCGCCTTTTGGATGATCGAATCGAGGAACCGCCCTGTACAGCCGGCTTCTTTGGCTTGCGTCCACGAGTGATTGATTTGCGTCACGATCTCGGGTTCGCCCAGCACCATGGAGTCGAGGCTGGAGGCGACACGGAAGATATGGGCCAGCGCTATGTCGTCCATGAGGCGGTAGAAATGCGACCATTCACACAGCTTGAGCTCATACTCGTGCGCCAGGAAGCGGAGCACCGAATCGCAGGCGCTGGGCACATCGCTGGTCCACAGGATGAATTCAGTGCGATTGCAGGTCGCCAACACCATGACCTCGTCGATCCCTTCCGAGCGCACCAAGTGGTACAGGGCGCTGTGGCGGCGCGGCTCGCTGATCCAGAACCGCTCGCGGATGGCTACGGCGGAAGTGCGGAAGTTCAGGCCAATCACTGCAAGCGTCGGTTCCACGGGTATGCCTCTCGGGGATACGTTCCCACCATCCTAGAGGCATTAGAGGGGCCAAACCCCGGAGGGAAGAAGTGGATATCTAAGTTGCTCATGCACAATGCCTTGTCTCGAGATTGAGCGGACATCTCCACTGCCGGCGTGGTTTTTTGTGGGATATCACCCCGTCTGCAGGGTGTTTTTCCCCGTTTAGAAAATATGTTGGCGGGTTACAGGCCGAGGTAGTAGATTACCCACGAAGTCAATATCATCACCCTCGTAACAATATCGGGGTGAAGGGAGCAAATGGAATGAAGGTTTTACAACGTATTGCCATGGTGAGTCTTGTGGCCGCGCTGGCGCTTCCTGCCTTCGCTCAGGAAAAAGCGGCAGACGTCTACAAAGCAAAATGCGCCGCCTGTCATGGGGCGGATGGCAGCAAGTCGATGATGGGTGCCAAGCCCCTCAGCGGAGCGGACGTGCAGGGCATGTCGGACGCCGACCTGAATGCCGCCATCACCAACGGCAAAGGGAAGATGCCCGCCTACAAGGGCAAGCTCACCGACGCTCAGATCACCGGGCTGGTTTCGTATATCCGCACTCTGAAGAAGTAAGCACCAGAGAAGCAAGAATCGGCTCTTAGCATCCTCTCGCGACGGAAAGCGCCCATTCCGCCGCCGTTTTGCACTTCTTTGCGCTCCCGCCCGCGCTACTTCCGTCTTACTGACTAGTTCCTGTCGGCGGAGTTATACTCGCCGGGTTGAGTTCGGAGGGCATCATGGCAGACGATTCTCCGCGCAAACCGGAGTCAGAATCCGGCGTAACGCGGCGCGACTTCATGAAGATTTCGGCCATCGGCGTTGCCGTGCCTGCCGTCTTGGGCCCGGTGGTGGACGCCGCGGCTGAGGAAGTTCCGGTCCAAGGGCCGGGCAAGGTGCCCGTCACCTTGCTGGTGAACGGTAAGAAGCTGACCGCGCAACTGGAGCCGCGGGTAACGCTGCTCGACGCGCTGCGCGATCACTTCGACCTGACGGGCGCGAAGCGCGTCTGCGATCGCGGCGCCTGCGGGGCCTGCACCGTCCTCATGGACGATAAGCCCATCTACGCCTGCTCCGTGCTGGCGATCGATGCGCAGGGACGGAAGATCACGACCATCGAGGCGTTGGCCGAAGGCGATGCGCTGAGCCCAGTGATGCAGGCGTTCGTGGCACACGACGCCCAGCAGTGCGGCTTCTGCACCCCGGGATTTATCGTTGCCACCACGCACTTCCTGCAAAAACATCCCGCGCCCACTCCGGAGCAAATGCGCCATGGCCTGAGCGGCAATTACTGCCGCTGCGGAACCTATGACGGCATTCGCGCAGTGGCCTTGGCGCAGGCGGGAGGTAAGCAGTCATGAGTCAATATTCGATGGCCCGATCATGCAACCCAACCCTTGATCGGCAAGCGAGATGACCCGCCTGGACGGTCCGGCTAAATCCTCCGGCCGCGCCAAGTACACCTATGACTACAATCCCGATGGCATACTGGCAGGCAAATCGTGCGGTGCCCGTATGCGCATGCCCGCATCAAGAGCATCGATACCAGCGCCGCCGAGAAGATGCCCGGAGTCAAGGCGATTGAAGTTGTCCAGAAGCCGGGGACAGAGATCTTCTGGGCCGGTGACGAAATTGTCGGCGTGGCAGCAGTCGATGAGCCCACCGCAGAAGATGCCGTCCGCGCCATTAAGGTCGAGTACGAGGTGCTGCCGCATTTCGTCTCCGACGCCGAGCCGCCCAAGAACCTTGCTCCCGACACCGGACCGATCAGCCGGGACGACTTCGAGGACATGGAAGATAACCAGGTTCCTGATGACCAAGTCATCGCAATCCTGCAGAAACAGGGCGTCAGCTTTACGCCTGATGAGAAGTGGATCAAGGCGATGGAAGGCTATGGTACCGATCCCAAGGTGATTGCTGCCTTGCGAGCGGCAAAGGTCCTGCCGCCTGCGGAAACTAAGTCGCCTTACAAGCGCACAGCCACTACCAAGCAGGGCGATGCCGATAAGGCGTTTGCCTCGGCCGCCGCTACCCACGAAGGTCTGTATGGCGTTCCCTGCATCGTGCATTGCTGCTTGGAGACGCACGGCTCCGCCTCAGAGTGGGGCAGCAGCAACGATCTGACGGTACATATCTCGACCCAGAACCTGTCGGGAATTGCCGCGCAGATGGCCGAACCACTCAACACTCCCGCAGCAGACATTCGTGTTTTGCAACAGAACATCGGCGGCGGCTTCGGAAGCAAGTTCGCAGCCGATCGCTGGGACATCGTGGCCGCGAAGCTGTCGAAATCTGCCGGCGGCAAGCCGGTAAAGATGATGCTGGCGCGCGACGAAGAATTCGAAGTGGCCGGCATGCGACCGTCGGCCTTTGCGCGTGTGAAGATTGCCGCCGACAAGAGCGGCAAGCTGGTCGCCTGGCAGTCCAACTCATGGGGCACGGGAGGCATGGGCGGCGGCGGTACTCCGCCGATTCCTTACATCTTTGAAGTCCCGAACCAGCGTAAGCAGCACACCGCGATCACGACCAACCAGGGCAGCGCCCGCGCCTGGCGAGCGCCGAATCATCCCCAGGCCGCGCTGATCACCATGGCGGCATTCGAAGACCTTGCCGCCAAGCTGAACCTCGATCCGCTGGAAATGATGCGGGCCAATATGGACATTCTTGGTCCCCGCGCGAAGGTCTACAGCGAGGAGTTCGAGATTGCGGACAAGCTCATGGGCTGGAAGCAGAACTGGCATCCGCGTGGCGATAAGACAGCCGGTCCGGTCAAACGTGGGCTTGGCCTCTCGATCCACACCTGGGGAGGCCGCGGGCATAACAGCGACTGCGACCTGTCGATCAATCCGGATGGTTCGGTCGATATCAAGCTGGGCAGCCAGGACCTCGGTACCGGGACGCGGACGGTTATCGCGATTGTTGTCGCCGATACCTTGGGTATCCCCTTGGAGAAGGTTGCTGTCCATATCGGCGATAACCGTTATCCGCCCTCGGGCGGTAGCGGCGGAAGCACCACCGTCGGCGGCGTCAGTTCGTCAAGCCGTCGCGCTGCGGTCGATGCCCGCGATCAACTCTTCGCCAAGGTCGCGCCTGTCCTGAAGGCGCAGCCGGAGGAATTGGAATCCGCCAACGGGGTGGTTCGCGTTAAGTCCGATCCAAGTCGCAGCCTGGCGTGGAAAGATGCCTGTGCCCGGATCGGCGCGGTTCCGCTCACCGTCCGGGGCAAGAATCCAGACAAGTCGAAGCCACCCGACCTTACCAACAGCGGCGTCGGAGGCGTGCAGATGGCCGACGTCTCAGTCGACACCGAGACCGGCATCGTGCGCGTGAACAAAATGGTCGCGGTGCAGGACTGCGGCTACATCATTGACCTCAAGACCGCCGAGAGCCAGGCTTTGGGCGCGCTCATCATGGGCATCAGCTACGCGCTGTACGAGGAGAAGATTCTCGATCCCGTGACGGGCCGCGTGCTTAATCCCAACCTTGAGTTCTACCGGCTCGCCGGGCTGAACGATGTTGGCGAGCTGGTGGTGCACATGATGACCGGCAAAGGTTATGACGAGCGCGGTGTGATCGGGCTGGGCGAGCCGCCGGTGATTTCGCCGGGAGCGGCGATCTCGAATGCCGTGGCCAATGCGATTGGCGTGCGGGTGCCATTCCTGCCGCTCACCCCCGGCCGCGTGATCGATGCGCTGGAGCAGGGAGGTGCAGCATGAGTCACGCGACGAAAGCTAGCAACCGCGGATTTGCGCGGATGAACGCGGATGGAATTGGGGTGGATCGGGTGGAGTACGCCTTAGCCTTGCGAAGATGGGCGTCAGGGCACCCATCGGCTGCGCTCAGGGCAGGCTCTTTCAGCCGTGCCGAAACAAATTCCGGGCTGCGAAGATTCGCGTCAGGGCACGACTTCAGTCGTGCCGATAAGCCCATTATTTTTGTTATCCCGAGGGGACTTCAGTTCCCGAGGGATCTGCTGTTCTTCCCGGAGGCCGCGCATGAGACCGTTTGAATACGCCAGCCCGAACAGCAAGGAGCAGGTTGCCGCCCTGCTCGGCGCCTCGTGGGATGCGGGAGCGATCCTCGCCGGCGGCACCGATCTGCTGGCGTTGATGAAAGACGACGTGGTCGCGCCAAAGCGGCTGGTGAACGTAAAAGGGATCGACGGCCTGCGTGGCACCAGCTATCAACCAGGTAACGGGCTGCGCATTGGGGCGCTGACCACGCTCGCAGAGTTGACTGAGTCGAAAGACCTCGCGCAGTATCCCATTCTGCTCGAGGCGGTGAACGAAGCCGCTAGTCCACAGATTCGAAACATGGCAACTATAGGCGGTAACATGTGCCAACGTCCGCGCTGCTGGTACTTCCGCAACGGCATGGGCCTGATGCCCATGACCAAAGACGGCAAGTCGATGGTCAGTAGCCGGCGACAACCGTTACGCCGCCATTTTCGGTACCCAAACCGGCGCCTACTTCGTCAGCCCATCGACCATTGCGCCGGCTCTGATTGCCTACGGCGCGAAGATACGCATCTACTCGGCGAATGCCGGAGGGAGCGGAGTGCGCGAGATTGCCGCTGGGACGATTCTTCCTGACGCCAAAATCTTCGAATGAACGCGAGCACGATCTCAAGCCCGACGAGATGGTCATCGAGCTGATCGTGCCGCCTCCGGCGCAGAACACTGAAGGCGGGGTACTTCGAAGTACGCCAGAAGGCAGCCTTCGACTGGCCGCTCGCTATGGCCGCGGTTGCGCTGGAGATGGATGGCAGCAGGGTGAAGAGCGCGCGCATCGTGCTGGGACACGTCGCGCCAGTGCCGTGGGTCTCTGACGAGGCGGCAGCAAGCGCTGGTCGGCAAGACGATCACGCCTGACACCGCGATGGCCGCCGCCAATGCCGCGGTCGCCCATGCCAAGCCGCTCAGCATGAACAAGTACAAGATCACGCTGGCCAAGGCGGCGGTGAAGCGCGCGATCGTCAACGCGTCGCTGGCGGATGCCGGCCGAGTGGTTGGCGGCGCAAACACCGGAGGTGCGGCATGACAGCTTTGAAGGGGCACGGCTTCAGCCGCGCCGTCGGTCTCGCCCCAATTATTTGTCATCACGAGGGAGTTTTAGCTCCCGAGGGATCTGCTCTTCTCCACGAGGCGTCTTGGATGGAGTACGCCTTCCGGGCGTACAGAATAACTCGCAGCTCAACATCTCCGGCTTCAGCCGCTGAGGCAGAGACAGCCAGCCTCGGATTCACACGGATCGGCACGGATCGGAGTTGGGGCTGCGAAGACCCGCGTCAGGGCACGACCTTGGTCGTGCCGACAAGCCCGTCATTTTTTTGTCATCCTGAGGCGACTTCAGTCGCTGAAGGACCTGCTTTTCTCTCCGGAGGTGCCGCATGATGATGCTTCCCGATCACGAGCGCTTTGATACCACATGCGAAGGACTCTGCACCGCGCTGCGCTGGAAGCAGCAGTTCATCGGAGTCGCGCACGACCCCACCGTGCCTCCGACGAACGATGGCCTCTTCTGGTGCCTGCACACCCAGACCTGCATCGGCCCCGACGGCATGCTGGCCGAGCCGGGCAACTGCTCTTCAGCCGGCAGGGCATGTCATGGGACAGGGAAGTGTGGGTGAACCAGAAGCAATTAGCAACTAGTGCTTCGACCGCATGATTATGTAACTAAACTTGTGGCGGGCCCGCTTACGTGTAAACTTCCATTGGATGGTGACCCGATCGCGGTTCATGCGACGGGTCCAGGCCCGAGTTTGCTGGCGCAAGCCAGCGATGTCTCCGATTCGCCGTTTTCCTAAGCATTGCCGGGAAAGCAACCAACCTCGATCTCCGCCTGGTTCAGCCAGCTGCCATGCTTGGGAGTGTAGTGCGCCGTAAAACGCTTCCACAACCAACCGCCAGCTTCTTCTCCACATCGTTCCACCAGAGCCTTGCGGGTGTGGGTACTCAGGTTGTCCATGACCAGATGGATGGTATCGGCCTGCGGATAGCTCGCCGCGATCTCGAGCAGGTAATCAGCAAACTCGGCCGAGCAACGAGTCGGCGTCACCTTGGTGAAGTGCCGTCCCGCCTTGGGCTCGATCCCGCAAAACACGTTGGCGGTTCCGCAACGCTTGTATTCATAGTCCCGCCGGGCAGCTCTTCCCGGCTGCATCGCCATCGGGGAACGGGTGTCGGCATGCAGCACCACCGGCTTCTCGTCGATGCAGACCACCGGTGCCCGCTCGCAAAAAGGCTTTTCATAGAGCCCCAGCACCTCCTCCATGCGAGCGATGTACTCCTCGTCCAACTCCCCCACGCACCACATTTTTTTCCCGCCACGGCTTCAGGTCGTGGCTTTGCAGCAGGACCCGGATAGTTTCTCGCCCGACTCGTGGTACCAGCTTGCGTTGGATCACCTCTTCGGTCAGCAGGCGCACCGTCCAGCGCGCCCGTCCTGACGGCGGCTGACTGCAGGCCACCGCGATGATGCGCTGTCGCTGCTCCCCATCCAGCGCCGGAGTTGCCCCCGGTCGGGAGGCGTCATATAACGCGCGCTCCAAACCGCCCTGCTGATAACGTCTGCCGACCTGCCACACCGCTTTGGCCGAAAGTCCCAGACTGACAGCCACCGCAGGGGTTGCCTGCCCTGCATCCAATTGTCGCAGAGCCAAGGCTCGCAGCACCGTTCGTACCGGCTGCAACCCGCCGCTCAACAACCGATCCAATTGCTGCCGATCCCGCCTGGAAAGTTGAATCCGGAGTGCTTTGCCTCTTCCCATGCCATAGCTATAAAGCCCGACACCCTCCCCGCCAAGTGTATACATTGATTACTTATCTATGCGGTCATAGCACTAGCAACGGCAAGTAATAGTTATCCGAGATAACAGGCTCTGTACTACTTCGCTTTGTATCACCTGGATCCGGCGCATTCTCGGGTCTCCAGGATGCGCCGAGGGCTGTGTTTATCAGTGTTCTACTTAGATTTTGATACTCTGACACTTACCTAACTTTTGGTGAAGTAAGTGTCGGAATGCGCAGATCGCCTCGAAATCTAAGAATCTCCTGTAATCATGCTGGTCTCACGCACTTCGGTGGCGTCTATTTCTTTCGCGAATTTCTGCAAGTGCTGCAATTGCGACATGTTCTCGCCCAACAACTAGTTTATCCCAGGCGCAACCGCCGCTATACCGTTCCCCAGATGATGCTGGCCCTGATCTACCCCATTGTGCTGGGCCTGGATCGCCTCGAAACCGCGTCATTCCTGCGTTCCAACGGCACCTTCCAGTACCTGACCGGTCTGCCCAGCTTCCCTGATCCGCAAACGTTGCGCCGCTTTCTACTCCATGCACCGCCACAGTTCTGGGAACAGCTTCATCGCGTAAACGATCGACTGCTGCAAAAGTTCATCCACCTACCCGACCACCGTTCTCGCCTGATCTTCGACCTCGACAGCACCGTGGTCACCGTCTTTGGACATCAGGACGGGGCCGAAGTCGGCTACAACCCGCGTTATCGCGGCAAGCGTTCTTACAACCCGCTGCTGTGCGTGGAAGCCAACTCCACCTACCTCTGGGATGCCGAACTGCGCGCCGGCAACGCCGGAACCTGGGACGGCAGTCCCCAACTGCTCGATACCTGCTTCGCCAATGTTCCTCCTGATATCCGCGAGCTGCGGGTGCGGGCCGATGCCGGTTTCGGTTTGAATCCCGTTTTCGACGCCCTCGAATCTCGGCCCGCCGAGTATGCGGTTGTGGCCCGCATGACCCCGGCTTTGCAACGCCTGCTGCCGGGACTGCGCTACACCCAGGTCAACCGCCATTGGGAGATGGCCGATTTCCAACATCGTCCGCAGAGTTGGTCGCGGGCCCGTCGTTTCGTGGTCGCGCGCCGCTTCCTTTCCGCCGAGGAGAAGCAACCCACCCTGTTCGCTTTGGGCCGTTATGTCTATCGCGCCTGGGTCACCAATCTCTCGCTCACTCCGCTGGGCGTCTGGCACTTCTACGACGCGCGGGCCGCCATCGAGCCGCGCCTCGGCGAGTTGCTGGAGGATTATGCGCTGCGCAAAATCCCCACCCGCTCGTTCGAGGCCAACGCTCTGTTCTTAGAAATCATTCGCCTCGCCTACAATCTCGTCACCGCCTTCCAATGGCTCTGTCTGCCCGATCCCTGGCAACGGCTGACCCTCTCTAAGCTGCGCTACAAACTCTTTTTGCTGCCCGGCGAACTCACCCGCCCGCAGAATCGTCCCATCCTGCGATTGCGTGAATCCTCCATGTTGCAGGCGCTGGCCGACGACATCCTGCGCCGGACCAACCAACTTCGCCCTCTGATACTCTGAAACCGTCGTTTTCACGCCGGATCTGAGTATCAGGGCACGGCTTCAGCCGTGCCGCAAGAGTCCTCCAGAGAATTGGCCTTTAGGCCCTGAGGGGTTGTATAGCAAGGGCTATTGATTCCTGCATAAATAATGTCCTATACTGCTGGTATGCGTCCCAGTGGCAGTCCGCACGAACTGGAGCAGCGTCGTTACCGCGCGCTGGCTCTGCTGCAACAAGGACTCAGTCCGGTCGAAGTCGCGCAACGGGTTGGGGTTGATCGTCGCAGCGTTCGACGATGGAACTCGGCCGCACGCCACCAGGGCCGGCAAGCGCTGGCCGCTCAACCCGCTTGCGGACGGCCGCCGCGACTCCGTGCCGCCCAGCGGCAACGGCTGGAGAAGACCTTGCTCGGGGGCGCGGAAGCGGCGGGTTTCGCTACCCCGCTCTGGACCTGTCCCCGCGTGGCCAGCTGGATCGAACAGCGGTTTGGCATCCACTACCATCCCGATCATGTCTGCCGCCTGCTGCATGCCCTCGGTTTCACTCCTCAAAAACCTGTACGTCGGGCGGTGGAACGCGACCAGGAAGCGATTGGCCAATGGGTGAAGCAGCAATGGCCCGCCATAAAAAAAAGCGTCGCGCTTGAAGGCCTGGCTGGTATTTCTGGACGAGAGCGGCTTTCTGATGGCCCCGCTGGTGCGGCGCAGTTGGGCTCCGGCGGGCCAGACCCCGGTGCTGTACCAGCGGGGCGCGCACCATCGCAAGGGGTCGGCGATTGCCGCCCTGTGCGTTTCGCCGGCGCGTGATGACGTACGTTTCTACTTTCGCCTCCATGCCAGCGATATCGCCGCCGCCCAAGTGATGGCCTTCCTCTCCGCCCTGGATGGCGAACTCGACGCCCCCTGGCTGATGCTGTGGGACCGGCTGAACGCGCATCGCGCCCGCCGCACGCAAGACTTTCTTCTCGCCCGCGGCTGGCCGCAGCCCTGCTACTTCCCCGCCTACGCTCCGGAACTGAACCCGGTGGAGTACGCCTGGAGCTGGCTGAAGAACAATCCCATGGCCAATCGGGCGCAGCTGGAGCTGGATGCGCTGGCCGACGCCGCCCGTCAGTCGGCTCGCAGCCTGCAACGCCAATCCTGGTTGTTGCGTTCCTTTATTCACCATAGCCCGCTTTTTTTGCGGCTCAAATAGGACATTACTTATGCAGGAATCAATAAAGCCCGCGTTTATAGATCGCTGTTCGGCACGACTGAAGTCGGTGCCCTGATACTCAGATCCGGCGTGAAAACGACGGTTTCAGAGTATCAGAGGGCGAAGTTGGTTGGTCCGGCGCAGGATGTCGTCGGCCAGCGCCTGCAACATGGAGGATTCACGCAATCGCAGGATGGGACGATTCTGCGGGCGGGTGAGTTCGCCGGGCAGCAAAAAGAGTTTGTAGCGCAGCTTAGAGAGGGTCAGCCGTTGCCAGGGATCGGGCAGACAGAGCCATTGGAAGGCGGTGACGAGATTGTAGGCGAGGCGAATGATTTCTAAGAACAGAGCGTTGGCCTCGAACGAGCGGGTGGGGATTTTGCGCAGCGCATAATCCTCCAGCAACTCGCCGAGGCGCGGCTCGATGGCGGCCCGCGCGTCGTAGAAGTGCCAGACGCCCAGCGGAGTGAGCGAGAGATTGGTGACCCAGGCGCGATAGACATAACGGCCCAAAGCGAACAGGGTGGGTTGCTTCTCCTCGGCGGAAAGGAAGCGGCGCGCGACCACGAAACGACGGGCCCGCGACCAACTCTGCGGACGATGTTGGAAATCGGCCATCT
Organism: uncultured Acidobacteriaceae bacterium; assembly: GCA_963813905.1. Lineage (GTDB taxonomy): Bacteria > Acidobacteriota > Terriglobia > Terriglobales > Acidobacteriaceae > CAVVDY01. The sequence continues at coordinate 129,318 of CAWFAY010000008.1, read as the reverse complement.
CCCAATGGCGGTTGACCTGGGTGTAGCGCAGTCCCGGCAGCAGGCGTTGCAAAGCCGGGGTCATGCGGGCCACAACCGCATACTCGGCGGGCCGAGATTCGAGGGCGTCGAAAACGGGATTCAAACCGAAACCGGCATCGGCCCGCACCCGCAGCTCGCGGATATCAGGAGGAACATTGGCGAAGCAGGTATCGAGCAGTTGGGGACTGCCGTCCCAGGTTCCGGCGTTGCCGGCGCGCAGTTCGGCATCCCAGAGGTAGGTGGAGTTGGCTTCCACGCACAGCAGCGGGTTGTAAGAACGCTTGCCGCGATAACGCGGGTTGTAGCCGACTTCGGCCCCGTCCTGATGTCCAAAGACGGTGACCACGGTGCTGTCGAGGTCGAAGATCAGGCGAGAACGGTGGTCGGGTAGGTGGATGAACTTTTGCAGCAGTCGATCGTTTACGCGATGAAGCTGTTCCCAGAACTGTGGCGGTGCATGGAGTAGAAAGCGGCGCAACGTTTGCGGATCAGGGAAGCTGGGCAGACCGGTCAGGTACTGGAAGGTGCCGTTGGAACGCAGGAATGACGCGGTTTCGAGGCGATCCAGGCCCAGCACAATGGGGTAGATCAGGGCCAGCATCATCTGGGGAACGGTATAGCGGCGGTTGCGCCTGGGATAAACTAGTTGTTGGGCGAGAACATGTCGCAATTGCAGCACTTGCAGAAATTCGCGAAAGAAATAGACGCCACCGAAGTGCGTGAGACCAGCATGATTACAGGAGATTCTTAGATTTCGAGGCGATCTGCGCATTCCGACACTTACTTCACCAAAAGTTAGGTAAGTGTCAGAGTATCAAAATCTAAGTAGAACACTGATAAACACAGCCCTCGGCGCATCCTGGAGACCCGAGAATGCGCCGGATCCAGGTGATACAAACCTGCGCACCCGAGCACTGCATCCCCCGCCAAATGGCACGAAAGTAATCCACCTTAGTTCGAAATTTATCCGAAGATATGTGACGGTAATCACTTACTTGATTGCGCGATTTCTTTACTCTGGGCCTCGCGATGTTGAGACCTGTGCAATGGTCGGTGTTTGTGGCTTGATACTAGTGACTGGCCACCTGGGAAGTACCGATACACCCTAATACGGTTTAAGGCGCGAAAACCAGATTTACGCCCCTGTCCTTACTTGCAAAAGGACCCATTGACGAATACACATGGAAGCGCGCTTCCTCACATCGAATTTGCGGACAATTCGTAAGCCATAACAGAAATACAAAGCGGAATAAGGCGAAAGCAAACTATAGAGCCGTAGGAACGAACTACAAACTTACTTAAGCAGCACGCCACCCACCCCGGAAGCAGCGATCCCCCGCGGCGCGCGTCCCAGTTCGCCTTCCATGAGTGCCCCACCCCCAAATCGAAGATCAGTCCACTCATCCCAGCTGAAGGAATGAGTGGAGCACCGCCTCGAATTCCGCTATCACTGCACCGGCACTAACACCGGAGCGCCTTTGTCTTTAACCAAGAACACGACAAATTTCGCCGGCTTGGTACTACTTGCGTTCCGACCAACGACGTGAACATCGGCGGGGCCTTCGTAGAAGGTCTGGCCTGGCGTCAGGGTGACTTCTTTGCCGCCCTTCACCTGCATTATGACCGAGCCTTCCAGCACGTAAAGAAACGCATCAGCGTTGTGTCGATGCACCGGGTCCGAACTGCCCGGAGGATACTCAACCATGATCATCAGGCCTTCCTTACCCGGATACTCCGGCAGGTCCTTCGACATAAGTTCCGTGACCTTAGCTTCCTGAGCCAATAGCGTTCCGCTCAGGAAACATACCAGCAGCAAAATCCGTTGTGCGATCGTCATGATTATCCTTTCGTTTGCGCAGACCACCGCCAGCCGGCCAGCTGTAATGTGTTCTGAGGCCGGTCCGAGTGGCGCGCGTGAGGCCGGTCGGTCAAACCGGCCCCAAGGAAATGGTCTCGCCTACTAAGCGGTTTTTTTCGCAGCTGTTTCGGGTATCGTATGCGTGCCTGGGCTTTGACCCTTCGACTGGCTAAGCCAGGTTTCGAAACGCGTCTTGCCAAGGCGCGCATCACTCTCGGGAACGAGGGTTCTCTCGCTCACCGCCACACCGTAGTATGTTGCCTTCGGGTCAGCGACCACCTCGCGCGGATCCTTCCACGCGGCAAGTGCTTTCCGAACGAGCTCATCGAGACCAAACTGTTCCGGGCCCCCGATTTCAACCAGTGCCATTCACGGGTGTGCCCATCGCGACCCGGGCTAGTTCGCCGGCAACATCGTCGGCCGCCATCGGCTGAATGAGCGCAGTTGGCAGGTGTACCTTATTGCCCTGCGTGGAAAAATCGGAGATGCCCTTGACGAATTCGAAGAACTGCGTCGCCCGGACAATGGTGTAGGGAATGGATGAGCCCTTGATCAAGTTCTCCTGTGCGAGTTTTGCGCGGAAGTAGCCGCTTGTCAGCATTCGGTCCGTTCCCACGACCGACAGTGCAACGTGATGTCGCACGCCCGCCGCCGCTTCGCCGGCGAGAAGGTTACGGGTTGATGTTTCGAAGAAGTTCATCACCGCCGTGTCTTCCCACGAGGGAGCGTTCGATACGTCAACCACCACCGACGCACCTTTCAGGGCTGCCGCCAGTCCCTCGCCGGTGACGCTGTTGACGCCAGTATTGGGTGCTGCCGCGATTGCTTCGTGCCCGTGCTCACGCAGCTTGGCGACGAGCTTTGACCCGATGAGTCCAGTGCCGCCGATGACTACGATTTTCATGATTTGCCTCCTTCATTTTCAGCTCTGAGTTGTGAACCTGCCGGTTGTAACAGCTAATACCGGACACCTGAGAGTTGTGTGACCAGGCGAATGTGGAAAAGGCGAGGTGGCTGAAAAGAGAATTAGCCTGTCGTTAACAATCCGCAGGCTGTCTAAAACTTGCGGACTACGTCCTGGCTTCAAAAGATGCGGTTCCCCAGGATTCCACTAATCCCGTAGGTACCGGCATGCCTAATCTCCCTACTGGATGAGGACAATCGCTGCTACGACACTGTTTATTTCCGGCTGACCACCGATTGCTTCATCGTGTCAAAACGAGCTGTCGAAAAACGCGACTTAGAGCACTTTGCGCCGCAACACTCCGATAGCGCTTGCTATTCCGCTTCCCAGCAGCAGCAGGCTCGCCGGTTCAGGCACTCCGGGGTCGGCGTACACACCGCTGGTGAAGGTTGGGAAGTGGCCGTCGTTATCGTTGGGGTTGAGAAAATTGATCCCGCGCGACGGACTGTTGAAGTACTCCAGATTGAGGTCTGACTTGCCAATACTGTTCAGGCCAAAGGTATTGCCGTTGTACGCGTTGTCGAATCCGTTCTCACAACCCTGGCAAACCGGGACTACGGCGAACCAATACTGCCCCGTGGCCAGGCTCACGCTCAGACCAGAAACCAGGTTGGTGTACTCCTGGTATCCGTGGTAGCTGCGTCCGGTCGGATTGTTGGTTATAGCGCCTGTGCCCGAAGCGATGAGCGTGCCTCCGTTGCCTTCAGAGACGCTGCTGCGAATTTCCCAGTATCCCGAGCTCGGCATGAAGTCGCTCAGGTTGTTGGTGAACAGGCCCCTGACGGTAATGTTCGATAGGGCATAGAAGTTCTGATAAGTAGCAGAGGTGTAGGGATCATAATCGCCGACGTTGTCATTCAAGATCGCGTTGGTGAATTGATGGTTCGGATCGAGATCCCCGCCATAGAAGTACGGAGTCTCGGCGTACGCGGCAATAGCAAAGAACAGGAGCCCCGAAACCAATACCAGAGTGAGCTTCTTCATAGTTCCTCCTTGAAGATGGGGCCTTGGAGCAGTTGCCGGACGGGGGGCTTTGGACTGCGGAGGAGTATGTTGGCACAGTTGCGTGTAGTTTCAAAGTCAAAAAACCGGCGGTGAAATCTGAAAAATCACATGGTTTTTGGAAGAGGATTTCGGAGACTGATTAAGAGGCTCATTCGGCTAGCGCCAATTCACCCGAGCCCAATACAATCGCTATATGCAGCTTCTTCGCATGATTCTCATTCTTCTGGTGGCAGCCGGCTTTGCTCAGGCGGCGCCGGCTCAGCAACAGCCCAAAAGCATCACGGCGCCTGCGGACGTCGCATCGGTTCCAGCGAACGCCACAAAGAACCCGTCAGGCCTGGCGACCAAGGTACTGAAGCCGGGCACCGGCAACGATCATCCGACGAAGGACGAGACCGTCGTTGTCGATTACATCGGCTGGACCAGCGATGGCAAGATGTTCGACAACACGCCAGCCGAAGGCGGGCCCAGGACGCTGACTCTCAACCGCATCATTCCTGGCCTGACCGAGGGTGTGCAGATGATGGTGGTCGGCGAGACTCGCCGGCTATGGGTTCCCCAAGGGCTGGCCTTCAAGGGTCAGCCGGGAAAGCCGGCGGGGCAGGTGGTCTTCGACGTGACCTTGCTCGACATGCCGCTGCGAACTCCCGCCGATGTGAAAGCTCCTCCTGACGACGCCACCCAAACCAAGAGCGGTCTCTACTACAAGGTGCTGCGCCCCGGCACAGGTCAACGCCACCCCACAAAGGCCGATGAGGTCACGGTGCAGTACACCGGCTGGACCACCGATGGCAAGATGTTCGACAGCTCCTACACGCGCGGTGAGCCCATGACGCTGCCGCTCGATCGCGTCATTGCCGGCTGGACCGAAGGAGTGCCCTTGATGGTCGAAGGTGAGAAGACGCGCTTCTGGGTTCCGGAGAAGCTTGCCTATAAAGGCAAGAATCCGCCGTATGGCATGCTCGTGTTCGATATCGAGCTGATCCGGATACGGTGAGCGGTAGGCATTTGCTTTGTATCACCTGGATCCGGCGCATTCTCGGGTCTCCAGGATGCGCCGAGGGCTGTGTTTATCAGTGTTCTACTTAGATTTTGATACTCTGACACTTACCTAACTTTTGGTGAAGTAAGTGTCGGAATGCGCAGATCGCCTCGAAATCTAAGAATCTCCTGTAATCATGCTGGTCTCACGCACTTCGGTGGCGTCTATTTCTTTCGCGAATTTCTGCAAGTGCTGCAATTGCGACATGTTCTCGCCCAACAACTAGTTTATCCCAGGCGCAACCGCCGCTATACCGTTCCCCAGATGATGCTGGCCCTGATCTACCCCATTGTGCTGGGCCTGGATCGCCTCGAAACCGCGTCATTCCTGCGTTCCAACGGCACCTTCCAGTACCTGACCGGTCTGCCCAGCTTCCCTGATCCGCAAACGTTGCGCCGCTTTCTACTCCATGCACCGCCACAGTTCTGGGAACAGCTTCATCGCGTAAACGATCGACTGCTGCAAAAGTTCATCCACCTACCCGACCACCGTTCTCGCCTGATCTTCGACCTCGACAGCACCGTGGTCACCGTCTTTGGACATCAGGACGGGGCCGAAGTCGGCTACAACCCGCGTTATCGCGGCAAGCGTTCTTACAACCCGCTGCTGTGCGTGGAAGCCAACTCCACCTACCTCTGGGATGCCGAACTGCGCGCCGGCAACGCCGGAACCTGGGACGGCAGTCCCCAACTGCTCGATACCTGCTTCGCCAATGTTCCTCCTGATATCCGCGAGCTGCGGGTGCGGGCCGATGCCGGTTTCGGTTTGAATCCCGTTTTCGACGCCCTCGAATCTCGGCCCGCCGAGTATGCGGTTGTGGCCCGCATGACCCCGGCTTTGCAACGCCTGCTGCCGGGACTGCGCTACACCCAGGTCAACCGCCATTGGGAGATGGCCGATTTCCAACATCGTCCGCAGAGTTGGTCGCGGGCCCGTCGTTTCGTGGTCGCGCGCCGCTTCCTTTCCGCCGAGGAGAAGCAACCCACCCTGTTCGCTTTGGGCCGTTATGTCTATCGCGCCTGGGTCACCAATCTCTCGCTCACTCCGCTGGGCGTCTGGCACTTCTACGACGCGCGGGCCGCCATCGAGCCGCGCCTCGGCGAGTTGCTGGAGGATTATGCGCTGCGCAAAATCCCCACCCGCTCGTTCGAGGCCAACGCTCTGTTCTTAGAAATCATTCGCCTCGCCTACAATCTCGTCACCGCCTTCCAATGGCTCTGTCTGCCCGATCCCTGGCAACGGCTGACCCTCTCTAAGCTGCGCTACAAACTCTTTTTGCTGCCCGGCGAACTCACCCGCCCGCAGAATCGTCCCATCCTGCGATTGCGTGAATCCTCCATGTTGCAGGCGCTGGCCGACGACATCCTGCGCCGGACCAACCAACTTCGCCCTCTGATACTCTGAAACCGTCGTTTTCACGCCGGATCTGAGTGATACACGGCTCTCAAGAACAGCAAGCGGCTCATTCTATTCCGGAGTTATCCGTTGCCCTATAGTCAGACTCTTGCACTTCTAGATCAATTCAAGGCTGTCGCTACGCGTGTTCTCGTTTAGAAATATTTACTTTTTGTGAGTGAAATTGCACTGCAGACCCTCTAACTCCCACTGATTCCAAACGAAGGAATGAGTGGGGCACCCGGGAATGAGTGGAGACGAGAGCGTTTTCGATTAGTGGCAGGTTGAGAACTTCAGCGCAGCGATACGTGTCTTCCAGCTTTGCGAGCCTGTCTGCAAATATTCGGTGGTGTACCACATGGTGCAATCGTCCACCGGATCCGGAACCATGCTGCTGTAATCTCCCCAACGATTTATGGTCTGCGAATTAGTACCCGCAATGATGTTGACTTCCTGCTCCATCGTGCCCAGCGGATCTTCCGGCACGCGCCCGGTGAAGTAGATCGAAGGATACAGGCTGGCATCGCTCAGGCTATAGCCGAGGGCAATGTCGCCTTTCTTGTCCATGGCGATGCTGCCCATCCAGCGCCAGTACGTATCAGGGGCGAAGGTCCCTTGCTGATAGACGGTGAAGTTTCCATTCTCCGGCGCCCGGAACTCATACCAGCGAGTCACGACCTGTCCACTGTCGCTTTTCAGGGAGTGTTCTGCGACCAGCGTCTCATGTGCGGCTTGGGCAATGGTGACAGGCACTGTCACCGGAATGTAGTTGCGGTAGGCGAGGCGATACATCATAAAGCTGCCGAGTGCGTCCAGAAGGTTGCTGGTGCCTAGTTGTGGCACGCACGTATACCAGCAGGCAATTGTGTATCCAGCCACGCTGATGGGGAACGGGCCGGTGTACGTAGAGTTCTGCGGGTTAGCAAAGTCCACGTGGAACTTGTAAAGCTGCAACGTATTGTTCGAAGCGCTTACATTACCCACCTGGTAGTTGGGAGCTCCCGACGGCGGTGGGATGGCGCCATCCAGGTCGGCAGGCAAAAGCTGAAAGACATTGCTGCCGGTCTGGAAGCAGATGGCGGACGCCGGTGCGCCTTGCAGCATCGATTTGCGGTCGAGGGCGCATGATGAACTCCCCTCGAATCCGCTGGTGCCGTAAATGTCGGAATTCACGTAATACGCATCGGGCCACACCGCGAGCTTGGGATAGTCAGGGAGCTTGGGGGCATAAGAGAAGGAATAGCGTGCGTACGATCCGGTGGCATCGGATGTGGTCGAAACGGCCACACAAATCAGGTAGATGCCGCCGGTTCCTGCGGTCTGCTGAATCACCCACCTGCCGGCCATACGGTCGAAGCGCACCGTTGGATCGCCAACCTTGTTGAACTCGCACGCACCTCCAAAGCCCGTAAAGATGGTGGTGATAGGGTACGGACCGAAAGTTACTTGGCCGGTAGCTTTATCAAACACGGCATAGTTCCAGTTCACGATCTGAAGGTATTGGCTCAGGCCTGGTGCTCCATTAGTGTCGGGCGGTGGAAACGAGCCGGTCATTCCGTCGAAGCTAAGCACGATCCCCGCTTGCTGCGGACCGCCCGGCGAAGACTGGACAACCGTATCGCGTGCGCCTGCGGCCTGGCGAAATGGCGGCTCCTCCATCTCCATTTCGTGCTGCGTTCCGGCCCTGAGCCCGGGTGCAACCCCGCGAAGCAGATCATGCAGAGCGGGCGAAGTGTCGTGCCGGGTTTCATGAATGACGCGCGGGCGCAGGACTTGTGCGGCGAACAGAGCAGGTACAAAGCAAAGCAGGAGAAGAACAGACAGCAGATTCCGTTTCATAGTGTCTCCCTGAAACTGAATTGGGCCAAGCGATCGTAGATTGGCTCAAGGAATGAATCTCGGCTGCGGAATACAAGTATGCTCCCTTTCGCGCGACGCGTCGGTGATTGTCGCCACAGGAGTGGGTGACTCCACGGAGAGCGATGCGATGAATCACGCAAAGTAAGTACTCTCTGGAATGAATAACAGTGTTAGACTACCGTGCTGCTCACAGTTTGGGGTGTATCAATGTTGCTCCTACCCAGCGATCTCGTTCGCACTCTAGGTTCCGCAGAGAACGTTTTCTTAGAAGTCCTGCTTACCACTTTCACTCTCCGTCCCCGACGGGGCTTTCGAGGAGGTGCGAGGCTTTCCGTCGGCTTTGACAGCCGGACGCCAGCTGTTTGGAACAGATCTGGTCGCGACTTTGTGCGTGAGGCAGTAAGGTCCCAGCTGGGTGGACACTTCAGTGCGGTGCTTAAGGCCTATCAGGATCGCATTTCCGCAGTTCTTTCCAACGGAAAGGAGGTAGTCTTTCCGACCGGCGAATCACCATTACTTTGGCGATGGGCCAGTGCTGGTACTCTGCCGATTGTCACGTTTCAGGACGAGCTCTACTACTGTCTTTTCTATAGGGAGATCTTTCCTATCGGCTGGAACATAGCGAACGGTGCTTGTGACAACCGGGACGAACTCTTGTATCCACTTCAGGCCCTCGAACGTGAGCTTGCAGAGGAATTGGTGGTGCTCAACCCCAAAAGAAGGGTTCGCTACACGTTGCAGCCCGAGGAAGAACAGCGGAATCTCGACAGACCAGAGTTTGCAAATTTCCGACGTCTGTGGTCGAAGCAATTCAAGAACTTGGATCTACAGGATTTCGTTCCGGAGCCGCTCGCGTGCAAATGGGAGTACGGCCCCGATGAAGTTTTGGTCAACACCGATTACGGAAAGAGCCGACTCAAGGATTGCTTCATTAATATCAATGCAGCGGACCTTGGAATTGAGTTGGACCGCATCGCAACAATCGCGTTGCCCGACGACGTCGTTCTGTGTGACGGTGAATGTAGACCCGACCGCGTCCTTAATCGACCTGTCGGACTCTTCAAGGTCAAGAAGCTGCAGCAAGCAGTATCGAGCGGGAGGAAGGAGTTTATACCCGATCTTTTCTTCTACAGCGGAAAGAGGTGGCACGGTACAAGCTGGCGTAATTTCCTGCATGGAGCATTCTCAATAGACGTCGGGCAGTGGCGAACTCCGAAGGAGATAAAGGCCTTCGAGGACGCTGCGAGAAAGAACGACCTTTGCCCCGTAACCCGCAGCATTGTAGAAAGGCATTCTGGGTACTCATCAGCTCCTGCATCACTGAAGCGCGACCTAAGAAAGGCAGGTCGTTATGATGCGTTTCTCAGTTATGCGAAGCCTGACCAAGAAATTGCAAAAAGGGTATTCAAATACCTCTCGGCAAAGCTGAAGCTCTCGGTGTTCTTTTCGCCTGTTGAATTACCGGCCAAGCGAGAGATGTGGAGCATACCGATTTATAAAGCCCTTAGGCGTTCCTCTGCTCTTGTGGTTGTAGCCAGCAAGAAACGATATCTTGAACGGGATTGGGTTAACTTCGAGATTGTCGCCTTTCACCAGCGACACAGGACAAAGGCACCTATCATTCCCTTGATCACTGGCTTTAGTGATCGATCACTGTCGGAGCCCGTCTCGTGCTACCAAGCACTCTCTTGGAGTGATGGGACGAGTTTTCGCGAGGCGCTCGAGCAGCTTGGCGGTCGATTACAGGCGGCGAAGACCCAAGCGGATGGGTAGCTCGGACAACCTGATTCATTCAGAAATTCACCACATTCAAATCCAGCGGGAACTGCTTCTGGCGCGGGCTGGGCGTTGGCAACAAGCCTTTGCTCCACTCGCCCTCAACTCCCGGCGCAGCATCGAACTGTGCCTTGTTGACTTCGCCCGCGAGTTGAAATGCGTCGATCTCGTACGGGATTCCCTGCGACCCCAGGACCGACGGACCATCCATCAGGTGAAAATGCAGGTGTGGGGCGGAAGTGTTTCCGGTATTGCCCAGCTTGCCCAGAACCTGTCCGCGCGTGACATGGTCGCCCTGGTGCACCACAACCGAGCCCTTGATCATGTGGGCATAGAAGGCAAACACGCCATCGCCGAGGTCCAGCACGACGTGGTTTCCATCTACGTTCTCGATGGTGATGGTTTTTGGGTCGGGCAGCGTTCCCGGTTTCTGGTCGTCGAGATTATTCAGGGTATCTACCACCGTCCCATCGGCGACCGCCAATAGGTCGGCGCCATACGAGGTGTAGTTGTGCACGTCGGAGGGATCTCCCATCACGAAGCGGCCTGCGTCATCCAGGCGCATCCAGTCAATGGCAAAGCGCTGGGCGAAGAAAATCCCGCCATTCACTGCCAGGCTCGTGGCCCGGTGAGCGCCTCCTGGCGCGCAGCATCCGTTAGTCACCACCCAGTGTTTACCGGCGAGCGGCGGACCGATGACGCGCAGCTTACGGGAAATCTCTATGGGCGCCACCGCATAGCTCAGAGCAACGGGAGTTGTCGGCTGGCGGGCAGGCGAAGGCGCGCCGCGCAGTTCTATACGGTGCACTAATCGCGACGGAAGCGTGGCAGTCGGCGCCAGGGAGATATCGATCAGCAAGAGGCGAGTACTGTCGAGCTCAAGGGTGGGACTCTCGACCTCGCCTCCGCCCGTCGTCCGCAAGCGCGATAGCAAATCGTTCGCCTCAAACGTCGCAATGACTCTGGTTGGATCGGAACCGTCCAGCACGGTGACCTTCTGCAGCGTTGCCGGCGTGGGGTTGGTATTGGTGATCACCAACTCATACACCAGATGTTGCTGCCCATCCGTGCCCAGGAACGGCGTGGTGGTTGCCGTAAGCGCAGAAGCGACAAGGGGCGTGAACTGGTCGTTGGCTGACGATGCAGCGACAGCCAGGGTGATGAGAACGAGAAGGCGCAGCAACGAAGTCGGCTTCCGCATCGAGGCATTGTATAAGACGGCATCCCCGGTGGTGTTGCCCTTGCTTGAGGTAGGACTCCAGCGCGCTTTTGACGTTGTCATGCCGAGCGCCCCCATCCCATGTCATCCCGAGCGCTCCCCACCGCCGTGTCATCCCGAGCGCAGCCGAGGGATCTGCAGTTTCGCCTCGCGACGGAGCGTCATTCAGGAATGAGGAGTGCAGCCCCCAGTGTGTCATCACGAGCTAAGCGAAAAACCTGTTCTCCTTTGCTGAGCGAAGATGGTGCTGTCTATGGTCGTTGCTGATTTTGAATTAGGGTGCAGCTTCCTGGCTGCGGCAAGACTGCAGGTCCCACGGCTCCGCTCGGATCACAAACAGAAAAGAGGAGCACAGATCTTCGGCACGAAAGGCTGTTGGCGCTGCGGGCGAGAAGCAGGTCCCTCGCTTCGCTCCTGATGACAACGTAAAAAAAACAATTCAAGAAAAATGGCTCGCTCGGGATGTTAAGCTTTGGCTCCATGACCGTGAACCTGGCTCGTCGCACTGCCCTTTCGCTCTTCATCTTCTTTTGCGTTCTCGCGTGTTGCGTTTTCGCGCACGCCGGCACCTTCACCCTTGAGCAAGTGTTGAGCTCGCCGTTTCCGTCGGAGCTGGTAGCGGCGCAACATTCGCCGCGCATCGCGTGGGTTTTCAATGCCAAGGGCGCGCGCAATGTGTGGATTGCCGACGGGCCAAACTTCGCGGCGCGCCAGGTGACGCACTTCACCGGCGACGATGGCACTCCCATCGCCAGCCTGCGCATCACGCCTGACGGACGCACGGTCGTCTTCGTTCGCGGCAGCGAGACCAATGAGGCGGGCGTGTGGCCGCTCCGACGAACGATCGTTTCCCCGCGCAAGCAGATGGTCTGGGCGATGGATGTGGACGGCGACTCGCCGCGCGCGTTGGGCGAGATGGGCTGCGGCGAAGAGGGATGTGAGGACGTCGAGATCTCGCCGGACGGGCAGTTCGCTGTGTGGGCGGCGCGCAAGCAGCTATGGATTGCGCCTGTGTCCGGCGCGACTCCCTCGCATCAGTTGACCGACCTGCCGGGAAACACGCTCAGTCCGCAGTGGTCGCCCGACGGGCGGCACATCGCGTTTGTCAGCGATCGTGGCGATCACAGCTTTATCGGCATCTACGACTTCGGCCATGACTCGGTCCGCTATCTCGCGGCTGGAGTCGATCGCGATGTTTCGCCGCGCTGGTCGCCTGACGGCAAGCAGGTGGCCTTTGAGCGGATTGCGGGAGCCGAGCAGAAGCAGACCCTGATTCCGCAGCATCCGCTTGCCGTGGTCGATCTGGGTGGCTGATCCCGAGACCGGCAAGGGACATCAGGTGTGGCAGAGCGGCGCGAAGCTGGAAGACTCGTATCCCGAGCTGACCGCGGATGTCTCGTTCAAGTTTCCGTCGAATGACCGGCTGCTGTTTGCCTCCGAGCAGGATGGCTGGAACCATCTTTATTCCATCGCGGTGACGGGAGGCGCGCCGGTCCTGCTCACGCCCGGCGATTACGAAGTCGAAGACGTCACGCTCTCGGCCGACAAGAAGTCGGTGCTCTACACCTCGAACGAGAACGACGTCGATCGCCGTCACATCTGGCGGGTTGCGCTGCCTGATGGCAAGCCTGCAGGCGGTGACGCATGGCGAGACGATGGAGTGGTCTCCGGTCGAGACGGGCACAGGTGGCTACCTCGCATGTCTGGGTTCGACCGCGACCTCGCCGGCCATGCCGTATCGCATCACCGCGCAGGGGCGCGAGATGATTGCGGCGTCGGCGTTGCCGGCGGATTTTCCTTCTTCGCAGCTAGTGGTTCCGAAGCAAGTCATCTTCGACAGCGAAGACGGGCTGAAGATCCACGGCCAGCTCTTCGTTCCGGCAGGACGCACGCAGGCGGGGCCGGCGCTGATCTTCATGCATGGCGGCCCGATTCGCCAGATGATGCTCGGCTTCCATTACATGGACTACTACCACAACGCCTACGCTATGAATCAGTACCTCGCGAGCCAAGGTTATGTCGTTTTGTCGGTGAACTATCGGCTGGGCATCATGTATGGCCGCGCCTTTCGCGAGCCGGCCGACGGGGGCTGGCGCGGCGCCTCGGAGTACAAAGACATCACAGCGGCGGCGAAGTACCTGCGCTCGTCAGCCCACTGTCGATCCCAAGCGGCTTGGTTTATGGGGCGGTTCGTATGGCGGATATTTGACGGCGCATGGGACTGGCGCGCAACTCCGACTTGTTCGCCGCGGGGGTTGATTTCCACGGCGTGCATGACTGGTCGGTGTTCCTGCCGGCACTGGGATGGCAACGACACTTCGGCAGCACCCGATCTGGAGCAGGCGAAGAAGCTGGCCTACGAATCTTCGCCCAACGCCTCGGTGCAGTTGTGGAAGTCGCCGGTGCTGCTGATCCAGGGCGACGATGACCGCAACGTTCCTTTCAGCCAGACAGTCGATCTGGCGCAGCGGCTGCGGCAGGAGCATGTGAAGGTCGAGGTGCTGGTATTTCCCGACGAGATTCACGACTTCCTGATGTACAAGACTTGGGTGAAGGCGTATGGCGCGACTGCGGATTTCTTTGCGCAGACTTTGAAGTGAGCGCGGGTTAAGGTTTAGAGATGGCTATTTCACGAGAAGAGGCGATCGCACTATTCGCTCGTCTGAGCGATGCCGTCAACCGCCACGACGCGGCGACCATTCTCTCGCATTACGCAGATGACGCGACGGTCATCAGCCCGGCATTTCACGAAATGCATGGCCGGGAGGCAATTGCGGCCTCCTGGGAGACGATGTTCACCACCTTCCCGGACTGGACGGTGGGTGGAGTGGACGTAATGGTGGATGGCGACCGCGTCCTCGGGATTGCGTTTAATTCCTTTACCGATAACAAAGGCTGGTTCGGGCTTCCTCCCACGGGCGAGCGGGTCACCTATCGCAACCTTCTGCTGCTCACGATGGTTGACGGAAAAATCGCTACGAGAAGAGCGCCTGTATGACATTAGTGCGGTGCTTGGAGTTTTGGAAAAAGCGCGTCTGGACCAGGAGCTGAGGACGGCGGCGACGGTTCAGTCAGCGCTGTTGTCCCGAACCCTGCGAACGGGAAGTTTCTACGAGGCAGTGGGCGACTCGCTTCCCTGCCGGACCATCGGCGGCGACTTCTTCGAGTTCATGGAACTGCCTTCCGGCGCTCTTGGCATCGCGCTGGGCGATGTATCGGGCAAAGGGCCGCCGGCGGCGCTGCTGGCGGCCATGATTCAGGGAATGCTGGCCGTGGAAGCGCGCGCGCAAACCAATCCCGCGGCCTTGATGGCGCGATTGAACAGCGCGTTGCTGGCTCGTGGCTTAGGGGCGCAGTATGCAACCCTCGTCTATGGTGTGCTCTCGGCCGACGGACGCTTTGTGTATTCGAATGCCGGGCATAACCCGCCGGTGGTGATCTCTCAGGGACAAGCACGGCGGCTGACGTGCGGTGGCCTGGTTGTGGGTGCTTTTGAAGAGGCGACCTTCGAAGAAGAGACGTTGCAGTTGCGCGATCAAGACCTGGTCGTGATGTTCTCCGACGGGGTGACAGAAGCGCGCAACGACCGCGAGGAGGAGTTCGGCGAAGAGCGTCTGATTGCTTCCCTGCCTCAGTCGCAGAGCGTGTCGGCTCCCGACGTGGTCCAGTCGGTGCTGCGGGCAGTGCGCGCGTTCTGCGGGGAAGCGCTTCAGGCCGACGACATTACGCTGACGGTGACGCGCTTCCGGACTAAGAGCTGAAGGTTAGGCAGGTTCAGGCAGTTACAGGGATTGACAGGCCGATATCCCTCGCGAGCTGCAGGGTGCCCATCCACTTGAACTGGGAATCTCTGACTAGCCGGTCATGAAACGCCCGCACGCTGCAATGCTTCGCATCGCACTCCAGAACCGGACCCTGCAACGCGGAGGTACCGGACCCGCCAGGAGCAAGGTCGATGGCGGCGGCCTGATAACAGGCGATTACGAACTCGCTGCAAAAGGCGCGTCCCCGTCCAAAGTTGGGCTTAGCCGCGTTAATCTGGTTCGCGTACGCCAGCGCCCGGCTCTTGCCGCATTTCGCAAGGTCGTCCGAATGAAAGATGCTCATCACCGCCTTGCGCTTCGCATATCCCATGCCCCCTAATACCGACCAGTTGAGCGCGGCCTCCGACGCGCGCTTGCCAAGAGCGTCATTCGTACATGTGTAGACCCTGTAGATCCCATGGCGTTGGTTCAGTCCGATGGCACGTACCTCTCCCGCCTCACCGCTAGCCTCAGCCACTGCACCCAAACCGATGAAGATCAAAGCATGGACGAAATCGGCTCTCCCCATATTTTGTCGCCCAACATTCAGGCTGGTCAGCTTCTGACCGAGTTTGATTCCCAGATGCTTGACAGAGGTGTTGTCAGGGGTATCCAGCAGGAACAGGATGTCGCCGGGTTTTACGTCGGAGGGGAGCACGGCGAACAGTTTACGTCCAATCCAATTGGGCAACCAGAATCACGCTGTCATTTGCCCTTCGGCTGACCCGTCGAAAATCGGCTCGCCGGCACCTGGCCTTGGCGCACGTTTGCGAAAAAGTTTGGGGAACTGACTCCTGACGCATCGCTTTGCAGAAGAATTCGCCGTTCCGGTTCGCGGAGTCCGTCCGAGACCCGGTGCACGCGTTCAGCCGGGAAGCGCATCAAGCCGACGACATCACGGTCGCCGCGATGCGCTTCCGATGGCAGAGCTAGGCTGGGTACCAGCCAGGTTTACCGGTTCAGTTTCCTTGCCTGGCAGGCCTCGATGGTTTTCGTCGGGTCGATAGCCTCGCTGTCGAGCTTGATGTCAACTACCTTTCCGTCTTTGTCGATAACGAAGGTCGCACGCCGTGCGGCTTTGTATTTCGGGTTATAGAGTCCATATTCCCTTGTCACGTCACCGCCCCAATCGCTGAGCAGCGGAAAGGTGACGCCGATCTGTTGCGCCCACGCCTTGTTGGAGAAGGGAGAGTCCATGCTCACACCCAGAACCTGGGTATCGGCAGCTTCCAGCTTCGCAAGGTCTTGCTGGAAGGCCTGCATCTCCTTGCTTCAACCACCGGTGAAGGCGAAGACGTAAAACGCCAGCGCAACGTTTTTCTTGCCCTTGAACTCGTGCAGCGAAACCTTGTTGTTGTTCTGATCGGTCAGGGTGAAGTCGGGCGCCACATCGCCGACTTTGATCTTGGGCTGTGGCGGCGATTGTGCCGGTTGATCGGCGGCGTGCAGGGCGGGCAGCAGATTCGCCGCCAGCAGTACCGCCAGGAATGCTTGTTTCATTGGGTCTCTCCTCTTTACTGGTGCTGGTGACTGGTCATTGTGACACACCCATTGCGTGCCCCGCTTGGTCAGGAGGAAGCCGGATACGCTTCTCCACAGGGCCTGCGCGGTTTCCTTCACGCGACAACTGCAGGTCCCTCGACTCCGCTTCGCTACGCTCGGGATGACACCGAGGGTGCGCAAACGCGATATCTATCCCGAAGCGCGATGCTGGGCTTTGCTCGGCGGGGTTCTGTGCCAGTTGCAATTCGGGACAAGGTTGCAAAACAGTGGCCGCTTTCATTGCAGATTTCCCGAAGTGGTCTTACAGTGAATGAGGGTTCATTCGGAAGCCCGGTTCACCGTAAGTGATTGCCGTCTGGGAGCTTGCGTTAGAGCCCGGGACCGAGGTCGTAGAGTTGCCCAAGCGCGAAACAACATCGCCTGAAGTCGCAGCGCCTGTCGTGCGCAATCCCGAGAAGTACGATCGAATTCTCGAAGCTGCGCTGGCGGTGTTTGCCGAGAAGGGCTTCTTCGTGTCGCGTATCTCAGATATCGCCGACCGTGCCAATGTTGCTGATGGCACGGTTTACCTCTACTTCAAGAACAAGGACGAGATCCTCGCCACTGCCATCAGCACCGCGTTTGACACCTTCATGGCCAATGCCCGCACGGAACTGGAGCAGGTTGCCGACCCGGTGGAGCGGCTTCGCAAGCTGGCGCGTTTGCACCTGCAGGCTCTGGGTGGCAATCGCAATGCCGCGATCGTCTTTCAAATGGAATTGCGGCAAAGTACGCGGCTCTCGGAGTTCTCGCACCAGCACCTCATCGAGTACTTCAGCCTGGTGCGCGCAGCCATTCAGGAGGGACAGCAGCGCGGCATGTTTCGGCAAGACATGCCCGACAAGATTGCCGCCAACTGTTTCTTCGGGGCGCTCGACGAGATGGTGACCTCCTGGGTATTGAGCGAGCATGAGTTTCCCCTGGCCAATGCGGCTGACGCGATCGTCGATATTCTCCTGAATGGAATGCGGATTTCTGAGAGCGGAGCGCGCAAATCACCGTCATCGGGCGGAGAACAGGAGGCGCAATGACTTTGCAGACGCTCAACGACGTTTTCTTCGCGGTGGTGGAACGGGGAAGCCACCGAGTCGCTCTCACCCGGCAGTCAGGAAGGTGGGAGCCCATCACGCCGGCCGAGATGCAAGCGCGTGTCTATGCCACGGCGCGGCGCCTGATCGATTGGGGTATCGGCAAGGGCGATCGCGTCGCCATACTCAGCGAGAACCGCCCGGAGTGGGCGATCGCCGATTTTGCGACGCTGCTCATCGGGGCGGTGGACGTACCTATCTATGCAACGCAAACCGCCGAGCAGTGTCTTCACATCCTGCAACACTCGAATGCGCGCGTGCTGTTCATTTCCACGCGCAAACAGTACGACAAGATCGCCGCCCTTACGCCACTAACCAAGCTGGAGCGCGTGGTCATCATGGATGACGGCAGCGGGCTGCACGACGTGATCCCCATGGCGGAGTTTCTTTACGATGCCAAGGCGGGCCCTGATGCTGAGCTCGAAAAGCTGGCGCGCGCGGTTCAGCCGGACGACGTAGCGACGCTGATCTATACCTCGGGGACGACGGGCACTCCGAAAGGTGTCGTTCTGACGCACGGAAATATCGCGTCGAACCTCAGCATGACACGACACCTGGTGGATGTGGGTCCGCAGGACGTGTGCATCTCGTTTCTGCCGCTCTCGCACATCACCGCGCGGCACCTGGATTACCTGCTGTTTTACCGCGGAGTCACGATCGCTTATTGCCCTGTCATTGACGAGCTTCCCGAGGTCATGCTGGAAACCAGGCCGACACTGTTTGTCGGCGTGCCACGCGTTTACGAGAAGCTGTGCAACCAGGTCCAGCTCAAAGCGAAGGGTGTGAAGAACAAGATTCTCCACTGGTGTCTGAGCGTTGGGCGGAAGCATCGCAACACGATTCTGGCCGGCGAGCGCCCCAACGCGCTGGATTGGAAGCTGGCCAATCGCCTGGTGTTTTCCAAGCTGATCGAGAAGATGGGTGGCCAGGTGCGCCTGTTTCTTTCCGGCGGAGCGCCGCTGGGAATCGATCTGGCTTCGTGGTTCGCCGATATCGGCATTGCCATTCACGAAGGTTACGGGCTGACCGAGACCTCGCCGGTGATTGCCATCAATGTTCCGGGAAGTCACAAGATGGGCACCGTCGGCAAGCCGCTCAAGAACCTCGAGCTTCACCTGGCGAGCGATGGCGAGCTGTTGGTGCGCGGCCCGTCCGTCTTCCAGGGCTATTGGGAGATGCCGGAGGAAACGGCTGCCGCGTTTGAGGATGGCTGGTTCAAAACCGGAGACATCGCCACTATTGATGAGGAAGGGTTCCTCTCCATCGTCGATCGCAAGAAGGACCTGATCAAGACTTCCGGCGGAAAGTTCATCGCGCCGCAGCCCATTGAAAGCGCGCTGAAAGTGAACCTGTTCGTTGGCGAAGTCGCGCTTCTGGGCGATCGCCGCCGCTTCCCGGCAGTGCTGATTGTCCCTAACTTCACGGTGCTGGAAGACTGGGCGAGTGGTCATGGCCTGCACGCCGTCTCGCGTGAGCAACTGGTGCGCTCGGAGAAAGTGCGCGCGCTATATCAGGAGATCGTGGATGAGTTGAACGCGAACCTGGCTCAGTTTGAAAAGCTGAAGAAGGTGCTGCTTGTGCCCAACGAACTCAGCGTGGCCGACGGCACGTTGACTCCAAGCATGAAATTGCGCCGCCGCAAAGTCGAAGAGCGCTATCGGGCAGAGATCGAAGCGCTGTACACGGAAAGCGAGAGGGTGCCGGCGGGAAGGCGGTAGGAGGGTTTGCCCGGCTGGCTTGCTAGATGGAATGTTATACTGTTCAACAGATCAACCGCGAGAAGGACTCTTCGGATGAGTGTTGTGACGGTAAAAAACAAGTATCAGATCGTAATTCCGCAGTACATTCGTCGACAGCTACCCCTTGAGGTTGGCGATCTTCTCGAAGCCAGCGTTGAAGATGGCAGGATCACCCTGACTCCGAAGAGCCTGGTCGATCGCCACGTCGCTGAAGGTCTCGAGGATCTGCGGCAGGGCAGGACGCATGGCCCTTACGGGACTGCCAGGGAGGCGATCGAAGCTCTCGAATCGCGCAGCAAACGTCAGTCGAGAAAACGCAGATCGTGAAACTGCGATTCACGGACAGAGCGGATCGAGATTACGCCGATTTGCCCATCGCAGTCCGCAAAGCCTTTGCAAAACAACTTGGGTTCCTGCTTGCCAATCTGCAGCATCCGTCCCTGCATGCTAAGAAATATAGTGAGAGTCTTGATGTTTGGCAGGCTCGAGTCACACGAGGCTGGCGGTTCTACTTCAAGATCGAGCGCGACGAATACGTGATTCTTGCAGTTGTCCCTCATCCGAAATAAAGGCCTTCTTCGCAAACGTCATTTCTCGCGCCCAAACTTGTTGGCGCTCTCGAACAATTCCCGCAACGCCGGCCCGCGAAGGTTCTCGCGCAAATAAGTCAACTGCTGCTCGAAGCGCAGCAGTACCTCGTCGATGTTCTGGCTGTTTGTCAGCGCGATGTCGCGCCACATGGAATAAGGGCTGTGCGCGATGCGCGTCATCTCGCGCAAGGCGCGGCCGCCGATCTGGACAACGGCCTCATCATCGCCGAGTTCATCGCGAAGGACGGTGGCGAATGCAGTGGAGATCATCTGCGGCAAATGGCTGACCCAGGCGCACAGCCGGTCGTGCCGCTCAGCGTCAATGGCGATGATGCGCGCGCCAATACTCGCGAGAATGTCGAGCCACTCCTGCTGCCGCTCGGTGTAGGGCACATCGGGGTCGATGGGCGTGACCAGCCACGCGGCATCGCGAAAGAGGTCGGCGTCGGCATTCTCGATTCCGCCATGCTCCTTGCCGGCCATGGGATGACCGGGCAGCACGCGGGCGTGCGCATCGGATCCATATATTAGGCGCGCGCGTTCGACGAACTGCTGCTTCGTGCTGCCGACATCCGTGATGAGCGCATCGGAGGGAACGAGCGGCGCAACAGATTCAAATTGCGAAAGAATGCAACCGACGGGCGTGGCAAAGAGAATTACGTCACTGCCTTGCAATCGCGAGCTCCAAGGTCAGACTCGCCACGATCGATGGCTCCCCGGCGCTGCGCCTCTTGCAATGCTGCTGGTCTATCGCAGCCGACGATGGTGCCCGGCGAATCCATGCGCGCGTAGCGCAAGCCCGACCGAGCCGCCGATAAGGCCGGTGCCGACGATCGTGATTTGGCTGGATGGGCATCGTTCGCTACCAAGATATATTCGCAAATGAAAGGAATGGTTCACCACAGAGTACACGCCAAGCCCGGAGGGCGTGTGATGACAGCCCAGCCTGTAGCGAAGCGGAGGGCTGGGTAAACGGCGGAATAAGCATCACGAGTGCCCCGGGCACGACATGCCGAGGCTCGGTCGGAGATGTGCCGTCCCCGAGGGACTCTGGTTTTCTTGGGGCCAGCTACCCAGGACTACGCTGCGCTTCGTCCTGGGCTATCATCACACGCCCTGCGGGCTTGGCTACTATCGCCGTGTACGCCGTGCCTCCGTGGTGAACCATTCTTTCTTACCCGATCGTCCTTCCCACGGCCGGCGCGATCATGCGCAACTGGTTCATCAGCTCGGCGAACTGATCGGGGAACATCGACTGCGCGCCGTCCGACAAAGCGTGATCCGGATCGGGATGCACTTCGATCAGCAGGGCATCGGCGCCTGCGGCCACCGACGCACACGCCATCGGCGCAACCTTGTCGCGCAGTCCGGTTCCATGCGAAGGATCGGAAGTGATGGGCAAGTGCGACAGCTTATGCACGATCGGGATGGCTGAGATGTCGAGCGTGTTGCGGGTGTAGGTTTCAAAGGTGCGAATGCCGCGCTCGCAGAGCACGACATCGTAGTTTCCGCCCGACATGATGTATTCCGCCGAGAGCAGCATCTCTTCGATGGTGGCGGCGATGCCGCGCTTCATCAGTACTGGTTTGCGGACCTTGCCCAGCTCGCGCAGCAGATTGAAATTCTGCATGTTGCGCGCGCCGACCTGAAAGATGTCGACGTAGGGCATCATCAGCTCGATCTGCGAAATCTCCATGACTTCGCTGATCACCATAAGCCCATGCGCGTCCGCCGCCTCGCGCAGCAGCTTCAGCGCTTCCAGGCCCATTCCCTGAAATGTGTAAGGCGAGCTGCGAGGTTTGAAGGCGCCACCGCGCAGCACCTTTGCGCCGGCCTTCGCCACCTGCTCCGCGGCCTGGAAGATCTGCTCGTGCGATTCCACGGAGCAAGGGCCGGCCATGACAATGACTTCCTTGCCGCCGATCTCAGTACCGTTCGCAAGCTTAATAATGCTGTCGTGCCCGCGGAACTGTCTGCCGACCAGCTTGTACGGTGCGCTGATGCGATGCACCCGCTCCACTCCCGAGCAGCACCTCGAGGTCGCGAGTGTCGAAGTCGATGCGTTTGCCCACGGCTGCCAGGACCGACTGGCGCGCGCCGGTGGTGCGGTGCACCGCAAACCCCATCCGCATCAGGTGGTCGGTAACGTCCTGGATCTGGTCTTCGGTGGCGGATTCAAGCATCGCGACGATCATGGGTGGGTTGTGGCTCCTTGTGGCATTGGGGTTCTTACTCTCGCTGTTCGCTCTTCGCGTTTCGCTCTTCGCCAGAATTACTCGACCGCGCTATCGGAAGATTGAGCAGAGAAGGCGATTCACAAAGGTCTCTCCGCCGTTCTTCTGGCTACCCCGCTTTCGCAGCATGCGCCTCTGGCGAATAGCGAAGAGCGAAAAGCGACTAATCCGTGGGCTCAAATTCGATGACGCCATTTTTCTTCATTTGCGTCGCCGCTTCCGTCATCTCGTCACGCTGAATCTGGCGCATCACGTCGACCAGCCTCTCGAAGATCTGGCGCAACTGAATCGTCGAGAGCGGGCCGGCATTGTTGCGGGCGATGTTCTCGAAAATGACGCGCTCGCGGTCCGGTTCGTACACCGGCATCGCTGAGTTGCGCTTGAGGCGTCCGATTTCGAGTGCACATTCAGCGCGCCTATTAATCAGCAGGACGAGCTGCCGGTCCAGCTCATCGATCTGGTGACGCCAATCCGCAATGTCCATAAGTGCTCGCTCGGATCTCTCAGCTGTCGGCTGTCAGCTAACTTCAGCTTCGTTGCTTGGGTGTCAGGTACGGTTATCAGGTATCAGGCATCAGCTGCTAATTGCTAGTTGCTAATACCGACACCTGATACCTGATACCTGATACCTCTAGCCTAACCCGGCACTCCCGTCTGGCGCCGCACGCCGGTGAATGAGGAGAGAAACTCTGACACTGCTTCTGCTTCCCGACCGGGATTTTCCTCCACCCTCTGTACGATAGCGCTTCCCATGACGGCAGCGTCGGCAAACTTTCCGACTTCGGCGAACTGCTCGGCATTGGAGATGCCAAAGCCGACCGCGATCGGCAACTGAGTCAAGGCGCGAAGACGCTCCACCAGCTTGCGCGCATCGCCGGCCACTTCCTGCCGGGTGCCGGTGATGCCGGTGCGCGAGATCGCGTAGATGAAACCGCGTGAATGGCGAGCGATGGCGCGCAGCCGTTCGTCGGTGCTGGTGGGCGCGGCGAGGAAAATCGGGGCGAGACGGCGGGCCTTCATGGCGCGCAGATAGTCGCCGGCCTCTTCGACGGGAAGGTCGGTGACCAGCGCTCCATCTGCACCGGCGGCGGCAACCGAGGCACAGAAGCGGTCGATCCCGAACTGGAGTATGGGATTCATGTAGGAAAAGATGATGATGCCCGCGTTGGACTGCTCGCGAATCTCCCGGGCCACCTGCATCACGCTGTCGAGGTTTGTGCCCTGACGCAGCGCTCGCTCGCTGGCCCGCTGAATGACGGGGCCATCTGCCACCGGATCGCTGAACGGCACTCCCAGTTCGACGACCTCCGCGCCAGCTGCGATGGCCGCCAGAGCGACGTCGCGCGACACCTCGAGCGTGGGATCGCCGCAGGTGATGTAGGCGACCAGACCGGGTTTGTGTTTGAAGGTGATGGGCATATAAAAGCAGTTGTCAGTGGTCGGTTATCGGTTGCAACATTTGCCACAGGGTTGGCGTTTCAGGCGAGCACCGTTCTTCTGGCAGGGAACTCCTCAGTCTCAAGGGTCTTCAGATCCATGACCTCAGAGGCGTGCTGGATATCAATCCCTACAACCTTGCCCTGCCCATCGAAATCAATCACCAAACCTTCGCTGATCTCGCGAGAATCAGCGCTCGGCCTGGCATTCAAGTCGATATACAGGGAATCAGTCTCCGCATAATAGTGCAGCTTCATCGGCTACTCCTGTTTCCTTTCGGTTGAGACGAAAATTGCGATCAGGAAAAGCATTATGTAAGGTCTCCCCATCTTCCAGTGTAACTACGCGGAGTATCCGGCCCTGTAATTCTGGCACAGCGCCCCAGTATCGAATGCGGCCATCGGACTGTACGGCTCGCGCCAATGGCTCTTTGACAATGCGTTCGCACCACTCCTGTTGGATGTATGGGCGCTTTCGTAGTACCTGCTCCCTGAAATAGCGGCTGGTCTTCATCGCGTCGCCATAGCTCTCCGCATACCTGGCTCGAAATCCGATCTCCTCAAAACGCCAGGTTCTCCCGCAATATGCCGATGTCCTTATCGCCGCGTCCGGAAATGTTCACGATGACAATCTCGCTGGTTCCATCTTCGGCGCTCGCTTGATCACTTCCGCCACGGCGTGGGCCGACTCCAGCGCAGCTATGATTCCTTCGGTTCGCGCCAGCAGCTTCAGCGCATCCAGAGCCTCAGCATCTGTGGCAGAAACATATTCGGCGCGGCCCTGGTCATGCAGCCAGGCGTGTTCCGGTCCGATTGCCGGATAATCCAGTCCGGCTGACACCGAATGCGTCAGGGCGATCTGTCCGGCCTGGTCTTGCAGCACCCAGGAATACGTCCCCTGCAAGACGCCGGGACCTCCGCCCTCGAAGCGAGCAGCGTGCTGGCCGAGGGTGCGGCCGCGGCCTCCCGCCTCCACCCCGATAAGCTGCACGTCGCGATCTTTGATGAACTCGTAAAAGGCGCCGATAGCGTTCGAGCCTCCGCCGACGCAGGCGATGATCGCGTTGGGCAGCCGGCCTTCGGCGTGCAGGATCTGCTTGCGTGCCTCCTGGCTGATGACGCGATGAAAGTCGCGAACCATGGTGGGGTAAGGATGCGCCCCCAAAACGCTGCCCAGCAGATAGTGCGTGGTGCGCACATTGGTGACCCAGTCGCGCATGGCCTCGTTGATGGCGTCCTTCAAGGTCCGCGAGCCCGACTCGACGGCGCGCACCTCGGCGCCCAGCAGGCGCATGCGGAAGACGTTCAGCTCCTGGCGGCGCATGTCTTCTGCGCCCATGTAGACTACGCACTCCATGCCGAAGAGGGCGCATACCGTCGCGGTAGCCACTCCGTGCTGGCCGGCGCCCGTCTCCGCAATAATGCGTTGCTTACCCATGCGGCGCGCCAGCAGTGCCTGCCCAATGCAGTTGTTAATCTTGTGGGCTCCGGTGTGGAGCAGGTCTTCGCGCTTCAGGTAGATCTTAGGGCCGCCTAACTGACGGGTGAGGCGTTCGGCAAACGACAACGGCGTCGGTCGGCCTGCGTATTCCTGAAGCAGGCGATGGTACTCGTTGCGAAACGTCTTGTCTTTGCGCGCCCGCTCGTAAGCTGCCTCCAACTCTTGCAGCGCCGACATGAGCGTCTCGGGAACAAAGCGCCCGCCATAGGAGCCGAAACGGCCCGGGACGGAGCGGGGGCGACGCGCCTTTGGAGGATGAGGCGACGGCGGCACTGGGTGCGGTTCGGGAATGTGTTCCATAGGATCGCTTTTCCGCTTACTCGCTCCTCGGTAGTCGATCGAGGAGCGGGCCGGTTCCTATCTGAGTATCGTTCAATCTTTGGCAGAGTGAGCGGGAACTGCTTGTCGAACGGATTCGACAAACTCGCTGAGCTTCCCTTCATCCTTCTTGCCAGGTTCGCGCTCGACACCGGAGACGACGTCAACGCCCCAGGGACCGAACAGCCGAATCGCATGGGCGACGTTCTCGGCGGTCAACCCGCCGGCCAGAATCACCGGCACCGATCGCTGCACGCGCGAAACAAGCGGCAACGCGGCCTCCCAATCGAAGGGAATACCGGTTCCGCCACGCTCGGTTGGCGCTCCGGAGTCGATCAATACCGCATCGACCGTACCCTGCGTCTGCAAGTATGGGTCGATGAAGTTAGCGTAATCCGCGGCGAGGTCTGTTGTGCCTTCACGGTCTTGATGATGGTGCGCGATCTCCCAACGCTCCACGAAGCTCCATAAGTTGTTCGCGTGACTCGTCGCCGTGAAGCTGCACTCCCGTGAGGCCCACTTCGCGCACGAGTTGGGTGATCCGCCCCGGCGATTCATTCACGAAGACACGCCGATTTTGGCGATCCTCGCTGCCGAGCTCGGCGATGATCTCCGCTGCCGCATCCGGCTCGATCTGCCGCTTGCTGGGCGCGAAGATGAAGCCCGAGCGCATCCGCACCGGCAGCCACTGCAGGCTTTCGCATCGGCGAGGTTGGTGGTGCCGCAAATCTTGATCCAGGTCATACTGCCGCCGTTGCTCTGCGCGAGCAGACTTGCCAGAGCATCGCCGGGACGTGGGGCGCGCATCAGCGACTCCCCAATAAGAAACGCCCCAAAACCCGCGCCGCGAAGCCTGGCGATATCGTCGGCGCTTTCGATGCCGCTTTCCGCGACCTTCAGAACGTTGTCCGGCATCAGCTCAGCAAGCTGCAACGAGGTGTTGAGGTCCACCCGGAAGGTATGCAGGTTGCGATTATTTACGCCGATGGTGTCGCAACCGGCGTCCAACGCGCGCTGCATCTCGGCAGAATCGTGGACCTCGCACAGAACGTCCAGCTCGAGTCGCACGGGCCCGCCGCGATAGCTCGATCAGTTCGGTTTGCGTCAGTGCCGCAACGATCAGCAGCACGGCGTCAGCGCAATTCGCACGGGCTTCCAGTAACTGAAATTCGTCGACGATGAAGTCTTTGCGAAGGCAGGGAAGCGAGGTCGCATCCGAGGCGGTCTTCAAGTTGTGAAGCGAGCCTTGAAAAAACTGCTCATCGGTGAGTACGGAGAGCGCGGCTGCACCCGCCTGTTCCAGCTCACGGGCCAGTTCAGGAACCGGGAAGTCAGCGCGAATCAGACCCTTGGAGGGAGAAGCCTTCTTCAATTCGGCGATGATTGCAGGACCAGACTTGCCGACCTGTCATAAGACCGGCTGCGAAAACCGCGCGGCTGGTGAGCGGCGGCGCGCCGTTCAAGGGCGCGCACGTCGGCTGCGGCCTTGGTTTCTGGCAAGCGCGCTCTAGTGGCGGCGATGATTTCTTCCAGCTTGCTGGCCATGGGAATGTCTTGAGTATAACTGCTCGATGTTGCAATCTTGCGATTGCAGACAATGCAAGCTAAGGCCTGATCAAGCAGTGGGAGCCACTCTGATACGCTGTGTGGCCACCCCTTGGCGAACGCCGAATGACACAGCCAGCGACGATCTCGATTGAGTTTCGCAACGTCGAATACCGGCTCGCGCCGGATCGGCTGCTGCTGGACGGAATCAACCTTGAAGTGCAGCGTGGCGAAACCTTGATGTTGCTAGGTCGCAGCGGCTCGGGGAAAACCACTTGCCTGAAGATGATTAACCGCCTGATCGAGCCGACCGCTGGGGAAGTGATGGTCGAAGGCAAATCGCTTGCGCAGTGGGACGTCATCCGGCTGCGGCGATCGATTGGCTACGCCATCCAGGATGTCGGTCTGTTCCCTCACTACAGTGTCCGCGAGAACGTGGCGTTGATTCCGAAGCTGGAGGGATGGGAGCGCTCGCGTGTCGAGGCTCGGGTCGAGGAAGTGCTCGCGCTGGTGGGCCTACCGCTCGAGGAATTCGGAGATCGCTATCCCAATCAGCTTTCGGGAGGGCAGCGTCAGCGGGTGGGGCTGGCTCGCGCTCTCGCCGCCGAGCCACCGATTTTGCTGATGGACGAGCCCTTCGGCGCGCTCGACCCCATAACCCGCGCCGAGGTGCAGGGGGAATTCCAGAAGCTGCAGCAGAGATTAAAGAAGACCGTCGTATTTGTGACCCACGACGTGGGCGAAGCGCTGCTGTTGGGGGACCGCATTGGTTTGATGGATTCAGGACACCTGCGAGGCGTGTATACGGGGGAGGAATTTTGGCAGGCTGAAGACGAGTTGGCGAAGTCCTACAAGCAGGTAGTTCAGGCAGGGCAGCAGAGACTGCGCGATTGAGTGCGACACACATTTGGGCGTGTCCGGGTAGTGCGGGCCTTCAGGCCCGCGGAACGCCCGCCGTTCCCACGTAGCAGGATTGCAGCCTGCTGCAAAGCATGACGGGATGCAATCGGCACAATAATCATGGCACGGTGACGCGGTCGCTGAAGCGGCCTGCACTAGCCCATAGCGTTCACGATGAACTTCATCCTTACTCATCCGCGCGAGGTTGCAACGCTTACCGGGGAGCACCTGTGGCTGGTCAGCATCTCTACGCTCATCGCGGTTGCCATCGGGCTTCCGCTGGGGATCCTGCTGACCCGGCGGCCGAAGATGAAAGCCTTTGTGCTGGGCAGCACCAACGTCATTCAGACAATTCCCAGCCTTGCGCTGTTCGGATTGCTGCTTCCTCTGCCCTGGTTGGGAGCCAGAGCGGATCGGCTGGCAATTGTAGCCCTGGCGCTTTACGCACTGCTGCCGATCGTGCGCAACACCTTTGTCGGCATCGTCGGCGTGAGTGCGCCGGTGCGCGAGGCCGCGGTCGCGATGGGGCTGACGTCGCGCCAGGTGTTGATGATGGTTGAGTTGCCGCTGGCGTCGCCGGTAATCCTGGCCGGCATCCGCACCGCGGTAGTCATCACGATTGGCGTGGCTACCATCGCGGCGGCCATTGGCGCCGGCGGGCTGGGCGAGTTCATCTTCCGCGGAATCGCCATGGTCGACAACGGCGTGATTCTGGCGGGCGCTCTGCCGGCTGCGGCGATGGCGCTGGCTGCCGACCTTTCACTGGGCGCACTCGAAAAGTCACTCGCCCGGCGGGGACGCTGAACATGGATCGTCGGCTATTTCTTGCCGGCAGCCTGGCGCTGTTGGCGAGCAGTTGCACGCGGCGGCGAGACGAAATCGTCGTAGGGTCGAAGAACTTTACCGAGCAATTGATCCTGGGAGAAATCCTGGTGAAGTATCTGCGGAAGATGTGCTCCGCCCCTGCCGATGGCAGGTTTTACATGGGAGGAACCTACATCTGCCATCAAGCTCTGCTCGCCGGGCGTATCGACACCTACGTGGAATACACGGGGACAGCGGTTGCCGCAGTGTTGAAGGAGAAGTTCTCCAGCAATCGCTCCCAGGTTTTCGAGCAGATGAAGAACGGGTACAAGGAACGGTTCAACCTTGAGGTGATGCCCCCTTTGGGTTTCAACAATAGCTTTGCCATGATCGTTCGGGGCGATGACGCGAAGCGCATGGGAATCACAAAGCTGTCGCAGTTCTCGCGGTACGCTCCGCAGATGACGTTAGGGGTGGGCTACGAGTTTCTGGAGCGCCCCGACGGCTTCGCAGGGTTGGCGCGAACCTACGAACTTAAGTTTCGCAAGGCGCCGACGGTGATGGACCTCGGTCTTCTGTACAACGCCCTGGAACACAAAACCGTAGACATCATCGCGGGCAACAATACGGATGGACTGATCGACGCGCTCGGGCTGGTAGTCCTTGAGGATGATCGGAATTACTTTCCGCCCTACGACGCCGTTCCTGTCGTCAGGCCGGAACTGCTGCAACATTTTGCTGGTGCGCAGCCGGCATTTTCGCGGCTTGCCGGGAAGATCAGCGCTGAGGAAATGCGCAAAATGAATTACGACGTCGATGGCAAACGCGAGGATTTAAGCGCCGTGGCTGAGCGGTTTCTGCACGATACGTTGCCGGAGGCGCTCAGGCCACTTGAAGTGACCCGAGGGTAATAACCGTCCTGGCCGAGTTGGGCTTGGGAGCAAATCGTCCCACAGATATGTAAAAAAATGTTTGCCAATCAGCAATTCCGGATGTAGACTTCGGCAACGCTGAAGTGCGCAGCGATTTACGAGTGCTAGGAGGAAACCTTGACGCGCAAGATTACGCTTATCGCTATGCTGACCCTGCTGTTTTGTGCAGTGGGCGCCAGCGCGACGGATGTGCTGTATTCGTCGTTAGGTCCCGGCGGCGAATATGACACCGGCAGTGGCTATTTCATCGATGGCTCCAACTACAACAACCAGGTGCTCGCCTATCCCTTCAACCCCAGCCTGAGCGAGAATGTTGCAGACGCTGTGTTGGCCTTGGGCAACTTCGCCGGCAGCAATTCGCCCGTTAATCTGTACCTGGCAAGCGATAACGGTGGCGAGCCCGGCAGCATTCTAGCTACCTTCACGCAGGAGGGTACCATTCAGCCGTTTTCGAGCGGCGGCAGCCTGATCACGTTCGACAACTGCACTGGTACCTGCGGAGTGAGCAATGGCACCGTGTACTGGATCGTCGCCCAAGAGAAGGACCCGAACACCGAGCAGGCTTGGTTTTTTGCCTATCAGGACCAGCAAGGACATGGTGCGTTTAACCAGATTGGCAGTGAAACCGGGCCGTGGAATCAGTACGATGGCACGATTGCCGGCTTCCGAGTTGACGGCACGGCCGTTCCTGAGCCCGGTACCCTGGTGATGTTGGGCAGCGGCGTTTTGGCTGCAGCTGCAGGCATTCGCCGGAAGTTCAACGTTTAACCACTTGTTCAGATCGACTTAAGCGCCGGAGCGAAATGCTCCGGCTTTATTCTTTGGTGCGCAAGAGCCTAGGCGGCCTGGCTCTTTGCGCGGCTTATCGATACGTCAGGCCGGAGGACTTTAACGACCGGCCTGCTCCGGAGCCAGGTGCTCCAGTATGCCGTGCAGGGGAATGCGAATCCAATGCGGGCGATACTGCAACTCGTGTTCAATCTCCATCAGCCCGCGTTCCAGCAGATAAGAGCTCAGCAGGATCCGGATTTCCTGTGGCTGTGCCGGAAGAAACTCTGCTGCCGAGGCGGAACTCAGATATTCCTTCAGGAAAATGCAACTGAGCCAGCGATACCAGGTGCGCGCCCAGTTCTCGATGGCGGGATGGCCTTCGCGGCTGGGAATGATGCCGGGAACATCGCCGAACAAAGCGGCATGCGAAACATAGTGGAGGGAACGCATCATGCTGGCAACATCGCGCAAGGGCGATCGCTTGATGCGACGCTCACTGATGGAGCGGTGAGGATCGCCTTCGAAGTTGGTGATGAGCCAGTCGTTGTCCGAATAAATGAGGTTGGAGAGCTGGTAATCGCCATGCAGCCGGATGCGCAACCCGCCGACGCGGTGATCGCGCAAATGCAGAAGCTGCTTGCGAATCTCTGTTTCGCGCGCCAGCATCGCTTCCGACTCCCGCCTCCCCTGGGCAGGGAGCAATGACAGACGTGAGCGTAGCGCGTCGAAGGTCCGGTTTAGCTGCCCCAGCATTCCGTGATAGACGCTGTGGCGGTAGAACTCGGTAAACGGCTCGGGAGCGAACCCGGGTATGTCGGGTCGGCTGGCCAGCGCTCTGTGCATTTCGGCAGTGCGTTTGCCGAGCGATCTGATGACGTCCACGAAGCTGCCGAGCAGGCTGGTCATCAGCGGCGGAACCGCAGGGTGGGTTTCGGCCAGCGGATCGGGCACTCCCAAATCGCGTAGTCTCGGATCGTCCTGCGGGACAGCCAAGGCGTGCTCGAAATAAAGGCCAAGATGATCGAGGGTGTAATCCCAGCCGCGGGTTCCGTTACGAACGAAGCTGCTGAGAGTTCCGATGGTCGCGCCGTGAGTCTCGCCGTCCGCATCAGTCCAACGAAATTCAAGCGATCCAAGGCCCTGGGGTATCGAGGTGAAATCTGTTTGCTCGGTGAGGAATTCGGAAATCTCGCAGCCTGGGTTTGGGCCTTCCTCCAACTTGCGATAAAGCTTCAGCAGGAAATCGTCGCCGAAATCGATCTCCGTGTAGTGTTGCTCCGTGGCTTTGGGTCTGGGCTCCAGATTGGAGCGGACCGAGGTCCATGCTTTGCGAAAAGCGCGAGTATGGGACCCGACGATTTCACCACCGCCACCGCGTATCCGCCGGCGGCGAACGATGGCCCGCAGCAGGGCGTCGCTGAAGTCGCGGTCGGCAACCCCTCCAAACAGCAGCGCCTCCGGATACTCCTCTAAACCGTCCAGACGCGCCAGCACCGATTCCAACCGTTCGCGCAGGATGGTTGCCGCCTTCTCTCTGACCGCCACACTCAAGGGCACAAGGTAGGTTTCAGTATCGGCGTCAGCGTAATCCACATCGATAAACAGCAGATGCACAGCCGTGTTGGGAATCCCGACAATATCATGCACGTTCACCGCGGTGATGGTGTGGCCTTTGCCTAAGAACCAGGAGCGCTGCGGTAACATGCGAGGCGCCACCCGTTTCACGGCCCGTAACGTGGCTTCCGAGAAAACCTCGTCGATCGAGGCGACCGGCAGGACTAGAAGTGTCTCCCGAGTGGTGTCAAGGTTCAGCGATTCAGGCGCCTCGCGCGGCTGCAAGTGAAACCAGTAAAACGCATGCGGTCCGAGCGACAAGGGATAGGGCTGCTCCGTAATGTTGGGGAAGTGGCTATGACCGAATACTTCCACCGGCACGCTGCCATTGAACTGCGACAGATCGAGTTCGCAGGACTGCGCAAAGCGTGACAGGTTGGCGACGACCAGCACCCGCTCGTCTTCAAGTTGGCGGATGAACGCCAGCACCTTGCGATTGCTGGGATAAAGAAACTCAAGCGAGCCGCGGCCGAAGACGTGGAATTGCTTGCGCTGCTGGATCAGCCGCTTGGTGAACCACAGCAGCGAGTGCGAATTGTTCTGCTGGGTCTCAACGTTCACCGCTTCGTAGTGATATTCGGGATCGATGTTCACCGGCAGATACAGCCGCTGCGGATTGGCGCGCGAGAAACCTGCGTTGCGGTCGGCGCTCCACTGCATGGGCGTGCGCACCCCATTGCGGTCGCCGAGAAAGACGTTGTCGCCCATGCCGATCTCGTCGCCGTAATAAATCACGGGCGTGCCGGGAAGGGAGAACAGCAAGGCGTTCATCAGCTCGATGCGGCGGCGATCGTTTTCCAGCAGGGGAGCCAGGCGGCGGCGGATCCCGAGATTGATGCGCATTTCGCGCTCGCGCCCGTAGCTGCGATACATGTAGTCGCGCTCTTCGTCGGTCACCATCTCCAGCGTGAGCTCGTCGTGGTTGCGCAGGAACATCGCCCACTGACAGCTCTCAGGGATGGGAGGCGTGATCTTCATGATGTCGGTGACCGGATAACGGTCTTCCATGCGCAGCGACATGAAGAGACGCGGCATAACCGGGAAGTGAAATGCCATGTGGCATTCGTCGCCGTTGCCGAAGTAAGCGACCGCGTCCTCCGGCCACTGATTGGCTTCGGCCAGCAGCATGCGGTCGCGGTACTTCTCGTCGACATGCTTGCGCAGTTCGCGCAGGGCCTGGTGGGTTTCCGGAAGGTTCTCGCAGTTGGTGCCCTCGCGTTCATAGAGGTAGGGCACAGCATCGAGTCGAGGCCGTCGACACCCATATCGAGCCAGAAGTCCATGGCGGCGAACATCGCCTCCTTGACTTCAGGGTTCTCCCAGTTGAGGTCAGGCTGGTGCGAGTAGAAGCGATGCCAGTAATACGCCTTGGCTACCGGGTCCCAGGTCCAGTTGGAGTTCTCGAAATCTTTGAAGATGATGCGCGCGTCGGTGTACTTCTCCGGCGTGTCGCTCCAGACATAGAAGTTGCGCCAGCGCGAGCCCGGGGCGGCGCGCCGGGAGCGCTGAAACCACACATGCTGGTCGGAAGAGTGGTTGAGCACCAGCTCGGTGATCACCTTCAGGCCGCGCCGGTGGGCCTCGCGTAGAAACTTCTGGAAGTCTCTTCAGCGTGCCGTAGGAGGGGTGGACATCGGTGTAATCGGAGATGTCGTAGCCGTCATCCCGCCAGGGGGAGGGGCAGAACGGCAAGAGCCAGACGGCGGTAACCCCGAGGTCCTCCAGATAGTCGAGTTTCTGAGTCAGGCCGCCAAAGTCGCCCATCCCATCGGTAACGCTGTCGTAGAAAGCCCGGACGTGGACCTCGTAGATGATCGCGTCCTTGTACCAGGTGGCGGTGGAGGAGGCAGTGCCGCTGCCGGGCTGCGATGCGGTTTGGCTGTTGATTTCCTGCTGCACTGGATTCACAGAATCATACCCGAAGAGAGAAAGGAAGCTGTTGCGATCGCGCAACTCTTATTGGATGGCGCCTCGCGCCCTCAGGTTTCGCCGCCGGGGCGGCCACTGTTGTAAAGCAGTAGCAGGGTTGCGGATTTGGCGAAAAACTCTCTTACATTTGAACCCTCATAAGGCCAACCGCTATCTCTATCCCTTAGCGCCTGTTCACAGATCTCGATTCATTGTTCCAAGTTAAGAATTGTTGCATTTCCCGTGAACACTGGAACTATCGGGAATGCCTCATTTATCGTTCCTGTACGCCGCTCGTGAAAGACCTGAAGGCTGAGTCGTCATGTGGATCGTCCGATTAGCGCTGCGCCGCCCGTATACCTTCGTGGTGGTGTCGGTACTGATTGCCATTCTCGGCGTTGCTGCCGTGATCACCACCCCGAAGGATATCTTCCCCAACATCGACATCCCGGTAATTAGCGTGGTGTGGTCCTACACCGGGCTCACTCCGGATGACATGGAAAAGCGCATGGTGACCATCACCGAGCGTGCCATGACCACCACGGTGAACGACATTGAGCACATTGAATCGCAGTCGTATAGCGGAGTGGCGATCATCAAGGTGTTCTTCCAGCCCAACGTCAAGCCGGAGATGGCGCTGGCGCAGATCAACTCCATTTGCCAGACGCTGCTGAAAGTCCTGCCTCCGGGAACCACGCCGCCGCTCCTGGTCAAATACGACGCTTCTTCCGTCCCCATACTCCAGCTTGGACTCTCCGGCCAGGGATTGAGCGAACAGCAACTGTATGACCTGGGACTGAACTTTGTTCGCACCCAGCTCGCCACCGTGCAGGGAGCTTCGATTCCGCTGCCCTTCGGCGGCAAGCAGCGGCAGATTATGGTGGATATCGACCCCAGCCAGCTTTACGCCCGCCATCTCTCGCCGCAAGACGTCTCCTCGGCGCTGAATCAGCAGAACCTGATACTGCCCACGGGTACCGCCAAGATCGGGGACCGTGAGTATCAGGTCGCAATGAACAGCAGCCCCACCACGGTCGCTGCCATGAACGACCTGCCAGTCAAGGCGGCCAATGGCGCGGTGGTCACCCTGAAAGATGTGGCCCAGGTTCGCGACGGATATGTTCCGCAGACCAATATCGTGCGCAATAACGGCTCCCGCTCCGCCACGCTCGTCGTGCTGAAAAACGGCCCGGCTTCGACCCTGGACATCGTGGCGCAGATCAAGGCGGCACTGCCACGCATTTTGTCGGGCCTCACTTCTAATCTGAAGATCACGCCGCTGTTCGATCAGTCCTTGTTCGTGCGGGCGTCCATCTACGGCGTGCTGCGGGAGGCCGTCATTGCCGCATTCCTGACCGGGGTGATGATCCTGGTGTTCCTGGGAAGCTGGCGCAGCACGGTTATCGTCTGCACTTCCATTCCGCTTGCCATCCTCACTTCGCAGATCATCCTCACCGCCCTGGGATACAGCATCAATGTGATGACCCTCGGCGGAATGGCGCTGGCGGTCGGCATCCTGGTGGACGACGCGACGGTGGAGCTGGAGAACGTTCACCGCAACATGGGCATGAAGAAGCCGCTGACGCGTGCCATCCTGGACGGCGCCTCGCAGATTGCGGTCCCCACCTTCGTTTCCACGTTGTCGATCTGCATCGTGTTCGTACCGGTGGTCCTGCTCACCGGAGCTGCGAAATATCTTTTTGTCCCGCTGGCGATGGCGGTGGTGTTCGCCATGCTTGCCTCGTACTTCCTGTCGCGCACTCTGGTGCCCACGATGGTGCACTACATGCTCGGGCCTGAGGTCCCAATCTACGCTGAGGGCGAAGGGGGCCACGCCAAGCACATCGAGGGGCTGAACTGGGTGTGGCGCGCGCACTTCCGGTTCAACCATCACTTCGAGCGTTTTCGCGAACGCTATCGCGAAGTGCTGGAGTGGTCGCTCCACCATCGCAAGTACGTTATGGTCTTGTTCCTCCTGATGGTGGCGTGCTCGGGGTTTCTGGTGTTCTTCATCGGCGAAGACTTTTTCCCCTATGTTGACTCCGGCCAAATGCGGCTGCACGTGCGCGCTCCTGAAGGCACCCGAATCGAGGAGACGGAACAGCTTTTCGCGCAGGTAGAGGACGAGATTCGCAAGACCCTGCCGCCGGGCGAAATTGATCTGATCCTCGACAACATCGGCCTTCCGACCAGCGGTATCAACCTGGTGTTCAGCGATGGCGCCACCATCGGGCCGGCAGACGGCGACATCCTGATCGCCTTGAAAGAAGGTCACGGCAGCACGCGCGAATACATGCGCCGGCTGCGTGCCGTCTTAAGCGCGAAGTTTCCGCAGGAAACGTTCTTCTTTGCCGCAGCCAACATGACCAACCAGATCCTCAACTTTGGTTTGCCGGCGCCGATTGACGTGCAGGTGGTGGGCCGTGACCTGGTGAACAATTACACAGTTACGCAAAAAATGCTAAAGCGGATCCAGGCGATTCCTGGCGTGGTCGATGCGCGGATTCATGAGCAGATCGCCTATCCCACGCTGAAGGTCAACGTCGATCGCGACAAGGCGCAGCAGTTCGGCCTGACCCAGCGCGATGTCGCCAGCAGCATGCTCATTTCGCTCAGCGGAAGTTATCAGACCGCGCCCAACCAGTGGCTGAACCTTCAGAACGGCGTGAACTACAGTGTCACGGTGCAGACGCCGCAATACAAGATTGACTCCATTGACGCCATGCAACGCACCCCGGTTACTGCCGCCGGCGCGAGTGGCAACACGCAATTGCTCTCCAGCGTCGCCACCGTCCAGCGCGGGATTTCCACTGAAGTCGTAGACCACTACAATGTGCAGCCGGTGTATGACATCTTCTGCGACGTCGACCTGCGTGACCTCGGAAGCGTGGCGCGGGCGATTCAGAAGGTGGTTGACGACGAGAGCAAGGGGCTTCCCAGGGGTTCCTGGTCGGTGATACGCGGGCAGGTCAGGACGATGCAGGACTCGTTTCTGCGGCTGGGAATCGGCATCGCCTTTGCGGTGGTCTTCGTCTATCTTCTGATGGTCGTGAACTTCCAGTCGTGGCTCGACCCGTTCATCATCCTGATGGCCCTGCCCCTGGGGTTCAGCGGCATTCTGTGGATGCTGTACATTACCCAGACGACGTTCAATGTGCCTTCCCTGATGGGCATCATCATGGCAATCGGGGTGGCGACGGCCAACAGCATTCTGGTGGTAACGTTTGCCAACGACGAGCGCAAGACCGGCAAAGGTCCGTTTGAGGCGGCGCTCTCGGCCGGTTACACGCGCCTGCGGCCGGTCTGCATGACGGCACTGGCCATGATCATTGGTATGCTGCCCATGTCGCTGGCGCTGGGCGAAGGCGGCGAGCAGAATGCGCCGCTGGGGCGTGCCGTTATCGGCGGACTGCTGTTTGCTACCTTTGGAACGTTATTCATTGTGCCTATCTTCTATACGATCTTCCGCAAGAGGCCGCCGGTGAACTACGACGAGGAGATTCAGCTCGAGTACGAAGAAGAACTACCGGAAGAAGGGGCACAGCCGGCGTGAAAGAGGCTGAAGAACAACGCTTGAGCGAAGACCAGGAAAATCGCGAAGAGGTGCGGCCGCGCGAGCGCCTGTCGCAACGCTACCAGGATGGCGGCGTCGCCGTGGCTGACGAAAACGGTGGCCCCAGCCTTGACGCTCAAGAGGCGGAACGCGGCACGCATGAGCCGCCGCACGTACAGCTTTCCCCACGGAAAGTTGCACTGCTCGGGCTCATTCTGCTCATCGTCTTCGGGATCATTTTTGTCCTTGGCTTTCTGCCGCGGCTGAGGGACCGCCGCATCACGCAAGCGCAGGCACAAAGGGAAGAGACGGCGTTGCCGGAAGTCGATGTTGTGGCTGCGCGGCGCTCCAGCAGCCAATCAGACCTGGAACTGCCGGGCACCACGACCGCACTGGTAGAGGCGCCGATCTACGCGCGCGCCAGCGGGTATGTGTCGAAGCGGTTCGTCGATATCGGCGACCGGGTACGGGCGGGCCAGCTTATGGCCCTGATCGATGCGCCCGATCTGGACCAGCAGGTGGACCAGGCGCGCTCGACTCTCCGCCAAAGCGAGTCCGTCGTGGGACAGACAGAAGCCCAGCTTAACCTTGCGAAGATAACCTGGAACCGCTGGGATGTGCTGGTGCAGCGCGGGGTGCTGTCGAAACAGGAGGGCGACACCCAATACGCGAACTATCTGGTTGCCGAGGCGAATGTCAAAGCGGCGCAAAGCACGGTGCTGGCGAATCGCGCCAATCTCGACCGGCTGTTGCACCTGCAAAGCTACGAGCGCGTTACGGCTCCGTTTGCGGGTATTGTCACCGCGCGCAACATCGACGTAGGGTCGCTGATCTCGGCAAGCGGCGGTGGTCTTGGTTCGGGCTTAAGCGGTGCCGCTTTGCCCTCGACCGGAAACTCGCAGGGGGGCGAGATGTTCCGGGTCGCGCAGATCGATCGGCTGCGCCTGTTTGTTAGTGTCCCAGAAGTCTACGCACCATACGTTACGGTGGGCGAGACGGTGAACTGCTACTTCGACGCAGTGGGTCAGGTTCCGTTTGAAGGTAAAGTCACCCGCACCGCCAATGCCGTCGATCCCACAACCCGCACTCTGCTGACGGAAGTGCAGGTGCCAAATCCTCAAGCTACTCTCCTGCCGGGAATGTTTACCCGAGCGGTGTTCGCACATCTGCGGGCTGAGCCTCCGGTAATCGTGCCTTCGGACGGCGTCATCGCGCGCGCCAATGGACTGAGCATCGCGGTGGTGCAGGATGGTGTTGTCCACGTGCGCAAACTGACCATAGGGCGCGACTATGGGGCGCAGACCGAAGTTCTCAGCGGGGTTAACCCCGGAGACCTCGTGGTCATCAATCCTACCGATGCGGCGCAGGATGGGGCGCAGGTCAAAGCGCATGTGTTGAAGCAAGGCCCACAGCCGGTGCAAGCCAATCCTGGGCAAAGCCCTGGCGGGCAGGACAAGCAGCAGGGTGGCGCCGCCAACCAGCGGCGCGGCAGCCTACAGAATGCCCAACCGTTAAATCCGGAACAAAACGTACCGCTGTCGAAAGGAGTGGAGCCGGGAGCTCCGGGAGAGTTACAGGGTCCCGGGCCGGTCATTCATCCGCAGCCGGAGTACGGGGTCTATAACGTGCCGCGGCCGGGACAGGCGGTCCGCTCCGGCAATCCCAAGGCGAATTCCGGAAACTCTGCCGGGACCAAGGCGAGCACTCCCGGCAGCCCAGGTTCGAGCAATACGAGTACGCAGCCACACTAGTGCGTCAAGCAGATGAGCACTTACGACTTTGAGAGTATCCGCTTTTGGTGTGTATCAGGGCACGACTTCAGTCGTGCCGCAGACGGGCGGAGATGAAATCGGCTTTAGCCGCGACGCTCTCCGAGCAGCGCAGCAGTGGCTAAAGCCCACGGTTGGGCGTTGCTTGCGGCACGACTGAAGTCGTGCCCTGATATAACTCTCAACACCTCGGGCACAGGAACGCTTGGATTTTCTGGTGCACCCACATTCACCGCACTTCAGAGGAACTTCGACGAACTTGATGAAATTCGCCGTCCGACGCATTGCCGCCGCCATCGCCGGTGTGCTGCTACTTCCGTTCAATGTCGTAGCTCAGCAAGCAAACGTGCCGGCTGCTCCACCGGCGCCGCAATCTGCAAACGATCGAGGCCCCTCACCGCAGGGTCTCTCGGAGAATCTGCAAAGGGCCGAGCAGACCACGGCGCTGCCGGCGTCGCAACGGGCGCAAGGACTGGGCGAGCCGACGTTCTGGAAGACATGGAGCGCGCATAGCGTTGAGCCGCTGAGCCTGCAGAACAGCCAACGGCTGCGTTCGCTGATCGTGAACGGGACGCTGTATCTCTCGTTGCACGACATGATTCAATTGGCCATCGAGAACAATCTGGACGTGGAGGTGCAGCGCTATCAGCTGTCCATCGCGGG
Organism: uncultured Acidobacteriaceae bacterium; assembly: GCA_963813905.1. GTDB lineage: Bacteria > Acidobacteriota > Terriglobia > Terriglobales > Acidobacteriaceae > CAVVDY01. Next base: position 89,468 of record CAWFAY010000008.1, on the reverse strand, counting down.
CACGGACGTCCTGCGGGCCAAAGGCGGAGGCGCGATCCGCGGGCTGCCGCTCACGATTCAGCAGACTCCGGTCGGGATTGGTGGCCCAGGTGGGACCTTGCTGAACCAGGCGGCGGCTGCCGGAGCGGTCAGCCCTACGCCATCCACGGTGAGCAACGTCTTCGACGCCAATCAGCTGGCGGAAGCGCAGACGAACTTGTCGGTGCAGGGAAACATTCCCTTCAGCCCCGGGCCGACGGTCCCCGTCTATGATCCCAACCTCACCGGAACGTTGGCGTGGGTTCGGCGCGACCCTGCGGCGGGGACGACGAGCGGCATCGACAATGGTGCGCTCATTCCGACCGACAACACGCTGGCCAATCTTTTCCTGTACCAGGGATTCAGCACCGGCTTGCAGGCGCAGGCCGGCGTGTCGGATACCAACGACATCAACCTGTCGAACGTGGGTTATGCCGATCCCTTTCGCCATCCTAACGTGGTGTTTCAGGCGACTCAGCCGCTGCTCCGAGGTGCAGGCTTCAACGTTAACCGGCGCTACATCAGGATTTCGGAGAACAATCAGAAGGTCTCGCGGCTGGTGTTCCGGCAGCAACTGGTCGACCTGATTTATGGTGTCAGCCGCCTCTACTATGACCTGGTCAGCCTGAACGAAGATGTGCGCGTCCGCAAGGAAACCCTGGCCGCGGCCCAGCAGCTTTACAACGACGATAAAGCCCAGGTCGAGGTCGGAACCCTGGCTCCGCTGGAGCTTACGAGAGTAGACGCCCTGGTGGCATCGGCTGAACTCGATCTGACGCGCTCACAGGGTCTGGTGCGGCAGCAGGAGGCGGTCGTCAAAAGTATGATCTCGCGTACCGGCAGTGCCGACGCATTGCTGCAAGCGGCAAGAATCTTCCCGACCGACACCATTGTCGTGCCGGAACACGAAGAGGCGCCCGAAACAGAGCAGCTCATCGAGCAGGGGCTGTCGAACCGCGCCGACCTGGCACAAGCCGGGCTACAGGTGGAAAACGGAGAGATCACCGTCAAAGCTTCGCGCAACAACGTGCGGCCCGAGATCGATGCCGTGGGGGCGATCCAATCGCATGGCGCCATCGGCTACACCGGATACACTCCCATCGGCGGTGTGCCGCTTCCGCCGACCACGACGGGTGTGAGCCAGGCCAGCGTTTACGAAGCAGGCGTGCAGCTTAGTCTGCCCTTCCGTAACCGCATTGCCCAGGCTGACGCCGCTCGCGATGAGCTGCAACTGCGGCAGATGCAGGCGCGGGTGCAACAGCTGGAAAACCAGATTCGCGACGAAATCGAGAATGCCGCCATTGCCGTAGATGTTGCACGCACGGCTTATGGGGCCGCGGTGCGCAGCCGCGTCTATCAGGAGCAGTTGCTGCAGGCCGAGAAAGAGAAGCTCGCAGTGGGCGCCTCGACCAACTTCTTCATCGTGCAGGACGAAAGTTACCTGGCACAGGCGCGCTCGACCGAGGTCGTGGCGCGCAGCACGTATATCAAATCGCGCGTCGCCTTACAGCGCGCGCTGGGCACGCTCCTGGAGGACTCCGGCATTCAGCTCGACGAAGCCATCCGCGCGCAACTGCCGACTTCGCCGCCACCGAATGTTCCGGCGGCGAATCAGCCGCAGCAATAACGGATCACTCGCGGATTGAGGTTTGCGTTGCGAATTAACGGCGTCAAACTCGAACGCGGACGCTGCTATCGGCTCGCGTGAAAGGGTGCTCCGCGTCAGGGCATGACTTCACAGGCTACGGAAAAACTCGGCGTTGCGACGATTCGCGTCAGGGCATGACTTCAGTCGTGCCGAAGAGCCGCTTTCATTTTGAGTTGTCATCCCGAGCGGAGTTTACTCGGCGAGGGATCTGCTTTTGAAATGTGGCAACTTCAAGTCCCGCGGCGACTAAAGTCGCCTTGGGATGACTAAATGGAAAAGCTGGGCGGCACGACTGAAAGTCGTGCCCTGACGCGAACCTTCGCAGACCCGACTTTTTAGCAAGCTGTGAAAGTCAAACCCTGATGCGAACCCAGCACCGCATGAGCTTTTCAGGGCTCTAAAGCTGGCAGCGTAATTTATGAGTAGATTATTGAAATGACGATCCGAGGTCCTCATCGTGCCTGATACCGCTTTCTTTACACCGGAAATTTTCGCCTTCCTAAAGCAGTTGAAGCGCAACAACGATCGCGAATGGTTCGCCAAGAACAAGCCGCGCTATGAGCAGTGCGTGGTCACACCGGCGTTGGCGTTCATCGCTGAATTCGCCGGGCCTCTGCACGAGATCAGCCCGCACTTTGTCGCTGACGCGCGGCCCACGCGGGGCTCGTTGTTTCGTATTTACCGGGACACCCGCTTCTCGCATGATAAGCGGCCATACAAAACCCATATCGGTATCCACTTCTCGCATTCCAAAGGCAAGGACGCACACGCTCCGGTGTTCTATCTGCACCTTGAACCGGGTGGCTGCTTTGCGGCCGCGGGAATCTGGCATCCTGACAATCGCGCGCTGACGCAGATTCGCACCGCGATCGTTAGCCAGCCCGAGGAGTGGAAGCGGGTGCGGGGCAAGCTATCGCTCGAAGGCGACAAGCTGAAGAAGCCGCCTCGCGGATTCGATCCCGATCATCCCTTCATCGAGGATCTGAAGATGAAGGATTTCGTGGCGTCGGTTCCGTTGGAAGAAGATCGAATTTGCGGCGGCAGATTTCTGCGCGACTATGCGACGGAATGCCGCAAGATGGCGCCTCTGGTGGAGTTCACGACCAGGGCGCTGGGGCTGAAGTACTAGCCGTTGCAAGGTCAGAAGATGTGAGGGTTGTTAGGATCGCCAGAGTCGATGTCGATCTGCTGTTCTTTCTTGCGGCTCGCGTACCAGCACGGCTTGTCGCCCATATGGGGCAGCAGGGAGTGCACGCACTCGACGGTTTGCGGACCGGCATAGTCGAATTCCGTCTTGCCGCTCTTTAGCTTTACTGAGTAATAGGTATCCAGGGTGACGCTGCCGAATGCGTTCTGATTGCGGCGCGCGCGGTACGCCAGCCAGCCATAGTCCACTGCATAGACCAACGCAAGCAGCAACAGTAGGGCGATCAGCGCGCGTTTCATGGCCTCGACCGAGAGTACCGGCACAAGTGCCAACCGGGCAAATTCGGGCTGGACGGTAGCGGCTCAACTCGGCCAGCAAGGAAGGCAGTCACGGATCTGCACGGGTCCCCAGATCGGCTCACAAAGGCGGAGCTGGGCTAAAGGCAGGGTTGAGTTCTGGCCGGGTTACGGGCATCATATGTCACAGAATAATGTGATGTGGTGGTGGGCGTGGGGCGATGTTCCCGACAGCTTGCTGCGAACCAGCCCAACCCGTGCATCGAACCTGCGAGGACTGATTCCTTGAGCCCGAGATCCGGCATTCGCGATCCGAAGACTTCGAACGGCGGTGGCGGGCGTCCGCCGGTTGATTCCTGGCCGGGCGGGGGCGGCGGGCCGGGCGGCCGCGGCGGCGGAGACGACGTTCCTTACCGCGAACGGTTGCGCCGCTATCGCATGGGCGTGCTTCTTGGGTTGACCTCAGTCGTCATGCTGTTCGTCTCTTTCACCGCGGCGTACGTGGTCCGCAAAGCTGGGGCAGTCTGGGACCCGGCTCGCAATGACTACATCAGCAACTGGGTGCCAATCACGCTGCCGCTGACGATTCTCCTGCTGAACACGTTTGTTTTGCTCCTCAGCGGCCTTACCTTGGAACTCGCGCGTCGGCGGGCGGCATCCGACGTGGCCTTGGCGCCCATTGCCGACATGCCGGGCATTCGTGTAAGCACGCGGGCTTCGTTGCCCTGGGTTTATGTGACGGTCCTGCTGGGCCTTGCTTTCCTTGGCGGCCAGTACTATGCCTGGCAGCGGATCGCGGCAACAAATTCGCACCTGAGCACCAGTATCAGTAGCGGTTTCTTCTTCGTGCTGACCGGGGTGCATGCGGTTCACCTGCTGGGAGGCATATTGGCGCTGCTGTATGCCGGTGCTACGATCTGGCTGCGCCGTCCGCCGGAAACGCGACGCATCGTGATCGACGTCACCGCGTGGTACTGGCACTTCATGGCGCTGCTGTGGGTGTATGTGTTTGGGCTGCTGTACTTCGCGCGATAGGCGGCCGCAATTCCCTGTTATGATTCTGTATCATACCCAAGTATGATCGTGTATCATACGGATAGTAGCACATTGGGAGAGTTAAGTCGACATGGCAACAGCGACAAAGAAAGTTCGGAAGACGTTCACGTTGTCCCGGGAAAGCATGGCCTTCATCCGAGAAATCGAGAAGGAGAAACACGCTCCCTCGACCTCAGCAGCTCTCGACAAAATACTCCTTGAGAAGCGGCTGGAACGTGAGCAGGTACGCCATCAGGCGTCCATAAGCGCCTACTATGACGCGCTGAGTGATGCCCAGGTGGACGAGGATTCTGCCTGGGGCAGAATCGCGGAATCGCAATTTCCTCTGGAGTAACGATGATGCCGAACCGTAATCCCATGAGGGGGGAGATTTGGTTCACCGCAATCCCCACAGATCCTCCGGAAAAAGGTCGGCGTTCCGTTGTAATTGTTTCCACAAATGCGAGAAACATGCATCCTAGGGCCAACACAGTGCTGGTCATCCCACTAAGCACTTCGGCGCACAAGTCTGACGTTCCGACTCATCTCAGCTTAGAGCCTGGAGAAACTGGGTTATCCGAAAGGACGATAGCCCGGGCCGAGGACGTAATTGTCATTCGCAAGGAGTCCCTGCGGCCACCTCGCGAGCAATTGCGTAACCTGTCAAACCTTCAAATTTGCAAGCTCTCAGAAATGGTGGCCATTGCCATGAGCTGCCGATGAGAAACATTGACTGGGAAAGAGTAGTTACTCGGGTTACCAGAGCTGGCCTGTGGTCTGTAGCTGTTGCGGTTGTGGTGTACGAGTTGATTTCGCGCAGCTTCGTCTGGTGGACTCTCAGAGATAATTCCTCACCAGATGGACAGGTTCAATTTGGGGATGGGCACTTGGGGTGAGGCTGGGGCCATCGCTGCTGTTGTTGCCTTCTGCACTTGCCTGTACGCGTCTACGTTTGCCAAAAAGGATACTAAGTCATAGCGAGCGACAAGCGGGGTCTGGCACGCTTTCGCGAACCTCCTCCCCCAACATTTATGATCAGAGGTTTCAGCAGTCGCTTTTAGGCCATTCTGTACGGTGTGCGCCTAGGTGCGCGCCCGGGCGCTCTGTTGAATCAATGACTAACGATAGGCGATTTACTTTACTATGTAGGTCAAGGAGTCCGTCATGGCCGGGACCATCATCGTGCGCGATCCCAAAATCCTGGGCGGAACCCCTTGTTTTCGCGGAACGCGTGTTCCCTTTCAGAACCTGCTGGATTACCTCGAAGCGGGTGACACCCTGGACCAATTCCTGGAGCAATTCCCTACCGTTAGTCGCCAAATGGCCATCGAAGCGCTGGAAACCGCAAAGGAATCTCTCTTGACGAGGATCGGTTGAAGGTTCTGCTGGACGAATGCTTGCCCAGGGACCTGTGGAGACATCTTGCCGGGCATGACTGCCAGACGGTGCCGCAGGCGGGTCTAGCGGGCAAGGCGAACGGCGAATTGCTGGCGCTGGCGGAACGGTCCGGCTGGCAGGTTCTCTTAACGATGGACCGGGGAATGCCTTACCAGCAAAATCTCGCGGGCGGAACCATTTCGCTCGCCATTATCTGTGCCAAGTCAAACCGTTTGCCCGACCTGCTATCTCACGTCCCCGCGATCTTAGCCCGAATTTCTCACCAGATGATCGATAACTGAGCCAGGGGTCGGATGGGGCGGCCGAGAGCGATCGGTGTAGGCGGCAGGGAGTGGTTAGCGGCAGTGGTGCACGGGTGATGGCCAAGGCGGTGGCTGGAGGCGACATTTTTGGGCGCGTGGAGACCGCAACTGCCGCCCGCCTGAGGTTGGCACAACCGCCGCGCTGCCCTCAACAGCGCAAAGCCGACCAGGCCGCGGCGAACAGCGCTTTCCAGGGATATGCGCGGGGATAACGCAGATAGATACGGCGGGCGCTGAGGCGCACCTCGGCGGCAATCTTGAGCAGCCGCAGTCGGATGGTGTTCACCTGGGCCCGCGCCCACACGGTGCCCGCCAAGGCCAGCCGCCGCAGAGCGTGCAGCAGCACATAGGCCAACGACGACAGGTAGAGCCGCAACTGGTTGGCGCGCAGGGTGGCGGCGCTCATGCGATCGGCGAACAGACTGAGCTGCTCCTTGATGCGGTTTTCCATCTCGCCGCGGGCGCAGTAGAGCTGTTCATAGAGAGCGCGCGCCTCCCACTCTGTGGGACTCAGCGAAGTCACCACGAAGCGCGGGTTGGGGCCTTTGTCGAGATACTCGGCCTTGGCCACCACGCGGCGGGCGCACGACCAACTGCTGCGCGTCTGATAGGAGAACTCGCCGAAGACGCGGGCGGCTTGCTGCGTCTTTTGGTGTTCGCGCTGGGCCGCGGCCATGAGGGCGGCGATTTCCGCCTCCAGCCGCGAGTTGCGCGCCAAGCCGAAAACATAGTGCACGGGCTCAGCTTCGCACCAAGCCATCAGCTCCTCGCGGCAGAAGCCGGAATCGGCGCGCAGAATGATTTTCACCTCCGGCCAGCGCTGCCGAATCTGGCCCACGATGCGTTTCACTTCGGCGAGCGCGCCTGCGCTGGCGTCCTGGTTCGAAGCCCGCTGGCGGGCGCACAGTAGATGCTCGCCGCAGAAGATGTACAGCGGCAAGTAACAGTACTCGCCGTAGTAGCCGTGGAAGAAGCGCGCTTCCTGCTCGCCGTGCAACGGGGTGTCGGTGACATCCAGATCGAGCACGATCTCGGCTGGCGCGGTCGCGTGCGCTTCCAAGAAAATATCCACCAGCAGCGTGTCCAACTGCTCGGCCGAGTAGCTGATCTTGTGATAGCGATCGGCGGCCGCCGCCGGCGTCAACTCCATGCGGTTGAGCGTGCTCTTGCCGGCCAGCGGTGATTCCAGTTCGCGCTGGCCGGCCAACACGGCCAGCAGGGGATCGTGGCGCAGTTGCTCATGATCGTTGAGATCTTCATAGCCCAGCGCCAGCCCGTAGACGCGCTGCGCCAGCATCTCGCCCACCGGGTGCTCGACCCGTGCCGGGTCCCGCCCATCCCGAAAGCAGGCCGCCGCCCGCGCGAGCAAGCCGATCTTGCGGTTGGTGCGGCGCAACAGCAGGCCGCCTCCGTCGCTGGTCATGCGGGCGCCATCGAAGTTGGCTACCACCCGCCGCGAAAAATGATCTGCAAACGCGAACGATTCTTGCGTACACTCTGTCATGAGAAAGGCCGTTTCTTTTTCGGGCATCGACTTCGTTTCACACCGCAGTTATGCCTGAAAAGACGGCCTTTTTCTACTGTGAATTACTGGTGGTTGTTTACTACTGGTGAGAAATTCGGGTTAGCCGCCCTCTCCACCCTTAGGCCTGGCGAAGCGATACAAATCCCTTGAGTCTCGCATCTCGCCAGCCCGCGACATCTCCCGCTCGCAACCATCTATAATCAGAGATTTCAGCCGTCGTTTCTGAGCCATTCTGTAGGGATGCGCGCAGTTCTTAGCCCGAGAGGCCCGAGTCGTTATAGCAATGTCTACCGATAGCATCGTTGTACGGGGCGCGCGCGTCCACAATCTGAAGAACATCGATTTCGAGATTCCTCACAACCAGCTCACGGTAGTGACCGGGGTTTCGGGATCGGGCAAGTCGTCGCTCGCCTTCGACACCATCTATGCCGAGGGACAGCGCCGCTACGTCGAGTCGCTGTCGGCCTACGCGCGGCAGTTTCTAGAGCGTATCGAGAAGCCCGATGTCGAGGTGATTGATGGTATAGCCCCGGCCGTCGCTATCAAGCAGAAGAACACGACTCGCAATCCGCGCTCGACGGTTGCCACCGCCACCGAGATTTACGACTACCTGCGCCTGCTCTATGCCCGCGTGGGCCGCACTTTCTGCATCAACTGCGGCCAGGAGGTGAAGAAGGACACGGTCGATGAAGTGGCCGACCGCGTTCTGGCGCTTGGCGAGGGCACGCGGGTGCAGGTGCTGTTTCCGTTGCAGCCGCCGCCTAAGCCGCTCGCAGCCGGAGAAGGTGAAGGGCCGGCGTTCGTCCGGGACGAAGACGAACAAGAAAGCGGCTAAGCCAGCCGAGGATGCGCTGCTGAAAGAGCGGCTGTTCGAGCTGCGCAAGCGCGGCTTTAATCGCCTGTATCAGAACGGACAAGTCTTCGAGTTCTCCACGCCGGAGTCGCTGCTGGATGTGAACTTCGAGCAGCCGGTATACCTGCTGATTGATCGCATCGCCGTATCGCCCGACGTGCGTGCGCGCATCGTTGATGCGGTGGAGCAGGGCTATCGCGAGGCGGGCGAGGTGATCTTTGAACTTGCGCCTCCGAGGGACGACGAAACCGCTCCGCGTGATGACGAGTTGCCGCAGCGCCTGCGCTTCTCGCAGCGCTTTGAGTGCAAGAATTGCGGCATCAAGTACGACGAACCCGAGCCGCGGCTGTTCTCGTTCAACAACCCTTATGGCGCGTGCCCCAAGTGCCAGGGCTTCGGCAACACCATCGATTTCGATCTGAACCTCGTCATTCCCAACAAGGGGCTCACGTTGGCGGAAGGCGCGGTCGAGCCATGGACCAAGCCCAAGTACAAGCCGCTTGCTACCGAGATGAAGCGTTATGCGCGGGCGGCGGGCGTTCCGCTCGATGTGCCCTGGGTCGATCTTTCGCCGGAGCAGCAGAGCTGGGTCATTCAGGGCGACGACAAGTTCTGGGGTGTGCGCGGCTTCTTCGAGCATCTGGAGCACAAGAAATACAAGCTGCATGTGCGCGTATTCCTCAGCCGGTACCGCGGATATGCCGTGTGCTCGGAATGCAGCGGCCTTCGCCTGCGAACCGAAGCGCGGCAGGTGAAGATCGGAGGCAAGGACATCTGCCAGGTCTCGGCGCTGACGGTCGAGCAGGCCACGCGCTTCTTCGCTGAGCTGCAACTGACGCGCGAGGAAGCTGACATCGCCGACATGCTGCTCAAGGAAATTCGCGACCGGCTGCGGTTTCTCAATGATGTCGGGCTGGAATACCTCACGCTCGACCGGCTGGCTTCAACGTTGTCAGGTGGCGAGGCGCAGCGCATTCAACTGGCAACATCGCTGGGCTCGCGGCTGGTTGGAACGCTGTACGTGCTGGATGAGCCTTCGATCGGATTACACAGTCGCGATACTGACAGACTGATTAACATTCTGCACGACTTGCGCAACCTGGGGAATACGATCCTCGTGGTCGAGCACGACGCGGAGATCATGCGCTCGGCCGATTACCTGCTCGATCTCGGGCCTGGAGCCGGCGAGAACGGTGGCCGTCTGATAGCCGGCTGGAAACTACGATGAAATCCTGGGCAATCCGGCGTCGCTTACCGGGCGTTATCTTACGGGCGAGTTGCGCATCCAGGCGCCGCATGCGCATCGCAATGGAAACGGCAGGAAGATCCAGGTCTTCGGCGCGCGAGCCCATAACTTGAAGAAGGTTGACGTCACCATTCCGCTGGGGATGCTGGTGGTGATTACCGGGCGTTTCCGGTTCGGGCAAATCGACGCTGGTGCATGACGTTCTGTACAACGCACTGACCGCCGCCAAAGGGCAGGTCACCGGCGGGCCCAAGGCAGAGGTCGATCGCGTCGAAGGAGAGGAGTGGATCGACGAAGTCGTGCTGGTCGATCAATCGCCGATCGGGCGCACGCCGCGCTCCAACCCTGTGACCTATATCAAGGCCTTCGATGCGATTCGCGAGCTGTTCGCCAGCCTGGCCGAGAGCCAGAAGCGCGGCTACACCGCAGGCCACTACTCGTTCAATATCCCGGGAGGACGCTGCGAAACCTGCCAGGGCGATGGCACCGTCACGGTTGAAATGCAGTTCCTGGCTGATGTCGAACTGATCTGCGAGGAGTGCAAAGGCACACGCTACAAGCCCGAGGTGCTGGAGATTCGCTATCACGGCAAGAACATTCACGATGTGCTCGACTTGACGGTTAAGGAGGCGCTGCACTTTTTCTCCGGGGTACCGAAGATTGTGGAGAAGCTGCGGGTTTTGGAGGAAGTCGGGCTTGGCTATTTGCGGTTGGGACAGTCGGCGACGACGCTTTCGGGCGGGGAAGCGCAGCGCATGAAGCTGGCGGCCCATCTGCAACCGCGGCTGCGCGATCTGGGGCGTCCGCGCAAAGAGCGTGATCAGCAGCTTCCGCGCATGCTGTACATCTTCGACGAGCCGACTACCGGTCTTCACTTCGATGACGTCAGCAAACTGCTGGCGGCGTTTCGCCGGCTGATCGAGGCGGGCGGTTCCATCGTGGTCATCGAACACAACCTCGACGTAATCAAGACCGCGGATTGGATCATCGATCTTGGCCCCGAAGGCGGCGAGCGCGGCGGGCAGGTGGTAGCGGTAGGACCGCCGGAGAAGATTGCCGAAGCTGCCGGCTCCTACACCGGCCAATGGCTGTCGCGCGTTCTGTCGCGCGAAGGGAACTCGCAAAGCGATGACGCGGCGTAAGAGCATTCACCACGGAGGACGAGGAGGCCGGAAAGATCTTCACCACGGAGGTCACAGAGGTCACGGAGGCCGGAGAAGAAGAATACTGGGTTTCTTTTCTTTCTTTAGACCTCCGGATTCTCCGTGTCCTCCGTGTTCTCCGTGGTTAAAGCTTTTTCTTGGCTGCGCTTGCCTGTTGCTGTCGCCCTATGGCTATGCCGACAGCCAGCAGAGCACGCCGACCGTTCGCCATCACACGGTGCAGGAAACTACGACCGAAACTTCTCCCGAGGTCGAGCAGGCCGAAGCGGCAATCCAGAAAGGCGACTATGCGACCGCGCAGCCGTTGCTGGAGAAAGCTGTCGCCGCCAATCCTGACGACTATCTCGCCTGGTTCGATCTGGGATATGTCTACAAAGCGACCAACCAACTTGATAAAGCCATCGATGCTTATCGCAAGTCGGTCGCGGCCAAGGGTGACGTGTTCGAGTCGAATCTCAATCTTGGCATCTTGCTGGCGCGGCAGGGCAACAACGCAGAAGCTGCGAAGTACTCTGAAAGCCGCCACGCAACTGAAGCCGACGGCGCACGTCGATGAAGGGCTGGCGCGCGCGTGGCAGTCGCTGGGCATCGTGCTGCAAGACAGCGATCCGCAGCAGGCGCTGGCAGCCTTTGCGGAGGCAGAGAAACTCCAGCCGAACAATTTCGAAGTCCACTTCGCAGCCGGGCAGGTGTTGGAGAAGCAGAACCAACTCGATGCTGCTGCGAAAGAATACGAAACGGCGGCAGCGCTCGATCCAAAATCGATTGAGCCGGTGGTAGCGCTCTCGGTGGTGTACACCAAGCAACAGAAGTATCCGCAGGCGGAGGCGATGCTGCGCAAGCTGCTGGCGGCCGATCCGCAGAACCAAACCGTGCGCACGCAACTGGCGCGCATTCTTGCCGCCGAGGGCAAGAATGACGAAGCCGCTCAAGGAGTTGGGAGCGGGCGATGGGAGAATCCCTGACGATCCGCACGCCGCGCTCGAATTGGGCACGCTCTACGTCAAAGCCGGGAAGTATGCCGAGGCGGAGCAGTTATTTCGCAGCGCCGTCCGAAAGCTGCCGCAGGACCCCGAAGCGCACTACGCCCTGGGCTCGGCGCTGATGCAGGAAAAGAAGTATCCTGAGGCGCAGCAGGAGCTGCTGATGACGGTGAAGCTCAAGCCCGATCTCGGCGAAGCCTACGGCAACCTGGCGGTCGTGGCTTCGGAGAACAAGGATTATCAGCTCGCGATTCGGGCGCTGGATGCTCGCGCCAAGCTGCTGCCGGAGACTCCCGCTACCTACTTCCTTCGCGCAACGTCGTTCGACAATCTGAAGGCGGCGCCGCAGGCGGTGGACTTCTACAAGCGATTCCTCCAAGCCGACGCAGGGCGGCAGCCAGACATGGAATGGCAGGCGCGGCATCGCCTGATCGCGCTTGACCCAGCAAACGCGAAGAAGTACGAGCATACGAAGTGATATGCGAATCCGGTGGCAAATTCCGGTCGTGGTATTGCTGCTCTGCTGCGTTGGCCTGTGCGAAGACCGAGAGCCTGGCGGAGCTGAAGACGCGCGCCGATAACGCTCACGGAGGGGAAGAAGCCAAGCTGTGCATCGAGTATGCCCACGCGGAGCTGGAGTATGCCAACGATCTCTTTACCAAGGGCGATGTAGACCAAGCGCAGTCCGCGGTGGCCACCGTCATGGAGTATGTACGCAAGGGAACGAGCGCGGCGACATCATCGGGCAAGCGCCTGAAGCAAACCGAGATTGAGCTGCGCAAACTGCAGAAGCGCATGAAAGACATCGGCGAGAGCCTCAACCTCGATGACCGCCCGCCGGTGCTTAGTTCGGTAGATGAAATCGAAAAGTTGCGCACTGGCCTGTTAACTGCGATGTTTGGTCCGCAAGCCGAACCGAAGAGCAAGTCATGAGGATACTGAAATTTGCGGTATTGAGTGCGGTGCTGCTGTCATGCCTCGTCGCGCCTGGTGGCGCGCAGGTGAAGAATCGCGACCCGCTGACCGAGCAGGAAGTCGATCAGATGCGCGAAACCGCTGATTTTCCCAACAAGCGGCTGGAACTCATGATCGGATTCGCTCGCGCCCGCATGAAGAGCATTGCCGAGCTACGCACGGCAACCAAGATTTCACCGGACCGGCCGCAAAAGATCCACGATCTGCTACAGGATTTCCTGACGCTGCTGGATGAGATGGACGACAACATCGACATGTACGCCGCGCATAAGACCGACATGCGCATGGGGCTGAAGTTGCTGATTGAGGCCGACAGCGAATGGCAGCTCCAGCTTCGCCAGTTGACAGGAGCAGTCTCCGCCGGAGGAACTACAGCAGTATTCGTTCGTCCTTACCAACGCAAAGAGGCTGTGAAAGACAGCGCCCAGGGCGCCCGCGAAAGCCTCGAGGAGCAAAACAAGCTCGCCGCCGACAAGAAGCTTAATAAGGAGTGGACAGAGCGGAAGGATTAAACTATCGTGGGTAGTGCGGCGTTTCAGCGCCGCGTGTAGCCCCTGTTGTGTCATCCCGAGACGGCTTCAGCCGTCGAGGGACCTGCAGTCTGTGCGCATAAGCAAAACGCGTCATAATCCGAGTCGGCCACCACGCAAAGCTACCATCTTCGCTGGGCAACGGAGAGCAGGTCCCTCGCTTCGCTCGTGATGACAAATCTTAAGAAATTATGATTGCTGCCACGCGGGCCTGAAGGCCCGCACTACCCGATCAACTACGGATCACGGCAAAACTAACTTGCGTTAGCGAAACCGCCGTCCCTGCGCGACGAATTTCTTGAAATCTTCTTTCGTGGGCATGCTGAAATGCGTGGCCTGCGAAGCGTCGTTGGGAATCAATTCGTAATTTCCCGCTTCGACCAATCGCACGGCCTCTACGATGGCTTCAGCCGCCAGATCTTTTGAGCGCGCCATGATGTCTTCGAGCGTGTCCTGCTGATTGATTCGGTATTTCTTCTGGACGAGTATGGGGCCGTTGTCGAGCTTGGCATCGACGAAGTGAACGCTCACGCCACCTTCTTGCTCGCCGTTGGCGAGAGTCCAGAAGCTGGGCATCAGTCCGCGATACTTGGGCAAGCAGCGCGCCGTGGCAGTTCACGATCCCTTTCGGCGTTTGCGCCAGCAGGTCCTTGCGGTACATCTGGGTGCCTGAGATGGAAACGATGAACTCCACTCCGGCATCGCGCAGATACTTGCGAAAATCTTCGGAGTTGACGTTTACCTGCTCAGTGACGGGAACGCCATACTTGCGAGCGACTGCCTTGACCGAATAGCAGTTCCGCGTCGAGCCCATCAGGTCGTTGAACAGCTTCGCCTTTAATTTTGTAGGACGCGTACTGGCGCAGCTTCCACTGGAAGTACCAGAAGCCATACAGCTTGTAGAGGTCGCGCGCCGTTTGCCAGACCGTGCGCTTGCCTTGCGCAACCGACTGAATGTTGATGCCGGCGGTGGAGTCGTGAAATTCGCGCAGGTACTTGTCGAGCACCTTGGGCAAAAAGTAAGGCTCATCCTGGATAAAAACGTATTTGATCAAGCGGACATTTTCCTTGGAGAGGAAACAGCTCGGCGGACCTTGGTTGTCGGTTTCCACAATCTGCGCAGCAGGTACGAAGAAGATTCGGCCGGCAGCCATCGTCGCCAGCATCAATGCTACGAAAGTGCGCGCCAGTGCGGATACGCGCTTCAGCGGTGAACGCTCCGGGACCAACGGATCCAGCGCCGCCGCGCCATAGAAGAGAAGCTGAGGAACCAGCGCAATCCAGTTCCAGCGGGTTGGGCAACGCAAAGCTGGTGGCAAACACCAGGATCAGCGCATAAGGCAGCAACAGCCGCGAAAGCTTGTAGGACAGGAAGTGCCACCACTGCTTGTACACGGGAAGAAGCAGGCGCGGATAATATCCCACGAGTTGAATCAGTCCCGCTAAGCTGCGCGCCTTGCGGCTAAATTCCGCATCCAGAGCAGTCGGAAGATCGTAAACCTTGGCGCGCTCATCCCAAAAAATGCGATAGCCCTGCAACAGCGCTCCGACAGGAAGATAGCAATCATCAATGAGCAAATCGGTGGGTATCGGTTTTACCATGTTGCGGCGCATGGCATAAACGCAACCGGTAACCACCAGCATGGAGGTCGCGCGGTTCAGCTTACCCCGCACCCACCACTCGAAGCGCCAATACAATCCCACGCTGGCCTCTTCGTTGGTCTCGCCATCGAGAATCACGTGCTGGCCTGAGACCGCTCCCACCTTCGGATCTTCCAGGCACTCGACCAGGCAGCGCAAGCAGATCGGGTCGACGTCCTGGCGCACATCGGTGAAGAAAATAATGTCGCCGGTGGCGCGCGCCATACCCGCATTGAGGGCTGCGGGCTTGCCACCCTTGGGAACCTTCAGCAGCACTATACCCTGACCCGCGTATTCGGAGACGATGGCCTCGGTCGCGTCGGTTGATCCGTCGGAAATAATGATGATCTCCAGCAGCTCGCGCGGATACTCCATGCTGAATAGCGACTGGAGCTTGCGGCGAATCCAGCGCTCGCCGTTGTGAACGGGAATCAGAACGCTGACGCTACGAACATTTTTACGGATTTGGACTTCCGGGGCAGGGAAGAAGGCGAGCAGCGCTACCAGCAGCGGATATCCGGCCATGACGTAGAAAACAAAGGCCGCCGCAGCGATGAAAACAATGGTGCCCCAAGACATTTCAACTCGAATGTACCACAGCAGAGTGACGGTTCGTGATCAGCGAACCTTCCGCAAAAGGGGCTGAAGTCCCGAGCAACGCCTTGATGGGTTTCACTCGGGACAGCTGGCCTGAGTTATTGGAGACTGCCTGGGTGCACTGCGGTGAGATCGCTGAAGCGGCTGAAGTCCGTGACATTCAGCGTGAGTATGTGACCTACGCCGTGCACGTACATAGACGCCGCCAAACGTGCGTCGTGAACTTGAACACCCAAGACTCCGTGCTGAAGGACAATCCGCCGCCATGCCCAGTAAACGGCTTCGTTGTCCGGCAGCAGGATCATACCGGCCTCGATGATTCGCACCTCGCTCTCGGCTTCGGCAACTGTCAAACCAAGCCCGTTGCGAGCAGTTGGACGGGTCATGGCATTCCAAAGCTCAGCAATATTCTGATGGGTATATTGGAGACTGGTGCCTTGGGAAGCAAGCTGCGCCAAAGCGGTGTCGACGACCTAGTGTTGAGGATCCGAACGCCGTGTCATACGAAGCAGGACGTTCGTATCGACAACACACGATGGAATAACCACTTAGTCGTGATCCTGGTACAGCCACTCATGCGAAATCGTCGCAGGCAATGGCGGGATTTTGTCCGAGAACTGAGCCAGTGAGTCCAGCCAGGCGCGAATCTCCTGTGGTGTGCGCGGCGGGCGACTCTCGGTCTGACGCGCTAACTGTTGCGCCAGGATTTCCTGGACGTAGGCTTCCAGGGACAAACCACGCGCCTTCGCGGCGGCCGCGAGTTCGTCGGGAATATTGACCGTGACTACCATGTGGAGACTGTAGCATAAAGAGCCGTCAAGGAAATCCGACAGCGCCGATAGTGCTTCACGAGTTTGATGGCGATGTATTCGCGCTCAGTCGGCGCCCTGCGCTACGTCGGCAGAACGATGCGGAACAGCCTCCCGCATCGGCACAATGTCGCCGTCCACGATCTCGTACTCGTCGTAGTGCTTGACCTGCGCCAGAGCGTCGGCCACGGTGCCGAAGCGATAGCTCTTCAGCATGGCGCGCAGCTTGTCTTCGGTCGTCTCCATGTTCACGTAATACTTGAAGCTCTTCAGCCGGGGCAGTTGCAGCCGCGGTTGTTGCGGATTGACCTCGCGCGGATGGATGTAGGTCATCACCGGGCGGCCGGCGCGGTGGTTCTGCCGGAATCCGTAATGGATGATCGGCATAGTAAAGAGGCGAAGATATCCGCCGCCAGAAAACTGAATGCGCTGCCCGAACGCAGTCATGATCGACATGGGGAAGACCCTCATCGTCCCTTCGTCCGTGTGCAAGATGAACGGATCGCGGGCGAAGGCGTCGATGCCACCATGGTCGCGCGGCGCGGGAACGATTGACACATCCACCATCACGCCGTGGCGACGCATGATCGGATACGCCCAGAAGCATGAAGGCTTGATGGAGAATCCGGGGGCGCGAAATACTGCTACGGGCTGCCCGCTTACCTCGCGCAAGGCTCCCAGCGCCCTTGTCAGGTCCGTTTCGTACTCCTCCGGAGTAAGCTCGTAGACCAGCCGGTGAAAGTGCGTGTGGCAGCCGATCTCATGCCCGGCATCACTGATGCGCCGGATGAGGTCGCGACGGTGCTCCGCCAGCCAGCCCACGGCAAGGAACGTCGCCTTGGTTTTGGCTTCGTCCAACAACCGGAGAATGACCTCCGTGTCCTTAACGATGCAAGTCTCCGCCGTCTCCCACGTCTTGGGATCGTCGTAGGGTGTGCTGATCTCGCAAACGTGAAACCACTCCTCCAGGTCGATACAGAAGGCGTTCACGATGTCGTTGGGGAAACGGGAACCCATTCCGCTCATGGTAAAGCAGGGCGATGTCGAAGCCAAGGGCAGAGAGACCTTATATCTGGCGAAGTAAGCG
The DNA here is from genome assembly GCA_963813905.1 of uncultured Acidobacteriaceae bacterium. Lineage (GTDB taxonomy): Bacteria > Acidobacteriota > Terriglobia > Terriglobales > Acidobacteriaceae > CAVVDY01. Next base: position 72,215 of record CAWFAY010000008.1, on the reverse strand, counting down.
CATAGTCCCAGGGGCGAGCATGCTGCTGCTGCAAAACCTTCCGCTCACGTAAGATGCAGGCTTGCCCTCATTGACTCATTGATATGAGTTAGATAAACTCATACTATGGCTAAACGATTACAAGTAATTCTGCAGGATTCCGAGTATCGCGATATTCAGCGGGCTGCACGGGCGCGGCACATGTCACTGGCAGAGTGGGTGCGTCAGGCGCTGGAGGCTGCTCGCCGTAAAGAGCCTGACGGCAACCTCACCCGGAAGATCGAAGCTATCCACGCAGCCGCGCAACACGAGTTTCCCTCCGGCGACATCGACAATATGCTTGCGGAAATCGAAGTAGGATATTTGGGCGGGCGTTCGTGATCCTGATCGACTCAAATGTTCCAATGTATCTGGTGGGTGCTCCTCATCCCCACAAGATCGAGGCTGAGCGGTTACTGGAAAACCTCATACGGCTTCGCGAACGGCTTGTCACCGATGCTGAAGTTCTGCAAGAAGTGCTGCATCGATATGTAGCGATTGATCGGCGCGACGCAATCCAACCTGCATTCGACGCGTTGATCGCGGTGGTCGACGAGGTGCTGCCGGTTGAGAGAAAAACTGTGGAGCGCGCCAAACAAATTGTCCTTGCCTACCGCCGTCTTTCCGCTCGAGACGGGGTACATTTAGCCATCATGGAGGAGCACGGTATCAACCGTATCTTAAGTTTTGATGCCGGGTTCGATTCATTTCCCGGAATCAGGCGCCTTTCATAAGGATTTTGCATGCTGATGTTTCACCGGTCCATCCTTTCTCTTCTCCTGCTGCTGAATTTCGCCTCTCTGGATGCTCTCGCCAGCAACATGGTCCAGCCGACGCACGCGCCCAAAGCGATGGTGGCGAGCGTGCATCGCGAGGCCTCGCAGGCCGGGGTCGACATTATGAAGCAGGGCGGCAACGCGGTCGATGCTGCTGCTGCCGTGGGATTCGCATTGGCGGTGGTCTATCCTCAGGCAGGCAACATCGGTGGCGGCGGGTTCATGCTGTTTCGCCGCGCCGACGGCGAGGTGCACTTTGTCGATTACCGCGAGAAGGCGCCGGCCAAGGCGACAGCCGATATGTATCTAGACCACAACGGCGAAGTGATCAAGGACATGAGCATCCTGGGATACAAGGCGATCGCCGTTCCTGGATCTGTGGCTGGCCTTGCCTACGCCCAGAAACACTGGGGCAAACTGACGCTGGCGCAAGTGATGCAACCGGCCATCCGCATGGCGCGCGATGGATTCAAGCTGGACTATGCCGATGCAAAGGACCTGCATCATCCTGGCCTGGAGAAGTTTGCGGACTCGCGACGTATTTTCGAGCGCGACGGCAACTACTACCAGCCAGGTGAAGTCTTCCGCCAACCTGAATTAGCCAAGACCCTGGAGCGAATCGCCGAGAATCCCGACGACTTCTATCACGGCACGCTGGCTCGCGAACTTGCCGCCGCCATGCAGAAGGGCGGAGGCCTGATCACGGCGGATGATCTCGCCTCCTATGAGGTCAAAGAACGCCAGCCGATTCGCGGGACATATCGCGGGTATGAGGTCATCAGCGCGCCTCCGCCGTCATCAGGTGGCGTGGTTTTGATCGAGAGCCTCAACATTCTGGAAGGATACGATTTGGCGAAGGAAGGGAACCGCTCCGCCGACAGTATTCACCTCACCGCCGAAGCTTTCGAGCGGGCCTACTTCGATCGCGCCGAGTTCATGGGCGATCCCGATTTTTCGAAGATTCCGGTTTCGCAACTTATTGATAAGCGTTACGCCGACGCCTGGCGCGAGACCATCGCTATTCGCCGCGCTACGCCCGTCGGAGACCTGAAACGTCCTGCGGTGTTCACTCAACTCGATCGATACGCGAAGCAACATCCCCAGCCGAAATACATCAATGAGCCCGTGGACACGACGCATTACTCGGTCGTCGATGCTGATGGCAACGCAGTGTCAGTCACGACCACGCTGAACGGTAGCTTCGGTTCCAAGGTCACGGCCGAAGGTTTGGGCTTCCTGATGAACAACGAGATGGACGACTTTGCAGCCAAGCAGGGCGCGCCGAATATGTATGGCTTGATTCAGGGTCCGGCGAATGCAGTCGGCCCCGGCAAGCGGCCTTTATCGGCGATGACCCCGACGATCGTGCTCAAGGATGGCAAGCTTTTTCTGGTGCTGGGATCGCCCGGCGGGCCGACGATCACCACGACCGTTGCCAACATCCTGATGGGAATCGTCGACTACGGGCTGAACCTTCAAGAGTCGGTGAACGCGCCGCGCTTTCACAATCAGTGGCTGCCCGATGAGATCACGATGGAGCACATCGGGTTTTCACCCGACACCATCGGCATCCTCCAAGGCATGGGGCACAAGGTGAACGTTCGCCCCGGCTTCTGGGGCGATGCGGAGTGCATCGAGATCGACCCCAAAACCAGTGAGCGACTGGGCGCCAGCGATGGAAGAAATGACGGGAAGGCGGTCGGGTACTAATTGCTGGTTCGCATCGTGTCGCGGAAGCCGACGCCTTATGTTTGGTTATGAGGTAGCCCCTTCGTTTTTGTCATCACGAGCGCAGCGAGAGATCTGCTCTCGTTTGCAGCGCGAAGATGTGACTTCTGCGTCGTTGCGAATGATGCATCTGGTCTCTACTTCTGTCCAGAACTCTTCTCACGATGGGAGACCGTTCGCGCTGTCGGCGAGAGCAGATCCCTCGCTGCGCTCGTGATGACAATCAATAACGTGGTTGCTGTTCCAATAACGTGGTTGCTGTTCGCAGGTTCTAGTCTCTTCCGTCGGCCGTACCGTGACTGTTTGCGTTTGCGTGCTTTCTAGCAGACGGCGGCATCCAATGAGAATCTGGATTGACCTCAGTCGTATTCAGAATATTCAAATAGCAAGGGGTGTAAATGAAAACGCGCAATCTTGGCAAGAACGGGCCGACGGTTTCGGCAATTGGTTTGGGATGCATGGGCATGAGCGAGTTCTACTCCGGGCGCAACGACAACGAGTCCATAGCTACGATTCATCGCGCGCTGGAGCTGGGTAACAACTTCCTCGATACAGCCGATGTTTACGGGCCACATACCAATGAAGAACTGGTGGGCCGCGCGATCAGAGGGAAGAGCCAGCAGGTGTTTCTGGCTACCAAGTTCGGCATCGTACGCGATCCGGAGAATGCCGGCGCCCGTGGAGTGAACGGCAGCCCGGCGTACGTCCGGAAGTCGATTGACGGCAGCCTGAAGCGGCTTGGGGTGGATCACGTCGACCTCTACTATCAGCATCGCGTCGACCCCAATGTGCCCATCGAAGATACGGTGGGCGCCATGTCCGACCTGGTGCGCGACGGGAAGGTACGTTTTATCGGCTTGTCGGAGGCATCGGCAAAAACCATACAGCGCGCCCAGTCGGTGCACCCCATTACGGCGGTACAGTCGGAGTATTCGCTGTGGACGCGTGATCCAGAGCCGGAGGTACTGCCGATGTGCCGCGAGCTGGGCATCGGCTTCGTGCCCTATAGTCCGCTGGGGCGCGGGTTTCTGACAGGCGCGATCAAAAATCCGGACGACTTCGAGGAAGATGACTATCGCAGGCAGAGTCCGCGCTTTCAGGGAGAGAACTTCACCCGTAACCTGGAACTGGTCAACGAGGTGAAGCGTCTGGCAAAACGGATCGGCGCTACTCCCAGCCAGCTTGCGCTGGCATGGGTGCTTGCGCAAGGGGATGACATTGTGCCGATACCCGGTACGAAGCACCGCAAATACCTGGAAGAAAACGCCGCAGCAGTGGACATTCAGCTTTCGGCCGCGCAGGTCGAGGAGCTGGACCATATCTTCCCGCCCGACGCCGTCGCCGGTGATCGCTACGTCCCGCAGATGATGGCTTTGCTGGACCAGTAGGGAAATGCGTCAAAGATGACTGGACAACATGGTTGAGGTTTTGTATCAGGGCACGGCTTTCAGTCGTGCCGCAAGCGACGCGAAAAGCTTGGGCTTCAGCCCCTGCCGCGCTTGCGCGGAACCCGCAGCGGCTGAAGCCGGTTTCATTTCTGCTCGGTATACGGCACGACTAAAGGTCGTGCCCTGATACAAACCAAAGCCGGAATCGCCAATGATCGTGACTGTACCGCTTGAGGCACCACGATTGCGAGGCACCAACAATTGCGAGGCACCACAATTGCGAGGCACCACAATTGCGAGGCACCACAAAAGGCCGCTCACCGGAGCGGCCTTTCTCGCAAAGCAAAGCCTCCTGCTACGAAAGCCTTCGCCGCAGCAAACCGAAGGCGCCAATCGCTCCCGTCCCCAGCATCACCAGACTTGCCGGTTCCGGTACCACCACCTGCTCGAGGTCGGCGCCAAGAATGGCGTGGGCGTGCGTGGTGGGATGAATGTCATCCCAGAAGAGATAACTATTCGGGTCGTTGCAGACGTTGAGGCCGTCGAAGCATGGATCAGTCACGTTCGTGAAACCATAGTTCTGCGGATTGGCCACGATGTCGTCCAGCAGCGAGTAGGTATCAAAATAGATGGCGCCCGTGCCTTGTAGTCCGGCCAGCAGCTTGGTATTGAAGTAGGCAGCCAGCATCGAGCCCTGCTGGCCGAATCCGTTCTTGATATATTCGGGCGTGACTCCAAGGTCAGGCATGCCCGGCACCAGAATGTGCTGCACGCCGATCGACTTGAGCCCGTTGATGATTCCGAGCATATCGGAAACCGCCACGTCTGCCGTCTGAGTGGAAAGACCATTGGCGGTGAAGTCGTCAGGACCTCCCCACACCATGAACAGCGAGTTTTGAGCCATTTGCTGGGTAATGCTTCCCTTGGTGGCCAGGAAGGTGGTGGTCATGCCCGGTAGCCCGAGAAAGCCAAGATGGGTTTGGTCACCACCGTCGGCGATGTTTCCGATGCCGGTAGTCGCGCCGCCCCACGCCCAATCGGTGAGCGGAACGTTGAGGTTGTTCGCCAGGTATTCGGCGGCAACCGGCCCGTTAGAGAACCGTCCCATGTAATAAGGGGGCGGGGGAACTCCGATGGCGCCGTACAGGTTGCCGTTATCGGAGAGGCTGTCGCCGTACACCACCACCCCATCAAAGGGGCCGGCGAAGGCCAGGCTCGAGAGCACGAAGAGAGCTCCCAGCAGAACACAAAGTCTTGTGATGTGCAGTCTGGAACGCATGTGTCCTCCATAGAAGGATGCGGTGAAGAGTGATCCGCAGGTCGAGAGGTAATTGTAGCGTGAGCCGCAATCGGCGGCAGGGCGAAGCTGAGTCTGACTCCGCTCGTCGATGAGTTCCTGTGTCGCTTCCGACTGCATCTGCTCCCACACGGCTAAACAGAAGACGACATAAAGCCCGTCAGACTCCTCCTTCTTTTTTCGGCTTGCGCATCTTTCTGTTCCGCGCCGGTCGCCCAGGAGATACAGCATTTACTTGGACCGGCAGGGCCGCTCCGTTCTCCACTCCAGTTCGGCGGGTATAGGAAGCAAAGCTCGCCGGTTGGTGACATTACGTTTGGCAAAGATGTTCGAGAGGTGGAACTTCACCGTGCTCTCCCGGATATCAAGCATGGCAGCGATCTCTTTGTTAGAGAGTCTTGCTTTGACCAAGTTGAGAATCTCGCTTTCCCGATCCGTCATCTGGTTGAAAGCTCTGGAGCGTCGATTAGGATCGGTCATCAGCTGCACGTAAAGCTGGAGTACATCTCGCGGCATCCACAGTGAAAGCTCGACTGCGTGAATCGCAGATACCAAGTCAGCTTCCAGATCATCGTGGCCGACGAACCCATGCAAGCCGTTGCGCATAAATTCAAGTAGTTCGTCGGTCGAATGCTTGCCAGCGACGAGCAGATGCCGGCGCTCGGCTGAAATAGCCGCCGAACGGTGAAGCAGTTCGCTGAGAGGGATAGGCAGGCTGGCGCCATCGAGCAGGTAAATGACGCGACCGCCGTGAGCATTGCCCGGGAACATTGCGTCCTCGGAGCACACCTGCAACGAGGAATCGCGGCTGAGCAGTTGCGAGATATAACGAACTGCGAGGAGATTTACGCCCACGACGCAAACCACAGTTTGGGTGCATTGATCGGCGTTGCCCATTGTCCATCCTCCGAATCCGAACGCTCCTCCAGCGGTGGAGACTGATTTTTCGGCTCACGGTAACTATCCGATTAGTCGAGGTGGGCCTCGACGTTAGGACGGTTGGCAAGAAAAGTGGAGTCAGTCTAGCATGTTTCCCCCGGGCCATCCCGAGGAGTTGTTACGGTCTTAATGACCTAAGAACGGGATGGTAGCCGACCATCAAATTGCAACGATTTCAGTGCAGATTTGCCGTTTCGTAGACGGTGCCTGGGAACCACTTGCACCGAACTTGGCGATTCGCGAACGAACTGGTGGAGTACGGTAGCTACCGATAGGCGGTAGCATTCGCAAGGTTCCACACTTGAGGAGGAAGCATGCCCCCGACGCTGACCTATCCCGGCGTTTACATCGAGGAAATCCCCAGTGGTGTTCACACGATCACCGGAGTCGCAACGTCCATCACGGCGTTCGTTGGTCGCGCTCAGTGGGGACCAGTGAACGAGGCCACGGTAATCAACAGCTACTCCGATTATGAGCGGCTCTTCGGAGGGCTGTGGCAGGACAGTGCGATGAGCTTCGCAGTGCAGGACTTTTTCCTGAACGGGGGCAGCCAGGCAATCATTGTGCGGCTCGTACATGGGGGTTCTTCCGCGACCATCACGCTGGACGAAGATACGGGAAGCCCGCCACCGATATTCAGTAGCTTCACGCAGTTGTTCCTGGAAGCAGCGAACGTAGGGCTGTGGGGAAGCAATCTGACAGCTTCGGTCGATCACGTCACCAAGGATCCGGGCGATCCCACGCTGTTCAACCTGACGGTGCGATTGTGGAACGCGGCCGGCACGCGCATTCTGGCCACCGAAAAGTACGTCAACCTCTCCGTGGACCCGAAAGACGCCCGGTACGTCGCCAATGTGCTGGCCGACAGCTCGAACCTGGTCATTGTCTCTCAGGACAATTCGCAAAACTATAAGGTCCCGGGCATCCGGCCCGCAGACACAACCGTAACCCAGGGCAGTCCGCCGCAAGTAGTGCCTGGCCCGGTGGGTGCGCAGGGCGGGAGTGATGGTTCAGATCTCGACGACAACGACCTCGTAGGCCCGGGAACCGCGGACAATAAACAGGGACTCTACGCGTTGGAAAATGCGGACCTGTTCAACATCCTGTGCATACCTCCGTTCGGAGGGGACGACGTCAGCCCGGCCGTGGTGGCAAAGGCAGCGGTGTATTGCGAACAACGGCGCGCATTCTACGTGGTTGACTCACCGAGCACCTGGACAACCAAGAGCAAAGCGGTAACCGGTTTTATCGACCCGATCAAGGACAACGTCGGCACCAGAAGCAAGAACGCGGCGTTGTTCTTTCCGAGAATCCAGGAAGCAAATCCGCTGCATGATGGGCAGATTGAAACGTTCGTCTCATGCGGCGCGGTGGCCGGCATCTTCGCTCGCACCGACGCAAATCGTGGGGTATGGAAAGCTCCGGCGGGACAGGACGCTTCGCTGCTGGGAGTTTCGCAGCTGGCTGTACCCCTGACGGATGACGAGAACGGCGAGCTGAACCCGCGCGGGGTCAACTGCCTGCGATCGTTCCCGGTGATTGGTCGCGTGGTCTGGGGCTCGCGGACGCTGCAAGGCGCCGACCAACTGGCCTCGGAATGGAAATACATACCGGTCAGGCGCACGGCGCTGTTCCTGGAAGAGAGTTTGTACCGGGGCACGAAATGGGTGGTTTTCGAACCGAACGACGAGCCCCTGTGGGCGCAGATCCGCTTGAACGTAGGCGCATTCATGCAGAGTCTATTCCGGCAGGGAGCGTTTCAAGGGGCCACGTCGCGGGAAGCCTACTTCGTGAAATGTGACGGCCAGACAACAACCCAGAATGACATCGACCAGGGAATCGTGAACATCGTGGTGGGATTTGCACCATTGAAACCGGCGGAGTTCGTCGTGATCCAGATTGAGCAAATGGCCGGCCAGATACAGGTTTAAGGAGAGTGCGATGGCACAGTTCGTGACGAATGCGCAGAGATTCGACCCGTACAAGAACTTCAAGTTTCGGGTGAAATGGGATGGACGCTACGTGGCCGGCGTGAGCAAAGTAAGCGTTTTCAAACGCACCACCGAGGTGGTGAAGCATCGCGAAGGCGGCGATCCGAGCAGCAGCCGCAAGTCTCCCGGCCGAACCGAGTATGACGCAATTACGCTGGATCGCGGAGTTACGCACGACAAGGAATTCGAGCAGTGGGCGAACAAGGTGTGGAACTACAACGGGGCTCCCAATGCCGAAGTGTCACTTCAGGACTTTCGCAAGGACATCATCATCGAGGTCTACAACGAAGCCGGCCAAACGGCAATCGCTTACAAAGTATTCCGCTGCTGGGTGTCGGAATATCAGGCTTTGCCCGATCTAGACGCCAACGCCAACGCCGTCGCTATTCAGCATATCAAGCTGGAAAACGAAGGATGGCTGCGAGACAACGATGTGCAAGAGCCTAAGGAGCCGAAGTTCACTGAACCTCCGGCGTAATGCATGCTGCCACCGACACAACGAGAATTGCTCAACGTCTGGGAGCGTGCGCTCGAACAGGACTCATTCGATCGCACGCTGACCTTGTTGAGCATATGCGGCGTAAGTGAGCCGGACGAGCTCACGGTCGGCGAGGCTGACCGCTGCTTGCTCAATCTGCGGGAAGTAATCTTTGGACCGGAGATCAGGGGCGTAGCAAGGTGTCCGCAATGTGGGAACGCGCTGGAATTGAGCGTTAACGCCTCCAGCGTGTTGTCCGAGAAAACAGACACAGCCGCAGAGCTCGGGGTGGGAGAACTTGGATATGACGCCCGGTTCAGAATACCGCGGCTGAAAGACCTGAAAGCTCTGCAGGCCGAAGAGCCTGAGCAGTGGCAAAGGGTGCTCCTGCGCCAGTGCTTGAGCAGCCTGACTTGCGAAGGACGAGCGGTCGCCGCCGAGGAAGTGCCGGAAGCACTCATGCAATCAGTTGCAGAGCGTATGAGTGAGGCGGACAAGCAAGCAGATATCGAGTTTGTCCTGCAATGTGTTGATTGTCAGCACCGGTGGATGGAACGATTTGATATTGCCAGTTTCCTTTGGTCAGAGATCCAGGCATGGGCTGGACGAATGCTCAACGAAGTTCACCAACTGGCGGCTGCCTATGGCTGGAGTGAAGAGAAAATCCTCGAGCTGAGCCCAGTGCGGCGGCACCTTTACTTGAATTTGGCGACACAGTGATCACGATCCAGCGCACATGGGAAGCTATCTTAATATCGTCGCTGACAGAGTGCTCGGACGTGTAAAGTCCGGAATACAGCCCAGAACGCCTTCCCTGTTTGAACCACCCTTGCCGGGCTTATCCGCGCGGTTTTCGCTAGCGCCGAGCACCCCCCATCTGGACAATCACACCTCGCTCGACAGCACCATAGAAGAGGCGCCGGCTGCGGTCGCAGTTACAAAGCCCCAAGTCGAGGCGCTGCCAACGCCAGCGGCAAACATCGCGAACACACCCTCGCCCCACGCTTCCATTCCGACACAGCCGCGGCGCAGTGACCGAGGAAGGAATAACTCGGCATTCCACCTGGACCTTCCGCCTGCCTCTGGAAAAGGAAAGCACGAGGAATCCGACAGTGCTTCGCCAAGGGCATCACGCGACATAACGCCAAGGGCCAAGCCGACGGCAGAAGCTGAAGGCTCTGTCTCTCCGGCGAAGGCCGACGCCCCCCTGCACCGCCCCAAGTTGAAAAGCCGCTATTGCGCGATCCACGCCAAGCCACACCTCAGCACGTACCTCCGTGGACGCAGACCAATCCGTCGGACCAGTCCGATGTGACACATTTGGAGACGACGAGACCTCGAGCTGAAAAGTCTCCGCTAAAGGAGGCCATCGAGCGTATACGCGATGCGCACCCAGAACAACGAAGCAGTGGGCCGAGCTTCGGCGTGCAACCGTTTTCGCCGGCCTCAGCGCATGTCACTGATCCTTCGGAACCGATCGGCGAGCCACGGCCGGCAATAAATGTGGTCATTGGCCAGGTGACGGTCAATGCGGTGGTGGAGCGTCCTGTTGCCAGCACGAGGACACAACACCCTGCGCCGCCCTTCCTGTCGCTCGACAAGTACCTGGAGCAGAGGCGAGGGCGATCATGAGCAGCGCCCTCGCGATCGCAGCGGTTTCCTTCACCCTGATGGACCTGCTGAACAACGGCCTGATTGACCGCGACGTAAGTGCGAGCGTCGGCGACGTCGTGGTGACCGCGCTTCCCCCAGATCGCGTGGACCTCGGAAACCTCGCGACAAGTCAGCTCAACCTGTTTCTTTATCAAGTAACTCCCAACCAAGGCTGGCGAAATGTGGGCTTGCCCTCGAGGAACGGCGACGGAGACCGCGTTGACGACAATCCGCTGGCCGTGGACCTCCACTATCTGCTCACGGCATACGGCGCACAGCAGCTTCACTCCGAAATCCTCTTGGGATATGGAATGCAGTTATTTCACGAAACGCCGGTGCTGGGGCGTGAGGCTATCCGACGCTCGATCTCGGGGCCCGCTCAAATTGTCAGCGGCGGACAGTTGCCCGATTCCATGCGGAGTCTATACACCTCCGAGCTGGCAGAACAAGTCGAGCTGATCAAGATTTGGCCACAGACGATCACCACGGAGGAGATCTCGAGAATGTGGACAGCCTTTGGCGCGCGGTACCGCCCGACCGCGGCCTACCAGGTTTCGGTGGTGCTGATTGAAAGCCGCGCTGCCACCAAGTCGGCACTGCCGGTAAGATCGAGGGCAGTTCGCGCCATTCCGTTTCAGAATCCCCGCATCGATCAAGTACTCTCGCAAGCTGCCGCTGGCGGCCCCATTTCGGAAAACCGTCCAATCCTGTCGGGCGACAACCTGGTATTACGCGGCTCGCAGCTCATGGGAGAGGACACCCTGGTGGTGTTGGGCGGCGTGGACATCGTTCCTCTGGCAACGGAACTGAGCGCGACCCAGGTCAAGGTCGCGATTCCGGCGAGTGTTCCGGCAGGGGCGCAGATCGTAGAGGTACAACAGCGGCTTCCCCTGGGATCGCCGCCTATGCCGCACCGGATCGTGGGATCAAATCCGTTGACGTTTCTGCTTCGTCCGCAGATCTCGATGGTCAACGTCTCTGGAGTGACTGGTTCTGGAAGTAAGCCACGGTCGGGCAATATCAACCTGACATTGCAGCCGGCCGTCGGTGTAAACCAGAAGGTCAGCGTAAGCCTGAACCAAGTGGCGCCGCCAAGCAGTCCGCCGGCGGAGCAGCCACTAGCCTACACGTTCGCAGCGCCTCCAAGAATCGATCTCCAGAATCCACCACCGAATCTGCCGCCACCGAGCAATAACATTACGGTCCCCTTTGTTGCAGTCACAGCAGGGAAATATCTGGTTCGAGTAAAGGTGGATGGGGCGGAAAGCCCGCTGCAATCGGATGTCAACGGAATCTACAACGGGCCGGAGGTGACTGTTCCGTGATCCTGCATGAGAGCGTTGCGCACGGCGGAGTCGGCCTCGCTGCGGAGGGGCTGGCGGAGAGCTTGTCACGAATACGCTCACTGCTGCAGGCAAAAGCCGACAGCTCAGGTGGAACTGTAGACTCACGTCCCGCCGCAGCCGCCGCTGATCGGTGTGCCACGCTGAGAAGTCTCTGCGGGTGCTTCGGTCTCTCTGACTTTGAACGCGATGTTTTGGTCCTTTGCGCTGGTATGGAATTGGATTCCCAATTTCCCGCGCTCTGTGCCGCTGCCCAGGACGACGATCGACTTGCCTACCCTACATTCCGGCTCGCTCTCGAGGTCTTGCCAGAGGCGCATTGGGATGCTCTCTTACCCGCATCTGCCTTGCGGCGTTGGCGACTTCTGGAAGTGGCTCCCGGCGAAGGATTGACGGCGAGCAGGCTGCGAATCGAGGAAAGCGTGTTGCATTACCTGATGGGGATGCACACCCTTGACCACCGTATCCAGGGGCTACTCGAATTCATCGAGCCCCCCGGAGCTCTGGCTGCTTCCTATCGATCACAGGTTGAGAAGCTTTGCGCTCTTTTGGCAAATCATCGGACAGGCAACGTAGTTGCGCAACTCGAAGGCTCGGCCCTACGAAGTAAGCGCAGCCTGGCAGCGGCTGCCGCCAAAGCAATGGGCCTTAGCTTGTATGCACTCCGAGTTTCGGGCCTTGCCTATACTCCGGCGGAGCAGGAAGAACTCATTCATATCTGGCAACGCGAGTCGGTCCTAAACGGATGTGCGTTGCTGCTGGACGTCGAACACGGCGGGCCTGCGGAGTGGACAACAGCAGCTTTGCTGGCCGATCGGATCGAGGGTGTGCTCCTGGTTGCCGGGTCCGGCAGGCTCGAGCTTTCCCGCAAAAATCTGGTTCGCTTGCATATCGATCGTCCTAAAACGGCCGAGCAGCAAGCGCTTTGGCGGTATGCCCTGGGTGAGCACTCAGCATCGCTGAACGGGCAGCTGAACCGGCTTGCCGCTCAGTTTGCGCTCGACCCGGAAAGCATTCTTGAGCACGGCCGGCGCGCAGCTACCGCGGTTGCTGAGGGCGGTGACCTGATTGCGTTGCTGTGGGAAGCGTGTCGATCTGACTCGCGTCCGTCGTTGGACGGACGGGCACAGAGAGTGCCGGCACGAGCCCGATGGGACGACATTGTCCTGCCGGAGCAAAGCATGTGCCTGTTGCGAGCAGTTTCCACGCATGTGCGCCAGCAAGAGAAGGTGTTCGAGGAGTGGGGATTTTCGGCGCAGAGCATACGCGGCCTGGGGACCACGGCGCTTTTCACCGGACCCAGCGGCACCGGCAAAACTTTGGCCGCTGAGGTGCTCGCCAACGAATTGTGTCTAGACCTCTATCGAATCGACCTCAGCCAGGTAATCAGCAAGTACATCGGCGAAACCGAGAAGAACTTATGTTCCATCTTCGACGCGGCTGAAAGCAGCGGGGCTATCTTGTTGTTCGACGAAGCTGACGCTCTTTTCGGCAAGCGCAGCGAGGTAAAAGACAGTCACGACCGGTACGCGAATATCGAGGTGAGCTACCTGCTGCAACGCATGGAAAGTTATCGCGGCCTGGCGATCCTCACTACCAACATGCGCACTGCCCTGGACGCCGCCTTCCTGCGGCGCATTTCCTTCATCGTTAGCTTTCCATTTCCTGACCCTTCTCTACGGCGCCGTATCTGGGAGCGAGTGTTCCCGAGCCAAACCCCGACAACGGGCATAGATCCGGAGAAGCTAGCGCGCCTGAACCTGGCGGGTGGAAACATCCGCAACATCGCCTTGAATGCGGCCTTCATGGCGGCAGATGCGGGAAAACCGGTTTGTATGGAGCACCTGCTGGTTGCCGCGCGGCAGGAGTGCAGCAAGCTGGAAAAGCCGCTCAGCGATGCAGAAATCGGAGGCTGGGTATGAACCGCCGCGAAACGCGGGCCCGATGGCGGGACCGAATCCGCAGCGTGAGCCAAGCTGGTGCATTAATCGGAGACGGAGGTGTGCACTCAGCAGATGTCCGTTGGCGCAAACCGGACGTTACGGTGAGGATCGAGGAGATGCGATTCCGCTCCTTCCCTCCGGGAGACGCTCGAAAGATTGCGGATGCCTTGCAGCAGCAACTGACAGCACTGTTGATCGCCGATGGGCCGCCGCCCGCATGGTTAAAAGCCCGCTTCATTGAAAGAGCAAAGACGAAGCCCATACGTGTGGGCACGGGCCACCAACCGGCAGTGCTCGGAGAAAAAATCGCACATGCCCTTAAGCACCTGGGAGAGGTGGAAGAGCGTCGATGAGCACCCCGACCAAAGTCGCGCCGCAAGCCAAGCACGCCGGCAGGGCCAGTGCAAGGAGTCTCGCGCCGGCTCGGTCGATCCTGCTGCAGCGGAAATGCGCCTGCGGTACTTTAGGCGGCTCCGGCGAGTGCCAATCCTGCAAGAAGGAAGAGGAAGAGAAGAGCAAAACGCAAAAATCGCAAACGATGCAGCGCTCTGCCAGAGGACATGCTCCCTCTGCGCCGGTCGCGCCGCCGGCGGTGAACCGCGTTCTCAACTCGCCCGGACAGGGGCTTGATTCCTCCACTCGTAGCTTTATGGAAGGCCGGTTTGGGCGTGACTTCAGTGCAGTCCGAGTGCACACCGGCCATGAGGCTGATGTCTCGGCGCAATCGGTCAACGCTCATGCCTACACGGTCGGCCAAGACATCGTTTTCAGTCACGGGAAATACGATCCCAAATCCGCCGGCGGTCGCCAATTGCTGGCACACGAGTTGGCACACACGGTTCAGCAGAACGGATTGCAGCGCTCAACTGACGGTATCCCTGTCAACGAGTCGCACGAATACCATCAACTGGAGCGCGAGGCGGATTCGGTCGCCAATGCAGTCATGAGTGGGACGAGCGTTCCCGCGCTGGGCAGCCGTCCTTCGGGGCCCCTGGTGTCGCGAGCCAGGGACGACAAAAAGTCGACCGCCTCCAGCACCAAGGCCAATAAGGATGCGGAAGCCCGGGATTGGGAAGACATTGACGACTCCAGCCTGGTGAAGAAGAGTGCGGCGGACCTGAAGGCGCAGGGTGTGACGCAGGTAGCCAAACCACCTGTGGGGACCAGTGTTGACGACATTGTCGCGTTCAACATGGGCGAACTGGTATTGCCGAAGGAAAAAGGCAAGAAGGCGGTGGTGGAAAAGGTTTGGCAGGATGTCGCCGACCGCGGCGCGCTGCAGGCGATCATCGATCCCAGCGGGGACGTGAGGTCCACCAAGGTAGCCCTGAAACAGGAGCGTCCGCCGACGGATGAGCTGAAAAGAATCTGGCTACAAAAGGTCGGCTGGAAGCGGGAGGATGCGGAGGCGAACTGGAAGAAAGCAGCCACCAGCAAGGATAGTTTCCTGGGTTCGCTCACCGCGGACAAGAATCCATGCCAGATAGACCACATTCTGGAGCTTCAGTTCGGCGGGAACAACGTCAAGGAAAACATGCAGGTGCTTGACGGCCCGGAAAACATGCAGAGCGGCCGCGAGATCTTTCAGGGAATCAAGGCCAAAGCGGTTGAGATCCGAGCCGGACTCAAAAAGGATGGGCTTGCACCCAAGAATCTCATCCTCTTTTATGAAAGCGCGAAACAGCCCTCAGACAAGTGTGAGTCTTGCTGCAAAGCGGAGATAAAAGCGCAGGGTATCGCCGGAGTAGGCGAAGGCGAGAGCGTAAAGGGCAAGCAGGGCGAAGAGTACCCCATTGCTGCGGGTGGTCCTGCGACATCGCTTCTCATCACTGAGCCCTATCTGTCGAACAAGAAGACCGCCGTGCCCATCCGGGACTCCGAGGTTCCGGAGAACAAATCGGCTGCCACCATCATCTCCGGGCTATTGCTCGACAAACTGCACCGTGTCTCGCCTGGCAAGGACAGTATCGACGCGGTGTTTGATAAAGGCTCGGGAACCAAAACTCGATTGCCGGTGACTTTGAAGAACGAGAAGCCAGTAGCACTCCATGTGGCGAAAGATGGCAAGCTGACGCTTGCTCAGAAGAATCCCCATCTGGAATTCCACTATCCCTACCTGAGCGATGGTGTATTTACCAAACTGGAGATTCAAGAGGATCAAAGCCTCAGCGGCGAAGGCACGCTCACGCCAACTATCTCCTTTCTTCCGAAGCTGGGGGTCAAGTTCGACAAAGACAACTTCGTCGTCACCACCGATCTCAAGAACAAGCTCAAGTCTCCTCTCCCCAACTTTCATTTCACGAAGGCAGAGCTCGGCTTGGTGCTGGCGCCGGAATTCAAACCCTATGGTGAGCTGGCATTCGAGTACAAGCGCGGCGGAAAGAACCTGCTCGACGGCGGCTTAACCGTCAGCGCCGATGGACAAGGCCTGCTGGCGCAAGGAAAGGTGAACGCCTACATACCGGGAATCGACAAAGCCGAGGGGGATATCACCTTCCAGAACAACCTGTGGTCGGGCGGGGTCACGATCGAAGCCACTCAGTTGCAAAGCAAGTTTAAGTACGTGAAGAGTGGAACCGTAATTGTAGGTTTCAAGGGCAAAGAAATCTCTGCCTCGGGCAATGTCAATCTCGCAATACCTGGAACCGATGGGGTTGATGTCGGACTGTTTTACCAAGGCAACCGATGGGTGTTCAAGGGCACTGGAAAGTTCAAGCCACCCCGGCTGGAAGAGACGGAGATACACATCGAGTACGACGGGGTGCACATCACCGGATACGGCAGCACGGGGTTCAAGCTGTACGGCCTCAGTGGAACCATTACCGTTGTTTACCGCGATGACAAGTTCTCCGGCAAAGGCGACATAAATTTCGAAAAGGGCAAAGCCAAGGGCAAACTTCACGTCGAAATGACGCCGGAGCACAAGTTCTTCGGATCGGGAGAGATTACTTACCAAATTACTGAAAACCTCATCGGAACCGCAGGAATTGAAATCGATAAAGAGGAGAAGGTCAAGCTCAAGGGGGCCCTGGAATTCCCCAAGCCAATTCACATCTTTGATCCCATTAAGGGCGACTACAAGATTTTCGAAATCGGCATCAGCATTCCCATCCCCGGCCTGTCGATTCCAGCAGTGGGCGGCGTGAACGCGCGAATCGAAGGTGCTCTTTCCGCCGGTTACCAGATCGGCCCGGGAGAAATTCGCAACGTCAAGGCGCTAGCGACCTTCAATCCATTCGAAGATAAGAAGGACCTCGACATCCTCTTAAGCGGACAGTTCTACATCGGGATGAACGCTCACATCTCGGGCACGATTCGTGGCGGCATTGAGGTAAGTATCGCAATCGCGTCGATCGCAGGAGGGTTGTCACTTACGGCGACCGCCGCGCTCAACGGTCATGTGCTGTCGAATGTGGAGCTGCACTACATGCAGGGACGCTTTGAAGCCAAAGCGGATTTCGATCTGCTGCTGAAGTTAATCCTGACCTTGGCCATCGATGCCTGGATTCGCGCCAAAGCTGGTATCGGATGGCTGAGCGTAGAGAGTGAAAAGGTCTGGAACCTCGCCAGCTTTACCTACGATCCCGGCCTGCAGGTCGGCATGAAGTTGAAGAAGCCGATCCGCTATGCGTCCGATGAGGGCTTTCAGTTTCCCTCCCTGGACGACATTGAGTGGATCAAACCGCAAATTGACGCCGGCGATGTTCTAGGCAGGCTGTTCAAGGCGCAAGACCCCGAACCGAAACCGGTATAGGGGTCAGAAAGCGAATACATGAGCACATTTCCAGGATCGCCAAGGGTGTTAAGAGCGGGCATTGTGCTGGCCGATCCCGGCACTCTGATCGTACAGCGTGTAATCGCCCTGCAGTACAACCCCGACACCCTCTCACGCACGTTGCAGGCGCGCGGGGTGACGGCTGAGGGTGGCGACCGGTTGGATGCACTGCGCCTTACCGGGCCTCCCATTGAGACGATCAAACTCGATGCTGATATCGATGCCACCGACCAGTTGGAGCATGTGAGTGACAACCCTAATGCCGCTCAATTCGGGATACAGCCGCAACTGGCCGCACTGGAAACCATGATCTATCCGCCCTCGTCGCAGATCGTCAACGAAAACAGCCTCGCCCGAGGGGGGACGATCGAGGTTGCTCCCGTTGAAGCCCCTTTGACCCTTTTTGTTTGGAGCGCGAATCGCATTCTTCCCGTGCGCATTACCGACTTCAGCATTACCGAAGAGGCGTTCGACGTGAAGCTCAACCCCATCCGTGCAAAGGTCAGCTTGGGAATGCGGGTGTTGACCGTCAACGATTTGCAGTTCGACGACAAGGGCAATGGACTGTTCATGGCTTATCACCAGCAAAAGGAGCGCCTGGCAGCAAAAGCCGGGCCGGGATCGCTGGCCGCATTGGGTATTACCAGTCTCACCGGGAGCTAGGACATGTTCTCTATTAGCAGCCGTTATTACAGCCTGCCGATTCTGAAGTACAACCCGAGCACTGGGGACGAGATTGCGTATGTAAGCCGCCGGTTTCTGCCCCAGACGGACCAGTTTGAGTTGTTGGTGTTGCACACCGTGAAGCAAGCGGAACGCTTGGACAACATTACGGCACAATATCTCGATGACCCGGAGCAATTTTGGCGGATATGCGACGCGAACGGCGTCATGTCTCCATTTGAATTGACCGATCGGGTGGGCAGGAGAATCCGCATAACCTTGCCACAGGGCATACCGGGGCCGGCACGCAATGCTTAAGGGCATCTACTTGACGTTGATGATTGGTCCTGGCGTCCCGCTGCCGGCGCCAAAGTCGCTGGTCGATGCGCTGGTCAGCGTACAGGTAAACACGGGCGGCGACCGGAACGGGTTCCAGCTTGTCTTCAATGTGAGCAAGAAGTCGCCGATACGGCAAACCATGCTGCCGGCAGGTTTTTTCGATCCTGGGACGACGCGGGTGATTTTGGTTTGCACCCTGGGCGGGATTCCCAACGTGCTGGTAGACGGAATTGTCACCCGTCACGAGGTGGCTCCCAGTAATGAGCCCGGCCAGTCCACCCTGACAATTACCGGAGAAGACTTGAGCGTGTTGATGGATGTGGTGCAGATCAAGTCGATTCCGTATCCGGCACTGCCGATCAGTGCGAGGGTGCCGGTAATCCTTGCCAAGTATGCGGTGTTCGGGGTGGTGCCGCTGGTTATACCACCGTTATTCGAAGATGTACCCATCCCCATCGAGAAGATTCCGACCCAGACGGAGACCGATTTGGCTTACATCAAGAAGCTGGCCAATATGGTCGGGTACGTCTTCTACATCGAGCCCGGCCCTGTACCCGGGGCAAACATTGCCTACTTCGGACCGGACATACGCGTTCCCATTCCCCAGCCCGCGCTCACGATCAACATGGATGCCGCAACCAACGTCGAAAGCTTGAACTTCAGCCTCGACGGCCTGGCAAAAAAGGTTGTGGTGATGACCATCATGGATCCCATTACCGGCAAGATACCGATCCCTATTCCGGTGCCGAATATAAGCCTCTTGCGCCCCCCGCTGGGCGCCAGGCTCACGCCGCCATTGAAGATCGAGTTTCCGGATGATGGCGGTGACAAGAATTCGATCGAAGCGATCGCACTGGCGCTGGCCAAAACGGCGGCGACCTCGGACGCGGTGAGCGGCACAGGGACCTTGAATACGTTGCGCTATGGGCACATTTTGAAGGCGCGCGGCGTAGTTGGAGTTCGCGGAGTCGGGGTTGCTTACGACGGCATGTACTACACCAAGACTGTGACCCACAACATCAAGCGAGGGGAATACAAGCAGAGCTTTACTTTATCGCGGGACGGACTGGTTTCACAGACTCCGGCGGTGCTGCCATGAATGGCGACGGCAAGTACTACGGCAAGTTTCGAGGAACGGTGATGAACAACATCGACCCGGAATTTACCGGACGTTTGCAGATTACCGTCCCGGATGTTGTCGGTCTATTGCCGACTTCATGGGCGTTGCCTTGCGTTCCGCTGGCAGGACCCACCGGGCCACCGATGGGGGTTTACCTGGTGCCGCCGATAGGCGCCGGAGTGTGGGTGGAGTTTGAGCACGGCGATCCTGACAAGCCGATCTGGACCGGATGTCGCTGGGGTACTGCGGCAGACGTTCCTCCCATGGCCAAGCTGGGACTGCCGGTGTCGCCCAGCATTGTCTTCCAAACCGCGGGACAGAATTTGATTTCGATCAGCGATTTGCCCGGCCCGACCGGCGGGATCCTAATTCAGAGCGTGACGGGGGCGACTATCACCATCAACGAAACCGGGATCATTATCCAGAATGGACAAGGGGCATCGATCGCGCTCACTGGCCCAACCGTGACGGTGAACGCTGGCGCGCTGGTCGTTACCTAGGAAAGGGAGGGGAAATGCCGGGATTCATGTTGCACCAGGGTGCGACCGTGCTGTGCTCGCATGCAGGCCAGGCGCAGCCGACGGTTACGAATCCGCGAGTCATGGTGAATGGGCTGCCGACCGTGTTCATGTCTTCGCCTTATGTCGTGGCCGGGTGTGCGTTGCCGCCTCCCCCTGCCGCCAACGGCCCCTGCGTGACAGCGCAATTTGTAACTGGCTCGGTGCGGGTGCTGTCGACCGGGCAGCCGCTGCTTCTGTTGGACAGCCAAGCAATCTGCGCTCCAACCGGAACGCCTTTGATGATCGTAGTTACGCAAACTCGAGTAGTTGCCGGCTGAAACTATGTACAACATTGCTTTTCCATATCGCTACGACAACAGTGGACGCACAGCGTCGGTCAATGACAACGATCACATTCGCGATCTGATCGAACAGGTGCTGTTCACCAGCCCCGGAGAGCGAGTCAATCGGCCCACCTTCGGCAGCGGTCTGATGCAGGCGGTGTTCTCTCCTAACAGCCTAGAAGCCGCCGCCGCAACCCAGTACCTGGTACAGGGCGCTTTACAGCAGACGCTTTCCGATCTCATTGAAGTCAGCAAAGGGGAGGTTAGCGCGAACGATAACGTTCTGACCGTCACCGTGGCTTACGTCATTCGCTTAACGCAGCAGGAGCAGCTAGCGCAATTCATTCGGGAAGGGATTTCACGATGATATACCGCTGCTGTGACGATCGCCGAAGGAGCGCACTGGAAAACCAGTCCGTTTACAACGGCATTGACTTTCTCGAAGTAGTTGACAATCCGACAGACCCGGATTGCGCTCGTCAGCGGACCTTGCTGGTCCATTTCATCCATGCGCTTGCACCGGGGCAGCTGGGCCGGGGCAACGTCCAGATCCAGGGTGGAGAGAGAATCTCAACCATCTCCATCACCAACGTGACGGAAGATTCAGCAGGTTCTCCCGCCGGTGATCCCCGCATCCTTCGGGTGCAAGTTGAAAGGCCCGGTGACTTTTCACCATATACGCTCCGGGTGGTCGATGCACAGAATCCTGGCGCTCCTTTGGCGAGTTTTGATCCGGTTCTGTCGTCCATACAGTTTTCCTTCAAGCTCGGATGTGAGAGCGAGTTTGATTGCAGGCAGCAACTGGAGTGCCCACCGCCCGCGAAGTCTGCGGTCGACATTTCCTATCTGGCGAAGGACTATTCAAGTTTTCGTCAGCTGATGCTCGACCGGATGGCGAAGATCCTGCCGCAATGGCAGGAACGCAATGAGGCGGACCTTGGAATTGTGCTGATCGAGTTGTTGGCTTACGTGGGCGATTACCTGAGCTACCAGCAAGACGCCGTCGCCACGGAAGCGTACCTGGGAACCGCACGACGGCGTACCTCGGTGCGGAGGCACGCACGGCTGGTGGACTATCCCATGCACGACGGCCGCAACGCCCGCACCTGGGTCCACTTTGAAGTACGTCGGGACGTGCTCAAACTTACGTTGCAAGCTGGCGCGGGCACCAAGCTGCTCACAAAGGTCAATCAGCGTGCAGTCGTGATGCCAATCGCTTCTCCCCAGTACAAGCAAGCCTTGCAGGAAAAGCCGGTCGTGTTTCAGTTAAAGAACGACGTGGATTTATTTCCGGAACATAACCGAATGCTGTTCTATACCTGGGGAGGAGAACAGTGCTGTCTTCCGAAGGGCTCCACCACGGCCTATTTGCGGGGTGCTTTTCCCAACCTCAAACCATCTAATGTGCTCATCTTCCAGGAGGTTCGAGGGCCAAATACTGGCGTCCCCGGAGATGCTGATGGCGCGCATTGCCAGGCCGTGCGATTGCTGACCGTAACCGCGACGTCAGATCCGCTGGGCGGCCGCTTCGATGAGCCTCCTACGGCCAATAAGGTTGATGTGACTCGCATCGACTGGGTGGCAGAAGATGCCCTGACGTTTCCGCTGTGCATTTCCAGCAGCAATGGCTCGGAGTTTTTCGACAATGTCAGCGTTGCCCTGGGAAACATCGGGCTCGCAGATCATGGGCTTACCATCGATGAAGCGCTCGACGTAGTACCTTCTCCTCATCCCGCGCTCACCTTAGCTGTGCCTCCCGGCGCCGATCCGTGTTCGTTGACGGAGAATCCATGCGAAGCTTCGACGCCGCAGTCCTCCCCATCACGGTTCCGCCCAGAGTTGCAGCAATTTCCGCTGACGTTCACCGAAGCCTACAACGGCACGGAATCTGCGGCTGCCACAATCAATGGAAGGCAGTGGGACGAGCTGAAGCCTGCAATTCAACTTACCGCTGCGGCTGATCCCAGTCCCTGGGAACCGCAACGAGACCTACTAAAGAGTGGAGCGGAAAAAAAAGAATTCGTGGTGGAAACGGAAGACGACGGTACCGCGGCCCTGCGGTTTGGCGATGGAGTTCTGGGCGCACGGCCCGCTGAAGGAACTTCGTTCAAAGCAACCTACCGTATTGGCAACGGTGTATCAGGGAACATTGGCGCCAATTCCCTGGCTCATCTGGCCAGCGACGCCCCAGCAATCGTCGATCTGAATGGCCCGGTAATCACGGCCATCACCAATCCTTTGCCCGCGGCAGGCGGAGTTGATCCCGAGCCCATCGAGCGGGTTCGTCAACGGGCGCCCTACGCCTTTCGAATTCAACAACGCGCGGTCACAGAGCAGGACTACGCCGATGTAGCCGTTCGTTCCGATCCAACCCTGGATCACGCGACTGCGACTTTCCGCTGGACGGGAAGCTGGCGTACTGCATTCATCGCGGCTGATCGCAAAGGGGGATTGGCAGTTGATGAGGACTTCAGGACCACCCTGCGCAATGAACTGGAGAAGTACAGAATGGCCGGCCAGGATGTCGATGTAGAGACGCCGGCATTCGTGTCGCTGGAAATTGCCATCGAGGTGTGCGTTAAGCCGGACTACTTTGCCAGCGATGTGAAGCAGCAACTGCTGCGGACCCTGAGCAACGGGACCCTGGCGGACGGCCGCCCCGCCGCATTCAATCCCGACAACTTCACCTTCGGCCAGACCGTATACCTGAGCCCCATCTACGAACGGGTCATGCGGACTGACGGGGTCGAGTCGGCAGTCATTACCATTTTCCAACGGCAAGGCATCGCCTCAAACGTGGGTCTGGATTCCGGCAAACTCGCGATGGAAAAACATGAGATTGCTCGACTCGACAACGATCCGAACTTTCCCGAGCATGGGAAGCTCACGCTGAACCTGCATGGAGGGCGCTAGTGGCTGACGTACTGCAAACCGGGACGACTGGCGTTTGTGGCTGCTGCAGCGGGGTCGCGGTCGAAGCTCCACAACCATTGTTCAATCGCCCCGGGTTAAGCGCTATTGCCTATCGTGTTGCCACCCACCAGCAATTTAAAGACACGCTGCTGGCGCGCTTGCGCTCTTCGCATCAGCTGGCATTGAACGGGCTGCGCACGCGCGAGGACGACGACTTCACCATCGCCCTGCTGGATGCCTTTTCCGTGATGGGCGATGTTCTGACGTTTTATGGCGAGCGCATTGCCAATGAGGCCTACTTGCGCACCGCAACCGAGCGGCTTTCGGTACGCGAGCTGGCCGAACTTATCGGTTATCAACTTCGTCCCGGAGTTGCCGCAAGCACCGTGCTCGCATTCACCGTGGAGGAGACTGCGGCCGCGTTTGGCACTGTGTTGGTAGCGCCCACCATTTCCCAGGTCATCCCGCAAGCGCCGCCAACGGTGACGATTGACGTAGGAACGAAGATCCAAAGCGTGCCTGGACCGGGAGAGACACCGCAGACTTACGAGACGGTTGAGAAGATCGTGGCCAAGGGTACATGGAACGCGATCAGTCCCCGTCTAGTGCGAGCGCAGGAAGTAACGGTCTCCGCGAAGAGTGTACTTTTGCGCGGCAGCCTCACCACCATCAAGAAGGGCGACACCGTGCTGCTTCTCGGGAAAACCGGAGAGCAGGCCTTAAAAAGGATCTTTGCAACCTATATCGATCCCGGTCCCAAATCCGTTCCCGCGCCGGGAACCGACCTAAGTACCACTGAATTCGATTTCGAGGACGTAGCGAAGCAACCAACTTATCAGCCGGCGCCAGAGGTCTTGTCGCAGGACACCGGTGATGCGTCCAAGGTTCCCTTAGATACACTGCTTACCAGCGAAAATGTGAAGCAGTATGTCCTCAGCAAAACGTGGGATGCCGACGTCCTTCTCGCGCTTGTCGAAACCCAGAAGTGGAACCTCGATCAGCTTCAAACCCTGATCAACGACATCGTAGATCAAACCACTATGCCCGTTGGAGAAGTCCTGGTTTTCCGCCAGATTGCCAACCCGTTCGGCTATAACGCTCCGCGTTGGGATTCTCTGCCGGCCAATATGCGTTACGCGAGTAATCCGCTTGACGTCCCACGCACAGTCCAACCGGCCTACCCGCACAATTGGGAAAACTTTACGTTGCGGCACGGACAGGCCGAAACGGGTAATAAGAAACGCATCTACCTCGATAAGACCTATCCCGAAGTTGTTCCCGGCAGTTGGATCTCTCTTCACGCCCTGGTCGGCGACAAGGAGCATTGGCTGAATGCAAAGGTCACGTCGAACACGGAAGTGCCGCATTCGGACTTCACGCTTTCGGCCAAAGTCTCACTGCTGGAAATCGAGACCAGCCATCACCTACACCATTTCCCAATCCGCGAAACCACTATCTACTGTCAAAGTGAAGCCTTAACCGTAGCGCCCATACCAATACCCGAGGACATCCAAGACAAGGTCTTAAAGCTAGATCGCGCCTATCTCGGCCTGCAGTCCGGCCGCAAAGTCGTGATTAGTGGCCAGCGTAGCGATGCGAGTTCGGTGAGCGTTGCCGAGGTGCGAACCTTGACCAAGGTGACGCTCGAGGCGGGATACACAGTCATCACCCTCGACAGCTCGCTCGACTACCAGTACCAACGCTCTACGGTCTCCATCAATGCCAATGTCGCTGACTGCACGAACGGGGAGACGGTCAAAGAGATCCTTGGAAGTGGTGACGGGACGCAGACGTTCCAAAAGTTTGTTCTCAAACAATCCCCACTTACCTACGTGACCGCCAGCACGCCCTCAGGGACGGCGACCACTCTCGAAGTGCGGGTCAATGACTTGCTTTGGAAAGAGGTCCCATTCTTCTTCGGACATGGCCCCGAGGAGCACATTTACATAACCCGCCAAGACGACAGCGGCACGACGATCGTCATGTTTGGAGATGGGCAGACGGGATCCCGGCTTCCGACCGGACAGCAAAATGTAGTGGCTAAGTACCGAAGAGGTATCGGCAGTGGCGGCTTGGTGCGTGCGAACCAACTGTCGATCATGGCATCCCGTCCGCTGGGAGTCCGCGGCGCAACCAATCCCCTTGCTGCTACCGGAGCCGATGATCCGGAGAAAATCGAGGATGCTCGACAGAACGCCACTCTCACGATCATGGCGCTTGACCGGGTTGTCTCGCTGGAAGACTACCAGGATTTCGCGCGCGCTTTCGCAGGAATCGCTAAGTCATTCGCTACGTGGACATGGAACGGAGAGAGTCAGGTCGTACTACTCACTGTCGCTGGGGTGAATGGAGCGAAGGTTCTCCCCGGGGACGATCTCTACAGGAATTTGCGGGACGCCATCGCGAAGAGCTCAGAGCCTTGGGTATCGGTGCAACTGTCCTCGTACACGCCAACTTTCTTCCGCATTAGCGGAACGGTCATGGTCAAGCCGGAATATCTGGTCTCGCAGGTAGCGACCAAGGTGGAAGCGGCTTTACGCGCGACCTTCTCGTTCGCTACGCGGGGCTTTGGCCAGCCGGTTCATCGCAGCGAGGTCATCGCTGCCATCCAGTCGGTGGAGGGCGTCGAATTCGTTGATCTGGATGCTTTCTATGCCGGCTCCACGCCCACCCTGGAAGACGACATTGTGGCCGCAGTCCCGCGGACCGGGAAGAATGAATTCTTTCCTGCCCAACTGCTCACCATCGATCCCGGGCCCCTGGGTCTGGAGGTGACTCAATGACCCTGGATGTCACGAAACTTTACCAACTGCTGCCCGCGGTTTACCGCGTGCGCGATGCCGAGTTGGCGCTGCAAATGGGTGGGATGCTGGAGGCGGCAGAAGTAGCTGAACTGGCTGAACTCAGCGCGCTACTTGCCAGTCAAGGAACTCTTACGGCCCAGCAGGAAAGCCGGCTCGAGGAGTTGCAGGATAAGAACCAAACCGGGCCCCTTAAGGCGCTGATCTCGATACTTGCCGAGCAGGTAGAAGTTCTTGAAGACAGTCTGCAACAGGCCTACGACGATCAGTTCATCGAAACCTGCCAGGAATGGGTAGTGCCTTATATCGGGGACCTGGTTGGGGTGACTGGCCTGCATGACTTTCCCAATGCTCCATTCACCAACCGCGCGCTGGTTGCCGATACCCTCGCTCTCCGACAAAGAAAAGGTACGGTTTGCGTTCTGGAAGAATTGGCTCGTGACGTAACCGGCTGGCCCAGCAACGTGGTGGAGTACTTTCAGCTTCTCGGTACCAGCCAATACATGAACCACCTTCGCAAAACCAACCTTACAGTGGCCGATATTCGCTACGCCGATCAGCAGTTGCTGAATACTCCATTCGACCGGTATGCCCATAGCCTCGAAGTGCGCAACATCGAGAACCAGCGCGGCAAGTACAATGTGCCGAACATCGGCATCTTCCTGTGGCGTATCGGAAGCAACTCCGTCACGAAAGCGCCGGCCTACTCGCTGGACGACCGTAGGTATCTCTTCGACGCGATTGGCCGTGACACTCAGCTCTATACCAATCCACAAACCGAGGAGCATATTACTCAGCTCGCTGGACCGCTGAACGTTCCGATGGCGATCTCCCGGCGGACGTTGCATGATCGCTTCAGTGACTACTACGAGGCGGACCCAGGCAGGGAAGCAAAGAGCTTCATGTTGCATTTCACGTTGGCGGCGAGTTCGCCGCCTTCAAGCCTCAAGCTTTGTGCCTGCGATCTAAGCGACGTTACGGATTCTGGAGGTAATGTCATCGGTTGGGCGCACCAACCGAAAGGCGTCATAGGCATTGACCCACAACTCGGCAGGATTGCATTCCCCAGCGATATCTCGCCGCCTTCCGATGTCCACGTGGATTACTTCTATGGCTTCAGCGCCCCTATGGGTGGCGGCGAATATGATCGCCGGGTTGGCGCCGGCGCAGACGTAGTCGTGAAGGTGCCGGCCGACCAACCGACTATTCAACTGGCCCTGGATTCCGCGATAAGTCAACTCAGCGGTTTAAAGACGTCAGCGATTGTCGAGGTCCAGGACAACGAATATTACATCGAGACTCCGTCGATTCGTGTTCCGGAAGGCACGAGCGTCGAACTGCAAGCCTCCAATCAAAAACGTCCGGTACTGGTGCTGTCAGGCGACATGGTGGTTACCGGCGGCAAGCAGTCCGCGTTAAGCATCAATGGCTTTCTGATCAGCAGCGGAAGCATCGTGGTTCCGGAAAAAGACAGCGACGGCAGCGACAATCAGTTGCGTCAACTTGAGATTGAACACTGCACGCTGGTACCTGCCGCAACCCCGAAGATCAAGACAGCGCCGGCCCATCCCGCAGGTCCACGCTTGCTGGTGGAAGCGGCCAATGCTTCGCTGGTGGTGAAGCAATCAATTGTGGGCTCGATTCGGGCGACCGACGAAGTCAAGGTAGTCCTCTGTAACAGCATCGTAGACGCGACTTCGCAAAGCGAAGTGGCCTATGCAGCTCCGGACAGCAGTGGGGCCGGCGGCCCCGTCACCATCCAGAACAGCACCATCATCGGGAAGGTACACGCGTTGCGAACCGACCTGGTATCCAACACGATTTTTGCTTCGGAATTGGCGAAACTCGACGATTGGCCCGGCCCGGTTATCGCCGAACAGGTTCAGCAGGGCTGCGTTCGCTTCAGCTATGTTCCGCCGGGTTCAAAGGTGCCGCGCCGATTCCAGTGCCACCCATCGGATTCTGACTCCGGAGTCGTCCGGCCGGCATTTACGTCGCTGCGGTTCGGTAACCCGGGATACTGCCAACTGGCCGTGCAGTCGGGTCCGGAGATTCTGGAAGGCGCCGACGACCAAGCAGCGATGGGAGCATTTCACGATCTATTCGAGCCACAGCGTGAAGCGAACCTGCGCGGAAGCCTGCAGGAATACCTTCGCTTCGGGCTGCAGGCAGGGATCTTCTACAGCAGTTAGTGACCAGTTCGGAGGCGGGGATGGCAGGCGATTTTAGTCGTAACACGTTCGACAGCCGCAAGCATTTCTCAGGCGTGCTCATGCAGCAAGGCCGCGTCTTGGTCGACGCCGAGTGGAACGAGCAGCTTGCAATCCAACACCATCGTACTCACGCGGAGACTCGCGATGTCGTCGGCCGTTGCGGGACGCCGAAGGCTGAGGACGGATTCCACATCAGCCAGACGCCCCAGGGCGACGACCTCCTGATAGCCCCGGGCCGGTATTACGTCGATGGACTCTTGTGCGAGCTGGATGCAACCGCGGTTCCGGTCAGCGTTGCGAACTCGGACAATCAGGCGATCCTTCCCGATCTCTATGTGGACGGATACGATCTCGCCCCCGACCAATGGATCGAACTCTCGGCGGCGCAAAAGGCATCCCCTCTTTATGCCAGGATCACAAGCATCGATCCCGCTAACCTTGTTCTTACCCTGGACGCGGACATTAGTGCTTACCGCAACGCTGGCGCAGTATCCTTGCGGCGCGCAATCACCTATACCACCCAGCCGTTTTATCCCAGTCCGCAAACCGTATTGAGCAGTCCACCCAACAGCCCCTCCGGCACTGCGCCCATCAACCTGTCGGACGGAAGCTATCTGGTTTTCCTAGAGGCATGGCAGCGAGAAGTCAATGCCCTGGAGCAACCGCGAATCCGCGAAGTTGCCATAGGGACGGACACAACCGAGCGGCTACAGACGGTTTGGCAGGTGCATTTGCTGCCGGTAACTACAGCTGGAGGGATTACCAGTCCACCGATCTCCAGTCCGCCCGAAGTCGCCGCGGCTTGCTGCGGCGACTTTCCCGAGTGGAAGAAACAGATTGCGCCGCCGACCGGCTTGCTGAACGCGCGAACCGTGACGCCAAGCAGCGATAAGAATCCGTGCGTCCTACCCCCGACGGCAGGTTATCAGCGGCTACTGAACCAGCTTTACCGCGTGGAAGTTTTCCAGGGAGGGGATAGCATCAGCCAGTCGACCTTTGTCTGGTCACGCGACAACGCCAGCGTCGAGAGCTCGATTGTGAAGCTAGACGGCTCCGATGTCTACGTTACCAGCCTGGGAAAAGATGATTACTTTAGCTTTGCGAGCGGTCAGTGGGTAGAGATCGTTGATCCAAATTCTGAATACAGTGGAACCCCGCGTTTCCTGGCGCAAATCACGGCTCCACCGGATACCTCAGGTCCGAATCCGAAGCTTACCTTGAGTTTGAATCCGCCGGCGTTCTTGGATGTTTCCAAGCTTCGGCTTCGTCGCTGGGACATGACAGGTTCTTCTGTCAGCGCAAGCGGGCTGAAGATGTCAGCGGGCTGGACTGATATCGAAGCAGGTATCCAGGTGCAGTTTCTTGAAGGGACCTTCAAGACCGGTGACTACTGGGAGATTCCCGCGCGCACGGCCAACGGCGAGATCGAGTGGCCACCCTTCGAAGTACCCAACGTGAATCCGGTTCCGCAATCACCTTTAGGAACCCGGCATCACTTCTGCTGCCTGGCTCACCTCACAGTAAGCGGAACGTCATGGAATATCCAGGACTGCAGGAAGGCTTTCCCGGCGCTGACCGCCATCTGTGCCGATGATGTCTGCTACGAAGGTACTTGCGACTTGCCGGGCATCAAGACCGTGCAGGACGCAATCGATCAGTTATGTCAGCAGCGCGATTTGCGCTTCCACAACCAACACCTGCATGGTTGGGGAATCGTGTGTGGGTTACAGGTTTCTTGCGGACCTGATTCTGCCAAGCCGCGCCGTCACGTGACGGTTAAGTCGGGTTACGCAATCAACTGCAAGGGTGAAGATGTAGTCATTGACAACGACCAGCAGCTTGATGCTTTGAGTATGGCGCAGCAGTTGCCCGCTCCCCCCGTAACCTCTCCACCCACGTCACCTCAGCTTGGATTTCCCAATGGCGACTACTCGTTGATTCTGGACCCGGCGGTTGCGGGTAATTTCCGTCTCGAAAAGTATGTTCCACCTAAGTTTAGCGATGCGATTCTGAAAGACACCCTCTTGCTGGACATCATAGGGTGTGTTCAGAATCTGATCGATTTCATCAAGGGTCAATTTGTCACTTCACCACCGGGAAGCGAGCCGGTAGGACCGGGCCAAAGGCTCACCACGAGTGTGGGGAGCCTTGTCATCCAATACAACAACGCCGATGTCGGCAGCTATGTTTTTTTGTCGGGCGAGAGCAACCCGGACCAGGAAACACCTTACCACGAGGATTTCATCCTGCGGGACTTCTACAACAAGCTTCGACAGGAATTGCAGAGCAAGACCTACTGCGGCATGTTCGACAAAGCCCGGCAATTCCCTGCCTACCGTTACAGTGGCACCAAGATCGCCACCATGTTCGGGAAGGACGACAGGACGCGGTTTCGCGTGGAGCCATCGGGAGCTTTCAGCTACGCCTTCGGAGCCGACAGCAGCATCCACGTCTATGACCTCTCATTGCAACGAATGGTCGCGATTCAGCAGTTTCCGGATACGGGCGTTTCTGCCGGAGATGTAGTGGTGCGCGACATGGCATTCTCAACCGACGGCAAACAACTCTTCGCAATAGCGACCATCAGCGGTCAGCATACGATGTTTGCCACTGCAACCATTAGCGGCAATCAGCTCGCATGGCAACAGCAGGTCCTCATCGCAAATATCGTTCTGACGACCTTGGCAACATGGAGTGGCGCGCCGGGCGTCGTATTTGCCGTCGGCTTTGGCAAAGGGCTTTACAGAATTGATGTGAAGGACGTTTTCATCAATCCCAATCTGACGCCGGCATTTTCGTTCAACGCTTTCGATCATCTGGTGGTCGACGACACTTCAGGAGAAGGGTTGGCTACTGCGCTGAGCTCTCTCTCCGCCCCACCGACCGACCATTTTGATGAGGTGATGTACATCTCACTGAAGGAAGGAATTACGCGGCCGTACCCGCTTGCTAATTTAAATGGCCAGGGGAAAAGCGAGGACGATGTGTTCCTGGTCAGCCCACAGGGCAATTCCGACCAGCTTCGAATTTTCATTGTTGCCACGCTTACGGGAAAAACCACCAAGCAGCTTCTTGTCCTTGATCGCAACGGAATTCTTCAGGGCGCTACCCCGCAGATCCTGGATCTCGGCGAGACCGGCGCGGTGAAGCTTGCCTACAACGAGAGTACGCAGTTCCTGATGACGACTCAGGGAAACAACTATCGGCTCATGCTTGTCGATATTGCGAAGCCTGAGTTGCTGAGCAATGTCTTCCCGGTGCAGGTTCATCCTGCCTGGATTGGCAGCCATGCCAAGACCAAAATGGTGTACGTGCTGAACACCTCCAGTAACACAATTTCTGCTATCCCGGCAGACCAATTGGCGCCGTCAAAGCAACTGGATTTGACGGCGTTGGTCGACTACCGCTCCGGCGTAATCAACTCTTTCTGGGACCTGCTGGGAGGCTTGCTGGAATACCTCAAGGATTGCATATGCGATCACCTGCTGGTCGAATGCCCCACTTGCGATGCTGATGACCAACTCTTCTTAGGCGTCGTCAGCATACGGGAGAACCAGGTATTCAAGATCTGTAATTTTGCCCAGCGAAAGTATGTGAAGAGTTTCCCAACCGTTGGATACTGGCTCTCAGCGATTCCTATCATTCCGATCTTGAGCAAACTAGTGGAGTCCATCTGCTGTGCTGCCCTGCCCGACCTGTTCGCGAAGCAGAAAGCGCCGCAGCCGTCTCAATCGGCTATGACTAACCCGGCTACCGGCTTTGGGGGCAACATGATTATTAAGACCGATACCCTGCAAGGCGCAATGAGCCTTTTCCGGCAAACTTCTTTCAAGAACATGGCCTCGAATGCGTTAACGAGGCTAGTTCCGGCACCGCGGATTATCACCGACTTCCTCGCGTCCAAGGCGCCGCCTTCGGCTCCGGTGACTTTGCCAACACAGATTGTCCGTGCTCCTGACGTGGTGGGTATATCGGTTGACCAGGCCAAGGCAAGGCTCACGGGGGCCGGCGTCGAAGTCACCAATGTCGCCAGATACGATCCGGGAGCGTTACCGACGAACTTCGCCAGGTACGTCGCATCTCCGGAATCGATCAAGCCCGGCGAGTCAGTCTCGCTGGTTGCCGATGACAAGGGCCAGGTCCGCTATTACACCCGAAACTCCACCGATGTTGCCGCGCTGCACGCTGAGGTTCAGTCGACACAACAACAAGTCACGCTGGCGGTGGAAAATGTTGATCACATTTCCACCCTCGCGACTCAACTCAAGGCTTCGGTAGAGGCCACGCAGAACACTCTGACTGCCAGCCAACCTCTTTTGAACGCGGCTAGCAGCTTGCAAGATCGAATGGCCACCTTGGAGACTCAGGTGGCAGGCCAAAAGGCTGAGGTCCAGGCCAGTGCAGATCAAATCAAGACTACGGTGGCCGCAGTCGAGCAACTCAACCGGACGAGCCAGCAACTGAGAGATTCGATGCAGGCGGCGCAGAGCACTCTCTCGGCAAGCCAACCGGGGCTGGATGCCGCACAGAATCTGCAAGGTCAGATTGAGGCCTTGAAAGCAGAGTTGGCGAGCCAAAAGGCCTCGACGGATCAGGCGCTGACGGCGCGTGATCAGCTGATCGCTAAGCTGACCGCGCACGCCGACACTCTGCAAACACAGATACAGCAAATTTCCGTGAAATTGCCGGGAGATATCAAGAATCCAGGCGGGGCCGGAGGTGGAGGAATCAACGGCTAATCGGCGCCGCACGTCGCGCAGAGAGTCCAGTGTCGCAGTGGCCAGTACTTTGATGGGAAAGTGACCATGGCAGTCATTTCAATCGGCGTGGTCGTGCGCGATCATCCGGAATGCGTGCGGGAGACGCTGGCTAGCTTGTCAGCCAATACCGGCCAGCCTTTCGATCTCCTCCTGCTGGGGGACGGTCCGGATCACTCCGCGCTAGCTTTGCTTTCCGAGCTTAGGGCGGTGCCTAGCTCCACCACAGCGACTGCCTTGGGTAACGCTGCCTGCTTCAATCGTCTAGTCGCGCACAAGTCCTCCGATTTTTATCTGCTGCTCGAAGGGGGCGTCCAGGTTAGCGAAGGCTGGCTGTCGCGACTGTTGACCGCCTTGCAACGTTATCCAAAATGCGGTTTGGCCGGACCTTCTACCAACCGGGCCACGAATGTGCAAGGCATTGTCCCCGACGCGCCAAACTCGGCGGAAGAGATTCGGCGCATCGCCTCGACCTGTGAGAGGAGGTTCGGTCCGAGTTGCCGGAGTCTTGAACCTCTCTATAGTCTGGGTGATTTCTGCTACCTGGTACGCGGGGACGTGGTAGATGCAATTGGGCGAGCGGACGAGTCGTACGGAATTGGCCAGTGCTGGGAATTGGAGTACAACTTGCGGGCTGCGCGCGCGGGTTTTCAGGGACTCTGGGCCTGCTCCGCATATGTCCATCGCGCTGCTTCCTCCCAGCGGCAACTTCGGGAGGAGGCGCAGCGCCTCGCCTCGCGCAAGCAGATTTACCGCGAGCGATGTTACGGTGCTCAGCCCCGCTCCTTCAAGGCGACCACCGCTGGGGTAAATGTTCAGGAGACTGTGCTCCCGCGCGCTGTGAATCCGCCGCCGCCCGCTCCTTCCTTAATACGTGAGGTCTCAAGCAAAGGCGGCACGGCTGCGAAAGCCGAAGCTCTTCGGTCCAAGGGTACGGTTCAGCTGCCGAAGGAACTCAGAGAATTCAAAGACTACCACCGCGGCGCCAGCATGGTCGTTTGCGGTTGCGGCACCTCTTTAAGGACATTTGGCTCTGCGGGGCGTTTCTTGACCATCGGCGTGAACGATGTTGGACGGCAATTTCACCCTGACTATCTAGTCGTGGTGAATCCCAGAGCGCAGTTTCAGGGCGATCGTTTTCGCTACGTTGAGGAGAGCCGGGCCGGAGCGATTTTTACGCAGCTTGACCTTAATCTCCCCCATCACCGCGTGATTCGCTTTGCCTTGGGCCGTCGTGGTGGCGTCGATTTCTCTAACCTGGATCTACTGAATTACACCAACAATTCTCCGTACATCGCGTTGTGCCTTGCGGTACACATGGGAGCCAGCCGGGTCGGCATCATTGGAGTGGATTTCACAGATGACCATTTCTTCGCGCCTACGGGCAGACATCCACTCGAACCGCAGCTCTTGCGAATCAATGCGGAGTACAAGCGGCTGTATGACGAATGTGTGCGCCGAGGGGTGGAGGTCTTCAACCTGAGTTCCGACAGCCGGCTCACCGCGTTCCCCAAGCTCTCGCTAAGCCAATTCGAGAGGGCGGCAAATCCAGCAAAATCGCTGCAAGTCGTATCCTACGCAACTACTCCGATTGCCGGGGTTCCGGCTGTGCTCGCGCGGTGTATCTCAGCCAGGACCATTCATCGGGGCCGGACGGTCTGGGCGACGAAAACGTACGCGAATGGCGTCAGCTTCGACGGCGATGTTGAGTGGGAGTCTGCCCCCTCAGAAGCCGAGGAATTGCTGCGCTCCGCAGATGTAGTGATTGCGCATAATGGCAAGATCGATTCACGCCATCGTTCGCTCCTTACTGATAAGCCGGTTGTAACTCTTGCCCACAATTACAAGTGGAACGTGGATTGTTCATTCGTAGAACGTGGGTACCCGGGGCTGGTGGTGGGCCAGTATCAGGCTACGCTGCCGGAGTTTAGAGGCTGGTTTTCTGTACCCAACCCTATGCCGTTATGGGAAGAGGCATTTCGTCCGGGGCCGAAACCGCCTGAGATCACCATTTGCTATACGCCTTCGGGAAAACATGAAACCTATCCGGCGGGGCATCAGCTCTATTGGCATTCCAAGGGCTACGAAACAACCATGCGCGTCCTGGAACGGCTGGCGCAGCGTTTCCCCATTCGCCTCGAGGTTATTCGTGCGGGGCAGGTGAAACACGCCGAATCGCTGGCCATGAAGAGGAAAGCGCACATTGTGATCGACGAATGCGTGACTGGCAGCTATCACCGCAACAGCCTGGAGGGTTTGGCGCTTGGATGCGTGGTAGTGAATGGAATGGGTTTACTGCCGGCGGTCGCTGAAGTCTTTCGCCGCTGCTCTGGCAACGCTTCCGAGTCTCCATTTGTCTTCGCCACATTAGACACCCTTGAACAGGCATTGGTTTCCCTGGTTGAGATGGGGCCGGCGGCTTTGGAGTGTCGTGGCGCCGGCAATCGAGCGTGGATGGAACGGCACTGGGATTTTCAGCAGCAGTGGGAAGAGTTTTGGGACCCGGTGATAGCGATCCCGCCACATCGCCATGCGGTGAAAGAGGTTAAAACTGTGGCCCCGTTATCTTCCATGGGAACAACCTGTATGAACCGCGAAGTTGCAGAGCAACAGCTGAAGCAAGGATTGTCGGTTGTGGTCTGCCACGGCGGCCGAGAGCGTTTGCCGCACTTGTCTGCGTCTTTAACCGATCTGCGCCAGTGCGAAGGCGTCGACGAAGTGCTGGTCGTCGAGATGGGCCCGTCAGCCTATGCGATGGATTTGGCCCGGAAATGGGCCGACAAGTATGCCTTCTTGCGTAACGACGAGGTGTTTGAGCGAGCCCGGTCACTCAACACCGGCACCGCCCTCACGGAATACGACCTGGTGTTTTGGAAAGGCAATGACCTGCTTGTGCCGGCAGACTTCATCAGCCGAGCAATTTCCGAGATGCGCGCCAGAAATTTGGACTACCTCATGCCGCACTCGCGCATTCACTACCTCTCCGAG
The DNA here is from genome assembly GCA_963813905.1 of uncultured Acidobacteriaceae bacterium. GTDB lineage: Bacteria > Acidobacteriota > Terriglobia > Terriglobales > Acidobacteriaceae > CAVVDY01. The sequence continues at coordinate 36,248 of CAWFAY010000008.1, read as the reverse complement.
TCTGACAGTCACAGGGTACGGCAGGGAATCCGCAATCCCGCGGACTGTACGCCCACCAAAGTCTTCCGTCCGGTTCGCGAAAACAGCGGTGCCGCCGGAATCGTTAGGCGCTCGTTCATACTGAAATACGGCGGCATGCAAGAAAGCTTCCGCGGGTGGGGCGGCGAAGATGATGCCTGGTGGTATAAAGCGCAATTGCTTGGGAATGCTGGGATCACGCAGCGACAGGATCAAACTCTATACCATCTATTCCATGCTCATTCCGGCGCGAATGGTGACAATAGCCAGATATCCGGCAACCCTCACTACTCCCAAAATGTAGCCATTCTGAAAGACATTCGCTCCGTCCGAGACAGGAACACGTTTTGCGAGAAGTTTCCTTGCCCAGAGTTCCTGGCAGGATCATGGAAAGGGAAGCGGCTTTTATGGTTGCTTCCGTCAACCTGGGAAGAGCCGCAGTCGCCAGTTGGTGAATTAAGCAAAATATTAGAGGCGCTATTCGGAATTGTTACGGAATTACGCCTCGTCGGCACCCTCGGTGCAAGAGAGATCTTGTCGGAGCAAAGTCCAGATGCCATTCTCGTTTCGGGAGCCCACTTGGCGAAAGCATTTCTTTCCGACGAAGCGTTAGCTCCGTGGTGGTCCAAGACGATCCTTACCTGCCTTGGCAAGGAGCAGGAGGATGCTATAGCTGGACTAGTAGAACGAGCCGGGGCCATTCTTACCTCCGCACCTGTGGCCTGCGCGCAATCCGGCTTACGTTCGCGGATTTGGAAGGGAGTTGAACCTGGAGAGGGGACCCCACTCAGTGTTGCGATAAGTTTGCTGCAGCCGTTTTCAGTCATTGTTGGAGGAGGCGGCCATACAACGCCCCACCAACGATATGAGACGAAAAGCGACGGTCATATTAGCGAGCTTTCATCGAAACGCCTGCCGGTGTGGATGTACTGGGAAGGTGAGTGCCCTGATTGGATCCAACAGTGTCAGCAGACGGTACACACCCATGCAAGTGAGGTCCGGCTTCTCAATCCAGAAACCTTCGACAAACTGCAAGATGCGGATCGCGATATTGATCTCAACAAGCTTCACGTGGCGCATCGTGCTGACTACATTCGAGCATTTCTCCTGGCACGATTCGGAGGCTTGTGGGTTGATTCCGATTGTCTGGTAATGGGACCGCTCGATCCGATTTTGGACAAGCTCAATCACTACGACTTCATTGCCCATCGGGAGCGCAGCGGACTCGTTTCAAACGGCTTTTTAGGTTCGCGTCCCGGCGGCAGAGTCGCTTCCGAACTGTACCGGCGCGTGTGCGAAACCCTGCGATCACGACGCTCGCTGGGTTGGACCTCACTTGGCAGTGAGCCCCTTACGGACATCTTGAAATCCAATAGTGACGGTTGGCATGAATTGGAGTGCTGCAGCATTCAGCCCATTTGCTGGAGCAATCCGGGGGCTTTCTTTGCCATTGGAAGTGTGGCCGACCACGAGCGAGCCTTTGACAGCACAGCCGTGTGTTACATGCTGTCGAATACTGAGGTTAAGAAATATGCCAATTCTCATCCCGAGTCGCGCTTGTTGGCCCCGCAAACATTCTTTTCCTATTTATTGGCAAAAGCCTTAACGGACAAGGTTGAGCCTGCCGCGGAAGAAATATCGGTGAAAGTCCCGAATGGTTGGCAGCAGATACCCTTTGTGACCGAGGCGCTAACGGCGCTTTCTCCCAGGCGAGTGCTGGACGTCCAAGTTGGGCATGGTCGTTGGGGTTTGCTGTTGCGTGAGTTCTGGGAACAATCGAACGGTAACGGGTTCTCCAAGGATGCGGTTCGACTGGTTGGCCTCGCCTCTGCTGAGAACAAATTCGCGGCGCACCACCCCTATCTGTATGACCATCTCCATACGGAGAGCCAAGATCTTGCGCAGCTTCTCGCAGAACCCTGGGACCTCGTACTACTCGGCGATGGTCCGCAGGACTGCAACGAATCAAATCCCGGTCAGCTAGATAGGTCCCTCGCTGCATCAGAGTACGTTCTGCTGATCACCGGCAACACCTCAAACGGCGGGAACTCGTGGCCGCTTGGGGAGCTGATGAGGCGGGATCCCGTTCGATTGGCCATGTACCCGAGGGCAGATGGTCACCAGGATGCTGCCTTTCTATTCTCGCGGCTCGACCCAAAGAAATTACGGGGCATCGGCGAAATGGAAGAGGTGTTCAGACGGCACGCCGACCAGTACGTTCAGCTTGGGGACGAATCTATGTCCGGACCGGGTTCGACACTGGTCAGCACGGTCGAAGTGCGGCGGCGCCTGCCATTGCTGCTTGAGGACCTTGGAGTACAGTCCTTGCTCGACGCCCCATGTGGAGATTTCAATTGGATGCGCCGGGTAAGGCTGGGTATCGAACGGTACACTGGCGTGGACGTGATGCGCGAGGTGATTCAAAACAACCAGACTGGATTCGGCGATGCTACTCATACCTTCATCTCTCTGGATATCAGGCGCAATGCACTTCCGCAAACCGACCTCATTCTCTGCCGCGACTGCCTGGTCCATTTTTCTTACGACGACATTTTTCGCACGCTTCAGAATTTTTCCCGTAGTAAGTCCAAGTACCTGTTGACCACAACGTTCCCTAGCGTGCAGGAAAATACTGACATTGCCAGCGGTGACTGGCGCCCTCTCAATCTGCAGAAGCCCCCTTTCCGGATGCCGGAGCCTCTGCGGCTGATAAATGAGAAATGCACTGAGAACGGAGGCCGCTACTCGGATAAAAGCCTGGGCTTATGGGAATTGAGGTGGGTTGTTTGAGTTGTGATGGATCCGTTGAGGCTGCATTCACCAGGTTTGGGCGTCGGGGAGAACTATCTGCGATCAGATTGCCTTTGGCAGTTTTGGCAGCTCCAGTAAGGGACAATTGGGGGACAGGTAGCTTAACTTTCGCCCTATGATTTCTCGTGAATACCTTCCTAGATAATGGGAGATGGTTTCGACGCGAATCTTGACTCCGCCCGCCGGCTTGGTGGAGTCGAGATCGCCAAACTTAAAGTAAAGCGTGCCGGTCGCCTCAACAATCTTTTGGGCGGGGGTGTAGGTGGGCTGGTCCATGCCGCACTCATAGCTCGAAAGCCGAACCACGCAGGTGATCCACGGGCAGCGGGCTGCGTACTTTGCTCCCCACATAATCTCATTCGTGTTGCTGCTGAACGAAGACGTCCATACGTCTGAGATATCGAACGGGCTCTTGATGACGGCGGCCTCGATGTCAGCCTCGAAAAGCCAATTCATCAGGTCCATGTCGGCGGGAAGATATTGGAGCCACAAAATCGGGTAGCCACATGCCTGAATCTCCGCTTCGATCTCATGACCAATGCCGGTATCCATGTGATAAGGGCGAGCGAGGACAAGCACACAAGGTTGATGACGGTTCGCACATGCAGCTAGAATCTCGCGGCCCTGACGACGAAGGCGTGCGGTTAACTCGTCAAGAGTCTTATAGCCAGCCGCCACTGCCCGCGAGGTTTCGTCGCGATCGAGATCGAAGACATCCTTCAATCCGGTATAGAGCTGGTCTGCAACCAAATGGCGGTCGCCCAGACTTACAAACGGGGACGCATAGGCCACATGGTTCTCGGCAAAGACATCTCGTTCCTTCAGAAATCCCGCTTTGATGTTCTCCGGCCCCGCCATTACACGGGTACAGGTGACCGTGTCGACCACGTGGCCGTGAAGTACGGAAGGCAATGAGTGGATCATGGGGCTGAGCAGGACATCGATCTTCCTCTTTTGCCCGAAGATAAGCTCCCCGTAGTGTCCACTCATGCATTTCACGGGATAGCAGCAGTCCACCGTGCCCCGTCCCTTGCCGAATTCGCGCCCTTGCTCTTCGGAAGTATCGGAACTGAAGATGATGTTTTCGGAGGCTACGCCGAGTTCCTTCAGAAAACCTACCCAGAACTGGTGAGTGGACCAGAGGTTGAGTACCTTCGGAATGCCCACGCGTAACTGCGAGCGGTCTTTTGCGGATGCGCCGCGGCTAATTGCGCCGGAACGCTTCCCGGCGAACCATGTCTGCAACATTGGGATAGGCATTCTTCGTCTTCTCGATCTCGGCTTTGATAGCCTTCATCTCGTTCAGGTCCTCGACCAGGCCTTTGGGGCAGGAGTTGTTGACAATGACGCGTTCCCACCCGGAAGCCAGTGGCACTTTGCTCCAAGGACGTCCGGCGCCTCCAAGGAGCTCGACATCGATGAAACTGCGCTGACAGTTGACAGGACACCAGTGGCAAACCGTGTCGACAGAGGTGGAAGTCCTGTAGGCCAGCCTCTCGATGGACTCGAAACCCCGAAAGGCCGTCTCACGGCCGTTCTTCCACCAGTCCAGCGCGAGCAGCGCCGCGCCAATGGCCCCAGCTTCGCCCGAATAGGGATGCACGACAATTTCCGCGTCCGGCACCTTGCTGAGGATGAAATCCACCTGCGTCTTCACAACCGCGAGATTGCGATGCGTGCCGCCTTGCAGAATGTACTTTCGCCCGGCCTGCTGCAAGTTATTCAGGCCTCCTGCGTAAATCCAGACATTCAGCGGCAGGATAGCGCACAACCCGGCGAGGATTTCTTCTGCTTGCCAGCCTTTACGCTGCTGATTCACGATGTCACTCTGCAGAAACACGCCACAGCCCATGGAGAGTTGCGGTACGGCTTGCGCCTGAAACGCGCTCTCTGCCATTTCGTTCAGGTGTATGTTGAATCGTTCCGCCACTCCTTGAAGGAAGGCGCCATTGCCCGACGAGCATTGGGAGTTCAGCCGAAAATCCGTTACCGCGCCGTTGTTAAGAATCATGATCTTCACATCTACTCCGCCAACATCGCAGATACAGTCGGCATCCGGGAAGAAGTGAAGGCCGGCGGTAGCATGCGCAATGGTCTCGACGACTGGGCAGTCGGCGCCGAGGATCCCTTTCAGCAAGTCTTTGCCGTAGCCGGTGAGGGCCAGCCCGAGAATGTCAGAGTCGTTCACGACGGCGCGAATCTGGCGGAAGAGCGCCTTCGCGTCTTCGATGGGATTGCCCTTACTCAGCGCATAGCAGGAAAATAGAAGCTCCTTCTCGGGCGAGAGGCAAACCGCCTTTGCGGTTGTGGAACCGAAATCGCAACCTAGAACAACACGTCCCAGGCCCGGCCGCTCAGCCTTGGCCTGCACCGCTGGTGCCGGGGATTTTGGGCTCTCGTACTTCGCTTTGAACTCAGCCAGCTCCGATTCGTCCTTGCATAGTCCGCCTCGGCCCATGTTCTTCTTTGCTTCGTATTGCCCTTCTTCAATCCAGTGCCTAAGCTTGTCGAGGCCGGCGTAAATGCCGTTCGACACACTCTCAGTCAAAGCAACCGCCACGCAACCCACTGCGGCGTAATATTGCGCATTATCGGGAACGCGAATAAGCGACGATAGGCCTCGGTGGTCGCCGATTGGAACTTTGCGTTCCTGCCAGAGCTTGCCCAAGTGATGTCGCCAGGCTTCCTGCAAGCCCTTGAAGAAGAGGTTTGGCCCTCCAAGTAACAAAATTTCCGGAAGTGGCGTATTTCCACGCGTCAACGTCGCCAGGTTCTGATAGACCACGGCCTCAAACAAAGAAGCGATGATTTCTTCGACGGGCACTCCCGTCTTCAGCAACGTGTTGGCATCAGCTTCAGCGAAGATGCCGCACTTGCTGCTGATCTTGTGCAGCGGATGTCCGGCATAGCCCATCTGAGAGAGTCTCTCGGCCGGAATTTCCAGCTTGCGGGCTGTCTTCTCGATGAACGTGCCGGTGCCCCCTGAGCAAGCGCTCTGCATCAGGACTTGTTTGCTGCGGCCGGCACCCTCGCCCTGAAAGAAAATCGTTTTCATGTCCTCGCCGCCGATTTCGCTGACGAAGCGGACATCAGGATGCAACTTCTCCACCGCCGCTGCGACAGCTACGACCTCCTGCACTGTCTTGCTGCCAATGAGTGGAGCGACAATTCCCGCGCCGGAGCCGGTGGAGAAGATACGGTCACGTCCAGGGGTAAGACCGTGCTCGGTTTCGAGCATGGTAAGAAATTGAAGAACCTTCTCGGCCTGGCGAGTATTGTGGCGCTCATAGGAGCGGGTTGTCACGTCACCCTGCGCACTCGCGAGCACATACTTGCAAGTCGTGCTGCCGACATCGAGACCACAGATCAGGCCCTGGCCCTCGACCTCTATTGCTGAAGGCAAAAGAATCCCTGATACTCCGGGCTGATTTTCAATCGGCTGAATTTGTATCAATCCGTCGGCCATGAATTCGCGCTCTCCTCCTCGCCGCCGTCGACTCACACCCTGGCAAGGCCGCAATCTTCTGCGAGGTGGAGCACGTAGTTAGCCGCCGTGCCCGCACAGCCTTTATGCGGAACTTTGTACGTGGCCCGCCTCACTTCGGGATGTTCCTGCTCGAACTGGCGAATCGCTGCCAAAGTCACTCCGGTTGCTTGCAGAGCGGCATCGAATTCGGCCAACGCCCGCCGTTTCGCCTCGGTCAATACCATCTGGCAGCGGGACAGAGCATGAACTTCTGCATCGCCCTTAACTTCGATCGGCGCGTAGAGCAAGTCAGGGTATTTTCCTAAGACGTTTGCCATCGCGCCGATCGACATCGTATTTGGCATGCACGAGTAGGGCGAGAGCTCACATATCATGTGGGCCTTCTTGTGGCGGTAGGCATGCAAGGCTTTGCCGATCAGCATGTGGCCTTCACCGCCGCGCAGTTCGAAGTGAAAGAACAGTGCAGCCAGTTCCTTCAATTCCATCTGGTCTGGCAGTTCTGCGGGAATGCCCGCGAGCGCTTTGCGGAAGCGGTTGTAGGTGGCGACGAAGAGGCGTTCGACAGCCTTGAGGATGATCTCGTCCCGCTTGGGATGTTTACTTATCGAGTTGCGCTTCTCCAGCCGGCGGATGACTGGATGCAGGAGATAGTGCAGCCAGACCGCAATCGGCGGAGGCACGACCTCTGAATTCTCCTGTTCAAGCCACCGCTTGATGTTGTAGTTGCCGTCGCCCTCATGCGTCTGGAGCCAGAACTCTCCCGTGATTTTCACCCGCGCCTTGACGCGGGTGCGGTCCACCTCGATCGCATCCCACTTCTTGCGGACTTCACAAAGGGCTTTCGTAAAGTAGTTGGTGGTCAGGTGCCACACCACCGAGCCCATTGCCCTACCGTGGTCCGGCCGGCTTCTGAAGACCGTGTACATGTACTCGATGCTCTCCTTCAGGACAGCATCGGTCTGCCCGGGAATTACTTCATAGGGACGGGTTGCGTATTCGAGATCGGTAATAACGTCGGCACACAGGGCTGACCAGACCAGACCGAGCATGAGCGAGACGTTGATGTCGAGGCCGCCGCCACCGGCTTCGCCCTGATCGAGCTCATCCTGGGCCATAAGAAAAAGCCGGAAATCGCGCAACCCCAGGCCATCGAGGGCCATGGAATACGACTCGTGATATTGGCCGAAGCGGCATGGTCCACAGGAGCCGGCCGTCAGGTAAACGTATTTCTTGAGCGTTTCCTCCTTGCCGCGAATTGCCACCTCTTTCTTCAGGAAGTTCACGAGCATTCCGGTCGTGAAGATGGTGGGACAGCACGCGCCGACATCGATCAGCTCCTTGCCGGCATCGAGATCTTGCCGCGAGATATTGGGTAGCGGCTCGGCGTTGTAGTTGGCATTGTGCAGCACAGCCTGTATCAGGCGTTCGTGCTTCCAGGTTATCCCGCCAAACAGCAGGGTCGTGGTCTCGCGTTCTTCGCGTGTGAACGGTTTGGGGCGATAACCGCGATAGTGCCTTACGGGAGTTAATCTGCTTTCTTCACCCAGATTTGTGTCGATCGTTACTAACTCTCCCATGCTTCACCTTCCCCAGCCGTCGTCGAAAGATTTCCCGTTCTCACGAGGTAAATCGAAAAGCGCGAGGAGACTCCGCCAGGAGGTTGTCGAGCCGAATGGAGGACCAGCAAATGCGGCTGTCCAGAAACACGCAGGTTTCATCAGGTGCAGGTGCACACCAACGAATAGGTAAGGCTTCGCAAGGAAGGGGAAAAAAGTGGCGCTCCTTTGACATCAATGTGACAAACCACTCCTCAACGATGGCTAACGTGGCGGTGTAGTTAATTGCCCCCGCCACTTTGGAGCGTGCTGTTGTCGACCTGATGAAGTTCCGCCTTGTTGGGTGGTGTTTTGCGGACTGCCCTCGGACCAGCCTGGTTTAACTCCTAGCGCGTTTCTCACCCCGGTTTCCGATCAGCTGTCGGCGTATTTGCCGCAGGAGGAATGGTGCAATGGGTTCGATGAGTCCTCCGCCTTTCAGCGAAGCAGGTAGTGGCGCAAACACAATGGTTGATGCTCTCGTCAACATACAGAAAGCCAGTGAAGGGGTGTCGATGGATGCGCTGTTCGCTACCCTCTATCGGGAGCTTCACAGGCTCGCGCGCCGGGAACTGGCCAGGCGGCTGGCGCCTTCAACTTTGAGCGTCACCACACTGGTGCACGAGGCGTACCTCGGTATGTCCAAGCGGGCGGGGGCGTCGTTTCCTGACGAGGCGCGCTTCATGGGTTATGTCGCTCGCGTGATGCGCGGGCTCATCATCGACCATGCGCGGGGGCGCTCAGCCATTAAACGCGGCGGAGAATTTGAGATTACCGCGCTGGATTCCGATTTCGCAGAAGATCCCGCAGATGCGAAAGAGCTCACTGAGATTGGCGATGCCCTGGATGAGCTGGCCGAGGTGGAGCCGGAGCTCGCCGAACTCGTGGACTTGAAATTCTTCTGCGGATGCTCGTTCGGCGAGATCGCGGCACTCAAAAACCTGTCGGAACGCACGGTACAGAGAAGATGGGAGAAGGCGCGAATTTATTTGGGCTGTAGTCTGCGCCGTGGCCAAAGTGGCGGGGAGGACCCATGTCCGTACTAAGCCATGAGCAGTGGAAGATGCTTAGTCCGCATCTGGACGCAGTTCTCGAAATGACGCAAGAAGAGAGGACCGAGTGGCTTTTAGCGCTGCAAAAAGAGGATGCTGCGCTGGCTGGCGCACTGGAGAGGCTGCTTCAAGAGCACCGGGAACTGTCCGATAAGAGGTTTCTGGAGGAAAAGATGGCTCCTCTTGCATCGGGCCAAACTCTAGCCGGCCAAAGTGTGGGCGTGTATACGCTGTTGTCAGAGATCGGGCAGGGAGGCATGGGCAGTGTTTGGCTGGCGCAACGCAATGACGGCCGATTCCTTCGCCTGGTTGCCGTCAAGTTGCTCAACATTGGCTTCCTTGGCCGAAGTGCCGAGCAACGGCTCAAGCGGGAAGGGAACATTCTTGCGCGACTCACTCATCCCAACATCGCAGAACTGCTCGATGCTGGGGTCACCGCCTGGGGCCAGCCCTATCTCATACTCGAATACGTCGAAGCGCAGCATATCGACCGCTACTGCGACAAGAAGTCACTCGATGTTGCAGCTCGGCTTCGCCTGTTCCTTGACGTTCTGGCGGCGGTGGCGCAAGCGCACCGGAACCTGATCGTGCACTGCGACATCAAGCCGTCGAATGTCCTGGTGCGAGAGGACGGCCAAGTCAAGCTGCTGGACTTTGGCATCGCAAAACTTCTGGCCGGGGAATCGGGAGGGCTGCAAACCACGCAGCTTACAGTGGACGACGTACGGCCAATGACTCCCAGCTTCGCGGCGCCCGAGCAACTCCAGGGCGAAGCTCTCACCACCAGTACCGACGTTTATGCCTTGGGTGTCCTGCTCTATGTGCTATTGACGGGACACCATCCTGTAGGCGACGGAGCCTGCTGGCCAGCGGAGTTGGTTAGGGCCGTTATCGACCGGGATCCGATTCGTCCCTCCGACGTGGTACAAACCGGCAACCGGAATGCAGCCGTAACAAAAGCCACACAACGTGCCACGACTCCCGAACGGCTGCGGCGCGTCTTGCGCGGAGATCTGGACACCGTCATTCTCAAAGCCCTGAAGAAGGACCCCTGCGAGCGCTACACCTCGGTGGCTGCGTTGGCGGAGGACGTGAGCCGGTATCTGCGAAATGAGCCAATCAGCGCCAGGAATGACGCCATCGCGTATCGAGCAGTTAAGTTCGTGCGACGGCATCGCGTTTCGGCAGTGCTTGCGACGCTGGCCGTCGTAGCCGCGCTCGCTGGAACCGTCAGCACGTCGCTGCAGGCGCGAAGCGCGCGCATGCAGCGTGAATTTGCCTTAAAGCAGCTCGCCCGGGCCGAGCGAACCAATAGCCTGAATGAACTTCTGCTCACCGACATCGCCCCGCTGGGCAAGCCATTGAAGCCAACAGAACTTCTCGAGCGCGAGGAGCAGGTTGTTGAACACGAGCACTATGAGGACGTTGCCAGCCACGTGGACCTGCTGATCTCGATTGGCGGCCAGTACTCGGGAATGGGAAAAAACGAGAAAGCACGCGGCGTCCTCGAACATGCCTATCAAATTTCGCGTCCCATAGAGGACCGATCCACACGCGCAAGGGCTGCGTGCGAGTTGGGATGGGCGCTTCTCCCGAGCGGCGAACTGGATCGAGCCGAGTCGCTGGTCAAGGAAGGGTTGAATGATCTTTCCGATCAGCCACAGTTCGCATCGGACAGGGTCCACTGCCTGCTCCGCGCGTCTGACGTAGCATTTCGATCCGGGAATGCGAGCCTATTCTTGGAACGGGCTCGCGCAGCGGATCGCCTGCTGCAACAGATACCTGTCCGTTCACCCGTTCAAGAACTGGAGGTCCTAACCGGCCTAGCCAGTGCCTATCAAACCTCGGGGCGATTCCGCGAAGCGGACGCTGCATTTGAACGGGCAGCTACGCGCATCAGCGATCTTGGGTATGGCGAGACCCAGAGGGCTGTCAAACTCTTCAACGACTGGGGGTTCGCCTCTTCCAACGCGGGGCGGCCCCTGGACGCGGAGAAAGCTTTCCGCCGTTCCATCGAGATCAGTCGAACCAACAAAACCGAAGATGCTGTGCAGCCCACGCTACTGCACAATTACGCAGTTGTGTTGCGTGAACTGGGACGATTGACAGAGGCCGCTGACTACGAACAACGCGCCCGTGAAAAAGCTCTGATTGCAGGTAATCAAATGCTGGCCGCCCAGACAAATCTGCAGTTGGCGCGAATCTATCGAGATCAGCATCGCTTCAAACAAGCCGCCACTTTGCTGGCTGAGATCGAGCCGGTGATGCGGCAGAAGCTGCCTCCCACTCACTATGCATTCGCGTCCTTGACCTCGGAAAGGGCGCTGCTCGCAGAAGAGCAGGGTGACCTGATGACGGGCTTGCGGTTGGCGAATGAGGCGGTGGCGATCGACGAGGCGGCAATCAAGGGCGGCGGAGAGGGCTCAATTTACCTGCCGATCTTACTGACCCGCCGGTCCGTGGTGGAACTCGCCAGCGGCAGTCCAGACCGAGCTGCTGTGGATGCACTAAGGGCAGTTTCTTTGCTCAACGACAGCATGCAGGCCGGGACGCAGTCGAGCCACATGGGGCGCGCATACCTTGCGCTTGGCCGTGCCCTGAAGGCTCAGGGGCGAGACGAGGAAGCCCGCTCCGCATTTCGCTCGGCGGGCGAACAACTAAAAGGAACGGTGGGCGTGGATCATCCGGATTCTCGCGCTGCCCAGCACTTAGCCGGGTTGCCTATATAGCTCGACAGCCAGGAAGCCGAGTCTTCCTTCCCTGGCCTGTCGTCTTCTTCTCCCCAATTCCGATTGCCTCTGTAGACACATTCGAATCGTCGACAGCTGTTGTCGACGTGGGTTGAACGTCGGAATTCCTCATGCATTGCCCGGTTGCACATGCGGACTCAGCAGAATCCTCAGGCTCGAAGCCGGTCAGCTTGGCGCGCTTCCCTGAAGAAACCCTGCTCTTGGGTAGCGCCAAGGCTTATGTGCGAAACGGCCTGGAGTTCTACCAGCGCTGCGAACGAATTGCAGGAATTGTACAGACCCGCTTCCTTTGGAAACCGACTTACATCATCAGCGACCCCGCAGCCATCGCCGACGTCCTGGTGAACCACGCGAGCAGCTTCACCAAGCCGTATGTGCTGCGTCGCCTGAAGGTGCTATTTGGAGACGGATTGCTCACTTCGGATGGAGAAGTATGGCTGCGCCATCGCCGATTGTTGCAACCGGCCTTCAGCTCCGAGCGCATGCCCGCATTTGTTGACGTCGTTGTCAGGAATACCGAAGAAATGTTGTCGCGCTGGAGCGACGGCGAGGTGCGCGACGTATATCCCGAACTGGCGGAGCTATGCCTGAAGAACGTCATGCAAACCATGTTCGGGACCTACCACGAGGAATTGGCCAGCTTGGTACGAGCCCTGGCAGCGACCTGCCACGAGCTCGTTCATGCGGTGTTCGACGTGATCCGGCCCTTGCCTTTCCGCTTCCGCGGCAAGCTGCTGCGGAAGGTTGATCTGGAACTCAGGCAGCTCGATCGATACATTAGCCAGCTCATCGAAGAACGCAGCGGGAAACCTCCTCGCAACGACTTCCTGGGGATGATGATTTCCGGCATGAGCCAACGCCAGCTCAGCCGGCAGGAGATCCTCGACGAATCAGTAACGCTGCTGCTCGCGGGCCACGAAACCACAGCCGCGGCGTTGTTCTGGAGCGTATATCTCCTCGCGCAACATCCTCAGCATAGCAACGCGCTGGCGGCTGACCTCAGCGTCACTCTCAATGGGGAGGCGCCCTCTTATGGGGACTTGAGTCGACTCGAATCGTTGCGTGCAACCTTGGACGAGGTGCTCCGGCTCTATCCCTCAACTCACCGGATTGCTCGAACCGTCACCAGGAAGGTTCTAGTTGGCGGCCATGAGTTATTTCCTGGTTTCGATGTCGTACTGCCGCAGTGGGCAGTGCACCGGTCTCCTCGCTGGTATCAGGAGCCAGACCGTTTCATGCCGAGCCGCTGGACGCCGTCATTCCGCAAGACACTGCCTAAGTTCGCCTACTTCCCGTTCAGTGGTGGAGCACGCACCTGCATAGGCGGACAACTTGCTTGGTGTGAGAGCGCCGTCATCCTCGCGATGCTGGTCCAGCGCTATCAATTTTCGTTGTGTGAGTCTGCGCCAATCGTCCCGTATGAAGGGCTGACACTGCTCCCTGGATCAGGTCAATTACGCGTAAAACTGAAGCGCCGGCCGGCAACTACGCGCGATTCAGTCAACAGCTCCTCAGCCTCCTGTTGCTTCAACTCGCCCGCGCCTCAGAAGATCTACTCATGACACCTTCACTCGACATCATGGCGCAGGCGGCAGTAGAGACTCTGCGCATCAGCTTGCCAACCATCATCGAGGCGGCACTGGGATCGGTAACGTCCCAGGCCTGCGACGAGCGTCTCGACTCCTGGTCGGGAAATTTGCTGCAACAGGCAGGCATTCATCTCGAGGTGAATGGGCGCGAGCACGTCGTTCCCGGCGAAGCGTACGTCGTGATGAGCAATCACCAGTCGCACTATGACATTCCAGTGCTGTTCCAGGCGCTGCGTATTCCCATGCGAATGGTCGCTAAGAAAGAGATCTTCCGCATTCCTATTATGGCCGGGGCCATGCGGGCCGCTGGCTTTGTCGAGGTGGACAGGGAAAATCACCGAGGCGCAATCGATAGCCTCTCCCTGGGACACGACCTGCTGTCGGACTCAATCAGTGTTTGGATTGCGCCGGAAGGGACTCGCAGCCGCACGGGACGCGTTGCCGCTTTCAGGCGAGGCGGCTTCCGCATGGCCATACGCAGCCGTGTCCGCATCCTGCCGGTGACCATCGATGGAACTCGAAAAACTCTGCCTGCCGGGCGGTTGACCGTCCGCCGGGGAAATTGGGTGACCGTCAACATCAGCCCACCCATCGATACAGCGGACTACCGACTCGAAACAATGAGTGAACTGATGTCTCGCGTGAGGGAAGCCATCGTCCGGCGTTTTCCGGAGTCCGAATACAACTGTTGCGCGGATCCTCGGGGGGAAGAATGAATGCCACGTACGACAGCCTGACGTCAAATTCGTTGGCAAAGAATGACCGCATCGACTGGGTAAAAAGCGTACCTTTTTTGGGCGTTCACTTGGCGTGTCTCGCCGCATTCTGGACGGGCGTAAGCTGGAGCACGCTTGCGCTATGCCTGGCGATGTATTTCATTCGCATGTTCGGCATAACCGCCGGATACCACCGCTACCTGTCTCACCGGGCTTTCAGGACAAGCCGCTTCTTTCAATTCGTTCTTGCGTTCATGGGCTGTCTGGCCATGCAGAAGGGCCCACTCTGGTGGGCGGCATACCATCGGCATCATCATCGGCACACCGACCAGGTTGAAGATGCCCACTCGCCCTCGCAACGCGGATTGTGGTGGGCCCACGTTGGTTGGTTCCTGTGTGACCGCTATGACGAAGCAAACTTCGGGTTGATCAAAGACCTTACCCGCTATCCCGAACTTGTCTGGCTGGATCGTTATCCAACGGTACCGGGGCTAGGGCTTGCGGTTACATGTCTTCTCGCATTTGGCTGGCAAGGATTAGTCTGGGGGTTTTTCATCAGTGCGGTGATGAGCTATCACGGTACATTTGCCGTCAACTCTATTTGTCATGTCTACGGTTCGGTTCGATACAAAACCTCGGACACAAGCCGGAATAATGTCATCTTCGGGGTGGTCAGCCTGGGCGAAGGCTGGCACAACAACCATCACCACTACTCGACCTCGGCAAGAATCGGCTTCTTCTGGTGGGAGATTGACATCACGTATTACTCACTTCTACTCCTGGAGTTCCTTGGAATTGTTTGGAATCTGAAGCAACCTAGCGAGAGTGCCCTCCAGGCATCGATCTGATGGCCGTTGAATAAACCTAAACAATCCCTGTCGTCCTTGCCAGCCATTTCCCGATTCCCCGATAGAGGGATGTGTTGAAGCAACCCGGTATTCAGCAGAACACAGAAAGCTTAGGAAGGTGTAGAACAATGTCTTGTTTTTCAAGGATTAGTAGGGCAGGGCTGGTTTGCGCCGTCATAGCAATAGCGGGCAGCCTTCATGGGCAGGACGGAGCTATCCTGATCAACCAAAGCAACGCCCTGGCGGGTGGCATTACTCCTGGAGATGCGCCAGGATTTCCGGTGACAATTTCGCAGTCGGGAAGTTACCGGCTTAGCAGCAACCTGATTCTTCCCGACTCGAATGGAACCGGGGTTCAAATCACGGCACCAAATGTGACTCTTGATTTGAACGGTTTCAGCATCATCGGGTCGAACCTCTGCACGGTGAACAACCAGAATGTGACGATCTGCCCGCCGCCCGGCCAAGGCGTCGGAGTACAGGCTGGCACTGATCAAACACCGGGTCCGCGCAGCATCACGGTGCGGAATGGCTCCGTGCGGGGCATGAGCTTGAATGGTGTTCAGCTAACTGGCGACGGCAGCGTGGTGGAAAGGGTTGCTGCCGATGGGAACTTCAAGGCTGGATTCGATGTGAATGGCAGGGTGACGGAGAGCTCGGCTACTGGGAATGGTTTCGACGGCATTCGGGCATTAGTGGTGCGCGACAGCACGTCCGTCAAGAATCGGCGCTTTGGGATTCTCATCCGGTCGGCAGGGGGCGCTGCAACCGCAAACATCGCGTCGTTTAATGGACTCCAAGGGATCTCCGCCGCGAACAGCACAGTCATTGGCAACACAGTGTTCTCGAACCTGGATACCGGAATTTTCGTCGACTGTCCCAGCGACGTTTCCGATAACACAGTCGTGGAAAATGGCCATAACAGCATTGGTACTGTGAATTCCGGTTGCGTCATCGTCAGCAACGCAACTGGCCCCTGAGCACGATCACGGGTGTGACTGTTCGACATGCAAGCGGGCAGGGCTGGCACGAGTTCACTCTGGCCGGCCCGTTGTTTTGTTGAGAGCGGACGAAGCAGCCTTAGCTCTTTGATCTATCGGGCGGCCGCGAACTGGCGCCGACCTTGACCTCCGAGGTACTTGTCGGATTAGACCACCGCTTTCCGATCTTCTTATTAGAAGGACGTACGGCAAGTCCAATGCGTCCGGAGTAGAAGTTCGACAAGAAAAAGGAAAGAGCAAATGTCATACTCAACCTGGATGCGACTGGCCATGCTGTGCATTCTAAGTGTAGTTTCAACCAGTCTTTATGCCAGCGATACCGTTGTTCTGATTGATCAAGCCAGCGCCGCCGCCGGCAACATAACCTCCGGCGACGCTCCGGGATTTCCCGTCACTCTTTCGGAGCCGGGAAGCTATCGCCTGGCAAGCAATCTCGTCGTGACCGATCCCAACCTCCTCGTCATCGACATCACCACCGACAATGTCACTCTCGATTTGAACGGCTACAGTATCGTTGGGCCCGCTCGCTGCAAGAACAGGGTGAATGCTCCGCCGATCTGCCCGCCGCCGGGCACTGGGACTGGAATACAAGCCAGCTCGAATGGCGCGGGTGGACCTCGAAGCGTAAAGGTGCTTAACGGATCCGTGCGGAACATGGGATTGCACGGCGTTCAGCTAGCGGGCACTGACAGCTTGGCGCAAAAGGTCGCCTCCGACGGTAATCTCGGCTCTGGATTCATCGTGAACGGCAGCGTTCTTGAAAGCTCGGCCACCGGCAATGGAAGTGATGGCATCCGTGCATTGATCGTGCGCGACAGTATGGCTGTGCAGAACGGCGATCACGGCCTCTTGATCGATTTTGGTGGGGTGGCGACCGGCAACGTAGTTTCTCTCAATGCCGGCCGGGGAATTTTCGCGCGGAACGGCACTGTGATCGGCAATACGGTGACAAGGAGCGGCAATATTGGAGTCCTGGCTACGTGTGCGAGCAGTATCGTCAACAACACCTCGCTTGGCAATGTTGGCGCACCCTTAGTCACCAACGGGGACGGCTGCGTTGTGGTTAACAATGCCACCAGTCAGTAAGTTTGCAGGAAACTCGACGTTTTCTGCTGCGCAGGCCGGCCTTACTCCTCTTCGGCCGGCCTGCTTCCTGTCACGTAATTATTTGAGCCGCGGACAATGACGGGCCACCATCAGCCGTTGCTGACGCGAACTCCACAGAGCGTCCGATGAATGCACTGCTTATCTATCCACATTGGCCTGATACCTACTGGAGTTTCCGGTACGCTCTGTCTTTTCAAGGTAAGCGTGCCGCTTATCCGCCACTGGGACTGCTTACAGTCGCGTCGATGCTGCCGAAACATTGGAGCAAGAGACTGGTGGACAGCAGCGTTCGTCAGGTTACTGATGCTGACCTGAAATGGGCCGACGTCGCCATGCTCAGCGGGATGCTGGTTCAGGAGCGCGAGCTGATCGCAATCCTCGGCCGTTGTCGTCGGGCTGGGCTGCGCACGGTCGTAGGCGGCCCTATTACCAGCAGTATTGATCTTCGAGAGCATGCCGACCATATCGTCATCGGCGAGGCCGAAGACGTTATCGCCGAGCTAGCCCATGAACTCGAGCACGGCGGTGCGCGTTCCGTCTACCGTGCTGCAGGGCTGCCGCAACTGAACAACACGCCCCTGCCGGATCTGAGCCTCATCAACCCGCGGCATTACAGCACCATGGCGGTGCAGTATTCACGCGGCTGTCCGTTCCAGTGCGAGTTTTGCGACATCATTGAAATCTACGGACGCATTCCCCGCACCAAGCCTGTGGAAAGCATGATCGCCGAGCTGGACCGGCTCTATGCCAATGATTGGCGCGGCCCGGTGTTCTTCGTGGACGACAATTTCATCGGCAATAAACGGAATGTCAAGCAGATGTTGCCCGCGATTGCCGAGTGGAATCGGCAACGAGGGAAGCCATTCCGGTTTTTCACGGAAGCCACCATCAATCTAGCCGATGATGACGAGCTTCTAAGAATGATGCGCTACGCCGGATTCGTCAGCGTCTTCATTGGCATCGAGACGCCGGATGAAGACAGCCTGAAAGAGGCCCAGAAATTTCAGAACACCAAGAGGGACATGCTTGACGGGATACACCACATTCAGAGCTATGGCATTGAGGTGATGGCAGGGTTCATCGTTGGATTCGACCACGATAAGGAAGATATTTTCGATCTTCAGGTTGACTTCATTGAGAAAAGTGCGATCCCCCTCGCGATGGTAGGACTGCTGCAGGCTTTGCCGGGTACGCAGCTTCACCGCCGGTTAATGAAGGAAGGCCGCTTGCTGCAATACGGCGACGGAGACAGTATGTGTACCGAACTGAACTTCGTACCAAAGATGGATGCCCGGCAACTCGTGGAAGGATATCGGTCGATCCTGAGGCGTATTTACGCCCAGAAACCCTACTATCGGCGGGTGCGGAAATTCCTCAGGCGATACAATCCGTCGGACGTTGGCGGCCTGCGTCTCGAGGACTATCTAACCCTGGCTCGATCGATGCTCAGGCAGGGGCTCCTGTCACAGGGGCGCACAGAATACTGGAAGCTTTTCTTCGAGGCTTTAACAAAATATCCGCGCGCCTTCGGCACCGCGATCACACTCGCCATCATGGGTTATCACTTTCAGCGGATTACGGAGCGCGTTTGCGAAAACGCAGACTGAGCCATGCCGGGCAGTAGCCGAGGCGGCGTCGGAGCAGCGAACGGAAGAAACCCGCTATCGATCATTGTGCTGTGCCATCGCGTCCTTGGATCGTCGGGAAAGCTTACGGACTTCGCGGGTGGACTCGAGACAAAAGCACGCTTGCTCCGCTTAGAAAATTGCCATTGATCTGGGTTTCCCAAATCACAGGCGTTGCAAAGCTATTTCTGGAATTGGAAGGACATCCATGCCTGTTTTTCGCATGATGGCGCTGGTCGTTATTTTTGTTTTCGCAGCATTCCTGGCTAAGGCAGCCCCCGCGGATCCGAGCCTCGACCTAAACGAAATGGAACGTTCCATCAAGCCGGGCGATGACTTCTACCGGTACGCCAATGGAGGTTGGCTCAAAACGGCAGTAATACCCGCCGGCCAATCAAGCTTCGATACGCGCGCAATCTTGGTACAGAAAACAAGCCAGCGGGTACGCGATCTCATTCAAGACGCAGCCTCGGCCAAGAGCGTCAATGGCAGCGTTGCGCAGAAGGTTGGCGACTACTATGCCAGCTTCATGGATCAAGACGGCATTGAGGCCAAGGGATTGACACCACTGGCCGGCGAAATGGCTGAGATAGCAGCGATTACAAACAAAACTTCGCTGTCGGCCTATCTCGGCGCCACGTTGAATACTGAGGTCGACGGCCTCACTGCCAACGCTGACCACGTTTTCGGCGCATTCGTCAACCAGAGTTTTACAGACTCGGAGCACTATGTTTTTCACCTGTTACAGGGCGGTCTGGGCATGCCCGATCGCGACGACTACCTCGACCCATCGCCGAAAATGGCTGAGCTGCGCGCTCAGTACCGGGCGCACATTGCGGCGATCCTAAGACTGTCGGGCGTCGCAGATGCGGAAACCAAGGCGGCGCGGATTTTGGCGCTTGAAATCCGCATTGCGCAATCCCACGCTCCAGACTCGGATGCCAGTGACGTCTTCAAGCAGAACAACCCGTGGAAGCGTGCCGAGTTTTCCGTCAAAGCTCCGGGCATCGACTGGGACGCTTATTTCAAGTCGGCCGGAGTTGGCGGTCAGTCAGAATTCATCGTCTGGCAGCCGTCAGCCGTTACCGGAACTTCCGCCCTGGTCGGCAGTGAGGACCTCGAGGTGTGGAAGGGCTACCTCAGGTTTCACCTGATCGAGCATTATTCCAGTGTCTTGCCCAAGGCCGTGGCCGCCGAAGATTTCGCTTTCTTCGGCACGATCCTGTCCGGTGCGCAACAGGCGCCGGACCGCAGCATGGCCGCCATCGCAGCCACAAACGCCGCCCTGGGCCAGGCGGTCGGCCAGCTCTATACCCAACGTTATTTCCCACCCGAAGCTAAGACGAGGGCACAAGCCATGGTTGCGGACTTGATGACCGCTTATCGCGCCCGCATCGCAAATCTCACCTGGATGTCGCCGGCGACGAAAGAAAAGGCCTTGGCAAAATTGGCCGCGCTGAGGATCGGCGTCGGGTATCCCGACACATGGATCGACTATTCGACGCTCGAAGTAGTGCGCGGCGACGTTCTCGGTAATATGCGGCGTGCCGAGGCATTCAATCGTGCGTACAACCTTGCCAAGCTAAGACGTCCGGCCGATCCGGAAGAATGGAGAATCGATCCGCAAATCGTCGGCGCGGTGATCTTGTTCAGCCCCAACACCGAAACGTTTTCGGCAGGGATCCTGCAGCCACCATTTTTTGATTACCAGGGCGACGCTGCATCCAACTACGGCTCCGCCGGCGCCGGGATCGCTCACGAAATCAGCCACAGCTTCGACGAACTGGGCAATATTTATGACGCCCAGGGGCGCCTCGGCATGTGGTGGACAGCTGAGGACGTAGCCAAGTACCACGCTGCGGCGGCTAAGCTGGTGGCGCAATTTGACGCCTATTGCCCGTTTTCCGATCTTTGCGTCAATGGCAAAAGGGTCCTGAGTGAAAATATCGCCGACTTGGCGGGGTTGCTGACGGCGCATGACGCCTACCTCCTGTCACTGAAAGGCAAGCCTGATGTGGTGATTGGCGGACTGAGTGGCGAACAGCGCTTTTTCTTGGCGTTCTCCCAAAGATGGCGGAAGATCCAGGACGCAGCCGCGCTCCGCCGGCAAATTGCCACCGACATCCATTCGCCAGGGGAATTCCGAAGTGATACGGTGCGAAATGTCGAGGCTTGGTATACAGCCTTTGGAATCGCGCCTGGCGACAAGCTATATCTGAAGCCCGAAGATAGGGTTGGAATATGGTGACGATGTTGCGCATCGGGTTCGTGGAATGGCGGAAACTCTGTCCACTGGTAATGCAGAGTGGGTTAGTTCGCAATGCTCCGTAATGGAGAGTTGAATGGAGCGAGCAAATCCCCAACACATTTGTAATGAAAACGCGATTGAACTAAGCCGCTGGCTCGGCGGACGCTACCGCGTGTAAAAGACGCAAGCGTCTGACCGTTTCCGACTGCGGTCTTGAACGCGTCTGGCGATCTTTGCGTGGAGACGCGAGCATCCAGGGTCGAGAGGTTAAAGGTAGTCTGTTTTCCACAGCACCATGTTTGTTTTGTTACGACGAGACGTGACCGCCATCACCGACAATCAACTCCTGGATGTCTAGTATGGAGCGGAAACGGCGACAGCCCGCAGGCCGCGGGGGATTTTGCCTCGCCTTCCGGGCGCGGGTATCTGGTATCCGTCATGAACAACGCCAGCGCGCAAATACCAAGTCAATGTTTGTCCGCACGGCCACAAACAGACAGCATCGATATGTCCTGTCCTTCGACGCTCCGGGCCGACGGCCATGCGCCTATAGGGCAGAAGAGATAAATGTCCTTTGAAATGGCTTCATTAAGACAGTGGTAAGGAGGACTTTATATGTCAGCGAACGCCCCAATCCACGAAAACTTTGACCAGTTAGTGGCAGCAGTAGCGAAGGAAACCAAGCTTGACCCCGCGAAAGTCAAGGAAGTGCTCTCGGCGAGCTTCCCCAGCACGCGGGCATGGGTGCTGTCAGAAGTCGGGCGGCATGCTCCCGGAGTAGACGCCAAAGCTCTGATTACTAAAATCAGCGTTTAGCTGATCAGTAGTGGTAAACAGAATGGGCCCGGGCAAGCCGTCCCCTAGAGGTCGAGTTGTGCCTAAACGGCGATGCCGACAGCCGCGCTGTGCCTCCCCATGCTGACGTTGGGGTCAATTCCACTGGATGCAGCGCGAGTCGCAGACATACGCGAGGCGGCGTTTGTACGTCTCCAGGTTGACCGCCGGCCCGCGGCCCTCTCCCGTTTGATTCGAGCTCGTCTGAAGGATCTGCTCGACGCCGCTTCTCGAATGCCCTGGTTCCGCGACGCGCAGTGTGCTCGGGTCGCCAAAGCAGACGACCCACTGCTGTGGCTTAGCGAACTCCCTTTGCTCGACAAGTTCCAGCTCCAGAGGATGTATTGTGCCTTTATCAACGGACGCGACCGGTTTTCGTATTTCGGCATCAAGACGTCCGGCTCCACGGGAGTTCCGATGCAGGCCTGGTTTGACGATACGTACTACGTGGCAAACCTCGCCAATCTGCGTCGCCTCCTATGCGCCTACGGTGTCCCATTCGTCCCGCTTTCCACGGGCCTGATGCACGTTTCGGCCTTCCGCACTGGAGAAGTGTGCTCGTTTGTAATGCCCGCCCTCGACTATAGCGTCTATCGCCACGCTCGCATCCACCTCAGCCTGTGGGAGTCGCGGGCAGCAGTGGTCGAGTTCATCGCGCGCGAGCAGCCGCTGGTGCTTGGCGGCCTGCCCTCCGCCCTGGAACTGCTAGCCACCTTCGCCGAGGCCGAGGGCATGTCCAGACGAATTCGACCACGCATCATTCTCAGTTACTCGGAAGCGCTTCTCCCCAACATTCGGGCGAATTTGCAGAAGGTCTTTCAGGCTCCGGTATACGATGAGTACGGACTGACTGAGGTCGGTGGCCGTGTGGGAACGGAATGCCCGGCCCAAGCCGGCTTCCACATTTATGCGGTGGACTACATTGTCGAAGCGGTAGACGCTAACGGTCGTCCTGTGCCCGACGGCGAAGAGGGCGAGCTCATTGTAACCAACCTCTTCAGCAGCAGCGTTCCCGTGATCCGCTATCGCACTGGCGACCGGGGCGTTCTGTGCCATGAGCGTTGCCGGTGCGGCTCGATCTCTCCGCGAATCGTAGAGCTCAGAGGACGCGAGATTACCCGCTTTATTCGGCCGGGCGGAGGCACCTACAATCCATTCGACGAGTACCGTGTCATCCTGGCCCGCTTACCCCTTCGCCAATTTCAGATGGTTCAGAGTGATGAAGGCCGTCTCACTTTGAACTATCTGGCGGACCAGGCCATCGACTCGTTGCCCGCGGCTAGCGACTTAAGCGCAGCCGTCCGGCGGGTCCATGGAGCGGATCTGATTCTGCGACGGCGACGCAGGTTCGACGTCTCTCAGCGAAAGTTCAATTCGTTTCAGCGGGCGTGATTTCATGCGCGAATGCGTCGTCGCATGAGCCCGACACGTACCCGGATCGCGCGTTCACCTTTCGGATGGGACACAGAGGCCACCATTGGGGCTCTTCGTTTCGGACACGTGGACATCGCGGATCCGTCCGGTGCCAGTCTCCCGTAAATAGATAGGAGAATCCAGGACACCCGAGCTCACAACGAGGTAGATCGGAGCACCCGGCGCACAGATCCGCAGGCTTCGCCAAACCGCGGCGTTCCGGATTCGCCAAGCCCTCCAAAAGCGCCTGCCTCAGACTTTGCTGTGACGCATCGCCCACGGAAGGTCCGCCGTCCATAAAAAAGCAGCACTGGTACAATTTGCCATCGGGCCTGAAGATCAGATAGTCCAGGTTGTCCCCAATATGCAAACATCCCCCTCCGCGGCCGCGGAGGCTCGCCCCATCCACCGTATCCTCGCCGGAGTAGAGATAACCTTGTTCGTACGCGACCTTCATGTGCCGGACTTTGGTCCGCACCACTTCGCGAATCTCATCGCGGGTCTCACGCCATTCTTCCGCCGTGAGCAACGAAGGGACACGCTGGTCGCGTGCGCGTCCTAATGGCGATCCCAGAAAGAACGAAAAACCGTCCACCCCCAGCTCGTCCATTTCCAGCAGTACCGCTCCGGCGTCCCCGCGATTCTCCCGGAACAGCGTCATGGCGATTCGTGTCCAGAGTCCCAATTGCAGGGAATCGGTGATGACCTGTCGCGCGCGGGCGTAGGAGAAGGAATGCCGGCGATGCCGGTTATGACGTTCCGCAAGCCCGTCCAGAGAGATCATGAGGCCCCCCAGTCCGGCTTGCTTCAACTCCTCCAATCGAGTACGAGGTAATTGAAAGCCGTTCGTGTTGATACGCGTGTGGAGGCCCAACTGCGACGCCTGGCGGATCAGAACCTCGAGGTCGGGACAGAGCGTTGGCTCGCCGCCAGTGAAATGGAGCTCCTCGAGCCCCAGCTCCGCCGCTTCCTTGATGACGTCGAGCATGCGCGAGAGCGGCACGGGCCGGACCTGGACGTCGTTGGCTCGGACAGAACAGAAGTCGCAATTCAGATTGCAGTCGAGGGTGACGTAAAAGTCGATCTCACTCAGCACGATCGGTCTCTCTTGCGTTTCGCTCATGGCGTGTACACCTCCTCGAAGTCACGGCTGGCCGGTCTTCGATTCGCTTGTGGTTCAGTGACCGTGGCCGGCGCTCCGATCCAAGTGCAGAGATAGTCCTCGTGAACCCGAGTCCGCGTAGGCTGCCGGTTCTGCTTTGCCTCGAGAATCGGCGCTTGCGCGCCCGCAGCCAGATACTCCAGCGGGCAGTACGGATCCGGTGCGTCGATGGTCCCGGAGGTGAAATAAGCGCGCGCCGCACAACCGCCGCGGCATTTTTCCGCGAACCGGCAATCGGCCTCGCGGCAAGCGCTGGGAAGAGTCTCGTTGCGGAATCGAATGCGCCTGAACGCCGGCGAGGAGAGGATATCGAATACGTCTTCGCTCAGCAGGTCTCCAGTCGCAAAGTCGTTGAGATAAACGCAGGGAGTAATGGGGACTCGTCCATCGGCGGTTTTCAGTCCAATTCGGAATGAGGATGTCCCGCATGGGCAGGTCTGGCTGCCTGCGCCTGCGAAAGACGTTAGGAAAGACTCGCATTGCGCCACGCATTCCGCGCGCCGGTACAGGTGGGCGAAGCCTTTGTAAACTTGTTCCGGGCTCGGCATCTGCGCCAGCAACCGCGGTTCCACGGGCTTGAGCAAGTTGAAGCGCAGTTCGCAGCCCATCTCCTCACACAGCTGAAGAAACTCGTCCAGGGTGTCTGGCGTGAAGTTATCGGTCGTAGCACAAATCACCATGCTCGCCGGAATCTGCAGCTCGCGCGCCCGCCGCAGGGAGCGAATCACAGTGTGGTACAACGGCGCCCGTCGCGTTTCGTCATGCCGTTTAGCGTCTGGCCAGTCCAGGGAGAAGTCCAAGTCATCTACTCGGCGTAGCGCGTCGGGATACTGCCGATCCAGGCACTCGAAAGTGGTTCCGTTAGTGGTGAAGCCAACGGCCAACCCAGCTTCGTCTAACTGAGTTATGAGGTAAGGGAGCAGGGATAAGGAGGGGTCCGGACCGTGAGTGAAGATCGGCTCATTGCCTCCAATATTGACGGTTGCCACTTGCAAATGGACGAGCTGGCCGACGATCCGGTCGATGTCATCAGCGGTCAGTTGTTGCCGAACGCCTTGTCTTGGACGCGCGCTATAGCAGTGGCTGCAGGCGGCGTTACAGTAGGTGCCCACGGTCCAGCCAACATTCTTGATTCGGGCCATATAAGCAGATGGCTCAGACGTAAATCGCCCGTTCATAAGAGGCCTCCATACGGGCTCGCAGCCCGGCAAGATCGTATTTCCGCTGGCCGGAGCGCCGCTGAAAAGCGCCCGCCATGATGGATTGCATCAGTAGAACCGCCGACTCGATTTCCATCGCGCTAAGTCGCGAATGACGATACGGCAAGGGCTGGCCATAACGGGCGTAGAGGCTCCAATCCAGGCTGGTTATTTCAAGGCCCCACGCCTCGGGGTGATCGAATGGCGGCGTTCCGGGATATGGAATGAAGGGTTTGCTGGTCGCAAAATGAGTCAGGTCCTCGTCCAGCAGCCAGCGCAGGAGCCGGATGGTCGCGGCAACATCATCAATATCCTCAAACGGCAACCCAACCATCCAGTAGGTGGAGGCCAGAGGGACGCCACAATCCCGCAGCATCTCCAACGTCTTCACCAGGTCATCAACCGTGTGGCCGCGGCCCTGCGATTTGAGTATGCGATCCGACCCCGATTCCGCACCAATCAGAAACTCGATGAAACCAACGGCCCGCAGGCGGCGGATCAGGTCCGCGCCGAGCGTCCGGTGCAGATCCGGCCTGGCGTTGACGCTGAGAAGGAACCGCGAAGGCCGCTGTTCCAGCTCCTCGCAGAGGGCAATGGTTGCTTGCCGCGCCGCTCCGAAGGAGCTGTCCGCCAAATGGATGAAGCGCCAGCCAGTATTCACGGCGAGCAGTTCGAGCGAATCCACGAGCTTCTTTGGCGGATAACTGCGAATCCCGCCCGGAAACAGGCGTCCGTCCACGCAGTGAACACAGCGGTTCGGGCACGAACGGGTGTACATCCCGTAGGAGATTCCTCGATCCCCGGCACCCGCCAGATCATAGCGCGGCAATGGCAGCGTCGATAGATCCATTGGGCCATCCGACGGGAACGACACGGGAGAGCCGTCTCTCAGGACGGTGGTGGAAGGAATACCCGCCAGATCGCTGCCTGTTTTGATCCGCTCGACGATGCGCAGCATCGCGCGTTCACCTTCGCCCTGGACGGTAATATCGACAAGATGGTCAGACAGAAGATCGTTGCGACGGAACGTTACGTGCGGTCCTCCCAGCACGATTGGCAGGCCAGGGCGCCGTTGCCGCACGACTTGGCACGCGCGTTCCACGAGAGGGATTTCGTTTGTGAATGAACCGAATCCAATCGCGCGCAGGCCTGGCATCCCGAGGGCCATGTCCAATACGGACTCGAGCCAGCCTTCCGCGCCGTCGGCATCTTCCCGCGCCATCTCCAGAGGCAAATAGCCGGTTGGAATACCGTTCTCATTAAGATAGGTCGCGATCGACAGCAGCCCCAGCGATATTGGGACACGTCCGGCATAGCGAAATAAGTCAGCATAGCGGTCAGCCTCAACTGCCGGCAGCGTAGCGGACAAGCGATGGCGGGTTACGGGCCTGGCAACGTGGGACAGCTCTTCGCGAATGATCTGGAACGTGGGCGATACGCTCACCGGTTCGAGCCAGGGAGTGACCAGCAGGACTTCGACATCGTGCGGTAAGGAAAGGCCCGAAAGCACTTGTTCATTCATAGGGGGAAGGTCTTCCTTTCACTTCACACGGACCTCCGTCCTCTCATTGCGCAGGAGCGCCGCCAATTGCAACGCCCAAGCGACAATCCACGCTTGCTGCGGTACGGAGATTGGCAGCAGGGGAACGTCGCAAGCAGCAATCCAAGCCCACTCTGCGTCCGCCATATCCGAACCCAACTCGATCTGTCCCCCGAGGTAGCGGACCAGTTTGAAGATGCTAACGTAGCGGCCCTCGGGCAAGTCCCAGGTGTGCGCGTCGACGGTTTTTTCAAGTTCCACACGGACATCCGGGCCGATTTCCTCTCCAATCTCCCGGAGGAGTCCTTCATCGACGTCTTCACCAAGCTTCAGTTTCCCCGCCAAGGTCGCCCAACCGGGACGGCCGGGCCGCTGGAAAAACAACCAATAGCCGTCCTCGCGATAAATAAAGGCCTGTACAGCCACACGAACGTCGGCGCGCGGATCATCCTGTCTCATCGCTGATCGCCCTCCGCCGACCGACGCATAGACTCGATCACTTGCTGTTCAACGGCGTAGCGCTCGAACGTGGCGGCCCCCGCCAGACGCTCGGGTTCCCGAGCCATGAGCGCGTCGACTAGTTCCCGCTCAAAGCGGCGGAATCCTTCTGCGAACAGAGACTCGCCCGTGCCCTGGTGAAGTGTTTCCTGGGTCGGTTTAGCATTCAATGCAGTCCGCAATTCGACTATGTCGGGAGCTCGCAATCGCAGTTCACCGCCGGTGCCCAGAATGACGGCCTCTAGTTGAGTCGGGGTATAGGCGGCAGCGGTCGCTGAGAGCCAGACTCTGGGGCCGTTGCGGATCTTCATGATGCAGGAAAATGCCGACTCCGCCTCAACGTGCAGGCTGCCTCCACCGCCGTTTTCCACGCATTCGAGCACACGGTCGAACCCGCAATTGAGCCACTCGAGGTCGAGTCCGAACCAATCGCTTACTAGATCTAGCAGGTGCGGTCCCGTTGCGGTCAGCATGCCGCCTCCTCTTGACGGGTCGAACCACCAGCGACTCGCTGGACGTCTGGGAAAAACGTAGCGATCCGTGCTGAACATCAGGCGCGCCTCGTAAGGCCGGCCAATCCGCCCCGCCCGCAGGGCCCGCCCGATCGCATCAATCGCCGGATGGAAGCGCAATTGAAGATCTACAAGACACAGGCCCGGACTGGCTGCGCCGCGCTTGACGATGTCCTCGGTGGCGGCTAGCGTCAGCGCCAGCGGCTTCTCGCAAATGATGTGCTTCCCTGCGGCCAGGGCCTCGTGCACCATGGCTTCGTGCAATTCATGAGGGGTTGCTATTGCTACGACGTCGACATCCTCCCTTGCACACACAGCTTTGAAGCTGGCATCCCAAACCGGGACCCCAGCCGTCTCGGCCAACGCCCGCGTCCGGCTTCGATCATCTCCGCCCAACAGCGCCACCACGCGAGCCTGCGGATCGGACTTGAACGCCGGCAGGATGACGCGGGCCCCAAATCCGGTTCCAGCAATTGCAACCCCCAACGGACGCATTAGAATCTCCAATCCACAAACTGTCGGCAGCTCCGGCAGGTGGGGTCCCGGCGAGAGTCGAATCGAATCCGAAACTCTTCAACGTTGCGGTCGTCGAAGATGTCGCCCTCGTCCCTATCGTGAATGCTGCCCAAGGCGGGCAAAAAGAAACACGGACGATAGCTGCCATCAGGCATTACGACGATGCGAGTCAGCGCGCGGGCGCAGACCCGTGGTCCCGGCGCGAGTCCGATTCCGGCCCGGTACTGGAAGAACGCCAGGCATCCGGGCAGACTGCCCTCCACGACATAGCCCTCCCGGAGTGGCCCGCGAAACCGGCGGGCAGTGTCGCCGACGATCTCGCGAAACTCCTCACATTCCGACGGTGTGAGCAGGAGGTCCCGCGATCTCTCCCTGCGTTCGGATTCAACCCTAAGGAATGAAGAAGTGTCGACATCTGGCACCGTGAGGGCCAGCCCGGAGGCGCCCGAGTCGAGGGCCAACTGGAAGACCTCGGGCACTTCACGGAAATTCCTGCGTTGCACGGTCATCTTGAACACCACGCGTGTGCGCCCGGAGAGTTGGCGGATGAGCCGGGTTGCTTGAATGATCCCATCCAGCGGGGCCACGCCCCGTACTGCGAGCAGGGTACTCTCCCGCGCGCCATCGACGGAGACAATGACCTTGCTGCAATACCGCGCAACCTCCCTGGCATGATCGCGCAGCAGCAGCCCGTTTGTGCTCAACACCAGGTGCTTTGTTTTGGGCTTGAAGGCCTCCATCAATTGGAACAGGTGGGGATAGAGCAGCGGCTCGCCGCCAGTCAGGGCGACGGAACCCACGGCAGCTACGATTCGCCGTCGCCAGAAGCCAAGGACATCGCCGGCGTCCAGACTACGAGGCTGGCGAATGCGCCAGTAATCGCACATTCCACAGCGGCTATTGCACTCCTCCGTGAGTAGGAAGATCAGCCCCCGGCGCGCTGCCGGATCTTCTTTAGAGGGCGCGGTGTACATACCTGGCTTCGACTCCCTCGCGGAAATGCTGAACCTTCCGACTCACTGTGGACAATGACTTCTGTCACCGACCGACGTGACGACGCACCGGCGAGATGGAGCGCAAAGATGTGATTCTGTGAGGAGCCCCCCAAGCGGGGGACATGACCAGTTGGATCAGAATGTACAATTCGTTCGCTTATGTCTCTCAAGGCTCTTTCGAATTGTGCGCTCGTCCTGCTCTGCTGCAGTAGGGAGAATGCCGAGGCTTGGGAGGAACTGATCCAAACGACACCATCGGTCGTTACAGGAACGGTGTTCCGTGTCGCCCGCATATGGAATGAAACTCGGACCGAGGTTTTAGAGGAACTGGTCCAAGAACCCTATCTCCATTTGTACTGCAAGGGCCGGCAGGTACTTCGGAAGTTCCACGCCGAGAACGACGAAGCGATTTCGCATTCCTGAAGGCGGTCGCGGCCAACATTAATCACGATCACTTTCGTGCGCAGAATGCCGCCAAGCGCGGCACCGGTCAGCGACACTGTTGAGAATGACCCGGAAAGAGGTTCACCGGTTGAGATGGCGGTATCTCCTAAAGTTGAGCAGCAGGTCCCGGCCGAGCGGCGTCCTTCTCAGACGAACCAGCCTGGATTACCGGGGAGGTCATTCGTGCTGCAGGCGGCCTCGTCGTGGCCACGTGAGTTGCAGACGTGCTGACCTCGAAGACGCATACACTTTATTCAGCCCTTGAAAGAACGTATTGTGCGGGAAGTCGGCTATGGACTGTCGCTCGAAGGAGCATCGGCTGCCGATCTCGTCAAATCAATGCAAGCCAAGAGTGAGCCTGTCGCTCAGAAAGGAAGAGTCGCATGAACAGCACCGAGACCTCTCCATCCACCCATGTTCATAAGAAGTCGCAGCCGGAAGAATTTGATCTGGTGATTCTCGGTGGCGGTACCGGCTCGACCATCGCTGCGTGGACGTTTGCTGGCGAAGGCAAGCGCGTCGCAATCGTCGATCGCAAGTATATTGGCGGCTCCTGCCCTAATATTGCATGCCTTCCGAGCAAGAACATTATCCATAGTGCGAAAGTTGTGGACTACTTTCGCCGAAGCAAAGAGTTTGGTTTTGCTCACGATGGCTTTCACGATCGAGATGTCGGGCGTCCGAGACCGCAAGCGCAAGATGGTCGTCGGCCTGAACGAGATGTATATGGAGAATTACCGGAAGACGGGCGCCGAGCTCATTTTGGGAGGGACCGGTCGCTTCATAGCTCCGAGAACTGTGGAGGCCGCCCTCCCCGACGGGAGCATACGTCAACTCCGCGGTACCAATGTGATCGTCAGTACCGGCACACGGGCCACATTGGAAGCAATTCCTGGTCTTGCTGAAGCACAACCGCTCACCCACATCGAGGCGCTCGAATTAGACCAAGTACCCGAACATCTACTCGTTATCGGCGGTGGCTACATAGGAGTGGAGCTTTCCCAGGCGATGCGCCGCTTCGGCAGCAAAGTGACTGTGATTGATCGCAACGGACGATTGATGTCCAAAGAAGACCCGGACGTATGCGAGGCGCTTCGCAGCCTGCTCGCAGATGAAGGCGTCGACATTCTCCTGAATGCAAGCATCAAGCAAGTGTCGGGCAAATCCGGCGACTCGGTGAGTGTCGTCGTCGAGCAGCATGGAATTGAGAAAGTCCTAAGAGGTAGTCATGTATTGGTCGCGACAGGGCGCACTCCAAATACCGAGGGACTTGGACTGAAGTTAGCCGGTGTTGAACTGACCGACCGTGGATACATCAAAGTCAACGAGCGGCTGCAGACGACGGCACCGGGCGTTTGGGCAATCGGCGAAGTTGCCGGCAGCCCGCAGTTCACACATATCAGCGTCGACGATCTTCGTGTTGTCGATGCCAACCTGAACGGCGGCAACCGCATGACGACTGGCCGGCAGGTCCCCTACTGTTTGTTCACCGATCCAGAATTGGCCCGGGTGGGACTGAATGAAATGGAAGCCAAAGCGCGGAACATCTCGTACCGTTTGTTCAAAGTCCCGATGGAAGCAAATCTGCGCGCCCGCACCCTTTCGGAAACTAGAGGATTTCTGAAGGCTCTGGTGGAAGCCACGAGCGATCGGATCCTCGGCTTTACGGCTTTCGGAGTTGGCGCGGGGGAGATTATGTCCGCCGTGCAGATGGCGATCATCGCAGGACTGCCATATACCGCACTGCGAGATGCCATCTTAACCCACCCCACACTGGTAGAGGGACTGATACCGCTGTTCTCATCAGTGCCTTCGGCCCAAGCTGATGCGGATGCAACCTCGACCGCTGCGTAACAGAGGACTCGAGCTAGCCAAGCAACGCATCCAGAGAGTCCACTCTTAGCAGAACGGGCGCTACGCACCGAGCCACGCGAAGATATTCCACCTCGCCAAACTGATCGACGAATGCATCTCCGCTACGTCCAGTAGAGCCCTGAGATCCAGCTCGGAAAGTGGGGTGGTGCGCTACTTTGACGAAAGTAGCGCACTACCGAAAATCGTTTCAACTTGACGAAGAAGTGAACGCTCTGATGGTGGTGGCAGAAGACGAACTAGGTGTCCCAAGTCAAGTTGGTTCGTTGCTTTCTTCTGGTGTGGCAGTACATACTGCATCCCTTTTGGAAGCTGAAAAGTCTGCCGGCGAGTCTGCATTCTCAAACCGACTCGTCCCGGCTATGTCGACTAGTACGTTGGGAGACCCCCCGGCTCTGCCGGGGAGGCAGTAGAAGTTTGACAGATACCGGAGTCCATCGCGGAGACTCCCCGACGTGAGCCGGCAAAGCACACGAAAGGGAGTTCGCGATGGACGAAATGGAAAGCCTAAGCCATACCAAGTGGGAGTGCAAATACCATGTGGTGTTTATCCCCAAATGCCGCAGAAGAAGCCTGTATGCGGAACTGCGGCGGCATTTGGGCGAGGTGTTCCGCAAGCTGGCGGAGCAAAAGGAAAGCCGGATCGAAGAAGGGCATCTGTTGCCCGACCACGTGCACAGGATGATCGCCATCCCGCCCAAATATGCGGTGTCGCAGGTGATTGGGTTTATCAAAGGGAAGAGTGCGATCCATCTGGCACGGGTGTACGGGGAGAAGAAGAGAAACTTTGTGGGGCAGCATTTCTGGGCGCGTGGGTACTTCGTCTCCACCGTGGGCAGGGACGAGAGCGTGATCCGCGAGTACATCCGGCAGCAAGAGGCCGAGGACAAGCGACTCGACCAGATCAACCTGTGGCGCTAACCGGCACCGGAACGGTGCCGCCAACTTCCGGGGCCGCGTTAGCGACCCCGACCAGCCGCTTTGAGCGGCTCACAACCTAAAGCCCCCGGCTCTGCCGGGGGATACTTACATTGCTAACTGTGGCTCGGCTGTGCGCAGCGGACGACGCCAGTCAATGCCTTCCGGCAGCATCGACAACTGCGCTCGTGTCAGCGCCACCGTGCCGTCCCTGGCGTGTGGCCACACGAAGCGTCCTCGCTCCAGCCGCTTGGCGAACAGGCAGAGCCCATCACCGTCCCACCACGGCAGCTTGATCAGATCGCCGCGCCGGCCACGGAAGACAAACACGTGCCCCGAGAACGGACTCTGCTCCAGCTTGGTCTGCACTAGCGCACTCAGCCCGTCGAAACCGCGCCGCAGATCGGTTATCCCAGCCGCAATCCAGATCTGCGTCTTCGGCGGCAGCGCGATCATCGCTGCAGTGTCTCCAGAACCACACCGCAGCAGCACCGCATCCGCGCCGTGCTCAACTCGCAGATGGATCTTGGGAAACTCGATGTAGATGATGCCTGTGGCGCTCGCAGCCATGAGCGCCGGCGTCGACTAAAGCTTCGTCACGGACTCGACCACAGGTGATCCTGCGGACTCGCTCACACTCACCGGCAGCAGACGGACGCTGTCGCTGCGCTTCTCCCCCAATCGACCCCTGGCGATAGAGGTTTCGCCAGTAATGCACCATGTTGGCATTAACTCCATGCTCCCGTGCCACACGAGCTATCGACGCTCCCGGCTGCATCGCCAGCTCTACGATCCTGCGCTTCCCCGCTATGCTTCGCCGCTGCCGCTTGAGCCCTTCTGCCTTGGCAATCGCTGATCCGTCCACCATCACCTCGCACCCCACTGTGTTCAGGTGATGATCTCACTGCCTTAGCCGACCGTACAGGCGGCCAAGACCGGACGCTTACGGAGTTCCGGGTTCGCGGCCATTAGAAATCGCGCTTCCTTGCGGTCCTGGTTGATACCGCGTTATCGAAGAGGTGAAGATTCGCACCCAGAGGTTTGATTTGGATGGTGATCCGTTAATGAATCACTCTGAAGCCATCTCAGTGACGCACAAAGGAAGTGTCGAAACCAGCACATTTCTACTCGACGGGGTGCCCGTTTTCAGCCGCACAGACTCGCAGGCTGCAACGAGGCAGCGGTTGCGCATCATTTTTCGAGTCTGCCCCGGCTTGCCGGCCCGGCGATCCCCGCTATTTCCACCGCCAGTGGGGTGGGGACTGGAAGCCCTTCAGGGGAAAAGACGGCAGGTTGCACGACCAACGAGATACGCCGTTGATCGGCCCTCCGTACCGGCCGTAAACACTCAAATGCCGTGCGGGTTCTGTTTGTGAGAGCCCACACGAATCGCTTCCCCCAGATAGCCAGTGTGGAATCGCCATCTCGTTCACAATCCGATGACCGCCTCCGGCGCGAGGAGTCCAATATTGGACTGATGGGCTTTTTCCGTAGTGCCGGTCGTCTAGACCGGTTTTCCGCAATGCGAACCAGGGCGCCGGGCCTGCTTTGAGCAGCTCTCCTCTGCGCTCGAGGTGTTTCTCTATATGTGTTTGGCCATTCCTCCCGCCCGAGACCCCGTGGCTGGGCTTCGCAGCTAGAATTCAGCCGGCGTGTCGCTTACAGGTCTATAGTCTCGAGGTCTTACTCTTATGTGCGTGGAACCACTTCAGATCTTTCCCGTCCGCACCGGTACTGCCTCGACCGCTTCATCCCGAACTTCTTCGTCCGCCGTCCGGCTAAGAAAGCGGGAGAACCTTCCCATCGCGGCCTATCCGTCCACACGGCTCGCCCGTGTCTAAGTCATAGACCAGCGGCGGCTGCGCGATCCGATAAATCTCGTTCCCGTTGTTCAGCACGAATCTCACCGAGTTATCCAGTTCAACGATCTCCTGTGCCGGCCAGCGATGAGGCGGGAAGCTTGCTTCCATCGCCTTGATGTATTGCGGGGAGCGCCACTTCCGCCAAGCCGGATCGAGATGTTGCGGGACCTTCCTGCCCCGATAGATGGTCGGTGCCAGGCTCGTGAACCTCCGACCGTGCAGCGGACACCGCACGGCCTGAGCCGCTTCAATTTCAACATTCAATTCCAATAGAAGGGGCTCATCGGGCGGAGAGCAGATGCACTGCCTCGCGGGCATAGTGTCGAGCATCGATCGCGCAGGGGCTCTAGACTGTAGCGAACCGAGGGGGAAAATCTCCGGGCTTCGGCCCGGAATGTGTTGTGGGTAGACGTCGCCCATCTCCTTGATTAGCCACGTACTTCAATCGTCTCCACCGTCCAACGGTGTTGCGCCTACGGTCGTTGTGAACCAGGTCGGCAAGCTGCCATCGCGGGCGTAGATGTCTAGTTCTTCGTGGGTCATGCGCTCGAAGAGTTCATTCAGGTTGACGGTTTCGCTGCGGTCGATCTACTGGCCCGCTGCGTTGATCTTGGCGTAAGCCTGGATGGCGGCCACGACAGCGGAGGCTGTCACGTCTACCCCGTCGGCCTTCTCGATGATTCGCTCAAGGGCTGCCCGTACATTTCGCTGACGCTTGGCAAAGAGCCCTAATGCATGTGCATGACGGTAGATACTGGCCCGATCAGCCAGGCCATACTCCTGAGAGATCACTCCGGGACTCCGCCAGGACACGAACTCGGCCTCGACTTCGACGCGTTTTGGGTGTGAGCAGACGGAGCAGTTGCGTCTGTGCCTGCCCAGGCTCACCTTAGCCTGCGCACTCATTTCGACAACCCCGGACCCTTTTACGCACATGTATGTCTCCGACTACCTCGGCTTCCAACGTTGGAAGCCTCTTCCGACCACCGTTAAGCGATTGCTGCTTTTGCTCGATGCTGGCTCTCGGTTCGTGCAGCCGCGAAAGTGATACTCGTGACTGAGACTCACCGTGTTTTCATGACGCTTTCGGCTCCGCTTGCCCATCATCATCTCGCCCCCTCAACTCTAACCTTCACGCCCACCTGCTCCAGACGGTCAACCAACTTGCGGACAGACCGATTTCCAGCCCGCCAGTTTTCGCCAGCCATCGATCAAGTGTCCGAGTACTCTTTTTCAGGACGGCTGCGAGTTCGCCTTTACTGAAATATTCATCGAGCGGATTGGTGTCCTGCATCGTGACCCTTTCTGGCGTATGTCAGCGCTTGCGGTGGTTGGGACACAGCTAAAAAGGCACTGCTAAAAGGGCACTGCTGAAATGACATTGCTGAAAGGGCACTGCTAAACCGAGGCGCTTACTAACCGAGGCGCTACCGTGCTGATGGTTGCGCATTCGACAAATACGGAGGGAAAGTTCGGAGCGGGCGTTAACCAGTCTGATGACTCGCTTATGTTGAAACTTGCGTGACTCCCCGACCGAAGGCGTCCCATTCTCGGTTCGGACACAGCAGCGGCAGAGACATTGGCGCACCAAGGAAGGTTCGCCCTAAGACACTGATAAACAGGTTGTTAGGTGGTG
>CAWFAY010000007.1:0-485530 GCA_963813905.1 uncultured Acidobacteriaceae bacterium | reverse complement strand
CAAGGCGAATCGGAAGTCCGGAATCATCCAGCATTTCGCTTAGGAACCGCCGGTAACGGGGTCGAATCCGACGATCGCTCCGCTGCCGAAGTTTCCAACCAGCAACTTGCCGCTGAACGAACCGAAGTCGGCCGGCGCCATGACGACCGCCCACGGAGAATTCAAAGCGAAGACATGCGGGAAGCGCATGAGCAGATTGCCCTGGCTGTCATATTCGTCAACATAGCCGTGACCCGCACCGGGGACGTCATCGTGCTTTTGATCATCCTGCAGGGCATAGGTGACGATTATGTTGCCATTGATATTGGCGACATTGAACGGCGCGTATCCTGACGGAAGATTGGTATCGACGAATGCGCCGGAGCCAAACGAATGGGGAGCGAAGGTGGCATCGAACACATCGACCGTACCCCTAGCGAAATTGGCAACGTAAAGGTAATTGGCGCCATTGGCGGAGCCCAGGGCCAAGCCCTTATACACCGCTTCTGGCCAGTTGTTGACCTTGATTATGGCGTGGGTGGCATCAACTGCCGGGTTCCAGCCGGAAATTGTTCCGTCTTCCGTGGCGAAGATGAACCGTGCCGGATTGCCCGTCGTAAGCTGGAAATCCGAGGTGCCGTTGAATACAATCCCGTCCGGAACTCCGCCGTCGGGCCCATCCCATGCGGGGACGGTCACCACCAAACTCTGCTTGGTTCCGGTACCGTTGTAGAGTGTAGAAAGTCCGGTGCCGTTGTCGGATACCCACCACGGACTGGTGGAACTGCCACCAGCCCCCAGGGATTTACCAGATCGGTGTCCTGGTTGGTGGCGGCGTCCTGGATGTCGGAAACCAGATTCGTGACCGTATAGGTTGTGCTATTCGAGGCTAACTGAGCGGTTGCGGGAAGGCAGAGCAGTGCTATCGCAACCACAGATAGCAGTGCTTTCAGTTCAAAACCGATAGTGTTCTGCATGCCGAAAATCTTTCTTGTCGTGGCCATGGTGCACTCCTTGATGTCTCAGGGTTGGGGGTTGTCAATTCGCTATCAGCGGGTGGGGCCGAGTTGCTACCGAGGGCAAATCTAATAGCAGCGCAGGTGCTGGTTGTCACGGCAACGTCCCAAGATTGTCACTTACTATGCTGTGAGCACTGGGATGCCGACAAGGGCATCCACCGGTTGTCCGGTTAGTGTGGAGACTCGGACTTCAGCTCCCGTCAGCTCTAATAAGTAAACGACTGAATTTCCGTCACGCCCTGGTCCGGGCCATCCACGAATCCGATTCGCTTGCTCGGATTCAGCGCAATGTGCATGGGAATCACGTTGAATGTATTGGAAAACTTGAAGCCGTTGAGCGTCTGTTTCAGCACGCCCTGTGTGTCATAAATGTAGATCGTGCTGCCGCTGGACACGCTCGAATTCGGCTGGGCGACAAAGAACAGCTTGTGGATGGGATCAAACTCTACATCGGCGCCGCTAAAAAACTGATCTCCACCTGAGTTCGGAAGCTGCACGATGAATCCGGTGCGGCTGGCCAGATCGTAAAACTCCACGCTCGCGTCGTCTTCTGTAGTAGTGACTGCAATGCCATCCGCGGCATCGATGGCGATCCCGTTGATGAAGCCGAATCCGATACCCGTGAACTCCGAGAAGGTGCCGGTTGTAAGATCAGCGACGCCGATTTCGGGCAGGCAGAAAAAGCATCCCGGGCCGCCGCCCAGTATCGCCTGGTTGGTCACGCTGTCGTAGGCGATAGGTGGGGGTGCACTCGCAAAGTTGCGGGAATCCGTAATCATGACGACCGGACCGAAGGTATTGGCCGCGACGTTAGAGCTGAATACCTTAGGAATGAAGTGCCCGCTATTGTCGTACACGAATACCGCTACGTTGGCGACTCCCTGGCTGCGGCTTACCCCGTCTGGCATGATGATGTCCTGCGATCCGACAGGCGGGGTCCAGGTGCCGGTGAATTGGTTCGAATTGAGAGGGTTGATCACCTGGAACTTGCGCGTCACGCGAAACAGACTGGTTTCGACCTCGTGTTCGACTAGTCCAACGCTGTTGCCGACAACCCCCAAGGTGACGAAGTCATCTGACGTTTGTGTCTTTGCCACCACTGTAAGAATTTGGCCTGTTCTCTGGTCGAAAGTTTCCACCGCCGCGAGCACTTGGCCGTTCGCAAGGGTCTGCGCCTCGCTGAATAAGCCTTCTGTGCCGTTTTGATCGATATCAAATCCAAATATCTGCCCGCCAAACTTGCTGTGGACGATCACCTTGCCACCAATTCTTTGCCCGAATCCGGCAACGCCGAGAAGAGCAGCAAGATTAGACAGAAGAATGCGTGCGTCGGCGCGCGTGTCATTTCATTCTCCTTGAGTCGCGGTCGGGGGTTATTGACTGTGGCGCCCTGAGGTTACCGGGTCGACAATACCTTGTGTCACGGTTTTGTCTGGGAATTGTCGCAGTTTGTAAAACATTACAGGACTGGTTTTGGCTATTGGCTGTAACTCGCTTTCGGAGTATTGCTGAGTCAGCACCTGTGTAGGCTTTTTCACCTGCCCGGCCGGCAGTCGCAGGTGATGGCACGCTTTGGTGATTCGCGGATTCACGTCAGATCGTGTTCAGGCGCCTGCGGTACGAGGACCAATAACTGCACTTTCCGAGTCGGGCCTGTAGCTCAATGGTGGAGCAGGGGACTCATAATCCCTTGGTTGGGGGTTCGAATCCCTCCGGGCCCACCAGAAATTACACTCCACCAGTGCCCGGCGTTTCTTTTTTCTCCTGCAATTTGCGGACGACTTTCGTGAGCAGGTTGCGCGGAGCCAGACGCACTCCCTCCACCAGCACTCGATTTTTCCATCCTGGAATCACGATGCGCCTGCCCTGCTTCATGCCTTCGTAGCCTATGCGCGCTACCTCGCGCACATCGACCATCAACGGGCTGTTCATCATCGCGGTGCCTTGTAGATAAGCACGCTTCTGAAAGTTCGTCTTTACCGGCCCGGGGCAAAGGCAAGTTACCGTCACGCCGGTACCCATCAGCTCTTCCGCCAGCGCCTCGCTGAAGCTCAAGACGTAAGCCTTGCTGGCGTAATACACCGACATGAACGGGCCGGGCTGGAAGGCCGCAGTGCTGGCGACGTTCAGCAGCTTGCCTTCGCGCGCGCGAATCTGCGGCAGAAAAAGCTTGGTCAGATGGGTGAGCGCGGTGACGTTCACCTGGATCATCTCCGACTCATCGCTCCACTTGGTTTGTAGAAACGCGCCGGCCGCGCCGAAGCCTGCATTGTTGACCAACACGTCGAGCACGACGCCTGACTCCTGCAACTCGTGGTAAAGCTCGTCGGGACTCGCCGGATGCGCCAGGTCCTTGGGCGCGATGCGTACCGTAATGCCATAGCGTGATTGCAGATCATCGCCTAGCAAGCGCAATGCGCCTCGATTGCGCGCGACGAGTACGAGGCGATAGCCATCCTGCGCGAACAAGTGCGCCAGCTCGAGCCCGATGCCGCTCGAGGCGCCCGTGATCAGGGCCGTCTTGGGAGCGTAGAAGGGATTGCTTGCACTCACAAACTAGTTATAGCGGATTTGCGAGGGATGTAGCAGTGATACAAGGTTCAAGTCTCAAGCAGGATGGCTCTCGCTGTCATGCTGAGCGAGGACGCCGAGCAGTGCGAGGGGGACGAGTCGAAGCACCGCAACATCGTCGACACCGTTGGAATAGGAGTCCTTCGACTCGTGGCGTCGCTCCTCGCTCAGCATGACACACACGACAAGAGAAGCGAAAGGAGACAGCCAAAAGCCAACAGCGCCTTTTCTCACATCCCGGCCAGCGCCTGCTCCAAATCGGCGATGATGTCGTCGACATCTTCGATCCCAACCGAGATTCGCACCATGCCATCGGTCAACCCGATTGCCTTGCGGCTTGCCGCGCCGATCGCCATGTGCGTCATGGTTGCGGGATGTGAAATCAGCGTCTCAACTCCGCCCAGCGACTCGCCGAGGGTACACACGCGCACCCGCTTCAGCAGGCGCTTGGCATTACTCAGCGATCCGGTCTCGAAGGTGATCATCGAGCCGAACCCGGTCTGCTGACGCCGGGCCAACTGGTATTGCGGATGGCTCTTGAGCCCCGGATAGAACACCTGCTTCACCTTGCGATGGCGGCTGAGAAAGTCGGCAATCACCCGGCCGCTCTCATCGTGCTGCTTCATGCGCACGGCAAGTGTTTTTGTTCCGCGTAGAACCAGCCAGCACTCAAATGGCGAAAGGATCGCCCCGGCGGCCTTCTGTATGAAGGCAAGTTTCTCGGCCTGTTCGGCTGTGGTACACACCAGCACTCCGCCGATACCGTCGCTGTGGCCGTTGAGAAATTTCGTCGTCGAGTGCATCACGATGTCGGCGCCAAACTTAATGGGCTGCTGGAAATACGGTGACAGGAAGGTGTTGTCGACGACTACCTCGCAGCCGTGCTTGTGCGCGATGCGGCTGACGGCGGCAATGTCGGTGAGTCCCATCAGCGGATTAGTCGGCGTCTCGATATGCACATATCGCGTGCTCGGGCGAATCGCGCGCTCTACGTTGCGCGGGTCGGAGGTATCGACATAGGTAAACTCAAGCCCGAAATTCGTCAGGATCTGGTTGAACAGCCGCGGCACGCCGCCATAGAGATTGTTCGAGGCGACGATGTGCTCGCCCGCCTTCATCATCTGGCAGACCGCCCCAATCGCCGCCATTCCGCTGGAGAACACACGCGCTGCAATGCCGCCCTCCAGCGAGGCAAGGTTTTCTTCCAGCCGGGTGCGTGTGGGATTGCCGGCGCGCGAGTAGTCGTAGCCTTTGGTCTTGCCCAGCTCTTCCTGAGCGTAGGTCGATGTGGCGAATATCGGGGGCGCTACCGCTCCGGTGGACGGGTCGGCCTCATTGCCGATGTGGATGGCGCGAGTGGAAAAGCCGGGAGTTTCGGTCTTAGCCATAGTTTAAGAAAACCCTTAACCGCGGAGTTCGCGGAAGAACGCAGATCGGAAAGAAGAGGGAACCACGGATTTGCACG
This sequence comes from uncultured Acidobacteriaceae bacterium, assembly GCA_963813905.1. GTDB lineage: Bacteria > Acidobacteriota > Terriglobia > Terriglobales > Acidobacteriaceae > CAVVDY01. Next base: position 480,496 of record CAWFAY010000007.1, on the reverse strand, counting down.
GATCAGCACGGATCGGAACTTGGGGTTCAGGTTCCGATTGAGGTTTAGTTCTGATCTATCCGCGAGATCTGCGCAATCCGCGGTTTGTTTTCTTCAGATCCGTGAAGATCCGTGTAAATCCGTGGTTAACGTTCTTTCTCGTTGAAGTGAAAAATGTCCTTCGACAAATACCGTTCCGCCGAATCGGGAATGATCGTCGCTACGCGCTTGCCCGGCCCAAGCCGTTTTGCGATTCCGATCGACGCGAACACGTTCGCCCCGGCGCTCGATCCGGCCAGCACGCCTTCTTTTGCAGCCAGCTGCTTCACCATATCGAACGCGTCGTGGTCGCTGACGGCAATGATCTCATCGCAAACCGAGTAATCGAAAGTCTTCGGAATGAAGCTCGCCCCGATCCCTTCTATCTCGTGCTCGCCCTTTGGGCCGCCGCCGAGGATCGAACCCTCTGTCTCAACCGCGACGGTCAGCACCTTCGGATTTTGATCTTTCAGGAAGCGAGCGATACCGGTGAACGTTCCGCCAGTACCGGAGCCGATCACGATGGCATCGATGCGGCCTTGCATCTGCTCGTAAAGCTCGCGCGCGGTGGTTTGATAGTGAAAATCGGGATTGGCCTGGTTTTCGAACTGGGCCGCGACAAACGAGTTCGGAGTCTTGGCGGCGCGTGCTTTCACGTAGTCAATCGCGCCCTGCATGCCTTCCTCATGGGGCGTGCGAATCACCTCGGCTCCCAGCGCTTCCATTAGCGTGACTTTTTCCTGCGCAAACTTTTCCGGCACGGAGAGCACGACCTTGTAGCCACGGCCGCAGCCAATCAGCGCCAGGCCTACGCCGGTGTTTCCGGCAGTGGCTTCGAAGATGGTGTATCCCGGCGCAAGCTGTCCATTACGCTCGGCGTGGAGGATCATGCCCAGCGCAGCGCGGTCTTTGATGCTGCCGCCGGGATTCAGGTACTCCAGCTTGGCGTAAACGTCGGCGACGCCGGCGGGAACCACGTGGCGAAGATGGAGGACGGGCGTTTCGCCCACAAGTTCGGTGATCTCTTCCGCCACCCGGAGGGAAGTCATGTCGGCAGTTTTCATCAGCACCTGTGCGGGATAACTCTAAAGATTACGGGATGCCGGAAGCAGGGTCAACGAAGGAGAGAGTCCGCTCTTCGCTCTTGGCGATTGGCTATTCGCTTTTCGCGCTGCGTCAAACTCGAAACAGAGCGCTCGCCAGGAAAGCCTACCCGCCCAAGTCCACGTGCTCCACGCGATCCACCTGCCGTCCCAGAAACCGCGCCGCCAGCTTCTTGAACTTCTCGATCGAATCGGTAACGAAGAACTGAAACGAGCGGTGATCGGACGACTTGGTTCCCACCGTGTCCGTGGGTGCCCCACCCTTGTCCGCGCTTTTTGCGGACAGGGTGGGAGTCATACTCTCCACCATCTCCTTCACTACTCTCGCCGTCGACTCCGCCGAATCCACAATCGTCATCTTCTCCGGCGCCGTTCTTCGCAGCAGGGGCGCGATCAGCGGGTAATGCGTACACGCCAGCACCAGCACGTCGGCCCCATCGCTACCAGCCAAGGCCTCATCGAGATAAATTCGCGCGACCTGCTGAGTCACCGGATGCTCCGTCCAGCCTTCCTCGACCAGCGGTACGAACAGCGGGCACGCCTTTTCGAACGCGTCGATCCCGTGCTTCCGCAAAGCATCGCGATACGCATGGCTGGCGACCGTCGCCTCTGTGGCAATTACGATTGCCCGCCGATTCTTACTCACCTGCGCCGCCATCGCCGCTCCCGGCTCCACCACTCCGACCACCGGCACGGTCGCCGCGTCCTTGATCTTTGACAGCGCCAGCGCACTTGCGGTGTTGCAGGCGATCACCAGCAGATCGATGTTCTGCGACTCGAGAAAGCGCGTTGCGCCGATGGCATAGCGCGCCACCGTCTCTGCCGACTTCGTTCCGTACGGCAGCCGGGCGGTGTCGCCGAAATAGAAGTAGTGCCCGCGTAGCCGCTCGGCCAGCGCCTTTAGCACGGTCAGTCCGCCGACGCCCGAATCGAATACTCCAATGCGCGGCAACGTCACTGCAGCTCCTTGGCGAGCTGTCCCATGTTGCTGGCCAGATAGAAGCGGCGCAGATCGGCATGTCCGGCGAGCGTCTCGCGCTCGGCGCCGTTGACTATGATCTTCACGCGATTGATCTTCGGGTCGTTGGCGTTGAGCGTCGCGACGATGGAAGTAATCGTCAACTCCTCCGCCAGCACCCCTGAAGGATGCGCGTCGGCGAAGGCCGCGTTTGTATCCACCACAGCACTGCCATCGCTTAGCAAATACACTTCGCGGACGTCAGCGCCTGCACCAATGGGGTGCGGCGAGCCTGGTTGCAGATACGTCCCAAACAGCGCGCGTAATATGGCCCGAGCCTGCTCGCTGCGCTCCGCGGGCAGGGGAATGCTGACCTGTTTCTTGTACAGCGTCGCGTTCGCATCCGATGCCAGAAAGAGCGTAACGGTCGATACTGGACCGCTGGCAGGCTGAGCAGCCCTCTGTTGTTCCTGCGCCAGCCGCTGTTCGTCGGCGGTGACCTTCTTGTGCAATCGCCAGGCGTAAATTCCCATACCGGCTGCGACCAGCAACAGCGCTGTCAGCATGAGCACGATGCGCCGGGTCACGGATTCACCTCCGGCAATTTTGCGCGCACCGCCTGCACCCCCGCAGCAATTGACTGCGCCACCTGTACCTGGTAATTCGCACTGGCAATTTCATCCACGCTCGCGCCCGGGGGAGCGATCTCGACCGCGACCGCCGGGGCGGCGACGTTATTCATGGGCCGTAGTGGTGCGGGAAGAGTGGTATTCGGCAGCTTGCGATTTTCCAGCTCGGCCGAGATCGAGCCCGCGACCGATCCGCTTAAGTCCGCGTAAGCCGCCTGTGCCGTGTCCCAGGGCAAGAACCCGCCCGGGGGAGGGATTTCGGCCGGCATCATGTCGGTAAAGACATGTACGCCTTTGCCGGTGTTCGCGGCATGCAGCACGATGTACAGCGCCGGGCGGGCCGCGTTGATGGAGATGGCGCGCTGGTCCAGGCCGATGGCGTAGTCTCCATTGCGCAGCAGGGAAGCCGCGATGCCGCGGGCCTGGAGCTCGTGTTGCACTCGGCGGGCGAGGGCCAGCACCACATCCTTCTCCGGCAACTGCGGCGTTATCGCTGCGCCAATGTCAGCCCCGCCGTGCGCAGGATCGATCAGCACCAGGAATCGCGGGCGCGCCGGCGGCTGTGGTGCAGGCTGAGGCAGGGCCGTGGCCGCCTGCGGAACGTTCAGCGGCAACTGCTGCACCGCCTGCGTCGGGGGGCCGGGCGCAGCCGTCACGATGATCGTCTTGCCGCCATCGGCAAAGTTCGCCATCAGCGGAGCCGAGCCTGTAATCTCCAACTCGGCGACACCGTTGTGCTCCGTGAAAGTCGTCCCCGTAATCAGCGGATCGTCATATTTAGTATGGTCGGCGGCGGCAATCACCGGATCGCGCTTGAAGGTCAGGCGCACCTTGCCCGGCTCGGTCGCAACTGTCGGGTTCACCGGAGCAGGGAAGCCGAGCAGCAGGCGCGACGGAGTACCCTTCTTCAGCTCGGCGGTGAAACGTTCGCCTACGTTGCCGATTAGCAGGCGCTGCGAGGCGGTGCGGTAATCGACCGGCTGCAATCCCAGCCGGGGTAAAAACTCCGCGACCGACGACAACGGCACATAGCCGCGGCCGTCCCGGAGCACGAAATTGGCCGCCAGCTTGAACTTGTGATCATTGGCTTTGGCCTCATTCTTGCCATCGTGAAACTCAGCCTGTTGTTGTTTATTGCCGGCAGAGTTAAAGTTTAACTTTAATTTCTTCCCGCTCACTTTGGCTTCCACCGAACCCAGTGGCTCGAGCAGATCGATCAAACCGACATACGGTTGCCCGCCGACCTCGACCACGGGGATGGTGTACGAACTCTGAGGCGAAAAGACGGCGATTTGCCCCGAGCTGCTTGCTTGCGCGTGAACAACCGTAGCTCGCGGCGCGAACCGAAGCGCGAAAATGCCGGCAGCAACGACAACCAGGATCGCGATCGCCACCGGCCTGCGACGGCCAAACGACAACTCAGTGACCTCCAGCCGACATTCCGAGCGAGAGTTTATAGCGTCGCGGGGTTAGTAGAAGATACGGGGTAGGAGATTGCTGCGGTTGCCGGCCCAGCACTCGGTGGCGACTCTTCCCTGACATCGGTCTCGTTCCTTCGCCTCGTACCAGTTGAGTTGAAAGGTCTCTGAAGGAGCCAGACGAATTGTACCAGCGGGCGTTAGCAAACCAGATTCGAGGCTGCTTCATCCGTGAGAGTAGCAGGAACGACAAGCGGGAAACGCAAAACAGAACGTCACCGGGACCCCGCTTCCCGTGATACCATCAGCCCCACAGGCACAGAGGATTCTATGGCCCGCGGTTGCAGTATCGGAATCCGTTCGACCCTCCCCTCTTCTCAGGATTTTGTCAGTCAGGTTTCGGGACATTTGCGCCGAGCTTCCGTCCAAAACTTGATGCGCGCGTCTTCCCGGCTGACATTGCTGCTAGTGGCTTGCTGCATCGCGGCAGCCCTGTGCGCTCCGGCGCTTGCCCAGGATGATTCGCCGCAAGTCCATATCACCCCGCGCATTCAGCACGACAAGCCGGAAGGTCCACCGGCCACCACTGACGCCAAGGAAGCGCTGAAAGACGCCAAGCCCTACACCGCCACCGAAGATATATCGCTGAAGACCCACACCAAGCCGTTCCGCAAGGACGTTGACCTGGTGCTGGTTCCGGTGAGCGTTACCGATCCCATGAACCGGCTGGTCACCGGCCTGGAGAAGGACAACTTCCTTCTCTCCGACAACGGGCAGCCGCAGGAGATCCGCCACTTCTCCAGCGAGGACGCGCCGATTTCGCTCGGCGTCATCTTCGACGTGAGCGGTTCGATGAGCAACAAGATCGACAAGTCGCGCGACGCGGTGGTCGAGTTCTTCCGTACCGCCAACCCGCAGGACGAGTTCTTCATTATCACGTTTTCGGAAAAGCCCGAGTTGCTTGCCGACTTTACCCAATCGATTGAAGATATCCAGAGCCGTCTAGTCTACGTTCAACCGAAGGGGCGTACCTCACTGCTCGATGCCATCTACCTGGGCATGACGCGCATGCGCAAAGCCCATTACGAAAAGAAGGCCCTGCTCATCATCTCCGATGGCGGCGACAACCATAGCCGCTACACCGAGGGCGAGATCAAATCGATGGTGAAAGAGTCCGACGTGCAGATCTACGGAATTGGTCTGTACGATCGGGACTTTAAGACACCCGAAGAGCGCGAGGGCCCTGCGCTGCTTAGCGAAGTCACCGAAGTTACTGGCGGGCGGACATTTGTCATCGGATCAACGAACGAGCTGGCGGACGTCGCGACGAAGATTGGAATCGAGCTACGCAACCAATATGTGCTCGGATACCGTCCAACCAATCCAGCGCGCGACGGCAAATGGCGCAAGATTAAGGTTAAGTTGAACCCGCCGAGAGGCCTGCCGCCGCTGCATGTGTACGCCAAAACGGGATACTATGCACCAACGGACTAGCTACTGCGTCCTGCTCACAACGATACTTTTTCTCCTATTAAGCTGGGCGGCCGCACAAAATCAGCCTTCGCCGGGAATGACTCCGCCCTCCGCCCCCGGTGTGACTCAACAGACCGCGCCGGGGAACGGCAGCTCTGCTCCGGCGAACCAGACGCAAGAGCAGCAACCTATTCCCAAAGCGCCGAATCAGCCAGGCGACACCGTGCAGGTTCCGGTGCAGGGGCAGGCTCCGTCGGCGCAAAGCGGCGACGTTTATATTTTCAAAAAGGAAGTCGACGAAGTCACTCTGCATGCCACCGTGGTTGACTCCAACAATCGGCTCATCACCGACCTCGCGCGCAATGACTTCCAGGTCTTCGAAGACGGCCAGCCGCAGAAGATCGTTTCATTTCGCCGGGAAGACATCCCGGTCGCCATGGGCATTGTGATCGACAACTCCGGCTCCATGCGCGACAAGCGCCCGGCGGTGAACGCCGCCGCCATCAATCTGGTGAAGTCGAGCAATCCGCAGGACAGGGTCTTCGTCGTCAACTTCAACGAAGAGTATTTTCTGGACCAGGACTACACGGCCTCCATCCCGAAGCTTGACGACGCCCTGCAACGCATTGAGGCACGCGGCGGAACCGCACTCTACGACGCGACTGTCGCCTCAGCCGATCACCTGAAGAAGAGTGGCCCGCTGGAGAAGAAAGTCCTGCTGGTCGTCACCGATGGCGAAGACAATGCCAGCCGCGAATCGCTCGAGCAGGCGATTCGTAATCTACAGGCAGAAAATGGACCGACGGTGTATACCATCGGTATCCTGGGCGACGAACATTCCAAGCGCGCTCGCCGCGCCCTACGCGAGATGGCGGAGGAAACTGGCGGCGTGGCGTTCTTCCCCAAAGACGTCAGTGAAGTGAATGCCATCACCTCACAGATCGCGCACGACATTCGCAACCAGTACACCATCGTTTACAAGCCCAGCAAGCCGCAGAGCGTCGGCGGATATCGCACCGTAAAGGTCGAAGCCAACGCCAAGGGTTATAAGCGCCTTCAGGTACGCACCCGCAGCGGCTACTACGCCGGCCAGCAAAGCGCGCAGGCCGGTCCGCCGCCGGCAGGGAAGTAAGCGCTGTCGTTTGAAAGAGCATGGCTTCAGCCAATGGCGTTTGAGCTCCCCCTAATTGATCTGTCATCCTGAGCGAGGAGCGTAGCGACGAGTCGAAGGACCCCTACCTTGCAAAATCCATTCGTAGCTATAGGGGTCCTTCGACTTCGTTCGTCCCGGCGTGCCGGGACTCATTCCGCTCAGGATGACAAGGAAAAGCTGAGCGGACGCGATTCTGCGATCGACCTGCTGTTTGTTGGCGCAGTTAGAAAGAGCAGTTCCTTCGCTACGCTCAGGATGACAAGAGGAAAATGTGCTCTAAGAACATTACGTATCTACCGAAGCCTACTCATACTTCAGCGTCTGCACCGGATCTAATCGCGCGGCGCGGCTTGCCGGATACAACCCTGCCAGCAAACTCACCACGATCGAGAATGCGATGGCTGCGCCGATCAGCCACGGCGGCAAAATCCATACCGGTTCAGCCGGAAGCTGATGCCGCTGCAAATAAAATCCCGTCCCGAAGTTGATCGCCTTGCCGATGGCGAAGCCCAGCGCAATGCCGAGCAACCCGCCAAAGAATCCCATAGCGCCGGCTTCGGTGAAGAACAGCTTCTTCACGTCGCCATCGCTCGCGCCGATGGCCTTCATTACACCAATTTCGCGGCGGCGTTCCAGCACCGCCATAACGAGCGTGTTGATGATGGCCAGCGTCGCCACTGCCAGCGCCAGCGACCCGAAGATGCCCAGGAATACATCGAGCACCGTGAAGAACCGGCGCAGGCTCTTCGTCGCATCCAAAATGGAGAAGGTGCGGAAGCCCATCTTAGTAATTGCGTCCTGCACCGCCTGTACCTTGGCGGGGTCCTTCACGCGCACGGTTAGCGTCATGTAGTTCTTGCCGGTGCCGCGAATAGAGCTGCGCATATCGGTAAACTGCGCCATATTCAGCCGCTCCATCGTGCCGACCGGAAGAAAGATGCGCCCGCGGGAGACGGTGCGCATTCCGCCATACGGCTCTTCGTCGATGATGCCGACGACCTTCACATTTTGCGCCTTCCGCACTACGGAAAAACCGTAGCTGTCGCCCGACTCCTCAGCGTTTCCGCCGTTTTGTGCCGCCATGCCCGGGCGGTCGGATGCATCCGCCGGCAGCGCCTGCCGCTCGCCGTAACGCAGCGTCACCTCCTGCCCGATCAAGGCGTTGGGGTCCTTCTCGTTCAACTCTTTGGCGAAGTCCTTCAGGATGACGACCTCATCCGCGTCGTCGTTGCTGAAGAATTTTCCCTTCAGCGTCTCGAAGGCTTCGTTCTCCTTCGCCGACATAGGCAAGCCAGTGACGAAGCCGAAATGCGTCTGCCCGCCGGAGGCGATCTCGCCCATCACGCGCATCTCGGGCTCGACTTCGGTCACGTTCGGCAGCTTGGTAATCGCCTGGCGTGCGGGCTCGTCCAGTACGGGAGCTTTGTCGGGATTCGGCGCTTTGGCATCGTCTTCTTTGTCGTAGCCGCGAAAGTCCTGCCGCGAGGTAACGAACACGGTATCGAACATTCCTGAGCCAGCCAGTCGCCGCGTTGCCAACTGCTGTAGTCCCACACCGAGGGACAACATCGCCACCAGCGATGCCACGCCCACCGAGATGCCGATGGTGGTCAATCCATTGCGCAACTTCGATTGCCGCAGGTTGCGCACCGCCAGGTCAAACAGGTCATAGTTCTTCATGCGCGCACCTCCTGGCTCTGCAGTTTTCCGTCGGCGAGGAAGATCAGCCGCTGCGCGAAGCGCTCAGCCAGTGCGCGCTCGTGGGTGACCATCACCACCGTCATGCCCAGTGACAGGCTAACGTCGCGAATGAGGTTCAAGATGTCTTCGCCGGTGCGGCTGTCGAGGTTGCCGGTGGGCTCATCGGCCAGCAGCAGGGGAGGCCGGTTCGCCAACGCGCGCGCGAGCGAGACTCGCTGCTGCTCGCCACCTGACAACTCAGTCGGGCGATGTTCCATGCGCTTGCCCAGCCCAACCCGCTCCAGCGATTCGCGCACTCGTTCAGCACGCTCGGCGCGGTCCACCTCCGCAAAGCGCATGGGCAGCTCGACATTCTCCGTTACCTTCATCGACGGGATCAGGTGGAATGCCTGGAAGACCATGCCCACGTCGTTGCGCCGATAGCGAGCCAGCTCTTCGGATGACATCTTTGCCAAATCGCGGCCATGCACCAGAACCGCGCCCGACGTGGGCCGATCTAACCCAGCCAACAAGTTCAACAAAGTAGATTTGCCAGAGCCTGATTGCCCCAACAAGGCAACGAACTCGCCCGGCTCGATCTCGAGCGAAATGCCGTCGACTGCGCGAATGACGCTGCCGCCCATCTGGTAATGGCGGCAAACATTCTCGGTGCGCACCGCCGTCTTAGTTTGCGAACCCAAAGTTTGCGAACTCAACGTGGAACTCATGTGTATCTCATTCGATGCCCGAGACTTTTCGTAGACGCAAGGCTGCTCCTAGCATGGGCGCCCTTCACTCTTGATACGAGCGCATATAGGCTTTTGCCCCTCATTTACTGTAACGAAGTGTTAAATGCGAAGCGGCGCAGCTTCGCATCCGCCCTCTTGACGCCGGGCGCTCCACACATTCCATCGTTTGGGACGTGCGGGAGTGACAGGGGAAAGGGTAGAGCGTCGCTGACCTGAGCGAACGCAGCCGTTTAGTTTATCGGTGATGCGAGGACTCACGCGATACTACGTTGTCTGTCACGGGCGAGGTTTGGTGTATGTGGAGACGAGCCCTTCGCAGAGGCAACATCGTGGGTCCCATTCATCACAGCGCCATAGGGACGCTGCACCGCGAATGATATGTAAACGATTTGTCAATGATGAAACAAAAGTCAAAGTTGTTCTAAACTATCGGTGTATCACGACCTGTCCTCGATTGCGGACTCCTCAACTCGCGCAGCGGTGGCAAGGCGGCCAAATATGCGGGTGCGCGGTGAGGTGCCGGGTTCTCGTCCCTTCACCTAAGTCGGATTTCTTAGTTCCAAAACGGGAATGCGGGTTACGTCAGTTGCACCTGAGTTGCAACTGTTTCTTCGTCATCCCATTGACACAAAGGGGTAGTAGATTGCAACATCATCTCTGCATCTAGCGGCTCCGACGGTCATCAGCTCCCTTACTGTTCTGCTTTCCGTTGTGCCCCCGTGCTTTTCAAAGCCCAAAGAGGAACCACCTTGAAAGCCGACCTGCGTATCTGTTTCTCAGTTGCCCTCTTATTAGGTTCGAGCGTTCTGTGTAGCGCGGCCGATGCCAAGCCAAAGTCGGCCACATCCGCTCCGCCCGCGTCGCCAATCTACGTGATCGTTAACCAGGATCAGGGAGTTCCGTATCCCAATCAGGTTGCCATCTACGTGGCAGGCGGGACAGACACGAACCCGACGCTGACGCCGGTGGATCAGATCTACACCGGGGGATACGGCAGCTACGGCGGTTTTTTCGGAACACCCCGAGTCGCCTCCGCGCCTGACGTGAACACCAATTGTGTTTATGTGTCGAATTCAGGCGACAATACGATTTCGGCGATGGCTTTGAACTCGCTGGAGTTTGTAGGAACCTTCTCCGGCGGTGTTAACGATAGCGGAATACCGGACGGTATCGGCATGGCGGTGAACTCGAAGTATCTGTATGCCGGATATGGGGACTCCCAAAGCATCGCCGTATTCAGCACCAGCTCGGGATGTGGGCTTACCTATCTCCAGAGCCTCCCGGCAGCCGGCGTGAACGGCGGTTCCCCCACGGGCATTGCTGTGCGCAATGACATACTTGTTGTCAGCTACGGTGATGGGTCCGCTCAGTCTTTTGACGTGACGAACGGCATACCGCTACCGAACAGCGACCTGCGGAACTCGCGCGGCTTTGCAGGACCAGCGACCGGACTCAACCAACCGCTAGCCAACATTCCCAACGGTGTGGATATCAGCCAGGATGGCCGATGGGCGATTTTTGGTGATACGTCGACTTTGTCACTCGTGGAGGTCGCGCCCCTTTTCAGCCTCGCTCATACCCAGTTGGGCCAGACGCGCCCCTTTTACACTTTGGGCAACAACACCGATGCCGGCGACGTACACCTCAGCCCCGACGGTACGCTGCTCTACATGGTGAACAACGAGAGTGGGACGGTGACTGCCGCTTTCTTCAACAATGCGACGGGAATCCCGACCAAGGGCTGTACCTCACCTGTCCTCAGGAACTTCAATTTTCTGCCCTGGTATGGGCAGATCGTGACCCGCGACACCACAGGTACCGGCAAGGTGCTCTATGTTGCTGAGTTTGGCCGCTTCATCGATGAGCAGGGTCCGCCTTCGGCGATCGGCATTCTGACGATCACCGTTAACGGCAATAGCTGTACTCTCACCGAAGCTCCTGGTTCTCCGGTGGAGGTACCACTAAGCGGCACGCTGTCACTCGGTGCGTTTCCGCCACGGCCCTACTGAGACCTGGTTTGGACAGTGCCTGTAGATCTTTCCGGTGACAAAGGATTAGAGGATATGAAGATGATTTCGAAGATTGGCATCATGGCGGGCGCTCTGCTCTGCGGACTATCGATGACGGCTGTGGCGGCTGACAATTTTTGTCCCACGCGCCCGACGTATGGCGACGAGGTGGTGAATCCGCCGGAAATATCCAGCCAGAATGGGACCTTGACGGTGAACCTTGCCGAGAACAGTTCGCTCGGTCCCACCCAGATGGTTCGCTACTGCTATGTGTACAACAACGGCGGCCAGAATGTGGAATCTCCCACGTTGCGGGTCAATCCCGGCGACAACTTGGCGATTAATTTCACTAACAACATCTCAATCGTTGGCGGGGTCGGAGGCGCGCGTGTGCTCAAGTCACGCCACGCCCCTAACAAGCCGATGGCAATGGGTGATCCGGAAGAGGCCAAGAAGACCGGCGATTTCTGCATGGGTGGCATGGTTGACGCTACCACCACCAACATCCACTTCCATGGTCTGAACATTCCCCCACTGTGCCACCAGGACGAAGTAACCAATACGATCATCCCCAATGGCGGCTCGCAGTTCCAATACAATACCCAGATCCCACCCAACGATCAGTTCGGGATGTACTGGTATCACCCCCATCCGCACGGCTTTGCCGCGCCGCAGGTTTTTGGTGGAGCAGCCGGAGCGATCATCATCAATGGCTCTAACCAGTACACTCAGGGTCTGCCGGAACGGATCATTGAAATCCGCAACAATGCCGACATGAGGACCGACGACGAGGACGGTCAGTTCAGCGTCAACTTCGTGCCGACGAACTATCCGTTCAAACCTTTGCCGGTAATCAATACCATCCCCGGGCAGAAGGAGTTCTGGCGAGTACTGAATGCTTCTACCAACGGTGTCCTGACGCTTCAGGTTTACACCGATCATCCCTTGCCCTTGCAGGTGATTTCGATTGACGGCATTCCTCTAGATCCGCCGCAAACCATGACGACGATTGAGATCCCGCCGGCCGCCCGTGCGGAATTCATAGTGCCGGCGTTGCAGGCCAATGTCCGCACCCAGCTTCAAACCACAGGCTACAATACGGGGCCTATCGGCGATCCAATGAAGGCGTGGATCTTGGCCAATGTGGTCGTCTCCAACGCGAACGCCAAGAAGCTGCCTCCAAGGATGCCACCTGCCGTCAAGCAGACGCGCGTTGAGCGCTTCTCGGGCATCGCCGGCAAGAAGCCTAATGTCCAACGGAGCCTCTACTTCTCGGAGATTAATGTGGGCAGCAATGGTCCCGGGCAGTTCTTTATCACCGTCCAGGGTCAGATACCAAAAGTGTTTGATGCGATGGATCCGCCGGCAATTAAGACTAAGATAGGCAATGTGGAGGACTGGACCATTGAGAACCGGGCTGGTGAGGTACACGTCTTCCATATCCACCAGCTTCACTTCCTGGTGATGGCGATCGATGGGGTGCCAGTGCCGAATCCTTACCTGGCTGACACCGTCGACATTACTGAATGGTCGGGAAGTGGCCCCTATCACAGCATAACGGTTCGCATGGACTTCAGTGACCCGCAAATTGCCGGCAAGTTTGTCTATCACTGCCACATCCTCGATCATGAGGACGGCGGTATGATGGCCACCATTGAGGTAGATCCGAACTAACGCTTCTTCCTCAGCTGCAACCGCAGTTGGAACGACCCCTATCGCAAGTTGGTTCGTTGCGATAGGGGTCTTTTTTCGGAGAAGAAAACTTCTTAGGGAAAGATGCCCTTAGTTAGCGCATTGAAAGGGCACGGCTTCAGAGGCTGCTGAAAAACTCGGCTTAGCGACAATTCGCGTCAGGGCACGACCTTGGTCGTGCCGCCGAGCCCTTTGTTTTAGCCTGCCAGAGCCGACTTCAGTCGGCGACACAAGACGCCTTTCGACTTTTTCAGCATCCTCTTCAGCCGTGCCGCATGTGGCATCAAGGCAGTCGGGCTTTAGTCCCTGAGGGAACTCGGTCTACGCCTTCTCTGAAAATGCCCTAATTTAGCGTGCTCCGCACCCGCCGCCTCCAGAACACATAAAACGGCGCGCCCAGGAACACGATGAAGATCCCGATCAGCGTCTCCTTCGGGCGGGTGACGACTGAGTTCAGAGCCCACGCGCCTGCGAACAAAATGTAGAGCGCGGGAAGGTAAGGATACCCGGTGCAGCGGTACGGGCGGTGGGCCCGCGGATGCTTGCGGCGCAGTACGAACAAACCCGCAACTGCCGCGACGTACGACAGCACCATCATGAACATTACGTAGGTGTAGAGCTGGTCGAAGCTGCCGCTGAGCGCCAGAACGCAAGCCCAGGTCGAGAGTGCGATCAGGCTGAAGGCCGGCGTCCGGTAGCGCGGGTGCACCCGGCCCATGGCTGCGAAGAACGCTCCGTCGCGGGCCATGGCGTAAGAGACGCGCGCGCTGCACAGGATCGCACTCGACGCGGCACCAAAACACGACAGAGCGATGATTGCGCCCAGCGCCTTCGCCGCCTTCGACGAGAACAGCGCTGCTGCCGCGGCTTGCGCAATCGTCTGCTCCCGGGCAACTCGCGTGATCGGTAGCGCGTAAAGATACACTACGCTGACGCTGATGTAGATCGCGGCAACCAGCAGTATCCCCATCACCAGCGCTCGCGGCAGCACTCGTTGTGGATTCTTAATTTCTCCGGCGACCCACGTGATGTAGACCCAACCATCGAACGCCCAGAACACCGCGATCAACGCCACACCGAAGCCCGAGATGACACCAGGCAGCGATACAGGCTGATCGACAGGAATGCTGGCCCGCAAATTTGCCCAGGAGCCGTGTCCGATGGCCAGCCCAAGCAGAACAAACAAACCGATGGCCGCGAATTTTGCCAAAGTTGCTGCGTTGATCAACGCCGAGCCGCGTTTCAGCCCGAGAACGTTGATCGTGGTCAGCAACGCGATGGCCGCGACTGCGACGATGTCGCCGCGCGTCAGGGTGAAGCGTCCGATGGTCGCGACGGGAGCATGCGCGGCTGCAAACGGCAGCACCGCTCCAAAGTATTCCGCGAAGCCAACGGCGAGCGCCGCGATGGTTCCGCTCTGCCCCACGGTGAAGATCATCCAGCCGTACAGGAAGGCGGGAAACTCCCCATAAGCCTCGCGCAGAAAGACGTATTGACCGCCCGCTTCGGGATACATCGCCGCCATTTCAGCGAAGGCGAAGCAGGCGAGCAGCGAGATCAGGCCACCGACAACCCAGATTCCGAGAAAGTAGAGCGGGGTATGTACGGCGGTCGCGATGGGTGCGGCAGTGAGAAAGATTCCCGAGCCGATGATACCGCCCACCATCAACAGCACCGAGTCGGTGAGCGACAGGCCGCGCAGCAGCGTGACTTCATGCTTCGCCGCCGTCGGTTGGTGAGCTGCCGTGGGTTGCGCCATCTATCCGATGCCCAGGTCTTCTGGCATCTCCAGCGGCGTCCCGCATTGGCGGCAGATCACGGCCGAGCAGTCGCCGCAGGTGAGCGGGTCGTCGACCTCGCGCCCGCACGTTGGGCAGTAGAGCAGGGAAGAAGGCTTGCCGGAACCGTTGGTAGGGCGATCGGGAGTTTGAGCCATAGATTCGGAAAACTGTAGCATAGAGAGTTTGATACCGCTAACGAGGAAAAAGCACTCACCACGGAGAGCACAGAGGACACGGAGGAATAGAAACAAAATAAGTGGTCTCGGTGCCCTCCGTGCACTCTGTGGTGAGAGGTTTTTCCGGCGCCAAGGAGAATGCATGTCCGATCTGCCAACCAATACCGCCGACGAACGTTTACGCCAGGAATTCAACGAATGGGCCGACCAGGGCAAGGGCGAGGAGATGGAGCACCATCACATCTCCATCACCCAGCAGACGCTCGCCATGATGAAGCTCGGGCCGGGCGACAAAGTCCTCGATCTCGGCTGCGGTGCAGGATGGGCGAGCCGGCTTATGGCCGAGGCGGTTAACGACACTGACAAGCCGGGGCAGGTGATCGGGCTCGACGTTTCCGACGAGATGATTCGCCGCGCGCGCTCGTCGTCGAGAAGCTACGAGAACCTGATGTTCGTCATCGGCTCGGCGCAGCAGATTCCCTGGGAAGAGAACTTTTTCGACAAGGTACTGTCGGTCGAGTCTTTCTACTACTACGCCGACCAGGATCGTGCGCTGGCTGAACTCTTTCGCGTGGCGGCGCCCCGGGGCGAGCTATACATCCTCATCAACTTATATCGCGACAACCACTACTCGCTGCGCTGGGTCGAGGAGTTGAAGGTCCCGGTGCAGGTGCGCTCCGAGCAGGAGTACATCGACTTGCTCAAGGCGCACACGTTCGAGGATGTCCGAGCGATTCGCGTGCCGGACCTCACGCCAACTCCCGACGAGTACACAGGCCGCTGGTTCAAGAACGCCGAGGAGTTGCGCGACTTCAAGCGCATCGGCGCGCTGCTGTTGATCGCCCGGAAACCGAATTTCCGCGTGCCTCCGCCGGCCGTGCAGGTGTATTGAACGCGCGGCAAGAATTTGAAATTTATCGCGAGAACGGGTGCAATCTCATAAGGCGATAGCATTTTGAATCATAAGCTTAGCGCGGTGTCGTCGGTGCCCCCACCAAACTCCCATTGACAAGATTTTGATAAACAGTAGTATTGCGGCTACTCAGCCACAGCCTTCCCCCTGCAGGCTGTTCCTGGTGTGACTGAACCGGCCCCGGTTCCGAGTCCTGGTGAAAGCGCAAGATCTCTGATCCGAACCCTGGGCTCACCCAGCTTCAGCTTTCGGACCGTGCCTTCAACAGTGGTGAGCTGAACTCCTTGGATGTTCTTCCCGCCCAACCTTGACAAGGAGACTCTTATGTTTGCGAATGATTATCACACCTGCTTCAATTCATCTGCCTCGGTGAGATTCACCAAGTTAGCCATCTGGGTTGGACTCGCCGTGTTGTTCCTCCATCTCACGTCAACTGCCGCGTTCAGTCAGGGGATTATCAAGACTTTGGATTTTCCCGGAGCGGTGTATACCGCGCCCGAGGACATTAACGACAGTGGCGAAGTAGTTGGCTATCAGGATAACGATGTCAACGGTTACGGCCATGGTTTCTTCTACAAGGACGGAAAGTTCACGCCTTTCGATGTTCAGGATTCGATCGGCACACAAATCCGCGGAATCAATAACCACTGTGACTCCGTCGGTTTCTATATGGACGCTCAGAGCCAGAGTCACGGGTTCCTGCGGGACCACTCTGGACAGGTGACGACCCTTGACTTCTATGGAGTCAATCAGACCCTTCCCACGGGAATTAACGACTACGGCACGATCGTAGGGGTGTACATAGACGATTACCAAGTGTGGCACTACTTTGTGTACGCCCAAGGCCACGCCGTGCAGTTCGACATACCGAATTCCAGTATCGGAAATGGCAGCTGGCCGAAGATCAACAAGGACGGCTCAATCGTGGGAACGGTCTTCGATAACGATACGGGAGAAGCGCGGGCGGTCTTAGTGAGCAATGGTGCTTCGATGCTATTCAACGTCAACGGAAATGGCTCGTCTGGTCGTGCGATCAACTCCGCCGGAGCTATAGCCGGATTTTACGCCGGAGGGCAGAGCGGGTACGTGCTCAGGAACGGCACGATCACGCTCATTCGGGTCCCAGGTGCTCTGGATACGCATCCATTAGGTATCAACGATCAACGACAATTAACCGGTGCTTATGACGATGCGAATGGGTCGCACGGCTTCATTATGCAGGTGCCGTGACCCTCAGAGTCTGGCCTTAGGGAAAAGGGCTTCGGTAGCGCACGACGTTGCCGTACCGTCTCACAAAACCAAGAAGTAGCACTAAGAAGGAGAAAGACACCATGTCCGTCGACAACCATTCCACCTCATCCACACGCACTGCCTCGCCGCGCTCCCAGAAGATGGCCCTCCTGTTTGGAGTTGGCCTCTTGCTGTTCAGTCTGACCTTGCCTTCGGCATTCGCCCAAAGAACTACCAAAACCTTGGATTTTCCGGGATCGGTGAATACCGTAGCCAAACATATTGACGCATCGTCCGCCTTCAAGGTGGATTGCAACAAGAATGGCAGCATCAATGCCGAGCTCGCCATGTTGACAAATACCGGCATGACCCGAGGCGTCACCATCCTCGTCTCTGGTACGTGCAATGAGAATGTTCTGATCCAGGGGTTTGACCGGTTGAGCCTGGTGACCGCCGGGTTGGGCACATCGATCAACGATCCGTCACAAGGGACGAAGACCACCGTCGACATCGAGGATTCTCAGAATGTCACTGTGCAGGGGTTCACAATCAACGGCGGATCTGAAGGCGTGGGGTGCGGCGGCCAAAGCTTGTGCTATCTCACCGGTAACACCATTCAATCGTCTCTGTCCCAGGGCGTATTTGTCGTAAGTGCCTCAAATGCTGTCCTCACCAGGAATGTCGTTCAAAACAATGGCGAGCAAGGCTTACTGGTTAACCTGAACTCCTCGGCGAGCAGCAACTACGACACTTTTCAGGGTAATAAAAGCTCCGGCATTTTTGTCAATCAGGGGTATGTATTCGCGTTCGCCTCGACGGTTCAGAACAATGGAGGCGACGGGAACGCAGTGGTAGCCGCGAACAACCATTCGGCCATCCGCCTGGTCAGCTGCACAATCTCAGGAAACCTGGATGCAGGGGTTGGGGTGCAAGGCGGTTCCGAAGCCTCATTTAACCAAACCACCGTAACCGGGAATGCGTTGGATGGCGTCATCGTGCAGGATCTATCGTTTGCTCTCTTTCGCGCAAGCATCATCACGGGCAACCTCAGTGGCGTTGATGTCAATTGCCAGCCTCAGTTCCCAGCTACCCGCGGCGCGCTGACGGACATAGGAGGCGGCAAAACCAACTGCACTGAGCCATGATTTCTCTTCCGCGGGGTGGTCCGGCTAAGCAGTCCAATTAGTCAATAAACCTGACGATGCCTGTCCACCCTCGGTTGTGTTCCCAGGTTTGGAACGATGTCAACCGGACGCACGGCTTCCTCATGCAGGTGCCGTAGCGCCACATAGCTGCTCGGCCCATGTCGCCTGATGTAACGTAACCTTTTTGGAGAAAGACTATGAAAATCAAGAGCGTTTTCTATTTGAGCCTGCTGCTGCTGATCGCATCCCTTGCGATGGCCCAGGATGGCGCAGCCCCAACACAAATTCCCTGCGGCCCGACGATAACTCCACCCGCGACGCTTTTCGTTAACTGGCCTCAGTTTGGGTTTGATCCCAAACACAGCGGCTGCAACCCGTACGAGTTGATTTTGAGTCCAGCAACAGTCGGGAAGCTCACTCTACTGTGGGCATCACCGACGAACCTGAGTAACACCGCTCCAGCCGTAGCGAACGGACTCGTTTATGTCGGCTCGGATGATTACAACCTGTATGCCCTAAATGCAAACACAGGAGCACTCGTCTGGAAGTACAAGACGAACCAGCAGGTGGAATCGTCACCGGCAGTGGCAAATGGCATCGTGTACTTCGGCTCGGACGATTCCAGTGTGTACGCCCTGAACGCGAGCACAGGCGCTCTCGTCTGGAAGTACACAACAGGAGGTTACGTTACCTCTTCTCCGACTGTAGCCAATGGCACGGTGTATATCGGTTCTTTCGACCAGAATATATATGCTTTGGACGCCAGCACGGGAGTGCTCATCTGGAAATACCCGACCGGCGGCATCGTCGCTTCGTCGCCGGCGGTTGCAGGTAGTGCGGTATACGTCGGATCATTCGACAACAACATCTACGCTTTAGGCGCCAGTACGGGAACTCTAGCGTGGAAGTACACGACCGGAAACGCTGTGTATTCTTCCCCGGCGGTAGTCGGCGGCCTGGTTTATGTCGGATCCTACGACGGCAACTTCTATGCCTTGAAGGCCGCAGCTGGGAACGTGCAATGGCAATACGCTACAGGAAATTACATCTACTCTTCTCCGTCTGTAGCGAATGGGCTGGTTTATTTTGGCTCAGGAGCACCGTTCGTTCCGGGAACTGTGAATGCACTGGATGCTTCCACCGGAGCCGTGGTCTGGCAGTACACGACTGGGGCGCAGGTGGGTTCCATGCCAGTCATAGCTAACGGCGTGCTCTACATCGGATCGGGAGACGACTATCTCTATGTTCTGAACGCCAAGACGGGAGCGTCATTGTGGCAAATGTCCACCGGCGCCAGCATCTTCTCTGCCGTAACGGTGGTCAACGGCAAGGCGTACCTGGAAAATGGTGGCGCTTCCCTGTTGGCCTACGGTTTGCCGGGGCTGTAACAACTCCGTTCGCACGCGTGCCCCATCCCGGCTTCGTTTGCCGGGGTGGGGTTTTTCCCAGCACACGCCGGACGAGCGCAGCGGCAACCGTACTGGCGCAGGCGTGAGTAGGGTGTCAGGTCTTGGGTATCAGGTGTCTGTCATCGGTGCCCGCTGTCATCCTGAGCGAAGTGAGTCCCGGCGAGTCGAATTGCTTCGGATAGCGGCCTGGGCGTAGGTAGTGACATATCTGCGTCCGTTCTCATTCATCCGGAACTTTTCTCCCGCCCTTCCGTATCTCTCCCCGAGGGATAACCACCCCATGATCCAACTTGAGAACCTTACCAAGGAATACGATGAGGTCGTCGCGGTTCGCGACGTCTCGATCGAGATACCCGAAGGCGAAATCTACGGCCTGATCGGCCCCAACGGCGCGGGCAAGACCACTATGCTGCGCATGTGCTGCGGCCTGCTTCCGGCAACCTCCGGTCGCGTGATGGTGAACGGCATCGACGTGCAGAACGATCTCGAAGCCGCGCAGTCGCAAATCGGCTACCTGGCCGATTTCTTCTCCGTGTACGACGAGCTGAAGGTCTGGGAGTATCTCGACTACTTCGCGCGCGCCTACAAGCTCGATTCGACCTTCATCCCCGAACGCGTGAACGAGGTCATCGCTGAGATCGGCCTGGAAGTCAAGCGCGAAGCCATGGTGAAAGGCCTGTCGCGCGGCATGAAGCAGCGGCTAGGCATCGGCCAAGCCGTGATTCACCGCCCCAAGGTGCTGCTGCTCGATGAGCCGGCGTCAGGTCTCGACCCGAAAGCACGCTTCGAGTTGCGACAGCTTCTCAAGCGCCTGCGCGACCAGGGCGCGACCATCGTCGTCTCTTCGCACATCCTTCCGGATCTCGAAGACTTCAGCACCTCCATCGGCGTGATGGAGCGCGGCGTGATGCTGCGCAGCGGCCGGGTTGGCGAACTCCGCCAGGAAGTCGAATCCGGCGACGCTCGCACCATCCAGATTCGCTGGGTCGGTCCACTTGCGCCGGTGGTTGAGCTGTTGCGTGCGCATGGGCTGCTGCAACACGCTGTTCTCCAGGAGCACGAGGGCGCATTCCCGTTCCGCGGTGATGACGAGGCGCTTAGCCAGTTGCTTTCTGAAATGACCTCCGCAGGCCTGCGGCTTACCGGCTTCCATGAGGTGAAGCAGTCGGTCGAAGAACTCTATCTGAAACTTTCTCACGGGCAGGTGATGTGATGAACTCCATCTCGAATCCCGAATTGTTACGCTACCTTCGCTCCGAACTGCGCTCCGCACGCGTTGCTGTCATCATGTTGTCTACGCTGGCGGGCGCGTTGCTGATGGCGCTGTTCATCTTCCAGAACAGTCACGCACAGGAACTGGGTACCGACTATTGGCGTAGCGTTTATGGCGCCGTCTTTCTGGCGACATCGATGATCCTGGTGCTCTGGAGCCTGCTGAACGTTTCGCAATCGGTGGTAAGCGAGCGCACCCATCGCACCTTCGACTTCTGGCGCACGACTCGCCTCTCTCCCCTCAGCCTGGCTTTAGGAAAGCTGTTTGGCGCGCCGCTGGCTCCGTGGCTGCTCTATGCGACGGCCTTTCCTGTGCTTCTGCTCACCGGAGTGCTCGCCGGACTCCACCTGTCCGCCATTGTGGGATCCTACCTGATTGTTGCGCTCTTCAACGTGGCGCTCAGCTCCATCGCGCTGTGTGGGTCGGCTCGCGCACAGGATGC
The DNA here is from genome assembly GCA_963813905.1 of uncultured Acidobacteriaceae bacterium. Lineage (GTDB taxonomy): Bacteria > Acidobacteriota > Terriglobia > Terriglobales > Acidobacteriaceae > CAVVDY01. The sequence goes on along the minus strand of CAWFAY010000007.1, from coordinate 459,245 downwards.
ACGGCGTGCGACCGTCTTCATGCTGCTGGCAGTGATTGGTCTTCTGCCAATGCTCAACGTAAGCATCGGTTCTCATGTCGCTGGAGTTGGCACCAGCGCATGGTCAGCGTTGAATCCGGGGCCGGCAATCGGCGACTGGCTGGATGGGAGGGTGCTCCATGTATCGCTGTTCGGCGTAGCCGTGCCTGCTCTGCTGGTTACGGTCATACTTTCGCTGGCGATTACCGCCTGGTGCCTGGTAGCACTAGCGCGCTGCATCAAGTTTGAGCCCGACCAGATCTCGCTGTTCTCGCCGGCGCAAGTGGTTGGCGTCTCGGCCTCGATCCTGCTCTTCGTCTACGCGGCGTTCCGTCCGGGTGAGCCGGCCATTACTACGCCAAACTTCGTCTCCGACGAACCGGACACTGCGCGCCTTACCCTGCAAATGCTGGTGGGAACGGGCATCGCGGCGGCCATTGCATGTCTATACTTCACGGTGAATGCCACGCTGCTGACGCGCGACAACCTGCGGCACGAACTGCGCAAGCGAACCGCCACGGAAGTCGCTCTGCGCGCCATGGCGCCCTGGCTTGCGACTGGATTGATCTCGCTCCTGGCAGCGGTACTGGCTCTCACCGGCTACCGCCGTATGTTCGCTGGAGCCGGGTTGCAATGGTTTGACGTGATCGCGATGTACTTGAGCGTGATGGCTTACGTCGCACGCGATGGCATGTTCCTGCAGTGGATGGTGAGCCAGAAGGTCAAGGCTCCGGTGCTGAAGGGATCGGCTTTGCTGGTTTGCTACTACATGGCGTCCGTCCTGGTTTCGGCGGTGATGGCCGGGCCGCAGAATATGGCGCAGATGTTGCGCTGGCTGGTGCCGTACGTGTACGTCCCGGGGCAGTCGCAAGCGAGCGCCAATTGGATGATCGTGCCGCTGCTCATTCCGCCCATCGCGACCGCTGCGCTGCTGGCTATGGGCGTGTTTCGTAGCATCCGGCGGACGAGCCAGGCAGCAACAGCGCTGGTGAGTGCGTAAGAAGGTGTCAGGTTACGGGTATCAGGCGTCAGGTATCAGAGATCGGTCTCCTGTTCTGACGCCTGAAACCTGACACCTGACACCCAAATGTATTACTGAGAGCGGAGAACCCTCAGCTGACGGCTTCTATGATCCGGCGTTGTTCCCGGGTCCAATATGCGTGCTCCCGTTCACGTTGCTCAGGTCGATATGCGTACCGCCGCTCCCCAAAGTGCCCTTCAATCGACGCCCCACATATCCAGTCTCAACCTGCATTGGGTAGTCAGTCTTGATGTTGCCGTTCACCGAAGAAGCGGAAACTTCCGCGTTCGGCGAAGCCGGCAGGACGAGGTTGATACTGCCATTCACCGCGCTGATCTTTACGTCGCTGACATTGGTCAGCGTGCGATACTCCACCGTGCTGGAGCCATTGACGGTGGAGAACTTGGCGCGGCCCGAGAGATCATGCGCCGTGAGTTTGCCGTTCACCAGGTTCGCATCGACTTCACCTAAGACTTGAGAAATTTCCAGATTTCCATTAACTAGACTTATCTTGTCGAGTTGCGCTCCCGCCGGCACGTGCAAAGTGTAATGGACCGAGGCCGGGTTGTCGTTGTTGCGGCCTTCCGGGTAATGAGTACGGATATGCACTGCATTGCCGCTGCCCTGCACTTCAATCTTGGCTTCGTCCAGCCGCTGCTGGTCGCGTGCCGACTTCACCGCGTCGATCTGCACCTCGCTTCGCTCCCACCCAGTGATCTCCACGTTCCCGTTGACGTTCTCCAGCGACACGCGGCCGGTAGCACTCAACGGAACGGTCTTATGAAACTCTTCGGTTACGTTGGCACTGGTTGCGGCCTGCACGGACGGAGCCAGAATCATCGCGACCAACGCCGCAAAAACTGCTCCCCTGGCTTTGAGTTGATTCGTTAGATCTCCCGACATGACAGCCCTCCTTGTGGCGATTTAGACGCAATGAGGCACATGGGGTTAGTGCGGCTCGTCCCATCGCGCGTAAGAATCGACCGGCGAAAAGAACTAAGGATTTAGGCGGATGTTAAATCAGGCCAGCAAGGGTGCGCGGAGACCGCAGGGAATAGCTGGAGTTGAAAGGACATGATCCGCGGCCAATACGGTCACCTGAGCGAGTGGCAGCGGATCAGTCTTAACCACGTCCCATAGCTTGGATACCATCCCAGTACGGCAGAATCAGCTAATCCTGTCTGACAACGTTGCAGACGTCAATCTGGCGAACCAGAAATGCTAACTGTATAGGAGCCGTCGACCGTTGCCGGGAGAACTACGTTCACGGTGAGGTCGAAATTCGCGCCCTCCTGAATGCCGGTAATAGACGTTCCCGTGGACGGATTGGTCGGTGTGGCGACTCCTTGCTGGTACAAAATATCCCCGCCCGCTCCGTGCTGCCATATCGCCGCAGTGAGAATACTTCCTTCCCCTTTACCACCGTCGCTGAGGTATACCTCGATGAACCGGTTGTTCCAGTCATTGATTCCGTTGTACCAGGGGATATTCCAACCAACTGATTCAGTTGCGCCCGCGTTGATTGTTTGTGTGTTGTTCTTTTGCTCATCCGTTAGCGTCAACGTGTAAGCTGTCGAGGCATTCGTAACTTTGGCCAGGGTGGTTACATTGCCGGTCATTTCTTTCTTTCTTTCTCCTTTGCGAAATTGTCCATTTGACTGTGCCGCTGTGTGTCTCCAGAGATCAGCCGTGGAGAACCGAGGGATTCTAAAGGTGCACAAGAAGGAGACGTATTCGCGGCGAGGGCCAGTCTCTGTCGAGTGGCACGATCTTAGTGTCCGAGAGCATACATTGCGGTGATCGAAGGCGCAAGCAGACTAGCTAATCCGTAAACCGATAGCGCACCAGGTCATAAAGCGCCACCCAGCCGTCACTCCAACTGATCTTCTTGCCTTCAGCGTAAGTGCGCCCGTGGTAGACGATAGGCACTTCGTAGATGCGCGCGCTGAGCTTGGCAACCTTGACCGTCATCTCGGTTTCCACACTGAAGCGGTCAGAGCGCAGGTCCATTTTCTCCAGCAGCTCGCGGCGAAAGACCTTGTAGCACGCGGTAACGTCGTGAATCGTGATCCCGGTGAGCAGGTTGCACACCACCGAGAACAACCGATTCAGCGTGTAGCGATAGAAGCGCTGTACGCGATGCGGACCGTTGTGGAAGCGGTTGCCAAAGACGGCGTCGGCGTGGCCCTCGAGGATGGGCTTGAGCAGCAAGGGATAGTCTGCGGGATCGTATTCCAGGTCGGCGTCCTGGATCAGTACCAGATCGCCGGTCGAGTTCGCGAGGCCGGTGCGTATCCCCACGCCCTTGCCCATGTTTTTGTCATGAAGCACCAGGCGAACGGCATTCCGGCCATCATCGCTGAGCACGCGTTCCAGGTCCGCTTCCCGTAGGAACTCACGCGTGCCGTCGGTCGAGCAATCGTCAACAATGACGAGTTCCTTGTGCAGGCTGATCGGTTGTGCCGCCACCTGCTGCAGCAACTTCATCACCGTGCGGCGCTCGTTGTAGACCGGAATAATGACGGAGAGAGTGTGAAACGTGGGCACGACATCGATCTCATCAGCATCTGCGAGATGTGCCGTTTCGTCTTCCGTCTTGAGTCGCGGCCGCGCTTCCGTAACCAAATAGACTCCCAAGATCAATAATTCCGGCTCAATCGGATGCCGGTATCGGGGATGGGGAAAGGCGAAATAGTAAACCAGCGGATAGAAGATTACCAAGCTGGCGAAAAGAAAGATGCCATGCACTCGGCGCTTCAGCGCCAGCAGTAGCCCACCCCAGGCGAGCAGCGTCGATGCCAGAAACAGCGCAGGCTTGAACTGTTCCAGGATCGCCACCAACCAGCCGCGAGTTGTTCCATCCTCGCGGAAGATGACGGAGTGAAAGGTCCGCGCGGCCCATTTGCGATTGTGCTCCTGCATCCACTCGGGAATGGTGGTTGCCGAAGGTATGTCAGTCCAGAAAAAGATAAACCTTCGCAGGCTGACGATCGCGAACTTCCCGGGATGTTCGTCGATCCACTGCCTGGCCAGCCGCGCCTGTTCGGCAGAGTAGTCCGCCTCGCCCAGGCGCTTGTACTGCCGGAAGAGCAGCGGATTCTGCGTGGGATGATACATGCCCACCCAGATCCCTTCGGCCAGCGGATTGTTACCGCAGCGGAACTCGACGCCCACGTTGTCGCGCACAAATACCGGCTTGTGAAAGACCTCATAGTTGCGGACCAGCCAAGGCATCAGCGTGAGCCAGAAGACGGCCGCCCCGATCACCGCCGGCATCACGAACCCAAGCTTGCGTCGATACAGGCCGTAGGCCAGCCATAGTCCGGAGAAGGGAAGGAACATCAGCGCTGCGGGATTGGTCAGGCCGACTACGCCCCAGAGCAGTCCATAGCCGAACCAGGACAGCAAGCGGCGGTCGCCTTCCATCTCCAGCGTCAGCATGACCAGCAGCGTCAGCAGCAGCGCCGAGAGGCTGGTCTCCCAAATCCAGCGCACCGCCCAATAAATCATGTAGGGGAACAGCGCCCAAATCCAGCCCGACCAGAACGCCACTCGATCATTGAACATTCGCCGCGCGATGCGCACGATCGGCCAGCAGGTGAGTGCTCCACACAGGCTGTTGAAGCTCAGCAGCGCAATCGCTGCCGCGTGGGTATAGACGCCGAACAGGCGAAACGAGAGCGCAACGATGAACGGATAGACGGGAGCGGTCCAGGCGGACGGGCCCGTCTCGCCTCCGAAAGGTGAACTGAAGCCTCGACCTGTTGCGATGGAGTACGCGATGCGACCTATCTCCCACCCGAAAGAGAAGTTGGCATCGTTGGTGCGAAAGCGATACGAGTGCGCGAGCAGGATATAGAGCAGCCGCACCACGAAGCCGGCCAGAACCATCCACGCCACCGTATGGGGCGTGATTCGCCGCTGTTGCCCGGCCGCCATCTCGAACTGGGCCGGGCCTGGTACCGGCTGTTCCTTCACCTGCATCCTTGTGAATTTTACATTTATAGGTCATTTCACAACCTTTCGCCCCAGTCAGGCAGCAGTTCGCGTCGGCCGCCGCATCGTACAGACGAGCCATTACGCTCGCCGACGATGCCGACATTCCGGTCCATGCCGATCTGCCTGCTCACTGTCGCATGTTGCATGAGCGCGTCCGCGCAAAGCCCGAATGCGCAACAGCAGCTTGCAGCCAATAGCTCCTCTCCAATCACGAAGAGCCAACCAGCGCCCACTGCGATTCCGACCACGCCCCGCGGCCCAGCGCAACCACGCACGCTACGACAGTTAGGGATGGTGGAGGTTCCGGGTAGTCCCGGTTTCGACCAGGTAGCGATCGCCAACGGCAAGGTGCTGTTGACCCATACCACCGCCTCCTCGCTCGACGTGGTTGACCCGGCAAAGCGGCGCGTCGTGGCGCAGGTCATCAATCTCCAGTCGCCGCGCGGGATTGCCGTCGACGCGACCAATGGCAAAGTCTATGTCGCCCAGGCAGGAAGCAATTCCATCGCTGTGATCAAGTTCGAGGGCTGGCAATATGCCGGTTCGATTCCTTTGCCGCAACCGCCGGCGACGCTGGCCCTCGACGATAGTGGCCATTGGCTGTACTGGGCGGCCGCGGGGAGCAACTCGCTTTCTATTCTCGATCTCCGCACCCGCCAGAACTTGGGCACGATTGATCTCGGCGGCCGCCCGCGAGGCATTGTCTGGGATCAGGAGCGGGGCGTCGCATTTGTCACCTTACAGGACACGGCGGAGATCGTCGCCGTCGACCCGAAGTTGCAGATCGTTGACCGCTACAAGCTGAATGCGTCGCAGCCGACCGACCTTGTGTATGACGCGCGCACCCGTCGCCTTTACGTCGCCGCACGTAACGCGGTGTTGGCCATCAGCGACCAGGATGGCAGTGAGAGGAATCGCGCCACCGCCCCGACCGGCGTCGATGGCCTGTGGCTCAACCCGGAGGCGCGCATAGCTCTACGCGGCCAGTCCTGGTGAGCTTACGGTGATAAAAGCTGACAATGGACGTTTCGCGGTCGTCGATACTATTCCTGCCGACTCAAGGGCCACAATGTCGCATTCGATCCGGAAAGCAACATGGTCTTCCTTCCCGGAGGACGGGAAGGGAAGTCGGCCATGCTGCTATTGCGCCCAATGAGCTCCGAGCAGCCCGGTCCGGAAAACGTGGCGGCAAAGGTCAAGTAGGGCGGGCGTAGAAAACTACGTTCGTTTTTCATTGCTGCGTCCGGCCCTTTAGGAGTTGTCATCCATCTTCTACCTTTACCTTTGTCATCCCGAGCGCAGCGAGGGACCTGCTCTCCGCTTGCGGTTGCGATAATGCCCATCGAGCCAAGTTTGTACACCTGCTCCAGATCTCGATCAAGCTACTCGCGAGCCTTCTACTAGGGCGAACGAAAACAGGCTCCTCGCTACGCTCGGGATGACAATTTGAATGGGGCGAGTTACAGGGCTGACTTGCTGCTCTTATGCGTTGACCCGCTGAATCCCTCTCTGCTCCCCGCCATCCAATCGGTATCTTTGTTACGCTCAACGTGAACCCTCGATGAAGATTGGAATCACCTGTTATCCCACCTACGGCGGCAGCGGTGTGGTCGCCACTGAGCTTGGCCTGGAGCTGGCGCAACGCGGGCACGACATTCATTTCATCTCGTATTCGCAACCGATCCGCCTGACTGAGCCGCTGCCCAACATTCGCTATCACGAGGTGGAAGTCTCGCGCTATCCGCTGTTCGAATATCCGCCCTACGACCTGGCGCTGGCGACACGCATGGCGGAGGTCGCAGAGATTTACGATCTCGACTTGCTGCACGTGCACTACGCGATTCCCCACTCGGTCAGCGCCATGCTCGCCCGTCAGATGCTCGCCTGCGATCATCGCCGGAAGGGACGCAAGCTGCCGTACGTCACCACGCTGCACGGCACAGACATCACCCTGGTTGGCGCCGACCCGTCGTATCTGCCGATCACGCGCTTTTCCATCGAACAGAGCGACGGCGTTACATCGATTTCAAAGTATTTGAAAGAACGAACTGTTGAAGTGTTCGACGTGCAGACGCCGATCGACGTCATTCCCAACTTCGTCAACTGCGATCTCTATCACCGCACCGAAGAAGTGATGCGGAAGCGATCAGAGTACGCGGCGCCGGACGAGAAGATTCTCGTGCACCTTTCCAACTTTCGTCCGGTCAAGCGGCTGACCGATGTGGTCGAGATCTTCGACCGGGTGCAGAAGAAAATTCCCGCGCGGCTGCTGATGATCGGCGATGGCCCCGAACGCTCGCGCGCCGAGTGGCTCACGGTGGAGAAGGGACTTCATCGCAAGGTCGACTTCCTCGGCAAGCAGGACCGCATTCATGAAAAGCTTCCGCTGGCCGATGTTCTGCTGCTGCCCAGCGAACTGGAATCCTTTGGACTTGCCGCGCTTGAAGCCATGGCCTGCGAGGTGGTGCCCATCGCTACGAATGCAGGCGGCGTGCCCGAGGTGATCGATCACGGCAAGACGGGCTTCCTCGCGAATGTGGGCGACGTGGATACCATGGCGCGCTACGCCATCGAGGTGCTGAGTGACGACACCAAGCTGCGCGAGATGGGTGAGCGAGCTCGGCAAAGCGCGCAGGCCCGCTTCTGCGCCAGCCGAATCATTCCCAAGTATGAAGACTTTTATCGCGAGGTGCTGGAGCGCGCCTCGTAGATCGCGCCCGCTACCGAGCCGCCCATCTCTTCCGCCTGCAAGATCGGCAGCATGAGGCGGACCATGGTGCCGCTGCCGGGCTGGCTCTCGATATTGATCTCGGCCGTGTCGCCGTAGACCACCTGCAGGCGCTCTTGCACATTGAGCATGCCGATGCCGGTGCCGGTGCTTCCGGCAGAGGCCGCCATGCCCACTCCGTCATCCTCCACCTCGATGATCACCCGCTGCTCGGTACAGCGGCTGCGAATGTAAATGTTGCCGCCGTCCATCTTATCCGCCAGGCCGTGCTTGATGGCATTTTCCACCAGCGGCTGCAGAATCATGCTGGGCACGTGATGGCTGAGCGACGCGGGATCAAGTTCCTTGTGGACCCGCAGCTTATCGCGGCCGAAGCGGACCACCTCGATATCGAGATAGTCATCAAGAAATTCCATCTCTTCTTTCAGCGGCACGAAGGCGTCGCCTTTGCGCAGCAGTCGCCGCAGGATGTTCCCCAGCTTCACGATCATCTCGCGTGCGGAATCGGGATCGCGGCGCACCAGCGACGAGACCGAATTCAGCGTGTTGAACAGAAAGTGCGGATTGATTTGGCTCTGCAGCGCTTCCATGCGCGCCTGCAGCAGCAGGCGCTCCTGCTGCTCCAGCTTCATCTCGATCCGGACATTGTTCAGCACCTTGAGCGCGATCGCGATCGCCATGACGGTTCCGGCATAGATGGCCAGCTTGATCCACCAGTCATGGGAGTCGAGCGCAAATATGCGGCGAGGCCAGATGCGATGAAGCTGGATGCGCAAAAACTCCAGCCCAATGATGAGCACAAAGAACGACGTCTGCCAATCGATGAACGACCGCCGAATCGTGCGCCGCACCCAGTGGTAGATGCTGAGGTCAAACAGTGGCGAGAACGACCAGATGGCTTCGCGTTCGGGGCAGAGATGGCGCAGCAAGCCGGCCAGCACACCGGCGAGTACGTTCAACGGCAGGGACAGCCATTCGTGTGCGATCAGCACTGACGGAAGCGAGACCATGACGCCGCCGAGCAGTCCGACCATCCGCCCGCCGATTACGCCCATGAGGATCGCGCCTTCGAATGCGATGTCGGCCGCATAGAAGTTGCGCACCGCCCAGCGCACCAGCACGCCCAGGGCCAGCGGTGTGCTGACGATGAGCACCATCTCAAGCTTCTCGCCCAGCGTGCGCTCTTCCCGGAAAAGCAGCATGCGGAAGCGTCGCGCGCGCACCAGCACGCTGCTGATCGCCGCGGCTACACCCAGCCGGATCAGAAGCGTGACGAGAATGAGGCGGTTATCCATAGACGAGTTATCGGTTATTAGTTATCAGCTGTCAGCTTTCAGCTATCAGTTTTCTTCATCGGTGTCATCCTGAGCGAAGCGAAGGATCTGCTGTCGTTTCCTCGCTCGGAACATCACTCGTTGTCAGATCAGCTCCCATCATCCCTGTTGTCATCCTGAGCGAGGACGCCGAGCAGTGCGAGGGGACGAGTCGAAGGACCCCTATCCTCACGGAGACTTCAGCCCTTCTGCTGCCTCCGTTACGGCGTGCTCGGCTCGTTCGGCGTCGGGCGCGCCGCCCTGCGCCATATCTTTATTCCCTCCGCCGCGCGTGCCGAGCTTCTGCAACGTCTGCTTCATCAGCGCGCCCATGTCATGGGGCAGCCCGGGACTCTGCGCGAAGACCAGCGACGGTTGCGATCCCCCGCAACTGAGTAAGGCAACGCACTGCTCCGCGCGCGTGAGTTTCTGCGCCAACATCTTGATAAACGCGAGATCCCGGTCAGCAAAGAACTGCGTTACCAGTTTCACGCCCGAGGACATCACAGTTGCGGATTGCAGAAACTGTGCTGCCTGCAGCTCGGCCACTTCTTCCAGCAGCTTCGACTGGACTTTCTGCGCGGCCTTAGCTTCTTCCAGCACCTTACGCGCCTGCTGAGGCAGCTCATGTATATGAGTTGAAAACACAGCCGCAGCATCGGTCAGTGTCGTAAAGTCGCGCCGGGCGATAGCCACTGCTCGCAGCCCGCAGACAAACTCCACGCGCACGCCCTGCCGGACTTTCTCCGTTTTGCGAATCAGCAGATCGAGCCAATCTGCCCGGTACTGCGCACGTGGGTGCCGCCACAGGCGTTCAGGTCGAAGTTCTCAATGTCGATGAGCCGCAGCTTCTCGCGCTCGGCAGCAGGAATCTTACGCACACCCATCGCGTGCGCTTCGTCGGCGGTGGCGAAAGCGAATCGCGACGGGGCGATTTTCGAAGATGATCTGGTTCGCCAGCCTCTCGGCGCTTTCAAGCTGCTTTGGGCTGACGCTCTCAGTCGCAAGATCAATGGTGCAGCTCTCGTCGCCCAGGTGGAAGGACACAGTTGCGAAATTGTAGAGCTTCTCAAAGGCCGCCGACAGCACATGCTGCCCTGAGTGCTGCTGCATGTGATCGCGCCGGCGCTCGGCGTCGATGGCACACCCCAGCATAATCCCGACCTGCAAGTCTGAGCCGTCTTCCACATAATGCAGCACCTCGCCAGTCGCTTCGTCTTCCTCGACGTTGAGCACATTCAGCCTCGGTGCGTCGCCCCGCACGCCGCGGGGCGCAATCCATCCCGTATCGAACGGCTGGCCGCCGCTGGTTGGATAAAACGCGGAACGATCGAGGACAATCGCCGTGCCGTTCGCACCGGGTCGGACGTTGAGCACGCGCGCTTCGAAAGTCTGGAGGAACGAATCCGTGTAGTAAAGGCGCTCCGTCATTGTTTTGTAAAAGAATACACGCGCCTCACTCTATTTTGTTTTAGCGGCCTGCCTCCTTGGCGCTCATCATCCCGCGCGCAGCCTTCCATAACTCTTGTCATCCCGAGCGCAGCGAGGGACCTGCTCTCGTTTCCTGGTGGCGAAAGCTCGCGATGCGATAACTCATAAGTCGGGGACGAGATCATGGTTCCATTTTGTCAGCAGCATGGTGACTCCACCGAGAGCAGGTCTCTCGCTGCGCTCGGGATGACAAATCCATTGGAAGCACGATAGGTAATTGGGAGCGCCTGGGGCGGCGAAGCGGAATGGCAGCTCTCGCATTGCCCAGCACAGCTTCATCTGTTACCTTCTCTCGAACGCGATGGCCGACCCGATTAGCTCTCCGACGAGCGCAGGCTCTGACCGCTGGCACGCCGTTACCGCGGGCTTCCTCGGCTGGACGCTCGATGCCTTCGACTTCTTCGTCGTCATCTTCCTGCTCGACATCCTGGCCGAGCACTTTCACGTGCGCAAGGCCGACATCGTCCTCAGCATCACCGCCACGCTGGCCATGCGTCCGTTTGGCGCGCTGATCTTCGGCATGATGGCCGATCGCTATGGCCGCCGCCGTCCGCTGATGGCGAACGTCATCTTCTTCTCCGTCATCGAGCTGCTCTGCGGTTTTGCTCCGCAACTTCACCGTGTTCTTTATTCTGCGCATGCTCTTCGGCATCGGCATGGGCGGCGAGTGGGGAGTAGGCGCGTCGCTTGCCATGGAGCACGCCCCGGTGCGCTGGCGCGGCGTGCTGTCCGGCATTCTGCAAAGCGGATACTCCATCGGCTATCTGCTGGCCGCGGTGGCGGCGCGCGTGATCCTGCCGAGTTTTTCGCCGGACCTCGCCTGGCGCGTCATGTTCTGGGCTGGAGGCGTGCCTGCCTTGCTCGCGCTGTACATTCGCACCAAGGTTCCCGAGTCGGAGGCCTGGCAGCAGCACCGCGTAGCGCGCACCATCGACGGCCCGCGCATCGCCTGGCAACACAAAGGACTGGCGCTGTACATGGTCGCGCTCATGTTCCTCATGAACTGCCTGTCGCACGGCACGCAGGACCTCTATCCCGACTTCCTGAAGCACCAGCACGGCATCGCGGCGAACACCGTCGCCTACATCGCCATGTTCTACAACGTGGGAGCGGTGGTCGGGGCCGTCATCTTCGGGTTGCTGTCGGAGCGCATCGGCCGCCGCTTCAGCATGCTTGCGGCCCTCGCCGTATCGCTGGCCATCATTCCCGCGTGGGCCTTCGGCAGCGGAACTCTGGTGTTGGCCGGGGCGGCGTTCATCATGCAGGTAGGCGTGCAGGGCGCGTGGGGAATTATTCCCGTGCACCTCAACGAACTCTCGCCGCACGCCGTGCGCGGGCTGCTGCCGGGATTCACCTATCAGATAGGAATTCTGCTCGCCGCCTCAACGCCCAGAGTCGAATTCGCACTGCGCGACCGGCTGGGCTACCCCTGGGCGCTGACTTCGTTTGAGCTGGTCGTGATGGCAGGACTGGCGGTGCTGCTGATCTTCGGAAGGGAACACCACGGGAGAAGCTTCTTCCGGGAGGACCCATTTTCGGTCGGCGAATTGAAGCGAATAGCTGAGAGCCCCGCGCCGTAGGCGCAGCAGATCTTAGCCCAGCGCTTTTAGCGCTGGGAAAAGCGAAAAAGAGGAATCGAGTCCCGTAGGGACGACAGAGGTTGCGACGCAGTCTTTGAAAGGGGCTCGATTTCTCAAACGCGCGCAAGCGGAATCTTCCCCGCCTCTCACCCCTGCACCAGCAGAAACAAAAATGTCACGAACAGCAGCAGGTGAACCAGACCTTGCAGCACGTTGGTTCGCCCACTGGAGAAGGTGACGACGCTGAGGGCAAGAGTCAGAAGCAGAAGCACCATGCTGGCGTGCTCCACCCCAAGCACAATCGGATGGCCGGTCCAATGGCTGATCACCAGCATGGCGGGCACGGTTAGCCCCATGGTCGATAGCACCGAACCCAGGAAGATCTTGACCGAGCGCTGTACCTTATTGGCCAGCGCAGCACGCACCGCCCCGATCGCCTCCGGCGTCGCCACCAGAATCGCGATCATGACACCACCCAACGCCGCCGGTGCGTGCAATGTCTCAATGATGTAATCGATTGGCCTGGCCAATTGTTCAGCCAGGTAGACAACTGGAGCGATAAACAGCAGGAGCATCACCACAGAGTACGGTAACGACCGCCGACTCGACGCCCCCTCTTCGTGCTCGCTCTTGACCTCCTCCTCGCCGAAATAGCCGCGATGCCGTCCGGTCTGCACCGCCAGAAACACCACATACAGGCCGATCATGATCAGCCCAAGCATCGCTCCTGCGCCCGGGAGAGGGTTGGGCCGGCGGTACTCACGGTGTAATCGGGCATGATCATCGCCAACACGGCCAGCGGTATGATCACGCCCGAGGTACGCGTTGGCGCCCTGAAGGTTGTAGTGTTGCTCGTTATACTTCCATGCCCCGACCATGCAGGGAGGAGCCCACCATCCCGTTGAGGATGATCATCACCACCGCGATCAATGTGTCACGCACGAGGGTCGGATTGTTCGCCCCGTGAAGCATGACGGCCGAGATGCTGGCCACCTCGATGAACGTTACCGACAGAGTGAGCACCAGCGTGCCGTAGGGTTCTCCCAGATGGACGGCTATGCTCTCCGCCTGCCGTACCACGCAAATGGCCGAGCCGAGAATCACGCCGAAGAGCCACAGAAAGACAAGCGTAAGCGTTGCCGGACGGCTGAGGCTCTGCTCCACCGTTTTGCCCGCGACGAAGAAGGCGACACAGGTTCCCAGGCTGACGAAGAGGAACCACTCCGGACGCATGGCGCGAGCGCGGCTGTTTCCGGGCTTTCTCAATCCTTGGCCCCGAGATTCACGCCCGCCGACAGCCTGACAACCGCAGCTATGAGACATAGAAATGCGCATGGATGGAAATAGTACCTCTCCAATGTCGGCAAAGCTATGCGATGTCGTGTGGAATTTTGGAGCGGGAGACGGGGATCGAACCCGCGACCAACGGCTTGGGAAGCCGTGACTCTACCACTGAGTTACTCCCGCTTACCTGAGAAAAATCCCTCGACTGCGCTCGGGATTTCGCCTGCGGGCTCCCGCTGCGCTCACGCCCGCAAAGCGGCTCAAGTTACTCCCGCTCAGTCAGGCACGAGTGTAACACCGGGCAAACGCGGCGAGCAAAGCCCTCGCGCCGCTTAACCGTTCCAAGGCTTGAGGCGTGGCGACCAGCGCGGAACGTTCCGGCAATACTGCTCGTATTCGTCGCCGAACCTAGCTCGCAGCGTTGGCTCCTCATAGAAGATGACGAACAGGGAAGCGGCCACAATGAGGATGAGAATGGGGGCAAGCGTGACAACGTTTGCCTCTCCAAAAACCATCCATAGCCCGATCCATCCCAGGAAAAAGCCGAGGTACATTGGATTCCTGACGTAGCGGTATATGCCCACCACCACCAGCCGCTGCGGCGGAGCGATCGGAGCAGGGGTTCCGCGGCCGGTCCAACCAAAGTCCCACACACATCGTATCGCCACCGCGAAGCCGAGCACCGCGGGCACCATACCGAGCCAGCGCCATCGCGCAATGGCCGTGTTCGCAATGCGGAAATCTAGCCACGCCGGCAGATATCCAGAACCAGAGCCCCAGGAACACCGTTCCCACCGTCAGTGAGGCGAGGGTGGTTGGCCAGTGTCGGCCGTCGTCAGCGCGTGTACCTGAACGGCTAGGCATAAGTAGTGAATTCGCTCGCAGTATGCTCCCATGCCTTTGGCCGAGCAAGCTGAAACGAGGGGCCCGTCGCGTTGCGATTCTATCTTGTGCAGGAAGTATGGGTCGCCTGGGATTGGACTGCCAATTTGTCTCACGCACCGGCTTGCGCGACAATAGCCGCATTCTCTCCGTGGGGTTGCTGACTTGCTGAAACGTTCGCCCTCTAATCTCTTGCCTGCCGTAATGCTGCTCTCCTCCCTCTTCCTCTCACACTTCGCCTTCGCGCAATCCGTTCCCACCTTCGACGGCAAGAGCTGGTGGGAGTACGTCAAGGTCCTCGCCGACGACAACATGGAGGGCCGCGAAACCGGCAGCCCGGGACTACAGCGGGCATCGGCGTATGTTGTCGATCAGCTGAAGAAAGACGGCCTGCAGCCTGCGGGCAACAAAGGCTACTACCAGCCGGTGAAGCTCATCAGCCGGCAGATTGACGAGTCCGGCTCCAGCATGGAGCTGGTGCGTGATGGCAACACCCAGATCGTCAAGCTGGGCGAAGACGCGATGTTCAGCACGCGCGTAGACCTCGCTCCCGAAACCGATGCGCCGCTGGTCTTCGTCGGCTATGGGTTGAATGTGCCGGAGAAGAATTATGACGACTACGCCGGGCTGAACGTGAAGGGCAAAGTCGCGGTCATCTTCAGCGGCTCGCCTGAAGACATGGCGCCGGCGCTGGCTTCGCACTATCAGTCGTCTGCCGAGCGCGCCAAAGAGCTGCGCAAGGCTGGAGCCATCGGGTACATCATGATTCCGAATCCCGCCGCCATGGACATTCCCTGGAGCCGCATGACCCTGGCGCGCAACCGGCCGAGCATGTCGCTCGCCGATCCCATGTTCAACGACTGGAAGGGAATTGGTCTGGCAGTAACCTGGAATCCGGAGTTCGCCGAAGAGCTTTTCGAAGGCTCAGGCCATACCTTCGCGTGAGATTGCCGCGCTGGGCAAAGACCGCAAGCCGCTGCCTCGCTTTCCGCTGACCATGAGCATCAAGGCCAAGGCGAAACAAATTACCAAGCAGGTGAAGTCGGCGAACATCGTGGCCAAGCTGCCGGGCTCCGACCCGCAACTGGCTTCGCAGTACGTTGTGCTCTCGGCGCACCTTGACCACCTCGGCATCGGCGAGCCGATTAACGGCGACAAGATCTATAACGGCGCCATGGACAACGCCTCGGGCTCGGCGCTGGTGCTCGACATCGCCGACAAGCTGCACGCCGGCGGGCGTGAAGCCGAAGCGCTCGTTGCTGTTCCTGTTCGTGACGGCGGAAGAGAAGGGCCTGCTCGGCTCGCGATACTTCGCCAGCAAGCCGACGGTACCGAAGAAAGACATCGTCGCCGATCTGAACACCGACATGTTCCTGCCCATCATCCCGCTGAAGATTGTGACCGTGTACGGGCTTGACGAATCGTACGCTCGGCGAGGACGCGCGCGAGGCAGCGAAGAAGAACGATGTCGAGGTGCAGGCCGATCCCGAGCCGCTGCGCAACATCTTTATACGCAGCGACCAGTACAGCTTCATCAAGCAGGGCGTGCCGTCGCTGGCCATGAAGGTGGGCTACACCAAGGGAAGTCCGGAAGAGGCGACCGCGAGGAAGTGGCTGCACGAACGGTATCACGCGCCCTCCGACGACTTGCAGCAGCCGGTCGATCTCGCGGCCGCCGGAAAGTTTGAAGACATCATGGCGGACATGGCGCTCGAAGTCGCCGATGCTCCCAAGCCGCCGGCGTGGAACAGCGACAGCTTCTTCCAGCGGTTCGCGACAGGGAAGTAGGGAAGGTATCAGGTGTCAGTTATCAGGTGTCAGGTGCGGATTGCAGACACAAGGTCGGGGACGCGAATGCCGTTGTCGGGCTCAGGCGGCAGATCCCGGGTCATATCTGATACCTGAAACCTGATACCTGAAACCCGACAGGGGGGCATTTCTGCTCCTCAACGCAGACGGCGCCTGTTAGCTCCCGTCCTCTAACGCGCCACCAATCCGTCAATGCTTCTGGGCAGCCCGGTTATCCCTTGCAATGGGATGACGCTGCCATCGCTGGGATTGAATCGCCACACTAGAATCCCTGGACTCGAGTCGAAGGTTTGATCCGGAGCGAGAGCGAAGAGGAACCGTCCGTCATGGCTGAACGCCAGATCGGTCGCGTGAGAAAAGCTGGGGAAACTTCTAAGCAGGCTCACGCTGCCTTCCTGTTTGTTGATGGTATAGGTGGAGGTTGTGCTGGCGACCGTGTCTGCCATGAACGCGAATCGTCCGTCCTGCGTCACGGCGATCCAACAGGCTCCGCTTTGGAAGGCAGGAACTTTTGAGCTCACCAGGTGAAGCGATCCATCGGCCTCAATCGTCCACGATGACATCGCACCCGCGTCGGGCGCGTCGTTAAAGTCGTCGGAGACAAACAGCTGGTTTCGATTGGCGATGTCGAATCCGAAGGGTGTTTCGGCGTCGGCCGGAGTTACGATCGGTCCCGTAGTGCGGCCGTCGCGACCGACCAAGTATGTATCGATGTTGCTGGTGCTTTTTTCGCTGACCACCAGGATCGAGCCATCAGGAGTGAATTGAATCTGCGCTGGGGCCGTCGCCGCCGCGCTGAGCGGACGGGTGGAATTGCTGATGTGCGAAAGTCTGCCATCCCGACCGACCGTGAACCCGGTGATGTTATCGACGTCGTTCACATTGCCGCCCCCATTTAGCACGTAGAGTAAATCTCCGTGCAGCGTGATGCTCAAGGGTTGTTTACCGCCCGAAGGCGTGCGGTCGAGCAGCCTCAAGCCGTTGTGGTTGACCGCGAAAACAGAAATGTCGTTGCTCCCAGGATTAACCACAAACATCATCCGGCCGTCATTGCTAAGCGCGATTGCGTGAGCGTTGCCCAATCCAAAGTCAGGCTCTCTGCCGCCGGATCCAGTTCCACCGGTCGGAACCGAACCCAGCATGGTGAGCCGGCCGTCGGCCAGGCCGAACGCGAGAACCGCATTCCCGGCAGGATCATTCGACATGGTCCAAATGGTCGCCTGGCGATCGCGGTCGTTGTCCGACGCCCAAAGCGCCGTAATACTCATCAGCACCAGTCCGCACGCGCTCAACAACAGCATCCTGTTCCGCTTCATGGCAGCAATCCTCCTGTCTCTCAGATGTAGTTTCCGCATCCAGAGTGCACCATAATTCGTGGTCCCTTATGTTAATACCAGGTTAAGTATTTGCGGCGGCACTAAAGGGCCTAAGAGTAAAATCTTCCCGTGGGCTGGAAATACTTGCTCGGTATTTTTTGCTGCTCTGGCCATAACTCTTTTATTTGTGTCAGTGAAACTTTGGCCCCACTCATGCATCTAGAGGAAACAGACGAAGTGGCGCATAAGGGTCACCCTGTGGAGAGTATCGGCCAGAGCTCTCACGACGGTGGCCCTTTTTATTGCTGTACGTAGTCGGAAAGAAAGCGATGGCAAATCCAGCTCTGATTTCAGGTCATGATTTGAGTTCAGTGAGGAGCGCCAAAGAGCGAGCCCCGCTCTAGGGAGCCAGATGCGGCGACGCGTTGTTGCGCCGGTTTCCTACGCCAGCGCCAGCTTCTCGCGAACGTCAATGCCCGCGCTGCGCAGCAGCTTCTCCACCGCGGTCTCGTCCAGGCGCGTGGCGTCGTACTCAATCAGGATCGTCTTCTCTTTCTCGTTCATCCGCACCCGCCGAATGCCGTAAACATCATTGAACTGTGCCATGGCCGCCATCTCCGTCTCGCCCGGCGGCAGGCCATAGCGGAACAGCACTTCCACACTCGTCATCACAACCTCCAGATAATGGTGTAAGAATGAGGTAAGGAGCAGCTTATCAGGAGGGCGGCGAAGGGGCACGGCTTCATAGCCGCGGAAAGCTTTTTGAAAGGAAGACCCGCGTCAGGGCACGACCTCGGTCGTGCCAAGCACTTTATTTAGAGAGGACCGAGCCGGCTTCAGCCGGCGCCACAATCCGTTCTTCGAGTCTTAACAGCCCCCTTGGTCGTGCCGAAACGCCAATTTGGGATTCAGCCCCTGGCAGAGCTCTCGAACACATAAAGGTGAGATACCGAGAGTTGCCCCGAGTCCCCTGGGGACGACATATCATCCTTGAGTAACGTGAATCAAAGCGAAACAACTCCGCCGACCTCGACCACCGTTCACGATCCCGTCTGCGGCATGACGGTCGATCCGGCGCAGGCGCGCGGCCGCGCGCAGCACAAAGGCGAATCCTACTATTTCTGCTCGCCGGGATGCATGCACAAGTTCGTCTCCGATCCCGGCAGATATCTTTCAGCTTCGTACAAGGCTGACGGCATGTCGACCGAGGCTCCGACCCAGATGGGCGCCACCTGCAAGATCGAGCGCGATCCCGTCTGCGGCATGAGCGTCGATCCGGCGAAGGCAGCCTCGTCAGTCGAGCATGATCGCAAGCTCTATCACTTCTGCTGCAAGGGCTGTGCGGAGAAGTTCAAGGCCGATCCGCAGAAGTACCTTTCGCCCGCCTACAAGCCGGGTGGCATGGGAGCGAGCACGCGTCGTCACCATCGGCGGCGCGACGCCAGGCATCGCCCGCCAGCCGCAGCCGCAAGCATCCCCATCGGCACCCTCGCCCGCACCGAAGGCTGTGACGTACGTCTGCCCCATGTGTCCCGAGGTGCGCGAGTCGAAGCCCGTGCCCTGTCCCAAGTGCGGCATGGCGCTCGAGCCTGAAACGCCCGTCGCCGCAACGCGCACCGAGTGGACCTGCCCCATGCATCCCGAGATCGTGCGCGCCGCAGCCGGGCTTCTGCCCCATCTGCGGCATGGCGCTTGGAGCCGCGAACCGTCACCGCAGCGGAGGAAGAGAATCCCGAGCTGCGCGACATGACGCGCCGCTTCTGGTGGAGCGTCATTCTCGGCGTGCCGCTCATCGCGCTGGCCATGTTGCCGATGATGTTGCGGATGATGCTCCGCATGGGGCCGCTCATGCACGTGCTCTCGCCGCGCGTGGGTACGTGGATCGAGTTCGCGCTCGCTACGCCGATCGTGCTCTGGGCCGGATGGCCGTTCTTCCAGCGCGGCTGGGCCTCGGTGAAGCACCGCAGCCCGAACATGTTCACGCTGATCGCGCTCGGTGTGGGCGTCGCCTACATCTACAGCGCGGTCGCGACTCTCCTGCCGCAGATTTTCCCCGACACCATGCGCACGGCACGGCGGCCAGCCCGAAGTTTATTTCGAAGCCGCGGCCGCCATCATCGCCCTCGTGCTGCTCGGCCAGGTGCTCGAACTGAAAGCGCGCAGCCGCACTGGCTCGGCTATCCGCGCACTGCTCGATCTCTCGCCCAAGCTGGCGCGCATTATGCGCGACGACGGCAGCGAGTACGACGTTCCCCTCGACCAGGTGAAGGTCGGCGACAAGCTGCGCGTGCGTCCCGGCGAAAAGATTCCTACCGACGGCACGGTGATCGACGGCCTCAGCGCGGTCGACGAGTCGATGATCACCGGCGAGCCCATGCCGGTCGAGAAGCGCATGGGCGACAAGGTGATCGGCGCGACCGTCAACGGCACGGGATGGCTATTGATGCGCGCCGAGCGCGTAGGCAGCGACACCATGCTGGCGCAGATCGTGCAGATGGTAAGCGCCGCGCAGCGCAGCCGCGCTCCCATTCAGCGGCTGGCCGATCGCGTTGCCGCGTTCTTCGTGCCTGCGGTGCTGACCATCTCGGTCGTCACGTTCTTCGTCTGGCTGCTCTGCGGGCCCGAGCCGCGACTGGCCAACGCCGTGGTCAACGCCGTAGCTGTGCTCATCATCGCCTGCCCCTGCGCGCTGGGACTGGCCACGCCGATGGCGATCATGGTTGGCACAGGCCGCGCCGCGCGCGCCGGAATCCTCATCAAGAACGCCGAAGCGCTTGAGACCTTCGACAAGGTCACGACCATCGCGCTCGACAAAACCGGCACGCTCACCCAGGGCAAGCCCGAGTTGCAGGAGGTGGTCGCCTTCAGCGGCGAGACCGAAGAGAGCATCGTCAAGCTGGTCGCCAGCCTGGAGCGCGGCAGCGAGCATCCGCTGGGCGCGGCCATCGTCGACGCGGCGCTCGCCAACGGCATGCAGCTTATTCCGGCCGACGGCTTCCGCTCGCTCACCGGCAAAGGCGTCATCGGCACGGTCGGCGGACACGAGGTCGCCGCCGGCAACGACGGCTGCTGGAAGAACTCGGCATCTTTCTCGACGAACGGGGTAACGGAAATGATCGGGTGCCCCATCCTTTCCCTTCGTTTGGGAAAGGGTGGGATGACGAACGATCGTCTCACGACGTCATTTCCATGAAAGAGAAAGCCGACGCCCGGGTGCCCCATCCTTTGGCCCTTCCGTTGGGCCAAGGGTGGGATGATGAACGGTCATCTCACGACGTCATTCCCTGAAAGACAAAGCCGACGCCCTCCGCCGCGACGGCCAGACCGTCGTCTACGCCGTCATCGATGGACGCCCCTCAGGACTGCTGGGCATCGCCGATCCCATCAAGCCCGAGGCGCCCGAGGCCGTTCGCGAGCTTCAGCGCGCGGGTCTGCGCGTCGTCATGCTCACCGGAGACAACCAGACCACCGCGCAAGCTGTCGCGCGCAAGCTGGGCATCCGCGACTTCGAGGCCGGAGTGCTGCCCGATCACAAGGCCGACGTCATCAAGAAGCTGCAAGCGGCAGGGAACTACGGTGGCGATGGCGGGCGACGGCATCAACGACGCTCCCGCGCTGGCGCAGGCCAACGTGGGCGTCGCCATGGCGACCGGCACCGACGTTGCCATGGAGAGCGCCGGCATCACCCTGCTCAAAGGAGACCTGCGCGCGCTGGTGCGGGCCCGCCGCCTGAGCCACGCCGTCATGCGCAACATCAAGCAGAACCTGTTCTTCGCCTTTGTCTATAACTCGGTCGGAGTACCCATCGCCGCCGGAATCCTCTATCCCAAGTTCGGCCTGCTCTTGATCCCCATCATCGCCGCCGCGGCCATGAGCTTCAGCAGCGTATCGGTGATTACGAATGCGCTGAGGTTGCGGAGGGTGAAGCTGTAGGGAGTTGTCAGGTTTCAGATCTCGGGTTTGAGATATCAGTTCGGGTGCCCCACTCATCCGTTCGGTTTCGGATGAGTCGGATGGTCGAACTTCGAACCTCCACGGACGAGGGTCGAGCTCGCGGTCGATCAACGAGGCCCCTGCACAGAATCTTCTCCAATCAGCACAAAGGGCGCCCAGAAGTAGGGATCGGGGTATTGTTTTCTTAGGTCCTCACGCGCCAACTGCAAAGCTTCACCTTTGCCCTTATGCTCTTTTACGAGGTAGGTGTAGAACTGCTGCATCAGCTTGGCGGTCGACTCGTCTGCTACGCTCCATAGGCTGACCACAACCGAAGGGGCTCCGGCAACGATGAAGGCACGTGCCATGCCCATGACGCCCTCTCCACTTACCTGTTGACCCAGCCCCGTCTGACAGGCAGAGAGCACCACCAAGTCGGCATTGACACGCAGACTTTGCACCTCTTTCATGGTCAAGAAGCCGTCGTTGTCGGGGTCGCCCACTAACGAGAGAATCAGTGCGGGTTGTCCGACGCTAGGAATATCACCAGTCAGGATGCCGTGGGTGGCGAAGTGTAGATATCGGTACTGCGTCAACTTTTCACTCTTGTCGAGCTGTTTGAGCGACGATTCCGTGGCCGCTGACGCCAGCTTCAAGTCGGGACTATCGGCAGCGAGCCCGAAGACTTTGCCGATACTCGTTACCTCCAGCCTGGTTCCCGGCAAAGGAGGGAACGTATATCCAGCTTGCTCGAACGCGCGTCGCGTCATGCCTCGATCAGCGCTCGCCGCCGGCGAGCTGGCGTAGTTCGGATCCCCGAAGGCGAGCAGCTTCGGTTCAACACTTGGTTTTGGCCGCCGTCCGTAGTTCTGAAACCACGACAATCCACCCATTTCTGAGGAGCGCAGCAGTGCCAGCATCATAGCTGAGTAGTATTGCCGGAAGATAAAATCACTACCCGCCCACCTCCATCCCGCAGGTGTAGAGTGTCCCCACATCTCGAAAGGCAGCAGGGCAAGCGGGCCATCTGGAACCACAAGGATAGTTGTTCCCGGTTGCGCCTCCTTGAGTACCGGTGACAGCAGCAGATCGTAGAGCCGCCCTAGGACCTGATAGTTTGTCCCGGAACCAGAATTATCCAAAGCCTGGTGCGGAACGCCGGCGCCAGTCACGGCCTTCACTCCGCGGTCGCCGGCTGGTCGCGGGCGTGCCTGATCAATAAGGCTTCGAAGTTCATCCCTGCCGAGAGCGATCCTAAGCATCTTCACCGGTTTGCCGGGGCCGGCGATGATCCACATGAGCGTCGCGTCCGGTTGCACCAGGTATTCCACCAGCAGTTCATGTTCATGCAGAGGAACATTCTTCGCACTGATGGCTTGCAGCGACGTTATCTCGATACCATGTTCGCCGCCATGGCCATAGCCGGCACCCATGAGATCGATGAGGCCTCGCGCCCTTGTCCGGTCGGAGTAATAAAAAGCAAGGCTTGGCACGTCATCCGCCTTGTCGCGGAGCTTTGGTGGCACACCATACTTTCCAGTACTGTCAGCCTCGGCCAACACGGCAGCCATGTCGCCCAAGACACTGGCTTGCCCCATCGTAAACGACATCCGCGTTGTACTGCCCAAGTTCTTCCGGAGAGCGTCATAGGCTTCAATGCTTTCATAGAGGTATTCTAAAGCGTGAGAATAGTCTTTCTGTTTGCGGTAAACGTTGGCCCAACGCTGCCGAATCATTACCGCCGGCACAGTAAGGGCCTTTTGCTCTGCGAAGATTGCGTATCCCGCCCTGAAGCACTGGTGTGCCTGCTCGAATCGTCCCATCTCGGAGTACAGCTCGCCCAGGTCGCTTAAGGTACTGGCCTCGCCACTCCGGTCTTGGATTTCTTTCCGTAAGGCCAGTGCCTTCTGTAGGCTGGCTAGCGCTTGGTCGTATTGGCGTAGGTGAGTCTGACTGACACCCATTGCATTCAAGATTTGTGCCTGGTGGGCCGTATCGTGCAGCTGGTCAGCCAACGTGAGCAGGGGGCCCAACTCGTTCAGCGCGGTTTGTTCCTGGCTGATGTTATTGAGAGCCTCAGCCAGCGAGCCGCCAGAGGAGAGCAGTAATTGCGCGTCATCGGCGGTGCTGGGATATCCCTTGATCGCCACCTGGATCTTAATCGCCTGTGAGAGCCAATAGGCAGCGTCACCGTAGTCGCCAGCCATTGCGCAAACCCGCCCATAACCGGCGAAAGCCTGCGCTTCGCCGCGCTCGTCGGCCGAATCGAGAAAGCTTTGGGCCGCCGCCGAATAGAGCGACAGTGCATCGTCGTAAGCGTTCACCGATTCTGGAACCCGCGCGAGGAGCAACTCGGATTGGCCTTCGGCGCGCCGGTCGTGGAATTTCCTGGCAATGTCTAACGCCCTTTGCGCAAACTGATAGGACACCGAGTACTTCAATGCTTTGTCTTCCTCTGCTAACAGTTGTTCGCTGATTCTTAGCAGTGGGGCAATTGCCTCCGTGCGCGGCTCGGCCTTCTGGTATAGCTGTAATGACCGGTCATAGGTCTGCTTCTGAGCGTCTTTTTGTCCCAACGCTCCCTGAACGCTGGCGATCTCTCCCAAAATCCGCGCTTGTTCCATCTGATCGCCGAGGGTGGTGTTGATCATCAGCGCTGCCTGCAGAGCTTCGAGCGCGTTAGGCAGTTGGCGTGACCCGCCATAGCACCTAGCCAATAGATCCAGCGCAGCTGCCTCGCCGTAGCCACCTCCCAGTTGGCGCCGGAGCGCAACAGCCCGGTTAAGGTCCTGAAGAGCGCGTTGCACATTCCCGCTCTGGATCTCGGCGCCTGCTCTCATTTCCAGTGCGTCGGCCTCGCCCGCGAGGTTCCCAAGTTCTTGCCAGATTGCGAGCAACTCGTTTAGGTTGCCAGCGAGCGTCTGGAGTGACTCCTTCGTTTGTTGCTGATAGAGAGTTATGGAGTTCATCCAGAGCCGTTCAGCGCGGACGCGCTTGGCGTCGTCGGTTCGGCCGGCACGCAGCTCCGCTATCTTCAGGTCGTAAGTTCCCGGGCTGGAAAACTTCTCCAGACAACGCACCTCGAGTTTGTAGGTGCCGGCGGCTTCGGCTACCCACGAAATCGTTTCTGTGCCCTCGTACCCGGAGATGCTGTCTGACTCGGCCAGCTCCGCTCCGTTAGGTCCAAAAAGAACCTGTAATGTGTCGACATGGTGCTGCGTAACCTTCAACTGAATGAACTGCCCTGCTTTCAGGGGCAGCTCATACGTATGAACTCCACCTCCCGCCAGCCTCTCCGTTACTGCCTTGTCGCGCTCGAGCGACTGTATCGTTTTCCGTGGCTCGGGTTCAGGTTCGACCTTGGCGTTCTTGCCTTCCTGCTGAGGAAGTTGCGTCGCCTGCGCTCGCGAAGGCTCGCTCCCCGTAGAGGCTGGCTTGTTCGCCGAGGCTGCGACGTGGTTGTCTTCTCCGCCCATGGTTGTATTGTGTGCGCTCGCCACGTCCCACACCCTGACTGTGTGGTCGCGACCTCCCGACGCGAGGGTGTGCCCATCGGGGCTGAAGGCAATGGACATGACAGGGTCAGAATGCCCCTCCAGACTCCGCAGCTGACGTCCAGTGCCCACGTCCCAGAGCGTGATCGCATCTTCCCAAAGACTCGACGATGCCAGAGTGTGCCCATCCGGGCTGAAAGCGAGAGACCATATCTGGCCGTATCCAGCCAAGGTTCGCTGGCCGCGTCCACTGGCCACATCCCAAAGTCTGAGCGTCGCGTCATAACTTGCCGAGGCTAGGGTAAGACCATCCGGGCTGAAAGCGACAGAGCTGACGACACCCGTGTGACCCGCGAAGGTTCGCAGCTCGCGTCCACTGGCTACATCCCAAAGCTTTAGCGTCGTGTCGGAACTTGCCGAGGCCAAGGTACGGCCATCCGAGCTGAAGGCGACAGACCTGACACTTCCAGTGTGCCCCGCCAGAGTTCGCAGCTCGCGACCGCTGGCTACGTCCCAAAGCTTGACGGTCTTGTCGTCACTTCCCGAGGCCAAGATACGACCGTCCGGGCTGAAGGCGACAGACCTCATCCATTCCGTGTGTCCTGTGAGAGTCCGCAGTTGGCGACCGCTGGCTACGTCCCAAAGCTTGACGGTCTTGTCGTCACTTCCCGATGCCAGGGCGCGGCCATCCGGGCTTAAGGCAACAGCCACAACAGGGCCAGTGTGCCCCGCCAGGGTTCGCCGCTCGCGGCCGCTGGCTACATCCCACAGGGTGACGGTCTTGTCGTCACCTCCCGACGCCAGAGTGCGGCCATCCGAGCTGAAGGCGACACATCTGACAATGGCAGAATGCCCCCCTGCCGGCGCGACCGACTCCGGTTTCTGGGCCGAGGCCGTGAAGCAGAACAATCCCGCGTAGAAACACAAATAGGCCAAAGCCCTGGCTACGGTTCTCTTCATGGTCTCGCTTCCTAGTCCTCTTCTCATACGACCTGCTGTTGGTTCACGCCCGTTGACCCATGCTGACGCCGATACGATTTTCATTTTGTGCACCACCGGCGGTTCCTTGCACCCCAAAGCCAACTCCTTCGTTGTCGCGGATTGAGTGAACCATAGCAAGACTCCCTTTGAGCAGCCTTTGATTTCCATGAAGATGTGCGCCGATTGAAACTCAGGGTGACTTGCAGCGGGGCAACGGTTGGTTGAGTCGACTGTTAAAGAGAACGAGTCACAACTCAATACTCATAGTCCTACAGTAACCTCATTGTCAAGAACAGAACGCCTTTGGTAGCGGCTCATGAGCCACTACCACGCCTTTTCGGCTATGGACGGCGAAGACGTTAGCTGGGTGCGGGGTTCCAACATTTTGGGATGGGATCGCTTCAAACCGATCAACGACTCGCTGGGACACGCGATTGGAGACGCGGTGCTTCAATCAGTCGCCAAGCGCTTACGCGACGCGTTGCGCAATACGGACACGGTCAGCCGTCAAGGAGGAGACGAGTTTGTAATACTGCTTCCCGAGATCGAAGATGCGAACGACGCCGTCACGGTGGCAGAAAAACTCCTCGCCGTGCTGGCAGCGCCTAACATGTTGGCGGGTGGCCCGGGCAAGCATTCTGAGTAACCGAAGCGCACACGGGTGGGCCCGTCCAACTATCGGTTGGTTGGGCGGGGATTTCGTTCTCGATCGCAACGAACTTTGCCATCGCGAAACTATGCCGCCGCTGACGCGGCTCAGGTCCTCTCTCACGTACACCCGCGCTGAGCCAGGCTGCTCTGCAAGAAAAAGCCCCAGCAAACGACGGGGTCTGCCGGGGCTGCGGAATTCGGGTGCAGGAGAATTACACCATCGTTTTGGCAAACAGCTTCTCGGAGAAGGTCTCCTCGAGCGTCCAGTAGGTCACCGTGGGCGGAGCGAAGTAGAACGGCTCGATAATCGCCTTTAC
This sequence comes from uncultured Acidobacteriaceae bacterium, assembly GCA_963813905.1. Taxonomy (GTDB): domain Bacteria; phylum Acidobacteriota; class Terriglobia; order Terriglobales; family Acidobacteriaceae; genus CAVVDY01. The sequence continues at coordinate 432,428 of CAWFAY010000007.1, read as the reverse complement.
CTTCGGATACCACTCCTTCTCGTAATAGTCGGCGTTCTTCTGCGTCTCCCAGAAGCTGAAGAAGAAGAACTTGTTCGTATCGGTGTAATGTTCGAGAACGACCAGATCGAAGAATCCGGGAGCCTTCTTGAGAATGGGCAGGACTTCAGCCTTGAATTTCTTGAAGAACTCGGGCTTCGTGTTCGGTTTGAGTGTCAATTCGATTGTACGGGTAAACATGAATACCTCCTTACAGGTATGGGGGCCTAAACGAACCAGAAAGCCGCAGGGGCGCCAGAAGCGATGGACATGAAAATGCCGAAGGTCTTGCCTTCGTGCCGGCGATTGGCTTGGGCTTTGGAGCAAGACCGTGAATCTTGCTTGAGGCGCCGCAAGCGGCAGTCCCAAGTCTCCAACACCAGCAAGAGTTTGTCAGTGACGTGTAAGACCTGAGAGTGTGACAACAACGGTGTCTGTGGACTCCCACCTTGTCGTCGGCGGGTGGGCCACCTCGCGCTTCCAGTCACCTGAGAATTTGATGTGGGTGCCCCATTCCGGCTTCCTTTGCCGGGGTGGGTGTTTGTTATCCCCAAGGACGAGGGTCGACACGAAAGTCCCCACCCGGGCAAACCCAAGCCGAATGGGGCACCCGAACCTTCCGGGTGCGGCGTTCCCATTTCGGGAATCCTCTACCACCTTCGTAACCTGTGCGCACCAGGATTCGCGTGCAAATCCCTTCAGCAACTCATAAGCTCTATCCGAGGACACCCGGCGAGTGTCCCTGCGGGGCTGATCCCGCAAGTTCTTTGAAATCACGAATTTGCCTGTAAGTCTTTGGGCATCAGGATTTTGCGGACAAAAATGCGCTACAACCATGAAAACAAAGGATCGCGCAAAAGGATTTTTTTCTCGCTTTGCGCATTATCAGACATACTGGCGACGGACGAGAGACCAGGCTCCGCCACTGGAGCCCTTGGGCGTTCGTGGCCAGAGCTGAAGTCGATTGTCGGTAGCTGACAGCTGATAGCTCATAGCTGCTAGCTTTCAAGTTAAGTGCTTCGTTTCCAAGATTTTGCCTGTAAGTCTCACGCGCTCAAGATTTTAGCGGGAGACTTTTCAGCCAGCTCAATGGAATCAAGATTTTACGAGTAGGCAGGGGGAGGGGGTACCGCCGAATTCCGGGCGATCGGCCGAATCGGAGGGCATTCGGGCTTCTACAGCTCTTCGGTTTGACACCACCTCGGCAAGAGACTAGGGTTGAGCTTGAGTGAGTTGTCTCCTTTCCTCTTTCAGATCCCCTGAACTAAGTCAGCCTATCTGAAGTCCTCCTCCCTTAGAGCACCTGCCTAGGAGGCTTATGTTCGCACGTAATGTGGCATTCTCTTTGAAGCCCGACTCCGTACCCGAATTTACCCAGAAATTCCAGACCGAAGTCCTTCCCCTGCTGTAGAAACAGGCGGGATTCCGCGAGGAATTTGTTCTCCTCAGCGATGACAATGTCCACGGACACGCCATCAGCCTGTGGGACAGCCGGCAGCAAGCCGATGCCTACGAAAAGAAAGACTACCCGCAGGTACTACTTGCGCTGGGAAAGGTAGTTGTGGGCACGCCAAAGGTTCGTATTTCGAATGTGGTTCACTCCGGCACTAAGCTGGCAGCAACGACCGCCGCTGTAGCTTAAGCGCCCAGCCGGAGGGGAGGAAACCCTCCTCTCCACTTGGCCAATAACAACAAGAACGCTCGGTGTGAGGTCATGATGATGATTTGTCCTGAGTGCAAGAGTGAAATGTCGAAGAAGTGGCAGCCCAGGAGCGCCGGCGCGGTGGCTGTACCTTCCGGCATGGTGTGGTCATGCGGTGTGTGCGGACGTCAACTCACCCTGGCTGATATGAAATCGCATGCCCAGACAGAGCACAAGGTGGAGCACGAGCCGGCAAGTAATGTGCTGACATTGCCACGACCGGTGTCTGGGCGGGTGGCCCACCCCGCGCTTTCGGTCACCTGACAATCTGATGTGGGGTGCCCCATTCCGGCTTCCTTTGCCGGGGTGGGTGTTCGTTATCCCCAAGGACGACGGTCGACACGAGAGTCCGCACCCGGGCAAACCCAGCCCGAATGGGGCACCCAAACCTTCCGGGTGTGCCGTTCCCATTTCGGGAATCTCCACCACCTTCGTAACCTGTGCGCCGCACTATCTGCGTGCAGATCAGTTCAGCAACTCGTAAACTCTCTTCGAGGACACCGAAGGGTGTCACTGCGGGGGCCGGGCCCGCCAAGGCAAAACGCTTGACGCACATGTGCGTTTTGTGGATAATCGCCCTTGCCGTGACAGGGCTGCTATTCGTCCGTTTCTTGGAACGTTACTTTGAACGTCCGCGCTCTAGCGACGTATTCGGCTCCAGCTTTTTGCCAGTGGGTATCGCCGAAAACGTCCTCATAGGTGATCTCCGCGATAGCATTCAGCGAGATCACTCCCGTTACTATTCCCTGAGCCGTTTCCTTGGTCAGAAATTCAATAAAGTGGGGACTGGAGATTGTCTGTCCGGCTCCGGGGCCGATGGTTACGGGCAGTATTTGGTGTCCGTAAGGATCCGTGGGAACGCCAGGTATTTCGAGAATCAGAGAAATTATGCAGTGAATGGCGCGGGTATTCCCATGGTTATGGAATCGACAGTTGACCGCGCTGTCCTTAAACTCTGGGCTGTCTCCGAATGTAAGGCTGATTCCATCAATCAAAACGTCCGCCCGCTGGGAAACCTCCAATGCTTGTCTAGCTGTCCGATGCTGGGCATACAGGAATGCCAGCCCGATAAGTCCTACTGCCACGCCTCCGATGGTCACGCGCAAATACCAGCGATAAAGAGAATCCTGCTTGGGATCGTAGGGGTTGTATTGTTCGGGGCTGCACTTTGGTGTCTGTACGGGCCGCGTGGAGGGGTCGGTAGTGCCGTTGTCGGCGTGCTGCTGGCTGGGGTTCAGCCTCCCCTTTATGGACTCCTTCCTGTTTGGCGGGTGTCTGTGGTTTTATGACGCTCTGCATTGCAGATAGCAACAGCACAGAAATAAGCAAGAGGTGCATAATTTGAGGATGGCGAAGAAGAAAGCAGAATACACCGAAGGCGATAAAGCAAGGGAAAACTTCGAACGCTTCACCACCGCGATACTCCAAGTTCCAAAGGCTGGAACGAAGAGAACGGCGAAGGCGAAGCGTAAGGTTACGGCCCGCAAAAAGAGCGGCAAGAACAAGGGCTAGAACGGTTCTTCTTGCCCCGTCCCTGCCGACGAATGGTGGAGCGAGTCAACTCCCTTGCCCGTCAGTTGGGCATAGGTCAAACGCTTTCCGGCGACTTGGGACATAGCCAGAGCGAAGCGGTCGGCATCGTTTAGCGGGTTGTCTTTAGTTGCACGATTGTTGAACCTAAACACCTGTTCGTTAAGGTAACGGTCAAGATGAAACGGCTCGACAGCAACGTAAGTACCCCGAAGGGTTCTCTTCAGGAGACTCCAGAAATTCTCTATGCCCTGCGTGTGGACGGCTCCGCGCACGTACTCACGGGCATGGTTCACAACTTCGTGGATAAGCTCAGATTCGCCCGCTGCGAATCGGTAGCTTGCGGCATCGTCGGTATAGAGCTTGCTGCCCGGAGCGATCTGGTTAAGGATGGCGCTCTGCAAAGTCTCACGGCGCGTATTTGGAACGACCTGAGCCCTAACCTTGCGAGCTTCCCTGTCCAGTATTCCAGCGACCGCAGTCTTGCCAGTATAAGTATCACCACGCCGCTGCTGCCCACGCCGCTGCTCTACCCTTCGCTCTGCGGTCTTTATGCATCCGCATCGGATTCGGCCCGACATAGGTTTCGTCGCTTTCGACTTCGTCTCCGGGGCCACCGAATGTACCTCCGGGCAGTTCCTTCATTGCTTCCCGGATGCGGTGAAGCATGAACCATGCGGTCTTGCTGACGGACGCCGATAGCTTTACCAAGTTCATAGCTACTCACCCCGTTCTTGCAGTTAGCCAGCATCCAGAAAGCAACCATCCACTTATCAAGACTCATGGGCGAATCTTCCATCACAGTTCCAACTTTGACGGTGAACTGCTTCTGACAGACGTAGCAGAACCAGATGCGCCGCGTTTTGATGAACGAGTGCTTCGCCTTCCCGCAACGTGGACAGGTAATGTCCCCGCCAACCCAGCGCATCTTGACGGCATAGTCGAAAGCACGGTCAGCGTCGGCGAAGTAGGCGATTGCGTCTTGCAAAGTCTTTGGTTCGTTAAGCATGAAGAAATTGTACGCTAAATTCACATGTGCGTCAAGCGTTTTCTTGCCCCGCCAGTTCTTTGAAATCACGAATTTGCCTGTAAGTCTCTGAGCATCAGGATTTTGCGGACAAAAATGCGCTACAACCATGAAAACAAAGGATTCGCACGAAAGGATTTTTTCTCGCTTTGCGCATTATCAGACATACTGGCGACGGACGGGAGACCAGGCTCCGCCACTGGAGCCCTTGGGCGTTGGTGGCCAGAGCTGAAGTTTATTGTTGGTAGCTGATGGCTGACAGCTGATAGCTCATAGCTGGTAGCTTTCAAGCTAAGTGCTTCATTTCCAAGATTTTGCCTGTAAGCCTCACGCGCTCAATATTTTAGCTGGAAAGTTTTCAGCCAGCTCAATGGAATCAAGATCTTACGAGGCACCAGGGGAGGGGGTACAAAGGCCGTTCACAAACCAGATACCAACCCCTGGGTTCCATGGCACAGGCTCGGACTGCGGAAGGTTCACCGGTAGATTTTCCCGCTATATCATTCCTGTATGAGTGTGCAAACCATCGACGATGTGGTCACGGCGCTCGACGCTATCGTTCAGCAGTCTTACGAGCAGGCCAGCCGTCTGGGCTACTTTGCGGCACTGTACCGGCGCGTGACCTGCGCCGTGCGCGACGGCATTGCCAGCGGCAGCTTCGATAACGGTCCACTCATGGAAGAGCTCGATGTGGTTTTCGCGTCGCGATACCTTGATGCGCTTGCCACTTTTCAAGCAGGTGGCACGGCGACTCGAAGCTGGATGCTGGCTTTCCACGGCTGCGACGATGCCGGCGTTCTCATTCTGCAACAACTGCTCGCAGGCATGAACGCGCATATCAACCTCGATCTGGGCATTGCCGCGGCGCAGGTCAGCCCCGGGGAACAACTGGCACAGCTCCAGCCGGATTTTTACCAGATCAACGCCGTACTGGCGAGCCTGGTAACTACCGTGGCAGCAGAGATTGCGGCCGTTTCTCCTCTGATTGGCGATCTGGAAACGATCGGCTTGCGCAGCGAGACCTCGCTCGTCAACTTCGACATTAGGGCTGCCCGCGACGGCTCTTGGTGCACCGCTCAACGATTAGCCTGGGAGCCGTCAATCCTCCACCCGGTGACCATCGACGGGCTTGATCTGGCGGTGTCGATTGCCGGCCGTGCGATTTTGTATCCCATTGTCGGTGGCGATTGCCTGAAGGTTATCCAGCAGGCGGAATGCAAGGATGTTCGACTGGTAATTGAGACGTTGTCCGAGGGCGGCGCAGCCACTCCCGCCCAGGCAGTGGGCACAACTTAACCCGGAGCTAGCTGTAACTCCTCTCGAGCTTTTTCCAAATTGTGGTTCCAAAAACAGTGCCCGCCAGGTGCCAGCCCACAAGATTCAACATAATAACCTTCACTCCGAGGTTGTGGCGGCGATGGATCTTGGAAGGTGAGGAGCAACTTCACCGCGTAGCTGCTCCTCGTCACCTGCCAATCCCGGTCCACCAGCTCGAGCCTACAGCGGAATTCGGAGCGCCGGCGCATGCGCCGTAGTGTTAGAAGTCGGCTGTTTTTGGCACCGCGGCTATCAAGCTGAAGTTGGTTGCGGGTTTGAAGTTTTTGATTATGATCCTGAAAGTGTCGTTATCCGCTATGCCTGTGCCTTCGTCTTTGGTCGTGGAGAAGATAAGGTTTTTGTTATCGTAAACAGCGGTACGCCCCCAGAACGGCTCTTTTTTTAATTTGGGAATTTTATCGGGCTCCATGTTAGGGAACATATAGATTTGCTCTATTGTTTTTCCTAGCTTGTTTTTGAAACATTTGTCGAACATCCCGTCTTTTATCGGAATATCTTTTATTGGGTCTTCGTTGTTAATGGTGTAGTCGACATCGCATTTCTCCTTGACGAAGTATACGTCATACATCGGTCCTTTGGGATCGGCGGGTGGGTATTCTGCCTGGCCGAGCTCGTATGTCAGCGGGGCCTGATTCTTGAGTGAGCTGTCGTTAGCCAGTGGAGTTGATGAAAAGTTGACATATGCGCTTAGCGACAACTGATATCCTGAGGTTCCCAGGTCGAATATCGTGCTGAATCCGGAAAGAACGGAACCGCGAACCACAGGGAGATTCTTGACGATCCAGCCTGTGGCCGTTCCGTTTTCGTATCGCTCGATGTTGATGTACCCTCCGCCATATAGCATGGTGTAATCAATGGACACCTGGCCGTAGTGTGAGTACTTTTCCGGCCCGTTCGCACCGGTGAAGCTAACCTGCGCGAAAGATACGCCCGACGTTACCTGGGTTGCATAGGCTGGGCTCAGTGCGATGACGACTAAAGCAAAACTTGAAATCGCATAGCGCTGGCAGCGTCTCATTGCATGGTTCATGTGTAAGCTTGTCATAGTGACCTCCTTCTGGGTTATTGGTTGTGGCGGCGACTAATGCGGGAAGCGAGTTGCAGTGTCACCGTTGAACTACTTCGCGCCAGGGCGACTCCTCACCTTCCTCACGGCCTGCGGGGGCCGTCACCTTGGGTCGCTTGTCATCTACTACCGGTAGCCGCTCCGAGCCGGTCAGCAAACGCGCCAGCCTCTGCTCACGCGGCACAAAGAACAATTCCTGCACATTATCGAGCGACAGGCAGCTTGTACCGACTCGGAAGCCGCAGAGGATGGCATCGTCACAAAAAACTGGTGAGAAGCCAGGGTGCTCGTCCAGGAACCGGACCAGTTCTCCTAGTTGCTGATCGTGTATGGTATTCGGATTGTTCATAAGCCATCCTCTGGCGTACGTCCGCTTACTCTGGGGTGGCAGTTATTGTGACAGTGTCGGGGTCTCTTCTTTTGGCGTCTTTGCGGGTTGCTCCTATTGACCTTTGCATAATATAGTTACAGCGGAAAGAGTTCTGCTTGTTCCCAGAAAGCGCAGACCAAGGTGGGCCGACGGCGCATCCGACGCAACGCTCGGCGTGCGGAATCGCTCAACTGTCCAAAGGTCGTGGGGCAGAAGTTGGGTAATTCGTGCTGCTTCCAGTGTGACCACAGATACTCCACTGGGTTCAGTTCTGGAGCATAGCCGGGAAGATATTCCAGCCACAGACGCCCCCTCTGTTGCTGTACGAACTGCCAGACGGCACGGCTGCGGTGCCCCGGCAGTCCGTCCCAAACGATCAGCAGCTTGCCAGGAATGTGGCGCAGCAGATGAGCGAGGAACTGGATGATTTGCGGGCTACGGATTGCTCCCGGAAACAGGCGGAAGTAAAAGTTCCACCAGGTTACGCCCGCTATCGCCGACAAGGTCTTCCAATTAAAGTGGTATTGCAGCACGGGGGTCTGTCCGCGGGGTGCCCAGGTACGGCAGCGGTGGGGACGCTCGCTCAGCCCGCTCTCGTCGATGAAGACGATCGTGCGACCTTCGTTTTTGGCCTTTTTTTTAACTCCGGCCAGCGCTTCTGCTTCCACCGCCGGATCTTCTCTTCGTCCCGCTCCAAGGCGCGGCCCGTCGGACGCTGACAACTCCATCCCAACTGCCGCAGGATGCGCCATGCCTGCGAGGGATGGTAGGAAATCCCACATTCTTGCTCGATCAAATGGGTGACACGGTTGGTGGTCCACAATCCGGTCTCGTAGCCCAGGCTTTCCGGACCGCGTTTGAGTCCCTGCTCGATCTTGCCCAGATCCTCCACGCTCAACCGTGGCTTGCGGCCAGCACGGCCCGCCTTCTTCAGCCCGGCGCGGCCGTTCTCGCGTAACTCGGCCGCCCACTGACTTACCGACTGCCGGTGCGCTCCCACTCGTCGGGCCACTTCCGACTGGCTGTACCCCTTCTCCAGCAGCCGCGCCGCCTGCATCCGCCGCTGCTCAAGTGCCTGAAAGTCTCGCCGAACTCCGGCCGGATTTCCCATGCCCAAACCATAGCACGAGATCAAGAAAATGTCACTATATTATTCAATAGTCAATAGAAGGTTCTCAATGATCACAAGAAATGTCCTGTTATTCAGGATGCCTAAATGATTGTCGTTAATCCCGGACCATGCGACCCCGAAATGGTCTTCTTTGGGATTACCCTTAATTTGGAAGTAGTCGCCAGCATCAATGCCGTGGACATCTACTTTTTGGTCCACATCGCCTTTGAACGCCAGTCCCGTCCATTTCTTGCCGGAGGCGTTCAACGCACAGAAGGTGAGGTTCCCATCCACCTCGATCGTTTTTGTGAAGTTGCCGTTGCCGAAGGTGTATAGTTGCATCTCTTTCTCTGTCTGTTTGCAGCCGTTTCGAGGATCCACGGTGGCAGCGCCCCCCGATATGGTGATCTGGGGCTTGGTCCCGGGCCGGTCGTTCGGCGCCGCCACAAAATACTCTGCTTGTGCCAATTGGTAAGTCAGGGGTGTTTGCTTCTTGAGTGCGCTATCGTCCGCCAGTGGCGTGGGTGAGAAATTCACATATGCGCTGAACGATGGCTGGTACCCCGAGCTTCCCAGGTCAAACATTGTGCTGAATCCGGATAGCACGGAGCCATCTATGACAGGAAGGTTCTTGACTACCCAGCCTGATGGCTGTCCATTGTGGTACCGTTCGACGTTGACGTACCCTTCGCTATACAGCATCGTGAAATCAACAAATATTTCGCCGTAGTTCGAGTATTTCACTGGGGGCGTCGAAGCTGTGAAGCTGACTTGGGCGAAGGATATACCTACGGTGGGCTGTTCTGCGTGGGCGGAACAGAACGTGATTACCATCAAAGTAATGCCGAGCACGGTAACCTTGCCAAAGTTGCGCATGAAATAAGTTGTAGTGTGGTTGGTGCGTGAGCTTTTCACACTGACCTCCTTTTGGTCATTGGTTATGGCGGCCTTTAATCCTGGAAGCGACCTGTAGTGTCACCGCTGAACTACTTTTCGCCTGAGATACTCCCTCAACTTCTTCACGGCTGCGCGGAGCGTCACCTTTACCCCGTGCCGTCTACCGTGTGCCAGCCCTCCGCGCCGAGCCGGTCAAGAGACGCGCCAGCCTCTGCTCGCGCGGGACATAGAACAATTCCTGCACGTTATCGAGCGACAGGCAGCACGTCCCTACGCGGAAGCCGCAGAGGATGGCATCATCTGAAAAGACCGGCGAGAGACCGGGGTGTTCGTCCAGGAAACGGGCCAGTTCTCCTAGTTGCTGATCTTTCGTTGCGTTCGGATTTTTCATAAGCCATCCTCTGCGCTCCCTGAGGAGGAAGCGTCTTTCCCATCAGCGGGCCATCGGTTGTGCGCCCGATTTCCCGCCTTGTGGGGGACACAGTGCGGCAGCTCAGTTTGGGAATCAATGCTCGGGAGGTGACTTTTTGGTACGCTGAAGATGCCCGGCTAACCGGTTGACAATGGTGGCGTTAAGAGTGCTCGTGCTCGAAAGGGTAAGAAGCGATGGCACAAAAGGGACTATAGTTTTGCCAACCTGGCCCACCTTGCGGTACCTGCAAGCCGCGTCGAGCGGCATCACGCGCAGACTTCTCTGCTTCGAGGTCCTCGAGCTGAAGTCCCCTACTGAGGAGTGCGCAAGCTGGGAGCATCGTCACATTGCTGCCGAAATCGTTCCACTTTCTAACTCACTGGCCAGCCATGCAAGGCAGCTGCTGGCCGGTGTGGGAAACGCTTCAGGGATGCAAAAAGGCTAGCTAGTCTAAATTCTGGGCTTTTAATAGAGTGCGCCGAAAGGTATCGCTACGGACTGTCGGCTCACTCATAGCGCAGCGCCTTTACCGGGTCGAGGCGCGAGGCGCGGCGGGCCGGCACGTAGCTGGCGAGCACGCTGATTGCCGACAGGACGGCAGCAACGATCAAGAGGGTCGAGACGTCCCACGGCTCGACGCCGAAGAGCACGCTGCGGAGAAAGTATCCAGCCAGTACGGCTCCGGCAACGCCCGAGGCGATGCCGATCGCAGCCAGGCGCGCGCCGTTGCCGAGGACGAGCTTCAGGACGCTGCTGCGCGGAGCGCCCAACGCCATGCGGACACCGATCTCGCGCGTCCGCTGGCTCACCGAGTACGACACAACTCCGTAGAGGCCGACAACTCCGAGCAGTAGCGCCGACAGGGCAAAGACGCTTACCAGCCATGCCGGATACCGGTGCAGCATTGCAGAGCGGGCGACTGCGCGATCAAATCCTGCATGGTCTGCATCTGGAACAAGATGATGCCCGGATCAACCTGGTGAACAGCGTTTTCCAGGGCTTGCCGGAGCGCAGATGGGTCAAGGTCTGAGCGCACCACCATGGCGAAGATGCTGTCTGGGCCCTGCGCGAAAGGCGCATAAATCGCGGGCTTGGCTTCGACATCGAGTTCGCCCTCATGCACATCCGACACTACCCCCACTACCTCCCGCGGCTTTTCCTTTGCGTTATAGGTGAAGACGATCTGCCTGCCGACGGGGTACTGGTTGCCAAACGCCATTTTCGCCAGCGTTTCGTTGATGATCACGACCTGCGGTGATTTCGCATTGTCGTTCTCATTGAAATAGCGCCCCGCCTTCAGCCTCGCCTGCAAGGTGGAGAAGTAGCCCGGATCGACGTCTCGGCTGTTGGCTTCATAGGGCAACGGCGTCAGCGGCGCGCCCACCACACGGAAGAGGCTGGTGTTGCCTCCGACGATGGGCGGCGTACTGGTTGCACCTACAGCCGCGACGCCCGGGACTGCGCGCAACGCATCCATCACCTTGTCATGCATCACCAGCGCTTGCGGGTCCTCGTCGTAGCGCTTGCTGTCAGGGAACAGGTAGAACGTGGTCAACTGGCTAACCTTGAATCCCATGTCCACGTTCAGCAGCCGGTACAAGCTCTTCAGCAGCAGCCCCGAGCCGACCAGCAGCACGGCAGAGATTGCCACCTCGGCTACGACGAGCGACGAGCCAACTTTTTTCCATGAGCTTGCGGCGGAGAGCTGTCCACCTTCTTTGAGCGAGTGGTTCATTACCGGGCTGGAGAGGCGCAACGCCGGAGGCAAGGAAAATAGCAGCGCGGTAAGCATGCCCAGTCCAGCGGCGAACAGGAGAATTCGAGGCTCGACGCCTGCGTTCTTCAGGTACGGCATACTCTGCAACATCTGCTCGGGCACGGTATAAAGCATCCATCGCGTGGCGAGGATGGCGAGCACAATACCTGCTGCCGTGCCCGCCGACGCCAGCACTGTTCCTTCGACAATCAGTTGCCTTATTACTCTCCACCGCTGCGCCCCCAATGCCGAGCGGATAGCGAACTCCTTCGCGCGCCCAGCCGAGCGTGCCAGCAGCAGGTTCGCGATATTGGCGCACGCGATCAGCAGCAGCATGCCCACCGCCGCCAGCAACACTAAAAGGATGGGCTTGATTTGACCCGTGATGACGTCGCTGAGCGGAACGACTACGGTTCGCAGTTCTTTGTTTGAATCCGGATATTGTTTTTCCAGGTTGGCCGCCAGCACATTCATCAGGCTCTGCGCCTGCTGGATAGAGACGCCCGGCTTGAGACGCCCAAAGGGGTGAAGCCAATGCAGGTTGCGCCGAGTCAGCATGCCGCCGGTAGCGTGCATCGTGACGTAAAGGTCTGCCTCCCCCGCGGGGGCGAAGTGAAAATTCTTCGGCAGCACTCCGATAATCGTCCTGGGCTCGCCATTGAGTGTCAGCGATTGGCCAATGACGTCTTGCCTGCCGCCGAAGTGACGCTGCCAAAAGCCGAAACTCAAGACCGTGTATCGCGGCGACGAAGCCAGCTCTTCGCCGTTTTGAAATACCCGTCCGAGAATGGGCGAGACACCCAGCGTTTGGAAGAAGTTGTCGGTGACCCGGGTAGCCGGAACCATCTGCGGTCCACTTGGTCCGCCCAGAATTCCATTACCGCCGCCACTGTAAGCCGCTAGAGAACTGAACGCCTGGTTCTGCTGCTTCCAATCGAGATAATCGGGGTAGGAAGCCTCGAAGCGCGAGGAGATCTCGGAGTGGCGCGCGTCCCATATCTTCACTAACTGCTGCGGATCGCGATAGGGAAGGGGTCGCAACAGCGCCGCGTCGATGAAGGTGAAGATGGTCACGTTCGCCCCAACAGCCAACGTGAGCACGAGTGACGCAACCACGGTGAAGCCTGGGCGGCGCGCAAGAATCCGCAGGCCGAATCGGATGTCCTGAAGCAAGCTCTCCATTGTTCCTCCCGACAGCGTCTTGTTCCTGCAATCGCGGACAGCTTTAACGCGATCAACCCCGGTCGAAAGACATCTCCTTGGACTCAAGCGGTGAGCGGAGGTAACCCTCCCTGCGCATGGTTCTGCCCTTGCCCCGTGCATGGCCTGCCGTGCTATACGAAGGGTTGCGCTCACTTGTTCATTAACATCGTCAGAACGTAAAGAAATCTCACGGTGACCTTTCTCCATCCCATTTAATAGGTGGAAGCGGGAAATCCGCCATGGTCAACGTCAAGAAACACAGTCTGCTTCGCTACCTATTCCGGGCGCCGGTGTACCTGTACCGGTGGGGGCTGGGCTGGATGTTCGGAAAGCGCCTGCTGATGCTAGCTCACATCGGCAGGCGAAGCGGTTTGCGACGCCACACTGTCCTGGAAGTCGTCGAGTACCGGAAGGAAGGCCCCGAGGTCGTTGTGGTGAATGGTTTCGGTCCGGATTGCGACTGGATCCGGAATATCGCTGCAACTCACGTAGAAGAGGTCACCGTGGGCTCACAGCATTTCGCCGCCGAACATCGTTATCTGGGCGAGGAGGAAGCGGCGAAAGTGATGCAAGACTACGAGTACAGGAACCGCTTCATCACGCCCATTGTTCATGCCGGCCTGAGCTGGTTGCTGGGTTGGCAATATCGGGGCAGTGATAGCGATCGCCGGCGAATGGTGCGACAACTGCCGCTCATCGCATTCCGGCCGCGAGCGTCAGCGGCTCGGAGCACGCTTCCAGCCCGACAAAGTGTTTGAGATGCCGGTCGTGCGTCTGCTTCGCTGCGCATGGCCTGGCAGCGCTCGGGAGGCCAACGATGGCGAATCACGACACCGGATACGGGATCCAATATTCTTCGACAATAACCCAGAATTGAGTTGACTTGAGGGGCCAATCGTTTCACACTGGGCCAATGTTGGAAAGGGTGAGGAGCGTTGCGGTCATGCTTTTGCTGATCGCCATTCTTGTCCTCACCATCCTTCCGGCTTTTGATCTTGATCCCGCACACCTCCGCGCCTCCCGGCAAGCGTTATTGCTGCTGGTGATCATGGCGGTCGCGGTAGCCCGCGCCGAGATCAAACATTCATTGCAGTTCAAGCCAAGGGCGGAGAACTCTGCGCACAATAAGGGTCCAGACCTTCTCGATTTGAAGTGCGCCAGGCTTTGTTAGCCACCTCTCCATCTCTTTCGTAGTTCTCTCGACCAAATCACTCATCATCGGGGACCCCGGAGCATCGCGTGGAGGTATTCGTTGCGCGCTCCTGCAAACTCGACATACGGGGAGCAAGTACGGCGTATGACATCTGTTCACCGCTGTAGCGTCGCCGTGCGCTCCGAAAGGTATTCGCCAGGCTCGTCGCGCGTTGCCTCGGTGGCCGGGCATGGGCACACGGCGGCCCTGGCGACTAACCGCACTCAGCCTGACGGCGTCGTGGCCAACATCCCCGGTCTCAGAGAGCTTTGGCAAGAAACGTTAGGTGATCCACGAATCTGTGTGGCGATTCTGGACGGCCCGGTCGACCGCTCGCATCCCAGCCTGGCAGCAGCCGACCTTATGCAGCTTCAGACAGTTGTCTCCCGAGAGGCAGCCCCAGGTCCCGCGCAGCAGCACGGCACCCATGTGGCAAGCGTAATTTTCGGTGATCACGGCGGACCCGTTAAAGGAATCGCTCCCCGCTGCAAAGGATTAATTGTTCCGGTTTTCATGAGTGGATACCACCGTGAGATTGCTCCGTGCTCGCAGGTAGATCTTGCCCGAGCCATCGATCAAGCGGCACTTGCAGGTGCGAACGTCATAAATATCAGTGGCGGCGAGTTTACCTACTCCGGTACAGCTCATCCGCTGCTCGCAAATGCGGTTAGAGCCTGCGCCGGAAGCGGTGTGCTCATCGTTGCCGCCGCAGGCAACGAGGGATGCGATTGCCTGAACATTCCCGGTGCATTGCCGTCGGTATTGGTCGTAGGCGCCATGGATGCTCGAGGCGAGCCCATGCTGTTGAGCAACTGGGGAGAACTATATCGAAGGCAAGGAGTGCTGGCTCCCGGCGAGAACATCCTGGGAGCCGATCCAGGCGGGGACGCCGTCGCCGGTTGCGGAACCAGCTACGCGGCTGCTGTGGTCTCCGGGGTTTGCGCTCTTCTGTTGAGTCTCCAACTCAAAGCTGGACGCAAACCGGATTGCCTGGCGGTGCGTTCGGCGATATTGAACAGCGCCAAGCGGTGCGACGAGCAGCCTACATCGGATTGCCGACGACTCCTCGCCGGGCGTCTGGATATTCCAGGTGCAACCTTGCTCATCAAGAAAGGAGTGAACGCGATGCCTGAAATCGCAGAAGCGTTAGCGAACAACTCGACTGATACCGACACTAATTCGGCTGTTGAAACGACACGATGGGAACCAGCGCCATCGCAAGGGCAGCCGGCAAGATACGTGGAGAACCGAACCGCAGAACCTATCACGGGAAGTCCAACGACTGCTGGAACGGATAGCGAGACGGAGGCAGGAACAGCGTGCGAGAGCCCGCCCAAAGTGAAGCCTGCCGGATGCGATTGTGGAAGGAAGGCTGCTCCCCAACTGGTGTTTGCATTCGGTCAACTCGGCTACGACTTCGGCACCGAGGCCCGGCGCGATTCAATCATGCAGCAGATGGGAGAAGGTGCGAACCCGTACGATCCCAATCAATTGCTGTCATACCTCGACAAGAATCCCTCAGACGCCGCAGCAATTCTTTGGACTCTGCATCTCGACGCCACTTCGATCTACGCCATCCAAGGTCAAGGCCCGTTTGCGAGCCAGGTGTACGCCCGGCTGCGTGAATTTCTCAAAGCGCAGGTTGACCCCGAGCAGCGAGCGGAGCAGGTCTCGGTACCCGGATACATCATGAGCACCGTCCGCCTGCTGAACGGGCAAGTTGTTCCCGTGATATGGCCCGAACTGAGGGGGATGTTCAACTGGACGACGGCCGCTTTGGTCAACGCCGTCTGCGGCAAACGGTCCTCCAGGGAGGCGAAGGGCCAGGAAGCCGAGGCCTATACGCGGAAATGCGAAGCTGTTCGAAACTTCCTGGAGCGCGTTTATCATGAGCTGCGCAACCTGGGCACAACCCCCCAGGATCGTGCCATCAATTTTTCCGCGACGAATGCGTTCAACGTCACAAAAATCTTTGAATCGGCCCTCAAGGACGGCCTGGATCTCGACACCATTGAGGTCGAACGGAGCCCGATTTGTCGCCCGGAATCGGACTGCTGGGACGTCAAGCTCACATTTTTCAATCCCAGGAAGGTATTTGAGCAAGCGAGGAAGGTCTACCGATTCACCGTCGACGTAAGCGACGTTGTGCCGGTAACCATCGGCGATGTACGCTCCTGGTTCGTGCGTTAAGCAGCAGCGTTGTCGTCGCGATTGTCGCAAGTCAACACTCTTATTCTTTAAGGTGGTGTAAGAATGAAACTTCCAAATCAGTCAAGCAGCATCCATCGTATGAATCGCGAAGTTCCGCGGTTAGGAAACACTCTTCGACCGAGTGCTGTAGGGGAGGTCGGCGATAGCCTCTGGTGCACCGACGCCTCTTGCGAAAGTTTGAAAATAGCCTGTCGTGATGGTCACGGGACTTACCAGGAGGCGGGTTCCGGGGGAAACGTGTTGGGCCTCTGCACCGTAGGAGCGTCGCGGTTGCCGGGTGCCAGGTTTCGTGCGAACGTCGGACGAAACCGACCGGCACGGCCCTCGTGGGAGCCATTCGGTCCTGTTTTCGCTCCCAATTGCATCCCAAACTGCATCTGCGTCACCCGTGAGGGTTGCCCCTGCTGCGACTCTCTGTTTTAGTGATCTGAGCATCAAGGCGGACGGGTGGAGCGGGTCCTATAGAGGGCGGGTGGCCCGGGTTCGGCCTTCGGTTGGTCTAATCTGGGCGGAGCAGGGTCTCCCCCGTGTTCTGGCGAAAAGCGAAGAGCCAAGAGCGAAGAGGGGATTCCTCGCCCGCCGCCACGGGAACGTGATGACAAGGGTAGAAGCCAAGGGCCGGGTTCCTGCCATTCTCAACGGCGTGGGTGCCCCCGTCCGCGTGCGCGCCCTCGGGGGTAGTTTCTCAGAGAGGTCGAAGTGTTGCTCCACGAACTTGTACCTGCGTAACAACATCTCCTCGGAGAGTGGGAGCCGAGCTTCCACTCTTTTTGTCTAGAAGAGGAATGCGAGGACTGATTGATGCGTGGCAAGGGAAGGTCCCGCATCCCTGCGAGGCCCTCTGAGTTGCGCGCCTTAAGTCTAGCTGACAGCTGGCGGCTGACAACTAGCCCGAATTTCTCACCAGTAGTAAACAACCACCAGTAATTCACAGTAGAAAAAGGCCGTCTTTTCAGGCATAACTGCGGTGTGAAACGAAGTCGATGCCCGAAAAAGAAACGGCCTTTCTCATGACAGAGTGTACGCAAGAATCGTTCGCGTTTGCAGATCATTTTTCGCGGCGGGTGGTAGCCAACTTCGATGGCGCCCGCATGACCAGCGACGGAGGCGGCCTGCTGTTGCGCCGCACCAACCGCAAGATCGGCTTGCTCGCGCGGGCGGCGGCCTGCTTTCGGGATGGGCGGGACCCGGCACGGGTCGAGCACCCGGTGGGCGAGATGCTGGCGCAGCGCGTCTACGGGCTGGCGCTGGGCTATGAAGATCTCAACGATCATGAGCAACTGCGCCACGATCCCCTGCTGGCCGTGTTGGCCGGCCAGCGCGAACTGGAATCACCGCTGGCCGGCAAGAGCACGCTCAACCGCATGGAGTTGACGCCGGCGGCGGCCGCCGATCGCTATCACAAGATCAGCTACTCGGCCGAGCAGTTGGACACGCTGCTGGTGGATATTTTCTTGGAAGCGCACGCGACCGCGCCAGCCGAGATCGTGCTCGATCTGGATGTCACCGACACCCCGTTGCACGGCGAGCAGGAAGCGCGCTTCTTCCACGGCTACTACGGCGAGTACTGTTACTTGCCGCTGTACATCTTCTGCGGCGAGCATCTACTGTGCGCCCGCCAGCGGGCTTCGAACCAGGACGCCAGCGCAGGCGCGCTCGCCGAAGTGAAACGCATCGTGGGCCAGATTCGGCAGCGCTGGCCGGAGGTGAAAATCATTCTGCGCGCCGATTCCGGCTTCTGCCGCGAGGAGCTGATGGCTTGGTGCGAAGCTGAGCCCGTGCACTATGTTTTCGGCTTGGCGCGCAACTCGCGGCTGGAGGCGGAAATCGCCGCCCTCATGGCCGCGGCCCAGCGCGAACACCAAAAGACGCAGCAAGCCGCCCGCGTCTTCGGCGAGTTCTCCTATCAGACGCGCAGCAGTTGGTCGTGCGCCCGCCGCGTGGTGGCCAAGGCCGAGTATCTCGACAAAGGCCCCAACCCGCGCTTCGTGGTGACTTCGCTGAGTCCCACAGAGTGGGAGGCGCGCGCTCTCTATGAACAGCTCTACTGCGCCCGCGGCGAGATGGAAAACCGCATCAAGGAGCAGCTCAGTCTGTTCGCCGATCGCATGAGCGCCGCCACCCTGCGCGCCAACCAGTTGCGGCTCTACCTGTCGTCGTTGGCCTATGTGCTGCTGCACGCTCTGCGGCGGCTGGCCTTGGCGGGCACCGTGTGGGCGCGGGCCCAGGTGAACACCATCCGACTGCGGCTGCTCAAGATTGCCGCCGAGGTGCGCCTCAGCGCCCGCCGTATCTATCTGCGTTATCCCCGCGCATATCCCTGGAAAGCGCTGTTCGCCGCGGCCTGGTCGGCTTTGCGCTGTTGAGGGCAGCGCGGCGGTTGTGCCAACCTCAGGCGGGCGGCAGTTGCGGTCTCCACGCGCCCAAAAATGTCGCCTCCAGCCACCGCCTTGGCCATCACCCGTGCACCACTGCCGCTAACCACTCCCTGCCGCCTACACCGATCGCTCTCGGCCGCCCCATCCGACCCCTGGCTCAGTTATCGATCATCTGGTGAGAAATTCGGGCTAGTTCCTTCGACTCGGGCCAAGGCCCTCGCTTAGGGTGAGCGCTCGCACAACAAAAACCCCACCCCGGCAAACGAAGCCGGAGTGGGGCACCCGAAGGTTCTAGCCAACAAGCTTTAGCTGACAGCTGGTAGCTGACGGCTGATAGCTTTCTTTAGTACATTCCGCCCATGCCGCCGCCGCCGTGAGGCATCGCCGGTTCCTTCTTGTCTTCCGGAATTTCGGAAACCAGGGCTTCGGTGGTAAGCATCAGCGAGGCGATGGAGCCTGCGTTCTGCAACGCAGTGCGAGTTACCTTGGTAGGATCGATGACGCCGGCCTTGACCAGGTCTTCGAACTTGTTGGTCTGGGCGTTGTAGCCGAAGTTCGGGTCTCTTCGACTCGCGAATGCGGCCGACCACGATTGCACCTTCTTCACCGGCGTTGCCGACGATCTGGCGCAGCGGCTCTTCCAGTGCGCGGCGCACGATGTTTCCGCCGATCTTCTCGTCGCCTTCCAGCTTGAGCGCGTCGATGGCTTCCGAGCAGCGCATGAGTGCCACGCCGCCTCCGGGCACGATGCCTTCCTCCACCGCAGCGCGGGTGGCATGCATCGCGTCCTCAACGCGGGCCTTCTTCTCCTTCATTTCGGTTTCGGTGGCCGCACCGACCTTGATCACGGCAACGCCGCCGACCAGCTTCGCCAACCGCTCCTGCAACTTCTCGCGGTCGTAGTCGCTGGTGGTCTTCTCGACCTGGCTGCGGATTTCCTTCACCCGGCCTTCGATCTCGCTATGCTTGCCCTTGCCCTCGACGATGGTGGTGTTGTCCTTGTCGATGGTGATCTTCTTGGCTTGGCCGAGATCCGTTATCTGCACGTTCTCCAGCTTGATGCCGAGGTCTTCGGTGATGGCTTTGCCGCCGGTCAGGATGGCGATGTCCTGCAGCATGGCCTTGCGGCGATCGCCGAAGCCAGGAGCCTTTACCGCGGCGACATTCAGTGTGCCGCGCAGCTTGTTGACAACCAGCGTAGCCAGCGCTTCACCTTCCACGTCCTCAGCGATGATCACCAGCGGACGTCCGCCCTTGGCGATCGACTCGAGCAGCGGGAGCAGGTCCTTCATCGAGGAAACTTTCTTCTCGTGAATGAGGATGTAGGCGTTCTCCAGCACCGCTTCCATGCGCTCGGGATCGGTGACGAAGTAGGGCGAGAGGTAGCCGCGGTCGAACTGCATGCCTTCCACGACTTCGAGCTGGGTCTCCATCGTCTTGGCTTCTTCCACGGTGATGACGCCGTCTTTGCCGACCTTCTTCATGGCCTCGGCGATGATGTGGCCGATGGTGTCGTCGTTGTTGGCTGAGATGCTGCCGACCTGGGCGATCATCTCGCCGGAAACCTTCTGCGAGTACTTGTCGAGCGCGCCGGGATTGCGGTTGCCCTCGTTATCCAGGGTGCCGCAAATGGCGGTGATGGCCTTCTCGATGCCGCGCTTCAGCGCCATCGGGTTGGCGCCGGCAGCAACCGTCTTCACGCCTTCGCGATAGATGGCCTGCGCCAGAACGGTGGCGGTGGTGGTGCCGTCGCCCGCGACATCGGAGGTCTTGGAGGCGACTTCGCGCACCATCTGCGCGCCCATGTTCTCGAGCGGGTCCTTCAGCTCAATTTCCTTGGCTACGGTCACGCCGTCTTTGGTGATGAGCGGCGAACCGAATTTCTTTTCGATAACCACGTTGCGGCCCTTGGGACCGAGCGTGACCTTCACTGCGTCGGCCAGAATATTCACGCCGTGCAGAATCGCCTGCCGCGACTCCTCACCATGCAGAATCTGTTTTGCCATTGCTTTCGATCTCCTTAGCTGTCCGCTGTCATCTTTCTGAGCGTCAGCTATCAGTGTGTGGAGCTGCCAGCTACCAGCCGCCAGCTACCAGTGAATGCTTCAGAACTAAGTCGCCGCTAGATCAGGCGACAAACCTACTTGTGGGCCATTGCCGGCTTCGAGGCGCCTTCCAGGATGCCGAGCACTTCTTCCTCGCGCATGATCAGGAAGTCTTCGCCGTCGATCTTGATTTCGGTGCCGGCATACTTGCCGAACAGCACGCGATCGCCAGCCTTCACATCGAGGGGAAAGGTTTCGCCTTTGTCGTTGGTCTTGCCGCGGCCGACGGAAATCACTTCGCCTTCCTGCGGCTTATCTTTCGCCGAGTCCGGAATAATGATGCCGCCACGGGTGGTTTCAGCCTCTTCCACACGACGAATTACGATCCGGTCGTGCAGGGGAGTCAGCTTAGTAGCCATTCTTGTAACTCCTTTCAATGCTTATGGGTCGGTGTATTTGCCAGGGGGAAACCGCCGATGTGGGCGCGGGATAAGGTTGCGACTGATCGGCAATTCCCATGAAAACTTTGGAGAAATCACGTGTTGGACGACTGGCTGGCCAGAGTGTTAGCACTCACATCCAACGAGTGCTAATCATAAAGTGTGACGCGACGGTTGTCAAGGGAGGGGGTATCAGGCGTCAGGTCTCAGGTGTTCAGGTGTCAGACTTCAAGGGCTCAAGCCGCCAGCTACCAACGGCCGGACAAACCCGCCTCTCCAGCTGCTGAAGGCCACAGGGAGAATGCTCAACCACATTACGATCAAAAGTGGGGGCTGCCCGGCTCGGAGTCTCGACCGGCGTAGAAAACTGCCTTAGCTGGCGGCTGGTTGCTGGCGGCTGGTAGCTCTAAATGATACCCGACACCTGACAGCTGATAACCGAGACCCAACTGCAGACCGCGACTACATGGTGCAACGCATCTATGTTCGGCAGACGCAGTGATACAGAACGAAATTTGACAGCCGATAAGGTCGCGGCAAAACTTTTTCTTTTCGGCTATGCTGTTTCGCAGGATAATTACAGAAGCTACATTAAGGTGCTACTGTGCAGCTCCCCCGCAGCGCTCGGTCCCCGCATCGTCCCGGCCCCAGATGGTTGTTCTGTGCTTTCCTTCTCGCTCTGCTGCTGCCCTCCGCGGTGTTAGCGCAGAGCTCAACGCCAGCGCAAAACGGCGCTTCGATCGCCGAACGGGTGAACTCCTTAAAGTTGGAGCCGGCCGCGCTGCAGGCTGAGCCTCCGCTGCCGCCCGATGCCTCGCAAGCGAAGCCGATGACGGAAATTGCGCGCACGGTCGGCGGCGAACCACTTGCAGGGCCGCCTACTCCGGCGATACCCAGGAAGTCAATGGTTCCCAACCCGAGCATTGCTCCGTCGGAGCCGCTGAAGCCGAAGTACGATGTCACCATGATCGGCCGCCGCGAAGTCGCCGGCGGCCTGAACTTCTATTCGCTTGACCGCGAGATGGCCCTGGGGCGTGATCTTTCCAGGGAGGTAGAGGCCACTTCCAAGCTGGTGACCGATCCGGTCGTCACCGAGTACGTCAATCGCATCGGCCAGAACCTGGTACGCAACTCCGACGCGCGCGTGCCTTTCACCATCAAGGTGCTCGACAACGAAGAGGTGAACGCCTTCGCCCTGCCCGGAGGTTTCTTCTATGTTGATACCGGGCTGATTCTGGCGGCCGACAACGAAGCCGAGCTGGCTGCCGTCATGGCGCACGAGATCGCGCACGTTGCGGCGCGTCATGCCACCAAGAACATGACGAAATCGGAAATTTGGAACCTGGCTTCGATTCCGCTGATGTTCGTCGGAGGCCCCGCGGGATATGCCATTGCCGAGATCGCCAGCATCGCTGTACCTATGACGTTCCTGAAGTTTTCCCGCGATGCGGAGCGCGAAGCCGATTTGCTTGGGCTGGAATATGACTATGCGGCGGGCTACGATCCGCAGGCGTTTGTGCAGTTCTTCGAGAAGTTGAATGCCGACGAAAAAAAGAAGCACAGCAGGCTGGCGAAGATGTTTTCCACCCATCCGATGAATGCGGACCGCGTGACCGCAGCGCAGGAGGAGATTCGCCGCTATCTTCCCGACCGCGAAAGCTACATTGTGGACACTAGTGAGTTCGATCAGGTGAAGGCGCGGCTTATCGGCCTCGACAACACTCAGCATCTGAGCGGCGCCGACAGCCACCGGCCGGTGCTGCTGAAGCGAACTGAAACGTCGGCAGATGCGACGCCCAATTCAGGCGGCTCGTCCGGCGCCAGCCAGGAAGATCCCGATCGCCCGACGCTGAAAAGGCCACCGCAAGACCAATAAGCCTCGCACATTGTTCTTCGGCTGCCCAACGGCATAAAGTCGGTCTAATGGCTTACTAGTGGAGGACGGTATTCGCCTGTGGGCTTGGCCCGTCGCAGAACGAGCCAGGTCTCAGCAACTTTTTCGGCATGATTCAGTCTAACTGAACCTCTTAAAAACGGTGTACTCTCGAGGCAATTCTTGCTATGAACTCCCCAGTTTGTTTTGGCCAAGTACTGAATCTGATGTTTTTTACCGTGCTGGCACTTGCATCACCAGGATGGTGCTCGTTGGGCGGCAACACCATGTCCATCCATAGCGACCAAGTGCAGATGCAAGGCACAGCGCGCGTGGTCACCACCGACCGCTTCTCCATGCACGAAATTCGCACTCCATCGGGAAGCTCCATCCGTGAGTATGTCTCGCCCGGCGGCACAGTTTTCGCCGTTGCATGGGACGGGCCGGGCGTTCCCGACCTGCAGCAGCTCCTCGGGTCTTATTTCGAGAGCATGAAACAGGCAGCAGCCCAACGTAAAGCGCACGGGCCGCTGGTGATCGATACGCCTGAATTTTATTTCGTGCAGTCGGGACACATGCGCTCTTTCCATGGAACGGCGCGTCTCCCGCAGCAATTACCGCAAGGCGTGAGCGCAACGGACATCAAGTAAGGGGCCCGACGTGCGAACATTCGGAACCATATCAATACTCTTCCTTGTGTTAGCGCTGGCAGCCTGCGGCGGGAGCAACGGTAATAACAATGCCGAGGTTGGAAAGATTCTGTCCGTAACCGCGAGTTGCAATCCCACCCTCATTCAAGGCGGCCAGACCAGCAAATGTACCGCATCGATCAATGCGACCGGCAAAGCGGGCTATACCAGTATCAACTGGTCTCTCACCGCCGGTTCGATCACTGATCTAGGCATTTTCACAGCGCCGCCGGTGGACGCGAGCTCGCAGATCACCATCACGGCAACTGCCGGTGGAGATCCGACCAAGTCGGGCTCCGCGGTGGTCGTGGTGAACCCGCCCAACACCGGCAGCAATGTCGTGCCGATCGTTGTCGACTCCGGTCCCACGAACAATTACGTGAATGGCGCGTTCGCGTCCGTCACGCTCTGCATTCCGGGCACTACCAACTGTCAGACCATCGACCAGCTGTTGGTGGACACCGGTTCGTCAGGAGTCCGCGTCTTCGACTCTGTGTTGACTCTGCCGTTGCCGCAACAAACACTCAACGGCAATCTCGTCGCCGAGTGTACGCAGTTTGCGGACAGCGTGGCTTGGGGATACGTCGCTGGCGCGGACATAGGACTCGGCGGCCAAACAGCTACGAATGTTCCCGGCGCGAGCTTTACCGGTGTTCCAGTGCAGGTTATCGGGACCTCGGTTGTGCAGGTGCCTCAAAGTTGCAGCTCCAAGGGCAACCCGAGAGAAACCGTTCAAGCCTTGGGCGCCAACGGAATCCTGGGCGTCGGCCTCTACAAGCAGGATTGCGGTACATATTGCACCAGCAATTTTGATCCGAATTTCCCGTTCTACTACAGCTGCTCTGGCGGAACATGTAGCCAAAGCACCCTCGCACTGGAGAGCCAAGTGCAAAATCCCGTCTGGCTCCTCCCTCATGACAACAATGGCGTACTCATCTTGCTATCGGATTGCAGAGGCTGCGGGCAGCTGAATGGCTCCCTAATCCTGGGCGTCGACACCCAGGGAGACAATTTGTTAGGCGACACTAGCTTCTACACCACCACGCCGGACGGCAACTTCCAGAAGGTGACCCTGAATGGCACGGACTACGTCAACAACTGCGGCGCTACCAACAACCCGGTCTGTTTGGATCTCGACAGCGGATCCAACGCGCTCTTCATTTTGGATGCAACCACGCTGGGCGTTTCACAGTGCTCGGGCAACAACTCATCGTTCTACTGCCAGAATCCGGAAAAGAGTTTCACTCCGACCAACGTTGGCGTAAACAGCACCGGCAACTCCTTCCCAATGTTTATTGGCGACGCTGACTCGCTGCTTAGCAGTAATCCAGCCGTGCCGGCCTTTTCCAACTTAGGTGGCCCGAATCCCGGCAGCTTCGAGTACGGTCTGCCGTTTTTCTATTTGAGACCGGTGTTCACCATCATCGAAGGCAGCAGCACCTCCAAGGGGACGGGTCCCGCCTGGGCGTATTAATACCTGCGGCACACGAACCTGACGTCCACGTGTGGCTGTGCGAGGGGCGCAGGTACATCCGTAAATCTGAATCCACCGCTTCTGCGGTGCTATGCTGTTGGCGTAATCCTGCAGTTCAAGATTTATGCCTTCCAAGCGCGCCACTTCGACGATGCTCCAGAGCCGGGTCGATGATCACCCAACCATCTCCCGCGAGAATGTGCGCGAGGCGCAGGCAATTTTTCAAGACCACCTGAAACGCGTCGGACTCAAGCAAACCGGCCAGCGCGATCTGATTCTGCGTGCGTTTCTCGATACCCGTGACCATCTCTCGACCGACGAACTCTATCGTCTGGTTAAGAAAAGAGACACCGGTATCGGCTTTACCACGGTGTATCGCACCCTGAAGTTGCTGGCGGAATGCGGGCTGGCTAGTGAGGTGGCATTCAACGACGGCATCACCCGCTACGAGGCACAGTACAAGCGGCGCAATCACCATCACATGGTGTGCACCGAGTGCGGCCGCTCGGTGGAGTTCTTCTCGCCTGAGATCGAACGCGTCGAGCAGGAGATCGGCCGCGCCAATCACTACCTCACCACACGGCACAGCTTTCAGATCTATGGCATTTGCGAGTCGTGCCAGAAGAAGGCCAAACGGCCTGCACTCCACACTGCATAGCATGAGCGTCGATTTCACCGGGCTGTGGAGGGCGGATTTGTCCGCGAGCAAATTGCTCGGGCCTGCTCCAAAGGCGATCACCGTGACGATCGAGCATTCCGACCCTGAATTGCAGCAGGAGATTCTGGTCACGAAAGAGGACGGGCGCGAGCAACGAATCGTTTTCCGATGCCGCACGAACGGCGAGCCGGGTCAGTGTCTGCTAGACGGAAAAGAGATACGGGGAAGCCCCCGCTGGCGAGGGGACGAACTCGTCATCGAGATCTGGAGTCAGGAAGGCGCTCACGAGCTATATCTGTGTGATTGCTGGTCTCTCTCAACAGATGGACAGACGCTGACAATGCAACACCGAAACGATGCATTAGCAGGGCAGGTCGCGGTTCTGCACAGGATGAACTAGCGTCCTAGTGTCCTGCGTCCCAAGTTGCGTTTGGAAAAGCCAACGCTGTGTATCAGGGCATGACTTCAGTCATGCCGATGCTCGGTCAGAGAAGGAACGGCTTTAGCCGCTGCGTAACAGATGCTAAAGCCCGCAGAGTTATGGGCGCGTTGCGGCGCGGCTGAAGCCATGCCCTGATACAAGGCGATCTGCAGCGCCATCGTCGATTTCAGCGGAACCAGATCCGAGCCCCGTTTACTTATACAGGGACTTAATGATTCGGGACACATGCGTCAGTTGCGGATTGGGTCCTGCTCTGTTTGCGCCGGCGCGCTGGCGAAATAGCCTGTCTTCGCCCTGATCGTCACTCCGTCGAGCTTCGTCCGGATGGCGATCTTACGAAAGGTGTCGTCCTTGATTTTGTTGGTCGAGTAGTATCCCACATCGTAGGACGAGCGCAGCTCATCGGCAATCTGCTGGAAGTAAACATCGGGCGCGGTCTTCTCGGCGTTGATGGCCAGCCCGCCCGTCTCTTTAGCGATGCGGTCCATCACGCTAATGCCGTACTTGTTGCGCGCCGTGAGCTTGCCGTGTTTCGTTTCTGTGTAGCGGATGGCGTATATAGGTACATTCGCAGCCTGTGCCGTTTCAATCGTGGTCATCATGTTGTGGGAGCTGGAATTGTCCTCGCCATCGCTGAACATCAGGATAGCCTTGCGCCCATCGGCCTGCGCCAGCTTTTCCGTTACGCTGTTGTAGATGGAGTCGTAGAAGGCGGTGCCAAGATCACGGTCCTCAGGCGGGCCGATCTCGGGAAAACCTTTGGAGCTCTTGGCGTAGCGTTCATACCTCTCAAGAATCTGGTCCGGCGAATTGGTGTAGTCGCTCACCAGCCGCAAGTGATTTCCAAAGCACAGCAAAAATACCCGGTCCTGCGGGCGGAGGATCTGCTTCAGAAAGACTTCCAGGTCCTTCTTGTGCTGCTTGCCGAAGTGGTCCTGGCTGCCGCTGGCATCCACGATCAGGCCAAGCGTCAAGGGCAGATCGGTACTCTTGGCGAAGTATTCGATCTTCTGTGGGACGGCATCTTCGTACAGCTCAATGTCGTTCCTGCTGAGATTTCCGACGAGCGCTCCACGCGAGTCTTGCGCGGTGAATGCGACGTTCACCAGATTGACGCTCACCTTGATCGGTACCTGCGCCGCATTCACATCGACATTGAGCTGCGTCTGGGCGACTGCGGCGGCGCCACAAATGGTCAACAAAAGCAGGGTTCGCCAAAGCGCTTTGAAGCGCACCTCCGCCATAGGACCGTCACCCCCAATTCACATACGTGGTGTAGGTCGATCCAGTTCCAGTTTTCAACTTTTGTAGGCAGCAATGAGACGAGTCGATCCTCAGCTCGCGGCGGTGGATTGCTCCCGCCATCGCTGGACATCTACTCCCTTGATCAGAAGCCAGACGCCAAGCGATCCTTCGCCGACGAGCCCAGTCAACATGGTGACAGGAGATAAGACCGCCCCGAGTGAAGGCGACAGGAAAGTCAGCCAACCAAATCCGGCGAGCGCAAACAGTGCTCCCACTGTGCGGGGCAGGAACGTTGACCGAAATGTCAGGTAACCGATGAGAACACAATAAAACCCGAACAGAATCATGCCGGTGGCGTAGGCCAATCCGCTGGCCTTCACGAAGAGAAGCGCTAACGCGTGCAACTGGGCGGGCAGGAACGTGCTTGAGTAGGCAGGACCGGCTAGCAGGGCTGTCGGCACCAGGTGCAAACCGCAGCTGACTGCGCCCATGGCGCAGCCCACCAGGCTTATGAAGGCCGCGACCAGCGAGATGCTCCTGTTCACCGGCTTGAACAATTCATAAAACAGCGCCGTCACTACGATGTAGCAGACAGTTCCGAGCAGGTTCGCGACGAAACTCAACCGAAACAGAGCCGGATGCGCCAGGATGTTCGTAGCCGTTGCGGCAGCATCGTTGCTTACGATGATGCCTCGCTCCAGCATAAAGGCGCCCATTCCCATCACGATGGTCAGCACATAAAAGACGCCGGCGATTCTGGCGGGAGGCTCGCGATGCAATTGTGCAGTTCGATCTACGGCAGCGACGGTAGCCATGACTTGTCCTCCAGTGCGAGCCCGCGTTTGTCGGCCCGGGAAGTTCCCACGATAGATACGAGGAACGAAGCTGAAAGTTACAGATATTCTGGCTCCGGCGTGGAACCACCCCGTTTTAAGGATTAGTCCTCTCATTTGCCTCGCAACAAATGGCGCAGAACCGCCCTCGCGCATTGCAACTATCGGTCGTGGTCTCGTCGCCAACTCCATAGTCCTTGGGCCGAGAGGATCAGGGAGAACATCCCGGTCACGCCGAGGGCGTGAAGCGTCCATACGAACCAGAAAGCGTCGGGACGATTTGCGATCTGGCCCCCAAAAAAGCCTGCCGCTGCCTTTACGTGGATGACAGGCATACCCACCGCCAGCAGCGACCCAATGAGCATGATGACGTATCCCGACCGCCGCTCGCCGAGCACCAGCGTTCCGTACAGCCAGATGACCAGCACGGGTACCGCGACGAGTGTTGAGCCCCCTGCCTCGGAAGTCCCGACCTTGGCATGCACGGTATCTTGCGCCAGGTGAAACGTCATCAACAGGATCGATAGCGCCGACGTACCGACTAGGATGAGGTTGCGCTTCATTTGGAACCCTCCAAACATACGGGAGGCCGCGAATCTAATTTCATTCCTCGCGCAGCAATATCAGCGGGTCGGCGTTCAGCGCCCGATGCGCTGGTATCCAGGTGGCGAGCAAGCCCAACAGCGCCATGCATAGAACGACGCCCGCGAGCACGAAGGGATCTCTGGGGGTCGCCTGATACACGATGACCGCCAACAGCCGCGTAGCCAGCAACCCGAGGATCAGCCCCGCCACCGAGCCGAAGGCCAGCAGTTTGAATGGCCGCGCCAGTGCCGCCCGAAGCACTTCCTGCGGCCTTGCGCCAAGCGCGATGCGGATTCCCAGTTCCCGCAGTCGCTTGCTGACGGTATAGGCGGCCAAACCGAAGATGCCCGTGATCGAGAGCATGGCTCCCATGAGGCCCAGTACGCCGAGCGAAACCGTTGCCATGCGAGCAGGGAAGAGCACTCCCTGCAGTTCCTTGGTCCACGGCTGAATGTAAACCGGCATGCCAGGATCCAGCTCCCGCAGCTTGCTGCGTACTGGAACCGTAAGCTCCTCTGGCACTTCGTTGGAGCGCACGACCAACCAGGTCTGGCTTGCCGGAGATTGCAGCAGCGGGAAAAACATCGCCGGCTTCTGGTCCTCGACCAGATTGAAATACTTGCCGTCCTCCACCACGCCGACCACCTGGATCAGCCCGCCGTCCCGCAGCTTGAAATAGTGGTCGAGTCCATCCGGCACGGAGCCAAATACTTTGCGCGCGAATTCGCGATTCACTACCGCCACGCGGGGAGCATGGCCGTCGTCATGCCACGAGAAGGGCCTGCCCGCAAGCAATGCTGTGCCCGCGGCATCGAAATATCCCGGCGAAACGTTATAAACCCAGGGGTGAGTGATGGCGTTCGAGGGCTTCAGATCGGTTGTCTTGTCGCTGAAGACGGGCACGGACATTGCGTCCATGTTCAGCGGAAACTTGTCTGCCAGCCCAGCGGCCTTGACGCCGGGTATGGTCTGCATGGCATCGACCATGCGACGTTGCATGGCGGGCACCATTTCACCGTGGTAGTCGGCCATGCTCAGATCGGTACTCGCCAACACCACGTTTTGTGGATCGAAACCGAAACTGCTGTGCAGCGAGCGCATTAATCCCCGCAACGCAACCATGGAGGAGGTGACCAGCACGGCGCAGATGGCAATCTGCGCGACCAGCAACACATCGCGAACCGTAATGCGCCGGCCGACGATGCCGCCGGGTCCGGCCTTGACAACCTCGTACGGATTTGCCCGCAGCACCTGGCGCACAGGAACGATTCCGAACAAGAAGCCGCTGACCAAGGCCAGCAGCAGCGCGACGGCATAGACCTTCGCGTCGGGAAGTACCGGCACGTGCAACGGGAAACGCGGGAACGGCTGCCACACACTAAGCCGCCGCAGCAGCACGAGACTGCCCAGCATTCCGACCGCTCCTCCCACGAGTGAAATCAGCAATGCTTCCGTCATGAGCTGGCGCAGAATGCGCTTCCGGGTTGACCCGAGCGCCAGCCGCAGAGCAACCTCGCGGGACCGATCCGACGCACGCGCGGCGAACAGGCTGCCCAGGTTGGCGCATGCGGCAAGGAGAATCAGTATGGCCAGGAGCATCAATCCCGCAACGAACGCCTTGATGGGATCGCCCAGAAACGTGCCATACAAGCCGGGCCGCGCCAGGCGAAAGCCCCACGTGGGTTCTTCCTTGGGATAGGCCTTCTGCAGATATTCGCCGATGGAGTTCAGGTCGGCCGTTGCCTGCTGCGGCGTGACACCCGCCTTCAAATGTCCGAGCGTATCGAAGACCCAATGCTTCGAGCGAAGGTTCAGCTCGTCATTGCCGCCGAGTTGGTCATGATTGACGATCGGCACGAAGAACTCGGGGGAAAGGAGCAACAGCGTGCCGTGAAACTCCGGCGGGGCTACCCCGAGGATGGTATAGGGATGTTTGTTGAGCTGAACCGTGCGGCCGACGACGCCGGCATCGTCCTGAAAATGACTGTGCCAGTATGCGTAGCTCAGCACGACGTAGGGAGCACTGCTGGTGCCATGCTCATCAGAGGGCTGGAAGAAGCGGCCGAGATATGGCCGAATGCCTAGTACCTCGAAGTAGTTTCCGCTGGTTTCGTATGCCCAGGCGCGGGCTGGATCCCGTCCCTTATCGATCGCGACTTCCGTGATGTTATAAGCCGCAATGCCCTCGAAGCTACGATTGCGATCGCGCAAGTCGAGATAATCGAGGTACGAAACAAATCCATTGTCGCCGCGCTCGATGGCGTACAAGCTCTGCTCGTTCGGCAGATTCAGCGGGCGCAGGATCAAGGCGTTCAATACAGCGAACACGACCGCATTGGCCGCAATTGCCAGGGCCAGTGTCGCTACTGCGACGACGGTGAATCCGGGCGACTTGCGAAGTACGCGAATGCCGAAGTGAACATCGCGGATCAGTATGTCGAAGAAATTCCCGCCCAGCGCCTCATGGCACTCCTCTTTGTACCGCTCCTGGCCGCCGAACTCGATGCGCGCCCGGCGCTCTGCCTCAGCTCGGCCCATGCCGGAGCGTTCGAGATCATCGGCACGCATCTGAATATGCGCCCGGAGTTCCTCGTCCATGTCGGCGTTGATCTCCGACCGCCGAAACAAAGCGGCCAGGCGAAGGCGAATGGAGGCCAGGAGTTTCATACTTCCTCCGGTTGTGCCGAGAGCACCGAACCGATGGCATTCGCCAGCCGGTTCCAGCTTTCGGTCTCTTCGCGCAGGCGCTTGCGGCCGGCGGCGGTGAGCTCGTAAAACTTGGCGCGGCGATTGTTGTCTGACGTTCCCCAGTTCGCCTTCAGCAGTCCCTGGCGCACCAGGCGGAACAGCGCGGGATACAGCGCTCCCTGCTCGACCAGCAGCGCCTGCCCGGAGATTTGACCGATGCGAAGCAGCACGCCGTAGCCGTGTAGCGGGCTGAGCGACACAGCCTTCAGGATCAGCAGATCGAGTGTTCCGGGAAGCAATTGCGCCTGGTCGGTCATAGGGTCTCCTAAATTACTTAGGAGATTAGCGCGACTCCCCTAAGCTGTCAAGGAGAAGAGGCGAGTGCCGATCGATTTGTGATGAATCGCTGTGCCGGAGGGTTTTTCACCACCGGCAACACAGAGGACCCGGAGGAAAATACAGCCAAGGCATGGGTGGTAAATGCCGCCGTCGGCCAAGAGCCAAAAGCTAAAGGCCAAGGGCTAAAGGCCAAGAGCGGTTCACCTCCGCGTCTCTGTGCCTCTGTGGTGAATGGGTTGTTTCGTCCTTGTTATACTGGGTGACAAATGGGGATCGTGAAAAACATAGCCGCCATCGCCAAGGGCATGAGCATCACCTTTCGCGAGATGTTCCGGCCGACCATCGTTGAGAACTATCCCGATGGCCCTGGCCCGCTGCGTGGCGCAGTCTTCCAGGAGCGATTCCGCGGCATGCACGTGTTGCAGCGCGACGAGAACGGCCTGGAAAAGTGTGTGGCCTGCTTCCTATGCGCCGCGGCGTGTCCCTCGAACTGCATTTACATTGAAGCCGCCGAGAACACGGCGACCCATCGCGTGAGCGGCGCCGAGCGCTACGCCAAGGTCTATAACATCGATTACAACCGCTGCATCTTTTGCGGCTACTGCGTTGAGGCTTGTCCAACCGACGCCATCACCCACGGCCACGGCTTCGAGCTCGCCACCTTCAACGCCAGCAATCTGGTCTATCGCAAAGAGCAGTTGCTCGCCGGCACGCCCGCGCACATTGGCGCGAATGCGGTGTTTAACATCGAAGGGGCGGGCCGAATGCAACCCGTAGTTCCCAAGAAGGTATAGGCCTTAGCCGGGTTTTCAGCACGGCTGCGGCCGTGCTTTTTCGTTTGTCGGGACGCTCACCACGGAGGACACGGAGAGTTCAACTTGTTGTCATCCTGAGGTCGCCTTGGCGACCGAAGGACCTGCTGTCCGCTTGAACTGGAAAGAATTTCGACTATGGAAAGAACTTCCACTGCACACAAATGCAGGTCCTTCACTTCGTTCAGGATGACAAATCAAAATTCAGCCCGGTCCTCCGTGAACTCGGTGTCCTCCGTGGTGAACTCTTATGATCACGAAAACTACATCCACGACGTGGCGAGGCCTCACCCCCGAACATTGGGCGCGCGTCGGCGTCATCGTGCAACTCGTCATCCTGATCCGCACCATCGGCGAGTTCTACCGCCTGCGCCATTACTACGGAGCCGCCGAGGCGTTGATTCGTTACCAGCCTTATCTCGGTGGACTGCTGATCGACGCCGTGTTGTGCCTGGTCGCGGTCGCGCTACTGTTCTGGCGCAAGCCGCGTGCCGCAGCAATCACGTGCGCGGCAACCATCCTTGTGCTGCTGATTTACAAACTGGTGGTAATCGGCTGAACTCGGAGAATTGCTACAATTTCGCGAGCCGATGAAGCCGGCATCACTTCTGTGAAGAGCGAATACCAGGCAGCGAACTGTGATTCTTATCTGGCGAATAGCGAAGGGCGAACAGCGAAGAGCGTTCTACCAAATCTGCGATACTAGAAACACTCAATGAGCGAATATCTCAAAGCGATACAAGAGCGCGTCCTCATCTTCGACGGCGCCATGGGAACGAACATCCAGCTTCGCAACCCGTCGATGGACGACTTCCGCGGCAAGGAAGGCTACAACGACATCCTTGTGCTCAGCCGGCCTGACCTGATTGGCGACATTCACTCGGCTTTCTTCAAGGTCGGCTGCGACGTGGTTGAGACGAATACGTTCAACTCCACCCGCATCGTCATGGCCGAGTACGAAATGCAGGACCAGGTACATGAGGTCAACCTGGCCGCAGCCAAGCTTGCGCGCGAAGTCGCATCGAGTTTTTCCAACAGCGGCCGCAAGCGCTTCGTCGCCGGATCGATGGGCCCGACCACCAAGCTGCCGTCGCTAGGACATATCAAGTGGGATGACATGGTTGCCGCCTACACCGAGCAGGCGCTCGCGCTGATCGAAGGCGGCGTCGACGTTCTGCTGCTTGAAACCTGTCAGGACATTCTGCAGTGCAAAGCGGGGCTGGTCGGCATCTTCGACGCGCTGAAGCAGGCAGGGAAGCAGATTCCGGTGCAAGTTCAAGTAACACTTGAAGCTACGGGGACGATGCTGCTGGGCACCGAGATCGGCGCGGCGCTCACTACGCTCGAGATGTTTGATGTCGCCGTCATCGGCATGAACTGCGCCACCGGTCCCAAGGAGATGAACGACGGCGTTCGCTACCTGGGCGCGAATTCGCCCAAGCCGGTTTCTGTTCTGCCCAACGCCGGACTGCCGGAGAACGTCGGCGGCGTCGCAGTCTACAAGCTCACGCCGGAAGAGCTGGCGCACTATCACAAGCAGTTCATCACCGAGTACGGCGTGCGCGTGGTTGGCGGATGCTGCGGCACTAAGCCGGAGCACCTGAAAGCCGTCGTCGATGCCTGCGCCAATCTCGAACCAGCCCCCCGCGATCCGAAGATGATTGGCGCTGCCGCCAGCGCATACTCCATGGTCCCTCTCGAGCTCGATCCCAAGCCGCTGGTGATCGCCGAGGAGATGAACACCACCACGCGCGTCGAGCACTTCAAGAACATGGTGCGCACCCAGAACTACGACGCGATCCTCACGCTGGCCAAGAAGCTGGTGAACGAAGGCTCGCACATGCTCGACCTGTGCTGCGCCATCGTCGGCGAAGACGAGAAGGGCTACATCAGCGCCATCCTGGAGAAGATTGCCACCCGCGTGCCGGCGCCGATCCTCGTCGATTCGACCGAGGCCGACGTTGTCGAAGAGGCGCTGAAGCGCATTCCCGGCAAGGCGATCATCAACTCGATCAATCTCGAAGACGGCGAGAAGCGCACGTCGAAAGTTCTGCCCATGGCGAAGCGCTACGGCGCGGCGGTCATCGCGCTGACCATCGACGAAGACGGCATGGCGCTCACGGCGGAGAAGAAGCTCGCCATCGCCAAACGTATCTACGATCTCGCGGTGAACAAGTACGGCATTCGCCCGGTCGATCTCATCTTTGATGCGCTGACGCTGCCGATCTCGACCGGCCAGGAAGACTATCGCTACCGCCGGCATGGAGACGCTGAAGGCGGTGAAGGCGATCAAGACCGAGATGCCGCTGGCGAAGACGGTGCTCGGCGTCAGCAACATTTCCTTCGGCCTGAACACCTACGCGCGCCGCGTGCTGAACAGCGTCTTCCTGCACGAGGCGGTCGACAACGGGCTCGACATGGCCATCGTGAACTACAGCAAGATTTATCCGCTGTACAAGATTCCCGAGGCCGAAGTCGATGTGGCGCGCAAGCTCATCTTCCAGGACCGCTCGAACGGCGATCCCCTGCAGGGTCTACATGCAGTACTTTGCTGGAACGAAGGGCAAGGAAGAGCACACCACCGCGCATGTCGACACGCTGTCGATTGAAGACAAGCTGAAGTGGGTGATCATCAACGGCGAAAAGCAGATTGGCGACGGCGAGAACAAGCAGACGCTCGACCAGCTGCTGGAAACCGCGCTGACAACCTACACGCCGCTCGACATCATCAACAACGTCCTGCTCGATGGAATGCGCACGGTCGGCGACCTGTTCGGCGCGCGCAAGATGCAGCTTCCTTCGGTGCTCGACTCGGCCGGCGTGATGAAGGCCGCCGTCGCCTACCTTGAGCCGAAGATGGAGAAGAAAGAGGGCAGCCAGAAAGCGACCATCGTGCTGGCGACGGTGAAGGGCGACGTCCACGATATCGGCAAGAACCTCGTCGACATCATCCTCACCAACAACGGCTATCGCGTGGTGAACCTCGGCATCAAGCAGCCCTCGGACACGATCATCAATGCCGCCATCGAGCACAAGGCCGATGCCATCGGGCTGAGCGGATTGCTGGTGAAGTCCACGCTGGAGATGAAGTACGTCCTCCAGGACCTGCATCATCAGAAGCCTCGACTTTCCCGGTCATCTGCGGCGGCGCGGCGCTAACGCGCAAGTACGTGGAAGACGATCTGCGCCGCGAGTACCAGCGGCGGCGTCTTCTACGCCGACGACGCGTTTGCCGGACTGCACATCATGGAAGACCTTGCGTCTCCCAATGGCGCGCGCGAGAAGCGCATTGCCGAAGGGAAGGCGGTGAAGGAATTCGCGCGCGCGGCTGTCGCGGGAGCGGGCGATGGTGGCGGCGGAACCAGCCCGAACATCGAGATTCCGGCGGCGACGAACATTCCGCAGCCGCCGTTCTGGGGAACGCGCGTGGTGAAGGACTTCGATTTGCGCGAAGTCTTTCAGTACATCAACGAGACCGCGCTGTTCAAGAACCAGTGGCAGCTCAAGACGGCGTCGCAGGAAGACTACGCGCGCCTGGTCGAGACCAAGTACCGGCCGATCCTGAAAAACCTGGAAGAAGAAGTCATCGCCGCTGGCTGGTTCGAGCCCAAGGTGGTGAATGGCTACTTCGGCGCGCAGGGCGAAGGCAACGACGTCATCGTCTACGAGCTGCCTTCAGATTGGAAACAAGGAGATGCGGTTCCGCCAGAGAAGCTGCGCTTCACCTTCCCGCGCCAGCGAGAGGGAAGAGGGCTGTGCATCTCCGACTTCTTCCTGAAGAAATCGAGCGGCCAGATGGATGTGCTCGGCATGACCTGCGTGACCATCGGCGCGCAGGCCTCGCATGAGACGCAGAAGCTGTTCGAAGGCGGCGAGTACACCAAGTATCTCTACCTGCACGGCCTGAGCGTCGAAACCGCCGAAGCGCTGGCCGAGCTGAACCACAAACGGATGAGGGAAGAGCTGGGCATCGCCGGCGACGACTCGCCGCACATCCGCGACCTGTTCCACCAGAAGTATCGCGGCTCGCGCTATTCGTTTGGCTACCCGGCGTGCCCGAACCTGGAAGACCAGACCAAGCTCTTCGCGCTGCTGCATCCCGATGAAGCGATCGGCGTGCACCTGACGACCGGCTTCCTGCTCGATCCCGAGCAGAGCACCTCGGCGATCGTGGTACACCATCCCGCGGCGAAGTATTTTGTGGCGTGATGGGACCACCCCGTCAGTAACAGAAGCGGACAAGGGGGGCGACCGGGTACAATCCAGCAATCAGGACAGGCGAAGATGATTGGCAACGAAGGGATAACTGCCCTCAGAGAACGGCTCACCACCATTCGGGATGCCGCCCAGAGCTACTTCGATAAGAGTCAGGAAGTCCAGAACCAAGGTTATGTATACAGGAGCATATGGGACGATCTCTTGACCCCCGAACTACGGCAACAGGGAGAAGACCTGCGCGCCAGCACGAAACGGCTTAGCGTCGATATTGCAGGGGCAGCGCGTGGATCACCCCTTATCGCTGAAGCAGACCTTCAGGACCTACGCCACAACACGCGACGTATGCTCGC
This sequence comes from uncultured Acidobacteriaceae bacterium, assembly GCA_963813905.1. Classification (GTDB taxonomy): domain Bacteria; phylum Acidobacteriota; class Terriglobia; order Terriglobales; family Acidobacteriaceae; genus CAVVDY01. The sequence goes on along the minus strand of CAWFAY010000007.1, from coordinate 395,526 downwards.
CAGCATTTACTTTCACAACTACAGGCACTGGGGCGTCGTCGTCCATCATGACGAGGATATTGTTCTCGGTGTCGATCCGCCGTCACAGGAAGAGGAAAACGTAAACGGTGCCGAAGCAGCGCGAAGTTTGTTCAATAACGCCGCCGCAACTGTCAGCGAATTGATCGATCTACTTTCCCCCGCAGAGTCAATCCAAGCCGCCGCGCCCGGTACCGCTAGTTATCGACCAAATACCGCATTCATCATGATGGCGATTGACAAGAACTCCCGGGACTTGGAAGACGTAAAGAACACCATCAAAGAGGTGTGTAAAGAGTTCGGGATCACCGCGACGAGCGCCGATGAGATTGGACACGAAGGCAGCATCACCGACCGCGTGCTCGAAGAGATCGAGTCGAACGAGTTTCTCATCGCTGACCTCACATACGAGCGGCCCAATGTCTATTATGAAATCGGGCACGCACACGCGCGAAACAAACGTGTTCATCTATTTCGTAGAACTGGAACTAAGCTGCATTTTGATATAGCACATCGGAAGTGCCCGGAATACGAGAGCTTTACTGACCTGAAAAACCAGCTCCGCAAACGTTTAGAGATTGTCACGAACAAGCCCCAGAAGGGTTGAATCTGATCGACGGGTTGCCCACAATTGCCTGTCGTTGGGCCGCCGTGGCGGGTGGGATAGTCCCGCGAGATGAGTAGATGTAGCACGCGAATCCAATTCCCCCCACATTTCCCAGAGTCGGGGAAATGCGGGCCACCCCGCGACAGACTTGAGGTCACGCAAGCGATGAGTAAAAGACTGCCTTTGTCCGATTTCCGCGCTGTTCGATATAAGCTTGAGCCGGACGACTTCGCGATCTGCGAAGGACAGGATATTGCACCGACAAATTTAATCGATAAAGAGACATGGGCCGGTATCACGCATCTGCCAGACGATGTGGCAATCCGCATATCGGATCATAACGGCCATCGGCTAGCACTACTCCATAGTCTCTGGAGTGATTGGATTACAGCGACTGGCGATCCCGAAAAGCCCGACGAACTCTTCAGCTGCATGCTGGATGCGGGGGATGCGTTCCAATGTGCCAACTTTCTTTTCCTGCATGGCTACTACCGGGCTGCAATGGCTGAGCTCCGCGTAGCGCTGGAATTGGTCATGATCGGCGCTTACGGAAACCTAAAGCCTCATGATCGTGATTATGTAGTTTGGAAAAACAGCAGTTCGGAACTCGGCTTCGCATGCTTTAGGAGGCGCATGCATGGCATGCTTCGTGGCGATCAATGCAAGTGGCTTGTTGCCGACGAAGAGTTTCCGGATAAGACATTCCGCCAACTATGTAATTTTACGCACTCGCGCCCAAATTCAAGCGACGGTGCGCTCTGGGAAAGCAACGGCCCCGTGTATGCGCAGGAAGCGGTGATGCTCACGTTCTTTACGGCATTGTCCGTTTATGCGATTTGTTATCTACTCATACGCATCTCTCGACCGCACTTTGCCCTACCCCCGGACAGCCGGATTCTTTTTGAAGAAGATTGGGTGCCGAACAGAGGAGGTATCGCAAGGGCTTTCGAGCAACTCTACGGTGAGCGCGCCGCTATCCATGTCGGCAAACCGCGTTAGAGTATCATGCCGGGTGCACCAACCCAGGCTTCCGCTGCGTGCAACCTGCCCTGAGCGAAGCCAAAGGATCCTGCGCTGTCATCGCACGCCCTTCGGGCTCCAACCAATCGATCCATCGTGAAATTGTCATCACGAGCCCGCCGCGGCGGGCGAGGGATCTGTTCTTTGTCGCCCGTGCGACGTAATTCTCATATGCAAATATTCGCGCAGGACACGAGAGCAGATCCCTCGCGCCAAGGAAGGCGCTCGGGATGACAAAACGTGGAATTCGGTCGGGTACTTTCGTAACTGGCGCGAGACCGTTCGGTTTGCTAGTTTCCACGTGTGGTAGGCATTTGTGTGCCTGCCGGCTCTCCTCGTTAGAGAAGAGTGTGAAGTTGCTCTTTGACAACTGACTAACGGTGTTAGGTTCTGGTTACTATGTCGCGAGCGAGTGCCATCGCATCTGCACTGTTTTGTGTGCAACTGGTCAGCGTAAGCCTCGTGACCGGAATATTATACCTATAAAGTCAATAAAATCAGTTATGTACCCACATTCTGCGCGTTGGGTGGCAAATAATGCTATTGTTTGCAGTAATTTACGCATACCACTGGGAAAGAAATTCTTCCAGTCGCAAGGATGCGTGGCCGGCAAGGCTAGCGGTTACTTGTCTGCTAACACTGGTATCACAGCTTCCGACTGTCCTAGAACAGCGCAGAACAGCCGCTACCGCGAAAGATTCCCTCAACATAGAATGGCGGCCACCTTCTTTCTTCAGGCAGAACCATGAATCTCTACATCTTCGCCCGATTTCACGCCCAGGCTGGCAATGAGCGCGCCGTCGAGGCGGCGCTGCATGAGGTCGTTCCTCCCACACGCTCCGAGGCCGGGTGCCTAAGCCTCCACACCTTTCGTTCGACGCGCGACCCGCAGCTCTTCTATCTACATTCGCGATGGGTCGATGAAGCGGCGTTCGATCTTCATGCGAGCCTGCCGCACACGGTGCGGTTCATCGAGACAGTTCAGACCTTGATTGACCATGAGCTCGACCTGACACGCGCGATGTTGTTGGAGTAAGGAGCTGTCATCCTGAGCGGAGCGAGACGGAGTCGAGCGCAGTCGAAGGACCGCTATAGCGAGAAGGGTATCCGAGCTGATAGGGGTCCTTCGACTCGTCGCTACGCTCCTCGCTCAGGATGACAGCGTGAAGAAAAGCGGATCCCTCGCGCCAAATGAGGGCGCTTGTGATGATAGATCAGTCGTGGGTTTTAGCTGGCGGCTGGCAGCTGGCGGCTGGCAGCTTCTTTCTGACGCCTGAGACCTGACACCTGATACCCCGAAGCCGGCAGCCATCCCGCGTTATACTGCTAACCACTGGGGTACCCGTGAGCTCGCAACAGAAGACGTTTTACATCGAGACCTTTGGCTGCCAGATGAACTTCCACGACTCGGAGAAGGTCGTGGGCTCGCTCATCTCGCAGGGCTACCGCCAGGTCCAGACCGAAGAAGATGCTGACCTCATCTTCTATAACACCTGCTCGATCCGCGATAAGGCCGAGCAGAAGGTCTTCCACCGCCTGGCCGATTTCAAGAAGCTGAAGGCGAAGGGCAAGCAATTTGGTGTGCTAGGCTGTGTCGCCCAGCAGGAAGGCGAGAAGATCTTCGAGCGTGCGCCCCATGTGTCGCTGGTGGCAGGCTCGGCATCGTACCGCAATTTGCCGGAGATGTTGATTCAGATCGAGGCGGGCGCCACTCGCGTGACCGGCCTCGACGACCGCGAAACCGATCAGACTTTCGAAACCGAGTTCACCGCCCGCGGCAATCCGCATCGCGGATACATCACCATCATCGAGGGCTGCGACAAGTTCTGCGCCTACTGCGTAGTTCCGTACACGCGCGGCAAGGAGCGCAGCCGCACGTCGCATTCCGTTCTCGCCGAAGCGCGCCGCATGGCGGACGCCGGCTACAGCGACATTCAACTACTCGGGCAGAACGTAAATTCCTATCGTGATCCAGCAGGGAAGCGAAGCTTCGCTGAATTGCTAGCTGCCGTTGGCGAGCTGTCCGGCATTCGGCGCGTGCGTTTTACCACCTCGCATCCACGCGACTTCACCAAAGACATCATCGACGCCATCGATTCCGTTCCGACCCTGTGTGATCACGTGCATCTGCCGGTGCAGAGCGGCTCGTCTCGCGTGTTGCAGTCGATGTTCCGCGAGTACACGCGCGAGCAATATCTGGAGCGCATCGGCTGGATGAAGTCGGCGCGCAATCGCGACATCAGCATCACGACGGATATCATCGTCGGCTTTCCGGGCGAAACCGAAGAAGAGTTTCGCGAGACGCTGGCGCTGCTGACGGAAGTCGGCTATGACGGCGTGTTCTCGTTCAAGTACTCGCCGCGGCCGAACACGCCTGCGTTGCAGTATGCTGACTCGATTCCCGACGCGGAAAAGTCCCGCCGCCTGCAGATTCTTCAGGAGCATCAGCGGGAAATTCAGCGGGCAAGCTACCGGCGGCACGTGGGCTGCGTCCTAGAAGTAATGGTTGAAGGCAGGAACTCAGCGCGTGGCCAGATGATCGGGCGCACATCGCAAAATAAGACACTGAATTTTATAGTCGGTGACAAACCGGAGCCGAAGACGGGAGATTATTTGGGCGTGCGGGTCACGCAGGCATTCCCGAATAGTCTGTTAGGCGAGATGGTCGGCTGAGCAGTCAATCGCGTCAGGGCACGGCTTTTCAGTCGTGCCGGAGAGGTTGCATTTACCTGGTCATTCCGAACCGCTTTGAGCCGTGAGGGATCTGCTGTTTTGAGCGTACAGGAGCAGGTTCCCTCGCTGTGCTCGGGATGACAACGAAGAAGAAGAAATGTTGTAGCGGCGCAGCGAAACGCTGCGCTCCTTCAAGCGCTGGGTTCAAAGGGAGGAGGAGCACGATGGAAGTCGAGATGAAAATTCGCGGATTGATGATGGATCCGGTGACCAACATGCCTATCGTGATTCTCAAGGACGCCGGCAGCGACACCGTTCTGCCCATCTGGGTCGGGATATACGAGGCAAACGCCATCGCCTTGGAGATCGAGAAAGTTACCACGCCCCGGCCCATGACGCACGACCTACTGAAGAACCTGCTCATCGGACTTGAAGCAACGGTTCAGAAAATCGTTGTAACTGAACTGCGCGAAGACACCTTCTTCGCTGTCATCTGGCTCGACCGCAGCGGGGAAATCATCAGCGTCGATTCGCGACCCTCCGATGCGCTGGCGCTCGCCTTGCGCATGGACTGCCCCATCTTCGTCGACGACGAAGTCCTGAAGAACAGCAAGCTGGCGACCACGGTCAGCGACCGCGTGACCAGCGACGAGCTTCGTAAGTACTTGGAGAACCTGGGCGAAGACGATCTCGGCCGCTACAAGATGTAAGTCATGCCCGACCCGTCTGAGCAACTGCAACGTCTTTACTTATCTGGATTTGAGCTGCAAACCTTCGACCGTTACCCGAATGTTATAGGTGTGCTGCGTGATAGCTGCATCGCGCTGTTGCGGTCAACCCCGACTGGCTTGCAGTTGATCGGCGCCCCTGGCTGGCGCATGGGCGAAGTGCTGGGTGTGCTGGTCGAGAAAGACGGCCGCCAAGTCTTCCAGGCCAAGTCGGAGATCGTGGAAGCTACGCCTGAACGCCTTGCAGCCCTCGGCAAGTTTCGCGAAGATCTGGAGCAGTTGCTGATGGCCACGGCGTGACGCCCAGGCTGGCCGCGTGTCAGAAGAGAATTTCCAGCCCGTAGCGGTCGAGCTGTTTATCGACCGTCACGAGACTTGCACCTTCTTCGAGACACTGTGCCACCAGCATCCGGTCGAATGGGTCGCGATGGTGCCACGGAAGCTTCTCCAGGGCTGCTAAGTGAGCAAGCCGTAGCGGCAGGATACCAATCCGATGGTTGCTAAGCTGTCGCTGGACGAACGTCATCGCGGGTCGCGGGAAATCGAGTTTCCCACGGCTCGACTTGACTGCAATCTCCCATGCGCTGACGATGCTCAGCAGCACCTCGTTACGCGCATCCTGGATGGTGTCTCGGATCCGTGAAGAAAGGCGATCGGGATCGCCAATAGCCCACAAGAACACGTGGGTATCGAGCAGCACTCTCAACGATAGAAGTCCTCTTCGAACTCCGGCATAGGAGCATCGAAATCGTCCGGCACGACAAATTGGCCCTTGGCCAGCCCCAGGGGACGTGGCGCGGCCTTGGGCTTGATCGCCACCAGTCGCGCGACCGGCTTGCCGGCCTTCGCAATGATGACTTCCTCGCCCAGAGCGACTTGCTCCAGCAGCTTGGAGAGGTGGGTCTTGGCCTCGTGAATGTTCACTTCCATGCCGACAGAGTAGACTAAGTCATGGACTAAGTCAATTTCACCGTAATTGCGCGGTTCGCCTCCATCTCGCGCAAGGTGACCGGCCTGCGCGGCGCTATATAATCCTGAGCGAGAACTTCGATGGTCAGCACAGCCGTTCCTATTGACGTCTATCTCCGATCCAGCTTCGAACCTGACGCCGAATATGTCGACGGCGAAATCCAAGAGAGGCCCTGGGCGAATACGATCACGCCGCCTGGCAAGAGGCGCTGCTGGTGTATTTTCGCCAGCACGACCAAAGAGTGGCACATTCGCGTCAAGCCCGAATTGCGAGTACAAGTAGCCGAAACTCGCTTTCGCGTGCCAGACATTACCGTTCTCGATCGTGACCAACCCATCGAGCAGATCGTGACCCATCCGCCCATCGCTGTCTTCGAGGTCCTTTCGCCGGAGGACATCATGGCACGCATGTTGGTGAAACTCGCGGACTACGAACGCATGGGAATCGCCGGCATCTTCCTCATCGACCCGAAGGGAAGTAAGTATCGGTTCGCGAATGGCAGCCTCACAGCGATTCCGGCAGGTCCGACACCTTGTGGTCGGCTGGTCGTCAATCTTCAGGAAATCGAGCAGTTGCTGGACTAAGCACGCGTTTGGAACACGCGAGTAGCTATTCCGGCGCTTTAGCGTACTTTACATAATATCTGTTATCGGACATTGAACGAGTGGCGGCCTTGGGTGCCAGAACTCTCACAACACCAGAACATGACCAGCGTGGTCCGGCCCGGCCAAGGTTTTAATGCCACGGTCCAAGGTGACGAGCTGCCCCTTCTTGCTTATGGCCAAGGCAAGCAGATAGGCATCGGTCACCTGCTGGTGACCCAGTAATCGTTTTCCGACTAGCTCCGCCGCGCTCCTGAAGTTCAAATCAATTGTCCAGAAATGATGCTCCGGAATTTCCTTGAGTCGCTCCAAAAGCGCTGTCGCTTCCGGCACATCGGGAGCTGGCGTGAAGAACGCTGGATTGCTCATGAGCCTTACAAAGCCCGATTCCGTCAGAGCGCATGTAGCCCAGGCACCATCGCCCATTTGCTTGAACCAGTGCTTTACCTTCTCATGTACCACGTGCTCCGAGCGTGCGAGAGCAATCAGAATATTGGTATCGAGGAGCTTTACCAAGTCTCAGCCTCGAACTTCTTGACCCACTCCGTAGTGATTTTGCGCTTCGATTTTGGTGAGTCGAATACCGGCAGGCCATCCACATACTTGATCCGGGGCTGCCGATGTACGCTTCGCACAATCAATTCCCCAATGGCCTTGCTCATTGAGAGATTGCGGCTCTCAGCGTATTCACGGGCGATCGTGGCGGCTTCGTCGTCCAGAGTGACAGTTGTTCGCATGATGGAAAGTATACATCACTCCGCGCTTAGTGATGCTAGATTAGGCCTTGTGCATCACATGCGCTTGGGATGTGACCTTCTGCCTGCGTTGATGCAAGCTACACCAGCACCACCTTGGGATGGAACAGCGTTCCGGCGACCCGGCTGGCGAGGCAGATCAAGTCCGTCTGATCGGCGAAGACCTTCACCCATTTCGAGCGAGACATATCAGGCAGGTTCACGCTGCGGCCGGTGCGAATGCGAGCCACGGCTTCCTGGTCTGCGGTGACGGAGGGAATTTCCGGAAGCACCTTCCGCGGGTGGATCAGTAGATCGTCAATGCGTCCTTCGGCGGCGCACTGTCCGATCTCCTCCAGCGTGTGTGCCTGCGCGATCTCGAACTCGGCGACGGTGGTGCGGCGCAGCCTGGCGAGGTGTGCTCCGCAGCCGAGCTTTTGCCCCAAATCGTGCGCCAGGCTGCGAACGTACGTGCCCGACGAAACCCGGCAGGAGAACTCCACTTCCGGGCCACGCAATTCCCGCACCTCAAACTCGAACACCTCGACCTCAACTGGCTTCAGCTCGACTGGTTGGTTGCGGCGCGCCAGCTTGTACGCGGGCACGCCTTTGATCTTCTTTGCCGAGAAGGGCGGCGGAGTCTGCAGCAGTCGCCCGACAAAGCCGCGCACCGCGGCTTGCAATTCCTCAAGTGATACTTCAATGTTCTGCTCGGTGCCAATCGCATCGCCGTCCGCATCATAAGTATCGGTTGCGATTCCCAGCCGAATCGTTCCCGCGTAGCTTTTTTCGGAGCCCGAGTAGAACTGGCTGAGGCGGGTCATGCGACCGGTGACCAGCGGCAGAACGCCGGTCGCCATAGGATCGAGCGTGCCGAGATGTCCGATGGAGCGCTCCCCGAGCAGCTTGCGGCAACGGGCGACGACATCGTGCGAGGTCCAACCCTGGGGCTTGTCGACCACGATCACACCATTGAGTGCCATGCTTCTGGTATCGTGTACGTTCAGGAAGAATCGGTCAATGCGTAGCTTGCCTCGCTCCGGGAGCGGCCACCGTTTAAGCAATTCCCTGCCGTCATCGCCGCAGACGAACCCTCTATGATCCCGCTGAAAGATGACGCGCCGCGGGTCGCCACTCCCTACATCACCTACACGCTGATTGCGGCGAATACCATGGTATTTCTCCTGGAGTTTCTCATCGAACGCGCCGGTGGTCCAGGAGCGTTCACCAGCTTCCTTTCGCAGTTTGGAATGGTACCGGCGCGAATTTCCGTCGTCTTGTTCAATCAGGGTTACGTACCCTGGAACCTGGTCTACCAACTCCAGGCACGATTTATTCCTCCGGCAGCCGCATTCGTTCCGGTGTTCACCTCGATGTTCCTGCATGGCTCATGGCTGCACCTCATCTTCAACATGCTTGCGCTTTGGATCTTTGGCGACAACGTAGAGGACTATCTAGGACACTTCCGGTATCTGGTTCTTTACCTGCTTAGCGGTCTGGCGGCGGCGGCGCTGCACACGCTTTTTAACATCTCCTCGACTGTACCCACGGTTGGAGCCTCAGGCGCGATCGCCGGAGTGATGGGTGCTTACTTTGTGCTTTATCCGCGCGCCAAGGTTCTAACCCTGGTACCTTTCTTTTTCGTATTCTTCGTGTGGCTTCCTGCCTGGATTGTTCTGGGCTTCTTCTTCATTACCCAATTCCTCAGTGGCGCGGCCACTTCCATTGCAAGCCACGCCGGGAGCTCAACCGGCATCGCATTCTGGGCTCATGTCGGAGGTTTTCTGGGTGGAATGGGACTGGTCAAGCTCTTCCCTTCCCGCGCCCGGCGGTATTACTACAGCTGAGCGGGCAACCGATTCGCGTAGAAGGCACAACGGCAAACAGTCGTTGAAACTCGTGGGTGTCAGGTATCAGGCTTCAGGTATCAGCTAGGCTTTTCACCCAGGAAAGCAAGGCCTTCATGTCCCGAGACTACAGCGCATGTTCGCCGACTTAGATCTCTCACCGTGAACTACTCGACGGAAACCTGATGCCTGACACCTGATACCCGAGTATGCAGAAAAAAACCGAACCGCCGGATAGCGATTCGGTCTTTGCCTTATAGCTTGCGTACGTCGACTAGAACAGCTTGCGGCGAATGGCGCCAGCCAGGCCGAGCACGCCGGTGCCCAACATCACCAGCGTTCCAGGCTCTGGAACAGCGGTACCGTCCAGTTCGAAGGCCTGATCGGCCCCCAACTGACTCCGATTGTTGAAGAAATCCTGATAGGCGATTCCGTCCCCGCCCGTACCGGTCGCCCAGCCCCACTGTGGCGGGAACTTGAGATCGGGTACGACAGACAGCCAGTAGGGAATCCCAGAGAGTTCCTGGAAACTCAGGCCGGTAATGTCATAGGTATAGATGTTGTCGCCAAGCAGGCTCTCGCCGCCGTTGCCGTCAATGTGCGCGGTGTGCTGCAGGGAGCCGGGCTGTCCTGCGCTGTCAAAGTACACGTTGACGGTCCAGCCGGTGATTGTACCCGGGTCTCCGTTGAAGTATCCACCGGTGAACTTGACTTCGTTAATGGTGTAAAGTCCACCCGGGCTGATGTTCCAGTTGTCGTAGGTAGAGGCGAAATTGCCCAACCCGCCAGCGTCGTTTTGCGACGCGTTTAGTATGCCCTGATTATCGTAGGGCTGGCTGTACAGCACAGCTGCGTACGCCGGAGCCGACAGCACAAGGGCAAAGAGCGCGGCGAGTAAAACTACTTTGCTGCGACCAAAATTCATGTTTCCTCCTATTAGAGCCGTCGCCTGCCGGTGCACCAGCGAGCGTACGGAAGTTGGGCCACTCAGTTACACGTCCCACCGCCCACGCACTTTGGGGGCAGAACACGCACGGAAAGCAAAGTTACCCGATTTTGGGAAGCTTGTCGAGTATCTTGACGGTCAAAAATTCTTCGCGTTACTCATTATCATGTAGTTAACTCCGTTGCGGCGGCGTCAAACCGATTTGGCCGACCTGCCGTGTTCCCTCAATAACTTGGATTTACTATTGATTCCGTTGAAATCGGTGCATGCAAATTAGTAACCAACAGTAAACGGGTTAAACGAGAGCCGCCCGAAGGCGCCTGCGAGAAGCATCAGTCTTTGTCCGTTAAATCAGCCTGCGACGGATTACCCCCGCCAGACCCAGAACGCCGGTACCAAGCATGACTAAAGTACCCGGTTCCGGGACCGCAGTTCCGCCCAGCGCGAATGCACTGTCACTACCCGTCGCCGAACGCTGACCGAAGAAGTCCTGGTAGCCAATGTTGTCGCCACCCGTACCCGTTTCCCAGCCCCACTGCGGCGGGAAGGTGAGATCGGGATAGACATCCAGCCCAGTACCGCGTGCCGGCAGTAACCGTCCAGTTCGGCAGAGCGATGCTGTAATGAGGGGCCAGCGAAAGACCATTGATCACGGCGTCGAGAACCTCGTTTCCGTCGCCGTCAACATGGGCGCTTTGCAATAGCGCACCCGGCTGGCCGGCGTTGTCGGCATAGAGATTGACGGTGAACCCGGTGATCGTTCCCTGCTCGGTGGGGTTCAGATATCCACCTTCGAATGTGAGCTGCGTCAGGGTGATGCTGCCGCTCCCGTTCAGCGTGAAGTTGTCGCAGGTTTGGGCTCAGAGAGCAAGACCGCCCACATCGTTCTGCGAACTGAACGCCTGGCCGGTGCCGTCCCACTCCTGACAGTAAACTTGATTTTGAATGCCGCAGATTGTTGCCAAGCTGGGGGCCGACCAAGCGAGGGTCATAACGGCAGCCAGAACAACCGCCTTGGTAAAACCGAATTTCATGCTTCCTCCAACGTATTGAGTGAACGGGCATGCCCAAAAAAGGCTTGGTCACCGTTTGCTGACGACGGCTTTCCTTGACCTTCTCAGGTTACTCAGCTTAAATCATTGATTCGGTTCCAAGGAGAAGCGAATGCGCATCGCATTTCTCGGTCTCGGCATTATGGGTCGTGCCATGGCCGCCAATCTCGTGAAAGCCGGGCACGAAGTTTGTGTCTGGAACCGCACCGCGCGTCCGGCGGTGGAGGGAGCCAAAACCGCCGTTTCCCCGGCCGACGCCGCCAAGGAATGCGAAGTGGTGTGGATGTGCGTCGCAGATACGGCTGCAGTCGAGCGCGTCATGTTCGGCTCCGATGGGGTGGAACAGTCGCTGCATGAAGGCATGATCGTCGTCGACTCCAGCACCATCTCGCCTTCGGCGACCGTGAAATTCGCCGAGCGCATCGCCGCCAAGGGTGTGCAGTGGGTCGATGCACCGGTGACCGGGTCCAAGATCGGGGCGGAAAACGCGCAGCTTATCTTTATCGTCGGGGGCACAGCCGAAGCAGTCGAGTTCCTGCAGTCGCTGTTCAAAGCTATGGGCAAGACAGCCATTCACATGGGAGGTACCGGGAAGGGCCAGTCTGCCAAGATTTGCATGAACCTGCAAATCGCGATGATCTACGAAGGATTTGCCGAGGGCATGACGCTGGCTCGCAAGCTTGGCGTCGAGCCGCAGAAGATGGTCGAGCTGATCCAGGCTTCGATGATCCGGTCCGGCGTGGTGGACTACAAGATTCCCTTCGTCATGCGACACGATTACTCGCCCAACTTCCCTCTGCGGCTCATGCACAAAGACATTCACCTGCTGCTCGACACGGCGAAGGAAGTACGCGTGAAGTTGCCGGCGCTGGAAACGGTTGACGAAATCTACGAGCTCGCCAGCGAAGAAGGTTGGGATGACCTGGACTACGCCGCGACGATTCAGTTGCTGGAGAAGTGGGCGGGGCTGAGTAAGTGAAGGGCGGAGCGGAAGGGACGCTTAGTTGGTACGCTCTTTGAGCTTTTCTTCCACCACGGACAAGCGCTCGGAGATGCGCAGCTGAGATTCAAGACTATCGAATCGCTTCTCGAGATACTGCTTTAAGTCAGTGATTCTCTCGTTAAGCCCGGTCGAGCGCTCCTCAAGCTGACGACTTATACCTGCGACTCGAATGTCGAGTTTCTCCTCCAGAGCTTCCAGGCGCTCTTTATAGCGCGCAACTCGGGAGCGGGGAGATCTTGTACTGCACCGCGCACATCTTCGACGACGCTCATGATCTCGAGTTTACTCTTAGAATGGTCGACAAATCCAATGCCCATGAACCCAATCAACTCGCCCGTCCGCTATCCACGACATACACTTTGTTCGGATTGCCCGGCTCGATGCCGCTCTTCTCAAAGCACACCTTGATGCGCCGCCGCAGCTCGCGACTGATATCAAACTGCGCTCCCGGCTTGGTCTTCAACAGCAGCAGGTACTCCACCTCATCGCCGTTGACGCGGTCGATGCCCGGCACCTCGGGCTCAGCGACGATCTGTCCCTGGAACTTAGGATCGTGCGCTACTTCCAGAGCGACCTCCTTCAGCAGCTTGATGACCTGGTCGCTGTCCGCCTTGTAGCTGACGGAGATCTTCAAGGCGAGCTGCGTCCAGTCGCGCGTCAGATTGCTGACCACAGTAATCTGGCTGCTGGGAACGGTATGCAGCGTGCCGTCCGCATCCCGCAGGGTCGTGCGCCGCAGCGTCAAACCTTCCACCACGCCTTGCACGCCCGCGATGCGCACGGTATCGCCGATGTCGTACTGGTTCTCAACCAGCACAAAGAAACCGTTAATAAAATCCTTAACTAACGTTTGCGCGCCGAACCCCACCGCCAACCCGGCAATGCCCGCGCTGGCCAGTAGCGGCCCAACTTTGACGTTGAGCTGGGTAAGGACTTGCATGGTCGCCAGGAAGCCGATGATGAAGACGCCGACGCTGTAGATAACGCTCGAGAGGGTGCGCAACTGCTGGGCCCTGACTGCCGAGGGCAGCACCTCCATCGAACCGAGATCGGCAAGGTGGCGCGCGACGACCTTCAGCAGCCGCGTCAGGATGAACGCAACCCCAACGATGGCGAGAATGCGTGGCGCCTGATGACGCAGGAAATCGAAGCTATCGTCGCGCCAGTCGTCAAAGATGTGAACGACGTCGTGGGGAGCGAAGGTGTCGAACAGCGAGCCGAAGAACGCAGGAAATAGCATCAATGGCGCGATTATAGCAATCGTCATGCGCCGTCGTGCGCAGCCGCTGACGGCATTCAACGACCTTTCAGGGGCAAGCGGCGAATCAGGTTGCACTCACTATAATCGTAGCGATCATGAGACACCTCGCTGGCCTCCGCTCCGTGCGCAAAATCTGCACTGCTCTTCTCCAGCTGTTTGCGCTGAATGTTGCCCTTTGCGCCGTACTGTCATCACAGGGACCACCAACTCCAACCTTCCCGCCGGCGCCGGGCGAGCCCTCGCAGCGCGACAAAGATCCTATGGCCGAGAAGGTCGAGCGGGAGGCCGCCAAACAACGCAACCTGCAGCGCGAGCAGGACATCAAGCGTGACAGCGAAAAGCTGCTTGAGCTGGCCACTGAGCTGAAGCAGTACGTCGACAAGACCAACGAGAACATCATCTCGCTCGACGTCATCAAGAAGGCCGAGCAGATTGAGAAGCTGGCCAAGAGCGTGAAAGAGAAGATGAAGTCGCCGTGAGGAAGAAGCAATTCGCAACCAGCAATTAGCAACGGGTCCGCCCATCCCCCGCTTGTCATTGGGGAGCGCCATCGGTTGGCGCGAGAGACCTGTTCTCGGCGGCAGTAGCAGAACAACCCAGGTGGGTTCAGCCAGCGCCCCACTCCGTTCTTCCAGTCGTGCCGGTCAGCGTCCGCCTTCTTGTGTAGTCCCTGCAAACCGACGCAACCTCTACTACGATGGTTTGTCTCCAGCCATCAAGTTCTGGTAGGTCTGGGTCCACGTGTACGTGGGCTTGCCGTTGGTGTTCAAATCAAGCACCCACACGAGATCGAAGCGATTCGGCCAGGACTTGAGATCGCCATAGTTCGTGATCGTAACTCCATCGTTGATCGCCTTCATGATATGCGGGTAGATGTTGTCGTGCTCCCAGCAGATGAGCACCACGCCGGTGAGACCAAGTACGCTTTTCGCCAGGTCCTTTTCGCCGCCGTTGATGTCGTACGTCACGTTGAACTCTGCGCTCCCTTGTTTGTATCCGAGCCAGTCGGCGAGAGGGGTCACTGTTTCGCAGGGGCGTTCGCTCTCGCCTTTGGGATCGGCAGCGTAGATGTAGGCTGGCTTTGCGATATGGGAATTCGCGGGGCTTGCGTCGTAGGGGGCAAAGAACGCGTTGAGAGCGCCGCCTCTTTGCCATCCTGCCACGATCAGCGACTTTCCGCCGCCAGGCTCGCCATCCAACTTTACGTCCAGAGGTTTGGTGTTCGGCTTGCTTGGGGGTTTCTCCCCGTGGCGAATGATCATGATTTTGGTCGGTGGGCCAGCCATAACTACTTCCTTCCGGGAACGTGAATTTGAAAAGTTCTGTTCGACTGCAACGAAGACCGGCTCCTCCGCCGTGGCTCCCGCAGGCTTCGAAGTACCTCAGGGGCTATGACAGGTTCACAGTTAATGTAGTCCACTCGCCTTGAAAGGGCACGGCTTCAGCCGTGCCGCACGTGGCATCAACGCAGCCGGGCTCTAGCCACCGAGGGGACTCGGTCTTCGCCTTCTCTGAAAATGCTCTACGCCCTTAAGTATTCTCGACCACGTAGACGCTGGCCTGAAAGCTAGCTCTACTCGAAGTTCGACGTTTTCAGCAAACTGCCAGCGAGATGGAGCGCGCTTTGCGGCGGGCGCGCTCCACGGGTAAGGGTTTTTTGCCGGTCTTATCTTGCGGCAGTTTCCATTTCGACAGTCTTCCCGGTTTCCGCCTTCACGATCCTCATGCCGTAGAACGAGCGATGTACGAAGAAGAACGAGATGGCGAAGAACACGATCGCGAGGATGTGGGCGAACGCAGTTCCGTTCGTCGCCGTTAGCTGAACTGCGAGTTCCACTGCCAGCAGTCCAAACAGCGTAGTGAACTTGATGATCGGGTTCATGGCCACAGAAGACGTGTCCTTGAACGGATCGCCGACCGTGTCGCCCACTACCGTGGCGTCGTGCAGCGCAGTTCCCTTCTGCTTCAGCTCGACCTCGACGATCTTCTTGGCGTTGTCCCACGCGCCGCCGGCGTTGGCCATGAACATGGCCTGGTATAAGCCGGAGATGGCGATGGCGATCAGGTAGCCGATAAAGAAGAACGGCTCCACAAACGCGAAGGCCAGGGTGACGAAGAACACCGCCAGAAAGATGTTAAACATGCCCTTCTGCGCGTACTTCGTACAGATCTCCACCACCTTCTTGCTGTCTTCTACCGACGCCTTCTCGACGCCTTCCAGCCGTATGTTCGCCTTGATGAATTCCACCGCGCGATAGGCGCCGGTGGTGACGGCCTGCATCGACGCGCCAGTGAACCAGTAGATGACAGCGCCGCCGCTGATCAATCCCAGCACGAACGGTGCATGCAGCAGCGACAGGTTGCCCACGTTCTCCGTCAGCCCATGAGTGAGCGCCATGATGATGGAGAAGATCATGGTGGTGGCGCCGACTACGGCAGTTCCGATCAGCACCGGCTTGGCCGTGGCCTTGAAAGTGTTGCCCGCGCCGTCGTTCTCTTCCAGCATGTGCTTGGCACGCTCGAAGTTGACGTTGATCTTGTAGTCCCGCTTGCAGCTCGCCTTCGATGTTCGGCACCTGCTCGATCAGCGACAGCTCATACACCGACTGAGCGTTGTCGGTTACCGGCCCGTAGGAGTCGACCGCGATGGTCACCGGCCCCATGCCGAGGAATCCGAAGGCCACCAGGCCGAAAGCGAATACCGCCGGAGCCAGCATCAGCGGCACGCCCCCTACCACGGCGCCTAAGCCGAGGGTGCTGACGTAGTAGCCGATGCTCATCAACGCGACCATGGTGAAGCCCAGGTAGTAGCAGGAAAAGTTTCCGGCCACCAGGCCCGACAGAATATCGAGCGAGGCTCCGCCTTCCTCCGCCGAGGTCACAACTTCCTTAACGTGTCCTGAGGTAACGGAAGTGAACACCTTGACCAGTTCCGGAATCACCGCACCTGCCAAGGTTCCGCAGGAAATGATGGTCGCCAGCTTCCACCATTGCGTGTCGTCGCCCCCGAGTTCAGGAATGATCACTTTGGAGACGATGTAGGTGAGCACGATGGAAACGATAGACGTGAGCCACACCAGCGAGGTGAGCGGCGCTTCAAAGTTCATCTCGTCGGCGTTGCCGTAGCGCGCCTTGGCCACGGCTTCGTTCAGGAAGTACGCAACTGTGCTGGAGACCAGCATCATGATGCGCATGACGAAGATCCACACCAGTAACTGCACCTGAATCCGAGGATCCCTCACCGCCAGCAGGATGAACGTAATCAGCGCCACGCCGGTGACGCCGTAGGTCTCGAAGCCGTCGGCGCTGGGGCCAACCGAGTCGCCCGCGTTGTCGCCCGTACAGTCGGCGATGACGCCGGGGTTGCGCGCGTCGTCTTCCTTGATCTTGAAAACGATCTTCATCAGGTCAGAGCCGATATCGGCAATCTTGGTGAAGATACCGCCGGCGATACGCAGCGCGGCTGCGCCCAGCGACTCGCCGATGGCGAATCCGATGAAGCACTGCCCGGCGTAGTCAGCCGGAACAAAAAGCAGGATGCAAAGCATGATCAGTAGCTCGACCGAGATCAGCATCATGCCGATCGACATTCCCGCCTTGAGCGGGATGGCGTAGATCGGGTACGGCTTGCCGCTGCAGGCTGGCGAAGGCGGTTCGCGAGTTGGCGAAGGTATTGACCCGGATACCGAACCACGCCACGCCGTAGCTGCCGCAAATTCCGACAACGCTAAACAGCAGGATGATCGGCAAGGTCACGCCAATGGGCTTGCCCGGCACCGGGGCCAGCCATCCGAAGTAGGCCACGATGATGACCGCGATGAACGCCCACAGGATCAGGATGAACTTGCCCTGGGTCTGCAGGTACGTCTTGCAGGTTTCGTAGATCAGCTCCGAGATCTCGCGCATGGAGCGGTGTACCGGCATGTTCTTGAGCTGCATGTAAATGGCGAGCCCGAACAGCAGGCCGAAGAAGCAGAAGAGCAGCCCGATTAGCAGCAGGCTGTGGCCGTTCATCCCCAGAAAGGGAACTTTAGACAGATCAGGCAGTCGCAGGCTGGCCTCGCCTGAGGCTTCGCTGCTGGGTTGAGCGAAAGCCAGAGAGCCGTTGAAGAGAATAAGCATCAGTGCCGCGGCCATGGCTGTAGCCGGGCCTTTTGCGTGCTTCAGTTGCCGCGCGGCGGCAAGCCAAATTTGCATACGAGTTCTCCGATGGGCCGCAGGGAGCGCCCACGTTTGATGATGATTACCGGTTCGCTGTTCCACGATTCTCCGCAGAGAGCGTTCATAAAAGTCAGGTACCGCCAGCAGGATGGGCTCGCGCGGTTCTCTTCCCTAAGGCGGAAAGTACGACCGTCGCTATACCTGCTGGAATCCCGAGAACACGCTTCCACTTCAAGACGGAAGTGTTGAGGTTTGGCCGCGCCGGGAAATTACACCCGCCGCCGGGACATACTCCCCCAGCTTACGGGCACATTACAGAGCGGTTTCTTATAACATTTTGGGCGAAACCGGGTCAATTGCACGGGTCACAGGCCGTTGTGGCAGCCCGACCAAGTTCTCCGGAACACAAGCTCCCAGTGCTAATCTAAGGCACTCGATATCCCGATTGGGACGGCCTCGATAACACGTGAAACACGACCCGGCAAAGCTGGTGCTAATATTCGACCTTCTCGGCACCTTTGTCTTCGGCATCGAAGGGGCAACGGCGGCGATTGCGGCTGATCTGGATTTGCTGGGCCTCATGGTGCTGGCCTTTGCTACCGCGCTGGCCGGCGGGATCATTCGCGACCTGCTTATCGGAGCGCTTCCCCCCGCTTCGATTCGTAACTGGCGGTACGCTGCGGTAGCCTTTCTAGCCGCGTTCGTGGTGTTTTTCTGGTCTCGCTTTGTCACCCACATTCCAAACCCGGTGCTGGTCGTGGCCGATGCGGCGGGATTGTCTTTGTTCGCAGTAGCGGGCGCAGCCAAGGCCCTCGAGTTTGGCATACCGCCGCTGATCGCCGTCCTTATGGGCGGTATCACCGGGGTTGGCGGAGGCACAGTACGAGACATCCTCCTGGCCCGCGTTCCGACAGTCTTGCGCTCTGATGTTTACGCCGTCGCGGCGTTGGCCGGGGCCGCAGTGATGATAGCGGCACTCCGAATGGGCGTGCCACCGAGCCCGTCTGCTGCCGCCGGGGGAACGTTCTGCTTCGTGCTCCGGGTGCTGGCGGTATGGCGTCACTGGAACCTGCCACGGACCTTCGGTAGCTGAGCGTTGTCGCCCAGACGCTCTTCTTGTAAATTTGCTCTTCGTAAAGTCTCTTGCCGTTTAATGCATTACGCATGACAGCCAAAGACGCTATCAGTCAACTTCTCGCTCTCGCCGATATCACCGTGAACGGTCCCGATCCGTGGGACCTTCAGGTGCACGACGAGCGCTTTTACCACCGCGCGCTCAACCATGCCTCGGTGGGCGTCGGCGAGTCCTACATGGACGGCTGGTGGGACGTGCCGCAACTAGACGAGTTCTTCTGCCGCATCCAACGCGCGGAGCTCGACAAGCACGTCAAAACGCTGCGAACTGCTGTGGCTGGGCGTGAGGAGCGCGCTGTTCAATCTGCAAAAGAAATCTTCCTCGAAGCAGGTCGCGCGCCAGCACTACGACATCGGCAACGATCTCTATCGCGTAATGCTCGACAAGCACATGCAGTACACCTGCGCCTACTGGAAGGATGCCGGCAATCTCGACGAGGCGCAGGAGAGCAAGATGCACCTCGTCTGCCGCAAGCTGCACCTGGAGCCCGGCATGCGGGTACTGGAGCTCGGGGGCGGTTTCTGCGGACTGGCGCGCTTCATGGCCCAGGAGTATGGCTGCGAGGTTGTCACCTACAACATTTCGAACGAGCAGGTAGCGTTCGGGCGCGAGATCTGTAGCGGCCTTCCGGTGCGAATCGAAGAGAAAGATTATCGCGAGGCCATGCGTGAAGACGGGCAATTCGACCGCGTGGCCGCTATTGGTTTGTGCGAGCACATCGGCTACAGGAACTATCGCCCGTTTCTGGAGCTGGTGCGCGCGAAGCTGAAGGACTCCGGCCTGTTCCTGTTGCACACCATTGGCGGCAATCGCTCGCGTACTTCCACCGATCCCTGGGTCGACAGGTACATCTTTCCCAATGGAATGCTGCCCTCCATCGCGCAACTGGGCCGCGCCATGGAGAACCTCTGGGTGGTGGAAGACTGGCACAACTTCGGGCCTGACTACGACAAGACTTTGCAGGCCTGGTGGAAGAACTTTGAGACGTACTACTGCACGCTCGACAAGAAACGCTATGACCAGCGCTTCTTTCGCATGTGGAAGCTCTACCTCATGATGTCTGCCGGATCGTTTCGTGCGCGACGCATGCAGTTGTGGCAGATCGTGCTGAGCACGGGCGCGATCCCAAGCTACGAGCCGGTGCGGTGAAGTCTTCGCATCGCTATTGGGTGAAATGTCACTTGCAGGCCCGCTCGCTTTTTCTTGTTTGTCATCCCGAGCGGAGCGAGGGACCTGCTCTCCGCCTCCATCGGGACAGATCTCCCGTCAGCCCGAGTTTTGCCAGTTAAAGCGGGCGCCCGCCCATAGTTTTTTCGTGACGCGAGCGAGACCAGATCCCTCACGCTGTTCGGGATGACAAGAATAGAATTTTGGACCGAGACAGGTTTCGTTACCAGGCGGATGTCACGGTCTGGTTCATTTATGACTATGACCAAAACTAGTCTTCCCGCTTACGAACAGCGCCGCGACAAACTCATTCGCGAATTCCGCCAGTCTGACCACACGCAATCTATCGGGCTCAACAAGTCCACCTCCAACCTCTTTCGCGCGCGTAAGGAGAATTCCAAGCGCCGCATCGACGTTCGCGACTTCAACCATGTCTTGAAGGTCGACGCCGATGCTCTCATCGCCGACGTCGAGGGCATGACCACCTACGAAGATCTGGTCGATTCGACCCTCCCATACAACGTGGTGCCTACGGTCGTCCCGCAGTTGAAGACCATTACCCTCGGAGGAGCGGTCAGCGGACTGGGCATTGAGTCGTCGTCCTTCAAGTACGGCCTGGTGCACGAGACGATGCAGGAGTTGGAGGTTTTGCTGGCGGATGGGACGACAATGGTCGGCTCGCCCCGGGAGAACGAAGACCTGTTCTACGGCTTTCCAAACTCTTATGGAACTTTAGGTTACGCCCTCAGGCTTAAAGTCAAGCTTGCGCCAGCGAAGCGCTATGTCAAGCTGACCCACCGCAAATTCAGCGAACCGGGCAAGTTGTTCCAGCAGCTCGCTGCGCTCTGCTCGGACCCACAATTCGACTTCGTCGACGGCGTCGTCTTCGACCGGGACGAAGGCTACATCGTCAGCGGCGAATTCTGCGACACAGCGCCTTTTGTCAGCGACTACACCTACATGAAGATCTTCTACCAATCCATTCGAGAGAAGCAGACCGACTATCTGACAGTGAAGGACTACATCTGGCGCTGGGACACGGACTGGTTCTGGTGCTCCAAGGTGTTTCACGCGCAAAACCCGGTGATCCGAGCCCTGGCCGGCCGGCGGTTTCTGAACTCGCGAACTTACCAGCGCTCATGCGGCTATCGCGCAAGCTGCCGCTGAAGTCACAAGACCGAGTCGGTCATTCAGGACGTCGACATTCCCATCGAGCACGCGCCGGAGTTTCTGGACTTTCTGCTCCGCCAGATCGGCATACTTCCGATTTGGCTCTGCCCGTTCAAAAGTTACGATCCGGGTGTCAGCTACATGCTCTGCCCCGTGGACCCACATAAGCTATACGTCAACTTTGGTTTTTGGGGCATGCTGCCGAAAGCAAGGGAGGACGGCTTTTACAACCGCAAGATCGAGCAGAAAGCTATCGAGCTACATGGGGTGAAGGGGCTCTACTCCAGCGCCTACTATGACAAGGAGACGTTCTGGAGCATTTATGACCGCGACGGATATGAAGCCCTGAAGAAGAAGTACGATCCTGGCCATCGCTTTCGCGATCTTTACGAAAAGACGGTGTTGAAGACGTAACCGGGTAGTGCGGGCCTTCAGGCCCGCGTTGCAGATGATTGCGGAACACCAGACTCGGCTTTAGCCGAGCAACTCTGTTGCCGGCTAAAGCCGGCTATTTGATACGGGATGGAGCAACTTAAAAAATGGCGCTGAAGCGCCGCACTGCCTTACACGTGGCGCCGCTTGATCAAACCTTCCCGATTCAGCGACTCCTCAATACCCTCCCAAACCCGTGGGCTGGGGTTCTCCATCGGAACCAGCAGCTTGGCGCACTCGGCAATGTATTTCAGGTCAGCCACCAGGTCGGAGCAGACTGCGCAACTCTCCAAATGCTCCTGCTGCTCGGGAGTGCCCCCGCCGTCGATGATGTACGGCAACGCTTCTTGAAACTCGGCACAATTCATCTCTTCTCTCCCCAGGATTTCCCGCGAATCGTGCCCGATGCCGCCATTTACAATCCCGCGGCTGGCGGTATACGCCTCTCGGCTACTTCGCATGAATTCCTCACGTACTACTCGAACCTTACCTTCGCGCAGCCTTTTCAGCCCGACTCAGCTTCAGCAGATCACGCAGCTTCATGCGGGCCTTGTGGAGCTGCGATTTGCTATTGCCGATGGAACATCCCATCATCTCGGCAATCTCATTGTGTTCATATCCTTCCACATCGTGCAACACGAAGATGATGCGATATCCGGGGGGCAGGCTCTCGATCGCGCGCTCCAGATTCACCCGATCGATGGACCCAGCGAGCACGTTGTCCCTGGCGCCGATGTCTTTCCGCGGCCCGTCTTCCTGCTGCGGCTCCATGGTCTCCTCCAGCGATACCTCCGGGAGCCCCTTCTTGCGCAGGTGCATGAGAACGACGTTGACCGCCAGGCGGTGCAACCAGGTCGAAAAAGCCGATTCGCCCCGAAACGTTCCTATCTTGCGGTAGAGCTGCAAGAAGGCTTCTTGTGTGAGGTCTTCAGCCTCGGCGGTGTTGCCAGTCATGCGCAAAGTAAGTGAGTAGACACGGCGCTTGTGCATGCCATAGAGCATCTCGAAGCACTCGGCGTCGCCTTCTTTAGCCCGCGCGATCGCGTCAGCCTCGGTAATGCCGGGAGCAAGAATTTTCTTCGCTGTGGTCAATTTTCGTTGTCCAAGTCCGCGTACTTGGATGCAAGCAGAGCTGCTGGCAGTTGCTTAGCTATGCGATGCCTACACCTAAGTGCTACGTTAGCAGGGCTGTATTCGGACGCGAGTCAGCCGGCAAGAACGCAGGCGCGTCACAAAGCTTCCGTTTCTGAGGACGATGACATCCGGGTCGAAGCTCGACGTCGTCCGGAATATTGCGAGGAGTTGAAAGCGCGGTCGGCCGATTTCTTGCCATCTTCATGCCGCGTTCTTCCACGCCGCCTCGACTGCTGTCTGGAGCACCGTCTTCGTCGCCTTGGGCAGATTCACGATGGTCGAGCCATTCTGTCCCCATTCGCCTGCGGCGGGCGAGAAGACCTGCGGATGATCGTGCATGAAGTCGGCCTGCTGCTCAGGCGTGAGCTGCACCATGCCGCGTGTCTCGTCAGGATGGCCGAGCGTGGCGAAGATCTTTCCGCCCACGCGAAAGTCGGGATGGCCGTGATGGGAGCGCTCCTCGCTCTCAGGAAAGCCCAGCACCAGCTTGCGAAATTGAGCCGCTGTCATGGAAGCTCCGTTACAAGCGGCCGTGCCTCATTATCTTCAGGGAAGGGTGATTCTTGGTAGTCCATTGCTCCGTAGAGATAATCCGTTGGTTTGGCGACGATCTCCGCCGCCTCAGTGCCAGAGGCCACTCCCGAGCTCAAGTAGTCGATCAGATTGCGTTTGCGGCGGCACACATCAAAGTAATCAAGGAGCTCTTGGATGAAGAACGCCATCGCCAAGCGCTCGCTTCAGGAAATCCGTGGCGTCCCTCTTTCGCCGTATTCCTGTATCCGGCACAGCTTGGCCATGTTCAGCCGCTCTCGAACAGCGTTGTATGCCGTCGCAAATCGCCGTCCGCAGATAGACTCGGACCTGCCGGCCTGGATCGCGTCGGTTGAGTCCACGCATGCTGTTGAGCTCTCTGTTCGACGTCGTGAGCTTCTGATCGCTCTACTCTCAGCCATTGCTTCCAACTCCTGTTCGCTTACATTCAAACAATAGCTTCGACTTCTTATGACGCAGGTCAGAATGCCAACTCTTCCCCACGCCGCCTCACGAAGCGCTCCGGCGCAGGCATTATTGGTGCCGTTTACTCGATTTCGCCGCAGCACTCTTCTCAGCTGTTCTCACTGCAACTTGCAGCCAGGCCTTCCTCGCCTTTGCCATAGATCGATATCGCTGCTTGCATGCTCTTCGTCCCCTGCGACCGACCGCCTAGCGGAACGATGACGCGATTCGTCGTTGATAAACTCGTAGCCTCTCTGTTCAGCGTAGAGCGCAATGCCCGCGCGTCTTTTCGGATATCCCGCGCAATTCCCGAAAGATCGGCGACTGCTTTCTCCGGCCGGAAGTCGGCGCGTGCGCCTTCGTGCCGCCGCTGTCGGATGCCAATGTCGACCAGCGACGCCAGCTCACGCTGCAGGCTTGAGGGCCGCGTGCCAAGCGCATCCGCCAATTCGGACAGGTTCTCACCACTTCTCCGGCTGGGCCACTGTCGCCAACACGCCCTCCTGACAGCCGGAATCAGCTCTCCAGGTTGCTCCGCTTACACATAATGCGTCAAATTAGTTACGCAATGTGGTAAGTCCGTCAAGCGACGTCGGTAACAGTTCGCCTCACCCTACCTCCTGCAATTGACTAATGGGACTTGATCATCGTTTCAGTGCGCGCCCGCCTTCATCCGCCGCTCCACCTCTTCCGGCGAGACGTCCTCTACGTGCGTCGAAATCCACCACTGATTGCCTTGTGAATCCTCCACACCGCCGCTGCGGTCGCCGTACGCTTGGTTCGCCATTTCGCGAACAACCTTCGCCCCCGCTGCCAGCGCCTTTTTGTAAAGGGCGTCGCAATCCGGCACATAGAGGCAAAGCATTACCGGTCTGGGCTTCCATTCGTCCCGGGCCTGACCGATCATGATCATCGAATCGCCGATCTTCGCTTCGGCGTGCCTGACATTGCCGTCATCATCCTTCATGCAGTAGGTGACCTTCGCGTCGAACGCCTGCTCGATGAAGTTGATCAGCGCGCGCGCATCGCCCACGGTGAGATACGGTACTACGGTGTGAAATCCGTCGGGAACTGGTTTGACTGCCATTGTGCTCTCCTCTTGGAAATGTGATTGTCGAAACGTGATCGCCGCAGCTCAGCGGCATTTGTCACGATTCTCGCCCCGAACGCCGGGCGCCGTCTTGTAAAAATCTGACCTAATCGAGTATGGGAACGTGGTTGAGGTGAGGCGTACGGTAGGCGAGGTACTCTGCCGGAGTGAGTCCCGCGAAGCTGCGGAAATCGTGCACGAAATGCGGTTGATCGTAATAGCCGCAGCGCAGCGCCAGGTCGGCCCAGTCAACCGACTCACTACCCGCAATCGACGTAATCACCCGCTGAAATCGCCGGACCCGCAGGAATCGCTTGGGGGTGAGCCCGACTTCGCCGGCGAAGAGTTGATTGAAATGCCGTTGGCTGTAGCCGATGCGGTCCATCACCGACGACAGCGGCTGTGCAAAGGAGCCGCCCACGAACTGCTCAGTCGCGAAAGCCACGGCCGGATGCCTTTGCAGCTGCTTTGCCTGGGAGAGCAGCCACTGCTCGGCGACCGCGAACTTCTCTGCCGGCGTTGGGCTCTTCAGCAGCCTCTCGCGCAGGCTTCTCGCGCTGGAGCCGAACACGTCGTCCAGCGGAACGCACTGATCGCTGAGCTCGCTGGCGGGCATCCGCAGAAACGGAAATCCGCCACCTGGCTTGAACTGGATCCCGAATGTGGTCACCATGTTCGCGGTGTCGACAATCATGGATGTCGATCGCGCGCCACAAATCACCTGAGTGCTGGTGACGTCGCTACGGTAAGAATTTGCAGGGTGATCAACCGAAGTGGGACGCTCGCCTAGGTTGAAAGCGATTGTCATGGCGCCGTTCGGCAACAGCCGCTCGCGCGTGTGCGGCTGACAGTAGCCGTCCCAATACCAGAAGACGCTGATGAAGTCCGACAATGGGGGACGCGGGATGTAGTGCGCGGAGATCATGAATTCCCGGCGGATTGGCCCAAGTATAGACGCTTTCGGCTATAGATATCAGGTATCAGGCGTCGCGCCGAGAGCTCTCTGACGCCCGACACCTGAAATCTGACACCTCTTGCTCAGTGCGCCATGGTCGGGCCGCCGCGCTTCCGCACCTTGACCATGGCAAAAGCAATGGGTGCACACAGGAAGCACAACACCGCCAGGTAGCGGAAGTCGTCGACGAACGACCACAAGGCGGCCTGGCTTTGCCATATTCGGTTCAGAATGTCCAGCGCCTGCCGCGCGGCGGTTGCGGGATCGGTATGTTGCGACAGGTAGCCGGTCAGCGCCCGGTACTGCTCCTGGAAGATATGGCTGAAGGCTGCCACGTTGTGTGACAGCTCATCACGATGCGACTGCTCGTGGCGCGCCAGCATGGTGTTGACCACGGAGATCCCGATGCTGCCGCCGACGTTACGCATCAGGTTGTACAGACCGCTGGCATTGCCGATCTCCTCGTTGCGCAAGGTGCCCATGGTCGAGGTGGCCAGGGGAACGAAGATCAGGCTCACCCCGGCGCCAGTCAGAATGATCGGCCAGAATAGCGACCACTGAGACCGATTTGGAGCGTGGCTTGTCCCAGCCACCAGGTGCAACCGCCGGTGAAGATGAATCCCCCGCAAACCAGGTAGCGGTTGTCGAATTTCTGCGGTGAGGATCCCGGTCACGGGCATGAAGAACAGGGCCCCGAGGCCGCGAGGCGCCACCGCCAATCCCGCGGCCAATGCCGTGTAGCCAAGCAGCTCCTGAAAGAAGAGCGGCAGTAAGGTGATCAGGGCGTACACTACGGCCCCGAAAAGAAAGATGAGGACGCACCCCACCAGAAAATTACGATTGCGGAAGATGCGCAAATCGACCAGCGGCTTGTCGTGCGTCAGCTCGCGGATGAGAAACGCCACCAGCGCAACGACGAGAATCGCGGTCGCCCAGCGAATCCAGGTTGCGCCAAACCAGTCGTCCTCCTGCCCCTTGTCGAGGATGATCTGCAATGCGCCCAGCCAGATCGCCAACAGGCCGAGCCCAAGTCCATCGAATCTGCCGGGCTTGGCGTTCTTGATGTAGGGCGGATCCTCGACGAAGCGAGCAATCAGCAGGACGGCAAGAATTCCGACAGGGATGTTGATGTAAAACGCCCAGCGCCAGGAGTAGGTCTCGGTTAGCCATCCGCCCGAGCGTCGGCCCCAGCACCGGCGCAACCACTACGCCCAGCGCGAATGCCGACATGGCCAGGCCGCGTTTTTCCGGGGGAAAGCTTTCCAGCAGGATGGCCTGGGACAGCGGCTGTAGCGCGCCTCCGCCGGCGCCTTGCAGGGCACGCGCGATCAGGATGAAGCCCAAGCTGCTGGCCGAGCCGCAGAAAAACGACGAAACCGTGAAGATGATGATGCAGGTGATCAGGAAGCGCTTGCGTCCGAACTTAATCGAAAACCAACTGCTGGCGGGAAGAATGATAGCGTTGGCGACCAGGTAGCTGGTCAGTACCCAGGTGGCTTCGTCATTGGTGGCCGAAACGCTGCCTGCGATGTACGGCAGGGCGACCGCCGCGATGGAAGTGTCGAGCACTTCCATGAACGTGGCCAGCATGACCGCGATGGCGATGATCCACGGGTTGGTCTCCGGCTTAGAGACGGTGAGGGCCCCGACTGTTTCTGCGCTAGCTGCCAATTACCTTCTGCCTTATTGAGTTGTGAAGCTTACACGGAAGGCGGGAGGCACGCCAAGTACGGCGCCGGCAAGCAGTCTCCGCAGCCCTGAGATGGAACTTAGATGACCGAGTGGGTGAGTTGGAATGTTAGATTGCCGTGGGAAGTTGCGAATTAATATGCACCGAGTCGAGGCCGAGCGCCGTAGGCGCGAAATAGTCTAGCCCAGCATGGAGCCGAAGGCGCAATGCTGGGTAGGCGTTGTCAAGAATCTTCGAGTCCCTTCACGGACGACACACGCGTTTTCGCTCATTGCCCCGGCAGGTGGAAGGCATACATGGAATCGAGCGATCCAACGTACAGGACTCCATTGACTACTGCCGGTGAGGAAACCACCTCGGACCCGGTAGTGTATTTCCACAGGAGAGCGCCCGTACGGGCATCCAGAGCATAGATGTTCGTGTCTTCCGACCCAAAGTACACGACTCCATTGGCCACTGCCGGAGAGGAGTCAATTCGATCTGCCACCCTGTAGGTCCACAGGGGCGCTCCAGTATTGGCATTGATGGCGTGCAGTTCACCACGCTCCGGGGAGTTGTTGCCCAACCCGATGTACACGACACCATTGGCCACCGCGGGAGTCGATGTAGAACTGTCCTGAGTTGAACTCAAAGTCCCGATCGGGCGCTGCCAAACCAATGCTCCCGTCGCCGCCTTGACGGCATACACGTAAGTCAGGGTCAGATTCGAAGCACAGAAGTACACCAAGTCACCGGCCACTGCAGGGGGAGACAAGATGTCCCCTACGGCCGCGGTGTACTCCCACAGAATCACTCCCGTAGCAGCATCTAAGGCGCACAAGCTACGCTCGTCGCACCGGACATACACCGTACCATTGGCCACTGCCGGCGTCGAAAAATTCCAATCCTGCATGTTGAGCTTCCAGAGGACCTCTCCCGTACGGGCATCGAGCGCGTATATGTGCCCGAAATGAACATTGCCCATATGGTAAGACGCCACATACACTGCACCGTTGGCCAGCGTTATCTCAGGAAAGGGTATGTCGCCAAATGGATCTCTCTCCTCCCACAAGACCTGGCCCGTAGCTGCATCGACAGAGCGCATGTCGGAACCAGACGCCACGAACACACGGCGGTATACGTGGCGCACAAGATCGACGTCCGTCCACACTGCGGGCGAACCTGCCCAGTCATAACCCGAGCTCTGACTCCACCGCAACATTCCGGTCCTCGCATCTACTGCATGGAGACCGCTGTCGCCTTCAGTGCCGAAGTAGAGTACGCCACCAAGGACCGCCGGCGAAGCCGTCACGTTTGTCCCGGGAATCCTTAACTCCCAATCGAGAACGAGATTCCCCACGTTCGCGGGGCTCAGAATGGTCTCATACGGGTTGTAGCCCGTGTGGCAGGGATCGAAGTGGAACTGCGACCAAACTCCGCCGCACGGCGGGTTGGATTGCGCCGCGATGTATTGCGCAGGAAGAGTTGAGCCGACTATCAGGAGAACACCGAAACGAATGGCGGTCGCGATCTTCATGACTCTTCCTCTGCTTTAGCTGAACGACCGAGCACCTTTTATTGCCCCGGCAGATGGAAGGCATAGAGGTTCTGATCTCTGGAGCCGACATACACCATGCCATTGGCCACCGCCGGCGCTGAGAAGATTCCATCGCCCGTGGTGTAACTCCACACGAATGTGCCGCTGACGGCGTTTAAGGCATAAACGACACCTGTCTTAGAGCCGAAATAGACAACACCATTGGCAACTACCGCCGAACCAGAGACAGAGCCTGCCGGGTATTTCCAGAGTAATGTCCCCGTGTCGGCCTTCACCGCGTAGAAGTAGTTGTCGTCGTCTGCTCCCAGGTAGACCACGCCGTTAGCGACGGCTGGCGAGGAATCGATACTACCGCCTGTCGCATACTTCCAGAGTACCTCTCCCGTGCCTGCCTTCAGGGCATATAGGCTACGGTCAATGCAGCCGATGTACACGACACCGCTGATAACCGCCGGTGAGGAACTGATAATTCCTCCGAGCGAAGAGCTCCAGAGAAGCTCTCCTGTCACCGCGTTCAGCGCGTAAACCTTTTTGTCCCAGGCCCCGAAGTACACGACGCCATTGACCACGGCCGGCGAAGAAAACTGGATGTCGCCTCCTGCGTAGTACCTCCACCGCTCCGCTCCCGTGGCGGCGTCCAGGGCATAGAGAGTGCCATTCGCCTCACCCACGTACACCACACCATTGGCTACGGTCGGCGAAGTGGTGGACCATTCTCCAACTTGGTGCGTCCATATCACCGCCCCGGTGGTGGCATTCAAAGCGAAGAAATTCTGGCCGAAGTTGCTGGTACCGACGTACACGATGCCGTTGGCCACCGCGGCTGCGTTGTTGATGCTTTCACCCGTCGGGAAACCCCAGAGCATTGCTCCCGTGTTGGCATCCAAGGCGTACAGGTTGGTGTCCAGCGATCCAATGTACACGATGCCATTGGCCAGCACAGGGGAAGACGTATAGATCCAGCTGCCCGTCGTGTACTTCCAATCCAGAACAAGGGTTCCCACGTTTGCAGTGCTCAGCGTGTGTTCATAAGGGTTGTAACCCGTATGACAAACATCGAATTGAAACGTTGGCCAGTTGATGTAAAGCGCGTTGATAGGCCCTCCACAACGGGTAACCCCCTGGGCCGCGAGCATGGAACTCATTGATAAAAGCAGGGTCAAACAGCAGATAGTTTTAACCTTCATGACTGCTCCTCCGGAAAGTGCACGAAGTAGGCGAACTATCGACTAGTACCTCGTTGCATTAATTCGCGTACAGATTGCAAGAGATAAAGCGTTAGTTATCAACGGGTTTTATCGCACGCTAACTTTTGCAACTAGGTACTAGCGGCGTGCATTCGACGCAAATGGGCGGGCACACTAAGCTAGTCCAAGATACCTGGACGGTAAATCAAATTCCTGCGAAAAGCTGGAAAGTCATCGAGATTTCACCCGAGAGGATATACGCCACCCGATGCGGGGCCTGGCGGATGCAGCTTGAGTTACATTCATCTCATGCGCTTGCAAATCAATGGCGACGAAAAGGAGTTTGCCGACGATCTGACGCTGGCCAACCTCATCGCCCATCTCGACATGAAACCCGACCGCGTTGCCGTGGAGCTGAATCGCGAGATCGTTGCCCGGACGCAGTGGGCCGAGACCGTTCTCCACGACGGCGACAAGTTGGAGATCGTGCATTTTGTCGGCGGCGGATAGACGCAATCGGTGTGTTTCGACAGCACCGTCTCAGGGCACGACCTCGGTCATGCCGAAAGGCGCTCCGTTTAACGTAGACCTAGCATGCCGGTGAGGACTCACTTCACCACAGAGGCACCGAGGCACCGAGTTCTTCAGGCCTCAGAGTCTCCGGCCTCTGTGCCTCGCTGTCTCTGTGGTTGCGGGTTCCACTCGACCCACGCAGGTAATCTCTGTGCGAGCGACGACCGTCGTAGCGCAAGCGAGAGCAGGTCCTTCGGTCGCGAGGCGACCTCAGGATGACAAACTTGAAACAACGACCGCGGCCTGACTGACACCTGAGACCTGGCGCCTGACACCCGATCGTCCCGTTTCACTGACAACTGACCTCTGACGAACTGACACCCTTTTCCCCCACGCACGAATTCGCGACATTCGTCGCAGCATTGTGAAACCTGCATGAACGCTGCTCTCCGATTGGTTGACATGCCTCGTAGCGAACAATAAACTCAAGTATTTGCCTATTGTTGCGCAACGCTTTCTGAGCGGCCTTCGCACATGCCTGATACCTATTTCGCCCGATACTTGCCGTTGCTGATCCATATCTGCATTGCAGGTGGACTGGCGTCGGCCATGGTGCTGCTTTCGTGGTTCATCGGCCAGCACAAGTACAACAAGTCGAAGATGTCGCAGTATGAATGCGGCATGACTCCGGTGGGCGACGCGCGCCAGCGCTTCTCGGTGAAGTTCTACCTGGTCGCGATGCTGTTCATCCTGTTCGACGTTGAAGCCATCTTCCTCTATCCCTGGGCGGTCATCTTCAAAGACCTCAAGATGTTCGGGTTCTGGGAGATGCTGGTGTACATCGGCATCGTGCTCGCTGGGTACTGGTACATCGTGAAGAAGGGCGCCATCGACTGGAACCGCCCATCGAAGGCGGAGAGGATCTGACCATGCCCTGGCCGCCGGCAATCACCGACGTTGAGGTATTGAAGCACAAGCCCGAGCTCGGGACGCTGCTGGCGTGGAACTCCAGCGC
The DNA here is from genome assembly GCA_963813905.1 of uncultured Acidobacteriaceae bacterium. Lineage (GTDB taxonomy): Bacteria > Acidobacteriota > Terriglobia > Terriglobales > Acidobacteriaceae > CAVVDY01. The sequence goes on along the minus strand of CAWFAY010000007.1, from coordinate 363,883 downwards.
CATCGAAGGCGCGAAGTTCGATCGCAACGAGCTGACCATCTACGTTGGAGCGCACCTGCATTCGCGACGCCTGCCGCGCGCTGAAGGACAACGCGCAACTCAACTACAACTCACTGATGGACGTCACCTGCGTCGACTGGTATCCCAACAATCCGCGCTTCGAAGTGGTCTATCACCTGTTCTCGACTTCGACGAAGAAGCGCGTGCGGCTGAAGGTGAGACTCGCCGATGACGATCCCAGCGTTGATTCGCTGGCGCCGATTTGGCCGAGCGCCAATTTTTTTGAGCGCGAAGTCTTCGACCTGTTCGGCATCCGCTTCAACGGCCACCCGAACCTGAAGCGCATCATGATGCCGGAGGGCTGGGACGGCCATCCGCTGCGCAAGGACTACCCGGTTGAGGGATATCGGTAGACATGGCTGACCAACTGCTCGAACGCCCTCTACGTACTGGATTCGACGGAAGACCGCACCATGCTCTTGAACATGGGGCCGCAGCATCCGTCGACCCACGGCGTGCTTCGCCTCATGCTGGAGATCGACGGCGAGACCATCGTGCGCATCCTGCCCGACATCGGCTACCTGCATACCGGAATCGAGAAGACCTGCGAGGCCAAGTTCTACCAGCAGGTCGTGCCCATGACCGACCGCATCGACTATCTCTGCCCCATGACCAACAACCTTGCCTACTGCCTGGCGGTAGAGAAGTTGCTGGGGCTGGAGATTCCGCCGCGCGCGCAGTGGATTCGCGTGATGCTGAACGAGCTGACGCGCATCAACTCGCACCTGGTGTGGCTGGGCACGCACGCCATGGACATCGGCGCCATGTCGGTGTTTCTGTATTGCTTCCGCGAGCGCGAAGACATTTTGCGGCTGTTCGAAGCGGTCTCCGGACAGCGCATGATGACGTCGTACTTCCGCATCGGAGGCCTGGCGCTGGAGCCGCCGCTGGGTTTCTTCGACAGAGTTAAGAAGTTTATTGACCGCTTTCCTGCCGATATCGACGAGTACGAAGGGCTGCTGACCGGCAATCCTATCTTTGTGAACCGGATTAAGGGCGTCGGGCAAATCAGCGCCGAGGATTGTTTGGCACTCGGCGGCACCGGACCCACACTGCGCGCCAGCGGCATCGACGTTGATCTGCGGCGCGACAATCCGTACTCGGGATACGAAAATTTCAAGTTCAACGTGCCGGTCTCGAAAGACGGTGACGTCTTCGCCCGGTACATCGTTCGAGTGCAGGAGCTGCGCGAGTCGCAGAAGATTGTGGTGCAGGCGCTGGAAGGTTTGCCGGAAGGACCGACGAAGGCCGACGCGCCGAAGGTTGTGCTGCCCGATCGCGAGAAGATGAAGACGGAAATGGAAGCCCTCATCTATCACTTTAAGATCGTGACGGAAGGCTTCACGGTGCCCGAGGGCGAGGTTTATCTGCCGGTTGAGTCGCCGCGCGGCGAGATGGGCTACTACGTAGTGAGCGATGGAACCGCCAAGCCGTATCGCGTGCACATGCGCTCGCCGTCGTTTGCGAATCTGCAGACGCTGGGCAAGATGTGTGAGGGCCGTCTGCATCGCCGATGTGGTGGCGGCGATTGGGTCGATCGATATTGTGCTGGGGGATGTGGATAGATAAAGCAGCAACTAGCAATCAGCAATTAGTGAAAACCAGATCTTGCGAGTTGCGAAAGAGTACCGATCACGAACACGCTAGCGCCGGAGGCGCGAAACAGCTTAGCCCAGCGCTTCAACGCTGGGTAGGCGAGTTTAGAGGGTTGGAGTCCCGTAGGGACGACACAGCTTTTCGGGGGAATCCCCAAAAAACCACCCGGCAAAACAAGCCGGGATGGGGCACCCGGCGGTTCGCTGTTCGCCAGACATCGGTGATGGCGATTCTGGCGAAGAGCGAATAGCCCAAAAGCGAAGAGCGATTGATGGCAACCGCGGCACACAACTCGGCTCCCGATCCGCAGCGCGAGTTCCTACGTCATACGCTGGCGACGCTCGCCTATCGCGGCGGCAAGGCGCTGCGGGGCGCGCCGGCAGATTTCGCGGCATTTCGAGTTGCCGAAGGCTCGCGTACCCCGGGAGAAATCCTGGCGCACTTGGGAGATTTGCTGGACTGGGCGCTGTCCATGGCTGAAGGTAACCAGCGCTGGCAGAATTCGGCGCCGCTGACGTGGAAAGAGGGAGTGCAGCGCTTTCATGCAGGGTTGCAGGCGTTCGATGATTACCTGGCATCGAGCTCGCCGTTAGCAGTAAGTGCCGGGTCGTTGTTTCAAGGTCCGGTTGCCGATGCCTTGACGCATGTCGGACAGATCGCATATTTGCGGCGTATCGCTGGAACACCGATGAAGGGCGAGAACTACTTCAAGGCAGAGATCGTTGCTGGCCGCGTTGGGCCGCAGCAGGCCGCGCCGAAAAGAGAGTTCTGAGGGTGTGATAGGGGTCCTTCGACTCCTCGCTCCGCTCGTCGCTCAGGATGACACAAGGTTTAGCTGGTGGCTGACAGCTGGTAGCTCTTATGCGTTTCTCTGACCAACTCGAACAACGCTTCTCGGAGATGATCACGCATTATCCGACAAAGCGGTCGGTACTCGTCCCGATGCTGCTGTACATCCAGGACGAAATCGGCGCATTGACCGATGAGGCGATCCACGAAATCGGCCAGCGGGTGGAGCTTTCCGATTTGGAAGTGCGTAACGTCATCAGCTATTACTCGATGCTGCGCACTCATCCCGTCGGCAAGTACAACCTACAGATTTGTACGAATGTGAGCTGCCTGCTGCGCGGCGCGGACGAAATTTTTGAGCATTGCGAGAAGAAGCTGGGCATCGGCCATAAAGAGGACACGCCCGACGGCCTATTCCATCTCGAGGAAGTCGAGTGTATCGGGGCGTGTTCGTGGGCTCCGGCGATGATGTTGAATTATGAGTTCCACGAGAACCTGACGCCGGAGAAGATGGACGAGGTTATTGAGGGGATTCGTAAGAGCGAGAAGCAATGAACGCTCTTCGCCATTCGCTCTTCGCTTTTGGCCGGAGTGTGATGACCGACCTAGGTCTGGCGAAAAGCGAATAGTGAAAAGAGGGGCATGGGGGTCCTTCGACTCCTCCCCTTCGGCGCAGCTCAGAGTCGTCGCTCAGGATGACAAAGGTTTGTATTGCTGGGAGCTGGCGGCTGGTAGCTCCGAAACTGAGAACTGATAGCTGACAACTGATGGCTTACTTAGTCTCACATCCCGATGAAGTTAAGGTCGTCTCCAAGCGCTTCGGCATGGGCGCGACCAACCTCGACCGCTACCTTGAGCTCGACGGCTACAAGGCGCTGCAAAAGGCGCTGACTATGGAGCCGGATGCGATCATCAACGAGGTGAAGACGTCGAACCTGCGCGGCCGCGGCGGCGCCGGATTCCCCACAGGCATGAAGTGGTCTTTCGTACCCAAGCAGTCGGCCAAGCCGAAGTACGTCCTGTGCAATGGCGACGAAAGCGAGCCCGGCACTTGCAAAGACCGCCTGATCTTTGAGCACGATCCGCATTCGGTGATTGAAGGCGTGATGATCGCCTGCCTCGCCATCAACGCGAAGGTGGGCTACATCTATCTGCGCGGCGAGTACCGCTATCTGATCGAGATCATGGAGAAGGCCGTGGCCGACGCGTACGCGCGAGGCTTCATCGGCAAGAACTTTATGGGCTCGGGACGCGACCTCGATATCTACGTTCACTCGGGCGCGGGCGCTTATGAAGTAGGTGAAGAGTCGGCGCTGATGGAATCGCTCGAAGGCAAGCGCGGCGTGCCGCGCATCAAGCCTCCCTTCCCTGCGATTGTGGGACTCTGGGGCGGGCCGACCGTGATCAACAACGCCGAGTCGCTGGCCAGCGTGCCGCACATTATTCTTGGCGGCGGACAGTGGTTCGCTGATCTCGGCACGCCAAAAAATGGCGGCGTGCGCCTGTTCTGCATGAGCGGCAATGTGGAGAAGCCCGGCGTGTACGAGCTGCCCATGGGCTACAACCTGAAGAAGATGATCTACGACGTCTCGGGCGGGATTCCCAACGGCCGCAAGCTGAAGGCTGTGGTGCCGGGTGGATCGTCAGTGCCGATCATGAAGGCGGACGAGATCGACGTGGCGATGGACTTCGACGCGATGATGAAAGCCGGCACGATGCTGGGCTCAGGCGGCGTGATTGTGCTCGACGACTCGCAATGTATTGTGAAGTTCGCATTGCGGGTAATGAAGTTTTACCAGCATGAGAGCTGCGGCTGGTGCATTCCGTGCCGCGAAGGCACTGACTGGCTGAAGAAGACGCTGGTGCGTTTTCACTCCGGCGGCGGCGTGGCTAAGGACATCGACAACATGAAGTACCTGGCGGACAACATGCTGGGCCGGACCTTCTGTCCGCTTGGGCGATGCGGCGGCGATGCCCATGATTTCGTACATAGAAAAGTTCCGCGAAGAGTTTGAGGCGCACTTGGATGGCAAGCCGTGCCCGTTTGAGAAGGTGGCGGAAGCGGCGCTGGTCTAAGTCACCGTGAAACCGCAGGAATTAGTTCGCATTTTGGAAGCCGACGGCTGGCAGAAAACAGGGCAGAAGGGCAGTCACATGCATTTTCGTCATCCGGCGAAGCCAGGGCTCCTGATTGTGCCCCTGCACACCGGTAAAGAGATCGGCAAAGGACTGCTTCACAGTATTCTGAAAAAGGCAGGTCTGAAATGACGCAAGAATATCTGGTTGTCTACGAAAAGGGTGAGAGCAACTGGAGTGCCTTTTCGCCCGACATTCCCGGATGCGGCTCGCTAGGCGACGGCTTGGACGACGTACGGGCGAATATGCGCGATGCTCTGGAGTTGTACCTGAGTGAGACGGTAAAGGCCGGCGAGCCTGTTCCCGAGGCAACCACAACCAGCGTAGATTTTCATGAGTTCGATCCAGACCATCAGACGAAACAATATGTAGTCGAGTGGCTGGCTGTGAAACTCCCACAACCGTCTACTACGTCGGCGCACGCGGCCTAAGGGTGCGGAGTACAAGAATCCTGAGTCCCGTAGGAACGGCAGGCGTCAGAGCGCGAACGAAAAGCAGGTCCTTCGCTTCGCTCAGGATGACAAGGTTTGTTTGGCTGGCGGCTGGAAGCTGGCGGCTGGCAGCTTCGGTAGTCGAAACAGGATTATCAACAGGTATTCACTGGCAACTGATACCTGACAACTGACAACTGGTTTTTATGGCTGATGTAACACTCACTGTCGATGGCAAGAAGCTCACCGTTCCTGCGGGGACGCTGCTGATTGAAGCGTGCAAGAGCACGGGCATTCACGTGCCCTCGTTCTGCTATTACCCGGGGCTTTCGCTGCAGGGCGCTTGCCGCATGTGCCTGGTGGAAATCGAGAAGATGCCCAAGCTGCAAACGGCGTGCACTACACCGGTCGGCGAAGGCATGGTGGTCACCACCGAGAGCGAGAAGATCAAGCAGGCGCGCAAGTCCATGATCGAGCTGCTGCTGGGCAATCATCCGCTGGACTGCCCGGTGTGCGATGCCGGCGGCGAATGCGAATTGCAGGACATGACCTTCACCTACGGCGCTGCCGAGTCGAAGTACATGGAACTGAAGAACCATCGCGAGGAGCAGCAATGGTCGCCGGTGGTTTACTTCGATCGGCCGCGCTGCATCTTGTGCTACCGCTGCATTCGCGTCTGCGGCGAAGGCATGGACGTGTGGGCGTTGGGCATACAGAATCGCGGATCGAGCTCCATCATCGCGCCCAACAAAGAAGACCACCTGGAGTGCGAAGAGTGCGGCATGTGTATCGACATCTGCCCGGTCGGCGCACTGACGTCAGGTGCGTATCGCTACAAGACGCGCCCGTGGGAGATGAAGCACGTCGGCACCGTGTGCACCCACTGCGGCGACGGCTGCAAGACGACGCTGGGCGTGCGGCGGGCCGATACCGGCATGCAGATCGTGCGCGGCGACAATCGCGACAAGAGTGGCATCAACGGCGACTTCCTTTGCATCAAGGGACGCTACGCGTTCGACTTCGCGCACAACGAGGACCGTCTCAGCAAGCCGCTGATCAAGCGCGACGGCAAGTTTGTTCCCTCGACGTGGGAGCAGGCCTTTGAGCTGATCGCTTCAAAGTTTAAGGACATCTTGACCGGGGACGGGCCGAATGCGATTGGCGTCATCGGTTCGAACCGGACCTCGAACGAAGAGAACTACCTGCTGCAGAAGTTTGCGCGCCTGACGCTGGGGACGAACAATATCGACCACCATCGCACCGCTGACTTCCCTGCTTTCGCGTCGGCGCTGGCGGGCAAGGAAAATGCGACTGCGTCGCTGCGTGAGATCGGCGAGGCGCCGGCGATTCTGCTCATCGGCAACAATCCGACGGAGCAGCATCCGCTGCTCGCCTGGCAATTCGCACCAACGTGCGGCTGCATCGTGCGCGGGTGTATGTCGTCAATTCCTATCCCATCAAGCTCCGCCGTCAGGCGACGGCGTTCGCGCAGATTGCGTCCGGCTCGGAAGGCGGATTCGTGCAGTTTCTCGCGGGGAACGATTCGGCGGCGGATGGCGTTGTCTCGCCACACCTCACGCGCGAGGCATTGAACGATCTGCGCGACAAGACTCAAAGGCGAGAAGCCGCTGATGATCGTCTTTGGCTCGGAAGTTCGCGGCGCCGATGTGAAGGCGCTGGTCGACTTCGGACTGGCGCAGGGTGCGAAGTTTGCCTGCCTCGGCGATTACGCCAACTCGCGCGGCGCGGCCGACATGGGTCTCTATCCCGACATGCTGCCGGGATACGCGCCGGTGAATTCGGCCACGCGCTACCACGAAGAGTGGCTGGACGAAATTCCCACGCAGCCGGGCATGAACCTGCTGCAGATGATGGACGCCGCGAAAGACGGCAAGCTGAAGGCGCTGTACGTTGTCGGCTCGAATCCTATTGCGCGCTACAACATCGACCCGTTTGTGTTGCAGAACACCTTTACTGTGGTGCAGGACATGTTCCTGACCGAGACGGCGCTGGTCGCTGATGTGGTGCTGCCGGTGGCGAACGCCTACGAGAAGTCCGGCACCATGACCAACACCTGCGGCGACCTGCAGATGGTGAAGAAGGGCGGCGACTTCTCGGCCGTGCGCGACGATTTCGAGTGCATCGTGCGCATTGCCAACACCATGGGCTACGACGTGCGCAAGCTGGTGCCCTTCGGCAGGCGGAGGCACGCGCGCCGACATGGGACAGTCGCGCGGAGCGCAGTCGGGCGAGATCGGACCGTCACGCCGTGTGGCTTGCGTCGCACAATCTCGAGCCGAAGATGAGCCCGTACGATCCGATTGCCATGCTCGATGAGATTCAGCGGCTGGTGCCGGGATACGACATCTCGCGGCTCGGCGTTCTGGCCGGCCAGGACGAGCACACGCAATTGGTGCAGATCACGGGCGAGACCGGCGTCGGGACATCCGGAGCTGATTCTGCCGTCGAACGACACGCTGTTTACCTCGGGCACGCTGGGCCGGTATTCGGCGACGCTGAACACGGTGATGGAGCGCTATCGAGACTAAGCCGACGGACAAGGAAGTGGCGGCGGATTGATCGGAAGACGCTGTTCGGCTTTTCGCTGTTCGCCAGACCGGTCGGTCGCGATTGAACTCTGGCGAAAAGCGAAGGGCGAATAGCGAAAGGCGAAAACCCAGGAGCGTTATTCGGAACTTGAAACTGCACAAATGAGCATCGGACTCTTCATCCTCGTCTCGCTGATCAAGATTGTGATCGCGCTCTTCGTTTTGCTCACGGCGGTGGCCTACACCACGCTGGCGGAGCGCAAGGTCGTCGCACACATCCAGAACCGCTGGGGACCTTCGCGCGTGGGCCCATTCGGCATCTGGCAGCCGCTAGCCGATGGCTTAAAGTTTATCTTTAAGGAAGACCTTACACCGCCATACGTCAATAAGCCCTTATATCTTCTAGCGCCAGTTCTGTCGTTGACGGTCGCGCTGACCTCGATCGCGGTCATCCCAATTGGACCTTGGGTGACGATCGGTTCCGTCCATACGCCGTTGCAGATCGCCGACGTCAACATCGGCCTGCTGGTAATTCTTGGCCTGACTTCCATCGGCGTGTATGGCGTAGCGCTGGCGGGATGGTCGTCGAACAGCAAGTACTCGATGCTGGGCAGCCTGCGCGCCTCGGCACAGATGGTGAGCTATGAGATTGCGCTCGGGCTTTCGCTGATTGGCGTGCTGATTTACGCAGGCAGCTTCAGCCTGCGCGACATCGTCATGGCGCAGCAGGGCACCTGGCTGGGCTTCATTCCCGAAGTGGAATATCTTCACCGGCCAGTTCATCGCGTTCTTCATTTACATCATGGCGGCGTATGCGGAGACGAACCGCATTCCGTTCGACCTGGCGGAAGCCGAGACCGAGCTGGTCGCCGGCTATCACACCGAATACAGCTCGATGAAGTTCGCCATGTTCTTCATGGCGGAATACGCCAACATGTTTACCGTCGCGTGCCTGGCGACGGTGCTGTTCCTGGGTGGATGGTCGGGCCCGGTGTTCGGTCCGCCGATTTTGCAGGCCATCCTGCCGGTCGTGTGGTTCGTGGTGAAGGTTTTGGCGTTTATCTTTATCTACATCTGGGTACGCGGCACGCTGCCGCGCTTCCGGTATGACCAGTTGATGGCGTTTGGCTGGAAGTTTCTTTTGCCGCTGGCGCTGGCGAACATCATTGTGACCAGTCTGGTGGTGGCTCTGAAATAACGCTGTTCGCTATTCGCTCTTCGCCGGATGGGACGGGGCAGCGAGCTGGTGGAAAATGCCGACAGCGCAGAGCAGCAGCTACAAGGGTAGGCCCAATAGTTCGGATCATCCGCTTGTCTGGCGAAAAGCGAAAGGCGAATAGCGATTCTTACACGGGCATGAAGTGCTATAGCCGATAGCGAAAAACATCATGTTGCATTTAATTCTGTTCTTCATCTTCGGGGCGGTTTGTGTCGGCGGGGCCATCAACCTGCTGGTACAGAAGCACCCGATCAATAGCGCGCTGTCGCTGATTGTGGTGATGGGGTCGCTGGCCCTGCTCTACCTGTTGCTGGGCGCCGAGTTCGTGGCCGCAGTGCAGGTCATCGTCTACGCCGGTGCGGTAATGGTGTTGTTTGTCTTCACCATCATGTTGCTGAACGCCGGCGAGGAAGAGCGCACCCCGCATTCCAGCCGCGTCGCCACCATGCTAGGCGTGCCTGGACTGATTATCGGGCTGGGCGTTGCAGCCGCGGTGGTCAGCCGGATGACGGGAATGGATCAGCTCAGGCTGGGCGGACCCCAGGTAATGAACGGAACCGAGTCGTTCGGCGCGGCGCAGCCGATAGCGCACCTGCTCTTTCGCGACTTCCTGCTGCCGTTTGAAGTGACTTCGATTCTGATCCTGATCGCCATCATGGGCGCGGTCGTGCTGGCGCGGAGGGAGGAGTAGATGGTGCCTCTTTCTTACTACCTGATCCTGAGCGCCATCCTGTTTGCCTGCGGGGTGGCCGGATTTCTGATCAAGCGCAACATCATCACCATCTTCATGTCGATTGAGCTGATGCTCAACGCGGTGAACCTGACGTTCGTCGCATTCTCGGCGCAACTGCAGCAGCTCAGCGGTCAGGTGTTCGTGTTCTTCGTGATGGTCGTCGCTGCGGCTGAAGCGGCGGTCGGGTTGGCAATCATCATCTCGGTTTTCCGCACGCGCGAAACGCTGAATGTCGATCGCGTGAACTTGCTTAAGTTATGACAGACGCTCTTCGCTGTTCGCTCTTCGCTTTTCGCCAGATGGGACGAGGGAACTTTCTGGCGAATAGCGAAAAGCGAATGGCGAATGGCGAATAGCGAATAGGATTCTATGCATCTTTGGATCATTCCGGTGCTGCCGCTGGCCGGAGCCGCTATTAACGGGCTGCTGGGTAAGCGCTTTCCCAAAGCGCTGGTGAACACCATCGCGCTGGGATCGACGGCGGTGGCTTTCGCCTACGCGGTTTGGGTGGCGGTTCAATTCTTCGGCCTGGCCGCGAACCAGATTCCCTACATCGAGCACCATCAGACATGGATGGCGGCCGGCGACTTCTCGGTTGAATACGGCTTCTGGCTCGACCAACTGTCGCTGGTGATGCTGCTGGTCGTCACCGGCGTGGGCTTTGTGATTCACATCTTCTCCGTCGGCTACATGGCGCATGAAGGCGGCTACTACCGCTACTTCTCCTTCCTGAACCTCTTCATGTTTTTCATGCTGACGCTGGTGCTGGCAGACAACTACCTGCTGATGTTTGTCGGCTGGGAGGGGGTGGGCCTGGCTTCGTATCTGCTGATCGGCTTCTGGTTCCTGAAACCTTCGGCGGCGAACGCAGGCAAGAAGGCGTTCATTACCAACCGCGTCGGCGACTTCGGATTCCTGATCGCGCTGTTTCTGCTGATCAAGCACTTCGGCACGTTGCAGTATGACGGTGTATTCAAGGCTATCTCGGGCCTGGGCGTCGAAGCCAGCGCCGGTCTGCTGACGGCCGTCGGCCTGCTCATGCTGATGGGCGCGACGGGCAAGTCGGCGCAGATTCCGCTTATATGTCTGGCTGCCCGATGCGATGGAAGGCCCGACGCCGGTATCCGCGCTGATCCACGCCGCGACGATGGTCACCGCAGGCGTGTACATGGTGTGCCGCTCACACGCGATCTTCGACCGCGCGCCGCAAGCGATGCTGGCAGTGGCGATTATCGGCACCCTGACCGCGATCTTTGCCGCCTCGATCGGCATTGTGCAGACCGACATCAAGAAGGTGCTGGCGTACTCCACGGTTTCACAGCTCGGCTACATGTTCATGGGCGCGGGCGTGATGGCCTACGGCGCCGGCATCTTCCACCTGATGACGCATGCTTTCTTCAAGGGCTGCCTGTTCCTGTGCTCGGGCTCGATCATTCACGGCCTCGCCGGCGAGCAGGACATGCGGTTCATGGGTGGGATGCGCAAGTACATGCCATGGACGTTCTGGAGCATGACCTCGGCGACCTTTGCCATTGCAGGACTTCCGCCCTTCGCGGCGTTCTTCTCGAAGGACGCGATCCTGTGGCAGACGTGGGCGAGCGGCCAGCACGTTCTATGGCTGATCGGGATCATCGCCGCCGGCATGACTTCGTTCTACATGTTCCGGCTGTGGTTCCTGACCTTCTTCGGCGAGTATCGCGGGCCGAACCCGGCGACGGCCGGACACGGCGATGACCACGGTCATGACGATGGTCATGGAACGCCTCACGAAAGTCCGTGGGTGATGGTGGTGCCGCTGATCATCCTGGGCACGCTATCGCTGATCGGCGGCTGGATCGGCATCCCGCAGTCGCTCGGCGGCTCCGATCACTTCGAGCATTTCCTCGACCCGGTGTTCGCGCAGTATGCGCCGGCTGAAGCTGCGGCGCATGGCGGCGCTCCGGCCGAGACTGGCGCTGCGGAACATGAAGATACCGGCAGCGAGCTGGCGTTCATGGGGGTCTCCGTCGCGGTCGGTGTGCTCGGCTTTCTCGGCGCCTGGTATCTCTACTACAAGCGAACCGACTTGCCCGCGAAAATGGCGGCGAGTGCCGGCGGCTTCTACCGGCTGGTGCTCGACAAGTACCGCATTGATGAACTCTATGGAGCGGTGATCATCCACCCGTTGATCTTGCTTTCAACCAACGTCTTCTGGAAGGGCATTGACGTGAAGCTCATCGACGGCGCGGTTGACGAGAGCGCCGCCGGCGCACAAGACGTATCGAATGCCATGCGACAGATGCAGTCGGGCAACATTCGCTCCTACGCCGGATGGGTGGCGGCCGGCGCTGCTGCGGTAATTGCCTTCATGGTGTGGCGAGGTCTGCGATGAACTTTCTTCACGAAAATCTCCTTACCATACTGCTGTTTCTGCCGCTGTTGGGTGCGGTGCTGCTTCTGCCCCTGCGGAACCGTGACCAACACGTCCTGATACGCTGGATCAGCCTGGGCGTGGGGCTGCTGGCGTTCGTGCTGTCATTTGTCCCCGTCTATTCCATTCCGCCAGGTTCCAGCGGCATGAAATTGGAGGTGATCGTTCCCTGGATTCCGCAATGGAACATTCAGTACCACCTCGGCGTTGACGGCATCAGCATCTTCCTGGTCCATCTCATTACGCTTCTGACCCCAATCGGCGTACTGGCGTCGTGGAGCGAGATCAAGCACCAGGTCAAGGAGTTCCATATCCTCCTTCTCCTGCTGGAGATGGGAGTGATTGGGGTCCTTATCTCGCTTGACCTGTTCCTCTTCTTTTTCTGGTGGGAGTTTGGACTTATTCCACTGGCATTGCTGATTGGCATTTGGGGACATGGCCGTCGCATATACGCCGCGGTGAAGTTCGTGCTGTTTACCATGGGCGGCTCGATCTTCATGATGGTCGCCATTATCTGGCTGCGCGCACACACCGGCACCTTCGATATGGTCGCCATCCAACAAATGATAGCGAGCGGGCAACTGGCACTCAGCCCGCGCACGGAGATGTGGCTTTTCCTGGGCTTCTTTGTCGCCTTTGCGGTGAAGCTGCCCATGGTTCCCCTGCACACGTGGCTGCCGGACGCACATACCGAAGCACCGACAGCAGGATCGGCGGACCTGGCGGGCGTACTTCTGAAGCTCGGGGGCTACGGCATTATCCGCATTTGCCTGCCCTTTTTTCCGACCGCGGCCCATGCGGCGGCGCCGTACATTGGAGTGCTGTCGGTCATCGCCATCCTCTATGGCGCACTGGTATCGATGGTCCAGCCGAATCTCAAGCGACTGGTCGCGTATTCCTCCGTCAGTCACATGGGGTTTGTAACCCTGGGCTTGTTCTCCTTCAATCTGATGGCTTTTCAGGGAGCCATTTACGTGATGCTGGCGCATGGCTTAACTTCCAGCGCGCTATTTCTGCTTTGCGGCATGCTGTATGAGCGGCGTCACACTTACGAGATTCGCGAGTTTGGGGGCCTGGCGACGCCGATGCCACGTTATGCTTCCCTGTTTTTGTTTACCTCACTCGCCGCCATTGGATTGCCTCTGCTGTGCGGATTCGTGGGCGAGTTCCTGGTGCTTGCAGGCACCTTCCAGAATCGAGCGCATTGGGCAACCTGGGCCGCTAGCGGTGTGATCCTCTCAGCCACCTACATGTTGTGGGCCTATCAGCGGGTCTTTTATGGCCAGGCCACGGGTCCCCAGAACAGTGGAATGAAAGACATTAACCGTAGGGAGCAGTGGACCGTAGCGGCCTTGTGTGTCCTGATGCTTTGGCTGGGCGTGCATGCGAACTTCTTCCTTCGCCGTTATGAGGTTTCCTGCCAGACGATTCTTCAGCTGGCGTCTCCGAACCCGAAGACCGAAGCCATTGGCATCAGGCAATCGCAAGCGATTGAACCGGCCATAGTCGCACAGTGATCCGCAAGCTCTTAGAACGGTGTTTCGCACGATGATCCCAACGATTGACTACATTCGAATCCTGCCGGAACTGGTGCTGACTATCACCGGCATCATGATCATGCTGGCCGATCCGGTGCTCCATCCAAAAGGTAACGGGAAGATCCTGGGATTCATCGCCCTTGCCGGCGTGGTGGCCGGGCTGATGGCGTCATTTATCCAGGCGGAGAACTACGGTGACGCCTTCTTCAACATGGTGCGCGTCGATGCTTTCAGCGTTTTCTTTCATTTCGTTATTTTGCTGATTGCGCTGGTCGTCGTCCTCACGTCGTTCGACTATCTCGAAGTGCAGCAAATCAACTCGGGCGAGTACTACGCACTGGTCCTGTTTGGCACGGTGGGCATGATCCTCATGTCCTCGGCCATCGAACTGGTGCTGATCTTCATCGCGCTGGAAATTTCGTCGATCTCGACGTACGTGCTTGCCGGATTCCGCCGCCGGGCCGCCGAGAGCGCCGAGTCGTCGCTGAAGTACTTCCTGCTGGGCTCGTTTGCCACCGCGTTTTTCCTGTACGGCGTCGCACTGGTGTTTGGCGCCACGGGAACGACGAACGTGTATGGAATTGCAAAAGTTCTGCAAACCCAGCCGTCGCTGCTGGTTTATCTGGCCGTAGCGCTGATGTTCGTCGGTTTGGGATTCAAAGTGGCGTCGGCGCCATTCCACGTGTGGACGCCGGATGTCTACGAAGGCTCCCCGGCTCCGGTGGTTGCACTGATGTCCACCGGACCGAAGGCCGCCGCCTTCGCTGTGCTGCTGCGCGTGCTGTTCGCCACGGGAGCGCCGGGATGGTTCTGGATGGTGTGGGTCTCGGCCGCGCTGTCAATGACGATAGGCAACATCGGCGCGCTGGTGCAACAGAACATAAAGCGGCTGCTGGCGTATTCGTCGATCGCGCACGCCGGATATTTGCTGGTGGCGTTCGCTGCGGCGCGTGAGACCGGCATCTCCGCTGCGATCTTCTACGCTGCTTCTTACGCGGCGATGAATGTGGGTGCGTTCGCCATTGTGGCCCATCTGGCGGCGCGAGGAGAACGCTACGTCACGCTCGACGACTATGCCGGGCTGGGGCGCCGCTCGCCCATGCTGGCGGGCATCCTCACCATCTTCCTGTTGTCGCTGATTGGCATTCCCATCACCGGCGGCTTCTTCGCCAAGTTCTACGTATTTTCGGCCGCGTTGCAGGCCAATCTGGTCGGGCTGACCATCATTGGGGTCATCAACAGCGCAATTGCCGCTTATTACTACCTGCGGGTGATCGTCTACATGTATATGCGCGACGAGCGCATGGAAGCCCCGGTAGCGCGCATCCCGGCCAGCCTTGGCGTCGGTCTCGCCATCAGCCTGATCGCGACCATCTACCTCGGCGTGCTGCCGGGACGCGTGCTCGACTACGCCCTCAGAGGCGCCCAGGATTTAATGAAGTAGCGTTGGGTTCATGGGTAGTGCGGCGCTTCATTCAGCGCCGCGTTGCCAGGGTCTCCGGAAATAGCAGTGTGAGTTCCCTCGCAAGCGAGGAAACTCACACTGAACGCAAAGCCCGACCCGTCCGCGGGCCTAAAGGCCCGCACCACCCCTGTAATCTTCTCTTGCCGGCCCCTGTGGTACTCTGCCGGAACTGATCTATGAGCCTGCCTATCATCTACCTCGCGCGCCATGGCGAAACTGCCTGGACACTGTCCGGCCAGCACACTGGCCTTACCGATCTACCACTGACGGCACATGGCGAACAGAACGCCATGCGCCTCGGCGAACGACTCAAAGGGCTCACCTTCGTGAAGGTCTTTGCCAGCCCGTTACAGCGCGCGCGCCGCACCTGCGAACTCGCGGGTTTCGGTGCCGTAGCCGAGATCGATCCCGACCTGGTCGAGTGGGATTACGGTGAGTACGAGGGCCTGACCAGCGCACAGGTTAACGCCAAACATCCGGGCTGGAAGCTGTTTCGCGACGGATGCCCCAGCGGCGAGACGGTCGCGCAGATTGGCGCACGCGCCGACCGCGTGGTGGCGCGAGTGCGCGCAATTCAGGGGAATGTGTTGCTGTTCTCCAGTGGACACATCTTGCGAGTGCTTGCCTCGCGCTGGTTGGGGCTCGACGCCTCGGCCGGACAGTACTTCTTACTGAGCACCGCCGCCCTAAGTCAGTTGGGCTATGAGCACGATCTGAGCGAGCCGGTAATTCGGCTGTGGAATGACACGAGTCATGTGCAGGGATAGTTCCGCTCGGCATCAGACTAAAGGTGCCATCCCTGGAAGGGACTCGGGGCCGCGTATTTCAGTTCTTCCGGAACTCCCGAGGCTGTTACGAAACTGTGCCGTCCCTACGGGACTTGAATGATATTTCCCACCTTACCCAGTACTCCGCCTTTCGGCTCCGTGCTGGGCTAGATTATTCCGTGCCTCCGGCACTCGAATTTGCTTGCTCTGTTCCACCGTCGTCGTCGAGAACCGAGTTTCATAACAGCCTCTCCCGTGCCGGGCTAAAGATTGTCCCGTTCGTTCGGGACTACTGCTCTTTCGATTCGCTGGGGTTGGCCGCTTGCAATTGCAGATCATTCGCGTTGTACTGCTTGCCGTTGAATACGGCATGGGCGGTCACTTCTGATCCCACCTTGAGCTTGCTGCGATCGTCTACCGCTGACTGGTCAAAGTGCAGCTCATAGGTCTGCTCGTCGCTTCGATTCTCCAGAGCAAGAGTTCCGCTGCGGAGATCGATGTTGGTGACCCGTGCCCGAAAACACGTAGGTATCGCCCGGCTTGGCCAGCAGGAGGACCTGCTGCGCCACATCGTGCTTATCTTTGCCGGGAGCGAATTGCACATCGATGAGCGATCCGGGCTGAAGGTCAGCGCCACTCGCAGTGCCCTTCAGCGCGCTGTATTGCGTGCCGCTGCCGATGGCGAACGTAACCGGTTGGGACGACAGCTCATCGTTGACGCTGACAATTCCCTTCTCACGATGGACCGCCGTTACCTGGCCGCGGACTTCGGCCACGCCGATTTGGTTCTCGACGCGCACATTCTTGGCGAAGACACGCGAGCCATCGAGCATAGTATCGGCATACACACGGTCGCCCTTGCGAATGCCGAGTACGGTGGTCGCCTCTCCGTTGCGATAGATGTGAGTTCGCTCGTCAAGAAACATCTTGATCTTATGCCCTCCACCGAAGGGCTGGATGGTAAGCAGATTGCGCACGTGATCGATGCGGGCCGCCGTGCCGCCAATCAGCGTAGGCTTTGTCTTAGGCAGCGGGGGCGGCTCAAGCAGCGGATCGTAGGCGTTCGGATCGCCCGAAGCGGTGGACAGGACGGTTCTCGGCGCATCGTCCTGCGGACTGGTCGTGTCCGTGTTGGGGAGCGACTTGTCCCGCGTCGGCGTTGCGGTGTCCGTCCCGGGAACGCGCTTATCACTTTGTGGAGTTGTCGCGGGCGGTTGAGCTGATGTGTGGGTCGTAGCCTTAGGAGTGGTCGACACATTTACCGAGGCGCTGGGCGACGCCCCATTGGTGCCCGGCGCGGGATTTCCCGGGCCGCTGGTAACGCTAGCCGGCTGTGACGCCTGCCCGGCGTTGCCCTGAATCGGGCCTGTATCCTGCTGCGCCAAGGCGTACCCTGCCAGTGCCAAGCCGATGCCGGCCGCGAAAACTATGGTTCTGAATCTGCCTGAGTTCATGATCTCCGCAACTCTCAAGTGTTGCTTGGGTGACGTCGCCCTTGGGGCGAGAGCTCCCTCAGTCCAGAGTTGGATGCAGTCTGCGGGTCGGTTGCTGTATCCCACGCCGGTGCACAAATTCAGCAGCACGAGGCACAGCTGCCAACCGTAGAACGCTGTTTCTCCATCCAACTTAGTCGACGCCGTGCCGTCGGCGGTGCGCCGCTCGCCTTCGACTCCGCGCTGTCGGCGGCGTGGCGCTCGATACTCGAAGCTGCTCTGCCGGAGGCTGAATGTCCGTTGTGTCGACCCAACCTGTGTTGCACGTCAGTTCGCGCTCGCGCAAACTTGCCTGCGCTCTGTTGGGATGCGCCCTCGCGCTGCCATTGGCGGCCAAGGATGTACGCATCAGCTTGCCCAAGCACACCAAACCTACGCCGGTGCAGAAGCTGAACCAGGATGGCGTGAAGGAGCTTGAGAAGCACAATTACAAGAAGGCCAAGCAGCTCTTCTATAAGGCGTACCTGATCGATCCCGACAATCCGTTTACGCTGAACAACCTCGGCTACATCGCCGAGCTGGATGGACAGGTCGATCGCGCGCAACGTTACTACTCATTAGCGTCGGCTCATGCCTCTGACGCATTGGTCTACAAATCGACCGAGAAAGAAGCAGTGGGCAAGCCGGTGGAGCAGCTAGCGGGCAACGCGGCCGATACACAGATGCAGATAAACCGGGCCAACGTCTACGCTATGAGCCTGCTGCAAAAGGACCGCGCACCCGAAGCCGATGTGGCTCTCCAGAAGGCGCTGAAGCTCGATCCCAACAATCCATTTACGTTGAACAATCTTGGCTATGCCCGCGAAAAAGAGGGCGAGCTTGAGGACGCGTACAAGTACTACACCCAGGCGGCAGCGCAGCACTCCGATACGCCGATTGTCGTCACAGTCCGGCCATCCTGGCGCGGCAAGGGGATCAGCCAGATTGCCGAGCGCAACGCCGAAGACGTCAAGAAGGTAATGGAGCGGCAGAACGATATACCCGAGCGCGTCGCACGCTTGAACACGCGCGGGGTTTCCGCGATCAATCGCAACGATTACAAGCTGGCGCGGCAGTATTTCCAGGAAGCGTACAAGCTTGATCCCAAGAATGCGTTTGCGCTGAACAACATGGGATACCTGGCCGAGGCGGAAGGCGATCGCGAGACTGCCGACTTCTATTACGCCAAGGCCAAAGAGGCCGACCAGTCGAGCAAGCGCGTGGCCTACGCAACGCGCAAAGACGTGGAGGGCGAGAAGCTGACGACCGTCGCCAGCAGCAGCAATGATTCGGTAAACAAGGCGATTGAGGAAGCTGCAGCAGCGCGGCGGATGCAAGGCGGCCCGGTCGTCCTGCTGAATCGCGACAACTCTGCGGTGGTAGAGCCGCCAGTTCCACCAAAACCGGAAAACACGCAGCCCATTCATTCCGTTGAAGTGCCCGAGCCGGGCAGCGGCGGACTGCTGCAACCTTTGCCCGACAGCGAACAACCGGTGGTACCGTCTGGGAATGGGAACGGCGCCGGACAGCCTGCGACGCAGCCTTCGGCCAATCAGCCACACGGACAAGTCGATAACGGCATCATGATGCCTCTGCCCGACAACCAGCAGCGCGGGGTGCAGCCGGAGGGCTCACAGCCGCAAACGACTCCCGCTCCGAACGGGCAGCCGCAGTCGACACAACCGCAGGCCCAGCCTCCGCAGCCGCAACAGGGTCCGGTGGAGAATGGCATCATCATGCCGCTGCCGGACAACCAGCAGCCACCCGAGGCTAAGCAGCCACCCGAGCCGCACTTGAAGGTCTAGGCTTCGTTTGCCGGGCGCGGCGATTCCCCGCTGCGGCTCTTTTTCCTTATCAAATCGTCCTGCCGTGGCAATAATCAAGGTGTGATGCCATGGAGGAATGCCGATGACTGAAGCACGCGCCATCTGGACTGACAAGGACCGGTTTCTGGGGGAGGCGGACAGCGGGCACGCCCTGGTGATGGATGCCGGTGAGCCGAAGACGGCCAGCACGCCGATAGAGCTGGTGCTCATCGCGTTGTGCGGGTGCACGGCGAGCGACGTGGTCGGTATTCTTCGCAAGAAGCGCGAGCCCTTCACCTCGCTCGAGGTGCGTGCCGAAGCCGAACGGGCCACAGACTTCCCGAAGGTCTATACCAGCATCAAGCTCATCTACCGCGTCGGCGGGAAGGTTTCGCGCGCGGGTATGGAGCGGGCGGTTGAACTGTCCAAGGAGAAGTACTGCTCGGTTTCGGCGATGCTGGAGAAGACCGCAAAGATTGAGTTCGTCATCGAGTACGACGAGGTGGGGTGAGGTTGTGCCGTCCCCGAGGGACTCGGCCGTTGGGGGCGCAAATACCCAGCACTCCGCTACGCTTCGTGCTGGGCTATCATCGCACGCCCTCCGGGCTCAGAGTTGCCGCCGGGCGAACATCATCTTTACCTTAGCGATCTTCACACTAGCGAAACTTTTTCCACAAACATCGCGTCTGACTAGAAAGGCGAATTGCCGTA
Organism: uncultured Acidobacteriaceae bacterium; assembly: GCA_963813905.1. GTDB lineage: Bacteria > Acidobacteriota > Terriglobia > Terriglobales > Acidobacteriaceae > CAVVDY01. The sequence goes on along the minus strand of CAWFAY010000007.1, from coordinate 344,202 downwards.
CCATACCCGTATCGGGATGTGGAGTGTGGTTGTATGCCTGGGCCCACGAAGCTAAGAGTCACGATCCTGGGTTGCGGGACCCTTGTCTGGCTCGCAAGTTGGATCGTGCCCAAGCCGCTGCGTCAGCAGTGGCTTGAGAAGCGGCGCACTGACATCTGGCACTGGGCCAACTTCCTGGCAGAGACGGGCCAGCTTGGTTCGGGCAGCTTAACTCTCGTCCGGAATTGCTGGGGCTCTTTCGCAGAAGCACTGTGGCTGCGTTACGACCGTGAAATATTTCACGCCCGCAAGCGGCGACTGCTGCGTTCCCCCGTGGCTTGTCTTGCGGCCTGCGTCCTTGTCCTGACCACGCTGCTGCTCGCGGGCGGCTTTGTTCCCCCAACCAGCTCTCTCTTCTCGCAGCCGGCCTATCAGTCTGATCGTGTAGCCGTCGTCAGCTTCACGGGTAAGTACGTGCGCATCCGCAGCGAAACGCTCTTGTACCTGGGCTCGGTGTGGAGAGGCACTACTAAGGCCACGCAGCTTGCTTTGTATTCCTGGGGGCCGAGCCGGCTGTCGGACGACTGGAGCGAGGTTCCGGTGGTTGAGTCTCGAGTGGGGCCGGAGTTCTTCCAACTCCTGGGAGCCCGGGCTGAGCTGGGCGGCTGCCGCAGCCGGGGGAAGGTTTCGCCTGCGTGAACTGCGCTGTGTTGAGCCACGACTTCTGGCAGATTCACTTCCGAGGTAGCAAGGACGTGCTCGGCCGGCGGATCGAACTCGATGGCCATCCCATGACGGTGGTCGGAGTGCTGCCACGCGATTTCGAGCTTCCGGCTTCGTCGACGGCGGTGTGGACCGTGCTGGATGACGCGACGCTTCGCTTCAGCAACTTCATGAGCCGTGCAGGCGTAGTGGCACGTTTGCGTGAGGGCGCAACCCCCGGCCAGCTACAAAGTGACTTGATCGACCGCAGCGAGAATGCCGGATACCGCTTCGTGCAGGCTCCCATGAATGTTGCTTCTCTCAGCAGCCAAGCGCGCGGCATGCTCGTGGCCTACGCGGTTTTCCTGGTGCTGGCGCTGGTTTCCGCAAGCGGCATTGCCTGGTTGTTGCGTGCAGCGGCTGGCGGCTTTGGGCCGGTTTCTCTCCGGGGCTGGCCGAAGGTCCGCTGGTTGGCATTCTTTGCAGCCAAGTCCACGGCAATAACGGCAGCAACTTATCTGCTGGTATGGATGATGGTTCACGGTCTGCTGGGATGGGTGGGCCGCACCGTGTATCCCATGGCAGACGAGGCAGCCTTCTGGACTTTCCTTCCTCTGGCAATTGCGGTGCTCACCTGGTCGATCGCCGACCAGCAGCAGCGATGCCGCGTATGCCTGCGCAGGCTCACTATGCCGGTCGATGTGGGCCGGCCGGGAAGCGTGCTGCTGAATTTCGCAGGCACAGAGATGGTTTGCGAAGACGGCCACGGCATGCTGTACGTTCCCGAATCCGAAGCCAACTCGCTGGAACGCGACCGCTGGCGAACTCTCGATGCGAGTTGGGCGGAACTCTTCCGTTCCGGTTAGGGCCTGAGCGTATTTCAGGCGGGCTCAACCGCTTGCGGTCATGGAGAGAGCGCGCAGTGACAAGGCGCGGTGTAGCGCGTTCGAAAGATCGGCTACGCTAAAAGGCTTGGTGAGAAATGCGCACTGCCGGCTCAATATCTCTTGCCGGAGAGCAGTGTCTTCGGTGTATCCCGACATGAACAAGAAGCTGAGCTGGGGATCGAAGCGGGTAAGTTCGGTCCACAACTCATGCCCGCCCATCCGCGGCATGACCAGATCGGTCAATACCAGATCGATCTTTCCCTGTTGTTGCTTGAAAACTGCAAGCGCTTCGACTCCGTCAACCGCCTCCACAACCTGGCATCCGAGCTGACGCAAACATTCGCAGAGGTTGCCTCGAATTTCGAGCTCGTCCTCAACCACCAGAATTCTCTTGTCGCCTGCAAAGCTGTGGAGCTCGCTCCGTTCGTCCTCTCGGTCCGCCTGAGAGTCCGTGATAGGAAAGTACAACTTGAATGTCGTCCCATGGCCGGGCTCGCTGTAGACCCACACGTACCCGCCGCTCTGTTTCACGATGCCATAGACGATCGCGAGGCCAAGGCCAGTGCCTTTGCCGATTTCCTTGGTGGTAAAGAAAGGATCGAAAATGCGAGGAAGGAGCGCGCTGTCGATGCCGGTTCCGCTATCGCTGACCGCCAGCATTACGTACTTGCCGGGCTGCACAGGTCCGTGGTTCTCGGCGTAGCTTCCATCGAGCTCCACGTTGGCGTCTCGATGGCCAGGGTGCCTCCATGCGGCATGGCATCGCGCGAGTTGATGGCCAGGTTCATGATGACCTGCGCCAACTGGTCGGGATCGAGCCGCGCGTTTTGCAGCTGCTCATCGAAGTGCGTGACCAGTTCGATATCCTCGCCGATGGTGCGGCGCAGGAGCTGCAAGGTGTCGGTTACAACCGTGTTCAGGTTGATGGTGCGGGTCTGCATCACCTGCTGCCTGCCGAAGGCGAGGAGCTGGCGGGTCAGCGCAGCGGCGCGGTCCGAGGCACTTAGGACTTGAAGCAAAGGCTTACTCAAAGGGCTGCCCAGAGTCACCTTGCCCAGCATGAGTTCAGTCGATAACCTGATGACAACCAGAATGTTGTTGAAGTCGTGGGCGATTCCGCCGGCGAGCCGGCCAACGGCTTCCAGCTTCTGCACCTGGCGAACCTGCTGTTCCAGGGTGCTGTGCTCAGTGACGTCCTCGATGTAAAGATCGAGCAGGTCAGCCTCGTCCTCTTGTTTGCCTTTCAGAACACCCCAAGCCCGAATGCGGATCGGCTTGCCATCTTTGCGCAGAAGCGCAGCTTCAAAGGCATTCAATCGCCTGGTTCTTCTCAACAGCGCCAGCATGCGCTTGTGATCGTTCGGGTCCGCATACAGCTCAGCGGAGGCCTCCAGGGCGAACATCTCTTCCCGGGTGTACCCCCCAGCATCTGCGCCAGCGCGGGATTGAAATCTTCGAAACAGTCCCTCTTGAGTGAAATGCTGCAAATACCGAAGGGCGCATTGTCGACCATCGATTTGAGCGCAGCTTGCGACCGGACCAGCGCCTTCTCGGCTTCAACTCTGGCCGTGACGTCCTGAGCTAACACCAGCTCGCGTACGCCTTGGTCGTGTACAAAGCGAAATGCACGAATTTCCACCGGCATCCTGCTGCCGTCTTTGCGGCGGTGAGTCCAAACGCCACGCAATCCATAACCCTGATCCCGATTCTCGCAGGCGCGTCACGAAGCGCCCGTGTTCCTCCGGAGGGCGCAGGTCAAGTGCCGTCAGGCTGAGAAATTCGCTCCGCGTGTAACCATACTGGCGTAGTGCGGCATCATTAGCGTCGGTGATGGCCAGAGTGTCGCAATCGAAAATCCACATCGGGCAGGGGTTGGAGGAGAACAGCAGGCGGAAGCGCTGTTCGGAGTGAAGGGCGTTGATCGTTTCCAGCTTGAGCTGCTCGTTCACCTGCGCCAGCGTACGATTCGCCGCTTCCAGTTCACTGCCTCGGCGGCGGCTTTTCTGCATCATCCAAACCGCGATGCCTGCCGCCAATCCTGTCACAACCGCCAACAGCAGGGGAACAAGCTGCAACGCCACTACTCTGGACCGTGCAGCCTCCCAATCGTCAAACTTCAGTTGTGCGTACAGCGCTCCGAAGCCGCCTGCGATGATTGCAACGGCGGTGACAGCGGGAAGACATTTTTGCCAAGGGATTTCCTCAACAGCCCCTTCGCGATCTTTCGATGGGCTCATTGGCAGTTCTTTCTCACCGCCGGGCCCAAGCGACGAAGCAGCGGCCGGGTATCGGTAGAGGTACTTATGATTAAGTAGCAAAATGTGACTGGGAGTGAATGTGACGTGCCGCACAGCCAGCGGAGAAGTCGGTCACAAAACCGTCGCGGTTTCGTTCCCAGGGCAGCGCTTTGAGGGGGCGGGTTAGTTAAGCTCCCTTGAGCACCAACTGTTCGGCGGGAGAGAAGGCGTGGGAGCGAATCATCAATGTGCTCAACAGCGAGGTAAGCCCCGACGATGCCAGGATCATGGCGATGACGACGAACTGGTAAATCGCGGCGTACAGGGGGTCGGAACCGGAAAGGAGCATTCCAGTCATGAGCCCCGGTATCCAGACGATACCCAGCGAACGCAAGTTGTCGATGGCCGGGATGAGGGACGCGTGGATGCTTGCCTCCGCGTAGCGGCCGACCGTGGCTTGCGGCTCGGCACCCAGCGCCAAAGCGGTTTCGATTTCCCCGGCATGCGCCAACACTTCGGAGCGAAAGCGGTTCAGGGCCAGTCCATTAGTATTCATTGCGTTGGCGATGATCATGCTTCCGACTGGAATGAGCGCCGTAATCGCAGTGTCGATGACGCCCGCCCAGGTCATGATGGCGGTAACGGAACCGGCACCGGCAGCGATTGCCAGCGTCGAAACCTTGCGTGCGCCGGGAATGTTCTTCGCTCGGCGGGCAGAGATCGATCCTGCCGCAATCAACATTCCGGCCAGCAAGAACACGCTCGACCATCGCGGCGCTTTCAGAAGAAGAGCCAGCACTGAGCCTACGATGACGATCTGCACCAGTCCGCGAACCAGGGCAACGGCAGCGTCGCTTTCCAGGTGGATGTTGCGCCTCCGCGCGAGCAGAACGACGGCGAGAGCCAAGGCTGAGGCGATGGCAGCCTGCGCCAGGCCAAGCGAAACCTGGGTATGGAAGATTGACTTAAGCACGCAGCACCTCCTCAGGCTTTCCCATGTGTGTCAGGCGGCCATGCTCCATCGCGCCCACCCGATCGCAGATTCGGCGCGCCTGCTCGCGGTCATGCGTCACCAGGATGAAGGTACGGGAGGTCGCCGTCGCAAGCTCGCGGATCAACTGCTCTACGCCGAGCTTGGCGTCTTCGTCGAGAGCGGACGTTGGCTCGTCCAGCAGCAGCATCTCGGGCTCGTTGGCCAGCGCACGCGCCAGGGATACGCGCTGCTGCTCCCCTCCCGAGAGATTGGCGACATCCCTGTCAGCGAAACCGTCGAGGCCGACCTGCCGCAACAGGGCGTGAATTGTCTGATCGGGGAGAGCCGTACCGCGCTGAGCTGGGCCGAACCGAAGGTTTGAGGCTACGTCTCCCGGAAACAAAAAGGGACGTTGTGTGACCATACCCAGCCGCCGCCGCAGCTCACGAGGCGAAATGGTCTTGTAGTCGACGTCATCGAGATACACGGTCCCGCTGGTCGGCTCGTCAAGCCGGTTAAGGAGGCGAAGTAGCGAGCTCTTACCGGAGCCACTAGCGCCCACAATGCCCAGCAACTCGCCGCGAAACACCTCCAGCGAGACATCGTCCACAATGGCAATGCCCTCGGCGATGCGACCGAGATGCTCCGTACGTAGAACGATGCGAGCTGCTGCCGACGGCTCGATGTCAGTCACGCGCGAAGATGTCCGTAGAAAATCTTGGTCTCATATTGCAGGATCACATGACCATCCGTCCGGTAGGACGAGAACAGTTCAGGAAGCTCGGCGAGCATCGCGTCAGCCTGCGGGCCTTCGCGAGGCACATACGATGACGACAGCAGGCGGCCGCGAAGGCCATCGAAATCCAGGCGCTGCTCCGAGCGAAGGCTGATCAGGTCCAGCTTCTGCGGAGCAAAAAAGTGGCCCAGCACCTCCGGATTCGCCACCTGACGATGCACCACCTGCTGGTAATCAACCGCATGCCGGCACAGGAAGTCTTCGTAAGCTCGCAGAAAAGGCGTGGCGTCGGTACTGCGGTCATGCCAGATCAGCACCACCCAGCCATCAGGTTTTAGTATGCGAACGAACTCTGCGCGGGTCTCGTCCCGCGGAAACCAGTGGAAGGCCTGCCCGGCAATGACAAAGTCGACGCTCTTGTCCGGCAGGCCGGTGCGCTCTGCCGAGCCCTCTCGCATCTCGAACTGCGGGTACTTCGCCAGGAAGCCTTCGCCGGCTTCTCGCATCTCACGATTCGGCTCAATGCCGATAACGCGATTGCCGTTCTGCAGGAAGGGTTCTGCCGAGAAGCCCGTGCCGCAGCCCACATCGGCGATCAGGTGTCGCGAGTTCAGATCGCACGCCTTCGCTAAGGCTTCGACAACAGTGCGATCATAGCGCGGCCTGTATTTCACGTAATCGTCGACGCGGTCGGAAAAACGTGCTTTCGGATCGCGTAGCTGTTGCGTCATGAGTGTTATCTTATCGTGGGCCATGAAGACACCAGCATCATCTCGAACAAATGACGCCAGCTCTCGCATGGCGAGCGCCATTGCGGCGTTGATTCGCCAGATCCCCTGGGGTCGTGTGAGCACCTACGGAGCGGTGGCCAAAGCCGCGGGCTATCCGCGCTGCGCCCGGCACGTCTCGAAGGTGCTGAACCAGATCAGGGGATTGCCGTGGCAAAGAGTCCTCGGCTCCGGTGGGCGCATCTCGCTTCCCGGAGAGCTCGCGACTCGAACAGCGTTTCCTGCTTGAATCCGAGGGTGTGAAGTTCCGTGGCAGGAGAGTCGATCTTGCAGCTTACGGGCATACGTTCCCACCCCAGCGCAGCAGATCGGCGGGCGAGCACCGCCGAGTACCCAAAAAGTATCATGCTCCGACCTAAAAATATTATGCCGGTCAGTTGCGAACTGCCTTACAATCAGTTGGCTGCATGACTCGTTTGGGCTCAATCCGGTTGCTGGCAATGCCCCTGTTGTTCTTATTGGCGACTGCGGCACTGGCCCAGCGGACGGCCCTGCACGATCATCACGTATTCCATCGGATGCCGAGTCCGGCCCACAGCACTCGGTCGGTTTCGCCGTCTAACGGGTCGAACTTACATGTCTCTCAGAGTGCAGCGAAAGGAAGGCCTCCGGCTGGCAGCCTGAGCCATAGGCCACAATAGTCCGGTTCGTCGGTAAGCAAACGGAAGTTGACCTTTTTGGGCCCTAAACGTCTTATTTACTGACAGATATGCGAATGTAAATTTAGTATTTACTGACCGTAAGACATATTGTCGGGCTTTTTTCCTTGAACCTGCGACAAAGCGGGGCTATTATAGTGAGTTTTTAAACGGGCTCGGGATCCCACCAAAAACACCCCTCGGAACGTGCGCCTCGTCTGAACCAGAGTCTTTAGGCCGTGCCCGGAATCAAATTGTGTATAGGTTTCACCCGAAGCGGACATCGCACGGGCGGTCGAGGTTATCGATAAATTCAATTCGCAAGGCAGGTAAACAAATTTAACAATGGCAAAGCGACGCGGCAATCCTAACTGGGGCAAGCCGGAACCGATCGGCCCGGTTGTTCCTACCATCACCGAGTTCGAACAGGTGGTGAAAGAATTCAAACTGGCGCCCGATCAGTACATCCGTTCGACTCGCTTGCGCGAATGGGCGCGCAAAAACAAGAACTCCAAGTACATTCCAGAGCCCCTTCTGGAAGCCTGGGGATTTGAGATCGAGTCGACCCTCTAAGACAAGACGGTTTCCCATCCGGGGCTGTCCTGCGGGACAGCCCTTTTTTCCCCCTTGCAGCTACCGGTTCGACGTATCGGACTCGCTTCCCCCGTGCCAAGTTCATCAACAATTGACCTTGACTGCATCTGTGGCTGCTCTATGATGTTCGAAAGTTGTCGGAAACATTTCCGGTCAAGGTTGTTTTGGGGAGCAGCTTTGAAGCAGTCGTTCACATCATTCGAAGTCGCGCAACTGACGGGCATCACGCTGCGCCAACTGCAATGGTGGGACGAGCAAAAGATCGTAGTTGCTTCGCGCTTGGGACACCGGCGCATTTACTCTCTCGATGATCTGGCCGAAATCGCCATCATTTGCGATCTGCGACGCCGCGGATTCTCGCTTCAGAAAATTCGTCGGGTGGTGCGCTTTCTTCAGAAGGAGTTGGGTAAGCGGCTGCTGCAGACGGTGCGCGCCGCCGATGAATTCCACCTGCTGACAGACGGCCGCGATATTTACCTGGAGGACTCCGCTCGGGGCGTGGTTGACCTGCTGAAAAATTCCCAGCAGCCGATGTTATCCGTGTGCCTGAGCGACACCATCGAACGGGTGTGCGGAGACCTCGGTTATGCCAGAAAGCGCAGCGCCAGCGTGCGTCATCTTACGGCTGCAAGCAAGGTGTCTTGAAAGTAGATCTGGGTTCGTCCCGCCCAAGGAGGGCACATGATCGGAGAACTGAGCGTGCTGAATGAATGGATCCCCGAGCAAATGGAACCTGGAACGATCTTCGTGCTGGAAAATGCGGGCGAGATGGGCGAAAAGGAAGATCCCTATTGGGCCGTCCTCGCCTGTCCCAGTTGCGGTCAGCTCGGTTTGGTGACGCGCAAACAGATTGCCGGTCTGCTGCCCATTATCTGCGGCTCAGAAAAGTGCTCAGCACAGTACTTCATCCGCGACGAGGAAATCGTGGCCCGCAAACCCAGCTAGATTTGCGGGCTTGAGACATTGCCGCAGGGCCTCGGCTAGCCGGCCCTGCGCTGCTCGTTACGCCGGTTCAGAGTACCTTCTTCCAGTAAGACCTCGCGGATCGCCGCTTTCAACTCCTCCCGACTTTCCTTCCCGAAGGTTACCGCCACGGGCTTGCTGGCCTCTCCAAAATAGAGGCTGGTGTGGGGAAACGGGATCTCGATCCCCAGCCGGTCGAATTCCTTCTTGATACGCCGATTCATCTCCCGGCCTACGTCCCATTGCTTGATGGGGATGGTCTTGATGCGGACCTTCACGATCACTGCCGAATCGGCAAACTTATCGACGCCGAGGACCTCCAGCGGCTCGAGGATGTAAAGGTTGTAGGGTTCCTCTTTCCTCATCTGCACCGCGATGTTCTTTACCACCTCGACCACGTGATCGGTATCTTCCTTGTAGGCCACACCGATATCGAAAACATAATACGAGTACCCGTGCGTCATGTTTGACAGAGTCGTGATCGAACCGTTGGGAAATACGTGAACTGTTCCATCCAGTCCACGCAGCACGATGGTGCGCAGGTTGATTTGTTCCACCAGGCCGCCGGTGCCGTTGACGATAGCGACATCGTTGACGCGTACCTGATCCTCCAGCAGCAGGAATACTCCGGAAATGACGTCCCGCACCAGGTTCTGCGCGCCGAATCCCACCGCCAAGCCGACTACGCCGGCGCCGGCCAGGATGGGCACGATGTCGAAGCCTGCCTCTTTAAGGGACATGATGATCGCGATAGCCCAGATGACCACAGCCAAGGTGGTGCGAAATACGCCGCCCAGGGTAGCGGCACGTTTCTCCAACTCCAGGTTGGAGCCTGACCGCGTGATACGGCTTACAACGCGTTGTCGCAGGCGGGGTACGATCCCCTGAATCAACCGCGTCACAATGTATGCAGCGGCGAGAATCAGGAAGATACGAAATGCGTGAGCGGTTACTGGATAGAGATTGGCCTGGAATCGATCATGCAGCTCTTGAATAAGTCTCATCACACTTCCCGATTAATGTTTTTTGTCTGCTTATGGTTGGATGAGTCTCGGACGGCAATCGTCAGCGGCCGATACTCAATAGTTCGTGCCGTAATTGCCGCGGAAGCGACGGCCCCTATTCCGCGTGCAGTTTGCCCTGGGGAGTGACTGGTATCTGCTGCACAATCTCGATACCAAAGCCTTCCAGGCCGGCTACTTTTCTTGGATGGTTCGTCAGCAGCCGGATTCGCCGGAGATTGAGGTCGGACAGAATCTGCGCTCCAATTCCGATTTCGCGTTGCGTGCGCCGCTGACTTTCCGGTAGCGTAGGCAGGCGCTGCTCGTGATGAAACTGGATGGTGTACTTGTCGAGCAGCTTCTCGACCGAGTAGCCCTTCGACGTCTGGTGCAGGTAGACCAGCGCGCCTTCTCCTTCTTCTGCGATGCGGCGCATGGCAGCGTCAATGGTGTTGCGGCACTCGCACCAGACGGCGCCGAAAACGTCTCCCACCAGGCAGTGGGTATGCATGCGCACGAGCACCGGCCTGTCGCCAGCGCGCTCCACGTCGCCCAGTACTAACGCAATATGCGAGTCGCCGTTAATCTCCGATTCATAGGCGATCATGCGAAATTCGCCGTAAGCGGTCGGCACCAGCGCCTCTGCCAGGCGGCGCACGTAGCGCTCGTGCGCCATGCGATAGCGAATGAGCTCGGCCACGGTCAGCATCTTGAGATCATGCTGGCAGCAGAATTCGGCTAACTGCTGCACCCGCGCCATGGTGCCGTCGTCGTTCATGATCTCGCAGATCACGCCCGCCGGAACCAGTCCCGCCAGGCGCGCGAGATCAACCGACGCCTCGGTCTGCCCCGCACGCACCAGCACGCCGCCTTTGCGGGCACGCAGGGGAAAGACATGGCCGGGACGGGCGAGATCGTTAGGACGGCTACCGGGATCGATGGCAACTTTTATGGTCTGGGCGCGATCATAGGCTGAGATGCCGGTCGTGACCCCATCTTTTGCGTCGATCGACTCGGTGAACGCGGTGCCGAAGTTCGACGTGTTCTCGGCCGACATGGGACCGAGCCGCAGGTAGTCCAGACGCTCTTCCGTCATCGCCAGACACACCAGACCGCGCCCGTACCTGGCCATAAAATTGATGGCCTCAGGCGTGATCATCTCGGCCGCCATGGTGAGATCGCCTTCGTTCTCGCGGTCTTCATCATCGATGACAACGATCATGCGCCCCTCGCGGATTTCGTTGAGGGCGGTCTCGACATCGCAGAATTGCGGCAGAGTTGGCATAAGTTAGCTATGAAGATTGTAACAATGTGAGTGGTTCGGGATCGATTAGTTGCCGGCAATCGCCGTCGCCGCTTTGCGATACAAATTTTGCAGCGAACGAATAACCCATCTTACGCAAACGATGACAATCACGAGGAGCACCGCTACCACTGCTGCTGCGATGTAAGGATGCTGGGTTGCAATCCACGTCAGCGAGATAGCTCCTACGTCTTCGCCAAAGCTCAGAGCCATATTAGAAATCGGCTCTGGTGACGGCGTGACGGCCGCCCGTACGGCGGTTTTCCCGCCATGCGCGGCGAAGGCGATAGTAGCGCCCATCAGGGTGCATGCCAACTGCGTCTCTGGAGAAAGATGCGACGTTGCTGCATAGGCAACGTATGCTGCTACCGGAATGCGTACAAAGGTATGCAGCGCGTTCCACAGAAGGTCAAATACCGGAATCTTGTCGGCGAAGAACTCCAGCGCAAACATCGCCACGCACACGCCGATGACCCACCACGATTCGAGAAGATGAAGACCCGAAGGAAGCTGCACCTTCCCGGTTCGCGAGAGCAGCCCCAGAGCTCCCACCGTCGCGTAAACATTCAGCCCGGCCGCAAAGCTGGTGCCTGCGATCATCGCCACGGTTGGGTCAGAGTTCAAATGCAGCATGAGGAATCCACCTGAGACACATTGCCACAAGCAATGCCACCCTGCGTCACTGGTCGCTGTGAGCTTCTTCCTTTTCCGCTTTGCCGCCGTGTCTCAATATAGGCGATAGGAACATTCGGAGGTCGATATTGCAACCATTCCATCATCACATCGTCCTGTGCGCTCAGCAAAAAGCGGAAAACGTCACCTGTTGCGCTTCTGCCGGTTCTCCTTCGCTCTTGGAGGCACTCTACCGTGAACTCGGCGCTGCCGGACTGTCGGACGACGTCATCGTCTCGACATGCGGCTGTCTCGGCTTATGCGATAGCGGGCCGGTCATGATCGTTTACCCCGAGGGAACCTGGTACGTGAAGCTCACGCCGGCCGATGTGAGAGAAATCGTATCGTCGCACATCGCGCAAGGACAGCCCGTCGCGCGTTTGGAGCGCAACGACTTCGCGACCATGCGGGGCGAGATCCTCGACCATCGCCAAAAGTACTTTGCCATGGTTAAAGGGAAAGATGCGGCGGGAGTGCTGCCCGACGACCTCTATGAGACGATTCGCGCTTTCATGCCCAGTCGCGTGATTCTCACCGCGCTGGAACTGGACGTATTCACCGCACTGCGCGAGGGCTGTAAAGCGTCGAACTGGCGAGCCGAATCGATGCCGACCCCCGCGCCACCGAAATGCTGCTGAACGCACTGGTCAGTCTAGGGCTAGTTCAGAAAGAAAATGGCACATTCCGCAACACGGCGCCTGCGGCGCGCTTCCTCGCCGAGAGCTCTCGCGACAGTGCTCGCCAGGCGCAACTTCATACCGCGAACATGTGGAGCCGCTGGTCGCACCTGACCGACTCGGTAAAGACAGGCTTCCCTGCCCCGTCGGTTCGGAATGATGAGTATGCCGCGACCTTCATTGCCGCGATGGACCACAGCGCGCGTGGCCGGGTTCGCGCCTTCGTGCAAGCGCTGGGAGTGAATGGCGCGCGCCGCATGCTCGACCTGGGCGGAGGCTCGGGCGCCTACTCCATCGCATTCGCCAAGGCAGCCCCGGAGTTGCACTGCGAGATCGTCGACTTGCCTGAGGTTGTTGAGATCGCACAGCAGCACATCGTCAATGCCGGCCTCTCCGACCGCATTTCCGTTCGCCCGGGCGACATGCTAACGGTGGAGTTGCCGGCGCAGGGTTACGATCTCGTGCTCCTCTCGTCCATCTGCCACATGTTCTCGCCCGAGGAGAACCGCGCCCTGATTGCGCGTGCGCGCGCTGCTCTCGCCCCAAAGGGCCGACTCGCGATTGCCGACTTCATCGTCGATCCCGACAAGGCGTCGCCTCGTAGCGCCGCCCTGTTCGCGCTCAATATGCTCGTCGCCACGCGCGGCGGCGCCACTTATAGCGAGCCGGAATACGGTGCATGGCTGAACGCCGCGGGGTTCGGCGAGGTCACGCGCATACGCATACCGGGGCCGATCAACCTCATTGTGGCCCAGGCCGACTAAGCATCGATCTGGCAGCTTGCAGTTTCGTGCTCAGCAGGATTCCGGCAACCTCTTCCGCTCAGTGGGCATAGTATCGTCGCGGAGGGAATCATGCCGCACAGCGCTGAAACGATCACCCGCCGGACAATGCTCACCGCAGCTTTTGGAGTGGGAGGAGCAGTCGTTCTCGCCCCGACTTCTCTGCTGGCCGCCCCCGAAGCGAAAGAGCCCGAAGTAACCGCCACCGAAGACCTGATGCGCGAACATGGCGTACTGCGCCGCGCGTTGCTCGTCTACTTCGAGACCTCGCCGCGCATTCGAAGCAATGCCGCGTCCGTGGATGCTTCGCAGTTGCATAAGACGGCGATACTATTTCGCGACTTTGGCGAGAACTATCACGAGCGCCTGCTGGAGGAGCAGCATATCTTCCCCATCGTAAAGAAGGGTCCTCAGGCGGCGGCACAGTATGTGCCCATTCTGATCGAGCAACATAACCGTGGCCGCGAGATCACGGAATATATTCTGGCAGTAACCAAGTCCGGAAAGATCGCCACCGCGAATGCAGAGCCGATGGCGCGCGCGCTGGATGCATTCGTCTTGATGTATCAGAACCACGCTGCGCGGGAAGATACGGTCGTGTTTCCGGCGTGGAAGACGCACTTCACCGACAAACAACTGGACGAGTTGTCAGACCAGTTCGAGGACATCGAACACAAAATGTTCGGCAAAGACGGCTTTGACGACGCCGTCAGCAAAATCGCGCTGATTGAGACTGCGCTTGGCTACGCGGACATCAGCCAGTTCACGCCGCCTCCTCCGCCAAAGGTGCAGCCGTGACGGGCGATGCCGGCCCAGGCTCGCGAATCGCGAACGCCATAATTCTGATACGCATCCTTGTCGGATGGGTCTTTGTCTCCGAAGGCGTGCAGAAGTTCCTTTTCCCTGCGCAACTGGGTGTGGGGCGCTTCGAAAAGATCGGTATTCCTTCCCCGCAAATCATGGCTCCTTTTGTGGGCGCGGTTGAGATCATTTTCGGTTCGCTCGTGATTGTCGGTCTCCTCACCCGGCTGGCAACAATTCCTCTGCTCGGTGTAATCGTGACGGCAATCGTGACGACCAAGTTGCCAATGCTGCTCAAGACCGGCGTCTGGAGCATGCTGCATGAGGCGCGGACTGATTTCAGCATGCTGCTGGGGCTGTTATTTCTGCTGATGGTTGGCGGAGGCAGCTTTGCGCTCGACCGCGCGCTCAACAGTTGAGAACTGGGCGCTGGGGGCCAATTCGCTTCCGATTGTCAACTTCATGCTCCTCACTTGTGCTTACTGAAATATCTCGCATCGAGATCTTCGAGGCTCGCTGACTCTCTCGGGTGTTTCACCGCGCAGCATTTTTCATAAGCGCCGCGCCTCGATCACACTCATCTCCGAGCGGGTTGGAATGATGTTCGTTAGCTTGAGACCGGCATGGCCGAGCAACGCTCGATATTCCTCCTCCGTCCGCTCGCGGCCGCCGGTCATCACGAGCATCGCCAATCCATGAACTTGCTTAACGCGGTTGCAGCCCGGCTGAATCACGGACTCGACGATCAGGACCCTGCCGCCATCGCTTGTCGCAGCGCAGCAATTCTTGAGAATTTCCACCGACTGTTGGTAGTCCCAAGCGTGGAGAATTCATTTAAGGAGGTGGATATCACCCTGGGAAACCGATGAAAAAAATCGGCTGCGACAGCTCCAAGTCTGGAGATTCGTGCCAAATCATCTACACGCTGCTAACAAAAGCGTGACACGTCCTCCTTTCGCCGTGCGGTACTTTAGTTTTGCACGCAGGCCCGTGCGGTATGGCTTCCGCTTGGGACGAGCTTCTGGCGCGCCAACCGTCTCCACGACTCTGACAGGAAATAAGAGGATGTCGAGCACCCCTAGACCGACGCGATACTCGTCTCTGTCCCTGAAAGACGTCGTTTGTCTCTGCGCCGGCCCTCGTGATGACGAGGCATGGGAGGAGTTCGTCTCCCGGGTTGGAAAACCTATCAGCCTCATGATCATGCGCACGGCGTCTCTATGGGGCACGCCTTCGCGATCGCTGGTGGAGGACCTGGTCCAGGTCACCTATCTCAAGCTCTGGGAGAGCGGCCGCCGCCTGCTGCGAGACTTTGCGATCGAGCGCCCGGAAGCTATTTTGGGATATCTCAAGAAAACTGCCGCCAATGCCACTCACGACTACTTCAAGCATGGCCACAGTCAATCATCCGGCGGTGACAAACCTCATCTTTCCACGAGCGATGTCGACCCCGAGGCGGGCAAGGAGGTTCACGGCAGCCAGGAGAGCATCGATTTCGGAGTTTTCTTGAATGAGGTCGATGAACATCTCAAGAATTGCCTGACCGGGACCGATCAGGAGCGCGACCGCACGATTTTCTGGCTTTACTTCCGGCAAGGAATGAGTACGAAAGAAATTGCCTCCCTGCCGACCATCGGATTGAGTGCCAAAGGAGTTGGAAGTGTCATTGAGCGGCTGAAGCATGGCATTCGGGAGCAGATCCTTGGGATCGGCCCAGAGGATGACGAGGCGGAAAGCCAAAAGGAAATTCCTTCCGAACCTCGTATTGAATATGTGGGAGTGTCCGAACTTGGGACGACCATTCGATAGGCATATAGATAACGATGAGCTCCAAGCTCTCGTGCCCTCGTTTTCGGAGACCGGGCATGACGCGCCGAGGGTCTCTCCGGACGCGCTTCGCGAGGCCGAGCGTCACGTATTTTCATGCGCGGAGTGCGAGGCGAAGGTGTCGAAATACAGGCGACTGGCAAGCGGAGCCGCGAATGTGAGCTCGGAAGCCGCACCGCCGGGAGCTGACTGCCCCAAAGACAAAGACGTCGACTGGCATGAAGTAGCCGCGGGATTGTGGCCGAAGTTGAAGGCCAGGCAGTTAATCATGCATGCCGCGCTCTGCGACCACTGCGGACCGCTGCTTAACGCTGCAACGTCCGTGAAAGAGGACCTGATTACCCCACAAGAAAAACCGCCGGTGGCAGCGACGGCACGATCGCGGCCCGATCATATCCCTCAACCTGTACGGCTTTCACCGCGACTTTGGGAATTCATGACGTGGTTGGTTCCAGCGGTAGCACTCATGGTGATTGTCGGTGTCTTAACTACGGTACCGTCATCATCCAGGGCGCCACTCTCCGGGAAGAAGTTTGCTGAATTCGCTGTTAGCACGCACAGGCGGCACGCTCAGGGAAATCTGGGGCTCGAAATTCGCACGGACTCGCAGCAGATGCTCAATGACTGGTTTCGAGCAAAGTCACAGTTTCCCCTGGCTTTGCCGGCTTCCGCTCCACTCCCAGGCGAAGAGCGGCCTTACCGCCTGGAGGGTGCACGGCTGGTGCAAGTCGGCGGCAAAACGGCGGCCTACATCGCTTACCAGATGCAACCGGGCGTTGCAAGCCTGATGGTAACGCCCGATTCGGTTGCCGTCTCCTCAGGCGGAGTCGAAGTCGACTATGAGAAGGTAAGTTTTCACTACAGCCGGGTCGAGGGTTACAGGGTCGTTACCTGGACAGTGCACGGGCTGACTTATGCTCTGGTTTCCCAGGAAGGAGATAGCACTCAGCAATCATGCATGGTTTGCCATTCCCCTATGAGAGACCGCGATCTAAGTAACCTACCGACTCCCTTCGCTACTAAGGGAAGAGTAGTCGAGCGCATCTTCCAATAAGCAATAACAATCTTTAGACACAAGAACCATCCCGTGGCTCGCGCGATGCCAAAAGGGAAAAGTTCCGCCCTATCTTCAAACCGCCAAAGCTTCCTCAACTCTGAACGGCTCGTCTTGGACATTTTGTCCCAGCATCAACAATCAATAAAGCTGCTTTCCTTGAAAAGCAAACTACCCCTAGACCTCGTTATGTCTGAGTGAGGCTAACTACGCCTTACAAGTACCCTTAGGCAGACACTAGCACTCATCACATGTAAACCCTGTTGACCCGCATGCAGCAATAGGGTAGTCAGTTTCGAGCTAGTTGTATGTCTTATCAACCGTAACCTACTAACACTTGAATAAACACAGGAAAGTGGAGAAAGAAAAATGAACTACAAACGTGGTCAACAGATTTCGGGAGCTCGGAAGCTATTCGTAGCCGCTCTCGCATTAGGATGTGTATTCGGCACAGTTACTCACGCAGCAGCTCAGCATGTAGTGGCCCCACCTACCCCTGACGCCATTACGCCGCCGCCGGGAAATTCGGCATTCCTGGTGGGTCATGCCCAGGGTACTCAAGGGTACGTTTGCCTGCCCACGAGTAACGGCGGCACTTCCTGGACCATCAATGCCGCCCGCCCCGAAGCCACCCTCTTTACGAAGGTCTTCGGCCAGGACTTCCAGATCATCACTCACTTCACCAGCATCAATGCAAACCCCAACGAGAACGCTACCCTCCCGGTACCCCTGAGTGGCAACGCGACGTGGCAGAGCTCGCTTGATACCAGCAAGGTGTGGGCCAAGGCGGTAGGCTCGATCGCCGCCGGGTCCGACCCGAGTTGCCCGAATTCCGGCTCGATTCCTTGCCTCTTGCTGCAGTCAATCGGAAACCAACAGGGGCCGACGGGCGGTAGACTCCTGGCAAATGCAACCTTCGTCCAGCGTTTAAACACCAACGGTGGATCGTCCCCCACTACCGCTTGCTCGGTCGGTCAGACACAGCTCGTGCCCTATACCGCCGACTACTACTTCTTCCACAAAGACGAATAAGAACTTCACTCACCTGAATTCGGGTTGCGCACGCAGAGCCCTGCCAGTATAGGGGCTCTTCGTGCGCACGCCTGCTGGTCCAATCCGTCGCGCTCTACTTTAGGATTACGGGTAGTATGCGCTGTATGCGACAACAATCCGCGGCGCCTTGGCGCAGGACGCATCCGCACGTCACCGAACGTAAGGCCTCTGAGTCGCAGGCCCGTACAAACACAAAAAGAACCGGGGCCAGGAGGACGCCGTTGCGGGCCAACTTCGGCTGAACAACCCATCGGGATCGCTCCGATTCGTGGAGACAAGGGCGTTCAGGGGGCTAATCTCGAAGCATTACATCGAGATCGTGCAACTCGCTTGCCGACAACAGATGCGTGTCGGGGCCGCCAGCCAGTGAATTGACTACTTGGGGATTCGCTCTTACCATCACCATGCCACTTCGATCGTATGGGCAGGATGATCGAAACAACCATCTCGCACTACCGCATTCTCGAGAAGCTGGGCGGCGGCGGAATGGGCGTGGTGTATAAGGCCGAAGACACACGGCTTCACCGCTTTGTCGCGCTCAAATTTCTGCCCGACGACGTGGCCCAAGACCCTCAGGCCCTCGCCCGCTTTGAGCGGGAGGCCCAGGCCGCCTCGGCGCTGAACCATCCCAACATCTGCACGATTTACGACATCGGCGAACAGGGCGGACGCGCCTTCATTGCCATGGAGTTTCTGGACGGGCAGACCTTAAAGCATTGCATCGCCGGGCGGCCGCTGGAGCCAGAGCGACTGCTTCCCATTGCGATCGATATTGCCGATGCGCTTGATGCAGCGCACGCGAAAGGCATCATTCATCGCGACATCAAGCCAGCCAACATCTTCGTAACCGAACGGGGCCATGGCAAGATTCTCGATTTCGGATTAGCCAAGATGACGTTCAAGGTCGCCCCCGAATCCGAAACTGTCATATCAGGCTCTGACGCCGAGCACCTGACCAGTCCGGGAGCGATGCTGGGTACGGTGGCCTATATGTCACCAGAGCAGGTGCGCGCGAAGGAACTGGATGCGCGTACCGATCTGTTCTCATTCGGCGCGGTGCTGTACGAAATGGCGACGGGCAACTTGCCATTCGACGGCGGCAGTTCGGGAGAGATTTGCGGGGCCATTCTGCATAATGAGCCACAGCCGCCGTCACAAGTAAACGCGCAGATTTCCGTGGGACTGGAAACAGTGATCGGTAAGGCGCTGGAGAAGGACCGCAACCTGCGCTATCAGCACGCCTCAGAGCTTCGGGCCGACCTTCAGCGGCTGAAACGCGACAGTGAATCGTCTCATCACTCGGCTGCTGTTGTCCCAGGAAACGCAGACGCGGCGAAGCTCGGAGTCGCAAGCAGCGGTTCCGGCGCTAAGCAGCTTGTCGCCCCATCGAATGTGACTGGAGCCGAATCCTCGCCTGATGCGCAACAACCTCGCAGCTTTCGCTGGAAGGTGGTCGCGTCGGCACTGTTGCTGGTGGCGGCCATCGTTGCGGGAGGATTGTACTGGCGCTCGCACCGGCCCCCGATCCTGACGGAGCAGGACACGGTGGTGCTGGCTGACTTCAACAACACCACCGGAGATGCCGTCTTCGACGACACCTTGAAGCAGGCGATCTCGGCGCAACTGGGACAATCTCCGTTCCTGAACATCCTGTCGGACGCGAGAACTCGCGCCACGCTTAGGCTGATGGCCAAGCCAGCGAATACCAAGCTAACGCCTGAGGTGGCGCGCGACCTTTGCCAGCGTGCCGACGGCAAGGCATACATTGCGGGTTCGATTGCAAGCCTGGGCAGCCAGTATGTGATCGGCCTGGATGCCATCAATTGCAAGACGGGCGACTTTCTGGCGCAGGAACAGGTGACCGCGGAAAACAAAGAACACGTTCTCCACGCCCTGGGCGAAGCGGCGACGGCGCTGCGCAAGAAACTTGGCGAGTCCCTCAGCAGCGTGGACAAATTCGACGCTCCTCTCGATCAAGCCACTACGCCCTCTCTTGAAGCCTTGAAGGCGTTGTCGGTGGGAAGAAAGATCCTGCAGGAGAAAGGCCCGGAGGCGGCGATCCCGTCATTCAAGCGCGCGGTCGAACTTGACCCGAATTTCGCTGCCGCGTATTCGGCGCTGGGAATCTCGTATATCAACCTGCGAGAGCCGGGACTAGCCAGTGAGAATCTGCAGAAGGCTTATGATCTGCGCGACAAGGTGAGCGAGCGGGAGAAATTCCGCATCTCGGCGAACTACTATCTGCTGGTCACGGGTGAACTGGAGAAAGCGATCCAAACCTATGAGACCTGGGCCCAGACCTATCCGCGAAACAATGAACCTTTTGGCAACCTGGGCGTCGATTACACCTACCTGGGCCAATACGAGTCAGCGGTGAACGCCAGCCTGGAAGACCTGCGTCTATTTCCGGGAAGCGCTGCTGCCTTCACCAACCTGGTTGGTCTCTACACGGCGCTGAACCGTCCGGAGGATGCGAAGGCCAAGTACCAGGAGGCCATCGCGCACAAAGTTAACAATCCTTTCCTGCATGGCAATCGCTACGGGGTCGCGTTTTATGAAGGCGACGTGGCGGAGATGGAGCGGCAGGTCGACGAGCAAAAGGACAAACCGGGAGAGGACGTGCTTCTCTCTTTCGCATCCGATACCGATGCCTTCTATGGGCGTCTCGCCAGCGCTCGCGAAAAATCGCAGCGAGCCGTCGAAGCGGCCCGTCGGGGCGACGCGAAAGAAACCGCCGCTGAATGGCAGATGAACTCCGCCCTGCGCGAGGCCGAATTCGGGAACACGGAGCGCGCACGCCAAGATGACTGCCTCCGCGCTGGCCACCGCCGCGACCCAGGATGTGCAGACTCTTGCAGCCCTGGCATACGCGCGAACCGGCGATGCCGCGCAAGCCCGGAAAATTGCTGACGATTTAGCCCATCGCTTTCCGCTCAATACCATGATCAATCGCTATTGGCTGCCGGCTATCGACGCTTCGATCGAGATGGGCCGCAACAATCCGGCGAAAGCCATCGAACGATTACGAACCGCGACAGAGTACGAGTTGGGAACACCTGCTCCTCAGTTCGAGGTTGGCGGCTCGCTTTATCCGGCATATATCCGTGGGCAGGTGTATTTGTCACTGCATCAGGGCGCGGAAGCCGCTGCGGAGTTCCAGAAATTCCTCGACCACCGCGGCATCGCACTGAATTCCCCTTTGGCTGCTTTGGCCCGGCTGCAACTTGGCCGTGCCTACGTGCTGGCAGGAGATAAGACCAAGGCACGCCATGCCTACCTGGAGTTTCTTGAGCTCTGGAAAGACGCCGACCCTGACATCCCTGTCCTGAAACAAGCCAAAGTTGAGTACGCGAAGTTGCAGTAAAGGGGCGACCGAGTCATTGTGCGATCAGAAGGGCACTTGTGCCGTCCACCGAAGCGGACTCCCAATCCAGAATCTGCCTTCGCTAGCCACAAGCGGCTCCCTTAAATTTCCGTGGAAATGCGGTAAAGTCTAAGGCAGCAATTCACTCCAGCTACATCTTTAGCTTCAGTACCGATAGCGAGGCTTACGGAGTGCGCAGGTGCGAGGAACATTGGCAAGCGCTTAGCGAAAGTTAGACGGCAGCCTTCCGTGACTTCTTCAGGATCTCCGATAATTTCTCGCACATGGCTGCCGGACCTTCTACCTTGCTCAGAAAGAGGTCCGCGAGTGCTACGTCCAGAGGCACTTCTTTGACCCCCGAGTACAAGACGACGGGAAGGTTGGGCCGCCGCTGTTTGATCTCTCTAGCCAAATCGGTGCCGCTGAGTCCGGGCATTAATAAGTCGGTCAGGACCAAGTCAACCGGCAGTGTCGGCTCCTCGATGAAAGTCTCCAAAATGACCCATTCCTACGGCAATGCCCCAATCCGCCGGCGGCCTGGCCACTATCTTTTCAACCCATTACTCTGCCTCCCGTGCGCTGTGGCGTTCTCCGACCTTGAAGATATTGGAACGGGAGACCAGCCGGCCACGACGACGGACTTGCGGCTCCCGGCTCGTGGTTCTCGCAATGGCACCCTAGTGGAATTGACAGGCGCGGTATTTGGCAAGATAGTCACAGACCCAAGCGTCTCCTCAAGTAGCAGTGCGGAGTGCGTTTTCTTTTACAAGTAACGCAGCTGTATGAAACGCGCGAGGACGATCTCTCATGATGCCAGCTCATTTCGTCAGAAGGTTGTGCGTACCACTCTGCATACCGTCGCTACTGTTCTTTTTGGTTGCTGATGCAGCAGGGGTTGGCCTCAGCTCCGTCTCGCTAAAGCCCGCTACGGTCGTACAGGGCACTGCCTCCGTAGGCACGGTGACCCTCGATGGACCAGCTCCGGCTGGCGGGATCGTGATTGACCTGGTCAGTTTGAACCCAGCCGTTGCAGTGGTACCCGGAAGTGTCACAGTTCCGGAGGGCGCAACCACGGCCAATTTCTTGGCCAATACCTTTGCGGTCGCGACATCTGCCATGGTGACGATCCAAGCTTCCTACGCGGACACGATTCTCTCGCAGGTGCTTACCGTGGTTCCGCGGGTAGCGGTTCGAGGCGTCAGCGACGACGTCTGGGCAGACGTGATTATCGGCCAGCCAGACTTTGGGAATTTCACGCCGAATCAGGTCAGCGCGACCCGCGTGCTACACCCAGGCGGAGTGGCCATTGACACATCTGTCCGGCCCAACAGAACTTACATCTACGACGGCGGCAACAGTCGTGTTCTGGGACTGAGTCACCTGGGCTCGTGTATGACGGGGCCGAAAGGAGGCCAATGGTGTACAACGAATTCCGACTGTCCCAGTTCCAAGTGTCAGATCGATCAGCCGGCGACGGCCGATCTCGTTTTGGGCCAGCCCTCCTTCAATACGTCGGGCTGCAACGGCGACAGCAATTATCAGAACTATCCCACCCGAAAAGCTGCCAGTGCCTCAACTCTCTGCAGTCTGATTGAAGACCAGGTTTCCATCCTGGAAGGCGGTTCTTTTGCCAATTTGACAGTCGATGGCAATGGCAATCTCTATGTGCCCGATTGGGACAACCATCGGATACTACGCTACAACTCACCCTTCACTACGGACGGGATTGCCGATTATGTTTGGGGGCAAGCTGATTTTGCAGGCAACGCCTGCAATCGTGGACGGGGCGTCGGCCTTCCTGATGCCGGCAGTCTCTGTTTTCGCAGTCCTTTCAACGAAGGATTTGTGGGCGGTACGGCCATCGACTCAGCCGGCAACCTCTGGGTAGCAGATAACCAAAACAATCGCGTGCTGCGGTTCCCATACGATCCGAAGACCGGAGTAGCGGGACAAACTGCTGATCTGGTATTAGGGCAGCCGGACTTCACCTCATGGATGAGCGGTTCCGGATTGAATCAAATGTGGGCTCCCGCCGCGGTGCGCGTCGATGGGCTGGGCAACGTGTTTGTTGTGGATGCTCAACCCGGCGGAGGCGGCGATTTGGGAGGTAGAGTTCTTATATTTAGTCCACCACTTGTATCGGGTATGTTTGCTACCAGCAGCTTCGGTACCGGCCAACTTCGTAATCCCAGCGGCATCGAATTCAATAGCGGACCCGATGGCGGAATCTGGGTGAATGACTCCGGAAACAACCAGCTTCTCCTGTTTGTCGGCGGAGTCGTGAAGAAAGTTTTATTCAAGGATGTGCCCGACTACAGTGGCATGTGTGGCGGCAACTACCACGGTGACGGCAACGATTTCATTTATGAAGATGGAACGATCGACCCTTCCAATGTCTGCGGAGCTTTTGGGTCTATTGGGATCGACAGCGACGGTAATGTAATCGAGGCTGCCTCATCGGATTGGCAAGACGTCTGGCGTTTCCCCATTCCTTTCCCAGATCCCTACCCGGGAATCGCACACTCGGCAGATGCAGCGATATTCAAGCCCCTTCAGTACGACACGCTGAACCAGGTCGGCCCAGCGGGTATGAATTCACCCAACGGCGTCGCCGTAGTAGGTAGTCAGCTTGTCGTTAGCGATCATGGAAGAATTCTCTTCTGGAACGATACCGGCAGCTTAACCAATGGCCAGCCTGCCAGTGGCTGTGCGGGTTCGGGTATAAATGACTGCCTGACTTTCAACCGGAATTTGGGTTATGGTCGCCTGGCTGCCGATCAGGGATCGCACCTCTGGGTGGTTAATAATACTGGGGACACCGGACAAGTCGACATTTACTCGCTTCCCTTGATGATTGGGGCGACTCCGATTGCCACGCTCACCTCTCCCGTACCCGTGCTAGGAGGCGGCAGCATATCGTGGGATTCCCTGCTGGTGATTGGCGGCGTCGCCCCGGTGGGTACTGGAACCAAGCTTTGGGTCGCAGACCCGGTGCGAAACAGAGTGTTTCGCATCAGCAATCCACTGACGAATCCCACGGTCGATATAGTGTTAGGTCAGCTCAGCGTTGATGGAGTCCTCTGTAACCAGGGCCATGGTGATGAAAACGACCGCATGCCCAGCCAGAACAGTCTCTGCAAACCGGGCAACGTTAAGCTTGATCCGGCGGGTAATGTCTATGTATCCGATGACTCCTTGGAGGTGTCCGGTAATTTTCGTTTGCTGGAGTTCGACAGCAGCCTGTTCCCCGACAATCCTTCCACGGCTCTGTTTGGTATCCCAGCAACCCGAGTTTTTGGCACGAACGGAAGCTTTACTGATCCCAATTGCGAGTTTTTGCAGGACCCGCTCTGTGGCCCCTTAGAGCCGGCCTTCACCTCAGACGGCCAGATGGTAGTGGGCATGATGGGCTATATCGGCTCGCGCTTTCCGTTGGTATACACCAACCCTCTCGTGAGTCAACTACCGGATACCTATTTGAACGACTTCTCCTCCTATGGAGGATATGCGGCTGTCTTCGATTCCAATGATGATCTCTACATCGCTGATCTCGACCGGGCCCGCATCCTGGTGTATCGGCATCCACTCGCGATCGGAACGCCGGCCGTGAGCTTGTTACCGTCCATGCTGGACTTCGGGCCGGAAGGTCTTCACGGGCCGACCACTCCGCTGCGGACGATCCTTACGAACATCGGCAGCAAACCCCTTGCAATTACCGGCATAACGACCATTGGGACAAACCGTAGCGACTTCGCTGAGAGCGATGACTGCCCGAGATATCCGAACACTCTCGGGCCGGCAGAACACTGCACAATCACCGTGGTCTTCTCGCCCACTGGACTCGGGGTTCGAAGTGCGAGCATTGCCATCAGTGATAATGCCCCGAACAGCCCACAGATGGTCTCACTAACTGGCATCGGCGCAGGCGGAAAGGTGGCTTTTAAGTGAGGCGCCCTTGGGGATGATTGAAGCTGGCGACTCTTCCGCTCGTAATCTCGGCTGACGCTCTGTTTGGGAGCCAGTTACCTGTTGCCACCGTCCTTCGCTGACAACCGCAGCGGTATTGATTACGCTGCGCGGCGCAGCGGATCCACGACGAATGGATCGCTAATTGCCGGGCTGAGTTCGTGGAACTGAAGAGCGATCTGCCGGTGCGTTTCCGCCTTGGCTCCCAGCAGACGCGCAATCAGGCCCACCGGTTTCAGGGGCATCAGGTGGGTGATTATGCCGGCGGCCTCCTCGGTGAAGGCAGCCTTCTTTTCTTCTGTTAGGTCATGGCCTATAACTTCGAGCGTGAAACCAGCGTCCTTCGGAACTGCTCGAGGGAAAGGACCGCCGTCGCGTGCTGGCGCTTGCGAGATAAACTGAATTGTTATCTGATTGCGCTCCTCAGGGCGAAGGTGAAACGCGCGAAGGGTAATCTCAATCAGCTTCTGGGCCATGACACGCTTCTGCTCGATCGGCAGAGGTTGTGAATGAACACGTAGGTAGGGCATCGCACGACCTCCCGTTCAGTAGAAGCATTCCAAGTGCCAAGAGTTGGTTACATAGACGCTATCAAGGCAAAGGACATATCCACACCAGATCGGTGGGGCCTAGACGAATCGACCACCCAACGCGCAATATTTTCCAGGGATGGCATTCGATGATTGGCGGACGGAGAGAGCGTGCCCTTATATGCGCAATTACAGTGAGGTTAGAATGGCGCGCCCTGAGAGATTCGAACTCCCGACCTACTGATTCGTAGTTCCGCACAGACGGAGATTCAACGACTTAGCTCCATTTGCATGGAGTGAGATTTCCCTAGTATTCATGCGGGGTTCTCACTCCAACCTTCCAGCGGAAGCAAGCCGCTACAAACCGCCCCTGGGCACAAAATTGGGCACAGTCGCCTGGGGTGAACCCCTCCATTGAGACAATCTGCGATTGGCACACTTGCCGTTAGAAGTTAGAAGGTGAATGACTGAGCAGGACCGATGACTACCTAGCAAGTCCCCCACCCCCCAGCACTACCTTGACACGGTAGAGGTCAGGAGTTCGACGTGACGGCAAACCTGAGATGACGGACGGCTTGTATTCGCGAGAGGCCGAACGTGCCTGCCTGGGCGCGGCACTCCTGGACAACACCTTCATGCGCAGCCCTCTGGACTGCCTTTCGCCTGTCCCGCAGGCGCGAGTGATACGGCAAAACTAGAAAAGGGCGACACCGCGAATGATAACCCTCGCCTGTCGTTACGACAATCGATGATGCATCAGGCATGTCTCACTGGAGGCATGGAAAGGCGTCGAAGACACGGGCTGGGCACGAGCCCGGACAATTCACTCCTCCGCTAGGGCAGGCTTACGGCGTTGCGGGCTGCGGGAGGGAATCGAAGCGGACGGCGCAAGCCGCCACCGCAATGGCGGCATATACTCTGAGCAATCAGCAATGAAAAACGCAAATGATAACTCGTACCCATCCAAATGGCTTTCAGCGGACAGGCCGATTGAAACCCAACAGGAAGACGCTCTTGGTCGTGGGAGTTTCTCTGAAGCTCTGGCGAATGCGATTCGCGGATGGTCAGGCCGGGAAAGCCTGGTCCTCGCCTTATACGGGCCGTGGGGCAACGGGAAGTCCTCGATCAAAAATATGGTGATCGAATGCCTTCGTTCGAACTCGCCGAATGTTGACGTTGTCGATTTCAATCCTTGGCAACTTGCAAACAGGCCGCGATTAAGCGAGGCATTCTTCGATGAGCTTGGAGTAGCGCTGGGAAAGGGAGACCTCGGCTCAAACAGCCTGAGGAGGTCTGTTCTCAACCGATATAGGCGATGGGCGCACCGGTTGCAAGGTGGCCGGGACCTAGTGCAAGCAACTCGCAATGCATTTGGTGCAGTTCTCATTATCGGTGGGTTGGCGACTATCGGCTCCGCATGGGTTGAGTCAAAAGCGGTCAAGTTCATCGTGGGAGGAGTACTTATTCTCGGTGGAATACTCGCGTTAGTTTCCAGGTTCATGGATGCGACAGTTAAGTTCTTGGAAGCCGGAACCGAAGTCGGGACAAAAAGCCTTAGCGAAATTAAAGCCGAGATTGCGAGGGACCTCAGGAACCTGAAAAAACCTATTCTAGTAGTGCTTGATGATATCGATCGCCTGACGCCGCAAGAGATCCTGGAAGTGTTTCAACTGATAAAGGCGAATGCGGATTTTCCTAATCTCATCTACCTAATGCTATGTGAGCGCGCGATTGTGGAAAGCAATATCGAGAAAGCGCTCAATGTACCGGGACGAGATTATCTGGAAAAGATTGTTCAGGTGGCGTTCGACGTGCCGATGATAGACGTGGCACGAGTACGCCAAGTGCTCTTTAAACGTCTGAACTCGCTATTGTCGGCGGAAGCTATGTCTACGCGCTTCTCGGAAAAGCGTTGGGTTAACCTGTTTTGGTCGAGCCTCTATTCATACTTTGTGACATTGCGGGACGTTAATCGGTTCATATCAACTCTGGCGTTCCACATTTCTTCCTTCTACGCGGATGGAGCGTTCGAAGTAAATCCTATCGACCTGATCGGCCTGGAAGTGATTCGATTGTATGAGCCAGAAGTCTACAAGGCATTGCAGGCCAGCAAAGATCTTTTTACAACGAGTAGCAGACCAGACGAGGCTGATGCTGCTGCCAAGGCTGTAGTTTCCATCATTGACATGGGATCCAAAGATCGGAGGGCTCAGCTTACAGAACTGATGAAGAATTTGTTTCCCATCATCGAGTCGGCGCTCGGCGGGCCTGAGTTCGCATCCGAATATGGGCAGCAGTGGTATCGCGATTTGCGCGTTTGCTCCAGCAAAATGTTCGACCGGTACTTTCGCTTGACCCTTTCTGATGAAGAACTGTCCCAAGGCGCTGTGCAAGGACTGTTGCGAGGGCGCGGGGACCGCGACGTATTACGATCCGAACTGGAGACGTTACATTCCAGAAGACTACTAAACGCAGCGATAGAAGAGCTCGCTGCGTACCAAGATGATATTGGGGCGGAACAGGTTGAAGCATACATAACGGCTATTTTTGACATCGGCGACCTGCTTTCTGGCGAGACGAGAGGGATGTTCGAGGTCCCGATGGAGGTGCGGGCTGGATTTGTTGTTCAGAATGCCGTTGAGAAACTGAGCGCGGCCGGTTCTCTTCGCTCGGAAGTACTTGCCAAAGCGATCACCAATGCCCGGGCTTTATTCATGCCCGTGCGATTCGTGGCCCTGATAAGTGCTCCGCGTCCGGGTGGCACTGACGAGCCTTTCCTGCCTGAAGCGGGGCTGGTCGAGGTGAGACGCGCGGCCCTTCGCAAGATTGAGAGTGCTGCTGCTTCGGGTGCGCTGGCACAAGATCCTAAGGTGGCCATCTTGCTCGGTCTCTGGCGAGAGTGGGGAAACAACGAGGATGTAGCGAGGTATATCGAGGCGTTAATGGATACGCCGGAAGGCACCTTGCAGCTCCTAAGGTCGCTGGTGGTACGCTCTGTTGGCTTTCAGATCGGCGATTATGTCGAGACGGAGCGATACTACATGCGGCGAAGTGATATCGAAACCCTGGTTTCAATGGACACGCTAGACGCGAGAGTTCGCGCGTTTACACCAGAGAACGTAAGCGATGAAGATCAACGCGCCATTAAAGCCTTCCAAAGAGCGATGGAGCGACGAAGCTCCGGGAAATCGGACGACGATCCCTTCGCAAGGGATTGATGGTTTCCAAGATCAAACGAAGTCCGAGAAGTCCAAATCCGACACTCGTTCATCTTGACTGACGCTAGGCACCGCAGCATCTTTTGTACTTCTTACCGCTCCCGCATGGACACGGGCTGTTTCTGCTGACCTTATCCGAGTGCGCCGGAACTGGCTTGGATTGCGCTTGGGCAACAAAATCAATCTCGTCTTGTGATGGGCAGCGGAACGAGAAAGTTGTCTTTTCTTGGTGATGGGTTACGGCGAAATCTCCGGTCCCCAAAATGTCCATTCCAATGAGGACATCAAATGGACTGCGCAGGGTCGCCTTTGTCACCCTCACCATCGGGAACATCACCATGTTTGGCAGACCGATGTTGATGAGATGGGCGGTGGTGTCCAGTGCTCCACCGGCTGTACCTACTTGCGCGGCTCCGATGGAAGGCAATCCAAGATCATGAACTACTGTCGGAGAAACTGCGCTCTGAGTCGCTCCTGTGTCGTACACCGCTTTGTACTTCTTTCCCGAAGGAACGGGCTGAGGGGGCTGAAATGCTCATGTCCAGCTCAACGGCCTGAACGGGCTCTTCCTTTGAGGCGATTTGCCAGCTCAGTGATAGCGCACATGTCAGGCGCGTGCTTCCACGAGAAGGCAAGCCACGAGGGTTGATCGCGGGGCGAGAACGCCCACGAATGGCTTGCACTGCAGCGAAGAAACAGCGAAAATCTCAGCGTGACATTGAAAAGCTGTACCGTAACCTGCGAAGATCGCAATGGGCACCAGCATTCGATTGATGTGATGGCGGAGACGCTCTACGACGCTGTAGCGCAGGCACTGGCTGCTTTCAGAAGCGACGGATGGGTTGGAGAAATCGGGAAGGGGCACGTGTTCAGCGTGCGCGTCCGGCAGCCCGCAGTCGAACACCGCGTTCGAATCTACGAGTTCGAGAATTGGCTTTCTACAAACGGCAGGTCACCAGCAGAGATGTCGCTTAAGGTTCGGCTCCGCTCAATGCTCGCTCACCCGCAAGGCGGAGAAAGGTAATGGAGAAGCACTCTCGACGCTGCTGCCACCATCCCAAGAACGGAGCGCTGTGCAAAGCCAATGCTCAGATCGAATCGCCGTATTGTTTTTTCCATGATCCGGCGCTTGATGCGGAAAGAGCAGAAGCAAGGAAGGCGGGAGGAATTGCCCGCACTCGCAAAGTTGTGCTGCCCACGGATCTCTCTATCAGACCCCTACGCACCGCCGACGATGTAGCAGTGCTTCTGGGTGAGACGATCAATCAAGTGCGGCGGGGTGAGATCGATTTGCGGGTCTCCAATGCCATCGGGTATCTCTCAGGCATCCTGCTGAGCGCGATTGAAAAACGTTCGTTCGAGGCCCGCTTAGCCGCACTGGAAGCAGCCGTTGCGAACCCCTCTCCTTCGAACGACGTGCTTTTCGATGAAGATAGCAGGTTTGACTTTGTGGAACAGATCACAGGGGATTCGAGCGGTCCTCGATGCTCAAACAAAATCGACTGATCCGAGTTGAAGCCGCGCTTACACCCAAGCAAGCGGCGCTGCTGTGGCTTCGGCAAGAAATACAAGGTCGGACATCTTCCGAATATGCTCGGTGGCTGATACAGCAACCGCCGAGCGCCGCGCCACGGTGTCGAGTGGAGAAGCCGGTAGTGGACGCGATTCGGGCGGCCATGAAGGGCCAGGAGCGTGGTCTAATTGAGCAAGCAGCTCGACAGGGCCAAATGCACATAGATTTCCTCATTTTGCTGGTTCTGCGAGCAAACAGCGCGGTGCTTGATGACAGTCGCGCCCGCAGTCTTCAGATTGTGCTGCTATTCGAGCAGCTTCGCAATGCTGCTCACTCTGACGATGAGGAGCAAGCCATCAAGAAATGGGCAGCCCACCTACTAGACTTTGCGACGGAACTGCTCTCGATCCGAGATGCAAGCCAGTTGATCCGAAACAGGTACTTCGACGGCGAGAACGTTCTGCTGAAGGACGCGACCGAAGACCTGGAACAGCAGGCAAAGGCTGTGCGGCTAATGCTGGATGTTCACGACCGCGTGGTAATCGAGGCTGACCAACCAGAACATGCGATTGACTCCGGCAAATTCCAGGAGGCCATCCAGGAGCGAGCATCCTACAGAGCTAGTTACGTCGTCGCACAAGCCAAGAGCAAGATGCTGCACGATTTCGGCCGGGACGAGGCTGCCGATGCATTGATTAGACCGTATGTTCTGGAATGTGAATGACCGGCGGGCGACGCTGACTACCTAGCAAGCCCCCCCACACCCGAGCACTACCAGCACAAAAAGATCAAGGGAGACGACAGGTGAACTCGGAAGACAGGAAAGCGGCCGGGGTTGAAGCTTTCAAAAAAAGGGGATGATTTCTTATCCAAGAAGCGGATGCAGGAAGCTCTAGAATGTTTCGATGAGGCCATTGATTGCGGGTACGTTAGACTTAAGTTGACGCTGCGCCCCGTGATGGACTGCCGCAAAAGGACCCGTCGATATGCCGCTCCCCCGCAGCACGGAATCTCTAGTTCGGCAACTTTTCGATCTCTTGTCCCTCGGCGATCTCACCCAAGAAGATTTAATCGCACGGCTTCAACAACTACAACGCGGACTTGAGCCAGAGAATGAATTTGCCCTTATTCTCTCATGGCTCGGGAAGTGTCGCCTTGTTCACAAACTAGGTCAAGAGCAACTGCCGCTGAATTCTATCGACACATATAGGGTCCCAGATTTTCTTGCTGCATTCGAGCACGAAGGCAAAGTCATTCCGGTCCTTATTGAGGTGAAAACAACAGAGCCCTCAGACCCCGCGACGCTCGATCTCGGTACGCTTTCGCTCAAGGGGAAGTACTTGCCCTACGCAGAGTTGCTACGCCTTCCGATGCTTGTGGCGTGGAAGCACCGGGGATTTTGGACGCTCTTCGAGATGCGACACGCGCAACTTGCAACGGTGAACTACAAGATCGACTTCGGCACCGCTATGAAGCAGAACCTCCTTGGCGTGCTCGCTGGTGACTTTTCATATCGCCTCGCACCCGGAACGCGAATCCGGATGCGCATTCGGAAACTTACACACCGCGATTCGGAAACCGGCGACTTCGAGGGCGAAGTGATCAACGTCGAGGTTGTTAACCCGGTCGGAGATCCCATACCGGACATTCCCCACCTCTCATCCTTGTTCTTGTTTTGGGACAACGAGGTCGAACTGGTCGATGAAGGCGACGACGTTGTCCAGAGCTTCGTCGTGTCGGACGTTGGAACTGCTGAATTCGCTAGCCGAACGCTTAGCCAGATTGTACGCGCCTTCGCCGGACTAACACACACCCAGGTTAATTGGCACTCCATCACTCATGACGCCGAACATCTAGCTACTTTCCGGCGCAAAAGTGAGCCGGGGGAGCCTCCGGAATCCAACCGCAACCCAAGCTGAAGGTGTCAGGACGCACAATTTCGAGAAAGTTCTTGCTTTTTGAGCTGAGATATGTTTCATGTATAAGCATGAAACAAAGTACTTCGCAAAACATCTCCAAACAGCGTACTGAGCTGATCCGTGACCTTCCCGACGTGAGCGACATCCTCCGCGGCTCGCTGCTGCAACGGACCATCCGCCACCGTCAGGGGTGCCCGAAGTGCGAACGCGGAGAGGGGCATCCGGTGGCGGTGCTGGCTGTTTCGTACCCTGGTCCACGGATTCGCCAGGTCAGTTTGCGCAAGGAACAGGTTGCTGAGGTGCAACGGCAGCTGGAGAACTTTCAACGGCTCAAGGCAGGACTGGAACAGATTTGTGAGCTCAATCAAAAAGCCTTGCGTCCAGAGACAACCGGTGCGAAGTCTCGGAGGCGCCACCGTGATTGATCTCCGCCGCCAACAGCATAGCTTCGGCGATGGGTTCATCCGCGAAACCGTCGACGAGTTGTGGGAAGGCTGGATGCGCCATGCCGACGACATCCTGGCCGACGAAGAGCTATTGGAGATTGTCCATCACGCTTTGCAACGCCGCCGCCCACACAGTCGCACGCACGGTCGGCCAGGTACGCCTGCGGAAGTGGTACTCAGGATGTTGCTCCTGAAGCACATTCGGGACTGGAGCTTTGCCGACTTGGAACGGGAAACGCGCGGCAATCTGCTGTACCGCGAGTTCACCCGGGTCGGAGCCGAAAAGGTGCCCGATGCCAAGACCCTCGGGCGGCTGGCCCAGGCCTTGGGCCCAGAGGTCATCGAGAAGATCCATGGCCGCATCGTTGCGCTGGCGCATGAGCGGGCTGTCGTTAAGGGACGCCGCATGCGCGTGGATACCACGGTGGTGGAAACCAACATTCACTATCCTACCGACAGCGGGCTGATGGGAGACGGCGTACGGGTGCTTACCCGCCTGATGAAGAAGGTTTCCGAGATCGCCGGTAAAGCCGGCACCAAACTACGTGATCGTCGGCGGAGCATGCAGCATCGCTTGGTAGAGATTGGCCGAGCGACTCGCAGCAAAGGCAAAGTGGCCCTGGAGAAGGTCAAGACGATTTATCGCAAAGTAGTGGAAGTCACCAGCCGTGTCGTGGGCCAGGCCAAGAAGTTCTCCGCCGAGATTGGCCGGGGTATTAAGCACGCAGCGGAGGTTCTACAACAAGCGACGTTGGACGGGCTGCGGCGCGAACTGGACGTGTTTGTTGCACTCGTGCAGCAAGTGATTCACCAGACCAAGGCGCGCGTGTTTGGTGGCAATACCCGGGCAGAGAACAAACTGGTCAGCATCTTCGAACCCGACACGGAAATCATTCGCAAAGGCAAGGCCAGCAAGCCCACCGAATTCGGCAAGATGGTAAAGATCCAGGAAGCCGAGAATCAGATCATCACGGCCTACGAGATCTATGATCAGCGGCCACTGGACCGCGATCTGTTAATCCCCGCGGTGGAGACCCATGAAGAACGCCTGGACCGGGTGCCGGACCTGGTTGCCGGCGATGCCGGTTTCTACTCTGCACAGGGAGAAGCCAAAGTCCAGGAAATGGGAGTAAAGCGGGTGTCAATCCCGAACCACTCTACCAAGAGCGCTGAACGACGACGGCACCAAAAACAACGCTGGTTCCGCAAAGGGCAAAAGTGGAGAACGGGCTGCGAAGGCAGAATCAGCATACTCAAGCGGCGGCACGGCCTGAACCGTTGCCGCTACAAAGGAACTGCGGGAATGAAGCGATGGGTCGGGCTCGGGGTGATCAGCGATAACCTCATCAACATAGGCCGAGCCCTCGATCAGTAGCGGTTTTCCATCCCACGCCGGCATCGCCGGCTCTCGACTTCCCTAAAAACCGACTTTTGCGCCGGAAAGTAGCTAGCACACAAGAGCGGTAACTTTCGCGCGCTCGTTGCCGAAGGAGCTAGGCACGGAGTATCTGAATTTCAAGAGGAAGTACGCGCCAGTATTCCCGCTGGTGGAGATCATCCACACCAGCGCCGGCCACATCGTAACCGCAGCCGAGCCTGAAGCCTTAGGCGATTGGTTCCAAGCCTCCGAACTCGATCTCTACGATGCATCGCAGAGCGCGTTTGATCCGTCATCAGGCCCAAATGAAGCAATGCGCTGTTTCGAATACATTTACTACGAGCTTGCAAGTTCTCGTTGGACCGTGTTCCGTCCTTACAGTCCCACGGTCTGCTGGTCGGCGCGCCAGATTTTCGACACGATCAAGAGTGAGTTTGCGGAAGTTTCATGGCGCCACCGTGTTAATCTGCTGAACTTTCCAAAAAGTGAAACCACGCTCCTTCTCCAATCTCGCCTAGCGAAAATGCAGGGGATTAAGCCGAACAAGGGCTTTCCCATCATGACCGTTTCAAAGTTCTTACACTTCTACAACCCCTCTCTGTTCCCGATTTATGACACCGAGGTCATATACAACAAAGTACTTAATCGCTCTTTCAAAAGTGACTTTCGAGATTTCTGCGACCGGGCGAGATTACCATACCGTCTTTTCATGAACGAAGATACCGTGGACTTCCTTCCTGCCTACATGCGCTGGGCTAACCCGAATTTCTCACCAGATGATCGATAACTGAGCCAGGGGTCGGATGGGGCGGCCGAGAGCGATCGGTGTAGGCGGCAGGGAGTGGTTAGCGGCAGTGGTGCACGGGTGATGGCCAAGGCGGTGGCTGGAGGCGACATTTTTGGGCGCGTGGAGACCGCAACTGCCGCCCGCCTGAGGTTGGCACAACCGCCGCGCTGCCCTCAACAGCGCAAAGCCGACCAGGCCGCGGCGAACAGCGCTTTCCAGGGATATGCGCGGGGATAACGCAGATAGATACGGCGGGCGCTGAGGCGCACCTCGGCGGCAATCTTGAGCAGCCGCAGTCGGATGGTGTTCACCTGGGCCCGCGCCCACACGGTGCCCGCCAAGGCCAGCCGCCGCAGAGCGTGCAGCAGCACATAGGCCAACGACGACAGGTAGAGCCGCAACTGGTTGGCGCGCAGGGTGGCGGCGCTCATGCGATCGGCGAACAGACTGAGCTGCTCCTTGATGCGGTTTTCCATCTCGCCGCGGGCGCAGTAGAGCTGTTCATAGAGAGCGCGCGCCTCCCACTCTGTGGGACTCAGCGAAGTCACCACGAAGCGCGGGTTGGGGCCTTTGTCGAGATACTCGGCCTTGGCCACCACGCGGCGGGCGCACGACCAACTGCTGCGCGTCTGATAGGAGAACTCGCCGAAGACGCGGGCGGCTTGCTGCGTCTTTTGGTGTTCGCGCTGGGCCGCGGCCATGAGGGCGGCGATTTCCGCCTCCAGCCGCGAGTTGCGCGCCAAGCCGAAAACATAGTGCACGGGCTCAGCTTCGCACCAAGCCATCAGCTCCTCGCGGCAGAAGCCGGAATCGGCGCGCAGAATGATTTTCACCTCCGGCCAGCGCTGCCGAATCTGGCCCACGATGCGTTTCACTTCGGCGAGCGCGCCTGCGCTGGCGTCCTGGTTCGAAGCCCGCTGGCGGGCGCACAGTAGATGCTCGCCGCAGAAGATGTACAGCGGCAAGTAACAGTACTCGCCGTAGTAGCCGTGGAAGAAGCGCGCTTCCTGCTCGCCGTGCAACGGGGTGTCGGTGACATCCAGATCGAGCACGATCTCGGCTGGCGCGGTCGCGTGCGCTTCCAAGAAATATCCACCAGCAGCGTGTCCAACTGCTCGGCCGAGTAGCTGATCTTGTGATAGCGATCGGCGGCCGCCGCCTCTCTCTCTCCTATCGGTGGCACATGGGAAGTTTATGCAAGTATTCGCGGAGTGGTTGGCCGGTCAACCTGGCACGGCGTTGGGCAAGCGGAGGTTTGACCCAGCGACGCTCTACGCCCGGGCCTTCGAGTACACTGCGACCGGCGCAGCGATATGGTGATGCCACCTACGTCTCCCGCCATTTCCCGTAACATCCTCCCACTTCCCCCGAAAGATTGGTCAGGCAGCGATATTATTACCGGTCTAGCCTGCCCGAAATCTTGTGTTTGTGGGCAGCGATGCAGTGTTCCGGCTTGCATCGCAGAATCAAAGATTTGCGGCAAGTAGCTCAGCAAGGTAATTGGGCAAGCCGCAGAACGCGTTTTGATGAGTGCCCTTGCTCGCGTTGACCACACGCCAACGCAGGCTGGATGTTGTAGCAGGGCTCCTAATCCCACCTCGTTTGCAGCCTCGAAATGACGAAAAACAAGAAAGGAGGCGACAGAAGCCGCCCCCCTTCTCTCTCACTCGCCATTCGCAACCGACAACTACGGCGCCGGCTTTTATGCGACCTTGCCGGGAGCCTTGGCTTCGAGGGTCTTCACGCTGCCAACAGTAACCTTGATCTGCTTGGGCTTGGCCTCAGCCTTCTTGGCGAGGTTGACCTTCAGCACGCCCTTGTCGTAGTGGGCGCTTACCTGCCCCGGATCCACCGAGTTGGGCAGAGTGAATGAGCGGGTGAAACTTCCGTACTGGCGCTCGACACGACGGTAGTTTTCTTCTTTTTCTTCCTTTTCAAACTTGCGCTCACCGTGGACGATCAGGGTATTGTTCTCGATACGGACATCAATGTCCTTTTCCTCAACGCCCGGGACTTCAATCTTCAGAGTGAAGTTGTGCTCGTCTTCGTAGACGTCCACCGGAGGTGCGAAGCCGGTGGTCGTCAACGCCTCCTCTGGGCCTTCGGGGGTGAACGCTTCACGCAAAAGACGGTTCATGCGGTCTTGCAGGGTGGTGGTGACACGGAAAGGATCCCAACGAGTTAATACTGTCATGACGCAGTTCCTCCATGGAGTAATCTAAGAGGAAAATCTTCAGATGGGCTGACTTAGTTCAGGGAACCTGAAAGAGTAAGAGGAGATTCTTGCTCACTAATAATGCTAGGCTGGTGCGGCACCGTTGTCAAACTACTGCAGTTTGGTAAGCCTGGATGGCGGCACTCCGCAACAAAACACGCATCTGTCGTCACAATGTTGAGACTTCCAACGTTGGAAGTGGTGGTTTTGCAACTCTCAAACGGTACCTGCGATAACCCTGACACAACTTCAGACTGTTGCCAGATTGATGTGCGTCGCTGGCAGCGTGACGGATTGCTGCAGGCTGGACAGTGCTTTGCT
Source organism: uncultured Acidobacteriaceae bacterium (assembly GCA_963813905.1). Lineage (GTDB taxonomy): Bacteria > Acidobacteriota > Terriglobia > Terriglobales > Acidobacteriaceae > CAVVDY01. The sequence continues at coordinate 306,878 of CAWFAY010000007.1, read as the reverse complement.
CGGCAATGGACACGAGATTCTGAGGTGCTCACCGCCATAAATGTCAGGACGGAAGCCGACCACTTGATCCTGTCACATTGGCGTCCTAGCTACGATGCTTCCTGCGCGGATCTGGAATACGCCGTTCGGCTCGAATGGACATCATGCCATTACGGTGGGACGAGGGCGTGGTTCCTCTGTCCGGCGCGAGGATGTGGAAGGCGCGTGGCGATCCTGTACTTGGGTGGTGCTTTCTTCGCCTGTCGCCACTGCTATCAACTGGGGTATCAGAGCCAAAGGGAAGCGCCTTACCTGAGGGCCATCTATCGCGCACAAGCGATCCGCATCAAGCTTGGTGGTTCCGCCGACCTTAACATGCCGTTTCCCTGGCTACTGGTTAACCTGGACCGGCACAAGTTCCGGGATGCACCGGGAATTTCCCAGAGAGTTGGCGACGTCTTCAGCTGTCAACTTGCCCATGATAAGCGCCAGGTCACGTTTGAGAGTTGTTTTAACCGGGCTTCGATCAATCCGCTCGACGTATTCTGCCGCGCGAGTACCGCGAACCACTTTCACCAAGAATTTTGTATTCTTCATAGTCTCCTGTATTGTCTGGGAGGTTCTGCTGAGAGGGAGTCGCTGCACCGCTGAGAAGGGGTAACGCAAACGCGCGGAACCGGTTTTCAACTGCGGGTGAATCAGACCAGCCGATACTATTTAGATCAGATTTGGAACGAGATCGGTTCAAAAAAACCTGTGTTTTCAATCCATTTCAGAGTATCCGACGAGAGGTAGATTGGCACTGTATGCGGAAACGCTAGATAACCCCATCCCTAGACACTGTTCGATCTTCCGCTGAAGGCTGGCTGGACATCGAGCGGGTGGCCGTTGTGGAGATCACTTCGGAGGAGAACGAGCATCCAGTGGAGTCCGCCTTCGCTTCAGGAGAGACGCAAGGCTGGCGTGCCGCAGAATCGGGACAGCAAACGATTCGGCTCGTTTTTGACCAGCCGCAAAGGCTGAAACAGTGTCTCTCCCCCTAAGGGGGAGGAGACAGAACAGTGAAGTATGGTGATGGGCGCTTGTGGTTGTGCCTTGCCATCGTCGCAATTCAGGCGGATAATTCAATTGCACCTCTAAGTAAGAAAGTGCTATGTGAGGTTAATGGGCTGCCCCGCCTTCCTCATGGCGGGTGGCGGGGCGTTTTAAGGTCCAAATTCAACCTTGGCCACGCCTCAGCCGGACCCACTCGGCAGACCGCTTTATCCCGGCTTCCTGAAGCATCGCGCACAGCTTTACGTTTGAAAGCTTGTTGTGGGCTTTGATGAGGGCGAGGGCGGCATCGTCTTTGCGGTCCTTGTTGCCTCTGAAGCCCCGGCGGGTTTGGAGAGTGACGGCGCGAGTGGCGGGGTCCCCCACGATATGCATTCGGCAGTCGGGGCCGCAAGTAACCTCAAAATCGGTGCTGGTGAAGTCTCTTTGTTTGAGGTTCGACTGGAAAGACGCGGACTCATAGGGCTTACTCGGGTCCTGCAATCGCGTCCCCCAACAGCACGCCACAAAGAACTATGCTGTTGGGCCGCTTTTTTCTCCAGTCGGTTTCGCAGTGCGAGTGTCGCGAAGACGCGGCCTTTGCGCACTTTCGCGGGAAAAGTCAAGAGAGTTTGTACGGGCTTCAGACTAGATGGCGGAGGGAGAGGGATTCGAAGCCGAGCCGACTCGGAGCCTGATTTCGGGGAAGGTAGGTTATGCGACAAACGATTTTCCGCGGTTCCGACCGGCATCACGGCCCGCCACTGTCGGGCTTTGCTGTTTCCGGGCTTCTCTGTCTCCGCAGAATGTCAAAGCAAGACGCGGCAACCGCGCCGCGTAGACGCGGAGTGTGAATCTTTCTCTGATTCGTGTCGAGATCTAATCTTCGGGCGCGGGCTTAGCCGTTTCGGTGAAAAGAATGAAGCGCGGGAAATCCTCGGTTAGAGGATCCCCGTCGCGTGTCGGTGCGGTCAGTATTCGGACGCAAGCATGATCGTCAAACTGTTGACGGTCTGCTGCGGGTCGGTCGGGTCTTCGCTGCCTTTGCTCAACGTGGTGTCGTAGTAGGCGATCTTCGAGAAAATGCGCTGGCCGTTGCTTGATTTCGATACCAGTTTATTCGTGGCCGCCGTGCTGGCGCAGCAATTCCGCCACGTCCTTGTGGCCCCCAAATGCCGCCCAGTGCAAAGCCGTCCAGCCGAGGTCATTTTTAGCATTAACTTCGGCCCCCTTGGCTAGTAGCAATTCCGCCACGTCCTTGTGGCCCTTAGCCGCCGCCAAGCACAAAGGCGTGTCGAGGCCCTCGTTCTTGGCATTGACCTCGGCCCCGCTGGCCAGCAGCAATTCCGCCACGTCCTCCTGGCCCGCAAATGCCGCCCAGTGCAAAGCCGTCATGCCCATCTCGCCCTTAGCATTGACATCGGCCCCCTTGGCCAACAGCAATTCCGCCACGTCCTTGTAGCCCTTACCCGCCGCCTCGTGCAAGGGCGTCCAGCCCTTGTTGTTCTTGGCATTGACCTCGGCCCCCTTGGCCAACAGCAATTCCGCCACGTCCTTGTAGCCCTTAGCCGCCGCCTCGTGCAAAGGCGTCTCGCCCTTGTTGTTCTTGGCATTAACCTCGGCCCCCTTGGTCAGCAGCAATTCCGCCACGTCCACGTGGCTGAAATTCAGCGCCAAGCGGGGGCCTGCCAAAGGGTGCAAACCAGAAGCCGCCGCCTCGTGCAAAGGCGTCTCGCCCTTGTTGTTCTTGGCATTGACCTCGGCCCCTTTGGCCAGCAGCAATTCCGCCACGTCCTTCTGGTCCAAAAATGCGGCCCGGTGCAAAGGCGTCCAGCCGTCGTTGTCCCTGGCATTGACCTCGGCCTTGCTGGCCAGCAGCAATTCCGCCACGTCCTTGTACCCGTTAATCGCCGCCATGTGCAAGGGCGTCCCGCCGTTGTTGTCCTTGGCATTGACCTCGGCCCCCTTGGCGAGCAGCAATTCGGCCACGTCCTTGTGGCCCCAAAATGCGCCCGGTGCAAAGACGTGAGGCCGTCGTTGTCCCTGGCATTGACCTCGGCCTTGCTGGCCAGCAGCAATTCGGCCACGTCCTTGTGGCCCCTAATAGCCGCCCAACACAAAGGCGTCATGCCGTCATTGTCTTTGCTAAAAACTAACTCAGGATTGCCTTTCAGCAACGCCTTGACCTTTTGCAAGTCGCCAGCCTTGGCTGCGTCATGAATCTCGCCGCAGAAGGCGAGGCTGCTCCACGCCAGCGCGACCAATGCGATCAGCGTCACGGCAGTGCAGCGGTGTAATAGCCACCTAAAGAAAACGAAAGAGTGCATATTCTTAGCTTCAGCTTAGACCAGGCGGGCGGCCTGCTGTTGCGCCGCACCAACCGCAAGATCGGCTTGCTCGCGCGGGCGGCGGCCTGCTTTCGGGATGGGCGGGACCCGGCACGGGTCGAGCACCCGGTGGGCGAGATGCTGGCGCAGCGCGTCTACGGGCTGGCGCTGGGCTATGAAGATCTCAACGATCATGAGCAACTGCGCCACGATCCCCTGCTGGCCGTGTTGGCCGGCCAGCGCGAACTGGAATCACCGCTGGCCGGCAAGAGCACGCTCAACCGCATGGAGTTGACGCCGGCGGCGGCCGCCGATCGCTATCACAAGATCAGCTACTCGGCCGAGCAGTTGGACACGCTGCTGGTGGATATTTTCTTGGAAGCGCACGCGACCGCGCCAGCCGAGATCGTGCTCGATCTGGATGTCACCGACACCCCGTTGCACGGCGAGCAGGAAGCGCGCTTCTTCCACGGCTACTACGGCGAGTACTGTTACTTGCCGCTGTACATCTTCTGCGGCGAGCATCTACTGTGCGCCCGCCAGCGGGCTTCGAACCAGGACGCCAGCGCAGGCGCGCTCGCCGAAGTGAAACGCATCGTGGGCCAGATTCGGCAGCGCTGGCCGGAGGTGAAAATCATTCTGCGCGCCGATTCCGGCTTCTGCCGCGAGGAGCTGATGGCTTGGTGCGAAGCTGAGCCCGTGCACTATGTTTTCGGCTTGGCGCGCAACTCGCGGCTGGAGGCGGAAATCGCCGCCCTCATGGCCGCGGCCCAGCGCGAACACCAAAAGACGCAGCAAGCCGCCCGCGTCTTCGGCGAGTTCTCCTATCAGACGCGCAGCAGTTGGTCGTGCGCCCGCCGCGTGGTGGCCAAGGCCGAGTATCTCGACAAAGGCCCCAACCCGCGCTTCGTGGTGACTTCGCTGAGTCCCACAGAGTGGGAGGCGCGCGCTCTCTATGAACAGCTCTACTGCGCCCGCGGCGAGATGGAAAACCGCATCAAGGAGCAGCTCAGTCTGTTCGAAGAGAATTGGGTTAGACCCTTGAACAGGAGGGGCGAAGGGGAAAGACATTTTCGGGTTGGCGGCAGCTAGAAAGACGGGGACCCAGGGCAGGGTCGGAAGAAGGGAAAGGGAAGCGTAGTGAAAAAAGGTCTTCCGTTGGGGAGCATATACGTATGATAAGGACGTTCTCAAGCCCGGCAAGCGCCCGGTACACGGTCGCGCGGCTCACCCCGAGAATGTCGGCTATCTCGTCGGGGGTTTTGGGCTTTTTGCGGCTGCGTAGCTCCTTCGCGTGTTCGATTTGCTGCCGGGTGAGTTTCCGTTTCGGTCCGGGCCGGACGCCGTGCGCGGGCTGCCTGCATCCCGGCGCGTGTCCGTTCGACAATCAGGCTGCGTTCAAGCTCGGCTAGGACTCCTATCATCTGCCACACGGCGCAGCCTGTCAGTGTGTCGGTGTCGATGGCTTCCGTGAGAGAACGGAATTTCGCGCGGCGCTGTTTTATTGACCTTTGCATAATATAGTTACAGCGGAAAGAGTTCTGCTTGTTCCCAGAAAGCGCAGACCAAGGTGGGCCGACGGCGCATCCGACGCAACGCTCGGCGTGCGGAATCGCTCAACTGTCCAAAGGTCGTGGGGCAGAAGTTGGGTAATTCGTGCTGCTTCCAGTGTGACCACAGATACTCCACTGGGTTCAGTTCTGGAGCATAGCCGGGAAGATATTCCAGCCACAGACGCCCCCTCTGTTGCTGTACGAACTGCCAGACGGCACGGCTGCGGTGCCCCGGCAGTCCGTCCCAAACGATCAGCAGCTTGCCAGGAATGTGGCGCAGCAGATGAGCGAGGAACTGGATGATTTGCGGGCTACGGATTGCTCCCGGAAACAGGCGGAAGTAAAAGTTCCACCAGGTTACGCCCGCTATCGCCGACAAGGTCTTCCAATTAAAGTGGTATTGCAGCACGGGGGTCTGTCCGCGGGGTGCCCAGGTACGGCAGCGGTGGGGACGCTCGCTCAGCCCGCTCTCGTCGATGAAGACGATCGTGCGACCTTCGTTTTTGGCCTTTTTTTTAACTCCGGCCAGCGCTTCTGCTTCCACCGCCGGATCTTCTCTTCGTCCCGCTCCAAGGCGCGGCCCGTCGGACGCTGACAACTCCATCCCAACTGCCGCAGGATGCGCCATGCCTGCGAGGGATGGTAGGAAATCCCACATTCTTGCTCGATCAAATGGGTGACACGGTTGGTGGTCCACAATCCGGTCTCGTAGCCCAGGCTTTCCGGACCGCGTTTGAGTCCCTGCTCGATCTTGCCCAGATCCTCCACGCTCAACCGTGGCTTGCGGCCAGCACGGCCCGCCTTCTTCAGCCCGGCGCGGCCGTTCTCGCGTAACTCGGCCGCCCACTGACTTACCGACTGCCGGTGCGCTCCCACTCGTCGGGCCACTTCCGACTGGCTGTACCCCTTCTCCAGCAGCCGCGCCGCCTGCATCCGCCGCTGCTCAAGTGCCTGAAAGTCTCGCCGAACTCCGGCCGGATTTCCCATGCCCAAACCATAGCACGAGATCAAGAAAATGTCACTATATTATTCAATAGTCAATAGGTCGTCCAACGTGGTTATCAGGGTCGCGGAAGCTGCGGCCTAGACGGTCGAGTTTCCGAACATAAGTGCGGGTTCAAACAATGGACACGATTTGGGCACACTTGAAAAACAGGCAAGTAAATTCAATAGAATCAGTAAAATAGCTGGCGGAGGGAGAGGGATTCGAACCCCCAATACGGTTTCCCGTACAGCGGTTTTCAAGATGTACCTTTCTCCCCCGCTCTCATTTGTGCTCAATGACTTACGTTCGGAGGCGGCCGGTCGCAGTCGGGCCAGTTGGCTCTCATTCGGCACTCGTTGTGCTCCGGTTTGTGCTCCGGCGCGGCACAGAGAACAAGTTCCAGTGAGACAAGACTCGGCGGGCTTGAGTCTAACCATTCGTTTTCCAAATAAAGCAATTTCTTTGCCTTACACACGGTTCTGTGAAGTCCTGTGAAGAGCCAATGGTAGGGAGGACCTCCGTGGAAGCTGCATCACAGCCTGGCTGCGCACTTGGGCCAGACGACTGCATGACACGCCGTCGTGATCATCAGCGATACTCTTGACGGGCAGAAAACCACATGCCGAATGATGACAACTTTGAACCCTATTGGCTGGACGAAGGCGATTGGCTCGTAACGATCTGTCCTTTGCCAAAAGATGAGGACGACGCCGAAACGAATCTCTAGACCTTGAACTGGATCGGGAGATTATTTGGGTTTGCCACGGCGACCAACACGCGGATCTTGGCTTTAGTAGGCGATCCCGACTTGCCGGCATACGAGATCCTGTTTTCCTTCGATTGTCCGGAGAGTCACGAGGAGTTTCTTCGCTTGGTAGAGGCAGATGGCTACTCCGATGCTTCCGAATTCACAGTTCCATCACGTGATGAAATAGCTGAGGCGCGACCGATCGGTCGGGTATTTCCGAGCGAGCAGGTTGAACTAATCACTGGCGTTGGAGTGATTACGATGCAGGGTCTGGCGACCGATGAAAGTAATTCTGACGCCTAAGTAGCGGATTAAAGGCACGTTACCTTTTGACTTCCATCCCGGCGACCTGCCGGCATCGCGGATTCTGGAATTCGTTTGGCCCGCGCAGATATCCGTGACGTCAGGGTTTCGAGATGCCGAGCGGCCCGTGACTGGTAAAATTCCTGCCGGGCAAATTAAGAAACCAGCGGGGGACCACGTGAAGGAAATGCCTCAGGAATACATCAAGTGCATTACGAGCTATGCCGAAGGGGAGGAACGCTGAGCACACCATGGAAACGGTCGTCAAAACTGTCGCGGGCTATATTGGGTAATAAATCACATGGCTCACCAAATCTGCTAGGCTGAGAGCGCCGTGACAGTGCCGTGTTGTAAGATTGCCACAAAAGGGAAAGCCCACGTTGGCGCGCGGGCTTTGGTCTTGCTCTCCGCAACGATCATACGCGGAGGCTTGCCCCAAGTGCAACGTGAACTACTCTTTGAGGTTTTGGCTGAGGGACGCGAGTACCGGATTTACACCAACGGCAGGGTCGAAGGCTTCGGGGAGGGTGCGAGCGTGGTCAATCACTTTCCTCGGTTACTGATTGATCACCTGCAACAAGCCAAGCGCGGGAAAGGTCTGGAGGAGCGCATTGGGTTCCGTCGTAGCGCCGTAAAAGGCTGATCGCCATTCGCGCTGCGCCGGGAGAGAAGTAAAAGAATATGAACTCATCGCCTCGGTCATATTCAGCGAAGATCGCACAACCCGCTGGTCTGCGCTGCTCTGCGAACAGCAGCACGAACTCGTTTTGAACTGCCCAATCCTTCGCCGCTACTTCATACCAAGAATCCATAGCGCCGCGATTATACCGCTCCATCGGACGGCTACGAAAAGAACGGTTGATACCAGCTATCATGCAGCGGTTTTAAGAGCACTCGAATCACGAGCATCGCATCGTTCGGCTTCAGGTCGTGGTGCTCGGGAAGGAGCAAGAGTTGGTCGGTGGTGACGCGCACCTCCGAGATAAGTTTGTCATCTTCCAGTAGGCAATAGAACGGAGTCTCATCGGTTTGTGGTCCTATACCACCAGCCTCGGCAAGATTCTTGGGCATTCGGAGCGCATCGAAAATGGTCTTCACTCTCGCGTCGATATCGCCACTGTTGATGAGTAATCCCGGTTCTTCTGGCCGCAAAAATTAGGATATCCAGGGAGCACCTTACGCAAAACCGCTCGGTTACGAGTGGAAGGAATGTGTAGCCATTTCGGAGCCAATCCTTAAGCAAGAATTCCATCCCATGACGGTGGAAGCTCGGATCGTCATCGCTACGATAGCGCTCCGTCAATGCGAGAATTTCCTTTTCGATTTGGCTTGCGCCGGGATCGTGAATTATCCCCGGCTTGTACGTAAAGCCGTCAAGGATTTTCTTCCCTTGCGTGGAAAGCTCATCCATCATTTGCTCGTATCCGATTCGCTTCGCCATTTCCCTGAGGTTTGGGTTGGTCAGCCACAGCCGTCTCAGTTGTGGATGAAATTCGCGGCGAATGTCGTGCTTGAGCACGGCGCGAGTGTTTGTCCTGGAAGCGCCGAGAACTCTTGCGACGTAAAGCAAACGAAACTCCACAACATCATCCCCTTCGATTAGCTCACCTGTGTACACCTGTGTCTGCGTAAAAGGGAGCCGTTGAATACCATCAGCAACTTGACTGTTCGCACACATCAGCGCTACGCTCCAATCTGGAGGCTGGAGCGCAATGCCAAGACGCCCATTAGTCCGTGCCAACGACGTGAAGGGCGATTTCCCGGCCTTTACCGATATGCTCCGCCGTGTTGTATCCGTTCCACGACAGCGAATCGAGGAACGGCTGGCGGCAGAGAAAAAACAGAAGCGAACGCGGGGTGCTACCCGCGTTTCGGCTTCGGCCCGCGCTTCCCGCGCAAAGGACTAGAAAGTCGTTTCTCCCACCTTGCCGGTCACTTCCTTATAGGTGAGCCGCTTTCCCGCGATCTGCGAAAGCATCATACCGAACCTGTCGGCATCGGTGATCTTCTTCTTCCGATTGCCGCGATGGTTGTAACGGAACATCTGCTCGTCAAGGTAGCGGAACAGGTGAAACGGTTCAACGCTGACATAGGTTCCGCTCAGACCGCGCTTCAGCAGCGACCAGAAGTTTTCCAACCCATTGGTATGAACCTGCCCGTCAACGTACCGCTCGGCGTGATCGACAACCTTGTGCGCGAAGTCGGAAGCCAAACCGTCATACGACGCGAGAGCGTCGGAGTAGAGCGCAGCCCCAGCTTCGACGTGCTTCTTAACTTCGGCTTGCAGAACTTTTCTCTTGCGGTTCGGAACCACTTGCGCCCGGACATATCCGCCACGTTCCAAGATTCCCATGACTGCGGTTTTGTCTTTTCCGCCGGTGCCTGTGATGCGGCGCTTCTTAACGTCCACGTGCATATTGCGGGCCTTGCCGCCGATGAAGGTTTCGTCTACTTCGACCGGGCTTCCACTGCTGCCGAGTTTCACAATGGAGCTTTCCTGCACGGCGGAGCGAATGCGGTGCATCATAAACCATGCGCTGCGCTGGGTGACGCCCACGGCGCGCCCTACTTCGTAGGAGCTGATGCCATTTTTGCAGCTCGCCAAGAGCCACATGGCGGTGAGCCATTTGTCGAGCGGGACGGGCGAGTCCTCGAAGATGGTTCCCAGCTTGACCGAGAACTGGCGACCGCAGTCTTTGCACTTCCAGATGCGGCGAGTCTTCAGGTAATAGTGATTCTTGCCCTCGCAGGCAGGACAGGCAACGCCGCTCGGCCAACGGGCAGCCGCTACAGTCTGAATGCAGGTTTCAGGCTCGCTGTAGTAGCGGATAACCTCTTGCAAAGTCTTAGGTTGAGATTGCATCACCAACTCCAACGCAAGATTAGCAGAGTTGGATTGGTGTGTCAAGTGATTTATTACCCTATTTCCTCCCTGTTAGTTTCCCGCGCTGGTGATCGTGATCGGGCTGTCCAGGCTTTGTGCCTGGCGTTGTATCGTTTCGCGCAAGCGGGCGGGAAGTTCGAGCCGCTGCCGTGTTTCAGCAGTTTGCCGGTGGCTGGTGCTGGGGCTTGAGTTCATGTTAGCCGCCGACATCCTACGCACGGCCATAACCCCGACGTGGACTGAAATTGGGCAATTGGGCAGCCATTGCCGGCATCCGGACCTTCCTGAATTACTTCCTGGAGCGGGATCTCCGCCGGGGCGAGTAGCACGCATCTGGCCCGACACGCGTGACGTGATCTGCTTTCAAAGGAACCGCTCAATTTTTCTATTCAGGCATTGGGAAGCCGAAAAGCTGCATCACGGAATGGCAGGATTTACGAGTATCAGAAGGGAATATCTTCATCCGTGATTTCAGTAGGAGGCGGCTGTTGTCGGTTCTTCTGGAGTGAAGATTTACGCTTGCTGATTCTTCAGCGCCAGTCTTCGCCATTGTTGCTCACAGACCACAGTTTCACAGCATCGTCATTTTGATCGCGAACCTCCCTGAAGATCAAGAATCCCTTTCGCTGCAATCCTGCTATCGCAGCTCTGAGCGTCTGGTGTAGCCGCCCTTCTCCATATCCTGGGCTAGTCTGCACGCGCTCCGTTCTCATAGTGATACTTGTAGATCAAGGTCAGCGCAAGCAGCTCGTGGGGTTGTAGACCACTGGTGTCTGGTGCAATGGCAAGCGCATTGGCTGCGTCCGCGCTTTTCCTGAGTGTCGCGTCCCTTCCACGACCGCCTTTAGGCGTTTGGTGATAGCCTCTTTGAGCTTTTCAAAATCACTGGGCTTCGGATTTTGAGAGTAGCGAATAATTAGCCGGTGTGATATCAAATCGAAATCTATCCCGAGTCGTATTGCAGACGATGCAAAGAGGCTGCTGCTTTACGGCAATGCTGCCCAATGTGTGGCGATCAGACCTGGTAACGTTTTGAAGAAATGGGTATTCAGCGCGGGATCTCAGAGCGAACTGCATTCGCTGCAAGACGCATCTGCATACAGTTGTGAGAACACTCACATCTTCGTCGTGCTGCCGGGCGATGCCCGCTGGAAAGATCCCTGGATAATGCCGACGCATGTCCTCTCACTGAATGCCCTGCTCGTTTCCTTTCGTCGCCGCCACCCTCGCGTCCAGTGCGGAACGCCATCAGAAGAAATTCTTCACACGCACCGAGCAACGCGCTCGACCTGTCCAACGTTGGACGGCTGGGCTTTTTCCGTCGTGCCGCTCGTCGTCAAGACCAGCTCTATCGACCTTTCCGCAATGCGAACCACGCGGACGGTTTACCGAACGGCGCCGGGCGCCGGGCCTGCTTGAGCAGCTCTGCTGTGCGCTTGAAGTACCTCTCCATGCGTTTCACAGTCTCCTCGCGCGGGAACCTTCGGTGCACCAAATAGAATGCCGCATCGTCACGGGTCACACTCCCCGTGAGCGCTGATGCTCCTCGAACAGCTTGAGAAGGGTCTTTCGGTCCTACCCGTCCAAGCGGCCTAGTTCATCGAAAGGCAATGTTCCGGGATGCGTCCGGTGGTCGCGTACACCTGCCGTTCTTCCTGGGTCAACCTCCCAAGGCGTCTGCGACTTCATACCACATCTCAAACGCTGCTCTTTTCCAGCCGTTCGAGTCGGCTTTTGAGCTGTCATTGTTGCCTTCCTGCCACCAGCTCTGGGACGGCTCGATGTAAAGCTTCAATAAATTGCCGGCGGTCGCTGCTCTGAACGAGGCTCGGCCCGCGAAAGCTCCGTCAGCTCAACTACCTTGGCAACGACCTTCGGATGATCTGTAGTGAAGCCTTCCGCCGTAATCGGTTCCAGGTTGAGCCATGCCGCCAGCGGTTCGAATACGTCTGCTGTCTTGCGGAGATGGGAGACGGGCTGAGATTGATCGGTGAACAGAAGTCTTCGCCATCAAGGTAAGCTTGGAAAGTCATCGATGCAGAGCCGCGACAGGCCTGGTCGAGGAGCGTCTGAGCTTCGCAACAAATATTCACCGACAGCCCGGCAGGCTCGGTAACGGCGCTCTGGTTCAAAGACACCAGAGGGATGGTCGGCGATCTGCCGCAGCACGCCATCGAGCGCGCAGTGGAAGAGAGCAGGTCGTGGTTTGCATGAGCATCCTTCAAAATCATTAGGTTCACGTCATTGACCAAGGCCAGAGGTGCGCCTCCTCGTCTTCGAACAGCTGGCTCCTGGGCCCTGTTCCTTCCAGTAGACACCCATCCGCCTACCGCCTTCGCATCTCTCAGCCAGAGAACAAACTTTGTTTCGCCTCTAAGGACGCTTCGAGCTTCTGTAATCTCCCCTTATCATGTCAGCTCCTCGGCGGACGCTCTGCACTCCGGCCCCTAGCACGCTCTCCAGGCGGCCAGCCGCCCCTCAACGTCTGCAACCTCAATGGATTCAGCAGCACACTCGACAAATAGCCGAGAGGCTGGCCACTTCGGACAGGCACAGAGCCCGAACGTCAGAAATGAACTGGCCAAGAGCGTCCGCACTTCCTTCGCGGTCTGGGCGGGCAACCTGTGGCCGCCCCTGTTCAGTTCTCCGCACCCGGTCGAACGCCGCGCCTTGCCGCTCTGCGCCCCATCTCAGCCGCGAGTGTCGGGTTAGCGTGCAGAGCGCAGAGTCCATCTTTCACCGCGACGGCTTTGCACAGCTCACCAGCGTTCGTTGTCGCTTTACAGATCGCGTTCATCTGTTCTTCCTAGCCGTGCCGTCCGTTCAAACGGTGGGGGTATGGCCCTTGGCCTGGCCGGCAACACACCCATCCGACTTAAGAGTTTGCTTCTTCGGTCATCTCGTTTCATGAATGCCTGCTCCAAGACGCTCAACTGACTCGCGGACTGCCGTACCTCCATGACTACCTCAGATTCCTGCGTGAAAGCCTTCCGGGAGTGACTCGCACTCGCTTGGATTCGGTGGTCGTCAAGATGGTGAGCCTCATGCAATCGGAACCCGAGCGCTGCATTTGCGTCCTCGACTTTCCTGTCTTCTCATCACGTTGCCTTCATCTCTCTCCGAGCCACTCGCGCGATGTCGGGTTCTGATCCGTTTCTTTCAGACAATGCCTAGACGGTTGAGGCTGAGCAGCCGCACGGAGAGCTAACCCTCGCTCCTCCGTCGATGCCTAGACGTGTATCGGCGTCGCAGTTTTGACGGCACGGTTGTCGAGATGACGTTGGCGCGCTGCTCACGCGCGCTTGGTCGCTGCCGAAGTTATTCGGCTTTCATCCCCTCTTGAAGGCTATCGGCGCTTTCACGCCCGCCGGCAAGGGCCTCTTTACATCCGTCCAGCGTTACTGTCCAGGTCGGCATCTCTCAGCCTCGCGGTTCCGCGTTGGTCGGTATCCGTGCCCTGCGCTCGGCTCACTGGTTCCCTGCTAGCCGTGCAGCCTGACCAGGACAGCGTAACCCGCCGGCACCGGCAATTTGAGCAGCGCACCAAAACTTTCAAAATCTCGTTCTACGTGCGTGGTTTCAACATTGAAACCCGTCCCATTCGGTCTTCATTCTTCGGCCAAATCACTAAAACTTACCGGAGTGCTGGTAAAAAGTTCGTGAGGCGAACTCCAGCCTTACGCACGTTCCATTAACGTTCCAATATTTTGGTTGGAAACTAGAAAAATATAGAGCTGAATCGATTCAGTTGGTTAGCTACGGTGACTTCCGCCCTGAAAAGGCTGGCGTCGGCGGTTCGATCCGTCCCTGGCCACCATCTTTTCAATCACTTGCGTACCTCTCATCCCCGCGATTACGTTCCAAAAGCGTTCCAATTGCAGTCACTGAATCAGCTGTCATCAGACTGGTCAACATCTCGACCGCTCGTGTCCTGCGACTCGGGCACGATCCTGTAGATGTCCATCGTCGTGCTCGCCGCGAGTGGCGCATCTGAGCTTGACGTCTTTCACGTCAGCACCGACCAGCTTCAGCCAGTGCGTGAGATGTGCGCAGACATCGCCAGTTCACAAAGTCCAAACCTAGCTTCCTCGCGGCCGGCTTGATGTACCTCGTAGGATGTTGTTATCGCGCATCGGCTCTGCCTGTCCTCACTGACTGGAAACCAGATCATCGGGTCGTCCGACTTGACCGCTTGTAGCTCCGCACGGCGTTGCCGGCGCTGCACCGATCACAGTCTAAGTTTCAGTGTGTGAATCCGTTCGATGACGTGGCGCTTAACGCGATCGTCGCGTTGCTGGCCTCGCTCTTCAAAGCGCACCAGTCACCGCGACAGCAGCGCTCATCGATGCTAATGGCGAGTCAATGCCACGTCTGGCCAGCGCAGCGCACATCAATCGCTGATCGCAACCCCGTATACACCGCGACATACATCATCGTCGCGTCTGGCTCGCGATCATCGCCAGCGAGGATCTGTCGAACTGCTCGAGGCTGACGTACGGCTGTTGCGCGCTCCTATCCAGCTCTCCGCTTCGGCATCTGTATCACCTCCGACGGATTCTTGACGAGTAACCGAAACGACCGCCGTAGCAAGCACGCTCGACAACACGTCTCTGATCTTGTCTCTCGATCGTGCGCCAACTGCGACTCCCATCTGCGCTGAAGTACCTCTGCAGCAAGCGTGCAAGTCCCGCAAGCACAATCGCCAAATGCAGAACAGATAGTGTCGATAGCCGTCTTACGCTCTCGGTGCTCTCGCCAACAACGGCACACTACCGGATGTAGGTTTCTTCACGTAGGTTCTAAAATTCGTCGCTGAACCAATGGTTCCAACCTTGATTACGGGCGTAAATATCGTCGCCAATTCCGACTTCGCGCGCCCATTCAGCCGGAGCCAACTGAGCGCTCTGCGGGTCGACAGTTTCATCTATAACTCTTCCAGCCAAGCATCCACCAAAACCCCCGAAGGTTCGCGCTGAACTCCTGCCATCCGCTCAAAGTCTCCTTTCAGCGGAAGGCCTCACCTCAGGCAGACAATAACACCGGCGCGCGCCGTCATCTCCGATTGGCCCGAGCCAAATTAGCGGCTGTACCTCTAGCCGGCACGTCGGGATAACCGTGGCGCGGTCCCTGGCTGCCAAGCATCCGTGACGCTCGATGTATAACCTCGTGCACAGCCTGATCTTGGTGTACTGCAGGGAACGCGTCAACGAGGAGGGTCGGCGGGATGTCGGGAGTAACACCCACCAAATCAAAGAATTACCGTCAAATCAACGCAGAATTGTAGGCGTAAAAGCTACCGCCGTGCATTTTGCTTGTTCAGTTGAGCTCTTACATGCGCCACTTGGCTCGAAGAGATACCGTGCCGGTTGGCAACCAACCTCATGAGCACTTGAGAAATTCGGGGTAGATCGTCATCACTTTGTACGCCGTCGCATTCGTCGTAAGCCCTCGCGAGCTCTATTAGCTCGTGCCATTCAACTTTAGAGGCTGGCCGCTCCTTAAGGAAGGTTTCGGCGGCGAGTTCATAAAGGGGCTGGCTGTGCTTCTTATTGGACAGTCTGTACCAGTTCTTACGCAACCAAAGAATGAATTGCGCATACGCGTCGTATTTGGCGGGCGGGGAACACTCAGGCGGCTTGACGCGATGAAGCCCGGACAGGAAGGCATCTGAGAAGCTTTTCAGGAACTGCTCGCCCCCAAGGCTTGATTCTGAAGTGCTCTTGGGTGCTTGGCTCGGTCTAGGCCTAAGTGTATTGAGTTCTACGGCTGCCCAGCGCGCACGGCCTTGCTTATCGGACTCGTCATGATCTCGTATCCGCTTCCAGTACTGCTCAAACCAGTAGCGGGCACTCTCTCTCTTTTCACGGAAAGTGCCTCCAGCCTGTCCCATCACCAACCAAGCCACATAGTCGTCCTTCCACCCGCTGTACCACCACTCGGTTGGGTGTTCAGCACAAAATTCGAGGAGGAGGTTGGCTAGATCCTTTGGGCTTCCCGTCCAACAAGCCCCTTCGCACCTCGAAAAGAAATCAAGGCATACGGGTAAATTGGGAATCGGCTGGTCGCGCATTACAAACATTGACGGCATAGGTATGAGCTTCAGCTCTGGATTGTCGTCGTTTAGCTTCCAGATTTTCTCACGGAGCCTGTCGCTACCACAGGAGAGGCATAATGCCAGCCCTTTCCGTGCTGTCGAGCGCGAGACATTAGAAACGGCAATTGCACCCGAGATGTCCCCGGTCCATGCTTCGCTATCCGGAACCTCCTTTTTGCACCAACAGCAAATTCGCCTTTGGGAGCTTCGCGTGTGGCGCTCTTTCGGGCCCTTTTTCGAACGTGACCTGTCGCGTGGCTTCATTGAAGTTGTTCCAATCTGCGCGCGCCAGCGGCGTCCGAGACGATGGCTCGATCGTCCGCCATCATTTGGCGCAGCGGAAAGCCCTTCTGAACCTGCACCTAGTATGCACCGGGCCGTTAACGCGAACCAAGCAACTAATTGAGGCTACGGCTTTTGCAGGAGCCTATTTTTTTCTTCTGACGGTTTAGAAAACCGTCAACAAAGCTCATATTCCAGTGAAAATCCACCAGACAGAACCAGCAGAATAGAGGTCCGGTCGTAACCGGAATCCCCGACAAGCTACGGCTTAGGCTCCGGGTAGCACGGCGTCCTAACTAACCCAACGTCGATGTCTGCCGCACCACTCGGGGGATATAGGGGAGACTTAGGGCTCGCAGCGAACAAAAAGCGAATATTCTCCGCGGAGGTTGCATTCCCCCATACCAAGCAGGCTCGGAAAACTGTTGCGCCCTTGATTCGCTGTTTCTGTTGCGGCTAAATGACTTACTGTTCATTCGGGGCACGTCCACTATCGGCACCTGTTGCACCCTACATCAGACGGAGCTAGCACACCGTGTCGGAATGGACGTGAGCCGAGATAGCGCAAGCTCTCGGAGTGCCCCTGGCGAGCGACGGGACGCTTGGAGTTTTTGAATTCGGGGATGCGCCACTTGAGGAAGCATTGGGGAACGTCGCTCCGACCATGCTGAAACACTGCGCCAGGCCACCCCGAAGGAGCATTCCTCGATCGTCAACGATTGCCTGGCTTCACCGGGCCTGATCGGAAATTCTGGAAGCAGCGCTTTGAGTCCATCAACAACATGGAGCACCACCTGGTGCGTAACGGAATCCTGGTGCTCAAGTTCTTCCTGTACTTATCCAAGGACGAACAGCGGAGGCGCTTCCTGGAACGGATTGAAGACTCGCGTAAGAATTGGAAGTTCTCCGAGGCCGATTTGCACGAAGTGCCGCAGTCTTCTTGGCACTAATTGCAATCTAACAGACGCCCAACTAGAACGACTTCGCCTGGAGCTTTACGCTCTTTCCGAAGTTGCGATAGGTGCGTTTTGCGCCCAAGCCTCGGAGCCGATGGGAAACGACTCCAATGCAAGAACTGTGCCCTCAATGTTGAGCCAAGTCCCCGAGAACGAGCGGGTTGAAGTGGAAAAGCGAGCTGCGATCCTGGAATACGAGCTTGGTCGTAAGAGGTCGGAAGCTGAGCGGCAGGCCTTCGGCGAATGGGCTCACTCTGAGAAACCCGCTGGACCTTCCTCGAAACAGCGGCGGAACAGCCCGATGCGCGGAGTGCGTGGAGCTGGGACTTCCGTGTTCGGAAGGCGAAAGCCCGATCTTGGAAAAGGCAGCCCGAGTGACTCTTCGCGAGGAGCTATCGGGCTTATACCCAATAGCTGTCGCCATATTTCCGGCTCGACGGTAACACCACCCCTCAGACACAATCTCCAATTTAACTACTGGCTTTGGCTCGCCGTCGCGATGCTCTTTGTGTTTGGGTTGTTGTCCAGCCGTCGCCAGCCCGCGCAACTATTACCGTTACATGGCGGTCCTGCGTATCGCCAGATTGAGCCGTCCTCGTGCCGCTGGTAAAGACGATCACCCGTAGCAACGATTTCGCGGGTGCCGGAGTTGTTATCCAGCCGCTCCCATCCCGCGCAACTGGTCCCGCTACAAGATGTGCCGGTATATCGCCAGATCGAGCTATCATTGTGCAGCTGGTACAACTCAGTTCCTCCGCCGGCAATGGCTACTGCGCTGGGATTATTGTCCAGCATCTGCCAACCGCGACAGGAGTTGCCATCGCAGGGGGTTCCGGTGTAACGCCAGATTTTCCCATCGTTGTGCAATTCGAAGAGCTGATTGCCCGCAGCAGCGATGGAGTGGGCATTGGGATTGTTATCCAGCATCTGCCAGCCAGGGCAGGAGTTGCCATTGCATGGCGTTCCGGTATAGCGCCATATCTTACCTGTGTTGTGCAACTGAAAGAGCTGATTGCCACCAGCCGCGATGGCTATCGTACTCGAATTGTCGTCCAGCAACTGCCAACTGGGGCAGGAACTACCGCTGCAGGGCGTACCGGTGTAACGCCAAATCTTGCCAGTATTGTGGAGTTGGAAGAGCTGATTGCCCGCAGCCGCGATGGTTTTAGTGCTCGGATTGTCATCCAGCAACTGCCAGCTGGGGCAGGAGTTATTGTTGCATGGCGTGCCGGTGTATCGCCACGTGCTGCCGTCGGAATGGTGCTGGAAGAGTTGCGAACCGGAAACAACAATGGCATCCGTCGCAGGATTATTGTCGAGCTTCTCCCATCCCGGACACGCGTCACCATCGCACTCCACTCCTATATACCTCCAAATGCTGCCGTCATTGTGGAGCTGGTAGACAGGATCGATGTGTAGCTGATAAATGGAGTCACCGGCCCCCGGAATCGAAACTTCGCTCCCCGCAATCATTCCTGTACGAGAGTTGTCATCCAGCATCTGCCAGCCTGGACACAGATTTCCGCTGCATGGCTGTCCCGTATAACGCCAGATGAGGCCGTCAACATGAAGCTGAAGAAGTCCCGTGCCGGTGGAGGCGATGCTGACGGTTTTGGAGTTATCGTCCAGTTTCTCCCAACTTGGACAGCTGTCCCCGTTGCACGGCGTTCCCAAGAAATGCCAAATCCCACCATCGTTGTGCAGTTGGTACAACTGGTCTTCGACAGCAGCAATTGCAATAGTGGCGGGATTGTCGTCGAGCCTTTCCCACCCGGGGCAATTGTCTCCATTGCAGGGCGTACCGGTGTAGCGCCAGATCCAACCATCGTTGTGGAGCTGGTAAAGATTCTGGAAGTGATGACCAGCGCTGGCTGCAATGGCAATCGTCTTTGGATTATGGTCAAGCCTCTGCCAACCGGGGCAATTGTCTCCATTGCAGGGCGTACCGGTGTAGCGCCAGATCCAACCATCGTTCTGCAACTGATACAGCTGGTCACCCGATGCCTTAATGGCAATCGTCTTTGGATTATGGTCAAGCCTCTGCCAACCGGGGCAATTGTCTCCATTGCAGGGCGTACCGGTGTAGCGCCAGATCCAGCCATCGTTGTGCAACTGATAGAGTTGGTTTCCATCGGGGGCTATGGCGATTGTCTTGGAATTACCGTCAAGTCTCTGCCATCCAGTACACGACTCGCCCTGGCATGGCGTGCCGGTGTAGCGCCAGATCCAACCATCGTTGTGAAGCTGGTAAAGATTCTGGAAGTGATGACCACCGCTGGCTGCAATGGCAATTGTCTTGGGATTGTTGTCCAGCTTCTGCCATCCGGGGCAATCTTCTCCGCTGCAAGGAGTACCGGTGTAGCGCCAGATAGGGGCTCGGCTCGCCACAGGAGTCGCAACCTGGGTCCAGCATGCGGTGGATGGCACCCACCTCTTAAAACCAGTGGTAGCGACTTGACGGAGAACGAACAGCATGTAATCGCCGGGTATGGCTACACTGGGTGTGTAAGGCGAGGCAACCGTCACTGTAGATGAGTTCTTGTCCAGAATGTCCAGTTGGATCAATCTCTGGTCGGTGTCGAAGGAATGAGTGACGCTGCCGGCGCGGATCATTACCACGCGCCCAATATTTACCCCTTGGGATCCACCAATAGCTATGTTGTATGGAGTGCCACCAGACACCAGTCTTGATGGACAGCTGGTTACCACTGGACGGTCTCCACGCCCGTAATACCATGGTGTGAAAATCTCCACCCTGGTCTCGCTCTCGTTTGCGGTGCAGGGAGGACCGCACTGTGAACCGCAATGGTTCTTGCTTCCACTTCCAGTCCACAGCCGACCATCCGGCATTAGGACCGTGACGCCATGGTAGTTACGGGGGACCGTAGCCGCCGAGGTCAGCAACCAGCTATTAGTCTCGGGATCGTAGATTTCCGGCTTTGTCACTCCCGAGGAATCTAGCTTATTCGGTCCGGTTCCGCCGGTTACCGCCAGCTGGCCCGTCGGCAGCAGAGTTGAATTGCCAAACCAGCGTTGAGGAGAAGGGGAGCCGAGCTCAATTGGCCTGGTTCCCATGGCCTGCCATATGGGGTTTGCCTGAGCCAGATCCTTGACCCAATACTGCACGCCGTTGATCAGCGCAAACTGTGCGTGCGGATATCTACCCTGGGTGGGCACAAAGGGCAGCAACACCCCCGTTCCCTGCCAGCTATCACCACCATGGGCCTCGCCTGGTTCGCTTTCCGGCACTACATCATTTCCAGCAGGCAAGAACGCGTTAGTTGCGGGATCAAAGAAATAATTCTTTCGGTCCATGCCTGCAGGCGAAGCCACAAACAGCTTGCCGCTGGGGAGGTAGGCCACGCGCGGATAGGTTGAGATGGTTGTCATCGAGGCGCCGGTAGTGACCCAGGAAGTAGTTCCATAGGCCATCTTCTCCACGGAGCTGCCTTCCGGCGTCTGCGTAGTAAATTGAGTATTTAGGCCGGGAAAGATATACATCTCAGTTACACCGGCGACCATAGTCGGATACCAGTGTTCGGCTAGACCAGTTAACTGCGTGAACGTGCCGGTTACAGGGTCATAGCGGGCTGAATTGCCGATGCCTTTCCCGTTGTTGACATAGCTGACGAGCCCTCCCTGAAAGACGATGCCACCGACGTTATCATGGACATGAGCGGAGCAAAAAGCATCGAAATTACTTCCGTACGGCGCAGGAGAGCTAAGCAGGCCGCTCCAGGTGTCAGTTGAATGTCGTAGAGTCGGGTATCTTCTTTTCCCCACTCATAAGTGCAGTTATAACTGCTTCCCGAAACCACCAGGATCTTGTTGTTGCGCAACAGGATTGAATGGGTAGCGAGTTTCGAGTCCGGCGCCGGACTCCCTAGCGACCACGATCCAAACGTGTCATCTACCTGGGCGTGCGCGGGACCACTACAAGAGAAGCAGAAGATCGCAGCAGCTAAGATTTTTAGCAGGAGCCTGTTTGGGATTTCCCTCACTTCCGACCTCCTGGTTTGCCTGCGTGGAGAGAACGATAAGATAACACCGTAATCTGATTGGCAGGATGGAACTCTAGCGACTTCGAGATGCCGAACTTCAGTATCGCGACAAAGCCGTCACTTTGATGACACTGTTTACCCACGATGTCTATTTCGGACCCGGCTTCTAAATACTGGCCTAAGTTTCTGCTTGATCGCTCCCATTGTCAAGAGCGAATAAATATGCATAGTTTGCTTGATTCGAGTAGCAATTGTGCTTCGTCTGCAAACGAGGCAGAAGTTTGCCTTCGAATGCCTCTTTAAAGATCTGAGTGGTACCGGGTCTTGCTCACACAGGCGAGGCTGAAGGCATGGCGGGATACTTTGCAAGATGCAGCTCCTCGCGTTCGCACCAAAGCAGGAAGACAGCAAGTCTTCCGAGTATTTGACGGAGCGGACGATAACGCCAAGCGAGCACGCCAGGCAACAGCCAACCGGATACTAACTACGTTGAAGGCCGCGTTGAACTATGCGTTAGAGAGCCATCGCGTTTCCAGCAATACCGCATGGCTGAGTGTCAAGCCGTTCCACAACGTAGACGTGCCGAAGGTCCGATTCTTGACGCCGAAAGAAGCTTCGTCTGAAGTCGAGCTGTACCTGCGAATCTCTAGCACGGACGTAATGAGCGCGATCGAGAATACAACATTTCGCGTTCAGGTAAATGCTGACGGAGATGATCTTCGGGCCGTGGCAAGCACTGAAGAAGACTGGGCGATGGCTTGGGGACGAGGCATAGAACCGATCAAGCGAGCCGCCTTACAGGGCATGCGTCGAGACGTCGGGAACATGGACGTAAGTTTGGGCAGCTACGCCTTTCAGGCGGCAATGACTCTTCTCGCATCCGAGCTAGTGGGACCTTACGCCGACCGCGTCGCCACATTTCTCGGGTATGCTCCTGGCCTTGTGCAGGTGATTGCGGCTCGACTCCAAGAGGCTAAGATCTGGGAAAGTGACGATGTGCGCTGTGAAAGCTGGTTCGACCCTGAAAAAGGGGGAGTGGCGTTCTTGCTTGATCTCATGGTTGCGGAAGGTAAACTCATCCGTGGGTGGTCCGAAGAAAAAAAGGAATACGCATACCATGAGCCCGACATAGGTGCAGTCTCGCACTTTGCAGTTTGATTGATTGCCTATACAGCGCGTCCCGGCGTTCGCATAGATTGTTATTCCATTTGCTTTGAGCCTCCTCAGGAAGGCAAACCTTCCTGACTCCGTCTCCCCAAGCGCTTCAACCTGAGCGAGGTCGTGCTTCGCTGTCTATCAGAGCCTCAGATCCGAAATGGATTCTTGTTTTTCCTATACCTGGACCTGCCGAGTTGTGCCCCAAGCCGCCTAAGGCGGTTCCATACTCACTTCCAACCCTTGAACTGTTGCCTGCCGCGACATGTAACTAGGATGAATCTGCCCGCCCCGGGTGGGTCAGCGCATTTTATGTGAGCGGGAAAGCCTTGGCTAATTCCCTCTACACCGCCCGAAAAGGGCTCCTTCGGTAACCGCTATCGGACAGGAAAGGCAATTCTGATTTTTGTTTTTCCTATACATCAAGAGTACGCGGACAAAAGAACTCCCGTAAGTTAGCGCTTATGGGATTAAGCTCGGTACTTTTCTTGCCGACCTCAACCTTTGCCAGAAACTTAATCAGAAGTAATCCTCGCCATCGTCCAATGAACCTGATCTTCCGCGGCCGATCCCGCAGCGCCCACTCGCAGCACGAAGTCGCCTGCGATTCCTCGAAGAGACGCAGGCAGCGGCACGGCAGGCGCCAGGACGGGGTTGTTGTGTAAGCCCTTGTCGCCCATCGCAGGACGGCGTGTCAGGTTGGCGTTCGTCAAGATATCAGTCGCTGTCCCGGCGTGGTCGATAAAACGCGCCGAGATGGTGGCGCCGTTCTCGGTCACGGTGCGACTCTCAGGGAACCCGACTTCGGCGCGGAAGACAGCCGGCGAATTAGGCAGGCTGACGGGAAAGCGGCCTTCAATGTATCCATCGTCACGCCAGGCCGGATGTGTGTACAGGAGGTGGTGGCCATAGATTACGCCGTTTTGGAACGGCACACTCTCTGCATCTCGAGGATGACCTTGCGGCCCGATGTCGCCGCCGAAGGGAATGACCCCCGAATTACTACTCCAAATCGCGGTTGATCTCAGACTCCAAAGATCGATCAGGACTGGTGCGGTGGGCACTATGATCGCTTCCAGGATGTACGCCCAGTCCCGTGTTGCCGTCGGGCCTGCACCTATAATGATGGAAATGCTCGCAAGAGTGTTTGCCTCGGCGAGCAGATCCACCACAACCGTTCTCACATTGCGTTGCAGAGTGAGCGCACCCTGGGCACAAAGAATCCCATTAACCGCAACCGATACGGTGACACCATCCGACCCGACGGCAGCCTCGGAGAGCGCCGCGGTTACATAAAGGCGAGCACCCCTGGCCGGAACCTGGACGCGGTAAGTACCCGAGATCCAACCGTTGGGGTCCCAATTCGGAGACACGTTGAGTACGCGATGGTAGCGCCGCCCCTGGGAGACTGGAATTGAGCGTCCGACCATAACAACATGTCCTTCCTCGCCGAGAGAGACGTTCGGAGGAATTGTCTCGTTGCGGCCATTCGTCCAAAGCGCCCATTGATAACTCTCTACCAAGTCCTGAGCCTGGTATACAGCGTCCAGTCGTATTCGATTTTCTGGAGTGACTTGGATATTGCGGAAATCCCACCAGTGTTCGCCTGCGTAGTTCAATGTATTGGCAAGACCTTCGCCGCTGCCGACGAGGTCTACCCCTGCTGCCGGGCCCCAAGTGTCACCTAACGCCACGTTACGCTTGATGACATTTCCCGTCAGTCCTACTCCGCTACCTTGTACGCGGCGAGAGTTTGGGTCCACCCGATACGCGAACAAGATGTTCGGTAATTGTGGGGGCGGATTTTGGCGATAGTCAAACATCCGACGGTTTTCGAGCACGATCGCTTCCGGTGCATGTATGGGTCCGTTCTGAAATCTAACTGCGTCGCTATGAGTTTCAAGCGAATCAAGCATCAGACTCAGATAGGTCGTCCGAGGCATATCGCGGATGGTGCACAGACCACAGCGCTCTCGGGTGTAGGTCGACATAGGTATCGGATAATCTGTGTTGACCGAAAGCGACATGATCTCGAACCAGGTATAGAAATCCCAGCTACCCCCCGCATAAATGTCGATTCCGAATCCCAAAAGAGCATGAACCAGTTCGTGGTGAAGAGCACTATACGATGCCCAGTGCAATGAACCCGGCGGGGGTGCGGCAGGGAAAGTCCCATTTGGTTGCGGCGACGGCGATGGAACCTGCTCAGAGCAACTAACAAGCGCGACCTTCATCCAAGAGAAACTTCCCCAGGACTCTTCCCAGAGGTCCAGGCGGCCGGCTTCGTTGAGTTCCGTCCAGACCTCACCTATTGTACCATTAACACCTCCTCCCGCCCATACGTCGAGACCGATAAAAACCAGTGCATCGGGAATGACGCCGTTTATCTTCAGGTCGTCGATAGTATGTATGCCTAAGGTTTTGAAGGTCTGTGCAACAGATGCCCCGAGACCACGAATTACACCCGGTTGTAGGACCAGACCGGAAAAATAGTGGGCTACTTGGGTTACTCGAATCGGATTATGCACCCACGGCATTACTACGCCAGAGACTTGTATGAATCCGTCGGAAACGGCGGCATAGTAGTCTGCAACGCTGACAGGAATAGTTCCACCGTCAGGGTTGGTTATGGGCTCGCCGACAGCGAAGAAGTAGCGCTCAAAAAATTCCTGCGTGTAGTTGGCAGGAGGAGCGATGTCGTCCCAACTTACCAGGAAGACGCGGATAACTTTCTTGACCGGCGCAGGCTGATGGACGACCGAGATACCTTCCTGCGGCGTCCAGATGATGACCGCCCTCTCGAACCGCTGACGGAGTTCTCCTCCGATGGTGTCTACAGGATCGCCGAGGGGAAACCCCACACCGGTTTCCCCGCCCATGGTTTGCCACTTGTCGAAGATCGGCGGGGGAACCATGAAGGCTCCAGATACCGCGCGCCAGTAAATTGATCCGTTGACAAAGTGATTGGCCTGGCAGCCGACACCAGGCACTTCATCCGTCGCCGGATAGCCGAGAGGGCCCGATACGTCCCCAAGGGAAAGCCATTTGGCAAGGATGTCGCCGTGGATCTCGTGGGCTCCGGTTTGTGGGTGCCAGTAGATTCTCCCGTTGGCGTATAAGCGGCCAGTTCCCTGGTCAGCACTAAGGAATTCGGGGCCCGTAGGGGCACCAAGTAAGTCGGCGACCGATCCGTATTTGTCGTCAATTGCAGTCATGGTGGCTCTCCATCAAGCGGTTTGGTCAGGAGTTGGTCGGGAGCGCCACCGGCTCGAAAAGAATGCATGGCGAGACGATCAACGCTCGTTAACCGGAATTTCCTTTTTGATCTCGGAAACGGCACCATAATACACTCGTCTCGCCTGTTCGCAACACCGTAAAACGACTTTCCTTCGGGAGTACTCCCGACGATCTGCCATCCGCAGCAGCACAGCCCGAAATGGCCCCGGATTCCGCCCGCTTTTTGCAACACTTCTCCTTACCCCACCCGCTGTAGCCAGATTCCGATCGGCTGACTTCGCCCAGCGCTATCCCGTCGGTAGCGGTAGCAGCGCGATCCGGCCCAGCATCGCCCCGAACCGCCGCCGCGTCAGATGTCCTTCCGCCAGCAATAGCCAGTAGTAGCGGGCATGTTTCACCAGCCGTCCTCCGGTCTTCACCAGCCGTTGCTGCAAGCTCGTCAGCGACCAGTTCTCGATCCGCTTGGGCAACGCCAGCCGCCGCCACAAATTCCCCAGGTTGTAGGCCAGCAGGCTCAGCGCCAGCCGCACTTGGTTCGAGCGGAAACGATGACAAGAGAGGCGGGTCATCTTCACCGCCTGCTTGCCCTCCTTGATCCACTGCTCTGCCGTCCCCCGCTTGTTGTAGAACCGCACTACCGCCCGGCTCGGGGTTTCCAGGTTGGTCACGATGAATCCGACTCGCGGGAACAACTCCCCGCATGGAACTCCACCTTCGCCACCACACGCCGCGCCGTTTTCCAACTGGCGGCCTGGTAGAGAAAGCCCTTGTACCAGACCACGGGTTTCTGGCTCGGTCTTCCCACGGGCCGCGTCAGCAACTCCGCGATGTCGCGCTCCAGGCTGTCGTTGGCGGGTATGCGAATGGCATACTTCACGCCCCGCTCCTCCAGCGCCTCGTAAATCTCCGGCTTGGCAAACGCGGCATCCGCCCGAAACACTACTTCCTTACCCCATTCTTGTTGGCGTTCGATCTCCGGCAGTAATAGTTCTGCCCAGTCTTCCGCACTATGCACGTTGCCCGGTCGCAGCTTCGCCGCCATACAATCGCCCTCGCCGTTGAACATCAATAGCGGGTGGTAGCACGTCGTCTCGAAGTGGTCGTTGTAGGTCTTTGCTCCTGCTGCCATAGACTGGAATCTCGGTCGAGTCCATGTCCAGCACCAGTCGGCGCGGCGAATCGATCGCTTCCGCTCGTGCAAGAGATAGTGCGCACATCTATGCGCGGAAAGCTTTAAGTTTGATATCGACGCCCATTATATGTGGTGATATAGTTTCCGCCACTGCGCATACGACGGAGTAGTTTTGTGGCGCCTTCTCCGATAAGAGTGGCAAGCCGTTAAAGGCACTGGCAAGGCAAGATCCCTCGGTTTTTATCGAGATGACGTGCCTGGCGAACAGAAGAGAGCCATCGCTGATGAGGAGCAAGAATGGGCCTGGTCTGCTCTCGGTGCAGTTCAGGCGAAGTAAACCTTCAATGGGAGGCAGCACAGATGAATGCAAGGACGATCGGCTCGCCGTCTTCGCCGGGCGATCTCCGCGGTCTGGCGGGCTCAATACCTGGCGAGGTCGTGATCGCCGAGGGATTTTGGATGCCAGGCGACGGTGGTGGCGGGATCTTTCACTGGACCGCGGATTCAGCAAGTCCGGACAACTGGGGTCTGACAGTCGTTCCGAACGTTGCACCTCGCACAGGCTGCTGGCAGCGGCTTGTGCAGGGAACAGGGTGGTCGGTACGTTGGTTCGGCGCAACCGCAACCGGAGGGACGGCAACCGAACAAGACGATACCGCTGCATTTCAGCTCGCGATTGATAGTGTTCCGATAAACCCCGACGACCCCACGCTCTCGGGTGTGAAGCTTGCCGTCCCGCCTGGGAAATACATCATCGGCGATATCCACCTCGATATCCCTTGCTGGATTGAGGGTTCGGGGTGCGGCTCCGGCTTCCAATCGACAATTTTGTTAGTGAAAGGAAAGAAGCACGGTTTCATCATCGATCACTTGTATACCCGTCGACCGGGCAGACCTGCGAACCCGGGGGGAAGCTCAATAATATCCAACCTGATGATCCGAGGCATGAATCGTGTCTTTGCTGGTGACACTGATGCATGCGGGATATCGTCTCCGCTTACACTCGACGGTATTCGAATGTACGGTGCGGGCACAGTCCGAGACGTCCACATCGAGCAAGTGGGCGGGAACGGCATCACGATTACATCCACCTATGATGGAACGAGTGGAGCCTGTCACGGCGGGCCTAGCGAAGGAAACGTCGAGACTAACGCCAACACGTGGCGTATCAGCCGGTGTGAGATATTCCGATGTGGAAGCGCGCCAGACTCCACTCCTGATACGGGCAGCGGCCTTTCGGTTATTGGCTTCGACTGCAACGGTGGATGCGCCGAGAATGTCGTTTTTTACGAGAATTTTTGGTTTGGATCCGTTGACAAGGCAAACGTCTGCAACACCTATATCAATTGTCTGTACGAAGCAAATGGGCATCTTGAGGGCGGCGCGTATGTTGGCCGCGCGGCGCTCGTGGACTCGCCGGGAAATGCGTCGACGTTCGTAGGGTGCTACGTCGAAGACGGCGGAGTATCGAACTTTCTGAATTCTAACGCGGTTATCGTCGGCGGGAACATGGCCGGCTCGCAAGGCGTCGCTGATGTCCGAACGCAGCGCGTTGGAGCATCCAGGACCCGTCTGTTTTTTGTGGAGGATAACACTCGTGCGCGAGTTGCACTTCAGGTTCCCGACGCGGCATTCAATGATGGATCGGCCCTGACATTTTCGTATCAGCAGTTCGACGATTTCCCATACCCAGTGCAACCCACCTGGCGCCTTCGCCGTGCAAAAGCGACTCCCTTGACCGACCGCGCGAGCGAGTACACCGGTGAATCGCCGTATATCGAACATTCGTACGTCTTCGACCGATGCTGGGTCATCCAGAACGCCGACCCAGGCGACCCCACAATAGTTCCATTTGGTTGGACAGACGTAAACAACCCGCGAGGCGCCGGTCATCTATTCTTGGCTAAACCGGTCATCAATCAGCAAGGGCACTTCTCAACCCGGTGGACGGTAGAGGTCCCCCCTGGCGCAAACCCCTTTGCTGTGGACATACTTAACGCCGCATGGCTAGTGCCTGCTGCTGGCTCATTCCTTATGGCAAGCTTTGCACTTGAGGTTAAACCTGACCAGCTGCCCGCAGCGCAAGTTCGGATCGGTTGTTATGCCATCGACGGGAATATCTGCCGCGTAAACCTCCACAATGATGACCCGGTCCATTCAGTCGAGGTTACAGTCGTCGCCCATTTCGAACAGTACAAGAAGTGGTACGGTGAGGGTTGGTACTGAAAGGCGGGGTGGACAGTTCGACTCGGAACTGCGATTAGGGCAACCACCAGTTGCGGCTCCTCAGGTAATCCCTTTTGGCCTTCAGAACGTGATTTATGGCCAGGCTGGGGGAACGGTAATTATCCTTGGCAATATCTTCCCGATCGGTGAGCGTCCGCCAGCTGGACCGCCTCTACCGGAGAACTACCTGTCCGTCGCAAGCTTGCGCGCTGCAATCGCCGGCCTCGAGGGCAGGATCCGAGACTTGCAGCAGGTATTGGGAAAACAGGTAGGTGAAAAGCAGCTATTGCGAGAGAAATGAAACGTCCGGGAGGTTCCCTTGGTTGACCGAATCCAGAGGGCGCATGACCGGGATCGCTGTTGCCGCTTCACCGGGAGGTCGCAATACCAATCGGTCGAATGAAATTGGATCACAATCGGCAAGCCCACAGCCAGGGTTGCCGATTGATCTTCGCTGATCCAACGGGTGGTACTGTTCGGACCATCGGCCGGAACCAGTTCCACATGAGCGCGAAGTCGCTAGCCTTGATCGGAAACGCCTCGGGCAGGACAGGTGGCAAGGGCGGAAGACGGGTCCGAGGCGTTTTCGATAAGGAGACTAGGAGGAAGACGCTGGCGCGGTGGACGCGGGCCTATGGGAGACTTGCGAGTTGGCGTAAATGCGATTCTTCACAACTTCAACGGGAAGTTAGAGTTCAACTCACATGTACACACAATGGTCACCGGGGGAGAGCTGTATCGTTCCTCCTGCATCTGGGTTTCTCGCGTCTAACACGCAGCAGACGAACTCTGGGCTCTCACCTTGCGACGAACCTGAAGCGTTGCGGTACGCCACATGAATCGCACCGATTCGGCAAAGACTTTCCGACTTGCAGTCGGTTCCAGCTTATTGAACTCCCCGTTGGCTGATCTGTCCGGCAAGACCTGCTGAGGTTGACTCAAACCCCGAGTCGCGCCAGCCCCTATGCGAAGAGCCGTGCGCAGGACCGTTTGGTCGTTCACTTGGGAAATATTTGATCTGGGGGCAAACCACAATGATTGGCCGTATGACGTACGCCTGACGTATGCAACGTGCGTAGATCATTTAACCTATTGATTAATTTGGCGTCCCCGACGGGATTTGAACCCGTGTTACCGCCGTGAAAGTCCCGAAACGACGCTATGACAGGAATCACCGGGGTACGACAGCCGTAACAGAATCAGGTAGTTCATCGGGTCCAGCCCTCACGGACCACTGACACCGCACTTTAAGCTGGTGAAGGAGATAATCGAACTTTACAAGCCAGCTTATGCCGCCTACCAACTATTGACAGCGACACCGTTTGCGCCCGCAGTTGCTCCGGCGACATATATCCCGGCGTGCCCAAGGCTCGCTCGGCATCAACGGTGATCGTGCTACCGTCAGCCTCGCCGCCGGATGCCGCCGCTACCTTCTGGTGGATCAGCTTTGCCAGCCCAAAATCAAGCAGCTTCACCTGGCCATCTTTGGTAAGGAAAATGTTATCGGGCTTCAGATCACGATGCACCAGCCCTTTTTCATGCGCCGCCACCAGCGCACGCATAATCTGTCCGGCATACTCAAGAGCTTTCCGTACAGGAATGGGACCAGCCTGCAGCCTCGCGCGCAGCGTCTCGCCTTCGAGCAGTTCCGAGACGATATACGCCACGCCGTCCTGTGTGCCGACGTCGTAAACGGCCATTAGGTTGGGATGATTCAGAGCGGCGAGCGCGCGCGCTTCCTGCTCGAAGCGGCGAACGCTCTCCTCGTCAGCATCCGCCCCTGCCGCGATGGTTTTGATCGCGACTTCGCGATTCAGTCGTGCATCCCACGCGCGGTAAACTTCGCCCATTCCGCCCGCGCCCAATGGTGCGACGATGTCGTACGTGCCTAGTCTGGAGCCCGCCTGAAGTGGCATCGGATTACGCCGGAATTATACGGGGAAGAGGTGAGCAGTTCTATACGTATGGTGCGGACACGAGCACAAGAAAACCGGTCCGGTCAGGCGCACCCTTGCCGCGACGCAGAAGGTGATCTCATCAACTGAGTAGCGGTCAGCTTGCGCCGGCGGGTGCGCATCAGTTCCCACAGCAGGTTGGGGCAGTCCCAATCATGCCGACCGGGCTGCGGCCGGTCACTGTAGTTCCGGCGGACGATTTTGACGGTGGGGTTCCGATGCGCGAGGTCGCCCCAATGGGCTAACAGAGCCTCTGTAAACGTCTGGTCATTGCGATTGCGGTGGAAGCGGGTGAGGAACTCGACTCCCTCTTCGGCATATACCTGGGCGATGGCCTTTGTCGATCGGGCACGCAGCGGCTTCAGTCAACAGAAAACCCTAAATCATTAGGCAAATCTGAGACGGCGCGGCGCGGCGCCAGCGGATCAGCCTTCTCGGAGCCGCCTTTTAGCCCGAATTTCTCACCAGATGATCGATAACTGAGCCAGGGGTCGGATGGGGCGGCCGAGAGCGATCGGTGTAGGCGGCAGGGAGTGGTTAGCGGCAGTGGTGCACGGGTGATGGCCAAGGCGGTGGCTGGAGGCGACATTTTTGGGCGCGTGGAGACCGCAACTGCCGCCCGCCTGAGGTTGGCACAACCGCCGCGCTGCCCTCAACAGCGCAAAGCCGACCAGGCCGCGGCGAACAGCGCTTTCCAGGGATATGCGCGGGGATAACGCAGATAGATACGGCGGGCGCTGAGGCGCACCTCGGCGGCAATCTTGAGCAGCCGCAGTCGGATGGTGTTCACCTGGGCCCGCGCCCACACGGTGCCCGCCAAGGCCAGCCGCCGCAGAGCGTGCAGCAGCACATAGGCCAACGACGACAGGTAGAGCCGCAACTGGTTGGCGCGCAGGGTGGCGGCGCTCATGCGATCGGCGAACAGACTGAGCTGCTCCTTGATGCGGTTTTCCATCTCGCCGCGGGCGCAGTAGAGCTGTTCATAGAGAGCGCGCGCCTCCCACTCTGTGGGACTCAGCGAAGTCACCACGAAGCGCGGGTTGGGGCCTTTGTCGAGATACTCGGCCTTGGCCACCACGCGGCGGGCGCACGACCAACTGCTGCGCGTCTGATAGGAGAACTCGCCGAAGACGCGGGCGGCTTGCTGCGTCTTTTGGTGTTCGCGCTGGGCCGCGGCCATGAGGGCGGCGATTTCCGCCTCCAGCCGCGAGTTGCGCGCCAAGCCGAAAACATAGTGCACGGGCTCAGCTTCGCACCAAGCCATCAGCTCCTCGCGGCAGAAGCCGGAATCGGCGCGCAGAATGATTTTCACCTCCGGCCAGCGCTGCCGAATCTGGCCCACGATGCGTTTCACTTCGGCGAGCGCGCCTGCGCTGGCGTCCTGGTTCGAAGCCCGCTGGCGGGCGCACAGTAGATGCTCGCCGCAGAAGATGTACAGCGGCAAGTAACAGTACTCGCCGTAGTAGCCGTGGAAGAAGCGCGCTTCCTGCTCGCCGTGCAACGGGGTGTCGGTGACATCCAGATCGAGCACGATCTCGGCTGGCGCGGTCGCGTGCGCTTCCAAGAAAATATCCACCAGCAGCGTGTCCAACTGCTCGGCCGAGTAGCTGATCTTGTGATAGCGATCGGCGGCCGCCGCCGGCGTCAACTCCATGCGGTTGAGCGTGCTCTTGCCGGCCAGCGGTGATTCCAGTTCGCGCTGGCCGGCCAACACGGCCAGCAGGGGATCGTGGCGCAGTTGCTCATGATCGTTGAGATCTTCATAGCCCAGCGCCAGCCCGTAGACGCGCTGCGCCAGCATCTCGCCCACCGGGTGCTCGACCCGTGCCGGGTCCCGCCCATCCCGAAAGCAGGCCGCCGCCCGCGCGAGCAAGCCGATCTTGCGGTTGGTGCGGCGCAACAGCAGGCCGCCTCCGTCGCTGGTCATGCGGGCGCCATCGAAGTTGGCTACCACCCGCCGCGAAAAATGATCTGCAAACGCGAACGATTCTTGCGTACACTCTGTCATGAGAAAGGCCGTTTCTTTTTCGGGCATCGACTTCGTTTCACACCGCAGTTATGCCTGAAAAGACGGCCTTTTTCTACTGTGAATTACTGGTGGTTGTTTACTACTGGTGAGAAATTCGGGTTAGTGCCCAAATCGTACAAGGCATACCGCTCTTGTCCGTGCCTTGGCATCGCTTAACAATAGCTATTTGTGGCATTGCGGGGAACCTGGGTGACGTGGCTCCGCTTGCGTGGCAGCAAGCCCGTGCAGCAATGTTCGCGCAGATAGATCGCCATGTCGTGCGTAATCCAGACTTGGCGTTCCGTCCACGGGGTTAGTTACCACTTCGCCTGTTAGCGAGCTATCTACGGACGGTCAACATCCGGTTCGCCCGTCATACGCCGCGATCACGAAAGCAAAACGAGTCACTCGGACAAGTGACCGCCATCATGACCCGTCATACGCCGCGATCACGAAAGCAAAACGAGTCACTCGGACAAGTGACCGCCATCATGGCAGGCGGCGAGAGTTCGAGGTATGTATTCTGCAGGAGTATTCCGCCATGAAGCGCAAAATTGCTATTTTGACCCTCTCATGGATTCTACCCGCGGCGCTCTGCGCCCAAGTTTTTCATAATGCTCCCCCATCCTCGGCGGCGATGACGAATCCTCTTGCTGCCGATTCCTCCGCGGCTCCCAGTGGCAAAAAGCTCTACTCACAAAACTGCGCTCAATGTCACGGCAATAATTTGCAGGGTATGGGTCCGGCGCCTTCTCTGGACGGCTCAGACTTGAAAGACGCCAAGCCGGGCGAAGTGTTCTGGTTCATCACTAACGGCAACCTTGGCAAAGGCATGCCGTTGTGGTCCCAACTAACGAAACAGCAGCGCTGGCAGATCGTCAGCTTCCTGAAGTCGCGGCTTTCGCTCGAAGCCCAATCGAAAGCACCTGCCTGGGGGCGCGATTGAGGGCAGACTATCAGGCGCTGCTGCCTGCTTGCGTGTGACGGCAACCGTCATGCTGAATATGTTCGCGCCGGGAATCGGCGACGGTAGCCGGCTACTAAGCCAGCGCCAGCGACTTCAGAGCTGCTTTGTTGCGAATCAGCAAAGTCGAACCCTTCAACTGTACGACTTGCCGCTTCTTCAGATCGGCCAATAGACGGGTTACGGTCTCCCGCGAAGTGCCAATCATCTGGGCCATTTCCTCGTGCGTCACAGCAAGCGTGAAACGCGGCTCCGGCTTCCCGGCTTCTCCGTTGCGCATGCTCCAGTCGAACAGCAACTTCGCCAGTTTCTCGGCCGCTGAATGCGAGAGTCCCAGTGAACGGATCTCCCGGCAGGCTGTGTGGTACTTGTCGCTCAATTGCACAGCTACCAGTAGACAAACGTCGCTGTGCTCCTTCAGAAGGCGCAAAAAGTCTTCGCGCCTCACAAAATTAACCTGACATGGATCGACGGTTTCTGCTGTGAGCTCGTAGGGTTTACCGCCGATCGTGGAGCTGAGTCCAAGCACTTCCCCTGCCTCAGCGATCTTCATGATCAGGGTCTTTCCGTCCCTCGAGCAAATAGAAAGTTTCACACGCCCTTTGCAGAGAACAAAGATACCCCTCGGCTCTTGGCCCTCAACAAACAGAACGGCTCCTTTGGGATAGGTGGTGGAGTGCTTGATGGCTTCAAAATGCCTTAATGCCGCAGGAGGAAGATCGCAGAAGATGTGTTCTGCCCGCATCTTGCAGCTCAGGCAGTTTTCGATGATGTCGAGCCCGTATGGTGTAAGCATTATGCCCCTGACTCACAGCGTATCGCCGCTTGCATTGGCGTGCCGGATCGTCTGTGGACGCATCTGCGGCTCAAAACTCAAGGTGGGGTGCCGGTTCTGGTCACCAGCATTGGATACCAGAGGTCACGCTCAACAGTGACTAGATTGCAATTCCGGCAGTTTTTCTTAGACCTACGTTGCCGCAACCCAAAACTCGAGCTCTTCCCGATACAGTCCAGCGGAACACCTGAGCTCACACTCAACAAGTGCAGCGATCACACGCGACTGTGACAGAGACAGAAATGTCCAATGGCAAACCTAAAAGAGCAAGAGTCTCCGAAATGGACAAGTACGAAGAGAGCGGCCTATGCCCGGCAGGCTGTACATCGCTTATACGGATTGGGATCTGGTACTCGATGGGTCAACGAGTATTTACGTTCGCTATTCCGACGATGGAGGGATGACTTGGTCGGCTGAATGCAAGGTGAATGACGACACCGTACACGCTTATCACTTCCACCCCCTCTATGTCAGGGATGATGCGATTATGGGCACCTCCGTGCGAGCAGACCTGCTGCTCTACCCCAGGGGCCCTCGCTCCGGTCCGGGTTATGTTGTCCCGGTCCATCCTCACTTAATCGGCCCCATCCGCCCCACTCGCGGGCACATCCCGCCTTCGCCGACTCGCGGCTTATACCAGATGCCCTCGCTGCGCACATTCGCATGTGGCTAGGCGACCCACGACTGGTTCTGAGCTTTCATTGATGCTCTTTCACAACATGTCGCCCTCTAAGACCACGGGGAATTTTTCGGCTGCCTATACCCAGTACTTCACCGAAAACACTGGCCTTCAACTTGGGATAAGAGTTTCGGCATTCCCGTCATCCTCACACTCCGATTCTGGTGAGGTGTGCGTTTTCGAGGCTTGACTACGGTTCGCTTACGCTACGACCTGTTGCTTTGCTTGCCCTCCTGTCGGAGCTGACCGGATGTTCATCCAGCCGACGAGGACGTTTACATCCGGGCTTCCGACGGTTTGGTCACCCGCCCCGCCGCCGGATATCACTACAGTGCCAACTGGGTAATTTGCACTGGCGGGACTTTCACCCGTTAGAACATCAACTAGCTTCACTGCACTATCCCGGCGCACTCCGAGTAGCCGACTGACCGGCACTGATCCTGTAGGATCGCGTTTTCGGCACAGCGCGATAGGCGTTAAGCACTGGTACCAAATGCCGTCTCGCGGGCTGGGCTTAGCGATCAGCCATGGAAGGTCGCCGCGAAGACCGTACAGTCGTCGGTCTGGGGCCTCTGATCGCAAAAGGTTTGCAGTAAGCGACCGGCGCCCGCGTTCCAGTGCAAGGCCCAGTCATTGCCAATCTGGCGGAGGATCTTAGCGGCGCTGGCAGCCCGGACTGGTTGACTAGCAGTGGGCTTGCGCGCTACCTGTTTAGCAACCTTCTTGGCATTACTCTTCATAGAAACCTCCAACGGCGCAGCTTTTTGACTGTCTTTTAGGCCGGACAGAACTGATGGGGGCCGGACGTCTTTGGGACTCCCTTCACTCAAAGTCGTGAGAACACCACTAGAACATGACACAGCACTCGCTCACTCGTTCTAACACGCGCTCCAGCAGGCCCAGCTTCCTCTGCATTTCAATCTTGTGCGCGGCGTTCTCCGGTTGAGCGATGCTTTCGGTTAGCTTGCGCTTTTGCTCACGCAGGAGGTCAGTTACCCCTTCAAGTTCATCGGAATCCAGTCGCAGATCTCGTGCCAAGACCTTGTCCAGAACATCGTCAAAGAACCTGGGACTTTGTCCTAAGCCCCTTTGAGATTGGCCGCTGCCGGACGAAGAGGTTTGAGCTGCTGCTATCGTGCCGACGCGCTCCAGCAGGATGTTCGTAAGCAGATTGAGCTCGTCGGGTTCCAAATACAACTGCATTGCCTTTCTCCGATCTAGAGAGAGAAGCGTCTCAGGAATCTCTACTGTAGAAATTGAATCATGCCGACGATAAGGCAGTCAGTGACAACGAATCGCAATAGTAGGACTGCGTGGTCGTACACGTGTTGCGGATCCTTTGCATTTATCTAACGCTCTTTCTGCGGGCATCACCGACAGCAGTCTTCGGTCCGAGGATACTAGCCTTGACCGTCAATGGAGAGGTAGGCCGCAGGAAGATGAGCCCTAGCAGTCTGGATCTAAAGTCGCTTTAATGCTTTCGCCCTGTCTTCGTGGCTGTGTTGGCCCGAGCGTTCCGGTACCGGCGGCATCGTGGTGCGCGCTGGGTCAATGGCGGGTCTGGCCGAAGAGGCCCCCGTGGCCTACAAGGATGTGGATCGGGTTGTTAACGTCGTTGTACATGCCGGTATGCGAGGAAGGTAGCGCGACTCCAACCGATCGCTGTCATCAAGGGCTGATAGCGGCCGACGCCTGGTCGAGCGGCCTGCCCCCTATCAGATTGAGAAGCATACAGGCAGCTGCTGCGGGCCAGTGCAGCCCGCACACGCACGTCAGAGAATACCCCTGCGACTCTTTCGCTAGCGCTTGTAACCGATCGTACGCAGCAGATCGTGCCGCCAGGCGATGTCGCTCTGTGCTTCGACGCCTTTAGGCGATGCGCCGTCGACGACGCCAAGCACTCCTTGGCCTTGCTCCGTCCGGGCCACAATGATTTCGACTGGGTTGGCGGTAGCGCAAAAAATGGAACACACTTCCGGCACCATGCGGAGCGCGTTGAGAACATTAATGGGATAAGCAACTGAAAGAACTAGGACGAATGTATGTCCACAGGCTAATGCCTGGGCATTGCGTATAGCCGTGTCCTGCAGCTCTCGATCGTTTCCGTCGGAGCGTGTCAAGCATGCTCCGGAACTTTCATTGAAGGCCAAGCCGAACTTGGCCTGCGGAGCTGTCGTGGTGACCGCTTCATACACATCTTCTACGGTCTTGATGAAATGCGATTGACCAACAATGATGTTGGCATCGGCCGGAAATTCCATGCGAACCGACTTGATCTCGATCATAGTTAGGCCTCCGCCCGCGCCTACAGGATACCCCTCACCTTTCCATCATAAGTGCTGACGGGCCAAGCAACGTCCATCGTATCCTTGATCGAGGTACGCCATGAATCCGCCCGCATGCACGCGGTTCTTACGAGCGCACCGCTGCGCTGTACTACCGTGCCACGGGCGAACACCGCCAAAGCGACTGTTCTGGGCGTCAATGACCGGCGGACGCTGGCGGACAGACGGGCCACCCACGAGTCGCGGTTCGTCACGCCAAGTCTGCCTGAGCCCTCATCGCTCGATGCACTCGTCGAGCACACCGAATCCAGCCCAAATTGGTAGGCTGGGTGAAGTTGTTAGCTCTTCTTCGATGTCACCGCGAAAAAGGCAGTGGCATCCTGCTCCACGTTTTTACTTCCGCACTTCGGACATTTGACCTTGTTCTTGTCGTGTTCGTCTAGAGTAAGAATCAACTCAAAAGATTTCCGGCACTTCTTGCAGATGTAATCGTAGACGGGCATAATCACCTCCCGCATAAATTGCTGCAAGCTAAATCTAGTCCTGTTTCCCGCTGGAGAAAAGCGTGGCTCAAAATTTAGATCGTGGCACTCTCGGTTGATTGCTGCTAAGGCGTTTGCACCGTTTCAGGAAGAGTGGATTCTTAGGCGTCGTTCTCGCCAATTACGGCTAGCAGGCTCCGGGCTTCTCACACCGTGGCCTGTCACTTTCGATTTTTACCAAACCTTGCTCGACTTGATGTCGAACTGTGGAGCGGACGTGCCTTCCCTTTTGGCTTCGGCTTTTGACTTCCCTTTCGCTTTGGCTTTACCTTGAACTTGTTTGCCCGGAATCGGCTTCGCGTTAGTAATCGTTTCATCCCTGCTTCTCACGGAAGCTTAACTCCTTTTTGTAAACAGCTCGCAGGTCGGGGAATCTCCCGGGTGAAGTTAACTCCCCCAGTTGGGTCCCTGCGGGCTAACCTACTGTTTTGTGCTCATGATCAACGTGCCGGTACGGAGGGCCCGTTAGGACATCGCAGAACTTCGATTTCGGCTGACCGATGAGGAGTCACAAGCATGGCTTGGACCTATTCGTCTTGGTTTTCCCATTTCGGGACGCATGCATGCATGGTGTATGTTCTCACTGACAGTTCGTCTGCCGCTGTGATCGAATGTTTATAGAAGAAAACAACTCCCGAAGGGGGGCGGGACAAAACACAGGAATTCAAGTTGCCGATTTCATCTGCCCTGATGGAGGTGTGCTATGGCAACGCAAGCAAGACTTTCACGCATAGGCATTAGCAAAATCCTGCTGGCGACAGACTTTTCCTCCGAGTCGCAGCTTGCTCTTCAATACGCTCTTTCCTTGGCCAAACGTTACGACTCTGAGCTTTTCATAGCTCACGCGGTGTCATCGAATGCCGGCGAAACAGGCATCGAGACAGTACCGCTGCACGACTTGATGCAAAGCAACGCTCAACGAAACGTGGCGCTACTTGACCAGACAGAAGAGCTGAAATCGTTACCACACGAAGTGCTCGTCGAATCCGGTGAGGCGTGGGATGTCCTCAAGGAGGTCGCGTGCAATAAGAACGTAGACTTAATCGTGATGGGTACACATGGACGCGGAGGCATCGACAAGCTGTTTTTGGGATCCACGGCCGAGAAAGTAATACGGCACGCGAGCTGTCCTGTACTTACTGTTGGACCCCAGGTGAGACCACTGTGTCAAAGCCGATTTGGCCACATCCTTTATGCCACCGATTTTTCTGAGGGCTCCATGCGGGCGCTAGCCTATGCTTTGTCGGTCGCAAAAGAGGACGGAGCTGAGCTTACCATGCTCCATGTCATCGAAAGCAACCCGGTTTCGGAGTCTGAGTTGATTGAGTGGAAGTTCGACGATCGGCAAAAACTGAATCAGTTAATTCCGCCCGATGTCGATCTGGCGTGCAAGCCTGAGATCGAAGTTGAGGTGGGTGCTCCAGCAGAGGTAATTGTTTGCTTGGCCGGCACTCGCAATGCGGAGTTGATCGTCATGGGCGCTCGTGGTGGTGGCGCTGCGTCGACACACTTGCCGTGGACGACGCTACATCATGTATTGCAGTATGCGCATTGCCCGGTATTGACCGTGCGCGCTGCATAGATCGTCAGCAAGCAATTGTGAGCGGCCAGGTAAAAGGATGGCGCCAAGCAGGCCGGGGGCGTTCGTCTTAAAGCAGCGTAGAGGGTTGCTGAACACTCTGGGAGAAAAGGCGATCAGCATGACAAACGAAGAACGCAAAGAAGCGCTTCTGAAACTGGAACACACTTACGACCAACTGTGTGCTCAAGCTAAAGATCTGGTTTACCAGATGTCGCGAGAGCCCGCCGCAAGCGCTCGTAATCAGTTCCGAGAAAAGTTGATCTCTATTGATCAACAAAGAGCTAACCTATATGCAGAGATGGATGCCCTGTGGAAATCAGAATGACCCCACTACCAAGATGTTAGTGCTCAGTCTTGAAATTCGCAGCGGTTGAACCGCCTCGGTTGGGCATGGACATGAACGCAATAGACTTCGAATGCCCAGTTTGTGGTGCTAAACCCGGAGAAAGGTGTCACACGCTTACTGGCAAAATAACGCCGGTGTCCCATTCCAAGCGGAAACTGGCGGTTCTCGAAACAGAGCACGTCCGGGAAGACGTGAACCAGGTCGGTGCTCGGATCGTCAAGGAAGCGACGGACGGGAAGTGATTGTGCATCTCCATCACGGTAACTGCATTCATTGCTATGAACGACGCCGTGAAGGAATCTACCGGCGTTGCACTGCACAGAACTATGCGGAATCGCCTGAAACAGCAGGGCAAGAGAACATATCGAGGTAGTTCGGGAGGCGCCGCGATTTAGACGCTCCGTCGAGGGCGGCCTCTGATGGTCAGATAGCAGCAATGCTGGGAACACTTATTTGGTCTCAAAGGGAAAAATGGCGCGGTTGCCTTCGCGGAACGGTTGCCCCACTGGAACCGGAGGATGTTCCAGATGGTGTTAGCGCCTTCTCCTGAGCGACGATTGAGCAGGTAAACAGTAGAAGGAAGGCGAACGAAACTAGCGCACGTGATATGTGAGTGCAAAAGTTCATCGATGGTTCCTCCGCGGCTCTGCAACATCTCGCCAGCGTCCGCTCATTCGATTACAGTGATCGGCACACCACTGCGTTTAGCTCGGCGGCAACGTAGTCATCGCGGGCGGAGCCCACTTGTGGTCCAGGATCGGCTGCTTCGGCCCATAACAGCGCCACAATAGAAAGAACGTCCCGTTGGGTGCCGGCAGCCAGTTCGACTCCTTGTCCTTGCCCGGTGATCGATAGGACAGGTAGAGAGTAAGCGAGCCATCGTCTCCGTACTTCATTCCCGGCGTGCGGTCGCCGATCGAGTAGCGATTGATCGGATTGGCAACAAGGAATTCCTGGGGCCACAGGTACATGGTGAGGGACCAGAACCCTGTGACGGGCGGTAACTCCTCCTTGCGGAACTTGATCTCGTAGGAATGCTTAGAAGCGTCAAGCGGCTGGCCTGCCGCGTCTTTGTTCGAAAATGGGTAAAACGCTTCAGGTTCAAGGGCACGCAGCGGCTTCAATCAACGGAAAACCCTAAATCATTAGGCAAATCTGAGACGGCGCGGCGCGCCGCCAGCGGATCAGCCTTCTCGGAATCTTAATTTAAGCAAACCAAGAAGCACGTACCCTTGCATCAGGGCCTTTAGCTTCTCCCTGCTGCCCGGCGGGGCGTTCTCGATACTTTCCACGATGCCGGCTGCAAGCAGGTACGGCTTAAGGCTTTTCGACCTGACCCTCACGAAGGTGTTCTCCAGATCAGCAATCTCCCAGTAACGGTCGCATTGGGCACGGATCTTGGGCCTAGCCCAGATCGCCCGGCACTGCTCAAGGGTGAACGCGGCAGAATATTCGGGTATCTTCTCCAGCTCACCGACGGTTAAGTACATTTCCACAAACAGGCGATCGCGAACAGAGAGTCTTGGGCCCGGGAGATTGACCACCACTCGCTTGGACGCCGGGACAGTCTTCGATTGTACCTGGGCAAGGAAGCGATACCCTTTTCGAGGCAAAGTCTCGATGTAAAGGGGGCGCTCCGCATTGTCATTGAGGACATGCCGTATCTGGTTTATGCACTTGTTGACACCCTGGTCAAAGTCGACGTAGGTATCTTGTCCCCAGAGCTGTTTCTTAATGTCTTCCCGGGCAACGATCTGCCCGGCGTGTCTCGCCAATGTAGCTAGCAAGGCGAATGGCTGTGGAGATAACTTCACCAAGGTGCCGGCATTCCGCAGCTCTTGCGTGTCGAGATTCATCTCGTACACGCCGAAGCGAAGCAGCTTGTGTACGGACTCTGCCATGCTCGGTCGTGCGCGACCTCCCGCCGAGTGGGCGCGATTATATAACGTCCTTTCCACCTTCGGTAATACACACAATTAAGTCTTGATATACCAATGTCTTGGCTGGTGATGTTTTGGGAAGCTTTAAGTCAGTTCCCAGCCATTGATCGCCCCGCGGACTTGCCTTAACTTGCAATCCATCCGAGCGGCACCGAGGCCGTTTGGATGAAGTGCAGACAGAGATCTCCGATCTCGTGCAGCGGATGACTCAGGGGGTGTGCGTTGCTTCCTCCCACGCACACCTCGAAGACGGAAAACGGAAGGAGCTCGCGATGGAACGCAATGGCCGGTTGTGCTGGTTCATAACTTTCATATTGCTGTCGGCCCCGCAGAAACGAGCAGTGGCCGCCAGCAATTTCACTCATATTCAGCCAGTCATTCCGGAGCTCTTTCCCATAACCCGATACCTGAAAGGTGTGCTCGACCGAGCGCGGGCCCGCGACCTTTCGGCTCGCAAGCCCCTCGAGGAATGCTGGAAGCCGGCGCCGACCTGCGCACCATCCAGGTTCTGCTCGGCCATGCCAAGATCGGCGATACGGCACTCTACCTGCATCTGTCCCGCCGCCATCTGCAGGCGGTTGCCAGTCCGCTGGAAGCCATCGAAGTGTCCAGCCCGGACGAGGTGAAGCGCTCCAGGAGACGGATGAAGCGATGAGCCGGCCCACCCTCGAGGTGGCCGACATCGTCCGCGCAGCAGGCGACAGCTTTTGGGACAAGCACAAGTCGCACTTTGCATGGGTGCATCGCAAGGTGCTGGATGCCATCGTCCGCTGCCGCACCGCGGCACTGGGCGGTCATCTCGACAAGTGCATTCGCTGCGGCCATCAGGCCATCTCGTTCAACTCCTGCCGCAACCGGCACTGTCCCAAGTGCCAGGGGAACGCGCGCGCCAAGTGGTTGGCGGCGCGTTCGGCTGAGCTGTTGCCCGTGCCTTACTTCCACATCGTCTTCACCCTGCCGCACGAACTCTGCTCTTTGATCCTCCAGAACAAACGCCTGCTCTACGATCTGCTCTTTCGCACCAGTGCCGCTTCGCTGCTGGAACTCGCTCGCGATCCACAGCACTTGGGAGCCGACATCGGATTCCTCGGCGTGCTCCATAGCTGGGGACAGAACCTCCAGATTCATCCCCACGTACACTACATCGTTCCCGCCGGAGGTTTGGCCCGCGATGGTTCCCGATGGATAGACTCGTCGCGCCGCTTCTTCCTGCCCGTCAAGGCACTCAGCCATAGGTTCCGCAAAAAGTTCTGTGAGCAACTCTGGGAACTGTTCCAACAAGACAGACTTCACTTCCACGGTTCACTGCAGCAACTTGCCTCACCTGACGCCTTCAGCGACTTTCTCTGGCAACTTGGACAGAAGGACTGGGTCGTCTACGCCAAGCCACCCTTCGGCGGTACCGAACAGGTTCTCAACTACCTGGCCCGTTACACCCATCGCGTCGCCATCTCCAACCACCGCCTCGTGGCCTTCGAGAATGATCGCGTCTCCTTCCGCTGGCGAGACTATGCCCATGGCGGCAAGAACAGGGTCATGACAGTTTCAGCCGACGAGTTCCTGCGCCGGTTTCTTCTCCACGTTTTGCCCAAAGGCCTGGTCCGCATCCGCCACTTCGGCCTGTTCGCAAACCGAAGACGGCAAACCGCCCTCGCACGCTGCCGCCAGTTGCTCGGCACAGTCGCCTGCGCAGATCGCCCCGAACCAACGAACCAGCTGCGTTGTCCCGCCTGCTCAGGCACTATGCTAGTCATCGAACGGATGACGAGTGCTCAACTTTACTCCCGGTTAGACCTGAGCCTCCCTACCCTACAGTGGTGCTACGTTGACAGCTCATAGCACATCCAGGGTCCACGACGTCTCTGCCCCTGTCGCTCGAGGGCATGCTCGCACATGCAAGGGCGTCGTCCGCCCAAAAGCTGTTCAAGTCCTCTCCCTACGGCGCCTGCTCACGCATGGCAGAAGGCAATTCTGCTCATCAAAGCCACTCCTACCGCTCTGTCGGTCGAGCTTTGCGCCCAAAACAATTCTAATCAGCCAGTCGACGCCATTGAAAACCCATAGGTAGACCACCGCATCCGCCGCAAACGCCGGCGGCTCAGTTCAAACGACTCTATCGAAACTGCCCCGGTCGAAAGAACTCGGCTCGATCCTGCCTCGTCTGCCGGGGCAGTCCCGATAGAGACCTAACGTTTATTGGGAGCGATCTGCCGACCCGGAGGCATTACTTCCGGATTGCCGGTGATCCGACAGCAACCAGACTCAATAATCGCGACGCTCTGCTAACGGCTGGAGTGGTTTCAAGACTTTCCAGTGTTCGATGAATTGAACGGAGGCGTCAACGAAGGCCTCGCTGTCTTCACGCCCCCGATCCGCCGTAGCTTCGCGGGTGTCTCGCTCGCTCCAAACCCCTGTCTTGGTCATTTCCCGGGTTGACGTATGCTTCCCGGTGTCCTTGGGTTTCAGGGCCTCAGCAAGAAAGATCGTATTGGCAGTCTCGTCTCCGGCGATCACTTGCGGGAGAACCTTCTCAAGATGATCGGGAAGCGTCACTTGGTTCGGGCCTCCTTTGCTGAGATCCACTAGGCTCGGAAACAAATACAAACCGTCAGATGTTTCTCCAACTCCGGCATGGCGATCAAACTTCTGTACTTCCTGGCGCTTTGGGCTCTTGAAAAATGGGTTTGCGGCGTCGTTCAACTCGACTGCAATTCCAGGCGTCTCCTGGTTAATGCGGTCGATAATGTA
The DNA here is from genome assembly GCA_963813905.1 of uncultured Acidobacteriaceae bacterium. Classification (GTDB taxonomy): domain Bacteria; phylum Acidobacteriota; class Terriglobia; order Terriglobales; family Acidobacteriaceae; genus CAVVDY01. The sequence goes on along the minus strand of CAWFAY010000007.1, from coordinate 262,100 downwards.
GCGCGATACATTCCGGTTTCCGGCATGACTCGTCAGAATCATGAATCGGCGAAAACCGTGATGAATGAGACTTTGCACCGCCTCAAAGTACACACGCTGCACGGTATCTTCGGAGAGTGTAATGGTGCCGGGGAACTCCATGTGGTAGGGCGATATTCCCGGGAGCAGAATGGGCGCAACCAGGACGTCGGTCTTTTGCGCGATCAATTTGGCCAATTCTTCTCCGCTGAAATAGTCGGTTCCAATCGGGAGCTGCGGACCATGCTGCTCGATGGCCGGGAGAGGAATGATGACCATATCTGTTCGCGAGAGCAGATCGTCGACTTCAGGCCAAGTCATGTGGGGAAGATAGGTTCTTGATTTTTTGCGTGTGCCATAGCGGATTGGACTGAGAATGAGCTGCAGATGACAAGATCCCGGCCAAAACCAGAGCGATAAGTAACTTGCGCATCTTCCTTCTCCTTGCTGAGTTCGACGATCCTCAGGAAAATTGAGTTTATAGGAGAGGTGTGCCGTATCTGAGATGGCTGCTCATGGACGCAGGGGACCGATTCCGAGCGCAGGGTCGGCAATACGGGAGTAGTCCGGTTTCGCCATGCGGAGTTAGTATTGCTAAGTCGGCTAGCGTGGATCGCAAATGGTCGCAGGCGGTTATTCCCGGAGGTTGTGGTTCGTCCGTGCGTTGTCCACATGCGTGTCAGTTGATTCAGATGGGTCCCCGGCTCCAGGGGTTTCATCCCTCGAACCACAGCAATCCTGCCGTAAAGCAATCACTCAACAACTACGGCAAAGGGTGCACCATGGTGTTGAACAGATACGGATCCTGGAAGTCGGTCCGATCGTCCGGCTTCTTACCCTGAACAGGCTGCAATCTTGCTGAGAGGGGCTTGTTCCATTTCATCGCGAGCGAAGCCACATCGCTGAAGATACGTTCCATTTGCTGGACACTGATGTCACCCGGGAGCGGGATCGTGTCCAGACCGGTGCCGCAAACCGCCGAGTTCGCGAGTAGGGAGTCGATGTTGTAGGTGGGTTCGGCCCATCGTTGCGCCAAAAGCTTGTCCTCCATCACAGGCACCATTAGCCCGGAGTAGCCGACCTGCCTCACTGGCACAGCTTTTACAGCGGTGGTGATAATGCGTGCAGCGGTGAGCGTCCCGCTGGAGCCGAACTTCGCACCGGTGAATTCTTCGATGGCCGCTCCGATGGATACGTCTCCCAGCGGTGCGGGGGTAGGGTCCAATCCCATGTAGGTCCAGCCACTCTCCGCGGCGATCCTTTTGCCCACTTCAGCGGCCACAGATGCATGTTTTGTCAGCGCAGCAGTCAGGTCGGCAGTAGCAGCTTCGGCATTTCCCTTGTCTCGGGCGAAAACGTCGCCAACGACGTTGGCGCCTTCGAAGCCAATGGCAAACTGTTTGCCAGCGCCGGTGTGATACGAACCAGGGAAAAATGGCGCAAATGGTTTCAGCATGGCAGTGGCAGTGAAGTTGAAGTTTCCCTGGCTGCGCGGACTGTGCGCAGTGACGTACCTCACGAGTTCGGCGGTGCGGCGAATTGTTTTCCAATGAATTCCGGCTTCATCAGCAATGATCGCGCTGGCCTCGATATTTGGTAGAGTCGAGAGCACCCTTTCGAGGAGGTGCATCGTCGCGGGATCATCGTTATCGTGGAGCATCGCCGGTCCAACCTTCGGCAGGAAATTCTCCTTCACGGAGAGATCGTCTAGATGCTTTAGGAATGCCAACGCCTGATCCTCTGACATGCCGGCGACGGGTTCTGCCAGCGGTTGAGTCGTCAGTCGAAGGCTCTCCACTTCGTAGCCAGAAGATTCGAATTCGCCCTTTACTTTGCGCAAGACAACGAGAGCATCGGCGATCTGCTTCTGGTACGTTGGCCTGTCCAGGCGTACGAATCCAGTGATGGCCCGGACCTTAGGATTGGGCGACCCAGACGGCGCGGAACTCGTCTGAGCGGCCAGTTGGATCGAAACAGCCAGAAAAACAACGAGAGCGATTCGTTTCATTGGAATCCTCTGGATGCAGTGCGCCAGGACTACATCCTCGCCATCACCCAGCTTTAAAATCGTCCTGCCCATCCGAAAGGGTGTCGACCGGATATCTAGTTTTCAAATCGGGTTGGCAGAATCTTCCATAAGCTCAGAAGGCTTCGTTCACCTTGATTGGTCGCCACACCAACCTCGCCCTATCCTCGGCGGGCCTGCTTCACCATCTCGACGAATACCTCTCTGGTTTGCGACGTATCGCTCACTTCCCGCAAGAACGCGATCCGAGTTCCCTTCATGCCATCCTGGGTTTTTAGGCGCAAGTGAAAGCCCAGCCGATCCACCGCAGTCATCTCCGCTTGCTGCGCTTCTATGCCGGCAAACCGTTTGGCGATGAGGATGAGCGCATCTTTGTGGTCGGCATTCATGTGCTGCATGATGTCGCTCTTGTGCTCAGCGAGTGGATCGGATTGTGCCTGGGAATAGTCCGAAGCCGCCACCCATCCCATTACTCCGAAACCGCCTATGTAATAAATGTCAACTACGTCCAGCCGATAAAAGAAGAAGTCCTCGAAGTCGACCCAGTACTTGCTGTCTGGGTAGCCCGTCACATAGACCGCGCGGGCGTCCGCCAACTCTGGCTCCGGGATTCTGAAGGCACTGCCCATCAATGTGACTCTAGATGAGCCGAGTGGATCGCCACTTGCGTCGGGTTCGGTCACAAACAGGCTGGCGCGCGGATCGGCCTGCAAGTTCTGCGTATGCATGGCCATCGTGCTGATGAGGAAAACTGGGCGCCCCCGGCCGTCGAGCGCATAGGGCATCAATGATCCGAAGGGGAAACCAGGCTGTTTCCGTGACAGGGTCGAAAGACTCCCGATTCGGCCCAAGTGCATCAACGTGCGCGCCCGCTCGGCAAACGAAGGCTCAGAAACAGAAGGCTGACTGCTCCTATCGCCACCGGCGTGTTTTCCGACGGATGAGGAAGGCATCGTTGATCACTCCCCGGCTGTCCCACCGACTATGTGATGATATCTCCTACCGCCGACCCCCAGCTGGAATGGTCATCTTCGCCGGATGCAAGACGAGAGTAAGACGAGGCCCTGGACGTAGCTATTGAGAGCTTGGACTATGCCTTCGCCTTTTTCCTCGTAGCCCAACGGGCTTTCATTAGTGCCGATAACTTCTTCCTGGCGGCAGCGCTCATCGCAGGACGGGCTTTGGTCTTCTTGGGAGCGGATTTGCCCTTCCACTTCGCCCATCGCCGCTTCATAGCGTCTGAGATTCGCTTGCGGGCGGCCGCGCTCATGTGGCCTCGTTGACGAGCCGTGGTTGAAGCGGTTTTTGGCGGGCGGCCACGGGGAGGAGCGGATGGGCCGGCAAGTCCTTCGAGTGCAGAGATGGCTTCGCCGATGCGAGCGCGTTCTGACCTCAGCTCTGCCAATATGTTTTCTAGGTTCACGACAGTCCTTTCTGAAGAAACAACCGTTGGAGAGTGTAGCAGTAATGTCACTACGCAGGGTTCCGGCTCGTTCGCGAGCGCTGAACTATTTCGCACGAAGCAGGACTGCAGAAACCCGATTGGGCATCCGTTGGCCGAACGGCTATTTGCGTTCTCGCGAGCTACACTAGAGCGTGAGAAAAGTCATTGTTGTCGTCAGCGCGCTTGTTGTCTTGCTGCTCGTGTTCTTGGTGGCACGATCAGCGACCCCCGCTGTAGAGCTGCCGTCTGCAGTTACCTCCCTGGGCCAAGCCACTCCCGTCACTGTTGATGTACGCGACCCTCATGGCATTCGGAGCGTACACGCGTTCGTCGAGCAAAATGGTGCTCGATACCAAGTCTTTGAGACGGCGCAGCCGTGGAAGTCACCCCACACGACCTTGAACTTCACAGCCGGCGTCAAGACCACTCCTCAGTTGCAGGCGGGAAAGGCGAAGTTGATCGTCGAAGCGACCTCGAACGACTTGCTTAGAAAGACGGGTCGCATTGAACGCGATGTGACGGTTGTTACGCAACCGCCAACGCTCAGCGTTGATTCTGAGCAGCACTACCTGTACCTAGGAATGGCAGACCTCGCCACGTTCAATGTCTCAGGGATCTGGACAGAAGCGGGAGTGCGCGTTGGCGATGAGAAGTTTCGCGCCTGGCCTATGCCGGGCCGCAAGCCAGGTCTATTTTCGCTCTTCGCATTCGCCTGGAACATGCCGGCCGATACCGTGCCGCTGGTCTATGCCGCGAACGCTGCAGGAAACGACGTGAACAGCCCGCTAGTGGTCGTGTTTCCAAAGAAGGAGCAACCGAAGTACACGGTGCACGATCTTCAGGTCAGCGATTCTTTCCTGAATAAGGTGACTAACGAACTTGACCCGAACGGAACGGGTGATCCAGTTGCAAGATTCGTGAAGATCAACAGCGAGATGCGCAGCGCCAACAACAAGACGCTCTCCGATCTGCAGTTCAAGACTGCCGACAAATTTCTATGGTCCCGGCCGTTCATCCGGCAGCCTCACTCCCAGGCTGAGTCGACCTTTGCCGATGTGCGCAATTACATCTACCACGGCAAGAAGATCGATCAGCAGGTTCACTTGGGATACGACCTGGCAGTCACGCAACACGTCGGGGTGGAAGCCTCGAATGACGGCAAGGTCATCTATGCGGCTCCTCTGGGGATTTACGGCAACTGCATCGTCGTCGACCACGGCTGCGGACTACAGACGATCTACGGCCATCTCAGCAGGATTGACGTTCACGAAGGCGATATGGTCAAGCAAGGCCAGGTGATGGGTCTGAGCGGCCAAACCGGCATGGCTGGAGGCGACCACATCCACTTCGCAATGCAGCTCGACGGCGTACAGATCGATCCGAAGGAATGGTGGGACGCACACTGGATTAAAGATCACATCGCGAGGCGGGTGGATCTTCCGGGATTCAACCCGTGATACAAGACAATGGCACCGGAGAAAGGAAAGACCAGGCCGAGACGCGACTCTTTTCATAAACTGTGCAACATCAATGACAATTGAGTAGCGCGTTGAGCGAGTATCGGGCCACCAACCTCTTCCGTTACGACTTATCCGATCTCCCCGGCACTGTTGCTGCCCGCCACCTCCAACGCCAGCGGAATCGTCGTAAGTGCCCCAACCAGTAGGAGAGCGAATCCGGCAGCTTTGCGTTGATCATTGTTTAGCCGCATCGACAGTAAAAGGCCGATCCCAGCGCCCAGTACGACTCTGGTTCCGGCGATAAGTATGATCTCGGCAATCGTAAGTTTTCGCTCCATCATTTTGGCGAGCTCCTTTTTATGTGAGGCTCAAGACGTTTTTGGCGACAACGTTATGCCGGGCCTTTCGCCGTGTCAAGCTCACGCAATGATCCGGTAAGACATGGGTTGTTGGCGCAGATCCTCGCCGGCCAAGGTGCAATGTTCCTCTGAATCATCAGTTGGTGACGCTACAGGGATTCGAACCTTGCAGTTTGAAACCAATTGGCGAATGCGGATGGCAACCAAAGATGCCAATTACAGCCCGTTGCAGCCGTTAATGGACGGTAAGTGGACGGTTGGACGGTGGGTTTAGAACCGACTCCGGTTTCCCCTAAGCGGAGGGGATCGGTGAGCGGTTGGGACAAGCGGTCTTGAAACTAGCTTGCCTCTTGCCCTTGGTGTTCGGAATCAATCACCTACAGTAAGCTAGCGTGGCCTAATTCGGGCTGCATGCGGGTGTTCGGAACGCGAATATGCAACGGATTATGCAACGGTGGCTTGGGCCACCTGATTTCGACAGTCCGAAGTCCAGAAGTGCATTCCGCGTAGCGGTTGGTGCCTGAACACAAGCTCAGTAGCACACTCTGCTACTCATCTCCGGTGTTAGGGTCGTACCCAACTCCCCAAGATCGATTCTAGTTGAAGTCTGCTTTTTGTAATGGCCGCGCTTGTCCGAACGAAGGCGGCATCCGCCGGCATCGCGATTTCTTCAAGCGACCATAAGTGATCGTTGATGCCAGCGGCCATTGAAAGATTGAAAGAAATGGTAGGCACGAGGAGACTCGAACTCCTGACCTCTACCGTGTCAATTTTAATCTCAGCAACCTAAAACCCTTTGCCTGTCTTGCTTTTCCGGGCTGAAACAGCCTGAAAAAGGGCCGAAAACGGCCTAGTTTTGGTGACGAATTGGTGACGAGTTCGGCGTTGGAAACGAAAACTTGTCCAGGACAGATTGGTTGTGAGTTGGCCTGAGTGCAACAACTGACTAGGTCGACTAATCGCACAAGCGGGGATATACTGCGCCGCAATGGACAATGCACTGACACGACGCGCGGTCGTCATCGGCCATCTGACCTTAACCGCACCTGCAATCGCCGCAGTTCTTCTTGTGCCCTTCTTCGGATTGCGTATGTTCGGCCCTTTTCTACATGTGTACTACGTCATGGCGGGGATCGCGCTGGGATGGCAGTGGTACTTGGTCGGGTTACCAGGTTGGAAGAAATGGCTTAGGGGGAAAGGCGCTCAGCAGGAAGAAGTAGATGCCCTTGCCCATCACTCTGGCCTTGCGTGGCCTGCAAATGCCACAATTGGCCCATTTGCACTGCATACCACTGTTGCTGTGGTGTGTGGAATTCACTTAGGTCCGTGGCTGCTCAGCCGCTGGTACGTTTGGATAATGCCGCTACTGGGAATGCCAAGCCACATGCCTGCAGGTAGCGAGTGGCTTCAGCATTTTGAGTTGACAAGCATCGTTCCAGCTTTGGTTGCTGGTTATCTCCTGTCTAGATATTTCGGGAGGTTGGCGCAGTACGCTTGGATTCTGCCGACGATCGTACTTGCATATAAGCTGTTGACGTTTACCGAGCCTCAGGTTTCGGTTCTTGCGCCCCATCCTTCGATACGATGGGAGTACTTTTTCGTCGTTGCTCAGGGTTTTGGCGGGGTTGATCCTCATCGTGTTGTGGAACAGATAACCGTAGTCGCACCCTTCTATGCGGGGCTTGCATACAGCGCCGGGGCATTCGCAGCAACGCATGATTTATTGAAAAGAATCTTCGGGAATTCCGGCATGCAGTCTGAGACAGAGACGACTCAGACAGAAGAGCGCACTGAAGGTCGTACTGCGGACGGGCCGAGCAAGGCCGCCCACGAACGCGACTGACCGCTCACGGGTTCGGTTGGCGATAAATCGCCATCTCACAACCAAAGACCACAACCGCCAGCATGGCTGCTGTAAAGGGCCGGATTCTGTCTCGTCACCGGAAGCCATGAGGTATCTGGTTTTTTATGCGCGTGTTGCGGAGCTGATTGCTGCGCAGTTGGTGACGAATTACGGTAGCGCTCCGGGTTGGGCCCGCTTGAAGGCACTGAATCTAAAGAAGAAATGGTAGGCACGAGGGGACTCGAACCCCTGACCTCTACCGTGTCAAAGTAGCGGTATTAGGTTTTACAACGACTTACAAATGCGTGGAGGTTGTCTAAGCGTATGCAAGTCGTACAAGGCATCGCATATTGTGGATCGGATTGTGGATTGGAAACAAGAGCGAGACTGACTTGTAACCTACCCCTCCACCAGTTGCCCATCTTCACTGACGGTCACGTGCGGCACAGGCTTCAACGACAGTGGCGGGAGCCGGACCAATTGCAGGGGGTCCATAGCCAACGATACCTTTCCAGACGGATGGGCTGCCGAAAGTTGGCCTACTCCGGGAATGGTTTGTAACAGTGTGAAGGCTTTTCTGAAACGTAGAGAGTTGCATGCGTCGGAGGATTTCGGTGTCGAGTTCCTCCACTTCCTCTTCTAAGCAGGCCAGGTGACGCAAACAACCGCGGATCAAGAATCGCACATGATCGCTCATGCGATTGCCTTCGATAGCCTCGATCAGTTGCAGTGTCTTACGCTTGGCTGACAACAGCATGTGGAGCCCAGAGACACCGAACACGTCCGTAAGCACGCTGCCAATCTTCACATCGACTTGTTCCAGTAGCTTCTGCACCCGGTTCCTCTATCCGCTTCCTGTTCGTCAGGCCAGCGCTTTGCCTACAGCTTCCTCCAGATTCCACCTCGCGATGGACACCCTTGCCGTTCGGCTAACACTTCCCCTTGCCGGGCGTGTAGAGGACTTTCACCTCCAAGTGAGTGCGCCCTGCCGGGCGCACCAAGAAAAAGCCCCAGCAGACGACGGGTCTGCGGGGGCTGCGGAATTCGGGTGCAGGAGAATTACACCATCGTTTTGGCAAACAGCTTCTCGGAGAAGGTCTCCTCGAGCGTCCAGTAGGTCACCGTTGGCGGAGCGAAGTAGAACGGCTCGATAATCGCCTTCACCTTCGGATACCACTCCTTCTCGTAATAGTCGGCGTTCTTCTGCGTCTCCCAGAAGCTGAAGAAGAAGAACTTGTTCGTATCGGTGTAATGTTCGAGAACGACCAGATCGAAGAATCCGGGAGCCTTCTTGAGAATGGGCAGGACTTCAGCCTTGAATTTCTTGAAGAACTCGGGATTCGTGTTCGGTTTGAGTGTCAATTCGATTGTGCGGGTAAACATGAATACCTCCTTACAGGTATGGGGGCCTAAACGAAACAGAAAGCCGCAGGGCGCCAGAAGCTATGGACATGAGAATGCCGAAGGTCTTGCCTTCGTGCCGGCGATTGGCTTGGGCTTTGGAGCAAGACCGTGAATCTTGCTTGAGGCGCCGCAAGCGGCAGTCCCAAGTCTCCAACACCAGCAAGAGTTTGTCAGTGACGTGTAAGACCTGAGAGTGTGACAACAACGGTGTCTGTGGACTCCCCGCGTGCCCTATTACTCAAAGAAAGAATGTGGGGCAAAGAAGCTCAGGCTGATCCTTCTGTCTCAATAATTTGTCATCAACAAGAGAGGACGTGCGGCAGGCGACCAATGATTGTGGATTTTTGGTTACATCAACACGGAGTTGGCCAGAAACCGGCTTCGCAGAGATCGAAGCGCAGCAGCGCTTCCTTTACACCACTACACCACATTTCCTCCAACGAGACTTGAACGAAGCCGCTTTGCGGCGGACGCTTGCGCGTGCCCGAAGCGAGCGACATGGAAGGTTCGAGAGGAGCAATAAGGTAGCAGCAAGTCTTGAAGAATGATGTGTCTCGCGTTACCATGAGACCATCGGGAGCGTTAGCATCACGAGACAAGAGATGAGCTCCAGATTGACGGTCGCTCCACAAGTACTCTTTCTTCCAATAACTTCCAAGCCAAAGTCGATTGAAATCCCATAGCGTCCGCCGCGAACAAAAGCGGCTTCCTTCAAACCGCTGTATCGAACGCGCCCGCAGCCCAGAGCGCACGCGCACGTCTACTGGGGGGCGTCCGATACAGCACTAGGGTTTCTGGCCAACTTGCGGTTGTCGGCCCCATCGGGAACGCTCCAATTGATTGAGATAGACTCTGTGTCAAGGCAAGAAGGTTGGAATGAGTCTCCTTCCTCTAAGGCGGAAAGTCCGGGCGCTCTCTTGGCATCTGCGTCAAGTCAGGGTAATCGCCAAGGCCATGCATTCGCGCTATCACCCAATCGTGGCCCATGTCATCCCCGTCCGGCGCTGCAATCTCGCGTGCGCTTACTGCAACGAATATGACAAGGTTTCACAGCCTGTGCCGACCGAAGTCATGCTTCGTCGCATCGATCAGCTGCACGAGTTGGGTACGACCATTATCACGTTCAGCGGGGGTGAGCCCTTGCTGCACCCGAACTTGGACGACCTGATTCGCCGCATACGCAGCCACGGCTGCATGGCGACTCTCATCACCAATGGCTACCTACTCACTCCCGATCGCATCCAGCGCCTGAATCGGGCCGGGCTCGATTCTCTGCAGATCAGTATCGACAACGTCCTGCCGGACGAGGTCTCGAAGAAGAGCCTGAAAGTGCTCGACAAGAAGCTGCAATGGCTGGCGCAGTACGCGGAGTTCAACGTCAACATCAATTCGGTGGTGGGAGCTTCGATCCAAACGCCGGAGGATGCCATAGTGATTACCCGCCGGGCTGCGGAACTCGGCTTACAAACTACGATCGGCATCATTCACGACGGCGGTGGGCAACTCGTGGCTTTGAATGCTCAGCAACAGCAGGTCTATCACGATCTTGTCAACATAAGTCCCAAATCGTTTTCCAGTTTTGCTTACTACCAGCAGTTTCAGAAGAACCTCGTGTCCGGAAACCCCAATAACTGGCATTGCCGGGCAGGCAACCGTTACCTCTACATCTGCGAAGATGGGTTAGTCCACTATTGCTCACAGCAACGGGGCTCTCCGGCAATTCCTCTCGAAGAGTACGATGTAGGGGATCTGCGGAGGGAGCATGCGAGTGTGAAGTCCTGTGCTCCTTTCTGTACGATCTCCTGTGTGCATCAGGCGTCGATGGTTGACCAGTTCCTCGACAACCCTTCGCAGGCGCTCGGTAGCTTCTTTCCTCCCCAGCCGGGGGAATCAGGACCTTACCATTTGCCCACTCCGCTCCGCCCGTTGGTGTGGCTACTTCTGCCCACACCCGGTAGCAGCCGTGAGCGGGTCGCTCATACGTTGAGACAGGCGACACTCCGGGTCTTGGGTGTGAAGTGATGTCGATCTATCAGGCGCATGTGCCGACGAATACTCTGGTGCTGTGTTCTGGAGCAGGTCGAGATCGCCTCCTCTAAAGCCAGCCACGTCCAAGAAGCAGGAGGAAAGAGCCGGGCCCCCGATTCAGAATGACCTCGAAAACCGAGGATCGCCAGCAGCCAAAGGTTCCAATCATGGCCGAATGTGCCGCTGGAGCCTAAAGCGAAAGCGGCTTAGGGTGACGTGTACATCATCGCCCCGCGTTCTTCAATCGCGTGGCCGACGCAATCGGGTTCCGCCGCAGCATTATCTTTCTGGGAAAGATAACTCCGTAAACAAGCCAAACGCCTTGAAACGGTTCGAGTTCAAGGTTGCTACACTCAAGTTGAGACCGATGAACCGACGGATCGTATCTATATAGGCGTACATGTAGCTCTGACCCTATTGGTCTGTGCAAGGTGGCAGCACGTGGGGCGCGCACCATCGTACTTAGTGTGGAATGCACTTGCCATCGCCGCGATCCTGATTACGTCGCGCAAGCAGCATAGCGGGACGTTCTGGCAGTTCGCGCATGACTGGCTGCCTACGATCTTTTTCATCACGGCTTTTGAAGAAGTTTCATTTCTTGCGCTCATAGTTCGTGGTGTGTGGCAGAACGCGTATCTCATAGCGCTGGAGTCGGCGCTTACGGGCTTTGCTGGATTAGCTTTAGCTGCGCCTGGTAAATGGCGTCAGGATTCTTCTCGAACAGCCATTGGGCGAGCTCGCGAGCTAAATCGTTCTTTGGCCGACCGCCAGGGTTGCCAGATTGACCCTTTTTCCACTGAAATGGCACTGCTTTGGACGGATTGCCTACCACGCGCCCAGAAAACATGGTTACTGTCGAATTCGGCGACGGCCGACGTCACCATGTCGGTCTGCAACGGCGCCTCGATGCTCGCCAAGTATGGCCTGCTCGACGGTTTGACCGCCACCACTCACCACATGTACGCAGCGAACATGCAGAAACAGTACCCGGCGGTGCGTTTTGTGAGCGGAACTCGATTCGTCGAGAACGGAAAAGTGGCCACCGCGGGTGGCCTGACCTCGGGTATTGACCTCGCCTTGCACGTCGTGGAGCGGTATTACGGACAGGAAGTTGCTCAGGTCACAGCCAACTTCATGGAGTACCGCGGTGAACTTTGGAAGAACCCGGACTTCAATCAGGTCAAGCCGGTTGTCGCCGCCAAATAGCGCCACCCGCCCGGGGCTGTGTCGCGATTGACCTCAAATGCACAGCGCCTGTCCCGGACCAACCTCGACGGGAGTGCCGTCAACTGTCCAGGTCAGAACACCCTCGATACCGTACAGGATTTCTTCGTAGGCGTCGTTCTTATGGGCCGGCGCTGCCAATCTTTCACCAGCCGGGACGGGAAAACTCGAATACCGACGCGCTTCCGCCGGAATCATCACCAGTGAGGAGAAATCGAATCCCTATCGGACCAATCTGGATGGTCTCTTCCGATGCGTTGACTCTGGTTGTACGCTGTTGCATAATCGCCGCCTTTCAACCAAGTTATCCCATATTGCTTCCCTTCAGTCGAGGAAGAAGTCGAGACCGGATTGTGTACGGATAGTCGGCGGATCGAGAAGTTCAAGACGCCTCCAATCTCAGTTGGCGCAAATCGCCAACTTGTTCACGATCCGCAGTGAGCGTGTGGCGCGAGTAATTTACGACTTGGGCTGTTATCGGAAGCTATTCTCGCAGTCTCCTGTAAGCTGCCGCATGGATTATTTCCGTGTACAGCTCAATCCCGAAGCGCGGTGCACATCTTGCAGACCCGGTCGAGCGCGCGGAAGCTGGTCAGCGCGATGCCGGGCGAAACATATTGCCGCTTAACCGGCTCGTCGCGCAGCAAGTCGGTACTGAGGTATTTCTTGTTATCGTCGGGAAAGACGGTGGCCACTACGGCATCATCTCCCAGGCGGTCCTGAACCTTGACGCCAGCGAGGAAATTCGCGCCTGAGCTGATGCCGACGGCCAGGCCAAGCTCACATGCCAACTTTTGCGCCATCAGTATGGAATCGCCATCGCTCACGCTGACGGCGGGCTCCAGCTCCTGCAACTGCAGAATGTCGGGCACGAACTCATCGGAGATTCCCTGGATGCGATGATGCCCTATTTTGCATCCGGTGGTGAGCGTCGGTGATTCCGCCGGCTCCATTGGGTAGACGCGCGTGGCGGGCGTCATTCGCTTAAGGAATCGTCCCACACCCATGACCGTGCCGCCGGTGCCGACTCCGGCAACGAAGGCGTCGGCGGACAGTCCTTCATGCTGGAGCTGCCAGCACAGCTCCGGTCCGGTAGTCTGCTCATGGGCTTCGACATTGGCCACATTAGAGAATTGACGAGGCAAAAAAACGTCCTCCCGTTGCGCTGCCAGTTCCTCCGCGAGCCGAATGCTGCCCAGGAACCCGCCCTGCGCCTTGGTTACCGGAACAATGTTCGCGCCCAAACTGTGGATCAAATCCATACGCTCGCGGCTCATCCAGTTGGGCATGAAGATGGTGACTGGATGCCCCAGGGCGCGGCCTATGGCGGCGAATGCGATGCCGGTGTTGCCGCTAGTGGCCTCGACGATGGTGTCGCCAAACCGGATGCCCTCTACGGCATAAGCGTTGCGCAGGATGTGCAGAGCCATCCGGTCTTTGATGCTGCCGGTGAAGTTCATCTGCTCGCTCTTGGCGTAGATGGTGCGCTGGCGCCCGCGGACTTCGTACTCGATGGCCAATAGAGGAGTGTTGCCTATGATGGTATCGAGCACCCGTGGTGGGTCATCTGCCTCAACGATACAATCAGTTCCGGCGAAGCCGTCGTCATGTGGCTTGATCAGTTCCATGGGGAATGGAAAAGACACCGAATTTCTTCAGCATCATCATCAGGACAAAGGCCGCAGACCAGCTAAAGTCCTGAGTGGCCGGAATTTCCGGGATGGCGTCTGCTGGACCCTCGCCTCGCTTGCCGGTCTTGGAGTTGTAGTACTCATAGATGTGGTCTTTGTCTATCACCATATTTAAAAGCCGGTCTCTTGCGGCCATCGACTCATCGCTGTAGCCGTATTGGTAAAGAATATCAGTCATGAAGTAGGCCAGATTAAGCCAGACCGGGCCTCGCCAATAGAAGCGGGGCGTATAGGTCGCTTCGTTATATGCCACGGTGGGAAACGGATATTTACCAAAGAACGCCTCCGCATTGAGAAGCCAGCCTTCGATCATTCGCTTGACCCGCGCGGTATCCAGAGGAACGCCGGCCCAAAGCGGGAGGAAACAGGCTGGCGTTTTAACCCGATGGAAAGATCCATCGTCGATGTGCACATCGTAAAAAAGTCCGTCTTCAGAGTCGTAGAGGCCCCGGACCATATTGCGGGACAGGGTTTCAGCTTGTTCTCTCCAAACCCGCACTTCCTCTGGTCGTCCTAATTCCCCCGCCATCCACTGCAACGCTCTGAGATCCATCAGTAATTCCGCGTTGAGGTCAGGCGACACGAGTCTTCGAACGTCGACATTGTCCCAGCGTGGAGAATTGTCCCATCCGGATTCGAGACCGCCGTTCCAACCGAAGAGTTCTGTCCTTTGCCCGTTTCTGATTACTGTTCGCAGGCGGTTGGCGTACCACCAATTACTCCAAGCCTTCAATTTCGGATAGAACTCTTCCAAAAACGCCCTGTCCGGGTCCTGGTGGTAAACCTGATAAACCGCCCAGCTGAAAAACGGGGGCTGTGCCCCTTCGACCATGGAATCGGGATGTTTAAAGAAGACCGCCCCGGTTTTCTCGTCCTGGCCATGGAACATGGCGCGCAGATTCGATTTCGCATAATCGATTAAACCCAATTGCGCAAAGGCCATGGCATGGAAAGCGCTGTCCCAAATCCACCCGGCTTCATAAAATCCCCGCGACGGGAAGGTAATCGAGTAGGGGCCGTAGGAGCTTCCATAGCCTTGTTCGGGCTGTGGCCGGATCGTGTTTCTTAACAGCGTCATGACGGCATGGTAAAAAAGCTTTTTTTCTTGCTCTCTCCAGTCTTCAGGGATCGCGGGCAAGCGGCTCAGAAGGGTATTCCATCGCTGCTGAGCCATCGTAATCAGGGTGCTTGAGGGGTTCTCAATCCGAGAAATCCGATGTAGCACCAACTGCTCCGCTTCCGACGTTCGATCCTCCAGGAGAAACGGACGCTCCAATTCCCGGGCTGCAGCCGAGATCAGAAAAGAGAAGGACTGGTTTGCGTTTTGCGGCAGTTCGAAGTCGTGGCTGGTTCCCTGGTAGCGCCCATCCCAATGCCCGTTTGTCAGTTCGAACCGAGGCTGAATCGCGGTCACGATGACGAAAGGCGGCTCCGGACGCAGCGAGTATTGGGTGTCCGTGGGATCGGAGACCTGGTGGACGACAATTGTTCCGTTCAGATTCTCCATTTTCGGAGTTCGTGTGGAGGGGTAGGATTCGGGCTGCTCACTAAACGAGAATTGCAGATAGCAATTGGATGTCCCAGCGTTTTCAATGTCAACGTGGACCGAGATCACATCGACGTCGGCATAGGTGACCGTGACCCGAAGATTGAGACCCTCCGCTGCCGCTTCCTGCACAAAACCCCAGGGATACCAGGATGTCTTTTTATCTTCTGTTTTAACGGCGCGGCCTTTAGCCCTGTCAAAAACCTGAAGGTGCAGCAGGGGATTGATGTAAGACAGCTTGCCCGTTCTCTGGCTGGCTAGGGAGGCGTGGTCCGGGCCCATCTCCTGCGGCCTCTGGTCCTGCCAAATCGTGAATCGGGATCCCAAATCGACAAACGGAGCTTGGGGGCCGTCGCTTGGCTGAATTTCTAACTGGGAGAAATCGTCCGGATCCTTCCCTGGCGGATTTCGCGTCCAGAGCAGCAGGCTGACGAAGGCCAGAAGGAGATCCGTGTTTATTTTCTCGGTGATCCTGACGGCCGCATCAAATAGCCAGTCCAAGAAGATCGGAAATAAAAGCATAACCGTCTAACTTTCTGAATGGTCGGGAGAGATGAGCGGTAGGAGGTCGCTCTGGCAAATATTTTCCCAGTCAAAATCATACGCGGCGCGGTTGTACACCATCTCGCGTTCCGCCGTGAGGTCGCGGCTCAAGTAATAAAGGATCCCCAACGCACTGCCGGCAGGATTACTGGGATCGAACACATAGGCATTGTCGCCTAACAGTTGGACACGCGGTCCAATTCTCTCGGACGCCGCGATCGGCAATCCCGCAACAGCCGCTTCCAGCATTTGCATGCCGAACGACTCCCAATCCGATGGATAGATCAGAACATCCGAAAGCTTGTACAAGTCCGCGATAAACCGCCGTTGCGTCTCAAAATTCTGAATATTATCGGTATCGTAAAAAATCACGCTGCCTTCAAGGCCCAACTCGCGGATCCAGTCTTGATACCCTTCGGCTTTTTTTCGAAAGGTCTCATCCAAAAGCCCCGTGGGAATGATCAGCTTGATTTTTAAATTGAGCTTCTTCAGCTCAGCGGCGATCCGAATTGCCGTGTCCGGTCGCTTATTCCAATCCAGGCGCGTGGGATAAACCATCACAATATCTTGATTGAGAAGGTCTTGTTCCTTCGCGAACCGGACCGCCTCCTCGGTCAGATTCAAATCGATTCGAGGATCGATTCCGCAAGAGATGACCTTCGCATCGGTCTGCAGGATTCGGTCCACATCGGCGTGCTTGTACCACTCGGACACGGTGACGTACTGAACGCCAGGGATGGCAGCCGGGGCCGAACAGTTCACGTTATGCGCCAGGTAGATAAATTTCTTCTCTCCCTTCCAATCCTCGATTAAACGCCGCAAGGCGATGTTCAACGGACTGTCAAAGGGCGGGATCGTCATGACGTTATGAATGATGACGGCGTGGACGTCTGTCAGCTGACGTTTTAAATCCGCATACAGTCCCTCGGTCACATCGCTGCCGGATGGGCTGGTCATAGACGGGTTGATATGGAACTGGAGGCCTTCCACTTCCGTCCGGGGTGCTTCTTCGGGATAGCCGGCGATGATCGTCACTTGGTACCCGTTTTTCAACAACTCTTTGGCATGTTCCCACATGACGGTAGTCACGCCGCCCTTCGCCGGCGGGGCCGAGGAATGAATGATGGCGACGTGTCCACGGCTGCCGGGAGCAGCGTGGTACTTCGGCGGTCCCAACCGGGAGACTTTTTGGTGGAGATAGCTCCAACGTTCCAGGAGCTGCCGGCAGCGCTGGCTCTTTTTTCCGTACTCTCCAAAAGCGCGAATCAGCGGCTCCACCGCGGTATCGTAATCCCGCCGGGATTCCATTCCCAAAGAGTTTCTCGATAAATGAACGTGACGCAGACCAAGGAGCGCGTCGATGTTAGCCGGATCGATACGCAGGGCTTCGTCGTAGCGTCGAAGCGACTCGTCCCGGTTCCCCCGCTTGCTTTCCAGCATGGCCAATCTCACCAACGCTCCTGTGTGCTGCCGATCGACGGTAAGGATGTGCTCAAAGGTCAGCTGGGCGGCCTCGTACTTCTCGTCGCCAAGCAGCCGATCCCCTTCCGCCATCAGAGCCCGAAGTGCTTCCGGTGTGTTGTCGTCCGAAACGCCGCCAATAACCATATATCACCACCCACGCTCCATCGGGGAAACGAAGCAGCCCTGGCCCTCAGGCAGGTAACAGCTGACGTGTGCTTGCTTAGTTGGCGACCAAGTACGGTTATGAACAAATCGGACAGGGGCGGCTTACTTTTACCCCGTCTTTTCAGGAGCCCTGAAAGATAACTCCGACAACTCGTGAACGAGCAGCGCACCGCGAAATCGCGTTTAAACAGACTTGTATCGTTTGATGCAGATCCTAAGTTCGTCGTTACCTCTCCGGTAATGCTAGGTCAAACCAAAACGGGAATTTAGCACCGTGGTCGAGGACAATGCAGTTGCCGTAAATCCCCAGAGGAGCCGCATAAACGACTCTGCCGTCATTCGACGCTTCCACACCGACGTGCTGCGTAACCGCCAGGTCGTATCCCAGGTGAACTTGCTGATCGATTTTCTGGCCGTGATAGATGTAATTCCGCACATCGGCAAAGCTCGATTCTGCCTGGGAGTGAGGCTGCCGGATGAAAGGCCGAGACCACAGGAACCTGTCCGCGGTCTCGAACTGCAGATAGGAAAGCGTTTTGTTACCAATTAAACCCCGCATTGCTTGTAAAGTTGAGACAGACATCCGAATGAATGTCCTCGGCTTCATCCAGCGGCACATAGCGATCTGCCCGCACAGTGTTAAAGCAGGACGTGCAGATGCTCTCCGTCTCAGATTTTCTTGTGAAAGCGAGCCGCACAGGGGCGAGGCTTTTTGGGTCCGACATAAACAACATAAACAACTCCACAAGACCCGCACATGCCCGAAAGAGCTGGCCGCCCTCCACGGGCATCTACGGACCGTCGCTTGCTTCCGGCCCTACAATACGCACCTAGGCGGTCTTCAGTCGGTGACTGGCATCACCTCAAGCTGGTTAAGGGGAGCGCGGAATAGACGCGGGACGCCTTGCCAATGTCCAGCGATGCGTAAAGAGAATCGAACCCAAGATGGCATGCTCGGCCTCGTGGCCCGCAGGCAGCGCAGCGTCACAGATCATTTCGCCCAGGGGAAAGTGGGGCAAGATTCCTATCCTCTTTCGACACGCCCTGCATCAGCTCAACGATCATCGCAAACAGATGATTCCGGGTCTCAACTCTCACTCCGGCACGAGTGATATAGCGAATCACTATGTCGACACCAGCTTCCGCCGGCCTGAGATTGACCGACGGCATGGCGCTAAACTGTGGCGACCCTTCTTCGTGCGTCACCCTCTTCCATTCCGCTTCCGCCATTTTCGCATCCGCTTCCGTTGTCTTTACCGTCGCTTCGTAGATCCCCTTGATAAGAGGATGAATACCCGTGTCGGGAGGAACACTTACCTTAATCTCATCCCACATCCACTGTCCTACGGTGGAGAAGTTGAAATACTTGCCGCGTATGGCATATCCGTTTAAAAACGAGACTCTTCTTCCCGTAGGATGGCCATTGGCAGTCCAGTTTCCCGTCTCCAGTAGCCAGGTGCGGAACAGACCGAGCTGTACCACCTCGCCGCCGACACCATCGATCTCTACCCAGTCCCTAACCCTAACTCCGTTTGGTCCCATCAGAACAAACCAACCGCAGAATGCTAGGATGAAATCCTGGAAGACCACGGTCAGTCCTGCGGTTGCCAGACCCAGGATGGTTGGCATCTGCCGTGGTACACCGAAAATGGTCAGCAGGATTAGTAAGAGGCCGATCAGTTGCGTTCCCAGATTTAGAACTGTTTTCAACGTCTGCTTTTGGCGAGGATCGCGAACCATCTTCTCCAATGCCAGTTGGAGAGCCCAGCCCGCCAGGATCACCAGGATGCAGATCGCTGCAATCAAAGCCAGAGACTGCAATATCAGGTGAACTACGATCTTTCGCTGTATCTCGACTTGCTCTCCCCATCGCCCATAGAGTGCCACAAGCTGCTGGTGCGCTCCCAGACGATCGTTGAGGATGCTCTGGTTGATTTGCTGAGCGCTTATCTTTCGCAGCCG
This sequence comes from uncultured Acidobacteriaceae bacterium, assembly GCA_963813905.1. Classification (GTDB taxonomy): domain Bacteria; phylum Acidobacteriota; class Terriglobia; order Terriglobales; family Acidobacteriaceae; genus CAVVDY01. The sequence goes on along the minus strand of CAWFAY010000007.1, from coordinate 242,923 downwards.
GTCGATTCGTTCGGAACTTGATTCTCCAACGGCTCTATCGTCAAGGCCAGCGGCTTCGGTCTGCAGCCTTGTCTGATCGGCTGTCAGCGCGGCCACGTCGGCCCTCGCTAACTGCTCAGCCTGCGCAATCAGTTGCTTCCTGTTGCGGAGGGATCGCCACGTTGATAGCTGCTGTGCTAACGTCTTGTACTGTTCGGCTGAGGCGACAGCAGTTTGTCCATCGTCCTTAGAGGCACTATCCCTGTACTGCTTCATGGCGGCTTGGCGTGCCGCGAGCTCCTGCTGAAGCTTGACTCGCAGATCTCCGCTTTCGCGGGCGAGGTCTTCGATCGAATCGGTCAGCTCATTTTGGTCGAGGCTCAGTTGCGCCTTTGCAATCTCCAAGTCGCTGCCATTGGAAACTGCACCCGCTGGTCTCGTGCCCGCGGCTGCACTGAGTGATGCGACCCGAGCCTGGTCGTTCTTAATGGTCTCCTGAAGCTCGGTGACCCTTTGCTGCAATGCTAATGCTTTACCGCTTAGATTTGGTTTTTCAAGGCTTGCCTGCCTCAGTGACTGCGAGAACGCCTGGTCGACTTCGTGATCCGCAAGGCGCTCGGCGTCCCGCGCGAGTTCCTTCTCCTCCGCCGACTGTGCCAAGGCCGCCAGAGTCGCCGCTGTCTGCCAGGGCCGTTGATCCACAACTCCGTGCGGTACATAGGCTCCCGTCCAGTTCCCCTGCCTAGCTCGCAAAAACGGAAGATACGCCATCACCCCGCGAGTCAGAAACGCACCTGCCAGGGTGGCGACCAGCACAATCAGCATGATTAGCACAATCACGATGCGGGCCCGATTCATACGCACACCTTTCGTTTGAACCTCTGATTGACTGTATCGCAAACGGAGAACAAATTTAGTGTTCAACTGCAGATGATGGCCATCGAACAGTTGGGAATCACGGGCCATGAAACAACCCATCGAAACCAACAACACTCGTCAGAAAGGAGTCTTGTCGCTGGCGAAATGGACCACGAAAGCTAAATAGTTGGGATTACGTCGCGTACGTATTCCGGACATTTAGGAAACCGTGCTCTATCCATCTGAGCTAGACGGCCATTCGTCGTAATAGGCTGGACTGCTTCAGTTTACCGCAGTCGTTGCATTTCTTTGGGAATCACTGAGACTCTTCCCTCTCGTCTAGTGAGCGGTTGCTACAAGGGCATTTCGCTCTTCTTCGGTCATCTGCCGCCAAGTCAGCTCGAGATTTTGGCGCGCCCAATGATTTTCGGGATCGGTGGCCAGTGCTGATCTAAGCCAACGGTACGCCTGTACGGGATCGCGCCGCACACAGGATCCCGTTGCGTAGAGTCCAGCTAAGCGGTTCTGGGCCCTGACATTCGACTGAGCTGCCGCTACTTCAAGCACGGCGACTGCCTCGTCGCAACTGCGCGGCGCTCCTTTGCCCTCGAGATACATGTTGGCCAAAATAACGGGCGCGTCAGTGTCGCCTTTGACGCTTGCCTGTTTGAGAGATGCTTGCCGCGCTGATAGATCATCGACCTTTGTTCGAGATACCTGTGTACCCGCAGGCTTCGGCTTCTGACCCGACAAAACCTGCCCTCGTGCGACTAGCTGTTCACGCTGTGGGTTTTTCGACGCCTGTGATGTGGTCGCTGATGTAGCAATGCTGGGTAGTTGCTTTCCGGCAGCGACGCTGGTGGTTGTAGGAGCGGACTTTTGAGGAAGAGCGCCCCGCAGGAGGTTGAGCACAGGTCTGATCAGCGCAACTGTCTCGTATTGCGACCCTGAAGTACGAGAAAGCCAGCGTTGCGACTCGAGCCCGACAAATGCAACCAAGACAACTGTTGCCGCTGAAGCCCAGCCCAATGTACGTCGTCTCCCCGCCCACTGCGGGTGTTGATCACTGCCGCTTACCTCAGTAGCTCTCCCTGCAAAGAACGTTGGGCCAACAATCGAGGAGGCGCCGCCAGGATGCTCGTCTGTGGCCACACTCGTGCGCGGAGGCGCAATTATGCCACCGGCGCGATCACTCGTCGCTTCGATGTTGCCGCCTTTGTGGTTGCCGAATGCCAATTGATACCGCCAGAGTCGCGATCTGGTCCGGAGAAGTCTGAAAACCGGTTGGGCGAGCAAGCTACACCTCGTGTTTTCGTAGCAAGCGGTTGTCCAGAGTGGGCGGGCTAAGTCCAACATTCTGCTCTGGGAGCGAGGCTATCCCGTAACAACCGATACCCCTGATCGAGAGTTCTTACACGGTCATAGGAATTTCGTGCCGGGCGGCACCGATGGAGGAGTCAACCAGATAAGCAAAAGTCCGCTAGTCCGCAACAGGCGAAGTGAGGGGCACATCTTTAACGATCCGCATCCGTGATCGTAGCGATCTGCCACGGCATTGGGGGCCCCCTGACGGTTTTCTAAACCGCCAGAAGTAAAAAGTAGGCTCCTGCAAAAGCTGTAGCCTCAATGAGTTGCTTGGTTCGTGTCAACGGCTGGGTGCATACTAGGTGCAGGTTCAGAAGAGCTTCCCGCTGTGCGAAATGATGGCGAACGACCAAGCCATCGTCTCGAAGAGGCGACCGCGATGACGTGGCTGCACGAACGTTATCACGCGCCATCCGACGACTTGCAGCAGCCGGTAGATCTCGCGGCCGCCGGAAAGTTTGAAGACATAATGGCGGACATCGCGCTCGAAGTCGCCGATGCTTCCAAGCCGCCGGCGTGGAACGGCGACAGCTTCTTCCAAAGATTCGCGACCGGGAAGTAGGGAAGAGTTGTTAGGTAGCAGTTCTGGTTGTCAGTTTCGGGTTTCAGAGACATGGCGCTGGGCACGATCAGCGTCGCTCGCGTTAAGGTATGAGGCTTCAGGTATCGACATCTGACACCTGAAACCTGATACCTGCACTTCGCCGCGCTGACTTGCTCGTCTCGCTAACGCGCCACCAATCCGTCAATGCTCCTTGGTAACCCGATTATGCCTTGCAATGGGATGACACTGCCGTCGCTGGGATTGAATCGCCACACTAGAACCCCGGGACTCGAGTCGAAGGTTTGATCCGGAGCGAGAGCGAACAGGAACCGCCCGTCATGGCTGAACGCCAGATCGGTCGCGTGAGAAAAGCTGGGGAATGTTCTCAGCAGGCTCACGCTGCCTTCCTGTTTGTTGATGATGTAGGTGGAGGTTGTGCTGGCGACCGTATCCGCCATGAACGCGAACCGTCCGTCTTGCGTCACGGCAACCCAACAGGCTCCGCTTTGGAAGGCAGGAACTCTTGAGCTCACCAGCTGAAGAGAGCCATCGGCCTCGATCATCCACGACGACATGGCGCCGGCACCGGGCGCGTCGTTGAAGTCGTCGGAGACAAAGAGCTGGTTGCGATTGGCGATGTCGAAGCCGAAGGGCGTTTCGGCATCCGCCGGAGTTACGATCGGTCCTGTCGTGCGGCCATCGCGACCGACGAGGTAGGTGTCGATGTTGTTCGTGCTTTTTTCCGTGACCACCAGGATCGAGCCGTCCGGTGTGAATTGAATCTGCGCTGGAGCCGTCGCCACGGCGCTGAGCGGACGGGTCGAATTACCGATTTGCATCAATTTGCCATCGCGACCGACTGTGAACCCGGTGATGTTATCGACATCATTCACATTCCCGCCACCATTGAGCACATAGAGAAGATCTCCGTGCACGGTGATGCTCAACGGTTGCATACCGCCGGATGGCGCGCGGTCGAGCAGTCTCAGGCCGTTGTTGTTAACCGCAAACACAGAGATGTCGTTGCTGCCGGGATTCACCACGAACATCATCTTGCCTTCATTGCTCAACGCGATTGCGTGAGCGTTGCCCAATCCAAAGTCCGGTTCCCGGCCTCCCGATCCGGTTCCGCCCGTTGGGACCGAACCCAGCATAGTGAGCCGGCCGTCGGCCAGTCCGAAGGCGAGAACCGCATTACCGGCAGGATCATTCGACATGGTCCAAATGGTCGCCTGGCGAGCGTCGTTGTCTGACGCTTGCAGCACCGCAGTACTCGCGAGCACGAACGCGCAAGCGCCCAAGACCAAGAACATCTTTCCGGTCCGCTTCATGGCTTGATTCCTCCTGGTTCGGATAGGCTTTTGGCTATCCAGAATGCGCACTATACACCCAAGTCGTGCCTGTCACGTTAATTGCCAGGTGAAGTATTTTTGGGTGGCACTAAGGAGCTAACTAGCTACGAGCTCGGAGCGTGGGTGTCCACTGTGTAGAAAGCTCGCTGTGCAGTACCCTTACTCACATTGAGAGTTCGACATGCCTGGGACCACGAAAGCCCTTCACACCGGAGCGATCCGTATGCGGCTCGTCCCGGCACGCAAACGGCGCTCCAACAATGCTCGGCATCTTTCGAGGGCTCTTGTCGCCGCCGTTGACTGACGCTTGCTCACGTTTCGCGTTCTCTATGCAAATTCTATCCTCAGCGAACTAGCTTCCCTTTCAACAAAACACGAGCCGGTGACGACGGTTTTGTAAACCGTCAGAGCAAAAAATCGAGGCTCGCAAGTTGCGCGCCATCATGCACTTATCCAAGTACTACCAGGTGTCGGGTGCAGACTGGGTGCAGACTGGGTGCAGGTTCGGACCATGGCTTCAGGGCCGGACTCGCCTGCGTGATCCGTACTTCGAAACCGCCTGGTCCGTAATGGCCGGTGACGCCAGTGCGGAACCCCTAAAATTTGGTGACACAGTGGTGACACGAATACTAGGCAGCAATTCGTCGTTGCGTGGTGGTACGCCTAGAGACCGCATATTTACGGGGGAATTATGGCGCGCCCTGAGAGATTCGAACTCCCGACCTACTGATTCGTAGTCAGTCGCTCTATCCAGCTGAGCTAAGGGCGCGCGTAAGGTTGCGGCAAGCTGATTATAGCAAACCTGATTGCCTGCTTAAGTTGCGCGGCAGGCCCGGCGGTTCATGCTTATCCTGCCCGCTCCCGATTGCCGCCATGCCTGGATTCAGCGGTGCCTGACGACTCTGCTGGCCGATCCAAGCGGCCCGGATTTCCGCCTAATGTTCCGGTCCTTGCAGCCGATAGAGAAGGCATCAGGCGCTGCTTGCCGACGGAACATGTCGGGGACTCTCGGAGCCCGATAACTCCCTACTAACATCGTTGCCGGATCGTACGGAGGAACCAAATGTTGAATAACGCGAAGAACGCCTGGCGCAGACTACTGCGGGATGAGTCGGGTCAGAACATGATCGAATATGCACTTGTAGCCGCGCTAATTGCCCTCGGCGCCATTGTGGCGATGCAGGGGTTGGCCACTTCGCTGAGCACCGCGTTCAGTAAAGTGTCGAGCCAGCTAAACGCGGCGGTTACATAGCTCAAGGCAGCTCCCTGTTGCGGAAGGGCCGTGGTGTGGTCTCCGGTGGTCAATCGCACCGCGACCGCCCACGGCTCCTTCGTCCGATTCGCGAGTGTACACAGACTTCCGCGGGCTGCCGATGCCGTAATCGTTGTGCCTATCAAGGTCCGCTGCCACCCGTTAAGTCAGGCATTCACCAGGCGGGTTTGCCGTCCTTGAAGCGTAGCGTCGTTGTGTCACCGCCCTTTTCCACCTCGCGGGCCAGGATCACGTCCGTGCCATCCTGCTTGACCTTGGAGCCTGTAACTTGAACCGCGTCTCCCGCGCTGAAACTGACGCCCATTTCGTCCAGAAAGCTCTTGGGGCAAAGAAAGACCTGGACCTTATCCTCTCCGCTCTTTATCACGAGGTAAACTACCGGCTTCCCACCAGTGGGAGGATTAAGCTTCATCTCTTCCACGACTCCCTTCAGCTTGGTTTCCGTGGCGGGGTCGTATTTGGGCGGTGCCTGGGCAAACACAGAGGGCACAAGAATTGCAACCGCAGCGAGTTTAAGCAGATTGTTGCGCATCGGGCCGCATAAAGTCATGGCTGGCCCTCCATGCCGCGAATGTTAGGCCCGGTGCAGGACCGAGCGCAAGTGGAAGAACGTGCCAACTATGGTACGGGGCGCGGGATTATCTTCCTCTGAAACCAGAAGATCAGGAATTCGCATCCCTCAAGGCGCGCCATATCTTCACGGGTTACCGCTTTAGCTCCTTCACAACCCTTTGACTTCGCGCCTCGAACCTCCTGCCCTGGAATCCAGGGATACGCGGCCTCCGCGGTAAACAAGTAGCAAGTAAAGACAATTGTGAACGGCAGGTCAAGAAGCTCGCCGCTCAGAACTTTATGATTGACTTTCGGCCAACAGCAGAGTTACATGTGACCGTGCCGCGGAGGACGTATCTGACCAATCGTTACACGGAGGAGACAATGAAGAAGTTTCTCGTGCTTTCAATCACGATTCTGGTGTTGCTCGGCTGTGCGCAGGCCGACATCATCATCGGCAACCCGCCGAACACTGACAACTGCATTCCATTTAGTTGCCGCTCCATTGACAACGGTAACTACGAACAGATTTACAACAGCACTGCCTTCGGTCAATCCATCAACATTGGGGACATCAGCTTCTACAACACCTTCTTCAATAACCCCAACCAGGGAGTGGCGAACCTGAACTTCTCGCTTTACCTGGCCACTACCGCGCAGTCTGTTCCGGATGGCAGCATCCCGAACAACGCTGTTCTGTTTGGCAACTATTCCCTTAACGGTGGGGCATGGACCTTCAATGACACCCTGACCTTTGCCGGGGCCGCGTACAATTACGACCCCAACCAAGGCAACCTGGAGCTGATCCTGGAAACAAACGGCGGCAGTGACCCGAACAGCCGCGCCTTCACGTACTTCGACGCCAACAGCGCCGGTCCGTTCTCCCGCTGGTGCGCCGCTTGCGGCAGCAATCCGGGATTTGGTCTGGTGACCGGCTTTGAAACGGCAGTGCCTGAGCCCGGCACACTGCTTCTCACTGGTACTAGTTTGGTGGCGTTTGTCGGAGCAATCCGCCGTAAGTGGGCAAAGTAAGTTCAGCGCGCCACTGACATGGGGCTGTTGCATTCCGCCCGTGAGCGGCATCGCAACAGCCTTAAATTTTGCCTAAAAGAGACCGCGGACGCAAGTTGTTACCCGTCCATCGGCTTCACATCATCCAGCAGGAAGAAGAGTCCCTCTGCCCAGGTTGGATGAATGTATACCCCTCCCTTCAGCAAGGTATAGGGGATATCGGCGAGCATGAGCGTGTAAAGCACATGAACCGTCTCTCCTCCATCACCGGACAGGATGGTCGCACCGAGAATTCGATCATTGGCGGCGTTTACGACGATCTTCATCAGCCCGGCGGTCTCGTCCCGCTCATAGGCTCGCGCTACGACTGACATCGGGACCTTGCCGATTTTCAGCTTGTAGCCCTGGGCCCGGGCTTCCTTCTCGGTCAGGCCGACACCACCCAACTGCGGATCTGTGAAAACGCAATACGGCACAATTCGCCCGTCAGTGCTGAGGTTCTTTCCTTCGATCAGGTTGCCGTAAACGATCTGGAAGTCGTTATACGAAATATGGGTGAAGGCAGCACCGCCCTTTGCGTCGCCGAGCGCCCAGATGCCGGGGACATTGGTTTGCAGCTTGTGATTAACCTTGATGGTTCCGTCTTCTCTGGTTTCGACACCCGCCTTGTCGAGGGCCAGCTCTTCCGTATTGGCGCGCCGGCCGACGGCGACCAGAAGGTGTGAGCCGGAAACGGTGGACATACCGCTTGGCTGCTCGACCGTCGCGACTATCTCGCTGTTCTTGTTTTCGACGCTGATCGTTTTGGCATTAAGCAGAAAGGTAATGCCTTCCGCCTCCAGCGCTTTTTGCAGCTCGGACGCAACCTCGGGATCCTCGCGAGTAAGAATCTGCTCGCCATCCTGGAGGACCGTCACCTGACTTCCGAAACGGCGAAACATCTGGCTGAACTCGAGTCCGATGTAGCCGCCACCGAGAACGATGAGATGCTCCGGCACTGTAGTCAACTGCATAATGGTTTCGTTTGTCAGGTAGTTGACCGAGTCCAGCCCCGGAATGGCAGGAACCACCGCGCGAGCTCCCGTGTCGATGAAGATGCGCTCGCTCTGCAGCAGTTGGTCTCCGACTTTCAGTTCGCGCGGCGCGGTAAACTGCGCCACGCCGCGATACAGGTGCAAGTTGGGCCGTCGATCAATCGACTTCTGCTGACCATCGCGGCGAGACTGTACGAGCTCGTCTTTCTGGGCGACGATCTTCGCCAGATCGACGCTCACATCGTGCGTCCTGACACCCCAGCGGTCGGCGTTTCGCGCGTAGTGAGCCACCAGCGCGCGATGCACCATGGTCTTGGTTGGCGTGCATCCGGTATTGATGCAGGTGCCGCCCAGATACTTCTTCTCGACGATGGCGACCGTCCAACCCTTATCAGCCAAACGCGCCGCCAGCGGATTCCCTGCTTGTCCGCTGCCAATGACAATTGCGTCATATTTCATAGGTCAGCCTCTTCTGCTTCGGGTTATCGTGGAGAAACCAGGAAGTATGCCAGGCCCACTGCCACTAGATCCTCGGGGATGGCGATGAAAATGTCCTTGACCTTGAGACCGCTTACCAGCCCTCTACGGAGGTGATAGCCGCCATAGGTGCCGATCAGGGCGCCGATGATGCCCATGACCGCTCCCACCGCGAAAGACGCACCGCCGGCTACGGCCAGGCAGGCACTGGAGAGGCCTCCGGTTATGATGCGAGCGATCAACTGCTGTGGAACGGTTCGCGCCGGAGTTTTCGGCAGTTGGTCTGTAACGTATTCCACGAGGGCACCCAACGTGAGTACTGCGACGGCGATCGTCGATCCCATAAACGCCAGCGGAGTTCTGTCCAGATGAATCCATCCCAGATGTGCCGCCCAACTTACTAAAGCTGGAGCAGTGAATGCGCGGAGCCCGGCTACGACTCCAATACAGAGTGCAGCAACCAAGACGTTCATGCGAAACCTCCTGTTCTGAATCTTGTTGCAACGAGCCCGTTGATCCCGGATTTGGATTCTATAGTCGAAGGCAAAGACTGCTTACATTGCCGTCGTATTTGCCATGAGTCAGTGCCGAATCATTGGCCAACCAACAGCCCTCAGGATTTCAAGGCTTGGCTTGCGATCCTCCCAGACTCGGCGTCGTCGAGCTCCATCTGTTCTACCCTGCTCATCTCGTTCTCGGAATCGACGTGCGGGCCACCCTGCGGATCGTCTCGATGGCCTTTTGTCCGTGCGCCAGATGCACCACGTACTCGGGATTAAGCCCGTGCTCCTTCGCCCAGTTGGTCCACACGCGCGCGACGCAGGGCGTCGAATCGACGAGCACGCCATCGAGGTCGAACAGCACCACTCGGCATGTAAACAGGGGCATGAGACCAGTGTGGCAGAGAAGGCTGAACATCCGCAAAACCGGGTATCAGGTGTCATTAGCACGTGTCATCCTGAGCGAGGAGCGTAGCGACGAGTCGAAGGATCCCTACCACCCGAGCGTCGTTGTTCGCATAGCGGTCCTTCGACTTCTTTCGCTCGCCGGCTCGCTCACTCAGCTGAGGATGACGCGATTTGATGAGGCTCCAAACCTCGCTGTCAATTGGACCACCTGATACCCAATCTGACACCTGACACCTGATACCCGACACTCCCCGAGCTTTTTCTTTCAGTGATTCCGACCGCATCGCCTATATTGAAATCAATGCCTTCGATTGCACTCTCCGAGCTGCTTGGCGCGACGGTCTATGACCGCTCCGGATCGTCGGCTGGCAAAGTGCGCGAGGTCGCCGTTTCTCCGCAGGAAGACGCCGCCCGCATCTCCGCAATGGTGGTCAAGACCCGCTTCGGAGACCGCCTGCTCAATCCCAACCTAATCAGCTCCATCAATGGGGGAGTGCGCATCGGCACGCTGGCGACCGAATGGTCGCCTTATGGGAACGGTGAGGGCTTACTCCTGCTGGGCCGCGATCTGCTCGACCAGCAAATCATCGACGTACATGGCAGAAAAGTCGTCCGTGTGAATGACATCGACATCCACGAGGAGGTCGGTCACGAGCACCTGATTCTCAAGTTGGCCGCCGTGGACGTTGGAGCTCGCGGCGCGATTCGCCGCCTGCTGAAAGGAATCGTGCCCGCCGGCGCGCTGCACGCGCTGCTGGCCAAGATCCCGCCGCGGATGATTCCCTGGGAGTTCGTCGATCTCATCGAAACCGATCCGGCGCGCCGGGTCAAGCTGAAGATTTCTCTCGACCGCCTGGCGTACTCTGCATCCCGCCGACATCGCCGACATCGTGGAAGAACTGGCTCCGGCCGAGCGCGAAGCCATCTTCGAAACCCTCGACGAGGAAGTTGCCGCGCAAACCCTGGAAGAGATCGATCCCAAGCTGCAGGTGGCGATTCTCAGCTCGCTCGACTCCGATCGCGCGGCCGACATCGTCGAGGAGATGGACCCCGACGCGGCAGCCGACGTGCTCGCCGACATGACTCCGGAAGAGACGCAGGAAATTCTTACCGAAATGCAGCCGGAGGAGCGCGCCGAAGTTGCCGAACTGATGGCGTTCGGCGAAAACACCGCCGCCGGGCGCATGACCACCGAGTACATGGCGCTGAAGCCGGGCTCCAAGGTGGCCGACGCCATCGAGATGCTGCGCAACTTCGAGGGCGGACTCGAAAGCATGAGCACCATCTACATCGTCGGCGACAAGGACAAGCTGCTCGGAGCTGTGCCTCTGGCGAAGATCGTCCTGGCTCCGGCCGACACGCCGCTCATGCTGCTGAGCACCCGCTTTATGCCCACTATCCATCCCGGCGCGACCGAAAAAGAGGTAGCGGAGATGTTCGACAAATACAATCTGCTGACCCTACCCGTAATTGATGAGGAAGGGCGGCTCACCGGTGTCATCACCGCGGATGATGTGATCAACATGTTGCGGGCGAAGCTGTAAGTGTGTGCGCAGGGGTGCCAGTGCCCTATTAGTTATGCCAGCCCTTTTGTTCTTGTCATCCTGAGCGAAGCGAAGGACCTGTTCTCGATCGCAGGGTGATAATGTCGGCGTTCCCACGTGATTTGCTCGCGAGCTCGATAAGGTGACGTTCGCAACTTGGTCGCTCGGCACGCGAAAGCAGGTCCTTCGCTTGGCTCAGGATGACAAGTTCCAATTGGATTTCCTCCGCCTCCTACCGGCTACAATGTTCCGAGCCGAAGCCAGTTATTCCCGATCAGGAGTTTCGCAATTGAAGCTGAGATATCTATGTGCCGCGGTCCTCGTGGCCGCGACAGTGTGTGTGGCCCAGCAGCAGGTACCTTCCAAAACCACCGACCAAGTGACAACTTACATCCGCGCCGGCCGCCTCTTCGACGCCACCAGCGACAATTATCGCCAGAATATGGTGATCGTCGTCGAAGGTGAGCGCGTCAAGGCGGTGCAGCCGGCGGCTTCCACGCAGATCCCCAGCGGAGCCAAAGTAATCGATCTGTCGAAAGCCACCGTGCTTCCCGGGTTGATCGACTGCCACACCCACCTAGGCGCCAGGGCCGACCAGTACAACCCCATCAACCACTTCAAGAGCACTCCCTACACGCAAGCCTTCGCCGCGGAAAAGAATGCCCGCACTACCCTGCTGGCGGGCTTCACCACGGTGCGCGATGTCGGCTCTGGCCCATTCATGGCAGTCGATCTGCGCAACTACATCAATGAGGGATACATCATCGGGCCCGCGCGTGGTTGCCAGTGGGCCGGGTATCTCCATCACCGGCGGCCACGGCGATCTGAATAACTATTCGCCGGAGACCAGTGTCACCCTCTTCCCCGAGGAGCGCAACTACCAGATTGCCGATGGCCCCGACCAGGTCCGTCATGTCGTACGCGCGCAGGTAAAGTACGGCGTCGACGTAATCAAGATTCTCGCCTCCGGAGGCGTGCTCTCCAAGGGAGATAGTCCCGGCGCAGAGCAGTTTTCATTCGAAGAGCTGAAGGTCGCCGCCGAAGAAGCTCACAAGGCTGGACGCAAGATCGCCGCGCACGCGCACGGAACGAAGAGTATCAAGGACTCGATTCTCGCCGGCATCGACTCCATCGAACACGCCAGCCTCGCTGACGACGAAGACATTCGCCTCGCCATCGAGCACGGCACCTACTTCGACATGGACATCTACAACGACGACTACCTGCTGGGCAACGCCATCAAGTTCGGGCTGGAGCAGGAGAACATCGACGAAAGAGAAGATGGTCGGCAAGACCCAGCGCGAGACGTTCGCAAAGGCCGTGAAAGCCGGAGTGAAGATGGCGTTCGGTACCGATGCCGGCGTCTATCCCCACGGCGACAACGCGAAGCAGTTCGTCACCATGGTGAAGTACGGCATGACACCGGCGCAGGCGATTCGCACAGCCACGCAGAACTCTGCCGACCTGATCGGCCGCAGCAAAGACGTCGGCACCATCGAGCCCGGAAAGTACGCCGACATCATCGCCGTCTCGGGCGATCCGCTGGCTGATGTGAGCGTGTTGCAATCGGTCGGCTTCGTTATGAAAGGTGGCGTGGTCTACAAAGACAAGCTGGCGAACACGCCGGTGCAGGAGTAGTTATTCGAGTGTTCGGGTGCCCCATTCCGCCTTCATTTGGCGGGGTGGGATGTTGCTTTGAACCTGTGCACCCACTTGAGAGACCTCGGTTCGCAAAGATCCGCGTCAGGGCACGAATTTATTCGTGCCGACACGACCGCCACATTGATTCGTCATCCTGAGGAAGCTTCAGCCTCCGAAGGACCTGCTGTCTGTTGGCAATGCGAGCGAAAGCAGGTCCTTCGACTACGTTCGTCCCGGCAAGCGGGAACTCACTTCGCTCAGGGATGACAGCCGTGCTTTTCAATGCCCCTTCCCAAATCCCTTCCTCCGCTGCTGGCTGTAACGGTGTAGCGCGTCCTCGATGATGGGAAACGCCGATTGTGCCGGAAGGAACTCATCCACCTCGACCGCTTTGCCTTCCAGTTGCTTGTAGTCGAGAAAAAAGCGCCGCAGCATTTGTAGCCGGTGTTCCGGCATCTCGCTGGCCTCGCGATAGGAATTGAATTCAGGATCCTGCGTAGCCACGGCAATGATCTTGTGGTCCTTCTTGCCGGCGTCGATCATGGTCATCAGCCCTATGGCGCGCGCGTGAATCAGCGTGAGCGGAACGACGGCTTCCTGGCAGAAAACCAGCACATCGAGCGGGTCATCATCCTCAGCGAGCGTCTGCGGAATGAAACCGTAGTTCGCCGGATAGTACACCGCTGAATACAGCACACGGTCGAGCTTGATAAGTCCGCTCTGCTTGTCGAGCTCGTACTTTACGCTCGACCCGAACGGGATTTCGATTACGGCCTGAAACTCCTGCGGCAGGTTTTCGCCGGGAGAGATGTCGTGCCAGGCATGGGTCATGGGATGGGCGCTCGCTTGGACAATAGAGTCCGCTACAGCTCAAGCATAGTGGGTAAGTGGCCGGGTTCCAAGTCGCCACTGCGAGCGGCAGACGGCGGGCTGAGGGAAGAGTCGCGCCCCAGCGAGCCCGGAAATCAGAAACGGTGCGGCAGTTCCAGCTCCGTTTCCACCGAGCTGGTTAAACAGCCTACCAGAAAACTGAGGAGAATCACGCCCACAACTGCCACAATCGCCACCATTGGAGTCACCCCTTCTCGGCCCAAACAGCGCTTCGGTGCCCGTCAACCTCTTACAGAGTGGGAGCACCAAGAGTTGTGCATAGATATATCACAGTTTTCGCCTCAGCGGACGGCCTATCTGGAGACAATCGTGAGTCGGGACAAATATTTGAGGATGTGCCGCCTGGATTCGTTTCTTGCTCGGCGGCTAGACCGCGGTTGCGACCTCTTCCAGCACGCGGGTGAGAGCTTCTGGCCCATCGGCACCGACGATGTAGCGATCGGCCTCCACTTCGGGCCACTCGCCGTAGAGGTGCGAGATGTAGACCAGCTTCGCCGTCGAGGACTTCTGGCGCAGCAGGCGCACTATTTGCCGGCCCGCAGAAGCTGGCAGCTTGTGGCAAAGCAGAATTACGTCGTATTCCTCTTTGCCTTCGACCGTGGCAACAGCTTCTTTCTCGGTGTTGACGATATCAACGCTGTGTCCCGCGTAGTGCAACGCGAACTGGCGCAAGCGGTTGAGTTCCTCGTCGGCGCTGAGGGCAAGAATCTTCATCTGGAGTCCTGAAGTGAGCTAACTCGTTGCAGGCACAGAACTATATCAGATGGATGGGGGAATCTGGCAAGCACCGAGCCACCGCCGCGGCATTGGCCGCTTTTGTTCCCCTGGTGTTCGCCTCCCGTTGAGGTCACATGTCTCCTAAGTAGCTGAATTACTTATCGATAGAACCATAAGGCACGGCAATCGAGGTAATCGAAACAATCAATCGCAATTCATCATCTTCCAACACCCACCGGCTATCTAATCAGTACATAATCTTCCCTCTGGGGTCTTATAGCTGTTCCACGCTTTTTAACCGATAAGGACGGGCGCAGTGAACCCACGCAATCATAAGGAATACGAAAAGTTCGCAATGATAAACCCTGAAGTACAACCGCAAACCAAGAGATACATCCTGGCGAGCGATTTCGACCAGACCTTGAGTTTTAACGATTCCGGCTACGTCCTGAGCGACTTGCTTGGCATTCCCGAGGCGGAGTTCGAGCGCAAGATCAAGGGGATGGCCAGGCTGAACCTCGTCCAGCAGGGCGGCGAGCTTGCTTACCTGCTGCTGCACGATCCTGAGTTCCGGACGCAGGTGCGCCGCGAACATCTGTACGAGGCCGGCAAGCGCGTACGGCTGAAACCGAACATCGACGCGCTCTATTCCTTCCTGTCGAACGACGTCGAAGGCTTTCACTTCGACTTCTACGTGATCTCGGCTGGGCCGGTGGAGATCATTCGCTCGGCGCTGGAAGGCATCATTCCGGCAGACCACATCTACGGGACCGAGTTTGAGTACAAGGAAGACGGCGAGATCGAGCGCATCCTGCAGGTGACGGCCGGCTATGGCAAGGTCGCCGTGATCGACCAGTTGCTCGAGGAGCTAAAGACCGGCTCCGACCGCATCGTCTATGTCGGCGATGGCAGCTCCGACATTCACGTCATGCTGCACATCAACCGCCGTGACGGCTTCACCATTGCTGTCTCGGAGAACAAATATCTGGCGCCCATCGCGAAGCGCTCGATTCTGAGCGAAAATGCGCTGGCAATACTGATCCCGATCCTAGAGGAAGTCGTGGGTTGGGACTCGATTTCCATCCGCGAGGTCTTTGAGCAGAAGGGCTTCCTCATCCAGCAGTGGGACAAGGTGCAGACCGACATGCTGACCATCATTCCCAGCGTGGCTCCCATCCTGGAGCGGTCTGGTCTCGCAGCCAAGATATGAGGCCGACCCCGCAACCGATGCGGGGAAAGGATACCCTCAGGGAAAAGCTTTCACCACGGAGGACACCGAGGACACGGAGAACACTTATCTCTTGAGAGCGGTTCACCAGAAACTTCAGATTCCCTCCGTGTTCTCAGTGGCCTCTGTGGTGAGCCGTTCTTTTCACTTTGGCAGCGAGGGCTTGCGCACGAATGCAAGCAACCTTTAGGGCGTGCGGGTGGCTGTGCCTTGCATCACGGTCACCCAGGCGCCACCTTGCTCCTGCACCTCTGACTTGAAGGTGTACGAATTCTTCGACACGAAGTTGAAGGTGTAACGCGCCTGCGCAATCACGCCGTTCAGCTTCTGCTCCGCCTTCCAAGTCCAGACATTGCCATCGAGATGGCCGATAGCCACGATGTGCTCGCCCAGGCTGTTGTACACGTTGTACAAGTAGATGTGACTTTTGGAGTTGTACTCCATCACTCGGGTGCTGCGAATATCGCCAAAGGGTCCGTGTATGTCGGTATGGGTCTCTACGAAGTATCCACCCGGCGTCCAGGCGCTCTCTTCCTTGCCCTGGAATTCCGCCGGTGGCGAATGGGGGCTGATCTTCGTGGTTCCCTGCAGGTTCCAGCTGCCGACGAAGTAACTCATGATCTGCTGCTCGGGTGTCGGTCCGCTCGGTGCGGAAGGCGTTTGCGCAGCGGCGATGGTGGCGGCGAATAGAAGCAGGAATGCCGGGAAGAATTTCATGCAGAGGATTCCTTGAGATTGAACTCTGATTGCAAGGAATCGTAACACGCCTTGCGTGTCATCACGAGGCCGCATCGGCGTTTGTCATGACAAGGCCGCATCGGCGTTTGTCATCACGAGGCCGCTTCGGCCGAGGGATCTGTTCTCCGTCGGCAGCGCGAATCCTGAGCCCGAAGGGCGTTTGCTTCCCAGGCCAGCATCCTCGCAGCGCTGACGACAGCAGGTCCTTCGCTTCCGCTCAGGATGACAAGACGAAACAGGATGACAAATCAAAACCTAAAAGCGCCGCATATTGCTGGTGCATGCGTGCGCCCAGTGTGACAAATCGAAATTAGCTCAGGACGGCAAACCGAAGTGGACCTTGTTTCGCGAAGAGCGAATCTGTCCCGCGCCCCAGGCGCGACTCCCAATCAATTCCCGAGCTTCCAACTGGACACTTTCTCGTGGCGTGAGCAACCTGCAGGTCCCTCGACTCCGCTCGGGATGACACCCGAGAGGAGATTAATCGCGAAAAGCGAAGAGCGCTTCCCAAACATCGCCGCCGCCATCACAATCAACTCACACGTATCTCCGCAACACCCGCTCCGAAAGATTGCATAGGACCTCATAGGGCAGCGTCTCCGACCAGCGGGCCAGGTCCCAGGCCGTAATCTCTTCCCTGCCGCTGCGGCCGATCAGGATGACTTCATCGCCGATCTCACAGTCGCGAATGTGGGATACGTCTACCAGCGTCATGTCCATCGAGACGCGGCCCACCACCGAGGCGCGACGCGCACGAAGCAGCACGCTGCTGCGAAGCTCGCTTCCCGTGCCGTTGCTCGATCCTGCGGCCGGCTGCCCGTTCCGCGGATAGGAATGCTTGCGCGAATAGCCGTCTCCATAGCCCGCCGCAACCACAGCGATGCGGGCCGGTTCGCGCGTGATATAAGTTCCTCCATATCCCAGTGCCTGTCCCGACGCAACATCGCGCAATGAAATGATGCGCGTCTTCCATTGCAGGACGGGTTGCAGGTCGAGCGGCGGCAGGGCATTTGCGGCTGGGCTGCCGTCCCCCTTTACCAGTGGTAGCTGGTACCCATAAATGGCGAGACCCGGCCGCACGAAGTTGTGCCGAGTTTCGGGCCGGGCGATGGCTGCGCTGCTGTTGGCAAGATGCCGGATGGGCGGCTCTAGCCCGTGCCGGGCGAGGGTTTCCAGCGCCTGGCGAAAGCGTTGCGTCTGGTTGCGCGTCTCGGAATCGTCGAGCACCTCGGAGGAAGCCAGATGGCTGAACACGCCCTCAAGTTGGATCGCGGGAGTGCGCTTGAGCGTTGCCGCAAAGCTCTCCAACTCCCGCAGCGGCAATCCCAGGCGCGCCATACCGGTATCGATCTTCAGATGCACGGCCACAGGCTGTGACAGTCGTAGGCACTCGGCGGCGCGGGCGAACGCAACCAGTTCGTCGGCTCGCGAAATTGCCGGCGTCAGCGAGTAGTGCAGAACGTCTTCTTCCTCGCCGCGCCATGCTCCTACCATGATGAGCACACGGGCCCTGATTCCACATTCGCGCAGAGCCACACCTTCGTCGGTTGAGGTGACGCCGAACCAGCGTGCCCCCTCGTCCTCGAGCGTCCGCGCACACTCTGCATAGCCGTGACCGTAAGCGTCGCACTTTACAATCGAGCAGACGGTCACCTCCGGTCCGACATGCCGCTGCACGGCGCGGAAATTGTGGCGCAGCGCCGCGAGCGACACCTCAGCCCAGTTTGGACGGGAGTAGGTGCGGGAGAGTACAGGCTGGCTCAGCAAGATGGCTTCATGATAGCGCGAGGGCCGTGAAGGCGTATTGACGACACAGCTACCCGCGTGCGGTTTTTCAGCTCGGAGATTGAATCTCCGGTCTCTTAGAGGCCGGCGGCGCTGGAGTCGCGCGCTTGGGTGAGCAAACTACCTACCTGCACCGGCGCATCCATTACTTCAGGTAGAAAGGTAACGAGATGCCGGAACTTTCACGACCCGATGCTCCGCTAACGAATCCGGAGTACCCACAAGGTACGGACCGCGCGACTTCTTCTTCCGAGGGGCGAAATTACAACCAGCAGCATTCAACCGCAAGCGGCCTTCGGTCTAGCGACGTTGGCGGAGAGTCGCGCGTAAACCGCTCGGCGAAGACGGTGGGGCGCACAGTAGGTTCCGCAGTCTCGGGCGCGCGTCAGTTCCCGCGCCGCGTAGACGAGGCTCGGTGGCGCTTCTATCAGGCGAGCAGAACAACCCGCGCCAACGCTTCAGCCGTACTGCTGGAGATGATGGATTCAGCGGCACACCGGGCGGATGACCTCCGGCGAACCACCGGAGCGACGATTTCCGGCTGGGCACACGCAGCCCGGGATAAGGCTTCCCAGGTCGGCGACCAGGCGGCGGGAACATGGCAAGAACTTCGCGCCACCGCTAAAGAGCGTCTTGCGTACGCGGGCCGCCGCGCGATCCAGGCGCAACGAAGCGTCACCCGCCTGCAGCAGGAGGACCCTGCACGATTCCTGGCTGTGGTTGCGGGAACAGCGTTTGTTATCGGAGCAGGGCTGAGGATATGGAGATCCAGTAATGACTGATGCCTATACAAAATCGCTGCCGGAGCTGGTGAACGACCTCGAAACCGAGTTCAAGGAGTTCGCTGCTACCCGTGTGGCCATGCTGCGCTCGGAGATGAGCGACAAATTGTCCTCGCTCAAGGCAGCGCTGCCGGCACTGGTTACTGGCCTGGTTCTGCTATGGACCTGCTGGCTGCTTTTTACTGCTTTGCTGGTTACCGCCATAGCTACTGCTTTTGCGAGCCCGTGGGGTTGGGTTTATGCCTTCCTGATCGTCGCTGGAGGCTACCTGCTTTTGGGACTCATGCTTGCCGTCGGGGCCTGGTCAAAGCTTAAAGAAACCAAACTGATACCGGCGCGCACACTGCGGGTACTCAAACAGGACGAACTGTGGTTGGAAACGGAGGCGAGAATCCAGATATGAACCGCAACCAGATTCCAGCAGAAGTGCTCGAGCAGCGCGCCGAAGAACAAAGGCGTCGGCTGCACAACGCCGCAGTTGAGCTGCGCTCGTCGGTGGCGGAGTCCGTTCGCGAGAAGCTCGACCTCAAGCGCTACCTTCGCGAATACATAGGTCCAGCCACCGCGGTAGCAGCCATCTTCGGTTTGTTGGCCGGATATGGAGCCGCAGGCATATTCGTACGAGACTAATTACGTCGTACCATTAACGACTGGCCGCATAGTGCGAGTCGCTCAGCTTCTATCTTTCAGCGAATACCAGCACTCTCCACTGATAGTCCGCCTTACGGTCCACACTTAAGTTGTATGATTTCGATAGTTGTTTCACACTGAAGTGGTATAGCTTGTCCAGCCTATTCAGGCTATAAATCTATCGGTATTTGATTCTAAGGTGTACACTTCGCGCGGGTAGGGTTTAGATCTTGTCAAGCGTCGCCACGCGATCCACTAAAATTTGCCGTGAGCTTTGCTGAGGCGTCAGGCCGGGAGCCGTCGTGATCAACGTCGTCATCGCTGACCATCAAGCGATCTTTCGTGCAGGAATAGCCAAAATACTTGCTGTTGAGGACGATCTGCGAATCGTCGGGCAGCCGAGATCTCTAGAGCAGTTGCTGGTTTGTCTGGAGAAGCTGCGTCCGAAAGTCGTACTGCTCTCCAGCGGTTTCACTCATCGGCGGAACGAGGCGCTGGATACAGCACGACGCCAGGCTGTGCCGGTCATAATATTGGCCGAGGCTAACGAGTCCGCTATTCAGTTCACTCACATCGGAGCCAAGGGAGTAGTCTACCGCTCAGTTCTGGGAGATTGCATGGTGGAAACCGTGCGCCGCGTCGCGCGCGGCGGGACATACGTACAGACGCACGGAGCGGTTTCGGGCGAATCGACCCTTGATGCAGTGGGGACGCGAGTACGCGATCGCCTCTCCGAAAAGGAAGTACGTATCATGGCCGCCATCGTGCGGGGATTCAAGAACCGTGATATCGCGATGCAGCTTTATACCACGGAACAAGTCGTGAAGAACGCACTGCGGAACATATTCGACAAGACCGGCGTTTCCGATCGGCTTGAACTTGCGCTCTTTGTGCTGCACCACAAAGTCCTGGCGCAAGCCACTGCCACCGTACAGATCGAACCCGAGCAGCGCAAGTTGAAGCGCACTGCACTGGCAACCATCCAATCCAACCCACCGTCAAAACGGATACCCACGATCATCCAATAAACTGGCAGGTTCGGCTTATTAACGGATCGAACGGTGCCGCCGATTCCGGCGGGGCCCCTCCAGGGTTCAGGAAGCGCTGTGCTCTTCTTGAGCCCTATCTCCGATCTTCAACAACTCGTTGACGATGGTGACCAGTTCCTCTGGATTGATAGGCTTCTCCAGGTAGAGATCCGCCAGCGGCTCGGGAGCCTGAAACGCTTCCGACACAAAGCCGGAAACCACAACCACGGGCATGGTGGAATTTGTCTTTGCAGCCTGCACGATTGCCCGTCCGTTGGCATCGCCCAGGCGCCAGTCGGTCACCACTGCGTCATAGGCGTTGTGTTCCAGCTTCTCTATGGCGTCTTGCGCTGAAGTGGAGGGCGTTGCCTGATGTCCGGCGGCTTCCAGAATGGTGCATTTGAGCCTTACGATGTTTGGCTCGTCATCCACACAAAGGATTCTTGCCATTCAATTCGATCCTGTCGGCCGACCGGGCGGCGGTGCGGAGTAACGTAAGGGCGATTACTTACGGCCCACTCAACTCCCGCTATTGTTGAGCACGCTGGAGGCGAAAGTCAAATGCCTCAAAGGAGTAGCTCAATGCGAATGCCGGACTTTCGCAACTTGATGCCCACTCCCAAGGCTACTCGTCCTTCGCGCCGGGAATCATACCGCCCCATCCGCCGCCGCCCGGCGTCTCGACCAGCACCCGCTCCCCCCGGTGCAATCGCGCGCTGGATTTTCCAGGCAGCAGCTCACACGAGCCGTCCTGACGCAGAAGGCTGGTTCGTCCAGCCTGACCTTCCCCTCCGCCTGCCAGGCCATAGGGGCGCAACTTCCGCCGGTCGGAAAGAACGGTGACGCTGGCTTCGGTCAGCACCTCGATTTCGCGAACAATGCCGTCTCCGCCGCGATGTTCTCCTTCGCCACCACTTCCCTCCCGTAACGCGTAACGCGAAACGCGAAATGGATAGGCATACTCCAGCGCCTCCGCCGGAGTATTCAGCGAATTGGTCATGTGGGTGTGCACGCCGGAAACGCCGTCATGAGCCGCGCCGGCGCCTGAACCACCGGCAATGGTTTCGTAGTAGGCAAAGGGGACCGGCGACCCGGAGCGATCATCCATGCCGCCAATCGTCAGGTTGTTCATGGTGCCGGACGAAGCCGCAGGAATGCGCTCAGGAAGCACCTTGGCCAAGGCCCTGAGCAGCACATCGACAATCCTCTGCGAAGTCTCCACGTTACCGCCCGCTACCGCAGCCGGCGTCACCGCGTTGACGATCGTCCCCGACGGAGCCACGAGCCGAATCGAGCGCATCAGTCCCGCTGTGGCCGGTACGTCCTCGCGCAACAGGCTGCGAAAGACGTAGAAACACGCGGATTGCGTGATCGCCTCCACCGCATTCATGCTGCCTTCCACCTGTGGAGAGCTCCCGGTGAAATCTACGGTCACGGCGGGATCGCGATGCCTGGTGGCCCGTCGATGCTGCTTCGGAAACGTGATGCGGACGGCAATCCGAATCGGCCCGGCTCCCATTCCGTCGTCGTCGAGAAAGTCCTCGGCCGAGTAGCTTCCCCTTGGAAGACCAGCCAGAAACGCCCTCATCATCTCATCGGAATAGCGGAGCAAATCCTTTGCGGCAGCCCGCACTCGCTTCAGCGTGTAGCGCTCCGAGAGCTCTTTCAGTCGCGCGGCTCCGGTGTGGCATGCCGCCAGTTGCGCCCGCAGATCGCCCTCGCGCTCCTCAGGCGTCCTAACGTTGTTCAGCAGAAGTGCCAGCACATCGTTGTCCACGCTCCCGGCCCGCACCAGCTTGACGGGAGGAATTCGCAGCCCTTCCTGGTAGATGTCGCGGCAGGGTCCCATCGATCCGGGATACGTCCCGCCCACGTCGGCATGATGCGCGCGAGCGGCCACGTAGAAGTCTGGTTGTGTCCGCTTCGGATTGCGCTGGTTCGTCTTTCCCACCGACACCGGAGCGACTACGGTGATGTCCGGCAAGTGCGTGCCACCCCGAAAAGGGTCATTCAGCATAGCGACGTCGCCGGCTGCGAGATCAAGCGTTGCGATGGCTGCGTGCACAGACATGGGCATCGAGCCCAGATGCACCGGCATGTGGTCGCCCATAGCAAGCACGTCACCCTCACCGCTAAACACGGCACAGGAGTAATCGCGGCGTTCCTTGATGTTCGGGGAGAAGGCGGTTCGCCGTAGAGCGGCTCCCATTTCCTCCGCGATGGCGTGAAACAGATGCTTGAAGACTTCCAGTTCGACTGGGTCGCGAGGCATGAGCGTGAGTTTAATACAGAACAGAAGCAAACAAACTGGGGAAAGGCCTGAGCGTGCAAAAGAGCGATGGCTGACCGCGATCGCGACGGCCTGAACTGATTCCGCTGCCATAATGCCGCTACTCGTGTGTCATCCCGAGCGTAGATGAGGGATCTGCAGTTTGTCCTCGCGACTACCCGGCGCCCCAGTGTTGTGCCTGCCTGGCGCGCCCCCACGCGCGGGCTGATCCTCGCGGTTGGTACACTTCCTTGCCATGTCCCAGCATCGCACTATCCAGTTCTCCAAACTTCTGGCGATAATCGTTGTCATGACCGCTTTCACTTCGCCGGCCTCCGCACAATCCAAGCCGCGCGCCCGCGACTTAGGTATTCCGTTTGACGGCACGCCCGGCCCGCTCAACGCCATTACCGACGTGCAGGGCGTCGAGGTCGGATATACCACTTTGATTTCAGGCTCCGGCAAGTTGAAGGTCGGTGAAGGACCGGTACGCACCGGAGTCACCGCGGTCTCGCCGCGCGGCAAGAACCTCTTCGGAGACCCCGTGTTTGCGGGTTGGTATTCGCTGAATGGCAACGGAGAGATGACCGGCACAACCTGGGTGGAGGAATCCGGATTTCTCGAAGGCCCAGTGATGATTACCAACACCCACAGCGTGGGAATTGTGCGCGACGCCGTCATCCAGTGGCGAGTGCGGCATTCCGCAGAGCCTGCCAAGGAGGCCTGGTGGGCCCTGCCGGTCGTCGCCGAAACCTATGACGGCTACCTGAACGACATCAATGGCTTCCACGTGAGGCCGGAGCACGCCTTTCATGCGCTCGACTCCCTCGCCGGCGGACCGGTGCAGGAGGGCAACGTCGGCGGCGGTACGGGCATGATCTGCAACGGTTTCAAAGGCGGAACCGGCACGGCTTCTCGCAAGCTCGACGAAAAGGATGGCGGCTACACCGTCGGCGTGTTGCTGCAATGTAACTACGGGAAGCAGGAGCAATTGCGCATTGCTGGAATCCCGGTGGGTCGCGAGCTGCCGCCGGGCATCGTTCGCGAAAAGGACCAAGGCTCAATCATAGTGGTCGTTGCTACGGACGCGCCGCTGCTGCCCAATCAGCTCAAGCGGCTTGCGCGGCGGGTGCCGCTCGGCCTGGGGCGCGACGGCAGCTATTCCGGCAACGGCTCAGGAGATATCTTCATCGCGTTTTCTACCGCTAACTCGGGAGCGTGGGACCCGAAAGGCCTAAAACAAGTTGCGATGTTGCCGAACGATGAAATGGACCCGCTCTTCCTCGCGACAGTTCAGTGCGTGGAAGAAGCGGTGATTAACGCCATGGTCGCAGCCGAGACGATGACCGGTATCGATGACCACACCGTAAATGCGATTCCGCATAAAGAGTTGCAAGACGTATTAAGGAAATACAATCGGCTGGTACAGAAGTGAACCTGGATTTTGGTGTTCAAGGGCGAATCCGAAGGTCTCTCCATGAGGCGCCAGGGCGTCCGGCAAAAGCGGCACTCATGCGTGAGCCGCAGGCCCCCCGCGTGCAGCATCAAGCTTCCCCTCAACCTGGCGGAAGGGCAGAAAGACGGAGAAAGCGGTTCCGCTTCGGCCTTCGCGAATGCTGCTGATCACGTGGATCGTCCCCTCGTGCTTCGCCACGATGCCGCGACTCACCCACAACCCCAGGCCAGTTCCCTTCTCTCCTTTGGTCGTATAGAAGGGCGCAAACAGGTTCCGCCTCACTCCCAGAGGTATTCCCGATCCACTATCGACAATCGTGATCCGGACGCCTTTCCGTGTGGGATCGTCTGCCCGGGTGCCTTCGCGCACACTCAAAACCAGCCGGCCGCCATAGGGCATCGCGTCGATCGCGTTGCCCACGAGGTTGGAGAAGACCTGCCGCAACTCTCCCGGAAACCCACGCACCATGCCTGTGGTGCTGTAACGCTTTTCAACCGTGACATTGCCCTTGCGAACCTGGGGAGCAAACAGGGTCAGCACGCTGTCCAGCACCTCCGGGACGCTTACTTCGATGGGGTGCCGTGCCTCCCTGTGGAACGTAAGCAGCTGCCCTGTGATCTGGGTTATTCGCGAAAGCTCTTCGCTTGCCATCTCCAGATACTGGCGCGTCATCGTCCCCGAATTAGTGTCGTGCTGGAGCAGATAAATCAGATTGGTGACGGTGTCGAGCGGATTACGAATTTCGTGGGCAATGGTGGCCGACAGGCGGCCTGCCTGGTTCAGACGTTCACTGGCGCGAAGGGTCTGTTCGGTCTGCCGGCGGTGGGTGATGTCGCGAAAGACGACCATGGTGCCTGCCAGTCCGCTTCCCTCGCTTGTGATTGGCGCTGCGTTTACCTCGACCGGAAATTCATTGC
Organism: uncultured Acidobacteriaceae bacterium; assembly: GCA_963813905.1. Taxonomy (GTDB): domain Bacteria; phylum Acidobacteriota; class Terriglobia; order Terriglobales; family Acidobacteriaceae; genus CAVVDY01. Next base: position 217,944 of record CAWFAY010000007.1, on the reverse strand, counting down.
CGGCGCGATCCAGCATCAGCAGCTCCTTCTGAACGCTCATCGCCTCCTCGGGCCGCAGTAAGGTCTCGAACGGCTTGCGCAATTCGACCCGCGTAGTCTCATCGAGCAACCGAAGTACTTCTTGAATCGGGCGGCCACGAACTTCGTCTGCGTTCGCCCACCCTGTCAGTCTTTGCGCCATGGGGTTGATGAACGTGACTCGTTCCTGCGCATCCGTCGTGATTACTCCATCGGCCAGGCTTTTTAGAGTGATGCGGAAAAATTCGCGGCTCTCTTGCAATTGGCGTCTCTGCTCGGCTTCCGCCTGCAGATGCGTCTCGTAGCTTTCTGTAAGAGCCCGCAACTCTTTGCGCGTCAGCGTCAGCAGAACGATCGCTACTACCAGAGAAAGGCTTACAGCGCTAATCAGGACAACCCGTCCGAGAATGGAGGCCCTATGAGAGCGCTCGTGGAGTAAGCGTTCTTCTTCCGCCGTTACCTCCCTCTGGCGCTCACGAATCTCGTCGATGAGGCGGACCCCCACCAGCAGCTCATCGTCACTGGGAGGTTTTTTGGAGTGTAGCGCGATTTCCTGTTGCGCCCACTCGATCCAGGCATTATCCAAGTTTCGAATCTCTTTAAGTCTGTTTTGTTGGAGCTGACTGTCGGCAGTGAGCTGCACCAGCCCGTCGATTCCCGAAGGCAGCTGTGCCTTGGCCTGCTGGAAGCTCTCAATGAATTTAGGATCACGAGTCAGCTCATAGCCGCGTACACTCGACTCCATCTCCACCATGTACCGCATTGTCTGTCGCGAGCTGTCGATCACATGCTCGGAATGATCGAGCCAATGCAGGCTTGAGGTGAGGGAGAGGACCTCGACGACCAGCGTGACCGCAAGAAGAACAAGGAGGGTCAGAGGAAGGAAAAGCGTCCTGCGTAGAAGGTTGCGGAAATTGCTCGTCTGCATGAGCTAACCGAGGAGGGAACTCCGCCCCGATTCGTAAGATGATACCGCAGTCGAGTGCAGCAGCTACCACGCAATTTGTCGAAACGTTGCCCTCTAAGGCTTCTCGGTCACGACGTGTTGCGCTTGGAGCTGGCTCCGGGACACGACACGTTGCGGAGCCATCACTCGATTTCGATACCAGACGACAAGTCTGTACAAAAGCAACACGCCGAGAATACTGGCGTAGATCTCGGGCACCCGTTTGTCGATCTTCACCAGCCACAGGTAGTGAATCACGCCGGCGGCGGCGCTGAAGTAGATCAGCCGATGCAACTTCTGCCAGCGCTTGCCCAGCTTGCGAATGGCCCACTGCGTGGAGGTAAGCGCCAAGGGAATCATCAGCACGAACGCGGTAAAGCCCATGGTGATGAACGGGCGCTTGTAGATGTCCTTGTAGATGCTGTGCAGGTCGAAGAACTGATCCAGCCAGATGTAGGTTGTGAAGTGCAGGCAGCCGTAGAAGAAGGCAAACAAGCCCAGCATCCGGCGGTACTGGATCAGCCAGTACTGCTTCGTCAGCTTACGCAGCGGCGTGATGGTCAGCGTCACCAGCAGAAAGACAAGCGTCCAAGTGCCGGTCGAAAACGTGATCACCTGGATGGGATTCGCACCCAGTGCCGAGTTGAAAGCCTTCCAGCCGAGGCGAGCCAGCGGCAACAGGCAGGCGAGAAAAACGATGGGCTTGAGATACCTGGGCTTCATCTATTCGAAAGCAGTTCGATAGCTCCGGATTCCTAACGCTTTGTATCAGAGCATGGCTTCAGCCGTGCCGAAATAATCCTCTTGATTCGGGCTTCAGCCCCTGCCCTAACTCGCTCAGGGCCTAAAGGCCGGTTCCTTTTGTGATCTTCGCGCGGCCCGGCTAAAGCCGTGCCCTGATACAAAGCTCGCTAATCAGGTTCTTAGCAGCCTGCGAAGGTCGTGCCCTGACGCGGAGCGATCCCGAGCAAGACTCAGAAGTTCTTCTTCAGGTCCATGCCCTTGTAGAGGTATGCGACCTCTTCGCCATAGCCGTTGTACATCAGGGTAGACCGCTTGAAGAACTCGCCGATACGGCGCTCCTTGGCCTGGCTCCAGCGGGGATGATCCACATTCGGATTCACATTGGAGTAAAAGCCGTACTCGTTGGGGCCAGCTTTCGTCCAGGTGGAAACTGGTTGCTTCTCTACCAATTTGATGTTCACGATCGCCTTTATTCCCTTGAAGCCATACTTCCACGGAACCACCAGACGGATGGGAGCGCCATCCTGGTTGGGAAGCGTTTGGCCATACAAACCGACAGCAAGAATGGTCAGCGGGTTCATCGCCTCATCCACCCGTAGTCCTTCCACGTAGGGCCAGTCCAACACCGGCCTTTGCTGGCCGGGAAAGCGCTTGGGATCGTCCAGTGAAGTGAACTCCACGTACTTCGCTTTCGAGTTCGGCTCAACCTGGTCAAGCAGCGACTTCAGCGGGAACCCGACCCACGGGATCACCATCGACCAGCCCTCGACGCAACGCATGCGATAAACCCGCTCTTCAAGCGAAAACTTCATCAGGGTGTCGATGTCGAAGGTCTTCGGTTTGTTCACCAGACCATTCACCTTGACCGACCACGGCGTCGGCTTGAAATCGGCCGCCAACTTGGCGGGCTCATACTTGTCGGTCGAGAACTCGTAATAGTTGTTGTAGTTCGTGATGTCGTTGTAAGGGGTTTGCTTCTCGGTCGTGCCATAAGGCCCGGGCTTGTAGCTCAGCTTGGCGTTTGCCGAAACCGTCTCGCTCGGCGACAACAGGCCAGAGAGCTTCACCCCCAGAACCGAGGCTCCGGCAAGCAAGCCAGCGCCCGCGAGAAACTTGCGCCGGTTGAGGTACAAACTTCTCAGGGGTTATCTCAGAGGCGAGGATGTCAGACGCCTTCTTGATCAGCATGTATCACTCCACACCATAAAACAATGTGCTGTTTGTTAGATACGCGAGAGCCAGGTTCGTTACAGTCTCTGCACAATAGGGTACGTCCCGAGGATCATCTCGGATTGGCCGCAGGTTTTAGCAAAGCCAGAGTCTGAACTGTTACCAGCTCTCAAGATCGCGCATCGGCCTGTTCAAACGCGGCATCCTACTTGGCACACGCTCGGACGTAGAGCGAAGGAGGATCTATGGGCAAATTCCTAATGGGTTGTGCCTTCGGCGTCGCGCTGATTTTGTCTCCGCTGGTTATGTTCGGACAGGATCAGGGCAGCGGTTCTTCAATGCATAGCCAAACCGTTACGGCAACCGGCTGCCTGCAGAAAGGGCAGGAACCCAACGGCTACTACCTCAAAGATGAGAACGGCAAAGACTGGGAGCTGACTGGTGTTGGCCTCCCCAGCCACGTCGGACACAAAGTGACCGTCACCGGACACGAGATGCAGGGCTCAAAATCCAAGGAAACTAAGCTTGGAACTAGTGAGAAGTCGGCGCGTACCACGTGCCGCCCTTCGATGTCCGCGAGGCACACTGGGTGCCCCACTCGGGCCGGGTTTGTCCGGGTGGGACCGCGACATTCCCACCCCGGCAACAGAAGCCGGGATGGGGCACCCTTCGAGAAATTGCTTACGCGCGGACCGCGACGCGAGTGGTCATCGGTTTTGACGGCGCAACCCAGCGGCTAATTACGAGCACGATGAACAGGCCTACGTTCACCCAGGCGAACCAGTCGCCATTCTGAGCGTAGAAGGTTTTGTCGTTGTGGACGGGAACCGTAGCTACCAGACTTACGAACGGCGCCGCGCTGGAAACCCGCTGGGCCAGGACCCTTCCGCGATCGTCGCTCACGGTTAACACGCCTTGCTTAGGCGATCGTGCGATGCTGAATCCGCTTTCCACTCCACGCAGAATGGCCATGCGCCCATGCAGCCAGCCATCCTGAACAAAATCCCACGCCGGAACCACCATCAGCCCGACTCCGTCGTTACCGTAATCGCGACCCATCTTGGGGAAGTCCAAGTCCTTACAGATGGCCGCTCCCCACAATCCTGAAGGCTCCTGCCACTCGGTTAGCCGGGTACCCGGCCGCAGCTTGGATTCGAATGGCGGAAGCATGTGGTGCTTCTCGTAGGTAAGAATCTCAGCTCCGGGTGAGTAAATGCGGGCCTCGTTCAACTTCGCATCCGGCGTAACGTGAATCACCCCTACAACAATCTGAGCACCGGTCTGGTTGGCCGCGGACTGCAATAAGTGATCGATGTCGGCGATGTCGGAGGGAACCAACACCGCGACCTTCTCGGGAATGACGATGAGCTTCGCTCCCTGTTGCGCCGCCTGTTGCGCCTGAACCACGTACTCGCTCAACAGTCGCATGGTATCGGCGTGCTGTTCCGTCTGCAGGTTCTGGCGCAAGTCCGAACTGAGCAGTGCGACTTTTACCGCAGGGCTTGATGGCGCCGACAGGACTCGCCATATTCCGAAGCCCAGTACGATCACCAGCAGGCCGGCGACGCCAATGCCAAGCCAGCGGCGTCCGCGGGCGCCGCCATACCTTCCCAGCAGGATGCTCGCCGTGGATGCGAACAGGAAAATACAGAAGCTGATTCCCCAGATGCCGGTCATCGATGCGATCTGCAGGATGGGCAGAAAGTTCATCTGGCTGTAGCCCAGATTCCCTGAGGTGCTGTGTATGGAGATCCGCGAGTTGATGAACTCGCCCAGCACCCAAATACTGGGGAAGATCAGCGCCGCGCGCCACAGGGCGCCGCGCAGCAGAAAGGTCCGGTAGGCAAATACCGCGAGACCGAATACCAGCGCCGACAATCCGATGAACAGAAGAACTGTTGCGAGCGGGATCTCCAGAACACTGCGCAAGAAGCTCCACTGGTTCATGAAACCGGCGGCCCAGGCGAAGAAACCAAGAAGAAACGCCCACACGCCCGGAAGCCGTGGCGCCATCCATAACACCGGAATCGGCGCCAGCCATGTGAGCCACCACAGTGGATGCAGACCGGTTCCGAAATAGAAGCCGATTGACGATAAGACGAGCGCAATAAACGCAGACAGGTACAGATTTCTCTTGAGGCCCACGGCAGAGTTAAGACGGCTGATATTGCTAAACGTATTTGCTCGCGCTGCAACAGTCTTTTTCGACAGCCGCAGCGCGATTCGCTGTTACCGTTCCCTGAATTTTGACAGCAGGCGCAGCATTTCCAGGTAGAGCCAGATCAGCGTCACCATGAGCGCGAAGCCGCTGTACCACTCCATGTACTTGGGAGCGTTCCAGCGTGCGCCATTTTCGATCAAGTCAAAGTCCAGCACCAGGTTCAGCGCAGCCACGCCCACGACGACCAGGCTGAAGATGATTCCAACCGGCCCCGAGCCGTTGATCGCGGCGAACCGGAATCCGAAGAACCCGAGCACGAACTGGATCAGGTAGAACACCATGATGCCGCCCGTAGCGGCGACGATGCCGAGGCGCAGCTTGTCGGTGACCTTGATCAGCCCAGAGCGATACGCCAGCAGCATCACTACCAGCGTTCCAAACGTGAGGCAGACCGCTTGTATGGCGATGCCGTGCCAGCGCATCTCGAACATCGCCGAGACGCCGCCGAGCACCAGGCCTTCCAGCAACGCATAGATGGGAGCGGTGATGGCCGACCACTCCTTCTTGAAGATCGTTACCAGGGCGACGATGAATCCGCCGATCGCGCCCACCGTTACCAGCGGCGCGATCGCGGCCATGCCCTCTTCCATAGGCACGCCGAAGAACCGATTCCACGTCCAGGCGGCGCTGGCTACACACAAGAGCAACAGGATGCCGGTCTTATTCACGGCACCCGAAACCGTCATCCCTTCACCCAGCGTGCTGACTCCGGTCGTCCGGAATGCGTCGCCGCTTAGCGCGGGATTCGAAGTTCTCATCAACTGAGGCATTTGCAGAACTCTCCTAACACTGCATTAGATTGCAGAAAAGATTAGACGATTTATTTCAACCATTGTACCTGCGGGGCGAAGAGCGAACCGCGGATTTGCGCGGAAGACGCGGATGAGTAAGAGCAGCCACGGATTACACGGATATCACGGATCAGATTCCGAGGTCTTTGGCCTTCTGGTTCGTCGATCCGTGTGATCTGTGTAATCCGTGGTTCGCTTTTGCCTTGCAAGTTCCGCGCTCTCCGCGCCGATCCGCGGTTTATCGTTTTCTTCTCCGATCCGCGTTCCTCCGCGTAATCCGCGGTCGAATTGCCTTTCGTCTCTATAATCGACTTGCGTTGTCGTACCCTGTTTCCCAACCTAGCTCTGACATCAAGCGACTCGCGCTCGATGCCGGCTTCGATCTTGCCGGTGTCGCCGGAGTTGCTGACACGCGCGAGCATCGCTTCTTCCCTGACTGGCTCAACGCCGGCTACGGCGGCGAGATGCGCTACCTCGAAGCGCGCAACGCAGCGGGCGAACTGAAGCGCGCCTCGCCGGCGAACGCCGCTCCGTGGGCGCGATCTGTCATCGTCTGCGCGCTGAACTACAATACCGACGCGCCGTATTCCACGCATTCCGGCTCGACCTCGCAGGGATGGATCTCGCGCTACGCCTGGGCTGAGCGCGACTACCACGACGTGCTGCTGGCGAAGCTGCGCGTGCTTGAGTCGAAGCTCGTCGAGTTGGCCGCCCAAGATGGTATCGAGAAGCCACGCACCTGGTGCTACATCGATACCGGGCCGGTGATCGAGCGCGTCTTCGCGCAGCACGCTGGCATCGGCTGGATTGGCAAGAACACCTGCGTGCTGAATCAGAAGCTGGGCTCGTGGCTCTTCCTCGGCGTAATACTCACTTCGCTGGAGCTGACGCACGACCTTCCGGCCGCTGACCGCTGCGGCTCGTGCACGCGCTGCATCGATGCCTGCCCCACCAACGCCTTCCCTGCTCCGTATCAGCTCGATGCGACCAAGTGCATCTCTTATCTGACGATCGAGAAGCGCGGAGCGATACCCGAAGACCTGCGCGAAGGAATCGGCACGGCAAGTCTACGGCTGCGACATCTGTCAGGACGTTTGTCCGTGGAACCGCGAGGCTCCTGTGACCAATATCGCCGAATTCGCCCCGAGAACCCAGTTAGTTAACCCCGATCTGGAATGGCTTGCCGGACTCTCACTCGATGAGTTTCGCGAAGTCTTCCGTGGCTCGCCCATCAAGCGCGCGAAGTATGCCGGCTTCCGGCGCAATGTCGCGGTAGCGATAGGCAACAGCAGCGAGCGGCGGTTCATTCCAACGCTTGAAAAGCTGGCGCGAGGATGATGACGCGAACGTGGCCGAGCACGCGAAGCTGGGCGCTCAAGCGCTTGGAAAAGCATAAGAGCTGACTGCAAATTTTGTTTCTCGCGGTTCCTTGTTTTGTTAACTTTGCGACGTTTTTCCTCGCAAAATCCTGATTTCGCAGCCACTTACAGTCAAATTCGTGATGGGATTGGACTTAGCTCCGCTTTCGGAGCCCCTCCTTGCGTCAAGGCGGATTCAGAAGATGACTTCCAGTTACCTGGTTACTGGCCCGCTAGCTGAAGCGGTTTTCCAATTGGCGTATCCGCGAAGCTCGGGTAGAGCGGCGCTTCAGCGCCGCGTAACGCAGCCCTCTCTGATGAGGCTTTTCGCCCACTGCACCGCAGTGGGCGAAAAGCCCGAACCTTGGGGCAGCCCCAGACGCGGACCTGAAGGTCCGCTCTACCGGATACACCTACCCCGAAACTGCTCCAGCCCCTCCGCGTCCGATAATGTGAGCGAAATCACAAAAAAATCATTTTTCCGATACCTTGTTTTCAACAGCTTAGGCCACAGTTCGCATGCAAATGCGTGAGCCCCAGAGACTTACAGGCACTCACCTGATTTCAAACAACTTAGGAGTCAGCGAACGAGGCGCACACGGCAAACCGTGTCCTCAGGAATAGTTTAGGAGTCGCTGAACTCAAGCCAAGCGAAATGTGATGAGCCGACGTTACGGAAGTAACCCGGGAGCACAGGAGTCGGTCCTCCATTTCGGGCTATAATCCTCGTCCAATTGAAGGGGGCCACCATGCGGTCAAGCATCCTTGCTCAAATCCGCTCAGTCGCGCTTGCCTCCAGGGCAATCACGCTTGTCTTACTGCTCTTCTCAGCACAGCCCCAAGCGCACGCTCAGGAGATTCCATCTGGCGTGACGTACATACGTGCCCCAGACGCTGTCAATGCGGCCGCAAAAACGAAACTCGAAAAGGCATTTGCAGGCGAAGCCAGATTTCCCAGTGAACTACTTGAGGGGCATATAGTGATTTGCGGACCGATGCTGTGGAAGGCACTCAAGCCGAATGCCGACAAGACAATGCGTGACGCACTCCTGATCATGAACAACATTTCAACCTCGCAAGGAGTAATCGTTTCGGAGGGCAGAGGCTTTAGGAACAAGCAGCAGCTTTTGAGCTTCTGGAAAGCACTTATGACTACCTATCCTGCTCTCCAACATGGGAAGGTTCGCCAAGCATCTGCAGCTGATATCCGCTACTACTGGAGCACTACCGCGTTTGACATCGATGAGCCTTTCTTCGCCGTCGAGGCCGGATCGCAAACCTTTGTGATTCATCTTGGCTTGAAATCGCCAATGTACACATTCGATCTTGTTGGGAATCTCATGGAATTGAAAGGCACAGAACCGGAAGGTTTTCCGCATCCAAACTGACATGCGTTTGCGAGAGCATGTTCGGAGTGAACCCCGAAACCGAGACGCCTGACGGAAGCTCGTAGAGGAGGCCATGCGTTCCTACATCCTGTCCCTAAGGAAAGCAATTGTGGGCCAACCCCCGAAGGACCATTATGTGGAGTCTACTGTGGAGTAGGATCCACATATGGAAACCATCCAGATTGTGCTTGATGAAAAGCTTCTGAAGGCGACGGACAGAGCCGCGCGCCGGACGAAACGCAATCGCTCGGCATTGGTACGGGATGCGCTACGGGAACATCTTCGGAGATTAGAGGTGCTTTCCATGGAAGAGCGAGACCGGGAAGGCTATGCGCGGCACCCACAGGCGGCGGAGGAAGCGCGCGATTGGGAGGCGGAGGCAGCGTGGCCGGCAGAATAGCGCGCGGAGATGTTCGCCTTTACCGCTTCGCCGCGCCTGACAACGCGCCTGATAAAAAGAGGCCTGTAGTCGTGCTCACGCGCAACAGCGCCATCACTTATCTCTCCACCGTCACCGTCGCACCGATCACGTCCACCATGCGCGGTGTGCCGTCCGAGGTTGTGCTGACCGAAGACGACGGGATGAAAGCCGCTTGTGCGGTGAACCTCCACCATGCCGTCACCGTCTCGCAACAACGGTTGGGGAGGCGCGTGACGCAACTCAGCTCCGTGCGAATGAACGAAATCTGCGCCGCATTGCGCTTCTCTCTGGGCTGCGACATCGGATAGTCGAATCGATGATTAAAATCAAAATCCCCACCCAACCAACGGAAGGTTAGCCTACCCTGAGCGCAGCCGAAGGGGGGCACCCTGAAGTTCATCGACTACTCAGAGCGCTTGCCCGGGCCACCCGTCCGTTTTTCTGATTCCCTCACAACGATGCGATGCCGCAAAGGCATGCGCTATCTGAGGTTTGGTGGGGGAGTGAACCGAAGCTGCGGCAACACCGCACAACGGCGAATTGCGGAGACGATGGAAACGCAATTCCAGCCGACCCTCTCGGTGGCAGCGTGCATCACCGCTTCCGGAAAGCGCTCGTTGCCTCGTGGCTCGACTGCAATGATTGGTTTCATGAAGTCCTGGGCCGCCTCTATTTCGGACTGAATCCAGCCTCGGTGAGTGACGTACATCCCGGCGAGTACCAGTAGACAGTCTGCTTTGGCGATTCTCTCGTCTATCTGGCGCACAAGATACCGGTATGATTTTGGCAACTTTAGCAGGACCGGCAAGGGTCTATCCTCTGACACGCTTAGGTCGTGCCAGAGAAAGGTCTGATCGCTGTTTAAGAGGTTCACCAAACCCTCGTATTCCCCCTTGTAATCCCAGGCGTGGCTAATGAACAAACGATACAGGCGCAACGGCGCTAGCAAAGGGGGCAGCGGCTTTAGGAACGGACTCATATCTTCGTTGCGTCAGGCTAGCCGGATTAATATTCGCGACAACCGCGAATCGTCAAAACGGGATTTCACTCTCCATCTCTTCATACAACGTTGCCATCTCGGTCGCCCAATCCGAGTTCCCATGTTCTTCTAACATTGTTTGCCAATTCTTTACCTCGTCCAGCGCCTTCTTCTTGTGTTCATCGGACGGTAGCTCGCAGTACTCAGACACCGCCGTCTGTCGAGCTTTGTCGCGAGCAAGGCCCTTTCCATTTACGAACGCCCGAATCAACAGTGAGAAGTAAACCTCGACATCCCCAGGACGCAAGAAACGGGCCAAGCCACTGACCGCAACTAGCTTTCGTGCATTGACGTCTTTCCTCAATTGGGAAATCAAATGCTCACGTACAAGCGCGGTCTCGTCGGGAAGTAGATATTCCAAGTCGTAACCGCGAAAAAAAGCCGTCTCGTAATTCAGAACTTCTTTAGCTGCTTGCTGCTTCAGGATGCTTACGAAGCGACGTGCAACCAATGTCTTTTTGTCATCCGGTAGCAGCTTGAACACACTTCTGAAGCACTCTTCCAGCGCCTCAGACGGATAATAAGGGTCATCTGTCGAGTTAAAGTGCTTTTGGGGAATCACTTCGAGCACGAGGCGCTCTCGTTCGTACTCGCTCGTCTCTTGCAAAAGGTGGCGGAGAATTGACATTGCGGTGTGATCTCTCTCGATCTTTGAAACGATCTGCTCGGCCGTAAACCCGTACTTCTCTTTCCGAGCAATCACAACCTCGTCGATCACCATATCGACCAGAGCTTTTGCAACTCGTGCTCCGTTCGCGTCCACGGTTTCCTTTAGACGAATGGCTCTCCCAGCATGGATCAAATTTCGATAGCCTCTGATAACGCTCGAAAGGTCGTAGGCTCGTTGAGTCAGAATGCCCTCAGACTTGCAAGCCTCAACAGCTTTAAACAAGTCAAACTCAAGAGGGTCTTTGCCCGACCGCTTCTTGTAGTCCGAAGAAATCAGAAAGTCCACCAGCAGTGTCTCTACGATGCTGCCCGCTAGGACGTGAGCCGCTTTCCATGCCCCGTAATGAAGGGATTTCAATAGTTCGGCATAATCAGAGTTCAAGGATTCTCGAAACTTCTGATCGCTAATGAACTCGAAAACCCCAATTTGCGCTGTCACTATTTCTTGCTCGTCCGACACGTTTCTTCCATTTCTCTTATTCAGAGCGCTCGCCCTGGCCACCCGTCCCGATCAGCTCAGATCCAACTCGTTAGGGTAGTGTTCTTTGACAAAGCCCCGATAGCTATTTAGAAGCTTGTTGTAGTTAGCCGTATTAGCGACGAGTTTGTCACGGATGGTTTTGAGTTGCGCCTTCGAAAGTGTTGACACTTTGCCCGCCTGATACGCAGCCTGATTGTTCGGCTCAAGATACGCCATGGCCGACTGCTCAATCTTTGGATCGTGTTGATCGAGAGAGATTGCAAGGGCGTAATTGGACTTGCCCCCAAAAATGAGACAACCGGTTAAGACTCAAAATCCATTGAATGGAGAATTGAGTCATGGGATTGTCTCACAGGCGGTTCACCAAGGAGTTCAAGTTGGCCGCGGTACGGCGGCTGGAAGAAGGGGTATCGATCGCCGAGGTGGCGCGCGGGTTGGAAGTGAACCCCAACGTGCTGCACCGCTGGCGGCGTGAGTTCCGGCAGGGGCCGGGCAACGCCTTTCCCGGCCACGGGCAGCGGCGCTGGTCGGAGGGGCGGATGGCGGAGTTGGAGCGCAAGATCGGCCAGCAGGCGCTGGAGATCGATTTTTTGAAGGGGTGCTTGCAGCGCATCGAAGAACAGCGGATGCTGCAGGCACGGATGGAAATCCGCCGTCTACCAGAAGGTCAGGGAAGAAGTGAACGCCGGCAGTGGACTGACGATTGGCCGCATGGTGGAGCTGGGCCGGGTGAGCCGGTCCAGCTTCTACCGCTTCGACCCGGAGCGCAAACCAGGCGCGGAGCGGGACATGGATCTGCGCGACGCGATCCAGCGCATCGCGCTGGAGTGGCCCAGCTATGGTCGGCCGCGCATCACCGCCGAGCTGCGCCGCCAGGGATGGACGGTGAATCCCAAGCGGGTCTACCGGCTGATGCGCGAGGACAACCTGCTGTGCCTGCGGCGGCGCAAGTTCGTGGTCACCACCGACTCCAATCATGGCCTGCCGGTGTATCCGAACCTGGCGCGCGAGCTGGTGCTGACCGGGCTCGATCAGCTCTGGGTGGCCGATATCACCTACATCCGGCTGGAGTGGGAGTTCGTCTATCTGGCGGTGATTCTGGACGCCTTCTCGCGCCGGGTGATCGGCTGGGCGCTGGATCGCACGTTGGAAGCCAGTCTGACCCTGGACGCCCTGCGCATGGCGCTGGCGCACCGCAGGCCCGCGCCCGGCCTGGTGCATCACTCCGACCGCGGCGTACAGTATGCCTCCACCGACTACACCGACCTGCTGAAGGCAAACGGCATCGTCATCAGCATGAGCCGCGCGCGGCAATCCCTACGACAATGCCGCCTGCGAGTCGTTCATGAAAACGCTCAAGTACGAAGAGGTGTACCGCAACGAATATCGCGACCTGGCCGAGGCCCGCGCCTCCATCGGCGTGTTTCTCGAAAAGGTCTACAACCAGAAACGCCTGCACTCGGCGCTCGGCTACTTGCCGCCGGCCGAGTTCGAGGCACAACTGGCCATGCCAAAACCCGGAGGCCGCTGCGCGGCAGCTTGCTTTATGAGTTTTCTGAGGCATGAGGAAATCTATCGATCCGATGTAGGATTCGGAAAGGCTGGGAGCAGCCGTGGTGGCCTGCCCCCAGCCCTCATCGGCCTCGATGAGTTTCCAGTTGGCTATTCCTTGGCGGGTTGCTCTCCAGCAGGGCCCGCCTCCGCTTCACCAACCGGAGAGCAGTGTGCCGTAAACTCGTCTTGCCGGTCGAGGATTTTTCAGCGAACGGCGAACAGTGTCTTAACTGGTTGTCTCACCCCAGGGGGCAAGCGCAAATAGTCTTTTCCGAACTTCACTAGCAGCTCGCCAAGACTATTCGCGTCAGCTCGCATCTGATCACACACCAATCCGCAATCCGACGGTTTTCCAAACTCCTTCAAGCGCTTGTCCAAGTCTTGGATTAGGTTGTTTCGAGTACTCTGTAAGTCCAGCAGATCGGTGTACAGGGCCACGACTTTTGGCTTCGCCTTCTTTGCCTTCTCATATGCTGACGGTTCCTCCGTAATCCACTTGTGTATCTCTTTCACAAGGTCAACAGATAAAAGGCCTTTTCCCATTTCCCCGGCTAAGGTCCACAGCGGCGAGGGCGATTGAGACACACCCCACTTAGGGGCGATCAGCAACAGCAGCATTAGGGCGATTCGAGACTTGCGCATAGGCCTCACCGTTGTCGGAATCATGCGCCGCAGAACATATAATGGTCAACTTCTAAAGCCCGGGCGGGTACCCCACACATTCGAAAACCGCGAATGCCTGGGCTGTCCGCCATGGAGTGAGTTCCGAAACCTCAGATACAATTCCATCGGGATTTCGAAGCCTCGGAGCCACCACCCTTGAGTGACATTTTCATCAGTTACTCGCGATCCGACCGCCCCACCGCGCAAACGCTGGCGAAGGCGCTGCAGCGGGAGGGTTGGTCCGTCTGGTGGGACCCGAAGATTCCGCCCGGCAAGACTTTTGACGAAGTTATCGACCAGGCGCTCGAAAGGGCAAAGTGCGTCATCGTCTTGTGGTCGAAGGCATCGGTCCGATCCAAATGGGTCAAAGTAGAGGCAGCCGAGGGGAATCGCCGGGGCATTCTGCTCCCCGCTTTAATCGAGGATGACGCAAAGATGCCGCTCGAGTTTCGCTACATACAGGCGTCACGACTAACGGATTGGCGAGGGGAAGCAGAGCATACGGAGTTTGGCACACTAAGAGCCGCTGTCTCAGAACTGCTCGGTCACGCCGCACAAACTCAGACTGGCGGTGAAGATGACAAGCCAAGGGCAACTACGGCCGCTAACAAGCCACGGAAGACCGGCCTGGAACCCGCTGTTCCTGAAGGCGTCTATCTCGACCCTGAAACTAAGCTGATGTGGACGATAGAAGATAACGGCAAATACATCGGCTGGCATCAGGCAAACAAATACGCCGAACAATTGGGGCTGGGCGGTTACTCCGATTGGCGTCTGCCCACGGTCGACGAGCTGGAGAAGCTCTACGATCCCCAAAACTCACGCGCCAAGAATATCCGAAAACCGTTCCGGCTGACCGGCTATTGGGTGTGGAGTTCGACGAAGGAAGATTCGGGTTTCGGTTGGCTCTTCGTCTTCAGCCGCGGTAGGCGGTCCCGCTTCCCCACCATGGACTACTCCTGCAGCCCCCGCGCCTTGTGTGCGCGTCGTTCCGGAGAATGATGTGGGGCACCCAAATAGATCCACAATCCGAACAAGAATCCGATTCAAATCTCTTCTGACGATCCTCCGAACGAAGTCGGTGGAACCAACTTCACCTTCAGCGGCACTCCCATTCGTTCGCGCTTTCGTCCAGTCCACTCCGACTCGATCTCGACCGCTCCCTCTTCCCCTGTAGCATAGTGGCGAAAACTACTCCACTTCCACTCTGACGGATGACTAACCAGCCCCCGCTTCACCGGATTCCGGTGAATGTACTTTAGCTTCTCGATTTTTTTCTCGTAGTTCCAGATGTTGAAGTCGTAGTACCGGGTCTGCCAGAAGTGCTCTCGCCCGCCGATCAGCTTGCGCGATACCGACTGTTTCACCGCTTGAATGGCACTGGCAAACTCGCCGCATTCCGGTTCGCTGACGAGCAGATGCACGTGCTCCGGCATGACGACGTAGCCGGTGACGAAGAAGCCATACTGCAGCCTGGACCGTTCCAGCGCGAGTTCCACCAGATCGCGAGCGTGCGCACTGGCCAAAAGGGGTTCTCGACGATAACAACTGAAGGTGACGTAGTGCAGCCGGCCGGTGTGATGGAATCGCTGCAACGACCATGGCATGGCCCTACCATAGACGAGGTGGGTGGCCGGGGCAAGCGTTCCGAATGCGGAACCCACTTCAGGGTGCCCCGTCCAGCCATCGGTTGGAAGGTTGGACGGGGCACCCGCTATGAGATGGTCTGCAACTGCGGCTGGCCCGCTTGCTTGGCATAGTGCGAATCGACGTAGTCGTCGAGGATCTTGATGAACTCGGCGACGATGTGATCGCCCTTGAGCGTCGTCATGAGGCGTCCATCGACATAGACCGGCGCCTTGGGCTCCTCGAAGGTTCCCGGCAGTGAGATGCCGAGGTTCGAATGCTTCGACTCGCCGGGACCGTTGACGACGCAGCCCATGACGGCGACCTTCATGTCCTCGACGCCCAAGTGGGTGGTCTTCCAGACGGGCATCTGCTCGCGCAGGTAGCTCTGGATCTGCTCGGCCATCTCCTGGAAGAAGGTCGAGGTGGTGCGGCCGCAGCCGGGACAGGCGGTGACCTGTGGGGTGAAGCTGCGAATCTGCATGGACTGCAGAATCTGCTGCGCGACCTGGACTTCTTCGGTGCGGTCGCCGTTGGGGGCAGGCGTGAGCGAGACGCGGATGGTATCGCCGATGCCTTCCTGCAACACCACGCCGAGCGCGGCGGTACTGCTGACGATGCCCTTTGAGCCCATGCCGGCTTCGGTTAGCCCGAGATGCAGCGGATACTCGCAACGGCGCGCCAGTTCGCGGTAGACGTCGATGAGGTCCTGCACTCCGCTGACTTTGGCGCTGAGGATGATCTGATCTTTGCGCAGACCGTAGCTTACGGCGAGCTCAGCCGAGCGTAGCGCGGATTGCACCATGGCTTCCATGGTCACATCGCGCGCGTCTTTCGGGTCGTCGAGCTTGGAGTTCTCGTCCATCAGGCGGGTAAGCAGCGCCTGATCGAGCGATCCCCAGTTCACCCCGATGCGCACCGGCTTGTCATTCTCGATGGCGACGTCGATCATGGCGCGGAAGTTGTTGTCGTCCTTCTTGCCGATCGAGACGTTGCCGGGGTTGATGCGGTACTTGGCCAACGTGCGGGCGCATTCGGGATACTTCTTCAGCAGAATATGGCCGTTGTAGTGGAAGTCGCCGATGATGGGCACGGGCAGGCCGATCTTGTCGAGACCGTCCACGATGTACGGTACGGCAGCCGCAGCGGCATCGTTGTTCACCGTGACGCGCACCAGTTCGGAACCGGCGCGGGCCAGGGCCGCACACTGGCGGATTGTGTTGTCGATGTCGGCGGTATCGGTATTGGTCATCGACTGCACCACAATCGGTGCATCGCTGCCGACGCGGACGCCTCCGACGACGGCGGTATAAGTCTTTCTACGTTGAATCTGAGCCATATTGAGCTGTTCTCAAGTGTAACAGGAGTGGTGCCGCGCCCCGTCTACCAGATGGTTGAGACGCCAGCTTGTTGTATGCGACGGTCGCGCGTTACGAGCGACAGGCCAAGATGAAGCGCTGTGGCCGCGATAATTCGGTCAGGCATGTCGGGGACGGTCGAACGGGGAATGTTCCTAACCTGCTCCACTACGTCAGCTGTAACTGGGATCAGCTCAAGGGTCGGCCTCGCAGCCCTGAGTTCGCGGACGAACATTTGATAGGCATGGCGAAAAATACGGCCGCGCTCGGCCAAATAGATGATTTCGACCAACGATATCGCGGACAAGAACGCTGGCTGCCCTTCGCCAGCTATTTCGTCCAGCATCGCCGCCAGCTGTGATGGGAGCTCAGGATCCTCCATCAAGTACCAGATGGCGGCGTGGGTATCGAGCGCTACTCTCATTCCGGGAATGGCCGCGGAAAGTTGCCCCACATTTCCCGACGTGCCTCTGCAATGTCTTCTTCCGTAATGCGAGGCATTCCAAGGTCCTTCCAAAGCCCCCGCAGACTGCGCAGTGGTTGCCTCGGCTGGTCCGTCTGGCTTCCTTCGACCTTCTCGAGCTCTTCGACCAAGGCCAGGACTTGCTTCTGACCTTCAGGGCTGAGTGTCCCAAGCTTCTCCACAATCTGCTCTTTTACGGTCATGTTGAAATTATATGCCCGAGGCCAGTTGGTGATCGCTTGAACCTTACCTGCTGGCGCCGCAACGAAATGGGAACTGGGCCTACAATGCAACGGAATCCCAAGCAGGGATACTCGTCGCTGTGCACGCCAACTGCAGGTTCCTCGACTTCGCTCGGAATGACACGGGGGTGATTGGCATGCCGCTCGGGACACACACGATCGGACGGGACTTAACCCTCAATGGTGCCGGAACGTCTAACATCCGGATACTTCTTGCAACACTTTCGGCAGCGTAGGGTTGATAATAGACGTGGATGCCGGAGCACGCCGCCGCATGGGTGTGCCGCAGCTCCGCAAAGGTAGATAGCAATGTCCTCATTTCGCTTCGCTCTCAGTGCGGCTCTGACGCTTGCGCTGTGCGGCATGAACGCTGTCGCTCAGTATGGCGGCTCGCAATATCCGAACGGAACTCAGTCTCCTGCAGGATCTCAGTACCCCAACGGGACGCAGTATCCGACCTCGCCGGGGACTCCTACTCCGGGGGCTGGCACGGGTCCCGGCACGACTTCCAGCACGCCGACGACGGTTCCCCAGACTACCGACCCGCAGAGCAGCGGCAGCTCGAGCACCACATCGTCCACGACATCGTCGACCACGAGCAGCGACTCGGGCGGCGATACGCGCCCGAGGTAAAGAACGACAAGCATGCCCCCACCCCGTCCACCATGGACAACCTGGACGCGATCGGTAATCGCAATGTCGGTTGCAACAAGGGAGTGGGTAACTGGTATTCGCTCGACAAGCAGGTTGCGATGGGCCGCGAGTTCTCGCAGCAGGTGGAGCACAGCGCCAAGCTGATCAACGATCCGGTGGTGACGGAATACGTCAACCGCATCGGCCAGAACCTGGTTCGTAATTCGGACTCCAAAGTGCCGTTCACCATCAAGGTCATCGACACCGACGAGATCAATGCGTTCGCCCTTCCCGGCGGATTCTTCTATGTCAACTCGGGGCTGATCCTGGCGGCTGATAACGAAGCCGAGCTGGCCGGCGTGATGGCGCACGAGATCGCACACGTAGCGGCCTGCCACGTGGCGCGCGAGCAGACCCGCGGCAATATCGTGCAACTGGCCAGCATTCCTCTGATCTTCGTTCCCGGAGGCTGGGCAGTTTATGAAGGGACGCAGGCTGCGCTAAGCATCGGAGTGCCGCTGACCTTCATGAAGTTCTCGCGCAACTTCGAGAGCGAGGCCGACTTCCTGGGCATGGAGTACATGTACAAGACGGGCTACGATCCGCAGTCGTTCATCTCTTTCTTCGAGAAGATCGAGGCGCAGGAGAAGAAGAAGCCGGGCACTCTGGCCAAGGCCTTCTCTTCGCATCCCATGACACCCGACCGCGTGGCAGCTGCTCAAAAAGAGATGAAGAACGTGCTGCCTCCACGCCCGGAATACATCGTGGATACCTCGGAGTTCGAGAACGTGAAGGCGCGGCTGGCCTCGATCGAGAACAAGCACAAGGTGCAGACCGACAAGAGCAACGCCGATCGTCCGACTTTGCGCAGGCAGCAAACGTCGAACTCGCCGACCGATGGCGCTCCCGGGTCGGAACCAGATGATGGCCGCCCGACACTGAAACGCAGTCCTAGTGATTCAGGCTCGACTACTCCCAGCCAGACCAGTTCGAACTCTACCGGGTCGGCCAGTTCGACCGACAGCGCTTCCGGATCGCAGTCCCAGTCCGACGATGGACGTCCGACCTTGAAGCGCACCCCCAGCGACCCCAACTCCGACAACTGACGCCACAACTTTCGGAAAGAAGCGGGATGTGCAGTTTCGGTATCCCACCCGTCGGAGCCTTACTTTTTTACACGGCCCTATTACTCTCTAGGCATTCGGAACTCTCAAATTCTGCTTGAGAGTGTCTGAATCCCGCACTACACTCATCCCGCCTTCTCCTACCTGGTTTTTCTTCTATGGAGGCAACATGGCCCGTACCGGTCACCAGAGCCGGCTGTGCACGTTCGCCCTGACCTGCGCCCTCGCCACGTTTGCGATTTGCGACCGGCCTTGCCTAATAGCCGCTGCCGGCGAAAGCGGCCTCAGCCAAATCGCGGCACTTACCCCGCAGCAGTTCCAGGAGATTGAGGAGATGGCAAGCAAGGGAGATCGCGTCTCGGAGGCGATTCTCGCCATCGCGTACGAACGGGGCATACACGTTGCGAAGAACGACGCGGAATCGGCGAGGTGGTACCGCCGGCTGGCGGAGACCGGAAGCGTGAATGCGCAGAACCGCATGGGCATCTTCTGCCAGGAAGGTCGCGGCGTTCCGCAAAGCTACAGCGAGGCCGCGGAATGGTTTCACAAAGCTGCAACCATGGGAGATGAAGCGGCGCAGGCGAATCTCGCGACACTGTACCTGAAAGGACTCGGCGTGCCGCAGAGTTACGACGAAGCGGCCAAGTGGTATGAAGTCTCGGCCCGGCAGGGCAATCCGCACAGCCCAGAACAACCTGGCTTATCTGTACTCCAAGGAACAGGGAGTGGTACTGGACAAGGCGCGGGCAGCGTACTGGTACCGGCAAGCGGCCATGCAGGGCGACGGACTGGCCGCTCTAAACCTGGGACTGCTATATGAAGAGGGTGCCGGCACACCGCCTGACGAGAAAGAAGCCCTGCACTGGTTTGCTGAGGCGGCTGAGAAGGGGGTCGCGCGTGGCTTCTCTAATGAGGCGCGGCTGTACATGTTTGGCAAACAGACTCCGCATGATTACAGCCGTGCCTACGATTTGCTGAAGCAAGCGGTTGCTGGGGGTGAGGATGTGGTTCGTCCGTGGCTTCAGAAGTGTCGCGAACAGATGGCGATATCCAAACCGCCGGCGAACTGAAGCAAGTGACTCACCACCGAGGTCACGGAGAACACGGAGCCTTCAATATCTTCAAGATTCTTCAAGACAAAGTATTCTCCGTGCCCCTCCGTGTCCTCCGTGGTGAAAATCTTCCGCATTTGACACACCTGCCGTGCCCTTCTAGCGTTATGGTTGAACTGTCAGCGCTGCTGATCTCACTGTGCGATTGCGCCGCCAATTCGCGACCGCGTTACTGATTCTTGCCCTCGCAGCCCTCGCGCTAGCCGAGAAGATCAACGATATTCAGCCCACCGGTTATGTCATCGATCTGGCCAACGTCATTCAGCCGCAGGCCACAGCAAAGATTTCGGCGATGGCAACCGAGCTCCAGCAAAAGACTGGAGCCCAGATGGCGGTGGTCACGGTCAACTCGCTGGAGGGTGAAACCAAGGAGCAGTACGCGGTCGATCTGTACAAGCATCTCGGGGTTGGCCCCAAGAAGACCGACGAGGGTGTTCTGCTGCTCGTTGCCCCTAAAGAACGGCAGTACAAAATCGAAGTCGGCTACGGACTGGAGCCGGTCATCAACGATGCGCGCGCCGGCGACATTGGTCGAGCAATGGTGCCGAGTCTGCGCGCAGGAGATTACAGTGCCGCCATCCTGGAGGCGATGACGCAGATCGCGCAATTGATTGCCGCCGACAAAGGCGTACAGCTCACCGGCGTGCCGAACCGTCCACGCGCTCCGGCCCACGGGATGAATATCCCCTGGTGGTTGATATTTCTGGGGATCTTCATCGTCTTCCAGATCATTCGAGCGCTGATTCGCCGCGGTGGAGGCGGACCGGGATCGGGGCTGCGAAGCCGAGGCTTCGGCGTTCCGCCCGTGGTCTTTCTGCCAGGTGGCTGGGGCGGTGGCGGAGGCTTTGGCGGCAGCTCCGGTGGTTGGGGCGGCGGCGGTGGTGGTGGCTTTGGCGGTTTCGGCGGCGGCATGAGCGGCGGTGGTGGTGCCGGCGGAAGCTGGTAGGAGAGCAGTTGTCAGTTGTCGGTAAATGCAGGTGGGTATCAGGTATCGGGTATCAGGTGTCAGGTGTTAGGTATCGGGTGTCAGTTACATGGTTTTCCGAAACCTGATGCCTGACACCTGATACCTGATACCCAAGAGACAGTGATATAGAACGCTAGTTCCCCAGAGTACGTTTGTGAAGAAACCGGAAGACAAGCTCCAGGAGTTGGTAAAGCGGCTGCAAGCTGCATGCGGCGATAATCTCGTTTCTGTGGTGCTCTATGGCTCAGCAGCTCGTGAAGACTTCCACGAGCAGTACTCCGATGTGAACCTGTTGCTGGTACTAAAGGAACTCGGCCCGAATGCTCTGCACGCCCTCACGCCGGTGATCGCCTGGTGGAGTCATGAGCAGAAGCTGCGACCGCCGATGATCATGACCTTGCAGGAATTGCAGGAGTCAGCCGACGTCTTCGCCATCGAGCTGCTGGATATCAGGACCGCGCATCGGACGCTTGCCGGCGACGACGTGGCCAGTACGATCGAGGTCCCGATGAACCTGCACCGCGTGGAAGTGGAACACGAGCTGCGGACGACGCTTTTGCGATTGCGTCAACACCTCCTGCTGTCACCGGAGAAGACGGACGAGCTTCGTGCGGTTTTGGCAAAGTCGATTACCAGCATCGTCACGCTATTTCGCCATGCTTTGATCGCACTGGGCGAAGACACTCCACACGCCAAGGCGAAGCTGCTGGAGCAGGCAGGCGAGGTCTTCGGCTTCGACGCGCAGCCATTGCGTTCGATACTGGAGTTGCGCAACGATCCCAACCAGCCGCGCAGCGTCCTCGAGCTGTATCATGCCTACCTTGCCGCCATTGGACGGGTGGCGCACGAGCTGGATGTACGAGTTCCCAAGAAGAAATGGCAGCCGACTTCCTGACAGGAGAGTGATAAGAAAAATGAAAACAGGCTTGATTATCGTTGTCATCATCGTTATTTTGCTGGTCTGGTTTGGCAGCATCTATGTCGGCCACCGTAACCAGATGGTGCGGTTGAAAGAAACCGTGAACTCCCAGTGGTCGCAGGTGGATGTGGTGCTGCAACGGCGTGCCGATCTCATCCCCAACCTGGTGGAAACGGTGAAAGGGATCGCAGCGCAGGAGCAAAAGGTCTTTGGGGACATAGCTGCCGCCCGTGCTGCGCTAATTGGCGCCAAGACTCCGGCCGACAAGATCGCCGCCAATGGACAATTGGATGGCGCGCTCGGACGTCTGCTCGTGGTTGTTGAGAACTACCCGCAACTGCGGTCGAACGAGAACTTCCTGCGTCTGCAAGACGAGCTGGCGGGAACCGAGAACCGTATTGCAGTCGAGCGCCGCCGCTACAACGAGGTCGTGCAGGCCTACAACACTTATATCGGGCTGTTCCCCAACAACATCGTGGCAAGCCTGTCAGGGTTCACCAGAGACGACGCTTACTTCAAGACCGACGAGGGAGCACGTCAGGCTCCTAAGGTGAACTTTGGAACGCCAACGCAGCAGCCGGTGCCGCAGCCGCAGTAAAGGGAGCGGCTAGGACAAGTTCCTGGCACATGAAGTGGGATTGGCGAAGTGTCTCGAATTGCCCAACTTTGCAAATGTCTATTGATAGCACGTATAATCGTGCAGCACGTAATCACGTGCTGCCGTGAAGACCAATATTACCATCAAAATCGATACCGACCTCCTGCGTGAAGCCAGAATCTTGGCTGCGCAGGAGGATACGTCTATAAGCGCCCTGCTTTCTCGCCAACTCGAGACTCTGGTACGCCAGCGCAAATCTTATGACGGCGCTCGCCGCCGGGCCCTTGCGAGATTGAAACGTGGGTGGGACCTGGGGTGGACGCCTCCTGCATCGCGGGACGAACTGCATGAGCGTTAAGGTATTCGTTGATACAAATGTGCTGGTGTATGCCCACGATACGTCCTCCGGAGTAAAGCATCGCATCGCGAAGCAGGTCATAGAAAGTCTTTGGAGTTCAGGTAACGGCGTGTTGAGCACGCAAGTCCTACAGGAGCTCTGTATTAGTGTCCGCCGAAAGACACCGCGGCCGCGATCTGTGGAAGAGACGCAACGACTCATTCAGGACTACATGGGTTGGGATATCGTCGTCAATGACTCGGGTTCCGTGCTGCGGGCCTTAGCTTTCGAAGAGCGTTACAAAGTTTCCTTCTGGGACGCCCTCATACTGCAGGCGGCGGAGAGCGCAGGGGTTGATACTCTGCTGTCCGAGGATCTTGCTGCCGGGCAAAGTTATGGGAGCTTTCTTGTCAAGAACCCTTTCGCCGGATCAAACGGTTTTTGAACTGAGGTCCGCAAGCGAAGAGCGTTCGCTCGCTTATACCAGCGCTCTGTTATCCCTGCGTTTGCGTTCCACCATTGGGCGCTGGTGCTGCCTGTGCCTGCAGCGGCTGCTCCTGGTGGGTGTTGACCAGGTCCTTCAATTCCTTACTGGGCTTGAAGTAAGGGATCTTCTTGGCAGGAACCTCGACCCGGTCGCCGGTCTTGGGATTGCGTCCCACCCGAGGCTTGCGCTGCCGTGTGCGGAAGCTGCCAAAGCCACGTATCTCGATCTTGTCGCCAGCGCGTAGCGAGCGCACTACGCTCTCGAAAATGGTCTCGACGATGACCTCGCTGTCTCTTCTCGTGAGTTCCGCCAGCCGCGATACTTCATCGATCAAATCTGCCTTGGTCATCCGTTCGCCCCTTGCCCACAGCCCTTCCCGACATGACTGCGAGGCTTCGAGGGGATACTCTCAAATTCCTGAGCGGTTTGCAAGTGTAAGTTTTGGAAGGGATTAGCACATAGCAACGAGCTGCGAGCATCGAGCCGCGAGGAAGAGCCTCGGGCGCTTTTGGCTCTTTTCCGTCGCCTTTCGCTTTTCGCTCTTCGCTATTCGCTTTTCGCCAGACGCCGGATGGACCGTTCTCCCTAAGTCCGGAATCTCTTTCATCTTCGCTGTCGGTGCATCAGACTGTCTGTTTTTCAGGAAACTCCTCGGGTGTTCTGGCGAAAAGCGAAGAGCGAAAAGCGAACAGCGTCTAGCGAAAAGCGTCTGGCGAACGGCGAAAAGCGATCGGCTACTCGCTGCCCGCTCGCAGTTCGTCGCTCACAGCTACTTGCTT
This sequence comes from uncultured Acidobacteriaceae bacterium, assembly GCA_963813905.1. Lineage (GTDB taxonomy): Bacteria > Acidobacteriota > Terriglobia > Terriglobales > Acidobacteriaceae > CAVVDY01. The sequence goes on along the minus strand of CAWFAY010000007.1, from coordinate 193,836 downwards.
CTTGACCTTCTCCACGCGATCGGCCATTGCCCACTTCAGCTCGTCTATTCCTTTGCCGGTCACGGCTGAAATCGCGTAGAAGTCGAGCTTCTTGCGCTTGGCGAAGCGCTTTAGTTTGGCGAGCTTGTCTTGGTTAACGGCGTCGATCTTCGTAGCCACGACAAGGGTCGGTTTGGAATCGAGGCTTTCGCCAAAATTCGCCAGCTCCTTCGTGATGACCTTGAAGTCCTCTACCGGATCAGGACGGCCGCTGGCATCGGACACATCGACCAGATGTGCGAGTAAACGTGTGCGCTCGATATGGCGCAGGAACTGTGTTCCCAAGCCGGCGCCTTCGCTCGCTCCTTCGATCAAACCAGGAATATCTGCTACTACGAAGCTGCGCTCGTCTGGCATGTCGCCGACAACCGCCACGCCCAGATTCGGCTGCAAGGTGGTGAAAGGATAGTCGGCGATCTTGGGGCGCGCCGCCGAGATACGTGAGATCAGCGTGCTCTTGCCCGCGTTGGGATATCCGACCAGGCCAACGTCGGCCAGCAGCTTGAGCTCCAGCCGAAGGTTCCGTTCCTCGCCCGGAAAGCCCTGCTCGTGCTCGCGGGGCGCCTGATGCACCGAGGTGGCGAAGCGCGCGTTGCCGCGTCCGCCGCGACCGCCGCGAGCAATGACAACGCGATCGTCAGCGTGCGAGAAGTCGTGCACCAGCTCGCCGGTGAGCTCGTCGTACACGATAGTTCCGACCGGAACCTTCAGCACGACGTCGTCGCCTTCGCGGCCAGTTTTGTTCGAGCCCTCGCCGTGGCGTCCGCGCTCGGCCTTGTATTCGGGATTGAAGCGGAAATGCACCAGCGTGTTGTGGCGCTCGCTGGATTCCATGATGACGTCGCCACCATGGCCGCCGTCACCGCCGGAAGGGCCTCCACGGGGCACAAACTTCTCGCGGCGGAAGGCCATGCAGCCGTTGCCCCCGTCACCGGCTTTCACTCGAATTTTGGCTTCATCAACGAACATGGGGAAGAAAGCTACCAGCTGCGAGCTGCCAGCTCCGAGCTGTTAGTGATCACGGAGATAGCGTACAAGATCGAGAACAAATACCACTATCGATGCGAGGAGCAGAGCTGAAACAGCTATAAACCCTACGAACATAAGTTCGCGCGGTGTATCAATTGCAAAAGGGTGCCTCATGCTAGATAAATTCCCGTACAGCACCGCTCCGAAGAACGTGGCCGACAGGATGAACCAACAGACCACAGTTCGAGCGAAGCTTGGAATCGTCGCCCGCATTGCTCCGGTCTTCGACATCCGCCGCTGCCCCGCGGCTCGCGCTTCCTCGCCCATATCGTCTTCTGGGAGCTGACGCCCACGGCTAAAACAAATGCCGCCCTTCGGGCTGGACACCTGATGCGTCGGCTGGCACTCTCGCAGAGGATTGGGAACTGGTCGCTCACGAGTTTACAGCAACGACTAGTGAAGACGGGCGGACGGTTGATGAAGCATGCCCGCTACTGTTGGCAGTGGCTAGCCGGTGGGCGAGGAGTGTCTGACAAGACCGGATGGAACGGCCGTTGTCAACAGTTGTGGGACTCGCTTTGGGGCAGACTGGACCGTGTTCTGAGCTGTGGGCCCAGCTAGAGAAAATATTTATGCTGGATTCACTTAAAGGTTATATAGTGTCCGGCAGTGAGGATCTAGAAGGAAAGTTCCGCATATATAGTCAAGCCGTTGCGATCTCGAGCGGGAACTTGCGTTAACAGCAACGAACCGGGAAGGGACCTAACAAACCCTGAAGGCAACACCTTTACACTCTTACGCTCAATGTTGCTCGCGGGTTTATTGACCATCCTTGCCGGCGAGATGAATGCGGGAACCATTAAATTCAGTATTGAGAATGACGATCCGGGGTTCGTAGGATGCGGTGGTCGGGGTCGCCAAAACAGCGATCCTAGCTAATCTGAACCTCACTCCATACGCGCACCCCGGGAAGGAGGAGACAAATGAGTACCACGGCAGGTTCGCCAGTGTCGACAGTGGCGGGGCCACAGGGGGCAGTGTACGCCATGACCAACGCCATAGGGCAAAACCAGGTCCTTGTTTATCATCGGGCCACCAATGGAACGTTGACCCTCATGCAAACGATTGCGACGGGAGGTGGCGGGTGCGGCCTGCAATTAGACGGGACGGACTCGCTGGGTTCGCAGGGGGGGCTGATATTGGACAACAATCATCATCGGCTTTTCGCTGTGAATACGGAAACTCTCGCCTCTAACGGTTCTGACTCCCAATTGGGGACAATTACCTCGTTCCGCGTCGCAAACGATGGCAGCTTGACGTTCGCGGACAAGGTTGCGTCTGGCGGCGAGTTTCCCGACAGTCTGACGATCAGCGGAGATGTGCTTTACGTGCTCAACGCGGGCGGCTCCGGCCCGGCTGTCGTCAGCAGCCACGACAGCCCCAATATCAGCGGCTTCACTGTGGACGCACTTGGCATGATGACCCCTCTTGCTAACTCTCGGCAGGCAATCGATCCGGGCGCCCTTGCCGGCACCGGCACTTTCCTGAACTGTGACCCCGGAGGGTTTCCCCCAGGGACCAGTTTTCAGTGCGGCCTGAACCCGCCGGCGTTTCCCCGGTCCCCGGCCCAAGTTGGTTTCACGCCTGATGGTCATCATTTGGTTGTGACGGTCAAATCGACCAACACAATCTACGTCTTCCCAGTGGGCGCCGGTGGAAAACTAGGTAAGCCCACATTGACGAAGGCCAAAGGGCCAAATCAGCCCACCTATTTTGGCTTCGCCTTTGACGCTGGAGGGCACCTGATTGTCGCAGAGCCTTTCGGTGGAAGCGCAACTATTCCCAACCCCACCGCAAGCACCGTCTCCTCGTTCGCGATCACTCCGACTGGTAACCTGCAAGCAATCAGCGCGAGTGTCGCCAATGGGCAGGGGACGTCCTGCTGGGTCGTGCTCGATCCCAAGACGGGCCGATTCGCTTACGTTTCGAACAACTTGGGCAGTAACATCTCGAGCTACTCGGTTGGGACGGATGGGAGTCTTACCCTGCTCGCGGCAGTCGCCGCCGTCGCCAATAAGCCGAACGATATGGCGGTCGTACACCAGGGCAACACCAGCTTCCTCTATGTGCTCAACGGCGACGGCACGGTGGGCGCCTTCCAGATCAACGCAGACGGGTCACTGACTTCGCTCGTAGCAGTTGGTGGCTTGCCGGTCGACGCCGGCGCGCAAGGCCTCGCCGCTTACTAAGTACTCGGGCGCGGAATTGCGGCGACGTATTTGGTTTCAATCGGGCACTGAGTGAGGGAGCGTTGAAGTCGCTCTATCAGGCCGGCTCGGAGGGAAAGTGCAAGGGATAGCAACCAGGGAAATGGCGGCGGATATCTGACGCCCGACACCGGACACCAGTCCTGACGGCTGAAAGCTGAGATCTGGCAGCTACGTTTGCAGCACCCCCACGCTGAACTTCGGCAGCTCGGGATTCAGCGACGCAGCTTCCAGTGCAGTGATGATCGCGTCGCGGGTTTCAACCGGGTCGATGATCTTGTCGATCCACAGGCGGGCGGCACCGTAACGAGGATCCATCTGCTGGTCGTAAGTGGCTTTCACTTCGTCGTAGAGCTTCTTCTTGTCGTCTTCGCTCAGCTTCTTGCCACCGCGCTCCAGCTGCTTGATTTTGATTTCAACCAGGGTGCCTGCTGCGGAAGCTCCGCTCATGACGGAGTACTTCGCGCTGGGCCAGGCGAACAGGAAGCGCGGATCGTAGGCCTTGCCGCACATGGCATAATGCCCTGCCCCGAACGAGCCGCCGACGATCACCGCGATCTTCGGCACCACGGAGTTCGAAACGGCGTTTACCATCTTGGCTCCGGCACGAATAATGCCGCTCCATTCGGCGTCACGGCCCACCATGAATCCGTTGACGTCGTGCAGGAATATCAGCGGCACAATGTTCTGGTTGCAGTCCATGATGAAGCGCGCGGCCTTCTCGGCCGATTCGGTATAGATCACGCCACCGAACTCTACGCGCTTGTTGCCCGAGTGGTCGGTCTGATGCACGTGCGTCTTCTGGTTGGCCACGATGCCGACGGCAAATCCGCCGATGCGCGCGAAGCCGCAAATCACCGTCTCCCCGTATTCGGGCCGATACTCATCGAAACGGCTGTCGTCGGCGATGCGCGCGATGATCTCTTTCATGTCGTACTGCTTCGCACCGTCCGCATCGAAGATGCCGTAAATCTCGCTGGCGTCATAGCGCGGCGGCTGCGGTTCTTTGCGGTCGAAGATGCCGAGCTGGCGATTGCCCATCTTGTCGACCAGCGAGCGAATGCGGGCAATGCAGGATTCATCATTGGGCTCGCGATAATCGACGGTGCCGCTGATTTGCGCGTGCATCTTCGCTCCGCCCAACTCCTCAGCCGTGTACTTCGCTCCAATCGCCGCCTGCACCAGGGCCGGCCCGGCAAGAAACAATCCGCTGCCTTCGGTCATCAGCACGTGGTCGCACATCACGGGCAGATATCCGCCGCCCGCGACGCACATGCCCATGATGGCGGCGATCTGCGGAATGCCCATGGCCGACATCACCGCGTTATTGCGGAAGACGCGCCCGAAGTCGTCAGTGTCGGGAAAGACGTCCTCCTGCAGGGGGAGGAAAACACCGGCGGAATCGACCAGGTAAATCGTTGGGATGTGATTGTCGATGGCGATGTTTTGGGCGCGGATGACTTTCTTCGCGGTCATCGGGAAGAAGGCACCGGCTTTCACGGTCGCATCGTTCACGATGAGCATGACCATGCGCCCGTGGATGCGGCCCAATCCTGTCACCACACCAGCCGCCGGCGCGCCGCCCCACTCTTCGTACATGCCCCAGGCGGTATAGGTGCCGAGCTCAAAGAACTCCGTGCCTTCGTCGATGAGCAGAGCAATGCGCTCACGCGCGGTGAGGCGTCCTTTTTTGTGCTGCGACTCGATGGCCTTGTCGCCGCCGCCTTCGTGGATAATCTCTTCTTCGTTCCGCAGGCGGGTGACCAACTCGGCCATGGCATGGAGGTTGTGCTCAAAACGCGGGGACGTGGTTTTGACCTTGCTTTCGAACGTGGGCTGCTGGATGTTGTCGCTCATTGATGGTTCCGGTACGAAGGAAGGTCAACGATAAAGGAGGGTGATGAGGAAGCGCAAACGGAGACGGAGGATTTCACCACGGAGGACAAGGAGGCTCTCAGAACACTTTGCGCTTAGGAGTTCGTGGCTGCTTTCGCCAACCCGGACCAAAGGCCTCGATTGGCCCGTGGCTATCAATCGCGGCAAACCATTCCTCCATGGAGGCAAACTTCGGCTTTTCTTGTGGGGTCCGCGCTCGGCCATCCGAGGGCGCTTTATCGTTGCGCCGAGGCGACTTTGGTTTCTTCCCCATAAGTTCTCAGCTTACGCGTTCCGCTCGAATTAAAGAAACTTAACTCTCCATTAACTGCTCAAATCGGGGGGTATATTGCTGGATTCCGCAGCTCCGGCGCGTTCGGTTCCGGCTTCGCGGACTGTTAAAATAGAATTTCAGTGAGGATGGCCTCAGTTCGTCTGGTGACATCCTACTTAAGGAGTTCATGGTTCAAAGCGAAGCAAAGACCTTACTTCTGCTGAAGCCGCGAGGTTTCTGCGCGGGCGTGGTACGCGCCATCGATATCGTACGCATTGCGCTGGAGACCTTCGGCGCGCCGATCTATGTGCGCAAGGAGATCGTTCACAACCGCTATGTGGTGGACGAGCTTACCGCCAAGGGCGCCATCTTTGTCGATAGCGTGGAAGAGGTTCCCGCCGGCGAGCGCGTGATTTACAGCGCGCACGGAGTCGCTCCAGAGGTCCGCGATTCCAGCAAGCTGCGCGAATTGCGTGTTATCGATGCGACCTGTCCGCTGGTGACGAAAGTGCATGTCGAGGCGGTCAAGTTCGCCCGCGAAGGTTATTCGCTGATCCTGATCGGCCATCGCGACCATGACGAAGTCATTGGCACCCTGGGCGAAGCTCCGGCTGTTACTCAAGTTGTGGACTCGCCGGCGGAGGTTGAGAACCTCCAGGTTCCCGATCCCGAGCGCGTTGCTTATCTCACGCAGACCACGTTGAGCCTCGATGAGACCAGGCACGTGATCGAAGCCTTGCGGAAAAAGTTTCCGAGCATCAAAGGTCCGCACGCGCAGGATATCTGCTACGCAACCGAGAACCGACAAACAGCCGTAAAGGAAGTTGCGGCAGAGTGTGACCTTTTGCTGGTAGTCGGGTCCGATAACAGCTCGAACTCCAACCGTCTGGTTGAAGTGGCGTGCAACTTAGGCGCGAAGTCGTACCTGATCGAGAACTTCCGCTCCATTCAGCCCGAATGGTTGATGGACGTGAAGACAGTTGGCCTAACGGCGGGCGCTTCGGCTCCCGAGATTTTGGTGCAGGAAGCCGTGAGCTACTTGCAGGAACAGGGTTTCACCGATTTGCGGGAGGTGGAAGTGATGCCGGAACACGTTCGCTTCGGTCTGCCGCCCGAGATTGTAGAAGCGATTGGCGCCGCCCCGGCACTGGCTGAATAAACGCAATGGCAGAAGCAATACCTTCGAATCCTGCCGAGATGCGTTTCGGCAAAATTGATGACATCAAGGCGCGCGTCGCCGCGGCCATCGACGCCTCGCGCAAGTATCTTTTCTCGCTCCAGGAAGCGGAGGAAGGCTACTGGTGCGGCGAGCTCGGAGCCGACTCAACCCTCGAGTCCGACTACATCCTTCTGCATCGTCTGCTGGGAACGGAAGACCCGGCACGCACGCAGAAGTGCGCTAACGAGATCCTTGGCCGGCAGAATGAGGACGGTGGCTGGCCCATCTACAATGGCGGCCCTTCTAACATCAGCGCTTCGGTGAAGGCATATTTCGCGCTCAAGATGTCGGGATATTCACCGGATCATCCCGCAATGGCCAAGGCCCGCGAACGCATTCTGGCGATGGGCGGCGTGACCGCGGTCAACACCTTCACCAAGATCTATCTCTGCTTTCTGGGCCAGTATGATTACGATGCTGTCCCGGCTGTACCGCCGGAGATCGTTCTCTTCCCTAACTGGTTCTGGTTCAACATCTACGAGATTTCCTCCTGGTCGCGCGCCATCCTGGTTCCGTTGTCGATCGCGTATGCCAAGAAGCCGTTCAAGAAAATCCCCGACGAGCATCAGATCGACGAGCTTTTTGTTGGCGGCCGCAAAAGCAATCTGCGCCTGAAGTGGGCGAAGAAGATCGTGAGCTGGCGTAACTTCTTCCTGGTGCTTGATCGGCTGGTGCACTTCTTCGAGCGCGTCCACATACGCCCGCTGCGCTCGCAGGCGTTGAAGAAGGCCGAGAAATGGATGTTGGAGCGACTGGAGATGAGCGATGGGTTGGGAGCTATCTATCCCGGCATCATGAATTCGATCATCGCGCTGCGCTGCCTGGGCTATTCGCTTGATGATCCGCAGGTGATCCGCGCCATGGACGAGTTTGAGAAGCTTGGCATCGAGGAGGAGACGACCTTCCGCATGCAGCCCTGCAAATCACCCGTGTGGGATACCGCGTACGCGATCTTCGCCCTTGGAGATAGCGGGGTTTCTGCAAGCGATCCTCGACTGGTGCGGCCCAGCGAGTGGATGCTGCAAAAGCAGGTCACGCGCAAAGGCGACTGGTGCGTCAAAAATCCCAAGGCCGCCCCCGCAGGATGGTACTTCGAATTCAACAACGAGTTCTATCCCGATGTTGATGACAGCGCCATGGTGATGTTGGCGCTGAGCAAGGTCAAGACCGGCAATGAGGAGTTTCAGGACAAGTCGGTTCAGCGCGCGATTGATTGGGTTCTCTCCATGCAGTGTAAAAACGGGGGCTGGGCGTCGTTCGACAAAGACAACGACCGCATGGTGTTCCAGAACATTCCCTTTGCCGATCACAACGCCATGCTCGATCCCGCGACCGTAGACATTACCGGCCGCGTGCTGGAGTGCCTCGCGACCTATGGCTACTCGTTGAAAGACGAGCCTGTGCGACGGGCCGTAGAGTTCGTCAAACGCGAGCAGGAGACGGATGGCTCGTGGTTTGGGCGTTGGGGTGTGAACTACATTTACGGCACGGCGCTCGTCCTGCGAGGACTCGAGGCTGTGGGCGTCGATAATCACGAACCCATGGTGCAACAAGCCGCGGAATGGCTCCGCATGATGCAGAATCCCGACGGCGGCTGGGGAGAAAGCTGCGGCTCTTACGACGATCCCAACACCAAGGGCGTGGGCCCGAGCACGGCTTCGCAAACCGCGTGGGCGGTCATGGGCCTGCTGGCGGCGAACGATCTGCGCAGCGATTGCGTAGAGCGTGGCATCGCATACCTGCTCAAGACGCAGAGGCGCGATGGTTCGTGGGATGAGCAGTGGTACACGGGCACCGGATTCCCCCGGGTCTTTTACCTGATGTATTACATGTACCGGCAGTATTTCCCACTCATCGCCTTGAGCACTTATGCCAAGGCCTCAGCGGCGGCGACAGAAGATCAACTCAGAGCAGTTCGACTGCGCAGCGGTTCGCTGGGTCAGGACCGCCCGTAAGGGATCAACGCGCCGTAGGCTTCCGGGCTGCGAATTTGCATCGCGGGGGTCGCGCAACCAGCACACACGATGATGCACTCCGATGGTCTCTGAGCGTTGGTTGCGAAGGCTGGTTCCTTCGACGGCCGTTTTGTCGCGGTCCGCGCTGTTCTATCCGTTATCCGTTATCAACGATTGGACGGTGGGAGCGGCTTGCCGAATCATCAGCAAGCGGCGGTTTCCGCCGATGCGATATATCAGCCGGACGGGATGCAACGACGTCCTGTCGCCATACTTCTTCTACCTGACACAAGGCGTCAATTTCTGGATGTACGCCTTCGCGCAGGGGTGGGCGAAGCTGGACTCGCGGATCGTTGATATCGGGTGTGGATGCGGAAAGAGCGCCGTGGCCCTGCGGGACTTCGACTATATGGGTGAGCGATTTCGGGGTCAATATTTCGGCGTGGATGTGGACGGCGACATGGTTCACTGGTGCCGGCAGAATTTCGATCCCCGGCATTTCACGTTTCGTACCGTGGATAGCTACAGCGCTGTGTACAATCCGGCTCCGCCCGGGTTAGCGTCCAAACGAGGGACGCCAACCCGGGACACATCCGATTTGCCGGTGCTAGAAGGCTGCGAAGATGGTTCGATCGATCTGGTGATGTCGCAGTCTCTGTTCTCGCATTTGCTGGAACGCGATGTGAAGGCATACGTGAAGGAATCGGCGCGGGTGCTCCGCCCGGGCGGCATTATGGCGATGACGTTCTTCTGCATGGACGACCTTCGCAGGCTGAACATTTTGGGCGGGCGTTGGACTTTCGCTCATCGCCGGGGCGCTGCTTACATTGAGAACGAGCGGTATCCGGAAGCCGCCGTGGCGTATGACAAGTCCTGGATGGAAGGGGTTTGTCGCGACGCAGGGTTCGGCGAAGTAGAGACCCTATTGCCCGCGTACCAGAGCACGGTGCTGTGTGTGAAGTAGAGCCGAGTAGCAAGACAGCTGCGCCATAGGCGCAGCAGACCTTAGCCCAGCGCTTCAGCGCTGGGTGAAGTGGGAACAATGCCCAAGTCCCGTAGGGGCGACACAAAAACAGATCCCTCGGGAGCTAAAGCTCCCTCGTGATGACAAAGTATAGTAACGCGCTTGCGGCACGGCTGAAGCCATGCCCTGATACAAAGCTCGCCACCATCGGCTGTCTGGAAGAATTAACCTTTACTGAATAATGAAAGCTTTTGTCACAGGTTCGACCGGCTTCCTGGGAAGCCATGTCGCACGCGCGCTTCTGAGCCGCGGTGCCGACTTGCGCGTGCTGGTGCGGCCGTCGAGCCGGCTGGACAACATTAGCGATCTGAATGCCGAGCGCGTCGTCGGCGACGTTCGCGATCCCGATTCGTTGAAGCAGGGAATGCAGGGTTGCGACGTCGTGTTTCACGTTGCCGCCGACTACCGGCTTTGGGCTGTCAATGGCCGCGAACTCTACGACTCCAACGTTGAGGGCACGCGCAACATCCTGAGCGCGGCCAAAGCGTCCGGCGTGCGGCGGGTTGTGTATACCAGCAGCGTTGCCACCATGGGCTTCGGCAATAATGGCAGGCTGACGGACGAGAGCACGCCCGTCACGCTCTCGAACATGATCGGCGACTACAAGCGCAGCAAGTTCATGGCGGAACAACTGGTGATCGCGGCCGCCCGCGCGGGACAAGACGTCGTCATGGTGAACCCGACGACTCCGATTGGAGAACGCGACATCAAGCCCACGCCTACCGGGCAGATCATCGTGGACTTTCTGAAACGCAAATTCCCGGCTTATGTCGATACCGGCTTGAATCTGCTCGACGTGCTCGATTGCGCCGAGGGACACATCGTGGCGCTCGAAAGAGCCAAGCCTGGTGAGCGCTACATCCTGGGTGGCGACAACCTGACGCTGAAACAGATCCTCGATAAGCTGGCAGCGATCACAGGGCTGCCTTCTCCCCGGATCGAGCTGCCGTATGCCGTGGCGTATGCGACTGGCGTTATCGATACGCTGGTAACGGGCAAGCTGCGCAAGCGTGAGCCTCGCGTCACGCTGGATGCCGTCCGCATGGGGCGCAAGAAGATGTTCGTCACCAGCGCGAAGGCTGAACGTGAATTGGGCTGGAAAACCGGTCCTGTGGACGACGCCTTGCGGCGGGCGGTGGACTGGTTCCGCGCTCAATGGCTATGTCTAAGCCGGTTGCGATCGTTGCGGCGATGCGGCACGAGTTGCAGCCGCTGGAGCGGCATGCGAAGCTTCGCGAGCTGGATGGCGTTTATCTCTACGAGTTGCCATCGGCTCTACTGGCTGTAGGTGGCATTGGACGTAACAATGCGCAACGTGCGGCAGAGTTGGCGGTGCGCGAAGCGAACCCAAAGCTTCTGGTCTCGGCCGGCATTGCGGGCGCTTTGACGCCGGACTTGAAAGCAGGCGATGTCGTACATGTCCGCGACGTCGTCGACGAGGCCACTGGAGAACATTACGCGACGGTTGGCGGCGAGGCTGTGCTGGTCACTTCATCGCGCGTGGCGGGAGTTCAAAGTAAGCTCCACTTGGCTTCGCTCTATGCGGCATCGGCAGTTGACATGGAAGGCGCAGCCGTCGCCGGCGTTGCCAGGGAACGCGGGATCCCATTTGCATCGCTAAAGGCAATCTCCGACGAATTGGGGTTCCCCATGCCGCCGCTCGGTAAGTTTGTGGACGATCGCGGTCAATTTCATGTGCTTGGGTTCGTGGGATTCGTAGCCGTACGGCCGAAGTGGTGGCTGCCCGCCATTCACCTCGCCAACAATACTCAACTGGCGATTCGGAACCTCGCGGATGCATTGAATCATCTAATTCAACAACATGCACAAGGCGCAATTTCGGAGACGGAAGCCCATGTGTGAGGCCAAGAAGCTTTGTCGATAGCGACGCAACTACAAAAAACCGGCAGCATCGGCACCATCCCTGCGGTTATGCAGGCCGCCGTGTACCGGGGCGTGAACGATATCCGGCTAGAGACTGTGCCCGTTCCCGAGATCCGAGCAGGCGAGCTTCTGATCCGTGTTCATACCTGCGGAATCTGCGGTACCGATCTTAAGAAAATCGCGACCGGGTCGCACTCGGCCCCGCGCATCTTTGGCCACGAGACCACCGGAGTCATAGCCGCCGTGGGCGAGGGTGTGAGCGGTTTCAGCCTGTGTGAGCGCGTGATGGTCTTCCATCACATTCCCTGTGGGAACTGCTACTACTGCGAACACAAGGTGTTTGCCCAGTGTCCGACCTACAAGAAGGTAGGAGCTACTGCCGGGTACGAACCCAGCGGCGGAGGGTTTTCCGAGTACGTCCGCGTGATGGAGTGGATTGTCGGCAGGGGTGGCGTAGTCCGCATTCCAGACGGCGTCTCGTTCGAGCAGGCCTCCTTTATCGAACCCGTCAATACCTGCATGAAAGGCGTAGAGACACTCGGACTGCGGCCGGGGGAGACGGTTCTGGTGATTGGGCAAGGGCCGATTGGCATCATTCTTGGAGTTCTGGCCCGCCGCCGCGGCGCACGAGTGATTACTTCCGATTTGTTTCCGCTGAGGCATACAATATCTAAGACGTTCGGCCTGAAAGAGAACATAGACGCCTCGACTCAGGACACGGTGGAAACCGTCAAGGGCCTAACGGAGGGGCGCGGAGCCGACGCCGTCATTCTGGCCGTGGCAGGCAACGGTCTAATCCGGCCCGCCATGGATGCAACTCGTCCTGGGGGACGGGTTCTATTATTTGCCCAGACGCAGCATGGAGAGGCGACCATCGACCCGGCGGCGGTTTGTGTTGAGGAGAAAAGCCTGCTGGGGTCTTATAGCGCGTCGGTTGACCTGCAAAGCGAGTCCGAGCAGTTTGTCTTAGGCGGCGAAATGGAAATGGAACGGCTGATTAGCCATTCTTTCCCGTTGCAGGAGGCTGTGCAGGCTTTGCAGTTGGCTGCCCGTCCGAAGCCGGATTCGATGAAAATCGTCATACAACCGGGCAGGTCATGGAAGGATTAGCAGAGTGAATGGACAGATGACCGCGGCGGTCCTCTACGGGAAAGAGGACGTCAAAATCGAGAGAGTGCCGATCCCCACGCTGGAAGAGGGCGAGATCCTCATCAAGGTGCAAGTCGCCTTGACCTGCGGCACCGATCTCAAGGTCTACCAGCGCGGCTATCACGCGCGGATGATTGTTCCTCCCGCGCTATTTGGACACGAGCTGGCCGGTGTGATCGAAGAGGTCGGGCCCAACGTCAAAGGATTCAAGCGGGGTATGCGCGTGGTCGCGCTGAACTCGGCTCCCTGCGGCATGTGCTTCTATTGCTCCAAGCACCAGGAGAACCTCTGCGAAGATCTGCTGTTCAACAACGGCGCCTACGCCGAGTACATCCGCATTCCGCGTCGCATTGTTGAAAGCAACGTGCTGGCCATGCCGAAGCACGTCAGCTTTGAAGAAGCCGCCATGGTTGAGCCTCTGGCGTGCGTGCTCCGCGGGCTGCATGAAACCAAGATGGAGATTGGCGATACGGTGGCGGTTATCGGCGCGGGCCCAATTGGGCTGATGTTTGTCCAGGTGGCCAAGATTGCCGGCTGCAACGTGATCAGCATCGTCAAGCGGGACTCTCAGGTGGAAGCTGCGCTGCGCATTGGCGCCGATGAAACCGTTCAGATCACCGAAGTCGACGATCCGGTGAAGGCGGTTCGCCGGCTTACCCCGGATGGCCGCGGATGTGATGTTGTTGTCGAAGCCGTGGGCCGGCCTCAGGCATGGGAGTGGTCGATCGACATGGTGCGCAAGGGCGGTACCGTGAACTTCTTCGGCGGATGTGCCAGCGGTACCAAGGTCGCACTCGATACGCAGCGTTTGCACTATAACGATCTGACGCTGAAAGCCACCTTTCATCACACGCCTGAAACGGTGCGTAAAGCCTTCAGCCTCATCTCCGAGCGGAAGATCAAGGGCACGGATTATATTACCGGTGAGGCGCCGCTATCGCGTTTGCAACAGGTGCTACGGCACATGCTGAACCGCACCGACGACATCAAGACGGCAATCATCCCCGGGCGGTGAAGCAGTTGTCAGTCGTCAGCTTTCAGTTGTCAGTGCCATAGCGGCGGTTCAAGCCGTGATCGCAGTTGTCATCCTGTCAAGCGAAGCGAAGGACCTGCTTTCCCTGCAACCGACGATAAACTGCGCGACGCGCCCATGCCCAACCCAACCTACAATCCGGAAACGGCTTCACCGTCCCGCACCGCTGGCTGGCGCGTTCTTCCGCCGGAGTACGCCATTCCCGAGCGCGCCCCCTCGCTGGCCGAAGCCCGCGCCTACTGCTCGCGCCTGGCGCACTCGCACTACGAAAACTTTTCGGTCGTCACCTGGTTCCTGCCGAAGCATCTGCATCAGCACTTCTACAACATCTACGCCTACTGCCGTATATCGGATGACCTGGGCGATGAGGTCGCCGACAAGCAGCAAGCGTTGCTGCTGCTGGATGAGTGGGAAGCCGAGCTGAAGCAGTGTTACTCGGGAACGCCGCGACATCCGGTGTTCGTCGCACTGCAAGAGACCGTACGCGAGTTCGACATCCCACAGCATGAGTTCTCCGACCTGCTGGCTGCCTTTCGCCAGGACCAGGTAGTCACGCGCTTCCCGACTTTCGACGACGTGCTTGGATACTGTCATTACTCGGCCAATCCGGTTGGCCATCTTGTGCTTTATCTCTGTGGCTATCGCGATGCCGAGCGGCAACGGCTCTCCGACTACACTTGTACCGCGCTTCAGCTTGCGAACTTCTGGCAGGATGTCGCTGTTGATTACGAGAAGGGCCGCATATATCTGCCGCTCGAAAGTCTGACGCAGTTCAAAGTCACTGAAACCGATATCGCCAACCATCAGGCTACTCCGCAGTTTCGCGCAATGCTGAAGTTTGAGGTGGAGCGCGCCCGCAACTGGTTCGAGCGCGGGCTGCCGCTTGCGAAGATGGTCGACCGTTCCCTGGCTCTCGACATCGAACTGTTCAGCCGCGGCGGACTGGCCATCCTCGATGCGATCGAGCGCCAGGACTATGACGTCCTGACGCGCCGTCCGGTGATTTCCAAGCCGCGCAAACTCTGGCTGGTGGCGCGGGCCGCCCTGGGAAAACTGCTGTGAGTGATTCCCCGCTGCAACTGCGGGCAGCGTACGGCGTTTGCTGTCACATCGCGCGCTCCGCTGCCAAGAACTTCTATTACGGATTCCTCGTTCTTCCACGCTATAAGCGCGACGCGCTCTGTGCGGTATACGCGTTCATGCGCCGAGCGGATGATATCTCCGACGACGCTTCTCTGCCGTTCGAGCAGCGCCGCGAAAAGTTGACTGCCTGGATTAATGCCTTGCGCTGCGTTGTGCAAGGCTCTAAAACCGACGACCCGGTGCTGATGGCCCTTGCTGATGCGCAGAAGCGCTTCAATATCCCGTTGGAGTTGTTGGAGAAGCTGGTGCAGGGGACGACGATGGACGTTGCCGCCGACCAGAGTACGGTGCAATACGAAACTTTTGACCAGCTCTACGACTACTGTTATCACGTCGCGTCGGTCGTCGGTCTAGTTTGCATTCGAATCTTTGGCTATCGCGACCCGCGCGCAGAAAAGCTGGCCGAGCGCACCGGAGTAGCCTTCCAGCTCACCAACATCATTCGCGACGTGAAGGAGGATTGGTCGATGGGGAGGGTCTATCTGCCTCAGGCCGACCTCCGACAATGTGGTATCGACGTGCATGCGCTGTCCAACGGGAATGCGGCGACTGCAATGCGGCCGCTGCTGGCGCTGGAAACCGAGCGTGCGCGCGAATACTATCGCTCTGCCGACGAACTTCTTCCGCTGGTGGATGAGGACAGCCAACCTGCACTGTGGACTTTGGTCGAGATCTACCGCCGTCTCTTGGAGCGCATTGCGCAGCGCGACTACGATGTATTCTCGCAACGTGTGCGGCTGAGCACGGCCGAGAAGGTCAGGGTGCTGGCGAAAGGAATGCTCCGCCGCCTCACATGAGTTCCAAGCCCAACCAGCAACGGCCCACAGTAGCGATCATTGGAGGCGGTCTGGCAGGAATCTCCGCCGGAAGTGCGCTGGCGAAAGCCGGATACTCGGTTGAGCTGTTTGAGCGACGACCCTATCTCGGTGGCCGCGCGTCGTCCTACGAGCATCCCGGTACCGGCGAAGTCGTCGACAACTGTCAGCACGTGCTGCTCGGCTGCTGCACCAATCTCATCGACTTTTACGAGCGAATCGGAGTGGAGCAGCAGATTCGCTGGTATGACCGGATCACGTTTGTGCTTCCCGGAGGGCGCTCGTCGGTACTGAAGCCGAGCTTCTTACCCGCGCCTATGCATGCAGGCCCAGCATTTCTTGCCTCGCAAGTACTCGGCTTCAGAGACAAGCTGGCAATCGCGCGCGCACTGTTAGAACTTGTGCCTTCGCTTCCGGCGGACGATGGTCAGGATTTCTTGACCTGGCTGCGCCATCACGGACAGACACAGCGGTCCATTCATCGCTTCTGGGCACCGGTGCTGATCAGCGCGCTGAACGAGGACCTGGATCGTGTGTCGGTTCGTTATGCCGCGCTGGTCTTTCGCGATTCGTTTCTCAAGTCAGCGGAAGCTGGACGCATGGGCCTGCCGGCCGTTCCCCTCTCGCAGCTCTACGGTGAGGCCGCGACTTACATTGACGGACACGGTGGAAAGGTGCATCTGCGGGCCTCCGTCGAGTCACTCTCGTCGGATGGCGAGGGCATCGTTCTGAAAGTCGGTGGCGAAGAAGTCTTGGCCGACTACGCTGTGCTTGCGACTCCGTTCAATGTAATTGAGAAACTGCTGCCTGATACGCCTGAACTGGAGCCCCTGCGCGAGCAGACGCACTTCTTCGACACGGCTCCGATCACCGGCATTCATCTTTGGTTCGACCGGGAGGTCACGCCGCTCGAGCACGCGGTTCTGCTGGAGCGCACCATACAGTGGATGTTTCAGAAGTCGAAGATCCTCGCGACTCGTCGCGACGCTCCACAGAATGGAAGCTATATCGAGCTGGTAGTGAGCGCTTCGAAGTCTCTGGTGGAAAAGTCCCGCGGCGAGATCATTGAACTTGCCGTGCGCGAGCTGGCCGAGTTCTTCCCTGCTGTCCGCGAAGCCAAGCTGACGAAATCAACTGTGATCAAGGAAGTGCACGCCACGTTCTCGCCTGTTCCGGGCAGCGATGCCTATCGTCCATCACATACCAGCCCGTGGCCTCGATTGTTTCTTGCCGGAGATTGGACCGCCACTGGCTGGCCTTCAACGATGGAGGGCGCGGTGCGCAGCGGCTACGGGGCGGCAGAGGCGCTAACTTGGGCGGCTGGTACTTCGCAGACCTTTCTGGTGCCCGATCTTCCCGCACGGGGGTTGATGCGGCTGTTCGGCTGATATTCCTCTAGATTTGTCATCTCACTTTTGATTTGTCATCACGAGCGCAGCGAGGGATCTGCTCTTTGCGCGCGTCACGAACCAGCAGCTCATCTTTAAAGGGGGTCAGCTTTCAGCCGAGCCATAGCACTTCCCAGCATTGTCATCCTGAGCCGACTTCAGTCGTCGACGAACCTGCTTTGCACGGCAAACGAAAGCAGGTCCTTCGCTGCGCTCAGGATGACAATTCTTAAGGAGATTGCTAACTGAGAAGGAAATGACGGCCGAACCGCTAAGTCCCAAACAGCATCATCTGCTCTTCCTGCGGCTTGTTCTGAGCCGAAATTCCTCCCCGATCGGTAATCTCCCTTGTCATACCGTGTTTCTTTCGCAAGCTCGCCATCAGCTCGGAAATGCGCTTTGCATAGACGGTGCTGACGAACGCTTTATCCGCATAGCGCTTGCTATACTCGTCGACCAGCTGCGGAAATTCCTTCTCTAGAAACGGCAGGAAGATGCTTGCCGAGCATGGCTTCAGGAACAGCGGATTGGCGTAGATGTACCTGCCTCCCGCCTCTTTCGTCGCCTTAACCAGCGCATCGAGAGCGGTAGGCGAATCGGTAATTCCAGGCACGACAGGCGCGCAGATCACCCCCGCTCGCACTCCCGCCAGGTTGAGCTCCTTAACCGCCTTTAATCGCAGGTCGGGCCGCGGCGCTCGCGGCTCCAGAATGCGAGCTAGCTTCGTGTCGAGGGTAGTGATGGTGATGTTCACGAACAGTTGATTGTGTTCGGCAATGTGCCGTAGCACCTCGATGTCGCGCGTCACCAGATCGGATTTCGTCACGATTCCGATCTCGAATCCGCGGTGCAATGCGAATTCCTCCAGAATGCTGCGCGTCACCTCGAAGCGCTTCTCCGCCGGCTGATACGGATCGGTCGCTGTTCCAATGGCAATCTCTTCCCCGCGTTTCACCTTCTTCAGATCCTGTCGCAGCAGCCAGGCAGCCTCTTGCTTAACGTAGATCTTGCGCTCGAAGTCGACGCCATCGCGCATCTCCATGAACTCATGCGTGTAGCGCGCATAGCAGTACTTGCAGGCGAACTCGCAGCCGCGATAGGGATTGATCGTCCAGGTAAACGGCATGCGCCGGTTCGAGACGCAGCGGTTCAGCAGCCCGCGCGAGGGCAGCGAGAAGTATTCGACGAAGTGTCCCTGTCGCAGCGATGCTCCCATGGCCGCAAGCTTGGCAATGCCGACCAGCTCGGGCTTGTCCTGGGCGGCGTTTTCCGGCGATTCGATCTCGATGAGCGGGTACACGGGGCAGTTCTGATATTCGCCTTTTGTTCGCCTAGAATAAACTCATGGTCGAGGCTCAGTCAAGAGGTCGGTGGTCGTGGAAAACGCATGGAACGCGCCCGCCACCAGCCAGTCATTGACAATTGCGGTAGAAGTCGCGCGTTGGGTGTGGAGGCGAGACCCGGTGGCCGTATGCTGGCTGCCGCTGTGGTCGAAAGGGGGGTGGAACTCAGTGAAGAAACCGTAGCGAAATGAGATCGGGCTTCGCTTCGAGTGCGGTACTCAAAGACTCAAAGATGAAGTATTACGTCACAAAGCTCGTTCACTTTTAGGATTGAGTGCGCCGGGAAATTGCCGATGCGAATGTGCTTTTCCTTGAAGGAACCATAACCTGTCCCCACCATCAATCCCGCACTTTCGAAGATCGCTCTCAAGTGCTGCCCGCCTCTAGAATCCAGAACGTCAGCCACGATCACGGTTTGCGAACGCACAGCAGGGTTGTCGACCAAGGGCTTCAGAATTGAGCGCTTCGCTGCCGCTTCGAGAGCGGCGTAAAGCAAAGCGGCTTTCTGCGCAGTTTCTCTCCTGATCGCGTCGATTCCTCGCCGGAGGAAATCTCCGACGACCTCATTCAACAGAAACATCCCAAGCACGTTTGGGGTGGCAACCGTCTCGTTTCTCATGGCGGCTTGAGCCAGGTTAGTCAACGAGTGGTAAGAACCTCGATAGATGCTGCCGGCTTCTTTTTCGCACTTTCGCGCCTTTGCCATGGCGCGCGAACTTACGAACATCGCGCCCAGGCCAGCCGGCAAACCAAACCCCTTTTGAACCGAGAAAAATATACAGTCAGCCTTCGCGAGCTCAACTTGAGTTTCCGGGGCAGAGGAAACTATATCGAGCGCGATCACCGCATCGGGAAAACGTTGCCGCACCGCGTCAAGCAAGCCCTCTTCGAGCACAACGCCGTTACTTGTTTCATTGTGGGTGAGGCAGATCAGTTCAGCCGACTCGACACCGTACGAGGATGCATCGTCGTAGCTGTGATCCTGGAGGACGGGGATTTCAACAACGGTCCTGTGGTTTTGCCGCGCGATGTCGCTGAACTTCTTGGAGAAGGCGCCATCCACAAAATGGACGGTCCGCTCAGAAGAACAGCTTTGTACCACCCGCTCCATGAATTCCGTTGCCGTTCCGGAATAAACGACAAGGTAGTCCGCGGGCAGTAAGAATAGCTTCTTCAGATTTGCTGATAACGTTGCGAAGAGCTCTCGAAAAACAGAGCCCCTGTGCGATATGGACCCAATCTGTTGCTCGAGAGCCTTCTGTAGGAACAACGGTACGTCACGATGAAGCTCACTGGGGCCAACGGTGAAATAGGTCTTAGGCATGGATCTTTAAAAGAGTTTCCTGGTCCTTATCGTGTTGGGAATTTTCTGGAGCGCTGCAAGCAAACCCTGATCAGCCGACGGAACATCGGTTACCGCATAACCCAGATGTCCCTGAGTCTGTAGGTGCTGACCTTCGATGTTAATGCCATGGCTGGCAAATATCTTGTTAATACGGGCAAGTATGCCGGGAACATTCTTGTGGATATGAACCACCCGATGCCCCTTCTTTACGGCCGGCAGAATGACTTCCGGAAAGTTGACTGACCGTGAAACGCTCCCATTTTGCAAATACTCGAAAAGACGATTGGTGACCGAGTGGGCAATGTCCTTCTGCGCTTCTTCTGTATTCCCGCCTACGTGCGGCGTCAGAATAACGTTCTCCAGATTTTGCAGGACGCTGGAAAACGGCTCACTATTGCTTTTCGGCTCTACTGGGAATACGTCAACCGCCGCTCCGGCCAGATGCCGTGACCGTACGGCGTCCGCAAGGTCAGGTAAGTTCACGATCTCGCCCCGGCTCAGGTTCAACAGGTACGAGCCCCGCCGCATGATTTGTAATTCACGCTTAGAAATAAGGTTCCTATTATCCGGGCGACCATCCACATGGAGAGAGACGAAGTTCGAGATCTTCAGGAGTTCAGCCAACGTCTTGCACTTCTTCGTATTTCCCAATGCCAGCTTGTCCTGAATATCATAGAAGTACACTTCCATTCCCAGCAGCTCGGCCAGAATCGATAGCTGGGACCCTATGTTGCCGTAGCCCACAATCCCCAGGGTCTTGCCTCGCATCTCGAAGCGCCACGACGAGTCTTTGTCCCACACCCCGCGATGTAATTTCGCCGATGCGTCGAAAGAGCGGCGGATCAGGGCTATCATATTTCCGATGGCCAATTCGACCACACTGCGGGTATTTGAATAGGGAGCATTAAAGACAGCAACGGCGTTTTGGGTGCAGGTCGTGAGATCAATCTGGTTGGTGCCGATGCAGTAGGCTCCGATGGCCAAGAGCTTTTCCGCGTGGTCAAGGATGGCTCGTGAAATGTGCGTCTTGGAGCGGATGCCAAGTATCGACACGTCGCGAATTTCACGTATCAGATCGGCTTCTTCCAGGGATGCAGGACCGGCGATTACTTCATAGTTCTTGGCCGTAAACATCTTCCGAGCATCTTTGTGTATATTCTCGAGTAATAGGACCTTGGTTTTGTGAAGTGTCATGAAAGCGCCGCGAGGTAGCTTGTTATGTCGTCAAAACTGTTGGCAACATAGTTGGCATGGGCAACTACGTTTTGCCGTTGGGCATGTTCGGTATACGCGATGAATACGTCAGCAGCGCCGTATTTCTTCACCTCGTAGTCTGAGAATCCGTCTCCCACCATAATGATGGGAGCTGTAAGCGCAAGGGCCTCAATCTGCTTTACCTTCCCGCGATTCTGTGCTGTCAACCTTGTGGCGTCAAGGCCAGTGACGATCCCGTCGTTGCTATAGGTGAATGCGTTGGCGAACACCTTCTGCCGTGGGATTCCTAACATCGCTGTTGTAGTAAGAATAATTTCCTCAAATCCCGAGGAAAGCACATAGACATTATTGCCTGCGTCTCCCAAGAAGGTCTTATTGCGCAGAAATGATTCACGTTATTGACTCGGAGCATAGCTTCGCAGCGCGAACGACCTGATCGCGGGTTGCCTTCAGCAACCCGAGTCGCTCTCGCAGCGATGTTTCAATAGAAATCAGGCCCTCCATACCGCGGTCGGTTATTGCTTTGATCTTTTGAAGAATCTCTTCTTTGCGTTCAGAGGTCTCCAAGGATACCGAAAAAAGCACCTCAAGCGATTCATTTTTAATGATGGTACTGTCGAAATCGAGGACCAGCGTTCCGAATCGGGACATTATGAGTCGATTTAGTTTTCGCCCGGTCCGGCGGCTTCGCCCATCAGACTCGCCGGTGGCGGTGGAATTGTAATATCGACGTCCTGCACCGGCCCGAGAGTCGATAACGGCTTGCCGAATTCTTCTGCGTTGCCGACCACCAAGACCGCCAGCGTCTCTTTGTGCAAATACTTCTTCGCGACCCGGCTCACGTCATCAGCTGTGACCTTCTCTACTTGCGCGCGGTACTGCTCCAGGAAGTCGAGCGGGTAACGATAGAACTCGTACAGCATCTTCTCGCGCAGCACCTTTTCAGGAGTATCGAAGCGGAAGATAAACGAATTGAGGATCTGGTCTTTGGCGCGCTTCAACTCCACAGGAGTAGAGGCGTTGCTGCGCATATCGTCGATTTCCTTATAGAGCGCATCGATACCCTCCACCGTCGTGGCGCTCTTGGTCTCCATCTCAATATCGGTCAGGCCGGGATGTCCGAAGCTGGCGCCCACGCCGCCTCCGACGTTGTAGGCCAACCCCTGCGCGGCGCGAACATTGTTGAACAGCCGTGACGAAAAGCCGCCGCCGAAAATCTCGTTCATCACCGAGACCGCAAAGTAATCCGGATTGTCGCGCTTAATACCCAGGCTGACCATGTTGATGCTGCTCTGGTTCACGTCCGATTTCTTCACCAGGTAGTAACCCGGTTTGGGATCGGTGACCTTGATCTCTGGCGCCTTGGCGGCTGGCCCTCTTGGCCACGACTCGAAGGCCTGGCGCAGCTTGGCTTCCATCGCCTTGGGATCGAAGTCGCCGCTGATGCCGAAGATGATGTTGTTCGGCTGCACATACTGACTGTGAAAATTCAGCAAGTCGTCGCGAGTGATGGAAGCCACGGTCGCGTATTCAGGCACGCGTGCGTAGGGATTGTCTTTGCCGTAGCCGAGGATGGCGGTCTCGCGTCCGACGATCGAGTCGACGTTGTCATTGCGGCGCGAGATCGCGGCGTACATCTGCTGCTTGGTGAGATCAATCTTGTCAGCCCGGAACTCGGGGTTGTGCAGCAGGTCGAGATAGAGGGCGAACACCGCGTCGAAGTCGCCCTTCAGGCAGTCGAGGCCGATGCTGGTTGAGTCTGACCCGCCGGAGGTTTCGATCTTGGCGGCGCGGGCCTCGAGGAAATCATCCATCTGGTCGCCGGTCTTGGTCTTCGTGCCACCGGTGCGCCACACGTCACCGTAAACCGAGACCATTCCTGCTTTGTTGGCAGGCACATAGATGGAGCCCCCGCGAATCTCCGCTGTCGCCGCGATCAGCGGCAGCTCGTGGTCCGGCTGCAGGAAAATCACCATGCCATTCGAGAGCTGAACGCGAATCGGCTCTTGCGGCGTGAACGGAGGGAGTGGTGGCGCCTGAATCTGGTTCCACTCTTTTACCTGCGCCGCGCCAAGCGAAACCGCAAGCAGTGCGAAGCAGCACAGCCAAAGCAAGCGATACATTCTGCCTTGTCGCATCATTCCGCTCCTTTCGGCGAGCCGTTGTTCGGCGGTTGCGAAGCGGGTGCAGGAGCGCTTTGCTGAGGCACGCCTTCTTTCGTCTCCGGCTGCTGCGCGGTCAGGATTTCACCTGTCGTGCGGTTCCCCTCCTGGAAAACCTGGTTGGCGACGCGGCGAACATCGGCCTTGGTCACCTTGTCCACGCGATCGAGATAGCGGAACAACTCGCGCCAATCGCCGTAGCGCGTCTGGTAGGTGGCCAGCGCCTGCGCCAAGCCCTCGTTGCTCGCCAGGCTGCGGATGAGATCGGCCTTGGAGCGCGTCTTGAACATCGCCAGCTCTTCGTCGGTAATGTCCGTCGTCTTCAGCAGGTCGATTTGCTTGTGGATCGCGTCGCGCAGTTCGTCATTGGTATGCCCCGGGAGCGGGATTCCGTAGAAGGCGAACAAGTGTGCGTACTTGGTGCCCGGCAGTCCGGAGAATCCAGCCGCATACGCTGCGATCTTCTGGTCGCGCACAAGCGCGCGATAAAGGCGCGATACGCGGCCGTTGGACATCAGGTCGGTGATCGCGTCGTAGACTGCGTCGTCGGGATCAAGATAGCTTGGACGATGGTAGCCTTCGAGGTAGAAGGGCTGCGCCGGGTCGTGCAGATTCACTTCGCGCAAAGAATTCTGCGGCGGCTCAGTGGTGGTCAGCTCCAGCGGCTTGGGAGCGGCGGGAAGCTGGCCGAAATACTCCTCAACGATAGGCATGACCTTTGCCGGATCAAGATCACCCACCAGCCCAATCACCATGTTGCTGGGAACATAGTTGTGATGAAAAAACTCCTGCGCATCCGTCGCTGAGAACGACTGCAAATCGGAGGCATATCCAATCGTAGGACGATGATAGGGATTGGCCATGAAGGCCGTCCCGAGGAACTGCTCCACCAGGCGTCCGGTGGGACGGCTGTCGGTGCGCATACGGCGCTCTTCCATCACGACGTTGCGCTCCTTATAGAACTCGCGCATGACAGGATCCTTGAAACGATCCGACTCCAGCGCAGCCCAGAGCTCAACCTGGTTGGACGGCAGGGAGTACATGTATCCCGTCTCGTCGTAGGTGGTGAAGGCGTTCAGGCCAACCCCGCCATGGCTCTCGACGATTTCGCCGAACTGGTTCTTAATGACGTACTGATCGGCATCCTTGATGGCTGCCTGCCAGGCTTCCTGGAGCTGCTTGAGTTTCTGCGGGTCTTGTCCCACACGCTTCACGCGTTCGGCCTCGTACGCGGCGTAGGTCTCTTCGACCTTCTGGAGCGCGACCTTCTCTTTCGCGTAGTCGGTCGTTCCAATATCGGGTGTGCCCTTGAAGGCCATGTGCTCCATCATGTGGGCCAGCCCGGTTTTGTGCAGGGGGTCCTGCGCCGAGCCGGCGTCGACCATCGTGAAGAAGGAAAAGACCGGGGCTTCTGGACGGCGATACAGCACCACCGTCAGCCCGTTGGGCAGGGTCTTGACCGTTACCTGCTTCTCGAAGGAAGCCAGGTCCTGAGCGAGAGCGGGCAAAGAAACAGCCAGCAACAGCAGGGCCGCAAGCTTGGCGGACCAGCGAGTCATCGTACCTCCATGTGCGGGGAGCGGAAGATCACCTTGCAGTAAAAGCTACGCAGAGTAGGGCGGGTAAGTCAAACCGTAGTTAGCTACAGTTCCCCCGTCAGAAACTGCGCCCGCCCGAAGCCAAAGCTCCAGTCTGCATCTGTATTCGTCATGATGTTGACCATTACGTCGCTGGACTCAATGCCGCAGCTCTCCTTCAGCTCACGGCAAAGCTCCGCGTAGAAATTTTGTTTGGCCTCGGTGGTTCTCGGGCGGCTGTTGACGCTCACGACAACCACATTGCGTGATCTCGGGATGTTAAGGCCAGTGTCCTCTATGATCATGTGCTCGGGCGGGTGTTCGTGGACGATTTGATAGCTGTCGCGCTCCGGCACTCCGAAAGCCCTGCACCATGGCACGGTGAGCCGCGTCCAACAGCTTCTTCACTTCTTCCTGACTGCGTCCTTCAACGATGTCAAAGCGCATGAGCGGCATGGGATCGTGCCTCCGCGACGATTGTATCGGAGCGTTTCTCCGTCACTTCTACCTGCACCAACCGTCACTGACAGGGAAGCCGCCTCTGGAGTGTAGTTGTTTCGGGGATTCCAAGGTGCTTTTCATCGATTACCGTCAAGATGTTTTTAGGTTGCGATGCGCTCCAAACCGATGACCACCGCGCTGCTGTTCGTGGCCGCCGGCGCTTACGTCGTGGGGTTAACGACCCTGCAGCTATGGCTGTCGGGCGATTGGCACTGGGCGGAGGGCTGGGTCTTCGGCATCTGCTGGGCGGCCCTGATTGCCGCCATTTTCTTGTGGCTTCATTACAAGGATACTGCACTGCTGGCCGAGCGTATGCGCCTGCCCGGCAGCGGCGGTAGAGTCGCGCGGCGATGATTCTATCCGACTGTTCGCGATGCTTACGATGGAGATTCATGTGGTGAAGCACATCGCAGAACAGCGCACGCTGCTCCGGGGGAAAGTCCGGCTCAAGCGACGTACTTACGGGTAATGGCTGATCCGTGGCCACAGCCTACACTTGGATGGCAACATAGGCCACCAGTGTTGTGATCGAGCTGTAATAAAACTTTGAACCACGTTGCTCGGATTGACCCACTGCAGGTCATTGCTCCACACCGAAAAACCAGCTTGGCGAATCGGAGCCGGCACTGCATACTTCTGGGTGCAACCTGCATCTTTGCGTGGTGAGTGGGGGCCGGCATGGCGAGCGAAACCGTAGTCGACATTCAGGGCAAGCGATTGAAACTGTCCAATCTGGAGAAGGTCCTCTACCCCGCTGTGGGATTCACCAAAGGGCAGGTGATCGACTATTTCGTGCGCATCTCGCCCGTATTGCTGCCGCACCTGAAGGGTCGCCCCCTGACGCTGAAGCGCTATCCCAACGGCGTGAACGGAATGTTCTTCTATGAGAAGAACTGCCCTGAACACCGCCCGGAGTGGGTACAGGTCGCTCCGGTATGGAGCTCGGGCAATAACAAATGGATGAACTATTGCCTGGCGCAAGACTTGCCGACGTTGGTGTGGGCGGCGAACCTGGCGGACCTCGAACTGCACACCAGCTTGTCACTGGGCAAAGAGATTCTTCGCCCGACGTTCATCGTCTTCGATCTCGATCCCGGCGAGCCAGCCAACATCGTGCAATGTTGCCAGGTAGGGCTTGTGGGTGCGCGACGTATTCGCGCAACTGGGACTGAAGAGCTTCGCTAAGACATCGGGCTCCAAGGGCCTTCAGATCTACACCCCGCTCAACACGCCAGTAACCTACGACGAAACCAAGCCCTTCGCCCACGAGCTGGCGCGCGTGCTGGAGCGGCAACATCCCAAGCTCGTGGTTTCCGATATGAAGAAGGCGCTGCGCGTGGGCAAGGTCCTGGTGGACTGGAGCCAGAACGACGACCACAAGACGACCATCTGCGTGTATTCGCTGCGCGCAAAGGAGCGTCCGACTGTCTCCACACCGGTCACATGGGATGAGGTGGAAAACTGCCTCGCCAAGGGAGATCCGAAGCTGCTGGTGTTCGATTCATCGCAAGTACTGGAGCGGGTGAAAGATCACGGCGATCTCTTCGAACCCGTGCTGAAGCTGAAGCAGAAACTACCTCCAATGGAGGCGCTGTCCGGCATCGATCCTGCGGCATCGGTTGCCGCCAAGCCGGCAAAGCGCATGGCAGGCGCTCGCGAAAGGAAAAAGATCACGGCAAAGAAGTCCGCGACCGAATCTCATGCGGCTAAAGCGAAGCGGAAGACCACGTCACGCCCGAAGCAGAAGCAGGCTTGAACTCTCCCGGACTGGTTAGCAATAAGAGATTGGGGTGAAAGATGTCCGTTGCAACGGACACCTTTCACCCCAATTCAGATGCCTAACAGTCGACACGGCGCTAAAGCGCCGCACTACCGTCTCAGTGCGGTTTGGTAGATCCGCTGGCAACGCCCAGCCGCCGCAAGCGGTCGCGCGCCTGCGAAGCTTCAATCGATCGCGGATAGCGCTGGATAAGGCTGTTCAACTCCCGCACTCCGGCGTCGCGTTGACCGAGTTCCAATAGCGCGTAGCCCTTTTTCAGCTGAGCTGCCGCCGCCTTCTGCCCGCTGGGATACTGCTCCAGCACCTTGTCGTAGTCCTTGACCGCCGCATCGAAATTGCCCTGCCGATACTCGATGTCGGCGAGGTAGAACTGGGCATTTCCGGCCAGATCGGTGTTCCCGTAATACTTCAAGTAATCGTTGAACTCTTGCGAGGAAAGGTCGTATTTGCCGGCGTTGTAGTCGCGCAGCGCGTTGTTGTAGAGAACGTCAGGCGGAGGAGCGGCAGACACCGGCGCCGCAGCACCGTTTGCGCCCGGCACGGCGCCTCCCGCTCCCGGAAGGGGCTGGCCGGCTGCCAGGTTCTGGCCGCTATTCTGCATCTCGTCCAGTTGTTTGCCGACCTTCGCCAGCCGGGACTTCAGCTCGTCCACACTGTCGTGTAGCGCCTGCACCTGGCTGGAAACCTGGTCTAACTTCTGTGCGTTCTCACCCGACTCCGCCGAAAGCTTCTGCTGCAGATTGTTGACCGTGACGCTCATCTTGTTGACGCTGTCGGCACTCTGCTCAACCAGGTTGCGCACCACGCCCATGCGCTCGTCCATGCTCTGCTGGAGCCGGGCAACCTGGTCGGTGAGGGTTTGCACCTGGGTCTGCAATTGAATGATCTCTTTGCTGACAGCGAAGGCAGGGCTGGCCGCGGCGAGAAACAAGGCCGCAGCCAGGAAAAGCAACACGGGTTTGTGACGAAGCATATTGATCCTTATCGACAACTCTACTGGTTGTAGACGAAATGCGCTCGGCGATTCTGCTGCCAACAGGCCTCGGTACTCTCGGTGCAGAACGGCTTCTCTTTGCCATAGCTGATGGTCTTGATACGGCTAGCCGGCACCCCCATGGAAACCAGCGCATTCTTGGCGGCCAGAGCGCGATTGTCACCCAGCGCCAGGTTGTACTCGGTTGAACCGCGCTCGTCGCAGTGCCCCTCAATCGTGAAGCTGATGTTCGGGATGCCGCTTGCAGGAAGCGAGCGTCCTGTTGCAGCACCGCAGTGTACTGTCCGGTGATGTCGTAGCTGTCGTAATCGAAGAACACGTCTTTCATGTTTTGCTCGAAGAGCTGCGCATCGCCGGCGTTCGACGGCGGCGCGGCGGGGCGGCTGGCGGATTCACCGTTATGCGGGCGGTCGCTTCCTGTGTTCCACTCTCGTTCTTCGCCACCAGGCGATAGGTGGTCGACTGAGGAGGCACGACCTGCGTTGAGCCGCTGGGCCCGACTTTTCCAAGGCCGTCAATCGAGACGTCGGTCGCGTTGGTCGTATTCCAACTCAAGGTAGAGGACTGCCCAGCATTGATGGTGTTCGGATTGGCGGTCAGGGATGCAGTAGGCGCGGCAGGGGTGGAGGCGGCGGCGGTGGCGCCGTGGCGACCTTCTTCTTTGCGCATCCGCTAATTGCCAGCGCGGCGGCGAGCGCCAGGATAAGACCCAACCACTTCACTTTATTGAGCTGCACTTCTCATCCTCCTATTTATTTCCCCAGTTCGGCTGCGTGTTCTCGCCGCTGGTAGTCAACTGCTTGTTTTGTGTCCCGTCGGCCAGCATCATGTAAAGCTGAGTGCGGCCAGTGCGATTCGATTGATAGACGATGTGCCTTCCGTCGGGGGCCCACGAGGGAAAGTCATTGCGTCCGCCGTCGTGAGTCAACTGCACCCACTGATGGCTGGCCACGTCCATGAGATAGATGTCGCTTGCCCCCGGCGCGCCCGGACCATAGTGCCGAATCCAGGCGAACACCAGGAACTGTCCGTTGGGCGACCACGAGGGCGACACGGCATATCCCTGGTCGGTGAGTCGCGACACGTTGGTTCCGTCCGATGCCATGGTGTAGATCTGGGGCAGGCCGGTGCGGCCGCTGACAAAGCCGATCTGGGCGTTGGTCTTGGGATTCCAGGTTGGCGAAACGTCAGGGCCCTTGTCATTCGTCAGGCGGTGAGGAACGCCACCGCTGCTGTCGATGGAGTACAGCTCCGAGTGTCCGCTCCACGATGACGAGAACGCCAGTGTCTTACCGTCTGACGACCACGCAGGCGACTGGTTCGTGCCGTTGAAGCGCGGAAAGCTCACGTTACGACCCAAGTCCAGCGACCACATCTGAATTTGCCAGCCATCCTTGGCGACGCCGGCGTAGGCGATGCGGGTTCCGTCGGGCGAGACGTGCGGCGACAAAGCGATCGATCCGTTATGCGTGATCTGCTTCTGGTTGGCGCCATCGTAGTCCATCTGCCAGACTTCCTTGTGACCTGAACGGTTGCTGATGAAGTAAATCTTTGTCTCCGCGATACCGGGAATGCCGCCGCCCAAGCGGAAAATAATCTCGTCGGCAAAACGATGCGCAATCAGACGCGCATTGGCATCGCTGGCTTCCTCGCGATACTGCTTGCCTAAGACTTGAGGCGATTGCGCATTCTTTACGTCGTACAACCAGCCCTGGACGCTAAGATATCCGCCCTGTGCAGCAATGTTGCCAAAGGCCAGCATATTCGCATTCGGCGGAGGCTGGTCCCAATCGGCAAGGCGAACGTCCTGGGGTAATCCGGGAGGAGCCATCGGATAGAAGCTCTTCCCTACCATGTCGAAGATTCCCGCCGCCTGCAGATCATTCCACAACGTGACGTTGAACGTCATGGCAAGGTTCTGGGAGCCATTGTCGTTCGTCGTCAGCTTGAAATCAGGCACGGCGAGACGGATTTTCTCAACCCCGAGGCCGGTGCCGGTACGAATCCAGTCCTGGGCTGACCCGGCAGACGCGAATAAAAAAACACAGAAGATGGCGAGGAATCGTTTCATTCAGTACCCATGTTTTGCAGGTTCACCTTTGTCATCACGAGCGAAGCGAGGGATCTGTTCTTGGCCGACGGGAGACGATCTTCGCGATGCCAGCGAGAGCAGATCCCTCGCTTCGCTCGGGATGACAAATCGTGGAGGAAACGCTATTTCGACAAACTCCATCTCACCTTCGATAGTCAAACCAGAACTCCACCGACACATAGTTTCCGTTATAGCCTGACGGCAGCGGGCCGAAGGTATCGATCCGCCGGAGCGCGCGCATTGCCGACTGATCAAGCGAAGGAATGCCGCTTGATTGTTCGACTCGGATGTTCACCGGTTGTCCCGACCGTGTGATGTCAAAATATATGTATACTCGCCGCGCGTCGTTGATTCGCGGGTCTATTTCATATTTCAGCCAGTTTTCCGATACTTTGCGCCGCACGATATCGACGTAGTACGCGAAGCGGCTGCCGAAATCTCCACTCCCGCCCTGGAAACTGAAACCGCCCTTGGTTGCGCCGGAGGTAAACGAACCATACGGGCCGCTGACCGGTCCGCCCTGGCCAAAAGGTATCTGGTTGTTCTCCTCGGCCTTGGCGATCTGTTTCGGAGGTTCCTTCTTCTGCGTTGACTCCCGCTGCCGTTCATTCTTCCGTTTAGCATTTTGGTCGGGAATCGGAGTCGCGGTTGGCTCTTCAACCTTGGGAATCTCCTTGGGCTGCGACTGCGAGAGCCCTTTCGACTCGTTGGCCAAAACGTTCTCGGTGGGAGCCGGTTGGGCCGGCAAAGGCACGCTTTGCACCAGTGTGGCGCTCATCGCGCCACCTCCGCCCTCGGTGCTGCCCCAATTTTCGCCGCGTCCACTGGGAATCAAATATCCAAACAGGGCCAGGGCTATGATGCCGGCGTGCAGCACGCAGGAACCGATTAGAGGTGAGCGGAGGCTGGTCTCGCCATTGAAGATGTCAGCGTCGGCTGCCATTGCCTTCCAGCGGCTGAGTAACGATGCTCACGTTGCTGATGCCTGAGCTCTTCACTGCGTCCATAACGGTTGCGAAGGCACCGAACGGGACGTTCTCGTCAGCCCGGACATAGATCGACTGCCCTTCAGGGTCGCGGATCTTGTCGTGAATCTTCGCGCCAATCTGATTGATGTTCACCGGATCGTTGTTGAGGAAGACCTGCTGCTCGCGGTTGATGGTGATCACCAGCCGCTCTTCGCTGATCTGCTTTACGGTTCGCGTGCGCGGCACCTGCACCTCAATGCCTGACTGCAATACCGGCGCTGTCACCATGAATATGATCAGCAGCACCAGCACGACGTCAACGAACGGCGTGACATTGATTTCTGACAGAGAGCTCTGGGTGCGGCCTTGAGGATTGGTGAACGCCATTAGCGCCGCTCCACCGGTTCCGGCACGGACCGCGCGCTGCCTGCCTGGGCGCGTTCGATTTCGTTCATCAGTTCCAGGCTGAAGTCGTCCATGCGTGCGCCAAACTCGCGAATGTGCTGCATGAACATGTTGTAGGCAATGACCGCGGGAATCGCGGAGAACAGTCCTGCAGCGGTGGTGATGAGTGCTTCGGAAATACCGGGCGCAACCGCACGTAGCGTCGCGGCTCCTGCGGTTCCCAGACCGTGGAAGGCGTCGATGATGCCCCACACCGTGCCGAACAGCCCGATGAAAGGAGTGACCGCGCCTGTCGTCGCCAGCCAGGGGAGGCGGCTCTCCAGATGCGTGAGCTCTTCCGAGGACGCAATCTGCGCGGCGCGCTGCACGGCGGGCATACGCAGCGGCAAGGGTGCCTGTTTGCGCAATTCACCGTAGGTGGCCTCAAACACCGCCACCAGCGGACTGGGCTTGAACTGCTCCGCCACCGCCGAGATGTCCTGTATGCGAGTTGACTTCCGGAAGGCGCGAACGAAGCGATTGCTCTGGGTACGGGCGCGGCGGAAGAGACCCCATTTCGCAAAGATGATCGCCCACGAGACCACGCTGAAGACGAGCAGAATGAGAAGAACGGCCTTGGCGACCAGACCACTGGTTTCTACCAGGCTGGTGATTTCGCCGCCGAGAGCGAAGGCAAGCAAATTGCCGGAAAAATTCATGCGTATCGATCAGACCTTACTGGCATTATAAGGTTTTGACGCACGCGGAAAGGCAACGTGATGCAAGGTTCCTTGAGAGTAACGGAGAAAGCGCGACAGAGAGACCCGGGTCGCAGGCTGCCGCGAAGGAACTCAAGAGCTTACGGCAACATGGACGACGGCTGCTCGGCGGACTGAACCATAGCTTGCGTCGGCTTACTCTTATCAGAACCGGCGACCGCAACTGGCGTGCGGTGCTTCCAGGCCCGGAAGCCCATGCGCAGAACATCGAATGTTGCGTAGATAATGTTTGCCCGCCACATGTCGCTTCGAACGGTCAGCACATCGCGCCGTAAGTACCGGAACACCGCGTTGCCAGGCTTAAAAGGAGCGGGCGCTGAATCGGACGCGAGCTCCGGCACTGCAGCGTGGCAGTCTTGTAATTCCATCACGGCGATCGAGCCATCTGTTTTGACCGCATCACCGGTTGCGTTTATGCCCACCGGCGCAATATTCCTGCGGGGAACCAGGTAAACCGCCCGAACACATCCGGCGGCACGCAAGTCCCGGATAATCTTGCTGCGTTCATCGTCAATATTTGGGTCGATATGATGCACGAATTGGTGACGCTTCAAAGAGAGGCCCGCGCTCCTGTCATGCGTGGCCGTGCCCACGAAGACCGGACCCGTGCTTTCCGCTACCGTCCATTCCCACACCCGCACATGGTCGCGCTGGGCGTAGGTGTTGAGGCTCTTCTGCCGGTTCATATCGGGCACGCGACCATCCAGCAGAAAAGGTCTCATGGGTGCCCGAGCATAGTTGCTGTTCTTCAGGAAGGCGTAGAAGTTCAACATGATGCTGTGACGATTTACCGGATCAGCCGATTGCCATCCGGCGTTGGAAAACGCCGCGTCAAACTGTTGCTTCGAGCCAATGAAAGCCAGGTTGACAACATCCGCAGCGACCATGTTCTGGGTGGTCGAGCGCTGGGGAAATGAAGCCACGAGGGAACGCAATTCCGCCGGATCCATAAGATCGATGCGATCAGCCTCATCTTCCGCGACCGACGAGGGGGGATTCACCAGCGCCGCTTCCAGCTTGAGCTGAATATCCGTTCCCGCAGGAAAATAGATTTCCGGCTCGGGAAAGATGGGGAACGTCGCCTTGAAGAGGAGCAGTCCCAGATCCGGGTAAGGATTTAAGGCCGGCAGATACTTCAGGCGGCTGGTGATGGTTCCTTGCGGCGTATTCGTGCTGCGGATGCCACGCACGACGCCATTCGATAGCTGTTCGCGGGCGTTGTCGATTGCAACCACTGAAGCCGTTATGGGCAACGCCTTATCGTGCGAGACATCGATCTCGTCGAATGAGATCTTCAGCGCAGCCGTCTCATGGCGCACCCCAAGGCCCACCTTGCGTACCAGCTCTACCTTACCCTGCACCGAGGCGCCGATCGGAAACACGGTCTCATCGCCGCACATCATGTCCTGTGTAACGATCCCATGAACCACATCGCCGACCTTCGCGTTGTAGCTGGATACGGGCGACGTCAGACGAACCCAAAGGGTTTCGCCGGCGGGTACGCGCTCGCAGGCCGATGCCACAAGGGAACTGAAGATCAGGAAAAGGAGGGCTCGTTGGGGACGCACCAGTGGTGAGGCTCTCATGGATGAGGTCTGATCTCTCTCTCTTCTTTCCGGGGTTAGATCATCATACGCGAGAGTCAACGGGCGCAAAGCACTATTTCGTACCTAGACCTCAGTTTGGCACCGTAGTTTCATCGTAAGCAGGAGGATCTGGAAGCATTTGTGAATGTTTGATGGCGCTAACGTTGCGTTTCCGAGAGGGCGTCCTGCTCAGTCATCATGCTCAGAACTGATAGCCTGCACCGAAAACGCCCTGCAAGCCCACATTCGAGGTTGGGGTTGTGGAGTGTAGCCAGGAGTACGCAGGACCCCCTTGAGCGAAAATCTGCACTCTGCCTACCTGCGCCGTGATTTGCGCGCCCGCGCTGGGCTGCACCATAAGACCGATCACCATCGTGCGAGCCGGTCCGTCCCCGACATAGTTAGCGCCTACGCCAGCCGCGATTTGTCCGAATACGCTGAACTGGAGGCTCGCCCATAATTGCCGAAAACCAATGACTCGGAACTGCGCAAGTGGCCACACGTACGAAAGTTGATATGAGCCTAAGAAATTCTGTATTGGATCAAACGGCGGGCCTGCAAGGTTGAAGAACGTGCCGGTTGCCGCCAACGTACTCTCCCATCCTCTCAGGCCTGAGAGATGGTGACGATAGTTGAAACCGACCGATACCTGTGAATTACTTACAAGCGAAGGTCCGGGGGACGAGGCCCATAGAGTGATTCCCGGCGCCCACCCGACTTGGATGTTTATGGTCCATGGCCTCTGCTCCGCGTCTGCCGCCCTCGCGAAGTATGTACGCCTCACTGCGGTGGCTACGTCTGACCTATTACGAGAGGGCAGTCGGCGGCAAATAGCATCTGTAATCCAATCCAGCGCCCGCAAAGCACGATAGCCATTATCATCATCGTAGAACGCCCGCAGATGATTCGGGTCAATGACAAGAGGGATATCGAAATGGGGAGGGTGATCGGGATCTCCCAATACCCTATTTACTTCATCCTGTACCCCGGTCGCTTGCGGTTGGGCCTGACTATTGGCCGACGTGCCTGAGGGTAAGTGTGAAGGAGATGGAGGCGGGGCAGCGGTCGCGACGGGTGCAGGCGA
This sequence comes from uncultured Acidobacteriaceae bacterium, assembly GCA_963813905.1. Classification (GTDB taxonomy): domain Bacteria; phylum Acidobacteriota; class Terriglobia; order Terriglobales; family Acidobacteriaceae; genus CAVVDY01. The sequence goes on along the minus strand of CAWFAY010000007.1, from coordinate 158,992 downwards.
AGGAGATGCGGTCGCAACGGCAGCCTCAGGGGGCACAGGCGAAGGAAGTGGCAATGCACAAAAACCGTTTCGGGCGTTCCTGCTCCTGAAGGGCACGGAGCCGGGCTCTGGCTTCGACTGAGAGTTCCTGGATCGACACCATCTCCTCGATACACGCAGGTTGGACGGGGCTGTCCCACGTAACACCTCCAGCCTCGAAATCTCTTCTGACGCCAACATCCAGGCGAAACGCCTCAACATGCGCACGACCACCCTGATCGTGCTCTGGCGTTTAGTTATTGATCAATATACGTGCTTATTTGCTGGATCTGCCACAGTAATTATTCACCTCGGCGGCTGACGCTACAATCGACGAATGAGCGTGATGGATGAGAAGCGTTCCGAGCTAGAGCACTACGAGTTGATGATGGGCAAGCCGCGAGGCCGCCTGGCGGTGGCGCTCGATACCCTGACCGATGCACTCACCATGGTCGGCCAGCACGGGGTCTATTGCCAGAGCGCACGCCAACTGGGCAAGCCTGCCATGGACATTCAGATCGTCATGAAGGGCATCACCGACGCCAAAGAACTGATCACGTCGGTGATGGAAGAGCTTCGCAAAGAAAAGGCTTAGCTGCGGACGCTGGTGATGAACATCGATGTTCCTGACCAGACGCACTGCCTAGGCGCTTGCTCGAGTAGGCGCATCTTCGCGCTTTGGCTGTTCGATACCTTCCTCGGACTTAGACGAACGACCCACTAACTCTTCAGCCCGTTGGGCCAGCACCTCCGGATCATCTGCGACTGCGTAGGCGCGCTCGGGGGTTTTCGACCCGCCGGACACGACCAGCAACACCGGTTGCGCTGGAGTCCTTCCGCACAGCTCGTCGCAAAACGCCCTCGCCATCTCCGGCTCATCCTGAGCATTCACGATAACTAAGTCGTAGGCGCCCGGCCGGCAGCGGCTCCGCGCTTCGCCCAGCTGCAACGCCGGAAATACTGAGAAGCCTCGCTGCTTCAAAGCCGCAATGCGCTTCTTGCGATCAATGCCCTTGTCGACAATAAGAACCCTGGGTATAGCTTCCATCTTCATGACTTCCTCGGTGAAGGGACTACAAGCACAAGAAGAGAGAGGCAGTGGAAGCAGAGTGGGTTGTACCCCGAGCTGCTGAACGCTGATTATCGGTAATAGGGCGGATTTCGGCGCCTGCAGAATTGCCTGCAAAGCCTTGGAATCAAAGCAGCCGGGAGGCTATGCGCCTACCAGCCTTTCCAGAACGGCCTTGTTGCGAATGGTGAGAGTAGAACCTTTCAGGACAGCAATTTGTCGCTTGCGAAAGTCCGCAAGTACGCGGGTGACGGTCTCCCGAGAGGTACCGATGATCTGGGCGATCTCTTCATGGGTCAGTGCCAGCTTGACCTTGGGCTCGGACCTGTCGGGACTGGTCGCCGTCCACTCCAGCAGGAGGCGGGCCAGCCGTTCCGGCGCAGAATGCGAAAGCCCCAGGCTGCGAATCTGCTGGTAGGCACTTTGGCAATCCTTGCTCAGATGCTGCGCGGCCCTCAGGCACGCATCGCCATGGTCCTGAAGGAAGCGGAGAAAGTCGTCATGCTTTACGAAATTCAGCTGGCAGGGCTGCCCGGTTTCTGCGGTGATCTCATATGGGGTATCTGACACCGTGGCGTGCATCCCGAGGACTTCTCCCGGTTGCGCGATTTTCAAAATGAGTGTTTTGCCTTCGGCAGAGGTGGTTGACATCTTCACCCGCCCCTTGCAGAGCATGTAGATTCCGCGTGGCGATTGACCTTCCACGAAAAGCACGGCTCCCGCAGGATAGGCCGCTGTGTACTTGATCTTGTCGAATGCTTCCAGCGCGGCTTTGGGGAGGGAGCAGAAGAAACTGTCGCTACGCAGCTTGCAAATCACACAGTTCTCTACCAGCTCGAAGCCGTATGGTGACCCCACAGTTTCCTCCGTCGATACCTACAATGTTACCACCGTGTCGAATCGGTTTAAGGAATAATTAACCTTGCTCCTCGGCCCCTGTATGTTATGTGCTCCTCGGCGAAGGGTTTGCGAATCCCCCAAAGGTGTTATCGAGCGAACGAAGGTCGCAGCCGCTAGTACAGTTCTTGATAACCGGTTTTCCGCACCCGCAACAACGTGGCGCGAATCCAATGCACAGTTGAATGCCGGAAATCCCACTAAAATCCGCCAAACCGAAGACTCCGGTCTTTAGGGCGCTCCCCGAAATCTGGTTCCTGATTCGTCCTCGCCGCGTCCTCCTGGCGTTGGGATTAGGGCTCATGATCATCAACCGCGTCTCCGGATTGGTGCTGCCTGCTTCGACGAAATATCTGGTGGACGACGTTATCGGCAAGCGCCATTTGCGCCTCCTCTATCCCCTGGTTGGAGTGGTGCTGCTGGCGACTGTCATTCAAGGCCTCACCTCGTTTGCGCTCACGCAGACGCTGTCCAAGGCTGCACAACGCTTAATTGCCGAGCTTCGACGGCGGGTGCAAGAGCACGTGGGGCGGCTGTCTGTCTCGTACTACGACGCCAACAAGACTGGCATGCTGGTCTCGCGCATCATGAGCGACGTGGAAGGCGTCCGCAACCTGGTTGGCACCGGGCTCGTGGATTTCGTAGGCGGCCTGCTGACTGCGGTCATCGCGTTCGTAGTGCTGATCCGCATCAGCCCGGTGATGACCGGCATTGCCTTCGGTTTCCTGCTAGTCTTCGGCGTTGGTCTGCGCAAAGCCTTTGGTACCATCCGGCCCATCTTTCGTGAGCGCGGGAAGATCAACGCCGAGGTCACGGGCCGGCTCACCGAATCGCTGGGCGGGGTCCGCGTGGTAAAGGGCTATCACGCTGAAGACCGCGAGCACGCGGTGTTTAGCCTGGGAGTTGAGCGGCTGCTGCAAAACGTATTCAAGACGCTCACTGCGACCTCCGTCATGAGCCTGTCCTCGGCGATGCTGATGGGCATCATCGGCGCGATCGTGATGTTCATGGGAACGCGACAGATTCTTGCCGGCAAACTAACTCTCGGCGGCTTCTTTACCTACACCATGTTCCTTGGCTACCTGGCGGCGCCGCTGTTTCAGGTTGTCGGCATCGGAACGCAGATCACCGAAGCCATCGCTGGTCTGGAACGTACCCGCGAAGTGCTGAGCGAGACTCCGGAAAACGAAGACCCCCAGCGCACCTTCGCATTACCGCCAATCCAGGGCGATGTCGCGTTCGTGAATGTCACCTTCGCCTATGAAGCGAAGAAGGCCGTACTCCACAACATCTCCTTCCGCGCCCGTCCCGGAACCGTCACCGCTCTGGTCGGCTCTTCTGGTTCTGGAAAGTCCACCATCATCGGATTGATCGCGGCCTTTCACACGCCCAATTCAGGCAAGGTGCTGGTCGATGGTGTCGACCTGTCGATGGTCAGGCTTGACTCTTACCGCACGCAGCTCGGCATGGTTTTGCAGGACTCGTTCTTGTTCGACGGCACCATTCGCGAGAATGTCGCGTTTTCCAAGCCTGATGCTACGGAAGATGAGATCCTGCGCGCCTGCGCCATCGCCAGAGTTGACGAGTTCGCCGAGAAATTCGAACTCAAGTACGACACCATCATTGGTGAGCGCGGCGTGAAGCTCTCCGGAGGTCAGCGCCAGCGCGTATCCATCGCGCGCGCCATTCTGGCCAATCCCCGTATTCTCATTCTCGACGAAGCAACTTCAAGTCTGGATTCCGAGTCGGAGGCGCTGATCCAGCACGGCCTTTCCTATCTGATGCACGGGCGCACCACCTTCGTCATCGCGCACCGCTTGTCGACGATTCGCCGGGCGGACCAAATCCTGGTAGTAGAAGCCGGCGAGGTCGTGGAGCGTGGTACACACCAGGAGTTGTTCGAACTCGGCGGCCGCTACTACGATCTCTATACCCGCCAGCAAGGAATCGAGCAGAACCTGTTCCTGGCGCCCGGGGAAGGCGATTCGATTGAGGAGATCTCCAACTCGACTGCCGCGTCGGGCAGTGATATCGAAGAGCCCGAGTTGCGCAATCCGGTGTAGTATCCGGCAACCGCGGATTGCCGCGGAGAACGCGGATCGGAAAGGCAAGTCAAAAGACAAAGGCAGCCACGGATCTCACGGACAGCAAGGATCCGATTGCTTCTTCCGATTTCTTGCGTACCCTCGTCCGCGCTTCTTAGGTCAATCTGCGGTTGGCCTCTCTCTTAGATTCCTGGCCTTTCCGATCCGTCTCATCCGTGAAATCCGTGGCCGCCTTTTCTCATCTGTTGTCTTGGCCTTGATCCGCGTTCCTCCGCGGTAATCCGCGGTTATACTCGCTTTTTCCGCCGTTCGCGTTACACTTCGTATTCATTCGTTCGCCAATGCCTTCTCGAAACGGCCTCGATCTCCGCCGGCAGGTTGGTCAGTTGCTCATCATGGGCTTCGAGGGGATCGACGTGTCAGCCCGGCTCCGCTCGATGCTTGGAACGCTGAATCCCGCTGGCGCAATCCTCTTCCAACGCAACATCGAAGAAGCCGCCCAGGTCCACGCACTGTTGCGCCACGCGCAGCAAGCGGTCGCCACGCCCATGTTCTTGTGTGTCGATATGGAGGGCGGTACCGTCGATCGCCTGCGGGATGCCATTGCCCCAGTTCCATCGGTTGCCGAAGTTGCCGCGACTGGCTCCGCCAAGCTCTTTCGCAAGCACGGCAGACTGATCGGCGATGAGATTCGCGCCCTCGGCTTTAATACCGACTTTGCGCCGTGCGTCGATCTACGCTTCGACGCCTCGAAGAAGGTCTTGGGTTCACGAACCGTATCCGACAGTCCGAAGCGCACGATTCGCTACGCCCGTGCGTTCCTCCGCGGTCTTCGCGATTCCAACGTGATGGGTTGCGGCAAGCACTTCCCCGGGCTCGGCGAGGGTACCCTCGATAGTCATGTTCATTTGCCATCTATCGGCAAAGAGTGGCGTCGGTTGTGGAAGGAAGATCTGCTTCCCTACCGCGAGTTGCGCAAAGAATTTCCCATGGTCATGGTGGCCCACGCGTCGTATCCCGATGTGACAGCCGACAAACTTCCAGCGTCGCTCTCTAGGAAGTGGGTCAAAGACATCTTGCGCAAGAAGATTGGCTTCCGTGGAGTGATCGTTTCCGATGATCTGGGAATGGGCGGCGTACTCGCTGCTGCGCCTATCGGAGAAGCCGCCATCCAGACGCTATCAGCGGGCAGTGACCTTATGTTGGTCTGTCATACGGAAGAGAACGTGTGGCTTGCTTTTGAGAGCGTCTACAAGGCTGCCGAAGCCGACCGTCGCTTTGCCAAACTGATCGGAAAGAAAGCCCGGCGAGTGCTTGATTTCAAACGCAAGTCGCGGCCGCTGCTTGCTCGAACGGCACCCCGTCCCACTCCAAAAACAGTGGATGTGCTGTGCCGGCGCATTTGGGAATTCACGGAAGAAGTTCGCTTAACGGCAGCGGCGGAGGCGCCGCGTTGATCGTCGCCGGGGTCATGAGCGGAACCTCAGCCGACGGCATCGATGTAGCGCTGGTCCGCATCGAGGGCCGTGCCGCTCGCTCTCGCATTAAACTGCTGGCACACCATCAGGTTCCCTATGTTCGAAAGATACGACGCGCGATTCTTGACAGCATGAACGCCGTCGCCAGCGTCGGCGACTTGTCTCGCCTGAACTTTCTCCTTGGGGAACTCTACGCCGATGCGGTCGAAACCGCGCAGCGCCGGACAGGCTTGCGATGTGAACTGGTCGCGTGTCACGGCCAGACTATCTATCACCAGGGCGAAGCTGCTCCCTTCATTGGCCGGAACATAGCCTGTACCTGGCAGATCGGCGAAGCAGCGGTGATCGCGACCAGGCTGGGCGTGCCGGTGGTGTCTGACTTTCGGCCCGCGGACATGGCCGCCGGAGGTAAAGGCGCGCCCCTGGTGCCGTATCTTGACTTTGTGTTGTTTCGGCACCAGCGCATTGGGCGCATCGTGCAGAACATCGGAGGGATTGCCAACCTCACCGCGATTCCGCCGCGAGCCAAACCAGAGAACGTAATCGCCTTCGACAGCGGGCCGGGAAACATGGTTATCGACGCGGTCGCGCAGGAACTCTTCAACCTGCCTTTCGATCGCGGCGGAATTCTTGCCGCGCGCGGCAAACCCATCGAGCCGGTGTTGCGGCCGCTCTTCCGCCATCCCTTCTTCAATCTGCATCCCCCAAAAACCGCGGGCCGGGAACAGTTCGGCCGCGAGTTTGTCGAAAAGTTTCTGAGCCTGTGTCGAAACCAGGACAAGCACGATGTCATTGCTACTGCCACAGCCCTTACCGCCCGCTCCATCGGCAAAGCGATACGCAAGTTCGTGTTGCCTGTTGAGAATGCCGCCTTGCCCGGCCATGGTCTCTTCCGCGAGTTCATTGCATCCGGCGGTGGCACAAAGAATGCAACCCTGATGAGCATGATCATCGAAGACCTCTGCGAAGTGACCATCAAAGTTCGGACGACTGACGAACTTGGGCTTCCCTCCGAAAGCAAGGAGGCCGTGGCGTTTGCCTTGCTGGCTTACCAGACCTGGCATCGCCGGCCATCGAACGTGCCATCGGCTACGGGAGCCCATCGCCCGGCAATCCTGGGCAAGATCAGCTATGCATAGTTTCTTGCGTAGCGAACACAACCGTTATCATCCTGAGCGAAGGCGGCCTGCATTTGGCCGCCGCAGTCGAAGGACCCTTATTGTCACAAACCTGCTTCTATTAGTGACCGCTCTCGCCATCGCGACCTCCTGCTCGCGCAAGCCGGATCCCAACACGCTGGTAATGATCATCGAGAGCAGCCCCACCAACCTCGATCCCCGGGTTGGGATCGACGCGCAATCCGAGCGTATTGACGAGCTACTCTTCGACTCGCTGGTGCGCCGCGATGAGCACTTTCAACTACAGCCCTGGCTGGCTGAGCGCTGGGAGATTCCCGATCCCCGAACCTACATCTTTCATCTGCGGCACGGGGTCCGCTTTCATGATGGCCGTCCGCTCACCGCCCGCGACGTGAAGTGGACATTTGATTCTTTGCTGAGCGGCAAGCTTCGCACCTCGAAAACCAGCACCTTTACGGCGGTCGACCATATCGAGGCGCAGGACGACTACACCGTTATTTTTCACCTGAAAGAGCCCATGGCATCGCTGCTATGGAATGTGTCCGACGGCGCCGTCGGAATCGTGCCTTACGGCAGCGGCGAGGACTTTAATCGCAATCCAATTGGCTCCGGCCCGTTTCGATTCGTCAGGGCTCAGCAGGACAAGAACGTGGTGATCGAGCGCAATCCGGATTATTGGTCGACGCCCCCCAAGCTGGAGCGGGTGGAGTTTCGAGTCATCCCCGACGCCACCACCCGGGCGCTTGAGCTGCGCAAGCGGAGCGCCGACGTAGTCAGCAATGCTCTAACTCCGGACATGGTGCTAGCTTTGCAAAAAGACGACGGGCTCGTCGTCTTGCGCGGGCCGGGCACGATCTATGCGTATCTCGCATTGAACCTGCGTGATCCCACACTGCGGGACGTACGTGTGCGGCGCGCCCTGGCGTACTCGATCGATCTCGCGCCCATCATCCATTACCTCTGGCGCGATCAGGCGCGACCGGCGTATAGCGTTCTGCCTCCGCAGCACTGGGCCTACGATGCAGACGTAGCCAGGTATTCTTATAATCCGGCTCACGCACGCCAATTGCTCGACGAAGCTGGCTATCCCGCGAACAACGGCGTCCGCTTTCACCTCGCAATGAAAACATCGACCGAGGAGTCAACGCGACTGCTGGCCGCCGTGCTGCAACAGCAGTTGCGGGAGGTTGGGATCGCGCTTGATATCCGCAGCTTCGAGTTCGCTACCTTCTTCTCCGATATCACTAAGGGCGCATATCAGCTCCATTCGCTGCGCTGGGTGGGTGGCAACCTCGATCCCGATATCTTCGAGTACGTGTTCGCGACCAAAAGCTTCGCTCCCAAGCGCGCTAATCGAACGTTCTACTCCAATCCCAAGGTGGATGAGCTCATCGAAGAGTCGCACGCCACACTCGATCAGCAGCAGCGCAAATTACTCTTCGACCAGATTCAGCAGATCGTCGCCGAGGACCTGCCCTACATCAATCTGTGGTATTTCGACAACGTCATCGTTCACACGAAACGCGTTCGCGGCATCGAGCTGAATCCTTCCGGCAACTACGACTTTCTGCGCACGGCTGAATTGACGCGCTGAACGGTAGCTCTGAAATCGCGTGTTAACATCGAATTTCCGCGCCTGACAAGGAGCGCGAGAGCCTTGCGCATTCTCTTTGTTGGAGACATCTACGGCCGTCCCGGCCGCACCATCGTTCACGAACGGCTGCCCGAGTTGCAGCAGCAACACAGCGTCGACCTGACGATTGCAAACGGCGAGAACGCGGCCGGCGGATTCGGAATCACACCTCAAATCGCCGAAGAGCTCTTCGAGCTCGGCATCGACGTTATCACCACCGGCAATCACGTCTGGGACAAACGCGAAATTATCGACTACATGAACTCCGCCGACGGCAACGAGGCCTCGCTGGCGCGACGCATTCTTCGTCCTGCCAACTATCCCGAAGGCACGCCCGGCTACGGCTGGTATCAGGGGCGCACGCGTAGCGGCGTCGACTACGCTGTGATCAATCTGCAAGGGCGCGTCTTCATGGCCAACAACGACGACCCGTTTCGGATTGCTGACGGTCTGCTGAATCGGATCACGGCGAAGGCAGTGCTCGTCGACATTCACGCCGAAGCCACCTCGGAGAAGATCGCTCTCGGCTGGTATCTGGAAGGCCGCGTAACCGCTGTTCTCGGCACCCATACCCACATTCCTACGGCCGACGAATACGTTCTGCCGAAAGGGACTGCATATCAGACGGACGTAGGAATGACTGGCCCTTACCACAGCGTCATCGGGGTGCAAAAAGAGATGATCCTCCAGCGCTTTCTTACCAACATGCCGGGCCGCTTCGAGGCGGCTTCGGAAGATGTTCGCTTATGCGCCAGCTTGATCGACTGCGACGCGCAGACAGGCCGTGCAACGAAGATCGAGCGAATCATGCTGAAAGAAAGCAATTAGCAGCTGGCAATTGGCATTTTGCTTTTGTCATCACGAAGGAGCTTCAGCTCCCGAGGGATCTGTTCTCTGTCCCGATTGCGGAAAACTGTTTCGCTATCTCCGTAACCACCTCAATCCGCGCCAACGTTTCCCGTAGAATGTTGGGTTTGCTTCCATACGAGCAATACCTGAGGCCCCATCGATGCGCAAAGCTATTCTTGCTTTCTTCGCTCTCGCTCTCATCGCAGTGACGATCTTCGCCCAAACCTCCAACAACTCCCAGCCACCCACAAGCTCCCCGACCACCACGCCGCACATCGCTTCCCTCCCCTCGGACGCGCAGCAGGCGATGGCGTCGATCAATCCGGAACGCATTCGCGCCCACGTGAAGTTTCTGGCCAGCGACCTGCTGGAGGGACGCGGCACCGGCCAGCGCGGTGGTGACATCGCCGCCCAATACATTGCAACCGAGTTCTCGCTTTACGGACTGAAGCCCGCCGGCGACGACGGCTCCTACATGCAGAAAGTGCCGATGGTAGGCATTCAGACGGTCGACGACGGCACAACCTTTGAGCTGATGGCGCGGAAGGGCACACCGCTGAATCTCAAGAACCGCACTGACTACGTCGCCATGGATGAGACTGGCAAGACCGATACGACCATTAATGCGCCGATCGTCTGGATCGGCTACGGCATTGACGCTCCCGAGTTCAACTGGAACGACTATGCAGGCGTCGATGTGAAAGGCAAAGTGCTCCTGATGCTGGTCAACGAGCCGCCGTCGGACGATCCGAAATTCTTCAACGCCAAGGCCATGACCTACTACGGGCGCTGGACCTACAAGTACGAAGAGGCCGCACGCATGGGCGCCGCCGGCGTCATCCTGATCCACAAAACCGACATGGCAAGCTACGGCTGGGACGTAGTGCGCAACTCCTGGGGCGGCGAGCGCTCGTACCTGCGTAACGATCCTGCGCCCGAAGCTGAAGATCGCCTCCTGGATTCAGCTCGACGTCGCGCGCAAGCTCGCCCAGGACTGCGGCATGAATCTCGACCAGATGATCGCCGCGGCGCAGAAGCCCGGCTTCAAGGCTGAGCAGCTTCCGGCGTCTCTGAAAGCCCACATTGTCAGCAAGGTGCGGCCCTTTGATTCAAACAACGTCGTAGCCATGCTCCCTGGTTCTAGCGCGCAGCTCAAAGAGCAGGCGGTCATGTACAGCGCCCACTACGATCACCTCGGCATCGTTCCCGGAATGCCCGGCGACAACATTTATAACGGAGCCAACGACAACGCGACGGGCGTCGGCATTCTGCTGGAGATCGCGCGTGCCTACAGCACGTCGAAGCAGCCTCCGCCTCGCTCAATCTACTTCGCGTCGGTTACGGCCGAGGAGCAGGGGTTGCGCGGCTCGGAGTATTTCGGCAAAAACCCGCCGGTGCCCGCGAAGCAAATTTCCGCTCGATCTCAACTACGACGACCTTGCTCCACTCGGGGTGCCCGAAGAAGTTCAAGTCGCTGGAGCCGAGCGCACAACGTTTTATCCCGAAGTGCAGAAGATGGCGAAGGAGTTTGGCTTGACGATCGTCCCTGACCCGAACCCCAACGCCGGCCACTACTATCGTTCCGATCATTTCAGCCTCGCGCGCGTCGGGGTGCCGGCCTTCTCGATCGGCGAAGGCGAGCTGTACAAGGGACACGATCGCCAGTGGGGCGCTCAGGAGGCAAAAGACTTTGTCGCCAATGATTATCACCACCCCAGCGATGAATACCACCCATCGATGGACTTTGCCGGCGATGCCGTGATGGCACGCTTCGGATTCGCACTGGGATGGGAAGCCGCAACCCAGAAGAACGAAGTGGGCTGGGTTCCCGGAGACGAATTTGATAAGGCGAGAAAGGCCAGCGGCGCGCAGTAAAGCAATGGTCGGTGGTCAGTGGTCAGTGTAGAGATGTCTCTCAGTCTCGGGAGGGTCGTTATCCACCTGTCAAATCGGAATCAATAGCTCAACCTGGGTTTCGCAGGTCTAACGAAAGCAGGTCCTTCGCTTCGCTCAGGATGACAATCCAGATGGCAAGGGCCTTGATACTGAACGGCGCGGGGATAGCGGCAAACTGGCCGAAATCGCTACTCTGCCGAATACGTGTACAAGTTGCTCTCCAGCACCTCTTCCGCTGCCGCGGAGAGCTCGATCCATCCCTCCAGGGGAAGCGAATCGGCGGGCAGGTCATCGCGCCACAGTGCGAAACGAAGCCGCAGCTTGTCTCCCTGCTGCACGCCCAGTAACTCGAACGGTACACGCATCTCGAAGATCTCACCCAGCGCTACCTCGACTCCATGGGTGCTGCGATTACCGTTATTGGCCGAGAACGACGCCAGTTTCTTGCGCTCGTCACCATTGGTGAGGGCCCACTTCTGCACGTGCGCGCCGCTAGCATCGACCTGCAGCCGGAACGAGTCGCAGCGGGCCTTTCCCTCTGCCGTCGCCTTGCTCGCCTCCAGGTTAACCACGATACGGTAGTCGCCCTCGGGAAGCCCTCCGTCGAAGTCGAGGCGGCCGCAGACCGACGCTGCGTCTACTCCCGCGTACACCGCGTCGAGCAGAAACTGCTTGCCATGCATCGCGCTGGTGCGCTGGTCCGAGGTGTAGCTGGCAGCGCCCATCCACTCAAAATAGCTGCTGATCCTGCCATCCACCTTAACGCGGATGTATGCAGTCTGCGGCGAGTAACTGGGGCGCGTCACGCCACTGATGATGGGAACACTCAGCTCTTCCGGCGGAGCCCCCTCGAGCGCGTAGTACACGTTCGACAAATGCCGGCGATAGAGTTCGTCAAAGTCCTTGTCGTTCGCGGAATGGTGCTCGGGGCCGTACCACCAGTTCCAATCACTGCCTTCGGCGATCAGCAACTCTTCCCACGCCAGCTTTCGTTGCGCCTTCGAGACGCGATGGGAGTGCCGCTCGTAGTAGTCGCGCGCTTCCGAGAGCAGGTCCCAGGACTTGTTGTCCTCCGGCGCCCCGATCCACACATTGAAATTTGCGTTGATCCACGAGCCGGGCACCAGGCGATCCAGTCGGCCGAAGTGCTCGGGATTGTGTCGCGCGATAGCTTCGCTGATGGTGACCGCCTCGATCTGCGGATCGCGTTGCAGCTCATCGTAGAAACGGCGCAGGAACTCGCGCCCCGACTGCGGGTAATACTCCCACGCATTCTCGCCGTCGAGAATGATCGACACAACCGCATCACGGCCTGTGTCAAGAACGGGTTGAGCCGAACTCTTAATGCTATGGATGAGATGGTTGGCGGCGTCCTGCGCCGGCATACCGGAGTACACGAATCCCACATTGTCAGAGATCCGATGGTCACGGAAGACCAGGTGCATCCGGGTGTTGCCCTTTTCGTAGCGGTAGATGTTGTACAGCTTATGCGCGCCATCGCCGTGCAGCCAGCCACCGGGATCGCGCGAGAAATGGTGCTCAAGAGAGCGGCCTAGCACGCCTTCGTCGGTGGCCATCCACGTGATGCCCTGCTTGGCGGCCAAGGCAATCGTTTCTTCAGAAACGCTCCCCTCAGAAGGCCACAGGCCTTGGGGGCGAACACCAAAATTCTTCTCGTGCGCCTCCAGTGCGCGCCGGATCTGCTCGACCGCGTCTTCTGGCCGCCGAAAATGCCGTGTCGGCAAATTCAACCCTGGCGTCGATTCACTTCCAATGTTGCTGTCGCAAAGCAACGGCAGAATTGGGTGATAGTAGGGTGTTGCCGAGAGCTCCACCGAACCACGAGCTGCGGCCGCGGCATAGGCAGGTAATACCTGCGCCAGAGTCTCACGCTGCTTGCGCTAGCATGACCTCTTGGTCCTCACGGCTAAAGTCCTGCCCCCGGGAGATTAGGGCCGCCACATCAGGATCTGCGAGAAAATACTCGTCGAACCACGCCAGCTGCGACAGCACCTGAAGGTCGGCGAAGTCTCGCGTGACGAAATAGGAGTCCGGGCCCTCCGCACGATCGACCGTAGCCCGATAACGTTCCCATAGCTCGCGATATCGCGGGTACCGGCCAATTACGTTTACCGGATTGGCCTGAAACAAATACTGCAGCGCGAATCGCCGCTCTGCGACGGTAAGGTCAGCAGCCGGCTTGGCAACCAGATCGAAGAACGGATCATGCGCGTTGCCGGAAACGTAATCCTGAATCTGCGCCACCAGCGAGGGCACCAGGTTGAAGTTCTGATGGACGTCGGGGAATTCCTCCAGCAGCTTCACCATGCCGTAATAGTCTTTGAGGGCGTGCAGGCGAACCCAGGGGAGCCTGTACTCGCCATTGACCATGTCTTTGTAGAAGGGCTGGTGCATGTGCCACAACAACACCAGCCGGATCTTCGGCGCTTCGGTTGTCATCGTCTGTTCTTATGAATAATCGGCAAGAAGAGTAATAAGCAAAACTGCTACTCTAACCAGTCTTGCGCCACGGGACAATGGGCTTGATCGCACGGGCTGTGGAAACCTGGGATTCAATCGCTGCTAACCCTAAGTGCGGATTCGAATTCGGCATCCGAAGGCTCACGGGACGGCTTCGCCGCTTCGCATCCGCCGTGTCGGCTGTACATCTAAAATGAAAGGTGAACTGAGCAAAGCCATTGTTTTCCAACCTGCGACCGTTAGCTCCCTATCTGCGAAAGTACCGGAACACCTTCTGGATCGGTGCGCTCTGCGTGCTCTGCAACAACGGGGTGTGGATCCTCTTTCCCCTGGTTATCCGGCGCGCCATCGACGATCTGAACAAAGAGGTCAATGTTCAGAAGCTGCTGTTTTATGCCGGGGCGCTTCTCGCGGTCGCCGGGACCAAGGCGATTTTCCAGTTCTTGACGCGCTGGATCCTGATCGGCGTCTCGCGCGAGATCGAGTTTGACCTGCGCAACGACCTGTTCGCGCACCTGGAGCGGCTCTCCTACAGCTTTTACCAACGCACCCGGACCGGCGACATCATGGCGCGTGCGACCAACGATCTAAATGCCGTCCGCATGCTGGTGGGGCCGGGCATCATGTATACGGCCAACACCCTGGTGTTCACCGCGGGCGCGCTGGCATTCATGCTCAGCATCAGCCCCAAACTGACGCTATGGGCCTTCCTGCCGCTGCCCGTCGTCAGCGTCGTTATTCAGTATTTCGGACGGCTCATTCATGAGCGATTCGAACGCATACAGGCAATGTTCTCTGACATCTCGGCGCGAGCTCAGGAGAACTTCTCCGGCGCCCGCCTGGTTCGCGCCTATGTCCAGGAAGAGTGGGAGATTGAGAGTTTCGAACGCGCCAATCGGGAATACATTGCGCGCAGCCTGAAGCTGGTGCGGTTAATGGGCATGCTTTGGCCGACGTTGGAGACCATGCTCGGCCTCGCCGTCATCATCGTGCTCTTTGTCGGCGGGCGCGAGGTCATTCAGCACCGCATTTCGGTTGGCAGCTTCGTGGCCTTTAACACCTACATGGTGCAGTTGACCTGGCCCATCATCGCGCTGGGCTGGGTCATCAATCTGTTTCAGCGCGGCACCGCGTCGATGGCCCGCATCCAGAGCATTTTGTCTGAGCAGCCGGAGATTACCGATGCTGGTGTGCCCGCAAAGAATGCTCCGCGCGAGATTGTCGGCGACATCGAATTTCGCGACCTTAGTTTTCGTTACGGCAATACGCTACGCTCGGCCGAGTCCGGCAACGGTGCGCGACATGGCGACGAGCTGGTGCTGAACAACGTGAACCTCACCGTGCCCGCGGGAACGAGCCTGGCTATCGTTGGTCCGACGGGATCGGGCAAATCCACGCTGGTTTCGCTCATTCCGCGAATCTACGACGCGACCGAAGGCTCAGTTGTGATCGATGGCAGGCCGATTCGCGAGTATCCGCTCGAAGTTCTGCGCGCCAGCATCGGCTTCGTGCCGCAGGAGACGTTTCTTTTCAGCGACAGCATCCGCGACAACATCGCCTTCGGAAAGCAGGATGCGACCGACGACGAAGTGCGGCGGGCAGCCGATGCGGCCAGCATTGCCGACGATATCGAGGGCTTCCCGCAGGGCTACCGCACCCTGGTGGGCGAACGCGGCATTACGCTCTCGGGCGGGCAGAAGCAGCGCACCGCCATTGCGCGCGCCATCATCCGCAACCCCCGCATTCTGGTGCTCGATGACGCCCTGGCATCGGTGGACACGCAGACGGAAGACCGAATCCTGAATCACCTGCGCGAGATCATGCAGGGGCGCACAACCATCTTCATCTCGCATCGCGTCTCGACCGTGCGCAATGCCGATCGTATTGCCGTACTTCATGACGGCGAGATCGTCGAATACGGCACCCACGAAGAGCTGATCGAGCGGAACGGCTACTACACCGAGCTGCACAATAAGCAGTTGCTGGAGGAAGAGCTGGAAACGGTGTAGACTCACCCGCCGGCGTTCTTCACCAGTGTCCGCAAGGCATCCACCGCCAACTGCGCCGCGTGCCCAGACGCTGGCGGCAGGCCTCCAATCTGCTCAGCCACCTCTTCTCTGCTAATCGCTCGCACCTCGGCAAGCGACTTATCTTTCGCCATCTCGGTGATGAGTGAGCCGCAGGCCATCGCCGCAACACAGCCCTTGGCCTTGAAGCGAATCGCGGCGATTCGGCCATCGCGCAGGTTCGCGAAAAGTTCGAGGGTGTCACCGCAGGCAGGATTCTCAACTCGTACGTGAGCATCCGCATCTACCAGCTCCCCGGCATTGCGTGGATGTTCGAAGTGATCGAGGATCTGGGGCGAGTACATGGGAAGAAACAATCTAACCCGTGATTGCTCACGTCAGCGAATTTTCTTTCAGCTTGTCATCACGAGCGCCGCGAGGGACCTGCTCTCTCTTGCTGAGCAAAGAGCGTGGTTTGTGACGGGGAGTTCCGTAATGGAAGAAACGATGGTCGCGACGTGAGAGGTGGGACGGAATAGGCATCGCCGCAGCGTCAACAAGAACAGATCTCTCGCTGCGCTCGTGATGACAATTCAAGAAAACGGACGAGAGTTGCTCCTCGAACCCTCGGCCGCAAAGCGGCCTCGTGATGACAATCGGGATACTCGCTGAATCAGGCTGGCTACTTATAATCGACCACGATGAGCGACGACACTCCGCAGCGCGTAGTTTCGCTACAGCCCAGCGTTACGCTGACCATGCGCGATCTTGGCCGGCTCGACCGGCTCGTCGCCTGTACGAAATACTGCGCTGACGTCTGTCCCGAAGTGGCCGATAGCTCGCGCGTGATCGTTTCGGATTCGTGGTCGGCGCAAGCGGAACAGATCATCGCCGCCAAGCCAGACCTGGTCATTGCCTCGGTTCCGTATCAACTCGAGACCGTAGCGGAAATTCTCAAAGCTGGAATTCGCTTTCTTGGGCTCGCGCCGCGAACGTTCGATGACATCTATCGCGACATAGCCGCGATTGCTGGAGTCGTTGACGCGAGCAATCAAGGACGCGAAGTCATCGCGCGGATGCAAGAAGCCATCGAACAAGTGCGCTCGTTCCCTGTCACCACGGATCGCAATCCCCTTGTCTTCTGCGAGGAGTGGGGCAAGCCGCTGATCGCCTCGCAGCCCTGGGTTGCCGAATTGATTGACGCCGCCGGCGGCAGGTTTCTCGGCAAGCCAGGCAAAACCACTTCAGCCGAAGAGGTTGCCGCTGCGAAGCCCGACGTTATCATCGCTGCGTGGTGCGGCGCGGGGGATCGCGTGCCTCTGGAGAAGATTGTCGAGCAACGCAGATGGCATGAGCTTCCGGCCGTTCGTGAGCGCCGCGTCTTCTGCATTAGCGACGAACTGCTGAACACGCCGGCGAGCAATCTGATCGACGGCTTGCGCGCCATCGCCTGGGCGTTGCATCCGGAATTGTTTCCGCAGCCACGTGGTATTCGGCGTATTGGAGAGTAAGCCTCCAGCCACCAGCAATATCTAAGCTTCCAGCCGCCAGCCGCCAGCTCCCAGCTAAGGCATGCAGGTGGAGTTCTTCATCCGTCGCTCACGACCGCTAAACACCAACTCATCGGGATTAGCTGATCGCTGATAACTGAGAGCTGATGGCTCTCAGCTGGCGGCTGGTAGCTGGCAGCTGGCAGCTGGCGGCTATGTTGTAATGTCCCTATGCCTACCCAGCAGCAGGACCTCGCGCGCGAGATCGATACTCTCGCCGAAGCCGCCGACTCGGTCGACTACCTGATGAGCATAATCGTCGGCCGCTTGCAGGAGCGGCTCGGCTATTTTCACTGGGTCGGCTTCTACATGATCGAGAAGGGTTTGCCGGGAGAGGAACCGATGCTGGTGTTGGGTCCGTACGTCGGCGTCGAGACGCCGCACAAGCGCATCCCGCTGAATCAGGGCATCTGCGGCGCTGCGGTCACTCAAGGCCGCACCGTCGTGGTGGACGACGTCAACTCCGACCCGCGCTATCTGGCCTGCTCCATCGAGACCAAGTCGGAGATCGTCGCTCCCATTTTCGTGAACGGCTCCGTAGTGGGCGAGCTCGACATCGACAGCCACATTCCTGCGGCCTTCGGCCCCGAGGATCGGCGGTTGGTGGAGCATTGCGCAGCCCTGGTCGGCCGCTACCTGGAGAAGACGGCTTGAGCGAGGCTCGGGACCCTGCCAACTCGGCTACAGCCTCTCCTTCGCCAGCCAGCCGTACGCGCAAGCAAGTGGTCGCCGCCATTATGGTGCGCGGCGAAGAGATTCTTTGCTGCCAGCGTACCGAGCACCAGGCACTGCCCCTGAAGTGGGAGTTCCCCGGCGGCAAGATCGAACCGGGCGAGACGCCACGACAGGCGCTCCGCCGTGAGCTGGAAGAGGAGCTGGGCATCGATGCGGAAATCGGGGCGCAGATTGCCAAAGTCGATCACACCTACCTCAACGGGAATTCCGTCCGCTTGCGTTTCTTCAGGGTCGCGCGTTTTCAACGAGAGCTGGACAACCGCATCTTTCGCGACGTTCGCTGGGTGCGCCGTAGAGATTTACTGACGCTCGACTTCCTCGATGCCGATCGCGAGATCATTCTCCAGCTAGCAGCGGGCGAGCTGGTTTAGGCTCGCAACGTCGTTGCAGTCCGCCCAACTCGAGAGAGTATGCCTCAGAGATGACTTCAGGCCTCGCTTGAGGCTAAGTTCTCCACAATTTGCAAACACTTGCTCAAAATCATATCGTTGGCCAGCACCTTCCAGTTTCTCCGCACAGCTACAGCGCAAATCAGGATGTCAATCGGCCCGCATTCTATGCCTTTGCTTCGGCATGCATTGTAGAAGCGTGCGGCCTCCTCACAGTCAACAGTCTCAAGCTCCTCGTCCCGGTACGGTTCCAAGGCAGACTTCAGCTTGCCAAATTGCACCGGTTCCTTGATGCCGGAAAGCAACTCCTGCCGGATCGGTCCGATCATCATCACGCGGCCATCCCGAATCGCTTCCAGAAGGGCGTTTTGTAGCCTGAGCTCTTCATCACTCAGCTTTGCCGTTTTCCGCCGTCTCAGCGCGAGAGACCATACCGAGGTATCGACCAGGACCTTCATCCTTGGTTGTCGATTCGATCGCGCCGTCGGTTGGCCTTGTGATCATAGCCCGGGTCGTAGTCAATCGTGCCGAACAGCTTCAGGATTTCAACCTGCTTTCGACGACGAATGTACTCATCAAGAGCAGCATTGACAGCGTCTTTCTTGGTTGCATGGCCGCCCACCCGCCGCGCTTCTTCGATCAGCTTGTCATCGAGAGCCAGATTCGTAGCCATTCATATTCTCCATGTGTAGCTTAGCACACATCACATTGTGTAGCGGCTGGGCCCCCTTCGGTCATCCGGCGCGAAGAGTCAACACGTCCCAGAGGTTTATCCTTGTACCTGTTGCAGCCACTCGACTTGGCACGTCCAGGGTCAAAATTTGGGGAACTTTCTCTCCTGCCTCGTGTGAATTACTAATGCAAGTCGAGATCGGGTCAACCACCAGTTGGCGATGCTGACCGAACCAACGGACGAACAACTTCTGGCGCTCGCCATGAGCGGAGACGAAGATGCCTTTACCGCCCTTTACCGAAGGCGGCAGGCGCCTGTCTACCGCTTTGCGCTACACATGAGCGGGTCGCCGCAGATTGCTGAAGAAGTGACGCAGGATGTCTTCATCTTTTTGGCTCAGCGCGGGCGCGATTTCGACGCTTCGCGCGCGCCTCTGGGAGCGTACCTGTTCGGGGTAGCCCGCAACTACGTTCGCCGCGCCATGGAGCGCAGCTTTTCCGATGCGCTTCATACCAGCCCGGCGGAGGACCATGCAGATTCGCTGATTGCCGATGTCGATACGGTCGAGAATATCGCCCGCGGGCAGGTATCGACCGCCATCTGGAAAGCGGTGCTGTCTCTTCCGGAGCATTACCGTGAGGTGGTGGTGCTGTGCGACTTGCAGGAGTCGAGTTACGCCGAGGCCGCGTCGGCGCTGGGCTGTGCGATCGGAACCATTCGGTCGCGCCTGCACCGCGCTCACGAGATGTTGGCCAAGAAGTTGCGGCACTCGGCTACGGTCGCGCCTGACATATCGGGCCTGACGGCGAGGTGTACACCATGACATGCCGCGAATTTACCAAGAAGGTTGAAGGCTTTACGCTGGCTGAACTGAACCGCGCTGATGACGTGGAACTGCTTTCCCACGAGCGTGAGTGCGTCGCCTGCGCCGGCTGGTTCCAGCAGAGGCATGCGCTCGCCGGAGCCATGCAGGCGTTGCGCAGCAGCACCGCTACCATGCAGGCCCCTGTCGATGTGGAGTGTGAAGTCTTGCGCGCTTTCCGTCAAAGCTCGGCGGTGGCTCCAGTCTCTGCACTGGGGAAGCCGCCTCAGCCCCTGGTCTTTCGCTTAAGCCGCTTCTTCGAGTGGGGAGCTTATGCCGCGGTAGCTGCAGCCCTGGCGATATCTATCGGCCTGGGCTTGTGGTTCCTGCAGCACTCGGGAAAGACGCCGACGCAGTCCGCCCAGCCGCAGGCGACAAAAACGGAGCAGCCGATCGAGCCCAAGGTTGTGCAGCCCGATCCAGTCCGCCAGTCGGCCGACGTACAGACTCCCTCTTCCGGCCGAAACAACTTGCACTCTATCGCTAAGGCCGCTACTGCAGCGCAGAGCAAGCCTGCCGTTTCCAGCGCCTCATTGACTCTGACTGCGCAGGCGCAGGGCTACACTCCGCTGATGCTGTGCGACCCGCTGAGCTGTTCCGGTGACGAGCAGGTGGTGCGCATGGAGCTGCCTGCCAGCGCGGCAGATGGATCGGCTGGATCGCAGATGGCAGACGTGGTCGTAGGGGATGACGGCCTGGTGCGCGCCATCCGGATCGTCCAGCAGTGAGGCCCTCATCCGTGGCCGCGGTATTGACGCTGCCCGTGAGACGGCACCGTGAGGTATTGCGATGAGGTTTTCGAGGCTTACATTTGTGACTCGTCCTGGTTCAATGTTTCTGGCCGTAATTTCCCTTGGCACTGTGATCGCCTTCACAGCCGCCGCCCAGGAACCCGCTCCGCCCCCGCCGCCTCCGGGCCCGGGAGACATGATGGGCATACACGGGCACGGCGGCCATGGCGAACCCGGCGAAGGTAAGACTGTCACCGGCATTCCGCTCAAGGCCCAAATCGTTCTGACACATGAGAACACGCTGTCCGACGGCAATCACATTTCCCGGACGACGCAGACCACGCTGTATCGCGACTCGCAAGGACGAGTGCGTCGCGAGATGACGGTCGATGCCAGCACCCCGGCTACCGCCTCGGTCAAGCACACGATCATCATGATCAACGACCCGGTTTCGGGCAAGCGTTACATGCTTGACCCGGCGAACAAGACGGCTCGCGAAATGCCTTCGCCACCACATGGACCCGACGACCACCCGGATCGTCCTGCGGGTGAAGCGCTGAAGAAAATGCTGTCAAAGGACGTACAGCGCGACCAGCTCGGCACGAAAACCATTGAAGGCTACCCGGCAACGGGCGAGCGGGTAACCCGCACGATAGCAGCTGGGGAGATCGGGAATGAGAAGCCCATCGAGGTGGTGACTGAGCGTTGGTTCTCTACCGACATGCAATTGCCCGTACTGGTTGTTCACACCGATCCGCTGATGGGAACAGCGACCACCAAAGTCACCAGCGTGACCCGCGGGGAGCCTGATGCTTCCCTATTCCAGGTCCCATCGGACTACAAGATTGTCAGCGGACGCCCGGACGAGCCTTTCTATGTTCCGCTTCACCACTGATTTGGCGATGCTCCACTTAGGCGGAGGTTTCGGCCTCCGCCATTTTTTTTGATTTCTGTTTGTGATGAAGCGCCAGAATCCCGCCGCGACCGGCGTGAATCGAACCACCATTGATGCTGCGCCATTCGTCTTACACCTGGTAGCTACTCTGCTTGCGTTTGGAGCGGGGACAGCCATCCTCAACCTCTGATACTGTTCTTACACATTGGCCACCCAAGTCCAGCCCGTCCCCGTCCGAGTGTCGGCGTTACGCCGGATTTTCAAGGCCTTCCTGTACCGGGACTTTCGTCTGGTGTGGTTTGGGGCCTGCACCTCCAGCATCGGTACCTGGATGCAGATTGTTGCCCAGGGCTGGCTGATTTATCGCCTCAGCCATTCCGCGCGGCTGCTGGCGCTTGACCAGTTTCTTGGCGGACTCCCGATTTTTCTTTTTTCGCTTGTTGGCGGCGTAGTGGCCGACCGCATTGAGCGGCGCAAGATTCTGTTGGGCTCTCAATACCTGCAACTGGCCAGCGCCGGACTCCTGACGATTCTCGTCTTCACCGGCGTCGTCCATGTCTGGCAAATTCTCTGTCTCTCGTTCGTTTCCGGTTTCGCACAGGCTTTTGGCGGGCCAGCCTATCAGGCGCTGATTCCAAACCTGGTGGAACGCGAGGACATGCCCAACGCGATTGCACTGAACTCCATCCAGTTCAACCTGGCGGTCACCATCGGCCCTGCATTCGCAGGCCAGGTTTTGGCCAAGCTGGGAGAAGCTTGGTGCTTTGGCCTGAACACTGTGTCATTCCTCGCGCCCATCATTGCGCTTTCCATGATCACTACGCGCTTCATGCCGCAAAAGACTACGGACTCGATGTTGCGCAGCTTGAAAGAGGGCATCCGCTTTGTTCGCCGCCAGGAGGCGATGGAGTTGCTGATCCTGCTTGCATTCCTTATGACCTTCCTGAGCATGCCGCTACGCACCTATTTCCCGGTTTTTGTGAAGGACATCTTCCATCGTGGCCCGGAAACGTATGGCAATCTACTCTCGGTGATGGGCATCGGCTCAATCCTCGGTTCGCTGACCATCGCAGGTCTCGGCAACATACGCCACAAGGGACGCCTCGCGCTTACCATGCTGCTTTGCCTGGGCGCCGGCATTGCCGGATTCGCCCTGTCGAAGTTCCTGTTCTTGAGCTTCGGTTTAGTCGCGATGGTCGGCTTCTCGATGATGGGAGTCTTCGCCACCGTGAGTTCGCTGGTGCAGTTGATTGTGACCGAGGAAATGCGCGGTCGCGTGATGAGTGTCTACAACTGCGCCTTTCGCGGAGGCATGCCGATGGGAAATCTCGCGTCCCAATGGCTGATATCGTTGTTTAGTGTGCCCCTCGTGCTCGCCGTGAACGGCGCGCTTCTGATGCTGATGGCGCTTTTCTTCCTGCTGGTGAAGCGCCGGGTGGCGACGCTGTAGAGAGCCCTCGGATCGGGTAGGAGGCGGGATTACTCCCGCCGTCCTCCCACACCACCCGCCGTGCGGTTCCGCAACGGGCGGTTCCTGTCTACTGGGCAGAACCTAATCTGCGGCAGCGAGCTGGGTTTCGTGCGTCGTGTCGCCGGGCGTTCGATGAGCACCTCGACCGCCTTTGGAGCTTCCGGCCCCTCGTTTAGGTCACAGGCTCCCGCGTAAACCGCGAGACTTCTGCCCAAACGCACAGAGAGCACGCGTGACTATCCACTCATGACAGGTTCGGCCCTTCGCGACCTTGCGACCGCTACTATGGCCTCGGCTGACTTCTGGCGGTTCTTCCCAACACCTCTCGATGTCAGTAGCCCTGCGGCAAACCACCAGATCTCCCCGGGTATTGCGCACTCACCTTCCCGCTTATGCCTGTCGGATCTACGTCGCAGCCTTCCGTGCAAGAACCGGGCTTTGCAGAGATTTGCCTGCTTACCCAGCTGCGCCGCCTCTATCCGCTTCCTGTTCGTCAGGCCAGCGTTTTGCCTACAGCTTCCTTCAGATTCCACCTCGCGATGGACACCCTTGCCGTTCGGCTAACACTTCCCCTTGCCGGGCGTGTAGAGGACTTTCACCTCCAAGTGAGTGCGCCCTGCCGGGCGCACAAATGCGAAAGGCGCGCCCGCTTAGACGCGCCCTGGAACCATCCTGGAAGGATTAGCTGCGAATTCCCGGGTTATTTGCTGCAGCTTCGTACAGCGCTGCATTCGCACGGGGTCCCTGCAGCCGTGAGGTAGCTAACAAATACGGAATCGTTACCATCACCAGAAACATGACCGTATCAAAAACAATCTTTGACATGAACCCACCACTCCTTTTGACCCGTAGCTTCGCGCTGCACGAAGGCTAATCTCGGGCTCGACTCTAACTAATGCTCCACTTGAATTAGACGCAGGGGATCGCTCATTCGTCACAAAGCGAGACTTAACGTCAGGCTAGAGGATTACCGGTGCCGGATGGCCCTCACCACGTCGGGAACAAACTCATACGCCGCGTTGGCTGCTGCCTTGCCGGCGATTCCTTCTAAGATGCGTATGACGGCGCTTTGCCAGTCGTTGTCGCTGGGAACACGCCAAGTGTTAGAAAGGAAGTTATTGCCAACGTTGCCCGCCATTCGGGCATATGCAAAATGGCGCTCCCCATCCGGCCGGTAAGCGCGAAAGGTAAGGTCTACAACGTTCAGGGCCCGCTTCTTGAAGGGCTCTCCTTGGGTGCGAAAGTAACGCGGATCCTCACCCCAAAGTGCGCCGACGCTGGCTTCGATCGCATTGCCAGTGGAAATACCGGTGAGACGCATTCCGTAGCGTTGGCCGAATCCTTCCCAGCTCGTACCGTATTCCTTAGGATGGTCGAAGGCAGTTCCCCATCCTGCGCTGAAAGGCCCAGCGACCAGCAGGCTTTCTACGCCTGCCGTCGATAGGACAAACCACTTCAAGCGTCCTGCCGGCGTGATCGGCGTATACGGCGTATGTGCCTGTTGGGGAACGATCGGCGCATCGACATAGTGGGGGCTGACATTCTGAGCGATAAGGTTCCCAGGCACGATCAGCAACAGACACGCGCTGCCAAGGAAGCGTACCGTCCGACGGTTCGAAAAGAATCGGGAAGTTCCACTCACCTCAAGTTGGATGCAAATTTTCACGTTTTGTGAGCCTGATCGTTCATAGCTTCGTTTACTACTTACTTATAGGGATAGAAGACGAAAAACAGCAGCGAAAGGGCCGTAAGCGCCCAGACTCCGGGCTTGATCGCTGTAGATCTTCCAGCCACAAGCTGGCAGATGGGATACATCACAAATCCAGCGGATATGCCGATGGCGATATTGAACGTGAACGCCATGAGCGCCACTACCGTAAATGCGGGTATTGACTCGCTATAGTCGGCGAAATCGATGTGCTGTATCGGAGACAGCATGAATAAGCCCACTACCATCAGCGCCGGACCGTAGGCTTGCGCCGGAATAGCAGCAATCAGCGGCGCGAAAAACAACGTGAAGAGGAAACACATGCCGGTGGTGAGGACGGTGAATCCGGTCCTCCCGCCGGCCTCAATCCCAGTGGCCGACTCAACATACGCTCCTGCAGTGGTCGTCCCAAGCGCAGGAGCCAGGCATGTGGAGAATGCATCGACAAGCATAGGGCGCTCAATCTGTGGAAGGTTCCCGTGCTCATCGAGGAATCCGGCGCGCGCAGAAAGCCCAATCAAGGTACCCATGGTATCGACAAACGCCATGATAAAGATCGTCAGCACCACGGGGAACGCCTTCCACGCCAGCGCGCCGCGGAAGTCAAGTTGCCATGTAATCGGCGCTATCGATGGCGGCATGCTCACTATATGGGCGGGACCCTGTGCCGTGCCCGTCACGAACGCCAAACCCGCCGTGATCAGGATGCCGACCAGAATCGCGCCGGGAAATTTACGGATTACGAGAATCGAAATGAGCACAAAACCGAACATCGCAACCAGGGCCGGATGCGACGTCAAGTCACCTGCCCGCACTGGTGCTCCCGCTACCCCAATTGTCACCAGCCCCGTTTCCTTTAGCCCGATGAAGGTCAAGAACAGGCCGATGCCGACAGCAAAGCTGTAGCGCAGCGAAAGTGGGACCGCCTCCACAATCCACTGTCGCAGGCGAAGTACCGTCAGTAGGAGGAACAGCAATCCGGCAATGAAGATGGCCGCCAGTGCAGTCTGCCAAGGAATTCCCAGTCCCTTGCAAACCGTGAAGGCGATGAACGCGTTCTCGCCCATGTAAGGAGCGATGGCGAACGGACGGTTGGCATAGAATGCCATCAGGAAACAACCCGCAGCGGCCACCAGCACCGTCGCTACGAAAGAGGGGCCTTCAGGGATTCCGGCGTTGGCCAGTATTGCGGGGTTGACTACCACAATGTAGGACATGGTGGTAAAGGTCGTGAGGCCCGCAACTACTTCGCGGCCCAAAGTCGTACTGTGGCCGTCGAAAGCAAAATGGCGGTCCAGCCAGTCCAATTCGCACTCCTGAGGGGGGTACTTTATTCAATCGTACCGTTCAGCTTACGGTTTGCCAGCCAGAAGGTCACCCCCACAAATACAAGGAACGCCGCCATCTCTCTTCCCAGGTACGGCAAGCTTGCAGCCGGATACGTGTAGTAGCGCAGCACGTCAGTCTGCCACGTAACCGGATTGCACCAGGCGATCCAGCGCACCGCCCCTGGCAATTGTTGGGCGGGATAGAACAGATTGCTGATGAACATGAGCACGAGGTACAAGGCCGAAGTGGTGGTGTGATAGGCATTGAATCCGCGAAGGTTCAGCGCCAGCCAGGTGAACAGGAAGTACCACCCCGCAGTCCCAAGCACCGACCACAACGCAACCGGCAGCCACGCCGCGGGCGGCACGGCGATCTTCAGAATTGCACGGGCCGCCGCCATGCACACACACACGCCAGCCACGCTGAACGCCGCGTTAAAAATCAGCTTGCCCAGAAGCATCTCCCAGCGTGCGAACGGGTAGGTGAGCATCTCGTGGAAGATGCCGCCCTGCAGGTCCTCGAAGAAGGCGTACGAAGAGTTGAAGACGATGCCGAAGCTCACCATCGACAGCACGCCGCCAAGGAAGAAGCGCGGGTAGTCGAGTCCCGAGCCTCCTGCGCCAATCCAGTGCTCCAGGCTGGAGCCGAAGACGAGCAGGTACACCACGGGAACCAGCACGTCCCACAGCGGCAGTACCGGGTTCGACAGGCGTATGCGGAAGTCGCGAAACGCAATGGCAAGCACATAGCCCATCAGCCGGCGTGCGCCTCCGCCGCAGCGTCACCATAAAGCTCGAAGAAGATCTCTTCCAGATCGGCAGCGCGAATCTCCAGGTGCTCCAGCGGATGGCGCTCGGAGATGCGTGCCATTTCACGAATCCAGTGGTCTTCGGAACCCTCGACCGTGATCTCATACTCGCCGTGTACCGATTTCAAGCTCCGCGTCGCCAGCGATCGTATGAGCGCTGCCGCCTCGGGCGTCTCCTGCTGAAACCGTACGAACAGACGAAATGCCTTGTGGGCCCGCTGACGAAGCTCGGCCATGGTTCCAGCCGCGAGGACCTTGCCGTCTCTCATCAGCACCATGCGGTCGCACAGCGCTTCGGCCTCGTCGAGCAGTTGGGTTGTGAGCAGCACGGTTCGCCCGCGCGCCGCTTCCTCCCGGATCAGGTCGACAACCCTGCGCTTGATGAGCGGGTCCATGCCGGTAGTCGCCTCGTCCAGAAAGATGACGGGCGTGTCGATCATCAGGGCCTTGGCCACTTGCAGGCGTCGCTTGTATCCGCCGGAGAGTGTCTGTGCACGCGAGTGCAGATGCTCCTGGAGTTCCAGGGCCTCAACTACGCGGTCAACCCGCTTGCGAGTTTCAGGGCGCGAATATCCGTGCAGATATCCATACAGCAGCAGATTGTCGAGGGTGGAAAGCAGCGTCTCGACGGCGTTCTCTTGCAGTACGGCGACGATGTTGCGGCGCACTGCCAGCGGCTCCTGCGCGACATCGTGTCCCGCCACCAGCGCGCGGCCCGAGGTGGGGCGCAGTATCGTCGTCAGCATCCGGACGGTCGTGGTCTTCCCTGCTCCGTTCGGCCCCAGCAAGCCGAAGAGCTCACCCCGGTTCACACTGAAGCTGATACCATCGACCGCCACCTTTCCCTTGCGGTAAACGTGACGAAGCTGCTCAACCATGACGATTTCGCTGGACACTCAGGGATGATAGCGGATTGCCGCTATTCGCTCTCAGCTCAGCTCTGCTCGCGATCTTTGCAGGTTTCATCCTGAGCCGAGCGAGAGCAGGTTGAGCGCAGCCGAAAAATGTCCACTGCGTGCCGATTACTGCACACGTGTATGTCAACCCGTATGCCAGATTTCCTCGGGCGTATTTCCTTGGCTCCTCGCTCGGTTCACTCACGCTGGTGCCGGTAAAAGCGACCCGTCAGGTTGGCGGAAGGATAAGGTCGGCGCAAGTTGTTGCGAAGAGCGAACGGCGAAGAGCGAACCGTGAATGCGGATCTTCTCGATCCCGCTTCTGTTCCGTTTTGGCCTGGGTACCACGATTTACCAGTCGCCGCCTTTGACGAAGCGCGAGAGCACCAATATACTGAGTACACATCGCGCCTCGACCCGAGGCGGGTCAACACTCCTCAGTAGCTCAATGGCAGAGCATCCGGCTGTTAACCGGAGGGTTGTAGGTTCGAGTCCTACCTGAGGAGCCATTCTTTGCCTGCAAATGCAATGACTTGTAGCCTGGCCGGAAAACGCGGGAGCGTTTTCTCGTGCCGAATGTCCGTGTTTTGTCCGTGTTTCCGCTACACCCAACATTTCGACCTCACTTCTTGGCCGACTTGATGATGACCTTTGTCCGATCTTGGTCCCGAACGCCCTTCAAGAACTCTTGCGTCTTTTGCATCGCGTTCCTCAGGTCATCTTCACTTACGATGTTATACCTGTCGAAAATCGAGCGGGTCTTGTGGCCGCTCACGGACATGGCTATGCGCTCGGGGACACCGGCGCGGACCATGTTCCGCACCGCTGTTCTTCGGAAATCGTGAAAGAGCCTTCCTATGTAGCGCACTGCGTCTGTGCCACATGATTCACACTTGTGCCCGTTCGCAGGCTGTCCACACTGACGGCAGACAAACTTGCCCACGCCAGCCGTGACGCAAGCCGTTTGCCATGCCTTTCGGAAGTCTCCGATCGGTTGCCCCTGATGATGGAACACCAAGTCCGCAAGCATAACGTCGCCCGTGTCTGTCGTTACTGGCCTAGCGGCCTTTCGGCGTGCCATGAGTTCCGCCAACTCGCCTTCGAGCACGACCATGCGGGGCTCGCCGGTCTTCGCATTGATGCCCTTCAACCGGATGGTGTCGCCCTCCACATCTTCCCATGCGAGTGTCTTGATCTCATTTTTGCGCCAGCCACACAAGAAGCCGAAGAGGCAGCAATCCCGCAAGTGGTCGGGCAAGTGTGTCAGCACCTCCCGGAACTGCTGTTCGTCGAAGAATCCTGTCCTAGCGTTCCCCTTCTCGGACAAATGCCGGATGATGGGAGCTTTGGACAAACGTCCGCGTTCAATTGCCAGCTTGTACGCTTGCTTGAGAAGTTGCGTTCTGCGGTTGATGCTGGCCGGTTTTAGGTCTGCTCCGAGCTGTTCTTTGACGTACTCGTCCACCCTTTCCGCCGTGACTTCCACGGCGCGCCAATCCCCGAAGGCGAGACGGACATACTTCAAACTGCTTCGGAATTGCGGGCTATCCTTCTCGCGCAGTTGGTAGTCAGCCTGGAGGGCGTCAAGTAGCTCTGAGATACGCACGCGCTCCTGGTGTGGTCCGATGAACGGCGCCGCGCCGATCTGGTCGGCTCCTACCGCTTTCAACCTGCGCTTCAAGAACTTTTCAGCCTTCTGCGGATCTGTTTCGTGTGTGCTCTCGCGGTATTCTCTCCCGCGCAAATAATATGCGCACCACAGGAGAGAGGTACCCTTGCGGGAGAAGATGCGACCGCCGCCTCTAGCGGCCGGCCTGGTCTCTGGTTTAGCTGCGGTTGGTTTCGGGGCCTGGGCTCGCGGCATCATTTGTTTGTCCACGGCGACGCACATGGTATTCGCCTGGTCGTTAAGTTCGGCCTCCACTTCCCGCCATGCCCTCTCACGGACGGGGTCGGGTTGTCCTGGACGAAAACCAGCACAGGGATGTTCTGGCGTCGGTCTTTCGGGCATTGAAGATGATCCGTATCGACATCTCTGGTGTCGAATCTTCACTCCTCCTTTCGGAATACGGCGAGCGGATGCATTGGAGCTGCGCGGTGCCCAACATGGATTTCGACCCCGGTGACCACTACCCTCTCGTCCTGCGTATTAATTGCCTCAACTCGGTTGACACGAGCACGGTCCTCGAAATCACCTTCAGTTGGTATCGGCCAGCGCGATGCGCTGGATCGCGTCATGCAGATCCATGTCCCGCTTCGCACCGGTTTTGTACTCCGGGTCGTAGCGGTAGAAGCTGGACCGGCTGACCCGGCCCAGCTCAAACATGCGGCGAATGCTCAGTTCACTGCCGGCGTTCACTTCTTCCCTGACCTTCTGGTAGACGGCGGATTTCCATTCTGTGCCGGCGCTGTTCTTCGATGCGCTGCAAGCACCCCTGCAAAAAATCGATCTCCAGCACCTGCTGCCTGATCTTGCGCTCCAACTCCGCGATCCGCCCCTCCGACCAGCGCCGCTGCCCGTGCCCGGGAAAGGCGTTGCCCGGCCCCTGCCGGAACTCACGTCGCCAGCGGTGCAGCACGTTGGGGTTGACTTCCAGCCCGCGCGCCACCTCGGCGATCGATACCCCTTCTTCCAGCCGCCGTACAGCGGCCAACTTGAACTCCCGGCTGAACCGCCTGTGAGACAATCCCATGACCCAATCCTCCATTCAATGGATTTTGAGTCTCAACCGGTTGTCTCATTTTTGGGGGCAAGTCCAACCCATCACTGAACTTGTTAATCGAAGCAGCACGGGGCACTTTGCGAGAACACTTTAGACGGCGGGCATCTGAGACAACAGTTGAGTTGGTAGAGAGCTGGAAGAAGGAGAAAATCTATCCGTATCAGGGAGAGCCAAAAGATATTGTAGAAGCAGTTGAACGTCAGGTCTTCGACGTCGTGGCACTCAATGTAAACTCCTATCTCCCAGATTTTGAGCGCTCGGAAAATCGAAGCAAGAAGCTGTCGCTTCAGTTGATAAGACAAGCTCTGGAGCGCGATCCCGAAGAACTTCAATTAATCCTCGATGACGTCCTGAATCTACCGGCCGAAAAACGGAAAGACTTAGCAGAGTTTCTGAAGAAGACGACGTTGGTGAGCATAATCAACGCATCAAAAATCGTTGCTGATCGGCTGAATTTTATCCGCGGACTGGAGGTTCTCGTTTTCGACGACGAGTCGAAGGAAGGCCTCTTAGAAACGCAGCAACTCCATCGCATCTTGGCGAGTGAAACGTGGGTATTCGGCGAGCAGTTCAATATTTCCGTTGATGACGAATCGCTCGATGAAGTCTTGGAAAAGCACCTTGAGTTGCTGGGACGCGGTAAGGCGAGTGACGATCATCCTCCAATTCTCCGCGAGGATGGCAGGACGGGCCGAGTTGACCTGATGCTCTCGAAACGAATTCCTCTGACGGACCAAACGGAGAGAGAGCACCTCGTTATCGAGTTGAAGAGCCAAAGCAAAAGATCGATCTCAAGGTTCAGAACCAGATCGTGAGCTATGCAGAAGCC
Organism: uncultured Acidobacteriaceae bacterium; assembly: GCA_963813905.1. GTDB lineage: Bacteria > Acidobacteriota > Terriglobia > Terriglobales > Acidobacteriaceae > CAVVDY01. Next base: position 127,882 of record CAWFAY010000007.1, on the reverse strand, counting down.
GTAAGCAGAGATGAGCGATTCCGCGACACCGCGACGAGATGGCATTTCTGGGCCGTGTCCAACGAGATGGACAATTCGGTGCACAAGCTTGCTAACCAGAAACATCGTCCACCCGGTCTGCTTTTGGAAGACGCAGAAAAGCAGGTATTCGTCTGGGCGAGAACTTGGGGAGAGATCATTCACGACTGCAAGGCGCGATTAGAGTTTTTTCAACAGAGGTTGAACTTCCAAGCGGATCGGGCCTCCGCCCTAGGATATCTGCAAGGCATTCATCTGAAGTACATTCCCGACGTGCTCAAACCCGTTCAATAAGCGTCGTCCGCCGCTCAGGCAGCTAGAAAGTATATTTATCATCTTCGCGGATCGTCTGGTCGTTTCGCTCTTATTCCTTCTCATAGTTGATTCCATACCGATCTAGCCAATTCGTGAAGGTCTGATAGCTTGGAAACCCAACCAGCTTCGAGGCTTCGACCTTGTTACCGTTCGAGGCTTCCAGCGCTCCCACCAAGTAGTGGCGAGCAACCTCTGAGAGCACTTCCTTCAAGCTGAGGTCCTTTCCCAGAGGCCGATTTAAGATGCGCTCGGACAATGGTGTATGAGTCGGCAAGAGGGCCTGTTGAATATCGGTCGGGCCGATTAGCGTATTCCTTGACCAAATCACTGCCCGGAGAAGGCTGTTTACCAGTTCACGGACGTTGCCTGGCCAGGGATAGTGGTGCAGAATTTTCGTTGCGGATGCTGACAGCTCTCGGGGTTTGTAGCCTGGATCGCTAGAGTTCTCGGCATTGATCGAATGCATAAAGTGAGCTATCAAGAGACTGATATCCCCCTCTCGATCACGCAGGGGTGGAAGCCGAATTATCGCGACTGCTAGACGGTAGAAGAGATCTGCTCGGAATCTATCCGCAGCAACTTCAGCCAACAAACTGCGGTTGGTTGCAGCTATCACCCTCACGCTGAGCTTGATTGCTTTAGTGGAACCCAGACGCTTCACTTCGCTTTCCTGCAAAACCCGCAGGAGCTTTACTTGTGCATGCAGCGGGAGCTCCCCTATCTCATCCAAGAATATCGTCCCTTGTTGAGCTGCTTCAAAATCTCCTATCCGTTGTGAAATTGCCCCAGTAAACGCACCTTTTTCATGGCCGAACAGTTCAGACTCGACCAAATCACCGGGGATAGCGCCGCAGTTAACCGCAACGAACGGTTTGTCCCGACGTGGGCTCTCCCGGTGTATTGCACGGGCGAAGAGTTCCTTGCCCGTTCCAGATTCTCCTTCCAATAGAACTGGGACAGAACGGGGCGCTATCTGCTCGGCCATCGATACGGCCCGGCGCATGGGTTCGCTGCGGTGAATGATGTTTGCAAATTCGGCCGCCTCCGGAGCATTAGGCGGCTGCTAGTGAAGAAGCGGCCGGAATCGGTCCAATCGGAAGAGCACTCGCAGAACGGCAATATGATCAAGTCATTTTGCTAAACAATTTGCCAGAAGAGGAGATTGTGCCTTACCTTCTCTGGCTTTGGGCCGAACTCAAGTGTTCCAGTTTCTGATCCGAGCTCCGGAGCAGATCAGGGATGTAATCCGCCGCGATTTCAAACGGAACAGAGACAGTCTGAACGCCGTGTTTAACGGACGATTGTATTATCTCGGCAGTAAAGCGCGTCTTGGCTAGGATTATCCAAACCGCCTGCATGGCGGGAGTGCCCGGACTGAGGTGGAAGGTACAAATGGGAGGCGGCTTTCCCGTCTCGCGGAGGGCTGCAGCGACAACGTCGCGCGCAGCCTCGTAAATCTCAGAAAAATTCATCGGGCTAGTGAGCCATTGGTCTCTTATACAAAATTACTTGCCTAATCACAAATTTATTTGCACAATTAGACACATGTAGAGGCATTTGTGGTGTGTCCGGTAATTAGGTAAGTCACTGATACTAAATTGGTTGCTTGATCTTGCCGAGTGGGCGTTCCTTGATCTTGATCTCCTGTGCATATGCTTAGAGCAAGCAGCACGCCACGAAAACGAAGAACACCGTATTGGTCACCGAGGGCGGCATCAGGATCGTGGACATCGAAGTGCCCAGAAAGGATGTAGCACAGTTCTTCGCCGCAGCGGAGGAAGAGGAGAGAGAGGAGAGAGAGTTCCTCCTTATTCAGGCGATCGAAGTTGGCACTTTCTGTCTAGAGCGGGCTCGCGGAAACAGCGATATGGAATTTGTGCGCCGCCAAGTCGATCGTCTACTCACGAAGGTGGAGCGTGCTGTCGCGGCGATTCCGGAGACCACGCAGAACGCACTACTTGAGAAGATCGGCAGCGGCGATGGTCAGCTCCTTGCGCCCGTAAAGGGACTAATCGCGGAAGCATCGCAGGCTACAACCGCTCGCATTAATGAGGTACGAACGCTGCTATCTCAGGATCTGGACCCGTCGAAGGATACTTCCACAATCGGTAAGGCGTTACACAAATTGCGCGATCTTCTCGATCCCAAGCGCACCGATTCGGTTCAGGCCGCAATCGACGGTGCGGTAAAGGCCGTTGCTGCCGAGAATGGAACTCTCGCAACTGCCATGCGGAATGTTGCTGCGCGGAAAACATCGTTGTTTAGAAGATCGACGAGGGTGGCAGAAAAGGGCTTCGGTAGCCGGTCACGGTAATACAGCCCATCGACCATGCGTTCGATGAACAATCGCATTTTCACGAGGGCGCTCGCCGTGAGCAGTGTCTCCGGCAAGTTGGTGGATTTCATCCGCGATGGCGTAGTCGAACCATTCGGGCATGTAGCGTCCCATGTATTCTGCCGGAGCCATGCGCACGATCTTGCTGCCGTCGGCCTGCCAAAGCGCGCAGTACTTGGTCGTTCCGTTCCGCTGGTGCTCCACGATCTCGTGCAGGCGCTTTTTCTCGAAATCGAGCGCGCTCAGCCGCACTCCATCTGTCTCGACAGGACAGCCAGTATCCGGGTTGGTCAGCGATCCAAGGTATCTTCCTGACCGGCTTCTGCCGTAGCAGTGCTTCCAGAAGTACGAGAGCTTGGCCTTTTCCCGGCCAATGCAGAAAATTGCGGTTTCAGGACACAGCCGGTGCCAGCCCTTACGTCCCAAACGCCGCAACTCGGTCAACGAGGTGTGCATGCCCTCGCGCACAATCTCACCCCGCTGCAACCGGACTTCGTTAATGCCATGCGGCTCCCGAGAATTGCCGCGATTGCGCATGTCATCGATCAGAAACACACGGACATGAGACAGTGTTAAGAAGGTTTCCCGCGCCCATTTCTCGACCAGGTGAGGCGGAGCCATGACCAAGCCCGAGAATGGCCTGCCGGCGCTAGGTACCAACATGCAACCCAGTGCAATAAGCGTCTTGCCCGCGCCGCACTCTGCGACGACATTGGCATTCCGCGCCAACTGCCAGCGCTTGCTTCACGCCCATGATGGCCAGAGATTGGGCCGGATATGGAACGCGCACCATTCGGGAAAGCAGCGGAGACGGGGTTTCGTCGGCGCCGTGCAGGGCCGGATAAGACGAGAGAATCCGTTCCCCTATTTCGACGGAGTGAGACCTCAAGTAATCGTGAATCGTTCCTAGGCTCTGCATGGATTTCTCCAGACACGTGTAGCGAGAACAACTATCAATGACCACCGACGAAGGACTGCGCGGACGCTGAAAGGCACGAAGAGAGTGCGAGAGCGAAGGCGGCGGGTCAGGTCTAACTTTGGGTGGCAGTTCAGGTTGACTCTTTCTCCTTCGCGCTGGCCTCGAAAGCATGAAAAAATCGAGGCGCGGTGGAGGGCCTACGGACTTACTGCTGATCATCACGGGCGCGATGGGGGCCGGCAAAACAGCGGTCTTGGGCGAAGCGTCGGATATGCTCGCCCAGCGTCAGGTCGTCCATGCAGCAATCGATGTGGATACGCTCGGGCTTGCTCATCTTCCGTCTGCAGCCCTCAGTGATGAGGTGATGTACGACAACCTTCGGTCGATCTGCAGGAACTATGCTGCCCTGGGCGTGCAGAGGTTCTTACTGGCGCGCGCAATCGAGGACGATGCTCAGCTAAGTCTCTGTCGCGAAATCATTCCGGCCTCAAACACGGTCGTCTGCCGTCTCATTGCCAGCATCGAGGCAATGCAGCGACGCGTAGAGATGCGTGAACAGGGGATATCACGGCAGGAGTATGTTGCTGGGGTTGCGAGATTGAATTCCATCCTTGATCGGATCGCGCGCACCTGGAGGATTTTACAGTCACCAACGATGATCGCCCATTGACCGATGTTGCTCTTGAGATGCTGGTGCGAGCGGGATGGATCTTAAACTGAGCCACTACCGAACTTCGGCAATAGAATGGAGATAGATCAAGCCGGCCTCGTCCATCCGTAGCTTTCACGTTTGGTCACTGGAGGTGTGTTGTGGCGACGATTGATCTAAAGCACGTTCTTCTCTGGTGTGTTGGTCTCAACTACTTGGTTCTTTTCGTCTGGTTCGGCGTCTTTGTCTTCGCCCACGACTGGATGTATGGAATGCATACCCGCTGGTTCAAGCTCTCAGTTGAGACCTTTGATGCGATCCATTACGCGGGTCTTTCTGTCTACAAGATCGGCATAATCTTGCTCAACTTGGTGCCATTGGTCGCACTCTATCTGGTTTCGTGATATAGGCGGCCTGAGGCTAGTCCGTCGTCCAGGGCCGACGCTCTGACGCCGTCTTCGAAGTCAAAGGGAATCTCGGATGAATCGGACCTAACAATAAGAGATGCCCCAGATTTCTCCAACGGAGTTTTACGCGCTACCTCTTCGCGTGCATGCGTTTCTCGCCGACGTCCCGCTGCACGACGTTTGGGCGGTTGCCCTACCTAAGCAGCGCGACGCGGTTACCCTTTCTGAATTTCTTGGTCGGGCGAATCACGGCGGAATCAACAGACTTCCGCCAGAGGCCCGTGCGCTTATCAGTCTTCGGTTTTTTCTTGGACGCATTTTTCGGCTTGAGGCAGAACCGAAGGATGCCTTGGCAGCGTCGTTTGGAAATCGCCTCACGGCAGAGGATCGTGCTCGGTCTCTTGTCGTATCGGGAACGCCAGAAGGACTGTTCCGCGTTGTTTATCGTTTCGAAAACGAACAGCTACTTGAAATACAGAATCGTACTGTCCATGCTGCGGCCCTCAGTGCCCTCGCTGAAAAGGCCAATAGCTATCGATTCTACTTTGCGGTCTACGGGCGCCAAAGTGCGTGGATTACGCCGTTCTACATGGGCTCAATCGATCCCTTCCGAAGATGGATTATCTATCCGGCCCTGCTGAAAAGAATTCGTGCAACCTGAGATCAGAATATCTGACCAAACGACTCACTCTTGCGGTGATTGGTTAGTGCCGAAAAGCAAACCGGTGGAGGAGCTACAACGATCTTGCCAACCAAAACGGAAGCCCGCTCTGCACCTATGTGTCAAAATGGAGAACATGAAGCTGGAAGTGAATTGCTACTCGGGGCGCACGGCAGACGCAAGGCCGGTTCGCCTTCGGCTAGACGGACATGAATACCTGGTGGAGGAAGTGCTCGACCACTGGTACGGATCTTCAGATACCTATTTCAAAGTCCGCGCCGACGACGGCAATCTCTATATCCTGCGCCGGGAAACATCGACGCCCGACGGACCTTGGTTTCTCGAGTCATTCCGGCAGTTGCCACGTGGCTGAACGATCGCCGATAATCCCCTCGCGTCCTTCGTTCTCTTCTATCAGTTGAACAAGAACGCTCAGGAATGAAGACAGGCCTCAAGCCAGAGCTTCAGCGTAAGATCATGCTGCTTTCTTGACGAGACGGATCTCGGGCCATTCCACCGCGCCGTTCGATGGCGGGAATTCAAGCCGATGCTTCCGCAGTCCTCTCCGCAGTAAAGCCAGTAATTCTTTCCGCTTTGCCTTGATGGCGACACCGGCGTACCCAAAGCCGGAAAGCGGCTGAATGCGCTTCTGCTGCTGCAATTGTGAAATCAGCCACGGCCCCCATGCCGGTGTGGCCGGCAGGCCGTAGTGACATACCAGCGATGACCAGATGAAGGGAAGACCGTCGCTGACCAGGAGCAGTTTGCCGTCTGCGGTGTTGTCAGCTAATTCCTGCGAGCAGCTCACGAGATGCCTGAGAGGTCGCTTTCGACCAGGAACCGTAACCGACCCTCGAAAGCACAGCGGCTTCTCGCCTAGCGAGACGATGCTCTCTACACCGGAAGGATCTTCCACGGTAAATGAGTCACCGTTGGCAAAAGCAGCAGCTAGGGCACCGATCTCAACGTCGCCGCCAACTACCGAGACCAAATGGGCTTTACCCCTTTCTTCTCCCACAAAGGCATCGAGGAAGACGCGAAGATTGGTAGCCGTTTTTTCGGTCTGGCGCCGATATAGGAGTTTGCCGAATCGCTCATGGGCGTTCTTCATCGCAAGGCTTGCCCTCCTTGGTCTCCTTCAATTCCACAATGCGGCCACTCTCGTAAGCGAGGGTGAGTTCATGGCTGAACCCGTTCCCGCTTGCGAATGATGGTCTCGCCGTCGGTTTCCCCTTCCTCGTTGAATTCATCCACGTACTTGACCGACCGCCAGTGGGCGATGTGCCGCATTTCACCTTCCCCGAAGAAACCGTTCAGCATGCCGCTGCAGGCCAAGAGACCGACGTGTCCTTTATGCAGCGGCGTTACCGGCCGGCCCGACATCTTCTGCTGTTTGCGGACAAGGATCCCGCGGGCGTTCTGCATCGCCACGGACCGTTGCAGCGCATCCTCAATCTCATCCAGCGGCAAGCCGGTGTGCGTGATGGTTGCGGGCGATGATGGTGGGATCGCGTAACGCTCACTCACTTCTTGGTTAAGTACCGGCAGCAACTGCGGCTTATACGCAACTCGCAGCAATTCCTCCGCTCCCTTTGGCTCCCCACGTAGATGGCCTTTCTTCCGTCTCCCAAACACCACGACTTGGTTGAACCGGACGGACTCCGGATGTTCCAGTCGAAACACGCTGATACGGTCAAACTGGCTGGTCAAGAGTCGCGCGCATGTGCCCACAGCGGGGGCTAGAACCGCGAACACCAGCACGCCTTCGGTGATTACCCAGCGATAGCAGTGTTCCAGGAACACCAACTCCATCCTCTTATTACTGTGTGGCCCAAACTCGCTGTCATAGGGCGGATTGAGATACAGAAGTGAGCAGGTTTCTACCAGCACACGGCACTCAAACGCGCTGCCGTGAACGGCCGTGATTCCTTTCTCGGCAGCAGCCGCAGCTCGGTCCGCATCGAGTTCAATGCCGGCTGGGCACGCGCCGCTGTCTTTGGTGATTTCGATCAACGCCGTACCGTCCCCGACACAGGGATCGATGGCTGCGTACGGAGCTGACGGAACCAGTAGTCCCCGAATATTTTGGGCTTCTTCGATAGGCAATGGGAAATAGCCGAGGTTGAGGCGGCCAGCGTTGCGCATCATTCCTCCCAGAGGTTGACGTGTGTTTCTTTAGGCTGCGTGTGGCTGGGTTGGACCAGCGAGTTCTTCGAGTCCGAGGACGACGTTTTGCAGGGTTTTGATGTCCGCGATCTCGTTCAGCGGCGGGACCTGCAGCTTATCGAGCAGCCCCTTCACCGTGTTCGAGTCAAGCCGTTGGGTAACAGCTTCCAAACGGTCGAGGCCGCGCGTTGCGGACTCCAGCATCTGTAAGACCTTCCCTTTGATGGCTGCGTCCCGGATTAGCTTAGGCTGATTGACGCGCCCGTACTCCCGCAGAATGCCCCTGAATAGCGCCGTACCGACGGCCTTCTCCAATCCCAGAATGCGCGCGTCTAGATCGTCGCCGGAGCCAGCCGCCGCCGGCCCGGTAGACTTTGCTGTTTGCGCGTGACCGTTCCCGCCGCCATCTATTGGCCGAGTTTGGCTTTTCGCAACCTGGCCATTGTTGCCGTTGCTTCCTCCGTTCGAACCAGTGCCCTGGTTCGTTGCATTGCCTTTTCCGTTCCCGTTCCTGCGCTGCGGCCTCATCCGCTTGCGCCAGTTCTCCGGCAGCGCCCAAGCCGATAACGCCGGTATTCTTACAGGCTGGCGGTTCCGGTCGAGATCGACCCAGATCGCGGGGATATCGTAGAAGTACCGACCAAGGCCAAAGCACGAACACGCCCTCTTGAATGCCTGGGCGTCGGCTGCGGTCATCCCGTTGTCATCGTCTGCCCACTCTTCGCCAGTGCCTGAATGCGACCCAAGGCCAAGGATGGTGACCGTGCATGTGACCAGTACCTTGCCCGAGAGGATGCTCTCGCCCTTCTTTACGCGGGTGATATTGGTCATCGTCTCGACCTTGTACTCGCGGGTCCAGCCTTGAGGAGAAAACAGCGCATTCAGGCGGTCAGTGTAAGCGCGCGGATCGGCGTAGGGCACGACCTGCCCACGTTTCTTGTCGTTGGTGGTGTTAGTGACCCGCCACTGGACCTGGTCGGGTGAAAACGGGACCTCAAGCTCTGGAAGGAGCTTGCTCACATCCAGTTCACTGGGGGATGTCGTCGCGAGTTCGGTGGGCATAGCTGTGCGCCCTCCGTTGGCGCATGAGGTGTGATTTGGTGCAGTTTTGATAGCGGTCGGTTAAGAAACCCGACTCGGGCATAACCATCTCCCGGATAGTGGATACATCTTTCGCTCGCTCGAGTTGAAAAGTTGAAATTCATACCCGAGAACGGCTGGTTGTTGAAGGCCACTTCTGTGGCGATTCAGGCAGCCGTGCCTTCCAATCGCGGTGATCCAGTGGAGGCACTAGGAGAACTGATCCGGATGGGAGTTGCGCCCGCCTGGAAACATCTGCGGCTTCCTGTAGCGAGCTGGGCTGATCTGGACTGCACGAACTTCCAAACTGCGCATACCCGACGTACAATCCTCCTGCAATGAGCAAGCTAACGGTCTGGTGGCATCTTCGCCGGCTGACAAAAGCTGATCCTGAGGTTCGCAGTAGGGCGGCTGCAGGTCTGAGCGGCTCAAAGGATCCCCGCGCAATAAAGGGCTTGGAGGAGGCGCTCGCCGACCCGGATGCACGAGCACGTGTTGCGGCGGCGAGCGCGCTCGGCACCACTGGTGACGGCGCTACCAGCCTGCTTCCACTGCTCAATGATCCGGTTGAGGAAGTTCGAGTGGCTGCGGCCAATTCACTGGGAAGTCTTAGGTGCGGCGAGGCCGTTATACCTCTAATCAAGCTGTTCGAACTTAACCAAAAGAGTTTGAGCAACGCGTGTACCTCAGCCCTTCGAAAGATAGGCGCACCGGCCGTTGATCCTCTGGTGGACGCTCTGTTGCTTGAGGGCGCCTTTATGCGTTGCAGACCCTGTGTTAGTGAGAACGCAAGACAGGCTCTCGTCGCAATAAGGGGTACACTTGCGTTCGACGCTTTCGTTAAAGCTTCGCAGAGGAGTAAAAGGCATGACTCTAAGTTCTTCGTCGATTGCTTCGTACAGATCGGGAAGCCTACGTTTGAAATCCCGCTGCTGCGAGCATTGCAGACGCAGCAGGATGTCGGACGGCCCGCTCTTCGATGGGGCGCCCGAGCAGCTGCCATTCAGGCATTGGTTAAACTCGGGTGGAAACCAGCTAATTCCGAACAACGGGCATTGGAAGCGGCAGCCCGAAGAGACTATAAGGGAGCCACCGCACAAGGCCGAGATGTAACGGAACTGCTAAGCAAACTAGTGCTTGCTGAATTGACTGAACGGCTGAAGACGGCAAATGACGGTTGGACCAGTTTCCCTTTGAGCTACTCGGAAAGAGCGGAGACCGGCAAGCTATTGAACCGTTGATTTCAGTGATTAGGGGAGATGCCAGGTGCACGACCGATACTCCACGCGCGAAGAGAGACTTCAGGTATCCACGCGCGGTGAGGGGATCTGCACTAGTAGGCCTCGCGCAAATAGATGATCCCGGCGCCCGAGATGCTCTGTTCAGCTTACGAGACGAATTGCTTGACCTAGAAATTCATGACGAGAGTGGGAGTGTCTTTCGAGCGATGAGCGATGTTCGTGACTCCAGAGCTATTTCGTGGCTCTTGGGCGGACGTAGCGTGTTCAACGCAGTTCGCGCTCCGATGGCTTGCGGTGCATTGACTGCGATCTTGAGCCATTCCGCTTCGCTTGCGACTACCGAGCAGCTGCGGGCTATTAGCGCTATGAGTCCCGTAGTGCACACTTATAGAGACGACGGCCTACCTTGGGAAACAGACATAACTGACCAGCCGCGCACTCTTGCAAACTACGAACTGTCTCGACGGGGCGTGCGGTAACGGCTGACAGTACGCATGATGTCCAGAAGAGGATAAGGGGCGATAAGCCAGAGAAGAAACCTCCCGGATTCGAATAGGTTGGTTGATTTGCTCGGCGTGCGGCCACCCCGTTGGTCAATGTTCCGTGCAGGATTTCAGAGCGATTGACGCGCTGGCAAAACACATCGCTGAAGCGCATCAATCCGATTAGCGCGAATCCAGCATTCGCTTCCAACAAGAGCCGAGGTCATAGGCAGAGACGTGCGAACAGTCTGCCGCATTCTGTCGTAACAGGTTGGTCTGATCTGCCGACTCGAGACATTCACCCTTGGCCTTCACAGTTGGCACGCCATGCTTGCCAAGACGGACCAGGTGTTGGGGTCAGGAAGAGAATCAGTAAGGTCGAATCTGACGGGATTCTAGCTGTTCGTGGCGTCCACAAGCGGGATTTCGTATTCCGCTATTTCCGCCTCATCGCCGGTCAGATTGACTTCGACGGCCCGGTTTACGAGGTCGCGATCGCCGATGTAGTCCAACACGGTTTCAAGTAGCACACGCTGGATTGCCGGAGGTACGTTAGGGACCAGAATCACCAGACCAGGGTGAACCTGCTCCTTCCGAAACAGCCGCCGGAAATCAATGGCGTTGTTGGTGACAAGAGTGAAGTCCTCGTCCCGGATTCTGAGCATGAGCTCGTGGTCCTTTAGACCGCTCATGCCCAGATGGGCCACGTGGTACACCTCATAAAGCCGGTCAGTTGCTACTTTAACCAGGCTCGTGTGCAGGCATTCATCAATCAGCAACCTGACTCTACGCGACACGCCGCAGCTTACCCTTCTTACGCCCTAGCGGCTTCCGCCCCGACCAGGGTTGGATCGGGGGCCGGCCGCGTCTTGGATGAGTAGTCGAGTAGATGCCTGCATACTTCACCATCTCGAGAGTCAGCGACGGGTACCCTTCCAGGATTTCCTCGATGGAAGTCCCCTGTTCGATCATGTCGGCCACCAGGTAAACAGGAATTCTCGTCCCACGAAACACAGGCGTGCCCGCCATAATGCCCGGGTCAGATTGAACCGTGCTCGCGGCCTTTTCTAGGTCTTGAAGCCTGCTACTCATTTTCGCCCTTGCCCGGCCCACGTCGATGATTAGCGCATCCGTGTACTTAAGTTGTTTCTGCTGTGGCTCGCTCATTACACGGCGAAACACCTCTCTTCGCATCCGTAACGGCAGCCGCTTCAAACCCTCCGCATGAAGCTGTAAGCAGAGCAGACTCGCGTAAGGAACAGAGCGGCGACGCACTCCGCCTGCGCGAACGACTCGAACTGGCACAGCGGCATCTTCAATCGCTTTATTGACCGCCTTCACGGATAGACCCGTCACCCAGGAGGCCTCAGCCACGGTAAATTCTGCAGCATGCATGATGTTATAAATATACCCTGTACAGGGATGATGATGAATTACAATATGTTCTACACTGGTTATAAACACCCGCTTGTGCTTCCGCACGTTCCGCAGCGGTAGCAGGTTCCGCTGCGCACCATCAGCGAACCGCATATGTTGCAGGCGGGCGCATCGCCCATCTGGATCATCTCGCCGAGTGCGCCAAACAGGATCTTCACCTTGGGAGGTAACTGCCAATTCAATGGGTAGTGGAACCGGTCGGAACAACTCGCCCTGTTCGCCAGTAATGAATTTCAATTCAAGCCAGCGGAAGATGTAATCAACGATGGACTTGGCGTAGCCGATCTTGGGATTGCCGGACCAACCGCTGGGCTCAAAGCGAGTGTGCGTCAATTTGCTGCACAGAACCTCGAGCGGGACGCCGTACTGCAGCGCCAGCGATACCGCTGTTGCGAAGGAATCCACCAGCCCGGAAATGGTCGAGCCCTGTTTCGCCATGGTAATGAAGATCTCCCCCGGCAAGCCGTCCTCGAATACGCCGACCGTGAGATATCCCTCTTGGCCGGCAATGGAGAAGTGATGTGTAAGCGCCCGGCGTTCGTCCGGCAAATGCCTCCGAATCGCTGGAGAGGGCTCGGACTTGAGTACGAGCGACAGATCTGCTCTCGCCACGCGAGAATCTTGCCGCGCGGTCGCGGCCTCATACGTCAGGCTTGTTGGTTGTGTGCTCGCATAATGAACCTCATTCTGCGCGGTAGTGGGCCGGCCGTCGTCATGTGAGGGACCCTGACCGAATCTGCTTTGGAACGCATAGACGGCCAGTGGGGTTCCGGTGACAGCGGCAAGGAACGCGCCACCAGGCGCCAGATGCAGACCGCCACCTATGATCACGAACAGGAAAACGAACAGGCAGATCACCAGAGCGTAGTTCTTCAGTCTGTTGTGCTATTGACCTCTTTCCCTCAAGCCACATTGGCTGCTGACTGGGGTTTCTCGCTTTGCTGAGTTGTGGCTGTGATGATTGCCGCGCGGGCTTCTCCTTCATGGCGCACTCTGACAAAGTGGTTGTGGGAGCATCCCGTACAGTTCACCGCCTTGGTGATCGCTTGGACCGCTGCCCGAAACCGCTTCGGAATCGGGACTTCCTCGCCGGCCATGGAGTAGAACGTCGGAGCAACAGCGCCCGCTTGGTTCTTGTCCTTTCCGGCCAGATCCAACTCCAAGCGACCGTGAATTCCAGGGAACAAAACCTTCGTCTCCAGAGGAGGTCGCTTGCTTTCGCCGATTTCACCGGGCCGATGCTGGGTGACCAGCAGTTCGTAGGTTCGTCCCTTGCGCACCCATCTCGATCCGCACCAATACCGGCGCGACCACGACCGCATGAAGTCCGTTCACGCCGATGGCTTCCACGGGATGCAGACACTCGACTGCCCGTCCGTCTGGTTGGGCAAACGTTACGTATCGGCCGAGGTCCCCAACTGGTGAAAGGACACTTTTTCCGCTGCTGGGTTCTGAACACTGCAGGCAATTCCGCAAACGGCGGCGACGCTCTGGACTTCGTTGACTTGTTGGTCGCGATCTTTATTTCACCAGTTGCACTTTGACTGGGAGCTGGAGTCCGTTCGCTCGCGACTTCGTAAGCCGTTATCGTTGCGATTCGTCCATTGATCGGCAGGAAGCTTTACAAATTTCGAATCCGACGGTCCTTGGCTTTGGTGTGGCGTTGGTACACCTTTCTTTTATTTATCATTTCTTGCGACGTCTTGCTGGCGCAGACCGCGTCGCTAAACACGCCGAAGCCCGTGCCTGCCTCTGAACAAGATCCCACTGTCAATCAAAACTGCTTTGCTGTAAACCCGCCCTCAGACTTTGGCGCATGTCTCATTAGAAGCGTTAACGCATTGAATAGCGCGCGAGGGTTGCAGTGCACTCAGGATAAGGCTATGGCACAGGCTGCCTATGACGAATGCCTGAGAAGGGCTGCAAATCCAGCTGATTGTACCGTTGCCAAACAGCGAGTCGACGGTATTTCATGTCCGCAGGCCATTCAACTTCCGCCAATCTCCGTCAATTGGTTTGCACATGATCCCGATCCGAAACGTGGCGCGTACTCGGCGAATGACTTCCCGCTCATCATAGGTGGCAGCGATTATGACCAAAATTCTCAACTCTTCGTGTGCCAAGCCTTCTACAAGAACAGCTCCACTGGTGAGGTTATCGAACTTCCGGGGAAACTGCTGAAGGGTTTGTGCAATGTGGCGTACAACGGTTGGGGAACGGAAACCTCAAGCTACGACTTCGCAGTTCGGCTCGGCGCCGAGGGTTACTGGGCTACTCCCAGTGACGACATGTCGCATGTGCTACGGACGGCGCGCACTGTAGTCGTGAACCCCAATCGCTGGGACCTCGGCGAAGGGCCTACGTCGATAATCTGCAGCGCTGAGTACATTACGAAGGAATCAATGTTCGGTTTCTTGTTTCCTCATGATGTTGATCATGGACGCCATATCGGCCGCCTTGTCGGTGACACGTGCCACTTCGAACGGGGAGGGGCGAGGCGACGTCTTCGGCCTATGTTGAAGTATTCTATTTGCTACCTCGGCCGTCGCCAGCACCTCCCAGCACACATCCAAACCCGCCGCCTAGTCAACCACCCCCCGTTCCTGTACCATTCCGGCGCATCAAGTGTTTTGTGCTGGCGCCGGACTACAAGGCGGTTGGGATCCTGGTTGCTCAGTAACTTGCAATGTCTCTTCACGGCCTATTGACCTTTGCATAATATAGTTACAGCGGAAAGAGTTCTGCTTGTTCCCAGAAAGCGCAGACCAAGGTGGGCCGACGGCGCATCCGACGCAACGCTCGGCGTGCGGAATCGCTCAACTGTCCAAAGGTCGTGGGGCAGAAGTTGGGTAATTCGTGCTGCTTCCAGTGTGACCACAGATACTCCACTGGGTTCAGTTCTGGAGCATAGCCGGGAAGATATTCCAGCCACAGACGCCCCCTCTGTTGCTGTACGAACTGCCAGACGGCACGGCTGCGGTGCCCCGGCAGTCCGTCCCAAACGATCAGCAGCTTGCCAGGAATGTGGCGCAGCAGATGAGCGAGGAACTGGATGATTTGCGGGCTACGGATTGCTCCCGGAAACAGGCGGAAGTAAAAGTTCCACCAGGTTACGCCCGCTATCGCCGACAAGGTCTTCCAATTAAAGTGGTATTGCAGCACGGGGGTCTGTCCGCGGGGTGCCCAGGTACGGCAGCGGTGGGGACGCTCGCTCAGCCCGCTCTCGTCGATGAAGACGATCGTGCGACCTTCGTTTTTGGCCTTTTTTTTAACTCCGGCCAGCGCTTCTGCTTCCACCGCCGGATCTTCTCTTCGTCCCGCTCCAAGGCGCGGCCCGTCGGACGCTGACAACTCCATCCCAACTGCCGCAGGATGCGCCATGCCTGCGAGGGATGGTAGGAAATCCCACATTCTTGCTCGATCAAATGGGTGACACGGTTGGTGGTCCACAATCCGGTCTCGTAGCCCAGGCTTTCCGGACCGCGTTTGAGTCCCTGCTCGATCTTGCCCAGATCCTCCACGCTCAACCGTGGCTTGCGGCCAGCACGGCCCGCCTTCTTCAGCCCGGCGCGGCCGTTCTCGCGTAACTCGGCCGCCCACTGACTTACCGACTGCCGGTGCGCTCCCACTCGTCGGGCCACTTCCGACTGGCTGTACCCCTTCTCCAGCAGCCGCGCCGCCTGCATCCGCCGCTGCTCAAGTGCCTGAAAGTCTCGCCGAACTCCGGCCGGATTTCCCATGCCCAAACCATAGCACGAGATCAAGAAAATGTCACTATATTATTCAATAGTCAATAATCCCGTGTGTCAGCCCGACAGTTGTGTTGGTAATACTTGGACACAAGAG
The DNA here is from genome assembly GCA_963813905.1 of uncultured Acidobacteriaceae bacterium. Lineage (GTDB taxonomy): Bacteria > Acidobacteriota > Terriglobia > Terriglobales > Acidobacteriaceae > CAVVDY01. The sequence continues at coordinate 112,326 of CAWFAY010000007.1, read as the reverse complement.
CTTTGCTACTGTAAACCTTAACGGACGGAAACCTCAAGACGCGATCTAATGTCGCGCCGGCGTCTGCCAGCTTCGCGACCACCAGTCCGTCAAACGGTGCGCGAATCTTTGTGAAGCCCACGGCGGTGTTAGCCTCAGAAACCACTGCCTCGGCTTGTAACCGACCGGTGTGGGCAGCGTCGCGCCGCGCTGTGACCGCCGCCAGACGCGTCTTCACCTCGTCATACTCCTGCGGGCTCACCGACTTCTTGTCGTACAGCATCTGATAGCGCTTCATGGTCGCTTCGGCCAGCCTGTAGTCTGCATCGGCGGCGGCTATGGTTTCCTGCGACGCTTGCAGTCCCGCGTTCGCGCTAGCGTAGGCGGCACGTTGCTGGGCTGCATCGATCGTGATCAGCACCTCCCCGCGCCGCACGCGATCTCCTTCGTGCGCGTTCACTCGCGCAATAGCGCCCATCACCTGGCTGGCCAGTTGCGCCGATTGCGCCGCGCGTACTGTTCCGGTGGCCTCAACGTAATCGGGCACCGTTGTCTTCTGGACATGCAGCAGAACGACATCGCGCACGATTTCAGGAGACGCTGTCGTGTGCTGCCTGTCGTTGCTGCATGCGGTCGAACCAGCCAGCCAAATCACTAGAATGCTGAGCAGGAACAGTTGCGAAACACGTATCGATTTCTGAATCATTGCGTCACCACCGGAGAACCTGGAGAGAGTGTCCCGGTTGCCAGCTCCACGCCAGCGTGGCTGGTCTGCACGCGGTACACCGCCTGCCAGTAGTCGGCCTTGGCACGATGCGCGGCCTCTTCAACTTGCAGCAGATCGCTAACGGTGCTCAGGCCGCCTTCGTAGCGGTTCCGGTTGATGCGCAGGCTTTCATCCGCCTGCGCGACCGCGTCGCGAGCGACCACGACCTGCTGACGGGCAGCGTCGTATTCGTAGTAGGCCTTGCGCACTTCCAGCCGGATTTTGTCGCGATAAGCATCGCGCATCGCCGCTGCTCTCTCTTGCACCGCCTTTTCGCGGGCGATGTGTGCTCTCTTGCTGCCGCCGTCGAATAGATCGAACTGCAACTCGGCGCCAGCGATCCAGTTGTTGCCGCCGTTCCATCCTGGAGAAGGACTGTCTGTTTCCCACGAACCGAAGACGTTCAGGCGTGGCGCCAGTGCGCCCTTGGCCATCGATACCGTCTTGGCTTGCGCGCCGCGCTCCGACTCCACGCGCTTGAGGTCGGGACGCTTTTCGAGCGCCGTCGACTCTAACTCCGCCGCCGTCGCTGCCGGGAATTGGCGCTCTTCCAATGACTCCTCCGGGTCGTAGGCGGTATCCGTAGGCGTCCCAAGAGCAAGCGCGAGTTGCGTGCGCGCGAGTGCCAGAACGTCCTGCGTCTGGATCAGTTCCTGTTTGCGTTTGGAAGTCACGACCTGTGCGCTCAGCAAGTCCGAGTCCACGACCATGCCGCTCTCCACCCGCGCCCGGCTGCTCGCTTCGATGGCTTGCGCTGTTTTCAACGCGTCTTCCGCCACCTGTTCCTGCTTTTGTGCAAGCAGCACTCCGAAGTACGCCTGCACTGCCTGGTACACAAGTTCCTGGTCAGTGCGGTCCAGTTGTTGCTCGACCGCGTGCTGCATGTATTTCGCGCGAGCCACGCCGAACCAGCTTTGCAGCCCATCAAACAAACTCCACTGCCCCGAGAAGCGGCTGGAGAAATTGCCGATCGGTGTTGGAGTGTTCAGTTTGTTCAAAGCGAAGTCCGAGGCTGTGAAGCTCTGTTGCCGTAGCTTTGTGCCGAAAACGAACACAGGATCATTTCCGCGAACCGCGCTTTCGGTAAACATGATTTTCGGCATGAGCGGCGAGCGGGCCTCGCGCATGGCCGCTGCCGAAATACGGGTGTCCGCGATGGCGGCCTTGTGCAGAGGATTTTTCTCCAGTGCCATGCTGACGGCTTCGGGCAAAGTCAGCGGAGTGCCGGTCTGAGCGGCCAGCGGCGTTGCAAACATGGCTGCCAGCAGCACGCACAGCGCGGCGTGTGTCAGTGCAATTTTCCACGATCGTGCCGACTGACTTCTCCGGATGGCCGGCATCGGTATGTGTGAGGCTCCTAACATCGCTATGCCACTTCAATCCATTTCGGCCCCAGCACAATCTTGAACGTCGTGTGCCGTTCGGCACACAATCCTTCAGCTCAAACGTGTTCGCGTCCACCAAGAAAATGCCACCCGGGCGTCTCCGCTGGCCGATCCGAGTGCGCTTCCATAGCTGTCGTCTGCATTAAAGCCACATTTGTGTCTCTTTAATTGTGCGAGGATTCGCAGATAAGAACCCAGAACTCAAGCCCTCACAGCGATCACTTCCAGGTACTCGGATGAAACCACGGTGAGCTCGTCGCCGCCACGATTGTGTGCAGACCACAACTCTTCGAGTTCTTCTCTGAGCTGTCGCGCCGCAGTTTCATCCAACGAAGCAAACGCGCGATTGGTGGGCCCATAGTACTGACGAAAGAACTCCACCACTTCAGCCGGCGGGAAAGGGTACGTGAAGCTATATTGGCGACGCGTCATCGTAAGGTCGGAAACTCCATGGCCCAGTCTCTGGCGAACCACAGTCTCGTCGCCCCACAACACCGGAGCCGGCATGCCGGAAGGTGCGATGAACTTGGCGAAGGTTTTGAATATTTGGCCTACGAATCCTTCGCGCGTCCAATTTCCCATCGCGATGGTGCCTCCGGGACTGCACACTCGCAGCAGCTCTCGGGCCACGAGTTCCGGCCGAGGAGCAAACATCGCCCCGACCAGGCTGGTTACGACGTCGAAGCTGGCGTCTTCAAACGGGAGCGCTTCGGCGTCGCCTTCCCAGAAGTGAGCGTTGAGACCCTCCGCGTCGGCGCGCGCCTGCGCACGCTGCACCAGGTTCGGCGCGATATCCACGCCGGTGACGTTTACTCCATCTCGCGCTGCCCATAGCGCGACCTGACCCGAGCCACAAGCCACATCGAGCAGCTGGCATCCTGCGGGAACATCGAGTTGTTCGTAGAAAATGCGTGCCCCCTGCTCCATATAGCGCGAGAAGCGGTCATAGTCTCCGGCCATCCAGGTTTCTTTGAGTTGTGTCTTCAGGCCGTCGATTTCCGGTGCGATTGTAGTTGTGCTCATGCTTCCTCCTTCAATGTGTGTTGTTCTTCTTTCTTTCTTTTCTTGCCTGCCACCAACGTGCAACCAGTTTGGTGGCAATGTGCTGGATTGGCTGTTCAGCGCTTCGGAGTGATCTTGGCAGCAAAGGACTGCGCCACTATTTTTCCGTTCCGCACAACGAACGTGTCGGTAGCGGCTTCGTACGAATTGTCTGCGGTTTCTGCGCTCCATAAGATGTAGGCGTAATCACCCTCAGCGCGTTGCTCCCGCATCGAAAACGTGGCGCCGGGCTTGGCAAACTCCGAAAGGAAAGCCTGGAAAAAGGGCTTGATCTCGCCGAGGCCTTTGAGCGGCCGGCCAGGTGTAAACAACACGGCGTCCGATGAATAATCAGCGAGTACGCCATCGAGATCTTGCTCGCGAAAGCTCTTCATGTGTTGATCGACAACATCGTTTGTCGTCGGCATTTGTTATCCCCTTCTGCTTTTGAATTTGATGAAGCGCTCTTCGCATCTGCAAACGCTTCAACGGGACTAACTATGCGTCACTATCGCGGGCGATACTTACCTGCGCGTCCGGCTTTCTTGCTCACCGCAGGGTTGCCGTATGATGATTTGCTCAGGAGTCCGAAGAGGTTTGCTGGAAGGCCAGCGGGAGGGCGAATGGATGTGCTTTCCGAAGTGTTGAAGGTCGTGAAACTCCAGGGAGCACTGTTCTTCAATGGAGAATTCTCCTATCCGTGGAGTTTTTGCTCACCGCCCTCGTATTCGGTCGCGCCCTTTGTGGCCCCGGCCGCGGGGCACGTGATCATCTATCACCTATTGACCGAAGGACGCGCCTTTGCCCGCCTGGTAGATGGCGAGCGCATCATTCTTGACGCCGGTGACATCGTGATCTTTCCTCATGGCGACGCGCACTTCATCGAAAATGGTCCGCCGACCAATCCTGTGGACATGGTGAAGGAATTGACGCGAATTTTTTCCCAAGGGTTGAAGCTGTCGCGCCTGGGTGGCGGCGGGGAAGTTACGAGATTCGTCTGTGGCTTCATGGCCTGTGAGCCACGACTAAGCCAGGTTTTTCTTAGCGGCCTACCCCCAGTGTTCAAAGTCAGCATTCGCAACGATGCCTCGGGCAGATGGCTGGAGAACTCGATACGGTTTTCGGTGAATGAGGCCGACGCTTCCCGCGCCGGCGGAGAAGCAGTCTTGTCCAAGCTGTCAGAGGTCTTGTTTGTTGAAACACTGCGGGCCTACATTGCTAACCTTCCGGCTGAGCAAACCGGTTGGCTGGCTGGCGCCCGCGATTCGGAGGTCGGAAAGACTCTGGCGCTCATGCACCGTAATCCTGCGCATCCCTGGACCATTGCTTCCCTGGCAAAAGAAGCCGGGTTGTCACGCTCGGTGCTGGCGGAGCGCTTCCGTCATTACCTCAACGAGCCTCCAATGGCTTACCTCACGCGCTGGCGACTTCAATTGGGAGCGCAGATGCTCGCTTCGACCAGTTATTCGGTGGCACAGATCGCATCCGAAGTCGGTTATGAGTCCGAAGCCGCTTTTAACCGCGCGTTCAAACGCGAGTTCACAGTTCCTCCCGCGCGTTTCCGTAGCCAGTCGAGAGCTACCCAGGCAAAGCTGCCTCGGCAAGAGAAATCCAGGCTGAGTGAATAGATGCCTAGGGAAACAATGGTCAGCTCTGACGGATGATGGCATCGCCTTCCCTGAAGTGAGCGTCGAGATCTTCCGCGTTGGCGCGCGCCTGTGGACGCAGCACCAGATTCGGCGAGATGTCCACGCCGGTAACGCTCACTCTGTTCCATTTTGCACGGTTCGTCAATCGGATGCGAAGAGGCTGCATAAACACTCCACGGGGACGAAAACTCGGCATTGTAAAACAGCGCTCCCAGAAGCCTAACCACTCTCAGCACTTCCGAAAGCACGTTCATACAGCCTCTCGGCAAATCTCTCCAGACTTTTGAGCAAATCATCATACGGCAACTACACCGCAAGCAAGGAAGGCGGACGCGCGGACAAGTATTTGCCAGATTAGTGACACATAGTTGTCCTCGTTGGAGCGTTTGCAGATAAAAAGAGCGCTTCAACCAAATCGCAAGACAGAAGGAGATGATGAATGCCCACTACCAATGATGTTGTCGATAAAGGAGGCGTTATGAACCGCAAAATGTTTGGGGCCCTGCTACTTATGGCTGTGGCCCTGGTTGTGAATGTCAGTGCTCAGAACAAGGCGCGCGCCGATGTTCCCTTCGACTTTGTCGTCGGCGACAAAGTGCTTCCCGCAGCGACTTACGACATTTCCGAAGTGGCAGCGCATGCGATGTTGATTCGCGACTTCAAGAACGGCAACGGCACGATGATCCAGTTCCAGCCTGCCGGCGGCAAGCAGGTGATGCACGCCAAGCTGGTGTTCCACAAATATGGTGAGCGTTACTTCCTGTATCGGGCCTGGAGCATCGATGGCCAAGGTATTCAAGTGCGCGAATCCAAGCTGGAGGGAGAGCAGGCGTTGGTCGGCAATGAGACTTCCGCGCCGCAAGAGGTGGTTATCTCCCGGCGATAAACAACCTTTTTCCCAGAGAGCCCGGAGCATAACCCCGCCCCGGGCTTCTTTTTGCTAAACCCGCCAGAGATTCCGCGCACCAGACTCGCCACCCACTGCATCGTCCTCTGCGGCCCTCGACGCACCTTGGGAAGCTTCTTCAGATCGTCATTGCTGGGCGTGAAACCCGATAAAGCTGCCAAGCAAACGCTCCCAAACCCAGGCAAACCACGCCCGCGTGGATCAGACCGCCAAGATACGGGATGAACCTAACGACGGTGAGTATCAGCAGGCCCACCAGGAGTTCCAAGAGCCAATCGCCCTTCGTGGTGCCGGTTGGCTTCAGAAGTTGCCTTCCCAGGAATGCTCCAACCCATATCTTTGCCAGGTAGATCGAAGCCAGATACACCGCGAGCAACATTAGCGAGGTCGGAAGGCCAACCACCGTGATAGCGGTCAGGGTTATGGCCACAGGCACGCCCGCCAGAACCGCAAACCCAAGCCCGAGGCTGCGCCACCCTGAGCCCACAGCCTGAGTGCTGGCCTGGAAGAAGCCGGGAAACAGAACCAGGCACAGCCATCCCACCAGCATTGCAGCGGCGAGCCAGACAGCCTGGAAGAAGTAGAACTTGGGGCGCGCAAAACGATTCTGCCTTGCGCGCACCTGGATGTCACGATTACCCGAAATCGTTGCGCCATCGGCGATGTGCACGTTCTTGAGCTGATGTACGCGAGCGCTCAGGTTGCCGCCAATTCGTGCCGTGTTCGTCAGGGTAAGCTTATCGCCGGCCATACTCAATTCGCGGCCGATGCTGCCGCTCACATCGGCATTACCGGCGTACATGGTCACACTGCGATTCACCTCTCCCTCCAGGCTAACGTCGCCGGCGCCAACCACCACGCCGTCACCCACGTGACCCCGATCATTCACACGCAAAGATTGCATCAGTCCGTACATGCTGTGGCCCAATTGCCCGTCCAGGTCGAGCGAATTCGAAAAGTTGTAGATGTTCCCTTCCACTGTTCCGCTCACGACAATTCTCTTGGCAAAACTCACCAGGTCACCCTTGACGGTGCCGCGCACCTCCACAGTCCCGGCAAAAGCCAGCAAGTCTCCATTGACCACGCCTTCCACGCGCACAATGTTGCCGGAGGCCAAGAGGGTGTCGTTTACCGTCTCATTGGCAGCTACCGTGACGACCTCACTGTGACGCCGCTCCAGGGCAAGGCCAGGCAACGACAACGCAACTAGCACGATCAGAAGGCGCAGCCCGGGCCGACGTAGCCGCCATCGGCGTCCCAGCAGTAGTGCGCTGCCGCCCAACAGCAACACCAAAAGGATCTTCCCGACGACAGCAGCATAATCAACCACCATGGCAGTACCTCCGCGTGCAAAGTAATAAGAAAGGTTGAAGATCAGGTTCGTGCTACCGCTGGCGCCGAAGGGATCTAGCCATTGCAGCGCTTCCGGAATGCTCAGCTCATTGATCCAAGAGGCAATGATTGAACCTAGCGCCAGCACCGCGGCGACGATCGCTACGTGACGCCACGGCAAAAGCGACGACCAAGGGGAGAAGTCCACCGGACTCGGTGCTTCTTCCGGCAACTCTTGAAGGCTTTCGCTTAGAACGCGGCACTCAGCGCGCAATGCGTCCAATAGTTGGCGGCAGCGCCGGCAAGTGGCCAGGTGGTCTCTCAGGAGCCGGGCCTCCTCTGCCGCTAGTTCACCGTCCACGAAGATAGAGATGGTCTGTTCCGAATAACATTCCATGATCACGTGCTCCCGTGGCCTAGTTTCCGGCGCAGCTCCTGCTTGGCCCGAAATAGCAATGCCGCCACGTAGTTCCTTTGCAGACTCATCTGCTGCGCGATTTCGTCATAACTCAATTCGCCGTAGTAGCGCAGGACCAGCGGCAAACGATAGTTCTCCGGCAGACGTGCAATGGCATCCCGCACCCGCGCCCTCTCTTCCGCGCTGAGGACTGCACCCAGCGGCGACGGCTCCGGACTGGCTGCGTCGATGATCTCGATTCCTTCTTCGGCTTCCACAATCACCTGTCGTCCACGCTTCCTGCGCCGCAAAACGTCAATGCAGTGATTGCCAGCCACCCGCAGCAGCCATCTGGGAAACGATGTTGACCCGTCGTAGCTCTTGATTGAGCGCTGCAGCTTGAGGAAGACTTCGCCGGTGGCATCTTCCGCGCTCTCTCGTGAGTCCAGCATGTAACGGCATAATCCGAAGACACGTCGGGCATATAGGCGATAGATCTCCCCCAGCGCATTGGCATCGTGGCCTTGTGCGCGTTCTATTACGCTCTCCAGATCCTGCCCCTCCATCTGCGTGGCCTTGCCCTCGCGGGGCCGCGATCCTTTCGCATTGTTTCTCTCAGTGTCCACAAAGCAGTACGCTGCAGATTAAACAAAGTTACAAACATTAGTCTGAATATTGCGCCGGTCCGGGCGTTGAAGGAATTTGTCGTCGCCTCGTTCATCACTTCGTCGAGTGCTCTAAAAAAGCGACTGTTTCACGGTCGCTTTTTGGATGCCTCTTCGAGTCCGCAGTTCCCTTCGGACCGCTTTCCAAGTACGATTTTTGCGAGAGTCTTTCCATGACGCGGAAGCGACGGCGCGCAGCAACTCCAGGTACCGGGCACCAATCCACACGGAACCACTGGGCGTCCCTCACTTGGGACGATGTGGCGAATTGGGCAGGAGAGCGTTCGGTGTCTCGCGGCCGAACGTATCAGCGCCAAAGACGTGTGCATGACCTGGCGATATCCGATGACGGCCGGCTGCTTGCCGCTGTCCTGGGCGGGGATTGCTACAGTGTTTCTGTTTGGTGGGAGCCGGGCAGGGACGGAGCGAATGCCATCTGCTCCCGATGCACTTGCCCGGTCGGTGCGAACGGCTGCAAACATGCGGTTGCTGTAGTGTCTGCCTATCTCAAATTGCTAGCGCAGGAAACCCCAATTCCTGCAGCAGACCCGGACGACTCGCGATGGGTAAGTCTCGCGAGTAACGACCGGGAAACCGGTGTCGATGAAATCGGCGACAAGAGCCCGGAAGAAAATCTTGCTGGTCTCAGGGACCAGCTCTCGTCCCGAAATGCTGCCGACGAGAAGATCCGAAGGTACATTGACGCAAAGAACCGCGAGGAATTGGCCGAGATGGTCTTGTCCCTTACCAAGCGGTTTCCGGACTTGCGCGAGGAATTCCGAGAGCAGATCGCGCTACGCCAAGGCGATGTAGAGCGTCTGGTCGCACAGGTGCGACAGGAGGTGAGGCGGGTAACCTCCGAAGCCGGTTGGCGAAACAAGTGGACAGGTGAAGGGCACACGCCGGACTACAGCCGTGTGAAACATCGCCTGGAGAGGATGGTGGAATTGGGACACCCTGACGCGGTGCCGCAACTAGGGCAGGAGATCATTGCGCGCGGTATGGAGCAGATTGGCCAATCGGATGACGAGGGCGAAACGGCTTCGGAATTCGCAAAGTTGCTTCCGGTAGTTTTCAAGGCCGCGGCTGAATCGAGTCTGTCCCCAACACGCAAGTTGCTGTTTGCCATCGATGCGCTCTTACAGGACGAATACGGCCTCATGGAAGGCGACGATGCAGAGCTGCTGCTCAACCGGCAGTTCGAAGTGGACTCGAACAGTCGCCGACATTCGGTTGCGTTACCGCAATCGCCCGCGGCTCATCGAGATCCTGGACCGGCTGGACTCCAAACCGATCCTTCAAGCGCCAACGGTGCGACACTGAACCTTTCCCTGCCGGGGGCCCGAGCACGCCACTAGCCGGTAGTCCAGAGACTGGATATCGGTATGCCATGCAGGTTACTCGCGAAGGGAATGATTTCAGTGCCACTGTAAAGCACGACGCCTCGGACCCAACGTTTTCGTGCTGCATCGGCCAGAACCTGGAGCCCGCGAATGTCCTCTCGGTGCAAAGTGGAGCTGGCCTTAACCTCGATGCCGACGAGGTGTCCGGCCGCATCTTCGAGGACAATGTGCACCTCTTGCCCCGAGGCCGTTCGCCAGTAATAAAGTTGTGGTTGTTTCTCGCTCTACGTCGCTTGCTTTCGCAGTTCCATCACAACAAAGTTTTCTAGTGCAGCGCCAGCGAGTCCGGCGTCGAACTCTAGTCTTTCCAGGGTCAGTCCGAAAATCGTCCCGCTAATTATAATCAACCGATATGTGGATGATAATCATCCATTACGCGGAGCAGTTCCGGCTGTTAACCGGAGGGTTGTAGGTTCGAGTCCTACCTGAGGAGCCATTCTTTTCAACCACTTACTGGATAAGTTCATTTTCGACCTCCGATGACTTTGGGGACTCTTTGAGGGACCCAGCGGGAGTTTCCACTCCTCCCAAAACGTCGGCCGCAGCACGAAGAGCTTGGTTTCCGATGTGTCCGTAGCGCTTCGCCCTGCGAATCGCCGTCGCTGCAGACCATCCCATGATGCTCGCCACGACCGGATAGGGGATGCCGGCTTCCAGCAGCCGGGTCACCGCGGTGTGCCGGAGATCGTGGAATCGGCACCGGAGTGGTTCCGCCTCGTCCTCCTCGGTCCTGCCGCTCAGAACCGCGCCAGAGCGTTTCTTAGCCTTCTCCCGTGCTTCTTTCCAGTCCCCGATGGGCCGTGTCGGATCCGTATCGTAGATAACCGCACCAGTACAGGCGGCTCACTGCAGGCGTGGCCTAGTACGACTCGGTCTCCGGACTTGACCGCCTGAAGGGCCTGTTCGGCGGAAACGAGCCTTTCTTTGTAAGCGAATCGCCAATTATTCAAAGTGAACGCGTCGTTTTGCGAGATTCTTCTGGTCTCTGGGCGGACGGAGGTTGTTCCGATAAATCCTTCCGATCTATTTTTGGCGACGAGCAGGATAGTGTCGACTGATCGTGCTATTCAGAGTTAAAACTGTCTTGACTTGCCTGTTGCATCGCACCTGTGAGCGGCTTCAATCTCAACCAGTTCTTCTTCGGTCACCTTGAAACCACCCCACGCGCGGGAGATTGCGAGAAAGCAGTTCAGGCAGATTGAATCGACTGAGCCATCATCGAGGGTACGATGAACAAACTTGGGAGACAGCTGGAAGATGGTCATGGGCGAGCTTGCGCCTTTACCGGCTGAACATTCATCCCCCGAAAGTAGAAGGGGTCTGCGGTTTCGCACGGCAAGAGCCTCCTTATTACCGGTCTATGCGGCAGTCAGCTTCTGAATGGCGCTCATATTCTGGATCAGCAGGGTGGAACCATGAAGAATCGCAATCCGCTCCTTGCGAAAGTCAGCAAGAGTACGGGAAACGGTTTCACGCGACATCCCGGTGATTTGCCCGATCTCAACGTGGGTTAACGCCACCTTGATTCCATGTTCCGTGGCCGTCAGGGAATCGTCGTGCGACCAGTCCAGCATCAAGCGGGCGATGCGCTGCGGTGCCGAGGCCGTCACCAACGAGCGAAGCTGGACGTATGCCTGTTGGCACTCGCGGCTCAAATGTATGGCCGCGTGCATGCAGGCATCGCCGTGTTCCGTGAGAAACCTGATAAAGTCGCGGTTCTTAACAAAGTTGAGTTGGCACGATTGGCCAGTTTCCGCAGTTGTCTCGTGCTGGACTCCAGAGATGGTTGCGTTCAGACCTAGCACCTCCCCAGGCCGGGCGATCTTCACGATTAAGGTTTGGCCTTCACTCGAGCTGGTGGATAATTTCACACGGCCCTTACAGAGTACGTAAATGCCGCGACACGGTTGACCTTCGACAAACAGAGTTGCGCCCGCAGGGTAAGCGAGTGTGAACTTCAGGGCTTGGAAGGCTTCCATTGCCGGTTTTTGCAGATGGCAGAAGAAGCCCTCGGAACAGAGATTGCAGGACAGGCAGTCTTCGACAAGTTCCATACCGTACGGTGAATGCATCGTCACTCTCCTTGTCGAAGCCCCATACCCCTGCAGAATCCGTGGCAGTGGATGTGGGTGTTGACATGGGGCACTAGCTTGTCTGAAGGGCCGACTGCCACGGACTCGCGTTATTATCTGAGCAGCATACGGCGTTCGACAGAGCCCAATCTGCTCAATATTGCTCACCTAAGCGGATTGTTTGTTGTTGCGCTGGTCAGCCCAATGAGCGCGAAGGTTGCGAATCCAAGCGGCCATTCCTAGTGTCCGCCCATGTCTAAAGGGGGCCTCCTTTTCAGCCGATCAGCGATGTCTCTCGGAATTGTGCCCGGTTGCGAACACAAGAGGTTGTGAATTTGGTGTAGCATCTGACACACCGGGCCCCAAACTGACACTATCGACACACGGATTATCGGAACCAGACAGCTAAAATTGCCTATTGTCACTCGGGAAGAATTCTCGGTGCTGGACTTTACGAACCTTCAGCCGATCCCAAGTCTGTTCAGCGAGCAACGTCATCTGCGGCCAATCTTGAGGTTCTTGCACTCCTTCGTTCGTGATCTTTCGAAGCTAGAGCATTTTCGTAGATAGTGCAGCGCTTAGTGTCTGGTTCATCGGAGATTCTTGGGGGGTGCCACCCCACCGTTGAACGGTGGAAAACGATGATTGGCGAGGGCCTAAACGATGTCCGCGAAGTGTACCTCGAAGACGGCAAGCGGTGAGCCGTGTGGGGCGTGGCCGATCAGAGGAGGAACGCAATGCGCCCTGCATTCAGACCCAGAAAGGGCGGCGACGATGGGCTCCAGGCCTGGGCGCAAGGCTGTACTACCGCCGGACACCGATGCGCCACCAATGGAGCCGCCGAAAACTGCCGGCGATGTAAGAGACGCGATTGCTCAAGTCATGGCCGACGTGCGCTCGGGCCGACTCGACACCAAGATCGCCAGCACGCTGGGATACTCAGCGAGCGTGCTGCTGAAATCCATCGAGGTTTCAGACGTTGAGGAGCGGCTGGCTGCACTCGAAAGCATCCTAGCGGGGGAACGCAAGAGTAACCACCGAGGAGCTGAGATTGGCTTTTCAGAGAAGCATATAGAAGGTCGAAGCCGTCCTTGAACGCGAACCAGAATGCCTCTCTAGCTGGTTCAACGCGCGGGCGATACGAGGATCGGCGTTCGGCTGTGCAGGAGGACTCAAAGAAGCGTCAGTTCCCTTAGGGTGCGGCCAGGGCTAGCGAAGGTGCACAACAATGACATCGCTCAAGAGCCGACTCGAACGGCTGGAAAAAGAGCAGCGGTTCCAGAGGTGGTATGCAGTTGAAGACGCTCTTTGGAGGTTCACCCAGGAAGAACGGGAGATATACGCGACCACCGGGCGCATCCCGGAATCATTGCCTTTCGATGAACCAGGCCGCTTGGACGGGTTGGACCGAAAGACCCTTCTCAAGCTGTTCGAGGAGCATCAGCGCTTTACGGGGAGTGTGACCCGTGACGATGCGGCATTCTATTTGGTGCACCGAACGTTCCCGCGCGAGGAGACTCTGAAACACATGGAGAGGTACTTCAAGCGCACAGGAGAGCTGCTCAAGCAGGCCCGGCGCGGTCGGTAAACTGTGCGTGTGGTGCGCATTGCGGAAAGGTCGAGAGAGCCGGTCTTGACGACGAGCGGCACGACGGAAAAAGGCCAGCCGTCCAACGTTGGACTCGTTAGGATCGGAACCGATGAACACCACGAGGTTACAGCTCGCAAATCGGCATCGAAGGTTTGAAATCGGATTGGGCCAATGGCGCTGAAAGATCGACTGACACGACTGGAGAGGTCTCACCGCAGAACCACGGCAGACCAAGACTGCATCTGCTTCCCGCCCAATGGGCCTCCCTTTTTGGAATTGAATGCTGAAATTGAAGCGGCTCACTTCAGATGCAGAAACCTCACCAACACCCGGGGACTGCGGTTGAGCTATTCATTTTATATCCTTTATACCCTCTTCGCCGTTTGATGATTTTGATTTGGGGCACTTCTTGATTGACTTGGGGAGTTTCGGTCGAACACACAGACCGTCGGTGACGTGATCACCCTGTACTGCGCTTGCCCCCTGGGGTGAGACAACCAGTTAAGACTACGATCCGGGAGCCATCTGCGGTTGGGTGGAATTTTACCGGGGACCTTGGATTCGAGGTCCAGCAGATTTGGAATACGCAGCAACGCGCTGGTTGTGAATACGCCTAGTCTCGACTATTCCGCATCGGATACCGGTGCACCAGCCTCGAGGAACGCATTTAGGTCTCCCGTGAGGCTCTGATCCTTTGTCGTTAAGCTCAGAAACAGGATGGTCACTGGCGACGCGCCCGAGAGTATCTTGGTCGACCCCGATACCGTTCTTCTTTCTTTGCTGGTGAGCTTTTGTGCCAGTTCGTGTGCGCCTTCCTCCGAGGGTCCCATATTCCCCACGGGCACAGCTTCTGCCCCTCCCCGCATTCATTGAACTCGCGAATGGCCAGCGGCTCTCCGACGTACGAGCACGGAATTCTAATACCATCGTTGACGATGTCATCGAAGTAGCATGCCACCCGAGGCAGAAACTTACTATCCGGCCCGTCGAAAAGCTTAAGCGCTGCGGCGGTTGAACTGTAGTAATCGACATCGATGCTGATGAAGCCAACCGGCGCGGCGTCGCTTTCGAGAAATTTCGGGATCGTCTCCGCCACATTGCCCAAATACAGCTTGGCTATTTGTAGTTTCTTCTGGAGTGCCGCCACATCCATAGGAAAATGACCGCCGCGCCAAAGATAGTTTATGTCGCGGTAGTCCAACGCAGGAGGCAGGCCCGAACCAGTGTCGAAACCATAAACCTCCACTGTGATGCCGGCCTTCTTGCCTAGTTCCACCGCATATTGTTCCAGCAGGATTAGGCCGTGGCCTTGGGCGACTCCGAATTCAACTACGCTGACACGATCAAGTCTCAACAGCGAAGCCAGCAGCAAGGCTTGGTGTACTCCGAATGCGTACTCCGCGCGGTCCAGAGCGTTCATGCTTAGCCGAAACTCGATAGAGCCAAGCCGCAGCTTGCGCAAAATCCCTCGAACCCAACTTGGGCAATTTGTGGCGTCGGCTGGCGTTGCCCAAGCGAATCGAGAAGTGGTCGCTGACGAGTTTGCAGCAACGATTGGTTAAGACGAGCGGACGGCTGGTCAAACATGCGCGTTGGTACTGGCTACTGCTGGCGGAAGGACACCCGACGCGGCGGCGGTTCGGGGCGATGCTGGGCCGGATCGCGCTGCTACCGATACCGACGGGATAGGTGGATCGTGGCCCAGTCAGCAGCGGGATCCGTCGATAAGCTGGTTGGGGTAGCGGAGGCGTTGCAAAAGTAGGCCACAAATGGGGCAATTTTGGGCTGTGCTGGTGTGGATGGCAGACCGTCGGGAGTGCTCCCGATGAAAAATCGTTTTACGGTGTCGCGAACAGGCCAGCCGCGTGTATTATGGTGCCGTTTTCGAGGTCAAAAAGGAAATTCCGACTGAAATCGACTTATGGCTTGACAGCAACCACGCTTGCAGATTAACGTTTTGGCGTTTCGGAATGCAAAGTGGAAATCCCGGTTAAGATTCGATGTGCTTCACAAACGCCGGGTGGATCGTACTTCGTCGACTCTGGCCCTTACACTTTTCCGGTGGAGGTGAGTCGTGGTGCGGACGTCTCGTCTTGCTGTCGCAGTCCTCTTCTTCGTGAGCATGTTTAGCGCGGTGAGTTTGGCCGCCACAAAACTGCCTGATTCGGTGACAATCACGCTGACGCCCAGCGTCGACAGCCCACAGTTCCTCGGCACCAGCGTTGTCTGGACGGCTACTGTGCAAAATGGGCAAAAGGGACATTCTTATGATTATCGTTTCGCCGTGTCGTTGCAGCAACAGCTTCAGATTGTGAGGGATTTCATCCAACCCAACTCTTTTACCTGGGTACCGCACACGGTAGAAGGCACATACCAAGTCATTGTGACGGTCCGTGACATCACGCGTGTGCCCTACATTGTTTACGCGCCAGTTTCCGTACCATACGTCATTTTACCTTGGGTGACGGCGCCCGGGGGATCGGCTGTAAATCCTACATCTCATCCCTTAGTGGCGTTGTTTAGTGGCCCACCGTGTCAATCAGGCCACTCCCTGCTTGTGCGGTTTCAGCAAGCGGGCTCCAATGTTTCGAGTACCACCAACTCAGTGCCGTGCTCACAGAACAGTGCCAATTTCTATGTCGCTGGAATGTTAGCTTCGACGCAATACATGATGCATTGGGAAGAATTCGGCCCCAATTTCCTCGCTAAGGGGACGGATCTGCCGTTCACCACGGGCCCGATCTCGCCCGACTACCCACCGACCCACTTTCAGGTGAATGTTCCTCCTACGCAGCACGATGCCGAATATCCTGTGGTCCTGTTTCATTTCATTCCGACAAACATCGTTCACTGGCCGACTGCAACTGATTTGGCAGGGAATGTGATTTGGTACTTTCCCAGGCCTCTGTGGACGACTCGCGTGGAACCTGGGGGTAACCTGTTTGCGTTTCCAGGCGACCACGTGACGCTTAGCGAATTTGACTTAGTAGGTAACGAAATTCTGCGAACCACCGTCAGAAGACTTAATGAGCAGTTGGTGGCCCAGGGTTATCCGATCTTGAGTGATGTCAATTTTCATGAAACCCGTCGCCTGCCCAACGGCAACATCCTCCTACTTGGCGCACGCGACGTTGTGTCGACTGATCACCAGGGAGGTACGAAAGACCATCCAGTCGACATTGTCGGCGACATGATCCTGGTTCTGGATCACAATCTGCAGTTAGTATGGGCCTGGGACTCGTTTGCACACGAGGACCTTGACCGAAAAGCTACGCTGGATGATAAATGCATTCAAGGTGGGGGTGGCTGTCCCTTATTTAACGAGAATTTTCCCCAAGCCAACGACTGGTTGCACACCAACTCGGCTCAGTTAACAAACGACGGCAACATCGTCTTGTCGCAACGTAGCCAGGACTGGGTGATAAAGGTGAATTACCAGAACGGTAAGGGAGATGGCAGTATCCTTTGGAGGATGGGTCCGTTCGGTGACTTCACTCTGCTGAATCCACCGAAGGATACTTGTGGCGACCCAAATGTTTTTCCCTGGTTCACTCATCAACACGATGCAGGGTTTCAGGTACAAAGCAATGGCTCACAGCTCGGGCTGAGCGTTATGACTGTGTTCGATGACGGCAATCTGCGACGTCATCAGTGTGGTGGAGGCCAGAACAGCCGAGGTATGGTGATGTTAGTAAACGAAGGGAACCAGACCGTCTATTATACGACTTTGGCCGACCTTGGTGGATACTCTAGTGCTTTGGGCAGTGCCGACATGCTGGTCGCTTCCGATGGCATTTACGCCAGCTTTGACAACGGACTATTGGGTGATCCCCAGAATCAAGAGGTACGGTCGACGGAGGTCGATGTCAGCGGCAAAATTGTTTATGACTTGCAGGCGGATTCCTTCACTTACCGGGCATATCGGCTGAAGAATCTCTACACCCCCACATTGCCGTAAGTAATTTCTGGTAAAACCTCGATGGATTTCAGCAGCACACTTGATAGATAGCCGAGCGTGCTGGCGACTTTGGGATCAAGTCGTCGAGCCCGCACGTCGGAAATGAATTGGCCGAGTGCAGCCCTTATCTCCTGCGCTGTCTGGGGCGGGGCTAGTTCTTGTCGCGCCTCTTCATGTTCTCCGCACCCGGTCGAACGCCGCGCCTTGCCGCTCTTGCGACCCATCTCAGCCGCGAGTGTGGGGTTAGCGTGCAGGGCGCAAAGTCCATCTTTCACCCTTAAGACTCTTGCCGAGCGAGAGTTGACCATAAGCGGATTTTAGCAGTGCCGCGTACAACCACGTGTCGATGCCGCTGTTTTGTAGCTTTGCTTTTCACTTGCTTTTCCATGGCGAGCACGATTCAGCAATGACCTCAGGGCTAAACATTCTTATACTGCTCCGCACCCGTCAGGCTAGCCGCCATCCACAGGGACGATCCAGATATTGTCGCGGCCCGCTGATGTTCGAGACGAACGCGACCTCGTCACATTTGTCAGTCTGGTCTCGGACTTAAAGCAGGGAAAGCCGCTGAAACTCAGTGCGCACGGTGTTGTAACACTCACAGGCGGTGTGTTCCGGCTCAGCGCGGTTCTTGACGGTCACCACTCCGCGGGAATAGTCAATGAGCCCCGCTCGCAAAGACGTCCAGCCGCCAGGGTCACGGTGGTGCGCGGTGCTCCCGGCATTTGGCCGAGAAAGCCTTGCGTTAACCGGAGCTGGTCTGAGTCCAGCCGGTCTCGGCAGGACAAGAGCCAGCGGGCCAGCCGCTCCTCAATGTTGTGTAGCCGGTTGCGGACGGCGGTTTGTGCGGCTTGCACCATAAAGGCCTGCAATATATCGCTGCAGATGGCGACGAAGCTCGCCGGGGCGCTCGAATTCCTGTTTCAGAATGTCTGCCTTGATCCGTAAACCGGAGCCCGCAATCTGGATGAAAGTCCGGCCAGGGGCTCCCGCAGAGCCCAAGAGGATAGGGAGGCCAACCACGCCCTCCATTCCGATAATGCCAACCTCGACTGTACTGCCGTTCTCCAGAGTCACTACAACGACGCAATGCCGTCCTCCAGGAAGTAGGCATACGGGGCGGCTCCATCGAGCAGTGTTTCCTCCTGGTTAAGAGTTACGGGGGAAAGATGAGGTCTAAGGCGATTGATTTCAGCTCTCGGCAGGGCTGCCAGCACACGATTCCGGTAAGGCTGCTGCTTAGGCAGGTTCATGCTGCTTCTCCGTGGGCGAAAACGCCGCATCAGGACGCGCAGGTGAACCGGCTCCTTGGCCAGACCAGGTGCGTATTGAGATGTAAGTTAATTCTACGCTTCTACGACAACCGAAGCCTTACGTCTGGTATCAGACATAGTGTATATTGGCGGGAATTGAGACTGGCCGGGTTCCCCCCGGGTGTCGTTTGGATGTCAACCTATCAGAGCGAGAAGTACGAGCGCCCGCAGGTAGTGACGCGCGGGTTGCTTCCTTGGCTCACGAAGTCAATAACCCTCTCGATGCGCTACTGAACCTGCTCTATCTGCTGGAAGCCGAAGATACCCTCACAGACAAGGGTCGCCATTACCTTTCACTCGCCAAGGAAGAAGTACACCGCGTTTCTCAAATCGCACACGGTGCAATGGACCGGTTTCGAAGCCCGGCAGGGCCGCAGGACACCAATGTGCCGAGATTGCTGCATTCTGTAATCGACTTCTACAAGCCGCGGCTGGATGCTCAGGGGATCTGCGTCGATGTACGCTACTGTCCGGGTGAAGATCTTCCGGTTGATCCGGGCTCCCTGCGTCAGGTGTTCTCCAACTTGTTGCTCAATGCCGCGCACGCTATGCCCGGAGGGGGAGTGATGTACGCCAGAGTGTCCTCGGCGCGCGAGTGGAGCGGACTCAATCGGCATGGACTACGAGTGACCTTCGCCGATAACGGCTGCGGCATATCTCCGGAGGACCTGCCCAGGATAACTGAGCCCTTCTTCACCACCAAGGGACTTGCCGGTTCGGGTCTTGGGCTCGCGCTCGTGAAAGAGACGGTCGCTCAATGCCATGGGATTCTCCGCGTCAGAAGCACTACTCGACCGGGGCGAAGCGGCAGTGTCTTTACCATCTTCTTGCCCGCGAATTAGAGGGAACTCAACGCACGTGCTTGCACACACAATCCTGACCGGATCGATTACTTGTGTAAAGGGGATATTGATCTAAGTATCCGCAGTGCCGCGGGAGAGTTGTGCTATCTCTATCGGCCTCGTTTTTGTATTGCATCGTGGCCTGGCGTTGCCGCACTGGGTCGCAGCGGCTCTGTATTGAGGTCCTTCGACTCGTGGCTGCGCTCCTCGCTCAGGAGGACAACTCCAACGCTTCACTAGATTGGGAGATTCTCGGCGCGTGCGAACTGCAGGTCCCTCGACTCCGCTCGGGATGACAGCAAGAAAGGGCTTGGCCGACGCAGGGTTTGGCCGACGCAGCTAAAGCTGCGCCTCTTTCTCCTTCTGGCAACCGACAACTGACCACTGACAACTGCTCTACGCTTCGCGCAACGCCTTGGTGATCGGCATCTTGGCGGCGCGGACTGCGGGCAGTAGGCCGCCCAGGATGCCCATGAGTACGGCGAACGACATGCCGACGATAATAATCGCCGGCGTGATCTGGAAGGCGAATGCCAGTTCGCTGAAGCTCTGCGTCTGTCCGGTTCCGGCGGTGAAGCCTTGCATGGGGAGCGCCACCAGGCAGCCAATAGCTCCGCCAACTACGGCCAGGAACACCGATTCGGTGACGAAGGAGAAGAGGATGGTGGTGCGGGAGAAGCCGAGGGCGCGCAGCGTCCCAATCTCGCGCGTACGCTGCGAGACGATGGCGTACATGGTATTCATCGCGCCGAAGATAGCGCCGATGCCCATGACGATTCCGACAAAGCCAGCCAGTATCTTCAAAGCCATGCCGATGTTGCCGGCCTGGTCCTCGTAGTACTTGCGCTCGGACTCAGCCTGCACCTGGAATTGAGGATTGGCACGCAGGTCCTTATCCATGGCTCCAATCAGGGCCGGGTTGGTCATCCGGGCGGTCACTGACTCGCAACCTCCGTTGCGGTTTACCGCCGGAGCCAGCGCATTGTAGTCGCCCCACATCTCGCTCTCGAAGGAGCTGCCATCGGCGGTGAACAGTCCGACGACCTTGAATTCTCTTCGTTGCACGCGCAGGGTGTCGCCGATATTCAAACCATTGACGCGGTCGGAAATCTTCTTGCCGACGATGACCTCAAACAGCCCCGGGGTGAACATACGTCCCTCAACCAGCTTGATGTTGTTGCGCACCTTGAACGCCATGGGCGTAACGCCGCGCAGGGTGATGTTGGTCGGCTGATTGTCGGTCTTTTTGGGCTTGCTGGCGATGACAACGATTTCGCAGGAGGCCAGCGGTGTTCCCTGATTATCGCGGGCGATGCGCGGGTCAGTGAGAATGGTCTGCACGTTGGCGATGTTGATCCACGAGGTCAGCTCGGACATGGAACCGCGCTGCACCACGATGGCATTGCTGTCAGATCCGGTGGAACTGAGCGCGATCTGGAAGCCCGCGGACATCGAGGCGATGACGACCACAGCGGCGACTACCAGGGCGATGCCGAAAATGGCCAGCAGCGTGACCTTCCAGCGCGCGCGCAGATTGCGAAGGTTGTATCGAAGAAGGAGTCCCATGCTACACCTGCCTTAGCGCATCGGTGATGCGGGAGCGATAGGCCATGAGCGCGGGAACGAATCCCGCAAGCAGTCCGAGCAGCAGGGCGATGCCCAAGCCGAAGGAGACGATCTGCGGCGATAGCCCCAAGCCAGGAAATCCTCGCAGCACATCCCCGATAAAGGGAGCTCTGACCAGCACCCAAAGGCCCAGCCGCGATACGCCAACTCCGATAAGGCCTCCCATCAGCCCCAGCAGCAGCGCCTCGCTCAGGATGAGCGTCATCACCAGCCCACTGGAAAAGCCGAGTGTCTTGAGAACAGCGATCTCTTGCCGGCGCTCGCGGACAGCAATGCTCATGGTGTTGGCGGTAACCAGCAGAATGGTGAAGGCAACGGCAAGGCCGATGACGTTGAGCAGCAACGCCAGGTTCCCTGCCAGGGCGACGAAGCTGGCGCGGAAGGCCTGCTCCGTCTCCGTCTTGGTGGGGTGATCGCTGTTGTCGAAGGCGGCGTCGATGCGCTTGCTGATAGCGCCTGCCTGCTTGGGATCGTCAATCAACTCGGTGAGGGTCCCGATGCCGAGACGCTGGCTGGTCGCCTCGTAGGGATACTTGAAGTTGAAATACATCGCACTGAGGTCGGTGGCGGGATAGCGCGCTTCGTCGGTGTCGTAGATACCATCGACCACGAAGTCGAAAGGCTTGCCGACGCGATAGTAAGGAATGAAGCTTTCAAGCTGGAAGGTGCTGCCGATCTTCCAGTTGAAGCGCTGTGCCAGCTTGCGGCCGATGATGCATCCGCGAACGTCGCCCAGCCACTTCTCTTTTTGATCGGGCGGCAGCATGATCTCCGGGTAAATCCGCAGAAACGCCTCGGGCTCGACCGCGAAATTGGTGAAGAAATTCTTGGAGTCACCGTACTGCCCGCCAAACCACGAGACGATCACCGTATCCTTCACGCCCGGGATGGCGGCGATCTTCTGCTGGTAATTAATAGGGAGCAGGTTGGCGAGCGAGACATAGTCGCGGGTGACAAGGCGGTTGGTATTGCCCGCAGTCAAGCCAAAGTTGACGGCCGCGACAACCGTCTGAAGAACGCAGAAAAGGAAAATGCAGACGGACATCGCCAGCACCGTGCTGAGGGTGCGAATCCAATTCTTCCGCAGATGTTTGAGAACCAGGGGAGCGTACTTCATGTCAGTCTCTCAGCACTCCCTTCTCAAGATGATGCTGCACGTGAGCGCGTTCGGCGGCGCGGGGATCGTGCGTGACCATGACGATGGTCTTGCCGAATTCCTTGTTGAAGGTCTGCATCAGGTCGAGGATTTCTTCGGCGCTTTTGGAATCGAGATCGCCGGTCGGCTCGTCGGCCACCAGGACACCGGGATCGGTAACGATGGCGCGCGCGATGGCCACGCGCTGCTCCTGTCCGCCTGAGAGCTGACGGGGGTAATGTTTGTAGCGGTCTTCCAGGCCGACGATACGCAGCGCGGTCATGGCGCGCTCACGACGCTCTTTTCCGGACAGCGAGGTGAGCAGCAGCGGCAACTCGACATTCTCGATCGCATTCAGCACCGGAATCAGGTTGTAGAACTGAAAGATGAAGCCGATGTTGCGAGTGCGCCATTTCGCCAGCTCGCCTTCGGAGAGCTGCGTGAGGTCGGTGTTGGCGACCACAACGCGGCCGGAACTGGGCCGGTCGATGCCCGCGATCAAATTCAGTAAGCGTCGTCTTGCCCGAACCAGAAGGGCCCATGAGCGCGACGAACTCGCCGGTCGGCACGTCCAGGTTCATGCCGTCGAGCACGGTGATCTGCTGGCTGTCGCGCTGGTAAACCTTGCGAAGATTTTGCACGCTCACCGCGCTGGCTTTGGTCGTAACCTGCGGGGTAGTGATTGCACTCATGGAATCTCCTCTGCTCGTCGTAGTGCGGACCTTTAGGTCCGCGTCACGCACAATCGATCATTGGGGCATCGGCATCCGCTGTGAACGGCGAATGCCGATGCCAGTATGGTGAACCGAGCCCAACGCGGCGCTAAAGCGCCGCACTACCCTTACCCTTTAACCCGAACCGTGTCGCCGTCCTGGAGCTTTTGCGGCGGATTGTTGACCAGCGTCTCCGATCCGGCAAGACCATTCTTGACGATCACCTGACCGTTCAAGTCATTGCCGGTGGTGACTGGGATCATCCGCGCCTTACGGTCCTCGACCTCAAACACCACGGGCTTTCCGTCACGAGTAGTGATCGCGTCTTTCGAAATGGTCACAATGCGCTGCGGCGGCGTATTAGGCTGCGATTCCTTCTTCGGCTCCAGGAAGGTGACGTTGCAGCTCATCTCCGGCTTGAGGTATTTGTCTTTGTTCAGAATGCTGACCTTCACGGTGACCGTGGCTTTGGTGCGGTCGGCGGTAGGGATGATCTGCCGCAACCGGCCGTCATACGGATGATTGGGAATCGCCTGCACCGAGATCGTCGCCGGCTGGTTGGGAATGAGTTGGGCCACGTTGGCTTCGTTGACGTCAACCTCGGCCTCCAGCGAATTCATGTCGGCGATGGCGACAATCGCTCCTGACGAAGTCGAGACGTTCACGCCCGGCGGGATGGGAGCGACACTCTCGCCTACCTCCGTCATCTTCTTGATCACCACGCCATCGAATGGCGCGCGAATATTGGTGAACTCCAGCAGCGCCTGCTGGACCTTGAGATTAGCTTCGTCCTGATCGACCGTAGCCTTGGCGATGCTCACCTTGGCATCAGCGCCATCCACGGCGTCCTGCGAAACGACCTTGTCGCTGAACAATCCCTGCTGAAGCCTGGCCTGGCGCTGCATCTCAGCCAGATTGGCTTTGGCGTATTCGATGTCGGCTTTCGCCTTGGCAATAGCGGCAACGTAATCCGCGTCTTCGAGACGGGCGATCACTTCCCCGCCACGGACAACGCTTCCCTCTTCCACGCGCAGCTCCGAAAGGCGGCCCTGAATCTTGGACGAGATCACCGACTGCTTGCGCGCCACCAGAGTAGCCGGAGGCGGTCAGGATCGGGGTGCCGGCACTGGATCCGCCGGTATTCTGCACGCTGGCCTGCGTGGTTTCGACCTCAACTGCGCCCAGCGCTGCCAGGGGCCCGAGGGAGGGCTTCACGCGTACGTAGTAGACGGTCCCGCCGGCAATCAGCAGGAGAAGAAGTAGCAACCCGATGGTCCGTCCCCATCGCCGCGGGGGGCGATCGCGCTCGATGCGCAGGGATGCCAGTTCATCTTTCAGGTCGCGCATACCGGTGGCACGGCTCTCCTGTGGGTGTATGCCTATAGAATCGCACTCTTCCTGGGTCTTTGGAAGGGCAGCTTCGTCGATGGGAATAGGTTTCAGCGCCATTCTTGCCCGCCGGTTCAAGTAACATCATGCCGGGGCGACCCGATTGCGCGTTAGTGCTCAATGTCAGAGATGGGGCGTGACAATTGTCATCCGGTAAGTGTCGGAAATTGAAGGCAGGGGAAACAACGGAGGGAAAACGGGCGAATGGCCACTACTTTTTTCGAAGAACCTGGAGCAACGCGACGTCGTCCATGATCGCAGTGCCAATGTGGCTACAAAAGTTCCGCACCGACGTCTCGTAAAAGTGGGCATCGCGGGTGCACAAGACCTCCGCTTTCCCCGCAACCGCCGTGTATATGATCGGATCGTCGTCGACATCCTTCAAGACAATCGGACCGCCCAGGATCGGCGCGACAATTTCCGAAACGCTGGCCAGTGTTTGTAGATAGGCTTCCACCTCTTGCTGGCTTAGTTAGCCTCCATCGCATTTCAATTCTCGGATAAGCAAGAACCCGCTCGACCTCCTGTAGCAGGAAATGCGAGGTCAGGAGAACATGGTCCCCGGACGCAATGTGTTCTAAGAGGTCCTGGCCGGGCCTCGCGCTTTAGGGTTCGCACGAATAAGTATGTTGGTGTCGAGGACGATCCTCATTTGATGGAGCGATAACCCGGACGCACAGACCGCATGCCTTCATCGAGAATCTCATCGAGCTCCTCGTCGGATGCGTCGGCAGCGCGTTGCGCCATGTCATCCATTTGATCCCTGAGTTGCTGCGCGAGTTGAGCGCGCACCGAGCCTTGCGGAGCCTCGTGAGGACGAAAAGCCATGACGCTTACTTCTTCGCCGGCTTCCAGAGAACGGCCAAGCAGTGACTCCAATGCGGATTTTACCGCGGCCGAGAGGTTTTCCGCCTTTTGAATGCTCACGTTATTCATAACAAGGAATCCAGGTTGCGCTATGTTCGTTAATCTAACCCCTAACAGGCGTGGTTGTCACTTTCCGTAGTGGTGCTCATTGCGCCGCGGTCATGTTGCGTGGCAAATCAATCTGCCGTGAAACACAGCTCTACGGCTGATCGGCTTTTTTGTCTGCCGTGAAACGATCGATCTGGCGCGAGACTTGATGGGTGATGGACTTCGTGGGCTGGTGATGGGTGAACATGTGTTGCAGGTCGGGCCAGAACTCGTTCAGCAAATTGATCTGCGCTGTGGCTCCGAGTCCGGCAAACGTGTTCGCCATGGTCGCCGGGAAGCTGGTCTCGTAATTCGGCTTGTATCCATTGGCCAGCGCCGAGGTGAAGAGCAGCGTCATCAAAAGCGAGCTGTTGAACACGTTGTTGCCGTTATCGTTGCGGGTGATGACGGTGCGGCTTACTGCATACGCCATGCGATCAAAGATGTTGGTCTGGTGCGAGGGGAAGTAGCGCGGATCCTGATGCAGGATGGTCGGAAACAGCCATCGCTCCGAACAGCGAACCGGCTTCGTTGGACAGCAGTTGCGTGCCATAGCGCTTGCTGAAGCCTTCCATGCCGCCGCCGTAATCGCGATACGCGCCGGTTGCCTGAAGAATCAGCGTGTCGAACACGGTTCCCAGGAGCATGTCGGCGGAGTAGGTATGGTGGGCCCAGCGCTCGAACTTTTCTTTGGAGGTCAGCGGCGTGTACGAGGGCGCATCGGGCAGCGGCTTGCTGGGAACGAAGTTACGCGCCATCATCATCATGTGATCGCGCGTGAATTCGCCATGCAGGCTGAAGTTGCGGAGTGCGAGTCCGCCGCCGGGAGTCTCGGCCAGCTCGGCACTCGCCCACTGAGTGCACCCATCGGGGCTGTCTGCGGTTGGGTCGTCCAATACGCCGGAACGTATCCAGGCGTTGCCGTCACTCACCTGCTGCGACGCGATGGGCGCTGCGAGGGTCTGATCCTTGTCCGATAGCTGGGCGTGCTGCAAATGGCTTGGGGTTGGAAGAGCTTTCGATGGATGCGTCAGCGCGCAGCACAGAGGGGGCTTCCTGTTGCCCGTGCAGGTATGCGCAAGGCAGCAGCAGGCCGAAAACCCCGAGAACCCCAATCGCGCCTGTTACCCTCATAGGATTTGACGAGAGTGAACGACTACATTATGTATGAATGTGCCCGATTGTGAAAGGCTGTTTGTGTTAAAGCTTTTTAGCCGGCTTTATCCGGCTTTATAAAGTAGGGGCCGGGCAACGCGGGTGGGCGGTTCCGAATCGATGTCGCAAAACATTACGGTCTGGTTACGGGACGGAAGCATTCCCGTGCCGGACTTGGTCGGATATTATCGTCTCATGGTACTTCGCTGGTCATCATTGGCGGTTTTAGCTGCAGTTTGCGCGCTCACCTTGAGCTGCAAACCAAGGACGAGGGTAGCGCCAGTCACGGTGCGCATCTTCCGCGACCTCTCGTCTCCTTATGGTCCAGCCCTCGATCACCGCATACTGGATTTCCAGGCCACCAATCCACGGCTATCGGACGGAGCCGTAGTGCAGGTCGGCAGCCTCAACGCCTCTGAACTGCTAACTGCGCTGAATAACCCGGATGACCCGGGGCGGACATCGTCATCCTCGATTCGCCGGCCGATGCCGCCAACTACCCGGCGATAGTGGGAGAGATGGGCCACGCGGTCAATGTGTGCGCCGCCATGGAGGCGTGTCCGGCAGACATACCGGCGTTGGTGCCCTCGAAACTACAGGGAGACCGGGCCGAGGCGGCCAACAAGTTCGTGCAGTTTCTGGCAGCGAAGACCATGCCGACACCTGAGCCGGCCCAGCCGGCCGCCCAACCCGCAGCTCCCGAAGCGGCGCCCGCTCAGTCACCGCCTGCCAAGCCTTCGAAAGGTCACTGAAAGAATTACCCCAGATTCGCTTGCGATGCTTGTGAGGGAGACTTGCTGCCCGGTCCCAAGTTGGGGCCTCAGCCCGCAGCCGCAGTTGCGTAGGCGGACGCGACATCCGCGGGCTTCCAGTCGTTGCCCAGGTACACCTTCCTGACCTTGCCGTCGGCGCCGATCAGCACCGTGCTGAGGCTATGAACGATTTGCCCGGACTTGCTGTTGTAGGCCAGGCCGAAGTAATCGGCGGCTTTTCGTATTTGCACCGGCGAGCCTGAAGCAAACTGCCAGTGCTGGAAGTTGGGATCGATGTCGCCGACGTAGCGCTTCCCATACGCGCGCAGCACCGAGGGGGTGTCGTACTTAGGGTCGATGCTGATGCTCAGCAACTGAGCCTGTTGGAACGTCTTCGGCTGCTCATGCAGTTCTTTAAGTATTTCGCTGAAGTTATTGCTCATAAGAAGGCAGAAGTCGGGCAGCGGACAACGCGTATAGATGAACGTCAGCAGCAGAGGCTTGCCGCGAAACTGCGCCAGGTGAATGCGCTTGCCATCCTGGTTGACGAAGGCGAAGTCGGGGACCGGCTCTCCCACCTCCGGCACGTGGAAGGTGCTGGTTGCGGCGTTTGTCGGCTGCGCTTGTTTGGTGAAGCTGATGTCCTGAAGCTCAGCGTGCTTGCCGAGGACGAGGGTGGCATGAATCTGGTCGCCAGGACCGATTTTGCCGAACACCCATTCGTCATTCGGGCCGACGAGAAAGGGCATGGTCATGCCCGGCATCAGTCCGGGAATGTCCTGATGAGCCACCGTGATCTGGTGCGCCGCAGAATCGACTGCGACCACTTCGCCCTGTAGTTCGTAGCGCTTCTCGGCAGGCTTCTTCGCACAGGAGAGGGCGAACAGGATGGACAAGACAACCAGCAAGGCGCGAACTTGGCGCATAGTCTCAATTTTAGGGGAGAGCGAGGGAAAGACCCCACTCCCAGCCGAAACATCATCGAATTGGTAACGCCGCCGCAGTGAGCATTCCGGGCAATGCCGCCAATACCGACTTTTACCCAGATCGGGTAAGAACTTCCTGCTGGCGGCAGATCCTAAGTCTCTAACCCTAATCTCTTGAGCAAGATGATTTTCCTGGCACGCCTATTGCAACACACATTGCGAATCCGTTGGATTGCGTCGCTAACGACCATCCATCGGTAGACAGTCTGGGTTGTAAGTACACCAGGACTGATGGAGGCAACGTATGAAGCATCTACTTATTTGTGGGACGCTCCTGCTGGGTTTGTTGACCGGCGTCTGTGTCGCGCAACGTGGGCGCACCACCCCTGTAAGTCCCACTGCCCGGCCTACACCTCACGCCACGGTTCCTTCCGATGTAGCGTCCGGCCACAGAGTTTTCTATCCTGGAAGAACGAATGGTGCGGCAACGGCCGGAACACCCAGCGCAACGACGGTTTCACCAACTGCTGCCAACACCAGGATCTACCTGCCCCCAGGAGCGGCTGGCACTTCACCAGCCAAGACACCGCCCCCGTCAACGGTAGCGCCCAATGGGACTACCAGCCCTACTCCTCCGAGACGAGTGACTCCGCAGGAGCAATAACGGCACAGCGACAACGGTTCTGTTTGCGTAGGCCTGGCTTCGGCTGGGCCTGACTTTTTTCTGTGCGGATTCGGGGACGCAACCGGCTGCGAATGGTAGCGCCCCGTCGGACTGCGAGTCCTGGTTAAGCTTCTCCCGCGAAATCGGCAGCAAGGGCTTCGGCTGCGCGGCGGCCAGCGTTCATGGCGCCATTGAGGGAAGCGGTCCGGCGGTGGTCGCCGCAAACGTACAGACCTTTCTCCACTTGGACGGATGACATCCGCACTCCGCCGTTGGAGAGCGACTGGTCTGGGAGAGCCTCGGGGATGTGATAGGTACGCAGGTGTTGCCAGCCCTCGGCTACCGTTCCAAACCATTTCGCCAGTTGCGCCCGCACCTGGTTGAGTGTGACAGCCTCATTGATGCCCGGTCGCACAACCGTTACAGAAACCAGATGTGAACCCGCGGGTGCGTAGCTTGGCGCGACCACACTCGGCACGCACAGATTGTTGATCGGTCCTGAGCCATCTCCATTCAGCACCAGAAAAGGCTCCGCGATGGGCGGCTGTTCGGCCACGAAGTAAAAGCAGTAGACGCCGCGCATTGCGGTCCGCACGGCCGCATCGGTGGACGACAGCAGCCACTCCGCATGTACCGGGTCGCAGGCGACGACGATCCCTCGTGCCCGTATCTCCTCTCCGCTTTTCAGCCGTACCGATTGGCCTGTAATGCTCTCGACCGGCGTGTTCAAACGGACGCTGCCCTCCGGCAAACCCGACGCCAGTTGCTGCGGAATCGCTTGCATGCCTTCGGCGGGAAGCGCCGCGTGGCCCAGCGCGAACATGCGGTAGACAAAGCGAAACATGCGGCTGGAGGTCGTGAGCTCGTGGTCGAGAAAGATACCACCGAGAAATGGCCGAAAGAAACGCTCGACGATCTCCGGAGAAAAGCCGTAGGCGCCGAGAGCGTCCAGCGTTGTGGATTCAGGTGCGGTAAGCACTTCGTCAATGCTCGCACGCACCAGTTCGTCACGCAGCTTGGCGATCAGGAGCTTGTCGCGGAGCGTACCAATCGGAGCAAAGGCGGAGTTCAATACCTGGGAAGGACGGCGCAGCGGATCAGAAAGGCGATGAAACTTACCTTCCCGATGAACCAGGGCGCCAGGTTCGAAGGTGCATAGCGCCAGCCCTTCGTAGCTCAGCCAGCGGTGCGCTTCGGGGTAAGCCGTGAGCAGAACCTGAAAGCCACGGTCCAGCCGGAAACCATCGACCATGTCGGTGCGAACGCGGCCGCCGACGTCGTCCGACGCTTCGAGGACCTGGACGGAAAAACCGAGACGTGTCAGTTCCAGAGCACAGACGAGGCCGGACACTCCCGCCCCAATGACCATGACGTCAGGAGTCATATCCGGAGTTTACGTTAACCCGGGCTGTGAGCAGTCCGGACGACGCAAGGCCCGACCGAAGCCGGGCCTCAAGACTATCAACCTAACGACGCTTATCGCACGGCGGCGTTGTCGGGCTTTGCGCCACCGTTGGAAGCGTTCATCGAAGCGTTCTGCTTCAGCCAAGAGGAGAGCGTGGGCTGCTGTTGCTGCTTCAGCGAGACGCAACTGTTGATCGACTCCAGAACTTCTTTCTGATTTCGTTCTGTGCCCTGGATGGGGTGCTGCTGAAAGAACTCCTGCACCTGCTGCTGCTTCTCGGGCGAGCAGAAGCTTTCCGTCGTATACAGGAAGATGCCGAAGCCGCCTAGCCCGCCACCGGTCTTGGCGCTGATGGCGTCGTAATTCTTGCGCATGAAGTCCCACGTGGCATCGCGTGCGGCAGGATTTCCCGTCATGTCAACCAGTATGCCGAGATCCTGGCTGCGCACTTCAGGAGTAAGCGTGGAAGCCAGTGTTTCCTGAATGAGCTGCTGCTGTGGAAATTCGCCTAGCGCGCGGAAGTACCGGTAATACATTTCCGGAGTTTTGGACGTCTTCATCGCGGCCTTGAACTGGCTGTAGAGTTCGGCATCGCCGTGGCGAGCCGCCACCATCACGACTGCTTTCACCAGGCTCGGGTCAACGGACTGCGGGTCCTTCATGTACTGCTCGACCAGCGTGCGCGCCTGCTGAATGACTTGCGGGTCCTCGCCGATGGTGCCCAGCATGTTGAACAGAACGGCGCGTTTCTGGCGCTCAGTGGGAGGCTCGTT
Organism: uncultured Acidobacteriaceae bacterium; assembly: GCA_963813905.1. Taxonomy (GTDB): domain Bacteria; phylum Acidobacteriota; class Terriglobia; order Terriglobales; family Acidobacteriaceae; genus CAVVDY01. The sequence goes on along the minus strand of CAWFAY010000007.1, from coordinate 81,534 downwards.
CGGACGTGGCGAATATCCCAACTGCTGCATCATCGGGGAGAACGTCTGCCGTAGCCATGATTGAAACTCAGGGCGGTCGGTGTCGCTGACAAGTTCTTCGTTCACCAAGTCAAGGTGGTCGGAGAAATTCTCCAGCAGAACGTATCCGGGCGTGTTCTTCAGTTGCGCACCGGAGGCGAGGTAGTCGCCAGCAGTGGCCTTGCCCGCGCGCATAAGGGCCCAGTCATCGCCGATGAGAGCTATGCGCTCTTCCGGAGTGAGGCCCTGCTCGACCGCGTTGCCAAGCTGCCGCAGCGCGTTGGCGTCATAGCTGAAGCGGTAATAGCCCAGCCCGCTGGCATTCGGGAAGACGAACTTCGGGCAGCCCTTCATGGTGAACTGCTGTTCGCGTTGCGTCATCAGGAAGCACTGCTCGTGACCGCCGGGACCGTCCACGCCCTTCATGCAAATGGGAATCTGCCAGGTCTGGTCGTTAGGAGCGTTGAACTCATCGGGTGTATTGAAGTAGCGCTTCTGGGAAAGACTGAGCGCCGTGTTGCCGCCCTCGCACTTGGCATCGACCTGCACATACGGTTCGCCAGGCTGCATGACGAAGGTGGGCATGATCTGGTCGATTGGCTTCTTCGAAGCCCGCGCCATGGCGTTCCAGAAGTCTGACGCTGTGGCATTGCCGTAGGCGTGCTCCTGTAAATACAGGTTCACGCCGGCCCGGAAGGTATCGTGCCCGAGATACGATTCGAGCATGCGCAGCACGGCTGCGGTCTTGCCGTAGGCGATCCCGTCGAACAGCGTTTCAATCTCGCCGCGGGTAGTGGCGTCCTGGTGAATCGGGCGGGTGTTCTGTACGCCGTCCGTGGAGAGTGCATTGAGAGTGCTATTGACCACCTTCTGTTGCACCAGCCAATCGGGCTTCCACGTGGCCAGCGGGTGAGAAGTCATCCAGGTGGCGAAGCCTTCGTTCAGCCAGATGTCGTCCCACCACTCCATGGTGACCAGGTCGCCAAACCATTGGTGCGCGACCTCGTGCGCGATGGTGCCGGCAACGCCTTCCTTGGCGTTGAGCGAGCCGGTCTTTTCGTCGACCAGCAGTGCGGTCTCGCGGTAGATGATCGCGCCCCAGTTCTCCATGGCGCCGGCCTGGAAGTCAGGGACTGCGATTTGATCCAGCTTCTTCAGCGGATACTTGATGCTGTAGTAGTTGTCGTAATAGTGCAGGATGGCCTTCGTGGCATCCAGCGCGAATCGCGTTAGGTGTTCCTGTCCCGGCACGGTGCAGACGCCAAGCTTGATGCCGTCCACTTCGTCGTGCTGGCATTTCCAGTCGCCGACGGTGAGCGCCACCAGGTAGCTCGACATCTTCGGTGTCGTTGCAAACTTTATGGTGTGCTTGTCGCCGGGGCCAGCCTGGTCAGAGACTACGACGTTGTTCGAGATCGCCGTGTCGCCCTTGTCGACGGTAGCCGAGATATCGAAAGTCGCCTTATAGGACGGCTCGTCGAAGCTGGGAAAAGCCACGCGCGCGTCGGTGGATTCCATCTGCGTGACGGCGTACTTACGGCCCTTGTAGGTGCTGAGATAGAGGCCGCGCAGCTTGTCGTTGAGATGGCCGGTGTACTTGATGTGCAGCGTGGCGGGCCCTGCCGGGAGTTCCTTGTCGACGGTAAACGTCGCCATCTCGTCCTTCTCGTCGGTCGAGACCTTGGCGGTCTGAGTCTGTCCGCCGGAGGTGACGGTGACCTCGTGGAAGTCGATCTCAAGCGCGTTCAGCGTGATGCTGTTGCTGGGCTTGGACAGCGCAACATCGATGGACTCATCGCCTTCGAAGCTGTTGGTCGGGAAATCGATATTGAACGACAGGTTGTAGTGACTGGGCGTTGCGCCGCCGGGAAGGCGTTGCGCGAAAGCTGTGCAGCAGGCAAGAACGGCCATGCCACAGATAAGCAAAATTCGTTTCATTTGACTTCCTAACATGTTGGAGTTTCGACAGGCAATATGCAACTGGTACGGGCGGAACCGCCCCTCGGTTCCGCGGGATGCTTAAAGATCATAGACGGTTTGGCGAAGAGGGCGTGAGCCCGGGCGAATCGACCGTTCAATGTGTGTTGTGGCGGCCGCAAGTACTGGCAACGCCAATTTGGAACCGGGGTGGTTGCGAGGTCTGGTTCCTGCTCTGGGAATCGGCTTCCGGCCGGGTTTATAGTTGCAGAACCGTGAGTACTCGGAGTCGCAGTTCACGAATCGTTACCCGGTGCCTGCTGATGCTCGGCACGATAGTGCTGGCCCTACTTCCGCTCTATCTGACCCGGTGGGAAGATGCCATCTTCGACGGAGCTGTGCTGGTCATCGCCATTGCGTTCTCTTCCGACGCCATCTTCCGGTGTGTTGACCCAGAGGCTCACGAGGGCAATGTCAAGGTAGCTTTTGCCGTGGCTGGCATCGTGATCCTGGTGGCGTCCGCCCTTCAGTATGGCCCGATCGCAAACGACTTGCGCAAGGAGAAGATCGCGATTCAGGAGACCATGCAAAAGCACGAACCGGACCCACTTGAGACGTCAGAGCGTATCCGAAAAGAGGACGAAACGAACCTTCCGAACAGCTCGAACCTCGCGCTATTGGGAAGCATCTTATTGGAGTTCGGTGCTATCATTGTGGTGGAGAATTGAGATGGGAATTAGTTGGGAAGGATGGACCGCATTCAGTGCCGGACTGGTGGTGTTTCTCACTGCCTTGATCACTGCGTATCGTCGTCGGCATGAGGATGCCCACGAAGTCCGTCTACCGGCTGCTGGCGCTGCAAAGAAGCGGGTTCCGGTGTAATAGGCGTCTGGTATAAGGATTCGAGCCCTCCCTGCGCGGGAGGGCTTCTTGTTTTATGTAAACTACGCTGGCGAAGATACCGGGGGCCTATACGCGCACCGCACCTGCCACTCCCTTGAAGAAGACCTGCTCGCAGCGGTTCACCCCAAACCAATAGGCAAGTTCGCGGTAGTCCTTAGCCTCAAAGACGGCAATATCGGCGTCTTTGCCGGGATCGAGAGAGCCTTTGCAGGGTTGGAGTTCAAGAGCGCAAGCGCCGTTAATCGTCGCCGCGGTTATCGCTTCTGCCGGGGACATCTTCATGTGAGTGCATGCGGCAGACAAGACGAAGGGCATTGAGGGCGTAGGCGAAGTTCCGGGATTGTAGTCAGTCGCGAGCGCAACCGCTACTCCGGCGTCGATCAGTTTTCTTGCAGGAGGGTAGCGGTCGAGACCGAGAAAGTAGTTAGCGGCCGGAAGCAAAGTAGCGATCGTTTCCGACTTGGCCAGCGCCGGCAGATCGGCGTCTCCGACATAGTCCATGTGATCGAGGCTGGCAGGATGGAAGTCCAGCAGTGGGGCCAATTCGGCTTGCGTCAGTTGGCAGACGTGTACGCGTACCTTCAGACCATGCTCGATTGCCGTTCGTAAGATTCTGGCCGACTGCGCAGACGTGAACGCCCCTTTCTCGCAGAAAACGTCAACGTATTCTGCAAGCATTTGCCGGGCGGCCGATGGGATCATCTGCTCGCAGACAAGAGCAACGTAGGCTTCAGGATCGCTGCGATATTCGGGAGGGACGACGTGCGCGCCGAGCAACGTGGAGACCACCGTGCCCGGCCAGACATCCGCCGCCGCGCGTATCGCCTTGAGCGACTTCGTCTCACTTTCTAGACTCAGCCCATAGCCCGACTTGGCTTCCACCGTGGTGGTTCCATAAGCAGCCATCTCCTGCAGCGCTCGCAAAACATGCTCAGCCAGCTCCTCGATCGAGGCCTCCCGCACGCCACGGATGCTGGAGCGAATGCCTCCGCCAGCGGCGGCGATTTCTTCGTAGCCTGCCCCGGCGATGCGCTGCTCAAAATCCACCAGCCGCGGATTCGTGAATACCGGGTGGGTGTGCGAGTCGACAAAACCAGGAAGAACGACCTTGCCACGACAATCGACCTCCTCCGCCTTTGCGGCCAGCCCATGCCGTGCGACTTCGTCGGTGGGACCAACGGCAATGATCTTGCCCGCGTTCACGAGCAACGCACCGTCGGTGACAATTCCCAGCTCGCGCATTTGCGCACCGCGGCGGGGAGCGGCATCCCCACGCAGCGTGAGCATCTGCGAGGCGTGCGTGAGCAGGAACGCGCCGTTACTCATAGCGCAACGCCTCCGCCGGAAGCACGCTGGCCGCGGACCAGGAAGGATAGAGCGTCGCGATAAATGAGATCCCTATCGCAATAAGCGCGACCAGTACTCCATCAAGCACGCGCGGCGCGAAGGGCACATAGTCAATGGAGTAGACCTCGGCTGACAACGAGAACAGCCGGTAGTGCCCGGCGACAAAGGAAATTCCATAGCCCAGCACCAGACCGATCGCAGTGCCGACCACGCCAATCAGCAGGCCCTGATACATGAAGATGCGGCGCACCTGCCGCTTCTTTGCGCCCATCGAGACCAGCACCGCAATATCGCGCGTCTTCTCCATCACCATCATGATGAGCGAAATGAGAATGTTCAGCGCCGCAACGAAAACGATCAGGCCGATGGTGATGAAGGTGACCAGCCGCTCCAGACGCAGAGCGCGAAACAGGGCACGGTTCTGCTCCATCCAGTTGGTCGCCATGAAGCCCTTGCCGGCTGCGGCCTCAAGCTCGCGGCCGATCTGATCGGCCTTGTAGATGTCGTCGACTTTGAACTCCAGCACCGAGACCACATCACCGAGATCGAACAGCTTCTGCGCGTCGGCAAGACGAATGAATCCCCACGTATTGTCGGAGTCGTAGAATCCCGAGCTGAAGATACCCACCACTTTGAACCTCGCGTACTTGGGGACGATCCCGAAGGGCGTCAGCTCGCCCTGCGGGCTGGTGACGGTCACCAGCGAGCCGACCTGGGCGCCGAGCGAGTTGGCCATGTCCTGCCCGAGAAGGATAGGAGGTAAGGACGCGGTAACGCGCGCCGAGAGCGGATTGCTTTCGTCATCTGCTGGAGGCCGTGTGCCGCTTCCAACAGCTGAAGCATCAAGCGGCGCCGCCGAACCCGACTTCACCGAGTCCAGAATGTCGCTGACCTTACGTTCGTAGCCAGGGATGACACCCTTGAGCACGGCGCCTTGCGCGTGGGCGCCGCGCGAAATCAGCACCTGCTCGTACATGGCGGGAGCCCCGGCAACGACGTGCGGCTGTTTCTCCAGCCGGTTGAGCAACGGTTCCCAGTTGCGGATACCGTCACTTTCCACGCGGAGCAGGTTCACATGCGACATCGAGCCCAGAAGCCGATCCTGAAGATCCTGGCGAAAGCCGTTGTTGATGGCCAGCGCGATGATCAGCGAGGCGACTCCGGCGGCAACTCCAATGATGGAGATGAGGGTGATGATCCCGATAACGGCCTGCCGCCGCTTGGCCCGCAAGTATCGCGCAGCAACGAAGAGTTCGAATTGCATCGAAGGGCTATTGTAGACGCGGGCGCGGGATGAATTACGACTGCGGCTCCGGGAACGATCTCCGTCGCCTTGCCGTTATCGAAGGTGACGCGCAGGGGATGGCCGTCGTTGGGGTAATTCAGGACGCGCGGATTGCTGGTTCCCGTTCCCTCCGGTATACCGACGCCGACTGCGAATGAAGCCTGAAGTTCGTTCATTCCGGGCTTCACCTGGTGATTGTCGATGGCTTGCCAAACATCCGGCGGCCAATGCTTGTAGAGCTCGCGCGGATCCTGGATGAAGAGAATGTCGTCGGAGTAGATCTGGTAGTTGCCGCCTTCTGCGTTACCGATGGTGAAAGCGTAGCGCTTGCCGTCTTTCTCGAACACCGCCATCACCTGCTTCTCGCCTCGTGGCGGACGATCGACGACCACGTCCTTGATTGCGAGCTTCTCGATGGGACCAAGCTTGCCGGCCTCATGCTTGAAATCGGTATGTCCATTGAAGGGATAGTAGACAAGCTGATATCCGGCGCGGACCCACACCGGCTGCTTGGTCAACTCCTTCGCGTCTTGCAGGTCCTGCGGGTGGAGCTTCCTCGGCATCACGTACGCGTCAGGATCAAGCGCGATTTCCTTCTGTTGGGGGACAACCAGGGTGACGCGCCGCTCGCGCATATACAGATAGAAGCGAATCCCGGCGGCGACGATCAGCAGCAACAGTACGATCTGGATGATCCGGGCAGGTTTCGACATAGCTTTCCGCGCCATCGACTTGGATGCAGTCCCTCGAAGCGCGATCAGTCGATCCCTAGTTGCTTGCGCGCATCGGCACTGAGCCGCTCCGGCGTCCACTGCGGATACCACACGATGTTGACGGTCGCGCTGTTTACTCCCGGCATGCGCAGCACGCGCTGCTTCACCTGATCGCTAATGGATCCGCTCGACGGACAGCCTGGTGCGGTCAGGGTCATTTCCACTTCTACGTCCTCGCCTCCCGAATTGGGAAGCTCTGATGGCTTAACACGAATTTCATAGATCAACCCCATATCTACGATGTTCACCGGAATCTCAGGGTCATAGCATTCTTTAAGTGCCGTCAGTACTTCTTCTTGCGTGATTGCCATTCTTTCTCCTGTTACTTAGTTTACCGAGTAATGCGATTGCGAGCGGATCGAGTAACAACGTCCAGGGAAAAGATTTGACAAATCCAGCAGAGATTCAGCTTGACATTGCGGAGCTTTGATTTCAGTATCGGTTTCGCAACTGAGACCAAATCGAAGTATTCGATAAATGGTTCGCGATTTTCTCCGTTGCGCAAGCCAGCTTCCGCGGCTGATTCGCGTCATTAGTCCCTCTGGTCTGTGGTGAAAGGTCCAAAGAGCCCCAGTCGTCGAGATACCGCGTGAGAATCCCTCTACATCACTGCGGTACCTCCCAATAACCCCATATCACTCGACAATATAGAAGGGAGTACGTCTGTGAAAGACAAGGAGCATCGCCAAGATAACATTCCTGCTCAGAAGGAAGATGACACCAACACTAAACCACAGGCTCAACGCAACAGCCCAGATGGGTCGGCAGACTCCAGCCGCCGTTCCTTCCTGGGCAAGATGGGCGGAGCAACCGCAGTGGCACTCGCCGTGGGTCTTCCTCTGGAACCGCTGTTCGAGGGGAAGCGCGGTCAGGCCGAGGCGTCGGTTGTGAACTATGGTTCCAGCGGACGCGCCCACGACAGCTTCGAATACCGCGAGAACACGGCGCAAAACGACAACATCGATATCGGCAAATTGCCCGATAACGGTGATGACTCGCGCTACACCGACTTCAGCGGACTCTGGAGCAAGTGCCTGAAGCACGACGGACTTGGCGTCCCGAACGCCGCCTCCTACCAGAGCTTCCTGCACGCCTTGACCACCGGGAATTTCTCGGACTTCGAAAACATCATCGTGGGCAATCCAGGGGGGACGGGATTTACCTCCACGCTGAACGGCCCACAGGGTGCTCTGGCTTTTGACCTGGAAGGACTCGATTCCCACGCAACTAACATCCCGCCGGCGCCGACCACTGCCAGCGCACAGACGGCCGACGAGTTCGTCGAGCATTACTGGGCCGCGCTGATGCGCGACGTCCAATTCACTGCTTACACCAACAGTTCGCTGGCGGCGCAGGCCGCGGCCGACCTGAACAACTTGACGTATGTCAAGAGCCACAACAGCATCTTCCCCTTCCCTGTAACTCCACAGAACCTCTTCCGCGGTCAGTTCACACCCGGCGACGGTAACGTGCAGGGGCCATATCTTTCCCAGTTCCTGCTGCAGCCGACTTTCATGGGCGTACAGCCCCTCACCCAGCAGTACCAGAGATTTCTCTCGGTGGGCGAGGGCGGGGCTGATTACCTGACGAACGTCAACGACTACCAGGCCGTGCAAAACGGCCAGGTTCCGAGTCAGCAACTGGCCTTCGATTCGCAGTTCCGCTTTGCCCGCATGGGCCGCGACATGTCGGCGTACACCCACGTGGACGCGCTCCATCAGGCGTACTTTGTCGCCGCCCTCGTGCTCGCAGGCATCGGCGCGCCGGTGAACCCGGGCAATCCCTATGGCCCCACCGGTGTCTCTCGAACAGAGCACGGCTTCCATACCTTTGGCAGCATGTTTGGTCCGGTGGATGCGGTTGGGACCATTCCCGAAATGGCCACGCGAGCCCTGAAAGCCGCCTGGTTTCACAAGTGGATTGTGAATCTCCGCATGCGTCCGGAAGAGTACGGAGGGCTGGTTCAGGCCAATCTCACTCACACCCATCCGGTTCCGCAAGCAGCGGGGGCACTGCATTCAGACGTGTTCAACTCCGCGGCGCTTTCCATCATTCATTCGAAATACGGCAGCTACCTGTTGCCGCAGGCGTTCCCCGAGGCTTCGCCGACCCATCCTTGCTATCCGACGGGGCATGGCACGGTAGGAGGAGCTTGCATCTCCGCTTTGAAGTTCTTCTTCGACGGAAGCCAGAAGCTTCGGCCTCTGCTGCAAGCTGCGGGCTCCGACATCATGGTACCGAGCGCAGATGGACTTTCTCTGGTGCCGTATACAGGCAACGACCGCGACAGCCTTACGATCAATGGAGAGCTGTCGAAGCTGGGGTGGAACATCACTACCGGCCACGGCATCCATGCCGGCATCCACTTCCGCAGCTCCAGCTACTGGTCGCTGCTGCTGGGCGAGCAGTTCGGGATTAGCGTCCTGAAGGATCGAGCGGCCGGTTACAACGAGCCGTTCACGATCAAGATCACGAAGTTTGACGGGACGACCGCAACGATTTCAAATCAGCACCACTAACCTCCATGGGCCGCCAGTCAGGACAACCTGGCTTGGCGGCCCTTTTTTACATCAGTCCCTCTCCTCAGATAGTTCGACCTTCCTTTTCCATTTCCTGTAAGCTACCTGTTTTGCCGACAGGAGGCTGGATGCGTCGTCTGCTCGCCGTGGTATTGATGTTCGGATCGCTGTATTCCCAATCACAGGTTCAGGCGCCGCAAACAAATAACGCCGAGCCTCTACTTGGTTTCACCGCGCAATCGAGCGCCCAGGAGCGCCAATGGGAGGACAAGTTCAAGAGCATCCCTGACCCGAAACTGTTGCGCGAATACATGCAGCGGCTTAGCGCCCGTCCTCATCATGTCGGCTCACCGTACGACAAAGACAATGCCGAGTGGATCCTCAGCCAACTTCAGTCCTGGGGATGGGATGCCAAGATCGAGCAGTTCGACGTGCTCTTCCCTACTCCGAAGAGCCGCCTGCTGGAGATGACTGCGCCCACTCACTTCACGGCCAAGCTGGAGGAACCGGCGCTGGCGGTCGATCCCACCAGCAATCAGAAGAGCGAGCAGCTACCCACCTACAACGCTTACTCGCCCGATGGCGATGTCACTGCGCCGCTGGTGTTCGTCAATTACGGCGTGCCTGCGGACTACGAAGAGCTGGAGCGGCTGGGAGTTTCGGTCAAAGGTGCTATCGTCATCGCGAAATATGGCCATTCCTGGCGCGGTGTGAAGCCGCGCGTGGCATGGGAGCATGGAGCCATTGGCTGCCTGATCTATTCCGAGCCGCAGGACGATGGCTACTCGCCGGAACGCACCTTTCCTGAAGGCCCCATGCGTCCGACGCAGGGCGTGCAGCGCGGAAGCGTCATGGATTTTCCGCACGCTTATCCCGGCGATCCGCTGACGCCGGGCGTAGGCGCGACCAAAGACGCCAAACGACTGGACATCAAGGACGCGAAGAATCTTGCGCCCATCCCCACCCTGCCGATCTCATATGGCGACGCGCAGCCGCTGCTGCAAGCGTTAACGGGACCGGTGGCGCCGCCATCGTGGCGTGGCGCATTGCCCATCACCTATCACGTTGGCCCGGGAGCGGCGAAAGTTCACCTCGCCCTTACCTTCGACTGGAAGATACGTCCGGTGTACGACGTTATCGCCCGTATGCAAGGCAGCAGCGAGGGCAACGAATGGGTGGTGCGTGGCAATCATCACGACGCCTGGGTCAACGGCGCGGAAGATCCGGTGTCAGGCCAGGTCTCGCTGCTGGAAGAAGCCCGCGCGTTGGGCGAGATTCACCAGCAGGGATGGCAGCCCAAGCGAACCATCATCTACGCCGCCTGGGACGGTGAAGAGCCTATGCTGCTCGGCTCGACCGAATGGGCAGAGACCCATGCTGCCGAGTTGCAGCAGCACGCGGTGGCGTATATCAACACCGACGGCAACGGCCGCGGCTTCCTCGAAGCTGAGGGCGCGCACTCGCTGGAGGCGCTGGTCAACGGAGTAGTTCGCGACGTACAGGACCCCGAGGCAGGCATATCGGTGTGGAAACGCGCGCAGGATTATCGCATTCACAACGCCAAGGATGACGAGGCGCGAATGGCGATCCGCAATCGCAGCGACTGGAAGCTGTTCCCTCTCGGCTCAGGGACCGATTACACGGTCTTCGAACACCACCTTGGAGTAGCTTCGCTGAATCTGGGCTATGGCGGAGAGGACCGCGAAGGGATTTATCACTCCATCTACGATGACTTCTACTGGTACACGCATTTTTCCGACACCGACTTCGTGTACGGGAAAGCGCTGGCGCAGACAATTGGCATGACCGTCATGCGCCTGGCCGACGCTGAGGTACTTCCCTACCGCTTCAGCAGTCTCGCCGACGCAGTGAACGACTACTCGAAGGAAGTACAGGACCTGTTGAAGCACAAGCAGGAACAGGTGAAGGAGCAGAATCGGGAGTTGGAAGATGGGGTTTATCGCGCGATTAACGATCCGCGTCGTCCTGAGGTCGCTCCCAAACAGGAGACGGTACCGCCCTTTATCAACTTCGCCCCTTTACAGAATGCCGCCGACGCGCTGGCAAAATCAGGCGAGCACTACAACAAGGCGTTGAGTGCGGCGCTGAAAGCATCGGCCGACCCAGCCAAGCTGGCGGCGCTAAATGCGAGCCTGTTGAAAGCCGAGCAACTGCTGCTCAACCCGGATGGCCTGCCGACCCGGCCCTATTACAAGCACATGCTCTACGCTCCCGGGCTCTACACCGGATATGCCCCGAAGACGGTTTCCGGCATTCGCGAGAGTATCGAGTTGAAGGACTACAAGCTCGCGGAGCATGAAGTGCCGAGGGTTGCGAAAGCGGTGAACGATGAAGCGGCCTTCGTCGAGCAGATGGCAACGGAGTTGGAGCAGATAGCGGGTTCGGGTAAATAGTCCGTGTCGTCACGGACTGTCATCCTGAGCGAGGACGAGTCCCGTTTGCAGTTTGTCATCACGAAGCGGAGCGAGGGATCTGCTCTCCTTTGCCGAGCGAAGATGACAGTTTCTGCATCGTTGCTGATGTTGCATCAAGGCGCGGCTTCCTGGCTACGACATGAACTGCAGATCCCTCGACTCCTCCCCCTCGGCTGCGCTCGGGGTCGTCGCACGCGATGACACACAGAAAAGAGGTGCACCCATGTGCGGCGCGGCTAAAAGCCGCGTCCGTCGCGACCCGGCGACTCCTACTCGTTACGCAGGGCCTCCATGGGATCGGTACTCGCGGCGCGGCGTGCAGGAACGAATGCCGCCGCGATGGCTACCACGACGACTGCTATAAGCGCGCCAGCGAAACTGAGCCAGTCGTTAGGACCTACGCCGAACAACATTGCGCGCAGCAGACGTGAGGCGAGAACGGCGAGCGGCAATCCAATCGCAATCCCAACGCTCGCCAGTATGAGGCTTTCGCGCAGCACCATCCACAAGACCTCGCGCCGTTGCGCTCCCACCGCGAGCCGCACCCCAATCTCGACCGTGCGATGGCTCACTCGATAGGCCAGCGTGCCATAGAGTCCCGTCGCAACCAGCACGCCGGCCAGCAATCCGAAGAAAACGGCAAGCCGCGAGAACAGGCGCTTGCCTGAGATGGATTCTTCGAATTGTTCCTGTTGTGTCATCGGATCGCGCAGCGGCAGGTCCGGGTTTATGTCGTGAACTACCCTGGCGGCATTCGGCAGCGCGGAGAGCGGGTCGCCGCTGACGCGCATCTCTACCTGCATCTCGCCGGCGCCACTACCGCCTACCTGCGTGTAGGGCGTCCACATCATGGGAATGTCTTTCTCGTCCAAGCCGGTGTACTTGTTGTTGCCGACCACGCCGATGATGGTCCGCTCGAAGCCCTTACCGCCGACCTGATGACCTAAAGGCGACTGGTCGTGCAGATAGCGGTCGGCAAACGTCTGGTTCACGACCGCAACCCGTGGCGAAGTAGCCGTGTCGATCTCTGTGATGCCACGTCCCAGCAGCACCGGAATGCCCATCACATGAAAAAAGTCTGGTCCAACTGTGTTGGCCCGCAGGGGCGCATATTTCTCGCCGGCTAACTTGGAGCTCACTCCATCGACGATGGCTTCGTTGTTGTTACTCCAGCCGGCGCCCGGCCGCATTTCGACCAACGTCGCCGACTCGACTCCCGGCAACACCCGCAGGCGAGCGAGCAGCGTCTGGTAAAACTCGTTAACCTGTTCCTTGCCGTGCAGGCCCTGGGGATCGATGCCAAACACGAGCAGTCCCTGAGTGCGCATGCCGAGCGGAACGTTTTCCAAATTGCGCAAGGTTCGCAGCAGCAACCCAGCAGCTACCAGCAAGACAACACAAAGCGCAATCTGCAAGGCCACAACCAGCTGCCCGAATCGCGATTTCTGCTTGTCTTGAGTGGCGACCCGGCTGGAACTCTTAAGCGCGAGTCCCGCCGGAACCGACAGTGCGTCGAACAGTGGCGCCACTCCGAAGGCCACCGCTGCCAACACCAGAACTGCCAGCGTGAACAGCAACACCGTCATGTCGGGCCGGAGGCTCGAGTCCAGGTGAGCCCAGGTGGCCAGGGCGGTGGTCGCCGGTAGTGCAAACGCCCAGGCCAAAAAGCCTCCTGCAAGCACGAGAAGTAGGCTTTCCGTAAGTAACTGGCGGAACAGGTCTCCGCGACCTGCGCCGATAGCGAGGCGCAAACTGAATTCCCGCTGACGTGCCTGATTGCGCGCCACCAGCAACAGCGCCACATTTGCGCAAGCGATGAACAATACCAGTCCAACCAACGACATCAGAAGATACAGCGGCCTCTTGTAATCGGAGGTGTAGGCGTCAAGCCCCTTCGCCGGCGTCAGCGTGAGATATACCTTTTGCGCCCCCGGCTTGGGCGGCCCGACTGGCTCGTACGCAGTGGCTTGGAAGAGCGACTGTACGCTGGCGACCGCCTGCTCTGGAGTAACTCCCGGCGCCAGTCGCGCCGTCAGCAGCAGGCACCACCACTTCGGCAACGAGAAATAGGTCTGATTGTTTTCGCCGTTATCTCCCCAGGCATTGAGTTCGAGGCGGTCCTGCATTGGAACCCAGAAATCGACGTCGCCTGGGCCGCGCTTCAGCCCGGTGAATGCCTCGCCAGAAATGCCAATGATGGTGAGCGGGTATCCCTTGACGTAGAGCGTCTTGCCAATTACGTCCGGATCGCGATTGAAGCGGCGAGTCCAGAATTGATAGCTCAGCACGGCAACCGGCGATTTCGCTGCCTCGTCTTCAACCGTGAAGCTGCGACCGCGCGCCATCTTTACGCCCAGCCCGGAGAACATATTGCCGCTCGCCACTTCTCCTGCGGCTAGCTCCGGCTCATCGCCGATGCGAATGCTGGTCTTGCCAATGGCTAATGGCGCCGTTGCGATCACGTCGGAGAAGGCGTCATGCCGCTCTCGCAACGCCTGAAACACTGGATAGGAGAACGAGGTGTCATCGTTGCCGGTGTTCCCTGCCCCGTCGGGCTGGCCGGTTGGAACGCGCAGATAGAAGACGCGGTCCGGCTCGGGGATGGGCAACCAGCGCAGCAGCACGGCATCCATCACGCTGAACATAGCCGTGTTCGCCCCGATGCCCAAACCGAGCGTCACCACCGCCGCCAACGTGAACGCTGGAGACTTGCGCAGTTGCCTTATCGCATAACGAAGATCTTGTAAGAGGCGCGACATGGTTCCTCCACTTGATGGCGATTTCTATGAGCAGTCTGGCGACCACCGTAAGAGCGTTCAGGCCTTTGAGTTACAAAGCCTATTGATCGCATGGCTGTTCAAGGCCGGGCGACAGCGTCCGGAAATGGACACCTTCCTCATCGAAAGAACAAATTGGCTTTGATCATTATCCGGCTGGCATCTGCAATCCGCTGAACAACATAACCTTGCGTCCTCGCGATCTCTTTCGTAGTTGGAACGGCAAGTGCACTCACTCATCGCGATGGATATCGCTCGCCCCGAGTTTAAGAAGCAGAAGCGGCGCAAGCAGGCGCTGATCGGCGTGGTATTGATTGTGCTCGCTGCCGCCGCTTTCGTTGGAGTATCGAGGCTCAAGCCTGCCGCTCCCACCGTAGAACGCAGCACTGTCTGGACCGACACCGTGAAACGCGGCTCGATGCTGCGTCAGGTACGAGGATTGGGTACCCTGGTGCCGAGCCCCGAAGACGTCCGCCAGATTCCTGCTGAAACTGAAGCCACCGTCGTGCGCATTCTGGTGCTGCCCGGCACGCAGGTGAAACCGGATACCGTGCTGCTCCAGATGAGCAATCCGCAGACAGAACAGGCGGCGGCGGATGCCGAGCTGCAGTTGAAGGCGGCAGAGGCCGAATTGAGGAGCCTAAAAGTTAAGCTGGACAGCGACCTGATGACGCAGAAGGCCGGCGCTGCCACCGTAAGCGCTGATTATTCGCAAGCGCAGTTACAGGCGGAAACGGACAAAGAGCTTTACAACCTGGGCGTGATCTCCGGGCTGACCTACAAGGCTTCCAGCGGCAAGGCCAATGAGCTGAACACGCGCAACGATATCGAGAAGGAACGCCTAACGATCAACCAGCAGGCGATTCGCTCGCAGCTTGCCGTGCAAGAGGCGAAGGTTGATGAGATGCGCGCGCTGGCGCAGCTCAAGCAAAAGCAGCTTGACGACCTCAATGTGCGTGCCGGCATTCCTGGCGTGCTGGTTGATATGCCGTTGCAGGTAGGGCAGCACGTACAGCCCGGCACCATGTTGGCAAAGGTGGTACAGCCCGAGCACCTCATTGCGTCGCTAAAAATCCCTGAGACGCAGGCCCGTGACGTGCAAATCAGCGAGCCGGCGAGCATCGATACCCACAACGGTGTAGTCGCAGGCACGGTGATGCGGGTCGATCCGGCCGTGCAGAACGGAACCGTAACGGTTGACGTGCGTATCACAGGTGAATTGCCCAAAGGGGCGAGACCTGACTTGAGTGTCGACGGCACCATCGATCTCGAAAAGCTGGACAACGTGCTCTATGTCGGACGTCCTGCTTTCGGACAAGAGAACAGCACGATCAGCCTGTTCAAGCTCGATGCCTCAGGGCAATATGCCACGCGGGTTCCAGTCAAGGTGGGGCGTGCGTCGGTCAACGCCATCCAGATCGAGGAAGGGCTGCATGATGGTGACACCGTGATCCTGTCTGACATGTCTCGCTGGGACAACACCGATCGCATCAAGCTTGACTAAACAAAGATTTTTTAGAGAGGCGAAGCAATGGATAACGGCCAGACGTTAATTCACATCGAGGACATGACCAAAGTCTTCTTCACCGATGAGATCGAGACGCATGCGCTTTCGGGCATTCATCTCACCATCAATCGCGGCGAGTACGTGGCCATGTCAGGGCCTTCGGGCTGCGGCAAGTCGACGCTGCTGTCGATCATTGGGCTGCTCGACACGCCCACCAGCGGCAGCTACACGCTGAGCGGCAAGCCAGTCGCCAACCTGGATTTCGCAGAGCGCTCGCGCATCCGCAATCAGGAGATCGGATTCATCTTCCAGAGCTTCAATCTTATCGGCGATCTCACGGTATATGAGAACGTCGAGCTGCCGCTCACTTATCGTCAGCGCATGTCGAGCGCCGACCGCAAACAGCGGGTGATGGAATCGCTGGAGAAGGTAGGCATGGCGCATCGCCTGCGCCACTATCCCTCGCAGCTTTCAGGCGGTCAACAGCAGCGCGTGGCCGTGGCGCGTGCATTGGCCGGCAAGCCGTCGATCCTGCTGGCTGATGAGCCCACCGGAAACCTCGACTCTCGTAACGGCGAAGCCGTGATGGAGTTGCTGCAAAACCTTCACCGCGAAGGCGCGACCATCTGCATGGTGACGCACGATCCCCGTTTCGCCGCTCACGCCGAACGCGAAGTTCACCTGTTCGACGGCAAAGTGGTGGGCGAAGAAGAACTCAAGAAACTCATCCAAGAGGTGAGCTGAACCGGGTCGGCCCGCTGTGCCCCTCAACGGGGCGCAAACCGTTTTTGTGGAGTAAGTCATGAGTTCGCTATCGCAGCACCTGCGTCACGCATTTCGGCAGCTGAATCATTCGCGAGGGTTCGCCATCACAGCGGTTCTTACGCTGGCACTTGGCATTGGCGCGAATGTGGCGGTGTTCAGCGTAATGAATGCGGTGCTGCTGAATCCCGGCGGCGTACCGAATCCCGATCGCATGCTGGCGGTGCGTGCACACTACGGCACTCCCGCCGAGCTGGGCAACATCGGCATGTCGCCGCCAGACTTCGCAGATGCCGAAGCGGGAAAGCAATTCCTCGCAAGCACGGCGGCCATGACGGTCAATAACCTCTCGTATCTGGCGGAGGGGCGGGGACCGGAGCGGCTAATCAATGCAGCCGTGTCCTGGCAATTCTTCGACGCGTTTCTTGCCAAACCGCAACTTGGGAGAACGTTCCTTTCCGAGGAAGATGTTCCCGGCGCAAACCGCGTAGTGCTGCTTTCTTATCCCACGTGGAAGAAACGTTTTGGCGGCGACCCGAATATTGTCGGCCGCAAGCTCACGCTGAACCAGCAACAGTACGAAGTGATCGGGGTGATGGGACCGGACTTTGGCTGGCCCAACCAGGCCGAGGTCTGGACTCCGCTGGCGCTCATTCCTGCGCGCCTGCACGACCACAATTACCGGTACAACGAATACCTGTTCGTGGTCTCACGCATGAAGCCCGGCGTCAGCATCGAGCAGGTCAACCAGTATTTAGCGATGAAGGCCCGAGAGAACGCCAACTCCGAAGGCGAACAGAGTTATGCCAAGGCTTCGGGTTGGGGCATGTTTTCCATGCCTTTGCTGGAGTACGTCGCCGGTGATCTGCGCAAACCGCTTGCGGTATTGCTGAGCGCCGTGATCCTTGTGTTGCTCATCGCGTGCGCCAACATCGCAGGGCTGCAGCTGGCGCGTGCTTCGGACCGTCAGCGCGAAACTTCCATCCGCATTGCGCTGGGCGCGGGGCGCGGAACATTGCTGGCGCAGGCTTTCACCGAGAGCGCAGTGCTGGCGATTGCAGGCGTGGCATTGGGACTGATCCTGGCGCGAACCACGATTCCGCTTCTGCTGCTGCTGGCGCCGGAAAACCTCGTGAAAAACCTGCATGTAACGATCAGCATTCCTGTGCTGCTGTATGTAATCGGTGCCGGAGTGGTATGCGCGATTCTATGCGGCGTCGGCCCTGCCTACCAGATGACGCATCTGCGCTGGTTCCAGTCGCTGCAGGAGAGCGGTCGCTCCGAAACTTCGAGCAAGGGACGTCAGCGGCTTCGGTCGGCCATGGTCATCGGCGAAATCGCGTTGGCCATGCTGCTGCTGGTTGCGTCTGGCCTTCTCGTACGCAGCTTGAAACAGCTTGAGCATGTCGAGGTGGGCTTTGAGCCGCAGGGATTGATGTCCGCCAGCCTCACTCTGCCGCGAGACGCGTATAAGAGCGACGAGCAACAGGCCGCATTTGCGCAAGCACTCGCAACTCAGTTGCAAAACCAGGCCGGGGTAACCGACGCTGCGCTGGTGGACGCGCTGCCCTTCTCTGCCAACGGCGGGTCCGGATCATTCGAGATTGTCGGACAGGTTCTGCCCCCAAACTCGCCGCCCCCGCACGGCAATATCCGGCTTATCTCTCCTGACTACTTTTCCACGCTGAAGATTCCGTTAGTCGAAGGCCGTTTCTTCACCTCGACGGATCAGGCGAAAACACAGAAAGTGGCGATCATCGACGAGACCCTCGCCCGCGACTACTGGCCGGGACAGGATCCGCTTGGCAAGCAGATCACCTTCGATCCCAAAGAGCCGCCGATGACAATCGTCGGGTTGGTAAAGCATGCCCGTGTTTCCTCTCTCGAGCAGGACAATAAAGAGGGGATCTATTACCTTCCGCTGGCACAAATACCATCGCGCGGCCTCGATATCGTGGTGCGCACTCGTGCGAACCCGAGCACGATGGCAGACGCCATCCGCAATGCGGTGCGCCAGGTCGACCCCAATCAGGCCGTCTACGATCTCCGGACCATGGACCATCTGATCGATACCTCACTTGTAAGCCGCAGGTTCATCGTGGCGCTGCTCTCGATGTTTGCTGTACTGGCCCTGCTGCTTTCGGCGCTCGGACTCTATGGCGTCATCAGCTACGGCGTGCACATGCGCCTGCGCGAGTTGGGAATTCGCATGGCGCTGGGCGCGGGCCGCTCGGATGTTCTCGCGTTGGTACTGCGGCGCGGCATGGAGTTGGCTGTCGCTGGATTGGTTATTGGGTTCATCGCAACCTTCGTTGCCGGACGGGTGCTCTCCAGCATGCTATTTGCAACCAGCTTGTTTAACCCTCTCACGTTGCTTGCTACCTCCGCCCTGCTTACCGCGACGGTCCTGCTGGCCAGCTACTTGCCGGCGCGTCGCGCCTCGAAGCTCGATCCCATGCGCACCCTGAGAGAGGAATAAAGATGAGCGCCCTGTTGCAGGATCTTCGTTACGCGCTTCGCCAGTTGCGCAAGAGCCCGGGATTCACCATTGTGGCGATGTGCATTCTGGCTTTGGGCATCGGAGCCAACACGGCGATCTACAGCCTGCTCGACCAGGTGCTGCTGCGCAGCTTGCCGGTGAAAGACCCCGATCAATTGGTTCAGCTGAAATCGGTCGGATCCGATTCCGGTCACGTGAGTTCGTGGGGCGGAGACGACCATCTCTACTTCTCCTACCCGATGTACCGCGACCTGCGCGACAAGAGCTCGGTATTCGATGGAATGCTGGCACGCACTCCGGCCCAGGTCGGCATCCAGTATCACGGCGAGTCGAAGCTCGGCATGGCCGAACTGGTCACGGGCAATTACTTCCAGGTGCTCGGACTGAACCCGGCATTAGGCAGGCTAATTACGCCCAGCGACGACGAAGTGCAGGAGCGCGATCCCGTCGCGGTTTTGAGCAACGAGTACTGGGTGCGGCGGTTCGGCCGTGATCCTGGTGTGCTCAACAGCAGCATCTCCATCAACGGACATCCATTCACGATTGTGGGCGTTGCGCCTCCCGGATTTAAGAGCGTTGTGGTGGGCGACAGCCCCGACCTGTTCGTTCCCATGATGATGAAGCCCGAAGTCACGCCCGGCTGGAACGACCTCGATAAGCATCGCTCACGCTGGCTGAATATCATTGCGCGACTCAAGCCGGGCGAGTCCGTCAGCACTGCCGAAGCGGGGCTGGAGCCACTATGGAAGGCGCTGCGCCAGGAAGAGCTCAAAGAAATCCACGACCATTCCGACAAGTTCATCGAGCGCTTTGTAGCTAAGTCGAAGGTCGAGTTGCTCGACGCGCGGACGCGGATTCTCGCCCTTGCGTGATCAGATTCGTACTCCGCTGCTCATCGTAATGGGCATGGTAGTGCTGGTGATCGTTATTGCCTGCGCCAACCTCGCCAGCCTGCTGCTGGTTCGCGCAGCCGGCCGTAAGCGCGAGATGTCGGTGCGCTATTCGCTGGGCGCAAAGCGCAGCCGTATCGTGCAGCAGTTGCTCATCGAAGGCATGCTGCTCGGCATCGGTGGCGGCTTGCTCGGATTGCTGCTGGCTCCCGAACTAACCAGCGTGCTGGTGAGCCGCATGTTTAGCGATCCGAACATGCATCCCCTCAGCTCGGGGCTCGACCTGCGCGTTTTTGCCTTTAACATGGTCGTCGCCATCGTGGCCGGGCTGGCCTTCAGCGTCGTGCCCGCGCTCGAATTCTGGCGTCCTGATTTGACGGCCGCCTTGAAGCAGCAGGTGAGTACGGCCACGACCAGCCAGTCGAGAATGAAAAAGGTCTTCGTCGGGGTGCAGATCGGGTTGAGCGTGCTGCTGCTGTTCGGGGCGGGACTCTTCGTACGTACGATGAAGAATCTACGCTCTGTGGACGTTGGGTTCCGCCCCGATCATCTCCTGACCTTCACGATCGATCCCGTGCTGGCGGGATACAACAGGGACACGGCCGTCTCGCTCACGCATCGACTGCTCGACACAATGAGTGCACTGCCGGGAGTCCGGTCGGTGGCCGCGACTGACGATCCCGAATTGGCAGGCAACGATGTTGGAACCAACATTACCGTTGCCGGCATAGCGCCATCGGCCCAGGACGACACCGATGTAGAACGCGGTCAGGTAACGCCTTCCTATTTCGCAACCATGGACATGCCGCTTGTCGCCGGGCGGGCGCTGACCGAGCAGGACAATCGTCCGGACGCCGCCAGAGTCGCCGTCATCAACGAGACCTTCGCGAAGAAATGGTTCGCAAGCCCGCAAGCGGCTATCGGACGTTACTACGGTATCGGCGGCGGACCCACGGTGAAGACCGACATCCAGATTGTCGGGGTCGTGCGCGACGTTAAGCACTCGGACTTGCGCACCCCGTCGAAGCCAACGGGCTATCTCGCCATTGATCGCGATACAGAACGCCGGCGCTTCGATATGACCTACTATCTGCGGACTTCTTCATCGCCTGATGCACTGATGAGTAGCGTGCGAGCGGCCGTACAGCAGATCGACCCGAAGCTCGTGCTCGATTCCTTCCACTCGATGGACGAACAGATCGACACCCAACTGACTACGGAGAAGCTGGTGACCTTCCTGGCGACCTCGTTCGGCGTGCTGGCGACACTGCTCTGCGCCATCGGCCTCTATGGCGTGCTGGCGTTTTCGGCTACGCAGCGCACGCGCGAGATCGGTATCCGTATGGCGCTGGGCGCGAATCGAGGGACGGTGCTGCGCATGATGCTCGGCGAAGTTGGCCGCTTGCTCTTGATCAGCTTCGTCGTCGCTGTTCCGCTGGCGATTGTAAGCGGCCGGCTATTGCGCAACCAACTGTTCGGGGTCTCCAACCACGATCCTCTTACCTTGCTGGCGGTAGTCGGCATCATCGCGCTGGTAGTGCTTGCGGCTGCGCTGCTTGCCAGTGCGGCGAGCGGCGGCAGTCGAACCCATGAAAGCGCTGCGATACGAATAGAAAATTCCCATGATTGAACTTAAAGATGTTGAACGAAGCTATAAGACTGCCGCCGGCGAGACCTGGGTCCTGCGCCGCATCCAGCTCAAGATTGAGCGCGGCGAGTTCCTCACCCTTATGGGGCCTTCCGGCGCGGGCAAGTCTTCCCTGCTGAACGTGCTGGCGCTGCTCGATGACGAATGGCGCGGTCGAGTACTTCTTCGAAGCTGACGCAGTGCATGAGCTGCGGCGCAAAGGCCGCGCCGAACTTGCGAAGCGCAACGTCGGCATGGTCTTTCAGAGCTATCACCTAATCGACGACCTCACCGTGGCGGAGAACATCGACCTGCCGCTTTCCTACAAGGACATACCCAAATCGGAGCGGCAAAGCATGGTGGCGGACACCCTCGATCGTTTCCAGATTGTCGCCAAGAAAGACTTGTACCCCAGCCAGCTCTCGGGCGGGCAACAACAGCTCGTGGGCATCGCTCGCGCCATCATTCACAAGCCGGCGTTGCTTTTGGCCGATGAGCCGACGGGCAATCTGCACTCCTCGCAGGCCAAGGAAATCATGGAGCTCTTCTGTGAGTTGAATCGCGAAGGAACCACCATCGTTCAGGTGACGCATTCGGAGGCGAACGCAGCCTACGGCGGCCGAACCATACAGTTGCGCGATGGATGGATTGTGTCGGAGGAGCGCAATGCGGCGCGCGAGGTGGTGGCCCGGTGATCGAATGTCTCCGCAAGCCTTGCGCGGTGGTGGCAATCGCGGCCACGCTGTTCGGCGCTCCGCTCACAACCCTGGCCCAGCAACCGCAGGAACCAACTCCTGCGCGACACAACCAACGCCTCCTGCAACACAGCAAACACCTGCTGCGCCAGAGCCAACGCCTCCCGCGACGCCGTTGCCGCAGGGCCCGGTGTCGCTCTCCACGCCGGCCTCGCTGCAGATGCCGAAATCGTACAGCCCGTTGGCGCCGTACTCGCCGGCAACCGTGCCCCAGCCGAACATGGGCAACTCTTCGCTGCTGCAATCATTGATTCGTGACGGCAAGCTCTACATCTCGCTGCGCGACGCCATCGATCTGGCGCTGGAGAACAATCTCGACCTGGTGATCGCGCGCTACAACCTTCCCATCGCCGACACCGACATCCTGCGTACGCAGGCGGGCGGCACCTTCCGCGGCGTCAACACCGGTATCGTGCAGAACACGCCGGGCGGCGGCGTCGGCGGCTTTGGAGCAGGAGCTCCCGGAGCAGGCGCCGGCGGTACGACAGGTGGCGCTGGCGGTGCGGGTGCCGGCGCTGCCGGACTCGTGGAATCGACGCTGGGCATCGGTACCAACGTTCCTAGCTTCGATCCGCTGATCACCGGCAACGGTGGAGTCGAGCACCTAACGCTGCCGCAAGCCAACCTGCAATTGAACGGCGTGCCCACGCTCCAGCAGAACACCGGCACCGTCAATCTTGCTTATCAGCAGGCGTTTCCGACCGGCACCATCGTTACGGCGCAGTTCTTCAACAATCGGCAGACCGTCAACAGCATCTTCACCAGTCTCTCGCCCGCATTGAACGCGCAAACGCAATTTCAAGTCCGGCAGCCACTGCTCGCGGGCTTCGGCTTCGGGCCCAACCTCCGGTTACCTGCGGATTGCGAAGAATGACAAGGAAATCTCGGACATCGCATTTCGCAACCAGGTGATCGCCACCGTCACCCAGATCGAGAATATCTACTGGGACCTGGTCAGCGCCTATGAGCAGGCGCGGGTGAACGAGCAATCGCTGGCATTTGCCCAGCAGTCGCTCGACATCGCCCGCAAGCAGCTCAACCTGCAAGCCATCCCGGAGCTCGATGTCACCCGTGCCGAGGCCGAGGTGTCGCGGCGCGACCAGGACCTGACCATCGCGCGCACCAATCTTCAGTTGCAGGAATCGTTGATCAAGAACGCGCTGACCAAGACGCTCGACGATCCCGTGCTGGAAGAGATGCCCGTGATTCCCACCGACACGGCTACAGGACACGAACGGTGGAGGTGAAGCGTCGTGCCCATCCTTGATCTCATCCAGGAGGCGTTGCAGACGCGACCGGAGTTGTCCGAATCGATCGTCGACTTGCACAACCGCGAGATCAGCCGCAAGGCAGCGCGCAATGCCCTGCTGCCGACCATCGACTTTGTTGCCTCATACGGAGGCACCGGCCTCGCCGGCCTGGATAATCCGGCGTACACGCTGGGTGGGATGAATAACGTACCCCGGGATTTCGGCGGCGCCTTCAGCAACGCCTTCAACGGTTCGGCGTCGGACTACTTTATCGGCGCGTCGCTCAACATTCCCTTGCGCAATCGCGTGGCGAAGGCCGACCAATACCGTTCCGAGCTGGAATATCGCCAGGCCGAGGTTCGGCTGGAGGAGCTGAAGAAGCAGATTCGCATCGAAGTGCGCAACGCGCGCTACGCGCTGGAGCAAAGCGCCGCCCGCGTCACCGCCGCCAGTAAGGGTCGCGACCTTGCCCAGCATTTGTTCGAGATCACCGCAGAAAGAGCAGAAGTTGGGCGCTGCTTCCAGCTTCCAGACTTTGGGAGCGCAGCGCGACCTTGCCCTCGCGCAACTCGACTTCGTCAACGCCATGACGGTTTACGAGAAGTCACGGGTCGAGCTGGACCGTGCAACCGGGAAGAACTTTGGAACATAATGGCATCCTGGTGCAGGACGCGATCAATGGTACAGCCAGCTCTCGAAAGTAGAGACATGAATCCGGTACGCTCAGCCCGCAGGCCCCGAACTGTGGGCAGCGAACGCCCCAGGGTGCTGGCGGCGGACGATCAACAGGACATCCTGGACGCCATCGAGTTGTTGCTTACGGCCCAGGGATATCAGGTCGACACGGCCCGCTCTCCGGCACTGGTGCGCGAGGCGCTGTCGCTGGATAGCTACGATGCCGTGCTGATCGACCTGAACTACACCCGCGACACCACTTCCGGGCAGGAAGGGCTCACGCTGCTCTCCGAGATCGTCGCCATTGACAGCAATCTGCCTGTCATCGTCATGACCGCCTGGGCCAATGTACAGCTTGCCGTGGAAGCCATGCGGCGCGGCGCCCGCGACTTCATCCAGAAGCCATGGGACAACGAGCGCCTGGTCTCCATCGTTCGCACCCAGATCGAACTGTATCGGGCCCTACAAAAAGCTCAGCACCTGGAAGCCGAGAACCGGTTGCTCAAGGCGGAGAACCGTCCGGACTTCATCGCCACTGCGCCTGCGATGAAGAGCGTGATGGAGACGATCACCCGCATCGCGCCCTCGGATGCGAACGTGCTGATTCTGGGCGAGCACGGCACGGGCAAGGAAGTTGTGGCGCAGACCATCCATGCGCTGTCGGCCCGCGCACAGCGCTCGCTGGTCGCGGTCAATACCGGCGCTCTCTCCGAAGGGGTATTCGAGAGCGAGTTGTTCGGCCACGTCAAAGGGGCGTTCACCGATGCGAAGACCGACCGCATCGGCCGCTTCGAGCTGGCACATGGCGGCACCATTTTTCTCGACGAAATCGGCAACGTTCCCTATCGGCAGCAGGCCAAGCTGTTGCGCGTGCTGGAATCGGGCGAAATCGAGCGCGTGGGCTCGTCGCGCTCCAAACAGGTGGATGTGCGCGTGATCTCCGCCACCAACATGGACTTGCACACCGCGTGTTCCAGTGGGCAATTTCGCGAGGACCTGCTCTTTCGCCTCAACACGGTAGAGATCCAACTGCCGCCGTTGCGTGAGCGTCGCGAAGACATTCCGGTTTTGGCGGCATACTTCCTCTCCCGCTATGCCAGTCGCTATCGGCGGGAAATTCGCGGCTTCGAGCCGGCGGCGCTTCAGGCGCTGTTACAGCATGCCTGGCCGGGGAACGTTCGCGAGCTGGAACACACCTTGGAACGCGCCGTGCTGATGTGCCGCTCGTCAGACCTGCAAGCGGCCGACCTAGGGCTGTCGCAGCAGCGCACCGGCTCAGTCACCGTCGACGACATGAGCCTGGAGTCGATGGAGGCGGTCCTCATCCGCAAGGCGCTCCAGCGTTTCCAGGGCAACGTAACCCAGGCTGCGGAGGCGCTTGGCCTGAGCCGTGGCGCGCTCTATCGGCGCATGGAAAAGCATGGCATCTAGCCGACACGGGCCTTCGTCCGCATCTTCACGGGGAGGCCGCCGACGGAGACTTCGCCGAGTCTACGAGCGGCGCATTCGATTGTTCTCCCTTGCTGTTGGCCGGGCCGGGAATGATCGTCGCCATTCTCCTGATCTTTCAGCAGCCCTGGTCGCGCGACGCCAAGTGGTCGCTCGCCGCGGTTCTCGTCATTCTGTTCCTCGTCCTCGAAGCTGTTCTTCACGACCAGGTCATCCGGCCTTTGCAGACGTTAGCCAATGTCATCTCTTCGTTGCGCGAGGAGGATTTTTCCTTCCGGGCCAGAGGCGCGGTTCCCAACGACGCGCTCGGCGAACTCGCAACTGAGGTAAACGCGCTGGCCGATACTCTTTCGGAACAAAAAACGGTTGCGGTCGAGGCCACGGAGCTGCTGAAGCGAGTGCTGGAAGAGATCGATACCCCGCTTTTTACCTTCGATCCCAACGGCAAACTCAAGCTGGTGAACTCGGCTGGAAGCCGCTTATTGCAACAATCCACAGAGAGCCTTTTAGGGCGTACCGCCGAAGACATCGGTCTCACAGCCTTCTTCCAATCCGAAGCCGGGGTGACCTCGGTGAGCCCGCTCAGCCCCAATGCGCGCTGGCTGGTACGGCGCACCTCGTTCCGGGAGAAAGGTGTGCCCCACACACTGATCCTGCTCTCCGACGTGAGCCGTGTCTTGCGCGAAGAAGAACGCAGCGCATGGCAGCGGCTCATCCGCGTTCTCGGGCACGAGCTCAACAATTCGCTCACGCCGATCAAGTCGATTGCGGGAACGCTGTTGCTGCGGGTGAAGGCAATGACCATCGGCCCCCAGGAGCAGGCGGACTTTGAAAAAGGCTTGGGGATTATCGAGGCGCGTTCGGCATCGCTCAACCGCTTTCTTCAGGCCTACCGGCAGATTGCGCAGATGCCCAGCCCGAAGCTGCAAGCGATGCCGGTGCGCAGCTTGGTGGAGCGCACGGCGGCACTGGAAACCCGCGTCCGCGTCGACGTTCAGCCCGGACCCGACGTTACGGTCAGCGCCGACCCCGATCAGTTGGAACAGGTGCTCATTAACATTGTGCGCAACGCCGCCGAAGCTGTGATGCAAGCGGGCAGTGAGACGGCCGGTGAAGCACCTGTCTCGATTCGTTGGTCAGTCAACTCGCACCTGTTACAGATACAAGTGATTGACAGCGGACCCGGCCTGCTGAATCCGGAGAACGCGTTTGTGCCGTTCTATACGACAAAAGAAAGCGGCAGCGGCATTGGACTCGCTCTTTGCCGCCATATCGTGGAAGCGCACGGCGGCGGCATTCAATTGCTGAACCGAAAGGATGCTGTGGGATGCATCGCGACGATTTCGATACCGGCCTCCCGTGAACCGGCTGTAGCTTCGTTCTAGGCAATCGAGGGCCCTAGAGAAGCAACAAAATGGCGCTCCTTTCGGCGTGTTCGCTAGAAAAACAGGTTGAGCGTCAAGCCTCCGACGTTCACGTGCACAGGATTGCAGGTTGTGCAGTTCTGGCGGAGATAGTAGGTCTGAAGCATAAGGAGCCGTTTGTACGGCCATTCGACGCCGGCGGCATACTCTTCCTCATTCCATGCGCCGACCGCTCCGTTATAGAAAGCTTCTGCCGACGCATACGGGCTAAGTCGAAGCTTATGAAACGTGAGGTCATAGGCACCGTACACCTCGTTTCGGTATCGGGTTGAGTACGTCCCGTTGATCCAGCGAAATTCGACCCGGTTTCGGTCGGAGAGGAAAAGCCGCGAGATTGGGCGAAAAGCGGCGACGGCCTGAAGCGCCATTCGATTCTCATTGCTCGTCGTCCCGGACTGTAGGGTTTGGAGCCGTTCGTATCCGCCTCCGAACACGAACACGTGTTCTTTATCCGGGTCGATGTTCTCAAGGTGAGGCTTGGAGATTGTCTTCCACTGATATCCGAGTCCCACTCCCGCATTCAGTTCTTGATAGGGAAATTCTTCGCCCTTCTTCAAGCCGACAAAAGCCAGCATGCGCCAGTCCTGCGGAAACTGGATATGAGCATCGACTCCCGGCCAGAATTCATTCACCGTCTGCGACTGTGCCGATGCGGACAAGCACGACACCAGCAGGAGCGTGATGACAGAGCCGACCTTCGCGGCCATACTCCTACAGGAGCTTGTGCACGGGCGCTCGCAGGTGCAATCGATGGTCAAATCTGCGGTGAGTGAAACGAGGGGCGTGCGGTGGTGCACGCCCCCTTTTGCGTTATGCCGATAGCCGCAGTCTAGTCACTAGCCGGTAGGGCCTTCGGCATGTTCTTGGGATCCAGCAGCGGTAACGGGTTCTTAGGATGCTGGAGATCCGGGATCAAGTCGTTCGAGGCGCCACCCGGGAAGCGCTGGATGCTCGGATACTTCATGATCGACTGGTCGAAGTCGTAGAGCGCCTTGGAGAAGAGTGCAGCCGACCAGCCGTTGTCTTCGCCGGCGTACCGTCCCGGCGAGGTCCTCAGTCCATTCATCTCACCTTCGGCTCCGTTGAAGATCATGTCGTACCTCTCAAACGGGTCCATGGTGAGGTTGTACACAGCCGGAATGGAGCCCAGGTTCTGACTCGGTCCTAACCACGAATCCTTCGCCGTCCAAATAAACTTCCAAGCGATGTTCACCCAAGGCTCGTTCGGGTCGCCAGAGATATCGGTGCGGATTGCGTTGAGATACTCGCCATTGACATAAATCCACGATGTGCGCGCCGAGTGCTGCGCCTTGCCCAGGATGTAGGCGCTGTTGTCGATACTGTCAAAGTAGATGGGTTTGCCATTGTTGTCCTTCCATTCGCCATGCGGTGGAGGAGCAATACCAGCCATCGCCGCCAGGGTGGACCAGCAATCGATGTGCGACATCATTTCGCCGTAGGTCGCGCCGGCCGGAATGTGTCCCGGCCACGTCATGATGGCCGGTACGCGCCAGCCGCCTTCAAACGCCGAGCCTTTCTCTCCACGGAACGGGGTGGTGCCGGCATCGGGGTAGGCATCGAGCCATGCACCGTTGTCGGCGGTGAGGATGACGATGGTGTTGGGTGCGTCGGCACGAATTTCATCCAGAACCTTACCGATATCGGCGTCCATTTCCATGAGCGAATCCGAGTAGTCGCCAAGGTGCGACTTGCCCCGGAAGTCGGGCGCAGCGTTGGTCGGGTTGTGCATCTTGATCCAGTTAATGTCCATGAAGAAGGGCTTGCCGCTCTTGGCGTGCTCTTTGATGTAGGCGACTGCGTAGTCGGCCTGCCGTTCGTCCATGGTTGCCATGTAGTCGTAGGTGATCTTGGCGACCTGCTTGGCGGGCTGACCAGCCACCCCTTCCCATTCGTACAAGTTCACGATCGAGTCAAAAGCCTTCTCGAAGTCGGGGTTGTATGACGGGAACCAAGGATGGAACCACTTGTCAGTGTCGGGGTAGGAATAAACGCCGGCGTAGTAAGCGGCGAACTCTTTCATCTCATCGAAGCCATGCTCAGTCGGATAGGCCACAGGTTTGTCACCCAAGTGCCACTTGCCGGAGAAGTATGTGGTGTAGCCGTTCTTTTTGAAAAATTCGGCAATGGTTGGTGTCTCCGGCCGAAGATAGTTTTCATCTCCCGGGGCAACCACGATGGACAGCGCGGAGCGGATTGGAATCCGCCCAGTTATGAACGAAGCACGCCCGGCCGTGCAGCTAGCCTGGCCGTACCAACTGGTAAAAACGGCGCCCTCCTTGGCCATCTTGTCTATGTTGGGTGTGGGATGGCCGAGCGTCATACCTCCGCCCGAATAAGCGCCGAAATCGTTCCAACCCGTGTCATCAGTCATGAGCATGACGATGTTGGGTCGTTGCGAGTTATCGGCTTGTGCCCGTGCGGGAAGACTGCCCACCGTCAGCATTGAGCTGGCGACGATCAGCGCTCCCAGCGCGGTCCTTCGAATATTGGCTCCAAAATCCATATTGTTTTCTCCTTAAGTCCCTTCAAATTAATCCCAGGCAGGATGTCCGGGAAACGGTCGCAGGCTTCCCCGGAGGGTTATTACGTTTTTGGCTGTGAGGCCGCAGTGCTACCCCGGTGACGGCCAAGGACGACCGCGAACTCCCGTTAAGCGCTAAACCCCCCTCCTCACTGGGGGTATAAGGAGACGCAACCTTTGGAGCCGTCGCGATGCCTGCGTGACGTGGGCAACATAGTAACGGCGCCTGTCGGATGCGTCCAATCTTTTTATGGAATTGCGTGGATGACCCAGGGCAACATCAGAGCCGTACCTCAGCTCCGTGACATGTCTGATTCCGGCTGAGCAAGGTTTGCAATTGAGTTCACGTCTCGTCTGTAACTTCGCTTCAATCTTCACGAGACAACGTCCTGCCGCTACCTTGACCTCTCGCAACAATTCATGGCAAAAAGCCGTTCCGAAGGTGTAAGATGGGGGCTTAACCAGAGACTCACAACTACAGCTTTATGTCACTGGCGGGGAGTTCGGCCTTGCCCAGAAGGCCGCCGTGGACACGACATGTCCACGCACTCCACCGGTACGACGATTGCCTGCGTTTAAAGGACGCACCCAAACAAAAACGCGCCAAATAGAGTTTTTCGTACAACGACATCCGAATACCAATTCAAAGGAGAAGAAATATGGTCAGAGTCCAACTACATAAGAGTGCGTTGTTGGCAGTACTAGCGCTAATCGTACTGGCAAGTTTCAGCACCGTTGCGTTTGCCGGAGACAAGGTGAAGGTCGAGGGCATCATCAAAGGCCGTAGCGGGCCGCAGGTTATTCTGCAGACCTCGGATCAACCGAAACTCATCGTAGTTTTGACCGATCAAACCCAAGTCCAGCAGGTGCAGGGCGCCTTCAAGGCTCGCAGGAAAGAAATGTCCATGGCGGCACTGATTCCCGGCCTCGCGATTAAGGTGGAAGGAAACTACAACGATCAGAATCAGCTTGTGGCAACGTCCATTTTGTTCAAGGGTGACGACCTCGAGCAGGCCCAGGCCATCCAGGCTGGCGTGCACGAGACCCAGCAACAGGCCACCGCCAATGAGGCTGAACTGAAGCAGCAGGCTGATGCGCTGGCGGCACAGAACGCAGCCTTGAAGGAACAGCAGGCCGCCCTCGACAAGCAGCAGCAGGAGATCGCCGCCAACAAGGCCAAGATCGCCGCCAACAGCGCTCGCTTCGGCGAGCTTGACGATTACTACATTCTTGACGAAGTCACCGTCTACTTCGGCAATGGGCAGGTCAAGGTAGATCCGAAATACAATGCCCCCTTGCTGGCGCTGGTACAGAAGGCCATGACCTACAATGGCTACAACATTCAGGTGAAGGGCTATGCTTCCGCAGTAGGCAGCGTCACTTTGAATCAGCAGCTGAGCGAAGACCGCGCCGACAATGTTACCAACATCCTGGTGCAGCAGGGTCATGTTCCCTTGACGAATATGCTGGCCCCAGGCGCCATGGGGGAGAGCCGTCAGGTCGGCAGCGACAAGACCGCCGAAGGCCAGGCGCAGAACCGTCGCGTCGTGGTTCGGGCACTCCTCAACAAGGGCATCGCCGGCAGCGAGCTGCCATTGCCTTCAACCACAACCAAGTAACTTCATTTCGATTAACAAAATCGCTGGGACGGCCGTGATGCCGTCCCAGTGTGACCACAGGGGCGAGCGAAGCCATCCTTGTTCGACGCTGCTAGCTCGCACCAGCAACCGCAGAAAGGCTTGCCTCCCGATGACCTGTTCGCCGCGAACCTTGCTTCCGCTCTTCCTGATCTTTCTTGCTTCAACATTCGCCCTGGCGCAGAACGCGCCTACCCCAGGAGGCCGCCCTAAGCTTGGTCTGGTGTTCGAGGGCGGTGGTGCGCTCGGTCTCGCACATATCGGCGTCATTCAATATCTGGAAGAGCACCGCATTCCGGTGAGCTACATTGCGGGTACCAGTATGGGCGGCCTGGTAGGCGGCGTCTATGCTACCGGCCGCAACGCCGCCGAGGTGCGTGATGTGGTAAAGGGCATTAACTGGGACCAGGTTATTAGCGGACAGACTCCGTTTACTGATTTATCGTTCCGCCGCAAGCAGGACGCCCGTGACTACCCCAGCACGCTGGAATTTGGTCTGCACAAAGGACTGCAATTCCCCTCCGGCTTCAATGCCGGCCAGCAGGTGGACCTGATTCTTGACCGCATCTCGTTGCCGTATTCGGGAATGAAAAGCTTCAACGATCTGCCGATCCCATTCGCCTGTGTCGCCACTGATCTGGTCGAAGGCAGGGAGCACATCTTTCGCAGCGGGCCGCTGGAGCTGGCGTTGCGCTCGACCATGTCCTTGCCCGGCATATTCACTCCCGTGCACTACGACGGACACATTTATGTTGACGGCGGACTGATGAACAACTTTCCCGTCAGCGTCGCCAAGGAAATGGGGGCGGACATCATCGTGGGAAGTTACCTCCAAACCGAACCACTGAAGCCCGACGCCACCCTCTCCAGCTTCGGGGTACTAGGTCAGTCGATCTCCGTAATGATCGCTGCCAATGAACGCGAAGCGCTGAAAGATGCCGACATAGTGATCAAGGTACCGCTGCTGAAGTACACCGCGATGAGCTACAACGACGCGGACGCCATCATTAAAGCAGGATACGATGCGGCGGCAAGGAATGCTGACAAACTTGCACCTCTTTCGGTAGACGAGGCTTCCTGGAGGAAATACCTTGACGAGCGCGATGCGCGTCGCGCGAAGGCAACCGCGGCACCGCAATTTGTGGAGGTCACTGGAGTCGCTCCGGTCGTAGCCGAATCGATGGCTCGCGACATGAACGGCTTCATCGGCAAGCCGATTGACATCGCAGCGCTGGACAAGCAGCTTTTGCAGTTCAACGGCCTGGGCGCATTCTCCAGCTTGACCTACTCTGTAATACAAAAAGACGGCGAAACGGGCTTACGGATTGAAGCCCAGCCAAAGCCTTACTCGCCACCCATCGTACGTCCGCTGATAGTGATCAACGGGTCTGACTATAACGAAGTCTTCTTCAGCCTGGGCGCCAGAGCCACTTTCCTCAACTTCGGTGGATATCGCCGTGAGTTACGCGCCGATGTGACAGTCGGTACGCAATATCAGCTCTACACCGAGTACTACCGGCCCTTCAACGCCCTCAGTCCCTGGTTTATAGCTCCCCGAGTCGACCTGAACAGTTATCAATATCCCCTTTATAACGGAAACACCCTGCTTTCCATCTACAGGAATCGCCAGGCACTCGGCGGTTTTGACTTCGGATACGCCTTCGGGCGCACCGGCGAGTTGCGGCTCGGATATGAGGGCGGCTACGAACGGCTTTCGCCTCAGGTGGGTGCTAGCAATGTTTTGCCGACCGTCGATGGCGGAACCGGAGATATCCGGCTTCAGTACTCTTTTACCACGTTGGACGAGGCGGTAGTTCCGCGCAAAGGGGAAGGCATTCAGTTCTTTACCAAGTACTACAATGCGAATCCAGGAGCTCCCGAGGGATTCCCGCTATCCCAGCTGCAGATTCAGAACTTCTTCCAGCTAAACAAACCTACGAGCCTTTTCCTGAACGCGTATGGTGGAACCAGCTATGGATACAAAACCGGAATCCCGGCATTCAATCTGGGCGGACCGACCCGGTGGGCCGCATACGGGCAGAACGAACTGCTCACCAACCAGTACTTTCTCTTCCAGGCGGGTTATATCAGAACATTGAAGCAGCTGCCTCCGCTGTTGGGCAGCACCATCGACCTGTTAGGCGAATTTGAAATTGGCAAGACTTACCGGCTTCCTAACGGGCCAAGTCAGCCCTATCTTCCCGGCGATGTAGTTGGAGGCCTGATTGTGAACACCATCTTTGGTCCAGTGGAAATAGGCGGAGCTGTCGGCAACTACGGCCATGCCAAGTTCTTCTTCCAGGTGGGCAGAATCTTTTGACCAGAGTGAGCTCTTGAGCCGCCGGTTGACCAGACCAGTCCAGCCAGGGGGCACACAGTACAGTGAGCGCAGTACCGGATGCACCAACAATTTCGAGGAGTCTTGATAGCGTTGAGGGGGAAACTAGTAGTTTGGGGATTCCTTGCTTTGGTTTCAGTCGGCCGGGGGTTGGTCAGGCTCAAAGCGCACTCCCCACTGAGTTAACGAGTTTCGATCTCTACAAATCGGGGAACAATGGTGTTGCTGCATTGCCTTTGAATGCAGGTTTATGGAGGAAGAGATGAGCTACTTCAGAGAATTTTGTATGACGCTGCTGCTGGCGACAAGCGTGACCCTGCTGTTTTCCACGTTTGCGGTCGCTCAGCAAGAGTCGCTGGACGCGAGCACTCATGGGCCGGCGGATTTGAGCGCCGCGAGCCCGGAAGCAACGGCGAACCCGCCGGCAGCCGCAGCGGATCCCGCGCCACCGGCGCCTCTGCCCGATACCCCTTCTTCAGCAAAGGCGGCTGCCGACAGCGGCTGGCGCGGCGCTATTTCGATTTACGGGTGGTTTCCGGCAGTACATGGAACCGTAGGAGTGCTCGGCCATAATGCCGGCTTCGATACCTCTTTCTCCGACATCTTTCACACTCTCAAGGGCATAATACCGGTCGCGGTAGAGCTCAATAAGGGCCGCTTCGTGATGCCGGTAGATTTCTTATGGATGAAACTGGGTGACGACAGGGGGATCCCCTTTAACGAACTTGGTCAGACCTCGGTCAATCTCCACGTCACGCAATCAATTTTGACACCGAAGGTCGGATACCGAATCTTGGACGCCGAGCACTTTAAGATCGATGCTCTGGTCGGAATCCGCTATTGGTATTTAAGCCAAAGCTTAACCGTTGAGCCTTCGGGCGTTAACCGCTCGCGATCGGCCAACTGGGTGGATGGGCTTGGCGGCGCGAGATTTATTGTGCCATTCTCCGAAAAGGCATCGATCATAATATCGGGTGATGCAGGCGGCGGCGGGGCGAATTTGGACTACCAGGTCATCGGCCTCCTGAACCTCAAGTTGACCCAACATATCGGTGCTGGGCTTGGCTGGCGCTATTTGGATATCGACTATCAAGGCAACCATCAGTTCTTATACGACACCATCACTACTGGCCCAATAGCGGGCTTCTATTACGGCTTTGGCGGCAAGCCTCCGGTGCCTGTCTCCGCCACCTGCTCGGCTTCACCAACGGAGATTTGGTCTGGCGATCCGGTGACGGCGACCATCAATACCCAGAACTTCAACCCCAAGCACACCCTTACCTATAGCTGGACGAGCACGGGAGCCAAGGTCTCCGGCACGGGCACGACCGGCAGTGTAGATACGACAGGGCTCGCGCCCGGCAGCTACTCCGTCACCGGAACGGCGACAGACGCCAAAGAGAAAAAGAACAACACGGCGAGCTGCACCACCTCATTCATGGTGAAGCAGCCTCAGCCTCCGCAGGTTAGCTGCTCGGCGAACCCCACCACCCTTGCCATCAACGAGCCGGCGACGGTCACCATGACCGCGACCGATCCGCAGGGATGGCCGATGACCTATAGCTGGACGAACAGCGGCGGCCAACTGAGCGGCAACGGCACCTCTGTCAACGTTACGGCGACCAACGCTGACGCGGGTAATACGATCACCGTCACCGGGACCGCAACCGACGCGCGCGCTAATCTGAGCGCAACCTGCACTGCTCAAGTCAATGTTCCCGCAGTCAAAAGCTGCGTGAATATTGAGGATTGGGGCGAGTGTACTTTCGAGAAGAACCCCAAGAAGCCCTGGCGTGTGGACAACGATTGCAAGGACACGCTGGACAAGCTGGCTCTGCGCGTACAGCAGATGCCCAATGGCAAGCTTGACGTTGTGGGCTACACCAACCAGGAAGAATCGGTGAACGTTCAGCAACTGGGCTCGCAGCGCTCGGTCAATGTGAAGTACTACTTAACGACTGACGGACCGACCAAGGTGGACGCTAGCCGCGTTCAGCCTCGCCAGGGCGGAAACAAGGGCCAGGCCACTCACTTCTACTTTGTCCCCGAGGGCAACCTCTGCGGCGGCCAATTGGAAGAAGGAACCGTGGTTGACGAAAGCCAGGTGCAACCGCAGTCTCGCAATACGCCTGCTCCGGCAAAGAAGAAGTCGAAGGCACCGGCAGCACAGTAGTAGGCGAAGGCGCCAGAACTGAGCGTAACTAAGGGCTTGCTGAGTTCCAGCAAGCCCGATTCTCAACTGGCACATGAGTCTCTAGCTTGATGTGTCGAGTTTTTGTATCTACTCTAGCTACTTTCCGGCGCAAAAGTGAGCCGGGGGAGCCTCCGGAATCCAACCGCAACCCAAGCTGAAGGTGTCAGGACGCACAATTTCGAGAAAGTTCTTGCTTTTTGAGCTGAGATATGTTTCATGTATAAGCATGAAACAAAGTACTTCGCAAAACATCTCCAAACAGCGTACTGAGCTGATCCGTGACCTTCCCGACGTGAGCGACATCCTCCGCGGCTCGCTGCTGCAACGGACCATCCGCCACCGTCAGGGGTGCCCGAAGTGCGAACGCGGAGAGGGGCATCCGGTGGCGGTGCTGGCTGTTTCGTACCCTGGTCCACGGATTCGCCAGGTCAGTTTGCGCAAGGAA
The DNA here is from genome assembly GCA_963813905.1 of uncultured Acidobacteriaceae bacterium. Taxonomy (GTDB): domain Bacteria; phylum Acidobacteriota; class Terriglobia; order Terriglobales; family Acidobacteriaceae; genus CAVVDY01. Next base: position 45,565 of record CAWFAY010000007.1, on the reverse strand, counting down.
CAGGTTGCTGAGGTGCAACGGCAGCTGGAGAACTTTCAACGGCTCAAGGCAGGACTGGAACAGATTTGTGAGCTCAATCAAAAAGCCTTGCGTCCAGAGACAACCGGTGCGAAGTCTCGGAGGCGCCACCGTGATTGATCTCCGCCGCCAACAGCATAGCTTCGGCGATGGGTTCATCCGCGAAACCGTCGACGAGTTGTGGGAAGGCTGGATGCGCCATGCCGACGACATCCTGGCCGACGAAGAGCTATTGGAGATTGTCCATCACGCTTTGCAACGCCGCCGCCCACACAGTCGCACGCACGGTCGGCCAGGTACGCCTGCGGAAGTGGTACTCAGGATGTTGCTCCTGAAGCACATTCGGGACTGGAGCTTTGCCGACTTGGAACGGGAAACGCGCGGCAATCTGCTGTACCGCGAGTTCACCCGGGTCGGAGCCGAAAAGGTGCCCGATGCCAAGACCCTCGGGCGGCTGGCCCAGGCCTTGGGCCCAGAGGTCATCGAGAAGATCCATGGCCGCATCGTTGCGCTGGCGCATGAGCGGGCTGTCGTTAAGGGACGCCGCATGCGCGTGGATACCACGGTGGTGGAAACCAACATTCACTATCCTACCGACAGCGGGCTGATGGGAGACGGCGTACGGGTGCTTACCCGCCTGATGAAGAAGGTTTCCGAGATCGCCGGTAAAGCCGGCACCAAACTACGTGATCGTCGGCGGAGCATGCAGCATCGCTTGGTAGAGATTGGCCGAGCGACTCGCAGCAAAGGCAAAGTGGCCCTGGAGAAGGTCAAGACGATTTATCGCAAAGTAGTGGAAGTCACCAGCCGTGTCGTGGGCCAGGCCAAGAAGTTCTCCGCCGAGATTGGCCGGGGTATTAAGCACGCAGCGGAGGTTCTACAACAAGCGACGTTGGACGGGCTGCGGCGCGAACTGGACGTGTTTGTTGCACTCGTGCAGCAAGTGATTCACCAGACCAAGGCGCGCGTGTTTGGTGGCAATACCCGGGCAGAGAACAAACTGGTCAGCATCTTCGAACCCGACACGGAAATCATTCGCAAAGGCAAGGCCAGCAAGCCCACCGAATTCGGCAAGATGGTAAAGATCCAGGAAGCCGAGAATCAGATCATCACGGCCTACGAGATCTATGATCAGCGGCCACTGGACCGCGATCTGTTAATCCCCGCGGTGGAGACCCATGAAGAACGCCTGGACCGGGTGCCGGACCTGGTTGCCGGCGATGCCGGTTTCTACTCTGCACAGGGAGAAGCCAAAGTCCAGGAAATGGGAGTAAAGCGGGTGTCAATCCCGAACCACTCTACCAAGAGCGCTGAACGACGACGGCACCAAAAACAACGCTGGTTCCGCAAAGGGCAAAAGTGGAGAACGGGCTGCGAAGGCAGAATCAGCATACTCAAGCGGCGGCACGGCCTGAACCGTTGCCGCTACAAAGGAACTGCGGGAATGAAGCGATGGGTCGGGCTCGGGGTGATCAGCGATAACCTCATCAACATAGGCCGAGCCCTCGATCAGTAGCGGTTTTCCATCCCACGCCGGCATCGCCGGCTCTCGACTTCCCTAAAAACCGACTTTTGCGCCGGAAAGTAGCTAGACCCCACGTTGAAGTCGCAACGCCTGGTCGGAGACGAGAACCAGGAAAACCCAGACCAAATCCCCGACTAGAAGATGCGTCATCTGCAGCCAGATCGGCGCAAGCAGGAATACGTTCAAGGTTCCCAAACAGAGCTGGACTAACACGAGCAGTGTGAGCGCCACGGCAAGCCGGCGAACAACTCTGGAAGAGCTCACAACACACCTTGCAAACAGCCAGATCAAGTACGCTGCGCCAATTATTGCTATGGCTGGATGCAGCAAGCGCAACCGCAGCAGAAAGTGGCTAGTCACCGCGAAGTCTGAGCGCAGTGAGCCGCTCAGCGAGGTGGCAGGAAACAGGGTATCTCCGAGCGCGGCAAGGGCGCCGCTAATTCCGATGAGTATCACGGCGAGCAAACCAACGACAATGCCTGCTAACTTCTTACCGCTGAAGTTGCTGCGGGGCGGCGGATCAGTCAACCAATTAGCCGTGAGCGTAATCGAGCCGATCAGCAACAAGGTATTGGCAAAGTGCAGCGACAGGAAAACGGCACGGGATGCAGATTGGTCATTCCCAACGTGCTGCAGCAACACCAGCAATGCTCCCAGCAGAGCTTCGTTCAACATGAAGACCACTGACAACACCGCGACAACACGCGCCCATGCGCGCCGGGCGGTAGCGCGCCACGTTAGATAGAGGAGCGCAAGCACGGAGATGAGCGCCAGTCCGCTGGTGACTCGATGGGTGAATTCGATCAGTCGCTGTTTCGTCGGCGATGCCGGGATCACCTCTCCGTTGCAAAGCGGCCAATGATTACCGCATCCCGCGCCGGAGCCGCTGGCTCGAACATAGGCGCCCCAGAGAATCACCCCCAGCATGTAGATGAGAACCGCCCACCCGAACCACGATGCAGCTCGCGCAGTGGCCCGACCGGAATCGACTGTCGTTGGAAGCGATGTCTGCATTTCTACGTTGATCGGCTCTGAATCGCGCAGAGTCTCCCAATGGTGCCCCACGCGCTGGCCCATACTGTTCCGTCGCGACCCTGAAGGAGAGAAACAACTTCGTATCCAGCGAGTTCCGGGTACCGAGTCAGCTTGCCGACCTTCCGATTGGCGAGCCCTTTACTGGTGGCAATCCAAAGAGTGCCATCGCGCGCGGCAACCATGACTCGAATATCGCCGCTAGGGAGATGCTCACCCGCTGCCGGCTGCCATGGAACAGCGCGAACGCCGTCGAAGCGAAGCAAGTCGAATTCCGTGCCCAGCCAGAGATAGCCGTCGAATGCTTGAGCAATTGAGGAAGCGTAGCCTTTAAAAAAACCGTCGCGGATCTTCCACGCGGTGTGCGCGTATTGACTGATGTCGGGAGACGGGTCTAATGCAGAAGCACAAGCGCACCACTCCAGCAGGATGCCTAGCACGGTCGCGGCCCGCCTGTGCGCCTTCCCCATTCCATTTATCTTAGTCCAGTTTTGGAAGTTAACCACCCTTTCGACTTCGCGCAGGGCCAGCCTCGGCACAGAGACACCGAGAATTCGTTTCTATGAACCCATCACAAACGGGAGTCCCGAAGGGACGGGACAGTCTGTAGCCCGGCCGGGAGTGCCGGGAAACGGAGGCGAAAAAAACCCCAAGTCCTTGTAGATTTAGGGACGACACGAGTGGAACATGGCGCTGGAGCAGAGTTTCGGAAATGCGGATGTTCAAACGCTCACGTACCTAGCTGCGGCGGGCCGCAAGCTCATGCGGCTGGACATTTACAACCAGCCGAACCCAAGCTTCACCGGTGAGTCTGACCTAATGACAAACGGTGCCGACTCCAGCTATAACGCCCTTCAGGCCCAGTACCGCCGTCGCTTTACTCACAGTCTCCGGGCGCTGGCCCCTTACACTTGGGCCCATTCGATTGACGGCGCTTCGTCGGACGTGTACTTCCTCCATGTGCCGCCCAATAATGCGGCTGCCTCTCAGGAGCGTGGGCCAGTGAAAACCTTGGTTACGTCTTACTTGCTCCTTTCGTGCGCCAGCAAAAAGTTTTGCAACGTGGTCGGCTCTTCCGGGCTCAAGGCCAGGGATTATGTCTTGCTCCAGTCGGCCTCGAGCGCGCTGTTCGGCGGGCGTGGTTGAGGTACCTCTCGCTTTTGGGGCGAAACGTAAACCTATCCCATGACATCGTCTCAAGCGAGTACTCGCGCGTGGCTCCGCAATCGCAGCACACTTGATAACTGCGGCCGCGGATGGTGAATACCCGACTTATGGGGCGGTGGCGGCAGCCAATCAGGAAGTCAAGTGCAAACGAGACCAGTCTCATGTTTCGTCTTTCTCGCGGCAGAGCAGCTTGGATCCGATAAGAAAAGGGCCAGAGCTGTCACCAAGCTGCTTTGCTACGCGGTGCCTTGTTTTGCACGCGCTAGCTATGGCAAATTGTTTGCCAAACCAGGCACCCTTAATCTCTCAAGAAACACTAGTGTTATGAGCGGATTAGAATGGGATAGTAGCTCGAGGGTGCCTGATTATTACGCTTACGGACACTGCGCCGGCAATTGGGCGACAGGCGCTGACACTTACGCCGGTGAGGATCGGCCGCCACATGGCGGGCTTTCTCCGGTAGCGAACCTTGATTGAGACTTCTCTATGCGCACTGCAGCGTGTGCCCACGTAAACCGGTCTGACAAACACCACAGGGTCGCTTCCACGAGTATCAATTAGCCGTCCTGGACAGAAGGGATGACGAGTCCGCGGTGGACTGCGAAAAGGACGAAAGCTTTTGCTCTATGCCCGAACGCACACGCCAAATGACTCCCATGGACGCCATCAACGGTATGGCGAGATAGATACCAACAATTCCTCCGATCTCGGCGCCGACCAGGACAGCGAAAATCGCCGCCAGCGGGTGGATCGCCAGGCGATGTCCCATGATTTGTGGCGCAATGAAGTAGTCCTGCGCCAGCCTCCAGATTGTGAGTAAAGCAGCCATCCAAATCCAGTGCAAGTGATTAACGACACCAACACCGATCACCACCGCGAAGGTAGTCATCCATCCAAAGGCAGGGATGAATTCCAAGAATCCTCCCAACACAGCCAGTGCTATAGCATGCGGAAATCTCAAAAGCAGCAAGGCGCCGGAGTAAAACCAGAATGAAAGAGCACAAAGAATTGCCTGCGCCCGTATATAGCTGGTCAGCATGAGATGCAGTTCGTCCACTATGGCACGAGCCTTTGGACGCTGTTTGTCTGGGAAGAATAACTGGATAAGAATGTCTGTGAAACGATCGCCATCGCGCAAGAAAAAGATGGCCAGGACAGGAATCAGAAGCAAACATCCCAAGACTTGCGCACCGTCGGCAAGATAACGATCTACAACCCGCACCAGCCCCTGAATGTCGTCTTTGTGCCTCGCCAGGAAGCCCCTGACCCGAGATTCCTGTTCCTCGCTCCAACCGTATTTCCCGCCCAGTTGGGTTGCAATGTCGCCGTTTGAGAGCCCATCGAGCAAGACAGGCACTTCGTCTACCAATTTCATGGTATTTCTGGCGAGACCCGGCGCAAACGCATAGCCCAGCAGTGCCAGCAGAATCACGAAGACGAGATATACTTCAACTACTGCGGGCCCTCGTAGATTTCTGAAGAGTAAAGAATGTCGCTCCAGGAACCTAACCACTGGATCTATCAAATAGGCAAAGAATATAGCGAGAATGAAGATCAGGATGATGCGCCGTGCGCAGTACGCGGCTGCGCACACCCCGGCAAAGAACAGAATGGTCAGCAGCACGTTCGCGGTGCGGCGGTCCGGGAAGACCATCTGTTTGTTGTCCGGATGGGAGAAATCATCCGGCGCGTCGTACGGTTTCTGCGACATTGGTTTTCGTACAGGCTGCGCCTGCAACCATTTACGCAGCACTTTCCCTTCCAATGGCAATCCAGTAGGGCTCTGTCAGCGCTGCTGCGCCACAAGCAGGCCGCCGGGGAACAGCAAGACTTAGTCTCGTAATAAGCACTTGCTGTCGACGGGAGGACCTCTCCTTCGACAATATTGAGGTTGAGAGTCAATTAGCCGACACTTCTGATGAATGGGCACCTACAAAATCCTCGACCCAGTATTCCTCACGGCAATTTGTTGTCCGCACGACAGGGTAACAACGGCGAACTAATAACAACGGTAGCTTTCGGTCTAATTCTGCCTGCTCTGTATGGGCCTTCGCCTTCCTGACCACCACCGCCACAGCACTTTCAGGTGAACCCGGCATTTGAAGGCCGCCGATGTCTTGAGTGGAAGCTCAGATGCTGAGAGAAGAGTGGGCTCCCGGCAATCGGCTTCGCAGCAGTTCCGCATAGTCGGTGACTCTCCCGTCCCGTCCCAAGGGGATATGAATGCATAAGAAGCACTTATTCTTTCTCGCAATGCTCGTCATGATCCTGCTTTTGGCTATTACTCCCGCTTTTTCTCAGAACCTCGCTCGGCAGCAGGACGGCAAGCGCCGGCTGAGTGACAAGATCGCCCTGGGCGACGACTTCCAGACGCAAAGTGATCAAGGTATGGAACTGCTCAGGGACCTGCGATCAGAGAAGAAGCAGATGGTCGCGGCCAACATGAGCCTGACGGACGCCGAGGCCGAAAAGTTTTGGCCTGTTTACGACCAGTACGCCGCCGACGAGGCGAAAATCGACGACACGAAAGTCGCACTGATAAAGGACTACATGCAGACTTTCGACGTCATGAACGGCGAAGCGGCCGAGAGCTATCTGAAAAAGCGCGCGGCGGTTGACGAATCAGTGATGCAGCTAAGACTCAAGTACATTCCCGCTTTTCGCAAGGTTCTTTCGGGCCGGCAGACGACGCGGTTTTTCCAGATTGATTGGAGACTCGGCGTGCTGATCGATCTGCAGTTGGCGCAGTTGCCTCTGATTGATCCCTAACCGTATTCAGCAACGGATGGTAGTTGACAACAGAAGGGCACTTTCTTAATGAGAAACATGCTTACTGGGAACGATCTCGAGATCAGCCTACGTGAGAGTGATGAGGCGACGCTCGTACTCCTGCGGGGTCGCCTCAACGTGGACTCTTCGCCGGACTTACGCGATCAGCTTCTGGCGGTTCTGCAAAGGCCAACCACTAGGGCCGTCATCGTCGATCTGACAGAGGTCTCCTACATTGACGCCTCGGGCATGGCGACTCTCGTCGAAGGACTCAAGATCGCGCGTCAATCGCCAGAACACTTTGTGCCTGCAGGGGCTGGAAGGTCGCGTACTCCGCCTGTTCGAAGTTACAGGCCTCTTGAATCTGTTCGAAACCAATGGCTGTAGAAGTGCCTCCACAGCGTCGAAGGTGTCCTGATGGCAACTGTTCTCGAAGACGTCGGAAGAAAGACCATCGCCCAACTCGACTACGTCGGCAGCCTGAACATTCAGTTGTGGGCCACGCTTCGCGCCATAAAGAGCGCATTACCTTTTGTCGGAAACCGCTACCGATGGCACGCAACGGTGCAGCAGATGCTGCAGATTGGCGTGGACGCGCTGCCGATGGTTTCGCTGATGGCGATTTGCAGTGGCTTCATACTCGCCATGCAAGGAGCCTCGGAACTGCGCCGCTTCGGGGCGTTGCACTATGTCATCGATCTGGTTGCCGTCGGCTTCACGCGTGAGCTCGGCCCGCTGATCACGGCGATTGCCGTCAGCGGACGATCAGGTTCCGCGTTCGCGGCAGAGATCGGGACCATGGAGGTGACCCAGGAGACCGATGCGCTCCGGGTCATGGCCTTCGAGCCGGTCGAATTCGTCCTGGCGCCAAAATATCTGGCTGCATTGATTGCGGTGCCGTGCCTCAGCATCGTCTCGAACCTCTGCGGCATTCTCTCCGGCGGACTATTCATGTTCTTCAGCACGCGTCTGGGGCTGGTGCTCTATTTGCGGTATGTGCTCACTTCGATTGAATTGCGGGACGTGATCAGTGGACTCATCAAGAGCTTGGCGTTTGCCACCATCATTGCGCATGTCGGCTGCCTGGAAGGATTTCGTGTCCGCGGAGGGCCCGATGCGGTGGGCCGCTCCACGACCAGCGCGGTAGTGAAGTCGACTTTCCTGGTCATCGTGGCCGATGCCGTATTCACGGCCTTTTTCTACTTTACGGGGAAAATGTGATGCCCATCATTTCGATTCGCGATTTGGTTGTCGAATACGACGGACGCCGGGTGCTGGACGGGGTGAACCTGGACATCGAGCAGGGGGAGACGATGGTCCTGCTCGGCGGCAGCGGTAGCGGGAAAAGCACGTTGTTGCGTCAGATCCTTGGGCTGGAGCGTCCGAAGTCGGGCAGCATCTCTGTGAAGGGAACTGATATCACACGCTGCACCACGGCTGAACTAGATCAGATCCGGCGTTCCATGGGGGTCGCTTTCCAGAATGGGGCTTTGTTCAATTCCCTGTCAGTTGAGGACAATGTGGCTCTCACCTTGCGGGAGCATACGGCACTGGCCCCTTCCATCATCGAACTCATGGTTTGGATGAAGTTGGCGGTGGTTGGTCTGGCGGACTCCGGCAAACTCTATCCCCCGGAACTGTCGGGCGGCATGATCAAGCGCGCGGCCGTCGCGCGGGCGCTCGCGCTGGATCCCGAACTTCTGTTCTTCGATGAACCTTCTGCCGGACTGGATCCGATTGTTGCGGCGGAACTGGACGAACTCATCCTGCTTCTCAAAGAGGCCTTCCAGATGACGATGATCGTTGTCACTCATGAACTCCCCAGTGCGTTCCGAATCGCCGACCGTATCGCGATGTTGTACAACGGCACATTCTGTGCGGTGGGAACCAAAGACCAGATCAGGTCGAGCGTGGATCCTCAGGTTAGACAATTCCTTGATCCCGTGCCTGACAACATTGCAAGTGCTCCGGCCATCGCCGCTTACTTCCAGAGATACCTGCAGAATCAGGAGCCAAACTAGTGACAACGGAAGCAAAGGTGGGGGCCTTCGTCCTGGCATGTCTCTCGGTCCTGGCCTTCACGATCATCTACCTTATGCACGCACAGTTCAGCAGGGACATGGTTCCCTACCGGACTTATCTGCGTTACGCCGGCGGACTTGAGCCAGGAGCTGACGTGCTCTTTGGCGGGATCACCGTCGGCAAAGTAACCACCGTGCGGCCGTGGACTTCGGATCCCACGAAAATTGAAATCCTGCTCGAAGTCAAACAAGGCACTCCATTAAACGAGAAGTCGATAGCCAAGCTCGGGCTGGTCAGCATCATGAATAGCGCTGCGTTGTCGATCACCACCGGCAGCAACGATGCGAAGCGGCTTATGGCCGGGTCGTCGATCCCGTCTCAGGAGGCAGCCAGTCTGGATGAGATCGCCAGCAAGATGGCCGCCGTCGCCGATAACGCAGACGTCCTTATTACGCAAGTGCGGGGAGAACTTCAAGGCATTACCGGCGACGCGCGAAATCTGCTCGCCAACCTGAATACTATTACCGGCCCGCCGACGCAGCAGAAGGTTCAAGCTGTACTGGATCACGTCAACACACTGCTGGCGACCGAAGGTCCGAAGATTGATCGCATCTCCGACCAATTGATCACACTCACCCAGCACGCGGATGACACCGTCCAGAACGTAAACGGCACTGTGACTAACATAAACGGCACCGTTACCGATGTGCGCGAGCCGATCCGCAAAGACTTGGCCGAACTGCAAAGCACTTTGCAGCAAGCCAAGCAATTACTGTCGGACATGCAGGTCGTAGTACGTGCCAACGACTACAAGATCGATGACACGGTGGAGAACCTGCGCGTGGCAACCGACAACCTGGATCAGTTGACCGACTCGCTGAAGCAGCGTCCGTGGAGCCTGGTTCGGATCAAGCAACCGAAAGAGCGGCAGGTTCCGCAACAGAAATGAGAGTGGATATGAAGAAGCATCTGAAGGCAGCTGGTTTCGCGCTTGCAGCCGTAATTGTCCTAGCTGGGTGCGGAGGCCCAGTGAAGTATCCGAATTACTACACGCTCTCCGCGCCGCCACCACCGGATCCGCCAACGCCGGAGAATATCCATGCAATCTTGGCGGTCCGCGAATTTCGATCGCCCACTTACTTGCGGCAGGGCGCCATTGTGTACAAGACGTCGCCGGAACAGATCGGCTTTTACAACTACCAGCGCTGGGCGGTGGATCCGCGTGAGTTCCTGACCAATGCGGTGGCGGATCGCCTGCGCGCGAGCGGAAACTTCGCGCAAGTCAAAACCTACGATGGGCGTCCTGACATTAATTACATTCTCAGCGGACGCCTGGAGGAGCTTGAGGAAATCGACTACGAAGGTGGCGTCAAAGTGAAGGTAGCTATCTCCGCGCAAATGGTGAGCGTTGCCACAGGTGCGGCGGTGTGGACTAACTCTGTTTCAGAGGTTGGAACCGTCGGCCAACGCGATGTGCCTGCGGTGGTATCCGCGATGAACGCAACGATGGGGCAGGCCATCGAGAAGTTGCTGACCCCAGCTCCTGCGCCGGTCGCGGCCAAGGCAAATTAGAACTTGCTGGTTCTGTTGACATGCTGTTTTGAAGGGGCATGGCTTCGGCCGTACCGAGTTGATTTATTACTTGTCATCCTGAGCGAAGCGAGCGATCTGCTCTCCTTTGCCGCGAAGATGGTAGTTTCTGGCTCGTTGCTCATTTGGATGTAGGCGCGGCTTCTTGTTGACGCGCACAAACTGCAGGTCCCTCGATGGCTGAAGCCATCTCGGGATGACAACAATACAGAGAGCCTACGGCGGCACAGCTGAAGCCGTGCCCTTTCAATAATTAGTGTTTGAGACTCTCCCGAGTTACGGCGCGGGGTCGAAGCGATAAGAAAGATAAACCGGCTCCCAGACACTGGCACGAATGCGCGACTCCAGAGTTTGCTCTTCGAGTGGATCCGCAACTCCATCCTTGATCGCCTGACGTGCTGCCGCTTTGGCCACCGCGAGCGACACTGGGCGAAGTTCCGAAACCGGCGGTAACAATCGTTCCGACTGGTTGCGCCTCGCGGGTGAGAGTTCGGCGAGACATTTGGCAGCAGACATGAACATCGCGTCCGTGACGCGCCGCGCCTCTACCGACAGGACACCCAAACCCATTCCGGGGAAGATGTAGGAATTGTTCGTTTGATCGATGGGCACTTCGTGGCCGTTCCACCTCACCGCAGCGAATGGGCTGCCGGTACCGATGAGCGCTCGCCCTTCCGTCCACTTCAGCAAGTCCTCCGGGGTGGCTTCTGAACGCGAGGTGGGATTCGACAGCGGGAACATAACCGGCCTATCGACCGAGGCAGCCATGGCGCGGACTACCTCTTCGCCGAAGGTACCAGGTTGTCCCGAGACCCCGATGAGCGTCGTTGGCTTGGCATTCTTTACCACATCGAGCAGGCTGATGTGATTGGCATCTGCCAGTTTCCAGCCGGCGATCGCGGAACGAGGTTGCACGAACGGCTCTTGTGCTGGGCGTAAATCCGGCATGCCTTCCACCAGCAAGCCGTCTTTATCCACTGCATAGATGCGCCGGCGCGCCTCTGCTTCTCTCAGACCGGCGTCCTGCATTGCAGAGAGAAGAAGTGTGGCGATGCCGATGCCGGCCGATCCTGCTCCAAAGAGCACGACGCGCTGTTCGGTCAAAGGCGTGCCGGTAAGGTTAATTGCAGCGAGCAGCGCGCCCGTGGCCACGGCGGCTGTTCCCTGGATGTCGTCGTTGAAGGTGCAAAGCCGATCACGGTAGCGTTCGAGCAGTCGCCCCGCGTTCATGCCGGCAAAATCTTCCCACTGCAACAGCACGTGCGGCCAACGCTCGATCACAGCGCTGACGAAGGTTTCGACGAAACCGCCGTATTCGGCGCCGCGCACCCGCTCGTGCCGCCATCCGATATAGAGAGGATCTTCAAGACGCTCTGCATTGTCAGTACCTACGTCGAGCAATATCGGCAGACACGCTTGTGGGTGAATGCCAGCGCAAGCGGTGTAGAGCGCAAGCTTGCCGATGGGGATTCCCATGCCTCCCGCACCCTGGTCGCCGAGCCCGAGAATGCGCTCACCGTCGCTGACCACGATCGCACGCACTGCGTCATAGCGGTGATGCCCAAGAATCTCGCGAATCCTATGCTGGTTGGGATAACTCAGGAACAAGCCCCGCGGCTTACGCCAGATCTCGCTGAAACGTTGGCACCCTTCGCCGACGGTTGGCGTGTATACCAACGGCATCATCTCTTCGATGTTGCGGACAAGTACGGCGTAAAACAGGGTTTCGTTCGTGTCCTGCAGGTCCCGCAGGTAGGCATAACGCTCAAAATGGGTTGCAAAGTCGCGCAACGCCTTAAGACGGCGTGCTGCCTGATCTTCAAGATTGCCAACATGTGGAGGGAGCAGTCCATGGAGCGCGAAGTCTGTGCGTTCGTTTTCAGTGAACGCAGTCCCCTTGTTCAGCATGGGGAAGTTAATCAGGTCGAAGCCGCTGAGTCCGGTCTCCAGGACTCCGTCAGACGTGATGCGATATTTCATTCCACCCGCTCATTCTACGCACTATCAATTCCTCTATTCAGGCGTGCGGCCCATAGCGTGGATGATCTCATCGTTGGCCTGCGTGTAGTCCAGCTGTGACTGCAAAAGCAATGTTCGGGCATCGAGTTCCTGAGCTGTTCCCATATCGGCCTGGGAGCTGAGGGCCTCTCCCCGCACCAGTTCCTCATGCAAAATTCGACTCGACTCGGTGCGCAAGGACAAGAGCTCTTGCGACACCTTCCGCATCTGGTCGGTCCTTTCCAGCTTGTTGTATGCCGTCTGAACAGAGAGTTCGACCTCATCCGTGAGCCGGGCAAGATTTTCTTTTGCCTGCGAGAGTTGGGCCTCGCGTTCCTTGAGGAGCGCACGCTTGCGCCCTGCGTCGAAAAGGTCGTAGCCGAAGTGAACTCCGAAAGTGCCGAAGTTACGGGCCAGAAATGGAACATTGTTTTGGTAGCTGTAACGAGCAAAGGCGTCAACATCGGGTACACGGAGGTCGGTTTTGGCCAGGTGAACCGCGGCAGTGGCTTTTTCTACCTCGTTGCGTGCTTCAATGACCTCCGGATGCGATGCGAGCGCCTCAGCCACACAGGTTTCGCGCGCGCAAGTCGGCTCCGCTTCCAGAGTGTTGGGATCGAGATCCAACGGGGTTGTGAGTGGCAGTCCTATCGCATCGTTGAGCTGCAGCTTCAGGTCTGAGAGTTGTAGGTCAGTGGTCAGCAGCTCCTGTTTTGCCTGCAGCAGTTGAGCGCGGCTTTCGATCAGGTTCTCCTCCAGTGTGCTGCCGTATTTCACCTGTTCGACGCGTTCACTTTGCAGATCTTGCGACGCTTTGATTCGGGCCTCTGTGGCAGCACGGTGGACCTGGGCGATCAAGACCCTGTAATAGAGCTGGTGAACTTTAAGAGCGACATCGTTCTCCGTCTGTTGTGCATTCTCCCGGGAGACCTTCAAGTCCGCTTGCGCCATCTGGTTTACCGACCGGATTTTCAGCAGCGTAGTCAGGGGCTGCGTGAGCTGGGTACCACTGGTGGTCAAGTTACGCCCACCCTGGTTGATGATCGAATTCGCAGCAGGAATCGGGCTACCTGCGACCGTTCCGAGAGCTACCCGCATAGATTTGTATCAGCTGGGTGTCGGTCAAGTGTACGAAGTTGCTGTCATTTCGTATCGATGGGAAAGTATGCGCTCTTCGCGACCTCTTTGGCGTGCTGCTTCTCGTCGACTTTGTATCCAGCAATGCGGATGTTGTGATTGTGCTGCAAGCGCAAGCTGCACCGCCTCGTGCAAGGTGATGTGGCGAGCGGAAGCAGTATCGCCTGGCTCTCCAGCAAACGCCAGAGAGCTGCAAAGCCCAAATGCTATCAGTAGGGCCCGTGCTTTCGGTTTCATTGTTTAGACTCCTCGGCTGGGGCGGGAATTGGTTGCATCGTGCTCAGGTCGCGGTAGTTGAGCGGCGACTTGCGGAGCATGGCGACGAGAAGAAGCGCGATGGCGCAAGACCAAGCCACCAAAAAGAACCCATCAATGAGGCTTAACGAATACGCCTGAAGGCGCAGCCGGGCCGCGATAAGATCGACGGCACGCGCGCCGGCCGCAGCCGCTCCGGATGATTTGGCGTAGACGCCCGCCGCCAAAGCGTGAAGATTGCTGTCGGTAATCCAGCTTCCCTTGGTGACGTGCAGACCCAGAAGGTTGGAGTGCAGTTTCTCGCGATCGGCAAGAAAGTGGGCCATGTATATGGCCCCTGCCTGTCCCACCAAATAGGCGAATGGTGTGAAAGAACGCAGAAAACGTCAGGATCCACTGAGGCTTCGCCAACCCGCCCGTGAAGATTCCCTGCAGGATGATGCATCCCACCAGCCCTATGAGAGAAAACGATTGCCCGACGCCTATGAGCAGCTCGGTGCGATAGTAGTTTTCCGCCGCCCACGCACTCGTGTATTGGGCACTCAAGACCGACGCAAAGGCGGTGCAGGTCAATCCGGCAGCGAATAGCAGCCGGGGATCCAGCCCGCGAAGCAGCAGAAGCCCCGCAATAAGCGCAACCGGCAGGAGCGGAATCAGCGCTCCAGATTATTGCCGGCCCAATCTGGTTAGCTTCGAAACCATGAATGGCCAGCGACTGCGGAATCAGGATGATGGTTAAGGTAAGAGTAAATCGAAACCAGAAGAGCAGGCTTCCCAGCAGGATCGTGTTCCGCTGCCACAGATAAGGAAGCGCCACCAGCCGGTTGGGGCCGCGCATTCGTCGTATCAGCGCGCACAGCGTGAAGAAAGCGCCTGACCAAAACAGCGCGTTGAATACCCCGGAGCGCCACCAGTCGAGCCTCTGCCCTTGCTGGAGAGCGGCAAACATCAGAGCCAGTCCGGCACTCAGGTACAGGAATCCGACGAAGCTGGGCGGCGCTGGGCCGTCCTTCTTTCGAGCCGGAGCGGGAGGTATCCCGAAGTAGATACAGATCATCATCACCGGCGCAACGACGGCCGACCCCCAGAACATCCAGTGCCAGGAAAGATGGTCGCGGTACCAGCCATAGAGTGATGGCGCTATATTGACGGCCCCATCGATACATACTGCGTAGAACGCCATCGTGATAGGGAGGTATCGCAGGGGGCTGATGCGAAGTGCGAAAGTCAGGGTGAGCGGATAAAAGGTGCCTGACGTCAGCCCGGCAACAATCAAGGCTGCAACCAGCAGACTATAGCTGTGTATCAGCGGCAGGAAGGCGCAGGTCACGGTGAACATCCCAGCCGCAAACAGAAGGACGCGGCGTGGTCCGAGCAAACCTCCCAGGTATACGGTAAAAGGACCGATAAACATGAGGGCCGCGTTATAGGCGCTGTCGAGCCATGCAGCCTGGTCGTAGCTGATGCCGACGTGACCTCTGCAGATCCGCCATTCCCAGCGAAAGCATGCGACCGGTGAGGGTAACGAGGCCGGCCCCGATGAGGACGCCGACTATTCCCAACAGTGGCCGGGTGGAGATCTCAGAGGGGATCGCCAGAGCCGTCGCGCGAGCGATCTCGGCAGGTGCAGGTGAGCGAGTTGTGACGGTTGCTGCAGCCATGATCTACTCGTTAGTTTCTCGTCCGGACGGTAGCAGTCACGGAAAGCCCGGGGCGCAGTTTCGTGGCTAGGTCGGCATCGTCGAGCGCAATCTTGACTGGGATTCGTTGTACAACCTTGGTATAGTTGCCGGTCGCGTTGTCGGGCGGCAGCAAGGCAAACTGCGATCCGCTGGCGGGCGCAATCTCGACTCACCTTGCCGCGAATAGTTTGTCCCGGATATTCATCAATACGAATTTCTGCAGTATCGCCAACTCTCACATTGGTTAGCTGGGTTTCGCGGTAGTTCGCCTGTACCCATTTTGTCTTGTCCACAAACGGAATCACCTGCGTTCCCGGAGAAACGAGCTGCCCAGGACGAACCTGGCGTTCTCCGACGGTGCCGTCTGCGGGCGCGTAAATCTTCGTATAGCCAAGGTTCACTTGGGCTACGTCCACGGCTGCTTGCCTAGCCCTCAGGTCAGCCGCAAGTTGCGTTTCCTGAGACTCCAGAACCGTCTTGCTACGCCTCTCTGCTTCGGCGGACAGTTCGCTGCTGCGCAGCATGGTTCTGGCCTGTTCCAGGTCGGCTTCGCGAGTGGCATACTGCGCGGCCAGGCGTTCTTCGTCAGCAACCGCAACTTCCACTTTCTGTTGGGTTGTTGAATGTGTCTGGTACAGACCCTCCTGGCGCTTTCGTTCGGAACGAGCGCGAACCAGCTCGGCCTGAACAGCATCCTTGCCGGCCTGGGCTGCGGCAATTTGTGCTTTCGCCTGGTCGATTCCGGCGAGCGCTTTGTCGATTCGAGCGTCCTGCAATTGCCGTTGGCGAAGATTGTTTTCTATAGCAGCCCTGGCAGCTTCGACGGCAGCATTTGCCTGCTCAACCTGCGCCTGAAAGTCGTTGTCTTGCAATTCGACCAGTAGGTCCCCTTTGTGTACCTGCTGATAGTCAGACACATGTACGGTGCTGACAATGCCGGCGACCTTGGTGCTTAGCGGAGTGAGATCACCGCGAACGTACGCGTCGTCGGTGACCTGTTCGACTTTGCCGCCTTCCCATGAATTCCAGTTCCGAGTAACGGTAACCAGGACTCCGAGAGCAAGTAGCACAACCAGGATAGGTGTGACGTATTTCTGCCACCGGGAGCCGGGCGGTGCTGTCGCGTTTTGCTCTTTGGCCGGCGCTTCCGGCTGAGATGGCGGCGCGGCGGGTTTGACGGGAATAGGGGCTGCGGACATGAATCATGCTCCTTCTTCTACCAGGGACATAGCGAGAGTAAAGTTTGCGTTTCGTGCTTCCAAAGGGAACCCCATAGGGGCCGTACTGCTGTTGCACAGCGCTCCGGTCACTGAGCAGAAGTATTCGCATTCCCACATGACGGCTGGCGCTGAGCAATTACACTGGATTTCGCCTTGGCCGATTCTCTCCATTACCATGTCTGCCTTTATTGACACCTCTGCATGTGATCTTCCACGTCGCGGCTGGTTGCGATCTCGACGTAAAGGTAGGTGAGCGTTGAGTTTGGCCCAACAATCCTGATGGTCTTGCGGAAACGACGGCATACTGACATCCTCACGTTGATACTGTCGATTAGGGCAAGCTCGTTGCCAAACCCGCCGAGGCATGTTTAGCGCAGTCCCCACAGAAAACTGGGCGGAGGTGTCGATATATCGACGCGTCAACGCTGCATGTGTTGAAAATCATCGACGATGAGGCGAAGGTAATTGAATTGCGCCCTATACAACCGCGTGACGCTCGCTGTTCGGTTTCGATCCGCTGAGTCCGTAGAACAGGATGTACAAGTAGCAGATCACCGGGAGAACGAAGGCGTGGTGAAGGCCCACATTGTCTGCGATAACGCCTTGGATGACGGGTAGGATTGCACCGCCTACGATCGCCATATTCAGCACGCCGGAGCCAGTACCTGTCAAAGGACCGAGTTCGGCTACGGCCAGGCTGAAGATTGTGGGGAACATGATCGAGTTGAAGAACCCAACCGCGAGAATGACCCACATGGCGGTCTGCCCGTGGAGCAGCATGGAAGCGCTGACCAGCGCACAGGCACAAATCGCAAAAAGTGCGAGCAAATAGCCTGGCTTGAACCGTCGAAGAAGTCCCGCCCCCAGGAATCGTCCAATCATCGCGCCGCCCCAGTAGAACGAGACAAAACCCGCTGCCGTCTTCGCGCTCAATCCGGCAATCTCAGGCAAGCCAAAGTAGTTCACCAGAAAACTACCGATGGAGACTTCAGCACCTACATAGGTAAAGATTCCGATCACGCCCAAAAGCAGATTGCGATGTTTCCAAATCGAATCGTTTACCCGCTGTCCGGGAACAGTCTCCGCGGTTTCAACCTTGGGGAGCTTGAAAGCTCCTATGACGATAGCCAGCAACACCAGCAGCACTCCAATAGCGGTGTAGGGCATCTTGACCGATGCCGCTTGCTGGACACGATAGGCTTGCAAAGCCTGTGGACTGAGCTGACGCAATTGTTCCATCGCCAATGGAGCCGCGCTAAGAATCAGCAGCCCACCTATCTTGGGTGCGACGGTAGTGCCAAGAGCATTAAAGGCTTGGGTCAAGTCCAATCGGCTCGAAGCGGTTTCCGGTCTGCCTAGCAGGGTCACGTAGGGATTCGCCGCGACTTGAAGCCCTGTGATACCCGCCGCGAGAACAAGGAGTGCAGTCAGGAACAGGGGGTATGAAGCTGCCGATGCTGCCGGGAGGAACAGAAAGGCACCGCAGGCCATGGTTAGCAGTCCCACCACCATGGTTCTTTGATAGCCGATCTTGTCCACCACCCTGGACCATGGCAATGAGAAGAGGAAATACGCGGAGAAGAAGGCGAACTGGATCAGCATCACCTTCGCATAGTCCAGGTCGAAGATCGACTTCAGGTGTGGGACAAGAATGTCATTCAGGCATGTGAGGAAGCCCCACATAAAAAACAGTGTCGTAAGTACCGCGAGCGGTCGCGTATAGCTTGGGGCTTCGGAAGCAGCCGAAAATGCTTGTGAGCCAGAGGCTGTTGTAACTTCGCCAGTTGCCATTGTCTTTGACCTCAACTTTCCAGGAAGTGTTGTTTGCGGCTGGTGACAGCCAGTGCAAGAAGCGGTATGTCAGGTCTGCGATCGAACGCTGCTGCCGGCGATTACCACCACGTCTCCGCCTGTACTCCGTAGGTCACGCCGCTGGTGCCGTCCTGATAAGGAACGCCTCCGACATACCCGCGGAGACCGTTTGACCAGCTGGCGTAAGTAAAGAACGCGCGCAACACCGGACGGCTGAAGAACTTATTACCCGCTCCAATCTGTGGCGCTATCGTCACTTTGCGGAGCCACCCGTCGAATTGCCCGGTACCGCTACGCGTATGATCGAACCCCGCTTCCACGGCGAGCGAAAGGTACTTGTTGAAGAAATATTCCGGCCGGGCGCCGAAAGATATCCACTCATCCCAGCCGTGTTTCGGTATGCCGTCTCGAGTACGCTGGTAGATGAAGATCGGCATGATGGCGAACTTGTCGTTCGGTTGCAAGAGCATCTGCTCAGTCACCAGGAGCCGCGAGGAGCTATTAAGAAATGGGGTAGGGTCTTCGATTTCCGTGCTGTAGTTACTGGCCGGCCCTGTTCCATACTGAATGCTGAACGTGTTAAATCCGCCATGCCATTCCAGTCGCTGCTGACGTATTCCGAATGCGAATCCACTTGTGGTTGGGATATCAGAGACCGGATTGCCTGTTAAGGTCTTGCCACCCTTCTGAGTTGCGAAATCGAACCATCCACCCCAGGAGCCGAAGGGCCCTTTCAGGGCATAGAAGCGCAAGTCAATGTTGCTCTTGGCGAGATTGCCATTTTGAGTGACAATGTCCGGCCGTGCTCCAGACAGGAACGCCAGCGCCATCTTGCCGATGCCAACATTGAAATCCTCAACGCCTGCTCCATAGCCGCTCATGTCCAACGGATAGAAATCATTGATCTCGACGTGTTGACGCCGATAATATCTTTCGCCCGCCCAGAACTTGGCTCCCGGCTGGCTCTCGAAGAGATTGCCCATGCTAACGAACGCTTCGCGTAAGCGAAATTGATCGTTCCCGATGTCGTTGGAGAAGTTGGCATAGCTGGCAGAGTTGGTGGTATTGGCCTCAATCATGACCTCCGTCTTCATCCACGCTTTGTCGGAGTCCTGTTGAGGATTCAGCCAATTGTTAACAAGGATCAACTCGCCATAGGTTTCCGCCTCATTTCCCAAACGGTATTTTGCATCCGCCCCAGGAGCGATAAACGCAACCTGCTGTCCGCCCTTGCCGTTTAGACCATAGCCCGAACGAAAATAACCATGGAACTCAAAGCTGGCCACCTGTTCCTTCAATTTCTCAATCTTTACGTCTGCCTCCCGCAGTAGATCGTACGTCGGCTCGGAGGGTAGTTGCCCTTGGAACTTCGCGCCAATCTGGTCTGATTGGCCTCGGATGGCCTGTTCGGCCGCCAGTTCTGCAGTCGATACAACGCTGGACTTTTCCTGCTGTGTGGCAGATTTTTCCTCGCTCGCTGCTGCGGCTTTCTGGTCCTCCACCTGGTGTTCCAGAGCCGAGATTCGCTGTAGAAGATCACGAGTCGTTTGTTCATATTGCTGCCTGAGTTGCTGCAGCTCACCTTGCAGGTCGCTAGATTGCTGGGCCGGCGAGACGACGGTCACAACAAGAACGAATAACACGGTGCGAACGGAGAGCTTGCACTGCTGCCCTACTAAGCGATTCGCTACTGTTGTCATATCGTTCCTTCTGTCGTGGGTCGCTCGGGTTTGCCGCTCCGAAGACGAACGCCTGTTCTAGCGGTAAACCAAAGCCACTTCTGCCCTGGAGTCGCCAGACGGCGCAGAGCGTACAGATTCCGCCGTCACCACGCGCCGGCCGAATGGCCCCGAGCCCCCGTATAGGTAGTACCTTCCTTTTTCAACTCCGAATACGAGCTTGGCGTCTTGCTCCGTTATAGGACTCTCATCGAGCGGCAACGTGTAGACATCGTGGATGCTCTTACCGTCGCTGCTGCGCATGACAAAATACGTGGAGGAATCGATGTGTTCTATCCGGTAACGGCCTGCCGGAAGATGGGTCCCCTCGATCCAAAAGTCAAACGGGATGGTAGCTTCGGCTGTGCCATGAGTCTGCGCCGATAACTGAGAGGCGCCCACGAGCGCGAGGACGCAGCAACATAAAATGCGGAGAATCGATCTGGATTGAATCTTCATTTATTGTGTGCTCCCTACAAGGTGACCAGCCACCTTTGTTGCAGATTTGGGGCCATCGTCTTCTGCGCGAGCGCATAAGCCTCGTGGGAGGAGCTGCCGAGCAGTGGTCGGTGCCCGCCCGTGGTCACTCCTGGTCGTCAGATCGCACTGATTCCGCGAACCTTCTCCAACCTACCTGCAGTGTCGGCTAGCTAGGTCCTGGTGGAGTTAAACCCTTGACATTTATTCCTACTGTCAAGTGCATCGGTCGACAAAGCCTGTCGATGCGTTGACATCGGCTGCAAAGGATGCCCGCTGGCGTGGTGAGCTAAGTCTTACTCTTCGCAGTGTGGGTGTCGCATGTGGCTTTGGAATGCGAACTGCTCTGACAATCGCGAAGGATGGGCCGAGTGTCCGGTGTCAACGTGAACCATCACTCGGAAGCATCCTTCAGTCTGAAGGCGCATGGACGCCCTAAACCAGCGACACCGTACTTTCTTCCATGCGAAAGGTGAGCATAGTGGCACAGACGACACAACGACGCAGCCCCGGTTGTCAAGGCGACGGAGCAACCAGCAGCCGTTCGGGCAGTGCATTAAGGTCGATCCGCCAAGCCGCCGTTATGCTTCTCGCGCTTTGCTGGATTACTCAGGGCGGATACGCACAGGATGTCCGTGGTGGGACCTGCAGTCTGAAAGGAACTGTATTTGTTGGAGACCCAGGGAGCGAGTCGTACATCGCGAAGGCCCAGGTACTGCTAAACGGTCCGGTAATGGCCATGACGGAGACAGACCAGGACGGCAACTATGTCTTCGATAATGTCCCACCAGGAACCTATGCCGTTAAAGCAAGCTTCGAGACTCTAACAACACAGGTGAGCATCAGGCTAGAGCCCAACCAGACAACCCAGCTCCCCATACAGCTGACTGTGTCCGAAGTCAAGACCTCCGTAACCGTAACCGCGACTGATTCCCCCACAGTGTCGCCCGCTCCCACCGAAACCATCAACCAGAAGCTGGTGGACGCTGCTCCGAATGTCGACGAACAATTTCAAAGCTTACTTCCCCTTGTTCCCGGCGTAATTCGTGGTCCCGATGGTCTGATGAACCTGAAGGGCACTCGCAATGCCCAGAGTGGCACGCTGATGAACAGCGCCAATGTGACAGACCCAGCCACTGGCAGCCCGGCGATCAGCCTGCCGATCGACGTTGTCTCCTCTGTAAAGGTCATATCGAACCCCTACGATCCCGAGTATGGAAAGTTGACAGGCGCCGTTACGAACGTCGAGACCAAGACCGGAAATTTCGACGACTACCATTTCCAGATTCAAAACATCATGCCGCGGCCTCGGGTGCGTGACGGCAGCATTATTGGCTTGTCGTCGGCCACGCCTCGGATGACCTTCACTGGTCCTATCATCAAGGACCGTCTCGCAGTCACAGAGTCGTTTGAGTACCGTTTTATCCGCACACCGGTTAACAGCGAGACTCTACCGCCGTTGCAACGAGACACTAAGCTGGAGGGCTTCAATTATTTCAGTCAGTACGACCTGACAATCAGTCCTAAGCAAACGGCGAGCGTTTCCCTGGCTGTTTATCCGCAGAAGCTGGACTTCCTCGGACTGAATCCGTTTACACCGCAAGCCTCCACCGGAGATTTTCACCAGCGGGGATATCAGCTCTACGGCCAGCATCATTATTTGCTTGGCGCCGACAGCGTTCTCACCTCGCAGATCAGCTTCAAACGATACGACGTGGACGTCACGGCGCAAAACAACGAACCCTACCAACTTCTGGTCGACACCACAGAAGGCGGATTCTTCAACCGCCAGTCGCGGCGAGCTACTCGATTCGATGGGCAAGAGATCTACCAGATGGCTCCCAAGACTTTCCTTGGTACTCATCAACTAAAGCTAGGGCTGACATACGCTCATTCCACATATAACGGACGGGAGACTTTTCTACCGGTCGAGCTCATAGGAACGAACAACCTGCCGATAGAGCGGTTGACATTCACCCCGCCAACCTACTTTGGCACGAATCAGAATGAGGTCACCTGGTTCGCCGGGGATCAGTGGTCCCCATGGCAGCGTCTGACGCTCGATCTGGGGCTCCGCTTCGACAGCGATAGTGTGACTAGTTCTACGCACTTCGCGCCCCGCATGGGTTTTTTCCTAGCTCTGACGAAGGACGGCAAAACGCTGCTAAAGGGAGGAGTAGGGATGTTCTATGATCGCGTCCCCCTTATGTACCCCGTCTTCGACCGGCTGCCGGACCGGACGGTTACATTTCTCACTCCAAACGGCCAGCCGCTCAGCTCAACGGCTTATGTGAATCGCATCGGCGGACAACTCCAAAATCCACGCAGCACGGCCTGGAACCTCGCCGTCGAAAGACAGGTTACGGAACGCTTCACGCTGCGGCTTGCCTACGAACAACGCAACACGGGGAGAGACTTCGTGGTTTCTCCCGGAGTCGAAAACGGCTCAAGCTTTATCACTCTTTCCAACGCAGGAAGCGACTCCTACCGCGAATTCCAGGTCTCGGGTAGGTATCGTCTACCCCGAATGATCCTGGATGCGTCCTATGTTCACTCACGCGCCTATGGAAACCTCAACGATCCTCTGCTGTTTTTCGGCAATTACCCGCAGGCGGTGATTCAACCGGATGCCAGCGGCCGTTTACCCTTCGACGCTCCCAACCGGGTGCTGCTGCACGCAGACATTGATGGGCCATGGAAGCTGACTATCGTTCCTGTGCTCGATGTGCACACCGGCTTTCCCTATTCCGTGGAGAACGAGTATCGCGAGTATATCGGCGCGAGAAACATCGATCGGTTTCCGACGTTTTCCTCCGTCGATCTTCAGATCACGCGTCCTATTTCAGTGCCGTTCCGTGAGCATCATCTTAAAGCCCGCATCGGAGGCGGTGTATTCAATTTATTTGGCCGCTTCAATCCGCGCGATGTGCAAAACGACATCGCCAGCAACAATTTTGGCCAGTTCTACAACAGCCCTTCAGTTCTTTTCCGAGGAAAGCTTGTTTTTCAATTCTAGCCATGAAAACTCGAATCACTATCGCTGCGCTGTTAGTTGTGTTCACGGCGATTTCTCTGAGCGCCGGAGAGAACGAACCCTTACCGAGTGCCAACGCCGTCGTAGCCACGATGCTGCAACACGACGCGCAACGGCGCACCTTAGCTACCGGTTATCAAGGAATGCGCCGGTACATTCTGGAGAACGAACGCATGCACAAGCAAGCCGAGCTGCTCGCGCGCGTGGAATCGGGGACCGACGGAACCAAACACTTCGAGGTCGTCGAGGCAGACGGGTGGAAAGCGGCCGAGAAGCACGTATTTCGCAAAATGCTGGAGTCGGAAGCAGAAGCTTCTTCACCGCAGGTACGCGCAACTACGCAGGTCTGCCCGGAGAACTACGACTTCACCATAGTTGACCGGGAACTGGTTGACGGCAGGCCGGCTTATGCACTGGACGTCACGCCCAAGCGGCACGAAGAGCGCTTATTTGCGGGCCGCATCTGGATTGATGCTCAGGACTACGCCCTGGTAAAGGTAGAGGGAAAGCCGGCAAAAAATCCCTCTTTTTGGATCAGGAGCGTTCATTTCACCCACACCTATCATAAGAGCGGCCCGTTCTGGTATCCGGTTTCCACCGAAAGTGTCACCGAGGTCCGCATATTCGGAACTACCAAGGTAACCATCAACTACTTTGACTACTCGCCCAAGCCTCTTCAGAACTCCGAAACAGCTAGCGTCCGCTTGCAGTCAGGCCAAAGTCAATAACAGATCAGGGCAACAAGGAAGGGATAATCATGTCGACCATTCATCACTGCGTTATTCTCGCCGCCGGCAACGGCAGTCGTCTGGTCTCGCGCTCCGCCGGCAAACCTAAGCCTCTGATGGAACTGCACGGCATTCCTCTGTTGGAGCACGTTATCCTCGCTGCGCAGGAGGCAGGCGTGACCGACTTTACGATCGTTGTCGGCTACTGTGGCTACGCCATCCGCGAATGGATCGACAAACGGAAATTTGCTGGAATCACGATAAGTTGTGTCGAGAACACTGAATACCATAAGCACAACGGTATTTCTCTGCTGAAGGCCCGCACGGCAGTCTGCGAGCCATTTCTGTTGCTGATGTCCGATCACATCTTTGAGGCGTCAACCGCTGAGGCGCTGTTGCAGCAACCGCTGGGCGACGGGGAAGTCATTCTCGCAGTCGATCCGAACCTTGATGCGATCTTCGATCTTGACGACGTCACCAAGGTCAAGCGTGATGGAGATCATATCGTTGCAATCGGCAAAGAGCTTTTTGACTACGACGCCTTCGACACCGGCATGTTCCTGTGCAGCCCGAAGGTATTTGATGCCCTGGAAGCCGTGAAGCAAAACGGCAACTGCTCTCTATCCGACGGAATGAGACGACTCGGGGAGGCCGGACAGTTCCGCGCCTTCGATATCGGCGACGCTACCTGGCAAGACGTCGATACCCCCGAAGCGTTGGCTCACGCGACTATGGTTTTCGACCATTACTTCTCCACCACTCCCGCAGCACAGGAGTACGCCAGTGTTTAAGTTTGTCTCGGGCAAGAGGCAGGTACTCCGCTTCCTGATAGGCCTGTTCGGAGTTGGCCTGCTGGCGTACATAATCAACAAAATCGGCATCGCAAAGCTGATCCACGATGCCTCAAAGCTCGGCCGGGGAATCGTCCTTGTCATTGCATTAGGCGGCGTCGGTCACCTGGCGAAGGCATGGGCATGGCGGTTCGCGCTTGCTGACGAACAAGACAGAGTTCCGTTTCTCCAATTCTTCAAACTGCGGCTTGCGTCGGAGGCGGTAGGCCACCTTGGCCTTCTTGGGCACGCTTTGGGCGAGGGATTACGAGTCTCAGCCCTGAGCTCGGAGGTCCCAATCGCTTCCAGAGTCTCCTCTGTTGCCATGGATCGTGGGCTGTTTATCGCAACCGGTGCGATGGTGGCTATGGTTGGAATTCTTGCCGCACCCTTAACCTTGCACCTACCGCGGGCGTGGATGTCATACGTAGCTATCTTCGCTACCGGAGCCCTGGTTTTATTGCTCGGCTTGGCCTCCGCGGTTCAAAGGCAGTGGCCTGTTTTGTCCCGTTCCGTGCTGCTCGCTAAGAAGCTGCGCTTTTGCAGAGCATGGCTGGAGAAACGCGAACATCTGGTTGCTAGTATCGAAAGCAACCTGTTTAACTTCCACCGCGATGCCCCACGAGCATTCTGGGCGTGTCTGGGACTGAATCTTCTGACGCACATCGCGGCTCTGTCGGAAGTTTTCGTGGTCCTGCGGCTCATGGGCTTTAACATCGCCATTTTTGGTGCGCTGATATTCGAGGCTTTTACCAAGCTCGTCAACGTGGTTGGATTGTTCAATCCTGGCAACGTAGGAACCTACGAAGGCGGCAACATTCTTATAGCAAAAATGTTTGGCTTCGGTGCGGATACAGGGCTGGTGATCGCTGTCGCCAGGCGCACTCGCGCAATCTTCTGGACCAGCATCGGCGTGGTATGTCTGTTCGTTCTAACCAGAAACAAGAATCGCTACCCATCTCAGAACAGGGCCGAGTCTTCCGGCGAGGCTGCAGGAGCACAGCTTGCGCTGGCAAGCCAGGGCCTCTCGCGGCCGGCGGCTCCGTCACGCGTAGCTATCATTCTTGCCGGTAGTCCGCAAAACTGGTACGACATTGGACCCGCCCTGACAACGGTGGGCACTCTGCCTGTAATTCTCCGCTCTATTCTGGGAGTTCAAAGGGCGGGAGCGACTCGGGTCATCGTTTGTGTGCATCCGGACGATCCGTCGACGTTGCGCCATCATCTCGCCGTCACTGATCGTCTCCCAGGGTCAGTCGAGTGGCTTGAGGTCGCCCCAAACGCCGGCAACCTGGCGTCGATACTGGGTCAGCTGGCTTATGAGCCTGAACAAGGGCGCCTATTGGTGATCGCCGGCGACACAGCCTACTATCCAGGACTGCTCCGGGATGCGGTGGCGTGCGATGGAAGTGAGGCCGTAGCCCTGACATCTGGCGGTGTGCCGATCGGGATCTGGAGCTTGCCTCCTGCGATCGCGGCGAGAATCGCGGATCAATGGGAGCAGCCCGGGAATCCCAATAACATTTACTCGTGGCTGACCGAGAATTCCAACCAGCGTCTTGAAGTGCAAGAGGATCGCTGGCAGGCTGTGATCACGCCGGCTGACCAGGTCGCTGCCGAAAGCAAACTTAACCGCTGGCTGACAAAGCCCACTGACGGCTTTTTTGCCAAACTAAATCGTAGAATGTCGGTGCCCATGAGTCGTCAGCTCATAAAGTGGCCGATTACGCCGAACATGGTCAGCATATTCACATTGGGCGTCGGGCTCGTCTCCGGCGTGTACTTCGCCATGGGCGGCTATTGGAATACCCTATTCGCAGCACTACTTTCCTTGTGGGCTAGTATCCTGGATGGTTGCGATGGAGAGGTGGCGCGCCTGAGGCTTCTAGAATCAGACTTCGGGTGCTGGCTGGAGACAGTTTGCGACTACCTTTATTACCTCTTCATATTTTCTGGAATGGCCATAGGGTTGATAAGGACCATAGGGCCAAAATTCACTGTTTGGGCTGCATTGCTGTTGTTCGGGGCAGTCACCACATTCCTGGTAACAGGATTCGGACGGCAACGGCTAGCACGTGGACGGCCTGAGCAGTATCTGGCAATCTGGCAGGCTCAGGCTGAGAAAAGACGGGAGAACCTGATTCTCAGACTTGGGCGGCAGACGGAGTTCATGATCCGGCGCTGCTTCCTTCCCTGGGCCATTCTGGCGTTCGCGATTCTAGGGTTGACGAACGCCGTGCTCATCGCAGCGGCCATTGGCGCCAATTGCGCGTGGATCATTTCGCTCTATTCCTATCGCACATTTGCGATGAGGCCGGTGCCGTCATTGGAGGGCTCCTCTGCTCGACCTTGAGCGGGGATGCCCTTTATCCTGACCTCGAAATCTCGTGTCGATCATGGATATCAGTTCCAAAAACCCGATCGAAACGGGCTGCTTTGCGCCCTGGAGTCTATCGCTTTGGCCGCCCAATTCCATACGTATCGTGGACTGGAACATCGATCGCGGACTGCAGTTGAGCGGCGTGATTGAGTTTCTGGCGGATTCCAAGGCTGATCTTCTGCTCTTGCAGGAGGTCGACATGCGCGCCAAGCGCACGCATCGCCTCAATGTCGCCAGAGAGATCGCCCAAAAGCTCAGGATGAATTACGTTTGGGGATGTGAGTTTCAGGAACTGACCCAGGGCTCGCGTAGCTCCCCTGCTTTCCATGGACAGGCGACGCTCTCCCCCTGGCCTCTATCAAACCCACGTGTCTTGCGGTTCCAACGGCAGTCAAGCTTCTGGCGACCGCGTTGGTATCTTCCTGACGTAGAGCCATTCCAGGAGAGAATTGGCGGGCGCATGGCGCTGATCGTCGATGTCAACCTGGCAGGACGATCGCTGACAAGCTATAACCTTCATCTCGAGAGTCGCGGGGATACAAGTCTGCGCCAGGTCCAACTGCGTGAGTGCCTCGGCGATTCGAAGAAGTACAAACTCAGTACTCCCATGGTGCTGGCGGGCGACATGAACTTCGACGTTGCCCGGACCGATGCCTGTTCGGAACTCAGGCGCGACGACTTCGAAAGTCCCTTCATCAAGCAGCAGATCAAAACGACGCCTCCAAAATCATTGTTTGACCGAGGAAGCATAATCGATTGGATATTCACGCGCGGGCCGGTTCGCGCCACCAATCCGCAAGTGCACACCTCAGTCGCCGCTTCGGATCACTATCCGCTTTCCGTCACGCTAGACTTGGGATGATTCTGGCGCATCCACGCGTCTTCCCTTCTGCAATCCTTCTTGAACCTTCACCATTCGACGCAAGTCAAACTCTTGGCGCGCTCCGTAAGCCAGGACGGAGCGAAGCACGAACAAGATCATTGGTGGTGACAAAGTGAACCCGGCAGCATCGCAGTCGAGATGGCCTTCCGCTTGCAACAAAAAGTGAGTCAGTCAAGGCCATCCGTGAGAGCGCGATGTGACTGTGACGAAACAAGGAGTAAAGCCCAATGTGGATGAGAACATGTGCAGTCTGTAAGTCTCTACTCAAGAAACTCCATCCCTGCGATACGGTGCGCTGTCAGTGCGGCTGGGAGTGGTAAGGGCGGGCGGTCTTCAACAATTCGTCGGCGGAGACCGGACCCCGACGCCCTTCAACAAATAAGGTGGACCACATTGGCGGAGATTATTGAATTTCCTAAACCAAAGTTGTTCGCGACACGATGGAGAGCCAAGCGTTCTCAGCCCGCGGGCAAGGTCATTCCCTTTAGAAGGGGCATGCAAGGAAACATGTCAGAGCCAAGGCCCTTGCAGAAGGTCATCATGCGGATCATGCTCGCGGGACGTCCGTGACCAGATATTGTCAGTTTGCCAACTGCAACTGCCAATCATTTGGCGTTCACGATTGATGCCAGCAACAGCAAGCAAACACAGATGCCTCAGACTAAAGAAACTATATGGCGCCACGGCAATCGATATAGTGCGGAGTCAGCTTGTTGGCACTGCACCGGCGTAATACGACACGAGCCATGGTGTTGTACACTCAACGCCAGCGTTCAATACGCGTTCCTGGTCGTCGGTTATCCTGATCGTCTCACGCTTCAAGACACTCTAATCCTGCACGCGCTAGGCGTGAGCTGGGGCCGTCAACGCTCACGACTCCCATAGGGCAAGGTTTCAGCGACCAGGGCCCGGTCTCCGATCCAGTCAGGGGCCTTGGCCGAGAATCACTAGCCCGTTGGGAAAGCTCGGCATCTGTCAGCCTGGTATCAATCGCAAATCAGATGGTTTGTCAGTCTCTTTCGAACACTAACGTTTTGGCGTCGCTCGAAGAGCAGAAACCCCCACATCCTTTTCTCGCGGGTTTGGTCTCTCGATTGCAATAACACATGCAGTGAAAGCGTTCGATCCGCTAGTCGGAAGAACGAGGAGACAAGGCCGCCGAAGGGTAAACCAGCCCTATAAGCCACCGTTAGGAGTGCCAGTGCAAACCGACACGCAAAATCACTCGTCGAAAAATCTTCGTAATCGACGCTGTAGTAGAGCCTCCAATAACCTCCTCCCAGGCAGGGGTAAGCCATAGCGCGAGCCCCTGCCTCCTGCCCATATGTATCGAAATCAATTCTTTAGAAAGCACGCCTTGCCACTGCTTATTGCCATGCGCCCGCTAACCTCAGGGGACTGCTGGATCATCGCTCCAAAAGCGTTGCCACACGGCTTACCGCGGGTCGACCTCGTGACGAATGCGCTGCCAAGCTAAACGTCAATCGCTTCCACCATAGACCTGGCACTTTCAGAACACGTTATGTCGGCATTCTGTCTCCGATGTCGAAGGCTTGACATGCAAGCAACGGCTCCTGGACTTTCACGCACGCCTTAGTCCCTTAACGCATTCGATCAAACTGTATTACGGGAACCAATGGTGCACACCAACAGTTTGGCTTTCGAAGTGCCCATAAAGGTATGGCCTGCAAAAACCTTGACCAACGGACTGCGAACCGGGCTGGTTGACCCAGCGGCTAATGGGAAGAGCGGTAGCTGGAGCATCGTACAGCTTGACTAACGTTGATCGCCTTGACTGAAGAGTCTATGTATTTCCTCCATCAAAGCTATGTAACGATCACTCTCGTAACGCTCACAGTTTTCTTGCAGAGCGCGGGCCTGGCCGCTCTGATCCATTGGATAAAAGCTCAGTTTCCCAACGGTATTCACCGGCTCGGCCTTTTCCGTTCCTTTGTGCTCGTTGTGCGATTCACCAGTCTGCTTGTCTGCCTGCACATGTCAGAGATTTTATTGTGGGCGTTGTTTTATCGCATGAGATGTATTCCGACATGGGAAGGGGCCTTCTATTTTTCGGCGGCCAATTACTCTACAGTCGGCTCGGGAGATCTTCTTCTCAAACAAGTGTGGCGAGCCATGGGCCCGGTGGAGAGCCTTACAGGCATGCTGATGTGCGGGTTCTCCGCCAGCTTTCTGTTTGCTGTAGTAACCAGGCTTATTGCTATGGAGGACCCCACCCTAGCTGAGCCGAGTGTTGGCGCTACGGCTTGCGCAAGCGACACAGCGGGCGAACAGGCTGTGCGCATACGACCAAAGACCGAGGACATCAGAGATGCTGTTGTCGCCCCAGGCTCGGAAAAGGTCACCAGGACAGCATGACACTTTCATCAGTCGCCCGAGAGCAATGAACAGAGACATGGCCGCGAACGGCAAACCCTGTTCGAAAGCCGCGCTCCTGAAGAGGTCGCGTCGTCCCATCCACCCGCTTTTGGCTGCGTGTCTGCCCACCGGCGGTCACTGGCAATATTTGGACGGCCCAACTGGGCCCTCCTCAAAAACAGCCCAATCTTGAATAACTTAGATGGCAGTGGTATGGCACGTTAGCTGCAGTATCAAGGCCTAAGCGGAAGATGCATGAACCGCAATGGGGATTGCTTGAAAATGCATAGAGCGTATTTCATAAACAGTGTCTCAGCGTAATCCAGAAGCAGGCAAGATAGAAGAAGGCGCGATAGGTGGTGAGCAGATGCTCATGACGAACCAGCAACCGGCGGAACTGACCCAGCCAGGCATTGGTTCGCTCCACAATCCAGCGGCGTTGGTAGCGCCGCATTTTGCGTCCATCTTCATAGCGCCGTCGCTTGTTGTTCTTCCGATAGGGCGCAATCAGCTCAATCGCCCGTTTCTTCAGTCGCTGGCGCAGTGGATCGGAGTCGTAGCCAGCATCAGCAATTACCCGCTTAGGCTTTTGCCGCGGCCGGCCTTGCGGGCGTGGGACGCGGACTTCGGCGAGGGTGGCTTCCGCAAGCTTAACTTCTGCCGCAGAGGCACTTTCCAGCCGAACTCCCAGCGGAAGACCTTGACCGTCGACCAATACCATCCACTTCGTGCCCTGGCCCCGCTTGGTTTTACCGACGGCGAGGCCCCTTTTTTTGCCGGGGCGAAGCTGCCATCCAAGAAGGTTTCGTCCCACTTGAGCAGGCCTTCCTCATCCAGTGCGCCCAACAGAGCACGCCAGGCATCGAGCCAGACACCTTCCTCTTCCCACTGTTTTAGCCGCCGCCAGCAGGTCGCCGGGGAGGGAAACTCGTCGGGGAGAAACCGCCACGCCGCTCCAGTTTGCAAAATCCACAGAATGCCTTCAAAACAGGCCCGGTTCGGCGCCCACGGTCGCCCGCGGTTGTCCTTCCGCCGCCTCGGCTGGGGAAGCAACGGTTCGATTAACTCCCATTGCTCGTCCATCAACAGCTTCTGCCGCTTCTTCATGACAGAAGCTCACAACCAACTTGCCTTACACGTAAGTACTTAATGTGAGGCCGAACCTATTTATGAAACACGCTCTAGGCACATTACGGATCGTCTATTGAAGGCGCCCTACTTCTTCTCGTTAGTTGTTGGGCTCGGATTAGCTTTAGCGGCTCCTACCGTGGCACAACAAGTCCCGGCAGACACCGACCAGCGGACTGGCAGTATCGCCGCAACTGTGGTCGACCCGAACGACGAGACGGTTGCGGGCGCAACCGTGGTTCTGCAAGGGCCTGCACCCAATGACCGATATACAACTGTTTCGAACGAGGCCGGCTTTTTCGCATTCCACGATGTCAAGCCAGGAACTCCTTATCGTGTGACGGTCCGCGCGGCCGGGTTTGACGCTTGGACCTCACCCTCCGTTGTGCTCGGGCCAAGCGAATACAAACTGATCACTGGTTGTAAACTCCGGCTTGCGGGCCTAGAAACCAGTGTCAACGTAGGTTACTCGTCGGCAGAGGTTGCCACCGAGCAGGTTGCGATGCAGGAAAAGCAGCGCGTCCTTGGCGTCGTCCCAAATTTCTATGTCAATTACGATCGCCATCCCGAGCCTCTGACTCCGGGACTGAAGTTTCAGCTTGCAATGAAAGTCGCTACCGACCCGGTCACCGCGCTTGGCGTAGGCCTGGTTGCCGGCATACGCCAGGCGGCGGACAGCCCAAACCTCCAGCAGGGAGCCAAGGGGTATGGCCAGCGGTACGGGCTGACCGCCGCCAACGGATTGACCAGCCTTGTGATTGGGGGGGCAATTCTGCCTTCACTTCTGCACCAGGATCCACGTTATTTCTACCAAGGCGAGGGAACAAAGAAATCTCGCATTCTCCATGCACTCTCTTACCCGTTTGTCTGCCCAGGTGATAATGGGCGGATGCAGCCAAATTACTCAAGCCTGGGTGGCGACCTGGCATCGGCTGCCCTGTCGAATGCCTACTATCCGCAGTCGAATCGCGGGGCAAGCCTGGTGCTGGGCAATTTTGCGATTGGTATCGCCGAGCACATGGCCGGCGCCCTGGCACAGGAGTTCCTTCTGCATAGGTTTACCCGGAACGCCGCCAGATAGGCCCAGATACAAAGATGCTCTTGCTAAGGCACATCCTCGTCGCGCCGGACTTCTCTCCTATATCGATTACCGCTCTTCGCCACGCTCTCGGAATAGCCAAGCGGTGCCACTCGAGGGTTACTCTGTTTCACGTTATCGATGGCTCTTTCTTTGGCATCACTGCCCCTGACGGCATCGCTGCCGATACCGAATGCGCGTTGCGGGATGGTGGCGAACTTATCGCCCAACTGGAAAGGGAGGGCATCGTTCAAGGTCTCAAGTTGGACTTTACCGCTAAAGTGGGGCCCGCGGGTGAGACGGCTTTAGATGCAATCGACGAGAAGCAAGCGGACCTGCTGGTGCTTGGCACACATGGTCGCTCGGGGCTCGGAAAACTGATGCTGGGCTCGGTCGCAGAAAAAGCGTTCAGGGAAGCGCTTTGCCCGGTCCTGACAGTAGGGCCAAAGGCAGCACGCTCCACCTCAAGCGGGGCAGAAGCCAGCCATTTCCTCGTGCCTACGGATCTCTCTGGAGCATCGATGAACGCCTTACAGTACGGTGTTTCGCTCGCGAAAGCTACTGGCGGAGACCTGACCTTACTCCACGTCCTCCCGCACAAAGGCCGGAACATTGATAGCTCGAAGCTAGTCGCTGAGGTAAAGAGGCAGCTCGACCCATTTCTGAATGAGCATCCTGGCGCGGCAGGTAGGATCAAATGCCGGGTTGAATTTGGAGCGCCAGCCCAACTGATTGTCGAAATAGCTGAGCAAAGCCATTCCGATCTCATTGTGATGGGGCTACGCGCGTGGTCGCCTGAGGGGCAACCGCTGTGGCGCACAGCCTACGACGTCGTCATTCAGGCCCCTTGCCCTGTGGTATCGATGAAGACCCCGGTACTAACTGCCACTGATTCCAGCGGCGAGAACAGCAACTAGAGCTCAATCTACTCGCACGGCACCTATCTGCTCCGAACAGCTTTGGTCGTCGCAGCGAAAGCCCTATGCCGAAGCTCCGTTTCCGCGGAATTGTTGTATGAACAAAGCGTCCGCCGATCGACAGGGTCAACTTAATGTCAGCCATCGTCGACGGCAGGTACGGGAACTCATAATCGCTCGGGAACGGGTGCCGTTCCGCATTTGTGCAGTTGGTGTGTCCTCATGCTGTCAACGGTGCAGTCCCACAGATGACACTACGGACCGAATTTCGCCTGGCGCTCCATACCGGCCCCGATATTTTTGTTGAAATTTATGGGAAATAGCACGGCTGGGCCTCCGTGCGAATGACGGTCGGATTGGTATTCGAGATGCTTATGTCAGGGCAGGCCAGCGTGAGTGAACAATGGCTGGCCGGGGAGCGTTGATATGAGGTACGAGTTGTCAGGCGATCAGATGCCAAGCCAGAGCGATCGTGAAAGATCGATTCACATAGCCCCAACGGCGGCAACCCCTGTCCATGAACATTACTTGTCCGCAATCGTCAACTGGATATGCCCCGAATGTGGCGGGCCCATGGGTGGGCGGTCAAACGTATTCATGTGTCAAGGACAGTGTGGAACGGACTGGCGATCTACCTGGCAAAGTTCCTTCACCGCGAAGAGCAGCAAGCCGCGAAGCGCTATGGAGCGTCTCGTGGCGTAAACGAGTGCCGAGCGCCGTTGAGGAGCACCGCCCGGCCTGGAGAGTGTGAGTTTATGGTCTGCAATGGAACAACCGACACGTTGCTCGACGACTATGCGCAGGGGCGTCCAATCGGTCTTGCTCTTAGGAACTTTTGGGACAGTGTCTTGGAATACCTGGGACAACAATACGACGACGACATGTCCAGGGCGACTATTCCTCAACTTCGAGCAACTTCCATGGTTATGCTCCTGAGTCTCTAGGCGGCTGCCAGACCTATCACCTGGTGCCAGGTCCGCTGTTGACGGATCGAGGTGGCGAAAAGAAACGCCATCAACTGTTTCCTCCTTACCTCCCCGCAAAGGCGGGGGTCTCCAGTGGTTGGCCGCATTGGACTCCCGCCTCCCATCCACGCTTTAAGGGGCAATTTGTAACGGACGGCTGAGAGAAGATCCGATCCGGCATTTCGTGGAGCTAATGTGAACACGAATACAACACTGATCGATGTTGAGCAGGCGCGCAATCGCTGGGGGTGCTTCCTGGCGCTCGGAGTTATATTGCTCGGGTCAGGGATCACCGCTCTGGCTTTCATCCCGGTCAATGTATTCGGAAGCGTCTCTGTGCTCGGTTGGCTGATGCTTGCGAGCGGCTTACTGGAGGCGATCTATGCCTTCTGCGTGCGCGACTGGGGTGGAGTACCGCTCCATGCCCTCGGGGCCGTGCTCGGCATTTCAGCGGGCTTGGTCGCGGTGATGCATCCTATCGCGGGAGGGGTCGTGTGGACACTGTGCTTTGCGGCTTACTTCACCGTGATCGGTATTTTCCGCATGTTGGCCGCAGTTCAGTTGCAGCACCGAAGCCGAGGCTGGGCGATCTTAGATGGTGCTGTGACGCTAGTTCTGGGCCTGCTGCTCTGGGCTGAGTGGCCGGATTCGGCAATCTGGTTTCTCGGTTTTGCTTTTGGAACCTTCGTGATCCTTCGCGGGTGTGCGATGGTGATGTTTGCATTGGCTGTTCGGGGCCTTGAGACTCACGCTTCTGACAGACAGAGTCGAGTCACAGGGCTCAGAATTAGACTGCTTGCAAGGGGCGCAACATTCCCTGCCCAGATGCATGACGCGCCTACTCAAATTCAACCTCGTAGGTATTCAAAGGTTTCGTGATCAGCTTGCCGGCAATGCGATATTATTTCGCTGCTCAGTGATAGCTTGTCCAGTGTGAAAGAACCAGACACATCGACGGTTTTCGTTGTCGACGATGACGCCTCAGTTCGCCAGGCAATCCAGGGTCTCCTGAAATCCGTGGGGCTCCGCTCAGAGGCGTTCGGCAGCGCTCAGGAATTCCTGGGCAGAAACACCGCGGACGGGCCGAGTTGTCTCGTTCTCGACGTGCGGCTACCCGGCCTCAGCGGGCTTGATTTCCAGCGGCAACTGGCCGACGCGGGTGTGCTGATTCCTATCATCTTTATTACTGGACACGGGGACATCCCAATGTCGGTGAAGGCGATGAAGTCGGGCGCGGTGGAGTTTCTGACCAAGCCATTTCACGATCAGGACCTGCTGGATGCAGTTCAGCAGGCACTCGAGCGCGACCGGACCCGGCGACGGCAGGAGAGCGAAGTTGGTGAGTTGCGAAAGCGCTATGACGAACTGACCCCGCGAGAACGCGAAGTCATGCAGTTGGTTGTCACCGGCATGCTCAACA
The DNA here is from genome assembly GCA_963813905.1 of uncultured Acidobacteriaceae bacterium. Lineage (GTDB taxonomy): Bacteria > Acidobacteriota > Terriglobia > Terriglobales > Acidobacteriaceae > CAVVDY01. The sequence continues at coordinate 9,404 of CAWFAY010000007.1, read as the reverse complement.
AGCAGGTCGCGGGGAAACTTGGAACCAGCGAAATCACCGTTAAAATGCAGCGCGGGAACGTTATGCGCAAGATGCGAGCTGATTCCCTTGCCGCGTTAGTCAGGATGGCAGACAAGCTGAGGCTGCCGATCGCAAAATGAACTTCAAACGTACCTGAGACTTCTGGCTACTTCAGAATATCGCTTTCGTCTTGTCCCAACCGCGCCGCCGCTCCGCTCTGGCCTGAACGAATCCCATGTATGAGCAAATACATACCAAAGGATAATTGCGTCCTTGCCGCGGCTCACGTAGTTTGGTGTCATGGCTAGCCAAACGAATACAAGAATCGTTGCTGTCGTCGATGATGACGAGTCAGTTCGGAGGGCCCTGGAAGGGCTGCTAAAAGCAGTCGGCCTCCGAGCACTTGGGTTTGCTTCCGCAGAGGAGTTCTTAAACTCTGGCGAACAAAATAACACCGCGTGTCTTGTCACAGACATTCGAATGCCTGGGATGTCTGGCCTCGACCTGCAAGCCCGCTTGAACTCGCAAAACCTCAAAATACCGACAATCTTTATCACTGCGCATGGCGATGCAAACATGCGCATGCAAGCTCTCCGCGCTGGAGCTGTGGAGTTCCTGGCCAAACCCTTCAATGACGATGTGCTGCTTGAGCACGTAAAGGCAGCACTGACGATGTAGTCCAGCGGGGTGGTGTTTCAGCAAGCCAGGAGGCTTTGTCGATGGCAACTTTGGCGACGACGAATTCCAGCGACCGCGACATTGGTGAGCGTCGGTTCGAGCAGATCATCGGTAGCAGTCCTGCGTTGGAAACAGTTCTCGAACAAGTTCAGCGGGTAGCGCCGACATACTCCACAGTGCTGATCGAAGGCGAAACCGGCACTGGTAAGGAACTCATTGCGCGCGCGATTCACAACCTGAGCCCGCGTTGCGGCCGACCGTTCATTAAGCTAAATTGCGCCGCCATTCCCCTGGATCTTCTCGAAAGCGAACTTTTCGGCCATGAGAAAGGTGCGTTCACGGGCGCAATAGCGCAGAAAATTGGCCGCTTCGAATTAGCGGATAAAGGTACGCTGTTTCTGGATGAGGTCGGCGATATTCCAGCGGCTCTGCAACCGAAACTGCTGCGCGTCCTACAAGAGCAGGAGTTCGAGCGGCTGGGAAGTGGCCGCACGCACCAGGTAGATGTTCGCCTTGTCGCGGCGACCAATCGCAACCTTGCCGAGATGGTTTCCCAACAGCAATTTCGCAACGATTTGTACTATCGCCTGAACGTCTTCCCCGTTGTCATGCCGCCTCTCCGTTCGAGGCGGGAAGACATCCCGGCCCTCGTCGGGCACTTCGTCGATGTTTTCGGCCGCAGAATAGGTAAGAAGATAGAGGTCATTCCAGAACAAACCATGGCCGCATTTTGTTCTTACGCCTGGCCGGGCAACATACGGGAGCTACAAAACCTCGTCGAGCGCGCCGTAATTCTGGCAAACGATGGGGTGCTTCCAAATCCGCTAGCCGCAGCGCCGATCCGCCCTTTGGCTCCGCCTATCGTGGCAACGGTGAGCGTAGCCCCGTCAACGGTTCTGCCCATCACTCTCAGCGACTCCGAACGAGCGCTGATTCTTCAAACGCTTGAGGCGACCGGTTGGGTCATTGGAGGAAGCAATGGTGCCGCTACGAAGCTTGGCATCAAGCGAACCACTCTGATTCACAGGATGAAGAAGCTCGGCATCGAACGGGCGGCGCGTCGTCCTGCGCTGCCCGAAACACTTGCTACCCCTGACCAAATGCCGGCAGACCTTGATCAGTCGTTCTGAAATGTAGTCTCCTCCTGAGGCTTTGCGGCCAGCGCCTCCAACTGCACCATCGGCCTCGCCCAATAGTCCAGTGCGAGCGTCAGCCCCCACAGTAACATCGAACCCGCATTCACCTCCTGCCGCGTCCCTTGATCGACATGTCGACCTGTTGACACCCGCTTCTTAGGGTTGTATCGCCACCTACTGAGTATGCTTTCTTTTCGCAGCCTGAATGTGGCAATCGCTTTGGAATGCAAAGTGCTCTGACAACAGCGAAGGATGGAGCACAATGTCAGCCAGTCAGTTCAAATATCAACCGCTCAGTTCCAGCAATTCCGAGTCTCACAGCTCGTGGACTAAAGATCCGCAAACCAACTCCGCTGCGTCCGTGATTATCCAGCTCGGTGTTGCGCTGGCGGAGACCGAATCCACCAAGCCAAGACCCGGATTGTGTCATAGCTGCCGAAACTTTCGAGATCCACGAACCTCCGCCGCAGAATTCCCGAACATTTTCTGCTCGCCAGAGTGCGAACAGGAGTTCGTTCACACAGCGTTGGCGTCGGTCACGCTCGAAGATTGCATTCGCATTCAGGCGCGGCTGGAAAGCTTGCTAGCGGGTGCACAGCACTTAACGGTCTAAAGCGCGCCGTAGACGGGAGAAGGATTCGGGCCGGCAACTCGCCACCTCAAATCTGACTTCGTGCCGAAGAGGAAGAATGCAGGTCAGTCAGCAATCGCGTGGCTCGAACCAGGTTGAATGTGCAGCGGTGCCTTCTGCAACGTTGGCCATGGGCGAGACTGCCAAGTCGCTCCGATCTGATCAAGGTATCCACCGCACATTCATGGCTGGCATCCTGTGCGCATTGTTTCTTGCTATTCCGGTCGCCTCTCCGGCAGCCGAGCTGAAGCCAGAGACCTTGCGAACGTGGGATGCGTACGTCGAGACGGCGAACGCACGGATGCGCGACCGGGCTCACGGGACCTTCCTCTGGGTTGACGAATCGCCCGACCGCATCCAGCGGGTTCGTGAGGGAGAGATTCTGGTAGCTTCGGTGGGAGAGCGAAACCCAAAACCTGTACCTTCCGGGCTAATCCACGACTGGATCGGCGCCGCTTTCATCCCACACGCCAGGCTTGAAGATGTTCTGTCCGCGGCGCGTGATTATGACCACTACAAGGACTTCTATCAACCCACGGTTGTAGATTCCAAGGCACTCGGTAGCGCCGAAACCTGCGATAAGTACTCAATGCGCGTTATGAACAAGGAGGCCGTAGAAACGGTGTTCGACGGCCAATACCATGCCTGTTATCTCCAGCTCGACGCGAAGCGTTGGTACAGCATCGCCTACACCACAACCCTGCAGGAGGTTCGGGGCTACGGAAGGGCTGATGAGCGGGACCTTCCACCGGGTGAGGGTAATGGCTACCTCTGGCGGCTCTACACCATTACCAAGTTTGAAGAGAGGGATGATGGGGTATACGTTGAACTCGAGGCGATGGCCCTCAGCAGGGATATGCCGGTTGCTGTTTGCTGGATGGTCGCTCCGATTGTGCGCAAAATCTCGAAGAACTCGCTGCAAACCTCTCTTCGCCAAATGAAAGAGTCCGTCCACTCCACCGCGACAGCCGGAAATGAAGCTAAACCGTCCGCCGCTGCCACGAATGGTCATCAAGCCGAGATCGCTTCGAGCACAAAATAGCGAGCCGTTTTGCCAGGCCCTTAATCATGTTCCCGTAGCGGGCACAATCATTTTCTCGGCTGCGACCGGCAAAGTGAAATGGAACGTCGCTCCACGGCCCGAGTTGTTCGTAGCCCAAACCCGGCCGCCATGGGACTCCACGATGGAACGACTTATCGATAGCCCCATACCACTACCCTGCGCCTTGGTGGTAAAGAAAGCATTGAAAATCTGTTCGGCCTGGTCGGCCAGCAGTCCCACCCCAGTGTCACTCACCGAGATCATCACTCGGTCGTCCCGGTCAGGTTCGGTCTTGACCGTAACGATTCCTCCTGTCTCTTTCATGGCCTCGATGGCGTTGAGCATTAGGTTCATGAGCACCTGCTGGAGTTGCACTCGGTCTGCCGTAACTTTGGGAAGGTCGGGAGCGAGATCCGCCCGCACCGAAACTGCGTACCGGTTGGCTTCGCCCCGCAGTAGCACGGCCATTTCGCGAACAACCTCGTTCGCGTCGACCAGTTCGCGCTTGGCCGGCGACTTCTTGTAGAGCGACCGCAAACGATCGATGATGTCACCGGCACGTTTTCCATCCTCTACAATTCTGCTTGCTGCCCCGCATGCCTCTTCCAAATCAGGTTGGTCGCGCTTAAGCCAGAGCATGCAGGTCTTCGCATTCGTCACGCTAGCAGCGATCGGCTGTCTGAGTTCGTGTGCAAACGACGCCGTGAGTTCACCCATCGTAGTCACGCGATTGATGTGAGCAAGGTCTGCTTGTAGCTGTTCGGCGCGCTTGCGGTCTTCGATGTCGGTAGAGGTACCGTACCACTTGACGATCTTGCCGTGCGCATCGCGCAGCGGCACCGCACGCACCAGGAACCAGCGATACTCTCCATCAGCACCGCGGAAACGTACCTCATTTTCGAGGGGCTCACCGGTCGCCACCGAGACGCGCGCCTTCTGCTTATGCCGCTCTAAGTCTTCGGGATGAACGACGGCTTCCCAACCCGAACCCACCGATTTTTCGGCGGAGAGGCCCGTATATTTCTGCCAGTTGCGATTCACGAAATCCACTGAGCCGTCGGGCAGAGCGGTCCAGGCAAATGTCGGGATGGTTTCGACCACATCCCGCAGCTTATTTTCCCGCTGGCGCAGTTGCCGAACTCGCACTCGATACACCGCCCAAAGTAACCCCAGGAAAGCCACCACGCACAGCCCTCGGAACCAGTCCGTCTGGTAGTAGGCCGGAGTTATCGCAAAGTCAAGAGTCGCGCCCTGCTCATTCCATACCCCGCTGTTGTTGCAGGCGATCACGCGGAATCGGTAGTTACGCGGCGGGAGGTTGGTGTAAAAAGCCCGCCGGCGATTTCCTGCGTCCTGCCAGTCTGAGTCGTGGCCGAGAAGCATGTAACGGAACTGGACTTTTTGCGGCGCAGCAAAGCTCAGGGCGGTGTAGTCAATCTCGACATCACGCGTCAAGGCGGGCAGATGGAGTTTTTCTGCGATCGGATAGTCCTTGTGATCGGCCATCACTCGTTCGATACGGACGGGTGGGGCTATGCCATTTCTGTACGTTTGCGTGGGATCGACCATCTGCAGAACATCTGTGGCAGCGAACCAGAGTTTTCCATCTCGCGTTTTTGTGCACATCGGCTGCAACGGCAAGAAAGTACCGCGCGGCCGTAAACCGTCGAACTTATCAAACACCTCAGTCTGTAGTTCGCTGTCGCTGTGGCCGAGCCACTTGTCGTATTCCGCCTTCGTGATCCTGACTAAGCCTCGTTGCGCATAGAGCCAAAGCGCGCCGACATCATCGCGAATTGCGGTAGAAACCGCTCCCTCGGGAATGCCATTACGGTGGTTGAGCACCTGCCAATGTTGGTTGTCCCAGCGAAAAAGTCCCTCGCTGGTCGAGAGCAACAAAGAATCGTCGGAGTCCAGTGCAAGGTCCATCAAGGTGAATTCGCTGCCTTGCGCCGGTATTGAAATCGTACTGGTCTGGCCGTCGCGGTAATAGGTGAGGGTGCCATTGAGCGAGCCGATCCAGAGGCCACCTTCGTGATCGGGCGCAAGATAACCTGAACGCCGGTTGTCGCTGCTCACCGAAATCACCAGGTATGCGGTTTGGTCTTTGACTCGAAAGAGTTCATGCTGTGGCGTTAGGGCCCAGATCGTGTGGTTGGCGTCCTCGGTGATTGCGGAAATCCCCCCCTTGCCAATGCTGGAGCCATCCGGACGTTTGAATTCTTTGAACCGGCCGTGCTCATAAGACATCAACCTGCCACCCAGCCCCAGCCAAACAACGCCCCTGTGGTCCTGATAAAGCCCGCCTACGGCCGCGCCAGGCAGGCCTTCCTTGGCCGACAGCACGGAGTGTTCTCCATGGGCAAGAATGTCGATGGCGCTGCCGTTTCCAACCCATAGAGAACCATCTTGCAAACCAAGAACGGTAAGAATGGCTGCCTGCGACAGCCCCTCGCGAGTGGAGTAGGTAATCACGGGAATATCACGGAACTTATCTATCCCCGTGTCGGTCCGCACCCAGAGATTGCCCTCGCGATCCTCGTAAAACGAATCCGCCGATTTGCCCGAAAGCCCTTCGGCGATCCCATAATGTTCTGCTCTGCCGTTGCGAACCCGATAAATGCCGTCGCTATCGGTGCCGATCCACAGTAAGCCGTTCCGATCGACGTACAACGCCATGGCATCGATTTTGCTCCCGTCGAATCCTGGAATGACATACGATGCCCACTTCCCGCCGGAGAGATAACGAACACCCAAGTCGGCGCCGGCGGCGTCGGTCGCAGCCCAAACGGTGCCCGACTCCCCGGTTGCGACATCGTTTACCCCTTGTCCGGCATCTTGACGGCGGGCTAAATCGTTTAGATACGCAGTCGCGGGAGAGTCCGGCCGCCAGCGATAGAGCACATTGGAGCCGAACCATAGATTGCCCGCGCTGTCTTCCGTCAGGCCAAGGGCATAGCGGGCGGGAATTCCATCGTTCTTTCCGTAGCAGTGCAGCCTCGTTCCCTCAACACGGCACAATGGCCCTTCGCCGGGGGGAACACGGTAACGAGTGACCCAAATCGTGCCTTGTTTATCCTCGATTATTCTGACGGTACCTGTATGCTTGGCAGGATCGGAGTACCACTGGAACTTGCCATCTTTCAAGCGGCCCAAACCGTTGGTTGTGCCGATCCACAAACTGCCGTCGCGGGCACCCAGCAGGTACTGGTAACCACGGCTTGGCAGCTTGAGGTCAGGCGGGGCATAGGAGACGAAGTTCACGCCGTCAAAGCGCATCAGGCCGCTGGCTGTTCCGAACCAGAAGTAGCCATCGGCAGTCTGGGTGAATGGGCCGTGAAAGTCTTCGGCGACATCTTGCGTTCGCCATGCGGTATGCGCGTACTGAGTGATCCCGAGCGCTGGGTCCAAAGCGGAAGCGGAAGCGCAGCAGGCCAGCAGGATGCCTAGCGCGATCGCGGCTCGTCTTCCCATATAGCTATCTTAAATCTCTAAGGGATAGCGGTGGTATCGCCAGTCACTTTGACCAAATTTCATTCCAAGGATCACCGCGTGGCCTTCGGACATAACTTAGGACCGAGGGCGTCGAGAAGTCGAAGGGCACTACGAAATGACAATTAGGTAGTGGATACCCTCGCTACTTCGGCTGCGGTGGGCAAAGTGAAATGAAACGTCGCACCCCCTCCGTCGTTCGCCGTGGCCCACAACCGGCCACCGTGTGACTCGACAATGGATCGGCTTATCGCCAGGCCCATACCCGAGCCCTGTGGCTTGGTGGTAAAGAATGCATTGAAGATCTCGTCCGCCTTTTCGGCCGGCAGGCCAACACCGGTGTCACTCACCGAGACAATCACTCCGCCGTTCTGGTCCAGTTCCGACTTCACCGTAACGATTCCGCCCGTCTCCTTCATCGCCTCGATGCCGTTGAGCATAAGGTTCATCAGCACCTGCTGCAATTGAACACGATCTGCGGTGATTTTCGGAAGGCCGGCAGCAAGGTCTATGCGTATCGAAACTCCATACCGATGCGCCTCGCTCCGCATCAGGACAACCATCTCGTTGACAATCTCGTTTACGTCGACCAGCTCACGATTTGGCGGAGCCTTCTTGTACAACGACCGTAGGCGGTCGATTATGTCAGCGGCGCGATTTCCGTCCTCCACGATTCTTGCTGACGCCTCGCACGCTTCTTCCAAGTCCGGCTGGTCGCGCTTAAGCCATCGAATAGAGGTCTTCGCATTTGTGACGGTGGCAGCGATTGGCTGCTTCAGTTCGTGAGAGAGCGCGGCCGCCAATTCGCCCATCATGCTCACGCGATTGATGTGCGCCAGGTCCGCCTGTAGCTGTTCCGCGCGCTTGCGGTCCTCGATGTCGGTTATTGTCCCGTACCACTTGACGATCTTGCCTCCCGCGTCTCTCAGCGGCACGGCGCGCACCAGGAACCACCTATATTGACCGTCTCCCCGCCGATAGCGCGCCTCACTTTCGAAAGGCTCGCCATTCGCCACCGAGGCCCGCCACTTCTCCGCATGTCGCTTCACGTCCTCAGGATGAACGGCTGCCTCCCAGCCTGAGCCGGATCCGTTCTCGATCGATAGACCCGTATATTCCTCCCAGTGTCGATTGGAGAAGTCCACCCAGCCATCCGGCAGCGCGGTCCACGCAATCGCCGGAATGGTTTCGACCACATCCCGCAGCTTCTTTTCCTGCCGCCGCAGTTGCCGCACCCGGAGCGAATACGCCACCCAAACTAACGCGAGGAGAGCGGCTACGCACAACCCGCGGAACCAGTTCGTCTGCCAGTAGGCGGGCGCAATTGCGAAGTCCAGCGTCGCGCCGATTTCGTTCCACACGCCATCGTTATTCGCGGCCATCACGCGAAAGCGATATTTCCCGGGCGCCAGGTCTGTGTAATAGGCCTGACGTCGCTCTCCAGGTTCCTGCCAAGCTTTGTCATGACCCTCGAGAATGTAATTTCGTTCGAGTCGGTCGCCGACAAGAGCGGTCTCACGTCGTCAATCGGGTAGGCGGCGAGAGCGATCGCGGCGCGATCGTACCTACGATTCCGGTTGCGCATCGCACCTCGCAAACTGTGACCCCTATTGTGACCCCTGCCTGACGCTTTGGAGCGATATGACGCGTTACGGGTGAAATTATGGATTTTTGGAAGTGTTGGAGATGACAGGAGATAGCGGTAGAAAATTGGTAGCGCTACCGGGAATCGAACCCGGGTTTGAAGATTGAGAATCTCACAATCTCTACAGCGCTCCTTTTTCGCGATCCAGCTAAGTAGCTGATTTTAAATCAACTCGCTCCAGCCCACGACCCGCAGGTCCATTCCGTAACACGGCCTTTTTAGTGGCTATTTACGGTGATTCGTGGCTGTAATAGTCACATTTTAGTCACACCGACAATTTAGGAAGTGAGCCGGATCTGCGGAGACTTTCTGTTCTCCGGCTTACAGGGACGTGCGCGAGAATGCAATGCGCATTCCATGAACCCCGCTTTCGGTCTTCAGCCGCAGGTTGAAACCGAGGCGATCGAGCGAGGTCATCTCGGCTTCCTGCGCCTCAATTCCGGCGAAATGTTTCGCGAGGAGGACAAGTGCGTCCGCATGGTCGGTGTTCAGGTGCTGCATGATGTCTCGCTTGTCGTCAGCCAAGGGATCGGATTGGGCCTGAGAATACTCCGACGCTGCCGCCCACCCCATCACGCTAAAACCTCCTACGTAATAAACGTCCAACACATCCATCTGATAAAAGAAGAAGTCGTCAAAGTCGACCCAGTACTTGCTGTCTGGGTATCGCTTCAGGTAGATGTCGCGGGCACCCACCAGATCTGGCTCCTCTGTTTTGCTGACGTTCCCTATCAACGTGACTCTCTCGACGCCCCGAGCGTGTTGTGGTGGGATGGCGAT
>CAWFAY010000006.1:0-326374 GCA_963813905.1 uncultured Acidobacteriaceae bacterium | reverse complement strand
ATGTCGACGCCGGGGTGTGTGAAGACATACTGGACCACCTAAAGAAAGGCGAGTCGCTCCGGGAGTATTCGGGTCCTCTTCTCTGCGCGGAAATAACAGATCTCACCGGCTACTTCTGCGGCATCTTGATCTGGATGAGGAGCATAGTCGTTGCAGCCTTTGCGGCGATCGCATGTGGGAGCAGCGGCGGCATGTACGCGAAGGAGCCAGCCTTCGCATGATGTACATCTTCTCCGAGTGTTATGTCAGCCTCGCCGTTCAGGATGCAGATGACAGCCGGAGTGGGAGCCGAATGCGTCGAGAGCTCCTGCCCGGCCGAAAACCCAAACAGGGTGATATTCACATGCTCGTCTTTTTGCAGTACCCGGCTATGAATGCCTTCGTTCGGGACTTCTGCCGTAGCCAACAGGTCATTAATAAATTTGTAGTCCATCCTCGCCGTCTTTCTCCTAGTGTATCGTAATACGATATAGATGCTGCTGCCCTGGCACTCGGCTTCGGTGCTGCTGGGGAGCACTTCCGGATGTGGCAGTTCACCCGCACAAACTATTCACCTCGCTGAGAATATAGGTGTCCACTGTCATTGAATCAACAACAGGATTTGACTGACGGAAACCTCTAACGGACCTACCGTTCCGTTCCCGGACTGACGCTGACCATCACTCAGGGCCCGGCTTCGGAGACATGCGGGGCTACGCAATTCGCTCAAAACAAGCACTCAACAGGGCCACTCGGGCGGTTCACACTCCGGGCACTGATGATTGATGAACTCCAGCATCTTCAAGATCTCATCAGTAAGGGGCCGCTTCTTGCCGCTGCGAACGTCGTAGACGGAAAAAATTTCGCCGAAACGATCGGTTACATAGATGACGGGAGCGGGCTTTTGCTGTTCATCGACGGCACCGTAGAGGTCGTGCACTCTCCCAACATCATCGGCAAGCGTCACAAAGGGCAACATAGTCCATATTTTCAGGAGATGGGTCTCCTGGGAGTTGTACGGAAACACGGCGACAATGATCGCATCCTGGCCGGTGAAATCCTGGCAGCGTGCGGCTGCGTTCTGGAGAAAGTCGGACTCGATGCCTGCTTGCCCTGCAAAGACAAGAACGAGATTGGACCGTCCACGATAGTCCGATATCTGCACCCGCACACCCAAAACAGACGTCAGAACGAAGTCGCGAATCAAGTACCCGGATCTCTGCAGTCCTCCGTCCAAGTCAACTCTGCCGGCATCTGTCCGGCCGATGTTCTTTCGACAAGGCTCAGAAATAGCCGATGTTTCCGGCAAGCTCTTTCCGCATCCCGCTCTGCTATTCGCAGTTCGTAACAGCGTTCTGTTCGTGCGCGCGTTTCCGGAGAACAAGAGGCCAGTAGCTGCTACTAAGTTGGCAGCAGCCCCCTACTGGAACACCGACAACGAAGGAAAAGTGTGCGCGGGCACCATGCGCATTCCCAATTCCGTGTCGGTCGCCTCAATTTCCATCGATCGCCAGGCAGGGTGCGGTTGTAGGCTGGCCAGTCGGCGTCTGCGGCTTGTGCGCCCGCAGAGCTTCCAACAAGACTGAACAGGCAGAACATACAGGCCGCGGCGAGGGTGCGTCGAAAAGCGGACATGGTCGTCACTCCTAATTATTGGCACATGACACGTGACATACATGACCGCTGGCAGCAGAGGGAAATCCCGCCCCGGCCTATCAGCAGGCCCACGGGATGTTACGCCAACCAGCGTTATGCTGGTGTTATCCCCAATCGAAGCAACCAACATCTAACGATTCAAATATGCACCGCGAGAACTGGGCACGGTCCCAACTGCATTACTCGATAAGTGGTCAAACCAAATATCGCCAAGTCTAAGGTATCTCGGCCGCGCACTCCCATTGCCACGATATCGATGTGTGCTTCTTTGGCGAGTTGAATAATTTGCTCGTATGGTTTCCCGACCCGCACCACCAATTTAGTCTTGAGAGTCTTCCGCTCCTCTGGTGGAATCAGCCGTTCGAGTTGCTCCATCGCCGCGCCTATCGCCTGTTCCGTCTTGGTTGCGTTTGGGATCTCTTCCAACACGTGCATTAGGGTGAGTTCGGCGTCGTATTCCGTCGTCGCGGAGATCGCGTACGTCAGAGCCTGCCCGGAATTGTCAGAGAAATCTGTACAGAAAAGAATGCGATTCAAGCGGTGCTCGCCGCCCAGTTCTTCAGTCGCCGAAGGGTCATCGGGAAGCTTATTCACCACCAGTACCGGACAGGGATCGTTGCGCAGCACCCGGTCTGTTACCGATCCCAACATCAGGCGATCATACCCGCGCCGCCCGTGCGTCCCCATGATGATCCCATCGGCTCTGTGCTCTCGTGCGAAAGTCAAGATAGAGTCCGCGGCGATTCCTTGTTCGACCATGATCTCCAGTTGAGTTTCCTCGTGTGTGTGGTTCTCGGCAAACTCCTGCAGTTGTTTCTTGCCCTGTTCGTGGAGCGATTTGCGCCACCCATCATAGACTGTCGCAGAAGGAGCAAAACTGAGCGAAGGATGAAGCCATAATTCGACGATGTGCAGCGCCACTAACCGGGCTTGATAGTGCTCCGCCACCGATACCGCATAGCGATACGCCCGTAGCGAAAACTCAGAAAAATCAATGGGACAAAGGATGAGCCTGATCTCTAGCATAGGTTCGCCAAGTTCTCTTCCAAAGCCAAACGCATTATAGTCCTCTGTGAGTTGGCCCCGGAAGCGAGAGAAATTAAGGCACAGTTGGCGAAATCAGCCGCGACTAATTGAGAAACTCCCGTTGGCAATGGTCAGAATGAGGGAATGAGGGAAGCCCTCACCCGCCAGGAGCCGTTCATCAATCAGAACCTGGCGTGTCAATCACTCGCCATGCTGACACAACTGCTGCGGCGCGGTTCTCTCGGATATCAGGGCGGATTTTGTAACTTGTCAACAGGTCAGCTCGTGCCGCTGCAGATCCGCTTGGCTATGGGCGCCTTAGGCTCGCTGGCGGCAGCTCAGAAAGCAGGTTCTTAGCGAGGCTGGCTAATGCATCCGACGCTTGGCTCTGAACAGCACCTTCGCGCACCGCTAGCTGATGCGGGGCGATATCATCACGGAGCCGGCGCCTCCCACTTCCGCCTGCAACATTTAGACACCTCCCATTCTCGTGCAGCTTTCCCGGTATCACCATGGTGTTCTTGACCTGCACGAACAACATCATGACCGGAGTTTTGGCGGAAATACCGTGAGGCAGCATAGGAGGCATATAGACGAAAGAGCCGGGTTTTCCGGCAACAATTTCGGCGCAATCTTACGTCCGCTCGCCCTGGAGGAAGTACAGCAGAGCTGGTGTCGGGGCAGAATGAGTTGACAATTCCTGGCCTGTCGAGAAACCAAATAGCGTTACATTGAGCTTCTAGTCCCTTTGAAGCACCCGGCTCATGATTCCGTCCTTTGGCACTGCAAACTCTGCACCCAGGTCCGGGATAAAATGTGTAGTCCCATGACCCCTCTCTTTTCACTGCCGCTGATATGCCTGTGATTATCCGATCAGCATGACATCCTCAACGCTCGTGCTCAGCGTTTGTAGTATTCAGCGTTCTGTTCTGTGTACTCCTTCCACTTTGTAGGGAGATCGTCGAGCGCGAAGATCGCTGACACCGGGCACACCGGTACACACGCACCACAATCGATACACTCAATAGGGTCGATGTAGAGCTGAGGGTCCTCAGCAAAGCGGCTCTCATCCTTCCTCGGATGAATGCAGTCCACAGGGCAGGCATCAACACAAGCGGTGTCTTTCACACCGATACATGGTTCAGCAATCACGTATGCCATGGCTCGACCTTTTCTGTGTTCCCTCTCTGCCGGTCCTACCATGCGGGCGGAGTGAGGACTTTCGCGCGCATCCGCTGCCCCATCTCATTGGATGGCCAGTTCGTTCATGTGAGCAAGTCGGAACTGCACATTCAAGTTCTGCATCTCCGAAATCTCTTCCGCCAGCATTCGAACAATCCCCAAATGCATCTCCGAGTCTGTCTGAAGCGCCGCAAGGAAGCGGTCCTTGGCCACGATGGCAACCATGCACTTGCCGACCGAAACGGCAGTCAGGCCGTAGCATTTGCGCCCCAGAATTGCAGGGATCCCGAGGACCGCACCAGCTCTTGCAATCCGGCAAAGGGTCGGTTCGGTAGCATCCGGAGTCAGTGCAATTTCTCCGCGCAAGACGAGCACCACTTCTTTGGGAGCTTCCCCTTGGCCAAATAGCACCGTCGATCCCTGGACTGTGCGCTCCGTACAGATTGCGCGCAACTTCTCAAATATTCTTTCCGACCCTATAAACGTACCTGAGCTTTTCATGCTGCACCCTCAGTCAACCCGTCCGTCCGGGATGACTGCCAGACCATGGATTCCACTGCAGGGTTGGGTATGGAGGACAAAGCGTCGCTGCACGGGAACGTGTCCGTTAGGGTCTGGTCCAAGCCTCGATCCCTCGCCTGTCTCATGAGCCTTGGTCTACAACTGCACTTCTCGATACCACGACGTGGTGTTGTGCCCGATGCAACAATTCCGCCACGCCGACCATTTTTTTTATGCAATCACTGAGCATAAGTTCACCGTTGTCCCGGTCGACGCTCTTCTCGAGTCGCTGCCACGCTTCAACAAAGTCATGCAACACGTCGCGTGGAATTAGCCTTGTCTGAAAAAGTGGCGGGCACTCAGTTTCATCGGGTACCGGGCAGCCCTGTTCCAGCATTCGGTAGGAGAGCAGGATGTCGGTCAGAGGCACTTCATAAAACTCGCCACACACGGTGCATGGAATTCGAATTGATAACGCTTTCACGATGTTCATCCGGGATCTCCTCCTGGGCCGTACCAACCATCTCACGCCACGCGTCCAGTGCTGGCTCTCATCTTCGGAGAAGTTCTTAGGACGCGGTCTTCGAGTTCCGTTGCTAGCTGCTCGTAACTCTCGTGTGCATAGGAGTAAATATCGGATTCGACACTCCTGAATTCCCTAAGGAGATGTTGGTCATCTTCTTCCGATAGCACCTTCCTCGCCAGCGGAAACAGCAGATACTCCTCCTTCCAGATGTGTGCAGGATAGAACTGGGCGAGATTCCGAAGTACTTCTGACAAAGCGGAGGAGCTGTGGTGTCGATTAGCAGCATATTCTGCTGAGGCTTGCACCAATTCTTGTGTCAGCGCTCGTGACCGCTCGTGTTCGTGCCGCAACGCCCCAAGGGGACAACCCTCTTCGGGTACGCCATGGCTTTCCAGCATTGGGAAAAGATAGCTCTCTTCTTTGCCATGATGACATTGGTGTCCGTAGACCTGCAGAAACTGGCAAAGATCCCTAAGGACGTCATCGTCAATATCACGGTTCTCGGCTAACTCGTCCACCAACACGCCCATCACTCTAACAATCTTCTCGATTGTCCTGTGTTCGTCCTCGAGGGCGTCCGTTGCTTGCTGCATCTCCTGCCTCCTCGCGGGTGCTCCGCTATGCTGCTTTATTTCGGGCAGAGCCGGCGTGACTGTGCCGCCTGCGATCCAGGTATTCCTTCAGGGCTATGGCGTTGTTATGCTCGCAATCGCGGGAGCTGTAGGTCAAGGTGAGCCGTCCCTTGGATGATGCGGCCAAGAGTGGCCTCCATCCCTCTTCGTTTTCATCGAGCTCTCGAGAATATCGATGCCTGAATTCGTCCCATCGTGTGGGATCGTGGTGAAACCATTTGCGCAGTACGCTACTCGGTGCCGCTTCCTTCGCCCATTTATCCAAGTGAGCAGACGTCTTCTTTACTCCACGCGGCCACAGTCGTTCCACGAGGACGCGAAAACCATCCTGTGGAGTTGCAGGTTCGTAGATCCGCTTCAGCCCAATCATGCATACCTCCGTCCGTAACTCTGAGGTTCTGGTATTTGATTCGTCCGACCTGTCGTCCTCCGCTGAGCGGCTTGCCCGGTGCATGCGGGCGTGAGCATTACACCTGAGCTCACTGAGAACCGCAGAATGAACCGGTCGCAACACCATTCGCACAGCCAGAAACAGACTGTGGCACGCCCCGGCTGCTTCTCGCAGATCACGGCAGGCACATCGTGGCAGGGTGCTGTCGGGTTCCTAATTTCGAACGGAAAGAGCCGTCCCTCGTGGGAAGAACGGAATGCAACACCACAGGCGGGATTAGCGCATTTCCTGATCACAGTTCGCTCCGTAGGAAGTGCTGAACTGTCTTATTGACCTTTGCATAATATAGTTACAGCGGAAAGAGTTCTGCTTGTTCCCAGAAAGCGCAGACCAAGGTGGGCCGACGGCGCATCCGACGCAACGCTCGGCGTGCGGAATCGCTCAACTGTCCAAAGGTCGTGGGGCAGAAGTTGGGTAATTCGTGCTGCTTCCAGTGTGACCACAGATACTCCACTGGGTTCAGTTCTGGAGCATAGCCGGGAAGATATTCCAGCCACAGACGTCCCCTCTGTTGCTGTACGAACTGCCAGACGGCACGGCTGCGGTGCCCCGGCAGTCCGTCCCAAACGATCAGCAGCTTGCCAGGAATGTGGCGCAGCAGATGAGCGAGGAACTGGATGATTTGCGGGCTACGGATTGCTCCCGGAAACAGGCGGAAGTAAAAGTTCCACCAGGTTACGCCCGCTATCGCCGACAAGGTCTTCCAATTAAAGTGGTATTGCAGCACGGGGGTCTGTCCGCGGGGTGCCCAGGTACGGCAGCGGTGGGGACGCTCGCTCAGCCCGCTCTCGTCGATGAAGACGATCGTGCGACCTTCGTTTTTGGCCTTTTTTTTAACTCCGGCCAGCGCTTCTGCTTCCACCGCCGGATCTTCTCTTCGTCCCGCTCCAAGGCGCGGCCCGTCGGACGCTGACAACTCCATCCCAACTGCCGCAGGATGCGCCATGCCTGCGAGGGATGGTAGGAAATCCCACATTCTTGCTCGATCAAATGGGTGACACGGTTGGTGGTCCACAATCCGGTCTCGTAGCCCAGGCTTTCCGGACCGCGTTTGAGTCCCTGCTCGATCTTGCCCAGATCCTCCACGCTCAACCGTGGCTTGCGGCCAGCACGGCCCGCCTTCTTCAGCCCGGCGCGGCCGTTCTCGCGTAACTCGGCCGCCCACTGACTTACCGACTGCCGGTGCGCTCCCACTCGTCGGGCCACTTCCGACTGGCTGTACCCCTTCTCCAGCAGCCGCGCCGCCTGCATCCGCCGCTGCTCAAGTGCCTGAAAGTCTCGCCGAACTCCGGCCGGATTTCCCATGCCCAAACCATATAGCACGAGATCAAGAAAATGTCACTATATTATTCAATAGTCAATAGAGGGGGGGGAATGTTAAGGATACTATTGGTCTTATGTGTATAAGATAGTGAGGGTCATAGTGAACTGAACCCCTGGAGTGAGACATGAAGTTAAGGGGGCTGTCGCCGTTCGCTGATAAATCATTGCACGGCGGGGTTGAAGTAATCCACTCTGGAAGGACCTGAGCGGAGGATAGGGCACTGCGGGGACGCAACCCGAGCGCCGACTCAGTGGCCGGAATGAGCGGAGGCCGAGCGATCTGCCTCCGCGCTCCGTCATTCTGGCGGGAATGCGATAAATCCCGGGGCTGTGGGGGCAGCGCCCCCAACTTGAGGATTCGTCGCGAAGCAACGTCATTGGATACTCCCGCTGTTTTGTTCGAACTCGGCCGGCGGCACATATCCCAGAGCGGAGTGCAGCCGCTGTTGATTGTAGACGCGTTCGAGGAACTCGCCGATCTGCGCGTAGGCGTCGGCCAGGTCGCGGTACTCCGTGCGATAGACCTCTTCGTACTTCAGCGTTTTCATGAACGACTCGCAGGCCGCGTTGTCATAGGGGTTGCCTTTGCGGCTCATGCTGATCTGAATGCTGTGCTGCTTCAGCAAGCCGGTGTAATCGTGCGAAGCATACTGCACGCCACGATCAGAATGATGCGTCAGTCCAGGCTTCGGCTGCCGCTGCCGCAACGCCATCATCAAGGCCGACACGGCGAGCCCGGCTTCCAGCGTGCGCCCCAAGGCCCAACCAATCACGCGGCGGGAAAACGCATCCAGCACCACCGCCAGGTAGATGAACTCGGTGCGCAGCCGGATGTAGGTGATGTCGGCCACCCACAACTGATTCACGCCCTTCGGTGTCATGTCGCGAGCCAGGTTCGGTATACACCGGCAGGTTGTGCCGCGAATCCGTCGTGACCACGAAGGACTTGTGCCGCAGACACAGCAGGTTGTCGGCGCGCATCAGCCGCAGCACCCGTTTGTGATTGACCGCCGAAGCCGCGGCGGTTCAGCTCGAACGTGATCCGGCGGTATCCGTAGGCGGGGATACTCCAGCGCGACTTGCTGCATCGCGTCGCGCAGTTCCATCTCCACCGGAGAAACTCGGTGGTGGCACGCGCCAACGATAGTAGCTGGCCCGGCTGATGCCGGTCATCTGGCACAGCGCGTTCACGGCCTCGCCTTTCGCCGAGGCTTCGCGGACTTCCTCAAACAGGCAGCCTCGCCACTGACGACGGCTGGCGGGTGATGATCCCTGAAATGCTCCAACGCTTTTTTTAGGAAATCATTCTCCATCGTCAGTTGGCCGATCTTGCGCTCCAGCTCGGCGATCCGCTGCAACTCGGTCAGAGCCGGCGACAAGCCACCCCGGCCGATTGCCGGCGAAAAGCCAGCTTCCCCACGCGCTCGCCACTCGCCACGCCACCGTTCCAGCAGTTTCGGACTCACTTCTAGAGTGCCGGGCAACTTCCCCGATCCTTCGTCCGCTATCAATCTCTCGCATCGCCGCGATCTTCAGATCTCGGCTGTACATTCTCCGGGCCACTTCCATACACCTCTCCATTCAATGTAGGTCGGCCCTTAACTTCCTGTCTCATTTTTGGGGTGCAGTCCAATAGTGCAATCCTAAAGTGAGAGGATAACAGGGGGGAATTAAGCTACATATTGGGTACAAAGGGGTCTGGTAGAGCTAGTAGGTTCTATAGGTTCTAGTAGGTAATACTCATATCTCTTCGTCATTTTGCTTACACTTGTCTACTTGCTAAGCCCCCTAGGTGTCAGTAACTTACGGCGTTGAGGCCTCTTTTCCCATCCGCCCTAGCAAAATCTGCTTGTTCCTGTAGTTTCAATGACTTAGCTAGCTAACCGACGCAACTGCACGACAATGACTAACGTCATACAAAATACAAAACTCCATGACGCCACACTGCCAAAGGGCGTGGTCACAGGCCAGAAGTTTGGAGACCTAACCGTCCTTGGCCGAGCGCCCAATGACGCCGCTGGCAGGATTCGACTCCGTTGCAGATGCTACTGTGACAGTGAGCACTGTGACACTGAGCATATTGCCAGACTCACTCACTTGCGTCGTGGCCACACTAAGAGTTGTGGCTGCGCCAGAGCAAAGGCTATTGGTCGTCGCCTAGGGAAGGTAAAGTTTCAGAGATTTGGCACACTGTTCGTTATGGGGACAGGAAGGGAGAAAAAGGGGAAAATCACAGCTTCAACAGAATGGGTGACATTCTGCGATTTGTGCGGCAAGTCTGGGATGGCAACGTCTTCATGGCTACGATCTGGGAAAAGGCTCTGTCCCTGTTTGAAGGAGACGTATTCCAGTTGGCGCAACATGATTCAGCGTTGCGAGGACAAGAACTTGGCTCAGTATGGCGATTATGGTGGTAGAGGGATATACGTATGTGATGAGTGGCGCAAGAGCTTCATGCGGTTTTTCTGGGACATGGGAAAGAGGCCAGATGGCAAGACGCTGGAACGTCGTGACCTGAACGGCCCTTATGCCCCAGCAAACTGCAAGTGGGCTGACGCCAAAGAACAGGCACAAAACCGCCGTGCTCGATCTTTTTAGGAATGGGAACTCGCCCTTAGGCAGAGAACTGTCACCTTGGGCTGCAAATTATTTGTATCTAGACCGGGGTCTCCGAAAGTCTAACGACCTGCCATGCTAACCGTGGGTTGGCTGGAAGCAATAACTAGGAGTAATGATGTCATACGGAAATTCATTTTACATGGGCCTAATGGCTGGGGAGCAGCTCGGGTATATAAAGAAAGCTGCCAAGAAGAAGTTTGAGCGCAAGATTGCTGGCAAACTATCCCCCCGCGATCGCGTGAACCACTTGGATGGTTGTCGCGGTGTCTACCTAATCGGCTCTTCGGAACTGGGGTGTTACAAAATTGGGTATGCTGGCAACTTGCGGGAGAGAATTGGGAGCTACGGAGGGTTGCCCATCACGCTCGATGTCATCATGTGGCGCACAACGCCAGATGGGAACGAAGGTGCTTTAGAGGCACAGTTGCATCGCCATTTCAGCAGGACACGCTGTAGCATAAACGGCATTGCTGGCGAATGGTTCAGACTGGACAAGGCCGACCTTGACAGTTTGGTGAAGGAATTTCGCTTTGATGGAACTGAGCAGCGTAGTGCCGAGGGCTAGCTAAGCTAGGGCAAAGGCAGCTTTTTCTTGCGGGCCGGGGGAGCCTCCCACGGACGGGCAGAGGCGGAATTTAGGTACTACATCTGATCGGTTGTAAACAATACAATTCTCTCCGGTGACAACATGTTGGGCCTATCTCGCTATCGAGGCCAGCTCTGGAATGCCCTGTAATCGCTCTAGGATTCGATAAGAGCCATTGTCCTTCGGTTGAATGACGTGAACCATCCCGCAAAGTCTCAGAGCGGATTATCGGGGCTGTTCCAAAAACGGGGTGGAAATCTGCCCTGCCTCCCGACTCAGAATCAGCCACTTAGGCGGACTCGATTCCCCGTTCCAAAAATGACCGTTTGTGGCACGATTTGTCTTGACTGAAATACTGAGTTCAGCAGATACTGAATTCATGAACGTCGCACTTTACAGCCGAGTATCCACCAAAGACAAAGGTCAAGATGTTGAGAATCAGCTCAGCAATCTTAGGGAGTTCTGCGCCAAGCAGGGTTGGCCTGTTGTGCATGAGTACATTGACGACGCCAGCGGCAAACGGAGCGACCGAGAGCAGTTTCAGGCGATGTTTGCAGCCGCATCTCGCCGTGAGTTCGACACGGTTCTGTTTTGGTCACTGGACAGGTTCAGCCGGGAAGGGGTCTATGAGACGTTGCAACACCTTTAGAGGCTCACAGCATATGGGGTTGGCTATCGCTCGTTCACAGAGCAATATTTGGATTCCTGTGGCCTGTTCAAGGACGCAGTCATCAGCATTCTGGCGACGATTGCGAAACAGGAGCGTGTGCGTCTGAGCGAAAGAACAGTTGCCGGTTTGCAGCGTGCGAGAGCGAAAGGACGCATAGGGGGCAGACCCCGGAAAACAATGCGACCGGGACAGGCTTGCGGAATTGCGCCGTTCGGGTCTCAGCCTTGGGCAGATTGCCACTCAGATGGGCCTCTCTAAAACCACAGTTGCCCGGATGGTGACGGCATGAAGGGAGAGAAGACAGCAGCAGAAGAAAGGCCCATCGTGCAAACCGTCAAGCTGGAACCTGCCCTGTTTGTGCGGCTCAAAACCTTTGGTGCGAAAGCCCGACGCAGCAATCAGGACATTCTGCGCTCAGCCCTCATCGAATATCTAAACAAGAGCAAGCCCTAGCGATCACTTTCCCCGCTTGCCCTTTTTCTCTTCAAGAACCTGACGGGCCGCGATCTTCGCCAATCCGAGCAGAATGCCCGAATTGGTTAACACTGCATCTGGCCAGAGAACGTTGGCGGCACGCTGGATGAGCGTGTAATCCTCCGTGCTCATTCTGACATTGACCTGAACGGTGCGTTTTCCATCTTGATCCATCTCCCCGTTATCGTCAGGTCTGAAATGCCTTGACAGCAATTCTATAAATGCTACTGTTGCTCCTATCGGTATCAGATGAATAGCCGTGAAAATCTAAATGCCCAACATCGCCCCGTTCTATTCAGTCAATGAAGTTAAGAAGCTGGAGAGAGTGTATGAAATACGCAAGTCGCAAGGCCGTGATGTTGATATTCATTCTGTGGGTTAGTGCGCCTTTGCTGGCTCAACGCGGCTCAGCGAACACAGAACTTCCGGGTAAGGGGCCGTGTACCAATTTTCCTGAGCGATACCACAAACTAGACGAGGGGCTGGCGTGGTTTTACGGCTGTATGCATGAGAACCCGCCTGCACAGACGCGAATGACTGTAAGTGGCCCTGATAACACCAGCGTAGGTCAAGCGTTCATTGCTGACCTGAAGGAAGGTATCAAGCACTCAACCAGATATCAGTATGTGGAAAAGGTGGGGGACAGTAGCTGCAAGTATCTGATTGTGGTTGTGGAGTCGGTAGCTGATACGTCCTGCACCAGCAGTGCTAACTCCTTAAGCGCAATTAGCATCGTCTTGTTGTTGGACGTAGCGGATAACTCCATGAACGGTTTCTTAGGGCAATGGGTGACATTGGTCGGCAGAGATCGCATAGCAGAGGCCGCACATCTCCAACTTGCCGCAATAGATACAAGAATGGTTTTGGCCTCAAAGGCGTCTGGTGGAGTATTTCCTGAACGCGGCCCATCAGCGAACACAGAACTTCCGGGTAAGGGGCCGTGTACCAATTTTCCTGAGCGATACGACAAAGTAGAGGAGCGACTGGCTTGGTTCTACGGCTGTATGCATGAAGACCCACCGAGTATTGCCGCAATAAAAGCCAAGATCGCTGCTTTCCCGCCAGAAAAACGCAATGCACTGGAAAAACAAGGGGATTTTGCAATGCAGGAAGCTCTACTCGGGGTAGCGTCTTACGATTTGCCAATACAGATATTTCCCGACAAATAGGTCATATCTCCGAAGAATTCCGTATGCAGTGCGTCTATTTTGTCCAAGAGAGAACGGCCGGTTCTTATTTGATAAAGGTTGGAGCAACACAATATTGCCCTTACATGCGTTTGAACCGATTGCGAAAGGTCAAGCCCAAGAGCCGTCTTGAACTCCTCGGCTGGATTCCTGTTCCATATGGTCAAGCAGCAAAGCGAGAGTTTGAGGGCAATTTTGCCAGCCTGCGCTATGAAGGTGACTGGTATAGGCCCGGAATAAAACTGGTTCAGTATATTCGGGACAATGCGTGTGCTCACTTTTGCGACAACTCGTGCCCGGATGGAACCTCCATCCATGAAGAGCGGCAGAGGTTAGTTGATGAAGCTAATGCGGTAATGGCCGCGATGCGATTCTAGTGCCAGATACCCGCCTGCCCGTGGGAACGAATGTGGGAACGTTAACCTCAAACTACGGCTCCAAAGGTGCCTGAATGTTCCCGTTAGTCTCTGTAATTCTCTGATTTGGTTGGGGTAAGCAGAGTGTGAAGATGGCACTCTACCGCTGAGTTAAGCGCCCAGTCCTTGGCGGACAATCACTTGCGGACCAGCCCAAACACCCACCGTACCAAAGCGTACCAAATTTCTCCGTTTCATACTACTGCCACCAACCTCGGCCCCGCCGTCAACTCCGTGTAGATCGCGTCCAGCGTCTGTTTCACTCCTTCCTCAATCGTCTGCAGGTACACGCCGGCTGTGATGTCGGGATTGCTGTGTCCCAGGATGCCCTGTACGTCCTTGACGTTCCCCTTGGTTTGCGCCAGCGTCGCAATCGACCGATCGCTGATGCCGATAATCTCGGCCGCCTGCCACCAGGTAATCTTCTTCGCCATTGCGCGCAAAATCACTTCTTGCACTTTCATCGCCCGCTCCACCGCGGCCTTCGAGTAAGAGTCCATGCTGGCCATGGTCTCCTACCCTCGCCACCTGCAAAGCGGACAGATCACGTGCTACTGACAAGGCACTTTTTGTCCATTGACAGCTTGCGCTGGCCCGTAGTAGTGTCCCTCCACACTTGTTCGTCTCGCTGCTTGAGCGCGAGCCCACCCTAGTCGAGGCGGTCATTTCTCGATGCAAGTCAACCTTAAGCCCAACCTATAAGCCCAGTTCTCCGCAAAGGAGCCATCTGCCATGAGTCCCAACCTACTCGCATGGATCCCGCGTAAAGGCGTTCACATGTCATCCGTCAAGGACACTGTGCTGGCCACTCTAGCGATAGCCGTGTCGCGCTTTCACCGCACAAACCGGTTTCTCGGGTTGGCTTTCCTGCTGATCTTGGGCATGGTCTTGGCAAAAGTTTCGGCCGCCCAGATGGTGATGGACGTAGATCACGAGATGGAAGCGGCACAGGCGAGGAAGGCGGCGAAGTTGCCGCCATACGCAATAGCTTATTGCGGGAAGAAAATTGTTAACAACGAGCCCGAATCGCTGCCTGCCGGCGACTACAACTCCGACCTGCACGTTGTTGGGCCTTGCGTTGCTGACGGGAAAAATGGCGACGGGATATACAAGTATCACTGGGTATTCGTGCACAGCGGCGGAACACTGATCTTCGAAGACAAGCAGCTTGACCTGTACGCGAACTCGATTCTGGTGCTGAATGGCGGCACGCTGGAAGCGGGCATGCCCAATGCAAACAACGCCATCGGCGCCGAGGGCGGGCTGGTGGCCATTCACCTGTGGGGAGCGAAGGACGATGCGGCTATCTTCTGCCAAGACCAGAATGGCACGGAAGATGTCAGGTGCGATATTCCGGGCGACATTTGGGATGACAACAGAATGGACATGATCTATCCCGACAAAGCTTGCGTCCCGAATTCCCAGTATCCGGAGGGTGAATGTTTCTACCAGTATGACTATCCGGCGGTCAGCACCCTCTATTTTGGGCGCAAGGTGCTGGCGGTGTCCTACGGCGGCACGCTACGACTGTTCGGGAAGAAAGGCTCAACCTTCGATGAGCTTGCACCCGACCCGGCGAATACGGGGAAAAGTTGGCGACGGTTGAGTACCAGCTTAAAGACGACGAACACTCAGTTTGATGTGGATGGCGAAGTTGACTGGCAGAAAGGTGACCATATTGTAATCACGCCTACCGACTATCTGCCGGGTCATGCGGAAGAGGCGATCATTTCCGATGTCATGCCTAACGGCGAGAAAACGACGATTACGATCAGTGGTGTCGTGCTCGACGACGGAACGGTGCAGCCGGGCGGGGTACGCTTTCCGCACTACGGGGAGACCTACAAGATTCCCGCCAACGTGCAAAGCAAACTGAAACTCGGCCGCAGCGCAATCGACACCCGCGCCGCCGTGGCGCTGCTGACTCGCAACATATGCGTCATCTCTGAGAGAGATCGTGGTCCTGACACACCGCAGCCGGGTTGCAATTCCTCATTTCCGCCGATCGCGGGGAATTACTTTGGCGGCAACGTCATCTTCCGCCAGGGATTTAAGCAAATCCAGGTTCAGGGAGTCCAGTTTCGCCAATTAGGCCAAGGCGGAATCATTGGCCGATACGCGGTGCACTTCCACATGGCGCGCAAAGTGCAGCCGGACACCTTCGTGAAGGACTCTTCGATCGACGAATCGATGACGCGCTGGATTACTTTGCATGGTACCCAAGGCGTGTTGCTGGCGCGGAACGTGGGGTGGAAGTCGATCGGCCACGGCTTCTACATCGAGGATGGCACGGAAACCGACAATAAAATCTACGCGAACATCGGCATTCTGGCCCGGGCCGGGGTAAGAAACAGCCAGAACCCCCGCCAAGTGCCCGGCATCCTGGCCCATGCCGCCCTAATGGACAACCGGGATCCTTACGCCACTGACTGGCAACATCCCAGCGTGTTCTGGATTATGAATGGATGGAACGACTTCGAATACAACATGGCAGCAGGGGCGGGGTCTTGCGGGGTTTGCTACTGGCTACCGGCAGGTGCAAACAGCGGACCATCGCGCTATGAATACTGGACCGGATATGCTTCGCGCCAGCGCGGGTTGCAAGATCTGCCCGGCCTGCGAGACTTCAACTCCGGCACGTCTCCGCTCGAGACCTTCGTCGGTAATTCCTGTTCTACAGCCATGTTCTCGTTCATGGAGATCGGTCAGCTTAACAGTGGTTGTGACGGCTTCGGGCCAACGTCAGGCAAGACAGTGGCGGCTATTCCCGGAGAGGGACCAGACGTTCCCGGGGCACTGCCGGATAAGGCGGTGCTCGATTACTATCCCATCGTCACCGGTTTGCGCGATCCAACCAAGTGCAACAATTTGACCGGGGACTGCGGGAGCAACACTGACCCACTCAATTTGAAGTGCAACGGAACCGGCGATGCTGACGAAGCCAACTGCACGGCCACGGCCCTTGACCACTACACCACCTCCTTCAACTTTGCTCAAAAGAACTTCTCCGCCATCTGGCTGCGTCCCTGGTGGAAGCTGGTAATTGACAGTTCGGTGACCGACCAGCTTGGACCCGGCTTGACCTTTGTCACCGGGGGCGGTTACACGCGATCCGATAGCTCTTTGGGAAACTGGAACGTCGGCCTGAGAAACGTTTATGTGGGGCAAACGCAGCCTGATCCGATTGACCAGAAGGCGACTTTCTTCGCCTCAGATCTAGGGCCTTTTACTCCCCATGGAATTCGCGAATGCGACAACGGCCCGATACCGGGCGGTTACTGCCTTTCGAAGGACAACGGCATCAGCATTCCCATTACCAATTTCAATTCCGGCCAGCGCATGTTCAATATCTATGATGGGCCGTCATTCCAGGACTCCAGCGCCTATCTCGACATCCGAGCGAGAACGATTACCGATTGCAATTCGAACGACCGTGATTCGCAAACCGGTGTCTGCAACAAAAGCATGTACATGTTTGGACATGCTCAGGGACTGCTGCAGGGAGCGGCTGTCTCGCAGGGTGTTAATTCCTGCTATATCCCCAATGCGGCCATTGCGTGGAAGCAGGAGAACGGTTTTTACTATCCTCCAGCTTTTCACTCCAGGAATCTGGCCTTCAGCAATGTCGACATCCGTCACTTTGTGGTCGAACCGCTATTTAAAGAAAACAGCTTCAATGCGAATTTAGATGCCATCGCGGCCCGCTACTGTACCTGGAAGCCTGATCTCTTCCTGCCCTTCAACGACATCGATCGCCAAACCGTGCTGAACGATAACGACGGTTCGCTGACTGGGTTGCTTGCCAAAACCAAGCCTCCCCGCGAGACTTTGTCGATCAACGAAGACCCCTTCTTCCGCGCACCCAAGGTAATTCCCGAGTGCTCCTCCGATAAGCACTATGGCGCCGACCAGAAGGGGAAGCCTGCCACAGCGATCACCAGTCCATACGAGTACGTCAGCACAGCGATCATCGCGGACTGCGCCTTAAGATCGGTGGTGGATATATGTCTTGAGAAGAATGACAGGGACGAGTGCATTAAATGGGACTACCGCGCAGAATGCGGCAAAGGCGAAGAGAGTAGTGGAATGAGAAACTGGAGTTGGGCCTGTACCCACTGTTATGGAGCACCGCTGTTTCGGCAGAACTGGACGGCCCAGGACAACGCCGAATGCGACGCAGACCCTTTGTGTAAGGCCGGCGACCCACTCCATCGTCCAGGACGGATCACCATGATGGGCCAGAGCACGGGCCAGCGCAGCACCCTGACGGCGAACCATGGTTGGTATTACATCGACACCACGGTGCCTTTCGACAAACAGGTCGGCATTCCGCTGCAGGAAGGAAAAACCGTGTTCCTCTCGGGCCACACATATTACGTGTACCTCATCTACGGAAAACCCGATACACAGATGGAGTACTGGATGTACGTTGGATCGGGTGCCGATGAGGAGACGGTCGAGAACGAGGTTGGCAGATACCGGGTTAATGTTAACAGCCAGGTCTATGGCTTCTGTCCATTGCGCGGCGAGAAGCCTCCCCAGTGCCAGGATCTGAGCGCGGATCCCGACTTCCTTACCGACGTCAAGTACGATCCGTTAAGCGGATGGTTGAAGGTCAAGCTTAACTTGCAGGCATATCAAGGAGAGTTGCAGAACGACAAGAAAAATTTCTGTAAGCCGGCCAGCTATTGCTCTTGGAATGGAAGCAGCTGCGGCTGCCAACCTGGCTCCACCTGCAAGGACGATTCGGTCTGCAGTTGGGGGCCGAGCGATGTCGACTGTCCCACCAAGGGATGCTTTGGCTTCAGCTTCAAGATACAGCCGGAATTCAATACCAACCCCAAGCCGAGGCCGCCAATGTGGAAAGCGTTTCCGCAAGACCCTTACTGGGACATCGCTTATGAGCTGGTGGACGAGGGAATATCTGGTGCTGAGTGCCACTACACTGACCAGCCGAAGTAGAGGAGCATCGGGAACCTAATCGTCCCACGGGAGGCCATGAAAGACCACGTTGCTTGGGAAGGTCACGTTCGTCTTGGCGCCCGGGCTATTCAAGTAATGAGTTCAACGATGACCAGAAGAACTTCCGCACACCTGTCAGCTTTTGCTCGTGGAATACAGACACAATAAAGCGGTAGTGCCCCAATTCCGGCGCAATACGGTTTTGTTGCGGTACCAATGAAGGTGCGGCTGCCTCGCCCGAAAATTTGCGGTGAAGTGCCGCGACGTTAACTGGCCCTGGGTTCCGTCAGACCCTGTCAACTGTGTGCTTCCTCTGACGTTTACCGATGAACTCTACCAGTCGGCGATTCTTGCGCGTTTCGATCCGCTCTTCCGGTGGCATGTCTGGGTCGCCTTCCCAATCAAGTGAGTCGATATAAGACTGCACCATTTCAGAGAGCGTAAGATCTTTCCGCATCGGAAAATCTCCGCTAGTTATGCCAATTCTTGACGGCGAGCGCCTCGGTCAAACTTGCGCTTACTTCCTGAGTTCCACTGCGATCTGCGCGAACTGGTCCAATGCAGCCTGCAAATCTTCGGCGATTTCGGCGGCGATCACGTCGGGATCGGGTAGATCGGCTGAGTCTTCCAGGCTGTCGTCCTTCAGCCAGAAGATGTCGAGGCTGACCTTGTCGCGCTTAATCAGGTCCTCGTAGCTGAACACGTGGTAGCGGTCGGTTTCCCTCCGCTCGTGGCGGTTCTCCGGGTTGTAGCAGGCGACGAAATCGTCGAGGTCAAACCGCTTCAGCGGATTCGTCTTTAGCGTGAAGTGCTCATTCGTTCCGAAGTCGTAGATCCAGAGCTTCGTGGTCCACGGCTTTTCACTCGCTGGTTTGCGGTCGAAGAATAGAACGTTCGCCTTAACGCCCTGAGCGTAGAAGATGCCAGTCGGCAGCCGCAGCAGCGTGTGAACATCGCATTGCTGCAAGAGCTTGCATCACGTCTATGATCGCGCTGATGAGTGGCCGCGGAGTGAAGTACTGTCCCGCCCCACCCTTTACGTCTGAGGCGTTCTTCTCCAGCAGCCCCTCGTAGGCATCGCCCTTCACGTCGGCCTCAAGCGACATCCACTGCTCTTTGTCGATCAGGTCGGCTATCAGCCGGCGCCGCTTCGCCGGGTCCTGAATCTTGCTCTGTGCCTTGCGGAAGATGACGCCGAGGGTGCCTCTCTTCTTCCCAAGGTTCCGTCAGAATGTGGCGGTAGTGCGTTTCGAGATCGTCGCCATCAAGGCGCAGCAGACTCTGCCAGTCGAGTTCCTTCAGGATGATGGCTGGCCGGTTGAACGGGGGGTCGCGCCTGCTCGTCAGCCATTTTGAGGAAGAGAAGATACGTGAGTTGCACGACGTAGTCGCCATGACTGAGCCCGTCATCTCGCAGGACGTTGCAGTAGTTCTAGAGCTTCTAAACGATGCCGTTGCTGGTCATTGATCTCTGATTCCTAGGCCAGCGCAACTTTGGTCTTGTTCACATGCGGAAACGGCCGGACTTTCGGCCGCTTCGTTTTCTGTGCTTGCCACAGCTCATACTGCATCTGCATCTTGAGCCAAAATTCAGGCGAGGTGCCGAGCGCCACCGAAAGCCTCAGCGACATCGAGGCCGACACTCCGGCACGCCGGTTCAGAATCCGCGACAGGTGTGCCCGGGTAACGCCCAAGCGCTGGGCCGCTTCCGCGACGCTCATCTCGCCCAGGTAGTCCCGCAATACCTCTCCCGGATGCGCTGGATTGAAAATCATGGCCTTCCTCCCTAGTGATAATCCTGGTAATCCACCAGCACTGCGTCTTCGCCCTTCGAACCGAAACGTCAGCCGCCAATTGCCGCTCACGCCGACTGACCAGTGGCCGGCGAGCTTCCCTTTCAATGGATGCAATTCGTTACCGGGCGCGTTCATATCCTCAGGACGGCTCGCCACGTCCAGCGCGGTCAGCAACCGTCTCAGTCGTGGCGCATGTTTTGCCTGGATACCAGCTTGGGAGCCAGTCTCGGCAAAGGGTCTCAGACCCTTTATGCCGGGAGCCTTCCTGAGCATGCGTATAGCGTATAGCGACACTATACGTTACGTCGATACGACTGCGCGTGGTCTAATTCTTATTTCGCGGCGAACGTCGCGCCGGCTTTCCGGCCAGCAGTTGCTCCATCAGCCAGAATATGGCGGCGGGATGTTTCGCCCAGGCTGCGCCGACGCTGTCCACACAAATCAGGGCCTCCTCGTCACTACCGAGGCTATAGGAGCCGGGCATCGAATCCGGCGGTTCCCTCTGACCGCTGAGGTAGAGCTCGACAAAAGGATTTCCCCGGCGTGCGCTCTTCAAAGCGCGCTGTGCGCCCGTGTGGTCGCCGGCGAGATAGCGTTCCAGCACTTTTCCCCAGGCAAAGCTGGCCATATCGTCACCCGGGTAATCTCGCGGCAACTTGCGAGCGTCATCCAGTCGGTCCTGTGCGAGATAGCTTCCCAGTAACACGTAGCGCAATCCCTGATTGTCGTTGGGATTCACTTCCAGCAGGCCCTCGTAGTGCGCAATTGCATCCTGTTCCAGTCCAACCGCGCGCAACACTTCCGCCAGATTTAGCCGGGCGCGCGTGTAGGGGCGGGCCTCCAGAATGCCCCAAAAGTGTCCCTTGTTTTCCGCGAAGAAGTTCGCGCCCAGCGAACGTTCGCCCGCCGCTACCGCCTTCTGCAAGCCGGCGATGGCCGCCTTAGGGGAATTGGCATCGAGTTGGACCAACAGCACCAGTGCGTCCACGCAGTCAGGGTCCAGGGCCAGCGCGCGCTTAACCAGCTTGCGCGCCTGCGCCGCGCTTTCGGTCTCCATGGCCTCGAAAGCCAGGTCCTGGGCCTCTTCCTGGGGCGAGAGAGGCGCGTCGTCCAGCAACAACTGCTGCAAGCCGGGGCTGGTCAATGCCGCCAAAAATTCATTGGCCTCCTCAATGCTGTCAAACTTCTTCTCCTCCATTACCTTTTGCAGGTTTCGCAGCAGGGATTCCATGCTTGACCGCGATGGCAGCTTCGGTGGCGCCTTTTGGGGCTTGCGGCCTTTACTCTTAGGCGATTGCTTTTTCATCATCGTCCTTTGCGAACCGCGACAGCGCAGCTCGATTCACGTTTAGGAGAGGGTTTACGGCTAGCGTCCAGCAAGCTCGTAAAGCGGGTCTCGACCCCAGTGCTCTGGTACAGGAAAGGTAGTGGCCGGCGAGGACAGGGAACGTCATTTGGAATGCCTTCGCTGTACTTCTGGGTCTGAATCTCGACCCCCGTAAGCGTCTCGCCCGCTCGCTTTGCCTCAGTGACACCGGCGGCCGCACCGTCCAAGGACAGCAGATAGTCGGCCTCACCATGCCCCTTCTTCATGGGGAACTCGCGGAGGGCAACGCCCCGGCCAGCCGTGATGTCGGCGGCGTTTCGATCCTGAACGATCCATCCGGCGGCTTCCAGAAGCTGATCTATCTTCTGTCGCGCCCGATCCTCGGGGGTGATAGGCATGGGAACAAAGGATTATAGCTAGAGGTGTTGTCGGTTGAGTGGAATTCGCTGCAATCCGTCGGCTGGTAAGTGACTGGAAAGTTCGCACTCAGGAGGTTCCGCCAATTCTTCGTCACGAGCCACCGACGCTTCCCCCTGTCAATCTGGACATCTTGGGAAATCCTGTGCGCACCCTGCCCGAGACCTTGTGTTTGTGGGCAATCGACACGCATGATTTTGGGAACCGCAATATCAGCCACTTAGCGAGCCAGATTCGCGAAGGTAATTGGGCAAGCCGTCCCCCTGCCCTCGGCCCGCAAGGCACCCATGCTCCGGTGTCTGCCAATGTTCCCTCTGAGGGCTCCCATTGCTCTGATTTCCTGTAAGCCGGTTTTTCGCCAACTGCCGAGTCACTGAGCAAACAGGAGTCGGGACGACCTGGTCAGTACTGTTGCGTTTTCACACAGGCTGATTGACCTTAACTTCTCCTTCGGGGTTGCCGAGGCCCGTTTTC
Organism: uncultured Acidobacteriaceae bacterium; assembly: GCA_963813905.1. Classification (GTDB taxonomy): domain Bacteria; phylum Acidobacteriota; class Terriglobia; order Terriglobales; family Acidobacteriaceae; genus CAVVDY01. The sequence continues at coordinate 304,170 of CAWFAY010000006.1, read as the reverse complement.
TCAACATGACCGACCCCGTCACCGCTATCGGTGATAGCCCTCACCGACAATGTTGCGGGGCAGGTCTCAATATGAATACGTGTCGGCGTGTGACCACTTATAGGGAGGTCATGCAGTGGCAGCCGAATTAAATCTCTCCCGCAGCGCAACCCAGCTAACTACGAACGCAGGATGATCGTCGGCATCGGTATCGACTTGGTGGCGTGTCGTCGTGTAGCGAGGGAACTGAGCGGAAGTTTTTGGCAGCCGGATGAGGGCACATTCACCCCGGAGGAGCTTCGAAGTTGTGGTTCGGGAACAGGCCGGGCAAGCCGACTCGCTGCGTGCTTTGCCGCCAAAGAAGCTGCACTGAAGGCGCTTGGGCTTACGGTTGAAGATGTCGGGATGTTTGGCGAAGTTGAAGTTGTGTATGGGCCAAGTGGGAAGCCGAGGCTTACGCTGCATTCCCGGGCACAATCGAGGGCAGAGATTTTAGGCGTAAGACATGTTTGGTTATCCATCGCTTCTGCAAAGAAGCATGCTGGCGCCATGGTAGTCCTGGAGTCCTGACTGGATCGGCGCCAAGATAAGGGCCAAGCCAATGGACAGACCGCCGACCTATGACGAACTTAATGCCAACTTCAGCTGGGCTTCCGCGGAACGCGAACTTGGCTATCAGGCGGGCGACCTCCTAAACATTGGCTGGATGTGCAGTGATCGCATCTGCCGGTTGGGCTCGGCCAGCAAACTCGCGCTGTGCTGGGAAGACTACCAAGGCAACGAGAAGCGATTCACGTTCGATGACTTGCGCGTTCTCTCCAACACGGTTGCCCGGTTCCTCTGCAATCTTGATCTGAAACCCGGCGAACGCGTGTGTCTGTTTATGGACCGCGTGCCCGAGTTGTACATCGGATTCCTTGGCATCTTGAAGATCGGGGCAGTGGCGCAGCCGCTGTTTTCGGCATTCGGCGATGAGTCGCTGTTTGTACGCCTCAAAGACGCCGCCACCGCTGCGATAATCACGCAGCGGAAGCATCTGCCCAAGGTCAGAAAGATCCGCGCTCAATTGCCCAGTCTGCGCGACGTGATCGTAGTCGATGCCGGCGACTTGCTGCTGCGCGAAGGCGAGTTCGCCTTCGACATGGAGGCGGCGCCCCGCGTCGAGGGATTTCCTGTCTTTGCAACGACAGCCGAGTCACCCTCGGTCCTGCACTACACCTCCGGAACAACCGGTCAGCCCAAGGGCGCGCAGCATGTGCACTACTCCATCGTCTCGCAGTACCTGACGACCAAGCTCGTCCTGGATCCCAGGCCAGAAGACATTTGCTGGTGCAATGCCGATCCGGGATGGGTGACGGGCACCTCATACGGCATCATCGGCCCGTGGTCCAACGGCGCGACACAAGTTGTTCTTGACTCCGGATTCAACGCTGAACGCTGGTACCAGTTCATTGAGAAGCACCGAGTTACGGTCTGGTACTCGGCTCCCACGGCGATTCGTCTGCTAATGAAGGAGGGCTTGGATATTGTGCGACGACACGATCTTTCCAGCCTCCGGCACCTGGCCAGCGTGGGAGAACCTTTGAACGCGCAGGCCGTTCTGTGGTCGCAAGAGGCGTATGGCAAGCCGTTCCACGATACTTTCTGGCAAACCGAGACTGGATGCATCGTGATCACAAACTTCCCAGGGATGCTCATAAAACCGGGATCGATGGGCAAACCGTTCCCCGGGATCACTGCGACCGTCCTGAATACGAAAACCTATGAGCCCATCAACCAGCCGGGCATTGCCGGACTGATTGCGTTGCGTCCAGGGTGGCCTTCGATAATCCGTGGCTACTGGAACAACGAGGCGGGATTCAAGGCGAAATTCCGGAACGGATGGTATTTATGTGGTGATCGGGCCTCGATTGATGCAGACGGATACTACTGGTTTATGGGCCGCGACGATGACGTGATCAATACGGGCGGACATCTCGTGGGGCCGTTCGAAATCGAGTCTGCACTGCTGGAACACAAAGCGGTGCAGGAATCGGCTGCCGTGGCGAAGCCTGATCCCGTGAATATGGAAGTGGTAAAGGCCTTCGTTACCTTGAAGCCGGGATACAAACCCGATGCCGACCTGGAACTGGAAATCATGAACCACATCCGAAAGCGGTTGTCACCGCTCGCAATGCCACAGGAAATTGAGTTCGTCGAGTCCCTGCCCAAGACGCGCAGCGGCAAAATCGTGCGTCGCGTACTGCGGTGCAAGGAGTTCAACGAGCCAGTGGGAGATCTTTCGACGGTGATGGAGGATTGACAAATGGACGAGATAACCAAGGTTGTATGCGACTACGTAAGGCGGGAATACCTGGAAGACGATGACGAGCGGGAGATTAAAGAGGACACGCGCCTGATTTCAGGCGGCATTGTCGATTCGTTCTCCATGGTGTCGCTGAAACGCTTTCTTGAGAAGAAGTACCAGATCCAAATACCCGATGCCTGTGCAACGCCAGACGCATTTGATACGGTGCGAGGCATTGTTGCGCTGGTGCAGCAATTTCAGAAGGTGCCTGCGAACGCGTGACCGTTTTGAACTACACGCAACTGCGTGCGGGCGCATAACAAACACGAACCGAATACCCATTCGTGATTCGTTCGGAGCATGTCATGGCATTCATCGATTCGATTCGCAATTCCTATCAGTCTGAACTGGAAGACATCAAAACGGCCGGACTATTCAAGCAGGAGCGCTATATCCATTCGCCGCAAGGTGCGGAGATCGAGGTGGAGTTTCCTGCCGGTTCAGAGACCCGCAAGTGCATCAACATTTGCTCCAATAACTACCTGGGACTATCCAGCCATCCGGAGGTGATCGCCGCGGCCCATGCGGGGCTCGACAGCCGGGGGTACGGGATGTCCTCCGTGCGCTTCATCTGCGGCACGCAGGATATACATCGCGAGTTGGAGAATCGCCTGACGGAATTCCTGGGCACGGAAGACACGCTGCTGTTCCCATCCTGCATGGATGCCAATGGCGGTTTCTTCGAGGCGTGCCTCAGCGAGCAGGATGTGATGATTGCCGACCGCCTGGTGCATGCATCCATTGTGGACGGAATGCGCCTGTGTAAGGCGATGCAGGACACGTTCAAGCACTCGGATATGGGGCACCTGGAAGAAAAACTGCAGGAGCACATGGACAAGCGACGCAGAATCATAGTCACCGACGGCGTTTTCTCGATGGACGGTGATATTGCAAAGCTCGACCAGATTGCCGAACTTGCAGAGAAGTATGACGCGATGGTGTTCCTTGATGACTCGCACGCGACCGGGTTCATCGGCCGGACCGGCCGCGGGACACACGAGCATTGCGGCGTGCTGGGACAGATTGACGTAATCACCACCACTCTGGGAAAGGCGATGGGCGGCGCTTCGGGCGGTTGCGTCAGCGGGCGTCGCGAACTGGTTGAGATGTGCCGTCAGAGGGCGCGTCCTTACCTGTTTTCGAACTCGGTGCCTCCGGTGATCGTCGCGGCGGCGATCAAGGTTATCGAACTGATCAGCCGCACTACCGAGCGCCGCGACAAGCTGGAATGGAATGCCAGGTACTGGCGAGGACTGCTGAAGGATGCGGGCTTCGACATCAAGGAGGGCGAGAGCCCGATCGTGCCTGTAATGCTGTACGACGCGAAGCTGGCTCAGGACTTCGCTCGCGACCTGTTTTACGAAGGAGTGTACGCGGTGGGATTCTTTTTCCCCGTAGTGCCGAAAGGGCAGGCACGCATTCGCACTCAGCTTTCCGCTGCGCACGACAAGCAGCACCTGGACTTTGCTATCGAAGCGTTCAAGAAAGTGGGAGAAAAGTACGGAATCCTCGGGCTTGGAAAGAAAGAGCTGATGGCGAGATGCGCGGTGTAGCTGAACGCCTCACCGCTGCGGACGCGGAGGCGAACACGGAGTGAAGCAGTTAACGGTGTGGCGGAAGGCGTGCACTTCCTCCACGCAGAAGAAGTGAGGTCCAAGATGATCTGCGCGGAACTCGAAGAACTGGAAGCTCAACTGGACGAGATCATCACAGCACTGGAAAACCCGGCGCTCACAGACGAGCTGAGACGCAACCTGGAGAACGAGTACGCACGTTTGAGTCATTTAATCAATGACCATCAATCGGTCGGCCATGGTGGCGGTCCTTGTTACGAAGAATGAGGAAAGATCGAACAGGAAAGTACCTATTCTCAACTGCTCGTTGCCGCAGAGCGCGGAACTGGATGTGCCGAGTCGTGCCATAGTGGTCCTGTGCGCATGCTGCTTGGGCTATCTGTGACAAGAAACGGAAGCAGATGCAACTTCAAACGGAAACAGACGAGCCCTGGGTCTGTGGACGAATATGGATGCGCAGCAAAAACCGGCGAAACTGGAGCGCGTGCTGGAGAAGCTGGACGAAGTGTGCGCTATCCTGCGAGAGGTCCTATGAAAATCGTGGTGGCCATCGATAAGTCAGACTTTTCTGCTGAAGTGCTCCGCGCTGTGGTTGATCAGTTTCAGCCGGGGAACACACGGGTCCGGCTCATACATGTGCTGCAGCCCATTACGCCTGCGGCTCCGCCACAAATGGACCCCCGCTATGCTCCGGAGCTGGAATATGAGACGCAGCAGGCACGCGAGTTGGTGGAGCGCTACGCAGACGGACTCCGGAAGGCGGGGTTTGACGTTGAACCCTGTGTCGAGATCGGGGACATCAGGGAGCGAATCATCGACTCCGCGGCCGACTGGGCGGCCGACCTCATCATCATCGGTTCGCATGGACACCGGCACATGATGCGCTTCTTGCTGGGCAGCGTAGCGGAATTCGTGGCCCGCCATGCAAAATGCTCCGTCCAGATCGTTCGCAGGGCGGTGGCACCCTAGTTGGTTCAGCGATCCAATCGGTGAGATCCTTGTCCTTGGATAGAGAGCTGTGGATGAATGGCCGGAGCGATGTGGCCCTCGTCACAGACAAGAGACAGAAAACGTTGATACGATAAGGATGTTCAACGGCTGACGTTCTTCTTGTGCATGCTTATCTGCAAGGAGGACAACATGCGCACTTCCTCAAAAGCACTGCTGATCCTGGCGACAATCGTAGGAGTGCTGGACCACCCTCCGCCAACTATCCAGATACTTTCGGTTCCATGCTCAACCCGGTTTCAGGTCCTATCACGCACGCGCAAAGCCAGCCGAGATCACTGGCGGTGGAGGGAAGATGTTAAGGCGTTTCTCGAATCGCGGGGAGGCGGTTGCGGAAAGTACGGCAACCAAAGCTATGGGAAAGGGAAGACACCTGTCGAAGCTTGCAGACGCGTCACTCTGGGTAGAGATCAAGGCGCCGTTTGGATGGAAGGAGCACGCCTCGGCGCCGCACCACGGCTCGAAGCGCTTGCGTTCTGGTTAGGTTTCACGGGAGGTCATGCGCTCACAGACTACTGACGAATGCTTTGAAGAAGTAATTAACCCCAGCCCTCTGCGAGTCTGGGAAAGCGTCGTTCCGGTGGAGGAGTACGATGCTGCTCAGCGCTACACCCGCACTCTTGCTCACCCAGCCTTAGAGCAAACATGATCATCCTTCCCGGTAGCCGATCCTTCATTCTGCGCACACCGTTAACACCGGGCATGACGCGTGCTGGAGCACACGATGGAGCGTGCTCCACGGCATATGCGTAGCGAGGGTTCCGGCGTGGCGAGAACCCATAACAATGAGATCGGCTTCCCGGCTGTCAGCCAGGCGAACGATCTCTTCTCCGGGAATACCAATCTCCACTTCGGCCTCGGGCAACGACGCGAGCTCAACGTAAGGAGGAACCAGCCTGCTCAGCTTCTCGCGACCTTCACGGTTCCACCTCACCAGTTCCGATTCCGATTTCGGACCGATTTCTATAACGTGAAACAGCGTAAGTTCGGCTCCGTCCTCCTCGGTGAGTGACAACGCGTATGTAAAAGCACGTCTGGAACCAGCAGAAAAATCGGTGGCGTAAAGGATGTGACCAAATCGCTCCAGAGCGGAGACCTTTGCGCGCGGTCCCATCGCGACCACCGGGCAAGCGGCGTGACGCATTACCTTCTCCGTTGTCGATCCCAGGCGCAGGTTGTCCAGACCGCCCCGTCCATGAGTTCCCATTACGACGAGGTCAATGTGCTCGTCAGAAAGGACCTCGGAGAGGACCTTGCTCGGCTCCCCGAACCGCAGAATCATCTCGTGTGAGAGGGATTGAAACTCTTTCCTCTGCTCAAGCGACGCCATGGTTCGCTCGGCATCTCCCTGCAGAATGTCCTGCAAAGGCGCCTGCAGCTCTACACTGTTCGTATCGGCATCGGGTATCGCGTGTGTGATGAAGAGTTTGGATCCGTACCGCTTCGCCAGTGCAAGAGCGCATTGCAGGGCGCCCTGGGATTCAGGCGAGAAATCGGTGGCCAGCAGGATGTTATTAATAGCTATGCGGGAGTATGTTGCTGGGGTTGCCATAGCACACCTCCATGTGGGCAGATGAAAACGGCAACTTGAATTGCTGCACTCTGAATATATTAGAGCACCACACTTCTCGTGTGTCAGTGATGCTGCGCACAGGGTCTGGCTCGCAGCAAGCTGGAACTTGACTCAAGGCCGGAGAGCATAGGCTGCGCCAATCCAGGCCGCCATTATTACCAGCAGCAGGCCCGGAATGACTTGCCAGGCATATCGCCGGCCACCGCTGGTGAAAGCAAACACTGCCTTGCTGATGGTATTGGTGCTCATGGCGGCGAGTATGGGGATGACAGCTTCCCTCGCCTGCAGTTTGTTACTGGCAACCAAGGACGCCACCGATACCGCGGCCGAATGAGTGTCAGCAAAACCCGCCAAGGCGGCGGCAAGCAGCACTCCAGTTGTGCCAATCCACGAGCGGAGAGCGGCAGAAGCCAGCAGGACGGCAGCGATGAGGCAGGCAAAGAACAGGGCCGTTCGCAGACTGAAAGCCCTTCCTTTTACTGTGGGCTCGGTCGTTTCCTGCCGCAAGCTAAGCGTTGTGAGCGCCACGCCGTAGGTAATGGCCACTACTCCGCCGGCAACCAAAGGTATGCGGAGAACATGCAGGGTCGCCTGACTGGTAGCGGCGATTACGGCCGCCATTTCCAGCACGGTTGCCACGGTCGAGAGCACTGCGCCCGCAACCGCGCTCCTCATCAGCGATGGCGTTGCCGTCGCTTTCTCGCCCATGGAGGCGATGGTGGCGGTACTGGACACAAATCCTGACGCAAGCCCCGTGATCGGTAGTCCAAATCGCGTGCCCATCAGGCGAACTGCGACATAGCCCAAGCCGCTGATGGACATCATCAGGACCACGATCTTCCATATGATCCTGAGATTGATCGCGGCATAAGGACCGAGGTACCGGTTGGGCATTAAGGGCAATACCACTAAGGTCGCGGCGGCGAGGATGAGGGCGTCGGCTAGTTCCTCCTTGCTTAGGACCGAGCGCACAAAGCGATGGAGCCCCTCCCGAGCCGCGAGCAGAATGGTGACGATGACGGCGAGGCCCGAAGCGGTGACAGGGTCGCGCTGGGCAAGCGCTCCCAGCAGAACCACCACGATCAAAGCAGTTTCGGTTGTGAGGCCGGGATCCTGATCGCGGGTTCGGAGGTATCCCACCGTTGTAAGCGCAGCAAACCCCGCTACAACAACGGTCAGCAGAAGCTCGCCGCCGAGCAGGAGGCTTACCCCTCCGGTGAGAGAGGCCAAGGCGAAGGTCCGGATGCCAGCCGACGTCACGAAGGAACTCGATCGTCTGCGGCGCTCGCGTTCCGCCCCAACGAGAAGCCCTATAGCCACCGCACTGGCGAGGCGGAGTACCGCATCGATTGTGAGTGACATCGGCGCAAATAGTAACACTGCAGGGTCACTCTGTCTGTGAGCCCATAGCCGGGGGAATCCGAAGTTGCTCCCTGTATTAGTGGCGTGGCAGTCCGGCTAGTGGATACTGTCAGGTATCGGTTCGCGAGCAGATCTCCAAGAAGAGGAGAATGGCGGATTGTCTCGAGGGCCGCCTCTCGTGGAATACGAACTTGAAGGTAGCTTCGGCGGCATAGCAGACAGTAAGGATAGTCATCAGCGTGGTGAGCGGAGGACGTACACGCAGGATAGAACAGTGCAGAGCCCAGTCGCTTCTCTGCCCGGCTGCATTCGGCGTTAGTCCTGTTCTCCCAGGCTGCGAAGTTGCCCGGGGCACACTTCCACAATTTCTGTATTTACTAGGTCGACTTCCCCTAATCCAAGCGCCTGAGCGTATCGCAGTTGACGCTGCAGTCGCCTGCTGATGTTGAAAGTGGGATCGGCCTTTTCCATCAGGCTACCGCAGTAGGAATCCATCGCGACCATATCGCCGGACAGGATGATTCGGTGAGTCGGTACAATCTCGGATTTGCCGGGACGAAACCCGGGGCCGAACTTAGCCAGTATTGATCGGGCATCTACGATAGTGAGGTTTGGTCGCACGGCGTCTGCAAACTCAACCAGCGACTTATCAAAGAAGTCGTCGTCCCCCGAGTGAGCCAGCATGCGAAACGTTCCGTAGGTGCACCCGAAGTTGTTCTTGAGCGCACAAGAGAAATCAGCGATGTGGTGCCGCTTCGGGGTTGCGACGTTGATTACAAAGTCGGCCTGGTTTACCAGACGGTCGGTAAGCAGGAACGTGTTTGCCGTCCATCGCGGGTTTGATACTCGGACGTATTCGGATCCGACCTGAGAGTCAATGGCTGCAGCTTTGACCGACTGCTGCCGGGCCAAGCCGTAGTAGCCGAGACGAGTGAACACGCGATCATTAGAGATGCCTGCAAAGGAAGAGGAATCACAGATTGTGATCTCCGCCGCACCAGCACTCTTCACAAAGGTAACAATCTCAGATAACAACTTCACCTCGGTAGTGACAGGGTATGGCTCGGAGGCGGTGGCGTTCGGCTTTATTACCACACGCTTGCCTCGCAATGCCTTGGTAAGGTCGGGCAACCGATCAAGCCCCGAAGCGAGCATCCGAGTGAGGTCATCGCCTTCAACTGACAGCAGCAGGGGTCGGCCGTTGCGGCGAAAATGATTCTCCACACTGCGGCTCCGCCCTGCCGTGAAGGGCAAGCTAGGCATAAACCCGTCCGCGAACGCCGCCAAGCTGCTGCGCCAAAAGGGCATGGAGCACAGAAACTCTCTACGACGCATGGCGAACCGTTCCCAGGGGCGGCGCAAACAGCCCGGCCACGACGTTCAGTAGCAGCCCAGCCGCGAGGAGGAGAAGCAACTGCATATCCAATCCGCGCAGGCTAGCCAAGAATACCGTAAGAAAACGGGCTAGCTCAGCCAACAGGCCTGCCAAACTCCCGAGCACCAGCGCGGGAAAAATCACCCACCACCTTCGATAGAGCGCGAAAGAAGCGGACAAAAGCGCCCCCGCAACGATCCACGCCCCGATGCCCAGCTCGATCCAAAAGTTAAACAGCAGGGATCCGACGAGCCAGCCTGTAGCGCAAGCGATGCTGCCGATCAGAAGGCGTTTGCCAGACCGATCGGTTATACCGACGACAGCTCCGATCAGGACGGCTGCGAGAAGCTCTTCCCACGGATCGAGCAAACACAGCAGCAAGAAATACGAAGCTGCCCCTGCTACGGCACCCAGCAAGCCGTTCCAGAACAGGCGCCTTAGGGCAAAGGACGCGATGCGGCAGAAGCTTTGCACGGCCCCTTCTCAAGTTCACGTCTTGTGGAGCTCGACACGCCTTACCGTGATCTTCACTCCGTCACCAACGCGAGTACTGCACGCGCTTCAGAGCGGAAATTCTCGCTGCGAAGCCAATTTGCGGGTTGGGAGTCAAGCATAAGCTGCAATACTTACGCTGCAACGGCCTTTGCACCTGGAAGCTCTTCCGCCGCTGCTGAAGCGCTGGGTTTCTTCCCCAGTACCTCTGACTCTGCCATTAACCAATCGTCGAGTTCATGACCGTCTTCACGCCCTCGTTCCTCGTACAACTGATAGGCACGTACCCGAATCAAGTCGTCCGCCGACTCCATCGAGCTCTGGTCAGGTTTCGCGGTTGAGACATCCGCAGTATTTTCTGGCATGGTAGACCTCCTTGGGACAACGACAGAATGTAAGGTTGAAGAATTGGATGTCGACTCGAGCGAGATGCGCGGTTACCTGGACACAAGGCCCTACACGTACACTGCTACGCTCATGTCTTTCTTAAGTCAGTGACCGGCGTCACTAAAAGCAGTTTACAGTTTCATGAATCTGCAAAGCGCAATTGCCACTAGCAGGTCAGACTGCAGACTCTTTTTATGTTTAGAAATGCGTTCGGCCTTCGCCAATTTGAGAGCGATTTTACGGTATTTAGAAGTCAAGCTGCGTTGGTCGCGTTTGCCGCCTGCCCCCCTGCGGTAACAGGTTTCTCCGATGTAGATGAAGCACTACTTCCGCAGAGCAGGCGATCTCTCGTGCCGCTGCCAGCCGCTCAACTTCGCGCATCAGTTCGTCGATGTCCTCGGGCGACATTCCCTTCGTAGCTTGTGGGGAGTAATCTCCTACAAGCCGGTTTATTGTCAATGTGACAAACGAACGCCGCCCGGAGCAGTGTTTCCGGTTCAAAATAGGTTAAGAGATGGCCGGTTCACACCAGTTACGGTGTTTGTGCCAACCCAGCCGGCGCTCTAAATATGAACAACCAACTTCAGCTGACGGAGTTCGACGGAAGCGACGCCCGGCACACCACGAACAATGTCGCGGATTAGCTTGACCTGACCCGGACTGATGATGCCTCCCTTGACGGACACCGATCCGCTTTCCGCTACTACATCGAACTGAAAGTTAGCCGTGGCCGGGTCCATCGCCAGATTCGCCTTGACACAGCTGGCTAGGGCAAGATCGTCCATGGCTCTTTGACAATCGGGGGTGAACGTAAAACACTTCAGCTGCGAAACGGAACAGATCACGTCGCAGGCTTCTTTCAGGCTTATTTGTTCCAGATTAAGCACGACATCGTAAAGCGAGGCATCCGTCCAATCCACGTCATAGAGAAACTTGGTCCACTTGCGCCTCTCCTGGTCTACCTTTTCGATGTTGGCAATGGCTTCCTTGCGATTGCACCTCAGTCGGTTCTGCACCTGCTCGATGCGGAATTCCATCGGAGCAATGATGCGGGTACGCAGGACGTGGGGTCCCTTGCCAAGCAGCAAGTGGCCGGCAAGGCCGTGGTAGATCGCTCTCCCAGCACGGACTCCTTCCGTAAGTGCCGCCTGAATGAACGCGAGGTAGATGTATTTTGTTTGGAGGGACTGCCCGAGAAAGCTTGGTGGCTTTTCGATGGCGGTCCGCAAATCATCCTGCGACACGCCCCATACTTCAGCTTTCTGGATAATTTGGTCGCGATCGATGCAGCGGTAGCCAAGCTTCTGCGCCACGGCCTCGGCCAGCATCTTGCCCCCACTGAAGGATCCCCGGGATATCGTGATGATTGGCACGCGAACCTCCTTTGCGTCTGCGCGAGGGGCGTGACGCGGATGGGTTACTGACTTCAGAACAAACACAATCCATGATGCTACTGAATTCCACACTCGAATAAGTCGAATGTCGATGTGTTGTGGGCAACGGGAGGTATTCCAGAAGGAACATGCGGATCGGTACCGACAGTCGGCCAGTGTCCTGCCCGACTACGGACAAATGACGTTTGTGGATGAGCCCTGGCATTTTCTTGAAAACCGTCCTCGACTTTCTTGCGCACTAGTCGCATTCAACCTCAGCAGGTCACGTGGAACACAGCGTTGGTGTCGCGAATGTCCTCGTTTAGCAGTTCAATGGCCTGCGCCGTTGGTAACTCCAGAAGCTGGATTCCGCGCCACCTCGCTTCACGGCGTACCTCTCATTTCATCACCGGCTGGGAGCCATGCGCACCCGTCCCAATCACCAGCCGCCGGCACCTCCACGGGATTTTTTTCCCTCGATCGAAAGCGGGTGTGCCCGAACTCTGCTCGGAACGGCTGAGACGGCATCTTCTTCCGCTTGCGGATCGTTCCCCGATCAAGCACGAGATCGTGGTCATATTTCGCGCCGTCAACACGAACGAAGCCGAACGAAAAAGCGTCAAACTTCACAGTGAGCCATCCTTGGTAAGCTTGGGCATTTCCGCACCTCTGCAGTGCTTTGCTACGCATACTGCCAGAGGCAAAGCTCGTTTCCGTTCGGATCCTTGAAATACGAAATCAGCCCTCCGCGCTCTGACTTTACCGGGCTAGTCGCCACACCCCTGGACTCCAACTCAATCGTGGCCTCACGATATCGGGGACGATGAAGCTCACGCGGGCGTTGCCCTTGCCCGGCAGTACGTTGATGGCCGGATTGGGAACCAGTTTGAAAAGCACACCATCAATGTCAAAGCGAGCAACGTAATCACGAGAAGTGAGATGGAAGCCCAGAACGTCACGATAGAAAGTAATAGACTCTTCCATGTCACTGACGTGGTAATACACGGCGTCAAAAGTGAGCTTGAGATCCTGGTTGGACATGGCAGGAACCTCCTCTTTGATACCCAGCCCTGGGGGCCTTCAGCGGCCAGCAGCCTTAGTGTGTGCCGCCAGACACCCGGTTGTCAGTGATGCCAAGCACCCAATGTAGACGGCGATTGGGCAAGATGATGGTTTATCACATCAGGCCTACCGAACAACTTGAAAGGCATAGCTGCCAACAGTTAGGTCTGAAATCCAACCGGCAACCTGAGAATCGATCGGGATCTTCTCGGTGCCACCGAGCCAACCAAATGCTTCTATCTTCCCATAGCCCGTTTCCGGCCGATGTGGCAAGCGAACGCTTAGAGGAGCATTCCGTCCGGGTAAGGTAGGGTACCAGATGGGATACCCGCGCAACTCCCTGCATCGCTGGCGAGGCGCCTGAATCGAATTACCAGATTGATCTCGGCCGAGCAGAGGTTCTATGACCCAGCTACCGCAATCCGCTGCGCTGATTGTTGTCGATGTGCAGCAGGGACTCGCCGATCCCGGTGGGGGTGAACGCAACAATCCGCAGGCGGAATCGAACATTGCCCGCTTGCTCGCAGCCTGGCGTAACAGCGGGCGGCCCATCCGACACGTTGTGCACGATTCGGTGGAGCCTGACAGTCTCCTCCGCCCCGGTCTTCCTGGCAATGCGATTCAGGCCGCTGCGGCTCCCGAGCCTGCCGAGCCCGTCTACCGCAAGAATGTAAACAGCGCGTTCATAGGAACCACTCTGGAAAGCGATCTGCGCCAGGATGGCATCGACACGCTCGTCATCGTCGGACTCACCACGAATCATTGCGTATCAACCACCGTTCGAATGGCAGGCAATCTAGGCTTCACGACCTTTGTGGTTTCCGATGCGACGGCGGCCTTTGCCCGCTCGGCCTTGGACGGTTCGCTACGTCCCGCGGCGACCGTACATTCAGCGGCTCTCAGTGATCTTCACGGCGAGTTTGCCACCGTGGTCGACACCGCAGAAGTGTTGCAGGGAGTTGGGTCGTAGCCTGGGCAGGTAGAACTAGTGTCGCCGCTGACGCGGCTCGGGTTCGTGCCTTTGATACCCGCCGCTCATGAGCCGGGGTTATGTCATCGCGCCCGGCGGGCTGGGACAAGGAAATACCGGATGTTCGCCTGCCCATGGTGACGGTACGTGTGAGCAGCACCGTTTACAATCTCTCCTTGGCCAGCCTCACAACATCCCCGGCGGAGTTGGCGAACGCTGCAACTGCGCGCACAACTGATTCCCGCTTCTACCATCCTGAGCTCGATGCCCTGCGGTTCTTCGCGTTCCTGATGGTCTTCCTGCATCACGCCTTTCCGCATCAGCCGGAATTCTGGACAAAGCTCGGCGTACCGGTAAGCATCGCGCAAGTCTTATCCGGCATTGGTGCGACTGGCGCGTTCGGGGTGAGTCTGTTCTTCGTGCTGAGCGCCTATCTGATCACGGAACTGCTGCTGCGGGAAAAAGAGCTGGTCGGCTCGCTCGACGTGAAGTCGTTTTACGTGCGGCGCATTCTTCGCATCTGGCCGCTCTACTTCTTCTTTCTTGCGCTCGCGGCGGCGCTGCCATGGTTGGTGCCGGGACAGCACGTGGGATGGCGGGCGGGTCTGGCGTTTTCGGCGCTCGCCGGCAACTGGTACATCGTGTTTCTTGGCTTTCCCTCGTCGGTAATTTTTCCGCTGTGGAGCGTTTCCATCGAGGAGCAGTTTTATCTGACGTGGCCGCTGATAGTACGCCGGGTTTCGCAGGCGGGAATCGCAGCGTTTGCCGTCGGCCTACTGGCAGTTGCTACTGCGTCCCGCTTCTACCTTGGCGCGCATCATCGCTTGGAAAGCGAAATCTGGTGTAACACCCTGGTGCAACTTGATCCCATCGCTGCCGGAATTCTGATTGCCGTGCTGTTGCGAGGCGCTGTGCCCCAGCTTTCTCGTCTGGCGCGGACGGCGATGATCGTGGCCGGCATTGCATCTCTTGCGGCTGCTGCTCTGTACTTCGGAATCAAGAACGATCCGCTGACCACCACGCGGATTGTGCTCGGATACCCCACAATCGCGTTGGGAGGAGTCTTGTTGCTGCTGGCGGTGCTTCGCGATGGCGCCGAGCCCGCCAGGCCGCTGGTTTATCTGGGACGGATTTCTTACGGGCTGTACGTCTTTCACATTCTGGGATTGCTGATTTCCGACAAGATCGTCCCCAATCAGACGGCGAGTCTTGCACGTTACGGCGTGCGAGTCTTTGTGGCGTTTGCCCTGACCGTCACCATGGCGGCGATTTCGTATCGCTGGCTGGAGACGCCCTTCCTGAAGCTGAAACAGCGGTTTACGTACGTGCTGTCGCGGCCGGGCGGGTAAGGGGGTGCTCATTCAGCTGTGTAGGACTGGGGGAAACAAATAGCGAGTGAAATAGCGATATTACGCCCTATGGCGCGATCTCCCAGACGGTACCATACCCATGATCACCACAGACAACTAGATGAAACTCTGAGCCTGTTAGCCCCTTCCGGTCGAGGCAGAGAGCTTTCCCAATTTGGGAATTACCTGCGATTCTCTATTCGGTTCCCGTCCAATTCCCCGCAAACAGCGCGATAATTGACCCGTAGTAACCTCGCCTCTCCGAAGAGCAAGTTCCCCGATCGGAGCGCAACACCCCCTGAGACGAACGGCCCCTGCTGGCAATTCAACAGTCAAATAACTCATTAACCAACGGGGGTCGCGCCCAACCTACCAATTCGACGCACTGGAGGTGCATGATGCAGTCCTATCGCTCTTCCCTATCTGCATCGCCTGAGTTGAAATCCATTCGCCTTCCCGCGGGTGGTGCGGTGCAACTTCTAACCACGTTGTTAGTCTTCTCTCTTTGCCTATTCCCGAACTTGGCCACGGCACAGTCGCCGCATATTTATGATGTGCCCCAAGTTGGACCTCCCACAAGCCAGGCACAAGTGGTGGGCAACGGATGGGATCCCAACGCCACCATCGACCTCTACTTCGACAGCACGGACGTCGGCCTCGTGGACACCGACAACAACGGAAGCTTTGGAATGGCGCTTCGGGCGCCGACCATTCGGCAAAACGGATTCCTGATACAGATACCCAAAGACGCGGTTCCGGGCCAACACTGGATCACCGCCGTAGAACGGATTACTGAGCTACAGGCGCAGGTACCGTTCACCGTCCAGACCGACTGGGCGCAGTTTAACTTTGAACCCCAGCACCGGGGACTGAATCCGTATGAAAACGTTCTGAGCCCGGCCACCGTGGGAAGCCTCGTTCTCAAGTGGAGCTATCAGACGGGTGGCTTCCGGAGGGGGCCGGCGGTGGCCAACGGCGTGGTCTACGTCGGGTCGGGCGACTCGAACCTGTACGCCCTGAACGCCGGTACGGGTGCGTTTCTGTGGAAGTACCAGACGGAGGGTAACATCACGTCTGTGCCTGCGGTGGCCAACGGTGTCGTGTACACCGGGTCTGTTGACCGTAACCTGTATGCCTTGAACGCGAGTACAGGCGCGCTCCTCTGGAAGTATCCGACTGAGTATTACGTCGGGTCTTCGCCGTCGGTCGCCAACGGAGTGGTGTACTTCGGGAACTCCGACTATGGGACTTCGTACATCTACGCCCTGAACGCCAATACGGGGAAGTTTATGTGGAAGTATCCGACCGATGGGCAAGCTTATTCTTCACCGTCGGTGGCTGATGGCGTGGTGTACACCGCATCTAATAACGGTCATGTGTACGCCTTGAATGCCAGCACCGGAGACCTATTGTGGCAGCAAGAAGTGGGGCAACAGATCCAGGGTTCGCAGGCGGTGGCCAACGGCCTCGTGTACGTCGGGTCTAGCGACAACAACGTCTACGCCTTGGACGCCAGTTCAGGGGCGGTCGTGTGGAAGTACACAGCTGGGGGTGTTGTCGTTTCTTCGCTGGCAGTGGCCTACGGCGCGGTGTACTTCGGGTCTGTTGACGGTAACCTGTATGCCTTGACCGCAACCACGGGAACGGTCCTGTGGAAGTACCCGACAGGCGAAATCGACTATGGCTCTCCGGCGGTGGCCAACGGCGTGGTGTACATCCCGACTGAAAACAATGGCCTGTATGCCCTGAACGCGAGTACGGGTGCGCTCCTGTGGAAGTACACAACTGGAGGCGAGGATAACTCTGAGCCCGCGGTGGTCAATGGCGTGGTGTACTTGGCATCGGGTTACGGCAAGCTCTACGCTTTCGGTCTGCCCAGTAGCTTGTCGCCCGACAAACTCAACCCGCCCGAGCGTCCTGATCCCAGTTCGCTGCTGCCCAACTGGAACCTACAGCCAAACCCCGTCGTCACGCCTGCTAAGAAGTAATCACAATTACCTAAACAAACCTCGGGCGCGGAATAACTCCCGCGCCCCCTGCACTGCTAAGTCTTCCCGCTTCTCTCAAGCACCCTGAACACAGCGGTTTGGGATAACTGCCGTAAACCGGCGATTACACTACCAAACGGCAGCAGCGAGCGGTGACGCGGGTCACGAATGCCGTGTTCAGGGATTGCCGTTGTAACAGGCGATAGCGCAACCTGCGGGAAAAACTGTGTCGCCCCTACGGGGCTCCGGATACTGTGAGGGGCAGCCTACCCAGCACTCCGCTGCGCGTAGCCTGCCCCGAGCCTGTCGAAGGGTGCTGGGCTGTCATGCTGGTCGCCCTGCCGGGCTTGGTGCATCGTCGTCGCGAGCCGCAGCAAAGCACAGCGGCAAGGTTGGTGTAGCGAATACACAACACGACGAAGCTCCAAGGACCACGCGGAGCATCAACTGACGCCTGAAAACTGATAGCTGACGGTTGGGTACGGACAAACTGGTAGCCGAGAGGTTACGGCTGGTGGCTGAGAACTGATGGCTGAGAGCTGATAGCGAAGAGCGAAGAGCGGCCGCTAATACTTCCGCATGTGGATTTCGGTGCCGTTGCGTTCGAACTTCACCTCATCCATCAGCTGGTTGATCAGGTAGATGCCGCGCCCGTGATTGGAGTAGATGTTTTCTCCATTCACCGGGTCAGGAACGCCGAATGGGTCGAAGCCGACGCCCGGATCGCGAACGATGATCAGCATTCCGCGCTCATCATCGCAGGCCACGCAACACTGCACCTTTTGCTCGGGATCGTTCTTGCAACCGTGTACGATGGCGTTGGCGAGGGCTTCGCGGAGGGCGGTCTCGATCTCGAACTCTTTGCCGGCGGCACATTCCAGGCGGCGCGCCATTTCCATAATGCCTTCTACCACCGGACTGATGGCGGAAGGATCGGCGTTGAGTGTGACCTCAATGCGTATCATCGGAGTTTTGCAACCAGGATGCGGAAGGAAGCGTGCTCGGTCCGGCGCAGCGTCTCCGATCCGAGTTGCCATCGCCATACTGTCACACGAAAGCTGCTAAGGGTCAAGCTAGGAATGACTCTGTCGTGCAATGCGCAGTAGCAAAAAGGTGGTGGGTATACTAGCCGGCGTGACGAATGGCACATTTCTCAATGCGGACTGCACCTAGTGCGACCGAGAGCTACCTAGGGAACTGAGGCGCAAATGAAATGGATAAGCATCGTGCTGATTCTTGCCTGTGTTGCCGGCGTGTCGGCGCAAGTCTGCGCCGAGGAGATCACAGTTGCGGCTGCTGCGGACCTGAATTATGCACTGAGAGACCTGGCGAAACGATTTACCGAGTCGACCGGAACGCAGGTTAAGTTCTCCTTCGGCGCTTCGGGTAATCTCTTCTCGCAGATTCAGAATGGTGCGCCCTTCGACCTGTTCTTTTCGGCAGATAGTTCCTATCCGCAAAAGCTGGCAGAAGCGGGACAGGTGGAAGCGGGCTCGCTGCGCGCCTACGCAGTGGGGCATCTTGTGCTCTGGGTCCCGAAGTCGGTGCCGCTCAATCCGCGAGAGCTGAAGACGGACATGCTTCTGAAGCCTGAGGTTGGGCGCATCGCTATCGCCAATCCGCAACATGCGCCTTACGGTCGCGCCGCGATGGCCGCGCTGGAGCACTTCGGACTCAAGGACAAGGTCGCGTCGAAGCTGGTGATGGGCGAGAACATCAGCCAGGCGGCGCAGTTCGTGCAGTCGGGCAATGCGCAGGCGGGATTGATCGCGCTATCGCTGGCGCTTTCGCCGGCGATGAAGGATGCAGGGCGTTACTGGGAGTTGCCGGCTGATTCGTATCCTGAACTGCAGCAGGTCGCCGCGGTCGTCACGGCATCGAAGCACAAGGCGGCAGCGCATGCATTTCTGAATTACGTGACGTCGCCTGAAGCCCGAGCTATTCTCCAGCAGTACGGATTCGGCGCTCCACAACCATGATCGTTCAAGCACTAGCCCTCACGCTGCGGCTGGCAGTGGTCGTCTCTTTCATACTCCTGCTGATCAGCCTGCCGCTCGCGTACTGGCTCACATTCACGCGATGGAGAGGGAAGTTCCTGGCGGAAGCGGTCGTCTCGCTTCCCATCGTTCTGCCGCCCACGGTGCTTGGGTTCTACGTTCTGGTTGCACTCGGCCCACTGAGCCCGATCGGCCGCTGGTATCAATCGCTCACCGGTCATGGGCTGGCGTTCACCTTTACCGGGCTGGTCATTGGGTCTGTCATCTACAGCTTGCCTTTCTCCGTGCAGCCGATGGCGTCTTCGTTTGCTTCCGTCGATCGCAAGCTGCTGGAAGCGTCAGCCATTCTCGGTGCCTCGCGATGGCGCACATTCTGGCGCATCGTCCTGCCGCTTGGCTTCCCGGGCGTGCTAACCGGGTTTGTGCTGAGCTTTGCCCACACGCTGGGGGAGTTTGGGGTGGTGTTGATGATCGGCGGCAACATCCCCGGCACGACGCAGACAGTTTCGATTCTTATTTACGATCAGGTTCAGGCGCTGAATTACCGCGTGGCGAATGCAACCGCTCTTTTGTTACTCGTACTGTGCCTCGTGCTCCTCACGCTGCTATATGCTCTGCGCCGGCACAACCACTGGTCTCTCTGGGAGTGGCGTTGAGCGATCGGCACGAGGAGAGGAGCAACGCCGGCTTGCGAGCCAATCTTCGCAAACGGTTCGACAATGCGAAGCAGGCGTCGTTTCGGCTTGATGTCGATTTGGAAGCTCCCCCGGGGATCACGATTCTGTTTGGCGCATCGGGCGCGGGCAAGAGCACGATTCTGGGATGCATAGCGGGCTTGCAGACTCCGGACGAGGGCAGCGTCGTCATCGGGGAATCCAGACTGTTCGACTCCGCGTCGGCAATCAATACTCCAGCGAACCGGCGTGGCGTTGGATACCTGTTTCAATCGCTCGCGCTGTTCCCGCACATGTCGGTCGCCCGGAATATCGAGTACGGCCTGGCAGCGCTTGATGCCGCGGAGCGGAAACAACGGGTCGGTGAGATCATGGACTCCTTCCGCGTGTCCCCGTTGGCGCAGCGCCGTCCCGGCGAAATTTCTGGTGGCGAGCGTCAGCGGGTCGCCCTGGCACGAGCGTTAGTGACTCGCCCGCGAGTGTTGCTGCTCGACGAACCTCTCACGGCACTCGACGCAGTGACGAAGGCGCACATCATTGCCGACCTGCGTAACTGGAACCAGCGCTTCCGAATTCCGATCCTCTACGTCACTCATGACCGCGAAGAAGCGTTCGCTCTTGGCGAGCGCATGGTTGTCCTCGAAAATGGGCGAGTCGTGGCCCAGGGCCTTCCCCACGAGGTGCTACATCGCCCCGAACTGGAGAGTGTCGCGCAGCTCGCCGGATTTGAGAACGTCTTCGAGGGCACCGTGGTCGAGCGCCACACGGAGCAAGGCACCATGACCTGCCGCATCACCGGTTCGCAGGTGGATCTGGAGGTCCCTCTCACCCGCGTTGACCTGGAGCAGCCGATTCGCGTCGGCATTCGCGCTGGAGACATCCTGGTTGCCACTTCCCCACCGCAGGGATTGAGCGCTCGCAACCTGATTGCCGGGACGGTGAATTCGCTGGAGCAGCGCGACGTAATGATGCTGGCGCGCGTGGATTGCGGTGCGGTATTTGAGGTTCATCTCACTCCGGGCGCAGTGAGGTCACTGCAACTCGCTCCCGGTTCACAAGTCTGGCTGGTGATCAAGACGTACTCGTGCCGCGTGCTGCGGTAACCGAGGCGCTCCAATGGTACTGGGGTGGAGCACGCCTTCACAGACCGCCGAAAAACTCGTTGCGAGGCGCCAATCGAGTATTTCCAGTCCATCTTCCGTCCTTGTAGACTTGTAGAGTACATACATGATTCCCTACTGGTTTGAAACACCCGTGCCGTCTCGCGCCAGCACAGCTGCCACGCCTGATGTTTCTGACATTCTCAAAGCAGGGCTCATGGTGATGACAAACATACGAGTTCGAAGTAAAACTATTATCTTGCTCGCGACCGCCTGGTTCTTAAGCGTACCGCTGTTCGCGCAAGCTCCCGCAGCCCCGGATGTGCCCTCCGAACTTTCCAAGTTCCAGGACATCGAGCTCCGGCTTGTCCGGTTCCTAAGCAATGGAAAGGAGATTGTGATTCCTCCCACCATCACCATTACGCTTACGTTTCGGAAGGGAGGACAAATCTCGGGCCGGTCGGCGGTCAACAACTACGCGGGCCTATTCACGGACCAGCCGAAGGGCACCATCGCCATACAACTCACCACGGCAACCCAGATGGCAGGCCCTCCTGAATTGATGAAGTTAGAGAGGGAGTACTTTGATGCACTGTCGCATGTCAAACACATCCACCTAAAGTCCGATCAAATCATTCTTGAGAATGAGACGACTTCGATGACGTTTGCTGTTAACCGCTCGAAGTAGCGCTGGTTCTCAGAATCCACCGTCACCCGCCCTCCATGCTAGTCAGGCGAGTGAGGACGCACCTCGACACTGAGGCACTGCATGACATGCTGAGACCAGTCGCCCCGGGGGCTAGCGACGTAGCCCCCGGGGCGAGTCATTATGAGAGTTATGAGGCAATCAAGGAGTAGAGGAATCGGCCCCCAACTACTCCTGAGTCTCTTCTGCTAGCACCTGGACGGATACGCAGTGCACGCCGCGTTGATGAGCGTTTGGATGTTGCCGCTGGTAAACGGGGATGCTCCTGCTTCTTTGGGTGCGGTTGATGTATAGCCCCAGCTCGTTACCCCAACCACAACATTCTGTTGAGGAAAACTGCCGTTCGTTTCACCGGTCAGCACGGAAGGTAGTCCGAAGTTTTCGATCCACGGGCCGCCACTCGAACCGCCGTTCATGTTCGTGCCAATAATGGTGTTGTTGGAATAAGTCGAATTCTTATATCCATAGGAGTCATCACGCTCCATATAGGCACAATTGTCCAGGCCGCATGGATACCCGAGCTGCGTGATTTCGGCCAAGCCATTGGACGTAAAACCACCGCCGTACCAATATCCGAACCAGCCGGTGCTGGTCCCCGGCGTGCCCGTCAACACGATTAGCGCAACGTCATCCGGACAGATAACTCCATATTGGTAGCAGCCGTCGGTGCCGTTATAGTAGCTGCTCAATATGTAAGCGGTTGTTGCGCTCCACACGCCGTAAGGCGCCGCGCCATTTCGGTAGGCTGGCGAAAACTGCCAACCGGTGTAGAACTGGTGCTGCCCATAGTTCGCCACGCAGTGCGCCGCGGTAACGACGATGCCAGGCTTGATCATGGATCGCAGAACAGAGATAAGTGTTCTGTCCGATGTTAAACAACAGCCTGCCCGCTGCGCGATATGGGTAAAACGTATTGGTGCTATGTGAGTACAGATCGGCTCTAACCGTGGTGAATGGGTGATTGCTGGTCCCGAAATCCGGTGGCAATACTCCGCCTTCTTGCTGGGCCGGCGTGCCCAGGAAAACTGGACTCTGGATACCGCTACCCTGAGCACCCTCTGAGCCTCCAGACGGACCCAGGTCTACTGAACTCAGCAGAGCTTGTATCGTGGCTTGAACCGAATCCGGCTGTGAGTTGTTGCTGGGAAGCGGCATTGGTTTGGCATTCACAAAGTCCACCTTGGGGTGGTCTTGAACGGTGAAGCTAGTAATGCCGCCCGCTTCCTTGACTTGGGCAATCGCTGATCCCGCGCAGAGGCATACGAAAGCCGTGAAGGCCAGCATCGCGTGCAAGGACCTGCGGTGAAATGTGAACGAGGTGTTAGATGTTTTCGGCACCTCGGTGTGCTGTTTGGTGATTTGCGTTTTCATAGTGACCTCCCTGTGGTCATGCATAGGGAGTAGCATCTAGCCTGCCGAAGCTTAGAGTCTTCCATTTCATCGTTGCTCCGCGACCAATGTGCTGTCTTTGCAATAAGGAACTAGGGGGTCGGCTCTACCGGGTCTAACTAGCACCTCCGCGAATGCATTGTCAGGCTATCCGATCAGCTAGGTGGCCTATCCGAAGCGTTGGTTGTCTTTGACCTGGCCCCTTCGATAAGGACGAAGGCTGTTTCAAGGGCGGAGTCATCCTGAGCGGCGCGTGAGCGCCCCGGTTTGAGCTTCAGCCGGAGCGGTGTTATGGAAGTCGCCTAAACCTAGGATTCTAAGGATTCATGATCGCCGAAATGTGCTCTATCGCGAGAATTGACCGTGGCTATGGGTTCTTAGGACGGACGCGCGCGTAGCGCTCCATCTGGCCTGTCCACCTGAGGAAGCGCAGCAACTCCCCTCTCTCGTGCCACAGGAAGCCGCAGAACTCGGGAAATCCGATGCTCTGCATCTTTACTCCGCTGTAGGTCTCGATGCGCCAGCGGAGATAGGGACTGCGCCATGGCGCCAGGTGATGGCCGCGGGTGGCGTTCCAGAGAAAACGCAGAATGTTGCGCATTGCTAGAGGCAGTATAGCTGCGAGCTATGGCCGCAGCGCGTCTCGAACTCGCATGCTAATCTTCCGATATGCCCGACGAATCGGCGCGAAGGGCGGCTGAAGACCACTACTACAGCGCACTCGACCACTATGCCGAAGGGCGTCATCGAGAAGCCATCGCCGAGTACGAGGCGGCCATCGCGGAGGATGGCTCGTTCCTCGACGCCATGCATGGCCTGGCGCGCGTGCTTCAAGATACGCAGCAATACGACCGCGCCATCGCCGTCGCCAGCCGGATTGCGGAATTGGATCCCGACGACGTGCTGGCGCACACCAGCCTTTCCATCCTGTATCAGCGCAAGGGCATGGTTCCGGAGGCGGAAGCCGAAGCCGCCAAGGCGCGCGTTCTGGGATGGAAACAACAGTTGAAAGGCAATCCCTGAAGGAAAAACTAACCACGGATTGACACGGATGAACACAGATCAGAAGAGCTAGGGGTTAAGACTCCGGAGACCTGATTGACGATCCGTGATCTTCCGTGTGTATCCGTAGTTGAAGTTTCTCTGCTGGGAAGATAAGTCACTACACTGAACGGTGGAAGCCCCGCAGCCCAAAACAAAGAAGCGGCCCGTACGCCCGGGAGCCCGGGAACAGGTTCGGCAGATCTACCGCAAGCTGGCGCAGGCGTGGGGGCCGCAGCACTGGTGGCCGGCAGAGACGCCGTTCGAAGTCATCGTCGGAGCGATCCTTACCCAGAACACATCGTGGACCAACGTCGAGCGCGCGATGACGAAGCTGCGCGAGGCCGGGGTCCTGAGCCTGGAAGGAATTCGGAACATTACGGTCGCCGAACTGGAACCTTTAGTGAGGTCGTCCGGCTACTTCCGGCAGAAGGCGCAACGGCTGAAAGACTTTGTGGCTTTCGTGGACGCACGGTACGGCGGATCGCTGGAGCGGATGTTCGCGACGCCCTCGGAAGAATTGCGGTCGGAGCTGCTGACGCAGAAGGGTATCGGCATGGAAACTGCCGATTCCATTCTGCTCTATGCCGGTCTGCACCCGGTATTCGTGGTGGATGCCTACACGCGGCGCATTCTCGAGCGTCACGGAGTGGCGAATGCAGCGGCGAAGTACGACGACATTCGGTTGCTGGTGGAAGGCGCGCTGGCGGAGGAGGAAATTCCGCTTCTGACGATGGGACTCGATGCCGGGTTGCGCCCGGTGGCACATCCGCCTTCCGCCATGAGCACGGCACAACAACCGAAACTAACACGGGTCTACAACGAAATGCACGGTCTGCTGGTGCAGGTAGGCAAGTACTACTGCGATAAGAGACGACCGAAATGCGACACGTGTCCTTTAGGAGCGTTGCTTTCACCCACGCAGCGGGCACGTTTACAAGCCGCCGGCCATGTCGGCCGGCGAGGAACAAAGAAAGCGGAGTAGAATCGCGGCGAACCGGGGCTATAATAGGGATCTGCCCCGCTGTCCCCGCGCGCCGCTTCAAGCCTAGGTATGTCCGGAGAACGCATTCCGGAGGACAGACGATTCATGCCCTCAGCGACGCCTTCTAATCGTACGAAGAAGAACCGCACCCCAGCGGTTATTGCGCTGTCGATTGCCACGTTCCTGCTGTTCGCGGTCATCTTTGCCCAGGCGACCTTCAAGCTGACCCTGCTCGATCCGGATACCAGCCAGGAAACGCTGATCTTTGCGGCGCTGTCAGCGCTGATTTTTCTGCTGTTTGTCGCTCTGGTCTTTGTTCTGATCCGCACCCTCTTGCGGCTCTACGCCGAGCGCAAGACGGGCGTGCTGGGATCGAAGTTCCGCAGCCGCATGGTCATGGGCGCGCTGGTGCTGTCGCTCGGGCCGGTAATCTTTCTCTTCATGTTTTCCTATGGCCTCATGAATCGCTCCATCGAGCGATGGTTCTCGCGGCCCGTAGAAGACGTGCAGTACCGAACCAGCACCATTGCAGCGCTGTTGAGCGACTACGCCGCTGCCAACGCTCGGGCTGAGGCAGAGCGATTGGCCGCGACTCCGAGCGCACAGAAATCGTTTCAGACGGGCAACTTCAGCTTCATCATGGATGAGTTCCGCCGCAGCGAGTTAACGCTGCAGGGCGGATTCGCTTTTGCGATTGAAGACGACCGGGCCGAGGCCACCTTCCACTCACCCGATCCCTGGCCCCTGGTGCGCGACCGTCTGCCCCTTGATTCAGCACAAGGGCAGGCGCGGACCTTCGATGTTGGCGGCATGCTTTACGTTCTGGGCCAGGCCAGAGTTGCCACCCGCCGGCAAGATCCTGGTGGCGATGCCACTGCCCGCAAATTACTCGGCGATGCTACGCGACATCGAGAACAGCCAGCAGCAGTATGACAACCTGCGCAAGCAGAGGCGGCGGCTGCGGCGAGCGTATCTGGGATATCTGCTTTTCCTGACCGTCGGGGTACTGTTTGCGTCGCTGTGGCTGGCGCTCTTCCTTTCGCGAATGGTGACGCGGCCGCTGGTCGCCCTGGCGGAAGCGACGCATGAAATCTCTCGCGGTCGCTTGGATGTTCGCGTCGATGTTGCCGCCGACAGCGAGATCGGTCAGCTGGTGCGATCGTTCAACCAGATGGCCGAAGATCTGGAATCCAGCAGCAGCAAGATCGAGGCCTCGCGCCGCGAGCTGGCCGAAGCCAACGTGGAGCTGGAACATCGCAACCGGCATATCGAGACGGTTCTGGAGAGCATTCCCAATGGAGTCTTGTCTCTGGACTCCTCGCGACTGATCACCCGGATGAACAGCGCGATGCGGCGTCTGCTTCGCCAGGAAGAGGAAAACCTGCCCGGTGAGTCACTGCACGACTTGTTTTCGGCGGAGGTAGCCGGCGATCTGGAACATATGCTGCGCCGCGCTGATCGCATGGGCTCAACCACAAGCCAGATGGAGATCCCGACGGCCCACGCCAACCTGAACGTCGCAGTCACTGTCGCCACCCTGGATCCTCCGTTGCGCTCGCCGATGACGCCGCGCATGGGTTATGTCATGGTCTTCGAAGACCTCTCCGACGTATTGCGCGCGCAAAAGCAGGAAGCCTGGCGCGAGGTGGCGCGGCGGGTGGCGCATGAGATTAAGAATCCCCTGACCCCGATAGCTCTGTCGGCGGAACGCATCCGGCGGCACCTGGAGCGGGGTACTCCACCGGATGCAGCTTCGCTAGGGGTAATCCACAGTTGCGCCGAAACCATTGGCTCTTCGGTCGAAACCGTGCGAACTTTGGTTGACGAATTCTCGTTGCTGGCGCGTTTCCCCGCGTCGCGGCCGGAGCCGACCGACATCAACAGTGTCATCGAAAGCGCGCTCAGCATGTTCAACGGCCGGCTGGAGGGTATCCATGTGCGCAAGCTCCTGAGCGAAGACCTGCCGCGAGTGCTGGCGGATGCCGACGCCATGAAGCGTGCGATTGCCAATCTGGTCGACAATGCTGCCGAGGCCATGCACGACTCGCTGGTGAAGGAAATTCACATCTCGACCAGTATTGCCGGGGAAGGCGATACGGTCGAAATCGTCATCGCCGACACCGGACATGGCGTCACTCCTGAGCTGAAGGAGAAGCTCTTTCTGCCTTACTTCTCCACCAAGAAGCGCGGAACCGGTCTGGGGCTGGCCATCGTCAGCCGAATCATCGAAGACCATCATGGCTCGATCCGTGTCGAGGAAAATCGTCCTGTAGGCGCCCGGTTTACATTAGAGTTGCCGGTGCAACAGGAGATGGCTGCCTCGGCCACGCAAGCGAATGCAAACCATACTGATCGTGGATGACGAGTCGCAAATCCGCACC
Organism: uncultured Acidobacteriaceae bacterium; assembly: GCA_963813905.1. Taxonomy (GTDB): domain Bacteria; phylum Acidobacteriota; class Terriglobia; order Terriglobales; family Acidobacteriaceae; genus CAVVDY01. The sequence goes on along the minus strand of CAWFAY010000006.1, from coordinate 277,058 downwards.
TCTCTTCAGGGGGTGCTGGAGGATGAGGGCTACCAAACACTGCTATCGGAGACCGGCGAGGACGGCCTCGATACGCTGCGGCGCAAGGCGGTTGACGTTGTCCTGCTCGACATCTGGCTGCCGGGTAGAGACGGGCTGGAGGTCCTCGAAGAAATCATGGGGACGAACAATCCTCCGGAAGTCATCATGATTTCCGGGCACGGCAGCATCGATGCCGCGGTACGCGCCACCAAGCTCGGAGCCTTTGATTTTCTGGAGAAGCCGCTTTCCGTCGAGCGGACCCTGATTGTGCTAAAGAACGCGCTGGAGGCAAAGCGCCTTCGAAGCGAGAACCTGGAGTTCAAGCGCCAATTCCAATCGCGCAGCGTCATCGTCGGTGACAGCGTTCCCGTCAAGGCATTACGACAACAGATCGGGTTGATGGCGCCCACCAACGGGCGCGTGCTCATCTACGGCGAATCCGGAACCGGGAAGGAGCTGGTGGCACGTGCGATCCACGCCCAGAGCCTGCGCAAGGATTCGATGTTCGTTGAGGTCAACTGCGCGGCCATTCCCGAAGACCTCATCGAAAGCGAACTATTCGGTCACCGCAAGGGAGCCTTCGCCGGCGCAGCCGCAGCTAAGGAAGGGAAGTTTCGCAAAGCGGATGGCGGCACGCTGTTTCTGGACGAAGTGGGCGACATGAGCCTGAAGACGCAATCGAAGGTGTTGCGGACGCTGGATGAAGGACGCTTTGCGCCGCTCGGCGAAGATGAGTCGGTGACGGTGGACGTTCGCGTGATCGCCGCTACTAATAAAGATCTTGAAGACGAAATCTCCAAAGGCAATTTTCGTGAGGACTTGTTCTACCGGCTGAATGTGATTCCGTTTTACGTGCCGCCACTGCGCGAGCGTAAGGAAGACGTCCCGGTGCTGGCGCAGTTCTTCCTGAAGGAGTTTTCTCACACCTATCAGCGCCATCCCAAAGAGACTTGCCGAGGAAGCGATGGACGCCTTGCTCCGCTATTCATGGCCGGGGAATGTTCGCGAGTTGCGCAATGTGATTGAGCGGATTGTCATCATGAATCCGACGGCGGCCCGTCTCGATCGCAAGCATTTGCCGTCGCTCATCTTTCGCGATGGCGGGCGCCGTCCCTGGACCGAGTTCTCCAGCCTGCATGAAGCGCGCGCCGCCTACGAGCGCGACTACATACTCAAGAAGCTGGATGAAAATCATGGCAACGTCAGCCGCACCGCCGAGGTGCTGGGTCTGGAGCGCAGCCATCTCTACCGCAAGATGAAGGCCCTGGGGATCGCAGTGAAAGAATAGGGATGCCGAAGGCTCCGCGTGGATTGACAAATTCTGATTGACATAATCCTTGGAATCAATAGTTTAGCAGGGCAACAACTTACCTCACTAACCCAACATTTGAGCTCGTCTGTGCGCATAATGGGATGTGGAAACTCCAGTCTTTTCTCCGTATGAACAGGAACAGCTAGCCGCGCAGATCGTGGCTCTAATGTCGGCGATGTTTCGCAAGCCAGAGCCTGACGAAATGAGGCGAATCCTAGAGCTCGCAAAGCAGCAGATCACAGCACGTGAATCGTACCCGAACACTACGTTCCAAGTAGTAGGCCAATGAGTTCGTGCGCTGCTTGGTAGCCGCTGCCAGACCATGAAATTTCTACGTTGCTCTTGGTATTCGGTGAACTACCCTGCCTCCATTGTGTGTCGTTCAAGAAAATCTGCCCTTCGTGTTTCGACTTAAACTCGAAGGCTTTTGCGAGGTCAGTATCGCTAAAGTTATCGAATCTTACGGAACCGCCCAACATGGTAGCCATGTGATGAAATCTCCTTTGGTGGAAAATGTCAACTGATGTAACCGAGACGCCGCGCCTCCGCTTCGATAGCCGTGAGGACACTCTCGACTTTCAAACAAAGCTCGTACATAACAGCCGCAACTGGATGGCCCTCAACGACCGGAACTTCGTTGATCGCTATAAACGGCTCGAAGTCGAAATCGTAATCCCATGTAGCATCGGAGGTCACGACCGGGCCAAGCCGCACTACTACCATCTCATCATTAGCGCTGTCCCACCTGTGTGGGTTAGGCATGGAGAACGGCCTACCGTGGCCGCGCACGGAAGCCCTTGTTCGCCAGAAGATATGCTGCATCGGCGTCACGATTTTGTGTTTCTTCCCGTTACACAATTCGTTCAATGCCCAAAGGAGGTCATCTCCTCCTCGGTACGGCTGGAACCCGCAAAACAGCGATTGAATCTCTTTCGGGAGATCAGCGGAACGCCCAATAGAGCTATTCATTTGAGAAAGATCGCTGGCGAACGGGAAAGCGGTGCTTTTCGTTTTGGGCGATTTGGCGGCGATGGCGATAGCGTAACCGGCGGTATCGAGAGACTCTCGGAGATTCCCGACCAAATCTCCGACGAGGTTGATGACGGCTTCTGGAAGTGGTCTGACGAGTTTTATCTTGTGAATCTCCCATCCCGGTGCTTGCGGGTCGGGTTCGATAACCTTTGCGTATGGCTCGATGTCGTGGAACTCGTCGATTCTCCGGTTGAGATCGGGAAGGAGATTTTCCTTAGCCCATGTGAGTTTGCTGCGCGAACTGGCGAAAGGGTCAGCTGACATGAAGTGGGGTGTATGATTCGGCTTATGAAGTCTAACCTCGACCCAGCCACTACGCCAGAGGAGAAATTCGAGAACTTCCAGAACTCGCTGCGCCGAGTGATGAGCGTTTCCAAAGAAGATCTCAGTCGAAGGATAAAGGCGGATAACCAGTCCCGCCAAGATAAGCCGAAGCGTGGCCCCAAGCCTAAGACTTCGGTTTCGGACCGCGCTTCTGGTAATACCGATTAGTTGGACGCTGGTATTTCGCCTTTTCCCGTGAGTTCCTTCCACGTGAGCCTCTTTCCCGCCACTTGCGCTAATGCTGCGAGAAACCGGTCGGCATCGTTAAGCGGATTTTCTTTAGTTGCGCGATTGTTAAACCGAAACACCTGCTCGTCAATGTATCGCTGGAGATGGAACGGCTCTACCGCGACGTAAGTTCCCCGCAAACTACGCTTCAGTAAACTCCAGAAATTTTCGATTCCGTTCGTATGCACCTGTCCGCGCACGTACTCGTCCATATGGTTAACCACGTCATGCACGAAGCGCCAGTGCAGTTTGTCGTAGGCAACCGCTTCATCTGTGAACACGCGTGATCCGTACCGTACATTCGCCAGCACTTCAGTCTGCAATGTTTCGCGTTTAATGTTAGGCACAACCAATGCGCGCACCTGACGCAGATCGCGGTCAAGCATTCCCTGAACGATGGCCTTTCCGGTAGCGCCGCCCCGATGCCCAGATTCGGCAGCAAACCGAGAAGCGCGGTCTCGGTGCATGTTCTTAACCTTGCCGCCGATGTATGTCTCGTCAACCTCGACACCGGAGCCGCCCTTGTTGTCTCCGAGTTTGAGCAACGATTCATTGCGCATAGCCAAGCGGAGCCGCTGCAACATAAACCAAGCACTCTTCTGTGTCACCCCTAAGTCGCGTGCGATCTCGTAGCTTAAACGCTCTGCAAGTTCCTGCAAACAAATGGGGTTACGGGTAAATTCTTGTAGCCCAGAGACTTAGCTTTGGGTTTTGGGCTTTGGCAGGCACTTCAGTCGCGATTCCCATTTTGGGAATGACATGAGTCCCGGTCAAACTTGGCTTGCTGAGGAACGGTTTCGGGGTTAAGCTTTGCTCCTCCCACGTTCGTCCGGGAGCGGCTCTGACTCCTCACTCAGCGAGGTCCTTCCATGAGCCCTGAAGCGTCGCTTCACTCTTACCGCCGTGATTTCGGAATTCACGTCGTTTTAGTCAACTCAGCCCTCCTGCCGTTGCTGATGCTCGTTCTGCAACCGTCACTCGCGCAGAGCTTCCCGCCGGCGCCGGCGTTGGCGCCATGGAGCGCGAGGCCGACTGCGCATCAACGAGTCCCGTATCGGCAGATAGGTTCCGATCCGTGGGTTCAGTTCATCCTGGGCTCGGCGAATATGTACGCGATTAGCAATCACCCGGCAGACAACGGCAGCGCGATTATTCCGTTGTACACCGACTTCAACGCGGGAGGAACGTATGGGCTGCCAGACTTCATTAACTTCGCTATTGACGACAACAATCCCGACGCGGCATTTGGCACAAGCAGCTATGCCATGTCGTGGAGCGGAGTGGGGCAATTCCATGCTCAGTTCGATATCGGGTGCAGCGTTACCAATCGTCCGCGCGATGCGGTGAACTTTGGTCTGGCTCGACAGGTGCGCTTCTACGCAAGGGGAGACAGTCCTGGCCGCCAGGTGGAACTGCATCTGTTCAAGCGCAGCTCCTGTAACTTCACGCAGTTTGCAACGCAAACATTCTCGCTGGACACGACGTGGAGCGATTATGGACTGGACATTTCGTCTTTTGGCTTAAGACCGCAGGACTTGCACGCAGTTCAGTTTCTTGTGAACGCTAGCAGCAGCGGAACGGTGTTGCTGGATGATGTGCGAATCGATACGGACGGGTTCGATCCGCTGCGCGGCATTCAGTCGTACATTGCGAAATGGGCTGACAAAAATTCGGACCCGAACAGCCCAGCTGGCCGGGACGCCAACATTTATCCTAATCATTCGTACTTGTACGACAACGCGCTAGCGATCGAGGCACTGCTCGCGGGCGGTTATGTGAGCGTCGCCATTGACATTGCCGATGCTCGCATGGCGACTGCGACGGACTGCACCAACGGGTTTCCTAACCAAATTAACAGCGGTCACACGCTGCTGAGTGATGGAAGTGCGCGAGCTCCCTTCAATTCGCGCAAGAGGCTGGGCGATAACGCATGGTTCGGGCTGGCCCTGTTGGAGCTCTATTCTTCGTCCGGCCAGACGAAGTATCGCGACTGCGCGCGGCAGATTAGCGATTGGGCGGAGAACAATCTGAAAGCCAGCGGCCAATACGAAGGATATACCGGTGGTTATGCAGATGACGGCACCTTTTTGATGTCGCGTTCCACCGAAGAGAATGCCGACCTGTTTCTGCTGAACTCAGAGCTTGGTCAACCCTACTCGGATCGCGCTCCCTGGGCGGCGATGTTTGTTCTTGCGATGTATGACTCTGTAGGAGGTAAGTTTTGGGCCGGCACGAGCATGGGAGACACTATCAACACAGCCTCAATTCCGCTTGATGCTCAGACCCTCCCCTTCCTGACGCTCGGCCTTTCTTCGCAGTATCACAACGCTGTCAACTATGTGGGAGCCATCGCATGGGCCGAGAATAATCTTGTGGTCAGCGACAACGGATTCACCGGATTCACCTACAGCTCGAACTCCAAGTCGCAGAGTCCACGGGTCTGGCTCGAGGGAGTGGCGCAAGCCTGTTTGGTCTACGAGATTCTGGGCCAACTGGAGCCGGCCTCACTCACTCCGTGGGGAGCCAAAGCTGCCGCCTGCCGGCAAACTTTGCAGGATGCGACCTCCAGCTCCGGGGGCATTATTGCCGCGAGCAGCGACAACCTAGTAGACAGCGTTCTGAACCAGTTCTACGACGCCCGCCAGGCGATTGCACCCACCGCGTGGGCGGTGTTCGTGCGTTCCCTGCAAGGGATTCGTTGAGCATCGGTCGTTACGACAGGCAGGTAATTTCAGGGAGCAAGTTTAGACCGACGGCACTCTCTGTCGCCGGCTGAAGCCGGCTTAGCAATCAAAAACGCTCGCCTAACGCGGGCCTGAAGGCCCGCACTACCCGAGCCGCGTCACAAATTCCCTGTGACGCACGTCATATCCTCTTGGGCAACGAAAGCGTAACGTGAAGTGTTTGCGGTGAAGCAGTCGAGCTGCGCCTATGTGCTATGGCATGCCCCTGCCGACGCGAACTGGAGAATCAAGTTGCGCGACGCCGTATTGGAGTTGTGGCCCGAGATCGCGTGGATCACTGATCCCGGGCTGCGGGAGCAAGTCACTCAAACCTGGATACGCGCCCTCGAACTCAGCCCGCTGAGCCCCGACGATCTGAACCAGATTCCTTTTACGCTTCTGGTTCCCAACTGCCCGACGACGTTCATGGAGCACAAACGCTGCGTGGTGCATGTTGCGCGCAAGGCCGCCGAGAGCATGAAGGAATTCATGGGGCGGGCCCTACCCATCGACCTGGATACCGTCATCGCCGGCGCCATTCTGGCTGACGTAGGCAAGCTGCTCGAATATGAAAAGGTCGACGGGAAAGCTCGCCAGAGCAAGCGAGGCGAAATGCTGCGCCATCCCTTCACCGGAGTCGCGCTGGCGATGCAATGCGGAGTGCCCGATGCCGTGTGCCACATCATCGCGGCGCACGCCGCTGAGGGAGACCTGGTCAAACGTTCAACCGAAGCCTACATCGTGCATCACGCCGACTTCATGGCGTTCCTGCCCTTCAAGAACTTAGGCAAATAAGGAGACGACTTCGATGCCCGCTCTTACCGCAACGCCCAAGGTCGAAGCGAAACAGACCGTAACCGCAACCATGTCGCAATGGGCTGCGGGTCTGCGATTTGAAGACCTCGCGCCGGAGGCTGTATACCAGGCCAAGCGCTTCCTGCTCGACAGCATGGGCTGCGCCCTGGGCGGCTACCAGCAGAACGACGTAATGATTGCCCTCGACGTGCTGAACGAGATCGCCGGTCCGGGAACGGCTACTGTTATCGGTACCGGGCTTCACGTGGATGCGGTATCAGCGTCGCTGGCGAATGCGCTGATGATCCGCTGCATGGACTACAACGACATCTACTGGAAACAGGACCCGTGTCATCCCTCCGATATCTTTCCTGCGGCCCTGGCGTGCTGCGAGCGCACCAGCAGTGATGGCCGCGAACTGATCGTTGGGTTGGTGCTGGGCCATGAGTTTGAGATGCGGCTGTGCGAGGCGGCGTTCCCCGGAATTCGGGAGCGCGGCTGGCACCACGCGACGCTGACGGCGTTGGTTTCGCCCATCGTGGCCGGGCGCATGCTGCACCTCGACTGGCAGAAGATTCAGCACGCCATCGGCATTAGCGCCAGCGCGCGCGCGACCTTTGGAGCGGTAACCGCGGGCAAGCTGACCATGATGAAGAATACCGTCGATCCGCTGGCCACCCAGAGCGGCGTGCTGGCGGCTTTGCTGGCGGAGAAGGGCTACACCGGCCCCGAGCACGTCATCGACGGGAAAGAGGGAATCGTCCACTGCTTCGGTCCCGAGTGGAAGCTGGACGTACTTACCGACGGGCTGGGCGAATCCTGGCGTATCACACAATGTGGGATGAAGGCATTTCCCACCGAAGCGCTGACCCACACACCGATTTCCGCAGTGCTGCAACTGGTGAAGGACAACGATCTGGAGCCGCAGCGGATTGCGCGAGTACACATTCGTACCACCGCGCGAGGCGCCGACATCCTCAGCGACCCCAGTAAGTACGACCCGCACACCAAAGAGACGGCGGACCACTCGCTGCCCTATGTCATCGCTGCTGCCATCGCCGAGCGGCAGGTCACGCCGGTGCAGTTCACGCCGGAGAAGATCAACGATCCGCTCATCCGCGAGCAACTGAAGAAGGTCGTGGTGGTGGCTGATACGGAGATCGAAAAAGTCTTTCCCGCGTTGCAGCGGGTGATTGTCAGCATTCGCACCACCGATGGCAGCGAGTTTATGACACAGCTCGACTATCCCAAGGGCGACCCGCGCAATCCGCTCAGCGACCAGGAAGTGGAAGAGAAGTTTGAAGCCCTGGCCGAGCCCGTCATGTCGATCAGGCCGCGCGGCGTCGCGCCATCGACGCAATCTGGAGCCTGGAGAAGCAAACCAGCGTGAACGAAGTTGATGCAGTTGTTTCGCGTCCGACGGGGGAGGGCGCATGTTATGAAGCAGACCATAGTCGAGAAGATCGCACAGCATCACATGGCCGAAGGCCCAAAGCGGCCACTGCGCGCCGGAGACTTTCTCTCCATCCGCCCGACGCATGTGATGACGCATGACAACACGTCGGCGGTGATGAAGAAATTCAAGGCCATCGGTGCGACGCGAGTGCATGACCCGGCGCAGCCTGTGTTTGCCGCCGATCACGACATCCAGAACACGGAGGAGTCAAACCTGGCGAAGTATCGCAGCATGGAGAGCTTCGCGCGCGAGCAGGGCATCGACTTCTATCCGCCCGGAACGGGAATCGGGCACCAGATCATGGTCGAGCAAGGCTACGTGCAGCCGGGCCGATTTGTTGTGGCCTCTGATTCGCACTCCAACATGTATGGCGCGCTGGGGGCAATCGGCACTCCGGTGGTGCGTACGGACGCGGCTGCGATCTGGGCGACCGGCGAGTTCTGGTGGCAGATGCCGCGCACCATTCAGGTGGTACTGGAAGGCAAGCTACGTGCCCGGCGTCACCGGCAAGGACGTGATCATCACCTTGTGCGGCCTCTACAACCATGACGAGGTCCTGAATGCTGCCGTCGAGTTCAGCGGCCCGGGCGTGGCATCGCTGAGCATGGACGCGCGCCTGACCATCGCCAACATGACGACGGAGTGGGGAGCGCTGGTGGGCTGGTTTCCGGTGGATGCGGTCACCATCGCGTATCTGGAAGGCCGCAACCTGTTGCTGCGCAAGCACGGCATCAGGCGCATTACGGAGATGAACCTGCTAAAGTGGCGTACCAGTCCTCCCATGCCGGACAAGGATGCTGTCTACGCTGGGCGCATAGTGCTGAATCTTGACGATGTGACGCCGCACGTGTCGGGACCAGACACCGTGCAGGTCATGCAATCCCTGCCTGAGATCGAGCAGAAGAAGATTGCCATCCAGAAGGCGTATCTCGTCTCGTGCGTCAACTCGCGGCTGGAAGATTTGTCGGCGGCGGCGCGTGTGCTGCACGGAAAGAAGATCGCACCGGGTGTGAAGTTCTACCTGGCCGCGGCCAGCATGGAAGTCGAGGACGAGGCAGTCAAGCGCGGCATTTGGCAGACGCTGCTCGACGGCCGGGGCCGAGCCGCTTCCGCCGGGATGCGGGCCCTGCATCGGGCTTGGGTACTGGCTTGCTGGAGCCGGGTGAGGTAGGGATTTCCGCGACCAACCGCAATTTCAAAGGCCGCATGGGATCACGCGACGCGCAGTGCTATCTCGCCAGCCCCGAAGTCGTGGCCGCTTCGGCGCTCGCGGGATACATCTGCGGGCCAACGACCTTCCCGGTGCGCGAAGTGCGCCGGCAATTCGAAGTGTTTGCTCCACCTGCACAAGCGAGCGAGGCGGTCGAGATTCTGCCCGGGTTTCCCGGATGTCCTTCGCGGGCGCCTGGTCTTTCTCCCGCAGGACAATCTCAACACCGACGGCATCTACGGCAAGGACTACACCTATCGCGAAGACATGACGCCCGAGACTGATGGCCAGCGTGGTAATGCATAATTACGATCCGCAATTCGCTCGTCGAGCGCAACTCGGCGACATCGTGGTGGGCGGCTTGCAATTTCGGCACGGGCTCCAGCCGCGAGCAGGCGGTCACGGCGCTGAAGTGTGCGGGCATTCCGCTGGTCATTGCCGGAAGCTTCTCGCAAACGTATCTGCGCAACGCGTTCAATAACGGCTTCCTGTGCATCGAGGCGCCGGAACTGGTGGCGTACCTGCGGCAGCAGTTTGCGGAGGTCGTCGCCGCGGGAGAGAAAACGATCATCTCCGGTGACGGGATTGAGATCGATTTTGCGACCAGCACGATTCTCTACTGCGGAGAGACGTTCTCGTTTCCGGCACTGGGTTCAGTGGCGCAGTCGCTAGTCGTCGCCGGTGGGATCGAAAACCTTCTCGCGGAAAAGCTGAAAGCGAAGGCGGAGCCGACGGCGGTTTGATGTTAACGCAGTTCGCTGGCGGGGAAGAAACTGCAGGTCCTCGGCTCCTCCCCTCGCGCCGCTCGGGGTCGTCGCTCGGGATGACAAGACAAGGGGGGCGCTCTGCGGCGCAACTGAAGTTGCGCCCCTTCTAGCGCTGAAAGGAAGTTCGCATTTATGCCAAAACGTACGATCGTCACCATGCCGGGAGATGGCATCGGGAATCAGGTTCTGCCGGAAGCCATCCGCGTACTCGACGCGGTCGGTTTCGAAGCCGAATACGTTCATGCCGACATTGGTTGGGAGTGCTGGCGTCGCGAAGGCAATGCGCTACCCGACCGCACAGTCGAGTTGCTGAGGCAGCATAAGGTCGGATTATTTGGCGCGATCACCTCGAAGCCAAAGAAGGAAGCCGAAGCTGAACTCGCGCCCACGCTGAAGAGCAAGGGCCATCAGTACTTCAGCCCCATCGTGTCGATGCGGCAGATCTTCAATCTCGATGTCTGCATGCGTCCCTGCCTGTCATTTCCCGGCAATCCGCTGAACTTCATTCGCAAGTCGCCCGCCGGCGGATATGAAGAGCCGCATGTTGATGTTGTGGTCTTCCGCCAGAACACCGAAGGCCTCTACGCCGGGGTGGAGTGGACGAACCCGCCCGACGAAAGTGCGCGAAGCCCTAAGGTCGCACCCGAAGTTCAAGCCTTTCGACAATGTGCCCGGCGACGAGCTCGCGATATCGGTTCGCATCATCACGCGGCCCGCAGCCCGGCGCATCTGTGAGGCCGCCTTCCGGCACGCAGCAAAGTTCGGCTACAAATCGGTGACCATCTGCGAAAAGCCGAACGTGCTGCGCGAGACCTCGGGAATGATGGAGGAGACAGCGAAGGAAGTTCAGCGGCAATATCCGGGCGTGCAGCTCTGGTCCACCAACATCGACGCGCAGACCATGTGGCTGACCAAGAATCCTGAAGATGTACGGCGTGATCGTCGCCAGCAACCTGTTTGGCGACGTGATCAGCGATGCCTTTGCAGGACTGGTGGGCGGGCTGGGCTTCGCCGCCTCGGGCAACATCGGCGAAGAGGTTGCGGTCTTCGAACCCACACACGGTTCGGCGCCGAAGTACGCCGAGCTTGATCCGCCCATCGTCAATCCGATTGCGATGATCCTCTCCGCGGCCATGATGCTCGACCACCTGGGAGAGACCGCGCGAAGCTGACCGCGTGCGCAAGGCAATTGCAGCCGTCATCGAGGAAGGCAAAGTTCGCACCTATGACATGATGCGGCTTCCCGGCGGAGCGAAGGCGATTGCGCTAGGCGCGGCGTCGACGACCGAGATGACCGACGCCATTCTGGAGAAGCTGGGCGTTGCAGTGGAGGCGTATGCCGTCAGCGGTGATAACTAACCTTGCGTCGCGGCGAGGCAGGACGTGCCGGCAGTGACGTGCGCTCCGACCTGCGCGTGATACTTCGAAGAACGGTCAAGCGGCGGAATTGAGATCGAGCTGCGCTCGCGCGTGGACCTGTATTACGGCGAAGCCATTCGCAGGCAAGTGGGTGAAACGCTCGGCAGGCTCGGATCTCGCGCATGGTTTCGTGTCCATCCTGGATGAAGGCGCGCTGCCCTTCGTCATCGATGCGCGACTGGAGGCCGCGGTTCGGCGCGCAGGAATTACGCCCCAGGCGGCCAGCCTGCCGGAGGCGCTCCCGTTACCTCCACCGTCGGCCCGCGATCGATTGCGGCGATCACGGCTGTACCTTCCCGGCAATGAGCCGAAATATTTCATCAATGCAGCGCTGCATACGCCCGACGCGCTCATCCTCGATCTGGAAGACTCGGTCCACCATGCGGAGAAAGATGCGGCTCGCCTGCTGGTCCGCAATGCTTTGAGAGCGGTCGATTTCGGCCATTGCGAGCGCATGGTGCGCATCAATCAACTGCCGCTGGGGTTGGCTGACCTGGAAGAGATCGTGCCCCAGTCTCCCGATCTCATTCTGATTCCGAAGGTCGAAACCGCCGAGCAGGTGAAGGAAGTGGCCGGCGCGATCACGTCGATTCAGGAGCGACTGCGCTTGGCGCGTCCGATTTGGCTAATGCCGATCGTCGAATCTGCATTGGGCGTCGAGAACGCTTACGCGATAGCCACGGCATCGGAGCGCAACGCCGCAATCACTATCGGTCTTGAGGACTACACGGCCGACCTCGGCGTGGTGAAGACCGCAACCGGAGCGGAGTCGCTGTACGCGCGCATGAGGTTGGTGAATGCCGCGCAGTGCCGCCGGCTTTCAAGCGATCGATTCGGTTTACGGCGACGTCGCTGACAACGATGGCCTGCTGCGCTGGGGAGAGGCCTCGCGCGCCATGGGCTTTGACGGCATGGGATGCGTGCATCCGCAGCAGATTCCGACCATTCATCGTGCCTTTGCGCCATCGGCGGCGGAGATCGAAAAGGCACAGAAGATTGCGGACGCCTTTGAAGAGGCGCAGTCACGCGGTCTCGGCGTAGTAAGCGTCGGCTCCAAGATGATCGACCCTCCGGTGGTGCAACGGGCGCTCAAGTTAATCGAACGCGCCCGTCGGATGGGCGCCGTAACGGAAGACGCGCCGACAGGAGCGGCCGAATGAACGCCACATTATCAGCCGATCTCATCACCAATGCGCTGGGCCGCCGCGTTCCGACGCTCGTGAACGGCCGTGAACAGGTGCCGTTTGTCGGCATTGAAGGGCACCCACCAAGCGGACACAAGACTGGTCCGCTCATCCGCAGCAGCAACGACTATCCCGCGAACGGCGACAAGCGAGTGCCCGATCTGGAAACAGCCCTGCGCCTGTGCGGATTGCGCGATGGCATGACCATCAGCAGCCATCATCACCTGCGCAATGGAGACCGGGTGGCCCTCACCGCACTGCAGACCGCCGCCAGCATTGGGGCAAAGGACCTCGTCTGGTTCCCCAGTGCCTCGTTTCCGTGCCACGAACCGGTGATCGAACTGATGAAGTCGGGTGCGGTGCACCACATTGAAGGCAGCATGAACGGCCCGCTCGGCGAGTTCTGTTCGCACGGCAATATGCGTGGCCTCGGAGTGCTACGCTCGCATGGCGGACGCTGGCAGGCGATCCAGAATGGCGAGGTGCACATCGATATCGCAGTCATCGCCGCCCCAACGGCTGATTTCTTCGGCAATGCTGATGGATCACACGGGCCGTCGGCGTGCGGCTCGTTGGGATTCGCGCTGGCTGACTCGATCTACGCCGACCATGTCATCGTCGTCACCGACAATCTTGTGCCATTTCCTTGCGTGCCCTGGCAGATCCAGGGCAACAACGTAGATTATGTGGTCGAAGTGCCGTCGATTGGCGATCCGGAAAAGATCGTGAGCGGCACAACGCAGATCACTCGCAGTCCCGACCGCTTGCGCATTGCGGAACTGGTTGCGCGATTCGTGCGCGACAGCGGCATCATGCGCAACGGATTCTCGTTCCAGGCGGGAGCAGGAGGTATTGCTCTCGCCTTTGTTGACTACCTCGCGCGCATGATGCGCGAAGCCAATGTAAAGGCCGGCTTCGTGCGCGGAGGATCGACGAAGTACCTGGTTGATCTAATGAAAGAAGGTCTCACCGGCTACATTCTTGACGGGCAGACATTCGATCTCGACGCGGTCCAGTCGATCGCCACCGACCCGCGGCACGTCGCCACATCGCCGTTCACCTCGTACAACTTCCACGGCAAAGGCAATTTTGCCTCGATGATCGACACCTGCGTGCTGGGCGCGACCGAAGTCGACGTCAACTTCAACGCGAACGTTGTAACTCACTCCGATGGCCGCTTGCTGCACGGCATCGGTGGCTGGCAGAACTGTCTTTTCGCGGGCTGCACGATTCTGGCGGTGCCTTCGTTCCGTGATCGTATACCGGTAATTGTGGACGAAGTCACCACGATTACAGGGCCGGGAGAACTGGTTGACGTGGTTGCTACCGAACGCGGCATTGCGATCAATCCCCGGCGGCAAGACTTGCTCGATGCCGTGAAAGGCAAGGGACTGCCGGTACGCCCGATCGAAGAGATCAAGGCCGAAGTGGAAAAGATCTGCGGGGGTAAACCGGCGAAGCCGCGTCTCGGAGATCGTCCGGTCGCGGTAGTGAAGTGGGTGGATGGGACGCTGATCGATACGGTGTGGCAGGTGTTAGCCGATAATCCGTATGCGGCACAGTCGGGCGGCGGGGAGTAAACCCGTCTGAACTTACTCACCCCGGCAGTGGCCTTCCTTCGACAATCGCCCGTGGGTTCTCGTTTACCAGGGCCTCCGCAGCTTCTCCGCCGAGCATCTTTGCTAAGACATTTCTTGCCTCGGATAGCACCGGCCGGCGGCGCTTAGGGTCGTGAGCATCACTGGCGACCACGTGCACGGCGCCTTGCGCCAGAAGCCATTCCGCTACTGAACGCGCCTTCTCTCCCCAAAACCCAGTGATGGAATTCGCCGTCACCTGCACCAGTGCACCGGCATCAACGAGTCCAAGGATTTTTTCGGGTCGGCGAACCAAGAGCGCATTCCGTTCGGGGTGAGTGACGATGGGAACCATTCCTCTGCTGGTGAACTGGAACAGGAGTTCGCCGACATTGGGCGGAATGCCGTAGTCGCTGAACTCGATCAGCAGATAGCGCGTGCCATTGATACTGTAGCGCTTCTGGTTCTCGATTGCGTCGGTGATGTTCTCGTAGGAAAAGTGAAAGTCGCAGCCGATGCTGAACTCCAGCCTGCCGTCGGAGGCGTCACGGAGATTGTCCTTCAATTGCTCGTAGTGATCCCGGTCGTAGCGAAACTGCTCGTTGCAATGCGGGGTAGCTACGATGTGCCGGATACCGTCGTCCGCGGCCACGCGGCACATCTCGCGGGTCATCTCCCACGAGCGAGAGCCATCATCAACCCCGGGAATAATGTGGCAATGAATGTCGACCATAGGGCGAATCGAGCGAAGGCTTTCTTTGAGGATTAGTTCTGTTTTACCAGAACTGAAGAGAAGCCTCCCCAAACGCCGATTCCGACATTGAACCCTACAGGCAATCTAGCTATTTGCCACCTCCGATCCGCAGGAAATAGGGCACTTGCTGGCTTCGTTTCGAAAAAATCCACGAACCAGAGAACCCAATGGAGTCTGCCTATACATGACTTATGGTCATGTTACATGGTACAAATCTTGCGCTGTTCCTGATTCGAAAGATTCTGAATACGGGGTTGGGGAAGTTGGCCGGATCCCGGTAGCTGGGCCTATGGCTGCACGGATAGCAGGCGGAGCAGAAATCAACATTAGAGCTCGTGCGAGTAGGCTACTCGGCCCGACCCAGACAAATGCTGGTTCGTTGGCCGGCTAGCTACGACATAGCTCGCCGTAATTCAAAGAACTGTTGAAGAGTTGCTGTGGCCAAACGGCTGGGATAGAGCATGACGGACCTACACACCCCAATCCAGTCGCGCCCAGAAAGAGGCCAGCCCACGCAGGCTAAGTCCTCGCGCCAGCGTTGTAGCAGGCGTTGCAGCAGTACGAGTTCAATACTGTCGCTCGGAGTTGCAATGTCATGCAGAATGCCGTCCAGCGTGAACAGTACCTTACGCAGCATGATCAGTTGATTGGGCAGGCGGACGCCTTGCCACGCCGTTCGTTCCAACAGGTCCACGATATCTACCGCTCCTGGTATCCAGAGTAGTGGCTGTTTACTAAAGAAGTCGGCTACCTCTTTCCGGATTAGCCGCGCTTTGTCGGCGCCGCGTTTTTTCCCTCTCATACTGAGGGAGTGGATGGCGCTGCAAACCCCTTCTGAATCGCGCAGGAAAACCATCAGGAACAGTAGAGCAAAACGCCGTCGGTGCTCCTCGCTCACATGGCCGGTAAGGGCCCAATCGAGAAGCGTTAGGATCCCGGTCCGCTTGTTGTAGAGAAGATTGCCTGCATGCGGATCTGCATGGAACATGCCATTCGTCCCAGGCGTAAGCAGGGGAACGGCGATCACTGAGTCGATGAGCTGCTCAGCAGTGCGTTGCCGTCGCCAGCTCGGCATGCTGGTCACGGCCTTCGTGATCTTCTGCCCATGTTCCTCCGTCATGGCAGTTATCGTGTTCGTACACAATGGCAGAATGACGCGGGGTATGTGGATGGACGCCAGGGAGCTGTAAGCGCGCGAGGCCTTCTGCAGGTTCTCCTGCTCACGGACGAATTCCACTTCGTGCTGCAGCAAGCAACGGACGTCGTCAAACGTTTCCGAGAGAACATGCTTCGCGAAGCCATATTCCTGGTGTTTCGAGCCAAGGTGCGCCGCCAGGCGTGCAAGCAGGTCCATGTCCTCGGCAAAATACGCCGCAACGTAAGGCTTCATCACCTTAAACACACCGCGCTCTCGCTGCCGTCGTTCCGGGTTGTACCAGGTAAATCGAACTACCGCGCTAACGCTTGCTTCCGAAAAGATTTTGTCTTTGATCTCAGCTTTGTACTGCGCAAGCATCGGATCTAAGTGCTGCGCAATGATGGCCCGGATCTCCTCGACGGTTACATCGCGTATCCCGTTTTCCAGTTGTGTGAGTGCTCGTCGCAAACGCGGATGTAAGTGACGATTCCTGGCGATCACCTGCCCGAGCTTTTGCAATCCCGGTACTTTTGCTATCAATCGGAGAAGACGCTTCTCGGGCGTTGTATTCGCTGGAAGCTCGATCTGTTCGACTAGCTTAGGCGCGAGCCGCAGGGTCGAGAGATGCGAGCCAAAGTACAACATGGCTTCGCGCACCACCGGCCGCCACTCTGCATATTGCTCCGGGACCAAGTGCCTGACGGATAGGGCCTCAACGATCCACTGGCTAGCCTCTTCTCGAAAATTCTTTCCTTCATCGCTGTCGAGGATTGTGGCCAGCGCACTCGTCCGCGCAGCCGTGGGCAACTTCAAGAAAACTGCCACTCGCGGATCACTCAACGACTTATGGACTAGCCCGAATTTCTCACCAGATGATCGATAACTGAGCCAGGGGTCGGATGGGGCGGCCGAGAGCGATCGGTGTAGGCGGCAGGAGTGGTTAGCGGCAGTGGTGCACGGGTGATGGCCAAGGCGGTGGCTGGAGGCGACATTTTTGGGCGCGTGGAGACCGCAACTGCCGCCCGCCTGAGGTTGGCACAACCGCCGCGCTGCCCTCAACAGCGCAAAGCCGACCAGGCCGCGGCGAACAGCGCTTTCCAGGGATATGCGCGGGGATAACGCAGATAGATACGGCGGGCGCTGAGGCGCACCTCGGCGGCAATCTTGAGCAGCCGCAGTCGGATGGTGTTCACCTGGGCCCGCGCCCACACGGTGCCCGCCAAGGCCAGCCGCCGCAGAGCGTGCGCGCACATAGGCCAACGACGACAGGTAGAGCCGCAACTGGTTGGCGCGCAGGGTGGCGGCGCTCATGCGATCGGCGAACAGACTGAGCTGCTCCTTGATGCGGTTTTCCATCTCGCCGCGGGCGCGTAGAGCTGTTCATAGAGAGCGCGCGCCTCCCACTCTGTGGGACTCAGCGAAGTCACCACGAAGCGCGGGTTGGGGCCTTTGTCGGATACTCGGCCTTGGCCACCACGCGGCGGGCGCACGACCAACTGCTGCGCGTCTGATAGGAGAACTCGCCGAAGACGCGGGCGGCTTGCTGCGTCTTTGGTGTTCGCGCTGGGCCGCGGCCATGAGGGCGGCGATTTCCGCCTCCAGCCGCGAGTTGCGCGCCAAGCCGAAAACATAGTGCACGGGCTCAGCTTCGCACCAAGCCATCAGCTCCTCGCGGCAGAAGCCGGAATCGGCGCGCAGAATGATTTTCACCTCCGGCCAGCGCTGCCGAATCTGGCCCACGATGCGTTTCACTTCGGCGAGCGCCCTGCGCTGGCGTCCTGGTTCGAAGCCCGCTGGCGGGCGCACAGTAGATGCTCGCCGCAGAAGATGTACAGCGGCAAGTAACAGTACTCGCCGTAGTAGCCGTGGAAGAAGCGCGCTTCCTGCTCGCCGTGCAACGGGGTGTCGGTGACATCCAGATCGAGCACGATCTCGGCTGGCGCGGTCGCGTGCGCTTCCAAGAAATATCCACCAGCAGCGTGTCCAACTGCTCGGCCGAGTAGCTGATCTTGTGATAGCGATCGGCGGCCGCCGCCGGCGTCAACTCCATGCGGTTGAGCGTGCTCTTGCCGGCCAGCGGTGATTCCAGTTCGCGCTGGCCGGCCAACACGGCCAGCAGGGGATCGTGGCGCAGTTGCTCATGATCGTTGAGATCTTCATAGCCCAGCGCCAGCCCGTAGACGCGCTGCGCCAGCATCTCGCCCACCGGGTGCTCGACCCGTGCCGGGTCCCGCCCATCCCGAAAGCAGGCCGCCGCCCGCGCGAGCAAGCCGATCTTGCGGTTGGTGCGGCGCAACAGCAGGCCGCCTCCGTCGCTGGTCATGCGGGCGCCATCGAAGTTGGCTACCACCCGCCGCGAAAAATGATCTGCAAACGCGAACGATTCTTGCGTACACTCTGTCATGAGAAAGGCCGTTTCTTTTTCGGGCATCGACTTCGTTTCACACCGCAGTTATGCCTGAAAAGACGGCCTTTTTCTACTGTGAATTACTGGTGGTTGTTTACTACTGGTGAGAAATTCGGGCTAGGTGGTCGAGCAAAGAACGATTTCGGCCGTCGCGATTGCGCCGAGCGGTAGGGAGGGCCGATCCTTGCTTCATGCCCAATAGCATCCCCCAGTTCGCATGCCTTTGTCAGTGATGAGGCGTGAAGCACCGAAAATGGCGCTGCTGGCCCTCATGCTTGTCTCCCGCTGTTATGTCACGGCAGACACATGCGCTGACAGACAAGAATCCCCGAGCTATGAGGACAATGAACAGTAATTCCGAAAGAAACGGCTTCGAGGAAGTGTGCTGCTGCTCAATTCTGCTCGGGCTCTGATCTCCGCGAAGCCGGTTTCTCGACGCCTGCCTCTATTGCGCAGATTGCAGGTAATTCAAAACCTCGTCGGAGAGGGCCCTCCTGCCGTCGCTTGTCTCACACCGGCTGTAGTTGTAATGGGCCTTCGAGATGGATTCGCCTAGGAAACGAGCCCGCTCAGCAGGTAGTAGGCATGCGGTACTCTTTGCTTTTAGCTTCGATATAAGCGCTGCCCAAGACAGGTTTCCCTGGTCTTGAGTTTCTTGAGTCTGTGTCTGCCATATGAATGCGGTGCCGTCGCCTAACCCGAATTTCTCACCAGTAGTAAACAACCACCAGTAATTCACAGTAGAAAAAGGCCGTCTTTTCAGGCATAACTGCGGTGTGAAACGAAGTCGATGCCCGAAAAAGAAACGGCCTTTCTCATGACAGAGTGTACGCAAGAATCGTTCGCGTTTGCAGATCATTTTTCGCGGCGGGTGGTAGCCAACTTCGATGGCGCCCGCATGACCAGCGACGGAGGCGGCCTGCTGTTGCGCCGCACCAACCGCAAGATCGGCTTGCTCGCGCGGGCGGCGGCCTGCTTTCGGGATGGGCGGGACCCGGCACGGGTCGAGCACCCGGTGGGCGAGATGCTGGCGCAGCGCGTCTACGGGCTGGCGCTGGGCTATGAAGATCTCAACGATCATGAGCAACTGCGCCACGATCCCCTGCTGGCCGTGTTGGCCGGCCAGCGCGAACTGGAATCACCGCTGGCCGGCAAGAGCACGCTCAACCGCATGGAGTTGACGCCGGCGGCGGCCGCCGATCGCTATCACAAGATCAGCTACTCGGCCGAGCAGTTGGACACGCTGCTGGTGGATATTTTCTTGGAAGCGCACGCGACCGCGCCAGCCGAGATCGTGCTCGATCTGGATGTCACCGACACCCCGTTGCACGGCGAGCAGGAAGCGCGCTTCTTCCACGGCTACTACGGCGAGTACTGTTACTTGCCGCTGTACATCTTCTGCGGCGAGCATCTACTGTGCGCCCGCCAGCGGGCTTCGAACCAGGACGCCAGCGCAGGCGCGCTCGCCGAAGTGAAACGCATCGTGGGCCAGATTCGGCAGCGCTGGCCGGAGGTGAAAATCATTCTGCGCGCCGATTCCGGCTTCTGCCGCGAGGAGCTGATGGCTTGGTGCGAAGCTGAGCCCGTGCACTATGTTTTCGGCTTGGCGCGCAACTCGCGGCTGGAGGCGGAAATCGCCGCCCTCATGGCCGCGGCCCAGCGCGAACACCAAAAGACGCAGCAAGCCGCCCGCGTCTTCGGCGAGTTCTCCTATCAGACGCGCAGCAGTTGGTCGTGCGCCCGCCGCGTGGTGGCCAAGGCCGAGTATCTCGACAAAGGCCCCAACCCGCGCTTCGTGGTGACTTCGCTGAGTCCCACAGAGTGGGAGGCGCGCGCTCTCTATGAACAGCTCTACTGCGCCCGCGGCGAGATGGAAAACCGCATCAAGGAGCAGCTCAGTCTGTTCGCCGATCGCATGAGCGCCGCCACCCTGCGCGCCAACCAGTTGCGGCTCTACCTGTCGTCGTTGGCCTATGTGCTGCTGCACGCTCTGCGGCGGCTGGCCTTGGCGGGCACCGTGTGGGCGCGGGCCCAGGTGAACACCATCCGACTGCGGCTGCTCAAGATTGCCGCCGAGGTGCGCCTCAGCGCCCGCCGTATCTATCTGCGTTATCCCCGCGCATATCCCTGGAAAGCGCTGTTCGCCGCGGCCTGGTCGGCTTTGCGCTGTTGAGGGCAGCGCGGCGGTTGTGCCAACCTCAGGCGGGCGGCAGTTGCGGTCTCCACGCGCCCAAAAATGTCGCCTCCAGCCACCGCCTTGGCCATCACCCGTGCACCACTGCCGCTAACCACTCCCTGCCGCCTACACCGATCGCTCTCGGCCGCCCCATCCGACCCCTGGCTCAGTTATCGATCATCTGGTGAGAAATTCGGGCTAAAGCGCTGATAAGGAGTTTTCCGTCTGCACTGAACCGCACTGTCCTCACGAGATCAGTGTGCCCGGAGAACTTCTCGACAGAATCATCGCTCATATTCCAGATCCGAATGTCCTTTCCTGCGGCTCCAGCCAGCAGTCCGGAAGGGCTGTAAGCTACAGCGGTGGCGCTCCTATCCATCGTGTAATGTTTAAACTGCTTGCCCGTTGCTAAGTCCCATAGCGTAATGATACCCACGCCAAGGCTGGTCTGAGCCGCTGCGAATTGACGGCTGTCTGCACTCACAGCGACCGAATTTGCGCCGAGGAAACGCGCATCGCGAAATCTGTCAAAGGGAACATTTTTGACAATGAATTTGGTCTGGAAAACATCCAGAGAGGTCTCCGAGCCGACTACCAGAAACAGATTGTCTGGAGTCCACGCAAGAGAATTAATAGCGCTTTTTGTGGTAGGTACGTCCTCTAGGTGAGGACCGGCGAAACGGATGTATCCCTTGTCGTCGCCCGCCGCGAGATCCAACGCTTCAATGGTGTACGCGATTGCGCGCACCGGCACCCGGCTTTCGATCCACGAGGTCAGGCGACTCCACTTGACGAGATAATCAGCATCGGCAAAATCGTACTTAAGTCTCTGTCCCGACGGACTCCGACGTTGTCCACCTCCTGAGGACGCCCGCATCGATCAGGGCGTTGGCAACTTGGGGATCGGGCTTTAATTCTTGTTCGGTCATCTCTTGGCTGGTTGCATTTGCCGGGTCCGAGAACGAAGACAAGCGCTACCAGTATCCGGTATGCTTCCTCCTGCTGTTTTGGGGGGAACCTCTGGAAGGCGGCCTCGCTGGGTGAGCCACTCCAATGCGGCCGCCTCTCAAGTATCCTCGAGTTCGAGCTTGTCGTTGATTGCATGCCGCAGGCTGTGGGAGTCGTTACGCACGTGGCCTTCTATGCCGGTTGGCCGAACGCTTCATCCGCTTTACCGGTCGGGAAGGATGTCTTCGATAAGCGTCCACGGGCGGCAAGTCCTAGGGATATAGATCGAAAAGCGGTGTCTTGTAACCTTCCGCGAAGGGAGCGTCTAAGTGCGAGTCTTGCCAAGCCGGGCACAAGTCCTGTTCTGGAGAGTCTGCCGCTGACAATCGCTGAGATTCCTCCAGCCAGTAATCAGTTTGCAGGTCGGTCCCCAACTAAGGTGGTACGCCACGGGGGCCACTTCAATGACATAATGGCCTGACGCGCTTCAACTCAGGAGTCTTTATGTCTACCACTCCAGTCGCCGTTAACCGATCAGTGTCGTCCAAGTTGGCGATGGAAGGCGGCACTCCGGTCCGCTCCACCCCGTTTGCTCCCTGGCCTTATTTTGCAGCCGATGAAATCGAGGCCGCAGCCCAGGTTTTGCGTTCGGGCAAGATCAACTACTGGACCGGGGAAGAGGGGCGGCAGTTTGAGAAGGAGTACGCCGAGTACGTCGGCACAAAGCACGCAATCGCCGTAGCCAACGGCACAGTCGGGCTCGAATTGGCGCTCTTCGCATTGGGCATCGAACCGGGCGACGAAGTCATCACGACTAGCCGCACTTTCATTGCGTCGGCCAGTTGCGTTGTGATGCGCGGAGCCATGCCGGTCATGGCAGACGTCGACCGCGAAAGCCATGGACCCGATCCTGCAGCTCGCCGCTGAACGCGGCCTAAAGTCGTTGAAGATTGCGACAGGCGCATGGTGCGCGCTACAAGGGCCGGACGGTCGGCAGTATGGGCGACATCAACTCATTCTCGTTCTGCCAGGACAAGATTATGACCACTGGCGGCGAAGGTGGACTGCTCACAACCAACAGCAAGGAATTATGGAAGCGGGCATGGAGCTTCAAAGATCACGGCAAGAGCTACGACGCGGTTTACCGGCGCCAGCATGGCCCGGATAGCGGGATATGCACACATCGCCACGCGCAGGGCCCGAATTCTTGTCTGGGTGGCCTAGTCAGCATCGAAGACCTATGCGTCCATGTGATTAAGAACGTCTAGTATCTCCGACTCTGCAAGAACGCGGCGAGATTGTTTAGCTAAATCCAGTACCGTCTTTACAATCGAGGGAGTGCTGGGAAGACCTCGGTTCCCGAGATAGCAAACAACGTTCGAGGCCCCGGACATCGGCCCAACTTCAATTTCCTGCGTTCGGCCAATCCATGCAGCAGGCACACCCGAATAGACCCGGTCGGCCAGCCATGCGTCACCTTTCTTCTGAGCTTTGATCAGTGCGGAAGCATGAACTCCGGTTGCCGTGCGAAACGCGTCGCGACCCACGATCGGCATGTTAATTGGCATGGGAACTCCGGTGGCGGAGGAGACGGTTTGCACGTACTCCGGCAAGCGCGAGAGATCGTCATCACGCACACCCAGGAGCTTAAGGTTGACTAGAAGCTGCTCCATCGGTGTGTTGCCGACGCGCTCGCCAATACCAAGTGCTGTGCCGTGAACTCGCGTGGCCCCGGCCTCGATCGCTGCCAGACTATTCGCCAGATCTAAACCGCGGTCACGGTGACCGTGCCAGTCAATGCCAACCCCCGCACCCAGTTCGCTGACCAGAGCCTTCACCCATGAGACGAGATTCCACACTCCTTGCGGAACTGCTGCACCGCAGGTGTCGCATAAGCAGAGGCGTTTCGCTCCCACTTCGACTGCTGCGGTCAGCAGGACACGCAGGTGCTCAGGAGAAGAGCGCACCGTGTCTTCCGTGACATACATCGCCTCCAGCCCTTCACGAACTGCGAACCGAATGGCCTCGCGCGTATGGCGGACAACATCCGATAACTCCCATTCCTCAGCGTACTGACGGATGGGGCTGCTGCCAATGAAGACGCAGGCTTCGATAGGCACGCCGGTAAGTTGAGTGACCTCCGCGATAGGTTGAATGTCGACCATCAGTGTGCGTGCCGCACAGTTGGCCCGGATGCGTAGTCGCTGATCAGAGATCTCGCGACACAGGCGCAGGACAGCGGCACGCTGATGTGCACCAGCACCGGGTAGCCCAACGTCGGCAGTTTCGATGCCCAGGCTTTCCATGAGGTGCAACAGTTCGACTTTCGTCTCCATCGAAGGATCGTTGACGGAGGGACTTTGCAATCCGTCGCGCAACGTCTCATCATCGAGCATGACGTGACGCGGATAGAGGGCTTTTCGCGGGCCGGCTTCCGCCCAGTCATGGATTAGTGTGCTTTCTTCGCCTGGGTTCATGGTGTGCTCCCCAGTCAGGAAGTGGTGCCTTGGACTCGACCGAATTCATGGGCTCGCTGGATCAGTTCGTCCGCGCCCTTCTTGTCACCTTTACGGCGCCGAATCATGGCGAGGTGGAACAGGCTGCTCACTTCTCCCACGGATTCATCGAGACCGCGCTCGAACTCACGCTCGGCAGCCTCGGTTTCTCCGCGCCGCTCGTGAATCACGCCGATGTGGTAATGCGCCATCAAGTACTCCGGCGTTAGTGCGATGGATTGTTTGAAGTGATTCCACGCATCTTCCAGTTGACCGGCGTGAAACAAGGACAATGCCAACCGGTAGTGTGCGGCGTTGTAATTCGGGTCAAGTTCCAGGCAACGGCGGAAAGCACGGATGGCTTCCGGCATGTTGCCGCGGTGATACCATGCGACACCCAGATCGTAATGTGCCAAAACAAAAGTGGGAGCCGCTGCCACCGCTTGTTGATAGCGCTCGATGGCCAGGTCGAGCATGCCTTGATGGAAATAGAACGTGCCTAACATGTGATTGGCAAGCACATGGTTGGGTTCGGCTTGCAACAATTGTTCCAATACCTGACGAGCCTCGCGGCTGTGGCCATCTTTTTCTTGCACCATCGCCAGAAGGAGCCTTTGATCGACATAGGCATCGCGCAGGAATAGCCCGCATTCAGCGCAGAATTTGTCCTGCTCCGCGGCTGGTCGGCCACAGCGGGAACAGCGCAAATGGGACTGCGCCGTCGGCTTTTGCGCGGTAACTTTTGCGCCTTTTCGAACGGGTTTCGTTTTCTTCATCGCAACTCTCACCTTATGAACGGCAGCCTGCTTTTAGTTCTCTGGCTGTGTAGGATCCAGCGGGCACTCAAGACAGAGCCTGCTGGATGGCCTGAACCCTTGACTCTTGAAAAACGCCAATAGGCCGAGGTGGTCCCAGGAAACCTCGGTCCGCAGGGTTGTAATCCGCAAAGCCCCCAGATTAAGGCGCAACTGCCGCATCAGCGCCTTGCCCACGTTTTTCCCGCGACTGCCAGGATCGACCGAAATGGCGTCAATGGAAGCGGATGGCTCCGCTACCCCGTACTCCCCGTAATAGAGAGACCCAATTACGAAGCCCACAACCCGGTTGTCGACTTCCGCAACCAGGGAGATTTGTAGCGCCGCTTGGTTTAGACTGCGCTGCAGCATGAGCTCAAAGTAGCGGGGACGGCGACGCCCGCTGGCCGAAGCATCGATGACCACCACGGCATTCAGATCATCTGTTCGCATGGTGCGCACCATGACCGCATCCGTCTCGAGCACACCAGTTTCCTGCATGCTTTTTGTCGCCATGGTTTTCCTCCCAACTAGCTCTACGCGCCGCCTCCCAGAAACTGACCTGCGTCCACGCGCAAAATCTGTCCGGTAATGCGGCTTGCGCCCGGACCGCACAAGAAAATCACGGCCGCAGCAACATCGGAAACTTCAAGCAAGCTTCCCAGCAGACTCTCGCTCTCTGCGGCCTGGCGAACGGCTGAGGTCAGGGCTTCTGTCAGCGGTGTGCGCACCCAACCTGGCTCGATCACATTCACCAGAATTCCAAAGCGGCCGGTTTCGCGGGCGACGCTCCTGGCCAAACCGAGCAGCCCCGCCTTACTGGCGGAATAGGCCGAAGTTCCAAACTTGCCGCGGGAACCGTTGATCGACCCGATCAATACTACGCGCCCGCCACTCTCCCCTTGGCGCATCAGGGGAATGCTGTGCCGTAACAGCAAAAAGGCCCCGCGCAGATTGACCGACTGGATCATGTCCCACTCCTCGACCGCAAGCTTCCACACGACCGCCTCATGGGAAATTCCGGCCGCGTGAATTGCCAGGTCAATCCGCCCATTCTGCTTGTAGAACTGCTCTACGGTGGCGCCCACCGATTCATCGCTGCGCACATCGCAATGCAGCCACGGGATGTCATTGCCGGGCGGTGGCGAGAGGTCGAGCGAAGTTGCCAGCGCACCAGCTTCTTGTAAGCTGCGAACGATAGCACTGCCGATTCCGCCCGAACCGCCGGTGACGACAGCACACTTGCCCGCTAGTTCTTTGACAACGGTCACGCCGACACCTCTGCATGGCTGGCCAGCATGCGATGCCGATACGCTCCCCACAAAGCTGCTCCCAATGCGCCCGCGTAAATGGAGTCGGGATGGGTGCGGATTTCTACGTCCAAACCATCCTCCTGCGATTTTTCCTGCAGAGCCTGTGCCAATCCGGTATCCGCCGAGAGCCCACCCGTAATTGCCACCGGGCCGTGTACATCAATCGCTCGCAGCAGCTTCGTATAACGGCCGGCCATGGAAAGATGAATGCCTTTAAGAATGTCGGGCGTGGTGATTCCCCGGCTCACCATGTTGATGACATCGGTCTCCGCCAGCACCGCGCAGATGCTGCTAACCACTTGTGGATTACTGGCGCGGCAAGACAAGGGTCCTATGTCCTCCAGCGCAATCCCCAGGTAGCGAGCGACATTTTCCAGGAACTGGCCAGAGCCGGAAGCGCATTGTCCGGTCATGCGGTATCCGAGCACGCGGCTGCGCTCGTCAATGCGCATGGCGCGTGCATGCAAGGCCCCGACATCGAGAACGGCGCGGACTTCCGGCATAAGGAAGATCGCGCCACGGGCGTGGGTGGTCATGCCGTAAAAATGTCCACGCCGAAAATCCACCAGTTCGCCTTCGCCGGTACTGGCCACGTAGCAAACCTCTTCTGCCGCCACGCCCGCCGCACCGAGAGCTGCCTGATACCCGTCATTCACCACCTTGCGCAACTCGCGGCGGCGTATGCGCTCGGTGAGCAGCGCAAGAACTTCTGTCCCGCCGCTGACGGCGTTCCGCAGCACCGCAATCTTCACTGCGCTAGAGCCCACGTCAACTCCTGCGGTGATCTGCTCATCAACAGAACGCGTCCTCGGGCGAATGGCTGTGGTCGTCATGCGTTGGCCTGAGCGGTGCGCAGGGCAAACAAAGCTGCGCCCAGAGCGCCAGTGTAAATTGAATCAGCAGAAATGTTCAGCGTCCGATCGCCGTAGTTCTCCTGCACTAACTCACGCAGAGCGCCCACAGCCGCCGGATTGCGGGCCACTCCGCCGGTAAATGTAAATTCGTTGCTGACGCCGCCGGAGCGTGCCAGCAGCGACATGGCGCGCAAGATGATGGCCCGATGCAGCCCTCCCAATATGTCCTCCCGCCGTTGGCCGAGCGAAAGGCGCTCTCGCAACTCGGCGCTGGCGAAGACCGTACAGGTGCTGTTGATCTTCACCCGGCATTGGCTCTGTTGAGCCAGTGGTCCCAGCTCATGCAATCCCAGGTTCATTTCGTCCGCGATATAACCCAGGTAGCGCCCACATCCGGCAGCGCAACGGTCGTTCATCTGGAAGCTGACAACGATTCCGCCGGCATCCACTTGGATAGCCTTGGTGTCCTGCCCGCCGATGTCCAGCACCGTCCGGGTGCCGGGAAACATGGCGTGGGCGCCCAGCCCGTGACACAGAATCTCGCTGCGAATCTGCTCCTTGGGGAAAGGCAGCCGCTGGCGACCGTATCCTGTGCCCACTGTGCTCGCTTCCATGATCTCGGTGCGGCAGGTCGCCTCCACCACTTCGCGCAATTTGGAAGCTTTCTCCTGCACCGGCAAGGTCGCCGCAGCCAGCGTAGGCTCCAGCGCACCCCGCAGCTGTGTTTCGAAGCTACCCTGGGCGGTCGCGTTCTCCACCACGAGAATGGCGGCGTCAAATAGCCCGCACAACCTGTCGAAGGTGATTCCGCGGGGATCGCCATGCTGTTCCGCCAGTTGCATGTAGTCGGCGGTCGCGAGATCGCGGAAGAAGTCACTCTTGCGCACCGCCAAGTCGTTGAAGTGGATTCCGGCACGTTCGACCATTCCATCCACGATGCTCTCTACCGAAGCAGTTAGCTCGCGCCGATGAGCGCTCTGGCGGGGGTCGTCGGCGGCGCGGAGAAGGGCTTTCCGCAATCGGCCAAGCTGATCGAGGTGCCGCCGGAATCGGAGGTTTCGCTCCAGAGAGGACAGAAAAGCTTTCTCGACCTCAGCCAGAGCCGGATCACTGGTGATCGCTTGGCGAGTGAGCGTGAAACGGGTGCGGATCAGAGCTTCCTCGCGGACAACCTGGCAAGCGACATCGTAATTGCTGCGGCTGTTGGTGATGCCGCGGCCGATCACCTCGCCAGCGTCGTTCAGGACGACTGCCTTAGTGGTCGTAGAGCCAAGGTCGATGCCGACATAGGTGCGTAGAGAATTCATGCGTGTACGCCGGTGCGTCTTTGTTCAAGCATTTGCAAATAGCTCTCGACGCGGTTCTTGATATTCGCGGCCGAGAAGTAACGCGGATCCACCAGATCACTTTCGATGAAGCCGCCAGGAACACCTGTCCTCTGTTCCAGTTGACGTAATATGAGGAGCTGACCCACACTGAAGGAATTGCAACTCTTAACGCTGTTGATCATGAAGCCGTCGGCCCGGTACTCGCGAATGTATCGTTCCAGCAACGCCAACCGAGTGGGCAGACCCAGATTCGTGTAACAACCCAGACAGTATTCCGCCAGCGTCTCTAATGGGCGTTCAGCATCATGGCGGAACCCGCCGTCGTACAGGCCTCCAACCTTGGTATAGCTGCTGGCCACCACTACCGCGCCTTCGTCGTAGAACATCTTCCAGAACTCTCGGAAGCTGGTCCAATTGGGTGGACCTTCCATGACCAGGCGGTAGCGTTCCTTTTTCTGTGATCCCTCCGGTGTCAGTGGACCCAAGCTCTGGCGCAGACGGCCCTCCACCTCCTCGCGCAGGACGCGGTAGTACGACACGCCTTCAGCAGTTCCGCGGAATGCAGTGAACATTGGCCCGATGTAATACACACCCCCGAAATAAGCATCGATGGGCGAGGGCACGTGCTTAGCCGACTCCAGCACCCAGACCAAATCGTCTTCCGCCTGGGCCGAGAGCCGCAGCATTTCGCGCAAACGGTCTTCGTCGTAGCGCCGTCCGCTTACCTGTTCAAGTTTAGGGATTACCTCGGTGCGCAACTGCTGCACGATGTATTCGACATGATGGGGTAGAATGCGGCCTTCCGACTGATACGGCACGTGCAGCATGGCGACCGGGCAGTCGTATTCCTGGCGCAGCAGTTCGAACCACTTCATGAAGGTGAAGCAGCCGGTATAGGAGAGCAGCAGCAAATCCGGCGGAGGCAGCCTCTCGCCGGTGGGACCGATGTTGCCCTTCTTCAGCATCCCGATGTCGCACTTCACGTAAGTGCAGACGTCTTCGCTGTGCCCGTGCTTCTCCGCTTCCGCAATATAGTCGCCCGACAACTTCCTCATGCCGGATTGCAGCGCGTTAATTTCAGGAAGGACGGGGAGCAGATCGAAGGAGCGCAATAGTTCCGTGAGATTGCCGGGAACGAAGGTATACACGACCTTGCGACCTTCCTGCGGAGCACGTGACAGCGCGGTGTAATGGCCTGCGATCATCTGCTTTTGCAGGAGCATGCTGCGTTCCTTTTCGCCGCCAGAAGCGACGCGAGGGGTCGGGATTCCAGCAGTCATGTTTGGCTCCACAGGCGAATAGAATCTGAGAATGTGCCTGCCTGCTCACGGATGACGGCGAACTGGCCGGTATCTTCGGAATATTTGAACTGCGTGTGGAGGATGCCCTCGCGGTCGAGGGCTGCTACCAGCATTGGCTGTTCGAGCAGGGCGGGATCGCAGAAACTGGGCGCGCAAAAGATAACGCCTTCCGCGCGATTGCGCCGGACCGATTCCACGAGCGCGCCTCCGTGCTGTCCTTCCGGCAGGTAACGGGCGGCAGTCTCGACGCTTCGGGTAAGGAAGGCCTCGACCAGGGCTTGCAAGGGATCGCCGTCACACGAGATATCCCCCATGATCCATCTGAGCCCCAGGAGCAGGTCATCATCCACGATCCAGCATCCTGCGCGCTCCAGGGTCAGCAAGAGGCCCAGCGGCGGCTGCTCGCAGAACATTCCCACCAGTACCACTCGGCTCTGATCACGATCGCGGCGGTCGGTTTCCAGCGGAGCAAGCCGCAAATATTCGCGCAGTAGCGCAGAGTGATCTTCAGGCGGAAGCACATTCCCCGCTCGCAATAGCACATACACTTCAGAAATCGGGTACACCCAGGGTTGGTCGCTACGGGCGCGATACAGCTCACGGATGGTGGAGCGGTTAAGGTTGTAAACGGCGATACTCCGGCTCAGCGCCGCATCTTCGACGGGCCGACCGCAGAGACGGCCAAAGTCTTCCCGCAGTGTCTCCAGTTCTTGCTTCCAGTAAACACCGCCTGCCGTGCGCTCAAAATTCTGTGGCAAGTCCACATAGCGGACGTAGCGTTCCGGAAACAACATGGCCCACATGCCCGATAGGTTGCGGATCACATCGCAGATCGAAGGAAACAACATGCCATCCAGCACGTCCAGCCGGCGGCTTAGAGCGAGTTCGATGGTGCTGCGGGGAATGTGGCAGATGTAGCTCTGGAAGAAGGCGTCGCCGCGGATGATCTCCAATCGCTCTCCCGCCCCTACAATGCCGACCGGCAACATCCCGGCGGCGTGGATCAACTCACGCGGAACATAGATGGGCATGTGGCCGATTGCTTTGCGGCCGGGCTCAGCTTCCTTCCAGGCCCGCACTGCCGTCAGTTCGAAGTCATCGTTCAACGCCTGCGCATGAGTGATAAGAGCGGTGAGTTCGGGTCTCATGTTGTCGCTCCCGATTGCCAGCGCGGTGGCCGTTTCTCTAGGAAAGCTCGGATTCCCTCGGCCGCGTCGGGCTCGCTCATCAGGTCCTGCAAGTAGAGTCGCTCGAGAACTGGCAAGTCCTGCTCCAATGCGCGTACCAGTGGGAGGCGCACGGCCTTTGCCGCGCAGCGCAGAGCGGAAGGCGAGCGGGGCAGAAAATCAGCCGCCAGCCACTCCGCGAGCACCGCTTTTAGCTGACCGGGACTCGCCGTGCGTGCCACCAGGCCGATGGCTACGGCCGCAGCTCCGGTCACACGGGCCCCGCTCAACACCAGGCTCGCAGCCAGGCCAGCGCCGAGGCGAACTGGCAACAGCGCCGAGGCCGCGGGAGGAAACACCCCAAGCTGGATTTCCGGGCAGCCCAGCTCCGCGGTTTCTTCTGCCAGGATCAAGTCGCAGGCCAACGCCAGTTCGAGTCCGCCGCCCAAACATTGTCCATGCACTGCGGCGATCGTAGGAGCGGGTGCCTCGGCGATCCGGCGCAGCAGTGCATGAAGCCGGACGAGCGTCCGAGAAATCTGCTCCGGCAGATGCTCCTGAACACTGGCTCCAAAACTAAAGTTGGGGCCTTCGCCAATTAGAACGATGGCTTTGAGATCCCGCCGAGCTGCCAAGCGATCAAACGCCGAGTCCAACTCGCCCATCATCTGCTGATCAACGATGTTGGCCTTGGGAGCGGCAAGAACCACCCGGGCCACATGCCCGTCGTATTCCAATTCCACGTGGATTTTCATGAGCACTCAGTGTTTCACGGCGGCTTCGGC
The DNA here is from genome assembly GCA_963813905.1 of uncultured Acidobacteriaceae bacterium. Lineage (GTDB taxonomy): Bacteria > Acidobacteriota > Terriglobia > Terriglobales > Acidobacteriaceae > CAVVDY01. The sequence continues at coordinate 245,551 of CAWFAY010000006.1, read as the reverse complement.
CTGCGCCGTCCAGGGGGCAATCTCCTCAATCAGTTCGTTACTCCAAGAGACGCCTTCCGCCAAGCGCCGACGAAGCAGGATGAAATCGACTTCCCGCTGTTCTTTGCTCCCGTAATGGAAGGCACGGAAACCGGCGCGAGCCTCGGTCATCATGTTGAGTGCCAGCCAGGCGCGATTCGTTTCGCGATTGCGATCCCAGTGTTCCAGTTTGTGTTTTCGCAGGCTTTCAATCGTCTTGATGAGGCAATCCGGCATGGTGTACAGCAGGTTGGTGCATAACGCATTCACGGCCTCATCAAGAAGGGTCAGATCTACGGAACCTTTGGCCAGTAGCGACTTGCCCTGTTCGCGTTGGGCTCCGGTTTTCGCTTCGCCGATCAACAGGCGCCCGTATTCATCGAGAACGCGATCGGTAACAACCAGCGGATTGGCGATCCATTGTCCGTCCACCCTAAGCGCTGGCACAATCTGGGTTAGACCTCCAAGCCAATAGAAGCGGTGGGCACTCCACGGCTGACATAACGTGCCACTCATCATGGCATGCTCCATCCCAACAAATAGTGGTAGGAAGTCGGTAGATCCACCATCAGGTGCTGACCCGTGCCGAGGGCCCGCCTGGCTGAAAACGGCGAGGTCACTGGCCACGGAAAAATCGCACGCCATGCCCACTTCCTGACCACCCCCGACGCGCATCCCGTTCACCCGGCAAATTACCGGCTTGTCGCATTGCAGGACGGCGGTCACCATGTCATTGAACAGGCGCATGTACTGGCGGTATTCCCCTGGGTTGCCGGCGTAAACTTCCGCGTACTCACGCGTATTTCCCCCGGTGCAGAAGGCGCGTGAGCCGGCGCCGGTCAGAACTACGGCTACCGCAGCCCGGTCGTTGCTGGCGGCCCGCAGCGCCAGAATGATCTCCTTCACCATGTCAGTGGTATAGCTGTTGAGTTCGGGCGGATTATTCAGAGTGATCCAGACGTTGTGCAGTCCCTCAACCGGCGCGCCTGACCGGTCCTTCACGGCTCGCTGTTCTACCACGACGAAACGCTTGGAAAACGACTCAACTAGGTTGTGGTCATGCACGATCGTGCCTCCTTTACTGCAAGTCGTCGCGATTCGGGACCAGAATCACGCGCTTTCGAATCTCGTAGCGGGCCACCGCCTCGAGCACCGCAGGCGCCTCGTCCAGCGGATGCCGTTCCACGTATGGCTGGAGCACCACGCTGCCGTCCAACACCAGCCCAAGCGCGGCCGGATACTGTTCCGGCGGGCACCCCCAGTTGCCACGGGCCGTGGCGTCAAGCGCCATAAGGTTCGAGAGTCGGAGTTCGACCTTCTTGGGCGTGAATCCGACTACTGCCAGATAGCCGCCGTAATCGAGCAGCCCAAACGCGATGCTTTGGCCTGCCGGCGTGCCACTGGTCTCGAAGATCTTCAGCCCGATACCTTTGTGCCCGGACTGTATAACAAAAGAGCGCACGGCGGCTTTTAGGTCCTTCTCATTTGCAGAACTGACATCCAACGTCAGCGCAGCGCCGTGCTGAGCCGCCAAATTAAGCCTGGCCTGGTCAACATCAAGGGCTATAACCGACGCACCTAGCGCTGCGGCGATCTGCACGCCAAATCCACCGACTCCGCCGACGCCCACAAACACAGCCACATCATCCGCCCCTAAACCTGACCGTCGAATCGCCTCAAAAGGGGTAGTAACCGCATCGGCTACAACCGACAGCACATCGAGGCTGAGACCTGGCGGCAGTTTTTCGGGGACTGGGCAAAGACCCCGGGCGGGTACGCGGACCTGCGTCGCAAAGCCTCCATCGCCGTCGTTGCCGGGCATGAACTGCTGTCGGCAGATCGTCGGCTGGCCAGCTCGACACGGACCACACTCTCCACAAGGGATCACAGCCGGAACGATTACGCTGCGACCTTTCCACTGACTGGCGCGCTCACCAGCTGCCACAACCATGCCCGAAATCTCATGTCCGAGTGTGAGTGGTAGTGGGGCGCGCGTGGGTACGCTGTCGAAAGCGAAGCCAACATCGGTATGGCAGAGGCCGCAGCCGGCCACCTCCACCACCACGTCGTCGGCCCGCGGCTCGAGAGTGAGGAATTCGTACCTCTCCAGACGTTGGCCAGGAGCAGTCAGACGGTAGCCGTAGCCGCCTCGAGTGTACGACAAGCAGGGAATCTCCCTGTCCCAAGATCGCTTTGACTGCGACCCGGTAGAGCTGCTACGTTACCTCGCTTCAACCCAGAACTCTGTGATCTAAATCACTAGAGGGAGTGAGGCAAACGCGACTGTGATTACCCTGGAGAAGGCGTTCGACGGAACTCGTCCGGAGCAGCGGCTACCGGTGGCCCAGGAACTCGGGGAAACCAGCCTGATGTTCCTGGTTCATCCCACGTTGTCGGAGGCCGATATTCAGGACACTGTCTCGGCCATGCGGAAGGTCATGGAAGAAGCTACGCATTAGCTCAAATTGGTGCGTTGGTGATGGCGTTCCGGGAGTACCGGAGGTCGCCGGGCAATCTCGTGGGTGCGCCGACTCTTAAGTTGGGGTTGCATAGGCTCAATAGTCTTGCATTGTGTGGCACTTTTAGCCTAATTGATAGTATAGTAGTCGCCACTAAGGTTTAAGACTGTGGCGAGATGGGGACCGGCGGTCAGTGAACTATCCGAAAATCGCTACAGCAGATAAATATTTCATTATTAAGTTACTTGAGTGGTCGACCATCTTGCCTGTTTTGCTGCAACGCCACCGCCGCGGTTGATCGCCGCAGCATAGCGCAGCCCAATTCAGTATTGGGTTGTCTTGGGAGGCTTACTTGCCGCCGGTAGGGTTCAGTCTCGCAGCCGTGCCAATCGTGCCAGCGGGCACGTCACCTTTGAGCAGTCCAACAAGCCGCACCCTTGATATCACTTTAGTTGTTGGTATCTCCCTAACTCTGGCGTCTGCCGTGATGGCTTTTGGCGCGGCAGAGTACTGGGCCATGTGTGCTCTGCAGGTCGCGTCAGCGGCAATGTTGGTGATTTGGGCCGCACGCGAACTGGCCGACGGCCGAGTCAGTGTCGTTACGAGTCCCCTTTTCCTTCCGTTATTCCTGCTTGCGCTCTTGGTCGCGGTCCAGCTGCTTGGGCAAACCGAGTATTGGTATGCAACCTGGGTAAAAGCCATTCAGTGGACCTGCTACGCGATGCTCTTCTTTATCGCCGTCCAGACCCTTCGCGGCGAGAGACGAGTGAGGTCTTTCGCGCTTTTTCTTGTCTGTTTTGGGTCTCTGGTTGCGCTAATCGCAATAGCTCAGGGAGGAACGGAAAGCGATAAACTGTATTGGCTATTTCCGACTGAGTCTCCATCGGTGCTGTACGGACCGTATCCGAACCACGCACACTATGCGGGCCTCATGGAGATGTTGTTTCCCATCCCGCTGGTCTTGGGACTGAGTTCGCTGTTCCGATTACATGGTAAAGTCCTCCTGTTTTTTGCAGCATTGATCATGGCGAGTTCACTCTTTCTTGCAGCGTCGTTCGGGGGAATTCTGTCCTTCGGCGGCGAGCTGATGGTTCTTGCCATTCTCTTGCTTAGACAACGAAGACGAAGCCGCATCCTGATAACGATTATTGTCCTCCTTCTCATCCTTTCCGTGTTGATTGTGGTGTTGCAGCCCGTGGCGCTTCAGGAAAGACTCGAACGGATCCGAGGAAAAAGCGAACAGGCGGACATAACGGTCCGGCTGGCGATCACACGAGACAGCATTCCGATGATTGTGAAGCGGCCGCTGATGGGATACGGCTTAGGAACGTTCGTGGAAGTATTCCCCTCATTCCGCACCTTCTACACAAACTATATGGTCAACGCCGCGCACAACGACTACGTGCAAGCAATGGTCGAAGTCGGCCTGATCGGATTCGCTTTGATCGCAGGCTTGATTTTATTGCTCTTTCGCGAGGGACTGCGTAAAGCCAGACATTGGGAGCACGACTACGAGAGCAGCGTAGCAATGGCGGCACTGATAGGTTGTAGCGGGATTCTGATTCACTCTCTTTGCGACTTTAATCTTCAGGTGCCGGCCAACGCGGCCCTATTCGCGGTATTAGCTGGTGTCGCGGTGACAAAGCGCGGCGGTCATGAAATGCGCGGTGAGCGCCCTGTGAATCACGGAATGCCACTCGGGTACATGCGACGGGGGCTCAGGTGAGATTCTCGAGAAGTCCGTCGTTATCTCGTTCAGTTCACCAAGCCCGGCTGGATCCGAACATGCCGGGGGGCCATCCGATGGAGCTGCCCACGTGCCTCAAGTAGCCCGCCTTCGCGCGATTGTGCTATTCGTCGCCTGCACGGCCTTCGCGACTGGATACGCATACTTCTCCGTCCGCGGCTATGGCGCATTCGCTCTCTCCCGTGATAAGCAGCCAGAAGCTCTTGAACGTGCCATCGCACTCGAGCCGCGGGACGCCTACCCGTATAACCTGCTCTGCCGCCACCTGCGGGACGCCGAATCGGTCCCTAACCGTGCTCTACCGTATTGCAGAACCTCAATCCAGCTCAATCGCTACGATGCAGAATACTGGTTGGATTTAGCAGAAACTCTTTACGAGGCGGGGAACACCAACGAACAACGGAGAGCGGTTGAACAAGCGATTGCTGTAGATCCCCGGACGCCTGAGGTCGAATGGAATGCCGCCAATTTTTATTTGCTGCAGGGAGAGGTCGATTCGGCAGTGAATCTGTTCGCCACTGTCCTGAGGGGCGATCCCGATCGCGTGCCGCTGACACTTACGACTTCGTGGCGCGTGCTTGGCAAGGTCGAGCCGATATTGCGAATGCTGCCTCCCGAACCGGCTGTATACCTGCAATTTGTGGCGTTGTTGGTTTCTCAGAACCAGCCCGAAGCTGCGGCGCAAGTCTGGTCCAAGTTGATAGACCTCAACATGGAGATCAACTATCGCGATGCCATGTTCTACATCGACAAGTTGCTGGCGTGGCGAAATGTGGAAGGTGCACAGCAAGCGTGGAATCACCTCGGCCAGCGGTCCGCTGGATTTCGGGCCTACCAGCGAAGTGAGCAGAACCTCGTCGTCAACGGATCTTTTGAAAACGAAATCCTAAATGACGGTTTCGGTTGGCGGATGAATCCGGAGGGAACGAAGATCAATCTGGATGAAGAAACAGTGAAGGATGGGCATCGCTCGGTCCTTATTTCCTACAGCGTTCCTATCCTCGATGCCGGGTTGAGCCAACTGATACCGGTCGTGCCAGATACCTCCTATACAACCTCGGCGTGGATAAAAAGCGAAGATCTCCAAACCGCCAACGGCCCTCGACTCTCTATTTTCGACGCATCTTCGGGAGCCAACCTCGGCGCCTCCGAGCCGACGAGTTACAACTCGGAATGGAGATTAGTACAGGTGCAATTCCGAACAAGCCGGGCTACAAAGTTGATTAGCCTGCGATTGAGTCGCGACCGCCAGGATACTGTCATACGCGGGCGGCTATGGATTGATGATGCTCGATTGCTACAGTCGGATACGCCGCCTGTGAATGCGGCCACACGCTAGAGCTTTCGGGAAGGATTTTGCTCCATCGAAAACAGCCGGAGCAGGATACAGGGATCTAAAGCGCATTCTCGGTTCTTAGAGCACTGGCGCTAAGCCAGAAAATTATGCGATAGCACGTTAGTGCCATTGTCATCATAGAATGATGGTGGTAACTTACTCTGCAAGTCGAGGTGCCCAATGAAGCGAGTGCTTTGCGTACCCACGTTTGGATTAGCAATTTGGATCCTTAGCATTACGTGCGCTTTTGCCCAAGCTCAGCAGAGCTATCTTCTTCGCAGCGAAGGAGACGTTCGGGTCAACGGGGTAACAGTGCCCGGCACGGCCGTCGTTTCGTCCGGCGATTTGATCGAAACCGCGAAGGGAAGTGTCGCGAAGATAGCTGCCCCGGGCGTGTCGATGCTCATCGGGGAGAGCTCCACAGTTTCCGTAAGAACTGGTTTTCTAGGTGTGGACCGCGGCTCGGCAGCTGTGAGCAGTAATGGCAGCATACTGACCGGCGCATCGCAGTACTCGATAGCCCCGGTGGGTGCGAGCGTTGCGAAATATCAGATTGCGAACGTTGGCGCTGGCCTTTCCGTGTTTTCCGATACGGGAAGACTGACGATCACTAGCTTAACTAGCAGGCCCGTAAACCTGCTGTCTGGCGAGAAAACAGTACTACAGTCTTCGGGCGCGGCTTCGGGTAATGCAAGTTCCGCGCGGTTGGACAGTTCTGCGGTGAACTTTGAGCAGCTCGATGCTCCCCCGCTATCGGGGCTCTGCAAGGCGGTAAAAGACTGCTTCTGCAAAACCGCGAAGGAGTGCCGCCGAGGCGCTCGCAACTAGATTTCAATTCTCGTCGGCATCTTGATAAAGGCGTGTTCCCATTCCCGGGGCGCGCCTTTTTCATTTGAGATCCAGTTGGTTTGGCCAACGATTCTGCTGAAGAAGGATGAAGTCGAGATAATGAATCGGATATGAATCCTGCAAAAACAATCCTACCTCCGGCGTCTGACGAGTCCTTAGGTACCTCACCGTAAAACGCGATCTACACCATTTAAGTCCTTTTAGATCCTTCTTGATCTGGCGGTGGCGCGACGTGCTGACGTGCGGCCGAAGATGAATGACAAATAGTGACGATGGCTCACCTAAGTGCTATATACATATGGCCAGTAAAGGTCTATAAGTATGGGCCATAACAGGCACAATGATGTGGCTATATTCGACACGTTTTGGCCGAGGGTGGTAGGGAACCTACCTGACATGCACATGTAGATTCGTTCTCCCGGGCGGGGATGTGGGGCCATATGCACATCATTCCGGTGCGCGGTCATTACTCCCGTAGCGCCGCCTGTACACCAAAGTCAGGTGCACCTTACCCGTGCAAACTGCTTTGGGCGCGCGTTGATCGGGCAGGGTTCTGAGTTTTGTTGCTGCGGAAAGCCGCAACTGTTTGTGGAATGGGACTCAACTGGCGGAGCTATGTCCAGCGCACACCAGACATCGATCAGCAGTTGGCAGCAAGGGAGCACTCTGCGCACAACCCGGGATTGGTATGCGCTGCAAACCCGGACAAGATTTGAGCGAAAGATATGCCAACAGGTGCAGGCAAAACGGCATGAGGCATATGTTCCTGTGACTCGCGAGCGGCGCCGCTGGAGTGACCGAAGTCAGACCATCGAGTTGCCGCTGTTCCCGGGTTACGTTTTCGTGCGCGCGATCTTCGATCCGGCTGACCGGCTTGCGGTCTTACAAACAAGCGGTGCTTACGGGTTCGTCAGCTTCCAGGGAGTCGTAGCTTGTATCCCCGACCGCCAGATCAAAGATCTTCAGCGAATTGAGAGTCAGAACACGGCGTGCTCCGCTTATCCGTTCCTTAAGAATGGCCAGCGCGTGCGAATTCGCGGGGGCTCTTTGGACGGTCTGGAAGGAATCTTCGTGAACGAGCGCGGCGGGAAGCTCGTCATCTCCATTGAGCCGATGCAGCGCTCGATCGCTGTTGATCTTGAGGCGTATGACGTGGAAGTAGTTTAGCGCGACTCGATGCGCTTACCATCTACCACCTCTTAGGCAGCACAACAGTTGTTATTGCGTACTACAGCAACAAATGCCGGGGGCACAAGATGTTGGAGAAAGTAATCCGTTTCCGTTGGCATGCTCAGAATGGCTTCTTGATGTGGGTGTCCATCGCAGGGCTTTGTCTCGCAGCTTGCATCGGCTCGGCAGCTCAATCTGCGGCTGCTGCAGTTAGCTTGTCCAAACCGTCATCGCAAGGCACATCTCCAGCACCGACAGGTACAGCCACCGCTTGGAAAGGCTCGTCTGAAAGCTCCGGCGACAGCATTATCAGTGCGGATGACGTTCTGGACGTCTATGTGATGGACGTTCCAGAGCTTTCACGTCAGTATCGCGTCAGCCCATCGGGAAATGTGGATCTGCCGCTGCTGCAAAATCCAGTGACAGCTGCCGGTCTAACGCCGAGCCAACTCTCTGACGTTCTCGCGCAGCGACTGCGAGATGAGGGGCTGGTGACGAATCCTCACATTGTGGTTACCATCATCAGCTCCCGCCTGAAGTCCGTCGCTATCACGGGAGCGGTTAAAATGCCCCAAATCTACCCGGTGTTTGGCAAGACTACCCTCCTCGACTTGCTGTCGCAGGCCCAAGGACTGGCAGATGATGCAAGTAACCTCGGCGTAGTGAGCAGAGGTAACATCGGTGCAACAGCGACGGGCCAGACTACTCAGACCGTAGATCTGAAGAAGCTACTGCAGAATGCAAGTCCTACAGAAAATATCGAGATCTATCCCGGGGACCGAGTGACAGTGCCCCACGCGGGAATCGTGTACGTAGTGGGTGCGGTAAATAAGCCGGGCGGATATGTGATGAAGGCTTCTAACGGGATGACGGTCCTGCAGGCTCTCGCTATGGCGGAGGACGCAAAACTGAATTCGGTCAAGAGCAAAGCAGTCATTATCCGACCGGATCCAAAGGCTCCCGAAGGCCATGAGCAAGTTCCAGTGAATTTGAATCTGGTTTTACAAGGGAAACAACCAGACTTGGTCATGCTGGCAGATGACATTCTTTACATTCCGGAGAGCGCCGCCAAGAGAGCATTCAGGAACGTGGGGCAAGCGGCACTGCAAGCGGCAACTCTAGCTGTGGTTTACCGGCCGTAGATCTGGGTGACGCTGCAAAATGGGCCAGAGTTTGGCGATGTTGAGAGTTTTGAGAGGCGATAGATGCTCACAAGAGGATTAATCGGCGAACCTGAAAGTCGCGAGCTAGTACCGAAAGACTTCCCGGTCCAACCAATGCCTGCCCGCGCGTTGCCGGCAATGGAAGCTGGCATAGTCACGGCCCAAGACTATGTCTCTTTGGCGACCTATTGGCACACGCTGATGAAGCGGCGGTGGACGATTGCTACTGTCGCAATCGTCGTAACCGTACTGGCGGCGATAATTTCTTTTCGGATGGAGCCCATCTACAAAGCCACTGCTCGCGTGCAGGTCGAATCTGAAACTCCGCTGATTCAGTCATTGCAAGACCTGTTTCAAAAGGCAACTGCGGACGACACTTTCGTTCAGACACAGATTCAGGTTCTTAAAAGCGAAAACCTCGCTTGGCGCACGATCGAAGACCTGGGCTTGACGCCCAGCCTTATCAAGCCAAACAAGCTGGCCAAAATCTCTCCCGAGAAGCGGAAAGTCAAGCTCATCGATGCGTTCAAAAAGAAGCTGAGCGTCGAGTTGACTCCGAAAACCCGGATGCTGGCCATTAGCTACGAAGATCCGGATCCACAGTTGGCGGCGAGGGTCGCGACCACCTTAGCTAACAATTACATCGATTACAACTTCCGACAAAAATACGACGCTACTCGACAGGCTTCGGGATGGATGGAGCAGCAGCTTGACGAGTTGAAGGCTAAAGTAGAGGCTTCACAGCAGGCGCTGGTGGAGTATGAACGCCAACACCAGATTGTCAATACCAGTGATAAAGGGAGTGTTCAGGAGCAGATTCTTTCGGACCTAAGTCGAGACCTGACCACGGCCGAAAGCGACCGACTGCAAAAAGAAGCGCTCTACCAAGAAGCGGAGACCAACAAGAAGCAGCTGGCCGAGTTGGTTCACAACGATCTCCTGCAGAAGCTGGAGGAGAAGTCTGCAGACTTGCAGGACCAATACACGGAGACCGTAGCGCAGTACGGCCCCAAGTTTCCCAAGACTCTTCGGCTAAAGGATGAAATCGACGGCATCCGGAGTCAGATCGCATCTGAACAGGATCGGGTCGTTGCCCGGATCCGCAAAGATTACATGGCGGCTATTACCCGTGAGAAGCTAGCCTCTGCAGCCGTGGCCGCGCAGAAAGAAGCGGTGGGTGCGCAGAATCAGCTGTTGGTTCAGCACAATATTTTGGAGCGCGAGTTCGAGGGCAACCAGCAACTCTATGCAAGCTTGATGCAACGCCTCAAGGACGCAACTGTTTCGGCGGGCCTGCAGTCCACCAATATTCACCTCGTTGACACCGCTCTCGCTCCAGTGGAACCTGTCCGCCCAAGAAAGGCGCTGAACATCGGCCTCGGTCTCTTAGCGGGCTTGGTACTGGGAGTAATGCTGGCATTCGCCCAGGAAGGCATCGACCACTCGGTTAAGACGGCGGAAGACGTCGAAACAATGTTGATGACGCCGGCTCTCGCGGTCGTCCCCCTGCAGCGCAGTGTCGAACCTGCAAAATGGGCGCTGACCAGGGAAAACTGGGCGGTGAAGGTACGTGGGCGCGAGTCTCGTAAGCTCTCCAACGCAAAAGTTGCCTTAGCTGTGACTGAGAAGCCGCAATCCGTACTGGCCGAAGCCTACCGCGCTCTTCGCACCTCCATTCTGCTCTCATTGGCTCCGAATCCGCCCAAGATGTTGCTGATTGCCAGTTCTCAGGCAGGTGAAGGGAAAACTTCGACCGCTCTAAATCTGGCGCAGTCGTTGGCGCAAAGAAAAGGTGACATTGTAATCGTAGACGGAGACTTGCGCAAGGGAGGCATCGCCAGAGCGCTGGGCATCGACAATACCAAGGGGATGTCTACGGTCCTTACCGGTTCAGACAAGCTCAACGACGCCTTGGGACAGTTTCCACCGTTGCCCAATCTATGGGTGTTGCCTTCAGGACCTATGCCACCCAACCCGGCCGAGCTTATCGGTTCCGATCGAATGGCTGAGTTACTAAAAGAGCTTTCAGAGAGGTTTGAGCACGTGATCATCGATTCTCCGCCGGTCCTGGTAGTTACAGATGGAACTATTCTCGCTGGCTTAGTCGACGGAGTGGTCCTGGTTGCTGAAAGCGGCAGGACCCACCGCGCCGCCCTCATGAGAACCCGCGCGATTCTAGAAAATGCCGGGGCACGTATTCTGGGCGTAGTCCTCAATAAGCTCGATATGCAGCGCGAAGGCTACTACGGCTATGGATACGGCTACTACCACTATTCGCGTTATGGAAAGTATCCGTATGGACGCGCAGCAGGGTAACCGAACGGTCTCCGAGCGGAGTTTGACGGACAGGCTGGCTCAGTCTGGACGCTGGCAGCGTCGTTATCGCGAAAACTTGGGTAGAAACCCTCCTTTATGGCATCGGCTGACATAACCCGCCCTTCGAGTGTCCCGATTGTGGCACCTCGGCTGCGCACCACCTTCGCGTGGACGCTGGGAGGCAACGTCGTCTACGCCGGCTGCCAGTGGGGCATGATCTCCGTCTTGGCCAAGCTGGGCAGCGCAGCCGCCGTCGGCCAGTTCGCCCTGGCCTTGGCGATTACGGCCCCGGTCTTCATGTTGACCAACCTCTTCCTACGGGGGATCCAAGCTACTGACGCAGGATGCGATTTTGTTTTTGGGGAATATTTCACCCTCCGCATCGTTGGAACCAGCGTGGCCTTGGTTTTCATCCTCATTGCTCTTTCCAGCTTTTCGTTCGGCTCACTCTCTTGGGGTGTCGTTCTTTTTATCGCAGCAGCCAAGTCGGTGGAGTCATTGACCGACGTCATCGCGGGCTTATTGCAACGTCACGAGCGCCTCGATCAGGTATCCATTAGCATGATGCTCAAAGGTTGCTGCTCCCTACTAGCGTTCTCCTTAGCGTTTACGCGTTGGGGACGTCTTACCTTCGCCTGCGCTGCTTTGGCCTTAACGTGGCTCGCGGTTTTTGTGGCGTATGACCTGAGAGTCGCCAACAAACTATTACGCCCCGGAGAAAACTACCTGATCTGGACGTGGAAGCGGTTATGGACGCTCGCGAAGCTTGCTGCGCCCGTGGGGATAGTGATGGCATTGGTTTCCCTAAACGGCAACATACCTCGTTATGCTGTGGAGCGGTTCCGAGGCAGCAGTGAGCTCGGAATATTTGCCGCATTAAGTTATCTAGTTGTTGTCGCAGGTGTAATCGTCAATGCGTTGGGACAGTCAGTGATTGCGCGGCTCGCGCGAAGCTTCGCCGCAGGGGATTTGTATAACTTTGTCATGGTTCTAAAGCGTATGTGCCTTCTGGGCATCGGGAGCGCGCTTCTCGGGATGCTCCTGGCGGCCGGCTGTGGCCGGACAGCATTGCAACTGATCTACGGTCCCGAATACGCTTCTCACCTATTTCTGCTTGTCATTATGGTGGCAATTTCCGGAGTGACTGCTGTTGCTTCCTTCCTGGGTTACGGAATGTCGGCGGCAAGACACTTCCGCGAGCAGCTTCCCGTCACGATCCTGTCGGTAGCAACCTGCGGGATTTCCGCCTATGTCCTGACTTCCCGCTGGGGTTTAACCGGCGCGGCCGCGGCTGTGTTACTCGCTGGTTGCGCTCAGATCCTGGGTAGCCTGACCGTGCTTACAAGAGCCATCCGAATCAGGACGAGCGATCGTCCGAATACGGAGGAATTCGGTTCTATTCCGCCGCTTTTCACTCAAACGGGTGGAGAATGACTGACCGACAGATGCTATACACACTGCGGAACGAGCCCGACAATATCAATCTGATCGATTCAGAGCAGTGGGACCGATCGTGGGCTCGGACGAACGCGCCACGCCGACTCCGTCCCTGGCGAGACTATTTGAGCTGGAGATTAGCCCGTCTTTTCAGCAGCCACATAAAGCCTGGTGACCACGTACTGGAGGTCGGATGCGGCGGCTCGCGATTCCTGCCGTATTTTGCAAAAGATCTCCGGGCAGAAGTCTATGGTTTTGACTTCGCTCCCTCCGGGGTCGAAAACGCAAAAACCGCGCTCCGGCGTGCCGGCGTCACAGGGACCATACTGCAGGGAGACCTATTTGACGCGCCCGTCTTTCCGGTTGATCACTTCGATGTTGTGTTTTCCGGGGGGTTCATCGAGCACTTCCAAGACACATATGACGTGGTGAAACGCATTGCGCATTTCGCCAAGCCCCGCTCAGGGGTAATCATAACGGCGATCCCTAATGTAACTGGATGGTTCTTCAGTAAGGTCCAAAAGCGTCTGGATCCGGAACTCTATGGACAACACGTGGCAATCAGCGCCGAACTCATGGACAGTGCGCACGTGAAGGCGGGAGCGGAGCCTATCCGCTCCGCTCATTATTTCGGAACGCTTGCTCTCAGCGTGCTTAACTACGATCGTGTACTGCCGAGCTCGTTCATTTCAGCTTTCCGACGCTGCGTAGAAATTCCTCAGTTCATGCTGACGGCGGTGCCTTGGGCTCTGAGGGTTAAACCGGAGAGCGCTGCCTTGTCTCCATTCTTGGTTGGCATCTATCGAAGGACAACGAGCTGATGCGCATTCTTCATGTACTCGGAAAACTGGATCGTGGCGGCGTCGAGACCTGGTTGGTGCAGCTGCTGGCCCAGGTGGATCGCTCGAAGTACGCGATGGACTTCATGGTTCACACGGAGGCACCCGGTGCCTATGATCCCGAGGTCAGGCAGCTTGGAGCAAAGATCATTCCTTGTCTAACCCCGCACCAGCCCGCGACCTACGCCTTGAATTTACTTCGGATTCTACGAGAGCACGGCCCGTACGATGTCGTTCATAGCCACGTGCATCATTTCAGCGGTTACGTGCTGACGCTGGCGAAATTAGCGGGGGTGCCTGTACGCATCGCCCACTCCCACACGGACAAGCGCGCCGCGGAGCGGCAAGCCTCTCTACCCCGAAAAGCCTACTGCGGGTTGATGAAGAGCCTACTGAGATGCGCGGCAACGGGAGGCTTCGCCGTTAGCTCGCAGAGCGGCGATTCGCTGTTTCCTGACGGCTGGTCCGGCAGCGATCGTTGGAAGTTGGCCTATCTCGGAATTGATTTGTCGAGATTCTCGACGCCGGTCGATCGCTTGGCGCTCCGGCGGCAGCTTGGTCTAGATCAAGCCTCGATTGTTGTGGGCCACGTGGGCCGTGTGGATGACGACAAGAACCAGAGGTTTATTGTCGATATTGCGGCTGAGCTCCTGAGCGTCGAGCCTCAAGCGATGTTCCTGCTCGTCGGACAAGGGCCTCGACTGCCCGAAATAACTCGAATCGTAAAGGAGCGAAACCTGTCCAGTCACTTTGTAATGACTGGCCAAAGATCGGATGTGCCGCTGCTTCTGCGGGGAGCAATGGACGTTTTCTTGTTCCCGTCCATTCGCGAAGGTCTGCCCATCACATTGCTGGAGGCGCAAGCTGCGGGCCTTCGATGCTTGGTGTCGGAGAACATCACGTGCGAAGCGGCGGTCATAGATGAACTCATCGAACACGAATCGTTACACAAACCAGCGTCGGACTGGGCGAGGTCGGTGATCCGGCTTGCGCATCTTCCAAGACTTACCCCGGACATAACTTGTCCACGCATGGAGTCTCGCTCCATCCGCGCCTCTTGTCGGGAGCTGCTAGCAAGCTATGAAGCCTTACAATCACTTAGCCGTTCCACCGGATATCCGGCATGAATGGTACCTACGCTGTACGACCTGTAAACGCAGCACCGCAGAGCGGGGCTAACCCGCTCTCACACGTCTTGGGTGTCGGAGCCGTGTTCGCGTTCCTCGCCTGCTACATGGTTTTTGATAATCGGCCTGCAATCGCGTGGGCAATATTGACGATAGCCGCTGCTGCGGCTGTAGCCTTACAGCGCTACCGCGATTACGGTTTGCTCGATCCGCTGGGGATATTCAGCTTCTTCTTCCTGGCTTACAACGGCGTCCTCCTACTTAGGCTCGCTACCATGGATGATCCTACCGCGACGGTTTACCCGTGGCCTTTCAACCAGGAAGCCTATGGTAAGGCGGGGATGCTCGACGCGATAGCAGCAGTGACCATGTTTGTTACCGCGACGTTTCTGGCCCGGCTTCATCCCAAGAGTCGCACGCCCAACAAGACCTCGGTGGCCGATCCTACAAGGTCCCCGACAGCCTGGTTAATTGCCGGAGTTGCTGTCTATCTACTCGGGCTAACCTTGTACTTCGTTCAGTACCAACAGGTAGGAGGCTATCTGGCGGGCTTAAAAATGGGCAGAGGTCAACGGTTTACGCAGTTCCAGGGAGCGGGACTAAGTTGGCCGTATCTGCCGTTCCTCTTGCCAGGACTCGCAGCGATCTGGTACGCCGCGGCGCAGTCAAGGGCGAGGGCGAAGAAGTGGGTCGCCTATGCAGCCCTCCTTTCTTGGTGCGCGCTTGTGCTGGTTCAGGGTGATCGCTTACTAGTCGTGCAGGCGGTCATGGCCGCTGCAAGCGTCTACCTCGTTAGCCACGGCCGCAGAGTGCAGCTTCGATCCGGTCTGTTTGCCCTTATCGCACTTGCTGTTCTTGCTGCCCTATATTTTGGCTATGCCCGAAGTGTGATCGCCCCGCGTATCGCGGGCGAAATGACGGATGCGGAAGTCCAAAACTTTCTCGAAAGTAATCCGATTGTCGATCAGGTCAAGCCAGAGCGCACTGAACTGGCAGGACCCTATCTGTCGCTTCTACAGATCGTCACCGACTCTGAAGGAGACATTTTGCAGGGTACGTCGTATGGGAACGCGCTTTTATCCATCTTACCGAAGGCCTTGTACCCGGGCGAAAAACCTGCCTACTTGTCTGAACGGTTTGCCGAGTCGATTCATATCGGTAGGTCACCAGTATCAGGATGGGGATTCAATCCAGTAGCAGAAGCCTATCTAAACCTCGGCATCTTCGGCGCGGTGATAGCTTTTGCGATCTGGACAGCGGGTTTCCACCTGTTAGGAGAATGCAGAGAGCGCGGCCCATTCGGTCTACTTCTATTTGCCGTACTTTTACCCGAGGCCGTCGATGCGAACCGAATCGACTTTCGCAACGTCTACTGTATCTTTGTTTACTTCACAGCGGGAGTGATAATCACTTACCTCATCGCAACAATTCTTGAGAGCCTGACGGCCAACATAAGTCCTATGTACAAAGCTCTGGCGGGTCGGGCGCGAATGGGTCTGGAAAGGCAATAGCGGTGATTAGGGCCTATAGAACGCCACAGGTTCTGATGGCCCTTGTGCTTGTTTTCTCGTTGCCTGTTTACATTATTGGTGCCGATACCGCCGGACAACTTGACGTCAGAGATTATGGTGCGAAGTGCGACGGAATCACGGACGACACAGCCTCAATCCAACGAGCCATCGATGCAGCATCGAACTCCAAGCATGCTCTTTATCTGCCTTCCGGGACGTGTGTCATTTCGCCTCCAACCGTAGATTATGTATTTAAGCTTGGGTCAGACTTGGCATTACAGGGGGACGGCTCCAGCTCAATTCTAAAACTAAGAGACAATGCTGGTATTTTCACGACAATTTTCGGACCTTATGGAGGCCGAGCAGACAACCTAAGTTTCAGCAACTTCACCGTTGACTACAACTCTCCAGCTGGCGACGTAGTATCGCTGGGTCATCCCAGATTTGTCGTAGGCACGGGACGAGGAAGCAAGGGCATGATTTGGGATAGGGTGACGGTACGCGACATATCATCAATCAATGCTATCTATTCGGGAAGTCAGAACACCAAAATAACTAACTGTCGCTTTGAAATGGATACTAAGAATCGGCGCTACCGCGATCACAGCACTTTATATGTCGCAGCAGAGGGTGGACAAATTCTAGATAACACATTCGTGGGTGGCGTCGATATACCCGGGTCCGTGACCGCGATCGAGACCCATGGTGGGGGGCAGACAGTCAGCCGAAATACAATTTCAGGGTACTTCATCGGGATGAACATCACCGGTATATCAGACATACAATCGGAGAAAGTGGTGGTGTCAAACAACAACATCTCGGACACCTACCACGGAATTGCTATATGGTCTAAGACATACCGCTCTCATACGGCCGGGCCGGGCATCTCTGCCGTAACGATTGACGGGAATTCGATTCGGGTGGCGCAAACGAAGTGGGCGAAGGACGCTGTTACCGGAGCAAATGTTCTAGGTAATCCAAGTGGGATCACCATTGAACCGACCTCGAACCTGCCGCTAGTGGGACTCTTCATCAACCACAATAGGGTAGAGTTCGATCGGGAAGTCTCTGCGGAGGCACCCATCAGTGCTAGTTCGGGAATGGGTATCGGTTATTGGGACGCGACTGAATCGAATAGAGCATTAAACGTCAAGATCACCGATAATTCTGTCATCAACGCTCCGGCGTCTGGGATACGATGGGCGGCAACGGCCGATTCCGTAGAAGTGAGCAAAAACAAGGTCGTCAACCCTGGATCAGCGGCTAATCCCGCACTTGTGCCAGGATACAGGGCGGCGATCGTGATTAGTCCCAAGAATGCTATCCCACATGTTCTCGTCTCTGATAATGAAATCACTTCCTCATCGGTGCCTGGGATGTCGTACGGAATTCTGGTTATCGGTGACTCCTGTGTCGTTGCAGAGGGGAACACGGTCTCCTCGTTAGGGGGCGCAAGTGCGGGATATCTCCAGTACATCCACAGTGGCAAGACTAGCTGTCCGGCCGTTGTGCACGGCGTTCAGCTGGCGCCTCCCTTACAGAGTTCAATGCTGCCAGCAACCGGAATCGCTGAAGGAAGCGAGGTCTCGGATTCCTCAGGCGTGACTTGGCGGTACAGCGGCACCAAATGGATAGCGAGCCACTAGATGCAAGTTCTTGTAACCCTCGAGTTTCGCTTTACCCGCACCCCGGATGGGCAGGTGTGGACCCGGACTACCTATCGACCTTCGTTTTGGGAGCGATACCTGACGGTCTTCGATGGCGTGAAGATTGTGGCACGAGCCGAGCACAGAAACGAGGTCGACGATCAATACTGTCCCATTATCAAACCTGGGATCGAGTTTATCGAGGTTCCCTATTACCTCGGCCCGCAGCAGTATCTGAAAGTGCGCGGACAGATGCGCAAGGTTCTGAGGGCTGTTCTTGCGCCGGACGATGCGGTGCTGTGTAGAGTGCCGTCGCGGGTCGCAACCGACCTGCTCCCCACGGTGTGGAGAGAGCGTCGTCCTTACGGCCTGGAGGTTGTGGGAGACCCCGAAGAGGCGTTCGCTCCGGGAGCGGTGAAGCATCCGCTTCGACGCTTGTTTCGCTATACCTGGACCCGAGACCTTAAAGCTCAGTGCCGGCGCGCAGCGGCGCTAAGCTATGTGACCGAATATACCTTGCAGATGAAGTATCCCGCGCGCCTGGAGAGCTTCGCCACCGGGGTCGCCGATACCGATTTGAAGGAAAACGATTTTTCTGCGCACTCGCGAGCCTATGTCACGAACTACTCGAGTGCTGAGCTTTCCAACGAGGACTATGCCCAATCTCCAAAGGTGTACTTGAGTCCAATCCGTCGAAAAGTCCTGTTCATAGGATCGCTGGAACAGATGTACAAAGGCCAGGACACGCTTATCCGCGCGGTGAGCCTTCTCATGAAGCGACATTTTCCGGTTGAACTCAGGATGGTCGGAGAAGGGAAGCATCGTGAAGAATTGGAAGAACTGGCGGGTTCGCTGTCGGTGAGCCAGAACGTTTGTTTTATCGGCGGGCTGCCCGCGGGAGAGGTGATCCGGCGGGAACTGGACGACGCCTCTCTCATGGTGCTTCCTTCCAGGACCGAGGGTCTGCCCCGAGTCATTCTGGAGGCCATGGCCCGCGCCTTACCTTGTATTGCAACCAGGGTTGGCGGTATTCCAGAGGTGATCGATGCTGAAGACCTTGTTTCTCCCAACGACCCGATAGCGCTGGCCGACAAGATGGAAATGGTCCTCCTGGACCCTGAGCGGCTCAGTCGAATGTCGGCACGTAATCTGGAATGGGCTCAAAAGTTTCGTCCGGAGGTGTTGGAAAAGCGCCGGACCGAGTTCTATCGGTCGGTGCGCATTGTCACCGAACGCTGGGTGGCATCGCAAGGACGGTTGGAGGAGCCAAGCAAAGAATGCGCGTCCTTCACGTAGTTAAGAACTCCGATGGCGCAAGCTGGGCGGTTAACCAGGCAACGGCGCTGGTGCGCGCCGGCATCGATGTGCATGTTGCCATGCCGAAGGCCGAAGGGCGCATGGTCAGCGCCTGGAAGAAGACGGGCGCGACAATTCACATTGCAAATTTGCTGCTTCCCGCGCGCCATCCCCATCGGTTTGGCCAAGTAAAGCGCGCCGCCCTGCGGCTGGTAGATGAGGTGCAGCCTGATCTCATTCACAGCCACTTTGTCACGACCACTTTGGCGTTGCGTCTGGCCCTAGGGAAACGTCACAAGATTCCAAGAGTTTTTCAGGTGGCGGGACCGTTGCATCTTGAGCATTGGCACTCGCGACAGGCAGATCTGATGACTGCCGGCGAATCGGATTATTGGATAGGCACCAGCCGCTGCATCGTGAAGCACTATCGGCGCTATGGCGTGCCCGGCTCGCGAGTATTCCTTAGCTATGCAAGCTGGCAGGTGGGAGCTTTCAGCGGCGAGCGTCAGTATTACTTGCACCAGCGGTTTAATCTTGCGCCGGACACTAAGTTGGTTGGCAACATCAGCTTCATGTATCCCCCGAAGTATCTCCTTGGCCAGGCGGTCGGACTCAAATGTCACGAGGACTTAATCGATGCCCTCGGCCTTGTGACCAAGGCGGTTCCTGCGACGAGAGGAGTTCTCATTGGCGACTCCTTCGGGATGGCGCCTTGGTATGAGGAAAGGCTGCGAAGCCGAGCGCGGCGATCAGCGGGCGAGAAAATTCTAATGCCGGGGCTATTTACCGCCGACCAGGTCGCTCGGAGCTGGCCCGATTTCGACTGTGCGGTGCACATTCCGGTGTCAGAAAATTGCGGCGGCGTGTTGGAGCCACTGTTGGCCGGCGTGCCTGTCGTCGCTAGCGCGATCGGCGGCATCCCCGAGCTCATCATCGAAGGCGTAACCGGCAGGTTGGTCCCGGCGCGCTCTCCATGGATCGTCGCGCAAACTGTGTTGGAAGTGCTTGCGGATCTTCCACGTCATCGGGCTATGGCGAGCACGGGGAGAGACTTGGTGAAGACCATGTTCGATACTGAGCGGACCACATCGGAAGTACACCAAGCCTACAGTCATATCCTTTGCGGTGCTGAGCGGCCCGCTGAGTTTGATTCCCGCTCCTACCTTCGGGGGTTGCAGGTTGCTCCGGGGGCTGAACGGCAAGGGATGTTCATGCCTTCCGTCAGTGCGGCCGTAGTGTGAAGAAGATTGCCATCATCGGCGCGGGTGGAAATGCTCGGGAATTGGCTGACATAATCCGCGCTCTGCCGGATTTTGAGGTAGTCGGATACCTTGCAGATACGCGCGGCCAATACGATGGTCCCGTGCTCGGCGACTTCAGTTGGCCGGCTGCACACAAGATCCAGGCTTTTGCGATGGGGATCGGCAATCCGAAAGCGAGGCTGCGCATTGGTCAGGAACTGGCGATGCGATATCCGGAGATAGAGTGGCCGCCGCTGGTACATCCTTCAGCTTACCTGGGAAGCGGAGTGCGGCTTGCAAGGGGTGCTGTCGTTTGTGTTCGGGCTCTGGCAACCGTGTCCGTGGAGATCGGCGAATTTTCGCAGCTTAACTTCGGGTGTATGGTCGGGCACGAAGCCATCATTGGTTCAGGCTCCCTGATCAATCCGGGCGCTAACATCTCTGGTGGGGTCGAGTTGGGTCGCTCAGTGATGGTGGGAACCGGGGCACAAATCCTTCAATACATCAAGGTCGGTGATGGTGCGCAAATAGGGGCCGGGGCGGTGGTCACCAAGGATGTGCCACCAGGTGTAACGGTAGTAGGCATCCCCGCAGCGCAAAGGTTACCGAGGCGTCAGGACTAGAAGCATGAACGGAAAATATCAGCGTTACATAAAGCCGGTCGGTGATGCTCTCTTGGCTGGCGTGCTGATGCTAATCCTGTCACCGGTGTTGATTACGATTGCGGTTGTGGTAAGGCTGAAACTTGGCAGTCCCATTCTATTTCGGCAATATCGCTGCGGATATCGAGGGACGCCATTTGTCATACGCAAGTTTCGCACCATGACCAACGAGTGTACGTCCACGGGTGAACTGCTACCGGATGGGGCACGCCTGACTAAGCTCGGGCACTTCCTGCGGCGACACAGCTTGGACGAGCTTCCTGAGCTTTTCAACGTTTTGAAGGGCAACATGAGTTTTGTTGGGCCTCGGCCGTTGCTGGTGGAATATCGGGACCGTTACACACCTGAACAGTTTCGCCGCCACTCGGTGCGACCCGGCATCACGGGCTGGGCGCAAATCAACGGTCGCAATGCAATCACCTGGGACCAGAAGTTCGCCTACGATCTCTGGTACGTAAATCACTGCACGATGGCTGTCGACATCTACATCCTTCTAACAACAATGTGGAAGGTGCTTACCCGGGAAGGCATTTCTGCATCCGGGTCTGTCACCATGCCCGAATTTAACCCTGGGAATCATAATCAAGCTACTGCCTCTTCAGACTGAATAAGTTTCTCCACAAAGATTCCAGCTGTCCTGTTCGCGTAGGTTTTGTCGTTGCGCCACTGCAACGCGTCTCCCCAAAACATCATGACCCTCATGCGAAGCGCTTCGCCATGCGAAGGGCTTTAGAGGATTTATGCGCCGAACGAGAAATGTGCCCCTTGAAGTTGGAGTGCGGGTTATCGCCGACATTCTCACGCTGAACATATCTTTAGCAGTCGCAATCGTCAGTCGAGTGCTGTTGGTCCAGGAACTGCCCAGCACAGTCCTGTTTCGGACATTCCTGCGCGGGTCCTTGTTCTTGTCGATGGCCGGACCACTGATCTTTGCCATGGCCGGGTTCTATTCGAAGAACAGAGCGTACAGCGGCAAATACAAAGCCTTGATAATTGTCCAGGCTTGTGGCTCGTTGTTCCTCGCATTCGGACTGGCCAATTACCTCTGGGGCCAAAGCTTTTCGCGCTTCACGCTTGTGGCGACTTGGGTTGTGGCCACGTCGCTTTTGGTTGGCACCAGGCTGTGGGCCTGGGTGTGGCAGCGGGTGTCAACCTCCGAAAAGGAAGCTGCTGCGGCCCAGGTTGTTACAGACGAGCGGCGGGTGCTGGTGGTCGGCGGAGCAGGTTATATCGGCTCCGGCTTACTGCCACGTCTGTTGTCGAAAGGGTACAAGGTCAGGCTGCTGGATGCGTTCATCTACGGCGAGGATGCAATTCGGGAGTGCATCGGGCATCGGAACCTGGAGGTGATCAAGGGAGACTTCCGGAGCGCTCCCAACCTGGTTCGCGGCATGCGTGGAGTTGGTACAGTGATCCACCTGGGAGCAATCGTGGGCGATCCGGCGTGTGCTCTCGACGAGGAGCTGACGATTGAGGTGAACCTTCTCGCTACGCGTACCATTGCCGAAGTAGCGAAGGCGCACGGCGTAACTCGCTTCATCTTCGCCAGCACGTGTTCCGTGTACGGAGCCAATGATGCGTTGCTGAATGAACGTTCTACCCTTAACCCGGTGTCGCTGTATGCGCGGTCGAAAATTGCTTGTGAGCGCGTGCTGTTGTCGCTGGCGGAGAAGGACTTTCAGCCGGTAATACTGCGATTCGGGACCATATATGGGCTATCGGGCCGGACGCGGTTTGACTTGGTTGTCAATCTCCTGGCTGCTAAAGCTGCGATCGAGGGAAAAATCACAGTCTTTGGCAAGGACCAGTGGCGCCCATTCTTGCACGTTCAGGATGCGGCCCGCGCGGTGTTAGCCGCGGTCGAGGCCCGCCCGGAACAGCTTTCGGAGATTATTTTCAATGTAGGATCAGATGAGCAAAACTATACACTGGGCCAAATAGGCGAAGTCATCCAGTCTATGGTTCCAGCGGCCCAGCTAATTTGCACCGAGAACAATTTAGACCGGCGAAACTACCGCGTCGAGTTTACCCGCATCCACAGAGCACTGAAGTTCACTCCGGAGTACACCCTTGAAATAGGCGTCCGGCAAGTGCTCGAAGCCATTGCGCGAGGAGAGGTGCGCAACTACAAAGACTCCAAGTACAGCAACGTACTGTTCCTGGGAGATGAGATAGGCCGGCAGTCTCTGAAGACGGAACGCAAGTGGGCGAAGGAGCTATTAGATGTGGGAGGCCCGGTGGCTGGGGCGCCGCTGTTGCCATTTCCTGTTGCAGCCGACGAATCGGCCCTTAGCGCTGCCAGTGGTAACGACTAGGGCGGCACTCCTGTAGGTCGTGCCTCGCTGCAACGCCACTACAGCAGAGTCCTGGAATGATGAATTCGACTTCACAACTCCTCGCCAGCCAGCATCGTGGCCTGTGCGTCAATCCTCCCTTCTTTCTTATCACGATTGACACTGAGGGCGACAATATCTGGGCAAAGCGCTCAGAGATAACCACGCGAAACGCATCGTTTCTCGAACGGTTTCAGGACATCTGCGAGGAATT
This sequence comes from uncultured Acidobacteriaceae bacterium, assembly GCA_963813905.1. Taxonomy (GTDB): domain Bacteria; phylum Acidobacteriota; class Terriglobia; order Terriglobales; family Acidobacteriaceae; genus CAVVDY01. The sequence continues at coordinate 222,187 of CAWFAY010000006.1, read as the reverse complement.
TCGCCTTCGCCCGACATATCTCGTGAACTATGAAATGGCGATGTGCCAGATCTTCCGCGCTTTGGGGCGCGACGTCTTAGCTCGGAAAGCTGGGGAGATTGGCATGCACCTTCACGCGTGGAATGCACCGCCAATTCGAGCGCTAACCGACAACGACTACGTACACCTACCGTTCTTGATTGAATACGATGACGCCGCCATGCGATCAAAAATAGGTTATCAGACGGACTTGCTGGCGGATACCTTCGGTGTCGCTCCAACAAGCCATCGCGCAGGGAGATGGGCACTCGATCGGCGATACGTGGACCTGTTGATTGACTTCGGATATCGAGTCGATTGCTCGGTGACTCCGGGCGTGTCTTGGGCGGTGAAGGGAGAAGCACCTGCCGGCCTTAACGGTACGGACTATCGTGGATTCCCGCGTGAGGCATACTGGATGAATCGATCCGATCTCTCCACGGAGGGAATGTCTACACTCCTGGAAGTCCCCGTCACAATCCTTCCAGGAGCAGATCTGAGTTGGATCAAGCTGCCTATCCTTAGGGTCGCCGCGAATCGCATATGGCCGGAATCGTTGTGGCTTCGTCCCACGGGTCGGAACCTACGCCATATGTTGCATATTCTGAACACCGCAGCTGCTGAAGGTGGCAGCTACGTGGAATTCATGTTGCACTCTTCGGAACTTATGCCCGGCGGCAGTCCTATGTTTCAGACCGACGCGAGCATTGAGAAGCTCTACTCTGACCTGAGGGTTCTCTTTCAGGCCGCCGCAGGAAAGTTCTCGGGAGCCACTTTGACGGAGTATGAGGAATGGTATCGCACAGCCAATTAAGTGCTTATTCTGGTCGGGTGCTGGTTCTCGGATCAGATACACGGAGCTTTCTCGCGGTGATTCGGTCTCTGGGCAGAGCTGGGCTCGTGATACATGTAGCATGGTGCCCGCTACAGTCCGTTTCGCTTAGTTCCAAGTATGTGTCTATGATTCATGATCTTCCTTACTATCGCACCGATGACGATGGCTGGATCTGTAGCTTCAACGAATTAACTCGTGCATATGAATTCGATCTGGTCGTGCCAACCGACGACGCGTCACTATTGCCGCTGCAGCTACACAGAAATAGATTAGCAAGATGTGAGTATATTTACCTCTTGAGTGATGAGGCCTTTCAAATTACGTCGAACAAGGAACGGACGTACGCTCTCGCCCAGGAACTCGAGATTCCCTTGCCACGACAGGCTTCAGTGGGGACGGAGGACGAGCTTCGCCGTGCTACAGATGAGTTCGGGTTCCCGATCTTCATAAAGCCGTTGCGCTCCGCCGAGCCGGATGATCCACGAGTTCGGCATTCTGTGGTAAAGGTTGCGAGCTCCGAAGAGTTACAACGTTCCAGCACTAAGGTGCTTGCTGATGGTGCAGCGTTGGTTCAACAATGCTTCGCAGGCATCGGAGTTGGCGTAGAGACTCTTTGTCGCAAGGGGGAGGTCCTTGTCGCCTTTCAACACGAGAGAGTGCATGAGCCGCTCTCTGGTGGCGGTAGTTCATACCGTAAGAGCGTGCACCTCAATCCCCAGTTGCTCGAAGCGACCCGCCGTCTCATGAAGCGAATGGGATACAACGGCGTGTGCATGGTCGAATTTAGGCTGGCTCAAGATAGCCGGCGCTGGGTGTTACTTGAAATCAACGGACGCTTTTGGGGATCCCTGCCTCTCGCTATCGCAGCGGGATGTGATTTTCCACGCTATCTGTTTGAGATGCTAAGGCACGGCAGGAGTAGCTTCAACGTAACATATCGTACTGACGTGTACTCCCGTAATTGGCATAGTGACCTGGGATTTCTGAGATCAATGCTTCGAGCGCGAAAAACGACCTCATCTAAGGTTAGTCTTACGGTTGGCAAGTTGGTCTCTGGGGCGTGGAACATAGTCCGACTGAGGGAGCGCAGTGATACGCTCACGATGGACGATCCAAGCCCGGCAGTAGAGGAGATAACTACGCTGGTGATGAAGGCTGTTGTCAAAACCATTTCACATCTTCGTCCAGTCAGATGGTATATGCATCGGAGGGCCATTCGAGGACTACGGGAATGTAAGAGTGTGGTATTTGTATGCAAAGGTAATATCTGCCGAAGCCCATTCGCGAAGCTCTATTTCAAGAAGTTGCTGCCAAATGTCAATATTCTCTCAGCTGGTTTACTGCCCACCGTTGGTCGCGGGTCGCCGGCACCGGCAGTCGAGGCAGCTGCCAGTCGGCAAGTTGACTTGTCAAGGCACCGGTCGCGGCTGCTGAATGAGGAGGATTTCAACTCGGATGTGATGCTCGTCTTCGATACAGAACAATTGATGGCCGTCAAGAGACTGTCAAAACGCTACCGTCGGAAGGTGCCCAGGATTCACTTTGTAGGCGCACTGGGTCACGGGAACGCTCTTGAGATACCCGATCCGCTTGGCGGAGATAATCAGGCATTTGCCGACGCTTATGACCGTATTGCATCTGTTCTTGCTAGTGCGGCAAAAGCGGTCATAGAAGCGGGAGGTAAAGGCAGCTACGTGCATTCCGATACCCCAGTGCCGGCTTCAAGTAAGGCAAACGCATAATGAGCGACCGCCTGTTACGTTGGATCACTGCGGTACCAGAAGTCCGTAGCCTCTGGCGCCGATTCCCCGTTGGGTCGGTCGCGGTCCGCACTCGCTTCGGAGCCTGGCGACGTCCCCATTATGCCTACGGGATATTTCATGCTACAGAACAAGCCAAGCTATTAGGTCTGACCGGCATTACGGTGATCGAGTTTGGAGTTGCAGGTGGCGATGGACTGTTGAACTTGCAGTCCATTGCGAGAGAAGTAGGGCAGCATTTTGGCCTTAGTATTTCGGTGTGGGGCTTTGATAGCGGGGAGGGCATGCCCGAGGCTTCTGACTACCGGGATCTTGCTCATGTTTGGGGCGGCGGATTTTATCGGATGGACGAACCTAAACTGAGGAAGCACTTGGATCGAGAAACTCACCTGATTCTGGGGGATGTGAGGGATACGGTCGAAAGCCTTCGAACCGTGACGGCACCGATCGGTTTCGTTTCATTTGATTTGGATTACTACAGTTCAACGAGGACCGCCTTGTCCGCGTTCGACCTGCCTGAGTCAACTCGCTTACCGCGGGTATACTGCTATTTTGACGACATCATGTGGCCTGAATTTGCCTGCCACAATCCCTGGACTGGCGAACTGCGGGCAATTCGGGAGTTCAATGAACAGCACGATGAACTCAAGCTCTGTCAGCTCCATATGCTGCGCTGGATGCGACCCCATGCAGAATCATGGAATGAGCAGATCTTTATTCTTCACGATTTCCGACATCCCCTATACTCTGTGAATCTTATGGCCCTATATGGTGCTTCTTCCCAGAAACTATTGTGTGCGGTCGCCTGATGATGTTGGGCATGCCACCAGCCAAGTCGAAATGAGTGCGAAGCCCGCTTCCCGAAATGAGCCTTTTGGAAATACCGTGGCATCCCAACATTCAGAAGAACCCGGCTGCGACCGAGCGCGCCATAAAGCGTTACCGGCAACTCCTCGATACTGGCATGGGAATCATCATGCCTCCTCCCGGAGTAGCCCCGCCCCCGGAACTTGTCGCTTGGGTGCGTACCTGGAGGAAGCCTTCGGACCACCTCTACTTCGCTGGCGTCTTTTATAAGCAGCCTGACCCCAAGCTATTCGGCCCCTACAAAGCGCAGTAGATGTTCCGCGTCAAGAGACTCTCACAAGAAGCTGCGCTCACCCGATTAGCCGAGAGTATTGAGACCGATGACGGGTCACTTTTGCCCGGTTCTTTGGTGCAATTGCATGTGGCACTGATTGCACAGTGTAATCAAGTTCAATTCCTCGTCGCCACCCGCTTGGCTGCGGAACGTGAGGTGGTGCACTTGCAGATCTTGCATGCTGCCGCAAAATTGGCAGCGCCAGCCGTCGCGCTCCAGTACTCGCCGATGCAGTTCGCGGTAGCGGGTTGCGTCGAGTCTGAGACGCGACATCTTGGCGCGGATCTTCTTCAAGAGGCTTTCCGGTTGACCTCGGCCAAGAAAGCCTCCTGCTGTGGACCAGGCAGAAGCTGGTAATAACGCGAGACGGAGTGCAACAGAGCATCGGGATTCTCGCCCTCCATGTGTGCGCCGGCAACAAAATCGGCAGAGATCATTTCCAGGCAGTAGCCCCGTGACCTGTCGGAGCCGAGCATCAGGCCCGCCACCTCGATGGCCTGCTCAATCACTAGGACCTGGCTTTTGTAGACCTTGAAGTAAATCAGCTCTGACGGCTCGCTGTCCGCCCCGTTTAGCGCCTTCTCAATCTCCCGCCGAAATTCCTCGCGCGGCATCGTCGGCGCTTTGTGCACCGAGGGTGCACTTTCGAAGTGCTGATCCTGACAACTCTGCAGAAAGGCTTCGCAGCGCTGGCTACATGGAGAGTTAGAGTTACAACGACACGAGTCGAGATGTTTGCCGGACAAGAAACTCCTTTACCTGTTCCCAATCAATCGGGATGAGCATATGGGGCATCGGATCCTTTTCGGCGTCCTCAAAAAACGTCAGAGATTTCAGGATATGGAGTCTGTTGTATCTGGTTTGAGCGTACTTTCGCTCGAAGAACTGCAAGAGAGTGCCCAGCCCAAACTGCTGCGCGGAAGCATACAGGTCCACAAAGTCCCGCTTCATGCCGCGGCTCGCGATAGCGCTAATCTTCATGCATGCGATATCCCGCGAGTCGGCGATGGCAACTTGGAGGAACTGTGCCGAGGGAAACAACATGGGGTAGGGGTATCCTAGGAAACTTACTTTCGTTTCTTGGATGACTGCGTGGAGCGTGTGCGGTCCCTTCGCAACCAGGGAAAAGCCAAAGAGTCTGTCGACCTGTGGCAGCAATGAGCTTTCGTCAAAAAGATTGGGTGCGAAGAAATCCAAATCCCGCGACAGCCTGTGACCAAAGCGCAGGGCAAGGCCTGTTCCACCGGCAAGGCAAAAGCGGTCAAGCACCTTCGCGTCCCGCAGGGAGCGCAGCGCGGCTTCCGTTGCATCCGAGATCACCTCGCGGTGCCACTCCGTTGCTTCGTCATTGGTCATGCGAGTTCCTTCGTAGAGGGAGGCTTTAACCGCCGAGGTTAAGTGCCGCTACCTCGCGGGATGGAACTCCGAACACTAGGGCCCAAAAATTGGCCGATTTGCGCGAAAGGCGGCGTTCGCTCCGAAGAACTCTGCGAATTTCGGCTTCAGAAAACGTCTTCTGCAACCATGCCAGGGCCTCTTCATTGCCGTATTCCAGTACCCTGAAAATCGTGTAATCGGGATACTCCTCGGGCTTGAATTTTTCGAGATTCGTATCCCAAAAAAGCGTTTCTAACTCGCTCGGAATCATATCGTTGTCAGTATAGGCGGCAGGTTTTCCACGTCAAGCCAGACAGAACCGTTTATTCGCGTCCTTATGGCAGCTTCACTCGGGACCCGAAGCAACTCCGAATCCAACACTATTTGGATGGTTTCCAAGATATGGAGGATACTCCACAGTCTTGTCACCACTCAACCGACCGCACTGGAAGCACTGCTATGCGAGGTTGCGTGACAGTCGGCACAGAGTGTGATGAGATTCTCCTCTACATCCTTTCCAGAATGGCTCCGAAACTCGATGTGATGTACCTGCAAATGTGTCATGCAGCCGCAAGCTTGGCATCGCCATCCGTCGCGCGCCAACACTTCACGATGTAGCTGGCGATAGCCTTCGGCGTCGAGTCGTAAGCGTGGCGTCTTGGTCAGAAGCTTTTTCATTCATGAGGCCTTTTGGCTGACGGAGGAGAGAAAAGCTTCCTGCTGTGCGCTGGGCAGGAACTTGTAGTAGCGCGAGATCGATTGCAGTAGCACCTCGGGACCGGCGCCGTCTAACTGCGCCCCCGCCAGGAAGTCGGCACAGATCATCTCCAAGCAGTAGCCGCGCGACTTGTCCGAGCCCAGCATTCGTGCCGCGGTCTCAATGGCCTGCTCGATGACGGGAATCTGGCTCTTGTAGAACTTGAAGTAGATAATCTCCGCAGGCTCAGCGTCCTTCCCCGTTACCTCCCTCTCCACTTCTCGCTTGAAGTCCTCCGATCGGCATTTCCCGGGCTTTGTGCAACCAGATTGCACTTTTGAAGTGCTGCCCCTCCTTGCGCGCCAGCTTGGCCAATTCCAGCCCCTTCGTCCAGCCCACCTGCTTTAGTTCTCGTCTGACCTCTGGCGGCAGGTTCTCGTGTATCGACATCAGGTAGTACGCCTTCCTGCGCGATTCCGGAAACCGCCTCTCCAGAAAGTCGTCAAACGAACTCAAGTTCTCCAGCCGCCAGTACTGCCCGGCGCGCACCTCGCACAGATACTTGCCGAGCTCGACGAACTTTGTGTCGCGCTCATTCTCGTGGCGTGCCTCCCAAGCGAGGATCTCGTCGATCTTGCTCAGCACCAGCAGGGCACGGCGACGATTGAGCTTGGGCGGCATGGGCGGATGCTCAGTAAGCAAGTTCGTCAAACAGACCAAGGTCCACTCCCGGCTTGCGCAACAGCGTCGATATCGACCAGTTCCCGCTGATCGAGACAGAGCCCCACGAAAGGACATGTAGTACACGGGTTCTGCGGAAATCGAATGCCACTCTGCGGCAGAAACAGCCCCGACTCGATCCTCCGCACTGCATCGTCGACGAGGTTTTCGAAGTCGCGGCGCTGTTCTTCCGTGATCGTCGCCCGCAGATACTGCACCTCGACCGTGCGCTTGCGGACGAAAACGACTTGCGCCACCTCGTCGATCCCTGTCATCCACGAATAGCAAACCAGCTGAGGGTCAAGGGCTGCCAGGCCGGCAGGCTCTTCCGGATACCGAGCGGACGAGGTTTTCCACTCCAACACGCAAGGCGTGCCGTCCAACTCGCCGATAGCATCGATGTAAGCCACAAAGCCGTTGGCGGAGGACAGGCTTCGAGTGAATGGGATCTGCTGCTGACTGGCGGGGGAAGGAATCGTAACCCGCCCGTCCTGGACGAAGCGTTCCAGCAACTGCACGCCCTGCTGGAGCATGCTGTCCCATGTGTCGTGGCTGGAGTAAACCAGGTTCAGGTCTCTGGCGGGAGCCCACTGCTCGAACATGGTTACCGTTGGGTCTTGCCCGCGAAACAGAGCAGCCACCGCCTGCTCGAAGGCGCGCCCGAACAGCATGGCGGCACGAACGTCCTTCTCCTGCCACCCGTCGAGATAGCGGTAGCGGTAACGTCGGGGGCAGACTAGAAATTGCGAGATCTGGGTGTAGCTGTAGTTCATCACGCGACTCCTTCGTGCCTGCGAAGCGAAGACTTCTTGACAGGGGAGCTGGCAGCAGGCAAGGGAAGAGAAGTGTTTAGCTCTTCCCACTGGCTGGCCGGGGCGAAGCCGTCGAAGTTGACCAGCGCGACCCTGTTCACGACCATGTGGCTGATCTTGACCACCCCGACCAGTCCGCGCAGGGCATGCTCGTCAATCTCGTCCCGAGTAAGCAGCTCCGGATCGTAGAGGAAATCGCGCAGGAACCAGCCCAGCTTCCACATCGTCTTGGCGGTACAGTAGAGCCGGCCAACGATCGCAGCGCCCGCGAACGGCTTGGGTTCGAGCACCGAGAGGCGGAGCATATAGAAGGGCTTCTGCACGTGCCAGCTGGTGCTGAGCACTCTCCAGCCGCACGAGGAAGATTCCATCGGGAATCGTGGGACGCGATTCCCGCGCCGTCTCGGAGAGACCCGGTAAGCGACGCTTCATGCCACCACCTCCTGCTGCGGGCGGGCATAGCTGTTGAGCTGGCAGACCAGGGCGGAGCGGTCCTTCTGGGCGGATTCGGCGAGGTGTTGCACGAAGCTCTCGACCTGTTCGCGGTTTGCGTCCCGGAGCTTCGCCGTACCGCAGAAGTCGACTGCGTATGCCTTGACCAGTTCCGCATCCAGTTTGTGCTGGCGGATGATCTGGCACAGCCGATCGCGGACCTTGTGGCCATTGCCGTTGCCATTGCTGTTTTGCGGCGGAATGCTGGGCGGCTTCGCTGGCGCGTTGGTCGTTGCGGAATAGGCTCCGATCTCCTCGACCGAGCAGATGCCGATGCCGTAGGCCTTGCGCAAGGCACGGTTGACGGCGCGGGTCTCGGCGATGCGCATCTCAGCCCCGCGTACCAGGGCCGACACATTGGTCGGGTCCGCGTCGCCGTAACCGACGAACCCGGAGGAGTTCTTCGACGGGTAAACCGTGGCCTTAAGGACGTAGCGGCCCGCAGAGGAATCGCAGAGCGACTCAACCGCCTCGACGTGGATGCCGCGGCAGTGCTTCCGACGTGCCAGCCGAACCAAGCCGGTATGAGTCACGTACCAGCTGCCGTTGAGGATCTGCAACTCGCCGGCGGAGATTGAAAAGCTAAAGTCCTGGGTCAAGGACTTCAGCTGTGCGATGGTACGCGGTGCAAGGTTCGAGCCGAAGGTTTGCTTGGCACCTCTAATGTTCGCTCGCAAAAGCGTTCGGGTGGACTCTCGCACCTTACCAACGTTATTGGGAATCCCCGACGTTTCATCCATAAGAGAAGCCTCCTTTAAATGTCTTATGCCCCATTGTACCCCAACGGGGTACATCAAGCAAGCTTTTTTACTAAGAGGAATGCTGTCAGGGCTGGTAGAATCCGGCTCGAATGGGAGCGAAAGATAACCGGCTAAACTTCAGGGTGGGGTCCGACTTAAAGGAGAAGGTGGAGCGCATCTCTGCCTTGGAAGGTCGGAGCGTCGCTCAGGTCTGCCAAGCATTCCTCCAGGCCGGCCTTGTTGCCTACGAAAAGGAGGGCTCGAAGTACATAAGCCGCTTCCTCGGTCTTCGGGAAACGCCAATCAAGGACCGTCATCGGGAACGTTAATAACGGAGAAAAAATACTGTCGCCGATTGGCCTCTAAGAATCGCCTGCTGTCAGAGGGGGTGTTTGGGGGAGAACTAGCTCGGATGCGATAGCTGGGGCCAGGTTCGAACAAAGCAGACAATTTGATCGACCCCGGAATCAACTACTGAAGACGTCGAGGCCTACAAGAAGGAGGGCTCCAAGTTCATGCAGCGCCTGGTCGCCAAGCAGAGGGGAAGGGGGGAAGTAGGCGCGGCACGTCGGCTTCTTCATTTGGCCAATCCATGTCCCGCACGCGACACAGCCGCCGGCGTTCGAACGGTTAGGGCCCAACTAATCAAGAAGCTAGAGGGTTCCAATGGCGAACAAAAGACGAAGCTGCTATACAAATATATGTTTATGGAACTCCTCGATATGGGTAAGATCTCGCCCCAGAAACTGGAGGCCAATCGCCGCAACGCACAACTCTCCACGGGGCCGCGCACCCCACAAGGCAAGGAGTGGTCTCGCCGCAATGCGCGCAAGCACGGCATCCTTACCAGTGCCCTATTGGTCACCAGAGGAATGGGTTGGGAAGATGAAGATGAATTTAAGGATCTGCTAGCCGGGCTTCGGGAAAACCTTTCGCCCATAGGCATGCTTGAGGAGCTGCTGGTTGAGAAGATTGCGATCTGCTGCTGGAGGCAGAGACGCGCCCTGGAATGCGAAGCCCGGCTTTTCCAACGCCAGGATTTAATCCCGCTGGATGGGGCAGGACTTACCATAGAAAAGCTGGACGATGCACGCCGCGACGTGGACCACGTCGAAGGATTAGGGCATAAAACATTTCAGGAATTTCTTAGGTTGCCCCTTGGCCCTGCTCTGGATCGAGTCCTGCGCTATGAAACCACCATTCACCGCCGGTTAGTCTACGCCATCAACCAACTGGAACGGCTGCAGCGGGCACGCAAAGGCGAGCACGTCCCGGCTCCTGTGAATGTGCAGGTTTCGAGCGAAGGATAAAGGCAAGATTCGGGAGTGTGCCCGTCCCGAACGGGACGGGCTCCGTCGAGCAGGGAATTGGGCCGAGCTTCCACGCAGTAGTGGAAAAGTGCAACCGGGTTGCACAAATCTCGCTTAGGAAGCTCGGACAATACGCTGTGAGAGCTCACACGCTGGCTTACGCACGACGAGACAGGCGGGGAAAAATGCACCCCGGGTGCACGGCGTTCGCTTCGAGAAGGATCGGCAGAGCCTAAGGTTCGCAAAGTGAGCACTCGATGGTTGGCGCCGTCATTTGGCACTGTTCCTTGCCTTTTCTCGGCGACATCATTTAGGATCCCAGTAGAACTAGTCAGACCAGTCAGGAGGTCGGCGATGGCGGTTGCAAAGAAATCGAAGGTCAAGCCAAGCAAGATAGGTGCGTCGGCAACCTGGCAGCTTCAAACCGCCAAGGCGCAGTTCAGTGAGGTGATCCGTCGGGCGTGCACCGCTGGCCCACAAGTGATCACGAAGCAGGGCCGGGCAGAAGCTGTCATTGTAGGAATTGAGGACTTTCAAAGGCTGACGCAACGAGCGAAACGACCCCAAAGCTTGCTGCAGTTCTTCGCTCAATCTCCACTGGCGAAGTTCGCTATTGATTTGGAGCGCAGGCCTGATTACGGTCGAGGGGTGGATCTGTGAGCGGGTTCCTCCTCGACACCAATATCGTGTCGGAGCTGATCAAGCCACAGCCTGAAATAAAGCTAGCGAAGTGGATCGAAACGACAGACGAAGCCTTGTTGTTCCTCAGCGTGCTTACAATTGGCGAGATCCGAAAAGGTATCGCCTTGCATCACGACCCCAGGCGGCGCGCGAAGCTGGAAGCGTGGCTGGTTGGCGACTTGCAAGTTCGTTTTGCCGGTCGTGTTCTCCTGATCGACGCGGCCATCGCCGAACGATGGGGCCGTCTATCTGCCGAGGGAGAAAAAGCAGGCCGACCGATTGCCGTGATCGATGGTTTGCTTGCCGCCACAGCCCAGCACCACGATCTCACTTTCGTTACCCGTGATACCGCCGATTTGACTCGAACCGGAGTGTGTCTCTTCAATCCCTGGAGTGACTGAACGGACCGCGCGCTTCAGGCCGGTCGTGTTGCCTGTTCAATTAACAGGCAACCGAATACATCAGTCGCTGTCTCTCCACTTACAGGCAAATGGATGCCGAATCAGAAAACTTCGCGGTTCTATGCTTCAGGAAGAACTCGCCGCTCTCCTCGACCTTACCCAGGAGCACCTTTCGAAGATCGAAGCGGGAAAGACAGCGCCAAGCTTGGAAATACTGGTTGCTGTGTCAGCGAGATTTGACACAACCGCTGACTGGATAATCCGCGGCGATCAGAAGTAGCGTCCAGTCCTGCGAAGCATGTCTCCATGCCGGTCTAGTCGCCTAAACTTTGCTTCATTGCCCGGGCTTGCACACCTTCGAGTACCACCGCGATGTTGTCGATTCTGCGAAACGAAGCCAATTAGTTCCGTATTTACAGCGGGATCGCTCCTCAAGCACAGGAGGTTTTGAGCGGGGTCTCGCTAAGCCCTTGCACCTTCACACCGCCGCTTGCTCGATCACCATGGTGACCGACGCGCCCCCTGTCGTCGATCTCCATTGAGCGGGCGCACTAAGAGCCGGCTTTCAGCAGGCGATCGACGGCCGCCTGTAACTCTTCAAAAGGCTGGTCGGGGCCGGGCGCGGGTTGCAGCCGTCCTTGGCGATCGATGAGGAATGTCGCTGGGTAACGCGCAATGTCGCGGTACAGATTGGAGACTTCTCCCTCGCGTGTGCCAACGGGTCTTCCAGGTATATCTTGACGGCGCGGCACTTGCGTTCTTTTCGTGACCATTTCTCTTTACACCCGCAGCAACTCTGCCTAACATACTTGCCGTCAGTAAGGCATTCGAAGCCATCATGCAAGTCGCTGGCTGAGGCCCTGAGGGGGAGCTATCAACCAATACTTACGGGCGTTGTTGTGGTTGCCGGCGGCACCGAACGTCGCGCCGATGCGCCGGCATTGGCCTCCCTCAAGCATCACGCTGTTTCTAGTGCTGGTGCTGTCTCAGTCCGGCTCGATTCTTGCGGCGCAAGACAAAGCCCAGACCGCCGAAGTTCTGAGCGTTGATGACGCGGTCAAGATCGCGCTGGCTGACAATCGCACGCTGAAGATCGTTTCTCTAAACCTGGATGTCCATAAGGAAAAACTGGCGGCCGATAAGACCAAACGCCTGCCATCCTTCAACACTTACATCTTTGCGTCGGAGTTGCTAAGTCCTATTTCCTACTTCATACCCCAAGGACAGTTCGGCTGTTGTTATCCGGGCATCGGTCCGATTCCTGCGCAGAACACCAACCTGACAACTCCAAGTAAGCCGACGGCTACGGTGCTGGCCACGGCTTCCCAACCGCTGATACAGCTCTACAAGATTAACCTGTATTTGCGCGGGCAACAGCTCTCGGTGGAGCAAGCCGAACAGCAACTGCGAGAACAAAAGCAGACAGTGGTCGACGAAGTGCGACAGGCTTTCTACAAAGTAGTCGAGATTGAGAACCAAATCGAATCCACCCAAGCCAGCATTAAGCAATACCAAGAGCTGGACCGCATAACGTTGCAGTACGTCACGGAGCAAGTCGCTCTCGAATCGGAGAACCTGGAAGTCAAGACGAAACTGGCGCAGGAGGAGCTGTCGCTCCTGAAGTTGCAGAACAAGCAGCAGACCGCCAAGGAAACCCTTAACGACCTTCTGGGACGTGACATCAACACGCCGTTCCGCACTGCGGCGGTGGCGCCGATTTCGGCCGACGAATTAGACCTCACATCAGCGCAGGCCAAAGCGCTGGCCAACAATCCTAAGGTGAAGGAAGGGGAGATTACCGTCAAGCAAGCCGATAATGCGCGTGCGCTGGCAAAGTCGCAATACCTGCCCGATCTGAGCTTTTCCGTTCAGTACACCTCGCCCATCGGCTACACTTTCGTCCCGACGAACATCGCGAACGCGGGGCTCGAATTCCGTTGGGAACCGTGGGAGTGGGGGCGGCGCAAACACGAGGTCGAGGAGAAGACCATCAACATCGAGCAAAGCAAGCTGGAGCTGGCAAATACGCAGGCGAAAGTTCTAATCAACGTGGGCGATCAGTTCCGGTCGTTAAAGGAGGCGCGGGCTGCGGTCCAGGTTGCGCAGGCAGCCCAAACGTCATCGCGCGCGAAGTTGCAGGAAGTTACGCTGCAATATGGACAACAGACCAAGCTTCTGCGCGATGTATTGCAACAGCAGGCGGCAGTCGAGAAAGCGAATTCAGACTACGACGATGCGCTGGCGTCATTCTGGAGCGCCAAGGCGAGCTTCGAGAAAGCGATCGGTGAAGAATGATCCAGTCGAAATCGCGCCACTGTCAAGTTCTGGTTTTCTCTTTGTTGGCCTGCGGTGTCACGGCGATGCTTGTGGACAGCGGATGTCGGCAGGCCTCGTCGGAGCAGAAGCCGCTTACGCCGGTGCGGGTAGGCGTAGTGCAGTCCATTCCTGCCAGCGGGGCAAATACCTATTCCGCCAATATCCAGCCGTACCAGCAGGTCGATCTTGCCTTCAAGTCCAACGGATATTTAGCGAGCATCCGTCAGGTGAAAGGCACGAACGGCAAGCTGCGCAACATCGACCCTGGTGACTGGGTCACGAAGGGAACCGTTCTGGCGACAGTATCGCAGGACGACTACAAACAAAAGCTGCAACAAGCGAGCGCGCAGCTTGCACGCGCACAGGCGAATTACGATCGCGCCAAGCTGTCATTCGATCGCACGTCCGTACTGTACAAGAGTGGAGCTGCAACGGTGTCGGACTACGACAATGCCAACGCTCAGATGCTCGACACCAAGGCTTCGATCGAGAGCGCAAAGGCGAGTGTGAGCGAGGCCCAAATCGCGCTTGCCTACTGCGAGTTGCGCGCGCCCTTCGATGGCTGGATCGTAAAGCGAAACGTTGATGAAGGGCAGCTGGTAGGCCCGGCGACGAACGGCTTCACCATCTCGGACGTGCGCTCGGTCAAAGCGGTGTTCGGCGTGCCGGATACGGCGATGGAGCACATCCAGCTCGGGACGCCAGAGACGGTTACGACGGATGCGGTGGCAGGAGATTTCTACGGCCACGTTTCATCGATCTCGCCCTCCGCCGATCCGAAGAGCCGCGTGTACTCCGTCGAAGTCAGTATCCCCAACGGGGACAACCGCCTGAAGGCGGGCATGATTGCCTCAATCACGATCCGGTCTGGAAATGAACACCAGCGAGTTGACGTCGTCTCCCTCGCAGCGGTGGTGCGCAGCCTGAAGCATCCTAACGGGTTCGCCGTCTTTGTGCCGGATGGTAGTGGCGACACAGTTCGGGTGCATACGCAGGAAGTCGAGTTGGGAGCGACCTACGGGAACACTATCGCCGTGGAGCAAGGGCTCAAGGCCGGCGATCGTGTGGTTACATACGGTTCAACCACCATCAAGGATGGAGAAACCGTGCGGGTCATTCAATAGGTTTTGCTAAATACATGGCACACGTACACAAGTCGGATGCGGAATACATAGCGACCACGCACAACGTGGCCCGCTTCTTCACCGAGCACAGACAGATCGGCCTGGTCCTTTTGCTCTCGGCGTTCGTATGGGGCTGGTATGGATACCACCACATGCCGAAGCGGAAGGATCCCGACATTCCGGTGCGTGTAGCCTCTGCCCAGTGCCCCTGGCCGGGAGCGACTGCGGAACAAGTCGAACAACTGGTCACTCGCCCCATGGAGCAAGCCATCGCCTTGAACAGCACCATCAAGGCCCCCAGTCCTTCGGATTTCGGCATTCGCTCGATCAGCTTTCCCGGGCAGGCAGTTGTTTACGTGCAGCTCGCGGACAACGTGAACGAAAAGAAGACGCAGTTCTCTGACATCAACCTCAAGCTCCAACAGCTGAACAATCAGCTGCCGAGGGGAGCAGGGCCTATCCAGTTCAACAGCAATTTTGGCGACACGGCGGCGTTAATGCTGACGGTCGCCAGCCCGATCGCCTCGTCCACGGAAATATCGCTTCGTGCTCGCGCGGTTCATAGTGCGATCGAGAAGGTGCGCGCATCAGAGAGCCGCGATGCGCCTCAGCCACGTCTTAGCATTATCTATTCGTTTCCCATGGCTGTGTCGCCCAGCCTGGTGCGCCAGTCGTTCCAGCAACTGGTGCGGGCTGGCGTCGAGGAAGGCGGACTACGTGATGTCCACTTCTTCGAAGCACCCGGTTTTGTGGGTGCGGACGTGAATACCGCCCTGGATTCGAAGGCACTCCGCGCCTTAGGCAACAAGCTGATGGACGAGCGCCTGCATCGCGACGAGCTTCCGCCCGATGCGTGGCAGTCCACGGTCATAGGCGATCCCGCGGAGACGGAAGCCAAGCTGACCGAGATCGCCGGCGCGAAATATAGCTATCGCCAGCTTGACGACTTCACCGACCTAATCCAGCGCACCCTGCAAGGCGTCCCTGAGGTATCGCAGGTTACCCGTTCGGGTGTCCTACAGGAACAGATTTACCTGGACTACTCGCAGCAGCGACTGGCGCAATACGGCTACGACCCGTCCAAGCTCAAAGATGCGCTGAATGCGCAGAACATCACGCTACCCGGTGGTACGCTCGAGGTCGGATCCAAGAACATCGATATCAACCCTTCAGGTCTGTTCCCGGATGCGCAGGCCATCGGCAACGTCATCATCGGCGTTTCCAGCTCGAACAGCCCGGTTTATCTTCGCGACCTGGTCGACATCTCACGGTCGTATCAGAGTCCACCGACATTTCTGAATTTCCTGACGTGGCAAAATAGCGACGGCAGATGGGTCCGCAGCCGCGCGATCACGTTAGGCGTCAACATGCGGTCAGGGCAACAGATTGAGCTCTTCGGCCAACACATAAACGCAGCCTTGGACAGCGTCAAGACCTACCTGCCGGATGATGTGGTCATGGTCCACACTTCCGACCAGGTCGTTCAGGTGAAGGAGAACATCGACCTGTTCATGGACGCCCTGTACGAGGCGATCATTCTGGTTGTATTCGTTTCTCTCATCGGATTCTGGGAATGGCGTTCCGCATTGCTGATGGCCGTCTCGATCCCTATCACGCTCTCCATGACCTTCGGGATGGTTTACCTGCTGGGTATCGATATTCAGCAGGTCTCGGTGGCATCGCTCATCATCGCCCTGGGGCTGCTGGTGGATGATCCGGTGGTCGCGGGTGATTCCATTAAGCGAGGGCTTGCCGAAGGAGAGGCGCGTGACGTGGCAGCGTGGCTGGGACCGACCAAGCTGGCTACCGCAATCATGTATGCCACGCTGACCAACGTGGTTGCCTATCTTCCATTCCTGCTGATTACTGGCACAACGGGAGAGTTTATCTACAGCCTGCCGGTCGTGATGACCTGCGCTCTGGTCGCGTCACGGCTTGCCTCGATGACCTTTATACCGCTGCTTGGGTATTTCATCATGCGTCCTGAGAAGACACCTGAACGGCCTATCGAAGAGCGGCGCACACGGGGCTTTACGGGCTTCTATGCTAGAACGGCCAGGTTCGCGATCGATCATCGCTGGAAAGTGGCTATCGCCTCGCTGTTGTTCCTGGTTGCAGGGGGCTTTCTGTTTTCCCAGCTTGACACTTCATTCTTTCCCGACGACGTACAGTACTGGTCGTACGTCGATATTTGGCTGCCGAATGACGTTAACTTCGAGGCCACAGCCCAGGCAGCTCAACAGGTTGAGTCGATCATTCGCCAACAGGCGGCGGAGTGGGGTACGAAGCATCCGGACAAGAACGGCCACCCGGCTGAAATACTTCGATACGTTACAACCTGGGTTGGAGGAGGCAGCCCGCGGTTCTGGTTCTCGTTGTCGCCGCAGGCGCAACAGCTCAACTATGCGGAGGTGCTGGTTCAGCTGACAAACAAAGACATCACCCCGAAATTCGTCGATCAGGTTCAGCCTATCCTCACCGCCTCACTGCCAGGGGTGCGCACCGACTATCGTCAGCTGCAAACCAACCCGCTCAATTATCCGATTGAGATTCGCATCGCGAGCCTCGCTGATGTCAGCACCAAAGACAGCTCAGAAAATATACACACGCTTCGGCTGATAGGGCGTCAGGTTGAAGACATTCTCAACAGTTCGCCGTGGGCAAGAAGAGTACGCAATGAATGGCAGAATGAGAGCTCGCAGGTGACGCTTAGCATCAACCCCGATCGCGCCAACCTGGCGGGCATCACCAACTACGACGTTGCAAACTCAGCTACCGGCGCTTTGAGCGGCGTCCCGGTGACTACGCTCCAAGATGGAGACCGGAACATTCCGGTTGTCGCTCGCCTTCGTATGGACGAACGGGCGCAGTTATCCGACATTCAAAATCTCTACGTGTACGGCTCCCAAACCAATACAAAGATTCCCCTCGTCCAGATTTCCGATGTCGATACCTATTTGCAAACGGAGCGAATTATTCGCCTGGACCACTTTCGATCGATGTCCATTTTCGCTTTCCCGGCTCCCGGGCACCTGGCGTCGGAGATCACTAAAACGGCTCTTCCCAAACTGAGAGAACTGCAAAACCAGATGCCGCCGGGCTACGGTATGCGAATTGGAGGCGAGTACAACAAGCAGCAGGACGGTTTCAGAAACCTGAGCGTTGTGCTTGCCATATCGGTTTTTGCAATCTACCTGGCGTTACTTTTCCAATTCAACAATGCAATCAAGCCGTTCCTCGTCTTTGCCGCCGCGCCCTACGGCGTTGCGGGCGCGATCGCCGGATTGTGGGTCATGAAAACTTCATTCGGCTTCATGGCATTTCTTGGCATTGCCAGCCTGATCGGAGTTATCGTGAGCCACGTCATCGTTCTGTTCGACTTTATCGAGGAGATGCATGCGCGCGGCGAGCCATTCGAACAGGCGGTCATTGATGCCGGTATTATTCGGCTTCGTCCCGTGCTGATTACGGTTGGCGCGACGGTGCTTGCGTTGTTTCCGTTGGCCATGCATGGTGGCCCGCTGTGGCAACCCCTATGTTATGCCCAGATAGGTGGCCTAACGGTCGCAACCTTCATCACCTTGCTCATGGTGCCCGTGCTGTATTCCATCACCGTGCTTGATTTGAAGATCCTGAGGTGGGAGACGAAAGCGAAAGCAGAGGGTGAGAGTTCAGAGGTAGCAATGCCGGTAACGCAAAGCACGCACGCCGGGTGATGTTGTCAACGAAAAACCAGCCACCTGTGTTAGTGAGGAGCCGAGGGACCCGCAGTACGCGCCGCGACTTACCATCGTATTGCGGAAATCAGAAGCTACGGCCCTACCGTGCCGAGCAAAGCAACACTTGGTAGCGCGTGTCATCCCGAGTGTCACATGGGCCTGCGACGAATCCGCGAGAGCGGACGAGGAGTCGAGGGAATTGCAGTTTGTGTCAGCACAGCGAGAAACCGCGCCTTGGCCCAAAAATCGGCAACGACGCAGAAACCACCCTCTTCGCTCGGCAGCCGAGAGCAAATCCCTCGCTCCGCTGGTGATGACAATGTAAAACGCGATTTGGCCCGGCTGAAGCCGTCTCGGGATGACAGGAGTAAACCTCGTAGCCTTCTTCTACTTCTCCTCCACCACCAGCTTCGCCCCTTGGGGCAGATAGCTCTTGCGGCGGAACCAGTCTTCCATCGACTGGCGCAGCCTCTCGATGGGCACGCGGGTTCCGATCTCCAACTGGCCATCGCCGGTGGGAATCGTGTCGTCGAACACCTGGTCGTTGGTGAAGTTGCGCATGCTGAAACTATCGAGCCACTTCAGCGGGCATGGCTTGCGCTCGCCATTCTCTTCGTAGTCCACGGTGATCTTGCGCGAGAACATGGTTCGATTGTCACACGAGCCCGACGCGGCAAGCACTACGCCGAAGCTGCCGCCGCTGCGCGTCGTCGCGCGATCTTCGCGAACACCAGCATGACTACCGGCGCCACCAGGGCATAGCAGGCGATGGCGGGAATCGCGTTGCGGGCCTTCAAGTACTCGCCGGCCAGCAGCAGCGCCAGTCCAACGTGCCGGTTCGCGTTGCACAGTGCCAGCGTCTTGTTGGTCTCGGCGTCGGCACGTAACAGCAAAGGGATGGCGAGCATCGAGCAAGCCGCCAGTACAAATGCGGCCACCACTACCCAAGGCGTGATCGCGGCGAGCGCCGCCCGCATCTTCCACAATACGGCGACGATCATCGCCAGCAGCAGAACGTTCCCTGTGACCGTAACGGCCGGTTGGATCTTCGTCGCAAACTTGGCGGCGAAATACATCAGCGCCAGCCCGATCAGCAGCGGCAGGAATTGCTTTTCAGCGATGTTTGCGAAGAGCACCCGCGGCGGAATCCACACGTGGCGGTCGTACAACTTGGCCGAAGCATACACGACCAGCGGGACCATGACCGGCATCAGCAGCGCGCCCCACACCTGATAGCTGGCGGCAAGCTGGAGATCGAAGCCGCGCTTGGCCGCGTTGCGCGAGGTAAGCGGCGCGCCTGGCGCCACGCCCAACATGAAGAGCCCGACTGCCTCACCGAAGTCGAGAGGCAGCCAACGGAACATTAGCAACGCGACCGCCGGTGGCACCAGAAATGTAGCTATCAGTAGGCGGACCCACGGCCAGCCCCGCAACCGTTTCCAGTGCGCCAGAAGGTCTGGAATCCTCAGGCTCATGCCGATCGAGACCATGAGCAAGAAGACCGCGATGGGCAGAAGGAGCTTCATTGCGACAGTTGTCAGTTGTCAGAAATGGCTGGCGCTGGTGGCACGAAGTTGCCCTTACATCATCGCCAGCTTCACACGTGAGACTCGGATACCCGACTACCAACTAGGCTACAACGCTCGGTCTGAGGCTGGCCTCCCGGCAATCCGCTAAGTGACAACCGGCCACTACCCACCGACCACTGTCACTCGTCGCTGGGCGACTCGGCGAATCCCATCTCCGGAAGGTGCGTTTCGGAGATGATGACGGGAGCCTCGCTGGTATTTCCCTTATCACGGAGCTCCTGCAACATCGCGTCGACTTTGTCGTCGGGCAGACCGCTGCCCAGCCGCAGGAAGTGATCCAGCCCCGCGGGATCGAACACCTGCACCCACGAAGTCGCGCCCAAGTTGTAGTTCGCCTGGTATTCCACAGGAGTTTGGTTGCGTCGAAAGATGTGTAGTGTGCCTGCCATAGAACTTGAGATGTCGAAAGATGGGTTGCGGCAACAGAATTCTTGGGCGAAAGCCGCTATCAGCCGTCAGCTATCAGCCAAAACCGCTTGAACCCAACAGCGTTCTAGACTGTCCCCTTCCAAGTGTGCGGATATTCTAATCTTCTCGTCACGCCTTTCGACTGACAGCTGACAGCTGATGGCTGATAGCTCTCGTCTTGGCTCGGGCCTGTCGCGCGGAATACGAAAGAGACCCAGCAGCTCTTTGTACATCCGCGTCTTCCGTGGTTAATCTTCCTTCTGACCCGTGAGAATCTGTGGCGATCCGTGGTTGGCGTTGTCTTTTTCCCTCCGCATCCTCCGCGCGATCCACGGTTGAATTTGATTCTGATCCGCGTTCATCCGTGGCGATCCGTAGTCGAAAGGCCGTTCAGTCCAGCAGCGCGCCGGGCGTCTTCTTCGCGATGTGCAGCAGCTTGAGCGTGGCCTGACGTGGCTCGCGGATCCCCTGCTCCCAACTCTCCACCGCATTGGAGCTAACGTTGAGCAGGCTGGCGAAAAGCGCTTGGCTGGCATTCATGCTCGCGCGCAAGGCGCGAATGTCAGCTGGCTTCAGCGGCTTAGGGGGAGGCGGAAGCTCAACCGCTCGCAAATCGAGTGCGCCGGATTTCTTGTTCACCGTCGACGGCGCCTGCACTTCCTGCCGATGCTTCTTCTTGTCCTTCTTTTTATCTTTCTTTCCCATGCGACGTTCCCCTCGGCAGCGCTTAAGAACACGGTGCTACATTGTAGGACAGCAACTGCAGTGTGGCTAGTACCGTCCCGCAAAATGATGTGGATAACACCAGCGCCTCAGCGGCTTTGCATCAGAGACGGTTCAGTCTTGTCGTTTGCGCCCCTTAGAGTGGCCGCGCCACGGGCTTGCCTTTCTCGCCGATCTCGACGTAAGCCCAAGGCACTTCATGGTCGTGGGTAAACACCACCAGCCACTTCTCCGGAATCGCGCGCTGGTAGAAGCGATGGCGATTGTTGATCGAGTCCAGAGGATAGAGATCGTATCCCATGACCCACGTGGGATCGAGATGATGAGACGTGGGAATCAGGTCACTGATGTAGCAAACCACGTGATCGCCGGCGCGCACCACTGCCGCCTGCAAATCGCGCGTGTGTCCGGGATAAACTTCCACCGCAATGCCGGGCGCGATATCCGCCCTTCCCCGCAGCAAGCGCATCTGGCCGCTGCGCACCAGCGGATCATAGTTGTCGGTGAGATAGCTGATGCGGTCACGCTCGTGTTGCTCGTGCGCATGGTCGAGCTCGCCCTGCTGCGCGTAATACGTCGCGTTGGGAAACGTAGGCTCCGGCTTGCCGTCCTTGTAGTACGTGTTCCAGCCGCAGTGATCGAAGTGGAGATGGGTATTGATGACGACGTTGATCTCTTGCGGAGAGACGCCCGCCTGCTGGAAGCTTTCCATCAGCAGCATCTGGTTTTTGTGGATCTCGCGCGACTTCTCATTCAGCTTGGGACCGATCCCAGTCTCGACCAGTACGGTACCGTTGGCGTTGCGGATCAGCAGCGAGTTCAACCCGAGGGTGAGCAGGTTGCGCTCGTCGGCCTTGATGCGTTTCTCCCAAAGCGTTTTGGGGACGACGCCGAACATCGCGCCTCCATCCAGTTGATAGGTCCCGTCAGAGAGAATAATGAGTTCACAATCGCCCAGCGTCAGTCGGTGCAAGGTCGGCTCCTGGTGGTGCGGCGGATCAGCGCCACGTTTGAATGAGGTGATACGTCGAGGTTCGCTATCCGTAAAAGCGGCGGAGGGCAAACCTTGAATTGTATAAGGTACAGGTGTACGCGAACCTGAAGGTCTGCACCGCACTAGCACTACCACGTCTCAGACTGTAGAGGTGAATATGAGCAAGCTGGTATTCGTTTTATCCGCGGTATTGGTAACAGGCGCGGTGGCGTGGGCGCAGACCGGCAGCCCGCAGCCTCAACAACCTACTAACACGCAGTCCGCGGGAGAGGCAACGCCGGCGCCACGGCCCGATCCCGCGCGGCAGATGCAGCTCGACCTTGATCAGATGGACAGCCTGCTCAACAACATGGCGGCGCAAGTCAGCTTCATTCACGACACCAACATGTCGATCCTGCTGAATACCAACGTCCGGCTATGGAGCACGCTGTTACGCGACTTGAGACTGCAGATGGAGGAGCAGCAGAAGAGCGCCGCGCCGGACAAGACCTGGCCTCAGAAGGGGAAGAACACTGCGCCGCAGAAGCAATGAGAAGAGTTCAAGAGTGGTGCTCTCACGGCGCGTGCTTGCGCGAAATTGACGGCGCAAGGTAAATCGCTAGAATCTAATTGAGGGAAGGGTGTATCGGGAAAGGAACTCAGCCCATGACAATTGATCTTCCAGAGAAGCTTGAGGCGGCTCTGAGGGTGCAAGCCAACGCGCATGGCGTTTACCCCGATGGTTACGTGCGCGAGGTTCTTGAGCGCGATCTCGCGACCCTGCTCGAAACGCAGTCTTCGGATGCCCCCTTCAAGACGGGGCGCGGCATCTTCGCCAAATACGGACCGGCTCCGTCTGCCGAGGAAATCGACGCCAACCGAGCCGATATGTTCCGGAACTTTGGTGAAGACTATTGACGATCGCAGCCGTGGCCGACACCCATACGGCGCTTTGGCATCTATTCGACGACGCCAGACTTTCCCATGCGGCTAGCTACTTTCCGGCGCAAAAGTGAGCCGGGGGAGCCTCCGGAATCCAACCGCAACCCAAGCTGAAGGTGTCAGGACGCACAATTTCGAGAAAGTTCTTGCTTTTTGAGCTGAGATATGTTTCATGTATAAGCATGAAACAAAGTACTTCGCAAAACATCTCCAAACAGCGTACTGAGCTGATCCGTGACCTTCCCGACGTGAGCGACATCCTCCGCGGCTCGCTGCTGCAACGGACCATCCGCCACCGTCAGGGGTGCCCGAAGTGCGAACGCGGAGAGGGGCATCCGGTGGCGGTGCTGGCTGTTTCGTACCCTGGTCCACGGATTCGCCAGGTCAGTTTGCGCAAGGAACAGGTTGCTGAGGTGCAACGGCAGCTGGAGAACTTTCAACGGCTCAAGGCAGGACTGGAACAGATTTGTGAGCTCAATCAAAAAGCCTTGCGTCCAGAGACAACCGGTGCGAAGTCTCGGAGGCGCCACCGTGATTGATCTCCGCCGCCAACAGCATAGCTTCGGCGATGGGTTCATCCGCGAAACCGTCGACGAGTTGTGGGAAGGCTGGATGCGCCATGCCGACGACATCCTGGCCGACGAAGAGCTATTGGAGATTGTCCATCACGCTTTGCAACGCCGCCGCCCACACAGTCGCACGCACGGTCGGCCAGGTACGCCTGCGGAAGTGGTACTCAGGATGTTGCTCCTGAAGCACATTCGGGACTGGAGCTTTGCCGACTTGGAACGGGAAACGCGCGGCAATCTGCTGTACCGCGAGTTCACCCGGGTCGGAGCCGAAAAGGTGCCCGATGCCAAGACCCTCGGGCGGCTGGCCCAGGCCTTGGGCCCAGAGGTCATCGAGAAGATCCATGGCCGCATCGTTGCGCTGGCGCATGAGCGGGCTGTCGTTAAGGGACGCCGCATGCGCGTGGATACCACGGTGGTGGAAACCAACATTCACTATCCTACCGACAGCGGGCTGATGGGAGACGGCGTACGGGTGCTTACCCGCCTGATGAAGAAGGTTTCCGAGATCGCCGGTAAAGCCGGCACCAAACTACGTGATCGTCGGCGGAGCATGCAGCATCGCTTGGTAGAGATTGGCCGAGCGACTCGCAGCAAAGGCAAAGTGGCCCTGGAGAAGGTCAAGACGATTTATCGCAAAGTAGTGGAAGTCACCAGCCGTGTCGTGGGCCAGGCCAAGAAGTTCTCCGCCGAGATTGGCCGGGGTATTAAGCACGCAGCGGAGGTTCTACAACAAGCGACGTTGGACGGGCTGCGGCGCGAACTGGACGTGTTTGTTGCACTCGTGCAGCAAGTGATTCACCAGACCAAGGCGCGCGTGTTTGGTGGCAATACCCGGGCAGAGAACAAACTGGTCAGCATCTTCGAACCCGACACGGAAATCATTCGCAAAGGCAAGGCCAGCAAGCCCACCGAATTCGGCAAGATGGTAAAGATCCAGGAAGCCGAGAATCAGATCATCACGGCCTACGAGATCTATGATCAGCGGCCACTGGACCGCGATCTGTTAATCCCCGCGGTGGAGACCCATGAAGAACGCCTGGACCGGGTGCCGGACCTGGTTGCCGGCGATGCCGGTTTCTACTCTGCACAGGGAGAAGCCAAAGTCCAGGAAATGGGAGTAAAGCGGGTGTCAATCCCGAACCACTCTACCAAGAGCGCTGAACGACGACGGCACCAAAAACAACGCTGGTTCCGCAAAGGGCAAAAGTGGAGAACGGGCTGCGAAGGCAGAATCAGCATACTCAAGCGGCGGCACGGCCTGAACCGTTGCCGCTACAAAGGAACTGCGGGAATGAAGCGATGGGTCGGGCTCGGGGTGATCAGCGATAACCTCATCAACATAGGCCGAGCCCTCGATCAGTAGCGGTTTTCCATCCCACGCCGGCATCGCCGGCTCTCGACTTCCCTAAAAACCGACTTTTGCGCCGGAAAGTAGCTAGATGGCTTTCTTCGAGGCTGCGCGCGACTGGTCGGCGTGGCCGGGCAGCGGATTGACTTTCTTGGTAGACGCTTTGCCGTTCTGCTTCAGCTGATGCTCGTGGTGAGAGGCCAGCAGGCTTTCGATCTGCCGCAGCAGTTCCTGGGTGTTCACCGGCTTCACCAGCAGAGACTGGGCGCCGCGGCTCTGCCATTCCCCGTCCATCGAGGGATACGCGGTGAGAATCGCGGTTGCGGGATCATACGCCTGCTGACGCGCCGCTCGAATCACCTCGTATCCCGCAGTTTCAGTCTCCATCCGCATGTCGGTGATGACCATCTCGTAGATATGGTTCTTCAGCTTCTTTTCGGCTTCGCGCGCGGACGCGGCCGTATCCACGTCAAAATTATTCATCTCCAGGATGGCACGCAGAGTGAGCAGAATAGCAAGCTCATCATCAACCAGCAGGATGCGACGTTTCATCGAGTTCTCCGGGGGATTTCGCTAGTCGTAGCGACTTCAGATGCAGGATTGCGAGTTGCCGTTATCGGGCGCCGCTATTTTGCAGCAGAAGTTCGACTACATGCCAACGGACAAGCTACATCTCTATGCTCAGTATAATAGCTTTGTGGCGACGTTTTATGTGGAGAACTTCGGGTGCCGTGCGACCCAGGCCGACGGTGCGGCGCTCGAGCGCCAGTTCCGCGAACGTGGCTTGACCCGCGCTGATTCCACGCTGCAGGCCGAAGTCGTCGTCCTCAATACCTGCACTGTTACCGCCTCCGCCGACCAGGACGCGCGCTCCGCCATTCGTCGCGTTCGCCGCCAAAATCCAGAAGCAAAGATCATCGTCACTGGCTGCTATGCGCAGCGTGCCCCGCAGGAGCTAATGGCAATTGCCGGCGTCGATCTCGTCGTCGGGAACTCCCATAAGCACACAATTGCCGATTCGATTCTTCCCAAGGCAAGTGGCTCCTTCGTGCCGGTGGCGCATCTTGGCGCATCGCTCGACTCAAAGGTCATGGTCGGCGACATCTTTGCTCATACCGAACTGCTGGCGGCCCCGGTGTTCGAGGCGAGCGCTCCGCATGAGAAGACGCGGCCTAACCTGAAGATCCAGGATGGCTGCAACAATCGCTGCTCGTTTTGCGTGATCCCTTATGTGCGCGGACGCAGCCGTTCCCTGAAACCGGAGCACGTCATTCGCGAGGTCGATTCCCTTGTGGCAAGTGGCTACCGCGAAATTGTACTTTCCGGCATCAACCTGGGGCGCTGGGGACGCGAACTCACGCCGCGCATGAGCTTCACTTCGCTGCTGCGCGAAATTCTGCGGATCACAGGAATTGAGAAGATTCGCATCAGCTCAGTCGAGCCGATGGACTGGACGAACGAGTTGATCGAACTGGTCGCCTCTTCGCCGCGCATCTGCAAGCATGCCCATGTGCCGCTGCAGTCAGGCAGCGACAAGATTCTGCGGCGTATGCATCGCAAGTATCGGCCGTGGCATTACGCCGATCGCATTGAGCGGATCCGCCGCGCCATGCTCGATGCCGCGATTGGCGCCGATGTCATGGTCGGCTTCCCGGGCGAGAGCGACGACGACTTCGAGCAGACCCGGACGTTTATCGACTCGCTGCCCTTCACCTATTTGCATGTGTTCACGTATTCCTCACGCCCGGGCACGCCGTCGGCTGACATGCCCGACCAGGTTCCGGTTCAGGTCGCGCGCGAACGCAACCGCATTCTGCGCGAGCTCGCGACGGAGAAGAAGCGCAACTTCATGCAGTCGTTCATTGGCCGCGAGGTCGAAGCGATCACGCTCACGCATTTCGATGGCGAGTACACGGAAGCGCTTACGGAGAACTATCTGAAGCTGCTGCTGCCCGGCGCTAATAAGCCGAACCAATCGATGCGGGTGCTCATCGAGGCACTCCGCGCAGACGCACTCGTTGCGTTCTAGGCTTTGGTGGGTTGTTCGGTCGGGACACGGCGCAGACAGACGCCCAACCTGAGCGTTGGCAAAGGAGCTAGCTGGCACCAGCCTCGTTCTGGCGAAAAGCGAAGGGCGAAGAGCCAAAAGCGAGGCGTTCCACATGCTATACTTTGGCATCTAATCGATAATCGGAGGATTGTATCGATAAACGTTTTATCCGCATCAATGAGCGCATTCGGGTTCGCGAAGTTCGCGTAATCGACGACGAAGGCAACCAGCTTGGCATCATGCCGCCTTTCGAAGCGCTTAAGATTGCCCGCGAAAGAAATCTCGACGTTGTTGAAGTCTCACCCACGGCCCAGCCTCCCGTCTGCCGCATCATGGACTACGGGAAATACCTGTACCAGCAGGAAAAGCGCGAGCGCGAAGCCAAGAAGCACCAGCACCAGATCACCGTCAAGGAAGTGAAGTTCCGCATTAATGTGGACGATCACGACTACGAGACGAAGAAGAACCACGTGCTGCGGTTTTTGGGTGAAGGCGACAAGGTCAAGGCGACGATCTTCTTTCGCGGACGCGAGATGACGCGCCAGGGCCTGGGCCGCGAGATTTTGGACCGGCTCATCAAGGACCTTGGCGACAAAGCGATTGTCGAGTTTCGTCCGCGCCAGGAAGGCAACACCCTGCACCTGATCCTGGCTCCGCCGAAAGAGCAGAAGCCGGCCGGTAAAGCCGAGAAGCCGGAGAAGCACGAAAAACACGTGGCTCCTCGTCCGCAGCAACCGGCGCCTGCTCCGCCACAGCAGCAGCAGTAGCGAAGGGTGCCTGGTTTGAGCCGCGTGAGCGGCGGGGCAGGCGTTATTCATCTCGGTCGAGCCGCGGCAGCGGCGCCATCGCAGACGCTCCTTCCCCGACCGGGGTAAATCGTCAGAACGGCTCCAGATCAGCGACAGGTAATTTCCCCTGGTTTTCCACCAGTCGATGCTTGCGTGGCCTGCTCTGAAGTCGATATTCTGGGGCCGCCGTGGCCAAGCAGCAGACTTTCCTAGAGCCGTTCCAAACTGCCCGAGCTGCAAACCCGCTGTATTGCCACCAGGAATTCCTGGAAAAGCTAGACGAACACAGCCGCGATCCCCTCGGCAGGAGGGCTTCGTTTCTGTTGCAGAGGTTGTCCCTGGATGCTCGTCGTCTGCATTACAAGGCGACGGCCGGCGGCAATCGCGGATGGCGACGTTCACGGTTGGGCGGCAATTACGGTTCTCACTTCTACGCCTGGTGGGCGCCCAAGAACGCGCTTCCCTTGCAGGACGGAGGCGGCTTCAAAGAAGCTCCTGAGGGCGCCATTTTCCTGCGCGACATCCGTCATCACGACGATCATTCGCCGCTGAACGCGCAGTCGCTGAGTGACCACTACCTGCCGGTAACAGTGAGCGATCTGCGCGACAACGAGTACTCGCCTCGTCCCTGGACGTCGAGTCAGCAGCGATTTGCGTCGGCGCGGCAATCGGTGCGGCTCCTGAAAGGACATCCCGGGTCGGGGAAGACGACGGCGCTGTGGCACGCTGTAGATTCCTCGGGTGCACAGAGGGTTCTCTATGTTACATATTCGCGAGATTTGGCAGCACTAGCTAAGGACTACTTCGACCGGTTCTGCTCGTCTCAGAAGCAGTTTTCTGTAGTGACATTTCCCAGCCTGGTACGGCAGGTTCTCGGGATCGATGTCCCGGCCGTTTCTTTGAACGACTCGAGACAGCAGTTCCTGCACGACATTACTACGTTCAGCCGCGCCCTGGGTGCATGGTCTTCCAGCCAGGTCGCCCTTTATGACGAGCTGCATGCCCATCTCGTTGGTGACGCCTTGCCGGTCACGATTGGGCGCTTCTCAGCCTGCAAAATACCTCGTATACCCGACAAGAAATACCGCGAGAGGCGGTCACGCGCGCTGGGTGATTCCGTAGCAGCTTTGACTGCCGACTTCGCTGCGCGGCTGGAAAATACCGATTCCCGGCCGCTCGCCGACCGCTATTTTCCCGAGCTTGCTCTGGCATGGCGCGCGGTTGAAAATCTTCGGACAGCAAGTCCGTCGGCTACCGCCTTTCCGCTCGACTTCGATTGTGTAGCGGTTGATGAATGCCAGGACCTGACCCCCATGGAGGCCTGGCTGATTGTGGAACTGGTATCTGCTGCGCGGCAGCGTAGCCGGGGGCCCGTGACTCTATTGATGGCGGGCGATGAGGCGCAAACCGTCCGTCCGACAGATTTTGAATGGGGCTGGCTGAGCGATTTGCTGCATGCGCAGTTGTCGACTCCGACCGAGTATAAGCTGTCGGCTAATTTGCGTAGCCCGCGACGAATTGCGAGCGTCGTCAATCGGGCGTGGGACCTGTACGCACATTTGCAGAAGTCCGAACGCCCCAGCGGTTCGGGTTTTGCGGAGATCGAGGACGAAGCCACCGACCAGGTGCTCTACTGCAGCAGCCGGCGCGGGGCGGAGCTGGACGAGTTGCTGATCTCGCTTGCTTCCCGCGAGGGCATGGCGCTCATTACCCTCGAAGACGGGGTTCCTGAGTGGATTCCTGAGCCGGCCCGTGCCGTGATGCTGACTGTTGCCGAGGCCAAGGGCCTGGACTTTCATTCAGTGTGCGTGCTCGACGCCGGACGATTCATCGATCGCGTTATGCGGCAGGATTCGCGCTTGCGGACTGGCTACGAAGTGGAAGGATTGCGCAAGCGCCTCGCTATTGACCAGCTTCGGGTGGCTCTCAGCCGCCCGGCAGAGCGCTTGATCTGGCTCGATGTGGATGCCGATCCCCATACCGTGCGCAACTCTATTAACTTCCTCAATGCCGGCGGTGCCATAGACAGCGAGATTTCCTCCTGCGTGCCTGCGGCGCTGCTTACGGCGCTGGCAGAAGAAGAACTGGACCTTGAGGAAAGAATCCAGCGCTGTCAAGAAGATGCGCGTCAGTTCCTCGGGGTGAAGCCGGACGTGGCCTGGTCGCGTGCACATCAGGCGGTCACGTTGCTGGGGCCGCTGGGATCCCCATCCAGCGTCATGGACCTGTCCGTGCGCAACGCGGCCTATCTGACTCTGGCGGAAATCTGCTTTGCTATCGGGATGAGAAACGTGCGGCTAGCGCCGGAGTTGGGTCGGCCGGACCCATTTCACGAGGCGTTCCGGGCTGCATTAAACGGCGGTCGGATCGGCTTGGCGGAATGCCTGAGCGCAATTGGCGAGGTCCGGCGTGCTGCTGTGGAATCGCGACTCGACGCAATGGAAACCTTGGTCAGGACTTTACCTCGATATAAAGGAGACCTTGAACCCTGGGTGCTGATGGAGGTAGGAGCCCAGAGCACTAAGTGGGTCGAGGATCTTGAGTCGGCACTGGTCAGCGGTCACAACGCCACTGTCCTGCTCAATATACTGCCGCCATTCTACGAAGCACTGGGGATTCCCGACCACTTAGCTCGCACCGAACAATTGAAGCAGCGTTCGGTGCAGTTGCTCATGAGGGAACGGCAATTCGCTCGGGCCCTACAGGTGCTGCGCGGGATGCCAACACGCGAGCTTAAATTAGAGGCTACGTGCTTGCAGGCGCTCGGAAGCTTCCGCGAGGCGGCGGAGTGCTACCTTGCTGCCGGTCTTTCTCTCGAAGCCTTGCAGTGCTATCGCTCAGCGCCCGACGTGGAGCAGGCGCTGAAAGTGTTGAAGGAAGTCGGAGAACATCCTGCCGCAGAATCGTTGAAGTGGATGGCCCGGCTGCAGAATCTCGTTGCCGAGCGGCCGGAAAAATTCACCAGAATGACCACTCCGGCTGAAAAGCAAATGCTGCAGGACCTGCTAGAGAAAGCGTTGGGGGTGACGCGCAAGAAAGCGGCGCCACGCGCAAAGGTGAGGAAGACCTTATCGCCTCGCAAGCCCAAGACAAGCAAAGGGACGGAGAAACCGCAGATATAACCCTGATTGCAGACCGGGCACCTTCATGCGATTTGTTGTAAACTAGAAAGACCGCTATGCCCAAGTTGAAGACACATAAGGGAGCGGCCAAGCGTTTCAAGAAGACAGGTACCGGCAAGATCAAGCGCGGACACGCGTTTAAGCGCCACATCCTGACTTCGAAGGGTACGAAGCGCAAACGCCAGCTCGACACCGATACGATGGTCGATAAGGCGGATCAGCATAAAGTAGCGCGCATGATCCCCTACTAGACTACTGAGCCGCATGGTGCGGCAACCGGCGTTTATCCCACATTTCAAGCCGAATACGGGAATACGACGGACAACAGCGTGTGAAGAGGTAATCAGGCCCCCTCGAAATCCTGAGCGTGGGCCGACTTCGGACGAGAGTCCAGGCTTCTTGCCTCCAGCCGCTTAGCGAACTTGCAAAAGGAGCAGCAATGCCTCGCGTAAAACGTGGTACCAAGCGCCGCGCGCGCCGCAAAAAGATATTAGATCGCGCAAGTGGCTATTACTTAACAAAATCAAAGCTCTATAGGTCGGCGAAAGAGTCCGTCGAGCGCGGACTGAAGTTCGCCTACAGCGGCCGCAAGCAGAAGAAGCGCCAGTTCCGCTCCATTTGGATCGTGCGCATCGGCGCCGCCGCCAAGCTGAACGGCATCAGCTACAGCCAGTTCATCAACGGCCTGAAGAAGGCCGGCATCGAACTGGATCGCAAGATCCTGGCTGACTTGGCCGTGAACGATCCCGCGGGATTTACGGCGCTGTGTGAGCAGGCGAAAGCCGCGCACGCAGCTACAGAATCTTCCACCGCGGCGTAACGCCCATCCCAGGAACAATCTGTACCTCACCCGATGGGCGGCCGTTTAGGTCGCCCGTTGTTGTTAAGAGCAGTTGTCGGTTGTCGGTTCTTAGTTCGAGCTGCGAGGTTGCGGATGATCTGCCGTGAGCGACGACTGCATATTGGCTGATGGATCAGCGCCGTAGGCGCGAAACAGCTTAGCCCAGCACGCAGGCCGTCTTTTGGCCGGAGTGCTGGGTAGACGTTTATCAAACATCTGAGCCCTTTCAGGGGCGTCACAACCGTAGCCCAGGACGTAAGTCCTGGGTAGGCGGGTTTAACCAACTCGAGTCCCTTCTGGGACGACACAAACTACAGATCCCTCAACGGCTGAAGCCGTCTCGGGACGACAAAACTTAGAGGGCGCTTGATGGCGCACCTAAAGGTGCGCCCCTTCAACAATACCGCTGAATCGGCATGTACACCGTTCCCAAACTCGACGACTACTCGCCCACGGCGCTCGATCGCGCAGTGGCCGATCTCTTCGCTGCGCTCGATGCCGAAACCGCCGCGCTGAAGTCCGAATCCGACTGGAAGGAATTTCGCGACCGCTGGATGGCGCGCAAGAACGGCGTGCTGACGCAGGTCAATGACACCTGGCTGAAGGCCGCGCCTAAAGAAGCCAAGCGCGATGTGGGTCAACGCGTCAATGAACTCAAGGCACGCGCTGAAGCCGCAATCGAAGCTGCTCACGATAAGATCCATGCGTTTTCCGCCGGGGCCAAGCTCGAACGCGAGCGCCTCGACATCACCCTTCCCGGCGTGCACCGCCCCATCGGCGTAAAGCATTCCGTCCTGCGCGTGCAGGACGAGATCGTCGCCGTGTTCAAGGCGATGGGCTACTCGGTCGGCGAAGGCCCCGAGGTCGAGACCGACTACTACAACTTCGAGTCGCTGAACTTTCCGCCAAACCATCCGGCGCGCGACACCCAGGACACGCTATTCATCGCCGGGCAGGAGCGCAAGCCCGCGCGCGACCGCCTGCTGCTGCGCACCCACACCTCGCCGGTGCAGATTCGCAGCATGGAGAAGCTGGCGCCGCCGGTGCGCATCGTCATCCCCGGCAAGGTGCACCGCAACGATCCGCTCGACGCCACGCACTCGCCGGTCTTTCACCAGGTCGAAGGGCTTGCGGTCGACACCAACATCACCTTCTGCGACCTGAAGGGCACGCTCGACCACGCGATGAAGGCGCTGTTCGGCTCGTCGGTGAAGACGCGCTTCTATCCGTCGTTCTTCCCCTTCACCGAGCCGAGCGCCGACATGCAGGTGAGCTGCATCTTCTGCGGCGGCAAGGGCTGCCGCAAGTGCAAGTTCAGCGGCTGGATCGAGCTGCTGGGCTGCGGCATGGTCGATCCCAACGTCTTCGAGTTCGTGAAACACAACGGCTACGACTCCGTCGAAGATCTCCGGCTTCGCCTTCGGCATGGGCGTGGAGCGCATCGCCATCCTGAAGTACGAGGTCGAGGAGATCCAGTTGTTCTACGAAGGCGACGTGCGCTTCCTGGAGCAGTTCGCGTGAGGGCTTCCTTTTCCATGCCGATGGTGCTTTTGAGTTTTGAGCGTTCAGGTGTGTTCGCGCAACAGGTTTGTGGAGAACCGTTGTATTGGGGCATCTGGACGTCGCGCGACGGAACCAGCGCCGGAGGCGCGACAGAGCTTAGCCCAGCGCTTCAGCGCTGGGTCAGCAGTGCAAAGAACCCCGAGCCCTGTAGGGACGACACATGGAAGGACATCTGCCGTGCCTACGGCACTCGCGTCGATACTCGCGGCTACCCACCGCTGAAGCGGTGGGCTGAGCTATGCTGTCCCGCCAGCGGGACGGTTGCTTTCGAAATCCTCACCTCATTTCGAAAACATAGGTTTCATACGAATCCACGCCAGTTCACCTTGGCATACTCATGAGAATTCTTCCCGCATGGCTGCGTGAGTTCGTCGATGTCAGGGCCGACGACCGCCAACTCGCCGAAGACTTGACCTCGGCCGGCATCGCCGTCGAATCGATTGCCGAAGAGAATGGCGAAACCATCTACGAGATGGATCTGACGACCAATCGCGTGGACGCCATGAATCACTACGGCGTGGCGCGCGAAGCGTCGGCCATCTACGGGGTTGAGCTGAAACCGGTGCAGCCGAAGTTGCCGGGAACTGCAGGTCCCTGGGCTGCGGCGGCTAAAACCATGCCGCCTTCGCTCGGGATGACAAACGAAGATAGGCCTTCGCTCGGGATGACCGCTGGTGAGGGGCTATTCCCCATCACCATAGAAGACGCCGATGGTTGCGCCCGATACACCGCCCGCATTATTCGCAACGTTAAGATTGGTCCCTCGCCCGCGCACATCCAGCGTCGCCTGGAGTTGCTCGGCTCGCGGGCCATCAACAACGCTGCCGACGCGACCAACTACGCCATTAACGAACTCGGCCATCCGACGCACGCCTTCGATCTCGATCTGCTCGAAGGCGGCACCATCATCGTACGTCGCGCCGAGGACGGCGAATTCCTCAAAACGCTGGATGGTGTGGGCCGCACTCTGAGCTCCGACGACCTGGTCATCGCTGATGCGAACAAGCCCGTTGCCCTCGCCGGTGTGATGGGTGGCTTCGACTCGATGATTACCGCGAAAACGAAAAACGTCCTGATTGAATCGGCATGGTTCGATCCCGTGACGGTGCGCCGCACCGCCAAGCGGCTGGGCATGCACACTGACGCGTCGCATCGCTTTGAGCGCGGAGCCGATTGGGGCATCACGCCGCTGGCCTGCGATCGCGTGGCCGAACTGATCCTCGAATCTGCCGGAGGAGACGTCGTCGGCGAGCGCATTGACGCCGTCGCGCGCTCGTTGGAGCGGTCTCCCATCGCGCTGCATCGCTCCGAGGTAAAGCGCATTCTTGGCATTGACCTGAGCGACCGGGAGATCAAAGCCATCCTTGGCAAGCTGGGCTTCATCGTGGCCCGCGCGAACGGCGACTTCAGCGTCAGCATCCCCACGTGGCGCCTTGACGTGGAGCGCGAGATCGACCTGCTCGAAGAGCTGGCGCGGATCTACGGCTACAACAAGTTTCCCAACACGTTACCGTCGTTCGCGGGCGCGGTCATCGCGCTGCCTGACGAGCAGAAGGACGCCAAGGTCCGCGAGACCATGCTCGCGCTCGGCTACGACGAAGCCATCTCGATCACGTTCGTATCCGAGCAGGACGCGCGCGTGTTCAGCACCGCTGAGCCGCTCGCTCTAGCCAATCCATTGAGCGAGGAGGCCGGATATATGCGCAACTCGCTCGTCCCCGGCCTGCTCGACATGGTTGCGTACAACCTTAACCGTGGCACGAGCGATGTGCGCTTGTTCGAGGCGGGCGAGATCTTCGAGAAGACCGGCGACCGCCATCACGAGCATCGCACGCTCGCGTTTGCCGCGACGGGCAATCTGATTTCGGCGAACGTCCATCGACCAGCCGAGCCATACACCTTCTTCCACATGAAGGGCGACATCGAAGAGATGCTCGCGGCATTTAAGCATGGCGGCTTGTACTTCGACCCGATGACCCCGCCGTACTACCATCCCGGGCGCTCGGCACGCGCTGTAATGGACGGCGAAACCGTGGCGCGCTTCGGCCAGCTTCATCCGGACGTCGCCTCCGAGCGCAAGCTGCGCCAGGACGTTTTCATCGCGGAGGTGATGCTCGACCGCTTGTATAAGCATCCCCTGCGCGAGCCTAAGTACGAGCGCATCTCGAAGTTCCCCGCCGTCGAGCGCGACTTCTCGTTCGTCTTCGATGACTCGGTTACGTTCGAGCGCATTCACTCGGCGGTCGAAGCGTTGAGCATCCCCGAGATGCAGCACTTCACGCCCCGCGAAATCTACCGCGGCGACAAAGTTGGAGCCGGCAAGTACTCGGTACTCCTCCACGCGGAGTTCCAGTCGAAAGACCGCACGCTGCGAGACGACGAAGTAGCGCAGTGGTCGACGCAAATCGTGCAGACACTGGAGAAGCTGGGCGGGGTTCTTCGCGGGTAGCTGCGAAAGAGACTTCACCACGGAGGACACGGAGGATTGAGGTATGCGATGCTCGTGCTTCTACTTCATGTGCTTTGTCGCCTGTTGCTTAATCACTTCCATTGCAAACGGTCAGAAGCACGACACATCATGGCGGCCTGGTGAATTTCGCGGCCTGATTACGGGAACCTCCACATCGAAGGATGGCGTAAGAGTTCTGGGAAACCCTACCTGGCAAGGTAAACCCTACGAAGGACCGGACGAACCCGGAGTCGAAGAGTGGACTTACAAGATAACGACTCCACAAGGTCTCTGCTGCAATGTGTTCTTCCGGAGCGGTGTGGCGGATTCCATCACGCTGGAAACGGTTGAAGCAGATGAGAGCGAAGCAGGAAGATTCTTCGGCGGCGGGTTTGAGTCAGTGGAATATAGTCTCGGGGACGATCCATTGGAAACCGGAAGTGGGCCATCTTGCGAAGATGCCAAGGGACCATTCACGACGTTGGTGAACCCTAAGAAGGGCTTATCGCTCTGGTCTGACGCAAACGGTAAAGTAAAAGAAGCCATGTACAGCGCAACCAACCCGATTCATCAGTGTGGTATAAGTCGCAAGACAAAATAGGTCCGGATCGAAACATCAGGCACTGCTCCCTCAGGCTGTCATCGTGAGCCAGGAGCGAAGTGACGAGTCGAAGGGCCGTACTTCTCCGAAATCTTCATTGCGACAGAGGTCCTTCGACTGCGCTCGTCCGGCACAAGAGTGATTCGCTCCGCTCAGAAGGAGGACGATCCCACGTTCGATGACAATCCAAGTGATTTTTCCTATCCACGTGATCCGCGGTTGACCTCCTTTGATCCGGTGTGGGTCGGTGAAAAGCCGTGACGAACGCCTTTGTATTCGCGATTCCAGGTTGCGGGTTGAGCACGGCGCGCTCCAGGGCGGATAATCCAGACTATGCTCTTTCGCGCGCGCAGCTCAGGCTGCCTTGTTCTGTTAACGCTGGCCTTCGCGTTGGCCGGCACGTCGCTGTGGGCCTTCAAAGAGTTTGTTGCTCCCCGGCCCGAGAACGCCAACAGCTATCCCAGCAAAGATGCCCATCCCAACGAGAAGGTCACTGCCGCGATCGACGTCTACAACACCGCGCCCAAGGATGACATCTTCGGCACGCACTATGTGCAAGAAGGGATACTGCCGGTGCTGCTCATCATCACGAACAGCGGCGACCAGCCTATCTCGATGACCAAGATGAACGCCGAGCTGGTCACCGCGTCGCACAGCAAGCTGGAGTGGCTCAGCGTCGATGACGTCTTCCGCCGCGTGGCGCATATCAAGGCCAGCAGCACCACTCCGCCGCGTGTGGGTCCGATTCCTTTGCCGACCGGCGCAAAGAACAAGAAGGCGCAGGAGCAATACCAGGAGCTCAGCAAAGCGGCATTCATCGCCGAAGCGGTCGAGCCGCATACTACCAAGTCGGGATTTCTGTTCTTCGATATTCAGGACATCAAGAGCCCCGTCGCAGGAGCGCACATTTACCTGACTGGAATACGCGACAACACCGGCAACGAGCTGATGTATTTCGAGATTCCAGTGATCGCCGCGAATGCAGCAAACCCGTAACGCGGATGAACGCGGAACACGCGGAAGAAAGAACTTGGCCACGGATCACACAGATGGATACGGATCAGAACTCGGCTTCTTAAAAGGATTTGTTAGATCTGTGTTCATCCGTGGTAATCCGTGGTTAACGCCTCCTCCCTCGCTATAATCCCATCATGGCCACCACTCCCGAAGCGCCGGTCGCGACGCGCTCGAAGTACGAGCCGGTCATCGGGCTCGAAGTCCACGTCCAGCTGCTGACCAAGACGAAGATCTTCTGCGGCTGCTCGACACGCTTTGGCGATCCGCCGAACACCAACGTCTGCCCGGTGTGCCTTGGCCTGCCGGGCGCGCTGCCCGTGCTCAACCGGCAGGCGGTCGAGTTCGCGGTGCTGGCTGCGATGGCGCTTAACTGCCGCATCAACGAGACGTCGATCTTCGCGCGCAAAAACTACTTCTATCCCGACCTGCCCAAGGGCTACCAGATTTCGCAGTACGACAAGCCCATCGCCGAGCACGGCTACATCGAGATCGAAGGCGCGAACGGGCCGAAGCGCATCGGCATCACGCGCCTGCACATGGAAGAGGACGCGGGCAAGAGCCTGCACGACGGGCTGCCCGACTCCAGCGACTGGACCTCGATCGACCTCAACCGCACCGGCACGCCGCTGATCGAGATCGTCAGCGAGCCCGACATCGCCACGCCCGACGAAGCCTACGAGTACCTGACCAAGCTGAAGGAGATCATCCTCTACACCGGCGTCAGCGACTGCAACATGGAAGAAGGCTCGCTGCGCTGCGACGCCAACGTCAGCATCCGCCCCGTCGGCCAGCGCGAGTTCGGCACCAAGACCGAGATCAAGAACGTCAACTCGTTCCGCTTCATCCGCGAGGCGATCGAGTACGAGATCGGCCGCCAGGAGCAGCGTGCTCGACTCCGGCGGGCGCATCACGCAGGAGACGCGCCTCTACAACGCGGCCGAGGGCAAGACCTACGGCATGCGCTCGAAAGAAGAGGCGCACGACTACCGCTACTTCCCCGAGCCCGACCTGCTGCCGCTGTCGTCGACGAGAAGTGGCGCACTGAGATTGCCGCCAATCTGCCTGAGCTTCCCGAGGCTCGCCGCGCGCGCTTCATCGAGCAGTACGGCGTGAGCAAGGGCGACGCCTACACCCTGACCGTCTCGCGCTCGCGCGCCGACCAGTTCGAAGAGGCCGCGGCCGCGGCGAAGAGTCCCAAGCGCGTGGCCAACCTGGTGAACAGCGAGTTGCTCGGCCGGCTGAAGGCCAAGGGACTCGACCTGGAGCAGTCGCCCATCTCGATGAAGGGCGTCGCCATGTCGGCCGATCTGGTGGAGAGCGGCGCCATCAGCGGCAAGCAGCTCAAGGACCTTTACGACATCGCCTTCGAGCGCGGCGAAGACTTCCCTGCCGTGTACGAGCGCGAGAAGCCGCAGCAGATCACCGACACGCCGCCATCGAGAAGATCATCGACGAGGTCATCGCCGCCAACCCCAAGCAGCTTGAGCAGTATCGCGGCGGCAAGAAGACGGTGGCCGGCTTCTTCGTCGGCCAGGTGATGCGCGCCTCGAAAGGCCAGGCCAACCCCGCGCTGGTGAATGAACTCCTGGCGAAGAAGCTGGACGCCTGATCGCTGCCTGCCGCGCACATCACTGTGCGATTCTGAACAGCTTGTCTCAAAAGCGAGCAGTGCGCTTTGCCGCGCCATCTCCAACCTGCTGTTGTTGAAGGACGTCTTCTGGCCGGTCAATTGCTGCCCCAACCCGAGACATCTCTCTTTTAACCAGGACAACTCATGGGCGCTCTTCGGCGAGACCTTCGCTTCGCATTCCGGATCATGCTCAAGGCCCCCGGTCTGGTACTCATCGCCATTTTGACTCTTGCCCTCGGCATCGGGGCCAACATCGCGATTTTCTCGATAGTCAATGCCGTCTTACTTCGGCCTTTGCCGTACCAGCAGCCGCAAAGCCTGGTGAAGATCCTCACTACGAATCGCCAGAACCCGACGCAATCGGGACCGTTTTCGCCGCAAGACCTCGACGACTTTCGCCGCCAGCAGATTGCGTTCAGCAGCGTGGGCGCTTGTTGGTACTCCGCCGCCTCATCGGGGAAGACGATGACCGGGAAGGGAGAGCCGCTCCATCTGGAGACGGCATTCGTAGACTCCGCCTTCTTCACAACACTGGGAATCGTGCCGGCGCGTGGGCGCACGTTCGTCGCCTCCGAGGACATCCACGGGAATGATCGAGTCGCGATTCTCAGCGACCATTTATGGCGCACTCAATTCGGCAGTGATCCAGACATCGTAGGCAAGCCGGCCTTGCTCGATGGCGCGCCCTTTGTCATCTCCGGCGTGATGCCGCCTTCGTATGCTTATCCGGCGCCCCAAGTCGACCTGTGGCTGCCGCTCACGCAGATAACCGATAAAGAGATTCCACACATCCGGCAGCTTCGCTGGATCGACGTAATTGGGCGGCTGAAGCCGGGCATGTCCATCACGCAGGCATCGACTTCGTCGTCGGTGATCATGCAACATCTCGAGCAAAAATACCCGGAGACGAATGAAGGCAGCGGTGCGGCTGCGGTCATCGACTTGCGCGAGACGATTGCCGGCAACATCCGCCCGGTGCTGCTGGCTCTATTTGCGGCCGTTGCCCTGATCCTGCTCATGGCGTGCGTCAACCTCACAAACCTGCTCCTGGCCCGTGATCGGGGTCGCGTGCGTGAGTTCGCTATACGTGCATCACTTGGCGCGAGCCGTGGTACTCTGCGCCGACAAGCACTCACGGAAAGCATGGTTCTCGCGCTCATCGGCGGGGTTGCATCGTTTGCGGTCGCGCACGGTCTCGTGCGGCTCATGGTGGCCATCAACAGCCAGAGCATCCCGCGCGCCGCCGAGATTCGTATCGATCCCGCAGTCGTGGTCTTTGGCGCCTTGTTGAGTGCGGTCACGGGACTGCTGATCGGCACGTTGCCTGCGTTGCGCGTTACGGCGGCACGCATCTGGGAGTCGCTGAAGGCAACGGGTGCTTCCGCGGGCTCCGGCGCGCAACATCTGCGTGGACGCAGCGCGCTCATGGTTTCGGAAGTGGCCCTGGCATGTGTCC
This sequence comes from uncultured Acidobacteriaceae bacterium, assembly GCA_963813905.1. Lineage (GTDB taxonomy): Bacteria > Acidobacteriota > Terriglobia > Terriglobales > Acidobacteriaceae > CAVVDY01. Next base: position 181,972 of record CAWFAY010000006.1, on the reverse strand, counting down.
TGCTGAGCGTCACCTCGCTCGTGCTTCGCAGCTTGTGGAAGCTGGTCAACACGGATCCGGGATTCGACGCTGGCCATGTATTGGCCGTGCAATTGCCGCTCCCGCTCTACAAATTCAGCGACCAGATCAAGCAGCTCCCAGAGTTCCGTGACGAGCTCCTGCGAAGAATCGCTGCTCTGCCGGGCGTAATAGCGGTCGGCGGCAGCAAGACGTTGCCGCTCTACGGCGGCGGAGAGCCGTACCAGTTTGATGTCGTAAATGCAAGCGGACGAACCGAAACCCTGCGTCCGACAGGTGGCACATACATCGTGACGCAAGGCTATTTCGAGGCGCTATCGATTCCCGTGATCTCGGGCCGTGTGTTCACGGCGAGCGACTTGGCGCAGAAAAAGCCGGCGGCTGTCGTCAATCAGAGCACTGCCCGCTCTTACTGGCCGGGAGAGAACCCCGTAGGAAAATCTCTCGACATGGGTCAAACGAAGCTTGAGGTAATCGGCGTGGTGGGCGATGTCCGCAATGAAGGGCGGAGCAAGCCCAGCGGCACCGCCGTGTACATCCCATCCAGCATAGCGCCGCGGCAGAAGCTCGACCTCTTTATTCGCACCAGCGGCGATCCAGTGGGGATGGCGAACCAGGTTCGGCGAGCAATCCACGACTTCGAACCCGACCAGGCCATCACCGATATTTCGCCGCTCGAGCAACTGGTCCACGAAACCGAGGCCCAGCCGCGGTTCTTCACCACCATCCTCAGCTCATTCGGGGCGGTGGCGCTTCTACTCGCTGCGCTGGGAATCTTCGGCGTCATCTCCTACAACATCAGAGAGAGGACGAGGGAGATCGGCATCCGCATGGCGTTAGGCGCGGTGCGCGGCGACGTTTTGCGGATGGTGTTTCGCCAGGCAGTGGCGCTGCTCGGGCTGGGCATTGGAATCGGCCTGCTCGGCGCCGTCGTCTCTGGGCGGCTTCTCGCGGGACAGTTGTACGGGATCAGCGGTTCCGATCCTGTGGCGCTACTCTCCGCAGTCGTGGTCTTAAGCGCGGTGGCTCTGGTTGCTGCGATCGTGCCGGCAAGGCGCGCGACGCGGGTTGACCCCATCGTGGCACTGCGTTACGAGTGAGGGACACTTGGGGTCCGACAAGTCAGGAAGGCTTAGTGGCCAGATGCCCCACTTCCTCGACTTCGCTCGGGACAGGCTCTTATCTGCCGAAGTTCTGGCGCAAGGTTCCGGCGACTGGTTCCTTCGACGCCTGCGTGGTACCCGACACGCATTCGGTGTCACATCCCAAGTTTTTCGTTATCCCCGAATCTCTAGAATCATCAACTGAGCGTGATTTCTCGTCTAGTGCTTCGACCGCATGATTATGTAACTAAACTTGTGGCGGGCCCGCTTACGTGTAAACTTCCATTGGATGGTGACCCGATCGCGGTTCATGCGACGGGTCCAGGCCCGAGTTTGCTGGCGCAAGCCAGCGATGTCTCCGATTCGCCGTTTTCCTAAGCATTGCCGGGAAAGCAAACCAACCTCGATCTCCGCCTGGTTCAGCCAGCTGCCATGCTTGGGAGTGTAGTGCGCCGTAAAACGCTTCCACAACCAACCGCCAGCTTCTTCTCCACATCGTTCCACCAGAGCCTTGCGGGTGTGGGTACTCAGGTTGTCCATGACCAGATGGATGGTATCGGCCTGCGGATAGCTCGCCGCGATCTCGAGCAGGTAATCAGCAAACTCGGCCGAGCAACGAGTCGGCGTCACCTTGGTGAAGTGCCGTCCCGCCTTGGGCTCGATCCCGCAAAACACGTTGGCGGTTCCGCAACGCTTGTATTCATAGTCCCGCCGGGCAGCTCTTCCCGGCTGCATCGCCATCGGGGAACGGGTGTCGGCATGCAGCACCACCGGCTTCTCGTCGATGCAGACCACCGGTGCCCGCTCGCAAAAAGGCTTTTCATAGAGCCCCAGCACCTCCTCCATGCGAGCGATGTACTCCTCGTCCAACTCCCCCACGCACCACATTTTTTTCCCGCCACGGCTTCAGGTCGTGGCTTTGCAGCAGGACCCGGATAGTTTCTCGCCCGACTCGTGGTACCAGCTTGCGTTGGATCACCTCTTCGGTCAGCAGGCGCACCGTCCAGCGCGCCCGTCCTGACGGCGGCTGACTGCAGGCCACCGCGATGATGCGCTGTCGCTGCTCCCCATCCAGCGCCGGAGTTGCCCCCGGTCGGGAGGCGTCATATAACGCGCGCTCCAAACCGCCCTGCTGATAACGTCTGCCGATCTGCCACACCGCTTTGGCCGAAAGTCCCAGACTGACAGCCACCGCAGGGGTTGCCTGCCCTGCATCCAATTGTCGCAGAGCCAAGGCTCGCAGCACCGTTCGTACCGGCTGCAACCCGCCGCTCAACAACCGATCCAATTGCTGCCGATCCCGCCTGGAAAGTTGAATCCGGAGTGCTTTGCCTCTTCCCATGCCATAGCTATAAAGCCCGACACCCTCCCCGCCAAGTGTATACATTGATTACTTATCTATGCGGTCATAGCACTAGTGGGTTGCGGAGCAACTCGTGTGAACGCCGACTCCGCCAAGACGCGCTGAACGGTAGCTCAAAGCGCGATACAGTATTGTCATGGGCGATCTGGGAAAGATGTTCGTCTGGATCGGAGGGTTCATCCTGGTGCTTGGGCTGGCGATCATTGTCGCTGGAAAGCTGAACCTGCCGATGGGGCGGTTGCCCGGCGACTTCACCTGGCGCGGCAAGAACACCACAGTTTACTTTCCGCTGATGACGTCGATAGTACTTAGTGTGATCCTATCGCTGGTACTGTACTTGGTGAACCGGATGCGTTGAAGAGCAGTTTCGAATTTCAAAGACGCAGCGAAGCGTTTAATGGGCGGTCTTGAGTTTCAAGATGAGGCAATTTCGAGTTTCGGGTTTCGAAAGCGATGGACTACGGTGGCATTCACCCCAGTTTTTGTCGTCGTGCTCGAAGTTTGAAACTTGCAACTCGAAACTGCCGTTGGGTGAAGGTAAATTTGTGAAACGGTTTTGGGCTTGGATTCTTTTGCTGCTGGTTGCGTTGATGCTTGCCCCCCTACCGGCGCATGCGCACAAGCACCAGAGCAACAACACGCACGCCCAGAAGAAGGCTCAGAAGGACGCGAGCAAGAACGCCAAGAAGCAGGCCAAGCTGCAAAAGAAGCAGATGAAAGAACAGAACAAAGCCGCCCGCAAGTGGAACAAGAACCACCATCCTCTTACAACGACGTAAGCTGGCGCACAAGAAAACCGAAAGCTCTCCGCAGAATGAGCTGGCGCACTGCAAAGCCTCCTCTCCCACTCTCGCGCCTACTCTTCCCCGAACACCTCGGCAGTGAAGGCCTGGATCGCCGCGCCGTGTTGCCAGGCATCGGGAGCCAGCCCGGCCTTGAGGCAGGCCTGCGCCAGAAAGGTCTCGCGGTCCCAATCCCATTGCAGTGGAACCTGAGGCAGCAGCAGCCCGCGACGCGTTCCCATTGTCACGATCAGTCCATGCCTACCAACCTCGACCTCTTCCGGCTTGATCGGCTTCGGCACCGATAGCACGCTGATTTCAATTTTCAAATGCGGTGCTTCGTCATCGGTCACTGGCCGAAAGCGAGGATCATCGAGCGCCGCCGCGCGCGCGGTTTCGGCGACCGTCTGGTATAGCGAGTCGACGGGAAGAACATATCCGATGCAGCCGCGCAGCTCTCCCAGCAGGTGAAGGGTGGTGAAGGCGCCCCGCGGTTCGGCGAGGTGCTCGGTGGGAGGAGTGGTGTCCATCCGCTGGCTGGCAAGCGCGCTCTCGATCGAGCGATGCGCCAGGCTGAGAAGAATGCGGCGCTCTTCCTGCGAATACTCAGCAGCCCCGCTGGCTACCGCGGAATCCGAACCATCAGACGGCGGGGACATCGTTGCGCTTCCTGCGCCGACTCAGGACAAACGAACGGCGGCGACGGCGCTTGACCGCAGTGCGGTCGATCTTGCTCCAGAAGGCGATGAAATAGTCGGCGGCGGAGATGAGCGATAGCGCCACCATAACCCAGATCGACGCGATCGCGATCGGATGCACCGGCAGATTGAGGAAGTACCAGGGTAGGTGGGTCCAGTGATGGTCGACGATGGCTGCGACGACCGAAATGATTTGCACCAGCATCTTGGCTTTGCCCAGGTCGCTCGCCTGAATGGTGAAGCCTTCCGATGCGGCGATGGAGCGCAAGCCGCTGACCAGGAACTCGCGACCAATGATGATGACGGCCATCCACGCGGGTACGATGCGTGGGTTGAACTGCACCAGGGTAATGAAAGCAGCGGCGATCAGCAGCTTGTCAGCGACCGGGTCCAGCAGCATGCCTATGGTCGTGACCTGCTCCCGCTTGCGGGCCAGGTAGCCGTCGATAGCATCGGTAATCGAGGCCGCGATGAAGATGAACGAGGCAATGAGCTCACGTTCGCCATTCGTAGAGCTGAAGGTATTGCTGGTAAGCACCCATATCAACACCGGGATGCTGAGGATGCGGGTTAACGTGATGTAGTTCGGAAGGTTCACAAGAACAGAGTGGCAGAATGCCAGCTCGCGCCGCCGTACCGATTATCGTTCAGCCGCAAGAGGCAAAGCAACCGTTACTGGTAGCGCCGGCCTTCAGTCGGCATCAGACTGGAACTCACCACGATAGGCGAAAGCGAGGTCATTCCCGAATGACCTCCCCTTACGCCAAAACTCCGATGCCGGACTGGCTCGCCGCGCTGAAGCGCGGCACTACCCTAGGAGGCGCTGTCTTCGTGGTGGACCGCGATCTCGTCCAGCATGGCGGGCGCCTGGTAGCGCTCCCAATAGCTGTACCCAACCGGCAGGCCTTTGACCCAGTCCGAGGTGTTCATCAGCAGGCGCAGTGGCCGTCGCAGGGGATGGCGGAAGGTCTCCACAGGATGGACCAGGCCGGCAATGACGATGCCAAGCAGAATAATGGGGCTAACAACGATTACCGCGAGAAGCCGAAGACTGCAAACCAGGCGAACCATGCTCATCCTCAGGAACCGTTCCACACGCGCGAGAGCGCCTTTTGACCATTATGCTCCTGTTCCGTTTCTGATTCCGCCTTGTTCCCGAAAAATTATTCTGGCAGGAAAAAGAAAAGCGGCCCTGTTTGAGAGCCGCTCTCCTCATGGCATTACCAGTTAGTAATCAGGCATAGAATCCGCGTTGCCGAATCGTGAACGCCACGCGATCGATCGCCAGCATGTACGCGGCAATACGATTGTTCACGTGGTGCTTTTCGGCGTAACGAACCACGTCTTCAAAGGACGAAACCATGATGTCCTTGAGCTGCTCGTTGACCACCGATTCCTTCCAGAAGTAGCCCTGGCGGTCCTGCACCCACTCGAAGTACGACGCGGTAACCCCGCCGGCATTGGCCAGGATATCGGGCATGACGAAGACGTGCTTGTCAGCCAGGATGTCGTCGGCAGCCGCCGTGGTCGGACCGTTGGCGCCTTCCACCAGCACCTTGGCCTTCACCTGATCGGCATTTGCCGAGGTGATAACGTTCTCCGTCGCCGCCGGAATGAGAATGTCGCAGTCGGCCACCAGCAGGTCTTCAGTCTTGGCCTTCTCCGCCCCTTTGAAGCCGTGAATGACGCCTTCTTTCTGGCGATACTCCCACAGTGCGGGAATGTCGATGCCCTTGGGGTTGTACAGGCCGCCGTCCCACTCGCCAATGCCCACGATTTTGTATCCCGCCTGGTGCATCAGGATAGCCGCATTGGAGCCGACGTTGCCGAACCCCTGAATGATGACGCGGGTGTTCTCGCGTGTCATGCCGAGATGCTTGATCGACTCGTCGCAGATGATCATCACGCCGCGGCCGGTCGCTTCGCGTCGTCCACGCGAGCCGCCCATGTTCAGCGGCTTGCCGGTGACGACGGCGGTGACCGTCTGGCGCATGTGCATCGAGTAGGTGTCCATCATCCACGCCATGACCTGCTCGTTGGTGTTGACGTCGGGAGCGGGTACGTCTTTCTCGGGTCCGATGAACTCGATGAGCTCGGCGGTGTAGCGACGCGTCATGCGCTCCAGCTCGCCGCTAGACATGTTCTTGGGATCACAGATGATGCCGCCCTTGGCGCCGCCAAATGGAATGTTCACCACCGCGCATTTCCAGGTCATCCAGCTGGCCAGCGCGCGCACTTCGTCGAGCGTGACGTCGGGCGAATAGCGCACGCCGCCCTTCGCCGGACCACGCGCAATGGAGTGCTGCACGCGATATCCGGTAAAGACGTCGATCCGGCCCGTGTCCATGGCGACCGGAATATGAACGATGATTTCGCGGTTAGGCTGTTGCAGTACGCGCCACAGGCCTTCGTCGAGATGCAGCTTTTCCGCGGCTTGATTGAATCGGGCAGCTTGCTGCTCCCAAGGATTCTTTTCCTGCTCCAGCATGAGTGAGGTTTCCATAAGATCTCCAGAAAATCGGCGCTTGCGGCACGAGTGGACGCGGGCTCGCCATGACGCGGGCACACTGATTCGGCGGGCAACCCTCCAAAGTATATGCAGGCGGATGGAAGGGGCGCAAGCATGAGGAGGGGGTCGGCCAGTTTCCGGTTGCGCGCAATTCGGGAGCAGTCCGGAGGGACACATCGCCGAGATGCCGACTATCCGTCAAACTGGATTACTTCCGAGTGGCCGACGATACGGGAGTAATCCCGCATCGTGCATATCACCTAGGAACCGAGGTACGGCGCGGCTTGTTAAGAGACCAGGACCGGGCTTGGCTTTGGTTCAGCCGGCTTCGCCACGCCAGCGGATTGCAGGCGATCCCTCATTAACTGCTCCCCGTGGGCGAACAGCTCCTCTTGGGAAATCTTGCCGGCATCGACATCGGCCAAGATCGCTCTTTGGGCTGCGTAGTCTTTGTTTACGATGCCCGCCTTGCTCTGCAGCATCCGCCACGCTTTGCGACGCTCGACGCAGAACAGTACCAGCTGCCGCGAGATCGCGCGGTATTCGACGTCTCCATTCGCGCCCTGCACTTTGATGTAGACGCCGAAGTCGGGGATGTAGGAGCGGTGTTCGGGCTGCAGGTAGCGGCGATACACCGCGTCCTGCTGCGTAATGCGGACGCAGCATGTTCTCGAGCGGAATCAGCTTGTCGGCCTGCTCCTCTTTGATCTTCTTGAGGTGGTTGCGGAAGCGGGCCTCGGTGGCGCACCAGTGGGCGACGGTATAGCGCGAAACCTCTTCGCGTGCCCTTCGCCTTCGACTCGTACCAGTCTTTATCGAGCGAGGGATTGCCCTTGAGATCGAGCGCTTCGGGATAGGTTTCTCCCAGCCGCGGATTGAAGACAAATTCGGGCGAGCAACGCGAGTCGCGCACGCGCTGCGCCTGGGTGAGCGCCATGTCGTCGCCCACGCCGTGCTCGGGCTGGCAGGTGGTGAAACATTGCAGGAAGGCGGTGCCGCGGTACTCGAGCCCATCGAGGATGGCGCGGTACAACTTGGGCGCGTTGGCAATCGAGACTCTGAGCGACGAAGGGGGAACCGTGCCCCGCGAGGAACGTCTCGGCCACCGTCTTCTTCTCCACGCTCTTGCCCTGCGTGGCCTCGCCAAATACGTTCATGTCGCTGCCGCCGAGCATGGGCGTCGAGTCGGAGTTCTGCCCGCCGGTGTTGGAGTAAACCTGGGTATCGAGCATGAGCACTTTCACGTTCGGGCGATTCTGTAGAACTACCTTCGAAGTGTTCTGGTAGCCGATGTCGCCCATGCCGCCGTCGCCGCCAATGGCCCAGACCTTGGGCAGTTCGAGGACTTCCTGGTCGGTCATCAGCAGGTCGCTGAAGTGCGTGTAGGCATAGAAGTCGCGCGGCGTGATGACTTCGGTCTCGCGATTCAACAGCGCGTCCGCCAGCCGCTCGGGGACAACCGAGCGCCGTCCGTGATCGACGATAAAGCTTTCGCCCAGCAGCCAGCCGATAGTTACTCCGTCCTGGAAGAGCGAGTTCATCCAGGGATAAGGATGCGGATTGTTGGGCGGCGTGGAGCCGTAGACGGTGTTGCAGCCGGTGTGAGCCGTCATCGCCATTACACACATGCCGTTGGCAAGGCGGCCATCGACGGCCTGCAGATCGCGGTGGTTGAAGGCCTCCTGCCGCAGGACGGCGGAAATCGCGTTGACGATTTCCGCGTCGGAGATTGCGCCGTGGCTCGCCATGCGCGATTTGGTGTCGCGATCGTCCTCGCCGCCCAGCCCCATGAGCAAGTGGGCCACTGCCTGGCGGAACAGTTCGTACTCCTCGGGATTGCGTTGCTTGAGCGCTGCCAGCTTCGATCGACGCCCGACCGCTTCCAGGTCGGCAGCTTTGGCCCGCAGCCGGTCGGCTTTGGCGTGGTAGAGCGGCCGCATGTAGGCCTCGGTGCAGGCCGCGATCGCCCGCAGAATGCTCTTCTCGCCGCAGCCCGCGCAGGAGCCGTCGCCGCAGACCATAGCGTCGTAGTTGTGACGCACCATCAACATGTTGCGGAGGGTTGCAGTCTTGGAATCCTGCGGCTTGGCATCGCTGTAGAGCCCGAGGAACTTCTGCGGCGTGTCGGGCAGCAGATTCAGGAACGCGGTGCCGGTTTCGTGCTCGGCGTTGATCTGCTTCCGTCTCGTCCACCATCTTCAGCGCTTCGTGCTCGCCGCAGGCAGTGACGCACGCAGCACAGCCTTTGCACAGGTCGGTGACAAAGATGGAGAAGATGCCACCCGTCCCCGGCTTCTTTCGCTCCGGAGTAGCGAAGATGGCGTTGACTTTCTGGTAGGCCATGGGAACTTTGTCAATGATGGCGAAGAACTGGTGCTTGGCCTCGGGCGAGAAGCCGTCCACCTCGGCCATGACCTCGCGCAGAATTTCTGCCAACGGTGGGCCGGCATTCTTTGCAGCTAACGTCGGCCATCCTCTGCCGGGTGCGCTTGTCGATCTCGGGGAGGGACTGCATCATCTTTCCGCGCTCGCCCGCATCGGTGACGTAGCGTGTCACGGCCGCGCTCAGAATGGTCTGCAGATCTTGCGCGCAGTTGGGCAGCGCTGTGTCGGGACACACCGCGATGCACTCCATGCACTGGGTGCAGTTCTCCGCGATGTAGAGCGGCGTTTCGCGGCGTGCGACGTACTTGGAAGCAGTATCTCCAGTGCCCGCGGCCATGACGCCGACCGACGCATATGCATTCGATGGCTGGTTATAGCCCAGGCCGGCGCGGAACTGACCGTCGAAGGTGGCGATCTGGGTTACTGGAGTGCGCTCGGCTTGTCCCGCAGGAGCAGGATAGGAACGGCACCCGATGCTACAGCCTTCGCCGTCCTCGCGGAACGACGGCAGCAGGGCCACACCGCGCAAACTCGAGTGATCAGGCGCGTTCAACTCGCCCACGCGAATTTCGCGCACCTGCTCGAAGCCCTGGGTCATGACTTCCATGTTCGACTTCACTACCGCACTGCCCAGCCGGCCAAACTTTTTCACATACTGATTGTGGACGACGTCGAGAAATTGCTCATGGGTGATGCGGAATTCCTCGAGCAGCGGCGAGACCCGGAAGAAGGCGCCGAGGAAGGCGTTGCCCTGCATGCGGAGTTGCAGGTCGGCGCGGTCGGTGGCCTGGCGGGCGATCTGGAAGCCCGGCAGTGTGTAGACGCGGATTTTCTTCGCGATGATCTGCCGGCGCGCCCACAGTGGCAACTGCTCCCACGCCATCTCACCTTCCTGGTCCGACTCCCACACCAGGCTTCCACCGTCGGAGAGTCCGTCGAGCGGATTGGTGTGCGTGAAGGCTTTGGGATCGCAACACAGCACCACGGTCACGTGCCGCAAATCGCAATTGACGCGAATACGTTCCGGCGCGGCCACCATGAAGTAGGCGGTGGGGGCTCCCTTTTTCTCGGAACCGTACTTGGGATTGGCGCTGACGTGAATGATTTCCTTGGGATTGCCCAACTCGTCGACGATCTTGTCGCGCTCGTACAGCAGGTCGTTCAGGTCGCCCAGAATCGCGCCCAGATTCTTGCCGGTGGTGATCGCGCCCCATCCACCGATGGAATGGAAGCGCACGGCGACCGCGCCGGCAGGCAACAGCGATGGCGTATCTTCCGACTTCACTTCGTAGGGATGGTCCACGCCGAGCACGAAGAACGATGTCCCGTCGGAGGCGTGTTTGCCATCCTTGCGGGGGCGGTCTCCGGTGGCGAATTCGTAAGCGCCGAAGATGTGTTCGGGCCGGAAGTCGCGCGATCCGAGGCCGTAGATGCCGGAGAAGAGTCGCGGCATCTGGGCGGGCGTAATGGCAGGCAGGCCGGCGACCGCGGGATGACCGTCCGTCTGTAAAGCCTTTTGGAGCGCGGTGCGAATGTCGCGTCCCATAGGATTGTCGCCCGCCATGGCTTCGTCGGTGCGCTCTAAAACGATGACGTTTTTCTTGCCCGCCAGCGCGCTCACGACCGCAGCTTCGGGGAAGGGACGAATCACATTGAGGTGGATCGAGCCAACCTGCACGCGGCGCTTCTCGCGCAGGTAATCGACCGCAGCTTCAATGTTCTCGGCCGCCGAGCCCAGCGACACGAAGACGGTGTCCGCATCGGCGGTCTTGTAGCAAGTCACCAGTCCGTAGTGGCGGCCCGTGAGCTCGCCGAATTCCGCATAGGCGGCTTCGAGGAAGGGGAGGATAGGCTCGGTAAAGTTGTTGCGCCGCGCCGCCACACCTTGCATGTAGTGTTCCTGGTTCTGCACCGGCCCGAGCAGCACGGGATTGGTGAGATCGATCATGCGCGGCACCCGGCGGCGCTTCGGTCCAAACAAGGCGCGCTGGCTTTCGGTGGGGCAGTCGATCAGGTCGTCGGGCGCACCCAGAAATTCGCGGATCAAGTCGGCTTCGTGCCGGTAGAACGTGCGCTCCAGGTGGGAGGTGAGAAATCCGTCCTGGCAGTTCATGCCGGGAGTGAGGCTCAACTCGGTCACGCGCCGCAGGATAAGTGCCTGATCAGCGGTCTGCTGCGCGTCCTTGCCGAACAGGATGATCCATCCAGTGTCGAGCGCACCGTAAACGTCGTCGTGTCCGCAGTGCACATTGAGCGCGTGCTTGGTGAGGGCGCGGGCCACGACCTCCAGTACCATCGTCGAGCACTTGCCGGGAGCGTGATAGTACTGTTCGACGCCATACAGTACGCCTTGGCCCGACGTGAAATTCACGACCCGTTTGCCGCAGACCGAATGGGCGATAGCTCCGCCTTGGGCGGCGTGCTCTCCCTCCGCTTCCACAGCCAGGCTGCTGCCGCCGAAAACATTCAGGCGACCTTCGGCGTAGGACTGTTGATAGAGCTCGCCCAATTCGGTCGAGGGCGTGATGGGGTAAAAGACACCGGCATCGGCAATGCGTGTTTCCGTATGGTAGGAGACGAGCTGATTACCGTTTGCGGTGACTCGGATGCCAGGGTAGCGAGGTGCGGTGGTCATAATTTCCTCCGCTCGCGTCTACTTCGCGGTGAGCTGTCATTAGAAATAGCTTCACGCTGATATTCCTGTCGTGAGCGCCAACCAAAAACATTTTCATCCTTGCGGCGCACATTTGTCAGTGATCCATGTCGCATCGGGAAGTGCGGTCGCATTCGGCGGATGATGTCGTGAAGCATTTCGAATGTGCGGGAATATCAAAACTCTTTGCTCGCGCCGCAGAGAAATGTCGTTGCATGAGCTGCCAAACACTTCCTCTTGCTAAGATTGTGGGCGGTTGACGGGCCAACCGGAAGTTGGGCAGTGCGCGGTCAAGTTGACGGGAGACGCCCTATCGTCCGATGTGGGTCGCACTTCCCGGACGGGTTGTCGGGACCCGGACCCTGAACGCGTCCGCATGCCATTCCCTTAACTCCCGTATAATCTGTTGCACCTCTGGACTCTCAACGCCCCGATCATGCTCACGCTCGACTACAAGAGCTTTCTCCAGCTCAGCCGAGAGGCGACCCTCATCCCCGTCGCCAAGACCCTCAGCGCCGACCTGCTCACCCCTGTAGGCGCGTTCCTAAGCGTCGCCGCCAGGGAGAAGTATGCGTTTCTGCTGGAGTCGGTCGAAGGTGGTGAGAAGATTGGCCGCTACACCTTCCTTTGCGCGCAGCCGCGCATGGTGATTACCGCGCGCGGGGACAACATCGAAATCTCACGCCGCACATAGTACCCCGCGCTGCATTTCCTTGCAGCGAGAAAGCGCCGGGACCAGTTGCCGGCTCAGGCTCTCAGTTGAAGGCTGCGCCGGGTAGCGCACCATCCATGTTCACAGCGACCGGCAGGGTGCCCAATCCCAGCTTCTGTTGCCTGGGGTAAGGCACCCTTGGGTTGTCACCGCTGCTCTACCGTGGGCCCGCCCAGCTCACTTGTCCGAGCCGCGACTCATCAACACTATGCTCATAGTTCCAAAGCGCGGCCGTGCCTTCGTCAGGTCTGAGGCCTCCTGCGCATCGAGCTTGAGTGGCATAACGAACGTGACCGACATCTGGCTTCGATCCCATTCGCCACTCGTCATCAATGCCCGGACCGCATTGGTCAAGGGGATAATGCGGTGGGCGCTCGGCATGGTGTGGTCAGCCATTTCCATTGACGGCTCACCGATTCCGAACATCGCCAGATTGCCCGCGTAGTAGCGGCTATTCGAGTCCGGCTGCGCAGTGTCCGGCAAGTTGATGTAGACCTCGTAATACGCTCTCGGCGGTTGGTCGGCCGCAACATCGTCGAATCGAAGGACAACGGACTGCTGCGGGTTTTTCGCAGCGGCTTCGATGTCATCTTGCGCTTCACCGGAAAGATCTATCGTCATTCGGACCGGCTCAACCGCCAACCGCACTCCAGCCCCCTTGGACGAGGCGAGAGTCTTGGGCGATTCTTCCGCGACTGCTGTTTCGCTTGACTCTTGCATGGCGAGCTGCACCAGTTCCTCCTCGCTGCCTGGCAGTTTCGACTTAGGCGGACAGTTGTCATAGGTGTAGCCAAGCTTGCTGATGTCATCCACCTTATCGCCCTTCAAGGGCTGCTCGGCTCCCTTGGCATCGTAGAAGGTGTAGGTCTGCCCATACCACGGAGCGTTCACGGCTACGTTGTTTGGTGGATTCTTGCGTCCCTGCACCTTGATCCAGCAGTACCACAGCCGATCGATTTCGGCGTGGTGCAGCCAAAAGATGGCATCGTTTGCCGCCTTGGCATTGGAACCCATGTCGCCGCCTACCGCGTTGTGCACCGGATCGTGGGGTTGAGCCTCAATCGCGCCCTTCTCGCCGCCGACGATCCCGTGGTGCCTGATTCTGCCACCACCGAACCCGTCCGGGGGTTCCCCCACGAAGTCTTTGGATACCCATGCCACGTCGAACTTGACCGCACTTGCGGGCATGGGATCGCCGTCATTGATGGCTTTTCTCCGCGCGGGGTCCCAGAGCGGACTCTTGTTATCACGAAATTCCGCGGGTAGTTTGCGATCGTCGGCGCCCCCCTTGGTGTAATTCCAGTAGGGCAAAGTCAGCTTGGGATCTCCCGACTTGTCACGGATGATTTGCTCAAACCAGTAGAGATAGGCACGGTGCCAAGGCAGGAATTGCCACCCGCCGTGTTGGCAGAGCCCAGCATGGATACTGTTCTGGAAGCTCCAACTGGTGTGGCAGATAGGATCGGGTTTCTCCTTGGTGCACTTTGGGTCGCTATCCAACGCTTTCATGGCGTCCACGGCCTTGGCATATGAGGCCTTCCGCGCCTTGCTCCATTCGGTGCGCTCCAGAGGAGCTGCATCGTCCTGCTGAGTTTGCCCGCTACCTTGAACCTGGCTCTGACCATTGCTTGTGTTGGCTTGGGCTGTGAGCTTCATCGGAGTCAGCCACAAGCATAGAGATACCACTGTTGTCAGCACGACGGTTGGTGCTGCGACCGGGGTTGCAGAAATGCGGTTGGTTTCGGTGGTGTTCATGGTGGCCTCCTGGTTGTTTTGGTGTGAGTGCACCATGCCGCAAAGGCGTTTCTGCCTCAATGGCTAACGGGTGACTCTTCGATAATCTGCAGATAACCGGCTAACTTACTGTCAACACTGTGAATTGGTGCTTGGGTGACCGAACCGCGCCAGGTAACTTAGCGAGCGCGTCGCCGGAGGCCCGAAACGCCGGTCGCGCAAACCAATCGCGGCAGTCGTCGGAGGGTACGAAGAAGGTGAAGATTTCTTGCGTACAGACCACGTTTTGCCGATTCGTCCCGAGGCCCGAGCCGATGAGACGACCTTACCCCTATAATCAAAGGCATCCGTCTGCATTTCACTTCTCGATCATGCTCACGCCCGACTACAAGAGCTTTCTCCAGCTCAGCCGAGAGGCGACCCTTATCCCCGTCGCCAAGACCCTCAGCGCCGACCTGCTCACCCCTGTAGGCGCGTTCCTAAGCGTCGCCGCCAAGCAGAAGTACGCCTTCCTGCTGGAGTCGGTGGAGGGCGGCGAGAAGATTGGGCGCTACACCTTTCTGGGCGCGCAGCCGCGAATGGTGATCACAGCGCGCGGCGAGGAAATCGAAATCATCCGCGGGAAGGCGATCGAGCGTCGCAGCGGAAGCGTGGTCGATGTGTTGCGGGCGACGCTACAGCGGCATCGCCCGGCGACGGTTCCGGGCTTGCCGCCGTTTACCTCCGGCGGGGTGGGATATTTCGCCTACGACATGGTGCGGCAGTTCGAGCGCCTGCCCTCGACCGCGAAGAACGACCTGAAGCTGCCTGACTGTGTCTTCACCTTCTATGACCGGGTGCTGGCGTTTGACCATCTGAAGCACCAGTTGCACATCATCGCCGCGGCGGATGTGAAAGCTGAGTCGCCGCGCAAAGCCTATGATCGCGCACTGGCCGACATCGACGCGCTGGAGCACAAGCTGGTCAGCGGCATGCATCGGCAGGCGCTTGGCTGGTCGTCTCCCGACAAGAGGGCGAAAATCACAGTTCACGCCCGCACCTCACGCGATGAGTTCATCGCCGCGGTGAAGCGCGCTAAGGAGTACATCGCTGCGGGCGACATCTTCCAGGTCGTGCTCTCGCTGCGGCTGGATTTCAAAGCGCCCTCCGACCCCTTCCAGATTTATCGGGCGCTGCGAACCGTGAATCCCTCGCCATATATGTTTTTCCTGAAGCTGGATGACCTGCATGTGGTTGGTGCTTCGCCGGAGATGCTGGTGCGCATCACTGGACGCCAGCTCGAGTATCGGCCGATTGCCGGCACCCGACGCCGTGGCTCCGATGGCGGGGATGACGAAAGGCTGATGGAAGAGCTGAAGAACGACGAGAAAGAACGCGCCGAGCACGTCATGCTGGTCGACCTGGGCCGCAATGACCTCGGCCGGGTGAGCGAGTATGGCAGCGTCAAGGTCCGCGACTTAATGTACGTGGAGAAGTACTCGCACGTGATGCACCTGGTGTCGGCGCTGGAAGGATATCTTCGCAAGGAACTGGACCCGCTGGATGCGCTCGCGGCCTGCTTTCCCGCGGGAACACTGAGCGGCGCTCCCAAAGTCCGCGCCATGGAAATCATCGAAGAGCTTGAGCCAGTGCGCCGCGGCGTCTATGGCGGCTCCATCTTGTATGCCGACCAGGCCGGCAATCTGGATTCTTGTATCGCGATTCGCACTATGGTTGTTCACCGGGGGCGAGCTTACGTGCAGGCGGGCGCAGGCATCGTCGCCGACTCTGATCCCGAGAGCGAATACCAGGAGTGCATGAATAAGGCGAGTGCATTGTTGAGGGCGGCGGAGAAGGTCTAAGTGGCTAACGTCTTTGTGTTGGACAACTACGATTCCTTTACATACAACCTCGTTCAGTACATTGGCGAACTTGGGCATGACGTCGTCGTGCGCCGCAACGATCAGATCACTCTCGAAGAAATCGAGCAGCTACAGCCCGACCGGATCGTGGTTTCCCCGGGCCCATGTACGCCCCATGATGCCGGCATCAGCATCGAGCTGATCAAATACTTTGCCGGTAAGGTGCCCGTGCTCGGAGTGTGCCTTGGACACCAGGCGATTGGCGCTGCCTTCGGCGGAAAGGTGGTGCGCGCGCACCACCTGATGCATGGCAAAACTAGCCAGGTCGAGCATGACGGCAGGGGTATTTTTCGCGGCATCGCTTCACCGCTCACGGCCACTCGCTATCACTCTTTGATTGTTGAGGAGAAGGATCTGCCGAGGGAACTGGAAGTCTCGGCCACATGCATCGACCGCGATGGTCGCCGCGTGATCATGGGCTTGCGCCATCGCGAGTTTCCGGTGGAAGGTGTTCAGTTTCACCCTGAAAGCGTGCTCACGGAACACGGCAAACAGATGGTGCGGAATTTTGTAGAGGGCTGAGTGCCCCGCGCCACCGACAGTAGCCGCTTCGGCCATCATTCATCGATTGTCATGACGAGCGAAGCGAGGCATCTGCCCTATCTCAAGTGCACCTGCGACCGCCAACAGAGAATGATTCAGGCGCTGTTGTTGACGATCCCCGGTTCGTAATTGGGAACGGTGTCGCGCCTCCGACCAGAATAGATCTCTCGCTACGCTTGTGATGACAAATCCAAAACTGCGGCGAGCCGACCACTCATTTACACTCTTCGCGTGGCGGCAGGCGGCGCGGCTGATGAAACCAAGAGCGCGGGTAATAGGTTCAGTTGGAGCCAGCGCCTCTCCCTCACGCTCGCGTCCTGGTTCGTCCCTGCCCTGATCGCGCTGATCGGCTTGACGCTGCGCGTCACCTTCAGTTGGGAAGATGGGTCGATCGGCAGCCTTGACGAAATCCATCCCGGCATCTTTCCCTTCTGGCATCGCTGCGTGCTGCCGGCCACATGGATCTTTCGCAAGCGTAATCTGGCGGTGATGACCAGCCGCTCGCTCGACGGCGAATACATTGCGCGGGTGATTCAGCGCTTCGGATACGTCCCAATTCGCGGCTCCAGCACTCGTGGAGGACAGCGCGCGCTGCTCGAGATGCAAACGTTCGTCAACCGGGGCGGCGGGGCGGCGTTTACTATCGATGGCCCGCGTGGCCCGCGTTATGTCGCCAAGCGCGGCCCTATCCAACTGGCCAAAGCCACCGGAGTTGCCATCACGCCGTTCTATGTAGCGGTCGCGAAGAAGTGGGTGTTTGACTCATGGGACCGATTCGTCCTGCCGATGCCGTTTTCGCGAGTGCTGGTGCGCGTGGCCGCGAAGATTTATGTCCCGGGCGATGCTGACGACGCACTGCTGGAAGAAAAGCACCGCGAGATGCAGACGGCGCTGGAGCGCATCACGAAGTTCGCGGAAGAACAGTTTCCCGCGGAGACTATAGCGGACACCTGAATTTGACTGCGGTTCTACAGACGCATATCATTCCGGTTTTGCTGGACAGGTTGCTTCCCGGGCCGAGGGTGGCCTTGGCGGCGTAGTTCGGGGGCCAGAGTATGGACAAGAAAAAACTGGAGATTTTCAAAAAACGACTGGAAGACCGGCAGCGCGAGCTGCGGGAGACGGTGAATCGTACGGCCCAGGACGGGCGCGAAGCGGACCTGGAGTCAGCCCAGGATATCGCCGACCGTGCGGCCCAGTCCTACAACAAGGAGTTCCTGTTCCATCAGAGTAACAGTGAGCGGCAGTTACTTCTGATGGTGGAGGGCGCTCTCAGCCGCATCCACGAAGGAAGCTTCGGGCAGTGCATCTCGTGCGGCGAGGAGATCAATCCCAAGCGCCTGGAAGCTGTACCCTGGACCCGCCACTGCATCGCGTGTCAGGAAAAACTCGAAAACGGATTGCTGGAGCACACTGGCGTCTAGCCGGGGATGGAAAAGAATAAGGCCGCCTCTTCAGATGAGGGCGGCCTTTACGGTCTGAGATCCGTTCGTACTATTGCTTCTGTTTCTTACTGCCGCCCAATAGCCCACCCAGAGCGTTGTTGATGGTGTTATTCAGGTTCTGCTGCTGGTTCTGATGTTGACCGGCTGGTGCGGCTGGCTGCTGTTCGTTGTGGCCGCCTCCCATTAGTCCCCCAACAATCCCCCCAACGCCCCCGTTCTTGCCGCCCAGGATTCCCTCTACGCTGGGCAGGATGTTGTTGAGCTTCATCTGAGCAAGCTTCGCGAGGTCAGGCGCCACCACCGGATGGTTCATGGACCCGGTGACAATCACCGGGAGGACCAGTTCGCCCTGCTTGTTTGCCAGCGCCGTATTGAGGTATCCGCCGACGCCGGTGCCCCCGACGGACTGGCTGTAGGTCTTGCTCAACACCGCCGTCAGGTGCATGTTCAGCGTCTGGTTGACCAGGTTCAGCAGCCCCTCTGCCGACATCGTGCCTACATCCAGAGCGGCCTTTAGATCGTTCGTCTGCGCGACTCCGTTCTGTACCTGGAAGGTGCCGCTCATCTGCGAGATCGAAGTGTAGCCTTTCGCGCTGCCTCCGAATTTGCCGATCTTCGACAGCTCGTTGACCAGATCGACCTTCGTCAGCTTGCCGTTCACCAGGGTGAAGCTGAAAGGCCCGTTGATCGTTTGCACGACATCGCCCGATGGAGGCGTCGCAAAGGTCTGGTTAATGTTGGCCGAGAGCGATCCATACAAAGTGTCGCTCCCGTTCGCGACGGCGCTCATCAGCTTGTTGGCGTCGGCGCCAGAAAGCTTGGCGTTCACGGAAAAAGTGGCAGTCGGGTGACGTTCGTCGATTGAAATCACCCCGTTGATCTGGCCCCCATAGACTTGAGCGGTGAGCGGGCTCAGTTGGACGACGCCGTGGTTCAGGTTGACGTTGGAGTGAACGTTGGTAAGCTCCGTCCGGTCGTAGATGATGGTGCCAATTGCGACGGTGCCGCTGCCGGTCGCGGACTCCAGGAAGCCAGGTTTGGCCGCAGGAGCCGGGGCCGCTTCAGCGGTTGGAATGAAGCTCCAGTTAGTTGCGGTCTTTTTCGCCGGCTGCCCCCCGCCGGTTATCTTTTGCAATTCGGCAATGTTGACCTTGTCGATGTTCAGAGCGAAGCGCAGATTGGGCGCGTCAAAATTCGCGATGCTGACAGTGCCATTGGCATTGGTGGAGCCCAGCGAAGCCACAAGGTTGGTGAGGTTCGCTGAATTCTGGGTGAACTGAAGGTTGGCGTTCTTCACGTTGAACGGCTGAGTAAGCGATGGCATCTTCAGCGAGACGTTTTGCAGAGCTCCGCTCCCGCTGAAGTTCATTGCATTGGTGTTCTTGATGGGGCCGGTCGCATGCACATCCAGGCTGACGTTCCCGCTTCCGGTCATGCCCTCAGCGGCATTGACACCATAGGCCTTGGCAATTCCCAGCAGCTCCTCCAGCTTGGCATTTACGGTCTTCAGCGTGGCATCAATATTCGGGGCAGGCGTAGCGTACTGCGAAACGACTACTTGCCCATTGAGTATGGTTGCACCCGACGATACGGTGAAGCTATTGGAGCGAATGTCTTGCGGGGTCATGGCAAGGTCAATCGCCGGCACCTTGACCGGCCGCGGAATCTCGCTGCCGGTGACTTCAAGATTGCGTGCGTTGGCCGTGCCGTTCAAGGAGAGATGGTCGGTCGGTCCCTGTGCATGAACGTTGGCGGTGATTTGCCCGGCGATCTTCGTATTCGGGCTGAAGGCAACTCCGAAAGCTGACGCAAGGCGGGCCATCTCCTGGATCGAAGCATCCGAGGCTTTCAGGTTGACATCGACGATCATCGGAGTCGGCCTCGTGTTCAGCGTGCCATCGACCGACACGGGCGTCGAACCGAGTTTCAAGGCAAATTGGCTGATCTGGATCACGTCGGTATTCAGATCGTCGGCTAAGTTGAAATCCGCTTCGATCGGATAGCCGACCTGCACTCCGTGAATCACCGCATCACTAAGCTTGATTGAACCTTTCGCGCTAGCTTTTCCGCCACCGGTTGAGAAATCCGTGGAGCCCGAGATAACGGCGTCTGAATTCTCGAGTGCCTGTGTGTTCAAGAACTTTTGGGCTCCCGCCAGCGAGACCTCCTCGAACTTCACACTACCCTTGAACGGCGTGTTGATGAGCTGCGCATCGTTAACTGGGCCGCCCTTGCCCGTGAGCCGCAGGGTCTGCGTCCCTTTGCCCGGCAGGTGCGCCGCGACATCAAGCGAGAATGGCTGATTGGGCGCAAAATCTTTCAGGGTTAGATCGATGTGGTCATAAACCGCGCGGGATTGGTGCTTCTGATAATCGGTGACGGAGATCTGTCCGTCGGTAATGGCGAGCTTCGAGAACTCGAAACCACCTGGCTTGGCGCCCTGCGCTGGTGCGGGAGAAGGCTGTGCAGGAGAAGGCTTTGCTGGAGTTACCATAGCCACCGGCTTCTGTCCGAGGCTGGCGAAGTTCCAGACCCCGGCAGGATTGCGGATGAGCTCGATCTTTGGCTTCTCCAAGGTGAGACTGCTAACCTCGATTTTCTTCGCCACCAGTGGGAAAAGCTTCAAGTGGACATCCAGTTGCTGCACTTGCGCAAAGGCCACACTGCTGTGGAAGCTGGGGTCCTCGCCAATGGTAACGTTGTCGACCTTGACCGCCAGCGGGATCACGCTGAGACTCATGTTGCCCAACTGCACCGGACGCCCAAGCTGCTTCTGCAATTCTGCCTGGATCTGGCCGCGATACTGATTGACGTTGATGAAGAAGGGCAGCGCGACCGCCAGGCAGACCACAACCAGAACAACGATAACGATTGCAATCAGAAGCTTTCGCATAACCACTCCTTCACATACACAGGCACAAACGGATGGGTGTGAATTCCCTGCTGCCTCCTAAATGCTGGAAGCCGTCGGCTGGCCGTCGGTTGCACCGGCTTTCCTTGCGGAACCGGTCAAAATTTTTCGCCAGAAAAAGCTATGAGCGGCTTCCGCTGAGGGTTATACTACGCCAACTCGCGCAGCTTTGGAGTGCGAGTCGAATCTGCACAGGGCCCTTGGCATTCAGAGGAGGAAAGGCTCATGAAACGTGCAGCCTTGCTTGTGCTTCTGCTTCTGTTTGTGCTTTCAGGGTTGCCGGCTTTTGCCGACCTTGATGGCGCGACTGTCACCGTCAACTACCTTTATCCCGAGATCAATGACATCTACGAAGTGCTAGGCACTGGAGTGGTCACACCTGGCGGATTCACTGTGAATTCGTTCGGTCAGCACGACTTCACTACGTTTCCGACTAGCTTGGTACTTACCAATGTGGCCGGCCTCGATATCAACTTCACGGACGCCGATTTCAACGGTTATGGGCTGGTCGTAGACTCCGGCGGGACCGCCATCACTGGCGTGACCATCGGATTCAACGATATTTCCGGCTTCGACCTTAGCCGTGTGACATTTGATGCAACCAACGTATGGGTCAATTTGCACGGGCTTACCACGACGCCGGGAAAAGACCTTGAACTGGATTTGCAATTCAGCAACGTGCCGGAACCAGGCTCGATTGCACTACTGGGATCGGGATTGCTGGCCGCTTTCGGCGCTGTGCGCAGAAGGCTATTCTAGAGCGCCAAACGGCTGTTCGACTTTTGGAAACCTAACTGAAATCGCCCGCGAGGTCCGATTTACTGGCACCGCGTCGGGCGATTT
Organism: uncultured Acidobacteriaceae bacterium; assembly: GCA_963813905.1. Classification (GTDB taxonomy): domain Bacteria; phylum Acidobacteriota; class Terriglobia; order Terriglobales; family Acidobacteriaceae; genus CAVVDY01. The sequence continues at coordinate 160,372 of CAWFAY010000006.1, read as the reverse complement.
TTGTTGGAGCCTGCTGCGCTGCGTATGCGGCGGCGCGATGAGCTATGTGGAGGCCGTGGAGTTCTCTTCTTCTTCCACGTGAATGAGTCCGAACTTCTTCAGCTTGTAGCGTAGTGCGTCGCGGCTGATGTCGAGCAGCCGGGCGGCGTGAGTCTGATTGCCATTGGCCTGGGCCATGGCCATCTCAACAAACGCGCGTTCAACTTCTTCCAGCGAAGTTCCGCCATCCGGGATGGAGAGTTTAGGCAAGCTACGGCCGTCGGCGAGCTGAGTCTCGGCTCCGCCGGAAAGTATTCCCGACGTGCGCTCAAAGGCGGTTTGCGAGCCGCTCTGTTGCGCCACGGGAAACGGAAGATACGCAGGACTGAGGATCTCTCCCTCCTCGAGGATCATGGCCCGTTCAACCGCGTTCTTAAGTTCACGTACATTGCCCGGCCAGTCATATTTCAAGAAGAGCTTGCGTGTGTCGTCGCTGATGCCCTTGACCGACTTGCGAAACTTGCGACTGTAGCGGTCGATGAAGAACTCGACCAGCGGCAGCACGTCTTCTTTGCGCTCGCGCAAGGGCGGCAGAAAAATCGAGATGATCGCTAGCCGGTAATAAAGGTCTTGCCGGAATTGGTTGTCACGAACTGCGCGCTCCAAGTCTCGATTGGACGCTGCAATCACGCGCACGTCGACCTGTATGTCTCGCACCCCGCCCACGCGGCGGATGAGTTGGTCCTCGAGAACACGCAGCAGCTTGGCCTGCAACAGAGGCGAGAGTTCGCCGATCTCATCGAGAAACAGCGTACCCCCGTCGGCCATTTCGAACAGGCCCTTCTTCATGGCCTTGGCATCGGTGAAGGCGCCACGCTCGTGTCCGAACAACTCCGCTTCCATCAGGGTCTCGGGAATGGCCGAGCAGTTGATGGCAACGAAGGGCTTTTCCTGGCGCCGGCTCTGGTAGTGAATGGCCTTGGCGATGAGATCTTTGCCGGTTCCGCTTTCCCCCTGTACAAGGATGGTGGTTGCTTCGCTGGCGGCGACCTTGCCGACAAAGCCCATCAACTCGGTCATCTTCTGCGAGACCCCAATTACGTTGTGAGGTCCCGTGCGCCGTCGCACTTCTCCACGCAGTGTCTCCACCTCACTACGTAGACGGGTGGTTTCAAGCGCGTTCTTTACCGCGACAGCCAGCTCGTCGAAGTCGAGCGGCTTGCCGACGAAGTCGTAGGCGCCCAGCTTGAGCGCTGTTTTGACGTCCTCCAATTGAGGGTCGGCAGTAATCATGATGACGGCGCGCGCGTCACCAGACTTCTTGAGCTGTTCCAGGATTTCGATACCACTGGCATCGGGCAAGCGGACATCAAGCAGCACGAGATCCGGAGACTCGTTGTGCGCCACGCGCAGTCCGGCTGCGCCGTGGTCGGCCTCCAGGACGTGATAACCCCACTCTTCGCACTTCTGCCGGAGAGACCAACGAACCAGCTTTTCGTCGTCGACGATCAGGACTTTTTCAGAGGGCATTCGTTAGACATAGATTACTACGGCACGCGGAGGTCACACTTGGGGGCGCTATCCCACAAACGGGGTATTGGGGCGACTTCAACGTGGCAGGACGCGGTTTTAACTCACACCCGCACGTTCGCAGAATGAGGATGAGCAGTCGGCATTGACATACGCGAGCTTAAGGGCACGAGGTATGCGGTCTTGCGTACGGACTTCCCGCGAGAAGATCGCGTCCCAGCCAACACCCGAGCCGCGCAGCGGCGACTCCGAAGTTAGCCCCGGGTGGAGCGGAGCGGAACCCGGGGTGCGATGCTCTTTAAGGTTCCGAGCCGCGCAGCGGCGGCACTCCCATACTCCGCAACTGCAGGACACTAATGTAGCGCGCTCCGAGTATAGCGATGCTTCGACTCGTCGCTGCGCTCCACCACCCCAACGAGTGCAAACCCGGCCCTCCTCAGGGACCCCGGCTCCTCGCTCAGGATGTCAGCGAGACGAGAAATATCGCACCATCCCGGCAATGTAGAAAACTAGACCCACCGGCAATGCGAACAGCAGCGCATCGATTCGGTCGAGCACACCACCATGGCCGGGTAACAACGTCCCAGAATCTTTTACCCCGGCGCCTCGTTTCAATGCCGACTCGACCAGATCGCCGAGTTGGGCCGCGACATTCACACAGACGGCAAACAGAACAACCAGCCAGATGGGAACGGCGGGAAACGCCCACGGCGTGCTCGGTGCAGGATATATTTGCGGGTGGGCCGGAGGAGCCATCAATCCGATGTGCTGTAGGCCATCCGCGATAGGGTTGATGAAATGAAACAAGATCAGACCTAGTACCACCGCTCCGAGCACAGACCCAACAGTTCCCTCCCACGTCTTTCCCGGACTGATTCGCGGTGCCAGCTTATGCTTCCCGAACGCCCGCCCAACGTAGTAGGCACTAATGTCGCCGCACCACACCAGCAGCATGAGGAAGAGCAGGTATAAGGCGCCATTCGGGGCGCCGCGCAGAACGGGCAAGAGTGCAAGCGTGAATCCCACGTACGGAAGGACCATATACGACAGGGCTGCATCGGGGAGCGCCTGTGACAGAGGGTCGCGCTGCATCCCGGCTAACAGGAGAATCAGTGGAACTAACAGTGAGATTATTGGCACACCGTACGACATCAGCATGCCGGTGATACCGGCCATCTCAAACCCGACCGCGCCACTCTCGTGGGGCGGAATCGTCGAGATCAGGTGCCCGATCAAGTAGAACACTGCAAACAGCAGTGCCAGTGAAAGATAGCCAACAACGTAGAACGGCCGGAATCCACCGGCCTTCATGATTCCAAAGTACTCATGCGCGGCCAGCACGGCAACGCCGAACACCAGCAGCGTAAACAGCCACAGCGGCGCTTTGAACAGAGCCACGACCACTAAAGGGATGAGGATGACTGCGGTGAGTACCCGCTTCACGGAAGCTGTCCGTGGTCGTCGACCAGCCCGCCAAAGCGGCGCTCACGCTTTTGGAAGGCTTCAATGGCCTCGAGCAATTGCGTACCGCGAAAGTCGGGCCACAGCGTCTCAGTGACGTAAATTTCGGCGTAGGCCGCCTGCCAAAGCAGGAAGTTGCTGAGCCGCATTTCGCCGCTGGTGCGGATGAGCAGGTCGAGTTCCGGTAGCCCGTGGGTGTAGAGGTGCCGGGAGATGTTTCGCTCGTCCACCTTCAGGTGGTCGGCGCCTCCGTTGCGCGAGGCTTCCCGCAGCAACGTGTTGAAGGAGTCGACCAGCTCCATGCGCGAGCTGTAATTCAGCGCCAGGGTGAGTACCATGCCGGTGTTCTTCTCGGTGGCTTCCCGCGCCCAGGACATGCGCTCCTGCACTTCCTGTGGCAACTCGTGCTGCCGCCCGATGTATTGCAGCCGGATATTGTTCTCCATCATCGTCGGCAGCTCCATCTTGAGATACCGGCGCAGCAGGCTCATCAGGTAGCTGACTTCCGACTTGGGACGCTTCCAGTTTTCCGCCGAGAAGGAGTAGAGCGTCAACGCAGGAATATGAATGCGGGCGGCGGTCTCGATGGTAGAGCGCACGGCAGCCACGCCTGACCGGTGTCCTGCGACACGCGGCAGGTGACGGCGTTTGGCCCAGCGGCCATTTCCGTCCATGATGATGGCAATGTGATGGGGCAACCGCTGCGAATCGAGGCGGGAGTAAATCTCAGCCTCTTTGCGGTTCAGCCCGGCCGGCACTTGGGTGCGCAAGGCTTACCTCGGAACCTAAATAGCATAGCCGATAGGTCCCGCCAATGAAAGCGGACGCTGCCGAGCCGCCATGTTTGGGTCTTCGGACTGTTGCACGGCGAACCGTGGCCAGTCGTAACGGGGCAGCAGAATGCAAGTCGGGATGAGATTGCGAATAGTATGGAAAACATGTCAATCCAGGCATGGTTGGAAAGATTGCGCCGGCATGACGAAACGCACGCCGGCAGCGAAACTGATACGGTTCGCAAGATCGTTGGGGCATTGGATGCCATGGAGCCGCAGCGCGCCAAGTACATCGCGGCCTTTGCCTATGTCCTGAGCCGCGTGGCCCGCGCCGACATGAACGTCAGCGATGCTGAGACGAGGAAAATGGAACAACTGATCGTAGGACTCAGTGGGCTCCCGGAGGAGCAGGCGATCCTGGTGGTGCAGATCGCCAAAAGCCAGGCTACGCTGTTCGGGGGAACTGAGAACTTCCTGGTCACCGGCGAATTCAACAAGATGGCAACCCAGGAAGAGAAGCTCTCGTTGCTCAACTGCCTATTTGCCGTAGCAGCAGCGGACGACTCGATCTCGGGGGTAGAAGAGCGCGAGATTCGCTTGATCGCGGATGAGCTGCAACTCACCCACAACGACTTCATTAACGCGCGCCTGGCCTACAGGCAGTATCTCAGCCTGTTGAAAGATGGGGGCTAACGCACTTTCCCGCAAAAATAGCTAAAATTTCACACCTTGAGCTTTTCCCTTCAACTAAGGTGGGCTCAATGCGCCATTGGATCCTGGCCAAATTCATCAATGGAGAGGACATGCAACTTAACACTTACCTGGCATTCAACGGCAACTGCGCGGACGCGTTCAAATTCTACGAGCAGTGTCTCGGCGGAAAAGCGGAACTGATGAAGTATGGTGACTCCCCTATGGCGGAGCAGACTTCCGCGGATTGGCGGGACAAGATCATGCATGCCAAGCTGCAAGTCGGCGATCAGGTGCTCATGGGCGCCGATGCTCCGAAAGGCATGTTCAACGGCAATCATGGATTTACCGTGTCCGTTACCGTCAAAGATCCGGCGGAGGCGGAGCGCATCTTCGGTGCGCTCTCCGCAGGCGGAAACGTGCACATGCCGCTGGGCAAGACATTCTGGTCCCCTGCCTTTGGAATGTTCGTTGACCGCTTCGCAATTCCCTGGATGGTCAACTGCGAGCAGCACCAATAGCAGGCAGGCCCAGAAGAGAGAAAATGCCGAGGCATTCAGCCTCGGCATTTTCTGCGGTTCTAGGCGACGCGCCGTGGATGGGCGACGATGTCGCGCACTTGCGCCAGGACGCTGGAGAGTTGCATCGCGTTCAGGCTCGAAGTGAACTCCGCCAGCTCCGCGAGGAAGACATCGGACAGCAACTCGCGAATCTCGTCTTCGCGGGATGGGCCGCACAGGCGTAACAGGTCGTAAACGCTAACTTCCAGCGCCTGAGCCAGCCGCTCCAGTGACGAAAGCGTTGGAGTAGCTTTTTCATTCTCAATTTTCGAGACGTAGGTCCGGGGGACTCCCATGCGCAGCGCCAACTGCCGCTGGCTCAAGCCATGGCGTTGCCGCAGCATACGGATGGCCGAGGCCACCTGTACCTCGGAGCGTTCTCTGGCTTCGGGTTCGGCTGCCTCTATGGTTGGGGCGAAGATTGGCTCAGGCTCATCCTCATCCAACGACGTTCGGCAACGACGGCAAAGATTGTTGACGGTTTTGAACTGGACGAGATGACAATGGTCGCATCTCACCACGTCCCGGTTTTCTACGGGTGCGAGAGTCGTGGCCATTCAGGTTTTGGGAGTGCCAGAGCAGGGCACTAAAACATTCGAACCATAAAACATACTTGACAGCTTTCACGGTCGAACTTAGGCGTACTTTGCGCTATTGCTCTGTTAGAGTCAAGAGGATTGACCCGGGGAAAGCCACGAAACCTGTGTAAAAAGCGGCTTTTCAGAGCATGTCCTGCGGAAAACCGCGAATTTATTGGAGAAATAGCCGTGACACGCGATGATGCCTGGTGTTTACTAACTGTAGTTCACCCAGTCAGAAAGTCTTCGCAAACATGCCCTTTCTGTGGAGGCGTGCCTGCGCGCCTATGCCCGAAAATTCGGAGAAGACGAAGAGCTCTGGGCGATCGTCGGCCTGATTCACGACTTTGATTACGAAAAGCACCCTAGCCTGGAGGAGCATCCCTACAAGGGGAACGCCATCCTTGCCGAGCGCGGCTGGCCGGAGGAGGTCCGCCGTGCCGTCATGTCACACGCGGAGTACACCGGCGTCACCCGCGACTCGAAGCTGGAGAAGACCCTGTTTGCGTGCGATGAGCTCGCCGGATTCATCACCGCCACCGCGCTGGTAAAGCCCAACAAATCGCTTGCCGAAGTCGACGCCAAGTCGATAAGGAAGCGCATGAAAGACAAAGCCTTTGCGCGGTCGGTGAATCGTGATGACATCATCAATGGCGCGATGGCTTTGGGTGTCGAGTTGGACCAGCACATCACCTTCTGCATCGAGGCGATGAAGAGTGTAGCTGTGGAGCTGGGTCTCGCCGGGACTAACCCGGTTGCGGCGCCCGCTTCCCAGAGCTAACCAGGATCTGCGTAACCTGGGTTACGGACGTTCCGTGGTCGCAATTTGCCTTGGGACATCACAGGAATCGTTACTGAAGCTGCATTAGAATGAAGGCGCATGGTGCTTGTCTGCGCACTGGAAAGGAAACGCATTGCTGCAGAGATTCAGCCACATCCCCCAGGTTTCAGTGCTGTCGATCGTCGACATCCTGATTGTGGCGTTTCTGATTTATGAGTTCCTGAAGCTCATTAAGGGCACTCGCGCCGTTCCCATGCTGAGCGGCGTCGTCATTCTGGCGCTCGCGTTTTACGTTGCTCACATTGAGCCGCTGCGAACGGTTGACTGGCTGCTGAGCACGCTTCTTCCTTATGCCATCTTTGCGCTGATTGTCGTCTTCAGCTCCGAGATCCGTCATGTGCTGGCGCGCCTCGGGCGTCGCATAGTCAGCGGCGGCCTGGGAGCCGGCTCGGGGGACGACAGTTACGACGACATCGTGCTGGCGGCCAAGCAGTTCTCCGAGAACCTCACTGGCGCGCTGATCGTCATCGAGCGCGAGATTGGCTTGCGTACCTATATCGAAAGCGGTGTCGCACTCGACGCCAATCTCAGTTTTGACCTGCTGACCACCATTTTCCGTCCTAGCGCGCCTCTGCACGACGGAGCAGTTATCGTCCAGAAAGACCGTATAGCCGCTGCCGCCTGCTTTCTGCCGCTCTCGATGAACCCGGTACTGTCGACCCAAATGGGCACGCGTCATCGGGCGGCAATTGGCATCACCGAGGAATCCGACGCTATCTCTGTGGTTGTCTCGGAAGAGACCGGCGCCATCAGCCTTGCGGTTGGAGGAGCCATTGAGCGCAATATCGACGCCGAGCAGTTGCGTCAGCGCTTAAGCCAACTCTTGAGCCGCTACGTGCCGCAGGCGGCGCTGCCCACTCCAATCTCCGATAACACGTTGGGAAATGGGGAGCACGACCTGGAACCGTTTGTTCCCGAGGAAGATTTTCGCGAAGGTACGGAACGCTAGCCATGCGCGAGTTCTTCCGCAAGTACGTTTTCAACAATCTCTGGCTGAAGCTGGTGGCGCTGGGGCTGGCGTTTTTGTTGTGGTGGGCAGTCAGCCACGATCCCACAGTCGAGGCCGTCATTGCGGCGCCGCTGGAGTTCCATCACGCTCCTGAAAATCTGGAGATGAGTGTGGAGGGCTCCTCCCAGGTGCGGGTGCGGGTGGTCGGCCCCGAGCGTACCATTCGTCGCTTGACCTCGGCCGATGTACAGGCCATCGTGGACCTTTCCGGCGCTCGTGCCGGCGAGCGCACGTTTGATATCACCGCCAAACAGGTCCACCTTCCGGAAGCGGTGCAAGTGGTGCAGATCGAGCCTTCCCAGGTGCGAATCAACTTTGACCGCAGCGCCACCCGTACCGTCGAGGTCAGGCCGCGCGTGATCGGTTCTCTCGTCACCGGATATCACATCGCCAATGTGAGTGCCGATCCGGACACCATCAACATTGTCGGCCCGCAGCACCGGGTGGACGAAGTCGGCGACGCGATTACAGATCCTGTCGATGCGACCGGCGTGGTTGGTTCGGCGACGTTTACTACCCATGCTTACGTAACCGATCCGCTGGTTCGCGTACAGAAACCTGAAGCCATACATGTAACCGTCACCACCTCGAAGATCGCCAAAGGAGAGCCTCCCCGTTGAGCAGTGCAGCTACACAATCTCCCATGAGACAGCTATTCGGAACGGACGGTATTCGAGGCGTTGCCGGCGAGTATCCGCTGGACCGGCGGACGGTTTACGCGATTGGACGTGCCCTGGGGCAGCGGCTGGCCGAGCGAGTGCCCGGCGCGAGTGTGGTCATTGGCCAGGACACCCGGGAGTCGAGCGCGTGGATCAGCGCGGTGTTGGCGGCGGGGCTTAGTAGTTCGCAGGTGAAGGTTGTCAGCGCTGGCGTGATCACTACGCCGGGCGTCGCCTACCTTGCTCGCGCGAATGGAATGGCGGCCGGCGTTGTCATCTCGGCCTCGCACAATCCCTGGCGCGACAACGGCATCAAGGTGTTTGGCGCTGACGGATACAAGCTCTCCGACGAGCTAGAGCACGCCATCGAGACTGACATCTTCGCCCACCTTGAGCAACTGGCGGCCGGCGCTGAGCATGCGGGCGAGAAGTTCGAGATGCTGCCCGGCAACGCCGATCTGCGCCAGCAGTATGCCGACTGGTTGGCGACTTTGATCGGGCCGGCCGATTTCAGCAAGCTTCGCGTGCTGGTGGATTGCGCCAACGGCGCGGCAACGGCGATGGCCCCTTTGGTGTTTGAGGATTGCGGCATCACCGCCGATTTCCTGCACGTTGATCCCACCGGACGCAACATCAATGCCGGATGCGGTGCGCTTTATCCCCAGCATGTTGCTGAAGCGGTCGCCGCGTCCAACGGCAAATACGACGTCGGGATAACCTTTGACGGCGACGCCGATCGCGCGATGTTCTCTGACGCGCAAGGGCGGGTGGTCAACGGAGATGGCGTGTTGCTGCTTGCGGCGCGCGACATGCAGGCGCACGTTCTGCTGCACAACAACACCGTCGTCGCCACCACGATGTCGAACATGGGATTGGAAGCCGCGCTGAAACGCAGCGGTATCCTGATGTTGCGCGCGCCCGTAGGCGACAAGTATGTGCTGGAAGAGATGCTCAAGACCGGAGCAACGCTGGGAGGCGAGCAGTCAGGCCACATCCTGTTTCGCGACATGGACACGACGACGGGCGACGGCATCCTCACCGGGTTGCGCGTGCTGGAAGTCATGTCGCGCACCGGCAAATCGCTGGCGGAACTCGTAGCGGACATGAAGGTCTTCCCGCAGGAAATCAAGAACGTTCACGTGCGCGAAAAGACTCCGCTGAATCAATTGCCCGAGGTGCAGAAGGCGATCGTCGCCGCCGAAGCAGAACTCGATGGCAATGGCCGCGTGGTGGTGCGCTACTCAGGCACGGAGAAGCTGGCACGCGTGATGATCGAAGCCGAATCGCAAGAGGCGCTGCGAAAGCACACCGACGCGATTGCGGAGGCGATTCAGCAGGCGATAGGCGTGTAGGACTTCACCACGGAGGTACGGAGAGCACGGAGAACGGAAGATCAGTTAAGTTCGTTGTACGTGCCACAGCAATCTAATCTCCCAGCTTATGGTCCCTCGCCTTCTTTGTTTTCGAAGCTCCGCGTCAGGGAGGACTTTGGTCGTACCGATAAGCTACACTTCATTTCTTGTCATCCCGAGACGGCTTCAGCCGTCGAGGGACCTGCTGTTCGCCCGGTAGTAGCAAATCGATACGTTTGCTTTCCGACATGGCTTCGCTCAAAATACGAGGGTTGTATTGGAATCCACTTGCTTGAGGGCTTACCTTGCCCAAACGTCTCTTCATAGCCATGCCCTACGACACTAGAGAGAATCTTCTGAACTTCGAGGATTCCTCGTCTCGCGTGAGCATCAATTTCGATGACGTTTGGAATGGCGTCATTAGTCCGGCAATTCCGGCTGACTTTGAGGCAAAGCGGGCCGACGAGCTGCGAAGCCCAGGGCTGATAGATAAAGCCTACGTTGAGTGGCTCTTAGAAGCAGATGTCGTACTGGCGGACTTGACGTTCGGGAACCCGAACGTTTATTACGAGCTCGGCATTCGGCAAGCACTCGCCCGGCGGGGGACTGTTTTAGTAGCTCAGAAGGGTACCAATCTCCCGTTTGATGTTCGAAACCAATTTGTACTGAATTACGATTACTTTCGAGCGCCTTCCCTTCCGAAGTTCCACAACGACTTGCGAAGTGCTATCGAGAGTGCAGCGGCGCACGAAGATGGTAGTCCGGTTCACACCTTTCTCCCCGGATTGTTCATTGGTCGATACTCGCCGGGCACTTCGCCCGCGGAAGCCATTTCAGCGCTCCAGGCAAAGATCGCGATTTTGCAGAAACAAATCGACGATCAGGATGTTCGCAGGCTCAAAGAAAAAGTAGAAGAGGCTAAAACGGACGGTGCACTTGTAGGTTTGGCTCGGCGTGTCATGGCGATGGGAAGCTCCCCGGCCGACATTGTTGAAGAACTTGCCATAAAGCTCAGAAAGCATAACCTCCTGCAAGACGCGCTCAAGCTCCTCGAATGGGGCCTACGCAGCCATCCTAAGGACTCCGACTTACTTCGCGAAACGGGCTTTTGCTACAGAAAGTTAGGTCCAGCACACTTCTCTGTTGCCAAGGAGTATTTCCAACGAGCTCTCGAGGAGACGCCAGACGATCCTGAACTCCTTGGCATGACCGGAGGGCTGCTGAAAAGGGAAGGGCAACTGGAAAAAGCAGCCGAGATGTATGAACATGCACGATCACTGATTCCAAATGACCTGTACGCAACCATCGCGCTTGCGGGACTTAAGCTCGTCCTTGGGCTTAAGACAGAATCGAGGGAGTTATATGAGCAGGTTGCGGCACTCGCGCGTGCGCAAGAGAATTCGGGCAAGGCGGATCACTGGACATATCTTTGTTGGTTAGAAGCCGATGTAGTCATCGGGGTTCCCGAACCCTCGGCAACTTTGCTAGAGAAATTGCGTGATCTGAATCCACCGCCCGCTGACGTTCAATCCGAGACTGAACAACTGGAGATGATCGTGCAATATATTCCTGCTGACAAAATCCCGTCTATCCAGCAGGTTGTTTCAGCTCTCAATGTGATCAAGAATTCCTCGTTTGACCGGAGAGCCCAGAGCGTCTGAGGCTCAGGTTTTACTCGCTTCTCAGTCTTTCTCTACATCCCGCCAATTCTTCCCCACCCCCACATCCACCTTCAGCGGCACCTTGAGCGCGTGCACGTTTTCCATCCGGTCGGTGACGAGCGTCTTCATCGTCTCGACCTCTTCTTCCGGGACTTCGAATACCAGTTCGTCATGCACCTGCAGCAGCATCTTCGAGCGCAGCTCGCGTTCGCGCAGCTCAGCGTCGATGCGGATCATGGCCAGCTTGATCAGATCGGCGGCCGTGCCTTGTAGCGGAGTATTGACCGCGGTGCGCTCGGCGAATCCGCGCAGGTTGTAGTTCTTAGTGTGAATGTCGGGAATGGGCCGCACTCGGCCAAAGAGAGTTGCAACTTTCATGTCGCGCCGTGCCTCATCGAGCGTGCGATCGATGAACCCGCGCACCCCGCTGTACTTCTCGAAATAGGCGTCGATGAACAGCTTCGCCTCTTTGGTATCGATGCCGATCTGCTGCGATAACCCGAACGCCGACAGCCCGTAAACGATACCGAAGTTGACGGCCTTGGCACGGCGGCGATGCTCGGCATTCACTTGATCGCGCGGCACGCCGAAGACCTGCGACGCCGTGAGCGCGTGAATGTCCTGCCCGGTGCGGTAGGCCTCGACCAGCAGCTTGTCTTCGGAGAAGTGTGCCAGCAGCCGCAGCTCGATCTGCGAGTAGTCGGCCTTGAGCAGTACGTGTCCCGGCTCGGCGATGAACGCGGCGCGAATCTCGCGCCCCAGTTCGGTGCGAATGGGAATGTTCTGCAAGTTGGGGTTTACTGACGACAGCCTGCCAGTCGCCGATCCGGCCATGTTGAAGGTGGTGTGCAGGCGCTTGGTGCAGGAGTTCAGCAGCGCAGGCAGCGCATCCACGTAGGTCGACTTCAGCTTCGAGAGCTGGCGATAATCCAGCACCAGCTTTGGAACCTCGTGCTCGGTGGCGAGTCCTTCCAGCACGTCGACCGCGGTCGACATTACCTTGCCTTTGCCGTACTTGATCGGCTTAGGCAGGTTCAGCTTGTTGAACAACACGTCAGCAAGCTGCTTGGGCGAGTTGATGTTGAACTCGACTCCAGCCTTCTCGTAGATGTCGCGCGCCACGGTGGCGCACTCGCGGTCGAGCCGTTTCGACATCTCCGCCAGCACCTCGCAGTCGATCTTGATGCCCGCCTCTTCCATACGCGCAAGCACTGCAACCATAGGAAGGTCAATCTCGTCGTAGACCTTCGTCAGCCCAGCCGCTTCGACTTGCTCGCGCAGCTTTTCGGACAGGCGGAGCGTCATGTCCGCAGCCTCTGGCACCGAACCGGCGAGCTTCAGGTTGAAGCGGCGCTGAGCTACTTCGCGCAGCCCGTAGGTCGAATACGTGGGATCGAGCAGGTAGCTGTACAGCAGCGGATCGTGCTGCACTCCGGCCAGCGTGACGCCGCGCTCGGCCAGCACATGCATCGCCGACTTGGCATCGTGAATCGTCTTTGAAATCGACCCATCTTCCAGCGCCCGCCGCAGCGTCTGGCCAGAGTCAGAGTCATCGAGCGTTACCGACAGCGCGGCGTTTGCCTCGGCGGAGATCGCAACGCGTAACTTCGCGGGTGCCCTCGCCGCCTGCGGTGAGTCGCCAAATGAAAGCTGCGCACTCGATGAATCGGATTCCTCTTCTGCTTCTTCGGACGGCTGCGCTTGCTCCGTCGTTCCCGACTCAATGGCTACCGCCAACGCAGTGCCTGGCCGCTTCCTCAGCGCGCGGAGTACTGCCTCCACATCTCTCGCGCTCTTCGCTTCGCGATAATCCGTCTCGCCCAGCTCAACCGTTTCGCTGAGGAAGTCCTGCACCAGCGTGGTGAACTCCAGTTCGGTGAACAGCGCGCGCGCCGCAGCGGGGTCGGGCTCCTGTGCCCGCATTTCCTCCGGCTCAAAGTCCACAGCGACGTTCGTGATAATCGTGACGAGTTCCTTACACAGCAGAATGTAGTCTCGATTCATCTGAAGCGACTCGCGATACGTCTTACGCTCGACTTCATCGGCATGCTCCAGCAGGTTCTCGACCGTGCCAAAGCGCTGGATCAGGTCAACCGATCCCTTGTCGCCGATTCCTGGCGCACCCAGGATGCTGTCGACAGAATCTCCACGCAGTGCCATCACATCAACCACGCGCTCAGGCGGCACGCCCAATATCTCTTCAACTTTCGACGCGTCGACGATCAGGTTGTCCTTCGGCGGATTCAACATGCAAATGCGATCGTTTACCAACTGCATCATGTCCTTGTCGCTAGAGACGACGAACACCGAATAGCCTTCATTCGCGGCTTTGTGTGCGAGCGTACCGATTACGTCGTCGGCCTCGAAACCCGGCGCTTCAAGAATCGGGATTCGGTACACCTGTAGCGCTCGCCTGATGTAAGGGATTTGCTGTGCCAAATCGGCTTCCATCTCGGCGCGCTTCTCCTTGTATCCGGGATGTGGGAGCTCGACAACAGCCTGCGTTTTGGTATCGACCTTAAGAGGCTTCGGCATGCTGGCGGCGAGCGCATCTCGAAACGTGGGAACTCCGACATCGAACACAGCCGCAAGATATTGCGGGTTGAAGTCAGCGCGCAGCTTGCGCAACATGTTTACAAAAACAAAAACTGCGGCAGTTGGGATCCCCGTCTTCGTAGACATGGCCGTCTGCGCCTGCATCGCGTGATAGGCGCGGAAGATGAACGACATCGCGTCAATCAGGTAAATACGGCCCTTGGAACCGGCAGGCTCAGCCGGAACCGCGACTGTACTTTTTGCAGGCGAAACCGCAGCACTCACCGGCTTGGCAGCGCTGGAGACGGTGGCAGATTTCGAGGTTTTGCGAACTGAGGGCAAGATTCAATCTTATCTCGCTTGGGATCGAGCGGTCAGCTTCGCGCTAACGGGAAAAAGGCCAACCACGGATTAACACGGATTCTCACAGACCAGAACTACGGACAGAAGAGTTCGCATACTCAGCTCCGATCCGTGTTCCTCCGTGAAAATCCGTGGTTCAGTTTGTTGCCGCGTTTAGCGGTGATCGTTGTCAAGAGCCAAAGGTCCCACCTATCACTTCAGCGAATCCGCCCCCGCCTTCGCACACTGTGCGTCCTGCGCGCTGCTTGCGCCCGACGCACCGATCGCACCAACGATCTTGCCATCGAGAATCAGCGGGAACCCGCCCTCGACAGGGGTTACGCCTTCCAGGCCTAGAATGCGAATACCGGCGCCACCCGCCGCCAGTGGATCCTGAAATTCTTTGGTAGGCCGTTTGAACCGCGCAGCCGTCCGCGCCTTATCGAGCGCGATATTGGCGCTGCCCAGCTGAGTGTTGTCCATCTTCTCGTAATACACGAGATTGCCGGAAGGATCGACGACGGCCACGGCGATGTTCCAGTGGTTCTTCACAGCTTCTTCCAACGCCGGAGCTGCCACCTTCTTCGCGACCTCAAGGGTGACGGATGGGCCGTAGGGATTCGGCATTTGCGCGAACGAGGCACTTGCGGTAGCCATCGCAAGAAGCAGCAGGGAGAAAAACTTGATCATCGCGTTGTTCGACATAGTGGCTCCTGACTCGGATGTGAGTTGCTGGTCGCATGAGAGTGTAGGGCGGGGAATGCCGCAGGGCAACAACTTTGGCGGGGCGAAGCAGCCGATATAATTACCTCTTGCCGAACTTTCTGCCCAGGCCCTGTTTCCGCCTTGTCTTGCTTATCTTGGCGGCGTGCGCCCTCGCCTGTCCCGTCCTGCTGGCCCAGGCGCCGGGCACGCACACTTTGCTGATCATGCCCTTCGAGAATCACTCAAAGGCTCCAGGACTGGAGTGGATCGGCGAGGCGTTTCCCGAAGTCCTGTCGCAGCGCATGGCGTCGCAACAGATTTACATGATCAGCCGGGAGGACCGGATTTACGCATTCGATCATGCAGGCATACCCGGCGCCGCGCATCCCTCGCGCGCAACGACCTACTCGGTGGCAGAACAGATGGATGCCGATTACGTCGTATTCGGCGACTACGACTTTGACGGCAGCACATTCACGGCGCAAGCTCAGCTGCTGGATATGAAGAAGCTGCGTCTCGGCCCTGTCGTTAAGAGCAGCGGTCCGCTCACCAGCTTAATCGACATACAAACCGACCTCGCGTGGCAATTGCTGAATCAGTTGCCGGCGCCTCCGGCTATGTCACACCAGCAGTTCCTTCAGGCTTCCAAGCCAATCCGGCTGGACGCCCTCGAAAACTACGTACGTGGCATGGTTGCGACCAATCGGCAACAAAAGACACGCCATTTCCGCGAGGCAGTTCGACTGAATCCGAACTACACGCTGGCCATGTTGCAACTAGGGAGGCTGTACTACAACGCCCACGAGTACGAGTCGGCGGCGTTGTGGCTGGGCCGCATCCCGAGAGATGATCCGATTGCGGGCGAGGCGAGTTTCCTGCTGGGCATGAGTGAGTTCTATCGCGGTAACTACGAGAAGGCATATGCAGCATTCAACTTTGTCGCTGCTCGTCTGCCGCTAACGGAGGTCTATAACAACCTGGGGGTAGTAGAAGGGCGTCGCGGACGGCGGGCGACATCTATTGAGCACTTCACGAAAGCTGTCAATGCCGATCCGAGCGATCCGGATTACCGCTTCAACCTGGCCGTCGAGCTGTACAAGAACGGCGACAATGCCGGCGCGGCACAGCAGTTGCGGGAAGAATTGCAACGGCGTCCCAGTGACGGCGAGGCGAAGAGTCTTCTGGAGAACATCAATCGCGGTGTAAGCGCGCCGACTGCGCCCAGCACAGGAACGCAGGTACTCGGCGTGCCGCCGGGCGCGAACCAGGCGCGCGTTCCGCTGGAACGCATCAAGCGCAATTACGACGAAGCATCCTACCGCCAGCTTGAAGTTGAGATCCACAATCTGACGGAGGAGCGGCTGGCCAGGGCCGACCGCAGATCGCACTCCGCGTATCACACCGATCGTGGCAAAGACCTGTTGGCGCGCAATGACATTGCCGGCGCCGAAAGCGAGTTTCGCGAAGCCATTACCCTCGATTACAACAACGCAGCCGCCCATGCGGGAATGGCACGGGCCCTGGAACAGCACGGTGACACCTTCAACGCGCGTTCGGAGGCGCAAACCGCGGTGCGTCTACAGCCGAATGCCGATGCCTATCTGGTGTTGGCCCGTCTCGACTTGAAGCAAAACCGGTTGGATGCTGCGTCGGCTGCGGTAAAAAACGCTCTCAAGCTGGAGCCTGAAAACAGCGCAGCCCAGGCGCTGCAACGCGACCTTACTGCAAAGCAGACCGCCCCGCACTAGAATTACATTGTTCCTCCGATTGGAGGTTGGTATGTTTCGAGTTCGCCTAATTCTCGCGACTTTGCTTCTGTTCGGCTGCTGCGGTTCTGCCTTTGCTCAAATCATCAAAGTGACGGTCGACGATACGATTCAGCCGATCAGCGCTGAGTACATCGATCGTGCCATCGCGCATGCGAAGCAGACCAACGCCGACGCCGTACTGATCGAGATCAACACGCCTGGCGGGCTGGTTGACTCCACTCGTGACATCATCCAGAAAATTCTTGCTTCGGCGGTGCCGGTAATTGTCTATGTCACCCCAACTGGCGCGCGCGCCGCTTCTGCGGGTTTCTTCATTCTCGAATCGGCCGACGTGGCGGCCATGGCTCCGGGTACTAATACCGGAGCGGCTCATCCGGTGGCCATCACCGGCGAGAAGATCGAAGACACCATGAAGACCAAGCTGGAGAACGATTCGGCAGCCTTCATGCGATCGTTTGTCGGTCCACGCGGCCGCAATGTTGAACTGGCGGAAAGCGCGGTGCGCGAATCGAAGTCCTGGACCGATCAGGAAGCCCTGAAACTGCATTTGATCGACCTCGTTGCCAAAGACCAGGCCGACCTGCTGCACCAACTCGATGGCCGCGCGGTGAAGCGCTTTGATGGTAAAGAAGTGACGCTACACCTGTCGGGTAAGCCGGTCGAAGACATGCCCATGACCGTGCGCCAGCGCATCCTCGATTTCCTGCTCGATCCCAACATTGCCTTCCTGGTATTCGCCATCGGAGCGCTGGGCCTGTACACCGAATTCAATCATCCCGGTGCGGTCCTGCCCGGTGTGGTCGGAGTGGTGTTCATCCTTTTGGCATTGTTTGCCCTTAATCTGCTGCCGACGCGCTATGCGGCCTTCACGCTCATCCTGGGCGCATTCGCTTTGTTTGTGCTGGAGGCGAAATTCGCCACCCACGGCGTCCTCGGCATCGGAGGAATTGTGCTGCTGACACTGGGTGGGCTGTTGCTGGTCGACGGCCCGATTCCTGAGCTTCGCGTCCATCTGTGGACCTCGCTGGCCATCAGCATCCCGCTGGGGCTGATCACGATCTTTCTCATGAGCATCGCCATCAAGGCGCGCCGCAACAAAGTCGTCACCGGAAGTCAAGGGCTGCTGGGTGCCATCGGCGAAGCGCGCACCGAGATCGATCCGGAAGGCAAGGTCTTCGTTATGGGCGAGCTATGGAATGCCCACGCCCCTTCGTGTGTGCACATGGGCGAGCACGTTGTCGTGCGCAAGGTGGACGGCCTGGAGTTGGAAGTCGAGCGTGCGGGCAAGCCCTAGGGTGCCGTCTTGGTCTGAGCATCTCAAATTGACCGCACCTTCTCGTGCGGAATAACATCAATAACTTAGCTGCCCCGGAGCCATACGTGCCACTTTATGAGTACCAGTGCAAGGACTGTCACACCCTGACCGAGCGCATCCAAAAGTTTTCCGACCCGCCACTGACCGTTTGTCCGCACTGCGGAGGCGAGCTGGAGCAGTTGCTCTCAGCGCCGGCGGTGCAGTTCAAGGGGGCAGGCTGGTACGTAACGGACTACGCTCGCAAGGGCTCGGGTTCCGCTCCCAAGGACGGCAAGAACGCTGGTGATTCGACCAGCAAGGGCTCCGGGGACACCGGCGCTGCCTCATCTGGCAGCTCCAGCTCGGAAACCTCGAAGCCGGGAAGTTCGACCGGAAGCGAAAATAAGTAGCGAAACTGCGCTAAACGCGGTATTCATATTAGTTTACCTGTTTTACCCAGCGCCCTCTCGTAAGTGCGGCTGCATCGGCCGCCCGAAAGCCCATCGGTCGTCCGCTTGCACCGCGTATCTCATTCCTAGCCTGCCCTGATAAAGGAGTTTCGGTAATGCCGAAAGACGCTCTGACCATCACCGACCAGCGCACCAATCAGACCTTGGAGTTCCCGGTAGAAATGGGAACCGTCCGGGCGACTGAGTTGCGTAGATTCAAAACCAGCCCTGATGATTTCGGGCTCATGACCTATGACCCCGCCTTCATGAACACTGCCTGTTGCAAGAGCAGCATCACATTCATCGACGGCGACAAAGGCATTCTTCGCTATCGCGGATACGACATCGACGATCTGGCGGAGAACTGCACCTTCCTCCAGGTCGCTTACCTGCTGCTGTTTGGCGAACTGCCAAACCCCGAGCAGGAGAAGAATTGGAGGTACGAGATCACCCACCACACCATGGTCCCGGAGACCACGAAGCATTTCATGAACGGTTTCCGCCATGACGCGCATCCCATGGGGGTCATGGTAAGCACGGTGGCTGCGCTTTCCACCGTCTATCCCGAAGCGAAAGACATTTACAGTCCGCAGAACCGCCACCTGCAAACGATTCGCCTGATTGCCAAAATGCCGACCCTGGCGGCGTATTCCTACCGTCACCGCATGGGGTTCCCTTACATCTATCCAGACAACGATCTCAGCTATTGCGAAAACTTCATGCAGATGCTGTGGCGGATGGTGGAGCCGAAGTTTGCGGTCAGCCCGGTGCTGGCCCGCGCTCTTGACATCCTCTTCATCCTGCATGCGGACCATGAACAGAATTGCAGCTCCACCACCATGCGGGTCGTGGGCAGCGCCGAAGCTGATCCCTACCTAGCGGTGGCATCGGCGGCATCTGCCCTGTCGGGACCGCTGCATGGCGGAGCGAACGAAGAAGTGCTCCGGATGCTCGGCGAGATCGGCACCCTAGCCAACGTTCCGGCGTACATCGAGCGGGTGAAGAAGGGCGAGTTCAAGCTGATGGGCTTCGGGCATCGCGTTTACAAGAACTACGATCCGCGCGCCCGCATCATCAAGGAAGTGGCCGACCAGGTATTCGAGGTCACCGGCCACAATAGCAAAATTGAAATCGCGTTGGAGCTCGAGCGTATCGCCCTGAAGGACGATTATTTTGTCTCGCGCAAGCTTTATCCCAACGTCGACTTCTACTCGGGAATCATCTACGAGGCGATGGGCTTCCAACCGGAAATGTTCACCGTGCTGTTCGCTATTCCGCGCACCGCGGGCTGGCTGGCCCAATGGAGGGAACTGATGCAAGACCCCGACCGTAAGATCTCGCGGCCACGCCAGATCTACACCGGCATCGTGCACCGCAAGGTGCACGGCGACAAGGGCGTCGCCGTCGAATCCCGGGAGGTAGTCGGCACTAAGCGGTAGTTGGAGACGCTCTTGGTTTGTAGTCACTCACTCAGGTCAAAGGCGCCTGGAGTGGCGGGCGCATGCTTGGAATCGGCAAGGGGCGGCTTACGCTGCCCCTATCGTTTTGCCGGTTAAGGGGCAGAAATTCGATTTCCTCGAAGCCCCAGAGGTGGAACCGTCTAGATCTGCTCGACACTGGAGCAGGACTCCAGCATGATTACGATCCCATCACGAATGGGGTAGACGCGCTTGCAGTCGTTGCACTTCAGGCTGTCCTCGCTGCGGACCACGAGCGACTTCCGGCACACAGGACAGATCAGCACCTCGAGTAATTCCGCGAGAGTTTGCCGGTTCACAGGCGCCATTGTAACCGCCCTGCCCGGCACTGCACCGCGATAAGATAGAAGTTCTTACAATTGGGAGACGCGATGGCAGCCAGGATCCTCGATGGAGTGAAGCTCGCAGCGGCGATTAAGGCCGAGGTGGCCGAGGAGGTTCGGCAGCTGGCCGAGGCCGGGATGCGGCCCGGATTGGCCGCAGTGCTGGTGGGCAACAATCCAGCTTCGGAAGTTTACGTTCGCAACAAGGTGAAGACTTGCGAGCAGTTGGGAATCTATAGCGAAAAGCACACGCCCAACGAGAACGTGAGCACCGAAGAGCTGCTGGCCCTGGTCGACGACCTCAATCGGCGCGATGAGATTGACGGCATTTTGGTGCAACTGCCTTTGCCGCGCCAGGTCGACTCCAAGAAGATTCTGCTGGCCGTCTCGCCCGAAAAAGACGTTGACGGTTTTCATCCTATGAATGTCGGCTATCTGTCGACCCAGCGTCCGGGACTTGTGCCCTGTACACCGGCCGGTGTCATGGAGATTCTGAAGCGTAGCGGGATTCCGGTAGCCGGTGCGGAGGCGGTGGTTGTGGGCCGCAGCGACATTGTGGGCAAGCCGGTGGCGATGTTGTTGCTGAATGACAACGCAACCGTCACCGTGTGCCACTCCAAAACCCGCGATCTTCCCGCAGTGTGCCGCCGCGCCGACATTCTGGTTGCCGCGATTGGCCGCGCTGGGATGGTAACCCCAGAGTTCGTCAAGCCGGGGACGATCGTCATTGACGTGGGCATCAATCGCGTGACCGATCCAGCCGAGTTCCGCGAATTCTTCGCCGGCGACGCCAAGCGCGTACAGGACTTTGCCGCCAAAGGCTCGACTCTGGTCGGGGATGTCCATCCCAAAGTGGCCGAAGTCGCCGGAGCCATTACACCCGTGCCCGGCGGCGTCGGTCCGCTTACCATCGCCATGCTGATGAGCAATACGGTGAAGGCCGCCAAGCTGAGAAGAGGGAATAGAATTCAGCAACTAGCAATTACGAATTAGCAATTAGCAATTAGCGTTTGACATGCACGTACTTTGACCTACTGAAATTTTGAATTGTCATCCTGAGCGAAGCGAAGGACCTGCTTTCGTTTCTAGCGGGAAGATGTATCGCTGCGTTCTGAAATCGGGGCCTCGCAAACACCCGGAATGACGCATCATTGTTGGAGTTCGCGAAAGCCGGTCCTTCGCTTCGCTCAGCATGAGAAGATTTGATATGTTGAACGAAAATGATCTACCGCTAGTTGCTAATGGCTAGCTGCTAATTACTTCTTCATGAACCTTGCTCTCTTCGGCGGAACCTTCGACCCCATCCATCGCGGACACCTCAAGGTCGCTCGCGCCGCGGCTGAGCGCCTTACGCTGAAGGAAGTCTGGTTCGTTACCGCCGACATTCCTCCCCACAAGCTAAAGGAGCCGGTTACGCCCTACTACCATCGCTACGCTATGACCGCGCTGGCCGTCGAAGGCGAGAAGGACTTTATCCCCTCGCTGCTCGAAGCTCCCGACCTGAACGCCTCGACTAGAAATCGCCGGCCCAGCTACTCCATCGAGACCGTCCGCCGGGTGAAGAAGATGCTGGGTAAGAGCGATCACCTGTACTTCCTCATTGGAATGGATGCATTCAAGGACATCGCGAAGTGGTACGAGGCCGAGGCGCTACTGAAGGAATGCGACTTCATCGTGGCCGCTCGCCCGGGATTCTCGCTCGCCGACGTCGCCTCGTCGTTGCCTCCCACGTTGCGCCCCAATGCCGCGGTGACCAGGCTCTTCCGCAAGCAAAAGATCGAGGGACCGCTGGTACTCCCCGGAGCAACCCTGCACCTGCTTCCTGAAACTCATGAGAATGTTTCGGCCACGCAAATTCGGGCTGCAGTGGGCCGGGGCGGCGCGCTAAAGAAGTTGGTGCCCGAGGCGGTTGCCGAGTACATTCATAAGCAGCATTTGTACCGCACCAGCAACAAAGCCAAAGCGAGGTAACCCGAGCCGACCGCATGAAGAAAAACGAGCTGAGGGCCCAAGTAGCTACCGCCGTTCACGCCTGCCAGGACAAAAAGGCCACCGACATCTCTATTCTGCAACTCGATGCCCAAGCCAGCGGATTCACCGATTACTTCGTCATCTGCTCCGGCTCGAATCCGCGACAAGTGCAGGCCATCGCCGACGAAGTAGATGAGCGGCTGAGTGCTCAAGGCATGGAGCCCACGCACCGCGAAGGCTACAACCAAGCGGAGTGGATACTGCTCGACTACGTGGATTTCGTCGTGCACGTCTTCTCCGACGCGGCACGCAAGTTCTATGACCTGGAGCGGCTGTGGAAGACTGCGACTCGGGTAGAGCTTGCCGACCTGGAAAAGCCTGCGCGCAAAGCGCCGCCAAAGAAAGCAGTCGCAACCAGGGCGGCCGCTAAGACCTCGCCGCGATCGTCGGCGAAAAAATCGACCGCGAAAAAGTCACCCGGCAAGGCCGCGCGCGTCCGCAAGAGTTCCTAACCGGTGAAGCTTCGCATCGCATGGATCGGCAAGACCCGCGGCTCGGCGATCCAGTCACTCACGGCGGAGTACCTGAAGCGGCTCTCACGCTACGCCGGCTGCGATGCGCATGAGCTGTCATCGGAAGCGTCGCTGCTGAAGCTGATCGAGAAGAGCGAGCGGCGCACGCCGCCCGAGCTGGTGCTGCTCGATTCGCGTGGCAAGCAGCTCACCTCCGAAGAGATCGCCAACTTCCTCCAATATCACCAGTCGCACGGCACGCAGGAGTTGCTGTTTGCCGTCGGTCCTGCCGACGGCTGGAGCGACGCGATGCGCGCACAAGCGAAGACCATTCTGTCGTTCGGCAAGATCACGCTGCCTCATGAACTGGCGCGCGTCGTCCTGCTGGAGCAGCTTTACCGCGGCTTTACCATCCTGCAGGGGCATCCGTATCACGGGGGGCATTAGGGGCGAATCGTCGATAATCAGTGCACGGTCACCAGGATGTCGGGTTCAATCGATCGCCTCGAGAAATGAGGTTTGTCACCGGAATCTTGGCGCGCACAGCCGAACTGCGACAGAAGTAGGTCACGTCTTTTGCCCAAAGCAAAAAATCTTTAATTTCTTGAATAGCCGGCTCTCTACGTCGGGAAAGGAAAATCGCTTCTGGATGTCATCCCACAAGGTGCTAACCCGAATTTCTCACCAGTAGTAAACAACCACCAGTAATTCACAGTAGAAAAAGGCCGTCTTTTCAGGCATAACTGCGGTGTGAAACGAAGTCGATGCCCGAAAAAGAAACGGCCTTTCTCATGACAGAGTGTACGCAAGAATCGTTCGCGTTTGCAGATCATTTTTCGCGGCGGGTGGTAGCCAACTTCGATGGCGCCCGCATGACCAGCGACGGAGGCGGCCTGCTGTTGCGCCGCACCAACCGCAAGATCGGCTTGCTCGCGCGGGCGGCGGCCTGCTTTCGGGATGGGCGGGACCCGGCACGGGTCGAGCACCCGGTGGGCGAGATGCTGGCGCAGCGCGTCTACGGGCTGGCGCTGGGCTATGAAGATCTCAACGATCATGAGCAACTGCGCCACGATCCCCTGCTGGCCGTGTTGGCCGGCCAGCGCGAACTGGAATCACCGCTGGCCGGCAAGAGCACGCTCAACCGCATGGAGTTGACGCCGGCGGCGGCCGCCGATCGCTATCACAAGATCAGCTACTCGGCCGAGCAGTTGGACACGCTGCTGGTGGATATTTTCTTGGAAGCGCACGCGACCGCGCCAGCCGAGATCGTGCTCGATCTGGATGTCACCGACACCCCGTTGCACGGCGAGCAGGAAGCGCGCTTCTTCCACGGCTACTACGGCGAGTACTGTTACTTGCCGCTGTACATCTTCTGCGGCGAGCATCTACTGTGCGCCCGCCAGCGGGCTTCGAACCAGGACGCCAGCGCAGGCGCGCTCGCCGAAGTGAAACGCATCGTGGGCCAGATTCGGCAGCGCTGGCCGGAGGTGAAAATCATTCTGCGCGCCGATTCCGGCTTCTGCCGCGAGGAGCTGATGGCTTGGTGCGAAGCTGAGCCCGTGCACTATGTTTTCGGCTTGGCGCGCAACTCGCGGCTGGAGGCGGAAATCGCCGCCCTCATGGCCGCGGCCCAGCGCGAACACCAAAAGACGCAGCAAGCCGCCCGCGTCTTCGGCGAGTTCTCCTATCAGACGCGCAGCAGTTGGTCGTGCGCCCGCCGCGTGGTGGCCAAGGCCGAGTATCTCGACAAAGGCCCCAACCCGCGCTTCGTGGTGACTTCGCTGAGTCGCTTTGCGCTGTTGAGGGCAGCGCGGCGGTTGTGCCAACCTCAGGCGGGCGGCAGTTGCGGTCTCCACGCGCCCAAAAATGTCGCCTCCAGCCACCGCCTTGGCCATCACCCGTGCACCACTGCCGCTAACCACTCCCTGCCGCCTACACCGATCGCTCTCGGCCGCCCCATCCGACCCCTGGCTCAGTTATCGATCATCTGGTGAGAAATTCGGGCTAAGCTCCTCTTCGCCTAGCACACTGTTTACCCCGCGGATACACCCACTTCCCAACTTGTCAGCCGAGCGCAGATCTTCTCTCAATTGTTTGGCAGCGTTGTAGGCACTCTTACCCCTGAGCCACTCAATCCATGCGTAGCCCTCATCGTCCTGAAGGCAAAGGCTTGCTCGTACAGCATCTCTGGGGTTGTGAATACAAAACCGGAATGGCCATCGCCGCTCTACCACGTAAACTCGCAGCCGGTTCTGAAGCAACGTGAGACTTTGCTCGATGTCTTCGATGGAATGAGTTTCCCCCGGAATCACGTCCGGCGCGCTCACGAGATTGGCGATCAGCCCGCCAATCACATCAAGAGATTGCAAATCCAGGATGTAGGTGTACTTGAGTCCAGCCTCGATGTTCGCACGCACTCGAGCCGCGATATCTAAGCGGACCTCCTCGATGGGCTGCGGCGTTTGCACAATCACCTCGGATTGCCTCTGCAGCCTTCCTTCAGGTTCAACACTCTCCCGCGCCATCAGTTCCTCAATGCTTATTCCTCCGCCCATGCCTAGTGCCTCGGGTGCCCACATCAGGTCGTCGACATGCTTTTGCTCCATGGCGGCTTTGATGTTCTCAGTCAATTGGTGGCGAAGCTTATCCGCCCATTGTTTCGACCTGGGATTGTAGGCAATCCAACGCAGGTGTTGATAGTCGAATGGAACATCATTCTTTGTGCGTGCGAGGATAACGGTGGGCTTGCCGCAGGCGTGGGCCAACCCTAGTTCATAGTTCACATTTGGATTTCGACCCGAAACGTCCGCAATCACCATTCGGGATCTCCGGATATTGCTCCAGATATCGCTAATGATTGGCTTTGTGCCATAGATCTCATCAGCACGAAGCGGCGTCAGATGCGAATTCACTAGGGCCGGTCGGATGATCTTTTCGTAGTATTCATCGAACGGCTTTCGAAACGGCATTATGACGAAGACCAGCTTTTCATCAACCTCTGGAGAGTGGACCATCTTCCTGAAAGCTCCCACTTGACTCGAACCGCCCAAACTATACACGCCCCCCGGAGTTCAGAGTCGGCTGTTTCTGTGCCGACCAATTCTCGACCGGAGCGCATGAGCTTTCAAGCCATCTGTTGAGAGCGCTGCAACGGTGCTGATCGAATTTCAAGCTGAGCCAACTAGAAGTCGGAATGAAGCAGCGATGGACGGAATGTTGGTTTTTGTTCCTGGTGGTGCGGTCCGGCCAGTTACCGTACTGGAGGTGCCGCCCGGCAAGACATGCGTTTCGACAGGCGAACTTCCGAGCGCCATGGGCAAACGTAACTTCGTCAACCAGGCCGCGCATCAGAGCGATGCCACGCGCATGGTCAAGCGTCGTTGTGCTGAACCGATCGGGATCGCCGCTGTGCGGCTGGTAGGGCCTGTCACGGTGCTCTGTGACAAAGTCGCTAGGTACCGCGAGGCGTTCTGAGTACAATCGCGGCAATGAGGATTTAGGGGAGAGTTGTGTGGTTTGGAGTTCTGGAGCTAAGTCTTTACTTTGGAGGATTTTACGTGTAAGTCTCACCCGCTCAAGATTTTGCCGGGGACACCTTTGGCCAGCCCAATGGAATCAAGACTTTACAGATGGTGAGGGGGAGGGGGTACCCTCTTGGCAGCCAAACCCCTTCGAACCCGCGCGCTCTTCCCTTGCATCCTTGAAGCACAGCGAGGTTCGCTATGAGTCAACTCACCGGCGCTCCGGTACAGACCTTTGGCTATTTCGCCAACGGAAACTTTCATAGCAGCGGCAACGACGTCGTTATTACACAGCGTGTGGGACCACACTCCCGTTGCGATCGTCGAACAGGCGAGCGAAGACGACGCTCTGACCGCCGTACGCGACGCCGTGCAGGCGTTCGCCGACACCCGCAAGCTGTCGTCATTCAAGCGCGCCGACATTTTGCGCAAGATCGCCCGAGGCATCGCCAATCGCAAGGAAGACTTCGCGCGCACCATCTGCCGCGAAGCCGGCAAGCCGATCAAGACGGCGCGCATCGAAGTCGATCGTGGCATCTACACCTTCGAGGTCGCGGCGGAAGAAGCCACGCGCATCTACGGCGAGTACATTCCGCTCGACACCCTTGCCAGCACCGAAGGCCGCTGGGGCCTGATGCGCCGCTTCCCCCTTGGCCCAGTGTTTGCGATTACGCCGTTCAACTTCCCGCTGAACCTTGTAGCCCACAAGATTGCGCCTGCCATTGCCGCAGGTTGCCCGATCATCCTCAAGCCCGCCCCGCAGACTCCGGTCACCGCGCTCATGCTGGCTGGGATCGTGCACGAGTCGGGATGGCCGGAAGGCGCACTTGCGGTGATGCCGATGTCGAACGAAACCGCCGGGCTGCTGGTGGCCGACGAACGCATCAAGCTGCTGACCTTCACCGGCAGCGCCGCCGTGGGCTGGCAATTGAAGAGCAAAGCAGGCAAGAAGAAGGTGACGCTGGAACTTGGCGGCAATGCTGCTGTGATTGTCCATAGCGATGCCGACCTGGCTTATGCGGCCCATCGCTGCGTGGTGGGCGGCTTCGCCTACGGCGGACAGACCTGCATCTCGGTGCAGCGTATCTATGTTCACCGTCCGGCCTTCGACGACTTCACAAAGCGCCTGCTGGATGGCGTCAAGGAGCTGAAAACCGGAGACCCGATAGACGAAGCGACGGACGTGCCGCCGCTGATTCGCGAGTCGGATGCTGTTCGCACCATTGAGTGGATCGAAGAAGCCCGGCAGGCAGGGGCAAAGGTCCTGTGTGGCGGCAAGCGCAACGGCTCCATTGTCGAGCCGACGGTGCTCACCGGCACCGCACCGGAGATGCGGGTGAACTGCGCCGAGATTTTTGCTCCTGTGGTGGCCGTGGAACCTTATGAGACCTTCCACGAAGCCGTTCGCCAGGTGAACGAATCCGTGTACGGCCTGCAGGCGGGGGTGTTCACGCGCGATGCCATACACATCCACACGGCGTTCAACGATTTGGAGGTAGGCAGCGTCATTGTCGGCGATGTGCCCAGCTTCCGCGTCGATCAGATGCCCTACGGCGGAGTGAAAGACTCCGGCCTCGGCCGCGAAGGCTTGCGCTTCTCCATCGAGGACATGACCGAGCCCAAGCTCATGGTGATGGCGCTGCGTTGAGTGAAGAGCGACCGCGGATGACGCGGAGGGGCTGGCTTTCGTAGCCGACTCTCCAGTTTCTTTATGACAACGGCTGTTTGGATTAGCTTGCGTTGGGTAACCCACACATTCCATCGTTTGGAATGTGTCGGATTCACACAGTTCGAACTACGACGTCACTGACCCGAGGAACGAAATTCGGTTAGTGTGGTGGAGTGAAGTCAGGGACTCGGCCATACTTCTACGGGAAAATCAGCGCGTCGAAGCTCAATATCCATCGATCCCACTCATTCCAAACGAAGGAATGAGTGGGATCGATGGCCGCTGACGAGCGCGAGAGGAATTCTGACTTGGTTCGGTCCCACACACTCGAAACCCGCGAAATATGTGGCGCCCCGCGCGAGAGTTCAGCATCACTTCCACGACACCTCACTCTCCCCGAGGCGCAAAACAACGGCGCTCACGCGCCCAGGACAACTTGGCTCTTGATAACTCCTTCGTCCCTATCGAGCGACACCCGCGCCGCAGCCCGGAAATCCCGGACAGTCGGAGGAGCCGCAGGCGGGGGCAGGATTTGCTTGTCGTTCCCGCTATCCCGAATAGTGGGAGGTGCATTCTGAGGAACCTCCGCCGTAAGCTCATAGGTTTCGGGTGCGGCCAGCGAGCCCCGGATGATCACAGTATCCGGAGGCTTGGGCAGGGGTTGCTTGTCGCTCCGGCTGTCCCGGACAGTGGGAGGTTCGTTCTGAGAAATCTCCGCCGGAGTCCTATGGGTTTGGGGTGCGGCCAGCGAGCCCCGGACGATCGGGGTGTCCGGAGGCTTGGGCAGGGGTTGCTTGTTGCTCCGGCTATCCCGGACAGTGGGAGGTGCATTCTGAGGAACCTCCGCGGTAAGCTCATAGGTTTCAGGTTCGGGCCGCTGACGCGTGACGACAGGAGGTTCACCAGGCCGAGGCGTCACGGGTTTGCCTTGGACAACAGGAGTCTCGCCGTCAGCTAGGGCATGATCGCCCTCCAACTGCGCGATTAGGCTGCCGGGTGCCTTCCGCAAATCTCGAATGATTGGAGTGCCATCCGGGAATGGCTGCGGATGTTTTCGCCCGGTGCAAGAGAGCGAATCAGAGCAGTCGCCATGCGGGACGGGCTTGGTCTGGGCACTGGCCGCAAGAGTCAATGCCAGAGAGCCAACGAATAATGCAACGTATTTCAAAGCATAGCCCTTTCTTCTTCGGAGTCATGGAGCTGCTTTGGGGATAAGGGCGCTGCGGGGCCCCCGGTGCCTCAAACTCTCCACTACCGAGATAATCGAAAAAACGGTTGTCAGATGGACACAGGAAGCCCAATTGGCTAACCAAAATTGTCGTGGTTGACAGGCGGCTGCCGGGTAGCCCACACATTCCGTCATTTGGAATTTGTGGGACTCACACAGGTCGAACTACGACGTCACTGACTTGAGAGACGAAATTGGATTCGTGTGTTGGGTGAGAGGGCCGGGCCTGCACTGCTCCGGCAGAGCAGACCGTCGGCCTCAATGTCCGTCAATCCCACTGTCGTGAAATAAGGGATAAGTTCTTTGTATTCACAATAGAGGTTTAGGCCCTTATTTTCATGCTCTGTGGTGCGCCGCAGGCGCATGTGGTCTCATTCCAACCGAAGGAATGAGTGGGGCACCCGCTTTTCTTTGCTACTATCGCGACATGCCGCTCATCGAGGCGCGCAACCTCTGCAGGACGTTTCAATCCGGGCAGTCAACGTTCGGCTCGCGCGCGCACAGCGAAGTACGCGCTGTAGACGACGTCTCGCTTTCCATCGAGCCGGGCGAAACGCTGGGGCTGGTCGGCGAGTCGGGCTCGGGCAAGAGCACGCTGGGCCGCATGCTGGTGCGCCTGGTTGAGCCGGATTCGGGCTCGATACGATTCAACGGTCGAAACGTTCTGGAATCTCGTGGCTCGGCTTTGCGCGAAGTCCGCCGCAACATGCAGATCATCTTCCAGGACCCGTTCGGCTCGCTCGATCCGCGCATGACAGTCGAGCAAATCGTCGTCGAGCCGCTGATCATCCACGGAGAGGGAAATCAACAGCAACGCCGGGCACGCGCGGCAGAGATGATGGCCGCGGTCGGGATGGAAGCCTCGGCATTGAGGCGCTATCCGCATGAGTTCAGCGGCGGGCAGCGCCAGCGCATCGGCATTGCCCGCGCCCTGATCCTCCGTCCTCAGTTCATCGTCGCCGATGAGCCCGTATCGGCGCTGGACGTCAGCGTCGGCGGGCAGATCGTCAACCTCATGCGCAAGCTGCAGCGAGAATTTCAGCTTACTTATCTGTTTATTTCGCACTCACTGCCCGTGGTGCGATATCTCTCGACCCGCATCGCCGTGATGCACCGAGGCAAAGTGGTGGAGACTGGCCCAGCGGAAGAGATCACAACGTCGCCGCGACATGAGTACACTCGGTCGCTGCTGGCTGCAACTCCAGAAGTAAGGTGATGCTGGTGGAGCTCGCCCTTCAAGCCGGCAGGACCGCCGGCTTGAATCGGGCCCGGCTTTACGCCGCCGAGGTAAAGCTTTTGAAATCTGCCTGGGCGGCTGAAGCCGAATCTCTCCAAATGCCGGCGCGTCGATGCGCCTGGAGGGCGATCCCACCCAAGGTGCAGTACAGCGATTTTGGAAGGGCTCTAAATCGTCACGTAGTAGCGATAAAACTCGTCGTCGCGCTTCCAGCCGAGCGATTCATAGAGCCGTTGAGCGGCGTGGTTTGTCACCGCCGTCTCCAGCACCAGGCCGTTGGCTTGGGTGTCCTCTGCCAACCGATGAGCCCGCGCCACGAGGGCTCGGCCATAACCCTGCTGTCGCGCCTCCGGCAACACGTAGAGGTCATTCAGAATCCACTGACGCGCAAGGTGGGTAGACGAAAAAACCGGGTAAAGCTGGAGGAACGCCACAGCCGCGGCTTCCTGACGGGCGTAGAAGACGACCGACTCTCCCTTGCTGAGGCGCGCAAAGAGAAAGCGCCGGGCTGCTTCCACGTTGGGCGCCTTGCCGTAAAACTGGCGATAAAGGTCAAAAAGCGGGGCGATCTCCCCCACATCCGCTGGACTGGCCTGTAGTACTTCGTGTGCGGTCGATTGCAGGGTCATGACAGGCAGGGGAACACAGGTCCAAGGCGACCGTCAATCCCGATCAGGGAAGCGAGTTCTCCCAGTAGCAAAGAACTTGTAATGTACCCCGGCGCTTGAGCCGAATAAAGCAGTAGGAGTTCAAGCAGGAAAACTCCAGGGCTGTGTCTTTATGGTAGCCATTGGAGGAATTTGTGATTTATGATTGCGCAACACCGAAAGTGGCGAATGCGGTTCCCGTGCCCTATGCGGAACCGGTTTTCCGTACATTACGTGCTTTGCCAACCTCCAATCAGGGGTAACTTGGAATCGACATGAAAGCGCTGCAAACAGATACGTCTTCGTACACCATACCTCCGGCACTTACCAAACGATCTCAGCAGAAAAGAGCGCTCATTCTGGCGGCGGCCATTCGTTACTTCGCCGAACACGGATATGAGTCGGCGCGCGTGGGCGATATCGCCGCTGAGTTGGGAATTGCCAAGGGCTCCGTTTTTCAACACTTCGGCAGCAAGGACGGCCTTTTTGTCGAGGCCTACAAGGAATCGGTCAGCAAACTTCCGAGCTACCTCGAAGCTCCGGATGAGGTGAAGAGCAAGGGCTTCTTTGCTGTGCTCCGTTACCGACTGGAGAATGCGGGCCGCCTGCTTGAGCACCACCAGGTGCACTGCGAGGTCATGCTGCTGGGGAATTACGGCTCCGACATGAACATCAAGAAACGGATCGCCCGCTTCCTGAGCCAGGAGGATCCGCTCGGGCTCAAGGCATTCGTCAGAATGGGTCTTGATCGGGGAGAGCTTCGGCGGGACGTCGATCCGGAACTGATCGCTTCAATCGTCGAGTCGACCGTGGAGCGATTCCAGGATTCGCTCACCATGTCACAAAGCCACCCTGACCTGTTTCACAGCTCAGGCAATGGACATGGCAAGGGACACACGCAGCGGGTCGACGAGTTCATTCTGGTGCTGCGCGGCGCCATCGGGGCTGCGTACGCCGCAAAGGCGAGCTAGACGGACCCCGCAGAGCCGCGCCGGGCGCGAAGTTGGTTGACGATCTGCCGTGCCGCATTGGCTCCGGAAAGTCCGTTGAGCCCGGTGCCGGGATGCGTGCCTGATCCGCAAAGGTACAGGTTTCGAATCGGCGTAACGTACTGCGCCCAGCCGAGCAGCGGGCGCATGGTGAAGATCTGGTCCAGTGCCAGTTCACCGTGGAAGATGTGTCCACCCGTGAGCCCGTAGGTTAGCTCTAAATCCTGGGGCGTGATGAGCTCCCCGCTTTCGATTCGGTCCGGCAAGTCGGGTGCATACTGCGCCAGCGTGCGGACGATGGTGTTGCCTAGCTCATCTCGCTTCTGGCTCCAATCAGCATCCCGCAGCTTGTAAGGCGCGTACTGCATGTAGATGGACATTACATGCTTACCGGCAGGCGCCAGGGACGAGTCCCACAACGTCGGAATGACCGCTTCGACATATGGCTGGGGTGAAAAGTCGCCGTATTTCGCCGCATCAAAAGCGCGCTCCAGGTAGTCAATCTCGGGGGAAACCTGGATCCGTCCAGAGAGCAACGCCGTACTATTCCCGTCTACGCCTTTGAAAGCAGGCAATGCGTTCAGCGCAAGATTCATCTTGGCAACGGTGCCATTCATGCGGTAATGCTGCAGGCGTTGCAAAAAGCTAGGCGCGAGGTGTTGCGGCTCGACCAGGCCAAGCAAGGTCCTCTTGGGGTCGGCGTTGGAGACAACAGTCTTCGCGGAAATCTCTTCGCCGCTCTGCAGAACGACCGTTGTTACCACGCCGTCCTTTACTTGCAAGCGCGCGACTTCCGATGAGGTTCTGACTTCTCCACCTGCGGCCCGAACGGCGCTGGCCATCGCGGCTGTAAGCGCTCCCGTCCCCCCGTGGACATAAGAAGCCGCGCCGACGGGGCTGCCATCGGGAACAGCGCGGAAGATGAGATTGGTGCTCGATCCCGCCGACCACGGACCCAGGCACGTGCCGAAGATTCCTTGCGCGGCGATGGTTCCGCGCAGGAGCTCGTTTTCGAAGAACTCAGCGGCGAGATCGGCAACCGCCATCGGCCCCCAGCGTAGCAGGCGATAGAGGTCCTTCTCTCCCAGACCACGTAGTTTGCGACCAGCCTGCAGGAGTTCCCACAGATTTCCTGAAGCCGGATCGTCCAGATCGGGCGGCGCCATGGTCAGCAGGTACTCGATTGCGCCGCCGATCGCCGCGAGGGCCTTCTGCAATTCCACGTAGCCGGCCGCATCCTTGGCAGAGAATTGCGCGATCTCCTGCTGCGTTTTACGTGGGTCGCCGTACAGCGCAAGATTGCTCCCTTCCGCAGTCAGTGACAGCGTGCGCACCTCAGGCGTATATGTGCGCAGGCCGTGCTGCGCAAGCGCCATGTCGTCGACCACGCTGGGGTGCAGCGGCCAGGTGGCATGTGATAAGCGCGAGCACCTGAAGCCGGGATGAAACTCTTCCGTAATGGCGCAGCCGCCGACGGTTTCGCGAGCCTCCAATATCAGCGGATTGAAACCGGCCTTGGCGAGATAGAACGCCGCAACCAGGCCGTTGTGTCCTGCGCCGATGATGACCACGTCGCGCAGTTCAGGCATGCCGGCGGCTTCCCTTCCAGTGCTTCAGGATTTCCAGTGCAGCCAGCCTTCCTGGTGCGCCCATAATGCCGCCGCCTGGATGCGTCGCCGAGCCGCACATCCAAAGATTCTTGATAGGCGTCCTGTACTGCGCCCAACCGGGCACCGGGCGCAGAAAGAAGAGCTGCTCGAGCGAGAGTTCTCCCTGGAAGATGTTCCCCTCGGTAAGCCCCCACTCGCGCTCCAGGTCGAGCGGTGTCACGACCTGGCGGCCAACAATGATGTTTTTCAGGTTCGGCGCGTATTCGGCGATGGTGTCGATCACCGTATCGCCAAAAGCCTCACGTTTTTCGTCCCAGTTGCCCTCTTTTAGCTTGTAGGGCGCGTACTGTACAAAGCACGACATCACATGCTTGCCCGGCGGCGCTACCGAGGGATCAGTGAGGCTCGGGATGACCATGTCAATGTAAGGACGCTTGGAATAGTCGCCATACTTCGCTTCGTCGTAGGCGTGTTCCATGTAGTCGACGCTGGGCGAAATGGAGATCGCCCCACGCAGGTGATGGCCTTCACCGGGAAGGCAGGTAAAGTTGGGTAGTGCGTCGAGCGCGAGGTTTACCTTCCCGGACGAACCGCGATACTTATAGCGCTTTACCGCGTCGCGAAAATTTTCGCTGAGGTGCTTCGGCTCTATGAACTTCAGGAAAGTCAGATTGGGATCGACGCTCGAAGAGATCACGTCCGCGTAGTACTCGTCGCCTGACGTAGTGGCAACTCCCACTGCCTGGTTGTCGCGAACTAAGATCTGACCAACCCCGATCTGGGTTTTGATCTCAACCCCAAGCTCGCGCGCCGAATCGGCGATTGCGTTGGAGATCGCGCCAGTGCCGCCTCGGGCGAAGCCCCAGGCGCGGAATGCGCCGTCAATCTCTCCCATGTAGTGGTGCAGCAGGACATAAGCTGTCCCGGGAGAGCGCACGCCGAGGAATGTGCCGATGATGCCCGACGCCGACATCGTGGCCTTGAGCACATCGGTTTCGAACCACTGGTCGAGGAAGTCGATGGCGCTCATCGTCATGAGCTGCACCTGGTTGTACTTGTCTTCGCCGCTGAGATCTTTGAAGCGGCGGCCCAGGAACATCAGCTTGAGCAGCTCACGGGGCTGCAGCGTCGTCGGATCGGGTGGCACCATGGTGAGGATCGGCTTAACGAAGCGGCACATCTGGAGCATGGCCTTGCCGAATTCTTCGTAAGCCTCGGCATCGTATTTGGAGTGGCGCGCGATCTCGCGGCGAGTCTTGCCATGGTCGTTCACCCGCCAGAGGTAGTCGCCGCTGGGCATAGGCGTGAACGTGCCGTCGAGGGGAAGGATCTCCAACCCGTACTTGGGAAGGTTCAGGTCGCGGATGATCTCGGGCCGCAGCAGCGACACTACGTAGGAGCAGACCGAGAACTTAAAACCCGGGAAGATCTCTTCCGTGACGGCAGCGCCCCCGAGAACATGGCGCCGCTCCAGCACCAGGACTTTCCTGCCGGCGCGTGCCAGATAGGCAGCGTTCACCAGCCCGTTGTGGCCGCCGCCAATGACGATAACGTCGTATTTACCTGTTCGCTCAGAAGGCATGGGTTAAGCAAGGAACTTTCGACGAAACATCGATTGTAGGACAGGAGCGCCGGGAAGCGCTCGGGCTAGGATTTTTCGGCAGCTTGTGGCTCGAACATGTCGTATAGGCGCGTGACCTCCACCACGTCCTGGACGCGCTTGTTGGGATTGCGGAACTTTAGATCGCATTCCGCCTTCCTGGCCGAAGCCCACACGCTCACGAACGAGCCGATGCCGACGCTGTCCACCATCTCCACGTTGGTCAGGTCGACTCGGATAGGCTTGCCCTCGGGTATGAGGTGGCGCAGTGTGGTCGCGAGTTCCGGCCAGGTCTCGATGACGACAGCGCCCCGGCAGCGAACCACCGTCGCCTCGGGCCGGCGATCAATCTGCAGCTCTAAGGTTCGACCTTCCACGGCCATTTCGATTCCCAGACTGTTTCTCGCTTAAACCGAGAATAGAACATCCCTCGCACGGAATCTAGAGTCATGCTCGCACTGCGGCAAAACAGTGGTCAAATCGGGATCGATTCCCAGACTTTCTGTGCGCCCTGTCCCGGACTGTTACGATATTCGCTGTGCCGGACCTGCTTTCGGTAGAAAGTCTTCGCGTCGAGTTTGCCACCCCCCAGGGAAACGTCTGCGCCGTAAGCGACGTCAGCTTTAGCATCGAGCCGCGCGAAGTACTCGGGTTGGTGGGCGAATCGGGATCGGGAAAATCCGTGAGCTCACTAGCGATCCTTCGCCTGCTTCCGCCACAGGCCCACGTGAGCGGGGCCATTCGCTTTGAATGCGAGGACCTGCTTTCGCTGTCGGAGGCGCGCCTGCGAGCCATTCGCGGCTCGGGCATCAGCATGATTTTTCAAGAGCCTATGACGGCGCTGAACCCAGTAATGCGGGTGGGGGACCAGGTGGCGGAAGCCGTATTAGCGCATGGAAGAGAACATGACAACGGGGGCAGAAGTACGGGGCGGCGAGTGACGAAGCAAGCCGCCTGGCAACGCGCGATTGAGGCACTGCGCACGGTGGCGATCCAGGAACCAGAGCGCCGGGGCCGTGACTACCCCTATCAGCTCTCCGGCGGCCAGCGGCAGCGGGTGATGATTGCCATGGCCATCGTGAACCGTCCTCGCCTGCTGATCGCCGATGAACCCACGACGGCGCTCGACGTGACCATACAGGCTCAGGTGCTCGACCTGCTCAACGATCTGCGAGAAAAATTCGCCCTGGCCATGCTGTTCGTGTCGCACGATCTCGCAGTGGTGTCGCGGGTTTCGCATCGCGTCGCGGTGATGTATGCCGGGAACCTGGTCGAAGCCGGAGATGCCGGCGAGGTATTTCGCAACCCCATGCATCCCTACACGCGTGGCCTACTGCGATCGGTGCCAACCCTGCGCAGCGATCGCTCGCAGCCCTTGCGAACCATCGAGGGCAGCGTGCCGGCGCTGATGGCCTTACCTCCCGGTTGCTCGTTCGAGCCGCGTTGTGGTCTTTGCATTCCGACGTGCGCTGACTCATTGCCACCACTGATCGAAGTCGCACCCGGTCATCTGGCCCGCTGCCCGGTTACACAACTGGAGCGCCACTGAGATGCGCCTGCTGCTGATCAGCGACCTCCACGCCAACGTCGAAGCTTTCGAAGCGGTGATGAGCGCCGCACCACGAGCACGATCTGGTCGCCAATCTGGGAGACGTGGTCGGGTACAACGCCTCGCCCAATGAGGTATGCGAGCGCGCCACAGCTCTGGGCGGCCTCATCGTCCGGGGAAATCACGACCGTGCTTGTTCTGGCCTGACCGACCTCAGCGACTTCAATCCGGTAGCTGCTATTTCGGCCCGCTGGACACAGACAACCCTCAAATCCGAGCACCTGCAATGGCTTCGCGAACTGCCCAAAGGGCCGATCCGGCGAGGGGACTTGCCGGGGGTGGAGTTCGTACACGGCGCACCGGAAGACGAAGACGAATATCTGCTTAACGCTATTGGGTGCGGAGGAAAGCTTCAGCATGCCGGGACAGGCCGACATCATCTTCTTCGGCCACACGCACCTTCAGGGTGGGTTCTTTGAAGAGGATGGCAGGGTCCGGCAGTTTGCACCGGCGTACGACAGCGTCGAAGGCGCAGTGCTGTGGGAGAAGGAGTTGCGCCCGGGCACGCGGTACCTGATCAATCCCGGCTCAATCGGGCAGCCGCGCGATGGAGACTGGCGAGCCGCGTTTGCGCTTTACGAAAAGCAAGACGACGGACCCGGCCGGGTTTTCTTTTATCGCGTGCCATACGATATTGATCGCGCACAGGAGCGCATTCTTTTGGCGAACCTGCCGCCACGGCTTGCGATGCGGCTGCGGCTCGGCCGCTAAGTTCAGGGTTGCTGCCTTTTCAGCCTTGAGCGCATCTCATTGTTATTGGATTAAACTACGCACTATGGCTATTCGCCCATTTCCCGCAAAATCGAAGTTTCGCTCCCAAGAATTTTTTGGAGGCGCCATCTTCAGTGACGAGCAGGGCTACCTAGTGGCTTACATCGACGGCGGAGCGCGCGGCAATCCCGGCCCCGCAGGATTTGGCGTCGTCATCGAAGACGAGGTCGGACGGCCGGTGGCCGAACTCAGCGAATACCTGGGCCGGCAGACCAACAACTATGCCGAATACTCCGGTCTGTTGGCGGCGCTCTCGTACGCCATCAAGCACGGCTTCAAGGCCTTGAAGGTGGTCAGCGACTCCGAGCTGATGGTGAAGCAGATCAACGGAGAATACAAAGTCAGCAGCCCCACGCTCAAGGAGCTGCACGCGCAGGCGATGAAGCTGATCGATCAGCTTGACTACTTCGAGATCAAGCACGTGCTGCGAGAAAAGAACCGCGAAGCTGACCGCCTCGCCAATCTCGCCATGGATCGCGGCACCTTCAAGACATGGCGACACCGGCGCGAACTGAAGTGTCGGCCAAACCCCTCCGTGAGGTCAACGGCGTGGTACGCGACGGCACGGTACAGTTCTTAGGAGATCCTCTTCCTGAAGGAACTCTTGTAAGAATCAGACCCGCGAAATAAGCAGTCCATCCTGATAAGCAGTCCATCCTGAGTAGTAGCCCAACAGTCGGCGCACAAGAGCTTTGACCGGTCCCGGTACGCGCACTACACTGGGCGGTAATGCTCGGAGGGACTTCCATGATCCGCGAAGATGTTCTCCAGCAGTTCCCGCAATTATTCGGAATTCAACGAGTGAACGGCAGGGAAATCAACGTCGAAGAGACGATTGCCTCCCTGACCCGTGAACTGCGTCCCGCCATTGCCGAAGCACTCAACGCCCGCCGCACACTGCTGGCCAGCAAGGAGCCGGTGCGCAAGAAGTATGCCTGGCCCAGTTGGGATGAGAGCTTCGACGATCCCGTGTCTGGACGCCCTTGGACGTTTCGCCAGATCGTGCAGGGGTTGATCGACAATTTTCTGGGTCGCGACACCGAATTGCGTTGGCGCCTCAACGACGAAGTTCCCGTCCCCGCCGACGTTCATCCCTTGCAAAACCCGGGACTGGAATTGACCGGTCCCTGGCATCCGCTGGACATGGCGTTCAACGCCTTGAATAGCGCTGCGCCTATGAACATGCCGGATTTTGAAGATGCCTCGCCGGCGCACTTTCAGCCGCTTGCCGCCGGGAACAAGCAGCCCGTGGCAACATTCGCGGCCCTACAGAACGCCAGAGAAGATTTTCCACGGCAGTTGGAGCAGCAAGTCCTACGAGGTGGCCAAGAAGGGCAAGACGCGCTCGTACAAAATCGACCGGTCTCCGGACAAGTGGCCGACTCGTCTGGTTCGTCCGCCGAGCATTCACATTGTGTATGAGCACATCACGGTTGACGGCGAGCCCGCTCCCGGGCTGATTGCGGTGGTGGTTCTTTGGGTGCGTCAACAACTACGACGCGCTGAAGCGCCTCGGCACCGGTATCTATTTCTACATCCCGAAGATGCAGACGCCGCGCGAGGCCCTCATTGTGGAGACGCCTGCTGGCGAGCGTGGAGAGCATCATCGGCGTGCCCGCCGGGACATTCAAGATCAAGATCCTCTACGAGGAAGGCAACGGTGGCCGTTATCTGCCAGCCATCGCGTGGGTATTCCGGCGGCGTTTGCTGGGAACGAACGTCGGGCGCTGGGACTATCTCGGCAGCCTGATCGAGATGTGGAAGGACGACCCGCAGGGCATCTTCCCGGATCCGCAAACCGTCGGGATGGCGGCGCCAAACATGATTGCTTACCAGCGCTACAACGCACTGACGATCCTGATGGCGGGTATGAAAAATGGCGAACTCACAAACGGTGCGCCCATCGGCGGCATGGCAGCGGTCATGATGTATCAGTCGGGCGATGCTTACGGCCGTTCGCGTTACAACCCGGTCGCGATGCGGGCCGTGGTGATCGATAAGCTGCGCGAGCGGCTGCTGGGACTGATGTTCGTTCCTGACGAGCCTGTGCCCGCAGACCGGCAAATTACGTTGGACGATATTCTTGCCGGGCGCGTGAAGGGCAAGCTCTACGACGCCTATCGTCAGAGCTGGGTGGCCAGCCCCGAGGCAGCGTATGTAGCCGCTGGAAATGGGCCGCTCCGCATTCCTCTGGCGGAGTTACAAGCCATGCTCGATGCTCCGCGCGAGACCGTAGACGCCAACGGCCAGGCGGTGCCGAGTGTCGCGAGCGGGCTCGTGGAGTCAGAGCGCGCGCTGCTGCATTCGCGCGGCCTGCTGAATGCGGCGGGAAAAATCACGCCGGCCGTGATTCGCAAGGAATCTCTCGACACGCCGGAGAAGCTCCTTAGCCAGGAACTTTGGGATGCCATCTACAGCGTGCCCAAAGGTGACGTCACCATCGAGCACATTCAGCACGCGTTTTACATGGCGGCGAATTACGGCTTCCAGATCCTGAACGGAAACTTCGCTGCGGCCATCGACGATTACGAGCTCAAGCAGCGTTTCATGAATGATCTCGCCACCTACCGCATTGATGTGTCGTGGCTATGGACGCTGGCCTATCACCAGGCTGTCATTACCAACGATGGGCATCTGCAACGTGCGAAGCTCACAGAAGACGGAATGGTGCTGGCGCCCAGCACAGAAGCGGTAAAGTCGGGAACCCGATTCACTCGCGATTTGTTCCAGAAGGTCTGGGACTACCACAACGAATGGACGGCGCAGTTCTTTGCCGAGCTCGACCGCATGGGAGATCCCGGCCGCTTCGACCGCTCGAAGGCGCCGGTCATCATGGAGCTTCTCAAGCGGCAGCTGCTCTCGCCAAAGTACATCCAGCACAG
This sequence comes from uncultured Acidobacteriaceae bacterium, assembly GCA_963813905.1. GTDB lineage: Bacteria > Acidobacteriota > Terriglobia > Terriglobales > Acidobacteriaceae > CAVVDY01. Next base: position 120,138 of record CAWFAY010000006.1, on the reverse strand, counting down.
CGCGCGCGTGTTGTTCGTGATGGCTGAGGCGGGGGAGGAGGAGCGCACGCAAATCCTCGATGCCATCTTCGATCTCCCACGGGAGGAAATCGTAAAACGAGTGGAAGCTGGAGCGATGAAACCTGCTGCTTTGGCTGCGCACGACTATGTCTATGACATTTTCTCGGCGCAGACAGAACAGGTCGCAGCGACGCGATAGCTGTGTTGAAACAAACACAGCGTCGCGGGCTAGAGGTTTTCATAGAGCGTGTTTCATAAATAGGTTCGGCCTCACATTAAGTACTTACGTGTAAGGCAAGTTGGTTGTGAGCTTCTGTCATGAAGAAGCGGCAGAAGCTGTTGATGGACGAGCAATGGGAGTTAATCGAACCGTTGCTTCCCCAGCCTAGGCGGCGGAAGGACAACCGCGGGCGACCGTGGGCGCCGAACCGGGCCTGTTTTGAAGGCATTCTGTGGATTTTGCAAACTGGAGCGGCGTGGCGGTTTCTCCCCGACGAGTTTCCCTCCCCGGCGACCTGCTGGCGGCGGCTAAAACAGTGGGAAGAGGAAGGTGTCTGGCTCGATGCCTGGCGTGCTCTGTTGGGCGCACTGGATGAGGAAGGCCTGCTCAAGTGGGACGAAACCTTCTTGGATGGCAGCTTCGCCCCGGCAAAAAAAGGGGCCTCGCCGTCGGTAAAACCAAGCGGGGCCAGGGCACGAAGTGGATGGTATTGGTCGACGGTCAAGGTCTTCCGCTGGGAGTTCGGCTGGAAAGTGCCTCTGCGGCAGAAGTTAAGCTTGCGGAAGCCACCCTCGCCGAAGTCCGCGTCCCACGCCCGAAAGGCTGGCCGCGGCAAAAGCCTAAGCGGGTAATTGCTGATGCTGGCTACGACTCCGATCCACTGCGCCAGCGACTGAAGAAACGGGCGATGGAGCTGATTGCGCCCTATCGGAAGAACAACAAGCGACGGCGCTATGAAGACGGACGCAAAATGCGGCGCTACCAACGCCGCTGGATTGTGGAGCGAACCAATGCCTGGCTGGGTCAGTTCCGCCGGTTGCTGGTTCGTCATGAGCATCTGCTCACCACCTATCGCGCCTTCTTCTATCTTGCCTGCTTCTGGATTACGCTGAGACACTGTTTATGAAATACGCTCTAGTTCCTGCGAGACGCGTGGAGTATCGGATGGAGAAAACTCTCTTCGAGGCGCCGTTCGGGTAGAGCTGGCCTTTAGGCCAGCGTCAAGCAGTTCTCTTGATCTGCCGAGCCCCGTAGGGGCGGCATTGGAAAGCACAAATCTGCCGCGCCCACGGCACTCAATCCTTGTGGCGACTCGGACGCGGGCCTGAAGGCCCGCTCTACCCAAGAGTTTGCTCTTGGAACGGCGCGGCTAAACCCTGCCTCTTTCGGCGCGCCCTTCAAGGCGTGCTCCACCGACCGGATTACGCAAAGCCTGCGCTTACATCTCCGCGAGCTGCGCCATTGCCTTGTAGAGATCCTCTGCCTGAGGGAGGATCTCGTCCTCCAGGATCGGCTGATAGGCGACAAAGGTGTCCTTGGCGGCGACCCGCTTCACCGGCGCGTCGAGCTCGTCGAACAGCTCGTCTGCGATGCGAGCTGCGATCTCCGCTCCGTAGCCCCAACTCAGCATGTCCTCATGCGCCACCAGAACACGATGCGTCTTCGACACCGAGGTCGCGATCGCTTCCCAGTCGTACGGGCTGAGGCTGCGCAGGTCGATGAGTTCCACGCTGACCTCTTGCTCGCGTTCGATACGCTGTGCTGCCTGCAACGCGCGCGGGACCGTCGCGCCATAGGTAATGACCGTCATGTCATGTCCGGGCCGCACAATGCGTGCTTTGCCGAAGGGAATCATGTAGTTCGGCCCGGGATACGGCGCGCGCCCGAAGGCCTCGCGGTACAGCCGCTTGTGCTCCAGAAACATCACAGGATCGTCGCAACGGATCGCAGTGCGAAGCAGGCCATTGGCGTCGAGCGCGTTCGAGGGAAACACCACGCGCATGCCCGGAGTGTGGGTGAACAGGCTCTCTCCGCACTGCGAGTGATAGATGGCGCCGCCGGTAAGGTATCCGCCAATCGCCACGCGTACGACCGCAGGGCAGGAGAACGTGTTGTTCGAGCGCCAGCGAATCAGCGGCATCTCGTTGCGCAGCTGATGGTATGCAGGCCAGATGTAGTCGAAAAACTGGATCTCGACCACCGGCTTCAGTCCGCGGGTGGCCATGCCAACGGCGCGTCCGACGATGTTGGCTTCCGCCAGTGGAGAGTTGAAGACCCGCTCGCTGCCGTACTCGCATTGCAATCCGCCAGTGAGCTTGAACACTCCCCCCTTGCCCTTGACCTGCTGCTGCTTCAAGTATTCTTCACGGCTGCAATCGGCCACATCCTCGCCGAACATTACGATGCGCTCATCGCGCTTCATTTCATCTTTCAGGCAGGCGTTGATGAGGTCGGCCATGGTGCGGTCGCCCGAAGATGCTGAGGTGGCCTTGTCCTGCGTGGGCATAGGATGCACCGCTTCGGTCTCAAAAGCCTTCGAAGTGGGATCGAGATCGGGTGAGTACACAAAGTTCTTGTACGAGTCGGTGGCGGGGAGCGCTGCAGCGACGGCCTTGTCAGCGGCATCCTGCACCTCGGCATCGACGTCTTTCTCCAGCTGGTCGATCGCCTTTTCGTCGAGGATGCCCTCGCGAATTAGGAACAGCTGGAAGCGATTGATGGGATCGCGCTCCACCTCGGCATTGCGCTCCGACTCGGGGCGATAGAGCTTCTCGTCATCCGACAGGGAATGCGAATACGGACGCACGACGTGTCCGTGGACAAAGGCCGGGCCCTTGCCGCCTCGGATGTAGTCGATGGCCTTCTTCAACGCTGCGTAGCTGGCCAGCGGATCGGTACCGTCGACCTCGTCGAAGTGGAAATTGGGGAAGCCTCTCACCAGCCGGCTAATGTTTCCGCCGCTGGTTCCAACTTCCACGGGCACCGAGATGGCGTACTCGTTGTCTTCGATCAGATACAAAACGGGAAGCTTGAGATTGGAAGCCGTATTGAGCGATTCCCAGAACTCGCCCTGGCTGGTCGTGCCATCGCCGCACGAAACATAGACGACCTCGTCGCCGTGAAATGTCACGTCCTTGAACTGGCGATAGTCGCCGGGAACTTTCTCGGCAGCTTCGGGGTGGCGAGTGAAGTAGCGTCCGGCTTCGGCGCAGCCCACCGCCTGCAAGAACTGCGTTCCCGTTGGCGACGACTGCGTGACTACGTTCAGGCGCTTGCTGCCCCAGTGCGCAGGCATCTGACGTCCGCCGGAGCCGGGATCTTCGCCCGAGCCCACCGCCTGCAACAACTGCTCATACGGAGTCATGCCCAGCGCGAGGCAGAGCGCGCGGTCGCGATAGTACGGGTAGAACCAGTCGTACGCCGGACGCAGCAACATGCCCGCCGCGACCAGCAGGGCTTCATGTCCGGCGCCCGAAATCTGAAAGAAAATCTTCTGCTGGCGTTTGAGCAGGATCTCGCGATCGTCGATACGGCGCGACAGGTACATCAGCCGATAGATCTCGATCAGTTGATCGCGCGAGAGTCCTTCGTATTTATCGAGAGAGGCAGTTTGGGCGGTCTGGACGTTAGGTTCTGCCTTGGTAGTTGCCATCCATGTCCTCGGGAGTGAAGTGCAAAGCCCGGTGCGGCTCAGACGTAATCCTCATATTGTAATGCTTCCCGGGATTTGATCGAACCACAGAGACACCGAGGCACCGAGAAGCCCGGATTTGTACCGTTACCCCATTTCTCTGTGTCATCGGAGCCTCGTGGTGAACAGGTTTTCTATACTGGATTAAAATGATCCGCACCTTTCGTCCGATACCGTTGGAGAAGATCAAGCTCGTCGTGTTTGATCTCGACGGCACGCTGATCGATTCGGAATACGATCTGGCGGCCGCGGTCAATGCCATGCTGCGGCAATATGGGCGCAACGATCTGCCGCTCGAGGTGATCAAGACCTACATTGGCGATGGCGCTCCCATGCTGGTGCGGCGCGCGCTGGGCGACCCGGAAGACGAAGCATTCCTGCAAGAAGCGCTGTTGTTTTTCCTGAACTACTACCGCGAGCACAAGCTCGACAGCACGTATGCGTATGATGGCATCGCGCAGTCGTTGGACCAGATAGCGAGCTTCAACGGAACAGTTCGCAAACTTGCGGTGCTGACCAACAAACCGGTACGCCCGGCGCGCGACATTCTCACGGGCATTGGGATGGCAGGCCGTTTTTTTCAGATCTACGGCGGAAACAGTTTCGAGACCAAGAAACCCGATCCGCTGGGGGTGCGGAGCATCATGCAGGAAGCCGGCGCCTCAGCCGGACGAAAGCGTGATGGTTGGCGACTCCGAGGTCGACATCCTCACGGCACGCAATGCCAGCATGTGGAGTATCGGCGTGAACTACGGCTTCGCGCCGCATAGCCTGGAGCGCGTACATCCTGACATGCTGGTGGACACACCGGCCGAGTTGGGGCGAGCCCTCAGCGTAAGCGGGCGTAGCGGAAGACGAGGAAGAGGTGGAGTGGAATTAGACGCAGCTACTTCGGCATCGGCACTGTTCGCCAGCCGATCTATTTGAACCTGTTTCCCGCCCATTGGAAATTGACAATGTCCAGCTCCTGCGGGCTGCCGTGTGCTCCAGCACCGTAGCGCACGGACCTGATCATCAAGGCACCTGTCTTCGGGTCGAACGTGGCGCCGGCATGCTGGCTGTGTGCGTCGTTCGATATCTGCTGCAACACGATCAGGTGGTCATTCTTGCAACCGAAAACTTGAACCACGTCTGACTGACTGGAACTTCCACCTATCCATATCCATTGGTATGTAACTACCGCGAACATTGGATTCGTGCTGGTGCCATTGACGACTTGGAAAGAAGCTAGCTCCACCTCAGTGGGGCCTTCCTCGACGGTTCCTCCACGCTCGTACTTGCCTCGTGACAATGTTGCCGAGTCCGTGAATCCACCTATCCAGGCGTACACATGCATTTGGTTGAAATGCTGACGAGTAAAAGTACAAGGCTCGGATGGATACACAAAATTGGGGTAAATTGCGTCCACTGTGGGCACTTGCTTTGTCTCTTGCGCTGAAACGAGATTGCCCCAACAAAGCGCAATCAACGTTGCTTTACTGACAATGATGGAGATGAAGCGGAAAACTGACATTTGGTGTCCCCTGGGCTTCCAGTCGATACCCCTTCTAAACCTTTCGGCGCTCGACGAACATCTCCAATTCTTCTGCCGTCTTCGGCCAGTCGTCGCGCAGTAGACGCGACAATGCCCGGTCGGCGAGCAGTTTGCCTCCGGTCTGACATTGTGGGCAGTAGTTTGCTTCGTTACCCGCGTATCGGATTCGCTGGATCGCTTGCCGCATCGCGGGCACGGCTGCTTGTACTTTCCGTGCACTCGCCATGTCTTTGCGGAACGCGGTCACCTTCTCCGGGAAAGCCTCTCCCGTTTCTGCGCGCAATTCGGAGACCCACTTCGTCAAGGTGCTTTGCACGGCTTCATAGAGTCGTGCGACCTCTTCCGGCTTGAGCTTCTGGGTGAACTGCATCGGCGAGAGTTGCGCCTGCCATAGAATCTCGTCGGAATAGGCATTGCCGATGCCGCTGAACAAGCCGGGATCGGTAAGCGCGCGCTTCAGCGTATGGTTTCGCGGATTTGAGCGCGGCAGCAAACTGATCAGGATCAGCCTCTAGCACCTCTAAGCCGCCGGGATCCAGGGCGCGCAAGTCCTCCTCGCCCGCAACAACGTGCAGCGAGGCCCGTTTCTGCGAACCCGCTTCGGTCCAAAGCAGCGTGCCATGCGGGAAATCGAAGGCAGCCAGACCGCGCGGCCGGGCCAGCTTCACGCCTCGTTCCTTCCAATGCAGGCGGCCCGCGATCATCAGGTGCAGCACCAGCCACAGGTCGCCTTCCAGGCCAATACAGATGCGCTTACCCATCCGCCGTAACTGGGTCACGGTCTTGCCTTCGGCAGCTCTGCAAGGGCGGCACGGCCGTGCGCAGCAGGAAAGGACTAGCGATCCGAATGCTTTCGATCCTCTGTCCCACGATGCGCTTTTCGAGCGCTTCGATATAGGCGACGATGTCAGGCAGTTCGGGCATAGGCGACGCAATTAGTTCAGCTTCTTGCGCAAGTCTTCGATATACCGGTCCGTCATGCCGGCGATGTAGTCGCAAACCACGCGCACTAGCTTCTCGTTCTCCGCTTTCTCGCGATAGCTCGGAGGCAGCATTTCAGGCCGGGCAATCAGCAAAGTGAAGACCTCGTTCACCAGCCCCTCCGCGCGCTTCTTCGCCGGCTGTAGCGCCTTGGCGTTGTACAGCGCCTGGTAAAGGAACTGCTTCGCTTCGCGACGCTCGTCATCGACTTCTGAGCTGAAACCAGCCAGCCGTTCCGGCCAGCGTCTCACGTCATCTAGGGTCATCACTCCGGCTTCGGACACACGCCTGCGAGTGTTCTCAATCAGATCGGTGACGAAGCGGTTCAACATTCGCTTCAGCGCTTCGTTGAACTGCAACTTCTCCGGGGCGTCCGGATACTCGGTTTCGACCTGTCGATAGAAATGGTCGAATACTCTGACCCGCTCGCGGATGCCCGGTACAGTCAGCAGCTTCGCTTCGTAACCGTCGTCGAGGTCGGCCGTGTCGTATGCGATCTCGTCGGTGAGGTCGATGAGCTGCGCCTCCAGCGGCGGCCGCTGGTCGAGCAAATACTCCACGAGTTCGGGATGTTCGTTGGCCGAGTAGTCGTGCGAGTGCTTGATGATGCCTTCGCGGACTTCGAAGGTAAGATTCAATCCCCGGAAGCTCGCGTAACGGACCTCGAAATCCTCGACAATGCGCAGCGCCTGCAGGTTATGGTCAAAGAATTCGCCATGCTGGCGCATGAGGGTGTCGAGCGCGTGCTCGCCTGCATGCCCGAATGGCGGATGCCCGATGTCGTGGACCAGGGCCAGCGCCTCGGCCAGGTCGACGTTGAGCTGAAGCGCGGCTGCGATGGTGCGCGAAATTTGCGCGACTTCGATGGTATGGGTGAGGCGAGTGCGGAAATGGTCGGAGTAGCGCCGGGTGAAGACCTGGGTCTTGTCCTCCAGCCGCCGGAAGGCACGAGCATGGATGACGCGGTCGCGATCGCGCTGGAAAGCATTGCGATAGGGATGCGAGCGCTTCCGGATAGCGGCGTCCACGCGAATCCTCGACGCGAACGGCGTAGCTGGCGAGCATAAGTTGAGTTTAGTTCAAGGGGAGCGGGTCTATCCGGACAATTGCGGCAAGAACTGCAGCCGCATCGGCAGCGGCTGAAGCCGACGGGTTTTCTGTGCTCTGTATGGACGGCCTGAAGGCAAGGCCCCCTCTTCAGCTCAGTGCTTGATGAACCACATCACCCATGATGCAAGGATCACGCCGCCGACGAACAAGAAAAAACAGTAAGCGCCGTAGCGGACCATGTCGCGCGGAGTGTTGCGTTGCGTGATTCCAAATACGATGGACGCGCAGACGGCAAACAACAGGGCAGCGCTGAAATGAGCTAAGGTCGAAGGTCATTGTTTCTTGCCGATCGCGATGTGGTAGGCGTCGACGGCGGCGACGACGTTCAGCAGTCCAGCCACGACGATGAATTTGGTCCCATAGTCGGCTACGGCACGATGAATATTGCCGATGCCCCAATCCATGGCCTTGGCGATGAAGTACAGCGCTCCCGCCCCGATGTCTCCGACAAAGCCCAAAATGTCGAGCAGGTCGCCCGTGTTGAAGGAATAGACTTTGCCCTGCATGCCCAGGCCGGCGAAGAACATTACGAACACGGCCAGCATCAGCAGCACGCCGCGTATGTACCGGCGCTGAATTATGTGTCCTAGACCGGGCAGCAACCACCCCGCCAGCGGAGCGATGTACGTCATGGAGCCCGCTTCCGCCGAGCGTTTCGCGGGAAGAGCCGTTGTATTTTGCGCGTTCGCCATTAAATCTGTACCAATTCTTCCTGAATCCGACCGGTGACTTCAGCCTTGCCCTTGTGCGGTAATCATGTTCACCTCGCTGCGCACGCCGAAATCGGGAAGGTATATGCCCGGCTCAACGGAGAAGCAGGTGTTCGGCAGAATCTCGCGGTCGTCCTTCGTCTCCAGATTATCAAGATTTGCGCCGTTGGCGTGAATGTCGCGCCCGATGGAGTGCCCGGTGCGATGGATGAAGTACTGCCCGTAGCCCTTGCCGGTGATGAACTCGCGGACAGCCTTGTCGACCTCCCAGCCGTGAATCGTCTGGCCGGCTTCGAATGCCTGCTTCACTGTATTGATTCCCACGTCACGAGCGCCGCGAACCACATCAAAAACTTCTTTCTGCTTATCACTGGGAGTACCGATTACGCCCGTCCACGTGATGTCGTAGTAGACGGAGTCGGGTTCGTTCAGTTTGGCCCAGATATCGAGCAGAACGAAGTCGCCTTGCTTGATGGTCGCTGACTTCTCTGCGGTTGGCTCGTAGTGGGGATCGCCGCTGTTTGGGCCCACGCTGACATTCGGCGGATCGCAGGTTTGCAGATTCTCGCGCGCGAAGGCTTCGAGAATCCACTTCTGGATTTCGTATTCGTTCGTGCCGCCGTTGCGGACACGACGGCCAATCTCCTGAAACGCCGCCGGAACGATTTGTCGATCGCATCACGGGCCTTGAAGTGCGACGCGATTTGCTCGTCCGTCAGCACCGCTTCGAATTGCGCAACCAGGTTCGCCGAGCTGACAACTTCCTTGCCGAAGCTGCGAATGAGTTCCAGCGTGCCGCCATCGACCAGCGAGATGTAGGGAATCTGGTTGTTGGGCGAGTACTGCATCACGACGCTGCGATACGGCTTCAGCATCGACTCCAGGTTCTTCCACAGCTCTTCCCAGGCGGAGTATTCCAGCCTGCTGCCGGGGAGCGAGTCGAGATGGTGGCTCTCGATGCGGTGCACCAGCTTCACCGGGTCGCCCTGCGCCGGAACCAGGTAGAACCAGCGCCGCGTGACCATCATGGTCTCGGAAAGACCCAGGATGTGATAGGCAATGGGATCGCGATGATGATGATCGTAGAACAGCCACGCCTGCTGCCCGCGATCGCGCAGAGCAGCCTGAATTTCGGAAAGGTTCATGCCGTGGTTCATTGTAAATGAGCGGGCGCAAGACGAGTTATCAGAGACTCGCCACGCCGTCACTCATGGTAGTTGACAACTGTAAAGTTACAAGCTACAGTCCAACCAGTGAAGATTCGGGGCTTCGCACACAAGGGCCTAAAGCGCCTCTATGAAGAAGACAACGTGAAAGGGGTGCCGGCCGACAGCGCAGATAAGCTTCGCAAAATGCTGGCTTTTCTGGACGAGATGCAAGAGCCTGAAGAATTGCGCTCCCTTCCCAACCTGGAAGGTACACCTGCTGGGCGGCGACCGTAAGGGAACTTGGAGCCTCACGGTTAGCCGCAATAGGCGGCTAACGTTCCGAATCGATGACACCGAGCACGAGATTCGCGACTTGAACCTGGAAGGCTACCATTAGAAACCGAGGAGCAAAGCCATGCCGATGAAGAACCCGCCTCATCCCGGAGATTTCATCCGAACGGAGATCATCGTTCCAGCCGGTCTTTCCGTCACGGCAGCGGCGGCAGCGCTTCAGGTTTCACGGCCCGCTCTATCAAACTTGCTTAACGGCAAGGCAGCCCTCTCTGCAGACATGGCATTGCGCATCGAAAAGGCCTTCGGGGTCAGGATGGATACCCTCATGCGGATGCAGTCTTCCTACGACATCGCCCAGGCGCGAAAGCGCGAGAAAACGATTCATGTGCGCCGAATTGAGCAGGTAGCGTGAGCGCTGACGTAAGGGTTAAGCATCCTGCATCCGAGAATTGATCCTCTGTTGCAGGAATCCTCTAAATCCCCGCCCGCTGTGCCTTCGCTTTCTCCAGCACCTGAGCCCGCGTCTCCGCCGGCAACCTCTCGCAAGCGGTTCGCAGAACCAGTCGCGGTGCGCGCCGTCGGATCGTCATCAGGTATTGCACCGTTTGCTTGCGATTCGCCTTCGCCGCTTCGCGCAGCAGCCAGCCAAGACCCTTCTGCACCATGTCGTCATTGCTGGAGAGCAGAAGCTCAGTCACCTTCTGAATGTGGCCAAAGTTCTTGTGCTGGCGGGTGCTGTGGATCAAGCTGACGGCGGCTGCCCGCTGGTGCCACGTATTGCGCTTCCTGGCCCAGCGAGGCACGCGCGGAAGATAGCTTTCGTCTGCAGCCATCATCGGCCCAATCAGGTACTGCACTAGCGCATCGTGGTCGGCCCAACTGCTGACCCGATCGAGCCAGCTTTCGAACAGCTTGAGTTCCCGGGGACCGAACTGGTCCGTCATGTTTTCCAGCAGCATTACCGCGAAGTTCTTCTCTTCCAGAATCTCGCCTTGAAAGAGCTGATCAGCTACTTGCAGCAGGAACGGCAATCCATTCTCTGCCACAATGGTGCGACGAAATCGCACCGCGACCTTCCGTAGTTCGCCCGTATACCAGCCGCGCGACTTTACTTCATGCTTGAAAAAGTGCTGCACTTCCAGGGTGTGTGGCGCTGAGCCGCCATCTTTCAGCACGCGCCGGATGTGCTTCGCAATATAGGCCGGAGTCTTTCCACTCATAACGAGGCCACCTCTGCCTCGGCCGAACCTGGTTCGATCACCGGCTTTGGAAGAAAGAACCGGTCATAGATCCAGAGCAACACTGTTGTCGCCACTCCGACTCCGACGATCACCCACCACATCATCCACGGCTGGTGCTTCACCTCGCCAAAGTGGTGGATGAGGAAGCCGCCGAAGTTTCCACCGATAAGCGACCCGATACCCAATGGCAGGAAGGCGAAGCCCATATATGTTCCCTGCTGGCCGGAGGGCGCTAGCCGCGAGATGTACTCGTAATAGCGCGGCGACTGTGTGATCTCTCCCAAAGCCACGGCAACCAGTGTCAGTATGACGCCGGTAACAGTTGGGTAGAGGATGAGGATGATCCAGGCCAACGAGGTAATCAGCGTGCCTGCGGTGATGGCGGTCAAGGCACGAATTTTCTGCGTGAGAACGTTGAGCGCAACAGTGAACAGAATGACGATGATTGGACCTGTCGCAAGCACTAGTTCCGTGTCAATCGTCGGGCTGACATATCCGTGCACATACAAGGGCAAGGTAATAAATTCCTGCCAATAGACAATCCAATATCCCGTGAAGATCACCAGAAACCACATGAACTTGCTAATACCGCAGAGGACCAGCGCAGCAATCAAAGCCCAGACCCACCAACCAACTGTTAGAGACGGGTAGAGCCAAATACTCAAACGCAGCAGAAGGGCAATGCCCAGTGCTGGCAGGACCAGCTTGTAGTTTCCCAACACCACACAAAAGTTCCGCACGACCTGCGAGATTGAAGGCAATTCGGCATCGCCGGCTTTGCTGGGCTCCCGAAAGAGGAGCAGCACCACAAAGAACATCACGAACACACTGAGGGCAGCCACGCGGAATACGTTCTCCACTCTCATGTGCCGATGCACGTATGACGCGACCATGGGCCCGGCGGCGCCACCGATGTTGACCAGGGTGTAGTAAATCGAATAGCCGATGGAACGAACGTTTTCCTTGGAGGCTCGAGCGGTTGTACCGACGACCGTGGGTTTCACGAGCGCGATTCCGAGTGCTGGAAGCGCCAACACGAAGACCACTAGCGCGCCCAGTGGAACAACATTGCGAACTGGTCCCAGCCATGGGGCCGCGATCGACCCGAGCAGAAAGTAGGCGCAGCTCAGAATTAGATAGGCCAGAGACAGCGCTCGACGAAAGCCCAGGCGATCGGCAGTTGCTCCGCCAAAGATTGCCAGGAACCAAACCAGACCACCGAAGAATCCCGCGAGGGTGCTCGCACGTTCGGTAGGGAATTGCAGGGCCTCGTGCAGATAGCGGGCGAGCGAAGCGAAAGCAGCGTAGTACGACAGCCGTTCGAACAACTCGCTGATGTTGGCGACCCAGAACGGCCGCTCGAAGCCGGTGCGAATTTCGCGCCATCGCTGCGCAAATGCCAATGTGTTCTCCTCGGTGGATCAGCCACGCGCCTTGCGCAGCCTCGCCTCGACCTCGGCGGCCGAGAGCCCGCTCACGCGAATCAGCTTGTTGCGGCTGGTCTCTCCGGCGGCAATGGTAATTGACGAGCGGGAAACGTTCAAAATTTCTGCGAGGAAGGCGATGCAGGCTTCGTTGGCGCGACCTTCAATTGGAGGAGCAGTAAGCGCCACTTTGATCGCATCGCCCATCACGCCGACAATGGCGTTCTTCCTGGCGCGCGGTTGGACTTTGATCAGGAAGCTCGCACCGGAAGGCGTGTCGCGAATCGGAATCATGGCTTCGCCCGGTCGCCAAAGATCGCCGTACCGATGCGCACGCAGGTCGAGCCCTCTTCGATGGCAACTTCGAAGTCGTGCGACATGCCCATGGAAAGCTCGTCGAAGCTGACGGCAGGAAGATTCCGGGCAGCGAGTTTGTCGCGCAGCTCGCGCAGCCTGCGGAAGTACGGCCGAGCGCCTTCGGGATCTTCAGTGTAAGGGGGGACTGTCATGAGTCCGCGAATTTGCAGGTGCTGCCAGTCCGTCGCGCCGTTCAGGATTTCGCTCAACTCCGGCGAATTGGGAGCGACTCCCGTCTTAGCCCCTTCGCCACCGATGTTGATTTCGATCAGCACGGGCAGGATTTTCCCGGCAGCTTCGGCAACTCCATTCAATCTGGCGGCAAGTCTGGCCGAGTCGAGCGAGTCTACCGCGTGAAATAGCTCAACCGCCTTCGCCGCCTTGTTCGATTGCAAGTGTCCGATCATGTGGAACTCGGAGCCGTCGAGCCCGGCAAGCTTGCTAGCCTTGTCGGCGAACTCCTGGACCTTGTTCTCGCCAAATAGCCGCTGGCCGGCAGCGTAGGCTCGGGCGATGGCGTCGGGAGGAAAGGTCTTGCAGACCGCCATCAGGGCGATGTCATCCGCATTGCGATTTGCCCGCCGGGCGGAGAGATGAATCCGGTCGCGAATGAGGGCGAGGTTGGATGCGATAATCAATCTTCGTTTGTCATCCCGAGACGGCTTTGGCCGTCGAGGGATCTGCTCTTGTGTTGTCCCTGAAGGGGCAATAATTTACTTGACTCGTCCAGTCTGACAGGGTAGGATAGTCCCTGTAAGTGAGGCGAGTCATGAAAGAACCAAAGAGCCTTCAAGAAGCAATCCAGTACTTCTCGAATCCCGATAACTGCATCGACTATCTCGCAATCCGCCGTTGGCCAGATGGCAAAGTCGCCTGTCCAACTTGCGGTTCCGAAAGGATCAAGTACAGCGAGAAACGTCGCACATGGCAGTGTGGGAGCCATCACCCGAAACGCGAGTTCTCCATTAAGGTCGGAACGGTGATGGAGGATTCCGCAATCGGGCTGGATAAATGGCTCTCCGCAATGTGGCTCGTTACAAACTGTAAGAACGGGGTTAGCAGCTACGAGATTGCCCGCGATCTGAGCATCACCCAAAAGACTGCATGGTTCATGTTGCACCGGATTCGCCTCGCAATGCAGAACAAAGCGGTTGGGCAGATGGGCGAGGGTGGCGGAACAGTCGAAGTAGACGAAACCTTCGTTGGTGGACGCATCGCCAATATGCACAAGGCCAAGAAAGCGCGGATGGCGGAAACTAAAGGCAAGGCGCTCAAGGGCGACCACATGAACAAAACCATCGTCATGGGATTGCTTGATCGCGATCTGCGCGAAGTCCGGGCAAAGGTTATTCCCAACGTCCGGCGCGATACCTTGCAAAGCGAAATCCTGCGCGAAGTCTGCCGCGACTCAAAGGTCTACACCGACGAGTGGATTGGCTACAACAAGCTGCGCGAAGAGTTCGTTCATGAAGTCGTTAACCATGTCGAGAGCTACGTCAACGGCCAAGTGCATACCAACGGAATCGAAAACTTCTGGAGCCTGTTAAAGCGGACTCTCAAGGGCACCTATGTTGCCGTCGAACCATTCCATCTACAGCGTTACGTCGATGAGCAGGTGTTCCGCTTCAACAATCGCGCTACTCGCGATAACCCGATGACCGATGCCGACCGCTTCAGCATGGCCGTTCGCAAAATTGTCGGCAAACGACTCACATTTGCTCAACTGACTGGCAAGGTGGGAGCCGCTGCCGAGGTTTTCTAATCCTTACCGTTTGAAGCGCGGGAAGCGGGCGAAGCCTTAGCCCGTTTTTTCTTTGCGCGTTGTCTCTGGCGCTTCCACTCAGCGTCCCTGCGCTTCAGCTCATCGTGCGACACAGAGAGAACTTTGCGAACGGTGGCATCGAATTTGTCAAACTCATTCATAGTGTTGGCAGCACCTTTAGGGATTCCGCAAATTTAACTTCCAGCGAACGCCGTCGCAGATCGTCGGCTATGGTGTCCATTCCAGCCTGACAGATACAAAGGAGCGAAATGGCTTCATCCACGTCCAGATTGTCGTAAGGGTGCATCAATGGATTTCGCTTCGCCTTCAAAATGCGAAGCAAGTCAGTAACATCTTCGTGGGCGTTTGCATTCTTTAGCTGAAATATGTATTCGCCCCAGTTCCTATTTTTTATCCCTGGAAGAGTCCCGGTTGAAGCGTGAACATACGCCTTCGCGCAAGTCTCTACAGCTCTCAAGATATGAAATCCGCAGGATGTCGGAAGGTCAAACGCCAAGCACCTTCCGGAATGGTCGATGTCGTTGCGCACGAAGTCATCCAGCAGTTCGAGTGTGGACTTGGGAAAGCCCTTCGATATTGCTGCTGCCAACTTGCGGATATCCATGTTTCCTTTTGGCGTGACGGTAAACACCGGTATTCGATCTAGCTCATCCTGGAGACTGATTAAGAATCCATCCACGCCCCTTGCGACGGTCTCGACGAATGCGCTGGTCGGGTCTCCGTCCAAGAATCTCTCTGCCCAATCATCCAAAACCCCTTTTACCGCGACCGCCTTTTCGCAGGAGCGCGGGAGCATGCCACTGAGCGCCGCGTGCCCGAGAAACATGTCAAAGCCTTGCTTGGCGGCAGCAATAAACTCCATCTTCGTTTCGTCCGCCATCCCTGTCCGCAGTCGTTTCGCTGGCGACAGAAAGGCCGTCACGGCAATGAAGAACGATGGGTAAGATTCGAGCATGTCGGGGTTCTCAATCTCGCGAAAAGGGGGTGGACAGGGCCGACCTAACCGCGCCTCGTCTTCCAAAAGGGACACTTCCGAGTGCAATCATTTCCTTCCCCGGAATAATTGATTCCATGCCCGTCACCGTACTACAATGGACGAGTCAAGTCAATTATTGCCCCTGAAGGGACTCGGGGTCGTCGTTGTCGCTTACCCTGCAATCGTCTTTCGCTTGCGCAATGGCATGGCAATCTCATCAATAATAAATCCGGCAATGTAATAATCTCGTAATGACCAAAAGCGGCGACGAGCTATACAACCTTGATGCGGGCACATTCCAAAAACCGCTAGGGCAGTTGGCTGAGGTGTTGGCACAAAAGGCAAAACGGGAATTGCCGGGTCTCGTTTCCGCCCCCAAGTTCGTGGCCGTTGACCTTCATGTCCTCATGAGGCAGGCAATGACTACCTACGACTTGCTCTTCTACTTAAACGCGGACGAACGTCGGGAGACTGATTGCTACTGGCGGTCCAAATACGGCATCGTTACGCTGCCGTTGATTCGCAATATGATTGACTGCCTGTACAACATTACAACCATCCTGGAAGCCCCAGGCGTAAACGGCTCGTGGTTTCGCAAGAGCGGTTATCGAAAGGCGCTCGAAGCTCTAGAGGAAGACGAAGCGCGGTACGGTGGTCGGCCAGAATGGGATAGCTACATCCACAAATCTCGGGACACGCTAGATTTCCTCATGCGAGCTGATGGATTGTCCACACTCGAAGTCATGAACCAGCAGCCTTGGCCTACGATGGGGAAATATATTAGCGACAAGAAGCCGGGGGGAATGACCACGCCGCATCAGGATTTTTTGAAGACCTTTACGTACGGCCAATGGCGTGAGTATTCCGCAATGGTCCACGGCGGATATGAAGGATTGATGCAGGTGGCCATGTATTACATCACAGACTCATTCCCGCCTGAAGAACGGGACAATATACATGAGCAGCACTTTCCGCGCTTTCTATCTTTGCACATCGCGCGTGCGGCGGCTATTTTGCTTTGCATCATCACCGAGTTACAAGCGCAATTTCGTTTTGACGGAGCGAGCATCAACGAACGCATCCACAACATGTGGCATGCGCTAATGCCAGTCTTCGAAGTTAAGGAGCTGTTCTATCAGAGATATGCGCAACTAATGAAAGATAAGAGAATAGATAGCTGATGACTGACAGCCGCGTGCCCTGTTCAAGCGAAAGCTCGCGCGGAAGTTCGTAGTAAACAACCAACCCGCTCACTAATCCCTCCTCCCCACCACAGCAATCCCCACTTCCTTCAACTGCTTCTCGCTGACCGGCGTAGGCGCGTCCATCATCAGGTCGATGGCCTTTGCCGTTTTGGGGAAGGGGATGACTTCGCGCAGGCTATCGGCGCCGGCGAGGATCATCACGATGCGATCGAGTCCCAGCGCGATTCCGCCGTGCGGAGGCGTGCCGTACTGCAACGCTTCGAGGAAGAAGCCGAAGCGCGCCTGCTGCTCGTCTTTCGACATGCCCAGCGCTTTGAAGATGATGCTCTGAATATCCTGGCGGTGAATACGGATTGAGCCGGAACCGAGTTCGGTGCCGTTGAGCACAATGTCGTAGGCCAGCGCGCGGACGGCGCCGGGATCGCTTTCCAGTATGCCCATGTCGTTCTCGTGCGGCGAAGTGAAGGGATGGTGCGCGGCGTTCCAGCGGCCCTCTTCCTCGTCCCACTCGAACATGGGGAAATCGGTGACCCACAGGAAGCGGAAGTCGCGCTTGCTGAAGGCGCCGTGCCGTTCGGCATACTTCTGGCCCAGCGCGAGGCGAAGCTGTCCCGCGGCGGCATAGGTTCCATACGCCTGCTGACGGGCTTTTGCAGCGCCGACCTCTTCCTTTCGCTTCGCTCCAGCGACGATGACCAGTAGGTCGTCAGGACTGGCGGCAGTCAACTCGCGTATCTTCGCGACCGTCTCCGGGAACGACTTCTCCAGCCGCTTGATGTCTTCGAAGACCTTGGCTTCTTTGCGTTCGCCAAAGAGCAGCTTGATGTCGTCACGCTCCTTGCGCGACAACTCACCAACTTTTGGAATGACGATCGCGACAATTGGCAGCTCAGGATCGCCGTTCAAAGTCGCGAGCTGTTCCGGCGCAAACGCCTCGCGCACATCAGTCATTGCCGGCAGGCGCATGTCGGGCTTATCGATGCCATAGCTGCGGATGGCCTCGTCATAGCTCATGCGCGGAAACGGCGTTTCGAGATCGACGCTGATGGTCTTCCACGCCGCAGTCAGGAAACCTTCGACTACGGCGAACACCATGTCCGGGCGCGCGAAGCTGATCTCCAGATCGATTTGGGTGAACTCGGGCTGGCGGTCGGCGCGCAGGTCTTCGTCGCGGAAACAGCGCACGATTTGAAAGTACTTATCGAAGCCCGAGATCATCAGGATCTGCTTGAATATCTGCGGCGACTGCGGCAGCGCATAGAACTCGCCGGGATGCACCCGGCTAGGCACGAGATAGTCGCGTGCGCCCTCAGGTGTGGAACGCGTCATGAACGGCGTCTCGATTTCGTAGAAGCCCTGCGAATTGAGGTATTCGCGGATCGCAATCGAGACCCTGTGGCGCAGTTGGATGTTGTACTGCATTTCCGCGCGGCGCAGGTCGAGATAGCGATACTTCAGGCGAACTTCTTCGTTGGCGATGTCCGACTCGGCCGGAGAAAACGGCAGCGGCTTGCAGTCGTTCAGGATGCGTAGCTCATCGGCCACGACCTCGATCTCGCCCGTCGGGATGTTCTTGTTGACCGTGCCGGGATCGCGCAGCTTCACGTGACCGACGACGGCGACCACGAACTCAGAGCGCAGCGTTTCCGCTTTCTTGTGCAGCTCGGCGCCCGCGTCGGCAGTGATGACCACCTGGGTGATACCGCTGCGATCGCGCAGGTCGAGGAAGATAAGATTGCCAAGGTCGCGACGGCGATTGACCCAGCCCATGAGCACAACGTTCGAACCGGCATCGGAGGCGCGCAGCGCTCCGCACATGTGGGTACGTCTGAGGTCACCAACCAAATCGAGCATGAATGTCCTTCATGAAAGGGAAAGCCTGATTCTAATTGAGGATACGAACGGGAGCAGCATCAGGTCATGGGTGAGACGGTGTCGGAGCTATTGAAGCACGCTCCAGCTTTGCCGGTAGACGCACGAGCAGCGGTCGCGGTCCGCTGCTGGCGAGCCTTGATGAGGACACGATCGAGGAAGCAGTGGAACTCGAATGGGAACGTAGGATTGCTAGACGTATCGATGAACTCAAATCGGGCACCGTTTCAACCATTCCTTGGGCCGAGGTGAGAAGACGCGCATCCGGACGGCGACGTCCCGGTTATTGGAGGAAGTGGAGCGAGGGACCTCGATGACGAGAGAGCTGGCATGGTCTCTGGTGCCGGGAGGGGGACTTGAACCCCCACAACCCTTTCGGGTCTGCGGATTTTAAGTCCGCTGCGTCTGCCAGTTTCGCCATCCCGGCCTAATTGGAAGAGGCTGATACAACTTAAGTTTAGCAGCCTTGCGCTTTCCACCCGCGCGGGTACTTGGGCGGGTTTCGTGACTGATTCGTGACTGATTGCGGCGATTTCGACAGGCACGCCCTCGCGTTTCCTGCAGTCAGCCTCCAGCTTGCGGACTGCATCCGCGATATCATCTTCGGTGATGATCGCGTACCTATCGAACTCAATAGTCGCTATCTCATAAAATCGAGAAACCGAGTTCCCTCCGGGGCTATAATAAAGCCCGTTTTGACAGGTGCTTCGCGGCACGGCTGAAGCCGTGCCCTTTCAAAAAACGGTTTATGAGATGGTTTGATGGTTTCTAGTTGCTTACATTCCCGGATATTTACCGAGGAAGATGATCAGGAAATCGATGGTATCTGTCACCCCATGTGCCACGATGGGGACCGCGAGACTGCGGCCACAACGCAAATACAAACCACCCAGCAGCAACCCATTTACCGTGTTCTCGATCCACCCTGTCATGCCTTGATCGAAGTGACCGAAGCCGAACACAATGCTGGTGATCAGCAGACTCACCGCCCATCTCGCTGGAGTCTCGCGAAACAGGTCAGCCACCCGGTTCAGCAGATAGCCTCGATGTACCATCTCCTCGCCGAAAGCGGCCAGCACCCACGTCAGCGCCAGATAGATCAGCAGCAGCTTGTAATTGCCGACCATGTCTTTGAAATCCGACAAGTCGGGATAGTGGTGCAGCCAACTCACCAGCAGCGGCTGGGTGACGAACACCTCAAGCGCTTCCATTAAGGCGCCAACCAGGATGCCGAGAGCCAACGTTCGAGCCCAGCTGTTGTAGACACGCAGGCCGACATCTCGCCAGCGCAAGCCGCGAATGCGAAGTGAAATCCAGCCGAGCACGAACAGGTATGGCGTCTTGCTGAAGACGATCAGGTGATGCCAGTGGAACTGGTCCACCAGATAGATGAGCGCAACTAACCCCAGCTCGGCGACGATCCACCATCGCGAAGAGCGCCATCCTGCGGCAGCCTCTGAAGACGGTCCGGCCGCTAAACTCATTCGCACGCCTCCGGCGAAGACGGTCTGTGCCGGCTTCGCAGCTGAGCATTCTATACCGCGCTGATACGCAACTTGTAACGACCACGTCGGGGCAAAATTCAGCGTTGTGAAGCTGCTGGGAAGCTGAATACGAATCCCAGGAGCCACTTGTGTCCTTCGGTCTAGCCGGGACTGTTGGCTGGTAGCTGGCAGCTCCTATCTCAAGTGCATCCGATAAAGCACATAACTAAATGCTTCCCGGCTGGCAGCCAGGAAGCGTTCCCAGTTTGTTTTGGGAACCGATTCCGGGCGGGGCGAGATGTAAGCGGTGAACCCCTGCCGCTGCATCATGCGCTTCGCGCGGAACATGTGGTAGGCGTCACTGACCAGCAACACACTCTCAAAGTGATTGCGCCGCATGATGACGGCAGCGCGCTGGGTGGATTCATCGGTGTTATCCGCCTGCGTCTCCGCAATGAGGTCGGCCTCTGGAACGCCTCGAGACAGCAGGTAATCGCGCCCCACCTGACCTTCACTGTACTTCGGGTCTCCACCGGCGCCGCCGCTAGTGATGATCAGCGGGGCCTTACCTTCGGTGAAGAGTTGGTACGCGTGATCAAGCCGGGCGCGATAAACAGGCGACGGTCTTCCGGAATATTCAGCCGCTCCCAGAACCAGGATGCAATCGGCCTTGTAGGGCTGATCGATCCAGCCTTCCCGCATTACGCGTGAAGTCAGGTAGAGGAAGCCGCAGGCCAAAACGAGGATCGCTACCGCAGGCAACCACCGTAGGGGATGTGATTTGGAAGCAGCGGCTCCCGTAGCGACTACTCCTGACCCAGCAACTCTGCAATGTCATCGTAGGCTATGGCGCCTTGCCGCAAGATGCGCCAATGACCGTCATCGCTGGTGAGATCGACAATGGTGGAAGCGATTTCGCGTGGCGACGGGCCGCCGTCTACGATGACAGGCAGGCAATCACCCAGCTGGTCGCGAACGGCTTGTGCGGTGGTGCATTCCGCTTCTCCGTGCAGATTGGCCGAGGTCGCCGTAATAGGGAGGCCCGCGGCACGGATGATTGCCAGCGATACTTCCGCCGCCGGGACTCGCAGCGCGACATTGCCGGTGTTGGCGGTCACCTTCAGCGGGACTTTGGGATCGGCCTTCACAATGATGGTGAGAGGTCCGGGCCAAAAACGCCGCGCGAGCAGGTAAAAGGTCTCGGGCACCGGCCAGGCCAGCTCGGCTGCCTGATCGACTGAATCGGTCAGCAGAGAAAGAGGTTTGTGCCGGGACCGCGTCTTAATCTCATAAATCCGATCCACGGCGTGCAAGTTAAAAGGGTCGGCAGCCAAGCCGTAGAACGTGTCCGTCGGCATCCCCACGACGGCGCCTGAGCGTATCTTCTCGGCGGCGTACGTCACCAGCGATGCTTCCGGACTGCTGGGATTGATCTTTACAATTTCGGGGCGCAACCGAACCTCGTCGAGTGCTGGATGGTTTCGCGGTGCGATTCCTGGCGAAACGTTACAGATCGCCCAAGCGATCAGCAAGCCAGCAGATTATCATGCCGAGCCGGCTTTCGGCCTACCGAAGGCACAGGCGTTGTACGATTGCTTCCGGTATCGGAACTCATGACCTCGCCTTCCCAATCGGCTGCTGACGCTCGACTTCGCGCCATCACCAGTCGAACCAATGCCGGAGTGAAAGAGCTTCGCCGCCGGTTTCACGATGCCTTGCCGAACAAGAGCGGGGAGATAGCGGTTGAGGGAGTTCACCTGGTCGAGGAGGCAATCCGATCGGGTCTACGGATAACCGCGGTCTTTTTTGCCGAATCGGCAAGGGAACGCGCTCATAAGCTCCTGCCGCAATTGCCTAAGCAGACCGAGGCGCTGGTGCTTCCTGATGACGTATTTTCCAGCGCGGTGCCCAGCGAAACGCCACAAGGCGTTGCGGCACTGGTCCGGCTGAATCAGCATTCGCTGGCAGACGTGCTGCGAGCGCAGCCGGCCCTGCTGGTGATGGCCTCCGGGCTGCAAGATCCGGGAAACCTGGGCACCATCGCCCGCGCCGGCGAGGCATTTGGAGTCACTGGTCTAGTCCTGACCGATCATACCGTGAGCGCCTGGAATTGGAAGTCGCTTCGCGCCTCGGCGGGTTCGCTCTTTCGGCTGCCTTCATGTAAGGCTGAGCTAGCGTCAGTTATGGCGGAGCTTAAGGCGCGCAGGATCGTAGTGCTGGCCACCTCGTCGCATAAGGGCACTCCCATCTCCGCGACCGACCTGACGCGACCGATCGCCCTGATTGTCGGCAATGAAGGAGCGGGGGTACCGAAGAATGTTCTGGCGCAGGCAGACGAGGTGGTGACAATACCGCATTCGGACAAAGTTGAATCGTTGAATGCCGCCATCGCCGCTTCGGTGGTGCTCTATGAGGCGAGCCGGCAACGGCGGCAATCTTGAACCACAGAGGCACAGAGACACAGAGGAATAGAATCAGGGCCGGATTACCTGAACACGAGGCTAATTGATGTCAGGAACACCAGATGACTCGCTCGCGTTGGGTGCACAGACGCAGCGAGATTCTTTCGGTCTGTATCACTCTATGACGAGCGAGATTATTGGCGCGGCCATCGAGGTTCATCGCGCGCTAGGTCCCGGACTTCTCGAGTCCGCGTATCAAGCTTCGATGTGCAGAGAACTGTCTTTACGGGGACTTGAATTTGTTCAGCAAATCGACATGCCGCTCTCGTATAAACGCGTAAACCTCGATTGTGGATACCGCATTGATCTGATTGTCGGCAATCTGGTTGTGGTCGAGCTGAAAGCCGTACAGGAAATTCTGCCGGTTCACGAAGCCCAATTGCTGACCTATTTACGTTTGACTGGTCTGCGGGCAGGGTTGCTGATCAACTTTAACGTTGAGGTTCTCAAGAAAGGCATCCGTCGCAGAGTCTTATAAAAAGCTCTGCTCCGTGCCTCTGTGACCTCTGTGGTGAGCTGTTCGTCAATCTGCCAATGAACCTCTTCCAGAACATCCCGGCTGACGAGCCTATCGACAAATCGCGGCCGCTGGCTGACCGCATGCGTCCGCGCACGCTCGATGAGTGTGTCGGGCAGGAGCACATCCTCGGACCGGGAAAAGCCCTCCGGGTTCAAATCGAGCGCGACGATACCGGTTCGCTCATCTTCTGGGGACCACCGGGCGTCGGCAAAACAACCCTCGCGAAGATCATCGCCCGCATGACTCACGCGGACTTCATCGAGTTTTCGGCGGTGATGAGCGGCATCAAGGAAATCAAGCAGGTGATGGCCGATGCCGAGCGGGCCCGTCAGTATGGCACGCGAACCATTGTCTTTGTCGACGAAGTACATCGCTTCAACAAGGCCCAACAGGACGCCTTTCTTCCTTACGTCGAAAAGGGCAGCATTCGTCTCATCGGCGCTACGACAGAGAACCCGTCGTTTGAAGTGATTTCGGCTCTGCTGTCGCGTTGCCGAGTGTACCTCCTGAGGTCACTCAGCGAAGAGCAGATCGTCTCACTGCTGCGGCGCGCACTCTCGGACAACGAACGTGGTTTGGGTGAGCTGAACCTCGCCGCGGACGAGGATGCATTACGCAAGATCGCTGCCTACTCCAGCGGCGACGCTCGCAGCGCTTACAACTCGTTGGAGGTGGCGGCCACGCTCGCGCGGGAGGCGGCAGGACAAGGCGAGCCGGCGCGCATCAGCAGCGAAATCGTCACCGACGCGCTGCAAAAGCGTGTGCTGATGTACGACAAGGCGGGTGAGGAACATTACAACCTGATCTCGGCGCTCCACAAGAGCGTACGCAACAGCGATCCTGACGCGGCTTTGTACTGGCTGGCGCGCATGATCGAAGCCGGAGAGGACGGACTGTACATAGCCCGCCGTGTGGTGCGGATGGCCAGCGAAGACATTGGACTCGCCGATCCGAACGCGCTTGGCATTACGCTGGCTGCGCGCGATGCCGTCGATTTCCTCGGAATGCCGGAGGCGAACCTGGCGCTGGCGCAAGCGGTGGTGTATCTGTGCGCAGCCCCCAAGTCGAATGCGCTCTACACCGCCTACGGCGCCGTGCAGGATGATGTCGAACGCACAGCACAGGACCCGGTCCCGCTGCATCTGCGCAATGCGCCAACCGGACTGATGAAGGCTTTCGGCTACGGCGAGGGGTATAAGTATGCGCACAACCTCGAAGACAAAGTAGCCGACATGCAATGCCTGCCCGACAATCTGAGAGACCGCGTCTACTACCATCCGACAGACGAAGGCGTTGAGGCAGGAATCGCGGCAAGACTGGAAGAGATCAAGCGCGCCAAAAAGAAAGCTCACCACGGGGGCCCGGAGGGCACAGAGAAAACCGGATCAAAGACACGCAAGCCGAGGTCGGCGCCAGACCAAGAATAGTTCAAAAATCATCCCAATCCCTCCGTGAACTCCGTGACCTCGGTGGTGAGTCTTCTCGTCCTGCGCCCATAAATGAAACGGCGGCCGCTTTTGAGCGACCGCCGTTTGCGCTTGTCCTTCCATTAATGGACGGAAGCGCCTGCAAGTTCGTGATGAAGGTTGCGAGTACGGCCCGCGGCTGCCGGGCTGACGCGGCCATTGCCCGAGTCGTAGCGAAAGCGTGCCATCAGCGTTTGCAGGTCGTCGGCCAGCCGCTCCAGCGACTCAGCCGACTTCTGCGTCTGGCCCGCGCCGCCAGTCGTAGTGCGAGCTGCCTCGGCCACGCCGGCAATACTGCGGCTGATGTCTGCTCCGCCCTTGGCCGCTTCGGTCAGGTTGCGCGTGATCTCGTTGGTGGTCACGCTCTGCTCCTCCACAGCGCTGGCAACGGTGTTCTGGATGTCGTTGATCTGGCCGATCACCGACCCGATCTGCTCGATTGCCCATACCGCACCCTTGGTATCAGTCTGGATCGCCTCGATCTTGCGGCTGATGTCCTCCGTCGCCTTGGCGGTCTCCTTGGCCAGCTCTTTCACTTCGTTCGCCACCACCGCGAAGCCTTTGCCTGCTTCGCCGGCGCGAGCCGCCTCGATAGTTGCATTCAGGGCCAGCAGGTTGGTCTGCTGCGCGATGGAGGTAATGACCTTGATCACCTGGCCAATCTCGGCGCTGCTTTGACCGAGCTTGCCGATGGTGACGTTGGTGTCTTCGGCCGAGCGCACCGCCGCGATCGCGACTTTGGTTGCGTCTGCCGTGTTCTTGGCGATCTCCCGAATGCTGGCGCCCATCTCGTCGGCAGCGGTCGCCACGGTCTGGATGTTGCGGCTCACCTGCTCAGAACCCGCCGACACCATGTTGGCCTGCGAGGCCGTCTGCTCGGCGCTGGAGCCCATCTCCTGCGAGACACGGCTCAGCTCCGCCGCCGCCTGGCTCAACGGTTCGCTCATGCGGCCCACGCTCTCGATGGTGGCGCGGAACACTTCGAACATATCGTTGACGGACTCCATCAGCTCGGCGTAGGCGCCCTTGAACTCCGCAGGATCACCACGCTGCACCAGGTCGCCATCTTTCGCAGCGGAGATGAGGCGTCCCAACTCCGATTGCAGGGTCACGATATTCGACTTCAGCAGCACCAGCCACTCGTGGATCTGGTCCTGCTCGGAGGCCTTATCCATGTGCGCGCTCATGTCGCCGTTGGCGATGCGCGTGACATAATTCACCATGCCTTTGAGCTGGTCGTGCACCCCGTTGACCGCGTCCTTCATCTTCTGGTGATCGCCCTTGCACTCGATCTCCACCCGCTCCCGCAAGTTGCCGCCGCGAATCTGACGCAGCACGCGGTTGCCCTCTTCGACCCCGCTGGTTCCCTTTACGGTGTGGACGGCGCGGAATACCTCAGCCAGCAACTCGCGCGAAGAGGGGTCGCGCTCTAGCGCCACCAGGTCGCGGTCGAGAAGATCGAGACCCTCGGCGCTCTCGACCAGGAACTCCTTGATGATTTCATCCATTCCTTCGATGAATGTTGACATAGGTCTCCGCTGGTTTGTCGCCCAAGCGAGTGTCCGGGCGCTGCAGGCTACATCGGTACTATGTGCAGGAGGATTACCAAAATGGGTTAGAGGCAGTTAAGGAGCGGCCGCAGTGAGAGTCAACCATCGACGAACCACAGTTACGTACGGCTTACGGCCATAGTTTGCTTCATTCCATGTTCGGGCTGGGAATGACCCGGATTGTGAGTGGCCTGGATCTAGGAAGTGGATGCTGGACGAGCTGCAGCGTCGCAATTACCCTCAGAACACGTCCGTGCCTATATCCACGCAGTAGAGGATTTTGCGAAGTACTTTCACCGCGCACCGGATCGCCTCGGCCTAGCGCATATCCGCGAGTACCAGGTTCATCTGTTTCGTGACTGCAAACTCTCGCCGGGCACGATCGAAGCGTCGTACTGCCGCTCTGCGTTTCTCTTCGTCAAGACGCTAAGGCGATGGTACCTTCCCGATCACATTCACATAGTACCGGCACCAACGCAGTCACTCGCTTCTGTGCTTCCAATCACAGCTGCCATGCGCTTTAGGTGTAATACTATTGCGGTAGTAATTGGAGGCAATACAGTATGACCAAACTCTCCCCTTGGACGATTCTTTTGCTTTGTATTGGCTTGGCTGCGTTCACGACCTTGGCCACGGCGCAAGCGGCCAATGAGAAGGCCCCGGCCGCCGCGCAGACCGTAACCGGCTGTCTTCAGAAGGGCGTGGAACCCACAGGTGGGTTTTACTTGATCACCGCAAAAGACAAACACCTGGAGCTATACGACAACGGGAACGTCTCGCTTGCCGATTACGTGGGACAAACCGTCACGGTGACGGGCACCTCCCTGCATCGCTCAGCTGCCCAGGAGCAGGTGAGCCAGCCCTACGAGAAGCAGGAGACCGGCACCCGGAAACACGCCGACCTCCAGGTGTCGAGCCTGAAGGCGGTCAGCCCGACTTGTAAGTAAACGCTCATCGACAGCGTGATCGCTCGTCAAACCTGAAGGCTTCGTCAGTTTTCCGAATTGTTGCCGCATGCCCACCCCACTCAGCAGACCCGGTTGAGTGGGGTTCTTGATTTGGCCGCATAACGCCGATCAGTCATCGCCGGAGGAGGCCGATTCGTCGAAGCGTGCACTCGCGGCCGCCTTTGTGTGAGTCCGACAGGCATCCGCCTTGAGGAGGGCCCAGTAGGATTAAGCTTAGAGATGGGGAGCCCCAATGGAACACAACCTCGAACTGACCATCGCACTGCTTGCCCGCACTCCCGCCACGCTCGACGCGCTTTTACGCGACTTGCCGGATGCCTGGAGCCGGGCCAACGAAGGCGAGAAAACGTTCGACGCCTTCGAGGTGGTTGGCCATCTTGTGCATGGCGAACGCACGGACTGGATGCCTCGCGCGAAGATGATTCTTCAGTTCGGCGAGAGTCGCGCTTTCGAGCCCTTCGATCGATTTGCCCAGGAGAGGGAGAGTCAAGGCAAGTTGCTGCCCGAGTTGTTGGACGAATTTTCACGCCTGCGGGCCGATAACCTGACCGAGCTTCGCGCACTGAACCTGACACCGCGGGAGCTGGAGCTGCGGGGACAACACCCACGGCTCGGCACGGTCACGCTGAATCAATTACTGGCAACTTGGGCCGCGCACGACATGACGCATCTGCATCAGATCGCTCGCATTCTGGCTCACCAGTACCGGGATGCCGTTGGTCCATGGAGTGTATTCCTGGGGGTGCTGCAGTGCAACGGGCATAGCGTAGGTTAAGAACGGTTCCTTTTTCGGGAACAATCTCTCTGAAACTCCGACAATCGCGCGGTCGCCCACTTCGGCGCGCAGCATAATGCTATGGGAAGGAGGTTTTTTACCTCCCGACAGACACCAGTCTTAATATCGATTTTCATAAGGAGCCATTATGCCAGTGGAGTTCAGGGTCGATGAAACGATAACTGCGGCCGGCACAACTTACAGAGTCAACGGTTCGTCGATTCCGCTCGCTTTCGTCAATGTCTCTTTCGACGGCAGCAAGCAATCAGGAACCTCGAATGTCACGACGACCTACAACAAAACCACCAGGACCTATGAGATTACCCTTGGTGGTGTGAACTTCGACCGCATCCAATACACCGCCATTGCCTCGGTGTCGGGTTGGAACGGAAGACCTCTGTTCATCAACACGGACGACTCAGCGGACGGAAAGCTGCTGGTGGATTTGCGCGATATCCACGGAGCTCTCGGTCAGGCCGATTTTCAGGTGGTGGTGTTCAAAGCGCATTAAGAAGTTGAGAATAGGTAGTGGCCACCTGACCCTTGTTGGGTGGCCTTCTCAATCTTGTACAGCCATGGCCGGCTGAATTTCATCCACGCCAACGACATTCGTCGGATATTTGCCGGTGTAGCAGGCCGTGCAGTAGGTCACGTCCTCGCCTTCGCCTGCCGCCTGCCGCAAGCCTTCCAGGGAAAGATAGGCCAGCGAGTCGGCGCCGATGTACTCCCTGATTTCGTCCACCGATTTATTGGCGGCGATGAGCTGGTTCTTCGAAGGCGTGTCGACGCCGTAGTAACAGGAAGAAATCGTGGGCGGGCAGGAGATGCGCATGTGGACCTCTTTGGCGCCGGCGTCGCGCACCATGCGAACGATCTTGCGGCTAGTGGTGCCGCGCACGATGGAGTCATCGATCAGCACCACGCGCTTGCCGGCAAGCACATGACGCACCGGATTCAGCTTGAGTCTCACGCCAAAATCGCGCACCCGCTGCTCGGGCTCGATAAACGTGCGGCCCACATAGTGGTTGCGAATCAATCCGAACTGAAGCGGGATGCCGCTCTCGTGCGCATAGCCCATGGCGGCGGTCACGCCGGAGTCCGGCACCGGCACCACAATGTCTGCCTCTACCGGAGACTCCAGCGCCAGTTGCCGTCCCATGGCTTCGCGCGTCTGCTGCACCGGCTTGCCGAACACGATACTGTCAGGACGCGAGAAATACACATGCTCGAAAATGCAGCTTGAGGTCGGCTGCTGCGCGGCATAGAAGCGCGAATGCACGCCTTCAGGACCGACGACGACCAGCTCACCCGGCTTCACCTCACGCTCGTATACCGCGCCAATCAGATCAAAGGCGCAGGTTTCCGAGGCAAAGACGATGGTATCGGCACGGTGCGCTGCATGGCCCAGAATGCGACCCATCACCAGCGGCCGGAAGCCGCGCGGATCGCGGGCCGCAAACACCCGGTCCGGTGTGAGCATCACCAGCGAAAATGCGCCTTCAAGGCGGCGCAGCGAGTCAGCCATGGCGGCGGGAAGCGTCTCCTCCCGGGAGCGGGCAATCAGGTGAACCACGACCTCGGTGTCGCTGGTGGTCTGGAAGATGGAGCCCTGCGCCTCGAGGGTAGCCCGAATTTCCAGCGCATTCGTGATGTTGCCGTTGTGGGCCAGGGCGAGGCGTCCCTTGCTGCACTCCACGCGAATCGGTTGTGCATTGAGCAGCGCCGAGTCGCCGGCGGTCGAATAGCGCGTGTGTCCAATCGCCAGCGAGCCGGTGAGCCGCGACAAGACGTCGGCGGTGAATATATCGGAGACCAGGCCCATGGCCTTGTGCAACTCAAGCCGCTCACCATTGGACGCGGCGATGCCCGCCGACTCCTGGCCGCGATGCTGCAACGCGTACAGGCTGAGATAGGCGAGCTTGGAGGCCTCAGGATGGCCGTAGATAGCGACTACGCCGCACTCTTCGCGAAGTTTGTCAGATTCGATCAGCATCGCTCACCTGTCAGAGATTACGAAAACCACAGAGACACAGAGGCACAGAGAAAATCAATTCGGGCACAGAAGACATCGATTCGTTTTTCTCGGTGTCCCTGTGCCTCCGTGGTTCAAATTCCACTATCGGGACGCGATCAGCTTCTCTGTAGCACATCTGGAACCAGCCGCTCCTCAGTCTCCGCGTGCAGTGCGCGCTCCAGAGCGCCCGACCAAATCCCATTCAAATCGGAGACATCGGCGAAAACAGCCACGTTGCCGTCCACCCGAATCTCCAAGCTGCCGGGAACTGTATGTCCGATATTTTCCGCTGAGAGGGCGTATTTTACCGCTACCTCTTTGATTCGTGCCACATTTTCCTGGTCGCAGGAAATCAGTATCCGGCTGGATCTTCGCCGAACAGGACGAACTCGGGGACCAACCCATCGGAGGCCAGGTCGACGGTTGCGCCGATGCCGCGCTCGAAGCCGCATTCCGCCAGGGTGACGGCAATTCCGCCCTCCGAACAGTCCTTGGCCGAGTCGACCAATCCGGCGTCGATCATCTCAACGATGGCCTTCTGCAGGGCGGCTTCGCGTTCGATCTCCATGGCGGGAGGGAAGCCCCAAACCTCGCCCAAAATCTCCTTCGCGTACTCGGAGGAGCCAAACTCGGCTTCGACATCGAAGGCGTCACCCGGCTCGGTAGCGCGCAGCAGGACAAGCGCCCGGTCCGGGGACTTAAATTCGCGCCACGGCCTTGTGCACGTCTTCGAGTATCCCGACGATTCCGATCACCGGCGTGGGATAGATACCCTCACCCAGCGTCTCGTTATAGAAGCTGACATTGCCACCGGTGATGGGAGCTTCCAGTTCCTCGCACGCCTTGCTCATGCCGTCGATGGTCTGGGAAAACTGCCACATGATGTGCGGCTTTTCCGGGTTGCCGAAGTTCAGGCAATTGGTCGCCGCGATGGGGTCGCGCCGGTGCACGCCACATTCCGCGCCGCTTCCGCCACGGCGTGCATCGCACCCAGCTTTGGATCGAGGTAGCACCAGCGGCCGTTGCCATCGAGCGCCATGGCCAGCCCGCGCCTGCTTCCCTTGATGCGAATTACGCCCGCTTCCGAGCCGGGGCCCTCCACCGTGTTGGTCTGCACCATCGAGTCGTATTGCTGGTACACCCAGCGCTTCGAACAGATATTCGAGCTGGCCAGCAACTGCTTCAGCTCGGAGGTGAAGTCGCCTTTCTGCCCAAGACGAACGCGCTCGGGGACTTCGCGTGGCACCGGCGGCTCCCAGCGATGCAGCGGGCGGCTGTACAGAGGAGCCTCGTCGGTGAGCGCCTGGTTCGGAATCTCGGCTACAACTTTGCCGTGTTCCAGCACGCGCATCATGGGCCGGTTGATGACCCGGCCGATGGTGACCGCGTCGAGCCCCCACTTTTCAAAGACGCGAAAGACCTCGTCTTCACGGCCTCTCTCCGCAACCAGCAACATGCGCTCTTGCGACTCACTCAACATGATCTCGTAAGGAGTCATGCCGGTATCGCGCTGCGGCACCAGGTCGAGTTCGATCTCGAGACCAACGCCTCCGCGTGCGCCCATCTCACAGGTCGAGCAGGTCAGCCCGGCAGCGCCCATGTCCTGGATTCCGATGATTGCGCCGGTCTGCATCGCCTCCAGGCACGCTTCAAGCAGCAACTTCTCCAGGAAGGGATCGCCGACCTGCACGTTTGGGCGCTTGGCTTCTGATTCCTCGCTGAACTCTTCGCTCGCCATGGTCGCGCCATGGATACCGTCGCGGCCCGTCTTCGAGCCGACATAGATCACGGGATTGCCTCCGCCGGCGGCCCTGGCGTAGAAGATCTGATCGCGCCGAACCAGGCCGAGCGCAAACGCATTCACCAGCGGATTGCCCGAGTAGCACGGCTCAAACTTCGTCTCACCTCCGACGTTTGGCACGCCGAAGCAGTTCCCGTAGGAGGCAACCCCGCTGACCACGCCTTCCATCACCGAGTGGTTCTTGTGCAGCGTGGCCTGGTCGATCTCGGTCCCGGCGTTACTCGTGGGAGAGCTAATTGAAGCGGGTGCCCCATCCTTGTCGCCATCCTTTGGCGACAGGGTGGGAACAATCGGCCCGAAGCGGAGGGAATCCATCACGGCGACGGGTCGCGCACCCATGGTGAAGATGTCGCGCAGGATTCCGCCAACTCCGGTGGTCGCCCCCTGAAATGGCTCGATAAACGAGGGGTGATTGTGCGACTCAATCTTGAAGGCGCACGCCCAGCCGTCACCGATGTCGATAATCCCGGCGTTTTCGCCCGGCCCCTGCAGCACCCGGCGGCTGCGCGTCGGCAACCGCTTCAGGTGCACGCGCGAGGACTTGTAGGAGCAATGCTCGCTCCACATCACGCTGAAAATGCCGAGCTCGGTAAGCGTCGGGATACGCCCCAGAGACTTCAAAATTTTGTCGTACTCCTCGGGCGTGATGCCGTGATCGCGCAGAAGTTCGGGTGTGATAGCGGGATCGGAAGCAGCGGTGCTGGTTGAATTCATGGTTTGTATAGGTATCTTACAGGGCTGCAGCTTAATAGTGTTCAGCTAGCCACAGTCGAAATAGCGGATCAGAATGCGTCCTCCTCTTGCAGTATCCTGCGCAGCGCAATAACCTCCGGATCATTAATCATGAGTACCGCTATCGTGACACGACCGACCGGGGTCGAACCGGTGAGCTCAGGCCCTTTCCACCGGAAGTGTTCGCTCCAATCGTCGCGGCGAGGGTTGAACAAACGAACGACTTCTCCTGTATGCGGATCAAAGCCCGCAATGTTGGGCCCTTTAAAGCGATTGCAATGAATGCAAGCAAGCGCCAAATTTTGATCGTCACTAGCACCACCGTGCTGTTGCGCGATGACGTGGTCGATTTGGAACGGAGCAGGATGCACGACCGCCGGTAACTGGCAATATTCACAGCGGGCTCCGGCGCGCCGCCAAACCCGGCGTATGAGTTCAGCGTTCAATGCGCAGGATTACTCACTGACGCGCTGCAAAGCACGCCGCGCTTTGGATTGCAGCGCACTCACCAGATTGGCGACATGGATGTAACTGTCGAGTTCAAGCTGCTCCCCAGCCGTCAGTTTTCCCTGGCGCGCCAAGTCGGACAGCTCGTTCATGCGCGCCGTATCGCCCTCATCGAAATGAATGGACAGCAGGTACTCAGCTGCACCGCGCGACAGGTCATCTTGATCGATCTGAATCAGACGGGCGAGAATCGCCGCCTCGGTATTCGGGTTCGCGATCTGAGAGCTCATACGATTTCTAACCGATCAAAAATCATTCTCGAGGTGGTCCAAATCTCTTTCAGCCGAAGACTTGATGTCGAGACCATAGTTAGGCACTTCGCCGTGACCGCTTTCGTCGTTCGGCGCGGTGCTGATCGTAAAGGATGCCCTTCTCCTTGCGCCGAGACTCGGAGCATGATCCCGTCGAAAAAATCCTCTAACAGCGCACCGTGTCTCTTCAAGTCGATCAACACCGCTATCCTGCGGCCTTCATCATCAACGACAAAGTTGATGCCTCGCATTACGTTCGTGTCCTCCGGGAAGCTGTTATGCCGTTCCAACGAGACTCCCTCACTCTTCCGCCGCTTCCCACTGGTATCCGCAGGCCAGACACTTCCAGCGGTGCAGCAGCTCGCCCTGCTGAAGATCAGGGAACGGGATGGCCGCCGACCAAAGCGCGATCTGGCGCGGGCCGTTCGGGGCGATCTCGCGAATCTCCAGCGACTCGCATTCCGGGCAACAGGCAACGGTGTCGGTCTCGCCGTCCTCTTCCGTCTCCGAATCCTCCGGAGTAAAGTTGTCAAGCACCTCCAGCGCGCGCACCACCTGGCTGTCGGGAACCTGTAGGCGGATACCGCCGATCGCCATGCCCATGTGTAGGTTGATCATGTTCTCATCGCGCACGCGGGCGGCGATTCCGGCAGAGTTCAGCTTGCCCTGCGCGAGCTTGGCTTCTCCCAGGTTGTGGAACTTGGCGATGGTGATCAGTTCATCTGCCATGAGGGTGAGAAGAGCGTAGGTCTAGCTTACCGCGTTCGTCAATGCCCTGGGCGCGACGGGTAGTGGGTCGGTCTGATTGTCATCAAGCAAGCCGAGGGATCCGCAGTTCTCCCCCGGCCCAAACCGCATCCGGTGAGCGCCATCACTGCTATAGGCTCTTCCCGATTGAAATACTGCGAGCGTGCAGGAACACAAGTGGTATTGCGTGTAGATCATGGCGAGCCGCTCCCTGACACTGTACATCGGGACTACAGGGAATCTCCGCGGGCGTGTTCTGCAACACAAGCTGCATCAATATCCGAAGGGGTTCACCGCGAGGTACAACATCGAACGCCTCGATTACTTCGAAGTATTCGGAGAAGTAGGAAATGCTATTGCGCGGGAGAAACAGATCAAAAGTTGGCGACGCGACAAGAAGATTTCGCTGATCAAGACGGTGAACCCAGCTTGGGCCGATCTTGCGGAAGATTGGTACACGCGAGCGGCGTTTACTGGCAACTTGGAAAAAGGGCCGTCGGCGCACTTCTGATTTCGCAGCACGACGGTCCGTCGCGGCGCGAACTGCAGATCCCTCGGCTTCGCTCGGGATGACACACCTTGAGAGCTAACTCGGCTTCGCTCGGGTGGGCACAGCTTGAGAGCTAACGCGGCTCCGCTCGGGATGACACACCTTGAGAGCTAACGCGGCTCCGCTCGGGTGGGCACACCTTGAGAGCTAACGCGCTCGCATCGGTATCCCACAAGCGGTAGAGAGGTCGTTCGACGTTATGTCTCCTTTGGGCGGATAAACGCGCTTCGTTGCAAACTCTTGATCTTCTCCAGTGTGTCATCCCCAGCGGAGCCGAGGGACCCGCAGTTCGTCGCGTCCAATCGCTGCACGGCGAACTAAAGTTCCACCCGAGAGTGACCATACCCCACCTTGGTCGGGCGTTTACCTGCCCGTTGCTCTCTAAGCCATTGCGCAACAAAATGATCACCAGCACACTTTGGTGGCTAAGCGCTCAGGAATGGACACAAAAATGACTTGCTTTCCGCCCCGCCAGCCCTGATAATTCCGCCGTACTAGCGCTATAGTATTTTCCGTCCGTTCAGGAGCCCCAGCGTATACTCCTGATTATTAGACGCCAATCTAGTGGGCGCCACCTCGTGCACATGCGGGTGTGGCGGCTTCGTTGAAGGATTTGAATGTATCGGGTCCCTTTGTGGTCGACTATCGTCCTCGTGGTTGCGACCGGTTTTTGCTCGGCGCAACAATCTTCTAATTCAGCGGCGGCAAGCGCCTCCGCTGCACCCACCTCAGCCCAATCGAATAGCACTCTTACTCCCAACGACCGCGTCGTCATGAAGGTTGGCGACACGCAGATTA
Organism: uncultured Acidobacteriaceae bacterium; assembly: GCA_963813905.1. Lineage (GTDB taxonomy): Bacteria > Acidobacteriota > Terriglobia > Terriglobales > Acidobacteriaceae > CAVVDY01. The sequence goes on along the minus strand of CAWFAY010000006.1, from coordinate 85,186 downwards.
CCCAGAAACAATTCGAGGAGATGTACGGCGACTTCCTCAAAGATCAGGGAGGCGCTGCCGTACCTAAGAAGAAAACGACCGCTGAGAACTTTGCCGGCGGCCTCATGCTGGCGCAGGAAGCGGTCGCTCAGGGCTTGAACAAGAAGCCCGAGATCGAGCGCGAACTGGAGATGAATCGCATTCAGATTCTCTCCAATGCGGAGTACGACCGGCTTCAGGAGCAAGCCAAGCCCTCCATGCAGGCGATCTCCGCGTACTACGATTCGCACCTCGATGATTTCGACGAGGTGGCAATCCGTCGCGTGTTTATCTTCAAGCAGAACGATCACACCAGTGGACACGGGGTACCGGCTGCCGACGCGAAGGTTCGCGCTGACGAGATTCGCAAAGCCCTTACCTCCGGCGGAGACGCGAAGGCCCTGATTCAGGGCACAAAGGACGCGCTCGATGTTGACCCATTGACCTTCAAGCGCGACGATCTGCCGGCTGTGATGTCGCAGGCCTTCACCATGAAAGAAGGCGAGTGGTCGCAGGTTGCGGATACGCCTGACGCTCTGATTTTGTTCCAAGTCGTAAAGAAGAGCCGGCTTACCCTCGGGCAGGCGACGCCGGAGATCGAGAAGAAGTTGCAGGCGCAGAAGCTCCGCGAGGAGATGGATGCCCTGAAAACGAAAACCGGCGTTTGGTTGGATGAAGAATACTTCACCGGTCCAGTTTCGTCGGCGAAGAGCCCGGTTCCGAGTCCAGCTGATGAAAAGCGGGCGCAAGAAAAGTAGGACGTAGGTAACAGCGAGAGGAGCGAAACATGAAATACAGCAGCCTTACGATTTGTGTGCTCACCTTGGCCGTGTGTGCCTTTGCCGTTCCGGCTATGGCACAGATGACTTCGGTGGGCATTGATTGCTCACAGATAAGTGCACTACACCTTTACACCGCGGAAAACTTCCGCGTCCAGAAAGCTCTGATCGAGTGCGGCATAGTTCAGGGTGGTCGGCCGGAGGGCGGCGATGCAGAACAGGACTATCCGCAGCCGCCAAACGTTCTGGTCAGCAATCGTACTTGCACCAGTCAAACCAGCTGCACCAAGAGCGAAAGCATGGTCTGGGCCAGCCCCGACGGCCAGACGATCGTCACGAGCTATAACGACCACAACCCCGCCCAAAGCAACACCTATGCCGGCATTTCCTACTCCACCAACGGTGGCGCGACCTTTACCGAGATCGAACCTGATCCGCTTGCTACGGGCCATGCCCAAAATTACGGCGACCCGATCGTCGTGTTCGACCAGAAGCTGGCTAAGTGGTTTGCCGGCGACTTGGTCACGGGTTGCGGCGGCCAGGGAATCGGACTGTGGACCTCGCCCGACGGCATCACCTGGACCACGGGTGCCTGCGCCCACAACGGCAGCTTTGACGATCGCGAGTCGATGTGGGTGGATAACGATCCGACCAGTGCCGGGTACGGTCGCATATACATTTCGTGGAACGACTACAACGTAACTTGCGGAGCTGGCGGCTGCCTGTTCGTCACCTATTCCGACAACGGCACGACCTGGAGCACCCCGCTGAGACTCAACACCGGAACCTTCCTGCGCAACGTTCAAATCACGGGAGCGCAGGTCAGCCCGACCGTGAACCGCTCCAGCCTGCACGGCTACGACTCGGTCTTCATCGCCAGCATGGATGAGGGCGGAGGAGGAGCCAACACCCGCCAGAACATCATGTTCCGCTCCGACAATGGCGGTACGAGTTTCACTCAGGTAACGATGGGCGCTCGCTTCAGCCCCGTAGGCGATCTCTCCTGTGGCTACTTCTACGCGGTTGCTCCGATCATTCGGCACATGGGATGGGGTGAGCCAGCGGTTGGTCCGAATAACGTTGTCCACTATGTCTACGCGGGCGCCGGAACCAACGGCGACCACGGCGACATCTTCTATCAGCGCTCAACAGATAACGGTGCGACCTGGAGTGCGCCAATCGAGCTCAACACCGATCCCGACCAGCAGTACCATACCCAGTGGATGCCGTCGCTGTCGATCAACCCTGCCGGAAAGCTGACTGCCTCGTGGTATGACCGCCGCCAGGCCAACAGCGCCTGCGCCACGTACACGGACGTAGGATGCAGCTATAACCGCTACGGCAGACAGTCGCCCGACAACGGCGCGACATGGCAGACCGACTTCGTCGTGAGCAGTTCGCTCAGCCCGCAGCCGTCTCAGTTAGACGGCGGTGTACAGAGCTGCTACGCCGGCGACTACGACTACAACACGGCTCGTGGCACTAATGCGTTCATCACCTGGACGGACGGCCGCCGCAATGTCAACGGCGTCGCGGTGCAGGACGTGAACTTCGCCGCTGTGCCTGAGCAGTAGGCTCAACCAAACTTGAACTATTTTCAGGGCAGCCGAAAGGCTGCCCACTTTTATTATGCGACCTTGTTGCGATCAGGCCGGGAATCAACAATTCCAGCCCAACGCGGAAGCGTTGGGAAAACGCGCCTTTTATGAACCCCGAGCCCCTTCAGGGGCGACACAATCGTTACCGAACTGCTCCCCAATTCCCGCGGCCTTGAGCATCGTGCGAACCTCCTCGTCGAACGAATATCGCTGGTGGTGTTGGGCCTGGTGAGAGATGTAATTCACGACTCGCTTAATCTGGGATGGGCACACACTGAAGGCTCCGTATCCTGCTGCCATTGGAAGAGTCGCACCGATTCGCGGAGCCTTCGGTTTGAGTTGCACTTTAGTGTGCGCGCCGCATCCGCCAATGCCGCTTCGGGTGGCAGATCGACAAGCGCATGGATATGGTTTTGCGTGCCGCTAACGGCAAAGACGCGCATGTCGTGGTTTCGGGCAATTCCAGCGATGTAAGCCCAAGTCGTTTCGAGCGAAGATCTAGGAATGTAGTTCCGGCGTTCCTTCGTGCTGAAGACAATGTGAAAGAGGGAGCGGCAGACGCTGTGGGACATGATGCAGCGTAACGCGCCAACCTAACCTCATCCCGTGATCCGAGTCACGGTTGGTTGTGCCGCCCCTGAAGGGGCCCGGGGTTAATTAAGGCAATGTACCCAACGCTTCCGCGTTGGGCTCGAATTGTATGATCCGCTGTCGAACGACCGCCCCCCTCCGTGGTGTACTATTGTCGAGAGTCGGCGCTGTGTGCAGTAATTTCGGCTTCAACCATCATCCCGGCCGTCCGCCATGCGCCCTGGAATCGCGCTGGTACACCCTCGCTTTTCGCTTTTACTACTGGCTGCTATTTAAGCTGCGCCGTCAACCTTCCTGGTTGCGCTAGTCAAAGTAGGCCCTGATGAACCAGCTCTAGATCTTCCCTGAAATGCTGTAGGGAAAAGTCAAGGAGGGTGTCCCGCAGCAGCTAACTAAAGCCGCGATGACTTTATGAAACTTACGGACGGCGTGAACGCTGTCCCCTGCGATCAACCAAAGTAATAGAGCTTCCCCTAATACACTTCGTCGAGCAATTCGATGACGTGCGCCACACGCGCCTCCAGGTGGGCGCGTTCGATGCCGGCGCGGAATTGCAGCATACATCCGACGTTTGCCGTGGCGATGATCTCAGGTGCAACGCTGGCGATGAAGCCCATTTTCTCGTCGAGGATCTTCATCGAGATTTCATTCTGCACCACGTTGTATGTTCCGGCACTGCCGCAGCAAGTGTCCGGACGCTGCGATTCGACGAGACTTGCGCCGACATGTTTCAGCAATTGCCGGGGAGCTGCGCGGATCCCCTGAGCATGTGCCAGGTGACAGGGATCCTGATACGTGATCCTTCCTTCGAGCTTGCGCTTGGGTTGCTTCAGGCCAAGTTCGGCAAGATATTCGTTCACGTCGCGCACCTTGGCGGTGAACTCAGCGGCACGCGTCGCATAGGTAGCATCTTCCGCGAGCAAGCCGGCGTACTCCTTCATGGTTGACCCGCAACCCGCCGCGTTGGTCACGACCGCGTCGAACTCCGGGCTGAGCATCGCATCGATGTTGCGTCGTGCCTGCGCCCGAGCCCCGTCAAGCAGCCCGGCGTGAAGATGCAGCGCTCCGCAGCAGCTCTGATGTGCCGGGATATGAACTTCGACGCCATTCTTCGTCAGCACGCGGATCGTGGCACGATTGAGTTCTGCAAACGCAACGCTGCCAATGCAGCCGATCAACAGAGCGACGCGGCCGCGACGCTCGCCCTCCGCGGGATAGACTTCGCCCAGGTCTTTGAATGAAAAGCGGCTCTCAATATGGGGCGAAAGTGCGTCCAGTTCGGCTACCCCCAGCAACTTCAGCAGCCCAGTCGCACGCGCCAGACCCTGCAGTCCCGATTGCTGATAGAAGCGCACCATCCGCGCATGCCAGGCGAGTCGCGAAAACGAGGGCAGCACCTTGTTGTAGAAGTGCGCCCGTACCGTTCGCTGCAGCCAGGAACGCTGGTAGTTCTCATCGATCTGGAGCCGCGCACGTTCGAGCAAAGACCCATACGCTACGCCCGACGGGCATGCCGTCTGGCAATTCAGACATCCGAGGCAGCGGTCGATGTGGGTGACGAAGGAATCGCTGAGTGCCAGCTTGCCGGCATCGACCTGCACGACCTGGTAAATGCGGCCGCGCGGCGAATCCATTTCCGTGCCCAGGGCGCGGTAGGTGGGGCACTGATCAAGACACAGCCCGCAATGGATGCACTTCGAGTACACCTCCCATGTGGGCTTCTCGTGCGGCGAGAAGTTCGAGCGCTGCGCCTCCGACTTGTCGGCAACGAGGGTCAGAAGAGTTCCCTCCCGCGCAGAACATTGTTGGGGTCGAGCGCCTGCTTGACCGCATGCATGCCGCCGGCGATGCCAAGGTCTTGCCAGTTGGTGATGAATTGCACTGAAGGTGCGATTCGCTCGCGCACCGCTTTGGCCTGCATCCGTTCGTCCCATTCCCGGTTGACGATTTCAAAATGAATGAGCAAGTGACCGATGCCGCAGCGGCCGACGTAGGCAGCCGTCGCGACCTTCGGATCGGAGGTCTCTTCCAAGACCTGCAAAACGGAGCCGAGTTCCGCGGGGGGAGCAAACAGTGAAAAATGACGGCTCACCCGGGACAGCAACGGCCACGGCACGTCCTGCCTCATCTTTTCAGTAACCGGAAACTCAGCTGTAGCGCGCCACATCTCGCTTTCTTTATCGCCGTGGAGTTCCGAGGTCACAGCTGATCCCAATTCCTTGCGATAACGCGCCAGCACCGCGTCGCTGCCGGCTGCGCGCACGCAAATGACCCATGCGTCCTCCGTCATCTCCGGACGCATCAACTTCCGTGCCCGGGGCGACACGATCTCCAGGCACATGGGAGACAGCGGCGAGCGCATGATCGAGTCGCGGAAGTTAAGCGCCTCTTGCCAGGTCTGGAATTCGGCGAGAAAGGTTTGCGTCTGGCGGGGAGCGGGAAACAGCTTGAAACTTGCCGAGGTGATGACCGCGAGCGTGCCACAGCTGCCGATGAGCAGCTTCATAAGATCATAGCCGGCAACGTTCTTTACGACACGGCCGCCGCCTTTGGCTTTGCGCCCGTCACCGGTTACGAAGCGTACACCGATGCAGAAGTCGCGCACAGATCCGTAACCGTGCCGCATCGGCCCGTGGCTCGCGGCGGCTAGGATTCCGCCAATCGTTGCTTGCTCGGCAAAAGGCGGATCCGTGGCGAGCATCAGGCGGCCCGCTCCGACCAAGGCGTTCAACTGCGCCACCGTCATTCCGGCGCCAACCCCAACGGTTAAGTCGGCAGGGTCGTAGTGTTCCACTTCGGTCAGCCGGTGAGTGTGAAGCAGCACATCGGCGGGGGGGAAAACCTCAGCCGCCCCTCCAACCGGGGCTATCGTGAACCCGCGCTGGTTAGCCAGTCGCAAGACCGCCGCGACTTCGTCGGCGGAGCCGGGTGAGACAGCAATTACCTCAGTAGCGCCGCCACCGCCATTATGCTCGGACTCGGGCGTTTTCTCGACTACATACTCTTCGCCACAGATGGCGCGCAGCTCGCGCACCAGGTCGAGCGAAACTCCTGCCGCGCTCACATCCCCTCCTGCACCAGGACGGGATTGAAAGCCGGACCGCGCGTTTCCACGCAGGTCCGGGTGGTGGGAAAGATCTTCGCGGGATTCAGCACCGAATCCGGATTGAAGGCATTGCGCAGGCTCAGCATGACATCGAGATCGTCGTTGCTGAAGAGCAGCGGCATCAGGTCACGCTTTTCTATGCCCACTCCATGCTCTCCGGTGATGGAGCCGCCGGCATCGATGCAGTATTGAAGAATCTCGCGACCGGCTCGCTCTACCTTCTGGAGTTCGCCGGGAACGCGCGCATCGAACAGAATGAGAGGATGCAGGTTGCCGTCTCCCGCGTGAAAAATGTTGCCAATGCGCAGGCCGTATTTCTTGGATACTTCGTCGATGAATTGAAGGACCGCCGGAATCTGGGTTCGGGGTACGACTCCGTCCTGGGTATAGAACGACGAACTCACGCGGCCGAGCGCGCCGAACGCGTTCTTGCGTCCCTTCCAGAGCAGCGCCCGCTCGGTCTCGTCTTTTGCCCGGCGCACTTCGCGAGCGTGCTGCTCGAAACAAACCTGGCGTACCACCTCGGCCTGCTCCTCGACCAACTCAGCCAGGCCATCCAGTTCGATCAGCAGCACAGCTCCGGCGTCGAGCGGGTAGCCTGCGTGACAGAATGCTTCAATGGTCTTCAACGTCCATCCATCGAGCATTTCGAGGGCAGCCGGGGTGACACCTGCCGCCGTGATGGCAGCGACCGTTTTGGCGGCATCGTCGACGGTCTCAAAGATGCCGAGCAGGGTTGCCACGCGCTCTGGCCGCCGCAGCAGCTTCACGGTCGCAGCAGTCACAACGCCCAATGTTCCTTCCGATCCCACAAAGAAGCCGGTCAGATCGTAGCCGGCACTCTCGGCCGCCTTGCCTCCAAAGTGGGCAATCTCGCCGTCGGGCAGCACCACTTCCAGCCCGGTCACGTGATTCACCGTGACGCCGTACATCAGGGTGTGCGGCCCGCCGGAGTTCTCGGCGACGTTTCCCCCGATGGTGCAGGCTTTCTGGCTGGAGGGATCAGGAGCGAAGTAGAGTCCCAGATGTGCCACGCTGTCAGACAAGATCTGGTTGACTACTCCGGGCTGCACTACTGCGCGCATGTTCTCGGCATCGACCTCCAGAATGCGATTCATTCGCGAGAAGGCAACCAGAATGCCGCCTTCGGTGGGAATCGCGCCTCCACTCAGGCCCGTGCCGGCGCCGCGAGGAACGATGGGAACTCGCTCTCTTGCGGCGAACTTGACGATGCGGGAAACCTGCTCCGTATCCTGGGGAAATACGACCGCATCCGGGGTGCTGGTGCGCACCCCACCGTCGTATTCATAGAGCATTAGGTCTTCGGGACGATCTAGGACCGCATCACGGCCAACAATGGCCCGTAGCTGGTCAGCAAGCGCGGAGGTGCGCTGAGAGCCCATGGATGCTCGGAAAACAGGAGTCTATCACGGGCCATCGATGGAAATCAGTGATTATCCGACCGAAGCAGCCTACTTCATGGCGTCTTCCACTTCGCTCAGCCAATCCGGCCGCTTGAGTACCTCGCGCGGCTTGGGACCGTCGGGGGCGCCTACGATGCCGTCGCGTTCCATCAGGTCGATGAGGTGCGCTGCCCGACCGTAGCCGATCCGCAAGCGACGCTGCAAAAGCGATGTGGAGGCCTTCCCGTATTCCAGAACAATGCGCACGGCGTCCTGGAAGAGCTCGTCGTTATCGTCCCCGCCCTCTCCTCCATTGCCACCTGCTGCCGAGCAGGAATCCTCGTCATCTTCTCGCGGGGCTGCCAGAAAATTCTCCTGATATTGCGCCGGCGCTTGCGCCTTCCAGAACTCGACGGCCGCTGCAATCTCCTTCTCGGTAACCAAGGGCGCATGAACGCGGTGGACCCGCGCCGACCCATTCGGCAGGTACAGCATGTCGCCACGCCCCAGCAGCGCCTCGGCGCCGTTAGCGTCGAGAATGGTTCGCGAGTCGATCTTGGTGGCAACACGGAACGAAATACGCGCCGGGAAGTTGGCCTTGATCAGTCCGGTGATGACGTCGACCGACGGGCGCTGCGTGGCCAGCACAAGGTGGATGCCCACGGCGCGCGCCATCTGCGCCAGCCGCGTAATCGAGGCTTCGACGTTCTGCCCGTCAAGCATCATCAGGTCGGCAAGCTCGTCGATGATGATGACGATGTAAGGCAAGGGACGCGCCTCGCTGCCGTCATCGAAGAGGCTGGGAGTGTTCTCTTCGAACAGCCGGTTGTACTGGTCGATGTTGCGCACGCCCTTCTCCGCCAGCACCTTCAGACGGCGCTCCATTTCGCGGACCGCGTTTCGCAGGGCATTCGATGCCAGCCTGGGCTCGGTGATGATTGGCGTGTGCAGATGCGGTACGCCCTCGTAATTGCCCAGCTCCAGCCGCTTGGGGTCGACCAGGATCAGCTTCACCTCGTCCGGCGTCGCCTTGTACAGCACCGACATGATGAAGGCATTGATAGCCACGCTCTTGCCGGATCCGGTCGAGCCGGCGATCAGCAGGTGGGGCATGGTGTTCAGGTCGGCGGTAACGATGCGGCCATTGATGTCTTTGCCGAGCGCCAGCGTCAGCTTGGACTTGGAGGCGAGAAACTCGCGCGCCTCGACCACCTCGCGCAGCCAGATCGTCTCACGCTCGTGGTTCGGCACCTGAATGCCGACTGTCGACTTGCCTGCCATGCGCTCGATCAGAATGCTCTCGGCGCGCAGCGCGAGACAGAGGTCGTCGCACAGACTTGTGACGCGGCTGTACTTGATGCCGGCTTCCGGCTTGAACTCGAAGGTAGTGACGACCGGCCCGGGATTGATTTGCGAAACCGTGCCGCGCACATCAAACTCGCCGCACTTTTCCTGTAACACCTGCGCCAGCCGTTTCAGCTCCTCTTCATTTACCGCATTGTGCTCGTCGGCGCGATGCAGCAGCGCGGTCGAGGGCAGCTTGTAGCCCCCTGCAAGACGCGGCATGGTCGTCTTGCCGTGCGGCACGCTGTCGGCGCGAGAGCCCATGGCTATCGGCTCGGAATCGGCAGGGATGTTCGCAGCCGGAACCTCTGACGGCTTGGGTAGCGATGCTGCCTGCGGATGTGCTGCTCCTGCTCCTGCTCCGAAGACACGCTCAATGCCACTGCGGACATTCTCTGCGCGCACCGCCGGCACGATGGGGGCGGGTGGAGCTGTCTGCTGTTCTGGAACCGCCGCCGGCTGTTCGCTGGCGCGGCGCGGTACAAGCTGCGCTGTCACCACCGGCTTGGCGTTGGCCGCGGCTGCGCGTTTCTTCTCCAGCTCGCGGGCGGCGCGGCGACGAACCCGTTCGGCCCGCCAGTCCGCAAACCGGTCAAGGGCGGCATACGCAAACGACAGCCGGGTCTTTGACCAGATCTGGATAGCGCCGAAGGAGAAAGCAGTGGAAAGATACAGTGCCACGGCGATTGCGGCGAGGCACACCAGGTAAGCGCCGACTACATTCAGGTAGTGAATCAGCGCGTCGGCAACAATGCGTCCCATCAACCCTTCTGCCGGTACCGCTCCCCGCCATCTGACGTGCCAGGGAAGCAACCCAATCAGGCCGGACGCGAATACCACCAGGCACGCGGCCCCTGCGGTCTTGGCGATGGGTGAGGTGATGGGCCTCGACCGCAACCACCGCAGCGCATAAACCACGAGGAACACCGGAATCAGGAAAATGGAAACGCCGAAAATCTGTAGCGCCAGGTCGCTGACAATTGCGCCTACTGGCCCGATCCAGTTATGCGCGGGACGCGAAGCCGGTGGAGTGGCCGCCGTGTTCCACGACGGATCGAGGGGCGAATAAGAAATCAGGGAGAGGACAAGGAGGGTCGCGGAGACCAACGCCAGGAATCCGACGAGCTCGTTGAGCCGCCGGTTCGGCGTGGGCGTAAAGGCATGGGAGACAAATGTCATGCTGGCCGATGGCCGTCTTGCCCGGCCACGCCGCTTCCGGTTGGTCAAGTTGCCTTTTATCGGAGCCCAGGCAACATCACCCGCGTGCGGGAACCCGGAACGCGTGACCCTGAAAGCTGCCATTTGCGGACCGCGCGCCGTGTACACCATCGGCGAACGGCTTAGTGCCAGAGCATCATGATTATGCCAAACCGGCAAGGAGCCTGCCCGGAGAAATGGCGAGGGGGCATTGTCGAAGTAAATGCCCCATAGCGATTGTGTCTGAACGAAACGCGCACACCATCGCTTGCTACCATGTTGCTGCCATGCGCTTGAAGATGAATTCTGTCGCTCGGGCTGTAGTGTTCCTTGCGATCAATTTGGCGCTCACCCGTCTTGAAGCACAGTGGGACCTTCAGGTCTCTCACGCCACTGCCAGTCTACGAGGCATTCACTCGGTGGATGGTTCGGTTGCCTGGGCGAGCGGTGCTGACGGCACCATTCTGCGAACCCAGGACGGCGGGGCACACTGGCAGCGTTGCACTCCGCCCGCAGTCGCGGAGAAGCTCGATTTTCGCGGTGTCTGGGCTTGGGATGCTGATAATGGCATGGTTCTCTCCTCCGGGCCGGGCGTTCTCTCCCGTGTGTACAAGACCACCGACGGCTGCTTGCATTGGACCGAGGAAGCCCGGAACGTCGAGAAAGACGGCTTCTGGGATGCCCTTGTATTTCAGTCGCAGAACTTCGGCTTGCCGGGAGATGCCAGTACAGGCGTACTGATCGGCGATCCGGTGAACGGACGATTCGATACAAGAGTCGTGATGGCGGAACACGCGTGGTCTGTCGATGACAAAGCGTGCGAAGCGCGTGATGGTGAGTCGGGCTTCGCCGCGAGCAACTCGGCAGCGTTTGTCTTTGGTTCGCGACGTTACATCATTGTCACAGGTGGGAAGGGCGGCCCACGCGCGCTACTCTCACCCTTGCTGGCATCCAGCGATACCAGGAAAGAATGCTTGCAGGTTCCTCTGCCACTGGCTGGAGGCAGCGAGTCTTCGGGCGCGTTCTCAGTTAGCTTTCGTGATCTGAAGCTCGGAGTTGTCGTGGGCGGCGACTACAAGAAGCCTGACGACGCCACGCGCAACGCCGCGTGGAGCGCCGATGGAGGCCACCATTGGACTGCTGCGAGCAAGCCGCCTCACGGTTACCGCTCCGGCGTGGCGTGGTACCCGGAAGCGAATGTGTGGATCGCCGTCGGCACGAACGGTTCCGATATCTCTCGCGACGATGGCAAAGCCTGGCAAGCTCTGGATAACGGCAAGTGGAACGCCGTTTCTCCTCCGTTTGCGGTAGGCCCGGGAGGACGAATCGGGCGGTTTCGCCCGGACTCTCTCAAAGCCAAATAACATCAAACATGCAAGCTGTCAGCTATCAGCCTTCAGCTGTCAGTTAAAGAACAAAACTGCCGGACAGACAAGTGCCCCTTTGCCTCTCGGCTTGAACTGATAACTGATAGCTGACGGCTGATAGCTGACAGCTGAGGGCCAAAGTAGGGCTACTGGCGCGCGGCTGGCTGTTGGTAAATACCGATCACGTTCCCGCCGGGGTCACGAAATCGGGCGGTGATCTCCGGAGCGTCAGCGCCGATTGGCTGCACAATCTCGCCTCCGGCCTTGATCGTCTCCTCGGCATTGTCCACCATGATGTAAACCAGAAGGCCCGGCAGGGTGCTCGGAGGGCGGTTCAGAACCCACGTACCGCTTACTTGTCCGACGCCGTCATCGAACGCCGTCTGACCGTCGCCGCGCGTCCGCAGCTCCCAGCCAAAAACGCGCTGATAAAACTCAGCCGACTTCTCGATGTTGGTGGCCGGAAGCTCAACGTAACAGATCTTGCCGTTACCCATCGTGGGAGGCATGAGTACTCCTTCTTACAGGGTGTCAGATAAGTGGGCAAGTTTACCGTATTATCATCTTGGACGTGGGATTGATGGCGCTCGCTGCGGCGCAGCCTCCCAGAAGTTGTAGTCGAGAACTGGGACTACTACAGAAATCAAAATAAGCGGCGGCGAGACGGAACACCGTTCATTGCAAATAAAGCAGTTACGTTGCCCGAACGGGTGGTAGCCCACGTGCAACGATAACCCCTAGTTTGGGTTGCGGCCAACTTCGGGGTTGCCGGCGCTCAAAGGCGTTAATCGCCCGCTTAAATTCAGGACTTGGGGGTCCTGAGAATCGCGTGAGGCTCGGTTGCTTGCTTCGGTACATCCGGGCCTCGCGAGTGGCTGCTTACATCCCTACCTGCTTTTCCCACCTCTCCCACAGCTAGTTCCACGAATTCACCACATGCGTGCGGTTGTTTGCTGGGGCGACTCCTCTTCCCGACCTACTTGGAAGGCATTGTGTAATAGCCGGAGCGGGAGCGCACCTGCAATTCCGAAGAATTGGGATAGTCGGGCGTATTCGGCACGACCTTGATTTCTATCTTGCGAAACTCTGAGCTGGAAAGGCGCGGCGTGGGATAGTACGCAATCAGGTATTGCGTTCGCAGCTCCTCGCTGATCCTGCGAAAGGCCGCGTCCAGTTGCTCCATTCCACTGGCGTAGTAGTACTTCCCGCCGGTGTCGCGCGAAAGCTGAATCAGGGCGTGCTCACCGCCAGTGTCGCGGCCAGCACTGTTCTCAATAGGCACAATGATGATGCTGTAGACGATTGCTTCCGCTTCCTGTGCCTCGCGCACCGCTTCCTGATAGCTCACCTTGCTCACCGTGTCACCGCCGTCGGTGATCACCACCATCACCTTGCGCCCCCGGCGCTGCATGAGAGCATCTGCTCCAAGGTAGAGCATGTCGTACATAGCTGTGGCCGCGCCGGTGCGGACCCGATTAATCCCCTTGTCAATGACGCGCAGGTCCGAGGTAAAGGGCGTGAGCTGGTCGACGACCTCGCTGAACTCGAACAGCGACACGCCATCGATGGGCCGCAGAATGGCCTTGGCGAACTGCCGGGCCGACTCCAACTCCAGCTTCTGGTTCGATTTCGTGCTCAAGCTGGTATCGATGGCCAGCACAATGGAGAGCGGCAGCTCCGATTCGCGTGAAAACAGGGCGATCTTCTGCGGCTCGCCGTCCTCGAAAATCTGGAAATCGTCCTGCTTCAGCGATGCCACCGGAGCCCCGGCGTTGTCAGTCACTGTCGCGAAGACGTTCACCAGCTTTACGTTCACCCGAAAGGTTGCGGCAGGATCGTTGCTAGATTCTCCAGCCTGATCGGCACCGCTTGCTGCCGGGGCCGCGGCACCAGCCGACGCTGCCGAGTTTGCGGCGGGTGGTGCGGGCGCCGCGGCACGGGTTTGAGCGCCCAACGAAGATCCCAGCACAAGCGTCATCGTCGCCATCGCGATGAAGATAAGCGCCGGTTTCGAGACCCGGACAGTTTTACGAGGTGAGCACATTCCTGCGGAGTAAACCCGACTCCTGCTACTTTGACGTGCCGTGCGGCGAGATCGAGATTTCTGGCGGGAACGGCTCGCCGTCAGCCCAGACTGCGCCGTCTTCGAAATATTCCTTTTTCCAGATCGGCACGGTCTTCTTAAGAGTATCAATAATCCAGCGGGCGGCGTCGAACGCGGCGGCACGGTGTGCCGAAGCGACCGCGATCAGTACACTGCTCTCGCCGATCTCCAACCGCCCCAGCCTGTGGACGATCCTGACGTCGCGGACCGGGTAGTTGGCAAGCGCCGTTTGCGCCAGCTTCTCCAGTTCGGTGACAGCCATCGGCTCGTAGGCACTGTATTCCAAATACAGAGTCCGCCGGCCGCGTGAGTGGTTACGCACAATGCCATCAAAGACGATGACCGCACCGTCCTCAGGCGACTTGATATCTGTGGCAATCAGCTCGTAGTTGATGGGCTCGCGCACGATTCGGGCATGCGCCTGCGCGTCCTCGGGTTCATGATTCGTCGAATCCACTCCTCCGCTAACCGGCGGCAGCAAGGCTACTTCGTCGCCTTCGTGCAGCGGCGCGTCAAGGCTCGCATATTCGTAGTTGATCGACAGAGCGATAGAGCCACCGAACTTGCTGAGGCCGGGAATGCGCTGCTGGAGCTGCGAGTAAAGCTCCGCCAGGCGCGAGGGTTCGCTCAGCTCAACAGCTTCTTGCTCCCTGCCGGCCATCTCGCGAAGCACGCCGAAGTAAACCACTCTCACCCGCATGAATCAAGGATAACGTAGCAGCAGCCGACGAGGTCGGCTACGCTTGAGTTTGCAGCAGGTGAGCATCTTGCAACCTGCCGTAGGTTCGGGATTGGGAGGAACCGCGTCAGGGCACGACCTTCGGTCGTGCCGAATTCGACCCTTTCTAAATTGTCCTCCCGAGTGGACGTGAGTCCGCGAGGGATCTGCTTTTGAGCCCATCCAAACCAGGTCCCTCACAAGAATTTTGTAGAAGCCTTTTCGGCCCGACCGAGGTCGTGCCCTGACGCGGATCTTCGCAAACCCGAATTTTCCGTGGCCTGTGAACTCGGCCTAACACGAGGATTAGCTATTGCGAAGTCAACTCGTGCTAGTACCTCGTTGCATTAATTCGCGTACAGATTGCAAGAGATAAAGCGTTAGTTATCAACGGGTTTTATCGCACGCTAACTTTTGCAACTAGGTACTAGTCAGTTTGCCCAGCAACTCCACCGCGTTCAAGGGGCTGGTCGGGTCCTCTTCGTGCTTGAAGAAGACATAGGCGTCGCTTCCCTCGGCAAGAACTCGCTCCACCCGAGTTGCGACCTGCTTGAGGTCCTCGGCGGAATAGCTCGTCTCCCGCAAACGGAAGTAGGCATAGCTTGCGGTATGAACCTCCGGAGTAGTGAGCTTTTCCGTCTCCGAGATGCAGAGCGCTGCATTGCCGTCGCGCAACGCCGTGTAGACCTCGTCGTTGAACCACGATTCGTGGCGGAACTCAAACGCGGATCGGAAGTTTCTGGGCAGAAGAGAAAGAAATTGACGCAATAGTCCAACGTCGCACTTCAGATTCGGAGGAAGCTGGAACAGCACCGGACCAAGCTGGGTGCCAAAAGGTTGCAGAGTGGTGAGGAAGCGTTGCAGCGGCTCTTCAACGTTGTTTAGTCTGCGGATGTGTGTGATGAACTGATTCGCCTTGAGCGCGAAGCGGAAGTTGGGACCGACGGCAGCCATCCAGCCGAGGGCGGTCTTCTCCTGTAGCCGCATGCGAAAGGTGAAATTAACCTCGACGGCATTCAGCCGGGTGGCGTAATAGTTTAGAAAGTTCTTCGAGGCGACATTCTTGGGATAGAACTCCGGCTTCCAGATAGTGTATGACCATCCGGAGGTACCGACGTAGGCGGTGCCTGGCTGCTTCGGGCTTCGATCGTCGGTGGTGGGGTGCGCGGTCTCAGCACTCATAGGTTAGGTATCAGGTATCAGGTATCAGGTATCAGAATTCACAATATCATTCACCTCTGATACCTGACACCTGACGCCTGACACCCTCCGACAACCGACAACTGACCACTGTTTTTCCTCACGCCCCCTGCCTCGTCACCTCTTGTACCGGAACGCCCGCGGTCATGCCTTGCGCCAGGATCAACTCGCGGGCTTCGCCCCTGATCTTAGGCAGATACATCGCGTAAACCGAAGCGCCAGCAATACAGGCCAGGCCGCCGAGAGCAACGGTGTAGGGCGCGCCGATGCGATGGGCGAGGGCTCCTGCGAAGAACCCTCCAAACGGGGCCATTCCCATGAACATCATGGAGTAGACGGCCATCACGCGGCCGCGCATCGTATCCGGCACCATCGACTGCACCAGCGTATTCGACGACGCCATCTGTACCATCATGCAGAATCCGACGGGGATCAGAAGCAGCCCCGAAAGCCAGAACACGCGCGAGAATGAGAATGCAATCAGCGCGATCCCAAAGCCGCTGGCGCAAAATGCAATCAGCTTTCCAAGTCCCCTTACGCCGACGCGCGCCGCCAGGCTCACCGCTCCCAGCAACGCACCTACGCCGGTGGCGCCCATAAGAATGCCCAGCGCCCTCGCACCACCATGCAGGATCTGCGCGGCGAACACGGGCATCAGCACCGCGTAAGGCATGCCCACAAGGCTGACCAGGCCCAGCATCAGCAGAATTGTGCGAATGGGGGCGGTATTCTTCACGAACTTGAAACCATCGACAATTTCTTCCAATGGTGAGGTCTCTCGCAGCCGTTCCAGGCGCGCGGGAAGCTTCATCAGCAGCAGACCCGTGATGACGGCGATGTAGCTAAGGCTGTTCGCCATAAAACACCAGCCCTCGCCGACAGCCGCGACCACAACACCGGCCACCGCAGGGCCGATGATACGGGCTCCGTTGAACATCGACGAATTCAGTGCGATGGCGTTCAGCAGATCTTCGCGACCTACCATTTCAATGAGAAAGGCCTGGCGCGCCGGAATGTCGAATGCGTTGATTATGCCGCCGGCTGCCGCCAGCACCATGATCTGCCAAACCTGCACGCGATGGGTCAGCGTGAGCACCGCCAGAATGAACGCCACCACCATGGAGAGCGCTTGCGTAGCGATGATGATGCGATGGCGGTTGTAGCGGTCGGCGACAATCCCGCCGATGGGGGCGCAGAGGAAGACCGGGATCTGATTACAGAACGCAACGGTTCCCAGCAGCAGGGCTGATCCGGTCAGGCGATACACCAGCCACGACTCGGCGACTGTGTCCATCCAGGTGCCGATGAGCGAAATAAGTTGGCCGCTGAAGAAGAGCTGAAAATTGCGATGGCGCAGCGCCCGCGTGGCAACGGCCACCTTCGACTTCTTCGAGCCCGGCGCCGCGAATTCGCGCTTCTCCTCCTGTAATTCTGAGCGGAGCGCCTCAAGCTCAGAATTCGCGGGCTCTGTTTTCGCCATATAAGAGTTTGATGCTGATGTCGCAGCGATCGACGTAACGCCGTCAATTCCAGATTACAGGAAAGGTTTGTCATCACGAGGCCGCTTCGGCCGAGGGATCTGTTCTCGCCGGCAGCAGAAATGTTCTCCTTAGGGGAGACTGTTCCGTCAGCAGGGAGCAGATCCCTCGCACCAAAAGAAGGCGCTCGTGATGACAAGGCCCTCGCTCGCAAAGCTCGATTCAGCCTACTGGCACCGGTGCCGCGAGTTCAGTGCATAGACTAGCGAACCGCCGCAGCTCGCTCCGCGTGGAGCTGTTGCAGGGCATAAACCTTCGCTTCGCCACGCTGCAGGGCGGCGATGCCGTCGCAGGCGGCGCGGGCCGCGGACAGCGTAGTGATGGTGGGAATGCGAGCGGTTACGGCGGCACGGCGAATCGCCTTCTCGTCAAACCACGGCTCGATGCCGTGCGGCGTGTTCACGATGAGGTGAATGCGCTCGCCCTTGATCAAGTCGACCACGTTCGGCCGGCCTTCTTTCACTTTGTAAACTCGCTCGACTTGCAGGCCTGCATCTTCAATCAGCTTCGCCGTGCCGTGCGTCGCGACCAGGCTGAAGCCAAGTTCGACGAAGCGGGCAGCAACCTCCGCGATGAATGGCTTGTCGCGATCGTTGGCGCTGAGGAAGACGCGGCCTGAGGTAGGCAGCATCTGTCCGGCGGCGAGTTGCGCCTTGGCAAAGGCCTCGCCGAAGTTGTCGGCCACGCCCATCACCTCGCCGGTGGACTTCATCTCCGGCCCGAGCACCGTATCCACACCGGGAAACTTGCCCCAGGGGAACACCGGGGACTTCACGTAATAAAAGTTGCCGGTGTCGAGGTCCGAGGCGCGCTCGACGTTGTCGGGAAGGAATTCGCGCAGCTTGCGGCCCGTCATCAGGCGGGCGGCGATCTTCGCCACCGGAACGCCGGTCGCTTTGGAGACATACGGCACGGTACGCGAGGCGCGCGGATTCACCTCGATGACGAACACCTTGTCGCGCTGAATGGCGTATTGCACATTCATCAATCCGATGACATTCAGAGCGCGCGCCAGCCGGAAGGTGTAATCGCGAATGGTCTTCCAGCACGTGCTGAGGGATGTCGACCGACGGCAGCACGCACGACGAGTCGCCGGAGTGGATGCCGGCCTCTTCGATGTGTTGCATGATGCCGGCAATCACAACATCTTCGCCGTCGCTGAGTGCGTCAACGTCAACTTCAGTCGCCGATTCCAGGAAGTGGTCGATCAGCACCGGACGGTCCTGCGAGTACTCGACCGCCTCGCGCATGTACTGCTCGACTGACGCGTCGTCGTAAGCGATCACCATCGCGCGTCCGCCGAGCACATACGAAGGCCGCACCAGAACGGGATACTCCACCCGCTTCGCGTTGGCCACGGCTTCTTCCACGCTGGCGGCAGTCGCTCCCGGCGGCTGCGGAATATCGAGTTCCTCCAGCAGCTTGCCGAACCGTTTGCGATCTTCCGCCAGGTCGATGTTCTCCGGCGACGTACCGATAATCGGGCACGCCCGCGGCCTTCAGCCGCAGTGCGAGATTTAGAGGCGTCTGTCCACCGAACTGTACGATCACGCCGATCGGCGCCCCACCAGCAGCCTCGTGCTCGTACACCGCCATCACGTCTTCGAAGGTCAGGGGTTCGAAATAAAGCCGGTCGCTGGTGTCGTAGTCGGTTGAGACGGTCTCTGGATTGCAATTCACCATGATCGTCTCGAAGCCGTCATCGCGCAGCGCAAACGCGGCATGGCAGCAGCAGTAGTCGAACTCGATTCCCTGACCGATGCGATTAGGGCCACTGCCGAGAATGATGACCTTCTTTCGATCGGTTGGCGTCGCCTCGTCTTCGTCCTCGTAGGTGGAATACAGATAGGGTGTGAAGCTTTCGAACTCCGCGGCGCAGGTGTCCACGCGCTTGTAGACCGGAGTTACGCCATGCTGTTTGCGAAGCTGGTGCACCTTTTCCGAAGAGGCTTTGCCTTCCTCAACGTGCATCGACGTCGCCAGGCGTGAGTCGGAGAAACCCAGCCGCTTGAGACTCCGCAGCTCATTCTTCTCGAACAGTCCCAGCCCGCCTTTGCTCAGCCGCGCCTGCTCGTCCGCGATTTCCTTCAACTGGTGCAGGAACCAGGCGTCGATCTCGGTCATCTGCTGGATCTCCCGCACACTCATTCCCTGCTCCAGCGCGTAGCGGATGTACTGCAACCGCTCGGGATGCGGCGTGACCAGGCGCTTAGTGAGAATGCGTGGTTCAATCTTCTCCGCGCTGATGCTCTTGCCCGTCTCCAGCGAACGAATGCCCTTCAGCAGCGCCTGCTTGAACGTCCGCCCGATGGCCATCACTTCGCCGACCGACTTCATCTGCGGTCCGAGCGATTCGTCAGCGCCAGGAAACTTCTCGAACTGCCACTTGGGAATTTTGACGACCACATAGTCGAGTGTCGGCTCAAAGCAAGCCGGCGTTTTGCGCGTGATGTCGTTGGTAATCTCGTCGAGCGTGTAGCCCACCGCGAGCTTGGCTGCGATCTTGGCGATGGGGAAGCCCGTCGCCTTCGACGCCAGCGCCGACGAGCGCGAAACGCGCGGATTCATCTCAATCACCACCATGCGCCCGTTATGCGGATTGATGGCGAACTGAATGTTCGAGCCGCCGGTCTCGACTCCAATCTCGCGGATGACAGCGATTGCGGCGTCTCGCATGGCCTGATATTCGCGGTCGGTGAGCGTCTGCGCCGGAGCAACCGTGATCGAGTCGCCGGTATGCACGCCCATGGGATCGAAGTTCTCGATCGAGCAGACAACGATGACGTTGTCGGCGAGGTCGCGCATCAACTCGAGCTCGTATTCCTTCCAGCCGAGCACCGATTCTTCCAGCAGCACTTCGTGAACCGGCGAGAGGTCGAGTCCGCGGGCCAGCAGTTCGAGCAGCTCCTCGCGGTTGTAGGCAATGCCGCCGCCGGTGCCGCCGAGGGTGAACGATGGACGGAGAATCACCGGAAACCCGATTTTGCTGCTGAAATCGATGCCGTCTTTCAGATTGTTGACGAGGCTCGACTTCGGAACTTCAAGGCCGATGCGCGTCATCGCGTCTTTGAACAGCAGCCGGTCTTCGCCCTTCTTGATTGCCCCAAGCTGCGCGCCGATGAGCTGCGCGCCGTACTTTTCCAGGACACCGTTGTCGGCCAGCTCGACCGCGAGGTTGAGCGCGGTCTGCCCGCCGACCGTCGGCAACACGGCGAAAATGCCGGGGCGCCCGCTCGACGCCAGCATCTCGGCTTCGATGCGGATGATCTCTTCGAGGTAAGTACGGGTGAGCGGCTCGATGTAGGTGCGGTCGGCCATCTCGGGATCGGTCATGATGGTCGCCGGGTTCGAGTTGACCAGCACGACTTCATAGCCTTCGGACTTGAGCGCCTTGCAGGCCTGTGCGCCCGAGTAGTCGAACTCCGCCGATTGCCCGATGACGATGGGCCCCGAGCCGATAATCAGTATCTTCGCGATGTCGTTGCGGCGTGGCATCTATTAGGAGTCCTTCCTGCAGGCGATCGCTCTAGCCATCAGGGAGTTGATGAAGTTTTCGAAGTTCAGCTCAACAGAGGGCTCGCGGTATCCACCCGCTGGTCCTGCATTGCGGTCCGACAACAGAAAACACGCCGAATCGTAAAGGCGTTCTCGGACTAGCTTAGTGAGCAGGATTTCATAGCGTCGCGCATAAGAAGCACTCTTAAATTCCGGGAATACCTTAAAGTGGGGCTCTTGCGCGCGCACGGGACGGACGGACTCAGGCGCCTCTTCCAGAAGCATAAGATAGCCCAGCCACGGGCGAATTGAGGGCTTAAATGCACCTTCCCGATACGCCGCCCAGATATCAGTTGCACTACCGAGGGCTTCTTCAGTTCGGTTGTTGTAATTGTTTCCGAAGGAGCCCACCTGGGACTTAAATTCAATCGCCGCAATCAGACAGCCATCCACGACAACCAGCAGATCCCATTTCTTCTCAGGTCGAAACCAACCCGGCAACTCGACAGAGCGCTCAGTGAAGATAACCGGTTTGCCGATCCCGCTCTCCTCTAGCAGGTCCCTGATTACTGAAACAAACCCATTCATCTGAGCTCCACCAGTTACTGCGGTCCGCGACCCTGCATCCCGAACTCCGCTTCTTGATTCCCTGTTTGCTGGACTGCGATTCACGCGTATTCCAGAATGCCTGGATCGCATCGCGGAGCCGTGCCTCCAGGCTGGGACTAAACTCCACGCTCGACGTCCTCGTCAGCCTCAATTCTTACCTGGTGAAACAAAGAACCCGTTTGTTCTCTGATTCTCATGACTGCAGTGCGATGATAGTGCGAATCAACCTCGATACCGAAACTATGGCGGCCGCTGAGGGCGGCAGCTATTGCTGTCGTGCCAGTCCCTAAGAAGGGATCAAAGACTGTGTCTCCTGACAAAGCTAAACATCCGGATAAGGCGGTCCGCTAATTCGAGAGGAAATGGCGCTGGATGATAACGAGTGGAAGCGCCGGTGAGCCCCGTCCAAATCTGCTGAAACCAAAGCTTGTGCTCTTCCTCGCTTATTAGGCTTAGAATTCGCGTCGCTGGATCCGGGGCTCTGTAACCTCCGGACTTCCGTTCCATCAGAATGTATTCGATATCGTTCTTGATTACTGCATTAGGCTCGTAAGGTTTGCCCAAGAAGCCGGAACCCCCGTTTTCAACCTCGTAAACGGCGTTAGCAATCTTGTGCCAAATTATTGGTGCAAGATTGTCGAAGCCAAGTTTGCGACAACTCTCTTGAATGGAAGCGTGCAGGGGAACGACGGTGTGCCGGCCATCATTTTTTCGCCGTGAGAGACACACATCCCCAACAACGCAGATCAGTCTCCCTCCAGGAACCAAAGCCTGGTAGCAGTTCTGCCAGACCCGATTGAGCTCTGATATGAAGTCGTCGTAATCAGAGATATGCCCCATTTGGCCGTCAGAGTGCCGATATTCTTTTAATGTCCAATAGGGAGGAGATGTGAGCACGAGATGAACCGCTGCCCTCGGCAACCTTGATCTCTCGCGCGTCACCGCGCAGTACCTTGTGCGTCGTGGGGACTCGTCTCACAGCCCTAGCAATAGCTGCAACAAGCTGCGCATCTTTGGCAATGCGAGGAATCGCCGTCTGCAGGTCATCTATCTGCAGCTAACTCTGGCGGCAAGAACTCCTGAAGGACTCCTTCAACAGTCTTGGGATTGTCGGCAATGACGAGTCGAGAAGTCACTTCTTCCACTCCTCCATCATCTTCACAAAATCCTTGAACAGGTAGTGCGAGTCGTGGGGGCCGGGAGCGGCTTCCGGGTGGTACTGCACGCTGAAGAGCGGCAGCGAGCGGTGGCGCAAGCCTTCCAGCGTGTTGTCGTTCAGGTCGATGTGCGTCAGGTCCACTTCGCTTTGCTTCAGCGAGTCGGGATCGACGGCGAAGTTGTGATTGTGCGCCGTGATCTCGATCTTGCCCGTAGCCATCTGCTTCACCGGATGATTGCCGCCGTGATGTCCGAAGCGCAGCTTGTAGGTCTTGCCGCCGAGCGCGAGACCGATCAACTGATGCCCAAGGCAGATGCCGAAGATCGGGACCTTGCCCATCATGCGCCGGATGTTCTCCTGCGCGTAAGTCACCGGCTCGGGATCGCCCGGACCATTCGACAGAAACACACCGTCGGGCTTCATGGCCAGCACATCTTCTGCGCTGGTTGTCGCCGGAACCACCGTCACCCGGCAGCACTCGCCGACCAGCCGCCGCAGAATGTTGTGCTTGATGCCGTAGTCGTACGCCACGACATGATGCTTCGGCGGAGCGTCCTTCACGCCGACCACCTCCGTCGGCTCGTACGAGCGGATTCCCTGGTCCCACTCGTATACCCTCGGCGTAGTGACTTCCTTGGCCAGGTCAGTCCCATCCATCTTGGGGATGGAGCGCGCCTTGGCCACCAGCTTTTCAGGATCGGCTTCGAGCGTCGAAATCACCCCACGCATGACGCCGTTGTCGCGCAGGTGACGTACCAGGGCGCGGGTATCGATCTCGGCCAGCACGGGAATCTTGTAGCGCTCCAGATACTCCTCCGCGACCTCCTGCGAGCGCCAGTTGGAGCTGACGCGCGAAAACTCGCGCACGATCAGCCCCTCGATGTACGGACGCGTGGCCTCGTTATCGTCGGAGTTGGTGCCGTAATTCCCGATTTCAGGATTGGTGAGAACTACAATCTGCCCAGCGTAAGAGGGATCGGTGAAGATTTCCTGGTAGCCGGTGATGGAGGTATTAAAAACGACTTCGCCGTAGCATTCGCCTTTTGCGCCGTAGCCTTTGCCTTGGAAGAGCCGCCCGTCTTCCAGCGCAAGGATTGCTTGCATCGTTACTCCGGGGAGTGGATTTTATCGATTTTAGCAGAGAGTCACTGCAGCTTGTCGGGAGTGCCGATATCGCCGATGACCTTCCAGGTGCCGTCCTTCTGCTTTTGCCAGGTCGTCATGTACGTGCCTTTGAAGGAAGTCGTCTTGCCCTGTTTGTCGGTCGCACGGAACTCGAATCGTCCCAGCGTGTAGCCGACATCGCCGTCTCCAATGAATCCTGCCTTAGTTGGCTCCCAGGTCAAGTGGGCCCCCGGCTGGAGTTCCTCCGTCATCGTCGCCCTGATCCTGTCGGGCCCGACCTTTGGCTCTGTTCCCAGCAAGACGGCGCCCGGAGCCATGTAGGCCATCCAGCCGTCCACGCCCTTTTCCGCTGTGGCCTTGGCGAAGTCGCGGTCCGCTTGCATCAAAGGCTCCGGATCGCGTTCGGCCGCGAATGCGCTTAGGGTGACTAAGATCAAGAGCGCTAACAGCGTGATGCGACGTTGCACGGCATCTCCTCCGGGGCCAAAGCCCAATGAGTCTCAGGCGAAAGTTACTTCTGTTCTGCGCTCGACGCGGTCAGCAGGAAATCGATAGCGACGGCTATGGGAGAGGGGTGGATATTACGGTCCAGAACTCGAAAATAGTTTGGGGCGTAGACGGTCGCCTTGCAATATCCCCATTCGCGCAACTGCTCGTACACATACTGACTGATGAACTCCGATTCCACAGGGTCGTAACATCGTCCCACGACCAGCCCGCGTAGCCTCTCCACCTGCTCCGAGGTCAGACCCTTCGTGTTCTCAAACGACACTTCCTTCACGACGTAAGTACAGGTGTCCTTGTTCTGACCCGTCAAATAAGGCGCGGAAAATGCAACGAAGACGGTAAAGAGCAACGCCCAGCGCATCATGCCAAACATTGTAAGGCGATAGCTGAGATACGTATCCGCAAATCGTCCGGCCTCCGACTCCAGAGTCACAGGCCCGGAAAGCCTCCACATCCTGAGCGCTCTACCGCAGTTTGCCCAGCTTGTCGAAAGGCCAATATCCGAAGACGGCCTTGCCGTAGATGTATTGTTCTTTGACCGGACCGAAGTCGCGGCTGTCGTTCGACAGATTGCGATGGTCGCCCAGCAGGAAGTAGGCGTTCCTGGGCACCACCGTCTCGGGATAGGAGCGTGCGTCCCAGTAGTCTTCGGGAACATACGGCTCGGGAAGTCGCGCATCGTTCACGTAAACCACCCCATCATCGATCCGGACCCGATCCCCTGCTACGGCGATCACGCGTTTGATGTAGCTCTTGGAAACATCGCGCGGATAGCGAAACACCACCACGTCGCCGCGGTGAATCGGTTCCAGCTTATAAACGAACTTGTTGATGAAGACGCGTTCCTGGTCGGCCAGCGTTGGCATCATGCTGGTGCCTTCGACCTTCACCGGCTGATACAGGAAGACGATGAACAGGGTCGAGATAATCAGCGAGATTGCGATATCACGCGCCCACGCCGTCACCACCGGTCTGACGGCACGAGCCCCGGGTGCAGGATGATTGCGTGCTCCGCTTTCGCCCAGCGACGGCGTGCCCTGGTTCTGAGTTTTCTCCATCATCCTTATGTTAGACGCGCCGGATCGATTGACGCTAACCGGGAAGCCCGTCGCGTTTTCGACAGAAGTCCTCAGCGACTCGGACAGCAAGCCGCGGCACAGCGCTACGCGCGAGTTGCTCCCGTTTCCATATAGAATAGCGCCCAGAGGTTTGAGGATGCGCAAACTAGCCTTGCTCGCGGGCGTGTCGGCACTGGCCATGGTGGCCTTCGCCCAGGGAGACCATGTTCCGGCCTATAACACGGCCCCGCCGAAACCGGGAGAGGTACTGCCCATCCTGCCGCCGGACCAGCGAGTTGGCGAGCTCTTCAAGACCCCTTATCAGGTACGCGCCTATGCGCTGGCGGCCAAGATCCCCGGCGTTCTCAATCAGCTCCCGTGCTATTGCTATTGCGAACGCATCGGGCACAAGAGTCTGCACACCTGTTATGAGAGTGATCATGGAGCACACTGCGGGATCTGCATGAAGGAGGTGTTTTACGCCTACGAGCAGACGAAGCTAGGGAAAACGCCGACGCAGATTCGGGCTGGGATCATCAAGGGCGAGTGGAAGGCGATTGATCTCGACGAAGCCGCGAAGGTGGACTAGCAACCCGCGGACGCCACTTAGGTCAGTTGACGGGGAATGCGATTGCAGGTAAAAATCTCCATCTAATCAGAAAGTTGATGCCTTCCAGGCCTGTGCTCGAGGGTTCGCCATTGGACCCGCCTACTGGGACAGACTGAATGAACAAAAAAACCGCAGCAGCTCGCAAGCCGGCTCCTGCTAACCCGAGGGTTAACACCCAAGTAGCATCCATGAAGGCTCCGGACAAGCCTGGTATGAGCAAGCCCACAAAGGTATCCGAGGATCCACGGTTCACCCAGGCCGTTCAGAACTACGAGGCCGGGCTGAAGGCGATGCAGACCCACAAGTATGATCGGGCCAAAGCATGTTTTGAGAAGGTCGTGGGCGGCGCGAGCCCCGAGCTTGCCGACCGCGCTGCTGTGCACCTGAATACTTGCAACCAGCACCTCAGCCGGGCTTCCAACCAGTTCAAGACAGCGGAAGAGCATTACGACTATGCCATTTCTCTCATGAACATGGGCGACTACCTTACAGCGCACGAAAATTTCGAAGGCCTGGTCAGCAAGTACCCCAAGCTCGACTATATCTGGTATGGCATGGCCGCGTTGAATTGCCTGATGGGACACTTCCCGGAGTCCATCACCAGCCTGAACGAGGCGATCCGGTTGAACCCGGCCAACCGCTTTCAGGCGCGCAACGATTCCGATTTCAAAGGTCTCGCTGACGACCCGCGTTTCACCGAGCTGCTTTATCCTGATACCAGTGCCGAAGTGCCCTCCGATTCGCAGAACTGGCGCTTCTAGGCACACTCACTGCTCGATATGCCGATTGCACGCCAGCTCGAAGGCTCACGAGCGCTCCGGGTTGTCGCCATGGGAGGCGGCACCGGGCTCTCCACCGTGCTTCACGGGCTGAAGCGATATGTTTGTCTGCCGGGCGAGCCTGACATCGATCCCGAGCTGCCTTTTATTGCGCAATTAAGTGCCATCGTTACGGTGAGTGACGATGGCGGTTCCAGCGGACGCCTGCGCAAAGAGCTCAACATGCCCGCCCCAGGCGACGTGCGCAACTGCATTGTTGCCCTGGCGGAAGACGAGGCGCTCCTCTCCAGGCTCTTCAAGTACCGATTCAAAGCCGGAGAGGGTTTGGAAGGACACAGCTTCGGCAATCTCTTCCTCTCGGCGCTGGCTGAAGTCACCGGCGACTTCAGCAAAGCGGTGGAGCTCTCCGCCGCCATTCTGGCTACGCGTGGCAACATCTACCCCGCTACCACCAGCAACGCTCAGCTTTATGCCGTGATGGACGACGGTTCCTTCGTACGCGGAGAGACCAACATCACCGCCAGCAATAGGCGCATCGTCGAGCTGCGCATGGCTCCCGCCAACGCCAAGCCGCTGCCCGTGACCCTGGAAGCCATCGAAAATGCTGACCTGATTACCGTGGGTCCGGGCTCGCTCTTCACCAGCCTGGTGCCCAACCTGCTGGTACGCGATGTGTCGAAGGCGATCCAGTCGTCACGCGCGACCAAGGTCTTCGTGTGCAATCTCATGACACAAGCCAACGAGAGCCTGGGGTTGACGGCGTCGGACCACATCCGCGCACTGTACAAGCATGCGCGGCACCAGTTTTTCGAATACGCGCTGGTCAACAGCAGTCCGGCTTCGTCGCCGCTCCAGCAGAAATATGCTGAAAAGCTTCAGTCTCCCATCGAGGCTGACTTGCGGCAGATAGAGGCCCTGGGCGTAAAGCCGATTCTTGGCGACTACCTGGTGGAAGAGATGCGCCAGCCCGACGGACTTATTGCGCGCCACAACACGCTGCACGTTGCGTACGACCTGCTGCGGCTTATGATGGAAGTACGCGAAACTCCTATTGTTGCCTCGCGCATCAAGTCCTAATCCCCTGACGAGAACGAGACATCATGCCAAACCAGAGCTCTGCCTCCTCCCCCCACGAGCAGCCCGACTTCATGTTTGCCGTCGCCATTCTTGCGGCGGGCAAGGGCACGCGCCTGAAATCGCGGCACCCCAAGGTCCTGCACGAAATCGGCGGGCAGCCCCTGCTGGCGCATGTCGTAGCCGCTGCCATGCGTGTGGTTGCGCCGCAGAATATCTTTGCCATCATCGGGCATGAGGCGGACCGGGTTGAGGCGGCA
Organism: uncultured Acidobacteriaceae bacterium; assembly: GCA_963813905.1. Lineage (GTDB taxonomy): Bacteria > Acidobacteriota > Terriglobia > Terriglobales > Acidobacteriaceae > CAVVDY01. Next base: position 57,547 of record CAWFAY010000006.1, on the reverse strand, counting down.
CTGCGTTCCACCGGTATCAACTTCGTCCGCCAGACGGAACAGCTTGGCACCGGGCACGCCATGATGCAGGCCCGCAGCCCGTTACAAAGTTTCGCGCATGTGCTGGTGCTCTCCGGCGACGTGCCGCTGATCCGGCCGCAGACCATCCGACGCCTCCGCGACTTCCATATCGACAGCGACGCCGCGATGACCGTGCTTACCGCCCGCCCCGACGACCCCAATGGCTACGGACGAGTGTTTCGCCGCACCCTGCATGGCCGGCCCACCGACGAGCTCGAATGCATCGTGGAGCAGAAATCATTACGCGACAACCAAGGCGAACAGGGGGAGGTCAACTCAGGCATCTATGCGTTTGCTACCAAGCCGCTCTTCAAGCATATCGACCAGTTGTCCACGGAGAACCCCGCCCGCGAGTTCTACCTCACCGACATGGCATCGATCCTGAACGATGCCGGCGAGAGGGTCCTGGCCATGGCAGCCGATGATTCCGGAGAGGTACTGGGCGTGAACACGCGCCTGGAGCTTGCGGAGCTCGACGCCAAGTTACGCGCCAAGAAAGCACATGAGCTGATGGCCGCAGGCACGACCATCTTCCGTCCCGAAACCTGCGACATTGACGCCGACGTTGAAGTCGGAGCCGACACCGTCATTGAGCCCTTCGTGCAGCTCATCGGCAAAACCAAGATCGGCTCCGACTGCCGCATTCGTTCGTATTCGGTGATCACCAACTGCGAGATCGGCGACGGCGTGCTGATCAAGCCGGGCTGCATCCTCGAAGGCTCGGTAGTGCGCAACGGAGCAGAGCTCGGCCCCTACTCCCATCTGCGTCCGGGCAGCGATATCGGCGAACGCGCCCACGTCGGCAATTTCGTCGAAACCAAGAAGACACGTCTGGGCAAGGGATCCAAAGCCAACCATCTCACCTATCTTGGTGACGCGGAAATCGGTGAGGGCGTGAACGTCGGCGCCGGGACGATTACCTGCAACTACGATGGAGTCGGTAAATACCCGACCGTCATCGAGGATGGCGTATTTGTCGGCAGCGACTCGACCCTGGTCGCGCCGGTCCGCCTCGGCAAGGGAGCCTATGTGGGAGCAGCTTCCTGCATCACGGAAGATGTTCCAGCAGATGCGCTGGCTGTCGGTCGGGGACGGCAGGTGAATAAAGCAGGGTGGGCGGCGGAACGCCGAGCGCAAATGAAGGAAGAGGGGAAGTAGTGCGCGGGTGCCCCATCCCGGCATCGTTCGCCGGGGTGGGATTCGAAACTCCGACCCGGGCAAAACCAGCACCCGTCATTAGCAAAGGGAGGCCACGTGGCTTCCCTTTTGCTCGATTTGCGAACCAGCCCTTCTACTGCGCTGGGGCTTCCTCGGCTGCGGGCTTCTTTTTCTTTCCCGTATGCGGCACCGTGATCGAGTTGGCCAGCCGGAAGGTGACCGCCGTCTCCGCCGGAATCTGCAAGTCCTTGTTCCCGGTGAAAGCTGCACCAGCCGTGCCGGCGCCTGCACCCACCAGGCCTCCGATAAGAGCGCCCTTGCCGCCGCCGGCAAGTCCGCCGATCAGCGCTCCCGCGCCGGTTCCGCCACCCACGGCAACAGCAGTGCGCTTACCTTTTCCCTTCACCGTCTGGCTGAACGTAGAGGTCGCGATCTCCTTCGGAACTCCGCCAACGTCGATCGAGTTCAGGGTGATCGACAGGACGCCTTCGCCCTTGAACTTTCCGGGAGACTTGGATTCCACCACCGTTCCGCTCACTCCAGCTCCGGCGGGAATCGCCACTTCACCCCCAACCACCGCGGACCTCGCGAGAGTGCCATTGAACGGCTGCCCCGCCTGCGCGGTCTTGGTGTCGAGCGTGGAACCTAACCGCACGACCAGAGAAGTGCCGGCGGGAACGACCAAGGGACGCGGTGGTGGTGGTGGCTCAACGGGCTGCGCCTGCTCCGGCACAGGCTGGGCAGCAGGAGCGGGCGTTTGCGCCGTTTGCGCCTGCTGATTCACCTCTCCCGCAGGCGGTGTGCCGGCCGGGGTCGGCTGCGCCGTCTGAGCCGACTGATCCGTTGCCGCCGGCGGGGTCTGAGCTGCCTGGTCCTTCTTGCCGCTACATCCGGCCATCCCAGCGACGAGAAATGCACTTAGAACGAGGCCGAAAATCCGAGATCGCATATATGCTCCTTTTGAGTACCGCCGAATCAGAGGCGCTCGGCAGGGGTAACTGGCGTGGAAGCCGCTCTTGGCTTTAAGGTTAACAGTCACGCGGGTCTGCATAAAGCAAAATTTAGATGCAGAGGCGTCCCACCCGGCTTCTAACTCGCAGCCGCTTCCACACCTGCCGGCTCCGGCTCGGCGCCGGCAGCGCGGCGCAGGCCAATATAGCCTACGACTCCTGCGATTACCGAGGCGCCCAGCACTGCCGCCTTGGCGTCGGTCAGCATCGCCGGATCGGAAAAGGCCAGCGAGCTGATGAAAATCGAAACCGTAAAGCCGATGCCGGCCAGCAATCCCACGGCGCTCACCATCCGCCAGCCCACGTGATGGGGAAGGCTGGCAATTCCCATCTTTACCGCGAGCCAGGAGAAGGCAACGATCCCCAGCGGCTTGCCGAGAATCAGCCCAAAGAACACGCCCCACGCGACATGGCTGCGTAACAGCTCGCCGAGACCGCCGGAAGAAAACTCGACGCCCGCGTTGGCCAGAGCGAACAGCGGCAGCACCAGAAACGAAACCCAATCGTTGAGCTTCCGCGTGAGCCGCTCGGAAGGCGCTTCGGTTGCACTCACCACCTGCTCCAGGACACCGAGCATGCGCGTGGCGGTGGCCGTGTCGCCGTTCGCCAGCGCTTCGCGGTAGCGCTTCACGACGTCGGTTCCGATGCTCTCGAAGTCGGCAAAGCTCAAACGCGGTGTGGTGGGCACCATGAATCCAAGGATGACGCCGGCGATGGTCGCGTGAATTCCCGAGCGCAGGATTGCCACCCAGAACAGCACTCCCAGCAAGGCGTACAGGATGGGACGCTGCACCCCGAGGCGGTAGATGAGAAAGATGACGATCAGCAGCAGCGCGCCCACGATCAGCGCGTTAATCCGCAGTGTCTCGGTGTAGAAGATGGCGATGACCGCGATTGCCCCGATATCGTCCGCGATGGCGAGCGACAGCAGGAATACCTTCAACTCCGCCGGGATGCCCTTCACCATCGCCAGTACGCCCAGGGAAAACGCGATGTCGGTCGCCATCGGAATGCCCCAACCGTGTGCACCCTCCCGGCGAAAATTGATCGCCGCATAGATCAGCGCCGGGACGACCATTCCCCCAAGTGCAGCGAAGATCGGCAGTGATGCGCGCCGCATGTCTGAGAGCTCGCCGTGCACGATCTCATGCTTGATCTCCATGCCGACGAGAAAGAAGAAGATCGCCATCAGAGCGTCGTTGATCCAGGCGTGCACCGGCAAGTCCAGGCGCGAGAGCGTCAGCTGCATGTCCCACACATGGTGGTAGGAGTCATGCCACGGCGAGTTGGCCCACACCAATGCCGCGATCGCCGCCAGCAGCAGCACAACGCTGCTGACGCCCTGAATATGGATGAACTCCTGGATGGGAACGATCAGTGCCCGGGTGACTAGCGACTCACGGATTTGTACCTCAAGTGCACCGGCGGTACGCGGGGGAATACCTGGATTCTGGGCCATGCGGGCTCAGTTTAAACGCAGCGGAACAAAATGACAGCCGGAATCGAACTCGACCGTGAGTAGTGAAGCGATCCAGCCAGATAATCGATGCAATACAATATATAAACACGAGCCATGCAACTGAGCACCATTCAGGAAATCGAACGCGCTATAGACGGCCTACCTCCGGAGCAGATCCAGGAACTCTATCTCTGGCTGGACGAGCACCATCCGCATAGCATCGATGCGCGGCTTCAATCGGACCTTGCGGCGGGCCGTCTCGACCAAGCCATTCAAAAAGCGTTGGAAGATGAGGAAGCCGGCCGCATTCAGCCGCTCTAGCGCCGAATGCCGCATCGTGCTACTGCACATTTTTGGCAACGCTACGATGCTCTGCCGCGAGACATTCGTAGCCGTGCCGAGAAACAATTTCAGCTACTCAAGGCCAATCCGCAGCACCCCTCACTGCAGTTGAAGAGAGTCGGTGAGCGTAACGGACGAGAAATCTGGTCGGCCCGCGTTACGCTGAACTATCGTGCCCTCGCCATCAGGCGAGCTGACGGATACCTGTGGTTTTGGATAGGCGACCACGAAGGCTACGAGGCTCTTATCTCATGAGTTACGGTTACTCGGGTGGCCTTAGTGCCGGAAGTGCCGTACGCCCGTCAGCACCATTGCCAGTCCCAGCTTGTTCGCAGTGTCGATTACTTCCTGGTCGCGCACCGAGCCGCCGGGCTGGATGATGGCCGTCGCTCCCGCTTCGGCGATCACTTCAACCCCGTCGGGAAAGGGAAAGAACGCATCCGAAGCCGCGACCGAACCCTTGATGCCGAGCACCGACTTCATCGCGCCGATGCGCGCGGAATCCACGCGACTCATCTGCCCTGCGCCGACGCCCGTGGTTTGTCCGTTGCGCGCGTAGAGAATTGCGTTCGACTTGACGTGCTTGCACACCCTCCAGGCAAACAGCAGGTCGCGCATCTCGACGTCAGTCGCCTTACGCTGGCTGACCAACTTCAAGTCGGCATCGGTCAGCGGACGCATGTCGTTGTCCTGTAACAGCACGCCACCGGAAACGTTCTTCAGCACCCACTTCTGCTCCATGGGGACAACCTCGACCAGCCGCAGGTTCTTCTTGCTGGCAAAGATTTCCCGCGCAGCATCGTCGAACTTGGGTGCGGCGATCACCTCCAGGAACAGCTTCGCCATCTCGTTCGCGGTTTCAGCGTCGATCGGGCGATTCACTCCGATTACCCCACCGAAGGCCGACACCGGATCGCACTCCAGCGCGCGCCGATAAGCTTCCGCCAGCGTCTCCGCGACTGCCGTTCCGCAGGGATTGGTGTGCTTGATGATGGCGCATACCGGCTGCTCGAACTCCTGCGCCAGATCCCAGGCCGCTTGCAGGTCGACAATGTTGTTGTAGCTGAGTTCCTTTCCCTGAAGTTGCTTGCCATTGGCGACCCCTTTGCCCGAGCCGTCGCTGTACAGCGCAGCCTTCTGGTGCGGATTTTCTCCGTAACGCAGATCGAACGCCTTCTGAAAGGAAAGCCGCAGCGTCTGCGGGAAGTCCTGTTCATCTAACGCGAGCTTTCCCTCCGGCGCCGCAACCCGCTCCAGCGTCGAGGCGATCGCCGAATCATAAGCCGCGGTCGTCGCGAACGCTTTCTGTGCCAGCCGCCACTTGGTCGCGAGCGAGAGCCCTCCGCCGCTCGACTGCATCTCCTGCGCGATGGCATCGTAGTCTTCGGGCGATGTAACGATGGCCACATCCTGAAAATTCTTTGCTGCCGAACGCACCATGGAGGGTCCGCCGATGTCGATGTTCTCAATCAGCTCGTGGAAGCTCACGCCCGGCTTGGAAGCAGTCTTCTCAAAGGCGTACAGATTGACCACCACCATGTCGATGGGCACGATGCCGTGCGCAGCCACTGCCTCGCGGTGCTGTGGGTTATCGCGGATGTGCAGAATGCCGCCATGCACCTTCGGGTGTAGCGTCTTCACCCGGCCATCCAGCATCTCGGGAAAGCCGGTCAACTCGGAGATGTCCTTCACCGGGATTCTCGCATCACGCAGCATCTTGGCGGTGCCTCCGGTGGAGATCAGCTCCACCCCAAGTTGGTTAAGCTTGCGGGCAAATGGTTCCAGCCCAGTCTTATCGGTAACGCTTAAAATTGCGCGCTGTATTTTGCCCATGATTCCCTCGCCCAGGCGATTTGTACTCTCCTGTACAGCCAATCCAGTGAAGGTTGCATCTGCCTAAACAGAATAGCCGAAGGTTCTCCTCGCCGGAGAGAGGCCTTTCCAGGCCATTGTCGGCATCTAAGTTCGTTGGCTATGCAAAATCAGATTGCCATCGTTATCGCTGACGACCACGGAGTGTTACGCGAATCCCTGGCGGCTTTGCTGCAGTCCCAGCCCGACTTCGCTGTGGTCGGTGCGGCTGCCAACGGGGAAGAGGCTTTGCAGTTGGTGCAGGAGCATCGCCCACACGTGCTGGTCCTCGACTTGTTCATGCCGCACAGTGACGGGTTCGAAGTGTTGCGCACGCTGGATCGGGCCGGCGATCGCGTTGCATCGGTCGTGCTGACGGGTTCGGAGAGCCAGAGCGATTACGTGCAGGTGGTACGACTGGGCGCGCGCGGCCTGGTTCTAAAGGGGGACAGCCCGGAGAAGTTGTTCAGCGCAATTCGCACGGTCGCTGAAGGCGAGCTGGCGTTTTCCGATGACGTCGCGCGCAGCGTGCTCAATGCCATGGTGACCGACCCGCAGCCGAAGCCGGCATCCATGACGCGGCTCTCCGAGCGTGAGCGGCAGATATCCTTCATGGTGGCGCGCGGCATGAAAAACCGCGACATTGCGAATGAGTTGAATATCAGCGAGAACACGGTCAAGCGACACCTGCAGAGCATCTTCTCCAAAACCGGGGCGCATGACCGGCTGGAGCTGGCAGTGCTCGCCCTCAACGAAGTCAGCAAAGCCGCCTGAGGAAGGCGGCTGAACAGGCTGCGGAAAAACTCGGCTTAGACGGGCACCGCGTCAGGGCACGACCTCCGGTCGTGCCGATAAGCTGTTTGTTATTGTCATCCCGAGAAGACGTCAGTCGCCGAGGGAGCGGGCAATTGGAAGGATTACTTTCCTGCGCTGACGGCCATCTTCTTGATCATGGCCAGAACCAGCTTGCGGTCGCTGTCGTTCAAACTCGGCGAGTAACGGCGGATCTGGGTGAGGAAGCGCACTTCGTCTTCAGCGAGTTGCGGTCCCGCCTTGGTTCCGTTGTCCCCGGCGCCATTGTGGAAGAACTGCGCCAGTGGCAGCTCCATCGCAGTGGCAATCTTGGCCAGGGTATCGAGGGACGGAACTGTATGTCCGTTTTCCACCCGCGAGAGATAACAACGCAAAAGACCGGTGCGCTTTTCGATGTCTCCCTGGGACATTCCTTTTTGCAGGCGGTAGTTTCGAATGGTTTCGCCGATATTCATCGCGCCGCTCAACCTTTGTTTGGAAGGTGCATTGGAGGTGACTGCATAGTAACCAGAGTATTCGTCGATTGCAAGCCTTTTAAGCGCATGATGCGCAATTATTATTCTCCACGCAACCGTGGCAGCGAAATTGGTAATCGATACCGTTAAGTTACTAAGGTGTGTCAGGCCCCCCACAATCAGGGTAAGGCGTCTATAACTTCAGTTCCATATACACGACATCCGGCACAGTCGGCTCTACCGATCTGCGGCAGTGAACTCACCCCATCAATATTCCGCCGTTCACCTTGAGCACTTCCCCCGTGATGTATCCCGCCTCTTCCGATGCCAGAAATTTCACTGCATGCGCCACGTCGAGATCGGTCCCAACCCGTCCGAGCGGGACGCTCTTCATCATGCCTTGCTTCATCTCGTCCGACAGAACGGAGGTCATGGCAGTGTCGATCCAACCCGGCGCAACGGCATTCACGGTGATATTGCGCGAAGCAACTTCGCGCGCCACCGCCATGGTCAGGCCGATCAAGCCTGCTTTGGCCGCCGCATAGTTCGCCTGGCCCGCCTGCCCAATCTGCCCGAAGATGCTGGTGATGTTGATAATTCGGCCCCAACGCTGCTTCAGCATCGAGCCGATGACGGCCTGCGTCAGGAGAAAAGGCGCGGTCAGGTTGGTATTGATGACGTCGTCCCAGTCGGCACGCTTCATGCGCATCACGAGTTGATCGCGCGTGATCCCGGCGTTGTTCACGAGAATGTCGATCTTGCCAAAATGCGTCACGATGGCCTTCGCTCCGGATTTGATCTCTTCTTCGCTGGCGACGTCCATCTTGAACACTGCAGATTCGCCGCCGGCGGCAGCGATCTCATTCGCGACCTGCTCTAGCTTCTCCTGGCTGCGGGCACACAGCGCAACCTTCGCGCCCGAGGCGGCAAGCAACATCGCGCATGCCCGCCCGATGCCTTGCGAAGCTCCTGTTACCAGCACAACCCGGCCTTCCACCCCTGGCATAGTCTCTCCTGGAAACTCTGAATTGAAGGGGCGCACCTTCAGGTGCGCCGGATAGTTGTGGCCTTGAAAGGCACGCCTTCATAAGTTGCGAAAAAACTCGGCTTTGCGACGATTCGCGTCAGGGCACGACTTCAGTCGTGCCGAAAAGCCCCTATTTCTCTTATCGCGAGCGGACTTCAGTCCGCGAGCGGCCCCAATTAAAGCTCTGCAGGATTATACGAGCGCGCCTCAGCCAATCTGCACCCGTTCTTCGTCTGGCGAAACCGGAAGCGAGGGTCGGGGAATCTCATCGCGAAACAGATAGCGCAACAATGGCGGAGGCACCAGCGTGGTAACCGCAGTCATGAAGATGACGATGGCGTAGGCGCGCTGCGAGACCATGTTCATCTGCAATCCCATGAGGGCCACGATCAGCGCCACCTCGCCGCGCGGGGTCATGCCCACGCCGACTTTCAGAGCGCAGAGCCAGCCGTCGTGCAGCACCGCAGCGCCGCAGCCGACGATCTTGGTGACCAGCGCCAGCAGCGAGATAACCAGCGCCACCACGATCACGTCCTTGCTGAACACATGGATGTCGAGCCGCGCTCCCATGGTGAAGAAGAAGAACGGGGAGAGAAATTCGTTGATGCCATGCACCCGTGGCTTCAGGTTCCACTCCGGCGAGTAGTCAGAAGATCAGCCCCGCAAAGAAGGCGCCGATAATCGCCGCCATGCCGATCTTGGTGGCCGCCACCGAGAGCAGCATGCAGATCGACAGCGCCAGCACCAGCGGCGCATCCCGCGTCGACAGCCGTTGCACGCCCGGCTTCATGCGCCTGATGACATTGGGCCCTAAGTAAATCATGAATGCGGCGAAGCCTACCGCTTCTGCCAGCACCACGCCGAGATGGAGCCACTTAATGGCAGCGCCTGTTGCCACGCTGACCACGATCGCCAGCAATACCATTCCCAGGATGTCGTCGAACACCGCCGCGCCCAGAATGATCCGCGCTGCCCGGCTGCGGAGGACTCCCAGGTCTTGCAGCACTCGCGCCGTTATGCCGACACTGGTCGCCACCATCGCTGCCGCCACAAACGTGGCCTCGTGCGTCGTCTCTCCTGTGGTCTTCATCAAGGCGAAGCCGGCGGCAAACGGAAGCACCATGCCAGCTACCGCCACGTTCATGGACCTGCGTCCCAGCCGGATAAGATCGCTGGGGCTGGTTTCCAGTCCTACGGTGAACAGCAGGAAGATGCCGCCGATTTCGGCGATCGAGATAATGCTGTCGGTAGGCTCAATGATGCGCGCGGCGTAAGGCCCCAGCGCGATGCCGGCGAGAATCTCCCCCAGCACCGCCGGCAGCGTCAGCCGTTCGAACACTTCTGCGAACACCTTTGTCCATACAAAGATGGTGAACAACTGAAGTAGCAGTGCGCCGTGAAAAGGCGCTGGACTTCAGCGGGTGGAACTCCCGCCCGGGAACTGGTTCGCTCCACCCGGTAGCAATCGAAGCGGTAGCGGAGGCAACGATGCTGTCGGAGCTTTCGGTGTAAAGGGTCGCTAGGCGACTCCGCGAGCGTGCAGGCCATAACGCGAGTGAACGCTGAGCAGGCCCCGAAAAAGTAATTGCAGGAGCCGACCTGACTGTTACACAGGGAAGGCCGCTGTCGACGGAGATGGACGAGCGAACAAGCTCTGTCAAACCTGCCGGGGTAATGGCGATGGCATGTAGGCATAGGAGACCAGACGCAACACGGGAAGCCCCAGCGGTGATCGCAGTCGGGATCAACCGGCAACTCGCGAGAGACAGGCCGGGCCGTTTGGGGTGGCGGAGAGGCTCGTAGTACCGAGGAAGCCGGGTAGTGCCGGTGTAGGGAAGGGGCCTTAGTTAAAGACGAACGCAAGAAGCGACAAAGGACCGAGGGATTGGCGATGAGCCTAACAACTCCATTCAGTGTTCAGAAATTGCAGATGGCGTTACACGCAAAAGCGAAGGAATCACCCAACCTTCGTTTCCATGCGCTGTACGACAAGGTGTATCGGAAAGATGTTCTGGCCTATGCCTATGAACGCTGCAAAGCCAACGGCGGAGTCGCGGGAGTGGATAGCCGGACCTTCGAGAACATCGAAGCGTGCGGCAGGGAACGGTGGCTGGATGAACTGACGCAAGAGCTGAAGAGTCGAACTTATCAACCGCAGCCTGTGCGGCGGGTTTACATACCCAAGCCGGATGGGAAGCAGAGACCATTAGGCATACCGACAATCCGGGATCGGGTTGTGCAAACCTCGGCCATGCTGGTACTCGAACCAATCTTCGAGGCCGACCTGCCGACGGAACAGTATGCCTATCGGGCGGACCGCAGCGCGCTGGACGCAGTACAGCACGTCCACAAGCTGGTCAAAACGGGACATGGGCAGATCGTTGATGCGGATCTCAGCAGCTACTTTGATAGTGTTCCCCATGCCGAGCTAATGAGGTCGGTGGCTCGCAGGGTTGTCGACGGAGCGATGCTGCATCTGATCAAGATGTGGCTGGAAGCACCGGTCGAGGAAACCGACGAGCGTGGGAACAAACGTCGGAGTACGCGCAATCGGGACGAAGGTCGAGGTACTCCCCAAGGGTCTCCGATCAGTCCTCTGTTCAGCAATCTGTACATGCGACGGTTCGTGCTGGGGTGGAAGAAGCTCGGGCACGAAGAGCGTTGGAAAGCGTACATCGTGAACTATGCCGATGATCTCGTCATTTGCTGTCGAGTTGGAGCAGAGCAAGCTCTGGCCGCGATGCGGGCGATGATGTCGAAGCTGAAGCTGACGGTGAACGAGAATAAGACGCGGGTCTGTTATCTGCCGGAAGAGAAGTTTGACTTTCTGGGATACACGTTCGGGCGGTGTTACTCGATGAGGAGGGGCCGAGTCTATCTGGGCACGGTGCCCTCGAAGAAACGAGTGCAGCGCATTTGTCGAGCGATCAGCGACGAGACCGGGCGTGACAAAGTCTGGCAGGATTCGAAGACGATCGTGGAAAAGCTCAACCGGATGTTGACCGGCTGGGCCAACTACTTCTGTCTGGGGCCAGTCAGCAAAGCCTACAGTGCGGTCGATATGCACGCCCGCCGGAGGCTGCGTCGGTGGTTATGCGACAAACACAATGAGCCGCGGCCGGCTTACAAACGTTTTCCGGAGGCGTCTTTGAACTCTGTGTACGGTTTGGTCCAGTTACCACACCAGACCGCGAACCTTCCGTGGGCGAAAGCGTGAGTCTTTTCCGAGAGCCGGATGCGGGAAACCTGCAAGTCCGGTTCGATGAGCGGGAACAGGAAACAGAACCAAGCCAAACCGGACTGAGGTGACGAGGCGAAAGCCGAGTCGACTATCCACCGGGAGACTACAGTTACTGCGCCTGTTCTCGACTCTACGTGTATCGGTGCCGTGATTCATTCGGGGTGGCGCGGACAGAAATACGAGACCCGGTTACCTACAATTGTTGCTCACGTACGCGGGCGGCAGCCACGGAATTCCAGAGTGGCAGCTGCTTTTCGTGAGCTGCCCGGCGGCTTGCGAATTTTGCGGCGTGACTCTGGATTCGTGCGATTCTACGGCGTTGCCTTGGATTGCTTCATACCGTTTTCGCGCTGCAACCGGTGTGCTTATCGCCGCGGGAGCTGCTTATGGGTTAGCGCTGCTCTTCGCTGGGCACGATGTGAGAATCCTTCTGCCCCTCTGGTTCGTTGCCGTTCTGGTAGTGCTCGGTCTGCGATACGGAATGGCGGTGGGAGTCATCGGCTCGCTGCTCTCGGCAGCGATTTTCGCGACGATGTTGTTTAGCCCGGTGGAAAATTTTCGCGTCACCGATCACGCCGCGCGCCAGAACCTTGCCTGGATGGTGCTCGGGGGAGTGGTACTGTCGTATCTCTTCGCGCCTTCAGATTCGACGCACAGGAAGTCGTGAAAACGAAATACTCTCTGGCCTGTAGCGAATAGCTCACGAGCAATAGTCGTTACGGATTCATCGACGCTCTGAGATTGAAAGCCCGAGGGGCGTGCGATGACAGCCCAGGACGAAGCGTAGCGGAGTCCTGGGTCAGCATTCGCAAGAAGTGCCCGAGTCCCCCGGGACGGCATATCCGGTCACGGGGTCTGACGTCTCGGCTGAAATTCCGACCCTCGAACGTTGCTGGTTTTCTGGCTGCTTGCCCATGAGTCCTTTTCAGACTAGTCTTAGACTAGTATGAAGGCATCCACGAGGACATCGCGTAATCACACTGTCGGCGCCTACGAGGCCAAGACCCGCTTCTCCGAACTACTCGAAAGGGTGGAAGCGGGCGGGGAGATCACGGTAACCAGGCACGGCACTCCGGTGGCCAAGCTCGTCCCCATCAAGAAGGAGTTAAGCGCAGAGCAGCGCGCTGAGGCTATCCGTCGAATTCAAAAGCTCAGCGCCGGTCTATCTCTGGGCGGATTGCGGATTAAAGATCTGATTGAAGAGGGTCGCCGGTGAGCGCCGCATTTGTTGTCGATTGTTCCATGGCTATGGCTTGGTTGTTCGCTGACGAAGCGACACCGAAGACGGCAGCGGCGCTTGATCGACTGGCAACCGAGACGGCGCTCGTTCCTGCCCTGTGGTTTATAGAAATTACAAACGTGCTGGCGCTTGCAGAGCGCAAGCGACGCATCACACAGGCGCAATCTGACGCATTCATTTCTGATCTGGGCAAGCTCGGAATCGAGCGGGACGACGAAGCTGCCGATCGGGCGTTTACTCATCTGCTGACACTGTGCCGAACGCATCAGTTAACCAGCTATGACGCCATCTATCTCGACCTCGCGGTTCGGCGCAATCTCCCCTTGGCAACAGTTGATGACCAATTGCGGAAAGCTGCAAGCAAATTAGGGGTACGCGTCTTAGGCTAAGAGTCCTCCAAAGTCCGCCTTCATCCCCCGCTGACTGCCGGCAGGATCGTGATCTCTGCCCCGGCAGCGACGGGGCTCATCAGTCCACCGGTGTAGCGGGCATTCTCGTCGCCGATGAAGACGTTAATGTGCTCCCGCACCTGGCCTTGCTCAGTCGCCATGCGATCTCGAATTGCGGGGTAGAGACGCCACAGGGCTGCGAGAACATCCGCCAACGTCACAACCGGATCAGCTATTTCCACGCTGGGCTGTCCATCGGCAAATTCGCGCAACGCGCCGGGAAGATGGATCGTTACCGGCATACTCAACTCTTCCTGCGACGCGATTTGCCGGCCGATTTGCTGGGGGAGGATTTGGCCCGCCGGGACGAGAGCCTAGGCGCCGTATCACTTGGCGACATCTCTGCTGAGCCAAACGCCGTGTCCTCGATAAAGCTGTTTCGAATGCACAGCACCGGCGGGAGCCCCTCAATGATCCTTTCCCAGGTCTTCCCTTCATCACGCGAAACAAAGAGCTGCCCGCTGCGCGTACCGAGATATATTCCCATGGGCAGCAACGAATCTGCGACCAGGGCATCGCGCAACACTGTCTCGTAGGCGTCCTTCTGCGGCAAACCTCGCTGCAGCGGCTCCCACGATGCGCCCGCATTGCGCGTCCGATACACGCGCAATCGTCCGTCGCAAGTGCAGCGAAACTCGTCCGACTCAACCGGCACGACATACACGCAGTCAGGATTCCGGGGATGCATCAACACCGGGAAACCGAAATCCGAGGGAACCCCGTTGGCAATATCGGTCCACGTCTCGGCATAGTCGTCGGAGCGATACAACCCCCAATGATTTTGCAGAAAGAGTCGCTCCGGCCGCTCCGGATGCATGGCAATTTTGTGAACGCATTGCCCGAATTCAGGGTACTTATTCGGTGTGATGACTGACCGAATGCCGCGGTTTTGCGCCGTCCACGTGTTTCCACCGTCCGTCGTCCGATAAACCCCACCCGCAGAAATCGCCACATACATTCGCTGCTTATCGTTGGGATCAAGCACAATGGTGTGCAGGGTAAGACCGCCGTTGCCCGGCATCCAGCGCGGCCGGTGGGGATGGTCGAAGAGACCGCGCACCAGCGACCATGTCTCTCCATCGTCACGAGACTCAAACAGCGCCGCCGGTTCCACGCCGCAATACAGAACGTCGGGCTCGTCGCTCCGCCCAAGGGCGATTTGCCAAATGTTATTCAGTGAAACGCCTGCATCGGCGGGAAATCGAATCGTTGCCTCCTGCGGAGTTCTCCAGCTCTTTCCGAAGTCGTCACTCGAGCGCAACAATGTGCCCCAATAGCTGTGAGTGGATGCCCAGATCCGATGCCGGCCTGCCCGATCGTCATACGCGAGCGCGTAGACCGATTCACCGTGGAAATACGGGCCACCAACTTCCCATCGCGTGCGCTGGAGGTTGGATTTCAGGATGAATGCTCCCTTGGTCGTCCCCACCAGCAGGAGGAAATCGCCTTTCTTGACCCGCACGTGCCGCACATTGTGCAAGTAGGTTGTTCTGGGGATGACTCGCTCCGCGCTGCGCTCAGCGGCAACGATGGCCCCTGCCTGGACCGCTCCTAGCGCTGCCTGGATCTCCGCCGCTGTCTGGTATCGCTGCGCCGGTTCCTTGGCCAGGCAACGCTGTATTACCGCCCACAATCCTGGAGGAACCGGCGGACCCAGCGGTTCTGGTGGCTCTCGAAGAATCGCCGAGCTGATTTCAAAACCGGTCTGCCCTTCAAACGGCAGGCGCCCTGACATCGCCTCATACGACACCACTCCCAGCGCCCACAGATCGCTGCGATAGTCGGCCGGCTGACCGCGAAAAATCTCCGGCGCCATGTAGGACAACGTACCGCTGATACTGTCTGTGGCTCCCTGAGTTGCGAACGACCGCGTGGAGCCCCCGAGCATAGGTTTCGACATTTTTCGCAAGGCCAAAATCGAGGACTTTTACCAGCCCCTCGGGAGTGATAAGGATGTTCGCACTCTTCAGATCGCGGTGGACGATTCCCCGGTCGTGCGCCCGGGCCAGTGCGCTCGCGATCTGCACTCCATAGCGCAGAACCGCATCGGAAGGCAGGCCCGCGCCGGCGCTCATGTCATGCAGCGTCTCGCCCTCAATGAACTCCATCACGATGTAGAGTTCGCCGTCGCTCTCTCCAACTTCGTGGATGGTGCAGATGTTCGGGTGAGAAAGCGCCGATGAAGCTCGGGCTTCCTGAAGCAGGTCCTGACTTGCAGCTTGATCGAGGGCGGGGTCCTTTTTGACGACTTTGATAGCAACATCGCGATGGAGCACTTCGTCGTGGGCGCGATAGACGGTGCCCATTCCACCTTCGCCGATCCTCGCCACGATGCGGCAGTGCCCAAGTACCTGACCGACCAAGTCCCCTCCTCAGCGTTGTTTCAACATGCTAGGCGGCGCTTGGAATAGTCGTCAAACGTAGGCTGGTGTATTTGGAAAGAGCTCTGACGGGCGCAGTGGCAAAGCCCGAAGGGCGTGTGATGACAGTCCAGGATGCAGCGGAGCGGAGTCCTGGGTTAATATTCGCAAAAATGCTCGAGTCCCCCGGGACGGCACAAGGGGTGGATCTCGAACAGGTTGCCGGGGTGGGATTTTCGCTCGTGAACCATAAAAGCCAAAACAAAAGCCGCGGATTGCTCCGCGGCTATGATTTCTAACCGAAACAGATTTACGCCTTCTGACCCTGCGCCTTCAGCACTTCGATCGCCTTGTTCAACTGATCGTCGGGCTGGTTCTGTTTCTTTTCCTGCGTCTGGTCATCCTGCGCGTTCTCGTCTTCATCGGGAACCACGAAGTCATCGCTGTTGTCCGCCACCAGCACGTTCGGCGTGATGGCCGTGTCCTCCAGCGCCTTTCCCGAAGGCGAGTAATACTTCGCCACCGAAAGAATCAGCGCCGAGCCATCCGGCATCTCGATCACTTTCTGGATCGCTCCCGAGCCGAAGGTTTTGTCGCCCACAACGTCGCCGCGCGCATTCTCCATGATCGCCGAAGCCACGATCTCCGCCGGGCCCGCGGTGCCGCGATTGACCAGCACCACCAGCGGCAGCTTGCTGACTACCGTCTTCTGCGGATCAGCGTTAAACGTCTGCTTGGGATACTTCTGCCCTTGCAGGTAAGTGATGGTTCCGTGATCTAAGAACAGGTTCGCGGTGGCAATGCCCTCGTCTTCCTCGCCGCCGCCGGAGTTGCGCAGGTCAAGCACGATCTTCTTGGCGCCGTCCTTCTCCAGCTGCTTCAGCTTGGCCGCCACGTCCTGCGAGCGTCCCTTGGGAAAGTCATCGATCTTGATGTAGCCGATCCCCGCATCCAGTATCTTGTCCGACACTGGAGGATCGACCACGATGTCGCGGGTAATGGCCGTCTTCACCGGCTGCGCCTTGCGCGGCCGCACGATGGAGACATTGATCACCGACCCCGGCTGGCCTGACAATATGCCGTCGATCTCCGCCAGCGACATGTCGCGCGTGGTCTTGCCCTCAATCGCCTCAATGATGTCGCCGGAATTTACCCCGGCCTTGTCCGCCGGTCCACCCGGGACCACCGAGATCACCGCAGCGTAGCCGTACCGCTTTGAGATCGAGGCGCCGATGGTGGCCTTCCCCTCGCCCTTGCGCTGCTTGTAGTCCTTGTACTCGGTTGGATCCAGATAGCTGGAATCCGCGTCCAGAGACTCCAGCAGCCCGTGCAGAGCGCCGTTGGTGACCTTGGAGATGTTGGGGTCCTCGACATACTCGGTGCGAATGCGCGAGAGCACTTCGGTGTAGACCCCGAGCTGCCGGTAGGAGCCGTCGCTGTTGTCGGTGCTGGCCTTGACCCCGAGTCCGCCGGCCACAACGAAGCTGGCCAGCAGAAAGGAAAGGCTGAGGATAACGGTTTTCGTCGTCTTTGACATCGTAGGCTACGCGATGGTGCTGGAGGGACGGGTCATTCCGGTGGGGAAACGGCCCGAAGACTCTCCTTCATTATACCTGTCTTCGATGCGAGCTCCCGCCCGGCGATGCGCTAAATTACCGGGGCCGGAAATGCCTGTCGGGGCTTGCAGTAGCTTGGACGTGGCCCGCGGGATTACGGAAGCCGCGGGGCGGATTCCACGCGCGTTTGAGAGTGGGCGGCCTTTGAAGGGGCGCAGCTTTAGCTGTGCCGTCCCGACTCCTTATTCAGTTTTGTCATCCTGAGCGAGGAGCGCAGCGACGAGTCGAAGGACCCCTATCGCGGGAGCCAGAACGGCCGGCGTTTGTTGGCGATGCAAGCGAGAGCAGATCCCTCGGTCGCAAGGCGACCTCGTGATGACAATTCATTCAGGAGTGAGCTTTCGTCCGCATCTCCCCCCACACCCGCTCCACCTGCCGCTCCGTCTCCTCCAGCGCTCCGGAATTGTCGATCACGTAATCCGCGTGTCTGGCTTTCTCCTCATCGCTCCATTGCGCTGCGCTGCGCCGCTCCACCTCGCGTCGCGCCGCTTCCTGCGAAATGCCTGCGCGGTGCGCATAATGCTCGACCTTCTGCTCGAATGAGCAGGTCACGACGATAATCATGTCGAAGTCTTTCGCCGCGCCCGCTTCGATCAGCAGCGCGGCTTCGAGCACCGCAATCCCGCGAGGGTCCTCAGCTTCTCGTTCTGCCAGCCAACGGTTCTGCGCCTCAATTACGGCAGGATGTACGATGGCGTTCAACTCGGCGACCCGATCAGGAAAGGCCTTGTTGGCCAGTGCAGTGCGGTTAATAAGGCCGTCGCTGCGCAAAATGTCGTCCCCAAATGCACGTACCACAGCGTCGTACACCGGAGTTCCGGGCAGGTAGAGCTGGTGCGCCAGGGTATCGGCCTGGAGGAAGTGCGCGCCTCGACGCGCCAGCATGGCGCCGACGGTCGACTTGCCGCAGGCCACTCCACCGGTGAGGCCTACCCGCAGCATTGCGCAATCAGACATATTGAAGATTGACAAGAGTTTCGCAGCATTGACCGGTCAGCAACCCAAGGCAGTATATATGCGCCATTGAATCGGGTGCGTAGCTCGATGGGTCACAGACAACAGGGTCGCCTTGTTGCCCGTTTACAATAAGAATTCTCAGTTCTTTAGCTGACGGCTGACAGCTGATCGCTGATAGCTTCTTTCCATGTCCTTCCTACGCTTCCTCATGCTCCTCTCGCTCGTAATCTGGGTCGGCGGGCTGATCTTCTTCGCCTTCGTGCTGGCGCCCACGGTGTTTCATCCCGGCATTCTTCCTGCGCGCCAATTCGCCGGCAACGTGGTGAATCGCAGCCTCGGGATCATGCACTGGATGGGCCTCATCTGCGGCGTCGTCTTCGCCGCGACATCGATGATCGAGGCTCGCGTAGTCGATGGCGCGGCTCAACCGTTCGCGCTGCGCAACCTGCTGATCTACGCCATGATCATCCTCACGCTGATCGCCATGTTCGGCATCACCTCACGCATGATGGTCCTGCGCAACCAGATGGGCTTCATCGACAACGTTCCCCACGACGACGCCCGCCGCGTCGAATTCAATCGCTTGCACGTATGGTCAACGCGGGTGGACGGAGCGGTGATGCTGCTGGGATTGGTGCTGGTTTACGTAACTACACGGCGGATGGGGTAGATTTTGCGGTTGAACGAACGGACGGTAAGGGCATCCCCTCTCCCGACGCGGTCAGACATTCATGTACCAAGTTCGACTCCAGCTGCCGAGAAGTGCGACTACGAGGAAAACCTCGTATCGTTGCGTGTATGGGTCTCCGGCCTGATATGGTAAAAAATGCGATTACATTTACGCCAAAGACGCCAGTGAGAATAGCGGGTGTGATTGTGGATTCCAACGTTCTTCGTCCCTATTTCGCACACTTGCAGAGTCACAGGATTCGCATTTGCGGCAAGTTCCGTGCTTCATATCCGCAAGAACCAACCATGCTAGTAATCGAGGGCGGAGATCCCTTGCGCGGGTACGCTCCGCGATTATGAAGGACGCTTTCGTTCAGACCGCCTGCATTCCAACCGAAGGAATGAGTACAAAACATTGCGCTCTGACATCGATGACAGCCGTCCCAATCTGACACCGGATACCTGAAACCTGACACCCAAACTGGCAGCTTACGGCTGGAAGCTGGTAGCTTCTTTACAGAATGAAAACCGGAATCATCGGCCTGCCGCAGGTAGGCAAAACTTCGCTCTTCGTCATGCTCACCGGGCAGGACGTCTCGCAGCGTTCTGGCAATCCTCGCGAGGCGCACCTCGGTGTCACCAAAGTTCCCGACGACCGGCTCGACCGCCTGGCCGCGCTCTACAACCCCAAGAAGCTGGTGCATGCCAGCGTCGAGTACGCCGACGTCGCCGCCCTCAGCCAGGAAGCTCTGAAGGAAACCGCCTTCGCCGCCAACCTGCGCAATGTCGATGCGCTGGCTCATGTGGTGCGCGTCTTCGACGATCCGTCGATCGCGCATGTTGGGCCTATCGATCCGCTGCGCGACATCAAGAACATCGACTTCGACCTCATCGTCACCGACCTTGGCCAGGTGGAAAAGCGGCTCGAGCGCCTGGAAAAAGACCTGAAGAAGATGCGCACCGCCGAGCTGGAGAGAGAAGACGAGCTGCTCAAGCGCGCCAAGATTCATCTCGAGACCGAGCGCCCGCTGCGCGAGATGGAGATGACCGCCCGACGACAAGAAGCGCGTGCGCGGCTTCATGTTCCTCAGCGAGAAACCGATTCTCTACGTGCTGAACATCGGCGAGAGCACCTCGCTGGACATAGACCTCGAAGCCGCCGTCGAGAAGTACGGCCTCACCGAAGTTGCCGCGCGGCCCAACACGGGAGCGCTCGCCGTCTGCGCCAAAGTCGAAGCCGAACTGGCCGAGATGAGTCCGGAAGACGCCGCCGAATTTCTTTCCAGCTACGGGCTGAAAGAGAGCGGACTGGTGCGCCTCATTCGCAAGAGTTATGAGCTGCTGGGACTGATCTCGTTTTTCACCGTCGGCGAAGACGAGTGCCGCGCCTGGACCGTGGAGCGCAACTCAAAAGCCGTCGACGCCGCCGGCGCGATTCACACCGACTTGTCGACATCACTTCATCCGCGCCGAAACCATTCACTGGGATGCATTGCTCGAAGCCGGCTCCGAAGCCAACGCCCGCGCCAAAGGCACCCTGCGCCTCGAAGGCAAAGAGTACATCGTGAAAGACGGCGACGTGCTGCACATCAGGCATAGTGGGTGAGCGAAGAAGTAACTAGCAGCTAGCAGCTAGCAACCAGCAATTAGCTAGCTCTCAGCTGTCAGCTGTCAGCCATCAGCTTTCAGTTAGCTTCGAGAGCCCGCAGGGCGTGTGATGACAGCCCAGGACGGCGCGAAGCAGAGTCCTGGGTAGGCTTGCAAATAAACATCCGAGTCGCTGTACAGACGACAGATTTGGACTACCTCGCCAATGGCCGTTCACAACAGCGATCAGCCATTCGCCAATGAACCCGTGATCCGCGATGCTGCGACTCCGCGAAGCGGAGGCAATAATCTGGCCCAGCACGACTTTCGCGGAAGGCGAAACTGTAGCTAGCTGGGAGTAATTACAATGAATTCCCACCACTCAACTAATCCCGCGACCTGCGACGCTCCTGCCGTCCCTACGGGACTCTGTCGTCTCAAAACGAGCTAACCCGGCCTTCGGCTTGCTCCAGGCTGGGCTGTCATCCCACGCCCTTCGGGCTCTCGGATTAACTGATAGCTGATGGCTGATGGCTAATTGCTGTTCTTCCCCGCGCCGCGCCAAACACTTGCACTGCATCACTCGTCACAGACAAACGGGTTCGCCGAGGCAGACAATTTAATTGGGTTGGTCCCGGCTCGGGGCCACACCAAGCAGATTTCAAACGGGAGGTGACTCTCATGAAGAAACTGATAATTCTGCTTGTGGCGTTAATGGCGACGACGATCGTGGCACAGGAGAGATCCATCGTCACCATCAAGGGCGGTGAAGTGAATAACGGCGTAGTTATTCTGAACGTTCATCAAATGGATCCCGTTCGGCAAGGGAAGGCCTCATTCGTTTTGCAGTGCAACAAGGGCCTGCCTGACTGCACCATTCCACCGCAGGGAAATTATTTGATGGTCCGGCTCCCCAAAAATTGGGGCTCCTATGAATGCTCCAATGTTGACCTCTATCCTGAGTCAGCGGAACCGGAAACCAGCCAGAAGATCGGGGAATATTGTCTGATTGAGAAGTAAGAAGCGGAACGGGCTTACGGCAATAACGAAACAGCTTCGATCCGGAGATCGCCAGGGAATTCGCTTGCAGGCGCGACTTTCTTGCTGATGACGATGGCGGTAGGATGGCGATTATCGTGACATCGTAATTCGGCGCTGATGTGGCGGTTGGGGTAAGAGAGATCGAAGCTCGGATGAGGGGCCCGGAAAGAAGGGCGGCCTAAGTTCGCGATGACAATGCTGGGGCATGGGCACGGAATACACGCAGCTAGCTGCGAACTGCCGCCGGCTCTAATCGCTGATTGCTTGCTAGCTGCTAGTTGCTGCTCTTCCTCGCCAACGCCCGCTTGATCGTCTCATCTAGCGCGGCCTTGGCCTTCGCGTAGTCTTCTTCGCTAATCTTCGCCTGCTGGCGATCAATCTTCTAACTGGAACAGCTCTTCCTTCATCGCCTCGAGCAACATGGTTGTGCGATCACCGGTAACCGGCGCATCGATACGTGGGCCCTCCGCGACTGCAGGATGCTGCCGGTGATTCGTCTTCGAGACGACGTAGAAGCCGCCCATCACCAGCACCACTGCGAACGCGCCGAGAATCATGCGCGCGATAGTTGTGCAGCGGGTCGGGAGCGTCGATTGGCGCGCCCAGTCCGCCACCGGGACGATTGTCGCGTCCTGCCGCTTGGCCTCCGCCCATCGCTCCGCCACCACCATCACCCGCGCCAGCATCTTCCTGGCCTTCCGGCTGCAAGACGCCCGCGCCCGCGATGCGGAACGCCAGGTCCTGCCCGGGCTTCACGTTGGTCGCCACCATGATGGTCGAGCCGGATTTGTCGGGCATCGATTGGAACTGCTGCGCATTCTTCGCCGTGAAGTTCATGCCTTTCGGCAGCATCACAACGAAGTGCTGCACATTGGCCAGCGGCTTAGGCGAAAAGCTGGCCTCGCCGGAGTAGGGCATGTGGTATGAAACCTGAAACTGCGTCTCGCCGGGCTTTAGCGGGAAGCTGAAGGCGTAGGTGTCCTTCTGCCCAGTCGGGCTCGCCGGGTTGGAGATCGGCTGCCCGCCAGGGCCCTTGGCATCGCCCGAATCCATTTGCGCACCCGCAGGCACCACGAAAGAGAAGGTCTGGTCAGATCCAGCGTGCGCGGCGGATTCGACGCATTCTGGATAGCGAACAGCGCGATTCCCTGCAACTGCTGGCCGTCAGTTTGATAGCGATCGACTTCGACCGTCTGGTTGAGGGGCTCAACTTTCTGCGCTGTGTCGTACACCGTGATCTCGGCGGTGGTCGCGCCCGGGCATCAGCGGGCCGCCTTGCGGAAAGTAGTTCACGCCGCCATGCGTCACCCGAACCATGTGCGGCGCGCGATCCGGCGGAGCCGGAAAGGAAAACTTCCCTGTGCATCGCTCTTGGTCGAACCGATCTCCTGCATGCCCTGCGAGAGCGCGAGCAGCGTGACCTCATCTCCGGCAGCAGGCTTGCCGGTGGTGCCGTTGGTGACGGTGCCGGTGATGGATTGGGCGACGGCGAAGGAGCCGAGCAGCAGAATACAGATGACCGTGATGACCGGGTGGAGCACGCCTTCAGGCGCACATATACGGTGCTTCCCATTTCTCTTGTCATCCTGAGCGCAGCGAAGGACCTGCTTTTCGATCGAATCTGGCAGTCGTACTGGCATTTGCGACAATTCGCGTCAGGGCACGACCTTGGTCGTGCCAATCAGCACCCCTTTTCAGACATCGAGCCGGCTTCAGCCGGCGGCACAATGCCAGGTCCTTCGCTGCGCTCAGGATGACAAACGTGGAAGGGGCGCCGCGACTCCTGCACCGCTGAAGCGGTGCTCCACCCGTTTCTACTATTCACCTTGAAGGGGCGCGGCTTCAGCCGTGCCATGAGGGATACTATCGAGCGCCGGGCTTTAGCCCCTGAGGGCACTTCTTGTCGATCCGATCTGAGAACAGATCCCTCGCTGCGCTCGTGATGACAATTCTGGAGGGGGGCGCCGAAGATCTGCATGCGCAACCTCATGCCTTCCCCCGGCTCGGCGTTGCCTTATGCCGCGCCTCAATCGTTTCCATCTCCGCCAAGATCGCCGCCGCTTCGTCTTCCAACGCCGCGCGCTGCATGGCGTAATCTTCTTCGCCCAGCTTGCCCGCCTTGTACTCGAAGTTCAGATCGCGCAGATTTTCGTAGGTCGCTTCCTTACGCTCGTCCAGATAGCTCAGCCGCGTCTTGGCTTCACCCTGCTCAGCGTCGTCGGGCCGATAGAAGATGTAAACGAACAGGGCCGCCGCGAACAGCGCGCACCCAAACAGGATGAACGCCGTCTGCGTCCCCTCAGCCGCTGCAAACATTGCCAACATCAAAATTCCGTCTCCTGCCGCGCCTTCTTGCGCAGCTCATCAAGTGCGTCCGGCGCGAGGTTGGGATGGGCCACCGGTTGCGCCGCCGCGCGCGATTTCCATAGCCGCACCAGCCACACTGTTAATGCCGTCGCGACAAAGAACACCGCGAACGGGGTGATCCAAGCCACAATGTTGAAGCCGCTCGAGGTGGGCGCCGCCAGCACCGTGTTGCCGTACTTCTGCACGAAGCTTTGCAGAACCAGCGAATCGCTGTCGCCACGGTCCATGGCCGCCACCAGCTCGTTGCGCATGCGGTCGGAGTATTGGCAGCCGACGTGATTGCACTCCAGCAACACCTGGTTGCAGCCGCATACGCACATCAGTTGGTGGCCCAGCTTGTTGAAGCGCGCGTCGCTGTCGGCGCCGAGAAAGAGCATCGCCAGCGCGGCAAGCAGCGCCAGTTGGGCCATGCGCCGGAACAGTTTCGAGTTTCGAGTTTCGAGTTTCACAAAATCAGTTTCGAGTTTCCAGTTACGGATTACCAATTTGATTTGTCATCACGAGCGACGCGAGGGATCTGTTCTTTGTGCGGAGTGCGACCAACTCGACTCACGCGACGCTCTGCATCTGAGGAACGCTTACCTCCAACCACTCCACAATGCACGACAGCACTCCATGCTCGGGATCCTCTTGCGCAAAATCCACGCTCGTCGTTCGAGGCTCCGGAATCGGATCGCCATCAGCAGCTAGTCCATCCAAGTGAAACTCGACTGCCTCCCGCATATTCACGCGCATCTCATCCAGAGTTGCAGCCGTCGAGACGACGCCGGGGATGTCGGGAAGAAACCCGCTCAAGTTGCTGGCACCGACCTCGAATACGGCTAGAAATTTTCTCTTGGTGATTCCATTCATTGCTTCAGTCCTGCCTGTTTCAAGATGCTCGAAAGCGTCTTCGGATGGACATCATCGGACGGCGCTCCGGCAATCGTGACTTTGCCCGCCTTCGATGGATGCTTGTACTGGCGATGACTTCCTCGTTGCGCAACCTGCTCCCATCCGTCTTCCCGAATCATCTTGATCAGGTCGCGAATCTTCAATTCAACTGCACCACCTGCCGTCCGCTAGAAGCGGACTGATGATCCCCCGACGAACATTCTCCCGGTCTCCCAGTGCTTCCGCACTGGGCTGGAATTGTTTCGACCTTCCAACTTGAAACTATCCACTATCCACTAACCACAGCCGCCTCCGCCGCCTCGCGCTCCTTCTTCTCCAAAACCAGCTTCTTCGGCTTGGCGTTCGGCAGCAGCGCGATGATGGTTCCGACTAGCACTACAAGCACGCCAATCCAGATCCACATCACTAGCGGATTCACGTGCGCCTTGATGATCGGCTTGCCGGTCTCAGGATTCTTGCCCGTATACACCAGGTACAGGTCTTCATTCGGGCGCGAGCGGTTGGCCACGATGGTCGACGTCTGCTCGCTGGCCTTATAGAAGCGCCGCTCGGGAAACATGGTGTCGATCTTCTTGCCGTTCTTGTACACGTCGAGCACGGCCCACTCGCTGCCATAGTTCGGTTTGTCGTCCTGGGTGTACGACTGGCAAACCAGCGTGTACCTGCCAATCTGCATCTTGTCGCCGAAACCCATTTCCTGCTCTTTGTCCTGATTGAAGGGCAGCCCGGCAAAGCCGATGATGATCAGCACCACGCCGAAGTGGACGAGGTATCCGCCGTAACGGCGCGTGTTGCGACGCGTGATCTGCACCATGCCGTTCAGCACGTTCGTATGCTGCTGGCGGGCGATAACGCGTCCGCCACGCCAGAACTCACCAAAGATCGTCGCCGCAACCAGCACCGAAAGCGAAATCGCCATCAGCGAATAGAAATATGCGCTGTCCTGCCACGGCTTCATGCCGCCGGCGATCAGTACGACTGCGGTCAGAATGCCAAGCGCGGCCGGCCACAGAAAGTTTCTACGCACTCTGTCGAGCGAAGTCTTGCGCCACGCCAGCAGCGGACCAATCCCGGTGAGGAAGACCAGGAAAATCCCGATCGGCACGTTCACGCGATTGAAAAACGGCGGTCCGACCGTGACCTTGCTGCCCGTCACCCACTCCGACAGCACCGGGAACAGGGTGCCCCACAGCACGGCGAAGCACGAGACCAGCAGCACCAGGTTGTTGAACAGGAAGCTCGACTCGCGCGAGACCAGCGACTCCAGCTTGTGCTCGCTTCGCAGGGTGTCGCGGTTGCGCACGAAGAAGAACACGCAGGTCGCGAAGCTTATCGCCAGAAACCATACGAACCAGATGCCGATGCCTGACTGCGCGAAGGCATGTACCGAGCTCACTACGCCCGAGCGCGTAAGGAACGTCCCGAAGATGGCCAGCAGGAACGTGGTGAAGATCAGCCACATGTTCCACATCTTCATCATGCCGCGCTTCTCCTGCATCATCACCGAATGCAGGAAGGCGGTCATGGTCAGCCACGGCAGCAGCGACGCGTTCTCAACCGGGTCCCATCCCCAGTAGCCGCCCCAGCCTAGAACTGCGTACGCCCAGTGCGCGCCGAGAAAAATGCCGCAGGTCAGGAAGAGCCAGGTCACCATCGTCCAGCGGCGGGTGATGTGGATCCACTTCTCGCCGGGATACTTCATGATCAACGCGCCCAGCGCAAAGGCGAACGGCGCGGTCACGCCCACATAGCCGAGGTACAGCATCGGCGGGTGGATGACCATCTCGGGATACTGCAACAGCGGATTCAGGCCATTGCCGTCCGGCGGAATGTTGCCGACGACCAGCCCGAACGGATGCGCGGCAAAGTTGATCAGCAGCAGAAAGAACACCTGCACTGCCGCGACGATGACTGATGCGTGCGCCGTCAGTTGCGGATCAACCTTGTAGCGCATCCGCATCACCAGGCCGTAGCTCGCCAGCAGCCATGCCCACAGCAGCAGCGAGCCTTCCTGGCCTGACCAGAGTGCGGCAAACTTGTACTGGATGGGCAGATCGCGATTGCTGTGGTGCAGGATGTAGGCGACCGAGAAGTCATTGCCGAAAGCCGCCATTACCAGCGCGATCGCCGCAACGGTAACGGCTACCCAGCAGGTGATGCCCGCCCGTCGCGCAGTTTCTCCCAGGGCGTCATCTTTGCGATAGAGGGCCAGCGCGCCCGCGATGAAGGAATAGGCGGCCAGCGCCAGGCCGAGCAGGAGCGCGAAACTTCCAATTTGTGGCATGAGAGCTTGTTACCTGTTAGGGGGCCAGTTTGAATAAGGACGCGCCCGTTCGACTTTCCTCGCTTCGCTCGGTGTCGCTCAGGGCAGGCTCTTTCGCGCACCGGCGCGAATCGGCGCGCCTAGATTCCTCGCTGCTCACTCGCTGCGCAAAAGAAGCGCTCTCAGGATGACAATCAAACTGACCCACTACACGTTCCTTATATTGTTCCAGAGGCTGCCGTGACCGGCAACCAAGGCCATCCGTGCTGATTGCCGTCATTTTACTCGCAATGCACACAACGGTCAGAACTTTGCGGGAAAAAAAGATGGTGCGACTTTACGGGTAGATGCTGGAAGAGGGTTCCCAATCACGAGATGGTCCGCAGACGGATATTGACTTCTTCCGCCCTTAGTGGAAAATCAAAGCAAGGAATTATCGATGGCAACCGTTCCATGGAATAAAACTGAAGCGCAGACCGACGATCTTATCAGCTTTGAAGACGCCGTTGAGGTGCTGTCCCGCGAGGATAGTTTCAAGGCGACAGTCTGCGCCATGAACACGCTTCTTGTTCAAAAGGGCATCTATTCTCCTGCCGAATTTGAGTTCCAGTTCCGGCAGTGGGCACAAAAGAACCTCAAGAAAGCCGCTTCTTGATGTCCTTCCATTTCGGCATAATGGCACTCCGGTCGGCTGCAATTTTCGTGAGCGCCCAAATCGCATAGCTTGCAGTCGGATGCGCACCAGTGCTTCGGATCCGGTTTGTCGGATTGGGTCTTCTTTGGTTTGTCGGCCATCGCCAAACATCATACCCAGTAGCAGAGAAGGCGCGCGCGTTACGCGGGGAGATCGCGTGAAAGGAGAATCTTTGGTCATTTCGGTAGGCGCTCTTCTTCGCGGTTGCCAACAACAGGAGAGCCAGGCTGGTGGGGTATCTGCACACTCATTCGGTTGCAGGGCATCACTGCCCAGAATCGCACCGATTTTGAAGGCGACCGGCTAGAAGTTGCGAACGCTGTTTCTCAGACTGCGGGAGACCTGCTCCTCGATTTGCCGGGAGAGCTGATCCGTGTCCACGTTGATATCGATATCGTCATCGCCCGATCTCGAGACGACTCGCACATCACGTTGACCGGTGCAGGAATGAGAGCTGGTCTTCGCCTGAGCGATGTTGGCTCGCGCTTGTGCCAGGGCCGCGCGGGTGATCTCTCGCTGCATGGCTTGCGAGGTGCGCCTCATCTGTGCAGCCATCATCCTTGCCTGCGTCGCCATGGCCCTCGACTGCATCGCCATGGCCCGCGCTTGCGCGCGTTCGTAATCTCGCGAGGCATGAATGGCAACCAGCCGCTGCGACGGACAAGCAACTACCTGCGACATCTTCACCGGAGCTACCGGGGCCACAGGAGCCACAGGCGGAGTCGCCGGTACGGCGGGTACGGCTGCTACAGCCGGCGCAGGCAGGTTCAGTTCAACCCGAAGCTGTGCTTCCTCAGCAGAGCCTGAGCCCAGCGAGCGGTTCACCTTGTCGAGCAGACGGGTGCGCAAGGTTTGGGCCGCGCATCGCATCTCCGAGATCAACGTCTCGCGTGGCTTCTGTACTTTGGTCAGCAATCCCGAGCCGAAGGCGTGAGAGAAAACCGCGAAGGTTGCGGCCATCGCAATCGTCGCCGCTAGATATCTGCGCTCCATACTGCCCTCCCCGTTGCTTTTTCTGACGCGCCGCCCAGCCGATGGTTAGAAGAATCTTTTTGCCGGGACGAAACTTTTCTACAACGGTATCAACAGGATAAGCAGGTTGTTGACCATCCGAGCGGACACGGCTAACTGTTGAGTAGACTCGACTTCGCATTGAACGGATATGCGAATCGCCGGCCAGCATTGCCCGGAGACGAGCTTTGCTGTCCGTTCTTGGACGCGGGCTCGAGATGAATTTGCGTTCATCGGTTGGAGACTGGGTATCAGGTATCAGGTGTCAGGTGTCAGAAAAGCTGCCAGCCACCAGCTCCCAGTTCGGGCTTCAGGTATCAGGTTTCAGGTATCAGGTATCAGGTTTCAGGTTTCAGGTTTCAAGAAGGCGAAGTTCCCAGCCGCCAGCTACCAGCTAGCTGTAATAGCCGCAAAAGCCAAAGCCCAAGAGCTGCCAGCCGTCAGCTCCGCGTCAGTTACCAGGTCGTTACGCATCTCGCCTCACAACTCTCTCTGACACCTGATACCTGATACCTGACGCCGAGTCTGACAGCTGGCGGCTGGTAGCTGGCGGCTTTTTCCCTTGCTGTCAGCTTGAACTTTCGGTGTTAGGCTGTTTGCCATGACCGCTGACGAGGTAAAAGAACTTCTGCAACTGGAGCCGCTGCGGATGGAAGGCGGCTTTTTCCGCGAGACCTATCGCTCACGCTGGATGGTCTCCCCCGACTACCTGCCCGAAGGCATGCAGGGCATGCGCTCCATCGGCACGGCGATTTACTTCATGATCACGCCGGATTCGTACTCACGCCTGCATCGGTTGCCGGGTTCGGAAATTTTTCACTTCTATCTCGGCGACCCTGCCATCATGCTGCAGTTGCTGCCCGACGGGAGCCATCAAGTGATGACCGTTGGAGACGACTTAGCCGGAGGTGCGCGGCCTCAGGTGGTCGTCCGCGGCCATGTCTGGATGGGATGCAAGCTGGTGCCGGGCGGCAAGTTCGCCCTGATGGGCACCACGATGTCACCGGGCTTTGCCCAATCCGACTACGAAGGCGGAGTACGCGACAAGCTGATCGAGCAGTATCCCGCTGCCGCCGACCTCATTCGCCAGTACGCGCGGGACTGATCTCCCGGCTACCGGGCCTGTCTGGTTTGCGATTTCCTGCTAGCGAAATGTATACATTTTTGCGATACTCTTGCGGCTACAGGCAAGAACTCCTCTCCGGGCTCAGGTGGCGCACTTGGTGCAGCAGCACTTAAAAGATCGCCAGTGGAAAACGCTCATCTCGTCGCTGCAGCATGGGCAATGCATATTGATGCTCGGGCCGGAGATTCCTGCCAAACCCCTAGCCGGGGATCCACAAGAGAACATCGTCATCGAAGCGCTGAAGCGTCAACTCGCAGACGAACTGGAGGGAGACAGGCGTATTGTCTGCGGAACCACCCTGTTTGCCATCGCCCAACAGTACGAGGACGCTTTCGGTTCGAAGTCGCTCAAGTCCGTCGCTGAGGACTTCTATCGCATTTCTCAATTCGCGCCTTCCACGGTGCACGAGATATTGGCATCGCTTCCGTTCTCCCTGATCGTCACCACTTCGCCTAATCAATTGCTTGCGCAGGCACTTAAGGCTGCCAACAAAACGCCTTCGGTGCAGCGGTATCACGCCTGGGGCGACAAGCGGGACAATCCGGAATTCGAGATCACGGGCTCGCCGTCGGCGCCGGTGATTTATCACCTGTTTGGCCATGCCGAGGAGCCGGAGTCTCTGGTGCTCAGCGAAAACGATATCCTCGACTTTCTCAAGGCCGTGATCTCGGGAACTTCGCCGATGCCGAACAGTCTGCTACGAGTGCTGAAGAGCAAAGAGCAGAGCTTTCTCTTCCTCGGCTTTGGCGTGCGGCGCTGGGATTTGCGCATGTTGCTCAAGGTCCTGCTGAAGACCTGGGAACAGGACCAGGGGTCGATCGCCGCCGAGTCTCTCGACGGGCTTGCCGACTCGGATTGCGAAGAAATGGCCTTGTTCTACCAGCGCGGCACGCGCATTGAAATCGAAGACACTGACGCGGAAACGTTTCTGACGCAGGTTTCCCAGAAACTGCAGGCCGCGGGCGGCTACGCCGGGAAGAACACTACGCTGGCCGCGCGGCCGCGAGTTTTCATCAGCTATGCGCGCGAGGACAACGATCTGGCTTCCCGGGTTTACAACGCGCTGGTGGGGCAACAATTCGATCCCTGGCTCGATACGCAGTGCCTCGGCGGCGGCGTCGAGTGGAATCCGCAGATTGAAAGCGAGATCGCGTCCGCCGACTTTGCGCTGGTGCTCTACACGGAGATGTTCTGCCGGAAAACTGCCAACTATGTGAACAAGGAGGTGGCACTGGCCACAGACCGCGCTCAATACTTCCGGGGACCGTTTCTCATCCCGTTGCGGACCTTTGACATGAAGCCCGAAGATCGTGTCCAACAGCTCTCGAAGTTCAACGAGATGCCACTGGTGCCGGCGACCTTCGACGATGACATGTCGAAGCTCATCTCCACCATGCGCCGCGAGTACCAGCTGCGCAGCCGGTGAGGCCCATGGCAGACACTCGCTTCCGATATCCCGGCGCCCAGCCGTTTCGCGATGATGATGTTGCGCGCCAGACATTCTTTGGCCGCGACGCTGCCGCCATCGCCCTCACCGACCAGATTCTCGCCAACCGCCTGGTGGTGGTGTATGCGAAATCGGGGATCGGAAAAACTTCGCTGCTGAACGCCGGAGTCGCTCCGCGGCTGCGCAGCGCTAACACTATGCCGCTGTTTCTGCGCGTCAACGATGTTGAGCACGACATCCGCACTTCGCTGTTTG
Source organism: uncultured Acidobacteriaceae bacterium (assembly GCA_963813905.1). Taxonomy (GTDB): domain Bacteria; phylum Acidobacteriota; class Terriglobia; order Terriglobales; family Acidobacteriaceae; genus CAVVDY01. The sequence goes on along the minus strand of CAWFAY010000006.1, from coordinate 26,155 downwards.
AGGAAATTCGCTCTGAGGCGGCGCGCCAAAAGGTGGAGTACGTTGCCGGAGATACTTCTTCCCTGTGGACGTTCTTCAAGACTGCGCAGTTCTGGCGGGGCGATCTTCTGCTAACGCCGGTGCTCATCCTCGATCAGTTCGAAGAGCTCTTTACGCTGCAGGGCCAGAAACAGCGCGAACAGTTCCTTTCCGAGCTGAGCTACCTGGTACGCGGCGTAGCGCCTTCTTTGCCGGCCGGTATCAAGCTGACCGAGACCCCGCCGCCCATATACGTGGTTCTGTCGCTGCGCGAGGATTTCCTGGGATTGCTGGAGGAAGCCTCCGACCGCATCCCCCAGATTCTCGACCATCGCTTCCGGCTCGCTCCTCTGGATCACGACACCGCGGCTGAAGCCATCACCCGGCCGGCGGAACTCAACAATCCCAGCTTCGCAACCAAGCCTTTTCGTCTCGATCCTGACGTAGTGCCCGCCATCCTGGACTACTTGAGCAGGTCGACCTCCGGCGGCAAAGGCGCTAGCCGATATATCGAGCCCTTTCATTTGCAGCTCGTCTGTCAGCGGATGGAACGCGTCATGGCTGACAAGCAAAAGCTCGGAGGTGTCCTGGGGCAGTTCAGTTTGAAAGACCTGGGTGGCGAGGAGGCGCTGGCGGAAACACTTTCGAATTTCTATGCCGACGCCGTCGGTTCGTTGCAGGGCTATTTTGTGCGCCGGACGGCGCGGCGAATGTGCGAAGAGTATCTGATCAGTCCGGAAGGGCGGCGCCTGAGTGTCGATGAACGCGAATTGCAAACGCAACTAGGCCTAACGTCTCAGGTGTTGCGACAACTCGTCGACCGTCGACTGCTGCGCACCGACCGTCGCGCCGACGCGACCTATTACGAATTGAGCCATGACGCCCTGGTGCAGCCCGTGCTCGACAGCCGCCGCACCCAGGCGTTGGTTGTCGGGTGGGTGGCGGTCATCGTCGGAACGATCGTCTCATTCGTGACGGGCGCTTTTATCGTGCTCACGATTTTGGCGGTAGCCGGCCTGATGGGCAAGATGGAGGCAGACGCCCTTCTAGGCCTTGTTTTGATAGCCATAGTAGCCGCGGCAGTAGCATCCTTCAGCGTTCGGTGGTTTCGTGCGGGTATGCGCACTAGGAGACGCTACCGGCGTCGACCCGTGAGCGGAAGAATCCAGCAGCCCGCGGTTGTGACTACCAAGCACAGGTGGCTGGCAAGGGCAAGCTTGATTACGGGTCTTGGTATCTCCAGCTTTTACTCCCTTGCAGGCGCATTTATGTTTTTTTGCTTTGCGGTTTTCGCACTCAAGCACGCACACCTTCCAGGCTGGCTCTCATGGACTCATGCGGAATCAGACTTGCGAATCGTTTATGACCGCCCTGTTGTGGAATTGTTTTGGGCATTCGGGGAGATCGTCGTAATCGTTGCGTTCGGTTGGTTGCTGCTTCGGTTCGGTATCCGGAGGCTATGGCCTCATGAGCTACGGCTTCGGCCACGAATGACAGCGGGTGTCGAAAAAATAACACCAATGGGTCGAGGCTTGGTCAAGCTTTTCGTGGGGGCTATTGGGATCTCTGTGTCACTGTTGCTCAGCAGGGGTCTCCGGCAATGCATGACCACGTATCAGGGGCAACTTCCCGGTTGGATTCCAAAGAGACTCGTGGCCTCAGACTTTTCGGACGCTTGTAGCAGGCTTTATCAACCAGGGTGGGAGTTCACTGGATTCACGGTTGCGCTGTTCTTGTTTGCGCTATTTGTCCTTTCTGCCAGACTACTCTGCACCGGAGTGAAAGCGACCCGCGCCGCGATTCCTCAAGCTCGGCTCACCACGGAGGAAACCGGCAAAGCAGCAACTCAGAGATCTGGCTAGCCATTTATTGCACTTTGAACACCAGGAGACTGGCTTCCCACCCTAGCCGTCCTCGGGTACAACTTACGGCAGCGGCTGCGGCCTCCGCTCCATCAGTTCGGTGAAGCGCTTGTCGGTGCGCAGGGTCGCGAAGTCCGATTCGGTGTACACCTTCTTGATGTCGCGATAGCCTTCTTCCATCGCCTTACGCAAGTATTCCAGCGAGTGATCGACGTCGCCCGCCTCGGCATACATCCTGGCCACCAGGAACGAGAACGCCGCGCGGTCTTCCGGCGAGCTGGTTTGCGCCAGCACTCCCATACGCGACACGCGATTGAAGATGTCGGGATCAATCATGTAAGCGGCGCGGTATTCCTGCGCCGCCTCCTGATATTTGTGGCGCGCGAAGTAGATGGAGGCCATGTTGTAGTGGAAGGTCGCCGCATCCGGACGCAGCACCAGCGCCTGTTCGTAGTATTTCGACGCTTTGCCGTAATTCCTCTTCATCTGCTCCACGAAGCCGCGGTTGTTCCAGGCTTCGGCGCAGTCCTTGTTGAGCTTGAGCGCATGCTCGAAAGCCTTCTGCGCATCTCTGCTCCGCTGGAGGAAGAGATAAGCCATGCCCAGCTTGTTGTAGCGGATCGCCGTCGCATCCTGGGCGAGCGCGGCGTGATAGTAATCGATGGCGTCGAAATACCGTTTCTGCCCGCGCAGCAAGTCGCCCTGATGCTCCAAGGCAGCGGCACTGGAGCCAGTGAGCGGTATCAGCGGCGGTGAGGGCGCAACGATGCTTTGCGTTGTGCTGGGAGCGCTCGCCGCTTGCTGATCATAATCGTTAGCTACGGCGAACAGAGAAACGGTGAGGACAACCGCCAGCAGGACCCAGCGGTACGGAATCGGCGAAGCGAAAAGACGGCCCATAATCGGACCTCCACCCCATGTAGCACCATATTAGACCTACTGAGGCGGATTTTTGTTCCCTTTATCGCTGGCCGGGGCAGTATTTTGTGGCGGCGGGTCCGGGTTATCCCCCCGGCCCCCGAAAATCCGGCTGAAAAACCCACGTTTCTTTTTGGGCTGGCTGGCAGGCGACTGCCCTTCCGGCGGCTCGACGGTGGCGGGAACTCCGGCTGCCGTGGTCTGCACCGTGCCATTGGTGTCGGCCGGGGGAGGCGCTGCCGGAGGCGAGCCAATGCCCAGGATCTTTGAGAAAACGCCCCGATTGTCGGTGAAAGCCTGATCGCAGGATTGCTTGGGCTCGGTACCCGCGATGAAGGCGACCGTGTACGTCTGGGGACAAGACGGCGTCGCCAGCATGTTGGTGACTTTATCGATCTGCTCGACCACGACCCCCTGCGGAGCGGAGAACTGCTTGGGATCGGAGTACTGCGGGACCCTCACCGCGCGCTTCATGAATTCGGCCCAGATGGGAGCGGCGGTGGCTCCGCCTGCGAGCTTCAGGTCGGTGTAGTCGTCATTGCCGACCCAGACGATGCACAGCAGGTTGGAGGTATAGCCCGCGAACCAGGCATCGTGCGAGGTTCCGGTCTTGCCCGCCGCGGGAGCAGTGAAGCCGCGGGCCCGCACCGGATATCCGGTGCCACTATCGATCACGCTCTGCATCATGGTGGTGAGCACATAGGCCACCCGGGGATCGAGCACCTGCTTGGAATCGGCCTCGTATCTTTCAACCACCTCGCCCTTGCTGTCGCGCACCGTGCGCAGCATCTGCGGCGACAGGTGCTTGCCTGCGTTGCCGAAGACGGTGTAAGCGCCTGCCATCTCCAGCGGAGTGGCGTCGTAGGAGCCCAACGCTATCGAGGGCGTCGCGCGCACGCTGCTGATACCGGCCGCGCGCGCCAGCGAAGCTACCTTGTCGAAGCCGACCTCCTGCGCCAGGCGGACGGTCGCGTTGTTGAGTGACATCGCGAGCGCGTAGCGGGCGGTCACTTCGCCCTTGAAGCTGTCGTGATAGTTGCGAGGTTCGTAAACTTTATCGCCATACGCGATGCTCACCTGCGAGTCGTCGAGCAGTGTTGCCGGGGTGAACACGGCATTGGCCGTCGCGCCATCGCCGGTGGGCGATGAGACGGGGATGGTTTCGCCGTTGACCGCGGTGTTGACCGCGGCCGCGTAGACAAAGGGTTTGAAGATCGAGCCGGTAGGACGTTTGGCTACCGCATGGTTCAACTGGCTCAGACCGTAGTTGCGGCCGCCCACCAGCGCCAGAACCTCGCCGGTGTGTGGATCGAGAGCGATAAGTGCGACTTGCGGCATCGGGCCGTTCTGGACTGTGGTCTCGGTCTTCGCGTTCTTACCGGTCCCAACCTTGACCTTCTTGGTGCGCATCTTGAGCACCTGCGCGTCCACCAGCTTCATGCCTTCGTCGACCGCTTCGGAGGCTGCCCGCTGCAAGTCGGGATCGATGGTGGTATAAACCCGCAGCGCTTGCTGGTTGAGATCGTTCTCGCTGAACTGGTTGGAGAGTTGGTCCTTCACCAAGTCGACAAAATATGGTGCATCGCTGGCTTCAACATTCGGCGGAGCCAGCTTCAGCGGACTGGCCTTGGCGTGGTCGGCCTGGTCGCGGGTGATGGCGCCAGTCTCGACCATCGAGTCGACCACCAGGTTGCGCCGCTCTAGAGCGCGCTCGGGATGCCGATAGGGCGAAAGATAGCTGGGCCGCTGGATGATGCCGGCGATCAGCGCGCACTCGGGAAGCGTCAGGTTCTTGACGTCCTTGTTGAAGTAGGCGCGCGAAGCCTCGCCCACTCCCATGATGCTGTAGGTGCCACGCTGCCCCAGCGGCACTTGGTTGGCATACATCTGAAAGATCTGCTGCTTGGAAAACTTCTGCTCCAGATCCATCGCGATCACCATCTCGGTGAGCTTGCGTTTCATGGTCTTTTCCGGCGAGAGGAAAAAACCACGCGAGAGCTGCATGGTGAGCGTGGAGCCGCCCTGAGTGCGGTGGCCGTGGACAATGTCGGTCATTGCCGCTTCCGCGAGGCGGATGTAATTCACTCCGCTGTGCTGGAAGAAGCGCCGGTCCTCGATGGCTACGATGGCATTGACCAGGTCTTTGGGAAGATCGTCAAACTTGATGAGCTGCTGCTTGGCGCGGTCCGAGCCCTCGAACAAACCGGTCACCAGCACGGGTTCGAGTTCGTACTCCTGCTGCGAATCGCCCTCGCGGCCAGTTACTTCGATACCGCTGACCTTGCCCTTGTCGAACCGTATGACCGCGGCGTCGGCCGAGTGCGACGACTGCGGGCCGGGAAGAATCTCAAGCCCACGTTGCACGAACCGGTAATGCCCGATCGGCGAGTCGCTGTCCTTGCCCTCTTCCGTGTACCCGGCGCGGCGAAGGTTGGTCACGATTTCCTGCGGCTCGATGGGCTCGCCCACGGAGACGGTTTTCGGGCGCGCATAGATATTTGCCGCATGGCTGAATACCGGCCCAGCCATGCGCCGATCCACCACGCGCGAGTACTTCACGTACAGGTATGCAAACACCGACATAAAGACGATGCCGGCGATGAGGAACCCTGAGACAAAGAGCTTTACGGCCGGATCGCCGAGGGTGAAGTGGCTCGACTTCGCGGTCGCGCGCGAGGAGGAAGCCCCACGTGAGGAGGAGCGGCCAGCTCCGGTTTGGGTTTTGCGGACGGGCTTTTTCGAGCCCGGTAGTGTAATTTTGATTGCCACGTTTTACGAGAGTACGGAGATACCCGCCAGCCCTAATGATAGACGGTAGCAGGGAGCGTTTCGTTTAGTTGAGATGCCGATACCTGGGGATGTGCTTAAGATTTTGGCGATCCCGGCCTGGATCACGCAGGACACAGGCTCGGCAATGCCAGAGCGTCACAAATTATTTTAAAGCAAGCGAAAGGAAAACGCTGCAGGTAAAGGTTCGAATCAGGGCTGGAGAAAGCGCCGGAGCCGCTCACCTACCTGTTCGTGGGTGAGAAATTCGCCCCGCTCGAGAGCTCCTTCGCCTCGCTTTACTGCTTCAATGAAGCGGTCCTCTTCCTTGAAGTAGCGGGCGACAACATCTTGTACGACCTCATCCATGTTTAGGCCCTCATGGGTAGCTCGCTGCATAAGCCGGGCTTGCAGGTCAGGGCTGAAATTAACTTCCATGCTCACAACATACGGCAAAAACTGTTATTCGGACAACGGCACCGAGAGCCCAGGTTTTCCGGCTCGACCGCGTCCTAGCCCTCTGCCGCTTCCGCCGCACTCGCGCCGGCGGGAAGCGAATCAGCGCCCGCGCCTGCTGCTGCGGCATCGGCCTTCACCGGCGCGAGGGACATGGCGGTCGCAGTTTCCCCAGCTTCGGTCTCTAGCGGTTGGTGCGAGCGCCAAGCGGCAATGACTACAAAGAAGTTGGTCACCAGCACGACCGTGAAGGCCATCGCCGGAAGGAAGTTGAACATAGGGCCACGGGCGGCGAGGATTTGTAATGCGAGCACGGCGGTGATTAGTCCGCGTGGCAGCATGAGAAAAAGCAACTCGTTGTCCGCCGGAGTGGAGCCGCGAATGCTCCAGTGCGTTGCGTAGACCGCGGCCACGCGCGCGATCAGCAAGGCGACCAGAATCGCGATGATGGGCAAAACGTAGCTGCGGCTTACTACCTGGGCCATCACGCCCAGCGCCACGAAAAAGAACGAGCGAACCAGAAATGTGAACTCGGCGTGGAAAGCCACCATGCGTGCGCCGATCCGGGTCAGGTGGGGCGAGCGCGGCAGGTTCGCGAGGGTCAGGCCAAAAATCAACTCGGCCAGGAGGCCGCTGCCTCCCGCCAGGCGTCCAATGGAAAATACGGCCAGCACCACCCCCAGATTAAGCGCGTTGCTAAATTGCTGGTTGGCGAGCCGGGGCCACAGTTTCCACCACACCACTCCGGCAGCCACGCCCAAGAGCAGGTCTACGAACACGTGGTGCGAGAAGCCGACGACTACTCCTGAGAACAGCGATTCGGTGCCTGAGATCGTAACCAGCACGCCGACGGTGAGCACCGCCAGGATTTCGCCCAGCGACGACTCAAGGGTCAAGGTCACCTTCAGCCGGTCGGGCGCTTCGATCTGTTGCAGGGCGGGAAGCACTACCGAGCCGCTGGTCGAGCCCAGCGCCGCGCCAATCAGCAAGCTGTCAATCCAATTGAAGTGCAGCAGAAGATGGGTAACCAGGCCCACGAGAGCGACGCTCACCCCAAAGCACACGACCGACAGCAACAACGCGCCGGGCAAATTGCGCACCACCTCTTGCAACCGCAGCTCCAGCCCGCCTTCGAACAGAATCAGGATGAGCGCCAGCATCCCGATGACACCGAGGGTGCTCTGGAATGTGTCGGGAGAGATCCAATGCCTGACTGGACCCAGCCATACCCCGAGCAGCAGAAGCACCACAATGTCAGGGACGCGGGTTAGGCGAGATAGCCGATTGGCTACCACAGCAAGTATCAACAGCGCGGCGGGAAAGGCGAACAGGTGTCCGTAACTCATATGTTTCGATCGGCCTGCCCAGAGGGGATGAGCTATGTTGCTGGATTTCGATAAGAAATTCCAGAGGGGCCAAATGAAAAAAACCTTACACCACAGGGGCACCGAGACACAGAGATTTGGGAGATCAGGAGATTAATTTCCTCGGTGCCTCTGTGTCTCTGTGGTAAGAGCTTCTATTCCGCGCTGCTGAACGACATGGCGACCTCGCGCCGGCGGAGACCATCGAGTTCGATCAAGACCACGCGCTGCCACGTCCCTAATATCAGCTCACCATTCTCGACAATCAGGCTGACCGACGTCCCTATCAGGGCCGACAGAATGTGATCCGGCACATGCGATGGATCGTGGGGGTGACGATAGTGTAGCTTCGGCATCATGGCTTCGAAGGCGTCGAGCATGTCGAGGTCGGTACCGGGATCAAGATCGGCCGTGGTCAACGCCGCGGTCGTGTGCAAGACAAGCAAGTGGCAGACGCCGTTTTGCCGCGGGTGGTCGCGATGCAGTTCGGCCTGGACCTGCTCGGTAATGTCGAGGATCTCGCGCTTTTTATGCGTCTTGACAGTGAGACGATTCATTCCAGTTGGATGTCCCTTGCCGGCTTCGGATCTTCGCTCGCCGACCAGTCCTTCGATCACCCTACTCAAAAACACTGCGTTTCATCGTAATCCGGCGAAAAGATAACAGACTCCACGGGCCATGGCAATTTAGGCGTAATTGCTTCCAATTTACGGAATTTTTATGGTTGACCTAGAAGATGAGGCGATTAGAATTGCATGATTGCGGGATAACCCTTCTCGCGAAAGGACTCCCGTTGTGTGCGTATTTCAGGAGGAAACCTAAAGTGAAACGCTATATGCCTGTTGTGTTGGTCGCCTTGCTTGCCGTCTTTGCGGTCCAGGCAAGCGCTACCAACCTGTTGACTAACGGAAGCTTTGAAGATGGAACATTCAACAGCTGGACAATCGGTACAACGTCCAACGGAACCTGGGGCGAGGGATATCCAGTTGTTACGGGATGGCCCTTGGGTGGCTTGAACGCTGCCAAAGGCGAAGTCGGCGAAGTGAACTTTGACGGCACCCTTCAGGGTGGAACCCTGTCACAGGTCTTCAACACCACCGGCGGAGCCGCGACCCTCAGTTTCATGTGGGCTGCGATGGGTGATGGCATCCACACCAACGCCGACGGCGGCGATTTCCGGCTGATCCTCGACGGAAGCGTTCTGGCTGATCATGACGTGGGTTCGATTGGTCCGAACGATCTCTTCAATGGTTCGCTCAGCGCCAATGTCAACCTCAGCGCTGGTACCCACACCTTCGAAATCGATGTTCTGCGCCCGTACATCAGCAATCCGGGGAACACCCCCTACCAGTACGTAACCGGTGCTGATGTGGAAGGCAACGGCGTTCCCGAGCCCGGCTCGCTGGTCCTGATGGGATCGGGCGTTCTCGGCCTGGCCGGCGTGCTGCGCCGCAAGCTTGGCTTCTAAATCAGTTTAGATTTCGGTTAACCGTTCAGGCGGCCTCATGAGGTCGCCTTTTTTGTTTACCTGTGGAGCTGACTCTCCGGTCCAATCCTTCTGCTCTGGGATACGGCCTAAAAGTGCTACCTCTGTTCAAGAGATTTTCAAATAGATTGGTGTGCAATTTACTTTGGCGCTCTTTCCCATTTTGGGCTACACTGCTCCCCTGCAAGGTGTCGGCCGTGCGTGACTCGCGCTTGCTGATGCGTGTGCGGTATCAGGAGGAAACAGTGAAACGCTACATGCCCTTCTTGTTGCTTGCGTTGCTTGCATTTTTGCACTGCAGGCGAGCGCAACCAATTTGTTAATCAACGGCAGCTTCGAAGACGGAACGTTCAATCACTGGACATTGGGAACCACGTCCAACGGCACGGCCGGCCCGGGCTTCCCGGTTGTTGCCCCCTGGCCCCTCGACAACAACATCAATTCCTGGGAGGGTGAGGTTGGCGAAGTGAGTTTCACCGGCGCGTATGAAGGCGCCACCCTGAAGCAGGATTTCCAGACCACCGGCGGGGCGGCTACCCTCAGCTTCATGTACGCCGCGATGGGCAATATCGACCACGGCAACGCTGATGGCGGCGACTTCCGGCTGATCCTGGATGGAAACATATTGCAGGACTTTGACGTAGGCGCGATTGAACAGCAGCAGATTATCAGCGGCACGCTCAGCGCCGACGTGAGTCTCAGCGCTGGCACCCACACCTTCGAGATCGACGTCCTTCGCCACTATCTGGGCAACAGCAGCACTCCGTTCCAGTACGTGACCGGTGCTGATGTCGAAAGCAACCTGGTTCCAGAGCCCGGCTCACTGGTTCTCATGGGATCCGGCGTGCTCGGCCTGGCCGGCATCCTGCGCCGCAAGTTTGGCTTCTAGCCCCTTCAGAAGAACGGTTTAATGATTCAGGCGACCCGATAAGGAGCCGCCTTTTTGTACCCCTTCAGGATGATTTTTAGTCGGCATTGGCAATAAAGTGGGTGCGTTGTAGCTCTAAAGTGCCAATTACTGTGCGGGTAGTTGTGGCAGGTTCGTGTTGAATGTTAATTTTGAATACCTCCTATTTTCGGCTACACTGCTTTCCTGCAAAGTGCGGGTCGTGCGTGATTCGCGCTTGCGATACGTGTGCGATATCTGGAGGAAACAGTGAAACGCTACATGCCACTCGTGTTGGTTGCCTTGCTTGCGGTTGTTGCCGCGCAGGCAGGCGCCACTAACGTGATTCAAAATGGAAGCTTTGAAGATGGAACGTTCAATCACTGGACATTGGGAACCACGCCTAACGGTAGCGCCGGCCAAGGATTCCCGATCGTTACCCAGTGGCCGCTCAACAATTCCATTAACGCCTGGGAGGGCGAAGTCGGCGAAGTGAGCTTCACTGGCCAGCAAGAAGGCGCAACCCTGACGCAGAGCTTCATGAGTGCCGGAGGCGCTGCGACGCTCAGCTTGGATTGGGCAGTCTACGCTCCGTTCGCCGGGAACGCCGACGGCGGTGAGTTCACGATGCTGCTGAATGGAGTCCAAGTCGCCCAATTTGACACTAACAACATCGACCAGGGCCAGCTCCTCAATGGGATTCTCACCGCGAATGCCAACCTCAACAACGGATCGAATACCCTGGAGATCGACATTACCCGCCGCTACATCACAGTTCCGGATTTGACACCCTTACAGTACGTAACCGGTGTTGATGTGGAAGGGAATGGGGTTCCGGAGCCCGGCTCACTGGTCCTGATGGGATCGGGTGTGCTCGGTCTGGCCGGCGTTCTGCGCCGCAAGATTAATTTCTGAATCAGTTTAGAAATAGGTGAGCGATTTCAGGCGGCCTGATGAGGGCCGCCTTTTTTGTGTTTCCACGCTGTACGGAATGGACTACGTTAGCTCCCTTCCCCTCGTCTCCGGCAATGGCAACACCGCAACCGCCGCCAGCAGAAACGCTCCCGCGCAAAGATAGAACGCAGCGTTCAGGCCATGCTTCTGGCCGTAGGCCCCAATGACCAGTGGAGCCAATGCGCTCAACATCCGGGCGCAGTTGTAGGTGACGCCCAAGGCGCGAGCGCGGATTGCCGTCGGGAAGATTTCACTGGCGATCAAAGCTGAACCGGAGAAGAAGCCGGTGCCGAAGAAGGCGACGGCGATACCCATGACCATCAGGGCAAGGGGCGTGCGTGCCAGCGAGTAAATCGGCACCAGGATCGCAGCGGATGTGAGATAGAGAACGAAAGCTCCCTTGCGTCCCAGGCGATCGGCCATGGGCCCGAACAGCAGGTATCCGGGAAACATTCCCAGCAGGTTGAGGGTGAGCAGCAAGCCGGTGGTTGAAAGCACGCCGAAGCCGCGCCCGCCCTGTGCGACCGGCAGGGAGAGATATGGCGGTATCCAGGTGAACAGTCCCCACCAACCAAAGAGGCCGAAGAAATTGAGCAGTAGGAGGGCAAGGGTATTGCGCAGGAGGGGAGGACGGAAGATATCCCACAAAGTGGGACTTCTTCCCTCCCACCCTGCCGCCGAAGGCGGGCGCCAGGATGGGGCAGGCAATTTTTTCCCTGTGCCCTCCCGCCCCGCCGTCGCACTGGCGGGCGACAAAGGTGGAACTCCTGATTTCTCGTCACTGTGAACCTCGCGCCAAATCTGGGACTCCGGGACGCGCCGGCGGATCCACAGGGTAACCAGTGCCGGCAGAATGCCAACGAAGAACACGTAACGCCAGTTGGCGAAGCGCAACACAATACCGGAAACCAGCGCGGCCAGGGCGTAGCCGATGGCCCACGAGCTTTGCACCATCGCCAGCGCGCGGGCGCGCAGGTTTGACGGCCAGGTCTCTGCGACTAGGGTTGCGCCGGTGTTCCACTCGCCGCCCATGCCCAGCCCCAGGAATGTACGGAAGACGGCAAGCTGCAATATCGACTGCGAGAGTCCCGAAGCGAAGGAGAAGATCGAATAGGTGAGGATACTGAGCGAAAGCGCGCGAGCGCGGCCGATGCGGTCGGCAATGAGCCCGAACAGCAGCCCGCCCACGCCGGAGGCGAGCAGCATGAGCGTGTTCAGCAGCCCTACTGTGGGCTTCGACATGTGCAACTCGCGCATGATATGCACGACCACCAGCGCGTACAGCATGACGTCGAAGGCGTCGAGCATCCAGCCGAGCGCGGCCGCCAGCAGAGTACGGCGCTGCGCCGGGGTCGCCTCGGGAAGCGCTGAAAAGGGTAGGAGCATCAGGCGGGAATTCTAGCAGCAGGCGGTGCGTGACCACGGGTATTCCCAATTTGGGAACAGGCTTGTCAATAGCTCCAAGGTGCCACAAATCGCTGTAAACGCAACGCAGCGCGGGAAATATAAAGTTGGCGAAACACCAAAGATTTCCGGCGGGATCTGCTACCATGAATACAGTAGAGCCAAGCCAGATGGGCAAATAGCCCTTCTGGCTTTTTTGTTTTTCCCATGGATTCGCCCCCATCGTAACCGCGATGAGGGCGGGCAGGCTTATTCAGGTTCGACCCTCGGAGTCCCAGCAAGTGGGACCGTGAACTGCTGAGCTCAAGAATTACTCTCGCATTACTTTCGTTAGAACTTCCTAACAAGCTGATTTTCGAAGCTTCCCGTGCCGATGAAGCCCTTGGTTGCAGTTTGTAGCCACGGAGTTCGGCCCTGAGGGGCTGCGAAGGACAAGCCCGGCGGATGAAAGGCAATGGCAAGCGATCCGCCGCGCTTTGCAGTGACGCGCTGTGCACTCCCCGTGCAAGCGCATCAGTAGCTTTTCAACAACAGCGAGCTGAGCGGTGACCGAGCACTTTCTGTACAGCGACAAGTCAGAAGCAGCGCCTTCGGGAGCCGATCCGTGCCTTAACAAAGGAGCTCGGAATGTTGTTTTGTGTTCATACTCAATTTCCCAAGACAAGCGATTTCCATCACGGAAGTTTTCTCAACATTTTCATTGCGTCAGCCATTGCGATCACTTTGATTGCCGCAGCGTCCGCGTGGGCCAGTACCGGAACCCCGGGCGAAATTTCCAACATCGCGGTGCAGAACGTAACTCCCACCTCGGTTGACATTGTGTGGGACACGTTGCACCTGAGCACTTCGCAGGTGGTACTGACCCGTGACACGAACTACCAGGGCGAGCGCCGCATTACAGCCGCGGATTCCAGCCTGGTCAATCATCATCGCGTGAGAGTCGACCACCTCATGCCTTACGACCCGGCAGAGGGTTTGGGGACATACTACTTCTATGTCGTGTCGGCCGACTCGAACGGAGCCGTCTCCACCATGCCGGGCCCTTATGACGCCAAAACAGGGGATCCGGCAACCTACCTGCTTCCGCTGCAAACCGCGGCGCCGGACCCGGACGGCAAGTCGAACTACGTCATCTACACCTACGGACCGACCAACGTTTATGCCGGCTCGGACCTTTATTTTGCGGTGCAGGTCGCACAGCTTGCGGGAAGTCGTCCCCCAATTTACGTGCACAATCAAACCGGCTACAACAACGGCAGCGATGGAGTGGTGAAGACGGCTGCGCCGGCAGCGGCAGCGCGCGGGTTAAACCCGAAAAGCATCAGTGTTCACCTCGAGTGCTATGAGTACAACCCCAACAACAGCGACGCCTACGATCAGTACTTTGACGCCGGCAAGAACATGGGAGAGTGCTGGAGCTTCGAGTACCACCTGATGACAGTGCGCCTGCGCACCTCGCCGACTACGGTTCGTGGCAACTATGCTGTCACCATTACGTTGCAAGACAACGGGCAGGATGTTTCGACCACGTATTACTTCACCGTTCTGCCCGCTCCCATCGTACCGCCGGTTCGCAAGGTGTATCCGGAGCCGATTTCGGGGATCGATGCATGGGAAAGCAACATGACGATGCTGGGCCACAAGTATTGCGACAGCAACAACAAAGCTTCGCGTGACAGCCTGAATGCGGCAGGAAGCTTCCTGACGTCGTGGGCGTCGGAATCCGACGCCTGGTACTACGATGGCGGACGCGTCTATCAGCAGATCGCGAGCTACACCAACGATACCAGCTGGAACCATTGTGCGCTCACCATACTGGATCCTTACCGCCAGTGGATCCTGGCCAACAAAGCCTCATTGCCGCTAATTGCGATCTTCCCTTATGGAATGGCGATGAACTATTGGCGTACCGGCGAGACCGCAAACTTGGACGCCATCAAGACGCTCGATACTGTGCCGTGGGGCGCGCAGATTGGCGGATGGGTGGCCCCCTATTCCATGCGCCAGACGGCCTATGGTGCGGACGTGCGCATCACTTATGAACTCCTCACCGGCAACAGCGCGACCGGCTGCTGGCGAAGAACATCGACAAGCTGCTTGGAAATCTGGACATGGTTTACAACGGGCAGCTCGGCGCGGCCCATCCCTTCATGGTGGGGCTGGCGGTAGAGACTGCCATCCACTACTACGACATGACAGTGATGGAGGGCCATCCCGATTATCGTGTGCCTCCGGTGGTGAAGCGGGCGCTGGACGCACTCTGGCGCGATTACTATGCCCCGGCAACGCACACCCTTCGCTACACACGCTGGGATGTTCCCGCCATCGAGAACTGGAACGTGCTGAACAATCTGGTGGCTCCGGGTTATGCCTGGTACTGGAACCTGACTGGCGATGCCGCAAGCCTGAGCCGCGGGGACGATTTGTTCCAGCACGAGTTCGACCAGCCCGAAGAGTTCAACTTGTCCGGTAAGCAGTTCAGCCAGATCTATAAGTGGAGCTTCGATTATGTGCGCTGGCGCAGCGGGATCGAAAGCTCCACTGTAATGCCGGAGAACAATCCGTTCGGCGGACCGTATCCCGATACCGAGCCTCCCATCGAAACGCAGGTTGCGACGCCGACAATCACCGATACGACGGCCACGATTACCTGGACAACGTACGAGAACGCCGACTCGCAGATCGTTTATGGCACAGCCAGCGGCTACTATCCGTTGCAATCGGCCTTGCAGGACAGCGGCCAAGGGGTGATGTCCCACAGTGTGACACTTACCGGTTTGACACCGGGAGCCACGTATCACTACCGCATCAACTCTCGCGACGCCGCTGGTAACCTGGCATCCCTGGGCGATGCCAAGTTCACGACGGCAGCAGGCGGCGGAGGCACACTGACGGGTCCGGGAGACCAAAGTGGCGGGACGCTGGCGCCGGATAACGATCCCGGCAGCGCGGGCAGCGATGCTTCGCTCGCCAGCGGCACCAGCGCGGGCACTGATACTTCGCTCGCCAGCGGCACCACCGCGGGCAGCGGCGCTTCTTTGGGCACCGGCAGTTCATCCGGAACTGGCTCGCAGTCGTCATCGAATGCTGCCTCACCGAAGCAGATGCTGATGCAGTAGGCGGCATAGAACCATCATCTTCGGCCGGAGCGGGGGACTGCTCCGGCCGAATTCATTTCGTGTCTCATCGCTTCGTCGAGGTCACATTCCGATTGGGCGGCGCGCGATCAACTCGATGATGCCGTAGACCACCACGCAAATCCAGAAATCGACCAGCAGGCCGAGATCGAGGCGATCGGGCTGGTGCTGTGCTGCGGGCGGCAGGTGTGGCATCAGGAGGAGGAAATAGATGGCGTTACCGATGAGGACGGCAGCGAGTTGTTTGAGTAGACGGCGGAGCATGTACGAGTGTAATGCAACACCGCTCTTGGCCTTTGGCTCTTGGCTTTTGGCCAGACACTCTCTGAGAGCACTCTGGCCAACAGCTAAAACCAAAAGCCATGCGCGGCTTTCGCTGGTTTACCATGCTCTTTGCTCGACCTCTCCACCAACGTGCAGTACGTCAAAGGCATCGGGCCGAAGATTGCCGAGATGCTGCTGGAAAAGGGCGTCGCGACGGTGGAAGACCTGCTGTACTACCTGCCCTTCCGCTACGAAGACCGGCTGAATCCGCGCGGCATCAACGAACTACGCGCGGGCGAGATGGCCAGCATTGTGGCCGAGGTGCGCACCTTCGGCATGTTTCGCACACGGCGCATGCCGCTGTTTGAGATGACGGTGGGCCAGGGTCGCGACACGCTGAAGTGCGTCTGGTTTAACGCCGCTTACCTGAAAGACAAGTTCCGCGCCGGGATGACGCTCGCGCTCTACGGCAAGGTGGAGCAGAGCGAGTTCGGCCGGCTGCGATTGCAGATCATGCAGCCGCAGTTCGAAATTCTGCATGATCCTGGCGAGTCTCCAAGCGGGGACGACGGCCAATGGAAGTCGCTGGAGGTGGGCCGCATCGTTCCCATCTACGAAGCGGCGGGCAAGGGGCGACTCACCGCGCGCTGGTTCCGGCGCGTGATCTACGGAATGCTGGAACAACTTCAGCCCGACATTCCTGACGCGATTCCTCCCATTGTGCGCGGACGAATGAGCCTGATCGACCGGCGCCTCGCGTTTCAGCGGGCACATTGGCCTGAGGTTGGGGAGAGCCTGGCAAAGCTGCAGGAGGCGCGCACACCGGCCCTGGTACGGCTCATCTTCGAAGAGCTGTTCTTTCTGGAACTCGGGCTGGAGTTGAAGCGCCGGAAGATGCGCGCGCAGACCGGAATTGTTTTCGGCACGAGCGACGAGATTCGTGCGGCGGTGCGGCGCATCCTGCCGTTTCGTCCGACGCAGGCGCAGTTTCGCGTACTGAAGGAAATTGTCGACGACATGAGGCAGGCTTCACCGATGCGTCGGCTGTTGCAAGGTGATGTCGGGTCCGGCAAGACGATTGTCGCGCTGGAAGCTGCGGTGATCGCCATCGAGAACGGATACCAGGTGGCGCTGATGGCGCCGACGGAAATTCTCGCCACACAGCACTATCTTTCGGCGCGCCGAATGCTTGAGCCTGCGGGATATCGCATCGTGCTGCTGACCGGTGCGCAAGAGTCCGGGCGCAAGAAGCAGACGCGCCACCACATCGCGCGCGGCAACGCGCAACTGGTCATCGGCACGCACGCCCTCATCCAGGAGTCGGTCGAGTTCGACAAGCTGGGGTTGGTCATCGTGGATGAGCAGCACCGCTTCGGCGTGATGCAGCGTTTCAAGCTGATGAAGAAAGCGGATGCAGCCGAGCCGGACGTGCTGGTGATGACGGCCACGCCCATCCCGCGAACCTTGGCGCTTACGCTCTATGGCGACCTCGACACTAGCGTGCTCGATGAGCTTCCGCCCGGGCGCACGCCGATCAAGACCACGCGCGTCGGTGACGAGCGTGCGGAAGAGGTCTGGCAATTCGTGCGCAAGCAGGTCGCAACCGGGAGGCAGGCATATGTAGTGTATCCGGTGATTGACGAGGGCGCGCTGGGGGGCGAACTGAAAGCCGCCATCAAGATGTATGACGAGTTGGGTAAGCGCGATCTTGCCGGTCTGCGCGTCGGATTGCTGCACGGGCGCATGTCGGCCGACGAGAAAGACGCGACGATGGCCAGCTTTCAGAAAGGCGACATCGACGTGCTGGTTTCGACCACAGTGATCGAAGTCGGAGTAGACGTGGCGAACGCCAGCGTGATGGTCATCGAGCATGCCGAGCGCTTTGGGCTATCGCAACTGCATCAGCTACGCGGTCGAATCGGGCGCGGCAGCGCGAAGTCACACTGCATCCTGATGACGGGCGGCAAGGTCTCTCCAGAAGCGGAAGAGAGATTACAGGCCCTGGTGCGCACGCAAAACGGTTTCGAAATTGCTGAACTGGATCTGCAATTGCGCGGGCCGGGAGAGTTCTTTGGCACGGCGCAGGCGGGCATGCCGAACTTTCGAGTGGCGAACTTGTTGCGCGACCGCGACATTTTGGAAGCCGCGCGGCACGAAGCGCGTTTCGTGCTGGAAGGCCCGAATGAACATCTCACGAAAGAGGAAATCGCGCGTGCGGTGCAGCACCTGCGGAGCCATTGGAACCGGCGGTACGGGCTGGTGGAGGTGGGGTGAAAGAAGTGGATAGTGGCTTGTGGCTAGTGGATAGTTGTCCTGGGCGAGGAGATAAGTTACGCCTCGGATTGCATTTTCAATCTTGTCATCACGAGCAAAGCGAGGGATCTGCTCTCCTTTGCCGGGCGAAGATGCGTTTCTACGCGAACAAACTGCGGGTCCCTCGACTCCTCGCTGGCGCTTGTCGCTCGGGATGAAAATAAAATGGATGAGCGGTTCGGCACGCCTCAAGGCGTGCCCCGATAGAAGGCAATGTGATTCGTGAGATGACATCGAGTTACGCACAACCGGTGAACAATCAGATTCCTCCAATTGTTGAGCAACCGAGGTATTTATGAATCAGGCACAGGAAATTCTGCAATCCATGGTGGAACGGTTTGCAACAACGGCGAGTGTAAAGCAAGTTTTCGGCGAGCCGATCCAGGCGAATGGCAAGACCATAGTTCCGGTCGCTCGCGTTCATTACCGGCTAGGCGCTGGTGCCGGCGGTGGAGAAATCAAGGAAGGTTCGTCTGCGGGCCCGCGCGCCGGCAGCGGCGGTGGCGGCGGAGGTCTGGTCATTGCCCGGCCGGTGGGCGCGTTGGAGGTCAGCGACTCCGGTACGCGCTTCATAGCCTTCGTTGATCCCGCTGAGATCGTGAAGGCTTGTATGGGCGGTCTGCTTGCGCTGCTGATTGCCCGGCGGCTGTTGAGAAAGCGGTCGTAGCAAAGCAGCACTTGCGCTAGAGCGCGCGAGTCCGCAAACTAGGCGGGAATGACAATCTCTGCCAAATCTGAGCTCTATCGTCTGCTGCCGTCGGTTGACGAACTGTTGCGTCGTGAAGAAGTGCAAGCGCTGGTGGCGCGCGAGGGACATGCCGCGACTCTCGAAGCAGTACGCGTGACCCTCGGATCGCTGCGTGCGGATATTGCCGTGGGCGCGCTGGACGAGTCGCAGGTTTCAGCAGCAATCGACAATCTGCCTGGGCAGATTGAACGCTGCTTACAGGCATTTCTCGCGTACTCGCTGCTGCCGGTCATCAACGCAACTGGCGTCATCCTGCACACTAATCTCGGCCGCGCCCCGCTTAGCCGCGAAGCCTTGTCGCATGTGGTTGAGATCGCGCAAGGCTATTCCAATCTCGAGTTTGAGCTCGCGACCGGCGAACGGGGCAAACGCGATTCGCACCTCGATTTCCTGTTTGCACGTTTGCTGTATACGCCCGAGCGCGATCTGAAGACGATCGTCGTGAACAACAACGCCGCCGCGGTGTTGCTGTCGCTGAACGCACTGGCGGAGGGAGGCGAGGTGATCGTCTCGCGTGGCGAGCTGGTGGAGATCGGCGGATCGTTTCGCATTCCCGACGTGATGGCGAAGTCAGGCGCGGTGCTGCGGGAAGTGGGCACCACCAATCGCACGCGCATCGCCGACTACGAAGCCGCCATCACCGATAGAACGAAATTGCTGCTGCGGGTGCATCGGTCGAATTTCCAGATTGTCGGCTTTGCCGAGCAGCCTTCGCTGGAAGAGCTGGTCGCACTGGGACGCAAGCGCCGGATTCCGGTCATGGAAGATCTGGGCAGCGGCGACCTCTTCGACCTACCCGAAGTAGGCGTACACGGCGAGCCCACGATTCTCGCCAGCGTGCGGGCGGGCGTGGATGTCATTACCTACAGCGGCGACAAGCTGCTGGGGGGCCCGCAGGCCGGACTCATCAGCGGCAATCGGGAACTGGTGGCGAAGGTCCGCTCCAATCCGCTATTTCGCGCCGTGCGGGTCGACAAAATGTTCTACGCTGCGCTGGAGGCCACGCTGCTGGCGTACCTGCGAGAGGACTACGACTCAATTCCAACGCTGCGCATGATGCGCCTAAGCGACCAGGAGATGAAGAGCCGCGCTGAGCACTTTATGCGGAACCTGCACATCACTTGCCCGGAACTGCACGTCGAGGTGGTGGAATCGCGCTCGGTGTTGGGCGGAGGCGCCGCTCCGGGATCGACACTGCCGACGCACGCGCTGGCTGTATCCAGCAAGACTATGAAGGCCGATGTCATCACCGAGAAGCTGCGCCAGTGGGCCATGCCGATCATCGCTCGGGTGGAAGATGAGCGCGTATTGCTTGATTTGCGAACGGTCGCGCCGGAACAAGAATCGGTAGTCGCGGCTGCGCTTAAGGAGATTGGGGTAGCGCAAAGCAGTTGAACGGTTTTTAGTATTCCCTACCGGGCCATCCAGAAAGCCACAATTCCAAGCGAACTCGTTTGCCAATTAAGCGAACTACCTTTGTGCTAAGTAGAAAATTAATGGATTCGGCGATTGATGGTTACCGGAACCTATGGCATTATCCTCAAGCCAGTAAAGTTGTCGGGCGCCCCGCTCTGGATTGTCCTATTAGAAGGAGATGTCTGATGTCGCCTTGGAAGCCGTTTCGTCTGGCAGGTTTGACTCTAGTCTGTGCGTTAGCCTTGGTTGGAACAGCATTTTCTGACGCAATTAGGATCTATAACACAGGACAAGATAACAACGGGATGGCTTTGCCGATCGGGGTATTAGATCCCCACTATGCCCTTGTCTCAGCACCGCCGGGCGTACCTCTGACGGCCATCACCACCAGTCCCAACGCCGCATGGGTTCTAAACACATCTACAGCGGACTGGATCAGCCCCAGCGCCAGCGGCAACGACTCCTGGCCGGTCGGAACCTACGACTATCAAACTACCTTCAATCTCGTCGGCGATCCTTTGACCGCGCAGTTGATGGGTCAATGGGCTTCGGACAATGATGCGTGCATATTTCTTAACGGTGTGAATACGAATGCCTGCACCGGCTTCGAGGACTTCGGGCACCTCACTAGCTTCCTGATCGCAAGCGGATTCAAGAGTGGCAGCAACACGCTGGACTTCATCGTAAACAATGGAGGAGGACCGACAGGCGTGTTCGTCGAAATCAGCGGAACTGAGAATGTGCCCGAGCCCTCCTCGCTGTTGCTGATGGGGAGCGGTATTCTTTCGGCCACATTCGGGCTGCGCCGCAAACTGTTTGGTCGATAAGCAAGAACCTCACCGTCAAGAGTCTTCCAAGGGCGATCACCTCGCCCTTTTTCCTTTGCCTCCGTGTCTCCCAAGCTGCTCCGATCGGGCGCTGCCTCGAGTTGACCATTATGTTGACCATGGTGTTATCATTTGATCAGGAGCCAGCGGCTATGCAGGAAATCGCCATCTCTGAGTTCAAAGCGAAGTGCCTGGCATTGCTGGAAGAGGTTTGCAAGACCAGGAAGCCGCTTCGCATAACGCGGTTCGGGAAACCTATCGCTGTAGTCGTCCCACCGGCCGCCATTCAGGGACGGGAACAATGGATTGGCTCGATGAAGAAATCCATGCAGATTCTGGGAGACATCGTATCTCCCGCAAGCGATGAGGCGGAGTGGGAGGTACTGCGCGATTGAAACTGCTCCTCGACACCCACATCTGGCTGTGGACGATCCATGACCCTGGCCGGTTGGGCAAAAGGCTGTTGCGGGAAATACGCAATGAAGAGAACGAGCTTTGGCTCTCGCCCATCAGTACATGGGAGGCGCTCACTTTGCACGCCAAAGGCAGAGTGAATCTTGGTGAGGACCTGGAAGACTGGGTGATACGAGCGACAGCGGGAACCCGGGAAGCGCCACTGACTCACGAAATCGCGCTGGCCGCGCAGCAACTCCCGCTGCATGCAGATCCGGCGGATCGCTTTCTCGCGGCAACGGCGCAGGTATTGAACTTGGTCCTGGCAACTGGAGACCAGCGTCTGCTGGGTTTGGGAGAGATTCGTACCCTGGCGAATCGTTGAGCCGACAAACATCCAGTTAAACAAAAAGCCGGAGTACTGCGCTCCGGCATTTCTTGCAGGTCAAGCTTGGAGAGTTAGAACAGCTTGCGGCGCAGCACGCCGAGGCCACCCATGATGCCCGTGCCGAGCAGCATCAGAGAGCCAGGCTCCGGAACGGGGGTGAACTCAGCATCCACAGCCCAGTCAGGCTTCAGGCCGGTCGCATCCCAGGAGTGGGTGAACAGTTCGGCAAAGTTGTCTTCGTTGTTGTAGTAAACAAAGTTGCCGCCGGGAATCGTTGGGTCGCCCGCGTCGACCTGGGCGAGGCCAGTGGACTGGTTGTAGTACTGGGAGACGCTCAGGAACATGACGTAGCTGCCGCCGGGATTGAGGTTCAGACCGCCAGTGTTGAAAATAAGGTTATTCTCACCGACGTTCCCGTAGTCCACCATGGGGCTGGAGTACAGCAGCGTGCCGGCCTTGGTGCCGTCCCAGGTCGCAATGTAGCCACCCAGGATGATGTTACCGGGATTGACGGCGCCGGCAAACCAAAACGAAAAGCTCGCGAGATTGGTGTCGGCGCTGTTGGGCGCGGTGAAGGTTTCGCCGTACGTGGCGGTGTCGGGATTCCCAAAAGGATTCCAGTACGGGTCAAATCCGTGGTAGTTATTGTAGGTGGTGTTGGCGAAGCCGCTGATTGCGAATAGCAGAACAGCAGCTAAAAACAGGGACTTCTTCATACCGCTCCTCCTAGTGCAACTCGGTTGTAACGCACGCTGACCTGAAAAAGAGGTCAGATTAGAATTGAAATCCGCACAGAGTGAAACCTGCTCGACCGCATAGAGCGACTACGCACAGCAATCGCGGAAAGCGCGGTCTACTAAGGCGGGAGAAGTATACCCCCAGGAGTGGCGAAAGTTAAGCAAGAAGAGCAGTATTTTTTTGGCAAAATTTCGCGTGGCCAAAAACACAGTTTAATGGTGAATTCTTGTTGTACCGACTGGCGGAAATCTTGTCGACTATTTACACCATCGGTCACTCCACACGCAGCCTGGACAAGCTTGTCCACGCTTTAACCGGCCATGGGATCGTGACCCTGGCTGATGTGCGGTCGTTTCCCATGTCGCGGCGGCTGCCGCATTTCAACCGCGAGGCCCTGGAGGCTGAGCTGCCGAAACGGGGCATCGCGTACGTATGGCTGAAAGAACTTGGTGGCCGCCGGAAGAAGATTCGCAGTGACTCGCCCAACATCGCGCTGCGCAACGATTCGTTTCGCAATTACGCCGATTACATGATGACCGACGAGTTTGCGCAGGGCATCGCTCGCCTGCTGGAAATCGCTGGTCAAGGGAAGACCGCGTACATGTGCGCCGAGCGATTGTATTTTCAATGCCACCGCATGCTGATCAGCGATTACCTCACCGCGCATGGCCATACGGTGTTGCACATCGACGATGAGAAGCACGCACCGCGCGAGCACAAGCTAATGGCGGAGGCGCGGCTGGCGGATGGGAAGCTGGTGTACGACGGGGGAGTCTTGTTGTGAGGAAGGCTGCTTTTGGCTTTTGGCTCTTAGCTCTAGGCTTTGTATCAGGGCACGGCTTCAGCCGGGCCATCAGCACTCCATTTTCCTCGTCACTCATTCACGGTTTTCGAGTGGGTGGGAGGATATTCGTGTGGCCGCCAAGAGCAGGTCCCTCGACGTCGCTACGCTCCGCTCGGGATGACAAATCTTAAAGATGACAAATCTAAAAGGGACCATAACGGCACAGCTAAAAGCTGTGCCCCTTCAAAGCCGGCCGGAGGGAAGGCTAGAGCCGCGCCCCTTCCATTCTGGCGAAGAGCGAACAGCGGCCGCATTGCGTGCGACTCGTTCCTCCCGCTATGCTCGAAAGACGCATGAAACAGGCGGTCTTTCGCGAGCGAAACAAGAACTACTACCGGGTTTTGCATACTCCCATCTGGATCTGGGTGTTCTGGGTGCTTCCCGGCTACCCGCTGACCTATGACCTGTACACCCACGGGCCTGACCTCCGTCATTGGATATGGCTGGCGATCGTGGTTTGCGTGGTGTTCTGGCGGGGATATGTCGGGCGCATTCCCGGTTGCGAGCAGCGCCCGTACATCCATTATTACGGCGTTCACCAACCGAATCTGCCGTATCGCGTGGTCTGCTACACCGCGGCGTGGATCGATCTGCTGGTTCCCTACACGCTGAACCTGATTGGACTGATCATCGCTTCCATCAACGGGCAGTGGATGCTGCACGAGTTGTATCGCTGGGCATATTACCCGCTGGCGCTGGCGGTGGTGGTGGCCGGGTGGCTGGACTGGGTTCCGCGGGCGCGGCGCAGCACCATCGGCGAAGGCGTAGAGCGGGCGTGGTTCTACGTCGCTATCTGGACAGTGGTGCCGACCCAGGTCATCAACTGGGCGGCCTGGAGGCTGGGCAAGTTTATGGGTCTGGATCCGCTCCCGCTGGCGCGCGTGCGCCTGGCCGTCTGCCTGGTTGCGACGGCTTTCTTTTTCATGATGGGCTATATGCAGAAGCTGCCGCGTACTACGCGCTATTACGAAGGGGTGGCGGCGGCGGGAGTGTAATAAGATTCCCGGCTGAGGCATGTGCAATCGCGAAAGTGTAAGCTCCTTTAGCCTTCGAGGGGCTTGCAGTTTGTGCGGGTAAAAAAGAATCGCACCTTGACCGGCGGCTCAGAAACCATCATCTTCGCTCGACAGACGAGAGCAGATCCCTCGCTGCGCTCGTGATGACAAATATGAAAACAAAGGACTTAGCGGCACAAATTTTGGGCTTGTTATTACACTTTCACCCCCGCAAGCGGGGTCGGGTGCTCGTGATGACAAAATGTATAAGGTGGGTTCTACACGCCTGGCGTGCCCCGATACAACGCAAATTAATTTATGTGATCTCCTCACGTGATGCGGGTTGCTCAGGATTCGAGCGTAACGCAGAAGTGAGCTTGGTTTACTCCGATCGCAGCGCTGCCATCGGTTGAACCGAAGCGGCTCGGCGCGCCGGCAGATAAGTGGCAAACATCGCTACCCCCGCCAGCAGGATTCCAGCCAGTCCAATGGTTAGCGCCCCGAAGCTGTGGGGGCCAACCACCAGCGTGCCCAGCCAGCGACTGAGCGGAATGGTGAGCGCCACACCCGCAGCGACACCAAACAACACCAGGTAGCCGGAACGCCGCAACAGCAAGGAGAGAATGTTGCGTGGAGTCGCGCCCATGGCCATGCGAATGCCGAATTCCCGCTCGCGCCGGCTCACGGAGTAAGCCATCACACCGTATACCCCGATACTCGCCAGCAGCAGCGCCAGGACGCCAAGACTTCCCGAGAGCGCGGTAGAAACCCGCTGGCCGGCAATCGAGTCGGAGGCGAGTTGATCGGCAGAGGTTACATTCGACACCGCCTGTTCGGGATCGATACCATACACGGCCTGCTTGGCAACGTTGGCGATCGACAGGGGTTCCGTAGTAGTGCGGATTACCACCGTCATGTTGTCCACCGGATGCTGGAGAGCACTGTAATAAAGTTGGAATCCCGCAGGTTGGGAAACACCCGAAGCGCGGACATCACCCACGACACCAATGACTTGCCACTCATCATCTGACACCTTGATCTTCTTTCCGATCGCACTCTGGCCCGGCCACAGTGCTTCTGCCATGGTGCGGTTGATGAGCATCACTTTCGGCGCGCCCGACTGATCATGCAGGTTGAACGACCGCCCTTGCACGATCGGGATTTGCAGGGTCTCGAAGTATCCCGGACTCACGAAGTACTCGTCCGCAAAGGGCGAGCGGCTTGAAGGTGCGTTGGGCTGACCTTCATACTCGAAGTCGCTCGATTGAGGATGTCCTGCAAAAGGAGCATCGGAGGTGGCGGCAACCGCGGTTACAGCAGGCACTGCTTTCAGACGATCCGTGAGCTGCTCGAAGAATTGCCGTTGCTGCTCGGGTTTTGCATAACGTGCGGGAGAGAGCGACACGTTCATGCTGAGCACGTGGTCCGGGTTGACGCCGGGATCGGTGTGCAGGAGCTGGGTAAAGTAGCGCGCCATGCCCAACGCGCCTGTTACCAGCAAAGTTGCCAGCGCGATTTCAGAAACCATTAGCACCGCACGGGTAAGACCTTGCTCACGCGTCTCGGTGAGGGTTCTGCCTTCGCGTGTGACTGCGAAGAAATTCTCCCGCAATACCAGCAACGCTGGAATGATTCCGAAAAATAGTCCGGTGAGAACGGCGAGGCCGGCCGTAAATAGAATGACGGTCGCGTCCAGCTTGACCTGGTCGGGGCGCAGCAGGTACTTCGGCCACATCGCCAAAGGAAGGCGCGTGATCAGGAGAGCGCAGACTAAGCCGAGTATCCACCCAGGAAGGCGAGCAGCAGACTCTCGGTGATGGTTTGGAACAGCCGCCGCATGGACGCGCCCAGGGCGTTACGTATAGCAAACTCGCGAAGGCGGTCGGTAGCGCGGGCGAGCAGCATGTTGGCAAGGTTCAGGCATGCGATCAGCAGGATGAATCCACCCGCTACCGCCCAACCAAGGTGACCGAGCGAA
>CAWFAY010000005.1:0-75261 GCA_963813905.1 uncultured Acidobacteriaceae bacterium | reverse complement strand
TGTTGCCTGTCAACGGCGTGTCTTGATTGTGCTCGTAGCGAAGGCCTAGTGTCAAGAAGGTATACATGCTATTTACATGAGGCAAAGTGGTTTAGGGGAAACGCATTAACTATCCCTGGGCTTGATTATCACAAAAGTAAACCACTATTTGAATACCGCCCTCGCAGCCTCGATGAGCCTTCGCAGACCCCCGGGGCGATGCGTTTCATCGGGCCTGTTGCCCACGGAACCAGAGCACAGCGGCGATAGTCTTGCCGTCGCGAATCGCGCCGGAAAGGACCATCCCGACGACTTTGGCGAGGGGAACCAGTTCGTATTCGATTCGCTCGTCCGCCTCCGGCTGGGCTTTCCCCGGCTTAAGTCCACGCGCCAGAAAGACGGTCATGGTCTCGTCCATGAAGCCAGGGCTGGGATAGAAAAACAAGGCCTTTCGCCACGATCTTGCGGTGTAGCCCGTCTCTTCCAATAGTTCGCGTTTCGCAGCGGCCAAAGGCTTTTCTTTACCGTCGATGCGGCCGGCTGGAATCTCCCACAAGTAGTCGCGCGCGGCATAGCGGTATTGCCGCTCCAACAGCACACGAGGCTCCTTTTCGCCGTCGTCAATTGCCAGCACGACCACCGACCCGGAGTGGCGAACGACGTCGCGAACGGCCATGACGCCATTCGGCTCAAGCACGCGGTCGGAAGTAACGCTGAAGACTCTTCCCCGGAAGGAGGTCTTGGTGGAGAGAACCTTCGCCGCTCTGGTGTATTTGCGGACCTTATTGGATGGCATCGGATCAATATAGCGCGACCGACGGAGCCGCTCTGTGCCGCGCACGAACAGATCATTGTGGCGGGTTCATCGAATCTGGCGTGCGGCGCGGTTCATCTAAGGCACCAATGCTGGGATCGGACCCACATCGCAGGGCGCTCCAGAGCTTCGCGCAACTGGTGAATCCGGAGCAGGATGACGAAACTATCGATCTGGCCGAAGCGGCGCTCGCACTGGCGCGCATCGAGTATCCCGAGCTCGATGTGCAGACCTATTCGCAACGGTTGAACGCGCTGGCGGAGAGGGTAAAGCGTGGTTTGCGTGCGAATCCCGGCGCCCGCGAGACGATCGCGATGCTCAACCGCGTGTTGTTCGAAGAAGAGGGATTGCGCGGCAATCGCGACGACTACTACGATCCCCGAAACCGTTTCTGAATGACGTGCTGGATCGCAAGCTTGGAATTCCCATCACCCTCTCCGTGGTGTACATGGAGGTGGCTCGTCGCATCGGATTTCCTGTGGCGGGCACAGGAATGCCGGGACACTTTCTACTGAAGCACTATGACGTGCTGTCCGGCGAGATCATCATCGACGCCTTCAATCGCGGGCTGGTGCTGACGTTGGGGGATTGTCACACGCGGCTGAAAGAAATCTACCGCGGCGAATTGGAATTCAAGCCGGAGTTCCTGCACCCGGTGACGCACCGCGAAATCCTCACCCGCATGCTGAACAACCTGCGGCAGATTTACTTCACGCAACGGGACTTCCGCAAAGGCCTCCTGGTGCTCGACCTGCTGCTCGCCATACCTCCGCGTTCTGCCGAGATGCTGCGGGAACGCGCTCTGGTCAGGCTGAACCTCGACCAGTACGTTGGGGCGGCGCAGGACCTGGCAAACTACCTGAAGCTTTGTCCGGATGCGCCCGATGCCGAAGACGTGCTAGAGACACTGGAGATGGTGCGGCAGCTGCTCGCCCGACTGAATTGAGGTTCATTCCGGAGAGTGCCGGCTTTTTCTGCCGGCGGGATCAAAATATGTGCATCCAAGAAGAAAAAGGCGGGTTTGGAGCTTGCGTTTCACAGCGAAAGCTGGGTACCATAGAGCTGTCCTCCAACCGCCGCACCTCCGTGCCGGCGTTCCATGCGCCAACATGTCCAGGCGCCAGACGGACGTAACGAACTCGATTTCGAGAACGACTCCAACCGCATAATTGCCGACTCCGCAGTTTGTGATGCGAGCAGCAGGCCAGCAAATGCGGTCCAGATGTGGGAACTCGCAACCTGCGGAAATTGACTACGAGAGAAGCATGAATCAAGGATCAAACCCTCCATCCGGCCAGCCCGGCGGAGGGAAAGGACGCAGACGGCGCCGCGGGCGTCGTGGACCGGTCACGCAAGGCGCTCATCCGCTGGGACAAGGCCAGGGTCGCGGCCCCCAGCAGGGCCCTGGCCAGCAACGTCACGGCAAGGGGCGGAAGGGTGGCCGTCCGGGACAGCGCTCCGGTCAGAACCAGCCGGGCGGCGGAATCTACACCGCTCCCATGGACCACAGCTACCGCGCGGCGCAGAACAACAACAACGGCAATCAGCAGCGGCCGGGGCGTGGCCGTGGAGGCCCGAATTTCGGTAAGCAATTCCTGCCGGTCGAGCCTGAACCGCTGCCCGTCGCTGCGGAAGCGGGGCCGGCGCGCATCTATGCCTTCGTCGACGATCTGTTCTTCCTCACCAAGATCCAGGAGACGGGCCGTAAGCTGAATGTCAAGGTCGAGTTTGTTAAGACAGACAAAGACCTTTACGAGCGCATAGGGCAGAATGGCGACGACAAACCGTCGCTCATCATCTTCGACCTGAACAATCTAGGGGCCAAGCCGCTCACCACGATTCCCAAACTCAAGTCGAAGCTGAAGAAGGCCACCAACATCATCGGCTTCGTCTCTCATGTGCAGGGCGATCTAAAGATGAAGGCGCAGGAAGCAGGCTGCGATATGGTGCTGCCGCGCTCGGCATTCTCTCAGAACTTACCGCAACTGTTGCGCCGGCACGGGGCGCCGGAAGAACTGCAAGAGTCCGAGTAAAATTACCGGTTCCTTTCCCGAGTATCGGCACAGAGGCGCCGAGCTCTCGAGACCGGATTGCGGTCTCTGTGCCTCGATGACGGACGCAGACACTCTGTCCGTGCTCAAATTCTCTCCACGTTACCCTGCTAGAATCAAATTTCGGGGTTGCGCCCGTCTCTTCCAATCATGAAGTGTCCGTTCTGCGGGTTCGAAAATGATAAGGTGGTCGACTCGCGCGAAACCAAGGAAGGCGAATCGATTCGCCGCCGGCGCGAGTGCCTGAAGTGCGAGAGACGCTTCACCACCTACGAACGCATCGACGAAATCCCCTATATGGTAGTGAAGAAGGACGGGCGGCGCGAAAAGTTCGAGCGCCAGAAAGTTCTTGCTGGACTGCTGCGGGCGTGCGAGAAGCGGCCTGTCTCCATGGGCAAGCTGGAGCAGATCGTCAACGACGCCGAAGGCTTCGTAATTGATTCGCCCGAGCGCGAGCGCAAGACCAGCGAAATTGGCGAACTCATCATGAATCGCCTGAAGCGCATCGACAAAGTCGCCTACGTGCGCTTCGCCTCGGTCTATCTCGATTTCAAAGACGTCGGCGAGTTCATGTCGGAACTTAAGGACCTGCTTGACACAAAGGAGCATGCCCCTGTGAAAGGGAAGTGATCAGTTGTCGGTTGTCAGTTCTCAGTTCTCAATTCTCAGTTCTCAATTCTCAGGGGCGAGTTGTCAGTACTCAATTATCATTAAGAATCTAAGTTGGCGGTTCTCAACTGTCGAACGCAAGAGCGCCTTGTGACGAGTGCTCAGGTCACGACTGACCACTGACAATCGACGCCTGACAACCGACCACTAACAACTCATTACCGACAACTGACAACTGACAACCGACAACTCAAAAACAATGGCACATACAGTTACCCTGATCCCTGGTGACGGCATCGGCCCCGAGGTGGTAAACGCCACCGTACGTATTCTGGAAGCGACCGGCGTGAAGTTCGAATGGGAAAGCTATGCCGCCGGTGCCGAAGCCTACGAGCTCTACAAGGAATACATCCCCAAAGAGCTTATCGAGTCGGTCGAGCGCACCAAGGTTGGGCTGAAGGGTCCGGTCACGACGCCCGTCGGCGGTGGATTCTCCAGCATCAACGTTGCGCTGCGCAGGAAGTTTGAGCTGTTCGCCAACTTCCGGCCTATTCGCAGCCTCCCGGGCGTTCCCTCCCGCTATCAGGGCATCGATCTCATCGTCGTGCGCGAGAACACGGAGGGACTCTATTCCGGCATCGAGCATGAAGTCGTGCCCGGCGTGGTGGAGAGCCTGAAGATCATTACCGAGAAAGCTTCCACTCGCATCGCGCGGTTTGCCTTCGAGTACGCGCGCCGGATAAAACGTAAGAAGATTCATTCCATCCACAAGGCCAACATCATGAAGATGTCGGACGGGCTCTTCATTCGCTGCTCGCGCAATGTGTCGAAGGAATACCCGGAGATCACCTACGGCGAGCACATCGTCGACAACACCTGCATGCAACTGGTGATGAATCCGTACCAGTACGACATCCTGTTGCTGGAAAATCTCTACGGAGATATCGTCTCCGATTTGTGTGCTGGTCTGGTCGGCGGGCTCGGGCTGGTGCCGGGCGCGAACTTCGGACACGAGTGCGCCATCTTCGAGGCGGTGCATGGTTCCGCGCCTGACATAGCAGGGAAAGATATGGCGAACCCGACGGCAGTGCTGCGCTCGGGGTGCTAATGCTGCGGCATCTTGGGGAAGAACAAGCAGCCAACCATATCCGCGCCGCGATCGAGAAGGTCTTCACCGAGAAGAAGCACCTGACGCGCGACGTCGGCGGCAGTGCCAGCACAACCGAGTTCACCGACGCGATGGTCGACGCGTTGCACACCATTCCGCCTCCGCAGCCGAAGCCGGTGGAAGTGGAGATGTGATTGGTGAGAGCGGCGTTTCAGCGCCGCGTGCCGGGGCGAGGCGAGAGACACCACTCGAGCAACACGGGCTTCAGTAGTGCACTCCGCGCGGCAAAAGGCCTACTCATGAAACCGCTGATCAGCCATTGCAGCAAATCGGTGCCGCTAACCCGGCAGTCCCATGCTCTGCGCTATCACCTTCGCCGCGACACTGCTACCGATATCTTTTGCCACGCCAAGGATCCACTCGCCCGCAAGCTTGAGCTTTTGAATAACCTTTGACTTATCTCCGCCCTTGGCCGCCTCTTCGGCTTCGGCAAGCTCCGCCGTAGCGCGCAACTCGTCAGGAGTGGTAGCCCTTTTTTGCGCTTCGCTTCTGATTCTCGAAAGCTCTTGCGAAAGCGCAAGCAAGTCAGGAATGTCGATTGAGGTGCCGACCGTCTGTTGTTGGACAAAATTTTCCGCGTGAGATTCGTCTCCCACGGCGCCTTGCTGACCGCCCGTGATTTTGTCTTTGCTCATCTCCATGCTCCAGTTCAAGATGATGGTAAGGTTTGGGTTCTGTGGGTCCGCGAAAACCTTCCTTACTTGGTCGTAAATTTCGTTGTCTGTAATTGGCCCTGTGATGTTCTTAATCAGAGTTTCAGCTTTCACGATGAATGGATCTAAAACCGTCTGGACGTGGTAGGAAACGCCGGATTCGTCACGGCCCGTCAAACATTGCCAATCGTAATATGCCTTCTCCATCGTCGCTCTCACCGTGGTGAGAAGGTTCTGAAACTCCAGTCTGCACCTGTGCCGCACATGGCCAAGGAACTTTCGTTTTAAGTTTGGCGCTGTGACAGCGATAACCGACAAGTCGATGTCGGCGTGGTTTCGCAGTAGCAAAAGTAAGGAGTCGAACAAGAGCCGCTGATCGTCGGGAGCAATTAGTCTCGGAGCATCCTCGTATCTCAGGTCGATTTTCCGCTTTTCCAGCTCTACTAGGACGCTCTCCTTGACATGCTAGTAGAGCATATCAGCGATGTCCCAACGGATCTTGAGTGCTTCCTGGTCGATGAGCACGTGCGGAGCGAACTTATCCTCCAAGGCAAATTGCCGAATCGAGGCAATCAGCTCGGATTTTCCCGTGGGGAGTATCCTGTTCCAATTGCGGTTAAGAGCCTCCCTGAACTTTTCGAAGCACTCATCGATAGCGTTCATGTCCCTGCATTTCCCGATTACGTCGCTGACTGTTGTCGAGTCCGCGATCTGGTCGATAACCTGCTCCGGAACATAGTCCAACAGCAAATATTTGTTGAAACTACCAGTTTCGCTAGTAAAAATTATCGGCAGAGCCGCCTCTAGGAAGCTGTCGAGGTATTGCATCGGTCAGAGCATAGCACAGAAGTACCGCACGCTGGATGCACACGCGAGCCGCTTTTTCTTGCGTCGGCCTTTTGGGCGCGCCTCTGACCCAGCCCCCAACATCGTTCATCCGCGGAGTACAATCCAGCCTAGTGGTCAAACCATGTCATTCAAGAATGGTGATCACTTGCGCGCTCACCGGCTCCGCAAGGCGAAAATTAAGATCCGCCTGAAAACCCCTGACCTGCGGAATTCACCTGCCACCGCACCAGACTCTCAGCCAGTCAAGAAGTAGCTGTCCTTGGTTCAGCTAGTCCGAGCGATAGCTAGGCCACTCGTAGGGAAAGAGCTTGCCTGCCTGCTCAGGAGTGAGTTTTACATTGGCCAGAGAAGCTGCGTGGGCCAGCACGGGGTCTTTTCCGTCCGCCAGGTCAGCGGCAGTAGGCAGCATGATCTCGTCGGGCGTGACGCCGCCGCGTTCGAGGCTTTTCCCATCAGCCATGATGAGGTTGGCATCGGTGATCGAGGCGCCGAAGAAGGTCACGACGTCAACCCCTGCCTTGTGAAAATATGGCTTGGCTTCCATCACGCTGCCGGAGCTGACATCCCCAATCACAGTCCCGCGTTTTTCCAGTTGAACAACCCGTGCCAGCAGTTCAGAGGCTGATGCGGACTTGCTGTCGATGAGAACGTAGAGCTTACCTTCGAAATTGTGACGGTTGGACTTAGCGACCATTGGCTTGTGCACATCGCGTCCGACCCGATCGCAAATCTTTACATCGTGGTCGTACAGTCCGGCGACTACCGCCTTCAGCACTTCAACGTCGCCGCCGCCGTTCTGGCGCAGATCGAAGACCAGGGTCTTGTGTTTGCGCGCCATCGAAACCACCTTACCGGCTTCCCCTTCGTCGAACATGAATGAGGGCAGCTTAACGATGAGAAGGTCATCGCCAAACTCGACGGTACGAATGCGCTGCCTGCGCACCCACTCCTCGCCTTCGAGAGACATATTTTGGATTGTTTCCGCGTTCAGGTCCTGTACGTGAGCACGCGGCTGGAAGGTCGCTTCCAGCAGGGTTTTGCGCTCCTCCCCTTGCGGATTGCGTAGGGTAACAGTCAGTTGTGGCAAGGGCCGAAGGATGCTGAATGTGTATTCGATCTTCCACAGGTTGTCGCGCGTAACGCGATAGCCGTTAATTGCCACCACCTGATCGCCGGGTTTTACGCCGTGCTTTTCGGCGTCTCCTCCTGGCCGCACTGCGGTGACATAGCAATCCTTGCCGATCATCTGGATCGTCCAACCGTGGTCCAGAATGTAGGGACGCGGAGGCGGAACCAGAAAAGTATGCGAATCGTTCAAGCTATCGAGCGTGGCCGCTACGTGCGACATCGCCATATTTAAAGATTTTTCCTGCTTGATCTGTTCGCGTGCATGCGCGACCTTCGCCTGCCAGTCGACACCGTGCAATGTCGGATCATAGTAATGATGGGTGACATCGTCGGACAGCAATGAGAGCATCGCCTCCACGTAATTGCGCTCGCCAGGCGTCATCTCCTTCGGTTGGTCTGCGGAAAAGGCAAATTGGAGGATAAATAATAGTGATAAGAAAGTGGCGATTCTTGGCAGTCGCATAGCTTACGTGCTCCTGATGCGCAACACTATAAGCCCATTTGCAAATATCAACTAGTATTTTATTTGGTGGACTATCACCGGATTATGCGTTGCCGGCCTTGGTCCTATTCCTATTCGTAGTTGTTTCTAGTGTTTACGGGCTGCAACGCTTGTCGTCCGACCGAATCGGCGCCTACTCTACGCCCAGGCACAGCTTCAGCCTCGGACACTCGTCGCTGCTGTCAAAGGAGTACAATCCAGCCTGAGGTAAATTCATGTCGTTCAAGAATGGTGATCGCTCGCGCGCTCACCGGCTGCGTGCACAAAGGGATAAGCTTCGCATCAAGACACGTGAGTTGCGCGCGGCGACTCCGGCGCAAACAGCAAAAGCCAAGCCCGCCAAATAGCTAGGTAGAGCTGGCCTTTAGGCCGGCGTTAAGCCTGCACCTTAAGTTTTGAAACTGGGGCTGGGCTGGTCATTCTGCAAATGACCAGCCCAGCCCCGGTCATTTGTCTTTTCAGGGCCAACGCGGCGCTGAATGAAGCGCCGCTCTACTCCTTTTCGGACGGGATGTACCTTATTGTTAAGCTTCTATTGCGATCAGCGGCGCTTGCTTCTCGAGTACTTCGCCGATCTCTGTTGCGCAAACTCCCGCTGCCAGAAGTTTCTCGACTAGGCGGTCGCAATCGGCGGCGGCGACGGAGATCAACAGTCCGCCAGCGGTCTGAGGATCGTAGAGCAGGGTACGAAGATCTTCCGGCACTCCGGCGGAGTACTCGACACAGCCCTCGGCGAAGCCGCGATTCGACTTCAGGCCGCCGGGGATGTAGCCGCGGCGCACGCATTCCAGAGCGCCCTCCAGCAGCGGCACTCTTGACGCGAAGATGCGCAAGCTCACGCCCGAGCCGCGCGCCAACTCGCGCGCATGGCCAATGAGGCCGAAGCCAGTTATGTCGGTCATGCCGTGTACTTCAAAGCCGCTGGTGACAATCTCGGCCGCGGTCTTATTCAGCGTAATCATGGAGCGAATGGCGCCGCGCGTCCAGGCAAAGTCGGCCTTCCGTCGCTTGATCGCCGTGGAGATGACGCCGGTGCCGATCGCCTTGGTGAAGACGAGCTTGTCCCCTGCACGCGCTCCGCTGTTGGCCAGGATGCGCTTGGGGTGAACAGTGCCGGTCACCGAGTAGCCGAGTTTGATCTCGAGATCTCGAATGCTGTGCCCGCCTATTACCGTGCAAACGGCTTCTATCATCTTCGACAACCCGCCGGAGAGCATCCGCTCCAGGATGTTAGGATCGCCGTCTTCGGGGAAGCACACCAGCGCCAGCGCGCTGACGGGCTTGCCTCCCATGGCATAAACGTCGCTCAACGCGTTGGTGGCGGCGATTTGCCCGAACACGTACGGATCATCGACGATGGGAGTAAAGAAGTCGGCCGTCTGCACGACGGCGAGCTCGGGCGTGAGTTGATACACGCCGGCGTCGTCGGCTGTCTCAAAGCCGATGAGCACGTTGGGGTCATGTTGCCGGGCTAATTTCCCAAGCACTGAGTCCAGCACCGCCGGACTTAGCTTGCTGGCTCAACCCGCGGCCTTGACCATCTCCGTCAGGCGTACTGTAGTGCCTTCAGCCATTAGGTTGATTGTAACAATGGAACAGTAGCCTGGAACGGAGTTTGCGATGCGGGGAAACAGGCCCGACTCACCAACAACCGAGTATTGGCAACTGACAACTGTCTTCTCAATCCCCGTCTTCTGCCAATCGCACTTGACCGGCCTTGCGCGCGCTTACCTCGTCCCAGCGTACCCACGCGATATAAAGGACGACCACGATGTTGATCAGAAGAATCACCCAATGAACTATAGTGGGGCGCCGGATGAGCGCATACAACTCGAACGGGAGGTAGACCGCTCCGGAGATGATGGCTAACCACTCCGCCCAAACCCTTTGGCGCCACAAGCCGTACGACTCGATGAAGCGGCCGGTGGCGTACAACAGAGTGATGGTTAGCACTACCGTGACATTGGCATCCATGATCTTGGCGGCAGCATGAACGAAGGCCTGCGACAGGCGACGGTCAGGATCGATATTCAGGTAATAAAGAAGGTTTTGCGCGGCGTCTTCCAGGTCAAAGTCTTTGCGAATCAGTTCCACAAAGACCAAACCTGCGCCGACCGCAAGCAGCCCTTTGGTGAATTCGATTGCCGCGACGGTTCGCAAGCCCTTTTTGTGGCCTGAGCTGTGGGCTACGGCCTCGCAACGGTTTCGGGGTAGCTCTTTCAATGCGGCTATGTTGCTGTTGTGAACCAACGCTGAATACTCAGAACATCGTTATCCGAATCGTTCTATTGTCGATTGGAAGCGTGCCCCACGAACGAGGTTTTTCACCAACAGTAAGTTAATTGTTCGTGAGCCGGGCGGTTAAGTCAATTCTCCGTCGGTTGCAGATCGATCTGGCGCGCCGCCTGCACCATGTGTTCCACCTCTAACAGCTTTAGACGGCAGCGCTCGTCGCAGGCACCCGCATGCTCCGCTGCCTCGATTCGCTTCCAACCAGCGTAATCGACCCAAGCGACGCCGCGCGATTGTAGTACCTCCGCGAGATCGGGATTGGCTTTCTCTGGCGATGCAGCGACTTCGCTCGCGATTTTCTGCGCTACCTCAAGCGCTTCGGCGCGATTAGTGGGGATCGTACCGGAAGGACCGCGCTTGGCCCAGCCGACGACGTAGAGGCCATGGTCGACCTTGCCCGCATCATTCGCGAATATTCCGTTTACCGGAAGCGCCGTGCAGCAGCGAACTGCCTCGTATCCGATGCAGGTGACGGCGATCTGGGCGGGGATTTCGATCTCGTCCCCTGAGGCCGAGCGAAAGAGAACAGACTGCAGGCTTGGGTAGAGCTGGCCTTCAGGCCAGCGTTCAGGTGGTAGTAAATAGGTGGGGGCTTTAGCCCCCGAGGTATCTTCCGCGGTCGTATTCAGCAGCCTGCTTGGTTGTGCCGATGAGCTATGCACTTGTTGCCCACCTTCACAGACTTCAGTTCGGCAGGGTTCCTCACAGCCTATGAAGTTTACTGGCGTGAGGCAGAAGTGGAAGTGAATTGTAACCGGAATACTGGTGCGCTCATCGGCAGCAAACCCTTGCAAGACTCTCTGGACCGGCGTTTCGCCGGAGAGTTCTCGCGGGTCCTCGATGACCGGCTTCGCTCGTTGCAGTGTTCCCATTTCTTTCAGTTCGCTGGGACTGAACTTCGCGTCAGCGGCGCCGCGGCGGCCCACAATATGAATGTCCTCGATTGGCTGCGAGCGCAAGGCAGCGAGAACATCCGGCGTCAAGTCGGAACCCTTTAACTCGTCTCCGTGCTTTGCCAGAATGCGCGCAACATCGAGCGCTACATTGCCGTTGCCGATGATCACCGCCGAGCGGACGTTGTGTAGGTCGGGTGTGGTGCGCGAAGGGTGTCCGTTATACCAGCCGACGAATGCGCCCGAACCGATGACGTTGCGAAGGTCTTCGCCGGGAATATTAAGCTTGCGGTCGCGCGGAGCTCCCGTCGCCAGTACCACAATGCGGTACAGCTGGCTAAGCTCGTGGAGGGTGACATCGCGGCCTACCTCGACATTTCCGAAGAACCGCACTCGATCTCGCGAGAGGGTACGGTCCAGGACGCGAGCCGCTCCCTTGGTGCCTTGGTGGTCGGGTGCGACACCATAACGAATCAGCCCAAACGGCACCGGCAGCTTCTCCAGCACGTCGATACGCGCGTCCGGCAGCAGCTTCAGCAAGTGCTCGGCGACGTAACATCCGGCAGGACCAGAGCCGATGATGCAAAGACGCTTTTCGCTATTCGCTATTCGCTCTTCGCCAGAATTGCCATTCGGCATGGAGTGGACCCCAATTTTGAGACAACCAGAACACCCATAAAATTCAGCGAAAGGGGACTGGCATGTCATCAAAACGGAAGTTTACCCGAGAGTTCAAGTTATCGGCGGTGCGTCGCATGCAAAGCGGGGAGCCGGTGGCGCGGCTGGCACGGGAGTTGGAGGTAGGTCCGGGCGAGCTTTACCGCTGGTATCACGAACAGGAGAAGTTGGGGGCAGGCGCCTTTATGGGCTCGGGACACAAGCGGGCCGAGGCGGATCGGATGGCGGAGCTGGAGCGCAAGATCGGGCAGCAGACGCTGGAGATTGATTTTTTAAAGCGAGCCTTGCAGCGTGTGGAAGAACAGCGCCAGCTGCGGGCGCTGGCTGGCGGCGCGCGGTCTACGAACAAATCCAACGGGAAGTCGCCGCGGAACGAGGTTTGACGATGCAGCGGATGTGCCATTTGGCGGAAGTCAGCCGCGCCGGGGTGTATCGGCGTCGGCGGCCAGCCGCAGTACCGTCCGAAGAGCTGGCGGTGCGCGACGCGGTGCAGCGGGTGGCTCTGGAATGGCCCGCCTACGGCAGTCGGAGGATAACCCACGAACTGCAGCAGCGCGGCTGGAGGGTGAATCGCAAGCGGGTGCAGCGCATCCTGCGCGAGGACAACCTGCTCTGCCTGCGCCACCGCAAGTTCGTGGTGACAACCGACTCGAAACATGATCTGCCGGTGTATCCCAACTTGGCGAAAGCCATGGTGCCGACCAGCATCAATCAGCTCTGGCGCGCGGATATCACGTACATTCGCCTGGCCGAGGAGTTCGTCTACCTGGCAGTGATTCTGGATGCTTATTCCCGGCGGGTCATCGGCTGGGCGCTGGATCGTACGCTGCAGGACAGGCTGACAATCACGGCTTTGGAAATGGCGCTGACGCAGCGCGGGGCGCCGGTCGGCCTGGTGCACCATTCCGATCGCGGAGTGCAGTATGCCAGCCACGATTACACTCAGATCTTGCAGGAACACGGCATCCGCATCAGCATGTCGCGCACCGGCAATCCTTGGGACAACGCCGCCTGCGAGTCTTTCATGAAGACGCTGAAGTACGAGGAAGTTTACCGCAGCGAGTACCGCGATCTGGCCGACGCTTATGCGCGCATCGGGGAATTCCTGGAGGTCGTCTATAACCAGAAGCGGCTGCACTCGGCGCTGGATTACCGCTCGCCGGCTGCCTTCGAGCAGTCGCTGCTGTCGTCGCCGACGCTGGTGGAGGTGCCGGCATGAGTTTTCTGAGGCATGGGGAAATCTATCCATGTACCAAGGGCACGACCTCGCGACCGTGCCCGCGCCCATCACCATGGATGAGTTTCCAGCCGGTTATTCCTGGCGGGTTGCTCTTCAGCAGAGCCCGCGTCCGCTTCACCAGCCGACGCCACTCTGCGGCTGCTCCCGCTTCAATGTCAACGCAACTTCATCGAACGGTACTTTGTGACTGTTCTGACTGTCTCGGCCAAGGGGTCCACCGCATTAGAAATCTACTCTGTGCCTCAGTGTCTCTGTGGTGAATGCTGTTCTTGGGACTGGAGCATGCCGCACGGGGAGCTGAAAACTACAGTACGCCCGAGGGCGTACTCTACCCAGGCGCGAGAGGTAATTGGATCACCAGCCTGGTTCCTCGCCCGGTCAAGCGCTCCAGAGATCCACCGATGGACTGTAGGCGCTCGCGCATGCCGCGTAGGCCATTGCCCTCGGGAGCGTCGCCGCCGCGACCGTCGTCGGCAATCTCCAGCCGGCAAAGCGCGTCTTGCTTGACCAGCCGTACCTCGCAGCGTTGCGCTTCCGCGTGCCGCACCACGTTAGTCACCGCCTCGCGCAACACCAGCGCCAGCACTGACTCTTGCGCCGGGCTCAGTTCCAGCGACGCGGTGTCGCACTTCAGGGTGACGCCGGCCGTCTCTAACGCAGCCCGTGCCCGTGACAGCTCAGCGAAGAAGCCGTCACTGCGATAGCCGCGAATCGCTTCGCGCACGTCGGCCAGGGCGGCGCGAGAGGTATTCTCTACGTCCTGCATCTCGAGCTTGGCCCGCTTCGGATCGCGATCCACCAGCTTGCGCGCCAGCTCCGACTTCAGCGTGATGAGCGACAGGGTGTGTCCCAGCACATCGTGCAGATCGCGGGCGATACGTTCGCGCTCCGCGACCTTGGCCAGATGCTCGATCTCGTCGTTGGCGAGCCGCAATTCCTCCTTTTGACAATGGGAGACAGCCGCGAAGTGATTGGCCAGCCCGACCAGCGCAATCAGCATCAGGATGGAGCCCCAGAAGCCGAAGTCAAGGTGCAGGCGGTGGGCGTAGAACAGCAGTATTGCGATTTCCACCGCCATGAAACCCAGCACCCGGATGCGGCTGGTGGTAAAGCTGCCGGCGGCCGCGCAGTAGATGAGCAGGGTGATCCCGACACCGTTGTAGGGTGTTGTCGCGGCGGCGAGTGCCAGCATGATCAGTGTGCAGATCACCCGCATTCGGCCACCGCGGGCGAAGGCTTGCAGGTACAACCATATGAAGACAATGCCTACGATGGTGTTAATGATCCAGTGGAGCAGGTTGGCATGCTTCCACATTGGGGCGATGAAAAACCAGAACATGAAAGGGAGCCAGATCAATGGCATCCACCAATGTTCTTTGGACGTCGTGGGATAAATGCGCGCCCAGATTCTCTTCAGAAAAGTCATAGCAATTAGCACTTAGCAATTAGCAGTCTGCGCCCCTCCTGACTGTCAACGCGAATGATACTCCGGCACCAGTGTGTACCACAGCACGCCGGTGATCACCAGCGCCGCTCCCAGCTCTGTCCAGCGGCCGCTGAGCGCCAGGGCTGCGAATCCAATCATCGCCGCGCAACAGATCATCCATTCCAAAGCACACCTGCTCATGACATCACCGTTCTTCGTTCTTCGCTCTTCGCTCTTCGCTTCTGGCTTTTGGCTTTTGGCTTCTGGCTTTTGGCTTTTGGCTTTTGGCCGTTAGCATTTAGCCGTTAGCCATGGCATCTCTCGCATTCACTAAATGCTAATTGCTAGTCGCTAATTGCTAATTGCTAATTGCTCCCCCTACCCGTACGTCTCCCCCTCATCCCGCCAGTACCCATACGCTGCTAGCCCCAGGAACAGCAGCGTCACCCCGATCAGTGCTTCCACGTGCCCGCCGACCGGATTGGGATACGGGCCCATGTGAATTGCATTCAGCGCCAGCTGCGCCACGTGATAAGGCGGCAGTACCTGCGCGATGTTTTGTAGAACCTTCGGCAGGATGAAGATTGGAATCCACAGTCCCGAGCAGAACGACATTGGCAGATAAACCAGGTTGACCATCGCGGGCGCGGAGTTCGGCTTGGCGAAGTAGCCCAGCGCCAGCCCCATCGCGCTGAACGGAATCGAGCCGAGCACCAGAACAGCCACCAGCTTCAATGCCATGAGCGGCGCCATCCGCACTCCGCCGAATGCTACGCCTACCGCGAGCAGAAGCAGCGCAATCACAATTGCGAAGACCATCGCGTTCACAATCTTCGCCAGGAAATACGCAGGCAGCGGCATGGGCGAAGCGCGCTTTACCTGGAGCCATCCCTGGCCGCGCTCCATCGCGATAACCACACCGAAGCTGAACATGCCCACGCCCATCACGCCGTAGCACGCCATGGTCGCCAAAAGGTAGGTTGCACTCTGCGCACGCGTCCAATGGCCGCCGCCCGGCAACACGATCCCGAAGAGCACATAGAACATGGTCGGGAACAGCAGCGTAGAGATGGCGAAGATCGGCAGCCGCACGTATTTCAAGGTCTCGTACTTAGCTTCCAGCGCGAACAGCGCGATCCACTCTCCGGGGGAGCGGCGCGGAAGAGTGAGAGCTACGGGGATTGTTGTGCTGGCCATGATGGTGTCCTTATCGAAATTCCTTTTCACCACCGAGGTCACGGAGAACACAGAGATTTAGAAAATTTAGAAATCTCCGTGTCCTCAGTGTCCTCAGTGGTTTAATTCTTTGTTGCTGGTAAGCGAGAGGAACGCTTCTTCTAGGCCGGCGTTCGTAATTTCCAAATCCGATAGCCATTCATCACGACGAAGCAACTCGCGAACCACCGGCTCCGCGGCGCTCACCTGGATCTCGAATACCTGGCGATCTTCTTTCACCGCAACCACTCCGGCAATGCCTCCCACTTCCTGCCGCGACAGCCGGGTACAGCAGCGAATCGTTTTGCCTGCGGCCTTGCTCTTGATCTCCGATGGCGTGCCCTCGGCGACGATCGCGCCTTGTTGCAGCACCAGAATGCGATCGGCCAGCGCGTCGGCTTCGTGCAGATAGTGCGTCGTGAGCAGCACCGTCTTGCCGCGTGCGATGAGTAGTCGAATCTGCGACCACATCAGACGGCGCGCCTCCACATCCATGCCGACGGTGGGCTCGTCGAGGAAGAGCAAGTCAGGGTCACCGCAGATGGCGAGCGCGAACATCACGCGCTGCTTCTGCCCGCCCGAGAGCTCGCCGAAGCGGCGGTCTCTGATTTCTTCCAGGCCGGCAACCTTCAGCGTTTCTTCGATGGGCAGCGGATTGGGGTAATACGACGAAAACAGATGAACGTGCTCGCGGACCTTCAGCGTCTCGGGAACGCGCGCCACCTGAAGCATGGCTCCGCAGCGGGAGCGCACGGCCAGGCTGCGCGGATCGGCTCCGAAAACCGACACATTGCCGCCGTCTGTTTTGGCCAGCCCCAGCAGAATGCGCACCAGCGTGGTCTTGCCTGCACCGTTCGGGCCGAGCAGCGCCAGCAATTCACCCGAGCGCAGCTCCATGTTGACGCTGTTCAGCGCCGTCGTCTCGCCGTACCGCTTGGTCAGGTTGCGAGTGCGCGCCACACTGGTCTGCTGCGGCGCCAGGTAGGGAAGAAATTCAGCGATTGCGGTTGACATCGTCTGCTCCAGCCGGCGTGTTGGCGTCCGGCCACAGTTGCGATCATCGGTCTTCGGCGCGACGGTCAACAGTGTGGAATGTCAGCGAAGGGGAATGACAAATGTCAGGGGAAATTGCCGCTTACGGCAGGGTTCTTGGGTGGAAGCCCCGGCCTTCAGGCCGGGGAAAAGCACCCTAGAATGACGAGAGCCCCTTCGGGGTGGCACTTCTTCCTTTGCTATGCGGATAACCTCGGCTATTATCGTCGCGCCACTATGCCCCGAGTCTTCATCAGCTATACCCACGACACGCCCGAACACTTGGATCGAGTATGGAACCTCTCCGAACGGCTCCGTAATGACGGCATCGACTGCCGCATCGACCAGCACGAGGAATCACCCGCCGAAGGCTGGCCCGCGTGGTGTAGCAATCAAATTGAACAGTCCAATTTCGTTCTTGTGCTATGTAGCGAGACGTATCTCCTTCGCTACAAACGCCGGGAGGAACCAGGCAAAGGACTGGGAGGCACTTGGGAAGGGGTGGTGATAACTCACGAGCTCTACAATGCGCAGGGAAAGAACAGGAAATTCATTCCAATAGTTTTTAGAGACGAGGACAGGGCGTTCATACCCATTGAGCTGCAAGGTCCGACCAACTACAATCCCTCCACAGATGATGGATACGATTTACTTTTCCGGCGTGTCACGGCGCAGCCAAAGAGGAAGGCATCCGAGGTTGCCTCGATCATCCGTCAAGCTTCGACATATCGAGGAATGGTTTCCACCGCCGCCGCGATCGATTTATCGACCGCGAACCTACCGAAGCTGGAACGCAGGATGGAGAACCCATTTGCGCCGGTTTTCACCGTCCCTCTCCCGAATAACCCGTTCTTCACCGAGCGCGGGAACGAACTGGCCAAACTAGATCAGCTCCTCAAAAAGCGCGGTCTCGCAGCCATCACCGGCATGGGCGGGATGGGAAAGACGCAGAGTGCCGCGAAGTACTGCTACCTACATCAGGAGGAGTATGCGGCGGTGCTGTGGGTCCGTGCCGAAAATGAGGAAACGCTCTACTCGGATTTCACCCTTCTAGCTAAACGCCTCAACTTGCCCGAAGCGAACGAGCAGGAACAGAAGCTCGTAGTCGAGGCAGTCAATCATTGGCTCGATCAGCAGCGGCACTGGCTGTTGGTGCTCGATAACGTGGTTGATCTGAGGCTAGTATCCGAGCTCACCCGGAAAGCCGAGAAAGACACTCGCCACATCGTAGTGACTACCCAGTCGCAGGCCACTGCTGCGATTCAGCGTAATGAGCTATCTACCATGCAGCCGACCGAAGGGGCGCTTCTGCTGCTCCGGCGAGCGAACCTGATCGGGCCTGACGCTCTTCTGACAGAAGCGAGCCCCAAGGACGTGCAAGAGGCGAAAGCAATCTCAGGGAACCTTGGCGGGCTACCGCTGGCTCTCGATCAAGCAGCGGCGTACATCAGCGAAACCGGATGCAGCCTCTCGGAATACATAGAATTGATGAAAGAAAATCCGGATGAGCTGCTGGCGCGTCGGGGCGATCTCGACTACGAGCACGACTCTCTCCTCTCAACCATTATGAAGTCGGTACGCGAGTTGGGGAAGCGAAGCGCCGCAGGCGCCGATCTCGTGCGAGCATGTGCATTCCTCGGACCTGACGATATTCCAGAGGAGATCTTTACGGAAGGTGCCTTTGAATTCAGTGAACCTCTGCAGAGTGCTTGTGCTGACGCCCTCACGTGGAACGATACGGTTGCGGCTACATTAAGGTTCTCCCTCATTCACAGAAACTCGGCGACAAATACACTTTCAATTCACCGAAGCGTCCAAGCCATCGTAAGTCGTGGGATGGACGATGAGGAGCGTCGGGACAGAGCGGAGCAAGTGGTTCGGGCAGTTGGATTAGCATTCACAGACATTGAATTTAGTAACTGGTCGAAATGCGAAAGACT
The DNA here is from genome assembly GCA_963813905.1 of uncultured Acidobacteriaceae bacterium. Lineage (GTDB taxonomy): Bacteria > Acidobacteriota > Terriglobia > Terriglobales > Acidobacteriaceae > CAVVDY01. The sequence goes on along the minus strand of CAWFAY010000005.1, from coordinate 56,792 downwards.
CATTCCGCACGCACTGAAATGTTCACGCGTCGTTGCGGATCTGGGAATCGGCATCACAGATGCAGCAAGATTGATGAACCAGGCGGGATGCTACCTGGCGGAGCGCGCGCGTTATTCGGAGGCAGAGACTCTCGCTAGGCAAGTTGTACAAATCCTAGAAAACGAGAAACACTGTGACCGCAAGGCCACAGCAGTTGCACTTAATAATTTGGCCCAACTGCTACACGAAACCAACCGTCTCTCCGAAGCGGAACCACTGATGCGGCGCGTCCTGGATATGGCCGAAAAAAAACGCGGCTCAAAGCACCCAGAAGTTGCTATAAGTCTTAACAACCTAGCACAGTTGCTGCAGGAATCGAACAGGTACACCGAAGCTGAACCGCTGATGCGGCGCGCACTCGAAATTGATGAAAGATTTTATGGCACCGAGCATCCGAACGTTGCAACGGCTTTGCACAACTTGGGCTGCTTACTGCGAGACATGAGTAGACTAGACGAGGCAGAAGCTCTCTTGCGCCGTGCATTGCGGATTGACCAGAAGGTGCTAGGAGCCGAACATCCTGACGTTGCCACAGACCTCAACAGCATCGGGTTGTTGATGTTGGAGCGGGGGCGAACCGCTGATGCCGAGAAACTCTTTCGACGCGCTTTGAAAATCGACGAAAAGTCCTATGGCCCCGAACATCCTAGTGTGGGAGTCGATGTCAACAATCTCGCTCTTGCGCTGGAACGAAGCGATCGGCTTGCCGAGGCTGAGCGGCTGTACCGCCGTGCGTTAGAGGCATTTACAAGTTCTCTTGGCCCTAATCACCCGAAAACCAACTTTGCTCGTCGGCACTTATCAGCAGTACTCCGCATTCAGCGCAGCGGACCCATTCGGCGCGGGCCAACGCAGCCGGTTACGCGCTCAAGGGGTCGCAAGAAGGGTGACTCCAATCACCCGAAATTGTGACCTCAATCACCGCCCAAATGGGCGCCTAAGGCCCACACTTTAGAGTAACGATGAGGAGAACCGGTCTCTCTCCGCACCCCTGCCTTTTGCGGGACGCCCGGTGAAAGGGGTCTGCCATGTTGCTCGCATACCGGCTGGTAAAGCTGATTGAAACCCATTCTGACGGATTAGCTCGCAGCCTTCACAAACGCTATCTCGAAGACCCCCGCTGCTCGGCCTACGCCAACGTTCCCGCCACTGAGCTGACGCAGCGTGTGTACGAGGTGTATCGCCATCTCGGCGAATGGCTGCTGGCCAAGACTGAGTCCGAAGTTGAAAAACGCTACCTGGAGATTGGCGCCAAGCGCGCCGAGCAAGGCGTTCCCGCCAGCCAGGTGATCTGGATGATCTGGCTGGTCCGCGAAAACCTGTGGGACTACCTGCAAAAGCACGCCGAGCTCGAGCGCCCGGCCGAAATCTTTGGTGAAGTCGAGCTGCAGGAGATGCTCGACCAGTTCTTTGGCCATGCGATTTACTACGCCGCGCTCGGACATGAACAGGCCATGGCCGGTTATTCAACCACCCGCGAAGTGGTGAATGCATAGGAGCCCTATGTCCTGGATAGACCAATACCGCAGCAAACTGATGAACCCCAGCGAAGCCGTAAGCTGCGTCGAGTCGAACATGCGGGTCTACATCCACCCCGGCTGTGCCGAGCCGGAGGCGCTGGTGGAAGCGTTGATGGCGCGTGCCCCGTATGTGAAGGACGTTGAAGTCATGCACCTTCTCACCTTCGGCACATCGCCCTACTGCGCGCCTGAGATGGCGGAACACTTCCGGCACAATGCGCTGTTCGTCGGTCCCAACGTTCGCGAAGCCGTGTACGACGGTCGTGCCGACTACACGCCGATCTTCCTGGGTGAAGTTGAAGCGCTCTTCGAGAGTGGCGAGATGCCGATCGACGTTGCTTTCATCCAGGTCTCGCCGCCTGATCCCCATGGCTATTGCAGCTTCGGCGTTGGAGTGGATACCACGCTTACGGCCGCGAAATATGCTCACCGCGTGGTGGCACAGGTCAATGCGCAGATGCCGCGTACCTACGGCGACAGCTTTATCCACGTAAGCCAGCTCGATGCCATTGTCGAGGTCTCACAGCCGCTCTGCGAGATGAAAAAGTACGACAGCAATCCGGTGAACGATCGCATCGGGGTGCACGTGGCCTCTCTCATTGAGGACGGCGCTGTCTTACAGTGTGGGATTGGCGGCATTCCGGATGCGGTCTTGCCCAACCTGATGAACCGCCGCGACCTGGGCGTGCACACCGAGCTGATCTCCGACAACGTCATTCCCCTGGTCGAAGCCGGCGTGATCACCGGCGAGCGCAAGAACTTCAAGCCGCGCAAGGTCATTCTCGGCTTCGTGCTGGGCAGCAAGACTCTGTTTGACTTTGTCGACGAGAACCCCATCTTCGAGTTCCACCCCTCGGCGTACACGAATGATCCCTGGCGAATCGCCCAGAACCATCGCATGGTGGCTATCAACTCCGCCATCGAAATCGACCTCACCGGCCAGGTCTGTGCCGAAACCATCGGCGCCCGCTTCTATAGCGGCTTCGGCGGTCAACTCGATTTCATTCGCGGCGCCGCGCGCTCGAAAGGCGGCAAGCCGATCATCGCGCTGCCTTCTACCGCCAAGGATGAAGCCGTTTCCCGCATCGTGCCCCGCCTGGCGCATGGCGCAGGCGTTCTGACCGGACGCGCCGACGTGCACTACGTGGTCACGGAGTATGGAGTTGCGTATCTGCATGGCCGCACCATCCGGCAACGGGCCGAGGCGCTGATTGAGATCGCCCATCCCAAGTTCCACAACGAGCTGTACGAGTATTGCGAACAGCAGCGCTGGTTTCAGCGCAATGTTCTGGAGGAAGCGAAAGCAAGCTTATGACATCGCAACCGCGCGGTAATGTGACCATCGACATCGACGAATGCAAAGGCTGCGGCCTGTGCGTGGAGTCGTGCCCGCCCAAGTGTCTGTTCCTGGCGCCCGAGTTGAGCAAATACGGCGTGCATCCCGCGAGGTACACCGGCGAGGCCTGCACCGGCTGTGGCGCCTGCTTCTACTGCTGCCCTGAGCCCGGCGCGATAACCGTCTATCGTCTGACGCCCCCGCCGAAAGCGGCCGTCGTGGCGGCAGCGAATCAGGGAGGAAACCATGCGCCAGCTATGTAAGGGCAATGTCGCCGTTGTCAAAGGCGCGGTGCTTGCCGGATGCCGCGCGTTCTACGGATACCCCATCACTCCGGCCAGCGAGATCGCAGAATATGCCGCCCTCCTCATTCCTGAAGTGGGCGGTACCTTTTTGCAGGCAGAGAGCGAAGTCTCGGCCATCAATATGGTCTACGGCGCGTCGTCGGCCGGACAGCGGGTGATGACGGCATCGTCGGGCCCGGGGCTGAGCCTGATGCAGGAGGGCATCTCCTACATTGCGGGATCCGAGCTGCCCTGCGTGATCGTCGACGTGGTGCGCGGCGGTCCGGGCCTGGGCAACATCGCGCCTGAGCAGAGCGACTACTTCTGCTGCGTCAAGGGCGGAGGCCACGGCTGCTATCGCAACATCGTCCTCGCCCCCGGCTCGGTACAGGAGATGTTCGACCTCACCGTGCTTGCGTTCGAGTTGGCTGACCGCTATCGCAACCCGGTGATCATCATGACGGACGGCTACGTCGGCCAGATGCAGGAGCCGCTGGACATCAAGCTGCGCGACATCGAGCCTCCTGCGAAGGACTGGGCCGTCAAGGGCACCAAGGAAACGCAGAAGAACGTCATCACTTCGATTTTCCTGGAGCCTGACGATCTCGAGGCGCACGTTCGCAAGCTGGAGTCCAAATATCAACTGGCCCGGGAGCTTGAGACTCGCAGCGAAAACTACCTGACCGAAGACGCCGACATTCTGCTGATCGGTTTTGGGATCGTTTCGCGTGTGCTGCGCTCGACTATCGACCAGTTGCGCGCACAGGGTGTGAAAGCCGGACTGTTCCGGCCGATTACGCTGTGGCCGTTCCCGTCGCGTGAGCTGCTGGAGACCGCGAAGACTGTGAAGTCGGCGATGGTGGTGGAGTTGAGCACCGGCATGATGGTGGAAGACGTCAAGCTGACGCTGAATGGCTCGCTGCCCATCGAGTTTTACGGACGCGCCGGCGGCAACGTGCCCACCGTGGAAGAGATTACCGCGCAGGTGTTCGCGCGCATCGCCGCGTTGGTGTAAGCTGGGTGAGAAACTTTCAATTTGCCATACGCCGCGTGGCACGACCTTGGTCGTGCCGATAGCTCTTATAACGTGGTGGCTTGGTGCTAATGTAGAGCTGGCCTTTAGGCCAGCGTGCACGCAGCCAGCTTTGAAAGGGCACGGCTTTAGCCGTGCCGCCGATGCGGAATAGGATTTCGAGTCCCTTTAGGGACGACACAAAAGCAGGTCCCTCGGTCGCCACGGCGATCTCGGGATGACAAAGATTTGCTGCAGGTGAAACTGCACGCCTGAAGGCGTGCTCCACCCGAGGCGGCGTAATAGAGACGCCCTTGAGGAATGGGAGGAAATTGTGGAAGGCTACCAGGTTGTCTATGAAAAATCGCCGGCGTTCTATGACAAATACGAACGCAAGGCCGAATTGCAGCAGCAGACCCACTATTGCCCGGGCTGCGGGCACGGCATCGCGCACAAGCTGATTGCCGAAGCCCTCACCGAACTCGGCGTGCAGGACAACGCCATCCTCGTCAGCCCGGTCGGCTGCTCGGTGTTCGCCTACTACTATTTCGACGTGGGCAATGTTCAGGTCGCCCATGGCCGCGCTCCCGCAGCCGCAACCGCGTTGAAGCGCGCCAATCCCAATTCCATCGTCATGTCGTACCAGGGCGATGGAGACCTCGCTGCCATCGGCACCGCGGAGATCGTTCACGCCGCCAACCGTGGCGAGAACATCAGCGTGTTCTTCATCAACAACTCGATCTATGGCATGACAGGCGGCCAGATGGCGCCGACCACCCTCCCCGGCCAGGTGAGCACCACTTCTCCCTGGGGGCGCCGCGCCAATAACGAAGGTCTGCCGCTGCACGTCTGCGAACTGCTCGCCTCGCTGGAGACGCCAACCTACATCGAGCGCGTCGCGCTCTGCGACATGAAGACCATCTCCAAGGCGAAGAAAGCGGTGAAGAAGGCGCTGGAGATCCAGAAGAACGGCGGCGGCTTCTCGCCTGATCGAGATGCTCTCCCCCTGCCCAACCATCATGAAGATGGATCCGGTCGTCGCCCGCAAGTGGGTTGCCGAGACCTTGGTCAAGGCCTTCCCGCTCGGAGTCTTCCGCGACCGCAAGCCTGAGCTGCCGGAGTCGCCGAAGGTGCCGCACAAAACAGTTGCGGAAGCGCTTAACGTCGACACAGACAACATCCCTGAGATTCGCATCCAAACGCCGCCATCACACCCGCGAAGTTACGGTGAAGTTTGCTGGCTTCGGCGGACAGGGCGTCCTGCTGATGGGCCAGCTACTGGCCGAGATGGGATTGCGCGAGCAGATGGAAGTGAGCTGGCTGCCATCCTATGGACCGGAGATGCGCTCCGGAAGCGCGCACTGCCACGTCACGCTGTCGCACGAACGCATCGGAACTCCGCTGATCTCGCGGCCCGAAGTGCTGGTCGCGATGAACGAGCTCTCGCTGCGCAAGTTTGCCCCCAGCGTCATCTCGGGCGGGCTGATTCTCTATAACCACCACAAATTGCCCGAGGACATGAACATCACACATGCCCGCGTGGTGTGCGTGCCGGTATCGGAGATTGCCGACCGCCTCGGCTCAGCCAAAGTCGCAAATGTCGTCATGCTGGGAGCGTTGCTGGAAGAAACCGAGTGCCTGCCCGCCGACACTGCCATCGAAGTTCTGGAAGCCACGGTGAAGAACCCGAAGCTGCTGGAACTGGATCGCCAGGCAATCAAAGCCGGCCGCGACTATGTGGACACCGAAGTCGAAGTCGGCGCAGTAGCACAGCCGGACGGGTATTCGTACTGAACGGTTCGCAAAAACCCGGAGAGGCCGGGTTCACGCCCGGCCTTGTTTTTATTGTCCAATCTCACGGGTACCCTTCATTTAAACGCTAACCCGGGTGGCATTTCCTTACTGCGACTTCTTACAGTGGCTTGTACGTCATCTGCACCGTCTGACTTGTTCCCGCCGGAATGGTCATCGAGTAAACCATTCCGATCGAGCCATCACCCGCGAACTGGTCGAAGTTCGCGTTTTCAGTGACCGCGCAAGGATTGGGTCCAGTTGGCACGCTCTGTGTGAGTCCGCCAGCGTTGAAGTCGAAGGTATTCGTGGTCAAGCCAAGTCCGAAAGACAAGCCAGGCTCCGCTCCATAGGCAAAGTTGCGCGTTGCGTAAAAACGGTCGTCGGTGTTGGTCCTGTTGACGTTCACGTTTGCGTGACGCACCAAAACGACGTTCCGCTCTTCGCCTGATAGATTTCTAAGCGTCATCGTTACTATGACCGACCCTGGCGACGTTGGACTCGCATCCAGTTGTGTCAGCTTCTGCGTCAATTCCCATTGCCCGTCCTGCGTCCTGCGTACAAACTGTATGGTCTTCGCGGTCTGGCGCGAAACGACGGTCGGACCCCAGCCGCGGCTGTTCGACGCATAGTCGTAGTAAGGTTCCAGAGCGTTGAAGTCGCAAAGACCATAACCTTCGCTCACGGTACTCGTCGCGGCATTGTTGCTGAGGAACTCGATATTTCCGGGGTTTGAGAACTGCACGATGTTCCCATTTTCGGTCAGGCAGTACTGGGTAAATGTGCGTCCGGAACCCGAGCTGAACTGGTAGGCACACACGGTTGATGGAACACCTGAGGTGTACGTCTGATAAGGGCTAACCTGAGCACCTTCGCCCTGGCACCATGCAACGGTTGAAAGTGCCAGGCACAGACCTAAAAGGGTTGACAGCTTTGACATTAAGACCTCCTCCTCTTCTCGAGAATCTTTCGATTGAATTTTGTCTTGGTTGCGCGGCGACTTAGCAGGTGCTGCTCTAACAGCAGCACCCTGTCCACCTTGGACAGGTTAGGGGCGATCGCAGTCCCGAGTCCTTGAAGGCTTCTGAAAAGTTCCTGAGAGAGTTCTGAGTGCTTATCGAACGAAACGCTTCGTCAACGGGGTTGGCTTGAGTCAGGTCTTTTCGCCACCGATAACTATCGAGGGAGCCTGGTGCCCCAGAGCCTGCCCTGAGCTTGTCGAAGGGTTCGCCACATCAGTTGGCCTAACGTGGGATCAAATTGGGGTTGGACTGGGTGGAGCACACCTTCGGGTGTGCAGGTTCAAGCTGCAAATCTCAAGAGTCGCCCTTTAGCGCCTGAGGTGACTTCCTTACCTCAGCGGCTGAAGCCGTTTCCTTCGGGAAATGCACCTGCACCCGCTGAAGCGGTGCCCCACCCACCGGGGTTTTTCCTGATTCACCCTTGTCTCCAATTCCCGATTTGGCACAACTAACGTTACGAAAGTGCAGGTCCTTTCGTAACTTGTGCTCACGGTGCTGCGGTGGTAGCTTGCGACCTGTGGGCAAAGGAGTTTGTGTGCCCACGCCCTTCCGGTTATCCGGAGAGGCTTCGCGCTCTTTGACAGGTCACAAGCGACAGCGCAATCTATTACTTAGTCAGTTAACTTACGATCGCGACATGGTATGCCGCTACGTCCCAATGCTGCCCCGGTTTGTTGGGCTATTCTGGCGAATAAGCTATTTGGAATAAAGTAAGTACCTATAAGTCGCACGCAGTCAATTATGTGCGATAGAAAACTAGCCTAAATACATGAAAACAAGGTATCGCACGTTGAATTTTTTTGTGATCTCGATCACATTTGGGGCGCGAACAGTATTTGCATAAGAGTTAACTCAGTGGGGAGTAGCCTGGGGTCTTGACCTCCAGCCAACAAGCAAAACTTGCTAGCGCTGCTAAAATACGGCGGATGTGGGGAGCGGCATGTCCGGCATTTCCGCGACAGCCGCCGGAGGCCGATGGCGAAATATTCTTTCGACCTTTACCTCCTCGATGTGAATGAGCGAAGGCTCCTTCGCGGCAACGAGGAAATTCGACTAAGAGGCAAGCTCTTCGACACGCTTCGCGTGCTGTTAGAGAATGCCGGCCAACTAGTTCGCAAGGACCAGTTGATGGAGGCGGTGTGGCCCGACTCGGTGGTCGAGGAGAACAACGTAGACCACTGCATATCGCACCTGAGGAAGCTGCTTCACCCCGGTAAGTACATCGAGACCGTTCCGCGGCATGGCTACCGGTTTATAGGCGAAGTAAACGCGGTCAGGCCCGGTCCGCGACTCGTGACGCTTGGTTCCGCGCCCGAAAAGACTGAAATGCCGGAGCAGGAGGTGCAGTTCTTCACCACCAGTGACGGCGTTCGCATTGCCTACGCCATCGGCGGCAGTGGACCTCCGATTGTGCGCCTCAACTCCTGGCTGAACCATTTGGATTTTGAGTGGAAGAACCCCTTCCGGCGGCACTGGCTGTCGGAGATCATGCGCCACAACAGGCTGCTGCGTTATGACCAACGAGGCTGCGGACTCTCCGATTGGCACGTCGAGGATTTCTCCTATGAGCGCACGGTACAGGATTTTGAGGAACTGATCGAGGCGACGGGGCTTGATAAATTCGCGGTTGTTGGCGGTTGTCAGGGCGCAGCGATAGCTAGCGCCTATGCCACACGCCATCCGGAGCGCATAACCAGGCTCATCCTACATGGAGCGTTTGCGAATGGATGGCCGGCGCCGAGTGAAATTGAGAAGGGGCAACTCGAGGCGATGCTGACTCTCATTCGGCATGGCTGGGGACGCGACAATCCGGCGTTTCGTCAAATGTGGTCCACTATGTTCCGGCCGGATGCCGATCCGGAGGAGATGGACTGGTTTAACGAACTCCAGCGCATCGGAGCCTCTCCGGAGAATGCCGCCCGCATGTTATCGCGGTTTCCTAGCTTCAAAATTCTCGATCTGCTTCCCGGTATCGCCTGCCCGACGCTGGTGCTGCATTCGCGCGACGACGCTTCGGTTCCGGTGCAGGAAGGAAGGCTGATCGCTGCTCGCATTCGCGGGGCACGTTTCGTCGAATTGCCCAGCCGGTCACACCAGGTGGTCCCCGGTGATCCTGGATGGGAACTTTTTGTTGAGGAATTCTCGACCTTCATGGAGTGGCTGGAAGAAGAAAACGCGGCTGCCATGCGATCATTCGCCTGAAAGTAGAGGATCACGCCTTCCTGTTTATTCCTGCGCCTTGCGCGTTATGCTGGTGAACATCGATAACGGTTTCGACGCAGGATATCGCGTCAATCCCAATCGGCTCGATTAAGCGTGAGGGGCAGGCTTAATTAGCCCCTGCCCCTAAACCTGCAATGGGAGCGCACGAAACTTTTGTGCAGTCCAGTTCATAGCCGACCAGGGTTGGATCAAATGTCTCTAACTGTGACACTCCAATGTGGAGTTCCACGATAGGTGTTTGACCACTGTCGACGTAGAACTCCACTGGCTGGTCGAATGCGCCAAGGAACACACCCGGGATGAACGGACTGACCGGGAACGACTCGAACTGAACTTTGTTTGAGATACCGACCAGCACCCTGGTCCCGTCCGGGACTGGATCTAGCGTTGTCATGTCACCTGCAACATGCTGGATGACCAGTCGATGGCCGGCAGGAATGGACTGGAATGTAGCGGTGCAGGCAGTTCCGTTGCAGTGGCCGAACGCAACGGCTTGATACGGGATTCGGCCTGGTTCGTCGATGTTGACGATCGGCAGCCCAAGAGGCGCCGGACTCTGAGGCGCCTGCGCAGCAGAAAATACGGTCGAGAACAAAATGGCGAGACTCATTGCGGCAAGTCTCAGTGACAGACGTTTGCGGTGTTTCATCTATGCTCTCCTCTGAGTTAAGTAGATTTCGTTGAATACAGCTTGTATGGCGTAGGCGCGTGTTCCTCGATACAACTGGAGCGAGTGCTTACCCGGAGTACACACGCCTACCTGTTACGCGGCCGAACGCTGCTTCCCAGCCGTACTTTCATCGCCCCCGAGATAGGGCAACAATGACGGCACCAGCTTCGGTACTTCTTTGCGGTAATTCTCGTAGCGCTCTCCGTGGACCGCGACCAGGTCGCGCTCCTCCCACCGGATCGCGGTCAGCATGTAGGCCGATGTCATGATCGCGAACAGCAGGTGCGCTCCCGTCATGGTCGGCGTCGCCCAGAAGGCGATGAGCCAGCCGACGTACAGCGGATGCCGCACATACTTGTAGAAAAGCGGGGTGCGGAATTCGAGGTGCGTGTAAGGACTCTTGATCAGGTACAACCAGACCTGCCGGAGCCCGAACAAGTCAAAGTGGTTGATCAGCAGTGTGCTGATAAAAACAAGGGAGAAACCCAAACCGAAGAGCGTATACACGACCGCTCGTAGGGTCGGATTCTCCACGTTCCACACCACTCCGCCAATGGGCTGCCAGTACGCAAAAAGTGCGATCAGCGCCAGGCTTGAGAGCAGGACATACGTGCTGCGCTCGGCGGCTTCCGGAATCACTCGCGTCAGCATCCGCTTGAATGCGGGCCGCGCCATCACGCTGTGCTGCACGGCGAACACTCCCAGCAGAAGTGCGTCCGTCAGCAATGCCTGCCAGAACGGTACCTGTGCACCCGAATCCATGGACTTGGGAACGTAGAAGTTTCCAATAAAGCCCAGGGCGTAAAGAAATGTGAGAAAAAACAAGGCGTAACTGAAGACGCCATACAAGAAAACCGCCACGCGTTTCATCTCTCGCACCATCCTCGCTTGCTCTTGGGAGGTAAATTCCCCAATGGAATGAAACGAGAGTAGCCGCGTTCGGGCGGCGGCGTACTTGGGACGGGCTGAAATGTTTCTGAGACATTTCTGGAATCGCGGCCCCGACGATGCGCCCTAGGGACGGGCCCCAAATCGCCGAGGTCAGTGCATGATTTTCTAAACCGTTGGCGCGTGAGAGGTTGTCGAGGGGTTCGCCGTCCTCCGGTGGACTTGGGATACCGCTGCCCTCGCGCTAGCTCTGCACGACCCGCGAGTCTATAATCCGGCCATTCTGCTTAAGCAGATCCAAAGCCATGCCTGGAGTGTTCATCAGCTATCGGCGCGAAGACAGTGCCGCGTATGCCGGCCGATTGTTCGACATCCTGAGCGCCGAGTTCGGGCCACAAAACACCTTCATGGATGTCGACGACATCAAGGGTGGCGATAACTTCACCACGGTTATCGACCGCAGTCTCGATGTTTCAGATGCCCTACTCGCGGTGATCGGCAGCCGCTGGTTAACCGTCACTGAGCAGAATGGAGGGCGCAGGCTGGATAACCCGAGCGATTTTGTGCGCGTGGAAATCGCTAAGGCTTTGGAGCGCGGCATTCGAGTGATTCCCGTCCTGGTGGGGTGGGGCGACCTTGCCGAGTCCCACTGACCTGCCCACCAACCTGAAGGCCTTGTGCGAGCGGCAGGCGATGGAGGTTCGCGACACGCATTTCCATGCGGACGTACAAGAGCTGATCGATGTACTGCATCGCACGCTTCACGGTACCGGCCTCATACCCAAAGTTGTAAACCTCAAGCGACTGGTTCCCGCACTACTGGTTGGTGCAGCGCTGATCGTCGGCGTTCTCTGGCTAGCGTTTCAGCGGCACAGACCCGTACAACCTAACCCTCCAGCAGCAGGCCAACAAGCTACCCAGAGTGCCGGATCCGAACCGCTGCGCGCTTCAAACGCCACGGGCGGAGCAGGTAGCTCCGCGAAATCTTCGGCGAGACGTCGCGGGTGAATGGGAAGCGACCGTCAAATACGACTGGGGAGATACCTACAAGGAGTTGTTTGATTTCGTGGTTGATGGCCAGGAGCTATCCGGGACCGCCGGATTTCTCGGAAGCCGGAAAGGCCAAGGCCGAGCAATCTGGGACGGCAAGATCACAGGCGATCAGATCAGTTTCCTGACGAAGACCCTCACGACCTTATCTGGCGACGATAAGACTTACGAAGATAAGAACTACTACAAAGGCAAAGTTAACGGCGACACGATCGAGTTCACCATGGTGACTGATAGCAGCATTGTGTCCCATACGCCTATTCATTTCACCGCAAACCGGGTCAAGCAGTAGTTTCGCTGTTCGCTATTCGCTTTTCGCCAGAACGTCTCATATCCAAGACCTTTCTTCTCGACGTGGCCCTCGCGAAGAGCTAATAGCGAAGAGCGAGAGGCGTACTGGACGACATCGTGATCTCCCCAGGTTCACAGGACCGGTGCCCGTTGTCTAGTAGTGGGCCCGTGCGCGTCGCCGTTCTTCGATCATGGCCACCAGCCGCTGTGTCGTCGGCACGGCGATTTCCCATTGGGCGCCGCCGCGAACGATGGGACCGGCGATGCCGTCCAGTTCCAACTGCCGCCCCGCAGCCAGGTCTTTCGCCATGGAACTGCGCATGGTTGGCGGCGAGGAGTCGAGGATCGCCTGTATCCGGGCCGGATCGATCTGTGCTCCAAATTGCTCGGCCACGGCACGGGCTTCGGCGAAGGCGTTGTCCAAGGTCGTCTTCGAACTAGGGTCGGCCTGAATTTCGCCTAGGTTCTTGCCCGAGGCGGCGGTCACCAGCGCGAACGGGCCGAGGAAGCAAAGCTTGCCCCACAGCAGGCTTGCCTCATTGGCAATGAAGGAGCATAGGAATCCCAGGTCGCGCAGTTCTTGCGCGGTGTCGCCGAGCAATGGCTCTCCGCTCGGCGCAATATTGACCCGCGCAGGCGAGCGCTGAACATAATGCCCGTCGCTGGTGCGCTCGGCTTCGACGGCAATCGTTGCCGGAATGACGCGATCGTCTCCATAGCGCGAGCGCAGCACTGCAACATGGTCCACTCCGTTCAAGAGTGGGACGATGGCCGGGGGCACCCTCACGATCGTCTTCAGCGCATCTTCAAGCTGATAAGTTTTGGTCGCGATCCACAACACGTCGGTGGGCTCGGACAACTCGGCGATGATGTCAGCGTGAGCGGTCAACGTGCCCGAGGGCCTATCGAGGGTCAGCGTTTCAGGGTATCGTCCCAGCTTTTCCGGCCGGACCATCAAGCTGACGTTGTGACCGAGTGACGCCAGGGCGGTGCCGAGCAATCCACCAATGGCGCCCGCACCCAGAATGGTATGTTTCATAGCGTGCTTGATTCTACAGGCCGGAACGTAACCCGCGCACGCCACGCCGCCTTCGCCCACTGAAAGCGGCCAAGAACTCGAGGATGGAAGTCTAGCGGCGGTGGTTTCGGACGGAGATCTGATCGAGACTGGGCTTGGGGCGCGCCACCCGTCGATGCTTGAGCATGCGACGCAACTCCCAGACGGAGAACGCAGCCGCGAACCAGGCAATCGTCGCCAGCGGCAGGGCGGCCCACGCGGTAAGCAGCGGGCCTATCTTCCACACCACGAGCGCGAACGCTACCAGGCCGGTCGAGCCCCACACCGTGCCAAACATATCGAGAGCGGCGACCTTTCTGCCGCGCGTGTGGCCCTCCAGGCCCGCGCGCTGTCTCTCTTGCTTCACGTGCTGGTCGAGCAGAGTGGCCGTAGCAGGAGCGATGGCCGGGAAGGCCAGAAATAGCCCTCCGAGTTCCGGGCCGTAGTGTTGGGCGACGACGCCGGCGACCACGGTCATCGATCCGCCGAAGAAGAAGCGAACAGCGTACTCGCGCCAGTCGACACGCCTCAATACGCTGAAATCGACCTTTACGACCATGCTCGTCACCGCAGCAGCACCGACCAGAGGCCGAGAGCGACCGCGACCCAAACAACCAGAGAGACCGAAGTGACGGCGAGAGTATTGTGGCGGGCGCGAAAGAGGATCACACCCGCCACCCACGCGTAGGCAGCCATGGCGACCGCGCCCAGAATCATGGATCGACCTTCAAGCGCCGCGTAGGCATGGCCGTCTCTATGGAAGTCAGAGCCAGAGTAGCCAGAGCGACCGAGGGAGCCGCTCCGAAGAGACCGGCAAATGTTTTCGGGCGCAGAACCCCGCCAATGGCCGAGAAGATCGACACGACAATGCCGCCGATGGCGAATCGTAGAACAAGTTCAAGCAAAGCTTACGGTTCCCTCCGAAGCGGTTGAGAGTTGCTCGCGGAGCGAGTCTCCAATTTTTAACTTGGTATTCATAGATGGCAAGGCGGAAAGGAAAGTGGTTTGGTACCGTTGAGAAGTTTGCCCGCCCGTGGTGAGCGTGCCCCGCTACTCTTTCGCCATCGCGTAATAGCCCTGGCGCGCCTGAATCTTAAGCCCGTCGCCGTTGGCTTTGATCTGGACCTTGCGGTAGCTACCGTCGAGCTTGTTGTTGCTGGGGGTGTAGCCGATGTTGTATTGGCTGCGCAGCTCATTCTGGATCTGGTCAAAGGCCTGCTTCAGCTTCTCCTGCTTATTGCCGACTTCGATCACGCGCCCGCCAGTCTCTTCGGCCAGCTTCTTCATCGAAACATCGCCGCTGTAGCCCATTCCGCCGTAGAACCCGCGGTCGGCGATGAGAATGACGTAGCAGATCGAATCCGACTTCTGGGCTGCTTCGATTGCCTCTTTGATCCTCACCCGGCTGCCTTCGTCTTCACCATCGGTAAACACGATCATCGCTTTGCGGCCAACTTCGTTTTTCAGCTTCTCGTCGGCGGCGAGGAAGACGGCGTCGTATAAGGCCGTGCTCCGTGGATGCGCGTTGGGGACCGGGCCGCCGCCCAAGCCGGGTAGACCTCCGCCGGAGGCCCCGCCGTTGATTTCGAGCTTGTCGAGGGCGTGCGCCAGTTGGCTGGGGTTGCTGGTGAAGTCCTGGTCGAGATCGATGTCGGAGTCGAAATTAATCAGGAATGCCAGGTCTTTGGGGCGAAGCACGTTGTGCAGAAACTCTGTACAGGACTGCTGCTCAATCGGCAGAACATGCATCTGGCTGGGGCTGGTGTCGATCAGGATGCCGAGGGTGAGAGGCTGGTTCGATTCCGCGGAAAAGTACTTGATGGTTTGCGGCTGGCCGTCTTCAAAGACTTGGAAGTCGTTCTTCGTCAAGTTAGGAATCAGCATGCCGTGCTTGTCTTTCACGTTGAAGAACAAGTTGACGACGTTTACCTGCGCTTTGAAGGTCTGCAGCGATTCGTCGGGGCCGGGTTCCTGCGAAGCCGTTGAGGGATGGGCCGGCGGCGGCTGCGAAGCGGAATCCTGAATCTGCGCCGGCAGGCGGTGGCTACCCAAGACGAGCACTCCGCCTACCAACATCGTTCCCATAAATCGAATCAACAACATTACCTCTCGTTTCCTGCGGATGCATCCATTGTATTGCAAGGGCTATTCATCGGCCCGGCAGCAGCTTCGTCCCACGTATTGCTAGCGTATACTGAGCTGAGTTCCGGCCACCCTGGAGACCCGAACACCGACTATGTTCAATCGGCGATTGAGCTACTGGACCTTGTGCGCCGCCGTGTCGGCGCTCATATTTGCCGCAAGTTCTCTGCGCTCTCAAGAGAAACTGCCGGACGCTCCCATTCCGCAGAACAATGCTCCTGTGCCCCAGGTGAGTGTGCCGACGCCGGGCGCTTCCGACACTGGGGGTGATTCCTCCTCAGCAGCAAACCCCGAAGCGAATCCAAATACTCGCGCGGCTGAGCCGGGAGACACCGGTCAGCAGAATCCGCAGCCTCCTCCGCCGGGATCGCAGGAGATCAAGACCATACCGCCCGGCCAGGCAGCTACGGGCCCGGGTAGTGGCGTGGATGAACTCTTCAAGCTGAGGGTCAACGTAAATTTCGTCTCCGTTCCGGTCACGGTTAAGGACCACGACGGCCATCTGGTAGCCGGGCTGCTCCAGAAAGACTTCAGCATTCTGGAGGACGGGGTTCCGCAGAAGATCACCTTCTTCACCAGCGATCCATTTCCGTTGTCGACGGCGCTTGTGATTGATGTGGGATTGCCGGAGACGACGCTGAAGAAGGTAAGCCAGACCTACTCGGCGCTGACAGGAGCATTTGGCCCGTTTGATAACACCGCCGTGTTCACGTACGGCAACTCGGTTACCAAGCAGTCGGACTTCGGTAACGGGCAACGGCTACAGATCGCTTTACAGCGCATCCGAGACATTACGGGAGAGACGCCCGGCCCGGTGCAACTGGGTGGGCCGCTTGGTTCGGGGCCTACCAACAACGGCAAGCCGGTCGATCCCGGACGCCTTCAGGTGAACACCCCGTCCCGCCCGTCTTCCGTCCTAAACGACGCGATCCTGACGGCCGCGCAGGACCTCTCTCACCAGTCGCGTGAGAGCCGCAAAATCATCTTCGTTGTCAGCAACGGCCGCGAATATGGCAGCCGGGCAAGCTACGAGCAGGTACTCAAGGTGCTGCTGACGCAGAACATCGCGGTGTATGCCATCGGGGTGGACTCCGCCGCCCTGCCCGGATACCGCGAACTGGGTAAGCTCCACATCCCGACGCAAGGCTATACCGACATCCTTCCCAAGTATGCCAACGCGACCGGCGGCGACGTGTTGAACGAATTGTCGCGCGAATCGATTGAGAGCGCCTATCAGCAGATCACGCTTCAGGCGCGCAATCAGTACACCCTGGGATACAACACCACCCAGAGCCCATCGAGCAAGTATCGTGATATTGAAGTGCGGGTAAAGCGCCCGGGGCTGCTGGTGACAGCAAAGCACGGATACTATCCATTGCCGCCGCCGCGCGACAAACCGGAATCGGCAGCCCAGCAGAATCCACCGGGAGCGCCGCAGAATCCCAATCCGCAGTGAGCGCTATTGGTTGAGCCGAAGTGAAGTGGCTCCGAGGATCGGTCCGGAGTCGCCTTGCTGAAGGAACACAACCAATTTCAGGTTGGCTGGATTCCATTCGTGCTTGACCGGAACCTCAACTTTGCCCTGGAATTCGCCCTTCGAAAGCGAGCCGATGGTGCGTAGTTCGCGCACCACGCCTGCATGATGCAGTGTGCGCCCGCCGTTTTCGCCGTTCTTCACTTCGCTCGACAGCCCATCTTCGGTTACCGCGAGATACACCTTGCCTTTGCCGGATCCCGCTCGAACCGAAACCTCATATGCATCGCCGCTGAGCCTGGCTAGGGTAATCTTGGCAGGCTTCTCGTTCTTTGAGGCGGCATCGATCTCACGCGTGATACCGCTAATGTCATTGCCGACCAACTGCCGCTGGCCGTCGATAACCATCTGCGGGGTGTACGCCGAAGCCAGCCCGAAGTGCTGCTCATATTCCTGCTGGCGCCAGGTGTATTGCGGCGAAGAGAAACGATCGGTCCAGCCAATGTAGTTCCAGTAGTCAACGTGCTCGCCCAGCACGATCACTTCGGGACCGTTCGCCCCGCCCATCTGGCTCAGCTTGACGAGCAGCGCGTCGGCAGGAGGACAACTGGAACAGCCCTCCGAAGTGAACAGTTCAACGACAACCGGATTCTCTGCCGCAAAGGCCGCAGAAGACATGCAGACGGCGATCAGCAAGGCCAGCGGGGAGAGGAGTTTCATGCCAATTTGGACACCTGAAATGAGGTTAAGTTACATCCCGGCTGCCTGTCACTTTTACTGCACTGGAAAGTCACATCCAGAGCGGTTATACGATTGTCAGAGGTTACACGTCCCGGCCGGAGTGGGACAACGGAATGTCCAGTACTGCCCTGCGCGAGGTGAGATCGGCGTCACAGGAAAGTGAATTGATCGCGCGCATTCTCGCGGGCGAGCGCCAACTCTTCCACGAACTGGTGCGGCCTTACGAGCGCAGCGTCTACTTCGCGGCGTACTCCATTTTGGAGAACGAGCACGATGCTGAAGATGTAGCGCAGGAGACGGTGCTCAAGGCGCTCAGAAGCCTGACCTCGTTTCGCGGGGAAGCCAAGTTCGGCACCTGGCTGGTTTCGATTGCCATCAACGAAGCGCGCGCCCGGCTGCGGCACGAGAAGGTGTTGAAGTTCGATTCGGTGGATGCCGCGCAGGAAGATGACGAAGGCGGATTCGTTCCGGCGGTGTTGATGGACTGGCGCGAAGTGCCTTCGGAAGCTCTGGAGCGGCAAAGAGCTGCGCGAGCTGCTGCGGTCGGCGCTCGAGTCCCTGCCGCGCATCTACCGGGAAGTTTTGCTTTTGCGTGACGTACAGGAGTTCAACATCGCGGACACCGCTGAAATGCTGGGGGTCAACCAGGGGGTCGTCAAGACCCGGCTCCTGCGAGCCAGGTTGATGATGCAAAAAATCCTGGCGCCCCAGTTGAAGACCAAACATGCCAGCGGAGGCATTTTTGGCCTGTTTAAGCGAAAAGCAGGTGGCTCATGGTTCTGAATTGCAGACACGTCTGGGACCAGATCTCGAACTACATCGACGGTACGGTCCCGCCGGAACTTCGTAAGGCAGTCGAGGAACATCTGGCCCACTGCCGCCACTGCTCCGCTGTGCTCGATTCGACGCGCAACATTCTGGTGCTGGTGGCCGACGAACGCACCTTCGAACTGCCCATTGGGTACAGCGATCGCCTACACGCAAGATTGCAGCAAGAGCTGGACGGGCAGTCGCTCGGATAAGACGGGCCCTGGTCTCCTGATCGGCTTCGCTTAGGTCCGGTCCAGTTTCTACGCGGGCTCGTGCGCCAAATTTGGTTCTCCACCGCGGGGGGCCATCACTTGACCTTCATCAGCTTCCACGGCTTGGGCTTGGGCATGCCGGGAGGCATCGCCATCGCAACCATCTTGATCTCCGCCGTCGAGTCGCTGGTGAGCTTCACCACGTAACGTTGCGTCTCCTGTTTGTCCGGGACTTTGAAGGTAACGAGTAGTCCATCGGGAGTCAGCGTTGCCTCGACCAGTTGGTAGGTGACGAAGTCGTCGCTCACGTGCTTCAGCTCTCCGTTGTCGGCGAAACTGAACTCGCGCGCGCGCTGTAGCGAGCCGAAGAAGTGTTCGCCCGTGAGGTTGAGATTCAGCAGAATCCAGGGCTTGTTCTCGAAGGCGCCAATCCAGTTTCCGGCGTAAGGAACCAGGGGAGATTTCTTGACCGCGGTCTGAGTAGAGTTCGGAGCTGGATTCGGCTTGGGTGCAGTTTGGGCTACTGCGGCCGAAACTGCAAGAAGAAGCGACAGGGCAAGCAGTGCACGCGACATCAGGCACTCCTGCGACGACTATACCGCAGCGCACCGGTCACCAGAAATAACGAGTGTCATCCCGAGCGGACCCCGAGCGCGGTCGAGGGGGGAAGTCGAGGAACCTGCAGTTTGGAGCCACCAGCTAACAGCCGCCAGCGGAGCTACCTACGCCTTCAAGGTTTGGCTCTGGATCCCGGCAATCTGAGTTGGCCCGGCCTGACGCTGCTTTTCCTGCTGGTGGCAGCTCCAGCACAGGGGCCGCGTGGGCTGCGCGACTGAACCTAATTCCGACAGATCGAGCTGCCGCATCTCCACCAGCCGAAATTCCTGGTTGAGGAACCCCATCCGGCCAAACCGCCAATCCGACGGCGTAAGCAGACGTCCACAGATGCCGCACGGCTTGCCGTCAAACCATTTCGTCAGCAGGCGATCGAGATTCTCCGGAGTAGCCTCGACCTGCGCCAGGCACTCCTGTCCACATTCGCCGTTTTCGGGCCAGTGAGTACAGGTCTGCACGCGCGTTTGATCTTTACCGCGCATTGCCGCTTGAAGAGCGAATTTTCGATCGACCTCGACCCCGGCGGGCTGACGGTCATCCGGGCAGATCACCTGCCGGCGGCCGCGGTTCTTGAAGTAGGCCTGAAGAGTAGAAGCCAGAGGCAATCCGACCAGGACCGCCGCGCCGACAACGAACATTGCGATTGGGAACGCTGCGTACATAAAAAGCCTCCCCCCATCTTTAAAAATCTGGAGTTGGCTTCCATTGTCACGCCCTCGTCACCGCCAGACAGTGACGCACCGCACAAGGGCTTGTGATGTGGGCACCGATGAAAAGGCCCTCTTATCTATTCTTTTCTATTCTTTGCACGATCATCACGTCCAACTCACTGCTCGGTCGAGAGTTGGTGTGCGTCAAGCGGTACTCGGTGGGAGAGCTTTGAGTGAAGCCGGTCATGCATGTTAGGACAACGTCCCGCGGGCTGTCGGTGTGAATCGTAAGGCGGAATTCTCGAATCGGACCACTCCAGTGGTTGGCCGTCGTAAGAATGTATTTGATCTCCCGCTCAAGCAAACCGGCTGAACCGTCTTCAGGCATCCCCGATAGCAACTCTGCAATGCTTTGTTGTTGATGGGGTTGAATGCAGAAAGGCCCAAGATCTGCCGTTTCGCCCCGAATCGCTGGATCCTGAGTCTTAACGATGTAGCCCCCGCCAACGACAGGCATGTAGGTTTGCTCTAGAACCGTGATCGCGTTGGCTGGAAAACGCTGCTTCCAGTAGAACTGTATGCGGTTACTCCACCCCGGGTAGTACAATCGCCGCGTCTTTCCGTCCGCGCCCGCGGTCTCGTCAAATCCGATAATCTCGTCCTTCAACAAGACTTCTTTTTTTGTTTCCGGTTTCAGAGCGCTAATGGAAGTGTCCATTCGAGAATCCAAAACTGATAGCGGGAGTCCAAGTCTGCGCAGCGTTTCTGTTATGTCTTTGTCTTGGTGAAACGCTCGCAGTTCGATTTCCGTTGAAATAGGCTTTCGGTCCCACGCAGCATTGCCGGAGCCCGGAGCAGCCCAAAGCTGCTCAACCTTGAAGTTCACGAAGTTTGCTGGATCCGAGAACGGGATCAGGGTTGGAACGTGGAAGAGGTCTGCCCCATCAACTTCAGGCAACGGGAAAGCAACTGTAGGTTCGATATCGTGATCGCTTTGATTGTGAAAGGTGTAGCGAACTCTTACCTGTGGCAGTGAGATGTCGAGTTCTTCCGACTGAAGAACTATGTCCGTCGACTTTATGGGAACCAGACCTCCGGCCGCCAGCGTAGAAAGCGTATCGTTCGCCCAAAGGGAAACGCAAACGCCGAGGAGAAGGCTTACGATTGCGAGCTTCGACTTCACCTCTCAGTGTAATCCTCAGAGCCTTAGCGTCGATCGACAGCTGTTCGGCAACTTTCACGACCGGGCGCGAGCAGAGCCTCGGGGTTTGCGCGCGTTGCTGCGCGATGGCGCCCTTACTTCTGGCGCGACTCTTTGCCTTCGCCCATCCCGACCCAGTGCGCGCCATCGTCGGTGGAGTATTCCGACCACCAGTCCACGTGATCGTTGTCGCGAAAGACGTTTACCGTGCGAAACTCAACTGGCTTGCCTTTGATCTCCGTCTTTCCCATGTATTCCCAGCGGTTGTGGTCGGGGCTGATGGTGAGGTCGGTGACGCGCGGCCGCTCGGTCCCCAGGGACATACCGAACATCCGAAAAGCCGCCTTTTCCGGATCGAAGGCATAAATCGAAAGATCGCGCTCTGCCTTCCCCGCGATGGTGTTGTTCTGGTCACAGACCACGAAGATGTGGTCGGGCGACCATGCGCAGTGGGTTACGCCGCTGACCGCCATTGCCTTGCTGTAGTCGGAGTCGACGAGCTTTCCGTCGCCGACCCACTTTCCTCCGACCCATCGCCCAAGCACGTCGGCGGTGGGCTTGGGAGTCTCGGCAGCCGGCAGGAGGCATCCCAGGAAGCACAGGGCAAATGTCAGTTTCCAGAACATGGTCGATGTGTCTCCATCGCAACTTAACTCGCCGGAAGCGGTTGAATCCAGTGGCAAATGGCGATGCCGTGGTTGGGGACCTTGGGTCGGGCGTTGGTGGGTAGTCAGATTGGCACTTTCGGGGCGTTTTCGTCTATTTCTTGATAGGTCGTAAGTAGGCTAGAATGAGGTTTTGCTGCGCTATTCCAATTGCCACCGCAAATCGTCGCCGCTTGGACGCTAGATCCTGAAATAGTCGCCACTCACGATGGCTGACTTGAGCGGAGAACAACTTAGAGCCAACAGAAAGACGTCAGTACTCCCGTGTTTGATCGCCGATCAAAGTTTCTGAGCCTCGTCACGCTGCTGCAAGACCTCATGGTCATTTGCATTGCGTTCGGTGCGGCCTATCTGCTGCGGACCCTGCTGATCAACTCCGAGTTCTTCCATCACAGGTTCACGGAGATTTATCCCTTTAGCCACTACATCCCGCTGCTGCTGGGTCTGCTGGGGCTTTGGGCGATCACGGGATACTTTGGAGCGTTCTATCGCGACCTGGAGCTCAGTAATCCGATACGCATCGGAGCCATGCTGCTGTATCAGGTGGTCGTGGTGCTGGTGCTCGCGTATGCCGGGTTGTACCTGCTGAAGCGCTCCGACATCAGCCGCGCGTTTGTACTGGTAGCTGGCGGAGTGATGTTCGTCTCCTTGCTGGCAGGCCGCGCTATCTCCTATTCGGGCGTTTACTGGATGCGCGAACGCCTGAACCGCTACTACTACTGCGTGGTGGTGGGTTGCGGTTCACGGGCGCGCGAGGTGGCTAGCCTGATTGAAGAGAGCCGGGGCAGCGGCATGCGGCTGGTGGGCTTCATCGATCCCGAGGAGGACGGAAGTCCCAGGCAGCAGGCCATCGGAAAATACGAAGTGTACCCGCTGTCTTCGGTTGAGCACGTCCTGCAGAACCAGGTGATCGACGAAGTGATCTTCGCCGTCACTATGCAAGAACTGGCGCGGCTGGAACCGGTAATTCTGCACTGCGCAAATTTGGGGATGAAGGTTCGCGTGCAACTGGAGTTCCTGCCGGCTGCTTACTCGCGCGTGTATCTGGAGAAGTTTCGCGACGTCGAGCTGCTGAGCCTGTCGAGCTCACCGGAGAGCGAGCTGTTGCTGTTCTTCAAGCGCGTCTTCGACCTAGCGCTTGCAACTGGCTCCCTCATCTTGCTGGCGCCTCTGATGGGCGCTGTGGCCGCAGCGATTCGCGTCACCTCGCCGGGACCGGTGCTCTTCAAGCAAACGCGCTGCGGTCTCGGAGGGCGTCGCTTCACGTTGTACAAGTTCCGTTCGATGATCAATAACGCCGAGCAGTTGAAGGCGGAGCTGCATCAGCTCAACGAACTCGACGGCCCGGTCTTCAAGCTTCGCGACGACCCGCGCATTACGGCGGTGGGCCGCTGGTTGCGGCGCTTCAGCATCGATGAGTTGCCGCAGCTCTGGAACGTCGTGCGCGGCGACATGTCCTTCGTTGGACCTCGCCCGGCAATTCCTGCGGAAGTTGAGCAATACGAGCCCTGGCAGCGTCGCCGTTTGCGAATGCGACCCGGATTGACTTGCATCTGGGTGCTGGAAGGCCGCAACCATCTCGAGTTCAACCGCTGGATTCAACTCGACCTGGCGTACATCGACAGTTGGTCGCTTTGGCTGGACGCCAAAATTTTCCTCCGCACGATTCCCATCGTGCTTTCCGGCCGCGGAGCCTACTAGACCGTCATGGTTTCGATCACCATCGTCACCTGGAATTCGGCTTCCTGTCTGCGCGAATGTCTCGCCTCCGTTGCGCGACAGGACTACCGAGACATTGAGGTCATTCTCCTCGACAATGCCTCCACGGATGACACCCGCGAAATCCTTCGCGAATACGAATCGCGCTTTCAGGTGATCTACCAGCCGACGAACACCGGTTTTGCGGCCGGGCAAAACCAGGCCATTCGCACTGCGCGCGGCGAGTGGATCCTCTGCCTCAACCCCGATGTCCTGCTGCGGCAAGACTTCGTGAGCGAGCTGGTCGCTGCGGCACGGGCGCATCCGGAAGCGGGCGCCGTGTGCGGCAAGCTGTTGCGCTGGAAGCCTCGAGAGCTGAACGCCCAGACCAACATCATCGACTCCGCCGGCGTGTACTTTACCCGCAATATGCGCCACCTCGACCGCGGCGCGGAAGAGATCGACTGCGGACAATACGATCGTGTGCAGTATGTTTTCGGGGCGACGGGTGCGGCTGTGCTCTTCCGTCGCGAGTTTATCGATGCGGTTTCTGTGGACGGCAGCTTCTTCGACGAGGAGTTCTTCTCCTTCCGTGAAGACGGGGATATGGCGTGGCGGGCGCAGTTGATGGGGAAGAAGTTTCTCTACACCCCGAACGCCGTCGCCTGGCACGTGCGCCGCGTGACCCCGGAGCGTCGTAAAGAATCTGCCGCACCTCATCAACTGGCACTCGGTAAAGAACCGCTGGCTCATGCGCGCCAAGAATTCCTCGTCGTGGTTGTTCTGGCGGCTTGCTGTGCCGGTGTTGTGGCGCGATGCGCAGGCCTATGGCTATGCCCTTTTGCGCGATCACGAAATGATTTCAGCATGCCTCTATCGGTGGCGTCCGAATGTGCGACAGCGGCTTCGTCATCAGCGCGACATCATTCAATCCCGTCGCAGAGTATCGGATCGCGAGTTGCTCTGGTGGTTCAGTGACACGCCTCGAGCCATCGATGTCGCAGAGCCGGCGGAAACGTTGGAGCCGGAATTGGCCTTACCCAGGCTCGCTTCCGGTGAGCGGCATTGAGAATTGCGATCGTCGGGACGCGAGGCATTCCCAATCGCTATGGGGGCTTTGAGCGTTTCGCCGAGCAGGTCAGCTCCCGCTTTGCTGACCACGGCCACGAACTAACCGTCTATTGCCGGCGGGCCTTCACCCAGCCCGACGATGAGTACGATCGCCGCGTGAAGCGCGTCATCGTCCCCAGCCTTCACCAGAAACATCTCGATACCTGGGTAAGCACGTTTTTTGCAGCTGTTCATGCAGCGTTTTGCCGGTACGACGTTGTTCTCATCTGCAACGTCGCAAATGCGCCTTTCGCCTATCTCCCACGGATTTTCGGCACACCCGTCGTGCTGAATGTTGACGGTCTCGATCGCAAGCGCAGCAAATGGAACTGGCTGGCCGCACAGGTGCTCCACTTCTGCGAATGGATCTCAAGCTTCAGCTCGAACCGGCTGGTGACGGACGCCGCAACGATTCACGATTACTACGCCGCGAAGTACGGCGCGAAGTCGACCGTGATCGGCTACGGCTCGGAGATGCCCCCGGGCGACTACGACCTGAACGGCTTCAGGCTGCAGCCGGGCCGCTATGTTCTTTATGTCAGCCGGCTGGAGCCGGAGAACAATCCAGAGCTGGTGCTGCGCAGTTGGCGCCAGGTGCGAACCGACTGGCCGCTGGTGATGGTTGGCGACAATCGCTACAAGCCGGAGTACCTCGACAGCCTGCGCAAGCTGGCCGACAAGCGCGTCCTCTTCACGGGAGCCGTCTACGGAGACGGATACTGGGCGTTACAGAAGCACGCCGGCATCTTCGTGTTTGCATGCGAAATCGGCGGGGTGCATCCAGCGCTGATCGAGGCGATGGCCGCGCAAAATGCCACGCTTTACCTGGATACTCCGGAGAATGCCGAGACCGCGGGTGATGCTGCGGTGCGCTATTCGAAGAATGAAGCCGAGCTCGCACAGAAGCTTCAGAATCTGCTGGAGAACGATACGGAACGCGAGCGTTGGGGCATTCGTGCCCGGCAGCGCGCTGAGGAGCTATTCGCATGGGAAACCATTGCGAACAAGTACGAGGCTCTATTCGCAAGCGTCGTTGCGAAGCGTTAGCCTTGACATTCTTGATTTGTCATCGCGAGCGCAGCGAGGGATCTGCTCTTTGCTTCCGGCGCGAAACTCTTCACGAGGTCAACCTCACTCGCACTGCCAGCGAGAACAGATCCCTCGGCCGAAGACGGCCTCGTGATGACAAAGAAATTAGTATGCCAGCAACACTCGCACGTCGCGCACGTTATTCCCCGTAGGACCGGTGATGATCGCATCACCGATGGCCTCGAACAGGGGAAATGCGTCCATCTTTCGTAGGGCGGCCGCAGCATCCACCCCTTTGTCCCGCGCGCGCGCCACCGTGCTTCCATCGGCGATCGCTCCTGCCGCCTGACTGTTGCCATCGATGCCGTCGGTCCCGGCACTCAGTACTGTGATTGGCTGGCCTGTGATCTTTTCTGCGCAATACAGCGCAAACTGCTGATTGCGTCCACCCACACCCGGATTCGCACCGGCCTTCACCGTAACCTCGCCTCCCGAAATGAGGCAGACGCGCGACGCCCCGCGGCGCAACTCCCGCAGGCGTGAGAGAAGATGATCGGCGGCGGCGGCGTAATCCCGGTCGTCACAAGTGTTGTCGACCTCTACGGCGAATCCGCCAAGAGCGGCACTCTCCACTGCGGCGTTCAGCGCGGTGGCGTTCGACAGGATGGTGAGGTAGCGAGAGCGGGCGAAGACTGCGTCGCCTGCCTTGGGAGTTTCCTGTAATCCGCGCCGCTCGAAGAGCAGGCGCACGCTGGCAGGCAGTTGCGGGACAAGACGGTACCGGGCGGCAATGGCGTAGCAATCGGCAGCGGTGGTGCTGTCTGGCATTGTGGGACCAGAGGCCAGAGCATCGAGGGCATTCTCCGGCACATCGGAGACCAGAATGGAAATCTGGTGCGACGGGGCAGCCGCCTGCGCCATTCGTCCGCCCTTGACGGTGGAAAGATGTTTACGAATGGCATTGATCTCGGAGATGGGTGCGCCCGAATGCACCAAGGCTTTGTACGTAGCGATGACATCTTCCAGCGTGATGGCTGGCGAGATGGGCTTCTCGGCAATCGCCGACGCTCCTCCGCTGATGAGGAATATAGTGAGAGTGTCGGGCGCGGAATTCACCAGCAGCTTCAGGATGGCCTCGGCGGCGCGAAAAGAATCCTGGTTCGGCAATGGATGGCCGCCAATGAAATAGCGAAATCCAAAGACCTGCGCGGCGGGAGCGGTGGGACACGAGATGATGCCGTGCAATCCTCGATCTGCGATCTCGGTGAGCGCCTGTGCGAGACTGTGGCCGGCCTTGCCAATGGAGATAACGTTGATCGCAGAGAAGCTTTGCAGATCGTAGAGGTTATTGCCAACCCGAAGCTGACTCTCGTACAGCTCCACGTGACGCTGCATAGCGGTGGGGATGCTGCACTCGGCCAGGGCATGATCGAACGTCCGCCGCGCAAGCTGCCGCATTTCGCGGTACTGCGGATCGAGTTGGGTGGGCATCGAGGGAATTATAAGGAATCGGCACCAAGCGGCTAGCAGCGAGATCCGAGCCGCGAGGTTCAGCAGCTAGTGTGCTCGCCGCTCGCAGCTATTTCTTCTCTTCGTGCTTCAGGGAAGCCGAGTTGATGCAGAAGCGCATGCCCGTCGGCTGCGGCCCATCGGGAAAGACGTGTCCGAGGTGCGACTCACATTTTGAGCAGACTACCTCTGTGCGCTGCATTCCGAAGCCGTTGTCGTCGTGCAGCTCAACCTTATCGTGATCCATGGGCTGGTAAAAGCTGGGCCAACCGCTACCCGAATCGTATTTCGTGTCGGAGTCGAATAGCTCCTGCCCGCACGCCGCACAGCGGTATACTCCCGGCGTCTTGGTATGAGCGTACTCGCCCGTGAAGGCACGCTCGGTGCCCTTCTCACGCAGGATGTGGTACTGCTCGGGCGTCAGATCCTTACGCCATGCGTCTTCTGATTTTGTGTTTTTTTTTGCTTTGTCTGCCATTCTTCTCTCCTACCAGTTTAGATAGCCGACGGCTTCAATCGATTCGAGCAAGCACGGGTAGAGCGGCGCTTCAGCACCGCGTCATCTGAAGTGTCTGGCTTGGGGTTTGCATCCCGCTGCAGCGCAGCGGGATGCAAACCCGGATCTTGGAAACCGCCACCGGGCCGCGGGCCTTAAGGCCCGCACCACCGAATATCCCAAGCCGCCGAGCCTCAATCCTGGGCACTTTCGGTGGCGGGTTCTGCTCCCACGCGATGCTGCACATGCGACCAGATGAAATAGGCGACGCCGATCAGAATGACCGCCACAATTACCAAATCGAGACGGTGGAACCACATTTTCAGCCGCGGATCTTTGTCCCACTGCTCGCCCAGCCTCATGCCGACATAGGCGAGCATGAAGCACCACGGCCACGAGCCTACAAATGTATAGATGTGGAATTTCAGCCGGGGCATGCGGGCGATGCCAGCCGGCAGAGCAATAAATGTGCGGACCACCGGCAGCAGTCGCGCGATGAGTACCGCGACGGCGCCGCGACGCCGGAAGAAACGTTCAGCCCAGTCAAGCTCGCGCTTGCTCAGGAAGATGTAGCGCCCGTACGCTTCCACCAGGGGCCGCCCGCCAAAGTAGCCGATTTCGTAGGCCACCACCGATCCCAGGTTGCAGCCTAGCGCGCCCCAGGTCGCGACCCAGAACAGCGAAAACCGCCCGGTGTAGACCAGATAGCCGGAGAACGGCATGATGATCTCCGACGGCAGCGGTATGCACGCCGATTCGATAGCCATGAGCAGCATGATGCCGAGGTAGCCGGCGGAGGAAATGACCGAGATGGTCCAAGCGCCGACGATTTCGATGATGTGAGCGACCATTCGTTATAGGATAGCAATTCGTCGGGGCTAACTAAGTAAACAGCCGGGAGGTCCCCCTCATGCAGAGTACGACCACAGCCACCGCGCACTCAGTTCCAGTGCAGCACTTGATCGATCGCCTGAACTCCCTCACCGATCGCGACTTCTTGAACGTAGACAAGCCGCTCACGGTGTTGCGCGCCCATCCCGTCGATCCCGACTCGCTGGCGCCGTACATCTTCTGGAATCCGCAGCACTATACACGGAACCTGATTCACAAGACCGAGCTGTACGAGTTGCTCGCCATCTGCTGGGATGTGGGAATGCGCAGCTCGATCCACAATCATAAGAACCAGAATTGCTGGATGGCGGCGCCCATCGGCAGATTGCAGGTAAACAACTATTGCGTACTGGAGGAAGATCTCGCCTCCCAGCATTGCAACATCGTTCCGACAGACACGGTTGAGATCACCCAGGGCAACCCGGTGGCGGTCGATCCTCTGAACCCGGTCCACGACGTTCGCAATCCGCGTGAGTGGAATCAGCGCGCTGTCAGCCTGCACCTGTATTCACGGCCTTTCGATTCCTGCATTGTCTATTCCTGCGAGCAGCACACCTGCGGTGAAATCGGCCTGTGCTATACGTCGATGTACGGAGAGTTAGTTCTCGGCCAGGGTCAGCCGCGAGCCGATTAGATCAGCTACCGCCCGATTTCTGCGCCGCGCTTCGCGCCGGCGCCGGCTTGATGATCTCAACCCGGGATGCCCGCCATTCGCCATCGCTTCCCTGCTCCGCGGTGACCCGCACTTCGGTTCCGATGGCCAATTGCTCACGCGCTGAAGTCTTGCGCTGATCGGCCGGCACGCTCTCGTCATAACCAAACGCCGATTGCGAGATGTCCACCCGCCGGATGCTTCCATTTCTTCCCCGCACATAGAGCCATCCAGCCTGGGGAGCACCCTGGTCGCCCTCTGCAACCGTTCCGCGGAACGAACCGGGAGTTGCTGTCCAGGCCTGACTCCAGCAGAGCGTCGCTGCCATCAGGCAGATCGCAAAGTGTCCCACCCATCGCATGGCAGGTTCGATGCAGAAACTCGCTCCATCGCTGCGAAGGCCGGCAATCGGCCGCAACTCTTTGGCAGCGGCACCCAGAACCACCTTACCTTACAATTAAACGGTTCCCGACTTCTCTTGTGGAGAATCTGCTGATGGCTTCCGATGCCGGCGTACAGGTCTCAACCGAATTGCCCGCGGTTCCACTTACGCTTGAGGGCTTGAGCGTGCTGCACCAGATGTTCCGTTTCCGCTGGGCGGAATGGCGGAGGCTGGATAACGCGCGGCAGGCGCAGATTGCCAACGAGGCCTCGGCTGTGTTCCGTGCCGGCGAAGAAGCGGGCCAGACGGCGTTGTACTCCATGCTCGGCCACAAAGGCGATCTGATGGTCGTGCACTTCCGCGATAGCTTCGACGACCTCAACTTTGCTGAGTTGCAACTCAATCGAACCGAATTTGCGGAGTTCCTCGATCCCGTCCATTCTTATGTCTCGGTGATTGAGCTTGGCCTGTACGACTCCAGCGTGAAGCTATTCCGTTCGTTGGCCGAGCGCGGTGTCGCCCCGCTTTCCGAAGAATGGAACAGGGAAGTGCAGGAGACGCTTGCAACGGCAGCGTGCGGCAATGTCTCCGCGGCTCTATCCCAAAATCCCCGAGGCGCGCTACCTGTGTTTCTATCCCATGGATCGCCGCCGCGGCGAGGACAAGAATTGGTACACGCTGCCCATTGAAGAGCGCCAGCGGCAGATGGAAGAGCACGGCATGGTCGGTCGCCGCTATGCCGGCAAGGTGCAACAGATCATCACCGGCTCTATCGGCTTCGACGACTGGGAGTGGGGGGTTGACCTGTTCTCCGATGATCCTCTCGTCTTCAAGCGGCTGATCTACGAAATGCGTTTCGACGAGGTCAGCGCTGTGTACGCCTTGTTCGGGCAATTTTTCGTGGGAGTGCGAATTCCGGCGCACATGATCTTAGATTGGACGAGTGGGAACTTACCCAAGCAGTCCTCCTGAGGATACAACCTATCTCGTACGCGGACCGGTCTTGTGGTCGGCCAGCGGGGATCCAGTTTCCTTGTGCACCGCGTTCCAGAATTCGGTTTCCGAGAGCTCGCCGGACGCCATTCCTTCTAGAAGAAGAGCGTTAAGCTGCTCCTGAGTTCCTGCGAATCCCGGAAGAGTGCGCTGTTCGACGGCGACCAGGGCAGCCTCTAAGACGTCGGCAACAGATTCGTAGGCTCCACGACGCATCACCGATTGGAGCAGCTGTTCCTGCTCAGGAGTAAGATCGATCATCTTGAAGTTCGACTCTTCGCACTGTTTGAACTGAGCCTACTAAAATCCGCTCGGCGAACCAATGTACGGGCCCGGCCCAGACTCCAAACGTACCTCGGGCGATCTACAAGCGACAAAAAAGTAGCGGACCTGAGATGCGCGCGTGACTCGAGTATGACACGCGCGACTCCGTACTCCATTAACTTCCCAAACAGGCAGTCGGGCCGCTCCAGTGTTCCCGCGAATAATCTGCCCCCGCGAGCGGTCAACCGAAAACATGAAAGGAAGTTAGTAAGAATGACGAAGTGTATGAAATTGCTGTTCGGGATTCTGCTCCTGGCTTGTACGACGCATCTGCTGGCTCAGGCAGGCCCGGTAGCCGTAACCGCCGCTCAAACCAACTTCGCACAAGTGGTGGCATTGGACGAGTGCGACCCAACCACGTTTAATGCTGCGCTGGGACCAGACTTCTGTAAAAACGTTACTCTTGGCGCGTTTACTACTTTGTCCGATCTTTTCGCGGAAGCCGCCTCCGGCCATCCTGATCCGAAGTGGGACTTCGAACCTGACGTAATCCACTTGAACCAAGGTGGCGTGCTGAGGGTTGTGGATCAGGGCGGCGAGCCGCACACCTTCACCGAGGTGGCCCGCTTCGGCGGTGGCTTCATAACCGATCTGAATGGCGGGGAAGAAACCGTCCCCGAATGCTCCGGCGGATTCGCCAACCTTGCCGTGGCACGGACCCGAATCCTTCAAGGCAGCGATAGCCAGATTACAAATTTGTCCAAAGGCAAGCACTTTTTCCAGTGCTGCATTCATCCCTGGATGCGCGTCGAAGTTGACGTGAAATAGGGCACGGCGTTAACCCCTCGATCGGAAAGAGAGCGAGTTTGCATTCCCGCTCTCTTTCTCTTTGATGACTTCTGCAGTCTGTGGACGGCTGGCGAATCTACTTATCTTTCAGCGGCAAACTTGTCGTGCTCTCTCCACCGCGATACTGCAACTGATAGTTGCCCTTTTCTTTGCTCGCCACCGGGAAATACAGATACCCGGCAACCGGTGAGTTCACTTCGCCGCTCTTCAGCTGTTTGTCGCTGAGCTCGGTTTCCATCGTATTGCGGTCGGAGTCGGTTGTCGCCGGCGACGTGGTTTTGCCAACGCCCACGCCCATGCCGGCACCATAAACTGGACCGCCTACCTGTTTCGTACCGTTGCCCGTGTAGACTGGCCAGCTTTCATATCCGACATTTGCTGTGGGATACAGCGTAACGTCGCGACTGCTCTGGGGGCGCTTTTGCAGGATGGACGCAATTTCCTCGGGAGTAGCGGGCGCAACCGACGACTTGCTGTCGGACGTGACCAGCGCAAAATTCGATTGCTCAAGGTCGATGCTCTTGCCGTCAGCCGGGTAGAAGCCCACTTCGACCACCACGTAGCGTCCCGCCAGTGGTGTGGCGAATGAGTTCTGAACCTGCGACTTTGAAAGCAGCTTCGCACCTACGGAGTATTGCGACTCAACCTTCGAAGCTGAGTAGTCGGCCGCTGAAGCGCGAGGCGCCGGCGGATTCTGGGCGAACACCTGGCACCCAACCAGGGTTACTAATAGCAGCCAAAATGGGTAAACGCGAGTCATGGGATTACTCCATTTGGATCTTGACCGTCTTGCCGGTCAGAACGTAGATACGCTTTTCCTGCGGAGCGTGGCCCTCGGCACGAACTTCCAGCTGATAAACACCTGGAGCCAGCCAGAAATTCTTTAGCTTTGAAGCTGTTCCGGCGTAGGCGCCGTCCAGGTACACTTCAGCATTCTTATTTTGCGTTCGCAGGCTGACCTGTCCCTTGTCGGGCAGCGGCGCAAAGTACAATGGCGCGTAATACGGAGCGCCGAACCAGGGATCAAACCACCCACCGTAGAACGGCGGAGGATAGTAACCGGCCCAATATCCCGGCCAATATGGGCCGGAATAATAACCGTAACCTGCACCGATGGAGATCGCGCCCAGATGCACTCCGGCAAGGGCGGGAACCAGGGAACCGGCAGCAATAATGAGCGTCAGCCCAAGCCCGAACCAACGAAGCCTGACCATCTTCGTTCCTCAGCCCTGTCAACCCGTAGTTTGAGGCAAAGTTCCTCAGGAAAGCAAAAAAGGGAACTCGCGACCCGATTTGGCGGAATGAGCACTCGTCTGAATATTGGCTACGAGAGGGACTTGAACTTGAGGCGCTGCGAAAGCGTGACCTGAGCGAAGCGAAGGGGCAGCTTCTTCAGAAATCTTGAGCGGCTCAGCTAACGGAGCAGGTAGTCTGCAAGGTTTTCCCGCGATACAGGCATTTGCGTTCCCGTCGCCAGCTCTTTCACCGCGAACTCGCCTGACGCCGCTTCGTTCTCGCCCACAATCACGATGTACTTCGCACCGGCCTTCTCGGCGGCCTCGAACGATTTCTTCAGGCGGAAGCTCTCGTCCCCGAGATCGGCGCTCACACCGGCTCGCCTCAGTTCCCGCGCCAGCTTCAGAGCGTGCGCATTCATTCCTGCGCCAAGCGGAGCGACAAATGCGTCCAGCTTTGCTTCAGCGCCAACTCCTTCGGCCTGCAACGCGAGGATCAGGCGGTCTTCGCCGATGGCGAAGCCGATGCCAGGAGCCTTCGGGCCGTCGAGCGACTCGGAGAGTCCGTCGTAACGACCGCCGCCCAGCACCGCGCTCTGCGCGCCCAGATCGCCATGCGTGAACTCGAATGTCGTGCGCGTGTAGTAGTCGAGCCCGCGCACCATGCGCTCGTTGATGGTGTAGGGCACGCCGACCGCGTCGAGCATCGAGCGCACGGCGGCAAAGTGCTCGCGGCAGGGCTCGTCGAGATACTGGCTGATCTTCGGCAGCTTCTCGATGATGGGCTGGTCTTCCGGAACCTTGCAGTCAAGCACGCGCAGCGGATTGGTCTCCGCCCGGCGCTGGCAATCGGCGCACATCTGGTGGACGACCGGCTTGAGCGCCTCGCGCAGCGCCTCGTTGTAGCGCGCGCGATCATCGGCACAGCCGACGGAGTTCAGTTGCAGTTGCCAGCCGCGCAGGCCGACTTCGTCGAGCAACGTCGCCAGCATCTCCAGCACTTCGGCATCGCGCGCCGGCGACTCGCTGCCCGCGCTCGGCGGCCCGATGATCTCCGCTCCGATCTGGTAGAACTGGCGATAGCGTCCCTTCTGCGGACGCTCGCGGCGAAACTGCGGCCCGATGTAATAGAGCTTCTGCAGCGCGCCTTTCTTGTCGAGCCCGTGCTCGATGTAGGCGCGCACCACGCCGGCGGTGTTCTCGGGACGAAGCGTCAGCGACTGCGACTTCTCGCTCGCTGCGCGGCCTCTTGTCTTCCCAGGTAAACATCTCCTTGGTGACGATGTCGGTCTCTTCGCCGACGCCGCGCGCGAACAGGCTGGTGTCTTCGAATACGGGCGTGCGGATCTCGTGGAAGTTGTAGCGCGCGAAGACGTCGCGCACCTTCGCCTCCACCCGGTTCCACAGGTCGGTGTCGGGAGGAAGAAGGTCACGGGTTCCGCGGATGGCTTTAATCATCGCTTTTAGCTATTCGCTCTTCGCTATTCGCCAGAACGGCCCTCTTGCGCATGTCTGGCGAAAAGCGAACAGCGAAGGGCGAACAGCGTCTATTTCCTCTCCGCCAGATACTGTTCCTTGTACCCCAGATAATTCCTTGCGTAGCGCAGGATCATCTCCTGATCGCTGTCGTCGAGCTGCCTACGCACTTTGCCGGGCGCACCCATCACCAGCGAGCGCGGCGGAATGACCGTCTTCTCCGGGATCAGCGTGCCTGCCGCGAGAATCGAGCCTTCGCCAATGCGCGCGCCGTTCAGCACGATGACCCCCATACCGATGAGGCAGCGGTCCTCGACGACGCAGCCATGCAGCGTCACATTGTGCCCGACCGTGACCCAGTCGCCGACTTCCACCGGCCACTGGCCCAGCATGCCGTGGAGCACGCTGCAATCCTGGATATTGCTGTTCGCGCCGATGCGGATGTAATGCACATCGCCGCGCACGACGGCGTTCATCCAGATGCTGGCGTTCTCTCCGAGCGTAACGTCGCCGATGACCTGCGCCGATTCATCGACGTAGCAGGTTGCAGGGATTCTGGGACTGATTCCTTTGTAAGAGCGGATCATGGTGTTCTTGTGCGTTCGCCTCGTTCCCGGAAAGACTCCGAAACATGGTCTCGTCGTCTATCCCGGCCTCCGGCGGAGTCGATGTGTATCGGCAGTCCGAACATACCATGCGCCCTCCTGCGGAGGGAACGCAGCACATAGCGACGGCTTCATCAAGGCCATAACTGACGATAACGGTACCGATCTTCCCGAAATAGGACCAGCATGGTTACTAACGGACATGCCCTTTCGTGTAGCCGCTGCGTAGCGATGTCACAGACCGGCGGGAAACGATTCTCCCAAAATGAAATATCACGTGCCGCTTAAGCAGCAGTGATAAAGGCCCCTCCCCATGCTCTGGTCTTGCCTATTACCGTCCTCTCGTTTTTCTATTTTCTGCGTAGCCAGCCTGCTGGCCTTCAGCCTCTCAGCTTCGCTCCTCAACGCGCAAGATGGCTCCGCTGCCATGCGCGGCGTCGTGGAAGATGCGACGGGAGCCAGAATCCCAGCCGCTCTTGTGATCGTGACCAGCCCCGACACCGGATTCCAGCGGGCCGTCTTTACCGACACGGAGGGCAACTTCAGCTTCGGCATGTTGACGCCCGGTCGTTACGACGTCAAGGTCGCGGCGCTCACCATGCAGAGCGCGACGCAACCCGGGATCCAACTGCACGTGGGGGCGTCCACCGAGGTACAGTTTCAGCTGCTCCCGGCGACCCGAATCGAGACGGTGAATGTCGTCGCACCCGCCGTCAAAGCTGACAGTCAAACCGGTGAAGTCTCCCACGAGATCGTGGAGCGGGCCATCCTGGGGCTCCCGCTCAACGGGCGACGCTTTACCGACCTGGCACTGCTGACGCCGGGCGTAACCCAGGATCCGCGAGGACTCACATCCGACTCCAATGGCGACCTGTCGTTTGGCGGAGTGCGCGGATACCAGAATAATTTCCTGGTCGATGGCACCGACAATAACAACTCGTTTTATGCCCAGGCACGCGGCCGCTATCGTGCTCCTTACCAGTTCAGCAACGAGGTGATCAAGGAGTTTCGCGTCTCCTCTAACTCTTACAGTGCGGAGTTGGGGCGTGCCGGCGGCGCCGTTTTCAATGTGGTGACAAAGTCCGGGGGCAACGACTGGCACGGCACCGGCTTTTACTACGGGCGCGACCGTATATTCGATGCGCAGCCTGCATTCTCTCCTGACAAGCCGGAAGCACGGCAGGACCAGTTCGGCGGTACCGTCAGCGGACCAATACGCAAGAATCGGGCGTTCTTCTACGCGGGCTTCGACGAGAATCTGCTGGACGTGCCCTCCATCGTGCAGTTCGCCAATGGAGCGACTACGGTCGTGCCCCAGCCAGTCGACTACGACTACAAAGATCAGGCCCTGGTCGCCCAGGCAGCGCAGAAGCTCAACAATATGGCGGGAGAGTATCCGACGAAGATGTGGGGCAACGCTGCTTTTGGCAAGCTCGACTTTACGCCGTCATCGAAACATCTGATCTTCCTGCGGGCCAATATTTCTCGCTACGACGGCATCAACAATGTGTTCTTCAATCCGTCCAGTCCGTTGACCACCTATACCGAGAGCTCCAACGGAAGCGAGGATGTTGCGACCGAGAGCATTGCGGCATCGCTTACGTCATCGTGGACCAGCAGGCTTGCAACCCATTTTCGGGCCCAGTTCTCTCGCGACCTGCAACAGTCCTCCACCAATTCCGAGGACCCGAAGATCAAGATCTACAACCTGCTCGATGGTGCAGGACGCTCCAGCTTACTTCCCCGGCAGACCCGGGAACATAAGCTCCATGTTGCCGACACGGCCGACATCGAAACCGGGCGGGTGAGTTGGAAGTTCGGTGTCGATTTCATTCGCACCTGGATCTACAACTACTTCCCATCCATGGCGGGAGGAGAGTACTACTTCGATGACTTGAAGGTGAACCCATTTACCTTTGCGCCGATGCGCTATGGACAATCCTTAACTCCGTTGCGGGCCTATGCGCACGGAGTACCGCGATACTACATTCAGGATTTTGGCACGGAGACTTCGCACCCCGACTCGCGCGCACTGGCTTTGTTCTTGCAGGACACCTTCCGCATCACTCGCCACTTCACGCTGAATGCAGGGATTCGCTGGGACACGCAGACCTTCCTGGTTAGTGGACTGGTGAGCAATCCGCTGTATGGGCCATCCGGGAAATTGCCGCCGGATGCGAACAACTTCTCTCCCCGGGTCGGCTTTGCTTATTCCATCGGCGACCGCAATCCTCTGGTGATCCGCGGCGGAGCGGGACGGTTCTACTCGCTCGTCCCATCCATCTACGCATCGCAGGTGCAGACCGACAACGGCCTGGCGCAGAGCCATCTGTTTCTTGACCTCATGCAGCCGGCCGATGCTGCCATCTTCCCCACCTATCCGGATCCGCTGGTGCGCTGCCCGTCGGGAACAGTGAATTGTGTGGTTCCTGCCAACGTGGCCAGCCACTTGACAACCACGGTTTCGGCATTCTCGCCTAACTTTCAGACCCCCTATACCGACCAGGCCAGCTTCACGATCGAACGCGAACTCGGGCAAAAAATCATTGCCACAGCCAGTTATCTCTATGTGCATGGAGAACACCTGATTCGTTCGCTCGACGCGAACCTGCCGTCCCCAACCATCGTCGACTACCCTGTCTACAGCGATGACGGTTCTGTTTTCCTGGGCCAGTATCTTCCGGTGGAATCGTTCGCCACATGGCAGACCAAAAAAACAGTAGCCTGTCCTTATCCGCCGTGCCTCAACGACATTCAGCGCCCTATAGCCGAGCTCGACACCATCAATTCGTTTGAGAGCGAGTCGAGCAGCGTCTACAACGGGCTCACGGTGTCGCTCAAGCGCCAAGTGAACCGTGGGCTGTTCCTGCGTATCGGTTACACGTTTGCGAAGGCGATCGACGAGGGACAAGATGCTCTCGTTGTAGGCCGTCCGGGCAACGTTCAGAACTCATACGCTGTCAACCTGGAGCGCGGGCTCAGCGTGCTCGACCAGAGGCATCGACTGGTTGCTTCCGGCGTCATTCAACCCCGGCCACTGGAGACGGGATATTCCTGGCTGAACCGTTTGGCGAACGGCTGGCAAATGTCGAGCGTGCTGACCTACGGCTCCGGCCGTCCGATCAACGCTACTGTTGCCGGCGATGCAAACCAGGACGGCAACACTTACAACGATCGGCTTCCGGGATACCGGCGGAATGCGTTTATCGGGCCGGATTACTTCACTACCGATTTTCGCCTTACCCGCAACCTGCATGTCGGCGAGCGCCTCACGTTTCAACTTCTGGTGGAGACCTTCAACACCTTCAACCGCACAAACTCGCAGGTCACCATCAGCGATGACGGATTTCTCAACTCAGCCGGGCAATTTGTAGCCTACTCAACCAAAGTCGCAACCAAGGTATACCCCGGTCAATTTCTGAAAAGTACGAATTTCTTGAACCCCAACAGCGCGTACGCCCCACGGCAGGTGCAGTTCTCGATCAGGACAAATTTCTGAAGCATTGGAGTGCGGAGCGACACCTTCGTGAAGCACTATATGGCGCTTAAATGGCGGCTAAAAAGCCTACTCTGTGCTTGACTTCGATTGTCAACGCTGGGATAACTACTACAGTCCACGCGAGACGAGTCTGGGGGTGTTTAGCGAGTTGGCCGAGGTTCGAATGCAGGAGGGCGAGTCGTTAGAGAGCGCCCTTCGGCGGTTCGAGCGCAAGGTCCAGCAAGAGGACGTCATCAAAGAAGCGAAGCGTCATTCCTTCTACCTTAAGCCGGGTGAAAAGAAGCGCGTCAAAGAGGCTCTCGCGCGCGCGCGCAGCCGCAAGAAGGCTCGCAAAGAGCAGGAGTAATCATCAGATCGGGGCCGCCATCGATAAGGCGGCCCTCCATTTTTCGTCGAGCCAGTTCTTCATACGGTGCAGCCGAGCAGGTCCGCAGTATTAACGTTGTGCCATGCGCTTGCGTATGGGGGGCCGAACCCGGGTGTAGTACCTGAGCAATGAAGTTGCATCACCGGCTTGGACCTTCAGTCCGGTTCTCCGGAGCTTTTGCAATACCCTATTTCATTGCTTGGGAACGTGGACTGAAGGGAGCATTTCTCCATGGAATTCCAGGACAAGGTTCTGAAGTGTATCGACTGCGGCGCGGACTTCGTCTTTACAGCTGGGGAGCAGCTGTTCTTCCACGACAAACAATTTAAGAACGAGCCCAAACGTTGCAAGACCTGTAAGTCCAAACGGGCTTCCTCGTTGGGGACCACCTCTGCGGGCGGCGGCTACTCCAAAGTTGAGACCCGCACGAACTGTTCGGGATGCGGTAAGGAAACTACCGTCCCGTTCAAGCCTACGCAAGGTAGACCTGTCTTCTGTCGGGAGTGCTTTCAGCAGCGCCGGACTACGGCTGCCACTGCCTGATCCTTGATTCGAGATGTCAGCGCCCAGCGTGCTGGAAGTCACGCCGCCTGAAGTGTGATTTCCGTGTCCTATTGACTATTGAATAATATAGTGACATTTTCTTGATCTCGTGCTATGGTTTGGGCATGGGAAATCCGGCCGGAGTTCGGCGAGACTTTCAGGCACTTGAGCAGCGGCGGATGCAGGCGGCGCGGCTGCTGGAGAAGGGGTACAGCCAGTCGGAAGTGGCCCGACGAGTGGGAGCGCACCGGCAGTCGGTAAGTCAGTGGGCGGCCGAGTTACGCGAGAACGGCCGCGCCGGGCTGAAGAAGGCGGGCCGTGCTGGCCGCAAGCCACGGTTGAGCGTGGAGGATCTGGGCAAGATCGAGCAGGGACTCAAACGCGGTCCGGAAAGCCTGGGCTACGAGACCGGATTGTGGACCACCAACCGTGTCACCCATTTGATCGAGCAAGAATGTGGGATTTCCTACCATCCCTCGCAGGCATGGCGCATCCTGCGGCAGTTGGGATGGAGTTGTCAGCGTCCGACGGGCCGCGCCTTGGAGCGGGACGAAGAGAAGATCCGGCGGTGGAAGCAGAAGCGCTGGCCGGAGTTAAAAAAAAGGCCAAAAACGAAGGTCGCACGATCGTCTTCATCGACGAGAGCGGGCTGAGCGAGCGTCCCCACCGCTGCCGTACCTGGGCACCCCGCGGACAGACCCCCGTGCTGCAATACCACTTTAATTGGAAGACCTTGTCGGCGATAGCGGGCGTAACCTGGTGGAACTTTTACTTCCGCCTGTTTCCGGGAGCAATCCGTAGCCCGCAAATCATCCAGTTCCTCGCTCATCTGCTGCGCCACATTCCTGGCAAGCTGCTGATCGTTTGGGACGGACTGCCGGGGCACCGCAGCCGTGCCGTCTGGCAGTTCGTACAGCAACAGAGGGGGCGTCTGTGGCTGGAATATCTTCCCGGCTATGCTCCAGAACTGAACCCAGTGGAGTATCTGTGGTCACACTGGAAGCAGCACGAATTACCCAACTTCTGCCCCACGACCTTTGGACAGTTGAGCGATTCCGCACGCCGAGCGTTGCGTCGGATGCGCCGTCGGCCCACCTTGGTCTGCGCTTTCTGGGAACAAGCAGAACTCTTTCCGCTGTAACTATATTATGCAAAGGTCAATAGTGAAACAAAAGCTTCCTGTTTGGTCGTCGGTTTTGCGAAACGAAGGCTGGAAAGTTGATGAAGTGTCTCTGGGGAAACTGGTTTGGGACATCGTCGCAAAGTCTGGCCGGTGGGAGGAGTGGCTTGATTTGGAACCGACCGCTGATCAACAAGATGTGAATGACGCCATTAGTGACGTACTTCGATCAGGGAATTCGCTAATCGAAGCAGTGAGCAATCGCGTATCGGCTGTTCTGCCCCAAACGATCGTTTTCCTGACTGACGCTTCTGCCCTTCACCCTTACTTCCGCGCTCGCGCCCTTGAAGCCGGACTGCACGACAATATCAAGGTGCCGACGGTTCTCTTCTACCCAGGGCGGCGATCGGGCCAGTATGGACTTCACTTTCTCGGCTTTTATCCATTTGATGGCAATTACCGCTCCACCTTGCTTGGGGGTCTTGAATGACCATTCGCACTCTGTTCTCAACTCGTCGGCCAATTGATCGCCCAATAGAGAAGGTCATCGATTATTACGCGGCTGACGACGCCCGTCTGAAATCCGAGATTGAAGAGTATGAAGTCACCGACAACGTCGACAAGTGTTTTACGCGATTTCTCGACGTGTATGATGCGGGAGTTCGGACTGGACAGGTCACCGAGATCGGCGTGTGGGTTGCGGGTTTTTACGGTGCCGGCAAGAGCTCATTTACCAAGTATCTCGGATTCGCGCTCGACAACGATCGAAAAATCGCTGAGCGGCCCTTCCTCGATTTCCTTTGCGAGAGAATCACCTCCGTTCCGCTTCAGGGATTACTGCGAACGACCGCAAAACATCATGGGGCTGCGGTTGTCCTTCTCGATCTCGGCAGTGAGCAGTTAGCGGACAACACACTCGCATCGGTTTCAAGTGTCCTCTATTGGAAAGTGTTGCAGTACGCTGGCTACTCGAAAGACAAGAAGCTGGCCGAGCTTGAGCTCAAGCTGCAAGAACAAGGCTTATACGACAAGTTTCGGCAAGCTTACCGAGAGAAGTTCGGGGATGATTGGGAGACGATTCACAACGACTCTTTGAGCGGAGTCGGGCGTGCTGCACAACTCGTGCCGGCTCTCTTGCCTAAGGACTACCCTACCGACACAAGCTTCTTGCAGATGAGGTCTGAAAGAGCCGAGGATCTCCGGGACCGCGCCGGACGCATCATTGAGCTCGTGCGCCGCAAGTCTGGAAAGCAGAACATTCTGTTCCTTATAGATGAAGCAGGCCAGTACGTGGCGCCCAGGGGCGAGCTAATACTGAATCTTGATGGCCTCGATCGAAACCTCAAGGAGCTTGGTCAGGGACGAGTCTGGATTGTTGCAACTGGCCAGCAGACGCTCGCCGAAATCGTTGAAAAGGCTGCCTACAACTCTCCGGAACTAAATAAACTCCGCGACCGCTTTCCAATCGGCATCAATCTGGAGCCGAGCGACATTCGTGAAATCACTTATCGTCGCCTGCTCTCAAAATCTAACGACGGCCTGGCTCTGCTCAAGGAAGATTTCTCGCGCCAAGGGCAAGCTCTTCTGAATTTCACTCGTTTGTCCGGCACTTCATTATTCAAAGGAGATCCTGATGCAGACACGTTCGCAAAGTTGTATCCGTTTCTCCCGCAGCATTTTGATCTTCTGCTGGAATTGATTCGGGCGCTTGCCACATCTCGTGGGGGCCTTGGTCTGCGCTCGGCAATCCGAGTGATTCAGGATCTCCTCGTTGACGCCAGCAAGGTGCTACCAGCCGGCACGACCAAGTTAGCTGATCGGCCCATTCGCTATCTGGCATGCGCCGACGATTTTTATGACACGCTGCGTGCGGATATTGCGAAGGTTCTGCCGCACGTTGTCCGCGGCGTTGATCGAGTCGCGAAGGCCTTTTCGGACGAACTGCTAACGTTGCGCGTTGCCAAAGCCATTGGTGCGTTGCAGCCGCTGGAATTTTTCCCGCGCACTGCCGAGAACATTGCCGCACTGCTTTACCCCGCTTTAGGAACCCCATCTCTGACGGATTCAGTTAGCGAAGCACTTCGGAAACTCGTCGGCAACCGGGAGTGTGGCGTAATTGAAGATCCGCAAACGGGCGGATATCTCTTCTTGAGTGAAGGAGTGAAGCCTCTGCGCGACAAGCGCAATGCTCACGTGCCAACCGCTCTAGAGATAAACCAGACGCGAGTAGATCTGTTGCAGGAAATCTTCGAAACTGCCCCGTCAGTGAAGATCGAGAACAGCAAAGAGGTAAAGGCAGGTGTTCGACTAGGAAGAAACAGCGTTGTCGGTGAAGACAACGACATTCAGTTCCGAATTGAGGCAGTGGACGCGAGCTTGTTTGACCAACGCCGTACGGCGCTGCTTTCTGACACAAACACGAATACCGAGCTAAAGAACTCGATTGTGTGGTTAGTGCGCTCTTCGGAGGAAGCTGAGGACTTGATCGCCGAGTCGTGCCGGTCCGATTGGATTCTTAAGACGCCGGAGCGTGAAGCTGACAAGGACGTCGCACAGTTCTTACGCGCAGAACGCCGGGCGCGGCAAAGAAACCGGGAGGATGCTGGAAAACTGCTCAGCGCGTCCCTTAGTGCGGGGACACTCATTTTTCGGGGACAGCCAAAGCCCGTTTCGGAGGCTGGGGCAACGCTTGATGCAGCCGCCCGCAACGTGCTGGAAACCGCTGCAAAAGTAATATTTCCAAACTTTAGACTTGTTCCCATACGTCCGTCGATAGACCTAGCGGGCAAGTTCTTGGCGGTGGAGCGGCTTGACCGAATGCCGAAGGAGCTGGACCCTCTTGGCCTGGTTGTCATTCGGGGCGGCCGACCCCGCATCGACGTGAAGAATCAAGCACTGGCCGAGACACTCCGAGCTTTTGGGGAAGAGCTGAATAAGTCCGGTGGCCGGCTGCAGGGCAATTTCATTCAGGACTTCTTTTATGCACCTCCATACGGGTGGTCCAAGGACGCAACTCGCTATCTTTTTGCCGCCCTTCTATTAGCCGGCGAGATCGAACTGTTCACGGCCGGCGGGAAGGTCACCACTTCCGGTCCGCTTGCTGTTGAGTCCTTCAGGTCGACTGTCGCGTTTAATCGCGTCGGAGTGGCTCGCCGAGACACAAAGATTCCGCTCGAAACTCTCGAACGCGCGTCCAACCGACTGCAGGAGATTTTTGGAGTCGATGTACTCCCAATTGAGGACAACATCAGCCGCACAGCCCGGGAGCAGGTACCTAGCTTGGTCGAGAAGATCGGCTCACTACCGGACCGTCTCCGTCTGCTAGGCCTGCCCGGCGGCCAGAGAGCGACCGATCTGATCGCGATATGCGGTGATTTGACCAAGCAAGACGCAGGCAGTGCGGCATCGATTCTCGGCTCGCCCGCAAGCACGATCGTGGCCGACGCACGATGGGCACGGGATGTGACCAGCGCCCTCAACAACGGGGCAGAGCGTGAGCTCTCCGAGGCCAGAAAGCTCGAAAGCGACCTCAAGGACATTGGTTCACTATTTCCAAGGACTGGGAGCGGAATTGCTACAGAGCAGGACTCGACGACAATTCGCGAAGCACTTAGCTCCGAAGAGTTTCACACTCGGCTAGCAGCGTTACGCACCGCAATGCGCAACAT
Source organism: uncultured Acidobacteriaceae bacterium (assembly GCA_963813905.1). Classification (GTDB taxonomy): domain Bacteria; phylum Acidobacteriota; class Terriglobia; order Terriglobales; family Acidobacteriaceae; genus CAVVDY01. Next base: position 12,712 of record CAWFAY010000005.1, on the reverse strand, counting down.
TATCGAAGGTGTCCGCGCTCGTTACGCGCAACAGCACGCCGCGTTTCTGACAAATGTAAAGGATGTGCGCAATTCCCTGGAGGCGATGCCGGAATGGCTTCTCATTTCGCCCGAGGATCGTGCCGAGATCGTCTCGCAGATCGACGGTTCGTCTGTGCCGGCCAAAACAGAGCTGGGACAAGAGTTGTCGCAGCTTCGGGTATTACTGACGCGCGATGTGTCCCTGGGTTCGCTATCAACGCAGTTGAAGGCTGAGGTTCGACGTCGCGTTCCGGCTCCGGAACCGGAGCCTCCAGTCTCGCCTCCCACCGAACCGAAACCCCGAACTCCCGAGGAGCCGCCGGTTGAACAGGAGGTCAACCCAGCGGATCTGCCGGTGCCTGACGTAATTGCGACTCGGGCGGATCTCGACGCATGGTTGGCGTCTCTGGGTGAGCAACTGGCCGAGATTCTTAGGCAGAAGAAGGTGATTCGCTTCCGCAAGAACGAACAGCGGATCGCGAAAGACGAGCAATAAGGTAATCGATGGCTTTCGACAAACCAACTCGCAACGCGCTCGCGAAGATGGTCGGCGCATGTCGCCGGCTTCTGACGGAAGATATTCGCACCCAGATTCAGGCGGTATATGGTTTGCAGCCGGACGGTTCAGCCTTGGCCCTGGACACGCTGGGGCATCTGGATGAGAGTGGTCGCGAGGTTGCCCGCGAGTTGCGCGAGTGGCAGCAACACTTGGCGGCAACCGAGATCGGCACCGACTCTAAGCGAAATGCGACCGCATTCGATCGCATGGCCGGAGAAACTGCATTTACAGTTCTCAACCGGCTGGCGGCGCTGCGGATGTGTGAAGAGCGAGGACATGTCGTCGAGTGCGTGCGCCGCGGCATGGAATCGGACGGATTCCAGCTTTACGAACGCCTGCTCAACGGAGCGCTTGGTACTCGACCGGCGACGTACCGTTTCTTCCTGGAGCGCATGTTCGAGGAGCTCGCCGTTGATCTCGGTGTGCTCTTCGCGCTCGATATTCCACAGTCGCTGGTATTCCCGTCCGAACTCTGTTTGGAACAAGTCCTGAGCGAATTGAACGCGCCAGAGTTCGCTCACCTTTGGAAACAAGACGAAACCATCGGATGGATTTACCAGTACTTCAACTCCAAGGAAGAGCGTGAGGCCATGCGTGAGGCATCGGCTGCTCCACGCAACAGCAGAGAGCTTGCGGTCCGAAACCAGTTCTTCACTCCGAGGTACGTGGTCGAGTTCCTCGTGGATAACACTCTGGGACGCATCTGGTATGAGATGCGTGAGGGAAATACCGCACTAAGCGAGGCCTGTCGCTACTTGGTGCGCCGACCCACGGAGATTTTTCTCGACGAAGGCCAGACCGCTCCGACTTCCTCTGTCGCTGAGGAGAGTGTGCGCCAGGAAGAGTTCCTCAGTCAGCCGGTGTACATCACGCACCGGCCCAAGAAAGATCCTCGGGACCTGAAGATCCTCGACCCAGCTTGTGGAAGCGGGCACTTTCTGCTTTACGCATTCGACCTGCTCGAAACCATTTACGAGGAGGGTTGGGCAGACGAGCAGCAGGTCCCATCAGAAGTCACGGGGAACACCCTTCGTGGCAAATACCCCGACCTGGACTCTTTGAAAAAGGCTTTGCCCGAGCTTATTCTCCGGCATAATCTGCACGGCATTGATATTGACCTTCGGGCTTGCCAGATAGCTGCGTTAGCATTGTGGCTCCGCGCACAGAGGACATATCTACGATTGGGGCTAAAATCGGCCGAACGTCCCAAAATCGAGCGAAGCAAGATTGTTTGTCCAGAGCCGATGCCCGGCGAGCAAGGGTTGCTCGACAGGTTTCTGAACGACCTTAAGCCGAAGGCCATCGCTCAGTTGGTCCAAGCGGCTTTTGAGAAGATGAAGCTTGCAGGTGAGGCCGGGTCTCTGCTTAAGATCGAAGAAGAAATCGCCAATGTGGTAGCTGACGCGAAGCGCAAATGGCTCGCTGGCCCCAAGCCCGAACAAGGCATACTTTTTGCCGACACTGCGCGTCCTGAACAAGGGACGTTAGCCCGAATTTCTCACCAGTAGTAAACAACCACCAGTAATTCACAGTAGAAAAGGGCCGTCTTTTCAGGCATAACTGCGGTGTGAAACGAAGTCGATGCCCGAAAAAGAAACGGCCTTTCTCATGACAGAGTGTACGCAAGAATCGTTCGCGTTTGCAGATCATTTTTCGCGGCGGGTGGTAGCCAACTTCGATGGCGCCCGCATGACCAGCGACGGAGGCGGCCTGCTGTTGCGCCGCACCAACCGCAAGATCGGCTTGCTCGCGCGGGCGGCGGCCTGCTTTCGGGATGGGCGGGACCCGGCACGGGTCGAGCACCCGGTGGGCGAGATGCTGGCGCAGCGCGTCTACGGGCTGGCGCTGGGCTATGAAGATCTCAACGATCATGAGCAACTGCGCCACGATCCCCTGCTGGCCGTGTTGGCCGGCCAGCGCGAACTGGAATCACCGCTGGCCGGCAAGAGCACGCTCAACCGCATGGAGTTGACGCCGGCGGCGGCCGCCGATCGCTATCACAAGATCAGCTACTCGGCCGAGCAGTTGGACACGCTGCTGGTGGATATTTTCTTGGAAGCGCACGCGACCGCGCCAGCCGAGATCGTGCTCGATCTGGATGTCACCGACACCCCGTTGCACGGCGAGCAGGAAGCGCGCTTCTTCCACGGCTACTACGGCGAGTACTGTTACTTGCCGCTGTACATCTTCTGCGGCGAGCATCTACTGTGCGCCCGCCAGCGGGCTTCGAACCAGGACGCCAGCGCAGGCGCGCTCGCCGAAGTGAAACGCATCGTGGGCCAGATTCGGCAGCGCTGGCCGGAGGTGAAAATCATTCTGCGCGCCGATTCCGGCTTCTGCCGCGAGGAGCTGATGGCTTGGTGCGAAGCTGAGCCCGTGCACTATGTTTTCGGCTTGGCGCGCAACTCGCGGCTGGAGGCGGAAATCGCCGCCCTCATGGCCGCGGCCCAGCGCGAACACCAAAAGACGCAGCAAGCCGCCCGCGTCTTCGGCGAGTTCTCCTATCAGACGCGCAGCAGTTGGTCGTGCGCCCGCCGCGTGGTGGCCAAGGCCGAGTATCTCGACAAAGGCCCCAACCCGCGCTTCGTGGTGACTTCGCTGAGTCCCACAGAGTGGGAGGCGCGCGCTCTCTATGAACAGCTCTACTGCGCCCGCGGCGAGATGGAAAACCGCATCAAGGAGCAGCTCAGTCTGTTCGCCGATCGCATGAGCGCCGCCACCCTGCGCGCCAACCAGTTGCGGCTCTACCTGTCGTCGTTGGCCTATGTGCTGCTGCACGCTCTGCGGCGGCTGGCCTTGGCGGGCACCGTGTGGGCGCGGGCCCAGGTGAACACCATCCGACTGCGGCTGCTCAAGATTGCCGCCGAGGTGCGCCTCAGCGCCCGCCGTATCTATCTGCGTTATCCCCGCGCATATCCCTGGAAAGCGCTGTTCGCCGCGGCCTGGTCGGCTTTGCGCTGTTGAGGGCAGCGCGGCGGTTGTGCCAACCTCAGGCGGGCGGCAGTTGCGGTCTCCACGCGCCCAAAAATGTCGCCTCCAGCCACCGCCTTGGCCATCACCCGTGCACCACTGCCGCTAACCACTCCCTGCCGCCTACACCGATCGCTCTCGGCCGCCCCATCCGACCCCTGGCTCAGTTATCGATCATCTGGTGAGAAATTCGGGTTAGACCTCGACCTCTCCGGAATCACTGACGAGGCATTCTGGGACAGAGCCGAAGAGCGGATATACGCCGCGCTCAAGAGCTACGCAGAACAGGTCGAGAACGGGGATGGTTACCAGCGCCGCTTATTTGCCGACGATGCCGCCCGCGGTTTCGCGTTTATCGATCTTTGTCGCAAACGGTACGACGCGATAGTCATGAACCCGCCTTATAGTCTAGCTTCACAAGACAGTGACTCATGGGTCCGTGAGAAATACGAGAGATCCTGCAATGACCTGTACGGCGCATTCTCGGAACGGGCATTCGGGATGACGGCGGCTTGTCGCGGCTTCGTCGGGGCTCTTACGTCCAAGACTTTTCTTTACTCGAAACAGCTTCGTAGCTTTCGGGCTCGGCTGAGAGAAGACAACCATCGACTCCTGCTGTTAATCGACTTATTGACCTTTGCATAATATAGTTACAGCGGAAAGAGTTCTGCTTGTTCCCAGAAAGCGCAGACCAAGGTGGGCCGACGGCGCATCCGACGCAACGCTCGGCGTGCGGAATCGCTCAACTGTCCAAAGGTCGTGGGGCAGAAGTTGGGTAATTCGTGCTGCTTCCAGTGTGACCACAGATACTCCACTGGGTTCAGTTCTGGAGCATAGCCGGGAAGATATTCCAGCCACAGACGCCCCCTCTGTTGCTGTACGAACTGCCAGACGGCACGGCTGCGGTGCCCCGGCAGTCCGTCCCAAACGATCAGCAGCTTGCCAGGAATGTGGCGCAGCAGATGAGCGAGGAACTGGATGATTTGCGGGCTACGGATTGCTCCCGGAAACAGGCGGAAGTAAAAGTTCCACCAGGTTACGCCCGCTATCGCCGACAAGGTCTTCCAATTAAAGTGGTATTGCAGCACGGGGGTCTGTCCGCGGGGTGCCCAGGTACGGCAGCGGTGGGGACGCTCGCTCAGCCCGCTCTCGTCGATGAAGACGATCGTGCGACCTTCGTTTTTGGCCTTTTTTTTAACTCCGGCCAGCGCTTCTGCTTCCACCGCCGGATCTTCTCTTCGTCCCGCTCCAAGGCGCGGCCCGTCGGACGCTGACAACTCCATCCCAACTGCCGCAGGATGCGCCATGCCTGCGAGGGATGGTAGGAAATCCCACATTCTTGCTCGATCAAATGGGTGACACGGTTGGTGGTCCACAATCCGGTCTCGTAGCCCAGGCTTTCCGGACCGCGTTTGAGTCCCTGCTCGATCTTGCCCAGATCCTCCACGCTCAACCGTGGCTTGCGGCCAGCACGGCCCGCCTTCTTCAGCCCGGCGCGGCCGTTCTCGCGTAACTCGGCCGCCCACTGACTTACCGACTGCCGGTGCGCTCCCACTCGTCGGGCCACTTCCGACTGGCTGTACCCCTTCTCCAGCAGCCGCGCCGCCTGCATCCGCCGCTGCTCAAGTGCCTGAAAGTCTCGCCGAACTCCGGCCGGATTTCCCATGCCCAAACCATAGCACGAGATCAAGAAAATGTCACTATATTATTCAATAGTCAATAGGCTTTGACCTGCGAAGTTGCCCGAGGCTAGCTACTTTCCGGCGCAAAAGTGAGCCGGGGGAGCCTCCGGAATCCAACCGCAACCCAAGCTGAAGGTGTCAGGACGCACAATTTCGAGAAAGTTCTTGCTTTTTGAGCTGAGATATGTTTCATGTATAAGCATGAAACAAAGTACTTCGCAAAACATCTCCAAACAGCGTACTGAGCTGATCCGTGACCTTCCCGACGTGAGCGACATCCTCCGCGGCTCGCTGCTGCAACGGACCATCCGCCACCGTCAGGGGTGCCCGAAGTGCGAACGCGGAGAGGGGCATCCGGTGGCGGTGCTGGCTGTTTCGTACCCTGGTCCACGGATTCGCCAGGTCAGTTTGCGCAAGGAACAGGTTGCTGAGGTGCAACGGCAGCTGGAGAACTTTCAACGGCTCAAGGCAGGACTGGAACAGATTTGTGAGCTCAATCAAAAAGCCTTGCGTCCAGAGACAACCGGTGCGAAGTCTCGGAGGCGCCACCGTGATTGATCTCCGCCGCCAACAGCATAGCTTCGGCGATGGGTTCATCCGCGAAACCGTCGACGAGTTGTGGGAAGGCTGGATGCGCCATGCCGACGACATCCTGGCCGACGAAGAGCTATTGGAGATTGTCCATCACGCTTTGCAACGCCGCCGCCCACACAGTCGCACGCACGGTCGGCCAGGTACGCCTGCGGAAGTGGTACTCAGGATGTTGCTCCTGAAGCACATTCGGGACTGGAGCTTTGCCGACTTGGAACGGGAAACGCGCGGCAATCTGCTGTACCGCGAGTTCACCCGGGTCGGAGCCGAAAAGGTGCCCGATGCCAAGACCCTCGGGCGGCTGGCCCAGGCCTTGGGCCCAGAGGTCATCGAGAAGATCCATGGCCGCATCGTTGCGCTGGCGCATGAGCGGGCTGTCGTTAAGGGACGCCGCATGCGCGTGGATACCACGGTGGTGGAAACCAACATTCACTATCCTACCGACAGCGGGCTGATGGGAGACGGCGTACGGGTGCTTACCCGCCTGATGAAGAAGGTTTCCGAGATCGCCGGTAAAGCCGGCACCAAACTACGTGATCGTCGGCGGAGCATGCAGCATCGCTTGGTAGAGATTGGCCGAGCGACTCGCAGCAAAGGCAAAGTGGCCCTGGAGAAGGTCAAGACGATTTATCGCAAAGTAGTGGAAGTCACCAGCCGTGTCGTGGGCCAGGCCAAGAAGTTCTCCGCCGAGATTGGCCGGGGTATTAAGCACGCAGCGGAGGTTCTACAACAAGCGACGTTGGACGGGCTGCGGCGCGAACTGGACGTGTTTGTTGCACTCGTGCAGCAAGTGATTCACCAGACCAAGGCGCGCGTGTTTGGTGGCAATACCCGGGCAGAGAACAAACTGGTCAGCATCTTCGAACCCGACACGGAAATCATTCGCAAAGGCAAGGCCAGCAAGCCCACCGAATTCGGCAAGATGGTAAAGATCCAGGAAGCCGAGAATCAGATCATCACGGCCTACGAGATCTATGATCAGCGGCCACTGGACCGCGATCTGTTAATCCCCGCGGTGGAGACCCATGAAGAACGCCTGGACCGGGTGCCGGACCTGGTTGCCGGCGATGCCGGTTTCTACTCTGCACAGGGAGAAGCCAAAGTCCAGGAAATGGGAGTAAAGCGGGTGTCAATCCCGAACCACTCTACCAAGAGCGCTGAACGACGACGGCACCAAAAACAACGCTGGTTCCGCAAAGGGCAAAAGTGGAGAACGGGCTGCGAAGGCAGAATCAGCATACTCAAGCGGCGGCACGGCCTGAACCGTTGCCGCTACAAAGGAACTGCGGGAATGAAGCGATGGGTCGGGCTCGGGGTGATCAGCGATAACCTCATCAACATAGGCCGAGCCCTCGATCAGTAGCGGTTTTCCATCCCACGCCGGCATCGCCGGCTCTCGACTTCCCTAAAAACCGACTTTTGCGCCGGAAAGTAGCTAGATGCTTCCTGCGCGGATCGGAATTGTCGTTCGGCTCGAATGGACACCATGCCATTACGGTGGAACGAGGGCCTGGTTTCACTGTCCCACGAGCGGCTGTGGAAGGCGCGTGGCGATCTTGTACTTGGGCGATGCTGTCTTCGCCTGTCGCCACTGCTATCAACTGGGGTATCAGAGCCAAAGGGAAGCACCTTACCTGAGGGCCATCTATCGCGCACAAGCGATCCGGATCAAGCTTGGTGGTTCCGCCGACCTTAACACGCCGTTTCCCTGGAAGCCCGAAGGAATGCGCTTGAGCACTTACCAGCGGCTTCGTCGCCTAGCCGAGGAGATGGAGGCGCGTTCCTGGCCCAAATGGTTCCCTCTCACAATCTCCCAGTTCAAGTCCGGCGACCCTCGAAGCCGTTCAGGCACTTCTCGACCACGTCAAAGGTCAGATGCGTCTGGCCCCCTCCAGATCAAGTCTGGAAAGAACTTCGAGTACTAAGTAGTTTTTTCCCGGAACTGAGTTGCTAGGCAGGCCGCGCTTGCGTATCCGAAGAACTTGTGGTTTCAGGAGCTTGGAATCCTACGTGCTCAACTGAAGAAGGTGGTGCCATAGCCTTCACTCCGGAGGCATATGGAGAAATCGCTAGTCCCTCACGGCGACGACCATATTCACAGAAACGTGGCGCACGCCACTATCGGCCCAATCGGAGGTGGCTCTGAAGTGAGACGTCAGGGCGACGTCGAAGCTGGCTGAAGTCGGGGGCCGGAACTCTAACGCGCAGCCTCGTCTAGAGAAAAAAACTCGCATCGCTCCGACAGGGCGGTGTTTCGAGGAGGACGCGCGATGGGTAGCAGCAACCTTGCAAGAGTCATTTGCGTCGGTATAATGCTCTTCCTGGTGTTGTCTTTCACCGCATGTGGCGGCGCGAACTCGCCGTCGACTCAGAGTGTCCAGAGCAACATGAACGCAATGGTCAACACACTGTCAGTGATCCTCACACCTGCGCCGGGCCGTCAGGGCCCTTCAGCCATGTCTACGTCACGATCACCGATGTACAAATCCACGTCAGCGCCGCCGCGGCACCGGACGATCCGGGATGGGTCGATCTCACACCCACGCTCAAAAATAATCCGCAGCAGGTCGATCTGCTTGCCCAAGCCAACAATCAATGTTTTCTTGCCGGTCTGGGATCTGCCACAGAACTCCAGCCCGGAGGTTATCAGCAAATCCGCGTATATCTTGCCGACAACAATGTTTCGGTGACGTCTAATCATTGTGGAATGAGCGCCAACTGCGTGATGCTGAGCACTGATCCCGGTACACCATTCCCGCTTAATATCTCCAGTGAATCCAAGACGGGCATTAAGATCCCTAGCGGCCAGATCGCAGGCGGACAGTTCACCATAGCTGCCGGCGAGACGAAAGACTTGAACGTTGACTTCGATGCGTGTGCCTCTATCGTGACCGAGGGGAAAAGCGGTCGATACCGGCTAAAGCCGGTCCTGCACGGCGGTGAGGTCGCCCTTACCTCTACCTCAATCAATGGCAGGGTGGTGGACAGTGTAACTGGACAGGCCATCAACGGTGGACTTACGGTGGAGCTGGAACAGAAGGAGCCCGCCGGCGTGGATCGGGTTGTTATGGAAACCGTCACGGACACCAATGGGAGCTTCGTCTTCTGCCCGGTGCCTGGTGGAAACTATGACGTTGTGGCTGCCGCAATCAATGGTGCTGGAACCGCTTATGGAGCCACGGTGATTACGGGTGTACAACCGGGCAATGCTCTTGGCATGGTCCGCTGCTGGCCGAGGCCGGCGCTAACACTTCGGCGGCATCAATCAACGGCCAAATCACAACTAGTACCGGCAGTGCAGGCACGTCGGTTGATATCGTCGTGTCGGCATTGCAGCCGGTTCAGGTTAACGCTTTGCAGGTCATGATAACGATACCCCTGGCTTTGCAGAGAATGGCGACTGCAGTCCTGACCACCACCGCCGGTAGCGATTCTCCCCCCAACACTGATTGCGTGAGCTATACACTTGCTGTTCCGGCTCTGAATCCTAGCGTGGGGACCTTCAGCAACAGTGGAAAGCAACAGCCTGCACCGCCGCGTCCCGGCCAAGTGAACTACGCCATTGATGCGCAAACCGTGATACCGGCCAGCGGCGGTACTCCCGACTGCTCTCCTTCGGAGTTGCAAACCAGTACCACGTCGAACAACGGTCCTTTAGTGGTGACGGCGGGGGGAATGGTGACGGCTTCAACGTTAGCGTTCACCGGTTGCCAATAGCTTATTCGCTCTGCCATGGCGTCACCGCCGCCGAAGAGGGCTGGGCTCCGCAGATTGGATGGTGCGTGCTGCGACGCACACACTGCGTATGGTTGAAACGGCGTTGCAGATGTCGTGAAGGTAATAGTATTTGGCGTCACCGGGAATCGAGTCCTAACTGATCCCAGCGCTAGACTAGGTGTGAGCGCGACGGCGGTCGATAGGAGACCTAACGCCGCAACAAATAGAGGGTACTCGCGCGGGCGTTCGAGCGCGATCGTGTTCGGGCGTCCTCACCATTGGGCTTAAGACCCAATTTGGTTTTCCACTTCGCTGTCATGCGCTTCTGTGCTCGACGTACCGCTCCAGCTTCTTGAGGTACGCCGCGATGTCGCTGCAGTCCTTGCAGTCTCTCTTCCAGCACGTGAGCGCGTGGTGCGTGGCTTCCAGTAACGTGGTGGTTTCCGTCTTGTTCAACCGGATGCGGTGGTGCGGGTTCTTGTAGCTCATATGATCGCCTCCGTAGCTCTGGCCAACCTCCAGCATCGATGGCGTGCGTGGTGGCCTCAGGCTCGTCGTTATAGCCAATCATGACCGTGTAGCCGCGTGAGCAAGCTCGCCCCGTTTTTGTCGAGCAGTTCCGGAGAAAGAGTTACGGTCTCATGGCTTAATTCTTCTGCTTTTTGGCCAAGGCTGGGGGCCGGCTATCAATCGCATTTGCCGTTTCCCCTTCGACCGCCTTCAACAGACAGCAACGCTTGTACTGTTTTCGGTCCCGCATCCGTGCCGCAGATTTTCGCGAGGGACCCAGTGTGGCCGCTCAAGACGGTGTCGACGGATTGACATTTGTGAGTCGCAGCGTGGGAGACGTCAGAAGCTGTTCACCCCATGTGAAAACCCCAATTCTGTGTCGTTCCGTCACGCAACGTGAGCCGCCATTCGACTATTGGCCATTCCTTCACCAGAACACCGGGCGCAATACCCGTAAGCTCAACCTGTTCTATGTACTTCAACTTCGTTTTGGATGCTTTGAACGTGATGGGACACTCGAACAATCGAGCAGTACAGTTTCCCGAATTTCTTCCACTGGGCTCTATCCCTAACGAAGTTGGCAGATAGGCCAATGTGTTCAAAGCATCGAATGAGCGCCCCGCGGAATGCGCTCAACGAGATGTGTTGAAGGTGATGCGAGCTCCTTTGATGTTCATAAAGCTCAACCATAAAATGGTCGAATTCGCTGAGGATGAACGTACTGCCCTCTGCCTGGTTCTCCAGAGTAGTATGAACCACCCAATTGCTGAACGTCCTCAGGATTGGGTCCTTATAGTCATCGCGGTCCATCAGCTTACGTACTTCGACCAACAAATACACCACTTGCTTTTCGTTGGTGATTCGTCGGTTAAGTACGACTTGGATTTTGCGTAGGAGTTCGTCCTTCATTTCGGCAACACGATAGCGAATCGTAGGTGTTCTTGTAAAACCCTCAATTCTGAGACTCCGATAACAAGCGTAAGCACTGGAGTGACAAAATGGAATTGGGAGGCCGCCACAGCTTACGGTTGTGTGCGAGCCCATCAAGAAAGCGTACAATGGGGCTAAGGGGGCTGCGTGGGAATAGAGCGGCTACCACCCACCCCATGGCGAGCGGTAAAGCTGCCGCCATCCTTCCACCTCGGCACCGTCTACCGCGTCGTTTTCTGTTACCGCGACATCCCGCAGTGCTTCCTGAAATGGCGCATCCCCGAATTCCGCAACACCAAGCGCATAATATGGGTCAGAACCCGCAACTTGTCGGACTGCCTACATGCGTGCGCCACGTGTTGCCCGACCGAAGCTAGACCGCTTTCTTGGATTTGCTGACCCAATCTGGAGTGAACTCGCACTCAGGGATTACGTACGAGATGGCGATTTACTAACGCTCATCTGGCGAGTAAGGGATAAGCGGGATTTGGCCGCGCTCGCCGCAATTGGACAACGTAAACGAAGAGCAGTACAGTCTGCCTGTGACTCGCCATACCGGCCAGCTTCCGCTTGTTGCTCGCGCCGACCTGAATGGCGGAGCCACGGCCGTTATCGATTCGCAGGGCTTGTTTTCCTACAGGGATTTGCTCGACGCATCCTCGCGCGTGGCGACGGTCCTCCTCGCTGGCCGTAAGGACCTTGAGGAAGAGCGGGTGGTGTTTCTCCTGACTCCCTCATTTCCCTGGGTTGCCGTTCAATGGGGCATATGGGGAGCGGGCGGCATAGCCGTCCCGTTGCCGATCAACTCACCACGGTCTGAGCTCGAATACCTCATCGATGACACTGGCGCATCGACCATGGTGTTCGACGCGCCCCCGCAACCCCTGTTGGCTCCTATGGCCGCGGCACGGGGCATACGCACCTTGGGAGTGTCGCCAGATTCTCTCTTTTTGGCTGCCCCGGTCGGCAGCCCTGCCCAATATCCCCAATGAGCGGCGCACCATCATTCTCTACACCAGCGGAACCACGAGTCGCCCAAAGGGAGTGGTCACAACCCACGCCAACATTACAGCGCAAATCACGAGCTTGGTGGAGGCATGGGAGTGGTCAGCCGACGATCGCATCTTGCTGAGTCTGCCGCTGCACCACGTGCACGGCATCATCAACGTGGTTGGTTGTGCTCTTTGGTCAGGCGCAACCTGCGAGATGCTGCCGCGCTTCGATGCGAATGCCGTGTGGGAGCATATTGCCGGGGGCAGCCTGACCCTCTGTTTTGCCGTGCCAACCGTTTATGTGAAGCTCGTCGCTGCCTGGGACGCGGCTTCCCTGGACCGCCGCGCCGAGCTTAGTCAGGCTTGCCGCAAGCTGCGTCTGATGGTGTCCGGCTCGGCGGCGTTGCCGGTGACCACGTTGGAACGCTGGAAGGAAATCAGTGGCCATACCCTGCCTCGAGCGATACGGCATGACGGAGATTGGCATGGCATTGTCGAACCCCCTGCGGGGCGAGCGCGTACCCGGAAGCGTAGGCACACCTCTCCCGGGCGTAGAGGTGCGGCTTGCCACAGAGAGCGGGGAGCAAATCACGTCGGGAGTGCCCGGCGAGATCGAAGTCCGGGGACCTAACGTTTTCGCGGAGTACTGGAAAAGGCCCGATGCAACACGCGAGGCATTTCGCGATGGTTGGTTTCGCACTTGCGATACGGCTGTCGTGGACAACGGTGTGTATCGCATT
>CAWFAY010000004.1:0-202363 GCA_963813905.1 uncultured Acidobacteriaceae bacterium | reverse complement strand
GCGGATTGCTTGTGTGATGGCGATATCACGACAGTTATTCGAGGCATAGCCCTAGGTGAACGGTCATCAGGGCACAGCGGACGGTGAGCGCGTAGATTTCCTGAATGCCGATGTCGCGGGTGAATACCGCCGGGACGTCAGGGCACGCCTGGAACGGGTGCGAGATGCTCGTCCCGCACCCAGGTTATTTCGAACGATTGCTGCGAATCGCTAGGGGTTCGGTGCGTTGGCTGGATGGGGAGGGGGGGGGGTTCTCTGAGTTTTGACTGGGCGAGTCCGGAAGGCGGGTTGAGCCTGTCGGGAAAGTCGGCCATGACGAACGTACACGGTCATGCCGGGTTGCCGACCGCCGGTGAAGACTGAGGAGGTATGTAGGCTCTTAAAGTCTTGGTACTTCCACAGGAGTTGCCGGTGGTGGCGTTCAAGGCGTACAGGTTATTGTCCTCGGAGCCGATGTACACTACGCCGTTGGCCACCGCCGGCGAAGACATAGACAACGTCCCCGTCGTGTACTTCCACAGTAGTGCTCCCGTGCTGGCGTTCAAGGCGTACACGTTATCGTCCTAGGAGCCGATGTACACCACGCCGTTGGCCACCGCCGGCGAAGAATCGACATAATTCCCTGTCGTGTACTTCCACAGGAGCGCTCCGGTGCTGGCGTTCAAGGCGTACACGTTATCGTCGCTGGACCCGACGTACACCACGCCGTTGGCCACCGCCGGCGAAGACTAGATGTATCCCCGGTCGTGTACTTCCACAGGAGTGCTCCGGTGCTGGCGTTCAAGGCGTACACGTTACCGTCATCAGACCCGATGTACACCACGCCGTTGGCCACCGCCGGCGAAGAACTGATATTGCCCTCCCGTCGGGTACTTCCACAGGAGCGCTCCCGTGGTGGCGTTCAACGCATACACGTTCTGTCCGCGGAGGTCCCGAAGTACACCATGCCGTTGGCCACCGCCGGCGAAGACTCGAATACGACTCCGTCGTGTACTTCCACAGGAGCGCTCCGGTGCTGGCGTTCAAGGCGTACAGGTTGTCGTCACTAGATCCGAAGTACACCATGCCGTTGGCCACCGCCGGCGAAGACCTTACAGTATCTCCCGTCTGTGTACTTCCACAGCAGCGCTCCCGTGCTGGCGTTGAAGGCGTACAGGTTCCTTGTCATCACGGAACCGACGTAGACGACGCCGTTGGCCACCGCCGGCGACGACATATTGACTCGCCCGTCGGGTAACTGCCACCTTACGACAAGATCCCTGACAGTAGCGGGACTCAGAATGTTCTCATACGGATTGTAGCCTTGTGGTCAGGCGCAAACCGGAACTGTGGCCAATCAGCTGGACGATGAATGGTTTCTGCGCCTGTACCTCTGTAACGCGTTCTACGGCGGTGATGGAGTGTTGGCCCGGCAGCGCGTCTTTGGGTATCTGTATCGGGAATCCATCTTGCCGATGGTCGGCGCCCGAAGCTCCATGCCAAAGCTTCCGTTGTTGTCGGTGTCGACGAGACCGACGGCCGTGCTGTCGAAGTAAATGTCGATGGCGGTGAGGGGATCGCATCCGTTACCTACCAGTCCGTGCTGGCTCGGCGGACCGTTCGGGGGCACGTCAAAATATGCGGCGACTGTGCCGTGGCCGAGTTCGGAAACAGGCAAAGAACGAAGCGAAGAACATGAACGTTAGAACTTGCACCGCTCCACCCGCGGGAAGGCGAATGGATTTCAACTCAGGCGATGCAGATGGAAGAGCGATAGGACTGCATTATACCTCCAGTGCGTCGAATTGGTAGGTTGGGCCCTAGTGGGTTTGGTTGGTTAAAAAGTCTGTGAATAGATTGAACTAAAGCAGGCCCGGTTCGTCTCAGGGGGTGTGCGCTCCGATCGGGGAGCCGCTTTTCGGAGAGGCGAAGTTACTACCGGTCAATTATCGGACAAGTTGCGGGAAGTGATGAATTACTAGAGGCAGAATCGCAGGGTAATTCCCGAATTGGGAATTTCCTACTCGACCGGAAGCAGCTAACAGGCCCAGAGTTTCATTAGTTGTCTGTCGTGATTACTGTTGATAACAGGCGTTATCACAAGCAAGGCCCAACCGTGCCGCCCCTGAAGGCGCTCTAGCAATCGAGTAGGGCAGCTCACCCCGGACTTCCAGCCTGCCCTGAGCGCAGCCGAAGGGTCCTGGGCTACCGATTGTTTCGCTCTTCGAGCGCGAAGTATCCAGTCCCGTGGCGAGGTCTGCGGGACAACCTGCGACCGATTTAGTGGTACAGTTTCTGCCGCCAATTCTTCTGGCGTTCTGGCACGCCGATTCTTTGTCCGAGGGAATTTCAGTTTCTGGAGGTGAAGAATGTCAGGAATCTGCTTTCACTACTTCCCGCTTAGGGTCTGTGCAGTTTTGCTATTCGCGGCTGCGCTCTCAGTTGCGTCCTGGGCAGCGGACAACGAGGAGGTGGTTTATAGCTTCACCGGCGGCAACGATGGAGGAAAGCCCGCCGCGCAATTGGTGTTCGACAGCGCCGGCAATGTGTACGGCACGACCGTGGTTGGCGGCCTCTACGGCTGTGGCACGGTCTTCAAGCTGAGTTTCACCGGCGGTAAATGGCAGGAGACTGTTTTATACAGCTTCGACTGCTACGGCACCGGCAAGAATCCATACGGCGGCGTGATCTTTGATAGCGCCGGCAATCTGTACGGCACAACGGTCGCCGGCGGCTCCGGTGGCGAGTGCTCGGGCGATGGATGCGGCGTGGTGTATGAGCTCACGCAATCCGGAGACACCTGGAACGAGACCGTCCTATACAACTTCACCGGCGGTGATGACGGCTTTGGCCCGGGCGCAGCATTGGTCTTCGACAAGGCGGGAAATCTCTACGGCACAACTCCCGACGGCGGCGCTTATGCCGAGGGCGTCGTGTATCAGCTCGCGCCTAACAATGGACAGTGGAAGCAGACGGTGATCCACGCCTTTACTGGAGGCGACGATGGAGCGGTGGGCTCACTGGGTCCTTTGCTTCTGGATGCGACAGGCAGCCTTTACGGCGTGACCGAACTGGGAGGAAAGTACGGAGCCGGCGTGGCCTTCAGACTGTTACCGGCGGGAGACACGTGGAACTACACGACCATGTACGCATTTCAGGGCCTGCCTGATGCGGGGTTTCCTTACGGCGGCTTGATTGCCGACTCACGCGGCAGGCTATTCGGCACAACATATTTCGGCGGCACGAGTGGTCTGGGTTCGGTTTTTGAGGTCGGCGCTGGTGCAACCGTGCTGACACTCTGGAAGGAGAGCGTGCTGTATAGCTTCCAGGGTGACACCGACGCGAGCTTCCCAACCAGCACTCTGGTCTTCGACGCGGCAGGCAATCTTTACGGCACGAGTTCGACCGGTGGCCGCCCGTCATGCGACTGCGGAACAATTTTCAAACTGGCGCCCCGTTCCGGCGGATGGGATGAAACCGTGCTCCACAGCTTTGGCGCGCAGCGGCGACGGCTATTCTCCGAATTACGGCCTGACTCCCGATGGCATGGGCAATTACTTTGGCGTCACACCGGTGGGCGGGACTTACGGACAAGGAGTGGTGTTTCAGATTACGCCTTGAAGAGCAGGCTGCGTGTGACCCACCCGGCACTCCGTTTCTAGGTAAGCTTGACCAGGGGCCCATCCAACCTTCGGTCTTGCCGGGTGGGGGTGTTCGTCTCTCCGACCAATGAGCTCCCGTCTGACCGGCGTCCGTTTCCCAAAGACCGCCTATGGATAACGGCTGTTTACAACAGCAATCCCCAAGGTGGTGTAATCGCCTGATAGCGTCGGTCATGGGGGCAACCGTCGCCGACGTGACGCAAAAGAAAAAGGCCGCCCAGACATCGGGCGGCAGTTTTTGTTTCGAATTGACGACTTCAGGATTTCGTTTCCTGAACCGCGATTTCCGCGAACAAACCGTCGACACCACCACACTTTGCTCTGGCAACGTCCGGCTTAAAGCTAGTGCTTGAAGGCGACATAAACGTGCCAATTGCCGTTGCTGTCCCGATACCTTCCGACCATATCGCCGCGCTCGTTCACTCCCAACACGTCTGACCAGACCGCGTCAGCGAACGGGACGTGGGGCAAAGGCGTGAAGTTGCCTTTCCTGAATAAAAAGCTAGTGCGCGGCGAGTAGGGGATCGTCGCCATACCTCCCGGCAAGGACCACGTACCCGGAATTGCCGACCTCGGTTACAAACGTCGCCGCCGGAGGCGAGGGCCACGGTGGGGCATCGAAAGCGGTGAATTGCGTACCATCCTGAAGATAACCTTTCAGCCGCCCCGTCGCCGTGTCGATGTACTGACCAGCGCTTTGCCCCTTGTTGTTGATAGAGATAGGTCCCGACCACCATAGGCTGACGTCCCAGCCGTCCGGGAACACCGGATACGAGTAGTTTCTTCCATCCCAAATCCAGTGCTTGGTGATGAACCAGTTGACATCGCCCGCGACGCCAACGGCCAGACCGTTGTCGCTCATGCTGAATTCCTCGCTGTAGGCTAAGTCCGGAATGTCGGGCAGGGAGGACCACCGTTTGTTCTTCACGTTGATGCCAGCCGCCGGCTGATAGTAGTAGTCGCATTCGCTCCACCAAAAGCCGAAAGCGAAACCCGAATCGGTAAGGCTGGTAAGGTAGGTTTGCTGCCCACGGCAGTTCTTATCAAACGGGTAATCTAAGGACGACCAATTGCCGTGGTCCCACAGCGAAGCGTGGTAGATTTCGCAATTCTCCCCTTCCACCCAATTCACGACCACTTGGTCGCTGTTGTTAATGGCGAAGGCATCGGCATAGCAATAACCCACCCCTGTGTGGTTCGGATCGAGTTCCAGCCATGTGTACTCGGACTGCTTCGAGTCTGCCTGATTCTGCGCTGATGACTGTTGCAGGTTGTGAACCGCGCCGCCCGCGGGCAGCAACGGATGTCTATTGATTTGGGCGCTCGCAGTGCAAGCTACCAGCGCGACACCCAAGATCAGCAGCAGGAATTTATCAATGTAGTTCTTCATAACATGCTCCTTCATTTCTGGTCTCTGGAGGTTATTTCCTTTCAGGTCCTGACAGCAGAAGCCCTAATCCGAAGACACTTCGCTGCCGAGACCGCTTCGCGTGCCCACATTCAACCCGGGGGAGCATTCGCTACCCAGCCTTGTGCAGGCTCGCCGTTCACTTGGGCGTTGCCACGAGCAAGGCTCCTCCGCCCTCCTGGAATCTGGCCATGAACAGTATCTGGCCAACATCGTTAATCCAGACCTGGGTGGATGCCTGACCAGCGCCGTAGTCGTCCACATTGGCAATGACCCCTGCGCCGGTATCAGTCCCGGTCTTGGCTACCAACGAAAGCTGTCCGTGACGCCAGAGATAGATTCCCTGCGTGCCGTCGGTCAGAGTAGCCGAGAACACGATGTCTCCCCGACCGTTGACGGCCACGTCCTGGCCCGCGTAAGTGTTTAAATAGGTGCCGCCGCCTGGCATGGAAACGCCGGGCCACGCGATAGGAATGGTTTTGCCGTGGGTGTAGAAGAACACGGCATGTCCAGAACCGTCATTTGCCTGTGACAGATCGGAAAAGAAGACGACATCTCCCTCCGGAGTAACCATCGGACTGAACGTATCGCCATAGCTTCTGCCAGGTAGAGGCGAGGGCGTTCCTACTTTTGCGATAGGGACGATCACACCGGAGGTTCCTTTCTTCAGGAATACGCTATCCTCGCAGCCATACGGGAAAGACAAATTGCCGTAGCAAGGATCGGTGAAGATGTGGCCGACAAATGCCACGTCCCCTCCCGCATTGCTCGCTGGGTCGTTAGCGAAATCAAAATAGCTTCCACCGGGTGCGGCATCGCCCGGCTTCACCACCGCAGTGATGGGTCCCTTCGCGTCCGCCTTGTACACGCCAAGACTGAGGTCCCCAGGACTGTTGTCAGGACAGGCCTGCGACGGGTAAGACAGCGTCGTAGTGGTGCAGGCCATGGCTGGGAAATATACATCGCCGCGGTTGTTGATGCTGATGAAGAAGAATGATCCCCAGAAGACGCCGCCGCCCGGAGCTGGCGTTCCCGGAACCATGACGGGAACTACGCCGGTGCGCGAATTGTAGCGATAGACGCCGGTGTTGATCCCCAAGGGATTTGGGACGTTGTTGATCCCATCACGGGTCATCATGAAAGCCACGTCGACATGTTCGTTCATTTGTATGGGCGAAAAGGTGTAACCAAAAACGGGGCAATCGCTGGGGAATGTCGGGGGCCAGCATAAGCCGTTATCGAACGTCGGCTGGTCGCCTTGGGCGATGGTGGTGAGGACTCCTTTCCGCCACAATAAGACGCCCTCGCCTCCGGTTTTCATCGCGGGGGCAAACAACACGTCTCCGCGGTTGTTAAGGGTGGCAGGTTCGAAGTAGCCTGCATAGTCATTCAGGTTGGCAATGGGCGTGAACGTGTAGCGAGATTGCGCCAGCGCCATGCTGGTTGCCAGCGATATTAGAACTAACACGAGCAAAGATAGTCGTTTCATAACATCTTCCTTTCAGAAGCTGGAATACTGCAATTTTTGACCTCCACATCAAGTCCTAACTTGACGTCCTGTTTTCGAGGAGCGCATCGTAATGCGAATTGTGCGCAATTACTTCCCGTCCTGGACCGTGAACTTGATGGTGATGTCCCAGCCATTGCTGGTTGCGTCCAGCATGGTGATGCGGAATTCGTAGTGACCCTGGATCGGACCACCCGGTCCATAGCTATAGTCTTCAGCCCAGAACATTGGGAAATGACTGTGTCCGTCCACGTTAAAGGGGCAGGACAGGTCCTTGGTCAAAGGCGGCACTGAGCCGCTGCCAAGGAATGGATCCCAGAGCTGATTGTTACGGTAGGTCTCGCCTTTTGATCTGAATGGGGAAAATGCTATTGGAAATGATTGGTCCATAGACGAAATCGGGAGAAGAGCCCATCGTGCCCGGGTTCGGCACCACCATGTAGACGGCATACACTCCATTCGGGGGGGTGAATTCTGCCCGCTTAAACACGAGCGAATCCGAGATGTTCACGATCAGCAGGTTCCCCTGAAACTCATGAAGATAGGGAGGCTGGTGAGGGTCACCTGGGCCAATGCCAAGTTCAGCACACGGTTCGTGTCTGAGTGGGTAGAGAAGGGTTTTCATCTGGCCTGCGAAATCCGCGTTTTGTGCTGTGAAGACGTGGAAATCAACCGGCTTCCACATGGGATTGCCGATCGGTTTGACAACGGCTGGAGATTGATCATTGTCACTGGCATTCGCGGGCATCGCTGCGAGCAAGCAGAACCCGATGACCAGTGCACTGAGTAACGAGATTCGTGCAATACGATTCATCGCTTTGACTCCTTGGCTATGAAATTTTGGTCGCTGCCTAGGGGGCTGCGTCAGCCCGAAGAGGAGAAGAGCGTCTAGGGTCTGGCGGTTGACTGTGCCTGGTGATCGCTGCAAACGTGAGCGGCCAGGAGAGTGGAGGACCGTCCGGAGCAGGATTCTGGTAACCGCCACAAATCCTGTCACCGAGATATTGCTGGAATCAAGTTTGCGACCTTCCGGCCGGAAGTCAACACTGAATTACTCGAATCTGGGACGGCAGTGCCATTTCGGGAAAGCTTCGCTACGGGCAGAGTCCGGGCCTCGACGGATTGGTAGCGGTGCGTCTTCAACCGTGCAGTTGCGCCAATTCTGTTTTGTCATTGCGGAACGGGCGGCTTAACGCGAAAAATCCGGTTTTGTTTGCGGTGCCAAACGGGGCACGCGGAATTGAATTCCTTTCCATAGCTCCGCCTGCGGGGCGGCTGTGATCTTCGACTTCGTCCTCTCCGTGTCCTCCGTGGCGGGTTCTATAGAAGGGGATGCCAGAGAACTACCCCTCTCTGCCGCCGAGGGGAAAGTGTTTTCTCTTGACATCCCCTTCTATAGAACCCGCCAGAAGCTCCCAAGGGATGACAATATAAGATGACAATATAAAGAGTGGCGCGGGACGCGGGGTAGTGTCCTAAATCTGCGTTGATGGCTAACAGCAACCGCTTGCTTCTGCTCTCTCGCGGTGCTACGTTCGGGGTATGGCAAAGCGAAACGATCTTGGTGCCCTCCGCAAGCTGATAGGCGAGGCGCACGACATACTCCGCACGACAACTCTTCCCGAGCAGCGCTCACAACGCGCCTACGATCTTCTCACTGCTGCCGTCCATCTCGCGGACAATCTGCTTGAGGAATCACCCGCTGCAACCCTTGGGGCGAAGGGCGGGAAGGTCACGGCCAAACGTGGGCCGGAATACTTCGCCAAGATCGCGACCATGCGAAAAGAACGGAAGGGCGGAAGGCCAAAGAAATCATGATACGATCATCCACGCGGGGCCAGTCCGATTCGAACGGACGGAACGTGCGTCCACACGTTCACCCGATTATAAGTCGGGAGCACTAAGCCAGCTATGCGATGGCCCCGTTCAACTGGGGCCATCTTTATCTGGAGGGGACAAACTCAACTCTAACTGGGGATTGGCCTTCGCCGCGTCCACGGAGATATTAGTCTCCTTCTCAAATCTCTGAAGACCAATTTCGAGAACTGGAATCACTGCCGTAGGGAGTAGTTCCGACTCAGATGGCCCTAAGTTCTGGGCGCTCAGACCGAATCTCATAAACAATCCCCAAATCCCTTCATGGATTTTTTGAGACTTAAGGAGTATCTCAACCAATTCCTTGTGTTTGAAAACGATCTGCGTAGCTTCAGGCATTGGCTTCTTCCCCGGTTATGGCAACTTTTGGCATGAGGGCCGTATCCGCTTTCATGACGATGTTAATCCGCTCACCAAATTGCACTTCCATTGGCCCACTCTTCTCTAAAGACCAACTCGGGGAGACGCCCCACGTTGAAGCGTAGAAATAGGGCCCAATTGGCCTTGCGAGTTGCACCTCGTTTGCGGAGGCCGCCAGATCGAAAAAATCGCGAGGTTTACCGACCTTAATCCAGCACTGATTGAAGATGTCGGAATTAACAGGGCCATTCTCGTTGTTTGGGTCATTGTCGTCATATGCAACAATGGCAATCTTCATTCCCAAAGCGCGGGAATATTGAACGAAGTTGCGAAGCGTAAGGTTGCCGGGATTGTTGAACACCTGAGAAACGCGCCCATCACTAACCCCGATCTTTTGGGCTAGTTCCTTGCGCGTGATGGGATAAATTTCGAGCCGCTTCTCCAACTGACCGACGAAATCAGAGGAGATTCGATAGACAAAGTCTGCTGTGTTGGTTTCAGTCCAGTGTTGCCGTTTTACTGTTTCCATTTGTGCGTACCTCGATATTCGGGGTAGACGGTGGCGATTGATTCAATCACTTCGATGCTTTCGCGCAGGGCACAACATCGGTCGAGGATGGTGGCATTCGTTTCCCATTCATTCTTGCGGTCATGGAATGCCAACACACAGAGGCGAAAGCCAGCGTCCGTGCTTGGCTTTGGGTTACACAGGAAACCATAGAAGCGGTGATGCTGTCGGTGATGCTGTCGGTGATGCTGTCGCTTATGCGTCCACTTGAAGGTGAAGCAGTTTCGATGATCGTGATCGTTCGGCCAGCCGTGGAACCGTTTTTCGCAATGTTGGCCATCAATCCACCAGTCGAAGCTAGTTCGAACGTACTGCCTCTGGTTCCCTTCCAGATTCCTAAATGTCTGTCCTGCGTCCAAGTCGCCATCTGTCACACTCTCCAAAAAGCTGATAGCTCGACGCTTCACCCCAAATCCATCGGCCAGATTGAAACTGTAGGTGAGCGCCATTCGAGTCTCAGCATACTTCGGATTTTAGATTTAACTAAATCGCCGCGTCAAGTGTATTTTAGTCATACCTAAAATTAGTTGGCAAATCGGCATGGTTTCCCGTTGGCAAACAACAAACGCTTGCTGTAATCTGCGTTTATGAATTGCCAAGCCTGCAACGTCGAATGTCGCAAGGTCGGTAAGCACCGCAATGGTTTACAGCGTTTCCGCTGCCCACGATGCGGCAAGACGTACACGGAAGAGCACGAGCGCCTGTTTCCCCCTATGACGGTGCCCGAAGATAAGGCTCTGCTGGCGATTCAGCTTCTCATTGAAGGCACCAGCATTCGCACCGTCGAGCGCATCACGCAGTTGCACCGCGATACCATCCTGCGGCTGCTGGTGCTTGCTGGTGAGCGTTGCATAGCGCTCATGGACACCCGGATGCGGAACCTGCAATGCAAGCGGATTCAGGCCGATGAAATCTGGAGCTTCGTGGGGAAGAAAGATCGCAACGTAAGGGTCGATGACCCTGAAGAGCTTGGCAATGCCTGGGTGTTCGTTGCGATGGATGCGCAAACGAAGCTGATTCCGTCCTACGTTGTCGGCAAACGCGATCGCGCTACCACGTACCAATTCCTCGCCGATCTACATGACCGCCTCGCCGAAGAGCACCGCTTCCAGCTTTCAACTGACGGATTCCCGTTTTACCGCAAGGGTGTCGAGGATGTGTTCGCGGGAACCTGCGACTTCGCTCAAGTTACAAAGCTGTTCGGCGATTACGGACAGCATGACGCTGCCGGACGCTACTCGCCAGCACCGATGGTCGAAACGATAATACGGATACAGGACGGACGGCCAGACCCGGGCCACATAAGCACCAGCTATGTTGAACGCCAGAATCTCACGATTCGGATGGCGATTCGCAGGTTCACACGCTTGACGAATGCGTTCTCAAAGAAGCTGGACAATCACAAAGCGGCTTGCGCTCTGCACTTCGCCTATTACAACTTCTGCCGGATGCACAAAAGCCTTCGCGTCACTCCCGCGATGGAAGCTGGCGTTACCGATCACGTTTGGTCGCTGCGTGAAGTGCTGGCATAATGAAAGCCGATTAGTCTCTTAGCAATCTTGTAAAGACTTCTCGCGCTAGGTCGGTAGCGGAAAGTTGAACCAAGCCGCCCCCAGTAATGCCCTTCCATTCAGCCATTGCCACTCCGCCCACAATAGCTACTTTCCGGCGCAAAAGTCGGTTTTTAGGGAAGTCGAGAGCCGGCGATGCCGGCGTGGGATGGAAAACCGCTACTGATCGAGGGCTCGGCCTATGTTGATGAGGTTATCGCTGATCACCCCGAGCCCGACCCATCGCTTCATTCCCGCAGTTCCTTTGTAGCGGCAACGGTTCAGGCCGTGCCGCCGCTTGAGTATGCTGATTCTGCCTTCGCAGCCCGTTCTCCACTTTTGCCCTTTGCGGAACCAGCGTTGTTTTTGGTGCCGTCGTCGTTCAGCGCTCTTGGTAGAGTGGTTCGGGATTGACACCCGCTTTACTCCCATTTCCTGGACTTTGGCTTCTCCCTGTGCAGAGTAGAAACCGGCATCGCCGGCAACCAGGTCCGGCACCCGGTCCAGGCGTTCTTCATGGGTCTCCACCGCGGGGATTAACAGATCGCGGTCCAGTGGCCGCTGATCATAGATCTCGTAGGCCGTGATGATCTGATTCTCGGCTTCCTGGATCTTTACCATCTTGCCGAATTCGGTGGGCTTGCTGGCCTTGCCTTTGCGAATGATTTCCGTGTCGGGTTCGAAGATGCTGACCAGTTTGTTCTCTGCCCGGGTATTGCCACCAAACACGCGCGCCTTGGTCTGGTGAATCACTTGCTGCACGAGTGCAACAAACACGTCCAGTTCGCGCCGCAGCCCGTCCAACGTCGCTTGTTGTAGAACCTCCGCTGCGTGCTTAATACCCCGGCCAATCTCGGCGGAGAACTTCTTGGCCTGGCCCACGACACGGCTGGTGACTTCCACTACTTTGCGATAAATCGTCTTGACCTTCTCCAGGGCCACTTTGCCTTTGCTGCGAGTCGCTCGGCCAATCTCTACCAAGCGATGCTGCATGCTCCGCCGACGATCACGTAGTTTGGTGCCGGCTTTACCGGCGATCTCGGAAACCTTCTTCATCAGGCGGGTAAGCACCCGTACGCCGTCTCCCATCAGCCCGCTGTCGGTAGGATAGTGAATGTTGGTTTCCACCACCGTGGTATCCACGCGCATGCGGCGTCCCTTAACGACAGCCCGCTCATGCGCCAGCGCAACGATGCGGCCATGGATCTTCTCGATGACCTCTGGGCCCAAGGCCTGGGCCAGCCGCCCGAGGGTCTTGGCATCGGGCACCTTTTCGGCTCCGACCCGGGTGAACTCGCGGTACAGCAGATTGCCGCGCGTTTCCCGTTCCAAGTCGGCAAAGCTCCAGTCCCGAATGTGCTTCAGGAGCAACATCCTGAGTACCACTTCCGCAGGCGTACCTGGCCGACCGTGCGTGCGACTGTGTGGGCGGCGGCGTTGCAAAGCGTGATGGACAATCTCCAATAGCTCTTCGTCGGCCAGGATGTCGTCGGCATGGCGCATCCAGCCTTCCCACAACTCGTCGACGGTTTCGCGGATGAACCCATCGCCGAAGCTATGCTGTTGGCGGCGGAGATCAATCACGGTGGCGCCTCCGAGACTTCGCACCGGTTGTCTCTGGACGCAAGGCTTTTTGATTGAGCTCACAAATCTGTTCCAGTCCTGCCTTGAGCCGTTGAAAGTTCTCCAGCTGCCGTTGCACCTCAGCAACCTGTTCCTTGCGCAAACTGACCTGGCGAATCCGTGGACCAGGGTACGAAACAGCCAGCACCGCCACCGGATGCCCCTCTCCGCGTTCGCACTTCGGGCACCCCTGACGGTGGCGGATGGTCCGTTGCAGCAGCGAGCCGCGGAGGATGTCGCTCACGTCGGGAAGGTCACGGATCAGCTCAGTACGCTGTTTGGAGATGTTTTGCGAAGTACTTTGTTTCATGCTTATACATGAAACATATCTCAGCTCAAAAAGCAAGAACTTTCTCGAAATTGTGCGTCCTGACACCTTCAGCTTGGGTTGCGGTTGGATTCCGGAGGCTCCCCCGGCTCACTTTTGCGCCGGAAAGTAGCTAGCGGGGTGTTACCGCAACATATCGGCTTGTCATCCTGAACGAATCCGGGGGCCCCTCGCGAGTGCCGGTTTTGCACTCGGCGGGGTGGAGGAGTGGAGGACCTGCTTTTCGCTCTTCGCAACCCGCAGAACCACTATCAGGGAGCAGTCCAAATTATCTGAGTTTCAAAGTTGGCTCCGCTGGGACGCTGGCTATGGGTATTGCCTCCCGTGCCGTGCCAAGACGGAACGCCGAAGGGAAGATCCCGCCTCGGAACATCAGTGCTGGGAAGCGGGCCCGTGGTGCTGTAAGGGTTGGAATCGACAGTTCCGTCGCCATCGGGTGCGATAGCGCTGTGCGCAGCCGAAAAGTTGCTGTTCCAGTTTGCCGCGACGCCACTCTGAGCGGTCGGGTGGCTAACATGTACGATGGGAAGGCTTCCCTTCCCAGGCCAGTTGGTTACGCTGGTGTTAGCGTACTGGCCGAACGCCAGAATGGCTGTCAGCGGATTGGTCGATGCTGCGTAATCGAACAACCTGTTCCGGTACGCCATGATCGTGGCATCCGTCGCCATCGCCGGCGACAGCGAGCCGCTTTGCACGCCGAACAAGAAGGTGTTGAACATCAGATACGAGCGGGTTAATCCAAGTTTGGCCAGGAAATTCTGTGCGATTTGCCCGGCTTGGCCGACGAACACGCGATGAGCGAGAGTCTCGTCGGTGGCTGGATCTTGCCCGACTACCAGCACGCGAGCGGTGCCATCGAGGCGGCCTCGGTAAAATACCGGGCCGAATCGCGTGTGAAACGGATGTTGCGGAAAATTTAGGTAATAATCCAGCGGCGCACTCTGAAACAGACGTTCCCATGCACAGTTCGGTCCGGGGTCATGCTCCGGATACAACAGAAGGCAAATCAGTATTGCGAGAATCGCCGGATCGATTTGCAGGATGGTTAGCGTGGACGTCTGTGCCAGCTTCGCCAGGTCACCCACGGTATGCACACTTTGCGCCTGCAATTTCTTGATCTGAGTTGCGGTGAGGAACTTGAGCGTTTTCAAGGGAGCCTTGGAAAGCTCGGAGATGGGCTTGTCTCGATACTGTTTAACTTCGCCCCGCTTGAGGATCGCCTCTAAACCATCTTGCATAACGACGTCCTTTCCGCTCGATACGCTACGCGTTGTAGTCGGCAGCGTGCTGGCTACAGGGCCCAATTTTTCTCTGGATGCTTGGCATTATAAGACGCGAGCCTTGGGCCCGGTCGAGCCAAATCGGACGTTTCCGAAATTTACTCCTGTTCCTCCTGTCGAGCCAACTTCCGGCAAAGCTCCGCCAACTTCTTCTGCTCCTTCGGCATCAGCGCTTCCAACGCATCTGAAATCGCGGCGGCATGGTCGGGAAAAATCTCGCCGATCAGCTTCTTCCCCTTCGGGGTCAGCGACAAGATGTAGACCCGCGCATCTTCCGTACTGCACTTGCGGCTGACCAACCCTTGCTTCTCCAGGTTTCCCGCAACCATGGTCAAGTTCCCGCCGGTGGTCAGGATTTTCTTCGCGACCTCGCTGAGCGACATCGGCCCCAGATGAAAGAGCGCCTCCAGCACAGCGAACTGCGTCAGCGTAAGGCCGGTCTGATCGAGTTGGCGCGCGGCGAAGGTGCGCAGAGTGTTGGCCGCGCGCATCAGACGGCCATAGGTGAGCAGTGCCAGACGCTGCTGTGAGGAATCGCCAGACATGGGCGTGATGATACTACGACGTTGAAGGAATGCGAATTGGGCCTTGGAAGGATTCGCGTCAGGGCACGACCTTGGTCGTGCCGACAAGCCCCTTATCTTTCGTACTGCGAGCGGACTTTAGTCCGCGAGCGACCACGGCTTTCCAGTTTTTCAGCAGCATGCTTGATCGTCCCGACCGAGGCTATATTCTCTGAGAGAAAGCCGCCTTCAGGGGCGGCACAAACAGCAGATCCCTCGACGGCTGAAGCCGTCTCGGGATGACAGATCATTTAAGGCGAGGTCGGCACGACTGAAGTCGTGCCCTGACGCCGAGCTTATCTTCACTCAAGCTTTTTTGTGCCACTACTTCAGCCCCGCATTCTCCGCCGCCAGCTTCGCCGTCGCGCTCCAGTCCAGCTCCTCCATACCGCGGCTGATCGCTGTCAGCATATGATCTCGAACCACGCTGGCGAAGGGAAGTGCCACGTCGACCGACTCCGCCGCCGCAAGGACGAGTTTACAGTCCTTCAATCCCAGGCGCAGCTTGAATCCCGGCGGCGAGTAGCGCTCATCGGCAATGATGCCGCCGTAGGTCTTGAACACTGGAGCGGCAAACAAGGAGCTGGTCAGGAAATCGACGTACTGGTGCGGATCGATGCCATACTTGCGCGTCAGGGCTATGGCTTCCCCCAAGCCTTCGACGATCGTACTGATCATGAAATTGCCGCTGAGCTTGACCACATTGGCCATCTCCGGCTTGTCACCCATCACAAAAACCCGCTGGCCGATTGCTTCAAGCACCGGACGGCAGCGCTCGATAACATCGGAATTCCCTGCTGCGACGACAAACAGCTTGCCCGCCTCGGCCGCTTCCGGCCTGCCGAACACCGGCGCCGCAAGGAACTGCTGCCGTCGCTGCGAGTGCTCCTGGGAGAGCCGTTGCGATAGCGCCACGCCGATGGTGCTGGACGAGATATGCACTGCGCCCTTCGGCAGCGCGTCGATCAATCCCTCGGGACCGAAGACAGTCGACTCCGCCGCGCGGTCGTCGGCCAGCATGGTGATGGCGATCTCCGCACTTCGCGTGGCCTCTGCCGGTGATGCCGCAACTCTTGCGCCCTGCTCTTCGAGTTCCTTTGCTTTCGAAGCAGTACGGTTCCACACCGTGACTTCGTGTCTGGCCTTCACCAGGTGCCGCGCCATGTGGATGCCCATGTTGCCAAGTCCGAGAAATGCGATCCTCATGTCCCCTCCCGCCTTTCTAAGTGGGTCTATGGATGCATGAGAGCCTGCAAAGGAGCCAAGAGGCCAGGCGGTATCACAAATCCAGCTTCAAGATTCGACACGGTTCAGCAACCCCGAACCCACTATGCGAATCTTTGGCTAGGTGCCCGTCTCGTTGCGAAATTGCGTCTTTTTTAGTTGCCGTTCGGATTCCTTACATAACTTGAAGTTATGGATTTACGGCTTTTTGTTGCTTATAGTCATGCTGTTTCCACTGCCAAACATGGCTCAAACCGACGCTGAATGGTCGAAAAATCCACAAATCGAGATCCGCATCGAGCAGTTGTTGAAGCAGATGACGCTGGAGGAAAAGGCTGGACAGATGACGCAGTTCTCCATCGGAACTCCGACCGGCCCAGGCACTGGCCGCAGCGACTACAAAGAGATGGTCGCCAAAGGACAGGTCGGGACCATCTTGAATATGAGCGGAGCGGCCCAGACCAACGCCATGCAGAAGATCGCTGTCGAGCAGACACGGCTGCACATTCCGTTGCTTTTCGGACTGGACATCATCCATGGCTACCGAACGTCGTTCCCGATTCCGCTTGCACTATCGGCATCGTGGAACTCGGAGTTAATCGAACGCGTCGCCCGCCTCGCGGCGCAGGAGGGCAGCCGCGCGGGCATTCGCTGGACCTTCTCGCCGATGGTCGACATCGCTCGCGATGCGCGCTGGGGTCGCATTGCGGAAGGGGCGGGCGAAGATCCCTATCTCGGCTCGGCCATTGCTGCCGCTTACGTGCGTGGGTATCAAGGCACGAGCCTTAGCAATCCGGACTCGCTGGCCGCCTGCGCCAAACATTTCGCTGGTTATGGCGCCGTCGAAGCCGGGCGCGACTACAACACGGCGGAGATCCCCGAACGGCTGCTGCGCCAGGTGTATTTGCCGCCGTTCGAAGCTACGGCACGCGCCGGTGCAGCGAGCTTCATGAGCGCCTTCGAAGCATTGAACGAAGTTCCGTCGACAGAGAACGCTTTCACGCTGAAAACCGTTCTACACGATGAGTGGAATTTCCGAGGGCTGGTGGTGAGCGACTATGGCGCGGTGAAGGAGCTCATCGCACAAGGCGTGGCGCTGGACGGTGCGACCGCTGCTCGCAAGGCGGTCATCGCAGGAGTCGACATGGACATGGAGAGCAATCTCTATCGCACGGAACTGCCCACGCTGGTGCGCTCCGGCGTGGTACCGCAATCGGTGCTTGACGATGCGGTTCGCCGCATTCTGCGCGTGAAGTTTGCACTTGGATTGTTCGATCACCCGTACACGCAAGAAAACCAGGACGAGCTGGGACCCATTCCGCCCGCGAGTCTCGAATTGGCGCGCACCGCCGCCGAGCAGTCATTCGTGCTGCTGAAGAACGCAGCGGTCGATGGCAAGTCTGTGCTGCCGTTGAGCGCAGGTGCCAAGGCTATCGCGCTCATCGGCCCATTGGCTGACGACGGCGCGCAGATGATCGGCTCGTGGGGCGGCAAGAGCACCGCCAAAGATGTCACCACCCTACGCGCCGCGTTAGAGACCCGGCTTAACCAAAACGGCGGCCACTTTCTCTACGCCAAAGGCACTGATCTGCTCGGTAGCTCCCAGGCCGGATTCGGCGAAGCAGTGAACGCAGCGAAGCAAGCTGATGTCGTCATCATGGCTCTCGGCGAAGACGCCAACCTGATGACCGGTGAAGCTGCTTCGCGCGCGCACCTCGATCTTCCCGGCAACCAGCAACAGTTACTCGAAGCAGTGACCGCTACGGGTAAGCCGGTGTTGCTGCTGGTCTTCAGCGGGCGGCCGCTGGGGTTGAACTGGGCGGCGCAGCACGTGGCCGCCATCATGGAAGTCTGGTTTCCTGGCGTGCAGGCAGGGCCGGCCATCGTGCGCACCTTGTTTGGCGACGTTGCGCCGAGCGGCAAGCTGACCACCAGCTTCCCGCGTGCAGTGGGACAAGAGCCGTTGTATTACAACGCCCTCAATACCGGGCGTCCCACCGGCAATATCGACCTCACCAGGCCACCAGCAAATTCGCAGGAGAAGTATGTTTCCCGTTACGTGGACAAGCAGAACTCGCCGTTGTTCCCGTTCGGATTCGGCTTGTCTTACACCGCATTTTCCTATTCGCCTACGACCCTGAGTTCTGTTACTGCCTCTGCCGCGGCCCTGAACCATGGCAGCCAGAGCATCACTGTCTCTGCTGAGGTGCATAACTCGGGAACAACGCCGGCGGATGAGATCGTGCAGTTGTATATCCGCGAGCGCGGCACCAGTGTCGCCCGGCCGGTGCGAGAGTTGAAAGGCTTTCGGCGCATCACGCTCGCCCCGGGGCAGAGCCGGCGTGTCGAGTTCACGCTGGGTCGAGATGAACTCAGGTTCTGGAACATCGACATGAAGAACGTGGTCGAGCCGGCCCAGGTGACTGTCTGGATCGCTCCCGATTCCACCGGCGGCACTCCAGCGGAGTTGACGATTCGGTGAGTGCGGGCGTCAAATACTGGCACCCCTCGGTCACGAGGTTCTGGAAGAACCCGGCGAAACGCGGAAAGTATCCGTTCTCGGTTTCAAAAATTAACCGCGGTTTGATTTTCGATAGACCTGCGGCACGGCAGAATGTACACATAGCCATAGCAATGCAATAGCGGGTGAGGTGCAGCTTCAGGACGTAAGCACACAGGGAGCGTTGTCTGCCCTCGCGAGTGCGAGGGCGAACTCAGACGAAGTTGAAACGGTGCTGACTTGAACCGAGCTCAAACGACGATCCATCGACAAACAGGCGAGATGCGATCACTGCCGGGGTTCCGCACGGCATTTTCGTTGCACAGCCACACGCAACATTCCAAAGAAAATCTGGCGTTTTTGCCGCAGTACATCGATTACCATACGATCCCGATCGTCGGCCCGCTCTTCCACAAAGAGATGCAGAAGTACCGCGACGACCACAAGGGCAAGACGATCGACTTCAGCCGCGCGTACTGGACACCCCCCATGTCGCCCGACATGGTGCTGGAATCGGAGGCGCACCAGATCGAAGACAAGCTTGGGCTCAAGGCGTTCGTCTCCATCACCGACCATGACACAATCGCGGGACCGCTGGGACTGCAGCCGCAAGCTAACGGCAAGCTGATCCCTATCTCGGTGGAGTGGAGCATTCCGTTTCGCGGAAACTGCTTTCACATGGGCGTCCATCATTTGGAGCCGGCGCGGGCGGTTGAGATCATGGATGAGTTGGCTCGCTACACCGCTGAGCCCCAGGAAGAGCGCCTGTGCGACCTGCTGAAGCTTCTCGACAGCTTCCACGACACCCTGATCATCCTGAATCATCCTTGCTGCAACTTCGTGAAGGTGGGAGCGACGCAACATTGGGCGACCTTGCAGCTGTTTCTTGAGCATTACCGGCCATGGATCCACGCTGTTGAGGTCAATGGCATGCGACCCTGGAATGAAAATCAGAAAGTTCCGCCATTGGCTGAAGAGTGGAACCTGCCGGTGATTTGCGGGGGTGATCGCCACGGGTGCCGACCGAACACCATGCTCAACCTAACCAAGGCGGAGACGTGGGGCGAGTTCGTCGACGACGTTCGCCACGGGCGCGAGTTTGCAGTTTTGATATTGCCTGCGTATGAGGAGCCAGTGCGCTTCCGCGAGCTGGCCACAGCCGCAGACGTGCTGCGTCGATACCCTGATTTCCCCTTTGGACGGCGTCGCTTCACCGATCGTATCTGGGCCGATGTGGAAGGCTATAGCTGGCACCCACTGTCGTTTTACCTGGATGGCGGACGCGGAACGCCGCTGTGGCTTCTCCCGATCGTGTGGACTGTATTGTTCCTGGCAAGCGACACGGTGCGCCCGGTGCTGCGCAAGGTCTTCTCGTCGCGCGGAGAGTATGACCGGCACACCAGCCAGTTGCGTCCGGAGTTCGCGAGTCTGGCTACCAGTTTGAACCGAGACTAGAAAAGGTTGGACGCGAAGGCTCGCGGCGAGATTCTGGGGGGTAGGGGTCCCTCGACTCGTCCCCCTCGCGCTGCTCGGCGTCCTCGCTCAGGATGACAGTAAATATCGAGAGTTTCGCCGGCTGGGTTACACTGCTCGAGCGGTGTTTGAGTGGCCCTTGAACCACATCCATCCTTTTTCCGTGAGCTCCGAAACTTCCAACGTTGACCGTCCATTGCGCATCGCACTGTTCACCGAAACCTTTCTGCCAAAAATTGACGGAGTCGTCACGCGGCTGTGCCAGACCATCCGGCATTTAGTTCTGTTTGGTCATGAGGTTCTGGTCATCGCGCCCGACGGCGGGTTGAAGGAATACGAAGGCGCGCGCGTGCATGGTGTGCGAGGCTGGTCGTTTCCGCTCTATCCCGACATCAAGCTTGCAATTCCGCGTCCCTCGATCGGAAGGGCGCTGGCTGATTTCAAGCCGGACCTGATCCACGCAGCGCATCCAGTTGTGCTGGGCGCATCGGCGTTTCACTACAGCAAGCGTCATAGCGTGCCGCTGGTGGTGTCCTATCACGCGCAGTTGGACAAGTATCTGCACTACTACGGATTCGGAAAGCTGGAGCCGCTTTTCTGGAAGGGAACACGTTCGGCCTACAACGTCTCAGATCTCGCGCTGGCCACCTCGCAGGCGATGGTCGATCTTCTGCGACAGCAGGGACTAAAGCGCGTCGAGCTCTGGCAAAAAGGAGTCGACACCGAGAGATTCAGCCCCAGCCACAGGTCGCCAGAGATGCGCGAGCGGCTCACGCAGGGTCATCCACAAGACAAGTTGATGGTGTACATCGGGCGGCTCTCGGCGGAGAAAGGGATCGAAGCTTGCCGCCCCGTGCTGGAGGCAATACCGGGGCTGCGGCTGGCACTCATCGGCGACGGGCCGCATCGCGCCAAGCTGGAAGAGCATTTCGCCGGAACCGCTACTTACTTCCCGGGCTTCCTGAAAGGGCAGGACCTCGCTGCCGCTTACGCGTCCGCAGATATTTTCTTCATGGCGTCGCGAACTGAGACCTTAGGCTTGGTTGTTCTGGAGGCGATGGCTGCGGGGTGCGCCGTGGTTGCTGCCAATGAGGGAGGCATCCCCGACATTGTGCGCGACGGTGTCACCGGCCATCTGTTCAAGGGTGGGGATATCGAGGCCGCAACCGCTGCGGTTCGCCGGCTTATCACCGACGACGAGCACCGCGAGCAAATCCGGCGCGAGGCCCGGATCGATGCGGAGAAATGGAGCTGGGCCGCGGCCACGCGACAACTGGAAGGCTTCTATCGCGAGGTTCTCAGGCGCGAGCAGGAACTGACGCAGCGCATCGCGGAATACAGCGGTAAGCAGGCGTCGGAGGAGCAAATTTGCGGAGCCCTCGACATCTCCAAGGCGACCTTCCGGCGCTTACGCACCTCGCGACAGCTCTCGGCCCAGAACGCCTATTGACCTTTGCATAATATAGTTACAGCGGAAAGAGTTCTGCTTGTTCCCAGAAAGCGCAGACCAAGGTGGGCCGACGGCGCATCCGACGCAACGCTCGGCGTGCGGAATCGCTCAACTGTCCAAAGGTCGTGGGGCAGAAGTTGGGTAATTCGTGCTGCTTCCAGTGTGACCACAGATACTCCACTGGGTTCAGTTCTGGAGCATAGCCGGGAAGATATTCCAGCCACAGACGCCCCCTCTGTTGCTGTACGAACTGCCAGACGGCACGGCTGCGGTGCCCCGGCAGTCCGTCCCAAACGATCAGCAGCTTGCCAGGAATGTGGCGCAGCAGATGAGCGAGGAACTGGATGATTTGCGGGCTACGGATTGCTCCCGGAAACAGGCGGAAGTAAAAGTTCCACCAGGTTACGCCCGCTATCGCCGACAAGGTCTTCCAATTAAAGTGGTATTGCAGCACGGGGGTCTGTCCGCGGGGTGCCCAGGTACGGCAGCGGTGGGGACGCTCGCTCAGCCCGCTCTCGTCGATGAAGACGATCGTGCGACCTTCGTTTTTGGCCTTTTTTTTAACTCCGGCCAGCGCTTCTGCTTCCACCGCCGGATCTTCTCTTCGTCCCGCTCCAAGGCGCGGCCCGTCGGACGCTGACAACTCCATCCCAACTGCCGCAGGATGCGCCATGCCTGCGAGGGATGGTAGGAAATCCCACATTCTTGCTCGATCAAATGGGTGACACGGTTGGTGGTCCACAATCCGGTCTCGTAGCCCAGGCTTTCCGGACCGCGTTTGAGTCCCTGCTCGATCTTGCCCAGATCCTCCACGCTCAACCGTGGCTTGCGGCCAGCACGGCCCGCCTTCTTCAGCCCGGCGCGGCCGTTCTCGCGTAACTCGGCCGCCCACTGACTTACCGACTGCCGGTGCGCTCCCACTCGTCGGGCCACTTCCGACTGGCTGTACCCCTTCTCCAGCAGCCGCGCCGCCTGCATCCGCCGCTGCTCAAGTGCCTGAAAGTCTCGCCGAACTCCGGCCGGATTTCCCATGCCCAAACCATAGCACGAGATCAAGAAAATGTCACTATATTATTCAATAGTCAATAGGCCTCTCTCCAGATTTGTTCGGAGATGGAATCCAAAAAATTAGTCAGGCAGTCTCAGCAGGTGCCCCCAAGCGATTCGGCGTACGGGGCAAATCGCACCTGCGTAGCAGCGGCTACAAGTTGAGCAAATCAACCGTGTGTAGAACTCACGAAACTGCCAAAAACTGGCATATAATGAAGGTATGGCAATGACCTCCCTGAACATCTCCCTTCCTGAAGCGTTGAAAGACTATGTCGAGGGTCAGGTCGCTTCTGGCGACTGGAGTACGCCCAGCGAATACATCAGGGCGCTGATCCGGCAAGATAAAGAACGGCGGTTGGCCGATCTCGAGCAGGAGCTTCTGGCCGCGGCGAAGGGTCCAAAAATCGAATTACCGCTAAGTGAGATCCGAAAGAAGGGACTGCTCGCTGCTTTGCGCGAGAGAACACATCAAGGGTGAAGGCCGCCACCATCGAGCTCAGCACGCTGGCAATCAGCGACATCCTGGAACAAGCGGATTGGTATGAGCATCAATCCGGCGAGGGATTGGCACAACGATGGCAGAGGGCGGTGACCTCCACCTTGTTGCGCATTCATAGGGCGCCGAACTCTGGCTCGCCCTGTCGCTTTCGGACAACCGAACTACGGGGTACACGAAGGGTCCCTATTGCAGGATTCCCGAAGCACCTGGTCTTTTATCAATTCGAGAAAGGCGCTGTGCTGATTCTGCGAATCGTACACGGGGCGCGCGACCTTGAAAGCCTATTCTCCGAATGACTCTTGCCTCCGAGCTTCGGACCATTTTCTTTAAGGTCTAGCTTGATGATTGAGCTCAGTCGATCTTCAGAATCTTCAATGCCGTCTTCTGCGCCAGGTTGTCTTTCTTGTCTTTTGAAGGCGCCAACAGCGAGCTGAGCACTCGAATCGGCACCGGCAGCTTTCTCTCATTACCGTCGGCATCGCGGGTGGGAAAGAACTCTTCCAACGCCTTGCGTGGATTCTCGCGCACGCGATCGATCAGAGCCACCCGCTGAATACAGAAGATTGTGCAATAGGGCGCACAGTCTTTCTTCGCCTTGGTCTCGCGCTCAATGTCTTCGCGCGTGTAGGCCTCCAGCGGAATCGCCGGATATCCGCGCTGCGCCATGCAGTAGTGCACCAGGCCATCCTCGCAGATATACAGGTGCCGGCCACCGGCTCCGCAGTGCCAATCATTGGGCAGGCCGCGGATCAGGTTTTCGCGCCAGGGATTGTGCCATGCCGCTGAGAACTTGCCCTTCTTTAACGCGTCGATCCGCGTGATGACGTCGCGCTGCACCGGGTTCAGCGGCTTGAGTTGTCCTGCGGAATCGTGAACGATGCCCGCGGTGCTGATCAGGCCCAGCTCGGTCGCGCGCTTGGCGATGGTGAAAGCTTCTTCCGGGCGTTCGGTGCAGGCCCCCAGCACGGAGTGAATGCTGACGCGAAATTCGGCGTGTTCCGCCAGCCATTGCAATCTCTTGTCGAGTACCTTCAGGCTCTTCTTCGACACATCGTCCGGCTTCACGTTGTCGACGCTGATCTGCATGTGATCAACGCCGGCCTGGTTCAGCCGCTGAATGCGCTCCACATTGAGCAGGTAGCCATTCGTCACCAGAATCGCAATGACGCCGTGACTACGAATGCGCGCGATGACTTTGTCGAGGTCGGGATGGAGCAGCGGTTCGCCCCCCGTCATGGTGATGACGGTGGTGCCCAGCTCAGCGAGCTTGTCGATACGCTTGAAGAGCTCTTCGGCCGGGACCGGTTTGGAGAAGTCGTCAAACTCGCTGCAATAGGTACACGCCAGGTTGCAGCGGCGGGTCACGACCATGTGGGCCAGTACCGGGTGGCGCTGGGAACGCAGCGCCAGAGCGACCATGCGGGTCTCGCGATAAAGGCGGTTCCAGCGTTTCGCAGTTCGGCGAATGGAGGCTGTCATTGTCACAGGTCCGTCGATGTTACCGGCGCCCTCGGCTCGCCGTCACATCCTGTTCGGGCAAGTATAGTCCAACGTTAAGATGCTACGGTTACAGATTCGATTGTCCGTCCATCAGGTTCAGCCGAAAATCTTTGTTGCTGGCAACCTTGCGCCACAGGTTGGGAGCAAATCCGCGCTCCAGATAAAAGGCCAGGCGAAAGATATTAGCGATCAACGACGGCGGGCCACTCCACTGCGTCGAGACCGGCTTCAGCTCACCGTTGGCGTCCGGGTGCAAGGTGCGATCGTCCCAGTTTCTTGCGCCATCAGCATTGTCAGGGTACTCGCGAATCACGTCCAGAAACGTGTGCACGAAGCGCATGGCCAACGGGTCCGCATATTGCGGCATAAACATTACATTGCTGACGCGCTCCACCCGAACCTCATGAACGAACTCCTCCGGGGTGCCCGCATTTGTGAGGTTCACGTTGGCATTCGGCTCGCGCCCATGGCGATCGCCGCCTGAAATCACCAGCTGGTTCCATCCGTACGCAAGTTTCGCAACTTCCTGATTTTCCCGGCAGGAGCGCAGTCCGTTCAGCTCGAAGGCGTGCAGGAATGCCGAATAGCGCGCCAGGAAGTCTGCCAGCAAATAATGGAACCGGCTCGGCTCCAGCAGAGCCATATTCCACTTGGGATGATTGAAGACGACCAGCACGCCTTCGAACTCGTTCAGGTAACGGAAAAACTCCTTGAGGTTCTCCTGCCAGGGACAAGCCGTGTACGTTGCCAGATCGGCCATTACGGACACGGCTCGCTTCGCCGGCAGGTTATGCACGCCGAAGTGAAAGTAAGTCTCTTCGAAGGGGACCGTCCACTCCACAGATATTGCGGCGTCGCTGAAATCCGGCAGAACGCGCAGCCGCGTTGAAGCTTCGATGTTGTCATGATCGGAAAGCGAAACCAGCGCTTGCAGGCCAAGCACCTCTTCGATCTGCCTGCGCTCTAGCTCGTAAGCCTCCCGGGCCGTCACCGGAGGCGTCCAGTGCGCGTTGAACAGATCAATCGGGATATCTCCGCGCATCGCTTTCTGTTGATGGCGCTCCAGGTACCACTTCGCAGGGGCAAAACGATTTGCCAGCAGCGGCACGAAAGAAAGACTTTCCCGCGAATGATTGGTGTGGCTGTGCAGGGACACGCCTGTCTCGAAGCCCTTTCGCGCGTGAGGCTCTTTCCAGAAGTATGAAATTCGGCTCTGCAATTGACCTCACCCCCTGTCTAGTGGTGTTATTTGGGCAACATCGGAACACGGCTGAGTGCACCACTACAGATGCAGTATGTCTTGAGTGAGGTAACAGCAGTGTCAGCCGTTCAAGATTTCTTGGTTAAGATTTAATAGAACCTTTGAAGTAAACGCCCATATACTGTAACCACATGATTCCAAACGGCGATTCCGGAAGCGGAAGCCCGAGAACGACGGTTGGAAAAGCGCTTCTCCAACTGTTTCAGAACCCTTTTTACTACTTCGTCCAACACTGGAACTGGAAGTCCGCGATGTTTGGCGCGATCAACCGGGGAACCATCTTTTTCATCGCGACTATGAAGCGCGGTCGGGTCGAGATATCGATTGCGGTGCTGGTAGAGATCATCTTCAGTTGCGCGACCGCCGGGGTTTACGCCGCATTCACCCAGGCCATGCGCTTCGCTCAACCAGGATGGCTGGCGGCATGTATCGTCGCCGTGGGCATCCCTTCGGCGCTGTATGGAGTCGATTACTTTGCCCACCTCTGGACGGGGATGCATCACGTCCGTCCGGCAGTGACCTTCGCCACCGGGCTGTCAGTTTTGTCAACGCTCTTCAATCTGTTCATCATGCGCCGGGGAGCGATGGTGGTAGGAGAAGACAGTCAACCGCTATGGCGCGACCTGATTCGCATGCCGGTTCTTCTCGTACAATTTCTGATCGCCGGCCCAGTTTGGCTTTGGAACGCAATTTTCGGCCGGAAAAATAAGACGGGAGTTCAAACTGTCGTCTGACTGGCCTGAGATGAAACGACAATACCTGGGTTTGTATTGACAGATTGGCTCAAGTCCATAGGTTTTCATTTGTTGGAGTGCGTTGTGAGAATTACCGCCTGTCGGAGTAGACTACTCGCCGCGGTGCTGACTGCACTTGCTCTGCGATCCGTAGCGCCGGCACAACCGCTGCCTCCGAAGGCGCAGCCTGTCCTGACGACCGACCAGGTGGTAAGCCAACTGGTGCAACGCAACCAGGCCCGAGCTGCTCTGTTGAAGCATTACGAGAGCTGCCGGTATTACTCCGTCGATTATGTCGGCTTTCCTTCCGAGAAGTCTGCCGCGATGGTCGTCGATATGGCCTACGATGCTCCGGCTCAGAAACGCTTCCACATCCTCAAGGAACAGGGCTCGCGAATACTGCTCGACCATGTGTTGGGAGAACTGATCCAGATCGAAAAAGAAGCACTGGACAAGGAGAACCTTGGCAGGACCGACCTGACCCCGAGCAACTACGAATTCCATCTGGTCGGCAGAGATAACATCGCCGGGCAGCCGCAGTATGTTCTCGAGGTGGCGCCTCGCTTCAAAAGCAAGTTCCTGTATCGCGGCAAGATTTGGGTTGACGCCAACGACTTCGCCGTCACCCGGCTCTCGGCCCAGCCCTCCAAGAGCGTCTCCTTCTGGATAAGCCACACCGAAATTCAACACGACTATAAGAAAATTGGCGAGTTCTGGTTACCCGCGCGCAACACCAGCTTTGCGCACGTTCGATTCGGCGGTACCGCCAAGCTGAAGATCGAGTATCGCGAGTACCGCATCGGTAATTCGCAACCCGGATCTACTTCGGACGTGTGTTCCCAGGCGGCGGGAGGCGAAGTGGCGCTCTCACGAAAACACTGATTTTCTGCTGACGCCTGGCCCACACCTCCCGCCGCCGGGATACACCTTGAAGCTCAAAGCCTGATACTATGCGGCCTATCCGAGGACACGGAAATGTATCACTACGACCCGGCCGCCGCTCTGGAAGAATTGAATGAGGACGCAGTCCTGCCCAATCCGGTAAAGCTGCGCGATATGATGTTGCGCGCGCATCTCGATGCCGACCACTCGCTGGAATACAATCGCCTTTTCGTCGAGTATCAGCGGCACTTCGGCGAAGCGCAGGAACTCGGGCGTAAGCTGCTGGAAGGGTTGAAGGAAGTAATTAGCCGCTAGCCACTAGCAACTAGCGATTGCGGTTTGCCACTAGCGATCAACGGGATGTAATGAGCGGCGAGTTGAAACAGTTCGCTTCATGGCACGACGATTACGGGATCGCGCTGATAGGCTTCGCGTCAATGCACGGCTTGCAGTCGTGCCGAGTCGCGTCGCGTTTTTCCATTTTTGTCATCACGAGCAAAGCGAGGGATCTGCTCTCCTTTGCCGAGCGAAGATGTTGTTCCTGCGTCGTTGCTGATGTTGGATAAGGCGCGGTTTCTTGGCCACGACGCAAACTGCAGATCCCTCAACGGCTAAAGCCGCTTCGGGATGACAACTCAGGCGTTGACGTTCAGCACGAACAAGAGCCTGCCCTGAGCACAGCCGAGGGTCGTGCGCCTGACGCGATTTGTTGCCCGCATGAGATTGCTTATCGCTAATTGCTAATTGCTTCTTCGGAGCCTCCCATGAAACTCATTCTGCTGTTCGCACTGCTCACGACGATGACGCTCTCCACCTTCGCCGCCACTGGTACGCCGGTCTCCTACAAGAGTGGCGACGAAACCGTGAACGGAATCCTCTACACGCCGCAGGGCAAAGGGCCGTTTCCCGCGCTGGTTGTGATTCACGAGTGGTGGGGTCTGAACGATTGGGTCAAAGAACAGGCCTCGAAGCTGGCCGATCAGGGATACGTCGCGCTCGCCATCGATCTGTATCGCGGGCAGGTCGCCACCACGTCCGACCAGGCACACGAGCTTATGCGCGGGGTTCCCAGCGACCGCGCCGACCGTGACTTGTTGGCCGCGAGTACTTACCTGCGCTCGCTTAAAAACGTCGATCCGGCCAAGGTTGGCGACATCGGCTGGTGCATGGGTGGAGGCGCTGCTCTCGATCTCGCTGTCGCCGATCCGAAGCTCAAGGTCGCCGTCATCAACTACGGGCACCTCGCCTCCGACCAAGCCACCTTGCGGAAGATTAACGCCGCCCTTCTGGGCATCTTTGGTGGCCAGGACAGAGGCATTCCGCCGGCCGACGTGAAGAAGTTCGAGGCTGACCTCAAGGCCTTGGGCAGGACGGTCGAGATCAAGATATTTCCTGACGCCGGACACGCTTTCGAGAATCCAAACAACAAGCAAGGCTACCGGGCGGACGATGCCAAGCAGGCTTGGGAACTCACGACATCGTTCCTGGCGAAGTATCTGAAGTGATCCGCTTAGGGCAGGTGAAAATGCTGCGCGTTCGGTTGGAAAAGAAAATCCTGTGGCTGCTGCTAGCTGTCTTGTTGCTGCCCGCGCTCTGGATTTTGCAGATAGAGTTCACCTACGAGCGCAACATTCGACACGGCATCCCCGCCGATTTTCGAGAGTACGAGCCCCACGAAGTCGTGATGTGGAAGGTGTGAAAGCAGTGGATAGTGATCAGTGAATAGTGGCCAGACGCGACGGCGGTTTTTGACCCAACTCGACTTTCGACCAGCGGATGAGCTGGAAGATGCACCAACTAGCCACTAGCCACTGACCACTATCCACTGCCTTTACACCCTCTCCAGCACCATCGCAATCCCTTGTCCAACTCCGATGCACATCGTGCATAAGGCGTAGCGGCCCTTCGTGCGTTCGAGCTGACGCACTGCTGCAGTGACCAGCCTTGCGCCGCTGGCGCCCAGCGGATGCCCCAGCGCGATTGCTCCGCCGTTGGGATTAACGTGCGCCGCGTCGTCCTGAACCCACAGTTGGCGCAGCACCGCGAGCGCCTGCGCCGCAAAAGCCTCGTTCAGTTCGATCACATTCATGTCGTCGATGGTCAGCTTCGCCTGAGCCAGAACTTTGCCCGTCGCAGGGACCGGTCCCATACCCATCACACGCGGCGCTACGCCCGCAACGGCGGACGTGATCACCCGCGCACTCGGCGTCAGCCCGAAGCGCTTTACCGCCTCTTCTGAGGCGATGATCATCGCAGCCGCTCCGTCGTTGATGCCCGAGGCATTCCCCGCCGTGACGGTGCCATCGGCTCTGACGTAGGGCTTCAGCCTGGCAAGGGCATCGAGGGTCGTATCGGGCCGGGGGTGCTCGTCTTTGTCCACGATCACCGGCGACCCCTTACGTTGTGGGATACAAACCGGAACGATCTCTTGCGCAAGAACGCCACTCTGCATAGCCGCGGCTGTACGCTGCTGGCTACGATACGCAAAGGCGTCCTGGTCTTCGCGCGAGATGTGAAACTCTTCTGCGACGTTCTCCGCCGTCTCGGCCATCGAGTCGACGCCGTACATGGCCTTCATCTTCGGATTCACGAAGCGCCAGCCCAGCGTTGTATCTTCAACTTTGAAGTCGCGCGCGAAGGGTGCCTCCGATTTCGGCATCACGAACGGCGAACGCGACATGCTCTCGACGCCGCCGGCGATGATCAATGAATTCTCGCCCGTCTTGATAGCCCGCGCCGCCACCGCAATTGCATCGAGGCTCGATCCACACAGCCGGTTGACCGTCGACCCTGTAACCTCCTGCGGCAAGCCCGCCAGCAGCAAAGCCATGCGCGCGACGTTGCGATTGTCTTCCCCGGCCTGGTTGGCGCAGCCGAGCATCACGTCATCGACCGCCGCAGGGTCGAGCCCTGGGTTGCGCTCCAGCAGGGCTTTGATTGGGATGGCGGCCAAGTCGTCGGTGCGCACCGGCGAGAGTGCTCCGCCATAGCGGCCGAAAGGAGTACGAATCGCGTCGCAGATAAAGGCTTCTGACATGGATTACATCGTTCCCGGTTGGGAGGCTCTTCCCTTCATCATAACTGGCATCGGATTCGGAGCGGTTTGCGATCCAGTGAGCGCCGGAGTTGACGAGATTTTTTCGCAGGCTGGTGCGGGAACGACAGCAGGTTTTTTCACCAATCGGGGCCTAGCGCGCTAGCAGGCTCACGGCATAGCCCACCAGGAGCCAGAACGGAAGCATGAGCGCCACCCCGAACAGCATGCCCTCGGCGAACCGCAGGTCATCTGTGTAGAGGGCGAACGGGTTCCAGTGGGCCGCCCGGGCGACGCGCGAGGCGCGCAACGCCCGGCGGAACGTGGGTAGCTTTTCGAATCCTTGCATTTCTGGCGCGAACCCTGATGAACCGGACATTATGTCAGAAGTCGCGGGGAACACAACAGGTT
The DNA here is from genome assembly GCA_963813905.1 of uncultured Acidobacteriaceae bacterium. Classification (GTDB taxonomy): domain Bacteria; phylum Acidobacteriota; class Terriglobia; order Terriglobales; family Acidobacteriaceae; genus CAVVDY01. The sequence continues at coordinate 171,642 of CAWFAY010000004.1, read as the reverse complement.
GGCCTTCCCAAACGCGTGTGCGTCACCAGCCCAGGTGCGTCACATCACATTCTCAGGTAACCCGACCGTGTTACCTATTGAGATTCCTGCTCTCCCGCTTCATGCTTTACAAGACACTCAGCGCGGCCGTGTATGGCATCGACGCCAACCTGATCGAGGTTGAGGTTGATGTCGCCCCTTTCAAGGCGAATGAAGAGGGCAAGTTCATCACCGTTGGATTGCCCGACGCGGCGGTGCGCGAAAGCCGTGAGCGTGTCCGCTCTGCGCTGAAGAACAGCGGCTACGATATTCCTCCTACCATTACCACCATCAACTTGGCTCCGGCAGACATCCGCAAGGAAGGCTCCGGCTTCGACCTGCCGATGGCGCTCGGCATTCTGGGGGCCTACGGCGGCATCAACAACAAGCCACCCGAAGACGCGCTGTTCGTGGGCGAGCTCTCGCTGGATGGTGGCCTGCGCGCAATCCGGGGTGCTCTGCCGATCGCAGTCATGGCTCGCGCCAACAAGATTCGCAAGCTGATCGTCCCTGAGACGAACGCACGCGAAGCGGCTATGGTGGAGGGGGTCGAAGTCTATCCCGTGCGCTCGCTGATCGATGTGGTGCAACTGCTGAACACGGGAAACGGCATTCAGCCGATCAAGGTGGATACGCGCGCCCTGTTGGAGGTCTCGCAACATTGGGGCGTTGACTTCAAAGACGTGCGCGGTCAGCAGACAGCCAAGCGCGCTATCGAAGTGGCCGCCGCGGGTGGGCACAACCTGCTGATGATCGGCCCGCCCGGCTCGGGCAAGACCATGCTGGCCAAGCGCATGGCGACGGTGCTTCCGCCGCTTACCTTCGAAGAGGCGTTGGAGACGACGAAGATCCACAGCGTTGCCGGCGTGCTTGACTCCTCCAGCGGATTGGTTGGAACGCGGCCGTTCCGCTCGCCGCATCACACCATCTCGGACGCGGGCCTGATCGGGGGGGGAATGATCCCGCGTCCCGGCGAAGTCTCGCTGGCGCATAACGGCGTGCTCTTTCTCGACGAGCTGCCTGAGTTCCCGCGTAACGTGCTCGAGGTGATGCGTCAGCCGCTCGAAGACGGCACGGTTACCATCGCGCGCGCTGCGATGTCGCTCAGCTTCCCCGCACGATTCATGCTCGTGGCGGCGATGAATCCCTGTCCTTGTGGATACTTCAACGACCGCACGCGCGAGTGCCACTGCTCGCCCATGATGATCCAGCGCTACGTGGCCAAGATCTCCGGTCCGCTGCTGGACCGCATCGACATCCACATTGACGTGCCGGCCGTGAACTACCGCGAGTTGCGCAGCAGCTCAATTCCGGAGAGCTCTGCGGACATTGCAAAACGTGTGATGATCGCCCGCGAGCGCCAGCTCAATCGCTTCGCCGTTGGCAAGGAGCGCATCTACTCCAACGCCCAGATGGGCTCTCGTGAGATTCGCAAGTACTGCGAGTTGGGCACCGAAGCCGAGCACTTGCTGGAGCGCGCCATGGTAAAGCAGGGGCTCAGCGCACGCGCGCATGATCGCATTCTGAAGGTCTCGCGCACGATTGCCGACCTGGCGAACGGAGAAGACATCGAGCCTGGCCACATCGCCGAGGCCATTCAGTACAGAACGCTGGACCGGACCTTCTGGGCGTAGCTAAGACTTTGGGTGCCCCACTCGACCGGGTTTTGGCCGGGTGGGTTCACGAACATCCCCACCGCGGCAATAGAGACCGGGATGGGGGCGCCCGTAGCCCACCTCAGTTCTATCGGCAGCTCCTCGCGGCGCCTTGCAACCCACGTTTTTTCTATCAGTTACATTTTGTACGTACCTTTCGCCGGCTGTGGCGTCTAAGGTTCAGGTTTCATAGTTGGTTACCAGCGTGCGGTAACCGGGCACGATTTTTCTTGACTAGGGCATTCGAATCCGGCTAAGGTATCGCTTCTGAGTTAGCCGTTATCCTGTAGCTCCAGTCCAGGCGTCCTGCCCTAATCGGCCACACACTGAACGCCAATAACCGGTAATCAGGAAGGCAATACCAAAGCGCGCCCAGTGATGTTTTGCGCTGTTTTTTCAGGTCGATCCAAGAACCCTTAGATCCTGGCCGGTTTCGGTCGGCTGGGCGGCTGGTTTGTATTTTGCGGAAAACTGGAACTCTTTGCGGGGGATGTGCATCCAACTACGTGGCTCCTTTTGAGCGCGCCTCGCGAGACGTTCGCACCGCCAAGCTGCACGACGCCGGGAGCTGCAAGAAACACTCCGATATTTCGGCCGGGCTCCCTGGTTATACCTTCATACGCAATTAGGAGAATAAAGAATGCGGTCCGATCTCGTATTCGAGGCAGTTCATACACTGCGTAATCGTTACATGCTGTGCCAGCTTGCTTCCAAGGCGACGCGGAAGTTCCATCGTCCCAACACTCGTATCCAGGATACGACTAACCAGGTGCTGCATCGCATTGCGGACGCAGAGCGGCAGAACATCATTGTAGAGCCGGAGACGGCTTCCGAGGCCCAGCGGCGCGCTGCATAAGCGCGTCGCGCTTCGGCGCGCCTTCCTCCGCCGATCCTTCCGGCCCGCCCTTCTGCAATATCCCTTCGTAGGTGAACATGACAATCTCTGAACTCAAAGAAAAGAACATCACCGAACTAACCAAGATCGCGCGCCAGCTCGATCTCCCCGGCGCCAGCGGCCTGCGCAAGCAGGACCTCATCTTCAAAATCCTCCAGGCGCAAAGCGAAAAGGAAGGACACATCTTCGCGGAGGGCGTGCTCGAAATCCTGCCCGATGGCTATGGATTTCTGCGCTCCCCCGATTACAACTATCTGCCCGGTCCCGACGACATTTACGTCTCACCGTCGCAGATCCGCAAGTTCGACCTGAAGACGGGCGACACCATCAGCGGCCAGGTACGCCCTCCGCATGAGGGCGAGAAGTACTTCGCGCTGGTGAAGATCGAAGCGGTTAACTTCGAATCTCCGGAAGAAGCGCGCAACAAGATCCTGTTCGACAACCTCACTCCGCTGTATCCGCAGGAGCGGATCAAGCTGGAAACGGTGAAGGAGAACATCAGCGCCCGCGTCATGGACTTGCTCACCCCGGTGGGCAAAGGCCAGCGCGGACTGATCGTCGCTCCGCCGCGTACCGGCAAGACCATGCTCTTGCAGAACCTGGCGAACTCGATCACGACCAATCATCCCGAGATCGTGCTGATCGTGCTGCTCATCGACGAGCGCCCGGAAGAAGTCACCGACATGCAGCGCTCGGTGAAGGGCGAAGTAATCTCGTCGACCTTTGACGAGCCGGCCGCCCGTCACGTGCAGGTGGCTGAGATGGTGATCGAAAAGGCCAAGCGCCTGGTCGAGCACAAGCGCGATGTCGTCATCTTGCTGGATTCGATTACGCGACTGGCGCGTGCTTACAACACCATCGTTCCGCCCTCGGGCAAGGTGCTCTCCGGCGGCGTTGACTCGAACGCATTGCAGCGGCCGAAGCGGTTCTTCGGTGCAGCCCGCAACATCGAAGAAGGCGGCTCGCTGACCATCATCGCCACCGCGCTGATCGAAACCGGATCGCGCATGGACGACGTCATCTTCGAAGAGTTCAAGGGCACCGGCAACATGGAAATCATTCTCGACCGCAAGCTGGTCGACAAGCGCACCTTCCCGGCCATCGACATTCAGCGCTCGGGCACGCGTAAGGAAGAGTTGCTCATCCCCAAGGACGACCTGGCGCGCATCTGGGTCTTGCGCAAGGTGCTGAACCCGTTGTCGCCCGTCGAAGCCATGGAGTTGCTTATCGACAGGCTAAGCAAGACGGTTGGCAATTCCGAGTTCCTGGCCAAGATGAACGCGTTGTAGGAAGCTGTCAGCCGTCAGCTATCAGCTCTCAGCTAAGGCGGTTGACATGACGGTCTGTATCAGGGCACAGCTTTAGCTGTGCCGAACAGCACCCGTAATGATTTGTCCTTACGAGCCCGCCGCGGCGGGCTCGTGATGACAAACCGTAAGATCGATCAGAGGTGATCAGCGCGGAAGCTTCGGCTTCCGCGTTTTTGTTTGTTGTTGAATTCGTATCTGGCTGTTTTTCATTGACTTACATAGTAATACCCACCCGGTCTAAAGCTCTAGGCTTGACACAAGGAATAAAAAGGACTAATTTTTGTCCTAATGATTCCTTCTGCTAGAGGCGGGAGTGGAACAGAGTTGTAGCTTTGTGGCCGAAAGGATGGGTCGAATATGCAACAAGTACCTCAGCAGTGTCCGCCCTGCGGGACCGAGCTCTCCAAGGTCAAACTGCAAGAGATCGAAGCGAAACTCCACACCCAAGAGCAGGCCCGGCTTGCTAAAACACAAGAAGCGGAGCAGCTGTTACGTCATAAGTTGGAATAAGATTTCAAACGGCAGGCGCAACACGAGAAGGAGATAGCCGAAAAGAATGCGAGGGAAGAGGCTAACAAACTGGTCCTTAAGGTCCAGGCCGAGCGCGACGAAGCAACGACAAAACTGAAAAAAGTGGAAGAGCGCGAAGCGGAAGTCATCCGGAAGGCCAAGGAAAATTTGAGAAACAGAAACGGGCGGCGGAAAACAAGGCGCACGAAGAGGCCCGGCAACTGGTCGCGAAGGCCCACGCCGAGCGCGATGAGGCCGCGACAAAACTGAAAAAAGCGGAAGAACGCGAGGCCACAACTCTCAAACGAGTACAGGTAGAAGCTGACAACCTGCGTCAACAAGAGCTGCTCCGGTTACGTCAGGCGCTCGAAGCTGATGCTAAGCTGGCGTTGCTGAAGCAGCAATCGAGCTTTGCTCGTGAGAAAGAAGGGTTTCAGCGACACATCCAAGTGATGGAGAGGAAACTACAGAAAAAGACGTCGAATGAGTTGGGGGACGTAGCTGAGGTAGATCTCTTAGAGTCCCTCCGCGAGGTGTTCCAGGGTGACAAGGTCGTCCGCGTCGGTAAAGGACAGCCCGGCGCCGACCTCATCCACGAAGTAATGTACAAAGGGGAGTCTTGTGGCAAGATCGCCATCGACTCTAAGAATCATCAGGGCTGGAAGTCGGACTTCGTCACAAAACTCCGACAAGATCAGGTTCAGGCAAAAGCCGAATACGCCATCTTGACGACCACCGCATTTCCAGCGGGCAAGAAGGAGATGTGTATCGAGTCCGACATCATTGTCATCGCACCGGCCCGCGCCGTCTACGTGGTCCAGTTACTGCGGAGCGCGATAATCGCAATGCACGTTAGGGGGCTGAGCCTCAAAGAGCGTGCCACGAAGATGACGAGGCTCTATCAGCTAATCACCTCCGAACCGTACATGCGGAAGTTTACTGAGGCGGGTAAGCTTACGAAGGACATCTTAGACTTGGACGTGATCGAGAAGCAGGAACACGACAAGACGTGGAAGAAGCGTGGTGTCATGGCTATAAAGCTGAACACGTTGCTCCGGGAAGTGGAAACCGAGGTGGCCAGTGTCGTTGAGGACACCGGCCAAATCGACGACGCACCACCGCGGCAGACTGGAAAAGCGGTCACGAGTGTCACGCCCAGTATCAATGCACTACAGGAAGCGGTCGTATGGAACAAGCGCTGACATTCCGGTGGCAGGAGCGGCGGCTCGGCCGCACGCTCCTGCGAACATATCGCGATACGGTCGATCTACACGACGTTTTTCCTAATGACAAGCAGCCTCGAATGGGACCCAAAGAGGACCCCGAGCTTCAGCGTCAGATCGAGGCAAATGAAGGAATCTTCGAACCACTGCTATTGGAACCGCATCCAGATAACCCGAACAAGTTTCGGATAATTGATGGCGACCGCCGTTGGACCAATTCGAAAGTCTTGGTCGAGGTACAAAAAAAAGAAGAGTACAGACGGCTTCCTGCGGAAATCACTGATCGAACGCTCACCGATGAAGAGCGTCTTAGAGTCTGGATCTACATCCATCGCCAGCGGCGAGAGTGGGACACCAAAGAGAAAGAGATGGTAGCGTATAGCCTCGTCAATATGGTCGGACGTGCTAGCGCAGCCAACATCTTGGGAATCACCGTTCGAGAGTTAGACAAGCTGGTTGACATATACGAGCTGTCCGACAAGCTCACCAATCTTGCCGAACCCGGTGCCTCGATAACCTGGGCCCGCGAGATTAAGAACCTCAACAAAAAGTTGCTTACGCCGTCAGCGCTTGACGCGATCATAAGGAAGATCAACGACCAAGAGATCACGAATTCCAAAGACATCAGAAAGCTGCGGCTGATTCTCAAGGATCCTGTGGCAAAAGATAAGTTCTTGTCTCCGGATGGCAGCATTGAGTCGGCGATAGTAAGCGTCGCCCCAGTTCCCTCGAGAAAGAATCAGGGGCTTTTGGGAGATATAGAACAGCTTTCCGAAGCGGTCCAGAAATATCCATGGACGGCACTGGCCGATCTTCGGGGAGATCAACAGCTGTTGAGGCGTCTCGAAGAGACGGAGAAGCTACTTCGAGAACTTCGAAGGGCATTAGCTAAGTGATTACTTCCTCGGCTTGCTTCAATCTCAGCGCTGCGGAAGCTGGCCTTCGCATTTGGTTTCACTTACAGCCCTCATGTCGCAATCCTCAGCCACTCCTCCAATCCAGCTTATAATCCGATTTCGAACATGGGACTGGCGCCTGGAGAAAAAGTCGGGCCGTATGAAGTCGTGTCGCAGCTCGGCGAAGGCGGCATGGGCGAAGTGTATCGCGCCAACGACAGCCGCCTGCACCGCGCCGTCGCGCTCAAGCTGATCGGGCTGACCGGCTCTAGTGCCGATCGTCTTCGCCGCTTCGAACAGGAGGCGCGCAGCATCGCCGCGCTGAATCACCCCAACATCATCGCCATCTACGACGTCGGAACACACGGCGAAGTACCGTTCCTCGTAACCGAACTTCTCGAAGGCGAGACGCTGCGTGAGCGTCTGAACCGCGGTCCCATACCCGTGCGCAAGGCAATCGAGATTGCCACTCAGGTTGCGCAGGCGCTCTCGGCGGCGCACGAGCGCGGCATTGTCCATCGCGATCTAAAGCCGGAGAACATCTACCTCACCAAAGACGGCCACACCAAGCTTCTGGACTTCGGGCTATCCAAAGAACAGACGAGCGAGTCCGCCGCTGGCATAACCTTCACCGGTTCGCAAACTATACCGGGAACGGTGATGGGTACGGTGGGATATATGTCGCCGGAGCAGGTACGCGGACTGCCTGCTGACCATCGCTCGGACATCTTCAGCTTTGGCACTGTGCTTTACGAGATGCTGGCGGGCAAGCGTGCGTTCACCGGGGGCTCATCAGTCGAGACGATGCATGCCATCCTCAACGACGAGCCGCCGGAGGTCGATACCACGACAGCGCGCATTCCTCCCGGACTGGAGAAGATCGTTCGCCACTGTCTGGAGAAGAATCCGGCCGACCGCTTTCAGTCGGCCCGCGATCTCACGTTTGCACTTGCCGCGCTTTCCGGATCGGAAACGTCTCTCGTCCTCCCGGTGCAAAAGGCGCAGGCCGATGGCAGGCTGCGGTACTGGATGATTTCCGGTGCCCTCGTTCTCCTCGCGCTGCTTGCCGGACTCGCCTTTCTATATCCACCCACTGTAACCAAGGCCGAGCGCATGGAGTTTGCGGTACCGACGCAAGGCGAGGTCAGTCAGCAGGCGATTTCGTCCGACGGTAAGATGCTTGCCCACGTCTCACCCGGCGAGACTGGTGAGTACGCCATCTTCGTGCAGCGAGTCGGATCGATGCAGGCACTGAAGCTCGCAGGAACGGAGGGAGCATCGTATCCATTCTTCTCGCCCGACGATGAATACATCGGATTCTTCGCGGCCGGCAGGCTTAAGAAGATACCCGTTGGCGGGGGAAATCCCGTCGTTCTGGCCAGCGTTCTCAGCCCTCGCGGCGGAAGCTGGGGAAGCAAGAACGTGATTATCTACGCGCCCGACGCGAGCGGTGTGATATGGCGCGTCGATGCCGATGGTTCGAACGCGCGTCCCCTCACCGACAAGATCTTCCAGTCTCCGGAAGATTCGCATCGCTGGCCAATCTTCCTTCCCGACGGCAGTCATTTCCTGTTCTGGTCAGGTAACTTCGATGAACGCAAGAAGGACCCAACCACCGGCATCTATGTCAGCGATCTCGAAGCCAAGGAGAAGCAACAGCTCATCGCGTGCCGATCGAGCGCGGGATACGCCCACGAAAACCTGCTCTATGTGGACGATAAAGGCTCGCTGGTAGCGGTGGGCTACAAGCCCGGAACCGGCAGCGTCAATGGGAAGCCCCACGTTATCCTGGAACAGGTGGGAGTTAACCCTTCCACCTACTGGGCTGCGTTCAGCGTCGCCGAAAATCAAACCCTGATCTATCATCTGGGGGTCGGCGCCCCCCTTTCTCAACTCACCTGGGTGAACCGCACGGGCAAGGAGCTGGGCAAGATCGGCGAGCCGGGAATCATCGCGAACCCTGCCATCTCGCCCGATCAGACCCGTGTATCCTTCGACCTGGCGAACCGTCGCGAGAAGAATGTTGACGTCTGGACCTACAACTTGCAGAACGCCACTTCGGCACGTTTCACATTTGATCCGTCGGAAGAAACCACCGGAGTGTGGTCGCGCGACGGCAAGACCATTGCGTTTCGAGGCATTGGCACCTCGGAAGTGCTGCGCCTGAAGGCATCGAATGGACTTCAAGCAGATAAAGGTGTGGCAATCCTTCCCCTCGATGGCAGTGATTTCATGCCCAATTCGTGGAGCCTTGACGACCGCTCGCTTCTGACCACCGTCGAGTTCAAGAAAGGTGGGTCTTCGCTGATCCTGGTCTCGCTGCCGGATGGCAAGTTGACAACTTTCATGGAGGGGGGCGCCAAACGGAACGGGCAGATCTCACCCGACGGCAAATGGGTCGCTTACGAGTCCAATGAGACCGGCGACTGGGAGGTGTTCATTACTACCTATCCCACAGCGGGTGGCAAGCTCCAGGTCTCGCGCAGTGGAGGAAGGCAGCCACGCTGGCGCGGCGACGGCAAAGAGATCTACTACGTCGACCCGCATGGGATGCTGGTCGCCGTTCCGGTCACCACCGAACCAGGTCTTTCAACCGGTACGCCGGTAGAGTTGTTTGCGATGAACTCGCGCCCCTACATCTCCTCAACCGATTTGTTTATGTATGACGTCACCCGCGACGGCACCCGATTCATCGTTGACCGGTACTTCCGCCCTCCGACGGTTGCGCCGCTGAACATTGTGCTCAACGCGCTGGCAGGGCGGTAGCTCTGTACTCAACCAGGTTGCTCAGCCCACGCTGATCTGTAGCACCGCCTGCCCGCGCTTTCGCAATCCGGCAAAGAAGTCGCCGATGCGCTTCATCCATCCATACTTCCGGCGCAACAAGTCTTGGCCTTTTTCCGCCTCGGAGCCTTCACAGATTCGGACTTGGCCATCGACCCAGGCGCCTCGCAGATTGCCGCGCATGTTGCAGGGTGCAACCCGCACGTGTGGATTGTTGCGAATGCGCTTAACTTTGCCGGCATCGGCTTCGGAGTAGATGTAGAAGATCTGCGGCGCTGCCGGGTCGGCGGCGAACCAAACTGGGGTGCGCACGCCGACGCCGGTCTTGCGAAAGGTTTCGAGGCTGATGTATTTGGCGGAGGCGAACTGCTCAATCGCGTCGGGCATGTTTCTTCTTCGCTCCTCTAGTCGCTCTCAAGAGATCCTGCTCGCTTTACCATACCCTAGGTCACAATAGGCGTGTACCATAGGGCCTGCCTTCGAGGACAAGCAAAACAGACGCTTGTTTCACGACCCTCGTCGCAAGGAGATAGAGATGAATAAAGTACTATGCGCTGTTTTGTTGCTTCTCCCATTCACGATGTTTGGCCAAAGTCCGTTCGACGGTACTTGGAAGACCGATATGGCGGCGTCCAAACTGTCGCACAAAGCGTACGTGTTCGCGGTCAAAGATGGGATGTACGCCTGCGAAAGCTGCGCGCCCAAGATCAGCGTGTCACCGGTCAGCCGTATGACATGCTGTCGGTAAAACTCACCGATCCGAACACATTGCAGGCTGCCGGCAAGAAAGCTGGAAAACCAACCTTCGAGCAGACCCGGTCCTTGTCCCAGGATGGAAAGACATTGACGGTCGCCACTACCAGCTATCCCGCGGATGGCAGTCAGTCGTTCAAGACGGAATCCAAGCTGGTGCGGGTATCCAAGGGACCCGCCGGATCGGACCCGATTTCTGGTTCCTGGCGAGTTGAGACCGTGAATGAGGACACGGCGGGGCTTACCTCGACGTGGAAGGTATCGGCTGACACCGTCAGCATGTCGACACCGACAGGCGAGAGTTGGGAAGCCAAGTTCGACGGCAAAGACTATCCCGTCAAGGGAGTCTATGCCAACGAAACTGTATCGCTGAAAAAGTTAGGCGACCGCGCGCTGGAAGTGACCGAGAAGCGCGATGGCAAAGTCTATGTCGTTAACAAGATCACAGTCTCGCCGGATGGAAAGAAGATGACTACGGTCAGCGACAACAAGTGGACCGGGAGGGTCTCGACCTTCGTCGACGACAAACAGTAGCCGAACCTTGGGGCCCAAGGAACATCTATAATTATCTTGTTAGCTGCTGGGCCGGACGGTCGCTGCCGGTCTGCGGACGCCAGCCTTCGGCTGGGCTGCGCAGGTAGGGAGAGGAAAGTCCGAACTCCACAGAGCGGTGTGCCGGATAACGTCCGGGCAGCGGCGTTGAAGCGCCGTGGACGGAAAGTGCCACAGAAAACATACCGCCCCTCGCAAGAGGGGTAAGGGTGAAAAGGTGCGGTAAGAGCGCACCGCGCCGCCGGCAACGGCGGTGGCAGGGAAAACCCCACACGGAGCAAGACCAAATAGGGGAGGAAGGTCCTTCGGGGCCTGCGTGCCGGCTCGGTGCGCCACAACTTCCGGGTAGGTCGCTGGAGTGGCACAGTGATGTGCCGCCTAGACGAATGACCGTCTCCCGCTCGAAAGGGCGGGAACAGAATTCGGCTTACAGGTCCAGCAGCTAAGTTTCATGAGGTCCCTCACTGCGCTCGGGATTTCGGCAGCGGACTCCCCACCTCGACTTCGCTCGGTGTCACGCCCGCTGCACGCCTCAACTTACAGGTCCAGCAGCTAAAGAAATTCCGCTGTTCGCTATTCGCCGGAACAGCCAAAGCCGTTTGCCTGCCTTAATGTCCGCTGAAAGAGCGTCCCTCGCCGTCTTATACTCGTCAGAGCGAAATCTCCAGTGCTCTTTGAACTCCAACCGACTTTGAAAGGTCCTCTCCTTGAGCTCAGGCCGCTGCGCGCCGAGGATTTCGACGCTCTTTATGCGGTGGCTTCGGACCCCCTGGTCTGGGAGCAGCATCCGTCCAGCGACCGCTACAAGGATGAGGTCTTCCGCGAATTCTTCCGCGAGGCACTGCAATCCGGCGGAGCGTTGATCGCTATTAACGCCGCCACCGGTGAAGTTATCGGGTCTTCACGATTCCATGGCTACAGCTCGGACAAGAGCGAAGTAGAAATTGGTTGGACATTCCTCGCCAGGTCGCATTGGGGAGGCGCCTACAACCGGGAAATGAAACGCCTGATGCTCGAGCAAGCATTTCAATTCGTGGATGCGGTCATCTTCGTCATCGGGCCGCAGAACTTCCGCTCTCGCAAGGCGATAGAGAAAATCGGAGGAATTCTGGTGGGCTCCCGGCCTGACCCGCGCGGCGGGAACAGCGTTGTGTACCAGATTACTGCCTCAAATTTCGCGAACCGCTGAACCACCATTTCCGGCCCAGCAGCTAACGATTCGCAGTTCGCTCTCCTGGCTGATGTGGCTCCAACGGGCTTCACATAGCAAATCCAACGTGAGAAGGCGGACCCGGTCCTTCATTCTCACCCTCTCCCCAACACAACAAGAAGATCGGCCTCCACCTCGTCCAGCCCACGCGGACTCCCTGGGCCAATTAAACATTCAGAAGTCTCTCAGGGAGATTTCAGAATTGCTCAAGGACGCCTCATCAGTTTGTCGCTACTCTCACTGAAGCGTTGGGGGCCCCGGACCCAGCTAGAAGGAGAGAGTTATGACGAAGCGTTTGGGAGTGTTTGCATATGGCGTCCTGAGCTACGCCGTGTTTTTTCTCGTTTTTCTTTACGCCATGGGGTTCATTGGCAACTTCATGGTACCCCGGTCCATGGACTCGGCTATACGAGCGCCATTCTGGCAGGCCCTGCTGATCGACATGCTGCTGCTAGGGGTATTCGCCGTGCAGCACAGTGTCATGGCGCGGCCAGCATTCAAGAGAGCGCTGACGCGGCTTATCCCGGAAGCCGCCGAGCGCAGCACGTATGTTCTCGCTTCCAGCTTGCTGCTGATTGCGCTGTTCGCGTTCTGGCAGCCGATCGGCGGAGTCATCTGGAACGTGAGCAACCCTGAGATCCGCGATGCCGTAAACAGCCTGTTCTTCCTCGGATTCGGGCTGGTGCTGATGAGCACGCTCTTGATCAACCATTTCGACTTGTTCGGCCTGCGGCAAGTCTGGCTGTACCTGGTCGGAAAGCCTTACACCCACCTGGAGTTTCGTACGCCGCTGTTCTACAAGTTCGTGCGGCATCCGTTGTATGTGGGCTGGTTCATCGCGTTCTGGGCGACGCCCACTATGACGGGAGCGCATCTGCTATTCGCGCTGATGACGTCGGCGTATATGTTGACGGCGATTCGCTGGGAAGAGCGCGACCTCATCGCGGTGCATGGCGACCATTACGAGAACTACCGTCAGCAGGTGCCAAAGCTTGTTCCATCGCTACTACCGTACCTGGCGAGCAAAGAGCCCGCGGTCGGCGACCAGCACACGGCTGCATGATCACGAAAATATAGGGCGGTCCCGCAGCCGCCCTACAGGCTCGTCGCGGACTGCTGTACCGAAGACTGGTCAGGCAAATGAGTGTTTGGCAACTGCACTTTCGGGAGTGCTCCACGACAGGAAGGCGGAGAACTCCTCGACGAACATGTCCCAAGCAGGATCGCCAGGGCCGACCATGTGGCAGCGGCTGGGCAGCTCAACAAACTTGGCACCGGGGATTCGTGACGCGATCAACCTGCCTTGCTGTACCGCGACGGCGGCGTCGTCGCGAGAGTGCAGCACAAGAGTAGGACAGGAAATATCGGGCAGCAAGTCAAGAATCTTGAACTTTGGAAGCTCAGACATCATGCGTACCGCGTTTTCTGGTGACATTGAGATCCGTTGCAGCTCGTTCAGCCAATCCATTTCGATGGAATCGGCATCGGGGCGGAACAGGGTGGACCACAACTGCCGGAAGGCAGGATTGTCGCGGCCCCAGCCAAACTTGATCAGGGTCATCAAGGCGTCGAGCTGCTCCAACGCGCCGTCGCCTGGCGCCGGCCAGCCGTTGGCGAACGCCCCGTTGAGGATCAGCGTCGATACGCGCTCGGGATGCCGTACGGCATAGGCAGCGGCAATCGACGCGCCCTGGCAGCCTCCATAAATGGAGAACGTGCCCAGGCCAGTTGCTTCGATGAGCTCTTCGAAATCCCTAATGGTTCGCTCAAAGGAGAAGTTCTCAACCTCCCAGTCGGACAGTCCGCCGCCCCGCTGGTCATAGCGTATGAGCGTATTGTGGCGCATGATCTCCGACAGCCAGTGCCGCAAGAAGGGACTCTTCCACTCGAAGATAAGGTGATTCAACCAGTCGTTGGCTCGAACCAGTGCCGGCCCGCTACCTCCGATGGTGTATGCGATACGCACGCCATCGCTGGTGGTGAAAAACTGCACCTCCTGCTCGGGCAGGTCAGGTTCCTGCGCAACAGCATTCAACGTAATCAGCTTGGGGCCTTCTCGGGAGGACTGCACTTCGGCTATGAACCTGTAGCCATGGCGAGGCACGGTTTCGATGTACTCGGCTGGGCGCAGCAACTTTCTCAAATGCGATATGCAGTGATCCAGGTTATTTTCTTCGACAACGGAATCTGGCCAAACGGCTTGCATCAGCTCGTCCTTACGCACCAGTCGTCCGGCATTCTCCACCAACACGAGCAGAGTATCGAAGAGCTTGCCTCTTAGGCGGATCTCCTCATTGCCGCGAACGAGCCTTCGCTCATCCACATCGAGGAGGTATCGTTCAAAAGAATACTTCGCCATTGGCATCCGGCGGCCGCTGTCCATTGAAAGAGAGAGCCGGCCGCTCCCACATCCGAGCGGTATTTTATCAGCGTTTAGGGCAACCCCTTTGCTTTTGTCAATTCCCGCAGGTGCTCGACTTTCTTCCGCACATACCCGGCATAGATAACATTGAGTTTCCAGCACAGCGGGCCGAGGAGGATTCCGCCGCGAACTACTTGGCGGTAGAAGAATGTCCATGCGGATTTGAGGATTTCGGCTAGTTTACTGGAGCTCCACCAACTGTATCCAGTTTCAAAGTAGTGCTGAGCGCTGAGGCGGGCGTAGTGGTCCATGGTTTCGGCAAACTGCGTGACGTCGGTGTAGGCGTAGTGCAGCATGTCGTGCTTCAGTTGCCGCACCTTGCCCTCGACTTTGATAGACTCATGGACCATGCGCGGCTGGAAACGTCCTCTGCCTTTGCGAATCAGGCGTAGCTGCGCGTCCGGGTAGAAACCTCCGCCACGCACCGGACGGTCTCCGATGTACAGTACGCGGGGAATTCGGAATCCGGTGACATCCCCCGGAACGCCGCGCTGCATAAGATCGCGAATTTCCGCCACCAATTGAGGAGTCAACACCTCGTCGGCATCGAGGCTGAGGATCCACTCTCCTGTCGCGAGGTCAATAGCTTTGTTCTTCTGCTCGGCATATCCCAGCCAGTCCTGGTGATAGAAGCGAATGTCAAAACTCCTGGCAATCTCAGGAGTGCGATCGCGCGAGCCGCTGTCGAGGAAGATGATTTCGTCGGCTATGTCGCTGACTGCGGCCAATACCTTCGCGATCGTTCGCTCTTCATCACGCGCAACTATGGTCACAGAGAGCGGTGGACCGCCGGTCTTGGTTTTCGCAGTTGTCGTCGATGTAGAGGAAGCCACTTCGGTGTTCGCGGCGAGGGGGCGCATGACTAGGCCTTGCGGCCGACCAGCCCCTTCATAAACGAGCTGATCTCGTGCCGAAAGCGCTCCTTGCGGCGATAGCTGTCACTTTTGACCCAGTTCATTTGCAGGCTCAAGCGCTTGCCCTCATAGGGCGGGAAACCATGCCAGGAATGGTCGCAGCGCTTGAAGATGACCATGCTGCCTATCGTCGGCGGGACCTCGGCGACATAGTCGTTGACATTCTTCGAACGCAGCAGGCGCAGATAGCCACCCTTAGCATTCCACTCGGGATTGAGGTACAGCAGTACGGTGATGAGCTTGTCTTTGGAGTCGGTGTGGAGCTGCCCGTCGGAAGAATCCGACCACCCACGCACCGTGATCATCGTCGGATAGGGGCCCAGATCGAGGCCGAACTTCCCCGCCACAGCCGAGGCAAAGCCCGGGCCCAGCAGTTCGTCGGTCAGTTGCTTGAATGACGAACCGTATTCGAGCCGCGAGAGCGGGAAGCTGCCTTTCTTCCCGATCTGAGGAAAGTCTTCGACGATGCCCTTCTTGGAGTCGTCCTGAAGCACGTCATCGACCATCAGATATTCGAAGGGCTCGCGATGAATTTCAGCGGCAGCGAGTTTGGCGAGATTCAACATACGCGCATCGCGCTCATTGTAGCGAGACCAGCCGCGGCGTGGAAATCGCATCGGCTCCGGTAAAAGCAAAGGGAATTTCGGCTTGATGCAATCCCTTTAACAGTGCCCGGAACACTTCTTCCGGCCCGATCCGCCTCATGCATTCGGTGGTGCCGAGCGGGCAGGTCCGCTGGTGACAAGGCTGGCACGCGAGCTCGCCCTCGGTCGAGAGCAGCTTGATGTGCGGGCTGCCAATGGGCGGCGTTCGGCGATAGCCGGTTGGCCCGTAGGTTCCGATGAGCACCGGCACGCGCATTGCTCCGGCGACGTGCAGCGGAGCGCTGTCGGACCCAACCGCCCCGTGTACTCGTTCGTATAACGCGTACATCTCCGGAATCGGCAGCTTGCCAAACAAGTTGCAGACCCGTCCCTCAAGCTGTGCGGGCGAAAATCCGCGCAAAATCTGCGCGCCTACCCCGGCATCAGCTTCTGAGCCCTGCACGATCAGGTTAAGGTCTGTTTCTTCCAGTATCTGCCTCAGCAGAGCGCTCCAGTGCTCCAACGGCCACTGCTTGCTCGCCCACTGCGTAGCCGGAGCCATAGCCACGACCGGGGCATTGGCCGCAAACGCATCGTTCAATAGCTTCGAAACATTCTGACGCGCCGCCTCTGTCACTACGGGAGGCTCAATGGTGTGGCGCACCCCGCCGGCTCCGATGCTGTGCGCCAGCGCCGCCATGTGCTCCAGGTGCGACACCGTGGGATCGAAGTACTGATCGCGTTCGAGGTAGCGCTCGGTGTAGAACATACTGCTGAATTCGCGCCCGTGCCGATAACCGATGCGCCGCTTGATGCCGGCCAGATAGGGCAGCAGGGCTGTCTTGAAGAGCCCCTGGGCGTCGACGGCCACGTCATAGCCAACGGCTTTCACCTCGTCGACGAAGGCCCGGAATTCCCGGCTGACCTGTGCCCACCGCGCTGGATTGGTGAGCGCCATTGACCAGCTTCGGCGCGAGCAGCGATGAACGTAATCGAGCGCGGGATGGCCTTCGATGGCAGGTGCAAGCCCGGTATCGATCGCCCAACCGATCTTGGCCTCGGGAAAGCCGTCACGCAGCATGCTGAGTATGGGCAATGTCTGAATAACATCGCCCAGCGCGCTGAAGCGCACTAGCAGGATCTTATTTGGCTTTGTCGTGTGCAGCGTGGCTGTGCCGTCCCTTGCGGGCGATGAGAGCCCTCTACAGATGATAGCTCGAATCGAGCATAGCTCCCACTTGGCCGCAAGAGCGGTGGAAAGAAGGGGCCATCCCGCCTGCGGTCAAAAGCCAGGGGGGCGGCCGGAGCAGCGGGGGGCAAGAGTCTTAGGCCGATTTTCCTCGGAACATCCTGTAGATCAGCAGAAGTATGATCGCGCCGAAGAACGAGGCGATCCAGCCGGCGGTCTGTCCTTCCTGATAATGGCCGACCGACTGGAGAATCCAAGTAGCAAGCACGGAACCAGCCATGCCAATAAGCATGGTGATCCAGAAGCCGCCAGGATCTTTCCCGGGCATAAAGAACTTGGCCAACGCGCCAATGATCAGACCGAAGATGGCGAACCGAAGCAGCCCAAAGAGTCCCATGGCAACCAGGTAGTGTGTCATGCAGCCTCCTCCGAATCAGATTTGCTGTAAGCCGCGCATCACGGCGCAATCAGCCGCCAGCCTACGTGAAGAATGAGTCTACATTCCGTGCTCCTCCGGCAGAAGACACAAAAGTGGGGCTTGGAAGGCACCCAGGTCGAAGCATCCAGAAGGGAAAACGGAGACTGGAGGATGCGACAGAAGTCGAGATCTACCGCGGAACCCAAACGCCGGCGTCAGCCACTGGTGTGCGGGACTGGTTGCGCTGCCCTGCGGTCTTATGCGACGGCGACAGTTCTGCGTTTTCCTCCGCGGCGTGCACCTGTACATCTTTAGAAGTAAGGGTATGCGTACCCAGCAGTCTCAGATCGGCCGTCGCGCGAGTCGACAGCGGCAACCAGACTCCGTCAGCACGCCCATAGTCGATCACAATTCTCAGGTCCTTGATCCACCAGGAAGGACTCTTGGCGGGTTCGCCTTCGACCTTCACCACCAAAAAGTTGGCAGCGTCAACCCATGCCTTGCCCCGCAGCAGCTCCGTGGTCGCATGCTTCGGGCTTAACCGAAGCACGTAGGCCGGTCTTCCGTTCAGCGCCTCCTGGCCCAGCAACGCGAAGTCATAGTTCGCGGTGCAGAAGTCGGAGCTCCCGGATTCCTTGGCCAAACGAACTTCGTGTTCGAGCACGCGGCGGACGATCCGCTCGCCGTGCTCATTGCCTTCGGTCTTGCGAATGGCAAACTGTTTGTTGGTGGGCGGTACGTAGTCGACTTCTGCCAGCACCCGCGAAGTGGATGTGCTGAGGTCAGTGCCAAAGAGGCGGTACTCGCGAAACAGAGTGTATCCCGGACGGTCCTGCTCTGCGTTCTCCGCCACCTGCATGCGGCTCACAATTTCATGAAGTCCCAACTGGCTTGAGGCTTGCGCGAGAGCTGGTATTGCGGATGCCATAAGCAAGCATAGTATAAGCAAAGTCCCGCAAGCTGGTATGGTTCTACGCATAGCTACAAGTCCCCGGACAGTGGCACGTCTTCTTCTGCGTAATCAATTAGAAGCCGTGCAAACTTCGCGTGATGCCCAAGTCCTGCGCCTTATCTACGAGACAACCCTACTGCTTCGCGAACGGTTGTGCAAGCCGGAACTGATGTAAGGTCGCGGGACTCAGCTATGCGCAACTTCGTGGTAGACGCGAAGCATTCGGCTGACGCTCTCCTCCCAGGAGAACTTCTGCGCCTGCTCGAGTCCCCGGCACTTCAGCTTCTCGCGCAGGTTCTGATCGAGCAGCACGCGGTAGAGAGCGCGTTGGATGTCGAAGACGTTCTCAGGATTGACCATCACGGCTGCATTGCCCACGACCTCAGGAATGGCCGACGTATTGCTTGTAACGACTGGCGTGCCGTGGGCCATAGCCTCCAGCGGAGGAAGGCCGAATCCTTCATACAGTGAAGGAAACACGAAGATCTTTGCCTGGTCGTAGAAGATGCGCAAGACCTCGATGGGCACGAACCCGAGAAAGCGCACGTCATTCTGCAGGTGGCTCCTGATGACGGTGCGCCGCAAGTCGGGATGGCGCGAAACTTCGTCCCCGATGATGATCAGACGCAGGTCCTGAAACCGGCCTTCCTCGACCAATTGGTTCTTCAGCAGAGAGAAGGCCTCGATGATGCGAACGATATTTTTATGCGGGCTGATGCGGCCGGCGTAAAGCAGAAAGGGATAGTTCACCTGGTAGCGTTCGGCGATGAGCTGGCGGTCGGCATCGTCGGCATGTCCCTGCTTGAAGCGATCGTCCAGCGCGTTGTAGATGACCTCGATCTTTTCGCCCGGAACTTTGAAGTAGCTCTCCGTATCTTTCTTCGAGAAATGGCTGACCGCGAAGATCCTGGCGGCGCGCTGCAACACTCGCTTGGTGAGCAGGAAGTGCATGCTTCGCTTTAGTTCCGACTTCGTGCCGGCGCGGTACATGTGGTCGAGCAGATCGTGCACCGTCACAACGTAAGGACAAGGAATCCCCTGCGGCTTCCAGAACAGATGCGGCACGTGCAGCAGGTCGCAGCGGTTGATCTTCAGAATGCGGTGGAGCTCGAGATAGCCGGCGAGCGAGAACTCGTTGGGGTGAGTCGGGATAGTACTGAAATTGGATGGGAGGTCCTCGATGCCGCTAAGCTTCCCGGGAATTCCGAGCAGGAAGTATGTATTGTCGCGGTCCAGCCGGGCAAGGGTTCGTATGGCGTTGCGGGTGTAGGTTCCGACGCCAAACTCGCTGATGCGGCGAATGTCGATGGCGATGCGCACAGCACAGTGTAAACCGCTGTCCAGTTCTATAGAGTTACTTAACCTTTGCCTCGGAACAGGAAGATTAGCTCGATGACGAGAATGATGACCACCAACAGCTCCAGCACGAAGCCGCGGCTTTGATGGAATTCGTCGACCAGAAAGCGATAGAGGTTTTCCGCAGTCTTCAGCTTTTCGTTGACCAGGTTTTTGTAATCCGGCACGCCAACCTTGTTCGCCGCCAGCCGATAGAGCCGCGCGGCGAACATATCGCTGACGAACTTGATGGCGGTGTCGGCCCGCTCAACCAGCTCCGTCACTTCCACTGTGACGCCGTTCAGGCGCGAAGCCTCGCGGCCCATACGCCAGCGAGACAACATTCCTGGCCTGCGTTTCAGCAATGGGTATACGGTTGCCAACTCGCGGGTGAGCAGTTCGTCATAATGGCGAAATTCGAGCAACTGCGAGTTGGCGTACTCCAGAATCTGTAGTGAGCCCTCCGCTCCGGCAGGCGTGTCGCAGATCAGCGCAGCGTTCCAGCCAACCACCACGAGGTCGTTGGGATAGTAGGAGAGGCTGGCCTGCAAAGCGTCGGCGCGTTCGCTTCGCGCCAGGTCACTGCTCTCGCCGCGCAGAATACGTGCGATCTCCGCTCCATGCTGCGCCACCAGATCAGCTCCAGTTGGGTTGCCGTCGATCTCGCCGAGCACGAAGACGTAATAGTCTTCGCTGATCCACTCGCTATAGGGGCGAACGATGGCTAAGGAGATTCTCCCCAGGCGCTCGCGTACGATCTCGTGCGCTTTGCGCTCCAGCTCGGCGCTTGGCACGAAGCGCGCCGCCAGCCCCGCCAACGATTCCCAATCGCCTTCGAACGGCAGCTCGAAGACGACGCTCACCACGCCGTAGTCGTAATACTTGATTTGGGTGCGCAGCTCCTCGCCGGAAGATAACGCGATGGAGGCGGCCGTTTCGATCACCGGAGGCTTCTCGAAGCGGACGTACTCCGGCGTGGCGTGCTTGAAACCAGGCTCAGCGCGGCGCGCACCCAGCATGGCGCGCAACTCTTCCAGGCGAATCTCTTCGCACACGTCGTGCAACAGCATCGCCCTGACCGAGCCTTTGAGCATGAGAGTGTTGCGGCGGAGACCGTAAGGTTGATTGTACGGTGAGAGCAGTGAAGGATCGGCTGGAATCCCCAGGTTTAGGTTTGGGTAGTGCCGGCCTTCAGGCCGGCGTTTGAAGCCACGCCCAGTTTCGTCGTAGGGGTGATCATGTCCATAACGACTCCTGCGAACCATCGTCGAACATGGCTCATGACGCGGCGCTCAAGCGCCGCCCTACCCATGCCGTCCCTGAAACTGAAGGGGGCTCTGGTTGTTGTTATGGGATGCCTCTATTTCCCCCGCCTGAAGGCGGGGGCTACCACCCCGACTTTACGCGTGCGCTTTTAAGCGGTCGGCGTACTTCTTGCGAATTTTCTGAGCTTTGGGTGCGACCACAAACATGCAGTACGGCTGGGTAGGGTTGTTCTCCAGATAATTCTGGTGATAATCCTCGGCGACGTAGAAGGTTGACGCGGGTTCGAGCGCCGTCACGATCGGATCGGAATAGACCTTCTCGCGCGTGAGCTCGGCAATGACCTTTTCTGCGACTTCTTTCTGGTGTTCGTTGGTATAGAAGATTATGGAACGGTATTGCTCGCCTACATCATTGCCCTGGCGATTCAGGGTAGTGGGATCGTGCAGGGTAAAGAACATTTCCAGCAGGTCGTGATAGCTGAGCTTGTCTGGATCGAAGGTAATCTCGGCAACCTCAACATGGCCGGTGTTGCCACCGCAAACCTGCTGATAGGTCGGGTTGCCGACGCGTCCGCCCATGTAGCCCGAGTACACCGACTCTACGCCTTCAATCTGCTTAAGTCCCGCTTCGACGCACCAGAAGCATCCGCCGCCAAGATAGGTCGTCTCTTTCTCCATGCTCATATGGATGCACCTGGCACAGATTGTATTCAGCGGAGGCGCCTATGGGCGATAATTAGCCCCAACCATGCCAAAGGATCGATGCGTAGGCCGTCGGCGGCTCGGGTTGCGTCTCTGGGGGATCTCTGTCCTTCTGCTGGCCTTTGCGATCGCTGCGCCCGCGCAGAACCCTCTCACGAACCTGATTACTGGGAAGGTTAAGCCTGGTCAGAATGCTACCAGTCCCGCGGCGACGAATGCACCCGCTATGGCTCCTCAAGCCGCGCAGGAGCCTTCGACGCCGCAGGTCATCCCGCTGCCGGAAGTTGCTACGCGGTCGGAGCAACTGGCGCAGACGATCAGCAGTATCACGGCATCCCTGCCCAGCCCGGAAGATCTGAAAGCAGTGGACGCGACGATAACTGACCAAGGCGCCACGCTGGAGACAAAGCGCAAGGAAGTCGACGCCCTCCTCTCGGGCACTCCTACCTCCATTGAGCTGCGCGAGCAGGAGACCTATTGGCGCGGATTTCAGAACTTCAGCATTGGTCGGCGCAAGCAGTTGCTGGCATGGGCCAATACCGCTCAGGGAGCGGTGGACCAACTGAATCAGCTTGAGCCACAGTGGTCAGCCACGCTCGACGCCTATAAGAGCCAGGCTGAGCTCGCGCCCCTGCTCGACCTGATTCGGGACAATCTAACCGCCATCCACAAACTTCGCTCCCAGGCGGTTAGCCAGTTGCAGCTCCTGGTGAAAATGCAGGTCGTTGTCGGTGCACAGGACCAGGCGACGGCGGAGATTCTGGCGCGCATCGGGAATGCACAGCAGTTTTTTACCGAGAACCTGCTGCGACGGGACAGCCTGCCATTCTGGCAGTTAGGCGCTCGCCGGCAAGGTGGCGAGAACCCCAGTCTCTACGCCACGGCCACGAGCCGCTGGATAAGCATCGAAGTGTTTGCCGGCGAGTACCGCAAAGAGCTCGTCCTTCTCTTCATACTGTTGCTTATCTCGCTGGCCTGTACCTACCGCCTCCACCTCGCGACGCAAAATGCTCAGCCCGAGGGTGCCACGCAGGCGGAGGCTTTACTGCTGGTTCAGCGCTGGATTGCCCTTGGAGTCCTGATCCCTTTATTGCTCACATATCTATTGGCCCCGTCGGCGCCACTGTCTCTTATCGGGCTGATCCTGCTGTTTTCCTTTTTCCCCATCTTGCGGCTGCTGGCCCCTCTGCTACAGCCGCGTTACCGCATGATGTTTTACTGCCTCGCCGCCTACTACGCCTTCAACGTAATCATCAGTTGGGTCCCACTCTCGACGGTGGCTAAACGTGAAGTGGGTTTCACCTGCATGCTCGCGCTGTTCCTGACGTTCGGCTATCTCCTTAGGCCGTCGCGATCGCGTCCCGCCGGCGTCCCCGACCTACGGCATACCGTCGTGCTGTTCGCGGCGCGGCTCGCCACCGCGGCGCTCGGCGCCTCCCTCACCGCCAACCTCGTGGGCTATGTGCGACTGGCCCAGTATCTCGGTTTGGCCTGCATATACAGCGGCTTCATCGGCGTCACCCTGTATACGGGGACGCGGGTCTACGTGACGCTGCTTAAGGCCGGGCTGAGCCTTCCCCAGGCAGAACGCCTGGCGCTGGCCCGCCTGCATCGCGAGGGGCTGCTGCGCTGGCTGCCGCGAATACTGGTCTGGACAGCCGTTGCCATCTGGCTCTCGACAACTTTGGAATTGCTGCGAGTTCGCGATGAGGTGGCCCGGGCCTTGCAGGAGGTGAAGGACTTCCACATCGCCGGAAGCGCCAGTGAGATCACCCTGGGCGGCGTGCTGGGTTTCTTCCTGATGCTGGCTGTGGGCTACATCATCGCCACCAGCATTCGCTTCCTGTTGCGTGAAGAAGTCTTCAGCCGTTTCCACCTTAAACGCGATCTGCCGGACCTGATTGCTTCGACAGTCTATTACCTGCTTCTACTGCTGGTGTTTTTTACCGCGGTGAACGCCGGCGGCATCGAGCTGAACAAATTCACCCTGCTTACGGGCGCGCTCGGTGTGGGCTTCGGCTTCGGCATGCAGAACATCATCAACAACTTCGTTTCAGGGTTGATCTTGCAGTATGAACGGCCTATTCACATCAACGACGTGCTCGAAGTCGAGGGTTACACCGGCCGGGTAACGCGGATCGGTGTGCGGTCGAGCACATTGCAGACCTTTCAAGGAGCCGAAGTCATCATTCCGAATGCTAACTTCATTTCCGGCAAGGTAGTGAACTGGACACTGACCGAGTCGCGCCGCCGCGCTGAGTTGGCGCTGGGGGTAGCGTACGGCACAGAGCCGACGGTGGTGCTGAAGTTTCTGCTGGATGCCGCCAATAAGCATGAGAGCGTTCTGACCGATCCAGCGCCGATGGCGTATTTCATTGGTTTTGGCGACAGCTCACTGAATTTCGAGCTGCACTTCTGGGTGATGCAGGACAGCAACTGGGTTCGCGTGCGCAGCGAAATCGCGATGTCCGTTATGAGGTCTTTGGACGATGCGGGTATTGAGATTCCCTTCCCGCAGCGCGACCTGCACCTGCGAACGATGCCGGGTGGAACGAAACTTGTGGAAGGATTGGAATCGGGTGTGCCTCTGTCGGGAAGCAACGGAAACGATGATCGTGGAGCCCCGGAGTTGGGAAAGAAGACTTCCGGCTTCGTGTCAGGGCACGACCTTTAGTCGCGCCGAGTCGAGTTTTCTATCTGCCCAGTTATGTTTTCCATTTTGTCACGACGAACTTTTCTCTTTCGTCATCACGAACTTTTCTCTTTTGTCATCACGAACGAAGTGAGGGATCTGTTTTCGTTTCCAGAGAAGGTGTTTTGCGCAGCCAAGCAACCGCGAACAAGAGCAGGTCCCTCGCTTTGCTCGTGATGACAAATTAAGTAGGCTTATTCGGTATGGGTAAAGAGACTGCTGAAAGACGCGGGGAAGCAGGGCCCAAAACAAAGCAGCTTATCGGCACGACCAAGAGCCCGCCCGGAGCGTAGCCGAAGGGTCGTGCCCTGACGCGAACCTTTCCTCCACAGCGCCTGACCGCCGCTCCTACTCTCCCAGCAAAGACTTGTATTGCTGACCAGTTAACGGGACAACCGACAGCCGTCCCTGCCTGACCAGCGGCGAATCCGCGAACAGCTTGTTCGCCTTGATCTCCGCAAGTGACACCGGTTTGTGTAGTGGTTTGCCTGCCTTGATCTTCACCTGGGGTTTGGCCGGATCGGCGGCATCGACTGCAACAACCGAGGCCGTACCCACCGCCGACTTGTGATTGCCGGTTTCGTAGATGACGAGCCGGTCCCCGGCTTTCATCTCGCGCAAATGTTTCACGGCAACAGGATTGGAAACTCCATCCCATACTGTGGTGCCTTCGCTCTCGAGGTCAGCGAAGGAGTACTCGGTGGGCTCGGTCTTCAGAAGATAGTCCGCCATGGGCATATCCTATCGCGGCTGTGGCGTACCTGGTAAGTTGCCGTTGACCACGTTGTAGTTGGAATCGGCTACGTTGCCGTTCGGATGCATGGTGCAGTGGTAGTTAATGTTGCCCGACTGATTCTTGGCCTGCACTCTGGCTGAACCATCGACCATTATGAACGAACCGGCATTGCTCTGCCTGGGCTGCCCGTTGAAGTTCGTGCTCCCCCCGTAGCGCGAGGAAACCTGGTTGCGAATAGTACGCTGGCAATTGGGAACAACGTTGCTGCTCCAGTTGCCACCATTGTTGTTGCCGTTCCCGCCGCCGCTGTTCCAGCCGGAACCGTTCCACGAGCCGCTTCCGCCATTCCACATAATGTCGCCGGTATAGCCTTGCATCCCGCCGCGGTTATCCTCGATACGCACTACCGCGATGCCGTTGTTGGAGTTGGGATCGCGAACGAGCGTCTGGCGACCGCGTCCGTCGATGCCCTTGAAGCGGAAATTGTTTGGCCGCATGGGCAGCGGCTGGTTGCATTTCAGCCGCACCCACTGTACCGGGCCTCCGCTGATCGGTCGCACGCGTCCCTGCGTGCCGCGAATATCCACTTCGGCTACGCCGCCGGTGCGGATTTCGAAGGTACATTTGCCGCTTCCACCGCCGCCGGTGATGTTGGCCTGAATCGTTCCCTGAGCGAACAGTGGGGTCGACGACAGCGCCACCGCGCTGAGGAGGTAGAGGCCCAATCTGGTTACTTTCATTGCAGCTCTCAGCCTTGAATTCGGGACACCAATATAGCAATCGTCGCCGTCGCTGCCCAAGGGGATTCTCGGCGTGCGCTGGCGGATTTGCGCGCGGGTGGGTAAAGACGCGGCCCGTCAGGTATAATCAAGAGGTAAATTCAAGAGATTTTGGGGCTGCTTGTCGACCGTTCCACGGGCCAAGGGCCGTTCGGGACTGGTTGCTCCCGCCAGAACTCGTAATCGGAGCCCAATCCATGGCACAAGTTTGTGAAGTTTGCGGCAAGAAGCCGCTTTCCGGAAACAAAGTCAGCCACGCGCACAACATCACCAAGCGGCGCTGGAACGTTAATCTTCGTCCCGTGCATGCGAAAACCGCGCACGGCAACAAGCGCATGCGTGTCTGTACCGGATGCCTGCGCAGCGGCAAGATCGTGAAAGCGTAGCTGCGTTACTTCTCTGCGCTTCCCCTCCCGCCGTCCTGGCCAATTCTCTTGCCGGTGCAGGATGAACGCCACCCTAAACGTTGCCTGGAACACGCCTCCGTAACTGTTGAGTAACTGTCACCGGATTCACGGCTCGTCACTGCTGTGAGGGGTACCCCCCTCCCCCTGCCTGTCCTAAAATCTTGAAAACAATCAGCAGGTTTGAGGTAAATATATACGTTGACACACAAAGTCCTTTCTGGTACTCTCGCATCAGATATAACGAGAGGGCAAAGACATGGCGAACAAACTGAGTCAGCCTAAAACCCTTCAGGAAGCGATTGTCTTACTTCTCCGACCCGGAACGGGCCTTTGTTGATGCGGTCAATCTCCGCTGGCCCGGACGGTAACGATGATCTGCCCGCGTTGCGGCGGAACGGAGTATTCGTTTCTGTCAAGCACGCGCCTGATGTGGTTCTGCAAGGGATGCCAAGAAGCAATTCTCCGTCAAGGTTGGAAGCATCATCGAGGATTCCCCGCTCGGACTCGATAAGTGGATGACGGCTTTCTGGATGGTCTGGCAACTGCAAGAACGGAGTGAGCAGCGCAGAGATGGGGCGGACTCTCAAGATTACGCAGAAGAGCGCATGGTTCATGCTTCATCGCGTCCGTGAGGTTCTGGCGAACAAGGGCTTCGGCAACACGACGAAGCTGGGCGGCTCTGGTCAGCGAAGTAGAAAGCGACGAAACCTTCATCGGCGGCAAGGCTAAGAACATGCATAAGAGCCGCAAGGAAACATTGCAGCGCATTCGTGGTGAGCAACGGCTGGGAGATATGTCACATCGGCAAGACTGCCGTCATGGAATGCTTGACCGGGATGCGAGAGAGATTCGCACTCAGGTTATCCCGAACGTCCAGCGTGAGACCTTGCAAAACATCATTCTGAAGAACGTGAAGTACGGCAGCAAGGTGTACACGGACAGCGCAGTAGCCTATGAGCAGCTTCACAATCGCTACGTGCATGAGTGGGTGAACCATATGGAGCATTACGTCAACGGACGGGTTCATACCAACGGCCTTGAGAATTTCTGGTCGCTGTTTAAGCGCAACCTTCGCGGAACCTACGTGTCTGTTGAGCCGTTCCATCTTGAACGTTACCTCGGTGAACAAGTATTTCGGTTACAACAATCGTGGCGGCAATAAAGCCGACAAGATTGACGTCAGTGACGCAGATCGCTTCATAACCGCTATGTCCCGCATTAACGGCAAGCGTCTCACCTATGCCCAACTGACGGGCAAGCAGGTAGACTCGCTCCACCATTCGGCGGCAGAGACGCGGACAGAGGAAGAACCCTTCTAGTCCTTATCGCTGCCGGACTTTCTGCGGCTTTTAGGCTTCGGCTTTGCCGGGGCCGTTTCTTTGGGGATGCTGAACCGCATGAGCGCATTCGCATCCTCAAAATTTTCCCTTGCCTTCCGGCCTTCGATGTATTCTGCTTTCATGTTTACCCATCTATCGCAATTATCTCCCGTGCAATCAATAGGCCATTCCAAGTCCCCAAAGAATAAGAAACCCGCCAAGCCAAAAAATAGTAGCGGAGATACAGATATGACTGACCGCAACCCAAACCCGCACGGTAGGGTCGAAATAGACCTTGCGCCACGTCTTAGAGATCAGCACAACACTGAGTACAGCGAAACAAGCACCCACAGCCACAGACAACTTGTGGCCACGATTTGCGCCACCATCGGAGCCTTGTTGGTCGCCTTCCTCGCGGCGTGGCAAGGCTGTGAGGCGCACCGTGTTGCTAGTATCGCTCAGGACACCTACAACGCAGCCAACACGCCGTATGTTGGAGCCGCCACCGTAGTCCACCACATACATTTTGACTTTGGACTCGTTCCGCCCGACAACGCTGGCACGGTCTCATTGATTCCGCTCTACGTTGGCATTTCTTACACCATAAAGAATTTTGGGCCGCTCCCGGCACTTCGAGAACTTGAAACGTTCCAGGCGGTTCCGGATACCGGTTCCGGGGTTTTCCCAAAGACGCCCTCAACCAAGCATGCGAATTTCCTGAAGCCATGCCCGGGAAACCTGACACTGGAGCGGTCCTTCTCCCCTTTGCCTCGTACCCTGGAACGCAGTCCAGCAACCGGTCCTTACTTCCCGGCCAAACCCAACTTGCGAATATTTGGTTCTTCCGTTTGCACGGCCTACCAAGACCCGCGCGGGAACTAAATCCATCATTCCAAATATTGGTTCCATTCCGTTGCTAAATAACCGCTCTCCTCTGTTCCGGTCCCCGGCAACCCGCAAATCACATACGTCTCCGTTGTCCCACGCTAGTCTTTGGGGATCGGAACGTGGCACCCGCAGAACAGCCCTGTCACGGCAATCACGAAGATAGCAACCGCATACTGTGAGCCAAGTATATACATGCCAGGTTTGAAACTTTGTCCACAAAATATTGAGCGCGTGAGAGTTGCAGGCAAAATATTCCGGAATAAGCAGTTACGACAAACTATTGCACCTATCCTGGTTCATTTTATCTCAGAGGTAGTAACTTAACGCTAACCATCAACGCGAGCCCGCCAAGGTTGTCGAAGAGCGCTTTGCCGCATCCGGGATACCCGGACGGGGGCAGGCACACCAATACGATGTGCCCACAGGCGGAACTTAACAGACAATCGGAACGGGCACAAGATAACGAAGGTACATGTACTTTCGTAAGCGCCGGCGGCCGAGTTTTGTCTCAAGTTGTGACCGGGATCACAGACCTCCGGTCAAGAGACCCTTGCGAGTCTACCCAATTCAGCGCTACTGTTTCAGCTTCTCTGGACAGCACCCATCCAAGAACGGCTCCGACTCGCAGTATAACCAGTGAGGTTCCCATGAGCCCTTATGCGCTGCTTCGTTCTCTTCTTGCTGCCTCTTCAGCAATCCTGATCGCCTCCGTCACACCCCTTGGGCGAGTTGCTCAAGGCGCAAAGAACCGCAAGCAAGTGCTACCTGCGTTCGCGGTTGCTCTTTTGCTGACCTGTTGCGGTTATTCGGCGCAAGCTCAGTCAACTTGCCTTCAGCCTCCGTCGGGCGCCATTGCCTGGTGGTCTCTCGATGAAACGACCGGGAACACCTCCGTAGATCGAGTTGGCAACCACACTGCGGCGTGGGCCAATGGACCTGTACCTGCGCCAGGAGAAGTTCGAGGTGCACTGCAATTCAATGGGACCAATTACCTTGCAGCGCAGGACAGCGATGAGTGGGCCTTCGGCAAGAACGATTTCACCGTTGAACTCTGGGCCAACTTCGACGTCGTCCCTGGGGGGGACCTTGTTCATCCCGGAGCCATCTTCATTGGTAGCGATGATGGACCAGGCAGCCGAAACAAGTGGTTCTTCGCGCTGGGGGGCGGGCTTCTCCATTTCACGGTGTATAACACGGCCGACCCTCCGCCCAACTTTTATCTCGTGCGCGCACATTTCACGCCGATCATCGGCCAGTGGTACCACCTTGCGGTGAGAAAACGTGGCACTCTATTCACAATTTACGTGAATGGTACTGCGGTAGGCTCTGAGACTTCAAACTCTCCAATTGCAAATGCCAGCGCTCCGCTGACCATCGCGCAAGCCGAGAATCTCGGTTTCATTAAAGGGCGCTTGGATGAGATCACAATGTATAACCGCGCCCTTGCCCCCGAGGAGATCATGGCGATCTACGTTGCGGGCACGGCGGGCAAGTGCGTGAGCATGAGCATCCGGCCGTCTGCCGGCGGCGACACGGGGATGGTCACGGCGCAGATTAATGGCGTTGGATTCCAGCAGGGAGCAACGGTGACGCTCTCCCAAGCGGGACAAACGGACATAACCGGTAACCTTGTGACGGTTGCGGATGACGGAACGAGCATTAATACAACATTCGATCTCGTCGATCAGGCGCGTGGAGCATGGGATGTTGTCGTAACCAACCCCGACACAACACGCTTTACGCTTTCGGGGGCCTTCACCATTGAGGCGGGTACCGCCCTCCAGCCGTGGGTGGACTTTGTTGGCTTACCTGTGATTCGTCTGGGCGTGGCACAGAATTACTGGGTGGCCGTGGGTAATAGCGGGAATACCAATATTCCTAGTCCAGAGATCTTTCTGGACGGCAGTTCGAATGTAGCGGTTGTGGCAACAAATGACGGGTCACCCATTACAGTGCCCGAAGGCAGCCAGTTGCATGCGTGGGTTGTCGACCTTGCGCCCGGACAAGTTGCCTATCTTCCATTGCTTCTCACTGCGAATGACTCGAATGAGGTGCAAATTCGCGCTGGTGTAAGCACAACACTGGAGGGAATTATCCATCAACAGGCGCGAAACGGACCGATTGAAGATCTCGGACAAGGGGATGGAGGGCTCGTGCCTAAGGATCCTGAACTTTACGAAAATACCTACCCGGCTCACAAGTTCAACTGTGGAACTGCCCCAGCGGGCTACCTGTGCACCTGGTACGATAGTTCAGACAACAGCACCCAGCAGGGAATGAGCATGGGAGACGGCACTGTGCGATGGTCTATTGGTCCCGATTATCCAAATGGAACGGCGACTATTAAATACGACGACATTCACCGTCTTTACCCCGCCCTCGTGGACATGGGCGCAGACCGACCATATTACTGCTATGGCTGCTACCAAGACCGGAGCATTGTTCCGCCGGAGCAAATGACTCAGCTCGTACTTGCTGCCACCCAGAAATTCGTCCCTCCCCCGGATAAAAATTTTATTAAGTTCTGCAATCCAAGCGACTACGGTAAAACTGGTGAGTGCATCAGCTGCGCCGATCTCTATCTCACCGCGTACGAAGAGGTTATGAAGGCAGTCCAACTAAACAAATGGTATTACGAGGACTTCACAGCCACCTTTTATCAAGGGGAGCCTTACAATGGAAAATTTAGATGGACCAACAAGTGGATTATAGATGAATTTGATCGACGCAATGCCCGGGACACGCACAAAAATGCCTATTACGAAACTACAACGATTAAACCACCAGATGACTTTTACTCAATCGATAACCTGCTCGAAGTTATCTTCTCATTTGACCCAAATGACAAAGTCGGGTCTAAGGGGGTCGGCGAGGCACAATACCTTACCGGTCAACAGCCTCTCCGTTATTCAGTTCTATTTGAAAACAAAGCTGATGCCAGCGCTCCTGTGCAACAAGCTGTTGTCACAGACCAGCTCGATATTGCCAAGCTGGATCTAAGCACCTTCAATCTCGGGCTTATATCGTTCGGGAGCCATCAGCTTACTCCGCCGCCCGGTAGCACCGAATTCGCGCAGGACGTGGACCTGCGCCCGGCAACGAGCCTGATTGTGCGCACCAGCGCTAGCCTCAATCCCAACACCGGATTGGTGACGTGGCGATTTACATCGATCGACCCTCTCACCGGCGATCCCCCAACCGATCCAAGAATAGGATTTCTCCCGCCTAACGTGAATCCACCGGAGGGGGACGGGAGCGTTCTGTTCAACGTCATGCCGAAGCAGGGCCTTGCCACGGACACTCAAATTCTGAATCAGGCCACAATTGTCTTCGACGCTAACCCGCCGATGAACACGCCAACATGGTTCAACACCCTGGACAACACTCCGCCTACCAGCGCGGTATCGGCTCTACCCGGCTCGGAGTTTTGTCTTGACTTCACCGTTCAGTGGTCCGGCACTGATCTCGGCGCCGGAATTCAGGACTACACCGTCTACGTCTCCGACAACGGCGGGCAATTCACGCCGTGGCTGACAAACACAAGCTCGACCTCCGGCGTGTTCAATGGACAGCTCGGCCACACGTACAGCTTCTACAGCATCGCCCGCGACCTAGTCGGCAACGTCGAGCCTCCAAAGAATTCGGGTGAAGCCAATACGCGCATCACCAAGATCAACCTCTGCGGCCCAATACCTCTGATCAACAACGACCAGCAGAAGGAGCACAAGTAGGGTTTTCGCGGACGGCGGAGTATGCGAAGCTGAAGTACCTGCGAGCGACGGGCCACGAGCGGCGAGTTTGCGAGCCTCGGGTAGTCCCGGCCCCTTCGACAAGCTCAGGGCGGGCTTTCAGGCCGGGAAAAACACGGGTGCGTCAGGCGCGCCTTCCTCTCTGCCGAAGGCTGATGCGCAACCGCAGGCGGAGCGTCAACAGCAGATCCCTCACGGGCTGACAAACAAGAGAGGGCCGCGATACGCGGCGCTGAAGCCGCACTACCCCAAACAAACAGAAGCCGCGATACGCGGGCCTGAAGGCCAGCTCTACCAAAGTCGCCGGACAAGCGAGTTGCGTGTATAGGGGTCCTTCGACTGCGTTCGGTCGCTGCACGACCTCACTCCGCTCAGGATGACAGCATGGTGACTGGATTGACCACGTCAGGCAAAGCAGGTGTGAGCGACGGCGTCAGCTTACCCGTAAGCGCCTGTTCGAAAAAGCGGTCCACAGCGTCGAGAATTTCGCTCTCGGTCTTCGCTTCGTATACCGACTTGCGGAGTTGGGCGCCGTGCGCCACGCCATGCGTAAACCATGACGCGAACTGCTTCATCTTGCCCGCGGCGCCGGGCATGCGCTCCTCGACCAGCATGCGGAAGTAAGTGCGGATCATCTCGTAGCGATCGGCTTCGGTCGGCAGATCGTAGCGGCCAATGAGGGTGTATTGCTCGATCTGGCGGAAGATCCACGGATTGGATGCGGCGGTGCGTCCGATCATGACGGCGTCGCATCCGGTCTGCGCGACCATGGCTGCGGCATCCTCCGGTGAGCGCACATCGCCATTGCCAATCACTGGAATCGCCACGGCGTCTTTCAGCGCGGCAATCCACTCCCAGCGCGCCTGCCCGCTGTAGCCCTGCTCGCGGGTGCGGGCGTGGAGGGCGACAGCGGCCAGTCCGCACTCCTGCGCCAGCTTGGCGAGCTGCACGTGGACAACTTCCTTGTCGTTCCAACCGGCGCGAAACTTCACCGTGAAAGGAATCTTCACCGCCGCCCGCACCGACTCGAAGATGTTCTTGATGAGTGGCAGGTCGCGCAACAGCCCGGACCCTCCGTTGCACTTTACGACCTTCTTCGCCGGACAGCCCAGGTTCAGGTCAACCAAATCGAAACCCAGGCCTTCGACCACGCGAGCGGCGTCGGCCAAGGTCGCCGGGTCGCTGCCGAACAGTTGCGCCGAAATGGGATGCTCGTTGCCGTAGAACGTCAGGTACTGCTTGGCCTTCTTGTCCTTGTGGCGCACGATTCCGTCAGCCGAGGTAAACTCGGTCATCATCAGGCCGCAGCCACCGAGGTTGCGGATGAACCGCCGAAAGACTGTGTCGGTTACCCCCGCCATGGGAGCCAGCACAGTGGCAGGACGGATTTCGACTCCACCAAGCCAAACGCTCGCAGGCACACGGGCACCTAAAGGCGCCGCGCGCTCGGCCGGATTGTCGAAAAACTTGTGCACGTTACGATTCTAACCGCACTTGCGAAACGGAGACAGCATGCTGTCGGCGCTCTCCACACCTTTGAGTATGCTGCCCAGCGCGCGTTTGAGGGTTCGGCAAGGTAATCAGCACGTAGTTACCAGTTCCAAGAATGTAGCAGCGGTAGCAGGTTCCCGTCCCGGTAGTGACGGAAAGGAGAACCCTACGTTCGTAATTGACGCTGCTGACCTGTACTCCCTACCATTCTGAGCGGAGCGTAATATCGAAAAAGAGATGATCGACACCACCATCTCGCACTACCGCATTGTGGAGTTGCTTGGCGGTGGAGGCATGGGCCTGGTCTACAAGGCTGAAGACCTTGAGCTGGGACGCTTTGTTGCCCTCAAATTCCTTCCCGATGAATTGCTCAAGGAACCCCGCTCGCTGGAGCGGTTTCGTCTGGAGGCCCGGGCTGCGTCGGCCCTGAATCACCCAAACATCTGCACCATTTACGAGATCGGCGAAGACAACGGCCGGCCTTTTATCGCGATGGAATTCCTGGAGGGAGCCACACTCAAGCACCTCATCGGGACGGAGCCGATGCATGTGGATCGGATTATCGCGATCGCGATCGAGGTTACCGAGGGCTTGGACGCAGCCCACAGCGAAGGCATCGTTCATCGCGACATCAAGCCGGCGAATATCTTCGTCACCAAGCGTGGCCATGCCAAGATCCTCGATTTTGGACTGGCCAAGGTCATGCCGACCAATCCGCTCTTTGCCGACCGGGCGACCCTTGCCTCGGGCGAAGCGGTAACCCGCCTCACCGCCCCTGGGCGTTTGCTGGGCACGGTGGCTTATATGTCGCCCGAGCAGGCACGGGGATACGACCTCGACGCTCGCACTGATTTGTTCTCGTTCGGTGTGGTGCTGTACGAGATGGGGACTGGCGTACTGCCTTTTCGTGGCTCGTCGGCCGACGTGTTTGATTCGCTCTTCCGCCGCACGCCCATACCCGCGCTACGCTTGAACCCAGACCTGCCGCTAGGACTGGAAGACATCATCAACAAGTGCCTGGAGAAGGATCCCGACCTTCGCTACCAGCATGCCTCCGACTTGCGCACCGACCTGAAGCGCTTGAAGCGCAGCACGGAATCGCAGCAGTCCATGGTTATTCCCACCGAGGCTGAGGAGGCAGAACGCGCCACGGAAGAGCGGGCGCTGAAGTATTCCCTGCAGACGCAAAAAACGGTTACTGTGGGCATTCAGCGCCTGCATGTGCTGCTGGGCTTGATGAGTCTTGCCGACAGGCCGCTGCCTGGTCGCAAGTTGTCGTGGAAAACCGTGGCCATAACCTTCGTTCTGCTCGCCAGTGTTGCCGGTGGAGTGTGGTATTGGCGTACCCACAACGCAACCCACTTCAAAGGAAAAGACACCGTCGTGTTGGCCGATTTCACCAACATGACCGGCGAGAGCGTATTCGATTCCACGCTCAAGCAGGCCCTGGCCATCCAGCTCGAACAGTCTCCATATCTCAATGTGCTTCCCGAACGGAGGGTACGGACAACGCTGGATCTCATGGACCGTCCTCCCGACAGTCGCCTGACCAACGAAGTGGCGCGCGAGGTGTGCCTTCGGACCAACAGCAAAGCCCTGATGACGGGCTCGATCGATAGCATCGGGAGCCATTTCCTGATCGGGCTTCGCGCGGTTGACTGCCAGACGGGCGATACCCTGGCGAGCGCCAAGGCCGAGGCTGACAGCCGCGATGAAGTGCTGAAGCAATTGGGCAACGCGGGCGATGAAGTTCGCGAGAAGCTGGGCGAGTCACTCACTTCTGTCCAGGGACACAGCAAGCCCCTGGATCAGGCGACGACCTCATCTCTGGAGGCGCTGAAGGCATTCACCGAGGGCCGGCAGACGCAGTGGACCAAAGATGAAACTGCTTCCATTCCGTTTCATAAGCGGGCCGTGGAACTGGACCCAAACTTCGCGCGGGCCTACGCGGCGCTGGGAATGGCGTACTTCAACCTGCGTCAGTATGACCTGGCCAACGAAAATTTCACCAAGGCATTCCAACTGCGCGACCGGGTAAGCGATCGGGAACGCTTTTACATTGAAGCAACCTATTACAGCTTGACAACCGGAGAGTTGCTGAAAGCGGACGAGGTCTATCGCCAGTGGATAGCCGCTTACCCTGACGATTTCCTGCCCTACGCCAACCTGCCCTTGAACCAGGTCGCTCTCGCCGAATACGAAAAAGCGCTGGAATCAGCGCGGGAGGCGGCACGGTTAAACCCGGACTCGGGGCAAGGCTACTCGCAGATGATGGCCGGCTACATCAATCTGGACCGTCTGGACGAGGCAAAGGCCATCTATGAACAGGCGGTTGCCCGTTTTCCCGACGCATGGTTTCTTCACGAGCAGCGTTACCAGCTCGCGTTCTTGCAGGACGACGATGCGATGATGCGGCAGCAGTTGAAATGGGGGCACAGCAGACCAAACCCGGTATGGCTGCTGCTTTGGGATGAGGTGCAGACGCCCGCTTATTTCGGTCGCCTGGATGAGGCTCGGAAACTGGCCGCGGCCCTCGAACAACAGGCGATCCAGGCAGACAATCGGGACGAAGCGGGGTTGAGGCGGGCACTGCTGGCGACCATCGAGGCGGAGTTCGGCAATGCAGATGCCGCGCAATTTCAGGCGACACAGGCACTGCAACTCTCGATCGGCCGTGGCCCGACCATCATGGCTGCCGTGGCATTGGCCCGCGCCGGCGATACGGCACAGGCGCAGAAGCTCGCAGAAAGGCTCGACCAACAGTACCCGCTGGACACCATCATTCAGACCTACTGGCTGCCCACGATCAGGGGAGCCATCGCGGTACAGCGGAACGATGCTCAAAAAGCTATTGCTGCCCTTGAATCGGCGCTGCCGTATGAATTGGGCAATCAGGATTACGCCTTCCTCTACCCGGTGTATGTGCGAGGCATGGCTTATCTCAAGGCGCATAAGGGGGAAGAGGCTGCGGCGGAGTTCGATAAGATTCTCAAGCACCGCGGAGTCGTGAAGAATTTCCCGCTGGGCTCGCTGGCAGTGCTTCAGCTGGCTCGCGCGCAGGCCATGAGCGGCGAAACTAAAGCGGCGCGCAAAACCTATCAGGACTTCCTCGCTCTGTGGAACAACGCTGATGCGAACATCCCGATCCTGAAAGACGCCCGCAAAGAGTACCAGGGACTACCGTAATCAAACTAGTCCCGCACGATAGATTGCAAATTGGTGTGTGCGGTACAGCTCGTGCAACCACGGCTGCGCGCGAAACACGTCCTCGTGTACCAGGTTGTGGTAGATGATGTAGACCGGACGTGGATTGGACGCTACATCCACTTGCAGATTTTCTAAAACAGTTTCCAAGACGTATTCGGGAAACGGGTTGAACAGGTAAAGCACAAATCGCTCGTCCGGAAACTGGAACTCTCTTGCATCGCCGCAATGTGCTTCAATGTTGAAGCACGTCTGCCGCTCTGAGTTGTAGCTTGCGATGTTCTGCTTTGCCGCCTGGTTCAGTTCTTCGAGCAATTCGACACCGACAATCCGCCGGAAGGGATAGTCCGACGCCATCAGCAGGGTGCGGCCCTTTCCGGAGCCGAGATCGACAAACGTGAATCCCTCTGCTGAGACCGGCAGCGCCCGGAGAATGGTGTGGAACAGTGCGGGCTCCGATGCCTGGTATTGCGCTCCCGAGAGCAATTCGCGAACACGAGTGCGCAACGAGACCGTGGCGCAGGTGGTGTCCACGTGGTGATCGAAGTCGTAATCGGTATCCCCGTATCGGGAGCGGCGGCGCTGTGGCGAGAGGTCGCGCAGAAGGTCAAAGACCGCAGAACTGTAGTAGCGAAGGGCTCCCACGATACCGCGATGATGGACAACGTCGGCAATCCAGCCGAGAGGGTTGCTACGACGTTGCGAAGGAGGGCCTGAACGAAGCATATGAGGAAGCGGCGGGCCGGGCTCGTCGGCACACCGCATCCGTAGAGCTTAATTCAGGTCGAACAGCAGGAACTCCGCTTCGCCGCCGCCAGGGTTGACGATCCGCAATTTTGGTTCGCCACTGACCGCGGCTCCATCGCCCTTGGCGACCTTCGTTCCGTTCAGGTCGAGCTCCCCGCTGAGAAGCTGCAGCCAGGCGTGCCGCCCGGGTGAGAGCTGGTGCTCCAGCGACTTGCCGCTATCCAGCACCGAAGCGTATACGCTTGCGTCCTGGTGGATCTTGGTGGAATCCTCGCGGCCGTCGCGCGACGCGATAAGACGCAGCCGGTTTTGTTTCTCCTCGCGGGCAATGGTGCGGTCTTCATAGCTGGCCGGCAGGCCGTTGGCCTCGGGCATGATCCAGATTTGCAGCAGGTGCACGGGAGCGTCCGAGTTGTTGTATTCGCTGTGCGTTACTCCGGTGCCGGCTGACATGCGCTGCACGTCGTTGGGCTTGATGGTCGCCTCGCGTCCGGTACTATCGCGATGGCTCAGCTCACCGTCGACGATGTAGGTGATGATCTCCATGTCCTGATGCGGATGCGCGCCAAAGCCTTGTCCGGCGGCAATCCAGTCTTCATTAATCACGCGCAGATCGCGAAAGCCCATGTGCTTGCGATCGAAATAGTTGGCAAACGAGAAGCTGTAGCGGGTGTCGAGCCAGCCGTAGTTGCCGTGTCCGCGTTCGGCCGAGGGCCGCAGGGTGATCATGTCTTCCTCCAGTCAAGCTAATAGATGCTTTAACGTTGAAGGAAGTTTCAGGGGCTACTGCGAGGACGACGCTGTTGCCTCCAATTGTTGCAACAGCTCGTCGATCTTGCCTTCCAGAATGTGGCGTATGGAGAGAATTCCCAGCACCTTGCCGCGTTCGTCCACCACCGGCATGTGCCGGTAATGTCGTTCGAGCATCACTCGCAGCGCCTCGGCGGGGGTGGTTTCCTCGGTGGCCATTTCGACCATCGGACTCATTAATTCTCGCACCGAAGTCTGTCGCGGGTCGCGGCCGCTCAGAGCGAACTTCTCCAGCACATCGCGCTCAGTGAACATTCCGGCAACGATGCCCTCATCGTCAACCACGGCAACCGCACCGACTTCGTTTTCGATCATCAACTGGACTGCGTCGGCCACGGTCGCCAGGATCGGAACCGTAGATACGCGTCGCCCGCATAAGTTTAATAAGCTCATATCTCTGCTTTCCCGTGCAATGTATGAAGAGCGACTGTATGATTTGCCCGGCTCCGAGTCAAGTTCTCTGCCCGGTGTCATCGCGAGCAAGCCTCCTTTGCGAAGCGAGAGATCTGGGCGTGACGATTCGCGCCGGCGCGCAAAAGCCACGCATCCCTATTCAAACTGACCCACTCCCTGCCCGGTGGAATAAGATTTCCGGGATCCTGTGGCAGTACCCATACTGAAGTAAGGAATGACAAGCAATCCAAGACAGTCTCGCGGCTCGTATCAAAGTCAGGCAATGGAAGCGGAATCGAGCAGCTAATCGCGGCTGCCCCGCTCGATGCCGTTGAGAGAGGACGTATATGACGCCACGCCAGATATTCCTCACCGGAGCCAGCGGTTTCATCGGTCAGGTTCTGGTCGCTGAGTTGCTGAAGCGCGGGCATGAGGTCAGCGCCCTGACGCGGCCCGGATCGGAAAGCAAAATCCCCACCGGATGCAGGATCGTGCATGGCGATGCGCTCGACCGCACGAGCTATGGCGCGCAGGTTTCTCCCGCCGATACGTTTGTGCATCTTGTGGGCGTGTCTCACCCCAGTCCCAGGAAGGGCGCCGAGTTCCGGTCGATCGACATGCAATCCATTCGGCAAGCCGTGCCCGTCGCTACACAGGCTGGCGTTCGTCATTTCGTCTACCTCAGCGTGGCGAGGCCTGCCCCCATCATGCGCGAATACCAGGCTGTCCGTGCGGAAGGCGAGAATCTGATTACCCAGGCGGGCCTGAACGCGACGTTCATTCGTCCCTGGTATGTGCTGGGACCGGGACGCCGTTGGCCGCTGGCATCGATACCCCTGTACACAATCGCGCGCCTGTTGCCGGCGACGCGCGAGGGCGCGATTCGCCTGGCCTTGGTCACTCGTGACCAGATGGTGCGTAGCCTGGTTTGGGCGGTGGAGAATCCTGCCGAAGGGGTCCGCGTCCTCGAGCCGCCGGAGATTCGCCTGGAGCGACAGCTTGCGCCAGCCATCAGCCAGCATGCTGCGTAAACATGACGAAGCACCCGGGCTTCACGCAGGCTTCGGCCGGTAGTAGAAGGATCTCTGGAAGGGCACGCGTTCGTAGCTGTCGTCGAGATTGAGCGTCGTTTCGGCAGCTCCCAGAAAGAGGACCCCGTCGGGCCGGAGTACGTGCCGCATGCCCGCCAGAATCTGGCGACGCACATCCAGCGAAAAATAGATCAGCACATTGCGCAGGAAGACCACGTCGAACTGACCGATGAAGGAGAACGGCGAGGAAAGATTCACCGAGCGAAAACCTGCCATCTCAAGGATATTTTTCTTCAGCTGCCACTCCCTGCCCGCCTGCTGGAAGTACTTGGCGAGTAGGATTGCCAGAAGCCCGCGATTTACCTCAAGCTGCGAATACAGACCCGCCCGTGCCCGTTGCAGGATGGCCTCGGAAATGTCGGTGCCGAGCAGCATCAGCTTCCAGTTCAGCAGGCTGGGAAAGCTTTCCCTGATGAGCATGGCGACGCTGTAAATCTCCTGTCCGCTGGAACTGGCTGCGCTCCATATGCTCAACGATTTGTTAGTGTCGGCGCGGCTTATGATCTGCGGCAAGACGTCGCTCTTCAACGCTTCAAACGGGTACAGGTCACGAAAAAACCAGGTCTCATTGTTGGTCATCGCGTCCAGCACTCGGCGACGCAACGGCCCGAAGCGATCATCCCGCAGCCGGAAAGCCAGCTCGTCGATGTTGCGCACGCCTTCGGAGTACAGAAGCGGTCGCAGGCGGCTTTCCACCACATAGGCCTTGGTCTCATCCAGCTCGATCGCCGAGTGGTCGCGCACCATTTGAGCAAGATAAGCGAAGGTTGCAGGCGAAAAGCTCACAGGCTCCCTGCGATTGCAGCTTTCCTGTGACTGCGACTCTGTAGGACTTCCCGGGCGATCTCTTTGCCGATCATCCCGAGAGGAAGCACTCGCTGCGCGAGTCCGCGTTGCACCACGAATCCCGGCATCCCCCACACCACCGAGGTGGCTGCGTCCTGCGCCCACACCCGGCCACCCATGGCGCAGACGCTTTCCGCTCCACGCAACCCATCCTGGCCCATTCCCGTCATCACCACTGCCAGCAGCCCCTGGCGGAAGACCGGCGCTACAGAACGAAATAGAACATCGACGGAAGGACGACAGGAGTTTTCCGGAGGAGTTTGAACCAACTGAAGCGAGCAACTCGAGCGAATGCCGGAGACGATCAGATGGTGGTCCCCGGGTGCAATCCACACTTCTCCCGGCAACAGCTTCGCTCCAGCAGCGGCCTCACGCACGGGCAAAGGGCACACTCGCGCGAGCCGTTCGGCCAGGAAACGGGTGAAGGTAGCGGGCATGTGCTGCACGATTACGACCGGAACCGGAAAGTCTGCCGGGAGTGCAGCCAAAACCTCCGCCAAGGCGTTCGGCCCCCCGGTCGAGGTACCAATGGCCAATAGCTCGATCGGGAAACCGCCGTTATTCCTCGAGCCTGGGCGCAGGGTCGGCCGCACCGGTGCAATGTCGGCCCTACGGCAGAACGACTTGATTCGGGGAATGAGCTGTTGCCGGATGGATGTAATGGCGCGTGCCGGATCCGCGACCATGGTGGGCTTGGTCACGTAATCGCTGGCTCCCAGCGAGAGCGCATCGAGCGTCGCGATTGCGCCGCGCTCGGTCAACGTGCTGAACATGATCACAGGCAGCCGCGGATGGCTTTTCCGAATCTGTGCCAGCGCCGCTAGCCCATCCATTTCAGGCATCTCGATGTCCAGCGTCACCACGTCGGGAACATTCTGCTCCAACAGCGCTAATGCAATTCTCCCGTTGGCGGCGACGCCGGCGACTTCCAACTCGGGGTCCTCTGACAATGCCAGACGCAGCAGCCGCCGCACCGCCGCCGAATCGTCAACGATCAGGATGCGAATCGGATTCATGGAGCGACCGGGAATCCGAGCAAGGCCAGCTTGTCGACGATGATTTCCGGGGTAAACGGTTTCATCACGTATTCATCCGCCCCGGTCTCCAACGCCTGTGCGACCGCCTGCAAATCGCTCTCGGAAGTGACCATCATCACGCAGGGGCTGCCTACACCCGGCTCAGCACGAATGTGTTGCAACAGCTCGAGGCCGTTCATGACCGGCATGTTCCAGTCGAGCAGTACCAGGTCCATCCGCCGCTCGCGAACCCGTTCCAGGCCCTCTCGACCGTTCCTGGCTTCCACCACCTCAAAACCGAAAGGGGTGAGGACCTTGCGCAAGTACAAGCGGACCGCCGTCGAATCGTCTACTACCAGTGCGCGCATGTGCCGCCCTCATTGCGGAGCTGTAACTCCTGCTGGCTTTATCGGCGATGTGCGGGGTTGCTTGAGTGCGCGGGGTGAGGGCTGCTTCAGAGCGGTGGGCAAGGCGGCACTGGCGAGGAACAATCAGGGAGTGACTGCATCGTGATCGGACCGCAAGCTCCGATCACGATACAGAAAACGTAGCTCAGAAGTAATTGCCGGCTTGATGAATTAATAAAGGCCTGCTGCCGCTTGGGGGCTAGCCTTGTCTTCAGGCGGCGTTGCCGTTCCGGTAAGGATCACCCACGAAGACGAAAGGATATTTCTTGAGTGCCTCGAAGTTCTTGGCTTCTGCTTCTTCCTCTACCTTGGACATCAGCCGCGTGACTTCGTCCTTGGGCATGCCCTTGGTTGCCTGCCAAAACTTGTGGGGGAAAAACCAGATGCGTTCGCGCTGACTCTCTTCGGCGATGTTATTACTGCTGCTTTCGACCTGCATTTCTCTCCTCCCACATTGTGGGATCATATGTTTTCTTGATTGCCAAGTTCTAGAATTGTGAAGTACGGCCTTGTTCCCGACACTCTCTATTATGAACTTCCGACGACACTAAGTAAACGGAGAAGAGCAAACGAAGCTCGGTCCCGTCGCTATCTTGATGCAACGACGGTGCGAATTGATGCAGCTTCTATCTTCCAGAAAATAATGCGTAAAACCCACCGGCTCAGCTTTGCTTGGCTTCCGGCAACTGTGGGACACCGCTCGGAGCCAGCGGTGGCGTCCTGGATTTCCACAGCCGCGATCCCTGCATCAGACTCTTTGGCAGGGAGTTCGCTTCCTACAGAGTGTCTTACATTGTCAGATATCGCGGGACGGCCGTCGGCGGCAATGCGACGCAGAATTTATCCAGGATAATGTTGCTTAATTTTGAAACCAGCTTGAAGAATCGCTCAACCGGCGGACACCAGCGCTAGGCTTCTGCCCGAAGAGGGACGCCCATATTCTTCAACTGCCGCCGCTGCAACCAGTCCATCCAGCGATCCAGACCCTCACCTGTGGTGCTGGAAGTATCGATGATCTCAATCTGGGGATTCACCCGGCGCGCGTTCTGCCGTGCCAGTTCTGCGTTGAAGGGAACGTAGGGCAGGAGGTCGATCTTGGTCAGCAGCATGAGAGCCGACTTGGCAAAGATCGAAGGATATTTCAGGGGCTTGTCTTCGCCTTCGGTGGTACTGAGCAATACGATCTTGCAGCTCTCGCCCAGATCGTAGCTGGACGGACAGACCAGGTTGCCGACGTTCTCCACAATCAGTAAATCGAGTTCATCCAGGTTCCAGCCTTGCAGATGTTTGCCAATCATCCTGGCATCGAGATGACAGGTTCCGCCGGTAATGATCTGCTTGACCGGGAAGCCGAAGCGGGCAAGTCTTTTCGCGTCGTTCTCCGTCTGCAAATCTCCCGTCAGCACGGCAACGCGGGTGCCGGGCGCGAGCCGCTCCAACGTGCGTTCCAACAACAGGGTCTTGCCCGAGCCGGGAGCGCTGATCAGGTTCACGCAGCAGACCCCGTGCTCGCGATAGTCCTCGCGTAGCTGCTCGGCCAGCAACTGATTTTCGTTGAGTACCTTCTTCTCGATTTCTACCCGGTTCATTCGTCCACTTCCATGTAAGCGATCTCTAATTGCTCACCGCTGATACATTGTGTCACGAACTCCCCGCAGCGCCGGCACTGCGGGTCGTAGTCGGTCATGCGGAACTCATGGCCGCATTGCGGGCAGCGTTGCATTCGCGGGATGGGGTCGATCTCCAGCGCCAGAGGCTCGAGCTCCGTATCTTTCACCAGACATTCGAATCCGAACTGAAGGGCGTCGGCATCGACGCCCGACAGCTCTCCCAGCCTGATGGCTACTTTGCTGATGTGCGATCCCGGACGGCGCTCTGCCTCCGTCTGAACACAGTCCAGGATCGAGGCGGCAATTCCCAGCTCATGCATCAAGGCAAGCATACCGCGCCCCGAGGCGAACCGGCACCGAGCATGTACCCTGTAAGAAGCTGTACCGGCTGAGGTTTCGTAATTTTCGGAACATTTCGGCCTGAATTTCGTCTATTCGAGAGGGGTTTAAGGTTTCCCTGTCTTGCGGGAACCATGTAGCCAACCGGAAGAGCTGACATGGCAAAACGGTGGGGTCGCGTTTGGGCGGTAGGGTTTGTGCTTTGGACCCTATTGGCCTTTCTGAATGCTGCCGGGGCGCACGTCTACACGGCGTCGACGGACAAGCCTATCTCCTGGGCGCAGTTACTTGCCTGGAGCTTGACTGTCTCGACGGTATGGTCGCTGCTCA
Organism: uncultured Acidobacteriaceae bacterium; assembly: GCA_963813905.1. Lineage (GTDB taxonomy): Bacteria > Acidobacteriota > Terriglobia > Terriglobales > Acidobacteriaceae > CAVVDY01. Next base: position 127,201 of record CAWFAY010000004.1, on the reverse strand, counting down.
CACCGCCGGTTTACGAATTAGGACGCCGCTTCACCTTCGATCGCAATAGCTGGAAGAAGTCGCTCCCGGTTCACTTGCTGGCCGGCATTGCCATAACGTTTCTAAGCGCCGTTATCGTAGTCGAGCTGGATCCCATCGTGACCTGGACCAACGAGCCGCAGGTTCCCATGAGGGCGCACATGCTCTCCCGCGTGCTCATGGATCTGCAGCGCTACTGGTACATCGTGCTGATCACGCAGGCTATCGCATATTACGGCAAGTATCGCGAGCGCGAACTGCTGTCATCGCAGCTGGAAGCGCAGCTTGCCAATGCCCAACTCGACGTCTTGAAAAGTCAGCTTGAGCCGCACTTCCTGTTTAATACGCTGAACTCGATTGCGGCGCTGGCACGCAACGACGGCCCGGCCGCAGAGCATATGACGCTTCAGTTGGCTGATTTGCTGCGAGCATCGCTGGATGCCGCCGGGGTACATGAGGTCACGTTGCAGGAGGAGCTGCTGTTCCTGCAAAAGTACATCGATATTCAGCAGATTCGGTTCCAGGATCGCCTGCAGGTGGAAACCGACGTCGATCCTGTCGTTCTCTCTGCACTGGTGCCGAATCTGCTTTTGCAGCCGCTGGTAGAGAACGCAATTCGCCACGGCATTGCCCCTCGCCGGGACCCCGGCCTCATTCGGCTGTCAGTCTGGCGTGATCCGGATGATCTGTGGATCGAGGTGCGCGATAACGGGGTGGGTCTTTCGCGGGGACGCGGCAGCACCGCCATAGAAGGAGTTGGTCTGCGCAACACGCGCGCCCGCCTCACCCAACTTTACAACGACGATCACATGCTAGTGCTGGACGATGCACCGGGAGGTGGATGTTGCACCCGCATCCGCCTGCCCTATCGCGAGCACCCACGACAGGAGACAATCGCAAATGTCGATACGAGTTTTGCTGAGCGATGACGAGACGCTGGCGAGGGAACGGCTGCGCAGCCTCTTAGAGGAAGAAACGGACTTGGAGATTGTAGCTGAGTGCGGCGACGGCAAAAGCGCCATCGCCACCATTCGCCGCGAACATCCCGATCTCGTTTTCCTCGACATTCAGATGCCCGAGGTCGACGGCTTCGGCGTGGTGCAGGAGCTGCGCGATGCCATGCCGCTCACCATCTTCGTCACCGCCTACGATCGCTACGCCATGAAGGCTTTTGAAGTTCACGCCCTGGATTACCTGCTGAAACCGGTAGGCAAGGAACGCCTGGCCGGCACTGTAGCCCGCGCTCGTCAGCAACTGCAACACCCTCCCAACGGCAGTTTTCAGCAGCGCGTTCTGGAGATGCTCGGCGACATGGAAGCGCGTCACCAGGCGCCGGAGCGCATCATCATCAAGTCGGACGGGGAAATCGTCTGCCTGAAACCAAACGAGATCGACTGGGCGGAGTCGGCCGGAAACTACGTCTGCCTGCACGTGGGCGGCACAACCCATATTCTGCGGGAAACCATCAGCGCGCTGGAGTCGCGGCTGGGACCGCGGCAATTCATGCGGGTACATCGCTCCACTCTGGTCAACGTGGACCGCATTAAGACCCTGAAGCCATCGTTGTATGGAGACTATTCGATTCTGCTGCGCGATGGCACCAAGCTTACCCTGAGCAGGGGTTTCCGCGAGAGCGTGCTGAAGCGATTGGGAACGGCCTGACCAGCAGATGAAACCGCTACCGACGGCCGGGTAAGTCACGCGGCCGATGGTACTTGGTGCTTCAGTAAGGTCCGAGGACCAATCGGCCTCGGTGCGGGGATGGTGTCCCACGCCACCACCCGCTCAGGGTGCTGCTTTGATGCTGCGGTCCCCGGTGATATGCTTATCCCCTCAGTCGGTTCAACCTAATGATGAAAGGGTAGATACCTATGCTACGCACCAAACTGGCGGTACCTTGTTTGCTCATCTCACTTGTTCTGTTTGTCGTGACCATCCCCATGTGGGCTGCGGACAAGACGAAGGACGAAGAAACCATCCGCAATGCTACCACCGTCTTGCAGGCCATGCTTTCCAGCGATAGCGTTCCGCCCAGCGTGCTGGCCAAGGCTGATTGCATAATGATTCTTCCGAACGTGAAGAAATTCGCTGTCGGCATTGGCGGAACTGGTGGACGCGGCCCAATGTCCTGCCGCGAGGGCAATGGCATGACTGGAAAGTGGTCGCCGCCCGCCATGTACTCCATCGGCGGCGCCAGTGCCGGCTTTCAAGTTGGTGGCAAATCCAGCGACATCGTGATTGCCATCATGGCGCCCACTGCCGTACAAAAGGTGTTGAACAGCAAAGTGAAGGTGGGAAGCGATGTAAGTGCGGCGGCGGGCCCGGGCGCGCAGGCCGGCACGCTTAGCAATTCGGCCGACATGTTGACCTACTCCCGCTCCTCAGGACTTTTTGCCGGCGTTTCGCTCGATGGCTCATCGCTGGAACCAGACTCCGACGCCAACAAGCGGCTCTATGGGAAGGAAGTCAGCGCGAAAGAAGTCGTATCCGGCGACGTGAAGGCTACGACAGCTGGACAGTCCCTGGTCTCCTTACTCGACAGCAAAGCTGGGAAACACATGGAGTAAGAAGCCGCGCACCCGCTACGCCCAGGCGCGAAGCCTGGGCGTGGAAATTCGCGTCGGAGGGTTAGGCCCGCGACAGGTAGGCCCCCTCCGACGTATCCACGCGGATCGTCTCGCCTTCATTGATAAATGGCGGCACCTGCACCACTAGCCCGGTTTCGGTGGTCGCCGGCTTGGTGACACTGCTTGCCGTCGCCGACTTCAGTCCCGGCTCGGTTTGAACGATCTTTAGTTCGACCGTCTGCGGTAGCTCCACTCCCACCGGCTTCCCGTCGAAGAATTCGACCTTGATCTGCAGGTTGGCGGTCAGGTAGTCCACCGCATCGCCGAGCACGTCTTTCCCAAGATATAGCTGCTCGTAGTTCTCGGTATTCATGAAGACGTAGTTGTCGCCATCCTGGTAGAGGTACTCCATTCCCACTTCGTCGACGGTGATCTTTTCGATGGGATCGCCCGAACGGAAGCGATGTTCGAACATGGCGCCGGTCCGCAGATTGCGCAGCTTGGCCTGAATAAAGGCGCGAAGATTGCCCGGGGTACGGTGCTCGACGCTGAATACCGAGTGCAGATCGTTGTTGTGCTTGATCACCATGCCGGGACGCAATTGTGTCGCGGGAATCGCCATCTGTCGCTCCTTGTATGTAAAGGGAGAGCCGCGCGGAACTGCAACGCAGCTCGAGGGGTCAAAGCTTGATTTTACATGGCGAGGAAGCACTTTGAAAAACTTGGGCCCCGCGTTTAGCGGCATCACCCGCCGGCGCACGACCATCGAAGCCTGAATGGGGGTATGATTTATACGCCCTAACTCAGAGAGTCCACGTGGAAGGAGTTCTAGATGAGCGACCAACTTAGCGATTTTGCTACCTACGGTGAGGACCGTTCCTCGGAGCGCAGCCGGGTGACGCTGGGGCTGGCGCTGCTATGCCTGGGCCTTGCCGCTGGCGCCATTACCGCACTGCTGATCGCACCGCAGAGCGGCAAGCAGTTGCGGCGCCAGCTCCGCCGCAAGTACGAAGATGCGCGCGATGTGGTGGATGATTGGAGCGATCAGGCTAGCGACTGGATCGAGCGCGGTTCGGACTGGGCGGAAAAGGCCTCCGACTGGGCCGACAAAGCCAAAAGCCGGGTTGAGCCGGTGCGAAGGGCCTTCCGCCGCTAGTCGAAGAAAAAAATAGCGCGACAGGTGTACATGACCTGTCGCGCAATTTTCATGCCCTCTTGACCTGCCTGAGGGCTAGCAGGAGGAGACGAGCCACTGTGTCGCTGCACTTCAGAAAGACTCGTAAGGACACCGTCATATTAACCACAGCCTGAGCCCACGTCAATTACACGTAAGTGCCCGATGTTCAGAATATTTCTGCCTTTGATGCGCTGGTTCGCTCTAGCCTGCGCTTCCTCCAGGCTTCGTGATGCCAGAGTGATGCCGGGCCGGCATCGCGCGCTCCCGATGCGATGCCATTCGGGTCGATCTCCCAGGAAATAAGAAAGGCGAAGCGCTGAGCACCTCGCCTTTGCTGGTAAAGCTGTTTACAGAGCCAATCGAACTACAGCGACAGACGACGGCGGACAACGCCGGCGACTGCAACCAATCCGGAGCCGAGCATGATCATGCTGGACGGCTCAGGAACGCTCGTGCTGCCTTCCACGCCGCTCGAGAACGTCTGGAAGACGCCTTGGGTGTTGGCGTTGGTGAAGTTCGCGCCGAAGAAAGCGGAGTTAAAGAACTGCTGATTGCTGGTCTGGTTGCCGATGCTGTTCAGACCGAAGGTGTTGCTGTTGAACGAACGGCCCGGGTTGTTTACGTCCTGCGGAACAACGGCCAACCAGTACGTGCCCGGATCCAGAGTCAGGCTGACGCCCACGGAGTCCTTGTACTCGAGGAAGCCGAAGCCGCTGCGACCGGTCGGGGTCTGGGTCGCGGCGCCGGTGCCGGAAGCAACCAGCGTGCCGCCGTTGCCTTCAGAAACGCCAGAGCGAACTTCCCAGTAGGCAGTGGCCGGGGCCAGAGTGCTCAGGTTGTTGGTGAACAGGCTAGTGACGTTCCAGCTCTGGCTATTGGTGAAGTTCTGATAGGTCGCCGCACCGTAGGGGTTGCCGCCGACGATGGCGTCGTTCTCGTTCGCCAAGCCGTTAGCATTCGGATTGTTCGGATCGAAATCGCCGCCGTAGAACAGGGTCGCGGCGCTGGCGAATGTGGTGAAGAACAGTACAGCGAACAGGGACAGCAGAGCAACTTTCTTCATCTAGTTTCCTCCTTGGAATTGACAACTGCTTCACAGAACGGAAGCAGTCCTCCTGGACAAAGTTCGCAAATTCCCCGGAACGCACCGGGGAGTGAAGATTACCCAACCGCGCTACCAGGCGTCAATAGCCTAATAGTGGCGTAGATATCCTTGCAAACCTGTACGTCAGGTCAACTTTATAAGTTAGTCATGGCTGGCGCCATTAACTAACTGTTTTTCCAAGGAGAAGGACGAAGCGCGTGAGGCACTTCGCCCTCATCCAAAACTACTACAGCAGACGACGGCGGACAACGCCGGCGGCAGCAAGCAGTCCGGAGCCGAGCATAATCATGCTGGACGGCTCAGGAACCGAGGTTCCATCCACGCCGGACGAGAACGTCTGGAAGACGCCTTGTGTGTTGGCGTTGGTGAAGTTCGCGCCAAAGAACGCGGAGTTAAAGAACTGCTGATTGCTGATTTGGGTGCCGACGCTGTTCAGACCAAACGTGTTGCTGTTGAACGAACGGCCCGGATTGTTTACGTCCTGGGGCACAACCGCTTCCCAGTACGTGCCCGGCTTAAGCGTGACATCGAGCCCCGTAGCGTGGTCCTGGTACTCGAGGAAGCCGAAGCCGCTGCGGCCAGTCGGCTCCTGCGAGAAATTGGCGCCCGAGGCGGTTCCGGAAGCGACCAGGGTTCCGCCCTTGCCTTCAGAAACGCCGGAGCGGATTTCCCAGTAAGCGGAAGTCGGGTTCAGCGTGCTCAGGTTGTTGGTCCACAGGCTATTGACATTCCACTGAATATCCTTTTGTGCGACGACGAAGTTCTGGTAGGTCGCCGCGCCGTAGGGGTTGCCGCCGACGATGGCATCGTTTTCGTTCGCCAAGCCGTTAGCATTCGGGTTGTTCGGATCGAAGTCGCCGCCGTAGAACAGGATGTCGGCGTACGCGAATGTGGTTAGAAACAGCATCGCGAACAGGGACAGCAGAGCAACTTTCTTCATTAGTTTCCTCCTAGACTTTTTGGTACCAAAGATTTCTTCGCAAGGCGCGAAGACTTCTCGTGAATTCACGTCACAACTTTTCCCCAACGCACCGGGGACTGCATAGTAGCAATGGCCACACTCTGAGTCAATAGCACAATAGTGCCACTACATGTAAAAATATTGAGGGATTAGGCTGCCAAAGGCAGCTATTCGGGAGACTCGGCGGAAAGACAATGATACCGACGGCTAAAGCTGCTGGCGGCCTTCTTCCTGCAGCACTACTTTGACATCCATCTTGCGTTTGCCGCGGAAGATGGTGACGGTCACGCTGTCGCCGGCCCGGTGTTTATCCATGATCTGGGCCAGGTCCTGCTGATCGCTCACCGTTTCGCCATCGATAGCGACGATGAGGTCGCCGCCAATCATCACCGGCGTATTTCCGATGTAGGCGCGTTGATTGCCCGCGCACAGTCCGGCACCCTCGGCTGCGTCTCCGGGCTGAGATCCGACTTAGTACTTAGTTGTGGCTGGCACCATCAAACACGCTGCTTTTCTGACGATGAGGACGAAGTGCGTGCAGCACTTCGCCCTTATCCAAAGTTACTAGCGCGACAGACGACGGCGCACAACGCCGGCGGCTGCAATCATTCCGGAGCCCAGCATGATCATGCTGGACGGCTCAGGAATCGAGGTTCCATCCACGCCCGACGAGAACGTCTGGAAGACGCCCTGTGTGTTGGCGTTGGTGAAGTTCGCGCCAAAGAACGCGGAGTTAAAGAACTGCTGATTGCTGACTTGGGTGCCGACGCTGTTCAGACCAAACGTGTTGCTGTTGAAGGAACGGCCCGGGTTGTTTACGTCCTGGGGCACAACTGCGAACCAGTACTGGCCCGGGTCAAGGTGGAGGTTGAGTCCCGTAACGTGGTCCTGGTACTCCAGGAAGCCGAAGCCGCTGCGGCCAGTCGGATCCTGTTTGAAATTGGCGCCGCTCCCGGTGCCGGAAGCGATCAAGGTTCCGCCGTTACCTTCAGAAACGCCAGAGCGGACTTCCCAGTAAGCGGAAGACGGATTCAACGTGCTCAGGTTGTTGGTCCACAGGCTAGTGATCCACCACGTATCCGAGTTGACGAAGTTCTGGTAGGTGGCAGCGCCGTACGGATTGCCGCCGACGATGGCATCGTTTTCGTTCGCCAAGCCGTTAGCATTCGGGTTGTTTGGATCGAAGTCGCCGCCGTAGAACAGGATGTCGGCGTACGCGAATGTGGTTAGAAACAGCATCGCGAACAGGGACAGCAGAGCAACTTTCTTCATTATTAGTTTCCTCCTAGACTTTTTGGTACCAAAGGTTTCTTCGCAAGGCCGCGAAGACTTCTCGTGAATTCACGTCACTACTTTCCCCAACGCACCCGGGGGGACGAAATACTAGCAACAGCTCGGCTGTCAGTCAATAGAAAATAGTGCCACTACATGTAAAAATATTGAGGAATTGAGCCGCTAAAGGCAGCTATTCGGGAGACTCGGCGGAAGAGTCATGATATGGACAACTAAGTCTGCTGCCGGCCCTCTTCCTGCAGCACTACTTTGACATCCATCTTGCGTTTGCCGCGGAAGATGGTGACGGTCACGCTGTCGCCGGCCCGGTGTTTATCCATGATCTGGGCCAGGTCCTGCTGATCGCTCACCGTTTCGCCGTCGATCGCGACGATGAGGTCGCCGCCAATCATTACCGGCGTATTTCCGATATAGGCGCGTTGATTGCCCGCGCGCAGTCCGGCACGGTCGGCTGCGCCTCCGGGCTGGATCTGGAGAATCAGCACGCCGTAGTCGGCGGGCAGCCCCATTTCTTCGGCCAGCTCAGGCCCAATGGCCAGAGTGCGAATTCCCAGCGACGGCCGGCGCACTCGCCCAAACGTCACCAGGTCGTTGATCACGGCCTTGGCAGTATTGATGGGAATTGCGAATCCGATGCCCGCGCTTTGATTCGAGCCGCCGGTGGCGATCATGCTGTTGATGCCGATGACTTCCGCACGCGAGTTCAGCAGCGGTCCACCGGAGTTTCCGGGATTGATGGCAGCGTCGGTCTGAATGGCCTCGTCGATGTAGGCGCCCTCAGGATTGCGAATTGGGCGCAGCGAGCTGATGATGCCGCGCGTCATCGTGCCGCTCAAACCGAAAGGGTTGCCGATGGCATAAACCTTTTGCCCGACGACGAGATTCTTGGAGTCGCCGAGCGTAGCAGCCACCAGGCCGGGCGCCTTGATTTGAATCACCGCCAGATCATGTGAGCGGTCGCGGCCAATGATCTCGGCACGATACTTCTTCTTATTATGTAGCGTGACTTCGACCTGGCGGGCGCCCTCGATCACATGGTAGTTGGTTAGGATGTGTCCTTCCTTGTCGATGATGAATCCCGACCCCTGGCCCTCCTGCGGTATCGGCCCCCAGAAAAAGTCCATGCTGACGGCAGTTGAGGTGATATTCACCACCGACGCAATACCCTTCTTGTAGACGTCGATGTTGATCTGCTCTTCGGAGTCGAAGCTCTGCGGACTTGCAGCTTCGGTAAGTTCGACCTTGTTGGGTTTGGCTACCCAATCGGGTACGGAAGAAGAGCTGTGATGGTGGGTCGTGTAGAAGTAAAACCCTGCTGCCAGCAGCAGGCCAAGGAAGAGGGGACGAGCGATTCTCATGTCGGTATCAGCTAAAAACCGGGCGACCATGCCGCATAGAAATTGGACGAAGCGCCCTGTTTTTAGTGTAGCGGATTACTGCAGGAAAGGGATGGAAGCCGGAGCGAGACTCGAACTCGCGTTTTTCGGATTTGCAATCCGACGCCTTACCGTCTTGGCGATCCGGCCAACCTCTTTTTATGCCGAACATCGGGGTGGCCCGAATGCTCCAGACCACCGGCGATGTTATAGGGCGGGGAACAAATCGATCACGCCTGGGGGCTGGGTGAAGTAGTCCTGACCTCGCCACCGACCGACATCTTCTTCTCTTCACTCTGCGCCAGGGATTTCGATTACAGCCGCAGCTTCATCCTTCTCGCCATCGCTTACCAGCCGAAACCCGGCAGGCTTCGCCGATGTCAGCGGCTGGACATCGATGGCGAGCTTTTCCATCTGCTCCCAGTCGGGACGGCTGCGGTCCTGATGGTTCGTACATTCCCTTACCTTGAAGGGAATGCGGATCAGGTTGGAAGCGAAGTCACAGAAGACCAGCTCCTCGCTCTCACGAAATCCACGAATAATGTGGGAGTGAGTGCAAGAGGCGCACTTCGTCACACCGTCACCAGCCGTGCCGTCCTTTATGTGGACGCGCATTGCTTTCTTCTTTCTAAGCGGCATCTGCCGCAGGTTAAATTCGGCCAGGGGAGCCGTTAAGAATCCCACCGGCCGAATCAGTTAGTCTTGGTCGGGGCCAATCCGAATTACTGTGGCCGGAAAGGCCTCCGTATTCCCGATTTCATTCAATCGCACGAAACCGGCTACACGAGCTACGGGCGCGACGTCCCTGTTGCGATAGCCAGTACACTCGCAAACCGCGAACTTGATGGCGCGCAAGTCGCTGGTGTAGTTGCAGAAGATCAGCTCTCGGCCGCTGACGCCGCGGACGCGATAGACGTTGACGCACGAGGCGCACAAAGTCTCCGCCTTGGCGGAGCTCGAGACCGGCCTCAAGCTGTTCAGCAGCTTGGCGGCAATCACGGCGATCACGACGATGACTACGATGATCTCCATAGCAACACCCACAACAGGAAGCCGTGTCGTCAGTGCGCAAGCTCTGGCCGACACGATATTGGTTGTGATCCCGAGCGAGCTCCAGCGGTAATAAGCGAATACGGTCCCGCCCCAGTGCAGAATGGGCAGAAGCGCGGCCTATGCCACTCGGTATCTAAGCTTGTTTGCTAATGCGTTGAACTTTCGCCAGTGGCTAGTAACTTGGCTTCAGACAACGTCCGAGTCGTTGTATTCGGACACAAAACGCCCACTGGCAGCCAATACCGTCTATCGGCAACCATCCACGCATCGAGTTTTGCGTAATCGTCAACATGGGCGTTTCTCCAACGCAGTATCACAATGACACAGGCTGAAGCGAGAGTGCAAGCGAGAATCGACCGAAAACTCGGCATTTCGCGTGCACGGAGCATTTTTTAACAATTGGACCCGGCTCCCCACTCGCCTCACCCGGCGTGTCGTATACTTCTCGATTTGGCCTACCTAACCGCTCATCGTTCTTATCGCCTGCAAAGGATGCTCGACTTCAACATGACGCCCAGGAAACTCGCCGCTCTCTTGTCCCTGGTTCTCTCGCTAAGCCTTCCCATCGTCGCGCAAACACCGATCAACACCAGCGCGCTCAAAGAGATGCACTGGCGCAGTATCGGCCCGCTTCGCGGCGGGCGTACACGGGCGGCGGTCGGTGTCCCCACCGAGCCGAACGTCTTCTATATCGGCGCGGTGAACGGCGGCGTGTGGAAGACGACCGACTTCGGACGGACATGGCATCCGATCTTCGACGATCAGCCCACCGGATCCATTGGCGCCATCGTGGTCGCGCCGTCCGATCCCAACATCGTCTATGTCGGCAGCGGCGAAGGACTGCATCGCCCCGACCTGTCTGTTGGTGATGGCATCTACAAATCGACGGACGCAGGCAAAACCTGGACTCATCTCGGCCTGCGCGACGGCCAGCAGATTTCGCAGATGGCCGTCGATCCGCATGACCCCAGCCGTCTGTTCGTCGCCGTGGCGGGCCATCCTTACGGCCCGAACAAGGAGCGTGGTATCTACCGTTCGACCGACGGCGGCCAGAGCTTCCAGGCTGTCTTGCAGAAGAACGAGAACGTGGGCGCAGCAGGAGTCGTTATCGATCCGGCGAACCCAAACTTGGTTTATGCCACATTGTGGGAGGCCCGTGAAGGCCCGTGGGAAAACGCGGACTGGAACGGCACCAACGGCGGCATCTATAAGTCGACCGACGGCGGCCAGAACTGGCAACAGCTCAGCGGCGGCTTGCCCGGCGGAATCGTGCAGGCTTACGTGGCGATCGCAGACAGCAATCCGCAGCGGCTGTTCGCGTCTGTAGCCACGGGCGACAAGGTCGACCTCTACCGTTCGGACGACGCCGGCGCAACCTGGACCATTGCTACCAACGATCCACGTCCCCGGGGACGCATCGGAGGCGGCGACTTGCCGGTGCCGGCGATCGATCCCAAGAATCCCGACGTCATCTACATGACCTCGACCGTCACGTGGAAATCTGTTGATGGCGGGCAGAAGTGGACTGCATTTCGCGGCGCGCCGGGCGGCGACGACTACCAGAACATCTGGATCAATCCCAATGATCCGAAGACCATTCTGATCGCCAGCGATCAGGGCGCAATCATCACAGTCAACGGTGGCGAGTCCTGGAGCTCGTGGTACAACCAGTCAACCGCGCAGATGTACCACGTCAGCGCCGACAACGCATTTCCCTATCGTGTGTGTGGCGGGCAGCAGGAGAGCGGCTCCGCTTGCGTCTGGAGCCGGGGCAACGACGGCGAGATTACCTTCCGCGAATGGCATCCTGTTGCGGTCGAGGAATATGGATACGTCGCGCCCGATCCGCTTGACCCTGACATCGTCTATGGCGGCAAGTTGACGCGCTACAACCGCCGTACTACGACCGCGCAGAACGTTGCGCCTGTGGTTGGCCGCCCGCCGGACTACCGCGTTGTGCGCACCGAGCCGGTGCTGTTCTCGCCCGTCGATCCACATCTGATGTTCTTCGCAGCTAACACGCTGTGGAGCACGCGCGACGGCGGACAAACCTGGAAACAGATCAGCCCCGATCTGACGCGCAAGACATGGGAGGTGCCGGCCTCGGTTGGAATCTTCAAGTCGGAAAAGTCAGCCGAGCCCTCGCAGCGCGGCGTGATCTACTCCGTTGCCCCCTCACCGAAAGACGTCAACCTTATCTGGGCGGGCACGGATGACGGACTCATCTGGCTGACGAAGGACGGCGGCGCGAACTGGAACAACATCACGCCGCCGGAGCTGATTCCGTGGCAGAAGGTCTCAATCATCGAGGCTAGCCATCACGATCCCCAGACCGCCTATGCTGCGATCAACACGCTGCGGCTCGATGATCTGCATCCTTATATCTATCGCACGCGCGACGCGGGCAAGACCTGGACGAAGATTACCAACGGCATTCCCGACAACGAGAACGTGAATGCGGTCCGCGAAGATACGCAGCGCCAGGGACTGCTCTTCGCCGGGACGGAACGCGCGGTCTACGTTTCATTCGACGACGGCGACCACTGGCAATCGTTGCGTCTGAACATGCCTGCCACCTCCGTGCGCGACCTCGCAATCAAGGACAACGATCTGCTGGCGGGAACACACGGGCGCGGATTCTGGATCCTTGACGACATCACAGCGCTGCGGCAAATGGACGAGAAGGCGACATCGGCCAACGCATACCTCTTCGTCCCGCAAACCGCAATGCGCGTGCGCTGGAACACGAATAGTGATACTCCTCTGCCGCCTGACGTTCCGGCTGGCCAGAACCCGCCCGATGGCACCATCATCGACTATTACCTCAAAGCCGATGCGTCGGCTCCAGTGACACTGGAGATTCTCGATAGCTCGGGCAAGCTGGTTCGCAAGTACGCCAGCAACGATCCCGTGCCGCCGCCCGATCCCGAGCTGCCGATTCCGGCTTATTGGCTCCGGCCGCCGCAAGTGCTCTCCAGCAAAGCCGGCTTTCACCGCTTCCTCTGGGATACTCATCTAGCTCCGGTTCCTGGAATCAAGCCGGAATATCCCATTGCGGCGGTCTACGAAAACACTGCTCCGGTACCCACCTCGCCGTGGGCCATGGCGGGCAAATACACGGTCGTCCTCACGGTCAACGGCCAGCGCTACACGCGTGACCTGACGCTGGTGATGGATCCGCGAGTGAAAACCTCGATGGCGGACCTCCAGAAGCAATTCGATCTTTCGAACCGGCTCTACGAGCAATTGCTACAGGTGCAGCCGGCGGTTGACGAGGCAACAAAGTTGCGCGATCAACTGAAGGCACAAGCCGAGAAAACGAAAGGGACGCCCGAAGCGGCAAAGATCGATGCCCTCAGCCAAAAGCTGAACGCGCTGCTGGGAATCGGGGGGCGGTTCCGTCGCGGCCCGCAAACGGACACCCTGAACGGGGTACAGGGGTCGCTGTTCTTCCTGCTCTACACTCTGCAGGAGGTCGATGCTGCGCCCACTTCAGTGCAGATGAACGCCGTTCCGGCACTAGAGAAGTCGGCAGCGGCCGTGGTGCAACGATGGAAGGCGATGCAGGCGAACGACGTGCCGCAGTTGAAGTCGCAGCTTAAAATTCGTGAATTCCCGGCGATTGCGCCAGAGTCGCGCGAAGGAACTGGCGTGACACTGAATCGCGACGAAGAGTAGCTACTATTCGCTGAGCGAGGACGCCGAGCAGCACGAGGGGGACGAGTCGAAGGACCGCTATTGCAACGTAGGGGTCCTTCGACTCGTCGCTACGCTCCTCGCTCAGGATGACAAGGAAAAATAAGGATCGTGATCGGTTCCGCGATCTGAAATCACCTCGCAAGCAACGCCTCCGTAATCTCTCGCCACTCATCATCCAAGGTTGCTTTGCAAATCGGCCGTCCCGCCCGTCCATACCAATAGCGCGCATTGTCCAGGTCGCCTTCCTTGCGATGCAGGTATGCATGCACCCATGCGTGATCGGGCGTCTCGCGCTGTTGTGCGCATTCATGTGCCTTCGTCCAGTCTCCCTTGAAATCCCACCACAAAGCTGTGAGCGCCAGCGGCAACTGCGATGGCGGCTGGTCCGCGATCACTGAGTCTTGAAACTGCTCGAAGTTCATTCTCAGCAGCTTAGCTCCAATCACACCCTCGAAGGAAGACCTCAGGCGTGCTGCGTACAACGCAGAAGCAGGTTTTCTGATTCCAACTGAGGGCGTACGCACCAAGAACGAAAAAATCTCAACCATGGGCAAGTCGAAATGGGCGGTACTCTCCTGAGATCCTCGTTTTCTTTCAGGCACGTTGCCGCGTATCTGCTGCTTGCCTTCTCGGCGTCGCAGGCCGCGTCGCAAGTGTTGAACGATCGGCAGTTGCTCAGCTCATATTTCGGGCAGAATGTCGCTAGCGTCGAGGTTGCCGGCCGGCCTGAGCAGACCTACAGCAAGCTGCAGAACGTGATCGCGGTAAAACCCGGTCAGCCGCTGCGCAAGTCTGACATTGATGCCAGCATTGCCAGTCTCGAGCAGCAAGCCAACATCTCAGGCGTAAGTCTTGACGTTGAGCCTGAGGACGACGGCGTACAGGTCGTGTTCATTCTGCAACCGGCGATTTACGTCGGCATGTACGAGTTTCCGGGAGCTACGGGCAGGTACGACTACTCTCGTCTGCTTCAGGTGGCGTCCTATCCGACCCAGGCGCCGTATTCCAATGCAGATGTCCACCGTGCCGAGGACGCCCTCGCCATCTTCTTCCAGCGCGATGGCTACTTTGAATCGGAAGTGCACGCTGAGGCGGTGATCGATTCCACCCACAATTTAGTGAACGTCCTGTTCAATACGTCGTTGGGCCGGCGCGCCAAGATCGGACAGATTCAACTTGAGGGCGCCACTCCGAACGAGACTGCATACTTGCGCTGGAAGCTGCATTCCATCATGGCGCGACTGAAAGCCAGCGCGCTCAAGCCGGGCATGACCTTCTCGCGCTACCGCCTGGCACACGCGACGCAATATATGCAGGAGGTGCTGACCAAGCAGGATTACGCAACCGGGACCGTCAAACTAGTCTCTGCCGAGTACGATCCTGGTACCAACCGCGCCGATGTGACCTTCCACATCGAGACGGGGCCGGTGGTCAAGGTTGAAACCGCGGGCGCGCATCTGAGTCAACGCAAACTGAGGAACCTGGTGCCCATCTACGCTGCCAACTCCGCGGACACGGATCTGGTCAACGAAGGTGGCCGCAGCATTCAGCTCTACTTTCAGAACAAGGGCTACTTCGATGTCCAGGTGGTCACGAAGATCAGTGACACTCCCAACGGCAAGTTGATCACCTACGACATCACGAAGGGACAGAAGCACAAAGTCGAGGAAATATCGTTCGTCGGGAACCGGCGTTACAGCGACAACGAGCTACAGGCGCAGGTGCCGGTTGAGAAGGCGCACTTCTTCTCCCACGGCAAGTACACCGACAAGCTGGTACGCACCGGCATGAAGAATCTGGAGAACCTCTACCAGGCTGCCGGGTACCCCGACGTAAAGGTCGTTCCCAACGTGAAGCGCGAGGGAGGCAACATCGCTGTCGCCTACGACATTACGGAGGGCCAGCGCGATATCGTGCACGATCTGCGGATCGAGGGCAACAATATCCTGGCGGAAGCGGAGTTCGCGCCCAACGGCCTGCGCCTGGGCCCCGGCAAACCCTATTCGCAGAAGCTGGTTGACGAAGATCGAAACCACATCATCGCCCGCTACCTCGCACTTGGGTACCTAAGCCCAGGCTTTCGCGCCTCTGCCGCAGTGCTGAAGGGCGAACCCCACCAGCTTTCGGTGGTCTACACAATCACCGAGGGTCCACAAGTAAAAGTAGCCGAGGTTGTCACTTTGGGACGCCAACATACCCGGCCCGAACTCATCGACCGCCAGGTTCCGTTCGCCACCGGCGACCCCTTGAGCGAAAACGCCATGCTGAAGAGCGAAACCGAGCTCTACAACCTGGAGGTGTTCGATTGGGCCGAAGTCGATCCCAAGGCGCCGGTCACCGACGCCACCAAACAGGACGATGTTTTGGTGAAGGTACACGAGCGCAAGCGCAGGTCGATCCAGTTGGGCTTCGGTTTCGAGGTGATCAATCGCGGCGGGAGCGTGCCCAGCGGCACTGTGCTGGTGCCGGGCATCCCCCCGGTTGGCCTGCCCAATAACTTCAAAACCAGCCAGCAGACCTTCTGGGGGCCACGCGGCCTCTTCGAGTACACCCGCCGCAACGTTCGGGGACGCGGTGAGAGCCTGACCGTCACCGGCTACGCCGCCACGCTCGACCAGCGGGCCGGCTTGTCCTACACCGATCCTTATTTCCGTGGAACCAATTGGAAGGGAAGTGCTCTGGCATCGATAGAACGAAACGCGGAAAATCCGATCTTCACCGCCCGGCTGGGGAACATCGGCTATCAATTCTCGCGAGCCTTGAACGCCAAGAAGACGACCAACATTTTCTTTCGCTACAACTTCCAGATCAACCGCATCAGCAATTTGTTAATTCCGGAACTAGTTCCCCCGAATCAACTCAACGTTCGTCTCTCCACGCTGTCAGCAAGTTATATCCACGACACTCGCGACAACGTTCTCGACGCGCACCGCGGCTGGTATGAAAGCGTGGAGTTCGACGTCAACCCATCGTGGCTGGGATCGAATTTCAGTTTCGCCAAATTCCTGGCACAGGTTGCTCACTACAAGAACATCGGTGGCGGAATCATCTGGGCGAACAGCCTTCGTGTGGGATTGGAGCAGCCGTATGCAGGTAGCGAGGTGCCGGTAAGCCAGAAGTTCTTCACCGGCGGCGCGAGCACGCTGCGCGGCTTTCCCCTCAACGGCGCCGGCCCGCAGGAGACGATCCCAGCCTGCGGCAATCCTAATGATCCATCGACATGCGTGAAGATCACCGTTCCGCAAGGCGGCAACGAGTTGCTCATCCTGAATTCGGAGTTGCGCTTCCCCCTCGACTCCATCAAGAAAGGATTGGGAATCGTGGCGTTCTATGACGGCGGCAACGTATTTCCATCTGTCGGCTTCCACGACTTCGGCGCACTTTACACCAATTCGGTCGGCTTGGGACTGCGTTACGCCACGCCGATCGGCCCGGTGCGCATCGATGTTGGCCACAACTTGAATCCCGTACCCGGAATCAAATCTACCCAGTACTTCATCACGATCGGCCAGGCTTTCTGATCCCATGGCAACCAGAGATTATTCCCTCCTTCCATCGGAACCGCGGCAACCTCAATCGCCGACCCCCATCCGTCCTGCGCGCCGCGGCAGGTGGAAGCGAGTCTTGGGTTGGATCGCCGCTGCTCTGGTCCTGTTGATCATCGTCGTCACTGTAGCGGCGATTTTGGTCGTGCGCAGCGCTCGGTTCCATGACTATGTCCTGCGCACTGCGGACGCGAAGGCCAGCGCCGCATTGAACACGCCGGTCCACCTGCAGAATTTCGCTCTGCGCCTCTCGACCCTCTCGCTCGATTTGTACGGCTTGACGGTCGAAGGCGCGGGCCCCGGTGCGAACCAGCCGCTCCTGCAAGCAGATCATGGCTCGTTCGACGTCAACGTCACCTCTATCTTTCACCGGGAGTGGTATGTCGAGGACATCACAATCGATCATCCTGTAGTGAAGCTGCTCGTCGACAAGAACGGCAACACCAACCTTCCCAATCTCCCGCCGAGCAATGGCAGCTCGAATACCAATGTCTTTGATCTCGGCATCCGCCACCTGCTGCTCGACCGCGGCGAGGTTTACGTAAACGACCAGGAGACGCCGTTGTACGCCGACCTGCATGATCTGCGGTTGAAGTCCAGCTACGACACAACCGACGGCGGACGTTACTACGGCGATCTCGGGTATCGTGACGGCCACCTCAAGTACGGCAACTACGCGCCCATCACCCACGATCTCCAGGCCCAGTTCGACGCCCGGCGTTCCCGTATGACGTTGAGCAACGTGACGCTTACGACCACGCCGATGGTGGCGAAGCTGAACGCGACCATCCAGAACTACAGCAATCCCACGGCGCACGCCGATTATTCGATCACGCTTAGCGGTGGCGAGCTACGCCGCATCATGAATGACCCAATGCTTCCTACCGGCGAGCTCCTGATTAACGGCACCGTCGACTATGCCAGCCAACCCAACAAGGCTTTGCTGGACTCAATCGCGCTGAACGGCGACGTGAGCAGCAAGGAGTTGCTGGTGCGAACGCCGCAGCTCAACACTGCGATCCGCAATTTAGGCGCTCACTATCAGGTCGCCAACGGCAACGCCGACGTTCGCGACCTGCACGCAAGCTTGCTCGGCGGGGAGATCACAGGGCAGGCAGTGGTTCGCGATCTGTCCGGCAAAGAGGCAGGGCACGCCACTCTGGATCTTGCACAACGTTTCGATGGCAAATCTGAAATCGCTGGCGAATACGGCCTCGCTGAATCAGGTATCCCTGCGCGGCGAAGTGAATGGCAAAGTCGACGCGACGTGGAACGGTGCGATGCAGGACCTGGTGGCGCGTGCTGATGCCACGGTGAACTCGACGGCCGCTCCCGCGCAGGTGCAAGCCTCAGCGCAATCCGTTCCACTCAATGGCGTAATTCACGGCATCTACAACGGCAACAACCAAAGCATCGCGCTGAACCACAGCTACATCCGCACTCCCCAGACGACGTTGAACCTGAACGGCACACTCGGCAGCCAATCCGCGCTGAAGGTCAATCTACAGGCGAATAATCTGGCCGAGTTGGAAAGCATTGCCGGCATCTTCCAGACGCCAAAGCCCGGCCAGCCTGCTCCCACTCCGCTCGGACTTAGCGGCAAGCTATCGTTCGACGGCACGGTCAGCCGATCGATTTCCGCGCCTGAGTTACAGGGCCGCCTGAACGGTAACAACGTCCAGGTGCATGGAGCGAGTTTCAAGCGGCTGCAAGCCGATATCGATGCCAGCCCGTCAAACGTGGCGATCTCTCACGGTCTTATTGAGCCAAGCCCGCAAGGACAGTTGAACTTCGATCTTCAGGTAAGTCTGAAGGATTGGTCGCTGACGCCGCAGAGTCCGCTACAGGCCCGAGTGAATGCGCGCAATGTTGCGATCGCTCCGTTGCTACGCGCGGCGAATGTCTCCACTGCTGTCTCCGGCACGCTCAATGCGAACATCGACGTGCACGGCTCGGAAGAGAATCCCATCGGTCACGGCAACATCGTGCTCTCGAACGCCAATATCGAGGGCCAGCCCATCCAGTCCGTGAACGTCGACTTCCAGGGAACGGGCGACGCGGTCAACTCGAACCTGCTGGTGCGGACCGCCGCCGGAAACGCAACCGGCAAGCTGACCTATTATCCCCGGACCGAGGGCTACGACGCCGCTCTGCAAGCTACCGGCATTCAGCTCGCGAAGCTGCAAGCGATCAGCGAACGCAACCTGGGCGTAGCGGGAACACTGAATCTTACTGCCGGAGGACGAGGCACGCTCAACGACCCCGGCGGCCAGCTTTCGCTCACCATTCCTCAACTCACAATTCAGGACCAGAAGATCACCGATGTAAACCTACAGGCCAATGTCGCGAATCATGAGGCGACTTTCAACCTCGGCTCGCAGGTCGTGAACACTCCGCTGACAGCCGATGGCAAGGTCGCGCTTACCGGCGACTATTACGCACAGGCGCGTCTCGACACCCCTGTGATCGCTCTGCAGCCGCTGCTCGCGGCGTACGCCCCCGCAGAAGCGTCGGAGGTAAGCGGCCAAACCCAGGTTCACGCCACCCTTCAGGGACCGCTGAAGCGGCCAAAAGAGCTCGATGCGCATGTCGAGATTCCGACTTTGCAGGTCAAGTATGGGCAGGTCGAAGTTGGCGCAGCCAATCCGATACTCGCCGACTATGTCAACGGAACGCTGACAGTCCAGCCGACTGTCATCAAGGGCACTGCCACAGACTTGCGATTTGAAGGCCGCATCCCGATAACAACGGACGCGCCGGCACAGATCACTCTGCTGGGCAACATCGACCTGGCGCTGCTACACGTGCTCAGCCCCGATACCTCCGCCAGCGGTCAGTTGCAATTCGATGTGAACGCCGCTGGCCGCAAGACGAACCAGGACATGGAAGGCCAGATTCGGATTGTGAACGCCAACTTCTCGACTGCAGACGCTCCCGTAGGGCTGTCCGACGGAAACGGTGTTTTGACTCTGCGTGGGACCCGACTTGATATCTCGCAGTTCACCGGCAAGGTAGGCGGCGGAACGGTAACGGCTTCCGGCGGCGTGGTCTATCGTCCGTCGCTTCAGTTCAATCTCGCACTGAAGGGGAGCGATATTCGCATGCTCTACCCGGATGGGCTGCGCACCGACCTGGACATGAGCCTCGCCATGACGGGCACGCCCAAGGCCTCGCTCCTCAGCGGACAGGTAAACATCGATCGCCTCAGCTTCACCCCCGACTTTGACCTCGCCTCGTTTGCCGGCCAGTTCGGCGGCGATTCGTCACCGCCCTCGCGCGGCGGATTCACCGACGACCTGAGGCTGAACATCGCGTTGCGCAGTACCAACGGGCTGAATGCCTACAGCAGGACGGTCAGCATCCAGGGCGATACCAATCTGCGCGTGATCGGCACGGCGGCTGACCCTGTCATTGTGGGACGTACAAATCTGACAGGTGGAGAGGTCTTCCTCCTGGGTAATCGCTACATCGTGCAGGGCGGCACCATCGCCTTCGTGAACAGCACCCGCACCGAGCCGGTGCTGAACCTGCAAGTCAACACCACCATTCAGCAGTACAACATCGCCATGCGCTTCCAGGGGCCCATCGACCGTCTGCATACCAACTACACTTCCGATCCATCGCTGCCGCCCGCCGACATCATCAACCTGATTGCTTTCGGCAAGACGCAGGAGGCGCAGGCCGCGCAGGCGCAGCCCGGCAATTTGGGCGCCGAGTCGGTGCTGGCCTCCGGGGTCACCAGCCAGGTGACCGGCCGGCTGGAGAAGGTCGCCGGCATCTCCCACTTGTCTGTCGATCCTGTACTCGCGCAGAACGGCAACCAGAATCCCGGGGCCCGCGTAACTATTCAGCAGCGCGTCACCAGCAAACTGTTCGTTACTTTTTCAACCGACGTTACTGCGACCCAGACGCAAGAAGTCCTCGTGCAATACCGTGTCAATCGCAAGTGGTCGGTGAGCGGCGATCGCGACCAGAATGGCGGCTTTGGTCTGGACGGGCGCTATCACAAGGATTTCTAACGCCCATCAAAGTCTCTGGGTGTCATCCCGAGCGCAGCCGAGGGATCTGCAGTTTGTTCTAATCGCGAACCGGTCTTTCAGAGCTCTGAAATCCCACATTTGCTCGCGAGCCCGACCGAGCACCGTTCTCGGTTGCGCGCTGGGTTATCCTAATTCTTTTCTCTTTCATACCCATGACTATCCCCCACGCCGGCCTGCTCTTCTTAGCTGCGGTGGTCGCCGGAGCCATCAATTCCGTAGCCGGCGGCGGCAGCTTTATCTCGTTTCCTTCGTTGCTGTTCATCGGCATTCCGCCGGTGAATGCGAACGCCACAAATACCGTCGCCCTCTGGCCGGGACAGGTGGCCAGCATCGGGGCCTATCGCGGCGAACTGGAAAAACTGCCCTGGCGCGAGGTCATGCCGCTGCTGGTAACCGGAATCCTGGGCGGCATCGTCGGCGCCTGGGTGCTGCTGAAGACTCCCCAGAAGACGTTCCTGCAGCTTGTGCCCTGGCTGCTACTCATCGCCACGCTCATTTTCATGTTCAGCGGTCGCATCACAGCCTGGGTGCGTCGACGCACAGCGGAGCACCACAAAACGGAATTCGCGACCGGTCGCGGCATCTTCATTCAGATCTTCATCGCGTTCTACATTGGCTACTTCGGGGCGGGAGCGGGCATCCTGATTTTGGCCATGCTGGCGTTGCTCGGCATGGACCAGATACACACCATGAACGCGTTGAAGGCTCTGCTTACCACGGTGTCGAATGGCGTCGCGTTGCTCCTGTTTATCGTGTCGCACGCGGTGTATTGGCCGGAGACTATCCTTATGATCATCGGCTCGACCCTGGGTGGCTACTTCGGCGCTCACTACGCCCAGAAGACGAAGCCGGAGAACGTGCGGCGCATTGTGATCGCGATCGGCTTCGTGCTGACCGTGTACTTCTTCGCGAAGCAAATTAGGGCTTGAGCCGGCGCTATCGTTCTTCCGCCACCATCTCGGCGTTGACCGGGTTTGGGGTTTCTTTGTGGTGGAGTCCAGTATGGAACCCGAGCTTCATCAGCAGCAACGGAAACGCGAGTAGAAACGTTACAGCGTTCGGCAGAATGATCGGTAGCGAGCGAATGAAGATTCCGTACGCCACCCACAGCAGCAAGCCGAGGTTCAAGCTGATAAGCATAGTTAGAGATATGTCGCGCACCGAGCGGGTTCGGAAGGAGTGCAGGGCTTGCGGAAGATAAGCGAGCGTACACAGTGTGCCCGCGGCAAAGCCGACAACAGGAACAAAGCTCATACGCTCAGCCTAGCACTTTGCAAGAAGATCGTGGTCGCTTGCCAATTGTCGGAAAGGGCCGGCAGGTATCCGATGTTCGCCGTAATCAGGAACTTACATGTAGGTCATGTCTGCTGGTTTCGTACCAGCCAGCCCCAGAGGGGCGAAACGGCTTAGCCCAGCATGGAGCGAAGCGGAATGCTGGGTAGGCGGTACTTAAATTATCCGAGTCCTGTAAGGACGGCACAATTTTCTCCAATGCATCAATGAATGTTCACGCGGTCACCCGGCACGTCGATTCAGCAGCCATGTCCCGCCGTTGAGATATGCGGCGTACGTAACCCACATGAGATAAGGAATCAGCAGATACCCGGCCACCGTATTCAGCCGGTAGAAAATGAATGTGGTAAAGAGAACCGCCAGCCACAGCAAAGCGATTACGGCCAACGCCGGCGCTGGCTGCCGGGCGCCGAAGAACACTCCCGACCACGCCAGGTTCAGTGCGAGCTGCGCAAGAAAAATGAGCAGCGCAGCGCGAGCTCCCCATCCGTACTGTCTCCACACCAGCCAGGCGGAAACCGCCATCAGGACGTAAAGTGTCGTCCAGACCGGACCGAAGACCCAACTCGGCGGAGTTCCCGGCGGCTTGCGCAAGCTGGGATACCAGATACGCACACTTTTGTCGGTGACCACGGCTCCCAGCCCACCGACACCGAGGCAGACACCGAGGAAGAGGATGAGCATGAGCCAGGAGTCGATCGTTTGGTCCAAACTAGTTACGGGGAGTGCCGTTGCTTCTCAGGCCTGATTCCAGGTTACGAAACCTCTCCTGCACCCAATCCCGATTGGGCAAGTGCGGTGTTGTGGTATTGCCGGCCTCCGATTGTCTGTGCGCCTGAACGATATCTTGGGCTAGGACAATACACCACTCAACGGCATCACCTGCCTCATCAATGGTTATGAACCGTGAGGCGCGCTCCATGTTGACAACATCGCATACTTTGTACCAGCGCTCCCGCAAAGTCTGTAAGAGATGTTTCAATTCCGGATCACTCGGATCTTGCCCATCAATAACACCGCCGTGAAGCACCTTCACAGCATCTTCACGAAGTTGCTCCCGCTCTAGCTTTTGTTCGTGGTCGTATTTGCACAGCCCTCCCAAGGACGCAGTCTCCGCACACCGAGAAACCGAACAGCCAGGATTCTTTTTTCGCATATAGCTCCCGCTCGCCTACTTCACTTCCAACACGATCTTTCCGTAATTCGCCCGTTGCAGCAGTAGCCGATGCGCTTCTCCGGCTTGCTCCATGGGAAGCACGTGCCCCACCTCCGGGTGCAATTCGCCGCTTTCGATCCAGGGTTGCATCGCATGCAGTGAGTCCATCATGAGCTTGTGATCTCTCGCCAGATACGTCAGCCAGAGCCCGTGCGCGCTGAGACCCTTTGCCATCATTACGCCCACATCAAACTTGTGGCGCTCGCCCGTTGCCGTGCCATAAATAATGACGCGACCAAATTGCCGGCAGCAGCGCAGGCTTTTTGCGGTATGCTCGCCGCCTAACATCTCGAACACGGCATCGACACCCTCGCCGTTGGTGAGCTCGCGAACCCGTGGTTCGTAATCGACCTGTTTATAGTTAATGCCGTGTGCCAGTCCAAGCTTCTGCACGCGCGCTAGTTTTTCGTCAGAAGACGAAGTCCCGTACATCTCGATACCAAGCTGCTTGCCGATCTCGACTGCCGCAGTGCCGACCCCTCCGCCGACGGCATGGATCAACACTCGCGCTTGCCGCCCTGGCTCGCGATGAACCGGCTCTATGGCATCGGGCGTGAGCCCGGCCTTCCAATAGGCGAGATAGGCGGTGAAGAAATTCACGGGGAAGGCCGCCGATTCAACCGAGGTCCAACCCGCCGGCTGCGGCCAAAGCATGTTTCTCGACACCGCAATCTTTTCAGCTGAAGCGCCATACTGCGCATAGCCCATTACGCGCTCACCCGACGTTTCGATCACGCCTGCAAACTCGCGCCCGGTGATGAAGGGAGGATCGGGCGTACCGTGATACGCACCGCGGGTTGCGAGGGTGTCGGCGAAGTTGATGCCAACCGCCTCAACACGAACCAGCACTTCGCCGGCTTGGGGTTGTGGTTCAGGAACTTCACGAAGATCGAGAACTTCCGGCCCGCCAGCGCGGGTCACCACTACGGCTTTCATGGCAGAAGTGTACGACAAGAAAGCCGCAGCGGGTTGGCTGCGGCCTGGTATAGCGAATGGAGACAAACTAGCAGATCAGTTTGCGTCGCAGCACGCCGATCGCTCCCATCACTCCGCTGCCGAGCAATAACAGCGAGCCGGGCTCGGGCGTAAGAACGTCGAATGCATTCAGCGGACTAATTCCCCTGCTGTTCCATGTGGCTCCGCCGTCGGTGCTATAGAGCGTTGTCCCAGTCTGATTTTGGTTATTGTTGTTCCAGGCATTCCAACTGTCATCATCGAGGGCTACAGGACCAACAATCATGAAATACGATTGGCCGCCGACCAGGGACACTCCCGAGATGCCAGAGACCGTGACAAGACCCCCGCCGGGGCAGGTGGGCGGGCAGGATCCGAACTGCGTGTTCGTGGTCAGGTTAGTCCAATAGGCACCGGACACCTGGGTGCCGGGAAGACCACCATCGTCGGTCCAGATGCTGGCGTAAAAGGTGTGGAGCGATCCAACATAGCCCACCCCCAGATCAACCTGGGAGACAGCAAAGCTACCGCTTCCACTCACAGTAAAAGCGCTCGCGCCTATATCGCTGTAGCCTCCAGGGAAACCACTGCCGGTTATGGTAGCTCCATTGCAGCAGTCGTATGGGTTTCCCGGAGGTCCTAAATCGGAAAACAACGTACTGTCTGCCATTGCGGGCAGCGTGCTTAGGCAAAAGGCGACAGCCAGAAAGCAGATCGCACGTACAGCTTTCTTGTTTTCACGGCCTTGACTTTGCATTTCGTAACCTCTCTCCTCCTGGTTTTACATCACGCGGGTATACAGACATGCGAAACGCCGGCACGAAGGATGCCCTGCTTCCTCTAAGTCTTGCGACGTCAGGCACGCTGCGTATGGTATGCGAGGTCCGAATAGGAGGCGCCAAAATTAGCTCGCCTGCTATTGCACGGCATTCTACGTCAATTCTTTAGAGTTCCGCACAATATCTTCGGCGAATGCGAGGCGGGCGCGGGTGCCCCACCCAATCCTTCTTTTGGATTGAGCGGGTCTTTTCTACGGCGCGGCGATCTGGAAGCGCAGCACCGCCTGCTGGATCTGGTACTGATACTTCGCCGCAGCAAACTGGATCTGCGCCTCCGTCTGCTGCAACTGTGCCTGGCTGAGCTCGACGATAGAAGCCAGCCCCAGCTTGTAGCGTGTCTGCGAAAGATCAACCGCAAGGTTGGTCTGGTCGACAAACTGTTGCGTCACCGAAATCCGCTGGTACGCTGTCTGCGTGTTCAGCCAAGTGGTGCGCACTTCGTTGGCAATGCGGTTCTTCAGATCGCGCAGGCGTTCCTCGTCAGCCTGGGCCCGCAGCGCCGCCTCCTTAGAGCGCGCGGGATACAGAAAGCCGTTGAAGATCGGGATGTTGACGTTGACGCCGATGGCACCGTACCAGCTCTCCAGTTGCGGCGCACCGGTCGGCACCTGTCCGACCACGCCCAGGGCGCGGATGTCAGGCAGCAGGGAATCACGTTCCGCTTTCTGAAAGCGCTGCGCGGCCTGCAGTTCGTAGCCTTGGGCCGCGATTTCCGGCCGATTGCTGAAGGCCTGGTCTACTAATTGCGCAACTGCATCCGGTGGAGGCGTCAGTTGAGCCGTCGTGTCGACCAGCTCGAATTGCTCTTGCGTAGGTGAGCCCAGAACCTCCGAAAGCGCCGACAAAGTGGCTTGGTACAGGTTTTGGGCGTCGAGCAGCAGCAGCTTGGCTTGCGCCAGGTTGGCATTGGCGAAGCTCACATCGAGCTCCGACTTCAGCTTGTTGTTGAACAGCGTGGTGATCTGATCGCTGACGAGTTGCCGTGCATTCACCGTCTGCTCGGCCACCTTCAGCTCGGCATTGGCCTGCAGCGCGTTGTAGAACGCCTGATCTACGGCGAGCTTGATCTGCGCAGCGGTCGCGGCGGCATTCATGTCCGCGGCCTTGGCGCGGAGTGCCGCGGTCGCCACGAGATTGTTGGTTCGGCCGAAGTCTGTTATCAGCTGCGCCAGCGTCACACCGTAGGCGAAGCGCTCATAGATGATGGGATTGTTGAGATTGCCGGCGGCGATACGGCTGCCTTCGCGCGGCTCGACGGCCGTCAAGCTGCCATACGTTGTGGGATAGTAACTCGACTTCGCCTCGCGCGTGACCTGTTGCGAAGCCAATGCCAGCAGTCGATAAACCGAAATCTGCGGATTGTTGCGCAGCGCTTCCGCCTCCGCATCCTGCACGGTGAGGCGAACCGTTGGCGCCCCCGTAGGAATCTGCGGGGCAGCCGGTGTCGCCGGCGAAGCACTCTGCGGCGAAGGTTGCGTGGTGGAAGGCGTAGCCGCGGGAACCTGCAACGTGCCCTGTTGTGTCGGCGACGAAACAGGCGGCGCCGCGTTCTGCGCCTCCATACTCGCCCGAAATCATGATCAATGTCAGTACAAGCACGAGGATCTTGCTTCTCAAGCTTGCACCTCCGGCTGCTGCTGCTCTTCTCTGCCATGAATCAGCAGGTAGGCCGCCGGCACCAGGAACACAGTCACGATCACCGAGACGGTCAGCCCGCCGATGATGGCCCGCGCCAGCGGAGCGTATTGCTCGCTGCCGGCCTCCAGCGCCAGCGCCATGGGAATCAGTCCCAGGATCGTCGCCAGCGATGTCATCAGAATCGGACGCAGACGCACCCGGCAGGCCAGCGCCACGGCCTCGGCAATGGGCATGCCTTGCCTGCGATAGGATGCGGGCCACATCGACAATCAGAATGCTGTTCGACACCACGATGCCGGTCATCATGATGACGCCCATCAGCGACATCACGTTCAGCGTGGTGCCGGTGAGCAACAGGATCAGCAGCACGCCGGGCACGCCCGGGGCAATGGCCAGAAGAATGATGAACGGATCGATAAACGACGCGAACTGCGCCATCAGGATCAGGTACACCAGAACGATGGACAGCATCAGCCCGAGGCCGAAGCTCTTGAACGACTGCCGCATGCCTTCCACCGAACCGCGCACCTGAATGCGCACGCCCTCGGGAAGCTTGGTCTGAGCGATGATCTTGTCCACGTCCGAGGCCACCGAACCCAGGTCTTCGCTGGACGGGCGCGACGTAGACATCGATGACCCGCTGCAGTTGATAATGGTCCACCTCGGTGGGCGAGTTGATTCTTGTGATCTTCGTTACCGCACCCAGTTCGGTGGTCTCGGCTCCGTTGGGCGAGCGCAGACGGAATGCTGTTCAGGTCGGACAGCGACTTGAATCTGCGGAATCGGGATACTGCACGGTGAGCATGTAGTCGTTGCCGCTCTTGGGGTCGACCCAGTAGCTGGGGGCAATCATCTGGTTTGAGGTCAGCGCAGTGATCACGTTGTCCACGACCTCTTTCGACGACAGTCCCAGCCGCGCCGCCATCTCGCGGTCGATGTCGAGGCGCAGGGCGGGATAGTCCAGGTCCTGCGGGATCAGCACGTCGCTGACGCCGTGCAATTGGCGGATCTTGCGGCGCAGCTCCTGGGCGACGGCGTAGGCCTCTTCCTGATGGCTGCCGCTTACCTGGATGTCAATCGGCGCCGGCAGGCCGAGATTCACCACCGCGTCTACCAATCCGCCGGACTGGAAGTAGCTGGTCAGCTCGGGCAGGTCTTCCGAAAGCTTGCGCGCACCCGCCTCATGTATTCGTAGCTGCCTACCCGGTGTCCTTCCTTCAGGCTCACCTGCACGGTCGCGGTGTGCTGGCCGGAGTTGCTGGTGTACATCGAAGAGAAGCCCGGAGTGACGCCGATGTTCGAAAGGATCAGGCCCAGGTCGTGGGGCGGTACCACCTCCCGGATATCCGCCTCCACTCGGCGCACGTATTGGTCAGTCAGTTCCAGGCGGGTGCCCGTCGGGGCCTTCAGGTTGATCATGAATTGGCCGGGATCGGTGCGCGGAAAGAACGAGACGCCGAGCAACGGGTAGAGCGCAAGGCTGAAAAGGCAAACGCCCGAGGATGCCCACCACGGTCGCCGCCGGACGCAGCAGCGTCTTGCCGACCGCGATGTCGTAGCGCATCAGCATCTGGTCGTACTTGCGGTTGAACCAGGTGACGAAACGCGTGAACCAGTTTTTCGTCCCGTGATGCGCAACCGACCCGTGGCCCTTGAGGAAGCGGGCGCAGAACAACGGCACCACCGTCATCGCCACCAGGTAGGACGCGAACAGCGAGAACACCACCGCCGCCGCCAAGGCCGTGAACAGGAAGCGGCTCACGCCATAGAGGAACACCACCGGAAAGAACACGATGGCCGTGGTAAAGGTCGCCGCCAGCACCGGCAAGCGCCACTTCCTGCCCGCCGTTCTCGGCAGCCACCTCGGGAGTCTCGCCTTCTTCCAGATGGCGGAAGATGTTCTCCAGCACCACCACCGAGTTGTCGATCAGTCGGGAGAACACCAGCGCCAGGCCACCCAGCACCATGGTGTTGATGGTGCCGCCCGTCATGTTGATGGCCAGGAACGCGGCCAGGGCCGAGAGCGGAATCGAAAGCATCACCGCAAGAGTGGCGCGGAAGTTGCCCAGGAAGATCAGGATCATCAGCGCCGTGAGCACCAGGCCGATCAGGCCTTCGTTGCCCAGGTTCTTGATCGCCGTCTTCACGTACACCGACTGGTCGAAGACCACTCTGGAGACCAGCGACTTGGGCACGTCAACCAGGTCCTTGAGCCGGCTCTTGATGCCGCTCGACGATCGCGATGGTGTTGCTGTCTCCGCCCTGCTTCAGCACCGGCAGATATACCGACTTCTGCCCGTCCACGCGCACGATGCTGGTCTGGATCTGTTGCGCATCCATCGCGTGGCCCACGTCGGCGACCATCACCGAAGCGTTGCCGACGGTTTTCAACGGCAGGCGATTGATGTCCGCCGTAGTGGGAAGCTGGCTGTTGGTGTAGAGGTTGTAGTCCTTCGGGCCGATGCGCACGTCGCCCGCGGGCAGAATCATGTTCGACTCGTTGACCGCGCGCACCACGTCCATCACGCTCAGTTGGTTGGCTTGCAGCTTGACCGGGATCGACATACACCTGGATCTGGCGATACTTGCCGCCGAACGGCTGCGGCACCGAGGCGCCCGGCACATTCGCCACCTGGTTGCGCACGTTGTACTGCCCAAGATCGCGCAACTGGGTCTCGTTCAGCCCCTGGCCCTTCAGCGTGATCAGGCACACCGGCAGACTTGACGCGTCGAACTTCAGCACCACCGGCGGCAGGGTTCCGGGAGGCAGCTTGCGCAGGTCCGCCATGGCGAGGTTTGAGATCTCGCTGACCGCCGCGTCCGGATCCATGCCCGGCTGGAAATAAATCTTGATGAGGCTTACGCCGGGAAGCGAGCGCGATTCGATGTGGTCGATACCGCTGCCCAGGGTAAAGAAGCGCTCGAAGCGCCCGGTGATGTCGGTTTCAATCTGCTCCGGCGGCATGCCGTTGTAGAACGTGGCCACCACCACGACGGGAATGTTGATGTTGGGAAACAGATCGACCGGCATGCGCGCCATCGTCACCGCGCCTACCACGGCGATGACGAGGCACATCATGATGATGAAATAGGGATAGCGAATCGCGAAGCCGGACATTTATTCCCCGCCTCCGGCTTCAGGCTGGAATCGGTCAGCTTGGCCAGCTTAGGCTCGACCACCTGCCCTGCCTGGAACGAGCCGAAATTGCCGACGATCACGCGGTCGCCCTCTTGCAGCCCGGACAGCACCTCAACCCGCGTGCGGGTCTTGCAGTCCGGTCTCGATTTCGCGCGGCTGCACCCGATTGTGCTGGTCCAGCACCAGCACCAGCGACTTGCCATTCTCCTGCTGCACCGCCTGTACGGGAACGGTCAGCGCATTGGGATGGTTCTGCACCTGCAGCCGCACGTCGGCGTACATGCCCGGCTGCAGCTTGTACTTGTCATTCGGAACGTCGATTTCGACCTGCATGGTCCGGGTGCTGCGGTCGAGTGAATCGGTGTAGCGGGTGACCGTTCCTGTAAAGTGTTCACCCGTTGCATGGACGACAACGTCGGCGGGCTGACCGATCCGAACCGAAGCCGCCAGCGATTCGGGAACGGGAATGCGCAAGCGCAGAACGTTCGACCTGCGCCAGCTTCACCACCGGCGCGGAATTGTTGTTGGAAGTTCCCGCCTGTACCAGCGAGCCGGTATCGGCGTAGCGCCACGTCACCACGCCATCGAACGGCGCGGTGATGCGCGTGTAATCGGACATTGCCGAAACCTGACTATTGTTGGCCTGGGACATTTCCAGCTGTTGCTGCGCGGCGGCCAGCGCCGACTTGGCCGAATCGACCTGCGCCTCCGAGGCCTGGTCCTTCGACTGCGCATCATCCAGTTCCTGCTGTGCGATCAATCCTGGGCGCGCCTTTGACGCCTGTTCCAGGCGCAGCCAGTTCGCGTGCAACGCCGCGTGCTGTGCCTCGTCACGCGAGACTTCGTTTTGCGCCCGTTGCATTTCCTGCCGGCTATGCCGCACGCCGGCCCCCGCGCCCTGCAGTTGCGCCACCAGTTCGGGGACCTCAAGTACGGCGAGAACCTGGCCTGTCTTTACGTGGTCGCCGATGTCGACATTAATCTTGCGAATGTAGCCCGCAACCTTGGCGTGGACTTCGATTTCCTGGTAGGGATCGAATTCGCCGGCGACCGAAAATGTGTTTCCAATGGGAGCTCGCCGGGCGACCGCAAATGCCGCGGGGATCACGTCTCGTCCGTTGTGGGTGTGCGAAGGCGCGCCGGCTCGCACGCGCTCGACCACCACAAACGCGGCAACCAGACAAAGCAGCGCAGCGCCGAACACAAGAAGCTTGTGATTACGACGTACTTGCATGAAATTTTCCTTGTACGAGGCCAGCCGGCTCGTGAGCCGGAACCATTTACTCAGGGCCGTTACAGTAACAAACCGTTATGAGAAAGCAGAATCTTAGCGCTCGGAATGCAATATGGCTACGCCAGAGGAGGGGGTCTTAAGAACTGATGCAGATTAAGCTGGTTGAGGGGTGACGGGACTGGACGGCTGCGATGTTCCCG
This sequence comes from uncultured Acidobacteriaceae bacterium, assembly GCA_963813905.1. Lineage (GTDB taxonomy): Bacteria > Acidobacteriota > Terriglobia > Terriglobales > Acidobacteriaceae > CAVVDY01. The sequence goes on along the minus strand of CAWFAY010000004.1, from coordinate 95,854 downwards.
CTGCCGGTAGATGGTCAGCAAATAAGTCATCAGCGCAAACCAGGCGAGGAAAGAGATCGGGATGACCTGCGGAATCTCTGTCCGTGCTTGGTCCCGGTCGCCCGTAAGCCACAGCTTCGACGAAGTGGAAGTGTCGGGATGCCCCGGATGATAGTACGCGGCAATCTTCGCATGGAAGGCGAAGGTGAACACGAGGACGCAGCTCAGCACCAGTAGAAGTCGCCAGGTAGGCGAGTCCAGACGTTCTCGTGCGGCTCTCAAAAGTGTCCTCAAGAATTTCATTATATCCGGGAACTCCGAAGCACCGTTGTTTAGACGGTCCAAAGCGCCGCCCGTTAGTGCCTAGCAAGAACTCCCCTTTCTGTGCTGCTCGGCGCTGAACCGAATGGCTGTAACCGCGGAGTCGCCTGGCGAGGGTAAGATCGAAGCTGCCGTAATCCTATGAGAAGCCAGCCCCAAACCAGGCCACGCAAACACTCCTCCGCCAAAGCGCCTCGAAGCGCCCCCTCCCCGCTCGACATCCTGCGAGCCGAGATTTTTCCCGGCCTCGCATGGCTGGTGCACGGATTCAGCACCCGTACGGGTGGTGTTTCGAGCTGCTATGGCGGCCGGACGTTGAACCTCGGGCTCACGCCAGGGGATGAGCGCAAGAACGTATCCCACAATCGCGATCTCTTTGCCAAAGAGCTAGGCGCAACCAGCCCGAACGGCACTCCGTGGCCGCTGGTGCAGGTGAAGCAGATCCACTCTTCCGTCGTGCATCGGGTGAACTCGATCTCGGCGACGACTCTGGCTGGCGATGGCGTTATCACCAACACGGCAGGCCTGCTTCTCGCTATCCAAACCGCCGATTGTGTTCCGGTTCTAGTGGTCGATGCCAAGCTCCGGGCGGTCGGCGCTTTCCATGCAGGCTGGCGGGGAACGGCAGCCCGTATCGTCGAAAAGGGGATCGGCGAAATGCGTCGGCAATTCGGCAGCGACCTGCGGAACTTGCGGGCCGCCATTGGCCCCTGCATCCGCCGGTGCTGCTACGTTGTGGGGCCCGAGGTGGAGGCGGAATTCGAATCCCAGTTCAGCTACGCCCGCGAACTTTTTCACGAAATATTCAACTCCAATTCCCTGCATGTTCGATATCCGCTGCTTTTCCTGAATCAACGTGCGCCCGGACACGGCGATGCGGCATCTGAACTCCATCTTGATTTGGTTGAGGCGAACCGTCGTCAGCTCGAAGATGCCGGTCTTACCGGTAAGCAGATCGAGATTGTGGAAGGCTGCACGGCGTGTGACACCACGCGCTTCTTTTCGCACCGCGCCGAGTTCGGCAAGACCGGCCGCATGATGGCGGCAATCGGTATTAAACCGGAGTCAACATGAGCGAACGCAAGCAACGCGAGTACATAACCCTGGGACGAAGCGGCTTGATCGTCAGCCGGTTCTCGCTGGGTACCATGACCTTCGGCAACGACCGCTGGGGATCGTCGGACGACGAAGCGCGCCGCATCTTCGACCGCTACGCCGAAGAAGGCGGGAACTTCCTGGACTGCGCCGACGGCTATGCCGAGGGCAAGAGCGAGGAGGTGCTGGGGCGCTTCATCGCAGAATCCAAGTCACGCGACCAGATGGTGGTGGCCACGAAGTTCACGTTTGCTGCACAGGAGGGCAATCCTAACTCCGGCGGCAATGGCCGGAAGAACGCCTATCGCGCCTTGGAGGGATCCCTTCGCCGCCTGAAGACAGACTACGTCGACCTCTACTGGATGCATGTCTGGGACATGATCACCCCGGTGGAGGAGGTGATTGAGACGTTCAGTACCCTGGTTCGTTCGGGCAAGATTCGCTACTACGGCTTCTCCGACGTGCCGGCGTGGTACGTGGCGCGTGCGGCGACGCTGGCGCAGGAGCGCGGCCTGGAGCCGCCGATCGCGCTCCAGCTCGAGTACTCGCTGGTGGAGCGCAGCATCGAACGCGAGCATGTTCCTGCGGCGCAGGAGCTGGGTCTGGGTATCTGCCCCTGGAGTCCGCTGGCCAGTGGATTCCTTTCCGGCAAGTACACGCGCGAGGGAACCTCCAGCAGCCAAGGCAGCCGCCTGGATGTCCTGAAAGAGTCCAATAATCCCGTGTTCAACAAATTCACCGAGCGCAACTGGAAGGTGCTGGACACGTTGCACGAAGTAGCCAAGCAACTGGGTCGTTCGCCCGCGCAGGTCGCGTTGAACTGGGTGGCGACTCAGCCCGGAGTGACCTCGACGATCATCGGCGCGACCAAGCTACGCCAGTTGGAAGACAATCTGGCCGCCTTGAGCTTTGAGATCCCAGGCGAGCTGCGCGACAAGCTCGACGAGGCCAGCGCACTCGAAGCCATCCATCCTTATATGTTCTTCCAAGATGTACTGCAGGATCGCGTGCGCGGCGGAGTGAAAGTGACCCGCTGGAGCTAGCGAGAACTAACCACAGAGGCACGGAGACACAGAGTTGGGAAGAAAATCTCACCACGAAGAACGCAGAAGGGACGGAGGAAGTACAGGGTCTTAAGCCAGTTGATAGCGCGAGTCTTTCCATGAAGCAGGCTGGCCTGGCCCAACACTGACCCTGCCTCACTGCTTACCTGGTACTCTCCGTGTCCTCGGTGCCCTCTGTGGGGCACCCGCTGATCGAATCCGGGCAATGACAGTACTCTCGGTGCCTCGGCGTCTCTGTGGTTAACCTTTTTGTGGTAGCAGACAAAAAGCCCGGACCGTTTCGCCCGGGCTTCTTCGTTGTTCGGGTCGCTGTTGCGTCCAGGTTCTGACGTCTCAGCTTTGCCTTAATCGGTCAGCGAAGCCTTGTCACCGTCCTCGCCGCCCAAGAATTGTCATCCGTTACATCACCAAAGCGATGCTCTCGAGTTCGCGCTGGAAAGCCTCCAGAGTGTTGCCCGCCATGCCCACCTTGCTCACTGCGTTGCGGGCATCCTCGGCGGAAACACCATAGCCGCGACCTATGAGGAACAACTGAAGCAGCTCGGCGCAGTCCTTAGAGTCGAACCCGTGAAGCAGCTCGCTCCGCAGCGCCGTTAGCTCGGGCACGGAAAACTTTTCTGCCATCATCGACTCACCTCCGACCCTTACGGTCTTAATTGTTTTGTTAGACGGATGACCAGACAAGAAAGTTGCAGCAATCGTATTGCCGAACCTGCTGCCCCTCATCCGACTCGTGTCATTTCTAGCGTCGTTATAACCCTTTCGTACTGCGTAAGTTGTAAGCAGCCGGCTCGCAACTTGTCATTTTCTTGTCAACGCTCAGCGCCGGCAGCTACGAAAATCGGGTGGAGGTTTGACGCTGCCTGCAGCAAATGGGAAGTTTTCCCCTTCCGCGGCGGGGGAATACGCGCTGTCGCGAAGTATCCTGCGCGATTAGACTCAGCCTCCGGGCATTGGTTTTTGGCGGCATGCGCGATGGTGAGATCATCATTACTCGGTCCACGGGGAACAGCCGTGTGGCCGAAAGCCCGTAATGCAATCGCTGATCCCCTCTCCAGACAACGACGACCGCCCCATGGGCGTTGCTGCCGTTTCCGCTTTGCTCGCCGTGACCGGCGTAGCGGCGCTGGTTCTTGCAGCGCTGATATTTCTGCACGCGATTCCGCTGTCAGATGGCTCGTCCTTACTCCAGGGCGGCCTGGAACAAAGCGGGCCGATCGCGTTCCTGATCTACGGAGCGGTGACATTCACTCTCGCCTGGGGCGTGTGGACGAGGCACGGTTGGGCCCGACGGCTTACGGTCCTGCTGGCTGCCATCGGAGTCGCGTTCGAAATGCCCGCAATTTCCAACGCGGTCGCAGACGCTCGACCTTCTTCTATTGCCCGTGAAGGCTTGCAAATCATGGTGCGCGTGGCGGTGATCTACTACTTGAGCCAGGAGCCGGTGCGGGACTGGTTCGCTGCCCGGAGCCGATGATTCCCGATCGCTACTTGCCTGCGGCTGAACCAGGTCGTAGATTTTGGGTACGCGGCGCGCACCCCCAAAAGCGCTGCTGAAAGCGGAAGGTAGGAGGAAGCATGTTCAAAGGGTTCCGGGATTTTGTTCTGCGAGGCAATGTGGTCGATCTTGCCGTCGGCGTAGTTATCGGCGCAGCCTTCGGCGCGGTGGTCACAGCATTCGTGAAAGATCTGCTCACGCCGCTCATCGCGGCCATCGCCGGCAAACCGGACTTCTCCGCGTTCTACGGCGAAGTCAACGGAGCCAAGTTTCTTTACGGAGACTTCCTGAACGCGCTGATTTCGTTCCTGCTGATTGCTGCCGCGGTGTACTACTTTGTTGTGCTTCCGGTGAACAGCCTGATGGCCCGCTACCAGAAGCAGGCGCTGCCCGACAAGATGAAGTGTCCGCAGTGCCTGAGCGACATTCCCATCGGCGCGCACAAGTGTGCGTTCTGCACCACCGTGATATAGCGACACCGGCCTTTTCCCAGAGCTCCGGCACCGAGACGCTGCCGAGCACGCGGCTAAGGACGAAGGCGCCAATAGCGAAGGGCGCTGAGCCGCATACGTGGCGAAAACCCGTGGAATTGCAGCGCTTTCCGTGTCGAAACTTCCATAACTTCAAGTTATGACTTGGCCTCGATTGCTAACTGTCGTTCCCTAGTGGCTCCGGTTTCTTCCGCCTGAAACCCGCAAGAATGTGCAGAAATTGCTAAACTCACCTCGAGAGCTACCGCTCAATCCTCGATGAATATCTCCGAAGCCATCCGCATCGCTCTGCTCTCGCTGTGGGCGAACAAGCTGCGCTCGTTTCTCACTCTGCTTGGCATCGTCATCGGCGTCGCGGCCGTGATCGCGGTGGTGACATTCGAGAGCGGCATCAACGGCTATGTGGCCGAGAAGATCTTCAATCTTGGCGCTGACGTATTCATCGTCAGCAAAATGGGGAACGTGGTCACCGACCCCGAACAGTTCATCGAAGGCAATAAGCGCAAAGACATTACCATGGAGCATTACGAGGCGGTCGCACAGGGCTGCACCGCCTGCAAGCTGGTTGGCGCCGCACTGTGGAATGATTCCGGGAAGGTAGTCTACGGAACGCAGAGCAGCAGTGACACCCGGGTGCGCGGCTGGACGCCTACGATGACCCGCATCTACGACCTCGACCTCGATTCGGGCCGCACCATCAACGAGGCTGATATTGAGAACACAGCTCCGGTGGTAGTGATTGGGTCCGATATTCGCGATAACCTGCTGAGCGGCACCGATCCTATAGGCAAAGAAATACGCGTCGACGGGCACGTGTACCGCGTAATCGGGGTCGGCACCAAGCGGGGCAAGACCCTTGGCCAGAGCGCCGACAACTGGGTGATGATGCCGATCACCAGCTGGTTCAAGGAATACGGCACCCATAAGACGCTGAACATCTGGGCCAAGACGGACGGTGTCGGCCTGCCCATGGAACAGGCGATCGACCAGGCGCGTGTCATCATGCGGTCGCAGCGGCACGATCCCGTCGGCGGCAAAGACAGCTTCGCTATCGAAACCAACGACAGCTTCATGGCGATGTGGGGAAGCCTGAGCGGGACCTTCTTCATTGTGATGATCGTGATCGCGTCGATTTCGCTGGTCGTCGGCGGCATCGTGATTATGAACATCATGCTGGTTTCCGTGAGTGAGCGCACCCGCGAAATCGGGATCCGCAAGGCGATGGGCGCGCGTCGCCGCGATGTGATGCTGCAGTTCCTGATCGAGTCGGGCACGATGGCGTTGATGGGTGGCTTGATCGGAGTGGCGGCCGGCATAGCCATTGCAAAGACGGTTACGCTGGCTATCGGAATGCCGTCGGCGATCAAGATCTGGGCGGTGGCTGCCGGGCTGATTGTCGCCACCAGCGTGGGGATTTTCTTCGGGGTGTATCCCGCACGCAAGGCCGCGAAGCTGGACCCGATTGTTGCGCTGAGGTTTGAATTGTGAAAGGCAGCAATTAGCAATTAGCAACTGGCCGCGAGAGAGTGCAGGCGCAAAGTGCATGGCCAAATGCTAAGTGCCAATTGCTAATTGCTAATTGCTAATTGCTTTACTGACAACTGACAACCGACGACTGACAACTTCTTATTATGCGACGCAAAGACTACGGCGAAATCCTGCGCATGGCTTGGGACACGCTTACCGCCAACAAGCTACGGTCGGGGCTTGACCATTCTCGGTGTCGTCATTGGCATCATGATGGTCATCGTCATCTCTTCGGTCGTGCGCGGCCTGAACTCGAACGTTCAGGGCATGGTGCAGGACCTCGGCTCCGACATCCTCTTTGCCTATCACATGGAGCCATTCGTATTTGGACGTCCAACCACGGAGATGCTCACCCGCAAGGAACTCACGCTCGATGACGCGATGGCGATGAAGGACCTGCCGCACGTGAAAGCGGTGACCGCGGGCGTGCGCATGCAGCTACCACAGTTCGGAACCGGCACGTATGCGGTGAAGTATGAGGGCCGCAAAACCAAGAACACGATGCTGGAAGGCGACACCCCCGATGCAGCCAAGGTCTACGACATCAAGATCGACAGCGGCCGCTGGTTCACCGAGACCGAGGACGAGCATCGCAGCCCGGTAATCATCCTCGGTCATGATGCTGCCGACCAACTGTTCGAACAGGAAGGGCCCATCGGCAAGGAAATCAATATCGAAGGAGAGTTGTTCACGGTAATCGGGGTTGCCGCCAAGAAGAAAGCGGCCTTTGGGAGCGGGGCGAATCCGGAAGACAACATCGTGTACTTTCCGCTCGCCACATTCCGGAAGTTGCATCCGGAATTGAAGGACCACTGGATCAGCGTGAAGGCGACATCGCATGAAGACATGCCGCTGGCCCTCGACGAAATGCGCGGGCTGCTAAGGAGAAGGCGGCATCTCGCCCCCAGCCAGCCGGACAACTTTGCGGTGTTCAGCCAGGATTCCTTGAGCGATACCTGGAACCAGCTCACCGGAGGAATCTTCATCTTCATGTTCGCTGTCTCCAGTGTGGCGCTCATCGTGGGCGGCGTGGGCGTGATGAACATCATGCTGGTGTCGGTAACCGAGCGCACGCGCGAGATCGGAGTGCGCAAGGCGGTCGGCGCGCGCAAACGGGACATCCTGCTGCAGTTCACCCTCGAGGCAATCACTCTGACCGGCGCCGGGGGCATCCTCGGCATTGTCATCGGAGGGCTGCTTACCGCGCTAGTGCCTCTGCTGTTTCCCTCCTTGCCGGCTACCATGTCGGTGCAGTGGGTCGCAACCGCGACCATCGTCTCGGGCATGATCGGACTGGTGTTTGGAATTTATCCCGCCTGGAAAGCGGCAAATCTCGACCCCATCGAGGCGCTGCGGTATGAGTAGCGGAAAAGCAGCAACTAGCAACGATAATTACCTTCTTATTTAGTTGGGCCGGTCGCCTGTCGAGTTCGTAGTTGTTCCAGCGCCGATCGCAGCACTCGACGAGTGAGGCTAGCCAGTCCCTCTTCGCCCGGCCGTTCTTCGTGGCACCAGGTGAGCACGGCGTCGAATGACGGCACGCGTCCCGTGGAGGTGCTCTCTCGGGGTCCTCGACCTAAGCAGTCGAGCGCTTCTCCGAGGCGTTGGGACGGCTCTGCAATCCCAAGCGCGGATCGCCATGGAGCGCCCGCCTGGGCATCGTCCAGCAGTGTCTCGACCCGCTGGGGAGCATATTCGAGCGCCTGCGTCACCGCCTGTGCCCAGCCCGTGAGAACGGTTAGTTCATCGACTTCCAACAAGCACGGAGTCGGCCTTGCGAACTGGAAATTTGATGGGCCTGAGTCTGGACTGGCGGCTTGGACCTGGTGGACGGCCACGTCAAAATAGCTGGTGGCGTTGTCTACGGGCACACGGCCGTCGGCGGAGTACCGGGTCGCACGACCGCCGCACACGGTGAGGACGACTCCATGTGCGCCAGTTCTCGAGTGGAATCTCGCGGCTCCCACGGACGGGGTCCTTCCACAGCGCGATAATCGGAGACGAATTCCTGCCGTGAGGCCGACAGCGTTGCACCATGCCGTAGGAAGTCAGCGTCAGCACGGCGGAGCCCGGGTCATCGGCCAGCACGCTGGCGTATCGCGCCGCCCAGCGTGAACTGAGCTGCGGACCATCGAGTAACGGAGTGACAACGACCGTAGGCCCGACGGACCGGATCACCTCCGCTACATCGTCAATCTGGGCGAGGTCCTCGCAAACCAGAGAAACCATGGTGAGTTCATCGCCTAGTTCGATAAAGCGCACGGCCCGGCGAGGGACGTCCATCGCCTCCCACCAGCGGATTTGGGGATACAGGGCGCCTCCCAGGTGGTACTGGTAAATTTGCGCTTCGTCGAGCGACCATCGATGGTGTTTGTTCTGACGGATGCGAAACCATTGTTCGCGCGACGAGCCAGGTGATGCGCCCTTCTCGAGTCTTGGGCTGAAGCTGGAGTGTACCCAGTTGCATGGCAACCGGCCCCCTTCGGAGCGCTGGCGAACCCCGGCGATGAGTGTACTAACGCCGTGGTGCTCCAAGAGCGTCTCGAGATCGTTGAGATCACTCTCGTCAACGGCACTTTCCGGTAGAACCACAACATCAACCCTGTCTACCTCGTCATTGGCCGAAAGAATCACGCGGTTCACCAGATCCAGATCGAGGCGTTCCGAAGGAGCGAACTCGAAAAGCCCGAAGGGCTCCTTGGCAAGCCTCTGCACCGAGCTCTCTACGGGGTGGAAATCGGACTCTCGTACCCGCAGCGGCCAGGGCAGCAGCAGCAAGTTCGCGTGCCTGGCTTGCGGCCCAGTACCGATACGACGCACAGGCACGTTGTACCAGCAGGCTTCCACCCCTGCGCTGTGCACGCAGGCGTAGCGGGAGAACGCACGCAACGATGTTCCATTGGGCGGCCTTCGAATCTTGGGCAGCACACGCAAGAAGTGTGTCGGGATGCGGGCCAGCGATCCGGTTCTTGCCAGCAACTCGCGGCCATGGGCGCGGTACAGGCACGCTTTTGCCTCGGGCTGGTCGAGTGCGACACCAAGCCCGGCGCACGCTTCGTCAGCGATTGCGTGCAGGGTCAACAGCGCCTCACACATCCGCCAGTCACGCCCTTCCGCCAGATGCTCGAACGGCATTCCAGCCCGCTTGCAGAAAACACCCCATTCCTCAGCTAGAAGGTCAGGAAACGGACAGCGCCGGTCCTCGATCCAGATGGTCCAGTGGCGGGTTGTCTCCTGGACCGCATCGGACCAGTTCGAAAAGCGGCGCGGCGGCCACTGCATATCCGCGGCCGGGGATAATATGAAGCGATAGACCTCAGACCGCCCCAGGATCACATCGGTGAGAGCGAACAGATCAGCGGGCCACTCGAGCAATTCGTCTGAGATCGGCCTTCCAGCCAAGGCTTGCCACATCGATGCTGGCGTTGGCTCCTCAGTCTGTCCATTCATACCTTACTCCGTGACACCCCAACCGATTCAGGCCCGAAATGAAGTCAGCCCATTTCCTTCGATGTTGTCGTCGAAGGGGAAGGCTCGCGACGTCACCGCAAAATGACAAATCCTGGGTATAGCAAAGAGACATCGTATGGATACGTCTACGGAATCGATAATCTGCGCGTCGTCGCCGACGGGTCGATCATGCCGCAGGTGACAACCGGCCAGATGCCTGACCATTCGCGAGCGGGCCGGCGAGATTCTAAGAGAGAGGCACAACTTCTAGAGTCGCTTTCCGACGGCCAGTCTTCAACGCTCACCCTCGATAGGTCAGTTCCGTGATAGTGCAGTCGTCGCTCAGGGGCGTAGTACCTCGGAATTCGGTAACTGCCTGCTCGATGGCGGCAAAGCCTTCTCCGCAGCAGGCTTCCAGCCGATCATTGCCGAAGAACTCGCCAGTCGCGTCTTCCGCCTCCGTTACTCCATCGGTGACCACGGTCAGCCGGTCTCCGGAAGCAAGCTTGAACTTCGCGGCGGAGAACTCCGCGTTGGCAATGAGGCCGACCGGCAGGTTGCCGGCTTCGATCTTCTGCACTTTACCGTGGGAGATGATTAGCGGCGGAACGTGGCCGCAGTTGATCAATTCCACTTCGCCGTTGGGTCGAAGGCGTGCCACCACCAGCGTGGCATACTTCTGGCCACCAACCTTCTCGCACAGAAAGCGGTTCACGGCGGAAATCATCTCCGGCAGAGAGGAGTCGCGCGCCAGCTGCGAGTCCAACATTCCCTGAAGGATCGAAGCCACCACCGCGGCGGCTACTCCCTTGCCCGACACGTCGGCCACAATCAACGAAAGCGCATCCGAGGTGTACACCAGGTCGAAGAAGTCGCCGCCTATGTCTTTGCAGGCATAACTGACGGCGTCGACCTTGGCATAGGGCACATCCGGAATGGTCACCGACATCAGCCGCTGCTGAATGTCTGCGGCGATCGACAGTTCTTGCCGGTAGCGTTTGGCGGCGTCCTCCGCCTGTACCAGCGCGGCATTCTCGACCAGGGTCGCAGCGCCATTGGCGATGGTCTTCAGTATGTCGTGATTAACCGTCGAGAGCTTCCCAGACAAGAAATGGGAGTCAAGGTAGAGAACACCCTGCACATCGGAGCCGTCGGACTTGGTATCTTCCTTCGTCCTCTCCTGGATCGCGGCCTTTCGTAGCGGAATGCAGATGACGCTCTTCAGGTTCTGCGCCACAATGCTGTCGCGCCCGGCTAGCTTGCCGGTGTCTTCCGTGTCGGTCACCAGGAAGTCGGAGGCGCTTTTCATGGCTTCGCGCAGCACCGAACGGGAGATGGTGCTGTCGTCCATGATCACTTCGCCGTTGCGCTCGCGTCCGGCGGCCAGCCTCAGCTCTCCGTCTACCCCATCGCGCAGAAAGACAAACCCGCGCTCCGCCTGGGTGAGCCGCAAAGACGCTTCCAGCAGGGTCTGCAGAACGTCGTCCAGCACGCCGACGTTGTTCAGCTTGCGCGCCGTTTCAAGGAAAACGTTGAGCATCTCCAGCTCAGAGCCCGCTCCGATGGCTGGCTTCCAGGTAGAAAGCTGGCTCAGGACCTGCTGCCCGATGCTCGATGGGGAGCGATCCGGGTTATACATCACGAAGGCAGCGTTCCGCACTCCGAACTCGATGCGGTCATTACGCGTCAGCTTGTGGCGCGAAATCTTCTCGTTGTTGACGAACGTTCCCTGACGGCTGTTCTGGTCTTCGAGATAAATACCGTCGGCATCGCGAACAATCTGCGCGTGCTCGCGTGAGACGCGGGGATCAGCCAGCACCAGGTCCCGGTCGGTACGCCGGCCTACGGTAAAGGGAAAATGATCGAGCAGCAGGGTGCGGCGTTCGGGTCCCTCGACCACGACCAGGATCATGGGATCGCTGCTCGTCGTACTGTCGAGCGTGCGTCGCCAAATTCCGGTTGCGCCCATGCGCTCCTCCCCGCTGCGGTCGGCTGATCGAAAGCTGTTAGCGAATATAGACGAACTGCGGCCCCTTATCCACCGTTGTGGTGCGCGCCGCCTTGCGCGGAGTCCCGTCGAAAAGCGCTGGGCGTCGAAGTCCCGGTATCCTCAAACTCGCCTCCAAAGAGGACCGCCCGCGGTGCCATCGCCGCGCCCTGATACAAGGCCAATGGACTTGCTCGCTGCTTTGCGCCGGTTCAGCGTTACACTTGAGACGTTTCGCGCCCTCAGGGGCTAACTAAGGAGAAACACGTGAGACTCAGGAATCGCAGTCTGCTTATCGCCACCGTACTCTTGCTGGCTTCCTCGCTCTTCGCCCAGGTCCCGCACCTGACGCCATTCTCCGCCGATATGCAAATGTCGTCCATGCAGGCAAACCCGGTGAACCGCGACATGTCCGGCAAGCTCTACGTGAGCCCACAGGCGATGCGCATGGATATGCAAGGCGAGGGACCGCACGAAGTAAGTATTATCACCGCTTTCGCGACGCAAACCGTCGATATTGTCATGCCGCAGCAGAAGATGTACATGGAGCATCGCGCCGGCGATAACCCCATGCACCACGGACCGAACACGTCCGACGTTCATCCTTACGATCCCAAGAACCCGTGCGCCAGCGATCCCGGCAGCACCTGCAAGAACCTTGGCACCGAAACGATCAACGGACGCAGCGCCGACCACTGGCAGATCACGCACAAAGACGGCAATGTTTCCGACGTGTGGATTGATAACTCACTTCACTTCCCAATCAAGACGGTCAGCGAAGGTACGACGTGGCAGCTAACCAACATTAAAGAAGGTCCGCAGGACCCAAGCCTGTTCCAGGTCCCTGCCGGCTACCACAAGATGGACATCACGGGCATGGGGGCGATGGGCGCACGGCCGCCGCAGCAGTAGCCTCCTAGTTTAGCTTTCTACTTACAGCACGAACCTGGTCTTGGGGCGGCCACGCCCCAAGATCCGAACTCGGCCAGCCGATCCCGCCTAAGACCATACAAAAACTCAAAATTTAGCTGGAATTTGACTTACACACGAGGAACCTTGCGCCATAATGGGTCGCCTTTTCGGGTATTCCAATTCCAGCTCCTTTCAAGCGCAGAGCTTCCTGCCCTGTAAGAAGCAATCTATGAGGCGACTCTATGAAATCTTCGAAGATATGCTATTTAGGATTGGTTGTTCTCATCGCGTCCTTCGCGAGAGCGCAAGTTCCTTGCGGGCCGACGATAGTTCCAAAGGCGACGCTCTTCGTGAACTGGCCAGAGTTCGGATACGATGCCAGCCACACCGGCTGCAATCCCTATGAATCAACTCTCAGCCCCAACACGGTTGGGAGCCTCGTACCGAAGTGGATGTATGACCTGGGCTCCTTCGGAATCACCTCGAGTCCGGTAGTGGCGAACGGCATAGTGTACTTCGGATCCCACGATCACAATCTGTACGCCGTGAACGCCGCCACAGGCGTGCTTCTATGGAAGTACCAGACGCAAGGTACGATCTGGCGCTCCCCAGCAGTAGCGAATGGAATCGTGTATGTCGGCTCCCTCGTCTTCGATACCCAAAATTTCTATGCTTTGAATGCCAGCACCGGCGAGCTCCTGTGGTCGCGCCAGGTCGGGGATGCTCCGATGTCTTCGCCAACCGTAGTCAACGGTGTAGTGTACGTGGCAGACTCTGCCGCCGTGTATGCCCTGGACGGAGCCACTGGGGCGCAGCTTTGGAAAAATTTCAACCTGCCCACCATATCCTCTGAGCTGGCTATCGCCAATGGGAACGTGTACTTCGGAGCAGGCCAGAGCCTCTACGCCTTGGATGCTGCCACGGGAACACTGAAGTGGAGTTATCCAACCGATCATGGCGTGGAGGCAACGGTAGTGGCCAACGGCGTGGTCTATGCTGTCTTCGATTCCCTGTACGCCGTGAAAGCCGACACCGGGGAACTCCTATGGAAGCAAAGCATCGCCGACGGTGCGTCACAGCTGTCGATCGCTAAAGGTGTGTTGTACGCCGGGGGAGAGGACAACAACAACGTCTATGCCGTGAAGGCCGCCACGGGAGAAATCTTATGGAAGTATCCTACGGGAGTTGTACGTGGATCGATCGCGGTGGCCAATGGCGTAGTGTATGTTGGCGCGAACTACTCCGTGCTATACGCCTTGAACGCCACCAATGGAACTTTCCTGTGGTCCTACGCCACAGGAGAAGGGCTCTTTGCTGGACCTGTGGTGGCGAATGGAATGGTGTATCTCGGATCGGACCAGTATCCTTCGCATGTCTTCGCTTTTCATCTGCCAGGACAGTGAGGGATGACTTCGTATGATCGGGTATCCCATCCAAGCCGTCCTTTGGCTTGGGTGGGACTGAACACGCTATGCCTTCGGCAGCAGCACGATAATGAAGGTTGCGATGGGACCCAGCGGAAGCGATAGCAAGAACCACAGCAAGCCGCTGCGGTTCTTGCCCTGCGCCAACCCGGCATTGATGAGGGCGAGCGTCCCCCAGCCAATGCCGTACGCCGGAGCGATGTAGTAGGTATAGTCGTAGAAGGCGGCTAATAGCGCTATCATCGAGCCTCCTCTGGAGGGGAATCAGCTTTCAAGAAGGGGCGCAGCTTCAGCTGCGCCGAACTCCTTCACCTCTTATTAGCAGCGGGCTTCAGCCCGCTCCCGCTACAGCTTCTCGTAGAACTCACAGGCCGAGCACGAGATGTAAATCCCACCCGGAACATCGCGTTCGCGGTCTTTCACGCGCTTCACAATGCGCGTTGGCTTGCCGCACTTGGGACAATCCGTGCTCTTAGTGGTATCCATGACCTTCTTGCGGTCAGCAGTCTTTGCGATCTTCGCCATGCATTTCTCCTAATGCCTTGTGTCAGGGCATGACTTCAGTCGTGCCGCAACGCGTTTTCTTTTTGAATTGTCATCCCGAGACGACTCGCGCGAAGCCGTCGTCGAGGAACCTGCTGTTGTGTCATCCCTAAAGGGACACGGCATTTCAGAGAATGCCGCCTTTCTTCGACTTGAGGGAGGCACAGCGTGACCGGGCAGGAAAGCACAGGCCAGCGCGAGATGCACATGTCTCAAGCTCGCGTCCGCGTGCCCCTGTCTTGGGGTGCCCCATTCCGGCATGTTTTGCCGGGGTGGGGCTATCGGACGGCTTCGACTGCAGGCGGGCGCGGTCTTGGCGCGCCACTCTCTACTCGCCGGATAAGCTCCTTCATTTTACATGAGCGGGCACGAGCTGCGTTTGACCCTGCTCTCCGCAGCCTGTTAGCTTCGTATGTTTGCCCAGGGAAATGATTGCGCCGGGGTGGAGCACGCCTTCAGGCGTGCAGAAACAAGCAACTGTAAGGATCGGCTTCAGCCGCTGAGGCAAGTTTTTCAATCTTAATTACCTCAGCGCCTAAAGACGCACTCTGATAGCCGTAGATCATGCACGCCCGAAGGCGCGCTGCACCCAATGCGGCGGGCCCGGTAGATCTCAGCATAGGAAGAGTTATGGCCATCAAATTCAAAGGCGTTGACTTCATCGAGTTCGACACGCTGCTCACCGACGATGAGCGCTTAGTCCGCGACAACACCCGCAAGTTCATCGAAGAGAACCTCGTCCCCATCATCGAGATGTGCAACCGCGAAGGCCGCTTCCCCAAGGAGCTGATCGCTCCCATGGGCGAGCTCGGCTTCTACGGAGCCAGCCTGCAAGGCTACGGCTGCGCCGGCATGTCGGCGGTCGAGTATGGCTTGATGACGCAGGAGCTGGAGCGCGGCGACAGCGGCGTGCGTTCGTTCGTCAGCGTGCAGTCGGGCCTGTGCATGTATCCCATCTACGCCTTCGGCAGCGAGGAGCAGAAGCAGAAATACCTGCCCAAGATGGCCAAGGGCGAAATCCTCGGCTGCTTCGGCCTGACCGAGCCCGACGCAGGCTCCAATCCCGGCGCCATGCGCACGCGCGCAAAGAAAGACGGCGACAGCTACATCCTCAACGGCGAGAAGATGTGGATCACCTCGGGCTCTATCGCCGACATCGCTATCATCTGGGCAAAGGTCGAGGACGAAGACGATCGCATTCGCGGCTTCATCGTCCCCACCGACACGCCGGGATTCAAAGCCGCCGACGTACACGGCAAGTGGTCGCTGCGGGCGTCCGTCACCTCCAGCCTGTCGCTGATCGACGTGCGCGTGCCCGCCGATACCCTGCTGCCGTTGTCGAAAGGTCTGGGCTCTCCGCTGAGCTGCCTTAACCAGGCGCGCTACGGTATTGGCTGGGGAGCCATAGGCGCAGCCATGGCCTGCTATGACTGCTCGCTGCAATACGCCCAGTTCCGCAAGCAGTTCCACGACATGCCGATCGCCGGGCATCAGCTTGTACAGGAAAAGCTGGTGTGGATGATCAGCGAAATTACCAAGGCGCAACTACTCGCACTACAAGTCGGTAAGTTAAAAGATGCGGGTAAGGTAAAGCCCTACCATATTTCTATGCTGAAGCGTAACAATGTCTGGATGGCGCTGGAGTGCGCGCGCATGGGACGCGACATCCTGGGCGGCAACGGCATCGCCGACGAATACCCCATCTTCCGCCACATGGCCAACCTGGAGTCGGTGAAGACCTACGAAGGTACCCACGACATCCATACTCTGATTATCGGCGAGCATATCACGGGAATCGCGGCGTTCTAGGACGATAAAGAGACACCAATCTCCTGATTCGTAAAGAATTAGACCGGGCCTGAGGATTTTTCCAATACCAATTGCTTTTTTCTTGACAATCGCTACCGTACACAGTTAGTATCCACCCCACTCTTGGGTGGGCCTAACTTTCCCTGGTCTGGTTTGTTTGTAAGTGAGCAGATTCCGTGAAGAAGACTGGGAAAATCCGTTTTTTGGCTGCTCTCGTAATTGCCATCGCCGTAGCGACTATCTTAGTCACTCCGGATCCTACTGACGACATCCTTGGGATTTTGCATTCCCACAAAGTCATCAAGACGCTTGAGCAGATCTCTACCCTTTCTATAGCTGTCGCCTTGTTGGCGTTGCTCTCTGCCGAGCGATCCTACCTAGACTTGCCAGCACATTCGACGCCGCAAAGCATATTTCGAATGCTTCGCACTTATCGCTGTTAGCCAGAATACTGCACTGCGACTTCAGTAACTCCAGCTTTATTAACCAAGGCATCCCTCAAGATAACCGTTACAAGACGGTGGCTCTAGCCTAGAACAGTGTCGTCGAGGACGAATATCGAAAGGATGGGCAAACGACCATGGACCCGCTCGACATCGTTCGGCTACTGCGCCTGATGTCACTCGGCCGAGGGAGAGCTGATCAAGAAAACGACCTACGCCATGGGCATCAAGCCGTGCAGCGGATGTGAGAGGCGGGCGGCCCTGAACCGCTGGATGACCTTCTCGCGATGAGATTGGCAACACCACCCGTTATTGGAAGGAGAACACGATGGAACAACCTCAACCCGAAGTTCAGGAGCAAACCGCAAGCGCATCGCCAGTTCCCTATGTTCCACCAGCCGAAGTTGTACCGTCCGGCACGCCGGCGGTCCAGATGGTAAGTCCCCAGGCGTGCTCGACCTGCGGCACGAGGCTGGCCGCCAACGGAGGAAACAGCACCAGCCCCAACTACATCTACGCCATTGGCTACATCGAGGCCCGCTTCCCGCGTCCGTCGATGGAGAAAGAATATGCTCAGGCTACTGGTCGGGCCGAAACAACTGGGCTAACCGACCGGCAGGCGCTGCAGAAGGTTCTCTCGCAGTGCCAAAATCGTTACTTGGTACGTCAACTCTGCTGGGTGATGACCATTGAGGGCCTGGAAACCTATATCCTCGTACCACGCGACCCCGCCGATCTGGACCTGTTGGTGGAAGCCTTGCGTCCCACGCCTAGCCCCATGGACCTGGATTGCGTCATCGGCATTCAAGGTCCCATCGCCCCGCCAAACATGTGCAACGGCTTGATGGTTCCCATGGTGATGTTCGACCAGATTTACTCCTTCGACCGCGAGGCGCTGATCAAGGCGATTCCCAAGCCGGAGAAGACGTCCGCTAAGGAATTTGGACCCGCGGCAGAGGAATTGTTCGATCGCATCATGCAGATGACCGATAACGCCGGCGCCACCGACGAGCATCGCGCGCTGAATTATTTGGCGGTTCGCTATCACGCCATCTATAGCAAGGCTGCCGAATATTTCGCGCAGAACTGTTCGCTCACTGAGGTGGGAGTCCAGTCGTCGCCGCTCAGTGGCGTGCGCAAAGTGCACGACGTGATCTTCTCCTACACCAACCGCAATACTGATGTGGTCGAAAAGTGCTTTGTGCGTGTGGACGTGACCGACGAATTTCCCTACCTGGTAACCAAGCTGTCGCCTTATTACAACCGCTAGGTACTAGAGTTCAAAGGAGGCAAACACCATGACCTTGCCTGGCTTTAGAGCTGAAGCAGCGATTTACAGAAGCGGCATCGCTTATCAGGTTGCCTGGGGGGCGGGTGAAGCACCCGGTTCACGCGCAGTTCCATTGCATCTCGTCCCCATGGAGACGAGCGGGGCAGTGGTCCCCGCATATCGCCCCGGCCCAAGCACTCAGCATGACTGTTACACCTGTACGAGCGGCGCGGCCGGAGATGCAGCTTGGTGCCATGCAATCGCAATCGGCACAGGCATTGCGGCATGCGCTGGCCTCGGCTGGTTGACATTTGGGCTCAGTTGCGCTGCTGCTGCGGAAGCCGTACCGGCCGCGCTTGCAGCGTGCGATTTAACCTTGGCGATTGAGTGGGGTAATTGTTTAGGTAACCACTGTTGTCCTAAGAGTTGTGGCTCTCAAAACCCTTTCGATCCGGGTTCAGGGTGCTGCGATGAAGGTGAGCAGTGTGTAGATGAGAAGGATCCCAATGCTCGCCAGGGCTGCTGTCCAGTAGGGCAAAGCGTATGCGGCGGCATTTGTTGTCCTCCGAATCACAAGTGTTGTGGCGACAGCTGTTGTCCAAACGATTGGAAGTGTGAGCAAGGGACCTGTTGCCCACCAGATACGAAGACGGTCTGTAACGGATTCTGCTGTAAAGCTGACTGCGATCAGGCCGGAACTTGCTGTGAACCTCCTAGTCACATCTGTGGCGGGCTCTGCTGCCCACCATTAAACCGATGCTGTAATGGGCAGTGCTGCCCCCTCGACCAGGATTGCCATCCGACTTTGGGAACTTGTTGCCCTATCGTTTGCGGACCTAACTGCTGCCCTGACGGGCAATATTGTTTGGACTCGAATCTCGGAACCTGTGGACAATGCCCTCCCGGTCAACACGCGTGCTTTGGAGAAGCTCGCTGCTGCCCGGACGGTTCCAACTGCTGTCCAGGCGGGCTTTGCTGCAACCCACCCTACGGGTGTTGTCGAGATCCCGATACAGGTCGCATCGTCTGTTGCCCGCCGCCCCATTAGCGAGAGGGGGCAACCAACCATTGCGGTTTATGTTGTCTCCTTGAAGGAACAATTCGGGCGCGAGGTAACGTAACTCGGAGTTCCCTTCATGGTGACAAGGTTCTCCCCTTACTACGACCGTGGAGCAGAGTATGAAAATCCCCGGGTTTTCGGCGACAAGCTCTCTGTACAGAACAACCAACAGCTACGTCGGTGGTTCCTCCGCTGATCTAGCAGCAGCATCGGCCTTGGCGCCCGCCGGTATTTCTGATGCTCCGTTCCCTTGGGGATTCCCCCCGAGTTGGTTTCAGCGTGCCAGGTGCTTGTTCCTAGGGAAGGAGTTTTGCCCAGGGTTTGAATGCTGCTCGGCAGGGCAGACCTGCTGCCCAGGGGCGGGCTGCTTGGACCTGCACGGGGACTCTAACAACTGCGGCGGTTGCGGCAACAAATGTCAGGTCGGCGGATTCTGTTTCAACGGGGTATGCAAGTGCCCACCGGGACTTACCGACTGTGGCGGCATTTGCGCAGACTTAGTGAACGATGGTTTCCACTGCGGCGGCTGTAACGTTCTGTGTTCGCTGTCCGACGAATGTTTCGATGGGTCGTGCATTCCGAGGGACAACAACTGCGCCTGCGGCCGGGTGAAGCCGGGCATCAAGTGCGGCGACTGGGAAACGTGCGTAGGCGGCACCTGCTTCCCTTGTCAAGGTTGGATCGAGTGCGGCGGTAGAAAAGAGGGCTGCCCGTGCGACCACAAATGTCGTGACGGGCAGTGTTTTAAGTGCTGACATGACCGGGAGGGACTATAGAAGGGATGTCAAGAGAAAACCCTTTGCCCCAAGCTATGATGGCGAGTGCCCCGCCATAAGCCATTGCTGCTTGGGTCGTGAGTTCCCCGCATCACAAACGAATACTTCAGAATGCTCGATCGTACCACTCCGTCCCAATTCGTTTTCAATCAGGAGGAATCATGAGCACTGTGGTTGATATTTGCAAATTTGGAGCTATTCCGAATAACCAGACCCCCGAAGCCAAAGCGGCCAATACACACGCCTTTCGTTTGATTCAATCGGTGATTAGGAACAACGTCGATGGCATTGACCGCTCGTGGGGCGACCGTGTGTTTGTCCCGCCGGGCGTCTTCTACCTCGACGACAATCTTCACATCATCCGTGCCCTTGAACTGTTTGGTACAGGGATGCAAGGCGAGTCCGTCTTAGTCTTCGATCGAGGCAGATCGCTTATCGTCGAAACGGAAGCCACTTCGCCCGACGGCAAAACGGCAGCGAATTGTCTTGTCCGAGACATACAGATCTGGTCCGCAGAAAACTGGGATTTTACGCAGCCTCCCAGTGTTGACGTGACAACACTTGAAGGCAAGAGTAGCGGCACAGCGGGCGTGAAGCTAAATGCTAAAGCGATATTGCAGCGCCTCTTTATTAGAGGCTTTACTGGAACGGCGGTGGAGATATTTGGGGATAGCTTTGCAACACCGTCAACCAATACCAACAATTGGCAGATTCAAGGGGGCTTCTTCTCGCAATGCGGTGGCCATGGGGTTCATACGGACGGGGGCGATGCTAATGGCGGACTCTGTGTTGGCCTGTACATGGCTGGTATAGGCGGCAACGGGATCTACGAGAGTTCCCAGGGAGGTGGAACCTATGTCGGCTGTTACGTCGAAGATGCGGGAGGGCGCGGATTCCAAGTGCTTAGTCCAGCCGGCCAGGCAGCTCCGGACCAAACTGCATTTTTTGGATGTCACGTAGAGGGAGAAGCCAAGCCATCACGGTTCT
The DNA here is from genome assembly GCA_963813905.1 of uncultured Acidobacteriaceae bacterium. Lineage (GTDB taxonomy): Bacteria > Acidobacteriota > Terriglobia > Terriglobales > Acidobacteriaceae > CAVVDY01. The sequence goes on along the minus strand of CAWFAY010000004.1, from coordinate 75,218 downwards.
TGGGGACTGGAGTAACCTTCATCGGCGGCAAACATGGCGGAGTGACTGACGACTCCGCGGGTTTCGTCTGCTTGGGCTTCAGCGCAGTCGCGCCGTTCGAAATCCCCAACCCCGTTAATCGCTCGATCAAACTCATGGTTGGACGCAAGGATTCCACTGATGCAATCTTAGGTTACCAAACCGCTGATGAAAAGGGGAGCTTTTGGCTTTTCCGCTGGCTTAAGGACTTGAAGGTCTGGTCCACAGAGTTGGGAAACAATTTTCCTACGACTCACAGAGTCTCTTATCAAACCTCGTTTGAGCATGCACGCGGCGAAGGATTCCAGGGCTTTCCAAACCTGCTTCTTGGCGACGTTAACAACCCTGCCGCGACCAATATCAAAATCACCGTCGGAACTGCTCCGCCAACGGCAGGAAAATGGGAGAGGGGCGACCGAATCTACAATTCGCGTCCTATTGCTGGAGGGAACGAGGGTTGGATTTGCGTAGCTGGCGGCACACCGGGCAACTGGAAGGAATCTGGGATAATCAAAAGTTAAACGATCATGTGCTACTGACAAATCCTAAACGTTGATTGACACGTCTGCCGAGTCGTGTCAGACTGCTGCGATAATTACGACCCCTCTGGTCCCCGCGGCGCCGGCCCCTGTAATTCGCAATCTTCCTTCCGGAGGCGGCCGCCATGAGTTTTGACGAGGGTTTCACCCGACGAGAATTCCTGAAGGGCGCCGGCGCACTTGGCGCTGTCAGCATGACAATGTGGCTCGGCGGCTGCGAGGCTTGCCAGGAGCAGATCGCGCATCGCCCGACGCGCCGCAATATCGCGAATCTCAGCGCCAATGATCCGATCATTACTGCCTATAAGAATGCAGTAACGGCGATGAAAGCCTTGCCGTCCACCGATCCGCGCAACTGGACAAAGCAGGCGCAGATCCACTTCAACCACTGCCCACACGGCAACTGGTGGTTTCTACCCTGGCATCGCGCATACCTCTCCTATTTCGAGCGGATTTGTCGCAAGCTCTCCGGCTACGACGATTTTGCACTGCCATACTGGAACTGGACGACGAGCCCATCGATTCCGGCAGTGTTTTGGGGCAACGGCAACCCCCTGTTCGACAACACTCGCCTGGTGGGGCCGAACGATCAGGCCGATCCCGCATGGGTGGGCGCAACCGTCATTCAAAACATCCTCAGCACGGCAAACTTCAGTATCTTCGCCAGCTATCCATCAAGCGCACCTCGCGGCGGTACGGGAGGGGGATATGGCGAACTGGAGGCCACTCCGCACAACAACATTCATGGATGGATCGGCGGTGACATGGGGGCCTTTATGTCGCCCCTGGATCCGGTCTTCTGGTGCCATCACAACATCCTCGATTGTCTGTGGGTGGAGTGGAACATCAATCGCGGAAATCCCAATACCAACGACCAGAATTGGTACAACCTGCACATGACGGAATTCGTCGACGAAAACGGCCAACCGGTAGACGTGACGGCGGCGGTGACGGTCCTGATGCCGTTGTTTTCCTATCAGTTCGAGCCCTGTGGACCGGCACAGGAAGCGCCGAAAAAGTGGAAGCGTGCGGAACTGGAAGCGTTCCTGAAGTCTGGCGCCCCTGTGAGGATAGACATTACGCAACGCGTGGAACTGCAGCGCGCCATTACCACGGAGGTCGGCAAGCCTTTCTCCTCGATGGCGCAAGTACCGGCTGAGTCGTTGAAGACCGTGCTGCAGTCGCAGGGCAATACGGCAGCCTTACTGACTATCGACGGTGCTCAGGTGCCGCAGAAAACCGATTTCTACGTGCGGGTCTTTACTGATAAGCCCGATGCCAGTGCTGACACTCCTATGAGCGACCCGCATTATGCCGGCAGCTTCGGGTTCTTCCAGGACGCCACAGCGATGCCGGGAATGCAGGTCATGGGCGGCGAGGCGAAGCAGCTAGGCTTCGTAGTCGATCTGACTCCAACGCTAAAGCGGCTAAGCGAGGCGGGTGGAGTGCAAGGACCGGCTGTGAACATCACGCTGGTTCCTGTTGCATACGAAAAGCGGCAGGCAACTGGCCAAACCTTGACGATCGAGAAGCTGGAATTCGCCATCGCCAATGTGAAGTAGAATCCTTGGTGTCGTGCGCGCTTGGGAAGACAGCGCCGGATGCACGGTTGCTATGACCAGGTGCATTGTCCAGCCAGTCGTAACGGTCATTTTCCTGGTGGCGTTTGTCTGCGGCGCAGCCGCGGCAAGCCCACTCCAACCGAAGGTGGAATCCGAGACTTCACAGCAAACCATTCTGACCCGGCAGTCGCCGGAAGCGGTCTTCCCCGTCGATTACGCGCGAGTAGAGCGCGGCGATAGCCTCGTCCTACGCATGGTTGAAGTGGATAATCCTGATCAGGCCGACTTCACCGTAAACGTGATGCTGGCGCCCTGCGCCAGCGCGACGGACAGTTCGCAAAGGGTGCCGGTTGGATCCATGGGCGTGTATCCGGCCCAGGAGACTCACGGTTTGTATGCTTTTGATCTCGCGCCTGCAATGGGGCGGTTGCGGGGCCATGCACGCGATGCCTGCCTGGTTCTCCAACTGAAACCACTGCATCCCTCAAAGGAGTGGAACCGGCTGAAGGTAACGGTCACCAACCCGCAGTGGAAGAAACTGTCCGGCGGTGCCAAGCGGTGAACCCAACGCGGGAGCGCCCATCGTCCTTTCGTTCGCAACCTCGGACGGCGGGGGGCTCACCCAGTGTATTCCAATACAGTGAGACTCTTGTTGGTGCGGGTGCCCCATTCCGCCTTCGGTTGGCGGGGTGGGGGTTTTCGTCTGCCTCGGCTCAGAACTCCGGCCAGCCCCAAAATCCCCACCCGGGCAAACCCAGCCCGAATGGGGGCACCCGCTCTACACCAAGTCCTTCCATATCTTGGTTGCCGATTTGTAAGTCCCGTCCGGCAAGAAGGCTGAGACGACCATGCGGTGTTCTGTGCCGGGTCCTGCTTCGCCCGCCTGCGGAAAGTTTCGATCGTAAATATTGGTACCGCCGTCCAACTGGTCATCGGCAAGGTTAAAGCCGTCCAGGTTAACCAGCACCCGCGAGATCAACTGGTCGTTATCTGCTTCGACGTGGATATCTATGTTGTTGCCGCCAAAATCGCGCGCGACCTTGATGTCGACCTTCATGGCCCAGGATTATAGCCGGGTGCCGCACACATTCGCGCGGTTCGAATGTGCGGGAACGATTGGCTGCACCTACGCTGCGGCGCGAGGCTTGATCTTCTTCAGCGGCGCACGGCGGGCGGCGAGTCGCAGGTCGTAGTCGGTCTGAAGATTCATCCAGAATTGCGGCGTCATGCCGAAGTACTTGCCCAGCCTCAGCGCGATGTCGGCGCTGATCGCCCGCTGTCCACGAACGATCTCATAAATGCCCGGAGAGTGCAGCGCTTTGGAAAGCTGATTCCCATCGGCTCCATGAACTCGGTGCGAAGTATCTCGCCAGGATGTGCAGCTCTCGTTTTCTCTCGCCGAGGCATATCAACATCTTTTCACGATGGTTGCGCGTTGCGCAAAGCTCACCCGGATACCGCCTCGAGCGCATACTGCTGTGGTGGAGGTGTTTCATGGCGACTGGCAGCGACCCGATTCTTACGCATCTCGGAATGGCCCACCTGGGCAGCCCGAAAATGTTAATGGGCAAGGGTGGCGGCTTCTTAGGTGAATTCCGGGAATTCGCCCTCAAGGGCAACATGCTCGACATGGCCATCGGCATCATCATCGGAGCCGCCTTTGGACGCGTCATCAGCTCGTTTGTCTCCGATATCATGATGCCGCCCATCGGGCTGATTTCCGGCCGTCATTCCGACCTGAGCAACAAGTTCATCAACCTCTCCGGTCATGCGTACGCGACGCTGGCGGAGGCGAAAGCAGCCGGAGCCGCGACCATAAACTATGGCCTCTTCCTGAACGCCTGCTTCGATTTCCTCATCGTCGCTCTGGCCGTTTTTCTTCTCATCCGGCAGGTCAACCGTCTCCGGGCTCAATTCGCAGCGAGCGTCCCCGCGACCAGGGAGTGCCCATTTTGCGTTTCCGCGGTACCGGTGAAAGCGACACGCTGCCCAAACTGCACCTCGCAGCTAAGCGTGGCTTAGCTCATCACGATGTAGCGGTCCTCTTCCTTTCGTCGCGTAAGAGAGCTATGTAACCATACATCTCGAAACGGAGAGTGGATCGATGATAAGAACGGAATTGTTCCGGCTGAACGGCGCTGTCGCGCGCGATCCCGCCATCGATGCCTGGCTGAAACAGCACAGGGGTGAATTGGGAGACATCGCGCGTCAGTGGCTTGAGGTGATGCGAAAATGCGGCGACGAAGTCCGGGAGCTTCTGCATGACGGCTGTCCAACCGCATGTTTGGGCGATGCCGCGTTCGGTTACGTCAATGTATTCACTTCACACCTGAACGTGGGATTCTTTCAGGGTGCGTCGCTGCCGGATCCGGCCCGTTTGTTGCAAGGCAGTGGCAAGTTCATGCGCCATGTGAAGCTAAGACCGGGAACGTCCATAAACGCCGCAGCACTACGCAGGCTCATCCATACGGCGTATGCAGACATAAAGGCGCGCGTCGAAAACGGCTAGTCTCACGGAACAATCACCATCCCGCTATGACAATTCCCCACCCAACCAAGAGGCGAGCCTGAGGCCCGGTCACACTCCGAGAATGGCGTGCGTGACTCCCTGCCACCACGCCGGATTGGCTCGCCACAGATACACCGCAAGACTCTGGCCGACCACCAGCACGGGCAGCGCGTAGAGATACACCTTGTGAATACGCCCATCCACTACCAGGTCGCGCATCATTCCGGCAACGACGAGAAGATCCACGGCGACGTAAAAGATGCTGTGGTTGAACCAGAAATCGAATCGGCCGATGGCCGCGTCCATAAGTTCGCACGTCGCAACGAAGATGAGCCGGCGATGATAGTCCGGCTTCCTTCTCCACAGAATCGCCAGTCCTATGCACGCGCCAAACATCGCCATGTCCCAGAACGGAATGCCTATGAAAGAAGCAACGTCTTTCTGGTGGAGCACCAGCAGATCGAAGCGGGTCATGACCACCGCGACCGCACAACCCAGCACAACCATCGTCGCGGCGAGGGCGGCTCCAAACCAGCCGAGGGCGCGATGAACGCTCACCTTGCGCACGCGCACCAACGCCGATTGCGCGATGAAGAACACGATCCAGGTTGAGAATGCAGCGCCGTGCATCCAGAGCAACAGCGGCCTCGCCGGTTTGGCATGGAAAAGGCCCGCATCGACTGTACGGCTGAAGCCCCATACCACGAGGACGGCCATCACCAGCGACATGCAGAGATAGAAATAGCGGCCCAAGAACCTTTTGAGCTGCGTCGTCGTGCTGGTCTCTTTTTCAAGACGAGCGGCAAATCCCACGCTTCCAATGGCCATGAACTTTCACCTCGAATGCTGTCTCCCACCCTTCTCGCCAACGACAGGCGAGAAGAATGGGGCACCCGCGCAGAATCCTGCGGCGCAGAATTGCTTGTCGGGGACACTCAAACCCAAAGACTCTTTGGATAACCTGGGGGAGGCAGTTGCAATACCTTAGCCGCACTTGCTCCGGCAATGCAACCTAAAAAATCTTCGACTGAGCTATGCTGTTCTCACCCGCCCGCCATGATGAAGTTTTTGATCGCCATAACCCGGGGAATACATAGCGCCATCGGCATTACGCTCCCGACGCCTGAGCAGGAGAAAGCTGTCGCCATTATCTGGCTGGTGGCGGCTGTAATGCTGGTGCTGATTATTCTCGGTACGGGCTGGCTGGTGTTGAGCAGCATGTCGAGTTCAGCAACTTACAGGTAATTACGCCAATCGCGACAGATCAGACGGAAAGCGTCCAAATCCGGGCACTCAAGCTGTTGGTGGACGGTTCGCGAACCATTCACCGAGCCTAACCGTACCACGCATAAGAACTTCGAGGGTAAGCGAGGTGGCAACACAGATGCTTTTACCATCTCGGGGTCTCAGTTCGTCCAATGCCTGATATCCGCTTCGCCATCCGTCGACTTCGCAAGTCACCGGGATTTGCCCTTACGGTAATCATGACTATTGCGCTCGGCATCGGCGCCAATACCGCGATCTTCACGCTGCTACATGAGGTGATGCTGAAGTCGTTGCCGGTGGTCGATCCCAAGACGCTGTACCGCATCGGCGACAAGGACGATTGCTGCATTGAGGGTGGTTACCTCAACGACGAGGGCGACTTCGATCTTTTCTCCTACGACCTCTATTCGCACTTTCGCGACAACACGCCTGAGTTTGAGCAACTGGCTGGCATGGAGGCGGGCAACGGTGGGCATACGGTTCGGCGCGGCTCCGAGCCTGGCAAGTTTCTGAGCACCGAATACGTTTCAGGAAACTATTTCTCGACCTTCGGAGTCGGAGCCTATGCCGGCCGGGTCCTGTCGCCGCCAGACGACACGGCGGGCGCGGCGCCCGCAGTCGTGATGAGCTATGAGGCCTGGCAATCGGAGTATGGCGGCGACCCCTCGATCGTCGGATCGACGTTATACCTTGAGGGCCTACCCGTGACGGTCGCCGGCGTTACTCCGCCGGGATTCTTTGGCGACCGGATCAAAAGCCGCCCTCCGGCATTGTGGATTCCTCTTGCTCTCGAACCCCAGATCGAGCGGGGACGCAGCGTCGTGCACATCCCGTCAGCAAGTTGGCTTTATGCCATAGGCCGGCTCAAGCCCGGTGTGAGCCTCGGGCCTTTGCAGGAGAAGATATCCAATAGCCTGCGGGTGTGGCTGGCAACGCAGGAGGCTTACACCCAAAATGGACGCTCGACCCTGATTCCCAAGCAGCATGTAATGATCGCGCCGGCCGGAGGGGGCATCCAAAACCTGCAGCAGAGCACCAGTAAGGGAATTTATCTGCTGATGACCCTGTCGGGCCTGCTGCTGTTGATCGCCTGCGCCAACGTGGCAAACCTGCTGCTGGCCAGAGGCACCACGCGCAAGGCCGAGACTTCGATCCGTATGGCGCTGGGCGCGGCGCGTAGCCGCCTGATACGGCAGATGCTGACCGAAAGCGTGCTGCTCGCCTTTCTGGGCGGTCTGGCCGGTCTGGCCGTGGCCTACAGCGGCGCGAAGATCATCGTGTCACTTGCCTTCCCCGATGCGCCCCACATACCGATTGAGACCAGTCCTTCCCTTCCCGTGTTCATTTTTGCTTTCCTACTCTCGCTGGTGACCGGAATCGTGTTCGGCATCGTGCCGGCGTGGATCACGTCGCACTCCGACCCAGCGGAAGCGCTGCGGGGCGTCAATCGCTCCACGCGCGATCGTTCCTCCCTGCCACAGAAGTCGCTGATCGTGGTGCAGGCGGCGCTGTCGCTGCTGCTGCTGGTCGGAGCGGGTCTTCTGACGAAGAGCCTCGATAATCTCCAGCATCAGAAGTTCGGCATCCAGACCGCCAATCGCTACGTCGCGCACATCGACCCGGCAGGCGCCGGATATACGCCCGACAAGCTGCCCGCGCTTTACCAGGCGCTCGAACAGAGGTTCGGAGCGCTGCCGGGAGTGCAGAGTGTTGGGCTTGCGCTTTACAGTGCGCTGGAGGGCAATAACTGGGGCGAAACGGTTCGCGTTGAGGGACGTCCCGAGCCCGGGCCGAACGAGCACAGCGGCGCTTCATGGGACCGTGTGAGTCCGCAATTCTTCGAGACGGTGGGCCAGCCTGTGATTCGTGGGCGCGGCTTCACTGACGCCGATACGGCGACCTCACAACTGGTCGCAGTGGTCAACCAGTCGTTCGTGAAAAAGTTCTTCCCCAAGGAAGATCCCATCGGCCGCCACTTCGGCATCTTCGACCACAAGTATGCCGGCGCCTTTGAAATCGTCGGTGTGGTAGCCGATGCGAAGTACAGCGATCCGCATGGCGAGATACGGCCTATGTACTTCCGGCCGCTCAATCAACGCATGGACGTAACCGGAGGGGACGAGAACATGGCCGAGAACTCGTCTCTCTACATCAACTCCATTACGCTGCTCTTCAAACGCCCGCCGGAAAACGTGGATGCCGTGGTGCGCCGTACGCTGGCTGACGTTGATCCGAATCTCACCGTGATCACCTTGCGTTCCCTGGATGACCAGATCGGCCACCTTCTTGGTCAGGAGAGGCTGGTCGCGCGGCTGACCACGCTGTTTGGATTGCTCGCTCTGGTGCTGGCCTCCGTCGGGCTGTATGGCATCACATCCTACGCTGTGGCACGGCGTACCAGCGAGATCGGCCTGCGCATGGCGTTGGGGGCGGATCGCAGCCGGATCGTGCGGCTGGTGCTGCGGGGCGCGTTCCTCCAGGTTGGCATAGGACTGGCCATTGGAATTGCCTTCGCATTGCTGGGAGCGCGGCTGGTGTCCGACCAGTTCTATCAGGTACGGTTCTACGACCCGATCAGCATCGCGATCGCGGTGGCGGTGTTGTCCCTGGCGACCGCCATCGCAGGATTCATTCCCGCGGCCCGCGCCGCCGGCATCGAGCCCATGCAGGCGTTAAGGACGGAGTAGACACGAACTTAGGAGTACTGATCCGAGGCTAAGCTTAGGAGGCCGGGAATAATATCGTAAAGGCTCGCTCCCGTAACCGCCTGACTTCCTGGGCGTTATGGAGAAGTTGCGGATCCATCCGGTAAGTTTCGGTACCCGCCTCGCAGTCTCGCGCAAGCTTACTGCCTATTGACTCTAACGCGCCTAAGTCCCGTTTGAGTGATTCGGCCTCATCGAGCGCGCCCAAAATAAATACCCGCTCTTCTAAGTCATCTGGAATGGTCTCTCGTGCTCTATCAATTCTTTGCAGATCGCCATCGAAATCTATGAGCAGGACCATCAGCCGATTTGGATACCGTTTCATTGGTGCAATTTGGTCAGCCACGAAGTTGTCCAAGACCTTCCGCCAGCCGCCGACTTCCGGAAGGATTTGAATGCTCCGCAGCACAGACGAACTTAGCTGAAGAACGAACCCATTGGCTATCTCAGCGGTCGCGCGGTCTTCAGGAAGAACCATCAGATGCGGCAAGTGCCGGTTAACGCTCATGGTTCCAGATCATCCCTGATTAAGGCGCCGACTAAATCCCCCTTCGGTTGGAGGTCTTCTACAGAACGAACGATTGTCGGTTCGAGATGACTCTTCCTATATAAATAAAGAGTGTTCTGCCCAGAGAACCTCCTGATGGCTTCCTCGTTATGAGAGGTAGCAATAAACTGGCCTCCCATTTGAAATGCGTTGCGAAGCGCTAGAACAAACTGCCCTACCTCCGAGGGTGCCAGATAATTGTCTGGCTCATCCCAAAAACACAGCAAGGGACCGTATACCTCATTACTTGCGAGCACCAGAGCACAGATCATGAAGCATTTTTCGCCATCGGAAAGGTCACCGAAAGGTAGGGCAAAGCTGCCCTTTTCATTTGAGAAGCGAACTTCCAAACTCTTAGTGTCCTTGCCAATTCTCTGATTGATCACCTCTTTGAAATCAGGCATCACCTGTTTGAGATAGTCGTCAATTTTGGTGTAGCTGGAAGGACGTTCGGCAAGAAGACCTGAAAGCCAGTCACCGAAGTTTCTGACTGTGACATCGGGCTGCAACGTCTCCTGATCCGAATATCCGGTGATTAAGCTCGGGATGGGCCGAAGGATAAGTATCCGTGACAACCATCGCTTAAAGATTAAGAGAGGATCATTCGACGAATGCTCCTGCACGATCGGTAGCGCCACGAGATGCCAGTCGATCCTGAATCTCGCCTCGGGCTGCTGGCCCGCCCTTGCCAAATTCACTTGCGCGAGTTCTCGCGAATAGATAGGTCGGCCGTCCGCGGACAATCGCTCCTCCAGAACCCGTAGCTCCCGAAAATTCGGAGGCAGCTCAAATGCGATCGCGTACTCGTATCGCGTCTGGTTCAGTACAACTTCCATCTCAAATCGTACCGGTACCTCACTCTGCCCACGCGTTACGTCAGTCGCACTAATAACTTCGCCTACTCGGTTTGTTCCTCGCGCTATGCGTTGTAAGACCCCCAACGCGTTTCCGACCGTAGTTTTACCTGCGCCGTTCTTGCCAATCAGCAGGGTCGAGGGCTCTCCGGAGACTGGAAAGCTGAAGTTCTCCAGACAACGAAAGTTGTGAACGTAAAGGCGATGTATCACAAGGGGATGATACAACGCACGGGCGGTTTACGGAATTGAAAGCAAGTAGCGGGTAGTCTTGTCGCACCCCGCCTTTTCAATAACATAGACGTGCCCCCGACCTCCCCGTTCAATGGTCCACAGCACCGCTAAGGCGCGATTTCCTTCCGTTTGACCCATCTTCATTGGCCCTTTTGCGTTCAGTATTTAGCCTTTACATGTTGGCGAACCAGGGGAATTCGTGTACCTCGCCAACGGGCGCAGCGTCATCAAATCAACATAAGGGGCTTCAATGCACAAGCCGGTTAAGTACGTTGAAAAAGCAGTTACAGTCGCCGCCAAGGGCGCGTGGGTGGTTTTTGACAAGTTGAACAGCATCAACCCCAACCCATCGTTTACGCCCAAGTGGTCGGACAAGCCTCTGCTGAAGTCCTATCAGAAGTCGAAGCCTCCGCTGGGATGGCCGCGCTCGACCGACTCGCTCTGCCCCAAGTGCGTGCCTGAAATCCGCCAGCAGATCATTGACGGCAAGCTGCCGGTCGAAGTGCTGATGAACGAGAAAGTCGGCGAGATCAAGGCGACGATCATCGAGCGCGACGGCCAGATCCTGATGGTGAAGGACTGCCCCAAGCACGGCCACTTCGAAGACGTGATGGCGGTCGACACCGACTTTTTCCGGCATCTGGAAGAGGTCTTCCCCGGCCGCGACATCCGCGCCCACAACGACGAGCGCCTGCATCATCATGGCAGCAGCACCGTAAAGCATGGTCGCGGCTCGGTGCTGACCATCGACCTTACCAACCGCTGCAACATGATGTGCGACCCGTGCTTCATGGACGCCAACCAGGTCGGCTTCGTTCACGAGCTGTCGTGGGAAGAGATCAAGCAGATGCTGGACGACGCCATCACTATCAAGCCTCGTCGCCAGATGTCGGTACAGTTCTCTGGCGGCGAGCCCACGCTGTCGCCGTACTTCCTTGACGCATGCGCCTACGCGCGCAAAGTGGGCTACAACAGCGTGCAGGCAGCTACCAACGGCATCGAGTTCGCCAAGAGCCTGGAGTTCTGCCACAAAGCAGCGGAAGCCGGACTGCGTTATGCCTACCTTCAGTTTGACGGAATCGGCAACGCAGCCAACTCGCATCGCCTGGTCGGCAACCTGTTCGACGTAAAGCTTCAGGCAATCGAGAACCTGCACAAGGCGGGCGTCGAGATCGTGCCGGTCGTTACCATCGTCAACAACCTGAACAACGAGCAGGTGGGACGCATCATCCAGTTCGCGCTCGATAATCCGAAGCGCATCTCGTTCCTCTCGTTCCAGCCGGTATCGTTCACCGGACGCGACGAGGCCATCACCGACGAGCGCCGTCAGGCGCAGCGCTACACGCTTTCGCACCTGGCACACGACGTGAAGAACCAGACCGGCATGGGCGAACCCACGCGCGACTGGTTCCCCATCTCGTTCATGAGCACCTTCTCCGATTGGGCCGACCTGGTACACGGACCCGAGAAGGACTGGGGCTCGCTGAGCTGCGGCTGCCACCCCAACTGTGGCGTGGGCATGGCCGTGATGATCGACAAGGAGACGAGGGAAGCCGTCCCTGTCACCGCGTTCCTCAACGGCGATACGATCGCGAAGGATATCGCCAAGGTAAACGATGCCGCGCGTGGTAAGTGGCTTTCAATCGCGGGCATGACCCTGGCGCTGCTGAAGAACTACGATCCCTTCAAGTCGCCCAAGCACTTTAAGTTCGTCGACCTGCTGAAGAAGTTCGACAAGACGTTCGGCGCGACCGGCAAAGACTACGGCAAGGTCTCCGGTGATCGCACGATCACCGACATCGAGCGCCGCCGCCGCGATCGCTGGAACTTCCTGTTCATCGCCGGCATGTGGTTCCAGGACCTGTTCAACTACGACTTCCGTCGCACCGAGCAGTGCATCATTCCTTACGCCACGCAGGAAGGCGAGATCAGCTTCTGCGCCTACAACACCGGCGTCGGCTGGCGCAACATCGTCGAGAAGATGCACATGACGGCAACTCTGACAAAGTGGTATGCCGATAAAGGTCGCCACGAGATCTTCGCCGGCGGCAAGAAGGTCGGCCTGCCGACCACCGATCACACGCTGGTGCTGGTCGACGAGCACGTGAAGGCCGAAGCCAACCACACGCTCGACGATCTCGGCATCGTGAAGAACGCTCGCGCGGAGAAGTTCAAGGCGCGCGATGAGCGCATCAAGCAGGAAGCCGAGAACGCGCGTATGGCGGCCCTCTATCGCCAGCACATCCTGGGCGAAAAGCCTGAGGACAAGGGCGGCTTCGTTCCCCTCGGCGCACTCGGCGGCATCAAGCCCGCCGCTCCGGTGAAAGAAGAAGAGAAGGAAGCGGTGTTCGGGGATTAGCTCGGAGCCGTTTTGAAAGGGCACGGCTTCAGCCGTGCCGTAACGAGACCACCAAAATATCCCCGGGCTTCAGCCCCGAGAAGGAACCGGCCGCTTCGGCGGCCGGTTTTGTTTGGGCTAGCCTTGAAAGGGCACGGCTTTATTGATTCCTGCATAAATAATGTCCTATACTGCTGGTATGCGTCCCAGTGGCAGTCCGCACGAACTGGAGCAGCGTCGTTACCGCGCGCTGGCTCTGCTGCAACAAGGACTCAGTCCGGTCGAAGTCGCGCAACGGGTTGGGGTTGATCGTCGCAGCGTTCGACGATGGAACTCGGCCGCACGCCACCAGGGCCGGCAAGCGCTGGCCGCTCAACCCGCTTGCGGACGGCCGCCGCGACTCCGTGCCGCCCAGCGGCAACGGCTGGAGAAGACCTTGCTCGGGGGCGCGGAAGCGGCGGGTTTCGCTACCCCGCTCTGGACCTGTCCCCGCGTGGCCAGCTGGATCGAACAGCGGTTTGGCATCCACTACCATCCCGATCATGTCTGCCGCCTGCTGCATGCCCTCGGTTTCACTCCTCAAAAACCTGTACGTCGGGCGGTGGAACGCGACCAGGAAGCGATTGGCCAATGGGTGAAGCAGCAATGGCCCGCCATAAAAAAAAGCGTCGCGCTTGAAGGCCTGGCTGGTATTTCTGGACGAGAGCGGCTTTCTGATGGCCCCGCTGGTGCGGCGCAGTTGGGCTCCGGCGGGCCAGACCCCGGTGCTGTACCAGCGGGGCGCGCACCATCGCAAGGTGTCGGCGATTGCCGCCCTGTGCGTTTCGCCGGCGCGTGATGACGTACGTTTCTACTTTCGCCTCCATGCCAGCGATATCGCCGCCGCCCAAGTGATGGCCTTCCTCTCCGCCCTGGATGGCGAACTCGACGCCCCCTGGCTGATGCTGTGGGACCGGCTGAACGCGCATCGCGCCCGCCGCACGCAAGACTTTCTTCTCGCCCGCGGCTGGCCGCAGCCCTGCTACTTCCCCGCCTACGCTCCGGAACTGAACCCGGTGGAGTACGCCTGGAGCTGGCTGAAGAACAATCCCATGGCCAATCGGGCGCAGCTGGAGCTGGATGCGCTGGCCGACGCCGCCCGTCAGTCGGCCCGCCGCCTGCAACGCCAATCCTGGTTGTTGCGTTCCTTTATTCACCATAGCCCGCTTTTTTTGCGGCTCAAATAGGACATTACTTATGCAGGAATCAATAGCCGTGCCGAGAGGGGGCCTCAAAATTATCCCGGGGCTTCAGCCCCAATGAACCGGTCGCGGGTGCCCCATTCCGGCTTCTTTTGGCGGGGTGGGTTCTAGGAACCGAGAGGATTATGAGGAACCGGTCGCACACACGGCCGGTTTTTTTGGACGCAATCAGCGCTTCGTATCAGGGCACGACCTTTAGTCGTGCCGACAAGCTCTCTATGTTTTGTCACCCGAGCGGGCTTCAGCCCGCGAGGGACCTGCTTTCCGTCCGCTCCGCCTGACGGCTCCGCGCAAGCCTTCGGCAGATTGGAAGTAGACAAAACAAGGATTGGCACTGGGCGTCGCTCCGCGAGTGAGAGTAAGAGAAAATCCCCACCCCGCCAAAAGAAGGCGGGATGAGCCAAGTCTCACGGGCCACCATATGCTCCCTCGGACAACCCAACAAAGCCGTAGTGCCGCCCCCAGCGGGCGAGTCTCCGATAGAACCATGGTTGGCCATTGAGCCAGCCCCCATGTGGCTTGCTCAGCCTCAGCCGACGAACCACGCCGTAACGTGGACCTGAAAACGATTCGCAACCTGCCGCCGCAGCACTCCACGCTTCATTCCAAGGGGCTGGATGCCAGAGAACTACCCTCTCTGCCGCCGAGGGTGAAGTATTTTCTCTTGACATCCCCTTCTATAGAACCCGTCCCGGATTACCAGCTGCCTGGAAAAGGCAAAAAGGGTGACGCGGGCAAAGGCCGCGTCTTGACTAGATCGAACTGGCAATCCGGGGAGCCTCGTTGGTTACTTGCCGGCGTAAGTCTTGGGGGAACCGATGCCGGTGCACAGGTCCCAACCGACTTTGCAACGCGAATCGCCGGTCGTGATGTCGTTGAAATCAGCCGCGTACTCCGTGGGATTGGCCAGCTCGTTGTACATCATGGTGAGCTCAGCCAAGGACGACGGCTGCAAGCTGCCGGCCGCATTCACGATTCCGGCAAAGGTGGGAGAGGACCAACTGGTACCTCCGACTGAGCCCCAGCTTCCATTGAGGTAAATGGCAGTGCAACAATAGTCGGAAGCGACATCAGGATAGCCGCGAAAGTTTCCTACGATGCCTGCAATTCCATCCTGATAGCTGGGACGCGGCTCGAATGGACTAATGTCTCCCCCTCCGCCGCCCGTGTAGTACTGCTCGGAAGTGAAGTTTCCGTTACCGTCGCGGTTAAAACGAGTACCTCCAACCGACACAACGTTGGGCGACGCTGTCGGATAGCTGCTCCTGCCAATTCCCGAATCGCCGGAGGATGCAAAATAGACGACTCCCGGAGAAGTGAAGTATTGGTCAAAGCCAGTTTCCTGAGCAATCTCCGCATCGCCAAAGCTCATGCTCACCACGCCGCCGCCGTTCTGAGCCACTAGCTGTCCGGCGAGCGCTATCGCTGCCCAAGTGGGATCGGTCGCGCATTGCAGGGTTCCGCACAATGGCGACACCACCAGGAACAGCTTGGCGTGTGGCGCCATGGCGTGAGCCCACTCGATATCTAATGCCTCCTCGACCTCCCAGTCCGAGTAAATGGGAGGGGGGGGCGTGTTGATGGCATAGTGGGGCCAGACCTGTGTAATGGTTGTTGCCGGAATACCAAAGTAGGCGTCAAAAGCGTCCAGGTCAGATTGGGCGTTCGGGTAGTAACCGGCGTCGACGATGGCAATAGCGCCAATTCCACCGCTTGGAACTGTTGTGCTTGTGGCAATCGGACAGCCGGTTGGTCCAGCTACCAACTTATATACACAGGCTAATGACCCAGGAGTTTCATCACCCGGGGGCGGGGCAGGGAGCGGTTGGTCCGAGTCGACAAAGAAGTAATTCGTGTGAGGCCGACCGGGAACCGGGATGCTGGATCCTGGATAGATAATCCTGTGTCCGTTGTAAACGGACTCGAAGCGGGTTTGTGCAGATGCTGGGCGAAGGGCTGCACCTGCAAACAAGACCACTGCAATCATCGTTACCATTACAATCTGGATGTCTCTGCGGAAAGTAGTCATTCATTGGCTCCTGCGTAACACCCCGAAATCATATGGGAGTTCATGGAAAATGCAAGCTCGAAAACCCGTGCGAGTCGTTCTGTCTCAAAAAAGCGTGGCATGCGCAGTTTCTCCGCAAGGAGCCGCGCATCGTCGTGCCGGAAGTCCAGGACCGGACATTTCGACCGTAGCACTCATTGACGTTCGTGGGACAATGAGCGTTATCGCGCCTGATTACAACAGTTATCGCAAACCGCCGTGCGATGGGAAAAGAAAGCCTGGGACGCAATTTACTGCGCTTCACTATACTTGAGGCCTGAACTTAGGATCGTTTGGAGGGGGCAATCGTGAAGAAGAGATTCCTGCTGGCTCTAGCTGCGCTTGCATTTGCAGCTACAGCCGTCGCCAATGCGCAAACAATCACTAACTTAAAAAACCAGGCGCCGGATGGCGTTATAGTACCAATGCTTCTGACGGACGGGAGGGTGCTCGCCCAAGGCGGGGGCTCTTCTGATTGGTGGACGCTTACACCTGACATCAACGGCAGCTATGTGAACGGGACCTGGCAACAAGTCGCCAGCCTGCCACCCGGCTACTCGCCTTTGTACATGGCCGAGGCGGTGATGATCGACGGACGCGTCGTCATCGAAGGCGGCGAGTACAACTTTTTTTCGTTCGCCTTTACCAACATGGGCGCAGGCTACGATCCGATTGCAAACACCTGGACTATGATCAGTCCGCCCGCCGGATGGGGCTTCATTGGTGATTCGCCATCAGCGGTCCTTCCCAACGGCCAGTTCCTGGTCGGCCAAAAGATGACCATGAATGTGGCAGAACTCGATCCCCATACCTGGACCTGGACGGAGTTGGCCTCGACCGGCAAGAGCGACTTTAATGCCGAAGAGGGCTGGACGCTGTTGCCCAACGGAACAGTTCTTACAGCCGATGTGAAAAACAGCCCGAACTCTGAGCACTACGATGCCACCATCCAGACCTGGATCCAGGACGGCAGCACAGTGGCCAACCTGATGGGTCCGTGCGAAGTAGACTGCGCCAACGGCATCAGGGGTGCATGGGGTACCTACTTCCCACCGGGCGAAATTGGCCCCGCGATCCTGCGTCCTGATGGCACCGTGTTTGCCACGGGTGCGCTTCACCTTGGCGCCAACACCGGACACACCGCCGTCTATACGCCGAGTTCTCCCGACCAGCCTGGTACATGGGTAGCTGGTCCTGACTTCCCCAACGGCGATGACGCAGGGGATAACTTCGCTGCTCTCCTGACCAGCGGTAACGTTCTGGTAGAAGGAAATTCCGGCTCCTTGTATGAGTTCAACGGAACTACGATGACGCGCACTGCCTCAGCCAGCGGAAGCCTGCTTGTGCTGCCAACGGGCGAAATCCTGATCGGTGGAAGCGCCGTATACAGATCTGCGGGAACCTATCAGCAGTTCTGGGCGCCTATGCTCTTCCCGCTTACCGTAGCTGCAATCAAACGCGGATCGACCTACACTGCCTACGGCTCGAACTTCAACGGGATGTCGCAGGCCAACGCCTACGGCGACGAGAACAATACCGCGACCAATTACCCGTTGGTGCGGCTGACAAACATGGCGACGGGCCATGTGTTTTACGCTCGCACCCACGACCACAGCTCGATGGCCGTGCGTAGACTTGGATCTATCTCCAGCACACACTTCGATGTACCGGCGGCGGCTGAAACCGGCGCCACCACGATGGTTGTCGTAACCAACGGCATTCCGTCGAACCCGATCACAGTCATGGTGTTCTAGGGATCGTAATCAGCTACCTTGATGCACCTAGGGCGGGATTACCCCCGCCCATTTATTTGCTGCCGGGTGCCCCACTCATGCCTTCGTTTGGAATGAGTGGGATTCACGAACGCTGAAAGTCCACGGAAATAGATTCACTTCCACGAGTCCATCCTTCACGACCTTCATAACAACCGAGGGATCGCCAACCATAGGCATCGTCATCAGCAGATGCACATGCTCCGGCATGACGACGTATCCCAGAAGCGCGAAACCATATCGCCGCCGAGCTTGTTCCAAAACTCGAAGAAACAGTCCCGTCGCGCCGCTGTCCCCAGGTGCGGCAGCCGCCGATAGCAGCTGAACGTGATGAAGTGGATGGAGCCTTCGAGGTAGTAGCGCTTGAGCCCTGCTGTCACTCCACGAGACTACTCGGCTGCAGGAGAGGCGGTCTGTGACGTCGCGATGTCAACCGTGTGACATCCCACTCATTCCAAACGAAGGAATGAGTGGGGCACCCGGCCCGCGAGGGACCTGCTTTCGTGCGCTCCGCCTGACGGCTCCGCGTAAGCCTTCGGCAGATTGGAAGTGGACTAGAAACGAAGATTGGCGCTGGGCGTCCCCCGCGAATGAGAGTAAGAGAAAATCCCCACCCCGCCAAAAGAAGGCGGGATGGGCCGCCCGGCCGGATTGCCAAACCTATTACCGTAACCTGTTCTTTTCCGCAGGTGATCGCGCTGATTTCTCTTTGCGGCGGTTAAAGTCCTCGATACGGTATATCAGACTTCGTTACCGGGACTTGTTTGTATCCTCTTTCGTGTAGGAGGATTTTGCAAGCAGTCTCTGCCTCCCTTCGGTATGCCATCGGTCCTACGATAACTTCAGTGATCGGCAATAACTCTCGTGCCTTGGCTTCCTCCTTCAATTTTCTTTCCTTCATCTGCCTTTCGGTTTCCTTGGTTCCTTGCGCGCGATTGTTGCTTGTTCGCTCGGTGGAGAATTTGAGGTAGGGGACGGGGAAGCCGTATAAACGGTGAGTTCTGAAATGGATCGGAAGATCGTCTTCATGAATTCCGGGACTGTTCGGGTAAAGCCAATGGTGGGAGGAGGGGGTAATGAGCCTTATTTCTTCCTCGGCGCTAAAATGCTTATTTTTGTACTTTATAGAAGCGGCATTGAGGAGATTGTAAGCAGCATTCCTCCTCTGATCTTCGTCAGGGAGACTGGTCCACTCGGGTATTCTTTCTTTTTCCAATATCCATTTCCGGATATCATCTGCGGTATAGAGGCATTCGTATAGGAATACGTGTCTCTTTATTGCGAGTTTTCTTGCGTCAAATCCTATACAGAAAGTTCCATATGCCCGCCATTGTTCAAGCGAGTCGGGTTTCTTGCTAAACGAAGCCATATAGTGATCGGACTGGGTCATCTCATTGACACCGGTCCGGTCGACGATTCCACGCCACTCTTTTTTGACGGCGTCGTTCGTAAAGTCGTTATCCTTTATACCCGTGTCATTTTCCAGTGCCCTTAGTTCGGTCGTATCGTTCATAAAGGCTGTATTCGACATCCAAATCTGGTGTTTGTCGACGATGCCGGAAATACCGTCAGCCGAGGTATAGTGATATACTGTGCCCTCGTAAGGCTCGGAGAAGGCTTGTATCAGTCTTCTCAGGGTTTCATACTTGTCCGCTCTCGACATAACCGGAATTTCCTTTTTTAACTTTAAAACGATGCCATTCTACGCCGTAATCACACTTGCTTAGAACGTTGCGCCATTTACTCCGTTTCCGGAAGAACACTTGCCTATCCCTCTCGATTCCACGCTCCAATCAGACGTATCGCGTCATTGTGGCTTCGCCTGGATGCGCCTCAAACCACTTCCGCGCCCGTTCCTGTTCGCGGGATAGATCAGCAGGCGTCAGGTGAGACGCCGCCTCGTCTCGGTCCTTCGCAGCCAGTTTCGAGTCCGAGGCGTCCTGCTCGCCAGCAGCCGCTAGATCGTACCAGAAATAGGATTCTGCGTAGTCCTGGGGCACGCCTTGCCCGTCGAGGTACAACCCCCCGAGTGACCATTGCGCGTCGGCATCGCCCTGATCTGCAGCCTTGCGATACCAAAATGCAGCTTGTTCGTAGTCCTGGAGCCCGCCTTGGTCGCTGTCGTACAAATCCCCGAGGGCGTCTTGCGCCTCAGCATCGCCCTGTTCAGCCGCCTTGCGATACCAAAACGCAGCTTGGGTGTAGCGCCAGTGCTCGGAGTTATGGAAGTCAACAGAGTTGATATATGCCCTCCATGCCCTGATCTTGCGACGCCAAAACGGCGCTTGGGTGTCGTCCTGGAGCACCCCATGGTTCTCCCCCTCCTTGTACCAAGCCCCAAGGTTGTATTGCGCGTGGGCATCGCCCTGTTCCGCCGCCTTGCGAAACCAAAGCGCAGCCCGAGCATAGTCCTGGGGCACGCCTTCGCCGTTGTCATACAAAACCCCGAGAGCTCTTGCGCATCGGCGAGGCCCTGCTCAGCCGCCTTGCGGAGCCAAAAAGCAGCCTAAGCGTAGTCCTGCCGAACGCCTTGGCCTTCGGCGTACATTAGCCCGAGGCCGCATTGCGCCTCAGCGTTGCCGTTGGTGGCCTGCCATTTGAGAGCGGAGAGTTCCTGCTGCGAAGACACAGGTGGGTGACACCCTGCCGACGCACCCGAAACACCGTTTGTGACAGCCCTCTTACTGGCATCACTCGCGTTATTTTGATTTTGGACTGGAGGAGCACTCATGCCGGAGACACTGTTTCCCAACTGGGTCTCGGGTGTTGATGATCGGGCTGCGAGACCGCCGACGAAATTGAGGGCAAGAATCGTAAAGGAGATCAGACAAACAGTTACCGCAGCCCGCTTTGCGAAAGTTGTTATTCCGATTTTAGCCAAGACCTTGCTGATACCACTAGACCAATCCTCTGCAGCCCATGCGAAACCACCAAATGCCATGGCGAACACAATAATCATACCCAAAACGGTATCCGGCGCAGATAGCCAAGAAAACCATCCGCCCCACAGCAGACACACTGCTGTCCAAGCAATGCTGTAAAGCGTCGCTCTTGCGGATCGAATTTGGACTTGTTCTCCTTTTGATCGACGGCGCGTTGATCCTCCCTCGCCTCTCTTCCGCGCGCCTCTTTACTTCACAATTGGCCCGCTGAATTCTCTTGCGGAAGAGCCAATATCCTGACCATCCAATTAAGAGAATGCCCAGACACAGATCAATCTGTTGCCACTGTGCCCGCTGCATACGTATCGGCAAGAACGGGTTCAAAAGAAGCGCAACCGCGACAAATATCCATGTCCAAGCTCGCTGGCCTACCTTGTACACTCTCCACGCCCAATAAACTGCGCCAACAGTGATGACAAGCCGGAGCACCATGTAAAAGCCGTAGGGATGCTTGCCAGCCGCCGCAATGAGCAGCAATACTGCGCCGAGCATCGTCATAACTACTTCTAAGATTCGTCCACGGCTCATGGTCGTTCCCCGTTGACCGGGATTTCCATTTTGGCTTCCCGGTCGCAGCAAGTATAAGCCGGGTTCTATAGAAGCATCCGACTGCGCCCTGGGCGGGGTCGCTGTGCCACGAGCTTGGCAAGACCGGATTATTGGCTGACAATTTCCTTTCGGAACGATGCGCCTTCGGCAGCGCGACATATACCGTGTGCGCTCAAACCGCATGTGCTGCTTTAGGATTGAGTGGCCTCCCCAGACCATGCCCTGAGCGTTCTTTATCCCAACTCTTCCTTTCCCATTTCGGGACGACACGGTTACCTTCGTAACCATGAGACCGCGCTCTCTTGGAGCTTTTTCGCTCCACAACTCGCTATTCTCTCTTTAGTGCCACTGTTTTCTAACGGCGGCAAACCAGGAGGTGCTCGGCGCGAAATTCGCTGCTAACGGCCTTGAGCAAAAAGCGAAGGGTAATACCCAAGAGCCACAAGCCAAGACTAATAGCCACGCACCAACTACAGCGTTCTGGAGTTCTTCATGTTCAAGTTGTGCCACTACCTCAAAGACGACAACAAAATGTGTAACGCGGCGGCCATGCGCCGTCAGATCTATTGCTACCACCACCTCGAATTGCTGCGGCGCGAGAGGCGAATCGCCAGGACCCGGCAGCGGCTCCTGCAGGCGATCTTCCAGGACAATCCGCTGAATAGTTTGCCGGCCGTGCAGAAAGCGATAGAGCGCATCGTTGACGGGATGCCCCTCGACAAGTTGGACAAAAAGCGGTCGAAAGTGCTTCTTCCTGTACTGTCTCTTATGGCGGACAGCATTCGCTATTCACCGGAACTGGCCGAGTCTCCCAATTTGCGGCAAGAGGTCGATATTGCCCCCGGCGGGAGCGTAGAAGGCGGCGTGCAAATCCTTGCGGCTGAATATTATGCGTGTAAGCCTATTTTAAATCAGTGGTTTACATAGATTTGGCCGACGTCGTAGGACATAAGGCTTTTAATTGCATGGTTTTACGAGTATGACTGCTAACATACGCAAGCAACGATTACCGGGGGATGAGGCGCTGAATCGGCTAGCTGCCGGCGGCTTAGCATGGGGCGTGTGAGCACAACCGCAGACATCGCAGTCGTAGGCTTGTGCGCCGCTGGAAGCGCCGCGGTATGTCAAGCCGCTAAGTTGGGCGCACGTGTTATTGGCATAGACCGCTTCCATCCGCCGCATCCATGGGTACAAAAGCTCGAGCACGTCTCAATGAGTACCGTTGTGCTACCTTGATCCCATCCTGTAAATCAAGGAGTCATTATGCGGAAGGTTGCCTTATCGCTCGCAGTCCTTGTCTTTCTAATTGCATCGACGTTCGATCTGCATGCCGCCAGCCTGGCCGGTGTGACCCTGCCGGACACGGAACAGGTTGGCGGCAAGACGCTGGTTCTCAATGGCATGGGTATACGCACGAAGTACATGGTCAAGGTTTACGTCGCCGGCCTGTACCTTGAGCAGAAGTCGTCGGACGCCAACGCCATCATTAAGGCTGACGCGCCCAAGCAGATCGTGCTGAAGTTCCTGCATGGCGCCAGCAAGAGCCAAATGACCGATGCCTTCGATGACTCGTTCTCCGACAATACCCCGGACGCAAAGAAGACGATGAAGAGCGAGATCGACCAGCTACTGGGCGCGCTCGACGCCGTGAAACCAGGGGATCAAATGGTCTTCACTTACATTCCGGGCACCGGATCGAGCCTGGCGATCAACGGTCAGAACAAGGTCACTATCGCCAATCCAGCTTTCGGGCCGGTGCTCTTCTCCGTATGGTTCGGCCCCAAGCCGCCGAACGCGGATTTGAAAAAGGGGATGCTCGGGCAGTAGAAAACTCGGCTTTTGTTGAGGGCGCTCAGCAGGAGCACACCTCGGGACGGGTTTGGGCGTGTCTTACTTGGTGTTAGAATGTAAGCCATGCGCGACCTGAGTGCTACATTTACCTCGAAGGGCCAACTTGTCATCCCGGCGGAGCTCCGCCGCAAGCACGGCATCCAGGCCGGTACCAAGGTCAAGTTCCTGGAAGACGACTTCGGACGTATCGTGCTCCAGCCGCTCACCAGTGCTTATCTCGATCGCCTACAAGGCTGCCTGGCCGGTGGGCCGGACTTGCTCTCCATGTGGAAGAAGGAACACCGGAGGGAAGGTAAGCTCCGGGGATGAGGACTTACGTCTTCGATGCCGGTGCGATCCTGGCTTGGTTACTGGATAAACCTGGCGTCCTCCGGGTTCGTCGTTTGATTGAGGAAGCGATGCGCGGCCACTCCGAAATCCTCATGTCTGCCGTCAATTTTGGCGAGGTTTATAGCACACTACTGCGGGCCTACGATGTTGATCGAGCTTCAGTGATGATGAGAACGCTTCAGCCACTCCCTATCGAGTTGTTGCCGGTGGATCGCCAGGGTGCGCTCTCGGCAGCCGCCGTGAAAGTAAAATACCGGCTTTACTATGCCGACAGCTTTGCCGCCGCGCTCGCCATCGAGAGAAAGGCAACGCTGGTGACCGGCGACTCCGACTTTCGCCGGCTGGGTCACGGCTTCCCTATTCTGTGGCTTAAGGCTTGAGCCATCCAATATCGGTGCGGGTACACTGAGGATTTCCGTTTCCAACCGCGTTGCTATGAAACATTCTTCGTGAGCACAACCGCAGACATTCTCGTCGTGGGTCTGGGAGCAGTAGGCAGTGCGGCCTTGTATCAAGCCGCCAAGCTAGATGCGCGGGTGATCGGCGTTGATCGCTTCCATCCTCCGCACGACCTGGGCTCGTCGCATGGAGAGACGCGTATCACGCGGCAAGCTATCGGCGAAGGCCGCGAGTATGTGCCGCTGGTCTTGCGTTCCAATCAGATTTGGGAAGAGCTCGAGGCTACGACGGGGCAGTCTCTGCTTACTCGCAACGGCGCGCTGATCCTCATGTCGCCCCACACTGTGGGAGATCACCACGGTTCCACTTCGTTTCTGGCTGACACGATTGCTGCGGCAAAAGAAAACAGCATCGCGCACGAGGTCTTGAGCACGGCGCAGATCCAGGAACGATATCCGCAATTCCGCCTCACCCAGGAAGAGTCCGGCTACTTTGAACCGGGCGCAGGATTCCTGCGGCCAGAAGCCTGCGTGGCGACGCAGCTTACGCTGGCAAGCAAACTCGGCGGCGAGATTCGTACCAGCGAAACAGTGGTGAACCTCAAAGCATCCGCCACTTCGGTTGAAGTAACCACCGACCGCGGAGCGTACTCCGCGGGGCAGGCGATTGTTGCCGCAGGACCCTGGATTGGCTTGATCCTGCCCGCTGCCATCGCGCAACGCCTCACCGTCTACCGGCAAGTAATGACCTGGTTCGCCGTCGCACGAAACCCAGAGCGCTACACGCCGCAGCGCTTTCCCGTTTTCATCTGGATCACCGGCGACCGGCCCTGCGACATGTTCTACGGGTTCCCTGCAATCGACGGCGCCAACGCTGGCATCAAGACCGCAACTGAACGCTACGATGTGGCGATACCTCCCGACGAGGTCGATCGCAGCGTAGCTGACGGTGAAATCGCAAGCCTCTATAACGACTACATCGCGTCGCGTCTGCCCGATGTGTCCGCGAAATGCCTGCGCACGGCTACTTGCCTGTACACTGTCGCACCCGGCGCACGGTTCATGATCGACCAGGTTGACGACGCGGGCCGGATCCTTTTCGCCTCGGCCTGCTCGGGGCACGGTTTCAAGCATTCGGCCGCGGTAGGCGAAGCCTTGGTGAGAAGAGCATTGGGAATGCCGGCCCTGGTCGATCTCGAAGCCTTCCGTGTTGGCCAGCGGTCCTCGGCGCAACCCGCGGCCAGCCGACCGTGCGATATTTGAATTGGATGAAGTGCGGTAATCGGTTTGCCATGGCTTGGCTCGCGCTAGCGGCAGTGGTGTCGATCACGCAGCCACTGACTGCGCAATCCACCTTCTTGGGATTTGATCGCAACGACTATCCCGGCGACGCGAACATGCAGGTGCTGAAGAAGGCGTTTGTCTTCACCGGGTATTGGCTGAACAATCCACCCGGCGCGACGAACAACACATGGACTGGCAAGCGCGCAGCACTCCAGGAAATGGGTTACGGCTTTCTCCTGCTCTTCAACGGCCGCGACTACAAGGAACTGAAAGCGTCCGGCGATGCCGCAGGAGTAGGCACGCGCGACGCCGAGACCGCTGTTCAAGCGGCACAACGCGAGGGCTTTCCAAAGCACGCGATCATCTTTCTCGATCAGGAGCAGGGCGGACGCATGCTGCCTGAACAGCGGGCCTACATTCACGCCTTCGCTGATGGCCTGGTGCGTGCAGGTTATCGTGCCGGGATCTACTGCTCGGGTATACCTTTTCGCGAGTCGGGGGCGAGTACGGTTGTCACCGCCAACGACATTCGCGAGCACGCCGGAGGACGCGATATTCACTTCTTCATCAGCAACGACCATTGTGGTCCATCCCGCGGCTGCGTTTTCCCGGCGAACCTGCCGAGGCCGAGCCTAAGCGGAGTCGACTTTGCCAGCGCCTGGCAATACGCTCAATCGCCGCGCCGCCCCGAGATGACGGCAGCCTGCCGAAATACCTACGCCGCCGATGGCAATTGCTATCCACCAGGAACTCGACCCGGCTCCGGTCTGTTTGTGGATGTCGATTCAGCCACCTCAGCTGACCCTTCTGCGGCCCGCACGAGATAATTGTTCGCAAGTTCGATGACTGTCGAAGAGCAATTTGGCGTAACTGAGCAGCAGATACGAGAGGCTGCTGCGCTGCTGCGCGAAGGCAAGCTCGTAGCCTTTCCGACCGAG
The DNA here is from genome assembly GCA_963813905.1 of uncultured Acidobacteriaceae bacterium. Classification (GTDB taxonomy): domain Bacteria; phylum Acidobacteriota; class Terriglobia; order Terriglobales; family Acidobacteriaceae; genus CAVVDY01. Next base: position 49,294 of record CAWFAY010000004.1, on the reverse strand, counting down.
ACTGTCTACGGATTAGGCGCCAATGCGTTGGACCCTTTGGCGGTGTCACGAATCTTCGAAGCGAAAGGCCGGCCGCATACCAGTCCGCTGATTGTGCACGTCAGCTCGATCGACGATGGCCCGCGAGTTGGCAGCCGAGTGGCCGGAGGGAGCGCAAAAGCTGGCTGAGCGTTTCTGGCCCGGGCCACTGACGCTGGTAGTGAAGAAGAAGTCGGCGATCCCGGACATTGTCACCGCAGGCTTGCCGACGGTTGGGCTGCGTATGCCAGCACATCCAGTTGCATTGGCTTTGCTGCGCGAAGCCGGCGTTCCGGTAGCGGCTCCGAGCGCAAATCGGTTTACGCAATTGTCGCCCACCACTGCCGAGCACGTGCGACGCGGACTAGGCGGGCGGGTGGCCTACATTCTGGATGGAGGCCCGTGCCAGGTCGGTATCGAATCGACGGTTGTCTCTCTGTCAGGTGAGGTTCCGGTGCTACTTCGTCCCGGAGGAGTTTCGCGGAGCGAGATTGAAGAGGTGATCGGACCTGTGATCACCGGCGTGAAGACCGCTGAAGGCGCCCACCCATCGCCCGGCATGCACCCGCAGCACTACAGTCCCAAGGACGCCGTTGATACTGGTGCCTGCGGGAGCCGTCCTTGAGCGCGGCAAAGGCGCATACCTACAGCTTCGCAGCGCGCCGTCTCAACCGGCGAAGGTCGTGGTCATGCCGGGCAATCCGCGCCTGTACGCCGCGCGTCTGTACGCCGTTCTGCACGATCTCGATGACCAAGGCTACGACTGGATCGCAGTCGAGACTCCCGACGACGACTCCGGAATGGGAAGGTGTGCTGGACCGTTTGCGCCGCGCCGCAGCGCGATGAACCCTGCCGTATAGTTAGGACGTGACCGTGGCTCAACAGCCCGACGCAGCGCAAGACTTCTATGACGGCGCCATGGCGCGTATTCGCCGCTTCATGCTTGGCATATCAGGTCTGGGCGTGCTGCTGTGCGGCTGGTTCTTCGGGGTGCCTGGCCTATTGGGTTTTCTGATTGGGGCCGGAATATCCTACGTCAATCACCGCTGGCTGGAACGCATGGTCGACGCGCTGGGCGAACGCATCACGACCGGCCAGAGCAGCGAGCGCGGCGGGCTTCTCGTACTGCGGACCGTTCTTCGCTACCTGTCAATCGCGGTAGCTGCCTATGTTATATTTAGAGTTTCGAGAGCAGGTCTATACGGCTTCCTTGCGGGCGTTTGCCTTCCCATCGCGGCAATTGCCTGCGAAGTCGGAGTCGAGTTGGTTTTAGGTCTGCGGCGCGAAGTCTGATTTCCCGAAATACTCTCAACGCCAGAATGTAAGCGCCCCAGCTGCGTAGAGAGCCCGGCAAGTCTAATCAAGTTAACCGAGCGTACTCTTCATGCCTGAGCAACTTTGGATTACAGCGCTCCTCAACAAGCACTTCGCCGGCGTCGCGAACGCAATCCTGAATGCGGTGCACGTTCACAGCCGCTACCCCCAGGCTCCGATCACCAATTATGTGGCGATGCAGATCCTGGTGTTCGTCCTTCTGCTATTGGTATTCGTGCTTCTTCGCGTCCGATTGTCGGTCGACAACCCGGGGCGGCTGCAACAAACCTTCGAAGGCATCGACTCGTTCATAAGCTCTACCGCGCACGAGGTCATCGGCCACGGCTACGAGGGATACACCGGCTACCTGGCAACGCTGGGCATCTACATCCTGGTTTGTAATGTGATCGGGCTGATTCCGGGTTTCGAAACGCCCACGGCAATACCCTCGGTCACGCTTGGCTGTGCTTTGGTGACATGGATCTACTACCACTTCTATGGCATCCGGCAGAACGGATTTAGGTACATCAACCATTTCCTCGGACCGGTCTGGTGGTTGGCTCCGTTGATGTTCCTGATCGAAATCGCCAGCCACCTGGCCCGCATTCTGTCGCTCACGATCCGTCTGTTTGCCAACATGTTTGCCAGCGACATGGTGATCCTGGTGTTCTTCTCGCTGATTCCGATCGTCATTCCTGTGCCCTTCATGCTGTTGCACGCCGGCGTTGCGATCATCCAGGCATACATCTTCGTCTTGCTGGCGACGGTGTACATCGGCGAGGCGGTGGCGCACGAACACTAGTAGGTATCAGGTGTCAGGTGTCGGGTATCAGGGGCCGCTTGTTCAAGTTTTGGGTTGTAGGGTCTCAGGTGCCAGGTGTCAGGTTTCAGAGCAAATCGACTGCCTGATACCTGATACCTGACACCTACAAAGGTTTTCGCTGCAAGCGTGAGGGCGCCAGCACGGTGAGCGCCAACCACCCACTGGCAGCAGTTCATAAAAGGAGAAAGTGAAATGCGGAAAGTGATGCTTGTATTTTTCTCGCTGCTGGCCATCTCGATGATGACCATGCCGGCATACGCACAAGGAACTGGAGCGGCTGGAGGCGGAACGAACTGGGTGCCTCTGGCGTCCGGCTTCGGCATTGCCATCGCCTCTGGACTGGCCGCTCTCGGTCAGGGCCGTGTGGGCGCCGCGGCCTGCGAAGGCATGGCGCGCAATCCTGCTGCCCGTCCTGCAATTCAGCTGGCGCTGATTCTGGGCCTGGCTTTCATCGAATCGCTGGTGCTGTTCACATTGGTGATCATCTTCGCCAAGGTGGTCTAGACCTCCAACCGTTTCTTCGGCCCAGGGCCCCGTCTGTGCACGGGGCTTTTTGCTCAAGACAGGCTTGCGCTCGATACAGCGGATGAAGGTCCGTTCGCACCTGCACACGCTGAAAGTGGCATTGTCTGCTTTTCGACATTTATGATTATCTAGGTTACGAATCTTTTAACTTCCAGGAGGATGGATTGAAAAACTCCCTACTCACATTGGCTTTACTTTTAGCTTCAACATTAGCCATGCCCCAAGTCTCGCTTGCCCAGGCAAGCGCATCAACGCCGAATGCAGGCGCAGCGGAACAGGGCAAAACCATAACCGATCAGGACGTCGAGATGTTGCGGTCGGACGTGCGCTCCGCGAAGAAACAAATCATCGCTCAGAACATGACCCTGACCGATGCCCAGGCGGAAAAGTTCTGGCCGGTCTACGATGCCTACACGCAGGAAACGACAAAGCTGAACGACACTCGGCTGGCCCTGATCAAGCAGTACGCCGACCAGTACGACCCCATGACCGATGCGCAGGCGAGCAGCCTTCTGAAGCAGGCGTTGGCTTTGGATGAATCGTTTGTGAAGCTTCGCCAGGCTTGGGTTCCCAAGTTTGAAAAGGTGATTTCGCCCAAACAGACGGCTGCCTTCTTTCAGCTCGACCGTCGTATCGGTTTGCTCATTGATTTGCAGATAGCTTCCAGTATTCCACTGGCGAAGCAGTAGTTCTCAACCTGCTTTCATGCTGGTCGATTGAAGCTTGCACCGAATCGCTGAGGCGAGAACGGTTGTAAGTCAAAGCCGAGAACTGGCTTGCCGAAGATGAGCTGAGACATCAACTCAGCCGTAATCGGCGCCAGCATAATCCCATCGCGATAATGCCCGGTTGCCGCAAAGTAGCCGGGTATTGCTGTTTCTCCCAGTATCGGTAATTTGTCAGGGGAGACAGGCCGCAGTCCCGCCCACGCATCGTGTATTCGCATTTCGCCAATCTTCGGGACGACCTTCGCTGCCGTTAGATACAGCTTCTCGATAGTGTCGGCGTCAGTCCGCTTGTCGAATCCCGCATCTTCCACCGTCGCACCCAGTAGAATGCGACGGTTGCTGCGCGGAATGATGTAGATCTCTGGTGTGCGCACCACGTGCTGCACTACGGGCCGTTCTTCAATATCTTCGGGCGAAGGTACCACGCAGACCATCTGCCCTTTCGCAGGACGAGTAGGCAGACCCAGCGGCTGGATCTGCGACGCCCACGCACCCGCGCAGTTCACCACGATCCCGGCGGAATACGTTGAATGGAGGGTTCTAGCCCGAATTTCTCACCAGATGATCGATAACTGAGCCAGGGGTCGGATGGGGCGGCCGAGAGCGATCGGTGTAGGCGGCAGGGAGTGGTTAGCGGCAGTGGTGCACGGGTGATGGCCAAGGCGGTGGCTGGAGGCGACATTTTTGGGCGCGTGGAGACCGCAACTGCCGCCCGCCTGAGGTTGGCACAACCGCCGCGCTGCCCTCAACAGCGCAAAGCCGACCAGGCCGCGGCGAACAGCGCTTTCCAGGGATATGCGCGGGGATAACGCAGATAGATACGGCGGGCGCTGAGGCGCACCTCGGCGGCAATCTTGAGCAGCCGCAGTCGGATGGTGTTCACCTGGGCCCGCGCCCACACGGTGCCCGCCAAGGCCAGCCGCCGCAGAGCGTGCAGCAGCACATAGGCCAACGACGACAGGTAGAGCCGCAACTGGTTGGCGCGCAGGGTGGCGGCGCTCATGCGATCGGCGAACAGACTGAGCTGCTCCTTGATGCGGTTTTCCATCTCGCCGCGGGCGCAGTAGAGCTGTTCATAGAGAGCGCGCGCCTCCCACTCTGTGGGACTCAGCGAAGTCACCACGAAGCGCGGGTTGGGGCCTTTGTCGAGATACTCGGCCTTGGCCACCACGCGGCGGGCGCACGACCAACTGCTGCGCGTCTGATAGGAGAACTCGCCGAAGACGCGGGCGGCTTGCTGCGTCTTTTGGTGTTCGCGCTGGGCCGCGGCCATGAGGGCGGCGATTTCCGCCTCCAGCCGCGAGTTGCGCGCCAAGCCGAAAACATAGTGCACGGGCTCAGCTTCGCACCAAGCCATCAGCTCCTCGCGGCAGAAGCCGGAATCGGCGCGCAGAATGATTTTCACCTCCGGCCAGCGCTGCCGAATCTGGCCCACGATGCGTTTCACTTCGGCGAGCGCGCCTGCGCTGGCGTCCTGGTTCGAAGCCCGCTGGCGGGCGCACAGTAGATGCTCGCCGCAGAAGATGTACAGCGGCAAGTAACAGTACTCGCCGTAGTAGCCGTGGAAGAAGCGCGCTTCCTGCTCGCCGTGCAACGGGGTGTCGGTGACATCCAGATCGAGCACGATCTCGGCTGGCGCGGTCGCGTGCGCTTCCAAGAAAATATCCACCAGCAGCGTGTCCAACTGCTCGGCCGAGTAGCTGATCTTGTGATAGCGATCGGCGGCCGCCGCCGGCGTCAACTCCATGCGGTTGAGCGTGCTCTTGCCGGCCAGCGGTGATTCCAGTTCGCGCTGGCCGGCCAACACGGCCAGCAGGGGATCGTGGCGCAGTTGCTCATGATCGTTGAGATCTTCATAGCCCAGCGCCAGCCCGTAGACGCGCTGCGCCAGCATCTCGCCCACCGGGTGCTCGACCCGTGCCGGGTCCCGCCCATCCCGAAAGCAGGCCGCCGCCCGCGCGAGCAAGCCGATCTTGCGGTTGGTGCGGCGCAACAGCAGGCCGCCTCCGTCGCTGGTCATGCGGGCGCCATCGAAGTTGGCTACCACCCGCCGCGAAAAATGATCTGCAAACGCGAACGATTCTTGCGTACACTCTGTCATGAGAAAGGCCGTTTCTTTTTCGGGCATCGACTTCGTTTCACACCGCAGTTATGCCTGAAAAGACGGCCTTTTTCTACTGTGAATTACTGGTGGTTGTTTACTACTGGTGAGAAATTCGGGCTAGCTCCAGCAGCACAGCCATTGGCGACTTCCACTTCGGTTACGGACGAACCCGTGACCAAGTCGACACCGCGATGCTTCGCGGCTTTGAAGAGCGCGGAGCACAGGCCTCGCGGATCGACACTGCGCTCCGGGAGCCACCAGGCCTGGGTTCCTTGTCCTCGGGGCGGTCGAGTGAACGCCGGTTCGAGTCGTTCGATCTCGTCGTTGTCGAGGGTGCGGACGCCCTCGCAGCCGGGACGCTCGTCGGCGGGAAGGAACGCGAGCGTGCCTTGCTCGCGCAAGTCGGGCGACTCGCCGGATTCATCTTGCAACTCATGCACAAACTCGGGATACATGGCCGCGCTGGCAAACGCTAATGACCGCAGCACATCGGGCAGGTGCGGGTCGCAGTGCGCGATCATACCCCCGGCGGCTTGCGACGCCTCACGCCCAGGCTCACCCTTGTCGATGACTAGTACGGTCATCCCTTCACTCTTCAGTCGCCAGGCGAGCGAGAGCCCGATCACACCTGCGCCGACGATGACTGCATCCCAAGTCTTCACATCCTCGATTCTATTGGAGGCGAGAGTAGCTATTGACCTTTGCATAATATAGTTACAGCGGAAAGAGTTCTGCTTGTTCCCAGAAAGCGCAGACCAAGGTGGGCCGACGGCGCATCCGACGCAACGCTCGGCGTGCGGAATCGCTCAACTGTCCAAAGGTCGTGGGGCAGAAGTTGGGTAATTCGTGCTGCTTCCAGTGTGACCACAGATACTCCACTGGGTTCAGTTCTGGAGCATAGCCGGGAAGATATTCCAGCCACAGACGCCCCCTCTGTTGCTGTACGAACTGCCAGACGGCACGGCTGCGGTGCCCCGGCAGTCCGTCCCAAACGATCAGCAGCTTGCCAGGAATGTGGCGCAGCAGATGAGCGAGGAACTGGATGATTTGCGGGCTACGGATTGCTCCCGGAAACAGGCGGAAGTAAAAGTTCCACCAGGTTACGCCCGCTATCGCCGACAAGGTCTTCCAATTAAAGTGGTATTGCAGCACGGGGGTCTGTCCGCGGGGTGCCCAGGTACGGCAGCGGTGGGGACGCTCGCTCAGCCCGCTCTCGTCGATGAAGACGATCGTGCGACCTTCGTTTTTGGCCTTTTTTTTAACTCCGGCCAGCGCTTCTGCTTCCACCGCCGGATCTTCTCTTCGTCCCGCTCCAAGGCGCGGCCCGTCGGACGCTGACAACTCCATCCCAACTGCCGCAGGATGCGCCATGCCTGCGAGGGATGGTAGGAAATCCCACATTCTTGCTCGATCAAATGGGTGACACGGTTGGTGGTCCACAATCCGGTCTCGTAGCCCAGGCTTTCCGGACCGCGTTTGAGTCCCTGCTCGATCTTGCCCAGATCCTCCACGCTCAACCGTGGCTTGCGGCCAGCACGGCCCGCCTTCTTCAGCCCGGCGCGGCCGTTCTCGCGTAACTCGGCCGCCCACTGACTTACCGACTGCCGGTGCGCTCCCACTCGTCGGGCCACTTCCGACTGGCTGTACCCCTTCTCCAGCAGCCGCGCCGCCTGCATCCGCCGCTGCTCAAGTGCCTGAAAGTCTCGCCGAACTCCGGCCGGATTTCCCATGCCCAAACCATAGCACGAGATCAAGAAAATGTCACTATATTATTCAATAGTCAATAGGTTATGCGCCAACGCCGAAACGGAGACAATGAACCATTTGTACTGACGATCGGGAAGCAAATACCATGCGGGAGTCAATGCCCAGAACGTCCGCGTCGAACGGTAGCTTCGCTAGATTAGCTTCCGTTGCATTGCATGCATAACCGCCTCAAGGCGGTTGTGAGTCCTGAGCTTCTGATTGATGTGGTGGAGGTGATTACGCAGAGTTTGCGAGCTTATTCCAAGTTTCTTGGCGATTTTGGCTGGACTGCTTCCGGCCGCAAACATCTTCAGGATCTCAATTTCCTGGAGTGACAGTGGCGAGACTGGCGCGGTTTTGCCGATTCTCTCGCCCAGGCTGCTGAGCTCCTTCGACAGCGTTAGCACTTGGCGTACCACTTCATCCTGTTTTTTTTGTTCTGTGATGTCATGCGCCAGATGAACTAGCAACGTCTCGCGAGTCCGCTGGTTGTGAAAGATCAGAGTGGAGATATTGACCCACAATCGTTCACCCGAGCGGGCGCTCACGTTCAGGTCGAAATTTGGGACCTCGGATCCTTTCCCGATGCAGTCCAACACACTGCAGTTCTGATGGCGCACAGTCGTGCCTAACGCTCCGATGCCATGCAAGAGATCGAAACAGGTCTTTCCCTTCGCGTCGGCGGCGGAGTACCCGAATAACTTGACGGCTGACTTGTTCCAGAATCGAATCTCGCCTTGCCCTGTCACCACAAATACGGCGTCGGTCGTGTTCTCGAGAAATGAAAACAGCTCAGTTTCCAGCATATTCAGAGAGATACATAAACATCTGTGATCGAAATCGGTACGAACAGTCCATTGAGCACGGCGACCGATCAAGCAAGTATAGCGCTATATACAGATGGCCATAAGCGGAGTGCAGTACCTCCGGGGCTGGAAAGGAGTGCAGAATGATGCGCCCAAGTTTGAGCATTACAAGGCCAGAGCGTTCGCGCACTTCGTTTCTTACTTTCGGTAATCATGTTCTCGATTTGCTGTGCTATTCCCTCGCCGGCCGCGACTGTGCAGATCGCAACCAACACAACCAGCATTGCGCGAGATGCAACGAGCCTTCCTGCTTCAATTGGAAAACGGCCCCCTGCCGTCGTGAAGATCACGCTCACAGCGCGAGAACTAGACGGCGCTCTCGATGCAGAGAGTGGAACAACTTATCACTACTGGACATTTGACGGAACAGTGCCCGGGCCGATGATTCGGGTTCGGCAGGGGGACTCAGTTGAAATAACCCTGCGGAATGATGCCAGCGATCTCATGCAGCACTCGTTGGATTTCCATGCGGCACTGGGTCCGGGTGGCGGAGCTCAATACTCCTCTGTCCCTCCTGGAGAGGCACGAACCTTTACCTTCGAAGCGACCACTCCTGGGTTGTTCGTATATCACTGCGGTACTCCCGTCATCGCCCAGCATATTGCAAATGGAATGTACGGCCTGATGCTGGTCGAGCCGCCTGGAGGCCTTCCTCCGGTTTCACATGAGTTTTACGTGATGCAAGGTGAGGTCTACACCACGGGAGTAATGGGAAGGGAAGGAATGCAAAAGATGAGCGTCTCCCGACTGCTCGATGAGCGCCCCAACTATGTCGTCTTTAATGGGGCAGTGGGAGCACTGACGGGACAGCACTCCTTGCGTTCCGCTGTCGGCGACCCAATCAGAATCTTCTTTGGGGTAGCCGGGCCGAACCTCACTGCTTCATTCCACATCGTTGGCGAGATTTTCAGCAAGGTCTATGGACTCGGGTCCTTCGACTCTCCGCTGCTGAGAAATGTGCAGACGGTCTCTGTACCCCCAGGAGCGGCGGCAGTCATCGAGTTGAATACTTCCATCCCCGGTCGGTTCATGTTGATGGACCGATGGACCATGCCATGAGTCGCGCGATGAAAGGGTCCATTGGATACCTCGAGGTGACCGGTCCAGTAGCACCGCAGTTGATGCACGAAGGACCCGCCGATACGGTGTCGCAAGGTAAGGAATCAACACCATCACTAACGGTCAGACACGAATGACTCCATCGAGTTTTTTCCCTAGTAACGAGAAAACTAATGTAAGGAAGGAAACCCTATGACGAAAAGAACATTGGCTGGCGGCCTCAACTCTGCTCACGCAACCCAACGGCGGCAAAGAGTCCGGCCGTGACGGTCTTTATGCAAGGCGACAGTATGCTGCTTTTGTTTCACGCAGCAAAATCTTCGTCCCTCTCTTCTTCGTACGGCAAGGTCAATCTCCGCTCCAGGACGGAATTCAATATGCTTGAATGTCTGCCGAGTGTTGCAGATGAAAAAAGATCGTCGTGGGAGGCTCGGACAAGACTTGTGTCATCGCATGCAGCCGGATTCCTCGCGGCCGATAGGGATACGTGCGGAAAACTGTACCCTGGAAAAACTCTCTGTATTTCGCGCAATACAGCTTCCGGCTCAAAAGCGCTGACCCTCGGCTCGAATTCCGTCCCGCTAGCCAGACCGCCTGTTGGTCTGCTTCTCCCGACTGTGCTCCCCGCGATTGACCGAAGTCTGCGCGGTCGCCCGGCTCATTGCCTCCCATAAATTCCGAGAATGTATAACCCATCTTCTGCGCGACCCGGAGAATAATCTCCAAATCGGTCTTCACGTTGGGAGAGTCGGCTTTATGAATTCTTTGCAGGTCCCCAACCAGACACATCCGGCAAGCACCCTGCAACGAGAGCCCTGGATAGTAGCAAAATGAAGGGATCTCAATGCCAGATTTCTTACAGACCTCGATCAGCAGCGAGTTGGAGGAGGTGGTGATTTTCTTCCTGTCAATGGTGATGGTCACATCAGGCATTTCCGGCTCCAGAACGGAAGACATATCTCTTACTACTTCGCGTCCACTAGGTGCGAGCTTGGCCAGCAGATCGTCAGGAGAAATGCGTTCCTTGCCAGAGCCTCGACATCGTGAGGAATCCCACAATCCAGAACCAACACATCCCCGACTGCCATCTCCGCTTTTTGTGTATTCGGAAGATGTATGCGAAGTTGTCCCTCCAGACACTGAATCGAAATCCTGCCTTCAGCCCGGTGTTGCTCCATTCGGGTTTCCGGCTTCATTGAAACCAATACGATTCGGAAGTCCGCGTATTTGGCCAGGGTCTTCGAACTACGGCCGCTGGTCCTATCCCAAGCTCCGGCTTGATGAAGCTGTTCTAATTCTTTGGCCAGATTGAACTGGATTGTTGGCTCCGCCAACTGGGGGAGTCTGGTCAGACTGCCGCGGTGTTCATCGGATTGGCAGTTTTCGTCCCTTGCACTCATCGGCTTATCTCCAATTCAATAAGTCAGATCCATCTCTCACGTGAAGAAGAGCTTACGCATCGTAAGACGTGAGAATGGTCTGACTTGGGCTAAATTTGGCAAATAGAGCAAACGTCACTGGGCCGATGACACCTGTACCCTCCCATCAAGCTCACATTTTGGTGTAAGATTCCCGGCCATCAGGTTGGGGTTGCGCAAGCCGTAACAGCATTTGACAAGCACCTGAGGAGCATGACGGAATGGCATTCGAATCGAAGCGCCAATTGCTGATATCGCGCGGCTGGGTCCAGGCAGTCGCCATCGTCATGATTTTCGGCTTTACCGTGATGGGGATGTTGGCGTATCGGACCTACACAGGCGAGCCCCCGATTCCAGCGCGCGTTACAGATGATTCCGGCCATGTTCTGTTCACTCGCACCGACATACTTGCTGGACAGGCTGTGTTTCTGCGCAACGGCCTGATGGAGTACGGCTCAATCTTTGGGCACGGTGCGTATCTATTGACTATTGAATAATATAGTGACATTTTCTTGATCTCGTGCTATGGTTTGGGCATGGGAAATCCGGCCGGAGTTCGGCGAGACTTTCAGGCACTTGAGCAGCGGCGGATGCAGGCGGCGCGGCTGCTGGAGAAGGGGTACAGCCAGTCGGAAGTGGCCCGACGAGTGGGAGCGCACCGGCAGTCGGTAAGTCAGTGGGCGGCCGAGTTACGCGAGAACGGCCGCGCCGGGCTGAAGAAGGCGGGCCGTGCTGGCCGCAAGCCACGGTTGAGCGTGGAGGATCTGGGCAAGATCGAGCAGGGACTCAAACGCGGTCCGGAAAGCCTGGGCTACGAGACCGGATTGTGGACCACCAACCGTGTCACCCATTTGATCGAGCAAGAATGTGGGATTTCCTACCATCCCTCGCAGGCATGGCGCATCCTGCGGCAGTTGGGATGGAGTTGTCAGCGTCCGACGGGCCGCGCCTTGGAGCGGGACGAAGAGAAGATCCGGCGGTGGAAGCAGAAGCGCTGGCCGGAGTTAAAAAAAAGGCCAAAAACGAAGGTCGCACGATCGTCTTCATCGACGAGAGCGGGCTGAGCGAGCGTCCCCACCGCTGCCGTACCTGGGCACCCCGCGGACAGACCCCCGTGCTGCAATACCACTTTAATTGGAAGACCTTGTCGGCGATAGCGGGCGTAACCTGGTGGAACTTTTACTTCCGCCTGTTTCCGGGAGCAATCCGTAGCCCGCAAATCATCCAGTTCCTCGCTCATCTGCTGCGCCACATTCCTGGCAAGCTGCTGATCGTTTGGGACGGACTGCCGGGGCACCGCAGCCGTGCCGTCTGGCAGTTCGTACAGCAACAGAGGGGGCGTCTGTGGCTGGAATATCTTCCCGGCTATGCTCCAGAACTGAACCCAGTGGAGTATCTGTGGTCACACTGGAAGCAGCACGAATTACCCAACTTCTGCCCCACGACCTTTGGACAGTTGAGCGATTCCGCACGCCGAGCGTTGCGTCGGATGCGCCGTCGGCCCACCTTGGTCTGCGCTTTCTGGGAACAAGCAGAACTCTTTCCGCTGTAACTATATTATGCAAAGGTCAATAGGCCCGGATTTCACCGCCGACTATCTTCACCGTGCGGCGCTCAGCGTGATGGAATTTTACGGAGGAGAATCCTCGGACCGCGCCAAGCTGCAAACAGTTGCCGATTTCAAGAACAATCGCTACGACCTTTCTACCGACACGTTGATGTATACGGCCGCCCAGGCGCACGCGTTTGAGCAGCTGCGCAACGATTACGGCGAGTTCTTCGGCGAACCAACTACCAAGTATGGCCTTCGACCCAACGCCATTCGTGACCCCGAGCAAATTCGTCAACTGACCGCTTTCTTCAGCTGGTCGGCTTGGGCTTCCTCGGCCCTAAGGCCAGGTCTTCGCTACTCCTATACCAATAACTGGCCACCTGAGCCTCTCGTCGAGAATCGGGCGACCGCCGATGCCATTGTTTGGAGCGTGCTCTCGCTGATCGCGCTTCTGGGCGGAATTGGCCTGCTGTTTGCCGCTTTTGGTCGCTGGAACTTCTTAGGCTGGCATGGCCGTGAACAGCAGACCGTATCGTTTCGTCCTCCGAACGAAGTTCTATTGACGCCGGCGCAACGGGCTTGTGCTTGGTTCTTTCTTGTCATGGGGCTGCTTTTCCTGCTGCAGACACTTGTTGGCGGCGCATCTCAGCACTATCGGGCAGAGATCGCCAACTTCTTTGGAATCGACCTTGCGCGGCTTCTGCCATTCAACATTGCTCGTACTTGGCACCTGCAACTCGCCATTTTCTGGGTATCGACCTCTTACCTTGCCGCTGGGATCTTTTTGGCGCCGATGATTGCCGGCCGCGAACCCCGAGGACAACACTTGCTTGCGTACGGATTGTTGGGCGCTTTGGCGATCGTTGTTTTTGGAAGCCTGTTTGGCGAGTATGCCGGAATCGAAGGATGGTTCAAGAATGCCTGGCTCTGGTTTGGTAATCAAGGTTTTGAATATCTGGATCTGGGGCGCTTCTGGCAGATTCTGCTTACGGTTGGGCTCTTCTTCTGGGTGACCATCCTCTTTCGTGGCCTCCAGGGGCGACTGCGCAGCGACCACATGGGGAATATGCCCTGGCTCTTCTTCTTTTCAGCTTTGTCAATTCCCGCGTTTTACGGCGTTGGCCTTCTCGCACATCCTGGCTCGCACTTTACAACAACTGATTTCTGGCGCTTCTGGGTCGTGCATCTCTGGGTAGAGGACTTTCTGGAACTCTTCACCACAATCATGGTTGCTCACGTGTTCGTGCTGCTCGGTGTAGTACATGAGCGGGTCGCCTTGACGATGATCTATCTTGACATGTTGCTGTACTCAGCGGGCGGCGTCATCGGCACGATGCACCACGTTTACTTTTCGGGCGAGCCTTCAATTCACATGGCTTTGGGTGCGTTCTTTTCCGCTGCCGAGGTGATTCCGCTCACGCTCTTGACGCTGGAGGCATGGAGCTTCCTGCAACTCGGAGCTCAGCAGGAGACCAAATCAAAGACATCGTTTCCACACTATTGGGCCGTGATGTTCCTGGCTGCGGTCGGTTTCTGGAACTTCCTGGGTGCCGGGATCTTTGGCTTCCTGATAAATCTCCCGATTGTGTCGTACTACGAAATCGGCACCGCCCTGACTCCAAACGACGGACACGCAGCAATGATGGGTGTGTATGGGATGTTGTCAGTTGGGTTGGCTCTGTTCTGTTTGCGTTACATCATCCCGGAAGAACGCTGGTCCGATCGAGCCGCTAAGGTTAGTTTCTGGTCATTGAATCTCGGCTTGGCATGGATGGTTTTTGCCACCTTGTTTCCATTGGGGGTGCTGCAGCTGTATCACTCCATCGCCTACGGGTACTACGATGCTCGCAGCCTGAAATTCATCGGCAACCCAACCAATTCGCTCATCGAGTGGCTAAGGCTCCCTGGCGATACCGTATTCATTCTCGGCGGGACCCTGCCAGTCCTTTATCTCTGCTGGTTGGGCGTTCGTCATATGAGGACACAGAGTACGGTCGAGGGGCCAAAAGACATCTTGTTCACTGAATTAGTGAGCGGAACAGGAGGACGTTAGCCATGCGCGGTATCGATGTTGAGGTGCTGTTGGGTGCAGGCTACGCGATCTTCCTGGCGCTGGTAGCGGCAGCCCTCGAACTCCTCGCACGTCATTCGCATCAACGAACGCAGAGAGTCCGCACGGTTGGATTCACTTACCAATCGGACTTGGATGTTTGGAAATGTCCTAACGGTAAACACCTTTATCGGGCTGAGGTAATGCGGGAATCGACGGTTGTGCGATATCGGGCGTTGGCACATCAGTGTAATAGCTGCCCAATTAAGAACCGTTGCACCGACTCTGATCAAGGCCGGGTGATTGAGGTGCACCGTGACTCATGGTTAGAGTCTGAGTTCCGCAACTTTCATCGTGGCCTCTCCCTGACCCTGTTACTCCTCGCCGACCTGATTCTGGTGGTCACGATCCTGCGACAAAACGATACTCGAAGCCAGCTGCTTCTCGCTCTGCCTGTACTCTGCATTACAGGCGCGGGCCTTCGGTTAGCGCCACAATTCTTTCGACCGGCCAGGAAGAGAACTTGGACGAATGGCTCAACGTCGTCACCCTGAGGCGCGGTCGAAATTGGATTCATCGACTCTCGAGCTATGGCGTATTGCCATTGAGTTGCTCCAACGGAAGATCCACGACAAGGTTAGTAAACATGAGGAAGAAACCAGTCGAGTCCTTTGCTAGTTTTGGCAACTCAGTTATAACCGATTTCCCGAAAGTTCTGGTCGGAGTCGTAGCCGGCTTAGTCACCGCAAAGCTGGCGAACCAGGCAGTCGACGGCTCCTTGCGCGCGCGGAAATGTCGCCGATACGTTCCTGGTCATCATTGAAGCCTCCCAGGCTCCAGCGGCGGTTGAAGTCGCGAATCGTTAGTCGCCAACGGAGAAAGTTACATCGTAATACGATATAGCTTACACCGAATGCCGGCGGGGTTCCTTTCGAGATTGAGCGATTGGAGGTGGGCCCGTCAGCTGAGGCGCCTGGTGTGACAAAAGTCACGGCCTGCCACCGCGTGAGCTCCTATCGTGGAGGTAAGCGAAGATCAACAGCCTGACGAATGCGCCCGGCGCGTTGCCACACTGAACTTAGCAGAAGACATCACTTGCCAAAAACAAGAGCGCGAGGGAGCCCAGGTTAGACCTGCCAGACGCACTCGTTTGCTGGCGTGTCATCTGAACTAAAAAGGAGATTCTTGCAGAATGCTAGTACAAATTGGAGCGCCAGTTCACTCTTTCTCCGATCCTACCGGATTGCTTTCCGACTGCCATGGTCGCATCGAGATGTTCCTGGGGGCCTTACAGTCAGCCGTGCCATTCCTGGCGGAATCGCCGAATGTGGAAACCCGGGCATCGCTGGCCACGGCGTTGCATTATTTCCGTGAAGCCGCGCCCAAGCATAATGCCGACGAGGAAGAATCTCTTTTTCCCCGATTACGGCAGGCCGCCGATCCGCGAGCGCAAGCTGTCCTCGACAAGCTGGCTGCTCTCGAAGGTGAGCACCGTTGGGCGGCTCCTTTGCATGAGCAGATTGATCAGCTCGGAAGGAAGTTCCTCACCTCGGGACCGTTGGCGCCAGAGGAGGTCGAGGCTTTTCGATCGGCGATTGCAGGACTCGTCTGCATGTATCGCTCGCACATCGCCCTGGAGGATGAGGTTGTTTTTCCTTGTGCGGCCGAGGTTTTGTCGCCGAAAGACAAAGCCGCGATTGCCGGAGAGATGGCAACCAGGCGAAATTTATGAACCCGGCTACAAGCGGGAAGCCGCCAGTGTGAATTCTCCAAATGCGGAGCGAGCCGCTCATGAATCGTTTGCGCAGGTGGTATTGCCGGACCAGCCACTGGAATCGAACGATTGGACAGATCATGCCCTGGGCGCTGCGCAGCATCAGACTCGGCGACCGGGTGTTGGAGTTGGGGCCGGGTCCGGGTTATCGACGAATTGGTTGCGTCACCATTGCAGCGATCTCACCTGCCTTGAGATTGACTTTGAGCTTGCCAGCAAGCTGCATCGGCGCTTCTCCGAATCTGACGTTAAAGTATTTTGCGGCGGTGCAACCCAGATGCCGTTTGCGGACTGCTCGTTCAGCAACGCCGTCTCCTTCACCATGCTCCACCATCTCTCCTCCAGCCCGATGCAGGACCGCTGATGTTAACTTGGAACCCGGAAATTTTGAACCACGGTGAAATGAGTGCTTGCTTCTAACTACGGCCGCCACGACCACAGGAAGGTTGGGAACTGTATTGTTCAGGTTTGTTCGTGCCTTGAGGACGTCGGCCCGGGCTGGCAAAGGTCGAAGATCAGGGGCACAGACGTTGTCGGCCGCGCTGAGTCCACTGTTGGTCGACCGCAACGATTGAGCTCCATTCTCAGCTTCCACAAGGTTAGATAAACGAGCATTGCCGTGACTTAAGTCATCTACTTGCCCCATTCGCCTGCGTACTCTTGAACTTCTAAGGAGTGTGCCATGAGCGAGTTGATCGACAACAGAGCCAACCGGATTCGAGGGTTGAAAGACATCATCAAGCACTTGCACGAAGGCAAGGCACCCGAACAAGTGCAGCAGCAAATGCGCGAATTGGTAAAGCAGACCGACGCCTCGGAAATCATGGCCATGGAACAGGAACTGATAGCCGAAGGAATGCCGGTTGAGGAAGTCCGGTCGATGTGTGACCTTCACGCGCAGGTGACACGTGATGTGCTGGTCCAGATTCCTACCCGCAAAGAAATTGCCCCGGGTCATCCCATCGATACCTTTCGCCGCGAGAACGAAGCTCTACGTGGCGTGATCACTCTGATGCAAACGGGATTGACCGAATTGCAGAGCCTTCCGGAGCCGAACGACCCTGCTCCGATTGTGTTGCGCCTTCGCCACGGATTCAACGAGCTGATGGACATTGAGAAACATTACCAGCGGAAGGAACACGCCTTGTTCTCCTGCCTGGAGCGGCACGGTATCGCCGGGCCCTCAAAAGTAATGTGGGCCAAGGACGACGATGTTCGCGGCTTGCTTAAGCACCTGGGGCAGAGTCTCCAACAGGACCCAGCGACAACCGCCGAGTGGAAGCCCACCTTGCTAAGCGCCGCCAGCGCCGCCCTCAACGCCGTGCAGGAAATGATCTACAAGGAGGAAAACATTCTGCTTCCGATGTCGCTGGAAACGCTCTCGGAAGATGAGTGGGCCGAGATTTGGTCGGCGTCTCCCAAGTATGGCTGGTGCATTGTGGAACCTCAGCCCGGCTATGTGCCTGCCATTTCAGTCGCGGTTGACTCGATGAATGTGCCGCGTACTGGCGCTCTGATGTTGCCTGCTGGAAACGTCAGTTTAGAGCAGTTAACTGGAATCTTTGGCACCCTGCCGCTCGATCTCACCTTCGTCGACGCCGATGATCGCGTGGCTTTCTTCACAGAAGGACCGGACCGTGTCTTCGCCCGCAGCAAAGCCATCATCGGACGCAAGGTGCACAACTGCCATCCGCCCAAAAGCGTTGAAACCGTTGACCAGATCCTCAGCGACTTTAAAGCTGGACGACAGAATGTTGCAGAATTCTGGATCAATTTCCAGGAGAAGTTTGTTCACGTGCGCTACTTCGCGGTTCGCGCAGCGGATGGACACTATCTAGGAACCGTCGAATTGACGCAGGATCTGACTCCGCTCCGAGCTCTGCAAGGCGAAAGGCGCTTGCTTGAATACGAAAGCTCTGTCATCACCAACTAGAAAGTCCCGAGAGTGGAGAATGTATCCAGCGCTCCCTTCGTAAACCAGAGGTCGAGAAAGTGTTCATTATTGTACGGATATCCAGAGATGGTCCCGGAGTAAGATGACCAGAACGAATTCTATGTCAGAGCCGACTTCCGCCAAACTTCAGCTCGCGTTGGGTACCGGCGCATTTGCGTTATGCTTTGCTGTCTTTGGATCAATGTCGGCAATGATGCCGATCATCAGCCGGCACATGGCGCTGACCCCGGTGCAAAAGAGCGTCGCTATCGCCCTTCCAGTGCTGCTGGGTTCCCTGGGACGAATTCCCTTGGGCATTCTTACCGACCGCTTTGGTGGCCGCATCGTTTTTAGCGTTGTGATGGTGCTCGCGATCATCCCTGCATTTCTGATGGGTGGGGTCAGCAGTTATGGTCAGGTTCTGAGCTATGGATTTCTGATCGGCATCGCACTTGCCAGCTTCTCGGTCGGCGTAGCCTTTGTGAATGGATGGTATCCACCGGAACGCCAAGGTTTCGCTCTGGGCGTTTATGGGGCCGGGAATATTGGGCAATCACTGGCGGCTTATGGTTCGCCGGTGCTTGCCGCGGCGGTAGGATTCAAATGGGGCTTCTGGACCTTCGGTGTACTGCTCACTGTCTGGCTGGTGATCTTCGCCAGCATGGCTCGCAATGCTCCCAATCGCGTGCCAGCCAAATCGTTTGCCGAGATCGCGCGGCCTTTGAACGATAGACGCAGCTGGGTGCTGAGCCTCTACTACTTCCTTACCTTTGGCGGCTTCGTGGCCATGGCGGTTTACCTGCCTACACTTCTGACCGAAGTATTCAAACTTACGCCGCAGGATGCCGGGTTCCGCACGGCCGGATTCGTGGTGCTGGCAACGGCCCTGCGTCCCGTGGGCGGAGTGCTGGCCGACAAGATTGGCGGCCGCACCATTCTCAAGTGGGTTTTCCCGGCAACCGCGATGTTTGCCCTTTTTCTGGCTTGTCCACTGATGTCGACTTTTACCATCGGGGCGCTGGGCATGGCAGCATCGATCGGGCTGGGCAACGGAGCCGTCTTCAAACTGGTACCCGAATACTTTCCCCGCTCCGTGGGCTCAGTCACCGGACTGGTTGGCGCGGCGGGCGGACTTGGCGGATTCTTCCCGCCGCTCCTGCTCGGCGTCATCAAACAGCAAACCGGATCGTTCACCCTTGGCTTTGTGTTGCTTAGCGTCTTCGCCCTCGCTTGCCTGATGGTTTTGCTGCTAAGCATGCGTTCGCCCAGAATTGCTTTGGCTACAAATTAAGCAATGAAGAGTCTTAAGCCGGTTGATCTTTCGCTGCGGGGTTCGGACACCGCGCATGCTCTCGCCTGGGGCATGATCGCCGCGACGGCGGTAATCGTCGGCATCGTGGTCGGCAGCCGGGGCTTCAAGGACTTTGATCCTGCGCTGGTCTCCTATGCCGGAGCCACTGTGTTCTCGGCCTTTGGTCTGGGCTATCGCTACTCGATGTGGCTGCGCCGTCCTCCCACCCGTCTCTACTGGTTTCGCGGATGGCAGATATTCCTGCAACCCGCCAGATTGCCGGGAAACCTCGCTCACCTCGCAGGCATTTTGTGGAACAACGTCGTGCTGCAACGCTTCATCGAGCGCCGCTCAAAGACGCGCTGGACCGCGCATTGGTTTCTTGCGTGGGGCTGCCTGATCGCTGCGGCTGTTACCTTTCCTTTGTCGTTTGGCTGGATACGCTTCGAAACCGCCCCGGACAATCAAGCAATCTATCGCGCATTCGTTTTTGGCATCCACGTCGGCAGCTTCCCGCTGGACAGCCTGATTGCGCCCTTAGCATTCAATATCCTCGACATCTGTGCGGTGATGGTCCTGATCGGAGTCTTCACAGCGATGTGGCGGCGTGGACGAGACCGCGGCGCAATGAGCGTGCAACAGTTTTCGAATGATCTGCTGCCGCTCATTCTGCTGTTCGCGATTTCTGTAACCGGCTTGTTCCTCACCGTGTCCACGCACCTCATGTGGGGCCTCTATTACGTTTTCCTCTCACAGCTGCATGCCGTCACCGTGATCTTCACTCTGCTCTATCTGCCATTTGGCAAGTTCTTCCACATCTTTCAACGTCCGGCTCAGATGGGCATCGATTTCTACAAGCGCGCAGGAGAAGAAGACGGAGCAGCAAGTGCGCGCGGTGTGCGGAGCCGTTCGCAAGCGGACTGCAGATCGGCGATTTGAAAGCAGTGCAAAGCGCTCTCGGAATTCAGTATCGGATGGAAGACGGCACGCACTATCAGGATGTATGTCCGCAATGCAGACGCAAGAATCTTGCCCTAACGCAAGATGCGATGTGGCGAACAGTCGGTGCGGAGCGCGAGCGTTTGGAAAGCTTTTGACCTATGGCAAAACTTCCCGTTGACATACCGGAATTAGTAAAGCACTTCGGGCCCACTCTCAACCGCGTTCCGGCGGGCGGCTGGGTGGCCTCGGAGGAAGAAGACAAGATGGTGAAGACGCATTGCTGTTTCTGCGGGCAGCAATGTGGAATTCAGTTACGCGTGCGTGACAACAAGATCGTCGGGTGGGAGCCGTGGGAGGACTTTCCCTTCAACCAGGGCAAGCTCTGCCCTAAGGGCGTAAAGCGCTACATGCAGGATGAGCATCCCGATCGGCTGAAGCATCCCCTGCAGCGCGTCCCGGGAAAGGGCTTCGAACCCATCAGCTGGGATGTAGCGCTGAACCGCGTGGTCAACGAGATTCAGCGCATTCAGCAGACTATGGCAATGACGCATTCGCGGTGCTGACCGGCGCTTCGCTTACCAATGAGAAGGCCTACCTGATGGGCAAGTTCGCCCGAGTGGCCCTGCGGACTGCCAACATCGATTACAACGGCCGCCTGTGCATGGTTTCCGCGGGTGCGGCGTCGAAGAAGGTCTTCGGTATCGATCGCAGCGCCAATCCTTGGTCCGACATTCCGAAAGCCAAGGTGATTCTGGTAGCGGGCGCAAACATTGCGGAATGCGCCCCAATCACCACCGACTATCTGTGGCAGGCGCGTGAGAACGGCGGCAAGCTCATCATTCTCGATCCCCGGATGACTCCGATCGCGCGCAACGCCGACCTCTTCATCCCAGTGCGCTCCGGCGGCGATATCGGTGTATTCAACGGAATGCTGCACATCATGATCGAACGCGGCTGGATCGATCGCGACTTCATCGCGCAGCACACCACCGATTTCGAGGATGTGGTTGAAGCGGTAAAGAAATACACGCCGGAGTATTCCGCAAGAATTGCCGGTGTGCCGCCCGAGATGATCGTTAAGGCCGCCGAGATGTGGGGACCCGCGGCCACCAGCTTCCTGCTGCATTCGCGTGGCATCGAGCACCACACCAAGGGCGTCGACAACTGCATCGCCGCCATCAATCTGGTGATTGCCAGCGGGCGTATCGGCCGTGAAGGCTGCGGTTACGCGATGATCACTGGCCAGGGCAACGGACAGGGTGCCCGCGAGCAGGGTCAGAAGTGCGACCAGTTGCCTGGTACGCGCGACATCGCGAACCCCGAGCACCGCAAGTACATCGCGGGTGTGTGGGGTGTTCCGGAAGAGTCAATTCCCGGCAAAGGTCTTTCTGCCGTACCGCTCATCGAAGCGATTCACGATGGCAAGATCAAGGGCCTGATCTCCATCTGCTTCAATCCCACAGTTTCTCTTCCCGACGCCAACTACGTTCGAGCCGGGCTGGAGAAGTTGGAGTTCTACGTCAACATCGAGTTCTTCCTCTCCGAGACCGCTCGCTACGCCGATATCGTGCTTGCCGGTTCGTTGATGGAAGAAGACGAAGGAACGACCACTAACGTTGAGGGACGGGTCATTCATCACCGCAAGGTCGTGAGTCCTCCAGGAGAAGCGCGCGAAGACTGGAAGATCATCTGCGAGATTGCCAATCGGCTCGGACATGGCGATAAGTTCAACTACTCGTCGCCTCGCGACATTTTCGAGGAATTGCGCGTTGCCTCCAAGGGTGGGGTCTCCGACTACTACGGGATCACCTGGGATCGCATCGACGAGAACAATGGAATCTTTTGGCCATGTCCTGAGATCGGGCATCCGGGAACGCCGCGCCTGTACGAAGGCGGCAAGTTTGGACATCCGGATGGTAAAGCGCACTTCGTTCCCATCGAATGGCGGCCGTCCGCGGAGATGCCGGACGAGGAATATCCCATCATCCTGACGACCGGCCGTGTAGTCTCGCACTTCCTTTCTGGAACGCAGACCCGGCGCATCGGGACTTTACTGGACCAGTGTCCCCAACCGTTTTGCGAGATGCATCCCCGGCTTGCCGAGAAACTGGGCGTCAGTGACCAGGACTTCGTCAGGGTCGAGAGCCGCCGCGGACAGGTTGTGGTGCGCGCGCAGGTCGTAAAAACAATCCGGCCGGACACGGTTTTCATCCCGTATCATTGGCCGCTTGACCGCTCCGCCAACAACCTTACGATTCGCGCCATCGATCCGGTGTCGAACATCCCAGAATTCAAAATCTGCGCTGTTCGCGTGAGCAAAGCGGAGCGTCCGACGGATTCCATCGCTCAACTTGAGACCGAAGCCGGAGGTATTCGTTGAGCGAGCGCGCGTTTTACATGGACTACTCCCGCTGCATCGGATGTCAGTCCTGCGTGGCTGCCTGCGCCGAGTGTGACACGCATCGCGGCGTTTCCATGATTCATCTGGAGACCATCCAGCGCCGGGAGAGCGTGCAGACTGCACCACAAGTCTGCATGCACTGCGAAGACCCGATCTGTGCACGAGTTTGCCCCGCCGACGCCATTAAGAAGACGCCTGATGGTGTAGTGCAAAGCTCGCTAAAACCACGTTGCATTGGCTGCTCCAACTGCGTGCTGTCGTGCCCTTTCGGAGTTCCTAAGTACGAGGTCCAGATCGACCAGATGATGAAGTGTGACATGTGCTACGACCGCACCAGTGTCGACAAGAAGCCGATGTGCGCCACGGTCTGTCCTTCCCAGGCATTGACCTTCGCTACGGCCGAAGAGATTCAGCGCACGCGTCGCGGAGTCGCCATCAATCGCTGGAAGTTCGGCAGGGAAGAAGTGACAACGAAGGTGTTCGTGATCGTACCTCGCGAGGTAGAACGGGTGAATGTCGAGTTGGTACAGATTTCGCCGACGCCATCCGCCCTGTCCGAAGACCCCTATGACGTAGCGCTAATGCTGGAGAACGTGGGATGAATACGCGCGACGAAGAACAAGGCTGCGCAGGATGTAAAGCGGCATCCACGCCTAAGTGGCGGCAGGACTTTCCCATCGAGTGGGAGGGCGACCATTACGTAACCCGGCGCGAGATGGTGAAATTTCTCACCTTAGGATCACTATTGCTGGCGTCCGCGAACTGGGCCACAGTGGTGGCCAGCAGGTTGCTGCACCGTGGATCGCACGCAGAGCGTTATGTCGGCCCAGTTTCTGCGCTGGAGCAGGCAGGCTCCATGTTGTTTCGCTACCCCACGGATTCGGACCCGTGTATCGCCGTCCGCACTCCAGAAGGGAAACTGGTCGCTTACTCGCAGGTCTGCACCCATCTGTCGTGCGCAGTGGTGTATGACAAGGCGGAAAATGGTCTTTTCTGCCCGTGCCACCATGGCCTGTTCAATCTTGCCGGCCAGCCCATCGCCGGTCCCCCTACGCGGCCCTTGCCGCGGGTGCAACTGGAACAGCGAGGCGACCAACTGTTTGCCGTCGGTAGGGAGGCCGTATGAGTGTGCGACGGCAAGGGACTACTCTGTTCTCCGCCATGCTTGCATTCGTGGGCGCGGCGGTTGTGCTGCAACTCTGGCTGCTGACCGTGTCCATGGAAGCGTTACTCAGCGGCGCTTACAAAACTCTGATTCCCGCCGCTGCCGGCTCCAGTGTGTTGCTGCTGGTGAATGCCGGACTGCTGCGTTACGTGTTTCGCTTCGACCGCGATGCCCACGGAGAGTAGGCAGTCTCTCGGCGCGCAAGAGTGTTATCAGTTTAAGAGCCTACAGCCAGATGAGTCGTTCGCAGGCACAAACCGTATCGGCAATATCCGAAACGCCTCTTCAGATTTTCCAGCGCACCAGCGCCCGCGAACTCCAACTCTCTCGTCTGCTGATCTTCTTCATATCCGGCGGCTTGCTGTTCATGGTTTTGCCGGGGACATTTCTTGGCGTATGGAATCTCATCTCCATCAGCGGACGCCGTGCCGCGGATAGCATTTCACCCGCGTGGATCCAGGCTCACGGACATGCCCAGGTACTCGGCTGGATAGGCAGCTTTATTCTGGGCATAGGCTACTACTCCATTCCTAAATTGCGCGGCGGCATAAAGCCCTTCGCGCTCGGCTTGGCATGGTTCTCGGGCACGCTATGGATGGCAGGCGTGCTGCTTCGCTGGACCGCGAATGTGTATCTCTGGCATTGGCGGGTGCTGCTGCCTCTTTCTGCTGCAATGGAACTCGCGGCTTTCCTCATCTTCTTTCGCGCGGTATCGCAACATAAGCCGCAAGACAGCGGTAAAGCCAAACTGGAAACCTGGGTCTTGGTGGTGATCGTAGGTACCTTGGGACTGCTCGCAACACTAGTCCTCAACCTGGGAGCTTGTCTGTGGCTTGCCTTTCGATCCAATGGGCCCGCATTTCCTCCCAACTTCGACCAACGCTTCCTGATCCTCGCTGCCTGGGGATTCATGGTGCCTTTTGTATGGGGCTTTAACGCCAAGTGGCTACCAGTCTTTCTCGGCGCCCGTCCGCCTCATAACCGGCTCTTGGGTGCTGCGGTCGCGTTTCAAGTAGTAGGGATCGCTTTAGGACTCGCTGGCTTCTTCCGGGCCACCACAGCATTGTTATTGGGCGCATCTCTGCTAGCGATGATCGCGCTCCATATTTTTGCACTACCTGAGAAGGCCGCTAAAACCAAGGGCATACATGGCAGCTTCCCGATCTTTGTGCGGAGTGCCTACGTGTGGCTACTGATTGCAGCTGGGCTCGGCGTCTGGGCCGCAAATGCGACAAATCCATCCGGCATCTGGGGAGCTTCTCGTCACGCGCTGACCGTAGGGTTTGTCGCCATGATGGTATTTTGCATCGGTCAGCGGGTACTGCCTGCATTTTCAGGAATGCGACTACTATTCAGCCCCGGACTTATGTTCGTCGGTCTTCTCTGTTTGTCTCTGGGATGCACGGTGCGCGTCGGTGCTGAAGTCCTTGCTTACCAAGAGATTGTGCCGGCGGCGTGGAGCTGGCTTCCTTATTCCGCTATTTTTGAACTTGCGGCAGTAACCGCTTTAGCCGTCAATTTAGTTGTTACATTTTTGCAACCTCCGGCAGTCGCCCGGTCGGGCAGTGGCCTGTGATTGGTTCGATAGCCGAGGAGTAATCAACAATGTCTTCCTCATCCTTCGGAAAACACGCTCGCAGTGCAACGAGTGGCCAGCCTGCGGTCGCTGAGCCTTCCTTCGCCGAGAGAGCACGTACGTTGATGCACTCGGGCCGGATCGGCACTCTCTCAACTCTTTCTCGGAAACAACCGGGCTTCCCCTTCGGATCCACGATGCCTTACGGGCTAGACAACGAGGGTCGCCCCATCTTTCTTGTAAGCACGATGGCTATGCACACGCAGAATCTCCAAGCGGACCCACGTGCCAGCCTGTTTGTGACCGAGCCAGACTCACGCGGCGATCCACTCGGCTCATCCCGAGTGACATTGATCGGAAATGTAACCAGAGTCCCGGCGGCAGAGCTGGCGGATGCGCGTACCGTCTATTTGACGGGGTACCCGGACAGCAAGTACTGGGTCGATTTCGAGGATTTCTTCTTTTATCGCATGGATGTTCTGGACGTTTATTTCGTGGGCGGCTTTGGAGTCATGGGATGGGTGGCAGCCTCGGACTACTCCCAGGCACAAGCCGACCCTCTGGTTGAACACGCATTGGACATCATGCAGCACATGAATGCCGACCACAAGGATGCCCTTATCCAGCTCGCGAAACAGTGTGCCGGGATTGAGGCGCAGGACGCCGAGTTGACTTCGGTCGATCGCCTTGGCTTTCACCTGCGGCTGAAGACCCAGGATGTCATGAAGGGAACTCGGATCGCGTTCTCACAAGAAGTGGCTGATCCGGCACAGACCAGAGAGGTGTTTGTCGAGATGTTACGGCAGGCGCGCCAAGAGTAAGCCAGATGGCGTTCGCGGTGACCGCAGAAAAACTCGAAGCGAAATCGACATGAGCGCCTTGTATGCACCTAGTGTCACGAAATGTCGGAAGATCTGGGTGCATAATGCACCTCAAGGTGCATTTTTGGGTGCATAAAACTTCCCGAACAAGGAGATCTTCTACGACTTACAGCCCCTAAACCGCCCGTAAATGATTGAATCCAGGCAACAGGACGAGACGGGGTTAATTTGCTAAACCGTTGTACGGTCAAAAGCTGTATCGGGGGTTCGAATCCCCCCCTCTCCGCCAGCACCTTTGTTTTGAATAACTTGACAGGCTGTGATACCTTCGGTGATACCGAAAACCGAAGGTTGCCGTCAAGTGAACAAGGAAGTCAATCTCACCAAGCGCGTCAAAACTCCCCAGGGTCTGCGATTCTGTCCCGTCGTCATATCGGCTAACGGCCGGGTCAAACCTGATTACGTCCTCATAGGCGGCAAAGAACAGCGCCATCCCGAGGGCGCCTATTACCTCGAATGGCGCGAGGGCGGCAAACGCGTTCGGCAGTCCGTCGGACGGGACGCGAGCGCCGCCGCAGCAAGACGCCACCGCCAGCAACAGATTCTAGGCAGCAAAGCCGCAGGCATTAAGCTGGTCGATGAGGACCAGGACGACGGTCTGTCGTTGGCCGAGGCTGTTGCCGGCTACCTCGAAGATGTCAGGATCAGCAAGAAGCCGAAGACGTATGCGGCCTACAAGAAGGCCCTTGAGTACTTTCTCGAATCCTGCAACAAAACTCGCGTCACGGAGATTGAGCGTCAAGATCTGCTCCGCTTTTCAGCTTTCTTGCGCGACGTGAAAAAACTCCAGCCGCGCACCGTCTACAACAAGTTCGAAAATGTGATGTCCTTTCTTAAGGCCAATCGCATTCGCGGCCTGGCCAGCAAGAACGACTGGCCCCGTTACGTTGAGGACGAACCTGAAATCTACGAGCGCGAAGACCTCGACAAATTCTTTGCTGCATGCGATGAGGACGAGCGCCTGTGGTTTGAGTTCTTTCTGATGACCGGCATGCGGGAGCAGGAAGTGATGCACACCACGTGGCCCGATCTTAACCTCAACCGTGGAGTCGTAGCTGTCCGCTATAAACGCGAGTACGGCTTCTCGCCAAAAGCCTACAAAGGCCGTGAGATTCCCATCCCGAACAAGCTTGTAAAGGCATTGAAGAAATGGAAAGCGAACAGCGATCCGGGCGTGTCCTCTCCTGTTCTCGACCGCCGGCGGGCAAACCAAAACTGGACTTCCTTGATGCCTGCAAGATGGTCGCACAGCGCGCGAAGCTGAACCCCGACGACTTCTGGCTGCACAAGTTCCGCGCAACGTTCGCCACCTGGGCGCTGTGGGGCGGCGTAGATTTGCGAACGGTACAGCTTTGGATGGGGCATTCCGACATGGAAAGCACCATGCGCTACCTGAAGCCAAACCGAAGCCAGGCCGTGCGAGAAAAGGTTAACGCGATGTTTGGTTAGAAATCCGATCTGGTCAATCCGAAGACAACCTGTTGTTGCAACTTCTGTAGTCGACAGGCCGGAAGCCGCTAATCCAGACCTTCTACACTTGTCTGAGCCATCGGGCGACAGCTCGTGGGTCAAATCGGACGGCTGTGCCGATTCGAAAACTGGGAAGTTTGTTGGCCTTTGCGAGTTTGTAGATTGTGACCTGGCTCACCTGTAGCAGCTGCGCCAGGTTTTTTGCAGTGAGTGCATGAGCTATCGTTTCGAGTTGTTCGGGAAGAGAGCGTGCAACGTCAGCTGGACCGTCCGGCTTTAAGATGTGCAGCTTTCGCCTAGCCACGTCGTTTCGAGTTCGAAAACGTGGATCTTCCACATTTGAGATCTTCGCCGAATTGTGACCAGTTTCAGCGTCTAACATGGTCTGCCTTTGCTGCGGCTAGGTTAGTTGGCGTTCGATGCCGCAAGTTTCGAGCGCTGCCTCATTGGGGGTTTGCCATCGCGGCCACAGTGGGCCGCGGTCCTTTGCCTTTAGGGATTCTGTCAGAAATATTTATCGTAGTTTCTGGCAACACGGGCCGCTCCTGGGCGCTGGGGCCTTGGTCAAGACGAACCAACGCCAGAACAGATCCTCCAGCACTCTTGTTAGCTTCAAATCAGTTTTGGTCAAACGGGCTGATCGCCACCGATGCTGCGATACTAGGTGCCTCCGGGTATTAGGCTTTGGTGGTTGTTTGGCAGGAAGTCCAGGACAACCTGCTCAGAGCTCTCTCACTGCAAGATTCTGGTCCGCGGGCTTATCAAGACGGACGGCTTGTACGCGTCGTCACGTTCGTCAACCTTTTTCCACCAATCACAATTTGACTGGTCATACCACCGGGGCGCTGGAAGTTGTAGCCACGACAAATATGGGAGCGAGGAGTAGTGTCACTGTTCATACGGTGGCGTCCGCCGTAAAGTCCACTCTTTCCTCCGATTCGCTGTCGGAGTTCCTTGAGCCACGCTCTTGGATTCGTGCCATGAATCACGCGGCCCAGAAAACCCAGCCGCTCGGCCGCATTGTTGCGGTTTCGCCGAATGTCGTCCTTCGTGATCTTGGTATACAGAGCGAGAAAGCTATCCATGCTCCGGGGTTTGGCGAAGACGTAAGTCGCGTGGCCGAGCTGAGGGGTTTCGACGACCACGGCTTTCTCAACGTCGAAAATGTATTCTTCCCGAAAGAGATAGATCCGGCGTGCCCGGCGGGACAGCTGGCGATAGAAGAACGGGTCATAGTCCGCACGCCAGCTGATCTGGGCGACATCAAAGTCACCGGGAAGACGCAGCTCGGAGCACATTCGCTCAAGCTCTGCTTTCTCGACTGCTTGATGTTCCAGGCGCAGGCGGATCTGATCCAAAGCCTGCGAGTACTGACCAAAGCGGTGATATGTCGTTCGAGCGGATTCTATTTGTTGCTGGAAATCAGGCTGGCAGCTTGACCTCCAGCCGACTCGGTAATGCGGTTTCCCAAATAACGAGATCCCAGTCGCCGCGGCGTTTGCGGTATTTGCCAGCTCTGTACGAACGTGCCTTCGACCTCGATCTTCGTTCCCAACAGGTGTTTCCACTGATTCCACGTGCGATCCCAGAGCGTATGGAGGGCGGCCGGATCGAGCCAGAACTCGAGCTTGCGACGCACGTCGCGGCACAGTGCCCGGTCGTCGTAGAAATCACACCTGCGCAGTGGCACATGGAACCGCCGGCGCCGGAGATCCGGTGAAAACGCAAGAATGCGGCGAGCGAAGAATGTTTGTCCGTCACGGGAAGGCTCACCGGCAACGAGAAGAGAGCCAAATCCACCGTACGGAAATATGGCAGGGGCTTCGGGATCGGCCAGCAGCGCGTCGTAGCAGGCGCGCAATTCAGGCTGACCGACGATGTTGAAGGCCCGCTCCAGCGCCACTCGCTGGCTGCGCGGAGCTCCTGCCGTTTTGAGTTCCAGGTCGCGTAGCTTGAAAGCTACGCGCAGCTCAGAGGGAGAAGCGCTGGCTGGAATACGCAAGATCTCGTACAGCGTCGGATGATCGCCTCTGTCGCCGGTATGAGGCAAGCGATAGAAGTAGTCGCGCAGAACCTCGCACGGCAGGAAAACCGTACTGATGCCAAGGCGCTCCATGGTGAACCTCGGCCGAAACGAAGTGCTGATTTCGTTTGTCCTGTTTGGGCTGGCTGACATAACCGATTGGCACGTGGTAGAGATAACGCTTTCGGACCGGCACCCGCATTCTTGGTGATCAAGATCTCTGTACCAACGGCATCTCCCGTCGGAACGGGAAAAGCGATGTCGTCACCGACAACGACATAAGACCCAAGAAAACGGGACACCAAGAGCTTGGTTCGATTGGCGAACTCACAGATAGCGAGTTTCTCCTGCTGCTGGACGCGCACGACGCGCTCGCGACAGATGGGTACCGGACGAAGATGAAATGGACGTCGTCGAAGGCATACTCTTGGCGGGCATTATAGGGTCGTCTTGCTGAAGCCCAAAACGCGACATGGCGTGTCCGAGTATGCGTCCTGTAAAATTGCGAAACGCCGCTCCGTCAGTGCCATTCATGATGTTCTGAAGAATTTTTGATCAGCAGGCCCGGTAGTTGAATCGGTGAGGATTCGTGTCCCAAGGGGAGTAGTATTTGTAGCGGCCCTTCTTGCGGTCGTAATTCCTGTCTCGCGCTACGCCTGTTTGCGCAGGCCGAGGGTCTCTTCGCGAGTCGAGGCGATGCCCGCAACTGAGCTTTACTGCGAACGTTGGGCGCCTCAGGTCGGAAGCTGAGCACGATGTCTTTTCGTGGACCTTCCACGGTTTCGCGGAGCCACCTTGGCATCGAGCGGGTAGTTGTCAATTTTGTCAATTGAGGTTTTCGCGCGAGCCGGTACTCTTCCTCAATAGGGGTATTGTCGGCGTCAAAATTCAGTGCTGCGGCTTCTTTGGGATGGTTCGGATAAGCTGCCTCCGGCGCAATGGGACCCAATGGCTGAACAGGCACATCCCGACCGTAGCGGGGTTCGCGTTAATCCGGTAGACCGTCGTGGCCGGCGAATCAGCCCTGCCGTGCTCCACGCCGCCGAAGAGATCGGGCGACGTGCTTTACGCCATGCCGAAAGGCTACTCATTGATCCCGCTGTCGCAGCAAATCTGCTCGAAGAGGCGGCAGCGACAGTCTCGCGCGCCATGAGCGCCAAGGCAATGGAGCCAACACCCCATACGGGATCTTCAGTCGTATCTCTTCCGTGCTTTCATTCGGCGTATTAACAAAAAACGCAAGCGCGAGACGTCCTTGGCAGAGTCCCTCCGGATCCATGCACTGGGGGCGCCGAACGGGGTTGATCCCAGAGCATCAATCGACAATAAGATTCTGATTGACGAACTACTGACTCTGTGTGACCCGACAACACGCGACATGCTCTTGCGTCGTATTGCGGGCTTTTCATGGAAAGAGATTGGCCGGTCATACGGAATATCAAGTCATGCTGCGGAGTCGAGGGTTCAATCAAACATTCCATAAAGCCAGGAGAAGGCTTGGACTGAGATGATGCGGGCGATGTCACGCCTGTAAGGCAGATGCGATAGTGAGAAGAAAAACCACAGAACGTGACGCTTTTGGGAAGGACGAAGAGCAACTGGTGTTCGCCCGGTCGTATCTGTCTGACGCGTTTCCAAACCCGGAGCGCGCTGGCTGCCCGGCCGATGATGCACTCCGGTTGATGGCGACTCGACCACTCGAAGGCGATGCGTCCATAAGCGAGCATCTCACGTGCTGCTCGCCCTGTTTCAACGCCTACATGGGTCATCTTGCAAAATCGAGGGCGAAGCTTCGCAAGATTACATTGATCAAGCGCTCCGCGGCGGCCTTGGGTGTCGCAGCCGTTCTGGCAATTGTTAGTTACCTGTTCCTTGCCAAGCACCGCAGTGCAACGATAATCGCGCCGCGGAATCAAGCGCCGATAGTCGCGCCTGAAAACCCTGACCAGACCCAGGCAGCGGCCAGCTACGTCCCGGTCCTAATCGACCTCAGTACCGCATCTCCAACACGCGGTTCAAAACAGAGTGCGACGCGCTCGGTCCCTCAAGTAATCCCTTCTAGCTCGCCCGTAGCTTTAAGCCTGCGCTTGCCTCTTGGAAGTGAAGAGCGCCGCTACTTGGTAAGTCTCACGTCCGGGCAACAAGTCGTCTGGTCGGTATCATCGCAAGCGCACCGAGAAAATGGTGACACACTTTTGCAGCTTCACGCGGACTTCAGGGGCATTTCCCCAGGGAGCTACAGACTTCAGGTTTCATCAGGCGGCAGGCGGCTCAGCGTCCCAGTTTTGATCCAGACGGCTCTCCCCAACAACACGGAACAACGCCATTAAAAGCACGGAGTATTTGTTGAAAGAATCGCGGGATTACCGATTTATGTCAAAGCCCAGAATTTTTGTCATGCTCATTTGCCTAATAGCCTCCGCTGTAGGTGGCTTTTCCCAGGACTCACCCGAAGCCATTTTGCAGCGGGGCCTTTATTTCTCAGACCTCTACAACTGGCCGGCGGCTCGCCCCTACCTGTTGCAGGCCAAGCAATTGTTTGAAGCTGGCGGCGACAAAAGGAACGCTCTATACGCGCAGTTGGCAGCAATCAGAGCCGGCGCGGAGCCGGTTCCGCTGCCGGAACGCTCGTACAAGCTTGCGCAGGAACTTGCAGCGAATCCAATACTGCAATCGGACTTAGAGCTACGGATGTATTGCCTGGCCGTCAAAGGCGAGATTGATGGAGAGATCGACAACGCGGCGATGCGCCGCGATTGGACCGAGGTCCGCAAATTGGCGCAAGAGCTTGGTAATGCAAAGTGGCAATACCGAGCTTTAGGTCAGTTAGGTTTCGCCGATTTTTATGACGGTGATCTTCCCAGCGCCCAGAAGAAAGTGGCAGAAGCTCTGATCGGAGCCACCTCGATCAAGGACATCGGAGGTCAAATCTTTTTCCTGTCAACGACGGCATCCGGGTTGGTTATGCAACGCATGAATGACCAGGCCTTGCCATACGCCGATCGCGCTATCGCCCTTGCGAATGCAACTCCGGATGCAGGTTATCCCGTGATCGCTGAGGCAGCACGGCTCCTGGCAATGGTTAATATGGGCCGAACCGAAGAAGCGGAGACAGAATTGAAGAAGGTGCTCGCCCGGCCTGACCTGCAAAACAACCCGGGACAGATCGCAGAGTTGTACTCAACGGCAGCAAAACTCGCCCTGATGCAGAACGATCTTCCGGGAGCTATCACATACATGACTGAAGCAGTCCAGAATGTGGTGCTTGTTGATAGCAGGAAAGTTATTCCGGAGTATCAGAGCGAGCTCTCGAACCTGTACCGGCTAAGTGGCAACCTTCCCAAAGCGGAAGAGCTCGCTAACGAAGCCGCCAAATCCGCACAGAGCTTTGGCATTATCCCGCAGGTCCCCAGATTTCTTGGTGTTCTGGCCGAAATCCAGATCGCCCAACATGAATACGTTCAAGCGGACCACACGTACGACCGAGCTGCTGCGATTCAGGACGTGATGATAGGAAATGCCGACAGCGTACTTGGGAAGACAGCCCTGATAAAAGGCGCCGGCGATCTGTATGCGAAACATTTTGCTCTGGTCGCGGAGCACAGCGGGGATGTGGCGAAAGCCTTCGCCATTCTCGAACAGGCTCGCGGGCGCGTCATGACGGATCTCCTGATGTCGGGCGCAAAGACATCGCCCGAAGCTGTCGCCGCCGAGCACGAGATTGCACAGCTTCGCCTGCAACCTCATGTCTGCGCATTCGGATCAAGACATCGCGCAGCTTCGCGACGCCATCTTTTTGGCCGAGCAGTCAAGATCGATTACACCCGACATCAGCATACTGAAAGCAAAAGAGCACCAGACAGTTACTCTCGCACAACTGCAAAATAGCCTGTCACCTTCCGAGGTGATCCTTGAATACGTAGTTGATGATCCCGCCTCATACTGTTTGATCATCACTAAGAACAACCACCGAATAGTGAAGTTGGCAGGAAAACGAATAATCTCGTCGGCTGTGGTGCAATTACCTGAAGGAGGTGAAGGCCAAGCACGCCGCGAGCACGGAGTCACGCAATTGTTTCAGTTGCTTCTAGAGCCAATCCCGGAAGCCCAAACCAAGCAGCAACTCATTGTGGTCCGCGACGGGCAGCTTCACCTTGTGCCATTTGACGGCCTCATCAATTCACACGGCCAGTACGTGGTCGAATCCCAATCAGTGGATTACGCGCCATCGGCTACCAGTTTCTTTCTGCTGCGTACGGCAAACCCCACAAAGCATGCAAACCAAGGTCTTCTTGCGGTAGGAGGCGTTCCTTATGGCCACAGTAACCTAAGAGAGACCGCCGTAACCCGCGGCTACAACGACACGGTCCTTTCCGACCTCCCAAGCTCCGGAGATGAGGCACGGGCTGCCGTCGCGCCTTACCGAACAAACTGAATGAACTGCTCATTGGCAATAAGGCAACAGAAACCGCTTTCAAGAATTCAACAAACCATTCCATGTTTCACCTTGCAGTCCACGCCATTGCGAACCCAACCCGTCCGGATCGGGCCGCTCTCGTGCTGCTGAGTGATCCGAAAAGCGGAGATGATGGATTTCTCCAGGCCTCCGAAGTGGTACAGCTGCCGTTGAATGCAGACCTGGTCGTCCTGTCAGCTTGCGATACGGCGGTGGGACCGCTCGAAGGGGAAGAAGGTGTGGAGACTCTTTCCCGGGCCTTTCTGCTAGCAGGCTCTCGCACCGTCATATCGACGCTATGGTCCATTGACGACGACACAACGCTCTACTTGATGAAGAGCTTCTACGCACAACTGGAGAAGAAGAAGTCCGTGCCGGACGCACTCAGAATCGCAAAAAAGAGCATGCTGAGCACCTTTGGCCCGACCAAAGCACTGCCTTACTACTGGGCAGGATTCACTGTAGAGGGATTCGTCCCGTCCCCGGTGCAAAAGTGAATGGCATGCTTGATTCGGCAGCCCGAACAAAGATCATCTTCGCGAATCCGGAACCTGGTGCTGACAGCGCCACTTCAATATCGGAAACGTCGATCTCGACGAGTGGAGCAAGGAGCTTGAAGAGCGCACCCCGTCTCTGCTCGCAGCAGAAAACGACGAGCGCTTTCGAGCGGGGCATTCAGGATCTCTTGGCTAAACTTAAATCCAGCCATACAGATTTTTACCGCTCCAACAGAAATCCGATCAAACCGGAGCACGCCATTGGCGCGACTCTTCCGATCGGTAACCATTTCGGACACACAAAGTGGATGTTTCTGGATGTGTTCGAGGATGGTGCGGCCGCCGCGCAGCGGAGTTACGACCAGGTTATCTGCTCATAAGCGTGAACGGGGTCCCCGCCGCTCCGCCTGAATATCCCGCCTTTCGCTTCGGAGAAGAACACCAGCTGACGATTCAAGCGCCAAACAACATGACAACCCAAGACATTGCCGTAATGGTGCCGGAAAGAAAGGCGACGAGACCGAGGCTTCCGTTCGTCGAGCCCAAGAGCGTCAGCTATAGGATGCTGACAAAACGGGTGGGCATAGTCAAAATCGCTTACTTCTCCGGAATGTTTGGCATCCGCTTTTCGAGAGTGCTCGATGCGGCGATGGCGTCGCTGAAAGCACAGGGTTGTGATCGTCTGATCATCGATCTGCGGGGCTGCATTGGCGGGAGTCTAGGCTTCGCGCGGCTCGTCAGCTATATGTGCCCTGGCCGGATTCCCATCGGCTACGACATCACCAGAAAACGGCAGCAACGAGGATACGACGTTGCCCAGCTTCCCCGAGTACGGATGCCGGATACCAGGGCCGGAGTTCTATTCAGGCTGGCTCAATTTTCAGTTCGAGACAAGTCACTAGTGCTGCTTACACAGGGATTGGGGACACAGCCGTTCCATGGACATATTGCGGTCCTGGTAAACGAAAAGACCAGCTCCGCCGGCGAAATGGCCGCCCAGTTCGCAAAAGATACGAAGCTCGCAACTCTTGTCGGCCAAAAGACTGCGGGCTTGGTGCTGGGTGCGGACGTATTCGATGTGGGGTATGGCTATACGCTCTACCTGCCCGTGTTCGGCTGGTACAGTCCCAGCGGGAGCTACAACGAAGGATCAGGCGTGGTGCCCGACGTCTGCATCGACATTGATCCCGTGCGTTTGGCTGAGGGACAAGACGATCCAGCTTAACAAAGCGCTCGAGATGGTCTCTTAGTTGGCACTTCCGTTCTGTTGAGTACCCCCAACCGTTTCCGCGATTGTTCATTTCAGCGCGATTCTTCATTTCAGAAAGATATCTCTGGAACCAGACACTGTCCTCAGATTTTCATACCAATCCGGTTTGAGCTTTCCCGCCTCATCCGACCTCTGCAATATATATGGAACAGCTCAGCCATTCCTCTGCGATCCGGGTTAGCCGCTCGTCGCTTAGCAACGAAGGCGGGATCAGAGTCATGTCCCGCACAACAACGGCCAGCCAACTTCGTCTTCTGCAGATTGAGCGACGGTGATGACCGCGACCTGTGCATTTGAGCATTGTCGCGATCAGCACCGTCATGATTCAAGGTCCGTATTCAGTGGGGTCAGCAGTGTCCGCGGCTCGGGGACAAACTACAATAAGGCCAGTATGCGATTGGCGGCAATCGATCAACTGCTGATTGCCAGTATCAAACAGGGGCCTGCCAAAAAGCGTGAGGCGATTAACCGAGTCCTTGAGCTCGTCCCGGAATGGAGACGTGGCGACTGCTGGCATCGGATCCGACATCTGCGGAAGGCCCCCGAACTTGCGGCTCTTGAGGAGAGCCACCCAGACAAGGCAAAGAGATCGGGCCGAAACCTCCGCAGCCCCGCACGCCGCACCTCGCCCATGGACACCTGCGGATGACGACAGATTGTTGAATTGGGCTGGCTACGAACCAGTAAAGAAAATTGCTCAGCGCCTGGGACGTTCCGTCCGTGCGGTTCGCTTCCGGCTCGGAGCACTCGGGATGAGTGCCAGGGTCACTGACGGGTGGTCGCTGCGAGCGTTGCGAAAGATGTTGCATGTCAGTCCCGCCCGACTGAGGATACCTAATCGGGAACGGCATGCTGAGAGTACGTGATCCGCGCATCAGCACAAGCTCTTTGGCAGTGTTCTGCGACAGAAATCGTGGATCTCTTGACCCATCCGTTCGCGACAGAGTGGCTGGCGGCTCTGCCCAAGGGCGAAGAAGGTTACATGTGGGAACGGGCAGCGGACCTGATTGGCGTGACCGTTGCCCAAGTGCAGAGCTGGATTTCCGACGGTCAGCTGAGGGTCGTTGACACATTCGTCACCGATCGGGCGTTTGAAGAGTTCTGCAAGAAGTACGGCGGCGAAATCAATACGACACTGATGGACCCAGCCACAGCAAAATGGTTGGTGAAGGAGTACGGCGTACCAGCCTCCGCGTCCGAAGACCGTGCGGTTTGTCGGGCCCAAAAGCACGCCCTGACGATTAGAACGTGCACCTGTGGAAGGAAAATAGCCGGGAACGTCTACTTTAAGCACATCAAGTCTTGCAGCGCCGCGACCAGAGAGGCAAAGCGTAAGGGCCCTCTAGATGTCAGTCCGTGCACGGCAGACGAGCGCGCCGCCGCTACTCGCCGGGCACTTCAACATAGGAGTCGGCTTCTCGCCGCCAATTCTCAAATGACGGGTATGGGCTCGGGGATTCTTGAACTCCATTGCTCATCGCAGTGATCGGCATATTCCATCGTGCGAATCGCCCGCGGATGGCTTCGCGCCTGGAGGAGAATAGCATCGAACCAGCCCTCGGTTTTCGCGTCCTGGAAAATAGTGGTCGGCGATCCAATGCATAAGCCGCTGCGAGACTTGAGAAGCAGCTCTGGAATCTCTTTGCCGTGTGTTCAGCTCCAAGAATCCAGGACAACGCCGTTCAAGCTCGCTCACGACCTCTGCGGGAAGCTGAGGGCAACGCTCCAGTGCCGGCTGAGCCCAGTACGCCAGAGCCTCCCAATCGATATAACGAGAAACGGCCTCGCTGAGGCGATCAGGATCCACGAGTTTTGAAGATGATCTTGCTTTCCGCTCGCTGGCCACAAGACGGGCAGTCTCGTCACACTCCGCCGCCATGCATTTCCATTCTTCGAACGATGGATAACGGAGGGGTCTGGTTTTCTTCCACTTCTCTACGCATTCCGACCAGCAGACTTCGGCTCGCTGGTAGCGCGGATCTCTTATGGCGTAATAGGTAATCGCGTTGAACCAGCCTTCTTCCTTGGCGAAGACAAATACGTGCTCATCAATCCAATCTTCCAAGCGGAGAGGAAGAGGCCTGTTCTTGGCTGCTTTGGGTGTGAGTTCTTTCTCGGCTTGAAGAAATCCTGGGCAACGCTCGTTGAGAATCTCGCCTAGCCAATCCGGAATCCGCCCTTCGACTTCGAGGATCGAGCGAGCCCATAGATTGAACTCCTGCCAGTCGATGTATCGATTACGAGCGTCGTAAAGCCGCTGCCAAGGGATGCGGCGGGCCTGATCGTCTGCCCGCTCGCGGGCGGCTCGCTGAAGTTGCACGGCCGAGTTTCGCACGGTGTAGTTCTTTGTCTTCTGCAAGCCGCAGTACCTCAGGGGCACAGGACAGCGTGCCCTCTACTGTTGCTTCGGAGCGCGCTGCCGCCCTAGTTTAGTCGATCATGCTGCGGGCGCAATGGCTTGGCACCGGCGGTTCCTGCTGGTTCGTCAATCCAATGGTGCCGGCGAGCCGTGCGCAGGTCCGAGGTACTGCTCCGAAAGCGATACCGAACTATAGTTCCTCAATCATTTAGCGTCAAACGGCAACCATGGGTGCGTGCCCAAACAAATTGGTGCCGATAAACACCGTGAGTCCCGCACGTTAGGTGAGGCTGTGGGTGCGGAGCTTACTAAGTTGCGTGTCGACCGAGGCTGGAGCCAACTGAAACTGGCCGATGCCCTCGGGTATACCGAACGCTATATAGGCCAGCTGGAACGGGGCAGCTAAGAGCCCCACTCTAGAACCCTTGCAGATATCGCTGAAGCGTTTTCGACGAAACCCTCAGTGATCCTCCGAGCTGCCGAGCAGCGACAGCGGAATCGAAAACCTTAACGCCACCGGTGTCCAAGACGCGCCCCCGAGTCGAAAATCACGGCAGCGGCTTTGCAAACGACAACTCGTGTCCATCGGGATCCTGCAGGTGGAAGTACCGTTCGCCCCAACTTGCGTCTCGCGGCCGTGGGGCATCGAGACCTCTTTCCTTTAGGTGATCCCAAAGCTCATCAACGTCGTTCGTGAAAGATTAGCCGTCCCCAGCCGCTGCTCGAGGCCCCCTGCTCAAGGTTCAGAATGGCATCCTGTGCACCGGCAGTTCGAAGAGAAGTGAACGGGGCATGTGGGCCTCCATAAATGATCTCTAGGCCCAGAAATTCGTTGTAGAAGTGCACCGACCGCGCCATGTTTGTGACCTTCAGTGTGACGGCGGATATCCTTTCGACGATCATGTTTCTTGCTCCTTCGAAAAGCAGAATACCGCGCGCAAAAGCCTACAGTGAATACACATAGAATTGAACTTGACCAGAGGCACGAACATCTGGCCTGTGCATAAGGGAGGGCTCTTTTGGATGATCTCCCGCCACATCCCGCAATCCTCTATCATGAACGTCAAGCGTGAACGTCTACCTTGTTGACGGTACCTACGAGCTTTTCCGCCACTATTATGCGGTGCCCTCAGCGAAAGATGCGGACGGTCAGGAAGTGGCTGCCGTCCGCGGCGTACTCGCGTCCGTGCTGGGGATGGTCCGCAATGGCGCGACACATATCGCAGTTGCAACCGATCACGTCATCGAATCCTTCCGCAACAAATTATGGCCGGGATATAAGACCAGCGCAGGTGTGCCCCGCGATCTGCTAGCGCAGTTTCACCTGCTTGAAGAAGTTTTGTCCGCGGCGGGCATCGCGGTGTGGCCGATGATCGAGTTTGAAGCTGACGACGCGCTGGCGGCCGGCGCGGCAGCCGCAGCTCGGGACAAGCGTGTGAAGCAGGTGATCGTCTGCACGCCCGACAAGGACTTGGCACAATGCGTAACCGGGAGGCGCGTGGTGCAACTAAGTCGGCGAACCAACGTGACATTGGACGAGTCGGGGGTGACGCAGAAATTCGGCGTGGCGCCGGAATCGATCCCCGATTACCTCGCGCTGGTGGGCGATGCGGCGGACGGATACCCGGGCTTGCCGGGTTGGGGCGCGAAATCTTCCGCGGCAGTGCTGGCGAAGTTCTTGCATCTGGAAGCGATTCCTGTCGATTGTCGCGATTGGCGAGTGAACGCTACCAATGCCGGTGCTCTGGCAGCGACTCTGTGCGAACAACGCGCGCAAGCTCTTCTGTTCCGTACGTTAGCCACTCTGCGCACGGACATCAAGTTGTTCGATGACGTAGAGCAGCTGCGCTGGAGTGGGCCGAAACCGGAGTTCGATGCACTGGCGGCCCGGCTGGACGCAGCCAAGGGCGAGAGCCGCGGGGGAGAAACTCGGAAGTCGCCGCGAAGACCGGTGTTGAAGCACCGCAATTCATCCCTGAACTAGCGCTCGATCCTCACATGGCTTCGCGAATGTCAATAGCTGTTGAGGATTGACTCTGACAAATGCAAGAAGATCGCATATATCTCGACTTTAATGCCACAACTCCAATCGCGCCCGAAGTCGCAGCCGCGATGAATCAGGCTCTGACGGAGCCGTTTGGCAACCCCTCCAGCGAGACCTGGGCAGGGCCGCCGGCGCGGCAGGCTTCGAAAAGGCACGGGCACAAGTGGCGGATCGAGTGCGGCCGGTCGATGCGCCCGTGCCGTTGCACCAAGCGCATTGGATTCCAAAGCAAATCGTAGTTCATGATATTGCTGACACTGCTGGAGGTTCATTCCTTCGGCCCGAGCTATGAAAGCTATGCAGGAGTCAGCCGTGAGGAGGCGGTCTTCGGATTTGTCCCCGTCGTCGGAAGCTCCGGCTGGCCGGCGGGATGACAGATTCGACGTGCTGGTGACAATCGATGGGCTGGTAGAATTCCGCAATGGTTACTGAGCAGGAAGCAGCCTCGCTCTCCGTACTCAAGCGAGTGCCAATCTTTTCCAGCCTGTCTGAGCAGGAGTTCGGTTTCCTGACTTCGCATCTTCTGCAGCGGAAATACTCTTCCGGCGAACTGATCTTTGGGGAAGGCGACCCCTGCGCCGGACTGTACGTCGTACAATTGGGGAATGTTCGCATCTTTAAGAGTTCGGCGGGTGGACGAGAGCAGGTACTTTCCATCGACGGCCCGGGCAGCTCAATCGCCGAACTGCCTGTATTCGACGGCGGAAATTATCCGGCTTCCGCTCAAGCCGTCAGCGATAGCACGCTTCTTTTCTTCAGCCGCCAGGATTTCCGGGCTCTGTGCGTGCAGCATCCCGAGGTCGCGCTGAAATTTCTTCGGGTGGTTGGCGCACGTCTGCGCCGGCTTGTCGGCATTATCGAAGAGCTTTCGTTCACTACCGTTCGGCATCGGCTTATCGCGCTGTTAGTCCGGATGGGCAAAGCCGATGGTGTTCGCAACGGCAGCGATGGCATCGCGCTGGTTCTGCCGTCGAACAATAGCGAATTTGCAGCACAGATTGGCACGGTTCGCGAACTGGTGTCGCGCAATCTCAGCCGATTGCAGGCCGAAGGACTGATTCAGGTGGACAACCGCAAGCTGGAGATTCCATCCCTGAAGCGCCTCGAAGCGGAGCTGGAGGCATCCGGCGGCTGAGTCGGTTCCGGTTTCCGCTACAGCACGTGCAAGGCTGTCGGTCTGTGCGATCGCCTGCGGAGGCGCTTCTGTCCCAACATAATTTTTCGGCACGTAGGAACAGCACGGCTCCTCCGCCAGCGGATCGCCGGTCACCGCATAGGCACGGGCGCGCGAGCCTCCACAGATATGCCGAAACTCGCACGCGCCACACTTGCCGCCAAGTTGGGCCGGGTCGCGCAACTGCTGAAACACCGGCGACTCGCGATAGATTCGGCTCAGTGAATCGGCCCGCACATTCCCCGCCGCAAATGGCAGAAATCCGCTGGGAAATACTTCGCCCAAATGTGAGACAAAGACAAAGCCCTTGCCGTCGTTCAGCCGCGTGGCGCCCGGCCAATCGTATCCTGCACTTTGTCCGCAGTCATCACCTGCGAAGCTACGCCGCTACGCCGCTCAGCGGTCTGCTGCTGCAGAACGTATCGCCGATAATGTTGCGCCTCGGTTGTCTTGATGTGGAACTTTGCGCGACGCGACAACTCGTACAATTTCGCGAACACGCCTTCAAACTCTTCTGCCGACAATAGCTCGTCGAGCTTGCCGCGGCCGGTAGGCACCAGAAAAAAGACGCTCCATAGCGCAATCTTCTTCGCCTCGATGAGGGACGCAATCGCGTCAAAGTCATCGACGTTACGGCGGCTGAAGGTGGTATTGATCTGGACGGGAAGATCGACTTCGTTGGCCGACTCGATCGCTTCCATGGTCCGGGCAAACG
This sequence comes from uncultured Acidobacteriaceae bacterium, assembly GCA_963813905.1. Lineage (GTDB taxonomy): Bacteria > Acidobacteriota > Terriglobia > Terriglobales > Acidobacteriaceae > CAVVDY01. The sequence goes on along the minus strand of CAWFAY010000004.1, from coordinate 7,120 downwards.
ATCCCGACATCCCGCGGAACTGGTCATGTACGTCGGCATGCGAACCATCGAGGCTGACGGCCAGCCGCGCCAACCCAGCGGCTTTAAGGCGATGGATGACGTCTCGCGTCAGCAGCGGCGTAGCGCTGGGCGTCAGCGAAACCCGCACGCCCACGGTTTTGCAATGTTCGATCAGCTCGAACAGGTCCGGCCGCTTGATGGGGTCGCCTCCCGTCAGCACGAAGACCGGCGCCTGCATCTCCGCCACCTGGTCGATCAGCCGCTTGCCTTCCGCGGTAGAAAGCTCGAAAGGATTGCGGCGCGGCTGGGCACAGGCACGGCAATGGACACATGCCAGATCGCACGCCTGTGTCACTTCCCAAATCACGATATAAGGCCGCTCGGAGAAATCGAACGAATCATTGCTGCGGTTCATACCACTATTTCAGCAAAGGCCGTGCCCCCGGCACAGTGACCAAAGTCTCACATTTCCAGATTGCTCCTAGAGTTAGCAATAGTCGCTTCTCCGTGACAGAAGTCATAGCTACCTTCCCACAGGGCCGCTAGTCTGGGTTTGGAAGCGGGAAAGGGCGCAATGCTCCGATACTCGCGGGGGAAAAGAAATGACACTAACAGCGACCAAAACCGTAGGCGAATCGCTGCCGAGCTGCCCGGTGCAACTCGCGAGTTCGAAAAGCTCAGAATCGATTACTGCTGCGGCGGAAGCCGCACCCTGGACCAGGCCTGCTCCGAAGCCGACATATCGGTTGACGAGGCTCTTGCACGGCTAGATCGAAGCGCGGCCTCCACTGAAACTAGGTTTGGTCAGGATTGGCAAAACCAGCTACTCGCCGACCTGATTAGTCATATCACCACACCCACCACGCTTTCGTTCGGGAAGAAAGCTCTCGCATTCTGGCGCTCGCTGCCAAGGTAGTTGGCGTACACGGCAAGAACCATCCGGAACTCCTCCAGGTGCAACAGACTTTCTCCGCGCTCGCCGAGGAATTGAGAGTTCACCTGATGAAAGAAGAGCAGATGCTCTTCCCGTACATTTCCTTGATGGAAGAGAGCACCCTGGCGGGAGAGCCCGCTCCCCCGGCGATGTTCGGGACGGTGGCGAACCCAGTACGCATGACTGGACTGGCACTGTCGTCGTGATGGATGAGGCGCACCTATTTGCGCCACCAGAAACGACAGACCCACAAAAAAGACTTGTGTCCGAGAGAATTCAGCGTTTTGCTGACCAAGGAAAAAAGTTAAACCTCTACTTGCTTGTACTCACGCAGCAACCAGGCAAACTCCATCCAACTGTCCTCGCAGAGTTTAACAATCGGATTGTGTTACGTGTAAACGAGAAGAGGTCTTTGAGAGCCATGGAGGAGATGTATGGTGGTATACCCGGCCGGTACGATGGTGCGCTAACGTTCGCTCCTGGAGAAGCATTGATCGAAGGTGACTTGCTGAGCGATGAAATCCCTCCGCCGGCTGTGCCGCGCGGGATCAGGTTCAAGGAGGGGCGCACGAAAGCAGGCGGTGGAACGCCGCCAGCAACTTGGGCAGTTCCCAGGTCTGACTAACAAAAATAGTCACATCCCCATTGGAGGCTTGGTATCCGAAATTGCTACGGGAGTTGCAAGGCAGCATGAAACGGTGCTCGTCTTGCCCAAGTGAGAGGGGGCAGATGATTGTCTCCGCTGCAATTTACTAAAGGCTAGACCTGGTTCCTCTGGGAGCCAACGATTCGTTCTTTGTCGGAGACGGCCACCAACGTATCTGAACCCGCAATAGCGCCGCTATGAGCAGATGCGGGATGAGATTCGTGGACGCTCGCAGAAGCTGGATCCGATTTACGGGACCAGCGAGGAGATTGGTCGGTTTTCATGTTGCCGCCGTGCGATTCTCAACAATGCACCGAGCGACGGGACTCGAATTCCATCAAGTGCTGGTGCTTGTGCCGAATCTTCTTGGACGGCCCCCATAACTCGTGCTAAGCGCGCAGCAGCGCTCGTCACGTTCTGAAACTTCCTAGCGCACCAGGCAGGTGGCGAGTGTTACAAGATTTTCATGCGGGCTCGCCGAGCCTGGTTAAACCGCCTGGCTTGGGCGCATTCTGCTCGACCCCTTCTCGTAGATTGCACCGACCATGTGCCGCCTGCACATTGTCGGGATGGTCATCTCGCCATGCACCTCCCATGCCTTTGGGTTCAATATGGTCGGGAACGATCTCGGTGTAATCGGTGAACGATTCATGGCAGATTGCGCATTTCCCGCCCTGCTCGACAATCTTTCGGTTCAGCAGCTTTCGCATCTCGGCTGGTGACCGGAGCTCGCGATATCCCCTTGGATGGTGCGGATCTTCGATACGCTGAACGCCAAGCCGCAATCTTCGTTCCTTTTGGGTCTGCTCACGACCGCAGCAGAACAACGATCTATGGATTGGGCAGTATTCATTCCGACGGAGTTTCATGGGAACTCTCCAGTTTGACTTGTATTGATCTCTGCTCGTTGGCCGACAGCGGCGTACGGTCCCTCCACGCTCCTTCGGCTTCCCGAATAGACTGAGGAAACTGGACGACTTCGGCGACCGTCCGGAACCGTACGCCGACATTTCCGGTGGGCACTACGAAGGACGGACCGATTGCAGAAATCCCGCCAACTTCGCCGTCGCCTTGTACTGTGGAATTGGCTCCAGTTCTTTGAACGCGCTGGTGAATGCGTTCGAGAGGCTCCACATGGTTCGCGCCTGGAACTCCTCATGCACGGGCTGAAAGTACAGCTCGTGCACCCGCCGCGCCAGGTGCTTCGGAAATCCCGATTCGTCCTCGATGAACGCCTGGTAGATCAGCAGTTTTGCCGAAGCCGTTGACAACTGCAGCGCCTGCCATTCCTCGACCTGTTGCTTCAGAGGGCCGAAGTTCCGCTGCATCCGATCGACGCCGATGGCCAGGCTGTCTTCGAGGGAGAAGTGCTTCGAATGCTTCGCGAGCACGGGAGTGTATTCCCCGTGAAACGCGAGGTTCTCGCAAACGAAGACTCTCAGGCCGACAGTGACACTCAGCCGAAAGCTCTTGTCGTGGCTGTTCCGCAAGCCGATGGCGAAACGGCAGCCGTCGAAGCCGGAGCTCAAGTCCATCACCCCGAACATGCGCATCCCGTCGGCTGACACTGCGTATTCTTCCTGCACCACGCCAATCTGGCGAAAGCCGAGTGCTTCGATCAGCTTTTCCACGACGGCGATGTGCGGAATGGGTTTGTGGGTTGCTGTGGCCGCCGGCGTCGCCACTCGGGCAAGTTCATCCCGGGTCAGCTTTGTGCCATAGGAGCACAGCGTCATCGTTGGAGCGGGAGCGGGTATCGGGGTTGTTAATAGCCCCAACTGGCTGCTCCTGCTCGATAAGGGTTGTCTCTTGCATGGTATTTCCTCCTGAAAAGAAATCGGGAGAACCAGCAGACAACTGAATCTGCCGCTCTCCCGAATGGGTATGCCGCTTCCGGCGGCTCGGCGCCCGACTGCACGAAGACAGGTTTTCCTTGATGCGGTCGGGCAACGTACAAATTGGAGGGTTAGGCGGCGCGCACTAAGCCGTTGGTGATCAGATCGAGGAACCAGAGTTGGTCCACTTTGCGCAGATCAATGTCGGTGGGGTGTTCGAGGATGAAACGGCGGACATCCTTCTCTTGGATGAGGTAGCTGTCTCCGTTCTGCTGCTCAGTTCTTGCGGTGCCGCGAAGCTTGGCTTTCAAATGGCCGCTCTTGATCCAGCGCGTCACGGCGTGAGGATCGATCCCCAGAGCTTGCGCGAGGCTACAGGCGGAATAGAAGCTCCCGTCGTGCTTGAACCGCATTCGTTTCAACTTAAGGTGAATCCCGGTTACGGTGCGTGTGTAGCCGGCGGCCTTCAGCTTCAGCCGAATGCGCTCATCGCTCATCCATGCATAGCGCGCCAATATCTCTAGCTCAGGCTCGCTCCAAGGCAGTTCTTTCGTACGGGCCAGCCCTAGCTCACGAGCACGCTTCTTCAGCGCCCAATGAGGCATGCCGAGTCTCTTGGCCAACAAGTGAATGCTCGACATTCCTTTCACATTTCGAGGGCTGAGGTAAGCCTCCCGAATAAGTTGGTCAGCTTGGTCGCTAAAGATGTACTTGCGGCGATGCTGGGTTTCGCCATTACGACGTTCCCCATGGCCACTGACTTTCGCCGCACAAACTGGTCCAGGCTCGCTAACGCATAACTCTTCCATGGCATTCCGGGTGATGAGACTTTGGAAACGGTGAATTTCCGGGTGAATTGGTATGGTGCGGCTGCTCCACCATTTTTCTGCCGAAACCAGCGCCAAGTGAATCGGGCTACTAGGCCGGCGACAACACGGGAGCAGAAGAGACGGCCAAGGAAGGCAATGCCTGTTCGTCGTTGCTTACGTTGTGACGGGGCAGTCGTCGACCACAGTTCGGGCAGAAGGCGAGTCCGTTGCCGGTAGCGAGTCCGTATTCCTTCACCTTTCGGTACACGGTGGTTTTGCCGATGCCGAGCAGTTGCGCGGCGGCAAGAATGCTTCCTCCGGTCACTTGGAGAGCCTTCTCCAGTGCCGCCTTTTCCAGGTCGCTAAGGTTGAGGGTTTCTGGCAGAGCTAATGAGCGGCAGACTGCTTTGTGGCAATTGGCCGATCCCATTTCGTAAGCGCGGTGTGCTAATCGCTCCGGGTCTAACGTCCCTCCGCGCGCCGCTCGCGAAAGAGACCCTAATATGGCTTTGTCGGTTTCCGGAATCACGAGTTACTCCTTGGTGGCTGGTGCTTCTTGCAGTTGGTGTTATCGACTTCGTGCGGGTCAGTTCCGAGCGCTGACGCCTGCTCTAGAACTGGGGGAATGGACTTTAAGACTCTCAGTGCAGCGGTCAGAAAAGCGACAGTTGGGCGGATTCGATCCTCTTGGATGGCGATTCGCAGGGCAGAATGATGGCGTTCCCGTTGGAACCCGACTCAATGGTCATGTCAGGAATCTCGATCTCTGAGACCATCGCCTCATCGCGTGCTTCGAGAGTAGGCGCTGATGGCGAAGGCCGCAGCTGTTGGAGGTTCTTCCAGACGGAATCCGCTGATTCTCCGATTCCTTTGTTCTCCACCAACTCCCGCGCCATCGCCGTGAGCATGTCATCGTCGCCATCGATGGCCTGCAGTCCTTCAGAGGCGAACTTGCCCTCCATGGCTAACGCGACCAGGAGTTTCTTGCCCATCAACCGCAGGCAGACCTCCTGCATCGTGCCGCTATAAGCAAAGAACTTCACTTCCACCGGCCGTCTCTGGCCGATGCGCCATGAACGTCGGCTGGACTGCCGTAACGTGTGCAGCGAATAGCCCGTCTCATGGAACAGGATGGTCGGAAAGTCCAGGAGATCCAGTCCGGTCTCGACGATCTTGGGATGGCAGATCGCCACATCGATACCACGCCGCAGTTGTTCTCGGTACCAGGCTTCCCGCTTGTGAGTAGGAACGCTGGCTCGCAAGACACCTGCCCGTATTCCCTCATTCCGAAACAGCCCTTCCAGTCGCTCGATCACATCGTGCTTGTTGGTGTAAACCGCGAACACCTGGCACTTGCGGCCACGTGCGAGCTGGGCTTTCACTTCTTCGATGAGCGCTTTTTCTTTCGCATAAATCCCGCTTCGATCCAGATCCACGGTTTCGGCAATGACAAAGCTCTCGCGGCACTTGGTTTCGGGATTGAACTCCGAGCCGTACAGCGTGCCAAAGCCATAGGGATGATCCGGCCAGGCCAACAGCGTGTTGAGCATGGTACTCACCACGCTGCTGTTTCCCCGGTGCTCCTTCAAGCAAGCCGTGATCTCCTCTTCGAGCTCCTCGTAAGCTGACCGGAGCGGATCCTGCATCGGCACCGGCACGACTTCCTCTCGGTAGCTGGGCAGTCCGTCTGAGATGTCCTCCAGCCCAATGAACGCACAGTGATCCATCAGGTATTTGCCAAACAGCAACGGCGAAGCGCCCGGCTTGCGTTTGATCGTGACCGTCTTCTTGGTTTTCTTGGAGCAGGCGTTGTCCTCGACCGTGATGCGCTCGATGGTCTCGATTACTCCGTAGTCGCGGGTGAAGCGCTCGCGTCCGGCCGATCCCCATTCGTAGCCGTCAGTGGTCATGCGCTTGGCGTCGGTACGGAACAGCGTGTTGAACAGGTCGTCGGCATATCCCGACAACAGGGTCCCGGTAAGCCCCAGGAATCGTCGAGCGGTTCTGTTCAGCACTCCGAGCGCGTTGCCCTGGGCTGTATCGCCGGCCAATTGGTGGATTTCATCTGCGATGGCATAGTCGAACCACTCCGGCATATAGCGGCCCATATACTCTGCCGGCGCCATGCGCACGATCTTGCTCCCATCGGCCTGCCACATCGGGCAATATCTGGTGGTTCCGCCCTTCTGCTGGTCCACGATTTCATGCAATCTCTTTTTGTCGAAGTCGGTCGCAGTCAGACGTACGCCGTCAGTCTCAACCGGGCATCCGGTGTCCGGGTTGGTCAGCGCTCCGAGGTATCTTCCCGAACGGCTCCTTCCATAGCAGTGCTTCCAGAAGTACGAGAGCTTTGCCTTTTCCCGGCCAATGCAGAAGATGGCGGTTTGAGGGCACAACCTGTGCCAACCTTTGCGTCCCAATCTACGCAGCTCAGTCAGCGAGCTGTGCAAGCCTTCGCGGACGATGTCACCTCGCCGCAGACGGACTTCGTTAACGCCGTGCGGCTCCCGCGGATTCCCGCCATTCCGCATGTCATCGATCAGAAACACCCGAACATTGGGCAGGGTAAGGAAAGCCTCTCGCGCCCATTTCTCCACCAGATGAGGCGGCGCCATGACCAAGCCGGTAAACGGCCGTCTCGCGCTATGCACCAGCATGCTGCCCAGCGCGATCAGGGTTTTGCCCGCGCCGCACTCCGCTACCACATTGGCATTGCGCGCCAACTCCCAGCGCCTGCTCACACCCATGATCGCCATGGTCTGAGCTGGATAAGGGTTACGCAGCATTTGAGAGAGCAGTGGAGATGGACTCTCCTCCGCGCCGAACAGCGCCGGGTACGACGACAAAATCCGCTCACCTATTTCATCGCTGTGAGCGCGAAGATAGTCGTGGAGCG
>CAWFAY010000003.1:0-114487 GCA_963813905.1 uncultured Acidobacteriaceae bacterium | reverse complement strand
TGCCGTCGCGAGCTTTTTTGATTTGTCATCCCGAGAACGGCTTCAGCCGGCCGTAGGACCTGCAGTTTGTGCGCGTAAACAAAAACCTCGCCCGCATCCAAAATCGGCAACGACGCAAGTAACCACCATCTTCGCTCGGCAACGGCGAGCAGATCCCTTCGCTCCTAATGACAAACACTAAAACAAAGAGCTTAGCGGCACTAATTTTGGGCTTGTCATTACAGTTTCAACCCCCGCAACCGGGGTCCGTCGCTCGTGAATGACAAATGGAAAACGCGATGCGGCCCACTCAGACCGCCCGGTTTCCAAACCGTGCTATTCTTCCACCCCGCTCATCGCCAGCGTCAGCAGCAGAATCCGCTTCAGCCCCAGATCGCGGCCCACGGGATCGTACCACTCGTTGACCGTATGCGCCCCTCCTCCGCTGCCGCCCCCGCCGATGGCCAGGGCCTCGCGGCCCAGCGACAGCGGAATGTTGGCATCGGTCGAAGCACGCTGTATTCTGGCGACGTTGCTGAGCTGAGCGTCGACCGCGCGAATCGTCTCCAGCAGCCGCGAGTCGAGCGGCAGGTCCGCAGCGGGCCGGTCGCCGATGATCTTCACCTCGCCGGTAAGCTTCTCTTTGCGGTTGCGGCTGGGCATTGCGGCCATGACCTGGTCGACGGCATCACGCAGGGCACGCTCCAGCTTGTCCAGTTCCTCGACGGATGACGAACGGGTGTCGACCCGCATCGTGGCCACTTGCGGGATCGAATTGACCGAGGTGCCTCCCTGAATGGTTCCGATGTTGTAAGTCGTCTTCGGCGCGGTTGGAACCGGAGTGTGGGTGAAGCGCTCGATGACCCGCGCCAGCGCGACGATGGGATTGGCCACGCCAAAGTCGCTCCAGGAGTGACCACCCGCGCCGTTGATGCTGACCTCATAACGGCGGCTGCCCAGCCCCTCGGCGATGATGGTGTCGGTACCGGCACCGTCCACCGCGATCAGCGTTGCGATCGAATCCAACCAGCGACGCTGCTGAAAGATGTGGCGCATACCGCGCAGGTCGCCTTCACCCTCTTCACCTACGCTGCCTATAAAGAGGATAGGAGCGGCGTTCGCGATCGGCGCATCGCGCATCGCACCCGCGATCGCCAGCAAGGCGACAATGCCGGAGCTGTTGTCGGAAACTCCCGGCCCGTAGAGTTTGCCCGCCTCGCGGTTGACGGTGATCTCGGTCCCGGCGGGAAACACCGTGTCGAGGTGCGCGCTCAACGCGACAAATGGCGTATCGGCGGCCGTCCCGGGACGAATGCCAAAGACATTGCCCAGCTCGTCCTGATGCACCTCGCTCAAGCCCATCTCTTCGAAATGCGTCTTCAGCCATTCGCTGCGCTCCGCCTCGCCCCACGGCGGAGCGGGAATCGCCGTCACTTCCAACTGCTGGTCCTCCAGCTCGCGGCTGTGCGCGCGGAACCAGGCGAAGGCCTCGTGCACCGAGCCCATCTCGGCCAGCTGAGCTACGTGTTGTTGGACGGAGCGCGTCTTGCCGGAGAGGCCTTCACGAAACAACGCGCGGGCTGGCGGGCCGAGGGGCATAGCGAAGCTTCAATGGTAATACGGAAGCGCCAGGGACGCTCTTCGCTCTTGGCCTTTCGTCGCTAGCTCTTGGTTCTCGGCTTTTGGCTTGCAGCCTTGCTCTCTCGCTCACTCCACTACGGGTTGTCATCCTGAGAGAGGATTCGCCCGGACAGAGCGCATCCGAGTCGAAGGACCTGCTTTTCCGCGGCACCAAAGTGAGAGTTGGAAGGGAATCAGAGTTCCGGAGGGATGGCAGGCCGTTTCGATAGTGTGCTTCCTAACGGATTGAATGGACAGCCTCCCACGGTGTTTGAGTGGCTGTCCTATATATATTTAGGTAGCGTGGCCGCTTCTATATGCAACCGCTGCGGACAGTGGTGGTCACGATTTACTGCTTATGTACCTGTACGTTACCGTGCTCAATGGGGGTGGTCGCAAAGATCCCATCGACAGATTGCAGGCACGGAAACGAGGTCCTCCCGGTGCGAAAAACGTAAGCGAAATAAGATCGGCCGGGTCGTTGTGGCCTTCACCGTTATCGATTACCTGGAACACCAGAGGTGTTCCAACGGTTATTCCACCCGGTCCAGGATCCGGATTGGCGTAGGTCACAAAGCCGCTCATTGTAGCTATGTTCCCCTCAACGTCCAGGCAGTTGATGCTGCCTTGCCAACTAAAGGGAAGACCGCGATTGAAGCCTTGTGTTACACCGGTCGTAACGTTGTTGTTGTCGGTTTGGGCACTGAAGGTGAAGGTGCGATATTCGCCTGAGACGTGGATTTGACCCGAGCCGGTTGCCGAGGCAACAACCTGAGCCACAGCAACGCCTGTTCCGATAGTTAGCAGCAACACAGCCAAGATAATGGCCGCAACAGAGGGGCCTGGAAACTTACGGTCTGTCATAGGGTCTCCTCACTTTCAGGGCTTTCATGAGCACTTCCTGAGCCAATGGGCTTATGAAGCTAAGATCAAGAAACGTTGTGACTAATGTAAGAAGGACCCGATAGGCCGTTACCAAGTTCTGAATGTCTCGCAAGCGCGCGTCCGTTTTTTGGGATATGGATTGTTGGATAACAATCGGCCTTCGAATCGAACCGACGTTCCGCGCGCGGCACCTGCTGGGCGTGACTGTTCCCTCCGCTTCGCAGAGTCCGCCCTCGCAAATTTCGTGTTAATTCCCAGACACCGTTTCTGGCAAAAAGCGAAGGGCGAATAGCGAAGAGCGGAGCTCCGCCCATTGACGTTCTCACTGCGCACCTTCACCATAGAAGCCGAGCCTGCTGCGGAGAGCCGCTTGCGCCTGTCCTGGCAACTACGATTGCGAATCCGATTCTTGCTGATCGCTGCCCTGCTGGGCCTGGCGCGTTGGAGTGTTCGTTCTCTTCCCGCTGAACGAGTTCGTCTACTTCAAGGAGTACGGCAGCCCCGGCTATACCAGCGGCATCGGATTTGCCACAGCCCAAGTCTCCAGTGCCATACATGGCGATCGGCCAAGGAAGACGGCCGTCTATGGGCTCGCCGGCTTGGTGTTGAGTCTGCTGGCGGCGGGAGTATTCTCGTCCCTCGCCGACCGACAGCGGGAGATTCGCCGCCTGAGCAGCGCGCTGGAAGGCGACCTGCGAACCCTGATCGCCCAGGGCGAGAGCGCCAACTTGGAATTCAAATCGACCTTCCGCTGGGACCTGAAAGAGAGCAAGGTCAACCGAGCGCTGGAGGGCGTCGTCCTCAAGACGCTTGCCGGATACATGAACGGCAATGGCGGTACGCTGCTGATCGGGGTTGCGGATGACGGCTCCATTGTTGGGCTGGAGAACGACTACAAGACGCTGAAGAAGCAGGACCGCGACGGATTCGAGCAAGCGGTGATGACGGCCGTGGCCACCCAACTCGGCGGCGATGCCTGCCATAGCGTCCAGATAATGTTTCAATCCGTCGAGCAGAAGGACGTTTGCCGGGTGATCGCTTCGCCCGCCCATCGCCCGGTGTACCTGCGCTCCGGCGAAATGCCCAAGCTGTACGTGCGCACCGGCGTCAGTACCCGCGAGCTGAATGTGCAGGAAGCCGTGAACTACACCGAAGCGCGTTGGAAACGATAGATGGCGCCCCTCGACGACAACTACACCGACCTCCCGCCCGGCAAACTCGCCGCTGTAGTCACCTACCTGGAGATGCGTACTGCCGCCGGCGCCTGCATCTACCACAATGTCAGAGTTGCCCATCCGGCTTGTCGAGATGCCTGACCTCGACTGGTACCGCCGTCTCTACCGCGAAATCGGAGAGCCCTGGCTGTGGTTTAGCCGCCTGCGCATGAGTGACGACGAACTGCGCGCCATTGTCCACAATCCGGATGTCGATGTCATCGCTCTATCCCACAATGGGGTAGACTGCGGATTGCTGGAGTTCGACCGCCGAGCCATGCCCGACATTGAGCTGTCATTCTTCGGCATAGCTCCGGCGCTCATCGGCAAAGGCGCCGGGCGTGCTCTGCTCGACTACGGGCTGAAGGCCGCATGGGAGCATCGCCCGCAACGCGTGTGGCTGCACACCTGCACCCTCGATCATCCGCGTGCGCTGGACTTCTATCGCAAGGCCGGCTTTGTACCCTACAAGCGCGCCATCGAGATCACCGACGATCCCCGCCTTACCGGCGACCTTCCGCGCGACGCCGCTCCTGGCGTGCCGATTCTCTAGAACGGCCGCTGCACGTGCTGCTCGCCGATGACCTTGCCGCATGGTCGAACCAGACGACTTCATACTTGCGGTGGAACACCGAGTAGTAATAGCGATAGACGTACTCGATCGTGCAGGACCTCGGCGCGAGTGTCACCGAGCCGCAGTCGCCCTCCTGTGATGGCTCACCCATCAGCTCGCGCACCGTCTCGTTAGGATCACCCAGGTTGACCAGGGCCGCATTGCGATCGAGCTTCTGGTCGTGGTGATAGGCCCAGACCCCGGCACGATGACGGCAGCGCGATGAAGAGAAAGACAATCCTGGTAATCATGTCAGACGAATCTACCACCCAGGCGGCTGGCGTTTTTAGGTGGGCATGCCTTCAGGCGTGCCGAATCGTGTTGTCATTTTGTCATCACGAGCAAAGCGAGGGATCTGTTCTCGTTTGCCGAGCAACGCTGGTGGTTTCTTCGCCGCTGCCGATTTTTGGACGAGTTGCGGTCTTGGCTTACGCGCACAAACTGCAGATCCCTCGACGGCTGAAGCCGTCTCGGGATGACAGGAGTAAACGGCGTAGCCTTCTTCTACTTCTCCTCCACGATCAGCTTGGCTCCATGCGGCAGATAGCTCTTGCGCCGGAACCAGTCTTCCATCGAGCTGCGCAGCTTCTCCAGCGGCACCCGCGTCCCGATCTCCAGTTGGCCGTCGCCGGTGGGGAGCGTGTCATCGAAGACCTGGTCGTTGGTGAAGTTGCGCATGGCGAAGCTGTCCAGCCACTTCTGCGGACATGGCCGGCGCTCGCCGTTCTCTTCGTAATCCACGGTGATCTTTCGCGAGAACATAGTTCGATTGTGCACACGAGACCGAAGCGATTCTATGCGGAAGCTGCCGCCGCGGCGCGTCGGCGCGCGATCTTGGCAAAGACCAGCATGATGACCGGCGCCACCAGCGCATAACATGCAATGGCCGGAATGGCATTCCGGGCATGCAGGTATTGTCCCGCCAGCAGCAGCGCCAGTCCGACATGCCGATTGGCGTTGCACAGCGCAAGCGTTTTGTTGGTTTCCGGGTCCGCTTGCAACAGCAAAGGGATGGCCAGCATGGAAGACGCGGCCAGTATCACGGCTGCGACGATACCCATGGCGTGATCGCGGCCAGCGCCGCGCGCATCACCCATAACACCGCCACGATCATCACCACCAGAAGAACATTTCCCGCGATGGTAATCGCCGGTTGAATGCGAGTGGAAACTGAGGGATGAAATACATGAGCGCCAGCCCGATGAGCAGCGGCAGAAACTGCTTTTCGGCGATGTTCTTGAACAGCACCACGCGGCGGAATCCATACGTCGCGGTCGTACAACTGGGCCGAGGCATACACCACCAGCGGAAGCATTACCGGCACCAGCAACGCTCCCCAAACCTGGTAGCTGGCCGCCAACTGCATGTCGAAGCCCTTCTTGGCTGCGTTGCGCGATACCAGCGGCGCTCCCGGCACCACTCCAACATGAACAGGCCGACTGCCTCGCCGAAATCCAGGGGCATCCATTGAAACATCAGCAACGCGACCGCCGGAGGAATGAGAAAGGTAGCCACCAGCAGCCGCACCCATGGCCACCCGCTCAACCGCTTCCAATGCGCCAGAAGGTCGGGAATCCTCAGGCTCATGCCGATCGACACCATGAGGAAAAAAACCGCGATGGGCAGAAGGAGCTTCATTGCGTCAGTGGTCAGTTGTCAGTTGTCAGAATGGCTGGCGCGGTGGCACGAAGTTGCCCTTACATCATGCCAGCTTCAGGAGTTATACTGAACCCGAAACACAACTAGGGTACAACCTCAGTCTGAGGATGGCCTCCCGGCAATCCGCTAAGTGACAACTGATCACTGACAACCGCAACTTCACTCGTCGCTGGGCGACTCGGCGAATCCCATCTCCGCCAGGTGCGTTTCGGAGATGATGACGGGAGCCTCGCTGGTGTTGCCCTGATCACGGAGCTCCGCAACATCGTGTCGACTTTGTCGTTGGGCAGACCGCTGCCCAGCCGCAGGAAGTGATCCAGCCCCGCGGGATCGAACACCTGCACCCACGAAGTCGCGCCCAAGTTGTAGTTCGCCTGGAATTCCAGAGGAGTTTGGTTGCGTCGAAAGATGTGGAGTGTGCCTGCCATAGAACGTGAGATGTCGAAAGATGGGTTGCGGCAACAGAATTCTTGGGCAAAAGCCGCTATCAGCCGTCAGCTATCAGCAAAACCGCTTGAACCAAACAGCGTTCTAGACTGTCCCCTTCCAAGTGTGCGGATATTCTAATCTTCTCGTCACGCCTTTCGACTGACAGCTGATGGCTGATAGCTCTCGTCTTGGCTCGGGCCTGTCGCGCGGAATACGAAAGAGACCCAGCAGCTCTTTGTACATCCGCGTCTTCCGTGGTTAATCTTCCTTCTGACCCGTGAGAATCTGTGGCGATCCGTGGTTGGCGTTGTCTTTTTCCCTCCGCGTCCTCCCCGATCCACGGTTGAATTTGATCCCGATCCGTGTTCATCCGTGGCGATCCGTAGTCGAAAGGCCATTTAGTCCAGCAGCGCGCCGGGCGTCTTCTTCGCGATGTGCAGCAGCTTGAGCGTGGCCTGACGTGGCTCGCGGATCCCCTGCTCCCAACTCTCCACCGCATTGGAGCTAACGTTGAGCAGGCGGGCGAAAAGCGCTTGGCTGGCATTCATGCTCGCGCGCAAGGCGCGAATGTCAGCGGGCTTGAGCGGCTTAGGGGGAGGCGGAAGCTCAACCGCTCGCAAATCGAGTGCGCCGGATTTCTTGTTCGCCGTCGACGGCGCCTGCACTTCCTGCCGATGCTTCTTCTTGTCTTTCTTTTTATCTTTCTTTCCCATACGACGTTCCCTCGGCAGCGCTTAAGAACACGGTGCTACATTGTAGGACAGCAAGTGCAGTGTGGCTAGTACCGTCCCGCAAAATGATGTGGATAAAAGCGGCGCCCCGGTGGCTTTGCATCAGAGACGGTTCAGCCTTGTCGCTTGCGCCGCTTAGAGGGGCCGCGCCACGGGCTTGCCCTTCTCGCCGATCTCGACGTAAGCCCAGGGAACTTCGTGGTCGTGGGTAAACACCACCAGCCACTTCTCCGGAATCGCGCGCTGGTAGAAGCGATGGCGATTGTTGATCGAGTCCAGAGGATAAAGATCGTATCCCATGACCCATGTGGGATCGAGATGATGAGACGTGGGAATCAGGTCACTGATGTAGCAAACCACGTGATCGCCGGCGCGCACCACTACCGCCTGCAAATCGCGCGTATGTCCGGGATAGACTTCCACCGCAATGCCGGGCGCGATATCCGCCCTTCCGCGCAACAAGCGCATCTGGCCGCTGCGCACCAGCGGATCATAGTTGTCGGTGAGATAGCTGATGCGGTCACGCTCGTGTTGCTCGTGCGCATGGTCGAGCTCGCCCTGCTGCGCGTAATACGTCGCGTTGGGAAACGTAGGCTCCGGCTTGCCGTCCTTGTAGTACGTGTTCCAGCCGCAGTGATCGAAGTGCAGGTGAGTATTGATGACGACGTTGATCTCTTGCGGAGAGACGCCCGCCTGCTGGAAGCTTTCCATCAGCAGCATCTGGTTTTTGTGGATCTCGCGCGACTTCTCATTCAGCTTGGGACCGATCCCAGTCTCGACCAGTACGGTACCGTTGGCGTTGCGGATCAGCAGCGAGTTCAACCCGAGGGTGAGCAGGTTGCGCTCGTCGGCCTTGATGCGTTTCTCCCAAAGCGTCTTGGGGACGACGCCGAACATCGCGCCTCCATCCAGTTGATAGGTCCCGTCAGAGAGAATGATGAGTTCACAATCGCCCAGCGTCAGTCGGTGCAAGGTCGGCTCCTGGTGGTGCGGCGGATCAGCGCCACGTCGAATGAGGTGATACGTCGAGGTTCGCTATCCGTAAAAGCGGCGGAGGGCAAACCTTGAAATTGTATAAGGTACAGGTGTACGCGGACCTGAAGGGCCGCACTATCACTACCACGTCTCAGACTGTAGAGGTGAATATGAGCAAGCTGGCATTCGTTTTATCCGCGGTATTGGTAACAGGCGCGGTGGCGTGGGCGCAGACCGGCAACCCGCAGCCTCAACAACCTGCTAACGTTCAGTCGGCGGGAGAGGCCACGGCAGCGCCGGCGCCGCGGCCCGATCCTGCGCGCCAAATGCAGCTCGACTTGGATCAGATGGACAGCCTGCTCAACAACATGGCGGCGCAAGTCAGCTTCATTCACGACACCAACATGTCGATCCTGCTGAATACCAACGTCCGGCTGTGGAGCACGCTCCTCCGCGACCTGAGACTGCAGATGCAGGAGCAGCAGAAGAGCGCCGCGCCGGATAAGACCTGGCCTCAAAAAGGGAAGAACACTGCGCCGCAGAAGCAATGAGAAGAGTTCAAGAGTGGTACTCTCACGGCGCGTGCTTGCGCGAAATTGACGGCGCAAGGTAAATCGCTAGAATCTAATTGAGGGAATGGGTGTATCGGGAAAGGAAGTCAGCCCATGACAATTGATCTTCCAGAGAAGCTTGAGGCGGCTCTGAAGGTGCAAGCCAACGCGCATGGCGTTTCCCCCGATGGTTACGTGCGCGAGGTTCTTGAGCGCGATCTCGCGACCCTGCTCGAAACGCAGTCTTCGGATGCCCCCTTCAAGACGGGGCGCGGCATCTTCGCCAAATACGGACCGGCTCCGTCTGCCGAGGAAATCGACGCCAACCGAGCCGACATGTTCCGGAACTTTGGTGAAGACTATTGACGATCGCAGCCGTGGCCGACACCCATACGGCGCTTTGGCATCTATTCGACGACGCCAGACTTTCCCATGCGGCTAGAGCCTTTATCGACGAAGCGGCAAGCGCGAGACGAAAAGTCGCCATTTCGACCGTAAGCCTTGCTGAAGTCGTTTACCTGGTCGAAAAGAAGCGGCTGCCGCCGTCGGCATACGACGAGCTGACGCAAGCATTGGCGGACCCGGAGCATGTCTTCACAGAAGCAGTTTTCACCGCGGCGATCGTTCAAGCGATGCGGCAGGTGTCGCGTGCTGAAGTTCCAGACCTGCCTGACCGCGTCGTCGCTGCCACGGCCGTCTATTTCGATGTGCCGATCATCAGCCGTGACAAACGCATTCGCAATGCCCATTTGGCGACGATCTGGTAGCGTGTTGGCGGCTCTGACACCGGACATACAGGACGCTGCGGTAACCTACCCCTTCACGAACCAGTCGAGCAACCGGTCGAAATCTTCTAAGTTGCCGTACTCGATTACGACCTTTCCCTTGCCTTCCTTGTCATGGATGGTCACCGCCATGCCAAGCGCTGCCCTGATCTGACGCTCCGCTTCCTTCACATTCGGGTCGATTTCCGGCGTCTTTTCGACCTTCTCAGGGGGGTGCATCCAGTTAGTAACTAGCTTCTCGGTCTGGCGAACGGAAAGCGAAAGATGCGTCGCCCGTAGCGCCATGAGCTGGATCATCCCGGGCGAATCCAAGGCCATGAGTGCCTTGGCATGACCAAAGCTGAGTTGACCTTGCTCCACCATCGCCTGCACGTCATTTGGTAACTTCAATAGTCTCAAGAAGTTAGCGATTGATGACCGGTCTTTCCCGGTGCGTTGCGCGATCTGCTCCTGGGTAAGCCCAAACTCCCGTCCCAGCCGCGCGAAGGCCCGAGCCTGCTCGATCGGGTTCAGGTCCTCGCGCTGAAGGTTCTCGATGATGGTCATCTCCATCGCCTGCTCGTTGGAGACATGGCGGACGATGGCAGGAACCGTGGTCTTTTCGGCGACCTTCGATGCCAGCCAGCGGCGCTCGCCCGCGATCAGTTGGAAGCGGCCATTCGCCTCAGGGCGTACCGTGATCGGCTGGACCACCCCAGAGACCTTGATCGAAGCCGCCAGCTCTGCCAACGCCATGTCATCCAAGTGAGTTCGGGTCTGATAGGGATTACGGTCGATCAACTCTACCGGGATCTGCCGCACGGCCTCTCCCAGAGCGTGCGGTGGAGCGGCCGCTGCTGTCGGTGCATGGGCCTGCGGGGGCTGCGTTGCCGTGCGCGATGGGAGCAGCGTCTCCAGTCCGCGTCCCAGAACTCTTCGTTTGTCAGTCATAGGAAGTCCGCCATTCGCCTTTCGCTATTCGCTCTTCGCCAGACTGGCTCTCGGGCTCTGACATTGTTAACGAAGGCGCACAAAAGAAAAAATCACGACACAAAGCAAACTGAACCTGCCCAATTCCAAAACATCTCAGAACGGCCTGCTCGCGTCACCAATCGCACTGTCCCAGTAATTCTGGCGAAAAGCGAATGGCGAATGGCGAAAAGCGAATGGCGATCCTTTACGACGCCGCCTCCGACGAGACCACGGCCGCAGACCCTTCCATCCGTTTCACCCGCTGCATAATCTCTTCTGCCAGTTGGAGATAGGCTTCGGCCCCTCGCGAGCGCGGATCGTACACCAGCGCCGGCTTGCCGTGGCTGGGCGCCTCCGCCAGACGGACATTGCGCGGAATCGCCGTCTGGCACATCAGTTCGCCAAAAAACCGGCGCAGCTCGTTGGCGACCGACTGCGAAAGATTGGTGCGCTCATCGAACATGGTCAAAACCACGCCTTCTACCGACAGCCGCGGATTCAGCTCGATGCGGATGCGGTCAATGGTGTCGAGCAGCTCAGTCACGCCTTCCAAGGCGAAGTACTCGGCCTGCATGGGAATCAGGACTGTGTCGGCGGCGACCAGCGCATTCAAAGTCAGCAGGTCGAGCGCCGGCGGGCAGTCGAGCACAATGAACTGAAAGCGCTCGCGCATGGTCTCCAGAGCATGGCGCAGGCGGTATTCGCGGTACTCCAGGGTGACCAGCTCGATATTGGCACCGATCAGGTTCTTGCTCGAAGGCACCAGGCTCAGATTAGGCAGCTCCGCCGGCTTCAGGGCTTCCTCCGCCGTTGCCTCGCCCATAATGACCTGGTAGATACTAAGCCGCTCCGGATCGCGGCCGAAGCCGACGCCGCTGGAGGCGTTGGACTGGGGATCGCAGTCCACCAGTAACGTAGGTGCACCATGCTGGGCAAACGACGCCGCCAGGTTGATGGCGGTGGTGGTCTTTCCCACTCCACCCTTCTGGTTAGCGACTGCGATGATTCTCGACATGGCCGAAGACGTGTCCCGCATAGCAGATTAGAACCGGGAGGGTTCGCTCAGCAATGGCGGTGGAATCAGGAAAGAAACATTTCGGAGGAAAAGCTGTGTAATTCGGCTCGGGAAGGGCGGAAGCGGCTCATTTGCCTGTTAATTAGGACTCTGAGAAATGTGAGTAATCGCGGTGAAGCAACGGGATGTTCCACGTGGAACGTTCCAGCAGTTGCTGGGCTTCACGTTCCACGTGGAAGATACGCAGCATCTTCGACCCTGAAGCAAGGGCCCCCGAGGCTGGCTACCATCATCGGTAAGCTCCGATACCTGCGTAGCAGTAATCGGTGTAGCAGCGTCGCATCGTGAGCCTCACGCGGAAGTTGCCTCCCGTCGCTATCGTCGCTACCACCAATGCAAGACCGTCTTGCTCGACACCCTCAACCACCTGGCCATAGGCATCGAAGAGTTGGAGATGCACGCCAGAGCAGTTGTCATCGCAAACCCCCAGGAACACATAGTCCTCTCCGCCCCTGAGCTCGTAAGTCACCTCTCTATACGTGTTGGTGTCGAACGGGGCGATGTATGGATCGTGAGACTCCCGCAATTGATAACTCCTGAAGGTACTGGCCGCCTTCCTCAGTTGTTGTCTCACCCCATCGGCGCCAGACGTCTGCGCTACACCACGCAGTGGCAAAGCGATGGCGAAGGTCAAGAACATGAATGCCACCCAATAGAAACTTCTACGTTTCATAACGTCCTCCTTCCGCTCCTCATTCCGTGGCGAAGGATTCAGAGCACGAATGTAATCTGAATAAGCAACAGGCATGCCAAACCGGGGCCACCGGCTTGGAGTGGAGCCAAATACATTTCTGACTTGTTTTCAGAGACTTGCCAGGATTGCGCCTGGGCGGCGCTCATGAAAGATCACGTCGCAGGAGGTACTTCTATCAATTCGGATAGAGACGGCAATCCAAAAGTGTCGCAGGCGCATCCTGATCCTGCCACCCATTCACAGCCCGCGGCGACGGGTGTTTCAGGAGAGCGATATCGAGTCGTTTGCGATGCCGCCTTCGGAGGAAGCTCTCGGCCATTTTGCGCACGGTGCTCAGCGATATCGTGCTCGACTGGAGTGTGCGCCATGAATCACATTGCGCGGAATCGCGGTCTGGCACATCAGCTCACCGAAGAAACCGCGCAGCTCGTTGGCGACCGACTGCGAGAGGTTGGTGCGCTCATCGAGCATGGCTCCGCGTAGCAGATTAGAACTGTAAAGCTTGGGCAGCTTATGGCGGCGGAATCAGGAAAGGAACATTTCGGAGGAAAAGCTGTGTAATTCGGCGCGATAAGGGCGGAAGCGGCTGATTTGGCGCTTCATAGAAGCGGCGGGAAATGTGGGTAACCCGGCCAAAAGTCATCGCGGTGTTCCACGTGGAACAGGACGAGAAGGCTCAAACCGCGGATAAACGCGGCTCGCGCGGAGGAGGGTCGAGGGAGCGGCCGCGGGCTGGAGAGAGAAACAGCTTCGTCCTATCTCCTGTTCCACGTGGAACAGCCGCACTAAATGGCTACAAGGTTTTCTAACTGGTCTCCGCCTGAATATTCGAACCTCTGCCCAGCCAACGTTACGATCTCGTACCCATTCCGCTTTAACGTGTCCAGGACCTCAGCCGGATCCTTGCCACCATGCTCCCGGATGGCGCCAGTGTTGAACTCGAAGAAGATGCGGGGATGGTCCCGCTCCAGGATCCTCTTCATTCCGGCCAAGGCAAGCGGCTCGCTGCCCTCAATGTCCATCTTGATGCACTCTACCTTGCGCTCTGCCGGTATGACTTGGTCGAGCACCACCGTCTCAATTTCTAGCTGCCGGAAGGTCGGCGGCACTCCCGGCTGCTCGGAGACGAACATCGCCACGTAGTCACTTTCGTTGTGGTCCACGAACAGGCGAGCCTTGCCTGATTTTTCCATTACTGCCGCCTGGTGGGTCTTGATGCGCTCGCCAAGCCGATTCTCGTCCACGTTTCTGCCCAGCAAGGCGTAGTTTTTCGGGAACGGCTCAAAGGCGTAGACTTCCGCTCCGGCATGGGCCATCAGCAACGAGAAATAGCCGATATTTGCCCCAAGGTCGCAGCAGAGCATGCCCGGTTTGACAAAGTCCAATATCGCCGATGCGAGGTCTCCCTCGTATGTGCCTTGAACAGCGCCCCAGCCCACAACCATGTCGCTCAGATAAAACCAGAGCCGGAAATTCTTTAACTCGGCCATCACTGGCACTTCGGGAACCTTCATTCCCCCCGTTTGCCAGCGGGCTTGAAACTCCGGGGACTGCACGAAACCATAGCTCAGGCCGCGCAAGTCGCTGTAGGCGCCGCGCTGGCGTAACGTTTCCAAGGGCAAGTCCGGCGGGCGACCGAGCATCAGCCGGTAGCACATATACACATCCAGCGCCGTGCAGCCATCAGGGAATTCCAGGAACGTTCGCTCTAAATCCTTCTCCAGCGCCGCCAGCGCAGAATCAGAATGAGGGTTCCGCGCTGCGCTCCTTCTCAGCAATTTTTCCAGTCCAGACATAAGTGCGTCCTCGTGCACCCCGAGAGTACCTCGGTCATCCTAGCAGAGAAGGCTGTGGCTCTCCCAGGGCGCGAGTACTGCGGTTAATGGGCGATACTTCCCACCAGCACCAGCGACTCGCTCGCTTCAGGCAGCCTTTGTTCCACCTGCCACTCGATTTCGGGGATGATTCGCAGGATTTTCTCTTTGCGAAGCGCCGATCAACAAGCAAAGCTTACCTGTCTGACGCACCAATTGTATGGCAACGGGTAACGCCGACTCGAATTTCTCTACCGCCCTCAGGGTGACGATGTCGGCCTGTTGGCCCCACTGCTCGGCCCGGCCGTTGTAAACATCTACGCCCTCAAGGCGCAGGCTCCGGACTACCTCTTTGAGGAAAGTCGCCTTCTTGTTCTGCGACTCGATCAGGGTGACGCCCAGTTCGGGAAATGCCAGCTTGATCGGAATGCCGGGGAACCCGGCGCCGGAACCGAGATCGGCAAGGGCGGTCTCAGGGTGCGGAAGTTGTTGAATCCCACCCAAGCCAAACCCAGGCTTGGATGGGGCACCCGCGCCGAACAGGACCTTCGCTGCGAACAGCGACTCGCCAAAGTGACGGGTGACGATCTGCTCGGGATCGCGAATTGCGGTGAGGTTCGTCTTGGCGTTCCAGCGGAGCAGCAGGTCGAGGTATAGGGCGAGCTGGTCGTAGATGCCGTGAGGAAGGTTAAGTCCCACAATGTAGGACTTAAGTAATTCGGCGATTTGCGACGGTTGCACAGGAGAGATTGAATCACGGATTCGCAAAATCAGATATGCGGGTTGAGGAAAGTGTGCAAGCTGTTGATTTCACAAACGGCCAATTTTGGCGAATGACAGCCGACATCTTCCCGACGGGAGGGTTAAAGATGTGCGGCGGCGAATGCATCGGGTTGGAGTTGTGGGGCGCCAACTAAACAGTCGCAGCCTTCTTTGCGTATCGCGCCCTTGATGGTTCCGCCCGTCAGGTCGGCCACAACGCGCCGTCGAATCCTGCCGTTCCTCTCGACAGCCACGAACACTGGAATCTTGCTGGTTCCGCGTCCTCGCCTGCTCGTTCCCTTGTAGCGCGGTCTGCGCGGCCCGATATATGTCTCGTCACATTCTACCGTTCCGGTCAGCTTTGGCTCGTCACCGTTCGGAGCCATCGCAAACCGGATGCGATTCATCAGAAACAGCGCCGACTTGTAGCTGATCTGACAATGCCGTTTGATTTCCAATGCCGACACGCCCTTCTTGGACGTGCAAGCGCGCCAAAAAGCATAACACCAATGCCGCAGTTCAATCCGTGATTCTTCGTACACCGTACCGATTCGAACGGTGTACTGCTCGTTGCAGTCGCGGCAACGCCACAAGTACCGCCTGTTCCGCCTTCCCGTTTTGGAATCCGTCATCTTGTAGACGCCAACGCTGCCACACTTAACACAGGCGGTTGTTCAGATGCGCGGCGCATCATCATTGAGTTGGCGGCCTGACGTTCGCAGCTCTCAGATGGGCAAACGCCTGGTCGACCTGCTCGCGATCCGCAGGCCGCGCGTCGAGCAATTTCATGATTTCGGAGGCCTGTGCAAGAGTGCCTCTGTGCGATCCGGTTTCCCCCGGAGCCCTGAGAATCGCGGCGGTATAAAGCTGGGCTGCCTGCGCATAGTCGCCTTGCAACAGGCGTGCCTCGGCGAGTGTAGCCTCTTCGTAATAGTCGCCGGGAGTCTTGTCCCTGAAAATACCCTCCACCCGAGCCGCAAGTTGCACCGCGGTTTCGCGCTCGCCAAGAAAAAGGCTTTTGGTCGCCGCGTTGATGCCGCTATAGGAATCCGAGGAACTTTCAAACGCTTCCCGGTATAGGTCTCGGGATTTAATCAGATGGAGGCGGCTTCCGCTTTCCTGGTACCGGACCATCCAGCTCGCCGCATACATGCCGACGGTTTCGGAATCTCTGAAGTCCTCGGCGTAAAGGGCTCCGAAGATCCGTATGGCGGTCTTCCAGTCGTGCCTTCTTTTTGCAGCCAGTCCCTCCAGCTGGCGCGGGCGAAGGGCTCCGGGGAACCTTTCACGCAGACGCACAAGGATTTCATTTGCGGCGTCGAACCGCTCGGAATGCTATGAGCACTTCGGTGGCGGCGCAGCCCAGAATCGGAGATGTCGTCCAGGCAGGATCCTGAGATTTGGCCAACTCGATGATCTGGTCGGGATCATCGTTCTGGCGAGCGGCCCTGATCAGTATCATGTCTCTGTTTTGCGCGGCGTCGATCTCTGATGCAAGCTGCACGGCTTCCGCAGGGAGAGGCTTGCCCATCATCCCAAGAATCAGCCGCAGCAGCGCTTGCCCGCATGGACCTTCAGGGTATTGTGAGAAGTCCGCAGAGATACGCCCTGCAAGCAACCCGTCCAGTCTAGTCGTGTCTTTCTTTGCGATCCCGAGACCGAAACTCCGATCGGAGTTTCTTCTGCTCTCCAGCGCGTTGTACTCGTCTTCCGTCCAGTTCGAAGTGGAGTAGTTTTTTGACCAGACGATAATCGCGGAGGCGCTCTTGTTAATTCCGTCGCCAAGCGAGCTGGCAAGCGGCGCACCCGCGTTGAGCACGAACTGATCGACGAACACTTCGTACTTCAGGTGCCGCAATGCGTCGTAGAGCTTGAGAACCCATGGACGGTCCGTCGATCGATAACTGACGAAGACGTGCCACTTCTGGTCCGGCTTCAGTTGCGGAGGACTGGGAAAAAAGCCTTCAAATACTTCACCCATATGTAACGCTCCCCTCTGTCGGAACAGCCGGAGCACGTTCCGGCTTCCACGATTCGCGCTCAGTATACAGCGCCGGGGAGGGAAATAACCCAGGACGGATCTCAGTACCCACGATGCGAAGGTATTTGTTATGCCCGTGCCGCCGACGGGCTTGGTGAGTAAAATCGTCCTCCTCACCGTACCCGTTCCGAGGAGTGCCGCCGCTAACGCGGACTAGGGATTTCCCACTTGGGTCTTCCCAGCGATGACTCCCTGGGCTTAGATATGTTGTCCCGTCGGGAAGGGCTTGTGGCTGCTCCCACCGTCGCGCTCAATGACGAGTTTCCTAACGGCTCCGAACAGTGCGCCGGTGACCAGAGTCACATCCGCCTTTCCCGATTCGGTGGTGAAATAGGCTGATCAGGTTGACCGTACCCAGGGACAACAAAAAAGTCTGGAGGCGCGCGCGAGGTGCAGACTTGAATAACGGCAGACCACTTCACTCCTTTGCAATGGCCGTCTTCGCTTTTATTGGGTGCGCCTTAGTGGCGATTCCGGCCACAGCGCAGATGACTTCGACAGGCATTGATTGCTCACAAATCAATGAACTCAAACTTTTGCAACAGGACAACCATCGAGCCGGCCTCACACTGATCGAATGCGGCATCATCCACGGTGGCCGAGCGACGGGCGGCAGCGATAATGTATTTCCCCAACCTCCGAACGTTCTGGTCAGCAACCGTAGCTGCTCCGGGCCGACGGCCTGCACCAAGAGCGAAGACATGGTTGCGTCCAGCCCCGATGGCCAGACCGTTGTAGTGGCATACAACGATCACATCAACGGCCAGTTTTCGGGCGTATCCTACTCAACCGATGGCGGCAACACCTTCGCCCAGATCCTGCCGTCGCCATTTGCATCCGGCCACAATACCAATTTTGGCGACCCCATCGTCATCTACAACCAGAAAATGCGCCTGTTCTTTGCCGGCGATCTGGTGACCGGCTGCGGGAACTTCGGCATCGGCCTGTGGACCTCACCCGACGGCATCAATTGGACAGTGGGCGGCTGCGCTCATAGCGGCAACAATGACGACCGGCCATCCATGTGGGTTGACAATGATCCGAGCAGCGCGGGATACGGACGCATGTACATCTCTTTCAATAACTTCGTTCTCGGCGGCGCACTCGAAGTAGCGTATTCCGATGATGGCGTCAGCTGGAATACGGTTCGGCTTTCCAGCAATTTCATTCGCGATGTCCAGATCACGGGCGCCCAGGTGAGCCCGACCGCGAACCGATCGGCTCTCCGAGGATACAACTCGGTCTTCGTCGCCAGCATGGATGAGGGTGGCGGTGGCCTTAACACCCGCCAAAACGTGATGTGGCGATCCGACAACGGCGGCGTTAGCTGGACGCAGGTGATCATGGGCCCGCGATACAACCCTGTAGGGGACAGTACCTGCACCTACTTCGCGCAAGTAAACCCGATCTGGCGGCACATGGGCTGGGGCGAGCCTGCGGTCGGTCCTAACAGGGTTGTGCACTATGTCTTCGCCGGCGCCGGCACCGACGGCGATACCGGCGATATCTTCTACACTCGTTCAACCGACAACGGCGCGACCTGGAGCACGCCGACCAAGCTGAACACTGATCCCGACGGACAGTACAAGACGCAGTGGATGCCGTCGCTCACGGTAAATCCCGCCGGAAAAGCTACGGCGTCCTGGTACGACCGGCAAATCGCCATGTCGGCTTGTAACGCGGTCACCGATCTCGGATGCAACTACATTCGGTCTGCCATCCAGTCGCCCGACAATGGCGTTACATGGGGCGCGGAATTTCAAGTGAGTACCGGCGTCATCAATGAACCGGCGCAGGAAGACCCAGGCCAGGCGAGCTGCTACGCGGGCGATTATGACTACAGCACCTCCCGCGGCAGCACTGCGTACTTGATCTGGGACGATGGCCGCGTGAACGTCGGCGGCGTGCAGGTACAGAACGTTAGTTTCGCCGCAGTGCCGCAGCCGTAGATTCGCTACAGGCAGACATGCTTGAGGGCAGCCGGGGAGGAGTCTGCTACGAATGCCATCCCTTACGGGATTCGAACTTCTTCGATCCGCGCGATCCGCGGTTGCTTTTTTCTTCTGCGGGCCTGCGCCAATCCCGGTTGCCCTCGCGAACAGCTACCGCTTGAGCAGCACCATTGCCAGCGGCGGCAGGTTGAGCAGCAATGACTGGGGCTGACCGTGGTTGGGAATCGGCTCCGACATCACGCCGCCGAAGTTGCCTTCGTCGGTTCCGCCGTAGACTGCGGCGTTGCTGTTTAGCATCTCGCGCCAGTGTCCGTCGAGGGGAACGCCCACGCGATAGCCGCGCCGCGGTATGGGAGTGAAGTTGCACGCGACCAGCACGGGCGCCTCGCGATCGCGGCCATAGCGCATGTAGGTGAGCACGCTGTTGTCGGAGTCGTCAGCATCGATCCACTGCCAGCCTTCGGGGCTGAAGTCGAGCTCGTAGAGCGCAGGCTCGCTACGGTAGTAGGCGTTCAGGTCGCTGACCCAGCGCTGCACTCCCTGATGCGGCGCCCAGCGCAGCAGGCCCCAGTCGAGGCTGCCGTCATGGCTCCATTCGCTGGTTTGCGCGATCTCGCCGCCCATGAATAGAAGCTTCTTGCCTGCCTGGGTGCACATGTATCCGAAGAGCAGCCGCAGGTTGGCGAAGCGCTGCCACTCATCGCCCGCCATCTTGTTCACCAGAGACCCTTTTCCGTAGACCACTTCATCATGCGACAGCGGCAGCACGTAGTTCTCGGTGAACATGTACAGTCCGCGGAAGGTGAGCTTGTTGTGGTGATACTTGCGGTGGATCGGGTCTTTCGAGAAATACAGCAGGGTGTCATGCATCCAGCCCATGTCCCACTTCATGCCGAAGCCGAGCCCGCCGATGTACGGCGGCCGCGACACCATGGGCCACGCGGTCGATTCTTCGGCAATGGTCTGTATGTCGGGAAACTCGGTGTACGCGGTCTGATTCACCTGCTTAAGGAACGACACGGCTTCCAGGTTTTCGCGCCCGCCAAACTGATTGGGAATCCACTCGCCTTGCTTGCGCGAGTAGTCGAGGTAGAGCATGGAGGCGATGGCATCCATGCGCAGACCGTCGATGTGATAGCGGTCGAGCCAGAACATGGCGTTGCTGACGAGGAAGGCGCGAACCTCATTCCGTCCATAGTTGAAGATCGACGACTTCCAATCGGGATGAAAGCCACGCCGCGGATCGGCGTGCTCGTACAAATGAGTGCCGTCGAAGTACGCGAGGCCGTGCTCGTCGTTGGGAAAGTGCGAGGGCACCCAGTCGAGGATGACGCCGATACCGTTCTGGTGCAGCTGGTCGACCAGGTACATGAAATCCTGCGGCGTACCGAAGCGGCTGCTGGGAGCGTAGTAGCCGGTGACCTGATATCCCCAGGAGCCGAAGAATGGGTGCTCCATCACCGGCATGAACTCGACGTGGGTGAAGCCGAGCTGCTTCACGTAATCGCCCAGCTTGTGCGCCAGCTCGCGATAATTGAGCGAGCGATTGCGCTTCCTCGGGGACGCGCATCCATGAGCCGAGGTGGACTTCGTAGATGGAGATGGGCGCGTCGAAGGCGTTCTTCTGCTTGCGCGTGTTCATCCACTCGGAGTCCTGCCACTCGTACCAGGTGTCCCACACGATGGACGCGGTCTTGGGCGGCGTCTCGCAGTGGAAGGCGTAGGGGTCGGCCTTGGCGACGGAATAGCCGTGATAGCGCGAGCGGATAAAGTATTTGTAGATGGCGCCCTTGCCCAGCCCGGGAACGAAGCCCTCCCACACACCGGAGCTGCCCTTGCAGTTCATGGGCGTGGCATCGGGATTCCAGTTGTTGAAATCGCCTACGACGGAGATGCGCATCGCATCGGGCGCCCAAACGGCGAAGTAGGTGCCCTGCTTGCCGTTCGATCTCGGTGACGTGGGAGCCGAACTTTTCGTACAGGCGTGTGTGAGTGCCCTCGTTGAACAGATGCAGGTCGTAGCTGGAGACCAGGCCGTAGTCTTGCCCCTCAGCAGCCGGCGCTTGCGTTGTGGTGAGATTCTTTTCCGAAGTCGGCATCAGATTGCTCATCCTATGGGTTGGATGCGGCGCAGTAAGACGGAATCAGTGTAGAGGATGGGGGACGCAGGAGGGAAATTCGGGCGAATGCGTCCCCGTCAGCCGAAAGGATGTGGGTATAATCGCGCTATGGCCGACCGCGTGATACACATCTCGGAAGAAGAAGCGGCGAGCAACTTTGCCTCCGTATTGGCGCGTGTGCGGGCTGGCGCAGAAGTTGTGATTGAGGACAAAGGCAAGCTGCCCGTGGCGGTGGTACATTCGCCGGTCCTGCCCCATCGCACAATTTCCGAGTCGATCGCCCTGGCGAAGCAGCACGAGCAGGAGACTGGAGAATCCCCGGTCCTCGACCCGGACTTCGCTGCCGACCTGGAGGAGATCATTCGCAATCGCCAGCCTTGGAACCCGCCTCCGTGGGAGTGATTCTGGACTCCAGCATATTAATCAAACAGCAGATAACCTTGATCTTCATAATTTCCTCCCGGCTCGCATTTCTTGCGGCATCCGGCTGGGTCGCCAGAATAAGTAAGTGTGAGGCGGTAGCCGTCTTCTATCTGCCATACTCTGCTGCTGAAGAAGCGAGAGATCAAGGAGAAAATCAGGCAAGCCGGATTTTCATCAAGCCTTGATGATTGAATGTGAGTTGTCTCCCGCCAAGTAGCCATTTGGCTCGGCGAAGGTGCCCGCTTCCGCGTCCAAGCCGATGGAAGCGGTGAGCTTTGGCCCAGCGAATATGGCCGCAATTAACAACCGGGCTTCAGCCTCGGCCGTTGCTAAAGCCACATCGAAAGCCGGAATTATCACCTTCACAAACCAGGGTAGTGACGGGGACGCCACTTCCTATCCGGCAGATTTTTTGAGCTTCGCCGTTTCTTGACTGAGCCACTCCCGCCAACGCGTCTTGATTCCGTCAGTGGCGCATTCGACAATGAAGTCGCCGATCTTACCGCGCTCGGCCATCCTAATCACCTTGAAGTGCAAATCTTCGGGAAGATGGATGGGCACCGTCACCGTTTTGGGCGGTTTCTTGTTTGTCGCCAAAGCGGCATCTATCTTATAACTATTGAAGATTCTATGGAAATCGAAGATTCTAGTTGTTCTTCTAGTTCTTTAAGATTATAAAGATTCTGGAAGACAATTCACCCGCTTCGATCTGGTAGCGTATACGCTTGTCGTTAGGAGCTACGCCATGACGAAGAAGAAGGGGCCGCAGGTGGCGCACACAAATCCCGCCCTGAATGCCTTGACTCAAGAATTCGACGAAATCATCAAGCGCGTGTCGGAGCAGGTTGATGAGTCAGAATTGGCAGAACGGGAACGAAAGGCGGATGAGTTTATTGAGAGCGTCCGCGCGCGCGCCTCGCGTCAAGAAAGAGCTTAACGATACGCTTCTGCTGCTCTTCGGAAAGGTTCGGATCAATCAACCTTGCCAAGGCAACAGCGTCATCTGGAGTTCCGAATTCGATAAGGAACGGCAACTTGCGTTTTACCTGAAACCAGGTAGGACGCGGTTGTTTAGGCTTAAGCTCAGTCGTCATCGAAGTCATTCTCCTTCAGAATCGCTCTATCAGTAGCCTCTTTGCCAGTGCCTAAAAAGGTTCAACTGTGTTCGGTATCTTCCGGGTTTAGCCACTTCCCTACAGCGCCGTTCAGCACAAAAAAGCCAGCATTCATGCGCCTTCGGAGCGTGTGATAGCTGGCTTTCCTGCTTCATGTCTCGATTATAACACGGCTGAGCGACCGGATGTCAATACATAGAAATACAGTATGTCTCCACTTTGGGTTGACGCTTTCCAGTCGTTCTGATACAGTATGTCTCGGAGGTGGTTATGGCCGAGCCCGAAAAGACGAAACGTAAGGTTCACCGCAGCCCCGGCTATCCGCTTTTTGATCTTGAGGAGGCCATTCAAAAGGTGGAAGCCGTTTACAGGGCCGAAAAGCGCACCGCGACTACTCCTGAGGTCATTGCCTCACACATGGGATATAGCCAAGCTATTGGCATTGGTGGGCGTGCTGTATCAGCGTTGCGACAGTATGGGTTGATTGAGGAAAGCGCCGGACAGTACCGAATTTCCGATCTGGCCTACACCCTAATTCACTTTGACCACAATTCCGAAGAGTGGCGGCATTCGGTAGGCGAGGCTGCCAAACGTCCGATTCTATTCAAGGAATTAGCGGAGAAGTACAGAAATGATGCTTCCGATGCGACTCTCCGGAATGAGTTGCTTAATCGAGGGTTCAATCCGTCCGCTGTTGCCGACGTTATCACGATATTCCGAAACACGATGTCTCTTGCTAGCCAAACAGATGGGAGTTATACTGTCGGGGAGGAGCGAACTAGTATGCCTGAAGTCGCTACGCCCACCAGTGCTCTGAGCGTTGGATTACAGCCGAGGCCGATTTCTTCCAATGCCGAACTTTCAGTTCCTGTAGAGTTTGCCGAAGATGGGCAGGCGGTCGTTGCAAGGGTGCTATTCAACGCGCCGATAAAGCGAGAGTATCTTATCCGCCTGAAGGCTTTCTTGGACGCTTGGGAAAAAACGCTGCCGCAGTAATCGGAGATGGCAATGAACAATCAAGAGGGCGTCTTACATGACGCAGCATGGGCACTCAGAACAGCGTCGGGTAATGACATGTTCCCGGATGAAGTGCGCGTGAGAATCAACGGAGAGTTGGGCACGGTACATTCAGAATCCGACGTTAGGGCAGCCCTTGACGAATTAGTTCAAAGCGGGGCCGCTATTGTTGAGGCTGGCCGATACCGATGGATTGCCGCCGCTCATGGTCGTTAGCAATCGAAATTCCAAACTCAGAAGTTGCAAAACAATGCAACCCTATGACGCTGATTCTGTTCTGGTTTGTGAAGGTGATAATTCCGTCGAACGTCCCGCGCTATTCACCTGGCTAAAGCCAGGTGCTTCCACCGTGACTCGGCGGTCCCTATCGCACGTTGATGGACTTCAGATACGCCACCACGGCTTCGGCGTCGGCGTGGTTCATGTGGAACTTAGGCATAGGGTCGCGAAGTTCCTTGCCGTCGGTCCAGACGGCGGTGGTCAACAGTGTGATCATCTGCTGCTCACTGGCGGGCAGAGTGCCTCCGATGCGCGGCTCGATTTGGGGCCAGTTCGGGTTGGGTTGTGCCGGCCAGTAGATCACCGGGCCGCCTTGCAGCCAGCGGCTGCGGTCGAGCTGGCCATCGGCGGTGTGCGGGGTATGGCAGGTAGGACACATGGCAACGCTGTTAACGATGTACGCTCCACGAGCGATATCAGCGCCATTGGCCGCCGGCTGACTTGAGGCGCGCTTGGCCTCCTGCGCGCCGGTTTGCGGAGTGCGAACCATCAGCAGGGCGAGCACCGCCACCGAGCCCGCCAGGGCGAATTTCAAACTGCGGCCATTGTTCCGACTGCGAAGCGACATGGGATCTCCTTGAGCTTCTCTTCGTGAGCCTCGACACGAAGAGGGTTCGGGGAAGAGACAATATAGCACCGGTGGGTGGGGATTGGGTGGTGGCGCCCAGCGGGTCGTCGTCGCGATGCGTTTGGAAGGTCGCTAGTATTTCCCCACGCGGATATTACCGTCTCCGGTAGAGATTTCGAGTTGTGCGCCCCCGCCGTTGATCTTGCCCCGAACGTGCGATCGCTCGAAAGAGCCGTTCACCTCCACCGGAAGATCGAGCGTAATGTGGCCGTCTCCCGAATGGGCGTAGAGGTCGGCAGCCAGATCTCCGGGCAGCCGCACTTCCACTCGTCCGTCATGGGTACGGATGAGCCAGCCGCTGCTGATCTTCGATCCCGGCCGTGCGGTGAACTCGATGCGCCCGTCGCCGGTTTCGAGCTCCACCGCGGAGAAAACGCCATCGGCGGTAATGTGCCCATCTCGGGTGTGGGCATTGACTTCGCCACGGTGATTCTGGATCGAGATATGGCCATCGCTGGTGTCAAGCTTCGCCTTCCCCGATAGGCTCTCGAGACTGATATGGCCGTCGCCGGAATGAAGATCAAGCGCCGCCTCACCCGGAACCTGCATCTGGATGCGGACCCGAAGAGGAGTCAAGAAGATGCCGATTTGTCTCGGCACATGCACTTGCAAGTCGACGTGATCGCCATTCTGGTGCTCGGAAACGCGGACGTCGCCTGGCTTGTAGCCGTCGATCAGAACCCGCGCGGAGATGGTGTTACTGCCGCTGGGCGTGACCTCGATCGCGCCATCGTTCGTATCGACCCGGAGTGAGGCGTTGTTCCCGACCTGGTAGGTCTTGTTCCACTCTTCGCCGAAGGCACAGGTCGCCAGCAGAAGGAAGGCGCAGATGATAAACCGATGTGCACGCATAAGAACTCCTCGCTGGCTGGTACGGCGAGAACGGAGAGGATTGTTCCGCGAAAGCGGGTCAGGGCGACACCTTAAATCGTGTGCCGCCCTCGAACGGGATGGCTGGAAGTAACTGCAGGAGGAATACCCGCCTAGCTCCCTTCCTTGTGTTCGATCGTGAACAGCTCCTCCACTTCCAGGACCTCGTAGGCGTGTTCGCCATGCTCTGACTCATCCAGTCCTATTTCCTCGCTCATCTCGGTAACTTTCACCGGCGTGACCAGGTTGATGATGTGCAGCATTACGTAGGTAAAACCAAACGCCCACACTGACGAGAAGAGTACCGCGACCACTTGTTTCCCGAAGAAGCCGGGGTTGCCGTACAGCAAACCGTTGCTCCCTGCGGGATTGAAGGCGGCGTTGGCAAACAGCCCCAGCATAAGGATGCCAAGAAAGCCGCCGACTCCGTGAACGCCCCACACATCCAGAGCATCATCCCAGTGCAGCTTGTTCTTCAGCTCGACCGCGAAATAACAGACCACTCCGGAGACGATGCCAATAATGACGGCGGTGGTGGGCGAGACGTATCCTGCCGCGGGCGTTATGGTGGCCAGTCCGGCAACGGCGCCGGTCAGCAGGCCGAGAAATTTGGGCTTTCGCTCACGGATCCACGCCACTATCAACCACGCGATAGCCGCAAACGATGCGGCAATATCGGTATTCAGGAAGGCGGTACCGGTCACCGAGTCGACGCGCATTTCGCTGCCGGCGTTGAAGCCGTACCAGCCGAACCACAGTAGCCCTGTTCCCAGAGCCACCAGCGGAATACTGTGCGGGCCACGATCCAACACCCGGCGCCGTCCGACATACAGGATGGAGGCCAGCGCCGCCATTCCCGCGATGTTGTGCACCACGATGCCGCCGGCGAAATCTTCCACTCCCCAGCGTTGCAGGATGCCGCCGCCCCACACCATATGCACGAAGGGGAAGTAAACGAAGGTGAGCCACGCCGTCAGGAACAGGCAGTAGGCCTTGAAGGTCACCCGGTTGGTGAAGGCGCCGGAGATCAGCGCCGGCGTGATGATGGCGAACATCATCTGGTAGGAAATGAAGACTACGGCCGGAATGGTGTCGTTCGGCGCAGACGGCGTGGTAAGGCTGATGCCACGCAGGCAGAAATTGTTCAGGTTGCCGATGATCCCGTGCCAGTCACCGCTGAAGCATAGCGAATAGCCGTACAGGTACCAGATGACGGTGGTCCAGCCCATGGAGACAAAGCTCTGGATCATGATGGCGAGGACGTTCTTGCGTCCCACCAGCCCGCCATAGAAGAACGCCAGGCCAGGGGTCATCAGCATGACCAGGCTGGTGCAAAGAAGCATGAAGCCGGTATTACCGGTGTCGAGGTGAAGCATGAAAGCCTCCGGAGAAAAGTGGTGCGGTAAAGAGCCGGCCTGCCGTTGGCAACGAGGCCGCGCTCACTGTACACCCTGACAGAACTGCTGGATAGTAATAAAAACCAGGGATGCTGACCTATGACGTTTCGGGGTAAATACCCCTCGCGCGCGCGAAACGCGAAGGAATCGAAACCAGCTCGCAGGTAAAGGCAACGGGAGCGGGCCTTGCCTCCCAGCAGCATGAATCAAGAGGTCACGTTGCACAACCCGGGCTGCGCCTGCAATTGCGCGCGTTGGTTGGATCTAGAGCTCGGTTGAATTGGTCGGGGGCGTCGCACAGAGGTTCCGGGTTGCGCCTGTCGGAAGAAGCAGCGCAACAATTCGAGCCCAGCGCGGGAGCGCTGGATCCGCAAGCTCATTATCGATTCTGAGCCCCCTCAGCTTCAGGGGGCTCCGCGCCATCAACCGGCTACCTTCGCCGATTCCCATTTTGGGAACAATTCACGCTTCTTCTTGAAATTAACTTCGTTTCGATCCCAGCAGGTAGGAAGATTCTCTTGTAAGCATTTTGCCTCGAAGTAACGTCTTCCGTCCCGCACGTCTGAGACGAAGGCGTCTTCTTAACATTCACTCCGATCTGCGCCCAACGACATCTACAAATCAGCACCGGAGGTGCATGATGTATTCATATCACTTTCTCCTAAGTGCATCGCCACGGTTGAACTCCATTCGCTTTCCGGCGAAAGCTGCGATGCAACTTCTAACCACGTTGTTCGTCTCTTCTCGCTTTGCCTATTCCCGAACCTGGCCACGGCAGCAGTCGCCGCACATTTATGATGTGCCCCAAGCTGGGCCTCCCGGGTCCCAGACAACGACGGTAGGCAACGGATGGGATCCCAACGCCACCCTCGACATCTACTTCGACAGCACGGACGTCGGTCTCGTGGACACCGACAACAACGGAAGCTTTGGCATGGCGCTTAAGGCGCCGACCATTCGGCAAAACGGATTCGCGATACAGATACCCAAAGACGCGGTTCCGGGCCAACACTGGATCACCGCCGTCGAACGAATCACTCAGCTACAGGCACAGGTGCCTTTCACCGTCAGGGCTGATTGGCCACAGTTTCATTTTGGACCAGACACACAGGCTTTAACCCTTATGAGAACATTTTGAGCCCGGATACGGTCGGAAATCTCACGTCTACATTGGAAGTTCACAGCCGGCGGCCTCTTGATCATCGCCAGCGGTGGTCAACGGCGTGGTCTACGCGGGTGCAGCCGGCGACGACCTCTACGCCCTGGACGCCAGCACAGGAGTACTGAGATGGAAGTATCCAAATGGAGTGGGACGTAGTACTGCGCCGGCGGTGGTCAATGGAGTGGTTTACATCAGCGCTTGGAACCACTGACCTCTACGCCTTGAATGCCAGCACGGGCGCTCTCATTGTGGAAGTACCGGGCTCGAGATGGTGTGCAATGCTTCGCCAACGGTGGCGAACGGCGTGGTCTACGTACGTCTGGAGCGGGAATCTCTATGCGCTGGATGCCGGCACAGGCGCGCTGATTGTGGAAGTATACGACGGGAGGTTACACTTCTAGCGCGGCGGTGGCGAATGGCGTGGTGTATGTCGTAGGTACGGGCTCCGATGACGTCTACGCCCTGAACGCGAGCACAGGCGCACTTGTATGGGAAGTATACGATTGTCAGGTGGCGTCATGCTTCGCCGGTGGTGGCGAACGGCGTGGTGTACGTTGGGTCCGATGACGACACCATATACTGCCCTAAATGCCAGCACGGGCGCGCTGCTGTGGAAGTATGCAGCTGCCGGAAGGATATGTACACGATTCTTCGCCGGCGGTGGCAAATGGCGTGGTCTATGTCGGCTGCCAGCGACAACAACGTCTATGCGCTGGATGCCGAGCACCGGGGCGCTGCTGTGGAAGTATGCGACCGGAAGCGATGTCCGTTCTTCGCCGGCGGTGGCCAATGGCGTGGTCTACGTCGGTTCCGAGGACAGGTAACCTGTATGCCCTGAACGCCAGCACGGGCGCACTCCTCTGGAAGTACACGACGGGGAGCTTGGTCCAGTCTTCGCCGGCGGTGGTCAACGGCATGGTATACATCGGTTCCATCGACGGGAACCTCTACGCCTTCGGTCTGCCGACCAGCAAATGTCGGAGAAGTTCAGCCCGCCGGAGCGTCCCGACCCGGCTCGGCTGACGCCCGACTGGTCCCTCCAGCCGAGTAGCCCAGTTACTCCACCACTCAAGAAATAGTTAATTATTTTCTAAAGTTTGGGCGAGCCATGCGCTCGCCCGACGATTCGGAGGGAATCGAAACCATAACTTCACAGCCAATCTTACAAACCGAGCACCGGAGGTACATCATGCGATGTCATCATCCTCTCCTGCAGCTCCGGCCGCTCAAGCGCACTTAGGAGCATGTCATGAAATCAAAGACTCTCTTCTATTTGATCCTGCTCACACTCTTCGCATCGCTCATCCCGGCGATGCACGCCCAAACCTTCAGCGTGATTCACACCTTCACCGGCGGCACAGACGGCGGACGGCCTTATGCGGGAGTGACGATACGAGGGAACGCACTCTATGGAACGACAGTGGCGGCCCTAGCGGCTGCGGCACCGTGTATCAGTTGACCCACTCGGGATCCAATTGGCTCTTCTCCACCCTTGCGGCTCTTCCCCATAATTGCAATCCGTACGCCAGAGTCGTCTTCGGACCAGACGGCCATCTTTACGGCACGTCGATCTCGGCGGAACGTACGGCGTTGGCACCGTTTTCAAGCTGACACCCCAGGTTGGGCCATGTAAGGATGCGGCGTGCTATTGGACGGTGAGCGATCTCCATGATTTCGGTTCGGGTACTGACGGACAAATCCCCGGCTTGGAGACCTCATTTGGGACCAGCAGGGCAATATGTACGGCACCACACAGCTGGAGGTACATTCGAGGGCAGCGGTACCGTCTACGAGCTGACGCCTTCAGGAAACGGCTACACAGAGAGTGTTCTCTACAGTTTCTCGGGTCCTGACGGAGCATTTCCTGGGCTGGCCTTGTCTTCGACAACAAGGGCAATCTGTTTGGCACGACTGTCGAGGGCGGCTCAAATGACGTCGGCACCGTCTTCGAATTAACCTACGTCCCGGGCGTAGGGTGGACGGAACACGTTCTCTATAATTTCCAAAACGCCAGCGATGGAGAGTCTCCATACGGCGGGCTGATATTTGATTCCGCCGGCAATCTTTATGGCACGACCTGGGCGGCGGCAGCGGCGGCGGCGGAACCGTCTTCGAGCTCTCGCCTTCCGGCGATACCTGGACATTCAAGCTTCTGTACAGCCTTCCCGGAACTGGCAATGGTCCAGCGGCGACTCTCACCATGGATGGAGTAGGCAATCTTTATGGCACCACGTACGCCGAGGGCATCTACTTCGGCGGTAGCGTTTTCAAGTTGAGTAACACCGAAAACGGCTGGGTGTACACCTCGCTGCATGACTTCACGGGAGGTACCGACGGCGGTCTTGTAGTCAGCAATGTGGCCATCGACACCGACGGCACCCTCTACGGAACCACGGTCGAGGTGGCACTAGCGGTTTTGGCGTTGTCTGGATGATCAAGCCGTAGCGGAATAAACTGTCGAGCAAGCCCGGGTGCCCTGCTCATTCCTGCCGTTGGAATGAGTAGGATTGCCGCCTGCTAAGAAGTAATCACCATTACCTAAACAAACCTTGGGCGCGGAATAAATTCCCGCGCCCCTTTCAACTTGTGCTGAGCGATGGCGGGAGCTGGAAGCCGGCGAGGTTCGAGCCGTTACCCAGTGCTTCCGCACTGGGCTGGAATTGTTTAAAGATGTTCGGCAGTCCCGCGCCTGTACACAAAGCGGAGAGTGTCGGCCTTAGAGGGCCCGGTTTGAGAGGAATGCGCCGCCACGCAGCTTCCGCGCTGGGCTGCAATCCTGCGCCGATTCTCCTACAGCCACAAAAGCGACTTCAGCCCCAGGCCGAATTGTGTACCGAAGTTTTATAGGGGCCCCGCCCTTACTTCACACGCCCACGTGATGGCGGGCACTGCACGCCGGCCCGCGCGGTGTTCTCCTTACGTTGGCGACGTGGCTAAATCTAGCTCGGCGCAAAAGCCGAGCACGACGCGCGGCAGACAGCCTTACCTGGCCGGCCGCACACGTTGCACGCAAACGTATACGTAAGGAGAACACAGCATGGCTGACAAGAAAGCGGACCTCGCTGGCCCCGGCATTGGCGATTACACGGTACTGGAAAAAGTCCTGCCGGAGGACTATAGCTCTCTGCTGTCGCCCAAGGAAACGCAGCGGGCGATCTTCGAGGTGAAGCGCTACATCGAAGACAACCTCTGCAAGGAACTTAACCTGATGATGGTCGAAGTGCCGCTGATCGTGGACGAAGAGAGCGGCGTCAACGACCTGCTCGACCGCGACGGTTCGCGCACCCCGATCCAGTTCCACATCTCGAACGATTACGACAAGCACCCCATCAACGCCCAGGTGGTGCAGGCCGCCACCAAGTGGAAGAGGATGGCGCTCAAGCAGTTCGGCATGGCGCCCGGCGAAGGCCTTTGCACCGACATGCGCGCCGTCCGCAAGGACTACTTCCTCGACCACGACCACAGCGCCTACGTCGATCAGTGGGACTGGGAGCGCGTGATCACGCCCGAGCAGCGCAGCCTCGACTTCCTGAAGGCGATCGTTTCAAAGATCTGGAAGGTGATGGTCGGGGCCGAGCGCTTCGCGCAGGAGCTCTTCCCGCAGCTCAAGGACGCACGCTATCCCAATCTGCCCGAGCAGCTACACGTTCCTGCATGCGGAAGAGATTCTCGACATGTACCCTGACCTGCCGCGCAAGCAGCGCGAGACGGCGATCCTGCAGAAGTATCCGGCGGTGTTCATCATCGGCATCGGCTGGATGCTGAAGGACGGCTATCCGCATGAGATGCGCGCCGCCGACTACGACGACTGGGTCACGCCAACCATCACCAAGAACGGCCACCAGTTGCACGGGCTCAACGGCGACATCCTGGTGTGGAACCCGGTAACCAAGCGGCGCCATGAGCTGTCGTCGATGGGCATTCGCGTGAATGCGGAGTCACTGAAGAAGCAGCTTGAGCTCACGCACCAGCTCGACTTCCTGAAGTATCCGTATCACCAGGCCATCATCAACCACGAGATTCCGCTGAGCGTCGGCGGCGGCATCGGGCAGTCACGCACGCTGATGCTGCTGCTGCGCAAGGCGCACCTTGGCGAAGTCAGCGTCACCGTGTGGCCAAAGGTCCTGAAAGACATGTGCGCGAAGAAGAACATTCATGTGCTGAACTAGGCCTCCTGATGAACGGCTGTTCTTGGGCACGGACGAGGGTCCGTGCCCTTTTTAGTCGAGATGGGCAGAGGCGGGTGCTCTATCCAAGCCCGATTTTGTTTGGGTGGGATTCGAAAGGCGCGAATGTGCTGGGTGTCCGGCACCTTAATCCCACGCGAGAACGTGACGTTCCTTCACCTCGTTATTGCTGACTGGGATGGTTTAATTACCGTGACAATGTCTTGGTTTCGTTATACAGTTTCACTCCCCAATCCACATTTGAACGGAACCGACTATGCGCAAAATGATAGTTGTCGCAGTCTTGACAATAGTGTTCACCTCGCTGGCGATCGCGCAAAACAACCTTGAGACCAAATGGCATTGTGCGAAGCCTACTTCAGAACAGGCCTATCAGGTGCCCGACATGTCCGGCCGCAGCTACGGAGCCGCGCAAGGGACGTGTAGCGCAACCTCGAGTAAGACTGGTGAGAAGACTGGCACCTTTACGGAGGCGACGGAGACCACAAAAACTTCGCTGGCCAACCATGGCACTTTCGTCGTCACCATGGAAGATGGCGACAAGACCTACTACAGCTATTCAGGGGTTGCCAGTCCGGCGAAGAAGACCGCTTCCAACAAGTGGAAGATCACTGGCGGCACCGGAAAATACAAGGTAGCGAAAGGCGCAGGCGCCTGCTCAGGCACGTTGAACGATGACGGCAGCTCCGACTGGGACTGCAGCGGGACCTACACTGGGGGCGTTTAGTCAACCGCGAAGAGCCCCGCGCTGGGCCGAAACTGTTACGCGCCTTCAGGAAGGCTCTCTGTTGCGCGCCTAGTCCGCGGGCGCCCAGGTGCTGTCGGGGTTGTAGTCGGTCATGTCGGCGCCGAGCTTCGCGGTGTCCGGACCAAGGTCCTTCTCGTACACCACGCCGTCCTGGTTGACGATGAACGTCATGACTCCCGAGTTGCGATACTCGGCGGGATAGGCGACGAAGGCGAAGCCCCGGGTGAGCTGCCCGTTCACGACATAGTCGCGCGCGCCGCCCTTTGCCGCGGCGCCCTGCTTGGTCAGCATGCGGAAGTAATAGCCATGAAAGGGCGTCGCCTTGCCCTGCTGGATGTTGTAGCCTTCGGTGCTGGCGTCGACGATTTGCGGCCCGATGGGACTTGGCGGCTGGCTTTCGTCCGTCTTCCAGTACAGGCCGTCCTGCTTGCCCTCGGTGCTGATGAACTTCAGCGCGTAGCTCTTGGTCTTGCTTCCATCGTGCGGCTGCGATGCGTACTCGCGCTGCGCCTCGACCAACGTGTTCAAGGTCTCGATGGCGTCGTTCTCATTGGTGCCGACGCGGCGGAAGAGGATTTCCTTTATCCCGGCTTCGGTATCGAAGTACCATTGGCCGCCGCTGTTCTTCACGATTGGGATTGGCATGGGCCAATTTTCCGCCCCGACGTAGAGAGTGACCGTGCCGTCGGGCTCGATGACGACGCGATGCATCTGATCGTAGCGGCGTATGAAGTTCGCCAGCATGTTCTTGTCGGCAACCGGGTCGCCGGTATTCAGGATGGCTTTGGCGTTGGAGCCGAAGATCGCGTCCATCGCCTGCGTGTCATTCGATTTGGCGGCGTTGTAGACCGCAAGCACCGCATCGCCCGGCGAGGCAAACGTCTTCTCGCCGCTCTGCTGCGCATAGCAGAGCGCATGACAAAAAGAGCGCCAGCCCGCCAGCGACGAATCGTAGACGCGCGAGAAGAAGCCGGATTGTATGAGTGCGTTGGCAATTCCATTGTGTGTCACCTCCCGCTCTGGGCTCGTTATTTCATCTGCAGGAAACGCTGATCGAAGCTCTAGCGCCGTCGTCCGCCACCGGCGTGACCTTCGGGCCGCGCCACTCACCGCCCGCGCGACCCTGAGCTCGCGCAGCACCGCCACCGCCCTGAGCCTGGCGTCCTTGCAGGCTTTGCTGTCCGCGGGCGCTGTTGGTGCGGGTATTGCCTCCCGGGCTGTAGCCGCTGAACGCGCCGGAGTTGGTACCGCGATTGGCCTGTTGCCCATATCCGCGCGCCTGGTCACGCTGCGGCTGGTTCAGGTTGGCTGGGCGATTCTGTCCCTGTGGTTGCCGGTTGGCCCCCGCTTGCTGATTGAACCTTTGCTGGTTGCCGCCGCCTCTCTCCGCCTGGTTGATCTGCTGTTGCGCACCCGAATTGCGGAACTGGGACTGGTCGTACTTCTGATTGAACTTGGGCTCGGTAAAGTTGGCGTTGCGCGCGTTGGGGTTGAAATTGTTGGCGCGGTTGTTTACGTTTGCGCGATTGACATTCGCGTTGTTGATGTTGGCGCGGTTGATATTCGCGGTATTTACATTGGCACGGTTGAGATTGTTGCGGTTGTAATAGTTGTTGCGATTGACGAAGGTGTTAGAGTTCGACACGTAGACGTTTCGGTTGTACGTCACGCTGGAGTTGTTCCACCCGCAACCCCACGAGTTCCATCCCCAGCCACAACAGCCGCCGCCTCCGCTGATGGCAGCGCCAACGGCGATGCCGACTCCGAAGGAGAGCAGACTCGTCGCTACCATGGCTCCGGTCGAGTATCCGGGATACACCGGTACCGGCGCGCCATACACTACCGTCGGATTGTAGGTGGGCACGTAGACGACCGTCGGTTGCGCCGGCTCGATGATGATGGTCTGCGGCGGAGGCTGCACGATCGTCGTCTGGGCTTCACCGGAGGAGGCAGGGGCAGGCGCGGTCGAACCCGGCGGCTGGTTCTGGACGCTCACGCTCTGCTGTTGATTGCTCTTCAGATTGCCCGCCTGGTAGGCCCGCTGCCGCATCACCTGTACCGCGTTCATCACGCTCTCGGGAACATTGAAGTAGGCATCGCCCAGGGCCGACGTCCAGGAAAGGTTGGTCGCCATCTGGCTCAGGACATCAGAAAACTGGGTTAGCCCTTTTACGCTGGCATCCCAGGGCTGCTGGTTGACGGCATCCAGGAGCTGCTGTCCCTTCAAGCTGGAATTCTGTTGCAGCCAGTTGTAGGCGGCCGTCACCTGGTCGGGATAGGTTGAGGCGGCAAGGACCTGCGCGAGCAGGTTGTCGGGGAACAGCGCGATGGGAGCGACCAACTGATAAAGCTGCTCCGGCGTGGGAGTTGCGTAGGTGGCCGTCGGTGCAGATTCACCCGCCGGCGCCTTGGCCTGCTCCTGCTTCTTCTTGCTGCAGCCGTCCAAGCCGACAACGCTCAGTGTCAGGCTGATGCTGAGGAAAGTAGAGAGTGTCCCGCGAAAATTCGCCATCATAGCGTCTCCTCAACCAAAGTCACGACCCCGATGAACAGGCAATATGGTACGCCGACCGAAGAACCGTCCCGGCTTACTTCTTCTGCTGCACGGCGCTCAGGCACTGGCCGTACAGGTCGAGCAGGTGCCGGGCATAGTCTTCGGCTTTCGAAACTGTATCACCCTGAAACCCGGCGCCGGGAGCGCCGGCCTTGCCGTATCCGGTGGTGACGGCGATAAATTTCATCATGTCGAGGGCGATGTCTTCGTCGCGGCGGCGACCGGCGGCGCCGCTGACGTTGGGTTCATCCATGAGTGCTGATCTCCGTATCCGGCGCAGGGCGCCCGCAAAATCATAACAAACGCCGGGAAGGCGCAGGAGCTCAGCTTACAGCTCCATGCCGATGTGCCGGACGCGTCCGATGATAAAGTCGGCGGCCCTGCGGCCCTGAGGCACCGTGATCAACCGCACCGGCGAGCTTTCGCTTTCGCTGAGCGGGCGCAGGATGAGATGGCCCGGCGTCACCGTGAGGCGGGTGATGAGGCCGTTGGCCCCGTCCATGACGGCATAGAGTTCGGAGGACGCGGGCGGGCGAAGGCGCGGCGCGTTGTAATGCCGGTCAATGAGTACCTGCGCTCCGGGCAAGAGCAGTGGAGCCATGCTGGCGGCGTTGGCTTCATCCACGCTCAACACCACGAAGCGCGTCCAGTTGTGGCGATTGCCCACGGTCTTCGGCTTCAGGCGCCGCAGGAAACTTCGGCGGAAGCTGACGACGTCCTGAATGTGATCGGCGCTGAAGCGGGGCACGCGGGCGGCAGCGGCGAAGGTGACCAGGGCGACCGACTCGGTGTCGCCGCTGGGATTTCGGCCATGGGAAGCACTGCGCCAAGCCTCATCGACGCCGGCGAGTTGCAGCACATCCAGGTGTAAGACGTCGAGCAGACGGTCCATGGCCTGCAGGCTGAGACCGCGCTTGCCGTTGAGGAAGTTAGAGAGATGCGCCTGCTGAAAGCCCGCCTTATGCGCCAGGGCCTTTCCCGTCAGCTCGCCGCGCTCGAGCCGCGACCATATGCCGGCGCGCAGATTGTCCTGCAGCGACTGAAACCTGGTTTTCATAGTTTGCTAAAAGCTATACCTGTACTTTCGTAATATTCCTATAGCTAATAGTGATTGACCCTGGATTTCCGGGAGTGCGATATTCAGCTTGCCCGAAGGTGTGGGAAGTCCGGGCAGGGACGAAATGAGCCATGCAGAATAATCATCCCGAGGGGGAGGACGGCCTCTTTGCCGAACTGCGCCGCAAGGTGCGGGCCGCTGAGGTGCTGTCGTCATCCTTTGAAAAGCTCCTGGCGCGGACGAACTTCACCGGGAGAATCAGCGTAGTTGTGCAAAACGGGCGCATTTTGAAATCCGGCTACGAAGAGGGATATTTCACCCGCCGAAAGGAAGAGCGGATGATACCGTAGTCAGCCGGAACGCGGCCATGCAGAGATCATGAATTTCATACCCGCTGCATGACGGCGAAAGCGCCACTTTCGCACGTAACCAAATAACCAAGCAGGTCATCGTAACCGAAACGGGCCCTGTGCTCCTGAAACCCCGATAGTCAAGGGACAGGTCGCAGGGCTTGTGCACTTGTATGAGAAAGCGCCACCATGACATATAGCAGTTATGAATTGAAGTATTGCGAACGTTGCGGCGGGCTGGGATTGCGTCGCAACAAATCCGGCTTGCCTTACTGCTGCGATTGCGAGCAGATGATGCAGCACTTCTTGCTGCGGCCACCTTCGGCGTCGACCGAGGGGGGCAGTTGCGGCGCATCGTGCACCGTTTGGGCCAGCGCGTGTTAGCTGAATCGGGCGCGGCCATCGGGGCACAGGAGGCGGTTTATGCTTCCTGATGAGCAAGCTGCGCGGCCGCGCTGGAAGACGCCGCGTAGCTGTCCTCCCGCGCAGGCGGTTGACTTCGATCCCGAACCGGAAACATTGTGCTACCGCGGACAGACTCTGGCCATTGTTCGCCATTTCTTCGAGATGTCCTGTCAGCTCGGGCGTCTGCCCTCGATTCTGGGGCGCGAATTCTTTCGCGCCAAGGTGTCGCATCACGCGATTCCCAGCTTCGAAGACCAGGCGCTGTTCGCCCACGACATTCATCAG
Source organism: uncultured Acidobacteriaceae bacterium (assembly GCA_963813905.1). Lineage (GTDB taxonomy): Bacteria > Acidobacteriota > Terriglobia > Terriglobales > Acidobacteriaceae > CAVVDY01. The sequence continues at coordinate 77,160 of CAWFAY010000003.1, read as the reverse complement.
TCGTTGATGAAGCTGGACGACCAGGCGATGGAGGTGCTCACGCTCATCGGCCTGTACGGCCTTAACCTGGACGAAGCTGCCCGGATACTGCATTGCAGTTCCGGCTACCTCAGCCAGCGATACGGAGAAGCGGTCGCACGCCTGACGCAGATCTTTCTCGATACCGGCATACTGCGTCGCGACCGGCCCGACCGCCGGCAAGTGCAGATGAAGGGCCGCAAGCTGCCGCCATCGGCGCGTCCACCGAAGAAGCCGTGTGGTTCGGTGCGGCAGGTCGCAAGCAACCAAAGCCGGAGCGTGCAGCGCATCGGCTAGTACATGGGGTGAGGCCGCGAACGCAAACCTGCGTCTCGCGGCCTTGCGAGCGAGGTTTTGCGGCTCGCTAATTATGTTGGAAAGGAAACCCGGATTGCGACACATGGCTCTAATCGGGATACGTCCCACAACTGCAAGCAAAGGGACCGAGAGGGAATCGGTATGAACAAAGTCGTTTTGCTGGCAGCCACATTCGTTCTCTCGACAGGCGTCATGCTGGGGCAGAGCTCCCGGCCGGAACCGATAACGGCAGGGTGAATTCTGTTCCGGACCAGATGCAGCGCGACACCCAATCCACCCCACCCATGGTGGGCCATGGCAAGAACGGCAGCAGCGCGAGCTCAGATCGCACCGGAGCGATGCCGGACACGACGTTACCCAGCACAACCATTGACGATCAGCAGCCCGGCCACAGCACGACGGGATCGCCGTCTTCGACGATGGGAACAAGCGGCAGCACCCCGGGCACCGACCAGAGCACGATGGGGAACCAGAGCGGAAACACGCCCAACAACAGGCCGACGCCTAAGGGCGAAAGGCCGCAAAGGCCAAATCCGATTCCACGCGGCCGCATGACAAGTACCCGAGCGGAAGCGGCAACCCGAGCTCGCCGGCGAATGGGGCCAGCAGCAATGACATGAGCGGGACCAGCCCCAAGCCGGACCACAGCACGGACCGTGCGAACCCGCAGACCACGGCGCCGCACATCGCGACGCACGTGCCTGATCCGGGCACGGAGACCAATCCGGCATCGTTGGAGATTCCCGTGGCCGCAAAGAACGAGCCTGGCAAGGAAGTCTAACCGGCTCATAAGCGCGTGGGCTCGGTAGGCTCCGGTTCGCGGACCGGATGGCGGGCTCGAGCACAGGCTTATCGGGAGGCTCCTTCACGGGTGAAGGCAGGTCTTCTCCCGGCGGAATAGGAATCGGGGTATCGACGTCGCTACGGAAGTTGTAACCCCTCCTGGGGAATAGCGTTTGCAGCATGAGTCCTCCTATCGGATCGAATGCGAGCCGTAGTGCGACTCGCCGACCTTGACCTGTCCGAAGTTCAGCAGGGTAACGATGAGTACGCCGCCGACAATGTTTCCCGCCGTCGCCGTGCCCAGCCACTGGAGATATCGAACAAAAGACACCTGCCCTGCGAATACCGCCGCCATGATCTCTCCGCTGCTGGCGATGCAGTGGGCGAAGTGGCCAATGCCGACCACAAAGGTCAGCAGCCAGATGACGGCGATCTGGCCGATGGTCCAGTGGCTGGCGGTGACCATCCAGGCGACGAGCGCAATGATCCAGCCGCCGATAACGCCGCTCCAGAAGATGTGGCCGAAGCCGCCCTGGGAGGCCAGGATTCCGAGCTGAATGAGCGCCTGGTGAATGTTGGGGGACAGCGCGTCGGTGAGGACGGCCAGTGCGCCGAAAGCGATCGCGCCCAGGACGTTGAAAGAAAACACCACCGACCAGAGTCGCAGCGTGTCGATGAAATGCCGTCGCTCGCTGAGTATGAGAGCGACGGGGTACAGCGTGTTCTCGGTGAACAGTTGTGCGCGACCGATGATGACGGCGGTGAAGCCAATGGGATAAATAAGGTAGGCGAGGAACTGGCGGGTAGGTACGTCGGGCAACGCGGCCATGGCTGACGCCACACCGAGGCCGGTAAGGCCCATGGAAAGTCCGCCGGCAAAGCCGGAGAATGCCAGCGCCTGCGGTGAGCGGCGCAGCTCCTCGTGGGCGTTGTCCTCGACGTGCTGAAAGATCTCACGCGCCGTGCGCCGTAAGGATTGCTCGGTCGTGGTCTGGTCGGCTACTGGTTGCTCGATTGAGGTGGTTGCCATTCGTGCTCCGTGCTGCGGGTTAGATGCAAACCGCGAACGCGGAGCGGAGGCTGGTCTGCTAATCTGCGGGTCGTATGCAGATTGGCGTCCAGATGTTCGCGGCACTGTGCGCGCTGCTGGCGGCAGCCGGTGCGGCGTACTATGCGCTGTGTGCCTGGGCGGGCCTGCGGTTCCTCGGACGCCAATTCACTGTTCCGAGGGCGTCGCCGCCTCCCGTCAGCATCATGAAGTCGCTGAAGGGCGTTGACCCGCACATGTGGGCGGCGTTCCGGTCGCATTGCCTGTTGGAATATCCCGAATACGAAGTGCTCTTTGGTGTGAGCGATCTCAGTGACCCTGCGGTGGCGCTGGTCAATGAGGTTCAGCGGGAGTTTCCCAGCGCGAAGCTGCGCGTCATTCACTGTCCTCAAGCGCTGGGGGCGAATGGCAAGGTCAGCAACCTGGCGCAGATGCTACCCCAGGCACAATACGAACACGTGCTGATCAACGACAGCGACATCCTGGTTGAGCCCGACTTTCTGCGGCGCGTGATGGGCGGGTTTGTGGATTCGCAGGTCGGGATGGTGACGACTCTTTACCGCGCCGCGGCCGGCGCCAGTCTGTGGTCGAAACTGGAGGCGCTGGGCATCAGCACCGACTTTATGGGCGGAGTACTGGTGGCGCGCGAGATGGAGGGCGGCATACGCTTTGCGCTGGGCGCCACCATGGCGACGACGAAAACTGTCATCGCGAAAATCGGCGGCCTTGCGTCGCTGGTGGATGTGCTCGGCGATGACTACGAGCTTGGCGTGCGGGTTGCGGCGCGGGATATCGCGTCGAGCTCGCCGGCGCGATCGTCGAAACTGCGGTTGCGGACTACACCTGGCGCGACTTCTGGCAGCACCAGTTGCGCTGGGCGCGCAATATAAAAGACCGCCGCCCGGCACAGTATCTCGGGCTGATCGTTACGTTTGGCTTGGCCTGGGGAGTGTTGGGAGTGATCGCCGCGCCGGGTGCGTGGTGGACGTGGGCGGCGCTGGCGGTCGCGATGCTTGCGCGTGCTGCGGCTGCGTTTGTGATTGGAAGGAAGGTCCTGCACGACCCGCAAGTCGGGCGCGACTTCTGGCTCGTCCCGCTGCGGGATGTGGTCGCGCTCGGTGTGTGGGTCGCGAGCTTCTTCGGCAACACGATCGTATGGCGAGGAGAAGAGTTCTGCCTACGGGATGGGAAGCTGGAGAAGCTGAACTGAGAAGCTAAACTTAAGAAAAATGTAGTGAGCTATCTTCTCTTTCGTGTCAAGGCACGGCTTCGAGTCGTGCCGATGCCGGTTCTTCCATTTTGTCATCACGAGCGAAGCGAGGGATCTGATCTCCTTCGCTGAGCAAAGATGATGGTTCCAGCGTAATTACCGACCTTGGATTAGGCGCGGTTTCTTGGTTACGACACAAACTGCAGGTCCCTCGACGACTGAAGTCGTCTCGGGATGACAAACGACAAAATAATTTCGGTTGCGGCACGGCTGAAGGCCGTGCCCTGATACTCAGATCCGGCGTGAAAACGACGGTTTCAGAGTATCAGAGGGCGAAGTTGGTTGGTCCGGCGCAGGATGTCGTCGGCCAGCGCCTGCAACATGGAGGATTCACGCAATCGCAGGATGGGACGATTCTGCGGGCGGGTGAGTTCGCCGGGCAGCAAAAAGAGTTTGTAGCGCAGCTTAGAGAGGGTCAGCCGTTGCCAGGGATCGGGCAGACAGAGCCATTGGAAGGCGGTGACGAGATTGTAGGCGAGGCGAATGATTTCTAAGAACAGAGCGTTGGCCTCGAACGAGCGGGTGGGGATTTTGCGCAGCGCATAATCCTCCAGCAACTCGCCGAGGCGCGGCTCGATGGCGGCCCGCGCGTCGTAGAAGTGCCAGACGCCCAGCGGAGTGAGCGAGAGATTGGTGACCCAGGCGCGATAGACATAACGGCCCAAAGCGAACAGGGTGGGTTGCTTCTCCTCGGCGGAAAGGAAGCGGCGCGCGACCACGAAACGACGGGCCCGCGACCAACTCTGCGGACGATGTTGGAAATCGGCCATCTCCCAATGGCGGTTGACCTGGGTGTAGCGCAGTCCCGGCAGCAGGCGTTGCAAAGCCGGGGTCATGCGGGCCACAACCGCATACTCGGCGGGCCGAGATTCGAGGGCGTCGAAAACGGGATTCAAACCGAAACCGGCATCGGCCCGCACCCGCAGCTCGCGGATATCAGGAGGAACATTGGCGAAGCAGGTATCGAGCAGTTGGGGACTGCCGTCCCAGGTTCCGGCGTTGCCGGCGCGCAGTTCGGCATCCCAGAGGTAGGTGGAGTTGGCTTCCACGCACAGCAGCGGGTTGTAAGAACGCTTGCCGCGATAACGCGGGTTGTAGCCGACTTCGGCCCCGTCCTGATGTCCAAAGACGGTGACCACGGTGCTGTCGAGGTCGAAGATCAGGCGAGAACGGTGGTCGGGTAGGTGGATGAACTTTTGCAGCAGTCGATCGTTTACGCGATGAAGCTGTTCCCAGAACTGTGGCGGTGCATGGAGTAGAAAGCGGCGCAACGTTTGCGGATCAGGGAAGCTGGGCAGACCGGTCAGGTACTGGAAGGTGCCGTTGGAACGCAGGAATGACGCGGTTTCGAGGCGATCCAGGCCCAGCACAATGGGGTAGATCAGGGCCAGCATCATCTGGGGAACGGTATAGCGGCGGTTGCGCCTGGGATAAACTAGTTGTTGGGCGAGAACATGTCGCAATTGCAGCACTTGCAGAAATTCGCGAAAGAAATAGACGCCACCGAAGTGCGTGAGACCAGCATGATTACAGGAGATTCTTAGATTTCGAGGCGATCTGCGCATTCCGACACTTACTTCACCAAAAGTTAGGTAAGTGTCAGAGTATCAAAATCTAAGTAGAACACTGATAAACACAGCCCTCGGCGCATCCTGGAGACCCGAGAATGCGCCGGATCCAGGTCATACAAAGCGGCAGAACACAGTTTTCCAGCTTCGCAGTCCTCGCTGTGTTGTAATGGCACTGTCCTACAACTCACGCTTTTCCGAGAGTATTGATGAAACTCATCTCGCGACGAATTGCGGCAGCTACTTTTCTGCTTCTTATCTTTTGCAGCTTGGCGCAGGGGCAAAAGATCAAGGTGGAGTTCGACAAGAGCGTCGACTTCTCGAAGTTCAAGACGTATGCCTGGGACCCGACTCCACAGGCTACGGCCAAGCCCGTGCTGGCGGCGAACATCAAGGCGGGAATTAACCAGGAGCTAACAAAACGCGGGCTGCAAGAGGTTGCCGCGAACCCGGACCTGTACATCGCGATGTATGGCGGCATCGACTCCGACATGGCCGTGACCTACTCGGATTTTTATTACGGTCCGGCAGGCATTCCGCCATTCGGTGAGAGCTTTTTGTTGTGGGGCGGAATACCCGGAACGACGAACACCGCCGTGATTCACAACGGCCAGCTTGTCGTTGACCTGATTGATGCCGGCCGCAAAAAGCTGGTCTGGCGAGGTGTCGCAAATCAGAAACTGAGTGACCAGCAGATGAAGCTGCTGGAACAGGTGAATACGGCGGTGGAAAAGTTGTTCGCGAAGTATCCGCCGAAGTAGGGGGAGCTTGTTGACGCTAGCCACAGGGCTCGGCCCGGAGGGCCCACAGAGCTTAGCCCACCGCTTCAGCGGTGGGACCCGATGCATATCATGCCCCTAATCCCGTAGGGATTTCAGAGAGTTTGTGCCGTAGGTCACAGCGACTATTTGTGAGTCGAGATATGTTTCAACAATGTCCCACACCTACGTCTGCAATTTCATTCATTGCGTCTTCAGCACAAAAGATCGCGTCGATCTGATTCGCGACCCGCAGCGCTTATGGAGCTACGTAGGCGGCCTCGCCCGTGCGAAAAACCTTCCTCTACTTGCGGCAGGTGGAACCAAGAACCACATACATTTGCTGATTTCCCTCCCTTCAACCTTAACGATCGCCGACGCCATGCAGACCGTAAAGGGAAGCACATCCCACTGGATGAACGCGAACTTCGGCGCCCTCGCGTGGCAAGAGGGCTATCGTGCCTTCAGCGTTAGTCAGTCACAACGCCATCGAGTGATGCAATACATAGATGGGCAGAAGGAACATCACAAAAAGTGGAGTTTCGAAGAAGAGTTTGTTTCCTTGTTACGGAAATACGGCGTCTCCTATGACTCTCGGTATGTGCTCGGGTAGACTCTGCCGTCCCTCCGGGACTGTGAGTGGAAATTATCCCGATTCCCAGCGCTGAAGCGCTGGGCTACGCTCTTGCGGCCCTACGGGCCGGATTGAGACGTCGATATCGCCGACGGAAGCTGTTCGCGCAATACCCGCCGAAGAAATAGAGAACCCAACCACGGATTTTCACGGATCAACACGGATCTGAATTTTCTATCTGATCCGTGAAGATCCGTGTCAATCCGGAGTTTGACTACTGCCTACGCCTCCACCGCCGCGGGTTGCGCATTCTTGCGCGGGCGGCGGTTGGCCTGCAATATTTTCTTCCTCAGGCGCAGACTCTTGGGCGTGACCTCGCAGAGCTCGTCGTCGGCGATGAACTCGATGGCCTGCTCCAGGTTCAAGTTCTTGAACGGGACCAGGCGAATAGCTTCATCGGCGGTTGACGAACGCATGTTAGTTAGCTTTTTCTCGCGGACGATATTCACGTCAAGATCGTTGTCGCGCGAGTTTTCGCCGACCACCATCCCCTCGTAGACTTCCACGCCCGGGCCGACGAACAACTCGCCGCGCTCCTGTAATCCCCACAAGGCGTAAGCCGTGGTGAGTCCCTGCCGGTCGGCGACCAGTGCGCCTGTCGGACGGTGTGGGATATCACCCTGCCACTCGATGTAGCCGGCAAAGAGCGAATTCATGACGATGGTGCCGCGTGTGTCGGTAAGCAAGTCGCTGCGCAGGCCGATGAGACCGCGGCTGGGAACTTTGAATTCCATACGTACGCGGCCGTAGCCGTGGTTGTGCATCTTCTCCATCTGCGCCTTGCGCATTCCCAGTTTCTCGATGACCACTCCGACGAACGATTCAGGCACGTCAATGGTCAGCAGCTCAATTGGCTCCATCAGCTTGCCATCGATGTGCCTGGTGACAATCTCCGGCTTCCCCACGGCGAGTTCGTAGCCTTCACGGCGCATCATCTCGATGAGGATGGCGAGTTGCAGCTCGCCGCGGCCCATCACGCGGAACGAGTCCGTGCTCTCGGTATCTTCCACGCGCAGTGAGACGTTGGTGAGCAGCTCTTTTTGCAGGCGGTCGCGCAGATTGCGCGAGGTGACGTACTGGCCTTCCTTGCCGGCGAAGGGTGCGGTGTTCACCATGAACTGCATGGCAATGGTGGGCTCGTCGATGGTGATGACCGGCAGCGGCGCCGGGTCCGCGACGTCGGTAATGGTCTCGCCGATGTTGATGCCCTCGACTCCGGCGACTGCGACGATGTCGCCCAGCTCAGTCGCGATGATGTCAGTGCGCTTGAGTCCGGCGAAGGAGAAGAGTTTGGTGATCTTGGTCTTCTGCATCGTGCCGTCGCGCTTGGCGATGGCGACTTCTTCTCCCGTCTTTAGCGTGCCGTTGAATACACGCGCGATGGCGATGCGTCCCAGATAATCGCTGTAGTCGAGGTTCGCGACCATCACCTGTAGCGGGCCCTCGGCATCGCCCTTCGGCTCGGGGATGGTGGAGACGATAGCTTCGAAAAGCGGCCGCAAGTCCTGGCCCGGCTTGTCAATGTCCGTCGTAGCCGTGCCGATCTTCGCGTTTGTATACAGCACGGGAAAACCGAGCTGATCTTCGGCGGCATCGAGATCGATGAACAGATCGTAGACTTCGTTCAGCACTTCCTGGGCGCGCGCGTCGGGGCGATCAATTTTGTTGATGACGAGGATCGGCGGCAGCTTGGCCTCTAGCGCCTTACTCAGCACGTAGCGCGTCTGCGGTAGCGGGCCTTCGCTGGCATCGACCAGCAACATCACGCCGTCCACCATCTTCAGTGCGCGCTCAACTTCGCCGCCGAAGTCGCTGTGGCCGGGGGTGTCGACGATGTTGATCTTGACCACTTCCGTTGCGTCGGCCGCGAGGTGATAGAAGATGGCGGTGTTCTTGGCCAGGATGGTGATGCCGCGCTCGCGCTCCAGCTCGTTGGAGTCCATCACGCGCTCGGCATGGGCCTCGTTGGCGCGCCAGGTGCCGCTCTGGCCGAGCATGGCGTCAACCAGCGTGGTCTTGCCGTGATCGACGTGCGCGATGATGGCGATGTTGCGGATACTCGTGCTCAAACTACAGTCCTTTCAGCTTGAAACCGCGTGCGACAGGGGCAGACGGAGAGAGGATTTGGGAGTACTTCTAGTTTACAGTATGGGGCGGGCTGTTCAAGACAAACGCGAGTGCCCACTATGGCCGATCCGTAGGACCGAAAGAGCTTCTAGAGGACCCGGGAGAGCGCCAGAACCAGATGATCAACTTCGGCAAGAATTTGGCGCTGCTTGGGGCGGCGCTGGCGTTCATGGGCATGGAGAAGCCACAGAGGCAGTCCGCCTCCGATTGGAGCATGAGCGAATCAGAGCAAGGCTGGCGGCCTGTCCAGAAGAGAGAGTCAGCATAACCGCGATCGGTCGACGAGCTACCTGGCCTGCTTTAGAGGCGTGCTCTGATGTTGTTCCTCGGTAGCCGCAAGCGGGCGGATCCTGTCGAGGATCACAAGCGCAGCTAACACAACCACGGGGCCGTAGATGGCCTTCAATTCCCAGTGGCGCTTCGATATTGTGCCTAAAGCAGCTCCCGTGACATAGCAGAGCCAGGTCCCCAGGAGCAGAGCGCTTGCTGCGGCATCAGCTTGTGTTCGGAGATGTCTCACAATGTCAGGCATCGCTATGCCGCTCCGCCGGCGGTCGTGAATCCAAAACACCATTCGCGCGAACGATTCGGAAAACTTGGTGAGCGTCCCGGTAACGAAAGTCGTGTAAACCGTCAGCGGGCCCAGATGCGTGAGGGTCCCGGTCTGGACACCCATGGCAAACGCCAGCGTTGCCACCAGCAGGAAATAGGCGAGCGAGCGTTGCTCGGCGATCTGGCCGGAATGCATCACGGGAGTGGCTCGCGCAAAGATCACGAGCAGCAGCGCTTCAACCGAAAGGGTCAAGGATGCGATTCTTCGCACGCCGGCGCGGTTCGCAATCTCGAGTGCGATGCGCGTCAAAATGATTCCCGAAACGTACGAAAGGATGGCGCAAGCCGGACGGCTCAGCCCGGCAATATCGAAACCGCCAACGTAGATGCCAACGTGAATGCTGTTGCCGCTCATATTCGCGGTGAAAATCTGAAACAGCGAGATGTATCCCACCGCGTCTACAAATCCGCCGACGGATGTGAGCAGCAAGGCGGTCACCAGTTTGTCAGCGGTACTCAGTTGAACTTCTTCGGTCATGCGAAGGCTTTGATCGTAAAACAGCCGGTGGCGTTTGTCGCCGGAATGCCAAGCACGGGCCGGAGGGCAACTTAACAGAACGGGAGTCCGTCTCCTGGAGTGCCGGGAACCAGACAGTTCACCCACCACGCGCAATCCGCTTTTCCTGGCTCGTCGAACAAGGGTATCCTTAAGCCACGAAGCCGATGGCAACCAGTGCTGCGGGTAAGAAATCTGCGAAGAAAGCCGGCTCGACATCGCCGGTGATTCCCGACAAGCTCTACTTTCGCATTGGCGAAGTCGCTGAGCTCTGCCAGCTTCCTGCGTACGTGTTGCGCTTTTGGGAGACCGAGTTCCCGCAGCTCAAGCCGGTCAAGGGCAGCACGGGACAGCGCATGTACCGGCAACGGGATGTCGAGTACGTGCTGCGGATTAAGAAGCTGCTCTATGAAGAGGGCTTCACCATTCCCGGCGCGCGTCAGCAGTTAAAGGCTGAAGCCAAGCCCGCCAAGCTTCAGGCCGGACTACCGTTCCCTACCGAGAAGCGAGCCGAGAAGTTGAAGAAGGTTCGCCAGGGGTTGCAGGAGATTCTGGGGATCCTCTCCACCCGCCGTTAGCGTCTTGCTAACACCCCCGTCCCACCGCCAGATCGCGCGCAGCCGGAAGCAGTCCCCCTTTCATGTCACAGGACTCTGTGACCGAGCGCACGGCACTCCGGGTCTTGGATTTTGTATTACCCCAAGATACGGAGAACTTTCGAAATCATGAAAGACCTCAAGGATGCCGGGCACCTGTTTCGAATGGCAGCGGTGTTCTCGGCCATGTTTCTCATCTTCCTCGTGGTCAGGGGCGCGCTGGTACCCAAGAGCTTCGGCCGTTACGGGCATTACCGTGGCGACGCGCTGGCGGAGATTGCGGCCAAGCCGATCGCCTACGCCGGCCATCAGGCGTGTGAGAACTGTCACGGAGACGTGGTCGAGGTCAAGACCAAGGGGAAGCACAAAGGCGTAGCCTGCGAGTCCTGCCACGGGCCGCAGGCAAAGCATGCCGACGATCCGGGCTCTGTCCAGCCGGCAAAGCTCGAGACCACCTCGCTCTGTCCACGGTGCCACACGGCCAACGCTGCCAAGCCCAAGACATTCCCGCAGGTGGTTCCGGAAGACCATTCCGGCGGAGCGGCCTGCGATAGCTGCCATAAGCCGCACACTCCTCTGATCGAAACGGCGGAGGCGAAACCATGAACATGACGCGACGGCACTTCATCGTGCTTACCGCGGTAGCGGCTGCTGCGTGGGATTCGATTCTGGCGGGAACACCCGAGGCTGCGCCCAGCTACACGGCGTCCGATCACTGGTACGGCATGCTGATCAACATCGAGGAGTGCATCGGCTGCGGAAGCTGCGTGCGCGGCTGCCAGAACGAAAACAATGTTCCCGATGGCTACTTCCGCACCTGGGTCGAGCGTTATCAGGTGGCGGACTGGACGGTGGAGAATCCGACGGTCGATTCGCCTGACGGCGGCAAGAACGGCTTTCCTGAGCTGAAGCAGCCTGACGGCAAGAACTTCTTCGTTCCCAAACTCTGCAATCATTGCGCTGATTCGCCCTGCACCCAGGTGTGTCCGGTGGGAGCGACCTTCGTCTCCCCTGATGGCGTAGTGCTGGTCGACTCGAAATACTGTCTCGGCTGCCGCTATTGTGTGCAGGCGTGCCCGTATGGCTGCCGCTTCCTGAATCCCGAGACGAATACGGCGGAAAAGTGCAGCCTATGCTACCACCGCATTACGAAGGGACTGACCACGGCGTGTTGCGAGGTTTGTCCTACCGGGGCCCGGCAATTGGTGGACTTCAAAAATCCTAAAGACCCCATTCACGATTTCCTGAAGACACACAGCGTACAGGTGTTGAAGCCATACATGGCGACGAAAGCGAAAGTCTATTACTACGACCTCGACGGCTCGGTCCGATAGGAGACAGCAGTGCACGTTCCAGTTGAAGGATTCATGTATCCCAATGAAGTGGAACTCCAGTGGAGCGTCCTGATCGTGCTGTATCCGTTTATTACGGGATTGGTGGCGGGGGCATTCATATTGGCATCGCTGGAGCGCGTCTTCCGGGTCGAGGCGGTAAAGCCCACCTACCGGCTTGCGTTGCTGACGGCGCTGGCGTTCCTGATCGTTGCGCCTCTTCCTCTGCAACTTCATCTGGGGCGGCCGGAGCGATCGTTCGAAATGTATCTGACGCCGCATCGTTCATCGGCCATGGCGATGTTCGGCTTCGTCTATTTGTGGTACCTGCTGGGCGTTCTGGTGGTGGAGATTTGGCTGGAGTACCGGCGGGACATTGTCGAGCTGGCGCAGTCCAGCGACCGGCGTTGAAGAAATGGATTATACCGGGCGATGACACTTGGGCTCGTACAACGTCAGTGAGCGGGCGCTGCGCATCGACGATAAGGTCGGCTGGATCATCACCATCATCGGTATCCCCTCGGCCTTCCTGCTGCATGGCTATGTGGGATTTATTTTTGGCTCGGTGAAGGCGAATCCCTGGTGGTCGACGCCGCTGATGCCGGTAGTGTTCCTGTTCTCGGCCATGGTGTCGGGCATTGCAGTGGTCCTGCTGCTGTACATGCTGACCTGCCGATTGCGTCGGCGGCCCATCGACATGCGTTGCGTAGACAGCATTGCGATGTACCTGTTCTACACATTTCTGATCGACTTCACGCTGGAGATGGTTGACCTCATCCATCGCATCTACGAATCGGACGAATCGTTCCGCAGCCTGGATTTCATGGTCCATACCAAGCTGTACTTCTCGCAGATCGTTCTCCAGATTGTGGTGGGCACACTCACGCCTCTGGCACTACTGGCGATCACGCAACTGGTGCGCCTTCCGGAGCTGACGCGTAAGCGCATCTACTCCGTCGCCGGTGTGCTCACGATGATCGGGATCTTCGCTATGCGCTGGAACGTCGTTATCGGTGGCCAGCTTTTCTCCAAAAGCTTCCTCGGATACACGACCTACAAAATGGGCTTTGTGACCCGCGAAGGATTGCTGCCGGCCATAGTACTCTCGATTTTGCCGTTCGCCATCCTTTGGGTGTTGGTGAAGGTGCTGCCACCGTGGCACGAGGAAGCTACTGTGGCACAGGCAGCGCACGGGGATTAGCCGGCACAGGAATGCTACCGTCACGCGGTTCGACGGTCGCGCTCGTCTCGGCCTCGTTTTGCGTTTAAACTAGACATTCGTGCGCATTCTCACCCGCTACATCCTGAAGGAAGTAATCTCCCACGGCTTCCTCGGCCTGGTGCTGTTCACCTTCATCATCTTCATGCGGGACCTGGGCCGTTTGCTGGAGCTGATCGTCCGCAACAGCGCGCCGCTGCCCAGCGTGGCAGAGATTTTCTTCCTCACACTTCCGACCACCTTCACCGTGACCTTGCCCATGGGCGTGCTGGTGGGAATTCTTATTGGACTGAGCCGGCTGGCGGCCGACAGCGAAGTGACCGCGATGCGCGCCAGCGGTATGGGAGTCGGACTGTTTGTGCGCGCGGTGTCGCTGTTTGCCATCGTGGTGTGGGGCCTCGCGATGCTGAACAGCATCTACATTGCGCCCAAGTCGGCGGCAGCCCTGGCGTCTTTACAGGCCCGGCTGAAATCGTCGCAGGCATCGTTCGAAATCCAGCCGCGGGTTTTCTATGAGGAGTTCAAGAACACGGTGCTGTATGTGCAGGACGCGATTCCCGAGAGGAATCGCTCGCTGTGGCGCGGTGTGTTCCTTGCCGACACGACCGACCCGGCCTCTCCCAAGATCACGGTCGCCGATCGGGGCGTTCTGCTGAACGACTCACCGGATAACCTGCGCTTCCATCTGGAAGACGGCAGCCAGCAGGAGCTGGTGCTTAAGGGCAAGGACCAGTACTCCATCACCACCTTCGAGAGCACCGATATTCCGATCCAGGTGCCGGGCTCGGCTGAGCGCGGTCCCCGCGACCTGCTGCCGGTTGCCCAACTGAGCCTGCGCGAGCTGCTGGCCAATGCAGCGCGCGAACACAAGGCCGCCGCCGCCGCGAATCCCGCGGACACGATGACCATCGTTTACGACCAGTTGAAGGCGCGGTACTACGAGATCGAATTCCAGCGTCGCTTTGGCCTGCCCGCGGCTTGCCTGGTGCTGGCGATGGTGGGCATTCCTTTGGGTCTTTCGGCGCGCAAAGGCGGGAAGAGCACGGGATTCGTCCTGACCATCGCGCTGGTGTTTGTCTACTACGTTTTTTCGTTGCTGGGCGTGTCGTTGGCGCGCCAGGGCAAGATCTCGCCGTGGTTTGGAGTGTGGGCCGGCAACATCCTTTTCTTCCTGTGCGGCCTGGTGCTGCTGTGGCGATCGGATCGCGTCCCGGGAGAGATTGGGAATCTCGGACGTTCGTGGGCCTGGCTCATGCGTAAGTGGCAGCCCCTGGAAACCTGGCGTCCGAGCCGATGGCAGCAGGTCGACTTTGCCAACCGCCGTCAGGGCAAAAAGCGTTTCAGTGCGCGCTTTCCTCTCATCCTGGATGAGATGATCCTGCGGGATTTCGTCATGTATCTGGCGATGATCCTGGCGACGCTGCTGATTCTGGCACTGGTTTTCACATTCTTCGAGCTGTTCACGGACATTGTGCGAAACAAGGTTTCGGTACTGTTGCTGGCGGAATACCTGCTGAACCTGAGCCCCTCGCTCATTTACCAGATGACGCCGGTCGCCGTGATGCTGGCCGTGCTGATTACGTTCGGGCTGATGCAGAAATCGAGCGAGCTGACAGCCATGAAGGCAACCGGCATCAGCTTGTACCGCGCGACGTTGCCGGTTATTGTGCTGAGCGCGTTTCTTGCCGGCGGATTATTCCTCTTCGACCAGGTCTATATTCCTCATACCAACCGGCGACAGGAAATTCTGCGCAATGAAATTAAGGGCAAGCCGGCACAAACCTACCGGCAGGCAAACCGCCAATGGATTGTAGGCGCTAATGACGAAATTTATTACTACCAGCTTTTTGATGCGGATACCGATACTTTTCGGGGAGTCTCGGTTTTCGAATTCGATCCTAAGAATTTTCAGTTGACCCGGAGAATTTCCGCAGCGCAGGCGCACTGGGAACCGGGTCTGAAGAAGTTCGTCTTTGAGAATGGATGGGTACGAACGCTAAAAGGGGCCTCCATTCAGGAATATCGAACCTACGACGTAGCTACATTCAACGAACTTCACGAGGATCCAAGCTACTTCAAGAAAGAGGTCCGGCAATCGTCGGAGATGGACTATCACGAGCTTCGGGACTATATCGACGATTTGCAGCAGAGCGGTTTCGATACAGTCCGCTTGCGCGTGCAGCTTGGGAAGAAACTATCCTACCCTCTGATCACGCTGGTCATGGCAATTCTGGCCATTCCATTCGCGGTGTCGGGACGAACCGGCGGCCCTTTGGCCGGCGTTGCCATCGCCATTACCATAGCGGTGGTCTACATCGGCATGGCGGGGCTGTTCGAAGCCATGGGAAATGCGAACCAGTTGCCCGCGATGCTGGCGGCATGGTCGCCCGACCTGGTGTTCGGGTTGGCGGCTGGATACTTGCTCCTTAGAGTGCCGACATAGTTCGATTGGATATCTCACCTTAGTATGCCCGCAACCAGCCATCTAATCCGTGATAATACGCGACGGTTTGAAGCCGGGTCGGCTAATCTTGTGAGTAAAGCCTGGACTTGGGCGGCCCTGGTTGCCATCACTGCCCTTGGCGCGCTGCTACAGCTCCATGCGATTACGGCCAAGAGCTTGTGGCTGGATGAAGGATCCAGTATTACGATGGCGCGGCTAGACTGGTTCAATTTCCTGCGCATCCTTTGGCGCAGAGAAATGAACATGGTTGCCTACTACCTGCTGCTTCGCGGTTGGTTGCATCTCGGCGATTCGGTAGCGTTTATTCGAGGGCTTTCGGTCGCATTCGCCGTGGCTGCTATTCCGGCGATCTTCGTCCTCGGCCGCAAGATGTACGGAACCAGCTTTGGACTGATTAGCGCCTTGCTACTCAGTGTCAATGCCTTCCAGGTACGGTATGCGCAGGAAGTTCGAAGCTATAGTCTGCTGGTGCTGCTGCTCATTGTTTCA
This sequence comes from uncultured Acidobacteriaceae bacterium, assembly GCA_963813905.1. Taxonomy (GTDB): domain Bacteria; phylum Acidobacteriota; class Terriglobia; order Terriglobales; family Acidobacteriaceae; genus CAVVDY01. Next base: position 61,429 of record CAWFAY010000003.1, on the reverse strand, counting down.
AGCTATTTTTTTGTATCGGGGATTGAAAGCGGACGACGGCGAGACTGGAACTGGTACATAGCGGCAAGCTCACTGGCAATTTACGCGCATTTCTTTGCGGTTCTGGTTGTGGTTGCGCATTGGGTTGCGCTGCGCCTTATGACGAAGACAGGGCTGATCGCATCGGGGCAGGAAGCTCGCGCGCAGTTTCGACGCGCCGCCCGGCTGACGGCGCTCTGGACTTTACCGATCTGGTTGTTCATAGCTACGACGGGAGCCGGACCCATTGCATGGATTCCAAGGCCGAGGGTCAACGATCTGGTAGGCCTGCTGAAGAAACTTTCCGGCAATGCAGAAACAACCCTGCTGATTTTGTACTCGATCTGCGTAATCGTGGGCCTGGTCGCAGGAATCATTTCTGTAAGGCGGCGGCGCAGCGATAGTCCGAGCTATATCATTCTTGCCTGCTGGCTCTTTGTACCTATAGCCATCGTGCTGCTGGTCTCAATCGCGCGCCCGGTATTTGCTCCTCGATACCTGATTATTTCTCTTCCGGCGTGGATCATGCTGGCGGCCGCGGGCATAACTTACATACGGCCTCGTCTGCTGGCGGGCATCATGATTGCTGCAGTGGTATGGTTCGGGCTGGCGGGAGTACGTTCTTACTACCAGGTCGACTTTGATATTGGCCGTAACGATGTACGCTCAGCTACTGCCTACATTCTCGACCATGCACAGCCCCGCGACGGGGTCGTCTTTTACACCGTATCTACGAGGTTTCCTTACGACTACTACGCCGCGCACACGAACGCTGATATGAAGCCCGACATACTGTGGCCGGGGAACAACTCCGGAGTTGGATGGCATGATTTCATGGGAGTTCCCGCTGCCGCGCGGGTGCCCGATTTTGCGCAGGGACACGATAGGATTTGGGTGGTCACAACGCCTATGCCACCGAATGATCCGAGGTTTGCCGCATTCGAGGCGGCATTGAATCAGCAGTACAAGCTCACCGATACTCAAGATTTCCCATTCGTACGTGTCATGCTGTTTGCGCGACAGTAGCTCATCCGTAGGACTCCATGAAGACCAATGCCGCACGCCTGCTTGATTCACTCGGAATCGCGTATGAGCTGCGCACCTATGATGTCGACCCGGAGGACCTCGCTGCGGAAAGTGTGGCGGCGAAGATAGGCCTGCCTCCGGAGCAGGTATTCAAGACGCTGCTGGCGCGCGGCGACCGCAATGGGCCGTGCTTTGCGGTAATCCCCGGCAACTACGAACTCGACTACAAGAAACTGGCGTCGTTCAGCGGCGACCGCAAAGTGGAGCTCGTGGCATTAAAGGAGGTCCAGCCGCTGACGGGCTACATTCGAGGTGGGGTAACTGTGCTGGGAGCGAAGAAGGACCATCCCGTGTTCGCCGACGAGACCATCGAGCTATGGGACGTGATCTCGATCTCGGCAGGAGTTCGCGGCACTCAGATTCTGCTCGCGCCCGGTGACTACCTTCGCGCGATGAAGGCCACTGTCGGCAGCATCGCACACCAGAAGAGACCAGGCTGAACGGCGTCCGGGCGAAGCGCAAAGGGCGCGATTTTCGCTGGTATAATCGAACTATCGATGCAACGCAAGCGATTGATCCGCTCTACTACTGTTCTTTGTGTTCGCCGCAACGATAAGGTGGTGATGGCCGGAGACGGCCAGGTAACCCTCGGCGAAGCTGTCATCAAACACTCGGCCCGCAAGATTCGGCGGCTTTATCAGGACAAGATACTCGCGGGTTTCGCCGGGTCGACTGCCGACGCGTTTTCGCTGTTCTCCCGCTTTGAGTCGAAGCTGGAGCAATATCACGGCAACGTAGGCCGCGCCGCCGTGGAGCTGGGCAAGGATTGGCGCACCGATAAGATGCTGCGCCAGCTGGAAGCGCTTTTGCTGGTCGCCGACCAGAGCCAGACGTTTTTGATCAGCGGGCAGGGCGATGTCATCGAGCCGGACTCGGGCATCGCAGCCATCGGCAGTGGGGGCTCGTATGCTACCGCCGCAGCGACCGCGCTGATGGAGCACACACAGCTGGATGCAAAGGCGATCGCGGAAGAAGCCATGAAGATCGCAGGAAAGATCTGCATCTACACCAACGATCGCATCACGATCGAAGAGTTGTAGGCGACCGCCCGTTTCTTGCACGCACTAATTCGTGCCCTGACGCGATCTTCGCAAAGCCGAGTTCGCTGACAGGAACGACATAAAAGCAGGTCCCTCGCGAGCTAAAGCTTACTCGGGATGACAATGCTTTTGGCGGCGCCAATGTGTACGCCTGAAGGCGTACTCCACCTTCGCCAAATTGTTCCATGCAGATCATCGAAATCTACAAGTCGCTGCAAGGCGAATCGTCATATGCCGGGATGCCGTGCGTCTTCGTGCGCCTGGCGGGATGCAACTTACGTTGCGTCTGGTGCGACAGCGAGTACACCTTCAAGGGCGGCTCGCGCATGACCCAGGAGCAGGTCGAGGCCGAGGTGCACCGTCTGTCGCCCGACAAGGGGCTGGTGGAAATCACCGGCGGCGAGCCCATGCTGCAGGAGCGCGAAGTCGTTCCTTTGATGGACAGCTTGCTTCGGTCCGGCTATACCGTGCTTTTGGAAACTAGTGGTGAGCGTCCGCTGGCGAATGTTCCCAAGGGTGTGGCGAAGATCGTGGACATAAAGTGTCCTGACTCCGGGGAGGGGGGAACCTTCCTGCCGGAGAACCTGAACGCGCTGACCGAGAGCGATGAGCTGAAGTTTGTGATCGCCAGCCGCAGAGATTACGAGTTCTCCCGAGACTTCATTAGCGAGTTGCCTGCGGGTATTCGAGCCGGATCCATCATCTTCTCTCCGGCATTTCGCAAGGACGCAACCGGCAGCCGCAGCGCCGATCATTGCTTAGTCGACCCGCGAGACCTGGCGGAGTGGATTCTGGCGGACAATCTGAAGGTGCGCCTCGGATTTCAGATTCACAAGTTCATTTGGGAGCCTTCGCTGAAGGGCGTTTAACGGTGGCGGGAACGGGAAACAAGGCGGACGCGGTAGTCGTGCTCAGCGGCGGAATGGATTCGGCGGTGTGCGCGGCCCTGTCGGTTCGCCAACACGGCGCCGAGGCCACGGCCGCGCTGCACGTCAGCTACGGCCAGCGGACCGAAGAGCGCGAGCAGCAGGCCTTCTGCGCGATTTGCGATCGCCTCGGGATTCACACCCGGCTGATGTTCCGCACGCCGTTCTTTCGTAGCATCGGCGGCTCGGCACTCACCGACGAGAAGCTGGACGTGCCCCAGGCTGGTCCGGAAATTGGCGCCCAGATCCCGGTCACATATGTGCCGTTCCGCAATGCTCATTTTCTTTCGGCAGCTACCAGTTGGGCAGAAGTTTTGGGGGCCGCGCGCATTTATATTGGGGCGGTGCAGCAGGACAGCTCGGGTTATCCCGACTGCAGGCCGGAGTTCTATCGGGCGTTCAATGAGGCGATCCGCACCGGCACAAAGGACGGAGTGATCCGGATTGAGACGCCGCTGATTGGGCTGCGAAAGTCGGAGATTGTGACGCTTGGCCTTGAATTGGGCGCTCCCTTCGATTTAACGTGGTCATGCTACAGCCGGATGGACCAGGCATGCGGCGTATGTGAAAGTTGTGTACTGCGGCTGCGGGCCTTTGCGACAGCGGGCGCTCGCGATCCGATTCCGTACCTTTCGCCGGCCCCCATGCAGCAGTAGAGTTACGCTCCACCCCAGCAGGAAGTCAAAGCTCGCGCGCGGGAACTGCTCAGGGTTAGTTCCGCGCCGGAGGCATACATCATGAAGAGATTTCTCACAGTTCTTACACTTTTTGTTATGTTGACGAGCTTGTGCGCCGTCCAGGTGTTCGCGCAAGCGACCGGCACGATCAAGGGCTTCGCCAAGGACGAGAATGGCAAACCCATCACCGATGCCACGGTTGAATTGGACAACATTGAAAAAGGCGCCAAACAGACCCTTAAGGTCAACAGTAAGGGCGAGTATTTCTCCGCCGGTATTGCAGCCGGCACATACAACGCCATCCTTATCGACAAGGACGGAAAGCGAATTGATGCGTTCGGCAAAGTTCCCATTGCCGCCGGCCAGGAAACAACCGTCAATTTCGACCTGAAGAAGGACAAAATCGGTGGCCCTACTCCGGAAGAGCTGAAGAAGATCGAGGAAGTAAAAGCCTCCAATGAAAACATCAAGAACCTGAACGTAATACTTGCTCAGACACGTGATCTCATGAAAGCCGGCAACTACGATCAGGCAATTGCGATGCTCCAGCCGGCGGCGGAGAAGAATCCCCAGCAGGACCTGTTATGGGGGTACCTGGGCGATGCCTATACGGGCGACAAGAAATATCCCGAGGCAGTTGAGGCCTACAACAAGGCCATCGCGCTTAAGCCGAAGAACGGTGGCTACCTCAGCGGTCTGGCGAACGCGTACGCCAAGTCAGGTCAAAATGACAAGGCGGTCGAGCAGTACAACGCCGCCGCTCAGGCCGAGCCCGCCAACGCTGCCATGTACTTCTTTAATGAAGGCGCCGTCTTTACCAATACGCAGCACCCGAAGGAGGCGGTTGCGGCATTCGACAAATCCATAGCGGCAGATCCGAACCGGGCTGAAGCCTACTACTACAAAGGCGAAAACTTGATCGCGATGGCACAGTTAGACTCGAAAACCAACAAGATGATTGCGCCGCCGGGCACGGCTGAATCGTTCCAGAAGTACATCGAGTTGAAGCCTGACGGCCCGCTGGTTACTCAGGCTAAGGGTTATCTCGATGCGCTTGGGGCTAAAGTCGAGACAACCTACGGAAAGGGAAAGACGCCTCCTAAAAAGCAGTAAGCATCGAGCTTTGTCCTCAGGGCGGCCGCGGGCCGCCCTTTTTGTTTGCTACCCAAAAGGTGCCAATCAGATCGGGAATAATTTACGAAACCATAAAATCCGCGCTCTTTTGATTGCTATGTCTGCGGCACTGGTATAAGGTTGCGCCTTCAAAGCAAAAACCTGTAGTACATCAAAGAATAGGAGAGAGATTCTATGGCCGATCCGTTTTTGGGTGAGATTCGAATGTTCGGCGGAAACTTTGCGCCCGTCGGCTGGGCGTTTTGCCAAGGTCAGTTGCTTCCCATATCGCAGAACACGGCGCTGTTCAGCCTCTTGGGGACAACGTATGGCGGCGATGGGGTTCAGACCTTCGCGCTGCCGGACCTGCGAGGGCGAGTGCCGCTGGGAATGGGGCAGGGGCCGGGACTGAGCCCCTACGTGGAAGGTCAGGCGGGCGGCGCTGAGACCGTCACCTTGACCACTCCGCAGATGCCGGCGCACTCGCATACCGTCGCGGCCACCGAGACCCAGAGCACCACTGACCCAAAAGGCGCGGTGCCGGCAAACACTCAGCCGCCCACACCGGGGACCCCTCCTAAGGTCTATGGAGCCAGCCCTGACGGGAAAACAACTATGAATAGCGCGATGATTGGAATAACCGGAGGTAACCTGCCCATCACCGTTCAGCAGCCCTATCTGGCGGTCAATTACATCATCGCGCTGCAAGGAATCTTCCCGTCGCGGCAATAATCAGGGCGTGGAGCGCCATTCGAGTTCCAGGTGAGTGGCGCTCTCCGCTCGCACGCGGAACCCGAGTCGCCGATAGAGAGCCAGGGCGGGATTGTCGTGCCAGACGCTCAAGCTTAGGGGTATGCGTGCACTTTCGGCCTCGGAGATCAGCGACTTCAGCACGGCGGACGCAATCCCCTGCCGCCGCCGCTCGGGAGTGACTGCAATATCGATGATCCGAAGCTCGTTGGGATCGCGATTGAGCAGAAGTCTGCCTGCAGCCTCGCCGCAGGATTCAATGATGAAATGCTCGGAGCGCGGGAAGCGCTCAGCGTAGTCGCGGGATTGGGCTCGATACTGCAGACGCAGCAGGGTCTCGCGTTCCGGTTGCGACAGAGTGGCGAATTCGGCTTCACGGGAGCCGCAGAAGAGAGCGAACAAAAACACTTCGTCTTCAGCGCGTTCCGGACGACGATGGATCACTTGGGGAACCGGCGGTTTTCGAGAGTCATTCTAACCCAATGGTCTCAACGCGAGGAAAGCGCCACCCGCATCCCCAACTCTGCCGGCGCTGGCGGAACTCGGACAGCATCAGAAGCAATCACAAAAGGTGATGATGAGCCCCTGCGTCCCGACGGCCGGGTTTGACCCTGAAATCAGGCCCCTGTTACACTTTTAGTTCACCCACCTTTGGCAAATCCACAGAAGGACCACGCGTGCGCAGTTCCACTCGACACCAACTTAAGACGGACGAATTCCGAGCGACTACAGTCGACACCCTAAGTTGGGCGGCTGACAACCAGTCGACACTAATCACGGCGGCGGTCGTCGTCGCGGTCATTCTGGCAGTAATCATCGGCGGATGGACCTACGTCAACTATCGCAACCAGCAGGCCCACGGCATGCTGGCGGCGGCCATCGACAAGTACAACGCCCCCATTCGCCCCGCCGGCCAGCCGGCCACGGCTGACATGCTGACCTACGGCTCAGCGCAGGAGCGGGCCAAGGCCGCCAACGCGGAGTTCACCCAGATTGCCGATAAGTATTCGTTTACCCAATCCGGCCGCATCGCGCGTTACTTTGAGGGAATCACGCTGCGCGACATGGGCGACAACGCCGGAGCGGAAAAGCAGCTCAGTGAAGTGGCCTCCAGTTGGGACAAGAGCATGGCCGGGCTGGCCAAGCTCGCCCTGGCCACGCTCTATGCCGACACCAACCAGAGTTCCAAGGCGGTCGACTTGTACAAGCAGTTGATCGATCACCCGTCCAATGCGGTCGGCAAGTGGACAGCGCAGTTCGAGCTCGCCGAGCTCTACCGGGCCAACAATCAGCCGCAGGATGCACGCAAGCTGTATGAAGAACTGCAAAAGGAGAGCCCAACCTCCCCTGTTGGCCAGGTGGCCACGCAACGCATCCAGGCGATGGGCCCCGCGCCAGCGTTACAGCCGACGCAGCAATAGCTCCTCACGGATTCCATTTCTCCGACCGGTCGCAGAGGCGGCCGGTTTTTTGCTGCACTCATTCAGGGAACATACCTGGCTCACGGCAAACTTACGCCTGTTCGCTGCATCTCTTCTCGGTGGAACCGAAAACGCACGAAAATTTGCTTGACCGATATTAGGAGGAAGGCATGAAAAGTTTTCTGTTTGGCTTGGGCATGGGGATCGGCTTGGGAATTCTGTTTGCCCCAATGAGTGGGGAGGAGACCCGGAACAACCTCGCAGACCGGGCAAACGACCTGGCGAGCTCGGCGCGCGACACGTACGAGCAAGGCCGGGAGCGCGTCAACCGTGGGGTGGAGTCGATCCGCAGCACTGCCGAGCGCGCCATGGGCCAGGTGCGCTCGGGAGCGAACGAGGCGATGCGCGCCACGGGTACTGAGAGCAGCGCGCCGAGCAGTAGCGGAGTTTAGTCCGTCGTCCTTACGATTTCCTTTCGTAATTGTCATCCTGAGGTCGCCAAGGCGACCGAAGGACCTGCTCTCGCGCGGAGATCGACCAGGCTTGTGATTGCGAGTGTTCGTCCACCTCGCGATCAGGGCGGTCTTTCCCCGGGCCTTCGCTACGCTCATCAGGATGACAAACCAGATTTGCCGCAAGACAGGAGGCTCAGGTAGGCGCGACCCTACCCCGACAAGCCCACCCGGCGACGCTCATCCTGCGAGATGTAGAGCTCGGCGAGATCGAGGTCGGCGGGTGTCGTGATCTTGATATTTCGCGGCGAGCCCATCACGACGTGAACCGTACCGCCGGCGCGCTCGATGAGCGAAGCCTCGTCGGTTCCCAGAAAGCCGTCGGCCAGCGCCTCGTCGAAGGCTTGGCTGATTAATGCGAACCGAAAGCCCTGGGGGGTTTGCGCCATCACCATGCGTTCGCGCGGGACGGTGGCGACCACCACTGCGCCGTCTGCAGTTCGTTCGACTTGCTTGACCGTGTCGATGGCGGGAATACCGGCAATCGCGGCGCCGTATTTCTGCACTCCCTCAATCACGCCAAGGATCGTCTCCTGGTCCACAAAAGGCCGGACTGCGTCGTGTATAAGAACGACGTCATCGGCGGCAGCGTCGAGAGCGCGCAGCGCATTCGCAACGGAATCCTGACGGTGCTCGCCGCCCTCAACCACGCGAATCGGTTTGCGGAAATGCTCCTGGGCAATCAGGGTCTGAAACCCCGCAGTCTCGTTACTGCGAAGGGCGACGATGATTTCGTCGACCCGATCACACTCGTCGAACTTGCGCAACGTGTGAATGAGGATGGGGGCGCCTTGCAGCTCGAAGAACTGCTTGCTCTTGGATCTGAGTCCGCTGGTGGCCGCTGACATGCGCGTACCTAGGCCCGCGGCGGGGATCACGACAAATACCTTCATGATGGGCTTCGCAGTATAAACCTGCCGAACGCGGGAGCACAAATCGGCGCCAGAGCACCGAGCGCCGAGTTTCATCCAAACCGAGCACAGGATTTTAGACATTCAGGATTCGTAACCGGAAATTCAAGCGCATGTGACCTCAGATTGATGTCCTCGATTTATCAAGGTTCGATTTCCATTTTTCCCAAAGTGGGAACGGGTGAGGAGGAGTATGCGTCAGTTTTTGGCTTCTGCCTTGATGGCGGCCATTACGTTTGGACCGCTGATAACGCCGGAGTTGGCCAATGCCGCTCCAGCGCAGAGAGTGGCGATTCGCAAGCCGGCGACAGCCACGCCCATTGAACATCTGGTGGTGATCTTCCAGGAGAACGTCTCCTTCGATCACTACTTCGGAACCTATCCTTACGCAACCAATCCGCAGGGTGAACCGCAGTTCACGCCGTCACCCGCCACGCCGTCGGTCAACGGTTACGGATATACGCTGCTGAACGCAAATCCGAACCTGAATCCAGCCAACGGCGCGGGTGCCAGCAACCCGTTCCGTCTTGACCGCTCACAGGCTGCCACCAACGACCAGGACCACAACTACACGCCCGAGCAGCAAGCGTTTGACGGTGGAGTGATGGACCTGTTCCCGCTCTACACCGGCGTTGCCGGTCCGCCGCCGTCGGCTCCCCCTCAGCAGGTGCTGACCAACGCTCTGACGATGGGCTATTACGACGGCAACACCGTCACCGCCCTGTGGAACTACGCTCAGAACTATGCCATGAGCGACAACTCCTACGACACGAACTTCGGGCCTTCGACTCCGGGTGCCATCAACCTGGTTGCTGGTCAAACCAACGGCGTCACGCAGACTATCGGCAACCCGCCGGTGATCTCTGACGGCCACGGCGGCCTGACCTTCTACGGCGATGCCGACCCGATTGGCGATGTCTGTTCCTCCGGCTCGCAGTTCCAGCTCGGCGGCAAGAACATCGGCGACTTGCTGAGTGCTGCGAACGTGACTTGGGGCTTCTTCAACGAGGGCTTCGATCTCACCATCGTGAATCCTGATAACAGCACCGGCTGCAAGCGTGACCACACTTCGCTGATAACGAACGTGAAGAAGGCTGACTATATTCCGCACCATCAGCCATTCCAGTACTACGCCTCCACCATCAACGCGCAGCACACCCGTCCGACTTCGGTGCAGATGATTGGATACAACGGAGATGCCGCCAACCACCAGTACGATACCCATGACTTCTTCGACGCGATCAACGTCGGCAACTTCCCGGCCGTCAGCTTCCTAAAGGCCCCCGGCTATCAGGACGGTCACGTCGGCTATTCGGATCCTCTCGACGAGCAGACCTTCATCGTCGACACCATCAACTTCCTCATGCAGCGTCCGGAATGGAAGAGCACCGCGGTGGTCATCCTCTACGATGACTCCGACGGTTGGTACGATCACCAGCTGGGCCAGATCGTGAACAGCTCACAGACCTTGGTCGATGCCCTCACCGCTCCAGGTCAGTGCGGTGCCGGCGCCCCGTTCCTCTCGGGCATCAACGCTCCCTCCGCCCAGGGCCGCTGCGGCTACGGACCTCGCCAGCCTCTGCTGGTGGTCTCCCCCTGGACGCGGGCCAACTATGTTGACCACACGATAACCGATCAAAGCTCGGTGATCCGCTTCGTGGAAGACAATTGGCTCAACGGACAGCGTATCGGCCAGGGTTCGTTCGATACGATCGCCAACCCCATCACGTCGCTGTTCAGCTTCGTGCTGCCGAGCACCTGCTACCGCACGTTGATTCTTAAGGACGACACGGGCGAAATCGTGCAGAAGGGCTGCGTTTTCTAAAGTCGCTGCGCAGGCGCTGCCTGTGAAGCTTCGGGCACGTGCGGACAAAACCCGCGCGTGCCTTTCTCATTCATCAGACGTTCAAATTGCCTTGATAGAATCCCTGATTCTGTGATCACGAGACGTAACTTTCTCAAACAGTCCACCTTCTTCGCCGCCGGGGCGTACCTCCACGGGCAGCTGCCGCCCGCCATGCGGCACCATCCAATTGCCAAGCAGCAGGTGGCCTTCGACACCGGCAAGCTGGAGAAATTTGTCGATCCCCTGCCGATTCCCGTTGTCGCGCAAGCACAGGGGAGGCGCCCCAGTCCCGACGATCAGCGCATCATGGTGCCTTACTACCGCATGTCCATGCGTCAGGCTGACATCAAGGTGCATCGCGACATGAAGCCGACGCGATGGTGGGCTTGCGCCTCATCGATACCGGGGGCAACGATCGAGGCGCGCAGCGGAGAGCCGCTTCTCATCGACTGGGCGAACGAGCTGCCGCAGCAGCATTTCCTGCCTATCGACCACAACCTGCACGGCGCTGAGGCCGACAAACCGCAGGTGCGCACAGTGATACATGTTCACGGCGCGAAGGTTCCGCCAGAGCAGGATGGGTACCCGGAGGATTGGGTGGTGCCGGGGAAGTCCAACCTGTTTTATTACCCGAACCAGCAGGAGCCAACGATGCTGTGGTATCACGACCACGCTATGGGCATCAACCGCCTCAATATCTTTGCCGGGCTGCTGGGCTCCTACATTGTTCGAGACAAGGTCGAGGATGAACTGAACCTGCCCAAGGGAAAGTATGAAATTCCTTTGGTGATCTTCGATCGCGACTTCACCCTCGAGCACCAGCTTCTTTACCCGATCTCGGCAAACGCCGACGCGCCGTGGGTTCCGGAAGTCTATTGCGAGTCGATTCTGGCTAACGGCAAGCTCTTTCCCTATTGCGATGTGGAGCCGCGTAAGTACCGCTTTCGCACCCTGAACGGCTCGAATGCACGGACGTATCGCTTCTCCTTTGGCGATGACATTCCGTTTCACCAGATCGGCACGGACCAGGGTCTACTACCGGCGCCTCTATCGCTGAAGAAGCTCATTTTGGCGCCCGCCGAGCGCGCCGATGTGGTCTTCGATTTCAGCGGACACGGCGGCGAGAAGATCATCTTCAAAAGCGACAGCTTCAGCGTCCTTCAATTTCGGGTCTTGCCCGGCAAGGTCAACGACACGAGTTCCCTGCCGTCGACACTGCGTCCGGTTCCGAAGTTAAAGGAATCCGATGCGGTAAAGACCCGCATACTAACCCTGAACGAGTACACGAGCCCGGTGGGCGAGTCGATGATCATGCTGCTGAACGGAGCTTACTGGCACCAGCCGATAACGGAAAAGCCGGTCATCAACACAACCGAAATCTGGTCATTCGTAAATCCCACGGATGACACACATCCGATTCACATCCACCTGGTCAGGTTCCAGATTCTCGATCGCAAGCAGTACATTCCCGGCTATCCCAGTGATACCGACACCGGCAACCTGAAGACCTTCGGCGCTGCCACTCCGCCCGATCCCAGTGAAGCGGGCTGGAAGGACACGGTTCGCGCCGAGCCACGAGCGATCACGCGCATCATCATCCCGTTCGAGGGCTATACCGGACGCTACGTCTGGCACTGTCATCTGCTGGAACACGAGGACAACGAGATGATGCGGCCGTACGAAGTGGTGGCCTCCGCAGAGCAGAGCCAGAGCACGGCGGAGCCAAATCATCACTCCCGCTGAAGACCTTCTTTGAAGGAGCAGGCCGCTGAGTAGAATCTTGGGGGATGCTCCTCTACTACATCACCAACCGGCGAGCATTTGCCGGAGAGGAAGGTCACCGGCGCCGGGCGCTGCTCGAAAGAGTAGCTGAAGCTGCCGCCGCCGGCGTGGACTACATCCAGCTTCGCGAGAAGGACCTGGGTACGCGTGAGCTGGAGCTTCTGGCGAAGCAAGCCGTCGCCGCCGTGCGAGCCAATTCATCCTCCGCACGATTACTGATCAATGCACGCTCCGATGTCGCCCTCGCTTGCGGAGCGGATGGGGTCCAACTGCCCGGCGGCGACCTTGCAGCCTCGGAAGTGCGGGCTTTGTGGATGAGAGTTGCGGATCGCGCTCCGGTCATCGGCGTGTCAGCCCATTCAGTCGATGAGGTCCGCTACGCCGAGGCGCATGGCGCGAATTTCGCGGTCCTAGCGCCAATCTTCGAGAAGCCGGATACAGAGCTGCCCGGACTTGGCCTGGGTTTGCTTTCGGTTGCCTGTGGCGGCGCACAACCACCGGACCACACCGAATCTGCCCCGAAGACTTCGTTTCCCGTACTGGCGTTGGGCGGAGTGAATCTGGGCAACGCCCTCGCTTGTCTGCGCGCCGGCGCCGCTGGCGTTGCCGGCATCCGCCTCTTCCAGGAAGGTGATGTGTGCGAAACGGTGCGAGTCCTTAGGCGAATGGGGCTCCAACAGCTCGCACCGACAGAAGCCTCCGGCTAATCTTCAGGCCGCGATGGTACGCTCTTCCGATTGCGGGCCAGGCGGATTCACGTCCGTTTCAAGCGCGCGAGAGTGTTGCCAGCGTACCCACAGAATTCGTAATGTGGCCGCTACCGGGATGGATAGGTACACGCCGATCACTCCTGCGATCTCGTTTCCCATCAGCACAGCAATGATGGCTGCCAAGGGGTGCAGTTCGACCTTGTTCCCCATCACCCGCGGGGAGATGAGATAGTCCTGTACCAGACGCCACAATCCCAGGAACACAGCGATCCAGAGCAGGTGGGGAAAAGCATCGAGAAACCCCACTCCCAGAATCAATCCGGCAGCGGCCAGGGGGCCGACCACGGGGATAAACTCCAGGAAGCCCGCGGTTACGCCTAAAGCCAATCCATAGGGAAGGTGCATCAGCCAGAAAAAACTGGTGAACACCAGGGTTGCGGCGCCCGCCAGGATCAGTTGCGCTCCGATGAACGAGGCGAGCATTTCGTCCAGGTCGCGGGCCACCTGGCGCAAGAATCTGCGCTGCTGGCTGCGATTGAGGGTGCGAATCGCCCCCTCGGCGAGATTACGGCCATCCTTGAGGAAGAATATGGCAAGAATGGGAACCAGCAGGAACCAGACGGCATGCTTGAGCGAGCCGGCAATACTGGCGCCGATGTGGCTAATGTAGCCCTCCAGCGCATCGCGGTGGCTGGAAATGAACTGTTCAATGTGAGCCTCGGTGTCGTAGCTCCACCCATGCCGGCTGCCGAGCTGCCAAACGATCTTGCCGCTGGCGACTCGGTCGAGCAGGCTGGGCATCGACTGGATGAGCTGACGCATATCGTCGGCGATGCGGGGCCCGAAAATCACCAGCAGCAACGTCAAAACGCCGCCACAAACAACGTAGGTTTCCAGTATTGCCAAACTACGGGAAGTGCATCCGATGCGGGACCTCTCGAAGCGAAGCACGACGGGTTCGAGAAGGTAGGCAAACAAAACAGAAAACAGAATGAGGATGAGCGCGTTGCGCACTTGGTAGACGAACCACACCACAATGCAGAAGACGAGGATCGTCGTCAGCGCGCGCGCCGTCCGGCTATCGAAAATTGCCATGTACTTTGTCGGATGTGAGCCGTCCGGCGACGGTTGCAGGGCGGAAGGCGGTCTGCCGCGGGAACTTCGAATCTATCGTCTTCTGCTCACGGCCGGGGCCGGAGGTTTGCCGCTGTAATCTTTGGGATAAACCACGACGTACCTTTGCAGCGCTTCTCCGGCACTCTCCGTCCGAAGATCGGTGTGGTCGCGAAGGGCAAGATGTACGAGGCGGCGTTCGCGCGACGCCATCGGCGCAAAGGCGTAGGGTACGCCGGTGCGACGCACCTGCTCGGCAGCCACTTCCGAAGCCATGCGCAACTCCTTCTTACGCGCTGAGCGGAAGTTCTGGCAATCGAACAGCACCAGGTCGTGCTCTTCCTGTGACAAGCCTGAGCATCTCCAAGGCTACCTGCTCGAAGGCGCGCAGGAGTTCGGCGCCGCGCTCCAGAAGTAGCGGACTGTCAGCACCGCCGAGATCCACCAGGATCGACGGGGTTCTCGGAATCGTGCACGATCGACCGCCGGCGGGTCGACCATGATCTTGTACTTCAGGCGAAAGTCGCCATGTTTGATGATTCCGTTCAGCAGTTCACTAATCTTGCGAGCAGCAGCGACTTTGTCCTGAATTGGCATAGTGTTCGCTTATTTGTTGCTCTTGCGGGCGCGCTTTTCCATTTCGGCGCGCATCTCTTTGCCTAGCCCGGTGCGGTTCATGATCGACTGCTGAATGATGGCGATGACGTTGCCCATCGTCCAGTACAGGCTCAAGCCCGAGGGCAGCGACCAACTGAAAAAACCCAGCATGGCCGGCATCATGAAGGTCATCATGCGCTGCTGCGCCGGATCCATGCCCGCGCTGGGCGTCAGCCTCTGCATGAAGAACGTGCTCAGCACGATGAGCACCGGCAAAATAAACAACTTGTCCGGCGAAGACAGGTCGTGGATCCAGAGGAAGTGCGCCTGCCTTAGTTCGATGGCGTTACCCAGCATGGAGTAGAACGCCCAGAGGAACGGCAACTGGATCAGCAGCGGTAGGCAGCCGCCGGCCGGATTCGCGCCTTCCTTCTTGTACAGCGCCGAAATTTCGGCGTTCATTTCCGCGCGCCGCGGATCGCGCATCGGGATGTTCTTGTATCGCGCCTGGATCGCCTTCATCTGCGGCTGGAGCTTCTGCATCTTGAGCGCCGACTTCTGGCTGGTGATGCGCAGCGGCAGCAGCGCGATGTTGATGATGACGGTAAGGATGATGATCGACCATCCCCAGTTGTGGATCCAGTGGTTGATAGGTCCACTTCAGCCACTGAAACAGCGGGCGGGCGAAGAAGCTGAAATATCCGAAGTCGACGACGTGGCGCAGGTCAGGGCCGCCGGGCTTGCCATCGTCGAGGCGGGCCTGTACCGACTCCAGTACGTCGACCGCCTTAGGACCGACAAACAGCCGCTCGCTGGTCGCACCCGTTGGTGTTGCCCACAGCCGCGCCGAGCACCTGGTAGGTGTCGACCTTATTGGGATCGGGATGGGCCGGGTCCTTCGGAACCGTGATCGAGTGATGAAGCGTGACTAGCGCAGCATCGCGCGGCAGGTCGGGCAGGAAGATCGCGGCGAAATACTGGTCTTGCACGCCCGCCCAGCTCAGAGGCCCGTGCAGCGGTGTTACCGCCGCTAACCTTCTTCGCCTCCAGACGCGTGACCTTGCCTTCGGCCTCGTACTCCACGCGCGAAGAGGCGTACGACGGGGCGGTCGACCTGATCTCCGAAGCCCGCCGGCCAGACGGGAAGCGCCTCTATGGTCTTGCCGTCCTGGGTTACGGCGACCTCGACCTGCAAAACGTAGCTGTCGTCGAAGCGGAAGGTCTTCCGAACGGTTACTCCGCCCTCGGAGTACTCGTAGGTCAGCTCGCCCGGGGCGGTGATCGCAGCGGCATCGCTGGGCGACGTACAGCGCGGAGTTCAGTTGGTCGCGCAGCTTGTCGTCATAGGTGTAGAGGCCGAGAGGCAGCCCGTACTGCTCGGCCTGCCGCATTGACCAGGTCCAGCGGCTGGCCCTGCTCATCCTTGTATTTTTTCAGCACCCACGACTTGGCCTGCGCGCCCTTGTTGGTGAAGACGATGCGATAGAGATCGTTCTCCACCACCGTCTCGACTTCGCCATTGGCAGCTTTGTGCGATGTGCTCGCGGACGCAGGCTGTCTCAGCGGTGGCTGTGGGCTTGGCGGCGCTTGCTCCGGCGCAGCCGCGGCAGCCGGCGCAGGCCCGGAGTTCTGCTCAGCGGCGGTGGCCGCGGGAGGCTTCGGCGGCGGATTCTTCGCCTTGTTCTTGACGAGCAGGAACTGGCCGATCAAGATCAGGCCAAAGACGACCACCAAAACCAGCGGTCATCCGGCTTTGGCCGCCGCCGGGCTCCTGTTGTGGGTTGCGATACTCGGGCAAGTTGGTCCGTTCGTTAGTTGACTAATGAGATTTCTAGCTCGGGCAACCGCGCTTCGCTTTGCTGAAAACTTGGCGTCAGGGCACGACTTTCAGTCGTGCCGATATATGCCCCTAATCTTGTTTACTCCCGCGCGGACTTCAGTCCGCGAAGGAGCGTTCCCTCAATTAAGTCGTTGGCACGAAAATGCGACCCCGGGGCTAGGGCCCAAACAGCTAACATTGCCGTTTGGCACGACCAACGTCGTGCCCTGACGCTAAGTTTTCTCCACCGAGCTTGCTACCGCTGTCCTTCCACCAAAACCTTTGCGGAACCGGATCGTAACCGCCGCGGGCAAACGGATGGCAGCGCAACAGCCGCCAACCGGCAAGCACGCAGCCGCGCAGCGCTCCATGCCGCTCTACCGCTTCCATCGCGTACTCGGAGCAGGTAGGCACGAAGCGGCAGGCGTTCGGCAGCGCCGGCGATATCCAGCGCTTGTAGGCGGACAACATTGCTTGCAAAGTCCGCTTCACCGTTCTTGAACCTTTGCTTCCCGCGCCCGCTGCATCGCGAGTCTAAGACCGCGTTCCACCTCGGCGACGCAATTCGCTGAAGGGCAACTGCAAAACCGATTTCCGGGGATTGAACACTACGTCCACCGGCGCACCCTCCGGCGGCCAGGACGCGCGGACTGCTTCGCGCATCCGGCGCTTGATTCGGTTCCGCTCGACCGCGTCCCCCAGCACCTTGCCCACGGTCAAGCCCACTCGCAGCGAACCGGACCCGGCGGCGCTGTCAGCTCCGCGGCGAAGGAAAAACACTGTCATGTTCCCGGTGAACTGCCGCCGTCCCTGCTGATACACCTGCTGAAAGTCAGCATGACGCAACAGGCGCTTCGTTTTCGGGAATTTACCGCCGGCCTCGGTCAAATCAACGTCCGCCGTCTGGGGACTACCGGGAAGTCCTCAGCGTTTGCGACTCCTGATGTGCTGTTTCCTGCAACGACGCAGTGTTCGTCAGCCGGCTTACTCGCGGTAACCAGCTTTAACAGCAATGCGTTTGCGTCCTTTAGCACGCCGGCGGGACAACACCGCGCGACCGCTCTTGGTCTTCATACGAGAACGAAATCCGTGCGTCTTTGAGCGGCGACGACGGTTGGGTTGGAATGTGCGCTTCGGCATTCGTAACTGCGCTCCTCACTAAGGCCAAAATGTCTCTAGGCAAACCAAAAGTATACAGGGCAGTGCAGCTTAGCGGCAACCTTGATCGCCTTCGCTCTTTGCCAGAACCCGGTGAGCGCGGACCGGCTGACAATGACGTACACCATTCGGACAGGGCAAGGCTATGACCTTGGCAGGTCGGAGTGCCTATCTCTCAGGTGATCCGCGAATTTCCTCTTGAGGACCTCCGCAAGAAGATCGTCGGCCAGCGGGCGCACGGGATCGTGCACAATTGGCAACACGCAGTCGCAGCACGAACACCTGAAACCCACGCGCTTGTCAAACACGCGTTCGGGATCTGGACTCCGCAAATGTTTACTGCTTGTTCTCTGCATTCTAGTCAGTTTCACCTGAGTTCAAAGCACGGTCCCCTGTTCCTGGCGAAGAGCGAAAGGCGAACAGCGAACAGCAGAAACGACCGTGACTTCAGCAGCAGTGAGGTAATCTTCAGCCGAGTGACTGCACATCGCGTGCGGCATTCACCACGCTGCGAAAAAAAATTTTTCGTGCAGTAACTTTCCCGAAATCAATCGTTCTCTCGCCGCACTGCATTCGCGCTGGTGCATACACCTATTGCGCGCTTTTTTTTTCGTGCTAGTATCCCATGCAGCCACAGACAATCAACAGCACTCAACAGAGTGCGCGCTGCATGTCGGGCAGCCTTTCCGGGTGGCAGGTCTTTTCATTTTGCCTTCGATGTGTGACGGACTACACGCTGTGGCACCGTGTGTTCGGCCCTGTTCCCACTGAATTTTACTTCGATCGGTTAGAGGCGCGATACGCCTCGGATTTTGCTGCTATGGCTTCTATTGGAATACTGACTCCCAATCCGTGGGTGCGTGTGCTCGACGCACTGGAAAAGAAAGTAAACCGCAGCTCTTACGAAACCTGGCTCAAGCCCACACGCTTCAGCCATTCGCAGGGCTCTGTCTTGTTCGTGCGCGTGCCCAATCCTGACTTCTGCCACATCGGCGAGAAGTGGGGCGACCTGATCAGTGAGGCGATCGATGATCTGGGACTCGAATACCAGGACGTCGAATTCGTCACCGATCAGGAGAAGCAGAACGCGGCAAAGAAGACCCGCACGAGGCGTCTCCGATGAGGACGCGCCCGACGCTCCAGCAGCAGGGACGGTTCGGCAGCAGCGTTTCGATTGGGATGGAGCAGCGCAATTGAATCCCAAATACACGTTCGACGGATTTGTCATCGGCGCCGGAAACCAGTTTGCTCACGCAGCCTCGCGTGCCGTCGCGGAACGTCCCTCGAAAGCGTACAACCCGCTGTTCCTCTATGGGGGGGTCGGGATGGGCAAGACCCATCTCATGCAGGCGATCGGGCACGAGGTCAAGAAGCACAACCCCGAGATGGCCATCTGCTACCTGTCCAGCGAGAAGTTCACCAACGAGATGATCAACGCGCTGCGGTACAACCGGATGACCAGCTTCCGCGAGAAGTACCGCACGATGGACGTGCTGCTCATCGACGACATCCAGTTCCTGGTCCATAAGGAGCGCACGCAGGAGGAGTTCTTCCACACCTTCAACGCGCTGCATGAGAACCTGCGCCAGATCGTCATCGCCAGCGACCGGCCTCCCAAGGAGCTGGCCGAAATCGAGGACCGCCTGCGCAGCCGCTTCGAGTGGGGACTGATCGCCGACATCCAGCCGCCCGACCTGGAGACCAAGGTCGCGATCCTCCAGAAGAAATCTGAGTCGGAGCGGGTCCACCTGCCGACCGATGTCGCGCTCTACATTGCCTCGAACATTCGCAGCAACGTCCGCGAACTGGAAGGCGCGCTGATCCGGCTGACGGCATATTTCTCCCTCACCGGTGGCGAGCTGAACCTGCAGACGGCACAGGAAGTGCTTAAGAACGTCATCGACTCGCAGGCGAAGAAGATCACCATCGACTCGATCCAGAAGATCGTCTCGGAACAGTTTGGGCTGCGGCCGGCGGAGATCAAGGCCAAGAACAACTCGCGCGTCATCGTCTATCCGCGACAGATTGCCATGTTCCTGGCCAAGCACCTGACCGACGCCTCCTTGCCGGAAATCGGACGCCAGTTCGGTGGCAAGCACCACACCACGGTGCTGCACTCGGTCGACAAGATCGAAGAAGCGCGCAAGACCGATAAAGATTTGAACAGGCTGCTGAATAAACTCACAGAAACTTTGGGCGCATGAAACCGCGCGAAAGCGCGGTTTTTCAGTTTAGGGCGGGCTTTTCCTTCGACTCTGCTGTGGACGGTCTGTGGATGGCGTTGAACATCGTGGCAAGATCTTCCGGGCGGCCCAGTTCACCACAGGGGCCAACGATTCCGAAGCCGTCTTCTCCGCTGGCGCAGCATGGCGGCGGCCCTTGATTCATGCGGTTTATCCTCGATTTTCCACTTTTTCAGAGTGCCTACTGTTACTACTGTTTAATTAGATTCTTATTTGATATAAGGAAAGTCGTAGTCGCAGAGTTGAGCGCCGCTTGATCCGCCTGAATTGCCTACCGGGGCCAGCCGCTCACAAAACGCGACTTCCCAAAGGTGAAAATGATGGCTGCCGAAGCTACGGGAGCGATTCAGGGAACGGCGATGGAAATCAGCGTTAGCAAGTTTGAATTGCTGAGAGAACTGACGGCCACGCAGGGAGTGGTCGAGCGCAAGACCACGATTCCCATCCTGTCGAACTTTCTGTTTGAAGCCGCCGACAATCGGCTGACCATCACCGCTACCGATCTTGATCTAAGCCTGCGCACCTCCTGCGCCGCCAAGGTGAAGAAGGAAGGCGCCTGCACCATCCCGGCGCGCAAGCTGTACGACTACGTCAAGCTGCTGCCGGACGGCGACATCTCGATCAAGCTGCTGGAGAACCACTGGGTCAACATTCGCTCCGGCCGCTCGAACACCAAGATGGTCGGCATGGCGCGGGCCAACTTTCCTGGACTTGCCGGTATTCCCGACTTCAGGCGTCGTGAAGGTTCCGGCGCAGACGCTGCGCAGCATGATTGGGCGAACCATCTTCGCCATCTCCAATGAAGAGTCGCGGTACACCCTGAACGGCGGCCTGATGGTGTTGAAGCCGGAGTCGATCACCCTGGTCGCCACGGATGGTCATCGCCTGGCGCACATCGAGAAGACAGGCGAGCAGTTCGACGTTAGTGGCGAGAACAAGACGCTGATCCCCAAGAAGGCGATGAGCGAGTTGTATTCCCTGCTGCAAAACAGCGAGGTGGATTTCCTCGACTTCGCCAAGGACGAGTCGACGCTGTTCTTCCGTATCGGCGAGCGCCTTCTGACCTCGCGCCAGTTGACCGGGCAATTCCCCAACTACGAAGCCGTCCTGCCGAAGGAGAACACCAAGGCGGTCGTAGTGCACGGGGCTGACTTGAGCACAGCCCTGCAGCGCGTGGCGCAGTTTGCCGACGAGCGCTCGCGGGCTATTCGCATGAAGCTCGACAAGAACGAGATCAAGATTTCGTCGTCGTCCACCGACTCCGGCGAGTCGGAAGATTCCATTGAAACCGCCTACACCGCCGATCCCATGACCATCGGCTTCAACTCCGAGTACCTGATCGACTTCCTGAAGGCCTCAAGCGCGGGCGACGTGCGGCTGGAGTTCAAGGACGCCCAGTCCGCCGGCCAGATGCGCCCCGACGACGGCGCCGACGACGGCTTCAAGTACCGCTACGTCGTGATGCCGATGAGGATTTGAAGAGAAGCTCTCAGCTATCAGCCGCCAGCCATCAGCTAAGAACGAAGCCGGAATTGACGTCCGGCTTTCTTCTGCTCTTGTCGTCACGTCTTTTAAGCCTTGTCATCACGAGTAGTCATGGGCCTGCGGCCCACCGAAGCGGATGAAAATTACTTCCCTTGCGCGTTACGATTCAGGTGGCGTGGAGCGGTCCAGGCCGTATTCGCTCTGGATGAGTTGAGGCCGTTCACGAGAGTGGTCGGGGACGCGTGTCTTGAACCAATGACTGTGACGCCACCCGTCCCGGCGGGAAGGGTGGTAGCGCGTGACGGTGCGTAATGTCTTTCCGCGTGTCCTACCGCTTCCACGCCGGGAGGAAGCGATGAGTTATACGGTAGCAGGAATCGACGTGCACAAGAAAGTGCTGATGGTGGTGGTGATACGGCTGGAGGCCAGTCAGCCGGAGTGGCAGCCACAACAGCGGCGATTCGGAACCACCAGCAGCGAACTCCATCGTCTATCGGTCTGGCTGCGGGAACAGGGGGTGGAGGAAGCGGTGATGGAATCCACCGCGCAGTACTGGAAGCCGGTGTGGTACGAACTGGAGCCGCAGATGCGTTTGCAATTAGCGCAGGCGTTCTCCAACCGCGCTCCGCGCGGGCGCAAGCACGACTTCAAGGATGCGGAGCGGCTGGTACGGCGATTGGTGGCCGAGGAGTTAACCCTCAGTTTTGTTCCCCCGCCGGAACAGCGTGCTTGGCGTACCCTGACGCGCATGAAGGTGCAACTGGCGCGGGACCGGGTGCGGTTGCACAGCCAGCTGGAGTGTTTGCTGGAAGAGATGCGCCTCAAGCTATCCAGCGTGATCAGCGACCTTGCTGGGGGTCAGTGGACGGCGCATTCTGCAGGCCTTGGCCGAGGGTGAAACCGATCCCCAGAAGCTGGCCAAGTTGGGCGACCAACGGCTGCACTGCAGCGACGAGCAACTCTGCGATGCCCTGACCGCAAAGCCGGAGCCGATGCACCAACAACTGCTGGCGCTCTACCTCGAACGTCTGGGTCTGATCGATGAGCACATCGCCAAGCTCAACACCATGACCGCTCAGGCCATGCACGCCCATCAGGATGCAGTCGTACGCTTGGCGGAGGTGCCCGGTTTCGGGGTGGATTCGGCGCAACAGGTGATCGCCGAGGTCGGCCCACAGGCCAGCAGCTTTCCTTCCGCGGCGCAGTTAAGTTCCTGGGTGGGAACCTGCCCGGGACAGGAGGAAAGTGCCGAGCACAACCACAGTGGCCGCTCCGCCAAAGGCAACCGGTATATGCGCCGCTTGCTGACCGAGGCGGCGCAGGCCGCCGTCAAGGCCAAGGGGAGTCATTGGCAAATCACCTTCCGCCGTTTGTTACCGCGGCTGGGGTACAAACAGGCGTTGTGGGCCATCGCCCACCGCCTCTGTCGGCTAGTATGGAAGATTCTGCACGACGGCGTGGCTTACGTCGAACGAGGCTCGCAGCGCGATCCCAAGGCACGCCGACAGCGCGCTCAGACTCTGGTGCGGGCCTTGCGCAAACTCGGCTACCAGGTCGAACTCAAACCCGTGGACCCAACACTTGCGACCACATGATTTTCGACGGAGCGCAGCGAGGAATCTGCTCTTTGCTCGTACCGCACAGAATCGAAGCTTTGTCGAACGGGCCGCCGAGAGCAGATCCCTCGCTGCGCTCGTGATGACAATCAAACAAAAAGAGGACGATCAACAAGAACTAGCTGGAGGCTGGTAGCTGACAGCTGACAGCTACTACCCGTTCGGCCGGACGTACTTCGTCTTGCTCGTGGTTTTGAGCTTGAAGACCTCGCCGTTGATCCGCTTGTTGAGTTGGATGTTGTTGTAGGTGGCCAGGCGATAGTCGCCGGAGGGCTCCAGCAGCTTCTGCTGCACGCTGACGCCGCGCGCCGGGTCGATCCACAGCGTGATGGTCGCGAACATGTTGCGGACCTTCTGCGACTTGGGCGTCAGCTCCAGCTTGCCGGCGTTCACGCCCTGCACCTGCTCCATGCCGGCGTACTTCACGTCGAAGGACTTCTGGAGGTCGCGTCCGCTGCCGCCGAAGCCCAGCACCAGGAAGGTCTCAAAATCGGCCTTGTTCTTGCCTGCGTCGTATTGCGTGACCTGCTCGGCACTCGGCACGTAGACGCTCACCGTGCCGCCGCTGAAGAGCACATACTTCTTGTCGGGAGCGGTGATGTCGGCGGCCATCTGCACCTCACCGCCCTGGCGGCGGAAGTACATGGTCCCCTTCTGGATGTCGTGCGCCTCAACAACTTTCTGGTACTGGTCCCAGACGAAATCGGTTTGCGCAGAATGAAATTTGGCGGCCGCCTGGTCCATCGAGTTCAGAATGGCGTCGAGATTTTGAGCGTGCGCTGCGGAGGCCAGCAGAAGGGCGAAGATGACGAGTGATAGCTTGATTTTCATGGCGTTGCTCTAGCGGTTAACACTGCTACAGGCCGGGTTTGCTGTCCGGAATCGACCGGTTCTCAGCGATGCGCCCAGACCTGGTAAGCGACGACTTTGTGTTTGGCATCGCGTACCGCCTGGTAATGCTCGATAGTGATCTCGCCGGAAATCGGCTCGAGCACACGCAACAGCGACTCGCGAATCTGTTCGTCGCTGCCTTCGTTGACCGCGGCCGCGTCGACCTTGTAGAGAAACCCGTTTCCGTCGGGCCTGACAACAATCTCCGTCTGATGTGGGGCACGCACGGTCGGTTTGTCTCCGAAGTTCATGGCAAGCGGCGCGAGAAAGATGAAGGCCAGAATCAGCGTGACCATGATGTCGTAGGGCACGCTGCCGCGCGGATAAGTCCACCAAAGATAGCCGCCGAGGATTTGGCGAAGCTTGGTCATCGCTGTGGCTAGTGTAGAGAAGTGGCGGGAAGGAGAGCAAGAAAGGTCGCTTTTCGCCTTTCGCTCTTCGCTTTTCGCCAGAGCAAAACTAAGCCAGTGGTTCTAATGTTCAGTTCGACAACGTTTGTCTCGGGTCCGAATGGCCTGTGTCTGACCCGCGCCTTCAACGGTGTTCTTTCGAGAGGTCGTAGCAAAGAGGCGCGGGGATTGGTA
The DNA here is from genome assembly GCA_963813905.1 of uncultured Acidobacteriaceae bacterium. Taxonomy (GTDB): domain Bacteria; phylum Acidobacteriota; class Terriglobia; order Terriglobales; family Acidobacteriaceae; genus CAVVDY01. Next base: position 37,131 of record CAWFAY010000003.1, on the reverse strand, counting down.
GCAGGCTCGGAATCTGGCGAAAAGCGAAAAGCGAAAAGCGAATAGCGAATAGCGCACCTACACCCTCAACTCCACCACGGTCGCCCCAGCGCCGCCTTCGTTCTGCGGTGGCTCGGAGACGGTCGCCACGTGGGGATGGCTCTGTAAGAACTGCCGGATCGCCTTGCGCAGGATTCCCATGCCGCTGCCATGCACCACGCGTAGCCGGACGGCGCCGGCGAGGAAAGCGCGGTCGACGAACTTCTCCACTGCGCGGGTGGCGTCATCGACATTCTGTCCGATGACGTTGATTTCGGTGGGCACGTTGTCGTCTTCCCGCGCCAGGGCAACGTTGATCCCGCGCGCCCGCGCTGCCGAAACCGGATCGGTGCCTGCCCGCATCACCACGTCGGCAATATCGTCGCGAGCAACTTTCATCTTCATGGGGCCGACGGTCACCTCGAAGGAATCGTCGTCGAAGTGGCGCAACACTTTGCCATCACGGCCCAGCGACTTCAAGCGCACCATGTCGCCCACCGAGACCTGCTGCACCACGTGCGGCGCGGCGTGGCGATCGCCTGCGTCGGAGCCGGTGCTGTGTGCCACGACCGTCGAATCGAACTGCTCACGGAACTCGCGGCGCATCTTTGCAATCCGCCGCTCGGCATCTTTCGACAGCTTCAGCGCTTGAGCCCGATCCTGCACCGCATTCACCGTCTCTCGCGCGCGGTACTCGAAATCACGCAGTACGCTTTCCAGCTTCTTCTCCAGCTCGCGGACCTTCTCGCGCTGCTCTTTCTTGCCTTCCGCCGCCAGATGATTGCGCTCACGTGCCAGTTCCTGCTCGCGATCGAGAAGCTGTACGCGTTCGTGGTCGATCGCGCGAAGGTCCGAGTGCAGCCGGTCGAGGAAGCGCGCCACATCCTGTGCCTGCGACGTAAGTTTCTCTCGCGCCTCGGCCACGATCTCCGGGTTGAGGCCAATTTTCTGCGCGATGTTGATGCCTGCCGAGGCGCCAGGTACTCCCATGCGCAGCTCATAGGTCGGAGCCAGGGTTTGCTCGTCGAATCCCACCGCGGCGTTCAGAACTCCAGAGGTATTGGCCGCGTAGACCTTTAGCGCGGTGTGGTGGGTCGAGACGATGCTCAGGCAGCCACGACGACGGAAGTAATCGGCAATGGCGACGGCCAAGGCCGCTCCCTCCTCAGGATCGGTCGCTGATCCCAGTTCGTCGAGGAGCACCAGCGAATGCTCGGTGGCCTCTTGCGAGATGCGATTGATATTGGTTACGTGCGCGGAAAACGTCGATAGGTTCTGCTCGATCGACTGGTAATCCCCGATATCAGCGAAGACGCCGTCTAGGATCGGCATCTCGGCCCGCTCGGCGGGCACCGGAACGCCCGACTGCGACATTAGCGCGAGCAGGCCGATGGTCTTCAGCGCCACGGTCTTGCCGCCCGTGTTGGGCCCGCTGATGACGACCTGGCGGTGCTGGCTGTCGATCTCAACGCTCACCGGAACGACTTCTCGCCCCTTCGGCTTCAGCGTCCGCTCCAGCAAGGGATGTCGGGCCTTGCGCAGCACCAGCGAATCGCAGCTTTCTTCTGTTGCATCCGGCTGACTGGCTCCATCTGGCGCCGGCAGGAAACGCACGGCTACGCAGTCGTAGTCCTGGGCGAACCGTGCTTTGGCGAACTGAAGCTCCAGTTCGCTCAGGATATTGGTAGCGGCGGCGAGCGAGTCAGCATATTCGCCCACGCGGCTGGTCATCTCCAGCAGGATGCGATGGATCTCCGCCGCCTCGTCTTCCAGCAGGCGTACCAGCTCGTTGTTCTGCTCGATGGTCTCCAGCGGCTCCATGAACACGGTTTGACCGCTCGACGAGGAGCCGTGTGCGACACCCTGCACGCGCCGGCGCTGCTCGGTCTTGACCGGGATAACGTAGCGGTCCCCACGTATGGTGACCAACTCATCCTGCGCCGCTCCGCCCTCCGACAATCGCCGCAGGTAGGAGCGCAGCGATTCCTGGATGGAGCGCTTCTGCTTCTCGATATCGCGGCGGATGCGGGCCAGCTCAGGCGAGGCGCGGTCGTCGAGCGTGCCGTCAGGCAGGATCTTGTTGCCGAAATACCGAAGCAGGGGAGCGAAGTCAGCCAGCTCCTGCGAGAGTGCCGTGACCTCCTGCCAGTTCGCCTGCACCTGTACTGGGGGATTGAAAGCGATCTGCCGCCACTCGGCTGCACGGTCGGCCAGCAGCAGTACCTCCCGGATCTCGGCGAGCTCCAAAACAGCCCCGCGAATACGCGACTTGTCGATCAGCAGGCTCGGGTCGAGCAGTCCGTGGAAATCGAAGCTGCCGCCAGTGCGCAGGTATCCCCGCAGCTCCTCGGTGAGCTGCTGTTGCCGCTCGATCCAGGCCCTCTCCTGAGACGGCGCAAGCGCCAGAACGGGCTTCCGCCCCAGTGGCGATGCTGTATAGGCGGCGAGCAGCTGGCGAAACTCATCGAATTCCAGCACCCGTTCGCTGGTGTGCTGAAGAAGCGAAGGAGAAGACATGGTCTGCTTTATCGTAAACGAAGACAGGTATCAGCCGTCAGCCCTCAGCTGTCAGTCTCAGGCCCCAACTCCATCACCGGGGATGACGCGAACAAACCTTGGTGGCGGCATGACGAGGGATTTTGCGGAACCATGAGACGGCCGTCATCTTAAAGCTGAAAGCTGACGGCTGATGGCTGGACAGCCTCTTTTGTAACCCGGCTTTCATCGGCGCCGCTGCACACTACCCATGGGGCTACCTGTGCGGATAAACTGTTCCCCGAGTATCCACCACATCCTGTCGTCGCCGTACAAGGGATCGCATGTCTCATCAAATTTCCGACGCACTGGTATTCTTCGGCGCCACCGGCGACCTCGCCTACAAGAAAATCTTCCCTTCGCTGCACAACATGGTGAAGCGTAACGCCCTGGATGTGCCGGTGATCGGCGTGGCGAAATCGGGCTGGACGCTGGATCAATTACGCGAGCGCGCCAAGGACAGCATTGCCACGCACGGCGGCGGAGTGGATGACGAGGCCTTCCAGAAGCTCTGCGAGCTGCTGGTCTACATCGACGGCGACTACAAGGACGACAAGACCTACCAGGCGATTCACACCCAATTGGGTGACGCGCGCCTTCCTACCCACTATCTTGCGATTCCGCCCAGCATGTTTCCTGTGGTGGTTAAGGGACTCGGAAAATCCGGGGCGGGCACCAACGCGCGCGTCATCGTCGAGAAGCCCTTCGGTCGCGATTTACTCACTGCCCGTAAGCTGAACGACACGCTGCACCAGGTCTTTCCTGAAGACTGCATCTATCGCATCGATCACTACCTGGGCAAAGAGGCGGTGGAGAACCTGCTGATCTTCCGCTTTGCTAACAGCTTTCTCGAGCCTATCTGGAACCGCAATTATGTGCACAGCGTGCAAATCACCATGGCGGAGTCGTTTGGCGTCGAGGGACGCGGCAAGTTCTACGAGGAGGCGGGCGCCATCCGCGATGTAGTGCAGAACCACATGCTCCAGGTGGTGGCCTTCCTTGCCATGGAGCCGCCCACCAGCATGTACGTCGACTCCGTGCGGGACGAGCAGGTGAAAATATTTCGCAGCATTCCGCCACTCAGCCCAGCCAACATTATTCGTGGACAATTCCGGGGCTACCGTGACGAGCCTGGCGTTTCGTCTCATTCCGACGTTGAAACCTTCGCTGCGCTGCGGCTCGAAATTGATTCCTGGCGCTGGTCGGGTGTGCCGTTTCTCATCCGCGCGGGAAAGCGTTTGCCGACGACCGCAACCGAGGTTTACATCAAACTGCGCAAGCCTCCGCTGGCGAAGGGAGGTCCCGAAGGCCGCAACTACTTCCGCTTCCGTCTGGGTCCCGATATCGAGATCAATATCGGAAGTCGAGTGAAGCGCCCGGGGCCGCTGATGGTACCCATGCCAGTCGAGCTTTCCGCCGTGAAATACAGCTCAACCGACGAGATGGAAGCCTACGAGCGCCTTCTGACCGACGCGATGAAAGGCGATCCGGAGTTGTTCGTGCGCCAGGACGCGGTGGAAGCAGCGTGGTCCATCGTCGACCCGATCTTGGGCGATTGCTGCCCGGTGGAGAGTTATGAGCCGGGAACCTGGGGCCCGGCCGATGCCCGCGAGCTGGCGGCGGACATCGGTGGCTGGCACGACCCGGAGTAGGCAGATGAAGAAGCAGACTAAAACGAAGGCGCAGGCCTCCAACCGAATGCGCCCTGAATACGACTTCAGCCGAGGCGTGCGCGGCAAACGTGCGGCCCGGTATGCATCCGGCAGCAATGTCGTCCTTCTGGCACCCGATGTTGCCAGACATTTTCCCACTGCGGACGATGTGAACGAAACGCTAAGGGCGGTCGCCAAGTTGATTGGACGAAGGCGAAGCCGCACAAGGCCTGACACAGCTTAGACTTTTGACTTTTTCCCAGACACGTACGGATTGCCGGCCACGACGAAGCGCAGCGGATCGTCAACCGCCTTCCTGATGCCGACGCGCGGAGTGACCAGGATCTTCTCTGGCCGATAACCGTCATCAGCGAACCACAAGTCCGATCTACTCGATGTCAGGTCTTTCGCGTTGTCGCGTTCGCGGGTGATGCCTAGCGCTTCCGACATTCTGCCGGGTCCGCTGGAAATAAGCCGCAATTGTGACAGGCGCAAGGTAGACGCCAAATGTGGGTGCCCCATCCTTTCGCCAGCTTTTGGCGGAAGGGTGGATATGTCCAAACCGCGCTCGGCCGCCATCTGCTCAACTCCTGCAACCGGTTCCATTGCGCGCAGCAACACGCCCTCACCATAGCCTTCCGGCAGGCACGAGACATTCAGACAGTAATGATTGCCGTAAATGAAATACACGTAAGCGTGGCCCGGCGGTCCGAAGAGCACGGCGTTGCGGGGCGTGGGTCCCGAGTACGCGTGCGCGGCAGGGTCGTCTGCGCCAAGGTAAGCCTCGTCCTCGACGATTCGTCCCGCCAGCAGCTTGCGGCCTGCGCGGCGAACCAGCAGCTTGCCTAGCAGTTCGCGGGCGACGATGACCGGATCGCGATCGTAGAAATCGCGCGAGAGAACCGGGGCATCGCGTAGTCGCAAGCCTGACTCTGGAAGCCGATCCATCATCCTATAGAATCGAAGATTCGCCTTATGAACAAGATGATTCTAGCCAACCTGGTGCATCGGCCGTTGCGCGCGGTGATCAGCGTCTTTGCAGTTGCCGTCGAGGTTACGCTGATTCTGCTGATTGTGGGCATCATGCTGGGAATGCTCAACGACAGCAGCAGCCGGCAGGCGGGCATCGGCGCCGACATCCTGGTCCAGCCTCCCGGCGCCTCGCTGTTTGTCGGGGTCAGCGGGGCCCCGGTATCGGAGAAGGTGGCCGACAAGCTTCGTCAATTGCCCCACGTCGTTGCCGTAGCACCGGTAGTCGCGCAGCTCTCGACGGCGGGTGCGGTTCAGGTCATCGACGGCATCGACTTGAAATCGTTTGAAGCCGTCAGTGGCCCCCTGCCGTACCTCTCCGGAGGCCCTTTCCAGGGCCCGAACGACATGATTGTCGACGACCTGGAAGCCGGGTCGAAACACCTCAAAGTCGGCGATACAGTACACGTGCTGAATCACGACTTCCGTGTCTCCGGAATTGTGGAGCATGGCCGCGGCGCACGCCAGTTTGTTCCGCTCCCGACCTTGCAGGAGATCATTGGCGCAAAGGGCAAAGCCTCGATCTTCTACGTCAAACTCGACAATCCGGACAATGCCGACGCTGTGGTACACGAGATCAAGAGCGTTCCCGGCATGGAGCAATACGGCGTTCACTCGCTCAGGGAATATCTCAGTCTCATGACCTCCAGTAGCGTGCCGGGCCTGACCACCGTGATTCGGGTGGTGATCGGGATCGCCATGATCATCGGGTTCATCGTCATCTTCCAGGCAATGTATGCCGCGGTGATGGAGCGAACGCGAGAGATCGGGATACTAAAGTCGCTGGGAGCCGGCAAGCTCTACATCGTGAATGCTATTTTGCGGGAGACTCTGTTGATCGCGGTCGGAGGCGTGATTCTTGGCATCGCCATCAGCCTCGCGGCCAAGAGCGGGTTGAAGGCTCACTTCCAGACACTGCCACTTATGATTACCAATTCGTGGCTGCTGCGCGCGACGGTTATCGCCATCATCGGCTCACTTCTGGGTGCGCTCTATCCCGCGCTCAAGGCGGCCCAAAAGGATCCGATCGATGCGCTGGCGTACGAATAAAGCTGTCAGCTATCAGCCGTTAGTTATCAGCTAAAGAAATGCGTGAGACCAACATAGTCGCCGCGCAAAATCAGGGTGGGCGGAGAAACATACCCCAAACTTCCCTAGATTGGTTTAGCTGATGGCTGGCGGCTGACAGCTATTTCTGCTGCTGCCCCTCGTTCTTCAGCTTGGCCGAGTTCTTGACGAATAGTACGACCTTCCAGATCTCGTCGTCCGGCAGAACGCCGTCCCAGCCCGGCATTGCCGTCATGCGGATGCCGTACTTGGTGACGTAGAACAGGTTGCCATCAGGATCGTCGGGGGTGCTGGTCATCAACTGTGGCACCGGGGGATAGAACTTCGTCTTCATGGGTGAGACCGGCTGCTGCAAATTGCCATGGCAGAAGGCGCAGTGGTCGTCGTAGACCTTGGAGCCGGCCGCGAGGTTTTCCATCGTGGGCTGAAACGGATTGTCCTGCTTGGGAGCGTGATCGTCTACCCATTCATCGACAGACGTGGTGGCTAGCTTGCGCTCGAACTGGCTCGGGCCATTGGGTACAGCACGGGTGTCGAAGTGGCCGGTGGTGGCGTAGAAGTACGCCCCGCCGAATACCACGATTAGCGTGATGATGACCCCCAGAATGAATCCGCGCATGAGTCTCCTTCAAGTAGCTGTCAGTTATCAGCCGTCAGCTATCAATTAACAGCCGCCAGCTAGCAGCTCTCAGCCTATCAGGTGTGACGCGTCGGAGCAGCTGTCGGCGACCCGGTTGAACTCGGAGACATCGGTCTTTAGCTGGCGGCTCACAGCCTGGTGGCTCGCAGCTTTCTTACTGATAGCTGACGGCTGATAGCTCTTCCTCAATAGTTCCGCAATCGTCGTGCTTCGCGCACCACGTCCGCCACCTTGGGTAGGAACGCCTCTTCCAGCGGGGGCGAGAACGGCACCGGCGAATCGGCCGACGCAATGCGCACGATGGGAGCGTCGAGCGAGTCGAAACATTCCTCGTTGATGATGGCCGCGACTTCACCGGCGATGCCGCCGGTCTTCGTATCTTCATGCAGAATGATTGCCCGGTTCGTCTTCTCGACGGTGTTGCGGATGGCTTCGCGATCCAGCGGCAGGACCGTTCGTAAGTCAACGACTTCCAGTTCGATGCCATCTTTCGCGAGTATGTCCGCCGCTTCCAGCGCTACGTACACCATTGCCGCGTAGGTGATCACGCTGACGTCACCACCCTCACGCACCACGCGCGCTTTGCCGATCGGCACGGTGTAATCCTCGGGCGGCAGCTCCTCTTTGATTCGCCGATACAGGTATTTGTGTTCGAAGAAGAGCACGGGGTTGTTGTCGCGTATGGCCGACTTGATGAGCCCTTTGGCGTCATAGGCGCTCGCCGGACAGATGACCTTCAGCCCCGGCATGTGCGTGAAATAGGTCTCGGGATTCTGGGAATGAAACGGCCCGCCATGCACGCCGCCGCCCGACGGCCCGCGCAGCACCACCGGCACCGGCGCTCCCCAGCGGAAATGCGCTTTCGCCAGCAGATTCGTGATCTGGTTGAAGGCGCAACTGATGAAGTCCATAAACTGGAACTCGGCTACCGGCCGCATTCCGGTGAGCGCCGCGCCGAAGCTGGCATTCACGATCGCCATCTCGGAGATAGGCGTATCGACCACGCGCTCAGGGCCGAAGCGGTCGATCAGTCCTTCGGTGACTTTGAACGCGCCGCCGTACACGCCGATGTCCTCGCCGATGCAGAACACGGCCGGGTCGCGCTCCATCTCTTCCCAGATGCCCTGGCGGATGGCTTCAAGATAGGTGACAGGTGGCATGAATTTCCTTACGCAACGCTACAATGAACTTCGAGCTGCTGCATGCGTCTGATTTGAAGGGGCACGGCTTCAGCCCCTGGGGGGACCTCATTTCTCGGTTTGCATTGCCGATGAACCGGTCGAAGGCTCGATGAAAAAACTACCATAACGGACGCACGCCGCCGACTTTCGCACTGCTCGACCGTGCCGAGCGCGGAGATCGCATCATCTTGCATCGCCATGGTAAGCCTGCTGCCGCTATCGTGCCGATCGAGGACTTGGAACTCATAGAGCGCTACGAGGATGAGATAGACATACGACTCGCCCGCAAGGCACGCAAAGAGAAGGGCCGAATCCCATGGGAGCAGATCAAGAAGCAATTGAATCTATGATTCTCTGCTTCTTGTGACCTCTACTCTCGCCCCCTTTGCGATGCTGAAAGCCTCGAAGAGGCGACATAGTCTAGCCCAGCATGGAGCGAAGCGGAATGCTGGGTAGCGGTGTTGCGTGATTCCGAGTCCCTTCAGGGACGGCACAAAAGCAGGCGCTGCGGCACGACCAAGGTCGTGCCCTGACGCGGTCCCTGCCTACACCGAGCTTTCAGTCTGCCTCCGAGATCGTGCCCTGAGCGACGCCTGCGACCCCGGTTTCTCGGCGCGATGCAACGTCGTGCCCCCGAATAAACCGTTCTTTCCCTCACTTCAAATGCACCGCCGCTTCCGCTTCCTTCTTCGTACTTGCACCCACTTCCCTCACCTTCGCCGTCACCGCGCCATACTTTGGATGAATCTGGTGACACGCGTCATCGCAGTAGACGCTCTGGTGAGTAGTGTCCGTCTCCGGATCCGGCATGGGTGAGGCGACGGCTGCATCGCGGTCGGCTTCGAGCTCCCGTTCTACGCCTTCAATCAGCTCGTGATCTTCTTCGGCGCTTAGCCATCTCTTCTCATTCACCAGGTATTTCTTAAATCGCGCAATCGGATCGCGTGCCTTCCAATACTCAAACAGCTCTGCCGGGACGTACTGCGCAGCGTCGTGGATGGCGTGGCCCTTCATGCGCATCATCTTGGCTTCGATCAGTGTTGGCCCTTCGCCTCGCCGGGCCCGTTCGCACGCCTCGTGGGTGGCGTCGTACACCTGGCAGGGATCGGTGCCATCGACGATCACGCCCGGAATTCCGTATGCAATCGCGCGCTCGGCAAGGTCCTTCACGCAAAACTGCATGTCGCTGGGAGTTGAGTATCCCCAAAGATTGTTTTCGACGATCAGTACTAGGCCCAGCTTCTGCACCGCCGCAAAGTTCAGGCTCTCGTAGGTGACGCCCGTAGACTGTCCGCCATCACCGACGTATGTCAGGCCGACGACGTTCTTTCCCTGCAGGCGCGCCCCCAGGCAAACGCCGGCCATCACTCCGATCAACTCACCCAGCATCGAGATGGGCGCGCATACGTTGCGCCGCTGCCAATCGCCGAAGTGCGAAGACGCATCGCGGCCGAAAGTAGGCGAATCGGCCTTGGCCATGTACTGCCGCATGATGTCGCGCGAGCTGAACCCGCGCACCAGCATCGCACCCTGGTTGCGGATCATCGGGCCCAACCAGTCGTCCGGCCCGAGCGCGTAGGCCGACGCGCATGAGCAGCCTTCCTGCCCCAAGCCGAAGTAAACTCCGCCGACCACCTTGCCCTGCTTGTAGAGATTCTCCAGTGCCGTCTCCATGCGGCGGTTCAGCAGCATCCAGCGGTAGATGGCGATCGCCTGCTCGCGCGAAAGATACTTCGAGTCGCGAATCGGGGGCGCCGTTCCGCTTAGATCGCCTTCGATGCGATATTCGACATTCGCGCCCTCGCCGCTCATGTAGATGCGGAACTCAGGGCGTTCCAGGCGGTAGTCGGGGATCTCGTAGGTGCGCAGCCAAGTGGAGCGCGAGCCGTCGTGCAAAGACCGGTTCCCATCCGATGGCGCCGCATTCGTACTCTCCTTAGCATTGGTTGGCTTGGGCGAACCGTCCGCTTGTTCTACCGCCGGCGGAGTATTCGGTTTGCTTTTGACCGGAGCCAGGGGAACCGTCGGCTGCTTCTTTTTAGGAGCACTGGGCGAGGTGCGCTTCTTGTCGGCCATAGCTGCAGAGGCAACAATAATCGCTCTGCGCGGATACAGGCAAGTTGCGGGAAAACAGGTTTTCACCACAGAGGCACGGAGGACACGGAGGGTAAATGAAGTCGAATTAGTGCCGAATGCGAACTGACCGGGTGCGAAGAAGCGCGGACTTCGGAACGGAGCCTCTTAGAACCCACATTCTCCGTATTCTGTGCCCCCGTGGTGAATTCTTACGCTTTCTCGCCGCCCTTGGGGCCGTAGAAGAACACCCAGGCGGCCAAGTCGTCGCTGAAGTCCTTGAAGCGGTGCTCCACCCCTGCCGCCACAAAGAACACGTCTCCTGGGCCGAACGTCACGTCTTTGTCATGGCCGTGGCGAAACGTTCCCGTTCCGCTGGCGATGACATAAATCTCGTCACGCGCGTGCGGTGTCTGCGGGTCCATGCCGCGCGGCGCATAAAGCTCGACGGTCAGGGTTCCGTGCTTGAAGAGTTCCACGAAGCGCTTACCGTCGGGTGTGGGCAGCAGCTTAAGGCTTTCCGCAACTGTGAAGTGGTCTTGCATTGCGTTTCTCCGCCTGATTCATTGGGAGGCAGCTGAGGCTGCGATTTGCCGGGAGCGATCAGCGGGTTTCCAGGTTCCCAGAATCAGCCCCATCAAGATGCAACCCGCCACCGGACATCCGGCGGAGATAGCGATAAATTGGGGAGACCGAACTTCGAACTGCATTTCCGTAAGCATAGCCAACGCAGCGACCAGGCCCACCAGCAGTCCTATGCGAAAGCCGCGGACCAGGCTCCAGACGCCGCCGAGGGCCAGCACCCGAGCGATGACGAAGGCCAGCACCAGATTGCAAACCAGTGCGATCACATACGGCAAGAAATTGGGGTGCGTTTTGTAGGCAGCGATTTCTTCCGGGCTCATGCGCAGTCCGGCCTGCCATTGTTGGGAGAACAACGTAAACCACGCCGCCTGTAACAGCCAGTAGGCGATCCCAGACGCCCCGACCGCGGCCCAATTGACTCGCATCCATGCCTCCTTGAAGTTTGCCGTGGACAATACCGCGTTCTGCCCCGTTTGCGCAACGAAGTTCTGGTTGGGTGAAATTCCGACCGTTTACTTCCCGAATGTCTGGCACATCGCTAGAGCTTGCTCCGGCGAAAGCCCCTCGTCCCGCAGCGCGCGCAGGTTGAGCGCATCATGCCGCTTAGCCAGGCGAACGCCGGACTCGTCGCGTACCAGGTCGCAATGATAGTAGCCGGGCAGGTGATAGCCCAGAGCGCGAATCAGGAGCAGCTGCCGTGCGGTGGATTTGAGCAGATCGGCACCGCGCACCACCTCCGTGATTTCCATGGCTTCGTCGTCAACCACCACCGCCAGTTGATACGCCGGAACATCATCCCTTCGCCAGACGACGAAGTCGCCAAAGTCCAGTCCGGCGATGTAGCTTTGTGGCCCCTGCTTGCCGTCGTCGAACGAAAGCGCTTCGCCATCTGGAAGACGAAATCGCCAGTTCACGCCGGCGGGCGATTCGTGCCTCCTCGCCTCTTTTCGCTGGCGGCACGTGCCAGGGTACATCGGCTCATCGTCGCCCTCGTTCGGCGCTGCCGCTGCCGCCGCGAGGTCCTTGCGCGAGCAGGTGCAGGGATAGACAAACCCGCCATCGCGAAGAATACGCCAGGCATCGAAGTAGAAGCTGCGCCGCCGGCTCTGCTCGTAGGGACCGAACGCGCCGCCCACATCCGGTCCTTCCTGCCACCCAATCCCGAGCCAGCGCAGATCCTCGATCATCGCCGTAGCGTATTCCTCCTTCGAGCGCTGCGGATCAAGGTCTTCATTGCGAAGTACAAGCGTCCCGTTATGTGCCCGCGCCCGCTGGTAGGCCGTCCAGAAGGTGCAGGCATGCCCGAGGTGCAGCAGTCCAGTGGGAGAAGGCGCGATGCGTCCGCGGTAAGGCATAGGGAGGCGTCAGGCGTCAGGTATCGGGTGTCAGAAAGACTTCGGCGATGATCAGCGTAATCGGCGAATGCCTCCGTACGCGGCCATGAACTCGTGAGCGGCTGCTAACATTACGCTATGAAGCTCAAGATCAAGGATTCTGAAGAGTTTCGCCGTTTGTTGACGGCGCTCCTCGATGACGTAGTGGACGCCCGCTTTCATTTCAGACTACACCAGGATCTTGCCAAAGCGATCGACGACTACCCGAAAGAATTCGCACAGTCGCCGACGTTTTGGGGACTTACGTTTCGCGCTCAAATGGATGCTGTATTGATCCGCCTTTGCAGAGCCTACGATACCGACAGATCCGCTCTTAATCTGCGAAATCTCTTGGAAACAATAGGAGCAAACTTAAGCATCTTCGATGAGCCAAACTTTCGTCAGCGATTAAAGGGAAATGCTTTCGTGGATTCGCTCGCGGCTGAGTTGAAGCCACCGGATCAGTTGCAACTTCAGAAAGATATTAGCGCGGTAAGTGACTCCGATCCTCTCGTCAGAAAACTTGTAATGTGGCGTCACCACCATATCGCACATCGAAACAGTCGCTTCGCAATGAACCCGGAGAAGCTTGCTGCCCAGTGGCCATTGTCTTTTACTGAGATCGATACGCTCTTAGATAGAGCATTAGACATCGGAAACCGATATAGCCTGCTCTTTGATGCAAGTGCTCATGGCCCCCTGATGATCGGGCGAGATGATTACTTGAGCATCTTAAAGGCTGTTCGTGAACACGTGGAAGCATACGAGCGCCGCACTGAAGAGGAATGGAAGCGGTTCGGCGCTGCAGTCAATTTCGAAGGCTCTTGAGTGCTGGCAATTCCCCGTCGATCCGCAAAGCAGGCCGAGCGGTCGGTCGAGACTGCGACCAAGAGGAATCAGTGCACCCCTGCCAGTTCCGGCTCAGGTGGCGCCTCGATTCACGAGCACTTCCATCCCGAGGAAGAAGGGTATGAGGTGATCGGGGGCAATCATCGTTGACCATCCCGTGCGCCACGATGCTTAACAGCTTTTCCGCAGCAAGAAAAAACCAGCGCATAGAGTTCGGTCGCAGATAACCAGACGACGGTTCGCGTCCGCGTGATCATCTCCCGGTAGCCCTTGTAGATCGCTTTTCGCACGATTACTCCCAAAAGTGAGCAAGATCACCGCGCTCGAGCAAAGCCGCTTGTAATAATGCTCAAATGGCGATTGCTTTCCCTTTAGAGCGCTGGCTTCCTAAGTCCGTGCTTTGTCTTCGCGAATACAGCCTCGAAAAGTTTTCCCATGACGCCATTGCCGGCGTGACGGTGGGGCTGGTCGCGCTGCCGCTGGCTATGGCATTCTCCATCGCCTCCGGACTGACGCCGCAGGCCGGCATTTACTGCGCCATCGTCACCGGCTTCCTTATCTCGCTGGTGGGCGGCTCGAAGTGCCAGATCGGTGGCCCGACAGGAGCATTCGTTGTCGTGATCGCCGGCATTGTGGCGGCGCACGGGGTTGACGGCCTGTTCATGTGTACCGTCATGGCCGGCATCCTGCTGCTAGTGATGGGCGCAACCGGTATGGGTTCGGCGGTGAAGTTTATTCCCCGCCCCATCGTTATCGGATTCACCAACGGAATCGCCATCCTGATTGCCAGCACGCAGGTAAAAGACTTCTTTGGGCTGCATATCGACAAGGTGCCGGGAGTCTTCTCGCTGCGCATGCAAGTTCTTGCCCAGCACTTTGGGACCCTGAGCTATTCGGCAACCGCCCTGGCGATTGCAACCGTGGTTGTACTTGTCGTCTGCCGGATCGTGTCAAACCGCATTCCGGGGCCGATTCTGGTCCTGCTGCTGGGAACGGCGGCCGTCGTCATCTTCAAACTGCCGGTGGAAACGATTGGCACTCGCTTCGGTGGCATACCCTCCGGACTGCCCCACCTGGTGATTCCCAAGTTTCGCTCCGATCTGATTCACGGACTGCTCGGCCCGGCCGTCACCGTGGCGATGCTGGGTGCAATCGAATCGCTGATGTCAGCCGTGGTTGCCGACCGCATGAGCGGCGATCGTCATAACCCAAACGTAGAGCTGATTGGCCAAGGCATCGCCAACATTGCCTCGCCAATGTTCGGTGGCCTCCCGGCTACTGGGGCTATCGCTCGCACCGCGACCAACATCCGCGCCGGCGCGCAAACCCCGGTTGCGGGAATGATTCACTCCCTCACGCTGCTATGCATTCTGCTGTTCGCCGCGCCGCTGGTTCGTTTCGTTCCCATGGCGGTGCTGGCCGGCATTCTGATGGTTGTCGCCTACAACATGGGCGAGTGGCGCGAGATACCGCAGCTGTTGAAACTGACTAAGACCGATATCAGCGTATGGCTGGTGACGTTCATGCTCACCGTCTTCGCCGATCTCACCGTGGCAGTCGAAGCCGGAATGATCCTGGCAGCCCTGCTCTTCATCAGCCGGGTCGCTAACACAACCTCCGTTTCGCAAGTCACCGACGACTATGTGGAGGACGGGCGCGTCCACATTCTTCAGGACAAAGACATTCCTTACTATGCAACGATTTTCCGCATCCACGGGCCGTTTTTGTTCGGCGCGACCGAGAAGCTCGCGGTGGTAACGGAGAACATCCATGAGCTGCCGCCAATCGTGATCCTTCGCTTGCGCAACATGACAGCGCTCGACGCCACCGGAATGTTTGCGCTCGAAGAAGTAGCCCGTCAGCTTGGCGCAACTGGCAGAGCGCTGATTCTCTGCGGCGTCCGGGAACAGCCCGCCAAACTCATTCGCCACTCGGAGCTGGAGGAGTTGATCGGCTCCGAGAACATCTGCGAAAACGTGCAGGAAGCGCTGCGCCGCGCGGAAGAAATCTTCGAGAGCGTGGAAACCAAAGCGGCGATCAGCGGAATTTGAGGAGTACGCTTTAAAGCGCTTACTACGAAATTGTGTCTTGCTGCGATTAGCGCTGCCGAGCCTTCAGCGCCCCATCCAGGAAATCAGCCTCTTCCTTGAGACTTTCGGACCGGAATTGCTCTGCGGCTGTTTCACCGTAACTGTTTCGGATGGTGAGATCAGCGCCAGCCTCAACCAGAGCTTGCAGGTATTCGCGGCGGGTACATAGCATCAGCGCCGTACGTCCACCGATATCCTGCGCGTTTACGTCCGCTCCGGCTTGCACAAGTGGCTTCACAGCTTTTTCGAAACCGCAGGCAGAGAAGAGCGGGGTTTGTCCGTCGTTCTGTCGCGCATTCACGTTTGCGCCTGCCGATATCAATAGGTTAACAATAAGTTCAGTTTGCGCTTCTCGGTCGCGCAGTTGCATAGATCTCATGAGGGCGGTTGCGCCATTCCTGTCCTTAGCATCGATTATGGGATGCTGCTCCAGCACCGCTCGCACCATCTCGGCCCGGCCCGATTGGACGGCGCTCATCAGTACTGTTTCACTGTCCTCATCGTCGCCGCCTTGGCCGTTAACGTCAGCCCCTTTGCCCAACAGAAACTCCAGCATCTCGGTATTCCCACTCCGAGCAGAGGCGCTCAGGGCGGATACGAGCAGGGCCGCAGGTGGATGTTCGTTGCCCGCAAGCATTCGCTTCGCCAATGGGAGATCGCCGTTCTCGGCCACACTTACCAGCGGTCCCATACCCCGCTTATCCACGGCAAGCGTGGGCGCACCCGCGGTCAGAAACCGTTCAATCAACTCCACCGACCCGCGTGCCACAACGCTCTCGACGAGCAGAATGTTCTCCTCGGTTTGCGCTTTGAAGCCCCAATGCTCGGCGACCAGAGCAGGCCACGTCTCAGGCGTTTCCTCGATCCATTTGTCGGTTCCGGCTGTTTTGTCGATGGCTTCCTCCAAGCCTCGAACGATCTCCGGCATTCCCACTTCAAGCCCGGAATAATCGGTCACCTGTTTCGTCTGCCCGTCTGATGTGACCGAGATTTGGACAGTTTCCATATCGGTGGCTCCCATCGCGTACTTGTCTTTGAGGGAAAAGTAATTCGCCTGACGGAACTTGTTCAAGAGCGTCACCAAGTCCTGTTTGGAGATCATTCCCCGGTGTGTTCCTGTGATCAGGAGAGATCGATCGCCCTGATGGACTCGTCTAACAAACACAGAACCCTCGCCGTGAAAAACAACAGTTCCATCGCCACGAATCTCGACGGTGTACGCCGGACAGTCCATGCAATAGCCTGGCGGCCGATTGAGTTTGAACCGGAGTGAGTTCCAGTCCTTCACCTGGGGGAATGGGACCTTTGCTCCCCACTCTTCCATCGGCACTATCACAACGACGTCGGTGATAGAAACCCGAACCGGTCGGCCGTCCTGTTCAAAGGGCTTGAACCTGCGGTTCATCTCGATAGCTTCGGCCTCGGCAAAAAACTCTGCGGGCCCCTCGACCGCATGCGCGGATTCGACCTTGCCCTGAGAGGTGACGATCACCTGAAGCGTAATCCCGTCATGCCTGTACTTCTCTGGATGTTCGGTGTGTATCACGCCAATCAGTCCGACGTGATGATGAAAAGGTTCCGGCCCGGGAGGGATAATGATCGGCGAGGACTGAGCTGAGCCTGAAAGAGCAGCGGCACACAGGATTAGCGCCAGTCCTAAAAAGCGATTCATGATTTCGCCCATGTTTTTCGCAGGTCACTGCAAGCACTTAGACTTGGCTAATCCGGGAAGGGTCATCGCCGAACACGCGATTCGGCATTTCGGATATGGCTAGTGCATCGCCCCAACCAGTTCGGGTTCGTGCTCGGGCTGCTGTGATGCAACCTCAACCGGCGCCCGCTCCCTTTTCTTCATCTTCGGCGTATGCGGATGAAGGTCGCGGGCATTCCGCAGTAACAGCAGCAGCGGCGCCATACAGAGGAAGATGACGCCCATGACCCAGAACGCCTCGACGAAAGACAGCATCATAGCCTGTTGTTGCACCATACCGTACATCGCTCCCAACGCCTTTCGCGATGCCTCAACGGAATTTGAGCCGTGCATTTGGAACCACGCTGTCATGCCTCGCATGGTGAGTTGCGTGGTGTGGTCGAAAGTTGAGATGTGGCTCACCAGATGATTCTGGTGCACCTGGCTGCGCCGCGCCAGGAAGGTCGTCATGGTCGCGATGCCGAAGCTACCGCCAATGTTGCGCATCAGGTTGTAGATGCTGGTGGCGTTGCCCATCTTCTCTCTGGAAATGGCCGACATGCTGACCGCCATCAGCGGAATGAATAGAAGAGCCATCGCCGAGCCCTGAATCAGCTGCGGCCAGAAAATATCCCAATAGCCCGCGTTGAGGTTGAGATGCGACAGGCTGAACATGGTCCAACTGCCAATGATTACGCCGACAAAAATGAGCTTGCGTGGGTCGTAGCGGTTCGTAAGCTGGCCGACAATGGGCATGGTGACCAGCGAGCCGATGCCTCGCGGCGAGAGCGCCAGCCCTGATTGCAGCGCGGGATAACCAAGCAGCGTCTGCAGAAAAATGGGCAACAGCATGAGGCTGGCATAGAGCACGAAGCCCAGCATGGTCATGATGAAGACGCCGGCGCTGAAGGTGCGGTCCTTCAGCACGCGCAGGTCGACAATGGGGTGTTTCGTGGTCAGCTCGCGGATGACAAGCGCGACCAACCCGAATACGCAAAGGGCAGCCATTACCCGTATCTGTGTGCTGTCAAACCAGTCCTTCTGCTGGCCGCGATCGAGGACCACCTGCAACATGCCAAAGCCGAGTGCCAGGAATCCGATGCCCCAGAGGTCGATTCCACCGGTCTTATTCTTGCCGATGTAGTGAGGATCGTGAACGAAGGCATTCATCATCAGCAGCGAGAAGATGCCCACGGGCAGATTGAGATAGAAAATCCAGCGCCAGGTGTAGTTGTCGGTGATGTAGCCGCCGAGCGTCGGTCCCAGGATGGGCGCGAGAATGATGCCCAGCCCAAAGGCCGCCATGGCCGTGCCGTGTTTCTTGGGCGGAAACGTCTCCAGCAGGACGGCTTGGGCCAGGGGCTGCAAGCCTCCGCCGGTAAGCCCCTGCAACACGCGGCAAAAGATGAGCCAGTCCAACGATGTGGCCATTCCGCATAGCAGCGAGGTCAGGGTGAAACCGGTCACGCACATCATCAACATGCGGCGTCGCCCCAGCCGATTCGCCAGCCATCCCGCCATGGGCAGGATGATGGCGTTCGAGACCAGGTACGACGTGACCACCCATGTTCCTTCGTCAACCGTAGCGCCAAGATTGCCGGCAATGTGGGGAACGGAGACGTTCACCACCGTGGTGTCGAGGATTTCCATGAACGTGGCCAGCATGACGGCGATGGTCACGACCCACGGATTGACGGGCTTGGCTGAAACCGGGGACATCTGGCGAACCTGAAGGCGATTCTAGAAAGTTGGCGGGCGGAAATCGGTGATGTGCCGCACAAATGGGCAGGTCAGCCCTCCAGTTTTGCCTGGGTGGAAAACCTCTTGTGACCCGAATCACACCTCCGCGTGACCACCTTTGCTACAGTAATGTTTCTATGTCCGCACCTGATTCGCTGTTCGTACGCGCCTGCCGTCGCCAGACGGTAGAGGCCACTCCCGTATGGTTCATGCGCCAGGCGGGCCGCTACATGAAGGAGTACCGCGAGGTGCGCAAGCACTACTCGCTGGTTGAAATCTGCAAAAGGCCTGAAGTTGCCGCCGACGTCACCATCACCGCGGCGGAATACCTGAACGTCGACGCCGCCATCATCTTTGCCGATCTGCTGCTGCCCCTGGAAGTCATGGGCCTGCCGTTCCGCTTCGAAGCGGGCGAAGGGCCGGTGATCGAGCAGCCGGTGCGCACCGCTGAAGCTGTGGGCGCTCTGCGCAGCGATCGCGCAGCCGACCTGGGCTACGTCGCGGACGCCGTCGCTCTCGTCGCCAAGCACTTCCAGAACAAGCTGCCGGTAATTGGCTTCTGCGGCGCGCCCTTCACCCTGGCGAGCTACATGGTGGAGGGCGGAGGGTCGCGGCACTACGTCGAAGTAAAGAAGCTGATGTACAACTCGCCTGAGGTCTGGGAGGAGTTGGTCAGCAAGCTTGTCGATGTGCTGGCCGAGTATACGGCTGCGCAAGTCCGCGCCGGTGCCGACGTGGTGCAGATCTTCGACAGCTGGGTGGGATGCTTGAGCGTAGAGGACTATCGCCGATATGCGCTGCTGCCGACGACGCAACTCATTAAGCGCCTGCAGAAGCAGACGAAGGTCCCAATCATTTATTTTGGGACGGACAGCGCTACGCTGCTGACCTCGATGTCAGAGACTGGAGCCGAGGTTATCGGGCTCGACTGGCGCATTCCGCTCGACGAAGGCTGGAAGACGGTGGGACATCATCACGCCGTGCAGGGAAACCTTGATCCCGTGACCCTCTTCTCGTCATGGCGCGAGCTGAAGAGCCGTGCGGAGCACATCCTTCGCCTTGCCGATGGACGGCCGGGGCACATCTTCAACCTGGGGCATGGCATTCTGCCGCATACGCCGGTCGACAATGTAAAAGATCTTGCCCAGTTCGTGCACGACTTCACGGCTTCAGCCGTTTCGGGGGCTACCCGATGAAGCAAGCTGTTCTTCTCATCGCGCATGGCAGCCCTGAGCGCGTCGAAGACGTTCCTGAGTTCTTGCAGAACATCTCACGCGGGCGTCCTATGGCGGAGGAGGTCGTGCGCGAGGTGCAGCATCGCTATTCCCTGATTGGCAGCTCGCCTCTGACCCGCATCACCCAAGCCCAGGCCGCTGGGGTCGAGCGCGCCTTGGGGCTTCCTGTCTATGTCGGCATGCGGAACTGGCACCCGTATATCGCCGCCACCCTACAGCGTATGGCATCCGACGGAGTAGGACATACCGTCGCAATCTGCCTGGCGCCACATAATTCGCGCACCAGCGTAGGGCTGTACAAGCAGGCGCTCCTCGGACAGGATGTCCCGTTCACCGTGGATTTCGTCGAGGAATGGCATGACAATCCAGCGCTGATCAGCGCCTTCGCTGAGAAGCTGCGCAGCGGGTGGGCGCGGGCTTGCGCTGAGCAAGGCAGCGAGGTGCCGGTGCTGTTCACGGCGCATAGCGTGCCCAAGCGGACCATTGCAGAAGGGGATCCATACGAGACCCAAACCCGGGAGACGGCGGCGCTCGTCGCGGCCAAGCTTCCGGAGATCGGGAAGTGGAGCTTCGCTTTTCAGAGTCAGGGGATGTCTGGCGGTGAATGGCTTGGTCCCACAGTGGAGGACACAATAACTCAGCTGCGCAAGGCTGGAAACAGCGCAGTCTTCGTCCAGCCTATCGGTTTCGTTTGCGACCACGTAGAAATCTTGTTTGACGTAGACATCTTGTTTCGAGATTTCGCAGCTGAGCGTGGGATGAAGCTTTATCGCGCCGAGTCGCTGAACGCCTCCGCCGCGTTCGTCCAGGCGGTGGCCGCGTTAGCGCGGGCGAGGCTGAGCGCCGCCGCGAGCATTGGCGATCCGCAAAATCTGACCGCCAAACTAAGCGGCTAAAGCATGAAGCGGATTGCCATCATCGGCGGCGGCATCTCCGGTCTGAGTGCGGCTTACCACCTTGAGAAGGCGCGAGCGGCGGGCATACCGCTGGAATACACGGTGTTCGAAAGCAGCGCCCGTCTTGGTGGATCCATCTGCTCGGAGCGGGTCGAGGGCTGCCTGGTCGAAGCGGGTCCGGACTCGTTCCTCACCGAGAAGCCCTGGGCGGCAGCACTCTGCAAAGAACTCGGCCTTGGTGATCAGATCATCGGCTCCAATGATGCGCAGCGTAAGACCTACATTGTGGTACATGGCAAGCTGATTGCGATGCCAGACGGTCTTATGTTCATGGTTCCCACCAAGCTGGTGCCGACCGCGCTGTCGCCACTGTTCTCGTGGAGCACCAAGGTACGGATGGCGCGCGAGCTGTTGCATCCGCCGCGCCCCATGCAGGGCGATGAGACGGTAGGCGAATTGGTACAGCGTCATTTCGGGGCGGAAGTGGTTGATCGTCTCGCCGACCCGCTACTCTCAGGAGTTTACGGCGGTGATGCCGGCAGGCTCAGCGCACGTGCTGTGCTGCCCCGCTTCGTCGAAATGGAGGAGAAGTACGGCAGCCTGAGCCGCGCTATGCTTGCTGCTCATAAGAAGATGGCAGCAGTCGCGAAAAGCCAGCCCGCGCGGCCGCTATTCAGCTCCCTCAGAAATGGCATGCAGCAGATGGTGGATTATGTCGTAACCCACCTGAAGCCCGAGGCCCTCCGGCTGCGCACTCGGGTTCGTGGCATCTACCCTCACAATGGCGGATGGCGGTTGGCGATCGACATGGCGCCAGACGGCTACTACGACGTTGTGGTACTCGCCACTCCGGCCAATGTCGCAGGCGCTCTGCTCGAAGCCGTCGATGCGGAGCTCGCGAACGACTTGCTCGGCATTCCCTATAGCTCCTCGGTAACGGTCGCGCTGGGTTACTACATGGACCAGTTGCAGCATCTGCCGCCCGGCTTTGGATTCCTGGTTCCCCGGAGCGAAGGGACGCGCATGCTGGCCTGCACCTTCGTACATAACAAGTTCCCACATCGCACGCCGCCGGATAAAGGCCTGTTGCGCTGCTTCCTGGGCGGAGCCCGGGACGAGGCTGTCTTGTCCCTGAGCGACGATGAACTGCTTGCGGCGGTTCGGACCGAGCTCAGAAACATCATCAAGTTAGACGCCAACCCGATTTTCAGCCGTGTTCACCGCTGGCGCGGCGCCATGGCGCAGTACGAGTCAGGGCACATTGCGCGTGTAGAGCGCATTGAAAAGCGCGTATCTGACATTGCGGGATTGGCTATCGCGGGTAACGCTTTCCATGGCATCGGTGTGCCGGATTGCATTCGCAGCGGGCAGCGGGCGGCAGAGGCCATTCTGGGGGTCCCGGTCGAGGCCGTTGCCCAGAAGAATTGACTTTGGGCGCTTCCCGACCGACACCGATCCATCTCTCGTAACCTAACCCCGGACTTTGATTCCCATCGCGAAACCGCGTACCGAACGTCTGTGCGCAACGTCACTGCAATCTTTTTGCCGGAGAGCTACGTTCTTAAGTAGGACCTCCTACTGTAGTGGCCCAAGGAGGCGGGATATGTGGATTGCAGGGATCGTGATCTATTGCACTGCCGTCGTACTGTTCTTGCTCGGTATCAGCCTGCATGAGGGGTTGACGCACGCTCACAGGCCTCATCACCGCTAACCAGGCGAGGGGAGCTGGCGACCTGCTAGCATGGGACGTCGCCACGGCGCTCCTTCCGCGCCCGATAAAATAATCAGGGAGCTTTTTGCATGACCGATGTCCGTCGTGGACTAATCATCGTCAACACCGGCCCAGGCAAGGGCAAGACCACCGCCGCCATGGGTACCGCATTGCGCGCGGTCGGCAACGGCATGAAGGTCCTGATGCTGCAGTTTCTCAAGGGCTCATGGCACTACGGCGAGCTCGACGCGGTAAAAGCGTTCGGCGACAAGTTTGTGATGAAGCAGATGGGCCGCGGCTTTGTGAAGGTCGGTGGCGCGGAGACTGATCCGGAGGATGTGCGGCTGGTCGAAGAGGCCTGGGCGGAAGCCGAGCAGGCGATTCTCTCCGGACAGTGGGACCTCGTCATTCTTGACGAGATTAACTACGCCATCGGCTACAAGATGCTCGACCCGGTAAAGGTCGTAACTACGCTCAGCAAGAAACCTGAGATGGTGCACGTGATCCTTACCGGACGCAACGCTCATCCCAGCATCGTCGAGATCGCCGACACCGTTACCGAGATGAAGGAAGTAAAGCACGCTTACACCAAGGGCATTGAAGCGCAGCGCGGAATCGAGTACTGAAACGCATTAACCACAGAGACACGGAGAAGGCAATAGGGTTTAGGATCGCCTGCTCCTGCGAATTCAACGTCTGTTTGCATTCCTGCTTTTTGTTTGCCGTTTTTATTCCTCGTGCCTCCGTGTCTCTGTGGTTTGAATGCAAGATTTCGGAAAAGGCTCTCATGTTCACCACCGGCCTGCTCAAATCAAAACGCATTCTCATTACCGGTGGCGGCACCGGTATTGGCCGCGCCATGGCGGAGCGCTTCCTGCAACTTGGTGCGGCCGTCTACATCTGCGGACGCCGCAAGGATGTCATCGAGAAGACGGCGGCGGAACTGCGTGCCTCGACCGGCGGGAGCATCGAAGGTTTCGCTCCGGTCGATGTACGCGAGCTCGACGATGTTGAACCCATGATCGAGAAGTTGTGGACGCAGGCTCCGTTGGATGTGCTGGTCAACAACGCGGCCGGCAATTTTCTGGCAAAGACGGAGGAGCTGTCCCCCCATGCCTTCGACGCCGTGATCGGTATTGTGCTGAAAGGCACCATCAACATGACGATGGCGTGCGGCCGCCGCTGGCTCAAAGACAAGCATCATGCGGTCGTGTTGAACATCGCCACCACCTATGCCGAAACCGGATCGGCTTACGTGGTTCCCAGTGCGGTTGCGAAAGCCGGAGTGCTCGCGTTGACGCGCAGCCTTGCAGTTGAGTGGGGAGGACGTGGCGTTCGCTTCGTCGCCATCGCTCCGGGCGCTATTCGCACCGAAGGCGCCTTCTCTCGCCTGCTGCCCGTGCCCGCCATGGAAAAGGCCCTGCTCGATCACAATCCGCTGCACCGCCTTGGAACGTTGGAAGAGATCTCTAATCTCGGCGCCTTCCTCGTCAGCGATCAGGCCGGGTATATTAACGGCGACATGGTCTACATGGATGGCGGCGAGATGCTCGCGGGCGCCAGTAGCTTCAGCCTGCTTGGCCGGCAGGTCCCCGACAGCGCATGGGAGATGATGAAGGCGAAGAAGAAGTGAACCGTCTCTGTCGACACATTTGACGGTCACTCTCCTCGGGCACCGTAGCGCGGAGCCTGCCAGCCTGCCAGCTCCCCATCAGCAGCAAACACCCTCCGCTCGCTTTACCAAATGCAACAAATCGGTCGCTCATTGTCGACAACTTCGCCGAAGTGCAAGGGTTCTAACCGGACAGACGGAGAGTTACAAGCAGGCTTTGACGGAGGTGAATATGAAACTCTCAAATGCAGTTCTGCTTTCAGCAGTGCTGATGGTCGGAGCGAGCTTCGCCACGGCACAGGACCGGAGCAACCGCGGTTGGGACAATCGCGACGGCTACTTGCAAACCGTGCAATATAACGGCCGCTCTGCCAACAATGCGGACTACCAGCGGGGTTATCAGGACGGGATTAACTCCGGTCGCGCCGATGCCAACGGTAACAAGCGGTTCAACCTCGAGTCTCACCCGTACTACGCCAATTCCAACAACCAGGCGTATCGCGAGGGTTTTGCCAAGGGATATCGCGAAGCGTATGGCCAAGACCGCGGGAATAACGGACGCTACGGCAACAATGGCTACCCTAATGGGCAGGGCGGCAATGGCTATCCCAATGGTCAATACAACACGGCCAACAATCCGAGCTACCAGCGAGGGGTCCAGGACGGTATAAATTCGGGCCGGGCTGATGCCAACGCGGGCAAGCGGTTCGACGTGCAGTCACACCCGTACTACAGCAATTCCAACAACCAGGCCTATCGCGAGGGCTTTATGCAAGGCTACCGTGAGGCCTACGGCCAGGGCCACGGAAACAACGGCGGCTATCGCGACCACAACCCCTACTACAACCACTAAGGAACACTGATTACTGAGCGTAGCGCGCCGCGCGCCGCAAGGATGCGCGGCTCTTTTATACGTATGCTCCGCGCCGCGCGGAAGATGGTATGGCCTCTCGGGTACTCAGGCGGACTCCGTCGTTTCTTCTTCCAAATCGTCGGCATCCGGTTGCTCGACCGGCACAGGCAGGGCAGTCGTTCTGCGCATCTGGAAGCCCAATGCGGTATCAACAAATCCAGCACCAATCAAGTAGTTGGCGAGACAGTGCTCGCGTGCGAGCTGCCCGTTGATCTCGCCGATCAGTAGACCAGACCGACGCGATTGCCGTTTCAGAGCGACCTCGGCCAGCTTACTGGCAAGCGCGCGGGCGTAGCGGCTGCGATCGGGTTCTTCATCGGGCAGGAACACCCGCAACGCAGGGTTGCGGCGCCGCAGAAAGGCTGCCAGCGAGCCATTCACCATCACTACGCTGGCTCCGCTGACACGCGCCATGCCATGCGGTGCCTCTGAGCCATCGCTCTCCATCCGCGGCCAGGGCAGCAGCGCGCCGTACGGATTGGCGGGATCAGTGGATGCCAGATGCACGGCCTCGGCGTTGTCGGGATTGTTGCGCAGCGAGCGTAGCATCTCGACCGCCGAATTCATGCCAAACTGCGCCGCTCCCATGCCCGCAACAAACATGCCCCGCCGAATCCATCCGCTCTCTTCCATGGTGCGCAGCGCCGGATAGACCGCGCTGTATCCCCCTGCAATGTTCTCCGCAGCAGCAGCCTCGCGGCTCACAACGCCGTAGCGCACCAGCAACTGCTGCGCCACGCTGGCCACCCACTCTGTGGGAGATGCAACTACTGCCCGGCTGCTCACCAGCGACCAGCGTCCCTGTCCTGCACCGCCTGCGCCGATGCGAGCTCGAAAGCGGCGCAAGAAATCGGGCGAGCCCGGCCTTCCATCGGAGGAAACAGCGCGCTGACGATCATCTTCGGCACGACGAAGAAACGCCCGCAACGGATGGACGGTATCGTTCGTCACCAGACCGGCCCAGACCAGCTCCCACAACCCATTCAGGGTTTCGCCCGCGAAGCCTCCGCCCGTGGCATTGTGCAGATCGGCAAAGAACGACGCTCCGCTCCGCTCCAGGGCTGCGAGGACAAGTCGCGCTCGATCTGACAATGTCGGATCCGCCACGCGAGGCGGCAGTAGATGGGGAAGATTCTCCGTAAGATAGAGCGCAACGCGGCCGTCCCGCTCGCCAACGCGCTCCACGCCAACCCAGACCACTTCGCCTGCAGCCATCAGCGTATCCAGATCGGCGGGAGTGTAATTGCCCACGCGTGCGGGCAGGATCTCACGCTCTAGCTCTGAAGCAGGCAGTGCCGCGCCTTGCAGGACACCGATGGCATCGAGCAGCGCTTCCATCCCACGTCGTGGGACAGTTACTCCCTGCCAACGAGCCAGCAGCCGCCCCAGCACGCGTTCCTCGACCGGCTCGATCTCGCGCCGCAGGCGGGCCAGCGTCTTGCGGCGTACGATGCGCAGCACTTCAGGGTCGCACCACTCAATATGCGTGCCAGTGGGACGAAATTCACCTTCCAGGAGCTTGCCTTCGCCGTGCAAGCCTCGCAGCAGGCACTCAACCCGCGAAGGTTCAATGGCAAAACGTGACGTCACCTCCGCGGTTGTAAACGGCCCATGCGTCCGCGCATATCGCCGCACAATAGACAGCAGGGAATCAGCTGAAGTCTCCAGCCAGACTTCTGGCAACCCGGGCGGCAGAGGTACGCCAAGCGCATCGCGATACCGCGCAGCGTCTTCAACGGCGATGAACCGTGTCTCGCTCGCAATTCGAATACGGAGGACTCGGCGCGCGCGAACAAGGTCCTCAATCCCGGCGGCCACCTCAGACGTCGCGCAGCGGAGTCGCAGCTCACCCTCGCTCAGGTCACCTAGCCGGAGCAGCAGATCATGCACCCCGTCGGCATGCCGCGCCTGGCGCTCGGGATCGACGGCCTGCAACTGCGCTTCAACTTCGTCCAGCGCCCCGGCGTCAAGTAGCTCTCGCAAGTCACTCTCGCCCAGCAGCTCCTGCAGCTGAGCCTGGTCTATGGCCAGTGCCTGCGCACGCCGCTCCGCCAGTGGCGCATCGCCCTCATAGATGTAGTTGGCGATGTAGGAGAACAATAGCGCGGAGGCAAACGGGGAGGGCTTGGCTGAATCGACGGTTGTCACCCGAACCTTGCCGTTGCTGATCTTGCGCAACAACGCAACTGTTGCGGGAATATCGAACACATCGCGCATCACCTCCCGATAGGTCTCCAGCAGGATGGGGAATTGCGTGTATCGCGACGCCACGCCCAGCAGGTCAGCCGAGCGCTTGCGTTGCAGCCACAGGGGGGCGCGCATTCCGGGACGTCGCTTCGGCAGCAGCAAGGCCCGTGAAGCTGCTTCGCGAAATTTCGCCGCGAACACCGAAGTCGAACCCAGTTGGCGCAGCACCAGATCGCGTAGCTCCGCGGGCGAGGGCAATAGCCAGGAGGCATCCAGCGGCTCTTCATTCTCCGGCAGACGCAGCACGAACCCGTCATCCGACCACATCGATTCCGCTTCAATGCCGCGTTCGGCGCGCAGCTTCGAGGTGACCGCCATACACCACGGCGCATGCACACGCGTTCCATATGGAGTGAGCACGCAGATGCGCCAGTCGCCGAGCTCGTCCCGGCAGCGTTCAATCAGCACATCTTCATCGCTGGGCACGCGCTCGGTCGCGGTCGACTGCTCCTCAAGGTAGCGAATCAGGTTCTCCGCCGCGTTTTCGTCGAGGCTGTGTTCTTCGACCAGCCGCGCGAAGGCCACGGTACGCGGCATGCGCAACAGCTCGCGTGTCATGCGGCCGATCTGCCCCCCAAATTCTGGAGGGCGCCCTCCGGTGTCGCCATGCCAGAACGGCATTTTGCCGGGCTCCCCCGGAGCAGGTGAGACAACGACGCGGTCATGAGTGATCTCCTCGATACGCCACGTCGACGCGCCGAGGATGATCGTGTCTCCGGTGCGGCTCTCGAAGACCATCTCTTCGTCGAGCTCGCCCACGCGGGCGCCATGTTTTGTTCCGGCAATCATCACCGGATACAGGCCGCGATCCGGTATGGTGCCCCCGTTCACAACCGCCATAGTGCGCGAGCCCTCGCGAGGCGTGAGGGTGTTGGTCATGCGGTCCCACGTGAGTCGCGGCCGCAGCTCGGCGAATTCGTCGGAGGGGTAGCGCCCTGCCAGCATGTCGAGCACGCCTTCGAACACGGGACGCGTCAGCCCCGCATAGGGAGCTGCGCTCCGCACCGTGGCAAACAGATCGTTGACCTCCCACTTGTCCATCGCAACCATGGCGACGATCTGCTGCGACAGCACGTCGAGCGGATTGCGCGGAAAACGCACCGACTCGATTTCGCCCCGGTACATAGCACCGGTGACAGCTGCACATGCGAGCAGGTCGGAGCGGTACTTGGGGAAAATCGTTCCCTGGCTCACGGCGCCCACGTGGTGGCTGGCGCGCCCGATGCGCTGCATTCCACTCGCGACCGAGGGCGGCGCTTCGATCTGTACGACGAGGTCAACCGCCCCCATATCAATGCCGAGTTCGAGCGAGGAGGTCGCCACCAGGCCTCGCAACGTGCCCATCTTCAGGCGGTCTTCGATCTCTTTGCGCTGGGCGACGGCCACGCTGCCGTGGTGCGCGCGGACCAGCACCTCGCCGGCGAGGTCATTTATCGCACTGGCAATGCGCTCGGCCAGGCGGCGGTTGTTGACGAAGATAATGGTCGAGCGATGCGCTCGCACCACCTCCAGCAACTTGGGATGAATGGCGCTCCAAATCGACGGGCGAACCGGCCCTTGCGAAGCCGGGCCGGTGGGAATGGGCTCGATCTCGTCGAGCCGTGCCATGTCCTCAACCGGAACCTCGATGCGCAGTTCGAACTTCTTGGGTTCACCCGCGTCCACGATGGTAACGGGCCGGTATTTGATCGCGGTGATGGAGGACTCAAGATCGGGAATCTCGGTAGGGCTGGCCTTCAGGCCAGCGTCAGGCGCCTCAGAAGAAGGAAGGGGCTTCAGCCCCGGGTCCGCTGTTCCGGCTCCGCCAAGAAAGTGCGCAACTTCTTCCAGCGGACGCTGTGTCGCCGACAATCCGATGCGTTGCAGCCTGTGGCCGCACAACGCTTCCAGGCGCTCCAGCGAGAGCGCCAAGTGCGAGCCGCGCTTCGTCGGCACCAGCGCGTGGATCTCATCCAGGATTACCGTCTCAATCGAGGTCAGCACCTTACGCGCGTTCGAAGTCAGCAGCAGGTAAAGCGACTCAGGCGTGGTGATGAGGATGTCTGCCGGACGCCGGGCGAAGCGGGCACGCTCCGCGGAAGGTGTGTCCCCGGTGCGGACCGCTATCGACGGCTCGTGGAACTCATCGCCTCTCCGCTGCGCCGCTTGCGCGATTCCCACCAGCGGTGCGCGCAGGTTCCGCTCGACATCGACCGCCAGCGCCTTGATTGGCGAGATATAAAGAATGCGGCACCGCTCGGCCGGCGGCGGTACCGGCGAGAACATCATCCGATTGATGGCCCAAAGGAACGCCGCCAAGGTTTTACCCGAACCGGTCGGAGCCAGCACCAGCGTCGAGTCGCCTTTAGCGATGGCTGGCCAGCCCATCGACTGCGGGCGCGTGGATCCAGCGAAGACGGCCTCGAACCATTCCCGAACGGCGGGATGAAACGCCGCCATAGGGTCGTTGGCGTGAGTCGGTTTCTGATGGCGTGTTGACATTCTGGCAGTGGCAGTAGATTCGATGCAGCATTCTAGCCCGCGAATCCTGCGAGGCGGGCCGAATCAAGACAGGGTTTACGGTTGAACCCCAGTGCGATACGGTGGTTGTTCACCGGAGAGAAATAGCGTGCTCACACGAAGGGACTTCAACACTCTGGCTGCCGGCACCGCCGCAAGCCTGGCGCTCAAACCGGCTTATGCCTTGGCTGCCGACGGCTTGCTGCGTCTTTTGGTGTTCGCGCTGGGCCGCGGCCATGAGGGCGGCGATTTCCGCCTCCAGCCGCGAGTTGCGCGCCAAGCCGAAAACATAGTGCACGGGCTCAGCTTCGCACCAAG
The DNA here is from genome assembly GCA_963813905.1 of uncultured Acidobacteriaceae bacterium. Lineage (GTDB taxonomy): Bacteria > Acidobacteriota > Terriglobia > Terriglobales > Acidobacteriaceae > CAVVDY01. Next base: position 7,177 of record CAWFAY010000003.1, on the reverse strand, counting down.
CCATCAGCTCCTCGCGGCAGAAGCCGGAATCGGCGCGCAGAATGATTTTCACCTCCGGCCAGCGCTGCCGAATCTGGCCCACGATGCGTTTCACTTCGGCGAGCGCGCCTGCGCTGGCGTCCTGGTTCGAAGCCCGCTGGCGGGCGCACAGTAGATGCTCGCCGCAGAAGATGTACAGCGGCAAGTAACAGTACTCGCCGTAGTAGCCGTGGAAGAAGCGCGCTTCCTGCTCGCCGTGCAACGGGGTGTCGGTGACATCCAGATCGAGCACGATCTCGGCTGGCGCGGTCGCGTGCGCTTCCAAGAAAATATCCACCAGCAGCGTGTCCAACTGCTCGGCCGAGTAGCTGATCTTGTGATAGCGATCGGCGGCCGCCGCCGGCGTCAACTCCATGCGGTTGAGCGTGCTCTTGCCGGCCAGCGGTGATTCCAGTTCGCGCTGGCCGGCCAACACGGCCAGCAGGGGATCGTGGCGCAGTTGCTCATGATCGTTGAGATCTTCATAGCCCAGCGCCAGCCCGTAGACGCGCTGCGCCAGCATCTCGCCCACCGGGTGCTCGACCCGTGCCGGGTCCCGCCCATCCCGAAAGCAGGCCGCCGCCCGCGCGAGCAAGCCGATCTTGCGGTTGGTGCGGCGCAACAGCAGGCCGCCTCCGTCGCTGGTCATGCGGGCGCCATCGAAGTTGGCTACCACCCGCCGCGAAAAATGATCTGCAAACGCGAACGATTCTTGCGTACACTCTGTCATGAGAAAGGCCGTTTCTTTTTCGGGCATCGACTTCGTTTCACACCGCAGTTATGCCTGAAAAGACGGCCTTTTTCTACTGTGAATTACTGGTGGTTGTTTACTACTGGTGAGAAATTCGGGCTAATGGTGGATACCCGAAACTTGGAACCTGACACCTGACACCTGATAGCCCGACGGTCGCGCGTCGTTATGCGAATGGCCCCTCATCCGCACTGCGCCCGTAGATAACCGGTACTGGCACGTTCAGCATCCGCAGATAGACCGATAGCTGCCCGCGATGGTGATACCAGTGGTTCAGCATGATCGAGCGCAGCACCTCGATCTTCGGCCTGGTGAAGGCCGGCTTGCCCTGCACGACCAGGGTCCAGCCACTCATCGCCGCCTGATCACTCATGCCCTTCAGGCACGCCTCGGCATCCTTGCAGCTCTGCTCGAAGGTCTCTTGAACTTCCTTGAGGTCCTTCGGAGGAGTTGGTACGAAACCATCGGTTGGGCTCGAACCTGTCCTGTTGTGCCACAATGTAGGACAGCCTTCCGGGAATGCTGGCGATATGAATCGCGAGCTGTCCGAGGCTCATGGACTTCTGGTGAGGCTTCCAGGTTAGTTTGTCTGCCGGAACCCGCTCGAGCACCCGCTTGGTTACGGCGGCTTCCTCACGGAATTCGTTCAACATCGGGTCAGTCATCTGCGACATGTGTCATCTCCTTCTATCGGGTAGTGCGTGGCTTCAGCCCCTGAGGGACTGCGCTCTCCCCTAACTAACGCTTCTTCGCCTTTGCCTCGGCCGCGGCGCGCACCCGCTCGTTGATATGGCTCCAGCCGGTATTCACGTTCTTGCGGTGATCGTCTTCTATCAGACCAAACGCCTTGTGATGAAACTTGATCAGGGTGCCGCCATTCTCCTCCGTCAGCCGGTACTGTACGTTCGACGCCACGGGATACGACATAAACAGCGGGCCCACAAGCTCCAGGAGCCCGGAACGTTTGATGGCCTGCACGTGCGCCCAGAAGTGGCCGTTGTTATCCCCCAGGTCGCGGAACCAGCGGCCGCCGGGCCACGCTTCAAGCTTTAAGGGGAACGGCTGCCCTTCGGGCGTCTCGTTGCCCGGCCCGAGCTGCTCCAGCAGGGCTTCGAAGGTCACATCCAAGGGAGCGTCGACGAAAATTTCCTGGGTGATGTTGAGGGTCAGATTTTCGACTTCAAGCGCAGTTCCAATCATTTTTTCTCCTTCTCATTGATTGCTGAGATTGCCTGTTTCGCAGCGCTGGCCTTAGCCTCGGCTCGTTCTTTGATCCGGCTGAGCTGGTGCTGCCAGTAAGGTTCGAATGTCTTGCTCCATTCATGCAAGGGACGTATCGCCTCCGCGTTAGTGCGATAGAGCATGTGCCTCCCCGAGCGGCGAACCCGCACCAGGCCCACGTCCCGCAGCACTCGCAGATGCTTCGAGACCGAGGGCTGCTCCAGTTTGAGACTGACGACGACGTCTCCCACGGTTCGCTCCCGCAAGGCCAGATAGCTGAGGATCTCCCGGCGGCGGGGCTCGGCAACCGCATTGAACGCGTCGGAGGTGGTGGCAGCCCTGGGCACGCTTTCCAATATATACCTATATGGGAATATGTCAAGTGGGAATTAGCCACCAGCTACCAGCGGGGGTTGTCGGGTATCAGGTATCAGTACTTGAGGTAGATCCCGCCAAAGCAGTGGCTTTTGCAGGGAAGCTCCGCGTCATGGCAGGCCAAGCTCGAAGAGCGAAACAATCTGTAGCCGATGAACCCGAGCTCGAAGAGCGAAACAATCTGTAGCCCAGGACGGAAGTCCTGGGTAGCCGTGCCCCGCTAGATTCTTCAAGCCCCGTCCGGGGCGGCACGGTTTGGGGAATTGGTTATGATGACCGTCGCTATTCACCGTGACCAAAATCTGTGCAGTTACGACAATGAAGGAAATGCGGAACCTTCTCCTCTTCACGGTTTCTGAATAAAGGTTGTTACTCTGCCCTCTGCCACCTGATGCCTGACACCCAACTGCTGTCCAAGCGGCTATCCCCCGATGCTATCCTTTACCCGTGATCGCCGAAATCGTGGCCGTCGGCTCGGAGATGCTCACTCCCTTCCGGCAGGACACCAACTCTCTCTACCTCGGCCAACTCAACGAACTCGGCGTCAATGTTGCCTTCAAAACGGTGGTGGGCGATCATCCGCTTCAGTTGACCTCGGTCGCACGCACTGCCATTGAACGCTCCGATCTCGTCATTTTCATGGGAGGTCTTGGGCCCACCGAGGACGACCTGACCCGCGAATCTGTCGCCACGGCCCTGGGCCTGGAGCTGAAACGCGATCACGATCTGGTCGCCGCGATGTACAAGCGTTTCGCTGAGCGGCGCATGTCGATGCCCGAGAACAACGCGCGCCAGGCCGATCGGATCACCGGCGCCGAGGTCATTCCGAATTCACGCGGCAGCGCGCCCGGCCAGTGGCTGCAGAGAGCGGCAAATGGCCGGCCACAAATCATCCTGCTCCTCCCCGGACCACCGCATGAGTTGCTGGCCATGTGGGAAAAAGGCGTTATGCCGCGACTCCGGCTGACCGTTCCTCCCGCAGCAATCGCTACCCGGGTGATCAAGACAGCGATGTTAGCGGAATCAGCTGCGGATGCCCGTACCGCGCCTATCTATAAGAAGTATCTAAACATCGAAACTACCGTGCTGGCTGGACAAGGCCAGGTGGAATTTCATCTGAAAGCCACGAGGGAGAGCAAAGCCGAAGCTGAGGCGGCAGTCGCAAAGCTGGCAGGCGAATTGGAAGACGAACTGGGTGACGCCGTCTTCTCCACCCACGGCGAATCGCTGGAGGAGATCGTCGGCTACTACCTCCAGATGCGCGGGGCGAAGCTGGCGGTAGCCGAGTCCTGCACCGGCGGAATGGTTGCCGAGCGCATCACCTCGGTCGCCGGCAGCTCACGCTATTTCCTTGGTGGAGCCGTGGTGTACTCCAACGACCTGAAGACGTTGTTTGCCGACGTGCCGCCGCTGATGATCGAGGCGCACGGCGCGGTGAGCAAAGAGGTCGCATTGGCGCTGGCGGTGAACATTCGCGACATCTGCAATGCCGACGTTGGCCTGGGCATTACGGGAATCGCCGGGCCGGGCGGCGGCACCGAGGAGAAGCCGGTCGGCCTGGTGTACATCGCGGTAACGGACGGCCAGAAGCACGAGGTGGTGGAGCGGCGCTTTCCCGGCGATCGCGAGCGCATTCGCCGCTGGGCCAGCCAGCAGGCGCTCGACCTGGTGCGCCGGCTGATGATGTGAGGAGAAAAATCTCACAACGTAGGCACGGAGGACACGGAGCCTGAGAGCTCTTGTCCCATCGATGAGCTTTGTATCAGGGCCCGGCTTCAGCCGGGCCGCCACCGGGCACGAGAAATCTCAGAGTCCCTTCAGGGACGGCACATAATTGACTTATGCGCCTGTTTGTCGCTCTTGATATCGACGCCGGCATCCGCGACCGCATCGCACAGTTTCGCGACCAGATGCGCGCCCTCGCGCCTGCTGTGCGCTGGGTTGGGCCCGAGACGTTTCATATCACGCTACAATTTCTGGGCGAGACGGCGAAGCTTGAACAAATCAAATCCGCGCTGACAACGGTATACGCCGCTCCGATAGCCCTTAATTTCCGCGATACCGGCTTCTTCCCAACCCCGCAGCGCGCGCGCGTCTTCTGGGTGGGCATCGAGTCCGACCAGAATCTGCAATCGCTGGTCAACAAGATCGGCGATGTGCTTGCGCCACTCGGCTTCAAGCGCGATCAAGAGGAATACCATCCCCATCTCACGCTGGCGCGCGCGGGCAGCGGGCGACCGCACGCCAAGCCGGGCGACAAGGCCGCACCTGAATTGCAACAGGTGCGCGCGAAACTCGAAGCCCAGCCGCCGCCCGAGTTCGGTACAATGACGGCGCACGAGTTCATTCTGTATCAGAGCACGCTGTCGCCTTCGGGCTCGCGCTACACCAGGCTGGCGCGGTTTCCGTTGCAGTTAGAGTAGCTTGGCGTCAGGGCACGACTTCAGTCGTGCCGATAAATGCACTGGTTTGAAAACGCGAGCGGGCTTTAGGCCGCGAGCGTCGCCGCGACAGCGGGCTAAGAGAAGACAAAGTTAAAGGCCTTTTCGGCACGACCAAGGTCGTGCCCTGCGCGAATCTTCGTTGGGTGGCCCCGAAATCGTCGGCAGAACAACCTTGACCTTTCATCCTCATCGTCGCCCTTGTTGCCTTCCTGCTAGGATCCATTCCCTTTGGCTACCTGCTAGTCCGGCTCTTTCGCGGGCAGGACGTTCGCCAGACCGGCAGCGGCAACATTGGGGCGACGAACGTCGCCCGCACCGGATCAAAAGGATTGGCTATCACCACGCTCATGCTGGATGCACTCAAGGGATACGCGGCAGTTGTTCCCATGGGTTCCCGACCAGGTCGCTGCCCACATCCTGGGACCCCCGCGATTCGATTGGGCGCTGATCCCACATCGTTGAGTTTGCTGCCGTTGCCGGGCTGTTCGCCATCCTCGGACACATGTTCACGCCCTGGCTTCGCTTCAAAGGAGGTAAGGGTGTGGCAACGGCGGTAGGAGCATTCGCCGCGATTGCGCCTCGAGCGGTGTTGATTTCTCTGGCGGTGTTTATCATTCTGGTCGCAATCACTCGCTACGTCTCGCTGGGCAGCATCATGGGCGCAGGCATTTCCCTCGGCTGCTTATTGGCTCTATCCAGCCATGCGCAATGTCTCGGCATGTGTCTGGTCGGTCTCTCCGCTCTGCTGATTATCGTGCGGCACAGAACCAACATTCGGCGGCTGGTTGCCGGAACTGAGAACCGCTTATGGTGAATGCGTGAGCCAAATCGCCGTTATCGGAGCCGGCGCCTGGGGTACGGCTATCTCCATCGTGCTGGGACGCAAGGGATCCCACCGTGTGTGACTATGGGCGCATGAGCCTGAAGTTCGCGAGAGCATCAACGCGCGGCACGTAAACGAATTTTCCTCTCAGGCGAGACGATTCCTGAGGCGTTTCTGCGACCAACATCTTGCCGAAGCCCTGCACGGCGTGACCGTGGTTAGCGTGATGCCATCCCATCACACCCGGCATCTTTTCGGCGCAATGTCGCCATCTGCATCCCGACATGCTGTTTGTCAGCGCCACGAAAGGCATCGAAAACGACTCCTTTGCGCATGACTGAGGTCATCGCCGCCGCCCTTCCGTTCACGGTTCGTATCGGCGCGCTGAGCGGACCGTCGTTCGCGAAGGAAGTAGCGCAAGGCCACCCGACCGCCTCACCATCGCTTCGAAAGACCGTAGCTGGCGCAAAGTTCAGCCGACTTCAGCGATCCAGGCTTTCGCCTTTACACCAATGACGACGTGGTCGGAGTGGAACTAGGCGGCGCGCTGAAGAACATCGTGGCCATCGCTGCCGGCGTGTGCGACGGCCTGGGCCTGGGACACAATTCTGTCGCAGCCTTGATTACCCGCGGCTTGGCCGAGATCACGCGGCTTGTGGCGGCCTGTGGCGGCGTCCGAAACCATGGCCGGACTTGCCGGGTTGGGCGACCTGGTGCTCACCTGCACCGGAGGCTTGTCGCGCAACCGCAGTGTTGGGGTCGCACTCGGTCAGGGACAGAAACTCGACGCCATTATCGCAGGCATGCACGGCATGGTGGCTGAAGGCGTACTCACGACCAAGGCGGCCATCGGGCTGGCGCACAAGATGAGCGTCGAAATGCCGATCACGGAGCAGATGCATTCCATTCTGCAACAAGGTAAATCGCCGAAGGAGGCTATTCGCGAACTCATGTCGAGGCCTTCGCCCAGCGAAGGGATGCGCACAGGACGCTGAACATTTTCTGACGTTGCGCACGCAAACTGCAGCTCCCTCGACTCCTCGTCCGCCGCGGCGGCTCGGGATGATACATGGGAACTATTGCTCGTCGCCGCCCCCTTCACCCCGCTGTCATCGCGTCAAAGAAAATCAGCATGATCTTGCGCACCGCATCTTCCGGCATGGCGGCGCGATCCAGCATGTGCTCCAGCGTAAGCCCGCTGCTAAGCGCAAAAAGGCCTTCCCCATGGCCTGCGCCGTAACTGGCGGCTCGCGGCCCAGGTCGTCCAAGATCTGCCGTAGCAAATCGACTCCCGAGGAAACCAGCCTGCGGTGCATCGTGGTTAGCCGTGCCTTCACCTCCGGATGACGCACCGCAACGAGCTTAAACTCCACGGTCAGCAGGCTCCAACGCCGGTCCATGCACAGGTCGAGCCAGAAATCACGCAATGCGTCCAATTTTTCCCAAGGGTCACGAAAAGTGACGATATGGTTGCGCAGGTTTTCGATACGAGCCGCGATTTCCCGCTCCAACAGCGCTAAAAAAAGGTCTTCTTTGCTGTCGAAA
>CAWFAY010000002.1:0-110007 GCA_963813905.1 uncultured Acidobacteriaceae bacterium | reverse complement strand
TAAATTCCTCTGTGTCCCTGTGCCTCTGTGGTTTTATTGTTGGTAAGAGCTACCTGAACCCGTGCCCGCCACCAAGCGCGACAAGATACGAGTGCTGCTCGCCGAAGACCAGACCATGGTACTTGGCGCGCTCGCCGCATTGCTCGAGATGGAAGACGATATCGAGGTCGTCGCTCGCGCTCGCTCAGGTGACGAGGCGCTGAAGCTAATCCAGCAGCATCGTCCCTCCGTCTTCATCACCGACATTGAAATGCCCACCATGACCGGCCTGGAAGTTGCTGCCGAACTGAAGCGCCGCGGCCTCCCGGTACGCGTCATTATTCTTACGACGTTCGCGCGAGCCGGATACTTGCGCCGAGCGCTCGATGCCGGCGCCTCGGGCTATCTGCTGAAAGACATGCCCGCCGAGCAGCTCGCCGAGGCAGTACGGCGCGTGCACCGCGGGTTGCGTGTGATCGATCCCCAGCTCGCAGCCGAAGCCTGGACGGAAGAACCCGATCCGCTGACCGAGCGCGAGCGCCAGGTTCTGCGCCTCGCAGGCGAAGGCATGGCTAGCTCGGACATCGCAACCGAGCTGAATTTGTCAGAGGGAACGGTCAGGAATTATCTGTCCGAGGCGATCAATAAAATGGGCGCGGCCAACCGTGTAGAGGCCGCTAGATTGGCGAGGACGAAGGGGTGGTTGTAAGGCGGGAGTATCTCGTTCTTGCCCATCAACAACGAACAGGTGGTGAAAGAAGTCAACAATTCCGTGTCCGGCGAGGGCAGCCACAATCAGCCAGAGGTTCTTCTCGAAGCCTGCCACACGGGGCATCAGGCCACATTTTCAAAAATACAGCCCCAGTATAAACTTGCTGGAATTGAACGATTGCATCGGCAGCGGCGCGCGAATTTGGCGCTCGACCAACGGTTGTATAAAGTGCCGATGTCGTCGGCAGTTCAGATCGACCCGTGCTTTCGAGAGTATGGCCGGGCAAAATGTTTGGCAACGGAAGGAGCAGATCATGGTAGTCAACTTCGCAATTACCGATCTTCAGGCGCGCGTAGATGAGGCGCTGACAGTGAGGTGGAGAGACAGGGAGTTCGATCCAGGGCCTCTCGAGATCGAACTCGAAAGCTCTGCCGCGGATGGCAATGAGGGCACATTGGACTACGACAATCGCCACGCGCGAGCTGAGTTTCACATATTACTCAGCTTCCCGGAGTTCGCCGAGACCTTGGAAGCACTCGGAGCCGACCCCGAACTGACGCGGCCTGTGCATGTGGTAATCCATTCCGAGGGAGACATTCTTGCCGATCACAGCTTTCGACTGAGTGGCCCTTGTGATCTCCAGCCCCATGCGCTACTCACTGCGGAGACAACAGCGTCGGTGCTGCCCGGAACCTGAATGCCCGACGCCGGCTCCCGGTCGGGAGCCGATATTCAGCAGGGCCTGCAACAAGGTCAAGCGGTTTCGTGGAAGTTCAATTCATCAGAAAAGAGACTGCACTTCACATTGCCCAAGGAATTGGGTGGCCGAGCCTATGACGTCTGCTTGTCGGGTGGGTACACATTCCGCGGCCAGCCCGCTTCGGCTGCTGCGGTGGCAGGTTGAAGAACGAAACAATTTTGTTGCTCACCGGCGCCACTGGACTGGTTGGCGGTGGGTTGCTCAAAGTGTTGTGCGCGAACGCATCGCGCCAGTGTGCAATTCTTGTACGAGTCCCGGAAAAAGCACGAAACATCAACAACTCAAGCGGCGGTCTTAAGGTCCTCAGGGGTGACATCACTCATCCCCGCCTGGGTCTCGAAGACCGCGAATACGCTGAGCTCCGGGACACCGTCACCGAGATTGTTCACTGTGCAGCCGATACCCGGTTTGGAATTCCACTGGAGAACGCCCGGAAGGTAAATACCAGCGGCACTGCTGAGGTATTGGCTCTCGCCTCGCAGTGCCGACGATTACAAAAATTCGCCTACATCAGCACAGCTTATGTGGTGGGAAGGGCGGAAGGCACTTTCCCCGAAGGTCCCATTCGACACCAGCATGGTTTTTTCAATGCCTATCAGCAGTCCAAGTACGAGGCTGAAGAACTGGTGTCACAGGCGATGAGCGAAATCCCAATAGCAGTCTTCCGTCTCAGCACCATCATAGGAGACTCTGTTACAGGGCAGGTGCATCAGCTCAACTACTTTCACAGGCTGATCAAGCTGTTTCCACAAAACCTGCTGCCGGTTGTGCCTGGCCGGCCGGACGCTCCGATTGACTTGATCGCCGGCGACTGGGCCATACCGGCTCTCGCTTTCCTGTTCGAGTCGGCATTCGTTCCGGACCGCTATTACCACATTTGCGCAGGTCCCACGCACAGCTTAACTGTTCGCGAGATGCTCGATCTGAACCTGTCCGTCTTCGAAAGCCATCCCGTTGGCCAGAAGTGGTTGCCGATACACGTTCCCGACCTGGTATCGCTGTCTGATTACGAGAAGTTCGTGGAACAGGAACGTCGAACCGGGGACCGGCTTTTCAATCAAGTAACCACTGCACTTGCATATTCTCTGCCGCATCTTGCACTGTTTCAGGCGTTCGACAACACGAACACACTGCGCGCTTTGGCGCCCAGCGGCCTGGAGATGCCATCAATGCGGGACTGTTACGAGAGGGTGGTTAGATTTTGTCTGGATACAAACTGGGAAGCCGCCCGCGACAAGCCAGCCATTTCAAAGCAGATGATGCCGAACCTCGACGCGGTGTGACGCATGACCCTCAGACCACAGGACCGTGATGGTTTCGGGGCGGCATCCGGCTTAAGCAACGGTTGCGGCGTTACGCAAACAACCCCGGCTTAACGGTCGTGACCGAGGGCAGACCTGGCGCTTCTATCGCAAATTCCGCGACATGACTGTTGATAAATTGCCATGTCACAACCAAACATTGTGACCTTCTAGAGATAGAGATAATGCCGTCCCTACGGGATTCTGGAGTCTTCAAACTAGCGTACCCAGGACTCCGCCTTCAGGTTTGTCCTGGGCTGTCACCGCACGCCGCCCTTCGGGCTTAAAGCGCCGACCCGCGGACACGGCCCACCAAATCCACCACGGAATGAGTTCGCGCTCAGCGCTCCCGCCGGGAGTCGAAACTGAGTGGGCCTGCTCCGAATTGCGAGATGAGCAATGCGCCACCTAGCATAGCGAGGTTTTTCATGAACATGATCATCTGCATCTGCGCCATGGCAGGATCAGTCAGTCCCCAGAACTTGTGCATCATCAAGGTCACGGGGACCAGGAAGAGCACGATAAGCCAGGCGCCGAGTTTCGCCCGATAGCCCAGCAGAATGCTCACGCCGCCCGCCAGCGCGATGGTTCCGGATAACGGCACGGCGAGCGAAGCCAAAGGCACGCCTTGCGATGCCGCGTAGCCGATCGTTTGTTTTGAAAAGTGATTGAGTCCTGACATCAAGAAGATCGCCGCAAACAAGAACCGTCCCAGAAGTACAACCGCTCCTTTTGGCACGCTCACCGCCTTTGCGCGATAGGATACCGCCGTCGAACCAGCCGCCATAATGTCTTCTCCTTCTTCGCCTGCGCCTTTGTGGTGCGGGCTTCATCCAATCCTGAGGAGTAGATGTCCGCAACTTTGGACTAGAGCTGCCCTGAAGTCCTGATCTATTGTCTATTCGTCCAGTCTTGGAGGCTGAAATGGATCCGATGACCGACATCTTCCAGAGCATGCATATGAAGGCCGTTGTCCACTCCCGGCTCGAAGCAACGGCTCCCTGGGGCTTGACCCGATCCGCGCACGAGGCTGAGAGCGAACAGAGGGACTCGCTCGGCAACAGAATCTCGCCGTCGGAGCTGGCGCACTTCGGCATGATCGCTCGCGGCAATTGCTGGCTCAGCGTCGACGGGCTTCCAGGTCCAATTCCCCTGACCGGTGGCGATTGTTTCCTGTTGGCGCCTGGCAGTGCTTACACGCTGCGCGACCATCCTCGTACACCAGCCAGAAGTTTCTGTGAAGCCGCCCGGCCGGACGGCGGTAACGTGATTCATTATGGCGGTGGCGGTGCGCCAACCACCCTCATCTCGGGATTTCTCAGCTTCGATAAGGTAAGTCTGAAGCCCGTTACTCAGCTACTGCCGAGCTTGATTTTGATCAAAGCTGATCAGGCGCGCATGCTTGCGCTGCATACCACGTTGCAACTGCTCGCCTCGGAGATGGCGGAGCAGGCGCCGGGTTCAGAAGTGGCAGCCACTCGCCTGGCCGAGGTCCTGTTTATTCAGTGCATGCGCGCGCATATTGCCTCTGGCTCGGAAAGCTGCAAGAAAGGATGGCTGCGCGCCATTTTCGATCCGAAGATTGGAGCCGCACTGCGAGCCATTCACGGAAGTGTAAACACTGACTGGACGGTCGAATCGTTGGCTGCGGCGGCGGGTATGTCGCGCTCCGCGTTTGCGCTGCGGTTCAAAGAACTGCTCGGGCAAACGCCTCTCGATTACGTAACCGACTGGCGAATGCAGAAGGCGATCCCGTTGCTGCAACGGTCCGATAAGAAACTGATCGAGATCGCGCAGTCTGTCGGCTATGAATCAGACGCTGCTTTCAGCAAAGCATTCAAGCGTATCCTGGGCGTGCCGCCGGGGGAATACCGGCACAATGGCGAACAGGCAGGGTTTTCGCAACGCACGTGATGGCGACCTGCAGGTCGGTTGTTTGTAGTGCAAGCTGGTAGACGGCGTGCCTTACCGCACCCCCACCAACTGCCCTTCTTCTTTCTTGGCTTGCGCGATGGCGACCAACTCTGCTGCCTTTTGCGCGATGTGCTCGGCGCTGACTTCGAATTCCTTGATCAGCTCCCAGGGCGCGCCGGAATCGCCGAAGCGGTCTTTCACGCCGATAGCGCCGGTGATGACTGGCGTGCCGTACAGTTCGGGGCTTTCGGTGAGGACGCTGCTGACGCGCCATGCCAGTGCGCCGATCTGGTGCTCTTCGGCGGTGACCACAACGCCCGTTTCTTTTGCGGCGCGCAGAATCGCTGCTGCGTCGATCGGCTTGAGGGTATGAATGTTGAGCACGCGCGTCTCGTAGCCGAATTCTTTCTTCAGGATCCACGCCGCGCGCATGGCTTCGGGCACCATCGGACCGCAGGCGATGATGCTCAGGTCTTCTGCCTTCGTCCATGTAGTGCGAGGCCAGCACCGTGTCGAAGGCATCGATCATCTGCTCGGCCTCGCGGCGCAGGCGAATGACGTTGGCCTTGCCGAAGACGAACGGCGTGTCTTCCCTGGTGACGATCGGCGTGGCTTCGCGGGCGAAGCGAATGTACTTCGGTCCTTCGTGCTGCATCAGCAGGTAGTCGGTAGCTTTGCGGGTTTCGATGGAATCGCACGGAACCGACACCACCATGTTAGGCAGTCCGCACATGGCGAACAGATCTTCCAGCGCCTGGTGGGTTGCGCCGTCGGGGCCAACCGAGACGCCGCCGTGCGCACCCGCGATCATCACGTTGAAGTTGCCATAGCAGATGGAGACGCGAATCTGGTCCAGATTGCGAGCCGCAGCGAACGTGCCATACGTTCCAAAGACCGGCAGCTTGCCTTCGCGTGCCAGCCCTGCTGCGGCTGCCGTGGCTGACTGCTCGGCGATGCCCATGCTGATCCAGCGATTCTTGCGCTCGGGCTTGCCACTGTAGAAGTCGCTGATAGTGATCGAACCGGAGATGTCGAGCCCGAGGCAGACCACGCGCTCGTCGTCGCCGTTGTTCTGTAGCGATTTGCCAAAGCCCTTGCGCGTCGGCTCCATGGCAACCTTCATCGTGCTGCGGCTGTTCCACCAGTAGTCGTTGGTGAACTTCGGCATTTTCGCGTCGAGCTTGGCTTCGACCGTCTTCTGATACTCGGCAGCTTGCTTCAGCAGCGCATCGTAAGCGATGGTCTGCTTAAGCCCGAGTTCATCGAGCGCCTTCACCATCTCGTCATAGCTTGGGGCCTTACCATGCCAGCCGGCGACGTTTTCCATGAAGCTGACGCCTTTGCCCTTGACGGTGTTACAGATGACGACCGTCGGCTTGCCGGCGACCGGAATCTTCTTGGCATTTTGCAGGCCATCGACGACCTGTGGCATGTCGTGCCCGTCGCAGACGATGACCTCCCAACCGAAGCTGCGGTAGCGCTCCTCCAGCGGCTCGACATTCATCACGTCCTTCACCCAGCCGTCGATCTGCAAGCGGTTGCGATCGATGATGCCGACCAGGTTGTCGAGCTTGTAGTGCGAGCCTTCCATCACCGCTTCCCAAATATTGCCTTCCTGCTGCTCGCCGTCGCCCATGATGCAGAACACCGGTGTTCTTGCGCCCGTCGAGCTTGTTGCCGAGTGCGATGCCGACTGCGATGCTGAGCCCCTGGCCCGAGCGACCCGGTGGAGGCTTCGACGCCGGGCAGCTTCAGACGGTGCGGATGCCCCTGGAAGGGCGAGTAGAGCTTGCGCAGCGTGACCACATCTTCGATGGGGAAGTATCCGGCGAAGGCCAGACCCAGATAAAGCGCAGGAGCCTTGTGTCCGCCAGACCAGACGATGCGATCGCGGTCCGGCCACTCGGGCACATTGGGATCGTGATTCGCAACCTTTAGATATAGGGCGGCGACGATGTCCATCATGGAGAGCGTTCCGCCGGCGTGCCCGGAGCCGGCCGCGCACAGGGCGACCAGGTCATAGCCGCGCATCAGGCGGGCCGCCTGTTCGAGTTCCGGTATGGTGAAATCGCGAGTGACGGTCTTGGAGAAGGCGTTGAAGAGAGGCATGTGGTTTTCCTTTGCCGGGCCGGCATCCTCGGGTTGGCGGCGGGCGCCTCGTGTCATCTGGCCCGAGTGAGCGTACCTCCGCCATACCGGTGCGCGTGCCCGTGAAGTACGGGACTGTATAGGTTACGAGTGGGCGACCATCGTCGCAGTGAGGTGCGTCACCGGGCGGTTGTGACGTGGGTACAAAGAATTTGTTCTGCACCACCGTGCATCCAATGGTCAACTCAAATAAAAGGATGTGCCTTGCAGACGACCTATCTAAGCGGCGGCAAGCCGGTCGGCATTGATGTGTTTGTTCCCTCGGGGGCGGGCAAATACCCTATCGTGCTCGCGCTGCATGGTTCCAGCGGGCTGCACTCCAGCTCCACGCAGTTTCCGCAGCTGCTCGCCGACCGCGGATTCGCCGTCTTTCTGCCGCATTTCTTCGACACCACGGGAACCACCTGGGCGGGTCCGCTCACGATTCGCGAGAAGTTCCCGCAATGGACGATCGCCATCTCCGACGCGCTGGACTTTGCGCAGGACCATCCCCAGAGCGATCGCGGGCAGATCGGAATTGTCGGATTCTCGCTGGGGGCATACCTTGGCCTTTCGCTGGGCTCTCAACAGTCGCGGGTGAAAGCGTTGTCGATTTCTTTGGCGGATTGCCGGACCACTTTGCCGAGCAGGTGCGGCATCTGCCGCCGGTGCTTGTCCTGCATGGCGATCGCGACACGGTGGTGCCGGTGAGCGAAGCGCACAAGATCGAAGCCTTGTACCGGACGCGGCAGGCTACCTGCGAGATGAAGATTTACCGCAATGCTAACCATGGTTTTAACGGCTTCGATATGCTCGACGCCGGACAGCGCACTTACTTCTTTCTGAAAAAGCATCTTGAGGTTAGCTGATCGGCCCGCGCTGGCTTTCTGCCGCACGCCGCCGGTCCATGGCGCCGTCGATCTGCAATTCAAGCGCGTCCAGGGAAACGGTGATGTCGCGAATCGAGTAGTACATCGACGCTACCAGGCACAGCAGGCAGAGCGTGAAGAACGGCAGGGCCACGAAGTCGCGCTGGAAGGTTAACACCTGCTCGAAAAAGAGCGACACCACCGTCAGCGAAACGAAGAAGATGCTGGCCGAAGCATAGGTCATAGAAGAGCGCAGCAGCCGCGCGCGCCGATGAGTATGCCGAAGCTGCTCTTCCAGGTGCTTGACCCGGGCACTATCGGGATCGCTCCGCTCTAAGTCGTTCATCAGTGTGCGTGCCCGGTCGATGGCGCGACCGTAGCGGTTGCTGATGCTCAGCAGCAGCAGGCCCACGCCCGAGATGACGATGACCGGTGCGATGGAGGCCGTCAGTATCTGGACGACGGAGACGATATTCATAGGCGGTGCTCCGGGCTTTCGCAGATTCGCGAGTAGATGTCCGCTGTGATCTTGCCACAAAGTCCCTGAGCTTGTTCCATGTCTCGCCATTCCATTACGGCTTGTGATTGCAGTGCTGATTACAATATGGACTGCGAGCGACTTTATGCAGACAGCGGAAGTAGTCATCATCGGCGGCGGAATCGTAGGCGCGAGTATTGCCTGGCACCTTACGGAAGCGGGTTGCCGCGACGTCTTGATCCTGGAACGCGAGTCGCATCAGGGCAAAGGCTCGACCGGCAAGAGCATGGGCGGAGTGCGCGCGCAGTTTGCAACCAAGCCGAACATCCAGATGTCGCTGTACTCCATTCCGTTCTATGCCGCCTTTGAAGAGCGGCTCGGACAACCTGCGGATTACCGGCCGCAAGGATACATGTTCGTCGCAACCAAGCCCTCGCACCTCGAATACTTGCGGACCAATCAGGCGCTGCAGAAGTCGCTTGGGCTGAAAGATGTCGGCATGGTCACGCGTGACGAGATTGTCGAGCGCGTGCCGCAGCTGCGTTCTGACGACATTCTAGGCGGCAGCTTTTGCCCGACCGATGGCTTTGTCGACCCCAACAGCGTGATGGTCGGATTTACGACCGTGGCCTGCGAACGCGGCGCGAAGGTTATGGCGCTCAACCGAGGTCACCGCGATTCGCCGCAACGGGTCAGGATTCGAGTTGGAGACCTCACGCGGGCCCGTCAGCGCGAAGACCGTCGTAAATGCCGCCGGTGCATGGGCTCGCGAAGTCGCGGCCATGGCAGGAGTCGATCTGCCGGTCGAGCCGCTGCGCCGCATGCTGGTGCCGACGGAGCCGTTTTCCGACGTCTCGCACGAGATCCCCATGGTCATCGACATGACGAACGGATTCCACTTCCGCCCCGAGAGCCTCGGGTTTCTGCTGGCTTGGAACGATCCGGAAGAGACGTCGGGATTCAAGACGAACTTCGAGCCGAGCTTCGTGGAGAAGATACTGGAGCGCGCTGCCGACCGCGTGCCCTGCTTCGAGAACCTAGCGATCAACCCCAAACGCGCCTGGGCCGGGCTTTACGAGATGACGCCCGACCATCATTGCATTCTCGGGCCGGTACCGGAGGTCGAAGGCTTCTTCTGCGCCAACGGCTTCAGCGGCCACGGCGTGATGCACGCTCCAGCGACGGGAAAGATCCTCGCCGACCTGATCATGACGGGGAAGACGAGCGTGGTGGATGAAGTCGAGGTGCTCAGCCCGGCGCGCTTCGCCAAGGGTGAGCTGCTGCACGAGACGGCGGTGCTGTAGGATCTCCGGGGCGGGCCTTTGTCTTTTTTCTGCTTTTTTCGAAAAAAAACATCGCAGAACCAGGGAATCTGAGCTAAGATTCGCACACTTCGCCGGGCGTGCGCAATGTGGGCTTGAAAGTCAGGTGCTTCTTAACTCTTCGGCCCAAACCCAAAGGACAAGATTTGTCTCCGGAAGGAAGGAGGATCTTCCCATGAAACGATTGGTGTTAGGCATCGGACTACTGCTTGCTTTGCTCGTCACAACCAATGCCCTAGCCAGCGTCATAAAGATCGGACCGAATGATTTTCCACCCGGCACGCTCGTAATCGGCTTCGACGGTCTAAATGACGGCACGGAAGTGAACGGCCTCGTCGTCAGCGGCGTTCAGTTTAACTACAGCCTCGGAGACGGCCAGGTGATCATCGATGGCGGTCCCGGAATAACCAACAATATCAACCCTCCCAACGTCGTGTCCGTTGGCGATCCGACCGGGATGATTAAGGTGTCGTTACCCGGTCCGGCGACCCGCTTTGGTTATGGCTACGCCATCCTCGCCAATGGGTTTGTAGCCGATGCCACCACGATCGCCCTTTACAACGGAAATGTTTTCGTAGGCTCGCTGAGCTACGACGGAGACTCAGACCCAGACTTCACCGGGGGATTCGCCGGCATCAAAAGTACACTTCCTTTTGATACGGCGTACTTGAGCTTCAACACGAACGCAGCACCCGCATGGGCATTCGACAACGTCATGATTTACAATGACGTCCCCGAACCGGGCACTCTGCTCCTGATGGGCTCAGGCGTCGTTGGCCTCGCGGGCGTGCTTCGCAGACGCTTCTCAGCATAGAAAGTCTTAGTTCCAGTACTGCCGCCGGACGGTGAACGTCCGGCTTTTTTGCTTGGCCCGACTTGTCTGATCGTGAAGGCACTTCGCACCTGTATCTTTCGCAGGGTCATTGCCCGTGATACTTACTAGAAGTATGGACTACTGCAAACTTCCCCACACCGACCTCAACGTCTCACGCCTGTGCTTTGGCACGATGACCCTCGGCAAACCTCTCGATCAGGCGGGTTCGACGCAACTGGTCGATCGCTGCATCGAAGCCGGCATCAACTTCTTCGACACCGCTAACGTGTACCAGATCGGCGTGGCTGAGACCATGCTCGGCGAGGCGATCAAAGGCCGGCGCGACAAGCTGGTCATCGCCAGCAAGGTTTTTTTCAAAGTCGGTGACGAGCCCGATCAGCAGGGGCTCACGCGCAAAGCGATTCTGCGCGCCATCGACGAATCGCTGCGGCGCCTGCAAACCGACTATCTCGACATCTACTACCAGCACGCGCCCGACCACACGACGCCGATCGAAGAGTCGCTTGAAGCGATGGACTTGCTGGTGAAGCAGGGCAAGGTGCGCTACCTCGCGTCGTCGAACTACGCGAGCTGGGAGGTGGTGCAGATGCTATGGCTGGCGAAGGAGCGCGGCTGGGCGGCGCCATACATCTCGCAGCCCATGTACAACCTGCTGGCACGCGGCATCGAGCAGGAATACCTCGCGATGTGCAAGGAGTTCGGCGTCTCAACCGTCGTGTACAATCCGCTGGCGGGCGGCCTGCTCACCGGCAAACATAAGCAGGAGGCCATCACCCCGGGCACGCGCTTCGACAACAACAAGCTCTACCAGGACCGCTACTGGCATGATCGCTACTTCAAGGCCGTCGAGCGGCTGCGAGAGATCGCCCAACACGTGGGACGCTCGCTCGTGAGCCTCGCGCTGAATTGGCTGCTGCGACACACCGCGAGCGACGTGTGATTCTCGGCGCCTCGAGCCTCGCACAGTTGAACGAGAACCTTCAGGCGAGCGAAGAAGGTCCGTTAGATGAAGAGACCCTAAACGCCTGCGACCAGGTCTGGCGGGATCTTCGGGGACCGTTGCCGGTGTACAACCGGTGAGTTTGTTCCATGAGGAAGCAGAAGCTTTCACCACTGAGGACACGGAGTTTCTAATTCCTTTTCTCCGTGCTCTCCGCGTATTCCGTGGTGATATGACTTTCTGCGGTTTGAATCAGGGCGTTTCACCAGCTATGCAAGAGCGGCATTCGCCTTGATGAACCTCACCGCCTGCCGCTCAGCCCACCTTCCGTCATAACCATTCGGCTCTGCCAAAAAGGCGCAATGGCCGCCGGAGGGTGTCTCGACAAACGTGATGTTCGGGTTGTTCATTAGCTTGTGCCGCGTCTCCGGAAGGATGCGAATGAACGGGTCATCTTCTGCGTGCAGCACCAGCGTCGGAACAGCGATGCGTTCCAGCACATTGGCGGAAGCAGCCCGGGTGTAGTAGTCCTGGGCGCCGGCGAAGCCGCAGTAGCGCGCGGTGATCTCCTCGTCGAAGTCGCGAAGACTGCGCAACCCGCGCAAGTACTTCGGATCGTACAGTTCGGGATAGAGTGCAGCTTTCCGGCGCACTCTTCTTCGCAGTCCGCGCAGGAACTTATACTCGTAGATGCGGTTGGCGAGATCGTGCAGCGCGTCGGCCGAAACCGCCAGATCCATTGCGGGCGACACACCCACTCCGGCCTTCACCTGCGGTGGAGCATCGCTGCCCCACTCGCCCAGCAGCTTCAACACCAGGTTGCCGCCCATGGAATAACCGACCAGCGAAATGGCTTTTAGCCCGTCGTCGGCAACAAGTCTCTTCACTAAAACTCCCACATCGGCCGACATGTTGGAGTTGTAGAGACTTGGCCCGAGGTGCTCGGTGTCGCCGCAGTTGCGCATGTTCATGCGCACGACGTTCATTCCAGCCGCCCACGCCTTGCTTCCGGTGCCAATCATGTATCCCGATTCGACCGAGCCCTCCAGGCCATGCACGACGATAACCGTCGTTGCCGAGCTGCGCTCCAGTTGCCAATGGCAGTGGCACAGAACCTGCATTCCCGGCTCAACTTCGAACAAACGCTCCTCTGGCGGCGGCAACAGGTTTCGACGGCGCATGAAGGTGGTGGCAATGGTCTGCGCATGCCCCCCGGGGAATATACGACGGGGCACGAAGGGCTCGGCGGCGAAGTTGGTTGATCTATCGCTGTGCATCAGAACGTACATGTGAGGCTCGGCGCGACGCAGATTAGTGCTAGTGTAACCTCTGTCGTTCTCCCGGAAGCTCGAAACCTGAGCCCGCAGGAATTTGAAAAGAATGAAACGGCCCTCTCTGTTGTCACTTGCCTTCTTTCTGTGTGCAGCCATGCCAACGTTCGCGCAGCAGAGCCAGCCGCCAAAAGAAAAGCCCGTGGCCCAGTCTGAAACCGGACTGCCTTTGAGCTTTGAGCGCAACACTGGCGACCTGGATGCGATGGTCAGGCGCGGCACCGTTCGGGCCCTGGTTCTGTATAGCCGCTCCGGCTTCTTTTACGTGGACGGTCGGCCCGAGGGAATCTATTACGAGGCCCTGCAATACTTTGAGCGGTTCCTCAATCAGAAGCTGCACACCAAGCAACACGTGCAGGTTACGTTTATTCCGGTCCGCCCCGACCAAGTCGAGGATGCCCTCATTCAGGGCGTGGGTGATCTGGTTGCGTACGGATTGGTGGTGACTCCCGAGCGCGAGCAGCAGGTCGCCTTCTCAGTCCCAATCCAAACCGACGTGAAGCAAATCGTGGTGACGCGAAAGGACACCGGACCTCTCTCGTCGCTGGATGACCTTAGTGGCAAAAAGGTTTTCGTCAACCCACTCACCACGTATTACGAGAATCTGGAGAAGGTAAACGATTCGCTGCGCAAACAAGGCAAGCCGCCAATCCTGATCGAGAAGGCCGACAAGAGCCTGCTCGATGAAGACCTGCTGGAAATGGTGAACGCGGGCATACTTCCGGCGACCGTCACCCTTGCCGAACGCGCCAACCTCTGGGCCAGCGTCTTTCCCGACATCATTGCACAGCCAAAACTTATCGTCGGCAGCGAAGGGGACCTGGCATTCGCCATGCGGAAGAACAATCCGAGATTCAAGCAACTGGTGGATGAATTCGTCAAAACCCATGCCATGGGAACGTCGTTCGGAAATACCCTGTGGCGGCGCTATCTGCAAAGCAATCAGTGGGTGAAGAATCCGACCACTGCGGAGGAAATGAGGAAATTCGAAGAGACGGTTTCGTTCTTCAAGAAATATGCTTCGCAGTATGGCTTCGACTACCTGATGGTGGTTGCCCAAGGCTACCAGGAATCGCTGTTGAACCAATCAGCGAGGAGTCCCGGCGGTGCAGTCGGAATCATGCAGGTCAAGCCGTCGACCGCGGCGGCTCCGCCCATCAGCATCCCCGACATAGGCACCGCCGAAAACAATATTCACGCCGGCGTAAAGCTGCTGAATAGTATTGCGGAAGAGTATTTCAGCGATCCGAACATCGATCCCAAGAATCGGCTTCTCTTCACTTTCGCAGCGTACAACGCGGGCCCGAATCGCATCGCGGAACTGCGAAAGAAGGCACCATCCCAGGGGCTGGATCCGAACGTGTGGTTTGGCAACGTCGAATTGCTGGTAGCCCAAAGCGTGGGACCAGTAACGGTCCAGTATGTCAGCAATATTTACAAGTACTACATCGCCTACAAGCTTGTGGTCGAGCAGGGGCAGTCGTTGCAGTAGAGCACTATACTTGTAGCCTCACGGCGGATCCTGGGCACGTTCTGGAGTAGCGTCGCAGGGTAGCAGGAACGGACGGTCCTTCTAATGAAACGGAATTATTCCATGCCAATTGGTCAGCCTGTCCTCAGCCGTGGGTGGAGGTTGCTGGATCTCTTTCGAACAGCCAGCTCTCGCACCCTGACGCGCACCTTCGCTGCGGTAGCGCTGGCTTGGCTCGCTCCGGCGGTACTCTCTGCTCTCCGCGGGGGTGCTTCGTTCCTATCGTTTCTAACGGATTATGCAACCGGCTCGCGCTTCCTGATTGTCCTTCCCGTGCTGATTCTGGCCGAGCCACAGCTTCGCGAACGGCTTGCTCTCGTGGCCCATCATTTCGAGGCTGACTTGGTACCCCGCAACCAGTGGCCGGAATTTCAGGCCAGCTGGAATTCTTGCGAGAGACTGCGGGAATCCAAGCTTGCCAAAGCATCGATGGTCTTGCTCACCTACGCCACCGCGGCGTTCCTGAGCCAGTACCTCAGCCCGAGCGGCTCCGAATTCGTATCGTGGTGGAAGGGCGGCCTCGGCTTCAGGACCTTCTCGCCGGCAGGGACCTGGACATTCTTTGTCAGCTATCCAATCCTCGTCTACTTCACCTACTTGTGGCTGTGGAGGCAGTTGCTGTGGGCGAGATTCCTGCGCTCCACAACTCAACTGAAGCTCCGTCTGGTTGCGGCTCATCCCGATCATCTGGGAGGCTTAGGATTCCTGGAAGCTTCCGTGTTGGGCCAAATCCCCTTCAGTTTCTGTCTGGGCGTGGGACTCGCCGGAGCCATTGCTAATCGGGTGCTTCACGAGGGGCACGCGTTGATGGCGTTCCGCTACCTGGCGTTGGCCCTCGTCGCCGGAGTACTTCTATTCTGTATTGGGCCTTACCTGTTCTTCATCCGAACTCTGCTACAGATGAGGCGTCAGGGCATGTTAGCTTACGGGGCTTTCGCCCGCGCAGTGGGCGATGAGTTTGAAAAGAAGTGGCTGCACCAAACGGACAGCCTGACGGAGGAAGTATTGTCAGTTCCGGATTTCTCCGCCACGGCTGATCTTTACGGAGTGGTCCATAACATCGACGACATTCGCGTGATCCCGGTTGGCGCGGTTGACCTTTATGCGATCGTGATCGTCGCGTTGATTCCGTCGATTCCCGTGGTCGTCGCTGCTATCCCATTCAACATCCTCATCCGGGGCGCGATGCGGCTACTGTTTTGAGAGCCCAAACGATATTCGAATGAAGTCAAGAATCCCCTCGACAACCCCAGGTCGTCGCCCCCGCCCAAAAGTGCCTGCAAGAAATACTAGTTGCTGCGTCTTTTGGTGTTCGCGCTGGGCCGCGGCCATGAGGGCGGCGATTTCCGCCTCCAGCCGCGAGTTGCGCGCCAAGCCGAAAACATAGTGCACGGGCTCAGCTTCGCACCAAGCCATCAGCTCCTCGCGGCAGAAGCCGGAATCGGCGCGCAGAATGATTTTCACCTCCGGCCAGCGCTGCCGAATCTGGCCCACGATGCGTTTCACTTCGGCGAGCGCGCCTGCGCTGGCGTCCTGGTTCGAAGCCCGCTGGCGGGCGCACAGTAGATGCTCGCCGCAGAAGATGTACAGCGGCAAGTAACAGTACTCGCCGTAGTAGCCGTGGAAGAAGCGCGCTTCCTGCTCGCCGTGCAACGGGGTGTCGGTGACATCCAGATCGAGCACGATCTCGGCTGGCGCGGTCGCGTGCGCTTCCAAGAAAATATCCACCAGCAGCGTGTCCAACTGCTCGGCCGAGTAGCTGATCTTGTGATAGCGATCGGCGGCCGCCGCCGGCTTCCCATCAACCCGTAATTGTGGTGAACTAACCAGAACAAATCCAAACAAGTTCAACTGCGCCGTAAAGGAACGCCCCAGGCAGCTCATTGATGCCGGTGTATGTCATCGGCCGCTGCATCCTTGATGTGTCCAGGCCCCCGTCCACCTTCGATCGTCGAGGGAGGATTTCTGGTTGTGCGTCGATCTGTACGATGATCATCGCGCTCCTTCAATGGCTGAGCTAACGAGCAGTTTTATGAGGAGAATATGGATTTTGGAGCAGGGGTTCGAAGTTTTGCATTCGGAGCGTTGGCTGTCGCGAGCTTTGTCGCCGGCGGCAACATTGCCAGTCACGCTCAAGCCGCCACCGCTAAACAACCCAACATCGTCGTCATCATGGGAGACGACATCGGCATGTGGAACATTGGCGCGTATCACCGGGGCATGATGGCCGGACGCACGCCAAACCTCGACAAGATGGCGAAGGAAGGGATGCTGTTCACCGACTACTACGCCGAGGCCAGTTGCACGGCGGGCCGTGCCAACTTCATTACCGGCGAGCTTCCGATTCGTACCGGCATGACCACGGTAGGCCAGGCTGGCGCAAAAATCGGGATTCCTGCCGAGGCCGTGACAATTGCGACCGTACTCAAGTCGATGGGGTATGCCACCGGCCAGTTCGGCAAGAATCATCTTGGCGACAGGAATGAGTTCCTCCCCTGCGTTCACGGCTTCGATGAGTTCTTCGGCTATCTGTATCACTTGGATGCGATGGAAGATCCGGCGCATCCCAACTATCCGCAGAATCTGTTGAATGTGGTAGGCCCTCGGAACATGGTCCATTGCTGGGCCACCAGCACGAATGACACGACGGACATGCCCCGGTGGGGGCCAATCGGCAAGCAAAAGATTGAAGATGCCGGCACGCTTTACCCGAAGCGGATGGAGACCGTGGACGACGAGATTCTCGACTGGACGATCAAGTTCATCGACCAGTCCAAGCAAGCCAACAAGCCATTCTTCGTGTGGCTGAACCCAACCCGTATGCACATCGTCACTCACCTTGCCCCGAAGTATGAAGCGCTGCGCAACTCCGAGAATGGGTGGTCGATAGAAGAAGCCGGCATGGTGCAACTCGACGACATCGTCGGTTCGGTCATGCAAAAGCTGAAGGACATCGGCGAGGACGACAACACGATTGTCCTGTTCACTACCGACAACGGCACCGAAGTCTTCACCTGGCCCGATGGCGGTCAAACCCCGTTTGCGCAGTCCAAGGGGACCGTCCTCGAGGGCGGCTTCCGCGTGCCTGCCATTCTTCGCTGGCCCGGTCATGTGCCGGCGGACTCGGTGCAGAACGGTATCTTCTCCGGCATGGACTGGTTGCCCACCTTCGTCGCCGCAGCCGGTAATCCAAGCGTCACCGATGAGTTGCTGAAGGGCAAAGCGATCGGCGACCGAACCTACAAGAATCATCTGGATGGTTACAACCAGATGGCCGCTATCACCGGCAAGGGCCCGTCGGCCCGTCATGAAATCTTCTACCTTGGCGAAAGCACGGTTGGAGCGGTGCGCATTGACGATTACAAGTTCCGCTTCATCGACCAACCAGCAGGCTGGATAGGAGAGAAAACTCATCCCGACGTGCCTTACATCACTAACCTGCGCCTCGATCCGTTCGAGCGCACGGGTATCGCCAATAACGGGACGAAAGAGGGTTCGGAGTATTACTTCAGTAATTGGTTCGTGTACGAGTTCTGGCGCTTCGTTTTCGTCCAGCAAATCATGGGGAAGGAAATCCAGACCTTCCTCGATTACCCGCCGATGCAGCGGGGCGCGAGCTTCAACCTCGACGCAGTCAAAGCGGAGATGTCGAAACGGATGGCCGAGGCGGAAGCAGCAGCCAAGGGGCCCAGCAATTAACAGGAACGCTTTCACAACGGGCGGCTCGCAAGGGCCGCCTGTTTTTTAGCGCATGCGGCGAATTGGCCGCGAAGCCGTCTTCACTGCTGCTCGACAGAGGGATGAGCAAATTCTAAGGGCCACGAACTGAACATCATTCCACCGGGAAATCCAGATGGAAACGCTCGCCTGCGACGGGTACGGTTACGGTGACGGCGTAGCCTTTGCTTCGGCGGCGGGCGCTGGGATCGGTTGCGGCCTGTCGCGGCATGGGGAAATAGAGTACTCCCTCAATGTCAGACTGCGGAGGAATGGTATTGGCCAGAAAGGCGGTTCGCTCGATGGACTCGGCTAGATTCTGCTGCCATCCTGACCCGAGCGTGGAGTTGACTTCGCGATTGCGCAACTGGCATGCGGTGTCGCAATCGGGGCCATCGAGTTGAAGCTTCTGACTCGAATAGACGCCCCCCGCATCCGATCTCGTGCTCGACTGGACCTCCGGCTGCAGCGCTCGTACCAGGTCGCTCCATTGCGGATTGATCATGTCGGCGACCGGCTGCGGCGGGCCTCCAACAGCGGTGCCGGCGAACTTCAGCCAAGCTGGCTGACCACGCTTGCCATTTGCGACGACCATAGCCGGGATCGGATCGAGGCGCCGATTCGCGATCGCGTCGATAACGCTGATATCGTCCGGCCTGACGGTGATCGACTGCTTGCTCCGATTGAAGACGTGAACTTTCACCCCCAGGTACTTGCCGGCAACGCCTGGTGTGGCGGCGGCGACTACGGCATAGTAGGGGCCGGCTGCGTAGCGATAGGCGATTCCGTTGATGTAGAAGGTGCTCGAGCCGGGCTCCCAGAGGTGGGCTTCGGCCTTGGCTTGCAGCGTGAGCGCCGTGTCTTGCGCAACCGTAGAGGGGATGAGAAACGAGAGTCCGATTACTAGAGCGAGGGTGCGCATTCCGCCTCCGAGCGAGAGCACGGTAGTCTTCTCGTTCATCGGCAATCTACGGGGAAACTTGCGAGCGGTGTGCAACCTTTATCCAGGTCAGGGAAAAGTAGGTCGTTCGCTGCGCTCAAGATGACAATTCTGAAGATGCGGATTTGTTTCCTGCTCGACGGTCGTGATCCCCTCCGGCAGGGCTCCGCCGTTGTACTCCGCCATGCGGTTCTTCCATTTCAAGAAGTCGGTGATGGATTGCGGCTCGATACGAAGCTCCACCCGTCGCAGGCTGACCAGCAACAGGTTCATCTCTTTCATCAGTGCCACCGGGCTGCGCTGGTCGATGCGTCCCGGCTTCACCGTCATGTGAACTTCGCGATTGCGAAGCTCAAGCAATCCCCAATGCTTTGGTAGGTCCTCGCGGCGAATCACTCCTACCGGAGCCAGATAGTAGCGTTCGCAGCCCATGCCTTCTTCTGGATTGAGCCGGAAGGGTTTGCCGGCGTCAGCCAGAAAATCCGCGCGCGTCACTTTACATTCCACCAGCACCGACCGGCAGAAGCCCTTCCAGGCGATAACATCGGGGACCTCTCCGGTGGCGCAGTATTGCTCCGAGAGAATGACGCCGCATTTGTAATGCGAACGCAGCCAGTGGACAGCGTGTGATACCAGGCGCGTATGTTTTATCTTCGCGGATGCGGCAACCATAGTCTGGTTGTAGCGCGTTTGAATTGTCTTTGGGAGTGGCGAGCGGGTTTCGCCAGTCCGAAGGGCGCCAAGAGCCAAGAGCCAAGAGCCGCTCTCCCCAGCCAACCGCTTTGCATCATGTAAGATCGAACATTCGCGATATCACTGATGATTCAGGTAGAAGACGTACGCAAGACATACCGTATCGGCAAGATTGATGTCCCGGCCCTGCGGGGTGTGTCGCTGGCGGCGGACAAGGGTGAGTTCGTCACCATCGTCGGCCCGTCGGGCAGCGGAAAATCAACGCTCTTCTACATCATGGGCGGCCTCACCCATGCCGACTCGGGGCGGGTGATGATCGATGGCGTCAACTTTACTGAGCTTTCCGATGCGGCGCGCACGCGCATGCGCAAGTCGAAGATTGGATTCGTCTTCCAAAAGTTCAACCTGCTGCCGACGTTGACCGCGGAAGGAAACATCGACATCGCGCTCGATATCGCGGGGCACGCCCGAAGTGCGGATCGTGAGTACATCTCCCGCATAGCGCAATTGCTGGGCATCGAGAAGCGCCTGAAGCATCGTCCGTCGGAGATGAGCGGTGGAGAACAACAGCGCGTCGCGCTCGCGCGCGCTCTGGTCAACAAGCCGACGATTGTGTTGGCGGACGAGCCAACCGGCAATCTCGACACCCAGAACTCCGAAATCGTGCTCAACATGCTGCGCCAGTCGAATAAAGAACTCGGGCAGACCGTGCTGATGATCACTCACAATCCCGAGGCCGCCGAGTA
Organism: uncultured Acidobacteriaceae bacterium; assembly: GCA_963813905.1. GTDB lineage: Bacteria > Acidobacteriota > Terriglobia > Terriglobales > Acidobacteriaceae > CAVVDY01. Next base: position 89,812 of record CAWFAY010000002.1, on the reverse strand, counting down.
CGGCGACCGCATTATTCACATGCGTGACGGATCGATCGTGCCACCGGAGAAAGATCCGCAGTGGCGAGCGGCCTACGACTGAGCTTTGTTTGCTGCTTTCTGTAACGTTTCGCTATAATCGAACTCGTCGAGCGGGAGTAACTCAGTGGTAGAGTGCGACCTTGCCAAGGTCGAAGTCGCGGGTTCGACCCCCGTCTCCCGCTCCAGAATTTACCGCCCTCGCCCCTGCGCGGGGGCTCTGCGTCTAGCCCGCCAGGTTTCCCCAAGGGCGCGGTAGCCAAGTGGTAAGGCCGAGGTCTGCAAAACCTCTATTCGGCGGTTCGATTCCGCCCCGCGCCTCCAAAAAACAGTTGTCAGCCTTTAGTTAAGCTGCTAGCTGCCAGCCAGAAAAGAAGCTATCAGCCGTCAGCTCTCAGCTGTCAGTTCACTGAGAGGAGGCGGGTGCCAGGTATCAGGTGTCAGGTATCCGATGACCCTTGAGTCATTGTGGTCCGCCGCAAATTCGAAAGCACTAGTACGGCTCGCGCTGCTGGTTCTTAACTGACGGCTGATAGCTGATAGCCAATTTCCAAACTGACACCTGATACCTGACACCTACTACCCCGCCAGAAACTCCAGAACGTGCCGCACCAACTCCTGCGGCTTCTCCAGGGCCGGGATGTGCCCGCATTGCGGAATCACTACGAGCTTCGCGCCTGCAATGAGCCGCTCATAGTTTTGCGCGACCGACAACGGCGAGACGCGGTCGCAGTCGCCCCAAACCAGCAACGTGGGTGCTTTCAGTCCGCCGAGCTGATCGTCGAGAGGATCCAGCTTGTGATGGATGGTCTCCAGCACGCTGGCGATGGTCGGGCCGTCGTTGCGTTCCAGGTGAAACTCATAGGCCGCCTCAACCAATCCGTCCGTCGCCAGACTCTTGTTGTAGAACATGAATTCCAACACCTCGTGCATGTTTCGCAGGCTTGAGGGCCGAAGGTCGATGGGGATCTCCACCGCGCCCGAGACGAGGCCGATGGCATCGTTCAGCACCAGTTTGTTTACGCGCTCCGGAAACTGAATCGCAAACGCCGCTGAGATCCAGCCACCCATCGAATGGCCGACGACCGATATTCGGGGTACGCCTAGCGCTTGCAGGAAGCGCTCCAGCATCTCCACAAAAGTTCGGATGCGGTAGTTGATCAGGGGCTTGCTGGAGCGCCCGAAGCCCAGCAGGTCGGGGGCAATTACGCGATGCGTTTGGCTGAACGGTTCCAGACAGTAAGCCCAGACATCCGCCTCGGCGCCCAGTCCGTGGACCAGGAGCAGCGGTTCGCCCTGGCCGTGGTCGTAGTACTTGATGGTTTGTCCGAAGACCTGGATCGAACGCAAAGCCGGAAGCGCTGGAAGCGCAAAGTGAGGAGAAGTTGAAAGCACAGGGTTTCCACGCAGACGCTTCTCGCGTCAGGGAAATTGACAGCGCTGTACAGCCTACTAGGCCCGCGGCTGATTCCAAAAGCGCTTGGAAGTTGGCATGGCTGTCGCCAACCGCACGGAGAACCATCGAGGATGTGCGGCTGTTCACACAGTTTTCATGCTGAGCGGCTGTTTTCGTTGTATCCGCTGAAGCCGTTGTGCGATGCTCTCCCCACCAAACACCTAACGACGAGGTGAAGCATGCCCTGCGACCCCGAAGAACTAAGACATGTGCCGCTGTTCGAAAAGTTCGATGATGAGGAACTCGCTATCCTGGCGCAGCAAGTCGAGCTGAAGAAGTTCGCGCCTCGCCAACGGATCTACAAGATGGGCGACCCCGGTGAGAGAGGCTATCTCATGATCTCAGGGAAAGTCCAGGTATCGACCATCGACCAAGATCAGCAGGAGTTGGTCATCGACGAGCCTGTCCATGGAGATTTCTTCGGCTTCGCCGCCATGCTCGACCAGATGCCTCACCAGACCACTGCGGTCGCGCTCGAGGAGACGACTTGTATCGAGGTCGATCGCAACGACATAGCCACTCTGCTCGAGCGCAAGCCGATGGCCGGGATGGATATGCTGGCGGTATTGGGTCGACAATTCCACGCTTCCCAGACGCTGGTGCGGCTACGGGCTGCTCGCAATCCCAACGATTTGATCGAAGAGGAATCGACCTTCGGCGAGCGCATTGCCGATCGGGTGGCGGCTTTCGGTGGATCGTGGACCTTCATCATCCTCTTCCTGGTTGTACTCATCGTCTATAGCGCCATCAATGTCGTTTTGGGGCATAAGGCGTGGGACCCGTATCCGTTCATCCTGCTGAATCTCTTTCTGTCCATGCTGGCCGCGCTTCAGGCGCCCGTCATCATGATGAGCCAGAATCGTCAGGACCAGAAAGACCGGGTGCGCGGTGAGCTCGACTTCGACGTCAACCGCCGGGCTGAAGTGGAGATCCAAGGCTTGTCACGAAAGCTGAACCTAATTGCGGATAAGGTGGATGACGTTGTCGACCTGGTTCGTACAACGCAGACTTCAGGAGGGACCACCGCTCGCTGATTAGCTTCCAGCCACCAGTTCTGAGCCGTCAGTAAGAGGGGCGGCTATCAGCTGTCAGTTCTCAGGCTCGAGCTAGGAGCCAGTGGCACCAGCCGTGAGCTACTGGTTTTGAATTTTGTAGCCGGGCACAATGCGTCGAGCGTGATTCGAAACCTGATCCCTGACGCCTGAGCCCCGCTACTAATAGCTGACAGCCTTCTTGCTGGAAGCTGGTAGCCGGCGGCTGGTAGCTGTTTTCCCCGCGTTGACACCCACTCCTAAGCTCTGTTAATTTCAAAGGTTCCGAATTTGTCATAGCGCCCTCAAACGCGTCGTTCAGCCGCAGGAATCACCGACAAGAATGGATCAGACACTTAAGCAAGTAGGGGAATTACTGCTCGGAGCCATACCGACGGCAGTCCTCCTTCTATTGCTCTACGCGGCCTATAGCCTTCTCGTCGAGGGTCCATTGCACCGCATCCTGGCGGAGCGCCGGGGAATGACGGAAGGGGCGGTATTGAAGGCACGCGCCGACATAGCTGCCGCCGAGGCCCGCACCGCAGAATACGAAGAACGGCTGCGCGAAGCCAAAGCGGCCGTCTTCAAGGCAATTGAGGCACGCCGCCAGGCTGCACAACAGGCCCGCGACGCTGCCATCGCGCAGGCGCGCGAGGTCGCTCATCAACAGATTCGCGAAGCCCAGGCCGCCATTGAGCAGGAAATGACGGCAGCGCGTGCCACTTTGCAGGGCGAGAGCGAGCGTCTCGCCAGCCAGATCATTCAGGTCGTTCTCAAGCCCGCCGAGGCCGTTCCGGTGGCAGGCGGGCCAGCATGAAACGCTCTACTGTCCGCCGCGTCGCCCTGTCGGCACTTTTGTTAGCCGTCGCGTTTGTAGCGGCTGCTCTTGTGGCGCAAGAATCCGCACCAGTCGAACCACAACCGCATTCGCAAACGGCTCAGGGAGCGTCCCAGCAAAGCGAGACTCCTGAGTCGGCGGGAGCTGGTCCGAACGGTGGGATCGGTGAGATTCTGGAAGCAACAACCGAACAGGCAGCTCACCGAGCGGAAGCGTGGGGCAAGAAGATAGGTCTGGGTCACGACACCTCGTTTGCCATATCGTTAGCGGTGAATTTCGGCGGGATTCTTTTGTTCTTTTACCTGGTCATGAAGTCGAAGTTGCCGCAGATGTTTCGCGACCGCACCAATTCCATTCAGAAGGCAATTCGTGAGGCGCAAGCTACTAGCGCTGATGCGGCTGAGCGTCTCAAGAGTGTGGAAGCGCGACTGGCCAGGCTCGATGGTGAAGTTTCTGGTATTCGTGCCGAGGCGGAAAAGCAGGCTGTCTCTGAAGAGGAGCGCATTCGCGCCGCCGCCGAGGAGGACAAGCACCGCATTGTCGACTCGGCCAAGCAGGAGATTGACGCCATTGCTCGCAACGCTCGCCGCGATTTGAAGAGCTATGTCTCCACGTTGGCGGTGGATATCGCTGCCAAGCGCATTCACGTTGATGAAAATGCCGATCAGGCCCTGGTGCGCGAGTTTGTGGACCAGCTTGGAAAGGACGGTCGCTAGCCATGGCTGCCGTTGCAAGCCGTTATGCTCGCGCTCTGGTGGATGTCGTCATGGAGCGTAAGATCGATCCCGCTGCCGCGGTGCAGCAGGTGAACAGTATCGTCGGGGCCATCAAGGAAAGCCGCGAGTTGCGCAAGGTCTGGGAGGCGCCCGACATTCCGGCGGTGCAGAAGCGCAATCTGCTGGACGCCATCGCCCGGCAAGTCGGGTTGTCGCCAACCATTCGCAACTTTTACGCCGTGCTTATCGATCATCAGCGGATTGCTATGGTGGAACGGATCGCCCGGCAGTTCGAGATCGACCTGGATGCGGAGCTCGGCTTTGCCGAGGCGCAGGTCACCAGCGCGCGGCCGCTTACAGACGTGGAGAAGCGCGAGGTGGAATCGCGGGTTGCGGCCATGACGGGCAAGAAGGTGCGCCCACGCTACGCTGCCAATCCGGAACTGCTGGGCGGCGTTATGGTGCAGGTTGGCAGCACGATCTACGACGGTACGGTGCGCGGCCAGTTGCAAAAGCTGCGCGAGCAGTTGGTGAACAGCTAGCGGGATTGCCGATCCTAACGGCTGTGTTGAGAACGGGTAGTACCGACCTTTAGGTCGGTGAACCATGCTAGCGAAATTGGCGTCAGGGCACGACTTCAGTCGTTGGCGGAGAGTTCGCGTGTGGCGATGCACCGCGTCAGGGTACGACCTTGGTCGTGCCGGAACGGCGCTAATACGCGGCACTGAGCCCCTTCAGGGGCGGTAGAAAAGCAGGTCCCTCGGCGACTGAAGTCGCCTCGGGATGACAAGAAAATGGGTGCATGTTCGGCACGACTGAAGTCGTGCCCTGACGCGGTGTTTCGCAGCGGCCCCGATTCGTAATCGTGCGCTACATAAACAATTGCTCAGCACAGCCGTAGCGAAGAGCGAATAGCGAAAAGCGGATTCATATGGCTCAAATCAAAGCAGACGAAATTACCAAGCTCATTCGTGAGCAGATCGAAAATTACGAGACCAAGATTGCCGTTGACGAAGTCGGCACGGTGATGTCCGTCGGAGACGGCATTGCCCGCCTCTACGGTCTCGACAAGGTAATGGCCGGCGAACTCATCGAGTTCCCCCACAATGTCGCCGGCATCGCCATGAACCTGGAAGAAGACCAGGTCGGCTCGGTGTTACTCGGTGATTACACCGAGGTGGAGGAGGGCGATGAGGTCCGCCGCACCGGACGCATCATGAGCGTGCCAGTCGGCGACGCACTGATCGGACGCGTGGTGAACGGTCTCGGAATGCCCATCGACGACAAAGGGCCGGTCAACACCGACCAGTTCAATGCTGTCGAGCGTCTCGCTCCTGGTGTCATCGATCGCCAGCCGGTGAAAGAGCCCATGGCCACCGGACTGAAGGCCATCGACTCCATGATTCCCATTGGCCGGGGACAGCGCGAGCTCATTATCGGCGATCGCCAGACCGGCAAGACGGCGGTCGCGCTCGACACCATCATCAACAGCAAGGGCCGCGACCTAATTTGTATCTACTGCGCCATTGGCCAGAAGCGTTCCTCGGTCGCGCAGGTGGTAAAGACGCTGGAGGACTTTGGCGCGATGGAATACACCATCGTGGTCTCCGCCTCGGCATCCGATCCGGCGCCAATGCAGTACATCGCGCCTTACGCCGCCTGTGCCATGGGCGAGTACTTCCGCGACAGCAAGCGGCACGCGCTCTGCATCTACGACGATCTCTCCAAGCACGCGGTAGCATATCGCGAAATTTCTCTGCTGCTGCGCCGTCCTCCGGGACGCGAAGCCTATCCCGGCGACGTGTTCTACCTCCACTCCCGGTTGCTGGAGCGCGCCTCGAAGCTCAGCAACGAAAAGGGCGGCGGCTCACTTACCGCGTTGCCGATCATTGAGACCCAGGCCGGCGACGTATCGGCGTACATTCCGACGAATGTCATTTCCATTACCGACGGCCAGATTTATCTGGAAACCGACCTGTTCAACTCTGGCGTGCGCCCGGCGGTAAACGTCGGCCTGTCGGTGAGCCGCGTGGGTGGCAACGCCCAGATTAAAGCTATGCGGCAGGTGGCCGGAACGCTGCGGCTCGACCTGGCGCAGTACCGCGAGTTGGCGGCGTTCTCCCAGTTCGGCAGCGACCTCGACAAGGCCACGCAGGCGCAGCTTGCCCGCGGCCAACGGTTGACGGAGATCTTGAAGCAGGGACAGTACGCTCCATTGCCGTTCTCCAAGCAGATTCTCATCATCTACGCCGGAACCCAGGGCCTGCTCGACGACCTGCCGGTCGATCAGCTTCGCGGTTTCGAAAAGGGCTTATACGAGTTCGTCGACCTGAACAATCCCGGCGTTCTGAGCACGATTGAAGAGAAGAAGATTCTCGACGACGATCTGCGCAAAGCGATGACGGACGTGATCAAGCAATACAAGGACCAGTTCGTGAGCGAACATCAAGCAGTGGCGAAGGCGACAGCATAACCAACGATGGCGAACGTACTCGATCTCCGGCGGCGTATTCGCAGCGTGAAGAGCACGCGGCAGATTACCAAAGCCATGAAGATGGTCTCGGCGGCGCGTTTACGGCGTGCCCAGGAGCGTGCTCTGGCGTCGCGGCCCATGGGCCAGATGCTGATCAATCTGATGGAGTCGCTCATCAGCCGCTCCGAGCTGGTAGACCAGCAGACCGGCGAGTGCAAGCATCCCCTGCTGGAGCAGCGGCCCGAGAACAACATTCTGCTGATTCTGGTCACCGGCGATCGCGGACTGGCGGGCGCGTTCAACTCCAACGTGCTGAAAGCTGCGGCGAAGTTCATTCAGGCTAAGGCCGACAAGAACATCGACATCCTGGTCGTCGGCCGCAAGGGACGCGACTTCCTGCGTCGCCGCTATCCGACGATGAAACCGGACAGCCCGGAGCGAGCTGGGAAGATCCAGGTCATTGACGAATATGTTTCGCTGCTGGGTAAGCTGGAGTTCGAAGCGGTTTCCGAAATGGCGGCAAGCGTAGTGAAGCGCTACACCCGCGAGCAGATCGATGCGGTTTACCTTCTGTTTAACGAGTTCAAATCGGTGATCGCGCAGCGCGTTATCGTTCAGCGCCTGCTGCCGGTGCAGGAAATTGGGCGCCGCGAAGTGACCGCAGCCGAGGAGCCGACCCAGGCTGAGCGCGAGCGCATGGGCGAAGCCGCGCGCAGCGCGGGCATCAGCCTGAAAGAGCCAGAGCAAACAGAGCGTGAGCGGGAAGCCGCAAAGTTTGGCACGCTGCCGGTGGACTACATCTACGAGCAGCCACCGGAAGTACTGTTCGCCGGGATTCTCCCCCGGTATGTCGCGATTGAGATTTTCCAGGCATTGCTGGAGTCGGCTGCCGCCGAGCACGCCGCGCGTATGACAGCCATGGATTCAGCGACCAACAACGCGAATGACGTGATCGACTCCCTGACGCTGACGCTGAACCGAGTCCGTCAGGCGGCGATTACCAAGGAGATCATCGAGATCGTCAGCGGCGCGGCGGCGTTGTGAGGAAGCTGTCAGCTATCAGCCGTCAGCTATCAGCTAAACCTGGCGCGACCGAACGACGGGCACTGAATTCGTGTGCATATTTACGTATTGATGAACGATGGCACCTCTTGCTGACGGCTGAAAGCTGACAGCTGAGAGCTTCATTCTTGCTGACGGCTGAGAGCTGACAGCTGAGAGCTAGGTTCTTATGGCAGAAAATATCGGACACGTCATTCAAATTGCAGGTCCCGCGGTGGACGTGCAATTCGCGGAAGGCCATTTGCCGCCGATTTACTCGGCGCTGCGCGTTACCAGCGAAGGCTTCAACATTCCCACACCACTCGACGTCATTCTGGAAGTCGAGCAGCAGCTCGGCGAAGGCCGGGTGCGTTGCGTCGCCATGGAGCCCACGGAGGGCATGGTGCGCGGCATGAAGGCCATTGATCAGGGTGGCCCCATTACCGTTCCCGTTGGCAAGGCGACGCTGGGCCGCGTGCTCAACGTCATCGGCGAGCCTGTTGACAAGCTTGGCCCGGTCAACGCGCAAAAACGTCTGCCTATCCATCGTCCGGCGCCGGCGTTCGACGAGCAGTCGACGTCGATGGAGATGTTCGAGACCGGCGTGAAGGTTATCGACCTCATTCAGCCCTTCTTGAAGGGCGGCAAGATCGGGCTGTTTGGCGGCGCGGGCGTGGGCAAGACCGTCGTCATCATGGAGCTCATCAACAACGTCGCGCTGCAACACGGTGGATTCTCCGTGTTCGCCGGCGTCGGCGAGCGCACCCGTGAAGGCAACGACCTCTGGCTCGAGATGCAGGAATCTGGGGTGGTCAACATCAAGGAGCCGGAGAAGTCGAAGGCCGCGCTTATTTATGGCCAGATGACCGAGCCGCCTGGAGCGCGTCTCCGCGTGGCGCTCACCGGCCTCACCGTGGCTGAGTACTTCCGCGACGAAGAAGGCTCCGACACGCTGCTCTTTATCGACAATATCTTCCGCTTCACGCAGGCCGGTTCGGAAGTATCGACGCTGCTTGGCCGCATGCCTTCGGCCGTGGGATACCAGCCTAACCTGGCCAGCGAGATGGGCGAGTTGCAGGAGCGCATCACTTCGACGAAGAAAGGTTCTGTCACCTCGGTGCAGGCCGTGTACGTGCCGGCTGATGACTTGACCGATCCCGCTCCAGCGACGACCTTCGCTCACCTCGACGCGACCACGGTGCTATCGCGCCAGATCTCGGAACTGGGGATTTACCCCGCCGTCGATCCTCTGGCCTCCACCTCGCGCATTCTCGATCCGCGCGTAGTTGGTGATGAACACTACAACACCGCGCAGGCCGTGAAGAAGATCCTCCAGAGCTACAAGGACCTGCAAGACATCATCGCGATTCTCGGTATCGACGAGCTCAGCGAAGACCAGAAGCTCACGGTTTCCCGCGCGCGTAAGATCCAGCGCTTCTTCTCGCAGCCCTTCCATGTGGCCGAGCAGTTCACCGGACTGGCGGGCAAGTATGTGAAGGTGGCCGACACGGTGCGCAGCTTCCAGGAGATCGTTGACGGCAAGCACGATGACATTCCTGAGCAGGCCTTCTACATGAAGGGCTCGATCGAAGAGGTGCTCGAAGCCGCCGAGAAGATGAAGACGGCATAGCTGCCATGGCAGACACGCTCCAACTCGAGATCGTCACTCCCGACCGCCTTCTGGTAAACGAGCAGGTGGATGAGGTCGAAATACCTGGCAAGTCCGGGTACCTTGAGGCGCTGCCCCAGCACGCTCCGCTGATTACCGAACTAGCTCCGGGCGAGCTCACCTACAAGAAGGGCGGCAGCGTTACGCGCCTGGCCGTGAGTTGGGGATTTGCCGAGGTGTTGCCTGACAAAGTGACGATCCTGGCGCAAGCCGCCGAACGCCCGGAAGAGATCAACGTCCAACGCGCACAGGAAGCCAAGAACCGGGCCGAACAGGCGCTTGCCAATCCCAAGCCCGACATCGATTACGACGAGACCCTGGCCGCCCTCAGACGGGCGGAAGTCCGCCTGCAGGTGGCGGCAGAGAAGGGACAGAAGTAACGCAGTCTGTAAGGAAGCGCAGCCTTTCGCGAAGTTCACGACGGGCTTCGAGTGCATCGTCCCGCCCTGCCATCTCAGGGACTCCCGGGTGAAATGGCGATTTACGTTAAGCCATACTGAACGCTAGTACGCCCATGCCGGCCCCGTTCCTTCGAGGTGGTCTTACTTTCGATAACGATAAAGACTGGCCTACCCATAAAGAAAGGCAGACCATATTCAAAGCTGCCGGGATTTGGCCCAGCAAGCGTTGAAAACGCCGGCACCTTCGAATTGCCGCTGAGCAGCAAGTCTGCGTCGCCAATCGACAACAGCACACTATTGCTCGTCCCGTTGACACCAACGTTGACGGGCTGCAAGTACTTCGCAGGATTCTGGCAGTAGAAGCCCGCGTTTGTTCCCGAGCACTGAGAGACGCCTAGGGTTTGCGCATCCAGAAGAAATAGGGCATTTGACCCGCTGGTAATCGACAAACAGACCGGGTTGTCTGAGACACCACAGTCATTGACATAGTCTCTGCCGTTTAGCGTCACCTTTTGGAAGTTTCCGTCGGGCGTTGTGGCATAGAAGTTGGCATCGCCCAGGAAATTGTCTCCCTGCGTGTCAATGCCCAACATTAGAAAGCCGTTCAGCTGTCCACAGCCCTCGCAATCTGGCAATGCGATGAGCACGCCGTTATTATCCTGCGGCAGCACCCACACGGGATTTTGTACCTGATTCGTTAAAGAAATAACGGCCTGTGCGCAGGTTCCCCCAGAGCAGGCGTAATAGAACGGAAAGTTCGGATCGATATTGCTTGTGCAGTAGGTTCCGCAGTCCTGCTGAAAGAGACCGACGCCAAGAATGCCGTTGGCGCCCAATGCCTGAACGGTCTCTTTCGGAACGCCCCTCGCGCTGCAACTTTGAGGAACAGGAAAAACCGATGTACCGATGACCTGCACCGGAATGCCGGTGAAATTCGCGCCCGGAACGCTGGTGGCCTTTTCCCCGCCAACTTGTATGTCCGCACTGGCGACTTCTCCCCATGCGACACCATCGGGGAACTGTGCACATTCTCCTCTCACGCCGCCATTCGACGTTTGCTGCGGCAAACTGAGTGTTAAGACGGAGTCGATAACGCGCACTCCGGACGAGCCGGTATCCACCAGAAGATGGTCGATGGTCTGGCAGTTGGTAGTACCAGGGACACACAGAGTGACGGATGCGAAGGCGCCGTTCACGTAATTGTTGGTGGGGCCGCCATCCACGATGAGAGGCACCATGTTGCTGCCCACGTTTGGTGGATTGACGGTGACAATCGTTGTCGCAACTTTCGATGGATCCCCTGTCGAAACCGCAGTAATAGTGATCTGCAAACTCGCATCCGTATGCGGGGCTGTGAATAGGCCTGCGTAGTTAAGCGATCCTGCGCTCGCGGACCAGTTTACTGCCTGGTTATACTCGGCCTTGCCTGTAGCGTTAACGACAGCGGTGCATTGGCTGGTCTGCCCTCCCTGGATTGTGGTTGGATTACAACTCGCCGTTACCGAGAGAACCTTTCCATTGATGTCGCTGCTGTTATTATTGCCGCCCCCGCAGGCTGTCATCGACAAGATAAAAAGTAGTGCCGTGCTTATTCCCAGTGTTCGCACCTGTCACCTTCACTTCACATCGCCAGCTTTCACGCCCTCAGGTAATTGCTGTGGAAGATATGCTGTTCCGCGGAAGGAACGCATGTGCCCGCTCTGGGCGAAATAGAATTCCGGTGTGTCGATCACCAACGGACCGTGCGTGTTGCGCCGGGCTGCCGCCTGTTTCATCGTCTCGAAATATGATCCCAGGATTTGCTGCAGATCGGGAACTCCCGGACCGTCCCATGCCACACCAAAAACCGCACCTCCGGGCGTGAGATATTCGCGCACCGACCCGCCTGACGATGTGCGAATTTCCTGCAGGATATACCGGTCGGTCGTGAGCGCACGCAGAGTTCCTCTCATGTGCACCTGATCGTTCTGGACCGACAAGGCACTTTCGCCCAAAGCTGCCCATGCCGGTAATGCGATCGCCAGCAAAAGTGCGGTCATTACGAGATTCATTGGTCTTCTGAACGGAAGTTGGGATTTCATGGGTATAGCCAGACTATAACGATAGACGCACTTTATTAAGCTCAGATTATTATGCTGCAACTCAGCAAGAAGTGAACAAGATCCGATGAAGAAGTGGGATGCTGTCGATGCCGATAACCGCGGATTACAACGTGGAAGTCAACGTGCCGCAGTGGTACGGTCACGGCGACGCGGCTGAAACTCTGACCTGCGGCGGAGTGATGACGATAAACGGAATAGACCTTCGAATCAGCGAGCTCACGACTGCACAGACGCGAATTTTGTCGGAGCCGCCGCCGCACGGCGCTGCTTTTCCAGCCAGCTTTCCAATACCAGCAACCGCCAGATCTGCACCGGAACTTCGCCATTCCCTTGCGCCTGTTTGATGGGCCCAGCCAAGCTTCCACGAGCGATCCATCCTTCGCATTCGAGCGCCGTGCCGTCCTCTAAACGCGAGAGCATGGCGCTCCAGCGGGTGGCCAGCCAGCGCTCCACGGGGACGACAAAGCCCTGCTTCGGCCGTTGCGCGGTTGCGCGGCTCAGGTGGTTGCCGGCGATTTTCCGAAGTACGGCTTTCAACACGCCGCCTTGGAGACGTACGTCGGGCGAGAGTGTCGCAGCAAACTCCCAAATCTTCTGATCCAGAAACGGCGCGCGTGATTCGATGGCGTAGTGCATGGTCGCGCCGTCAACCTTGGGCATGAACTCGCTGGTGAAGTGCAGTTGCCGATGCGACTCGAAGACGTCGCGGAACAGGTGCCGCCCCGCCCGGGCCGAGGCCGGTATCTGTCGCAAATCGAATTCGACCCCGGAAAGCCGCTCGCCCAGGATCGCGTGCTGCTGGTAATAAGGAAGCCCGTCGTGCCGGCGAATCCAGTCGCCAATTCCACCCGTTGCGTAGTTGACGGCGCTCTTCAGCTTGCGCAACCGGCCGGCCTCGGGCAGCAAGTTCGACGATGCGTGCAGTAACGGAGAGACGGCTAGGGGAATCGAGCGGGCGGCTTTCTCCGCCATCAGCGCGTAGTTAAAGAAGGGGTAGCCCAGATAAACGTCGTCGCCGCCATCGCCGGTCAGCAGGACCGTCGCGTTCTTCTTCACTGCGCTGCACACCCAGAGCATGGCCTGTGCCGACGAGCAGGGAAACGGCTCGCTGTAGGCATCCGTGAGCTGCTCGAGTGAAAACTCGCCGCGTGGCATCTCGACGATCTCGTGCTCAATGCCCAGTTGCCTTGCGGTCTCGGCTGCATCGGCGCTTTCATCGCTGGGATCGTCCGAGGCTCGCACCGTGAACGACTTTACGTTGGCATTCAGTTTTTGCAGGGCCCAGCAGACCAGGCTGGAATCGATGCCGCCGCTGAGCAGCACCCCGATGGGCACATCCGCGACCAGGCGCAGTTGGACAGCTTCCAGCAGTAGCCGCTCGGTCTCTTCTACTGCTTCCTCGAAGTTCGCACTCGACCAGGGTTCGGGTGACGGAACCGACCAATACTGACGCTGCACCACCTTCCCGTCGCGCCATTCCGCGATGGTAGCGGGTGGCAGCTTGGAAATGCCTTGATAGATGCTGCGCTTGTCGGTGACGAAGCCGAACTCCAGCAGGTCGAGCACCGCCAACCGATCGATATCACCGCCCAGGCCAACCGAGCGCAATGCTTCCATAGTGGAGGCAAATGCAATCTCGCCGTTCTGCTGACAGTAGATCAGGGGCTTCACGCCGAGACGGTCGCGCACCATCGTCAGTTTCTGCTCGGGATTGTCCCAGACGGCGAAAGCGAACATCCCGCGCAGCTTCGGCACCAGGCGGTCGATCCCCCATTGCTGATACCCGAGGAGTAGCACTTCGGTGTCAGTGTTGGAACGGAAATGGTGGCCGAGCGCCTCCAACTCCGCACGGATCTTGCGGAAGTTGTAGATGCAGCCGTTGAACACCAGTCCGACCTGGCGATCTTCGGAGAGCATCGGCTGATGGCCGGCGGGGCTCAAATCGATGATGGAGAGGCGGCGATGCCCGAGCGCCGAATTGGGCCAATGGGCCAGGCCCTCGGAATCGGGTCCGCGGCGCTGCATACAATCCGTCATGCAACGCACGATTTCCTGGGTGTATTCCGACCTTCCGGGAGCGACCGCCCCAGCTATTCCACACATGGCACTTGTCCTGAAAAGGGCTCGTCAGATAGACGTTTTGCCGCGCCACTCGATAGATATGAAAACTTTCCCAGCCCGAGGGGCTCGGGATGGCACGGGCAGCAAGCCCGGCTACGATGCATGGCTCCGTCCTTCGGGTCGCCGCTGAGCTGTATGATTCGCAGCACAAGCGCTTGGTGCCCGTTATAGAATGTGAGTTACTACTCCAGCACCCTCAACCAGAATACCGCACCCTATCCTTCAGCAAGAGGCGCGGTACATATCTAAAGGCCGGAGCCATTGATGCAGACTGCAGTGCAGAGCACGGGAGTTTTTGCGGAACTGAAGAGCAAAATCGAGAGTAAGACGGCCCGCGTCGGTATCGTCGGGTTGGGCTATGTTGGCCTACCATTGGCTGTCGAATTTGCGAAGGCAGGATTTTCGGTTACCGGCATTGACGTTCTGGAAGCGAAAGTCGAGGGATTGAATCGCGGTGAATCCCATGTGCAGGATGTTCCCCACTCCGAGATAGCACGGCTCATCGCGGCGAAGCGCTTCAGTGCGACTACCGATTTTTCGATTGTGCGCGAGCTGGACACGATCAACATTTGTGTACCGACGCCCCTGCGCAAGACCAAGGACCCGGACATGAGCTACATCGTGTCCGCGGTGGAAGAAATCGCCAAGCACTTTCATCCCGGCCTGTTGATTATTCTGGAGTCAACAACCTATCCCGGCACCACTGACGAACTTCTGTTGCCCACCTTCGAAAGATTGGGACTGAAAGCGGGAGAGGATTTCTTTCTGTGTTTCTCTCCCGAGCGCGTCGATCCAGGCAATCCCGTCTACCAGACCTCGAACACGCCCAAGGTGGTCGGCGGCATCACTCCGGCCTGCACCGAGATGGGCCGGCTGTTCTTCTCCCAGGCACTGGACACGGTCGTCCCCGTGAGTAATACCCGAGTGGCTGAGATGGTGAAGCTGCTGGAGAATACCTTCCGCATGATCAACATCGGGCTGGTAAACGAAATGGCCGTAATGTGCGACGGCATGGGTATTAACGTCTGGGAGGTGATTGATGCGGCGGCTACCAAGCCTTTCGGCTTCATGCCGTTCTATCCCGGGCCGGGCCTAGGGGGACACTGCATTCCCATCGACCCTTTTTATCTTTCCTGGAAGACGAAGCAGTCCGGCATTGAAGCCCGATTCATTGAGCTGGCGGGCTACATCAACGGCAACATGCCGCATTTTGTGGTCGACAAAGTGCAGAATGCGCTGAATGATAGCGGCAAGGCGGTGAAGGGCTCGCACGTGCACATTGCGGGCGTGGCTTACAAGCGCAACATCGATGACATGCGCGAAAGCCCGGCGCTCGACGTGCTTCTTCTGTTGCGGAAACTAGGAGCCACGGTCACATACACCGATCCTTACGTCCCGCAACTCAAATTCGACAGCCTGATCCTGGAATCCGAAGACCTGATCGCCTCGGCTTCCGCCGCCGATTGCGTCGTAATCATCACCGATCACTCGAAGTTTGATTACCGTGAACTGGTGGCATCGTCCAATCTAGTGGTAGACACGCGGAATGCCCTGAAAGGGATGGACTCGCCCAAGATTGTTCGGCTGTAGCGGAGAGCCGGCGCGGGTCAGATCTACTCCCAACCGCCGAACGTTCTCAATAGAGCTCGACGCAGTCCAGGTTCTCGCAGGATGTTGATGGTTTCGGCAGTGCGGGTTATCGCAAGCAGCGAGAGCCCGGGTTCACAATGGTTTTTCGGTTCAGGCTTACGCACTTCCGCCTACTGACTTTTCGCTGCTTTCTGGTGTAGGCTAAACAGACACTCTGGAGGGGCGGGTGCAAGCACTCACCAGGTTGATTCGTGCTAAGGGAGCAATACTATTGTGGCGCTGGCTGGCACCAAGCCGACCGGTCCGTCTATGAGCGCGCCGGCTGGTAATTCGGTCGTAATGGGGGACGTCGCTCCCCCGCCTAAAGCTTCTTTCACCAATGAACTAAAAGCAATTGGCTGGCAGGGATTCCTTCTGGTCGGCGTGGTTCTAGCTTTATACGCGCCGATTCTCTCCCGCCTGGTGCTTCAGTGGTACAGCGATGCCGACTACTCGCATGGCTTCCTGGTTCCGCTGCTCTCGGCTTACCTGATATGGCGAAAACGGGACGAACTAGCCAAATTGCCTGCCCGGCCGTCCTTCTGGGGAATGTTCGTGGTCCTCGGTTCGCTGGCGGTTCTGTTTCTCGGGAGCCTGGGAGCGGAGCTCTTCCTCAGCCGCACTTCGCTGATCGGCGTAATTTGCGGGCTGATTATCTACTTCCGCGGTTGGCCGACGTTGCGCGCGCTGGCGTTCCCCATAGCGTTCCTGATCTTCGCCATACCGCTTCCCAGCCTGATCTACAACGAGATCGTCTTCCCGCTCCAGTTCATCGCCTCCAGCTTTGCGACTCGTACCCTCGAGATCCTGAACATCTTCCCCATCATGCGCGAAGGCAACGTGCTGGTGATGCCGGGCATGCGCTTGGAAGTGGTCGAGGCTTGCAGCGGTATTCGGTCGCTGATGTCACTGCTGGCGCTGGCCGCGGGCTACGGCTACCTGGCGGAGCGCAGCAACCTGGTGCGCTGGTTCATGTTCTTCGCCATGATTCCGCTGGCCATCATCAGCAACGGAACTCGGGTGATGATCACGGCCCTGATGACGCACTACATCGGCCCCAAGGCGGCGGAAGGCTTCATGCACGAATTTTCCGGCTGGGTCATCTTCGTGGTGGCCACGGTCTTATTCCTGGCGCTGCATAGCCTAACCATCACGATACGCAAGAAGCTGGGCTGGATGCCTGACGAACCGGCCAAGCCGGGCCCTGAGGTGGCTGCATGAATACGAGTGTGCGGTACTGGATGATGTTGCTGGTGCTCGGAGCGGCTATTTCCGGCATGGCTCTGTTGTCGCATGGCGAGGCTACTCCCCCCGCCTTGCCTCTGGCGCAGTTCCCCAAGCAGGTTCAGCAGTTCAGTACTGTTGCCGATGTCCCCTTCGACAAAGAGACGCTCGAGATCCTGAAGCCTACGGACTATCTGAACCGGATCTACTATGAACCAGGAGTTGGAGAGGTGGGGCTGTACATCGCTTACTTCTCAACCCAGCGGACCGGCGCGACCATTCACTCACCCAAGAATTGCCTGCCTGGCGCCGGCTGGCAGCCTGCGGTTTCGGCCATTACCCCCATGACCCTGGATGACGGCCGCAAGGTTCCGGTGAACATGTATCTCATCCGCAAAGGTCTGGAAGAGACGGTTGTGATCTATTGGTATCAGTCGCATGGACGAGTGATTGCAAGTGAATACGCGGGCAAGTTCTACATGGTTTACGACGCTCTGCGTCTGAATCGGACGGACGCCGCCCTGATTCGCATCACCTCACCCGTCGTTAACGGCGACGAAGAGGGAGCCAAGAAGCGCGCATTTTTGTTTGCCAAACAAGTCGCAGTTGACGTGGAGAAGATCATCCCTCGGTAATCCCAGGAGAAGTTATGCGGAACCGCTACATCGTTCTTTTCATATTGGCCCTGACGGCGCTCACTTTCGCGGGTTGCAGAAGCAACCCTGAAAAGGCAAAGCACAAGTATTTCGACAGCGGCATGAAGTACATGGACAACAAGCAATACGAGGCCGCTGTCATTCAGTTCAAGAAGGCCATCCAAGTTGATCCGAAGTTTTCTGAGGCGTACTACCAGCTGGGCACCGCCGCCTGGAAGCTGGAGCGTTGGGGCGAAGGCTTCCACGACATGAGCCAGGCGGTAGAAACGGACCCCAACAATCTGAAGGCGAGAGTCGCGCTAGGCGATTTCTACCTGCTGGGCGGCAAGAATCCCGAGGCGGAGGAGCAGGCCAAGGCCATCATTGAGAGGGACCCCAACAACGCCGACGGCTACCGGCTGATGGGCGCGGTTCAGCTCTCGCAAAAGCAGATTCCGGAAGCCATTGCTTCCTACACCAAGTCGATCCAGTTGAAGCCGGACGACGCCAGCGCCTACCTCAATCGGGGAGTTGCTTACGCCGCCACCAATCAGCTGCCGGAAGCGGAAGCTGACTTCCAGAAGGCCATCAGCGTTGATCCGAAGAATCTTGACGCGTATGCAAGCCTGGCGCGCTTCTACCAGCTCACGGGCAAGACCGACAAGGCAATCGAGATCTTGCAGCAGGGCATCAAGGCCAATCCCGATTCGCCTGCCAATTACCTGAGACTGGCGTCCTTTTATGTGGGATTGGGACGGCCCAACGATGCGGAAACCGTCATCCAGAATCTGCGCGACACTAAGCCGAGTTCCGGAGACCTTGCAGGAGAGATCGCCGGCTTCTACCTTGCGGCACGCAATCCAGAAGCTGCTATTCGCGAATATAATCGCGGACTTTCCGTCGATCCCAAGAACGACAAGCTCAAGACCTCCCTGGTAGAAATTCAAATGGCGACGGGGAAGGTCGATCAGGCCCAGAAACTCAACGACGAAATCCTGAAAGAGAAGCCGAATGATGTGGCCGCCCGCATCGCCGAGGCCCGGCTGGATGCCGTCAATGGCAAACTTGCGGATTCCATCAGCGTGCTTCGCGGAGTGCTGAAAGACGCCCCGGAGAATGCGCGGGCCCATTACTTCCTGGCCCAGGCGATGCGCCAGTCCGGAGACATGGTGGGAGCCAAGGGTGAGATTCAGGAAGCGGTGAAGCGAGAGCCGGACAATCGGCTCTATGTCGAGGCCCAGGCTGAAATCTATCGCGACGCGGGCGATTACGAGAACGCCGAGAACTATGCAACGCGCCTGTTGAAGCTGGCCCCCAAGAGTCCGCAGGCCCACTTGACGATGGCTACCATCCAGTTGGGTCTCAAGGACTACAAGGCGGCTGACGAAGATCTGGCACAAGCCAACCAGATGGTGCCAAACGATCCTGCGGTCCACCTGAACATGGCGTTCTCCTACGCCGGACAGAAAAAGTATGCAGAGGCCGAGCGCGAGTTCCAGACTGCCTTGCGCCTCAATCCGCAGTATGATATCGCCGCCACCGACTACGTAGCCCTTTTGTTCGCCACCAACCAGCAACCGAAAGGGCTCGAGTTCGCCAAGCAGTATGCGGCGAACAACCAGAGCCGGGTTCAGGCGCACTACATCTATGCGACGGCGCTGGCCAACAGCAAGAACCTTGACCAGTCTGCGGTCGAGTTCCAGAAGTGCGTGGATATGGATCCCAAGTTCTTGGGACCGTACATGCAATTGGCCCGCATCTACCTGGCGCAGAACAATCCCGACCAGGCGATTGCGACCTATCAGAAGGCGCTGTCGGTCGAGCCCAACTCTTCCGGCATCAACGTCGCGCTGGGTGAAGTTTATCTTGGGAAGCAGGACCTGACTTCGGCAAGGAAATACTTCGAAAAGGCCAACCAGATTGCTCCCAACGATCCGCTGGCGGCTAACGACCTGGCATGGGTCTACGCTCTACAGGGTGAAAACCTGGACATTGCCCTGAACCTGGCGCAGATGGCCAAGCAGGCGTTGCCGCAGTTGACTGCCGTTACCGATACCCTGGCTTGGGTGCAATACAAGAAGGGCAACTACAGCATTGCGGTCGGACTGCTCGACGAAGCCGTGAAGAAGGTTCCTCAGAGCGCGCAATACCGCTATCACCTGGGTATGGCTTTGAGCGCTGCTGGAGATCGTGACCGGGCAAAGACAGAGCTAAAGAAGGCGCTGGAGTTGAATCTCCGGGGCGACGACGCGCAGCAGGCCCAGCAGACCTTAGCTAAACTGTAATTTCTGCTCATCGTCAAAGCGGCCCGATAGCCATTGCATCGGGCCACTTTTCTTTGGCGAATCCCCAAGCTACTTGGGCGGGCCGAGCGGCTTCTGCGTGAAATCGAAACAGTCGGCCATGTTGTCCGCTGACGCGTCACGCTGATTGATGGTCGGCAATCCAAAATTCTCTTCGCAGAACCTCACGATACTCACCAACGAGTGCATCGCCTTCGAGATATGTCCAGCCTTCGTGTATGGACTGAGAACCAGACACGGAACCCGCGATCCGTAGCGGAATTGGCTGCCGTCGGTCCACTGCTCAACGTTAGGAGGCTTGACGTGATCGTACCAACCGCCCCAGTCGTCCCAACTGATGAAAATCACTGTCTTGTTCCACAGACCGCCCTGAACGATCGCGTTGACCTGGTCCACCGTCCACTGCATTCCTTGCGCGACATTGTCGAGGGGATGTTCGCTCAACGGGTCCGGCGGATATACATACGAGATGGACGGCAGCTGCCCGGCTTGGGCATCGGTTACAAACTGCTGTGCCGCCACATTCCACGGATTGCCCTTCAGGTTTGTGATGTAAGGGAAGGCATACCCGCCATAGTTTCTCCAGGTGAGCCCGGCAGCCTGAAGGTTCTGGGGAACCGACGGAATGTTGTAGGAAGGCGTGGAATCAAAGGGAGGGTTGTTGATCACCGGCGAGTCGGCGGCGATCAGCATCAGGTGATTGGGGGTCGAATCGCTGGCCACATCGGTATAGAAGTTGTCGCATAGTGTGTATTGCTGGGTATACGACCAGTAAGACGGAATGTCTGCCTGCAAATACTGCTGCTTCACTGCCTTCTTCGCGCGTGCCAGCCAGGCAGCATGATTGTTGGAGAAGGTTCCGCTCGGCGGGTCGGAGGCGTGGGCCAGGTTCGACACGCCTTTTGCCCCGGGGAAGGTGCCAAAGTAGCAGTCGAAGGTGTGGTTCTCTTTGAGGATGATGACGATGTGCTCAAAGGAAGCTTTCGCGATTGGAACTCCCGAGCCGGCACCTGGCTGAGGCTTCGGCCTGCTGGGCTTCGGCTGCTGGCCGGGCTTTCGTTTCGCGCTGCCGGCCCGGCCTTTGGGAGGAGTGCCGCCTGATCTTGCTTTGGCAGAGCTGGTTTTTCTCTGCGTGTGGGCCGATTTTGCGGTGCTGGCCTTCTTCGATTGAGAATTTCGGGAGAGCTGGTTCTTCTTTGCCGCCACGGTCGCACTCCTTCGAACAACGAATAGATGCGACTATGCGTTCGACGATTTACGCTGTCAAGGTGATGGAAGCGCCGTGGCTGCAGCTTTCGCGAACAATTAACACGAAGGTTCGCAGCCAAGTGCCTGACTTGGACATTCAGCAATTTCCGCCTCAGATCGACGCGGCTGCCCGAATCAATGAAAACGGCGCGCTGCGCGCGCGCCGTCGATCACTGTGAGTTCCCAGGTCTAGAACAAGCCGAGCTTCTTTTTCTTCTTCTGGGATGCGGGCTTTCCGCTGGCCTCCGCGGTGGTGTAAACCGGCTTGGTCTCGTTAGGGCTGGCCCCGGTATCGACGTAGCCCGCCTTAATGTCGATGTAGGCATCTTCCCGCAGCTTGGTGAGATAGTCGCGCAGCGCGGGCTGCATCGCCATCATGTAAAGACGCTCCTGAATCTGCGGTTGAACGTCTTTGAGCGACGGAATGCCGGCCTCCTGGTGCTCCGTCACCTCCAGGATGACCCAACCCTGATTGGTGCGGATGGGCGGCGTAAACTCGCCCGCCTTCAGGGCAAAGACTTTGCTTTCCAGGTCCTTCGACAGCGTGCCACGCTTGAAGTATTCCAGGTCGCCTCCGACCTGGGCGGTGGGGCCGTCGGAATCGGCCTTTGCCAAATCGGCGAACTTAGCTCCCTTTTGCAATTGTTGGTAGATCGAGTCGGCTTTTTGTTGGGCAGCCGCTACCATCTGAGTATCCGGCACTTCCGGAAGGGCGGTCTTGCCTTCCTCGGTCTTCACCGCTGCCGCCTTCTGAGTCGAGATCAGGATTTCGCTCAGCCGTATCTGCTCCGGCCGCTCCATCTCAGCTTTGTGCTGGTCGTAGAACTCCTGGATTTCCTGCTGCGTGATGGTGATGTGGCCGCCGACTTCCTGCTGAATCACTTTCTGCTGGATGATGCCGTTCTTGAGGTTCTGCTTGAAGTCTTCCCAGGAGACGCCTTGCGCCTGCGCCGCTCTCTCCAGTTCTTCCATCGAGTCAGCGTGCATCTGCTGCCGGATCTGGTCGAGTCGTTTGATCACATCCGTGTCAGCGCTGACTCCGAGCTCTGTTCCCTTTTGCAGAAGCAGTTGCTGATCGATCAAGTCGCGCAACAGGTCCTGCTCTTTGGGGACCGGCACGTCATCCGTCTTGGCCTTGCTTACCTCTTCCTGCCACTGCTCCTTGCTGCGCTGCAGGTCGGCGCGGGTGACGATGTTGTTATTCACCCGCGCAACAATCTCCTCCACCACGGTTTCCTGAGGCTGCGCGGTCGAGCGTTGCGCTTGCGGAAGCTGCTGCTTTGCCAACTGCTGGCTTTGCGACTGCAATGCCGGCGACGTTGCCGGCTGGGCTTGCGATGTGGGCTCTTGGGCGATCGCCGGGACGGCGGCCAATATGAGGGCTAGGGGGAATACGAGTTTCATCAACATCCTAATCCGGGTACACCGATGTTGCCGGAAATCCTGGGGGTTTCCCGGGCTGTTCAATTGATTGTAACCCGTCGCTCCACGCAATGCAGACAAGTGACGAGAGTGGCATCAAATTGCGCCTGTGCGAGAAAGCCCAGCCACGGGTTAATGCCGATCCCCACCCGTTGGAGAAGCGGAGAAGTACCCGCGCGCTACGCCTGGGAAGGGCGCTGTACCGGCAGAGTAATCACGAAGCGCGTTCCCTTGCCGAGTTCGCTGCTGACTTCAATCCTGCCGGCATGCGCTTCAATCGTGCGCCTGGCCAGCGAGAGTCCCAGGCCGGTACCGTGACCTTTGGTGGTGAAGAAGGGACGGAAGATGCTTTTGATGTGCTCCGGAGCGATGCCCCTTCCTTCATCGGCAACCGTAACCACCGCGAGATCGTCCCCCTCATCCATATCGAGCGATACGCGAATGGTGCCGGGCGTGTCCATCGACTGAACCGCATTGAGCAGCAGATTCAGCAGGACCTGGTTGATCTGGTTGGGGTCATGCTCTACGGGCGGCAACTCGCGCTTCACTTCCAGCTCGACCGTGATGCGTTTCGTAATCGCCTGCTGCCGCGCGAATACGACGGCGTGCTCTGCCGTGGCAACCAGATCGGCTGGCCGGAACTGTGGGGGCCGCGGCCGTGCCGTTTCCAGCAGGTCGCTCAGGATGCGGTTGATCTGCACCGCCTCCTGCTTGGCATCGGCCATGACCGAGCGAGCCGGGCTGTTCTCCGGTAGATCGCGCCCGACAATCTCGAGCACGCCGGCGATTCCTGCCAGAGGATTACGAATCTCATGTGCCAGTCCCGCTGCCAGCTCGCCGAGGGTGGCGAAGTGTTCGGCACGGGTCATCTGGTTCTGGTGCAGACGATGGATCTCCTCCCGACTCGATTTCAACTGCTGCACCATTTCGTTGAAGTCGCGGCCCAGATCTCCGATTTCGTCATTGCGGTCCGCGAAGCTGACATGCACATCCATATCGCCCAGGTGTAGACGCGCGATCTTCTCCTGCAATTCCAGCATGGGACGGCGAACGCCGAAGGAAAACACCATCAGCACCGCGGCGCAAATGACGAAAGCCCCGCCGGCGGCGACAGCAATCACGTTGTTGCGTGGGCCTGGCGCCAGCGATGATGACACCAGCACGAACAACAGCAGCCCGTTTAATAGGACCACGGCAATCGGCAGCAGCGCCTTCAGCACCCAGTTCATGTGCCGTTCACGTTCCGGCACGGGCGTCACGGGAACGGAGCGGCCGGACGATTCCAGCATGGAGGTGTCGACGGTGCTGATCAACGAATTAGAGGTCACGGTAATTTCCAAAATCTTTCAGGGCTAGAGTCGGTTCTGGTTCTGGGCCTAAACCGCAGTTCCAGCTCCTGCTCCAGCCCTGAAACTCCTCAGGCGTACGCGTGTAAGCCGGGAAGCAGATACGTCACGCCGAGGAAGGTGAAGATCACGACGCCAAAGCCGAGGATCGCGAAGTACGCCGCGCGACGGCCACGCCAGCCGCGCGTGATGCGCATGTGCAGATACCCCGCATAGACCAGCCACGTGATGGCGGCCCAGGTCTCTTTCGGGTCCCAGCTCCAGTACGAGCCCCAGGTGCGATTGGCCCAGTAAGCGCCCGCCGCGATCATGCCGGTCAGCAGCGGGAAGGCGATGCAGATGGTCTTGTAGGTCACGCGATCCAGTACATCAGCCGAGGGCAGCAGATGCTGAAGATCGCTGCGCCGCCACAGCAGCATCAGGTACAGCAGCGAGGCGAACACGCCTGTGACCATGCCGCCGAGAATGAAGGGCGATGCGGCCAGCGATGTCGGGTAAAGGCCTTCCTGGTAGGGCGAAGCGTAGCTGGCGTTGCTTGCGCGCAGCACGAAGGCCGCCAGCACCGCGGTTTGCAGCAGGATTCCGATGAATACAGCTTTGTTGGCGATGCCAAGGAATCGCTCATCCTGCTTGAAACGCCAGAGGAAGTAGAAGGCCAGCGGAACGATGGCTCCCAGCGCCGCGATGACGAACAGCCAGCCCAAATCGGGGATGGTGACGAACAGGCGCATGCCGCGGCCGAGGAACATGTCGCTCTTGTTCTCCGCGTCCCAGGCGGTTACCGAGAGGCCGCCCCAGCGCTCGAAGCGAGTCGCCAAGATGGCGATGTAGATGGCGCTGACCAGCGTGCTGGTCCCGGCGAGGAAGGTTTCAGTCTTGAAGTTGTCCTGAATAAGGAACATCATCGCCAGCGCGAAGCTCACCGCGCAGGCGGCATAGCTCAACATCGCCAGCGTTACGTGAACATGCAGCCAGGTCGATTGCAGTGCCGGAACCAGCGGGCGCACTTCCGACGGCAGCAGTTGCATCAGGATCACACAAACCACTGCCAACGGCATGGTGATGCTGCCGATGATCTTCACGCCAAACTTCTTTTCCGTGATCAGGGTCAACAGGGCCAGCGTCCAGACGAAGCTCAGCAGCATTTCATAAATGCTGGCGAACGGAGGGCGCCCGGCAAGATACCAGCGATGCGCTACGGCCAGAGTGTTGGCGATGAATCCGATGGCGGTCGCGACCGAGGCGTACTTTACGTACTTTTCGGTTCCGGTGACTCCGAACCCCATGTACAGCGCCGCTGCGCCTGCGTAGAAGATCAGTGCGACGTACAGAAGATTGCTTTCGGTGTACAGGCTGCCGCCGGACTTGGCCAGGTTCAGCAGCGCTGTGATGAGCAGAAAAGCCACGCCCAGTCCCACCAAAACCAGCAGCGCGTTTCCGCCGCTTGGGGCCGTGGTTTCCAACTGCGTTACTCGCGCTCGAGTCGACATCGTTCTGTCCTCCTACTTCACGCCGGCAAGTTCCGGCTCGCGTGATTGTTCCGTTCTTTGCGCAGAGCGAGCCTTGATGGGCGTGTCGTTCAATTCACTGCGAATCTCGTTGATGACTTCTTGAAATTTCTGCTCAAAGCGATCTTTGTTTTTGTTAGCGGCGCCTCCTACCCAGAGGACAAGCCGGCCGGCCGGGTTGGGAACGGCCGCAACCCACAGTCTCATGTGGACCATGTAGAAGGCCACGAACAAGCCGCACACCATGAGCAGGCAACCTGCCCACACCAGCCACTGACCCGGCTCGTGCGCGACCTCGAGTCCGGTCACAGCCGGGAAGTCGATGTCCTTGGCGGAAGAGGGTCCTACGAATTTGTACTTGAGGTTTTCGCCACCCACGACTGCGCCCTGGGCCGGTAGCAACCAGACCTTGGTTGAGGCGCCGGTCGCGCGGTCGGTCACGTCCAGTCCGAAGGCGATGTTTTCGATATCGTCGGATTTCTTGAAGACCTGACCATCACGTACGAAGGCATCGGAGATGTAATCGGTGAGCGTGACACTGGTGTTGGGATCGAGTTCGACCGGCTGGTTCATCACCAATTCGATCGGTCGCGACGACCCGGCTGAATTGACTGCTGAGAGGCGAAGGGCGTCGACTTTCTTGCTGTCGATCCAGTAGCTGGCCTGAAAGAACCGCAACCCTTTGTAGACCAGAGGATCGTTGACCACGATTTCCTTGCTGGCGACTTCTTTGCCGTTATCGACAATGGCCAGCTTCGACCACCACTTCTTGGGCGAGCTGTCAGCGTAGTTCTCCTGGCCGGCGCTATAACATTTCACGCTGAAAGGCAGCGTCTTGTTACCGCCGGTGCGCAGTGCAATGACGTTTCCGGTCTGGCCCTTGTGCAGTGCGATGAATCCGCCGTAACCGAAGAAGCCGTCGATGATGCCGCCGGCGAAGATCAGCAGCAGGCTGGCGTGGATGACATAGACCGCCATCACAGAAAAGCGGTGCTTCTCGGAATACAACGAGGTCCCGTCTTCGCCCGCGATCCGTTTCACCGGCCAGTGCAGCTTATGGAGCGCGCGCTCAGCGGCGTTCAGTCCCTGCTCGGCATTCCGAATCGGCAACTCGGTCTTGTACGGATTGGCCGCACGGAAGTGTGAATCGGTCTTGCGATAAGGACGCGCATAGAACCGCCATGCATTGGGAAAGCGCTCGAGGGAAACGAAGACGATGCTCAGGCTGACCAGCGTTAACAAAGTCAGAAACCACCACGAATGAAACACGTCGGTCAGTCCGACCCGGTCAAGAAGCTGAAGGGTTTGCGGTGTGTACGTTGCCTGAAGCTTGCTCAGGTCAGTCGTGGGCCGTTGCAGGATAAAAGTCCCCATCGCGGCGGCGATGACCACCAGGATGAGCAGGATGATTCCGGTGCGCAGATTCGAAAAAGTCTTGTGGAAACGTTTTGGTATCGAGAGTACGTCGAAGGCCATGGGGCTCCTTCCGTGCACCCCCAATGTGGCAACTTGAGAGCCAAAACGGCCGCGTCCGTAACCGCTTGATTCGTCGATGCCTTACTGTGCGGGAGATGGTCGGCGCTGGCGAGCAGCGTGAGGCATATAACCCATCGGGGTGATAAAACAGCGCAGTAGCAGCCTCGCGACCGGCTTCCTGGCGGGGAGCCCCTGACCTAGCCCCATCTTCTTTGTTTCAGTGCGCGTTTTCGCGTTCTGATGCGGGGTAAGACACATCCCAGCGCGGCAAAAGCCAGCCGGATGGTGGCGGATCCACCACCCGCACTACCCGCAACTTACTAAAAATCAGGTACATACGCTGGTTTTTCCTCTGGCATTGTCCGGCGTCCCACCGCGGTATCCAGCTTGCATTGAGTTACGGGTACGGTTGGAGGTTGGTGTGACCAAAGCAGTACGGTCAATCCTGGGGATGGGGCTACTGATCGCGGCCAATTCGCTCTTCGCCGCTACGCACCCGGTCCCCCTGGACCCCAAAACCCCGTCAGAGAAATGCATCGAGTGCCATGAAGATAAAGCTAAGGGAAAGTACGTTCACTCCGCCATTGCAACCGGTTGCACCAGTTGCCACGAAATCCGGGTCAACAAAGATGTCACCCGCGTAAAGCTGATTACGACCACGACTTCCGCACTTTGCCTGACTTGCCACGCCGACAAGAATGCCGCCGACCTGAAGGGGACAGTGCACCCTCCGGCGGTCCGCGATTGCGTGAAGTGCCATGATCCCCATGAGTCCGACAACAAATATCAGCTACTGAAACCGACCTCGGGTGACAAGGCGCAGAACCTCTGCCTCACGTGCCACAACCAGGGGCTGAATGTTCCCGCCAACGGCAGCCGTCACGCTGCTCTCGACATGGGCTGCGAGACTTGCCACGTAACTCATAAAGTTGGCGATCCAACCAAGATCGAGTTCTCTGCCCACCTGACTAAGGCGACTCCGGCGTTATGTCTCGATTGCCACGATGCCACGAGCGCTGACCTTATCAAGGCGCACAACGGACAGCCGTTCCAGAACGCCAACTGTGTGCAGTGCCACAACCCGCACCAGTCGCAGCAGGCGAAGCTGATGCAGAAGTTCACGCATCCGCCTTTTGCCAGCGGCTCCTGCGATACCTGCCACGCTGCTCCCAAGGACGGCAAGGTCGTATTGACGCAGGCCGACAGCAAGGCGCTGTGCGTCACTTGTCATTCGGATCAGGCCGAGCACATCGACAAAGCGAAGGTCCCGCACCCCGGAGCGCAGGGCGATTGCACCACCTGCCACAACCCCCATGCCGGCAAGACGCCGGGATTCCTGCAACCCGACCCGGTGCAGGCTTGCCTGGCTTGCCACAGCGACATCGCCGACCTGCAACAGAAGAAGATCCATCACCAACCTGCATTCAGTCAGGGCTGCGCCACTTGCCACGAGCCTCACGGCGGCGACAACCCGAAGCTGCTGCGCGCGCAGGGGAACGCGCTGTGCCTGGAGTGTCACGGCCCGGACAGCAAGCCGGCCAAGCTGGACAACACTGACATGGTCACCATCTTCAACGGTCACGTAAAGCTGCCGCAGGACTACTTCGTCACCAACCGGGTCGTCCGCCTCGACATCAAGTACGGCCTCGGGCATCCGACCAGGAACCATCCAGTCAGCGACGTTCCCGATCCGGCGAACCCAGGCAACGTCAAGATGCAGATCACTTGCTTGACCTGCCATCAGCCGCACGCGGCGGCATTCGATCCGATGCTGGTCAACGATCAGCGCAACAACCAGAAGTTCTGCGACACCTGCCATAAGGCAGCGGTGGGAGTAAGACAGTGATGACTCGCATCAGCCTGAACTCGATATCTCTGCGCATAACCCGCATCACCATCTGGCTGGCTGCTGGAGCGATGTTGCTCTCGCTCGCTCCTGCGGCGCAGGCAAAGAAGCACCAGAAGCAGGTCGCGCCCGTTGAGGCCCCGAAGCCGGTTGCACCCAAGGTCGATACCAGCAAGTTGGTTTGGCCGTCACCGCCCGACATCGCGCGCATTCGCTACGTCGGCGAACTCACTGGCGATCCCATACCCGACAAGCCGGTTATCGTTACCAAGAAGAAGCAGGGCTGGATGGACCGCCTGGCCGGGGTCGATACCTCGGTAACCTCGCAAGCGCCGACTGCAATCGTCTTGGCAAAGCCTTATGGAGTCGCTTACGACTCGAAGAACCGCTTCTACACCGCGGACCCGTACGTGGCCGCAGTCTTCATCTTCAACTTCGAGACAAAGACGTTCGAGACCATCCGCAACGGTCGCGACGCGACTTTCAAGCTGATCGTCGGTGTAGCGGTCGATGACAACGACCGCCTGTTCGTCAGTGATGGAGCGCTGAATCATATTTCTGTATTCGACGCCAATCACAAGTTCGAATTGAATTTTGGCCAGGGCGACTTCAAGCGTCCGGGCTGTATGGCGATCGACAAGGAAAACCGGCTGCTGTACGTGGTGGACACCGAAGGCGCCACCATTGTCGTTTTTGACGCCGATAGCCTCAAGAAGCTGCGCACCATCGGACATCCGCCCAAGGTGGAAGGCGAGTGGGATGAAGGCGTCTTCGTTTATCCCAACAGCATCGCGGTCGACAAGGACGGCAATGTCTATGTCACCGACATGGGCAACAACCGCGTGCAGATCTTCGATGCCGACGGCAACTTCATTCGCATGTTCGGCAAGGCCGGTGATGGACCGGGCACCTTCATGCGACCCAAGGGAATTGCGGTTGACGCCGACGGGCACATCTGGGTCGTCGATGCGATGCAGGGACGCATGCAGGTCTTCGATCAGGAAGGTCACGTGTTGGCCTACTTCGGCGCGACCGGCACACTGCCGGGCCAGTTTGGTTTGCCCTCAGGCATGACGATCGACAAGGAAAACCGCGTCGTCGTGGCTGAACAGCTAAGCGGGAGGTTGCAGATTTTCCGGTACATCACGGACGAGGAGGCGGCGAAGGAGAAGGCCGAGCGCGCGCAACGCGCCGGAGGGCCTCCTGTCCAAGCGACTCCCCAGACCGAAGCGAAAGCCGAGGTCAACCAGTGAACAGGTTTGGCCGCCGCGGCGGCCAAAGATCGGAAGGTCGCAGTACGGGCCGACCGGGTAATACATAGAACGACCATTAGTAATTACTAGCAGTAAATCTCGTAGGAGGCCTTAAGGCACCATGAAGAAAGTATTGTTCGTAACGTTTGTGGCCCTGGCGTTTGCCGGCTTCGCATTTGCGCAGACCGACATCCTGGGACCGCACAACTTCCAGGGACATGGCTGCGCCAGCTGCCATGCTCCGCACGGCGGCGCTGCCGGCCTAGAAAACGGCGGCGATCCTTCCACGGGTGTCAACTACCTGTGGGGCCGCGACTTCTACGCCACCACTTACCAAACCTTTGGCGGCGGAACCCTCGTAGTCGGCAACAGCTACAGCTCCACCGATACTCTGTTCCACACTGCTGCCTGCCTGTCATGCCATGACGGCAATGCGGCTGTGAGCCAGCAGATGCTCGGCCACACCGTGGAGAGCCTTCCCATCAGCGGCTACCAGCCTCCCTCGTTCCTGAACAAGGACGGCTACAGCCTCACCAACGATCACCCGGTTCACGTCGCCTACACACCGGGCGGCCATAACTGGCCCGGCACGGTCACCAACGGCACCATCACCTGGACGCTGACCGACCAGAACGTGATCTTCTTCTACAACAACTACGGACACCCGACCCGCTTCTACGCCGATTCGGCGAATAACAAGGCGATGGTCGAGTGCTCTACTTGCCACAACCCGCACTCCATGCAGTGGAACAGCCAGACGATCAACAACGCTAGCGTTGTGAAGAAGTCTGCCTTCTTCGTGCGTGGCTGGTACGACCTGGGCAACCAGGGCAGCAATTCGACGCAGTCGTTCTGCCGCTCCTGCCACTACTCCAAGTCCAACGAGTCCTTGGGTCAGCAGGTCCCGATCACCTAGTAGCAACTTGCGAGGGGAAGATGGGATCTTCCCCTCGGTTTTACCGAATCCGGTGGTTTGCAGTTAGAAGGAAGTTCCAAGAAGGTCAGACAATGTCTCGAAATACGATCTGCGAAATCCTGATCCTGATTTCTACAGGCGCACTGGCACAGGTAGCCATGCACGCGCCGACTGCGGTAAGCCAGTCCACCTCCGCCTTTCAGGCTTCCGCCCCAGTCACTGTGACGAACAAGCCCGTTGCCAAGGTGAATGGCACAGTGCTGACGGACCGCGACGTGGTGCGCGAAATGATGGTCATCTTCCCCTATGCGCAACAGCATGGCGGAAGGTTCCCCAAAGAGATGGAGCCGGGCATACGCAAGGGCGCGCTCGACATGATCATCTTCGAGGAACTGGTCTACCAGGATGCCGAGCGTCGCAAAGTCACTGTCCCGGCCGCCAAGCTCGACCAGGCGATGTCGCAATTCAAGAAACAGTTCAGCTCAGAGGCCGAATTTCAGGCTTACCTGAAAAGTGAGCACGGTGGCAGCATACAGGACCTGCGCGAGAAAGTGCGCCGCGCCATCATCATCGAAGATCAGTTGAACGCGCAGGTCGCCGCCAAGGCCAGGGTCAGCGATGCCCAGGCGAAGGCATATTACGCAAGCAACGCCAAGCAGTTCACTAGCCAGGAGACGGTTTCGATCCAGACGATCTCCATCGTCATCCCCGACAAACCCACTGCGAAGCAGGAGGCGGAGGCGCGGCAGAAGGCCGAGGACGCCCTGAAGAAAGCCAAGGCAGCGAAGAACTATGAAGAGTTTGGAATGCTGGCCGAAAAGGTATCCCAAGACGATTGGCGGGTCATGATGGGTGACCATAAGGCGCTCCCTCGCGGCAAAATGCCGGCGCCAATTGAGAAGGTAGCTTTCAGCATGAAGCCCGGCGAGGTCAGTGATCTGCTTCGCATGGAGAACTCCTGGTGCATCGTGCGCGTGAATGCGCACAACATGCCGAAAGAGATTCCCTATGACCAGATCCAGACGCAGTTGAAAAAGGACCTTGAGGCGCAACGGACAGAACAGTTGCGCAGCTCGCTGGCGGCAAAGCTGAAGAAGTCGGCGAAGATCGAAGTGATGTAACCCTGACTACGGCAATCGTCCGGGTGGGATGGTTTTGTGGGGTATACGAGGCAACAAATTGGATGGCAGTTGCTACTCGTGGTGGTGACGGCCGCGAGCGCCTGGTCGCAGGTGAAGGTGGGCGAAACCAGCATGGGGCTGAGCGGCGATGCCCAGGCAGGCTACAGCACTAACTGGGGCGACAACCAGATTAGCTCCCATTCGGTCGACTTCGGATTCAATGCCCTGCTGGATGGTTCCTACTACAGTCCGAAGTTCCTCACCTTCAGCGTCAACCCCTATTTAAACCAGTCGCGGCAGAATTCCAATTTCAACTCGATCTATGGAGCCAGCGGTGTGATCGCCGGGGCCAGCTTGTTCTCCGATACCTGGCACCCGATCAACTTCAACTTCAGCAAGGACTGGAACAACGAGCACCAGTTCAACGTGCCAGGATCGTTAACCCCTTACTATGCGAATGGCAGCGATCAGGCCTTCGGCGTTGGCGGCGGCCTGAATCTGCCGAACTTGCCCACCTTCAATGCCAACTATGCGCAGGGGCACTCGAACTTTGACGTGCTGGGCGTGAGCAATCCGGGTTTCAATCAGTGGCACGCATTCGGGTTTGGGAGCAGCTACACGCTTTGGGGTACCGGCTTGGGCGCCAGCTACGGGAACATTCACAGCCTGCAGGACCTGGGGACGATTAACAACGACGGCAGCACCCAAACCGACGTTACCAACAGCAGCCTTTTCACCATCACTGCCAACCGGCATCTTTGGGATTCGGTGCAGGCCTCCGGCAGCTACTCGCACAGCAACCTGGACACAGATTATTCCAACCTGCCTTCAAGCGGCGCGTTCAATACCTACAGCGCGAATATCAGCAGCCGGCCCCTGAAGGCGATGGCACTGGATGGATTCGTGAACTACACGGATAATCTCTACAATTATCTGCTGCAGAATTTCGTGCCCGGCTCTGTCTCTACTGACAGCAATGGCAACGCGAACAGCCTGACCACCGGGACATCCTCCGGCGCTGGTGGCCAGCAGCAAAATCCTTCGCCGCAAGTGGATTACATTCCGGCGAATACTGCTTCCAACTATCTCGCGTATGGCGCGCGGGCCTTCTATCAGTTCAGCAACAGCTGGAATGCCAGTGGCGGCGTGGACCATAGAGTGCAAAACTACGTTGGGGTAAGCTCTCAAAGCACAGACCTGTGGGGAGGAACATCGTATAGTCATCCGCTGGCCGGCGGACACTATGGCGTGAATGGATCCGTCTCGACTGCGTTTGTGGAGCAAGGAAGTCCGACCCTGGGATTTGGCCTGGGAGGGGTTTATTCCCACAAGGTGAAAGCCTGGGATACTTCCGTCGGGGTGCAGTATTCACACAGCCAGGCGACGAGTATCCTGACTTACACGTCGTCGGGCTACGGCTTCAACCTTTCGGCATCGAGAAAGCTTCTGGCCGGATGGCGATTCGCCGCAAACGCACTGGTAGGCAAAAACCACATCAACGGGCTTTCCAACAGCGACACTAGCATCGAGAACTTTGGTGCCACTGTGAGTTCCAATCACCTGTCATTTGCCGGAAACTACAGCCAGTCGAGCGGCAACTCGCTGTTGACCTCCAATGGCCTTACGCCGCTGCCGCCGGATATCCCCTCCTTGTACAGCGTCCTGTACAGCGGTAATTCCTACACCTTTGCCGTGGGATATCGTCCCAACTGGCACTGGAACATCACTTCGTCTTATGCTTACGCACAGTATCACACCGACAATCTGACCACCCTGTCGGACACGAAGACCTCGTCCTTCAACTCGCAAGCGGAATACGATTTTCGGCAGCTGCGGTTCATCACGGGCTATAGCCGGCTGAGCCAGGGTGTGGGGCTGACATTTAACCAGCCCCAGACCGTGAATGCCTTTTTCGTGGGAATATCGAGGCACTTTGACGTATTTTGATCCAGTGAGGATTGCTGGAAAGTTAAAAGGGCCCGCCGGAGTCGTCACGGCACTATTCCTGCTCGTTGCCAGCCTCAGTGCCGCCTCCAAGCCGTCCAAGAACCCTCCCAAGCAAGAGGAAGTGCCCTCGCTGCAGCTCCAGGGCGGCCGATCGCTGACTTTCGAGCGATCGTTCTCCACTCAGCGCGAAGTCATTGTCAAAAAGGGCTTTTGGACTCGTGTGCTGGACATCGTGGCCGGTCCGCCCGATTTGCACTACCTGGTGCGACCGTACAGCATCGTCACCGATTCCAGGGGGCGCATCATCGTAAGCGATCCCGGAGCGATCGGAGTACACATCTTCGACTTCGCGCAGCAGAAGTACAAGTTCCTGCAACGAACGGAAGGCAAAGAGCACTTCGAGTCGCCGCAATGCGTCGCCGTCGACAGCCAGGACAACATCTACATCACCGATTCCAAGGCGGGCAAGATTTTCGTCTTCGATGCGAACGGCAAGTTTCGCCACGCGCTCGGCAGCCTGAAGGGAGGCGAAGGATATTTCAAGCGTCCCACCGGCATTGCCGTGGACTCATCCGCGCAGCGGATTTATGTTTCCGACACCCTGCGCGACAAGATCTTCGTGCTCGACATGCAGGGCCATGTGCTGCAGACCATCGGCAAGCCCGGCGCCGGGGATGGCGAGTTCGCCTTCCCTACCGAGCTGCGGCTGTACGGCGACGATCTGATCGTCGTGGATGCGATGAATTTCCGGGTGCAGGTGCTGGACCGGTCCGGCCAGTTCAGGTATGCCATCGGCCACGAGGGCGAGAGCACGGGATCGTTGTTCCGTCCGAAGGGAATCGGCCGGGACAGTGAAGGCAACCTATACATCGTCGATGCCGCATTCGAAACCGTGCAGGTGTTCGACCGCGAAGGACACATCCTTTTCTATTTCGGAGAGACAGGCCAGGACCCGGAGCAATTCCAGGTACCCTCGGGGCTGCATATTGACGCCAAGGACAACATCTACGTAGCAGACTCCCTCAACCATCGCGTGCAGGTCTTCCATTACTCCGGGCTGAAGAAGCCGCCATCCCCCGGCGGAGGAGAACGGCCGTGAGGCGCGCGTCGGTCTGCATGGCACTATTGCTGGCGGTGGCAGCCTTACCGGCTTACTCGCAGGTGATCGGTGACCAGCTGGGCAGCCACGATTTGGGATCGCTGCGCGCGCCGGTCAGCGGCGGATTGGCGAACTCGTGTCTTTACTGCCACGCTCCCCATGGCGCCGGAGTTGCGCCCTCGCCCATGTGGAACCAGCAGCTTTCCAGCCAGGTCTATTCGTTGTACGAAAGCAGCACCTATCATCAGCAAGGCGAGCAGCCGGGAATCAACAGCCCGAGCAAGGCGTGCCTAAGCTGCCATGACGGCACGGTCGCACCGGGACAGACGGTGGCCTACGGCGTCTTCCAAATGCGCGGCGAGATGAAGAAGAGCTCGAAATTTGGCAGCGACCTGAAAAGCTCGCATCCCTTCAGCCTGAAAACGCCGTTCAGCGATGCGCCTGAGATCAGTGCGCTGTTGTTTGGAAACCCGCCCAAGACCGCCGATCCCGAGCAGAAGGTGAAACTGATCAATGGCAACATCGAGTGCACCACCTGCCACGATCCGCATTTTCAGGGCATCGATAAGCAGGTTCCGATGTTCCTGGCGCGCGACAGTTCGAGGTCGCAGATGTGCCTGGCCTGCCACGATCCCGATCGAGTGGTTACGAATTACGTAAATTACCTGGCCGGCTGGGAGGCTGGCATTCACTCGACAGCAACTAATTCAGTCGCCAACAAGCCCTACGTCGGTGGCTATTCCACCGTGAAAGACAACGGCTGCAACTCCTGCCACATGCCGCATAACGCGTCGGGACCGGCGCGGCTGCTTCGCGGCCCCGACGAACAGGACTGCATCTCCTGTCACAACGGCACCAATCTCGATCCCGCGGCCCCGAATGTGTTCTCGGAGTACGCCAAGACTGCGCATCCGTTTCCTTCGCTTCCCAACAATACGCATGACCGGGGGGAGCCAGTCTTGCTGAATAACAATCGCCACGCAACCTGCGTCGACTGCCACAATCCTCATGCGGCGCAACAGGTGAACGCGTTCGGTCTGCCACCGGGGGTGCGCGGCTCGCAGGCATCGCTGGCAGGGATTAAGGCCAGCGACGGCCTTACCGTTATCAATCCATCGGTCAATCAGTACGAGAACTGCTTACGTTGCCATGGCACCAGCGTCGGGAAGGTGGCTGACACCTTGAAGTACGGTTACCTGCCGCTGTGGGCGGTTTCGGCCAGCGATCCTCTCAACGTGATTCCACAATTCGACAGCACCGCCACTTCGAGCCATCCTGTAACGCATGAGCGTAGCAGCCCGTATGCGCAGCCCAGCCTGCGTGTGGCAATGATGAAACTGGATGGAACGACGCCCGGCCGTACCATGGGGACGCGGATCTTCTGCACCGATTGCCACAATGCCGACGATAACCGCGAGTTTGGAGGCCAGGGCCCGAACGGCCCGCATGGTTCGAAGTGGACGCATATCTTTGAGCGCCGGTTCGAGATGAGTCAGGCGCCGGGTCCGGGCCAGCCCATTAGCAATCTTTTTCCCAAGCCCGACCTCACAGTGGACGGTCCCTATGCCTTGTGCGCGAAGTGCCACGACCTTTCGAACGTAGTCTCCGATGCGAGCTGGAACCAGCACTCGCGCCACATCAACGACGGTTTCTCCTGCTCGGTTTGCCACACCGGCCACGGCATGGGAGCAAAGAACCCGAACATTTCGGGCGAACGACTGGTGAACTTCGACGTGAACGTAGTGGCTGCGAATGGCGCAAGCCCGATCAGCTATAGCCACGCCATCAATTCCTGCACTTTGACTTGCCACGGCCATCCGCACGCTGGCTCATTGGGACAGATGAAGCCAGTCAGACCATAGTCGCTGCTTTCAAAGCCTGAAACTCCAATGGGAAGTCGCCGCTTGGATTCGGCCGATGTTTCCTAATCAATTGGGTTGCGGTTAGTCTGATCGCCTGGCCTGATGCGCAAGAATTGCTATTGGTGCGGGTGGTAAATGCGGAGTCCGTTCACGGCTAATGTCTTTTCGCGCTGCTTTGCCTCGATCAGATTAGTGCCGGGTTGAGCATAATCAAGATCAATTCCCAAGTTACACTCGCGTTCGGCGGCTTCGTTCTGCCCTGAAGCACCATAAACATCACAGAGAATGTAGTGGGTGCGTGCGTTCATGGGGTCGGACGCGACAACCGCCTCGATCTCGGACGCCAGCTCTGGCAACGATTCAGAGTTGCTGAGTGCCGCTTGCAGCCGCTGCTCGGTCACGAGGGGTTTAAGGTCGAACGTGCCTTCGTAAACAAGCAATGCACTTCCCCCGAGTTTGGCAACTGGGGAGCGGCCGGCAAAAACAGGCAAGACGCGTGCGCCTCCCGCGTAGCTTTCGAGTCCAGCCAAAACGTTGTTGCTCACAATGAGCGTCCCGGTGAATTGTGCCGGCGGTATCTCGTGTTCCAGCTCGGAGATTCCCAGGCAAGGGATCGCATAGTCGCTGTTGAAGTTGTTGAACGAGTGGATGAAAATACAATTCTGCGGCCGCTTTGACGCTACATAGTCCCTCGCCATCTTTTGCGCCTGTCCCCAATCTACATTCGAATCTGACAGGTACTTATAAGCATTAGCCGGGCCGCCGAAAAGCTCGTTGGCGTAGCTAATGTAATTGGGATAGGCGTGCAGGGAACTCGCAGCATGCCAAAGCAACAAGCCCACCACGACATACTTGGCCCACTTGCGACGACCCCAGAAACTCCAGGCGCCAGCGGATGCAAATAGAACCAGCAGTGGAATGACGGCGAAAACATGCCGGAAGCCGATGTTCAGCCCCGCGCTTGCCGCGGTCAGAAAGACAACGCCAGTGGGCAAGGCAAGAAACGAAAGCTGCCGGAGATGATCCTTCCAGAACGGCCACAAGGCGGCTGAGATCAGGAGCAGCAGAAGAAGAGGTAATGTCAGCTTCACCATCGCAGCAGCGGGGAAATAGATTGCTTTCCCGCCCCAATAGAGCCGACCGAAGAGGTAGGAGACACGCCCGAACTCCGAGTCGATAAGGATATCCTGCAGTCCTGCAAGATAGGCTTCCGGAAGAAGCTTCTCGTGCATGAGAGCTGGAACGACGGAGCTGGCGATCTTTCCCTTAGCTTTGGGGAGCTTTAGGTTGCTATAAAGCGTTGCTGAAGCCGGGCGTGCCGAGTAGCGGAAACCATAACTCGCCCAAAGCACCACCACGGCGAGTGCTCCAATTAACGCAAGCGCTCCAACCGCTCGGACGAGACGGCGCATTCGGTCGCTCGATGAACTCAGAAGGGCATCCCCTATGAGCAGTACTGGCAGGATGAGCACCAGGATGACTGTCGAATGCTTCAGGCAGAACGCAAAGCCGGTGGCCAGGCCAACTCCAATGAGCCGTGGAAATGTACGCTGGACCGTATAACAGTACAGGGTATACAAGGCCAGCGTGATACCTAGAGCCGCTGGAACGTCGGTTGTAACCAGACTGCCGTGGCCGAGCAAACTCGGCTCAAACGCGATCAGCACCGCTGCAACCGTCGCAACCTGAATCCCAAACATCTTGCGCGCGAACAACCATGTAACCACCAGTAACGCGAGGGCAAAAACAGAGGCTGCCATGCGAGCGCGCATCAGCATGGATTCGGGGTTAAAGAAGATGAAATCGTGGCCTACCCTGAAATCGATTACCTTGTTGTTCGGCAGCCCGCAGGCGTTGGGCACCGGGTCGTTGATGTGCATGAAGAGAAGCGGCACGGCCGCAATCTCCTTGACCAGCGGCGGATGTTCCGGGTTCCACCCGTAATCGTTGCACTGGAGGTATCGGTATCCGGCATGGAGATGGTCCATCTCGTCCGACGTGATGGATAATTGCCGGATGCTGGTCCACATCTGCGCGGCCATGGCGACCACGAGCACGGCGAGAACGATCCAATAGCGGGACTCTCCTGCTGCCGGCTTCGAGAGCGCGCGGCCGGCTTGCGGCTCGGGAGCTTGCGGTTGCACGGACTCGGTGCTTTCTTCGATTTCCAATGTTGTCCCCATCTTTAATGAGGAAGCGTGCCGCTTAACGAGTCTGCGCGCTGCTGGGCGCGTTGAGCGTCTTCGGTGCGATTCTGTGCGGCGTACAGACCCGCCAGGTGTTTCCAAATCTCTGCGTCATTGGGAGCGAGCCGGGTTGCTTCCTCCTGTGAGGCGATAGCTCGGGCAGAATTGCCCAGCGCGTTCCATGCCGCCGCGTGTCCCTCGGCTACATTCGCCAGATACAAATTGCGAATCTCCGCCGCCGGAGGTGCATTACGCTCTGCCTCGTCCAAAACCCGCAACGCATCTGCCGGGCGGTGGGCTTCCAGGTACAACGAGCCCAGTTCGAGCAGCGCGTTGTATGGCGTCTTGCTCACCTCGACTGCGTGTTCCAGGGCGTCGATTGCTTGCGGGAAGTGGCCCTGACTGCGATAAAGACGTGCCAACTCCA
This sequence comes from uncultured Acidobacteriaceae bacterium, assembly GCA_963813905.1. GTDB lineage: Bacteria > Acidobacteriota > Terriglobia > Terriglobales > Acidobacteriaceae > CAVVDY01. The sequence continues at coordinate 50,498 of CAWFAY010000002.1, read as the reverse complement.
TCCACGTCACGTCCGTAGGTTCGGAATTGACCGAGATCAGGTAGTCCTGCTCCGCTTGCGGCACGTAGCCCATGCCCGCCAAAAGATTTCCCCGCATAAAGCGAACCACAGCGGATTCGGGATAGATGGCCAGAGCATTGTTGGCTGCGGCGAGCGCTTCCTGGTTGCGTTGCAGTGCCGACAGTACCGAGGTGGCATTGGCCCACTTGTTAAAGACGGAAGCTTTGCTTGTATCGTCGGATGGCCGGGGCAATGGCGCCGTCGCGCAGTTCACCTGCAATCTTTGGATCATAGGCTCGGTCGCTGGGGTGCGCCTGACGAATACAGCAGATACTTCGTCGAGATAGACCGTACCCCAATCCTGACTGGAACAGAATTCACTGAGGTAAGGGAAAAATTGGATTCCGTCGTAACGAGCCAGCGGAGCTAGTATGACGTTGATCCTGCCGCCGGGGCCGTCCGCCTGCCAGGTGGGAGACGACGGCGAAGAGTTTAGAAACCTCTGCTGTCGCTCAAAAATGTCGGGTCCAAAGGGTATGGCACGGCCATCGATAAAGTCGCGATACGCGGGTCCCAGCGCCCAAACCACGAAGCCACCTGCGTTGTAGGTGTTGAAGATTTCAGGAGGCAACGACTGGCTCAGGATGAACTTGGTCGCGGCCTCGGGATACCACCAGCTCAAGCCCGCTCCGAAATTGCCGGTATCGGTGCTGCCGAAATAGCGCCGATTCGTAACCAAGTCCGCGGACCGGAGGACGGTTAGCAGAACGAGAAGAGCGGCTGCACCCGAGGCGAGGATCTGACGCATCCGAGCATCGGGCACCCAGCTTTCACCAACGGTTAGTGCGCGAGAGAGCACGGCCCCGCCAACTATCACAACCACGCAGGCAAAGAGCGCGTGCATTCGTGCATGCCGTATGCCCACATAGCTGGCGGCGATCAGCAGCAGCGCCGCTCCAAATTGCCGTTGGACAAGAGCGAAGCCGATGGCGATGACTGCCACCAGCAGAAGGACGTAGAACGACGATTCCCAGCTTCGGACCACAATGAGATCGCGTAAGGATTGCAGATTGAGTCTGGTTGCGCCCCATTCCGTGATCCATTCGGAATGCAGACGCATCGCGCTCTCTTGACGGTAGAGCGCGGTGTACAGGTTCCAGCCCCAAGGATTGAGCAGCGTCGAAGCAGCTGTCGCCAGCAGCCAGGGCCAGGCGCGCCGGAGATGGCCAACGGATTTCCCCCTGTCTTGTCCGAAGAGCCGAAGAACCTCCATGCCGACGTACGCCGCCATCAGCCCAAGACCGGCAACAAATCCTAAGTGCAGATTTGCCCATGCAGCCATCAGCACCGGCAACAACCATAGGCGCGCTCGACCGGTCTCGTATTGCTCCCAAAGCACCGACAAGAACGCCGCGAACAGAACCACGGTAAACATGTCGGCACGTGGGCTGGTTCGGGCGGCAATTGGCGCCACGGCAAAGATGGCGATGCCCGCTATAAGCGCGTTCCCCCTGCGTAACAGCAGTGCCACGGTCAGCACACACGCAATGGCTCCAAGCCAGGAAAGCAGTGGGTATCCGCCGAGCTGGAAGATTCCATAGAACAGCAGCCCGGAGCCGACGGGATAGATCCACGGCTGGCCGGCGGCGGTATACGAAAACACGTCGATGGAAGGCACGGAGTGATGCTGTACGATCCAGCGCCCGGTTGCCATCTGCCAGAAGAGATCGTAGTCGGTGACGGTACGCAGTCCGGCCAGAAGCGCATAGACCAGAGCGGTCAGCGCCAGAATCACAAACAGCCAGTGTTGGACTTTATCCTGCGTAGCCATTGCGTCGGCGATGTCAGTATGCTCTTCGGGCGAGACAGCTGTGCTCATGTTTCTGGTATTTCTCTTGGCACCCCGAGTGCCATGCGGAGGGCCTCCGTAAGTAACTGAAGTTACAGCGGTAACAACCCACGAGCCATCTTCGCCGAGGAGCCAAGGGTGAAATGACGCGGGCCCGTGGGGCGATTAACTCGTCCCCTTAGCCAAGCCCTGGGCGGGGCCCGGAGGCAGGCCCTAAGCCGCTCAAAACAAAGCGCCAGCGTCGGGTGGGGCGGCGGCTCTATTTGGCACTCGCGGTGCACCAGAAAAAGCGAGTATCTGCGCGAGGCAGCCGTCTTCCGGCTCTCGACTCTACCCAAGGAGTTCGACAAACTATGACGAACGGATTGAACGAATCCGCAACCCCCAGCAACGTTTGGCGACCTGCCCAGACCTTTACCATGGCAGCGGTCTGCCTGGTGGTGGGCCTGCTGGTGGGTTACCTGCTGCGCGGCTCCGCGACATCAACGCCGGCTGTCGCTGCGGCAGCTAGCATTCCTCAGGGCCCAGCCGCGGCAGCTCCTCCGGGCATGACGACTGGTGGCGAGAAGCACATGCCCAGCCTGGAAGAAATGAAGCAGATGGCCGACAAGCAGGCCGAGCCGTTGCTGACCAAGCTTCAGTCCGACCCGAAGAATGCGGCATTGCTGATCCAGCTTGGCGACGTATACAAGATGACGCACCAGTTCAAGACGGCTGCCGATTACTACAGCAAGTCGCTGGACATCGATCCTAAGAATGTCGGGGTACGGACGGACATGGCTTCCTGCCTCTACTACGAAGGCGACGTTGACGGCGCTCTCGCGCAACTCCAGAAGTCGCTCAGCTACGATCCCAAACACGCCGGCACCTTGCTGAACATCGGGGTCATTCGCTGGAAGGGCAAGGGCGATGTCGATGGCGCGATTGCCTCATGGAACAAACTGCTGCAGCTTTATCCGAACTACGAGCGCAAGGACGTTGTCCAACACCTGATAACTGAGGCGACGAAGAGCAAAGCCCAGACTCTGAGCGGTAAAAAGGGCTGACGATTCGCCAGGACTGACGCGCCTTAACCTTCTCTTGCTGGCGATTTTGGATCTCAGATCGTCAAGCCTTGCCTACTGGAGAAAGCACTGCCTGCGCCTATCTCCCATGGAGCATTTGTTGGGCGCGGCGTCGTCCTTCCGCGATGTGTCCCCGAAAACTCTCTCCCAGTTCGGCGGCTTCATATACAAAGGGGCTTTCCTTCTCGGCGCGATCGAAGGAGACCAGTGCGTCTTCCGGACGCTTCATGGCGAGTTGAGCATAACCCAGTCTGAGATACAGCTCGTGCGGCAGCGACGCCCGTTCCGCTGCCTGGCTGAGGATTCTGACTTCGTCAGCATAACGCAACTGCGTGTCATACCAATGGGCGAGAACGTAAGGGGCCTCATCGGAGCCGAGAGCGATCGCGGTAAGCAATTCGGCTTCAACCGCAGGGAACGTGCCGAGGCCGCTCTGCAATGCAACCGCTTTTGCGTAGTGCACGAAGGGGTTGTCGGAGAAAATCAACTCGGCCTGTTGCAGCGTGTCGAGCGCTTCAGCATAGCGCTGCAGCACAAGGAGAACGGTGGCTGCATGCAGCAAGTACTCGAATCGCTCGGCTTGGCTCCGGCGGCTGATCGCAACCGGTGGGGCGTCGAAGCGCACCTGCCGGCACTCGATCCGGCGCCCCGGCAAAACATCCCTCGTTGCCGGGGTTACTCGCAGGAACACCGCCCCGTAAGCGTCCAGAAATACCGGGCGCCAGCTCTTACTTTCGCAGAAGCCATGAAGAGCGGACAGACCGCCTAGTTCGCGGTCGAGCGCCAGAATAACCGTGTTGATTCCGCGGTTGTCAGCTTCACGCTGCCAATCGGGGGAGTCGGGCGATTCTGCAAGCAGCTTCTCCAGGTGCACGTAGAATGCCGCTCCGAAGGGAATCGCGCGACCGTCAATGTAGTCAGGATAGGCCCGAGACAAAGTCCACGCAATAAAGCCACCGGAGTCGTAGTCGTTGAAAATGTTTGCCGGCAGACCGTTCGCTTGCAGGAAATGCGCCGCCGCCTCGGGAAACATCGTAGTTTCTCCCGGTCCAAATAGATGGAACATCGCAGGTGCACGCAGATAGTACCGATTGCTGACTAGGTCTGCCACTCGCATACCTACCAAGCTGAAGATAACAAGAGTAAGGGCTGGTCTCGCATATTTGATCAGGGCTGGAGAAATCCGATGTTTCTTCTCAAACTCCACCGCCGCGTCCGTGAGAATCGAGCCCCCCACTATTACAGTGATGGATGCGAAGAGGGCTTGAAACCGAACGGCGTGCAGGCCGGCATAGATCGCAGCGGCCACGAGAGAGGCAGGAATAAATCTACGCCTGTAGAAGCCGACGGTGACCGCGAGAAAGGCACCAGCCAATAACCAAAACAACGCGCTACGAGGATCCCGCCACGCGAAGAAGTCCGATAGGGTGCTCGGGTTAATCCGCACTGGCGTCCATTCTCCGATCCAGCGGCGGTGAATTCTAAGAATTTCATTCTGCCGTGCTATAGCAACATAAATACGTCCTCCCCACGGATTGAGAAGAGTGGCGAGAGCGGTAAGTCCTAACCACGGGGCAGCGCGTCGCAGTCGTTGTATTGCAGGAGCGCGGGTCTTCAAAAACAGGCTCTCGCCGGCTTCCAGGCATATATATGCGGCGCACATGGCAAGGCCAGCGATGAATCCAAGATGTGAGTTGACCCAGAAGAACATCAAAACGGGAAGCAACCAGAGCGGTCCGCTGCCCGAGAGATGATAGAACCAGAGTATGCTTAGGAAGGCGGCGAAAAATAATTCCGTAAACATCTCGGGGCGCGGTTGAGTGCGTGGCACGATCAGCGGCACTGCGATCACCGCGAGCGTTCCTGTGATGAAACCGCCGCGGCGCAAAAGGATGGCGACGGTTCCCGCGCAGCCTGCGGCACCGATCCACGACAGAAGAGAGTATCCGCCCAGCGTGAACAGGCAGTAGAGCAGTACATGGGAGAGTGCCGGATAAATCCACTCCTTGCCCCGCGCGGTGTAGGACAGAACATCGGTTGATGGAATGCTGTGATGCTGAACGATCCAGCGGCCTGTCGCGAGCTGCCATCCCAAATCCTGGTCGGCGACGGTGCGCAAGCCCGCAAATGCGGCATAAAGAAGGGCGACGATTATAAGTAAATAGGTGGCATAACGGTTGGCAGGCCTGAAAGCGTCCGCAGTCGTATCGTGCGAGGCTGGCTGCGCAGCGCCCCTGCTCTTAGGTTGCGACGGTGTCCGGCCAGCCGTGAGCGATTTTCGGGTACTCCGCGTCATCTTTTCACCGGCTGAGCAGCAGATTGGAATCAAACCGGTGCGTAAGAGTGCCCATGGAGGTTAGTGGGTGACAAGGAGCAGCATAATTATCGATCACCGTTCGAAATGGGTCAATTCAGAACTGGTGCATGCAGGCGTAGCTGTTAAGATGGCAGGCCAATGCATTGCGACCTTCTGGACCGGGACCCAAATGCTACACAAGGCTCCCGACCCTGCTCCCAGGTGGGTCTCGCCCTACTCACTTCCGCCTGTGACGTTCGCCTTCCCCTCACGTGATAGCCCTCACTGCGCCGATGCTCAGCTTCCTTCAACATCATTGCGAGGAGAAAGTGTCCCCACATCATGGGTCTAATGACGCTTTGACGCACTATGAGACGTGTTCTCATTCTTGGTGCTGCCGGCAGAGACTTTCATAACTTCAACCTGATCTTTCGCAACAAGCCTGAATTCGACGTAGTCGCCTTTACCGCTAATCAAATCCCCGACATTGCAGGCCGTCACTATCCGCCGGAGCTGGCGGGTAGCCTCTATCCGGAAGGCATTCCGATTCTGGACGAAAGCCGCATGGAGGAGACGATCCGCGAACAGCGGGTAGACATCGTCGTGTTTTCGTACAGCGACGTGAAGCACGAGACCGTAATGCATCTGGCCTCGCGTGCGGTAGCCGCCGGCGCCGATTTCTGGCTGCTGAGCGCCGAGCGTACGCAGTTGCAGGCATCGGTCCCGGTGATCTCGGTCTGCGCGGTCCGCACCGGTTGTGGCAAGAGTCCCGTATCGCGCCGCATTGCCGCCGAGCTCAGGAGCCGGGGATGGACCCCGGTTGTGATTCGCCATCCCATGCCTTATGGCGACCTTCTTGCCCAGCGCTGCGAGCGCTTTGCCACCATGGCTGACCTCGACCGCTACGAGTGCACCATCGAGGAGCGCGAAGAATATGAGCCGCACATCGCCGAAGGCACCACGGTGTACGCCGGCGTGGACTACTACGACATCATGCGGGCCGCTGAGCAGGATGGCGACGTAATTCTATGGGACGGCGGCAACAATGACACCTCTTTCTACCGGCCCGACCTCGACATCGTCGTGCTCGACCCGCATCGCCCGGGACACGAACTCTCCTACTACCCCGGCGAGGTAAACTTCCGCACCGCTCATGTCCTCATCATTAACAAGGTAGACACGGCGAACCGGGATGGAATTGAAACCGTTCGCCGTAACATTGCACAGCATAACCCGATGGCACAGGTCATCGAGACCGCATGCCGGGTCACCGTCGCCGACTCTGAGACCATCGCGGGAAAGCGAGTGCTGGTGATCGAAGACGGCCCAACCCTGACCCATGGCGAAATGCCCTATGGCGCGGGGGTGGTCGCGGCCAATCGCTACAATGCCGCCAAGTTGGTCGATCCGCGGCCCTATGCGGTCGGCTCCATCAAGAAGACGTTCGAGAAGTTCCCCCATCTGGGCAAGCTGCTGCCCGCCATGGGCTACAGCGAAACCCAGCGTCACGAGTTGCAGGAGACCATCAAGCGCGTCCCCTGCGATGTAGTGCTGGTGGCGACACCGATCGATCTCGCGCGGACCATCCACCTCGACAAACCCAGCCTTCGCGTGCGTTACGAGGTCGAGGAGGTCGGCAAGCCGGCGATCCCCGAGCTCATAGAAGGCTTCACCGAGCAGCATCAGCGCGTTCTGGCCGGTGCAGGGAGGTAAACATGCCGGGAAAAGACTTTGTTTCGCTGCGGGATTTTTCTCCGGGCGAGGTTCGGCATTTCATCCATGTCGCCTGCATGGTCAAGGCGAATCCGTCAGCCTACTCGCAGGCGCTCAAGGGTAAAACGCTGGCCATGATCTTCGAGAAGCCCTCGTTGCGCACGCGAGTGACCTTCGACGTCGGCATCGAGGAGCTCGGCGGCCATCCGATTTATCTCTCTCCTGCCGAGATCAGCCTGGGGAAGCGCGAATCGGTGCATGACGTTGCCCGGAACCTCGAGCGCATGGTGCACGGCATCATGATCCGCACCTTCTCTCACGACATTGTCGAGCAGATGGCGCAGTGTGCCTCCGTTCCGGTCATCAATGGCCTGACCGATTTCAGCCACCCCTGCCAGGCGATGGCCGATTACCTGACGATGCTGGAGGTAAAAGGCCGCATCGCCGGGCTGAAGGTGGCGTACATCGGTGACGGCAATAACGTGGCGCACTCGCTGATGTTCGCCGGGGCGCAATTGGGAGCGAACGTGTGGATCGCGACCCCGCCGCACTTCGAGCCCAGCCTCGACGCAACCTCTTGGGCGCGGTTGCGCTGCACCGAAACTCACGGCAGCGTGACCCTGACGCATGATCCCGAGGCGGCGGTCTTCGGCGCCGATGTGGTGTACACCGATGTGTGGGCCAGCATGGGCCAGGAGGGCGAAGCACAGAAACGCGCCGAGGTGTTCCGTCCCTACCAGGTAAACGCGGAGCTCTTCGGCATGGCCAAGAACGATGCCATCTTCCTGCACTGCCTGCCGGCACATCGCGGTGACGAGGTCACGGATGAGGTGATTGACTCGCCAAGGTCGTTCGTCTTTCAGCAGGCGGAAAACCGCTTGCATGCCCAGAAAGCCATCATGCTCGAGCTGATGTCGGAGGAGGCAACGGAACTCCGGCACCATGCTGTTGCCGAGCCGGTGATGGAGCTGGCGAAGTAGAAGGGTTCACTCGGGCCCGGGACAGCACGGGTGCCGGGTGCCCCACACATTCCTTCGGTTGGAATGTGTGGGAGTCACGGGGTATGCGCTGGGTGCCCCATTCATTCGTGATTTTCGGATGAGTGGGAAATCACGTTCATCTTTCCCGCCTGGAGAAGGACAGTATGTCGAAAACTGCGCTGGTTGCGATCGGCGGAAACTCGCTGATCCGCGCCGGCGAGAAGGGCACGATCGCGGAGCAACTGGCGAATACGCGCCGTACCGCTGCCGCTATCCGCGCTCTCATCGAGCTAGGCTACCGGCTTGTGGTCACGCATGGGAACGGACCGCAAGTCGGCGCGCAGTTGTTGCGCTCCGAGCGCGCCTCCGATGTCGTGTATAGCCAGACTCTCGATGTGTGTGGCGCTGCCAGCCAGGGCGAAATCGGATACCTGCTGGCGCAGTCGCTGCACAATGAGCTGGCGGCGAGCGGCATCAAGGTCCCGGTGGTGTGCCTGGTCACGCAAACCGTGGTTTCGCCCGACGATCCCGCCATGGAGCATCCTTCCAAGCCGATCGGGCCTTTCTACTCGCGGGCCGACGCGGAAGAGAAGAAGCGTACTTTGGGCTGGCACATCGTGGAGGACGCCGCCCGCGGCTATCGCCGGGTGGTGCCGTCGCCGGAGCCGCTGGAGATTGTCGAGCTTGATCTCATCCGCGCGCTGGTGGAGGACGGAGCCCTCGTTGTCTCCACCGGCGGCGGCGGCATTCCAGTAGTTCGGGACAACCATGGAATACGAGGCGTCGAGGCGGTGATCGATAAGGACCGCGCTTCCGCGGTGCTGGCGTCACAGCTTGGCGTAGATTTGTTCGCGATCTCGACCGACACCGACTACGTCTTCCTGAATTACAAACAGCCGAATCAGTTCCCCCTGACGCAGGTGACTGCTTCTGAGCTGGAAAAGCATTATCGCGCCGGACACTTCCCGCCGGGCAACATGGGACCGAAGGTGGAATCGGTCCTGAGCTTCCTGCGAAATGGCGGCAAGGAAGCCGTGATCACGTCGTTCGAACACCTGGCCCAAGCAGTGCAAGGACACGCAGGCACGCACATTGTTCCTGATCCCATCCCGCTTGCGAACTACGAAGAAGTTGAGGTACTGACATGCCGATAGAGGTACTGGAACCGCGGCCCACACAGCCGAATCATTGCAACTCAGTCTCGCCCCTAAGGCACCTGGTGGAGTCACAACAGCTCACCGTCCCTGTCCTCATGGACCTGTTCGACCGGGCGCGGCAGATGGAACGGATCGTCGCCCGCGGCGGCACGCTGGACTATCAGGGGCGCATCATGGCGAGCATTTTCTATGAGCCGTCGACGCGCACTCGCTTGTGTTTCGAAGCTGCCATGCTGCGCCTGGGCGGCCGCGTTCTCTCCACCGAACATGCTCGGGCCTTCTCCTCTGAGATCGATGGCGAACAGGTGGAAGACACCATCCGCATCGTGGGCAGCTATTGCGACCTCATCGTGATCCGCCATCATGAGACCGGCGGCGCCGCGCGGGCTGCGAGTGTTTCGCCGGTACCGCTCATCAACGCCGGAGATGGCGACGGCGGCCAGCATCCCACGCAGGCGCTGCTCGATCTGTACACCATCTACCGCGAGCGGCCGCTGGACGGGCTAAGCATCGCCTTCATTGGCGAGCTCGATCGTGGGCGTACCGTGCGCTCGCTGGCTTACCTTCTGGCGAAGTTCGAGAGGGTCAAGATTTTCTTTGTGAGCCCGCCCGAGTTGCAGATGAAACCTGACATTCTGCAATACCTCGAGCGTCATGGCGTCCGTTACGAAGTAGAAAGCAACATCGATAGAGTTTTGGGCGAAGTGGATGTCGTGTATCAGACGCGTATCCGCCCGCAGCGAGCCGCCGGCCTGAGTGGGACGCTTCGCTACGCCATCGATTCATCGGTGTTACAGCAGATGCGCTCCGACGCGATGATCCTGCACCCCCTGCCGCGCACCGTCGAGCTGGACAAAACGGTAGACGAAGATCCGCGGGCGATGTACTTCCGCCAGGCGGCGAACGGACTTTACATCCGCATGGCGCTGCTGACGATGCTGTTGGATGGGGAAGAAAGCAATTAGCAATTAGCAGCTAGCAATTAGTAGTTAGCAGTTAGCAATTAGCAATTAGCAACTAGCAACTAGCAATTAGTGAATTAACTTTGAAAGAATATGGCTTCAGCCGTGCCGAACCGCATTTTCACAGTTTGTCATCACGAGCGAAGCGAGGGATCTGCTCTCGTTTGCCGAGCGAAGATGGTGATTTCTGCGTCGTTGCCGTAATTACGAGTTATTGCTTTCCCGAGGATACCATGACTCTTATCCAAGATCGCACAACCACCAAACACTACATCGAGCTCGAAGACCTTTACGGAGCTCACAACTATCACCCGCTCGACGTGGTCATCGAGCGCTCCGAAGGCGTCTGGGTCTTCGACGTGGAAGGCAACCGCTATCTGGATTGCCTGGCGTCTTACTCGGCGGTCAACCAGGGGCACTGCCATCCCAGGATCCTGGCAACGTTGATCGACCAGGCCAGCAAGGTGACGCTCACATCGCGTGCCTTTCGCAATGACCAGCTTCCGCTGTTGTATCAGGAGCTGCACCAGCTCACCGGCTTCGACATGGCGTTGCCCATGAACTCCGGAGCCGAGGCGGTGGAGACCGCCATCAAGGCAGCGCGCAAGTGGGGCTACAAGATCAAGGAAATCCCCGAAGGCAAGGCCGAGATCATTGTTTGCGCCAATAATTTCCACGGGCGCACCACGACCATCGTCAGCTTCTCGACCGATGAGCAGTATCGCGACGGCTTCGGGCCGTTCACTCCCGGCTTCAAGATCATCCCCTTCGGCGACGCCCAAGCGCTTGCCAATGCGATCACCCCGAATACCTGCGCGTTCCTGGTCGAGCCAATCCAGGGCGAAGCGGGCATCATCCTTCCTCCGGCGGGCTACCTCAAAGCGGTCGAAGAGATTTGTCGCGTTAACCATGTGCTGTTCATTGCCGATGAGATTCAATCCGGGCTGGGCCGCACCGGAAAGCTGTTTGCCTTCGAGCATGAAGAAGTGCGCCCCGATCTGGTCATCATAGGCAAGGCGCTTGCGGGCGGCTTCTATCCCGTGTCAGCGGTGCTGGGATCGAAGGAAGTGCTCGGCGTCTTCCGGCCGGGCGATCATGGCAGCACCTTCGGCGGCAATCCGCTGGGCTGCGCTGTCGCGCGGACCGCGTTGCGTGTGCTGCAAGAGGAGGAACTGATAGAGCGTTCCGCCGAGCTGGGCGCCTATTTCCTCGAAAAGCTGCAAGCCATCAGGAGCCCGCATGTACGCGAAGTTCGCGGCAAAGGTCTGTGGATTGGGATCGAGCTCAACAAGCCGGCGCGCCCCTTCTGCGAAATGCTCAAGCAGCTCGGTGTGCTGTGCAAGGAGACCCACGATTTCGTGATTCGCATTGCGCCGCCCTTGGTCATTACGAAGCAGGAAATCGACTGGGCACTGGAGCGGCTGCGTCGCTGCCTCTGCTAAGACATCCAGCCGCTACTCGTCGTTACTTGTGTTTCTCGGAGGCTCCGCCGCCATTTATGGCGACAACTTCGTCAGGATTCTGGAGCAGCTGCAGGGCCTGGGCGGTCGTAAGATTCGACGGAACGGGGCGGAAGTCAGTCATGGTCTCGTTCGAGTCGATGGCCAGATTTTTGAAGATCAGAATCTTGCCATTGAACTGGAGCCTTTCCTGGGTTTCCTCCCACTTGCCGTCGCCGACCTCAGCCTGGTGGATGATAAATTTGCCGCCCTGGAACAATCGCCCGAGAATGCCCCAGCCGAAATCGACATCTTTGAAGAGTTCCCCGTTGATCTCAGCGATGCGCCCGGCGGTTTGGTCGATGACCATGCTGCCCTGCATACCCTCCAGCACCCGAGTTTCGCGCGTCGGCGCACTCCAGCCGGGCTTGGCCTTAAATGAGAGATTTACCATCTCGTGGCCACTGGGCCCTTTGGTGACGCCGGTAACCTTGTAGTCGAAGGCGTCAGGCAAGCTTCTCATCAGGGTGATGGAACGTTGATCATCCTCGCGATTGGCCTGCCGTTTCTTGTGGCGTGCGTCACTATCGTAGGCGAAGTTTTTCAGCTTCTGGTCGGCCTCAGCTTGTTCCTCGGCAGTCAGGGGTTTCCCGTTCTTGGCGATCGTCCGGTTGAGTCCGCCTTCAGAAGTCTCGATGGATTCCTTGGTGACGGAATGGTCTTTCCACTGGGTATGGTCCTTGTATATGAAGAACGGCGCCTTGGTCGGCCCGGTGGCAGCAATTTCGTTCTGCGTGGTACGGCGAACCAGAGCGACGGGGTCAAGGTTCTGCTGCTGGGCGAATGAGAGCTGACAGCAGCACAGCACGCCAGTGAGAAAAAGACTCGCTATAAAAGGCCGCATCGGGTTCTTCAGGATCATTCTGTGTCTACCCTACAAACCTTAGACGGCAACAAGGTACTCGGCAGTTGCTTTTTTTGCAAGTAAGACTCGTCGAGGCACGGCAGTGGGCGCCTCGCAGCCATTCAGCGCAAAGGGTTTACCACGGAGATCACGGAGGACACAGAAAACTTAGGATCTCTTAGCCCGCACCGATGCGAACAGGTTCCTCTTCCAAGTGTATTTGATTTGAGGGTTCTACTGACAGCTGGCGGCTGGCGGCTCACTGACACCTGATACCTGACACCTGACACCCGCCTTCTGACACCTGCCTTTCTGACAACCGACAACTGGCCACTGACAACTGCCCTCACGGTCTGGTATCCGGTACCGTAATCGCCCGAAACATGTGCGGCAGCGCTTCGGCAACGATCATGGCGAATACGATCAGACCTCCACCAAGGGCTTGCCTGGCTGACATCGGCTCTTTCAACCAGAACACGCTCAACAGCGCTGCAACCACCGGCTCAAGCGAGAACAGAATGGCCGCCTCGGTAGGCCCCAACCGAGTTTGCGCGGTGGCTTGCGCCCAGAAAGCGAAGACGGTTGAGAATAGCGCCAGATAGAGTGTGGCCAGCACTGCATGCCAGTTGGTCAGGCCTCCCGCAGCCTGGGCGGACTCTGCTCCCAGCCGCCCGACGAGCGCGATGCCCGCGGAAATGATTCCGCAGGTAATGACCTGAGAACTGGCCAGCAGCCACGCATCCGACTTGCGCGTGAAATTGCCCATCAGCACGATGTGTACGGCGCAAAGAACGGCGCAACCCAGCGTCTCCACGTCGCCGCGGTTCATCTGTCCGAAGACGCCTCCGAGGGCGTGGCCCGACCACCCTGCTGCCGGCGCCTGCACCAGCAGATAAAGTCCGTAGGTCGCGATGACGGCTCCCACTAACGATGTAAGTTTCACCCGCTGGCCAATGGCAACCGCGATCAGCGGCGTGAACAGCACATACAGCCCAGTGATGAAGCCGGACTTCGCGGTGGTGGTGAAGCGCATGCCATCGGTCTGCAGCCAGAAAAGCGTGGCCAGGACAATGCCCAGCAAAATGCCGTCCACAACGCCGCGCCGGCGAATGGGAATGCCCTTGGCGTGCACAACGATCGCCATCAGCCCGCCGGCGACGACGAAGCGCATGGCCATCAGCACGCCGACGGACATGCCGTCGCTCAAGGCGATGCGTGTCGCAGGAAAGCCGCCTCCCCAGATCGTGGCCGTGATGGCAATGATCAGGACGGCTGTGCCGTGGGAGATGTTCTTGGATTGGGAATCGTGAGACATAGATCTATTGACGAACTAGGTAACAGCAGCATTCACCGTTTCATCCTACGACTTGGTACGAGGGCCCATGAAGATCGCGATCGAAACTGAGGATTGGGTAGTTTCGCAATTAGACGTATTAAAAGACACCACCGGAAGCGCGAATTACAAAGAGCTGTTCAACAATGCTCTCGCGCTGATGGCATGGGCGACCCAGCAGCGCTCCGCGGGACGCTCCGTTGCTTCGATCGATGAGCAAGCAAAAGAATACTGTCGGCTACAGATGCCCGCACTCGAGTACGCGGCATTCATCTCAGGCCACGGCGCTGTGGACTTGAAGGCGGCGTAAGGGCTGGCGCCTGGCGAGGCCGGAAGCCGCCTCCCCAGAGCGTCGCGGTGATGGCAATGATCACGACGGCGGTGCCGTGGGAGATTTCCCGCTGTGGGTGGGGAGACATTGGATAGGAATCCAGAGACTGCGTGAACCGTCGAGGAGAGCTCGTATCAGTCGAGATGTCCGAGGCGCTTGAGCTTGCGTTCTTCCAAATCGCGTTCCTCTTTCTTCCAAGTTGCCAGGTCTAAGTTCATATCGCTAGCAGCGCCCCGAAGCTTCCTCCAGGCGTCGCTCTTGACCTTTTGACTGACGGGGGAATGTTGTGTAGCGAGGTAGTGTTGGTCGAGCGCCTGGCGCAGCATTGTCTTGATCACCGCCTGTCGGCTGATGTTCAGTTCTTCCGCCCTTTGGTCCAATTCTTCGAGCATGAGCGAAGTGAAGTCCACGTTTACGCGCTGAACAGGACCCATCATGCGTCCCATGTTAGTGAAGTAGCGCGACACGTCCTTGCCCTGCTCGGCCATGTTTGCGATGGCTTCCGCTGTAACCGGCTTCTTGCGTTTACGAGTGTTCTTCATACAGTTCCTGCTCCTGCGTAGTTGACCGCCACAGAGTCACGAGGTGGTAATACTCGCCCTCAGAGTCCTCACGCACCTCAAAGATAAGCGTGATTAGTTTGTCTCCGACCCAGCCGATAGCCCGGTATTGCTGGGGCAAATCAGAGCGCTGGTCAAGATAATACGGATGGGAAAAGATCTCCTGCGCCTCCTCAAAACCGATGCCGCGCCGCGGATTCCTCCGCAAACGTTCGCTCTTACTCGGATCAAAGTGAAAGCACATTTTAGTATAACAGTTATACCGAAGAACGGAAGGGGGGCCGGTCAAACGAAAGCCCGGCCGAATCGCCGAGCTCTGCGCGGCTTTTAGTGACTGGCTACAACGTAGGACTCTTTTCCTGAATCAGCTTCTTCACCCGCGCGATGAATTCGCCGATCGGGACCGAGCCCTCTGCCTTTTCCTGGCCACGCACGCGAACGTTCACCTGCATGGCGTCCATCTCCTTGTCGCCGACGACGAGCTGGAACGGAACTTTCTGCATTGCGTGCTCGCGGATCTTTGCATTCATCTTTTCGTTGCGGTTGTCGACATGTACACGCACGCCTTCGGCTTTCAGCTTCTCGCCGATTTCGTTCGCATACCCATGATGCTTTTCGCCGATGGGAATCACGGCGACTTGTACCGGCGACAGCCACACCGGGAATGCTCCAGCATAGTGCTCAATCAGCACGCCAAAGAAGCGCTCGACTGAGCCATACAGCGCGCGATGCACCATCAGCGGCTGATGCCGCTTGCCATCTTCAGCGACATACTCCAGTTCGAAGCGCTCCGGCAGAGTGAAGTCGAACTGCACCGTCGATAGCTGCCACAGCCGGCCGATGGCATCGACCAGCTTGATGTCGATTTTCGGCCCGTAAAATGCCGCTTCGCCGGGGATGGTCTTGTAGGGAATCTCGCGACGGCTCAGCGCCTGTTCGAGCGAACGTTGCGCCATCTCCCACTGGTCGGGACGGCCGGCGTAGGTCTTCTGATCATTCGGATCCCAAGTCGATAGCTCAACCTGAAACTGATCGAAGCCGTAGGTATTCAGCACCGCCAGGGCGAAATCGATGCAGCCGACAACTTCGTCTTCAATCTGCTCCGGCGTGCAGAAGATGTGTGCGTCGTCCTGCGTGAAGCCGCGCACGCGCAGCAGGCCATGCATCACGCCCGAGCGCTCGTAACGGTACACCGTGCCAAGCTCGCCCAGCCGCACGGGCAGATCGCGATATGACTTCAGCGAGTCGCGATAGATGAGGATGTGGAACGGACAATTCATCGGCTTCATGCGATATTCCGCATCGTCCAGTTCCATCGGCGTGAACATGTTCTGCGCGTAATAGCCCGCATGTCCGCTGGTCTTCCACAGATCGGTGCGCGCGACGTGCGGGGTAAACACCAGCGAATACCCGCGCCTCAGGTACTCGTCGCGCATCCAGTCTTCCATCTCTTTGCGGATGAGCCCGCCCTTGGGATGCCAGAAGATCAGTCCCGGCCCGGCGAGTTCCTGAATGGAGAACAGGTCAAGGTGCTTGCCCAACACGCGATGGTCGCGCTTCTTCGCTTCTTCCAGCTTGTGCAGGTAGTCGTCGAGATCTTTCTTCGAGAAAAATGACGTGCCGTAGATGCGCTGAAGCTGCGGGTTCTTCTCGTCTCCCAGCCAATACGCACCGGCGATGTTCAGCAGTTTGAACGCCTTGATGCGGCCGGTCGAAGGGATGTGCGGCCCACGGCAGAAGTCGGTGAACTTGCCGGTTTTGTAAATCGAAATCTTTTCATCGGGCGTGGTGAACTGCTCGATGAAGTGACACTTCATGAAGTCGCCTTCCGACTTGAAGCGCTCCAGCCCTTCCTGACGCGGCAGGAACTCGCGCGCGTAGGGCAGATCCTGCTTCGCCAGCTCCTGCATCTTCTTCTCGATGGCTTCGAGGTCTTCCGGCGTGAACGGCTTTTCGCGATAGAAGTCATAGAAGAAACCACTCTCCGTCGCTGGACCATGTCCGAGCTTGGTCTCGGGAAAGAGTTCAAGCACCGCCGCGGCCATGAGGTGAGCCGACGAGTGGCGATAGACTTCCAGCGCTTCGGGATCGCGCTCAGTCAATATGCGCAGCTCGGCATCACTCTCCAGCGGACGCGCGAGATCGACCAGCTTGGCATCGTTGCCGCTCGGCTCCGTGCTGGTCGCCGCCGCAGCGGCTGGGGCATCGGCTGCCGGCTGGTTGCCGTTGCCGCTTCCGTTAGGCGACAGCGGCTTCACCTGCGCCACCAGCGCAGCATCCGCCAGCCGGGGGCTGATGCTCTTGGCAATTTCGAGTGCGGAGGTTCCGCGCGGAACATCTTTCACGCTGCCGTCGGGCAGCTTGATGTGAATCGTTTCTGACATAAGGGCCTTACCTTTTCGCCTGCTTCTTCGATGATAGTGATGATAACGATTCGGCTTTCAGTGCGCTGGACTCAGCGCGCCTGACAGCCCGCAAAAGCCGCTTCGCGTTGCGTGGTGAGCGCAGCAGGTATGCTGTTTCCGCAAGGCTGCTCCATTCGTAAGCCGGAACTATAGCAACGTCTTTCGCGTCATGACGGCGGATGATCACAACCTCTTGATCATCGCAGACTCGGTCCAGCCGCTTTTGCAATTCTTTCTGAGCGATTTCTATGGCCATATGCAGCTCTCAATTCTATGTATATCGGCAAAGGACGTTCCGGCGAGGAACTTGCGATTTGCTGATTCTTCGACAGAGATGGAGCGCCGCCCTAGCGCTCCTGGGATGTTCGACGGGCGCGCACTTCGAGGTAACTGGCGCCGAGGAAGGCGACACAGCCAAGCGTGATCGCAAACGGGATGGCGACCTGACGGTATGCGATGGTCATATCGATGTTTCCGCCGTGCATCCTACCCCAGGCGGCAGTTCCAAGGATGCCCAGTAATAATCCAAGCCCCATGCCAGCAGCCGTGAACAGTAAGGTCGCGAACAACACTCGTGCCACCGACGCGATGAGGACGGAAAACGTGCTCGGGTGCTTGGCCGCAGCAAACGTCGAAACTGCCATACAGGTATAGGTTACAACAGAGTTTGGCATCAGGACCGGCAGAACCGTGTGGTCGCACGTGGGTTACAATCGGTCTTTCATGTCGCAGACCTCTCAAGCCATTACGCGCACGCCGGCCGAGGTGATCCGCATGGCGCCCGTAACCCAATCCGGCAACGGGATCTGCTATGCCATCGCCGGCGAGGTCACGGCGTCGGCGACGGACCTGGACCGGCTGGTGTCCACTGTGCCGCGCACCATGGCAGCGGCGCTCGGCCGCAAGGCTTACTATTTTGTTCCCCTCACCCTCAACCTCGGCGACGAGACCATGATCGCCGATCGCTACGACGTTCAGCTTTCCGACAGCGCCATCTGCCATCGCGACCACACGGTCGGCGATTCGCAGTACGTTTTCATTTCGACGCGCTTGATGGAAGACAGCTTCGCTATCGCGTTTGAGTTCTTTATCAATATCGGCCATAACTTCGTCGACGAGATTGGCGTATCCCAGGAGTTTGCCGACCTGGTTTGGAAACAGATAGAAGACAAGGCCCGCGGCGAGACGTCGATGGACGCGTATGAATTGCGCAAAGTTGCAACTACCAACGGCCCCGAGGCGGAGAAGGCGCGCCATGAATACCTGCTCGCGACCTTCGCTGACGCCATTGCGGTCTATCTGCTGTCGCTTTACGTCGATGTGGATTATCACGAGTTACGCGAGCGCGATTATCCGCTGCTCGCTCCCGGCGCGCTGGCCGAGCGCCTGCGCAAGATCAACGAGCTATTTCCGCCGAACCCAGGATACGAGTTCGCGATCTATCACCGGAGAAGGCAGGCGTAGCTCTCAGGTTTCAGCCATCAGCCATCAGTAAGCTGCCAGCCGCCAGCTCCCAGCCGCCAGAAAAAATTTGCTGTGGTGATTCCCACGGAAGAAGAGCCTCCTTGCGGCAACGTATTCAGCATGTACCTTGTATTCTCCGTGTTCTCCGTGCCTCTGTGGTGAATATGCGTTGTGCTCGCATTTAGAATGAAGCCCGCATGATCGCCCATCTTCGTGGTCGCCTCATCTCGAAGCATCCCAACCAGGCCATCGTTGAAGCTGCGGGTGTGGGCTACGACGTCACGATTTCCGTTCCGACGTTCTCTGAATTACCGGGGACTGGCAGCGAAGTCGCACTGCACATTCACACCCATGTCCGCGAAGACGCCCTGGCGCTTTACGGATTCCTGCGGCTTGAGGAGAAGCAGCTCTTCGAGAAGCTCATCACAGTGAGCGGCATTGGACCGAAGCTCGCGATTACGATCCTGAGCGGCATGGCCACGGCCGACATGGTGGGGGCTATTCGCGCCAACGATCACGCCCGGCTCACGAAAATTCCCGGTATCGGGAAGAAGACTGCCGAGCGCATGTGTGTCGAGTTGCGCGACAAGCTGGAGGGCTTCGGAGAAACCCCGACGCCGAAGAGCGTCTCCGCCGTCGAGGAGGACGTGATCTCGGCGCTCACCAACCTGGGCTATCAGAGAGTGTTAGCGGAAAAGGCCGTCGAACGAGCGGTGTCATCAGCAGGGCGGGAAAACTTCGATGCGGTGTTTCGGGCAGCATTGGGCGGGCTATCGAAGTGAGAGTTTCTCCCCGAGACTTCATTGCCGGTTGTTCTGTTTTGGGCACGGCTTCAGCCGGGCCGTTGAGGAACTCGCTTTGCGAAGATTCGCGTCAGGCACGACCTCGGTCGTGCCGGAAAACCTGCTTTAAGAACTTCTAAATCCCTTCAGGGACGGCACAAAAGCAGGTCCCTCGCGGACTAAAGTCCACTCGGGATGACGAGATGGAGGTTCGGGGCACGACTAAAGTTCGTGCCCTGATTATGATACAAAGCAAGTCGCTCATTCGAAGCCCAACGCCTTCATCTCTTCATCCGTAAGTGGATCAAACGCATCCGGCGTCCACGATATCTTGCCTTCAAAGCGACCTGGGACGCGCGTGTTGAGAGCCGCCGCAACTGGAACAACCTTCACCACCGGTTTGCCGCCACGCATGATGTAAACGTCTTCGCCGTTTTGCGCCTCGCGAATAAGTGTTTCAAAGCCCTTCATGGCTTCACGAATTGTGTATTTCTTCTCTCCCATACCTCCGTGTCTCCGTGCCTCTGTGGTGAATTCTATTTTCCTATGCAGAACGAGCTGAAGATCAGATTCAGGATATCGTCCGCCGTCGTCGCGCCGGTGATCTCGTCCAGCGCACGCAGCGCGCCGTAGAGGTCGAGCAGGATCATCTCGTGCGGCGTTTTGAGCGGCACGGCAGCAGTGGCCGCATCCAGCGCCGTGATCGCATTCTGCACCTCACCGTGCTGGCGGACGTTCGTAAGGAAGCCGCTCTCCTGCTGACCACCTGCGTTGCCGCGCACCAATTGCAGAATCGTCTCACGCAGTTGGTCGATGCCTTCGCCGGTGACCGCCGACGTGAATACTCCTGCCTCGCCCTGCGAAGCCGGGATCGATGACAAGGTCTTTGTGAAGATTTCCGCGACTCGGTATGCAGGTCGGCCTTGCTGCAAACTAGAATGCGCGCACGGCCTGTGGTCTTTTCGATCAGGTCGCGGTCGAATTCAAACCCATCGTCTGACATTGTGGTGAGGTCGAGGACAACCAGCACCACATCCGCATCCGCCAGCGCCTCCAGCGATTTGCGAATGCCGATGCTCTCCGCTTCATCCAGTGCGGTGCGAATGCCCGCGGTATCGACCAGCCGCACCGGAATGCCGCCGATGGAAACCGTCTCGCTGACCAGGTCGCGCGTGGTGCCCGGAGTAGCGGTGACGATCGCGCGCTCCTGCTCGACCAGGCGATTAAACAAGCTTGACTTGCCAACGTTGGGCCGGCCGACGATCGCGAGCGTAAGTCCTTCATACACGACCTTGCCAAATGCAAAGCTGGCCAGCAGGTGCTGCAAAGGTTCACGGACATCCGCAATGCGCTCGAGGATCTGCGCGCCCGGAATCACCGACACGTCGTCTTCGGCGAAGTCGATTCCGGCTTCCATCACGGCGATCAGCTCAATCAGCTTCTGCTTGATCGGCTGAATGCGCTTCGATAGCGAGCCTTCAAGCTGGCGCGCCGCGACCTGTGCCTGATACAGCGTCTGCGAGTCGATAAGGTCGCGCACCGCCTCGGCCTGTGTCAGGTCGATGCGGCCATTGAGGAAAGCGCGCATGGTGAACTCGCCCGGCTCGGCCAGCCGCGCGCCACGCGCCAGCGCCATCTCCACAACGTGGCGTAAGACAACCGGCGAGCCATGACACGAAATCTCGACCACATCATCCGTCGTGTAGGAGTGCGGCTTGGCGAAGAAGGTCGCGACTACTTCATCGATGCGCTCGCCTGTCTCGACATCGATCAGCTCGCCGAAATGGGCGCGGTTGGCCTGCAACTCACCCGCGCCGCTCAGCCGCAACATGGAAGCAGCGATGCTCCGCGCCTCCGGCCCGGAGAACCGAACCACACCGATACCGCCGCGCCCCAGAGGTGTTGCAATAGCGACGATCGTGTCGTCGAGGTTCGTCATGTCCGGTCGTTGACCCTGGAAGGCCAAACCACAGAGACACGGAGACACAGAGAAAATGAGAAAAAGAAGTCCTCGGTGTCTCTGTGCCTCTGTGGTTCGAAACGTCTACCGGCTGGCAAGGCAGTCCGCCGCAATGAAGAAGAGAAATCCCATCGAGATGAAGCCGTTCATGGTGAAAAACGCGGCGTTCAAGCGGCGAAGGTCATCGTGCTTCACCAGCGAGTGCTCATAGATCAGCAGCGAGCCGACGAGCAAAACGCCCGCCATTGCGATCTTGCCCAGACCGAACGCGAGCACCATCCACACCAGCAGCGCAAATGTAACCACATGAAACAGGCGCGCCAGGCGCAACGCGTTGCGAATGCCGAACGCCTTGGGCGCGGAGTACACGTCGGTCGAGCAGTCGAATTCGTAGTCCTGGCAGCCATAGAGGATGTCGAAGCCAGCGCCCCAGAAGATCACGGCTGCGCCCAGCAGCAGGATGCGCGGATCGAGTGAGCCGCGAACCGCGATCCAGGCGGCGACGGGCGCAATGCCCATCGCAAGCCCGAGCGCCACATGCGACCAACGTGTGAAGCGCTTAGTGTACGAGTACAGAAAGACGATGGCCAGCGCTGCGGGCGAAAGCCGGAAGGCGAGAGGGTTGAGCTGCCAGGCAGCGAAAATCAAGATCGCCGACATAACTACGACGAATCCGGCTACAAACTCGCGCGTAAGCTTGCCGGCAGGCAGAGCGCGAGTCTTAGTGCGCGGGTTAGCGGCGTCGATGTGGGTATCGACCAATCGGTTGAACGCCATCGCAGCCGAGCGGCCAGCGATCAGGGCAACGCAGATCCACAGCAGCGTGCGGGCCGACGGAATGCCTTGCGCCGCCAGCACCGCTCCGGTGAGCCCAAAAGGGAGCGTCAGGAACGAATGCTCCCACTTGATCATCTCCAGCGTGGTGCCGATGCTGCGAAGAAGGGGCATGGTTCCATTTTAATGGCAGGGGGGAACGGCACTCTACCGCGGAGCAGTTCCCTCTTCCACTCACAGCTTGGAAAACTTAAATATCTGGCGGCCCGGGTTTTCTATGGAGTAGACATTGCTGCGACCGTCCAGATGCTCGTATTCGAAGTCGTAGGAATAAGCGAGATTGCGCATGGCGTGCTTGTTTGGGAACAGGTAGTTGCTCACGCCGGCCGCGCCGAGATTGTTCTTGTCCTGGTTAGCCGCCGTGGGATAGATGTCACTGGCGTACTCGAACAAGGGCAGCGGACTTTCAATATTCGACATCTGGGTCTCGATGTAGAGGACGCCCTTATCCTCCAACAGGGACGACAGCTTCCGCATGCAGGAGAACACATCCTCCAGGTGGTAGAGCACGCCGAGGAAAAATATGACATCAAACTTTCTCGGGGCTTCCCATGAGCGGAAATCAGCGGTGACAACGTTTGGGCTAACGCCCCAGACCTGTGAAGCGTATTGAATGTTTTGCGGCCACGTGAACCAGTCTTTATCAAGGGCAGTTACTTCTGCGGAGCCCGCCATAAGGGCGCATAATGCGAAAAAACCATCATTCGCGCCGATATCGAGCACCCGTTTCCCACTCAAGCCCCCAGCCGCGGAGATTTGCATGGCTCGCCATGCCTTAAACTGGAGGTCCTTATCCTTGGGAACGCCGTTAATGCGGTTGCCATCCGGCAAGGGCATGCTGTGCCACCAGAAAGCCGAGTTGTTGGGCGACTCTACTAGTTGCTTGTATTTTTTCTGAAAAAACGGTTCCATGGGTAACTTACCGGTGAGTACGTGTGGAGTCAGAACGATTTAATAAGTGGAACTCAGCATTTTATTACAATGCGACCGTTCTTCGCCTCGGGCCATTATAGCGGCGAGTCGTGGGACGACCGCAGCAGTGTGAGCTACCGAGGCTCGGCTGAGCAAAGCCAGTCGAATTCCAGCCGCGGTAAGGTTGAACCATTCCGCGTTGAACCATCCCGGTTGACCTGTACGGCCCAAACACGCTAAACTTCTATGGTTTGCCTGTACGACTGTGTCCCGTCAGGGGCATCCAGCCGCCCGTTCCGTGAAGGTTTCCTTCCTGGCGCTGGTAAGTGCAAGTGCACAAATGGTTTACGTGTCGCTGGAAGGCGGCGCAGTTGCGTCATCGCAACAGTTCAAGTTCAGGAGATTGCCATGTACGCGGTGATCCGCGCCGGGGGAAAGCAGTATCGCGTCGCACCCGGAGACGTGATTGAAGTCGAGAAGCTGCCGCAGGAGAGCGGCGCCGAAGTCCAGTTTGCCGAGGTGTTGGCTTTCAGCGCCAGTGAAGGCGAGCTGACCAAGCCCGCCAACGCGGTCGTCACCGCCGAGGTAGTTCAGCAGAAGCGCGGCGACAAGGTGCTGGTCTTCCACTACAAGCGCAAGAAGCAGTACAAGAAGCTGCAGGGACATCGCCAGGCCTACACCGCCGTGAAGATTACCGGCATCAACATCGACGGCCAGGCGCACAAAGCATAATGCTGACCTGTCAGTTGATGATGGCTGCGATGTCGGCCATCAAGCGGTTCGACTCCCATTTGCTGCACTGGTGGGCCTCGGTTCGGGAGCGCTTGTCGGGCCTGAGCTTTTGGAGGGCCGGCGGCGAGGCGGAATACTAAGGTAGTGCGGCGCTTTAGCGCTGCGTCCAGGCAGACCAAAACATTTGAGCCCTTCAGGGGCGGCAGAAATACTGAGAACAAAGATATGGCACACAAAAAAGGTTTAGGCAGTTCGAGAAACGGCCGCGATTCCAACGCGCAGCGGCTAGGCGTCAAGGCTTTTGGAGGCCAGATGGTTCCCGGGGGCACCATCATCGTGCGGCAGCGCGGCACCCGCATCAAGCCCGGCCTCAATGTCGGTCGCGGCAAAGACGACACCCTCTTCGCCAAGATCACCGGCATCATCGAGTTCAAGGACCGCGGCGACATGGGCAAATTCGTGTCGGTGGTTGCGAAAGAAGCAGCTGGCAATTAGCTTCGAGCGACGAGCTTCGAGCATCTAGCTTGCGGCGTCGCGAATTCAAGGCCTCGTTTTCCCGCGAGGCCTTTTGCATTTCGTTCATGAAGATTTATTTTGATATGCAAACAGCATCATCCGTGTGCGATGCTGCTCAAATTGCTTATAGCCCGCTTGCTCGTAGCTCGCGGCTCGTAGCTCGTAGCTCGTAGCTGAAATGCCTTCTATCAAACTCATCGAATGCCCCCGCGACGCCTGGCAGGGACTGCCCGGGCAGATTCCAACGCCGGTCAAGGTCGAATATCTTCAGGCCCTGATCAACGCCGGGTTCAAACACATTGACGCGGCATCGTTTGTCTCGCCCAAGGCCGTTCCGCAGATGGCCGATTCAGAGACCGTGCTCAGCGAGCTTGATCCGCCCGACGATGTCGAGATCATCGGGATTGTCGTCAACGAGCGCGGCGCCGAACGCGCCATCGCCACCGACGCGGTGCAAACCCTGGGCTTTCCCTATTCGCTTTCGCCGACCTTCCTGAAGCAGAACCAGAATCAGACTCCGGAAGAGAACCTCGAGACGCTGGAGAAGATCAAGCACAAGGCGGATGAAAGCGGACTCGATACGGTGGCCTACATCTCGATGGCGTTCGGCAATCCCTATGGCGATTTGTGGAACGCCGAGGAGCTGATCGAAGGCATTCGTCTGCTCGCCGACATGGACCTGCAAGCCATTTCGCTGGCCGACACTGTAGGACTCGCCACGCCGGAGCTGATCGGCGACCTGCTCGATCAGGTGTACGGTAGTTTCAGTGACATCGAAATCGGGGTGCACCTGCATAGCCGCCCCGATGATGCCGTCGCCAAGGTCCTCGCGGCCTATGACTCCGGCTGCCGGCGCTTTGACGCGGCCATCGGTCGCATGGGTGGATGTCCCTTCGCCCAGGACGTTCTGGTTGGCAACATTCCCACGGAAAAGCTGCTGGAAGCGCTCAAGCTGCGCGATGTGGAATCGCCGCTGAAAAAGCCGATCACCGAACCATTCCGCCTGGCAGTTGACATTGCCAGCCGCTTCAGCGGACCCAAGATGTAGAAGAGCGTCAGCTTTCAGCTATCAGCAATTGCATTGTCATCACAAGGCCTTCTTTTGGCCGAGGGATCTGTTCTCGCTGGCGCTCCCAACACCGCGCGGTCATCCTGCCACTCTGAACGAGAGCAGATTCCTCGCGCCAAAAGAAGGCGCTCGTAATGACAAATGTGGGAGGCTCTTGAGCGGCAGAGGTGCTTCGACTACGTCCGGCTTCCGAAGTTCGCAGCT
The DNA here is from genome assembly GCA_963813905.1 of uncultured Acidobacteriaceae bacterium. Classification (GTDB taxonomy): domain Bacteria; phylum Acidobacteriota; class Terriglobia; order Terriglobales; family Acidobacteriaceae; genus CAVVDY01. The sequence goes on along the minus strand of CAWFAY010000002.1, from coordinate 25,032 downwards.
CTGAGCTCGCGGCTGGCGGCTCTATTCCAGCCGATTGATAATCGACGCCACGTATCCAGCGCCGAAGCCGTTGTCGATGTTTACTACCGTTACGTTCGACGCGCAGGAGTTCAGCATTCCCAGCAGAGCAGTGAGTCCTTTATAAGACGCGCCGTAACCGACGCTGGTGGGAACTGCGATCACCGGAACGCCGACCAGGCCGCCGACCACGCTGGGCAGCGCGCCTTCCATTCCGGCGCAGACGATGACCACGCGCGCCTTGGTTAGAACCTCCTTGCGCGCAAGCAGTCGATGAATCCCCGCGACCCCGACGTCGTACAGGTGCTGGACTTCGTTGCCCATGGTCTGCGCCGTCACCAGCGCTTCTTCTGCGACCGGGATGTCGCTGGTTCCGGCGGAGACGACGACGATGTTGCCCTTGCCGCGAAGGGTTTCGTCCTGCGTCAGCGTGATGCATCGCGCCAGCAGGTGAAACTCGGCTTTGCGCAGCTTGCGCTTCACCGCGCGAAACTGTTCCTCCGTCACGCGCGTAGCCAGCACGTTGTTGCCGCGCTGCGCTAGATTGGCGAAGATCTCCGCCAGATGCAGCGGCTCTTTGCCGGGACCGAAGATGACCTCCGCCATGCCCACGCGCAGCGAGCGATGATGGTCAACGTTGGCGAAGCCCAGGTCTTCGAAGGGCATGTGCCGCAATTGCTGTACCGCCTCGTCGGGCGAAAGCGTGCCTTTCTTGACCTGCTGGAAGAGCTTCTTGATGGACTCGGAGTTCATGATCGCAACAGGCGAGGTTATCACCGGAGGGCCTGGCGCCCGGCGGAAGCTCAGCTCTCAACAAGAAAGTGGCGATCCCCGAGTCCGCTTGCAGGCGGACGGCACGAGTTTCGTAACCGCCTCTTCGGCGTCGGGCCGAATGCAGCCGCATAATGCATACAAAGCCCAATCCGCACCGCCTGCCAGGTATCGATTAGCACAAACGTGGTGTCTGAATGATAGATTACCCAAGCCAGTGCAAGGTAACCGCATCCAAATTTCGCGTTTAAATCCGTTTTAGGCGCTCGACGCCTCCGGGCGACCCCAAAGGCCTTGTTCTAAGACCAACAAGAAGCTCATAAGTCAATTCTGCGCGATTACGGGGTATCCCACGATGGCTTGCAATACGATTCTTTGACCCAAGTCGATGTTTATGGCTCTAAGGTGCTATATATTGCCCTTCGCCGCCGTTTTTTGGCTGAAATTGAGCTCAAATTGCATTCCGCATCCGGGCACTGGCATTGCTCCGCGGATGCCCTGTCGGTCCTGCGCCGGGTGTTACGATGAGCCGAGACTGGCGGCGAATCCCCAGCGTTCACCGCACCCAACCCGAAACCGAGATGGACTCGACTCAAACCCCAGCAATGCGAACCCTGACGGTCGCCATCACCGGCGCCAGCGGCTCCATCTTTCCACGGCTGCTGCTTGACCTGCTCGATCGCGATGAACGCGTTGGCGCGCTAGACCTGATCGTCTCTGACAGCGGGCTGCGGGTCATGGCGGAAGAACTTGGAATTGCCGGCCGCAACCAACTGCTTACCAAGCTACTCGGCCGCGCCTCGCAGAAGATTCGGTTGCAGAACAACGACGACATCGGAGCCAACGTGGCCAGCGGATCGTATCCTACCGACGCAATGATCGTGCTGCCGTGCAGTATGGGAACGCTGGCGCGGATTGCTAACGGGATCGCCAATCAACTCATCGAGCGTGCCGCCGACGTTTGCCTGAAAGAAAAACGGCCGCTGGTGCTGTGCGTGCGCGAGACGCCGTTCAACCGCATTCACCTGCGCAACATGACGCTCGCTGCCGAAGCAGGCGCTACCATCTTCCCGGTGATTCCCGCTTTTTACTTCAAGCCCGCCTCAACCGAGGAGATCGCGCACGAGTTCGTCAACCGCGTGCTGGCGCATGTTGGACTGCCACAGGCCGGCGCCTTTCAGTGGAAGGCGAAGTAGCTGACGCAACGAACCAGATCGCACTCGCCCTCACGCTGTTTTGCGGTATCGCCACCACACCAGCAAGACGAGAATGGCTGCCACTACGAATACGGCTGCGTTCACCTGGCCCACGATCCGGAGCAAGCGCTGCCAGTGTTGTCCAAAGAGATATCCAGCACAGGAGATGACGGTCACCCAGATGACTGCACCGAGGAAATTAAACAGCACGAAGCGCCGCCACTGCATGCACAGGACGCCTGCCAGCGGTCCCGCCAGGATACGCATCCCGAAGACAAATCGAGCGAAGAACACGGTGGCGGGCCCGAAGCGCTCAAACAGCTTTTCGCCGCGCGCTATCCGCTCGTCCGGGACCCGGAAAACTTTCTGATAGCGCAACAACAGCCGCCGGCCGCCTCGGTTTCCAATCCAGTAGCCCAGGTTGTCACCCAAAGTACACGCCAGGGTGCCGACCACAATGATTATTCCGAGATTGAGTCCCTCGTGTTCGAAGGCAAGAAAGCCCGCGAACAGCAGCATGGTCTCGCCGGGCAGCGGAACCCCGGCATTCTCCAGCAGCAGGGTAAGAGCTAATGCCCAGTAACCGTGCGTCAGAAAGAAGTCGTGCAGGAGGCCATAGATTTGCGCCAGCATGGTTAGCCGACAGAGCGGGCCTGCTGCCTATCTCTGTCAGCCGGTGTGCCGAAGGGCCCAGGGCGCGAGGCCGCGGGATGGGCGCCCGCCATTTCCAAACGAGTCTGTGGATTGTGCCGCAGCAGAAACTCACACACAATGTGATTGAAGTCGGCGGGAACTTCTTCGTACGGCATATGCCCGATGGCGTCCATCACGAGCAGCGCGCTGTTGGCCAACCGATCTTGCAGATCGAAAGCCGAGTAGGGATAAACGGCTCTGTCGAGCGAACCCCACAACAGCAGGATGGGCAATTGCTGTAACAGCGGCAGCGTTGCTTCGACCTGTCGCAGATCGGAGTGCCAGACGCGCATGACACCCGCCAGGTGATGAAAGCTGCGCGGCACAAGCAATCCGGCGGCATAGCCCGCGACGCTTCCCTCGGCGATACGCGACGGATGGCCATAGAGCTTGCGATAGTACCATCTCAGAATCGATGGCAGCCGCGGTACCACGTGAATGACGTAACCATTGCCCAACCGGGTTGAAAACCACCGCGCGCGCCGTTGCCCGAAGCCCGACCACGGGTTGATGGGCGCGGACAGTATCATTCGCGGTAGCCGATGCAGCAGCCCACGCTTTGCCAGCAGGCCCGCCAGGACAATGGCTACTCCGCCTCCGCGAGAGGTTCCCAGGAGGTGAAACTGCTGGGCGCCGAGATGGTCCATCAGCGAAATCAGCCCCTCGGCGTCGCTCTCCAACGATCCCGTAAGGCCATCGGCACGCTGCGAGAATCCACAGCCAAGCAGATCAGGGGCGTACACGGTGAAGTTCTGCGCCAGCTCCCGGATGTTGAATCGCCACGACCAGGAGTAGCCCAGCAGGCCATGAACCAGCAACAGCGGCGGCCCTGAACCCGCGCGCAGGTAGCGCCAACTAAACCCGTTGATGGTGACCTGGTGCTCTTCCGCACCCGCAATCAATGCCGCCTCGGAAACCGGAATCGGTTCGCCAGGCCCCGTCACGCGCGCATTGGAAATGAGTGATCGGGGGGAGTCCATGTATTGCTTGCAGTATAGCGCCGTGAAGCATCAAGCGCCCATGGGTTCACTGCTTACCGGTCTCGTCTTCAAGTCCATCGTCTTCCCATTCTTTGCCGCAGTTGTCGCACCGCCAGCGATACTTTTGAGCCGTAGCGGAGTCAGACGCCGAGGCTGCGGCCACCAACTCTTCAAACACGATCTCTTCAGAGTGGCAATAGGGACATCGCGCAACGTACGGCTTCTCCTCCTCCGCATCGTGGTCAGTTTCGGCGGCGGCGCGCGCCAGCGCTCGAAATGCACGCTGCTGATCGACCGATGGCACGCGAATTTGAACTCCGCTCTCGAAGCTCGAGTGGAAGGCGTCTACGTCCTGAAGATTTTCCGGTCCCAGGTATGCGGGGACACCTGCCTGGTACAAAACTCGCATTACGCGTCGCGCTTCATCCGCATCCCAAACTTCGCTGGCATCTGTCAGGTCTAACTCTTCGGGATCAAGGTCGCCTCCCGGTTCCTCGCCTTTCGTCTCCGCGTGGGTGGGCGGGATCTCCCTCAACCCGATCTTCATCCCCCTCGATGACATCGCCGCTCGAAGCGCTTGCTTCGCGATGTCAGTGAGCTCGTAGGCTTGTTCAGCCAGTGAGGAAAGCTCGTCCTCGGTCATTTCGGCGTACGCCGCTTCCAGGCGCTGCCACTCCTGCTGAACATCGATGTCGTTCATGGTTGGTTTCGCATGATAGAGCAATCAACTGTCATAATGAAGAGAGATGTTGAACCAAATTTTGCCCGCCCAGAACACCACCAAGCCGGCCGAAGACGACGTACGAAGCCTGCTGGTGGCGTGTCATCACCGCATCCGTCATTTCACTTCCGTTGCCGTCAAGCTGGCGCACGCGCAAGGCGCCACGCACGATGAAATCCGCAGCGCGGCGGAGGCGGTTAATCGTTACTACTCCGTGTCACTCCCGCTGCACGAGGCTGACGAAGAAGACAGCTTGCGTCCGCGACTTAGCGCGCTCCCTGACGACCGCATAGGTCATGCGCTTCTCGCCATGCATGACCAGCACATGGCGATTGACGATCTGCTCGAGCGATTGCTTCCGCTGCTGCGGATGGTGGGCAACAATCCTGCGCTGCTCGCCGATGCCGGAGCCGAAATGTGCTCGATTACCAGCGCGCTTTCGCAAATGTTTGAGGCCCATTTGCAAATGGAAGAGGAAGTGATCTTCCCGGCCATCGACGGGGACCTGCACGAACGCGATCGTTCCGAGCTGCTGGCGGAGATGCGTGCGAGAAGGAAACAGGGTGCAGGTTTTTCCGGTGTTCTGCCCGGCAGCTTGGATTAGAATGTGAGACTGGCCTATGAACACGCGCGTCGGTAAGGGCGAGTGGAGCTTGAGCTTCCGGCGAGAGGATGCGCCGGAAAAACCATGGCCTGCCGGCAATTGAAAGCAAAGTGGCGGGTTTCTGAAGCAACGTGGCGGGTTTCTTTAGGCCAAGCGACAGCGCCCTCATAATATGTCCACCGAAGAGTTTCTTACCCAGGGGCGTCCTGCAGAAGTGCTGCGGGAAGCCATACTTCGCCACGTTCGCTACACCCTGGTTCGCCCCACATCTGAGTTGACCCCGGTCGATTACCTGACCCCGATATCCCTGGCAGTTCGAGACCGAATCGTCGATCGCCTGATGGACACGGAGCGCCGCTTCCATCACAAGGACCAGAAGCGCCTGTATTACCTGTCGATGGAATTCCTGATGGGACGCTCGCTTGCCGACAACCTGTCGAACCTGCGCGCCGAGGAGCTTTGTCGCGAAGTACTGGCTGGCTTTGGAATCAGCCTGGACGAAGTACTGGACAGTGAGGCCGATGCCGGCCTGGGCAATGGCGGCTTGGGCCGCCTCGCCGCGTGCATGCTTGAATCCATGGCAACCCTCGGGATGCCCGGTTTCGGCTACGGCATCGATTACGAATACGGCCTGTTCCGCCAGGAAATTTTCAACGGCTTTCAGCGCGAGAAGCCGGACCGCTGGAAAGCGAATGGCACACCGTTCCAGATTGAGCATGCGGACGAGTACGTAGCTATCAAGCTCTATGGCAAGGTCGAGACGCAAGGCAACGACGAGGAAGACTTCCGGCCGAACTGGAGTGCCCACAAGACCGTGGTCGGCGTGCCGGCCGATCTGCCGATCGTGGGCTATCTCGGGCAGACGGTGAACTGGCTTCGCTTGTTTACCGCCCGTGCGTCAGAAGATTTCGACATCGAGATTTTCAACCGCGGCGACTATGTGCGCGCCATCGAGCAGAAGATCCAGTCGGAAAACATTTCTCGCGTGCTTTACCCTTCCGATTCCGTGGTGAACGGTAAGGAGCTACGCCTGGTGCAGGAGTACTTCCTGGTTGCCTGTGCGATTGGCGACATCATTCGCCGCTTCCGCAAGCAGCACGGGGACAAGTTTGAGCTGTTCCCGTCGAAGGTCGCCATCCAGATGAACGACACCCATCCCAGCCTGTCAGTTGCCGAGCTGATGCGCAACCTGATGGATGACCATGCGCTGCCTTATGAACAGGCTTGGGAAATTACCCAGCAAACCCTGGCCTATACCAACCACACGTTGCTGCCGGAGGCGCTGGAGAAGTGGTCGGTACCGCTGCTGGAGAAGGTGCTGCCGCGCCACATGCAGATCATCTTCAACATCAACCACCGCTTCATGCGCGACATGCAGCAGTATTCATTCCTGGATACCGACAAGCTGCAACGCATGTCCATCATTGAGGAGGGCTATGAAAAGCAGGTACGCATGGCGAACCTGTGCATCGTGGGCAGCCACTCAGTGAACGGCGTTTCCGCCTTGCACACCGAGCTCATCAAGAAGTCGCTCGTGCCCGAGTTCTACCAGGTGTGGCCGGAGAAATTCAACAACAAGACAAATGGGGTGGCGCCGCGCCGCTGGCTGATGGGGGCCAACCCCGGTCTGACGGAGTTGATCAGCCTGACGCTCGATGAAAACAAATGGATCACCAGTCTCGACAAGCTGCGCGACCTTGAGCAGTGGGCGGAAGATCCTGAGTTTCGCACCGCATTCAAAGAAGTAAAGCGCCGGAACAAACTGAAACTGCAATCCGTGATCCTGGATCAGACGGGAATTTTGGTTGATCCCGACTCGATTTTCGACGTACACATCAAGCGTATTCACGAATACAAGCGCCAGTTGCTCAATGTCATGCACATCGTTGGCGACTACTTGCGCATCGTGGAACATGGCGAGCTGCCGGCGGTGCCCCGAACCTACATCTTCGCCGGCAAGGCCGCGCCCGGATACTGGGCGGCCAAGCAGATCATCAAGCTCATTCACAACGTTGCTGAAGTGGTAAACAACGACTCCAAGGCGAAGGAGTGGATCAAGGTAACCTTCCTGCCCGACTATCGCGTGTCGCTAGCGGAACTCATCATGCCGGCGGCGGACGTCAGTGAACAGATTTCAACCGCCGGCATGGAGGCCTCAGGCACAGGCAACATGAAGCTGGCCATGAATGGCGCCTTGACCATCGGCACCTGGGACGGCGCCAACATCGAAATCGCGCAAGAAGTTGGGGAGGACAACATTTATATCTTCGGCCTCCGTGCCGAACAGATCGCAGAGATGAAAGAGAAGGGATCCTACGTTCCGCGCGACCTCTACGATGAAGATCCGCAGGTGAAAGAAGTGCTCGACGCCATCAATTCGGACCGGTTTTGTCCGAGCGAGCATGGCCTTTTCGGCTGGATTTTCGATGAGCTCGTCGATCGCGGCGACAAGTACTTCCACATTGCCGATTTCCTCAGCTATGTCGAAACCCACCGCCTGATCGAGCAGGAATATCTTGCTAACGAGATCTGGTGGCGCAAGGCGGTACTGAACGTAGCGCGCATCGGCAAGTTCTCCAGCGACCGTACGGTGCAGGAGTACGCGCGCGACATCTGGCACATTGGGCAGCATGAGAAGAGCTGGCGTCCGGCCAAGGGCGGCCTGCTGAAAGCAACGTCGGCTTCTCCAACCAAAACCAACGGCGAGGCCGCGCCCGTTCCGGAGGTCGAGGTCGCTCCCGGTTCGACAAAGAACGGGGCCGGAGTGGAGGGGTAGAGCTTTCGGAGAACATTGGCTAGAGTCGGAAAAGCCTCCGCAATGCGGAGGCTTTTCCCATTCTCCGGGCGCGAAACTTATCGATTCGGCGTCAGCGGTTGCGGCTCGGGCGCCGGCTTCTGGACCGGGGCGGGCGCGCTCTTTGTCGGGGCAGAGGTCGTTCCCGATAGCACCGATCCGCTGCTGGTGCCGCGGCGGCTGGCTAAAGTCGTCAGCGTGATTGAGGTCAGCATGAAGATAATGGCCGCCCAGGTAGTTGCCTTGCTGAGCACGGTAGCGGCGGTGCGGGTGCCGAAAGCGGTCTGGCTGCCCATGCCGCCGAAAGCGGCGGCAATGTCGGCGCTCTTGCCGCTCTGTAGAAGCACCACGGCGATCAGGAAAATACAAACGATGACGTGCACAATCGTAATCAGGATGGTCATGAACTTCGCTTTCGTCTCAGGCGCGCCCGCGGCCCGCCATTACTCGTTGGATCTCTGTACGTTGCTGACAGCGAGGTATGGTGCGGAAGGGGGGACTTGAACCCCCATGCCTTTCGGCGCCACCCCCTCAAGATGGTGTGTCTGCCAATTTCACCACTTCCGCACGCGCGTCCCGCACCATTGGGCGAACGGGATTCCAGGCAGAAACGTAGAGGCACTCAAAGTATAACAAACGCATTCCGCCGGACAAACCTGCCCGATGCTCGACGTCACAGCCCTGATGCGGTGCTAAACCCGACGGTTTCGCGCCTCAGCCGTTTCGGGGCCAGCGCTTTACTTCGCAGCCTTCGCCATCTCCTTCACCTGGGCCAGCACCTCTTCGGCGTGGCCGTCGGGCTTGACGTTCTCAAACACATGCTCGATTTTTCCTTCCGGCCCGATGAGGAACGTGGTTCTCGCAATCCCCATCACCTTCCTGCCGTACATGTTCTTCTCTTTCAGAACGTCGAACTTCTGCGCGACTTCTTTCTTGTCGTCGGCAAGAAGGGTGTACGGCAGCTCTTCTTTTTCTTTAAACTTCTTCTGGGCGGATGGTTTGTCGGGCGAGATGCCGAGAACCACCAGGCCGGCCCGTTGCAGCTTTGCGTATGCATCGCGGAACCCGCGAGCCTCAATTGTTCAGCCCGGAGTATTCGCCTTCGGGTAGAAGAACAGCACCACCGTCTTGCCCCGGAACTGTTTGAGCGAAACCGGGTTACCGTTCTCGTCGGGCAGGGTGAAATCGGGAGCTTGCTTGTTGTTTGCCATAGTGACTCATCTATACCGTAAATCGCCGCACTTTGCCACGCCGCTGCTGCTCGGGATTTTCCTCTGGTGCAGTTTTCCCGCCCATGCGCAGCGCCCGGAATTAAGGCGGCCGCAAGACCAACAGAGCGCTCAAGCCGAAGCGACAGCAGCGAAGAAATCAAAGCGCGGAGCACGTGCCATCGGAGTGGTGGAATTTCTGCCCGGAGGCGGGATTCGTCTCGTGCCGGTGGCGCTGTGGTACGAGGGCAAATACTACGACGCCAGCCTTTACGAGGCGAACCCGGAACCGCTGGCGCTGCAGCCGGGAACGGTTTATCAGGCGCTCAGCGATGGGGAGCCGGCCGGGATGTTCGTGGTGAATATGCCTAAGCTGTCGAACGCAGGGTGGATCGGTGATGGACGATGGACTTCGCGTCGCGCTCTGGACGAACAGCTTGCTGCCGAAGCCGCCAAGAAACCCAAGGCAACAGCCAAAGAGAGCAAGGCAATCTTTACCGGCGGGGCCGACGAAGGTCCACCCGTCTTGCGTCGTCCTGGCTCCGAGCCGAGCTCAACCGCGGACAAATCGTCACAGCAGACACAAGCACCGCCCTCGGCCCCATCCGCCTCGCAGCCCCCGCCGGCAGCCTCTACCACAACGTCGGATGCCTCTTCCGGTCGGCCTACGCTTCGCAGGCCGGACGATGAGGCGGCTCCAGCACCTGCGCCCAGCGTGCAACCGGCGAGCAGCCAGTCTCAGTCTGTGGACGACAGCGATCCCGATCGCCCGGTACTCCGGAAACCCACCGCGCCGCCCACGGCCGAGTCTGCGCCGAAACAGCCGCCCGGTGCTCAGTCTCCGGACGAAAATGATCCCAATCGACCGGTGCTGAGCCGCGGCGACCAACCCGCACAGCCGCTGCATAAACCGAGCTTCCCCGTCTCAGGGATCAACGCCCCAGGACCTAAGTCGACTGCAAAGGATTCTTCTACCCGCTCCATCGCCGCCATTTCCGATGCCGGCAAATACGAGACGCGGCCACTTATCTACACCACCACGCCCGAGCGGCAACAGCAGTTGGCGCAGTCTATGCTCACACTCGCCCTTGCAGACATTCGCGCCTACGCTGCCAAACACACGACCGGGCCGCAGCTTCCGAAGAACGTCGAACTCAGAGACCATGACCTCCGCTTTTTCGATCTTGATTTCAGCAACTCGCCGACTCTGGTGCTGACCGCAAAACTGCCGATACCAACCGCCGGTTCGAGACCCTTCCTGTACTATGCAACCGTTGTCGCGCGCCTCGACATCAATGGTGATCCGATAAAGGTTTTCAGCTCCATTACTGACACCACGCACCTTGACGTGTTTCCCCGCTTAGAGTTGATTGACGCCCTCGACGCCGATGCCAACGGACGCGGCGACCTGCTCTTCCGCCAGTACTCGGATGTGAGCGTCAACTACGGCCTGTACCGCGTGTTTCCCTACAACATGGAGAAGGTGTTTGAGGGCGGGGGGGCGCTATAACAAGCACGCTGCCCCTAAAAGCGCCTGCCGGGCCACCACGAACAATCCCACCACCAATGACCCATTGACACAAGTTAAGAAAGGCGTAGTATGACTGTCACTTCAGCCGACACGATCCTCTCCCGCACGGGCATGATCCGACTGAACCGGCCCCGGTTCCAATCCCCAAGCACAAGCAATTTCTGAGGTCCGATCTGATCCTAATGACAGATGCCGCACAGGCATTGCGATTTCGGACTTTCTGAACCGCAACCAGCGGCGAAGTCGATTCTGCGAACTTCCCCCGCCCCCACCAAATAAGCAAAGGACAACCTCATGAAATCCCGCACATGGAAATGGATGGTCGCACTGTCTCTATTCGCCGCGCTGGCGATGCCAGTGGGCATGGCAGCGCAAGACAACCCATCGCAAGACCACAAACCCAAGCACAAGCAGTACAAGCTGATCGACATCGGTACGTTCGGTGGGCCCAACAGCTATGTGCCAACCAGCTTTCTGACTGAGGTCGGTGTCCAAGTCATCAGCGACCAGGGGACGGTCGCTGGAATCGCGGACACCTCGGCGGACCCGCTTTGCTACTTCGACGACTGCTTCTACCCTAACGCTTTCCAATGGCGAAAGGGCGTGCTCACCAATCTGGGCACGCTTCCCGGCAGCCAGTGGGGCGCCGCCAACGGGATCAGTGGGAACGGCTTAATTGCTGGAGCTTCCCAGAACGGTGAAAACGACCCGCTGAGCGGTTTTCCGGAGTTTCGAGCTGTGCTCTGGAACAAGGGTAATATTAGCAACCTCGGAACGTTGGCGGGGGGTTACGAGAGCGCGGCGTTCGCTGCCAACAATCGAAGCCAAGTAGTCGGATTCGCGACCAACGGGAGCCCCGATCCCTACTCTTACTTCTACTTTCAGCTTCTCGGTTCCAGCACTGGGACGCAAACGCGGGCATTCTCGTGGGATAAGCAGAACGGGGTGCAAGACCTGGGTACCTTGGAGGTCCAGATGCTTGGGCGTTCCTAGTGAACGAACGAGGCCAAGTAGCCGGGGAGTCTTATACAAGCTCTATTCCGAACTCCAGTAATGGAATTTGCGCGCCGAGTGTTCCAACTCAAGATCCCTTTCTCTGGGACAAGGGGAAAATGATCGACCTCGGGACACTTGGCGGCACCTGTGGGTTCGCCAATGCCCTCAATAGCCAAGGTCAGGTAGTGGGCCTATCGAGCCGCGATGGCAATTTGACCTTCCATCCCTTCCTTTGGAGCCGCGGAGTTCTTGCAGACCTGGGCACCTTGGGAGGCGATAACGGTCAAGCGACCTGGATCAACGATCCCGGGGATGTGGTGGGCGAGGCAGACTTACCAGGCTCGCAGACTCACGACGCATTTCTTTGGAAGCGTGGCGTGATGAGTGATCTCGGGAACCTCGGCCTGAGCAGCTTCGCCTATGGCATCAACTCAGAGGGTCAGATCGTGGGCCATTCGAAAATAAACGATGGAACTTTCCGCGCTTTTCTGTGGGAGAACCGCGGCCCTATGATCGACTTGAACAGCCTGATTTCTCCGGGCTCTGGTCTGACGTTGACGGACGCGTTCTATATCAACGACCGTGGAGAGATTGCAGGCAGCGGAGTGCTCGCCAGTGGCGACCAACATGCATACCTGCTGATTCCGTGCGACGAGAAACATCCTGGCGAGTGCGAAGACTACTCGATGATCGAAGCATCCGCTTCGCAGACTAGCAGATCGGCGACGACATCGCAGCGCAGCGAATCGCCTATCACTCCGGTCGAGCGCGTCCGCAGCATGATGCGGCAGCGCTATCACCTTCCCGGCCAACCAGTCGCACCGCGCGACTGACAAAGCTCCCACCCAAGCAGAAGAAACTTGGGTGGCACTCCACCGTCTTGGAAGGGGCACAGCTTCAGCTGTGCCGTATCGAGCGATTCGAGAAATAGGCTTTAGCCCCTGAGGGAGTTCAGTTTCAGTCCGGGAAGACGCAGTCCCTCAGCGGCTAAAGCCAAGTTCGAGAGGAGCCTGTACGGCACGCCTGAAGGCATGCCCCTTCAAAGCAAATGTTGGTTACCCATGTTGCCGGAGCGGAACCGCAACTCGGTTATCCCCCTTCCGCTCCGGCGCTCGGACTTCGTCGAAGTCGTCATCGGCGATTCCACCTTGGGCAAGCGCTGAGTCGTCCCTAACGAAAGCAACAGAGGAGAAGAACATGAAATCCCGCACATGGAAATGGATGATCGCACTGTCTCTATTCGCCGCGCTCGCGATAACCTCGCAACTCGCCGCACAAGATAGTCCTGCCGAGCAACCCAAGCACCAGAAGTACAGATTCGTTGACCTGGGCACATTCGGCGGGCCGAACAGCTTCACCAATGGCACTCCACCTCCCATGATTAACAATGGCGGAGCCGTCGCAGGAGCAGCAGACACTTCCATCGCATGTCCTTACGCAGATCCCTTCTCGGATGGATTCATCGCGCCAACGTTCCTGTGGGACAAAGGAGTTCTGGTCAATCTCGGGTTGTTTCCGGGTGGATGCTTCAGTCTGCCAAACGCTATCAGCCCGAATGGACTGATCGTTGGGTCCGGCGATTTCGGCGTCATCGAACCCGTATCGGGACTACCCGAACTTCACGGCATTTTCCAGTCAATCCGAGGAACGATTGACATGGGAACCTTCGGAGGCCCCAGCAGTTTGGCAGCCGACCTCAACAATAGGGGCCAGGCGACCGGAGGGGCCGAGAACGCCGAGCCCGACCCTTGGTGCTTCGGCTGCCTCATTGGGCTGCCCTACCCAAACGCGTGGCACGCTTTCGTGTGGCAGAACGGTGTTCTGAAGGATATCGGGACGCTGGGCGGGCCGGATTCGTTCGGCCTCGTGGTCAACGAATCAGGACAGGTCACCGGATATTCGTTCACCAATGATATTGCGAACCCGACGACAGGCATTCCAACCGTCGCTCCCTTCCTTTGGGATCGAGGCCGGATGGTCAACCTTGGAACTCTGGGTGGAGTTCTTGGTCTTGCAAATTCTGTCAATAACCACGGCCAAGTCGTCGGCTTGTCCGACGTCGTGGGCGACCTTGCCAACCATGCGTTCTTTTGGGAACGTGGAGTGCTAACCGATATCGGAACTCTGGGCGGCAATAACGGTGCCGCGAGTTGGATCAATGATGCCGGAAGCGTGATCGGTACGGCTGATTTACCGGATGGCACGCACCATGCGTTCCTCTGGCGGAAGGGCAGGATCACTGACCTCGGCACTATCGGCAGCGATCCGTGCAGCAATGGGTTCCACATCAACGCGAGCGGACAGGTAATAGGGACCTCTAACGATTGTCATGGAACGGTTCTCCACGGATTTCTGTGGGACAACGGAAGAATGGTAGATCTGAACCCCTACCTTGGGTCAAACTTCGTGACACTTCAACCGGTCGCAATTAACGACTCCGGAGAAATCGTTGGTATCGGATTTCTTACCAACGGCGACATTCACGCTATCGTTCTGAAACCCGATGGCGACTGCGACACTTCGTGCGAAGTGAGCATTACAGCGACTAAGAGCAGCACTGCCAGCATGGCAGCCAAACAGAACTCGGCGACTGCACTACGCGAAGCGCCCGGCCTCACACCACTTGAACGCTTCCGCAGCATGATGCGCCAGCGCTATCACCTTCCCGGCCAACCAGCAGCTCCGCGCGATTAACAGCGCCCGACCCAATCGGAAGAAAGGGCCAAACCTGCGTAGGAGAAGCTTCTCTAACGCGGTTTGGCCCTGTTTCAACTGTTCCTGCAGCCCGAGGTGAGCTCCCCAGGCAATTTCAACGCTTACGGCGCCTGAACCGCCCTCAGGATGTTTAGCACTCCCCAACCGAAGTTGTTGTCCGGCCGGTTGGACAGCGGCACACCGCAGTTGTGAATCGACACATAATGCCCCGGAACGGTGTTGAGCTGTAGGATCTGCTGGGTCTTGTCGATATTGCCTATCAACGACGGCTTGGCCTGCCACACCAGGGCGACGCTGGCCGCAACGTGCGGCGCAGCCATCGAGGTTCCCGACCAGCCGCTCTGGTAGGTGTTAGGTGGATTGGCCACGGCGCCGCGAATCCCTACTCCCGGCGCGGACAGATTCGGCTTGATGCGATTGCTCATATCGACCGTCACCGGCCCACGGCTGCTGAAGCTGGCTATGTTGTCATTTGAGTCGGTAGCTCCAACACTGATTGAGCTGGCGTAGATTGCGGGAGGCTTGTCAACGGACGAGCAGTTGGAACCATCATTTCCGGCGGCCATCGCAGGGAAGATTCCCGCAGCGCGAACCGCATCCACAATCGCCTGCAGAGTGTTGTACGAGCAGCCTTCGCTGGCCGGGCACACCCAGGAGTTGTTGATCGAGTCCGGCGCCTTGGTGGGATCGCCATGCTGGGGGTCGTTGTAGGGATACGGTGCGATCAGGTATTGGAAGCACTCGGTGTACCACGCGGGGGTACCGTTGCCACCGGCATCCATGTTGCGGCAGGCAATCCACTTCGCGCCGGGAGCCACGCCGATCTGGTTGCCCAGCCCGTCATCGCCTACCATTTCGCTCACTGTAAAGGTGCCGTGGTTGTGAGGGTCGATGGGAGTTTGGGAGTTCTGCACGGCATCGTGCCAGTTGTAGTTATGGTCCACGTTCTGGCCGTTCCAGCCGCGATAATGGTTCTTCAGTGCGGGATGGTCCCACTGCACGCCAGTATCGGCGCCGGCAACCACCAAGCCTTCTCCCCGATATCCCAGGTTCCAGACGTCAGGCGCCTTAACCCGCGTAATGTTCCACTCGATGTTGTCAACGTGAGCGGTATCGACACCAGTCGGCAGAGGAAGCGCGGTATGCACGAGCGGGTTCGCGTCAATGTGCGCAACGTCGTTGCGGGCCGCCAATTGCTCCATTACATTGCGGCCGCCGGTGATCTTAATCATGTTGACGATATAAAACGGCTGATAGGAAACCCCGAGCGAATCGAGCATCCGCAGAATCGGTGACTGAGTGCGATTGGCGACATCGCGCAAGGCGTTGACTACGAAAATCCCCTTCTCTTCTTTCGTCTGCAAACCAGCAGCGGGACGAAGGTCCGCCTGCTCGGCGAGCACGACCAGAGCTTCGGTAGTTTTTCCGTTTTGGGTTTCTGCCATCACGCGCGGAGCGATCTTGGCTGTGGGATTCGCCTGAGCCAGTGCTGCCAGGGAAAAGCAGAGCACTACGGCTGTCACAACGAACCACGAAGAAATGCGTCTTGTCATCACGGGCTCCTGAACTGTGTTGGTTATGTGAATGGGAGTGGACTTGATCGCCCAGGATCTGGGCGAGGGAAGGTGAAAATCCACGCGTGCAAAACTCTAGTCGCCACGTACGGTCATGTCAAGAACGACGGAGAGCCTACTTTTCCTGTTTCGAAACTGTTGGCCTTAAGGTCATTATGAGAGTCAGGCCCGATTACCGAAGAGGAATTGGCATCAACATTGCGATATAAGATTCCGTCAGCAGTCGCTGGCAAGTTCGTCGGTATTGGGCTTCAACCCAAACGTGTTGCGCAACAATAGCCCAAACCCGGCCCCACCTAATTGAGGCTGAGTTTGCGCGGCCGTTGTTCGGTGGGGGCTGGGAATTGGGTAGCGTTCTCCGATTCAATAGTTCAAGAAGTCGGCAAGCTCGAGGAGAACTTTCGTGCCTGTTGGTCCCAGATAGTCCTTTATCCCATCCAGGCCGTTAATCAGTTTCTTAGCGTAGCCCTGAACTTGCTTCTCGCCCGAAGGGGTTAGGGGGCGGTCTATTTGTCTCCCCGAGTCGTCGCCCGTACCTTCGCAGGTGAACAAATTCGAGGACTGGTTTGAGATTCCGGAAATGAGGCTGTTGACCGCTTTGTCATAGTGGGCCGTGTCTTTCCACGGAACGATGTCGAAGGTGCCCGCAAATTTCGTTCCGGCCCAGAGGGTGGAAAGCAGTAGCATGGCACCGTCGCGTTTCTTGCCCACGACCACTTCCCCGACGATGTTTCTGATTAACTTGTCGGAGACGAAGTGGTTGCCGCCCGGAGAGCCGTCTCGAATATAGTCGAATTTGGCGATGACTTCGTTGCCGTCGTACGCGCTCGATCGGTTGATGAAGACTTTTCGTTGCACTGCGGGCGGGTAGCCGGCCCCGCTGCGGACCGCCTGTGGCGTGCGCTGGATATGGGGCGTTGGGGCAGCGCCGCGCGGCGCAACGGGTGGCGTCCACCGCGGGGGAGTTGGAGCAGACGCGAAGCTTTGCGTTGCCGCTTTCGCATTTTGCGGCCGGTATACCGGGGGCGCAGCGACTCTGGAAGGAACAAGGGATGGTTGCATCATTGGCTGGGCAGTCTGGGGCCGGTAAGCCGGAGGCGTAGCGACTCTGGAGGGAACAAGGGATGGTTGCATCATCGGCTGGGCGGTCTGGGGCCGGTATACCGGGGGCGGCGCGACTCTGGAAGGAGCAAGGGATCGTTGCATCGTCGGCTGCGCAGTCTGGGGCCGGCCCACCCGATCCGCCGCGGCTGCTTTTCCCATTGGGTGGGCCGGAGTTACCGGCGAGGCCGGCAAGATAGCTGGAGCGGATTTGCGATCAATTTTCACCGCGATTTCCTCTGTTCGGCGAGACCATAGGGCCTCCATAAGCCAGGAGTCGAAGGAGACTCCCGCGCCGGCGGAGGTCCGGTTTTGCCAGACATTATATGCCCGCCTGCCAGATCTCAATCCTGCAAGGGTGGCCTCGGGAATCCGTCTGGATATCATAGACCCCGTCGAGCATAGGCTTCAGGTACGCTCTCAGGGCTGGTTCGGTTGGATGTGCGGCGCTCTGTTAGGTCGCGGCGGGGCGGCTGCGCAGGCGCTACAATACGAGGTCGGCTAAGCGCGGCCTTTGCCCTAGCCGGCTGGAATCCAAGCTCACAAGTAAGAAACATGCCTACCGCCATTCGTACCAATCCGCTCTCTTACCTCACAGACCAACTCAACGAACTGAAGCAGAAGGGCACCTACTTTCACTTGCGCGTACTGGAAGACGAGCAGGCGCCGGTGTGTACCTTCGATGGCAAGCGGGTCATCAATCTCGCTTCCAATAACTACCTCGGACTGACCACCCATCCCAAGCTGCGCGAGGCGGCGCTGGAAGCCACCCGCAAGTATGGCGTCGGCTCAGGCGCGGTGAGGACCATTGCCGGCACCATGACGCTGCACATGGAGCTGGAAGAGAAGATCGCGCGCTTCAAGAACGTCGAAGCCTGCGTGGTCTTCCAGTCGGGCTTCACCGCTAACGCCGGAACGGTGTCGGCCATCCTGGGCAAAGAAGACTTTATTGTTTCCGATGAGCTGAACCATGCCAGCATCATCGACGGCGCTCGCCTCTCGCGGGCAAAGATCAAGGTCTTCCGCCACAAAGACGCGGCCCACGCCGAAGAGCTGCTGCACGAGATCAAGGACGAGCCCGGCCACAAGCTGCTCATCACCGATGGCGTCTTCTCCATGGACGGCGACATCGGCCCGCTGCCCGCGCTCTGCGATGCGGCTGAGAAGTACGGCGCCATCATGATGGTCGACGACGCCCACGCTTCTGGCGTGCTGGGGCGCAACGGCCGCGGCACCGTCGACCACTTCGGAGTTCACGGACGAGTCGATGTTCAGGTCGGCACGTTGTCAAAGGCCATCGGCGCGTTGGGTGGATATGTATGCGGCACTCGCGACCTCATCGACTTCCTCTACCATCGCGGGCGGCCGTTCCTCTTCTCTACATCCCATCCGCCGTCCGTCGCCGCTACCTGCATCGCAGCCTTCGATGTGCTAGAGCAGGAGCCCGAGCGCATGGAGAAGCTTTGGGAGAACACCCGCTACTGGAAGAAGGAGCTTGGCGGACTGGGATTCAATATCGGCGGCGTGAACACTCCGGCTAGCGAGACGCCGATTACGCCCATCATCATCGGCGATGGCAAGCTGACGATGGATTTCTCGCGCGAGCTGTTCAAAGAGGGCGTGTTCGGAACTGGCATCGCCTTCCCGACCGTTCCCGAAGGCAAAGCCCGTATCCGCACCATCATGACCGCCACCCACACTCAGGAGATGCTCGACCAGGCGCTCGAAACGCTAAAGCGCGTGGGGAAGAGGATGGGGATACTGGGGTAGGAACCGCGTCGGCTTTAGCCCGAATTTCTCACCAGATGATCGATAACTGAGCCAGGGGTCGGATGGGGCGGCCGAGAGCGATCGGTGTAGGCGGCAGGGAGTGGTTAGCGGCAGTGGTGCACGGGTGATGGCCAAGGCGGTGGCTGGAGGCGACATTTTTGGGCGCGTGGAGACCGCAACTGCCGCCCGCCTGAGGTTGGCACAACCGCCGCGCTGCCCTCAACAGCGCAAAGCCGACCAGGCCGCGGCGAACAGCGCTTTCCAGGGATATGCGCGGGGATAACGCAGATAGATACGGCGGGCGCTGAGGCGCACCTCGGCGGCAATCTTGAGCAGCCGCAGTCGGATGGTGTTCACCTGGGCCCGCGCCCACACGGTGCCCGCCAAGGCCAGCCGCCGCAGAGCGTGCAGCAGCACATAGGCCAACGACGACAGGTAGAGCCGCAACTGGTTGGCGCGCAGGGTGGCGGCGCTCATGCGATCGGCGAACAGACTGAGCTGCTCCTTGATGCGGTTTTCCATCTCGCCGCGGGCGCAGTAGAGCTGTTCATAGAGAGCGCGCGCCTCCCACTCTGTGGGACTCAGCGAAGTCACCACGAAGCGCGGGTTGGGGCCTTTGTCGAGATACTCGGCCTTGGCCACCACGCGGCGGGCGCACGACCAACTGCTGCGCGTCTGATAGGAGAACTCGCCGAAGACGCGGGCGGCTTGCTGCGTCTTTTGGTGTTCGCGCTGGGCCGCGGCCATGAGGGCGGCGATTTCCGCCTCCAGCCGCGAGTTGCGCGCCAAGCCGAAAACATAGTGCACGGGCTCAGCTTCGCACCAAGCCATCAGCTCCTCGCGGCAGAAGCCGGAATCGGCGCGCAGAATGATTTTCACCTCCGGCCAGCGCTGCCGAATCTGGCCCACGATGCGTTTCACTTCGGCGAGCGCGCCTGCGCTGGCGTCCTGGTTCGAAGCCCGCTGGCGGGCGCACAGTAGATGCTCGCCGCAGAAGATGTACAGCGGCAAGTAACAGTACTCGCCGTAGTAGCCGTGGAAGAAGCGCGCTTCCTGCTCGCCGTGCAACGGGGTGTCGGTGACATCCAGATCGAGCACGATCTCGGCTGGCGCGGTCGCGTGCGCTTCCAAGAAAATATCCACCAGCAGCGTGTCCAACTGCTCGGCCGAGTAGCTGATCTTGTGATAGCGATCGGCGGCCGCCGCCGGCGTCAACTCCATGCGGTTGAGCGTGCTCTTGCCGGCCAGCGGTGATTCCAGTTCGCGCTGGCCGGCCAACACGGCCAGCAGGGGATCGTGGCGCAGTTGCTCATGATCGTTGAGATCTTCATAGCCCAGCGCCAGCCCGTAGACGCGCTGCGCCAGCATCTCGCCCACCGGGTGCTCGACCCGTGCCGGGTCCCGCCCATCCCGAAAGCAGGCCGCCGCCCGCGCGAGCAAGCCGATCTTGCGGTTGGTGCGGCGCAACAGCAGGCCGCCTCCGTCGCTGGTCATGCGGGCGCCATCGAAGTTGGCTACCACCCGCCGCGAAAAATGATCTGCAAACGCGAACGATTCTTGCGTACACTCTGTCATGAGAAAGGCCGTTTCTTTTTCGGGCATCGACTTCGTTTCACACCGCAGTTATGCCTGAAAAGACGGCCTTTTTCTACTGTGAATTACTGGTGGTTGTTTACTACTGGTGAGAAATTCGGGTTAGCCCATCTCTGCTATGGGAGCTGATCTTTGTCGGGCGCTTCTCTCAACGGTTTGTCATCCCGAACGCAGCCAGGGATCTGGGCGTGCTGATTCGCGCCGGCGCGCGAAAGGCGCGCGCATCCTTATTCAAACTGACCCACTACCTGTAATTCTCGCCGCTGAATGTCGGTTCGGGGGTGGGTTACAATTGCTTGTTTCCTGCGAGTTTACTTTGGGACAGTCCGATCCTATGGCTTCAGCGACCATGGCGCCAGCTACTGAAAACGCACCGGCCCAGCTTCCCAATCACAAAGTGAAATACAAGAAGGCGTACCAGCGCGCCTGCAACGAAAAAGATGGCAAAGGGAAAATCTGCGCCGGACACTTGAAACGCTGGTTCTACGTCTCAGATCGCATCGAACAGGCGTGCGGTGATGTGCAGGCCGCCTATGGACCGCAGGCGGAGATCTATCGCTGCGAGCACTGCAAGACGCTGTATCTGCCGTCGCCTGATGAACCACGCGGCAAGAATGTAGCTGGATTGGGACAAAAGTCTGTGTTTGGAGTTACCGTGGTTTCCAAGGGCGCTGCGGGTGGCGAGAAGAACGAGTCTTAGCCGTAGATCGTGCATCGCACGGTCATGCTCCGGGCATCGCTCCTGTTGATCGGCGCTGTGGGGGCGCCGGAGGTTCCGCGTGACGCGCGGGACTCAACATAATCGGTCGTTGGTGGAAGGTGCAATTGTCTGACGTTTCTGAGCTGATTTACGACTGGAACACGGTTTACGCGCGCTCTATCAAACCGGCGGGGCGTGCCCTGCTCAACGACGAGTCGTTGCGCGACGGCCTGCAATCGCCCTCGGTGCGCGACCCTTCCATCGAAGAGAAGATTGAGATCCTGCACCTGATGGAGCAGGTCGGCATTAACATGCTCGATATCGGCCTGCCCGGCGCCGGCCCGCGTGCCACGGCCCACTGCGAAGCGTTGGCCCGCGAGATTGGCCGGGCCCGCCTGAACATCAAGCCAAACTGCGCCGCCCGGACCCACGAGAATGACATTCGACCCATCGCCGAGATTGTGCAGCGCACCGGAGTGCCAATCGAGGCTGCGACATTCATCGGCTCCAGCCCTATTCGCCGTTACACCGAAGACTGGACCGACGACTTCCTGCTGCGCACGACGGAGCACGCGGTCAAATACGCCGTCTCGCAAGGGCTTGACGTCATGTACGTCACCGAGGACACAACTCGTTGCGATCCCGAGACCATTCAGCGCATGTACACCACGGCGATCAACTGCGGCGCCAAAGCCGTCGTGATCTGCGACACTGTGGGACACGCGACGCCCATGGGCGTAGTCGCCCTGATCCAGTTCGTGATGAACGAGGTCATTAAGCCGACCGGGGCTGACATCCGCGTGGAGTGGCACGGGCATTGCGACCGCGGATTAGCGGTTGCCAACTCCATCGCCGCTCTGGTCGCCGGAGCCGAGGTCGTGCACGCTACGGCTTGCGGAATCGGCGAGCGCGTGGGCAACACCCAAATGGACCAGATGCTGGTGAACTTGAAGCTGCTCGGGGTCGAGCCTTGGGCGAGCCAGGATCTCACCAAGCTGAAGGACTACTGCGAAGCGGTGTCGAAGGCGACCGGCATTCCCATTCCCAAGAACTATCCGGTGGTGGGTGACGACGCCTTCCGCACCGGAACCGGCGTCCATGCGGCGGCGGTGATCAAGGCCTACCGCAAGAACGATCTCGAACTGGCGAACAGCATCTACTCCGGCGTGCCCTCGCATTACTTCGGCATGGAGCAGGTCATCGAGATCGGGCCCATGAGCGGCAAGTCGAATGTGCACTTTTGGCTGGAGCGTCACGGCTACGAGACAACGGATGAACTGGTCGATCGTATCTACCAGCGGGCCAAGAGCTCGGACCGCATGTTAACCGACGCCGAAATCCTGGAGTGTGTTCAGGTGGTTTCGGACCTGCCATCCGAAATTGCCTCGTAGGCGCTACCTAGGGTCTGATCCCAAGCGCAGCACACTGCCTTCCCCAAGTTTCTCCTTGTTAAGTCCTCGCAATTTAACTTACAGCCGCGATTTTGATACTGTCCGATCTCCGTTCAAGAAAATCTAGGCTGTGGAAATCTCGCCCGTTCGCACTACAATCGGCGGCATGCTTCGATTCTATCGCTCTATCTGCGCACAAGCGTTTACGCGGTCGCGCCAAACGTACAGAGACCTGCTTTTCCTTGGGGGTCTGCTGCTAGCGTTCATCGCGCTTATCGTCCCTACCCTGGGCATGGGGGGGTCGAATTGTGACGCACTGGCAAGGTATTTCGCGTTGGTTTGGCGTGGCGCTATTCGTGTGCTTGTTCGCGTGGCGATTCCTCCACGTAATTTACGGAAACGCTATGGAAGCCGAGAGGATCATCGGGCCACCGAAGTCTGTAATGCGAGAAGCCGTTATGCTGTGCGCTGAAATCTGCGATTTCATCCGCGCGTTCAGCGTCAAACACGGCTCGCTTCCAGTTCCGATCGTTTCTCCAGATGCCGAGAAGAAACTGCATATAGAAAGAGATCGAGCAGCTTGGGGTTACAAGTTCACAGCAGCATTCCGGGCCGACCTTGCAACCACGGCAGAAACCGTATTGCACCATCTTGCCACAGAGGGACAGCGCGACGTCCGGGCTATTGATTCCTGCATAAGTAATGTCCTATTTGAGCCGCAAAAAAAGCGGGCTATGGTGAATAAAGGAACGCAACAACCAGGATTGGCGTTGCAGGCTGCGAGCCGACTGACGGGCGGCGTCGGCCAGCGCATCCAGCTCCAGCTGCGCCCGATTGGCCATGGGATTGTTCTTCAGCCAGCTCCAGGCGTACTCCACCGGGTTCAGTTCCGGAGCGTAGGCGGGGAAGTAGCAGGGCTGCGGCCAGCCGCGGGCGAGAAGAAAGTCTTGCGTGCGGCGGGCGCGATGCGCGTTCAGCCGGTCCCACAGCATCAGCCAGGGGGCGTCGAGTTCGCCATCCAGGGCGGAGAGGAAGGCCATCACTTGGGCGGCGGCGATATCGCTGGCATGGAGGCGAAAGTAGAAACGTACGTCATCACGCGCCGGCGAAACGCACAGGGCGGCAATCGCCGACCCCTTGCGATGGTGCGCGCCCCGCTGGTACAGCACCGGGGTCTGGCCCGCCGGAGCCCAACTGCGCCGCACCAGCGGGGCCATCAGAAAGCCGCTCTCGTCCAGAAATACCAGCCAGGCCTTCAAGCGCGACGCTTTTTTTTTATGGCGGGCCATTGCTGCTTCACCCATTGGCCAATCGCTTCCTGGTCGCGTTCCACCGCCCGACGTACAGGTTTTTGAGGAGTGAAACCGAGGGCATGCAGCAGGCGGCAGACATGATCGGGATGGTAGTGGATGCCAAACCGCTGTTCGATCCAGCTGGCCACGCGGGGACAGGTCCAGAGCGGGGTAGCGAAACCCGCCGCTTCCGCGCCCCCGAGCAAGGTCTTCTCCAGCCGTTGCCGCTGGGCGGCACGGAGTCGCGGCGGCCGTCCGCAAGCGGGTTGAGCGGCCAGCGCTTGCCGGCCCTGGTGGCGTGCGGCCGAGTTCCATCGTCGAACGCTGCGACGATCAACCCCAACCCGTTGCGCGACTTCGACCGGACTGAGTCCTTGTTGCAGCAGAGCCAGCGCGCGGTAACGACGCTGCTCCAGTTCGTGCGGACTGCCACTGGGACGCATACCAGCAGTATAGGACATTATTTATGCAGGAATCAATAATTCACTGATCGGGCAAACACCGCTTTACCCAGATTTTGCTCTTGAACTGGCGGCGATCATCTTCAAGATGACGCTCGGTTTGAAAACTCAGCAATAAATCCAAACCGTAGGAGGTCTCCAACGAGTGAAAAAGATATTGAGGCACCAGTTCGCTCTCGACAGTCCCTTAAGGTATCCCTAACACCCTTGCTCCCCTCGCCTAAACTGCGCGATGAGAGCACCGAATTGTGGCTCCGGCTGGCACCGGAGCTGCGCTTACAAAATACCACCTAACGCCGCCGTGTTCGCCTCTAGCTGATTGAGCTCCACAAACTCTCTGGCATATTCCTTTCGTTTGAACTTAAATGTGACAGTTTCGGAATCGTAGTCAGATATGCGTACAGCCCAATCTTTGTAGTACATAAACCAGAGGCCGGGAGACCCGAGGACGACGGCCAAAAGGAAGACTTGCCAACGCCCAAGGTCGAGCCAAATTGAAATAACAACTCCTGTTATGAACGCCAACACGATCAACGATTGACCGAATTTACCCCATCGTAACTGTCGAGTTGAACACTGTTCACAAAAAGGCACAGTAACGCGCAGTCTTTCATACTTGGTCGCAACAACGTAAAATCCCTTCAGTTTTTGCTGGTCGGAGTTGATTAGGAGGCCTGTGAGTGGGCCTGTTCGCAAGCAGTCGGGACACCGCTGCGGGAAACGGTACGATTGTCTTGGGACCGTGACTGCGCTCCAGTCTGTCACGCCAAGCAATTATCGCACTATCCGTCAAGCCGACTGGACGTAGATTCGTAGACTACCGGGAATTTGGAAGGTCTAACTCCCATCTGCTACTCTGCCCAATTGCACTTCTGACGAGGAAATTCACGCATGTCTATCGTTACGTCTCTCCAGCGCGGCAT
>CAWFAY010000001.1:0-64339 GCA_963813905.1 uncultured Acidobacteriaceae bacterium | reverse complement strand
TGCGCTTTCGCTGTGCGTTGCGCTTGCATCACCGTCCTTCGCGGCCCAGAAGAAGACCACCGAGCAGGAGAAACCGTCCTATGAACTGCCGCAGCCGCAACGCGAGAATCTCGACCTCGGGATGTATCAGGTTATTCGAGAGGAAGGCCTGGCACACTCGCACGTGATGGAGTACGCCTCGGCGCTGGCCGACGGCATCGGTCCTCGGCTTACCGGTTCGCCCAACCTGAAGCGCGCTAATGAGTGGACGCGCGACCAGCTCACGGCCATGGGCTGCGTGAATGCCCATCTGGAAGACTGGGGCGAGTTCGGCATGGGCTGGCAACAGCTCAACACCTGGGTGCGGATGACCTCGCCCGACACGGCCGTGTTCATCGCGCAAGCTGCTCCCTGGTCGCCGCCAACCAACGGCCCGGTCAACGCGCAGGTGGCGGTGGCCGAGATCAAAGAAGACAAAGACATCGACCAATACCGTGGGAAGCTCGGCGGCAAAATCGTGTTTCTTGGCGCTCCGTGGGAAGTGAAGTTGGTCGATAAGCCGTTGTCCAAGACCCTCGACGAAGCCGATCTGAGGAAGATCGAGGAGTATCCCTTGAAACCCCGCGATGAGGCGTGGCGCAAGGACTTCGAGAAACGTCTGGAACTGCGCGGCAAGATCAACCAGCTCATGGCCGATGAGAAGCCGGTCGCCGTGATCGTACCCAGTCGCGAGATGCGCGACAACGGTGCTACCGGCGGAACCTTCATCGATGACGGTGGCGCCGACCTGGGTTTCTTCGCCTACCAACGGGAGCACATGAACTCAGTTCCCGTCGCTGTCATGGCCATCGAGAACTACGGACGCGTTTATCGACTGGTGAAGGCGCATGTGCCCGTGACGGTCGAGATGAACATCGACACCAAGTTCTTCGGCGACCATGAGCACGGCTTCGATACCATCGCGGAAATTCCCGGCACCGACTCCAAGCTGAAAGATGAGTTGGTGATGGTCGGCGGCCACCTCGATTCCTGGGCATCCGCCACCGGTGCGACCGACAATGGCGCAGGGACCGTCGTCGCCATGGAAGTAATGCGCATTCTGAACACGCTGGGTGTGAAGCCGCGTCGCACCATCCGCGTCGCTCTCTGGACAGGCGAAGAGCAGGGCGAGTTCGGCTCCTACGGATACGTCCGGCAGCATTTCGGTTACGTACCGTTGTCCACGGCTCCTGACCAGCTCAAGCTTCCGGAGTGGCTGCGCAAGCCGGCAGGCCCGGTGGTGCTCAAGCCGGATCAGCAGAAGATTTCGGCGTACTTCAACGTCGATAACGGCGGCGGCCGCATTCGCGGCGTCTATCTACAGCAGAACGCGGCGATCGCTCCCATCTTCCAGCAATGGATTGAGCCGCTGAAGGACCTCGGCGTCACGACGCTCACCATGCGCAATACCGGCGGCACCGACCACGAGGCGTTCGATGGAGTCGGCATTCCCGGCTTCCAGTTCCTCCAGGATCCGCTGGACTACGGCAGTCGCACTCACCACACCAACATGGACACATATGAGCGGCTCCAGCCCGAAGACTTAGCCCAGGCGGCGACCGTAGAGGCCATCTTCGTCTATAACGCTGCCATGCGCGACCAGATGCTGCCCCGCAAGCCGCTGCCGCATCCGGAGCGCGAGGAACAAAGCACCTCTCCGCTGAAGAACGTGATGCCGGGGGCCGAAGCGGAAGAGAAAGACGCGACCGAGAAGGTACAGAAAGAGGAGCAGCAAAAGGCGCAGCCGCAGCCGCAGCCGCTTCCGCCTCCGCAACAGCCGCAGGAGATACCGAACCGGCAGCCATCTGCGCAGCAGCCATCACACCAAGGCAGCCCGCAGTAGCTGACTAATAACGCTTGTCATCCCGAGCGCAGCGAGGGACCTGCTCTCGCCCGCATCGCAACAATGTGCACCCGGGAGTGGGTGTTCAGGTTCGTCGAACCGCTCCCACGCCTTGAGGCAGTGCGCTCAGCAGCTCGCCGACGCTCTTCTTGAGCACGGGGTGCCGCACCTCGGGTGCGATCTCCGCCAGCGGCTCCAGTACGAAACGCCGCTGGTGCATAGCAGGGTGGGGGAGTGTAAGCTGCGCCGTTCGCACGATGGCTTTCCCGAATAGCAAGATATCGATGTCGACGACCCGTGGCCCTTTCGAGACTGAGCGCTGCCGGCCCATCTCCCGCTCGATCGCCATAATCTCGGCCAGGAAGTCGTCAGCTTTCATTTCCGTCTTAAGCGCTACCGCACAGTTGAGGAACCAGGGCTGTTCCAGTGAATTCGACCGGCTCGGTTTCGTAGAAGGAAGAAACCGCCAGCAGATTCCCAAGGTTCAGCAGCTTGCCTATCGCATTGCGAAGATTGGCGCGACGGTCGCCCAGGTTCGAACCTAACGAGAGATAAGCGGTCTTCTTCACCTACTCAGGGTAGCGCGGAAGTTCCTTTGGCGGAGAGCACCCTAATGTCGGGAGTTTAGTCCGCGACGGCCAGGTGCTCATCGGGGAACTGATCAGCCGCGTATTCATCAAGCGTGACCTCGCTCCAGTAGGTCGGGTCGCGCAGCACGCGCGACACGATTGCTGTATGCATTGCATGTCCGGCGCGGTCGGCCTTTACATAGCCAAGCACGCGTTTCCCGAACAGCGCCAGGTCACCGATCAGGTCGAGTACCTTGTGACGCACGAACTCATCTGGAAAACGCAGCGGCCCGTTGTCGATGCCGCTTCTCGTGAGCACCAGGCAGTTCTCCCGCGATGCGCCGCGGATGAGCCCCATGTTGAGCATGGCCTGCTGCTGTTCGAGAAATCCGAAGGTACGCGCCGCAGCCACCTGCTCAACATAGCTGCCGTTGGAAAGCTCTACCTTGAAGGACTCCTGCCCAATAAGCGGATGAGGGAAATTGATCGAGTAACTGACCGTGTAGTTATCCGCCGGATAGATGCCGATGGTCTTGTCGCCCTCCCGCATTTCGTAGGGCCGAAGAATCTTGAGGTAGACCCGTTTGCGCCTCTGCTGCCGCAGTCCGGCTGCGGTAATCATATCGATGAAGGGCTGGGCGCTCCCGTCGAGAATAGGGAGTTCGAGGTTGTCCAGCTCCACGATCGCGTTGTCGAGCCCGATGCCTACGCACGCCGAAAGCAGGTGCTCCGTGGTTGAGATAAGCACACCTTGCTTCATCAAGCTGGTCGCATAGCTTACCTTCGCCACGTTCCGGCTGACGGCTTCAACTTCGAAGTTGTCGAGATCAATGCGACGGAATACGATCCCCGTGCCCGCCGGGGCGGGCAGGATCCGAAGGTGGGCGCTCGCCCCGCTATGCAGCCCGACTCCGCTGCACTCCACAGGCATGCGAATTGTTCGCTCGTAAATCAAAGAAGCAAATTTGTACTGCTAAGTCAACAGACTACAGCCCCGCCGCCCCCGGCGTGTGTGGTATTTCTGCAACACTCGTGGCTGCATGGCGTCACCGTAAGTGCGTGGGTATCAAAGCATTTGCTGTGGGATCAATGACTTAAAGGCACCTCGGGACATTCCCTAGCCGTACTGATTTCTAGTTACTCACTAAGCTCACTAGGGCTTGGACGTCGACTTTTGGGGATTGTAGGTGATTCCCTTGGTCTCAAAGAGTGTCGGCGCCAGTTCAGTATTGTAGGTGACGTTGTTGACGAATCGCTGCCCGCGCATTTCGCCGTTTTGCAGGCGGACGACGCTGTACGGTGTGTTCACCCCGTCGACCAGGCGATAGTTGCTGAAGATCTCGGTGTCGTCGTCTTTCTGGCGGTCGATAGGGTCTCGGTAGCTGTAGGTCTTCCGCACGGGCAGATGGGAACGAGGATCGACCGAGATGGTTACGCTGTCGTTTTGTTCATTCAGGACCGTCACTTCGTCGGCCAGGTTCTGCTCGACGATTGAGGTCCCGCTATACAGGATCATCGTGCCGGGAGCCGGGAGCCACTGGCGAACCACGGTTTCCAGCGAGTGGTTGCGATGCCGCAGATAGTCCTCGACCTGCTTCGGGTCCTGGGTCGCCGTGCCTTTATAGGTGATTTCGTATCCTTTGTCGCCCACGTTCAACTCCACCACGTCGCGCTGCTTGGTCAGCTCAACCCGGTCCTTATCAGGCCACTCCCAAAAGCGCCAGAACACCACACCCATGCCGCTGGGTTGCCCCCGCCAGAAGGAGTAGCTACGCCCTTCCGTGGTCATGGTGCGGAGGTTCAGATAGGTTTCACCGCCAAGCGCCCGGATCATATCGTCGAGTACCTGCTTCGCCTTCTGCACGCTGGGATCTTTGGTGGCAGAGAACTGAGCTGTTGGCCAGGAAGAAGAAGAGGCGACGGGAGCAGCAGGTTGCGCCGATGTGGTTGTCTGCGCAGATGCAACCACCGTGGATGCGGCCGCTAGAACGAGGAGGAGGATCACACGCATACTGCACCCATTCTAAACACGGGGCTCAAGCCAATGGTGCGCACGGACTGCACGCTCAGCTTGAATGTGCTTGATTCCAACATGGTTTCCATTCTACTGAGGTGCACGTGATCAGCCGGAAGAGACTGGTAGAAGCTGCCATGGAACACGGCGATCTTGGAGCTGCGCTCGACGCGTGGTTTCGAATCGCGAAGAGAGCACAGTGGAAATCGCTTGAGGAGATCCGGCGGGTGTTTCCAGCGGCTGATAGCGTAGAGCAGTACACGGTTTTCAACCTCAAAGGAAACCGGTATAGGCTAATTACAGAGATCAATTACCGCAGCGGTCGGATCTTCATTCAAGAAGTTCTGACCCATGCCGAGTATGACAAAGGAGGATGGAAACAGTGAACGCTTTCCCGGCAAATCCTAACTACGCGGACCTGCTTAGCAGAATTCCTCCCAAAGTCATTCGTACGGACGAAGAGAACGAACAGTACATTCAGGCCCTGTATGAGCTGGAGCAACGCGCGGAATCACTTACAACCGAGGAGAAGGAATTGTCGGATCTGTTTTCGTTGATGATTGAAGATTTCGAAGATAGACATTATCGGCTGCCACAAGCCTCACCCGCCGAAGTAGTCGCGTTCCTGCTTGATCAGCACAAGTTGCGCCCAGAAGATCTTTCGGATATTCTCCGCGCCCCTAACCAGATTCTTGGCGGTGAGCGGGAACTTACAACCGGCGAAATACGGCGGCTGAGCGAGCGATTCCATGTCTCTCCCGAGGTTTTCTTCTAGTCGCCCGATCAAGCTTTTTTTCGCCGCTTTTTCTTTGTCGCCAGCCGTTCTTCTTCAACTAGAGCAAAGATCACGCGCCTTTGCGTGTGATCGATGCGTTCTACCAGCACCCGCACCGGATCGCCCATCGAGTAGGTTCGCCGGCTACGCTGTCCGATGAGTTGCCGCGTGTTCTCATGGTAGAGATAGTGATCGTCTGTCATCGATCCCAGCGGCACCAGACCTTCCACGAATAGCTCCGCCAACTCCACGAACATGCCGAACTTGGTAACGCTCACGATGAGGCCATCGAACTCCTCGCCCAGTCGCTGCTCCATGAACCTGGCTTTCTTCCATTCCATGAGCTCGCGCTCCGCATCGGCGGCACGGCGTTCCGACTGGCTCGATTCCTCGGCGATGTCGTGCAGTTCCTGTTCGGGTATAGGCGCTTGCGACACAGCCCGGTGAGCCTGTTCTGCTCTCGCGTGCTTCTTGCCGGCGGAGCGCGGCGCCTCGCGTTTCGACCAGGGCGATGGGGCTTCGCTGTGGGCCAGCACTCCTGATCCCACGGGCACGCCACGTTCATCACGTTCAGCGGCCTCCCGCAGAACGTCTTTCAGAATGCGATGAATCATGAGATCGGGATACCTGCGGATGGGCGACGTGAAATGCGTATACGAGGGCGCAGCCAATGCGAAATGTCCTTCATTGATCTCTGAATAGCGCGCCTGCTTCAGGGAGCGAAGCATGAGATAGGAGAGGATCCGCTCCTCCGGTTTGCCCGCGATCTTCTCGGTCAGCTTCTGATACATACGCGGAGTGAGGTGCACCTCTTCGGGAATCTCAACCACCCGCGCTTGCCGGCCGGTACCATATCGCTCGCGGCGGTCCGCCTTCATCTGCACCCGCTTTACGGGAAGCGGCCCCACACCGAGCGAGTAGCCAAACTTCGCTGCGATCGTCTCGAAGTCGTAAACCCGCTTTGGATCAGGCTTTTCATGAATGCGGTAAAGCGAGGGCACCCCTCTCTGCTCCAGATAGCTGGCGACGCACTCGTTGGCTGCCAGCATGAACTCCTCGATGATGCGGTGCGCGATGTTCCGCTCCGAACGAGTGACGCTCTTCATCAGTCCGTTCTCGTCAAACTCGATGACCGGCTCGGGCAAATCGAAATCGATGGAGCCGCGCCGCACTCGCTTACGATTCAGGATCATCGCCAGCTCGCGCATCAGTTCGAATACATCCACCAGCGAGTGGTAATGCTGGCGCAGCGCCGGATCACCCTCCAAGATGAGGTTGACGTTGGTGTAGGTCATGCGCTCAGCCGAGCGGATGACGCCTTCACTCAGCTTGAAGCCGGTAATTTCGCCCTGGTGGTCGATCTCCATGACACAGGAGAGCACCATGCGCTCAACCTGTGGACGCAGGCTGCACAGGTCGGTCGAAAGCTCGATCGGCAGCATGGGAATCGCACGGTCGGGGAAATATACGGAGGTTCCGCGCAGGCGCGCTTCCAGGTCGATGGCTGATCCTTCGCGAACATAATGCGCCACGTCGGCAATGTGCACCTGCAATTCGAAATTTCCATTCGCAGTGCGGCGGGCGGTGACGGCGTCGTCGAAATCACGAGCGGTCTCGCCATCGATGGTCACGATGGGTACGTTGCGATAGTCGTGCCTGTGCCGCATTTCCTGCGCTGGAATCACCGGCTCAAACTGCTGCGCTTCCTCTAGCACTTCGAGGGGAAAGCGGTGCGGCAGGTGATGCTTGCGGATGACGATCTCCACATCCACGCCGAAATCGTCTTCATAGCCGAGGACCTCAACCACGCGTCCCCGCGGATTCTGCGTTGGCCCTGGCCACTCGGTAATCTCGACGTCGACCACCAGCCCTTCCAGGTCTCCCGATTTGCGGCGCTTGACCGCAGAGTCGTAGACCCGGTCACGCTCGAGGCTTTTCCTCGATGCGGTAGCTCGTCCGGCCGACTCAGATCGAAGGCCACCAGCGCGGGTGGCCTCGGCGCGCCCTTCGGAGCTTTCCCCTCGCGACGGCAACTCCATCCCCGCGGGAATGATCACTTCCTGCGTCACCTTTTCGTCGAAGGGCGTAACGAAGTTGTGGCGCGATCCGTGATGAAATATCCCGACGATGGTCGGGTTGCCACGGTTGAGCACGCGCAGAATCTTTCCTTCGGCGCGGCCGTCATCGCGCTTGCGCGTGATATCCACCAGCACCTGGTCGCCATGCATGGCAGGTCCAATTGCCGGGGGAGGAATGAAGACGTCGCCTTCTATGGCAGTGCGCTGGCCGGAGTTGGGAACGACGAAGCCGTAGCCGTCGCGATGCATGGAAAGCCTGCCGGCGATGAGGTTGTATCGCGCCGACGCATGTTCGGCCAGGGTGTAGCGACCGCGATCGGTTTCGATCAGCTTGCTCGATTTCACCAGCGCCCTTAGCCGCCCTTCGAGCTGTTCTGCGTTCGCTCCCGCGTAGCGCCAGCTCACGAATGAGCTGTTTGTAGCCGGCAGTGCGGTTCGGCTGGCGCTCAATGTGCTCGAGAATGGTTCGGTCATTCACCATGGGGGCAGGAACAATTCTCCGCAAGTCGCAATGAAGTGCTTATCAGCGAATCAGCTTTTCTTCGGTTGGCATCACTACGCGAGATGATCCCGAGTACGTCCCTGTTGCTTATCAAGGTTCAAATGACTGTTTGGCCCTAGTTCTTACTACACGCCAACGAAATTTTTCTGTAGGGCTATTCCCTGATGTAAGAACTGGCTGTATGTTAGCAATAATCCTCGCATGCAGGTGTGCATGACAACACCGGCTGAGCGAACGCAAGAAAGCGCAAGAAAACGCAAGAAAACAGGCGCACCCACCGGCGGATTGCCGCAGAATGGGTCGATCCAACTCAATAACGTGCACTGATTTAGAAAGGATTCTCTTCGATGTGGAAACCCACGAATAGCCCGAGCACGACGCCAACCCCCAACACTCCCGAGCCCCAGCGCAGCTTTACGCCTGCTGTTCCCGAACCCCCGACCGTCCCGCGCCCAGCAGCCGCCCCGCTCAACACCCAGGAACAGGCGACCCTGGGCAAGTCGCTCGTCATCAAGGGCGAGGTCACAGGGTCTGAATCGCTGTATATCGATGGACGCGTGGAAGGCTCGATCAATCTCCCCGGTAACCGCGTTACGGTCGGTCGCAATGGAGTGGTTTCGGCCAACATTTCGGCGCGCGAGATTGTTGTGCTGGGCAAGGTACGCGGAAACATGACGGCCAGCGATCGCGTCGATATCCGGGCTGACGGCGCCCTGACCGGCGACATTGTTGCCCAGCGGATCAGCATTGAGGATGGCGCCTACTTCAAGGGGGGTATCGATATCCGCAAGGCCGGCCAGAAGGTGAATGGGGAAGCCAAAGAAGTGGTAACCGCTCCGGCGGAAGCGAGCTCTTCGGCGACAGCCGCGCGGGCGTAGACAGCGGATCGTCGCCTCGCGTCAGGGCACGACTTCAGTCGTGCCGAAAGGATGCATAATTTACATCGGGCTTTAGTCCCTGGACGAGAACCGTTCAGGGGCTAAAGCCGTGTCCTCAGCGCCAAGCATCGTTCGTTTACGGTGCGGGCTGCTGCTGCGTCATGCAGTGCAACGCGCCGAGTCCCCAAATAAAATCTCCGCAGTAGATTCCGATGATCTCGCGTCTCGGGAACGCTTCCGCCAGGACATTCAGCGCAATACGGTCGTGCGGATCGTTGAACACCGGTACCAGAACCACCCGATTCGCAATGTAGAAATTCGCATAACTGGCGGGCAGGCGCTGTCCGCGAAACACCACCGGTGCCGGCATCGGCAGCTTGAGCACCTGCAACGGCTTGCCTTTCTCATCACTGCTCTTGCTTAGCTTGCGAAAGTTCTCCCGCAAAGGCTCGTAATTGGGATCGCTCCGATCGTCCTCATACGCCGTGAGTACCCGGCGAGGCGCGACGAACCGTGCGATGTCGTCCACATGTCCGTGCGTGTCGTCCCCAGCAATGCCGCGCTCCAGCCAGATGACCTTCTTCACGCCCAGGTACTCGGCGAAGATGCGTTCGAGTTCTGCGCGCGAGAGTCCAGGATTGCGCTGCTGCACTTCGCTGAGCAGGCACTCCTCGGTGGTGATTAATGTGCCGCGCCCGTTAACCTCGATGCTGCCGCCTTCGAGCACAATGCGTTGCGGCTTGCCGTTAAGGTTGACGATCGGCTTCCACGCCGGCATCGCCAAGCGCTCCGCCAGCTCGGCCGAGACCGGCGCGTCGAGCTTCCAGTCGTTGTACTTGGCCCACGCATTGAATCGCCACGCCGTCGCAGCAACGGCCGGAAATCCATCCCGCCCGCCTCGGCTTACGCTTCACGAAGATCGGACCGTAGTCGCGCGTCCAGACACGATTCGTGGGAATGCAAAGGAAAGCTACATTACCGGCCTGTTTCCCGGGTTCGACAGCTTGTTCCGGCAGCACCGCAGCCCGCACCAGCACTTCACGCGCTTTCGCCTCAGCGGCGTCATCGTTCACCAGGATGTTCACGCGTTCGCTGCGGGAGAGGTGACGCACGATTTCCGCGTAGACCCACGGAATCGCCTCGAACTTGCCGGGCCAGTCAGAACGGTTATGCGGCCACGCGATCCAGGTCGCCTCGTGCGGCTCCCACTCGGCCGGCATGCGGTAGCCGAGGGATGCGGGGGATTGAGGTGTCTCTACATCTGACATTGTCTTGACCTGATTCGCACGCCCTGAGGAACACCACAGAGACACAGGGGCACGGAGTAACACAATTCTGACCCTCTGTGTCTCCGTGCCTCTGTGTCTCTGCGGTTCAAATGATCTTCGCGTCGCGCCCGCTACACCAGGAACCGCTGCGTGATTCCCGAATAAGCGTCCACGCGGCGGTCGCGCCAGAAGGGCCAGTTGCGGCGTATGTCTTCCATGCGCTGGATATCGACTTCGGCCACCAGCACGGCTTCCTTGTCGTGAGAAGCTTCCGCGATCACCTGCCCGAAGGGATCGGCGATGAACGATCCTCCCCAAAACTCCAGGCCTTTGCCCGGAGCCTCATTGCCGCGAATGTTCCCGGTCTCGAAGCCGACGCGGTTTGGCACCGCGACATAAACGCCGTTGGCGATGGCGTGTGAGCGCTGGATGGTCCGCCACGCATCGTACTGCGCCTCGCCGTACTGCGCCTTCTCATCCGGATGCCAGCCAATCGCTGTCGGGATAGAAGAGCACGTTCGCACCTTGTGCCGCCGTAAGCCGTGCGCCCTCGGGATACCACTGGTCCCAGCAAACCAGCGTGCCGAACTTGCCGAAGTCTGCCTCAAACGCTTTGAAGCCAAGATCGCCCGGGGTGAAGTAGAACTTCTCGTAATAGAGCGGGTCGTCCGGAATGTGCATCTTGCGATAGACGCCGTCGAGCTTGCCACCGCTGTCGATAATGGCCGCCGTGTTGTGGTACAACCCCGGCGCGCGCCGCTCGAACAGCGAGGCAATGATCGTCGCCTTCAGTTCGCGTGCGACCTCGCCCAGCCGCTTGGTTGTCGGCCCGGGAATCGGTTCCGCCAAGTCGAAGAGCGCGTGATCTTCGCGCTGACAGAAATACTGGGTGAGAAAAAGTTCCGGCAGGCAGATGAGCTGCGCTCCCTGCTTTGCCGCCTCTCGAACGTGCAGTGATGGCACGCTCCAGGTTCGCGTCCGGATCCGGCGTGCACGACATTTGCACAATGCCGATGGTGAAGTTCTTCTCTGCCAAGACTCTCTCTTCCAGCCGCAAATTCAGTGACAAGGATAGCATCTGCTACTGGCCCGCAAGCCGCGGGAGATTAACACCAAGTTACAGAATGCGACCGCGTTGACGCCACCATTCTGAGACTGTACTTTCGAGTATTCGGACTGAAACGCGACACATAATCAGCGCGCGCATCGCGAGGTAGAAGAATGCACGACAAGCACAGCTCACCAGGCCAAGGAATCGACCGCAAGCTTCACGATCCGGTGTCAGACCGGCTGGTTGCACTGGCGCCCCTCGATTTGACGAAGGTGCGCTCCGTCGACGATCTGGTGCGGGGCATGGGCAACACGTCGTTCACCGGCCGTCAGGTAGGAGAGGGCGCCGATGTGCTGGAAGCGATGGCGCGCGACAAGGAATGCTTCATCGTGATGACGCTTGCGGGCGCCATGACCGTCGCCAAGCAGGGCCTGATCATCACCGAACTGATCGATCGCGGAATCGTGAACGCCGTCATCTCCACCGGGGCGCTTATGGCGCATGGCCTGGTCGAGGCGGCCGGGCGCTCGCACTTCAAGTACGACCCCAGAATGGATGATGTGGAGCTGTACGAGGCGGGCTACAACCGCGTCTACGACACACTGGAGCCCGAGACCAATCTCGATTTTGTCGAGACTATCGTCGCGCGCATTCTGAAGGGCTGGGACGCCAGCGAAGTCATCTGCTCATACAAGCTGAATCGCGAGATCGGCCGCTACCTGAGCCAGCAACGTGGAAGACCGCGGGATTCTGAAGTCGGCCTTTGAGAAGAATGTGCCGGTATTTGTGCCGGCGTTTAGCGATTCTGAAATCGGCCTCGACTTCGCCCTGCACAATCGCTGGCGCCGCAAGAACAACATGCCCACGCTGCACTGGGACCCATTCGAAGATCTGGAGTACTACGCAGAGACCCTGCTGAAGCAAATCCCGGCTCGGCATCTTCACCATCGGCGGCGGCGTGCCGCGTAACTGGGCGCAGCAGTTTGGGCCGTTCATCGAACTTCGTCACCGGCGTGGCGGAGAAGACCTGCCGCTCAAGCGTTTCCACTACGGCGTGCGCATCTGCCCGGAGCCGGTCAACTGGGGAGGCCTTTCGGGCTGCACCTACAGCGAAGCTGTGTCGTGGGGAAAGTTCGTTCCTCCCGAAGAGGGGGGCAAATTTGCCGAGGTGTTACTGGACGCCACGGTGGGCTTGCCGCTGATTGCAGGCGCGGTGCTGCAGCGAGTTGGGCAGCGCGATGCGGAGATTGTCGCAGCGGCGACAAGGTAGTTTCCGACTTTTGAGCAGATCTCTCGCTCCGCTGGGGGATAACAAAATCGAAATGAACGTGATCGGAAACTGACAACCGACAACTGACCACTGACAACTGGGGTTTCTCGCCTTTCCGGCTCCGGTTCAGGCCCGGCGAGGTCTAAACTCCGGAGCCGGCGTCGGCTTCCGCGGAACTCTAGCGGGATCGGGATGACGAGCGGCGATTGCTGGTCCGACTCTTCGAACCTGAGGCGCCTACGTTTGGCTTTGCGCGGCCACCGATCTCGCGGAAGGTCATGTTCATTGCCTTCTGCTTGGTTTTACGTTTCCAGTCGAAAAAAAGTTCAGAGTAGGATTTCGTGATGTAATCTTGCGGCGCCACACCCAACGCCTTAGCCGTGCGATCAATCCAGCGCGACTTGCCTTCAATCTCGGCAATGTCACCGATAGGAGTGTGGTCGAGTACCACGTGTCCTTCGTCGTCGCTCCACTCCGAGCGGAACTTCTCGTACACAAACGTGGGCACATATCCAAGCGCCCGGAGTATTCCATCCATCTGCTTGCCATCGGAGACCCCGGTCTCCAATTCGGCGCGAGACTTGTGCTTCCCCGGAATCCCTTTGGCCTTGTGCGTCAGCTTTCACTTGTCACCGTACTTGCGAAGCCGCAGGAGTTCTCCTTTGCGGCGCAGTTTCTTGCCGGGCAGATCGTAGAGCGTGTTGAGCTCGTGGGTCGAGGGAGTTTCGCAATGAAAGCCCAGCCGCTTCAGCCTGTCTTCCAGCTCCTTGGGATCTGAAACAGAGAATTTGATTTCAACTTCCTGCGGGGTGGCCATGAGGGAAGTATAGCGTCGAGTGATTGGTGATTAGCTTTGCGTTCTTCTGACCGGGCGTGAAATGCCACGTTCGAGCGAATCAGACGAAGCTTCGACGGTCTGAGCCCGGAGGGCGACCACAATAATAGCCCAGCACGGAGCGAAGCGGAGTGCTGGGTCGCGTCGCGTCAACATGCCCAGTCCCTTCGGGAACGGCATAAAGCAACGTCCTTCAGCGACTGAAGTCGCCTCAGGATGACAAGTCTAAAAGGAAGGTTTTCGGCACGGCTGAAGCCGTGCCCTGATACAACACGAATTGATCTATGAGACGACCGCTAATTGCTAATTGCTGCTTTTCTAACTCTGTCGCTCCACCACAAACTCCGGAACCCAAAGCAGCACGCGCTTGATTTCAGAGTCGGGGAATGTACAGATGGCCTCCCGTGCGGCTTTGGCGAAGTTGTTGGCGCGCATGTAGGCGGCGTCAATGGACCCGTGCCGTCGGAGAATGGAGACGATATCAGCAGGAGCGATGCCGTTGAACCCGCCGTTGCAGAGTACAGTCTCGATGGTGGCACGCTCAGCGGGCGTGCAGTGCTCCAGCGCGTGCAGCACAGCCATGGTCGCTTTGCCCTCACGAAGGTCGCTGGCAACCGGCTTACCCAGCACTTCCTCAGACGCCGTGAGGTCAAGCACGTCATCCACAATCTGGAATGCCATGCCAAGATTTCGCCCGTAGTCCGCCAGCTTCTGCTGATCAGATTCGCTAGCGCGCGCAAGAATCGCGCCCAGCTTCATGCAAACAGAAAACAGGAACGCGGTCTTGCGATGGATTAGTTCGAAGTGCTCGTCAATCGTGATCGCTTTGCCGAGGCGCTCGATCTGCAGCAATTCACCTTCAACCATGGCTTGCGTCAGGTCAATCAGGGCGTCGAGAACCTGGAAATTGCGTTCCTGCAAGGAGACCTTGAACGCCTGCATGTAGAGCCAGTCGCCGGCCAGTACGCATTTTGAGTTACCCCATTGGGTGTTGGCCGAAGGGCGTCCCCGGCGCGTCACCGCTTCGTCGATGATATCGTCATGGACCAGAGTGGCGGTGTGGATCATCTCCACCACGGCACCCAGCTTGATGGCGCCCTGGCCGCTGTACTTCAACAGCTTGCAGGAAAGCAGCAGCAACGCGGGACGCAGCCGCTTGCCACCACCGGCGCGAAGGTACTCGCCGATCTCGGTGATGGCGCCTACACTCGAGACTGTGTCGCGGCCGAACTCGCGTTCGATCGCCGCCAGGTCGTCGTGCAGCAGGTCAAAAATTTCTTTCGCGTTACGGATTACCGCTGTGTTCAACCGATTCGCCCCATTAGTTGGATCGATAATTCGTGAACTGCATGTCGATGCCGAAATCCTTCTGCCGCAGCAGCGCGATGATGTCCTGTAGGGTATCGCGGTCTTTGCCGCTGACCCGCACGAAATCTCCCTGGATCGAAACTTGTACCTTTTTCTTTGCGTCCTTAATGACCTTTACAATCTCGCGCGCCTTCTCCGTCGGTATCCCCTGCTGCAAGGTGATCTTCTGCCGCACCGTCGATCCTGCTGCGGGCTCAATCTTGCCGTAAACCAGGCCTTTGAGCGGAACGCCGCGCTTCACGAGTTTACCTTGTAAGACATCATTGACGGCCTTCAGCTTGAAGTCGTCCGCCGAGGCAAGGATAAGCGCCTCGGTGCCTTCCATCTGAATATCCGACTTGGAGTCCTTCAGGTCGTAACGCTGGTGAATCTCCTTCAACGCCTGTTGAATGGCGTTCGAAACTTCCTGAAGATCAATCTTGCTCACAATGTCGAAGGTGTTCTCAGGCATACCTCAAGTGTAGCAAGCCCGCAGCCCACCAGCCCCATGTGCAAGCCCGACCGTCCCGTCAGAACGCCATGCACCGAAGGCTGCCACGTCCTTAAGATTTCGGCAGGCCGAAAAAGTTGTAGAAGTTCCGCGTGGTTTCGAGGCCGATTTCCTCTTGTGAAAGTCCGCGTAGCTCCGCGATCGTCTTCGCCACTTCCACGACGTAAGCGGGCTCGTTGCGCTTGCCACGATGCGGGACGGGCGCGAGATAGGGCGAGTCGGTTTCGATGAACATGCGGTCCAGCGGAACGATGGCGGCTGCGTCACGCAGGCTCTGCGCCTTGGGATACGTGATCATACCCGCAAAGGAAACGACAAAGCCGGCGTCGAGCACAGCCTTGGCGTTCGTGACCGAACCGGTGAAGCAGTGCACCACGCCGCCAAGGCCAGACGAGGACCAGTGCTCGCGGATCAGGCGCAGAAGATCGTCCCAGGCATTTTCGCTGTTGTCAGATGGACGGTTGTGAATGATGATGGGCAA
Source organism: uncultured Acidobacteriaceae bacterium (assembly GCA_963813905.1). GTDB lineage: Bacteria > Acidobacteriota > Terriglobia > Terriglobales > Acidobacteriaceae > CAVVDY01. The sequence goes on along the minus strand of CAWFAY010000001.1, from coordinate 48,899 downwards.
CTTCGCGGCCCGCGCCATTTCCATCTGTTGAATGAAAACGCGCTGCTGCACATCGCGGGGCGAGTGATCGTAATAGTAGTCGAGACCGATCTCGCCCCACCCGATCACCTTTGGGTCGTGCGACAGCTTTTCGAGTTCCCCGAAGTCCGACGGTTTAGCTTCGGCGGCCTCGTGAGGATGAATGCCGACGGTAGCGTAGACCCAATCGTATTGCTGTGAGAACTTGATGGCGCAATCGAGAGTGCCGGTGCCCGGGCCATCTCCGTTGCCGATAGCGAGCAAGGTCTCAACACCCGCCGCCTTGGCGCGCGCAAACACATCCGCTCGATCGGATTCAAAGCGCTTGTTCTCGAGATGGCAATGGGAGTCGATGTACATGAAGAAGCCGTCAGCTGTCAGCCGTCAGCTATCAGCTAAAACAACTGCAACAGATCCACATTAGGACGATCAGTTTCCAAACATTCGCGCCGAATAGCCGTCAGCACTACGACGAGCAAGCTGATGGCTGATGGCTGATAGCTGACAGCTGACAGCTTCACTTCAACTTCGCCCCGACCGGCACATCCTCGAGAAAGCCTGCCAGAACCGGCAGGCCTTCATCACCGAGAGACGCGGCTACGATCATGCCTTGTGATTCCAGCCCCCGCAGCTTGCGAGGCTGCAGATTCGCGACGATAACTACCTTGCGGCCAATCAGCTTCTCGGGCTCGTACGCCTTGGCGATACCGGCGACGATTTGCCGGACCTCAGTCCCTATGTCCACCTCCATGCGCAACAGCTTGTCGGCGCCCTTTACCTTTTCGGCGACCTTCACCTCGCCGACGCGCAGCTCAACCTTGAGGAAGTCGTCGATGCTGATCTTGTTGTCCGCGTTCGGAGCAACCGAAGCAGCAGCGGCTTCCGCATTTAGCGGCGGGGCGGATGGCTCTGGTCCCGCTACGGCTTCCGTTGCACGCTGGCCTGCCTGCGCCCCGGTACCAGCCGGCTGACTCTCCGGTGCGGGCGTTTTGTTCTCGCTCACGGTGGGACGCTCCTGCTCCAACTGTTGCATCCTCTCGATCGTGCTCTTGTCAGCGCGCGGGAAGACGGGCTCGATTTTGCCCAGCTTGGTGCCAATCTGGAGTTGCCCCCACTTGAGCTTGCCAAGGTTAACTTTGCCGATATCGCCCAGCCCAAGCTGCTGCCATATGCGGGCGGTGGATTCAGGAATGATCGGGTGCGCCAGCGCCGTGACGATACGTAACGCTTCTGCCGACGTGTAGAGCACGGTGCCCAGCCGGGCTTTCGCATCCTGTCCTGGCTTCTCCGCAAGCGTCCAAGGCTCGTTATCGACAATGTATTTGTTCACCGCCGAGACCAGTCCCCACGCAGTCTCCAGCGCACGCGAAAACTGGAACTGCTCGAACTGGGCATGAAACTCGCGAATGGTCTGATCGCCCAGATCGGCAATCGCGCGGTCATCGGCAGTGCGCTCCTGCGCCGTCGTCGGATACGGAACCTCGCCGTCAAAGTAGCGGCTGATCATGCTCAGCGTGCGGCTCGACAGATTGCCCAGCCCGTTCGCCAGGTCGGCATTGAAGCGCTGAACCAGCGCGTCGAAGCTGAATGAACCGTCGCTGCCAAATACGATTTCGCGCATCAGGAAATAACGCAGAGTGTCGGCGCCCAGCGTGTCGAGAATAGTTTCGCTGCGCACGATGTTACCGCGCGACTTCGACATCTTGCTCTCTTCGAAGAGCAGCCAGCCGTGCGCCACGATCGACTTGGGCAGAGGCAGTTCCGCCGCAAGCAAAAACGCCGGCCAATAAACGCAGTGGAAGCGCACAATCTCTTTGCCGATCATGTGCACATCGGCCGGCCAGTAGCGCTCGAACTTCTTCTTGTCCTTTTCTTTGTCGGAACCGAAGCCGATCGCGGTGATGTAGTTCGCCAGCGCGTCGAGCCACACGTAAATCACGTGCTTGGGATCTCCCGGAACAGGGATGCCCCACTTGAACGTTGTCCGGCTGACCGATAAATCGCGCAGCCCGCTGCGCACGAAGGCAATCACTTCGTTGCGTCGTGTTTCCGGGCGAATGAAATCGGGCTGCTCGGCATAGAGTTTCAGCAGCCGGTCTTCCATCGCCGACAGTTTGAAGAAGTAGTTCTCTTCTTCCACCGTTTCGGTCGGACGTCCGCACTCTGGACACGGTGCGCCCGGCCCTACCGCATCGACGTACAGCTCGTCGAAAACGCAGTACTGGCCGCTGTATGAGCCCTTGTAGATGTAGCCGCACTCCTGCAAGCGAGTGAACAGCGCTTGCACCCCGCGAACGTGGCGGGGCTCAGTGGTCCGGATGAAGTCGTCATAGCTCAGCTTCATACGGTCCCAAAGCTCGCGATATTCGGCGGCAATCTTGTCCACGAATTCTTTGGGCGAGCAGCCGGCCGCGGTCGCCGAGCGCTCAATCTTTTGGCCATGCTCGTCGGTGCCGGTTAGGAAGTATGTATCCATGCCCATCATGCGTTGGCGGCGGGCGATGGCATCGCACACCACGGTGGTATACGTGTGCCCGATGTGCGGGTGCGCGTTGACGTAATAGATGGGCGTGGTGATGTAGAACTTTGCCGGATTATCCATTCTTCTGGTCCAGGTACCGCCGGATCGCCTCCTGCATCACTGTCTTGAGCGGAACCGCGTGCTCGGAAGCAATGCGCCGGCAATCTTCGTACTCGGGCGCGTACTGCAACGCTTTCCCGTTGCCGCCGATCTTCATGCGCACTTCTCCCCACGGGGTGGAGACAGCTTGATACCGCCTGGGCAACGCATAGCGCAGTTCGCGACGAACCCGAATGCCCAGCGTACTGCTCTCGCGAAAGATCATCTCACGCAACTTGGCTTCATCTTGTGGCTGGGCGAGCACAGTCAGCAGCGTTCCCGGGCGATTCTTTTTCATCTGCACTGGGGCGGTAAAGACATCCAATGCGCCCTGCGAAAAAGCGACTTCGGTGATGTAGCCGATCAATTGCGGATTCAGATCGTCGAGATTGGCTTCGAGAATCGAAATCTCTTCCTGCGCGGCTGGGTTCTCAACTTCGCGAGCGGCGACCCCTGCGTCAAATGTCTCGCCCACGCTGAGGCGCAGGACGTTCGCTTGCCCCTCAAAGTTGCGCGCACCTGCTCCATAGCCAATCTTCTCCGTTGTCATCCGCGGACGCGCCTGAAAGCTGCTGACCAGCACCTTGACGATCGCCGCTCCAGTCGGTGTCACCAGTTCTTTCTGAATGTCTCCCGAATAGATCGGCGCGCCTTTCAGCAGTTCCAGTGTCGCGGGCGTAGGGATCGGCATCACACCGTGGGAACACTTCACCACTCCGCCGCCGACGTTCAACGAGGAAGCGATGAAGCGCTCGACATCCAGGGCCTCGGCGCCAACGGCGGCGCCAACGACATCGACAATAGCGTCCTCAGCGCCAACTTCGTGGAAGTGAATCTGCTCGACCTCGACGTTGTGAACTTTCGCTTCGGCAGTGCCGAGCGCGAGGAAAATGTCATCGGCGGTCTGCTTTGCGCCATCGCTGATCGGCGCGGCAGCGATGATGCTAAGAATCTCCTTCAAATGTCGCCGATGCTTGTGCTCATGCGAATGTTGAGCGCTTTTCGAGCGATGCTCGTGCTGGCCCTCTTCTTTATCCGCCTGATGATGTGCGGTCCAGAAGCCCTCGCGCGGCATGTCCTTTTCGCCCCGCACGATGACATCGACCTTGGCCGCTGAGATTCCCGCCCGATCCACGCGCGACAGCTCCAGCGAAGCTCCAATGTTCAGGTCAGCTACCGTCTTTTGCAGCAACTCGAACGGAACTCCGGCATCTACCAGGGCGCCGAGAAACATATCGCCGCTGATTCCGGAGAAGCAGTCGAGGTACGCAATTCGCATGGGAGAACTCGCTGGAGGTCGAAGCTCGCAGGAACCTTCATCATAGGTAACGGGTTTGCCAGCGTCAAACGTGCGCACCAGCAGGCCCTACCGCGATTGCAAGCCATCCGATTGGCCGATGGGCGACATCTAATCGCCGGAGGTCGTATGACCGTGACGCTTCAGGTCTTGGCTGTGCTGGTGCTTGGTTTGATGTGCGGAAGCGAGCTGAATGTGGCAGCGTTCGCCCATCCCAACTTCAATCGGCAACCCCTGGAAATACACATAAGACTGCGATCATCGTTTGCCGCATTATTAGGTCGCGTGATGCCGTTCTGGATGGCCGGCTCGACGCTGCTGAACTTATTGTTGCTGCTACCGTTCGCACATCTGAGCGAACCTGCGTGGCGCCTTGCCGCAATCGCCCTCGGCATCCAGGTCTTGGCTGTCCTGTTTTCGCTCGTCGGCCCCGTTCCCATCAACAACCGTATTATGAAATGGACGCCCGAGTCCCTTCCGAATGACTGGAGATCGCAGGAACATCGCTGGGACTTATACCATTGGGTGAGAACCGCTGGACTGATCGTCGGGTTCGCCCTTCTTGTCTTCAGCGTCGGTCTTCGTTGAGTCAGTGCGGCAGGAAACGTCGCCGGCGTTTTGCTACACTGAACCTCTCCCGTGTATCTCGAAAAACAAAAGTTCCTGGCCGCCCGCATTCGTCAATTTCTTCGCGACAAGTATCAGATTGAGCTTGCGAACGTGGTCATCGATCAGCCTCCCACCGCCGAGATGGGAGAGTTTGCCCTGCCCCTTTCCTTCGAGCTGGCAAAGAAGTTACGCAAAGCGCCGCGCAAAATCGCCGAAGAGATCGTCACCGAGTTTTTGCCGCCCGAGGGATTCGAAAAGCTCGAAGTCGCCGGTGCCGGATACATCAACGCTCGCCTGAAGCGCGACGTCGCAGCGCAGGAGTTGTTGCGTCCCCCAGCGTCCAGTGTGAGCGACCACGGTGGCGAAGGCGCGGCGGACGTTTCAGGCAAGATTCTCGTCGAACACACCAGCATCAATCCCAACAAAGCCGCGCACATCGGGCACTTGCGCAACGCGATTCTGGGGGACACCTTCGTGCGCCTTCTCCGCGCTGCCGGACACAGCGTCGACGTCCAGAATTACATCGACAACACAGGCGTGCAGGTTGCCGACGTTGTCGTCGGTTTCGTCCGTCTTGAGTGCCGGTCAAGGCAGGAAATTGCCGAGCTGATCTCGCACACTCCCCGGTTCGACTACTACTGTTGGGATTTGTACGCCCGCGTCTCTCGCTGGTACGAGGAGGACAAGGCGAATCTGGCAGCGCGCACGGAGGTCCTGCATGCCATCGAGCAGGGCGGCAATGCGCTGGCAGACGTGGCGGAGCTCATCTCGATCGCTGTCCTGCGCCGCCACGTCGAGACCATGGACCGGCTCGACATCGAGTATGACTTTCTGCCTCGCGAGAGCGAAATCCTTCACCTGCATTTTTGGGAGCTGGCGTTCCAGCAGCTCAAAGACAAAGGCGTGCTGTACTTCGAGGGCGAAGGCAAGAACAAGGGCTGTTGGGTAATGACGCGGCCTCCGGTCGGATCAAAGTCTCCGACCGCTACCCCGTCAAAAGACGCCCGGCACCCGCAGGAGAGAACCGGCCCCGATGAAGACGCCAAGGTCATCGTGCGCTCCAACGGCACCGTCGGCTACGTAGGCAAGGACATCGCCTATCACCTGTGGAAGTTCGGCCTGCTGGGCCGCGACTTCGGGTATCTTCGCTTCTACCGCTATCCCAACGATCACGAGGTTTGGATCTCCGCCGAGCAAGGTTTGGCGGACCATCCCCACTTCGGCGGCGTGGCTGCTATTTACAACGTTATCGACTCGCGACAAAGCGATCCGCAGAACACGGTGATCGAAGCCTTGCGACTGCTGGGATACACCGAGCAGGCGGCGCACTACACGCACTTTTCCTACGAAATGGTCGCGCTGACGCCACGTTGTGCACAGGAGTTGGGCTACGAAGTCAGCGAGGAAGACCGGGCGAAGTCCTACATTGAGGTATCTGGACGTAAGGGTTTCGGAGTGAAGGCCGACGACCTGCTTGACGCGCTGATCGCGGCTGCGCAGAAGGAAGTCGACACCCGACATCCGGAGCTCGACGACAGCGAACGCCGGCGGATCAGCGAGCAGATTGCCATCGGCGCATTGCGTTACTTCATGCTGAAATTCACCAAGCAGTCGGTAATCGCCTTCGACTTCAAGGAGGCGTTGGCTTTCGAAGGCGAAACCGGACCCTATGCGCAATACGCAGTCGTGCGGGCGACTAACATCTTCCGCAAGGCGGGAATTGCGCCGGAGCAAGCACTAGACGAAACCGTCAGCTTCGCGCGCTTCTTCGCCGACGAGAGCGGAACAGAGATTTGGGAGCTGTGGCTGCTTGCCGGCAAAACTTCAAGCATTATCGAGCAGTGCATCGCTACCACCGAGCCGGCCTACGCCGCCAAACATGCCTTCCAGCTAGCGCAGCAGTTCAACAACTTCTACCACCGCCATCACATACTGACGGAAGCGGATGCCGAGCGTAAGAAGTTCCTGCTCGCCACGGCGGCGGTTGTACGACGCGAGCTGATCAGCGTGCTCGGAGTCATGGGGATCACCGTGCCGCCGGTGATGTAAAGCCGTCAGGTTTCAGCCGTCAGCTATCAGTTTCGGTCGGCAGGTGTCAGGTATCAGCGTTTCCATCGCGAGCTTCGCGTCAGGGCACGACCTCTGGTCGTGCCGATTAGATTAGTGCCCCTTTTTGATTGTCATCCCGAGCGGGCTTCAGTCCGCGAGGGACCTACTGTTCCGACCTTTTGGTGCCGCGACCTAAACATCCGCTAGCAGCAGCCCTTTGCAGCGCTCCAGCGATCTCGTCCTGGTGGCCGGCCCACCAACGAGCTTCCTCGGCTTCGTTTGCGAACTTAGGAGTCTTCAGCTCCTCCCCAGTTTTCGTGTTCCTGGTATTTCGCATATTAGCTGAGGCCTTTACAAGAGTGTGTACCATTGCATCGTGAAAGCACAAGCGTTGTTTACGCCGAAAGCCATCGGGTACGTCCGGAGTCCTTACAAGGAAACGAGCGAGGTTCCAAAAGGCCTGGGAGCCAAGCACGACGCCGAGGGCGAACTCGAAATCCTGCCGGAATTTGAACTTGGCTTGACCGACATTGAGGGCTTCTCGCACCTCATCGTCGTCTGGGTGTTCGACCGCTCGGAAGGCTTCGACCTTTGCGGCAAGCCGCCTTGCGATGATCGAGAGCACGGGGTCTTCGCCACGCGCTCACCCCGACGCCCGAACCCAATTGCGCTCACCGCGGTCGAACTACTAGGTCGCGAAGGGCCGCCGTTTGCGAGTCCGCGGAATCGACATGCTCGACGGCACACCCATCCTCGACATCAAGCCCTATTTGTCGAGCATTCCCGAAGACAAATTGCGCCGCGGCTGGCTGGCCGAAGCGGAAGCACGGAAGGGGAAATAAGGTCTCAGCTCTCAGCCGTCAGCTCTCAGTTTCTGGATCCAGATCATCTCTCTTGCTGATGGCTGACAGCTGATGGCTGATAGCTTCTCCTCACCACGTACTGTACGCCGTGCCTTCAGTAGAGTTCAGATCGCTGCCGCTGTGAACGTCGATGATGCCCGGCTCGGTCTGGTCAGGCGACAACAGCGAGTCGTCCTGCACCGGCACCCAACTGTCGCGCGCGTTGGTGAAAGGGTCTTTGGGGAGCTGCTTCAGGTATCCGGCGTCGACCAGGTCCTGCAGCGATTGCGGAGCTTTCTGCTTATCGAGCGTGTACTGATCGATCACCGAGCGAAGGGTGTAAAGATCGTCGTGCAGGACCGTCTCACGCGCGCGCAAGATCGAAATCTGGTAGCGCGGAATCGCCACCGACATCAGAATCACGATGATGCTGATGACCACCATCAGCTCGATCAAAGTAAAACCGCGTTGTCGAAAGCGTCGAGTCATTGCAGCGATGCGGGCTTAAGCCCGAAATTCAGCGATCCCACATCGGCACGCCGGAAGCCGCGCCCCTGGTAGATCACCACGTCTTGTACTTCGTTCCGTCGAGTCCGGTCCCTTCCGACTTGCTATACACGTCGAACACGTTTTGCCCGCCCCAGGAATCCGAATCCGGATCATCCTGCATCGAGCGCAGGCCCCATTCGGTTTTGCCCGTCATCGGGTCAACGGGAATACGCCGCAAAAAGCGCAGTTTCTTGCCATTCGAATCAACGCCCTTTACCAGCGTATCCATGTCCGGGGGATAGCCCTGGCTGTCGATCTTCACCTGGAAGGCGCCTCGATCGGCGGCATCTTTGTAGCGATCGATGGCGTCGCGCATCTCCCACAGATCACGCCGCAACTCGCGCTCCTTATTGCGCTCGATGGTGACCCGCACCACCGGAACTGCCGCAGCCGTCAGTATCATCAGGATCGTCATCGCGACGATCAGTTCGATCACGGTGAAGCCGCGGCCGGCTGACGGTCGAACCAGCCGCGAGCCTGGCCCGGAACGCCCGACCGAAGCATACCCTGATTGTGAGAAGCGTTTACTCACTACCACTATTTTAGACCGGTTCAAACACGGAGTCTGGGCTCAGGGGAGCAGAGTTGAGCCGCGCCCCTTCTATCTGATTAGACGTGCCCCTCAGTGGACGGTCACAATGGCCTGCGACCCGCTCGCAGGCACGGTTTGCATGGCGGCATTCTTCAGCTGAGCGCGATTGATGCTCAACGTGGCCTGTCCCACTGTCTTCGCCTGGAAAGTGAGAGTGAACACGGAACCGTTTCCCGACACTCCCGCGGCCCCAGGCGGACGCGAGGCCGTGAGCTGCACGATCCCCGCCATGGCATCGTCGCGATGCACCAAAGCCACAGGCTGCCCATCCTGCTCCAGCAATGGACCATTCGAAACATTCAGTAGCTGAAGCACGCTCGGGTTATAGGTGATTTGCAGCGGAATGGAATTCACGTTCTGCGCCCCGGCCACGCTCACGTTGACGGTGAAAGTCGAACCCACCGCCTGATTCAGGTTCGCAGGCTCAAAGCTCACGATGGCGCTGCCCTGCGGGGCCGCTGCCGGCGACTGATCCTGCTCGTTCTGTGGCTGAGCAACGCCGCCAGGCTGCTGCCCCTGCGGCACCGTCTGCGCCGGCGGGTTTTGCGGTACTCCGGTTCGCGAGGACACTCCAGGCGAATTGATGACCTGCGTCGTCTCCGGCAGAATGCTCGGCCGGTGCAGCTGAATGACGTTCGCCGTTCCTACATCGATCGGCTTGGTATTCGACGCGTTGATCTCCTGCGCCCGCACGATGTGCGGCACCAGCATGAACACCAGTTCGTTGTCCTGGCGCTGCTTCTGCTCGTTTGAGAACAGGTAGCGGAAGAACGGTATCTGCGCCAGTCCGGGGATGCCTTGCAGGTTCTTGGTATCGGTCTCCTCCAGGATGCCGCCCATGATGTTGGCTTCACCCTCCTTCAACCGGATCTCCTGCTCGATCTTGCGCTGTCCGATGACTGGCTGCTGAATGCCGCCGATGTTCTGGTACGAATCCACCGCCGAAATGTCCATCGCGACTTTCAGAGTCACTTCATCCAGGCCATGAATGCGAGGCGTGATGTCGACATTTACGCCGACATCGATGTAGTTGAACTGCGTATTCACCAGCGGGTTGATGCCGACGCCGCCGATGCCCGGCTGGAATGATCCGGTCGCCACCGGCACTCGCTGTCCGAGCTTGAGCGATGCCTTCTGGCCATCGAGCGCGCGTATCTGCGGCTGTTGCAGAATCTTCGAGGTGCTGTCGGTATACAGGAAGAACGCCGTAGCCGAGCCTACCGTTACCTGGAAATTGGTGGCGTTCAAGTGGGCCAGGCTGTTCAGATTGATCGAGCCGGTTGCGTTCCCGGTCGTGGTGGTGACGGTCCCGTTGCCCGTTCCGACATTCGTCCCCGATGTCGAGGTCTGTAGTGCTGCTGTTATCGATCAGCGATGACCGAAGCGGAAGAGGGCGGCTGGATCCCCAGGTTCTGCATCTTGTTACGCTGCACCTGCATGATCACCACTTCCACCACCACTTCCGGACGCGACTTGTCGAGGTCCTCGATCAGCTTCTCCGCCATCGCGATCTGGTCGGGCGTGCCGCGTACCACGATGGCCTGCTGCGACGGAAACTGCTGCAGACGCTGGGTATCAAGAAGAGTGCGGAGAATATTAACCAGGTCCTGCAGTTCGTTCGGCTGCGACAGGTTCGTGAGATAAAAGGTGCGGATGACGCTTTGTTCCAGCTCTTTGCGTTTGGCGGGAGTATCGGCCGCAACGAAGATCGTGTTCGGGGTCACCGGACGCCAGAAAGTCTTCGACTCCAGCGCCGTAATCTCCAGCGCCTGTTCCAGCGTGACGCCGTTCAGGTCGACCCGAATCCGCCGCGACGTGTAATCGGGATCGAACAGCACATTGATGCCCGCCAGCTTGCCGATCGATTCATAGACCGTCTTGCTGTCTTCGCTCAGCTTTAGAGTAATCGGCGTATCGGAGATAGGCGCCAGCTCGACCGGGCCCTGCGGCCTGCTCCATGCGCTTGTGCAGCTCCGAGGTTGGGGTCGGGCGGCGGAGCCGTTCCGTTTTCGATCTGCTGGTTCTTTCGCAGGACATCTCGTACCTTGTTCGCTTCCTGCTGCGCGATGAAGCTGGAAGGATCGATGCCCAGCGCCCGCTCAAACATCGTCAGGGCTTCCTGCAACTTGCCGCTGTTGACCAGCAATTCGCCCTGATGAACCAGCGAGGCTGCGGCCAGAAACCGGACTCGTTCGAAGGAAGCGCGGTAGGTCAGATCCGCCGGCTTGAGATCGTAGGCCTGGTGGTACAAGTTGTACGCGGCTACATAGTCGAGCCGGGTCTCGGCCGCCAACCCTTGCTTATACAGAGCCTTGGCCTTGTCAGAGGCCCCGGCTGCGGTAACGCAGAGGAGCAGCAGGGCCAGGACGCAGGTGAGCCGTTTCATTGCAATCCTTATGATTCCGGAGTACATTCCGGACCCCGCGTCGCGGTGCTGTAGGGCGGGATTCGGGCCTGTCATTTCAGACTTTAGTGTACGCAATAAGTGAGCATACTGTGGCTTCCGCGGTGCCCCGCATTCGCACCAGAAGCGCCGGATGAAATCGGCGCGATTATAGCACTCTGCGCGGCGCATTTGTGGCTGTCCTTCAGAGGCGGAATTCAGCGTCTGAAACTCCCCAGTAGCACAACGCCTGTGCTTCGCGAGCGCCCGGATCCATGTGGGTGGGAACCCACAACCTTCAGGCTCGGGAGTTCGAAGCCTGAATCAGGTTCTTGGGTGGCTAGTGCGGGCCTTCAGGCCCGTGATTGGAATGCCTTATGGGTAGAGCGGAGCTTCAGCGCCGCGTCAACGGCTTCGTTATTGATTGTCATTCCTGGGCGCTCCGCCTCCCGCCTGCGCGCAAGGCTTCGGCAGATTGGAAAAGCAGAAACGGCCCGCCTGACGCCGAGCTGAAGCGCGGCTCTACCCAATGGCGTCGGCTCTGAAAGAGTGAGAACCCACCCTCTCAGGTGTGGGAATTCAAAGCGAAGAAACGTCCCTTACCGGGCGGCACACGGATGGCTACCCTGACCCGCGCGGGCTCACATCATTCCGCCCTTCCGGCTGAAGCAGTTTACGCTCGTCGCTCCCGCCCCGCCTCCGCAATTTCCTTGCGCAGTTCCGCAACTAATGGAAGAAACGGCTCGGCCTCCGTCTCGCCGATCTGCAGCAGTCTCTTCTCGATGTCGGCGACGACCTCTTGGGCGTCCTTGAGCGCCCGGCAACTGAAGTCCTGATTGCCGCCGGCGCGAAATGCTCTTGCCTCATCCACCAGGCCGAAACCGATTTCCACATCGGCTTCGATCAGCTGCACCATGACCTGCTCAGATACCTTACGTCGCATAGGTGGGGGCACGATGAACTCCTGTCGGAACGTGTGTGCGGGGCACAATAGCACAAAGCACGCCTCTTCGACGTAAGGGATTAGGTCGGCTTGGCTCTGTTCACTGCCCCATCTAACAAAACAGTGTTTCGTATCAGGGCACGGCTTCAGAGGCTGCTGAAAAATTCTTCTGCAGCTTCGCCTTTTAGCTGCGGAAGGCTTTTTTTCACACCGAATCGCGCTTCGCAGCCTTTTTTGTCCTCTGCCGGGGCGTTGTTAGCGCCCTGCAGAGACACGACTCCCTGGGGCCTTACACCGCAGGAATCAACTTCACCATTCGCACCAGATTCACTGCCGAGGCCAGCAAGCGAACGAAGCCGTCCACTTTCTCCTTGCCCCGCAGCTTCACCTGGCGCAACAGGCTGTCGCCTTTGCCCCAGCCAAAAATCTTTTCCACCAACTTGCGTTTCCTTTGGCTCACCGCAAAGTGGGGATCGTGGCGCTCCTCGTCCCGTAGCCAGTTGGGGAACTTGTCGTTCTCTTTGTATTCGGCCACGTGCGGCACCACCCGCCGCAGACGCAGGCCCCAGATAAAATCTTCGAACTGATATCCCTTGTCCGCCCCCAGCGTGATGGCGGGCGTCTCCGGACCCACCCGCCGCGGATCGCGACCGATACTGTCGAGCATGGCCAGCGCTGCCTCGCGCTCCCCCCGCTGGCTGCTTTGCGTGGCGCAGGCTGCCACCACCAGTCCGCTGCGATTCTCCATCAGCACGTGACCCAAGTAGCTGGGCTGCCCCGGCTGGCTGTTCTTGCTGTACAGCCGCGCCTGCTCATCAGTCGTGGATTGCACCCGATCGCGCAGCAGCTTACGACCCCGCGCTCCCGTGCCTCGCGACGGCGGCGGGTCCTTGGGCACGAAACTCTTCCGTCCCGCCCAAGCCTGGATCAGCGTGCCATCCACGGTGAAGTGCTCTTCACTCAGCAACTCGTGTTTCCGCGCCTGCTCCAGCACCGCTTCCAGCAGTCGCACCGTCATCTCACCCGTCAGCAGCCGCTCCCGGTTTTTGGTGAACACCGTCGCATCCCACACCGCCTCGTCCGCATTCATGCCCACGAACCAGCGAAACAGCAGGTTGTAATCCAACTGCTCCATCAGCTGCCGCTCGCTGCGGATGGAATACAAAATCTGCAGCAGCAACGCCCGCAACAATCGCTCCGGCGCAATCGATGGCCGTCCCCAGCGCGAATACGCCGCCTGAAAGTGGACCGACATCTGCTCCAGGGCGCGATCCATCATGGGTCGGATCCGCCGCAAAGGATGGTCGCCCGCAATCCGGTCTTCCACCCGCCGATAACTGAACACCGCGTCCTGCTGCTCGTCTTCTCCGCGCATGTTCATCATGTAACCCATCGCCTTGTGCAAATCAGCTACCTAGCCAGATTCCCCCACCACTTTTTCAGCAGCCTCTGAAGGCGTACTCCACCCCGAATTCACGCCGCGAATATCTTTTCCACCTCTCCCACGCCGCCCCGATTCGCCAGCTGCTCATAGGTGCAGCTCCTCGGATCCTTGTCCGGACGCCAGCGCAGGAACTTTGTCCCATGGCGAAAGCGCCCACCAGAGAAATGGTCGTAGCGGACCTCGCACACCAGCTTAGGATCGAGACGCTCCCACTCGCCGGAACGCTCGGTGCTCCAACGGCTGGGCCCGCCCGGGGCATGACCGGTGAACCCGCTCCCTTTCATGTACGGCCGCAAAATGCCTTTCAGCTTCTTGCGCGCGTCTACCGCAAAGCTCGAAGTAAACCCGACATGGTTGAGCAATCCATTCTCGTCGTACAGCCCGAGCAGCAGCGAGCCTACTTCCCCGCCCTTGCTGGCATAACGAAACCCGCCGACCACGCAATCGGCAGTGCGAATACGCTTGATCTTTCGCATCGCCGTCCGCTCGCCCGAAGCATAGGGACAGTCAATCTGTTTCGCAACTACGCCATCGAATCCGCTGGCCGCAAGTTTGGTCAGCCAATGGCGCGCGGTGTTGTAGTCGCGAACCGAGGGCGACAGCCGAATCTGCGGTGCCCCACTCGGGTTCTGGGGTGCCCCATTCGGGATCTCGGGTGCCCCACTCGAAAGCTGGGGTGCCCCATTCGGGCTTCTTTTGCCCGGGTGGGCCCCGAACTGCCGAAAGAGTTCTTCCAACTTCTCCCGGCGCTCGCTCAGCGGCAGATCAATCAATGACTTTCCCCGCTCGTCCACGAGCAGGTCGAAGACCAGATACGTCGCCGGCGTCTCTCGCGACAACTTGCGAATCCTGCTCTCCGCCGGATGTATCCGCAGCAGCAGGTCGTCAAACGACAGATGCCCGTCTTGCAGGATGACAATCTCGCCATCGAGCACGAACTGCTTCGCCGGCAGCTTGGCCAGCGCCTCAACCATCTCCGGAAAATAGCGCCCCAGCGGCTGCCCCGCCTTGGATTGCAGCAGGACCTCATCGCCCTTGCGAAACGCCAGACAGCGGAAGCCATCCCACTTAGGCTCATACGCCCAGTTCTCGCCCTTCGGAAGTTCGGCAACCGCCTTTGCCTCCATTGGCGGAAACGGCGGCTGAATCGGCAGCGCGATCGGCGGGAACTCCTGCTTCAGCTCCTCTGCGGGAAGTGCGCCTTCGGCGATGTCGGTCTGCGGTCTGGCATTGGCACGTCTTGTCATGCCGATTTGGATGCGAGCTGAGGGCGAGGCACTCGTAGGGGTAGAAGCGGCCCTCCTGTTAACCCGTCGATAATATAACCGACGAAGGCCTGTTACGGCAGTCGTGATGCATTCGAACGGGAAAAACCGGGCACCCCCCTCCGCCTCCCTACCGTTAAAATCTTGAAAACATTCAGTCGTTTTGAAAGAAGCTCCGCAAAATCTTGAAGGCGTGAGAGTTACAGGCAAAATCTTATAACAATGGGACTTAGCTCGATTGATTGCACCAGACACGCTGCAGAAGAGATTTTGAGGAGTAACGAAACGGTCAACCTGAAGCAAGCCTTGCGGCATTACCCAAACGTCCTAAAACGCTGCGCCCGGACGGCACCGACGCGCATGGACACACAATTCCTGTGCCCATCAAGCCGAACGTAGCAGAGAAGCAGGGAGGGTGCAAGTTACGAAGGTAATGATGCGAAGGTAATGGGGGCGGAAGCTGCGTCGACGTATCTGAATTGCGCCTTTGCGGCGCTCGCTTAGGCCCTTGGCGTTGGCTGGCCGCTCGCTGCGCGTGACTAAATTCAGTTTGTCAACACGAGCCCGCCACGGCGGGCGAAGCTTCGGCTCGTCCCGTCAGCGACACATCCTTCACACTGCATGTGCCCTGAAGGCCGGGACGAGTGGGAGCGCCGACGCTGTCTAAAGATCAAAGGTTGTATCCCCACTGTTGCCGTAGTTCATTCGAACGTAACCGTTCACCAATAAGCTCTTATTGAGAGACGCGAAGCGTAGCGCAATTTCTTGTTTGGTGCCGAACTCGTCTTCTGCCTGTGAGTTCTCGAGTACAAATGTGCCTTCGTGCTCCGTTCCTCGAACATAGATTGCGACACGAGAGGAGCTTCCCTTCAACTCATAAATCGCATACGCTAGGGCCTCCGACCTTTTGCGACTCTTCGGCACCTGGGGGTCGTGGAGCGGCGGATTGATACTAGGTGCTGGCGCTGACCTGTCTAGCATCTTGAGAAGAGCGCTGACGATGCTGTTGTAATCGTCACTCGAGGAGATCTTTGCCAGTCTGTCGGCGAATGCTGGGCTGTAGAGAAGCAGGTCGTCATGCGTTACGCCATGCCATATGGGAAGGATCACTTTCTTATTCGCCTTCTCCCTCGCAAACAGAGCATTCAGCTCGTATTCGGTCCACTTCTTTTGTCCCAGAAAGGCTTTGGAGAACACGACGATTCCAAACCGGCAGCTCGCTAGTCCCCGGTCGATGCTCGTGCGCAACTCGTCCCCCCATTCCAGGGTGGCCCTGTCGTACCATACCCTAACTCCAGCAGTTTGGAGGGCCTTAACGAGTGGTTCTACATATGGCTTGTCCTCTGTCGCGTGAGAGATGAAGACATCCGCCTGTTGTGACTCTTCCTTCTCTTGCAGGCTCTTTCGGGGTTCTTCGACCGGCAGGCGAGCGGATCGATCCTGGAAACTATCGTTGCTCGAGGGTGCAGTTGGGCTATCAACGACTCGATCCAAGAGTAGCCTTGCGAGTCTCGCAAACCAATCGTCACGGGAATCTTCAGGAATCGCGCGAAAGGCCTTTTCCACCCGAGGCCAGTAGGCCCGCTTGCGGGTCTTCTCCGAAAATGCCTCATCTTTCGCGATCGCGAGACCCGCGTCTAGGCCTAGCTCTGCTAGGGCCGCCCTAATGTCGTCGGTGTGGAGGGACATGAGCTGGGCTAGCCCGAATTTCTCACCAGATGATCGATACTGAGCCAGGGGTCGGATGGGGCGGCCGAGAGCGATCGGTGTAGGCGGCAGGGAGTGGTTAGCGGCAGTGGTGCACGGGTGATGGCCAAGGCGGTGGCTGGAGGCGACATTTTTGGGCGCGTGGAGACCGCAACTGCCGCCCGCCTGAGGTTGGCACAACCGCCGCGCTGCCCTCAACAGCGCAAAGCCGACCAGGCCGCGGCGAACAGCGCTTTCCAGGGATATGCGCGGGGATAACGCAGATAGATACGGCGGGCGCTGAGGCGCACCTCGGCGGCAATCTTGAGCAGCCGCAGTCGGATGGTGTTCACCTGGGCCCGCGCCCACACGGTGCCCGCCAAGGCCAGCCGCCGCAGAGCGTGCAGCAGCACATAGGCCAACGACGACAGGTAGAGCCGCAACTGGTTGGCGCGCAGGGTGGCGGCGCTCATGCGATCGGCGAACAGACTGAGCTGCTCCTTGATGCGGTTTTCCATCTCGCCGCGGGCGCAGTAGAGCTGTTCATAGAGAGCGCGCGCCTCCCACTCTGTGGGACTCAGCGAAGTCACCACGAAGCGCGGGTTGGGGCCTTTGTCGAGATACTCGGCCTTGGCCACCACGCGGCGGGCGCACGACCAACTGCTGCGCGTCTGATAGGAGAACTCGCCGAAGACGCGGGCGGCTTGCTGCGTCTTTTGGTGTTCGCGCTGGGCCGCGGCCATGAGGGCGGCGATTTCCGCCTCCAGCCGCGAGTTGCGCGCCAAGCCGAAAACATAGTGCACGGGCTCAGCTTCGCACCAAGCCATCAGCTCCTCGCGGCAGAAGCCGGAATCGGCGCGCAGAATGATTTTCACCTCCGGCCAGCGCTGCCGAATCTGGCCCACGATGCGTTTCACTTCGGCGAGCGCGCCTGCGCTGGCGTCCTGGTTCGAAGCCCGCTGGCGGGCGCACAGTAGATGCTCGCCGCAGAAGATGTACAGCGGCAAGTAACAGTACTCGCCGTAGTAGCCGTGGAAGAAGCGCGCTTCCTGCTCGCCGTGCAACGGGGTGTCGGTGACATCCAGATCGAGCACGATCTCGGCTGGCGCGGTCGCGTGCGCTTCCAAGAAAATATCCACCAGCAGCGTGTCCAACTGCTCGGCCGAGTAGCTGATCTTGTGATAGCGATCGGCGGCCGCCGCCGAGTTGCATCTCAGACGGCTTAAGAGGGATCACAAATCGATGTCTCCTGCTCAGTTGTGGAGTTATGAATTAGTCTGCTGCCCGGTGCCCCGGGTTCACCCGTCTTTTGGGCTAACCTGGGCATTCACTGGACTTCAATCCTGAACAATATACCCTTAGGTGGGCAGTGTGTGACCCTGCGGTCCCAGGTTAGCGTCCAACGGAAGGCCGCGAACCTGGGGCACTCGGCACCCGGCTAAAATCTTGAAAACAATCATCACGTTTACTAATTCTTGCATTCATCGTCATAGCAGTTATTTTGGTTGCAGTACTTCAGCGCTACCTTAAATTGGCTCTGCGTTCCGCTGAAAAACGGTTGGTCTCTTGGAGCAACTTCGGCGCAGAGTCGCGTAAGGTGCTGCTTAGTCTCCCCGACAAAAACGTCATCGTAAGTAGCCCAACCCCATACGTAGAAATGGGCTTGATTCGTTGTGATTTTGAAGATATCAGCCACCGGAATGTGTTCGTAGCTGGCCTCGAAGGTACTCTTGGGGCCGAGGATAGCGGGGATTCCTCTTCTGTCTTCGTGGGGACTCCACTCGTCAGGGAAAGTGAATGTCCTCGGCAGTGTATTAGGGGACAACCTTCGATTGATGTGGAATCGAAGGTTCCTTGTGGGCGTGGTGCCGGAATTTTCCAAGACGATGGGGACTTCCATGATAGACCGCTGCGGTCCGACTATGTCAGCAGGGTAGCCCTTGTCTTCAAGGGGAAGGAACACAAAAGCTCGCTGAACAGATACCAGGGATTCCTTGGCGGTTTTGGCAGCGTCAGTTGCAGCATTCGCAGCGCATTCAACGGCTTTGGTCTGACGTTGAATTTCCGCCAACGTGGAATGCGCGACATAGGCATATACGGCAGCAGCAGCGAAGGCGAGCGTTGTGGATACCCACAGGAACCACTGCACGGTAAGATTTCGCCGTTGGTAGCGCCGTTCCTGCTCTGCGTCTTCTCTGCTTTGTCTGGTTTGAATGCCCTCTGGAGCATTCAAAATAGCCCGCACTTCTGGCGTTGGGCGCTCCTCCTCTTGCCGAGCACGATCGGCCTCTCGTCTGGAGGCACTATAGCCTTGTATCGTCTGATCAATTTTGCGCAACTGTCCAGCGACAGTCTGAATGTCACGTGTCAATTCGTTGCGAAGGGCATCGAGTATCTTTCGTGCTGACGGAGGCAAGCGCATAATTTGCCTATGGCGAAGAGAAAAGCAGAATACAACGAAGGCCGGAAGGCAAGGGAAAACTTTGAGGATGCGACGCACTATGCCTGGTTCCCAGGTTCGGACGGGTGGCCGGGTGCCCTCACACATTCCTTCGGTTGGAATGTGTGGGAGCCACAGGGCATGCACCACGACGATCACTTACGCGCTTCTAGGTGTTTGACATCTGTCGTGTCAAGAAGCGGGTCGAGAAGCCACGATCCTGCGCCGGAATCCGGTAACGCGAGGATTGGTGAGCAGACCTCGCTGTAATCGTGGGGCACCTGGCAGTGGATCGACCTTCGCCGCACAACGGAACTGCAGGTCCCTCGCTGCGCTCGGGATGACACGATTAGGAGTACCGGATCCCACTCATTCCAACCGTCCGATGGAATGAGTGGGGCACGCGGCTATACGGACTTAGCCAGCGCATGCTCCACCACGTGCCCCACGCGCAGCACCGTCGCTTCGTCGAAATGCTTCCCCAGTACCTGTAGCCCAATCGGCAAACCATCGGAGTTGTTGCCGCAAGGCACAGACAATCCCGGAATGCCCGCCAGGCTGGCTGTCACGGTGAAGATGTCGGCAAGGTACATGGCGAGTGGGTCATCGGCTTTCTCTCCGAGCTTGAATGCAGGAGTCGGCGTGGTGGGGGTGACGATGGCGTCGACCTTGGCAAACGCCTCGTCGAAGTCGCGGGCAATTAGTGTGCGGACGCGCTGCGCCTTCAGGTAGTAAGCGTCATAATAGCCGGCGCTTAGCGCGTACGTGCCGAGCATGATGCGCCGCTTCACTTCAGCGCCGAAGCCTTCATCGCGCGTACGGCGATACATCTCCGCCAGGGTCTTCGCGCCCTTGGCCCGGACACCGTAGCGTACGCCATCGAAGCGCGCCAGATTCGACGAGGCCTCGGCCGTCGCCACGAGGTAGTACGTCGGAATAGCGTACGCCGTGTGCTTCAGCGAGATGGGTACGATCTCGCATCCCGCTTCGGCCAGCTTCTGGATGGCCGCCTCCACTGCCGAGCGAACCTCACTATCCAGCCCCTCGCCGAAGTATTCACTGGGCACGCCGATCTTCAGGCCCGCAACCGGATGTCCCACAATGTCAGAGTACACTGGGACGGGCACATCGGCCGAAGTCGAATCCATAGGATCGCGTCCGGCCATCGCTTCCAGCAGCAGTGCGGTATCTTTCACTGTCTTGCCGAACGGCCCTATCTTGTCGAGCGACGAGGCAAATGCGATCAGCCCATAACGCGACACCCGGCCGTAGGTCGGCATCAGCCCAACAACGCCGCAGAATGAAGCCGGCTGACGAATCGAGCCTCCGGTGTCCGTACCCAGCGACGCAACCGCCGTGCCCGCGGCGATGACCGCTGCCGATCCGCCCGACGATCCACCAGGAACGCGTGTGCGGTCGCGGGGATTGCGGACAGGATGAAAGCCCGAGTTCTCATTCGACGAACCCATAGCAAACTCGTCGCAGTTGGTCTTGCCGAGAATGATCGCCCCGGCGCTCTCCAGCCGGTCAACCACCGTCGCGTTGTAAGGAGCGTCGTAGTTGGCAAGTATCTTTGACCCGGCCGTCGTGCGCACGCCTTTCGTGCTGATGACATCCTTCACGGCAATGGGCACGCCGGCCAGCGGCGGCAGCGGTTCGCCACGTCCCGCCAGGTCGTCGATGCGCGCCGCCTGGCGATACGCTCGTTCTTCACTGAGCGTAAGATAGGCGCCGATGTCGGGATCGTCGTTGCGGATCTTCTCGTAGAAAGCGTCGACCACCGCCGAGGCGGTGAACTGCTTCTCGGCAATGGCCGTTCGTGTCGATTCAACTGTCAGCAGATCAAGGTCCATGGCTAACGCTCGATCACCTTCGGCACCTTAAAGAACGTGCCCTCGGTCTGGGGAGCGTTGCGCATCGCGTCCTCATGCGGCAGGCAAGGGATAAGCTCGTCTGTCCGCATTGCGTATGCAAAAGGCTCACCGGTTTCATCCTGTCCGGCATATCGGGTTGACACTTGCGCCATGGGCTCGACGCCGGAAGTGTCGAGTTCGTTCAGCCGCTCGATATAGCCCAGGATCGAATTCAGGTCGCGCAACATGCGCGCACGTTCGCCCTCGGTTAATTCGAGGTGCGCCAGGTCGGCGACATAGCTAACGTCTTTCTCGGAAACCATGCATTGAGTGTAGCGCGATCAGTCCTTCGCGACGAAGCGAATGCTCGTCACCTTGTGCCGGCTCATCTGGTTGAGCGCCGCCACATAGCGATCTCGAAAGCATTCCAGCTCGTTGCTCCAGATCTTGTCGGGAACCCGCACCGCCAGCTCGCCGTTGACGCAGCCCAACGCCGCCGTCCTCCGTGCGACCTTGGATCCGCAGACCAGCGGCCACGCAAGCACAGGCGCTTGTTCGCCGGCGACCTGCTGGACCGCATTCGCGTAGATTTTGCTGAGAGTGGCTCTTGCGTGATGCATGATTGCGAGAGCCGGATATTAGCACCCGCGGTGGCGTGTTCCATGCTGTGAAAATTGCGGATATCGCGGTCGGAATACAGTCGCGATTCGCTCTTCGCCTTTCGCTCTTCGCCAGAGAATGTAGTCGCATCCAAGCTGCAAAATGATGCAGCACGGGGACACAGAAGAATAGATCCTTCTGCCTTGATGTGGACCTGTCCCCCAAGGGGATCCGGCGAAAAGCGAAGGGCGAAAAGCGAACAGCGGCGCTTCAGCGCATCGGAAACTCGCTGGCCACGAAGCTCAGCGCCTCGTCGCGAGTGTGCAGCGAACCCTCCAGTTGCGCGTCTTCGAGGGAGGAAAGAATTTCCCGAAATCGCGGACCCGGCGGGTAGCCCATGGCGATGAGGTCATCTCCAGAGAGCAGGAGCCTGGGGCGAATCTCCTCTTCGCTCACTTCCATGCGCCGATCACGCACAAAGTTGTACAGCGTCAGGTCGCAGTGACTGCTGAGGCAGTCGATGCGGTGCAGGTCCAAATGCTCCTCAAACCTGGGGAGACGCAGAAAACGCTTGAGGGTCGATTCCTTCATCCGCCCGGCATCGCCAAAGCGCATGTGATTGGCAACCAGCGCGACGATCTGCTCGGTATCTTCACCGGAGAAGTGCAGCCGGCGGCAGATGTCCTCCGCGATGCGGATTCCAACCTCAACGTGCCCATCGAAGCGAATACGGTCCGGCGCCACGCGAAACGTCGCGGGCTTTCCGACATCATGAAGCAGCGCTCCCCATGCCAGCGTGCGCGGGCAGCGCGGCCAAAGCTTCTCCAGCAACAGCATGGTGTGGATGAATACGTCGCCCTCAGGGTGATACTGCGGCGGCTGCTCTACGCCGTGCATGCGATCGATTTCCGGCAGCACGCGCACCAGCAGGCCCGTCTGGTCGAGCAGCTCGAACGCTGCACGAGCATGGCCCTCCGTGAGCATCTTTGTCAGCTCATCGCGCACCCGCTCCCGGCTGACCTGGTTAATCTCCGCTGCCAACTCTCGGATCGCCGCGAACGTTCGCGGCTCAATGATGTACCCGAACCTGGCGGCGAAGCGCACCGCGCGTAACATGCGCAGCTTATCTTCCCGGAAGCGCAGCTCCGGCTCGCCAATCGCCCGCACCACGTGCTCAGCCAGGTCTTCCCTCCCCCCACAAAGTCGAGCACGCGATCACCATCCAATGGGTCCATCAGAAGGCCATTGATGGTGAAGTCGCGCCGCTGCACGTCCTCCTGCGGGCTCTTGGAGTACTGCACCTGATCGGGATGGCGGCCGTCCGAATAGGCGCCATCGCTACGAAAGGTCGCCACCTCGACTGCGTGCGGATGCTCAGGCGGCAATGTCTCGTATCGAACTTCTTCTGGTATCGGCACCAGCACCACGCCAAACTGCGCGCCCACGGCGTAGGTCTTGGGAAAGATGCGCATGACATCGTTCGGCGTCGCGTCGGTGGTGACGTCGTAGTCGGCCGGCTCAAGCCCGAGCACGGTATCGCGCACGCAGCCTCCGGCGAAATACGCCTGGAAGCCCCGGCGGCGCAGCTCTAGCACGATACTGGTGGCGAACTCTCGCATCACAATGATTGTACGATTGGATGGTCAAAGCGACTGTCCCGGTACAAACGTCTGCCACGCCGGGATTTGCCAACTCGAAGTACACGCAACTATCTGGGCTGATTTCGCCAGGGTAGCCAGAAATGTAAGGAATACATGGTAAAGTAAGGAACGAAGGTAATCCCATGCAGGAACAGGCCAAACTGACGAGTAAAGGACAGATCACAGTACCGCGCGAAGTTCGCCGCCTTCTCGGAGTTCGAGCCGGGGACCATCTACTTTTTGAAAGCGATGGTGAGGACGTCCGTGTCCGCCCGCTACGAACCAAGAGCGCCTTTGCGAAGTATCGCGGGATCGGGAATCGCGGCATCGGCTCCGGCAGAAAGAACATCAACCGCTGGCTGCGGGAGATGCGGGGACAGTGACGACTGCGGTCGATACCAACGTGATCATCGCCCTCTGGGATCGCAACAGTACGCTCAACCTGGCTGCGCAGCACGCCCTGGAGCGCGCCTTTGTCAGAGGTACGTTGCTAATCTCAGCGCCGGTATTTGCCGAGTTGCTGGCTGCGCCTGGACGAACCGACGGTTTCGTCACCCGCTTCCTCGATGACACCGGTATCGCGGTTGACTGGAACCTGGATGAGCCAGTTTGGCGAACGGCCGGAAAGGCCTTCCAGGCTTACGCCGAAAGGAGACGCAAGCAACGCGATTCGGGCACTCGTCGAATCCTGGCGGACTTTCTTATAGGAGCGCACTGTCAGGTCCGGTCATATCGTTTGCTAACTCTCGATGAACGTTTGTACCGTATCGCCTATCCTCAACTGAGGATCGAGAGCCTGTGAACGCTCAATTGACATCTTCCCAATACTCCGCCTCATGAACGAAGTCCGCCACGTTCTTTCCCATTGGCATGTCGTTGCGGCCTGGATTATCTTCCTCGCCAGCTATTTTGTCTTTGCTGTCGGGCGACTGCCGTACACACTCATCGATCGCCCGGCTATGGCCGTCATCGGCGCCGTCGCCATGTTCGCGCTCGGGGTACTGACACCCGAATCAGCCATCGCCAGTATCGATTTCGCGACCATCGTGCTTCTTTTCTCGATGATGCTGATCGTCGCCAGTCTGCACCTGGCCGGCTTCTTCGATCTCATAACGCGGCTGGTCATCGAGCACTTGAAGCCACAGCAACTACTGCCCGGCGTCATCTTCACCAGCGGAATCCTTTCGGCCTTCCTGGTTAACGATGTGGTTTGCCTATTCATGGCGCCGTTGTTGCTCGATATTTGCAAGCGTATGCGGGTGAATCCTGTTCCCTACCTGCTTGCGCTGGCAACGGCGGCGAACATCGGCTCCGTTGCAACGATCACGGGCAATCCGCAGAACATGCTCATCGGCTCGTCTTCAGGAATCGGCTATCGCGACTTTGTCGCGCATCTCGGGCCGGTGGCTGTCATCGGGCTGTTCATCGACTGGGCGCTCCTGCACTGGCTGGAGGTGCGGACACACCAAGCGGAGGTTGCCGTGGGTGATACGACCGAAACTGCGGTGCATCGCGAGGAGCATCCCGCGTGGGCCTTAACGGTAACAATTGGCGTTCTGATCGGGTTCCTGCTGGGACATCCTCCGCCATTGGTGGCGGCCATCGGGGGCGCGCTGTTGCTTATCCGGCGAACCCGCCAGCCACGCGAAATCTACGGCGACGTGGATTGGTCGCTGCTGGTGCTGTTTCTCGGCCTGTTCATGATTCTGGGCGGCGCGAAAGAGGCGGGCATCACCGGCCAACTGCTTGGTTTGGCAGAAAAGCTGAATCTGCACAACAGCGTGATTTTTTCCGTGATTGTCGTACTGCTGGGAAACCTGGTCAGCAACGTTCCTGCTGTGATGCTGTTGCGCGACCTGGTGCCACACTTCCGTGATCCCCACACGACGTGGCTGCTATTGTCTATGGCAAGCACACTCGCGGGCAATTTGACCATCACCGGGTCTGTAGCCAACATCATCGTCGTGGAAAAAGCGCGAACTGTGACCAAGATCAGCTTCTGGGATTACATGAAGATCGGTGTGCCGGTAACTTTAGCGACCGTAGCGGTGGGCCTACTTTGGTTGACCCTGGTGCATGCCTAAAAATACAGGGCGCGGCGCAGACTCACAACGGGTGTCGGGGGAATTTCAGTTGCTCGAAGTCAGCGTAGCGCCTGCGTTATCGCCCCGCGAAGCCGGAAGCTCAAGTAGCCATCACGAGATAACAAAAGCATGGGCACTCGCTAACGAGTGCCCAATTGAAACAAACCGCTCTTTCGGTCTTATCGCAGGAATTTACGCCGGATTGCACCTGCCAGAAGCATCATCCCACTACCCGCCAAAACCAGGCTTCCGGGTTCAGGAACGCTCGGAGCAACCGATGTAAGAAGCAGTGAATCTCCGTTCCCACCGTCGCTCGTCAACGTGAAATAGAAGGTGCCAATCGGACCTCCGTTGGTGAAAAAGAAGTTGAAGTCTCCGCTTATTCCGTCGGGAGTACCCCAAGGATTGCCAGTTGTCGGCTGGCCCACGAGCTCCTTCGTCAAATCCAGCGCGACTCCACCGGTATCCCAATAGGTGTAGGTGCCGAGGTTGCTGATAGGAGCCAGGTCGCTTCTCGTCCAGGTGCCATTGCCGGAACTTGCGCCAGTGATGGTAAGCGAAAGGCTCACGATATCGTTGTACATGTCGTAGGCCGGACCACCTGGGTTCGGCAGGGTGGTAAGGTCAAGGGTAATCTGTCCTGTCGCGGTTGCATTGTTATTGAAAGAAGCTCCCGACCACGTCAGGTCATAAGTCTGATATACATCGGCATAGGCGCTAACCGTTAACGCCAGCAGACCAACCATCAGCAAACATTTCCACAACTTCATCAAAACCTCCCTCGAACGCAACTTGAGCGCTAGACTTGCTTGGCGAGATCGCCCAGCGGTAGGACGCCAAGTATAGGCGAAGTCCCTGAAAAGTCAACGCAATTGTCGGTAGTGGCTCAGTTTGGATGAGGATGCTTGCCTTTCGTGCACCGGCGCGAATCGGCACGCCCAGATCCCTCGCTTCGCAAATGAGGCTCGCTCGGGATGACAACCAAACTGAGCCTCTACCCAATTGTCTGGTTCGGGACCTCATGCTGCGGCCATGAGGTTCATAGGCAGTCCGGTAGGGGCGAGTAAACGCCACCAAGGCGAGTAGGTCTGCTGCGGGATCTGACGCCTAGGGCAGTATTACTTCGAAAGGGGAGAATCGATTATCGGAAACAAGAGCTGCAGCCCGATTGCCCAAATCGGAACCATGACCTGCTATGTGTGCAGCGCCTGCACTGAACTACCTGTCTGTTCTCGCGGGCCCCAGGTGCTTGCCCGGAACCCGCCTCAATCGCCGCGAACTACTCTACGTAGGGCTTCCAGCTTCCGTCCTTGGTTTCCTGTAGCACCAGCGTGACATGGGTCGGGGCGGCACTGTAGAAATCCACGCCATACGAATTGATGAGCGTTCCGCGGTCCCAGGTATTGAAGCCTTTCACCAGTTCGCCCGAGGCGTCGAATTCCTGGCCCAGGCGGTTGGGCTCCCATCGCCAGGAGTACGTCACTCGCGCGAGGTGTGGCCGGATCATCTCGATCTTATCGATGGCCACCAACTTACGCTCCGCCAACGGCACCTGGTACGTCACCGTCTTGTCGGAGTTAGTGGTCTTCTGCACGCCGTTGATGCCGTCCAGCAGTTTCTGTCCGGCCGGTGTCAGGGCAGAGATTATCGTGTTCCAACTCTTCTGCTTGGTTGCCAGAACTCCCGCCTTCGTCAACAGCTTGTAATGCGGGTCGGTGGGTTTCTCATTCATGCTGGCGACAATGGTACCGGTGCTGAAGCGGATGACGGCTGCACCCTGGCCTTTCAGGATTTGATTCACCGACGCGGTCGCCACCGGCTGCGTCAATGTCTCCTTGGCGCCTTTGACGAAGTAGTAGATGGTCCCACCAACGACCAGCACCAGCAGGCTCACGAAGAGGATGGGAAAGAGGCTCGATGACTTCTTTTCCATCTCAATTTCGGCAGCGAACAGTTCGGGCTCTTTTACTTCCGGCGTGACCAACTGCGGTTTGGGTTCCTTGACTTCAGGATCGCTCATGGTTGGCATATTAACGCACCTCCGACTGGCACGGCTGCCAATTCAGCCCCGGAGCTACACCCGTCGTGCGCCACCGCCGAGCAGAAATACTCGCCGGCGGCACCGGCGTAGCCCAACGCCTTTACAAGCAGCCGCGAACATTCCAGTATGAACCTTGAGTACAAAGCCGCAGTGAGGCACATCACCGCAAGGTGTGAGGACTGAACGGAGGCGCAACCAGACGTGAATCGGGCGTAAGGGTGGCCCAGGCCGTCAGGTGCGGCAGAGAACTACTGGATCAGCTTTTCGAGGATCTGATGCACCGAGCCGAGGCTGCCGGGCCACACCAGGGCCGCAACCGCCAGGCTTGCCGCAACCAGGGCGACATTGCGCGCGACCTGGACCAGCGGAGCCATCGGCTTTTCGGCATATTGCTGCTCCCGCAGCAGCCGGTCAACGCGCACCGCAAGGTCTTCGTCCTCGGCAACCAGCGGTGAGTAGAGCGACGACAACAGGAATGCAGGCTGATGATTCACGCCCATCTTGGCAACCGAGACCAGCGCCGCCGCCAGCGATAAGGCACGCTGCGAATCACCCGCTACGGCATGATCGTCGGCAGCCCACTCGGTGTAACGCGCCCAATGCCGCTCGATTTTTCGGAAGCCGGAGACGAGCGGAAAGGCGTCGGGAGCCAGCAGGTAGAAGAAGCGCTTGAGGTTGTCGCGTGACGCCTGGTGCGCCTGCTCGTGGCGGAAAGCCGCTGCGCGCTGCTCCGGCGTGAGCCTGTGCAACACGCCCCGCGACACAATCAGCTTGGGATGAACCAGCCCGGCAACTGCCATCATCGGGGCATCGCGCTTCACCACCAGCACCGGAGCCGCTTCACCTTCGACCGCGACCTCCTGGCCATCACGCTGGCAATTGCTCATGTAGCGTGAGGTGCGAAGCAGAGAGAAGCCGACACGGAAAGCCGACAACATCCAGACCATGAACCCCAGCGCGGCTGCTCCCAGACAGGCGAAGCCAACTTTTTCACCGCTGGTCAGCGGCTCAAGCCATAGATAGCTGGGGACGCAGAACCCGAGCACCACAAACAGCGTCAACGCGAAGGGGAACATCCGAAACATGAAGAGGAACTTCGCCGCAAAGCCGGGCTTGGAATGCTGGGCCACCCGCAAGGCCGCCGGAGCGCCAATCCATACCAGGAGCGCGGCCGCCGCGTGCACAATAAAAAATGACGCGAAGCAGAGGCACAGAAGCCGCAACAGGTATGGCAGGGCCATCTACTTCAATTCTCCGGTGAGCGCGCGGCGCTTGGACTGAATCTTCTCTTCCAGTTGATCGAGCAAGTTGGGGTCATGCTCGCCCACCGCATCGATCAGGCACGACAGCAGCAGTTCGCGAGACGGCTGGTTCCCCGTCAGAAAGCCTGCCAGCAGGTCATCCGTGCGCTGGCGCTCCCAGTCGTCCTTCGAGATGCGCTCCGAATAAATGAAGGCCCGGTCGCACTTGGTGCGGTCAAGCAGGCCCTTCTTAAAGAGCCGATCCATCGTGGTCATCACGGTCGTGTACGCCAAGTCGCGGTCCAATTGCTGAACCACATCGCGCACGTTACAAGCACCGGAGTGCCAAACGACTTCCATCACCGAGAGTTCGAGAGGTCCAAGCGCGAGCCTTTGTGCCAACTCGCTCTCGTCGGGCCGCCGTTGCGGAAAGATGCTTACCATGAAAACTCCAAAGAAGCTGGAACTGCGTGAGCTGAATTTTACCCTGCCGGAGCTCTGCGAGGCCACTCAAAAGCGCACGCCCGGAAACGCTAATTTCCACATTGGAAAGGCTTTTCTACTATAGCGGTAGTAATTCCTTCTTCTTGCCTGGCGCGCGGCCGGTATCGTTGTTGTGGGTTTGGTGCGATTGTTGACCAAAACGAGTCTTTCGGTGAGTTGCGAATGTTCGCAAGCGTCGTAGAATATCGAAATCTCGAAGTACCCCTGGCGTGCAGTTGTAACCACAACTTCTTTTCTGTATCAGTTTGTCTCTGAACCGCTGACCGTGTTGCGGTCCCTGTGGTGTCCCAAGGGCAACCTGCGGGTCAACCGATTTATCCAATGTGCGACTCGGTCACCCACCGAGAGTGGCTATCGGACGCGTGTGACGTAGCTTTTCTGATGGCGTTTGGGGAGGCTCTGGATTATAGTGGGCCTTTAGTGTTCCTCCCTCAACCACCTTTCATCCGAGGTTCTGTCGTGCGTCTCTATTGGGTTTCTCTGGTTCTCGTCCTCATGGCTGCTTGCTCGATACCTGCAGTTGCCGATACCGGGCTCCTGTGCTCAACCTTCGGCGCCACTTGTGCCAATCCCCAACAGATCACGGCCCAGTTTACCGGTGACATTACGGGAAACCTCTACTACGTCTCGGCCAACTTTCATGACTGGGTGAGGGTAATTGACACCAATCCCGACAACAGCTGGACGAGTAACTGGTTCTTCAACAACCAGTTGGGCGTTCAGCAACCTTCGGTCGTTTTCGGCCACGCCAATCAGGGTGACGTGCTGGTGGTTCAACTCTGCGATCAGGAGGAACAGAGAAACCTCTGCGCCCCCAGCAGCAAGAACCAGTACCTGCTTGCTTCCGATCCTGCCTATAGCGGCGACGGAATGAATCACGCCCTGGTAAACGTGAATGGCGGCGCGACCACCACAGCTCGGGGTGATGGGCCCAAAACATGGCTCATCTGGCTGGAAGACTTGGACACGGCCCACGACAGCGATTGGGACTACAACGACGAAGTTATCGGCTTGCACAACGTGCTGGTGAGCTTCGGCGCAGAGGGTGCGCAAGCGCCTGTTCCCGAGCCGGCTACGATTTCGCTGCTGGTGTCGGGTCTAGGGGCAGGCTTCCTTGGCTGGTTGAAGAAACGCTAGCCCTGCGTCTTTTGGTGTTCGCGCTGGGCCGCGGCTCATGAGGGCGGCGATTTCCGCCTCCAGCCGCGAGTTGCGCGCCAAGCCGAAAACATAGTGCACGGGCTCAGCTTCGCACCAAGCCATCGCTCCTCGCGGCAGAAGCCGGAATCGGCGCGCAGAATGATTTTCACCTCCGGCCAGCGCTGCCGAATCTGGCCCACGATGCGTTTCACTTCGGCGAGCGCGCCTGCGCTGGCGTCCTGGTTCGAAGCCCGCTGGCGGGCGCACAGTAGATGCTCGCCGCAGAAGATGTACAGCGGCAAGTAACAGTACTCGCCGTCGTAGCCGTGGAAGAAGCGCGCTTCCTGCTCGCCGTGCAACGCGGTGTCGGTGACATCCAGATCGAGCACGATCTCGGCTAGCGCAGTCGCGTGCGCTTCCAAGAAAATATCCACCAGCAGCGTGTCCAACTGCTCGGCCGAGTAGCTGATCTTGTGATAGCGATCGGCGGCCGCCGCCAGCATCAACGTTCCCCAACCCCATCACTCATTTCTTTGCTCGGCTTTTGGCTCGGCGGAGCTTCCACCGCTGCTCACCTGAAGCGCAACCAGCCGCGCAACCAGCACGGCAAGGTAGAGTTGTCCGGCGAGCGCCTCTGCCACGGCAAGCATGCGCGCCACCGGCGCTTTCGGGATGATGTCACCATAGCCGACCGTCGTCAGGGTGATGAAGCTGAAGTAGGTCCATCCGGCGACCGTAGGCGGTATCGCATCTGAAGTCACAAATGATTGAGGATGGTTGCGGGCGAAGATTACGTATGCATGGGCCCAACCCAATCCCATGAGCAGGTATGCGGCAATAGCGCCTTGCAGCCGCGATCCGGAAACTGGCCCTTTCTTGAACACCCGCACCAACAGCAGCATGATGAGCAGCAGGATCGCTGCGAGGGTCGTAGCCTCTCGAAACCTTGATATTGCCGGATCCCACCAGGCAATCCATCGCACGGCCATTCCAGCCACGCCCACCGCCATTGCCAGATAAAAAAGCCATGAACGGCTCCAACCGATCGCGATTCCCGAGATCAGCATCAGGGAATACGCGATATCCACATAAACATTGAGATGTTTCTCGACCACACTGGTCAACGGCAGGACAAAAACGAACAGCACCAGCAGGGCTAGAAAGAACGAGAGATTGGCTTGCGCCTCCCAGGTTTCCTTTACCAGATGGCTGGCGCTGCGGTGGGTAGTCTTGGCTGAGCTTTGCGGCATCTGCGCAGCAGGATACTGGAAAAAACTGCCGGCATCACGTATTTGTTTACCGCCCGTTCTTGTATTCGGAGCGCGCAGCGATTCTATGGTGTAAGCGTCGCGCAGTACTTTTTCTAATCGACGGCTGGTATTTTTTCTAGTTACCTGATTCCCCGTAAACTCGTAAGATAGCCACGAAGCCAAGAACCCGCTACCTCTGCGTAGCGACAGGAGAGACACTATGCTTAACGGATTCAAAACCAGCAGACCGGCCGCGCTTTGTATGCTAGCGGCGGCGCTGGTCCTCGCCCTTACAGTTCCGGGATTTGCACGTGATAAGTACGAGACGATCGACGCCACCGCTTGGGGCACGAGCACCCAGATGGGCACTCATGCCGATGTCACCATCACTATTTACGAATGGTCCACGGCAGCCGACCGCCAGGTCCTGGTCGACGCTTTCCAAAAGGGACAGAACCAGGGATTGGTGAATGCGCTGACCAAAATGAAGGCAGTGGGACACATCGCCATCACCGGCACCCTGGGCTACGACCTCAGCTACATCCGTCTGGATCCAACTCCCACCGGCAGGAAGATCGTCTTTGTAACCAACCGGCTGATCAGGCCGGGTGAAGCTTTTGCAGACACGCAGAGCCAGTCTTTCAATCTCAGCGCCGGGCAACTGGATCTGAATGATCAGGACAAAACCAAGAGCGCCGGCGTTCTGTATCCGGCAGCGCAGCTCATCATCGACAGCGCAGGCAAGCTACAGCTCGATCTAAGACAGAATCCGTGGCGCCTCTCCGACATCATCGACTGGAAGGGAACCTCCGAGAACTAGTGGGAGCACGGCGGCAGTACCTGCCAGCCACGGTTTGACTTGTGAAAGCCAAGAAAGCTGGTCATCGGCTTATGTGAGAACCTGGCGACCAGCTTTTTCTTCGTGGATTGAACCGTCGATCACGCTCCGCAATCGAAGATGCTGCACGCCTTCATTTCGGCCTTCCCAGCCACGAATACTGCCAGGCCACCTGCAGGTTGGTGTAGTCGCCGCCGAAGCGGCTGAAGGTTCCTCCGCTGAGGGCGAGCTTTATCGACTGGTGCTTGGCGTAAGGAACAGAGAGCGTCCCGCCAAGACGTGAGCTGGTTTGGTCTGTCTTAGGATTCGGTATCCCGTAGATGGATGCGATGCCGCCCCACCAGAAGTTTCCATCGATCGAAGCCCAGCCATGAAATTTGCTCTTGCCTAGCAACTTCTTGAAGTCGTAGCTGAGGTGTCCTTCGAAGCTCCCAATCGGCGCCTGCGTCTGTGGCGCGGGCAAGGGCGGGTGGTAGAACTGCTGATTGGTGGTGTAAAGCCAGACGCCACCGTAAGCGTCGAGCACCCAGTTGCCGAAGCGTTGCGAATAACCCACCTCCGGCTTAAACGCCCATTTATTGATGCCCCAATTGATGAGCTTCTGCGGGTCGTACTGGCCCGTGGGCGCGACGATCTTCAGGCTGGCGCCGAGGATCTTCTTCTGCTTCCATTTGGCATACTGGGGAAACTCCATCGCGGGTCCGCCCATCAGGTTGACGGAAAAGCGGGCGGAGAAATCCAACAATCCGGAGCGATAGATGGAACGCCGGTCCTCCCCTACATCGCCACTGAAGGTGCCAACTCCGTAGGGCAGCGAGGCGCTAATGTTGGCCGAGCGTCCGAAGAAGTTCAGCGAATGGTAGAGAGTGAAGACCGGCACGCTGTAGGTCCCCGTCGCGTCGTTGACGGGAACAACATTATTGAAGTCGAGGCCGCCGCTATAGAGGGACCAGGTAAGCGTAACCGCGTTGGAATGTACCGGAGTAATAAGGTAAGCGCGCGGCGCGAGGTCTTGCGCGCAGGAGGAGACAACGAAGCCAGCGACCAGCAACCCACCAAGAAGAGAAGTCATTGCACTTGCCCGGCGCAATGGATGAACGTGGCAAAAGATATCTGCTATGGGACCGGGCTTCACGTTCTCCCTCGACTCGGCACAGGCTGATCGCGATCCGCCACTGGGCGAGATGGGTTTCGCTAAGCTCCCTTCGGGTACTCCCTAAACATCTTGGAAATCGCACCGTTGACTTCCTCTACCAGCTTCTCGGGGTCGTGTGCGGAGACGCTCTCCGTAGCCATCCCTCGCCAGACGATCTTCTTCGCCTTGGCATCGACCAGGTCCACTGCCATTTGGCCTTTATGAATGGTGACGGTTGTGTTTCCGTAAAAGCCGTCGAATGCAGGTCCCGTCATGTCCGGATCGAAAGGCGGAATTCCCCCGGTCGCACCGTACAGGGGATCATTGGAATACATCGTCATGTCGTCGTCGATGGAGCCGTAGATTTGGATGATGAGGTCGGGGTTGGAAGTCACCTTTTGAAGTCCACGCGCGGTCAGCTCCTGGTCGATGGCTCCCACGATATCGGCGGCCAGTAAGGGATGGGCAACTGCGCCGTGTTCAGCCCAGGCATAGGTCTTGAATTGCGAGAAGTTGAAGCCCTTGGCATAGCTGACGCTGATTTTGTCGCGGGCGGATGCAGTGAGCGACAGCAGCAGGATCGCTGCGATGACAATTAGGAAACGGAATGCGGCGGATACGGGATTGGTCCGGTTCATGGGCTGTGTACATCCAAAATTGATTTGGCAAGATCCGCGTCAGGGGACGACTTCACAGGCCGCTGAAAACTCGGCTTAGCGACGATCCGCGTCAGGGCACGACCTTTGGTCGTGCCGAAAAGCTCCTATTCAGATTTCTCTTCCTGAGCGGACTTCAGTCCGCAAAGGACCTGTTTTTCGTACAACGACTAAAGGTCGTGCGCGAGAATTCTGCCGTCCCTACGGGACTCGGGGCCTTTGACTCACTTCCCCCAGCGCTGAAGCGCTGGGCTAAGCTTCGCGCCTATGGCGCTGGAGTGTTCCGCTCAAGACCTGACCGCAAGACTGACGTCTTCCTCCGACAACTGACAACCGGCAACTGACAACTGGAGCGTTAGCTCTTAGGCCACTGCTTGAACATCTTCTCAACAGCTTTGTTCACCATATTTTGGTTCTTGTTGCCGTTGTTGCTCAGCGTGTCCTGGGCGATGCCGCGCCACACCAGTTCTTTCGCCTTCAGGTCGTAGAGGCTGACGACCATTGTCGCCTCAACGTTCTGCTGCGGGGTGATTCCCCCCATGCCGCCGCCAATGCCCCGCATGCCCCAGGCGTTATACGAGGTCTGCTCGCGCTCACCGCCGCTGGCGGTCAGGATGAGATCAGGGTTCTGCGACTCCTGCACTTTTTGCAGGCCCTTGGCTGACAGTGCGTTTTCGATGTCCTGCTGGGCAACCTGAGCGAGGATCGAATTCTGGATCTCATTCTTGTTGTTACTTCCCCACGCGTAGGTGTGATAGTTGGCAAACGACTGGTTATGGTTGTAGTTCACCGAGACCTGCTGGGCGAGGGCCGAGCCCACGAACAGCGCTACTGCAGTAATCAGGCTCAGAGCTTTGAATTTCATTGATCTTTCTCCATACATTTCGCGTCAGTTGAGGACGCCGGCGCCTTCGCTCCCCGGCTCAAGCTTCTCTCGGCACGGGCAGCAATTCGAGGCATACACCTGCTTGCACGATCCAGCTTATGACCAATAGCGCCAGTCGCCGCTTGGGTTGAAATCACGAAGGGCAATAGCTGCTACGGCAAGATGACAAGCTCTGGCTTGCTGCCGCCCCCCATACCGTAGGTTCCTCCGGAGAAGAACGCTCCGGCATCGTACTTGTAGCATCCTGGGGTCTCAGCCTTGACTGTAACCTTCTTGGCTCCGCCGCCCATGATTGGGTCGTCGGGACTAAATGGCGAGTCGGTGCCAAAGGAGACCATGAAACCTGTGTTCTTGTTGGAGGTCATCCAGACGACGGTAGTGCCTGCCTTGATACAGAAGAACTGATTGTCCTTCGCACCGGGGATGCCAGGCTTGACCTTCGCCCACGAACCGCCGGCTTTGGTAATGTCGATGGTGCAAGGGGACGAAGCTGAGCCGCAGGTATTAGCGGCATTGCACAGCGCTTCAGGCTTCGGTTCTGAACAGACATACTTGCTCTTCTTCTGCGCGATGGCCTGTCCCGCCAAAAGAACAACCGTGATTACAACTAAAGCTGCAACTGAACGCTGCATTCGCATAAGGCACCTCGAGATTGAATTGATTGCCTAACTTCCTTCTTTCATAGCCCAGGGAAGACCATTGATCGATGATCCTTGTTACTTAGCGCCGGAACCCTCCGCCGCCGAAGCGCCCGCCGCCGCCACCACCCCAACCGCCACCGCCACCCCAGTGGTCACCGCCGCCGCCCCATCCACCGCCGTCGCGGCTCGCCCAGCCACCACCGCCACTGTGACTACCCCAGCCATCGCTACTGCCCCAACCGGAGTGCTGCGCCTGGTCGTAGCGCTGGGTTGAAGCATTACCCGTGGCGCGGCTCTGCGCTTCCTGATTGGCTTCGCCCCATCCGCCGGAGCTCTTGAAGTTGTTGGCATCAGTACTGGCCTGCGGATGTGCCGCCTCTGCGCTTTGCTGGGTTGGCTTCTGAACGTTATTCCAGCTTCCGTTGTTGTAACTCTGCCAGCCGGAGCCGGTGTTCTTATACACGTTGCCATCATGCGAGGCATACATATCGCCGCTGGAACTCTTGGCTGCAGCGCTGCTGCCGTATCGCGTGCTGGTTGCGGCCGCCTCGCCTCCCTTGGTGTTGTAGCCGGTGGCTTCGGATCCGTTAGGGCCACTCTCGTGCTGGGTATAGGTGGTAGTGCCGTTCTTGCTGTAAACCGAGTTACCCCATGATCCGTAGGCATTGGAGCTTTGATGGGTCTGCCCGTACGCGCCGGTGTAGGGGTTATAGGCCTGTGCTGCCGCCGTCGATCCCCACGGCCCTGACGCCGTAGCTCCGCGGGCGTAGGTTCCGGTGTAGGGATTGTAAGAGGCTCCCCAATGCGCCTGGCCGCCATACGGGCCATAGGCCGAAGCTCCATAACCGTAGGCGCCGGTGTACGGGTTGTAAACCGGATGGTAGCCATAGGTCGCGGCGTACGGATAATAGCAAGGGTAAGCGCCGTACCAGCCAACATAGGGCGGGTAATAATAGCCGGTGCCATCGGCAATGATCGCACCCAACGCAAAGCCGGTAACGAAGGTTCCCAGATAGCCCGCGGTATAGCTGGACTGAACATATCCAGTGGGCAAGGTAGTCTGGGTCACGTAGGTAACGTTATAGACCGGCGAACTAGCCGGGATGGTATAGATCACCGACGGTACAGACGGCGCAGTCTGCCATGGACCATTGGGCGTGTTCGACATGAACCAAACACCATTCAGACACAAGTAATACACGCTGCCAACCTGAATCACCCGATTCGGCGTGTTGGTGGCGTACGACATTGTGGTACCTGTAATCGGCGAAAACTGCGGTGCTCCGTTGTAGCTGACCTTGACCTCTTTGGCGGCTTCCGTCGGGTTGATCTCGGCGGTCGTCGGCACCTGTGCCATCAGCACAGCGTCTTCCGCCTGCTGGGTGCCGGGGACGGACGCCAGTACTCCGCCAATCGGACTCGACGGCGGGATATTTCGGAAGTCCGCCGGGAGGCTATTGGTAGCGAAGGTCCACGGACCCATC
Organism: uncultured Acidobacteriaceae bacterium; assembly: GCA_963813905.1. Classification (GTDB taxonomy): domain Bacteria; phylum Acidobacteriota; class Terriglobia; order Terriglobales; family Acidobacteriaceae; genus CAVVDY01. The sequence continues at coordinate 12,172 of CAWFAY010000001.1, read as the reverse complement.
GGGCTCTTCGACGAGAACCAACGTCCCGAGGTGAGGTAGTAATAGGTCTCGGTCGGGATGTACTTGAAGACTGGACTACCGGTGTTGCTGGCGTACAGCAATTGCGTGCCGGTGATGGCTTCCCACTGGGGCTGTCCCTGGAAAACGACGATCTCCGCCGGGGTGCTGCTGTAGAAGACCGCCGGACTGCTCGGAACCACCGGCGCCGGGATGTACGCCTTCAGGTCGGGGAAGTTAGGGCTGTCAGCAACTGCGGAAAAACTGGCCGGCAACTTTGCAGTGGCAGTCCAATCGCCGCTCAAGCTCTTCGAAGTCATCCATCCCTTGCTGTCGAACAGGTAGAAGGTAGACGTCTTCGTGTCCTGAAACAAGGGCCAGTTGGCGTTAACTACATTCTTTATGTCGCCTCCGACCGGCGCCAACACCGGCTTGCCATTCACCAGAAGAACGATGGCCGGCTTGAAACTGATGAAGATGGTGGGCGGATCATTCTTCACCTCGGTAACATGCGCCGGCGCGGTTTTTTTCTGAAGGCTGGCTGTCAGCCGCTCGATCGAGATGTTCATGGTGGCGGACGAATTGAGGAACGTCCGGACCAGACTGTCGAGTTGGGCGTTGGAGCCGGCATCTCCCGAAGGAAAGTAAATGCTGGTGATGTTCGGGCTGTAGAGGAACACGGTGTGGGTGTCCATGTCCGCGATCGACTGCAATTGAAAGGTGACCACGCCGACGTGCTCTTTGCCCCCGGTGGGGGTCAAGGCGAAAGCGGAGCGGGCATCCACCACCGAGTAGTTTTTCCAGTCATCCACTTGCGGTTGATACAGGACGAGCGTGCCACCCGGCTTGTTGAACGTGCGCGGCCATCCGTGGTCTTGCGCGAAGACGCTGCCGCTTAACCAACCAGCAAGAGCGAGAAAGAAGAATGAGCGTACGACCACACTGCGGACAGCAAATATGTAATTCATGATCAGCAACCACTCGGCCCTAGGCAAGATTTTCTCTCCGAAAACGGTACAGCATTCTCGAAGAATCAGGAACTACTAACTTTTGCAGCGCCTCAATCGGAAGTTGCCAGCCTTCGACGGTTGGATTTCCGTCCTCCGGTCAGGTTCGCGGCAGGCGCAACCTGCAAGAAATTGCAAATTAAAAAATGTATGCAATGAAGTGATCATAGACACTGGCACCTAGGTGCCAGCCCCGGGGGTGCCTTGCCGGCTATACTACTGCAGGTCTTCTCACCCAATGTCAGAATAAGTCCCCCCGACAAAAGGAGATGAAGCGTTGCCTCACCTCCATAACCAGGTTCCGAGCATACCAAACACCGCCGGGACTGAGACTACATTACCTTTTGATAGTTTGAGTTCTGGTCGTTTACCGTCAGGTGTTTCTGCTCGCCATTAATCGTGGTTGACGTCACATGGTTCGTGCCGTCCGCCAGCTGAGCAAACTGGGCAGAGATCGTAACCACATCGCTCGGGTCATTGAGGTAGGAGTTGATCTGCACGCTGACCGGCGCCTTGGTTTGATCGCTGATGGTAAATGTGACCTGATCGTTAGGCTTCACAAAGCTCTTGATGACCAGACTGATCGTACCGCTGCCGGGAACCAGAGAGAGGTTGCCCTGCTGCTTGGCCTGCATCAGGCGATCGGGATTGGGTGTGGTGTACTGCTTGGCCAGCGCGCCGATAGCTTGCCCATACTCCTGAAATTCTTCTTTCTTTTTCGCGACCACGTGTTGCTTAAACCGGCCTTCACGTCCACCGCCCGACTGCGCTTTCTGATCACTGATCTCGGTCTTCTGCTGCTGGCCGTTTACCATTTGAACCTGGTAAGTCTTGGTGTCCTTCACTTCGCCCTTGAGACTGATGGTTTCGGTTTCCGTCCAGGTGTACTGCGCCAGTTGTTGCTTGTTCTTGGCCATGTTCTGCTTGATGGCCATCAGCTTCTCTTCCATCTGCGGATTCTGAGCCACGCTGATGGTGGCGCTCACAGCGAGCACCGCGACAATGAACCTTTTAAGTGTGTTAAACGTCATAGTCTCTCCTTTTTGCAATTTCACTTCGACGCGGGCGCTACTGCTTTCTGGTCCTGTAACGCCAGCTTGTAGGCGATGTAGTACTTGTAGACATTGCCAACGTAGGTGACGGTCTCCTGTCCGATGTCCTTCGCGACCATAAGCTCGACATTGCCGAACCACTTGTTGGGATCGAGCCCCTGCTGCTGGGCCTGGGCGCGCAGCCGGGCGATCCGGTTAGGCCCGGCATTGTAACTGGCAAACACCATCAACGTTTTGTTCAACTGGTCGATGTTGGGATCGTTGAAGTACTGGTCCTCGATGTTGCGCAACATCTTGACACCAGCCTCGATATTTCCCGGCGCCTGGTTCACATTCTTGACGTTGATGGGATTGGCCGCCGCATACTTGGGAATCACCTGCATGATGCCCACAGCGCCGCTCGAATTTCGCGCGCTCTGGTTGAGCAGCGACTCCTGGTAGCCCTGCGCCATCATCATCAGGTAGTCGAAGCCGTACTGACCGGAATACTGCTTGAACATCGCGCTCATCGCCTCGAACTTCTTCATCTCCTCGGGCGAGGTCGAGTTCTTGATCCACTTGGTGTTTTGCAGGTAACGGCGCACCAGAGTATTGCCGAACGAAGTCCCGACCGCTCGGGGAGTAATGAACTCGTCGAGCACTTGCTTCAGTTGAGGATTGTCTTTCCTCACCGCCCATGCGGTTTGTTCGCCGCTGGCAATAACCGGTTCGGGATGACCTGTGATATTGGGCAAAATCTGGGTCCACAGCTTGGCACGGGCATCGGTTGTGACCGTCGCCGGAATCAACCCGGCATTGACCATCTCGACCAGGTCGTCATCAAGCAGGTTCGAATCTGCGGCCTTGATCTTGATGAGCGGTTTGCCCGCCTGCTTGAGTTTGTCGTTCAACTGCTGCAGTCGCTGGTAGCTCACCGACAGTTCGTTGACATAGATTTCCTTGCTGCCCAGTTCTTCGACCGTTGTCACGGTGCCGAAGTCGGGTCCGCTCACAATGACCTGCTTCAAGTCCTTTTGCAGCGGAACCGTGAACGCGACCCGCTGCTCGCGTTCGGGTGAGACGATCAGACCGTATGCAATGAAATCGCCCACGCCGCGATGCAGCGCCTCCTCGACCTGGTCCGGACGCAGAGGAACAAATGTGATCTTCACTGGGAAGTTGCCGGTTTTGTACTTGTCGTTAACGTACTTCTCCAGCTCGCGCAGGGCTTCATACATTATGCCCATGGGATGACCATGGCTGTAGAAAAATGCGATGGGGTTGATAATCACCAGCGCCCTGATATAGCGCCGTTTCATCATCGCATCGAGATCGTCCGTGTGGATGCCGTACGGTGAGGGCAGGACCATGTTCGCCGTCGCAGGAGCTGCCGGTTCGGTCGGCGGAGCGGCAGACGGTGATGGCGCCGGCTGTGCCGCCTGCCCACCGGGAGCCGGCGCAGCATTTTGCTGCGGAGCTTCCTTCTTGCTGCATCCGGCGGTGAGTGAAACTGCCACGCAGAGCAGACAAAACCTAACGATGCACCTACGGTCAGTTGCCTTCATATTTATCCGGTTTATCATGGGCGGCCTTCAGCGGCTCACCGCGAGCGATGCGACGGCAGATGTTGTCTGCGTTCTCGTCGTCCGGTGAACGAACTTCAGCAATCCACTACAGAGATCGTTCAGTTCCACTTGCCTTCGAGCGCCTCCAGAGCCTCGTCTGTAATCTGGACTTTGCTGTGCTGCGCGGCAGTTCTTCATGTGCAGATAATAGCAATACGTGCAGTCAATGTTACAAATCACTCCTACCGCTGTCTCGTGTGCCTTTTAGTCCTAGATTCTCGTCATAGTAATCGAACACGCTGGGCTCGTAAGTCAATCTACATCCATGAGCAGGCCAGTATCTCGTTGCGTTAATTCGCGAATGCATTGCAGGAGCTAAACCATTCACGCCCAATTGCTTGCATCTGACGCGAACTTCTGCAACGAGATACTAGGCCTCTTACGAGCGCCGCTACCCCGCGACTGGCGCCCGCAGGCCCTTGAAGAGAAGCCAAAAACCCAAGGCCAACTCGAAGAGGACCATAGGCACATCGAACCAGGACGCGCCAACTGTCGCTTCGAAGCGGGGGAAAACGATGAAGGTGAAAGCGCAGATCACGCACCATGCAGACGAGGCCAGACCGAAGGCAGCCAATGCTTTCGGGATATACCTTGACTTGAGCCACAGGTAGCCGCAAACCGTGGAGGCCAAGCCCCAGAACGGCAGGCCAACGTAGTACGCGTCCCAGCTCGCGGCGAGGTGCAGCCTCGCCAAAGTCTGCAATTGATCTGCCTTGAAGACTGGCAGGTAAGCAGCGTCCCCCAGGAACCGCAGAGCGCCAAGCGTGTTGAGCGCGGTAGTACCCCACATCAAGGCGAATACCAGCCTGCAGAATGCCGCAACCAAGCCAAGGTTCCGATTCACAGGCTTGAGGATCACGTAGAGCGCTGAGAGCAAGACCACCATGATCACAGCGTAGATCAGATTGCAGGCGATATTGATACGAATCAGTGTCTCGTGTTCGATGACCTTCCGGGCGGTATCCACGGCGTTACCCGGGATGATGAGGCGAAAGTTGATGCCATAGTTCGCAAGGACCGCTATCGCCATCGCGAACAGGAAAGCGAATCCCGCGACCTTTGCAGCTTTGCGTTGTGACTCGTCGAAGGCGCTGATCGAGTTCATGCATTCACCCCCGTGAGCTCTAGGCAGCGGCGCGTTGTTCGGGCTCTATCGTTTTGGCACCCATGACCAGCAGCCACAACATGAACGCCACCTCGCCTAGGAGAAGTGGGAAGGCGACCTTGTTGGTAACCCCTAGGTATTGCGGCAAAAGCAAACCTACAAAGCAAGTGGCAACATACGCGAATCCGTTGATAATAAGCCACGCACCCAAGAATCTCGGGAGAAAACCAGATCGGTAAACAAGCAGGCCCAGCGGAAACAACCACAGCCCCCAGAATAGCTCAGACGCGATAGTCCCCTGGTCATTGATCCCGAGGAACAACAGGGCCAGGGCCTCCCGTTGGCCATTGCTGAATACGGACAAGAAGTCAGCACCCCGCACAAGTTCGAGAGCCGCGAGTTGGTTTAATACATCTATAAAGGCAATCGGAATCTGGATCAGGACCAGAATGACCATGAGCACGGAAAGAAGATGGTCGACTTCTTTGAGTAGAAGGTAAAGGGCCAGTACCAAGAAAAGAAACACAGTAGGTGAGACAAGGCTGTTAAGAATGTTGGCACGAAACAGGAGTTGCGAAGCAAGAATGTTGGTGGCCGTTGCCGAAGCGTCTCCGTGCACGATCAGCTTGGCCGGAACATACATGAGACTAAAAATGCCGGTAAGTACCATGATTAGATAAAGCAATCCAGAGACTCTTGCCATTTTATTTTTCGAATTCATGACTCCCCTCCGTGGCCACTCTGGATTGCCATAGCCCAACTCGAATGAGTGTTAGCTCCCCTCAACAACTAAGCCGCGGTCAGTCTTCTATACGCGCCTGGCAAGCCAGAGGTTTCGGCGGTCTCGAAGCAGGTCGTGTGAATTAGTATGCCCTTCAGGTCGGCCTAAGCGATAGAGAAATGTTGCGAGGTTTCTTGATTCTCGTGAAGTGCCGATGACGGGGGCGGTTTCTTGGGTATCATGGCACTCGTGTAGCTCGTAAGTCGTATTCGTACAGCTGCGTTCGATAGTAGAATTTGGTGCTACCCCTAAACCATGCCTGCGATGCGACAGCGGAGAATGTGTGTCTGTGCCAGAATTTGGAAGTTCGCCGTGATTGCTGTATCCACAGTGGGAGCGGCCCCGACGCAGAAGGACGCATTCGCTTTGAGACAATCCACATCCGGAGAAAACTATGAAGAGCAGATGGCTCGCTGCTGTACCTGTAGTACTGGGAATGCTGTTCACGGTTTCCTGCAGTAATAAGCAGGAAGGGCCGGTGCGCGAGGCCGTCTCGCACAAGGACGATTATCAGCAGGCTTACGTCTACGGCTTCCCCATGATCGCGGCCTATAAGGCGATGTATCAGTTCAATGTTGACAAGTCGAACTCGCAGTACAAAGGGCCGTTCAACACCATCGTCAGCGATTCCCAGACATTTACTCCGAAAGACACGGCCATCGTGACGCCCAACGCAGATACACCATATTCCATGTTGCAGGCCGACCTGCGAGCCGAGCCTCTCGTTTTCTGTGTGCCCAAGATCGATAAGAACCGGTATTACTCCGTGCAACTGACGGATATGTACTCCTTCAACTACGGCTACGTCGGCTCGCGCACCACAGGCAATGATGCCGGCTGCTACATGGTGGCGGGACCGGGATGGACGGGCGAGACCCCGAAGGGCATCAAGAAGGTCTTCAATTCCGAGACGCAATTCAGCCTGCTCATCTATCGCACGCAGCTGTTCAATCCGGCAGACATCGCGAATGTAAAGAAAATCCAGGCGGGATACACGGCTCAGTCGCTCTCATCCTACCTGCACCAACCTGCTCCGCCTGCGCCTCCAGCGCCCGATTTCCCGCCGTTCACCGAGGAGGCCTTCAAAACTGAGTTCCCAAAATATCTGAACTTCCTGCTGCAATACTGTCCGCCGGTCCCGCAGGAGACGGAGCTACGTGCGAAGTTTGCGGCGATTGGAATCGGAGCGGGCAAGCCCTTTGCCTTCGACAAACTTTCCGACGCGCAGAAGGGCGAGATCGCAGTCGCGCTGAAAGAAGGCTATAGCTCGATTGAGAAGCAACGCGACAACATCGGAAAGACGATCAACGGATGGGCTGTCGGCTCCGCTTTCGGTGATCGCTCGTTCTACAAAGGCGACTGGCTGCTACGGGCCGCTGCTGCGGATGCCGGTATTTATGGCAACGATGCTGTCGAAGCCATGTACCCGTTGGCCAAAAATGCAGGCGACGGCAGTTCCCTGGACGGCAGCAAGCACAACTACACGCTGACCTTCGCCAAGGGCGAGTTGCCGCCGGTGAATGCGTTCTGGTCGGTGACGATGTACGACGGCAAGACGCAGTTGCTGATCGAAAATCCGATCAACCGCTACCTGATCAACTCGCCGATGCTGCCGTCGCTGAAGAAGAACCCCGATGGCTCGCTCACCATTTACATCCAGAAGGACGCACCGTCTGCGGACAAGAAAGCCAACTGGCTGCCCGCGCCGAATGGCCCGATCTACATGGTGATGCGCTTGTACTGGCCGAAGGAAACACCGCCGTCGATACTGCCTCCGGGCGATGGCACGTGGAAGCCCCCGGCGGTAACCGTGGCCCAGTGATGAAGTAAATTATCGGTGGGGCAGTTCGCCAGCGCTGCCCCTGCTCTGGACTATTGCAATGGTCATCAACTCTTAACTGGAAGTCTAACGATGGCAAAGAAAAAGGCCCCAAAAAAGAAATCAAACAAGAGCAACGCGAGAGCCGCCGTGGCGAGCAATGCGGGCTCCGCTGCGGCGGCTGCTCCTACCGCGTCGAGCTACGCTGACGGAACGCCTCTCGACAAGATCACCTACCTGGAAGCCAAACTCATCCTGAAGCCCGACGGCTTTACCTCGGTCCAGAGCTTCCGCGACTTCGGCAAGATCGTGAAGCAAACGGCGAAGAAAGTGGGTGTGGGTTTTATCGCAGATCCGCACGCGGATCTGCGGCCGGAAATCCGCGAGATCACCTTCGGAGACACCCCTGATTTCCGGCTGTACAACAACGCGTTTATCCTGCGCCGGAGAATTTCGTATGTAGATGGCTTTCCCGTCGGCGACCCGGAGATCGTCTTCAAGTATCGCCATCCCGATGAGCTGAAGGCCACGCAGATGGATGTACGCCCCAACATCGACGGTGCGTACCGCATCAAGTTCAAAGCGGAAGCGCTGCCGTTGAAGGACCAAGTCGGCGGATATCGCATCCTTTACTCCCACAATTGTCAGTTCGGCCTGAGTCAGATCCACGCCGCCGACAAAACCTTGCTGATAACGCTGGTGAAGATATTTCCTGCGCTCGCAGCGATCAAGACTTCGGACGAAGACCACATTACCCTGGTGAACGAGGGGATCGTGGAAGAAGTCTTGCTGCCGCTGGGTCAGTTGGATTTCGGCAAAGGGCAAGTCGCCAAGTGCGACATCGCACTGTGGCGCACCCGCGGCGAGCATAAGTCACTGGTAGGAGAATTTGCGTTCCAAGGGAGGTTCCCCGGCCGGGAATCGGTTGCCCAAAGACCGAAGAAGCTGGCAGCCGAGTTTTACACCACACTACAGCACGACGTGAAAGATTGGCTGGCCCTGGGTGTAACCAAGACCGCCATGGTGTATCGCCTGAGGGGGAATGGGCCCCAAAGCCATGAGTGACGTCGCCGCAAAACCCGCGCTACAGCCGGTCGAGGCAGTTGTTCCCAAGGCCTCCGTAGTGGACATCTTCCTGGAGTTCCTGTTCATCGGCGCCACCAGCTTTGGCGGGGTGGTGCCCTATTTGCGCTCCAATCTGGTTGCCAAGCGGCAGTGGCTCAACGACAAGGAGTTTGTGCAGATGCTCTCCCTCAGCCAGTCGCTGCCGGGATTGAACGCCACCAACATGGCGGTCCTGGTGGGAGAGAAGCTGCAAGGTTGGATCGGGTCGCTGGCCGCGATCCTGGGTATGTGTCTGCCGGGTGGAACGCTTATGTACATCGCCGGCATTCTCTATCGTGAACACGGCGGTCATCCATGGTCTACGGCTGCGCTTAAGGGAGTCGCGGCCGCGGCCGTCGGACTGATCCTTGCCACAAGTGTCCAGCTGGGCAAGAAGTCGCTTTCCGGCCGTGCCGACTTCGTCTTCATCCTGATCACCGTAATCGGAGTGAATCGCCTGCATCAGTCGGTACCGCGCGTGCTCATTGCGGTGGGGCTGATGGCGATCGTTTGGTATCGGCCGCGCGGCGGCGCGACGGAAACGAGAGTCAGCCCATGAACCAGATTCCCGCACTGATACGCGTATTTTCCTACCTTTCTCTGCTTACCGTCGGCGGAGGAATGGCTGCGTTCCCGGAGCTGAAGGTCCTCACCGTGGAAGTACACAAGTGGCTGACGTTTACCCAGCTCATCCACCTCTATAGCGTTGGGCAGATGGCGCCCGGCCCGAACATGATGATGATCGTCGCGATCGGGCAGTGGGCGGGAGGCTTTCTGGGCGCGCTGGTCACCCTCATCGCATTCTTTGGTCCCACCGCACTGCTTGCGTTCGTGGTCACGCGGCTGTGGAGGCGATTGGAAGACTGGCCGTGGAGGGACTCTATTCAGAAGGGGCTGGCCCCGGTTTCCATCGGCCTGTTACTGGCAGGCTGCTTCAGCATGGCAAAAGGCGCCATCACCGGAACAGAGACGGCCGCGCTCGCCGTAGGAACACTGCTGATCCTGCTGCAATACAAAGTGAACCCAGCGCTTCTTGTGTTGGGCGGCGCCGTCGTGGGACTGTTTTCCTTTATCCCGAAATGACAGTCTTCATAGCCAGCCGAGATGGGTCTGCCCGCCCAGAAGAACGCTGGCTGCTGAGCCTGCTATTGCGATTCAGAAACCCGCGCGCTGCGCGTTCGCTGACTCTTTCGCCGGAGATTGCACTTCCTTGAAGCTGAACTGCTTATCGAGTTTGTCGTAGGTTTTGCCGTCGACCTCGACATACGGGTATACGAAGTAATTCAGGGCCGGACCATCCTGCTTAGGAGAGAGCGTGATATCGCGACCGGTGGAGAACTGCAGACGATTGGCATCAATTGTTCCGAAGAAGTAATTCTCCTTCTGCTTTGCTTTCCACGCCTCCGAGATATCAACCGGGATCCAGCCTGTTTTCGGCGCATAGAATTCAGCCCAGCAGTGATAGCCGGGGATGTCGCCGCTGTCCTTGCTCTCTGGAAGAGGAAAACCAATGTCGAATCGCGCCGGGATTCCATCGGCTCGCAGCATCCCGATAAATGGAGAATGGAAGTCGGTGCAGTTGCCGCGTTTGGCGTCACAAGCCCACAGTGCGTCACCCCGTCCCCAACCGGAGCCTGTCTTGTCATAGCGCATGTTCGTGAAGAGATAGTCATACGCCGCCTTGGCTTTCGCGATGGTGCCGGTTTGCGATCCGGTCACCTCCATCGCCAGCACCTTCATCTTCCCATCCGTGGGAATCAAACTGTCGGGCGCCAGATAGCGGCTCATGGATGCGGAAGCTACGCCAGGCTTCTGATCTTTGCGCTCAAGTTGTGCATAATCGCCGCGCGAGTATTCCCGCCGCGTTACTTCGTACTCGAGAGTGAACTCTACTTTGTCCGACGAGGGATTCTGCAACTCGGCGTACATTATCCGATTGCCGTATTCGGACTCCTGGGTCATTTGCGTTTTGCCGGGACCCTTGACACTCGACACGCGCACCGTCTGATGCCGGTCAGTCGGCGGCACTGGAACCCAGACCCGCACTTGCTTCGTCCCGGAGGGAATGTCTTTGACCGTGAAGTTGTAGGTGAAGCGAAATGTTCGAGCCGGCGGGCTGAACTTCTGGCTATCGGAGTTGGCCTGGGCCGCCAACACAGCCCACGGGAAAACCAGCAATGGCAACAATGACAGAACGCGCAGCTTCACGACGACCTCCTTTAGTCGTTAGTCGTTGAGTCGTTTCATGGCAACGAATTCAAGCACGCAAATGACCGGAGTGAAGCAACAGAGAAGACAACAGCGAGGCAGCTTACAGAAGCTGCCCCTGCAAACATTGGTGCAGATTCTACCGTAGCCGGCGCGAGTTGTCAGGCGCGAGGTCCGTCAACGCAATGTTACAGGTTGGCTTCCCGGAAGAGGAGTTGACGGTGTCGTCAGCTTCCGATCTGGTATACCATTCCACGAATCGAGGTTCAGCATGGCGAATGCGGCACCGTCGCGCAACGGCATGACCACGGTGGCACATGCACCACAAGCAGCAGTCGGGCTGGCGATTGTGCGTTTGACCATCGGAGCGATGTTCGTTTCGGTCTTCTTCGAGAATTTGGGGAAGGGCCTGTATACCCCGGCGGGCTACGCTGGCCTCATCAACTACTACATCCAGCACAGTCGTTCGCCAAGTGCGTGGAAGGCGGTCATGGGTCTGGCGGCGAGCCACGCCGCGATGGCGGGTCCCCTGCAAGCAGTGACCGAAATCTCGCTCGGCATACTTCTGCTCATCGGTCTGTTCACCCGCCCGGCCGCTTTTGTGGCGTTCGCGTTTCTCACAAGCCTCTGGGTATCGGAGTTCGGCACCGCATGGATATGGGAACTGCTTGTCCCCATGATGGCATCGCTCGCGCTCTCGGTTGGGCGCGCGGGCCGAACATGGGGGGTCGACGTCAGGCTGGCGCAGCGGTGGCCGTCCTCGCCCTGGTGGTGATTTGAGCCAAGGCAGAGTGCGCGTATCCGTCATCATTCCTACGCACAACGAAGCTTCGGCGATCGGGCGAGTTCTCGCCGATTTGCCGGCGGGTGTTGTTACCGAGGTCCTGGTTGTCGACAGCAACTCCGGTGACGGAACGCCCGAGATTGCTGCCAACGCAGGCGCGCGCGTGCTCTCCGAGCCCCGTCGCGGATATGGCCGGGCGTGTCTGACCGGACTGGCCAACGCCGATCGCCCTGACATCGTCGTCTTCCTCGATGGCGACTACAGCGACCGTCCTGCTGAGCTGCCGCTGCTTATAGCGCCGATCGTCGAGGGACGCGCCGATATCACGTTGGGTTCGCGCCTCAGTGGTCAGCGAATTCGCGGAGCGCTACCCTGGCATTCCGTCTTTGGCAATCGCCTCGCGGCTGGGCTGATCACCCTTCTCTATGGCGTGAAGATCACTGACCTCGGCCCGTTCCGAGCCGCGCGTGCCGAAGTACTTCGTGAGTTGGCGCTCGAAGAGGACACTTACGGTTGGGCAGTCGAAATGATCTTGAAGGGCGCCATGCAAGGATTCCGGATTGTCGAGGTGCCGGTCAGCTACTACCCACGCATTGGGAAATCAAAAATCAGCGGCACGGTGCGGGGCACTCTGGGAGCAGCATGGTTCATTCTCAGCCGCATAATGCGCTATTCTTTTCGGCGTCGACGGGTCGGCGCGCCGCGAGCAGC